>CABJAM010000032.1 GCA_902363555.1 Lachnospiraceae bacterium | reverse complement strand
ATTTATGGACAGCGCCTCCACTGCCATACTTAAATTCTGTAACATCCGTCAGCCATTTCTCATTCGGGCGGCCTGCCACGAATTTTCGGTTTAACCGGTTCTCAGCCGTATAATCTGGTTTTGATGACGCACGCGTACATCCATAACGCCGATGCTTTAGTGTCGACCGGATCCCAAGTTCCCTGCACAGACGATAAACACGCTTATCATTGACATGGATATCATAGTCGCCAGCTAAAGTATCACGGATCCGGCGATATCCCATCTCTGGAACTTCTGTATAGATCTTCATAATCGTTTCTTTGAGCGCTTCATTGTGGGTTTCCCGTGGTGTTGGAGGATGGGTGAGCCAGCGGTAGTATCCGGCAGGGCTTACTTT
>CABJAM010000031.1 GCA_902363555.1 Lachnospiraceae bacterium | reverse complement strand
GGAGCCTGGGGGCCGAACGGCCACAAGGGTTCCAAAGTGACTGAAACACAGATCCTCAGGGAATACACCTATGATGCCCAGGGGCGTCTGACCGGCTGCACGGAAAGCGCCGGTGACGTGGAGAACACCTACGCCTACACCTACGACGCCGCAGGCAACCGCCAGAGCTATAAAGAGACCTCTGGGGGAAAGGTCGTTTCCGAAAAGACCTACACCTATAATGCGGCCAACCAGCTGACCGCCTGTACGGAAAGTGCCGGCAAAAAGAAAACGACCACGACCTACACGTACGACGCGGCCGGCAACTGCATCGGGGAAGATGAAGGAAAGACCACGACAACCTACGAGTACACCGTTGAGAACCGCTTGAAAGCCGTCACCCAGGGAAAGACCCTGCTCATGGCCGTGGCGTACGACGGCGACGGCAACCGGATCTTCCAGGTGGA
>CABJAM010000030.1 GCA_902363555.1 Lachnospiraceae bacterium | reverse complement strand
TTTCGTATCATTTGTCATGGACCTTCAAAGAAGATCGATGACCTGCTCGCGCATCAGCGCGATTCCTAGATACGGTCTGTGAATGATCATGTAGCGTCACGATCATTCGCTTAATTTCTATCATTTTAAATCGTATTTCTTTATGGAAATATTATTTCGGTTTGATGTCTTGTCCATCGAATACTCTCGTATTCAATGTACTCATATTTCAATATGCAGTTTTCAAGGTACATAATTTATAATGGATTTGATCACTCAAATCCGAACAGTCTCCATGAGGTTTGACCTCATCGCTTCGCGCGTCTTAGTCAGCGAAGACTTTAGTGGGCTTAAGTGGACTCGAACCACCGACCTCACGCTTATCAGGCGTGCGCTCTAACCGGCTGAGCTATAAGCCCGTTTACATATCTATGTATGAATCGCTTTCGCGTTTATTGTTATATAGGAACAGCCGGGTTTCCCACAAGCTGTAATTTTAAAATTGGTTGATATACTCTGTGGTATATCTTAACCTATATAAACTCTTCTTGAGAGAGATTCTTTTTTATAAGCTGGCATCCACCTACTCTCCCGTACCGTCTCCAGTAAAGTACCATCGGCCGCCTATGTCTTAACCATCGTGTTCGAGATGGGAACGGGTGTTTCCCATAAGCGCATCGACACCAGCTATTTTATGTTGTCATTGACAACTAAACAATAAAACAATCCCTACTTCTTCTTCCTTAGAAAGGAGGTGATCCAGCCGCACCTTCCGATACGGCTACCTTGTTACGACT
>CABJAM010000029.1 GCA_902363555.1 Lachnospiraceae bacterium | reverse complement strand
ATCCACCCTGCGCTCTTTTTAGCTTGACCTTTCGTATCATTTGTCATGGACCTTCAAAGAAGATCGATGACCTGCTCGCGCATCAGCGCGATTCCTTGATACGGTCTGTGAATGATCATGTAGCGTCACGATCATCCGCTTGATTTCTATCATTTTAAATCGTATTTCTTTATGGAAATATTATTTCGGTTTGATGTCTTGTCCATCGAATACTCTCGTATTCAATGTACTCATATTTCAATATGCAGTTTTCAAGGTACATAATTTATTACGGAATCTCGAAAAATCACTTTTTCCGATTCCTAATGGAGATGGAGAGATTCGAACTCTTGACCCCCTGCTTGCAAGGCAGGTGCTCTCCCAACTGAGCTACACCCCCATTTAATAGTGGCATCCACCTACTCTCCCGTACCGTCTCCAGTAAAGTACCATCGGCCGCCTGTGTCTTAACCATCGTGTTCGAGATGGGAACGGGTGTTTCCCACAAGCGCATCGACACCACTAAATGATGTGTTATAAAGTTTTAACTTTGATAACTAAACAATAAAACAATCCCTACTTCTTCTTCCTTAGAAAGGAGGTGATCCAGCCGCACCTTCCGATACGGCTACCTTGTTACGACTTCACCCCAGTCATCGGCTCCACCTTCGGCAGCTCCCTCCTTGCGGTTGGGTCACTGACTTCGGGCATTTCCAACTCCCATGGTGTGACGGGCGGTGTGTACAAGACCCGGGAACGTATTCACCGCGACATTCTGATTCGCGATTACTAGCGATTCCAGCTTCATGTAGTCGAGTTGCAGACTACAATCCGAACTGAGATGACTTTTTTGTGATTTGCTCAGCCTCGCGGCGCTGCTTCACTTTGTTGTCACCATTGTAGCACGTGTGTAGCCCAAGTCATAAGGGGCATGATGATTTGACGTCATCCCCACCTTCCTCCAGGTTATCCCTGGCAGTCTCTCCAGAGTGCCCACCTTAAATGCTGGCTACTGAAAATAGGGGTTGCGCTCGTTGCGGGACTTAACCCAACATCTCACGACACGAGCTGACGACAACCATGCACCACCTGTCACCAACGCCCCGAAGGGAAGGTACCATTACGTACCGGTCATTGGGATGTCAAGACTTGGTAAGGTTCTTCGCGTTGCTTCGAATTAAACCACATGCTCCACCGCTTGTGCGGGTCCCCGTCAATTCCTTTGAG
>CABJAM010000028.1 GCA_902363555.1 Lachnospiraceae bacterium | reverse complement strand
ACACTTTGGAAAGTGGGGGACCCTCTTTTTAGACAAATCTCTTCGTCTGCCCCTTAAATATGAACATACCCCTACATTCTCGTTCCCTTATAATGCACACACTCTGCTGGTGTACCCGGTTTATTGGACTGCACTCCAGAATTCTGCCCCGGCCCCGTTTTCTTTTGGCATATTCACAGTCCTTATGGTATTCTTAAATTAAGAATAACAGGAGGAATACCATGAGCAGAAAACCCTTTACCGATGAAGAAATACTATTGCTGCGACAAAACCCTTACACTTACAGCGTGACCACGTTTCAATTGAACCTTACCAAAGAGTTCAAGGAGATCTTCTATTCGGAATACCAGAAAGGGGAACTTCCCCGGAAGATTCTGGAGGATCACGGCTATGACCCGGCCATCCTGGGGGAGCGCAGGATCTGGAGCATTTCCGGCCACATCCGAGAACAGTACAAGAAATACGGCTGTTTCTACGAAGGGAGCTGCACACACGGAAAGAGACAGCCCCAGGAGCAGCCGGGTGATACCCATGCATCTGAAAAAGAAGAACTGAAACAGCTTCGGCATGAGGTCGATTACCTGAAACAGGAAGTGGAGTTTTTAAAAAAAATTTCTGCAGTCAGAACTACCAGAAAGTAGGTGCACTGCTCATGAACGACTCTTCGTGTATTTTTGAGATTATTCAGCAGACCCTGGCACAGAACGGGAACACCCTCTCCGTCAAAGAACTCTGTTCGGCAGCCGGGGTTTCCAGGAGCGGCTATTATGCCTGGCTGAAAGCTGCCCCGGTCCGTGATCAGAAGGAAGAGGAGGACCGCCGGGATTTCGAGCTGGTACTGTCCGCTTATAAGCAGCACGGTTATCCCAAAGGAGCCCGGGGCATCCATATGGCTCTGCTCCACAGTGACCCTCCGGTCATCATGAACCTGAAAAAGATCCGCAGACTGATGGAAAAGTTCCGGCTGTCCTGCCCATACCGGGGCCCGAATCCCAATAAGAGACTCGCAAAAGCACTCCGGACCGGAAGTGTTTCAGAAAACCTGCTCCGCCGTGAGTTCGAAAGTTATGGTCCGAGGATGGTGTTGCTGACAGATATCACTTACCTGCCTTATGCCGGAAGATTTGCTTATCTGTCTACGATACTGGATGCTTTTACGAAACAGATACTCTCTTATGTGCTCAGCGAATCGCTGGAAGTGGACTTCGTACTGGAAACCGTGGAGAGACTGATCGCAGACCATGGAATCTCTCTGTATGCCGAAACAATCATCCACAGCGACCAGGGCTGTCATTATACCAGCCGCAGCTTTATCAACATCCTTTATGACAAGAAACTGCGCCAGTCCATGTCACGCAGGGGATGCTGCTGGGACAATGCCCCACAGGAAAGCTTCTTCGGGCATATGAAGGACCACATCAGGGGAAAACTGACAGATTGTGCTGTGTTCATCGAAGTAAAGTGTGTGATAGATGACTATATAGACTACTACAATAATGAGCGTTACCAATGGAATCTTGCAAAGCTAGCCCCAAACGAGTTTTATGATTTTTCCATCACTGGGAAGTATCCACTGGATATCCCCAACAGGCCGGTCTGTCCGGTGATCACAAAAAGGCCAGAGGAATTAGGAGCCGGAGTACTTCAAAGTAAGAAGATTACTTAAAACAATCATAGAATACCATAAT
>CABJAM010000027.1 GCA_902363555.1 Lachnospiraceae bacterium | reverse complement strand
CCTGAGTTTGGAAGCATCCATTCCCAAAATATCCCAGTATTCCTTGTGGATGCTGGAAATTTTTTGTCAATCTTTTGTATTTTATATATGGTGAATATTAATGAACTGTGGTATAATACTTCTATAGGAGGGATCTTTCATGTTTTTACGTCAGACAAAAAAGCTTAAGGGCACTTATCTTGCAATTGTTGAAAATGTTTATGACAGCAGCCTTAAAAAAAATCGCCAGCGGACTGTTCAGGGGATTGGATATCTTGAGGATCTTAAGACGCAGTTCGATGACCCCGTTGCCTTTTTTTCTAAAAAAGCGGCTGATCTGTCCTGTGAAAAAAAAGCCTGTTCCACTGCCACTGTTACCATTGACAGAAATTCCGTACTGGAAGATCAGGAGGATAACTCTCTCAACGTTGGTTATGCCATCCTTAAGCAGCTCTACAAAGATCTAGAACTGGATAAATTCTGGAACTGGAAAACACGAAACCTGTCCATTCAGTTCAGCATGGACAGGATCTTCCGCCTCCTTACTTTTTCAAGGATACTTTTCCCTGGTTCCAAAAAGGAAACCTTTGAAAAACGGGAGGTTTATTTTGAACCCTTTGACGGGTTCTCCCTGGATGATGTTTATCATTCCCTCGATATCATTGCTGACAACCAGGACGCCCTGCAGAAATGGATCTATGAACGCTCTGACAGGATCTGTTCCCGGAACCTCTCTGTTTCCTACTTTGACTGCACGAATTACTACTTTGATATCGGCCGTTCCGACATGGATACCCTGGATGATGACGGAAATCCCATTGATAAAAAAGGAAAACCCACAGATACCAGATACAGAAAACGCGGCCCTGAGAAAAACCACCGCCCGGATCCTATCGTGGAGATGGGGCTTCTCATGGACAGGAATGGGATCCCCCTTGCTTTTGAGCTTTTTCCCGGCAACGAGTCAGAAAAAGTCCACATGCGTCCGATCCTGAACCGGGTAAAAAAAGATTTTTCTGACACCCGGACGATCATTGTTGCCGACCGGGGGCTCAACACCTCCGATAACATCTATTTTATCAATGGGGACAATAAGGGGAACAACAACCAGAGAGACGGCTATGTCTATGGGCAGTCTGTCCGGGGAGCAGATAAAGAATTCAAGGAGTGGGTGCTTGCTCAGGACTATACCGTTACAAAGATCAGGGATGACGATGGCAACGAGATCACGTTTACCCATAAATCCCGTATCCACCCCAAAGAACTCCATGTGAACGTAACCGTACCCGGACAAAAAAAGAAAAAGAAGAAAACGGTCAGGATCGACCAAAAACAGATGGCTTATTACTCTGAAAAATATGCAAAAAAACAGCGGTTGGACCGACAGGTCATGGTGGAGCGTGCAAAGGATCTGATCAGGCACCCTAAAAAGTACGATAAGATCACAGCAGCAGGCTCTGCCGCTTATGTGAAAGACATCGCATTTGATAAAGAAACCGGGGAGATTGTAGAAGGGCGTTCTTTAGAACTGGATATTGAAAAAATGGAAGAAGAATCCAAATATGACGGATACTATTCGATTGTTACCAGTGAGCTTGAGATGGAGGATATTGAGATCAGGGACATTTACCGCGGGCTTGCCCGGATCGAGGAAACCTTTAAGATATCAAAAAGTGATCTTGATGCAAGGCCTGTATATGTCCGTACGAATGACCACATTGATGCCCACTTTACCACCTGCTTTGCAGCACTTGTCCTTATCCGCTTATTGCAGGCGAAGCTGGGGCACCAGTATCCGATCAGAAAGATCCTTGAATCCTTGCGGAAATACAACTGTACCAGGCTGGATATAAACCTGTACCAGTTTGTTTATTACAATGAGATATTAAAAGCCTGTGGGAAGGAATTCGACCTTGATCTTAATAAAAAATACCGTACCAGACAACAGGTGCAGAGGCTATTGAAGTACTAAAAGTTTATACTTTTTTAATAATTTTAATTTTAAGAAGGGGTCTGTTCACCATACACATAAATCGTCAGAAGCTCTGTATTTACAGGGATTCTGACGATTTTGCTTCCAAACTTGAGAT
>CABJAM010000026.1 GCA_902363555.1 Lachnospiraceae bacterium | reverse complement strand
TTAAGGTCAAGCCCTCGACCGATTAGTAACAGTCAGCTCCATGTGTTGCCACACTTCCACCTCTGCCCTATCTACCTTGTCGTCTTCAAGGGGTCTTACTAGATCACTCTATGGGAAATCTTATCTTGAGGGGGGCTTCACGCTTAGATGCCTTCAGCGTTTATCCCTTCCCGACTTGGCTACTCTGCCGTGCCATTGGTTGACAACAGATACACCAGAGGTCAGTCCATCCCGGTCCTCTCGTACTAAGGACAGCTCCTCTCAAATTTCCTACGCCCGCGCCGGATAGGGACCGAACTGTCTCACGACGTTCTGAACCCAGCTCGCGTACCGCTTTAATGGGCGAACAGCCCAACCCTTGGGACCTACTTCAGCCCCAGGATGCGATGAGCCGACATCGAGGTGCCAAACCACTCCGTCGATGTGAACTCTTGGGAGTGATAAGCCTGTTATCCCCAGGGTAGCTTTTATCCGTTGAGCGATGGCAATCCCACTTTCATACCACCGGATCACTAAGTCCTACTTTCGTACCTGTTCCACCCGTCGGTGTCACAGTCAAGCTCCCTTCTGCCTTTGCACTCTGCGAATGGTTTCCAACCATTCTGAGGGAACCTTTGAGCGCCTCCGATACCCTTTCGGAGGCGACCGCCCCAGTCAAACTCCCCGCCTGACATTGTCCATTGCCCGGGTCACGGGCACCTGTTAGAAACTCAATAACGCAAGGGTGGTATCCCAACATCGCCTCCTTGATGACTGGCGTCATCATCTCTTCGGCTCCCACCTATCCTGTACATGCATTACCGAATCCCAGTATCAAGCTGGAGTAAAGCTCCATGGGGTCTTTCCGTCCTGGCGCAGGTAACCAGCATCTTCACTGGTATTTCAATTTCACCGGGTGTGTTGTCGAGACAGTGCTCAAATCATTACGCCTTTCGTGCGGGTCGGAACTTACCCGACAAGGAATTTCGCTACCTTAGGACCGTTATAGTTACGGCCGCCGTTTACTGGGGCTTAAGTTCAAAGCTTCGCGTTTCCGCTAACCTCTCCCCTTAACCTTCCAGCACCGGGCAGGCGTCAGCCCATATACCTCACCTTTCGGTTTTGCATAGACCTGTGTTTTTGCTAAACAGTTGCTTGAGCCATTTCTCTGCGGCCACCTTGCAGTGGCGCCCCTTCTCCCGAAGTTACGGGGCTATTTTGCCGAGTTCCTTAACAACACTTCTCCCGCCGGCCTTAGGATTCTCTCCTCATCCACCTGTGTCGGTTTACGGTACGGGTACATATAAAGCAATAGCGGCTTTTCTTGACAGTATGGATTCACTTACTTCGCTACTTTGATTTCGCTCCCCGTCACACTTCAGTTACAGAACGCGGATTTGCCTGCGTTCCACACCTTTGTGCTTGGGCCGGTCTTTCCATTCCCGGCTTAAGTTATCCTCCTGTGTCCCCACAGTTCTGTTCATATGCAGTACAGGAATCTCTACCTGTTGTCCATCGACTACGTCTTTCGACCTCGCCTTAGGCCCCGACTTACCCAGAGCAGATCAGCTTTACTCTGGAAACCTTGGATATTCGGCCTGAAGGATTCTCACCTTCATCTCGCTACTCATTCCGGCATTCTCTCTTCTTAACCCTCCACAGCTCCTTACGGTACTGCTTCGCCAGATTAAGAATGCTCCTCTACCGATCACTTACGTGATCCCGCAGCTTCGGTATCATGTTTTAGCCCCGGACATTTTCGGCGCAGGACCTCTCGACCAGTGAGCTATTACGCACTCTTTTAATGTATGGCTGCTTCTAAGCCAACATCCTGGTTGTCTCTGAAATCCCACATCCTTTTCCACTTAACATGTATTTTGGGACCTTAGCTGGCGGTCTGGGCTCTTTCCCTTTTGACTACCCAACTTATCTCGTGCAGTCTGACTCCCGCTGAGCATCTCTATGGCATTCGGAGTTTGATATGTTTCGGTAAGCTTTGACGCCCCCTAGACAATTCAGTGCTCTACCTCCATGAGACTCCAACGAGGCTAGCCCTAAAGCTATTTCGAGGAGAACCAGCTATCTCCGGGTTCGATTGGAATTTCTCCCCTACCCACACCTCATCGCCACCCTTTTCAACGGATGTGCGTTCGGTCCTCCATGGCCTTTTACGGCAACTTCAACCTGGACATGGGTAGATCACCCGGTTTCGGGTCTACTCTTACGGACTCTGGCCCTATTAAGACTTGGTTTCCCTTCGGCTCCGGACTTTACGTCCTTAACCTCGCCCGTAAAAGTAACTCGCCGGACCGTTCTACAAAAAGTACGCGGTTCCACTCATAAGGTGGTTCCACAGCTTGTAAACACAGGGTTTCAGGTTCTCTTTCACTCCCCTCCCGGGGTTCTTTTCACCTTTCCTTCACAGTACTATGCGCTATCGGTCACTAAGGAGTATTTAGCCTTGGGAGGTGGTCCTCCCGACTTCCCACAAGGTTCCACGTGTCTCGTGGTACTTTGGATCCCGCTCGCTGCCCTACGGTTTCGACTAAGGGGCTTTCACCCGCTTTGGCTGGCTTTCCCAAAACCATTCGTCTACCTTCAGGCTCACTTATCGCGGTCCATAACCCCGGAATGCACGCATTCCGGTTTAGGCTGGTTCCATTTCGCTCGCCGCTACTCTGGAAATCGAGTTTTCTTTCTTTTCCTCCGGGTACTTAGATGTTTCAGTTCCCCGGGTTCCCTCTGCATGGCTATGTGTTCACCATGCAGCGACAGAGGTTTACTCTGCCAGGTTTCCCCATTCAGACATCCGCGGGTCATAGGATATTTGCTCCTCACCGCGGCTTTTCGCAGCTTATCACGTCTTTCATCGGCTCTTAGTGCCAAGGCATCCACCCTGCGCTCTTTTTAGCTTGACCTTTCGTATCTCTTGTCATGGACCTTCGAAGAAGATCGATGACCTGCTCGCGCATCAGCGCGATTCCTGGATACGGTCTGTGAATGATCATGTAGCGTCACGATCATCCGCTTGATTTCTATCATTTTAAATCGTATTTCTTTATGGAAATATTATTTCGGTTTGATGTCTTGTCCATCGAATACTCTCGTATTCAATGTACTCATATTTCAATATGCAGTTTTCAAGGTACATTCATTTTGCGGACTTCCACGCATCGATCATGTCGATCTTCCGTTTCGTCCGAGCAGTCTCCGTGAGGTCTGACCCCACCGCCTCGCGCGTCATTTTACATAGTAATCATGCGAAGACTTTTTCTTTTTATAAGCTGGCATCCACCTACTCTCCCGTACCGTCTCCAGTAAAGTACCATCGGCCGCCTATGTCTTAACCATCGTGTTCGAGATGGGAACGGGTGTTTCCCATAAGCGCATCGACACCAGCTATTTTATGTTGCCATTGACAACTAAACAATAAAACAATCCCTACTTCTTCTTCCTTAGAAAGGAGGTGATCCAGCCGCACCTTCCGATACGGCTACCTTGTTACGACTTCACCCCAGTCATCGGCTCCACCTTCGGCAGCTCCCTCCTTGCGGTTGGGTCACTGACTTCGGGCATTTCCAACTCCCATGGTGTGACGGGCGGTGTGTACAAGACCCGGGAACGTATTCACCGCGACATTCTGATTCGCGATTACTAGCGATTCCAGCTTCATGTAGTCGAGTTGCAGACTACAATCCGAACTGAGATGACTTTTTTGTGATTTGCTCAGCCTCGCGGCGCTGCTTCACTTTGTTGTCACCATTGTAGCACGTGTGTAGCCCAAGTCATAAGGGGCATGATGATTTGACGTCATCCCCACCTTCCTCCAGGTTATCCCTGGCAGTCTCTCCAGAGTGCCCAACCGAATTGCTGGCTACTGAAAATAGGGGTTGCGCTCGTTGCGGGACTTAACCCAACATCTCACGACACGAGCTGACGACAACCATGCACCACCTGTCACCAATGCCCCGAAG
>CABJAM010000025.1 GCA_902363555.1 Lachnospiraceae bacterium | reverse complement strand
TTACGAAGTTCATAGAAAAGGAATATAACGTTCGGACTAAAAAGACCCAGGCGCGGATCAGTAAATATACAAGGAAGTATCAAAAATGACGCCCTGGGAACTGCCGCAGTCATTGTGTGTCTGCGGCATCGATTATGCTATCCGGACAGATTTTCGGGTGATATTGGATATTTTGATGGCGCTTGGCGATCCGGAGCTGGACGACTATGCAAAGACCGAGATCATGATAAAGATACTCTATGAGGATTATGAGGAGATACCGCCGGAAGCTATGCAGGAGGCTGCAAAAAAGGCTGCTGAATTTATTGACTGCGGATTAAGTGACGATGGGAAACAGGCGCTCAGGACCTTTGACTGGGAACAGGACGCTGGCATCATCATCCCGGCCATAAACAGTGTGGCCGGCCACGAGGTCAGGGCGGATAAATATATGCACTGGTGGACTTTTTTAGGCTGCTTCATGGAGATCAGGGAATCTGTTTTCTCCACTATTCAGGGGATCCGTTACAAAAAGGCCAAAAAGAAGAAACTGGAAAAATGGGAAATTGAGTTTTGCCGGGAGAACCGTGCATTAGTCGAACTGAAGGAAAAGTATACCCAGGAAGAACTTGAAGAACAGGAGCGCCTGATGCAGCTGCTGGGTTAAGGTGGTGAGGTAATGGCGGCAGATGGAACATTAAAGATTGATGCAACTATCGATGATAATGGCGTAAAAATTGGGATTAAAGATGTGGAAGCCGCAGCAAAGCGGATGGCGTCCTCTGTGGAAGGGCTTGGCAATAAAGCTAAAATTGCCATACAAAAGCAGGCAGATACATTATCCAGGGTGAGCAGCCAGTATAACCAGCAGGCCCAAAAAGTAGAGGAATTGAAAAAGAAAGTCCAGGAGTATGCGAGCCAAAAGATACCTACGGATGAGTATAAGGAAATCGCCAATCAGATCGATCAGACTAAAAGCAAACTGGGCAAGCTCACCGACAGGCAGCGGAAGTTTTTGGAAACCGGTGGACGTACAAAGAGTAAGACCTACAAAGCGATGCAGTACGATATCGAGGAATTGTCAAATACTATCAAATATGCTGAGGGTGAGCTAGAAGAACTTGTTGCATCAGGGAAAGCTTTCACCATGGGCTCTGATACCGAGGCCGCTAAAAAAGATATGGCGAAGTTGGCTGCGGAATCAGCAAAATTAAATAGTATCCTGATGCGGCTGAACACGACTTATGCATCGTTGCAAAACAATGCGCAGCAATATGCTAAGCAGTCAAAAGCAACGGACACCATTACAAAAATGATGAACAATGCTTTTAGAAAACTTGCGTCACCAGCGAAAAAGGCCATGGATCACATTGTGAAGGGTGCCAAAAGAGGCGTTAAATCCCTCATGGGGCTGAATAAGTCCGCCAACAAATGCCGTATGACTATGGGCCGTATGTTGGCATCGTCTATCCTGTTCAGCACGGTTTTTCGTGGGTTAGCCGCTGTTACCGGCGGGTTTAAGGAAGGGCTGCAAAACCTGGCCCAATATAGCAACGAGACAAATAAAAATCTGTCCATGCTTAAATCCAGCCTGACGCAGCTGAAAAACAGCTTTGCTACGGCGTTTGCACCGATACTCAGCGTGGTGGCGCCGATACTTACATCGTTTATTAACCTGATATCCCGGGCGGTGACCTATGTGGGCATGTTTATCGCTGCCTTGACTGGCAAGAGTACATTTACGCGGGCTACATCGGTCCAGGAGGATTATGCGGCCAGTCTTGAAGGTACTGCGGGGGCTGCCAAGGATGCAGAAAAAGCCCTGGAGGATTATGCATCTCCACTGGATGATATCAACAAGATGGAGGATAAGAGCTCATCCGGTGGCGGAGGATATACGGCACCAGCGCCTGGCGATATGTTTGAGGAGGTGCCAATTGCCGGAGGTCTTGCTAATCTGGCAAACCGGATAAAGGACATGATTAAAGCCCAGGACTGGGATGGCCTTGGGAGTCTGGCAGCCGAAAAGCTGAATAGTGTTGTTGAAAAGATTGGCAATGCAATCAGCTGGGAAAAAGTCGGTGGAAAGATTACTAAGTTTACCACCGGGCTTACAACGTTTTTTAATGCGTTGGTCCGGGATTTTGACTGGCCCGCGCTTGGAAATACGATTGGCTCCGGAATTAATACGATCATCTATACGCTGGACCAGCTGATAACCGGTGTGGACTGGATAACCCTTGGGGCGTCTTTTGCTGCTGGACTTATGGGGATTTTTACAACAGTCGATTGGCCCGCGCTGGGAAAATTAATTGGTGATAAGTTCATGATTGCCTGGCGCACCTTCTACGGATTCGTGACCAACTTGGATTATGTGCAGATTGGTCTATCAATCAGTCAGGCCATTAACGCAGCTATCCATTCAATTGACCTCGGCATGATGTTTGGGGCGCTGTCCACTTTTGTGGTTGGCTTATTGCAGACTCTGATAACCGTGATACAGATGACAGACTGGCACGCCGTAGGCCAGCAGGTCACAGCTGCACTTATGGCCATTGATTGGCTGGGGCTGGCCGGCGGATTGTTTCAAGCTGGTGCAACATTAATAGGCGGGTTACTGCAGGCGTTCGGTGAATTGCCATTACCTGTTCAGCTGGCCGCAGCTGCAGTAGGAGTATTCTTTACCGCTTTTAAAGCAAACTCGATTATACAAGGTGCAATAAAGCTGCTTACTGGCGCAGGTGGTTTAGTAGGAGCTATTAAAGGTGTAGTTAATGTTTTAGGTGGGCCTTGGATGCTTGCAATAACCGCTGCCATCGCAATAATCACTTTACTCATTGCAAACTGGGATGATGTTAAAGCAGTGATGAGTAAGTTTATCAATTGGATTAGCGGTATATTTTCACAGGACTGGACAAAAGTATTCGGGTCAATGGGCGAGGTGCTGAATGGCTTTTTCTCGGGGGTAAGACAGATTGTCGACGGTATTAAGCAGATATTTTCCGGCGTTATCACCTTTTTTAAAGGTGTTTTTTCGGGAAATCTGAAACAGGCACTGGAGGGCATAAAGCAAATTTTTAAAGGCGTTTGGGATGCTATTGTGGGCATCGTAAAAACCCCGATCAATGCAATCATAGGGCTGATAAATGGAATGATTAAAGGTGTATGCTCTGGACTTAATACCGTCATCAAAGCACTAAACAAAATAAAACTGCCGGATTGGGTGCCTGGTATTGGTGGTAAAGGTATCAATATCAAAACAATCACAGCGCCACAGATCCCGTATCTGGCTAAGGGAGCAGTTATCCCGCCCAACGCTCCATTTATGGCTGTTTTGGGTGACCAAAGGAAAGGAACCAATATCGAAGCACCTGAAGGATTAATCCGCAAAATTATCCGAGAGGAATTGGGTAATACAGGGGGATCAGGCGGTGTGGAATATAAATTTATTGGTCAGATTAACCGGCGAGTATTGTTTGAAGAAACAATAGCAGAAGCAAAACTTAGACAGAAGCAGACCGGACGCAACCCGTTTGAACTGGCATAAGGAGGATGAGTTGAAATGCAGCAGAAGATAAAAATAAACGGCATTGAGATCGTGCAGCCGGACAAGGATGGTTACACCATAAGTCTGTCCACGACATCCTCTGCCAAGTCAGGCAGGACGATGAAAGGGAACATGAAGAACACGCCACTGTTTACAGTAGAATCGTATGGCTTGAAATGGAGCAATCTGCGGGCATCCGAGTGTGCCCAGATACTCCAACAAGTCGTTGGTAAGTCAGAGTTTGATTTCTACCATTTCAATGTCTACCGAGCCAAATGGGAGACTGGTAAGTTTTATGCAGCCAATTTTAACACACCAGTTTGTCGTCTAAACAAAGGGGAAGAGCGTGTAAGTGAATTAAGCTTCCAAGTGACAGGAGTGAATCCAATATGAAAAGTGCAAGTAATGCGTTTAAAAGAAAAATGAATAGTGGTAATCCGCTGCTGTGTTATGCCGATGTCACGCTGGTAAATGGGGTCAAGCTGTCCTTTGGTCCGGAAAATGATTTTATGGTTGACGGAAATAGTGTGTCTGAGGGTTCCGGAAGCTCCGGTTTTCCATTGGGCGCTGCCGTGGCCAAGACAGTAACGATCAACATTGACAATTCCGATGACCGGTACTCCGACTACGATTTTTACATGGCAAGGGTGACCGTATGGACCGGTATTGACCTGGACGATGGCACCACAGAGCGTATCCGTGAGGGTACATTTACCGTGGTGGATGCAGTGACGCCTGGAGAGACGTTGGAGATCAATGCTATCAATGATATGTATAAGGCAGACATCACCTATGTACCGTCGGTAACGCTGCCTACGGATTTGATAACGATTTTGCGGGATGTGTGCAGTCAGTGCGATATGCTACTGGGAAGTCCATCTTTTCGGAATCAAGACTACCGGGTGAGCGAGTTGCCGACGGGTACGACCTGCCGTGCAGTCATCGGATATATCGCACAGATCGCTGGTGGCAACGCGTATTGTGACGCCAATAATCGGCTGATTATCAAGTCCTATGATCTATCTGTATTTGAGACTGCCGGGATCATTGACGGCGGCTTACATGAGGAGATTGAGGAGAGCCTGGATATAGGGCAAGGTTCTGACGACATAAATCCGAATCAGATGGATGGCGGAAACTTTGGTGATGGCGTTATGGATCAGGCTGACGGGGGTGATTTTGGACAGAATGAGGCTTATCACAATCTGTATGACTGGACAAGCCTGACGGTAGCCACGGATGATGTGGTTATTACAGGTATTACTACAACCATATCTACGGATAATGGTGACGAGACTTACCTGTACGGTATTGATGGATATACTCTCAACATCGATAACCCATTGACCAAAGGGAACGAAAAAGACGCTGTTAATCGCATTGGCGCCGTGGTTGTTGGTATAACAGTGCGGCCCTTTGAGGGCGAGTGTTTTGCTTATGCGATTGCTGATTTTATGGACCCGGTTGTGATATGGGATAAAAAAGGCAATATGTATCAGACCTTTTTGACAGATGTCGCCTTTGAGTATGTCGGTGGCACAACACTAAAAAACAGCACAGAACCTCCGCTGAGGAACCAAAGCAATTATTACAGCAACGCTACGGAGGCTTACCGGAAAGCTCGGGAGGAAGCTGACAAGTTGCTAAAAAAGCAGAAAGCAGAATGGGAAAAGGCAATGGAGGACTTGTCCAATCGGCTGGATAACTCGTCTGGGTTGTACACAACGATTGATAAGCAGGAGGATGGTAGTTCTATTTTTTATATGCATGATAAACCCTTATTAAAGGAAAGTGCCATCGTTTGGAAGCAGACAGCAGAGGCCTGGGGAGTATCCACAGACGGGGGTAAGACCTGGAATGCTGGTATGACCGTGGATGGGGATGTGATTACAAGAATATTAAGCACTGTCGGGATAAATGCTGATTGGATAAAGGCAGGGTTAATATCTGACAGAAAAGGTAAAAGTTTCTGGAATCTTGATACAGGCGAATTGCAGGTTAATGGTAAGTTTGCTCAATACGCTGATAATGGCAGAAAATCAATAGATATTGAAGGCAATGAATTAAAGGTATATTCATGGTTTGACAGTGGAAAGCATGCCGGGAGCGTATGTTCTGTCAAGGAAGGATCAGACACAACCAGATTAGGCTTATACTGTGATTTCGGTGGTGCAATATCACTTGGTTGCAGAGATGGTGACAACGGACCATTTGTTTATATATTTGATGTCATAGCTCCAAAGGATGGCGAAGGTGCAAAGGCAATGTCACGATATGGATTGGATTTATCCGGAAGTACTCTAAGTAATATCGGAGGAATGACATTTAGAAACGGTGCACAAGGCAAAACTGGCCGAGCAGAGTTTTCAGATGGAAGTTATTTGGAGTTCCGATGCGGGATACTCGTGGGAGGCAGTAGCGTTGAGGGAGGTGCTTTCTAATGGGGTGGATAAGTCACTGGGGCAGCAGTTATTACGGCGATGTCATGGAGCAATACGGAGCCGCCCAGAAAAATAATGCATTGATCATATACAACTACCTGCTGTCCAAAGGCTTTAAGCGCCCGGCCATCTGCGCGATGCTGGGTAACATGATGACCGAATCCTACCTTAATCCCGGTCAGTGGCAGCATGGTTACAGCCCGTATGACGGTAACAAGTACAACGGCATGGGGCTGGTAGGGTGGACACCATATTGGCGTATTACGGATTGGCTCACATCACACGGATACGATCTTAATAATGCCGATAGTTATGGATACGGAATGCTGGACAAGCTGGTTGAGGAGTGCTTTAATCCGAAGGAGGTGACATGGATCGCTACCAACAGTTACCCATTGTCCTTTGCTCAATTCGCGGCCGATGAAACGCATGATATCAGTTGGTTGACCAACGCATTTTTATACAACTACGAGCGTCCTGCAACGACGCCTCAGCCAGTCAGAGCACAGCAGGCATTACAATGGTCAACAATCCTGCCCACATCATCCGGGAGCCTTATAGAAGGCGTTGTCGAGTTGGTGCTGTCTCGGGTAGGCAAGAACACATATACTCAGACAGCGGGTTTAAGGGAGCAGGTTTTTTCGGGATATAGCGATTGTAGCTCGTTAATGTGGAAGTGTTTTGAGAAGGGGGCCGGCATATATATAGGAAGCTGGACCGGTGAGCAGATTACCAAGGGCACTCAAATATACAACAATACATCCGGAAGTAACAGCCTGCCATCAAATATCATGCGCGGCGATTTGGTCTTTTTCGAGGGAGCACCGGGTGGCCATGGGAGCGGAAGTAGCAATCATGTTGAGATGTACATAGGCAATGGTCAGCTTTGCGGTCATGGATCTGGGATTGGCCCGACCATTAAGACCGCCAGTACATATATTGCCCAGGCACCGCAATACGGCAACTATTTTTCGGAGGTGCGTAGGTACTTGGACCCGGCTCCGCCGCCATCAACGGGAGTTAAATTATTACGCTGGATACCGATGTGAAAGGATGGTGTACTCTATGGCAATTGAAAAAAAGCGTATGAGGCAGCGGCGGGGAGCGTACGGGGCGTTTGACGAGACGAAGGCCTTGCCCCAGGAGTTACAGGTGGTGACCTCTGGAGATCCAAATACCCGCGATGGCAAAGCCGTATATATCCCTATTGAGATTGGTGATCTCCGCCGGATAGTCACATCCGATGAGCTGGATCAGCAGACATTAGATGTGTTGCAACAGGTATTAGCAGATCTGGAACCGACAATTAAAAACACTCAATCTGCGGCCACATATGCCAATGATAGAGGTCAATATGCATGTGTCCAGGGGCAGCGCGCTGAGTCTGCCGCGAATACCGCCACCGCCATTGCTCAGGATATAATCGCCATGCGTGACAGTGGGGCGTTTAAAGGCGAGCAGGGGCCGCAAGGTAAGCAAGGAGTGCAGGGTATATCTGGCGTAGTCGCACCGTCAGCCGGTATGATCGCTCTGGAAGTAGACAGTGCGACGGGTGACCTATATGCTGTGTATCCGGAGACTATGGGGGAGATTGATTTTGAATATGAAACAGATACGGGAGATCTTTATGTATTGATCGATGATGGAGCGTGATGTCTATGGATTTATCAATTACTTTTAATGGCTCCAATGCGCAGTCAGTGACCGCTACCCAATATGATTATGGCCAGTGCCTTGTATTTAAGGATCTGGAGCTGCCGGATGGTGCTGAAGTAGACTTTTATCAGGACACGGAGCACGTTACACGCTATATTATCGGTGGTAAGGTCCGTATCCCGGACAAGATGCTGCTACGGGTGATACCAATATCTGTGTATGTCTTTGCACGTACGGAGGATGCCGGCAAGACAATATTTAAGGTAGGCGTATCAGTGAGTTATCGTCCGAACCTCGGAAACAATCCGGAACCGGACAGTGAAGATTACCGACGTCTTGTACCCGCTGGTGGAACAACGGGGCACGTGCTGACCAAGACCAGCGACAGGGATTATGATTCTGAGTGGCGCGACATTGGAGGTATTACGCTGGACGTACCCAGTGCAGAGGATATCGATATTATTTTTAAGGAGTGATAGAATGAAATTTTTAACCTTGGAAACACTTACATATTTCTGGGAGCAGGCAAAGTCATGGATATCCAGCAAATATGTGGCGAAAGAAACAGGAAAAGGCTTGTCCGCCAACGATTACACTACAACCGAAAAAAATAAACTGGCAGGGTTGTCGAATCCATCAGATATGACTGGAGCCACAAGCAGCGCCACAGGTACTCGCGGCCTGGTACCGGCGCCGGCCGCGGGAGCACAGACAAAATATCTACGTGGCGATGGCACCTGGCAGACGCCCAGCGGATATACA
Source organism: Lachnospiraceae bacterium (assembly GCA_902363555.1). GTDB lineage: Bacteria > Bacillota > Clostridia > Lachnospirales > Lachnospiraceae > Catenibacillus. The sequence continues at coordinate 8,698 of CABJAM010000025.1, read as the reverse complement.
CATCCCAATAGTGGGGTTACGGCCGGTACATATAGGAGCGTTGTGGTCAATCAACAGGGCCATGTCACGGGGGGGGAGCAATCCGACGACCCTGGCAGCATACGGCATAACAGATGCTGCGGCCAAGAGTCATACGCATAATAGCGCCGATATCACCAGTCTGGATGCCAGTAAGATCACTGGCGTGATCGGAATTGACCATCTGCCCGCGGGAGCTCTGGAGCGCTGCGTTATCGTTGCGGATGATACGGCTCGTAAGGCTCTCACAACGGCGCAGGTGCAGGTAGGTGATACTGTTAAGGTGACATCAACCGGACTCATGTACTTTGTCGTAGACGATAGCAAATTGTCTACGGATGCCGGGTATGAAGTATATACCGCTGGCAGCGCAACGAGCGTGCCGTGGTCTGGCGTGACCGGGAAACCGTCAACGTTTACACCGGCAACTCATACGCATACCAAGAGCCAGATCACAGACTTTCCGGCCAGCCTTAAAAACCCGACAGCGTTGACGATACAACTTGCCGGTAGCGCAGCGGCTACGTATGACGGGTCCGCTGCCAAGAGTGTCAATGTCACACCGGCCGGTATCGGAGCTTTAGCAGCTGCGGATGTATCGGAGATAACAAACGCTGAGATCGATACTCTCTTTGCATGATCGGAGGGGATGGGATATGAAATATTTAGGTCTGAACGGCGTGAAACAACTGGTTAAGAAGATAAAGGCATGGGTTTTACAGATAACATTTGAAGTGGATGCCGACGGGAATCTGTATATGATTACCCCGGATGATTAAGAAAAGGAGTATTTGATATGGCAAGAAGATTGATCGGAAATATTAAAGGACCTAAAGGTGATCCTGGTGTACAGGGGCCCACAGGGCCTAAAGGTGCTACTGGTGCACAGGGGCCAACGGGGGCAGTGGATGCATCGACAGCAATCACATTCACTGAGGCGTCCGCGGATACAGACATCAATTCAGGTGACGCCTTAAACACGATGTTTGGAAAGCTCCGGAAAAACATCAAAACATTACGGAGTGGGTTGGGCACGTTGAGTGCACTCAAGACCACAGTTAAGACAAATGCGGTCGCTGCGATCAATGAGCTCAAAGACCTCATTACGTCTTTGACGACGGATGTTAGTACACTAAACAGCAAAACAGTAGGCACGGATACTGCCGCAACCAATATCGCATTATCCTCTGGCTGGTCCGGCTCCGCCAAATATATCGTGCGTAACGGGATATGTACGATAACCTGTGATATTTCAAAGTCAGATGGCACCGGCACCGGTGTTGTTACTGTGGCCGCAAGCGGAACTATTCCCACGCCAGCTATCGGCACCGCATTTTTTACTGCGTACTCTGGCACAAGTGGTGTACTGGGTACAGCAGGACGAGGGATAATCGATTCTAGTGGCATCAAAATTATACTTAGTACTAATACCACAAGTGGCTGCCGATTTACCTGTACGTTTACAATTTAAATGCGCAGTCAGACGCTTAAAAACAAAATGAACTTAACGGGAATACTCCCAGAAAATCCTGCGCCGTCCGCCACTGTGCAGCAGCGCAGAATAGCAATGGTGCCACCCGAAATATTGGCCCCTGTTATCACGACTGTGGATGCAGACCGGGCTTGCGCAAATATTGATACCACCTTTTTGTTGCCAATAATATTTGTAAGGTCGAAACTCGCCTCTCCCGAGGTAAATGTTACAGTTTGTGCGACAACTAAGATGGCTACGTTTGTATTGGACTCAACGGCTATTTTGCTGTTTAGTTTACGAAGGAGGAGATAAATTGATTATTAATATAAGAGGGCATCCTGTGCAAATGCAGACCTTACATATAAAAAAGAAAGGATGGTGCCAAATGTGACAGATGAAGAAATCGCTGTAAAATTGGAGGGGCACGAGCATGAGATCGGTTCTTTAAAGCACCGCGTAAAAGAGCAGGAAGAACAGACCAAAGTCATACAGGACTTGGTATTGTCGGTCAAAGAGTTGGCCCTAAACATGAAAAACATGCTGGATGAGCAGAAGCGTGCCGCTGAACGATTATCGAAACTTGAAAACGAGCCGGCCGATCGATGGAACACGGCCAAGAAAACCGCATTTACCACAATTGTCTCCACCATATCCGGGGGAGCAGCGGTCGGTTTCATCCTTTGGCTGGCGCAATACATATAGAAATGAGGACGAAATATGAAGAACAAAGAATATTTGATTAACTGGGCAAAGGCAGCCAGCATCCGTGCGATCAAGACTGTAGCTCAGACTGCGGTGGCGACCATTGGTACGTCGGCGTTATTAACAGAGGTCAATTGGACGATGATCGTGTCGGCATCTTTGCTGGCTGGCGTGGTGTCCTTGTTGACGTCGGTGGCCGGGCTTCCGGAACTAAAAACAGAGGAGGATGTATAAATATGAAACAACCAGTAAGTTATAAGCAGACAGATAGCCGGTGGGGCAGTCTGCCATATAGCAACCCGGATGAGCGCGCTACAATATACGGATCCGGGTGTGGGCCAACGTGTACAGCCATGATTATTGCCACACTGGCCGACAATAACGTGACGCCGATTGATACCTGCGCATGGAGCGTGGCCCACGGTTATAAGGCCACTGGCATGGGTACATATAATACCTATTTTGTGCCGCAGTTGACGGCCTACGGAATCCAGTCTGAGTATTTAAGTGCCTATTGCTACCATAACTCTGGGCATGCCTCTCACGCCAAGGTTAAGGCGGCTTTGCAGGCAGGCAATTGGGTGATTGCCAATGTCGGCCCCGGAATCTGGACAAGTGGTGGACACTTTATTTTGGTGTATGGCATTGACGCCGCGGATAATGTGTATATTAATGATCCGGCGTCTTACAGGGATGCGCGGGCAAAAAATACCTGGGCCAATTTGAGCTATCAGACAAAGTATTATTGGATAGTTACAGTTCCGGAAAGCTGGAAGTCCGGAAACCAGGCCACGCAGGCGCCGGAAAATAATTACGCAAAAAACTATCTTGTTAAGGGCGACAAGGGGGCCGCCGTTGGAACAATGCAGACCATGCTCAAGGCGCTTGGTCATTATACTGGGCAGATTGATAACAGCTTTGGCCCACTGTCTGACACAGCCGTGCGGTCCTTCCAGAGGGCCTCAGGACTGGCGGTGGACGGTAGTTATGGCCCAGCAACCAGGGCTGCTGCTGAAAAGGCACATGCATCATGGCTGGCCAGTCAAAACTCTGGAAGCTATGTAGTCGGGAAAAATTATAAACTGAACGAGGACATGAAAGTCCGGAACGGTGCCGGCACCGGTTTTGCCTGGAGGCCTTATGGCCAGCTCACTACTGATGGTAAGAGCCATGCGTATGCCCAAAACGGTTATGCTGTTTTGAAAGCAGGCACAACGGTGACGGCAATGGAAGTTGTTAAAAAGTCCGCAACTGAAATCTGGATGCGGATTCCATCCGGATGGGTGGCTGCCGTATACGGAGGTCGGCAGTATATTGTGTAAAAATATGTTCTGGAGTTGTTGGTCATAGAATTTGATGTATCCAAATAAAAGAAGTAGAGCACGCATCCGGGAATGGGCCTGGCTGCGTGCTCTTTATCTTTGGTATTTATGTACAACTGAGATGATATGCATATTATATATCGCAGGACTTGACAATGCAACTATAAAGTTTCGTCAAATTTTTCCTCTTTAATCTTTTTTGTGCAAAACAATGGTATTATAATGGAAGAAATTTCCATATTGTCCATAATTGATTAAATTCTGTCTACTATCTTCATGCGTAATTTTCAAGTTGCACAAAAAATTGAAATACTAATTCAGTTTGTCGTATAAATGGAAATAAATCCCAATGCAGAGAATCCCTTTAAATGGTATAATATGGTCATAAAGATTAAAGCGTCCGGACTCCTTTAATTTAATAGAAAATTCGCCTTTCCGAATATTTTTAGCGAAAAGCATTGCAATTATATTGCAAAAGTGTTATCATGGATTATAGAACATACGTTTGCTTTGGAGAGGCTTTTTACACAAGGGAGGATTATTTAATGAAGATAATAGATAAAAGCATTGGACCGACTGGCACGAAAATTGTAAAAGAAGATCTTGTAAAAATAATTATTGAAGCTCTTAATAATCCAATGGAATCTGATGAAGAATTGGTCCAAGTGATTGTAAGTGGAATTATTGAAGCATACAATGCAGGATATGCAGACGGACATAAGAAAATTTAGCAATAATTTAGAGCACGCATAATCAGAAGTTGTCTGATGGCGTGCTCTTTTTTATGGATAATGAAACACAAATAATGTTGAACTAGTAACAAATTAGTAACACATACGCACGAGAATGCTTGATTTTATCGGTATTTGTCCTGTTAAAATCTTGCACTTTCGTAAGGAATAAGAAAAATTTTTCCCTCAGATGCGCTTATTTACTGGAAAGTTCAATAATAAACAGCGCCTAAAAATGCCCCAAACTGATACAAATAGTAACAAATTAGTAACAAAAATTTATGCCAGATTACTTGGGGTATTTTAGTAATTTCATGGCACTTTTTAATTCGTCAATGGATTTATGCGTATAAACTCGTTCACCTACATCCCCGGTCTTGTGGCCCATAATCAAGTCAATGCAACGTTTGTTTGCACCAACACTGTCCATCTTTGAGCGAAATGTGTGACGGCATTCATGGGGTAAATGGGTCATACCTAATTCAGTGAGTAAAGCTTTAAAGTTATCACGGCATTTTTGTGCGGACAGTCGTTTGCCGTCAAAAGTAAAAAGATAATTTTCTGCATTATCGAAATATTTCTGAAGAATGGGTTGAATCTCCGGGTGGATTGGAATGACTCGGTTTTTCCCAGCATCCGTTTTTACTCCGGCACGAAAATATCCATTTTCCCAATCAAAATCGCTACGAGTCAGCATAAGCATTTCGGATATACGAAGTCCGGTATGTAATAGAATAAGAACAATGTCGATGCCTGGTATGCCCTGATTTTTCCATATAACTTTTATCTCATTATCGGAAAAAATAGTTTTGATCGCAGGTGGGGGAGCGGAATCACATACCAGTAAATCGGTCCACGGAGTACTTATGATACGGAGTTCACGCGCAAAATGCTCTAATTTTGTCCAAAGATTTTTTATCTTAGTTTTGGTGCTAAGACTTTTAGTGCAGCTATTAATGGTATCCTGCATCTGAATACTGGTGATATTTTTGTAAATCATATTTTTGTATTTGAACATATAGTTATATGCAGCGCGCATACACTGCTGGTTGGAATCACTGAGAAGGGGCCAGCGATGTATCTTCCAAAGTTGATATACGTCATCAAGGGTCATTTTATGAGCATCAACGGCCCAGGGGGCTTTTATGTAATCAAGGCGGATCTGATCGGCCTCCTCGTAAGTCTCGGCATAATCGATGATCTGTTGTCGGCCATCAATTGTAAACTTTATAGCATAGGGGCGGGCACGGTTGCCTGGTAATTTTATGATGCTGCCCTGGCCATTGGGCTTGCGGCCGCGACGCTTTGCTTTTTGTGGCATAGTATCATCCTCCTAAAAATGAGTATAAAAATAACAGATGGTCTCTTGCCACCTGTCACCAGAGATGATACAATATATGTGCTAAGATATAGTGCATATCCCCGGATATGTATATGTGAGCCGCTTCGGTGCTGGTAACACCGGGGCGGTTTTTCTAGTGTAACGTCCATTGATTGCCACAGTCTCGACAATAAGCAACGCGTTTTTTTATAATCTTTGATTTACCTTTTTTCACTTCAGAATAGTCAGATTTTTTAGGGGTCAATGCCCATAATCCTCCTGTCATGCCAATCATAGCAGCGCGGCCGGCTTTATTACCGGCGCGAGTAAGTGCGCTTTTTTCTCTAACTTCTGACCGCCCTTTGTATTTCTCGCCAATATCCTCAGTATGGATTTCTATATTGTGACTCGAACATATCGGACAAAGCTGGCCAGCATGAACTTTGTCTGCATTTTGCCAGGCTTCCTTGGCATTCGCGTTATTTCCATATAGCAACCGATGAAAAGTGCTATATTTCTTGGGCTTTTCATCCTCAAACGAATCCTCCTGAACGTTGTCATCCCAGTACATTTCCGATATAGGACATCCGCAATTCGGACACGCTGGCGCCTTGTCGGAAAACTCCTTTCCGCACTCTGGACAAATAATTAATGCCATAATATCACCCTCAATCTTTTTTATTATTAAAACGCCAAAGCGAATTAATCACTTTAATCGTAACTCTAATAATTCGCGTGCATATCCAGTGACACAAGAAATCTGATTTAAAGTGAATCCTCGATAATTCCTGAGTTCTTCGTCTGGAAGAAGTAAATGCATCGCAAATGTATTCGCTTCGTTTTCATAACCTGTTGTTTTTAAATAGGTACGAGTATCCATAAATACCGCATTTGCTTTTTTGTGCATAAACATATGTCCAAGTTCGTGAGCGCACACTATTTTTTGTTCAAACTTTGTCAGGTTTTCATCGATATAGATTATGTTATTCCGTTGAAAATATTGGTAGAATCCGCGAACACCTTCCAGCGGGCATCGAATAAGAATAACATTCAGACCCAATATCATTTCAAAAGGATCTCGGGTTTTATGTTTTTCCACAAGACTATCTACCATTCCCTTAATATTCATAAGATTCAGTCCTTCTTATCTTTCCTATATTTCTTAGGGGTGTATTTCTCCTTGTTTTTCTCCTTGGCAAGCTCCATGCCTACTCTCATAGCCGATATTATAGAATCAATTGCTTCTGGCGATGCTGGATTACCGTCAAACATTAGCCCTTCTTGATTAAGTAGTTGCTGTTTGGTAGCTTCTATAATCTTTTCTATGTCGCGTTCATCCTTCTTTGTGAGTTTCTTAGATGAGTTGGAATCTGACATAGTATCTTTTCCTGACATCAAGTATTCTGATGAAACATTCAGATAAGTTGCGATTTGTATTAATCGATCCGCAGGAAAAACGCCTTTTCTTAGTTGGCCAATATAACCATTGGAAAAACCTAAATCACGTTCTAATTTTGATATAGGGATGTTTCGTTCTTTGCATATTTGTTTTACACGTTCAACGCTGTTCATAGTATCCTCCGTTTTTAGAGAAAAACCTAAAAAATAGGCTTGACAAATTAGAGAATAACCTATATAATGAATTTGTGATTTAGAGAAAAACCTAAAACACAATGATACATTTAGAGGATATTCATAATGGTTTCTGAATAATTCTATTGTAGATTATTCTCTAAATATTGTCAAGAGATATTAGGATTTTTCTCTAAGATTATTCTCTATGGGAGGAGGTGTACAGTTGATTTATAAGAATATTAAAAAAATATGTGACTCGAAAAAAATAAGTATCCGGGAGTTAGAGTGTCGAGCTGAATTAGGCAATGGAACTATCAGTGGTTGGAAAACATCTAGCCCCACTGTTGAAAAATTAAAAAGGGTTGCCGATGTTTTGGAGTGTACTATTGACAAATTAATAGAATTGTAGGCGTGCATTTTTTGAAAGGAGAGAAAATGTGAACGATTTAATCAGAATCAATTATGAGACAGAACAACCGACAGTATCAGCAAGGGATCTGTACGATTTACTTTCAAGCCAAGGTGGACTATCTGGTACAGAGCGGTTTAGCAAGTGGTTTGAACGGTACAAAGGATATGGGTTTAGAGAAAACGTTGATTATTCAACCCCGCACAAAAAAGTACGGGTTCAAATTGAAGGAAAGAGGGAGGTTACCAGAGAGGTTGAGGATTATTGGTTATTGGTAGACATGGCAAAACAAATATGCATGTTGCAAAGAACTGATAAAGGTATGGAGCTTCGTCAACACTTCTTAGACTTGGAAAAAGCCTGGAACACTCCAGAGCAAATTTTTGCCAGGGCATTACGTATGGCAGATGAAGTCGTAGGCAATTTGAAAGAGCGGTGCCAGTTCTTGGGAACTCAAGTGGTGGAGCAGCAAAAAGTTATCGAAGAACTTCAGCCAAAAGCATCATATTATGATTTGATTCTTCAGTGTAAGGATTTGATTGCTACGACCGTGATTGCGAAGGACTACGGTATGTCTGCCAAAAAGTTTAACATAATGCTACATGATATGGGGGTTCAATTTAAGCAAGGCGATACCCGGGTACTTTATTCAAAGTATCAGGGGCAAGGATATTTGAAAATTAGGACTCATAATTATTCAGATGCTGAGGGGATTCAGCATTCCCGCGAACATTCGTATTGGACACAGAAGGGAAGATTATTTTTGTATGATTTCTTAAAACAAAAAAGTGTCTTTCCTGCTATGGAAAAATAGTAAAGGGGGCTAAAGATGAATAATTTAATGAAATCCACTATTACATTAATAGAATCCATAGAATGGTGCAGCAAGGAACACGGAAAGTTACTTAGAGATATTCGCAATTATATAGCTGAGAAGGTGGCACTTACTTTGAAATGAGGTGATGTATATGTTTTGCGAATTATTAAACAAAGCCATGAACGAATTGGACTTGACGCAGACAGATGTCTGCCGGTTGACAGGCATTGGCAAATCATCCATGAGCCAGTATATCTCTGGTCAACACGTACCCAGTCCACAAAAACAGTTAGAGATTGCAGAAGCCTTGGGGCTGGAATCAGATTATT
>CABJAM010000024.1 GCA_902363555.1 Lachnospiraceae bacterium | reverse complement strand
CATTACGAAGTTCATAGAAAAGGAATATAACGTTCGGACTAAAAAGACCCAGGCGCGGATCAGTAAATATACAAGGAAGTATCAAAAATGACGCCCTGGGAACTGCCGCAGGCACTATGCGTCTGTGGTGTTGATTATGCTATCCGGACAGATTTTCGGGTGATACTGGATATTTTGATGGCGTTTAGCGATCCGGAACTGGACGACTATGCAAAGACCGAGATCATGATAAAGATACTCTATGAGGATTATGAGGAGATACCGCCGGAAGCTATGCAGGAGGCTGCGGAAAAGGCCGCTGAATTTATTGACTGTGGATTGAGTGACGACGGGAAACAGGCACTCAGGACTTTTGACTGGGAACAGGACGCCGGCATCATCATCCCAGCCATAAACAGTGTGGCTGGCCATGAGGTCCGGGCAGACAAATTCATGCACTGGTGGACTTTTTTAGGCTGCTTCATGGAGATTAGGGAATCAGTCTTTACGACGGTCCAGGGGCTGCGCTATAAAAAGGCGAAAAAGAAGAAGCTGGAAAAATGGGAAATAGAGTTTTGCCGGGAGAATAAGTCACTGGTCGAACTGAAGGAAAAGTATACTCAGGAAGAACTGGAAGAACAGGAGCGCCTGATGCAGCTGCTGGGTTAAGGTGGTGAGGTAATGGCGGCAGATGGAACATTAAAGATTGATGCAACTATCGATGATAATGGCGTAAAAATTGGGATTAAAGATGTGGAAGCCGCAGCAAAGCGGATGGCGTCATCTGTGGAAGGGCTTGGCAATAAAGCTAAGATCGCAATACAAAAGCAAGCAGATACATTATCCAGGATGAGCAGCCAATATAACCAGCAGGCCCAAAAAGTAGAGGAATTGAAAAAGAAAGTCCAGGAGTATGCGAGCCAAAAGATACCTACGGATGAGTATAAGGAAATCGCCAATCAGATCGATCAGACTAAAATCAAACTGGGCAAGCTCACCGACAGGCAGCGGAAGTTTTTGGAAACCGGTGGACGTACAAAGAGTAAGACCTACAAAGCGATGCAGTACGATATCGAGGAATTGTCAAATACTATCAAATATGCTGAGGGTGAGCTAGAAGAACTTGTTGCATCAGGGAAAGCCTTTACTTTGGGCTCTGATACCGAGGCCGCCAAAAAAGATATGGCGAAGTTGGCCGCGGAATCAGCAAAATTAAACAGTATCCTGATGAGGCTGAACACGACTTACGCATCGTTGAAAAACAATGCGCAGCAATATGCTAAGCAGTCAAAAGCAACGGACACCATCACAAGAATGTTGAACAATGCTTTTAAGAAACTTGCGTCACCAGCGAAAAAGGCTTTTGGCAAGATTGTTAAAGGAGCCAAAAGCGCAGTAAAAAGTATGCTCGGCTTAAACAAGTCTGCTAATAAGTGCCGTATGACCATGGGCCGTATGCTGGCATCGTCTATCCTGTTCAGCACGGTTTTTCGTGGGTTAGCCGCTGTTACCGGCGGGTTTAAGGAAGGGCTGCAAAACCTGGCCCAATATAGCAACGAGACAAATAAAAATCTGTCCATGCTTATATCCAGCCTGACGCAGCTCAAGAACAGTTTTGCCACGGCTTTTGCGCCGATACTCAGTGTGGTGGCGCCGATACTTACATCGTTTATCAATCTCATTTCACGAGCGGTAACGTATGTGGGCATGTTTATCGCGGCGTTGACTGGTAAGAGTACATATACCAGGGCTACATCGGTCCAGGAGGACTATGCAGCTAGTCTTAAGGATACAGCCGGGGCGGCCAAGGATGCAGAAAAAGCCCTGGAAGGTTATGCATCCCCTCTGGACGATATCAACAAGATGGAGGATAAGAGCTCATCCGGTGGCGGAGGATATACGGCACCAGCGCCTGGCGAAATGTTTGAGGAGGTGCCGATTGCTGGCGGTCTTGCTGATCTTGCAAATCAGATAAAAGACATGATACAGGCTCAGGACTGGGATGGTCTTGGGAGTCTGGCAGCCGAAAAGCTGAATAGTGTTGTTGAGAAGATTGGCAATGCAATCAGCTGGGAAAAAGTCGGTGGAAAGATTACCAAGTTCACGGCCGGGCTTACAACATTTTTTAACGCGCTGGTGCGGGATTTTGATTGGCCAGGGCTTGGAAATACAATTGGGTCCGGCATCAATACCATCATCTACACGCTGGACCAGCTGATAACCGGTGTGGACTGGATAACCCTTGGGGCGTCTTTTGCTGCTGGCCTGATGGGGATATTTACCCGAGTAGACTGGCCAGCACTTGGAAAGTTGATTAGCGATAAGTTCATGATCGCTTGGCGCACCTTCTACGGATTTGTGGCAAATCTTGACTATGTTCAGATTGGCCTATCAATCAGTCAGGCCATCAACGGAGCTATCCACTCGATTGACCTCGGCATGATGTTTGGGGCGCTGTCCACTTTTGTGGTTGGACTGTTGCAGACATTGATAACCGTGATACAGATGACAGACTGGCACGCCGTAGGCCAGCAGGTCACAGCTGCACTTATGGCCATTGATTGGCTGGGGCTGGCCGGCGGATTGTTTCAAGCTGGTGCAACATTAATAGGCGGGTTACTTCAGGCGTTCGGTGAATTGCCATTACCTGTTCAGATTGCTGCGGCTGCTGTGGGCGCGTTTTTTGCAGTTTTCGGAACTGCCTCAATTATTCAAAGCGTTATAAAGTCATTAACTGGTAGTACTGGTTTGATTACAGCAATTAAAGCTGTTGTATCAACTCTTGGTGGGCCATTGACACTTGCAATAACCGCTGCAATCGCGATAATCACTTTACTCATTGCAAACTGGGATGATGTTAAAGCAGTGATGAGTAAGTTTATCAATTGGATTAGCGGTATATTTTCACAGGACTGGACAAAAGTATTCGGGTCAATGGGCGAGGTGCTGAATGGCTTTTTCTCGGGGGTAAGACAGATTGTCGACGGTATTAAGCAGATATTTTCCGGCGTCATCACCTTTTTTAAAGGTGTTTTTTCGGGAAATCTGAAACAGGCACTGGAGGGCATAAAGCAAATTTTTAAAGGCGTTTGGGATGCTATTGTGGGCATCGTAAAAACCCCGATCAATGCAATCATAGGGCTGATAAATGGAATGATTAAAGGTGTATGCTCTGGACTTAATACCGTCATCAAAGCACTAAACAAAATAAAACTGCCGGATTGGGTGCCTGGTATTGGTGGTAAAGGTATCAATATCAAAACAATCACAGCGCCACAGATCCCGTATCTGGCTAAGGGAGCAGTTATCCCGCCCAACGCTCCATTTATGGCTGTTTTGGGCGACCAGAAACAGGGAACCAACATTGAAGCACCCGAAGGGTTGATACGAAGAATCATCCGTGAGGAAATGGGCAATACCAGCGGTTCAGGATCTGTGGAATATAAATTTATAGGTCAGATTAATCGACGAATTTTGTTTGAGGAAACGATTGCAGAAGCAAAGCTACGACAGAAGCAGACCGGTCGAAACCCGTTTGAACTGACATAAGGAAGGATGGTGTATATGCAACAAAAGATTAAGATTAACGGCATTGAGATTGTGCAGCCAAATGAGGATGGTTACTCTTTGAGCCTGGCAACAACATCATCCTCAAAGTCAGGCAGGACGATGAAAGGGAATATGAAAAACACTCCACTGTTTACAGTGGAATCCTATAACCTGAAATGGAGCAATCTGCGGGCATCCGAATGTGCGCAGATACTCCAACAAGTAGTTGGTAAGTCAGAGTTTGATTTTTACCACTTCAATGTTTATAAATGCAGGTGGGAGACTGGAAAGTTTTATGCTGCCAATTTTAATACACCAGTCTATCGGTTAAACGAAGGGGAAGAACGTGTAAGTGAGTTGAGTTTTCAGGCTACGGGGGTGAATCCAATTTGAAAAGCGCAAGTAATGAATTTAAACGAAAAATGAATAGTGGTGCTCCATTGCTGTGTTATGCCGATGTTACATTGAGAAATGGAGTTAAGCTATCTTTAGGTCCTGAAAATGATTTTATGGTTGACGGAAATAATGTGTCTGAGGGTTCGGGCAGCGCTGGTTTTCCGTTGGGGGTTGCCGTGGCCAAGACGGTGACGATTAACATAGATAACTCCGATGACAGGTACTCGTCATATGATTTTTACATGGCCCGGGTGACTGTCTGGACCGGTATAGACCTGGATGACGGTACCACAGAGCGTATCCGGGAAGGTACATTTACGGTCATCGATGCAGTAACGCCTGGCGAAACATTGGAAATCAATGCCATCAATGATATGTATAAGGCAGATATCACCTATGTACCATCGGTGGTGTTGCCAGCAAACCTTTTGACCATTTTGCAGGACATATGTAGTCAATGTGAGATATTGTTGGGCAGTCCTTCTTTTCGGAATCAGGATTATAAGGTGAGTGAGCTGCCAACCGGTACAACATGCAGGGCCGTCATCGGGTATATTGCTCAGATTGCCGGCGGCAACGCATATTGCGATACCAATAATAGGTTGATTATTAAGCCTTATGATCTATACGTTTTTGAAACTAGCGGGATCATTGATGGTGGATTACATGAGGAGATTGAGGCAGGACTGGACATTGGTCAGGGGGCACCCGTTGAAAATCCGAACCAGGTGGATGGCGGAGATTTTGCTGATAACAATACCGCGAACCAGGTGGATGGTGGTGATTTCGGCCAAAACGAGGCATACCACAATCTGTATGATTGGACGAGCCTGACGGTGGCCACAGATGATGTAATCATTACTGGTGTTACCACGACGATATCCACAGATGACGGTGACGAAACATATCTGTATGGTATAGATGGTTATACCATCAACATAGATAATCCACTGGTTAAGGACAATGAGAAGGATGCAATCAACCGTATAGGTGCCAATATTGTAGGAATTACGGTGCGGCCTTTTGAGGGTGAGTGTATTGCATATGCAATCGCTGATTTTATGGACCCGGTGATGGTCTGGGATAAAAAGGGAAATATGTATCAGTCATTTTTGACAGATATTACCTTTGAGTATGTTGGTGGAACAAACCTTAAAAATAGCGTTGAACCGCCTCTAAGGAATCAGAGCAGCTATTACAGCAATGCCACAGAGGCATACAGGCGTGCGCGTGAGGAAGCCGGAAAACTGGCAGCAAAACAAAAATCTGAATGGGAAAAGGCAATGGAGGATCTGTCAAACCGGTTGGACAATTCATCTGGGTTGTACACAACCATTGATAAGAAAGATGATAGCAGTTCCATATTTTACATGCATGACAAACCATCACTAAAGGAAAGTGCCATTGTATGGAAACAGACCGCTGAAGCATGGGGCGTATCCACGGATGGCGGAAAGAACTGGAATGCTGGAATGACGGTGGATGGCGATACGATAACAAGAATATTGAGTGCTGTCGGGATAAATGCGGATTGGATTATTACAGGCTGCATCCGCAGCAGCAATTTTAAGCAGAATGAAAGTGGTACAGAATATGATCTGGCATCAGGAGCAATCACGTCCTATGAAAAAACACCTGATGGGTATATCAAAAGATTGACCGTAAAAAGTGGCAGCTATGAAATAATGCTGATGAATGCTGATGGAACCAATAGAAACCGTGTGTATTCAACAAATGAAGGCATATATGTTACAAATTATCTGGTCAGTCCAGAGCGAACGACAAGACTCCAGGGAAGCCAGATCACCTTACTGAAGGGCACGGAAAATGTTGTTGCTATGAGTGATTACAGCACATCAATAAATAGTCAATACCTATTTGTAAATAATATGCAATGCAAAACAGGCAGGGCCGAATTTAGTGATAATAGCTATCTGATATTTCAAAACGGAATGCTGGTAGGGGGGAATACGACAGAAGGGGGGAGCTTTTAATGGGATGGATAAGCCACTGGGGTAGCAGTTATTACGGCGACGTAATGGAGCAATACGGGGCTGCCCAGCGTAATAATGCAACAATCATATATAATTACCTGCTATCCAAGGGTTTTAAACGCCCCGCAATCTGCGCTATGTTGGGTAACATGATGACAGAGTCCTACCTCAATCCCGGCCAGTGGCAACATGGTTACAGCCCTTACGACGGTAACAAGTACAACGGCATGGGGCTGGTAGGTTGGACACCTTATTGGCGTATAACGGATTGGCTTACGTCACATGGGTATGATCTTAACAATGCCGATAGTTATGGCTACGGGATGCTGGACAAGCTTGTAGAAGAATGTTTTAATCCGCAGGAGGTGACATGGATATCTACCAACAGTTACCCATTGTCCTTTGCGCAGTTTGCGGCCGACGAGAGCCACGGTATAGACTGGCTGGCCAACGCATTTTTATACAATTATGAGCGACCGGCGACCACCCCGCAACCGGCCAGAGCACAACAAGCGCTTAAGTGGTCAGAGATATTGCCCACATCATCCGGCGGCAGTCTTATTGAGGATGTGGTGGAGCTGGTGTTGTCAAGAGTTGGTAAAAACACCTATACCCAATCATCATTAAGAGAGCAGGTTTTTTCTGGTTATAGCGATTGCTCATCGCTAATGTGGAAATGCTTCGAGCGCGGAGCAAACATCTACATCGGCAGCTGGACTGGTGAGCAGATAACCAAGGGCACTCTGATATACAATAATACTTCTGGTAGTAACAGTTTGCCATCCAATATAATGCGCGGCGACCTGGTCTTTTTCGAGGGCGCACCGGGCGGGCATGGGAGTGGAAGTAGTAACCATGTTGAGATGTACATTGGCAACGGCCAATTTTGCGGTCATGGCTCTGGTATTGGCCCTACCATTAAGACTGCCAGTACATATATTGCCCAGGCTCCACAGTATGGTAACTACTTTTCAGAGGTTCGACGTTATCTCGACCCGGCGCCACCACCATCAACTGGGGTTAAGCTGCTGAGGTGGATACCAATGTGAAAGGATGTGATAGTCGATGGCAATTGAAAAAAAGCGGATGCGACAGCGGAGGGGAGCATATGGGGCTTTTGACGAAACAAAGGCCCTGCCACAAGAACTGCAGGTAGTGACTGGCGGTGATCCAAATACCCAAGACGGCAAAGCTGTATATATCCCAATCGAGATCGGTGATCTACGGCGGATTGTTACATCGGATGAGCTGGATCAGCAATCTCTAGATGTGCTACGGCAGGTATTGGCGGATATAGAACCAACAATTAAGAATGCTCAGTCTGCAACTGTGTACGCTAATGATAGAGGTCAATATGCATCTCATCAGGGGCAGAATGCTGAGGCGGCTGCCAATGCTGCCAGTGCTGTTGCTCAAGATATAATTGCAATGCGTGACAGTGGTGCCTTTAAGGGAGATCAGGGGCTGCAAGGAATACAGGGGGTGCAAGGTGTATCTGGAGTTGTCGCACCATCTGCCGGCATGTTTGCCCTGGAGGTGGATAGTGCAACCGGTGACTTGTATGCAGTGTATCCTGAGTCTGTCGGTGATATTGGCTTTGAATACGATTCCAGTACAGGGGATCTCTATGTATTAATTGATGATGGAGCGTGATGGTTATGGATATACCAATTACATTTAATGGCTCCAATGCCCGTCAAGTAACGGCCACTCAATATGATTACGGACAATGTCTTGCGTTTAAGGATTTGGAGATGCTGGATGGCTCAGAGGTGGATTTTTACCAGGAGGCAGATCATGTTACCCGTTATATATCCGGTGGCAAGGTCCGTATACCTGATAAGATGTTGCAAAGAGTGATACCGATATCTGCCTATGTCTTTGCGCGCACTGAGGACGCCGGGAGAACAATATTTAAGGTTGGCGTTGCGGTAAGTTACCGCCCGAATCTTGGTAATAACCCAGAACCTGACAGCGAGGATTATCGCAGATTAGTTCCTGCTGGCGGAACAACGGGCCATGTACTTACTAAGACCAGTGATAGAGATTATGATTCAGAATGGCGAGACATTGGGGGTATTACGCTGGACGTACCCAGCGCAGAGGACATCGACATTATTTTTAAGGAGTGAATGGAATGAAGTTTTTAACCTTGGAAACGCTTACATACTTTTGGCAAAAAACCCAAACATGGGTATCAGGAAGGTATGTAGCAAAGGAATCTGGAAAAGGCCTGTCTACGAATGATTACACCACAACAGAGAAAAATAAGCTGGCGGGGTTATCGAATCCATCAGATATGACCGGAGCCACAAGCAGTACTGCCGGAACTCATGGACTTGTACCGGCGCCAGCCGCAGGAGCGCAGACGAAATACCTGCGTGGTGACGGTACATGGCAGATACCTAGTGGGTACACGCACCCCAACAGCGGGGTTACAGCTGGTACATATAAGAGCGTGACTGTTAATGCCCAGGGCCATGTGACCGGTGGAAGCAATCCAACGACCCTTGCTGGATACGGTATTACTGATGCGGCAGCCAAGAGCCATACTCATGGTAATGCGGATATCACAGCCCTGGATGCCAGCAAGCTTACCGGCGTTATCGGCATTGACCACCTTCCAGCCGGCGCTCTGGAACGTTGCATCGTAGTGGCTGATGATACGGCTCGTAAGGCCCTGACAACGACACAGGTACAGACGGGTGATACTGTCAAGGTGACATCCACTGGACTGATGTATTTCGTTATGGACGACACGAAGCTGTCAACGGATGCTGGATATCAGGTATATACCGCCGGCAGTGCCACCAGCGTGCCATGGTCTGGTGTGACTGGTAAACCGTCTACGTTTGCGCCAGCTACCCACACCCACACTAAAAGTCAGATTACAGATTTTCCGGTCAGCTTAAAAAACCCTACGGCATTAACGATACAGCTTGCTGGTAGCGCCGCTGCTACTTATGACGGATCTGTTGCCAAGAGTGTTAATGTTACGCCGGCCGGCATAGGGGCGTTGGCTACTTCAGACGTGACTGAAATAACTAACGCTGAGATTGATACGCTCTTTGCATGATAGGAGGAGAGGATAATGGAGTTTTTAGGACTGAATGGAATGAAAAGACTCATCAATAATTTTAAAGAGTGGGTATTAAAGATTACATTTGAAGTAGATGCAGATGGGAATTTGTACGTAATCACCCCAGATAAGTAGAAAGGAGTTAAGAAAAAATGGCGAAAAGATTAATCGGAAATATTAAAGGGCCAAAAGGTGATACCGGGGCACAAGGACCGAAAGGGGCGACAGGTCCACAAGGACCGGCCGGTCCAACCGGTGTTGTAGACACCAATACACCAGTCACATTTTCGGAAGCCTCGGCGGACACAGATATCGCCAGCGGTGACACTCTGGGGATAATTGCCGGAAAGCTTCGGAAAAGCATCAAAACGTTGCGAGCTGGGTTGGGTACATTGAGTACACTCAAGACCACAGCAAAGACAAATGCGGTCGCTGCAATCAATGAACTCAAAGACCTCATCACATCTCTGACAACGGATGTTAATACACTAAACAGCAAAACAATTGGCACAGATACCGCCGCAACCAATATCGTGTTATCCTCTGGTTGGTCAGGCTCCGCTAAATATATTGTGCGCAACGGGATATGCACCATAACTTGTGATGTATCCAAAACAGCGGGTACTGGCACGGGAGTAGTTGCCGTGGCCGCAGGTGGTGCTATACCAGTGCCAGCTATTGGTACAGCTTTTTTTGAGGTATATACCGGTACAAGTAGTGTACTGGGTGCAGCCGCACGTGGGTTAATTGATTCAGGTGGACTTAAACTGATACTAAGTGCTAATACCACAAGTAGTTGCCGATTTACCTGCACCTATACGACCTAATGCGCATTAAGCATCCATCCGCTCAAAAGCTATATAACTGACATAGTAGTCAGTGGTTGCGGAGTTATTTGTACATACCAGTTTACAGCCGGTATAATTTGCTTCGCTAACCGCTACTTGTACAGCGGTAGTAGAGCCTACATATAGCGGAGTAGCCACAACCCCCGGCAGCGTAGCAAATGATAATCCAAATTTTACATCAATTTTTGCGTTGCTACTGCCCTTTGGCACTAATACACGCCCCGCAAATACTTTCTGCGGATGATTGCTGTTTAGTTTACAAAGGAGTGATTGATTTGATTATTAATATAAGAGGGCATCCCATGCAAATGAGGACCCTATAATAAATACGAAAGGATTTTGCTATGGAATTTTTGCAGACCATATTATCTATATGCGGTGCAATAAGCATTGTTGGCGGAGCGGGAGCTATTGTATATAAGATCGTGCATCCAGCTTTTAAATTATCAAAAAGAGTGGCCAAACTGGAAGAACATGGAGAGAAGGATTACAAGCGTTTAGTTGCATTGGAAGAAATGCAAAAACAGCAATCAAAATGTTTGGCCGCAATGCTTAACCACCAGATTACCGGGAATGGGATTGAAAATATGAAAAAAATCAGGGATGAACTCCTGGAATCAATCATTGAAAAATAGGAGGATTGAGATTATGGATATTACTTTTTTAACAGATTATATCAATGTGGTCACCTTGGGCATATGTCTGTGCGTAGGTTTTGCTTTTAAGCAGGCGTTTGATTGGTTTAACAACCGTTACATACCATTGTCCATGCTGGTGCTTGGTACAGGCATTAATATTGTTATCAATATTGGCAACATCAATGCGGCTGTTGTACTTGGCGGTATGATATCAGGATTGGCCAGCACAGGATTGTACGAAATGATGCGTAACCTATTAAATAAGGATGGAAAAAAGGAGGAAAAGAAAGATGAAACAACCAGTAAGTTATAAGCAGACAGACAGTCGGTGGGGCTCTCTGCCGTACAGTAACCGGGATGAGCTCGCCACAATCTACGGCTCCGGATGTGGGCCTACATGTACGGCCATGATCATAGCCACACTGGCCGAAAGTAACGTGACACCGGTGGATACCTGTGCATGGAGTGTGGCTCACGGCTACAAGGCCACCGGCATGGGTACATACAACACTTATTTTGTGCCGCAGCTGGCGGCCTACGGCATCCACTCGGAGTATTTGAGCGCGTACTGTTATCACAATACCGGACATGCATCCCATGCAAAGGTTAAGACAGCATTGCAGGCCGGCAACTGGGTGATTGCAAATGTTGGGCCAGGTATCTGGACAAGCGGTGGGCATTTTATCCTTGTGTATGGGATTGACAGTGCGGATAATGTATATATTAATGACCCGGCATCCTTCAGGGATGTGCGGGCCAAGAATACCTGGGCAAACCTGAGTTACCAGACCAAGTATTATTGGATAGTTCAGGTGCCCGATAGCTGGAAGTCCGGCGGGAGCACGCAGGGAGAGCCGGAAAATATCTATGCCAAAAACTATCTGGTCAAGGGTGACAAGGGTGCCGCAGTTGGCACGATGCAGACGATGCTCAAAGCTCTGGGGCATTATACTGGTCAGATTGATAATAGCTTTGGCCCACTCTGCGACACGGCTGTACGGTCATTCCAGCGGGCTTCAGGGCTGGCTATTGATGGCAGCTATGGACCGGCAACTAAAGCAGCAACCGAAAAGGCATATGCAGCATGGCTGGCCGGTAATAACGCTGGCAATTATGCTGTTGGGAAAAATTATACCCTGAAGGAAGATATGAAGGTCCGCGCCGGCGCCGGTACTGGATATGCCTGGAAAGCATACAGCCAGCTCACGAGTGATGGAAAGTGCCATGCATATGGTCAAAATGGCTATGCTGTACTTAAAGCTGGCACGACTGTAACCGCAATGGAGATTGTCAAACGGTCCGGTACGGAAATATGGATGCGTATACCGTCGGGATGGGTGGCTGCGGTGTACGGCGGCCGGAAGTATATCGGATAGGAAACTATAAAATCAAATCGTACAGGCCCCGGAAGTTTCATAGCTTTCGGGGCTTTTCTGCTTTCTCAGCTCAATTTAGGCTAATTTTCAGTATAAGAATTTGTGCATGATATAATTCCTTCAAAATAAAAAAGGAGGCATATAAAAATGCACAATTACTATGATTTTATCGGTCAAAACGTCAAACAGGTCCGGCTTGAGACCGGAAGGACAATGGTCAGTATCGAGCGTATGTTGGAGATTGCTCAGATATTAGGGGTGAGACCTGGGGATATTTTGAATGAGCCCATAGAATAATAAAAAAGTAGAGCACGCATAACCAGTAATGAGCTGGATGCGTGCTCTATCTTTTGTACATTTATCTTATGTATTTGTTAATTTATTATATACTGCAGGTTTTGATGCGTTTGCACATAATATAAAACGATTGTGCAAAGCAACGAAAATCTGCTGGATAAATTTTCCATATTGTCCATTATCTTTTAAAACATGTCTACTTCTCACCTGCATTATTTTCGAGTTGCACAAAAAGTCAAAGAACTAGTTCACTATATCGTAATAATGGAAATTAATTCCAATGCGGTAATGAGTTAATAATGGTATAATGTACCTATAAATTTAAAGAGTCCGGACGCCCTTTAATATTAAATTTAATTCGATGTTCCGAATATTTTTTGCGTGAAAAGCATTGCAATTAGTATGCAAAAGTGTTATTATAAAACACAGAACATATGTTTGCAATCGGAGCAGGGATTTAAGCGAAACTGCGTAAGGGAGGATTATTTATAGTGGAAAGAATACATAAAAATAATGGACAAAGTGATAGTATGATTATTAATGAAAATCTTGCTCAAGAAATAATTAAATTGCTGGAAAATTCTGATGAATCAGATGAAAAATTGGTCCAGGTAATTGTAAGCGGAATTATTGAGGCGTATAATTTAGGATATGCAGACGGGCACAATACTATTTAGAAATGATGTGAGAGCACGCATGGTCGAGAGTAAAACGGCGGCGTGCTCTTTACTGTTGGTGGACTTTATTTGCTTTAAACACCATATAACTAATGTTGAACTAATAACAAATTAGTAACACACAGTCTGAAGTTTCCTTTGTTTTAGCGGCTGCCATCCCTGGGGAACCTTACATTTTTGTAAGCTAAAAGAATTTTTTCATCCAGGAAAGGTGCTTATTTACTGGAAAGTTTAACTTTTTATGGCGTGTAAAGATGCTCTAAATTGGTGCAATTAGTAACAAATTAATAACAAATACACAAGGAAAATCATTTTGGATATTTTAACAATTTCATTGCTTCTTTCAGCTCATCTATGGTCTTGTGGGTGTAAACTCGTTCCCCCACATCCCCAGTTTTGTGACCCATTATTAAATCAATACAGCGCTTGTTGGCGCCTGCACTGTCCATTTTAGAACGGAAGGTGTGGCGACATTCGTGGGGGAGATGGGTTATTTCCAGTTTCGCCAGCAGGGCCTTGAAGTCTTTTCTGTATTTTCTGGTAGACAGATTCTTACCATTAAATGTAAATAAATATTTTTCAGCATTATCATAATATTTTTGGATAATTGATTTGATGTCCGAATGTATGGGGATGATCCGGTTTTTGCCAGCCTCGGTTTTTAATCCCGCCTGGATGTATCCTTGTTCAACGTTAATATCATCACGGGTGAGCATCAGCATTTCTGATATACGTAGTCCAGTATACAACAAAATGAGGATGCTGTCAGCACCAACTAGATTCTGGTTTTTCCAGACGGACTTTACCTCGGCATCAGTAAATACGGTTTTGGTTGTAACCGGCGGAGCCGCATCACATGTGAGCATATCTGTCCACGGAGTGCTGACAATGCGAAGCTCACGGGCAAATTGTTCTAGTCGACTCCAAAGATTTCTGATTTTTGTTTTGGTGCTGAGACTCTTAGTGCAGCAATTGATAGTATCTTGCATTTGAAGACTGGTTATGTTTTTATACAGCATGCTTTTGTATTTTCCCATATAGTTATAGGCGGCGCGCAGGCACTGTTGGTTTGAATCGCTAAGGAGAGGCCAACGGTGCTCCTTCCACAGTTGGTATACATCATCCAAGGTCATTTTGTGGGCATCTACTGACCAGGGGGCCTTTATATAATCAAGGCGGAGTTGGTCGGCTTCTTCGTAAGTCTCAGCGTAATCTACGATTTGCTGTCGGCCATCAACCATAAATTTTACGGCGTAGGGGCGGGCACGGTTGCCGGATAAATGAACTACGCTGCCCTGGCCGTTAGGCTTGCGGCCGCGGCGGTTTTGCTTTTTAGACATTATATCATCCTCCTTAAATTTGGGTATAAAAATAACAGATGGTCTCTTGCCACCTGTCACCAGAGATGATACAATATATGTGCTAAGATATAGTGCATATCTCTGGATATGTATATGTGAGCCGCTTCGGTGTTACCAGCACCGGGGCGGTTTTTATCTTAATTGATATATCATGTTTTTTATTTCCTCAGCAACTTTATTCTGGTCTTTTCTGAACATCACAGTATTTTCATCATCAGTTGCTTCAAAAATCCCCTTTAGCTTTTCATTCCCTCCAGGAATTGTAAATTGGATGTAACCACTAATAAGTGCACTGGCCTTTTTCAACTGCACAGCAGATATTTGGTCTAGAAATATTTCTTTATCTCCTTTGAATAATCCGCTACCCATTTTTGCGATAAATCCTTTACGCCGTATAACAATTTTATTGTGGTATAATTCTACCTGGCCGTTTACTCCTTTTAGAGATAATAATATATCAGAAAAAGAGTCTCTACTGCTATATACAATATTATGTGTCGGGCATCCGCAATTTGGGCAAGACGGTGCTTTGTCTGAAAATTCTTTTCCACATTCTGGACAGATTATTAATGCCATAATATCACCTTCAATCCTTTTTTTATTATTAAACGCTAAGGCGTATTAATCATTTTAATCTTAATTGTAACAATTCAGGTTCATATCCAGTTGCGCAAGAAATCTGATTTATGGTACAACCTCGATAATTCCTGAGGTCTTCATCTGGCAGAAGTAAGTGCATCGCAAATGTATTAGCTTCATTTTCAAAATAAGTAGTATTTAAGTAAGTTCGTGTATCCATAAACACTGCATTAGCCTTTTTATGCATAAACATATGACCAAGTTCGTGAGCGCATACCAGTCTTTGCTCAAACTTTGTTAGATTCTCATCAACATAAATTATGTTATTCCGTTGAAAATATTGATAGAAGCCACGTACGCCATCCAGCGGGCAACGCACAAGAATAACATTCAGGCCCAATATCATTTCAAAAGGATCCCGCGTTTTATGTTTTCTCACAAGACTATCTACCATTTCCTTAATATTCATAGGATTCAGTCCTTCTTATCCTTCTTATATTTCTTAGGTGTATATATTTCCTTATTCTTCTCTTTGGCCAGTTCCATGCCGACTCTCATGGCCGATATTATAGAATCAATGGCTTCTGGTGATGCCGGATTACCCTCAAACATCAATCCTTCCTGACTTAGGAGCTGTTGTTTGGTGGATTCTATAATTTTTTCTATATCTCGTTCATCGCGCTGGGTGAGAGTTGGTGCTTGAGTAGTATTTTCTGGCTGTCCGGACATAAGGTAATCTACCGATACATTAAAGTAGGTAGCGATTTGCTGAATTTTAGTGGCATTCGGGGTACTCTTATTAAGCTTACTTATATACCCTTTACCAAACCCTAAATCCTGCTCTAACTGATTCATAGATATAGATTTTTTTTTACACAACATCTGTATACGCTCTTTTAGGTCCATTGTTGACTCCTTCTTTATAATTCTGAAAAAATCGCAAAAAACTATTGACATTCTGATAAAATCGCGTATAATAAAAGCATAAGTTCTGAAAAAATCGCAAAATTAAAAGATGTCTGAAAGTTTTTATAATTTTGATTGACAGCTTTATTATAGAATATTTTCAGAAGCAAGTCAATAGTATTTGGCGATTTTTTCAGATATAAGAAAGGAGGATTTTTATGATTTACGATAACATTGTTCGTAAAGCAAAAGAGAAAGGAATTTCAATCAATTCGCTGGAAAAAAGAGCAGAATTAGGTGCCGGAAGTCTATGTAAATGGAATACAGTAAGTCCGTCTGTGCGTAGTCTTAAAAAGATTGCCGACATCCTCGAATGCACAGTTGATGATTTTCTGGATGATGCCGGTTAGGAGGTGAGCGGAATGGTTCCGGAAATAGCGATTTTTGCAATTGGAAAAGCAACATATTTGTTTGTAAATGGAAAGTGTATCAGTGAAGACGCTGTATAAGGAGGTGTGCCCCATGAATAAAGCAAGAGCAGATACGATATCAAAATTCACTTATAGGGATGTCATATGTCGTATTGTTAATCAGATTGACAGCATCCAGAATCTAAAATGGATTTACAAGGTTGCAGAAAAATTACTCTTGAAAGGAGAAGCAAAGTGAACGATTTAATTAAAATCAACTATGAGGCAGAACAACCGACCGTATCGGCCAGAGATTTACACGGTGGGTTGGAAATCAAAAGTAAGTATGCTGACTGGTTTAAGAATATGGCAGCCTACGGATTTACAGAAAATGTGGACTATTTCACGGTTTCTAAAAATTTAGAAAACGGAGGGAGAACCATAGAACACGACATTTCAGTGGATATGGCGAAACAAATCTGTATGATTCAACGATCAGAAAAAGGTCGCCAGTATCGCCAGTACTTCCTTGACCTGGAAAAAGCATGGAACACCCCGGAGCAGATTTTTGCCAGAGCATTAAAGATGGCAGATAAGGAAATAGAAAAGCTGAGAACTAACAACGTTGCATTGATTCAGGAGAATCAGCGGATGCGGCCGAAAGAAATCTTTGCCGATGCAGTTTCTACAAGCCACACATCTATATTAATTGGTGATCTCGCAAAGCTTCTAAAGCAGAACGGTATTGAGACTGGTCAAAAGAGACTGTTCACATGGATGCGAGAAAATGGCTATTTGATTAAGCGTAAAGGGGCTGATTGGAATATGCCCAGTCAGAAGTCAATGGAACTGGAATTATTTGAGGTAAAGGAGTCCACTGTTAATAATCCTGACGGCTCAGTCAGAATAAACAGGACAACAAAAGTAACTGGTAAGGGGCAGCAATATTTTATCAATAAGTTTTTGCGATAGGAGGGAGATAAACCGTGGAACTTAACGAGAGAATCTGCCGTAATGATTTGACTGAAGAAAATTTGCAGGGAATAGAGGATTATATTTCGGTAATGTCGGATGTGGCTTTAAAAGGTGGACACGACAAATTATATGTAAACGAGCTTAAATTAAATATTTATAAACAATTTGGTGTTCCAGAGGATGAGCAGTATGCACTCAGAACCATGTAGCATAGGCTGTTTGAAGTTTTTTAGAGTGAGGTGTAAAAATGTTTTGTGAACTGTTAAGCAAAGCCATGAAGGAACTGGATATGTCGCAAGCTGATGTATGTCGTCTGACCGGCATTGGCAAATCATCCATGAGCCAGTATATCTCTGGTCAACACGTACCCAGTCCACAAAAACAGTTAGAGATTGCAGAAGCCTTGGGGCTGGAATCAGATTA
>CABJAM010000023.1:5000-18229 GCA_902363555.1 Lachnospiraceae bacterium | reverse complement strand
CCCAGCGCCATTTGCAGCCCCCAAGCCCCCGCCCGACATCCCCGCGCCGCCAGCCCAAGCGCCCCTACCCCGCAGCGTTATCTGAACCCATTCACGAACTTGCCCCCACAACAAAAAGAAAAAACAGTTGCAATTCCTCTGTAAATATGGTACTATCTTCC
Organism: Lachnospiraceae bacterium; assembly: GCA_902363555.1. Taxonomy (GTDB): domain Bacteria; phylum Bacillota; class Clostridia; order Lachnospirales; family Lachnospiraceae; genus Catenibacillus. The sequence continues at coordinate 18,068 of CABJAM010000023.1, read as the reverse complement.
TTACGAGAACAATTGTATTTGTTACACGAACAAAAGGTGGTAAAAATGAAAGAGGATACCAAATACTACGTTGTCAAAAAGAAAGCGGTGCCCGAGGTCCTTTTAAAGGTTGTGGAGGCCAAGCGGCTTCTGGATTCAGAAAAAGTTATGACCGTCCAGGAAGCCACAGAGATGACAGGCATCAGCCGCAGTTCTTTTTACAAATATAAAGACGACATATTCCCATTCCATGACAATGTGCGGGGGCGTACACTGACGCTGATGCTCCAGTTGGACGATCTGCCGGGGCTGTTATCCAACGTCCTCAACCATATTGCCGGGTATAAAGCCAACATTCTGACCATCCATCAGGCCATTCCGGTCAATGGCATCGCATCACTGACACTGAGTATCGAGGTGCTGCCAACCACAGGAAATATTTCCGAGCTGATGGAGGACATTGAAAGTCTGGAAGGGATACATTACATTAAAATATTATCCAGGGAGTGAAATATTATGAAAATAGCAGTTTTAGGATATGGTACGGTGGGCAGCGGCGTCGTGGAAGTGCTGGAAACCAACCGTGAAAGCATAGCCAAGCGGGCTGGCGAAGCCATTGATGTGAAATATGTTCTGGACCTGAGAGATTTTCCGGGAGACCCCATCCAGGAAAAAATCGTCCATGATTATAATGTTATTTTAAATGATGATGAAATCCGCATTGTTGTGGAGGTTATGGGCGGCGTGGAGCCGGCCTTTACTTTTGTAAAACAGGCGCTGCAATCCGGTAAAAATGTGGCGACCTCCAACAAAGAGCTGGTAGCCAAGCATGGTGCCGAGCTTACCCAGCTTGCCCGGGAAAACAGCGTAAACTTCCTGTTCGAGGCCAGCGTAGGCGGCGGCATCCCCATTATCCGGCCGCTGATGAACTCGCTGACCGCCGATAAGATCATGGAGATCACCGGTATTTTAAATGGTACAACGAACTATATGCTGACGAAAATGGACGAAGAAGGCATGGCCTACGATGTGATTTTAAAGCGGGCTCAGGACAAGGGCTACGCGGAGCGCAATCCGGCCGCCGATGTGGAGGGCTATGATGCCTGCCGCAAGATCGCCATTTTAGCTTCCCTGGCTTATGGCCATCAGGTGGACTTTGAGGATATTTACACCGAAGGGATTACGAAAATCACCGATGTGGATTTTAAATACGCCAGAGAGATGGGCGTGGCCATCAAGCTTCTGGCCACCTGTGAACACCAGGGCGATAAAATATTTGCCATGGTATCGCCCATGATGATCGATTCGGAACATCCGCTGTTTAATGTCAGTGGTGTGTTCAACGCCGTATTTGTTCATGGAAATATGCTCGGCGACGCCATGTTCTACGGCCGCGGCGCCGGCAAGCTGCCCACAGCCAGTGCGGTTGTGGCCGATGTGGTGGAGGAAGTTAAGCATATCCACACAAATATTAAAATGAACTGGAGCACCGAAAAGCTGCATCTTTCCGATATGAAGGAAGCCAGCCACCGTTTCTTTGTCCGGGTATCCGGCGCGATGGAGCCGCAGAAGGATAAAGTAAGCGCCCTGTTCGGCCAGGTCCGCTTTGTTCAGGTTGTCGACGGCGAGTTCGGATTTGTCACAGAAGTCATGGAAGAAAAAGCTTTCGATGAAAAGGCTGCAAAGCTGGACGGCATTTTGACCCGTATCCGCGGCAGCTTCTGATACAACCCATGCCTGCGCCTATGCGGTCCTCCGCAAAAGCGCAGGCTTTTCTTTATGTGAAGTAACGAATTTATTTGATGAAAGGATGAAAATTATGAAATATGTGATCGTACTTGGAGACGGTATGGCGGACGAGCCTATCGGAGAGCTTGGCGGCAAGACGCCGCTGGAATACGCGAAAACACCGGCTATGGACCGGCTGGCGGCAATGTCGGAAATCGGCATGGTACATACGATTCCGGATGGAATGCAGCCGGGCAGTGATACGGCCAATCTGTCCGTATTGGGCTATGACCCAAAAATCTACTACACCGGACGTTCGCCTCTGGAAGCCCTGAGCATCGGCGTGGATATGGAGCCCACAGATATTGCCCTGCGCTGCAATATCGTCACGCTGACCGAAGACGAGGACCGGTATGAGGACCGCACCATTATCGACCACAGCTCCAGTGAAATTTCTACGGAGGATGCCGCTGTGCTGCTGGCGGCTGTGAAGGAGCAACTGGAAAATGATATTTATAAATTTTATGTGGGCACGAGCTACCGCCATCTGACCATCTGGAAGAACGGAAATGTTGTGGAACTGTCCGCCCCACACGATCATTTGGGTCAGGTCATCGGACAATTTCTCCCTGAAAATAAAGTACTTTACGAAATGATGAAAAAGAGTTATGATATTCTCGTTAATCATCCCATAAATATCGACAGAAAGCGACGCGGCTTAAATCCGGCCAATTCTTTATGGTTCTGGGGCGCAGGCACCCGTCCGGCCTTAAAATCCTTTGAAGAAAAGACCGGCAAAAAGGGCGTTATGATCTCAGCAGTGGATCTGCTCAAGGGTATTGCCGTGGGCGCACAGATGGAAAATATTATCGTGGAGGGCGCCAATGGGGGCCTGCATACGAATTATTACGGTAAAGCTATGGCTGCTGTAAAGGCTCTTTTAGAGGACGGTAAGGATTTTGCTTATATCCATGTGGAGGCTCCGGATGAAATGGGTCATCAGGGAAACCTTCAGCATAAAATAGAAGCAATAGAATCTATTGATGCAAAGGTCGTAAAGACGGTGGCCGAGGCGCTGGATGCTTCCGGAGAAGCCTATCGCATGCTCGTCCTTCCCGATCATCCCACACCGCTGCGGATCCGCACCCACAGTGCCGATCCGGTGCCTTATATGCTTTATGACAGCACCCGTCCGCTTCACAGTGATTGGCTGTACAATGAAAAGGACGGCCAGGCCAGCGGTAATTATGTGGCTGCCGGCCATGAGATGATTGAACATCTATTTCGTTAAATTTCTTCAATCCGCTTCATCTGTAATGTGACCGATGGATTGAAAGGAGGCAGATATGTTAATTGTAAAAAAGTTCGGCGGCAGCTCTGTTGCCGATAAGGAGAGGATTTACAACGTAGCCCGGCGGGTCAGTGAGGACTATTATGCCGGACATGATGTGGTTGTCGTCCTGTCCGCCATGGGTAAAACGACCGACGGACTGCTCCAGCAGGCGCGGGAGATCAATCCCCGGGCATCCAAGCGTGAGCTGGATATGCTTCTGACCTGCGGCGAGCAGATGTCCGTATCCCTTATGGCTATGGCTTTGGGCGGCATGGGGATTCCGGCCATTTCTCTAAATGCCTGGCAGGTGTCCATGCAAACAAGCAGCGCATACGGTAATGCCCGCCTTAAAAATATCGATACGGACCGTATCCAGAAGGAGCTGGAGTCCAGAAAAATCGTTGTGGTCACCGGTTTCCAGGGCATTAATAAGTTTGAGGATTATACGACACTGGGCCGGGGCGGTTCCGATACAACCGCGGTGGCATTGGCGGCAGCTCTCCATGCGGATGCATGTGAGATTTACACCGATGTGGAGGGTGTCTACACAGCAGATCCCCGGATCGTGCCCAATGCCCGGAAGCTCAAAGAGATTACTTATGATGAAATGCTGGAAATGGCATCGCTGGGCGCGAAGGTATTGCACAACCGCTCTGTGGAGCTGGCGAAAAAATACGGTGTACAGCTTGTGGTGCGTTCCAGCCTTACCAATGCCGAAGGAACTGTCGTTAAGGAGGTCGTGAAGATGGAGAAGATGCTTGTCAGCGGAGTGGCTGTGGATAAAAATGTGGCGCGTATTGCCGTGCTGGGGCTTCGGGATATTCCCGGAATGGCTTTCCGCCTGTTTAATTTTATTTCCCAGAAAAAGATCAATGTGGATTTGATCTTACAGTCCATTGGACGGGAGGGCACCAAGGATATTTCATTTACGGTGGCCAAGGAAAATGTGGACGAAGTGCTTCATATTTTGCAAATGAACAGTGACAGCCTGGGATTTACGTCGGTGGACGTATCCGACGATGTGGCTAAAATATCTCTGGTGGGCGCCGGGATCATGTCCAATTCCGGAATGGCCAGCCGTATGTTTGAGGCGCTTTACGATGAAGGGATCAATATCCGCATGATCTCCACCTCGGAAATTAAGATTTCCGTGCTCATCGACGAGCGCTATGCGGACCGCGCTATGATTTCCATTCACGATAAATTCGGACTTGGCGAGTAACAGTTATAGTTTACCGGTTCCGCGAGCCGTTATACCGAACACGTATGTTTTGCGGCCTGGCTGCGTTATTGTAAACACGCGCGTTTTGCGGTCTGGCTGCTGATTTTGTTGACAGCCCTTCCGTATGATGATAAAATCTAAATAGCGGTTGAACGTGGATTGAAACCGCCTTGGAACTACATAGGAGAGACTGGAGGTTATAAGTATGAATCAGAATCCTCAGAACAGCTACGGAATTGCTTCCCTGGTCCTTGGTATTCTCGCGGTCGTTTTTCTTTTCACGGGAATGGGCAGCTTTCTCAGCTTGATCATCGGCATTGTCGCCATTGTCATGTCATCCATGTCCAAAAGAAATTTCGGACCCAATGGTATGGCCACGGCAGGACTTGTACTTGGTATCATTTCTGTTGTTTTCGGATGTATTGTTTTTGTTGCATGCGCCGTTTGCGGCGGTCTGGCTGCCTGTGCCGGCTTATTCTTCTGATGATGAGCAAAAGTCATTTGAAGCAGTTATCAAAATTATAACAGATGAGGGAAGAGTTCCAGCCGGATAAGTGCGGGAATCTGTTCCCTCATTCCTTTTATTTATTGCTGCGGATGGAAATGGAGGTCTTATGCATCCCTATTTGGAATTTTTCGGACGGTCCATTCCGACCTACGGCGTCATGGCGCTGCTGGGCTGTCTGCTTGCCTTTGGGCTGATCTTATGGATATGCCCCAGATATGGCGCTGACCGCAATGATGAGATTTATCTCATTGCCTTTGTGATGATATTTGCGGTACTTGGGGCGAAGCTCTTATATCAGCTTGGGCATTTGAGCGAATTGTGGACATACAGTGCCGTTATATTTGCCAGCCCTGAGGCATTTTTAAACTATCTGGGTTCCGGCTTTGTGTTTTACGGCGGACTGATCGGCGGAGCCCTGGGGGTCGTTGTTTATTCCCGGTTTTTCCGGCAGAATGCGGTACCGCTGGCGGAAAGCTTTGTGCCGGGAATCCCGCTGTTTCACTGTTTTGGACGCATCGGCTGCTTTATGGCGGGCTGCTGCTATGGCATCGCCGTGGATGGCCCGCTGTCGGTAACCTTCACGGAGTCGCTGTCGGCGCCGAATCATGTGCCGCTGCTGCCCATACAGCTTATGGAGGCCGGAGCCAATCTGGTGATTTTTGCTGTATTAATGGTGTTCGACCGGCGAAGCTCCAAACGCCCTCACCGGCCATTGCAAAACTTCGGACTTTATCTTATTTTGTACAGTGTCCTGCGGTTTGTTGTCGAGTTTTTCCGCGGGGATTTGATCCGCGGGTTATTTTTGAATCTCTCCACATCCCAGTGGATCAGCCTAATCTTGCTGCCGCTTGGCATCTATCTGTTTACGGTCCGGCCGGAAAAAAACTGGCTGGCGCTGCGGGTACTTGACGGCGCTGCTGAGAATTAAAATTAAGTATGCCGAAGGCCGGCATACTGGAAATATAAGAGGTGTTAAGCATGGATATTATTGCTGTATTGCAGCAGGAATTGAATATCCGCAGAAACCAGGTGGAAGCTGCGGTAAAATTGATCGACGAGGGAAATACGATCCCTTTCATTGCCCGTTACAGAAAGGAGGTTACCGGCTCTCTCAATGATGAGGTGCTGAGAAATCTCCACGAACGGCTGTTGTATCTGAGAAATCTTGAGGAGAAAAAGGCGCAGGTTTTATCCAGTATCGAGGAGCAGGGGAAGCTGACCGAGGAGCTCCGCGCTCAGATCGTGGCGGCCCAGACACTGGTAGCTGTGGAGGATCTGTACCGCCCGTACCGGCCGAAACGGCGCACAAGGGCAACCATTGCCAAGGAAAAAGGGCTGGAGCCATTGGCCAATGTGATCATGCTCCAGATGGTGTCCGAGCCTTTGGAAAATATTGCCCGGGATTATATTTCAGAGGAAAAGGGCGTGGAGGATGCAGCCCAGGCGCTGGACGGCGCGCGGGATATTATTGCCGAATTTATATCAGATGAAGCCAGGTATCGGACATGGATACGCAAGACCACCGAAGGCGAAGGGCGTATTGCTTCCAAGGCCAAGGATGAGAAAGCACAGTCGGTTTATGAGATGTATTATGACTTTGATGAACCCATATCCAAAATGGCCGGCCATCGGGTTCTGGCGATCAACCGTGGGGAGAGCGAAAAGCTTCTTGCTGTGCACGTGGAGGCCCCGGAAGAAAAAATCCTTTCCTGGCTGGAGCGTCAGATCATCACAAAGGATAATCCTTACACATCACCGGCACTTCGGGAAACGATCGCGGACAGCTATAAGCGCCTGATCGCGCCGGCCATTGAGCGGGAGATCCGCAGCGAACTGACGGAAAAGGCTGAGGAGGGCGCGATCCGTGTATTTGGCAAAAACCTGACCCAGCTTCTGATGCAGCCACCTATTGCCGGGCATACGGTCCTTGGCTGGGACCCGGCATTTCGTACCGGCTGTAAGCTGGCGGTGGTGGACCCTACCGGAAAGGTGCTGGATACGGTGGTGATCTATCCGACAGAGCCTCAGAAAAAGGTTAAGGAAGCTAAGGATATACTGAAAAAGCTCATTAAAAAATATGGCATCGACCTGATTTCCGTAGGAAACGGTACAGCTTCCCGGGAATCGGAAATGGTCATCGTGGACCTGCTCAAAGAGCTGGACACCCATGTGGAATATGTGATCGTCAATGAGGCCGGGGCCAGCGTTTACTCGGCCAGCAAGCTGGCGACGGAGGAATTTCCGAATTTCGATGTGGGCCAGCGAAGCGCTGCCAGCATCGCAAGACGTCTCCAGGACCCATTGGCGGAGCTTGTAAAGATCGACCCAAAGGCTATCGGCGTAGGTCAGTACCAGCATGATATGAACCAGAAAAAGCTGGGTGAAGCGTTGACGGGCGTGGTGGAGGATTGTGTAAATAAGGTGGGCGTGGATCTGAATACGGCGTCTGCGTCATTGCTGGAGTATATTTCAGGTATTACAAAGGTGATCGCTAAAAATATCGTAGCTTACCGGGAGGAAAACGGCCGTTTTACAAGCCGGAGAGAGCTTCTTAAGGTCGCCAAGCTGGGCCCCAAGGCTTTCGAGCAGTGCGCCGGCTTTATGCGTATTTCCGGCGGCAGTGAACCGCTGGATGCCACCAGCGTGCATCCGGAATCCTACGATGCGGCCCGCAAACTGCTCCAGAAGATGGGCTATACATCCAAGGATATCGGCAGCAGCGGCTTAAATGGATTGAGCCGTAAGGTCAGAGATTATAAAAAAATGGCGGCAGAGCTGGAGATCGGGGAAATCACACTGCGCGATATTGTCGGGGAGCTGGAAAAGCCGGCCCGAGATCCCCGTGATGAAATGCCCAAGCCCATTTTGCGTACCGACGTACTGGAAATGAAGGACCTGAAGGAGGGCATGATCCTAAAAGGCACTGTGCGCAATGTTATCGATTTCGGCGCTTTTGTGGATATCGGCGTGCATCAGGACGGCCTGGTGCATATATCCCAGCTAACAAATAAAAAGTTCGTGAAGCACCCGCTGGAAGTGGTCAGCGTGGGTGATGTGGTCGAGGTGAAGGTAATGAGCGTGGACGTGGCCCGGAAACGTATTCAGTTGACCATGAAGCTTTAAAGGCTTTGGTAAATAATGCTTGCAATCTCCGTGTAATGATGGTATGATACTTAATGAAAAATATAACGTTACGTTTTCGGGGCAGGGTGTAATTCCCGACCGGCGGTAAAGTCCGCGAACTGCCAAGGGCGGTTGATTTGGTGAAATTCCAAAACCGACAGTAAAGTCTGGATGAGAGAAGACGACCATGAATCATTGCAGTACTCTGCATAATGGCGATTTTAGTGTGCCCCGGTAATTCTATTACCGGGGCATTTTGCGCGCAGCAACGAGCCAAACTGGGGAGCTCGCTCACCAGCTTGGCGACTGCCGCGACCCAGTGAAGCGAAGCGGAACTGGGTGGGAAGCAGTGATTCAGTCAGCTTGCGGGAACGACGGACAAAAAGGAGAGATTTACTATGAATTTAGGTAAACTGTGGACAGAAGCAAAGGACCATGTACAGTTTATCCTGGTAGTTATCGTGATCATTGCATTGATTCTTGCGATAGCTATCGTGGCAGAAAAATTACTTTTCAAAGGACAGGACCGCAAGCGGTTCAAAACAAGAAACATTGCCGTGATCGGTATGTTATCGGCAATCTCCACGGTGCTGATGCTATTTGAAATCCCGCTGCCATTTGCACCGGAATTTTATAAGCTGGACTTTAGCGAGCTTCCCATACTGATCGGTTCCTTTGCCATCGGACCGGTGGCCGGCGTTCTCATCGAGCTTTGTAAAGTACTGCTCAAGCTGGTGATCAAGGGAACGACCACCGCCTTTGTGGGCGATTTCGCCAACTTTATCATCGGATGCAGCCTTGTGGTGCCCGCAGCGATTATTTACCACAAATTTAAGACAAAAAGATCTGCGCTTGTGAGCCTGATCACCGGGTCGCTGATTATGACTGTGTTCGGCAGCCTATTCAATGCCTTTTATCTGCTTCCGGCCTTTGCGAACCTGTATGGAATGCCTTTGGAGACGATCGTTGGCATTGCTCAGCAAATCAATGGCAGTATCGATAGCGTAGCAACCCTTGTGCTGTTTGCCGTCGTTCCGTTCAACCTTTTAAAAGGCGCGCTGCTGACCATATTGACAATGCTGCTTTATAAACATATCAGCCCTGTCATAAAAGGCCATTCGTAAATACTTTGATTCATGGGCCAGACTCAGATTCCCGTGGATCGTAAAGATCAGTTAGATTTTTGGCAGGAAATTCATAAAACAAAATTGTTATTTATTTACCGGTGTGTTATAATACAGCAAGATAACACGCCGGTTTTTATTTATTCCCGCGGGGTATTATTAATTATGGAAGGGCGAGACAGCATGGAAAATGATGTTAAGTTTGAAATTAAGATTTCCAAAAAGGATTTGTCCAATTTTATGATCTATCACAATTACCACAGTATGCAGGGGGCTATCGGACTGTTCATCAGTGCGGCGGCGCTGGTGCTGCTGATCGTCAAGTTCCGGGCTCTGGATACGACCCAGATTGTCGTGCTGGCTGTGCTGGCGCTTGTATTTACGGTGCTGACTCCGCTGATCCTTATACGCAAGGCGTCTGCCCAGGAAAAGCGCAATAAAACCTTTGCCAGGCCCATTACCTATGAGCTGAGGGAGGACGGCTTTTCCCTGTACCAGGAGGAGGAAAAGGCGGATCTGGAATGGCGCAATGTCTATAAAGTGGTAGACAGCGGTCATTCGCTTATATTATATATTTCCACCGTTCGGGCATTTATCTGGCCTAAAAATCAGATCAGGGACCAGTATGGAGCGGTGACCGGGATGCTCAAGGCTCATCTGGAGCCGAGAAAGCTTAAAATTAAAGGAGTATGAGCGGCTGCGCGGCCGGATGAGATTGTATGGATAAAATAATAGAAACATTGAGTGCAGATGAAACTTATAAGGTGGGGCAGGAGCTTGGGGCGCAGGCTGAGGCCGGTGAGATTTACTGCCTCCTTGGCGATCTGGGTGTTGGGAAAACCGTTTTCACTCAGGGCTTTGCAAGGGGGCTGGGGATTGAGGAGCCTGTCAGCTCCCCCACATTTACGATTTTACAGGAATACGAGGAGGGGCGGCTGCCCTTCTACCATTTCGATGTGTACCGCATTGCGGAGCCGGAGGAAATGGATGAGCTCGGCTTTGAGGACTATATTTACGGCTTCGGTGTGTGTCTTATTGAATGGGCCAATCTTATTGCGGAGCTGCTGCCGGATTTTGTTAAAACGGTCCTGATAGAAAAGGATCTGGAAAAAGGCTTTGATTATCGAAAAATTACTGTGAAGGAAGGCGCTTTTGAACAATGAAAATACTGGCTTTGGAAAGCTCCGGTCTTGTGGCTTCGGTCGCCGTATGGTGTGATGGCTGCCTGACGGGAGAATTTTCAACGAATTTTAAGAAAACACATTCGCAGACGCTACTGCCGATGCTGGATGATCTTTTAAAGACACTGGGAATGGAGCCGGCGGAATTTGACGCCATTGCCGTATCCGCAGGACCCGGCTCATTTACCGGTCTGCGTATCGGCAGCGCCACTGCCAAGGGGCTGGGCCTTGCTTTGGGGCTGCCGATCATTGAGGTGCCTACGGTGGATGGCATTGCCTACAACCTATTTGGAACGGACAGGCTGATCTGTCCACTGATGGATGCCAAGCGGCAGCAGGTCTACACCGGTCTGTATACCTTTGAAGGTGATATGTTTAAAGTGGTAACGCCGCAAAAGGCAGTGGATATCCATGAAATCATCGGCGAAATTAATGCTTTGGGAAAGCCGGTCGTATTTACAGGCGATGGTGTACCCGTATATAAATCGGTTGTGGTGGAGGAATGTCAGGTACCCTTTAGTTTTGCACCGGCCCATGCCGCCGCTCAGCGTGCCGGAGCTATGGCATCCCTGGCCGCTCTTTACTATAAGGAAGGCCGGACTGTGAGCGCCGGGGAGCATCAGCCGGATTATCTTCGCCTTTCTCAGGCGGAGCGGGAGCTGGCTGCTAAACGGGCCGGTAAAGCCCAATGAAGGAGCTGCTTTGTATAATGCCCATGACCGAACGGGATCTGGATGGGGTCATGGCTATTGAAAATGCTTCCTTTAGTGATGCGTGGAGCCGGGCTGGCTTTGAGGATTCTTTAGAGCAGCCCTATGCCCTGATGCTCACTGCGAAATATGGCGAAAACGTTGCAGGCTATTGCTGCCTTTATCAGATGTTGGATGAGGGTGAGATCATCAATGTGGCCGTAGCGCCCGACTGTCGTGGACTGGGGGTGGGCCTTCGGATGCTGGAGCACCTTCTTGCACTGGGAAAGGACCGCGGCATTATCCGGTTTTTGCTGGATGTGCGCGTGAGTAACGCGCCGGCCATAAGACTTTATGAAAAGGCCGGTTTTGCCATACTTGCGCAGCAGAAGAACTTTTACCAGTCACCGGTGGAGGATGGCTGGCTCATGGAGCTGCTGGTTTCGCCGAAAATGGACACTTCCAGTGAAACTTGGCTGGCAGGTCAGTAACCGCTTCCACACTTTACCGCTATTTATTCGACAAATTTCAATGTATAATAGGAATTGAGCCGAAGCTCAAGCAGGTCATCAATTTTCTTTCGAAAATTGGTGACAAATTATAATAGGTATTGAGCCAAAGCTCAAGCAGGTCATCAATTCCATTTATTTGTCGTGATAAGGAGGAAATCCATAAGATGCGTTACTATGATAAAGAACAGAAGCTTGTTAAAATTGTGTGCAATCAGTGTGGAGCGGAAGCGGAGGCGGCCGGGGGCCTTGTCCATGAGGATTTTATAAGCGTGGATAAACAGTGGGGATATTTTTCCAAAAAGGATCTGGAGATCCACAGCTTTGATTTATGTGAAAATTGTTATGACAGGCTGCGCGCCGGATTTAAGTTTCCGGTCGATGTCCGGCGGCAGACGGAGGTATAGAAAGAGGTTTAAATAAATGTTGGATATATGTTTACTTGGAACCGGGGGAATGATGCCGCTGCCTTACCGGTGGCTGACTTCCCTCATGGCGCGGCATAATGGCAGCAGCCTGCTTGTGGACTGCGGCGAGGGAACCCAGATCGCTATTCGGGAAAAGGGCTGGAGCTTTAAGCCCATAGACACCATATGTATCACCCATTTCCATGGGGACCATATCAGCGGTCTGCCGGGCATTTTACTGGCCATGGGAAATTCAGACCGCACCGAGGATCTGACCATGGTAGGCCCCCGGGGGTTGGAAAAGGTCGTCAATTCCCTGCGGGTCATTGCGCCGGAGCTGCCCTTTAAAATAAAGTTTATCGAGCTGACCCAGCCCCAGGAGCGCCTGGAACTGAATGGCTTTACCATCGACGCCTTTAAAGTGAATCATAAGATAACCTGTTACGGTTATAGCCTGTCCATTCCCCGGGCGGGCATGTTTGACGTGGGTAAGGCGCAGGCCAATGACATTCCAAAGCTGCTGTGGAGCCGTCTGCAAAAGGGTGAAACGCTGGAATATGAAGGGCGTACCCTGACGCCGGATATGGTGCTGGGCGCACCTCGCAAAGGACTTAAAGTAACATATACCACTGATACCCGGCCGGTTCAGTCGATTATTGACAATGCCATCGGTTCGGATCTGTTTATTTGTGAAGGTATGTACGGCGAAAAAAGCGATGTGAACAATGCCGTGAAGTATAAGCATATGACCTTTGAGGAGGCTGGAGAGTTGGCCCGGGCTGCCGGTGTGGGTGAGCTTTGGCTGACCCATTACAGCCCTGCCCTGAATTATCCGGAAAACTTTATGGATGATGTGCGCAGGATTTTCCCCAATGCCATTGCCGGGAAGGATAAAATGTCGGCGGAGCTTTCATTTGAGGACTGAACGTGACCGTTTGGCCGTAGATGAACAGTTGCATCGGAATTAATAATTGCAACGGAATTAATAATAGGAAGGAAAAGAAAAATGGAAAAAGATATTCTTATCCTGGCCATTGAATCTTCATGCGACGAGACGGCGGCCGCTGTTGTTAAAAATGGCAGGGAAGTGCTATCCAATGTGATATCCTCCCAGATCGAGCTGCATAAGCTTTACGGGGGTGTTGTTCCGGAAATCGCATCGAGAAAGCATATTGAAAAAATAAATCAGGTCATTGAGGAAGCGCTGGAGGATGCCGGTGTCACTTTAGATGATCTGGACGCTATTGGCGTTACGTATGGCCCGG
>CABJAM010000022.1 GCA_902363555.1 Lachnospiraceae bacterium | reverse complement strand
GGCATTGGCAAATCATCCATGAGCCAGTATATCTCTGGTCAACACGTACCCAGTCCACAAAAACAGTTAGAGATTGCAGAAGCCTTGGGGCTGGAATCAGATTATTTTAACCAGCGATTGCCAATTGCAAAGCTGGATCGCAGAAAGCGGAATCTTAAAGTTGATGTTGCAGCGGACCTGTTGGGGAAATCAGTGCCATTTGTCCAAAATGGTTTGCAGGATGGCAGATTCCCCTGGGGATATGCAGTTTATATGGGAAAAGAATGGAGCTATTACATATCCCCTGTGCGATTCCAGCAAGAAACTGGTGCTGAGGTGCTGCTATGAAGCGCATCACCCTCACACTGCTGACCGCAACATACATAGCCGCCTGGCCGGCGTGGATACTTGGCGCCATGTGCCGGATTGGTACGGCGGGGCTGCTGATGGTCATGGGGATTGGTATGCGGTGTGGCTGATGAAATATTATTTGATGTGGAAATGGAGGTGTAACCGTGCAAAGAAAGAAATACATAACCGCCACCGGCATGACGGCCTACGTATCTAACGTGGTCAATGCCAACGGCTGGTGTACCGCAGTAGTCAAGGATGGCTGGCAGCACCCACGCAGGTTTTGCGCGGCAGACGTACCGGTCAGGGAAACGGCGGCGCAGGCCCAGGAGGACTTGGACCAGTTGGCAGCGAGATTAGGATGGAGGGAGGTGTAGACATGATAATGCCAGAGGATATTATGGAGTGTGGCCCGGTAGTCGACCCGATCAAAATTAAGATGGTTTTGGATGAGTTGCGAGGTGTCCGGAAGGTCGCTATTGAGCGGTGCGACCAGGAGCTGCTGGGCAAGGTGACATATGCTTATAAGATATTGCAGCAGTTGGGTATCCCAAAATGAAAGGAGCGAGACAATGACTGTTAAAGACTTGAAGGAAAAGCTGAGTGCATTTGATGACAATCTGCCGATATCCATCTGTATCGTACACATGAACGGAAATGGATGGGATACATTTGTCAATGCCTGTATAGATGTCAGATCGCGCGAGTTAAACCGTGTAGGCGAAACCGCAATGTTGGAATTTTGGGAAACGAGGGCGAGGATATGACATATAAGGAGAAATTGTTACATGACCATCCTGAATATGTCATGTTTGGCACCATAGGGAAATGCCCAGCCGATTACGGGTATGAGCCGGAATCAGATGACTGTCCGGAAGAAGTGCGTAGCAGTTGCAGTGTGTGCTGGAACAGGAAAATGAAAAACGCCCCGGATGTTGGCGCATCCAAGGCGGTCCATGATGGACATTAAAAAATATTCACAGCCTTATTATAGGCAATCTGGGAGGTTTTGTAAATGACTTTTATTGTAGAAAATGAAATAAAGATCGATGCGACGAAATTGACCATCGATGAGCAGCTGGATCTGTGCCGGCTACTCGTAAAAGCCGAGTACACTGTGGACCGTCAGTATCGTACGAAGGATAAGAACGGGGCGGTCCGGACATTTGTAACTATCGGTAATCGACAGGGAGGAAAAAAATCATGAATGAATTACAGGTAATGATCCGCCAGCAGGACGGCGTCATTGATTTTAATTATGAGGAGATTAAGCAACGGGTTGCTGATGAGATGGCTGCTTATAAAAATGCCGTCTTTACAGAGGACAGCAAGAACATCGCCAAAGCCACGGTGGCATCCCTGCGGGCGACGAAAAAAGAGATTGACGACCGCCGGAAGGCTGTCAAAAAGGCTTTTATGCGGCCGTATGATGATTTTGAGTCTAAAGCCAAGGAAGTTATGGCTCTGATTGATGAGCCGATTGACTTGATCAGTCAGCAAGTCAAAGCTTTTGACGATGCCAGAAGACGGGAAAAACAGGAGAAAATCCGAAAGTTATATGAGGAAAGTATCGGTGATCTGGCGGAATTTCTGCCTCTTGAAAAGATATACAATCCAAAATGGGAGAATGCCACAACATCCATGAAATCTGTCAAGGATGAGATTGTGGGCGTTATCCAGAGCACCGGAAATGCTATTGAAACGATCCTGGCTATGAACTCCGAAGCTGTGGATGAAGCCCTACGGATATTCAAACGGACATTGAGCATGGCTGACGCTATAAATCATATCAATGCTTACGAAAAGCAGAGGGCGGAAATACTCCTGCGGGAGCAGCGGCGTCAGCGCGAAGATGAAGAACGCAGGTGCCGGGAGGAAGAACAGCGTATCCGTGATGAGGAGCGCCGGAGGATCGCAGAGGAGGAACGGATCCGCGAGGCGGAAAGACGCAGGATGGAACAGGAGATGGCCAAGGCAGCACCTAAAGCAGATGCGGAACCGGAGCTATTGGTTGAGCCATTGGATGCGCTTACAGGGCTTGATGGTGATACAGAGGATTTTCAGCCATTTGGTGCCGATGTTGATGCGGAACTGCCCTTCCTTCAACCAGACACAGTAAAAGTAGTTTACACCGTTATTGTCACTCAGAAGGAAATGGACGATGTGGAGATGCTCTTCAACAGCGTGGGGATCTATTTTGTCAAAGAGGTGCTGTCATGAAAGATGGAAAGATACATATCCCGGTGCCGAAGCTGCCGGGATTGCAGCCGGGTCAGCAGGCCGTTGTCCGTCTGACTGCCGAGGCGTATAACGCACTGATCAGACTCAGCAATGAATCTGGCGTACCCACGAAAAAGATTGCATCCGAAATCATCATGCAATCCCTGGACCGTATTGAATTTACTATCGAGGAGGCAGAGTAATGGAAGAAACAAAAACAATAGAGCCTGCTCAGATGACAGGAGCCATTTTCAGGGCGATCAGTGGAGTCATCGCTGATGTAGGTATTGTGGCCAAAGATAAAGTGAATAAACAGCAGGGCTTTAAATATCGCAGCGTGGATGATGTGTTCAATGCACTGCACCCGGCGCTTGCCAAGAACAAGGTATTTATAGTTCCCGAGATCCTGGAACAGACCCGGGAGATCGTTGGCGAGACGCGTAACGGGGCAAAGATGACCCTTGTGATATGTAAGATTAGATTTACATTTTTCGCAGAGGACGGCTCCAACGTTACCGCCATCATTATCGGCGAGGCGCTGGATACTGGTGACAAGGCCACTAACAAGGCGATGGCGATTGCGTATAAATATGCCTGCTTCCAGGTGTTTTGTATCCCCACAGAGGACATGATTGATCCAGATTCGGAGCGGCCAGAGCTGGAACATCCGGAAGCCAATCAAAAGGCCGAATCAAAGGGCAAGTCTAGTCAACCTAAAGCGCCAAAGGAGCAAAAACCGGCGGCTCAGCCGCCAAAGGAACAGGCTATGGTTGATGAGGCTAAGGCGGAGCTTATCGATGCGGCTAAGATAAATACGTTGACGGCACTGATTGAGAAAAAGGGCCTCACCATGCAGACGATACTATCGACCTATCATGTCAAAGCGTTGGACAACATGACGGTCGAGCAGTTCATGAATGCCATGAAGCGGCTGAATATGACACCAGACAAGATGTAGGAGGGCATAATGAATACAGTACAATTAGTTGGAAGATTTACCAGAGATCCGGATATACGGTACAGTGATAACGGCAAAACTATTGCGCGTTTTAACATTGCAGTGGACCGACGGTTTAAGTCTGATAATGGGCCTACGGCGGATTTTATCAGCTGCGTTGCTTGGGGGAAAACTGCTGAGTTTATCGAAAAATATTTCTGCCAGGGGCAGCGGATTGGGCTCACTGGTCGGATACAGACCGGGAGTTACACCAATAAAGACAACGTAAAGGTGTATACCACCGATGTCGTTGCCGAGGCCGTCGAATTTGTTGAGAGCAAGAAAGATTCCGGCGTTACTGCGGCGCCGGCCGGCGGCAACCAGGGGTTCGGCACTGGCAATGATGGCTTTTACAATATACCGGATGGACTCGACGATGAGCTGCCATTTAATTAAGGATGTGATGTTGTGAACATACAGATAGATTCAAGGGAAAAGGCCAGGGCTATCACAAAGATCATTGAGACATTCGATTCTCTTGGTGTGCATCACTTCATATCCAAACTTTATGTCGGGGATTACATGAATTATGATAATCCCCGGCTGGTCATCGACCGCAAGCAGAACCTGTCGGAGCTGTGCAGTAATGTCTGCCAGCAGCACGAACGTTTCCGGAATGAGATCGTACGCGCCGGAGAGCATGGGATCAAGATCATCTTCCTGGTGGAACATGGAAAGGATATCCGTACGCTGGAGGATGTCATATGGTGGGATAATCCGAGGTCTGTCAAACGCATCCAGGATGCGGGCCGGTGGGTCACAATACGGACAAAAGCCATGCAGGGTGATACTCTATACAAAATCCTGTGTACGATGCGCCGGAAATATGGATGCGAGTTCCTGTTTTGCGATAAAAAGGATACCGGTCGGCGGATTGTGGAGCTGTTGGGTGGTGGCGCCATTGACTAAAGAAGATATAAAAGAGCGGTACTCGATGGCTGATATTGTTGGGATGTATGGCCTGCATCCGAACCGCGCTGGATTTTGCCAATGTCCATTTCACAAAGGCGACCGTCAGGCCAGTTTAAAGATATACGCAAAAGACTTTAACTGTTTCGGCTGCGGTGCCAACGGGGATATCTTTACGTTTGTACAGATGATGGACGATATGGATTTTAAGCAGGCGTATGAGCACCTTGGTGGAACCTATGCCAAGGATACTGAGAGCAGGTACGTGGCTCATCTGAAGGCTTACAGAGCCGACAAAAAGCGTCAAACGTTAAAACGTATGGAAGCCGACAAAAGAACCCGTATATGCTCAAATAACGATGATATAAGCCTGTATCGCTTATATCTTAAGATACTCATGCCACTGTCTGACCTGTGGTGTGAAGTCTATAACAAACTGCAATACGCACTATATATGCATGATATATTAAATGAATCGAGGTGATGACATGGAGCCATTAAACCGCCTGACAGCAGAGACGATACTGTCAGATGATGTATTGACAGAGGTCTTTGCGCAGGAGGATGAGATATATAAAGCCCGGCTCCTGCTATCCCTCACGGACCGGGCGGACGAGCTGGGGGTCAAGAAAAAGTTTGAGCAGCTTGTATCCGCCTACAAAAGGGTGGAGCGGGAGATGCAGCGGCAGCAGCGTCAACAGAAGCCGATAATGCTGAACAACTGGACAAACTTTGAAGGTCCATACGACCGGATGTACTGCGGGTCATGGATTGCCAGTGATAGCGGTATATATTCGCAGACCTCTGGCTCTGTGGAGCAGGTGGCTTGTTATCACCCGATCTTGCCGGTGGAGCGCCTGAGAAATCTGGAAACAGGAGAGGAACAGATCAAGCTTGCTTACAAGCGTAACCGGAAATGGACAGAGATCATTGTACCCAAAGTGTTGATTACCTCTGCTAACAAGATCGTGGCCTTGTCAGGCCGTGGCATCGCCGTCACCAGCGAGAATGCCAAGTTGCTTGTAAAGTATCTGGCGGATGTAGAAAACGCCAATGACGATGATATACAGGTCCAATATTCCAGCTCCAAGCTGGGATGGATACAGGGGGATTTCCTGCCATACGACACGGATATCATCTTTGATGGCGATTCCCGTTTTAAACAGATATTTGAGAGCATCGGTGAGCATGGCAGCCGGAACCGGTGGTTTGATTATGTGAGCGACCTGAGGCGTACCGGCCGTATCGAGATCAAGTTTATGTTGGCGGCATCTTTTTCGAGCGTACTCGTAGGACTGTTAGGTGGCCTGCCGTACATTGTTGATCTGTGGGGAGAGACTGGCGGCGGAAAGAGTATAACATTGATGCTGGCATGTTCCATATGGGCGGACCCCGACGAGAGCCGCTATATAGGTGATTTCAAGACAAGTGATGTTGCCCTTGAAGCCAGGGCAGACTTGCTTAATAATCTGCCAATGATTTTAGATGACACGAGCAAGGTATCTGCCAAAATCAGGGATAACTTTGAAGGGATCGTTTATGACCTCTGCTCAGGCAAGGGCAAGAGCAGGTCAAACAAGGAACTTGGAATGAACCGGGAGAATCGCTGGCGGAACTGTGTTCTGACAAACGGGGAGCGGCCGCTAAATTCGTATGTGAGTCAGGGAGGAGCTATTAACCGTATCCTGGAGCTAGAATGTGGTCAGAATGTCTATGAGGATCCACAACATGCGTTGGAGCTGCTGAAAAGTAACTATGGTTTTGCCGGGAAAGAGTTTGTGCAGGTGTTGAAGGATATCGGTGTGGATACGATCCGATCAATTCAGGAGGATGTCCAGCGCCAGATCTTTGATGATGAGAAGACGCAGAAACAGAGTATCTCATTATCGATTGTTCTGACGGCGGACCGGATTGCCACGGATTATCTTTTCAAGGACGGACAATACATATCCATTGACGAAGCCAAGCGTGTACTGATGGATCGCAATGAGATTTCCGACAACGAGCGCTGCTATCGTTTTTTGCTGGATAAGGTGGCCATGAACCCCTCACGGTTCGATTTGGACACGAAAATCGAGAAGTGGGGGATACTGGATGATGGCTACGCGATTATCTATAATGCGGCGTTTGAGGCTCTTTGTAAGGAGGGAAATTTCTCTAAAAAGTCGTTCTTGTCGTGGGCTGGCCGTAAAGGGCTTATACAGATGCAGAGCGGTCAGCCAACAAAGGTCAAGAAGATATCTGGAAATTCGTACCGTTGTGTGTTTTTGAAGCTGGATGATGGTGCGGACAGAGATGGATTTGTTGATGTGGAACAGATGGAGTTGCCTTTTAAATAGGCTGAGGGTTACAAGTTACAAAAGTTACATCCCATTTTTACGCCTTATATACTTTTATTTTTTCTTCAAAAGTCGGAAATAAAAATAGCCCTATATAGAAAAACGCGTGTAACTTTGTAACCGTATACTAAAAAGTGGTTTAAACCCAGTATTTATGCGGTGTCTGGCGGTTACGGATTGGACGTAACCTTAAATCGATTTTTGTAAACCATGTAACGAGAGGATTGTTTTTATGGATAAGCATGTAATGGCGATTCTGAATAATTGCAAAGAAAAAATGCACAATACAATTCCGGATTGGGAAAAGGCAATCAATGCTTTTCATAGGATATGGACACCGGAACGCGATGCCGATATTCAGGCAAGTATAATCGAGCTTGAGGAATACATGAAGGGTCAGGAAGAACAAGACAAGGCAATGGAATCCCGTATGAGATTTGTCATGGCAGCAAATGAAGGTTTAAAGCCGGGCAGTCAAAAGGAATTTGATTGTCCTATATGTGGCGGTCAAGCTTATGCGTCCAGAGCGTCATATAATGGGCATTTACATGCAAGGTGTGATAACTGCGGGATTGTAGTAATGCAGTAAAGGAGTTTTGAGTATGGATAAAAAGAATAATGAAAAGGGAACTGCTATACATACCTGCTATGTATGCGAAAAACCAATCGAAGGCGATTGTGTGTATATCAGGACGCGGAGGAGAACAGAGTTGTATATACATTTTGGCTGTATGCCGGGGAGGAATCTGAATGACGGACGAACAATGCAGGATGGTGGAAAGCAATCATAACCTAATCTACCATATATTGAATAAAATGCATCTGCCGGAAAACGATTATTACGATGTGGCAGCCATCGCATTATGTAAGGCAGCAATGAGCTATGAGCCTGAGCGCGGAGCATTTAGTACCTGCGCCTGTAAATATATCGAATGGGCGCTGATTGCGCAGTTGCGTACCGAGGACCGTAAAATCCGAAGGAACGAAAAGGACGTGCTGCATTACAACGCTATAATGCGGGATGATACGGAATATCTTGAAATGTTTGCTGATAAAGGTGTCGACCCGGAAGATGCATCAATTACGTCGGTCCTTGCCGGACAGCTCCTATCAGAGTTGAAACCAAGGGAAAAGCAGATTGTGATAATGCTGGCCAACGGGCATATGTGGCGAGAGGTGTGTGGAACACTTGGTATATCAAACTCTGCCGTCGGTCAGACATTAAAACGGATCCGGAGCCGATTAAACGTTAAACAGTATACGGAGGTATGAAATAGATGGATAAGTATACTATTGACCAGATCGTTGATGCGATAATGCTTGCGAGTGATGAAGTGATCGAGGCCATACAATATATGGACCAGGATATGCTGAAAGATGTATTGATGGATTTTATCAGTTAAACAGGATGAGGTGAGATTATGAAAAAGATTATCGGCTACCACTACCAATGCCCCAAATGTGGTTATACATACAAGCTGTATAACGGTGGCACCAAGCCTGCGGCAGATTATCTGTGCCCAATACATAAGATTGTCATGCCGGCGGCCACGATTGAGCAGAGCGAGGATACGATGGCACCTGTGGTCACACCATCGGCACGGGATACGGGCTGGATACCTGTTATGGACCGGCTGCCGAAGGATGGTGTTAATCCAATTACACTTGATGCCCATGTGTATCCGGTGACAGTGGATCTGGGTGGAGTGACGGATGTGAGGTACTACGCATATAGCAGAGGGCATTGGTACAATGGGCCGAAGATTATGGATTATATGGTGTTGGCCTGGATGGAGCGGCCGGAGCCGTACCAACCGCAGATGTTGGCGGAGGCTGGGAAATATGCGGACAATGATACACTGATGCCGGGAGCGTGATGGAGGTGTGATGTGGATATTAAAATAGTTAATAGAGATTCTCGACGCATTGTGCAATATGATGATGTGGTGAGCATCCAACAAATTGGTAAGCGATTGATGATTACTGATGCCAGTGGTTGGGTAGCGGCTATCCGGGTGCACGATGGTGAGGTCGTAGTGACAATAGATGGCTGCATGGTTTAGGCAGCTAAACGACGATTTAGGAAAGGAGGCGGAGCTGCCGGCCGGCATAACGATGCATCGGCTCCTTTTGGATATGGATAACAGTAATAAGATTATTTTGGATTTGTGCGGCGGTACTGGATCATGGAGCCGTCCATATAAGGATGCCGGTTATTCCGTCCACGTGCTAACGCTGCCAGTATATGATGTGACCAAGGTTGAGTTTGGCCGCCACGCAATGGATTTTGTGCGGCAGGATGTACATTATCGGGATACATTGACGGTTTTGTATGAGGATGTATACGGGATTCTGGCAGCACCACCCTGTACGGAGTTTAGCCTGGCAAAAGGTGGATTGCCCCGCGATTTTGCGACCGGCGTCGATGTGATGTCAGCGTGTCTGCGGATAATCTGGCAATGTCGGATGCATAATAAGCTGGCATTCTGGGCCTTGGAAAATCCAGTGGGATTTATGCGGCAGTTTTTAGGCCGGCCACATTACACCTTTGAGCAGTGGCAATTTGGCGATTTTGGCATTAAGCCCACAGATATATGGGGTTATTTTAAGGAGCCTAAGCCGATTACCAAGGATCGTCCAGGATTGCTTGCGGTCATGTATAAGGATGGCCACCGGCACGGGCGCGGCATGGCTAATCCAGTCTGCCCGCCGGAGTATGAGGGGATGGGGCTTGACCGTGCAGCTATCAGAGCTATTACACCGGCAGGATTTGCCAGAGCATTTTACCGGGCCAACCGGTAACTATTTTAGGATTTAGGAGGTCAGTATGAAATTGAAAAGAGGACATATAAAATGTCCGTATTGTAGCACAACTACGATATCAATTGCAAAAGATGAAGTTGTAGATATTAGATTTGACGGAAAACAGTTGAAAATGGATATTCAAACATCTGATTCTGCGGC
Organism: Lachnospiraceae bacterium; assembly: GCA_902363555.1. GTDB lineage: Bacteria > Bacillota > Clostridia > Lachnospirales > Lachnospiraceae > Catenibacillus. The sequence goes on along the minus strand of CABJAM010000022.1, from coordinate 13,197 downwards.
AACATATGAGTGGATTCCATTAAATTTTTGCCCGATATGCGGAAGAAATTTGGATAGTCAAACTGAACTTTAGGAGAAAATATGGAAAGTTGCATGAATTGTAAAAAATACAAGCTCAATGGCGGTGTATGCATGGGCGTAAGGAGCCGACACTGTAAAAAATACAAACCGGTAATTAGGATTTTGGAGGTAAAGATGAAAACAGAATTGACGATGGAAGAGAGTTTAAAGCGGGAAAAAGGTATGATTTTTCCGCAGGATTTTTCGGAAAAAACACTTCTTTCAGTGGCGCACAGCCGAAACTGTATTGAAGCTCTGGAAAAGCAGATACCTATGAAAGTAGACGAAATCCATGTGGACGAATATTTTTGTCCGGCTTGTGGGGCAGAAAATAACTGTGAGGATGGAGTGGTTGGAGATAAGTTTTGTCCGGAATGTGGACAGACCATTTACCAAGAAAATTAGGATTTAGGCGAAAGCCGGGAAGGAAAAGTGTATGACAGTAGAGCAAATTGCAATTAGGCAGGAAATAAGGCAGATGCTTAATGAAGCAGGAATTAATAAAATTACGTTAAAGGATATGGTAAAAGAAGTTTTGCAAGAAGAACTTAAAAGAGCAATATTTCAAGCCTTACACGAGACAAATACAAGCGACGCCATATCAAATAAAATTGAACAGTGCATAGATAAAAGTGCAAGAAGTATTGTCCGTGAAGAAATAAGAGATCGGGTTATGAATACGTTTGGAAGAATGACAATATCGGTGGATATTACAGACAAAGAAGGGCAGAGCGTTATAACACGCTAAACTGAACTTTAGTTGAGAAAGGAGACAGCAATGGAAGCATACAAATGTGACAGATGTGGTAGCTTTTATACAGAGAATGCGCGTAAGGTATCTGACATGACAGGTGATTTTATCGGCGGATGTGCTACTCTTACCGCAGGAGGTAGTCGCGATAAACGCTTTGATTTATGCGATGATTGTGTAAGCGATTTGTTGATTTTTTTGAAGTGTGAGGAGGAATCAGACCATGAACCGATTAACAACAATGGGGCCTGACGGGCGGCCGCAGATGACGGCTGGTACGAGTATCATTGAGCTGACAGAGCGGCTGTACCAGTTTGAGGAGACTCTGGATGGTGCCACGATGGAGCAGCTGTGCAGCCTGCGTGGCCACTGCCGGGATTGGGCAGGGTCTGAGTTGGCAGATGAGATATGGCGGAGAGATGTGGAGGCGCTGGGGCGGGTGTTGGCGCTGGCTGAAAATAAGGAGGATTATACAGATGGGATTAATTGATAATTTTACAGCAGAGGACAGAGTGGACGTTAAGTTTTCGGACTTTTACAACCTTACCAAACAGGCGGCGGAGCTTGAACTGGTTATGAATGCGGTCAGGTGTAATGTACCGCATCGCTACATACGGGAAATGAGTTCCGGTAAGTCCGAAAAGCAGATAGATAATAAGCAATAAAAAGTGGGATGCTTCGGCATCCCAATAAAAAAACCGTTGGAAGAACATACGTGCGAAACAAAACAATAAAGGTAACGGAGTCACCTACCAAAGCATCTCCATTACCTCACTGATTAAGGATAGTATACCATGTTATCAGTCCTTAATCAATAAAATTAAGGAGGAAAATTATGGGAGCAACAGCAGCAGTAAATACCAAGGACATGATTATCAACAATATATTGTGCGTAATGGCAGCACAGGTGCAGGCGGATATCCTCAAGACGTTGGACAATGCAATTCGCCATGAACTCTATGACTTTGACGTGACCCCAATGCAGACCGGTATTGCAGTCTATGACACCAGCAATGACCGGATGTTACAAATATTTGCCGCGAATAAAAAGCTGGAAAACCTCAAAGAGGATACCATCAAGCAGTACGTCCTCTACAACCGTAAGCTCCTGGAGTACACCGGCAAGCGCTATGATCAGGTAACTACTGAGGACGTTAAGTTTTGGCTGGCCGAATACAGTATGCGCGTCTGCTCCAACACTGTGGCCAACGCCAAGCGGTATTTTAGCAGCTTTTATGGATGGTGCCACGATAATGGCTATATCACGAAAAATATTATCAAGCCTATTAATAATATAAAAGTTGACCCACCAAAAAAGGAGCACATGACACCGGAAGAGGTCGAGACGGTGCGAGATAGCTGCCAGGATATCCGGGAGCTGGCACTAGTGGACCTGCTGCTGAGTACCGGAATCCGGGTGGGCGAGCTGACAGAGCTTAAGATTGAGGACGTAGACTTTTTGAGAGGGCAGATTACGTTGCGTAGCGAAAAGTCACGTAAGTTCCGGACTGTCTATTTGGACGCACGGGCCAAGAAGCACCTGGTAGAGTTTTTACATACGAGGTCTGATAACAGTCCGTATCTTTTCCCGCACAAGCGTAAAAATCGGGCTTTGGGTTACCCTCCGGCGCTTAAAAAGGGCGGTATTGAGATGATACTGCACGGGATTGGGAATCGTGCCGGGCTCCGGAAAAATTGTACTGTGCATCTCTTTCGGCGGACATTTGCAACTATGTTGTTTGACCGCGGGGTTAAGCTGGAGTACATCAAGGAGCTGCTTGGCCATGCGAGTACATCAACCACTGAACATCATTATGTTTCAATATCACAAAGCAACATTGCTTATGAGTTTAATCGGGCAATGGCTGCATAATTGGAGGATTTATATGACAAAGAAAAGATTATTACAATATCGTGCCAAGAAAAAGGAGCGTGAGAAACTCTTAGATAAAATCAAAGATATCGAAATGACGGAGGTGCCTGCTGTATTGGGGAAGGTCAGGGGATCCAGTAAAAATTTCCCTTATATCGAAGTGCATACGCCCGTTCTTATGAATGAACCTAAGGCGTCAGATGCATTAAATCTTAGGATAAAAGAGTATAAAAAAAGATTAGAGTCTGATGAAAAGGAATTGCTGGAAATCGAGCAGTTTATAAGCAGTATTGATGATGCTGAAACGCGGATGATATTACAGATGGCATATATTGATGGGAAAAGGCAGTACGATATTGCATGGGAACTTAATATTGATCAAAGCACGGTTTCAAAAAAAATTAAGGCGTGTTTGCAACTTTCATAAAAATCATAAAAATCTGTGTTATAATCGTAGTATGGAATTTTAGGATTACCTCCTTGAAATCATGTTTTCGAGAAGAGAACGCTTGTGACTATAATTGTTGCAGGCGTTCTTTTTTATCCACAATTAATCAACATATTGTGGAAATAATGTTGATAACTACAAAATACTGGTGTATTATAATATAAAACATATTATGGGAGGATTTTGTTGTGTTGTTTGAAACCTTTATTACAGTTATAAGTGGTGTTTTAGTTTTTGTATTCGGACAGTTATTTATTGAGTTGTTTTTAAAACCATTACGAAGGTATAAAGAATTGAAAGCAAAATTATCATATATACTGGTTCGATATTATTGGTCTATTACCCATGTAAGAACTTTTACTAGTTTTGAATCTGAGCGCGCTGGCATTCCTACAACGAAAAGTAACGAGTACGAAAATTCTGAAGCTTTAGAATGTAAAAATAAATTGAGGGAGATAGCTGCAGAGCTAGAAGGGTTTGTTACTGAAAAGTGGAGAGTTGTAAATTTCTTTTTTGCTAAGCCATCCAATATCAGCATAGTTGTTAAACTTTTATTTGATATTTCTGGTAATATGATTATAGATAAGAAAAAAAGGGATGAGAGTAATGAGTTTAATAGAAATGCAGTTGATAAAATCTCTAAGCGAATGAAGATTATGAAGAAATTAGATATCTAATGAAAAGTGAAAAGTATAGATAGTTACAGGCATCCTCCGGGGTGCTTTTATAATGCTGAAAAATAGCCAGATAGGAAGGTGAGGTGATGGCCGGTTATGAAAACATAAAAAATAAAGGGTTCGACCATAGAACAACGGAGGAACTACGGATTATAACTTCTAATGGCGGCAAAGCTTCCGGAAAAGCCCGGCGTCGAAAAGCGGCTTTTCGTGAGACGCTAAACTTCATGTTGACCCTTGAAATAGACGATGACAAATGGGCACCGCTTTTGCGCTCACTGGGGCTCGATTGTACGCTGGAAACTGCCCTGAACATGGCAATGATTAAGGAAGGTCTGTCCGGTAACGTAAAGGCTTACGAGGCTGTGGCTAAGTATTCAGGTCAGTGCGACAAGCCGGACGAGGAAATGCGTAACCTGCAGGCTGATACAGAACTCAAACAAGCCAGGAAACAATCAACTACTGGGGAGAACGAATCAGAAGAAGCATTACACAAGCTTGATGAGATTCTAAAGGGAGTATACGAAAATGCAGTTAAGCAAGAAACAGAATGAATATATTGTCCAGGCCAATAATCGCTGGAATATAAAAGTTGGGGCTGTACGTTCAGGTAAATCATTTGTAGATACTTCATTTATCATCCCATACCGTATTCGGGAACGTATTGGAAAACAAGGAAATACGGTGATCCTTGGTGTTTCGAGAGAAACCATTGAGAGAAATGTGCTCCGGCCAATGCGTGAATTATATACGGATCGGCTTGTAGGCGAGATTAACAATCATAATAAGGCTCGTATATGTGGTGAGGATGTATACTGCCTTGGCGCTGAAAAGGTCAGCCAGGTATCAAAAATAAGGGGCGACAGTATCAAATATTGTTATGGGGATGAGATTGCAGATTGGAACAAAGAAGTCTTTCAGATGCTCAAATCGCGTCTTGATAAGCCTTACTCCTGTTTTGACGGCGCTTGCAATCCGGAGAACCCTACGCATTGGTTTAAGGCTTTCCTTGATTCAGATGCAGATATCTATTGCCAGAAGTATGAGATATTTGACAATCCGTTTCTGGACCCTAAATTTGTTGGGGATCTTTGTAAGGAATATGAGGGAACGATATATTATGATCGTTATATCTTGGGCTTATGGAAACGTGCTGAGGGAGCAATATACAGAAAATTTGCAGATGAACCAGGTATGTTTTTAAAGAGTATCAATCCAAATGACCTTATGGATATTTCTATTGGAATTGACTTTGGTGGCAATCAATCTGGACATGCTTTTGTTGCCAGAGGGTATACCTCGAAGTACAGGCAGATCGTTGCTCTGATGTCCAGACGAATCCTCCAAAAGGATTGTGAGGAAGCCATAGATAGCAATGTTTTGGATTCTATGGTATTAGCGTTTATATCTGAAGTGGAGGATAAATATGGCAGTGTGGACGAACTTTATTGGGATAATGCTGAAACTGTTTTGGGTGCTGGCATAAGGAATGCCGTTGAGGAGCGCTTTCCCCACATCATTGTTCGGCCAGCTAAGAAAATCCGGATTAAAGATAGAATTGACTGTACCGTCAGGCTCATGGGAGCAGGACGGTTTTTTATTACTGAGGATTGTGAATCGTTAAGTAAGGCCCTTGAGGAGGCTGTATGGGATCCGGAGTCTTTATTAGATGAGAGACTTGATGATGGTAGCACTGATATAGACAGCCTGGATGCTTTCGAGTATACGATTGAACGGGATATAAAGTATCTGATAGGTGGGTGATGATGTGTTTGCTAAGATTAGAAGTTGGTGGAAGGGGGTTAAGAGGATGTTTACCGTCCAGTCTATACAGAAGATAGTTGATGAGGATATTGCGCTTACACCTGAGATGCTGTCAAGGATTGAAACATGGAATAGTATGTTGCAAGGGCGGGCAGAGTGGTGCGAAAGAGATGAATATGTTGCATCTCTAAAGCTGGAACAAGGAATCTGCCGTGAGTTTGCAGACGTGGCACTCAATGAAATGGAGGTATCTATAAGCAATGATAAACTTAATGAAATATTTATGTCTGCCATAGAGGACTTAAACGAGAATCTTCAGGATGGCATTGGCCTTGGATCGTTTATCATTAAACCTTTGGGGGGGAAGACGGTTGAGTATATAACTGCAGATAAATTTATACCAATCCATTTTGATGGAAGTGGTAAACCGGATGACTGTTTATTCCTTCAGGTGAAGCCTGCCGGAGATAAATATTATATCCGGGCCGAGCGTCACAGGATCAGAAGTGGATCGCTGACTATAACAAACCGGGCATTTGAAAGTAACAGTGCCACGGAGTTCGGTTATGAAATCGAACTGTCAAAGGTTCCAGGGTGGGAAAAATTACAATCAGAAGTCACCTATCCCGGAATGGATAAGATGGACTTTGGGTATTATCGCAACCCAATCAAAAACAAGATTGATAATACTCCATGCGGTGTGTCCATTTACGATTCTGCGATAAACTTAATCCGGAAAGCGGATATCCAGGGGGCGCGTTTAGACTGGGAGTTTGAATCTGGTGAACGCATTATCCATGTGGATGAGCGAGCTTTGCGGCATGATCTGCGAAACCAGGGAAGAGGCGATGTAGAACTTCCTCCTCTCAACAAGAGACTGTACCGGGGGTTGAATGTCCAGGAGGCCGCCGATAAGGAATTATACAAGGAATATTCACCAGAGTTTCGAGACCAGAACATCATTAATGGACTGGAAAAGTATTACCGTCAGATAGAGTTTTCTGTTGGCCTGGCCTATGGTGATTTGTCAGATACTCAATATGTAGAGAAGACTGCTACTGAAATCAGGACGGCAAAATCCCGAAAGTACAATAGGGTGACAGCTATACAAAAGAAATTACAAGAGTGTTTAGAGGACCTTGTTGCTGCTCTTGCCTTTTATAATGGACTGTACACATCTGGTTATGAATTTCATTGCAAATTTAATGATTCTATTTTGACAGACGAGGAGAATGAGCGACAACAGGACCGTCAGGATGTATCAATGGGCGCTATGTCTCTTTGGGAATACAGAAAAAAATGGTATGGAGAGGATGACAAGACGGCCAAAGCTGCAATACAGACGCCGGCGGAGGTGATCGAGTGACGCAGGGAGAACTTGAGAAGATCCCCCAGAAAGTCGTCAAGCAGATGTCAGCGTTGGAGTTGCGCATATTGACGGACATTGTCCGGAGGATTAAAGCGAATGGCTTTTCGACGGCGTCCGCAGATTGGCAGATTACACGGCTTCAGCAACTGGGCAAGTCTGAGGATGACATCAAACAGTGGATCCGGGAGGCATTGCAAGTCACAGGCGATGAGCTGAACCGCATATGTGACGATGAGGTGTACCGTGAATATTACGGCCACGAGAGGGCATACCGGATGAATGGTATGAATCAGATACCGTTTGACGAAAATCAGGGATTGCAGAGTCTCATTGAAGCCATGAAGCGGCAGACTCAGGAGACATTTCGGAGCTTGACCGGCAGCATGGGTTTTGCAATCCGGAATCCGGCGACCGGAAGGCTGTACTACACCCCATTGATGGAATACTACCGTGATACGCTGGATGCTGCCATGTGGGATATCCATTCCGGCGGATTTGATTATCAAACGGTACTCATGCGGACAATCAGAGAGATGACCAATTCCGGCCTGCGCTGGATTGACTACGAGTCTGGATGGCATAATCGCGTTGATGTAGCCGCGCGTAGGGCTATCATGACGGGTTTTAGGCAGATACAAGAGAAGATCAACGAGCAGGTGGCGGCGCAATTGCACACGGATCAGTATGAGACAACGGCCCATGTCGGTGCTCGGCCAACGCATCAACCGTGGCAGGGGCGTGTATGGATGATGCAGCAGCTTATTGATGTCTGTGGCCTCGGCACGGTTACTGGACTGCATGGGGCTAACTGCTATCACGATTATCGGGCTTTTCCTCCTGGTTCTACCCGTACATATACAGATGAGCAGCTTGATGAGATGATGGAACAGGAAAATACTCCAAAGGAATATAATGGAAAGCAGTATACCACCTATGAAGCCCTACAACAGCAGCGTAAGATGGAAACGGCGATGAGGGCGACCCGACAGCAGATTAAACTCATGCAGGAGGGTGGAGCTGATGAGCAGTCCATTATATTAAAAAAAGCGATGTACCAGGGGAAGATGCAGGCGTACAAAGCTTTTTCGGAAAAAATGGGGCTGCCCGAGCAGATGAAGCGGGTCTATCAAGACGGGCTAAAGGGAAAATTTTCATTAACCAAAAAGGAATCAAATGTATTTCAAAAGCAACAGAATTATGATAAGATTAAAGCAGACCTAAAAGAAGCTGGGATAAAAGGTGAGCCGATTTTGGATCCTGAGAAGGTTAATATTGATGGATTTGGCTTTGACGAAAAACATATAAATGTGGAACGTCAGCATCAAATTACGCGAGAAACAGCTCAATGCTACATAAACGAGGCGGAAATTGCTCTAAAGCGTTGGAATGGGCAGTTTATGAATTATTACAGTAGAAGTGGGGCCGCCTACGTTGACATGAAGAATAAAAATGTCAGAACGGCATTTTCAAACGAGGAGTTTGATGAAAATGTAAAAAAAATTTTGGAGGTGATTGAGAAGTATGGAAAATAAGGTATGCCCGATTTTAGAATGCAGTATTGATGAGGGTCTATGCTTTGATATCTGCATGGTAGCGGAAGGGGTGGCACCTGAAAGAACGGTGCCGAGAGAGGCTAATAAGCCAAATATGAATGAGATATGTTTAGAGTGTAAATATCACAAAAATTAATACCACCCGGTCCAAAGTGATCGAGTGGTATTTTTGTACTCATTTTTGCAGTCGTAATAGACAAAGGCGGTGATCCAATAATATCTCCCTTAGGACGCGGGGTTATGCGTCTTATTTTATTGTCCTGTCATAAGACGATAAACTGGACGGCTTACCTAAAGTCAGGTGGTGCGACCACGAGAAAAAGCGAAACGAAAGGAAGATGTAATTATGAAAAGAAGTTTTTTAGAAGCAATGGGCCTGGAAAAGGAACAGATTGATAAGATCATGGATGAAAACTCCGCGGATATAGGAAAAGCAAAACAGGACTTTGAATCCATAAAACAGGAACTGGAATCCACCAAAGAGCAGCTTTCAACTGCAAACCAGACAATTGACGGCTTCAAAGATTACGACCAGGTAAAAGCTCAGGTAGGCGAATATAAAGAAAAGTTCGAGCAATCCAAAGCGGATTATGAGCAGAAGATTGCAGACATGCAGTTTTCTACGTCCTTGGAAGCTGCCATATCTGCAGCGGGTGCAAGAAATGTCAAGGCTGTGCAGGCGCTGCTTGATGTTAACGCACTTAGGCAGAGTAAGGACCAGACAGCCGATATCAAAGCTGCGCTTGAGGCTTGTCAGAAAGAGAATGATTATCTTTTTGGTTCCAGGGAACCCATTAACAATCCGGTAGGCCCCACAGGAGGACCAATACTCGGAATCACAAAAGAAGAGTTCCGCAAGCTTGGTTACAAAGAACGGCTGGAACTCAAACAAAAAGACCCTCAGAAATATGAGGCATTGAAAGGAGAACAGTAAAAATGGCAAAAACTATTTTCGGAATCCCGTTTGACGAGGAATTATTTTTAGATATGTGGTCGGAGGTTCCTGATCCTTATCTGACAGCAATGATTGAATCCGGTGCAATTGTAGAAGATTCCACAATTGCAAGCATGATTCAGAATAGTGGAAATATTTATACCATTCCATTCTACAATACGCTGGATGGAGATGACCAGAACTATGACGGTCAGACTGACATTACCGTGACTGAGGTTGGCGGCGGTTCCCAGACCGGCGTTGTGTATGGCCGTGCAAAAGGATTCTTTGCCCGCAATTTCACGGCAGAGCTTTCTGGGGCGGATCCGATGGGGCATATTGTGGCAACAATTTCAAAGTACTGGCAGAAACGTCGTCAGAAGCGATTGATCGGTATTACAGATGCGGTATTTGATATCACCGGTTCATCCGTAAACGCAAAAATTTGGCAAGAAAATCATGTGCTTGATTTATCGTCTACCACGGCAGAAGCACGTAAGATTAACGAGACGGACCTTAACGATCTGGCTACACTGGCCTGCGGAGATCACAAGGGGGCTTTTGGGCTGGCGGTCATGCATTCCAACGTGGCAAATACCTTGGAAAATATGCAGCTTTTGGAGTATCGGAAATATACAGACAGCATGGGCATTCAGAGAAAAATGGATATTGCTGATATTTCTGGATACACAGTGCTGATTGATGATGGAGTTCCGGTAGTTGCCACTGGTGGAGATGGGGCGAATAAAGACCTTAAGAAATATACAACGTATTTGTTTGGCAGCGGCGTGATCCGTACCGCAAAAGGCCGTGTGGATGTGCCTGTGGAGACTGTGAGAGAAGCCAAGAAGAACGGTGGGCAGGATGAGCTTATTACCAGGATGAGGGAAACCATCCATCCGAATGGATTCAGTTTTAAGATCCCGGCAAGTGGATGGACCCAGTCTCCAACGGACGACCAGCTATTTGCAAAAGCAAACTGGGAGATTAAATTTGAACCGAAAGCAATCCCTATGGCCAAATTAGTGACAAATGGCTGATTAGAAAGGCGGATAGCCTATGTATGCAGACTATGAATATTATATCATTGAGTATCGTATGACAGCTCCTCCGGTGATACCCGGGGAGCTGTGGAGCTACTGGGAAAAACAGGCGCGGGCAGAGATTGACAAGCGTACTTTTGGACGTTTGCAGACCAATCCCGCACTTATATCGGACAAGGTCAAAGATTGTGCGTGTGAGCTTGCAGAGCTGCTGTATGAGGCTGATAAGCTGTCACGGCAGGCCCTTGAAAGAGGTGGCGCCGGTCCGTTGGCATCGTATAGTAATGACGGCGAATCCGGCACATATGACCTGACGCAGTCACCGTACACGGAGCTGGGAAAGGCGGTAAAAGTCCGGGAGATTATTTATAAGCATCTGGCCTATACCGGCCTGCTGTATGCGGGGGTGCGCTGATGAATCCAAATTATGTCCATACGGTTACGTTGTACAACCGGATTAAGGCGGCGGACTCGGCAGACAAAAAGGAGCACTGGGCTAAAACGGTGCTCCATAATTGTTTTTGGAAGTCGCAGGTGAATACCAGCTTTACGGGCACACAAGCCAGTGTATCCAACACCTATGTGGTGAGGATACCGCAGGATAGTCGGTATGAGGCCTACGCACAGTATGTCAATAATCCAGAGGGTCATTTTACGGTATCTCAGGACGATATTGTCATCCTTGGGGAGTGTTCGGAGGATATCACCGGCGTTACCGGTCAGATGGCAGCACAGGTACTTAATCGGTATAAGCCTTATGCCTTTAAGGTTACAGCTTTTTCGGACAACACCGCCTTTCCAGCTGGGAAACATTATCGGTTAGGGGGTTAATACTGTGAAATCAGAATTTAAGTGGAATCAACCGATAGACAAGATGGCACAGGACCTGACCGGTGGCCCGCAGGGGTTGCTATTTTTGGCCAGCACCGCTGCACGATTGATGGACCCATATGTGCCGGCGGATAACCTGATGCTTGCACAGAATATGGATATCTATTTAGAGGGCGACCACGGTGTTGTGCATTATCTCAGTCCATATGCGCATTATCAGTGGGAGGGCGAACTGTATGTAGATCCGGATACAGGCAAAGGTGCGTATACCGATGGTGAGGGAAATTTCTGGTCGCGTCCGGGAGTCGCAAAGGTGCCATCCGGAAAGCCATTGCAGCAAAGTACTTTTAAACATCCGCTGGCAACATCACATTGGGATAAAGCAATGATGACGGCGCGAAAAGATGACCTGTTGAAATCCTTTGAGGATTATTTGAAAGGACGTGGTTAAATTGACAAAACATGAAGCGGTGAAAGCTTATTTTGAACCGAAGATCATGGAGCTGGCCGGTATCGTCCTGAATTTCAATTTCTCGCCAGAGTCAGCGGACGAATTTTCTCTAATAACCAATTATTCCGATAAGGTGGTCAAGGAATATATCACTGGTGGCACCCTTAAAGCTTATGGCTTTACCGTTATCATCACAAAGACTTATTCGACTTTCACGGATGATTGCAACCTGGAGGCCATGAACTTTGCCCAGGGATTTATGGACTGGATTGAATCACAGAACTGGAAAAAGATATATCCATATTTTGGCGATTGTGAAGTGGAGAAGATGGAAGTCCTCCAGAACATGCCGAACCTTGCGGGGGCCAATAAGGACGCGGGGCTGGCGCGTTATATGATACAGGCTCGTATTTTATATTTGGAACACGATAATGGATTTGATTTTGAACTTTGAAAGGAAGTGCAGAAATGAATATGGATTTACAGACATTTGCTGTCACAGGGAAGATTGCCCGGAAATATATGGCGCATATGATCGATGCTTCTTTTGGAAGCGAGGCAGCTCAGTGGGTGCGCCTCGGGAAGGACCTTGAGGAATTTAACGTGGAACTCAACCCAAGTGTGGAGACAGGCCAGAACATCCTTGGGGAATCGACTTTCCAGCACAGCGGCTACGAAGTATCTTCGGATGCGGACCCATTCTATGCGGTGGTAGGTGACCCGCTGTTTGAACAGCTCCAGGAGATCGCAGACACCCGGGCGCAGGATGATACCTGCAAGACCAAAGCCCTGGAAGTCCATCTGTGGGATGGCACTGAGAATGCATTTACGGCCTACCAGCAGGAGTGCTATGTAGTACCTACATCCTACGGCGGCGATGTGTCCGGCTACCAGATCCCGTTTACCGTGTATTACACAGGTGAGCGCATCAAGGGTAAGTACAATGCAACTACAAAGGCTTTTACGCCGGATGATGTAACGCCGGTAGCATGATCACAGGAGGGATATCATGGCAAGACAGATCACATTGGATGATCGGGAGGTCATCGAGATCGTAAATTCTCAGGGAGCCGTTACAGGCTCCTTTTTGTTTAACCCGACAGATTTAGATATAGTACAGCGCTGCGAAAAGGTTATCGATTATTTTAATAACCTTCAGATGCCGGACTCCGAAAACGTCGACATGGATGCGTTTAACAGCATCAGCAACCAGATCAAGGACCAGTTTGACTACCTCTTGGATTCCGAGGCATCCGTAACATTATTTGCACATTGCAATCCACTATCACCCAGAGAGGATGGCACGCTGTATTGCGAGTATGTTTTGGATACCATTACGAAGTTCATAGAAAAGGAATATAACGTTCGGACTAAAAAGACCCAGGCGCGGATCAGTAAATATACAAGGAAGTATCAAAAATGACGCCCTGGGAACTGCCGCAG
>CABJAM010000021.1 GCA_902363555.1 Lachnospiraceae bacterium | reverse complement strand
GACAAGGTAGATAGGGCAGAGGTGGAAGTGTGGCAACACATGGAGCTGACTGTTACTAATCGGTCGAGGGCTTGACCTTAAATTTCTATGATGGTTTGATAAGAACATATTTGAATGTGCAGTTTTGAAGGTATATTACCTATAGGGGATTCATACAGCGGCAGTATGACGGTCTCCAAAACCGTTCACGGGGGTTCGAATCCCTCATCCCCTGTTAAAAGTATAAGCCTAAAACATTGAATTTACAGTGTTTTAGGCTTTTCTTTTTGCATTTACTCGGATTCTTCCGGAGACAGGTTGGGCAATTCTCCCAGTTTTTCAGCCAAATCATGGATATATGTATTTCCGCCTAATGCTGTGTAAGAAGCAAAAAGCCTCTGTATGCAATCAAGACTATACAAGTCAATCCATCCGATACGGGTAAAGTAATTATATTCCCGAACAATGGTAGTTTTTATTTCATTTTTATGAGCTTCATTTGAGACTTGAACCATCTGAAGGATCAATGAAGTTTGTTTCTTGAGATCATCGAGTTCGGCATCATGTTTTTTCAGAAGTTCGTCCTTTTGAGTTTTGGCCATCCAATTTTTAAAAAGTGATTGAAGAAAGGCGCGTCCTTTATTGGAAGCTACAAAGAGGAATCCAATAAGGGCGGCAATAGCAAGAACCCACGGCCAGATTTGCTCAAAGCGCAGTGGGTTCAACGTTTCAACAATAATATTATCTTTCATAGGAACCTCCTATATTATACTTCATCGGTATATTCCATGCTGATCCAACCAACACCAGACTTAAGTTTTCCAAATCCATTTTCTTCTGCTATAATCGTATATTTTTCGCTACGTTTAATGGTCATAACGATTGCAGAGTTAACACTTGGCTCTTTACGTACATTAAGAACACTAGCTGTAATTTCTACAATAAATGGATATTTCGTTGTTGATGTATCTACAGTAGATACAATTTCAGTATAATCTAATCGAATCCAACCAGCACCAGATTTAAGTTTGCCCCATCCATTTTGTGTTTCTATAATGGTATATTTTTCATTGTTCATTACTGCCATGACTATGGCATTGCTTGTTCCAGGACCCTTACGCACGTTAAGAACATCCGTAGTGATACGCACAATGGCGGGGTATTTGGTTGTAGGAGTAGGTGTTGACGCTGGAACTGTATTCGAAGCTTTCATTGTATAATTGAGATAGATCCAACCGGCATCAGATTTCAATTTGCCCCAACGACCATCAGCAGTTTCCTGAACAATTGTAAATTTTTCTCCATTTTTAACCGTAGCGGTTATTGCAGCATCCGTAGTAGGAAATTGGCGTACATTTAGAACATCTGTTTTTATTTCAACAATATAATTATTGATATTTACGGTATCTTGATTATTATCTGGTGTAGACGGAGTAACTGCAGCACCACCTCTAATAGCGTTTTGAAATGAGTTCCATTCATCAATACGATCTAAGAATGGTGCAGGACAATACTTGCCCGTGACGTCTGCATGCATGATCACATGGTCAGCATTGATTCCATACGTAGCCATTAAGTATTTGGTCAAATCAACTGCATTTTGAACAGTCTTATCGTGAAAATACCACCCAGCGTTTTGTGCGGCAGATACGCTTCCTCTGTCGTTATAGGGTCTCATTTCAATTCCGATAGAATTGGCATTTTTACAGATTCCGTACTTACTATGACGGATAGACCCTTGTAGTCCACCTCCACAATGCCAGGTGTTATATCTATTCAAATCTGGATTAACCTGGATAATATGATCATCATCCACGCAGAAATCAGCACTTCCCGATGTGTTTCCAGGGTTACAAAACCATCCTGCACATTCTAATGCTGTACTCAAACCACCGAAATAGTGAATAACAATCCATTCAATTTTGCGTCCGCCACGATTGCTGATTGTACAGTTTGTAAATTTGGGGGTAATTGGTAACATAATTATCCTTCTTTCTTGCAAAATAAAGCCCGCCAATATGGCAGGCTCTATCTTTATATAAATAGTTATTTTTAGTTTTTGTAAATGAAATTTCTCACCATATCATATAAATTTGTGTTGGCAAGACTGGAAATCATAATGTCTAATATTACGGCAGCGTTAATATTATCGATAGTGTTTATTATTTACATAGTTGTTATGTTCATTCCATTAATGATTACAAAGCTATGTATGTCAGGTTTTTTTGTTATTACTCGGACTTTTGGTTTTCGTATGCTTCTCTTTGAGCGGTAATGTTTTTGTTGTAAGTGTTAATGATTTCTGTGAATAAATTGCTTAGAACTATTTTCTTAACTGAAAGAGGCAGTGGCGATTTGTTAACACACTCAAGAATACCCTGCGAGAGCATCTGGCCTTCATCCTCGATCCATAGATCGATTGGTTTTTCTTTTTCTGGTTGGGTAGGGTTAACGGTTTCTTTGTTTTCTGATATTTCTGTGAGTTCTTCTTTATTCATTTTTAATTTCCTTTCTTTATAGATATATCTCTGCGTCAAATAACAATTTAGCGCAGAAATTCCCATTAAGTGGTGGTACGTTACAAGGAGGCATGATGGCAGATGCTGCTAACGGAGAGCGACAAATAGGTTTTAAAAATGCCTCTGCCTTGAAACACCAAATCTATTTTTATGCAACTCCACCATCTGCAAATCGTTCGGATATGGCTGGAATGTATGATTCAACGTTTAATAAAGGGATATGGAGCTATAATAAAGACGGAATCATGTATCATCAGGCTCTTAATACATTTAATTCCAATATTAGAATGCCTTTTAATTCTCGTATATATTTTGGCACAGAGCATGGCCGCATATATTCCACAGGAAATCAACACCTATATTTTAGTGCTTCAGCAGAGGCCGGTTATTTCTTACATCTTGGAGTTCACGACAGTCGTTGGACGCTTGATCCAGATGTTGATAATCGCCTGGCATTAGGTAGTCCTAACCATCGATATACCAATATTTTTGCTGTTGATCCAACTGTGTATTCATCCGATCGAAATGCTAAAACAGACATCAAAGCTTTACCATCTATTTATGAGAAAGTCTTTTTCGACTTGGAACCAGTTGCATATCGATTCAAAGATGGCACCAGTGGACGTACCCATACAGGATTCATTTCCCAGGATGTGGAAACAGCCCTGGGAAATCATGGGTTAACGACAATGGATTTAGCAGCTGTGTGTAAGGACAAAAATGAGAGCAGTGATGTGTATAGGTACGGTTTACGTTATAGCGAAATTGTTGCCCTTAACACGCATATGATACAGAAGTTATATGCAGAGATAAATGAATTAAGGGCTCGTCTTGAAAGCGAATAGCTCTTTTAATTCCAGGATTTGCGCCTTTAGCGCATCTATTTCAGTGTACAATTTCTGAATCATGTGAGTGTTTAATGCAATAATTTCTTCGTATCTCAATCCATACACGTAACTATCATTGGCGTCCGATTTATCTTTGCAAACTGCTGCCCAGTCCGTAGTTGTCAGGCCATGCTGTTTGAGAGTATCCTCCATGTCTTGTGAAATAAACCCAGTGTGTGTGCGTCCGCTAGTACCATCTTTAAAACGGTATGATACTGGCTTTAAATCCATGAAAACGTCCTCATACACAGACGGCATTGCCGTGATATCTTCCTTTGCGTTGCGATCGGACGTATTTATGGAGCCGGATACGGCATATAATTGTGTCCAGCGATGATTGGGGGTACCAAGGGCCAGAACATTATTAACATCACCATCGAGTGCCCACCTACTGTCGTGGACGCCTAAATGTAAGAAACATTGAGCTTCATTGGATGCTCCCCAATACAGATGTTGGCCGCTTGGAGACCACATTTTAGCACCACTGTTAAACATGTAACCATTGGTGTTATTTGCATTCACTTTGAATCCATAAGATGTGTATATACAAGAGGCATAGACATCTTTAGTTAAGCTTAATGTTCCATTTTTATCAAACGTAAAACCAATTACTGGATTATATTTGAATATACGAAAATTACCGTTAAAGGCGTCCATTTCCCATCTGGTTCCATCTGGGGCTATTAAACTCAAGTTGCCTCCTTCCGCATCAGTCCATATGAGAGCCTTGCTGCCGGCCCATAATTCTCCGTTGACGGTTAGTTTTCCGAAAATAGTACCACCACTCAACGACAATTTCTGCGCTAAATTGTTATTTATCGTGGAGATGGCATTGCCAATATTTACACCATTAACTACCAAAGGCATCGATGTCGATATACCGTCAGTGCCAATATGAAAACTGCCGCTTGGACCAGCGTTTATAGATAATGCCCCTGGTCCGAGGAAACATGATTGAAATTCGCCAATTGTGCCTGCCATATCACGCGTGAACTCGATTCCGGAACTTCCGAAATAAGAGGTCCAATCATAATCATTTGAAGCGGTCGAATAATGGTTGACAGAAATCAAAGCGTTATAGCCATCATCGTATATCTGTAATTTACCATTGCTTAAATCAAACAGACTGCCAGCCTTTTTAAACTGATAATTTTTTGATTTTATAGCATCTGTTGCTAATTTATCTGTCGTAATTGCTGATGCCTTAATCTTATCAGCAGTAATTGTTCCTGCTGCTATCTCATTCGCTGTAATAGCTCCTACCTTAATTTTATCCGTAGTAATTGTTCTGGATGCAATCTTATCCGTAGTAACAGAATTAGCAGCCAATTTGTCTACTGTTACCGCATTGGCAGCGATGGTTCCGGCTGTTACTGCGTTGGTCGCGATTTTTCCGGCAACAACGGCGTTGGCTACAATTTTATCAGTTGTAACAGCATTAGTGGCAATTTCATTGGTCGTGATGGTTTTTGCCGCAATCTTACCAGAGGTGATAGCGCCGGCTACAATTTTATCAGCTGTAACGGCGTTAGCTACAATCTTCTCCGCAGTCACTGAATTGGACGCCAGCTCATTTGCTGTAATGGTTTTTGCCGCAAGCTTAGCGGCTGTGATAGCGCCTGCAACAATCTTATCGGATGTAATAGCATTGGCGGCAATCTTTTCCGTAGTTACAGCATTAGCAGCCAGTTTATCTACTGTTACAGAATTGGCAGCAATAGTTCCTGATGTAACCGCGTTTGCAGCAATGGTTCCGGCCGTAACCGCGTTTGCGGCAATCTTTCCGGCGATAACGGCGTTGGCCGCAATCTGATTGGCCGACACCGTTCCAGTGTAGATCTTTCCACCATTGATATAGGTTTTATCATTATTGTAGCACCAGTTTGCCAACACAAGATCCATTGCGTTTATCTGTCCGATTTGATTCGTTCCTAACTGCTTCCAATGTACATTCCTGATATACGTGGTTCCTGATTGTTCACTGTATCTTGGCATATATCGAATACGTGCATAATAAGCTTTTTTCCGCACATCTGTCATTGAGGGAACTGTGCTCCAGCCTTCCAATGTATGCCATGTATTTGCAGAGGGCAGAGAGACATTACTAACCATAGTTATCGCGGCCTCGTTTGTGGTCATTGCCGTTTTATTTTTATCATAAAAACAAACCTGAACATAAATAGTTCCATTGTTCGTTGATAAATTATAGGCGTCCATGCTCCAATAAAATGGGAGGTCTGTATTAACCGGTATATAATCGGTATATAAATATGGAGCGCTTATCGTTTTGATCAGATTCCCCGAATTCGTATTACCGCCGGCGACTTCGGTTGCCGGTACAATGGTGTAAGTTCCGGATACGAATGGCTTGCAGGTTGTATCACTGTTATATCGCTGATCAAATAATTCCAGACCATTCAGCTTCGTTTGGGCATTAACCGTCAACTGATTTATGGCACTTTGTGCATTATTCTTGGCTGTGTTAATGGTTCCCTGAGTGCTGCTGTCAAGTTTGCCAATGGCAAGGCTCCCCGCGGCAATGCGGTCGGCGCTCAATGTTCCTGTGGTGATCTTACCGGCGTCCAGTGTCTTGATTTTGGCCGACTCGATTGTGGCATCCGCGATTTTAGCGTTGGTCACAGAGAGATTATCCAGCTTTGAGTTGGTTACAGAGAGATTATCCAGCTTTGAGTTGGTTACAGAGAGATTACCCAGCTTGGCGTTAGTCACAGAGAGATTGTCCAGCTTGGAGCTGGTCACCGCAAGGTCTGTAATTTTATCCGACGAGATGCTCCCATTTGTGATCGCACTGGTGCCGAATGTGTCCGCCACCCATGTGCTGCCATTAAAGTGATACATTTTATAGCCATCATCGGTGTCATACCAGATGTCATTTTTCTTTCTTCCGGTAACTGCGGGAGCTGTGGTCTGATAAAATACCGTATTCTTGCCATCTGCCGTAGCCTGCGCGCTGCCGGCTGCTGTCTGTGCGGCTAATGCTGCATCATAAGCTTCCACGGCATCCGCAAGGGCTTTTTGGGCATCGGCCGACGCATCATTCATAACATCGGTCACATCGCTCCCCAGTTTATCCAGGTCAATTGCCCCCGGAGCAATCTGTTGTCCATTGATGGTTCCCACAGTAATATTGGCTGCATTAAGATTTACTACCTCGATCTGCGCAGCATCCAGCTTTCCGGCCGTGATTTTGTTGGCCGTCAGCCCCACGATCTTGGCATCCGTGATGCTGCCGTCGGCAATCTGCGCGGTTTCGATAGCTCCCTGAGCAATCATGGCGTGAGTGATCCAGCCGTCCTCTGTCTTCAAGCGGTCGGTTGTAACACTTCCAGATTTGATATTTTCCGATGTGATATTCCCAGCCAGAAGTGTATCGATTTTTGCAATCGCGGCATCTAAACTGTCAAATCTACCGGAGTTTACTGCAATCGCCACGGCCTCCAGATATTTTGCGAAGGCAGAGTTTGTTTCAAGACTGTCAATTTTGGCTAATTTAACTTTTAATTCTTCCAGTGTAAGATTGCCCTGAACAAGGCCTGAGAGGACATCAGAAAGCATAAGAGTGTCTTCCTGAGAAAGACCGTTGGGAAAGATCGTTCCGGCTCCGCTAAAATATTGATTTAATACATTATTTGCAGCCGAATTTGCGATATTGGATACGTATTTTTTGTCATCACGGGTTAAATTGTTTTTTGATGATGCGTTTGATTGATCTTTTAGAAAACGCAGGTCATCATATTTCCCATAAGCACTCGTCATGTCAGAAAATGTCATTCTTAAATCCATATCATTGAAATTGACCAATTCAGTTTCGATTTCTATGATACGTTGTTTTGTTTTATATCCACCATCAAGTTCCAGGTAGATAAAATCGCCATTTTCCATTTTATTTGCAGCTTTTTTGAACGCATCGATGTGGTAGATATTATCCATGGTGATTGAAAATGTAACTTGTGGCCGACATTCAATCTCCAATTCCTCTTTGGCCGATTTTAATAGTTTCCAGGCGCATTTAATTATATCCTCCACATTCTCCGGATAAATAACCTCAATACTGGAATCTTTATAACCGGTTTCTGAATATAATGTCTCAATTGTAGATAGCTCTGAATCTGTAAACCCGAATGATGGATTCGCGATATCCACATCTTTAACAATCTGTGCCCGTTTTGCGGAAATGGTATCCAATTGTTTTTGCAAGGTATCTACCTGTGCATTCAAAACGGCCAGACGCGCATCAATATCTTTGACCGCCTGGACCATTTTCAGATATTGTTCATGCTGTTTTTTATAGAGGGTGTCACTTTCACTTCCAGGAGGTTTATCATATCCTGCTTGAGATAACGTAGTGATTATATTATTGCAGGTCGTTTTACGTTCTTTTAATCCATTGATACCATATAAATCCCAATTGAATTTATAATCCACTTTGGTCGCTTCTGTTGCAGACCCGGCTTCCTGTCGGGCTATTTCGGTCTGGATATCCGGAATGATAACATCTTTTATACTGAGGTAGAGTGCGTATTTCGGTGAGTTCTCGACCTGTAATACACCATTGATCGTATACGTTTCTTCAATATCTTGTTTCATCTGAGTAAAAATAGAGAGTTCATTATATAGATCTTTAAGCTCATAAGCGTTCCATTTTACGGTAACTTCGTCCACAGGATAACGGTTGATCAATTCATCTTTTTCAGATTGGATTTTTAAGCCTTCCGTCCATGTATTTGTATATTCATTCCGACGGCTTTCCCTATAAGTGGTGTATGCATCATATTTATCTCTGATTTCCTGAGAAGCATATTTTTCGGACAGAGCATAGCTTAGATTTTCAATGGTATCTTTGCCGAAATTGACATATGTGATCGTCGTGTCCGTATTAGCGCCCTGAACTGCAAATTTTGTATAAGGTTTATCTCTCCGGTCGGTAATTGTAACCGAATTTAACAGATTACGAAAAGAACATTCGATATTAAGGGATTTACCGAAGTCCTTTGATGGTGTTGCATGAATCTTTTTATTGGTGCGATCAAATGTAAAAATACACTGGAATGCGTTGGCACAATCACCCATTAAGAAAGAAAATCCGTCCACGGAGTCAATCTCAAAAGAGCGGATTATACTTAAAAGTGATGTGGATACTTCACCAATGGACCACCCCTTTTTGGAAAAGTAGTTCCGTTCTAATATATTAAGTAATCCCAGGCCCCAATATTTGTTTGAGGCAGGATCATCATCGGCATTACGGATGTAAAACTGAATACTCCTTTTGGGGCGGCCAAAGGCATCAACATTTTTATCAAACATTTCAAGTGAGGTATCTGTGCCGCAATTTGCATGCATTAGATTAATATCCAGATCTGATAGCTGAGTTTCAATACCATAGGCTGTAAATGTTTTATAAACACGTCCATCCTTTTCATTTTCGGTGGGCAATGTATTTATCCGAAACCAGCCGATCGTATCAATGAAGATTTCCATAAATGGCAGAAGATAGTCATAAATTTTATTTGGTTTTTCGCTGATATATTTATCAACTTCAAATTCAATCTCCCAGGCATCTTTTAAGTACATATGCAGCCGGGCTTTGTTGATACCGTTAAGTTTTCCTAAATGTTGTCCGCTTGGGCGGGATAAATATATATCCAGCGGTTTTGTTTTATCCAACGAATTATGATCAAACATCAAATCCCCACCTTTCGGATATACCGGCAGCGTATGCAGCCGGCGGCGCTGCCTGTGACGGTCAGTATGTTTTCGCCAAAGGCCAGCCGGAGCCATTTCAGGTTCGTGTCTGTGGCATAGTCGAACATGTCCAGTTGGTCCTCGATAAGCCCCATTTGATTGTCAATAATGAGCTGCTGGCTTTTTTTCATCGACAGCTCCATGATATCCTCCGGATAGGCGGAATTTTTCAGCGTTACGATGCCGGTGGCACTGGCTTTCAGCTCCACGATGGGATATGTATCCAAACGGCGCTCATCGGAGGTGTTTTGGATCGTAAATACCGCCGGTGCGTCCGGTGTAGCCTGAAATTCAGTCATTTCCTCCGGGGAATAGCCATAGGGGGCGTCACATTCAAAGCTAAAGAGCAGGCCGCGCAGCCGGCTGTCGGGCCAGTATTCGGAATATCCCACACACAGAGCGTGGTACTGGATATCCCTGTGGTCCTCGTCATCGATGACCAGCCAGGCCGGAGACATGGGGCCTGTGAGCCAGGCGACGATTTCCCTGCGTTCACTGTCAGTAAATGGGGAACCGTCACATTTTATAAGCCCGGCGTCAAATTTGAGGACGTCGGTATATTTGACCCCATAGTAGTTGGGAACATCCCGGTACGGGCCGGTTTCTCCGCGCAGCGGTGTCCGGACAATGGCAGTCTCACGGGTTTCCTGCGGCGGCTCAAAGGAACAGAGCATGACGTTATATTGGGATGCGGGGATGTTGTCATAGGTAAAGTTATTTCCGTAAATATTCATGTTTAAGTTCACCTCGGTCTTATATTATTCGGTCTTAGGTATACGTATTAAAAGGATACCCATTCGGGCACGCGCAAAGTTAATGCTTGCCGTATGGGCGCGCTTCGCGCGGTATGGTAGTAAAGAAGCCATTGGCGGCCATGTTCTTTTGGAAAAGCGCAGGCCTGCCAATGGCGTGTGTGCGTTGGGATCAGCGTCGGATACCTCCGAACTGCGGGCGCTTAAATTCCTGGCGCAGCCGGTTCTCAAATTTATCGCAGGCGCGGTTTAATATGACTTCCAGTTCCGGAAGCGCCTGTTTTTCCAGGGTTCCCACGGTACCGATCATACTGCCCACGTGAATGGTCACCGGGGCAGTACTCTCAGAGACTGCGCCGCCAAGCAGTGACGGTGCAGACATGAGCTTATCCAGTGCCGGAAGCTTTTCCATAAATGCGGAAAATAGGCCGGTCTGCTGCTGTGTGAGTATATATTCTCCGGGGCGGGCCATGGCCAGAACCTTTTCGCCGGATGCACCCAGGGCAAAAGCCGGGTCCACATCCACGATACCGCCGCGCCGGAAGCCGCGGGATTTTAACTGTTCCAAAAGCCACATGTTTTGTGCCATGGAGCCGGCGTAGCCGCCGTGGACGGATGCGCCGTTTAAATTGTTATAAAGGATCTGCTGATTGCCGTAGCCTCCTGCATAACCGTTCCAATATAAGCGGTCGTTGATCGATGTGTTACGGGCAAGCCAGCCGGCGCCTTTGGTTGTGGGGCTTTCCGGGATACCGTTAAAAATGTTGTTATTGTTTGTATTGGTATCCTGCGGCGTCTCCTGGGGCGCTGGCGGATTGACGATGGGCGCGATGATGGAGGAGGAGCCGCGTTCATCGGACGGCGCCGTGTCTGTGGCTGGATTTTCGGCCACATGGATGGGCGCAGTGTTGATGGTTGTCTGGGCGGTGGCCTGCTCGACGGCGCTTTTATAGCTTTCTACTGCCGACTGGGCGGATGTCCATGGGTTGATGATGTCCTCTGTGAGTGCAGCGCCGTAAACATCGGCCAGTGTTCCAATATAAGCATAGACCTCGGAATAGTTATCCTTGGCGATATCTAAAGTCTGCTGGATGGCCTGCTGCTGTGCCTCAAAATTCGTATCGAGTTCATTTCGGGCATTTTCCGCGTTATCCTCAAAGGCCTGTTTGGCGTCATCGTAGCCCTGGATAGCGGCGTCAAAGCTGTGGTCGTCCACGGCTTTATCATAATCCTTTTTTAATTCGTCAAGTTCCTTTTTCAGTTTGCGAAGCTGCTGAGCCTTTGTTTCATCCCCTTCCATGGCGGCGATCTGGGCTTCCTTGGCATTGATCTTGCTTTGTTTATCATTCAGATCATCCACATAGTCCTGATAATCTCTTGTAGCCTGAAGGTCCTTTTTCTTTGCGTCGATCAGCCGGCCGTAGGCGTCGGCTTCCTTATCGATGCCATCCTTGACCAGATCGATGATGGCATCCATTGCCTTTTTCGTGGCGGAAACGGCATTGCTCTGGCCAGAGGTATAGTCCTTTAGCAGCTCATTGTATTTATCCTGGGTAATGTTGCCGTTGCTCAAATTGGCTTTCAGGTCAGCGATGGCATTGGCGTATTCCGCAGCTTTTTGCCGGGAAGCGGCCAACTGCTGGCCCATAAGGCCGATGCGGGTAATACCTGCGTTCGTAAACGTGCCGTTTTCGGAAAATATGGCATTGTCATTGATCAGATCGTCCATATCGGAGATCTGGTCCTCCAACGCTTCGATTTTATCGATAGCCTCATCAAAGGGCTGCAGACGCAGCTCCATAATGTCATTCTTTAATTCCAGCAGCGCTTTATTGCTGTCCAGCAGGGAATTTTTTGTTTCCTGGATTGTTTCATTCCACTCGTACCAATCATCGCTGTATTCGACGATGACGCCGGAGCTGACAAGGGCCTCAAATTCAGCCGTAAGCCTTTCCACCTCCCCGGCATAATAGCCGGAAATGTCGGCTTGGGCGTTCATTTGCTCCGTTAAATCAGACTCGGTGGTTGCGATTCCTTTAAGCTGATTTAGTTCGTTAATGGTTTCCATGACGTCCAGCAGAGAATTTTTATAGGAGATCACCCGGTCGAAATCATCAGTGATATTTTCCAGCTTCTGCAAGTTGATATCCCGCAGCTCCTGGCCGATGTCAATGATTTCATCCCGCACGTCCTGAGCCTTTTCATACCATTTCTGGTATTCATCGATTTGAGCTTTTAGCGTCTCATCTGTAATGTTTGATATGTCCAGGCTGCCGTTTTGGATCTGGCTGCGGTATTCCGGCGAAAGCCCGGAGGCGTCGGCCTGAGCCATGTAGCGGTCATAGGCCCGCTGAGAAAATTTTTGCTTTTCCGTCAATTGGGCGGCAGCCTTGTCCAGTTCCGGATTTTGATCACGGTACGTCTGGAACAGGTCCGCCAGAGATTTATTATGCTCAATGCTTTTGGTCATCTGGTCAAGGGCAATGGAGATGTAGTCCATGGCCTCGCAGAAGTCCTCGGAGGCTTCCTTGATCTGCTTCATCGTGGATGTGATCGGTGTGTCGGCATAATCCTTATTTTGGAATTGTGCCGCAGTGCCTTCGGCGAATGCATGATTCATGGAATTGACGGTTCCCATGACATGGGAGTTAAAGCCGATGGCACGGCCCCGCCCTGTGACCCAGCCGTTTTCAAGAAGCTGGCGGGTCTGCCTGTGGTTGAAGACGATGTCGCCCCGCTTAAGCCCCATAAATTGGGCGCCCCGCTGGCCGATGAGCTGCCAGCGGCCGTTGCGGACGAGCATTTCCGGTGCCAGCTCACCGACAAGGGCCGTCTGGCTGTGCGGGAGCCCCCAGTTGCCCCCGGCGTAAGCCCCATAGATGAACGGGTGCTGGGAGCGGAGATAGTCCATATGGAGGGAGCCGGAGGCGAGAGCGTGGGCGGTGCCGTCGACGCTGGCAACCTGGTTTCCACCGTAGTTTCCGTACCCATCTCCCGTACCTCCGCCTGTATTATCAATATATCTGGTAAAAATGTTGATAAATTTACTTCCGGGATTCCAGGCGGCCACTGAAGCTATAGCCGGAGCCATGTTTGCCCCGACGCTGACCATGACTGTGGATGATTCGGACTGGTTCACGAAACTATTGACCTCAGAGGCACCCGTAGTCGTATCGGCAACAACTTCTGCGGGGATTTTTGCGGTTACGCCACTTAGCAGTGCCTGCTGGATCTGTTCCGGAGACAGGTTAGTTAAATCAAAATCTACCGGGAATTTGACCTCGGGGGTGGTGGCCAGAATGTTAGCAATTGTATTGATCGTGGAAAGGGCGGATCGTTTTGCCTGCTGTGTAGCATCGACATCATTGAGTGTGCTGATTGCAGCTTCATAATCCGCATACATCGCATCCAGGTCGAGAAAAGCATTTTCTGGCTGATTAATGTCTAAATAGGCCTGCGTCCTCACCTCTTCGGGGATTTCTTTCAACTGGTCCAGATAGTCAATGTATTCTGCGGCATTATCAGCCGAAACCGTCATGGTGGTATAAGCATTGGCTGCACGTTTTCTTAATCGGTTTGCCTCATCCAGGGCGTCATTTTCCTGATTCTCATTATATTTAGGAGAATTGTAGGAACGGGAAGTATTTCGATTGTAATTTTCACTGTCATAATTATTCTCAATACCATAGTCACTGGCCTTCTGGGCGATATAATCGAAAAATTCAGCGCTTAGCTTAAAGGTATCGGCAAGCTCCTTTCCTGCATCGCTGACAAATTCAAAGGACCTGGCTATTTCCTGTCCGGAATCATTCGTCTCGATTTTCCATTGCCCAAGATTATTTTCAACGAC
Source organism: Lachnospiraceae bacterium (assembly GCA_902363555.1). Lineage (GTDB taxonomy): Bacteria > Bacillota > Clostridia > Lachnospirales > Lachnospiraceae > Catenibacillus. Next base: position 12,222 of record CABJAM010000021.1, on the reverse strand, counting down.
ATCATTAAGAAAGTTATCGACGCCGGTTCTGTCCTGGGTATAGTATTCTTGCATTTTCTCATTTTTATCTTTATAAACCTGTGCGATTTCCTGTGGCGTTTTATTTGTTAAATCTTCACTGGACATGAACTGTGTAATTGCAGCAAATTCATTTGTGCCGATTAGGCCCTGTTCATAAAGCTCTTTTCCCCGTTGCAGCATGGTGCCTGCAACTGAATCATACGTGTCGCCTTTTTCACCGGTCGATTGCGCTGTCAGCCATTTGTTGTAGGCGGAAGTAAGGCCTTCATATTGACTTTGTAATAATTTTATCTGACTGATTTCTTCTGAGAGCTTGTCTGTGTAATCATTATGTATGCCCTGACTGGTCAGACGATTTAATTCCTGCTGCTTTTTGGCCAGATCCTCCATAAATTGCTGCTTTGTCAGCGCTTCATACTGTTTTTGCAGATTCTTTAACTCATCTGTATTCAGATGCAATCCGGAGGCTGTTTTTTCAAAAAGTCTGGAAGGATCAAATCCGTCCATGTCCTTGAACATTTCCATAATGCTTTTTATTTGCTGTGAGCTTACACCCTTACCGGAAAAAGAGGAGGCCATAGCTGCATTTAGATTGTCCATATCGGCTGTCGCGCCGTTTAGAACATTAGATACGCTTTCAAAAGAGATGGCTTGGGCCTCGGCTTTTTCCAGCATGGCCTGCCAATCCGATAAGGTGAGCTTGGCTGTGTCTGTATCCACGCTAATTTCGTAGAGGAGCTTTAACTGGGAATCATCGAGGGTGCTCAGCCAGTCATTAAATTCAGCAAGTTGATCTGGGGCACCGCCTTTTCCAGAATCAGAGGTTGGTTGAAATGCTTCACTTAGTGAGCCTTTGAGAACGCTGAGTGATTGATTGCTGGCATCAGCCAATCCGACGATATGCCCTTTTAAATCGTCGGTGGTGAGGTTTACCGACGCAAGTGCATCTTTAAGTCCTGCTGTATTATTGATCATACTTTCCAGAGAACCATCACCTTGTTTTGCCGCTGCAATTAGATTCTCCTTAAGATATGCAAAATTTTTTTGGGCAAAAATTCCATTAATTTTTTTATCTATATTGTAAGTCGGATCAAGGTATTCCATAGATTGGCTTATAACCGAATCTAATGTTGTAATTATTTTTGTTTGTTCAATGGTCAGCAAGTCGCTTGAGATGGAAGAAAGCTGGCTTCTATATACTTCAAGCTTGTCTAACTCTGCCCAGAAATCTTCTGTTAAAGTATCTAATGCACTAATACCTTCACCATCATTTTCATCTAAGCTATTTTGCTTTTCCTTTAAAATATCTAAAGCGGCAATCATTGCGTTGATATCATTAATACTTGATAAATCATACAGAAAACTAAGATCTTTAGTACCAAATTTATCTTTATAATCTTTGATAGCGTTCTCTGAAAAATTCAGGTTTGTTTTTCCGTAATTTTCTTTAAATGCTTCAACGGTACTTTGCGCAAGTTCTTTTTCTTGAAGACTAGATAATTGACGTTTAATTTCAATTTGGTGTTCTAGTTCAGAGTTCTGCTGCTGTAATAATTGGAGTTCCTGTTGATCTACAATTGACAGAGTATTTTGTGCCATTAAGGAATTTATACGTTCGATAGTTGTATTCAGATTTTCATTTAAAGAATTTATATTTCCCTGGAGTTCTAATACAACTCGCGCAGTTTCTTCCATTTTCTGCTGAGCGATTTCCGCCGAGTGAGTTATATTATATATAAAGTCAGATGCAGCTGTAATTGCTAAATTTGCAAGGGCAGGAATTAGTGTACCGCCAATGACAGTAGATAATGACTCCATCCCAACTGTTGCAAGAAAGGATTGGTTATTCATAGATTCAATTGCAGTTGTAGTTTTTTCGATTTGGTTTGTAATGTTATATAAATAATAATTTTTAACTTGTTTTTCTATAGTATTTTTTTTTACTATAGATCCCAATTTAATACCAGACATTTTATATCACTCCTTTCATTGCAAAGTGTATATTTTTCAATTTATGCGCGGCGTTTACCTATATCCGTTAGTTTTTTTATAAGCTTTTCATCCCCCATAAATTTCTCCGCGATCATTTCCGCCAGCTTCTCCCCATCAAAATCCATGGCCAGCATCTTTTTATTTAGTTGTGCGTTTTCCTCGGGGGAGAGCAGTGCCATCGTTTTTACTGCGTAATCCTCCTTCTGGATCTGCAATTCATGGAGCCGTGTTTGAGCGGCCAGCAGCTTTTCGTATTCTTCAAGGATGGTGGTGATCATGGAATTAAATGGGGCGGAGGCGGCCAGCAGGCGCTGTTTTTCAAATTCAGCGATATCGCTGGCATCGGAGGCTGCGGCGTAGACGGCGCCCTTGTGCTCGTTACTGAGAAATTCCGAGTAGAGATAATCGTCGTTAAGGCAGGCGTCATAGGTTTCGCTGTCGTCAAACTGGATGCCGTCCACGCAGAAGCGGACGAAGCCAAGAAACAAAGCCATGCGGGCATTTTCCGGAGCGTAGATTTTTTCACCGGTGGATTCGTCGGTGTCAAAGTAAGCGTCGGCGACAAAGCGGACATAGGCTTTGTGGTCGGCAAAGGATAAGCGGTTATTAATGCGGATATTATCGATATTCATTATACATTCCTCCATAAAATCAAAGTGGTTAAATTGTAGCTGCTGCACGGCGGCCTTTTACGATAATGGCCGGCGGCCCTTCAAATTCGATGACATGATCGCCCCAGGTCAGCTCATAGTTGCGAAAGCTTGCCAGCAGGGCGTCGTTTTCCTTATTTTTTTCAAAGACATAAACCATGTTGTATTCGCCGGTGAGGGCATTGTGGGAGACGTAGCAGTCCATCAGCCGGGCGCCGTGGGAGATAAAAAGCATGGCTTGCTGGCGGTTGAGAAAACGGTAATTTTGTACGGCATATTCCTGTGTGGTCAAAATATTCATTCCTTTCAGATCAGATGACATTGTGGTTTTGGATGCGTTTTACTGTTATTATGAAAAAAATAGGCATACACCAGCGAATACTGGTATATGCCCATGTGTATTTATATCAATATTCAAATTTAAGTTTAAGACCGGCCGGTTTGACCGTTATCAGGAAAGCTTGCTCCAGCGCATCATATCGCCGTTGGTGTCGGCAAGAATATCCCAGGTGATTTCCAGTGTGCAGACATTTTCCACATCCATGGTCAATGTCACATTGGACTGAGGCTTTACATTCATAAGCTCAAACTGAACAAATTCATCGGACTGCTCGGTGTTACGCAGCGCGGTATCGCCGTAGATGGAGAATGCGCCAGGGAAGGTTACATTGTCCACTGTAAATGTTTCGGCTTTGGCATCGACCATGTAATAGCAGGCGATATAGCCTTCATCATCAGGGAATGTAGTCTTGTTAAGTGTGATAACCTGCTCGGAAATGCTGTAAGTATCCTCAGTGCTGGCCGGTGTACCTGTGGCCTGCTCCTTGAGGTTGGTTTTAAGGTCCGTTGGGTCCAGCTTGTAAACTGCCAGTGTACCTGCCTTGGGCTGACCTGCCAGTGTGGCGCTGCCGTTAACGACCTTGATAACCTCGCGTTTCATAAACGGGATTTCTTTTTCTTCCAATTCGCTGCCAAAGAGCATAGCGATGGTGGACATGTTGAAGATTTCCATTGTTGTCTTAAATGTGCCCTCGCGGCTCTTATCCCAGCGCACAGCTTTTGTGGCTTTATTGTAGGCGTAAACGGCCTCGGATGTAAATTCCAGCGTGGATGTTTTGGCGTAATCGCAATATAATGCGATATCCTTATTCTTTTTTGATTTTACAGTGAGATTGGCACAGTCTTTTAAACCGTATAACATAGTAGTTTCCTCCTTAAATTCGGGCTTTGCCCATATATTGATTGATATGTGTAATAACTCCGGAGCCCGGCCGGTATTTCCGGTGGGTTATTACGATTTATATTAAAAGCCGCTTATTCGCGGACTTTTAAACGGTTGGTCCAATGCTTGTCGTTGGAGATGGCTTTGACATCATAGGTGACCGGTGTTAAAGCGAGACAGTCATTGTAATCTTTTAAACCGACACGGACCGTGTAGCAGTTCATAAGCTGCCATAGGTTCCAGTGCTCGATTTCATCCATTGATATATAGTAATCTCCGCCGTAGCAGCAGAGGTTGATAATGTCAATGAGAGCCGGTGTGTTTTTTATGCGCTCCCGCTCCCGGCCCTCGTGGAGCTTTTGCCAGATATCAAGCTGGCGGTCACTCAGGTTTTTGGGCGGCTTTTCAATATGGATTTTGGATGTTCCGGATATGGCCATCATAATCTGGCACACATCCTCGAAATTTTCCTCATTGATGGTGAGCATCTGCGGCGCATCGGACTCCGGCGCCGGATGATAAATAAGGATTTCATCTATTGTAAATTCAACCTGGGTTTCGTGGCAGATGATTTCCAGAGCCGCGCGCAGGTCAGCAATATAAATGGGATTGGTCAGAAGGATATCTCTAAAGATTGAGAGCGTCTCAGCCACTTCGGCGGGAAGATCGAAGCAGTCCTTTGTCAGACAGAAGGGAAGCATGAGATTTTTTAAATGCTCATAGCCGATCACATCAAATATTTCACCAAGGCTTGGGGGATAAAAGATGAGTCCGTGAGCACAGATGGGTTTGTTTCGCATCAACTGCAAAAGAATTGTTTTATCCATTGTATTTTACCGGCTGCATGGAATAAAATCCGTGCATGTAAAGGTTAATATTTTCCCATAGTAATCATTACTCTGGGTGTAAGTAGTTACAGTGTCCTTTATGGCCGGATAGAGCCGTCCAAGACCCGGAAGGTTACCGGATTTTTGAGCGACGCTGTTTGATGCGGGGGTGCTGCCGGTAAAGCCCAGCAGACGGCCGATGGCCTGGACCGCCATGTCACAGCGATTGCCGGAATAGCCTTTTAATATAAAGCTTTCGGCTTCGGAAGGACTCAGACGGACAGCGTCTTTATGGATCATAACATAAATCTGAAGTGTGATCTCCCGGGCGGCGCGGCCGTCGGCCTTGACTATGAGGCTGTCCACACACAGAAGATTTCGATGATCCGTAGAAACAGCACAGGGAAAGGGTCTGTCCTGACAAAAGCCCTGCAAAACAACATGTTCTTTATGGGTGCTGCCGGTATCATCGGTTGTTGTAATGTCATATTCGCCGCCGAGAAAATTTTCCCGAAGGCTCAGGCTGCCGTTTTCCGGCACGGGCATGATGAGGGATACAATATCCTCATTTTGGCTAAAGGCATCCCGGAGTTTATCTTTGTAGATGCCCAATTCAAAATATTCCATGGAACTACCTCCTGTTATTTAAAACGGTTGAACGCATTTTCTTTCCCGGGCAAAAGCGGGGGATGTACTGGCCGTCGATGGCAACGGATTCTCCGGTGCCCGGGTTCCTTCCGGTCCGGGGGGAACGCCAGACGGTCTCAAAGGTTCCAAAGTTTTGTAAGATGACCTTTTCGCCGCTGCCCAGGGTGTCTGTGATGATCGCTGTGAACGCGTCGATAAAACGCGCCGTATCTGCTTTTGTAAAGCCTTCAGCGGCAATGGTGTCGATCAGCTCTTTTTTGTTCATAGAGAGAATTTGTCCTTTCTGTCCATACTACCCCTGACCGGTCGAAGGGGAGATATATTTCTATACACTAAAGAATTTCTGGCAGACGGCTGAAAGTTACTGGGGCCCAGCGCTTTTGACATGGGGTAAAATCAAGATGTTTCCAAAAAGCGGGGGATGTCTGCCAATTCTGGCGCTTTATTTTGCGTCTCTTTGCCGCTGCTTTAAGACATTGACGATGGGCGCGCAGTCGGTGCAGTATTTTTTTCTGCCGTTTTTTCCGGGCTTCATTAATATGCCGCAGTTTTCACAGCGGATGAAGTTTTCACCGGAGTACATCCGGTAGAGGTAGCCCAGGTTGCGAAAGTCTGTGATTTTAAGGATGGGTCCGCTTTCTTCAGGGCTGCTGCTATGGTCCACAAAAAGGACACGCAGGCTTAAATTGTCCACGATACGGTTCATATGGATCAGCCCCCGGTCGCACAGCAGGCCGATCATCTGACATTGTTCACGGATCGTGGCGCTGACATTGGCCATTTTAAAAATATCTCTGTAAGCATAATTGATCCAGTCGTTATTTTTTTCCTTGGCCTGATTCCGGTATTTGGCAAGGCAGAGCATGGAAAAGGCCACCCGGCGCACCGGTTTTTCCGGCTGGGCTGCCAGCACATTAAGCTCACGGGCGGTCACCGGCACAAAATCCATATGGACAAGGGGGCGTTTTAAGGCATCCCTGGCGCAGTCCAGAAGAAAGTTCTGCCACGTGCCGATGGAAAAGTCGTCGTAGGCGTTTTCCATAAGCTCTATAAGCTTTAAATAGATTTTGTGGGGTGTCAATTGATATTCCTGGGCATAATAGCGGGCAATGAGCCGCAGTTCATAAGCCGGACGGGCGCTTTTGCACAGACCGCTGCGGCCGTGGCTGCCGTCCTCCGATGTGTTGAGGAGCTGTTTAACATGTTCTTTTTCATTTAATATAATTTGCATAAAGTGTCCTTTCTTTAATATGAAATTTTAGAATGGATTTACAGGTCGGCCGAATCGCCGGTAGAGAGGCCGATATATTTTTCCCGCAGGATAAATGTTTTTCCAAGATAGTGGATGTCGCCGCCATCGGCCCGCTCCGGATATTTAATGCGGCCGTGGTTTTTAGCCAGCAGATTTTCAATAATTGTATCACCGCATATATCCCATACAAACTGCTTGGAGTTTGTGGTCGTATAGCAGAGATCGATGAGGATGTCCGCCAGCATTAAAGGGTCCGGGCACAGGAGTGCACTCTGCTGGCGAAAATAGGTGAGCAGGGCGGCGCGGTGGGCGGCGGTGTCCTCAGCATTTTGGCGTTCACTTTTGGCCTGCCGCTGGAAGGTCTTTACCTGGGCGCAGTAGTCGTTGTAGAGCTTTTCAAGGGCGCAGCGGACTTTGCGGCACGTATCCGGGTATGTTTTCCCGGATTTGAGCAGCTCGGGAGAAAAATTGCTCTCCTTTGTAAAATGGCTCAGGTAGCCGTCAAATTCCTGCTCCAGCCGCCGGCATATGCGGTTGATGACGCATGGACGCATCCCCACAGGCATCCGGGCATGATAGTAGTCTAAAAATGTCCGCTCATCCTCCGTTTTTGATGGCTTTTGTTCCAGCTCGTCCAGTGTCTGTCCGAAACGTATGAGACATTTTTTGCCGGCATGGGCAGTGTAGGCCTTGTAGTCTTTTTGAAGCTGAGGATAGATGTATCGCATAAAATAAGGTTTTTTATCGGCTGCGATCCGCCGGGATATGTCGTCGCCGCTGGCTTCAAACCAGTATTTTGGCCTGGGGCTTGCGATGATCCCTTTGGTTTTGTCAATGGCGTTTTGCTGAAAGAGCTGGCCGCACATGATGCGGTAATCCAGCGTCTCATACTCGGGGGAGCCGGGGGGAAAGCCGGCCTGGACTTCAAACTGGGCCGTGATGCCATTGGTATACCGGCCAATATCGTCACCGAAGCACATTTTATTGGCGGCCACCAGGAGATCCTCGGTGATGGGCATTTTTTCGGCTTTCCGCTGGATGCACATAATGGTGGGTAATATACGGTGATTTTGCAGCAGGATGGGATTATCCGTGAGAAAGTTCTGGTCGCCGTCGAAATCCTCCCCGTTGAGCGCGTCTGTGGCTGTATCCCAGGCGTTAAATACGACGAGGGAGCGGATATAGCGGAACCAGTATTTTTGCTCTTCTGTGGCCGGGAAATGGAGTCTGCGGATGTTATTGTGGCATGTCATGGGCGCGCGGAAGCAGACGACCGTGGAAATCCCGCGTTCGCTCCAGTAGGCGGAATAAAATTCCCCGGCGCTTAAAAGTCCGGTGATTTCCAGCCCGAACATGGACTGACAAAGAGCGTATGGGTCGCCGCAGGCGGTCTGATAATTGCCATGGACCTTGATAGCACCGATTTTTGCTTCGTTGATCTGCTTTTCAATCCGCCGGTGGATGCATGCACGTATATAAGGGTCCTGCGCCATGGCCGGTTCAATCTGGAGCGCCTTTATATAGTTGAACTGCGTATCCTCGGCGTGGGCTTCGTCGATATCTGTGCCGCGCAGGAACAGTATGGATTTGGCATAGGAATCTCCATGAACCTCGTGGATCTCCCGGATGGTCGGCGCCAGCAGGGCTTCCAGTTGTTCATCGGTAAAGGCGTAGCTTTGAAGAAACTGATAATTGAGCGTCCGCTCAGATTCTGGGAAGGGCGTGCAGACTTTTGTAATGCAGAATTGATAATGATTGTTAAGACAATGGTCCATATAGTCCTCAAAACTGTCATAGGCTTCCCAGAGCTTCAGCATGGAGGCGGTCAATATCACATCGGCTTCCCGTATATCTCTGGGATCGCCCCAGACGTCGGTAACCGTAAAGCTTTGGGCCACTGTGGCGGCAAACTCGTGAAAGTCGAAGGTGACCAGCAGCCCCTTTCCAAAAGCATAAGGGCGGGTGACCAGACCGGAGGGCATTGTGTCCATGTGCAGCTCCTCACCCCAGATGCGGGCTCTGGAAGGGAGCATCAGGCCGAATCCGTCCGAGGCATTTTTTACAACGGTAAAGTCCGGCACTGCTTCCAGGGTAGGCTCGCCGCCGCCGGAATCGTCCAGCTTTAAAACATCTTCCTTAAACGTGGTCATACAGTCGTTGACAACAATGATCCTGGGGGCAGATACAGCGATGGAGGATGAGCTGATGAGGGATTCATAGGCGCCGAATTTGGCGGGAACGTAGGGGGTATCCGGATTGCGGCCATTGTCCATGCGCTTGCGCAGTGCAGGCTTTAATGTGTCGCTTGTAAAGACGATCGTTTTATTTTTAACCTGGCCGGTGGTGGCCAGCAGGCGGGTGTACCGGATGCCATTGACCGTGAAGCCTTTTTTATAAGCCCGGTCGTAATCGGCGTCCGTGTCCATGACCAGGCACAGATAATCCGGTTTGAATAGAAGTGTGTTTAGCTGCTCATACAAACGGCGCAGCCGGGATTTTTTGTTGGGCGCGTCAGAGTGGGAGAGCTTATGAATCTCAGAGCGCAGTCTGGAAACCTGCGGTGCTGTGTCGCCGGTGCCGTTGAGCTCGTCGATGAAACGCAGCGCCGTACTGTCGGCCAATGGAATGAGTTCGCCGCATTTTTGCGCCTCATCCAGCGTCAGAGTTAGATTCCAGCGGGCTTTGCGCAGCCGCGTGGAATGCAGCTTAAAGACGTATTTCTGATAATTATGATGGTCCTTCAACGGATCGCCTCCTTTTTGGAAGATGCCACAGCGCTTGTTGCAGTTTTTGTCGCGGCTTTTGCCGCTGCGTTTTTTGTGGCGCCGGACGGTTCCAGCCAGCATTCCCACCATTCGTCCTCGGGAATGTAGCGGGTTTGCAGCCGCTTTGTTTCAAAGCGCAGTAGATCGGCGATCTGGTACGTGTAAAAGCACAGTGCCCGGCCGCCGTGGCGCATGGCAGAGAGGGCGTCATTGATAAAGCTGCAGTAATTCTGATAATTTGTGGAGCCTATATAAGCGCCGTAGCGCCGGGCGTCATGGCCTCCCGAATCTGTGGAGTACAGACCGCCATATCTTTTCCGGGTGGTAGGTGTGGCAGCTTTGCGCATGGCGGAAAATTTAAGCTGCCACTGAGCGTCACTCATAATGGGGGAGGGCCGGCCGGAATCCGGCGAGGTGGATGCCCAGAAGGACTTTTGCATATCGTCAAGGTTCATAATCACGGACCTCCCTGTGATCAAAAATCGTATAGGGCTTTGCTGCCGCCGGATCACAGGCAAGATTATATTTATCCATGAGCCGGTCCACCATCGTTTCAAACTGCCGCCGCAGTTGCGGCTCACCGGCGATGACATCCAGCGTATAGCAGTAAGACTTGTGCCGTTCCAGACAGAAATCCATGCGCAGCCGGTTAAAGTCGATCTCGGTATGTGTTTTGCAAAATTCCAGGACCAGATTGTGGATGATTTCCTTCACGGAAACATCAAAAAAGCGGGCCAGTATCTGATAGCGGGGGAGCATGCCAGCGTTCCATGATTCCATGGAATCTGTGCTCCCGGCGCCGCAATCCCTGTTCAGCATCATAAACAGCAGATGGTTTGATTCGGTGAGGGAAGATAATAACCTCTGCATTTTACTTAGTTCCCTAGATTCCATCTCTAAAAGGTTGGCGGCGGAAATTGAAGATTTGTTATTTAATATTTTACTCATAAATAAAATTCCTTTTTTCGTATATTGATTGCAAACGTATGTTCGACTTGGTTGATGTACTAATGGTAACATATTCCATCGGTGAATGCAATTGGAGAAACTAACAATAAAGAAATGGATTTTTTAGTGAAAATTACAAACGTATGTTCGATAGATTTGCAGAAATAAGACGCATATAATAGAGAGAATAAATTTATGGCGGTAACAAAATGAATATTCCATTGACAAACGAGACATTGAACATGATGCTTTGGAAAAAGCCCCGGGCCGGGGCAATCGTGCGCGGCGGCAGCGCCAATCCCGGCCTTACAGGACATATTTACTTTTATCCGGTGCGGGAAGGCACCCTGGTTATCAGCGAAGTCAAGGGGCTCCCTGTGAAAAGCGGCAGTTGCGGCGGAGGCTTTTTCGGCTTCCACATCCATGAAGGAGAACGTTGCACCGGCGACGCGTCCGATGAATTTAAGAACGCCGGTTCCCACCTAAACCCTGGCGGGTGCGACCATCCGTATCACATGGGTGATATGCCTGTTCTTTTAGGAACCAGGGATGGCAGCTCCTGGTCCGCATTTTATACGGACCGTTTTACACCTGAGGAGGTGGAAGGCCACACGGTCATCATCCATGATATGCCGGACGATTTCCGCAGCCAGCCCTCCGGCGGCAGCGGTACGAAGATCGCATGCGGAGTGATCCAAAAGCTCAACGCCGCCTTTTTTCCAAAGGATGAAACACAGTTTTCCGACCAATGAAGCAGATGACGTGGGATACGAGGATACCGGAGAATATTCCGATACTGTCGATCAATACGTCCTTGGGCGTTCCTGTACGGCCGGCGATAAATGTCTGGTGATATTCATCCCCGCAGGCCAGCAGCACGCAGATGAGCCCGGAGACCATAAATAAAACCACATGGCGCAGGCCAAAGACCACATACAGCGGCAGGGTCAGCGTTATGGCCAGTACAAAATACTCGGTAATATGTCCGGCCTTGCGGACATAAAAATGGATTTTATCTATGTAATGATCGATCTGGGAATCATTCCAGTCGCGGTCCATAACGTCATTGACCGTTGTGACAATTTTTTTGCTGACCTTTAAGCTGACCCCGGAGGAGATCTCGCCGGGCTGCTGGGAAAAGAAAAAGATCACATAGATCATCACCAGCGCAGGCACAAAAGCCAGCGGTTTCAAAAGTACACGTAGAAAAGTTTTCATTAATAAAACCTCCTTCATCAGGATTTCGACAAATATTTGTCCGTAAAATCATAACACCGGAAGGTCTTTTTGTACAGTGACTTCATAAAATCTTCAGAACTCCGTTTCAAACTTCAAAGTCTTCGTCAGGTATGAGCACGCCCCGGTCCTCCACCGGTGTGGAAAATACGATCTGCGTCCGGGTATGCCCCCAGTTTTGCAGCTTTCCGATAAATGTATCCAGCTCCATAGTGCTGTGAAACGCCACTTTTAGTAGCATACTGTAATCCCCGGTGACAAAGCTGCATTCCAGCACATGGGGCTCCTGCTGAACATATTTATAAAATTCCGGCTTGCGGCTGGGCTCCATGGATAATTCGATAAATGCTGTAATGTGATAGCCCAGCTTATATCGGTTGATCGTGGCGTGAAAGCCGCTGATATAGCCCAGCTTTTCCAGATTTTCAATGCGGGCGGAGACTGCCGGCGAGGAGAGATAGACCTGGGCGGCGATGGCTTTAATGGGCGTGCGTGCATTTTCCTGCAATATACGTAAGATTTTCCGGTCGATGATATCCATTGTGTAAACCTCCATCACAGAGCTGGTAGTGTCAAAAACTACCTGTTTTTTTATTGTAAAATTTAATGTAAACCTTGATTTTATGGGAAATCTGCAATAAAAAGAGCATTGACCTCCCTT
>CABJAM010000020.1 GCA_902363555.1 Lachnospiraceae bacterium | reverse complement strand
GCATTATAAGGGAACGAGAATGTAGGGGTATGTTCATATTTAAGGGGCAGACGAAGAGATTTGTCTAAAAAGAGGGTCCCCCACTTTCCAAAGTGTTCACACTTATGGGTACATTATACAGATACCCGCACCCATTGGCCGCTCCCGCCCCTGCACATCCCAACCCCCCACCAATGTTCGCTAACAAAAATTGTACAAAATTAAATACTTACTAAACGTGCTTGAAATACTTTGTCGATAAGAGTAAAATTAGAAAGGAATATATCTTTTTTAAGATAAGTTTAGAGGAGGATTCAAATGGCTAGTAATTCAAATGGATTTCTTGGGAATCTTGGCATTGTGAGAAGCCCGGGAGCGCCTGTACCTCACAGAAAACACACGACAAATTGCGAAACTGTGGATATGCCTGTACCAGCGACCGTCAGCATCGGCATGTCACAGCATATCGGTGCCCCCTGTGTGCCTACAGTGAAGGTTGGCGAAGAAGTCTTTGTTGGCCAGGTCATTGGTGACAGTGATAAGTTCATATCAGCGCCGATTCACTCCAGTGTCTCTGGAAAAGTCAAAAAAATTGACACAATGCTCATGCCCAATGGCTCAAAAGCACAGACGATCATCATTGAGACCGATGGTCTTCAGACCGTCGACCCGAACCTCAAGCCGCCTGTAGTAAACAATCACGAGGACCTTATAAAAGCCGTCCGGGCATCCGGTCTTGTAGGTCTTGGAGGTGCCGGTTTCCCGACACACGTTAAGTTAAATCCTTCGCCAGAAGCCAAAGCGGGCATTGATACGCTGATCATCAATGCGGCTGAGTGCGAACCGTACATAACTGCCGATGTCCGTGAAATTATTGAAAATTCATGGGATATCATGTCCGGCGTCTATACTGTCAGCGAGCTGCTGGAAGTAAAGAACGCCTATATCGCTATCGAGGACAACAAGCCCGAGGCGATCAAGATTATGGAAAACATCGCCTCAAAGGACGACGAACACGGGGATACCGTCAAAGTAAAAGTGCTGCCTTCACGTTATCCACAGGGCGCTGAGAAAGTAATCATCGATCAGTGTACCGGACGCGAGGTTCCTCCCGGAAAGCTGCCCGCAGATGTGGGTGTGGTCGTGATGAACGTTGCATCTGTAGCCACCCTGGCCAGATTTTTAAAGACCGGTATGCCTCTGGTGACGAAGCGCCTGACCGTGGACGGCTCTGCCATCAAGGAGCCGAAAAATGTGAGAGTGCCTATCGGAGCGCTTGTAAAAGATGTCATCGAATTTTGCGGCGGTTACAAGGAAGAACCGGCCAAGCTGCTCTACGGCGGACCTATGATGGGTACAGCGCTGGCCAGCGACGAAATGCCCATTATGAAGCAGAATAATGCCATCCTGGCATTTAACAGAGCCGAGGCCCAGTCTTATGAGGAGAGCGCCTGCATCCGCTGCGGCCGCTGTGTCAATGCCTGCCCCATGAGCCTGATGCCTACCAAGCTTGAACAGGCCAGCCGTTTTAAGAACGTGGAAGCTCTCAAGGAATACAATGTGATGACCTGTATGGAATGCGGCTGCTGTTCCTTTGTATGTCCGGCCAATCGAAGACTTGTCCAGTCCATCCGTGTGGGCAAGACTGTTTTGAGAAATAGTGGAAAGTAGGTGTAAAAATGGATAATAAATTGATCGTATCTTCATCGCCTCATATTGGCGCGAAGACGAAAACAAGAAATATCATGCTTGATGTTATTATTGCATTAATACCTGCTTTAATCGCATCAGTAGTCATGTTCGGACCGAGGACCATTGTGGTGATCTGCGCTACCGTGGCCGCCAGTGTGCTGGCCGAATATGTTTGCCGCAAGGTAATGAAAAGAAATAATACGGTGGGCGATCTGAGCGCCATCGTCACCGGTCTTTTGCTGGCTTTTAACCTTCCGTCCGGGATTCCGATCTGGATGGCTGTGCTTGGCGGCGTGATTGCCATCGTTGTTGTAAAGCAGATGTTTGGCGGACTTGGACAGAACTTTGTCAATCCGGCACTGGCTGCCCGTATCATCCTTATGGTGTCCTTCCCAACAGCTATGACTACCTGGCTGGCACCCATGTCCTGGAAGGCTGACGCAGTGACCACGGCCACACCTCTGGCACTGATTGCCGGCGGTAATACAGACCAGCTCCCAGGCTACCTTGATATGTTCCTTGGCAACCGGGGCGGCTGTCTTGGTGAAACGTGCGTGCTGGCGCTGCTCATCGGCGGTATTTACCTGATCGCCCGCAAGGTGATTTCACCCATCATTCCGGTTGTATATATCGGTGTTGTGGCTATTTTCTCAGCAATACTTGGTCAGGACCCGCTGATGCAGATTTTAAGCGGCGGTCTGTTCCTGGGCGCATTTTTCATGGCTACGGACTATGTAACCAGCCCTCTGACCAACAAAGGAAAGGTGATCTACGCCATTGGCTGCGGTCTATTAACCGTAATGATCCGTACCTTCGGCTCCCTGCCTGAGGGCGTGTCCTTCTCTATCATTATTATGAATATTTTAACGCCTCATATTGAAAAGCTTACGATGCCGAGAGCGTTTGGTATGCGAAAGGAGGCGTCCAAATAGTGAAAGCTAAAGGTATTATCATTCCTACAATTACTTTGATCATTATTACGCTGGTTACAAGTATTTTGCTTGTTGTGACCAATGGCGCCACAAAGGATAAGATCGCTCAGCTTCAGGCTGAATCCGACCGCCAGGCCCGCCAGGAAGTGCTACCGGATGCCGATGATTTCGATGATGGCCAGACCATTAATGTGGACGGTACTGATTATACATACTGGACGGCAAATAATGGCACGGGCTACGTATTTTCCACCCAGTTTAAGGGCTACGGCGGCCCAGTAGTCGTTATGACCGGCATTACCGCCGACGGCCAGGTAGCTGGTGTGAAAATCACTGAGCAGGATGAGACGCCGGGCCTTGGACAGAAAGCTTTGGATGCTTCCTTTACGGATCAGTATAAGAAAGCCATTCCGTCCGACGGTTTTGAAGTGACCAAGCAGGGCGCTTCATCGGATAGTGAGATCGATGCTCTGGCCGGTGCAACCATTACCTCCAGAGCTGTGACCAACTCTGTGAACCAGGCGATTACTATTTATAATACATTGACGGGAGGTGCGAAATAATGGCTAGAAAAGAAAAATCCTTAGGTCAGGTATTTACCGCCGGCTTTGTGAAAGAAAATCCGGTGCTCCGTCTGGTGCTTGGAACATGTCCGACACTGGCCGTTACAACTATGGCTTCCAATGGCCTTGGTATGGGCGCCGCTGCCACACTGGTGCTTGTGTGCTCCAACGCTGTTATTTCTTTATTGAGAAAGGTTATTCCGGACAAGGTGCGTATTCCGGCATTTATTACCATTATCGCCACATTCGTTACCCTCGTCCAGATGCTTGTAAAGGCATTTGCGCCGGATATTGACAAAGCGCTTGGTATTTATCTGCCTCTGATCGTTGTAAACTGTATTATTCTTGGCCGTGCAGAAAGCTTCGCCAGCAAGAATAAGGTGCTGCCATCCATCCTCGATGGACTTGGAATGGGTATCGGCTTTACCATTTCCCTGATCCTTATGGGAAGTATTCGTGAAATCCTCGGCAACGGCACATGGTTTGGCATGGTGCTCAACAGCGGCTCTGTGATCCAGCCCATGCTGATCTTCATTCTGCCTCCGGGAGGCTTCTTTGTATTTGGTATGCTCGTTGCTCTGGCCAATAAGCTTGCAGTTAAAAAAGGCAAGGAGCCGGCAAAGCTCGGCTGTGCATCCTGTCCGGCAGCCGCAAGCTGCTCGAAAGCATCAGAAGGAGGTTGTGAATAATGTCAGTGACCGGTTTAGTTTCCATACTTTTAGCTGCGATTCTTACGAACAACTTCGTCCTTTCCAAGTTCCTTGGCATCTGCCCATTTCTGGGCGTATCCAAGAAGCTGGATACCGCGGTTGGTATGAGCGCGGCAGTTATATTTGTAATGCTCATTGCCACGGCTGTGACCTGGCCGATCCAGAAATTCCTTCTGGACCCCAACGATCTTGGATATTTGCAGACCATCGTGTTTATCCTCGTTATCGCAGCCCTGGTTCAGTTTGTTGAAATTGTTATGAAAAAATATATGGTTGGCCTGTATCAGGCGCTGGGCGTTTATCTGCCTCTGATCACAACCAACTGCGCCGTTCTCGGTGTAACTATTTTAAATATCGACGAGGGCTACGGCTTTGTTGAAGCTCTTGTAAACAGCCTTGGCGGCGGCCTTGGCTTTATGCTGGCCATGGTACTTTTTGCCGGCGTCCGCGGCCGCATTGAAAACAGTGATATCCCCAAGTCTCTCCAGGGGCTTCCGATCACTCTTGTCAGTGCTGCGCTTGTGGCTGTATCCTTCCTTGGTTTCCAGGGACTGGTTGATGGCTTGTTTAAATAAGGAGGGTCCGAAATGACTGGTGTTATTATCGTTGTTGTGATCGGCCTTATTGCGGGCCTGATCTTATCTATCGCATCTATCGTGTTTGCCGTACCGGTAGATAAAACCCAGGAGGCTGTCCGTGCATGTCTGCCCGGCGCCAACTGTGGTGCCTGCGGTTTTTCCGGCTGCGATGGCTATGCCAAAGCGCTGGCTGACGGAACCGCGGAAATCGGCTTATGTTCTCCCGGCGGCCCGGATGTGGCCGAGGATTGCGCTGCTGTGCTCGGTAAGAGCGCCGGTAGCGTGGAGAAGAAGGTGGCGCTCGTTCAGTGCGCCGGACACTGTGACAATGTGTCCACAAAGCTGGAGTATCAGGGTGTGCCCACCTGCCAGGCTGTGAGCCTTATGTATGCCGGCGACAGCGCCTGCGCTTACGGCTGCCTTGGCTATGGCGACTGCGTTGCCGCCTGCCCGGAAAATGCTATTACCATCTGTAACGGACTGGCGACGGTGAATACGGACGCATGTGTTGGCTGCGGTATCTGTGCAAAGACCTGCCCGAAGGGTGTGATTTCTATCGTTCCCGCCAAGTTTAATCACCATGTGCTCTGTATGAATAAGGACAAGGGCGGCGAGACGCGTAAGGTCTGCAAGACCGGATGTATCGGCTGTATGAAGTGTCAGAAGACCTGTGAGTTTGGAGCGATTACTGTGAGCAATAACAACGCGACGATTGATTACAGCAAGTGTACGAACTGCGGGAAATGCGCGGAGGTATGCCCGGTGAAGGCAATCTGCTAGAACAAAATACAGTAGGGCCGGAACGGCCGGGATATTCCCGTGCTGACATAGGCTGGGATATTACCGTGCGCCACAGGCCGAGATATTATGCGTGCCACAGACTGGCAGAAGAAGTACTGCCAGTCTGGCACATGGCCATATATCCGTCGGATGAATACAGGATGTTCAATAAAATAAAAAAGACAAGTATTCCGAAATTGCTCCAATGGGAAGAAAATTTAAAGATTTTCCTTCCTGTGGTGCCTGGGATCACGACATGCGTTCGCATGGCGGTGATTCCGGACGGAATTCTTGTCTTTTTTTATAAATTTGTAAGAATGAAAATGGTAGATTATGCTTTTAAAGTGCATTTAGATTTTACACTCCATTGTTATCATTTGTTCCATCAATCCATTCTTTTTATAAAACCTTATACCATCTGTATTTTTTGGGATAACTGACAATCTTAAATACTCTGCTCCCTGTAAGGCTGCCCACTTTTTTGATTCATCCATTAATTTTTGTCCATACCCGTTATTCCTATATAGTTTAGATATAACGAAATCCTGAATATAAGCATATGTACAAGGTACTAATAGATTTAATCCCTTGACTTCTTTCAGGTAAATCAATGAAAAACCTATGACTTCATTATCCAGTTCACATACTAAGAATACAGAATTATCATTATTAATAATTTCGGTTAAATATTCAATAGATCGCTCACCTCTTTGAAAATGCTGTGGTTGTTGTTCAATAGAAAGTGAGTCTAGTTCATAAAACAAGCTGTTTATTATAGACAAGTCATTTACTGTGGCGAATCTTATGGTCATAATTTTTTTGCCTTTCATACTTAATAGTTTTGCGCGATAACGCTTATAAATGGATGGATCTGCCTATATGCATTTCCTTACGCCATGACGGCGCCTCCCCATCATCAGACCAGTATTCATCAACGGACATGATTTTGTTGTCCTCTATCCGGAAAAATGAGACTACAAGAAACGAAGAAGATTTGTCTTTTGGAAAAACATGGGTAACGGTTATTATGAGATTATCCATGCACTCTATACGTTCAACGTTTCCATCCCAATCTCCCGGATATTCGCAATTCGCGCGAATAAACTCGTCCACTGTAAAGCATTCATTTGTGCAATGCCAATTTACATACGCTGTATCGTGGAAAAAGACTTTAATTGCTGTTTCGTCCTGTTTAAGAACTGCTTTCCAAAACTGTTTTATATCCATAGACGATCTTCTCCTAAAAAAATTTTATTTGTTCAATCTGGCAAACTGGAAATTGCTGATTCATTGAAATTATTTTACATATTCTATCATATAATATGTACAGCGTAGAAATGTACTAATGTATGTTGATTATTTCTGTCCAATACAATCTGCATATGTTTTATTTCGCTAAAAGGAGTATCTTTTCTAACCAAATTAGTTTTCCGATTATATGGGAACTCATATGCATCTAAGTGATTGAACAGCTTATCACAGAAGCTGTCAAATCTTGCGCTAGTTGCATAAACAATAACAACTGCATATGGACATCCATTTGGGTCATATTTAGTCAGAACCTTATTCACGTGTTCATCTAGCTCACTAGCCTTTAACGAAGACAATTTAATACCTTCCATCATTACAGCGGGCAATCCTGAATAACGAATCTGAATATCAATTTCACCAGCATCATTACCATTTACAGATTCACCTTGGCGTGTTTGATCGTTTACGTCATAACTTTCACTCAGCATATCGCGCACAAAGTCATTCATTGTATCTTCTTTGTCTGCCGATGAATAATGAGCGTTTTTTTGCAGATTACATAATGCTCTCAATAGTTTTTCTGATAATTCTCTTTCTGGTATTCTCAAGTCATCAATATCAACATCTTCACTTTGCGTTGTTTCATAGTCTTGTAAATGTTCAGATAACACAAATAGTTTCGCTTCCAATTGAGCAAATGTTTTTTTATCTGTCCACCCAGTAAAGCGGTTAAAAAGTTTTTGAATATCTGTGATTAATTGATCCTGTTTTAACTGACTCAATTCATATTCCAGTTTTGCTTTCCATTCAATAAATTCCGATTGATTATAAATTAAACTTAATGTCATTGAATGATTTTCTCGTCTCCTTTTCTCAAAAGAATATGAAGTTGCGGCAACAAAGCTTTCTTCATAAAATAACGCTTTAATATTTTCGATTTTTCCAATAAGCTCACGTATGTTTTCAAAATTTGTCATAGTGCTGCTCCATTCTTTACTTATTTTTTTTTAATATAGGTAAGTTCTATATCATATCCAAACTGTTCCAGCATATCTGTAAATATTGTATTTACAAAGATCCTACTCGTTCAGTTCTTTTGTGAAAATATTTTCAACTAAAACAGCTTCTTTTGTTAACGCGGCGTCAAAAAGTATCAGGCAGGCAGACATGTTGCGCAGCAATGATTTGCTCATAATAGGTATGTGTTTATCCATTGGGCGATGCCGCTGTCATCATTATTCGCACATACAAAATCTGCTACATTTTTCAGCTCTTGTATAGAATTATCCATGGCAATGCCGACTCCGCATTTTTCAACCATTTCAATATCATTATAATCATCTCCGAAAACTGCGACATTGGATATATCTATTTTATAATAATGGGCTAAAAATTTAATCGCGTTATATTTAGAGGCTTGCTTATTAGTAACCATAAACCATTTTTCACCCTGGTTTGCATAAAAATGGCAATCGTAATCCTCGAAGTCAATTGTGCTCAAAAGAGAAATATCCATTGATTCAATAGCTATTTTTTGTATTCCTTCATAGTTTATTGATGAAAAATCAGAATAAACTGCTCCCCAATTTCCCCAACTTAAATAATCGTCGCAATTGGTTACGGAGATATCGTCATAATCCAGGCACAATCGTATGCTATCGATCTGTAGTAGTCGTGCTATCATCCTTTTAGCATAATGGGGTTCAATACAAACTGTCCTGATTGCCTGCTTATTTACAGAAACCTTTGCCCCATTATTAGATATGATTGAATCCGGCTTTATCCTTTCAGCATATTCCAATGTGTTTCTTTCTGGTCTTGCTGTTGCAAAAGCAAAATGCACACCGATTTTTTGTGCATTTGCGATAGCTAATGTCGTTTCTTCGGATACGCATTTCTTACTGTTAAGCAAAGTGCCATCAAGGTCCGTAACAATCAATTTTATTTCCATAGGATTCTCCCCCTATTATTTTTTGTCACCAATTTCCGCAGGAAATTGATGACCTGCCCGAGCATCATTTTGTATAACTCTAACTGCTGTCGGTGTGGCAATTATTTCAGGTTCTGGTAATAAAATACGGCCAGTTGAGTGCGGTCGCGCAGGGAGAGCTTGTCCAGGATGGTGCTCAGGTAGTTGCGGACGGTGCCCTCCGAGAGGTAGAGCGTCTCCGCGATTTCTTTGTTATTAAGACCGCGGGCGACAAGCTGGATGACTTCATTTTCCCGGTCGCTGATCCCGAAGCGTTCAGGACTGAAATCCGGGGTGCGCGACATGAGGTTTGGGAGCTTGCTGCTGATCTCACTTCCAAAGAC
This sequence comes from Lachnospiraceae bacterium, assembly GCA_902363555.1. Classification (GTDB taxonomy): domain Bacteria; phylum Bacillota; class Clostridia; order Lachnospirales; family Lachnospiraceae; genus Catenibacillus. The sequence goes on along the minus strand of CABJAM010000020.1, from coordinate 18,769 downwards.
GCTCTGGCCTTGCATGACCGCATTGAGGGCCGGGATGATCGTTTCGATATTCTGCTTGATCAGGTAGCCCCGGGCGCCCATGCGCAGAGCGCGGATGATGTATTCATTGTCGGAGAAGGTGGTGAGGTAGAGGATACGCGCCTGAGGATATTCCTTTAAAATTTCCTCGCTGGCTTCCAGGCCGCCAAAGTCGCCCATCTGAATATCCATAAGAAGAATGTCCGGCTGGTGTCTGCGGTAAAGCTCTATGGCCATGGCTCCGCTTGTGCCGGTGGCACAGACGTTGATGCTGCTGTCGGATTGTAAAATTGTTTTTAATGAGAGACAGACGAACTGATCGTCGTCAATGATGATTACGTTCATGGCGTCACCTTTCTTTCGGAATGGATATGAATATTTTAAAGCCTGCAGACTGGTCGATGCGGAAAACTCCGCCGAGTGCCTCCACCCGGTCTTTCATGTTTTGCAGGCCGATACCTCCGGATGCTTTTGGATTGGGAGCCGTCTCCTCCCTGCGATGCCGTGGAGCTGCCGCATTTCCATTGTCCTCAATGACGAGCTGATAGAGGCCGGGATGCTCCAGGATGGTGATGGAGGCCTGGGTGGCATTGCTGTGCCGTGCAATATTGGAGAGAGCCTCTTTGATGATGGCAATAAATCCGTACTGTATTTCCCTTGGGAGCTTTCCGGCGTCAAAGTTCAGCTTCACCGGGCAAAACTGGAATTTTTCGATAAGACCGCAGACCTGGATATTCAGGTCCATAGACTCATCGTGGAGGTCGTGGACGCTGCTGCGGATGTTGTCCATGGCCACATTGAGCGTTTCTTTCAACTGATCCAGTTGTCCTGAGATTTCCGGCTCCTGTCTGTGGATGACCTGGAGGGCGCCAAGCTGGAGGATGGAGCGGGTGAGGAGATGGCCTACATTATCGTGGATTTCACGGGCGATACGGTTGCGCTCGCTTAAAGTGGCCAGAGATACCTCGTAGTCCTGCTTTTCCATCAGTTCATTGTTTTTCTTCTCCAGTCGGAGGGCGGCCTCCCTAGTAGTGTCGGCCATCTGATAATACTTTTCCTGGATCGTGTCCAGTGCCTGAGCCCGGGCCTGGAGCAGCACGGCCAGGATAGAATAGATAATGCATTGGGCCGCAGCCAATGCGGGCTGCCGGGAAATATTTATAAGCAGCGGCAGGAGCCACGAATATCTTAAGAGCCACGGCTGTTTTCCATAGCAGTCATAGACGATGACCGGTAAAAATATGGCGGCCTGGGGAAAAATAACCGCTCCTGCGACGTAGGCCCCGGCGAGTATATAGGTGTAGGGTGCCTCAAAGTAGCTGCATAGGGCACTGACAGACAGAGCGACGAGCAGAACCAGAAGCAGGTCTGTCGTTATCGGCTCAAGAAACAGGCTGGTGAGGCATAGGACAAATAAAATAGCTTTATCTATTAATTGCTGCACAGTAGCACTCCTTTTGTTTATATTCATTGACCTGCGTGCGCATCAGCGCACTTCTTATTATAACACAGATGCCCTACGATTGGGGCGTGCATTTTAAAGATATGACAATTGTCATACTCAAAGATGACGCTGCTCACTTATTTTTCCAAACACCTTCTGTTAATATAAGTATAACAAAGAGGAGCTGTTCCAAACATCATAGCTGCAAACGCAAAGTAACGATTTAACAACTCGTTGATCGATGATCAACACAGCCTGAGGGAACCGAACGGTTATGAATGATTATTTTTATAGAAAAATGGGAGGCTATGCTATGATTGATGTTAAAAATCTTGTGAAGCGTTACGGCGATCTGCTGGCGCTGGATCATTTTAACCTGCATGTCAATGAAGGAGAGATTTTCGGGCTGCTGGGGCCCAATGGCAGTGGGAAGACTACGGCTATGAACTGTATTTTATCGCTGTTAAAATACGACCGGGGGGAGATTAGCCTGTTTGGGCGGCCGATGACGCCATCCAATTACGAATCCAAGAGAAAGATTGGCGTGGTCATGCAGAATGTGGCGGTGTTCAACGAGCTGACTGTGGCGGAGAATATTGATTACTTCTGCGGGCTTTACGTCACGGATAAAAAGCGGAGGAAGGCATTGACGGAGGAGGCTATGGAATTTACGACGCTCACTGATTATCGGAAGTTTCTACCAAAAAAACTTAGCGGGGGCCTCCTGCGGCGGTTGAACATTGCCTGCGGTATTGCCCACAAGCCGGAGCTTATTTTCCTCGATGAGCCTACGGTGGCCGTGGACCCGCAGAGCCGGAACAGTATTCTGGAGGGGATACGGGAACTGAACCGACAGGGCGCCACGATCGTATATACTTCCCATTATATGGAGGAGGTGGAGCAGCTCTGTACCCGGATTATGATTATGGATAAGGGCAAGGAGATTGCCACGGGTACAAAGGAGGAGCTGACGGCCATGATACGTACCGGTGAAAAAATCACCGTGGAGGTACCGGCGCTGCCGGATGAACTGTGCGAACGGATTTCTGGCATTGACGGTGTTCTGGGCGTGTCCTATGATAATGGCCAGTTACTGGTAGGCAGCCGGCCGTCCAGCCATTCGCTCATTTCTATTTTAGACCTTTTGCGCCATGAAAATATTGGCTTCGGTAAAGTATTTTCGGAGCCGCCCACACTCAATGACGTGTTCCTGGAAATTACAGGGAAACAACTGAGGGATTAAGGAGGAGCTTATGTTTTTAAACTTATATGGAAAACAACTGCTTCGGAGTTTACGCGACCGTACTTTCCTGATCTGGCTTCTGATGTTCCCCATATTGCTGTCCACCCTGTTTTTCTTTACTTTTTCTACCCTGGACGAGACGGATAATCTGAAAACCATCGCCATGGGCGTGGTGGATGATGCAGACTATCAGGCGGAAACTGCATTTTCCCAGACGCTTACGGCTGTGTCGTCCGATGCATCCGAAAGTCTGTTTGAGATCAATTATTGCAACGATTTGGATGCTGCGGACGCCCTTTTAAAGGATGGGAAAATATACGGCTACTACTATGTTCAGGACGGTACGCCGCGGCTTGTTGTAGCGCGTACCGGCATGTACGAGTCCATTGCCAAAAGCTTTCTGGACCAGTATATACAGACAAAGGGCAGTATTGAGACGATCCTTCGGGAGAACCCGGGAGCTGCGGCGGATATTCAGACATTGATGGATTACAAATCCTATATTACTGAAATATCGCCGTCAAAAAATGCGCCGACGGATAAAGTGAATTATTTTTACGCTCTTTTAGCCATGATGTGTATGTTCGGCAGTACCCTTGGACTGGAGGTCGTTTGTGATCTGCAGGCGAATCTGTCGTCTCAGGGGGCCCGGAGGACGCTGTCGCCTGTAAGGCGGGGAAAGATGGTAGCGGCCGATTTTCTGGCGGTGATTACCGTGCAGGCTGCTGTCATAGGAATACTTCTTATATATATCCAGTTTGTCTTAGGGATAGATTTTGGCCAGCAAATACTTCCTGTCATCCTTACAGGTATCGTGGGCAGTATCACCGGTGTGTCCTTCGGAGCGGTTCTGGCCGCATCCAACCGGATGAAGGTTACAGTAAAATCCGCGATCCTTGTATGTGTAACGATGGTTTGCAGTTTTTTTGCCGGGCTGATGGTGAATGGCATTAATTATACTATGATGCAGAAAGCGCCGGTGCTTGCCTGGTTAAATCCCGCGGCGCGGATTACAGATGCATTTTATTGTCTGTACTACTATGACAATTATGACCGATATTTACTGAATATGGGTATTCTTCTGGCCATGGCAGCGGTAATGCTTGGCGTGGCGACACTATTTTTAAGGAGGCAGCAGCATGAGAGTATTTAAAGCGTGTATCCTCATTATGAAGCGGCATATCGGCGCTCTGGTCATTTACCTGTGTGTATTTATGGGGCTGGCCGTGGTTATTGCCAAAATGAACGAAAATACCTATACTCCGGATTTTGAGACGGAAAAGCCGGCGTTTTCCGTCATTAACCGGGGCGGGGAAAGCCCGTTGATCGATGCAATGCTGACGTATCTTAAAGATTATGGAACGTCGGTGGAGCTGGAAGATGATCCGGAGGTGCTGCAGGATGCGTCCTTTTTCCATGCGGCGGAGGTCATATTTATCATTCCGGAAAATTTTATAAACGATCTTGGAAATGGAACGTCTCTTGAGACAATCGCCCGCCATGATTCCACATACAGCTATTATCTCACATCCCTGGTGGACCAATATTGGAATCTGGTGGAAAAATACGGCAGGCTGATGCCGGATATGGGCGTTGAAGATATTGCCCGGGCGGTCATCACCGATCTTTCTGTCCACGGCGAGGTGGAGAAAAAGCAGTTTTTGGAAAGCTCGCCCCTGCCCAATGCATATATTATTTTTTGTCAGATCCAGCCCTATATCCTTCTGGTGCTGATCATATTGTGTACCAGCACGATTTTTATGGCTTTCAGACACTCGGACCTGCACATGAGGAATCTGTGCAGCCCTATGCGGTCCGGAAGTATGAGCCTGGCGCTGCTGGCTTATGCCGGTATTATTACAGTCGTTGTGTGGCTGCTGCTGAATCTTATCGGTATCGTCTGGTGCCGCGAAGCTCTGGCCACAGCAGACCGCCGGGTTATTGGCCTTTTACTGGTGAACAGCCTTTGCTTTTCCCTTGTATCCATGACGCTGGCCCTCACGGTCAGCCGGTTTATCAACTCGGATGATGCACAGAACAGTGTGGCCAATTTCCTCTCCCTCGGCATGAGCTTTCTGGGCGGTGTGTTTGTTCCCCAGGAGCTGCTCGGTGAAAAGGTGCTGGCTGTCGGGCGTTTTACGCCGACTTATTGGTATGTGTCCGCCCTGAACCGGATATGTTCGCTGAATACTTTTGACAGCGAAGTTATGGCGCCGATCTATCAGGGATTATTGATCCAGCTTGCTTTCGTGGTGGCGCTGTTTTGTGTCTTTCTCGCAGTCAATAAATATAAAAACAAGGCGGAGCAGTCTTTTGGAAGCGTGAAAACACAGATTGAGTCCTGATGGATCCGCGTGGCCAGGTACACTTCCGGCGTGGATAGCGCGTGCTTATTGCTGTGAAATTAATGCAATGCGGTACTCGCAACTTACCGGCCATATTTTGCATCTCGACGGAATATGCTTGCTATTTTACAATCATTTTTATATAGTAATATTGTCACAGGACAATAGGCACAAGCGGTTGTTGAAAGACAGCCGCTTTTCCTTTGTGGCGGCCGCCGCGACCTGTTGTAGCAACTGAGACGGGGCGCACAGCGGAGGCCATGATAACAAACAGACGCTTCATGTAAGGAGAACGGAATATGTGGAAAATCCGTCTGGAACAACAAAAAAGTGGTGGCAATGAGGTGCTCATCCGCTATCGGGAAATGAACGAGGAAGTGCATGAGCTGCTGGACTTTCTTGAAGGCCGTCCGGTAAAGCTGTTAGGCAGAGATGACCGGGGAAAATGTATTTTGCAGACAGAACAGCTCTATTACTTTGAATGTGTGGATGAGCATGTATTTGCCTACACCCGGGAGGGCTGCTATCAGGTCGATAAAACGTTACAGGAGCTTGAGGAGGAGCTTCCCGGGCGGCGTTTTTTCAGATGCAGCAAGTCATTGATCGTCAATATGGATAAGATCCGGCATCTGGAGAGTATGATGGGCAGCCGCATTGATGTGCTTTTGGACAATGGAGAGCATATCGTGATCTCACGCCATTATGCAGGGCATTTCAGAGAGCTGCTGAAAGGAGGTTTCTATGGAGAGATTTAAGCGTATTATGAAGGCGGAATTTGTTACGGAGTTTTTCGCCGGTATCCATGCGGTGACGCTGATCTGGATGTACGGGCTTGTATCCTGGATATGGAAGGATGGCAACGTCTCCTTTCTTTTTATCACTGAAATGTTCATGCTGGGCTATGTGCTGGCCTGGGGGCAGAAGCTTGTATTCTGGAAGGACCGGATATATACCCCGTGGAGCTTTCGTCTGAGGGTGTGTCTCTGGCATGTTACGCCTATGGTGCTCACCGGTTTTTCCGGCCTGATATTTGGCTGGTTTGAGGGTATGCCTTCGGCCGCATGGGTGACCTTTTATGGAGTCCTATTAAGCTTTTATATAATAATCTGGTGTATTTTGCAATGGTTTTATAAAAGCGATACAAAGCAGCTCAATACACTGCTGAGTGCTTATCAGAAGGGAAAAGGGGATAAGGATGAATGTCATTGAAGTGAGGAATTTTAAAAAGTATTATGGGAAGTTCCGGGGCGTGGAAAATATGGATATGACCGTAAGAAACGGAGATTTTTACGGTTTTGTGGGGCCCAACGGGGCGGGAAAGTCCACCACCATACGGACCCTGCTGGGATTTATCCGGCCAACCGGAGGCAGTGGGCAGGTGTTTGGTTTGGCCTGCGAAAAGCATACGCCGGAAATATTAAAGCGCACTGGTTATATGCCGTCGGAAGCCTTTTTTTACGGGGAAATGCGTGTCGGTGAGGTCATCCGTCTGGCGGCGCGTCTGCACCGGATGGATTGTGAGGGGGAGGCGAAACGGCTTTGCGCCCGGTTTGAAGTGGATACGAAAAAAAGGATCGAGGACCTGTCTTTGGGCAATCGGAAAAAGGTAAGTATTATCTGCGCCATGCAGCACCGTCCGGAGCTTCTTGTGCTGGACGAGCCCACCTCCGGTCTGGACCCGCTGATGCAAAAGGAGTTTTTTGATGTACTTAAAGAATATCATCAGGCGGGCACGACTATTTTACTGTCCTCCCACAATCTGACGGAGATCCAGAGCCATTGTAACCGACTTGGTGTTGTGAAGGATGGCCGGATGATCGCGGAGGATGATATCGGAGAGTTTTCACACAATTCTGCCAAAAGAGTGCGGCTGACTTTAAGTGAGGGCAGCGGCATACATAAAACTTTTGTAAAAACGTCCGGAGAAGTGCCTGGGGATTTTGATATAAATGTCCTGGAGGGCGTGGCTGATTTTAAACGGGAAGGGCCGTCGCTGTCGTTTTTCTACCGCGGGGATATTCCGGCGCTGATGGAATGTCTGGCACGGGTGAAGCTCCAGGATGTGCTCATTGAGGAGCCGGGGCTTGAGGAAATTATTTTACATTATTATGAAAAAAATGAACGTGGGAAAGGCTGAGGGGTGAGCGTATGTGTATGATCCAACATGAATTGAAACGAAATTATAAAAGCTTTTTAATATGGGCGCTGGTCACCGGCGGCTGCATCCTTGTATTTATGCTCATCTATCCGGAGTTTGGCGACATGCCGGAGTCCATCAGTAGTATGTACGCGCAGATGGGTGCCTTTTCTGATGCTTTTGGGCTTGACCGTATCGGCATTGAGACTGCTGTGGGCTTTTACGGCGTCGAGGGCGGCACAATGCTGGCCCTGGGCGGCAGTATGTTTGCGGCCATGCTTGGATGCGGTATGTTAGCAAAGGAGGAGGGCGGCCACACGGCGGAATTTCTTTATGGGGCGGCCGGGCATCGCAGCCGTGTCATCGGTGCAAAGCTGGCGGTAGTTTTTATTCTGATCACCCTGTTCTCACTGTTTTGTTTAGGCTGCGGCCTGCTGTCCTTTGTATGTATCGGAGAGACTGTGGAATGGGGAAAAATTCTGCTGCTCCATGGCGCTCAGTGGCTTATGTGTATGGAAATTGGGGCGGCCTGCTTTGGTATTTCCGGGTTTTTGCGGAAAAATAATGTGGGTGTGGGCATTGGCATCGCTATTATCCTTTATTTTGTCAATATTTTTATAAATATTTCCGATAAGCTGGATATACTGAAATATGTGACGCCGTTTTATTACGGCGACGCCTCCCGGGTGCTTACGGATAACGCGATCTCTGCGGGGGCGGTTGCGGGCGGCTGGAGCATCGGACTTATCCTGTGCTGTGTGGGTATTTTCCATTATATGCGCAAGGATCTGGCTGCGTGATAACTGGCGGCCATCGGCTAAATGTTTGGGGATGCAATCCGGACATATCTATGATAAAATAGGATTATGAAATGAGGTAGATGCAGGTGAAAGAATTCTTTTTTAAATTATATGAGCGGTTTGGCCGGCATGAAAGCTTTGTTCTGGTCAGCATCGTATCCAGCACCGGTTCCACGCCCCGGGGGGATGGCGCAAAAATGGCCGTATTTGCCGGCGGAGAAATACTGGGAACCATTGGCGGCGGCCAGGTAGAGTATCTGAGTATCAAACTGGCAGAGGAGGCATTGAAGGAAAAGCGTTCACTGACCCGGGGATTTAATCTGACGAGAAATCAGACCGCCGATATCGGAATGATCTGCGGCGGCCAGGTGGAGGTTTGTTTTCAATATGTGGATGGTTGGGATCAGAGCTTTTTAAAGCTTTTAGAGTATATTGTCACGCTGTACGGTCAGGATGTGGATGCGTGGATGATCACCCCGCTGATCGATGGCGCCGCTGGCCGAAATGTTATTTATGATACGAAAAACGGGCTGAGCACTTTTTTTGACGAGACATCAAAGGAAGCGCTGACGGACCGGCTTTTGGGCTGCTTTGGCGGTAAGCCCATACTTACCGGGGGAAATCCGGCATACTATGTAGAGCCGCTGATACGCTCCGGCTATACGTATGTATTTGGCGGCGGTCATGTCGCTCAGGAGCTGGTGCCACTGATTGCCCATCTGGAATTTAAAACCGTTGTCTATGAGGACCGGGAGGCCTTTGCCGGTAAAGAGCTGTTTCCAGGTGTCTATGATACAATTTTGGGAGACTTTCATGCATTGTCCTCGAAAATATCCATCGGCCCCAAGGACTTTGCTGTGATTATGACCCGGGGCCACCAGTGTGATTACGACGTGCTGAGCCAAGTGCTGAAAACCCCGGCCTACTATATCGGTGTGATCGGCAGCAGAAATAAGATTGCAATGACAAAAGAGCGGCTGTTAAAGGATGGATTTTCTTTATCGGATCTGGAACGCATCCACTGGCCCATCGGACTGGATATACGCAGCGAGACGCCCGCGGAGATCGCCGTAAGTATTGCGGGAGAAATGATCATGTGCCGGGCGCGGCTGCGTGAGCGCTGTACTAGTTCTGTGCCGTTTGATCGATAGGCACCAGATGGACAAGCTTCTTTTTATAGAGACTGATATACAAAAGAATACTCAGTATGAAGGATACGATCTCCGCGATGGGAAATGCATACCATGTGGCAACAAGGCTGATTCTGGACAGTGCGTAAGCTACCGGCAGAATACAGATGAGCTGACGGACGAGGGAGAGGAGCAGACTGTTGAAGCCCTTTCCCACTGCCTGGAACAGTGTGGAGAACATAATACCAAGAGCTGCAGGGATAAAGCACAGACTGATGACCCGCATGGCCGGGATACCGATTTCCAGTGTGTGTGCATCCGCATTAAACAGGGCCAGTAAAGGCTCCGGAAAGATTTGAAAAATGATCGTGCCCACGACCATGATGCCCACGGCGAAAACTGTTCCGGTCTTTAACGTGCCTACCAGACGTTTTTTGTCGCCTGCGCCGAAATTATAGCCCATGATCGGCATGGCGCCCTGGGTCAGGCCGAAGATCGGCATAAATACAAAGGACTGCAGCTTGTAATAAATTCCGAGGACATTGACCGCAGCTTCGGAAAATGTGATCAGGATCATATTTAAGAAGGTCACCAGTACAGAGGCGATGGCCTGCATGATGATGGCCGGGAAGCCGACCTGGTAAATATTGCGGACCACGGCTTTTTTCATTTTAAAATGCTTTAAGCTGATATGGATCGCATGATTTTTAAATTTCAGTATGCACAGGCAGAAGAGCATTCCGAAGCCCTGGCCGATAACTGTGGCAATGGCAGCGCCGCGGATTCCCATGGCAGGAAGACCGAAATATCCGAAAATCAGGATCGGGTCCAGGATAATATTTGTGACACAGCCGATGAGCTGGGAAAACATAGGGTAAATCATGTTGCCGGTGGCCTGAAGCGTTTTTTCCACGCAGACCTGGATACACGAAAAGACACTGAATATTGTTACGATCATCGTATACTGAACGCCCATATCGATGATTGTCTGATTGTCGGTGGACATGGCAAAAAATGCGTGAGAACCGAAAAGTCCGAGAAGGGCGATACCTGCCCAGCTTAAAAGTGCAAGAACGATACCGTGAGCCGCGGCGTCATTGGCCTCCTCCTGCTTTTGTTCGCCGAGACGGCGGGAGACAAGCGAGTTGATACCCACATTCGTACCTACAATGATAGCGATCATCAGTGTCTGGACCGGGAAGGCCAGGGAGATCGCCGACAGGGCCTGAGAACTGATGCGCGATACGTAAATACTGTCGACCACATTGTACAATGCCTGAATGAGCATGGAGATCATTGCCGGCAGGGCCATGGACAGCAGCAGGGGCGTAATCGGCGCAAAGCCCATTTTATTCTGTTGTTTTTCCATTTCTTATCACCTTTCCAAAAAACATAGTTCCAGTATTATAACAAAAAAACAGATGATTTACAAGCGCTGATTGATGGGTTATAATAAAAAATAGTAGGCGGCTGTAACAGTTCGGCCCTCTGAACTGTTACGCGAATATTTATTGTTAATCCGTAAAATATAATGTCAGGAGGCGCATTTTATGATTTGGTTTATAGTGGCGGCCGCGGTGGCTGCGGCAGATTTGGGGATTAAGTACTGGATTCGTGAGAATAAGGACTTAAACAGCAGCGAACCTGTGGCTGGAGGGAAGATCATTATTACCAAGTATTTTAATCCCGGGGCTATGCTTGGGCTTTTAAAAGACAAGGCGAAGCTGCTTTCCGGGATCACACTGGTAGTCATCGGTATTCTGATCGGATTTTTGATGGCTTTTGCCGGCCATAAAGGAAATTTTGTTTTGAAGCTTGGCTTATCCCTGCTTTTGGGCGGCGCGGTCAGCAATGCATTTGAGCGGATCGCCTATGGCAAGGTGACGGATTATTTCCGTATTTCCATCGGCTGCCCGAAGCTTGAGAAGGTGATCTTTAACATCGGGGATATGTGTATTTTTGCGGGGAGCTTACTGGCGGTGATCGGAAGCTGCCTGAGAAAAAATTAGTGAACTGTCCGGGCAGGCCTGAAATTTTATCGTGTACTTTATCATATAGCATTAAACGGTCGATATGAAGAATTTCGGCCGTTTTTGTTTTTTCAATATATTTTTTAGATTTAGTGTAGACGTGAACGCAAATTTAAGATATAGTATTAAAGTATGGGATAGTCTGCCCATTGGAATGCGTTTTTAGTGCATTCCGTAACTGGAAGGAGGAAAACATGGATAACAGGCAGGATGATAATAATAATAAAAAGAACAAAAATGTGATGAATATGGTTATTATCGGTGTGTGTGCACTGGTAGTACTTTTGCTTTTCAATGCGTTGTCCGCACAGCTTCGTGAAAAACGTCGGGAAGAGATCACTTACAATGAATTTTTGCAGTGGGTGGAAAAAGGTGAGGTTCGGGAGGTTCTTGTCAAAAATGACGGAACCATCGAGATCAGCCGCATGGATGACAACCAACTGATGGGGATGGTCTATTATACCGGAGCTATGACCGACCTGAACCTGACGGACCGTCTGGAGAAAGCCGGTGTCACCTACAAAAGAGAAATCCAGAAATCCAGCTCTACGCTGATGACCATTCTTCTATACTATATTTTACCGCTTGTGTTGATCTATGTGGTTATGATGTTCGTATTTAAGGCCATGTCCAAGGGCGGCGGCGTCATGGGCGTAGGAAAGAGCAATGCGAAGGTTTATGTACAGAAGAAAACCGGCGTCACCTTTTTAGATGTGGCCGGGCAGGAGGAGTCCAAAGAGTCTCTGCGCGAGATCGTGGATTTCCTTCACAATCCGGAACGCTACACACGCATCGGCGCCAAGCTTCCCAAAGGCGCTCTGCTTGTGGGCCCTCCAGGTACAGGTAAAACCCTTCTGGCCAGAGCTGTGGCCGGTGAGGCGAATGTGCCGTTTTATTCCCTGTCCGGTTCGGACTTTGTGGAAATGTTTGTGGGCGTGGGTGCTTCCCGTGTCCGGGATCTGTTCAAGCAGGCTCAGCAGTCTGCGCCGTGTATCATTTTTATCGATGAGCTGGATGCCATCGGTAAAAGCCGTGATTCCCGCTACGGCGGCAATGACGAGCGTGAGCAGACATTAAATCAGTTACTCTCAGAGATGGACGGCTTTGACTCTTCTAAAGGTATTATTATTCTGGCGGCCACGAACCGTCCGGAAATACTTGATAAAGCGCTGCTTCGTCCGGGCCGTTTTGACCGCCGCATCATCGTGGAAAAGCCGGACCTTAAAGGGCGTATCGAGACATTGAAGGTCCATGCGAAAAATGTCAATATGGACGAGACTGTGGATTTCCACGAGATCGGTCTGGCTACCAGCGGAGCCGTAGGTTCCGATCTGGCCAATATTATCAATGAAGCTGCTCTCAATGCGGTCAAGCACAACCGCCAGGCTGTTTCCCAGGCTGATCTGTTCGAGTCTGTGGAAGTGGTTATCGCCGGTAAGGAGAAGAAGGACCGTGTGCTCAGCGCCAAGGAACGGAAAATCGTTTCCTACCATGAGGTCGGCCATGCATTGGCTGCGGCCTTGCAGAAAAATACTGAGCCGGTCCAGAAGATCACCATTGTGCCCCGTACTATGGGCGCCCTTGGCTATACGATGCAGATGCCGGAGGAAGAAAAGTACTTGATGTCCAAGCAGGAGATCGAGGAGGAGCTGGTCGTATTGTTCGGTGGACGTGCAGCGGAGAGTGTTAAGTTTGACACTGTGACCACCGGTGCATCCAACGATATCGAGCGGGCCACTGCCCTGGCAAGAGCCATGGTGACCCAGTATGGTATGTCCGATAAGTTCGGCCTGATGAGTCTGGAATCCATAGAGAACCGTTACCTGGATGGCCGCGCTGTATTAAATTGCGGCGACGCCACCGCCGGGCAGATCGACGAGGAGGTTATGCGCATCCTCAAGGCGGCTTATCAGACGTCTATTGACCTGCTGAAAGACAATCTGGAGGCTCTCGATAAGATCAGCGACTACCTTATTGAAAATGAAACCATTACCGGTAAGGAATTTATGGATATTTTCAATGAAGTCCGGGGAATCACTCCCGAGACGGACGAAAGCTCCGAAGGTCTGTCAAACGACAACAACACTGAGAGTACGCTGGATGTCCGGGAGCCACAGGTGCAGAGCGGTGGTCAACACTCAGACCCATCGGATGATAACGGAGATTTCAGAGAGGTGCGCAAGGAGCTCCCAAGAGGTGCGTTTGTCAATGGCCGCTGGAACCCTGACGCCATCAATCCGGCTTATATCCCGGACCCCGAGGATGAGACGAAAACGACGGCCGGAGATGACGGCGATCCGTCCTCTGTTCGGGTAAAAGACTGATTTTTAAAAGAAGCAACGATTCAGCAATGCCGGAGCGTGTCGGAATGAACTTTCAGACACGCTCCATTCGTTTATAAAGGAAGGTGGTCAACGTGTTTGATATTGAAGAAGAATTAAAAAAGCTTCCCGCAAAGCCGGGTGTCTACATAATGCATGATGCTCACGACGATATTATTTACGTCGGCAAAGCCATCAGCCTGAAAAACCGGGTGCGACAGTATTTTCAGAGCAGCCGTGGCAAATCGCCAAAGATTGCCAGCATGGTGCCGAAGATCGCACGGTTTGAATACATTGTCACCGATTCGGAGCTGGAAGCGCTTGTGCTGGAGTGCAATCTGATCAAGGAGCACCGGCCCAAGTACAACACCATGCTCAAGGATGACAAAACTTATCCATATATCCGTGTGACGGTCAACGAGCCCTACCCGCGGATTATGATGGTGCGCAAAATGAAAAAAGACGGAGCGCGGTATTTTGGCCCTTATACGAGTGGTTTTGCGGTGAAGGATACGATCGATCTGCTGAGAAAGATCTACAAGATCCGCAGTTGCAACCGCAGTCTCCCAAAGGAGATTGGCAATGACCGCCCCTGCCTGTATCACCATATCGGCCAGTGTGACGCGCCCTGCCAGGCCTATATTTCCGCGGAGGATTACCGCAAAAATGTGTCCGGCGCACTGAGCTTTCTGGGCGGGAATTATAAAGAAGTTACTGCCATGCTCCAGGAAAAGATGATGGAATTTTCCGAGGCCATGGATTTTGAGAAAGCCATTGAATACCGGGATCTGCTAAATAGTGTAAAACAGATTTCCCAGAAGCAGAAAATCACCAGCTCCCATATGGACGACCGGGATGTGATCGCCTTTGCCAAGGCCGCTGATGAGGCAGTTGTACAGGTGTTTTTCATCCGTTCGGGAAAACTGATCGGCCGCGATCATTTTTACCTTACAGGCGTGGAAAATGAAACCCACAGCGAGATCCTCACGGCATTTGTAAAGCAGTTTTATGCCGGTACGCCTTTTATTCCCGGAAACCTTCTGTTACAGGAGGATATTTTGGAGAAGGATATTATTGTGGAATGGCTGACACAGCGCCGCGGCCAGAAGGTGACGATCACGGTGCCCAAAAAGGGTGAGAAGGAGCGGCTTGTGGAGCTGGCGGCGAAAAATGCCAGTATGGTCCTTATTAAAGACAGTGAAAAGATTAAGCGTGAGGAGGCCCGGACCATCGGCGCTGTCCGCGAGATTGCCGATGCTCTGGACATCCCGTCCATTCAGCGGATCGAGGCTTTTGATATTTCCAATACGAGCGGCTATGAAAATGTGGGTTCGATGATCGTCTATGAGGACGGCAAGCCCCGGAAAAATGCCTATCGTAAATTTAAGATCAAGTGGTTTAAAGGCCAGGATGATTACCAGTCCATGGAAGAGGTTTTGACGCGTCGGCTGACCCATGGTCTGGAAGAGCAGAAGGAGCTGGAGGCCAAGGGCATGGACCCGGCCATGGGAAGTTTTTCGCGTTTTCCGGATCTGATTATGATGGACGGCGGCCGCGGACAGGTGAATGTGGCTCTGCGGGTCCTTTCCCAGCTCCATATAAATATTCCCGTGTGCGGTATGGTCAAGGATGACCACCACAATACCCGTGGATTATATTATAATAATGTAGAAATCCCCATCAGCCGGAATTCTGAGTGCTTTAAGCTCATTACCCGTATTCAGGATGAGGCCCACCGGTTTGCCATCGAATATCACCGGAGCCTGCGCCAAAAAGGACAGGTCCATTCCGTTCTGGACGATATCGAGGGGATCGGCCCGGCCCGGAGAAAGGCGCTGCTGCGTCATTTTAAAGAAATCGAAGCCATCCAGAATGCCACGGCAGAGGAGATGGCGGCCATTGATTCGATGAATATGGCGGCGGCGCAGAAGGTATATGATTTTTTCCATTGATGTGTGTATCCAATTATGGTAAAATGGAACCATATACTTTAACGAGGAGGTTTTCCATGTTTGACAATTGTAAGGGGAATTATAGTGTAAAGCTCAGCAAGATCATTGAGAAGCTCGGCCTTACCAATCTGAATCCGGATATTAATACAAACAAAATACTGATAAAACAGACGGATATCAACCGGCCGGCCTTACAGCTTGCAGGTTATTATGACTTTTTCGACAACAACCGTCTTCAGATCATCGGAAATGTGGAATATTCTTATATTACTCAGGTTTATGAGGATAAAGGTGCAGCCAGCATCGAAAAGATGTTCCAGACCGGTATTCCGTGTCTCGTTTTCTGCCGGAACAACAGACCCGGGGATGATATTATAAAGCTTGGCGATAAATACGGTATTCCTATCCTGCTCACCGATATGGGCACATCGTATTTTCTGGCCAAAGTTATGCATGTGCTCAATGAAGAGCTGGCGCCGCGTATTTCCATTCACGGCGTTCTCGTGGATGTTTACGGCGAGGGCGTTCTGATCATCGGTGAGAGTGGTATCGGTAAGAGTGAGGCGGCTTTGGAGCTTATTAAGCGCGGCCACCGTCTTGTTTCCGATGATGTGGTGGAGATCAAGAAGATCGGTGAGGACGTACTTGTGGGTACGGCGCCGGATATTACCCGGTATTTTATCGAGCTTCGCGGTATCGGTATTATCGATGTAAAAACACTGTTCGGTGTGGAAAGTGTTAAAGAGACACAGAACATTAATCTGGTCATAAAGCTGGAGGAATGGGACCGGGATAAGGAATACGACCGTCTCGGTATGGAAGAACAGTATACAGAATTTCTCGGCCATAAGGTGGTCTGCCATTCGATTCCGATCCGACCGGGCCGAAATCTTGCGATCATCGTTGAGTCTGCGGCTGTAAATTACCGTCAGAAGCAGATGGGCTATAATGCGGCGCACGAGTTATACCGCCGTGTGACCGGAAATCTTCAGAAGAAACGCGCTGAAAATGACGCTGAGGATGAATAACGTTACTTTCTGCATACAGCGCTGAGCGGCGCATATTTATTTACATGTGGATCAACCGCAGGCCGGACATGCTCCGGCCTGATGCCTGCCAGAGTATTTTTCAAACACGCTCTGGCGCCAAGCTGCGAGCCACAAAGGGGCATAAGCGCCCTTCGTGGTGAGTGCCGCGGCCTGTCGGAGCAGAGCAAAGACAGGTGCAGGCAGCGGGAAAGATAAAATATTTATTTACAAATAAGGAGGATATTCAGAAGTGTCTAAAATTTGTTTTGGTATCGATATCGGGGGAACGACGGTAAAGATCGGTGTATTTACTACAGAAGGAAATATTGTGGACAAGTGGGAGATCACCACACGCACAGAGGATGGCGGAAAGTATATTCTTGAGGATGTGGCTGCTTCCGTAAAAAAATACATAGCAGATAAGGGGATCGACATGGCGGATGTTGTGGGCGCAGGTATGGGCGTTCCTGGGCCTGTAAAGAGCGACGGCACCGTGCTCATGTGCGTTAACCTGGGCTGGGGCGTATTCAATTGCGCCGAAGAGCTGAGCAAACTTCTTGGTGTTCCTGTTAAGGCCGGTAATGATGCCAATGTGGCCGCTTTAGGCGAGCAGTGGCAGGGCGGCGGCAAGGGCCACGAGGATCTTGTCATGGTAACTCTTGGTACCGGCTGTGGCGGCGGAATCATCCTGGGCGGCGAGATCGTGGCCGGTGTTTGCGGCGCTGCCGGTGAGATCGGACATATCCATATCGTGGACCCTGAGGATACGATCGGTGTGTGCGGCTGCGGTAATACGGGTTGTCTGGAGCAGATCGCTTCCGCAACCGGCCTTGTGAAGCTGGCGAAACGTCTTGTGGAGGAAACGGATACACCGACGACGCTCAGAGATCTGGAGGAGATTACGGCAAAGGATGTGCTGGATGCTGCAAAGGCTGGGGATGCCGGCGCTGAGAGTATTGTGGATATTCTGGCGAAGTATCTTGGTAAGGCGCTCGGGGCGATCTGCGCTGTGGTGAATCCTGAGATTATTGTTATTGGCGGCGGTGTTTCTAAGGCTGGACAGTATCTGATCGATAAGATCCAGGAGGCGTTTAAACCGATTGCGTTCCATGCACTTCGGGATACGGAATTTGCATTGGCTACATTGGGAAATGATGCTGGAATGGTGGGGGCTGCGAAGCTTGTACTGCTGTAAGTGAATTTTTTTGATGACGCACATTGCGGGGGTATGCGATTGCGTGCGTCCGCGGTGCGACAGGGGGCCCGCTGGCCGGGATGCTTTTCCTGGGCGCCGACGCCGCGGTTGTTTGCCGACGTGCTGAGGCTGCGCCTTGGATGGCCCGGGCTGTGCCCCTGGAGGCGCTTTTTCCTGGACCGGGGCCGCACCTTTGACGCATTGCCCTGTGCCCTTTTGGTAAAGGCCGTCTTCGGACTTAAGTTCAACTAGGATTAAAAAGGCAATAATTTCGGACACCGTGCCAATGTTCATCCAAATTCTTTATGATTTTGGCTGAACTTGGCACTCAAAATCCGGCTTTGTAAGCTCGGATTTTGGTCCGAAATTATTGCCTTTTTAATCCAAGTTTCTCTAAAGTCCTGCGTAAGCCTTTTCCAATAGGGCACAGGGCAGCGCGTCAAAGGTGCGGCTCCGGTCCGGGAAAAAGCGCCTCCAGGGGCACAGCCCGGGCCATCCAAGGCGCAGCCTCAGCACGCCGATAAAACAGCCGCGGCGCTGGCGCCCAGGAAAAGCATCCCGGCCAGCGGGCCCCCTGTCGCACCACGGACGCACGCAATCGCTGCTGCGTTCCGTGTGTCAAAAAATTAACGTTTTATTTATATGACTTTAACGCCCCTATGATAAGTGCTTCGGTTCTACGATGCTTTTATCATAAGGGCTTTTTATTAAGGAAATTACGAGGGTTTGGACATTAAGCAAATGTTTGATGATTTTTACGCGATGAAGTAGAGGGCGGAAGGGGCGGGGGATTACGGCGGGGCGGGGTTGCGGGGGCTGGGGGAAAATACTGTGCATAGGAGGGGATGCCAGAGAGACTTGGTGAAACGGCGGTGTCAGGAGCGGATGCGATTGGACGCTACCCGCGCCAAACGCAAGGGCCCAAGCGGCCAATGGTCCTCAGAGCATTGGCTGCATTGGGCCCGGGCCGCTCCTGGCGCCGACGTATCACCTAGCCGAACGGCATTCCCTCCTCAACGCAGTATTTTTGAACTGTTCCCCTTGTCAAGGACATTTTTTAAAGTGGGGCAGTTTATTTTTCCTCCTCTTTTACCTGTATCCTGTTCTCAGATATCCTGTTTTCTAT
>CABJAM010000019.1 GCA_902363555.1 Lachnospiraceae bacterium | reverse complement strand
AAGCCCAAAGGTCTAAATCATCAATATCTGCAATTTTCAAGGTTCTTTTGAGCCGTTTTTCTTTGACTCAGTTTTTCATAAATCACTTGACACTACCTTTTTGACATCCAAGCTTACAAGATTATTGGTGTTGAACTCATTATATAAAATATGGCAGGATTTGTACTAAACAAATCCTACCAAAACATGAACAAAATCGCCCTATTTGTTTTAACCGAATTTCTATCACAGGGCCGGTCTGATAATACAGTCCGGTCATCCGCACCGGGGCTCCTCCTTAAACCGTTTCAGTCATTGGCAATGACTTGTCCATTAAGCAAAATCTTCCATCCACAAAGCTCAAACGGAATAGCCAGTTCATACTGCCACCCATCGGGAATCTGAAGACTTATATCCAGAATATGTTCCTCATCATCTGACTTATAATTCATAAAAATCATACCGTCCGAGCATTTCGCCGCCCCTCTGGCCCAGCGGAGGCCACAGGGCGCAGGCGCGATCTTCACTGATTTTGTCAGCTCACTAGGCTGCCCCAGGCCCAGCACTTTATTTGTAAGGAGTGTTCCTATAAGCCCATTGATACCATGGCATCCGGAAAGCACATTGTAACTTTCAAAAAAGGTACCGGAGCCGTCGCGAAGCTCCTCCAGATAAATATCCTTAATCTCTCTGACCAGTGTATCCACTTTCCCAAGGCGAGCCAGCAGATCAAAACGAACGATCATCCCAATAAATATATTGGCCTTTCCATAGTTGGGATTTGAACGGTATTTTGGGGAATAACCCATGGTATTTACAAAATCATGGATATATTTTTTGTCCTTAAGGTGGAAACCGCTCCATATCTCATAGGCTGCGCCAGCTTCTGTAAGGCAGCCGCCGCGGCTCACACGGCCGTTATCAAATACAGCACTGTCGCCATACCCGGCAAAAAGAGGATTCCCATGATCCAGCGCTTCGATGATGGCCCGTATCTCATCTGCACTCTGTTTCCAATCATCCCTGTCATAAAGCTGCGCCATCTTTTCCAGAGCACACACTGCCAGACAATTATTTGGAATATTGATCGGTTCCAGGTTAAAAGCTTTATTGGAAAGTGACCAGTCCACAAACTGATCCGTCAGTCCTTCAAGCAGCCCACTGCTCCCGCGCAGAGATAAAAGTCCATTTATAAAGCAGTTGACCCGCGCCTCACTGGCATCGATAAATTCCCGGTCTCCGGAACGCAGATAATAGTCGTACAGCTCCGTCATAAGCCAGAAGGACCATGTGGTAATGCCTACGGCTTCCTCACTGCCTTTACTTCCGGGGTATACCTCCGGGAAGAACCCTTTCCATTTCTTTTTTCCATCTGTCAGCATAAAGTTTTCGAGAAAATCCCGCTCGACGGAAAGGTCGCCAAACATCTGCCATGCGCTCTGCGATATAAAGTGGGAATCACATAGCCAGCCGCCGCGCTCCCGCTCCGGACAGTCCATAAAAATATCCAATGTATTTAGGCGGAGCGTGCGTCTGGACGCTTCATAAATCGCATTGAGTTCCCCGTCATTACATGAGAAAAAACAGTCATGGGAATCCGCATAGGAATCATCCAGTATTACCGGATAGCTCAGTGCCACCTCCCCATTTGTTCTCAGTATCATCTTAATATACCGGATCAGCTTCGGTTCAAATGTGGTCAAATGATAGCTTCCCGGTGCAAGACAATATCGGGTAACATAGGTATTGCCCTTTAAGATGCCTGTAAAATGGAGATGGTCGCTGTGAATCACATCAACACAGCATGGGTCTGATACCGTAATATTGAAATCGATAAATCCCAGCTCCGATTTTTCCCGCCCAAAGGTTACCGCGGCCGGAGCATTTCCCGGCTTCAACTCAATACACTTTCCAGCCGATAATGTATTGGAAAGCCTGTAAGTTCCTGTAAACGCCGCATCCTTTTCGTCTTTGAGTTTTTCCAGAAACATATTTTCTTCCGGGATCATTTTGTAATAGGCTGGGTCTGCGATTTTGGCAATGGTCATAATCAGGCCCGCGTCACCATCCGTATGCACCATATCCGATACATCCTCCACGGTCTCCATGGGTATCGGATGATAATCCGCATAAGGCGCGCGGCGGGGCAGAAACTCCACAGGATCATCCACGATCACCGGTAATGAAAACGCACCATTTCCCATCCGCCAGTTATAGCTGCTCTCATCCAGATCGCACCACTCGATAATTCCTCTGCAATGGCTCATCGTTTCCACAAGAGAACGCCGGTAAGTAAGCTCGCGGCAGCCCCAGGAACCGTCACCGGTGGCCGTAAGCACCCGGCCAGAACTATCTGCTATTTCAGCGGCAAATAACCCCGGCTCCAGTGTACAGTCGTTACTGTATTTTCCCGGTTTATCCATAGCGGCAACTTCAACAGCAATCTTCACGCCGCCGCAGGCGTTCAGTTTAATTTCATCCACACGGCAGTAACCGTGAGCGGTGCGGGCCGGACCGTTTGCCAGCATCTTATTATTGACATACAATCTGTAATAAGAGCGGGCCGCTATGGCAATTGTGATTTCCTGCGCTTCATTTAATATTATTTCCTTATAAAAGCCTGCAAACTGGTTCCATTGATTCGTAAGATTACCGCACCACACGGGGCGGGATTTTTTAAATTTGTACATATAACGACTCCTTTTCAAACTTTACCGATATTGCTGTACCCATTATATTAAATATAGAGGGATTTGTATTAAACAAATCAGACCTAAATATTAACAAATCCGTCCATTTTAAATCAGCCCCCGGCTGACGCCGGGCCGCGGAGTCGCCGCAAAGCACCTGACCTCACCGAAGCTTAATCCCATCCACCTTCTGCGCCCCATATTTCTGCCGGTACTCCCGCGGCGCATACCCGGTAAACTTTTTAAACTGCTTAATAAAATACGTATAATTCTGATATCCCACCTTTGCAGAAATCATAGTAATGGAAAGCCTCGTATCCCGCAGCAGGTCCTCGGCCAGCCGCAGCCGGTATTCCGTAATATACTCCGTCACCGTTTTCCCGATACGCTTTTTAAACACGCGGGTCAGGTAATTCGGATTTAAATAAGCCTGCTCCGCCAGTTTTTCCACAGATAAATCCTCCTCCACATGGTCGGCGATAAAATTGCAGACCTTCTCCACCGCGTCCTTATCCTCATCACCGCCGCCAGCCAGGCGCGACATATAATCCTCACCATATTTCCGGTAACGGGCATCCTTTTCCCGCTCATGGACCTGCTGCGCCGCCCGCCCCAGCACCTTCATCAGATCATCCGGCGTGGCCGGCTTTAAAATATAGTCCAGGCATGCCAGACTCACCGCCTGTCTTGCAAAATCAAATTCACCGTGACAGCTTAAAATAATACTGATCACCTCCGGATAATGAGCATTTACCCACTCGATCAGATCCAGGCCGCTGCCATTGGGCATCTCAATGTCGCAGAGCATAATATCAATATCATAGGCCGTCAGCAAGGACATGGCCTGCTGCATACTGTTCGCCTCATAAATATGTTCAAATTCCAGCATATCCCAATTGACATTCACTTTAATCCCTTCAATGGCAATGGCTTCATCATCAACGATCAATAAGTTCATATACTCCGCTCCTTTCTGTGCAGCCGGTAGACAACAGCCGACTGGGCATCCGGGTCCATGGGTGTCAGCGGCAATTCCATCCACACCTGAGTACCCTCGCCGCACTTACTTGTCACCCGGAATTTAAAATCCTCACCATAATACAGACGCAGCCGCCTTAAACAATTCCATATCCCCACATGATTTCCGGTACGGTTGGTAATGATCTCACCCCGATTGATACGCTCAACCACATCCTCGGGCATGCCGTTGCCGGTATCGCAGATCGACAGGACCAGACGCTCATTTTCCACGTGGATATTTATAAGTATTTCCACAACACTTCCCATAACAAGACCATATTTTATAGAGTTCTCAACAAAATTCTGGATGAGAAGCTGCGGTATTTTTACATTAAATGCGTTATCATCGATGGAATACACACTGACGTAACTTTCCGGAAAGCGGATCTTTTGCAGCTTCAAATACTCCAAAACGAAATCCACTTCCTCCTTTACCGTCACCAGAGCCTCATCCTGCCGAAGAACGTAACGGAAATATTTCACAAGCAGCAGTGTAAATTCGCTGACCTCCGAGTTTTTCCCGGCCTGGGAAAGGCTGTAGATCGTATTGAGGAAATTCAACAGCATATGAGGATTCACCTGCAGCCGCATATTGATGGCGTCGGTCTGGAGCCGCTCAATATCCTTTTCGTAGGACTCGATGGTCAGCTCACGGATCTCATCCACCATATGATTGAATGCCGAATAAATATATTCCATCTGCCACGTATCGTTGGGATCATCCAATTGGAAATCCAGGTTGCCTTCCTCGATCTCGATCATTCCAAGCCTCAGCCGCCACATCGGCTTGATCACCCAGCGCATGATAAAATAGGCCAGGAGCGGCAGTGCGAGAAAGCTGACGGCGGCCAGAACGCCCAGCCCTGTGATAAATACCGGCATGGACTGGGTCATACTGTTCCGGGCAATGACCTGCACCATCGTATATCCAAATCCATCGAGCTTTTCTTCGATCACGATATATTTTTTATTATTTCTGAAAGAATCCAGCTCCGGCTGTTCTTCCATTTCCCCCTTTGAACCATCCGGCACAGCATTCTCTGGATCAGAAAAATTACCGTCGTACACATATTCGGTTTTCCCCGAGGCATCCAAAAGGAACAGCAGGTCATGGCCAATATGCCCGCTATTATAATAACTCTCCATGATGTAATCCGCACTGAAAAGGAACCCGAAGGAAAACATCTGAAAGTCATAATGCTGTACAAAATAAGCGTCGCCGTCCACCTGGATCAGCTCATCATAGGCACCGATGCCCTCCTTGCGGGTCCGCTGATAAAGCAGCTCCAAAATCTCTTTTTGCTTATCTCCAGTGGTATCCTTGGACAGGGAAGAAAGGCTTATGATCCCCTTGCCGGGGTCCCACGTATAGCTCATCCCCCAAAGTGTGCTGGCCGACCGGATTTCACTGATCCTGTTGTTCAGGCGGACCTGGCGTACCGTGGAGTCCGTATCGCTGTCCAGTGTCAGCTCAGCAAAGCTGTCCATACTCAAAAAAGCCTTTAGCTGGTTATTCATCGTATCCAGATCCCGGTTAATACTCAGCGAATAAAGCTTTAGCTGATTCCGATAGGAATCGGTCAAACGCTCCACATAGGAATCCGAAACGGCGGATACGAGTATCACCGCAATGATATTCACGGGTATAATGACCATAAATGATATAAAAATCAGTTTTACGGTTAAATGCCTTGTAATTTTACCTTTAAATTTCATATACTCCCCCACCCCAATAATTTAAGCCAGCCGGCAGTTCGCGTCATATGAATAGTATACCAAATAAAACTGACATTTTCACTAAACAAATCCTACCTAAACCTAAACAATTTCCACCTCCATCCGCACAGGCTCACAGCCTTCCGCTGATATGATCACCGCTGCCGGTCCGGCGGCGCATCCTCGGATTGCCGCCAGCGCCCGTCCATGCCACGTCGTACGGCAGCTATCATAAAAATTCTCCCTGCTGTAAGGGTCAGCACTTCCAAATCCCAAAAGTTTAATCCCGCCTTCCAGCTCCAGCGATATTTTCCGTTCGCTTTCACAGTGGACGGTTCCGGTTTTATCTGTGACTTCAATCGTCAGATAGCTCAGATCACTGCCATCCGACGAAAGCGTTGTTTTAGTAAGCCCGGATTTGATCTGCACTTCAGGTTTTGCGGTCCGTATAGAAAATCTTCCATCCTCTTTTCCATTGGTGTATCCCACAACGCAAAGCTCTCCCGGACAGTAAACCGTCTCAATAACCGCCTTATAACCGCAGGATTCGCCACAGGCTGCGCGCCCGACCTCCTCGTCATTACAAAACAGCGCCACTTCGCTGCTGGCCGAAAAGACAGTTACCTTCACCGGTTTTCCTTCGTTCCCCGCCCATGTCCAGCTCTCCAGAGTTTCCGGGATCGCCCACGGAGAATTTGATGTTTCATCCTCAAAATGGACCGGGGCCTGCACGGACAGATAAGGCGCTTTCCGCAGCCCAAAAACAATTTCCCGATAATAGCTGACAGGCATCCGAAACCCGGTAATATCCATATCGCCGCAGTAAGCCAGATAAACCGGATAATCCTCGCCAAAAGCCTTTTTCTCATTATATCTTGTAATACCTATGCCGGATTCTCCGATATAATCCCAGCCCGTCCATGTAAAATCACCCAGACATGCCGGATATTCCTTTGTATAAGCCCAGAGCTTGTCGATCTTTGGCGGGTTCGTCTCAGAGCCAAGAATAATACGGTTGGGATGATTTGCCATATCCCCTTCATAGCGCGCCATCATATAATTATATCCGCACACATCCAGGTGGGAAAATACTTCCTCCACATTTTCCGAAACGAACCTGTGGGCAACAATAGCATTCATATGTTTTGCAAATATGGTCATAAGGTCATTAATATCCATCTTTCCCTCATCTCCATCCAGGCTCTCGCCTTTAAGCAGTTTACCCATATCTGCGGCCTGCTCCTGGGATAATACACCCATATCCATTAAAATTTCAAACATTCTTCCTTCCAGAGTCATCCCGCCATTCACAGCATTGGTCACTGCGCGGTAAGGGTCCAGTTGACGGAATTTTTCGGAAAGCCGCCGACTCATGCGTATGCCATCCGGACGCCCCAGTTCCAGGATCTCATTCCCGATGGAATACATGATGACCGACGGGTGATTATAGTCCTTTGCCACAATGGCTTCCACTTCCTGCTCCCACTGAGCGTCAAACCGGCGGGAAAAATCGTGAGTTACTTTTGACTGGTGCCATTGGTCAAAGCTTTCTTCCATGAGAAGTACGCCATATTTATCGCAGGCCTCAAGCAGCGCTCTGGATGCGCTCTGATGGGCGATCCGCAGGGCGTTAAAACCGGCGGCTTTGCTCAGCCGGACTTTCCGCTCCTGGGCGTCTGCAAAGTCGGCGTTTCCAATAATTCCGTGGTCCTGATGGATACAGCTCCCCTTAAGCTGGATACGCTCTCCATTAAGTCTCAGTCCTTTTACAGGATCAATCTGGACGCGCCGGATGCCAAAATGCTCCACGGTCTCGTCCATCACGCGCTCATCGTCCAAAAGCTGAACTTCACACGTATATAAATATGGATCATCCAGTGACCATAGCCGCGCATCCCTGACATAAAGAGGAACCGTAATGACTGGTGATTCCTCCGGAAACAGCGTGACCGGATAATTTTCGCTGCTGGCTGTCGCTCCGTCCGCGTCTTTAAGGCAAACCGCCAGTCGTATTTTTTGTGTCCGGCGCAGCCTGTTTTCGATAGCTACGGTTACGACGACCTTTGACACATCCCTCTCCACATCCGGGGTGGTAATGCGTACGCCATTTATAGGAATATGTACATCGCCGGCTTTATAAAGCCATACCGGACGGTAAAGGCCGCTTCCGCTGTACCAGCGGACATTGGGCACTGTATCATTTTTCACCTGAACCTCCAGCACATTTTCCTTTCCAAACTCCAGATATGGGCTCAGGTCGGCAGTAAATGCCCGGTGGCCGCTGTGATTGGACATCACGAAACATTTATTCAGATAGACATAGCTGTCCAGATAAGCCCCCTCAAATTCCACCAGCCACTGCCGGCCCCCGTCTTCCTCCGGAACCATGAATTTTTTCGTATACGTATAGTTGCCGCCCGGGAAATATCCGCCTGCTGCGCCTGTGATCACCTGTTCACCACGCGCTTCACAGATCATGGCGTCGTGGGGCAGCGTCACCTTACACGGCTGAGCCGTTTTATCTTCCTTTGTAAAAATCCAATCCTGGTTAAAATCCTGTTTTAACATATGTAACCCTCCATTCGCAAGACAGGGGAAAGCCAAAGTCCGGCTTTCCCCTTAAAACTCCCTGAATCTGAAATTCAGGCTTTACCATCCGACCCAAACAACCGGATCTTTTCTGCGACAACTTTTTTCATTGCATTTATTTCATAGGGGATCAATCCCATCATCGTCTTCTCGCCCGCGGCTAATCCTGCCTCAATCCCAGCTTTACCAGCCTTGTCAATATCTGTAAATATATTGATCTTTGAAACGCCAAGCTTTACTGCCGTCCGGAAATCATCATCGGCCAGGCCGCTGCCGCCATGAAGGACAAGAGGTATCCCGGTCTTTTTGGAAATCACATCGATCCGGTCAAAGTCAAGCTTTGGAGGAAATGCGTAATCCCCATGGGCATTCCCCACGGCGACTGCCAGAGCGTCCACGCCGGTCTTTTTTACAAAGTCCGCTGCGGTATCCGGATTGGTAAAGTAGTCGGCGGGATTGGCAAGCTTTCCCGAGCCAAAATTATCGCCCACATGCCCAAGCTCGCCCTCCACAGTCACACCCATCCCATGGCAGATCCGCACCATTTCGCCCACAGCCTCCAGGTTTTCTTCATAGCTTTTTGTGGAGCAGTCATACATGACCGAGGTAAAGCCAAGCTTTAGCGCTTCCATACAACGCTCAAAGGTTAAGCCGTGATCGAAATGGACGCAGACAGGCACGGCCGCCTTTTTTGCCATGGGGATCAGGTACTCAGCCACCCGCTCCAGCTCCATGACAGGCAGCAGTATTTCCGCGGTTCCCAGCATGACCGGACTGTTCAGTTCCTCCGCCGTCTCGATGATGGCCCTGGCCATCTCCACATTGACCGCGTTAAAAAATCCCACGCCATATTTGCCTTCTTTGGCGGGATGTAAGATATCATTCATATTTACTAACATTTTTTCTTCCACCCTCTCGCAATTTTATCCCGTAACGCATCCAGACTCCTTAAACCGCTGAGGGCATCGTAGGCCTCCACACAGGATGCGCCCTCGGCAGCCGCCAGATGCATACAATCTTCCAGCGCAAATCCCTGCAATACCGCCGTCAAAAACGCTGCGATGCATGTATCTCCCGCTCCGGTTCCCGATAATACTTTCTCCGGAACATAAGAGCTTTCAAAGCCCTCCTTGCCGGACCAGTCGCCCAGGTTCAGATCAAGCACATCCGCCAGGCCTTGTAACCGTTCGGACTGCGCTGTGCAGAAATAAATTCCCGCGGCACCGCATTTAATAAGCAACACCTTTGCGCCGTAGTCGAGACATTTTTTCGCGAGGGGCTTCACATCGGAATCAATATCTATAATTTCTGTGATATCCCTGCCATCCGCGCGCGTCTGCCAGAGTGCAAACCGCTCCGGCTCAAGCATAAAGCAGAGCTCCTCCACACTTGGCACAAAAAAATCGATATCCGGGATGATCTTTTGTAAAAGTAAATCCCAATCCACTTTCCCCGCCTCAGAAGCAGGGTCCACTGCCGCCATATCCAGCGAGGTGGCGCAGCCGGCTCTTTTTGCTTTTTTCAGAAGATGGATCAGCTCCATTCCACCGTTTTCATACATGGAGCGCATTAATGGCGGGTATCCAAAATGCAGCAGTGACGCCGCTTCTAATTCTTCCACCGGGATGTCATCCGCACAAAAAGAATGATTTGCTCCCGGATGATGCAAAAATATCCGATCCACCCCCGGGATAGCGAGCACTACCGAGTAGGAGGTTGAATCCTCCCCGGAGATTATAAGTCCGTCTCTGGCATTATATTTCTCCAAAATATTGCCGATCAGCTCTCCGAACTCATCCGCGCCCACCTTCCCCTTCAAAGACACGTCCGCGCCTAAAATCTTCATTGCAAGCCCCGTATTGGCAACGCTTCCTCCCGTGTGGACATCTGCATTTTTCATTTCGATCAGTTTTCCGGGCTGCAATAATCCGCCTGCGGCGCCCACGGCTTTTTCCGGGAAAATGGGTGTAATATCCAGGCAGATATGTCCTGCCACGATCACTTTTTTATTTTTCATATAGAATCCTCATCTAAGACAACGCTCCATCCGGCCGAGTGGAGCACTGGAATGTATTTCCCGGCCGGATGGAGCGCTTCTGTCACATTTTACAGTATCTGACGCATTGCGGGTCAGTCTGCGTATCAGTTCCGGCCCATGAGAAGCTTCATAACATACATCTCAAGCGCCTCGAAATCGCGATTCTCCACGCATTGCTTCTGGAAATCGTAGTCAAACTGATCCACCTTTTCTTCAAGCATTTTGAAGATTTCCAGGCTGTTTGCAAGATGTTTGTAGCTGTCCTCATCTTTGGTTGTGCGCATTGCCTTAACATCAAGACCCACATACTCGCCGTGGTCGCCGTAGCCGTTCTCCTTAAGCACCTTTACCTGATTGAATGCTGCCCGGAGATTCTCAACGCCAAAGGACTTATCCTGATCGTAGCGGATACCATTCTGATCATTAAGATGCACAGTCATCAGCTTACCCATGGCAAGGGCAAAGCCAATCTCATGGGCCGGATCAAGGCCAGCCAGGATGGCGTGGGCGCTCTCAAGATTTCCGCCGACACGGTCCGGATCGATCGTTGCCGCTGAGATAGCCATAACATGGCCCATCGTTCCGCAAATACTCCGGTCGATCGGTTCATTTGGCTTTGGCTCAATGCAGATACGGATCTTTGGATCATACTCAAGCATCTTATTGATCGCCTCAATGAGCATCTTTGTTGCCCAAACCGGGGATTTCGATTCCGCGCAAAGTGTGCCTTCTCTCGCAAGCCATAGAACGACCATATCGGTACCCAGCTCATTGGCTATATCGATCGAACGGTATGCCCGCCACATTGCGTATTCTCTGTCCTGTGCGGATGTACTCATAAAACCGCCGTCAGTCGTGCGCTCATCCATCCATAAGCGGGGAGCTACAAATTCCGCCGCCAGTCCATACTTATCCAGCTTTTTCTTCAGCTCTCTGGCTTTTTCCTTAATTTCTTCTTCCGTATAATCATTGATATTTGGTACGGCGTCGTCATCGTGGAACTGGATCGCAGAAAAGCCCATCTGTGCAAACTTTTCAAGCTTTGTGTCAAAGTCGATCTCCTGTCTTGTGGCCGGTCCATAGGAGTCTGCTCCTGAATGTACGTTCCATGGTCCTACTGAAAATTTAAATTTTGTCATTTTTCATTTCTCCTTTTCTTTTATAGGTAACAGCCGAGAAGGGGCTGAGCTGTTACACATATGCTGTAACTATATATTAGCAGGACATATGTATTCTTTCTCGTTTAAGTTTGTCAAAAAAACATGACAAATTTGCTGTTATTTGCTATGATAGAGCTACGGCTGACACCCAACGGCTCATATAATTAATATACAAAACACCCTAACGTTTGAGATAAACAGAGATAATCAGAAATAAACAGAGATCACAGCACAGGAGGCTGCCATGGCAAACACAGAATATGAAATCATCCGTCACGATCACCATTACCATCTGTTTCTTGTGAATTTGCTTTATCGCACGCCACATTTTCACAAAGACTATGAGATCAATCTAATCCTGGACGGAAAACCGGAAATCGTCTGCCCCAATGAATCCCACCAGCTTTGTTCCGGGGATATTTTCATCGTCAATCCATTCCGGATCCATGAGATTTTATCCCATACTCCCTGCCTGATCCTTTCACTCCAGATATCGGCGGCCTTATTTGCGGCCTATTTTCCGCAGATCGACTCGATCGAGTTTGATTCACTTTTGTTAGAAAAAGGCCAGATCCATGACGATGTCAGAAAGCTTTTGATCACCCTTGCCAAAACCTATTACGGGCAGCCAACACATGGCACGATCATGGCCAATATCTATATAAATCAGATTTTTTTGCTCTTTTTGGAGCACCATCCTTACCACATCCTGAATGCCAGGGAACTATCCGTCTCCCGTGCAAAGGGCGCGCGCATGAGAGGTATCATGCAGTATATTGACGAGCACTTTCAGGAAAAGCTCCTGCTCTCCGATATCGCCGAAAGGGAAGGATTGAATTTATACTATTTGTCCCATTTTTTTAAAGATACATTTGGAATTTCATTTCAGAATTATTTAACGAAAATCAGATGTGAACACGCCAGGCAGCTCTTACTTCTATCCGATTACTCACTGCTTGATATAAGTATCGCCTGCGGATTTTCAGACCCAAAATATTTTAACAGGAGATTTCTTGAGCAGTATGGCGTAAGTCCTAAAGAGTACCGCAAAAATTTTGCTGTTGCTCAGCTAAAGCAACAGCAACAATCTTTGCTTACAACCCAGGAATTTTTATCCGACCGGGCGGCGCTTGTGACTTTGGGGCAATATGAATAATATGGAACGGAAATGATTTTTTACACCTGCATTCGGAAGCTCCAATTTGTCATCGCCATACCGTTCCGCTTGATTTCGGTCGTGTCAAACAGCTCAAATCCATTTCGCTCGTAGAAGCATTTGTTTTCTTCCGAATTTGTGATCAGCGTTAAAAATCCGCCACCATTTTCCTTGACCCAGGGAATAATGCCGCCCCGAATCATCCGGCTGCCGATCCCCTGACCCTTGTAGCCATTGGCGATGGTCAGAGAGGACAAATACCAGTAAGGCTCTGTCAGACCGTGGATGGCAGAGTCGCATTCCTCCAGCATTTTCATCCACTTCAGCGTGTTTGTCTTTCCACCTGCGAGCAGTACATTTAGACCGCCGTGTTGGATATAAGTGAGGCCACTGGTCGGTTTTCGGTTGGGCCGCTCCACAATGGCCACAGCAACAATCTGGCAGTCTTCCAAGCCAACCAGCAATTCCCCTTCTGAAAAAGCGCAGCGAACGCCGGTGCTCATAATTTTGTGGATGAAGCGAAGCCGTTTCTGCTCTTCCATCGGGAACATCTTATAGAATACATAGTCCTCAAAGGACTCTCCGGCTATCTTAGCACATCGCCTGAGTTCATTCTTCTTTGCAAGTCGAAATTCCATATTGATTCCTTTCTCTATTTAACGGGCAGATAGTTTTTTAATCTCTGCCAAATCTATAAGCATCTAAAAATAGAGTAAAGGCCTTAATTCCCGGATAAGATACCGTTCGCAATCCCTGGCATATGCTTCCTGCTCCGGACTCTTCCTGAAATCTTCAGTCTTATAATCCGGCTGGTTGACTTCTAAAAATCCGTGTTCCGCCTTTTTATACTGCTTTACCTTAACCGCCACGCCGGCGTCAATGAGTCGATTTGCATATATTTTTCCAGATTCCAGCAAATCATCCTTTCCACAAAGAATAAACAACGCAGGGGCAGCCTTTTCTAATATTTCTATTGGTGCCAATGCCGGAGAGACGTTTGGACGCTCATACCCGCCATTGGGTAAGAGCAATTCCCGCAGTTCTTCCACCCCCGGCACTTTCAACGATAAATCTGCAACCGGATAAACCAGCATCTGGGCTGCCAGGTGGAATCCTTCCATAGCCATCATTACCGCAACACAACAGGCCAAGTGTGCCCCTGCGCTATGGCCGCCCACAACAAACCGGTCTGCATCCATTCCATAATCGTCAGCATGTGCGGCAAAATAGCGTACTGCGTCGGCAATCTCTTCCTGTTGATATGGCATCGTCTGTATGTCTGCCTTCGTATAATTCACATTGACCACAACCGCCGGAAGTTCATTGGCAAGAAGCTGGCAAAACGTCTCCATGAACACAGCATCTCCGCCAAGCCAGGCGCCTCCATGCATATTAAAAATTGTCGGTAATGCCTTTTCATCAGAAACCGGACGGTACAAAATCGTTTGGACCCCATCTTTTCCTTCCCGGGGCACGGTAAAACGTTCTCCCAACGTTGGCTGTGCTGCCCACATGGTGCGAAGCTTTTGCAATTGTGCTTTTAGCAGATCCATGTTCTCCGCTGAAATATTATTTTCTGACATTCCTGTTGTTTTTGGCATATATATACTCCTTTCAAAAATACGTCTTTCATAGTTTTCAGATACTGATCCACATTCAATGATTTTTACGGCCACTGGCGTTGAACTTATTATATAGAATATGCCAGGATCTGTACTAAACAAATCCTACTAAAACATGAACAAAAACGCCTATATTTAAGCATAATTGTATTTAGTCTTATTCCTCCTGGTAAAATAGAGGGTCACCAATAATCCCAAAAATTCTGCCACCGGCATGGCTATCCACACACCATTGAGGTCAAAAATGAGGGGGAGCAGTAAAAGCGCTGCAACGATAAAAACCAGTGTCCTCATAACGGAGATGATCGCCGATACCCTGCCATTGGAATACGCTGTGAACATGGCAGAGCCGTAAATACTGAATCCCATAAACACAATACAGATTGAGAAGAGCCGGAAACCATGGGTGGCCATACCGTAAAGTGAAGAGTCCATCGGCGTAAAAATGGAAACCAGCGACCGGGATAAAAGCATTGCGGACAGAAACATTAAAAAACCGGCAATGAAAATAATCTGCCTACTATATCGATATATTTTTTGCAAATAGTCTTTGTTTTTCCGCCCATAATTGAAGCTGATAATCGGTGAGGTTCCCATCGAATATCCCATAAATATAGCAGTAAAAAGGGAATAGGCATATATAGCAATGGTCACAGAGGTAACGCCATCCTTTCCCACCATCCGCATAAGCACATTGTTAAACAATGCAATCGTCACACACTGAGACAGACTGGTGACCATTTCGGATATGCCATTGGTACAGCTTTTTATCAAAACACCCATATCAAATTCAGGTTTAACAAAGTAGAGTGCGCTGCCGCGTTTCAGGCCAAAAAAGGCAAGACCAGATAAAACCGGAACACACAATCCGATTCCGGATGCCAAGGCGGCACCAACGATACCCACATGGAACTCACCGATCAGAATATAATCAAAAAGGATATTAGTAAGTCCACCGCCGAGCATAATCATCATTCCAAACGTGGTTTTTCCCACGGCAATGAGAAATACCTGGAAAAACATGGATAGCATGGATAGTGGGAAAAGAAGCATTTTGACTCTGGCGTAATCGAGACAGTAGGTGTAGACTTCCCCACTTGCGCCCAGTAGCTGCAGCGTTGGCTTTATAAAAATCGAACCAGCGATAGTAAGTATTACACCACATAGAATCGCAGCGGTAAATAGCATTGAAAAATTTTTCCGGGCCTGTAGTTCTTTTCCCTCGCCCATTTTTCTGGCAACGATAGCACTTCCGCCAGTGGCCAACATCATTCCCAGTGCATGGGCAAACATGCCAATGGGCATAACGATTGTAATTGCAGACAACGCTGTATTATTGATCAGCCTTGATACGATAATTCCGTTGATAATGTCGTATATGCTCAGGATAACTACGGTAATAATGGTGGGTAACGCAAATTTTAATAAAGATGTTTTGGTAATTGCACGATCCAGTTCATATTTTTCTTCCATATTTCTTCTCCTCTATAAAACCATTTGTAAAGCTTTTCCAGTTGATTTGCCTTCCAAAGGACCGGAACCGGATAAAGGGCTTGCTTTTTTCTGTCAATAGGTTTACAATTAATTCGGCCTTACAATTGTAATGTGAGTATAAGTGTAATCCATACTTTTGTAAAAGTCAATAAGGCGGGCTCGAAAACGAACAAAGGAGGATAAAGTGTAATGCCAGAACAAAACACAGAAATGTATGCCATGGGTGTGACCCGTTATTCAAATGAAAAGGCAAAAAGTATTACCAGAGATTGTATTGAGACAGCGCTGATCCAGCTTTTGGAATATAAAGATCTCGACAAAATTTCAATTACGGAAATTGTAAAACGCGCAGGTGTATCCCGCACAGCCTTCTATGCCAACTATACGTCCAAAGAGGAAGTTTTAAAAGTAGCATTGGCCTATGTTATCGAAAAAATCATCGCCTTGACGCCCGGAGACCCACGCACAAGCGAATATTGGATGACCTTATTTTCTGAAACAAAGAAATATGCGGAGCCTTTTAAGCTTTTGCTCAAGGCCGGGCTGGGAGACCAGATACTTACTGAGATTACCGAAAAGGTACTTGTATATACCTCTGAGGATACGGCAAATCGTTATAAAGAGATTCTTTGGATCGGGGCGCTATACAATGTACTTGTAAATTGGGTGAAAAATGGTGCCCGGGAAACGGTTGAATATATGGCAAAGCTTTGCGCACAAATTGTTAATTTTGATGTAAAGTTAATATAAATGCTAATCGGGATAACCACTTATCCATTCTGCACATTCTTGCACATATCGCAAAAAAGCAGGGCCGGTTATTTACCGGTCCTGCTCATTTAAGTCAATATTCTAAAAAACTCCGGAATCCAAAAGCTTTCGTATCTCTTTTAAATTCTCCTTGTTGGAAGTGTCAGAAAATAATTATACAGCCGCGTTTCAAAAATTCTATTAGCAATCTGTACCGTTTCACGTTCTACTTTTACAAAACCAAACATGAGTAACATATCTATTGCCTGATCATCTGCGTTGTATGTGATAGCCTGCCCATGGAACAAAATCTTTTGTTCCGATAAGCTTCTCGTCCATCAGCTTACAAAGCCGCGAAACCAAAAACGGATAACCAGAGGTATAATCGTAAAGCAGAGCGGAGATTTCTTCCACATTCATATTCGTTTGATAATCCATCTCGTATTGTTTCAGCATTCCTGCAATATCCATAGCAGAAAAACTCATCTCCACATCAAAGTCAGCCGCAATATTCCATGGGCTATTTTGTTTATTCTCCTCGTCCGGACGAATTTTTCTTTTAATATTCCGCACATCATAAACGCCTGCCAAAATCACACATTGAAATGTGGGAGTCTCATCCCTGTCGATATAAGCAGCTCTAAGCTACGCCAAAAAATCCAAAAAAACCTGATTATTTGTAGCTGTATCCACCTCATCTATGATAAGAACCATCGGTTTTAACGATTGCTCGCACCAAACACTAAAACAATTAAACATTTCAGCCATACGGACATCTTTGTCATTACGATCTGCCAAGCGAAGTAGCTCATTTTTCAAAAAATCTGTTAACGCCCGTAAGGTAGTCGTTTTACCATACTGCCTTGCCTTATTAATCGTAAAATACTCACCATCATCCACCATCGCCTTAATAGCCTTTAGTCTTGGCTCAAGGTCAACCATATAATGCCTGGCCGGTGTACAGGCACCGTTCACGTTAAAAACTTTAAGCATCAACTATCACCGCCACTTTCCGAAACATATCCTGCCTATGGTTTAATCCTATCATCTGTGCGGGTTGGTACACTCAACCTATTATTACTACGATTCTACCATGCACCTATTCAAATGGCAAGATAAAAAGCAACCGAGTATTTTCTTTTTACATGAGTCGCTAAATGGTTGCTGTTCACTGGCAGGCCAGTAAACAGCAACCTCGCCGGCCCATTTGAAGTCGCCTGCGGCGAGGGGGCCAGCTCATTGGCCAAATTTATGCTCCGTTCCCAGCCACTCAGCGTAGTGAGTGGCGTGGGTGTGAACCAATGTCAGTTAGTTAAGAAGATGAAATAAGATGTCCTCTGCTAAAAGCTACTTGTGAGGCACGGGAGAAAGGCGTTAGACATAGAAATACAAGTTGAATTGAATATGGTCGTTTTGTTTTGGACATGACAAAAAGACAGATTCACATCTGCTTCAAAATGGGATATACTGATTGTGGTTAGTTTCATGTTATGAAAAACGGTAGGTGAAGCTGACTGGTACACGGAATCTGTGCTGGCGGGCATAGTTCCGCTCAGGCCTGATAGGCAGTGTATTCTGCCCTATCAGGCTTTCTATATCAGGCGGTTTCTCTCCTTCACGCAGTCGTAAAAAGTAGTGACAGGCCTGATAGGCAACCGTGTAATTCACTTGATGGATGTGTTTTCTGCTTTTTTGGTGGATCACCACATGCCCAGTGACAATGGAACAAAAATTGTAAAGAATCAATCGTGCCCATACTTCCATTTCGATGTGTTCACGTTTCTTCGAATGAAAATTCATGGCACCAATCGTATGTTTTAATTCACGGAAGGATGTTTCAATCCCCCATCTGAGTCCATAAAGATATTGAATCTCATCAGATGTAAAATCCTCTGCCGGAAGATTGGTGATGATGTTTTCATACACATCCTCTGTGATCTTTAAACGAAGGATACGAAGCGGGATGTGATATTCTTCTCCGCCATTCGATCCCATGTAATCAAAAGAAACATCTTTGCAAATGAAACGGTATTGATCCTCAAGCTCCGGATGAAGCCTCTTCTTTTTTGATTGCGACCTGGTAAGGATACGGTCGATATGGATATCAAAACAATTTTCCGCGGGAAGGTCGTAGCCAAGCAGACGCCGCATGTTTACATCTTTTGCACGGATCAGGAAATAAGAACCATGTTCAATGACATGGGCAAAAACATTCAGAGAGTGAAATCCTCTGTCGGCAATAAAGATTGGGATGGAATCAGGAGACAGAGTCCGATCGATCATGTCAGCAAGGGCTTGAAATTCGTTTTTCTTTCTGACAGGCTGAACAACCGCATCGCAGTATCTTTTTGACAAAAGGTCAAATAGGGCAACGACATGCACCTGATTGTAGCCGTTGGTCGTTTTACCATCCGGGGCAAAATAGGAATCCGGATCCTTGGGATTCCGAGTAAACGTAAAGGAGGAGCCATCACATGCGAGCAGATGATATTTCTCCCTATACAAAGAAAAGGAATAATGAGAGTTAAATAAGTGGAGCAGAAACGGAAATGTTTCTGGGAGCAGTTTATTACGCTGCTGATAAAAAGCGGAGTTCGAAAGGGTGTCTGGAGCATAGGCAAAATACTTGAGTAATTCATGCCTGAGGGTGCCGCTTTCCATACAGATGCAAAAATGGATAAGAGACTGGAAATCCATTTTGCGTTTTCTGGAAAAATCCACATTTGGATTCTTTGAAAAAAGCCATGGAACCTGTGCTAAGTCTGAGATATCCTGAAGCAGGGTAAATTTTACCTGGTCAGCGAAAGTCATATGTGTTACCTCCTGTAATTAGATGTGAAACTATAACTCTAATTACAAGGGCCGCTCTCGCTACCTTTTAAATTAAATCAGTAGCGAGAGCGGCCGCACATTTTGGATTTTGTGTCAACCCTTTTTCGAAAAAAACACAAATTAAAGTTAGACCCCTTGCCGAAATCTGGTTCAATCTCTTAACTAACTGACATTGGGTGTGAACAGTAACGCTAAATGACCCTATTTAATTAAAAAAGTATTCTTTCCCACTTTCCGCGGACTTATATATTGCATCCAAAATCTGTGTTACCGCAAATGCCTGTTCCGGCTGAACCAGCGGTTCGGAGTCATTGATAATTGCATCCAGCCACTGCCCGGCCTCAATCTCGCCGGGTTTTTCCCCATCTAAACGATACATATCGATTTCTCCCTTTGGTGATGGCCGATACTCACAGGGAACGTTATATTTAACATTATTAATTACGCAGGTTCCGCGGTTAGGGCTTTTATCCGTTTCAATCTCAGCGCCGCCCTCTGTACCGTATAAGGTCGCGCAGGCCTGTTTTTCGAGACGTGTATTTAAAGCCCAGGAGGCTTCAAGAAAGATACTTGCGCCATTTTTCATCCTTATCAGACCAAAAGCCGAATCCTCAACTTCCATGGTTTCCGGATTCCAGGGGCCGCCATTATTCCCTTCCGGCTTATTGCGGAGCTTATCATAGGTCACGCCGCTGACCGAATATGGATCATAATTATCCATCATCCAGAGAGTAATATCCAATGCATGGGTTCCAATATCGATCAGAGGGCCGCCGCCCTGCTTCGACTTATCATTAAACACGCCCCAAACCGGCACGCCTCTGCGCCGCACTGCATGCGCCTTGGCGAAATAAATGTCTCCCAGATCACCATTTTCGCAGGCGCTGTGCATCATCTGGATTTCCGGTCTAAAACGATTCTGGTAGCCAATCGTAA
Organism: Lachnospiraceae bacterium; assembly: GCA_902363555.1. Classification (GTDB taxonomy): domain Bacteria; phylum Bacillota; class Clostridia; order Lachnospirales; family Lachnospiraceae; genus Catenibacillus. Next base: position 14,388 of record CABJAM010000019.1, on the reverse strand, counting down.
ATTTCTTCCCGGACTTCTTCCAGGCGTCCATCATCCGTTGAGCATCTTCTACGGTTGCCGCCATGGGCTTTTCACACATCACATGCTTTCCGGCCTCAAAACATGCCACCGTAGCTTCGCAGTGGGCCGAATTATGGGTCAGGACATGGACCACATCCACATCTGCATCTTTTAACATTTCCCTATAATCCACATATATTTTAGCATCTGCTGTTCCATACTGCTCTGCCGCCCTTTTTGCCTTTTCAATATCCAGATCACAAAATGCAACCATCTGACATTTATCCGGATATTTTGCCAGGGACGGCAAATGCTTCATGTTGGCAACACTCCCAAGACCAATAAAACCTACGCGAACTATTTTCTCACTCATAATAATCTCCTCGCTTTCTATTTATAATTTCATTATAATTTGTCGAAGATTTCCCTAGAAATCCTTGACCTGCTTGTGCATCAGCGCAATACCTATTATAAATGGGATGCGAAAAGATTCTTAGCAAAAAACCTACATATGAATCGTCGAAATCCAACCTTTTCAAAGGGTTATGATCCATGATAATTCATTTTATGATATTCCTGAGGAGTCATCCCGATATACTTCTCAAAGGTTTTAACAAAATGCGTATAATTATCATATCCCGCCTGGCTGGCAATACGGCTTACCGGCATTTTAGTATCTTCCAGCAGCATTTTGGCCTTTTCCATCCGACACTTTGTAATATAGCTTGTGACCGACATCCCCTTAATCTTTTTAAAACATCGGGTCAGATAATCCGGATTCAGATAGCACATCTTTCCCAGCTCATTGCAGGATATTTTTTCTGTCAGGTGAGCTTCAATATAAGAAACGGCTATATCCACCGCATTTTGTGATTGGTCCATGACCAGCTCCTGAGACAGCTTTTGTAAAATATATTGAATAAATTCCATAAAATCATCCGTATTTTTCAGAGCATTGGATTCTTTTTGCTGAAGCACGGACACGTTAAAAAGATCAGCCCCTTTCATATTTTGGGTATCGACATAAGTATAAACCGTCTGCAGGAAATTTTGCTGGACCATGAACAAAGTTTCAGCATTAAGATTTAATTCCAGTTCCAGACGTTTCAATAATTCCAGAATACTTTCTTCCAGTTTGGAAAAATAACCTTTTTCCAGCATATACTGCCATGACTCCAGCTCCGGCATTTTAAAATCTTTTGCAGGAACCGTCTGCTCCAGCACAGATACATGGTTGACCATGACATTCTTTTCATCCAATTCAATAAGCCGCTGTTTCATTTCCCCCAACTGCCACAAATAGACCGGCTCCCCTACGCAGACGCTCAGCCGACTCCTTGCCCTGGCCCGGAAGTCTTCAATAAAGCGCCGGCAGGCTATGGCGAAGGCCATCTTCTCATATTGCTTATCATGGTATTCCACGAGAATGAGTATCATTGTAAAATTTAAAATGACCGCCTTAACCTCTTTCCCTTCCCAAAGATTATCTGCAATATCACTTTTCAGCCGGTTAAGAAGATTCCCATCGCCCTTTTTTACATCCTCCGCCCATTTCTTCACAGAAAAAATCCCAGTCAAATATCTATGTTCCAAATCCAGACTGAGCCCTTCCTGAGTCATAGCCGTTAAAAGGCTGGTCCTGTCCGAGCCATAAATATTGCGCGCGGTATTTAATATAAACTGCTCCTCCCGCACTTTATAATCCTGCATCTGCTGTTTTGCAGTTTGTGCCTCCGCCTGACAGTGCTGCTTTGCCTTCTTCAGTGCATCCAATAATTCTTCCTCACCTACCGGCTTTAAGAGATAGTCCAGACATTGAAATTTAATGGCGGTTTTGGCATATGCAAAATTATCATAGGCTGTCAATATAAGCACCTGCGCTTTGATTTCAGATACACGCATCCATTCCAGGAGATCAAACCCTGTTCCCTGCGGCATTTCAATATCACATAATAAAATATCAACGGTACACCGGGAAAAGATTTCTTTTGCCTGAAAAATATTCAATGCCGTATATATATGATCAAACGGACACGAGGCTTCCGCCAGTACCTGCTGCACGGCCTTAATCGCATAAATATCATCATCCACAACAAGCAAATTCAATGTAACTACCTTCCTCTCCAAATAATCACGAATAAATGTTCCATCTGTGTGACCGCTCAGTATACAATCGCTAAAATTCCAAAGGCAGTCTCATATCCACACCTGCGCCGCCCTCCGGCAGATTGGAAAAATGAATTTCAGCCTTGCCATTATAAAAAAAATTGATACGTCGGACCGTATTATGAATACCTATATGTTTTCCATGACCTTTCATTACCGGCCTGTCCATTTTAAACTGGTCCAGGACTTCCAACGGATAGCCCGGCCCATTATCCGTTATTATGATCCGCATCCATTCATCCTCTTTAAAAATCTGTATGGCAATAACAAAATCCCGGACCATATCAAATGCATATTTAAAGCTATTATAGACAAATTCCTGAAGCAGCATGGTCGGTATAGAGACACTTTTCAATTCGTCCTCGCAGGTCACTGTAAAGTCGATCTGATCGTGATAACGAAGCTTCTGAATCTCCACATAGGAGGTGATAAAATCAAGCTCCTCCTGAACCTGAACAAGATAATTGTCCGTATTCATACTATAACGGCAGTAATCCGCCAGATGGCGAATCAGCTTCAACACCATTTTCTTTTCATCACACTGCACCATGCTATAAATGACATTCAGGCTGTTTAAATAAAAATGCGGCTTAGCCTGCGTCTGGAGCTGGGCGATCTCAAGATTTTTCCGTTCGAGAATTTCCTCATAGACATCGATCCTGAGCTGTTTAACCTCACGGATCATACTGTTAAATGTACTATTTACCTGACGAAACTCCATAAGTACATTTTCCTCGTCCAAAGCGACATCCCAATTTTCCATCTTTACCTGATTCATAACGGAAACAAGCATTTCCAGTGGTTTTATATATTTTTTGTTTAACACAAATATGAGTATAGGAATCAGACAAATATCCAGTATGGTCAGAAACAATAAAAATTTTTGAAAACCATTGGTCAATGTAAATACCGTTCCCCTGGAAATCAGGCTGATCAATTGATAGCCTACGCTCAATGAAGGATATGTTATGATCTGATATCCTTTACTTTCACGCTCGATATCTTCCGGTGACCGACCTATATAAAGCATATCGCCGGCAACCGCCGTCTCCATAGACATATCAATCAACGCAAACCGTTCAAATAAACCGGCATAGTCCTGAAACAGCTTTTCCATGGAAACAAGCGCACAAACGTAACCCGAACGCGTATATTCAATGTTAAAAAAATAATATTTATCCATTAAAGAAACCGTACTCCAGCCCTTCACAGCAGGATTTGCCGCAGTTGCCTGACATATAGCCCTCAGGCTGTCATTATACCCAAGATCCGTAGCGCCAAAGTTTATCACAAGGTCCTGATCATTATCCATAGCGCATATATACATGGTCTGAATATCCGGATTACGCATCATCGTATAAGTCACATCCAAAAAAAGACGGCGCTTCGCCAGCACCTGTGTATTATGGTCCTCCGAGGAACACATAAGCTCCATATCGTCCGAATTGGTCAACAGAGTGAGTTCATATGCCCGGATCTCCTCCAGCTTTTTTTCCATATTTTGTACGCCATATTCAAGCAAGTCATACTGACCATCCATTTCCTTCTCATAATTTTGATAGATCATATATGCATTGCCGGCAACGGCGATGATCAGGACAGGAAGTATACACAATATACTCCATAGGATCAACTGTATTTTCAGAGACATTTTTTTCAGCTTCATCACCACCCTTCATATCGCTTATAAATTATTGTAACGAATACCTTATTGCGATGTCAAGCGTAACCTCCACGCTACAATTCTTAAATAGTTTAAGGACAGCACTATTTCCAGCGCTGCCCTTCATCATTTTTTTCATGTGGCGATTACCCATCGTCCTCTATATAGACTTTAAAAACGCAATATCCTCATTAAGGCTTGTAAGCAGATCCTCATTATAGCTATGACGTCTCTCGTTAATAAAGATAGGAATCTGAGCAATCCGCCCCGCATTTATTAAGGTTCTCCAGTCATTGATGCCAAGGCCCAGCCGGCAATTGGCCGCCCGTTTATCGGCCTGAAGCTGCTTAAAGCTTTCATCGGCAATGATCCGGCCCTGTTCATCTCTTTTCAGGAACACCGGCTTTTCAGCGCCAAAAATCCTGTCACTTTCCGTGATGTGCATCATATTAAAGCGCCCCTGATACTTTTCCAAATAGGACAAAACATTCATTCCTGCACAGGCTGCCCAGCCGGCATCCAATTGAAATTTAACCGCATCCGGGTCCGTGGATTCTAATAATATTTCATGCAGCGTCTCAGAGGCGCCCGCCGGCCGGTAAAACTCCTGGGTATGATTATGATATCCAAGTGTAATCCTATGCGCTTTAAAAATATTTCCCCACTGACTGAGCGTATGGGCAAACGCCACGGTTTCCTCCTCAGTGGAAAAGGTATAAGAAGATATGACCGCCCTTTCAACGCCTAACTTTTCCAGATAATCCAGCATTTCTAACGGATGATCTGCATTGATATGCGCGCTTATAATTTCCAGGCCATAGCAGGCCGCCATTTGCTTTAATACACCCGCATCCATGGCTGAATATTCAAGACCGCCAAGCTCAATCCCGTCATAGCCCATTTTGGCCGTGCACTGCAGTTGTTCCTCATATGTAAGCGTGCTTTGACACATTTTATAAGATGCCATCTGTAAATATATTTTTTCCATCACATTCCCCTTCAATCATACCTCGTCCACAACATTCATAATAAGTGTACCAAGCCCCTCCGTTTCCACACGGATAACATCCCCGCCGACGATATGGCTGTCTTTAAATATCTCCGGATGCTTATCCTGTATTTCCATCCCCGGCGCCATGGCCCCCATAATAATCCCATCGCCCTTTTTTATCAGATATTTTTTTGAAATTTCGCTGATCGCCCGGGCTACTGACCATATATAACCACTGGTACGTCCGTCAAGCATTTGTGTATCATTGTAATATGTCTGCTGCCGCACATCCGGTAATTTTGGCCCAATGACCATATATGGCCCCATGGGACAAAATGTGGCAAAACGCTTGCCTGCATGTTTTTCCTCTTTTGTCACATTAAAATATTTGTTTGCTGGAATAGCATCGTATGCATTGGTATATCCGAGAACATAGTCCAATGCTTCTTCCTCGGATACCTGGCAGCAATCCTTCTTAATGATGACCCCTAATTCACCCGAGCCTTTCAGACCACACGCCTTAAATGCCGCCGGCACGATCAATTTTCCATTCATCCCCACCACGGATTCGGCCGGTTTTGTAAAAATAACCGGTTCATCGTGCTGTTCGCGGCCAATCTTTACAAGAAATGCCGCATAATCATAATGATTAGCTCCCAAACCGTAAACCGTTTCACAGGCCATCGGCGCCAGCAGATCTTCGTGTCTGACCACACCTACATATGCACCCTTTGTAAAGCTGTTAAAAACATCCCCGATCAGTTCATAAGCGCCGTCCTTTTCCAAAATCACATAGATTATCTTATTTTTATCAGGATGCACCATCCTGCCTACTTTAATAATATCCGGCATTATTCTTCCTCCATAGCATAATTATTGTAACAGTTCGGCCCTTCTGAGCTGTACTAACTATTCAAACGCAATAACCTTACGCTTTTTTGCAGACTCAAAAACTGCTTCGACAACTTCAAGGGCCTTACGCACCTCTGAAAGCTGGATGCGTCTTATATCCCCATGGTAAAGCGTATCCGTAATATTATTATAAAAACCGGATATATCGGATTCAACCTTTGGCAAGGGCAGCTCTACCGTTGTATTGCTCACTCTTGGCGCCATAGTTTTTGTAATACCGCTTCCAGCCTGTACAGGCTGAGACTGATCAAAACTCCGGTCCGTCACCCTGCACATTTTCCCTTTTAAGCTCCAATCCTCAATGACAGCGCTTCCATCCCGCCCGGTCATGTACCAGCGTGGCAATGGGATAAAATGACTTGTACCTATTTCAACAAAATAAACCAGACCGGATTCAAAGGTGAGCTCCACGTGCAGACCATCGTCAACACACGTCTCCGTATAGTGATCCAGGGATGCATATACATATTTAATTTTTTCATGTATCATGTCAATAGCCTGGTCGATCACATGAATGCCCCAGTCGTAGACCATTCCACCACCGTGCTCCGGCGCTTTGCGCCAATCCTGAGGTATACCTCTGCTGCCATGGACTCTGGATTCGATCCGCAGAATTTTTCCAATGAGCCGTTCCTCATAAATTTTTTTAGCCGTTACATAATCTTCATCCCAACGTCGGTTTTGACCTACGGTAAAAAATCTACCTGTGCTTTCAGACACACGGACCATTTCATCAAAATCCGCCACAGACAGTGCCACCGGCTTTTCGCATATAACATTTTTTCCGGCTTTAAGACTGCGAAGGACAATATCCTTATGCGCATCATTGGGAGTTGCACAGATCACCATATTAATTTCCGGGTCCGCCAGCAGTTCTTCAAATGAAGCATACGCATGAAGCCCGTGGGCCCGGGCAAAAGCCTGACGTTCCTGTCGGATATCAAAGCTGCCGCTGACACGCCAGCCTGGAATGTTCTGTATCTTTTTTTGGATTCTTACACCCTCGTTGATCATTTGGCGGTGTAGATCCCCCATCCCGCCAAAACCTACAATAGCTGCATTTATATTGACATTTGTCGCCATGAGCCCATCCTCCCCCATATCTTTAGTTTACTGAAAACGCATCCATCTGTTTTTGTACTTCATTGTAGACATTTTCAATTCCGGTTGCATGCAGCTTCTCATTAAATTCCTTTAATCCGGTTTCCGGATCGAGCTCACCATTTTCCAGTGGTACCGAATATTGAGTAACTACATTGGAAAGCGCACTTATTTCAGTTTTAACGTTACTTGTATCAATCACCAGCCCCAGAGACTTTGCATCCACTAAAGAATCGTTAAATGCTTCCAGCTTCTTCCATATATCCGGCGCATTTCCTGCCCATACTCCGGCTATAAATTCATTGCCCCACACAGACTGTATCGACATATGATATGTGGAAGAACCGCTGTCTACGCCCTCCGGGTAATCCAAAAGTCCATCCTCTTTCTGCACATAATGGACGCCCTCAATACCATAATCCAACAGATTGACAATATAAGGATCACTGTATGTCAGGTTCAAAAATTTTACAACAGCATCGGCTTTTCCTGACGAAAACGGAACTCCGAAACCGCCTCTTAAAAATGAGGATGTTTTATATCCCTGGCCGCTGATAATTGAACATACCATTTCTTTACCGGACGAAGCGCTGTTTTGCTGCAGAGTTGCCGGATTATAGGTTCCAAAAAAGCTGAATGCCTTACCTGCTCCAACAAGCTCCGTTGCTCTTTCTGTAATCGTTCCCACGTCCTTAGGGATATAGCCGGACTGATACCACTGGGCGGCCAGAGCAACAATCTGGGCATATTCCTCAGATTCATAGACATAGGATGGTTCTAATGCCTCATCTCGATACATGTAACCCACGCCAACACTGGTCAATTGATCGTACATAGATATAAAATAGGGCTGCATCACACCATTGCCAGGTACATAGGGCACGATCGTATAAAGTTCAGGCTCATTTTCGTGAACAACCTTCAATACATCTGTGATATCTTCAACGGTTTTAATATCCTCTGCCTTAATACCATATTTATCCGCGATTTCCTTAACCATATAAAATGCGTACTGTGAACCCATATCACAAACATTCTTCATACAAAGAAGCTGGCCGTCCACCCGATTCGCCTGTAATTCTTTATCTGTAAAGCAGTTCAAAAAGTCCTGGCCGTATTTCTCAACACTCTCATCTAAAGGCTGCAGGGCGCCGGTATTGGCATATTTATTAAATTCCGCCGTATTGAACCAGATGGCGTCATATTCTTCTCCGGAGCTTAATGCCAGACTCACCTGCTGTGGATAAGATGCGGCATCCAGCAATGTAAATTCTACATTTACGCCAATCTTACCACCGATATAATCATTGATCGCCTGCTGAACCATTGAAATATCCGTCTGCCGTCCAAACTCTCTGGCCAGAATTTTAATCGTTTCAATCTCCCCGGACACATTTGTTTCCCCGGCACTGTTACTGCCGCCCACTGTTTCCGGAGTCTTTTCCGGACCACTGCACCCAGTAAATAATGCCGTCATTAAACTAATGGCAAATACCATGGCCGCGAACTTCTTTAACATTTTAAATTTCATAATAAGCCTCCATTCTTTTTTACATTATACATTTTAGTTACCACTCAACCTTTTACCGAACCTACGGTGATCCCTTTTACAAAATATTGCTGGAAGAAAGGATACGCAACAATAATTGGCAGTATACCGATGACGGCCATTGCCATTCTGGCGGATTCCAGGGGCATGGAAGCCATCGCATCTCCGATAACCGTCTCACTTCTTAACGCCTGAACATTTTGCAGGATACGATTCAGAAGGTTTTGCAGTGTAAACAGTTTATCGTTGGTAATATACTGTAAACCATTATACCAGTCACCGCTGTAATTAATAGCCTGCATAAGCCCCACAGTTGCAAAAATCGGCTTTGCCATAGGGGCAGCAATTCTTGCAAAAATGCGTATTTCACCTGCGCCGTCAACTCTGGCCGATTCAATAATCTCATCCGGTATACTTGACGAAAAATAGGTACGCATCATCATCACAAAAAATCCACTGACTAAAAGATTGGGAATCAAATAAGCCGCATATGTATTTTTAATATGAAAATACTGTGTATACATCATATATGTAGGAACAAGTCCACCGTTAAACAAAATGGCAAAAAATACATAAAAACCTAATACATTTTTTAAAATATATTCTTTTCTGGACAGTACATAAGACAGTAAACTCATCAGTAAAAGACTAAGCAAAGTTCCCACAGCCGTAACGGCAATGGTCAGCAAAAATGCCCGTCCAATCCTTATGCGGTCCGACCATAAATAGTTGTACGCCTCCAGGCTAAACTCCTTTGGCCAAAAAGAGTACCCATATCGGATGATCGCAGTATCACTTGTAAGAGATACGATAATTATGAGTAAAATTGGTAACAGGAATAAAAGTACCAGTACTGCAAAAAACACATTCAGTCCGATCTGCATTTTCTTTAATTTCATGCGCTCACCTCCTTAAAACATAGCATCATCCGGGCTTGCTTTACGTATTACCAGATTTGACAGCATCACAAGACAGAAACCGGCCACCGCCTGATACAAACAGGCTGCCGAGGACATACCGATATCACCGGTTTCAAGCAGCGCCCTGTACACATAGGTGCTTATCACATTGGTCTGGGGAAGAATCGCGCTGGAATTCATCGGAACCTGATAAAAAAGGCCAAAATCCGAATTGAAGATTTTTCCCAGTTGTAAAATTGTCATGGTAATAATTGTTGGTTTGAGTAAAGGTACCGTTATTTTCGTAAACATCTGGAAACCTGTTGCACCTTCCAGAGCGGCCGATTCATAGAGTGTATCATCAATCCCAAGAATCGTAGCATAATAAATAATACAGTAATAACCGAGATTTTTCCAGGCACTTACGATCGGCAGTATTATATACCAGTATTTTCCCTCAGAGTAAAAGGCGATGTCATTAAGGCCCAGTGGTCCAAGTATATAGTTATTGATAAAACCTTTATCACCGCTCAGAAAGCCAAAGGCCATAAATGCGATGACGACCATTGAGAACAGATGCGGCAGTAATAACGTGCTCTGATAAAACCGGCTGGCCAGCTTATTGCGGACTCTGGATAATAAATAAGCAACTATAACCGCAATAACAACATTTGTAAAAATAAAGATCAGATTATAAACAATGGTGTTCCGTGTAATCACCCAGGCGTCGGATGTGCTGAATAGAAATTTGAAGTTCTTCAGTCCGATCCAATCACTTCCAAAAATCCCCCTGGAATAATTAATATCCTTAAATGCAATGCTCAACCCGGCCATCGGTATATAGTTATTAATAAAAATATACAGTACGGCAGGTAATGCCATTAATGAAAACACAAGCTGCCTTTTTCTCTTTACAGACTTTTTTGATTTCATTGATCGTTTGCTCCCCCTTTCTTGTTGGTTATAGTATATGGCAAGGGGGAGATTGGATGTAGTAAAAATCCTACCTGATGAATGTCGAAATCCGACATTGTGTAGCAAGTATAAAAAAGGAACCGGAGCATGCTCCGGTTCCTTCACACAGATTTATATAGCTTTTCATTTATGCACGACATCCGTATTTTCTGTATTTTCACTTACTTCATGGGATGGAACATTATTCCCGGAAGTCACATTTTCCTGACTGCAGGCGGTACCTTTGGATAATCTCCGGCATAGTTTGGAAATATAATGAGAGACAAAAATACAAAGCCCCATAACTGCCAGATAATCCATATAAAAGAGGACCGCCGGTTCGCTGTAATCAAGGAACACAAACTCACTTTTCAAAAATATATAAGTCATAAAATCCCGTTTAACAAATACAAATCCGCCGTATCCGGCAATGAAAATCCCCATACAGACGCAAATTGCTGTTCGGATTTTCGAGGCACTTTTGATTCTCATTCCCCTGCGCACCATACCAAGTATCATATTCCAGTGCAGGCCAAGGTGCAGGCTCATCAGCAAAACCCCCCAATATGCTCCAAGGATATGCAGACGTCTGGCAAGCGCCAGCCCGCTTTCAATCGGCAAAAAGTTAAATACATATCTGGACAGAACGATTCCACTGTACATCTGTATCAGCATCACACCAAGGACAAGCAGGTCCACCACAAGCTGGAATATCCGCATGGACGTATATCTTCCGCGAAACAGATTTTTATACCAATTCCAGTTTAAGATATGATGGGTGATGAACAGAACAAACAAGCCTGCCCCCACCCATTCGTGGAGTGTCTCGCCCCAAAGCTGATAGCCCGATGTAAAAAGGAGCGCTGCGGTCATCAGTATATCAATAATTATTTTGATGATTGCTTTTGGCTTCATCGATTCACCACCCATCCATTTTTACTCTGCTGCTTTATTGATACAGGTGATCGCATTCAAACTACGGGGATAGCCGATATATGGCAGACATTGCGATACAACCCTGATCAGGAACGCTTTATCATTCCCCATGTTCATATTTCCCCTGGCATGAGCGGTAAGCTGGGGTTCACAGCCGCCCTGCGCCAACAGGAAACAAAACGTAATCATTTCACGCTGTGCAAGATCAAGCCCGGTACGGGTATAATAATCGCCAAAGCAGTTATCCGCCAGCCATCTGTTAATATGCCCCGCCTTCCATGCTTCTTTCATATGCTCTCCAAAAATCTCCGCCTGTGCCTGGGCTCCTTTTTCAAGGCGTTCCTCCATAGTGGTCGTGGCCTGGGAGGGGAGCGGAAGTGCGATTTCTTTTTCAGAGAAAATTTCATTTGTAACTCTCAAAAACTGCCACATCCTGCCCATACCGAGATAATCCACAGCCTGATAAACGGTTTCTTTTACCGCAACCGGGGAAAGACCGGCATCCAGCGCTTTCGGCAATATTTCTTTATAAGCATCCATGCCCTGACAGCCGATCAGCGTTGCCAGAATTACCAGATAGCGTGTTTGCGGCGCTAACTGCTGACCGTCTTCGTTTACCACCTCTTCAAAAGCAAAATGTTCAAACCGTTCCATAAACTCCGGGTCTGTTTCATAGTAATTCATCAAAGCTCCTCCTTAAATTTTCTGATTGCCGGCAGACCATACATGAGCACCTTCGTTTTAGTCTGCTGTGATCCCATTGTTTTCAAGCCACGCTGCCACATCATCACCCAATGTACTGCCACCGGAATAGTGAATGGAAAGCCCTTCACCCATCGTTGCATCCGGAGCCAGTTTTGCAATTGCTGTCAGACTCTGTCCAAACCGCCCTCCGCCATGACTGCAAAAAGGAATAATAGTCTTGCCGGAAAAATCATATTCTTCAAGAAACGATGCAATCGGCGTTGGAATTGAAGCCCACCAGTTCGGATAACCAAGCAGAATGGTATCGTACTGATCCATATTTTCAACATGCTCCGAAAGTTCCGGACGGGCCTGCTCATTTTGATCCCTCTGCGCCTCATCCAGCACCGTGTTATAGTCGCTGGAATATGGCTCTACAAGAGTAATCTCAAACAGGTCCGCGCCTGTCTGGCTCTGAATTTCCTGTGCAACGCCCTGTGTATTGCCGCCCCATGAGAAATAAGCGATCAGCACATTTCCGGCGCCTGTATTCCCGCCGGTCTGCGCACTGGAGCCAGCCACGCTTCCGCTTCCTGCCACAGCATTTCTTGCCAGTCGGATACCAATACTTGCACTGCCCTTGTCCTGATCCATCATAGCACGGTAAGCAGAACGCATATTTTTTGCAAAGTCATTCCAGCCGCCACCACGATATACGCGCCTTGTTCCTGTTGCAGAACCGGTAGGGTCGGTCTGTTCCTCTGTTCCATAAGCGCCATAGGCATCCCATGTCCATTCGCCTACATTGCCGTGCATATCATACAGGCCCAGCGGGTTAGCCTCAAAGCTGCCTACTGAGACTGTGGTCTGACGGTACTCGCCGGGCTGTACCTCCAAATCGCCCTGGGAAAAGTAATTTTCTTCAATCATATAAGGGTAGTGTCCATAATAATTCGCCTCATCTGCACTGGGCGAAACTTCCATATAAAAGGGCGTTGTCGTACCTGCCCGGCAGGCATACTCCCATTCGGCTTCGGTAGGCAGACGGTAACCATCTGCACTGCGGTTCCAGCTCACATTTTCGCCGTCAATAGTATAAACTGCGGTTAAACCTTCCTGCTCACTTCTGGCATTACAATAGGCCACTGCTTCCAGCCATGAGATATTTTCCACCGGCAGATCCGCCCCTGAAAAGCTGCTGGGGTTATTTCCTGTAACCTTCTCATATTCCGCCTGCGTCAGTTCATACCGGCTCATATAAAAATCACTGACGGTTACCGTGTGCTGCGTTTCATCATCACTGCGCCATGCCTCATCCTCCGGGCTGCCCATCAAAAATGTGCCGCCTTTCACGAGAACAAAGTTCTCCGGTTTGTCTGTTGTATCGCGTTGCCCGCAGGCCGTTCCCCCAAAAACCATAATGGCTGACAGCAGGAATGCAATGATTCTTTTCATCCTTTACTCCTATTCTGCCAGGCCAATACTGCCCAGCCATTTGGCCAGATCACTTTCAGCGCTTGATCCGCTGGTTAAAAGGCCCTCGGTTACCGTAGCTTCCGGCTCCAGCGTTTCAATCGACTGCACGGCTTTGGAAATGCCGCTTCCACCGCTGGTTGCAAACGGTGCAATGGTCTTGCCGGATAAATCGTAGCTGTCAAAGAACGTGTAGAGAATACGGGGCATATCTCCCCACCAGATTGGAAAACCTACATAGATCACATCGTAATCCGCTATATTCTCCACGCCTCCGGAAATAGCCGGGCGTGCATTTTCATCGTTCTGTTCCACAGTTGCGCGGGTGGTGCTGTCATTATAATTCAAATCCTCATCCGTATACGGCTGTTCCGGCACGATTTCATAAAGATCTGCGCCCTGTGCCGCGGCAAAGATTTCTGCAACGGCTTTTGTGTTTCCCGTAGCGGAAAAGTAAACAACCAATGCTCTCTTACCGGTATCTTCCGGTTCCGCCCCATCCTGTCCGCTGTCTGTTTCAGAAGAAGCCGCTTCACCGTCATAAGCCGCTGCTCTGTCCGAAGCCGCTGCATTGCCCGCGTCTGCTTCCTCAGATGGAGCTGCTGCCTGCCCGGAAGATGGGTTTGCAGGTTCCGTGTTCGTGGTTTCATTGCTGCTGCAGGCGGTCAGGCCAAGCAACAGCATACATGTCATAAAAGCCGCAAATATTTTTTTCATCATCAAAATCCTTTCTGCGCATTACGCGCCCAATAGCTTTTAGCCTCCCATTGTTTTTCCGACACTACCGTATAAGGGTAGATTCCAAACATGAACGGAAAGAAGGAGTAGATATAAAAAACGTTCCATTGGGTTACGCTTTTATTCTAAAACGATGTCACGGATATGTCTAATACTTATACCGCATCGTATTCCATGCCTTTAACGCATATCTCTAAAAATCCAGGAACCACCCCGGTTAATTCAAGATCTTACTGCAACACGACAAGATCTAAATGCAACTTTTTGATTTTCCGAAATTGTAAATGCAACCACCAAGGGGTAAATGCAACAAATATGAGTG
>CABJAM010000018.1 GCA_902363555.1 Lachnospiraceae bacterium | reverse complement strand
CGGTCTGTCCGGTGATCACAAAAAGGCCAGAGGAATTAGGAGCCGGAGTACTTCAAAGTAAGAAGATTACTTAAAACAATCATAGAATACCATAATAATAGAAAACAGGATATCTGAGAACAGGATACAGGTAAAAGAGGAGGAAAAATAAACTGCCCCACTTTAAAAAATGTCCTTGACAAGGGGGACAGTTCACTGCGGGGGCGTCCGGGGATATCCAGGCGGGTGGGGAGCAGCGGTTTCGCCATTTAAGAAGGTCTAGGGAGCCGGAATTTTGCTAAGGGCAATCCGGCAAAAAGGGTGGGGAGTATTCTTATTATGGTTCCGTTCTACGGCCCTTTTTTCCGGATTAACGCAAAATCCCGCCTCCCAAGTCCTTCTATAATGGCTGCAAATGCTGCTCCCCACCCGCCTGGATATCCCCGGACGCCCCCGCAAATACCCGCACCCATTGGCCACTCCCGCCCCTGCACATCCCAACCATGAACGTTTTCTCAGACGGAAATTGTAAAAAATTGAATCCTTGACATTTTTTTACAGTATAAAATTTACTGGAGGGGCTATACTACATTTCAAGAAGTATCGTATTTATAAATATTATTTATTTCTACAATGCTTCTTTTAAATAGAAAGGATGTCGCTATTTGCAAAGATAACGACATCCTGTTTATTTTTTTAGATACATACGAACTTTTTTTAAAGGACTGCGGAATGTGGAGGGCATGGCACGGATGTGGGCGCTGTCTGGGCGGACTTGCGGGGCTGGATGTGCTAGGGCGCGGAAGGCTTGGGCGGTTGGCACGGGGGCTTTGGAACGGCCAGCGGCGGTAAGGTCTGGCTGTGGCGCATACGAAGGGATTCCAGTGAGACTTAGATAAAAAAGGCGGGTCTGAGGGGATGAGATTGGCAATACCGATGCCAATCTCAAGGGGGCAAGCAAAAAATAGTCATCAAGAGTATTATTTGCATTGCCCCCGGGCCCCTCAGACCCGCCTTTTTTATCTTAGCCGAACGGAATCCATTCGTCAGCGCCGCAGCCAGACCTTACCGCCACTGGCCGCTCCAAAGCCCCCGTGCCAACCGCCCAAGCCTTCCGCGCCCCAGCACATCCAGCCCCGCAAGTCCGCCCAGACAGCGCACACATCCGCGCCACGCCTTCGTTTCACTTCGCCACATTCACAAAGAGTTCCGCTGATTCCCCAAAAATCAATACTGGCTATTCTCCACAAAATTCATATACTTAACCACCATCAAAGCGATCTCAAAAGTAATAGCGTCCTCAAATACCCGAAGATCCAGCCCCGTCGCCTTATGCACCTTATCCAGCCGGTAAACCAGCGTATTTCTATGGATATAAAGCTGTCTGGCCGTCTCGGACACATTCAGGCTGTTTTCAAAGAATTTATTGATCGTCAGTAAAGTCTCCTCATCAAACTGATCCGGTGTCACATCGGGGAAAATCTCCTCGATAAACATACGGCATAAAGGAATAGGCAACTGATAGATCAACCGGCCGATACCAAGGCGGTTGTATGCGATAATATGCTTCTCGCTGTAAAAGATCTTACCCACATCCAGAGCCATCTTCGCTTCCTTATAAGATCTGGAAACATCCTTGATCTTATCGATGATCGTACCGTAAGCAATATAGGCGTTGGTCATGGCCTCTGAGTTGAGCATGTCCAGGATCATACGGGCCGTAGATCTCAGATCCTCGTATTCCTCATCATCCCTCAGCTCCTTGACGAGAATGATATTCTGCTCGTCCACAGCGGTAATAAAATCTTTGTTCCTGCCGGCGAAAAGGCTCTTCACGATCTCGATCGTGTTGCTGTCCTTCTCACGGGTCGTCTCAATGACAAATACCACGCGGCGTGCCTCGATCTCAATGTGTAGCTTCTTTGCCTTGTTGTAAACATCCACAAGGAGCATGTTGTCGAGAAGTACGTTTTTAATGAAATTCTCTTTATCAAACTTTTCCTTATATGCAGACATAAGGTTCTGGATCTGGAAAGCTACCAGCTTACCGATCGTATAAATGCCATCATTATCTCCGCGGATGAGCATCACATATTCAAGCTGTCCGCCGTCAAAAATCTTAAAGTACTGGTATCCCTGCACAACCTGTATCTCAGCAGGGGAATCAACAAAAGTAAGAACACTTGACTTATATTCTTCAACAGCATTTGTGGTAGATGCAATAATATTGGCCTCGGTATCCATTACACATAAATCCGTCCGGGTTATTGCTTTCACTCCATCAATTGTACTTTGAAGCATTTGATTGTACGCCATCTTACCACTCCATTCGTTTTTTTATGCAGAAATCATCTGCATACTGTTATTTTACCACAGGATAACAAAAAAGGGAAATACATTTTCCATGTATTTCCCTCGCTTTCTTAAAATAGTACGAATTATCCGTCTTTTTCTGACGAAATCTTACGACTAGTTTGTAATCGTTAAATGTGTTTCCTTGTCAAAGATGTGGATTCTATCAACATCCATAGCAAGTTTAATGCTGTCACCAGGTTTTACGACTGTACCCGGAGCTTCACGAACAGTAACATCAACGCCTTCAACTGTTACATATACGAATACTTCAGCACCAAGCATTTCAAATACACGAACGGTAGAATCAACAGTGTTATTAGCATTTGCATCTGCATATGTAGCAGCAGCATGGATACTTTCAGGTCTGATACCAAAAATAACTTCTTTGCCAATGTAGTCTTTGGCTTTTGCAGCCTTCTCAGGTGTAACACTAATCTTATGAGGTCCGAATACAAGATATACGTTATTGCCCTCTTTCTGAAGAGTAGCATCGATGAAGTTCATCTGAGGAGAACCGATGAATCCGGCAACGAATAAGTTACCTGGTCTGTCATAAAGGTTCTGCGGGGAGTCTACCTGCTGGATCACACCGTCTTTCATAACAACGATACGGGTACCAAGTGTCATAGCCTCTGTCTGGTCATGTGTTACGTAGATGATCGTTGTCTGCAGTCTCTGATGTAATTTGGAAATTTCCAAACGCATCTGAACACGGAGTTTTGCATCCAGGTTTGATAAAGGTTCGTCCATAAGGAATACTTTAGGCTCACGCACGATAGCACGACCCATGGCAACACGCTGTCTCTGACCACCGGAAAGTAATTTCGGTTTTCTGTCGAGTAAGTGCTCGATATCAAGAATACGGGCAGCATCCTTAACACGCTTGTCAATCTCATCCTTAGGAGTTTTTCTTAACTTAAGACCAAATGCCATGTTGTCATAGATGGACATATGTGGGTACAGAGCGTAGCTCTGGAATACCATGGCGATATCTCTGTCTTTAGGTTCTACATCGTTCATAAGCTTACCGTCGATGTAGAGTTCACCTTTACTGATTTCTTCCAATCCGGCAATCATACGAAGTGTTGTAGATTTACCGCATCCGGACGGCCCTACGAAGATGATGAATTCTTTGTCTGCAATTTCAAGATTGAAATCTTTAACTGCGTTGAAGCCGTTTGGATAAATTTTGTAAATGTTCTTTAATGATAAACTTGCCATTATCAAATATCCCCCTTGTGGTTTAATATGAAGTAGGTTCTTCTGTTTTCGATAGGTTTATATTACACTATTTGCCAGGCTTTAGCCATAGCCCATTTAGACAAATAATTTTTTCTGATTTTGGCTACTTTGCCGATTCCGGTATTTCTTGAACAGGATAACCAAACATTTTTTTCATCAGGACATGCTTTTATAGCAAATTGTCTCTATTTTCACAAAAATTCTGACTATCTTTTTTGACTCCATATATAATATCCTATTTTTCATAACGATTTTATTAAAACGCAAGAAAAATTTTACTTGACAACTTCAATGATGAAGTTTCTCGTCAAATTTACAACCTGCTCCTCGCTCATATCAGGATCAATGGTTAAAACGCCCTCCACATGGCATCTCCGGCGCCCCTGATCGGAAAAACAGCCATCGATCGCCGTCATGGCAGCGTCATAAATATCTGTTTTCTTCCGTCCCAGAATCGTACCTTTGATGGCCGCCAGCTCCAGACAGCCGTTTACAATACTTTCCACAAAGCTTACAAGCTCCAGCTTTTTCTTTTCATTAAGATATGTATACTTACGTTCATAGACCTGAGAGATTTCGATAAAGGCCGCTTTTTTCTCCTTGCGGTAATGGGGGTAGGCCCCCTCATAGCCACAATCGCTCATCATGCGGTCCATGCAGTTACGGATCATCTGATGATTACCGGCATACACCGGCAAAACCTGTTTTAATCTCGGGTATTCCGATGTGGCGGCGGACAGATTGGAGGTCAGCCATGTGTAAAGTGTTTTACCCTCCCGCTCCGTGAGCTGACGGATAAAGCTTTTAAAAAACGCCGCCTTATCCTCCTCCAGATGGAGGAACTTCTGTTTCAGCTCCAGCCACCCAAGCTGCTCCATCAGGGCGATACCGGCATAGGTCTGGGCCTTGTTAAAGTTCATAGCCTCCAGTACCTCTTTATCATAGTAGATATTCGATTTACCATAAGCGATTTTTGTGCGTTCATGGAGGAATACATCAAAGATACCATCCAGAAACTGCACCGCCGGAAGTATTTTATCTTCATAGACATTCAGACTGTCTCGGCCCAGATACTGGGCCTTGGCCAGAAGTGCCTTTATGGGCTCATTTAATAAGCACCATGGTATTTTATCAGAATCCGTAGAAAGGGCCTGGGTATAAAAATTGTAGTTCCACAAATAAACAAGAGCATCTACCTTTTCAAAGACAAAGGAGCTTTCCTTCACCGGCTCCTCCTTTTTTAACGCATTGACAAAGCGGAGACGGAACATGCCTTCCGCCGCACGCTCGATCCGCACATTATCCATAACGATCTCCAGGGGATGCCGTCCATCCTCGATCAATACATTATGAAAGACGATACTCAGGGAAAACGCTGTGGTTGCGGCCACCTCTATGGAAAAATCCTTGTTGCGGATTTTATAGGGAATGGTCTGCTTTCCTACGATCACCTGATCGAACATCAAAATGGCCTGCTTGTCCGTACCGGTGTAAAAGCGCGCGAAATCTTCCAGAGAATATCCCGATATCTTATTCAATTTTTCACTGCTTAAACCCATGAAGATCCGCTCCCTGTTCATTTACTTTATATCAATCATTCCATAGACATTTAAATATCCTGACCGTTCAAATAATTCCATACTCTGGCCAACGGCAGGCCGACCACGTTATTATAATCGCCCTCGATCCCCCGGATCAATACAGCGCCCCTGCCCTGGATTCCATAGGCTCCGGCCTTATCCATAGGTTCACCGGTGGAAATATACCAGCGGGCCAGAGCGTCAGAAACCGGGTACATGTTCACCCGGGTACATTCAAAAAATGATTTCTCCACAGCTTCTGAGCCGCTGCCGGTGATGATACACACACCGGTATAAACCTCATGGGCCCGATTTTGGAGAAGCTTGAGCATGCAAAAAGCATCGTCGGCATCCGCAGGCTTTCCAAGACGTATGCCATCGCAAACTACAATGGTATCCGCACCGAGGACCGCAAATCGTTCCTTCGCCATACCGCCGTCAGGACCATCCGCACATCGACGTGAAAATACATCCTGCGCCTTTTGCCGGGCCAGTGACACAACGATCTCGCCCGGGGTCTTTCCGATCATCTTCTCCTCTATGGTGCTGGGGCACACTTCAAATTCCAGCCCGGCCTGGGCAAGCAGCTCCCGACGCCTGGGCGACGCCGATGCAAGTATAAGCTTCATCCGAATGACTCCTTTTTAGCAGCAGCCCGTGAGGTTTTGCACCTCCAAACTGCTGTAACAGCTCAGACAAACCGAACTGTTACAAACTGCTGCACTTAAATTCCGTATTTTATGCAATCCATATTTTAACACATATTACGACAAATGAGAAGTACGAATTTACGTATTCAACAAATCAGTCTTTTGGAATATGCGCCGTATCCATCTCAAACATGTTGCTCCAATAGCGTTTGGGCATCATATTCATCTGAAGGCGGAGGTTGATCCGCTCTTTAATCTCGATATGTTTAAAGAACGTCCGCCACAACCGCTCAAATTCCGCCTCCTCCGATGAGATATTCCGAAATTCATCCTCGCCCATATGAACATCATCGGTAATGACCCATTCCCCGCCCGCCGGGTGAAGGCAGGCCCGGTTGCGGCGCTCATCGAAAATGGCCCAGCTTTCCATAGGTAACCGGTCGGAAAAGTGCTCGCCAAGAAGAATAAGCTGATGGTGCCGGGGCGCTATTTTAGAAAACAAAATGCCACTTTTAAGCTCTCTGAAGCGCACAAAGCCCTTGAGCTTTTCCGTCTCACGCCCCACCTCGCGGCGCATGGAAAACACCTGATGTACATACGGGTCCGTCAAATAGCCGCAGACTCCGCCGCCCATAACAAACCCGTGATTTAAAAAGCGGTAGATGGCCTGCGCCTTGCCGTGGGAAGACGACCAGGCCGCCATATAGACCATCTCCCACGCCTTGTCGCCAATCTTTTGGCGCACGGACGTGGCCACAGACCGGGCCTTGTCCGCATCCGCAGCAACATTTATGTAATCACAAAACAGCTCCGGTTCGTAATCATCAAAAAGCTCTATGGTTATATATTTATGACCGTAACGTGAAAAGTATGCCATATGGACCGCGGTTAAAATACCTTCCAGAGAATCTTCACATAAATACACCCGGCGGCGTTTGTTTATACTATCATTCACTGCGCGCCCTCCTTATAGCTGCCCGGTCAGCGCCATAAGCCCATCTGCCGGGCCCGACGGCGCAGTAACGTGAAAATCATCAAACAGGGAAAGCTGCTTATACGTCATCTGTCCAGCCCGCACCTCGGCCGGCAGACGCTCGCCCACATCGACCAGATTTCTTGTAATATAATCCTCATTCCAGCGGATCGGATACATCATCCGGCCGCTGCATGTAATAAAATATAATGCCCGCTTCAGCACTACGCCGATTTTCTTCAGATCGTTAAAATCCAGGTTACTGAACTTCCGGGCCTTGCATATACGCTGGGCAGAATTGACCCCGATGCCGGGAACCCGCAGCAGTGTATAGTAATCCGCCCGGTTGATTTCCACAGGGAAGGTTTCCAGATGGCGCACGGCCCAGTCACACTTTGGGTCCAAAAGGGTGTTAAAATTCGGCCGTTGATCATCCAGCAGTTCCGCGGCCTTAAATCCATAAAAGCGCAGCAGCCAGTCGGCCTGATACAGACGGTGCTCCCGGAGCATGGGAGGGCCCTGTGGCAGTGCCGGCAGGTCGGCATCCTGATTGATCGAAATATATGCCGAATAAAATACACGCTTCAGTGAAAACCTGTCGTAAAGCGATTCTGAAACCTGAATGATCTCATAATCTGTTTCCGGCGTCGCCCCGATGATCATCTGTGTGCTCTGCCCGGCGGGCACAAAGCGGGGCGTATGCTTATATATGACCATCTCATTTTTATTAGACACAATACCGTTTTGGATCTGGCGCATGGGCGTCAGTATCTTTTTGCGTGATTTCTGTGGCGCCAGCTTTGTCAGACTCCCGGCTGTAGGCAGCTCCAGATTACAGCTCATCCGGTCCGCATAGTATCCGGCCCGCTCGATCAGTACCGGGTCGGCACCGGGAATGGCCTTTACGTGAATATATCCGTAAAAATGATGGATATCTCTTAAAAGATGGAGCGTCTGGCAGATAAGCTCCATCGTATAATCCGGATTTTTTACGACGCCGGAGCTCAGAAAAAGCCCTTCGATATAATTTCTCCGATAAAATCCCATCATCAGCTCACAGATCTCCTCCGGGGTAAATGTAGCCCTGGGTACATCATTACTCACCCGGTTGATACAATACTTACAGTCAAACACGCAGTCATTGGACAGTAATATCTTCAAAAGGGAAATACAGCGGCCATCTCCGGCAAAGCTGTGGCAGATTCCGCAGGCCGAAGCATTTCCCATACCTGACTTGCCATTCTTCCGGTCGACACCGGAAGACGTACACGCCACATCATATTTTGCGGCATCCGCCAAAATGCCCAGCTTATCCTGCACACTCATCCTGCGTTCCTTATGCTCCAAAAGCCCTGCGCGCCCGGGCGACAGTAAAATCCTTTTCTCCGTCAGATCCACCATAACTTCATCTCCTGCCAAATACAAACATACGTTCTTTTTATTAGATTATATCATCAGAACATATGTTTGTAAATAACCAAAATAAATCTTTTGATGATTCACCTTCTTCCGGGCACACGGTTACATTCACTGGCAGGCCGGCAAACAGTAACTTCGATTCACGGGAAGCTGAGGCACGCTCGTGAATGTAACCCCGCGCCATATATAAAATGCAGCATTTCCCGGCAAAATCCCCGAAAATGCTGCATTATATATAAAGTATACGGACTTTATTTTACAATCCCAGCGTCCTGCAAGTACTCCAGCGCCATCCCCATATCCCGGTGCATCTGGGCTTTAAGTGCATCCACACTTTCAAACTTCTGCTCCGCTCTCTGAAAATGATAAAGCCGGACCTCGATCTGCCGGCCGTAAATATTGCCGTCAAAACCATAAATAAACGTCTCCACCCGCCGGTTCTGCTGATCGGCCACCGTGGGATTCATCCCCACATTAGTCACTGACGGATATTCCCGCCGGTTGATCACGCAAGTGGACGCATAGACGCCATTGGGCGGCAGAAGCTTGGCGCTCTCCGGCTCCAGATTGGCCGTCGGCATACCGATGGTGCGGCCAATCTCCCGGCCATGAGCCACGGCACCGATGATCGTAAAAGGCATCCCCAGCATTTCATTGGCCAGCTCAATGCGGCCCATGGAAATGGCCCGCCGTATAAGCGTCGCACTGATCTCCGTGCTGTCACCGCTTTCACTGCCGTTAAAATCCTCCGGCAGGATCGCGCGCACCTTTGGGCATATATGCGCGTTGTACCCAAGCGGAAGGCTCATCCCCATGAGCAGGTCCGTATTTCCCCGGCGTTCCCTGCCAAAGCGGAAATCCTCGCCCACCACAATGTGCCGGGCGCCCAGATGCCCGATGAGCACCTCACGAATGAAATCAGCGGCTTCCATATGCGCCGTTTCCTCCGTGAACGGATACTCGATAAGTATATCCACACCGAGACGCTCGGCCAATATGCGCCGCTCCTCGCTGGTATAGACAAGCACCGGTTCCTTTCCGTTGATCATGCTGTACGGATGGTAGTTAAATGTCAGAACCACAGAAGTCATACCGCTGCTTTTGTAGCTGTTGATTTTATTTATCAATGACTGGTGGCCTTTGTGAAGCCCGTCAAACTTCCCGATCGCCACCGCCGTATTTTCCAGTCGGATATCTTTTGTACCTGAAATAAAAATCATGGTTTAAGTCTCCTATAAATCTTCACGCTTTGGAGCATCCGGCACTGTAACCGTTGCGAGGTGCAAAACTGTTACCCGGCACCGTCTACTTCCCCGCTCCAAAAAAATCACCAAACATTTTCACTACTTTAAATTCCCGGCGACTTTTCTCAACACTGTAAATCGCCGCAAATGTGCCGTCACGATCATACACCCGGACCTGCTGGCCGTGGGAAAGCTGCGAAAAATCCATATCACAGGCAACACAGCCGGCTCCCAGAGGATTTCCATTGTGCAAAAGCTTTACACTTTCTTCCCTGATCACTGCCCGGGGCAGATCCATAAACATTTCATCCACCGGCGTCACAAAGGCGGACAGGCGCCCCTGGGCCGCCATCGCCTCAATCTCCCCAAGGCGCAGGGCATGGTCCATATCAAACCGGCCCACACGGATGCGTTCCAGCGACGTCATACAGCCCCCCACACCCAGCTTTCGTCCGATATCATCACAGAGGGTCCGGATATATGTACCCTTGGAGCACGCCACAGTCATAGTCACAAGAATCTTTTCCGGCAGCTCCGGCGTATCCGCCAGAGGGATACCGGCCACGGATGTATCATCGTCCACCAGTGCCAGCGATGCCGAAGAAATCCGCTCTATACTGTGGATCTCAATGCGGCCAATCTGCACGCGGCGGGCGCTGCGCTCCACCTCCCGGCCCTCGCGGGCGAGCTGGTACAGCTTTTTGCCGTTGACCTTTAACGCCGAATACATGGGCGGGATCTGGTCATAGGCACCCACAAAGGACAGGGCGGCTTCCCGGATGGCGGTATCCTCCAAAGACACCTCCGTCTCGGAAAGAATCCTGCCGGAAGCATCCTGGGTATCTGTGGCCATGCCGAGGACAAAGCCGGCCCGGTAAACCTTATCTGTATCGGTAAGCAGATCGCACAGCCGGGTGCCGCTGCCAAGACACACGGGCAGCACGCCCACAGCGTCCGGGTCCAGCGTTCCCGTATGGCCGATCTTTTTTTGATGGAGTATCCCGCGAAGCTTTGCCACCACATCGTGGGAGGTAAATCCCCGCTCCTTATACACGTTAATGATACCATTAATCATTTTGTATCAGTTGCTCCTCTATAAACATGGTCAGATTATTGATAACGTCATATTTTGTGCCGGACATGGTGCAGCCGGCAGCCCGAATATGTCCTCCGCCGCCGTAAATCCCGGCGATTTTGGCCACATCCACAAATTCGTTGGAGCGCATGCTGACTTTATACTTTCGGTCACCGATTTCTGTAAGCAGCACAGCCACCTCCACGCCCTTTGTAATGCGCATCTGATCGATGACGCCCTCAAGATCGCTGGACTGCGCCTCGTAAAAATCCATCACCTTGCGGTCAGCTACGGACACGATGCATTTCCCGGAAAATACAAGAAAGCTTTCCAGCAGGCACCGGCCAAGGAGCTGATTTTGCATATAGGTTTTCTGATAAAATACTTCATCGGTGAGCTTTGAAAAACGGATGCCCTTGGATATGAGCTTTCCGGTGATATTCATGGTCTGCTCGCTCGTATTGGAATGCTTAAAGCAGCCGGTATCGCATATGATTCCGATATACAGCGCCTCCGCCACATCCACATCCACAGTGTCCATATCCATCAGGGTCGCCAGGACCTCGCAGGTGGAGCTGGCCTTTGGAAATACGATATTTTCATCGGCATAGCCCTCATTACTTATATGATGGTCGATACACACGGTCCGCTTTGCTGTGTCAAAATATTTGACAGCGCCGGCCAGCCGCTCTTTATCGCTGGAGTCCAGTGCAAAAAACACATCATATGTCTCATCCCGGTCATAATCGCTGATGATCTGATCCGCATTTTTTATTACCTTGTAAACCTCGGCCACAGGCTCCAGATACAGATCCACATGAACCTGCGGATAATTATCCCGGAGGTAATTGTAAAGCGCCAGAGTGGAACCGGCGCAGTCACCGTCCGGCCGTGTATGGCCGGCAATGACTGCCGTCGTCACATTCTCAAGATAGCCACCAATTTTATCATGCATCGGCATCATCTCCATCATATTCGATATCCGCTTCGCTCCCGGAGTTTTCATCGTCTGCTGCCACAGTCTCCCCGATCACTTCACTGATCTTTTTGGACATATTCACACCGTATTCGATGGACTGATCCATAACAAAGATCAGCTCCGGGGTGTTTCGCAGATTCACGCTGCGGGCCAGCTCCTTGCGGATGAAGGAGGAGGCGCTTTTTAAACCGGCCATCGTATCCTCCTGAGCTTTTGTATCGCCCAGGACGCTGATATAGGCCTTGCAATATTTAAGATCCGGAGTCACTTCCACATCCACCACACTGGTCATCGGATGGATCCTGGGATCTTTGATCTCCCGGGAAATGATCCGTGACAGCTCGCGGTGGACTTCACCGTTGATCCGGGTGTTTTTTATACTGTTCTTTCTCATAGATGTCACTCCTATCTTGGAACCTCTTCCATGATAAACATTTCAATCTGGTCGCCCTCTTTGACGTCGTTGAATTTTTCAAGGGACATACCGCATTCATAGCCGGAGTTCACTTCCTTAACATCGTCCTTGAAACGCTTTAAGGAGGCCAGCTCGCCCTCGTAGATCACCACGTTATCGCGCAGCAGTCTTGCCTTGCAGTTACGCTGCACCTTGCCGTCCAGCACATAGCCGCCGATGATGGTGCCCACTCCGGATACCTTGTATGTCTGGCGCACTTCGGCATGACCGATGATCTTTTCCTCGAAGGTGGGGTCCAGCATACCCTTCATGGCAGCTTCCACATCCTCGATGGCGTTGTAAATAACGCGGTAGAGACGCATATCCACATTTTCCTGTTCGGCCACGGTTTTTGCCATATTATCTGGACGTACGTTAAAGCCGATAATAATGGCGTTGGAGGCAGCGGCCAGCGTCACGTCGCTCTCATTGATGGCGCCTACGCCGCCATGGATCACCTTCACGGCCACTTCCTCATTGGACAGCTTCACAAGGCTTTGCTTCACAGCTTCTACGGAGCCCTGAACATCGGCCTTGACAACAATATTCAGATCCTTGATCTGTCCGGCCTGGATCTGATCAAACAGACCGTCCAGAGATAATTTCGCTTTTGTATCCGCCAGCATCTTTTCACGGTTGTTGGCAATAAATGTCTCAGCCATGGCACGCGCTTCTTTTTCGGTGTTTGTGGCAATAAATACCTCACCGGCCAGCGGTACCTCGTTAAGTCCAAGAATCTCCACAGGCGTGGACGGGCCGGCTTCCTTTACACGGCGGCCTTTATCGTCGATCATGGCGCGGACCTTACCAAAGGCAGTTCCCACAGCCACACAATCGCTCACCTTCAGTGTACCCTTCTGTACAAGAACGGTAGCTACCGGACCGCGGCCCTTATCAAGCTGTGCTTCCAGGATAAGACCTCTGGCCTTACGGTCTGGATTCGCCTTTAATTCGCGCATCTCAGCAACCAGCAGGATCATATCCAGCAGCTCACTAAGGCCCTGGCCGGTATGAGCGCTGACCGGTACCATGATCGTCTGTCCGCCCCAGTCCTCGGCGATCAGTTCATATTCTGTCAATTCCTGCTTAACACGGTCGATATTTGCACTTGGCTTATCCATCTTATTTATGGCCACAATAATTTCAATACCTGCTGCTTTGGCATGGTTGATGGCCTCAACGGTCTGAGGCATAACACCGTCGTCCGCAGCAACAACAAGGATGGCAATATCCGTGGACTGAGCGCCTCTTAAACGCATGGCAGTAAATGCCTCGTGTCCGGGCGTATCCAGGAATGTGATCTTATTGCCCTTCACATCGACAACGTATGCACCGATATGCTGGGTGATTCCTCCGGCCTCGCCGGTGGTCACGCTGGTCTTACGGATGGCGTCCAGGATGGAGGTTTTACCGTGGTCAACATGACCCATAACGCATACGACCGGCGGTCTTTCCACAAGATCCTTTTCGTCCTCTTCGTCCTCACGCAGCAGCTCCTCGATCACGTCCACAACAACCTCGTGCTCGCATAAAACATCGTACTCAAGAGCGATCTCCTCGGCCTCCTCGTAGGTGATCTCGGAGTTTAAGCTGACCATTTTACCGGCCAGGAACAGTTTTTTAACGATTTCAGCGCCCGGAACCTTCATTTTATCGCCCAGCTCTTTCAGGGTGACGGTTTCCGGAAGAATGATATTTGTTACCTTCTCAACCACTGGCTTTGGCTTTGGCGCTGGCGGTGTCAGGCCGGATTTTTTGGAGATTGTCACGTTTTTGC
This sequence comes from Lachnospiraceae bacterium, assembly GCA_902363555.1. Taxonomy (GTDB): domain Bacteria; phylum Bacillota; class Clostridia; order Lachnospirales; family Lachnospiraceae; genus Catenibacillus. Next base: position 20,865 of record CABJAM010000018.1, on the reverse strand, counting down.
CTTTAACAACCTTCTTATCGCGGTCACGTACACCTTTATCTTTATCCTTGTTGTCCTTATAGGTTCTCCGGTTTTCACGGGTTGTATCCTTTGTTACAACAACTTCTTTTGTGATCGCGGAATCCAGATTAAACTTGCCGTCACCGCGTCCGCCCTGGCCGCCCCGGTTGTCGCCGCTGCGCTGACCACCGTAGCTGCGGTTGCCGCCCTGGCCGTTATTATACGGACGCTGGCCGCCGCTGCGGTTATTGCCGGCACCGCCGCCGTTATTATTCCGGTCGCCGTAAGGTCTCTGGCCACCCTGGCCCTGACGGTCTCCATATGGTCTTTGGCCACCCTGGCCCTGACGGTCTCCGTACGGTCTCTGGCCGCCCTGACCCTGGCGGTCTCCGTATGGTCTCTGGCCGCCCTGACCCTGGCCCTGACGGTCTCCGTATGGTCTCTGGCCGCCCTGACCCTGGCCCTGACGGTCTCCGTACGGTCTCTGGCCACCCTGGCCCTGACGATCTCCATATGGTCTCTGGCCACCCTGGCCCTGACCCTGACGATCTCCATATGGTCTCTGGCCGCCCTGGCCCTGACCCTGACGGTCTCCGTACGGTCTCTGGCCGCCCTGACCCTGGCCCTGGCGGTTTTCACCGTACGGTCTTTGACCGCCCTGTCCCTGGCGGTCTCCGTACGGTCTTTGACCGCCCTGGCCCTGGCGGTCTCCATATGATCTCTGACCGCCCTGGCCCTGACGATTCTCACCACCGGTTCTCTGACCGCCCTGACCCTGACGGTTATCGCCACCGGTTCTCTGGCCGCTCTGGCCCTGACGGTTATCGCCATAGGTTCTCTGACCGCCCTGACCCTGACGGTTTTCACCGCCGGCTCTCTGACCGCCCTGACCCTGACGGTTTTCGCCGCCGGTTCTCTGGCCGCCCTGACCCTGACGATTATCGCCGTAGCTTCTCTGACCGTCACTACGGTTCTCCCCGCTGCGCTGTCCGTCATTACGGTTATTATTATAACGATTATTTCTGTCGCCGTTATAATTGCGATTGCCATTATTGTTATTGCGGTTGTTTACAACGTCTTTGTTTTCCTGTGTACCTTCTTCGGCAGCGGTACGTGCTGCCCCATTTCCAGCGACCGCACTGTGGGCGCTGGTATTATCCGATGGGCTCTGCTGGCCCGCATTACGATTCTCTGTCATTCTTACCTCTGTTTTTGTTGTATTTGAATTTCCCGACGAAGCAGCCTTTGTTTCCGGCTTTGATGATCTGTCGGAAGTAAAATATCTTCTTATTTTTTCAGCATTCTCAGTTGCGATCGTGCTCATATGGCTCTCCACAACAATTCCATGACCTTTTAAAGCATAAATCACGTCCTTACTGCTCTTGCCCAACTCTTTTGCCAACTCATGCACTCTGATTTTTGACATATGTCTACCTCCGTTCTCCTGGTTCCTGGTCTATAAGTTTCAAAACGGCGTCCGAAAAGCCCTTATCCGTCAATGCCAGGGAGGCCCGAAGCTCCTTGCCCATTGCGTGACCCAGGGTTTCTTTCGTTCCATATATTTGAAGCGGCACTTTGTAAAATGCACACATATTTGTAAAAAGCTTTTTCGTATTATCCGATGCATCGCCGGCTATGATCACAAGGAAAGCTTTACCGTCCTTTACTGCCTTTTCCGTGGAAAATTCTCCGGAAGACAGCTTCCCTGCCCGGGTTGCAAGACCAAGCATGGAAAGCACCTTATCGTTATTTATCAATGTTTTCCATCTCCTTTGTCAGCGCCTCGTAAATGTCTGAAGGTATACTCATTTTAAATGAGCGCTCCAGCCCTTTACTTTTAATAGCTTTTTTAAGACATTCTCTGCTGGGGCAGATGTAAGCGCCGCGGCCGTTCTTTTTCCCTGTGGCGTCCATCATAATCTCCCCTTCCGGAGTCTTGATCACACGGATCATTTCTTTTTTGCTTTTCATTTCACCGCATCCGATGCACTGTCTTTGTGGAATTTTTTTCATTCCCATGCTTCACATCACGATCCTATTCTTCAAAATAATCTTTTTCTTCATTATTAAAGCCGTCGTCCTCAAAGCCGTCGTTATAGCCGTCATCGCCATAACCGTCGTCCTCGTAACGATTGCCCATTTCATCATAGTAAGCGCGGTCGCTGAGTATATCATCCACGTCGTCGTAGGCTTTTTGAACCTGGCTTTCGCTCTTGATATCGATCTTATAACCAGTCAGGCGGGCAGCCAGACGGGCATTCTGTCCTTCCTTGCCGATGGCCAGGGAAAGCTGATAATCCGGCACGATAACGCTGGCGCTCTTGCTGTCCTCATCCACGGATACAGAAACGACCTTTGCCGGACTCAGGGCATTTTCAATAAGAATCGCCGGGTCATCGCTCCAGTTGATAATATCGATCTTCTCGCCCCGAAGCTCATCCACGATCGCATTGACTCTGGAACCGTTGACGCCGACACAGGCACCCACCGGGTCCACGTTGGGGTCATTGCTCCATACGGCGATCTTCGTGCGGGAACCGGCCTCACGGGAAATACTGCGTATTTCCACAGTTCCGTCCTTAACCTCGGTCACCTCCGCCTCAAACAGGCGTTTTACAAGCTCCGGATGAGTTCTGGAAACCGTGATCTTAGGCCCCTTGGTCGTGTCCTTTACGTCAACGACATAGAGCTTGATCCGCTCTGTAGGCCGGAACATCTCGCCCCGGACCTGCTCGCTCTCGGTGAGAAGAGCGTCCACCTTCCCCAGGTTTACACTTACATTTTTGCCAACATATCTCTGAACGATACCGGTTACGATATCTTTTTCCATGCTGTAATAGCGGTTATACAGGGATTTTCTTTCTTCCTCGCGGATTTTCTGAACAACGACCTGTTTTGCCTTCTGGGCGGCAATACGGCCAAAATTCCTCGGTGTTACTTCCACCTGGACGATATCGCCCAGCTCGTATTTTGGATCTTTTAACTTTGCGTTGGCCATGCTGATCTCCGTCACCGGATCCTCAACTTCCTCAACCACTGTTTTTTCCGAATATACAAGTACTTTGCCATTATCTCTGTTAATGATCACACGAATATTGTCCGACTTACCATATTCATTTTTGCATGCAGCAACCAGAGAGCTTTCAATGGCTTCCAGTAAAATTTCCTTACTGATACCTTTTTCCTTTTCAATCTGAGCCAATGCTTCGATTAATTCGCGTCCTTCATTCATTTTCTTTTCTCCTCCTTAATAAAAGAATGCCAGCCGTATCAGGGCGATCGCTGATCTGTCAAATGTCTTCTTTTCTCCGTCCTCCAGCTCTATGGTCACACTGGTCTTATCGTAGCTGTCCAGCAGTCCCACAAACTCTTTCTGTTTATCGATCGGTCTGTAAAGCCGGATTTCCACTTCCTTACCAAGGCTGCGCACAAAATCCTTTTCCTTTTTTAATGGCCGGTCAAGGCCTGGAGAGCTGACTTCAAAAATGTAATTTTCCGCAATATAATCCTTTTCGTCCAACACGTCGCCGTACTCACGGTTAATGACCTCGCAGTCATCTACAGTGATCCCGCCTTCTTTATCAATATAAACTCTAAGATAATAGTTGGAGCCTTCCTTGACCCATTCCACATCCACCAGTTCAAAATGATGGGCGTCGATGATCGGTGTGATCAGCTCTTCTGTCATCTGTTCATAATCTTTTTTTGCCACGTATATCACCCTTTCTTATATAAACTTACTTCTAAAGCAGGGAACATGCACTCCTTATCTTTATCCGCAAGCCTTAACTTTAAGGTTTGCCGGTCAAACACGCGTAAAATTCACGCTTTCGTACGATCCGCGCAGTAAATGCACAGACCTGTCTGATAAAAACACACCGCCTTTTTTTCATCGCCCGCCCTGTAAACTATGGACAGTGAATCCACAGTTCTCCGGCTGGCGGCCCCAAAAGGAACCTGTGTTCAGGACAAAGATAAAGAGTGGACTTTCGCCCACTCTTCTAGTATCATCATATTGTTATCCTTGCCATTATAACACTTCTTATTTAAATATGCAAGGGTTAAGCATCATATTTTTTAACAAATCCAAAACCAAGGGCATACGGGCCCGTATGCGTAGCTACGGTGGATCCGATCTGCCATACCGGCACGTCGTCACTGAGCCAGAAAGTATCCTTCACCTGCTTTGCCAGCTCCTGGCCTTCGTCCTCATTCAGATTCCTTCCTATACAAAAGCTGTAATTATTTGGATTTTCACCAGCCTTCTCAAAATAATCCCTGGCGATATCAAGAAGCTTTTTTAAAGCCTTCTTTTGATTTCTGGCAATACCGCCGGAAAATATCTCTCCATCCTTCATAACGATCAATGGCCGGATGCCCAGAGCGGAACCGGCTATATATGCCATACGTCCGATGCGGCCACCTTTTTTAAGATATTCCATATTCCCTACGGTAAAGCAGATCCTTCCGGTAGGCAGCATCCGTTTCAGGTGGGCCACCGCTTCCTTATATGGCACGCCGGCATCCCGCATACGCACGGCTTCCAGTACAAACGCCCCTTCCTCCACTGTACACATCTTACTCTCTATAACCTTGATATGCGCTTCCGGGTAGGTTTCCAGCAATATATCCCTGGCTGTCTTGGCCGCCTGATGGGAACCGGAAAGCTTTCCGGAAAGGCAGATGCAGATGATCGCTTTACCTTCCTCAAGGGTCGGGGTAAAAGCCTCCACATAATCCTGGACGCTGGGCAGAGAGGTCTTTGGATAAAGGCCCTCATCGATCATTTTATTATAATAATCCGTCGTATTTATATCCAGCTTTTCTTTCATGTAATTCTCATCATCAAAGGACACATAAAAGTAGACCGGATGGATATTGTGCTTTTCTAAAAGCTCCTTTGGTATATCGCAGGCACTGTCCGCAAAAATTTCATATAACATAATAGCCTCCTGAAACTGTAACTAAAACTCCCTGGTAAATTCCGACGCCGCATGCCCTTTATAGGCATGACGGCATCGGTTACATTCAGACATAGTTTTTATTACTACATTTTATTCTTCCGCTATTATAACATAATGTTTTTCATAATCATAGCCTAAAAATCTAAACATTATATAAAATCTTGCAAATGCTCTCAATCGCTTCATCCACCGCTGCCTTTGGTATCCCCAAAAACGGCATGGAAGCCATCTCTGTCAATGACTGATTGGTGTTTTCAATATCGCCGGCCTTTATGCTTGCGGCAGCCATGGGCAGTTTTTCCTCCAAAATAGCCATCGCTTCTTTGCTGGATGCAAATTCTGCCAGACGGGAATTTGCGGTAAACATCCGGCGGAAATCCTTTTGGGGCATATAGGTTAGGTCAAAGCTTCCGGCTTCGAGGGTAAATTCGCCGCCGTCATATTCCGGAAGGATCACCCTTGCCGTACAGTTAAATGGAACTTCAAAATGTACGCTCACCGTGCCGTCGCCATTGATTTTCCAGTTGGAAACCCAGGTGCCGCAGGCGGATTTATAGGAGGCATTCATATACTTCAGACGCCAGTTCATCTGAGGTGCCAGTGTAACGGAAGTAAAGCCTGGCGCCGATGGAGCGATCCCTGCGATATTTCTGTAAATAAATTCCAGTACAGAGCCGTAGGAATAATGATTTAAGGAATTCATCCCCGTACCGCTGATGCTGCCGTCATCCAGCAGTGAATTCCACCGCTCCCAGATCGTGGTCGCACCCAGATCCACACAGTGGAGCCAGCCTGGAAATTCATGGTTGAACAGCATATGCCATGCCTCGTCCGCAAGACCGTTTTCCGCCAATACGCGGCACATCATCGTTGCACCCACAAAGCCGCCCTTGATCTTATGAGCGTCCTTTACAAAACGCGCTTTCAACCCGTCCACCAGACGGTCCTTATCTCTCCATATTCCGAACTTCAAAGCGACCATATAAGCGGTCTGCGTATCGATGCACAACCGTCCGGCAGGAGAGAAATATTCATCCAGGATAGCTTCCCGGATGGCGTCTGCCAGGGCGTTATATTTATCTGCATCCGCCTTCCGTCCGGTGAGCTGGGCAGCCTGGGCCACCTTTCTTGCGGATGCATAATAGTAGCAGGATGAGATATAGTAATCATCGGTGCCGCCCTTCACACTCTGCTCAGTCATACCGTCCAGTGCCAGCCAGTCGCCGAAATGGAAGCCAAAGTCAAACAGATGGTGCGTGCCCTGCTTTTCATCCAGAGCTGTAATATAATCCACCCAGTCCTTCATCAGCGGATAGTAATTGTCCAAGATTTCCGTATCGCCAAAGTATTCATACAAGGTGATGGGGATAAATGTAGCCACATCGCCCCACACACTGCTGCCGCCGTCATTCATTCCGGACAAAGGCGCCACATGTGGAACCGCCCCGCCCAGAGTTTCCTGAGCCACCCGAAGATCTCTGAGGTACTTATCATAGAAGGCACGGGTATCCATGTTGTAGCTGGCCGTCGGTGAAAATACCTGTGCGTCGCCGGTCCAGCCAAGACGTTCATTTCTCTGAGGGCAGTCCGTGGGCACATCCAGGAAGTTGGAGCGCTGGCCCCACAGGCAGTTGGAAATGAGCTGATTCACCGAAGCATCGGAGGTTTCCAGATATCCAGTGCGCTCCAGGTGGGAATGGACAACGCAGCCGGTGAAGTCCTCAGCGTTTAACGGGCAGCTCTCCGGCCAGCCCTCCACCTTCACGTAACGTCCGCCAAAGAACGTAAAATGCGGGCGCACCTGCTCTTTACGGCCATCGGATATATATACAAACTGAGTTTTTGCATCCCGGTAATTATCGTTGTAGAAATTGCCCTGCTGTAATACCTCTCCGGTGGTCAGGGTTACTTTTGTACCTGAAGGCAGCTCGGACCTGAATGTCACGTAGCCTGTGTAGTTCTGGCCAAAATCCAGCACAGTCTCACCCGCCGGCGTATAGATCACTTCCTTCACCGGAAGCGTCTCGCACACGCGCACAGGCATACTGATCCTCTCGATCAGATGGCGCGCATCCTTGTCCTCTGGATACACTTCATCCGTAAGCTTCGCAGACTTCTCCGGATTGTTTCCGGCACAGAGCAGGCGGTTAAATATCTCTCCGTCATAGATGCCGCTGTCCTCCACATCGGAGCCTTTATACTTCCATGTATCATCGGTTTTTACCACCTGGGAGGTACCGTCAGTATAATCTACCCGTATTTCCGCGATCATAGTCATATAGCTGCCATACAGGTTCACGCCGCCGCCCAGACCAAAACGGCCCTTATACCAGCCATTTCCCAAATAAACCTCAATGCGGTTTTCCGATTTCAGCATGGGGGTAATATCGTAGGTCTCATACTGGATTTCCGTATTATAGTCATTATAAAACGGAGCCAGGTATTCGTCGCCAATCTTCCCGCCATTGAGATAAGCCTCATAAAGTCCCAATCCGGTGACATAAATACGCGCCTGGCGGATTTCTTTGTCCGTTTTGAAATCTGTGTAAAAAACGGGATGATATGTATCTTCCTTCGCCGTGCAGATCCACTGTGCTTCCCACGGCTCGTCCATTTTACCGGTTTCAAAAAACACTTCGCCGCTGACACCAACCTCACCGTTATCCGCCGTCACGGTGACTCTCACATAATACCGTGTTCTGGCTTCCAGAGCCATATCGAGAATTTCGCAATACGGCTTTAAATCAGCGCTCTCTTTTTCATAGACAGGCACAGAAAAGCTGCTGTCCTTTGCAACTTCAATTTTAACGTTTTTCTGATACTTACCAGTAAATTCCTCCACATTCCAGGATACCTTCACTTTGCGCAGTCCGGCCCCCACAGGGTTTTTAAAGCCGTTAATTTTCACTCGTGTAACCTTCACAAAAATCCACCTTTCCATGTCTAAGCGACGTAAAACAGCATCATATGTTATCCCGGTAGTCTAAACCACGCGCCAGGATCGCTGTCCTAGAGTATTTTTCAAACATGCTCTAGTGCCGCTCTGCAAATTAAATTGTAGTTTTATCATACAATAAAATCGTGGAAATCATAAGTATACAGAAGGTCAAATCATCTTCCCCAAAGGAAGGAAATCAGGACATTTTGGGAATCGTTCATAAAGGATGGCGGTTCCATTTATTTCCAATAGCGCCGGACAGCTTCTTCTGCTTCCGCCTGTGTCATGTTAAACCGGGATATTATTCTTTGAACGGTCTGTTCATAATCAACACCTAATTCACGGCAGGTTTCAGTCAACGCCTTGATACCCATGTCCAAACCCGTTTTTAAGCCCTTGCGCTGACCGTCCTTAACCCCATCATCATAAATCATCTGCCCAAGCTTAGTCATGGCAACGTCCTCCTTAATCTCACTTAAATCTTCACCCTCTAAAAATTTATCGGCAAGCGCATAGACCATGGCGAGAGCCTTTTGCGCCGACATATGGTTATACGGTTTTATTAATAATACGGCGTTCTTTATGATCTCCTTCCGGCTTTTTTCACTGCCCATCAGCGGTGCCAATGCCAACTGTGCAAAATCTTCATCGGTAAAGTCATCTCTGGCCTTCTGTTTTTGAGTCAGGCCATCGATAACTGCATCCGCATCTTTATCTATGAGATAAATCGGATAAACGCGGTATGTATATAGTCCACAGTCTAACGTATCCATGGTTTTGGATATTCCCCCGGTATAGATCACATAAGTCAGCACCTTCTTCCCGGTATTATGCTGATAAACAGCTTCGTAAGCATGGAATCTTCTCAAATCTGCCAAACCACTGCTGGTTGTCTGAAACTCAAAATGAATGACTCGATCATCCGTAGTTGGAAATGTATAATCCAGATACATTTTCTGTATATTCAATTCCACCAGCTCTGTGGGTCCTGGTTCGATAAATTCATACTCAACACCCAGCAGTTTTAATAGTGTATCCCGAAAATAATCCATTCCCATTTTCAAAATTGCATCCTCATGCATTATATTGGCCATAAAGCCATTCCTCTCATACAGGTAAATATCGTAAACTTTTGTATTTATTTGAGAAGATGTCTCAATTTTATCGGATGTATTTTCGATGACAGACAGCCAGAATTTCATCGAGGATGAGTTTTCTTTAGCACTAATTTTTTTATTTTTGACATATTTATTTTAGCAGATAATCGATGTAAGGACCAGTAAATCCTCAATAATTTACAGAATCTTAATGTTTTATCATTAATGTTTACTGGCGGACCCGGAGCGTGCAAACACCGGAATAAATTTTCAAATACGCTCCAACGGCTCTATACTTTTCTTATCCGCGTCATAATAATATATAATTTCCGAAAGGGTCTCCTCTTTAGCGAATGTCCGATTCACTTCGTGTAAAGTATCTAATATAATATCTGTATCTACCGATCCCACACAATGGATCTTGGCCTCGTGAATGCTTGTAAACACGATATAGTAACTGCCGCCGGCCATCTGTGCAATACGCTCCATGACGCCGGGATAAAATATGGCGATCGCCCCGTTGAGCTGCTTTGTGGTCGTCACTATAGGTGACCTGTGAAAGTCTATTTTGTCCATATCACTGCCAAGAGCCATAAATGCGCCTTTCGTGTACGGCGGTTTGTAGCAATCCCAGGGCAGCATATACATTCTTGGCGGTGCAAGGACGTTTGTATTCAGCAGGGCGGCATTCCACACATCCGTCATACTCCGCCCCCATTTCTCAAATATTACATGGGGTATTTTCATCGTGCCAAGACCGCTGTGCTCGTCCTCACGGATCACAAGATAAAGGACAAGAGCCATATCTCCCAGCGGCTTGTATACACAGTTCTTCAATTCATACTGGTTTGCCGTATAATTTACGGGCCGTATGATCAGACGCTCCCGGATTACTTCGTAATCTTCCAGTTGTGTGAATACGTCAGAGGCGTCCAGCCGGTCGCACTCCTCCAGATCCCCTTTTATAAGCTCCAGAATCACATCCCAGCCTTTATCAATATAGACTGTAAATAAATAATCCGCATTATACCGGCAAAAACTGGTTATATCATGGACATCTTTACGCCGGATCACAATATAATTGCCGATCAGCACATCCGATTCCACCTGATGATAGCGGATATTCGTACTCCGTATAAGCTCAATCTCTTCGAGATCCTCGCCCGCGGTAAATCCATCCTTGTAAAAAAACACATGGCCCGACGATGTATTTCTCAAAACATCCTCCTCAAGCCTCTGTGTTAATTCATTTATAAACCCCTCATTTACCATATATGTACCTCCTTCTAACAGTTCAGTCCGTGAACTGTTACACCTCCTTGCGTCATATTAATGCAATGCTGTACTAATATCCAGTTACGCAAAAATACTACTGTCTGCACATGATTAAAAAACACGTGAAATTAAGCGAAGCTGCTTCTTTAGATCAAAGATTTTATCGGATGTGGTATATGTGTGATATCAGAATAACAGAATTATCTTGTATTTTCAACAAAAAGCGTTCCAAAAGTTTCGACACGGCAGCACTGATCTTACGCTCTTTTTCGACAATATGGCAAACGCCCCAGCGTCTTCGCTCCGTGCCATCATTCACGGAGCGTTTTCTTCCCTGTAAGCCCGAGGCGCCGCCCCATAATATTTTTTGAACGCATAACGAAAGCTGCTTGTATCGCCATATCCCACTTCTGCGGCAATTTCCGCCACTGGAAGCTTCGTCCTCAAAAGTAATTGGCGGGCCTCGCTCATACGCAAACCGAGAATCGTTTCACTGAAGCTATGACCGGTATACTTTTTTATGATCCGCTTCATATGCCGTTCACTGTAATGAAAAAATTCGGACATACTCCCCAGAGTCACAGTCTTATAGTTTTCCTGCATGTACCGGAAAATAGTCACCGGATGCTGGACTTCCTCCCCATCCTCCGGCGGCAGGATCACATCATCCTCGTGCCTGCGGATGAGCATCAGAAAAAACATGGTCAGCATGGCGTTCATCATTTCATTTTTATAGCGCTCCTTATTTTTACTTTCCTCATAAATCCGGGCGAGAAAATAGCGTATTTCCCCGTCATCCCCGGTGGAAAACTGAAGGTAGGAGTTGCCCTTATCGCTGTAAAAAATATGACGGAAGAAGTCGGACAAAATACTGCTGGAGGATAGTATACTGAAAAAGGCTTCCTCGAACGTGCTCGTTCGTATTAGGTAATTCAATACCATACATTCATCCGAAAAAGCCTCGATCGTATGCTTCGTACCTGGCGCAATAATACATATATCCCCGGGGATCATCGGTACACGTTTATTTTGTATATAATTTGTGCAGGTGCCCGCAAGAACATAAACCATTTCAATGAAGCCATGTTCATGGAGAAAGTGAGGCGTATACCTGGCGTGAGGTACAACGGTCACATCATAAGAGGAAAAAAAATAATCAGATTCCTTCATATTGGAGATCAGAAAACCGCCCCCCTGAATAAAGAAATCCGCCATTTGCTCTGAATAATGACCGGAAATACCAGGTGGAAGACGATCCGGATGCTTCGACGCGTCATATCCGCCGGAGTCCGGTGCAGTAAACATTTCTTTATTCTTTATATAATTGTCACGAAGCTCCAGTTCTCCCGGAGTCAATGCCTCGTCGATATAGCAGTGCGCTTCATAAGATATAAGCACAGCAATCCCCCCCCTTCCTGCTTATTTTTAAATTTCGTACAGCCTGCAGGCGCATGGCAGCGGGCTAATCTCCCCGCAGTGCTCTATGCTTGGCTTCAATGTCCTAATTTACCCCGCAGTGCGCAAGCTCATGGCCTTCGGCCATTCGCTCGCGGGCTTCGCCCTATGGAAGCTGGCAGGCGGTCCGGGGCTTACGTGCGAGCACGACACCCCGGACCGTCTGTCAGCTTCCGCACTGCTCATTGCCATCACGAAAAGTTCAGATCGAAGATAGAGAGCTGGTTGCTCTGGGGCAGACCGTCCAGGATGCCCTGGGCGGCCAGCGTCTCGATGACGGACGCGCCGACACCGGAGCGCTGGCGTATATCATCCCGTGAAATATATGTACCGTCCTTGCCGGCTTCAAATAAAAGCTCACCGGCGGAATCCGCGATACCTTCAATGGATGAAAACGGCGGACGCAGCTTTCCGTCCTCGATCAAAAACTTTGTTGCCGCAGATTTATATAAATCCACCGGCAGAAATTCAAAGCCCCGGGCGTACATTTCCTGGACGAGACGCATATCCTTAAGCGTGGCCTCCTCCTTTTGGGAAAGCTTGGGGTTCGCTTTATAGTTTTTAATATGCCGGTCCAGCGCCTCCTTGCCCTGGCACATCAGTTCATAGTTAAACGATGTGGCACGGATACTGTAAAAAGCCGCATAAAAGGCCAGCGGCCGGTGAATCTTAAACCAGGCGATACGAAAGCCCATCATAACATAGGCCACAGCGTGGGCCTTTGGGAACATATACTTGATCTTTTTACAGGACCATATATACCAATCGGGCACGTCATGGTCCTTCATAATCTTTTCCCAGTCCGGAGTAAGACCTTTGCCCTTTCGCACGCTCTCCATGATTTTAAATGAAGTTTCCGATTCCACACCTTTATTGATGAGATAGATCATAATGTCATCACGCGTACAAATAGCGGTGGAAATCGTCGCCTTGCCTTCCTGGATCAATGTCTGTGCATTGCCCAGCCAAACGTCGGTACCGTGGGAAAGTCCGGCGATACGGGCCAGGTCAGAAAAGGCCGTGGGCTGGGTATCTTTAAGCATCTGCATGGCAAAATCCGTACCGAACTCCGGTACGCCAAGGGAGCCAAGCTCCGTTCCGCCGATGTCCTCCGGCGTAATCTTTAAAGCTTCCAATCCGTGAAACAATGACAGTACGTCAGGATCATCCAGCCGGATCTGCGTGGCATCCACGCCGGTGATATCCTCCAGCATACGTATCATTGTGGGATCATCGTGTCCAAGTATGTCCAGCTTTAAAAGGTTGTGGTCAATGGAATGGTAATCAAAATGGGTCGTCACCGTGGAGGTGTTCATATCATTGGCCGGATGCTGCACCGGCGTAAATGTATAAATTTCCATACCCATGGGCAGCACGACGATACCGCCGGGATGCTGGCCGCTGGTCCGGCGCACGCCGACGCAGCCCTTGGACATACGCTCGATCTCGCAGCTCCGCTTGTACATTTCGTGGTCCTCGCAGTAATGCATAGCGTAGCCGTAAGCCGTTTTATCCGCCAGGCCACCCACGGTTCCGGCGCGGAAGGTTTGTCCGTAGCCGAAAATAACCTCGGTATAGCTGTGGGCCTTACTCTGATATTCACCGGAAAAGTTCAGGTCGATATCCGGCTCCTTGTTCCCCTTAAAGCCCAGGAACGTTTCAAATGGGATATCATGTCCTTCCTTGGACAACGGCTCGCCGCACACCGGACACACCTTATCCTCCATATCGCACCCGGACCGCCCGGAAAAGCTTTTCACATAATCCGAATAAAAATCCACATATTTACACTTGGGGCACAGATAGTGGGCAGGCAGGGAGTTTACCTCCGTAATACCGGCGGTGTAGGCGGCAAAGGAGGACCCAACGGACCCACGGGAGCCTACCAGGTAGCCGTCGTCCACCGATTTCCACACAAGCTTCTGGGCAATAATATACATAACGGCAAAGCCGTTGCTTATAATAGAGTTCAACTCACGCTCCAGACGCTCGGACACGATTTCTGGCAGTTCATCGCCATAAAGCTCGTGAGCCTTTTCGTAACAGATTGTACGGAGCGTCTCGTCGGAATTTTCAATGATGGGCGGGCATTTATCCGGGCTGACCGGGGAAATCTTCTCAATAAAATCCGCGATCTTATTTGTATTGGTCACCACGACCTCCTCCGCCTTTTCCGGCCCAAGATAGGCAAATTCCTCCAGCATTTCCTCCGTTGTGCGCAGGTAGAGGGGCGGCTGGTTATCCGCATCATCAAAGCCCTTGCCGTACATGATCAGACGGCGGTACAACTCATCCTCGGGATTTAAAAAATGCACGTCACAGGTGGCGCACACCGGTTTATTGAATTTTTCGCCCAGAGCCACGATCTTCCGGTTAAATTCCCGGAGATCCTCCTCGGTATGTACATCCGGATGCTTGGCATCCTCCAGCATAAACTGGTTATTGCCGATGGGCTGTATTTCCAGATAATCATAAAAGCCCACGATCCTTGCGATCTCCGGGTCCGGACGCCCGTCCACCAGAGCGCGGAACAGCTCTCCGGCCTCGCAGGCGGAACCAACGATCAGACCATCCCGGTACTGGTTCAACAGGCTCTTTGGGATTCTGGGCCGCCTTGCATAGTAGGTCAGATGGGACTCCGAAACAAGGCGGTACAGATTCACACGGCCGGTCTCATTTTTCACAAGGATAATACAGTGGAACGACCGCGCCTTCTGGATAGCCTTCACAGACATGTGGCTCATTTCATTGAGCTTTGTCAGATCAAAGACCTCCTGTTTTTTCAGCCGGGCAATAAATTTCACAAACACATGGGCCGTGGCCTCGGCGTCATCCACCGCCCGGTGATGATTTTCCAGAACGCAGTCCATAGCCGCCACCACGGTGTCCAGCTTATAGTTTTTCATATCCGGCAGCATGGCCCTGGCGATGCCCAGAGTATCCACCGTGACAAAATCCCGCTCAATGCCCTGGACCTGGCAGTTATAGCGGATAAAGCTCATATCAAATTCAGCGTTATGGGCAACCATGATACAGCCCTGGCAAAATTCCATAAACTCCGGCAGCACCTGGGTAATACCCCTCGCGTCAAGCACCATGGCGTCATTAATCCCGGTAAGCTTTTCGATTTCCAGCGGAATAGGCACGCCGGGATTGATGAAGGTGCTGTAGCGGTCCACGATCTGCCCGCCCACCACCTTGACAGCGCCGATTTCAATTATATGGTCATTTAGGTAGCTGAATCCCGTCGTCTCAATATCGAACACAACAAAATCGCTGTCCAGGCTTTCGCCGTGGCCATTATCCACGATCGGCTTTAAATCGTCCACGATATAGGCCTCCACACCGTAGATGACCTTAAAGGGATTGGCCACGGCCTTCAGCTCTTCCTTTGTGGCATCGGGGTGGGCCGCCTCGTACTTTTTCTTAAAATCCTTATCCAGATCCTCTATGGCATGGTTGGCATCGGGAAATGCCTGCACAACGCCATGATCGGTGATAGCGATGGCAGGATGGCCCCAGCTTGCCGCAGTTTTTACCATCGTCTTGCAGTCGGCCACACTGTCCATATCACTCATCATCGTATGGGCATGGAGCTCTACCCGCTTTAACGGGCAATTATCCATCCGTTTCACCCGAAAATCCGGAATCGTCTTTATTCCGGTCACAGAGCCGATGGAAATTTCCCGGTCATATTTATCATAAACCGCCATACCTTTCAGCTTTAAAAAGGCATTGGTCTTTATTTTTGCCAATATATCCGGAAGCTGATCATTTTTCACGAACAGCTTCACCTTGATCGTATCGGTAAAGTCGGTGAGCTTGAAAATAATAATGGTCTTCTCATTGCGGATCTCGCGGGTTTCCACCTTATCATCCTTCGTAAAGGCAAATACCTGGCCGCGGACGACCACCTCGCCAACTTCATCATTGATCTCGCTGAGGGGGGTAATATCCCCCTCAAAGCCCCGGCCGTAAAAAATATCCTTGTCGTCAATATTGCGCCGCTGCTGGTACTGCTCCCGGCGCTCGAACGCCTTTTTCTTTTCCTCGGCCTTCTTCTTTTCATCCTCACCGCTGCCGACGTCATCATCCGCAGCTTCCTTCTTCGCCTGCTCGTAGGTTTTTACAATCTGAGCGATCTCCTTTTCCAGTGCATCCTCCGCCAGCTTTTTATGCCGGCTTTCCTCCTCACTGGCCTTCAGCTCGATGCGCACCTCCAGATTAAAGTCAAAGCGCTCCTGATAAATATCGATCAGCTTGGATTTCACACACTCAATTTTCGTCGCCGTAATAAAATTATCCTCGGAAGTCAGCTTCAGGGAGGAATTACTTACAAACTCCTTTTTGGCCCGATGAAAAATATTGGCCTCCAGCTCACTGTCTTCCCGAAGCTCGTCCTCAAAGGATTCCTCGTAAAGGAAAAACAGCCGTTCCGGCGTATACATATCCGACAATTGGTAATGCTCGATCATCCGGATTTCGATAGCCGGATCATTAAACATCTGCGCCTTGATCTCACTCTCCACGCAGCGGATATCCTTTTTGGCGATGAGATATTCGCTTTCAATATGGATTTTCAGCCGCTTGCGCGCCTTGGCCGCAGTCACCTTATCGATGGTGACCCGCTCAAACAGGTCCGTCAACTGCGGATTTAAATTCAGTTCGGGAAATACCTGAAAAAATGGTGTGCTCATGGCTTCACAGCTCCCCAGTGATCCAATTCCTCTTTCAGTACATTTAACAGTTCATCCTCGGGCACCTTTTTAACGATCTGCCCCTTTTTGATCAGCAGACCCTCGCCCTTACCTCCGGCAATGCCGATATCCGCCTCCCTGGCCTCACCCGGTCCGTTGACCACGCAGCCCATGACGGCCACCTTGATATCCAGATCATACGCCTGGACCATCGTCTCCACCTGATTGGCCAGCCCGATCAGATCGATGCAGGTCCGGCCGCAGGTCGGGCAGGACACGACCTCGATACCGCCCTTTTTAAGCCCCAGTGTTTTTAAAATGATTTTAGCCGACTTGATCTCCTCCAGCGGATCGCCGGTGAGCGATACACGGATCGTATTGCCAATGCCCTCGTGGAGCATAATGCCAAGCCCCACCGCCGACTTGATATTGCCCGAGGTCACAGTTCCGGCCTCGGTGATACCCACGTGAAGCGGATATGGCGTGAGCGGAGCGATCAGCTCATGGGCCTTGACGCACATCATCACATCGGAGGACTTGATGCTGATGACAATATTATCATAGCCCAGCGCCTCGATAATATGCACCTTGTCCAGGGCGCTCTCCACAATGCCCTCCGCGGTCACATGGCCGTATTTTTCGATGATCGGCTTTTCCAAAGAGCCGCTGTTGACGCCCACACGGATGGGAATATTCCGCGCTTTCGCAGCGTCCACCACCGCCTTTACCCGGTCGGTACTGCCGATATTTCCAGGATTGATCCGGATTTTATCAACGCCGTTTTCAATGGCCGCAAGCGCCAGCTTATAGTCAAAATGGATATCGCCTACCAGCGGAATGTGGATCTGCCGCTTGATCTCCTTTATGGCCGCAGCCGCCTCCATGGTGGGCACCGCCACCCGTATAATGTCGCAGCCCACAGCCTCCAGGGCGTGGATCTGGGCCACAGTGGCCGCCACGTCCTCTGTTTTTGTATTGCACATGGACTGGATGGCAATGGGGTTATGGCCGCCAATTTTGCATCCGCCGATATCGATAACCTTGGT
This sequence comes from Lachnospiraceae bacterium, assembly GCA_902363555.1. Classification (GTDB taxonomy): domain Bacteria; phylum Bacillota; class Clostridia; order Lachnospirales; family Lachnospiraceae; genus Catenibacillus. Next base: position 3,393 of record CABJAM010000018.1, on the reverse strand, counting down.
ATTTTCTCTGAGCATAGACATCTTCCTTTCTTTGAGCGCATCTGACGCACGCTTTGATGATCTATAGTTATTGACAGCAAATTCCCGTGCTGGGAAGTCAAACACCCCCACGGCAAGCTGCGGGGTATTTGACACTCGCGGCAGTCGCCAAGGTCAGGCAAGCCTGACTTTGGCTCGTTGCTCACGGAAATAAATGCTGCCGGGAACATTTTTACAAAACATGTGGTACGGTTCTATTATAGTCTAATCTTTGGGTTATGAAAAGTCAAAATATCGTTTTTTCCTGTATATTTCCTTTCAGGGCCACATCCACGGAAATAAAAAACGACATCCTCTTTCATAGAAGATGCCGCTTTTATCGGATCAATACATGAATTATATATGTACTAGTGTTTCTGGCTGGATGGAGCACTGCCTCTATCTTACAATTTTAAAATAGTTATTTTTACGTTCCAGCGGCCCCGGGTAGCCATTGGCCGGATATCCAAGAATACAGGAGCCGACACCTATATACTCGCCCTCATAGCCGCATTCCTTCAGCAGCTCTTTACCCAGGTCTGTTTCAAAGGTCTGGCGGATACGGTTGATCCAGCGGGAGCCAAGCCCCATAGCATAAGCCGCATTTAACATATTACCAATCGCCAGGCTGGCATCCTCCACAGGATCGCCCACGTTTTTCTCGGCTAAAACAAGAATGACCGTCGGTGCTCCGTAAAATGGGTCCACACCTTTAGGTGCCCCGGCAATTTCCGCATTTAATACAGATAATTTATGTATCCATTCCGGATTTTGTACGACAATAAAAATCGGGGATTGCTTGTTGCCGCCGCTGGGCGCATTCATTCCGGCTTTAATAACATCCATTAACTCTGCGTCTGTAATCTGTTCTTTTTTAAATTCCTTTACACTGCGCCGGTTTTGTAAGTCAAGTACTGTTTCTCTCATATAAACCTCTCCTTATATCACTGTAAATGTCTGGTAACACGCCTGGCAGAAAGCAGCCAGACCACTATATTTTACATTACATGATTCAGTTTTGTTTGTCAACGCAGCATCGGACACTTGAAATCAAAGTGTCTGATAAATAAGTAACCGTTCAGACAGCCAAGCTGATATGATCAGCAGTCATCCATATATCACACATCAAGCGCCTTCGTCAAATCGTCCTTTCTCACCTTCCCGACAATCGTCCGAATAATTTCAAAAAGAAGCAGGGAAAGCAATATCCCCACAGTGACATCGCTGGCAAAGTGGGCTCCCATGACGATACGACTGCTGCCCACCAGTATTATCCATACATACGCCAGGATATGCAGCATTTTCCGTTTTCCAGCCAACGCAGGTACAAACGACGGCAGTAAGGTCACCAGGATCACCGCCGCAGAATTCATGGAATGTCCGGAAGGGAATGAGGCATAAATATCATTAAAGCCGCCCCGGTCATTGACCACATACCAGCGGGTAAACTGTGTCAGCGGGTCTGTCATTTCCCTCATACGCATACGGCCCATGCAGCTTTTGAGTAAATTCATAAACACGATAACTGCAATAAAGTACACAATAGCCGTCACGGCATAGGTTACTGCGCGATGTGCATATTTTTCCGGAACACAGCGCGCAAGCAGCAGCGCCAGGACCAGAAGGACCAGACCGATGAGCACTGGAACAAACACAGGAAGTGTCTGACCGACATTTTTATTCAAATAGTTCCAGGTCATAAATCCGCCCATAAAAGCAAAGAGTAAAAGAAACAGCAGCGCGATGGCCGCGGCAGCAATATTGAGCACCCTGTTTGTCTTGCTGCGCATACGCAGCAAAAGGGCACTGCCAAATAATGAAAGAAATATAAACGGAATCTCCCCGGTTATTTCAAAAATCCTCCCGAATATATTTTTCGTATACAGAACCGTCGATATCTGTAAATCTGTAAATGTGAAAATAATCAGCATTACAAGTCCAACAGCAAATACAATGATACGTTCTTTTTTCCCCATAAAGTATGTCCTCCCATAAATATATGCGTTACGCGTGCACAGTCCGGCACAATATCTCATTCATATAATCCGCTATTTCTTCAATGCAATCCTCCGCCTGAGGTGTCACTCCTATCTGATCTGCAAATCCATGCCCCAGCCCCCGGTAAACAATCGTACGGAGTCTGCGTCCTGCGTGAACAAGCGTCTGGGCATAGGCAAAGTCCTCAAATACAAGGAAGTCGTGTTCTCCAAACATAAGCAGCGTCGGCGGCACATCATGCATATCATCCAGAAGCGGTGACGCGTAGATATGTTCGGCCGGCAGATGCCCCTGAAGGTAAACGCTTTCCATCATATTGAAATCCTCTCCGGCCATCATACCTCCCATCATTTTAAAAAGCGCCTCCAAAACCTTTTTATGTTTCCTGCTGCATACATACTTTTCCGTATGAACACCGTGATAAAAGTCTGTTTCCTTCCCGGAAATATTAATCGCCGGATAAAGTAATATCTGAAGCTTCACCATATTCGTTTTTTCTTCCCGGTCGCGCAGGGTTACCGCGGCCGCCAGATTTCCCCCCAGCGCTGTCACCGCCCACGGCAAGCATTTCCCGGTCCGCGCCAAATTCCCCGGCGTGCTCCCAGGCCCACTGTGTTGCACAAAAGCAATCATCCAGCGGCTGAGGATAATGATTTTCAGGGCATAAACGATAGTCCACATTGAACACAACACAATCCAGCTTTTGTACAAGCAGCTTACACATTTGTTCCACCACATCAGCCGAACCGCCAAAAAAGCCGCCGCCATGATAATACACCAGCACAGGACGCCCGCTTCCATCGGCTGCCCGCCGATAGACACGAACAGGCACCTCATAACCGTCAGCACTGACTGCGTTATAATAATCTGTGCATAGGCCCTCATCCGCAATGGGTAAACTCTTTAATTCATTAAACATTTTTCTAAAAGGCTGCACCATCTCTAAAACGGTCTGATTCTTTTTAGGTTTAGGCATTAATTTGGCCAATAATGGCACTGCCCTCATGCTCTTGTAAAGCCTTGGGTCCATATCCCCCGGTTCACCGCCCTCGGGGATGGGTTTTACAAGGATTTTCACACCGGATATCGTTTCCTCATACTGACGCTCCTTCATGGCGTTTAGCAGCAAAGCATCATATTTTCTTTCCATAATGTATTCCTCGCTTTGGCAAATTTGTATAAAAACATAATATATATCACTATAATATCCGTTATGGTTAATTAAAAAGTTAAATGCAACACAGACAGGTGCGATTACAACTTGGTCATTATATAGAACCATGAGGTGCAGTTACTATTTCATGGCTTTTCATATGCCCATTTATCCGTTACAATAAGTCTGTCCTGCCTTAGACAGGAGGCAGATATGAGCAAAAA
>CABJAM010000017.1 GCA_902363555.1 Lachnospiraceae bacterium | reverse complement strand
TTTAATTTTAAGAAGGGGTCTGTTCACCATACACATAAATCGTCAGAAGCTCTGTATTTACAGGGATTCTGACGATTTTGCTTCCAAACTTGAGATCTCTTTGTATTTTAGCACATTTTCACCGGCTGTCAAGCCCTGTATTCATATTTATTTCGACAGCATCCGTACCAGTGGCACCACGCCGCTCATATTGGCAACCACATAATCCGCTCCGGCTTCCATATAAATCTGCGCTGTTCTTGCGTAAATTTCCCGGTACTGTGCAAGAGACAGTGCCTCAAACTCGGTCTCGGACAAGCCCATCACCGAGCTGCCCTCCACGATGCCCACAGAAGTCATTCCTGCATTTTTTCCTTCCCGGATATCTGCCACCGTATCGCCCACCTTTATGGCGGCGTTTACCGAGCTTACCCGCAGCGCATGGAGATTTTTGTAAATCATATATGGGTAGGGGCGGCCGCATTTTTCTACGGCATCCGGAGAAAACCAGGCATCCGCCACATAGCCCTGGGAGGCAGCCTTTGGCACCACAATGGCCATCATCTCATCGGTGTAACCGGTCGTAGATCCAATCCGGATTCCCATTTCTCTGAGTTTTGCCACAGCCTCCAGCACATAGGGCTTTGGCGCCGCGAAATTTTCCACGATATCGATAATTCCCTTTTCACTTTTTTCATAAACCCGGTCCACATCCCTCTCTGTCCAGTCGCACCCACGGACATCCATCCACAGCTTATGAATCCTTTCCATGGACATCATCGTCTTTACATGGTCGCGCTTTAACATACCCATAGGTTTTCGGATTTCCTCCAGCGTCGGCGCTATCCCTTCCGCCTTAAACGCCTCCATAAATGCCTGCACCGGCGCCATAGAGCCAAAATCCACTGTTGTTCCCGCCCAGTCAAATATTACCGCTTCAATTTTACCCATTCTTCTTTTCCTCCAGAAATTCCTCTATGATCGCGCACAGCTTTTGTATATCCTCTTCATAAATCTCACCGATATTGCCAATACGGAAGGTGGGCGCCTGAGTCACCTTTCCTGGATAAATAGCATAGCCCCGGGCCTTGATATAGGCATAGATCTCCTCAAATGTATAATCCGCATTTTCAGGGAAATAAAAGGTGGTGATGATCGGTCCCTGGTACTGTTCATCAATATAAGTTTCAAATCCCAGCCCTTTCATACGCTGAATAAGCAGATGATTATTATCGTTATAGCGCCGGCTGCGTGCTGCGATACCGCCCTCCTGTTTCAGCTCCTCAAGTGCCTGGTCAAAGGCAAGTACCACATGGGTCGGTGATGTAAAGCGCCATTTTCCGTCCTTTTCCATCGTCTCCCACTGATCATACAGATCCAGCGACAGACTTCTGGCTTTGCCTGCGCTGGCGATCACCAGGCTCCTGCGGGCAATGATAAATGAAAATCCGGGAACGCCCTGGATACATTTATTAGCGGAGCTGACGATAAAATCAATACCCAGCGCCTGCACCGGTATGTCCATACCGCCGAAGCTGCTCATGGCGTCCACGATAAAGACCCGCCCGTTATCTTTCACTACTTTAGCCACCGATTCGATATCATTTAAAATACCGGAGGTTGTTTCAGAATGTACCATAGACACATGAGTGATGGCCGGGTCCTCCCGGAGCATCGCCTCTATTTTCTCCGCATCAGGAATTCGGTCATACTTTTCATGGTAGACCACATAATTTAAGCGATTATGGGCGGCAATCTCCACCATACGCTCACCGTAAGCGCCATTGGCCACGATCAGAAGCTTGTCCGTATCGCCAACCACACTGGACAGCACTGTTTCCACACCGAAGGTGCCGCTGCCCTGCATCAGAACAACTGTGTATTCCTTTTCATCAGCTCCGGCAAGATCCAGCAGTGCCCTGCGGATATGCTGGGTGATCTGCTTGTAATCATCATCCCATGTACAATGATCAAAAAGCATTTCCTCCTTCACAGTATTTGTTGTGGTCAATGGACCCGGTGTCAGCAGTTTATATGTATTCATTTGTTTATCCTCTCATATGTTTTATTTATTTTTTTAGCTGTGAGCACTTGGCACCTGCAATTTAGGTGCCTGTTATTTTTTTACTTACAGCTTTCTGAAAGCTCCTGATGCTTTTTGAGCAGATCCACCGTCAGTTTTTCCGGAAATACTTTAGGATTGCCGGATTTATTATCACTGTCAGTCGACTCCCCCTCATACAGGGCAATGGGGTAATAAGAGATCAGCTCCTGGCGTGCGTTTTCAATTATACACTGAGCCATCTCCATAGCTTTGACGTTGGTCTTATCACCTTTATTAACGACGGCCACAGATTCTGTCAGGCTGAAATTCCCCTCGGCCGGGTCCACATAGTCTACCGGCAGACCTTCCGCCTTATCAGCCACCGCCTGCTGGCGCAGGCCGAAACCGATCGCCACCTCTCCGGCGCGGACTTTTTTAAGCGGTCCGGAACCGGATTCCTCAATATGAGGACCGGCATTTTCATAAATCCCGGAAAGCACTTCCTTAGCGCCGTCCTCACCATATTCGGAAATCAGCCCCTGAATGAGCAGCCAGGCCGTGGAGGATGAAGAAATATCCGTAACTGAGATCATTCCGGCATATTCAGGATTTGCCAGATCCTTTAATGCCGTGGGATAAGCAAGACCATTTTCCTCCATCATCTGTGTGTTTACGATGATTGTTCCCTCCTGGGCCGTGATGGGCGCACAGTAAGCCGGAAATTCGTCCAGAGTTTTCGCATCAAAGGTCAGGTCCTGAAACATCTGATTTTTATCCTGAGCACTCTCTACATAGAAAGTACTCATGGTAATCAGATCCGCCTCCAGATTCGTTCCCTCAGCCAGCAGCTTGCCGCCCAGCTCCGAGGTTCCGAAGGTCTGGATAATATAAGCGTCCTTATAACCATTGTTATCCAAAGCATTTTTCATGGCGGTGATGGCTTCATCGTCCGCATTGGAATAAATAACAACCTTGTCGCTGCCGGAGCCGGAACCGCAGCCTGTAAGCAGGACGCAGCCCAGCATCAGCGAAAGCCCTGCGGCTATAAGGCGTCCAAAGCCCTTATGTTTCTTCCCGGGCACGGCGCCTTTGCCGCTCCCAATAATTTTTCCATTTAAAATCCGATTAAAAAACTTATTCATTTTTTCTCCTCTTTCTCCCAATCTATTTCAGGGCAGATTGTATCTCATCTTTCGTAACCTCACCTTTTATGCCGCTGGCGTCACCTTGTTCCCACTTTTAGCCACAGGCTTTTCAGATCTGGCCTTTTCCGCCCGCCTCCGGGCCAGCAGCGCCAGCACACCCTTGCTGAGCAGATTCACTGCCAGTATCAGCAGCGACAGCACAAAGATTTCACTGTATTTATTGTAATACTGCAATTCCTTGATCTTCGTTGTAATTACCATAGTCCGCGCTCCGGCGATAAAGATTACGGCGCTGATCGTCACCATGGCATTGATAAAATAATATCCAAAAACCTCAAGCAACGTGGAATATGTATTTGGCGTCACCACCCGTATGATTGTTCCAAGCCAGGAATCACCCATAAGCTTTGCCGTCGTCTCCCATGAAGCATTCAGCTTGGACAGGGAGCTTTTCATCATAATGTACGGCGTGGAAAAATAGTGGACAATATTACACAATATGAGCAGGATAATTGTTCCCTGCAGTGGGGAGCCTGAAAATACAAACAGGTACGACAGGCCCAGCACCATACCGGGGATAGTATTGGTCACTAAGATCACGCCCTCAATCACCCCCTTCACCGCCGCCGACATGGTGCTCCGCGCGGTGATCAGGGCGCAGCCGTAGGCCATCAGCGTACCGATCAGAGCCGTCAGCAGCGATACCACCAGAGAATTTTTCATAACCATCAGTAGTGAGTTGTCTCCAAACACATCGGTGATATGCTGCAGGGTCGGCTGCAGATTATACGGCCAGTCCTGAATAAAGGGAATGACAAAAATCACTGCAAACACGGAAACCACACAAAGGACAGTCACCAGGCACAGCAGGCCGCAGACCAGATCTCTGCCCCGATTTTTCTTCAGCTCAATATCCGACACATGGGTATAACGGATATTATATTTTTCCAGCACATGGAGGACGACAATACTGAGCACCGATGGCAGCAGCATCATAAATGCAATCACCGCGCCCTTCCCGAAATCCGGCACGCTGCCAAGCATTTGGGTATACAGCATTCCGGCAATCGTATTAAAATCGCCGCCCACCGCCGCCGGAATACCAAAATCTGTAAAGCAAAGAAAAAAGCTTTGGATAAATGCAGCCATCAGTGTGGCGGACAATGGCCGCAGCACTGTCGTGAAAAAGCCCCGGACCGGCTTGTCAGCCATCAGTCTGGAAACAACCATAAACCGCTTATCCACATACTGCATCGTATTTTGGATCAGGATAAAGGCCACCGGCAAAGTATAGATAACATAGCCTGTCATCAGACCATTAAATCCATAAATTTCAAAGAGCTGATGTCCGAACAGCCTCGTGATAAGCCCCTGTTTTCCAAAGGAATAGATGATTGCAAAGCCATATGTAATGGTGGGCAAGAGCATGGGCAGCCGGGCGACAGCACTGATGGAGCGCTTCACGCCGCCGGGCAGCCGTGTATAATGGATCGTATAGGACAGTAAAAATGCCAGGGCCGTCGTCAGCAGCGCAGCCGCCGCAGACACCTTAAAGCTGTTAAAAAATGCCGCCAGCACCTTTGTATCACCGAAGATCCCCGTATAATTGCCAATGCCGGCGCCGCTGTCCGTAATAAAGGATTTAACCAGCAGCGCGCCGATGGGCAGCGCCAGAAATACCGTAAAATAAATGGCGGCAATGACAAAAACAATCCGCAGCTCCTTATTTTTTATTTTCATTTTTCAACCTTCCTTTTCATCTTCAACCGCCTGTGGTAAACGGCGCAGCCTCCTCGCCGCCACCGAAGTCGAATAAAGAAAAAATGTTATTCTTCTTAATCTCCAACTGATTCAATATGAACTTGCGGACGAAATTATTGCCGGGATGATGGATGATCTCATAAGGACGGCCATATTGGGATATCATCCCCTCATTGATGATCAGTACCCGGTCGGACAGCGTCAGCGCCTCCTCCGGATCATGGGTAACGATAATGGTTGTCAGATGATACTGCTGGGCAATGGCTTTAATACGCTCCTTTATAGATTCCTTGATCACACCATCCAGAGCGCTTAAAGGCTCATCCAGTAGAAGGATCTTGGGCTTCATAACCATTGTCCTGGCCAGCGCCACCCGCTGCTTCTGGCCGCCGGATAGCTGATCCACCCGCTTGGTCAGATGCTCATTAAGCTCCAGCAGCTCAATAAGCTCATTGACCTCACTCATAGTGGATATATTCGGCCTGTTTTTCAGACCATATGTGATATTTTTATAAACGTTCAGATTTGGAAACAGGGCGTAATCCTGAAAAACGATGTTAAATCCACGATCCTCCATGGACACGCTGGTCATATCCTTTCCGTTAAAAATAATCCGGCCGCAGTCGGCATCCGTAATACCTAAAATCAGATTCAGCAGCGTCGTCTTTCCGCATCCGGAAGGACCCAGGATTGAAACGATCTCCCCATCCTCTATCTTAAAGCTGATATCCTTGAGCACGGTCTTCCCGTCATAGGTCTTTTTAATTTTCTCCAATTTCAACATTCTTCTCTGCTCTCCTTCAATTTTATGTGCAACAGTTCCCAGGTGTCCTGCTGTTACGCATATGTCACATTTTATCAGTGGGAAATTAAAGTATCTATCACAGTAAAGAAAAATCATCGTAAAAGAATGGTAAAGATTTCAAGAAAAAAAACTGGATACATTAAAGGCGGAGGGATGCCGTCGCCTCACATCAGAGACCGCCCTCCGCCTTTCCTACACCCAGGCAAACTTCCATATACATTTTTCCGGATAAAACCGCAGTATAAAATCATACTTCCGGTTCTCAAGCATCGTAAAGCAATGATATTCAAACAGAGGAACCCCGGCGTACAAAAGCTTTTCCGAAAACACCACATGCACATTATCCACCGGATGGATCTCCTCGTTTTCATCTTTAAATTTAAACATCAGCGGCATGGCCTTTCCCTGGGAGGTAAACCAGCACTTCACGGCAATCTCCTGAAAGCTTAGGCCGCTCCTGCGCCGCCCGATATTTTCCAGCCCCGCCGCAGCGGCGGACATGTCCGGGCGGCCGTTTTTGTGCATATCCGCACCGATTCCAAACGCCATAATATCCCCTCACGATCCGGCACCGCCAAAGCGCTGCCACATGTGGCGCCGCATTCCACACACTGCCGGCAGCCACATCATTACACTGATCACCGGCGCCTATTCCACCGGCACCTTCGTATAATCCACCGTCCACTTCTCCCGGGATACGCCGCCGGCCATATGCTCCAGGTTCTGGATTTTGGCCGCCCCATTCCCGGGCTTACCATACATTCCCGACGCCGGGCCATCCCCCCTGCTGCCGGAACGGACCTTTTCCCGCCGGGCAAAGCTGGCCCGCATCATGGCATCCCTTCCGTACCGGTCGCGTACCGCATCCACCATGGCGTCCAGCCGCCCCAGCTTTTCATAATCCACAGGATCTGCAAAGCTGATCTGACGGACACCGGAGGCACGGCTGATCCGTCCGGTGTGGATGCCCAGATGCCGGATCGGGCGGCCATCCCACAGCTCATCAAACAGCCGGCCGGCATGGCCAAAAAGCTCCGACGTGATATTCGTGCCCTCCGGCAGCGTCCTCTGGTGGCTCACCGACTTCAGGTCATCGTATTTGACAGTCACCGAAACGACGCCCGCACAGACGCCATCACTGCGCAGCCGGGCGGCGACCATCTCCGCCAATGACAGCAGCACAAGCCTTGCGGTGCCGGCGTCGGTCACATCAAAGGCAATGGTAGTGGAATTTCCGTAGCCCTTATTGGCCGGCGGCTCCGGCAGCACCGGCGACACATCCATGCCATTGGCAAAAGCCCAGATGACCTCGCCATGCTTTTTTAAATGATACTTAATCAGTTCCGGGTCCTGTCTGGCCAGCTCCCCAATGGTGAAAATCCCCATCGTATGCAGCTTCTTTGCCGTCGCCCGGCCCACAAAAAACAGATCCGCCACCGGGAGCGGCCACATCTTTTCAGGTATCTCCTCCGGAAACAGCGTATGGACCCGGTCCGGCTTTTTAAAATCCGACGCCATCTTGGCCAATAGCTTATTGGAGGACACCCCCACATTTACCGTAAAGCCCAGACGCCCGGAAATCTCCTGCCGTATCCGCTCCGCAGCCATACGCGGCGGCCCCCAGAGCCCCCGGGTTCCGGTCATATCCATGAACGCCTCGTCAATACTGTACTGCTCCACCTCCGGTGAATATTCCTTTAATATATTCATAAATGCCGCAGAGCTCTGCTCATATAAACCATAATTGGGCGGCACGATCATTAGCTGCGGACACTTCTGCCGCGCTTCAAGAATACTCTCCCCGGTATGGATGCCAAACCGCTTTGCCGGCAATGACTTCGCCAGAATGATTCCGTGGCGCATGGCCGCATCTCCGCCCACAGCACAGACCTGCTCCCGCAGGTCCACATGACCGCCCACATGCTGCAGCCGGTAAACCGCCTCCCAGGATAAATAGGCGGAATTGACATCAATATGAAAAATCACCTTATCAAACATATGTTCCCCTCCTTTTGTATATAGGATAGCAAACACATGTTCTATTTTCAAGTGGTTAATTCTGGCAAATTGCCGCAACCGCCTGCGCTTTAATACTGATGAAAAATCACCTTTTCAAAATCCGCCGCCGGCATCGGCTTTGCAAAATGGTACCCCTGGAGCAGAGAAATAGGAAAGCTGCTCATCAGCTCCATTACCTGCTGCGTCTCCACACCCTCGGCCACCACATCGATATTCAGCTTTTTACACAAGGACACCACACTGTCGATAATGGCCAGATCCACCTTATTTTCCCGGGTCAGGTTGCGCACAAAGGAATGGTCGATCTTTACCGAATCCGCTGGAAGATTGCGCACAAGCAGCAGTGTGGAATAGGCGATGCCAAAATCATCCAGCGAGATGCGAAAGCCAAAGCGGCGCAGCCGCTTAAATCCGTCCGCCAGCCGGGCGAAATCATCCACGTCACAGCTTTCTGTCAATTCAATACTTATCAGCGTCGGGTCCACCCCATACTGCTTCGCCTTTTCAATAATATAGTCCACAAACTTATCATCTTTAAATTGCAGATAGGATGTATTAAAGCCTACCGTCAACCGGCCGTAGCGTTCCTGCCACTGCTTTGCATAACGAAAAACGGCGTCCACGATCCACCGGCCCACAGTGATGATCTCTCCATTGGCCTCCAACAGCTTAATGACCTCGCTGATATCCGTCCGGCCCACAGTGGCGCCCGACCATCTCAGCAGAGCCTCACAGCAGACGACCCGGTGATATTTCGCATCCACGATCGGCTGAAAATAAAGCTCAAAGCCTTCAAAATCCCGGAAAATGGACCGGGCAATATCCTGCCGCACCTGGAGTATATGGTTGTGCTGCTGTGCGATCTCCCTGGAGAAGAATATTAAATTGCCCCGGCTGGACTGCTTTGCATGCTCCATGGAATGCTCCATATTACGCAATAGCATATCCCGTTTCTGTCCGTCCTCCGGATACATGACCGCGCCCCCGGACAATGACAGATTAATGCCGTTATCCCGGCCTTCCCCAAGATTTTTAGCCAGCTCCCGGACCTGCGTAAATAAAATGGCCGTTCCCTCCCGGCTCTCCCCAGGGGAGACGATGAGAAATTCATCTCCGTCCAGCCGGTAAAGCATCCGTTTATCCCCGCAAAAGGCCTGCATCCTCTGGCAAAATTCAAAAAGGATCATATCCCCGAAGCTGTACCCCCAGTTATTGACCACGGTCCGGAAGCCATCGATACCGACCAGCAGCACAGACCCATGCCCGGAGGAAAAATCCAGATGATTGAACTCGTAAAATGTTTTCAGATTCGTCAGTGGGTCGTATTTGTTCCTGGCGTCCAGACGCGTCATCATTCCGGCAAAAAACCTGGGATGATCCGCGTCATCATAGATCATCGTGCCCCGGCATTCCAGCCATACATAATCACCATAACAATTCATGGCCCGGTATTCACACTTGTGCTTCCGGGAAGCCCCGGAAAAGACCGACTCGATGTCCTTTTGATACCGTTCCCGGTCTTCCGGATGGATCTTGAGCATCCATATATTTCCCGCGTCCACCATAAATTCCCCGGGCATGTTGAAGTACTCCACCGCATTCATGGACCATCTGGACGTGTTTGTGGACATATCACAAACATAAATATAAACATGGCTGGAGGCCACCGAAAAAGCTTTGAATAAATCATCGTTTAAAATTTTGCTATCCGTGTCCATACCTAAATCTCCTTCATCACCTGTATGCAATCCGGTTTATTTATATATATTTTACCTCGTCAGAGCACCTTTGTAAAATACATTCTGCGATTCTGGACATTTTACTGTTTTCGTGATAATATAACTAAATATGGCGCAGCTTCTAAAGGACAGCACGTTCGGCTGTCTTTTAAGAATGCAAGCCTATAATTGTAAAAAATATGTGTATAATAAGAATTGCGCGAGCGAGTCAACGATTCCCTCTGGGAATCCCTGACAAGTTAAAATAGGGCAGGAGAATTTTATGTTAAATCTTATCGGCTGGACAAAAAATATTATGAATAAAATAAAAGAGGACCACGTATCCGCTTACGCGGCGCAGTCCGCCTATTTCATCATACTGTCGGCAGTTCCCTTTATCATGCTGCTGCTCGTTCTGCTCAAGTACGTGCCCATTGACACACAGATGCTGGCGGATAATCTGTCCGACTTCTTTCCCGCGGACACCAGTGCGTTTATGCAGGGTCTCATTGTGGAGATCACCGGCAAGACATCGGGCACCGTCCTGTCCATCACCATCATCACCCTGCTATGGACCTCCGGCAAAGGAATCCTGGCCGTCACCCGGGGATTAAACTCCGTCTACGGCATTAACGAAACCCGTAACTACATCATGCTGCGCATTATATCCACTGTATATACACTCATCTTTGCCATTATGATCATCTTTACCCTGGGCTTCCTCGTATTTGGCAACCGGATTTACTTGTGGATCTGCGAAAAGATTCCATTTCTTGACAGCATTGCCGCATTCCTGATCAGCATCCGTACCATATCCTCCATGGGTATACTTACGCTTCTGTTCCTGATTTTTTATAAAGTACTGCCCAACAAAAAAGGCAAGCTCCTCCACCAGCTCCCCGGCGCTCTCTTTTCCGCTCTTGGCTGGATGATCAGCGCCTACATTTTCTCCATCTACGTGGATTACTCGGGAAATCTGTCCTACATGTACGGCAGCCTGACAAGCGTCATTATCACCATGCTCTGGCTTTACTTTTGCATGAACCTGATGTTCTTCGGCGCCGAGCTCAATGTTTTGTGCTTCCCCATGGAACGGGATACCCACGACCTGCGCTATTAAAAAGGCCCTTTGTCTCAACTTGTTGAGGCAAAAGGCCTTTTTATCCGCCCGCTGGCGGCCTGATTTCTGTAGGCCAGGACGCCGGCTATTGCGACACAATCTGAGCTTCGCCAAAATAATGCTTTAATATCTCCTCACAGGACAGCCCTCTTTTGGCCAGCGCCTGGACCCCGTTCTGGCTCATCCCGGCGCCGTGGCCATAGCCGCCGCCCCGCATCGTATAGCTGCCATCTGCATTATTTACAATATAGAAAAATCCACTGGGCATCATAGTCATGGTACCCGCATCCGTACCGTCGTCACATATAACGGAGCTGTTCACCGGCGCCAGAAGCAGCCGTATATTATACTCTCCCGTAATCTTGATAGTAGCCTGGGTTCCCTCCACGATCACCGATTTTAAAATACCGCTGACGGACCGTTCCCCCACGGTAATGTTGACAATATCCCCCACAGTGGAAATCTCCCGCTCTACAAAATTGCCGCTCTCATCCTTCACCGTAATCAAGGAGGGTACGATCCGTATACGGGTCAGGAGACTTTTGTCAATGGCGGTCTTAATATCTGCCGCCGTGGCCGTCACCTTCCACCGAAACCAGGAAATATCCTTTTCAAAATAATCTCTGGACGCATAATCATCCATAAATGCCTTAAAGGCGTCCTCACTGGAAAAATCCCGCTCACTCTCACCCAATATCTGGAGCCGCCCCTGCATATACGCCGGATTTTCTCCGGACAGCCAGACCTCATCAGGGCTGGCGGAGCTACCGCAGGACGTGGAATAGAAATAAGCTTTTACCAATGTATCAGCGGCAGAAAGCACCTGTCCGGCCGTCGCATCCACCGCTGCATTGGCCCGCTCATCCTCGCCGCCATTATTATACACCTGTGTGGCCGTGCTGTCGTCCACATCGGCGCCGTAATCGGCAAACCGGGTTTCATTCATGGCCTGGCGCGCAAAGCTGCGGGCGCATATGGCCTGGGTCTTTAGTGCCTCGGCTTCATAGCCGGCCGGCATTTCGCTGGGAAGGACAGCATAGAGATATTCCTCCAAAAGCAGCTCGTTAACGATCACAAGCCCATTTCCATTATTTGTAATATTTAAAGTGCCCCGGTAAGAGGGATGGCCCTGGCTCCGGTTCAGGCTGTTCACCGTCAGCTTGCCGGCCGTCTCCGAGGACATCACAGCTATGGACTGGCCGGAAGCCAGCGTATCCGTACCGATATCTACCACACTGCCCGCCGCGTGATCGGTGCGCACACCATCGGCAACCGTGGAAAATGCGGAGCTGCTTGTGATGGACACGCTGCCATGCTCATAGCCTGTAAAGCCGTCACAGCTTAAAACAACGCGGATATTTCGCTCATCCGTTTTTGCCCGGATCAGAGCTGCGCAAATATTCTCCCCCTCCGTGACAAACTCGGTATATTTATTTCCCACCTCTAAAGCATCCATGGACAGCTCCTCAAAGCCGTCGTACATGCGGTATACATGAAAAGGCTCTGTGACCGGCACCTGCCCGTAATTTTTCACCTCCACATAGCCCTCGCCCACAGACAGGATCTCACCCTTTATAACAGCGGTTTTTAGGGAAACCCGGGTCAGGGCCTGATTTTCAAAGGTCAGATCGGCCATCACCTTTTCCACCGGCCGCTCCAGAGGCTGCTCCAGTGAAAAGGTGCGGAAATATCCATGAATGTAAGCCGTCATCTGCTGCCCGCTGCCGGAAATGATCCAGAGATTGCGCACATTGCCCGGATTTTTCGAAATGCCGGCCACCGCCACGATCTCATTGTCACGGACGTAAGCTTCCACATTGGCATCCATAAAGCTGTCCAGGGATATGCCGTGAAAGCCGTAGGTGCCGCTGCCGGTCAGACATTGCCAGGATGATAAATTCTGGGTATTGGCCGGCGTGCCAAGGATCAGCAGCTCCTGGCGGCTCACCTGCCCGGTCATGTCTATGATCCTGTCATAGAGCTCAAACCAGTCCGCAGCCACTATGGACCGGTCCTTTTTACTGTCCTTAAAAGCAAAGCCAAGCGCTTCCTCATCCACACCAAACTTTTCAGCGATCAACTGAGCCTCCCCGTAGGTCAGCAGATCCATGGGACGGAAATTATCCTCGCTTTTTGTCATGCCGCAGTCATTTACGGCTGTGTCTATGTACGGGTCATACCAATTGCCTTGAGAATCTCCGGCCAGCTCCGCCTGAGAGCTTCGCGTCAGAGCCAGCATCTTCGCCGCCAGAGCCCGGCTCACCGACGGCTCGTCCGCTTTTTTAGGTTTTAAAAAAATAAGCATCACACAAGTGATACATAAAATCACGATCAATACACCGATTATAACTTGTTGTCGCTTCATAAATCACCTTTCTATGAAAATCAATTTATATCCAAAATAGTTGTTCAGCCATACTCCGCATGGCTGAATAGTTAACAAAAAGAGACGCATACTCTCGTAGCGCCTCTCTTTTCTTATGTAAGCTCCCAGGGTGCCGTCTCCTGCTACTTTGACGCCTAGCCCAAAGCCAGGTGGGTAATCTCATTGGTTTTTCTGTCTTCCACTGCATATTGGAGGCCTGACATAGTTCCCAATATCGAATTTCCCGTCAAAATAAATGTAGGTTCAAAATTGCAGGATTCTCGAACACTCCAGGATTACTTCTCTATCTGCGATTATTATATATTAACTTATCTGAAATTTCAAGTGGAAATATACAACATCACGAAAATTTCATAGAATTATCGTAACATTCCAGGTGTTCATCTGTGCACAATGCTGTTCCACGCCCAAACACCTGCGCCCACCACCAAGCGGTTACAAGTGATTACGATTTCTCTTTCAATTTGTCTATGAGCTTTTTCTTCGCCCGCTCATACCGTTTCCTCACGGCCGGCTCCTTGATACCGAGCCGCACACCGATATCCTTTAAAGTCATCTGATAAAATATATGCAGGAGCAGAACCTGGCTGTATTTTTCCGGCAGGCTGCTGATCATGTTTTTATAATCCTGTTCTATTATATGGTTTTCCGGGCTTGAATATGCGTTATACTCAATTTCCAATTCATTGAAATCAATTTCCGAATCCACGGCCAGTTCATTTTCCTTTTTCCTGAAATAATCAATGATCACCGTGGAAATAATACGCCGCATATAAAAATCCAGATGGTCGTCCTCAAACCCCCACATCCGGTCCAGATACTTATAAACCTTACAGAACACCTCCTGGAGCAGATCCTCCGCCAGCATCCGGTCGCCGACCTTGGAAACCATGATCCGCAATATAATCCGCGTATACTTTAAAACAAAATCATTAAACCATTCCAACTGCTCCTGTATCACATTCGTATCCGTCACCTAAACATCCTCACATTTTAAGGCCTTATCGAGAAATAATAGTTCTTTTTCATCCATAGACAATTCAGGAAAACAATGTTAAACTATTAATCAGCCAATAGTTGCAATTAAATTTGAAAGGACCATGCATATGAAAACAAAGACTAAATACATGATTGGCGCACTGGCGTCCATACCTGCTGCATATCTTTTCGCTATCGCTCCCAACCGCCGCAAAACCCGGCTGATGAAGCGGCTGACCCAATACGATTATGCGCACCGCGGACTGTACGAAAATCTCTGGGGTATTCCGGAAAACTCCATGACGGCATTTAAAAGAGCCGTTGACCATAATTACGGTATCGAACTGGATATCCATTTGACAAAGGACGGCCGCCTGGTCGTATTCCATGACGATCATTTATATCGGATGTGCCATATCAAAAAAGATATTTGTGAAATGACCTGGGATGAGCTTAAAACCATACGTCTGCTGGATACAGATGAGACGATCCCCCTGTTCAAAGATGTTCTTGAACTCATCGGCGGCAGAGTTCCGCTGATCATCGAGCTGAAGGTGGACCACGGCAACTATAATGAGCTGTGTGCGGCCGCTGACCGTATGCTGGCGGATTACACAGGCGACTACTGTATTGAATCTTTTCATCCCCTGGCTGTGTACTGGTATCGTAAAAACCGCAGCGAGGTCATCCGCGGCCAGCTCTCCTGCAATTTTCAAAAAGACCCGGGCAGTTGGAAGATCGGTCCTGCGGCACTCTCCCACCTGCTGACCAACATGGCCGCCCGCCCGGATTTCATCGCTTACAATTATCAGGACATAAAAAACATGGGATTTTTCTTAAACCGCCGGCTTTTTGGCGCCATGACCGTGCTCTGGACCGTGCCCAATATACAGATCATGCAGCATCTTAAAAAGCAGGGGCACACAGTAATTTTTGAAAATTTTCAACCCTGAGCATGCTTTAAAGCCATATGCACGCTCTAATGTTAATGACTGATATGTAAAAACACATTCTCACTACACATTTTAACTGTATTGAGAATGTGTTTTTTCAGTTCACCTTTAATAAAGCGGATATTTATCCGTCAGATCCTTAACAATAGCCATGGCCTTTTCCTTGTTGGCCTCAAAATCCTTCAATGTCAGTGCGATTGCCTCGGCAACCCGGTCCATATCCTCTGTATTCATTCCACGGGTCGTAGCCGCCGGTGTACCCAGACGGATACCGCTGGTCACAAATGGAGACTGGGGATCATTGGGGATCGTATTTTTATTGCAGGTAATGTGGACTTCATCCAGCAGCTTCTCAGCTTCCTTGCCGGTCAGCCCCACATTTTGCAGATCCACCAGCATCAGGTGGTTATCCGTACCGCCGGAAACAATGGTCAGGCCGCGGTTTTTAAGGCCGTCGCAAAGTGCTTTGGCATTGTCCACGATCCGGTGCTGATAGGCCTTGAAATCGTCGGTCAGCGCCTCGCCAAAAGCCACAGCCTTGGCAGCGATCACGTGCATTAAAGGCCCGCCCTGAGTTCCGGGGAATACAGCGGAATTAAGCTTCTTGCCATACTCCTCGCTGGATAAGATCATGCCGCCGCGGGGTCCGCGCAGTGTCTTATGGGTCGTTGTTGTTGTAAAATGAGCATAAGGGATCGGGCTTGGATGGATGCCTGCGGCCACAAGCCCGGCAATATGCGCCATATCCACCATAAGGTAAGCGCCCACCTCATCGGCGATCTCACGGAATTTCTTAAAATCAATGGTCCGGCAGTAAGCGCTGGCACCGGCAATGATCATCTTAGGACGGGCTTCCAGAGCGATCTTACGGACCTGATCGTAATCGATAAAGCCCTGATCATCCACGCCGTAAGGCACGCAGTTAAACACCTTGCCTGAATAGTTGGCTGGGCTTCCGTGGGTCAGATGGCCGCCGTGGTCCAGATTCATTCCCATGAACGTATCTCCCGGCTTTAAAAAGGCCTGGAAAACAGCCATATTGGCCTGTGCGCCGGAATGGGGCTGTACATTGACGTACTCGCAGCCAAACAGCTCTTTGGCCCGCTCAATGGCCAGATTTTCCACAATATCCACGTACTGGCAGCCGCCATAATAGCGCTTTCCCGGATAGCCCTCGGCGTATTTGTTCGTCAATGGACTTCCCATGGCGGCCATTACTGCCTTGCTGACAAAATTTTCGGATGCGATCAACTCGATATTCCCGTTCTGACGGCCGATCTCCAGCTCAATAGCCTGAGCAACCTGCGGGTCCAAAGACTTCACTTCATCGAATGAATACATTGCTTTCTACCTCCACTTTCCTGTAAAAATAATAATTAGTAAGATCAAAATACATTCTGATATTATAATTGCCGGAATACCCACGGTAAATGTCCGGTGCTTCGTCTTATGGCGGAACCTGTACATACTAAGCAGTACGCCAGGTCCGCCGCCCAAAACGGCGATCACAAAAAACCGCCGTTCCGGCACCCGCCACTGGCCGTTTTTGGCCTTTTTCTTATCCATGGCACACAGACAAAAACCGCATAGATTTACCATGAGCAGATAGGCAAGAATAAACTTTATCCAGCCATCCATCATTCGGCTTCCGATGATGTTTCCGGCTTTGTGACTTCAATGTAAAGTTCTTCAAGCTGCTTGTCATCCACAAAGTTGGGGGCATCGGTGAGGAGACAGGAAGCGTCCTTTACCTTGGGGAATGCGATTACGTCGCGGATACTGTCCTCCCCGGTCATAAGCATGATCAGACGGTCCAGGCCGTAAGCCAGACCGGCATGGGGCGGTACGCCGTACTTAAAGGCATTGAGCAGGAAGCCGAAACGCTCATAGGCGTCCTCCTTCGTAAAGCCCAGCACCTCGAACATCTTCTCCTGAATATCATTCTGATGGATACGGACGCTGCCTCCGCCAAGCTCTGTACCATTTAAAACGATATCATAGGCTTTGGCGCGCACACGGCCCGGCTCTGAATCAATATATTGAAGATCCTCCTCCATGGGCATGGTAAACGGATGGTGCATAGCTGTATAGCGGCCCTGTTCCTCCGACCACTCAAGAAGCGGAAATTCCGTAACCCATAAGAAATTAAACTGATCCTTAGAAAGCAGCCCAAGCTGACGGGCAAGCTCTACTCTCAAAGCGCCCAGCGCATCGTATACGACCTTATCCACATCGGCAGCAAACAGCAATAAGTCGCCATTTTCACCGTCCATGGCGGCAATGAGCGCGCTCATCTGCGCTTCGGTCATAAACTTGGCAAAGGAGGATTTGACGGTGCCATCCTCCAAAATGGCGATATAAGCCAAGCCCTTAGCGCCGTAATCTTTCACAAATGCGGTCAGCGCATCGATCTTCTTTCTCGGCATGGCGCCCTGTCCTTTGGCATTGATACCACGCACACTGCCGCCCTTTTCAATGGCGCTGGTAAATACGCCAAAGCCGCAGTCCTTCACCACATCGGTCACATTTTTAAGCTCCATGCCAAAACGGGTATCCGGCTTATCGGAGCCAAAGCGGTCCATCGCCTCCTGCCAGGTCATCCGGGGAATGGGAAGCTGTACCTCCACTCCAAGAACCTCCTTGAATACTTTCGCTAAAAGGCGCTCATTGACATCGATAACATCATCCACATCCACAAAGGATAATTCCATATCGATCTGGGTAAATTCCGGCTGCCGGTCAGCTCTCAAATCCTCATCTCTAAAGCACTTGGCCAGTTGGAAATAACGGTCATAGCCGGAAACCATTAAAAGCTGCTTAAATAACTGGGGCGACTGGGGCAGTGCATAGAACGTACCGGGATGCACACGGCTGGGCACAAGATAATCTCTGGCGCCCTCCGGCGTGCTCTTTGTGAGCATCGGCGTCTCGATCTCCAAAAAACCTTCCTCCGTCAGGAAGCTTCGGGCAATGGCGGCCACCTGGCTGCGCATCATAATGTTTCTTTGCAGATCCGGGCGGCGCAGGTCCAGATAACGGTATTTCAGACGCAGCTCTTCCTTCGTCTTGCTGTCCTCCTCGATATGGAACGGCGGTGTCTCGGATTCTGCCAGAATACGCAGCTCCTTTGCACGGATTTCTATATCACCGGTCTTTAAGTTGGAATTTACCGCACCCTGGCGGGCTTCCACCCGTCCGACCACTGCGATGACAAACTCGCTGCGCAGCTTTTCAGCCTTCTCAAAGCCTTCCCGGGAAATCTCCCCGTCCTCAAAGATCACCTGTAAAATACCGGAGCGGTCTCTTAAATCTACAAAGATGATCCCGCCTTTATTTCTGCTCTTCTGAACCCAGCCCATTACGGTCACTTCCTGACCGGCATTGGCAAGGCTCACTTCCGTACAGCGATGGCTTCTTTTTAAGCCTTTCATTGATTCAGCCATAGTAATTACTCCTTTTCATAAATTGCAACAGTTCCGGTTGACCGGACTGTTACTATAAAATTCTTATGGCCCCAGGTCTATTTGTTAATTTGTAAACAAAAAGTCCCTGACAAGAAACTTGTCAGGGACGAGATAACCCGCGGTGCCACCCTGTTTGAATGAGACAGATATACCGCTCACTCCAACTTAAATCTGTTAACGGGGATAAACCGTATCTGACTCCCTGTTTTGCATCCTATACGATGTCTAAACGCTTTGGCAGATCACTCCGGAGTGCCTTTCGGCCATATTCCGTTAAGAGGCTCGCAGTCCAGACCTCTCTCCCTGAAAACTTTATATGGCGTACTTTCTCCTTCAATGCTTTACTTAACTAATGCCTATTGTAACAAGTTCCCTTCCATTTGTCCAGAGTATTTTTCAATTTTCCCCCGGCTTCTGGCATAAAAATAAATACCATTCGATAAAATATCCTCCTTTTGGAGCACTTTATGGTTGGCTCCCACAAGAATATCCTTGAGCTGGTGGGGCGAAAAGCCAGTTCCTTCGGGCACGAGAATGACCTCGTGGATGGAGCTGGGGATCACAAAGAAATCCGTATCCATGGCCCGGGCAAAGGACGGCAGCGCATCGGAATAGCACAGCGCCGCCGCGCCGTTGATCCGGCAGTCATTGGTCAGCAGATAGAGCCGGTTTTCCGGGGCATCCGGACTGTCCTTAAACGCCTTTGTGATCCCGGCGCCAAAGCTGCGCTCCAGCATCTGCCGCACCGACTCGATGACCGGCGGGAACAAGCGCAGTGAATTTTCACAGGCCAGCGTAAATAGCAGCTCCTCATCCACATCCCACGTCTCCAAAAGATCATTAGTCACAAGAATTGTGGATATCCCGCCCTCCGTACGTCCGGCCACGATCCTGTAAGTCACCTCCAACTCGTCCGCGAAGGAGCGGTGCGGGCAACCAGAAAGGAGCACGCTGTTTTGTTCCGTATTGACAAGGCGGAGCGTCAGCTTATCCCTTACACGTTCAAACTGCTGGATATCCACAGCTCCCATAACCTGGGCATTTTCAAGGCTGTCACGGTACAGCATGACCATATTATGTAAAAGCTCGTCCAGATTCACTCCCATACGGTAATCCTCGTAATAGCTGTCCAGATAAATCAGCGGCGACTGGCCGCCATCCTCAAAAAAAGCCTGAAGAGCGTCCACCACGATCTGATTATTCTTTATGGCAGGAACAATGCGCACTTCCCGGACATCGTCGTCCTCAAGCGCTTCCTCCATACGTTCTTTTATGTATTCAATAAATTCATCGTAGTTCATTTCCATCGTATCATCAAACATAAATACCTTCTCCTTATACTTTTATAAAACATAACAACGGGAAATCATAAGAATTCTTAACATTAAGATCCTGCGCACAAGAAATGAAAAAGCATCACAAGAATATTTCATTGAGATGCTTTTATTATACCTCTTTATCTGATTTTTGCAACAAGTTTCCATCGACGCCTGACGGCATCCTTCGACAAAAACGGATACTTACGCCACTCCGGCAATATCCCGGATGACCTCCCCTGCAATCATCAGTCCGGCCACCGACGGCACAAAGGCAATGCTGCCCGGTGATACCCGCTTTTTATTGAGGGAATGAGCGTCATTGCCCGGGTCCTTTTGAAGCTTCACCGGCGGCTCATCAGAAAACAGCACCTTCACCTTATTTATATGACGGCATTTCAGCTCATGCCGCATGACCCTGGCCAGAGGGCACACACTGGTTTTGGAAATATCCGTGATCTTAAGCCGTTCCGGGTGCAGTTTATTTCCCACGCCCATGGAGCTGATCACCGGAATGTTGTGAGCCTTGGCCTTCTCAATAAGCAAAAGCTTGGAGGTCACCGTATCGATGGCATCCACAATATAGTCATAGTCTTCAAAAGGAAACGCCGCCATGGAATCCTTATCCACAAAACGTTCCCAGGCGTAAACCCTTGCCCGGGGATTGATCTCCATGATCCGCTCCCCCATGACCTCCACCTTCGGACGGCCGATGGTGCTTCGGACCGCCAGAATCTGCCGGTTCAGGTTGCTGGGCGCCACCTTGTCATTATCGATAATATCCAGCGCGCCCACACCGCTGCGGGCCAGCGCCTCCACCACAAAGGAGCCTACGCCCCCTATACCAAACACCGCTACCCGGGCATTAAAAAGGCGCTCCATGCCTTCTGTGCCAAGGAGCGCCTCCGTGCGTACAAATTCTTCGCCACTGTGGTTTTGTGTCGAAATATTTTCGCCGCCACAGTAAAATTTATCACATTCACTCATAACTGTCTGCTCCATATCTGGTACAGCCGGTGCTTATTCTAAAAAACAGCACACCGCTATACGAACTTTTTTCTAAATTATAACTGAGCAGACATCGAATTTCAAGTACATTTGTAACTATTCTGCCTTGCACTATTTTCCATATTTTACAGGAACAGCGGTGCAAATACGAGGGCTACGATACTCATTAGTTTAATGAGGATATTCAGGGATGGGCCGGACGTATCCTTTAACGGATCGCCCACCGTATCGCCCACGACGCTGGCCGCATGGCGCTCGGTTCCCTTGCCGCCGGGCTGGGATTCGATATATTTCTTGGCATTATCCCAGGCGCCGCCGCTGTTGGACATCTGTATGGCCGCCAGCACGCCCACCACAGTCGCGCCCACAAGTAAACCGGCCAGAGCCGCCTTGCCCAGCACAAGACCGATGACGATAGGCGAAACAACCGCCAGAAGGCCGGGAACAAGCATGGACTTTAACGCAGCGGAGGTGGATATATCCACACATTTATCATACTGAGGCTTTCCCTTGCCCTCCATGATCCCGGGGATCTCGTGAAACTGCCGCCGCACCTCATCAATCATAGCACCGGCCGCCTTGGACACGGCCTCGATCGCCATAGCAGAAAACAGATACGCCAGCATACCGCCGATAAACACACCGGCAATCACCTTCGGGTCCAGTACATTGACCGAATCCAGATGGACGGTCTGGGCATAGGATGAAAACAGTGCCAGCGCCGTAAGCGCTGCGGAGCCGATGGAAAAACCTTTGCCGATGGCCGCCGTAGTATTTCCGATGGAATCCAGTGTATCCGTAATTTCACGCACATTTTCCGGACATCCGGACATCTCCGCCAGGCCACCCGCATTATCGGCAATAGGCCCGTAAGCGTCCACCGCGATCACCGAGCCAACCGTGGAGAGCATGCCCACAGCCGCCATAGCAACGCCGTAAAGTCCGGCCACCCATGCGGAAATGATCACTGCCAGAGCTATGAGCAGCACCGGGAACACCGTACTCTTATAACCGGTGGAAAGGCCTTCCAAAATACAGGTCGCCGCCCCTGTCTCACTCTGCTTGGCGATCTTTTTTACAAATTTATATTTTGAGGATGTATATACCTGGGTAATAATACCAATGACCATGCCAGCAACCACACCTGTGGCAATGGCAATAAAATATTTCATTTCCCCAAGCATTTTAAAGCTTAAAATTGCAGAACCGATCAGCAGGATCGCCATACTGATGTAAGTGCCGCACATGATCGTAAATTCCGCCTTTGCCTTTTTAATGAGACGCACGCAGCACACGCCGATCATGGACCCGGCAATACCGATGGCCGCCACAAGCAGCGTAAATAAAACACCGTCGTCGCCCAGCGCCGTGATGCCCAGCATCAGAGCGGAAATGATGGAGCCCACATAGGATTCAAATAAATCTGCGCCCATACCGGCCACATCGCCCACGTTATCGCCCACATTATCCGCGATCACCGCGGGATTTCTCGGGTCATCCTCCGGAATACCGGCCTCTACCTTGCCCACCAGGTCAGCGCCCACATCGGCCGCCTTCGTATATATACCGCCGCCCACACGGGAGAACAGGGCAATGGAGCTGGCGCCCAGGCTGAAGCCGGTCAATAATGACACATTGTCAAAAATCAGATACATGATGGTGACGCCAAAAAGTCCAAGGCCCACAACACAAAGCCCCATGACTGCGCCGCCGGAAAATGCTACGGAAAGCGCCTTGCGCTCACCGCTGGATAATGCAGCCTCTGTCGTCTTGCCATTGCAGTCTGTGGCGCTGCGCATCCCCACAAATCCGGCAATGACGGAAAATAAAGCGCCCACAATAAAACACAGAGCCACCTGCCAGCCTTCGGACGGTAAAATGAGAAGGATCACCGCCATCACTACGACAAATATGGCCACGACCTTGTATTCTCTTGTGAGAAACGCCATGGCCCCGGAACGGATGTAGCCGGACAATTCCTTGATCCGTTCACTCTGTACGACAATTTTGCGGTTTCCCAGGGCAAATGCGGCGGCCAGCGCCAACGCCAGAACAGAAACGATCACCGGTAAGTAACTCATATAATTCCCTCCTTTTATTGTGAATTATGACAAATATGGCATAATCCCGACACTTTATTTTATCAACTTCTTACATACATTATACTACGGGTGCACACGAAAAAATGTTCAAAAATTTCAAGAAAAAAGTAGCATAATTACCAGTACCCCTTTGTGACTCGTTGCTTCGCGCACCTGTCTACGCTCCGCTGCGACAGGTCGCGGCAGTCGCCGCAAAGGTGAGTTAGCTCTCTTTTTGTGGCTCGTTGCTTCGTGCACCTGTCTACGCTCCGCTGCGACAGGTCGCGGCAGTCGCCGCAAAGGTGAGCCAGCTCCCCTTTGTGGCTCGTTGCTTCGCGCAAAAAGGGCGCTGGGAAGCCAGCGCCGGAAGGGATTTGCAGTTTAAATTAAATTACAGGGAATAAAGCAGTTTTTCGGATCGATCGGAATGACACTCTCGCACATACAGACAATGCCGCCGTTTCCCCGTTCGATCGCCACCTTGTCGAGAACTTCATATTTCTTTACCTCACGCCGATCAGGATTGGCGGACTTTTTAATTTCCAGGGGATGAATCTTGTTGTTTTCCTCTACAAACACATCAATTTCCTTTGCATTGGAATCACGGTAGTAGGTCAGGTTCGCTTTTGATTTAGCATAGGCATAATTTTTCAGCAATTCGACCACGACATAATTTTCAAAATAGTGACCAGAGGCCGCACCGTTCATCAAAGTATCCCTTGTAAGCCACATAGACAGGTAAGCACAAAGTCCGGTATCGCAAAAATACAGCTTGGGCGTTTTCGTCAGCCGCTTCAATTCATTGTTCGCATACGGCTGCAATAGATAGACGATCCCCAGGCCCTGTAATAAACGGAGCCATTCCCTTGCGGTCGGCTGTGCAATTTCAGCAGCGTCAGCCAGAGTTTTGTAATTCACCTGTTCTGAAACAAGAGCAGCGCAGGCGTTTAGGAACTTGCGAAAACGGATAGTATCTGTAATCCCTCCCACATCAGCTACATCACGCATGAGGTAGGTATCCACATAGGAATTAAAATACTCCTGCCGCTGTTCCATATCTGCATAAAGCACCTGCGGCATACCGCCGCGCCAAATATGCTCAAAAACATCGACAATATCGTTTTTCTTTACCCTCTTCTTTTGGCGTTCCAGCAGGCTCTCAAGAGAAAAATCCAGCTCCGTATCAAACGACACACCTTCCTTTTCATCTTTTGAAAGACTATATAATTCCATAATACCTATACGCCCGGCCAGAGTCTCCCGAACATTTTTCATCATGTTGTATTGCTGTGAGCCGGTGAGCCAGAACAGCCCTTTTTCCTCGCTGTTGTCACAAATAATCTTAATCTGCCCAAAAAGCTCCGGCGCGTACTGTATTTCGTCAATGATAATGGGTGGTTTATACGTTTGGAAAAATAAAACCGGATCGCTTTTAGCCAGTATCCGGATCATAACATCATCCAGACTGACATAGGTTCTGTTTTGACCTTCGGCTAAATGCTTTAGCATGGTAGTCTTGCCGACCTGCCTTGCGCCCGTGATCAAAACAGCCTTAAAAAAAGAACTCATATGCAAAAATTTCCGTTCCAGCCCTCGCGTAATATATTCCATTATTGCCACCTCCTTTTACGATAATATAAAGTATATCTTATTTTAACGTTAATTATTCATTTTGTCAAGAGACCACAAAACACTGCAAAAAGTGACTCTACTCATTCATAACATCAGCGGAATGTTCAGGCGTGAGGTCAGGCAGTTCGGGGCCGATTGTGGTTTGGGGGCCGGGCAGCCGCCGGGGCGAGATGCTCCGTCGGCCCCCCGGCCCCCGAGCCACAACCGGCCCCGAACTGCCTGACCTCACGCACCCGCACATCAATCAAAAAACCGCTTCTTACGCGCGATCATCTCATCAATCCGCTCAATATAATCCTTAACACTCTTCACATTCTCAACCCGCTCAATCCGGTTCTCCCCGGGAATAACGATCTTCGTAGATCCCCCGGCCCCCACCGCTGCGATGGTTTGTTTTTCTTCCATAATAAGGATATTATAAAGCCCTTCCCGTCCAGGCTTAGCATACCCCACATTTTCCAGATTCCCGGCAATATTTTTCTGCCGGTACAAATAATAGGGCGCCATCCCCATACGCACCGCGCTTTCAAATGACAGCCCGATCATCCGGTTAACCTCCTCCTGAGGGGTAATGGCAAACTTATCCCGGTTCTGATTGAGATAAGCGGCCCTCTTTACAGCCAGAGAATGGACGGTCATACTATCCGGGCCAAGACTTTCAATCTGTGCCAGCGTATTTTCCATATCCACAGCACTCTCCCCCGGAAGTCCGGCGATCAGGTCCATATTGATATTTCCAAAACCCGCCATGCGAGCCATGGCGAAAGCCTCCCGAATCTGCTCCACCGTGTGCTTTCGGCCGATCAAATCCAGCGTTTCCTGCTTCATCGTCTGAGGATTAATGGAAATCCGGTCGATACCGTATGATTTTATAACCTTTAACTTATCCATGGTAATACTGTCCGGCCGCCCGGCCTCAATGGTGATCTCACGGATTTTATCAAAATCATAAATGGATGACAGCTTGCCAAGCAGGCGGTCCATCTGCCCGGCCGTCAGGGATGTGGGCGTACCTCCGCCCATGTACAGTGTCAGAAGCTGCTTATCCGTGGAAATGCCAGACATATAATCAAGCTCTTTAAAAAGAGCATCCAGATAATCATTCACGCGATTTTTCCATGCCTTCAGCGGAAAAGAGGAAAAGGAACAGTACGCACATATCGTAGGACAAAAGGGAATACCTACATAAAGGCTGTATGTATGGTCGTAATCCATGTCTTTTAAAATGGCCCGCTCGTTTTTAGCCACCTGCGTACAAAGACGGAACTTTTCATCGGACAGGTAATATTCCTCTTTAAAATAATCGTAAAGGGCCTTGTCGTCACAGCCCTCATTTAACAGTGTCAAAGCAATCTTTGTGGGCCGTATGCCCGTCAGCGTTCCCCAGGGCAGGACCTTTTTTGTATAACGGCTAAAGCAGTCATAGGCGATCCGCTTGAGCGTATTTTTAGCCAGCTTATAGTCCGAAAAATCGCAGGGGCCCTCATTTTCCGAAAGCACGCCTGCGGTATCCTCCAAAGTAACCTTTACAGCGTCCGGCGAAAAAATGACCCGGACCAGATATGGATCGGGCGCTGCGTCAAGCACAATCTTTTCGCCCGGAAAAAAAGCCATCATCAAAGCCCGGATTTCATTTTCATAGCTGGAGCTGTTGAGAATAAGTCCAATCATAATTCACTCCACCTGTATTTTTATTTTCTGCTCTGGACCCGCCGCCCGCCGGGCAGCCCAAATCCTTATCATAAGCACAACCCTTACCAAAAAAATTTCGGTAATCCGTAGTTCTATCCAAGAAAGGGGTTGTATTTTTTCTCCCAGCCAATGGATGTCTCGCCGCCATGGCCCGGAAGCACCTTCACACTATCATCCAAAATAAACAGCTTTTCCCGGATGGAACGCACGAGTGTTCCCATGCTGCCCGTAGGCAGATCAGTCCGGCCTACGGAGCCCTCAAACAGCGTATCACCGCACACAACAGCATTTAGAGCCTCGATAAAGTAGCTGACGCCGCCCTTTGTATGGCCGGGTGTATACAGCACCTGGATTGGCACCCCAGCCGCCTCGATCACATCGCCGTCCTTTACAGGCTTATCTGCGGTCAGGCTTATATGCGCACCGATCATGGCGCAGGCGTTTAGTGCCTCCGACTTTAATATATCCTGCTCCTGCTCATGGACATAGACCGGGATATTGTAACGTTTCGTCAGCGCCGGAACCCCCATGATATGGTCAAAATGTCCGTGGGTTAAAAGGATTGCCGCCGGCGTCACGCCTTCCCGCTCCAGATAGCATATGATCCGCTCGCCTTCATCGCCAGGATCAAAAATCACAGCTTCATTTATATCTTTATTTATAAGCAAATAACAATTCGTGCCCACCATTCCGAGCACCATTGACTGCATTTCCAGATTCATTTTCCGACTCCTTTACTCCAAAATGCGTAAAATCGTAACAGTTCAGAGGGGGCCAAGCTGTTACGTAAAAATAATATTTTCGCAGGGCCAGCGCAGTAACTGCACCAAAAGCGCCCCACGCTATCCCCGTGTCCGCTCCACATCGTAAACACAGTCCAGCGAACGCAGCTTATCTATGATCTTCGTCAGCGCCTCGCGGCCCGACACATCAAAGCAGACATTGATCGTCGCCGTATGATTTTTGCCGGAGCGGCTGGACATGGCCGTCACATTGATCTCGCGCTCGGTAAATACCTTGGCGACCTCCACAAGCACGCCCACGCCATCGTGAACGTATATATTGATCTCAGCCTTGTAGAGCTCCTTCGTCGTGCCGTCCGCCTGCCATTCAGCGTCAATGAGCCGCTCCCGGTCCGCCTCGGAAATATTGATAATATTCACACAGTCGGTGCGGTGGATGGAAATCCCCCGGCCCCGGGTGATAAAGCCCACGATCTCGTCACCGGGCAGCGGGCTGCAGCATTTGGAAAACCGCACAGCCACATCATCGATCCCTTTAACGATAATTCCGCTCTTGGATTTACGGTGCGCCTCCTGGGCGGGGGCTCTGGACTCGGAAATCTGGTTCAGCACCTGAGCGTCTGTGATCATCTTTTTATTGACCTTGTTATACTCATCCTGCAGCTTATTGATAACCTGGCCTTCCTTTAAGCCGCCGTGGCCGATGGCCGCATAAACAGCATCCCAGTCCTTAAAGCCGTACTTGTGGAGCACCTTTTCCATGTACTCCGGCTTCATCAGCGTACTCAGGACAATGGCCTTGGATTTACAATATCTGTCAATGAGCTCCTTGCCCCTGACAATATTTTCTTCCTTGAATTCCGTCTTGAACCACTGATTGATCTTATTCTTGGCCTGCGTGCTCTTGACAATCGACAGCCAGTCGCGGCTGGGCCCTTTGGAATTTTGAGACGTAATGATCTCAATACGATCCCCATTTTGTATTTTATAGTCAATGTTGACCAGCCGGCCATTGACCCGTGCGCCTACCATCTTATTACCAACGGCACTGTGGATGCTGTAAGCAAAATCAATGGGCGTGGAGCCATTGGGAAGATTTTTCACATCCCCGGCCGGTGTAAAGCAATAAACGCTCTCGGAAAACAGATCCAGGTCGTTTTTGAGAAGACTCATAAACTCCTTATTATCGGACATATCCCGCTGCCACTCAAGAATCTGGCGCAGCCAGGTCAGCTTGGCTTCCTCACTGTTTTCGTTATTGATACCGCTGGGGTCCTCCTTGTACTTCCAGTGAGCGGCAATACCAAATTCCGCCGTCCGGTGCATCTCCTCCGTCCGAATCTGTATCTCAAACGGACGCCCCTCCGGACCGATCAGGGTCGTGTGCAGGGACTGATACATGTTCTGCTTGGGCATGGCAATGTAATCTTTAAAACGGCCGGGAATCGGCTTATACTTCTCATGGATGAGCCCCAGTGCCGCATAGCAGTCCTTGATGGAATCCACAATAATACGCACCGCGAACAGATCATAAATCTGGTCAAGCGTCTTATTCTGATTGACCATCTTTTTATAAATACTGAAAAAATGCTTGACCCGGCCACTGACCTCGGCCCTGATCCCGCCATTTTCCATACACTCCGTGACCTCATCCACAATCGCCGCCACATAAGCCTGGCGCTCACTGCGTCTGGAAGCGATCTTTTCCGCCAGATCATAATAGACCTCCGGCTCCAGATAGCGTAGCGCCAGATCATCCAGCTCGATCTTAACCTTGGATATACCAAGCCGCTGGGCAATGGGCGCGTAAATGTCCATCGTCTCCCGGGCCTTCTCCTTCTGCTTTTCCGGCTTCATATACTTTAAAGTACGCATATTGTGCAGACGGTCCGCCAGCTTTATGAGAATGACGCGGATATCCTTGGCCATGGCCAGAAACATCTTACGGAGATTCTCCGCCTGGACCTCCACCTTATCCTTGGAATAGGACAACTGGCCCAGCTTCGTGACGCCATCCACGATCAGCGCCACCTCATGGCTGAACTCCTTCTCGATCTCCTCGTCAGTCATCACCGTATCCTCCACCACATCGTGGAGCAGGCCGCCGACAATGGTCTCCTTATCCAGTTCCAGATCCGCCAGAATGAGCGCTACGGACAACGGATGAATAATATAAGGCTCACCGGACTTGCGCAGCTGCCCTTCATGGGCATTACGCGCAATTGTATAAGCCTTCTCTATCTGACTGATGTCGGTGGAAGGATGATATTTCCTTATTCTGTCAATCAATTGTTTATATAATTCTTCCGGGGATGTGAAGTCATGTGTCTGAACCACTTCATTTTGTGCTTCGTCCATAACCTTCGCATCAAATACCTTGTTATTCTCCTGTGTCATGCAATCACCGATTCCTTGTTTTGCGTATAAGGTTTTACGCGATTTTTTTACTTTCCATCATAAATAATAGCCGAATCCACGCTGTAATCAGCCAGGCGCTCTCTGCCCTTAAGACCGGCCAGCTCGATGAGGAAGATCACCTTTACAACCGTTCCACCGAGACTTTCCACGAGACGGATATTCGCTTCCATCGTTCCTCCGGTGGCCAGCAGATCATCCACGATCACGATCTTCTGCCCGGGCCTTATGGCGTCCTTATGAATCTCAATGGTGGCTTTACCATATTCCAGATCATATTCCTGTTCCACCGTCTCCCTGGGCAGCTTGCCCTTTTTACGGATCGTTATAAAGCCCTTGCCCGTATTATAAGCGATGGGCATGCCAAATATAAAACCGCGGGCCTCCGGCCCCACAACCATATCAAAATCCACACCATCCAAAAATCCCATCATCGTATCGATGGCCAGCTTCAAGCCCTCCGGGTCCTGGACCACAGTGGTAATATCTCTGAAAATAATCCCGTCCTCCGGAAAATCCGGTATACTTACAACATAATCCTCAAGCGTCTTCATGTTCCCTGCTCCTTTACTTTCCGCATATGGCTATAAAAAATCGCTTCGCGATGGCCATATGCACGCAAAATTTACATTTTCGTACGATCTGCGCAGTAAATGCGCAGATATGTCTGAACTGCTACTATTATAATACAATTCGCCAAAACTAACAAGGTCAAATGTGCGCCATAGAATGGCGAATCGCCGCATATCTCTGCTTTATTGTGTTTTTCTGGCGATCCGGCAGTATCCGGTAACGATGATCTGCACCGTCTCCCGCCCCATATATTCGTTAATATCCGGGTAATACGTCATCGCCAGCTCCACATTACTCCTGCGTCCATTAAATAAAAGCTCCTTCTGCTCCGCCCCGTATTCCTCCGCCACAAAGGCCTCAAACGCAGGGATATCGCCAAAATACACAGCATCCATCGTCGTCTTATGATCATCCATAAGCTGAAGCTTTAATACATTTTTATTTTTCCCAAGAATCTGCGCTCTTAACACATGAAAATACTTCTCGGCAAATACCGGCTTGGCGTTGCCTTTGCCAAAAGGCTCCAAAAGCTCCAGCTCCCGGACGAACTCCCGGGTAATATAGCCCACCGGCATGGGCACATCGATATGTACGACCGGTACAAAATCCGTCTCGGTCAGAGTGGTGGCCGCGTTAAGATTTTTGCGCAGCGCGTCAAGATTTTCCTCCCTAAGCGTCAGCCCCGCCGCCATGGGATGCCCCCCGAAACGTGAAAGCAGCGCCTTCTGCCTGGTCAGCTCCATAAACATATTGTAGCATTCGATGGATCGGCCGGAGCCCTTCACAAAGCCGTCCTCCACCCGCGTAAACACAATAGCCGGCTTGTGGTATTTTTCCTTGACACGGCCGGCAATAATGCCCACCAGACTTTCATGGCAATCCTTTAAAAGCACCACCAGCACCTTGTCATCCTTCAGCGGCGAACCCTCGATCATCGCCACAGCCTGCTCAAAGCCCTGTACGGTCAGCGTTTTTCGGCTCTCGTTCAGCTCCTTAAGCTGCGATGCCTTGGAAAGCGCTTCCTTTTCGCCATTTTCCGACAAAAGGTCCAGGGCAATCTTTACGGTATCCAGCCGGCCTGCCGCATTAAAGCACGGGCCGATGACAAAGCCGATATGATAGGCGCTAAGGCGCGCCGGATTGACCTGAGTCACCTGGATCAGCGCCGCCAGCCCTTTATTTTTCGTATGCCGAACCATATCCAGTCCCAGCTTGACAATGATACGGTTCTCATCCTGCAGGTCCATCACATCGGCCACCGTGGCAATGGCCGTATATTCCAGCAGCGCATACTTTTCTGCCTCCGGCACGCCATACATATCATAAAGGATACACAGCAGCTTAAATGCCACACCGGCCCCGCACAGCTTTTTAAACGGATACGGACAGTCCGGCTGCTTTGGATTCACAATAGCATCGGCATTCACCCTCAGTATTTTTGTACTGCCATCCGCCTGCTCCTCAAAGGGTATATCGTGGTGATCGGTGACAATGACCGTAAGCCCCAGCTCTTTCGCCCGGTCGATGGCTTCAAAAGCCGCGATACCATTGTCGCAGGTGATGATCATGGAGGCGCCGTACGCTTTGGCCTGTTCCACGATCCGCGTATTCAGCCCATACCCCTCCGACACCCGGTCCGGCGTATAGATCAGGCAGTCCGCGCCGATACGGCTAAGCCCGGTCTTTAACAGAAAGCCCGACATAATGCCGTCCACATCAAAATCCGAGGCAATGGCGATCCTGCGGCCATCCTCAATGGCGCTGCGTATCATCCCGGCCGCTTTTACAGAATCCTTCAAAAGCGTCGGATCATAGAGATCGTTCACGCCGCCATGGAGGAACTTGCGGATCCCGTCCATATCTTTTATATCCCGGTTTACGATCAGCCGGGCCAACACCGGGTTTATATGAAAGGTGTCGCCGATTTTCTTAAAATCTGCACCCTTGGCTGTCACTACCCACTTTTCTCTCATACTTATCACTGCCTTATCTATTGGTCAAATTCAATTGTATAATTATATCGAATATTGTCGGAATTGGCAAGGACTTTGAAATCACTCGTTAAAAGTAAAGCTCAGGAGCCGCCCCGCTTTATGCGAGACAGCTCCTGAGCTTTAATGCAGCGATAGAATATATTTAAGCTTTCTTTGTAAATTTCTTCTTTAACACATACCACACTGTACCGGTAATACAGATGGACGAATAAGCGCCGCCCACGATACCTGCCATTAATGGCAGTGCAAAGTCGCGGATGGAGGACACGCCCATGAGGAACAGCACGAAAATCATAATAAATGTGGTCAGTGATGTATTAATACTTCGTGATATCGTCTGTGTGATACTTGTATTAACAATCTCATCCAGTTGTGCCGGCTTCATCGTCTGACGGTTCTCACGGATTCGGTCGAATATAACGATCGTCGCATTAATGGAATAACCAACGATGGTCAGCATACAAGCGATGAACGTGTTGCCCACAGAAATACGCACAATGGCATATACAGCCAGTACCACCAGCACATCGTGGAGCAGGGCGATGACTGCACTGGCGCCGAATTTAATATCCTTAAACCGGATCCAGATATAGATCAGCATACAGATACCTGCAATGATCACAGATAAAATCGCATCGCTCTTCATCTCATTGCTGACAACAGCGCTGATGCTTTCCTCAGTGATATTTTTCTCATCCACACTGTAATCGTTCATAATCGTATCTTTAAGCGCGCCGCGGTGATCCGAATCCAGAACCGGCGTTTTAACAACGATCTGGTTGGTTCCCGTTACGTTCTGAAGCTGAACATCACTTGTTCCTGCTTTTTCTTCAATCATTTTCTGAAGGTCGATACCTTCCTGGCTGGTAATATCAATATAGTCGTTAAAGGTCACGGTCATGGATGTACCACCGGTAAAGTCCAGGCCATAATTCAGGCTCTTGCCTTCTTTAGCCTTGAAAACGCCCATGGTGACAAGTCCGGCGCCCACAACGACAAGAGAGATCACATAAAAGAGCACCTTGCGGCCAGTAAAGTTCAGTGGCTTTCTCTCTTTCTGGCGGCCATAGAATTTCTCATTCTGAAGGCCAAAGGAGAAGAAGCCGGCCATGAGTACACGGGTAATGAACAATGCCGTGATCATGGATAATACAATACCAAGTGCCAGTGTGGTAGCGAAACCGCGGATCGTACCTGTACCCATAAGATAGAGCACTGCGGCGGCGATCAGTGTGGTCACATTACCGTCCACAACAGCGGACAGGGCCTTGCTGTAACCAAGCTTAATAGCGCTCTGTACAGTCTTGCCTTTGCTGATCTCCTCTTTAATACGTGTAAATATAATAACGTTGGCATCCACGGCCATACCGATGGACAGGATGATACCGGCAATACCGGGCAGCGTCAGCGTCACGTCAAAGGCGTTGAGGAACAGCAGCATCATTAATAAATATAAGGTCAGTGCGATACCCGCAGCCAGACCAGGAATGCGATAAAATGCGATCATAAATACAACGACAATGGCAAAGCCGATAATCGCAGCAAGTAAGCTGGTACTTACCGCATCCTCACCAAGCTTGGCGCCAACGACGTTGGAACGGATTTCCGACAAGGTGAGCTTTAACACACCAAGGCGGATGGTTGTGGCCAGATTGTTGGCTTCATCGTAAGAAAATCCGGCTGTACCGCCATTAATGACAGCCTCGCCGCCGCTGATTACAGACTGAACGGTGGGGTAGCTGATAATTTCATTATCGTAAACAATATAGATGGGCTTCTGGAGATTTCTTCGGGTTGCCTCTTCAAACTTTTTAGCACCCTCGGTCGTCATCGTCAGCTTAACTACGTAAGTACTGTTACCGTACTGATTCTGCTCGGTTCCTACCTGAGCATCCACAATATCCTCACCGGTAAGTACCTGGCTTAATCCCAGCATGGAAGCCAGATCGTTTGTGCCGGCAGTATTTCCTGCGGCTTCGCTCTCACCATCATTAGGGGCTGTTGTTTCCACAGTTTCCTTAGACTCGGCAGTTTCTTTTTCTGTGGTTTCCCCGGTCTCCTGAGTAGAATCAGTACCGTCCACAGCAGATTTTACTGCGGAAGTTTCCTTGGATTCCTTTTCGGCAGTCTCGCTTTCCGGAGCCTTTGTCTCACCACTTTCCGGAGAAATGGTCTCCCCGGAGGTTTCCGGAGCATTCAGGCTGTCGCCGGAGCCATTGGAGCCGGAAGTTCCCTGCGACATTTCAAAAAAACCGATCTGTCCGGGGTTACCCAGATCTTCCAGAATGGCTTCCGCATCATAAACACCTGGAATTTCCACGTTGATACGGTCGGAGCCTTCCTGATAAACCTCCGCCTCATTGCTGTATACAGCCACACGCTTTTGCAGCTTGTACACCGTATCGCTCATATCCTCTGAGGATGGATTTTCTTCATTGACCTGATAAGTAATACTCACACCACCGGCCAGGTCCAGACCAAGCTTAATGTTCTTGGCGCTTCCCTGATGTGTGCTGCCTACTCCGGCCAGTGCAACATAGGCACAGGCGGCAATAGCAACAAGCACAAGGAAAAAACCGACGATGTTTCTTGTCTTGTGGTCTTTCATTTCAGCTTATTCTCCTTCTCTTTCTGCTTCCGCAGCTTTAATCATAATTGCACATTCCACACGTTTACGCATCAAATCACAGCCCACATCATAGGCATCCGTGATACTGTGATTAAAATTCCACGCATTGGCAGCACAGCCGCCGCTGCAGTAAAAGCGTGCAAAGCACTGGCGGCACTTGTCCTTCGCATAGACGTTGCAAAGCTTAAATTCATCGCGGATCGCCGTATTAACAATACCGTCATCCACATTGCCCATAAGGAACTCCTCCTGGCCCACGAACTGATGGCAGGGATAAAAATCCCCCCATGGGGTCACGGCCAGATACTCCGTTCCGGAGCCGCAGCCGGAAAGGCGTTTTGCCACGCATGGGCCGCCGGTTAAGTCGATCATAAAATGGAAGAAATTAAAGCCCCTGCCCACATCTTCGCGTTTGATCATTTCCTTAGCCAGTTTGTCATATTCCTCGCAGATGACAGGCACATCCTCCGGTGTGATGGCATAGGGCTCCTCGGGGGAGGCTACCACCGGTTCCACGGAGATCTGTTTAAATCCCATATCTGCCAGGCTTAAAACGTCCGCGGCAAAATCGGTATTATAGTGGGTAAATGTACCGCGCACGTAATAATTCGTCTGATTCCTGCTCTCGGCCATCTGTACAAACTTAGGCATGATCAGGTCGTAGCTGCCCTTGCCGTTGCGGAATGGCCGCATTTTATCGTGGACCTCCTTACGGCCGTCCACACTGAGGACTACGTTGGACATTTCCTTATTGGCAAATTCCATAACGTCGTCATTGAGAAGCACACCGTTGGTTGTCAGCGTAAAGCGGAATTTTTTATTATGAAGCTTTTCCTGGCTGCGCCCGTAGGCTACCAGTTGTTTTACCACATCAAAATTCATCAGCGGCTCGCCGCCAAAGAAATCCACTTCCAGGTTCACCCGGTTTCCGGAGTTTGCGATCAGGAAATCCAGAGCCTTTTTGCCAACCTCGTAGCTCATAAGCGCCCGGCGACCGTGATACTCGCCTTCCTCGGCAAAGCAGTACTTGCAGGCCAGATTACAGTCATGGGCAATGTGCAGACACAGCGCCTTTACGACGGTGGGCCGCTTCTTAAAATCAATAATATAATCCTTATAAACATCCTCCGTAAAAAGGACTTCATCACTTTTAAGCTGTCCGACTTCCTCCAGACCTTCTAAAATGTCCGCCTTTTCGTACTTTCCACACAGCTTCCGGATAATATCATCGGGTGTATTTTTCTCATAAAGGCTTATAATGTCATAGACCAGATCGTCGACCACATGGACA
Source organism: Lachnospiraceae bacterium (assembly GCA_902363555.1). GTDB lineage: Bacteria > Bacillota > Clostridia > Lachnospirales > Lachnospiraceae > Catenibacillus. The sequence goes on along the minus strand of CABJAM010000017.1, from coordinate 28,010 downwards.
GAGCCGCTGTTGACATCCAGCACTATGTTATAACCGTTATTTTTATATTGATGAATCACACCAAGGTCTCCTATTCTAATATCATATTCATCTTTGCGCAGCCGCCGCAAAGGCGAGCTAGCTCTCCTTTGTGGCCCGTGCTTTGGCGCATCCGTCTACGCTCCGCTTCGACGGATCACGGCAGTCGCCATAAAGGCGAGCAAGCTCTCCTTTATGGCTCGTTGCTTCCGCGCATCCGTCTACGCTCCGCTTCGACGGATCACGGCAGTCGCCACAAAGGCGAGCAAGCTCTCCTTTGTGGCTCGTTGCTTCCGCGCAAATAAGCAGCGGCTTCGGGCCGCTGCTTACGGTTTATTTGTTGTTTTCGCAGCTCTGATTTCCAACTGTACAGGAAGTCTTGCAAGCGGACTGGCAGGATGTCTGACATTCGCCGCAGCCACCTTTAACCATGGTATTCTTTAAAGTTTTGGAAGTTAATGTCTTAACTCTTTTCATGATATATTTCCTCCTTGTCATAGTAAGCTTGGAATATTATATCATACTCTATTTATTTTTAAAAGCGCTTTTTTCCCAAATTTCGGTGAAAAGCCATGCTCATAACAAAATTTATCCGATCATGCCTCCCAGCATCCCGCTGCCCAGGCATATGAGCACTGTCGTTATGTAGCTTGTGGCGCTGCCGCCGGCCTTTCCGGAGAGTGCAAAGGAGATCAGGAACATTATGGCAAAATAAAGAATGCCTAAAAGCAGGCCCCACAAATATTTCTTTTCCTTCATCCCTTTCCCGGCCACGATCCCGCCAACCAGACAGGCCAGGATATCAATAACGACCACACCCACATTAATTTTTCCATCACTAAAGTGCAAAAGATATGCCATCAACGCCAGCAATGCCACCATAGCGCAGGTTACCAGCGCCGACAGGATCAGTGCCTTTGCCATGACGATTGCCGTATTCTTTGCCTTCATAGACTCACCCCATCTACTATTTTTATAAAATATATGCGGACGGGGGAAATTTATGATAAACTATTTGTACAGGCGTCTAACGCCGATCAAATTATTCGAGGTGATCATCATGCAGACCGTAGACTTACACACCCATTCCAATAAATCCGACGGCACCCTTTCCCCAGCCCAGCTCGTCCATGCCGCTTATGATGCCGGCCTTGACGCCGTAGCGCTGACAGACCACGATACTGCCGAAGGACTCGCCGAAGCCATGGCGGCGGTAAAGACACTTGATGACAGCCGCTCTTTTGAATTTATCCCGGGTATTGAACTGTCTGTATCCTATATGGACCGGGAGCTTCATATCGTAGGATTATATCTGGATACGGATTCCCCCGGTTTTCTGACCGCTCTGAATGCGCTCCAGCAAAACCGCGACGCCCGCAATGAAAAGATGATCCGGAATATGAATCAGGCGGGCATTGACATCACCATGGATAAGCTCCGTCAGGACCAGGGCGGCGGCGTACTCACCCGCGCCAATTTTGCCAGCTATCTGCTCCACACCGGAGTGATCGCGTCCATCCAGGAGGGCTTTGACAAATATCTGGACCGTGAAAAGCCTTTTTATGTTTCCCGGGAATATATGAACCCGGCTTCCGCCATCGATCTGATCCACAGAGCCGGCGGCCTGTCCATCCTTGCCCATCCACTCATGTATCACCTTTTAGAAAAGGAACTGGACACAGCGGTATCCACTTTGTGCTCCCTTGGGCTCGACGGCCTGGAAACCTGGTATTCCTCCAATCTGGGCAATGATCTGCAGCGAATGAAGAAGCTGGCAGACAAGTATCATCTGCTTTACAGCGGAGGTTCGGACTTCCACGGCGCCAACAAGCCGCAGATAAAAATCGGACGGGGCCGGGGAAAGCTTTTTATTCCTTATGATATCGTCGCTGCGCATAAAGCTGCCCTGAAAAATAATCCTGCCCCTGACAGGTAAGTTGTACCCATATCCAATCCGAAAACGGTTAAAATTCGGTTGATTATAATTTTTATATACCCATAAACGGTTGATATTCGGTTGTTAATATGCTATAATGTACCCATAAACGGTTGAAGGAGGTATATGGCATGACAATTCAGGAAATGAAAGAAAAAAAGAATGAGTGGGGATATACTTACACCCAGATTGCAGAGTTATCCGGTATCCCGCTTGGAACAGTCCAGAAAATTTTTAACGGTGAAACACAAAATCCCCGCTACGATACGATCCAGGCGTTGACGCGAATCTTTAAGGAGCCTATGGTCGTTATGGAATCTTCAGCGGCTTATACAGTGGAGCGTCACCCCGGCCAGTATACCATAGAGGATTACCGCGCACTGCCGGATGAACAGCGGGTGGAACTCATCGATGGATATTTCTATGATATGGCCGCTCCCACCACCTTCCATCAATTGATGGCTGGGGAATTATATCGCCAGATCGCCAACCACATTATTGACCATAAAGGGGCATGTACCCCCTTTATCTCGCCCGTTGATGTTCAGTTGGATAACGACGAAAAGACCATGATCCAGCCAGATGTCATTATCGTATGCAACCCGAATCAGATCATCCGCCGCAATATTGTGGGGGCTCCCGATTTCGTTCTGGAGGTGATTTCACCGGGCACAAAGCGCAGAGATTATATTATAAAGCTTGGCAAGTACGAGGCCGCCGGCGTGAGAGAATACTGGATCGTGGACCCTTATCAGAAGCGAGTTTTGGTCTATTTTCTTCAGGAAAAAGAAAGCACCCCTACCATCTACCCGCTGGACGCAGATATTCCGGTAAACATTTTCGAGGGAAAGCTTGTCCTAAAATTCCAGCAGATCGCCTTGTGGGCTGAGCAGGAAAATTCTTTCACCTAAAAACCCCCTTGTGCGGCTCGTTGCATAGCGCAAGAAGAGGCTGTCACACTATTTTGTGCGACAGCCTCTTTTTCTTGCGCTATGCAGCATAAACGCGATTATTCCTCAGCTTCTCCAGCCTTTTCAATCTGTACGATTGCAGCCTTCTGCATGGGAATACGGCAGTTTTTGTTACTTCCGAACTCAACGATAACAACTTCGTCTGTAATATCGATAACTACTCCGTAAAAACCGCTGGTGGTCAGAATACTATCGCCAACCTCCAGGGATGACAGCATTGCATCCATTTTCTTCTGCTGTTTTTTCTGCGGACGGATGGAAATAAAATATAAAAATACTGCGAAGATTACAATGTAAATAATTATAATTCCCCATTCCATAAAGTCCTTACCTCCTTAATTATTTTCATTTATCAAAAAGCCATAAAGCCTTCTAATTTAGCTTTTTTGAAATCACTGTATCGGTGCTCTTCAATAGCCTCGCGGATTTCTTCCATCAAATGATTGTAAAAATAAAGGTTATGCAGCACGCAAAGGCGCATGCCCAGCATTTCCTTAGCCTTGAGCAGATGGCGGATATAACCCCTGCTGTAATTTTTGCACGCCGGACACTGGCAACCCTCTTCAATCGGGCGGTCATCCAGCTCATACTTGGCGTTAAACAGATTCAGCTTACCGTGATTCGTGTACACATGACCATGGCGGCCATTACGCGACGGGTAGACGCAGTCAAAAAAGTCAATTCCGCGGTCCACGCCCTCCAGAATATTGGCCGGTGTTCCTACACCCATAAGATATGTCGGTTTATTTTGCGGCAGATAAGGAACCACCTCATCAAGAATCCGGTACATTTCCTCATGGGTCTCACCCACGGCCAGTCCACCCACAGCGTAGCCGTCCAGATCCAATTCAGAAATCGCCTTAGCGTGCTCAATACGAATATCCTCGTATGTACCGCCCTGATTAATACCAAACAGCAACTGATGAGGGTTGATCGTATCCTCCAGGCTGTTCAGACGGTTCATCTCCGCCTTGCAGCGTACAAGCCACCGGGTCGTCCGGTTTACCGAATTGATCATATATTTGCGGTCCGCCGGATAGGGCGCACATTCATCAAAAGCCATGGCAATGGTCGATGCCAGGTTGGACTGGATCTGCATGCTCTCCTCAGGGCCCATGAAAATCTTTCGACCATCCACGTGGGAATTAAAATAAACGCCCTCTTCCTTTATTTTGCGCAGACTTGTCAGAGAAAATACCTGAAACCCGCCGGAATCCGTAAGAATAGGCCGTTCCCAGTTCATAAACTTATGAAGACCGCCCATCTTTCGTACCACAGTATCCCCTGGCCTCACATGGAGATGATATGTGTTCGACAATTCCACCTGTGTGCCGATATCATAAAGATCCGTCGTCGCCACCGCGCCCTTGATGGCCGCAGCCGTTCCCACATTCATAAATACTGGCGTTTGCACCGTTCCATGCACGGTCACCAGCTCTCCCCGCTTAGCCCGGCCATCGGTCGTAATAATTCGATACATAAGTAACCTCTTATTTCTATATTCTATAATTATACGTCATAATTTTTAAAATTCCAAATGGTAAATCCGTCACTGGAAATTTAAGCTAACATTATAAGTATACCTGCTGTTGAAATTTTTATCAACATCTATTTTAATTTTTATACTTTTTTAACATTCGCGCAATAACCGGTTCCGCTTCACTCCACCGGTTCGCGGCAGTCGCCGTGAAGAGACGCAAGCGTCTCTTCCTAGCTCGTTGCTTCGCGCATTAACCGGTTCCGCTTCGCTCCACCGGTTCGCGGCAGTCGCCATAAAGAGACGCAAGCGTCTCTTTATGGCTCGTTGCTTCGCGCAAAATGGCAGGACGTGTCTGTTTCGACGTTGATCGACACAGACGCTTCCTGCCATTTAACTATGTTCGTTTGGATTCCACTGTCATATCTGCTGAAGAAATACTACACAGCCACAGCCATGCTCACATCTTCCAGAGCTTCCTTTTCGTCAGCTCCCCGACACTCAATGATAATCTCGGCATCCCTTTTAATAGAAGCCCCTAAAATTGTAAGTACACTCTTCGCATCAATGACATTATTCTTATACATAATATTCACTGCTGATTGATATTTAAGAGATTTCTGAACAATTTCATTGGCTTTGTATGGTTTGATGCCATCCGGACAATTGATTACTACGCGTTTACTGACCATATTACAACAACCTTTCTAATTATCCAACTATCAATCATTATATTCGTCTTAATATAATTTGTTCCTGAAAAAATAAAACCGCTGTCCGTATTCAGGCTACGGGCAGCGGCATACAGGCATAGACAACCCGTATGTTTTAGTTCACTGCGTATTTTTGAAGTAATCCTGAGAAGTTTTCATTATATCCATCATATGCTACTGTAATCGGATTTCTGTGGTCAAGACTTAATATGCCTAAAATAGACTTGGCATCAAGTACAACTCTATTGAAGTAAACATCGATGTCAAAATTACAACCAGATGCAGCTCTTACGAACTCTTTGGCAGCGTCAATATTACCCAGCTTAATAGTCTGCTTACTCATTTTTGAACACCTCCTAAATCTAAAATATTCAATACGATTTATAGTTACTTCCTGTGCTCCAATGGTAATTTATCACGTTTTCCCAATATTGTCAAAATTATGAAATTTTTGGCCACGTCAAATTCAGGCCAATTTTTTGTGTATTTTGGACAAATTTAGGGGTAGTTTTTTGTTATATTTCAAGATGAAACCGTTCCCATACTTTTTTTTAACGAAATAACCACCAGAACAGTGGAATGGGTATTTCCTCTTTTTTGCTGTTTTTCACATTTTTAAAAAAGTTTTTACAGAAATTTACTGCCTGCTTATAATTCCACTTTTATATTTTGCAAGTTGTAATATGCAGCCCTGCAAAATTACGACAATTCTAAGTAGATTCCTTTCCTTTTTACAATTATTTCTTGCGGTTTATGCAGCCTTACTTTATAATAGGAATTGCCCTGATGGGCAAGCAGGTCATCATTTTCCAGGGGAAAATGGTGACAAAATATAATAGGAATTGCCTTGATAGGCAAGCAGGTCATCATTTTCCTAATGGAAAATGGTGACAAAACACAATATTGTTTGAGGTGATAATTATGTCAGGTTCCGTTTTTGGTAACCGTTTTAAAATATCCACATGGGGAGAATCCCATGGAGCTGCGGTGGGTGTCGTTGTGGACGGCTGCCCTGCCGGTCTTCCACTGACCGAGGAGGACATACAGATCTACTTAAATAGGAGAAAGCCGGGGCAAAGCCGCTTTGCCACCCCCCGCAAGGAGGACGACAGTGTGCAGATCCTCTCCGGCATCTTCGACGGGAAAACCACCGGCACGCCCATTTCCCTGATTGTTTATAACAAAACCGCCCGCTCCGCCGACTATTCGGAAATCGCCGGCTATTACCGCCCGGGCCATGCGGACTTTACATTTGATGAAAAATATGGTTTCAGAGATTACCGCGGCGGCGGCCGCACCTCTGGCCGTGAGACGATCGGACGTGTGGCTGCCGGCGCTATCGCGGCAAAGGTTTTAAAGACCATGGGCATTGAATTGATCACATACAGCCGGGCCATCGGCGGTATTGAGATCGATCCGGACCATATGGATTTCAATGAAATCGATAATAATCCGCTGTACATGCCCGATGCCCAGGCGGCAGCAAATGCCGCCGACCTTTTGGAGGAGAAACTGGCCCAAAAGGATTCCGTCGGTGGAATTATCGAGGGGATCGTGACCGGCCTGCCCGCAGGTATCGGCGAACCGGTTTTTGATAAGCTGGATGCCAGTCTGGCCAAAGCTATTTTTTCCATCGGCGCTGTCAAGGGCTTTGAAATCGGTGAGGGCTTTAATGCGGCCCGTCTGTGCGGCAGTGAAAACAACGACGCTTTTATTATAGGAAAAGACGGCGCCGTCGCTAAAGCAACCAACCACGCCGGAGGTATCCTGGGCGGCATCAGCGATGGATCACCGCTCGTGTACAGAGCCGCCATAAAACCGACACCGTCCATAGCCAGGGCGCAGCAGACTGTTAATAAAGATAATGAAGAAATCACGATCCATATAAAAGGTCGGCACGACCCGATCATTGTTCCAAGAGCAGTCGTTGTCGTGGAAGCGATGGCAGCCCTGACCATTTTGGATCTTCTTTTAGAAAACATGGGGGCCACCATGGACGGATTAATAAAATTTTATAAGTAAAATTACAGCACCCAGTTTTTTAGTAATAAAACGTTAATTTCAGCCATTTTGATTGCAGAATCGACTAAGAAAATGTTATAATAAAGACTGCCCATTCTTTGGGTGGGCCGATGGCATTTTCGTTATTCATCATCCGGAGGGAATTATTATTATGGTAAAAAGGCGTAGGTCCAAATGGTTCTGGGGAATTTTAATATCGGTCTGCCTTATTTTTATTCTGCTCGTCATAGGGATTTTCCACGTGCAGCAGCAAAAGCTGCATCAGACATTTGACGATCTCGTTGCAGATAGTCTCCTATCCTACACCCACGGCCAGCGCCGTCAGGTTCATGGGATCATCATGGACGCCTCAAATACCCTATCCGGCATTGCCTCATTGATCGAGGACACGGATCTGTCTCCGGACGGTGATTGGCTGGAGCTCTATCTGAGCGAGCTGAGCGCCATCGACGCCTCTTACCAGGTGGATTATCTGTCCACCAGCCGTTTTATGGAAATTTACAATATTTCCGGAGATGACAATCCCATGCTTCCGGAAAACCTCACTCCGGGCAAAGCCGTGATCAGCGATATTTATTATTCGGAAAAGCTGGATGGTAAATACGTTTTCGCGATCGCTGTACCCGTGATCGATGAGGGAGAAACCTGCGGTATACTCCGAACACGGATCAATGTGGATCTATTCACCCAGTTTACGCAGCAGACGGCCATGTTCAACAATGTGCGTACAGTCATCATTAATACGGACGGCGACATTCTTTATTCCAATACAGCTCTGGAATATAAAAATATAAATACAGAAAATTTATATTCAGCCATGGTTTCCGGAAATATATCCCCGGATGTTCCTGAGGAAATCCAGACAAAGCTGCAAACTGAGGAAATGGCTGCCGTCGTTTTTAGCGGCAACGGCAATGACTATTTTATGACCGGCTATAACATCGGGTACAATAGGAATTGGCCTGATGGCCAAGCAGGTCAAGGATTTCCTGGGAAATCCTCGACAAATTACAACGATTGGTATATTGTTAATTTTGTCCGTTCTCCAGACATACTCATCCACTCCAATGTGATTTTAAAAAGCGTTGTTTATTCAGGCCTTGTTCTGATCGGACTGACGGCCGTCATCGGTGCTTTTATAATTTTCCTGCTGCTGCGTCAAAAACATCGGCTGGATCTGGAGCAGCAAAGGTATCTGGCGCTCTCCCAGTTTACGGACACCGTCCTGTTTGAATATGATTGTGAAAAAGACCTGCTGATCTTTACCCCCAACGCTCAAAATACGCTGAAGCTGGACAGCCTTGCGCTAAAGCATTTCGGCGACGCCAAAACCCATGATCAATTAGTGCATCCCGACGACTGGTCGGCTGTGGAACAGATGCTGACCCCCGTTTCGGACCAGCCGGAAGATGAAAATAAGATATATGCCGCAGAAAACCGCCTGAAAAGCAAGGACGGACAATACAACTGGTATAGCTGTCAGTACCGTTATATTAAGGACCGAAGCGGCCGGATCGTAAAGGTCATTGGCAAGCTGGCCAATATTAACAGCCACAGGACACGCGAGCAGGAGCTTCTGGAAAAAACGCAAAAGGATGTGCTCACCGACACGTATAATAAATCCGGTGAGGAAGTCATACAGAAGCTGTTAAAGCAGCATCCCGCAGGTATGCTTTTTATGATGGATATGGATAATTTCAAAGAAATAAATGACACCTACGGCCATACAGCCGGAGATCTCCTGCTGCAAAGCACCGGCCAGCTCCTCAATCATATATTCCGCTCCGGTGATGTGGTGGCAAGACTTGGCGGCGATGAGTTTGCCGTATTCATTCCCCAGATCACCTCCATCGATGTGGCCCGAAAAAAAGCCCGCCTTATCCTTTTAAAGCTTGGCCGGATGACGATCCCCGAGCTTGCGGATGTCAAAATCACCGCCAGCATTGGCATTGCCATCGCTCCAAAGCATGGTACCAGCTTTGAACAACTGTATATGTCGGCAGATAAAGCGATGTATACGGCTAAAAATAAATATAAACATCAAGGTGGCTTCTATATAAGCAAGTAAAAAACCGCCCTCACAATATCCGGTTCCGGAATGTGAGGGCGGGATTTTTATATTACTGAGCTATTTTATGGATTCGGATGGACGTAGGGCAGATGATACTCACCGGCGCAGCAGTCATGGCAATATACTTGCCTTCATAATTCACATCAAAGCAGGTCAGGCTGTTGGATTCCTGATTAGCGCATACAAAGCTGTCACGACCGGGCACAACGAGGAGATCTCTTGGGTAATCGCCGCTGGTGGGCAGGACGCATACCTGGGTCATCGCCTTCGTCTCCGGGTCCAGCTTGAAAATCGCCACACTGTTGTGACCGGAGTTGGTCACAAACAAATGGGAACCGTCCGCGGAAAGCTTCAGGGTAATGGCATTATTGATGCCTTCGTACTTTGGCGGCAATGTGGAAATCGTCTGGAGCTTTGTAAATACCGCATGGTGGGATTCGTAGGCATACTGGGTCACATAGTTTTTATCCTCGTGGGTCAGATAAGCATACTTGCCATCCTCGGAAAAGATCATATGCTTCGGACCGGACTCCAGCTCACAGCGCAGGATATCGTGAAGCTTGATCTTGCCCGTATCCTTGTCAAACTCGTAGATTTTTACCTGATCCATACCCAGATCTACGGCCAGCAGATAATCTTCATCCGGCGTAAACAGCGCGCAGTTCACATGACACCGGTAATTTCTTCCGGCCACGCTGCCAAGCCCCTTCATAAATACCTCATCGGTCACGCCGCCGATACTTCCATCCTCTTCCAGACGCAGCACCGTCAGCTTTCCGTCGTGATATCCGGCAGTTACAAGATAACGGTTCGCCTTATCGGTGGCCATATAGCATGGGCGCAGGCCGTTAACATTCGCCTTATTAATAAGCAGGAGACTTCCGTCCTTTAATATCCGGAAGGCTGCCACACCTTCGTCACAGTTACAATACAAAAATTTCTCATCATGGGATATATGAACCACTGACGGGTTATTGATTTCAAAAACATCTTTCAGAGTGAATTTCATGGTCTGCGGGTCAAAATCAAAAATGCTCAGCCCCTTGCTGTCACCTCTCGTGTAGGAGCCCACATAAGCTACATATTTATCTGACATAATCCATCCTCCTAATGCCGGCCGCCTGCAGAACGTGCGAACCTCTGCCGTGCGCATTCGCCGAAAATATTATTGTTTTGCTCTGCAAAACATCTCGCGGGATGACGCTCCCGTGAATCGTAATTTAAGTGTACCACATGAACCGTCTGAGTTCAAGTATTGACAAACATTCATTTTATATGGATAATAGATTTATATTTTTTGAAAGGACGAATGATTATGGAAAAAATAGCCAGCTTTACCATTGACCACTTAAAACTTCTTCCCGGCGTCTACGTATCCCGCAAAGACCCTGTGGGCAGCGAGGTGATCACCACCTTTGATCTGCGCATGACGCGCCCCAATTTTGAACCTGTGATGAACACTGCCGAGGTCCATACCATCGAGCATCTGGGCGCCACATTTTTGCGCAATCACCCGGAATTTTCCACAAAGACCGTCTACTTCGGGCCGATGGGCTGCCGCACTGGCTTCTACCTGCTGCTGGCGGGGGATTATGAATCCCGCGATATTACCGGGCTTATGGTGGATATGTTTGAATTTATCCGCGATTTCGACGGCCTGGTGCCCGGCGCCTGCGCCAAAGACTGCGGCAATTATATGGACATGAACCTGCCCATGGCCAAATGGCTGGCCGGGAAATATCTTAATGAGGTACTCTACAATATCACCGATGAACGGATGGTTTATCCGGAATAATTAAATGCTGCCGCCCATATTTTTCGTTGCTATACGCTTCATCGCCTTATAAGACAAAAGACAAACGATAAGTGTCAGTACATCCGCAATGGGCTGGGATAAATATATACCGTTGATGCCAAGCATTTGCGGCAGTAATAAAATACACGGAATATAAAAGATCCCCTGTCGTATGACAGAAAGAAACAGGCCAAACCGGGATGCGCCGATGGTCTGGAAGGTTATGGTCATCATATAACACAGGCCAAAGGCCGGATATAAGATCACCTGGGAAATGAGCAGCCCCGAACCGTAGGATACGACTGCCGGATTTCGGTTAAATGCCAAAATAAGCGGACGCGAAAGCAGTATATAAACAGCCGCCACCACAACCGACAGCAGCAAAGAGCCTTTAAGTGCAAAGGCTGCAGAAGCATGAAACCGTTTCTGGTCCTTTGCACCAAACGCATACGAGGCCACCGGCTGATAACCCTGCATAAATCCCATGATGATGTAACAGCCCACCAGTACCAGACGCTGAACAACCCCATATGCAGCGATGATCAGATCACTGTCTGGCAGTGCCGCCGCGGCTACATTTGTAAAGGATGTCGCTGCGGCAAGACAGATCTGTATAACGGCAGTGGGAATGCCGATCAATATAACATCTTTAAAAAGCTTCGCTGAAAAACGGATATATTTTATCCCTACCCGGATGATTGACTTGCCGCTTATGTAAAAGCCGGCAAGGATGCCAAAGGTTACAAACTGCGACACAGTAGTTGCCAGGGAAGCGCCCTCGACGCCCATACCCAGCCCCCAGTCAAACATGAAAATCGGATCGAGAATCACATTCAGCAGTGCTCCGATGATGACTGCGGCAGAAGAAATCTTCACGGAGGATTCCGCCCTGGCCGCACAGTTAAGGCTTTGCGCCGGCAGATTAGCAAGGGCTGCGATAAACATCCAAAAGGCGTAATCCTTTGCCAGCGGCAGAACATTTTCCGATGCGCCGAAGGCTGTGAGCAGCGGCTCCATAAAAACGATCCCGCAGACGCATAGCAGGGCGCCGATCCCCGTAGATGCGGCCACGACCGTGGATATCGTTGTATTCGCCCCGGCCTTATCGCCGGCCCCCAATTGTCTGCCCGCCAATACAGCGGCTCCTGCTGCAAATATATTCTCGATGGACACAAAAATTAAAAGTAACGGCAATGTAACACCGACCGCGGCCAATGCCGCTTCGCTGTTTAATAAACCGATATATGCCGTATCCACAATGTTGTATACAGCCTTGGCCAGCAGTGCTATCGTTGCAGGAATGGCCAGCCCGGTGATAGCTCTGGATGGCTTTACCTCCGACAGCAGCGATTCTTTATTTGCATTCTTAGCTCCGCCCATATTTAATCATCCCTTTCTATAACACCGTACAACAGAATATTTAATGAGCGCCGGCATATCTGTTCATGCTTTTCCAAATCATCCTTATCCAAAGACGACAATAAATATCGGGCATTAATAAAGTCCTGATAAAGCCGGAAGGTTTCTACTGCACTCTCGATCGACAGATCCTCTCTCAGCTTTTTACAACTTAACAGCTCAGTTAAAACCGAAACATTCAGTTCATCAAAGGGTGCTTTTATGTCTTTAATGGCACCGGACAGATGCTGGGGCGGTCGCATGATAATATCACAAAACAGCCGGTGGTATAAAGGATGTTCCTGAAAAAATTCATGCCTGACGTCAAAGTACAGCTCCAGTGGATTGACACCGGCCGCGGGCTGCGCCAGCGCACTGCGCAAATGGGCCGTCAAAGCGTCCAGCATCTCCTTTACACAGGCAAGATACAGCTCATCCTTATCTGCAAAATAATAATAAAGAATCCCTTTGGATATTCCTCCCTCTGCACAAATCGTATTGACAGAGCTCAGACCGTAGCCCTGTTCACCAAATTCTTTCAGAGCACTGTCCATGATCCGGCGTCTGCTCATCAAATTTTTTTCATCGCGCTTCATAGAACGACTCCTTTCATTTTCAGACTAGCAAGTCTGTTTTTATATATAATAGCACAAACAGACTACCTGGTCAATATTTGTTTTGAAAAATGCTCCATCGCTTCGCGCAAAAAAGCTGCCAGAAGATTTTTATGGTCTTCCGGCAGCTTTTCTTATTCATATGAGCTTACTCTTCTACGGCGCTGTCCTCCGCGATCTGCTCATCCATATTCATAACCTGACGCTTACGTGCCAGCTCATCGCTATCCAGATATTCGTCATATGTGCACTGCTTATCGATCAGGCCGCCCGGTGTCAGCTCCATGATACGATTGGCAATGGTCTGCACAAACTGGTGGTCCTGAGATGTAAATACCATCACACCAGGGAATTTCATCAGGCCGTTGTTCAGCGCTGTGATGGATTCCATATCCAGGTGGTTGGTCGGTTCGTCAAGAATCAGTGTATTGGCACCGGACATCATCATTTTAGAGAGCATGCAGCGTACACGCTCACCACCGGAAAGTACGGTCACCTTCTTTAAGGCCTCCTCCCCGGAAAACAGCATGCGGCCAAGGAAACCGCGGACATAGGTTGTATCCTTTTCCGGAGAATACTGCATGAGCCAGTCCACGATCGTCTCATCGTTTTTGAACTCATGGGAGTTGTCCTTCGGGAAATACGCCTGGGTCGTTGTCACGCCCCATTTGTAGCTGCCCGAATCCGGCTCCATCTCGCCGGACAATATCTTAAACAGTGTGGTAGTCGCATTGACATTGGGGCCCACAAAGGCTACCTTATCATCGTGATTTAATGTAAAGGAAATGTTATCCAGCAGCTTTACCCCATCAATGGTTTTGGAAATACCGTCCACTGTCAGCACCTCATTGCCAATTTCTCTGTTGGGCTTGAAATCGATGTAAGGATACTTACGGCTGGAAGGCCGGATATCATCCAGCTCGATCTTCTCCAGCGCCCGCTTTCTTGAAGTGGCCTGCTTGGATTTGGAGGCATTGGCCGAGAAGCGCTGGATAAATTCCTGCAGCTCCTTGATCTTCTCCTCCTTCTTTTTATTGGCTTCCTTCATCTGCTTAACCATCAACTGGCTGGATTCATACCAGAAGTCGTAATTGCCGGCATAGAGCTGGATCTTGCCGTAATCAATATCAGCAGTATGGGTACAGACCTTATTTAGGAAATAACGGTCATGGGACACGACAATGACCGTATTATCAAAGTTAATGAGAAATTCCTCCAGCCAGGCAATGGCATCCAGATCCAAATGGTTGGTAGGCTCGTCCAGCAGCAGCACGTCCGGATTACCGAACAGCGCCTTGGCCAGCAGCACCTTCACCTTCTGTCCGCCGTCCAGTTCCCGCAAGTACTTCGTATGCAGGTCACTTTCAATACCAAGACCGTTGAGCAGAGTGGCGGCGTCACTTTCCGCTTCCCAGCCGTTCATCTCGGCAAATTCCCCTTCCAGCTCGCTGGCGCGGATACCATCCGCCTCCGTGAAATCTTCTTTTAAGTAGATGGCGTCCTTCTCCTTCATAATCTCATACAGGCGCTCATTGCCCATGATGACCGTATCCAGAGCGGTAAACTCATCGTATTTATAATGGTCCTGTTCCAGAACGGAAAGCCGCTCCCCCTTGTCCATGACCACCTCGCCCTTGCTGGGCTCCAGCCGTCCGGAAAGAATCTTTAAAAACGTGGACTTACCCGCGCCATTGGCGCCGATCAGGCCGTAGCAGTTGCCTGGCGTAAACTTAATATTTACATCTTCAAATAACGCCCGTTTCCCTAAACGCAGCGTCACATTATTTGCACTAATCATTTTCCTTATACCTTTCTTCGCTATCCGCAGATTACATATCACTAAAGTGTTGGCGGGTGTCTTTTAGCCGCCTACTCTTTCCTATCGCTACGAGCACTTAGCGCCTGTACCTCAAGGCGCTTACGTGCGATGCATAGGAAAGTGTTGGCGGGTGTCTTCCAGCCGCCTACTCTTTCCTATTGTACTAAATTTCCTGCATTTTTCAAGGCTTAAATGCATTATTTTTTGTAATTATGGAATCTTGTGTGGTGGGAAAAGGCGAAATGTGGTAAACTAATACCATAACTAAGACAACTAAGAGGTGCAAAATGAATTTACTCAACGTAGAAAGTATCTCCAAAACCTACGGGGATAAAACAATCTTTAATCATATAACCATGGGTGTCCATGACAATGACAAAATCGGTATCATCGGGATCAACGGCACCGGTAAGTCCTCCCTGCTCAAAATCATTGCCGGCCTGGAAACGCCCGACGAAGGCCAGGTAATTCGTGGAAATAAAGTCTATATCGAATATCTGCCCCAGACGCCGGATTTCAAAAAAGAAGAACCGGTGCTGGACTACGTATTAAACGCCAGGCCCATCGACGAGCAGTGGCTCATTGAGGGCGACGCAAAAAGCATGCTCCATCAGCTTGGGATCGAGGATTTTACCATGAACGTCCGCCATCTCTCCGGCGGCCAGCGCAAACGGGTGGCATTGGCAAAAACACTGCTGACCCCATCGGATATTCTTGTTTTGGACGAGCCCACCAACCACCTGGACAATGAAATGTCGGAATGGCTGGAAACTTATTTGAAAAAATACCGCGGCGCTATTATCATGGTCACCCACGACCGGTACTTTCTCGATGCTGTCGTCAACCGTATCGTAGAAATCGATGACGCCGCCCTTTACGAATATGAAGGCAATTACTCCAAATATCTGGAAATGCGGGCGCTGCGATTGGACATGGCCCGCGCCTCGGACCGGAAGCGCCAGGCGATTTTAAAAAATGAGCTGGCCTGGATCGCCCGCGGCGCAAGGGCCCGTTCCACGAAGCAGCAATACCGCATCAACCGTCTGGATTCGCTGAAAATTGCCGTCGCGCCCAAGGACGAAGGCAGTGTGGAGCTGAACTCCATAAGCTCCCGCCTGGGTAAAAAGACCATCGAAGCGGTTGGCCTCACAAAGGCCTATGGCGGCCGGGTACTGTTTAAGGATTTCAGCTACACCTTCCTCAAGGATGATCGCATCGGCATTGTGGGCTGTAACGGCGCCGGTAAGACAACGCTTTTAAAAACCATCGTCGGCATTGTGGCGCCGGACAGCGGCTATGTGGACATGGGCTCCACCATTAAAATCGGTTATTTTTCCCAGGAAAATGAATACCTGGATGATTCGGTCCGGGTGATCGACAGTATCCGCGACGTGGCCGAATATATTGAAACAAGCGATGGCAGAACGAGCGCTTCCCAAATGCTGGAACGCTTCCTCTTTACCCCGGATATGCAATGGACGCCGGTGTCCAAGCTGTCCGGCGGTGAAAAGCGTCGGCTGTATCTGCTGAGGATTCTCATGGATGCGCCCAATGTACTCATTCTGGATGAGCCTACCAATGATCTGGATATCCGTACATTGACCATACTGGAAGATTATCTGGATGGCTTTTCCGGTATTGTCATCACGGTATCCCATGACCGGTATTTTCTCGACCGGGTGGTACGCCGTATTTTTGCCTTTGAGGGCGACGGACGGGTGCGTCAGTACGAGGGCGGCTTCACAGATTATAAAAATGCCTGCGCTCTTGAAGCGGCGGAGCAGGACCGCCCGGGTTCCCCGGCCAGTTCCGCCCGCGCTGGCGGTGCAACCGCATCCAATGGTGCTTTGCAGGATGCAGGCGCGGCCGACGGCGATAGTTCATCTGCACCATCCCGCTCCCGTCACGAACAAAGGCTCAAATTTACATTTAAGGAACAGCAGGAATTTAATACCATTGACGAAGATATTGAAAAGCTGGAGCAGGCGCTGGCGCTGGCAGAAGAAAACATTGCCCGCAGCGCAAGAGACTACGTAAAGCTCAATGAATACATGGAAGAAAAAGAAAAGCTTCAAAAGCAACTGGATGAAAAAATGGAACGCTGGGTCTATCTGAACGATCTGGCGGAACGTATCGAGGCCGAAAAAAGCGGCCGGAACCAGGAGGGTTGAATGTCTACCGGAAATGATAAGATTATTGTATCCCAGGCGCAGGCTCTGCCGCTTGGTGTCACCCAAAACAGCGGAGGTATCCGTTTTTCCCTGGCGCTGCCGGATATGCATACGCAGGTAAAGCTTACGATCATGCAGAAATCCTCCCAGGAAATCCTGTGTGAAATACCCATGAACGATTATCCCGCCGGAGGCCGGGTCTGCGCCGTCCATGTACGCGGCCTGAATGCCGGGCGCATCTGCTACCAGTACAGCGATGCGGATGGCCCGGTCAGCGATCCTTACGCTGCCCGTCTGGCGGATTGCCGAAGCTTTGGCGTTTATAAGGAACCGAAGGAACGTCTCCTTTATGAACCCGGACTTTTTCATTTTGACTGGTCGGAGGATATACCGCCAAGAATACCATTCGACTCCATGATTTTATACAAGCTCCACGTCCGTGGATTTACAAAACATCCGTCCTCAAAAGTCCGCCACCGCGGCACATTTTCAGGCATTACGGAAAAGCTTCCCTACTTAAAGGATCTGGGCGTCAACGCCATAGAGCTCATGCCGGTCATGGACTTTGCGGAAGTAACGCTAAAAAGGGCGGCTGCCGGACCAGCGGCGGCGTTCAAAACTTCGGCCACGCAACATGCGCCGGCTGCCTCACAAAATTCGCTGGTGCCGCGGCCAAACGCCGCATCGCAAACTTCGCCAGTGCCGCAAACGAACGCCGCATCGCAACTTTCGTCAGCGGCGAAAGCGCCGGCTGCGCCGCCAAACGCCCCTGGGAACGCTCCGATGGAGCAGCGGCTCAACTGCTGGGGCTACGGCGACGCCCAGTTTTTCGCCCCCAAGTCCGCCTACGCCTATGGCGATGTGCAGACGGAATTTTGCTCGATGGTCCGTGCCTGCCATTTAAATGGCATTGAAGTCATATTGGAAATGCTTTTTGTGGATGGCACACCCCAGGCACAGATTCTGGACTGTCTGCGCCACTGGGTTTTAACCTACCATGTGGACGGCTTCCATCTCAACCCGGAGATCGTTTCCATGGATATGGCTGTCAGTGACCCGGTGCTGTCCGAAATCAAGCTCATCGGCGGCAGCTTTGACACCCGGGGCATTTACGGAACTAAAAAGCCGGAATACCTTCGTCTGGCGGCCGCCGGCGAGGACTTCCAGCATACGATGCGGTGCTTTTTAAAGGGCAACGATCATTGTATCCCTCCGTTTATCCAGCAGTGCACCGTCCGCGACAGCCTGCTGCCCGGCATCCATTTTATCACAAGCAATAATGGCTTCACCCTGGCCGATCTGGTGGCCTACAACGAGAAGCATAATGAAACCAACAACGAGGACAACCGCGACGGCACCGACTATAATAACAGTTGGAACTGCGGTGCCGAAGGGCCGACCCGCAGTAAAAAAATCCGCGCCCTGCGCCTTCGCCAAATGTGTAACGCCATGGTCCTGCTGATTTTCCAGCAGGGAGTTCCTATGCTCTATGCCGGTGATGAGTTTGGCAACAGCCAAAAAGGCAATAACAATGCTTACTGCCAGGATAACGACAGCTTCTGGCTGAACTGGAATGATTTAAAAAAGAACCGGGAATTTTTTGAATTTGTCCGCGCCCTCATACAACTGCGCCAAAGCCATCCGATCCTCCATCCGGCGGCTCCGTTTCGGCAGATGGATTATTTAAGCTGCGGCCTGCCGGATCTGTCGCTCCACGGAAAGAATCCATGGTACCCGGATTATGCGTATGACAATCATTATATCGGGATCATGTATTGCGGCCATTACGCCCCCATCGATGGAAAGAATGACGATACGTTTTATTTTGCCTACAATATGCACTGGGAGCCCACCCGCGTCTGCCTGCCGGCTGCCAACCGCGGACTTCGCTGGATGACGCTGTTAAATACCGCAGAAGCTAATCCTCTTGTAGTCAAAGAGCTGGTTACAAAGGAAAACTATGTGATCATCCCCGAACGCAGCATTGTCATCTTCATCGCCAGCCTGCCGGAGGTCGAAAAAATGCCGACAGGAGCGCCGGAGGCACCGGCGCTTCCAGAAAGCGAGGCCACAAATGAGCTCTGACACGTTCACTGCTATCCGGGATAAGGCACAGATCCTGGACAGCAATGCCCTGAAACTCATTGCCGTCATTTCCATGACCATTGACCATGTAGGCTTCATCCTGTTTCCGGGCCAGCTATGGCTGCGGTGTATCGGACGCCTGGCCTTTCCCATATACGCCTTCCTTATTACCGAAGGCTACCTGCACACACACAATGTAAAAAAATACCTGCTGCGCCTTGGAATACTGGCCGTCGTCTCAGAAATCCCGTTTAACCTGGCCATCTCCGGAACGCTTATCGCACCGGAGCACCAAAATGTATTCCTGACCCTTTTTCTCGGCCTGCTGGCCATCGCGCTCATGGAAAAGGGCCAGCTTTATTTACCGCCCAATCTTACGGCCCTGTCCATACTGCCGGTGCTGCTGGCCTGTCTGGCCGCCATAATATTGAAAACCGACTATGACTGCTATGGCATCCTGATCATCAGCCTTTTTTACATTGCAAAAACAAGGCCGATGCTCCAGTTTATCAGCGTCGGCGTTATGCAGTATCTGATGGGCCCCGTCCAGTTATTTGGGCAACTGGCATTCATACCCATTTTTATGTACAACGGAAAGAAAGGGTATACGTCCAGGCTTCTCCAGTGGGGTTTTTACCTCTACTACCCGCTGCACCTGCTCGTGCTCTACTTTATCTCCATCTATCTCCCGGCCATCTGAGTGCAGGCTTTAAACCGCCGCCTTGCACATCCGGCATCGCAGCAGTCACCAAATGGCCAGGCCGGCCGAATGGCACGTTAATTCCATAAATACGCCAAAGGCTGCCGCACCTCCCCGGTAAAATCCGGTCGGTGCGGCAGCCTTTGGCGTATTTAATCCCTGTTATTCCAGCAGCTCCACATATGCCGTCAACGCCCGTTCTTCATCCGGACCGCTGCAGCATACGGTGACCTGAGCGCCTTCTGTAATCCCCATCGCTACGATATTGAGCAGGCTGCCCATATTCACATCGGCATCATTGTATTTCAGCCATGCTGAGCAGTGATACTTTTCTGAAAGGTCGGCCATCTGACGTGCAATGCCCACAGCCAGCCCTCCTTCAACCCCAACATTGATTGTTTTGCTCACCATAAAAACCCCTCCATTCTCAAGTTTCGCCCCCCTGGGCGACCATTTATTTAAGCTTTATATTGGCCAGAGCCTGCGCTAAAGCATTATTGACAGGCTCGCTTGCTTCCTTCTTCTGTTTATTCAGATATTTGGCCACATCCTTTTTGGATACGCCGCTGCCGCTGTCCTTTTTGCGTTCTTCAAAGGTGGACAGCTTCTCCCGGTAGCCGCAGACACAGACAAACTTGCGGTTTTCCCCTTCACCTACAAGCTCCATTTTTTTATGGCATTGCGGACACCGGGCGTTGGTCACCCGGGAAAGACTTTTTCGGTATCCGCACTCCCGGTCCTGGCACACAAGCATCCGGCCATTTTTGTGATTGACCTCCAAAAGCAGCTTGCCGCACTCCGGGCACCGCTTACTCGTCATATTATCGTGACGGTAGGTCTTGGCACTGGTCTTGATCTCATTGACCACATCCACTGTATAGCCGCGGATTTCTGCTTCAAAGCTCTTTTTGGGAAATCTTCCTTTGGCAATATCAGCAAGCTTCTGTTCCCACCGGGCCGTCAGCTCCGGCGAGGTCAGCCCCTCGGGAGCCAGGTCCAGCACCTGACGGCCCTTTGAGGTAAGGTAGATATAATTTCCTTTTTTCTCAATCATAAAGCTGTTAAACAACTTCTCGATAATATCCGCCCGGGTAGCCACAGTTCCCAGACCGCCCGTCTCTCCCAGTGTCTTTGCCAGAGATTTATCCGTGCTTGCCATATACTTTGCCGGATTTTCCATGGCAGACAAAAGTGTGGCCTCGGTAAATGGCACCGGCGGCTTTGTCCTGCCCTCAGTCATGGCGACGGAGCTGATCTTCAGCTTCTGTCCTTTAGAAAGCTCCGGGAGCAATTGCTCCTTCACCGAATCCTCGTCCTCATCGTCCGCCTCATGGTCGTATACCGCTTTCCATCCGGCACTCTTAACAATCTTGCCCTTGGCGGTAAATGTCTGTCCGCCAATATCTGCCCGCACGTCGGTCTGCTCGTATTCAAAGGGCGGCATGAGCACAGCCAGAAACCTGGAGACAACCAGCTCATAAATTTTGCGTTCCCCAAACTCCAGATCCGATAACCGGACCGCCTGCTCGGTGGGGATAATGGCGTGATGATCGGACACCTTAGCATTATCCACAAAGGATTTATTGCCAACAATGGGCTTTTTAAGGATCAATGCACAGGCCTGGGAAAAGCTGCCGCCCTGGCAGGCCCGCACCCGCTCCGGCAGTGTTTCCACAATATCTGACGTCAGATATCTGGAATCCGTCCGCGGATAGGTCAGCGCCTTATGACGCTCATAAAGGCTTTGCATATGGTTTAAGGTTTCCTTGGCAGAAAAGCCGTAAAGCTTATTGGCATCTCTTTGCAGCTCGGTCAGGTCGTAGAGCGCCGGTGCATATGTCTTTTTTGCCTTTTTCACAACCTCTGTGATCACCGCATCCTTACCCTCGATCTGATTTAAGAGCGCCTTCATATGCTCCATGTCAAAGCTGCTGGTTGAACCGCTATTATGGTCCACCCATGTCAGGCGCAGCTTCCCCGCCTGAGCGGCAATGCCATAATACTTCTTTTCCTTAAAGTTTTTAATCTGCTCACTGCGGGCCAAAATCATAGCCAGCGTCGGCGTCTGTACACGGCCGCAGGAGAGCTGGGCATTATGCTTGACCGTCAGCGCCCGCGTGGCGTTGAGCCCTACCAGCCAGTCCGCCTCAGCCCGGGCTACGGCAGCCGCATAAAGATTGTCATACTCATGGCCGTTTTTCAGATGGGCAAAGCCCTCCTTAATGGCTTTATCGGTCACTGAGGAAATCCACAGACGCTTAATGGGCTTTTTCACCCCGGCCTTTTTTATGATCCACCGGGCCACCAGCTCACCCTCACGGCCGGCGTCCGTAGCGATGATGATCTCATCGATATCCTTGCGCAGCATCTGGGTTTTAACCGTGGCAAACTGCCTGCCGGTCTTTTTTATAACATCGATTTCAAGATATTCCGGCAGCATGGGAAGGGTTTCCATCTTCCATTCCTTCCACTGGTCGCCGTAGCTTTCCGGATCAGACAGCTCCACCAGATGGCCCAGAGCCCACGTCACTACGTACCGTCCGCCCTCCAGAAAGCCGTTGCCGCCGTTTTTACAGCCCAGCACCCGGGCAATATCTCTGCCCACGCTGGGCTTTTCCGCGATTACAAGTGATTTCATAATATATAACTCCTGTCTTATGGTCTATTCTAAGTCCGGACAAATTCGGAATACGAATGCACCGTATTTTTCTGCTAATGCCTTTACGGCCGCGCGCTGCGCTTCCTCCCGGGATCTGTCCAATATGAGCAGCCGCCCCGGATAATGGATCAGCGCGGATTCCAATGTAGCCATATCCTCCGAGGAAATGCTCACCGGTATATCCGTGATCGTCAACTCATTAAAAATATGCGCCATGACCGCAGGGCCGTCCACGCCTGGGGCATCCACATCGATATTAATAATGTCCGGCTCATCCTCTGCGGCTTCATCCATGAGATCATAAAGGGTATCCCAATCACCGTCTATAAGCTCCTGGCAGAAATCATCATTATCCCCGGCACAGATCGTCGTATTTACCACAAGGCCGTCAAAACCATTTTCAAAAAACCACGTCCTGCGCTCTGTGGTCGCCACAGGCAGCCCGGACCTGGAGCCCATCTGTGCCCGGACATCCGCCGCAGCCTTCGCATCAAACGCCCGGACCCGGTCGGCCAGCGCCCGGATATGCTCCGGCGTCGTTCCACAGCAGCCGCCAATCAGTGCGGCCCCCCGGTTAAGCAGCGCCACGCAGGCATCCGCATAATCCTCCGGCCCCATGGGGAACACCGTCATTCCATCGACAAACTGGGGCAGACCGGCATTGGCCTTGGCGATCAGGGGCACGCTCACATAGGGGCGCATCTCATCCAGCATGGCTTCCAGATTTTCCGGGCCGGCGGAGCAGTTAATGCCAAAAGCGTCAACGCCCAGCCCCTGCAATGTCAAAAGCGCCGTCACCCCATCGGTACCGTAAAGGGTGCGCCCACTCTCCTCAAAGGTCATGGTCACCATCACCGGCGTGTCACACACATGATGTATGGCCATAACCGCAGCCCGCGTCTCCGCCAGGCTCATCATCGTCTCCACCACAAACACGTCCACCCCGGCCTCATAAAGTGCCCGGGCCTGCTCCTCATAGCACGCGATCAGCGCATCCAGCGTCACAGAGCCCACCGGCTCCAGCGCCTGGCCGGTCATCGTCATATCCCCGGCCACCAGCACATCCTCGCCCACGGCCTCCCGGGAAATCGCCACCAGCGTCTTATTTATATCCACTACCCGGTCTGCCAGGCCATATTCCGCCAGCTTGATCCGGTTCCCGGAAAAGGTGGGCGCATACACAAGGTCACTGCCTGCCGCCACATACTCTCTTTGAAGCTCTATAAGCACCTGTTTATTTTCAATAATCCACTGCTCCGGGCAGACACCCCCGGGCATTCCCCGCAACTGAAGGTTTGTACCCGTCGCCCCGTCCAGGATTACAATCTTATCCTCTAATAACTGTCTGAATGTTTTACGCATCACACACACTCCTTTTTATATCTACTATTATAATAGGAATTGCGCCAATACGCAAGCAAAGCAGCGATTTCTTTACAAAAATACGCAAGCCCAACACATAGGTAAACTCCCCCGCGTTGGCGGCCGGCACGTCCGTGCTGCGGCTCCGGGAGCAGATTTTTCCCATGTGTTGGGCTGGCGCAAATATTCTCTTTAATTTACATTACATCAAACTGAGCTTTTGGCTCCTTATCCCCCTCCGGATCATCATCCAGAATGGAGAACGCAATATTCGTAGCATGGTCCGCCACACGTTCCAGGTTGGAAGCCAAATCCGAAAACATCATGCCAGACTGGGCCGTACACTGATTTTTATTCAGCCGTTCGATATGAGCGTTTTGGATATCCCGCTCCTTTTTATCGATTTGATCCTCAAGTGCAAGGATTTCCGCCAGATGTTCCTGCGTATTATTACTGAACATATCCAGTGAAAGGCTTAATATCTTATCTACCATATCTACCATTTCCCGCAGCTCCCGGTCACCGGTCTCACTGAACTCCAGGCCCAGTTCCCGCTTGGCATGGGCATCCTCGGCAATATTTTCCGCATGGTCGCCCACACGCTCAATATCGCTGACTACATGGAACAGACCGCCCAGCATTTTCCGGTCATCCACAGGAAGACTGAGCTGATTGGCTTTAACAAGATACTGCGTGATCTCATGGTTGAGGAAGTCGATGGTCTTTTCCACACCAAACACTTTCTGGGCCTCTTCCTCATTGCCTGTAAGCAGAGCGTCCACGGCCATATCCAGATTCTCCGTGGCAATCTTACCCATCCGGTTAATTTCCCGAATGACCTGGGGCACTGCTGTGGCCGGCGTCAGTATATAATGCTCGCCAATGTACTTGAGCTCCGCTCTGTGAGGCTTCCGGTCGTCACCCTTCACAAGAAGGTACGTCAGCTTCACAAGGTATTTGGAAAACGGCATCAAAATAATGCACTGGAAGATTTTGAAGATCGTGTGAGCATTAGCCACGCTCCGGCCGATATCATTGCCGGAAATACTGTACATCCACCGCTCTACCGGCCCCATGGCAAAGGCCAGGATCACTGCGATCACCGCCATACCGATAATATTGAACAGGAAATGGATCAGCGCCGCCCGCTTGGCGTCCTTTTTACCGCTCAGACTGGCCAGAAGGGCTGTGGTACACGAACCGATATTACAGCCTAAAATCAGGTAAAAACATACCGGCAGTTCCAAAAGCCCCTGAGTCGCCATCAAAAGAACGATACTGACGGTCACCGATGAGCTTTGTAATATGGAGGTAATGATGATGCCCGCGATCACCGCCATAAAAGGATTCGTCAGAGATGCCAGCGTATCCGTGACAACCGCGGATGTTTTCAGGCTCTCCATAGATGAGGACATCATACTCAGGCCGATAAATAAAATACCAAAGCCGATAATGACTTCCCCCAGCTTTTTTGCCGATGGCTTTTTGATAAATAAAAACATGATGACTCCGAACAGAACAAAAATCGGAGCATATTCCGAAAGATTGAACGCTACAAGCTGGGAGGTCACTGTCGTACCGATATTGGCACCGTAGATCACACCTGCCGCCTGAAACAAATCCATAAGACCCGCGTTTACGAAACTGACTACCATAACGGTGGTCGCGCTGGAAGACTGAATAATCGCTGTAAATACAATACCTACAAGCAGTCCGGCAAACTTGTTCTTTGTAAGAACCTCCAGTACACTTCTGAGTTTAGCTCCGGCAACTTTTTCGATACTGTCGCTCATCAGCTTCATGCCATACAAAAACAGGCCCAAACCGCCTCCGAGACTCATAATAATCGTCAGACCATTCATTTGATTTCTCCTTAGTAAATTACATCAAATTTAACATACACATATACTTTAATATATAAAATTTTAATTTACAAGCCCCATTTTTCAAATTTATGTAAACTGTTACCTCCGGGAAACTTTACTTATGTAAACTCTTTTAATCTAATGTCATTGTTCCTGACCGCATTTATCCGTTCAATTTTTCCAATATTATGTCTACTTCTCAAACCATTATTTTTTAACAAAAAACTTACGTGGATTTTACAAAAAACGACATCGCAGACATATTTCTCCGATTTCCCATTTTATAATGGCGGATTTATATTGTTTTACAGTCAGGGAAATGCTATGATATTTGGTGTAGATTCCCAGACTATAATAAGGAGATGCTGCCCACAAAGGGCGCCATAAATGATGAAAATAATCAGACAAATACGAATCAAATGGAAGGCTCTGCTGCCGATCCTGCTCCTCTGCCTATCTGCACAATAAAATCGGGGGGATGATTGATCCCCCCTCAGATAACGCTTATTTATGTTCATGCCACTGTGTTTTCTTCGCTCATTTCATCCTCACTCTGTTCGGTCATATGCATCGGGTCCAGAATGCTGTTCAGCTCATTTTCTTTAAGCAGTCCGGCCTTTAATACAAGCTCACGCACAGAAACACCTGTCTTTAATGACGCCTTGGCGATCTCAGCGGCCTTCTTATAACCGATGTACGGACAGAGCGCCGTACATATACCAACACTGTGCTCCACGTAGGAAAGACATTCGTCCTCATTGGCCGTAATACCGCGGATACAGTTTTCAGTCAATGTATTTACCGCGCCGGTCATCGTGTCGATGGATTCAAAAAGATTGAAAAACAGCACAGGCTCAAATGCATTTAACTCCATCTGCCCGGCCTCGGCGGCCATAGTTATGGTCATATCGTTGCCAATGACAAGGTAGGCCACCTGGGATACGACTTCGGGGATGACCGGGTTCACCTTCCCCGGCATAATGGATGAGCCATTCTGACGGGCGGGAAGATTGATCTCGTGCACACCGGTGCGGGGGCCGCTGGACAGCAGCCGCAGGTCATTGCACATCTTTGACAGGTTCACGGCGCATGTTTTTAAAGCATTGGAAACGCCCACAAAGCCGTCCAGATTCTGGGTGGCATCTATAAGATCCCTGGCCTGCATCAGCGGATAGCCGGTGATGTCCGCCAGATTATCGACGATATGGTGGAGGTAGTCCGGGCTTACATTGATGGCCGTGCCAATGGCCGTACCGCCCATATTTAATATATACATTTCATGGGTTACTTTTTTAAGCCGCTCAATATCTCTGGAAATCACACTGGCATAGGCGTGGAACGACTGGCCCAGACGCATGGGAACGGCATCCTGGAGCTGCGTTCTGCCCATCTTTAATATATGGTCAAACTCTCTGGCCTTGCCCATCAGGGCGCTTTCCAGGCTCTCCAGCTCACGGAGCAGCCCCGGCATCAGCTTTAAAACGGTCAGCTTGCCGGCGGATGGGATGACGTCATTGGTGGACTGGGCCATATTTACATGATCGTTTGGATGGACCACGGAATAATCGCCCTTATCCCCGTGCATCAGCTCGATGGCACGATTGGCAATAACCTCGTTGGCGTTCATATTGGCCGAAGTACCGGCGCCGCCCTGGATGGCGTCCACAATAAACTGATCGGCATATTTACCGCCCATAACCTCGTCGCAGGCCCGCATGATCGCGTGGGCCCTCTGGGCCTCCAGATGGCCGGCTCTGTAATTGGTCAGGGCCGCCGCCTTTTTTATAACTGCCAGACTCTCTATAAATTTCGCATGCAGCTTTCTTCCTGAAATCTGAAAATTCTGCATAGCGCGCAATGACTGTACTCCGTAATAGGCATTGGCGGGAACCTCCATGCTCCCTATTGAGTCAAATTCTGTACGGGTCTTCATCATATTACCTCCATCATTTCACAACATCGAATTTTTTAACACCTTCCGGCGTTTCTCTTACTACCCGCAGGATAACACTGAACCTGGCAATTGTAAATAAGGTTAGGGAACATATGACGAAGTTTCAAAAATTAGGTGTTCAGAGTTAATTTAATATGGTATTATAGGGTAAGACTTAATTTTTTTAACTCATACAAAATCAGATCACACGAAAGAATTAATAAGGGCTGCCATAGTACATGGCAACAGTTCAGCTTGTGTTACCGTTTAGCCCCTCTGAACTGTTACCGCGCATGCAGCTCTGTGGTAGTGTCAAGTGATTTATGAAAAACTGAGTCAAAGAAAAACGGCTCAAAAGAACCTTGAAAATTGCAGATATTGATGATTTAGACCTTTGGGCT
>CABJAM010000016.1 GCA_902363555.1 Lachnospiraceae bacterium | reverse complement strand
GATCACCCTCTCAGGTCGGCTACTGATCGTCGGCTTGGTGGGCCGTTACCTCACCAACTACCTAATCAGACGCGGGTCCATCTCATACCACCGGAGTTTTTCACACCGAGTCATGTGACTCTGTGCGCTTATGCGGTATTAGCAGTCATTTCTAACTGTTATCCCCCAGTATGAGGCAGGTTACCCACGCGTTACTCACCCGTCCGCCACTCAGTCATTTTTAAATCCACCCGAAGGTCTCAATAAAAATGCTTCGTTCGACTTGCATGTGTTAAGCACGCCGCCAGCGTTCATCCTGAGCCAGGATCAAACTCTCATGTTTAAGCTTTGTCATGGATTTCCGAAGGAAATCGTTGACCTGCTTGCGCATCAGCGCAATTCCATTTAAGCTTTGATTCTTATTCAGAACAACAACTAGCTAATTGTTTGTTATCATTCCCGTTATTACTTTGGTTTTTGTTCTTAAAAATTCTTTTTACTCTCCGACAACCTCGCGAACAAGTTCGCTCGGTCGCTGGCGCTTTGCCAATGCACCTGAAGGTGCATTCCGCGTAATTTTCAGACGTCCATAGGTGAGCAAGCTCCCCTCTGGCCGTCTGCAAATTTCGCTCCGCGCACTGCGTGCGCTGTCAAAGCTGTTTTACGAATTTTCGGGATTGTTTTATTGTTTAATTATCAATGTTCGACTTTGTTCTCGCCGCTCTCGCAAGCAACTTTAACAGATTATCACACTTGGAAGTTTTTGTCAAGTGCTTTTTTCTGTTTTTTTAATTTCTTTTTTGAAGAAATTATTTTTTGCTGTTCTCTGCCGTGTCTCTCGCAGGCAGCTTATGTATAATATCATTGAATCTAATAAATGTCAACACTTTTTTCCAATTTTTTTATTTTTATTTTGATTCTTCGTAACAGTTCAGATAGCTCATAAAAATATGCTATATGTTTCTCTGCCGAAATCTGTACCTTTGGGCTCCTGCACTAAGGAAACGGGGCTTTTGAATTCCGATATATTTTGTACCGACGCAACTCCAGCGAAAAAAGATGGAAGCCATAAAACGACTGGTGTAAGTATGGTCATTCCTATGGCTATCTGAACGAATTTATATGATTTTTTCATAATCAAAATAATCTTTTTCCATCCGAAATATTAATGTCTAGTTCTTTAGCCAGGCTGTTTTGCTTAAACGGATTAATTCTCTCCACAACACCATTGCGTCGGAAAAGAGAGCCTGTGTTTTTAAACCAGAAAGTTACATTTGCCTTAACACATTGTTCCCGGATATCCAGCACCCAGTCGTAATTACATTCCCGGGCCTCCCGCCCCGTTTCGCCGCCCACGGTCACATGATCTACACCATGAAGGTAAGGCGTCAGATCGATTGCCTCTAAAAGCGGTGCACAGGCGATAAACCTCCGTTTCATGGGATAGGACAAAAATATAGGAAGTCTCTCATCAGCCAATTTCTGATTTTCCACTGTACATCCAATATTTATATTATCATACCCATCCCCCCAGTCGGCTGGAAGGGAGACGTCAAAGCGATCGATCCGCTTCGTCAGGATCAAAAAATCGATATCTGTCCTCTGACGGATCATCGCCCAGACCTCTTTACGCCATTCATCCGCTTCGGGGAGGAAAAAATCGGTGGCGAAGCAGGTGGCCAAAATTTTATTGCCTTTAATATTGTACTCGCCCTTAGTATTTTTTCTTATGGGCCAATCGAATTTATCTGTTTTTTGTATCGTATTCTGGCCATAACGTTTCGCATATGGCCCGTAAAAATAACAATTTGTGCAGCCATCACTTATTTTGTAACAGCCGGTCCACGGCTCCCAATTCATAGGCACGCTCCTTATTCTCCATTTTATATCTGCTGCAGGATTATGATGAAGTACCTTTCCCACATTGTAATAGTGTAGTATATACCTGTTCGATGTTATTGTAAAAATCCGACATGCTTTATAATACCATTACAGACAATACTACGAATAGTCATAGAGTACGTCTGCCTATAAATTAAACATCCGCGTGGCAATGCCAAAATATACCATCACTGAGCAGGTATCCACCAGCGTTGTGATCAATGGCGCCGCCATGATGGCCGGGTCCAGATGCACTTTTTTAGCCAGCAGCGGCAGCGTACAGCCGATCATTTTAGAAATAATGATCGTTGCGATCAGGGATAATGCGATAACAATGGCCATGGAAAGATTTCGGTACATAATAAAAATACGCACCCCATTGGCGGCGGCCAGTATAATACCTACCACAATTGAAATCCGAAATTCCTTAAACAGTACCCGGAATATATCGTTAAAATGTATTTCATCCAGAGCAATCCCGCGGATAATCAGCGTGGAGCTCTGCGAACCGCAGTTTCCGCCGGTGTCCATGAGCATAGGAATAAAGGACACCAGCATGGGGATGGCCTGAAAGGCGGATTCATAGTAATTTAAAATACTGCCGGTAACTGTGGCAGAAAGCATGAGTACCAGCAGCCAGACGATCCTGTTTTTGGCGTGGCCCCATACCGACGTTTCAAAATACGGCTTTTCACTGGGATTTATGGCGGCCATCTTCGTAATATCCTCCGTGGCCTCATCCTCCATGACATCCATAGCATCATCCACAGTGACGATACCAACCATCAGGGATTCCGCATCTAAAACAGGTATCGCCAGCAGATCGTACCTAGACAGCAGCCTGGCTACCTCCTCTTTATCCGTGTGGGTATTGACGGAAATAATTTCCTTTTCCATAATATCCTCAATCCGCTCCCCATCGTCGGAGGTGAGCAGGTCCTTTGCAGATATGATTCCCAGAAGCTTACGATTTTCCAGAACGTAGCATGTATAAATCGTTTCCTTATGGATTCCGGTTTCTTTAATGTGGGCCACAGCCTGAGCTACGGTCATCCACTTTTTGAAATCCACATATTCTGTAGTCATAATGCTTCCGGCGCTATCCTCCGGATAATTTAAGATTGCATTGATCTGCGCCCTTTTATCCCGGTCGGCGGCGTCCAGTATCCGCGTCACCAGATTGGCCGGCAGCTCCTCCAGTAAATCCACCGTATCATCTACAAACAATTCATCTACGATAGCTTTTAATTCTTTTTCCGTGAACATCTCCACAAGATAGCTCTGCATGGTATTGTTCATATTGGCAAATACGTCGGCGGCCTTATCCTTTGGAATGAGCCGGAAAGCCAGCACCAGCTCTGTGTCCGTAAGTTCCGACAGTAAGGCGGCAATGTCCA
Source organism: Lachnospiraceae bacterium (assembly GCA_902363555.1). Classification (GTDB taxonomy): domain Bacteria; phylum Bacillota; class Clostridia; order Lachnospirales; family Lachnospiraceae; genus Catenibacillus. The sequence continues at coordinate 61,856 of CABJAM010000016.1, read as the reverse complement.
CTGAATTCATAACATTCAAAATACTTCTTACAGCCTTGAATTCCCGGGCCATCAGAAGCTTCATAAAAATATCTCTGTTCATATCGAATACCTCGTTTCATTATTAAATTTTTACGTGTAAACTTGTCCATTAAACTGCACAAATGGTAACTGACGCCCGCGTCCATTGCTCTCACCTGCCTTTATAATAAATTTTTTAATCTTTGCTTCGTGCACCTGCCTCCGCTTCGCTACGCCAGGTCGCGGCAGTCGCCGCAAAGGTGAGCAAGCTCCCCTTTGTGGCTCGTTGCTTCGCGCAAAAAAAGCTTCCCGCCAAAGCCGAAACAATGGCGGGAAGCCTATTCCCAGAAAATTAATATTAAAGTAGCATCCATCGTCCAAGCTTTAGCATCACAGGGCGTATGAAATTGCATTAGGTTATGCCTTTACGACATAGCCTGCTAACCAGCGCGTTGTGTCTCCACAAATTTGCGGCAGCAATCTTAGGAAAATCCCGATCCCTGTGGTAACCTCACCTACCGAATTATTTAATTGTATTAGAGTACGACGTTATTGTACGCCCATATGCGTTTTTTGTCAATGCGTTACGGAGAATTTTTTCGCTTGCAAATAACAGTACGTCCGCTCTGAACTGTTATACAGTGTAATCGGTTCGGATCAAATATTCATTGTTGACATGTGAATTGATTCCTTTATAATTAAAATTAGGTGCAGTTGTTCCGTATCATTACATCTGCAGATAAATCGTAACTATCCAGCCATGCTTCACCTCGACTTCGCATGGCTAAATAGTTACGATAAATCATTTATTTTCCTACGAAGGAGAGACTGTAAAATGTTTAAAGAATCTACACAATTAAAGACAAAATCCACATCCATTGCCACAAAAAAGCTTGTTCTTTCAGCGCTTTTCATCGCATTTGGTGTAGCCACCTCCACGCTGCTTGTTTTCCCCATCGGAGCCTCCAAATGCGCTCCGGTACAGCATTTTATTAATGTCTGCGGCGCGGTCATCCTTGGCCCCGGATATGCGGTCATCAACGCATTTTTAATTTCCCTGATCCGTTTTATCATCGGTACTGGTAGCCTTCTGGCATTTCCAGGCAGTATGCTAGGTGCCGCGCTGGCCGGAATCCTTTATATGATTTTCAAAAAAGATATGGCCGCCTTCATTGGTGAGGTGGCGGGAACAAGCCTGCTTGGCGGTATTTGCGCTTACTTTGTGGCCAGATTATTTTTAGACAATGACACCGCGGCCCTGTTCACTTATGTGCTTCCCTTCTTTGTAAGCACCATCGTGGGCAGTATTATTGCCTATATCATTATAAAACAACTGCGGCTTATGAAGGTATTAAAAAAAGACAATTTCGATATTCAGTAAGGAGTGCACGATTATGTATCTGTCTGAAGATTACTATATTCAAAGGATACCGGCGCTTAAAAGCCTGCTGCGCAGCCAAAAGCCGGTCGTCCATCACATCACCAATTTTGTCACCATGTATCAGTGTGCCCGGATCACCGCCTTTTTAGGCGCCGCCCCCATCATGGCCTTTGCCCAAAAGGAAACAGCCCAGGTGGCCGCCCGGTCCGACGCTCTCGTTATCAATACAGGAACGTTAAACGACGAGGTTATCGCTTCCATACCTGCTGCCCTGGCTTTTGCCAATGCCAGTGCCATCCCGGTCATCCTTGACCCTGTGGGCGCCAGGCTGTCCGATTACCGTTTTAACTTTGTCGGCCGGCTGCTAAACGACTATCATTTTGACGTTATCCGCTGCAATGGTGTGGAGCTGTTAAATCTTGCCGGCGGCACCCAGCAGGCCAAAGGCATTGACGGCGTCTGTGATTCTATGGAGATCCCCGAGGCTGCCATGGCGGTTGCGAAAAAATACAACACCTGCGTGGCCTGCACCGGTCCAAAGGATTACGTCAGTGACGGCGGTCAGGTCATCGAGCTTGGCCGTGGCGTCTCCCAGCTTCCAAAGCTTGTTGGCACCGGCTGCATGGTCAATTCCCTGATCGGCTCCTATCTTCCCGTCGCCCAGTCGGCCGCCGAGGCCGCCATCTGTGGTATCCTCACCATGTGCCTGGCGGGCGAAGCCGCTGCCGCGCGATTGGAGAATCCAGAGCATTTGGGGAGCTTTGAAACGTTTCTTATGGATGAAATATGCATACTATAAATGTAAATCGGTGTACAGCTTAAATTTAAACCGATGTATTAAACGCCCGCAAGTAGAAAAAGTAATGCTATATCCATAGCTTAAGCCGGAGGTATTTATGAACTACAAAATTAGAACCATATATAAAGAGGAATATCCTCTACTTGAGATTTTTTTATACGAAGCAATTTTTGTTCCGGAAGTTACACCTGCCCCACCGAAATCAATTATCAGACAGCCTGAATTACAAGTATATTTAAAGGATTTTGGAATGGAAAAGGACGATATATGTTTCGTGGCAGAAGTCGACAAAAAAGTCGTTGGCGCTGTCTGGGTCCGCATTATGAACGATTATGGCCATATTAATGATACAACGCCTTCATTTGCTATATCCTTATTTAAAGACTATCGCGGAGCAGGCATAGGTACGGCTTTACTGGAGAAAATGCTTTGTGAATTGAAAAACAGAGGCTACAAACAGGCGTCGCTTGCTGTTCAAAAAGCAAATTATGCTTTGAAAATGTATAAAAAAGCCGGATTTCGCATCGTTAATGAGAACGAGGAAGAATACATAATGATCTGCGACTTATCATAATTTCAAACGGAATCAGGGCTCGCACTGACCATAGTTTTCTATTAACGATAGAAAACTATGGACATGACGAGCCCTGATTCATTTATACTTCATATTCCGTCAAAGTAGGATTCTCCTTCTGCGCCTTTTTGCGCTGTGTCACCATCCCGCCAATTTTTCCTGTTTCACGTGCGGTCAGCGACTGCCAGCCGTCCTTCATTACTTTGTCAAACAGGCCCAGTTCAGCGGCTATCTCATACTTCATCAGTTCCTCCGGTTTCAGCTTCGTCAGGTCAATCTTCTTTTCTTTCTTTTTAGGCATAGAAATCTGCTCCCTTTTCTTCCGATAGACAACGCCTGGCAAATGCCCGGCACGCGTATCGCCTCCGCAGGCAGGCCGCTTATACATCCTCACCTCTCGCTTTTTATACAGACGAACAGCGGATACCGCGTTACAGCATCGGAAATTTATTAACAGTATTTCCATATTTATCCCGTTTAAAACACTAAACCCTTTGCGGATTTTATACATTGCTTTGCCTGCACCACCCGATATCTGGCCAAATAAGGCACAATCTTATTCCCGACCAGAATCCGGCCACCATGCAGCACGAAAATTTACAACCAGCTTTTCCTGCGGTAAAAGCCAGCGCCCACGCTGATACAAAACGCCATGAGCACAGCCAGCACCACCACACTCACAACACATTGTGAAAAGCTTTCATCACGAAATGTATTTTGGAGCAGCTCGACCACATAGGTGAGCGGAAGAAATCGGGCAATCATTTTAACCGTATCCGGAAATATTTCGCTGGGCATCGTCGCCCCGGAGAGAAAGATCATTATAAAATACGAAACGTAGCATAAAAGATTGCTAATCTTTGAATCCCTGGCAATGGCGGTAAAGAAAAATCCAAGGGAAAACATAGCGCCGATGGATAACAGAAAAGCTCCCGCGATAGCAAAGAAATTTCCTTCAATCCGTATCTGATAAATAAGTTTCCCGGCTATGATCAAAATAACAAATCCGGCGATGGTCATCAGCAGGTTGACAGCAATCTGAGCCTTTATGATCGTACTTTTTCCCGCCGGTGTAGCATCAAACCGTTTATATATTTTCCGTTCCTTACACTCTGCCAGAGTCAGTGGAAACGCCATTAAGCCGGTGACAGCAATGATCATGGCGCTATAAGCCGGCACCGATACATCCATACTCCCCATCCCGTTAAAGTACGCAGAAGGTTCATTTCCATAGATGCTGCCAAATAGAATCAGCATTAGCAACGGAAATACAAAGGTAAAGAAAAAGCCATAAAAATTACGAACAAACAGCCGGGTTTCTATTTTAAATACGGTCAAATATCTGGTCATAATATCCCCTCCATTGTCAGCACATTAGCCTTTGGCGCCAGCAGCAGATATATCTGTTCAAGTGTCAGCGCGTCGCTCCATTGATCCGGGCTGACCCTGGCCTTGGCAAACAGCCGGAAGGCATCCAGCGTGCCGAAAAATTCTCCGCAGCCATGCTTCATGTAAAGCAGCCGGTCCGCCAGGACTTCCACCTCGTCCATATAATGGGAAACAAGTATAATGCTTGTACCTGATTGACGGATCTGCTTCAGACTCTCCCACAGGCCGTGCCGGATTTCCGGATCAAGACCTGTCGTCAATTCATCCAGAACCATGAGCCTGGGTCTTGGGAGCAGCGCCAGGATCACCGACAACCGCTGCTTTTCTCCGCCGGAAAGCCTTCGGACACTGCGATTTATTTTCTCCGTCAGCCCCAGATTTTTAAGAAGCAGCCGCCAGTCCGCCGGGTTCTCATAAAATGAAGCGAACATCTCACACAGCTCGCCTACCCGTATTTTATCCGGATACTCCACATCCTGGAGCTGTATTCCCATTTTTGTATAGATGTAACGTCGTTCCTTCCATGGATTTTTACCAAATACTATAATACTGCCATTCGTTGGCCGCCTCAGCCCCTCCACACACTCCACGGTGGAAGTCTTTCCTGAACCGTTGGCACCGATAATCGCAAGGATTTCGCCTGCGCCCACAGCAAACGAAAGATTTTTCACCGCATGGACATTTCCATAAAAAAGATTTAGATTTTCTACGTTAACAAGCATTTCCTTCATAGATATCGCCCTCCCAAAATTTATTTACACCTATATCATAATCGAAAAATACAAATTTGTAATAAATCTCGCTTATCCGGTTGGATTTTGCACGTAACATGCCATATACGGCCGTAAAATGCACCTGCACACCGGATGCGCCTTTGCATCAATGAATTGCCCTTGCCGTCGCCTACAGATAGGCGTATAATAGGTATTGCATAAAAGAGGAATCGCACTGATGCGCGAGCAGGTCAACGATTTCCTTTGGAAATCCCTGACAAGAGAAGCGCAAGCAGGTCAAGGATTTCCAGGGAAATCCTCGACAAATTATAATAGGTATTGCCCCATCAAATCGACCGAGAGGAGCCAAAATATGCGTGTGGAATTGAATATTGACCCCAACTGCAAAAATCCCAGAGCGTTATTATATGCGGCCAGGCTGACCCCTTCCCTGCAAAATGCCATTGCCATACTGGAAAAGGAAAACGAGGAAGCCATCCTTACGGCTCAGATACAGGGAAAAACATTCATCATCGAACCGGATAATATAGAAATCATACGAACGGAGGGGCGGGAGCTGGTGCTCTACGACATCGAAAAGAACCGTTTTCTGTTAGGAAAACCGCTCTATGAGCTGGAAAACATTCTCGGCAAAAACTTTGTCCGCATATCAAAGTCGGCTCTTGTGAACATTTTCCGCATCCACCATGTGGAGGCCGCTTTCAACGGAACGATGGCGATTGTTATGAAAAATGGGATTGAAGAAATCATATCCAGAAGCTACCGTCAGAAATTCAAAGAAAGACTGGGGGTATAATAATGAAGGGATTAAAACTATTAAAATATATCATGTTCGGCATATCCTGGGGCTGTCTGTTTTTTGTGATCACCTGCCTGATCGGCAACGCCGTAGCCGGGGAGGACTATCTTTTGCTTGTGATGAAGGACTTCAACCGCCAGGCTCTGGGCGCTATGCTGGTGGGCATGGGTTATGGCACCACATCTATCGTATACAACAGTGAACGTCTTCCCTTTGGCCTGCAGGTGTTCATCCACTTTGCCGTGGGCACAGCTATTTACTTTCCAACGGCCATTACTTTGGGCTGGATGCCAATGGGGAGTCCAATCAACCTTGTGTCCATGATCATCCTCAGTATCCTCGCTTTCTTTATCATTTGGTCCATGTTCTATTTCTATTACAGGGCTGAGGCGAAAAAAATAAACCGCCAGCTCAAACAATTAGAAAAAGACAGCGGGAAGCAATAAGGTTCTGCCTCTGCTTCCCGCTGTTCTTTTATATATATAGTTCTTTACCAAGGCTAAGGGAATAGATGATTTTTTCCCTGACCTTCAGCTCCGTCATCTGCTCAATGGCAATTCCATAGTAGTCCAACTGAGTTTTATATCGGTCAATGAGACTTTTTCCGTCATCGGCTACGTAATCGGTTTTATAATCTACGATGACAGCTTCGCCGTTTTCGATAAACCAGGCGTCGATGATTCCCTGGATCAATACGGTATCCTGGGCATCCTGTCGTGGATCGATGACTGAGGGCGGCACACCCATGACAAATTGTCTTTCACGGTATAGCTGGCCGGATTTATCCGCGGCCTGTATCCGCCGGGCCAGCCGGGATCTGGCAAACCGGTAGATTCCCGGCAAATAGACAAGCGCCCGTCCTTCGGCGCTGATCTGTCCGGCAGCGGTCAGGTCGTCTGCCAGCCGCTTCACGTCGGCCATACTTTTGATGCTGCCAATGTCCATACGCTCCAGTATCCGGTGGACCGTGGTTCCACGCAGCGCCGCCCGCTCCATGCGCGCCTGCTGCGTCAGTGAAGCAAACTGCCCGCTGGTAGCCTCCACCTCTCTGGCAGCTTGACGTTCCTCCGGCAAAAGTCCGGCTCCCGGCACACTCCCTGCACCTGCTGCGGCTGCACCAGCGGTTCCCAAATCGGCATCGGCTGCTCCGCCTTCATATATCCCCTGCGCTTCTGCCGCAAACATTGCCACAGCATCATTTTCTTCCTCATATTCCCGAAGCTGCCCAAGACGTTTTAACTCAGATACAGTCATTTTTGTGTGCAGGCGCATTTCGCTGGCAAAGGGATATTCCCAGCCAAGCAGCCGGGGCATGGCCTCATGCATTTGAGGCAGGTACACCTTATCACAGTTCCAGTGAAGGAGCACATCCTTTTTCAACATGTACTCCGAGCTTTTCCCCGCAGCCGGAGCAAACAATGCTTCCACAGTGATCTCCCTTACATCAAAGGCCGTCCGGTTATCGTAATCCAGATGAAAAACCGGACTGTAACGCTGATGCGCTTTAAGCAGCTCATGGGCGCTGTGGTGATGGACGAGCACCGGCATGATCCAGTCCAGAAAACAACTGGCACCGGTTTTAGCACCAAAGGACAGACGGCTTTCATTTCTTGGAGTTTCCCTGCACCAGCGGTCCAGCGCTTTATCCATATCCTTCACATACCCGGTAAGTATAAGCTGCTCCTTGGCCCGGGTCAGAGCCACATAAAGCACGCGCAGCTCCTCACCCAGATTTTCCAGCAGCGTTTTTCTGGAAAGGATCTTCTTTAGTAATGTAGGCGCCTTCAAACGCCACTTGATATCGATCACATCCGGACCGAAACCGTACTCTGAATGGATGATAAGAGCGCTCCTGGCATCTTGCTGATTGAAGCTTTTTCCCAATCCGGATACGAATACCACCGGATATTCCAGCCCCTTGCTTTTATGGATACTCATAATGCGCACCGTATTAATAAAGCCATCGGCCACAGCGGCCTCCCCGAAATCCACTTCATACTTTTTAAGCTGGTCAATATACCGGGTAAAGTTAAACAATCCGCGGTAGCTGGTCGCCTCATAATCCACGGCCTTCTCCACAAGCATATCCATATTTGCCCGGCGCTTCGCCCCGCCCGGCATGGCTCCGGCCCAGGCATAATAGCCCGTGTCCTCATAAATTTTTTGCAGCATTTCATGGATGGGCGTATAAGGCACACACTGCCGCAGCCCTTCCAGCTTTTCAAAAAAATCGTTGAGCCGCATTCGCACTGAGGCAATGGTCATGGTCGTATAATTGCGTTCCAGAAATGGCGTGCTTTCTTCTTTTCTAAACGCCTGACAGGAATCGTAGAGCTGCCGTTTTTTTTGCAATGAACGGATCATGGCCAGCTCCTCATTGGAAAAATTGCCAATGGGCGAACGCAGGACTGCGGCCAGAGGGATGTCCTGCCTTGGATTGTCGATAATGCTTAAATAGCTGAGCACCACCTGTATTTCGGTTGCTGAGAAAAAGCCGGTCACTGTCTCGGCCTGGGCCGGGATATTTTCCTGATTCAGCGTCTTGACAAAGGTATCCGCCCAGCCGGACATAGTACGCAAAAGTATGACTATATCGCCATAGCACGCCCTGCGGTAGCTGCCGCTTTCCTTGTCGATCACATACAACGGCGATTCTCCGTCCACCAGCTCGCGTATACGCAGCGCCACAGCCTGAGCCTCCAGTTCCTGAGCCGTCAGGTCTTCGTTATCCGATTCCTCCCGGGCTCCGGCGTCATCGCCGGGATGTACAAGAATCACCTGGGCGTCCACGGCACAGTGCCCCACGGCAATACTGCCAACAACTGAGTTACCGCCCCCGGCCTCGCCCGCCCCCGGCGAAAATTCCGGAAAAGCCGCGCCCGCATAAAGCGCCGCGTCGTCATCATATTCAATATCCCCCAGGTCTGAGGACATGAGCCTTCGGAACAGGAAGTTGACGGAATCCAGCACCTCCGGCCGGCTGCGGAAATTTTTATGCAGATCGATCCTCTGATACCGGCTCTCCTCCAGGCTGTACGTGGCGTATTTTTCCATAAACAGCTCCGGCTTAGCCAGACGGAATTTATAAATACTCTGCTTTACATCGCCCACCATAAATACGTTAGGCTGGCCGGCCCGCTCTCTGGAAATACTTGTAAGAATCGTCTCCTGCACCTGGTTACTGTCCTGATATTCATCGATAAGTATTTCCTCGTACTGGTGCGACAGCTCCAGCGCCGCGTCGGTGGGAACGATGCGGCCGTCCTCCTCGCGGGTGAGTATTTTCAGGGCAAAGTGCTCCAGATCTCCGAAGTCCACCGTATTCTTTGTCTCCTTGGCCTGCTGATAGCTTTCAGAAAATTCCTTTACAAGCGAGACGAGCATAGCCATCTGTGGATACATCCGGCGGATATTTTCCGCCATAGCCTCAGGCGGTGCAAAAAAATAAGATTTCTTCAGATCTCCCAGCGTCTTTTTTACAAAATCCCGCAGATTTTTCACCTGGTTCTTCTTTTCCTCCGCAGCGTCAGGCATTTTCTTCCTGGATAGGGCGGCAAATTTCAAATCCTGGAAAGCATTATAGTATTCGTCCAATGTGGCGCACGCTTCAAGCGTTTCAAGCAGCTTGAGGTCACCGGCCACCATATCCTCATAAAACACCGGACCGTCGGCTTCCCGGCACACATCGAGCGCTTCCCGGGCAGATACCCGGGCTTCGTCAATAATCTTTTTTAAGTATTTTTTCAAAAATTCCACAGCCGGCAGCGCTTCCATATCCGGACCGTCCTCCAGCTCAAAGCTTTTAAGGCAGTCATCAAGCCAGCGCTCCGGCTGAGGGTAGCTGCGGGAATACTCATAAACCTGCAAGATCAGCTCCGCAATCCCATTGTCCATTTTGCCCTTGGCAAAGCACTCCACGAAATTATTAAAATCCGCGTCATCCTGGTCGTAATGGGCTTCCAGCAGTTTTTCCAGCACATCCCCCCGGAGCAGCTTTAATTCCGTCTCCTCACCGATACGAAACGCCGGATCAAGGTCGATCTCATTGAAATGATTTCGGATCACATACAGACAGAAGCTGTGGATCGTCATAATCTGCGCGCTGTGGATGGACGCCAATTGTTTTAAAACATGGTCGTTTTCCGGATCGTCGTCCAGACTTTTTAAGAGCCGGTCCTCCACACGCTCCTTCATCTCCGCCGCAGCCGCATTGGTAAAGGTCACTACCAGAAGCTGGTCAATGTCAATGGGCTGCACCCGGTCGGTGAGCATGGTAAAAATACGCTCCACAAGCACCGCCGTTTTGCCGGAACCGGCCGCCGCGGAGACAAGTATATTCCGCCGTCTTAAATCAATGGCCCTCTTTTGCTCATCCGTCCACCGGTTCGCCATTGCCATCCACCTCCTTATGTATGTTTTCCCACGCCTCCTGAGAACTCATTCCGGAAAGACGCCGGTATTTATAGCCGGAAATCCGCTCATCAAAGCCGCACACACTCCGGAACGCACAGTAAGTACACGCACTGCGGCTCCCCTTCACATAAGGGTTCACCGCAATATTTCCCGCCAGTATCTCTTCACCAAATTGCTCCACCTTCTGCGACACATATTGGCCCAGCTCCCGGAAACGGGCGGTGGGCACGGCCCCCGACCGCTTGGACAGGGCGCCGTTTGCAGTATAAGCCACAGGGATCACTGTGGATTCGGTTGTAAATTCCTTATCAAACATCCGAATAATGTCCGGATCGCTGTTTACCAGGCCGCCGTTTTTCAGCCGGGCAAGAATCTGCTCATCCACAGGCCCCGCCTGTTCAGCGTCAGGCCCCGCCGGTTCGTCCAAAGTTCCAGCCGCTTCGCCCGCAGCCCTCGCCGACGCGTCCAACGCCCCTGTCGGTTCGCCCAAAGCCCCCGCCGACGCATCCGTAGCTCCTGCCGGTTCACCCGCAGCCCCCGTCAGTTCACCCGTGGCCTCAGTCGACGCACCGGCGTTTACCGGCACAGCCATATCCTCCGTCTCGATCATGGGGTCATCGATGTTATAATATAAAATACCCGCCGGGATGATCCGTTTTCCAGGATAGCGCCGGGCTTCCAGAGCCTGGGCTGCATTCATATACACCACAAGCTGGAGGGAAAGCCCCTGATAAAGGGCGACAATATCAAACTTTGTATTGCCGGACTTATAATCCACAATCTTAACATAGACATTTTTGTCATCCTGGCACAGATCGATCCGGTCGATGGTGCCTTTGAGCTTCATCAGTACATTTTGAGATAAAGCCACATCCATGACGCCGGAAAGTTCATCGCTGTCAAACCTGATTTCATAGGCATCGGGCATAAAATCCCCCTTTTGAAGCTGCTGCTTGATGGCCCAGGTCGTCCGGAGCACATAGCGGATCAGCCGCCGGATCTGGTACTGATTCCGCTTTGTTTCAAGAAGCATCGTATGGCGGAACTGTGACGCCGCTTTTGCGGCGCATTCCCGGCTCAGCGTCTCGCGCACCTGCTCCGGCACGTCCTGCCACGTATAGCCGCCGGCGTTAAGCTCTGCTGCAAACAGCTCCAGCGCCTTGTGGAGGATAATTCCAAGGTCCGGACTGCGAATCTCATTTTCTTCCCGCGGCGCAAGCTCCAGACCGTATTGCAGAAAATGGCTGTACGCGCAGGCCGCATAATTTTCCAGCGTCGTCACGCTGTTTTCCAGCGTATTGCCATAAATAGCACGGACCGCCGCCCGGGAAAGCGGACGGGATATGTAGGATACAAACGCCGCATCCAGCAGCGCTTTGACTCTGGGTCCATAGACTTCACTGGATGAAAACCAACTGTACAGCTCCTTCCACGCCTCCGGTACCGGCGCCTTATCCATCGTCTGAAAGCCCTCAATCAGACGGTCAAAGGCCGCATTTTCATTGTCCAGCCAGGAAACCCAGTCCTCCTCCGCCTCACATTCCCCCGTTGGGAGCGCCGGGAACAGCTTCATAAGCTTCCGGATCAGAGATGAGGACCGCAAAGCCTTGCCCTGGGCGCTGACCTGGCTGTAGGATAAAAATACCCGGTCGCTGGCCGCAGTGAGTACGGCGTAAATATAATACTGCTCAAAATAGCCAAGCTGCCGGGCCGTTGGCGCCAGCTCCACATCAAGACGGGAAAGCATTTCCTTCTCCTTGTCATTGATCAGGCCGCCATCCCTGGCCGGCGACGGTACGATACCCTCATTGAGCCCCATAAAAAACAGCACCCGTATACCATTTAACCGGGTCCTCTGGATATCCCCCACCATAACCTGGTCAATGCCTGGCGGAATAAGGCCCATCTGCGCTTCATTCAGGCCGGCGTCCAAAATATCCCCATACTCCCGGATGGAAATCGTTTCATCTCCAAGAATATCCGAAAGCTTCGCCAGCAGGTCCATGACCACATCGTAGACCTGGTCGTACTCCCGGGCCATCGACAACTGCCCCTGCTGCTCAAAACGTTCGGAAGCCTGTGTAAGCTGCGCCTTCACCTCCATCGTATAGATCCAGTCCACCAACGCCGCCGTTTTCTGACGCACATCGGCCGACTTATCCTTAAATACCTCGTATACCGGAGCGATGCGCTCGTAAAATTGGGCCCGGAGCTGATTTAATGCCAGCAGCATATTGTCTGTGATCCTGCTGTGGCGCTTCATCCACGTATTTTTCCAGCCGGAATTTCCCCGGATACCAAAGGCCAGCACATAATTTTCCAACAGGTCAATATCCTCATCCTCCATATGTGCAAAGCCGCTGCGCATGAAACGAAACACTGCCGGATACGAAAAGTTTTCAGAAAACATCTCCAGCAGCGCCCGAAGACATTCGACAAAAGCATTGTTTAAAATGCTCCTCTTCATATCAATAAAGCATGGGATATCCATAGCATTAAAGGATTTCTCGATCATGTGCCGGTAGCCGGCCACATCACCGCTGATCACGGCAATTTCCCGATAACGGTAGCCCTCATCCCGGACCAGCCGGCGGATACGGCGGGCTACAAAATCCGCCTCATTGCCCGGATTTTTAGCCATAAACAGCTTTAAATGCTCCGGATCGGCTTTATAGGCATAGCTGCGTTTGCGGTAAATATTTTTTTCCAGATGGATCAGGTCCATCCGGTCTGCAAATCGCCCCTCATGGCCTTCCAGGCCATCCTTTGTCAAACGCTTCCCGCCCATAAACCCGTAAGTCCTTGCGCCATCGGTCTTTAGTAAAATATCCTCCGCCCGCTCACAGTGGATATCCCGGCAAAGCTTTTCCAGACGGCAGAGCGTCTCCTTGGTCAAATAAAACAGCTCATAATTATTTTTAAGCTCATAGGGATGCTCGTCCACATCCACGGTCAGTGTCATCTGCACACCCTTGCTGTATGTCAGCAGCTCCGCCAAAAGATGGTATTGGGATGGGGTAAAGCCGGTGAAATTATCCAGATAGATCCGGCTGTTCTTAATAATCTTTGAGGACGCGATCAGAGGGCAGAGCTTGTCCAATATCTCCTCAGCAGTAAGATAATGCCCTTCGATATATTCCTTAAAGCCCGCATAGATCAGGCTCAGATCCTTGAGTTTTCCCGGCAGCACACCGGCACCGCCCATACGCTCCAAGCAATCCTCAAGCATCCCCGGGGATATATTGTACTGCAAAAGCTCGGAGATCATGGATTTTAATTCACCGGAAAATCCGGACTTACGCACACTTCCGGAAAATACGCCAAGCTGACGCCGTTTTTGCTCCAGCACCTTGCGGATCACCATACGTTTTCCCGTATCCTCCAGTATATGCGAAAAGGGCTGGCCCATTTCCTCAAAAATACGGTGGCCCAGGCGGGCAAAGCTGACGATATCGATATTCATAACGCCGTGCCTTGGGTGCATCCGGACAATATTTTTCTGTGTCTGCATCGTATATTGTTCAGGAACGATGATTATAAAATTTTCCCCGGGCTGCGCCATGGACGCTTCAATAAGCTGCTCATACATCCGGTAAGACTTTCCGGAACCGGAGCTTCCGATAATCAACTGCAGGGCCATTGCTTGTATTCTCCTTCTGATGTGGTGGCTGGACTCCGCAAAGATTATGCAGAGCTGTCGACATGGTCGTTACTATTCACGGCCCCTGGGCCGCGAACAGTAACACGCTTCGCGATGCACACAAAATGCGGTTTGCCACATTTTGGTGCCGAAGAACTCGGGTTTTGCTTTGCAAAACACCTCGCGGGATAGCGGCTGTGAATAGTAACACATGATTACATATTTTATATTCATATTTCCATATACCGCACATAGGATATAATAATCAAATAACTTATGGCAAATTATATATGGAGGGTGATTTATGAAATCAAAAACGCATATTGTAGTCGTACGTATGAAAGAAATCATCTATACGGCGATTTTTCTCGTTTTCGCCATAATCCTCATACTCCTGCTTGTCTTTATGTTCGGCGGAAAGAAAAAAGGCAGTGAGGCTCCGGCGCAGAATACGTCTTCACCCTATACTGCCGGTGTCTATACGTCCTCACTGGTGCTGGGCGACAATGTGGTGGATGTGGCCGTCACTGTGGATAGCGAACATATTACCGGCGTTAGTATCGTGAATTTGGAGGAGGCGGTGGCTACGATGTATCCGCTGCTGGAAAATTGTATTGAAGATATCAGCGCACAGCTTGCGGGTGGAACCGCGATCGAGGATGTTTCTTATGACAGCTCAAATCAATATACGTATCAGTTGCTTTCTCAGGCGGTAAATAACGCGCTTGCCAAGGCGAAGTAAAGCGCGACGAGAAATGTTCGGGCGCGAGGGGCTGTCACGGATTTTACGGCGGGGCTGGGGGCTGTGACCTGGGTGGGCGTCGGGTGGCTTTTGGGGAGCTGACTGCGGGGTGTAACTTCGACTAAGGCTGAATACGCCGAATTTACATCCCGGAGTCAGCTCCCCAAAGCCTCCCCATCCCCTCAGCCCGCAAAAGCGCCCAAGCCCGCCGCCAGTCCGCCCTCAAAGCATCCCCAAAGGCACAGCAAAACCCCAACCGCAACCATATCGCATACTGTTCCGCCCCCTAAATCCTTTCGATCTCCTGTATCCAAAGTGCCACACTGGCATCGCTGGGCATTCTCAAATCTCCGCGCGGCGAGAGCGCAACGCTTCCCACCTTAGGCCCATCCGGCAGACAACTGCGCTTAAATTGCTGGGAGAAAAATCTCCAGTAAAATTTTTTAATCCATTTCAAAATCACATCCGGCGCGTAAGCATCCTCAAAGGCGATGCAGGCCAGCCGGTAAATCTTCGCAGGACGGTACCCGAAACGCATAACATAATACAGGAAAAAGTCATGGAGCTCGTAGGGGCCCACCAGGTCCTCGGTTTTCTGGGCGATCTCCCCATCCTTTGGAGGAATCAGCTCCGGGCTCACCGGCGTATCCAGCACATCCAGCAGTGTCTCCCTTAACACTTCATTTTCCGACGTATCCGCATAAAAACGAACAAGATGGCGCACAAGCGTCTTAGGCACCGACCCGTTGACGCCGTACATCGACATATGATCCCCGTTATAGGTGGCCCACCCCAGCGCCAGCTCGGACATATCTCCGGTACCGACCACAAGGCCATTGTACTTATTGGCAATATCCATAAGCACCTGGGTGCGCTCTCTGGCCTGCGCATTTTCATAGGTCACATCATGGACTGCTTCGTCGTGGCCGATATCTTTAAAATGCCCCCGCACCGCTTCCTTAATGTCCACCTCCAACAAGGTGGCGCCCAGCGTCTTTACAAGCTGGCAGGCATTATTATAGGTGCGGTCCGTCGTTCCAAAACAGGGCATCGTCACGGCGATGACCTTACTACGGTCAATGCCGAGCATATCAAAAGCCCTCACCATGACCAGCAGCGCCAGGGTAGAGTCTAGTCCGCCGGAAATCCCCACCACCGCGCAGTCACTGTGGGTGTGGCTTAAACGGCGTTTCAGCCCCAGCGCCTGTATATTTAAAATCTCCTCGCACCGCTTCTTGCGCTGGTCAGTATTGCCCGGTACAAAGGGCGCAGGATCGATAAAACGCTCCAGCTTTAGCGGTGCCACATCAATTTCAAAGCAGACCTCCATATAATCACAGGCTTCCTTATCCGGCTGAAAGGTCGTCATGCGCCGGCGCTCATTGACCAGCCGTTCCAGGTCCATATCCCCGTAAATGATCTGATTTTTAAAGCGGACGGATTCTTTTAATATCTGACCGTTTTCGGCAATGACATTATGTCCGCCAAAAACAAGATCGGTGGTGGATTCCCCTTCGCCGGCATCGGTATAAATATAGCCGCAGACAAGCCGCGCCGACTGGCCGCCCACCAGCTCCCGCCGGTACATATCCTTCCCCGTGACCTCGTCGCTGGCCGACAGGTTGCCGATCACCGTAGCGCCTGCACAGGCATGGGAAATACTGGGCGGACAGGGTACCCACAAGTCCTCACAGATTTCCGCAGCCAGCACCAGCTTATCCATATTTGAACAATGAAACAGCAGCTTGCTGCCGATCCATGTATCCTGGGAAAGGATGTGGATATTTTCTGCCAGCTCCGGCCCCGGTGTAAAATACCGGGCCTCATAAAATTCCGAATAGTTGGGGATATGCCGCTTTGGCACAATACCAAGAATACGGCCCTTCTGGAGTACTGCGGCCACGTTGTACAGCTTTTGGTGATGCATCAGAGGAAGCCCCGCCATAATGACGATATCTTTATTCTCAGAGCAGTTTAAAAGCGCCGACAGCGCGCTTAGCGCGCCATCCAGCAGGCTGTCCTGCAAAAACAGGTCGCTGCACGTATATCCGGTGATACTGAGCTCGGGAAATACGATGACCTTGACCTGCCGTGCGTAAGCCTCCTCTATACATGCGATCATCTGGTCCTTATTATAGTCACAGTCCGCCACACGAAGGGTGGGCGTAGCGGCTGCAACACGAACAAATCCGTCTTTCATAGAATTAAAATTCCTTTCAATTAGCCGATAACATCCGCCATAGTATACATCCCCGGCGCCTGATCCTTTAGGAATGCTGCCGCCTTAATAGCGCCCTTGGCAAAGATTGCCTTGGAATAGGCCGTATGCCGGATTTCCAAGACCTCATCCTCACCGCAGAAAAGCACTTCATGCTCGCCCACAATGGTGCCGCCCCGCAGCGCCTGGATGCCGATCTCCTTATCGCCCCGCGGCGCGCGCTCACTGCTGCGGTCTAATTTATAAGTATACGCATGATCCAGAGCTTCATTCATGGCGTCGGCAATGGCCAGCGCCGTACCGCTGGGCGCATCCAGCTTTTTCCGGTGATGCTTTTCCACGATCTCTATATCGTAACCGCTGTTTGCCAGCACCTTTGCAGCCGCAGCCACCAGCTTGAATACCGTATTCACACCCAAAGACATATTCGCTGAACGCAGGACGGGCACCTCCAAAGACAGTGCCTTTGCCGCATCAAGCTGCGCATCGGAAAGCCCCGTGGTGCACAGCACAAGCGGCAGCCTTCTTGCTCTGGCAAATGCCAGCAGGGAATCCACAGCTTTCGCCACAGAAAAGTCTACGATCACATCCGCAGCAACATCACACTGCGCAGCCTCCGTAAACACCGGATACCCATAAAGGTTTTTATCTTCAATATCAATCCCGGCCACGATCTCCACCGCCGCATCCTCTGCGGCCAGACGGCTGATCACCTGACCCATAGCCCCATTACAGCCATGCATAATCACTCTCGTTTTTTCCATAGTAATCTCTCCTTCTTTTCGTAAAATTTTATCACAAATCGACCATATGTCAAGACGGAGCGCCGAAATTCATTTCCTGCGCTCCGTCTGTTATAGTTCGCAAAAGGCTCCGCGGCCGCCGGCCTTTGCCCGGTACAGCGCCTGATCGGCCCGTGCCATCAGCGTATCAAATGTATCATTGACATCCTCCATCCACCCAATACCCGCAGATATGGCAATATATCCCTGCTGCCCGTCAGGCATTTTCACAGGGTGAGACTTGAGCATATCAAAAAATTCCTGCATTTTCCCACAAACCTCAGCTTTTGATGCCAGCCCTTCAAAAAACAGGCAAAATTCGTCGCCGGAACGCCGGCAGGTCAGCATAGCGCCCCCGGAAAATTCCTTTATAAGCGCGGCAAAATGCTTTAAATAAGTATCGCCGAAATCATGTCCATAGTTATCGTTGACCGCTTTAAAATGGTCCACATCCATCATCACGGCAGAGCAAGTAAAACCGTTCTCCGGTCGATTTTCCCGCAGCGCACTCAGGCGCTCATTGACCACAGCCGAAAACCGGCGGTAATTTTTAAGACCGGTCAAAGCGTCATGGTCCCGCTCATACTGGGCCATCTGCCGTTTCGTGTACTCCTCTGTCACGTCGCAGACAACGCCAAACCATCCATACGCATCGTCAATGGTCTGCACACGGATATAGCTATCTGGTACATCCGCCCGGTTCCCGGCAGTCCTCCGGTAAATATCCTGCTCACCGGCCACCGGATGCTCCATCAGTTCACTCATAAACCTCATAAAATGTTCTTTATCCCGGTAGAGCATCTTCGCCTGAGTATCGCTGATACGAAGAATATCCTTGAGCTGCTCTGTTGCGATCACCTTGGCCATATCCTTCCGGCACTCATAGGCGGCCAGCGGGTATCCGGTCATCTCGATAATTCTCGACAGCTTGACCGTCGTTCCCAAAATCCCTTCCACCATGCCGTTGATACCGACACTGAGCTGTGCAAACTCCGGCACATCCTTCACATTCACCGTCCGGTCCAGTCTTCCCTTGCCGATCATTTCCAGGTCATCAATAATGCGGTGGATTCCGAGTACGATCTTATTTCGCAGGAAATGATCCAGCACCCAGGAGACGACCACGCCGGTCAAAAACAGATAGACCACCAACTGGACCATCTGAGGCAGCAGTGTCTCATATAAGGTGGACCGGGGCATAGTCGCTCCCAGTAACACATCATTATATTTGCGCGTTACCACAAACTTCCTGGCGCCTACCAACGTAAGGAATGCGCCGTTCTCACAATCATACAGCTCCTCCAGAGTATGCCCGGTGATATCCACATTCGTATCAATAAACTCCTCCTGGGTATGGCCGGCCACATTGCCATCCGCCATATTTATGGCAAAAAGATTTTCCCCGATATCTGTCGGGATATGGGCAAAAATATAAGCGTATGTATTACGCTTCTGCGCTTCCAAAAGCCGTGTCGGCTTGAGCCCCACCTGGACAATGCCCTTCTCATCGGTGCGGGCTACGCCAACATACTGAATCACCTTGCCCTCCGCCGTATTGGGCCGCGCTTCCTGAATCAGATAGCTGCTTGGATCATCGCTTTCCAGAACTTTACGAAACTCACCGATCTGCTCGCCGTCCTGAAAACTCATCCCCACATATTTAGGCACAGACGAATATCGGATATAGCCCTGGGCGTCGAATACATGGAGCTCATCCACATCCAGATTTTCAGAAATACGTTCCAGTTCTTCCTGACTTTCCAGCACGCAGGGGCTTTTTTCGATCATATAGGCTACGGCGCGGGCCCGGGTGAGATAGTCCTCCTCCAGACTGATCCGCAGATTCTCCACCTCGGTCCGGTTCTGCTCCAACTGCCCGACGATCTGATCCAGCTTGGCATTAAAGGCTTCGGTCTGACGCTCCCGGATATTTCGCTCATTTACCGTATAGCTCATCAACAAGATCGCCAGCATGGCAATGCTCATGGTAATAAATATATATTTTCTGAAAATCGACTGCATAATCTTCCCCCTAAAGCATGAGCATATAAAAAGCTAACTCCAATGGTTGCGCAAAACCTCCTCCGGTGTAAAGCCCCGGTAGATGATCATTCGGGAATGCTTATAAAGCATGTTCAATATCCGGTCCAGCGCGGCTTCCTGGCGTCTGGACTGGCCGGCAATCCCAAGCTTATCCAGCTCGCCCCGCAGGTCCTTAAGCTGGCAGCCCACACGCATGTTCTGTTCCAGCACATAACAGGCTTCCGACGCCAGATCCTCATCCACCCACAGCATCTGTGTCAGAAATCGATACAGCGTCATCAGATCTGCGGACTCCGGCGAAAAACCAAACTCACTCCACCAGCGGATTTGATCCTGGGTTGGGATATAGTAGGGAAAACGCCCCTGAACATCCAGCACGTCATTATAATTTTTCACAAAGGAATAATCCACAAAAAAATAATCCAGATAGGCAAAATCACAGCGGTACCTGCAAAGCGTCTGATAAACGCCCACAACCTCCTGCCAGTCTGTTTTTTTAGCCTCGTATCGGTTAAATATTTTGACAACCCGGATGGGCGGGGTCACACCATATAAATAATTGGCCACGTGGCTGTAATCGCCGATCAACACGGTACGCTGCCGCCGTTCCTCAAATTTCTGACAATCAAAGCTGTCAAAAACATACAAAACGTCCTCCGGTATGGCAAAAGTCAGATTCCGTGTAAATCCGGCATAGCCGCCTTCGATCAAAAAGGCAAAGGCTTCCGGCTCTGCATCTTCAATAATGCCCCCGTAATCTCTTGCCATCCTAAGATATTCAATCTCTCTGTCATTCATGCACAGGAAATAGTTCATCATCACATCACTGCGAAGGATATATTCAGAAATATACGAAATCAGCGCATCCTTTTTAAGATGCGAATACCTTTTCATGCAATGCGTTTTAGCCAGTGTGAGTAATTCATGCTTCGTCAATTCTGTTAAAATGTCTTTAAGATAAACTTTATTTTCATCGGCCCGAAAGCCGGACAAATCAAAATCCAACGGTAGCACCTCCTTTTGCCTCAGAGCGTTCCTGATTTTTTCTACAATTACGTCCTAACGCTATGTCGTAAAGCTTACTTGTATTAATCATAACTTAATTGCGTTTATTTTTCAACCGATTGAAAAATATTCCGCAAAAAAGGCAATAATTACGGCCGGGGGCTTTGTGCTTTCAAAGCCGAAAACCCACGTCCAGGCCAGCTTGCTTAAGCTTCGCCCGCCTGGACTTTAACCGAAATTATTACCTTTGAAAATTACCTGTAAATGATTGTTTAAGTTAAGCTCGTGCCCAATCCAGAGTAATCCTGTCTTAGCAGGTTGCTCCGCCCACCAGATGAAGGCTGGCATCCAAAATTTCCTGCTTACGGGAAAGGATCTCATCGGAGATCAGCAGTTCTTCCACACGATCAAAGCCGATGCGGTCAATAGTCTGTGAAAAACGCTCGCCGGTCTTACCCTGCTCGCGATAGAAAAGGATGGCCTTCTCAATCACCTTAAGGGCTGTTTCTTCATCTGTAAACACGGTTCTGAGCGCCTGGCCCTGAGCCACCTTCTTGCCCCAGCGGCCGCCGATATAAATCTTATATCCTGTCTGTCCGTCCTCAATGGCATCGAAACGGCACTGTCCAACACAGCGTCCACAGTTATTGCAAAGCTCCTCGTCGATTTCCAGCATGCCGTCCACGACCTTGGCCGCATTCATTGGACAGACCTGCTCCACCGTACATTTTTTACAGCCATTGCAGCAATCCTCATCGAAATTGGGGATGCGCTGGCCAATGATACCGATATCGTTCAGATCCGGTTTTACACAGTTATTGGGGCAGCCACCGACAGCAATTTTAAACTTGTGGGGCAGACGTACATTGGCGTAGCCTTCGTAAAAACGCTTATGTATTTCCTCTGATAATGCAAACGTATCAATAAGTCCGTACTGGCAGGTCGTGCCCTTACAGGATACAACCGGGCGCACCTTGGAACCGGTACCTCCGGTCACAAGTCCTTCCTTTTCAATAAATGTCCGGAAGTCCTCGATCTTTTCGTAGGGGATTCCCTGAACCTCCACCGTAAGACGGGTGGTAAATGTCACTGTTCCATTGCCATAAAGCCTTGCGGCTTCTCCGATACATACCATCTGCTCGGCAGAGATTTTTCCGTTGACGGTAATGATCCGCCCTGAGAAATTATCGGTTCCTTTGTTGCTTAAAAATCCCAGCGCCTTTACGCGCTTTTCGTCTTCCGCACTGATTGTCAGTGTTGCCATAAAAAAGTTCCTCCTGAAATTCGTTAGTAGATTTTTTGTAATTCCTATTATGCCAGTTCCACGGTATTGAAGGTCAGACCGCCTTCAAGCACCTTTGTGTCCGTATAGCCAAGAGCGCGCAGCTTCACCTGGGTCATATATGCCCGGCGGCCCCGTGTGCAGACAATAAGCAGCGGCTTATCCTTTGGCAGCGCATCAAAGCCCGGTTTAACATCATTCATCTCCACATAGATGGCGCCGTCGATGGTCGGCGTCTTACCCACATCGACCACGGTATAGCCGTCGGCCTCACCGGCCCCGTACTGTACCGGCGTCATAGCAACCATCGCTCCGGTCATTTTATTTCTGAGCACATTGACTGCTGTGGACAGCGGATGAATGGCTGTTGAAAATGGCGGCGCATAGGCAAAATCCAGATTTTCCATATCGGACACCTTCGCATTCATGGACAATGCCATGGCGGCAATATCCACGATTTTGTCCACATTGCCTTTACCAAGCACCTGAAGTCCGAGGAAACGGTCCGTTGCTAAATCTGCCACCAGCTTGATAATAAAATGTCCAAAGCCTGGATAATAGCCCGGCTTATCATCTGCCACGCAGACAACGGTCGTCACATCCAGACCAGCCGCCACAGCGTCCGCCTCACTCATGCCGGTACGGCCTACATTCAGCTCCGGCAGCTTAGCCACACCGGTGCCGAGAACGCCGGGATAAGCCTTTTTCTTGCCGCAAATATTTTCGGCGGCAATACGTCCTTCAATATTGGCAGAGGAGCCCATGGGTGACCATGCCGCAGCTCCGGTCATCCGGTTGCTGACACTGGCGCAGTCTCCCAGAGCGTAAATATCCTCATCACTGGTCTGCAGATATTCATTGACACGGATCGTCCGGTTAGGCCACAGCTCCAGCCCCGATCCATCAAGAAATTCCGTGTTGGGCCGGATACCCAAAGCCAGGATCACCATATCCGCCTTCATAGCTCTGCGTCCGGTCTTCACCTTGGACACATGGCCCTCGCCGAGGATTCCCTCCAGCCGGGTATTGGTAAAGGTCATAATGTCATTGTCCGCCAGAACATTTTCCACATAAGCGGCCATTTCCGGATCAAAGCCCGGCAGGATCTGGGGCGCCATATCGATCACGGAAACCATAACGCCGCGGGCCGCCAGATTTTCAGCCACCTCCAGACCGATAAAACCGGCCCCGGCCACAACCGCCCGTTTCACTGTACCGGAATCCACAGCCGCTCTCACGGCAATAGCATCCTCCGGAGTACGCATAACATATACACCCTCCAGGTCCACACCTTCCACCGGCGGCTTCACCGGCCGTGCTCCTGTGGCAATGACCAGCTTATCATAAGAATAAACCGTGTCAGTTCCATCCTTGAGATTGTGCGCTTTCACGGTCTTTGAGCTGCGGTCGATGGATGTCGCCTCCATCTCAGTGATAACCTCCACACCGGTAAGAGCTCCGAAGCTTTCCGGCGTATTGACGATCAGGGCAGCCTTGTCGTGGATCACATCACCGACATAATACGGGAGACCGCAGCCGGCATAGGATACCTCGCTGCTTTTTGTTATAAGAGTTACCTGGGCCGAAGGGTCCTCACGTTTGATCTTAGCTGCTGCTTTAGTTCCTGCGGCAACGCCGCCGATAATTAAAACCTTCATTAGTATTCCCTCCAATTCATATATTGTTAAATTTTTAGCAATGCGATCGCTGCCAAACCATATAAAATCGCTTCGCGATTGGCCATATGCCCGCAAAGTTAACATTTTCGTACAGTCTGTGCAGTAAATGACTGAACTATCACAATAAATCTGCATTGCTTCTATCTATCTTGTAGTATAGCACTTGCTTTATCATTATAAAAGTGATATTTTATAATCATATTGATAGGTAAAACCTATGATCAAGGAGGAATCGCCAATGACACTGCGGCATTTACGTATTTTTATAGAAGTAGCTAGGACCGGAAAGATGAGTACGGCCGCCGCCAATTGTTTTATTTCCCAGCCCACTGTCAGCCAGGCCATCCGTGAGCTGGAGGAATATTATCATGTCCTGCTTTTTGAGCGCCTTTCCAAAAAGCTTTTTATTACCCAGGAGGGCCAGACGTTGCTTGCTTATGCCCAGAGGACGCTTGAGCAGTACCGGCTTTTGGAGGAGGCCATGGACAGTGTCGGCACAAAAACAAATCTGCGCATCGGAGCCACGATCACCATCGGCACCTGCCTGCTTTCGGGGATCATCAACGCTTTAAAACAGCGTTTTGAAGCGCTGTCTACCTACACCTATGTGGGAAATACAAAGGTCATTGAAGAAAAGCTGTTAAAGGCCGAGCTGGACGTAGGCATCGTGGAGGGAACCATTGAAAGCCCGGACCTGATCTGCGAACCGATCGCCGGAGATTTTTTAGTTTTGGCTGCGGCGCCGGACCATCCTCTGGCCGCAAGGTCCTGCATCACCGTGGAGAATCTGAGAGATCAGGACTTTGTCATCCGTGAATTTGGCAGCGGTACCCGGAAGCTGTTTTACGATTATATGAACCATCTGAAAATACCCTTTCACATCGCCTGTGAAGCCGGATGCCCGGAGGCCATCAAACGGGCGGTGCTCTACAACCACTGCCTCACGGTGATCTCCGTCCGTCTTTTGGAGGATGAGATCAAAGATCAAAGCATCCGTATATTTTTAAATAAAGAAAACGCATGGAACCGCTCGTTTTATCTTGTATATCACAAAGATAAATTCGTCACGGAGCCCATGCGTCAGTTAAAGGATATTATGAAGGCCTACGAAAAGCCTTATTTCCCTGAAAATCAAAGTTACGGTATGGTCAGCAGTCACATTTCTCATGGAAATACGGGGCCAGACAGAGCCGTATAAAATAGCCCTGATCGTGCTGGCAGACCGGGCAGACCGCCGGAGCCTGCTTGCCGGTATAAATATAACCACAGTTTAAGCACATCCAGCCAGTTTCCACGTCGGCAACAAACAGCTTTTTCTCTTCCAGAAGCTTGGCGTAGTATTCAAAACGGTCGCCGTGGAACTTTTCAATTTCCGCAATATTATGGAAGGCTGCTGCAACCTTTGTAAAGCCTTCCTCGCGGGCTTTATCGCCAAAATTTTTATAAACATCGTCATGTTCTTCAAATTCATTGTGAGCGGCTTTTCTCAGAAGGCCGGCCACCTTTTTATCAATATCCACCGGGTAACCGCCGTCGATATGAATAGTTTCACCGGCCAGCTCTTCCAGGAAGTTATAAAAAATTTCCGCATGCTCTTTCTCCTGATTGGCCGTAAAGGTGAATACCGCATCAATGACATGAAGACCTTCCTTGCACGCCTGAGCCGCCGCCATCGTATAGCGGTTACGCGCCTGGCTTTCACCGGCAAATGCCCGCATGAGATTTTCTTTTGTTTCACTATTTTTAAAATCAATAGACATATACATACCTCCAATTTATATTTCGGTAGTATTATGCCAATGTATTCCAATATTTATTCATCCAAAGCCCATTTTAATCCAGCAATAGAACATCCCTGTCCGTAAACGCCGCAGCGCACGAGCCCAGCTTTTCCACAGCGCACTGACCGCTGGTGGCTTCCGTCACCTTCTTAATAAATCCATCGGTCTGTGCAAGCTTTGTCAGCCAAACCGTAGTCACCGAATCGGTATACTGAGCGTCCAGATTTTTAATATCCATCGTTCCTGCAATATACTGGATCTTTCCAAGAGCATTATAATCTGAAACGATCCGGATTTTATCGCACATCTCCTTCGTCACCACCGTACAGTTGGCAAGCCCCTCCTGCACCGCTTTAGAATAAGCCCGCACCAGCCCTCCGGTGCCCAGCAGTGTTCCTCCAAAATATCGGGTCACTACCACTGCCGCATTATGGATCCCTTCCCCCAGCAGCACGTCCAGCATGGGCCGCCCGGCCGTCTGCGCCGGCTCCCCATCGTCGCTGCATCGGGCCGTCTCATTGCGGTCTCCCACAACAAAAGCGTAGCAATTATGCGATGCATCCCAGTATTTTTTCTTCAGCCCCTCGATCCAGGCGATGGCCTCCGACTCGCTCCCCACCGGCTGGACCGTAGCAATAAATCTGGACTTCTTCTCAATAATTTCTCCACTTCCACCTTCATATACAATTTTAAATTCATTCTCCATATTTATTCAATCCTTTATTATTAAGTCCTTGTATTTTTGAAGTAATTGTATCATAATTCTTCAAATTGGGAAACATCTATTCAAAAAGAACAGCGCCGCCGGCCAATAAGCCGTTACCGATCACTGGCAGGCCAGTAAACAATAACCATAAACTTCCCCGGCTCCGCTCTCAATTTTTCAGGATTTATGACAATTTTGTGAAGATTGCTGTCAATAAAAATTTAGCCCTTTATTTCACAGGCGTAATTTGTTATAATAAATAGGAATTGCTAAAATGGTAGCCGTTCAGAGAGAACAGACGGTCGCCTGACATGTGCAATGACGCCAGTATTTTTCGTAAAAATAGCTGGCAGGTTATATATGTTTGGTAAAGGAGGAAAGATAATGGATTACAGCAAAAACGGCATATCGAAGAAAAAACAAAATCTCCGTTCCAGTGCACCTAAAGCAGAAAAAAAAGTCGGCTTTACTATATTCCGTGTATTTGTTATATGTTTCATACTGGTTGCCGTCATCGGCATCAGCGCTGCTGTGGGAGGGGTCAAAGGTATTATCGACAGCGCACCCGAGATCAACATCAGCGATATTGCCCCCAAGGGCTTTAAATCTTATATTTACGGCGCGGACGGCCAGCTTCAGCATGAGATCGTAGGAACGGGTTCCAACCGTATCTATGTGTCCATCGATGAAATTGGCGAAAATGTGCAAAACGCATTCATCGCATTGGAGGATTCCCGTTTCCGCACCCATAACGGCATCGACCCCAGAGGTATTGTCCGTGCGTTCTTCGTAGGTCTGAAAAGCGGCGGTAATTTCTCTGAAGGCGCCAGTACCATAACCCAGCAGCTTCTAAAGCTCAGCGTCTTCTCCGGCGGTGAGGAGCCAAGTATGCTTCTTAAATTCCAGAGAAAGTTCCAGGAGCAGTATCTGGCGTTGGAGCTGGAAAAGCAGTTGAGCAAGGATGAAATCCTTGAAGCTTACTTAAACACCATCAACCTTGGACAGGGCTGTTACGGCGTGGAAGCCGCATCCAACTACTATTTTAATAAAAGTGCGGATGAATTGACGGTATCCGAAGCGGCATCGCTGGCAAGTATTGCTCAGAGCCCGACGAATAACAATCCGGAAAAAAATCCTAAGAATAACAATGAGCGTCGCGAAACAACGATCAATTATATGTATGAGCAGGGGTTGATCGATGAAGCTACGAGAGATACGGCTCTGGCGGACACAGATATTTATGATCGTGTACAAATTAATGCGACTGCATATAAGAAAGATCAGGAAGAAGTTTATTCTTATTATGAAGAAGCAGCCATGAAGCAGGTTCAGGAAGACCTGCAGACAAAGCTGGGCTATTCCAAGCAAGAAGCCTATGATAAGCTTTATAGTGGTGCCATTAAGATTTATCTGGCTCAAGATACGGTGATCCAGGGTGTCCTGGATAGATTTTATGAAGATGACAGTAACTTCCCTATGACCGAGTACCTGTTGACTTATGCCTTATCCATCTACGACGACCCGGATGATGATACGACAAGGGATTTTAATGAATATAAGCTCATTGAATATGAAGGAAGGGAATATCCTCTTTATTCAACGGAGCAGGAAGCTTACGACGCTATTGCTGCCTTCAAGGAATATCTGGGCGTAACAGAGGATACCAAGATTCTTGAATCGATCTCGCTGGCTCCGCAGATTCAATCTTCTTTTGTAGTGATCGACCAGGCCACTGGCTATGTTTCGGCGCTCATTGGCGGACGTGGTGACAAAACAGTCAATATGGGCTTTAACCGTGCGACCATGGCCACTCGCCAGCCCGGTTCTGTATTTAAAATCGTCTCCACTTATGCACCGGCGCTTGACTTCGTCGGCGATACACTGGCAACAAGCAAGCTTGATAAAAACGTGGAAACTTACAATGGGCACACCATTAAAAACGTTGATAAATACGAAAGTAATACAAATGTAACCTTCCGTGAAGCCATCCTCAAATCAAAAAACACTGTGGCAGTAAGAACGTTACAGGAGGATGTTCATACGGATCTTGCGTTAAAATATCTGACAGAAAACTTCCATTTTACAACAATGGATATGCAGACAGATGCGGTAGACGCCCTGGCGATCGGAGGTATCACCAATGGTGTAACCAATCTGGAGCTGACAGCGGCGTTTGCTTCCCTGGCCAACAGCGGGACATACACTACACCAGTCTTTTATACAAAGGTTCTGGATGCCGACGATAATGTACTTTTGGATAACACGAATCCCACAGACAGACAAAGTCAGTCCGTCAAACCAACGACGGCATGGCTGCTGACCGATGCCATGATTGATGTTGTCACAAAAAGCGGCGGTACAGCCTACGGCCAGGTAAATGTTCCAAACATGACCATTGCAGGAAAAACGGGTACTACCGATGATTATAAGGATACTTGGTTTGTCGGTTATTCCCCCTACTATACGGCTGGTATCTGGTTTGGATATGATAATAATATAAAACCCTCATCCCGGTCCGGTTGGAAGCTTTACACCCACGAACGTCTATGGGGCAAAATAATGACCGAGATTGACAATGTCAAAGGACTTGAAAGGAAAGACTTTACGATGCCGGAAGGTATATCCAAAGCCAGTCTGTGTACTTACAGCGGTAAATTGGCAGGTTCAAGCTGTGTATCAAAAACAGAATACTATGACAGTGCAACTATTCCTTCAGAGCGCTGTACCGAATGTCGTTATATCAGTGTATGTGATGTCTGCGGCGGTATTGCCGGTGAAAATTCACCGAGCACGCATTCCCTGCGTTACAGTGACGACGATAGAACGGGAGTACCACCCTTCTACTGTACATGCCAGCCGACGACAGAACCTGAGTCTGAGAGCACCGGCGAAGGAACGGGTTCAACACCGGAAGGCACTCCAGGCGGTACGCCACCGGGTACAGGAACAGACCCGGGAACCGGAGGAACACCACCGAACACACCAACCGAAGGATAGTAAAAACAGGTTTATATCCCTATAAAATAATGTCTGGGGCAAGTTCCCCAGACACCCAAAAAGGGAGATCGAATGACTTTCATCCGATCTCCCTTTTTTGTGTTTATTTCTTTGTTTTGGGTTTAAATATAAGAGAAGCCACATACCCCAACAGCAGCGACGCGCTGATGCCGATGGCCGAAGCCCCAAATCCGCCTTTGAAAATTCCGATAAAGCCGTCATTATTTATGGCGTCCTTAACACCCATCCAGAGCGTATACCCAAACCCGGTCAGCGGTACAGTAGCACCGGCGCCGGCAAAATCGATCAGCGGCTTGTACAGCCCCAAAGCACCCAGCGCAATACCAAGGCATACGAGCAGCACCATGATCCTGCCCGGAAGCATCTTCGTCTTTTCCATAAGAATCTGCACAAGCGCACAGATAATGCCGCCAATAATAAAGGCTTTTACATAATCCATAAGACCTACCTCTTTCCTGTCAACTTCACGCCGCGCCATCACAAATCACGCGCCGCTGGTAATTCTTATAAATTATCATAACCGCAGCCGCATAAATCTATACTCAAAAAATAAAACTAAATCGCTCTTGTGTATTCTTTCAGCCACTCCCGCTCATCCGTACTCATATACGGAGCCAGCGTGTCATAAACCGACTGATGGTAGCTGTTCAGCCGATCTTTATCCACCTGCGTCATATACTTTGTATCAATAACATCCAGGTCGATGGGCGCAAAGGTTATATTTTCAAAATACATAAACTGACCGTATTCGTTCTTCTCTCCGGCCCGGCACACCAGCTCATTTTCAATGCGGATGCCGTGGCTGCCCTCCACGTAAATTCCCGGCTCATCGGTGGTCACCATGCCCGCCTCCAGAGTATTGGAATCATCCCGCTCCGGAACTCTGCGCCAGCGGATGCCATTGGGAGCCTCATGGACGCCCAGCAGATAGCCCACACCGTGGCCGGTACCGCAGCGGTAATCGATACCCATATCCCACATCGGACCGCGGGCCAGAATATCCAGATTAATCCCGCTGCAGCCGTGTAAGAAACGGGCATTGGCCAGATTCAGCATCCCCTTGAGGACTGCGGTGTAGTGCATCTTTATTTCATCGGAAACCGGCCCCAGCGCCATGGTCCGGGTAATGTCTGTGGTGCCCTCATAGTACTGTCCGCCGGAATCCACAAGGAGCAGGCCTTCCGGAGCAAGCTGGGCGTTGCTCTCCTCATCAGCCTTGTAATGCATCATCGCCGCATTGGCTTTATACGCACAGATTGTGGCAAAGCTCAGCTCGATAAAACCATCCTGCGCTCTCCGGCAATTTTCCAGATAATCGCTGGCACTGATCTCGGTCATCGGAAGCTTTCCGATATTCGTTTTCAGCCAGTACATGAATTTAGTGAAAGCCACGCCATCCTTAATGTGCGCCTGGATCAGATTGTCGATCTGCACCTGATTTTTTAAAGCCTTCATCAGCAGTGTAGGATTTTCACAATCGATGATCTTCGCACTGTCCGGTATATTTTTGCAAATGGCATAATTTATTTTGGACTTGTTATACATGACAGAGGCGTCCTCCGGAATACGGGTGAGCCATTCATAAATGTCATTGTACGGAAGCACGGTCACATTATTTTTCTCAAAGCAGCCGCGGATTTCATCGTTCAGCTTCTGCTCGTCCACAAACAGATAGACGTCCGTTTTTGTGATAACCGCATAAGCCAGCACGACCGGCGTACAATCGATATCATCGCCGCGGATATTGAGCAGCCAGGCAATGTCATCCAGCATGGTGAGCACATGCATGGTAGCGCCGCTCTTTTCCATGGCCTCACGTACACGTGAAAGCTTGGATTCCACCGTCTCACCGGCATATTTTTCATCCAGGGCAAAGGCCGGCTTCGTAGACAGCGCCGGACGGTCCTCCCAGATCCGGTCCACCAGATCCAGATCATAAATCACCCGGCTGTGATGGGCTTTTGCAAAAGCCTCCAGGTCCGCTCCCATTTTCGCGGGGATAACCCGGCCGTCAAAGCCAATATTTTCTCCATCCTTCAAAATGGATTTTAAGTAATCCTCCATCAGCGGCACACCTTCGCTGCCCTGACGGAACAGTTCTATGGTACTTCCCAAAAGCTGATGCTCCGCCTGGATATAATAGCGGCCATCGGCCCACAGACCGGCATTTTCCCGGCCAACAAGGAGCACGCCGGCAGAACCGGTAAAGCCGGACATATACTTTCTTGCGCCAAAATAAGCGCCTACATATTCCGATAAATGAAAGTCATTGGTCGGTACGATATAATAATGAATATCGTTTTCCACCATAAGCTTACGTAATTTTTCTAATCTTTCAGGAATCATCCCAAATGCCTCCTTTTAAATTCCCACGTTTCCGCTGTTCATGCCCTGAGCACTCCGCTCCAGCGGAAGCCAGTCAAGAACCTTTTTAATATAAGTATCCCAAAAATCCCACTCGTGGTTCCCTGGGCCGGTTTCAAACTTCACATCCACATTCCGCTCCTGAAGGAACCTGACAAAATCCTCATTGACACCAAGCAGGCCGTCGTCCTCGCCGCAGGCCATATAGATTTTGGGAAACTGTGCTTTTTCCTCGATCAACTGCTCCACAAGAAACTTCGGATTCACATCGGACTTTAACGCCGCTTCAAGATCTTGACCAAAGCAGCTTTGAGCATACTGTCTGGATTCGATAAACATCATGGCGTCATCTGTGCGTTCAAGCATCGCTTCATTGACCACCAGGGCGGATGACAATGCGCCGATACAGCCAAAGGTTTCGTGATATTTCAGGCCGTTACGGATCGCGCCGTAGCCGCCCATGGAAAGACCTGCGATGTATGTATCCTCACGTTTGTGGGAAAGAGGGAAGGTTTTACGTGTAAAATTCACCAGCTCCTCGCCAATAAACTTTCCATAATAATTACAGTTCCATGGCTGATCCACATAAAAGGCATTGTCGCCGGACGGCATGACCACGGCCAGATCATTTTCCTCGGCCCAGCGCTGAATGCGCGTGCCGTGAAGCCAGTCGGTATAGTTGCCAATGACACCGTGAAGCAGATATAAGGTTTTAAAAGGCTTGCCTTCCTCTCTCACCGGCATGCCGGGAAAATACATTTTATCCGTCGGCAGAATAACATTTAGGCTGACGGTACGTGCTAAGGACTGTGAAACAAAATTAACTAAAAACGTTGCCATATGAGTTCCCCCTAAAATTATTTTGTTATGTAGCTAATTAACGCAATTCCAATTATAATTTGTCACCAATTTTCGCAGGAAATTGACGACCAGCTTGCGCATCAGCGCAATCCCAATTATATTTTGTCACCAATTTTCGCAGAAAATTGATGACCTGCTTGCGCATCAGCGCAATCCCAATTATACAAGACTTTGTAAAGAAACGCAATACCCGTTCCGGATCAGTAGAATTTAACCGCTCTTTTGCCGAACAATACCTCCGTCTGGATCTGAGACATTTCTTCCGGATTCATATACTGCTGCAGCAGCCGGTCAATACCGTAGTTTTCTTTATTTGTCAGGATAACCGGCGTCTTTGTCTCCTTCTCAGAAAAGCCCGGAACATCCCCCAGCCGCACGATCCCCAGCCGGGCATCATCATTGCACCAGTCCAGAATCCGATACACAACGCAGTCGACCTTCCGTTCCCGTGTCAGGTCCTCGATGGCAATATAGGGAAATTCCACAAAGGAGACACGCTTTCCCTGACAGAGTATTTTTGTAAGCTTGGCCTGGTCCAGACAGGTTGGGTCAATACCAACCCGCATTCCATCTTCAATCTCTGTTTTTTCAGGATTTATAAAATAAATCACATATTCCGGTGAATAAATACAGGTATCCAGTACAGCGCACACACTGAGAAAATCATATTCATCTAAATATTTCTGTGCCGAACTCTGAGAAACGATCATAAAGTCGTACATCATATTTTTCATGGCTTCCATACGCTTTTCCGAACCGGTCACATAGGCAAAGGAAAAAGGAAACGGTGCCCGGCCCATCTGCTCGCACACCGCCGTTGTGAGGCTGGAAAGAAACGGATTCAGGGGCACAGGCATTGTACCGGTCACAGATCCCCAGTTTGTATAAGGATAAAGCTTTTTATAATCAATCTCTGTCAAAAAAGTTCCCTTAACGCCCTTTTTCTCAATCGCAATACAGCCCTCCGCCTCCAGCCGTGCCAGGGCATTCTGCACGATCCCTCTGGACACGGAAAATTTTTCTGTATATTCAAAAATCGTGGAAATCCGGTCGCCAACCTTCATTGCAAAAAAATCTCTTGCAATGTTCATAATAATAATCCCAGATTTCTTATAAAAATTCGTATTCACCGCTACCACTCCTTACCCCTTTGGACTACCCTTTATTATAAGTAATTTTCCGGAATACATCAACCTAAAGATTAAAATAAAACGTTTCCAAAAAAATAATACGTTTCAGCCCAGACAAACATCTGTCTGAACCGAAACGTATTATTTTTTGAGCTCTATCTCAGATATTCCGCCTACCGGCAAGCACATCCCCAGCGATCACCATCCGCTGCACTTCATTCGTACCTTCAAAAATCTGAAAAATCTTCGCATCCCGAAGCAGCTTCTCCACCGGATAATCCCGGCTGTAGCCATAGCCGCCTAAAATCTGGATGGCCTCAGAGGTCGTCTCCATGGCAATATCCGAGGCATAGCACTTAGCCATCGCCGCCTCGGCCGCACAGGGCCGCCCCTGCTGTATCAACGTCAGGGCGTGGTCCGTCATTTGCCGGGCCGTTTCAATCTTCATGGCCATATCCGCAATTTTAAATTGAAGCCCCTGATTTTTCAAAATGGATCGACCAAACTGGCAGCGGCTTTTACCATAGAAGACCGCTTCCTCCATAGCCCGCTGTGCAATCCCCACGGCGACACAGCCCATCCAGGCCCGCCCCTGATTTAATGCTTCCATAGCAATGGCAAAGCCTCCGCCTTCCGCCCCGATACGGGCGCTTACAGGAATCCGGCATTGGTCAAAAACTACATCGCATGTATCCGACGACCGTATTCCCATTTTATTTTCATGGTTTTCCGTGAACACGCCAGGCTGGTCTGCTTCCACCAAAAACAGGGTCATGCCCCGTTTTCCCCGATCCTGATCTGTCATTGCCGCCACACAGTAAAACGCTGCCACGGAACCATTGGTTATAAACGTCTTTCTCCCGTTAAGTACATAAACGTCAGTTTCCCGAAGTGCCACGGTCTGTACAGCGCCGACATCAGACCCTGCCTGAGGCTCCGTCAGGCAAAATGCGCCAAGACCGCCATTTAGAATAAGTGAACAGGCACGCTGCTTTTGTGCTTCACTTCCGGCAAGCATGACCGGCTTTAATCCCAGATTACTGGCTGCCAAAGTTACGGCAAAGCCGGCGTCGGCCATGGCGATCTGTTCAAGCAACGCCGCTGCATCGACCATATCAAGACCGGGTCCGCCAAGCTGCTCCGGAATATCCAGTGTCTGATAACCCATTTCAAAAGCCTTCGTATAAGCTTCCCGGGGCCATTCTCCGGTAATATCCCAGTTCCGGCACTGCTCCCGTATCTCCCGGCTGCAAAATCTGCGCACATCCTCAAGCATTTCTTTTCCAAGTTCTGATATTAAATAGGCCATGGATATCCCTCCAATGCGTCGATTATTTTAATGCAATCCTCCACAATGCCTTCATCTGCCCGTGTGAAAACCGGCGCCCTTTCATCCTTATTGACAGCCACAAGATGCCGCACATTTTCAACACCATACAAAAATGGTGCGGCGCCGGACACACCGAAGGTTATACAAAGCCGTGCTTTTAAACTGCCGCCGGATATCCCCACCACTTTTGAATAGTCCGTCCAGCCCCCCGAAGCGACCGGCCGCGTACAGCCGCAGGCTGCCCCAAATTTTTGTGCCAGCGCCTCAAGCCGCAGGAAGTTTGCTTTCGTTTTAAGCCCCTTGCCGCCGATAAATACAACCTCTGCCCCGATAAGCGCTCCGGCGTCCGGCTTAGGCGTCTCCCATAGCTGTCGGCAAAAGGACGGCAGGGCACCTGCCGGCTTCTGCCACAGAGATGTCACTTCATTCATGCAAATATCTGAGATACCGCCGGTCCGGCCCGCCAATCCGCTTTCCTTTGCTGTGATTCCGCGAACCCGGCCCGACGATCCGCTTTCCTCCGCTGTGATTCCTCGAATCCGGCCCGCCGGGCAGCTTTCTCCTGCTGCGGATCCGATTAAAACGGTTCTCCCATAAATGCCCCGGAATACGCCGTCGCCGTGGGCACTGTATACCTTCCGGCGCACCTTCAGCTCCGGAAAAACAGCATCCACCGACCTTACCTCTGTATAGCACAGATCGCCGGCCATGGCCGCAGCCATGCTTCCAAGATATTTTCCTGCTGACGTTGGCGCAAATATGGATACATCCGCAGGATACTGACGCATGTAATCGCAAAGCCCCCCGCAATACTCACCGGATAAAATATATTTTCCCGTCGCCGCCCGGTCCAGAGCCAGATGCTTTGCAGGAAGATCCGCCATCCACTGGCAAAGTGTATGAAAGGCTCTGTCATTACATTCGGGTCCATCGTGGTGCGCTGGCCCCATGTACAGGCAGCGCAGATGTGAAACCGGAACCGATTCAAAAAACGGGGCGAGCAAACCATTCATCCGTTCAAACAGGGCTGTAGCATTTTCAAAATCTGTTCCTGCAAAAATAACATTGATCTTCATTTACCCCCCGCCTCCCATATCCGATCCAGTAACACCTCTGCTTTCATCTGCACACCATCACCCGCGATCATGCAGCAGCAGCCAGCTTTTTTATCACTATAAAATGCATCCGGCAAATAGTCTGCATAAGCTGTGGCACCTGATGCGGCATCTTCAACACCCGCTTTGATCGCACGCCACAGCTTCACCTTCTTTTTGCCGGCCTCCATCCGGGCTTTTAAGGAAAACATCCGCAATGCGGACGCTTTTGCATTGCCCACCGTAAGAACCGCCGGTCCCCTCAGTGCCCAATTTACAAGAAAATCCTCGTTCTCGCACACCGCCTCCACCCATTTTTTATCGTAATTGTAATGGACGTCGGTAACAGAACCAAGCCACTCATACCCCAGCCCGGCGGCGATCAGCGGCGGAACCATGCCGCTGTCACAGGCGCCCACACTCTGTCCGGTAAAAATCAGATCCGGCTGCTCCGCCTTTAAAAAGCCACGAAGCAGCGCAGCGGTCTGCCCCGGTGC
Source organism: Lachnospiraceae bacterium (assembly GCA_902363555.1). GTDB lineage: Bacteria > Bacillota > Clostridia > Lachnospirales > Lachnospiraceae > Catenibacillus. Next base: position 25,595 of record CABJAM010000016.1, on the reverse strand, counting down.
AAACTCCAGAGGCCCGCCTTCGATGCGCAAATGCTCCAGGGCCCCGCCTTCGATGCATGAAAGCTCCGTGGGCCCGCCTGTAACGGGTGAGCCCTCCCAATCTCCGCCTTCGATGCACACGACCTCGTCAAAACCGGCCGCATAGAGCCCGCTAAGCAGTACCGCAGGACCGTGCCCGGCCGTCACCGCCACACAGCGCACCGGCTCCCCGGCAGCCGTCAGCTCATCTCTGAGCCGCAGCGCCGTTTCCAGGGCCGCCTCATCATAACAGCCATATATTTTCTTCACATAGGAAAAATCCAATGCCTCCATACAATCCCAGTCCGAGGGGATCACATCCTCAAAGTCCGCAACAATTTTAAAGCAGACCGCAATCCGCATGATATCTCCCATCCTCTCCAGCCCTCGGCCAAGCTTAAAACTTTATGTATACGTCCTCCATAAAATCATTATTTTTTAGCCGCCGCTGCCGCCTCTGCCTCCAGAGCCTTACGCCCCCGCTCCGGAACAAACAGCGTCAATATACCAAACCAAACCGGTGACAGGCAGCAGATCGCCAGTGCCTTATAAATTCCAATGGAGCTGATCAGACCGCCCACAATACCGGAGCCCAGCGCAGACCCCAGCGCTACGCCTGTGAGTACCATGCCTGTTCCCACAGATACAACCTCCGAGCGCAGCCCCAGCTTATACAGCGTGGTAAATGCGATGGGCACGAAGCAGTAAGCGCCGTATCCAGCCACTGCCGCACAGATGCATAACAGAGGGATACTTGTCGTCTGAAGCATACAGAAATAGGCAATGGGAAGAATGATCCCCCAGGGCCAGATCAGCAGTTTATCTCGGCCAAGCTTATCTGCGATTTTCGGAGCCGTCAGCGAGGCTATGGCTGAAAAAATGGGAATAAAGCTGAGAACAAAGCCAGCCTGGGCCATAGATATCCCTGCACTCTCGGTAATAAAAGACGGCCAGTAATAAAACATACCGATCCAGATCAAAGTTGTTCCCGGCCATGCTAAAGACAACAGCCAGAAGGTCTTCTGTTTTAAAGCCTCGCGCATCACCCCCTTTTGGCGGGGTGCAGCAGTTGAAGCTACAGCAGTTTTTTCAGTACTCTCATCATCTTTATAGGTTACCAGCCATACAACAACCATAACAATTATTAAAACAGCACAGATAATATAAACATTTCTCCAGCCACCCACGATCATAAGAAGCTGAGCCATACAGAGCGTGGCAAGCACCTGGCCAATAGGCTGAACAAAGTTTTCAATACCATTGATCCCTGTAAAGCGGGCAGCGGGAACCCGGCGCATTTTTACGATAACAAGGGAAGAAGCAAGCCCGTTACTCACCGCTGCCCCAATAATTTTACCGATAAAAAGCATAGGAACATTGGCTGCCACACCAAAAATAAGCAGACTCACCGACAAAATAATCATAATACCGGGAACCGAATATTTCGGATTGAATTTCGTTGCAACAAATGCTGTCGGTATGGTCAAAAGCACCGAAACAAATCCTGAAACACTGCCGATAAGTCCGGCGGTTCCATAATCCAGGCTAAACTCTGCCATAACATCCGGCAGCATCATGCCAAAGGAAAAGACGACCACCTGCCATATGGCCATGGCAACCCAACAGGCAACTAAAAGCGTCCACGTTTTTTTATTAATTTTTGTTTTTTCTCCCATAACTTAAACCCTCCAAGGTTTTCATATGTAACAATTCCCCGGGCAACTGTCGGCCAAAGACTCGCTCCGGCACAGCTCCCGATCATTTTTTATCTACCAGAATAACACCCTTATTTAAAATTCCATTTGGGTCCAGAGCCTCTTTTAATTTATACATCAGCGGATAAGAGGAACCGTGCTCCAAAGGCATCCACGGCGTTCTGTACTTTCCGGAGCCGTGATGATGGGCAATACTGCCACCGTACTTTAAGGTTTCTTCCATGATAATACTCACGATATGCATATATTCCGATTCCGCCTGATCCGCCCCACCAGTGACAAGATAACCAAATTCAAAATAAATATTGGTGCCCTGCATATAGCTGTGGGAGGAATGGCCGCCGCACAGGATCAGCGATGGGATTTCCGCCTTTAGCCGCTCGCACACATCCTCATAAATCTTTCCTATGACAGACCAGTTGGCGGAGATCTCACACGTATCCACAACACCGCCCATATTATAGTAGATCGGCTTATCCATATCATTACATACATCATTTCGTGTCACCAGCCAATGCTCCACCGGCTTTGTGCCCAGATCCATAACGCCATAGCGGGCTGCAATTTCCTCAATACCCGCACCAGTCGCCTTTGTGATCCCCGCCGGGCCCTCGCACATAAACATGAGCAGCGCCATGCCCTCCGGCGCATCGATTTTGAGCACCTGCTGCACCTCCACCGGATCATGGAGACGGACAACCGCCGGCCGATAGCCTTCCTTCATCACCTCATGGATCAGGTTCAGGCCGTTTTTCATGCCATGGACACCGTAAGCTTTCATCCATCGGTTTTCCGGGGCATATTTAAAGATCTTCAATGTAGCCTCGGTAATGAACCCCAGCATCCCCTCGTTGCCAATAAACAGATGGCGCAGATCCGGACCTACGGAACGCCTGGGTACGTTTTTGATGCGGATCACGCTGCCATCCGCCAGAACCGCTTCCAGCCCCACAACTAAATCCTCAATGCCGCCATACAGTGTAGACAACTGACCGATGCTCCGTGTCGCCAGCAGGCCGCCCACCTGGGCCAGAGGGAAGGACTGAGGGAAATGACCGGCCGTATAGCCCTTTTGATTCAGGCAGTTTTCAATATACTCCAGAGGTGTGCCGCATTTGGCGGTCACGTACATATCCTCCTCATTGATTTCCAAAATCTCATTCATATCCGAGCCGTCTAAAATCACGCCGCCAGCCACAGGCTCCAGCCCGCGGGTTACACTGGAGCCGCCGGTCCTGGGCACTACATCCACCTTATTGTCATTTAAAAATTTAAGCACCTCACTGACCTGATGTGTGCTGCCCGCCCGGACCACACAGGCAGCCACCGGCACCCTGTTATGACCGTCATCTCTTTGGTAACGCCGATATCCGATGTAGTCCTTTGCCGCATCAAGAACAGCCTCCGGGTCGGTAACTACCCGTTCCTCACCTACGATTGCCGCCAGTTCTCTGATAAGAGTTTCTTTTAACATGTTAATCTCCTCGACTTTCTTTATATATTCTTAAATATCATTGATTTTTTTCATGGACCGGGATGCCCGTATATAAACGCCGGTTCCACATATATCGGACACAAGCACATCTCCCCGGCACACCGGCGCCTGAACCTGACAGCCATATAAATATTCAAGACATTCCGCAAGCTTTTCCCTGGGAATCTCCCCATCGCTGACAACAGATATTCGGGGATGGATACCATGGGTGATCGCCACAGTTGTCGTCAGCATCCGTTTCGGATTGGTATATTCATTCTTGCCGTGGCAGATGCCCCGCTTGCAGCCGGCGCCGGTAACTGTCAGCTCACCGTCCGTCTCCGTAACCGTCAGCTTGCAGCTATTGGGGCAGGCAATACAAACAAATTCTTTCTCAGCCATGGTTTTCACCTTCCTTCATCGTCACCGTCACATCGCCCGTTCCGGTCACATCCACCGTACAACTGATCATTTCCGGAGGCGCCACAAATGGATATTTTCTTTGAAATATCTGCGCCTGTCCTTCCCCACATACAAGCTGCGCTTTTTTATCCGGCGACTTCACCCGCATAAAAAGCTGGGTCCTGCAGGCACATCCTGCCACAAGTCTCTGCGGTACGACAAAATTCACATTGCCTGCTGGAATCGTCTTTAAATATTTTGGCGTTTCATGAATCTGGCCGCGGAGATATTTCATAGCACCCCTGGCGGCAATTTCACCGGACTGTGAAACATAATCCACCAGGTCAAACACTACGGCCACATTGCCTGCGGCAAAAATGCCCGGCACACTGGTCATAAAGTTATTGTCAAGTACCGGCCCTTTCGTTCTGGAATCCAGCTCGATCCCGGCCTTGATGGACAGCTCATTTTCCGGGATCAGTCCGACGGCCAGTACAAGCAGGTCGCACTCAATATAATTTTCCGTTCCCGGAATCACCCGGCGATTTTCATCCACCCGGGCGACGGTTACGCCCTCAATACGCTTCTTCCCGTGGATCTTCGTCACTGTCGTAGACAAATGCAGCGGTATGCCGTAATCGTCCAGACATTGCACGATGTTCCGTGTCAGGCCGCCCGGACTTTGCATGACCTCATAGACGCCCTGTACGTCAATGTGCTCCAGCGTCATCCTCCGCGCCATAATCAGCCCGATATCCCCGGAGCCCAGGATCACCGCCTTTCTTCCGGGAAGATACCCTTCAATATTAATGTAGCGCTGTACCGCTCCGGCCGTGAGCACGCCGGCCGGCCGGTAGCCATAGATCAGTACCTGGCTGGCGGTCCGCTCCCGGCAGCCCATGGCAAGGATTATGGCTCCCGCCCGAATCTCCACCATACCGTCACGGTTGTTGCATGCATATATGACCCGGTCCTGCGTCACCTCAAGAACCATTGTGTCCGTAAGCACCCAAATATCTGACGATTCGATATCATCCACAAACACCTGGGCGTATTCGGTACCCGCCATACGCTTCTGAAACCGATGCAGTCCGAAACCATCATGGATGCACTGCTGCAAAATACCTCCCAGCTCCACATCCCGCTCAATGATCATCACCGTACCGGCACCCTGCTTTTTGGCTTCCAAAGCCGCCGCCATACCGGCCGGGCCGCCGCCGATCACCGCAATATCTACCTTATAATCATTCATTGCTCAATCCCCCCCGGCCAATATCTGCTCTGTTATTTTCATAAAGTATCCGGCTGTCTCCGTCCTTTAAATACACCTGCGTCACATCGCGGCCCAGCTCTCTTGCCAGTATTTCCAACACTCTGGGCTGACAGAAGCCCCCCTGACACCGGCCCATCCCGGCCCGTGTGCGCCGCTTGATGGCATCGATGGACTGAGGAACGACCGGCGAGTGGATGGCATCGAGGATTTCCCCCTCCGTAATGCTCTCACACCGGCAGATGATCCGGCCGTAGCGCGGGTCCTCTTGTATGAGACGGGCCTGATCCTCCCGGCTCATATGGCGAAAATTAACCTTCCTCTTATGATACGGATGATAATCCCCCCTGCGCGCCAGCGGTCTGCCTTGCTTTTTCATGTCCTCCAGCAGCATTTGCTCCACCATTTGGGCAATGGCCGGAGCCGAAGCCAGCCCCGGCGACTGGATGGCGCCCACATTGACAAAGCCGTGAGCCACCGGTGACATTTCAATGACAAAATCCTCTTTAAAATCTGCTGGCCGCACCCCTGCAAATATTCGGATAATATCCGCCGTACTCACATCCGGGTCCTGATTCGTCGCCATGGCATATTCCAGATCCTCTGGCGTCGTTGTATTGTCCTCCTTATCCGGTGTTTCTGTGGCTGAAGGTCCCAGGAGTACGTTCCATTCCGGTGTACGGCACATGCCGCCACCCTTGGATTCCGAGTTTTTCTTTTTGCTCTGGACCTCCTGGCCGTCAATGATCAGTGTCAGTGCCCTAAATTCCGGCTTTCTGTTTTTATCCAAAATAGCAATGGTTCCCTTGCGGCCGTGAATCGTATAGGACCTATCCCCAGCCATAGCGGATATTTCATCCGCATAAACGCCGGCACAGTTGATCACATATTTCGCCCGGAGAATACCAGCGTTCGTCACAACGCCGCAAACCTTGCCGTTTTCGGTCAGTACATCGGCCACCGTTGTATTGAACATAAAACGGACGCCGTTTTCGGCTGCATTCTCCGCCAGGGCCACCACCACCTCATAAGGCTCCACGAGTCCCATGCTGGGCAGCCATATCCCCCCCTTGATATCAATATTCCTGTATTTTAAGTTGGGCTCCAGTTCCAGCGCCCGCCTGCCATCTACCAGCTCCACACCGTCCACACCGTTTAACACCGCAGCCTTATAAGACTGCTTCAGCGCCGGTTTTAAACGCTCGTCGGTGATGACCCCCAAAGAACCGCTCCGATCCAGCTCAAAATTCAGCTCCCTGGCCCATTGATCGTACATGCGGTTACCCTGTACATTCAGCTTTGCCTTCAGCGTTCCCGGCTTTGCCGCATGACCCGGATGGATATTGCCGTTATTGGCCTTGGAAGCGCCGGTGCATACATCATCACTCATTTCCACAACCACAATATCCAGCGGGTATTTGGCCAGCTCTCTGGCTATACCGCAGCCGCTGACACCGGCACCGACGATGACCACATCCGCATCCCCGATCACTCCGGCAGCCCTGCCGCACTCCCGGCCATAACTGTAATCCTTATGTGGAATGGACAGACCGCGGACAGTCATTTCACTGACCACGTTTTTCACATCCGTCTGATGTGCAATAAAATGACCAATATCCACCCACTGATCCCAGGACTCACATTCTCCCCCCACAGTGACGATATTTCGGTCATCCACGGAGATATCCACACAAATTCCCGGAAACTTTTCTTCCACTAACCTTTTTATATTTTCCACAATCCTCTGACCTTTCTGCTATTCACCCGTCAGGCATCCCAGTGGGTCGTCCGCTCAACGACCTTTTTCCAGTTTTTATAGGTCTGCTTCTGTACATCCTGCATCCCGTTGGGTGTATATATTTTATCGATATCCAGATATGTACCCACATCCTCCGGCGTCATCCAGCCGGCCTTGATCGCCGCCGCTTCAGCAGCGCCAAGAGCCGTAGCTTCTACTGATTTTGGCCGGACCACATTGGCACCGGTCACATTGGCCAACGTCTGGGCAATGGTGTCGCTTTTGGATACGCCGCCGGAAATTTTGATCTCACTCACCGACGTTTTAGCGCTCTCCATATCGCCGCCAAAAAGGGCGGTTTCGATGAGGGAAATGGTTCCGAAGGCGATACCCTCCAAAGTGGCCCGCATCAAATGGTTATTCGTAATATTGGGGCGAATTCCCATATATGCCCCCTTGGCCGACGCATCGCCATTGATCCCGGCCAGTGCAGGAATAAAGTAGGCGCCTCCGGAATCCTCCACCTTGCCGGCCATAAGCTCCATTTCACTAAAATCATCAAACAGCCGGAACTGATTTTTTGCCCATTCCAGACAGGCGCCGGCCGTATAGGACAGCCCCTCCAACAGATAATTGTATTTCCCGCCCATGGACCAGGTGATGCCTGTCACAAGGCCGGGTACCTCCCTAAACTGCGTACCCGCATTAATATCAATAAAGGAGCCGGTGCCCATCGTGCACTTGACGCTGTTGGGCGCCATACAGTTTTGAGCAAACAGCGCGGACTGTTGATCTGCAAAGGAGCTGTAAATAGGAATTTCCATCCCCAGGATCTCCTTATCCAGCAGGCCAAAATCATCAGACTCCTCACGGATTTCAGGAAAACACTTTGTATCCAGGCCGAAGTATTCCAGGATCGGCGTGTTCCACATATCGTATTGGCTGAGGTAAATACCGCTCATACTGGCCGCGCCCCGGGTGGTGGCATGGACGCTGCCGCCGGTGAGCCGCCAGCCCAAATAGGAATCGATATGCCCGAAAAGAATATTTTCTCCGGTCACCGCCTGCGCAAATTCCGGCTCCTCATCCCGGATCTTATCAAAGATCAGAGGCATCCACACACCCGGAAGATAAGGGGCTACTCCGGGGAATTTTTCATTGAATACCGGATCCGCCATCAGCTTTGGCTTCTGGTAGATCCCCCGGCCATCCAGCCAGGTCACCACATTCCTTAAAGGCTTTCCTGTCCGCTTATCCCAAAACAGCCAGGAGGCTCTCTGTGTCGTCATACCCACACATTCGATTTCCTCCGGAGCGATCCCCTGCTTTTTCACAACCTCACGGCATACTTTCACCGTCTTGTCATAAACCAGCTCGGCATTCAACTCCACAGCCTCAGGCCCCGGATAAAAGACCTCCAGATTTTTATACGCCTGATCCACAATCTTCATGCTTTTGTCAAATAGTAATGCCCGCACCCCTGTTGTACCTTCATCAATAACCAAAATATAGTTTTTCATAGACTAATTCTCCTCAAAACAGTTGAATGATTTGCACGTAGCGCTTTACCGGCCGGAGTAAATCCCATAATGCAATTGCATTTTCCTTTAGTACAGTTTTTTGTACATTTGAATCAAATAATAAAGTGCTTCATGCACCTGATCTTCATTTTAAATGTACACTTTTTTGTACCTTAGATGTTTTGAGTATATTCCTACCGCATGAAAATGTCAATATACAGATTTAAATTAATTACGTTTTGTAAATAATAGACAAATTCCGAAATGAAATTTTATTAATAACTTATCTGGACAATCTTTTTCCGAAGTGCTATACTGACAGTTCTTTCCGTTTTCAAAGGAGGAATTAAATAATGATCGAAGTCAAACATCTGAGCAAGACCTTTCGGGTTGCAAAGCGCTCTGCCGGCTTTGGGCAGGCGTGCAGGGCTCTGTTCCACAAGGAATACGAGCACATCCGGGCACTGGATGACATCTCCTTTACCATTAAGGAAGGGGAAATGGTTGGGTATATCGGCCCCAACGGTGCCGGCAAGTCATCCACGATAAAAATTTTAAGCGGTATACTGACGCCGGACAGCGGCACATGCACGATTGACGGCCGGGTGCCGTGGAAGGAGCGGACCGCCCATGTCAAAAGCATCGGCGTCGTTTTCGGACAGCGCTCACAGCTCTGGTGGGATGTGCCTGTCATCGATTCCTATGAACTTCTTAAAGATATTTACAGTATTCCCGAAACCGTATACTGTGAAAATCTGGACGAACTCACCCAACTATTAAACCTCTCCGAACTGCTCAAAACACCTACCCGTCAACTTTCTCTCGGACAGAGGATGCGGTGCGAGATTGCCGCCTCTCTTCTCCACAGCCCCAAAATTCTTTTTTTAGACGAACCGACCATCGGGCTGGACGCCGTATCCAAGCTGGCTGTGCGGGATTTTATTTTGCAGCTCAACCGCCGCCATAATACGACGGTGATTTTGACGACCCATGATATGCAGGATATCGAGGCATTGACCCAGCGGATCATTATGATTGGCAAGGGGAAGGTGCTGCTGGACGGAAGTCTGGGCGACATCCCCGGCGCAGATGAAAATCTGGACCAGGCCATCGCCAATTTATACCACAGCTTTCAGATATAGGGGGTGCGCCATGAAGAAATATTTTTCCTTTTTCAGACTACGCTTTACCATGGGGCTTCAATACCGTGCGGCGGCCGCAGCCGGTATTGTCACACAGTTTTTATGGGGCGCCATGGAAATCCTCATCTACCGCGCGTTTTATCAGGCGGACCCTTCGGCTTTTCCCATGACCCTGCAGGCTACCTGCTGCTACATATGGCTCCAGCAGGCCTTTCTGGCTCTTTTCATGGGATGGATGATGGAAAGTGAGATATTCGAGTCCATACAAAATGGCAGCATCGCCTATGAGCTTTGCCGCCCGGTAGATCTTTACAATATGTGGTTTTCCCGGAGCCTGGCCCACCGTTTGGCCAGAGCGGTGCTGCGCTGCATGCCAATCCTGCTTGTGACCGCACTGATACCTGCTCCCTATGGCATGACCCTTCCCACATCCCCGATGGCCGCGCTGGGCTTTATTGTCGGCATCGCACTGGGGCTTTGGATCACGGTGGCTATTTGTATGCTTGTGTATATTCTCACATTTTTCACTCTGTCTCCTGCGGGTATCCGGATTGTAGCCGTATCCGCGATTGAATTTTTGTCAGGGGCCGTCCTGCCGCTGCCTTTTTTCCCAGATACACTCAGGAAAATTATGGAGCTGCTGCCCTTTGCGTCCATGCAAAATGTTCCGTATCGTATTTACAGCCTCGATCTTACCGGAACCTTGGCGCTGCGCGCACTGGGGTTACAGTGCTTCTGGGCCATTGCACTGGTAATTCTGGGCCGGCTGCTCATGCGCACCGCCTGCCGTCATGTGGTTGTCCAGGGAGGGTGATAAAATGAAAAGAAAAGTCGGTTATTTTAAACTTTATAAAAAATATTTTCAGATCCATGTTCAAAGCCTGATGCAGTATAAGCTTTCCTTCCTATTTACAGTTATTGGCCAATTTCTCGTGTCCTTTAACGTGTTTTTAGGCGTCTACTTTATGTTCCGCCGTTTCCACCAGGTGGACGGCTTTACTTATGGCGAGGTGCTGCTGTGCTTCAGTATTACCTTGATGGAATTTTCCCTGGCCGAGGCAGTGGCCAGAGGTTTTGATTCCTTCTCCACCATTATCAGCAACGGTGAATTTGACCGGATGATGGTCCGCCCGAGAAATGAGATTTTCCAGGTCCTGGCCAGCCGCATCGAACTGACCCGCATCGGCCGCCTGGTGCAGGCAGTGATCATGTTCATCTATGGCATCAGCGTCAGCGACATTTCCTGGAGCTGGGATAAAGTACTGACCGTGTTTTTCATGCTTATAGGCGGTACCGTCGTCTTTACCGGCGTTTTCATAATTTACGCCTCCATCTGCTTTTTCACTATCGAAGGGCTGGAATTTATGAACGTTCTCACAGACGGCGCCCGCGAATACGGAAAATACCCGGTCAGTATCTACGGAAAACGCGTCCTGCAGCTATGCACTTTCGTCATCCCCTACGCCCTGATCCAGTATTATCCCCTGTGCTACCTCCTGGAAAAGAGCAGCAAAAACTGGTACATGCTGCTCCCCTTACTGGCCTGCATCTTCATCATCCCCTGCATATGCCTCTGGAAATTCGGCGTCCGCCACTATAAATCCGTAGGAAGCTGAAACACACCCATTAAGCGATTGCCTACAGCCTCCGGAACCTTACCCGGGTGTGGCAGGAGCGCCGCCGTCCGGGAAGGGAAGCCACAGCGCAAAGCGGTGTCGGCACTGCATTGCAGCCGCTTTAGCAGGACTTGGGTTCCGGGGAATTTGTGTTAATCCGGAGGAAAAGACGTAGAACGAAACATAATATAAGAATACTCCCCTCTTTTCCTCCGGATTGCCCTTAACAAATCCCCGAAACCCTTAGACCTGCTTAAGCGGCGAAACCGCAGTGCCGACACCACTTTGCGCTGTGACGTTCCTTCCCGGACAGCGGCGCACCTGCCACACCCGGGTAAGGTTCCGGAGGCTGCAGGCAGTCGCTTACCGCAGAGACTTCCAGGGCCACGCCGCCTCCCGCTATTCAAAAGTTTTACGAAATTCCTCCGGCGTATCCATAACGATCAATCCGCTATCATGCAGCCGCTGCTGCGCCACATATTCCCTTGGGCTGATCCCCTCCAGCTTTTTAAACACCCGGGAAAAATACAGCGGGTCCTTAAACCCGGAAGAATTGGCCACATCCTTCACACTCCGGCTGTGGCCATACTGGCTCAGCAGCGATTTCGCATAATTAATACGCATTTTCTGAAAATATTCTACCGGCGGTTCCCCGTAGAAATCCTTAAAAATTTTTCGGAAATATCCCTTACAATAACCGCTGGCCTCAATGGCCGCCGATAAATCGAACTGCGCATTGTCCAGGTTATTCTGCATCAGCTCCATAAGTCCTTCCAGGCGCAGGTCCTTCTGCTGATTATTAATATAAAACAGGACCAGCACCTGATAAAGCAGGTCGCCGATCACATTTAAAATCGCATGCTCATAAATACTGTCGCCGCCGGAAAATTTGCCGGCCATCTCCATAAGATGGCGCACCGTACCGTCCGAATCATCCTGCAATATGCGGAACCCTTCCTTGCCCACTGGCCGGAAATCCCTTATAAACATGCACATATCCGAAAATCCATCCCCGGAATCCTTTTGATGGCCAATCCCCGGCGGGATCACGGCAATGTCTCCGGGTTCAAAGCCGCAGCGCTGCCCTTCCACAGTCATCGTACCTTTCCCCTGTATATTCAATATGATCTCCCAATAACCATGCCGGTGGGCAGGAAATGTCTTAAAAACATTTCCAGACCGGCCCACATAAACCACATCCATAAATACTACCTCCTGAAAATCTATAAAGCAAGATGCGTATCATCCATATTATTCTAGCATTTAATGTATGGAAAATCCAGCATTATTGCGCTAAGATAAATAAAAAGCTTGCTATGAAGGAATGGTTCAGGCAACATGCACCATGACACATGGGGCCGTTCCCCGGCTTCCCCATAGCAACCGGAAAACGTAAGGAGGAAAACTGCTATGTACACCTATCATCGCAAAGGCCCCAAACGCGGGGTCGCCTTATACAGCTATTCGGCAGAATTTGGCATGACGAAAGATCTTGAAGACTGCTTTGAAGACATGTATGATATGGGCGCTCACGGCCTGGAAATCCTGGCCAACACACATATTGAAAACTACCCCAATCCTTCGGAGCAATGGATCGAACAATGGTTCCAGCTTCTGGACAAGTATGACATCGTACCTGTGGAATATGGCAACTGGATTGACTCCCACATTTTAGGCACCCGTGAATTGACCACAAAGGAATCCTATGAAATGCTTGCCCGCGACATCCATTTAGCCGCAAAGCTTGGCTTTTCCGTAATGCGGACGAAAATGCCGGTCATCTCTAACGACCTGGCACCGGTGGAAAACTGGCGGGAGATCATCGAGATGGCTTTGCCGTTGGCTGAAAAATACAATATCCGCATGTGCCCGGAAATCCACACCCCCAGCACATTAAAATCCAAACTGGTCAGCGACTACGTAGATTTCATCGAAAAAACAGGCACAAAGCACTTTGGCCTTAACATCGATTTCAGCGTTTTCCGCAACCGCTTCGGCGAGCATGATTATCATCCGGAAGGTTTTGTTCCAAGCGAACCGAAGGAGCTAATCCCGCTGCTCCCCTACATCTACTGCTGCCACGCCAAATTCAATCATATGAGTGACGATTTTGAAGAAACGACCATCCCCTATAAGGAAATCATCCAGATTATGAAGGATCATAACTGGGATGGCTATCTGTTAAGCGAATACGAGGGCGCTGACAAATATGAGCCGGGCTATGAGGTCGGCCAGACACTGAGAAAACAGCACATTATGATGAAACGTTACATCGGAGATTAGGAGGTGCCGCCATGCTGGAAAGAGAAGTCATACAATCCGTAGGCTTTAGAAATATTAAAGAAGGAGACCGTGTCACCGGTTTCCAGTTTAAAATCCGCCTGCCCTATTACAGAGGCGTCTTTCTCTGCCAATTACGGCCGGGAACCCTCTATGTTGACGGAGAAAAGTTTGACAAGGACAACATTATCTGGAACATCAATGGTCAGGATTATACATGTGAAGAAATGTACACCAATATGGAAACCCATTGGCCTACCACAAAAACTGCCACCCTCAAGGTGTGCAAGGAAGGCGGCCTGGCTCAGGGCTACCATGATCTGACCTACGGCTTCTGCTTCACCTCATCCTATATGCCGCCCGTTATGCAGGCGACTTTAAACCCGGATGAGGAATGCGCCGTCTTTATGCCGGAGTTCGGGCACCATGTGAATCACCGCCGCCTGATCATCGTCTAATTAAAGAACACCAGACCGTTATCTGGCCATTCTAAACATACAGAAAATCCGCCGTATCTGGTAAAAATCACCAGTCCACACGGCGGATTTTCTGTTTTTCGTATAACACTGCGGCCACTGGACGGCCCTTTTTTTATTTTCTCAATACACTGCGCTTCGCGATCAAATATGTGGCCGTAAAATAAATCAGATAAATCCCAACAATAATTCCCACCACAAGCACTGAATCAAAAATCATCTCCCCGGTAAAATCTGCTAACCCGTTCTGACGGATAATATCCGAGCAAACCATACCCGCAGGAATACTTAGCAGTAAGGGAATGACAAACGGCATCATAAAAAATACAAATATCTGCAAAAACAGTGTGCGGTTCAGCGTATTTTTCCCGGCGCCAAGGCGGTTCAGTATGGCATACTTCTGCCGGTCCTCTGCAAAACCGGACAGTATTTTCAGAGCCAGGATCGCCATACTCATAAATACAAACACAATCGCCAGATAAAGTGATCCGATGATCATTATGGCACTACTGCCGTCCATCTCCGCCACGCCGTAGGCGCGAAGCCGATAATCACTGCGCATATAAGAGGAGTCATCTTCATTATAACTCAGTTCCTTAAGCAGCCCCTGAAAATCATAATCGTCCTGAGCAAAATCGTAAGCGACACATTCCGCATTCAACACCAGTCCTTCCACCGCCGCATCCGGTACAACGGCATATAAATAATACTCGATAAAATATGGAACCGTCATACTTCCTTTATACGTATAGGTTTTTCCATGGACATCCAGATCCACACCGGAAAAATCTATTTCTGAAAGCTGTGAGACATTGGCCACCAGCATATATCCGCCATCCAATTGGATCGGCTCCTCCCCCATGGCTGTCAGCAAACGGTTCATATCACTTTCCTTCATAAAGGTATCTTTCAGGCCCGTATAATAATCACCGCTCCAGATCGTCTGTTCATATAAGGCATTGTCCGGACCATCGTAAATCGAATACTCAATTTTATTTTCAATATCCACGTACTTCCCGATCACATTCTCCGCCTCCGGGATCGTCAGCCGATGAGAACGTTCTGTATCTATCATATCTAACCATCCTATGGCGTCAAAGGGATATCTTTTTTCCAGATCCCCCTGATTCGCCACATGCTGTACAAAGGCAAAGTCCGCGCCGATAATGGCCATGGCCAGCAAAAAGGCCAGGATTCCCGCCATGGCGGAATTTGCACCCAGCTTTCCAGAAAGCTGCCTTAAACAAAACGTATTTGTTCCCCGGCTGCAAAATTTCCGGCTTTTTAAAAACATATACATGGCGCTCCGCGATAGTGCGATATGGAAAATGATCAGAGCAATGACCGCCGCCATAAAGCTGATCAACAGATTACTGGTCTGAGTCTCCTCCATCTGAGTGAGGATTCTGTGGATTTCTCCTGCAAAAATGGCCACACTGGCAGCCAGCGTTATGAGAGAAAGCACTGACACGATCAACCACAGCATTGGATGGCGCACAGTTTTCTCAACGACACGATCTCCGTTAAGAAGCTGATGCACACTCACCTTTTTCAGATAAACAGCCGATGTCACCGATGCCAGGATAAATATGACGGCCACAAGGATAACGGTCAAAATCAGCCCCTTGACAGAATATGCGGCCAGCACCATATGCACGCCAAGGATACGGATCACCAGTTGCATCAGCCCCTGATAAATAAAAAGCCCGAGAAAAATTCCCACAACCAGTGCCACACCGCACATGATCATCGTTTCTGTTATAAAAATACCAAGGATATCCCTCCGGGTCATACCCAGGGTAAGGTACATACCAAACTCCCGCTTTCTTAACCGGAGCATAAACGAGGTGGCATAGCCCATGACAAATACGATGATGAGTGTTACAAGAACGGTGAGCATCCCCATAAAGGTGCTCAAATCCTTTAAAGCGATGAGCAGCGCCTCAAACTGTTCACAATAAATAATGTTATTCACAGCAAACATTAAAGCCACGGTCATGGCCACCGTAATAAAATAAATCAGATAATTGCCAATCTGACGGCGGACATTGCGTTTTGCCAGCTTAATATACATCGGTGTCACCTCCCAGCGCAGCCATCACAGAAAGGATCTCCTTATACATCTCCCTGCGGCTCCTGCTACCCCGGTGCACCTCACTCCATATGTTGCCGTCCTTTAAAAATAAGATCCGGTCCGCATAGGAGCCCACAACCGCATCATGGGTCACCATCAGTATGGTGGAATTGAGTGTTCGGTTCATCATCTGAAAGGTCCGCATAAGATTGGCCGAATTTTGGGAATCCAGAGCACCGGTAGGTTCATCGGCCAGGACAATGGCCGGCGAGGTGATAATCGCCCGGGCGCACGCTGCTCTCTGCCGCTGGCCGCCGGACAGCTCATAGGGGAACTTCTTAAGCTGCTCCTCCACCCCCAGTGCCCCGGCCACCCGCATCAGTTCCGCCTGGGTCGTTGCCGCATCCAGCTTTTTCAGATTCAGCGGGAGCACGATATTTTCACCGATGGTCATCGTATCCAGCAGATTATATTCCTGAAAGATAAATCCCAGCTTATCCCTGCGAAATGCGGACAATTCATTTTCCTTCATCTCTGCCACATTTTTTCCATCCACCCATATATTCCCGGAGCTTACCTGGTCAATGGTGGATATGACATTGAGCAGGGTACTCTTTCCGGAGCCGGACGCGCCCATGATCGCCACAAACTCGCTCTTCTCCACATCAAAGCTGATGCCGTCCAGCGCCTTTGTTACTACGCTGCCGCCGCCATAATATTTTACTACGTTTTCTACTTTTAAAATCTCTTTCATACAAAACGCCCTCCGTTTCCATAAAATCATTTCCGTTTTTCTGGCTTTATAATTTGTCGGGGATTTCCGAAGGAAATCGTCGACCTGCCTGACCATCAGGTTTGATCCAATTATAACATGAACGGAATGATTTTTATCTAACACAGAGGGCGGAGTTTTCTTACGTTTTTGTAAGAAACGAGGAATTTTCATTCCCGCTAGAAGGATAATGCCCGGAATCAGTGCAATTAGTAACACAAATTATGCAAACGGAGAATATGCTTGAATTAAATCAGATGTAGATACGTATAACGATTCAAATATATTTGAACAACGGTTGAAATAGTAAACTGAACTTTAATACCGGTGTGTCATCTTTTCTAGTGTATTCCCCTGATTGTGGACGATTAGAGATAAAAATCATCAAAGATTATACTATTTCCTGGTAAATACTTGGTAAACAAGTAGACCGAATAAATAATTAAGATATTTTGCACATTGAAAATAAAATATTGAAAGTTGAAGCTGTAAGTATTATGATATGATTAATACTTATGGGGAGTGAAAAATATGGAAGAAAGATGTTATTCTTGGATTATTGATGGAGAAATAGCGGTGAAGAAAATTGATAAATCCGTAGTAAACCATTATGGTACTGGAATCCCGCATAAAATCAGAGAATACTGGAATGCAGTTAATATAGAAAGTGAAAAGCAAAAAAAGGTAACCTTCTTATTGGAAGACAAAACATATTTTGCGGATGTTGAAATACAGAAAAATCGAACAAGATTATTTTGGCATTCAGATTTTAGAGATGCAGCTGGTTTTAAACTTTATGCAGATGAGCAAAGCAGAGCAGTTTTAAAGCCATATATAGTATTCAAACAAATGGGCAATGATTTGTATAGTGTGGAAATCGTATCTAATGGATTGGAGTTTGAGAAATCCAATACTATTCCACCAAATTCATCATGTTATACAGAAGGTGGAAGAAAAGTTTATTACACTTCCAAATACGAACGAAAGGCGAAGTGTAGGCAGCAGGCAATACAGATCCATGGATGTAAATGTTCTATATGCGGATTTGATTTTAAGAAAGTATATGGCAGTTTAGGAGAGGGATATATTGAAATACATCACAAAAAACCATTATATAGTTTAGATGATGAAGTTGAGGTAAATCCCAAAACAGATTTAGCACCTGTATGCTCTAATTGCCATCGCATGCTACATAGGCGACGTGATAGGATTATAAGTATAGATGAGTTGAAAAATTTAGTTGGTGATCAACCCTTACCAGCCATCAAAATCTAGTTGGTGTTTTTTTTGAAATTTGGGGGATAGCGTATTTAATCTAAGAGGACGAACCGACACGAGATGCAGAATATTAATATGAAGATAAAAATATTTGAAATATGAAAATAATTAGACTTTAATAAAAAAATCGCCCATTTTGGAAGAAGGACGGCCAGCAGTCGTGTCGACCTCGGTAGCAACATTGGATGTTGATGCAGTGATGTTAGTCATAGGCGCCTCCATTTCTGTACACAGAGTACAAAATGCTAAAGTAATCGTGGCTATATATTTTATGACTACTAACCATATAATCTTCCCCTGGACATCCGTCCTCCTAAATGGGCGATGTGATTATTATTAACAATACAAATGGCAGACATAACCAAGATATTGTTGTAAGAGAAGCATTTATCTAAAATTAACTATATTATCCCACCCGGCAGATTCTAACGCATTACAAAATTCAGATGTGATTTCATAGTTTGGTATAAAAACTTCCTTCGTATCCATTTGGTAACCCAGATAGCCAAGATGAATCATCAATGTTAATACATCATCTGCCGAACTAAAGGTCGCCATATCATTGGTAAAAGTATTTGTATTTATTTTAATTCGACTGCCTGCCATAAGCTCTACAATGGAATCCTTCAAACCCTTATAGTTCAATATGATATAATCCCGCAATGCCTCAAAGGTTTCTGTTTTATTCCAAAAGTTATCATAATTTTGTGTCAACATGGCACTTACAACAGAACGCGGACTATAAATATGCATTGAAGCTTCAAAGCAATAACCATCATACCAATGACGTTTTTATCATAATCCATCGAGTATATTTCACACAGTTTCAATACTTCAGCGTCCGTAAAACCCGCGCATGACGCCAAAGGACCCGGATTAGTCATTGAAAATTCATCAAACATATTCAGGGCTGAATGTGAACCATATTTCTTAATCGGCAATATTCCTGTCATATAGGCCAATGCCACATAACTTTGATCCTTCAGCAGATTTCTGATAAAATCCAGATATATTTTGTGAGCATCTGTATCTCTTTTCAATCATTTTTAAAATATCATGCGTACGGCTTAAGAAACTCTGCATATTCAAAAAAATCACGTTATATTGGTTCAAATGAGCTTTATAGGATAATTCTTTTGATATCGATAACTCTTCAAAAAGTTTGGCGGAGTCATTCTCTCTACTATAAAAGGAATTGCGCTGATGCGCAAGCAGGTCATCAATTTCCTGCGGAAATTGGTGACAAATTATAATAGGCTGCAAGCATATGCGCCGCCATGGATTTACCAAAACGTCTGGGCCGGCTGACACAAAGGAAACGCTGTTCTGTCTTTAAAACCAAATTTGTATATGCGATCAACTCCGTCTTATCCACATATATCTGAGAATTAAGAGCCATTCTACAATTTTCATTATTTGGATTCAAATAAATTCCCATGACTTCCACCTCAATTTCATTACAAAATTTCAACCTTGCACGAATGCTCCTTTGTCTCCTTACTGTAACAAATTCCAACAGCAAGAATACGCCCTTTATATTTTGATATTTCCTCAAGCTTCCCCTTAAACTTCAAAGCGTATTCTTTTTCCTTTATCTGAGCAATTGCCTCATCTGGTGTATGATCGACTTTCAACTCCAAAATAATACAATCATCCCGCATTTTTACGGGATAAAAAATGAAATCAACATACCCTTTTCCCGCTTTATCCTCCCGCTCAATACGATATTTATCCCTGGCTGATAAATAAACCAGATTTACCACTGCTGATAGCTCGGTCTCATTGTTGTAAGATAATATAGGTGTTTCAGTATTGTGGGCATACTGAAGTATCTCGGCCATTGTGTCCGTATCGCCATCCAGTGTCGCCCTTAGCATTTTCATAGATGCGTTTGCAAGACGATAAACATATCCGAGAGATGCTTCCTTCTTCATCATTGAAGCAAAACTGTCCATCAGCTCCTTATTTGGTATGGATACACATCCATCCTCATACGTCAGCAATCCGTAAACAACCATAGCAGAATAAATTTCATCCCTGGTCTTTAGTTCCATGGACGTAGCGGCATATTCCTGAATATCGGCTGGAACTGATTCGCCGGATAGCATCAAGGCCAGATCATCACGTACATCGGCAATATTATCTTTGATATACCCGAAAATAGAATCATACGTGCCAGAGCTCGTCCAATAATTAGCCAATTGGTTATCCTTTAGGGCACACACAATCGAACGCGGATTATACAGCCGCTCCCCGGCCGCTGTATTATAACCATCATACCACACTCTTAAATTTTCTCGGGTAATCCGCGGTTTTCTCGTATTTTCAATATAACGGGCATAAAGCGTGTCCACCTCGTCATCCAGGAAGCCGAAATATTCGCTAAACCTTATTTTTGTCGCCATATTGTACTCGATAAACATATTAAGTTCAGAGCCATCGGAATATTTTGCAATTGGGAGAATACCTGTCATATACGCCAATTGCACATAAGCCTTGCTTTTTAAAAGTGATTTTAAAAAAAGTAAAAAGTCCTGTTTGTCTCTATCCGTAGAAAATGGCATATGAAAGAGCGCATCCCACTCATCCATTACAAAGACAAACTTCTGCTTATCCTTAATTTCAAATAGGATTGATAAAATATCCCACACCGGTTTATTTATATCCAACTGCAATTCCGGATAAGCTGCCGCCAGATCCGATTTTAAGCCTTCGGAAATACGTGTAATGTACTGCTCATAAGACACACAGTTTTCCGGTACTTCGCTAAAGTCAATATATATGACATCGTATTTATTCAGATGATCATAATATTGTTTTGACTTTGCAATTTTCAGCATGTCAAATATAGGGCTGCTGTCCTCCGCTTTTCCTAAAAAAGCCGCAATCATATTAGCCATTACTGTCTTACCAAATCTGCGGGGTCTTGTGATGCAAATATACTGAGCTTCACCGCCCAAACCATATATAAATTCTTCAAGTAACTCTGTTTTATCTATAAAATATTGTGATAAAGATAATGACTTATATTTCTCATATGGAGCAATACAATTCAAAAACAGTCCCATGACACACACCCCTTTTAAGGTTAATAATACCCAGCTATCGTTCCAAAAACCTTCATTATAAATTCATCTTACAGTAAATGACCCTTACTGTCAAGGCACCCAGGACCGTCGCCCCAGGAATATATACCATCGATAAAAGCACCGCGGCCAGACTCACGACATACATCACGGGTCTGGCCACAGATTTTTAGTTAGTATAACCTTCTATCCATGTATTCAGTTGCTGCTGGTAGCAGTCCACAATTTTATCAACGCCGGAAGCCTGTAATTTACTAAGGAAATCGTCATAGACCGTTTCGGAAGCCATACCGGTTTCGATTTGGGGGCGATACTCATTGAGACAGTTGCTCACCGCGGCTATTTCACCTGTTACAGCGGATGTATCACATGAAAATCCCATATATTTGGAATATGTAGCATTCTGCATGATTTCATAAGATTCCTGGCGCATATTCTCCCCGGAACCTTCCCAGGGCAATGTGATAAACTGGTTACCGTACATAAAATCATTGGTATGGTAGGCGGGTGCCGTATTTCCATCTATAAAACATGCTTCACCATTAACAACCTTATAGTCAACGCCTTCAATGCCCCATGCAAGCAGATTAGCGATTCTGTTATCTGTATACATCATATTTAAAAATGCCATTGTTGCTTCCGGCGCTTTGCTGGTGGCAGGTATAACCCATGTGAATTTTGTACAGCTTCCTGTTGTTATAGGGTAGTCTTTAAGCTTTACACAAGTCATTGGCATATCGCAATCCGCAGATTTTATTGCCTCAATACCGTATTCACCATCACAAAACATAGAAAAGCCCACATTGGATTTGATCAAATCTGTACCGGATTCCAGTGTTGTAGCTGAATCTTTGTAAATATATCCTTGATCGTACCACTTTTTTACCCGCTCGTATATTTTTTTGTATTCATCCGTGGAATATGTCATACGCACAGCATCATCACTCTTTTGAGGATCGATGCAAATCACTTTATACGTATCTCCCAGATTGTCAAACAATGAGATACCCTTAAACTGATCTTCCGAGCAAAATGCCGCCTGCTGTAACATTATATTACCATGGCCCGATCCTACAATCCCAGCTAAATAGGACCATTTTTCGCTGGCTTTCACCTGGGCTAAAATTTCCTCATATTCGGTAAAAGAAGTCATATTTCGAGCTTTGTCAAGTAAGCCCAGATCTTCCAGTACATCCGTGCGCATAATGATATATTCGCCGCTGACGACATTTCGATAACCGCATAAGCCATAAGAGCGTCCGTTAATCATGGTTCCTTTAATCAGCTCACCCATAGTACCCATGATTGGCTGTCCATATTCCTCCAGCAGTTGTGTCATATCCATAAGCTGCCCCTGCGCCTGCATGGACGAGAAGCCCGCTGAACCTGACGGCAGCGTCAGCATCAGGTCTACATTTTCGCCGGAAGACATCATAAGACCCACTTGTTGATCGTAGCTGCCGATCTCATAAATATCAATATTGACGTGGGTATTGATCTGGGCTTCTGTAATTTCATTGATTGCGTCTTCCACCGCCTGGAGGCCTGATGGAACCGGCCCCATAGAAGGATAAAGCATATGGATGTCCTCCATGTCCTCCCAGGTGATATTATATCCATCGGTCGCTTCCGGAGTCGTTTCCCCCAAACTTTCATCGGTCGCTTGTGCTTTTGATTGTTCTTGTAATGCCTGTGTGGTTTGTACCGGACTTCCTGAGTTTTCTGTGTTTCCACACGCCGAGAGTATCATCGCCAGCATGATTGCTGCCATTGCAAATTTTTTCATGGTCCTTCCTCCTTGTAATATGATTCAAATGATGTTTAGGATAATTTTCTTGTCAAAAGTATATGAATACTTTATAATTATGATGTTATTTGTTACTGTTGTAGGCCCCATGGCCATAATGGTAACGGTTACTTAAGTAACGGAGGACTTTTCCTTATGAAGAATATTAATAATACCGATCCTCTGCTGTCACTTGCCGCAGATTATAATTACTTTAAAGAGGGCTCTACGGAAAAAAGGATTGCACAGATTATATTAAAAAATATATGTGAGATCCCGTCATGGACCATCGAACAATTGGCTTTGAGATGTAATATATCCATCTCCACATGCCGTCGATTTATTAAAGAGATCGGCTACGATTCCTATGTGGAATTCAAACTGAAAATCGCAGATCTTATTCAAAATTACGACTTTAATAATCCCAGTTTCTTAAGTCCATCGGCAGCCGGCATTGCAGATTATATCGGTCAGACAACAGTAAATTTGATAAATGATGTTAAAATGCTTCAGAACAATCTTGTTCCTGAGGCCATTATGAATGCTGTGGCCGCCATTAATGAATACCAGCAGATTTTTATTCACGATCTTTTTAAATCAACAATGCATTTAGCATTTTTGTCACAATTGTCATTGACCGGTAAAATGGTCACTGTATCAGCGGATACCGCAAGCCAGCAGTATAACGCCCGAAACGCAGCCCCGGATCAGCTTTTTCTTCTTGTATACGACAGGCACCAGCATGCCAAAAAGACATTAAATACCCTGCCTGAAATACATAAATCCGGAGCTCATATTATTTTAATTTCCAGCGTGCCGTCATTTCCTTACTCTGAATTATGTCATAACATACTTTGCACGGGAGAGGGGTCGACGCCGCAGGCTTCCATGCTTCTTTTGGATTTAACATATTCTTATATCGGGGAGCTCTATAAGAGTATGTATATTATAGGGAAAAAACTCGTATAAACGTCAGGTATTGCTGTATAAGCTTAAGGAAGAAAACAGCTTCGGGTAATGTTCCCCCTTCCTGTTTTTTACCCAGCCTTCCGAGGCGGGCACATCAAACATCCAATCGGCCATACTAAGGAGCGGTTCGCTAAAAAAGCTTGTCATATACCACTGATTTTGAATTTTCTTAAATTCATGCATATATCTTCCGACGAATACCATATGGGGGATTTCATCCTTACACACTGCATCATCATATAGACTTGTGGCGCTATGGTCAAACCAGGCGCCCCAGGCAGTTTTTCCATCCTCACTGAATTGAATCACCGGTGTTGTGGCCATATGATAGCTGTACATTCCGGGAATATAATGGCTTTCCAGATCCTCAAGCTTTTTTTGGATGCCGGCTTTTCCAACATGCACCGGAGACTGGTTACCATAGCTTTTCATCATCATTTTAGGAACAAAGCTGTCATTTTTCATGTACTTTCTATAAAATGGCCAAAGCTTTCCGCGGCGGGCAGAATAAATCCATTGGCTGAGGATGTTTTCAATTTCATAGGCATCCTCCGGATACATATATGGCGTTGCTGTGTTATATAATTTCCAGGGTAATATATCGTAACTGATTTTATCATAACGTTTACCGGATATATAGGGCAGTAAAGGCAACGTAAACACCGGCATCATCTGCACATCCTGAACTTTCCATAAGCCATTTTCACAGAAAATACAAAGCCAAACATAGTGAAATGTCCGTTGGACTGCCGGTGAAGTTTTTGATTTTAGCTTAAAAACTTCTACGGGAGACAATACGTTTATGACGCCGTTTTCCGCTCTGAATATCTGAGGCGAAGCTGTCAGGCCGATGGCAGGCTGTGCCGTACTTTCAGAACAAAAGTATTGCTTTAATTTTTCATAAACCGCTTTATCCGAAAACAGATGGTCAATTTGAAACAATAACCGATCCCAAAGCATATTGACCGTTTTTTTCACCTCTGCATATGCCGAAACAACACCGGCAGTCAATTCCGGACTTTTACAAAAAGCAGTATTTACAAAAGGTGTCATAGGCGCACTGTCTCTGGCTGTATCAAAAGGCCAGGCTCTCATCGTCTGAATCGTAAATAAATGAAATTCACAGATTTTTGCCAGGCCTTTTTGCTGTGTAAATGATACATCCAGCCGCATGATCCTTAATTGGCACGTATCGTTATCATTGCAGTTACTGCGATGGTTTTCGTACATATATGCGTCGCAGCTAATTCCGCCATCGTAAGCCTCTACGGTGTCAAAAAGACGGTAAGATGGTGACATTGTAAACAGAAAAGCTGTCCGCCCCTGTTTGGCCTGTTTCTCCTGAATAACAGTGAGCTGGTGTAAAAGGCCTTCTCTTGTATCAGCCTTTAATGTATTGTCAATAGATGCTTTAATTTCATCTGTTTCGGCAAAGAGATGCATCAGCCCATTGTCTGTTATGAGCTGATTCTCGTTGAGACAAAATATCATTTGTGCCAACGTATTTTCCATCGCCGAATAAAAATTTTCCATTTTTCTCCTCCTATGTTTTACGGCTGTGACTTTATATCCACTTTTTGCCCCTTATGGTAATTTCGATTATAACATTTATATGGCAAAATCAGGCTACCTTATCTTTACCTTAACCGTTCAAAAAATGATACGTAAATTGCTGTAAAACACAAAAAAAGCTGCTACACAACTCGTGTAACAGCAACTTTACATATATACCTTCAAAACTGCATATTCAAATACTTTCAATCAAACCATAATAGAAATCTACCTTAGCGGAATTTATGGAAGTTCTGTTCGCTTTGCTCACAGAACTAGCTTCGAACTAAGCTCGTTTCCTCGCTCCGCTCGTCATTCGCTAAGATCTCAGCTAAGGTCAAGCCCTCGACCGATTAGTAACAGTCAGCTCCATGTGTTGCCACACTTCCACCTCTGCCCTATCTACCTTGTCGTCTTCAAGGGGTCTT
>CABJAM010000015.1 GCA_902363555.1 Lachnospiraceae bacterium | reverse complement strand
CCACAGTTCATTAATATTCACCATATATAAAATACAAAAGATTGACAAAAAATTTCCAGCATCCACAAGGAATACTGGGATATTTTGGGAATGGATGCTTCCAAACTCAGGCGCCATAACGCTTGGAACCTTTACCTAAATAGTACGCAAAAAAAATTTTCAACATAATTCCATTGATTAGTTGCCGCATTTGTTATAAAATGATAGTTGAGTAAAATTATAATTAGGGGGATTGTGATGATAAACATAATTCGTGAAAAATGGGACGAAATCCTCAACAAAATGAAAATAGAATACGATATCTCCCCGGCAGCCTTCAATGCATGGATCAATCCTCTTTATCCGCATTCGGTTGTCGATAATGTTGTATACATAACGAAGAAAATTCATGGAGATGAGGACCCATCCGCCGTAGACCATCTGATCCAGTACACGGCCAGCCGTTACCAGATGTTCTTCCAGGTAGCTATCTCGGAGGTTATGGATTGCCCGTTGGATGTAAAAATTGTCGGACCGGATTCAGTGGTCGAGCATGAACCTGCAAAACCGGCGGCCACATCAGCACCGGAGCTTTCATCCTCCCTGAACGCAAACCTGAATCCGAAATATACCTTTGATACCTTCGTCGTTGGTAAAAATAATGAGCTTGCACATGCCACAGCGTTAGCCGTTGCCGAGGACCCCGGCGGTTACGGTAACCCGCTGTTTATTTATGGTGGTGTTGGACTAGGTAAAACCCATCTGATGCATTCGGTCGCCCACTATGTGCTGGCCAAAAAACCAAATAAAAACATCCTTTATGTGACCAGCGAGGTATTCACCAATGAACTGATTTCTTCTATTAAGAATCAGCGCAACGAGGAATTTAAAACAAAGTACCGCAATGTCGATATGCTGCTGATCGACGATATCCAGTTTATCGTAGGTAAGGAAAGTACACAGGAGGAATTTTTCCACACCTTCAATTCACTGTATGAAGCCAAAAAGCAGATCATTATTTCGTCCGATAAACCACCAAAGGATATCGAGGGCCTTGAGGACCGACTGATCTCCCGGTTCAAGGTGGGATTGACCGTGGACGTACAGCCGCCAAACTACGAAACCCGAATGGCTATCCTGAATAAACGTGCGGAACTGGACGGCATTTCGGTGGATCAGGAATGTATGCACTACGTGGCGGAAAATATAAAATCCAATATCCGTGAGCTGGAAGGCGCATTGAACCAGATCCACAACTTCTCCCGGCTGAAAAATAAGCCGATCACCCTGGATCTTGTGGAGGAGGCCCTGCAAAATGTCATCAATCCGGACATGAACCGTCCGGTGACGGCAGATTACATCGTGGAGGTTGTGGCGGAGCACTTTAATATTACGCCCCAGGACATTCGCGGCCAGAAGCGCAGCCGTGATATTGCCTACCCGCGGCAGATCTGTATGTATCTGTGCCGTAAAATGACCGATAATGCCCTTCAGGCCATCGGCGCCGCCCTTGGAAAGAAGGATCATACGACGATTCTTCACGGAATTGATAAAATAGAAAAGGACATTCCCAATGATGAGACGTTAAAAAATACCATAGATGTCCTTAAAAAGAAAATCAGCCCTGGACGATAGGGTATAAATTTTTGATCAAAATGAACGATAATAAAAGTTATCCACAATCGCCTATTTATACTTTTTCACAGAGCGCAAGCCCGCAAACCCTTGATTTTATTGGGTTTTTGTGGATTAATTTTTTTATTCACAAACTATAAACCAAGGTTATCCACAAATTGTGCACAATGGGACAGGTCTGACCTGGCATTGTGGAAAACTATGTTCAAAGGGACTGGATAACATTTGGATAACTCAAAAACCGGAAATCTGACATTTTGTGACTGTGGATAAATCCCCGGAAACCCACATAAAAAATCCCGGTTATACACAGGAATTTCAATCCGACTTTTTTCAGCAAAATCAAGGGCTTGGACCACATATCCACATATCCACGCCCCCTACTGCTACAACTGCTGAAATCAACTATAATATATTTATATGCACGCACCCCCTGAAGTTATACACATTATTTTGTATTCACACCTTACCGGATTAAAAAGGAGTTAATATTATGAAGATCATTTGCAACAAAGCCGATTTATTACAGGGCGTAAATACTGTATTAAAAGCCGTTCCGGGTAAGACGACGATGCCTATTCTCGAATGTATCCTCATCGATACAACCGACGGCGAGATCAAACTGACAGCTAATGATATGGAGCTGGGCATTGAGACAGTCATTGCCGGTGATGTCCTTGATAAAGGAAAGATCGCTCTTGAAGCAAAGCTGTTTTCGGAAATCGTACGCAAGCTGCCGGACAGCGAGGTTACATTGGAAACGGATGATAATTACAAAGCATTTATCCGCTGTGAAAAAGCAAAGTTTCATATTGCCGGCAAATCCGGTGAGGATTTTGCTTATCTGCCGGAGATCGAGAAAAGCAATTTCGTTTCCTTATCTCAGTTTTCATTAAAAGAAATCATCCGGCAGACGATTTTCTCTATTGCGGATAATGAGAGCAATAAGCTGATGACCGGCGAGCTGTTTGAAATCAATGGCAGTGAATTAAAGGTTGTGTCCCTTGACGGACACCGCATTTCTATTCGTAAAATTGAATTAAAAGAGGAGTATCAGCCGATTAAAGTCGTGGTTCCTGGCAAGACTCTAAATGAAGTAAGTAAAATACTTTCCGGCGGCACAGAAGATTTCGTAAATCTGTTCTTTACTGACCGGCACATTGTATTTGAATTTGATAAGACCGTCGTAGTCAGCCGTCTCATCGAGGGCGAGTATTTCCGGATCAACCAGATGCTCTCCAGCGATTACGAGACAAAAATCACCATTAATAAGAAGGAACTGCAAAGCTGTATCGAACGTGCGTCCCTTTTGATCCGCGAAGGCGAAAAGAAACCCATTATTATTAATATTACGGACGGCTCCCTGGAGCTGAAGATCAATTCAGTGATCGGCTCCATGAACGAGGATATCGATATTTCCAAAGAAGGCAAGGATATTATGATCGGGTTTAATCCCAAGTTTATCCTGGATGCCCTGCGTGTTATCGATGACGAGGACGTGGATATTTATCTCGTCAATCCTAAGGCGCCCTGCTTTATCCGCAATGAGGATCAGACCTATATTTATCTGATTTTGCCCGTTAATTTTAATGTAGCATAGGGGAAGCGTTCAGTCCTCTGAATGGTTACGGATAAGGAGAAGCTATGGAAGAAATCAAGCTGCGTGAGGATTTTATAAAATTGGGCCAGGCGTTGAAGGCGGCCGGGCTCGTGGGTTCCGGCGTGGACGCCAAGTTCGTCATTACCGATGGCCAGGTAAAGGTCAATGGCCAGGTGGAGATCCAGCGAGGGAAAAAGCTGGTGGATGGCGACGTGGTGGAGTATGACGGCAATTCCATTAAGATCGTAAAATAAATGCCCGTCAGGGCACGCGCAAATTTACTGCCAGTGCAGCATATGCGCGCAAAAATAGTAAAGTAAACAGGTGTTATATTGTGATTATTAAGTCGCTGGAATTAAAAAACTATCGGAACTATAAAGACCTGCTCATTGAATTTAGTGAAGGAACAAATATATTATATGGCAATAACGCCCAGGGAAAGACCAATATTCTTGAGGCCATTTATGTCTGCGCCACGACAAAGTCCCACCGGGGAAGCAAGGACCGGGAGATTATCAATTTTAATATGGATGACGCTCACATATGCATGAAGGTAGAGCGCAGGAACGTACTACATAAGATAGATATGCATTTAAAACGGTCAAAAACCAAGGGCGCGGCCATTGACGGCCTTGTGGTCCGCAAATCCAGTGAGCTGTTCGGAGTTGTCAACGTGGTTTTTTTCTCTCCGGAGGATCTGGGGATCATCAAAAACGGTCCCTCGGAGCGGCGGCGTTTTATTGATCTGGAGCTCTGCCAGCTCAATAAAATTTATATGCATAACCTGGCCAATTATAATAAAGTGGTAAATCAGAGAAATAATCTGCTGCGCCAGCTCATGTTCAATCCGGCGCTGAAGGAAACGCTGGATGTCTGGGATGACCAGTTGGTGAGCTATGGATCTAAGGTCATCGCCGCACGGCGGGAGTTTATACGGGAGCTGGGCGATCTTATCGGCCCGATCCACGAGAAGCTCAGCGGCCAAAAAGAGCAGCTTCGGCTGGTCTATGAACCAAGCGTGGAGGCGGAAGCCTTTGAAAAGGTATTATTGTCCAAAAGGGAGAATGATATCCGGTTAAAAACGTCGGGCACAGGGCCCCATCGGGACGATATTAATTTTATTGTGAATGGTATCGATATCCGTAAATTCGGGTCCCAGGGACAGCAGCGCACCGCCGCTCTGTCGTTAAAGCTTGCAGAGATAGAACTTGTTAAACGTAAAATCAATGATACGCCGGTCCTGCTTTTGGACGATGTATTATCGGAACTGGACAGCTTCCGGCAAAATTATCTTCTTGAAAGCATTAAAGATATTCAGACGGTCATCACATGTACAGGACTCGATGAGTTTGTGAATAACCGTTTTAGCATTAATAAAGTCTTTAAAGTTGTTGAGGGAACTTTAGAAGCTGTGAATGGAGGAACAATATGAGTGAAGAATATAATGCGAGTCAGATTCAAATCCTTGAGGGACTCGAAGCGGTCAGAAAAAGACCCGGTATGTATATCGGAAGTACGTCTGCAAAGGGCCTGCACCATTTGGTATATGAGATTGTCGATAACGCGGTGGACGAGGCTCTGGCCGGCTACTGTGATACCATTGGCGTGACCATTAACAAAGACAATTCCATTACCGTGGTTGACAACGGCCGCGGTATTCCGGTGGATATCCAGGAGAAAGCGGGGAAATCCGCACTGGAGGTCGTATTTACTATTCTTCATGCCGGCGGCAAGTTTGGCGGCGGGGGATATAAGGTATCCGGCGGCCTGCATGGCGTGGGCGCCTCGGTTGTGAATGCATTGTCCGAATGGCTGGAGGTTACGGTCCACCATCAGGGAAAGAAATATTTCCAGAGGTATGAAAGAGGTAAGGTGTTACATCCGGTCCAGGAGCACGGCGATACGACCCGCCGGGGAACGACCGTCACGTTTTTACCGGACAAGGAAATATTCGAGGAGACTGTATTTGACTTTGAAGTATTAAAGCAGCGTCTTCGGGAAATGGCTTTCCTGACCAAAGGGATCAAGATCGTGCTCACTGATGAGCGCGAGGAGCCTAAGAAGGAACGCATTTTCCATTATGAAGGCGGTATTAAGGAATATGTTGAATATCTGAATAAAAATAAAGATCCTCTTTATGAGAGTATTATTTACTGTGAAGGCACGAAGGATGATGTGTATGTGGAAGTGGCCATGCAGCATAACAGTTCCTATAATGAGAACTGTTACAGCTTCGTGAATAACATCACAACGCCGGAGGGCGGTACACATCTGGCTGGTTTTAAAAATGCATTGACAAAGACCTTTAATGATTATGCGAGAAAGAGCAAGCTGTTAAAGGATAATGAACTTAATCTTACCGGCGATGATATCCGCGAGGGACTCACTGCGATCATCAGTGTTAAGCTATCTGATCCGCAGTTTGAGGGCCAGACCAAGCAGAAGCTGGGCAACAGTGAGGCCAGGGGCGCTGTGGATAACCTTGTGAGCGAGCGCCTGATGATTTTCCTGGAACAAAATCCGGCTGTGGGTAAAACCATCGTGGAGAAGGCTGTGATGGCTCAGAGAGCCCGTGACGCGGCCAGAAAGGCAAGAGATCTGACACGGCGTAAATCCGCGTTAGAAACTGCCAGCCTTCCCGGCAAGCTGGCCGACTGCTCCGATAAGGACCCGGCCAACTGCGAAATCTACATCGTTGAGGGAGATTCCGCCGGCGGCTCCGCAAAAACGGCCCGTTCCCGCGCCACCCAGGCGATCCTGCCTCTGCGCGGTAAGATTTTGAATGTGGAAAAGGCCCGTCTGGACCGTATTTTGACCAATGCGGAGATCAAAGCCATGATCACAGCGTTTGGTACGGGTATCCATGATGATTTTGATATATCAAAGCTGCGCTATCATAAGATCATTATTATGACCGATGCCGATGTGGACGGCGCGCATATTGCCACGTTGCTGCTCACGTTTTTATACCGGTTTATGCCGGCGCTTATTGAAGATGGCTACGTCTATCTGGCACAGCCGCCATTATATAAAGTGGAGAAAAATAAAAAGGTCTGGTATGCCTATTCCGATGCGGAACTGAATAATATCCTGTCGGAGATCGGCCGTGACCAGAATAACAAAATCCAGCGTTACAAAGGTCTTGGCGAGATGGATGCGGAACAGCTCTGGGAAACGACCATGGACCCTGAAAAGCGTATATTGCTCCGTGTCACCATCGATGACGCCGAGCGCGCCACCATTGACCAGACGTTTAACACACTGATGGGAGATAAGGTCGAGCCGCGGCGGGAATTTATCGAAACCCACGCGAAGTACGTGAGAAACCTGGACATATAGTGAACACTTGGCGAGGTATTTTCGAGCCTAGTGAGAACATATGCAGATCTACTTAGCGAATGCAAGCCGAAGGCGCAGCATGAGGTTAGTCGATCAGCTTATAGTGAACACTTGGCGAGGTACTTCCGAGCCTAGTGAGAACATATGCAGATCCACTTAACGAATGCAAGCCGAAGGCGCAGCATGAGGTTAGTTGATCAGCATTTAGTGGACGCTTTAAATTGGAGGAAATGTTAAATATGGACGAAAATAGTAATATCTTCGATAAGGTTCATGAGGTCGATCTCCAGAAAACCATGGAGGATTCCTATATCGACTATGCCATGAGTGTTATCGCATCCAGAGCGCTGCCGGACGTAAGGGACGGCATGAAGCCGGTGCAGAGAAGAATTTTATACGCGATGATCGAGCTGAACAACGGTCCGGATAAGCCGCACAGAAAATGCGCCCGTATCGTCGGTGATACGATGGGTAAATATCACCCCCACGGTGACAGCTCCATTTACGGCGCATTGGTCAATCTGGCACAGGAATGGTCTACCCGCTACCCGCTGGTGGACGGCCACGGCAACTTCGGTTCCGTGGATGGTGACGGCGCTGCGGCTATGCGTTATACAGAGGCACGTTTAAGTAAGATTTCCATGGAAATGACCGCGGATATCAATAAGGATACCGTGGATTTCATGCCAAACTTTGATGAGACGGAAAAAGAGCCCGTTGTACTGCCGGCCCGCTTTCCAAACCTTTTAGTCAACGGAACCACAGGTATTGCCGTAGGTATGGCGACCAATATCCCGCCCCATAACCTGCGCGAAACCATTAACGGCGTTTTAAGAATTATTGAAAATAAAATTGAAAATGACCGTGAGACAGCGATTGAGGAAATACTGGATGTGATCAAGGGTCCCGATTTCCCCACAGGCGCCATGATTCTCGGACGCCGCGGGATCGAGGAGGCTTACCGCACCGGCCGTGGAAAAATCAAGGTGCGTGCGGTGACGGATATCGAGCCTATGGGAAATAACCGTCAGCGCATCATTGTCTCAGAGCTCCCTTACATGGTCAATAAGGCGAAACTGATCGAGAAGATCGCAGAGCTTGTGCGTGATAAGCGCGTCGAGGGTATTTCCGACCTGCGAGATGAGTCCGACCGCCAGGGTATGCGTGTTGTTATCGAGTTAAAGAAGGACGCCAACCCTAACGTTATACTGAATCATCTGTTTAAACATACACAGCTCCAGGATTCCTTCGGCGTGATCATGCTGGCGCTGGTGAACAATGAGCCGATGATCCTAAACTTAAAGCAGATGCTTGAGCTTTACTTAAAGCATCAGGAGGATGTAGTTACCAGACGCTGCCGGTATGAGCTGAATAAGGCGGAGGAGCGCGCCCATATATTACAGGGTCTGCTTATCGCTCTTGACCATATTGACGAGGTTATCAGCATTATCCGTTCTTCCAAGAATGTAACGGAAGCCAAGGAGCGTTTGATCGAAAGCTTCGGACTCACCGAGGTTCAGGCACAGGCCATCGTGGATATGCGTCTGCGTGCGCTGACCGGTCTGGAAAGAGAGAAGCTGGAAAATGAATATAAGGAATTAATGGCAAGAATCGAGGAGTTAAAGGCGATTTTGGGCAATGAAAAGCTGCTCCTTGGGGTGATCCGCGATGAAATCACCGTCATTCGGGACAAGTACGGCGACGACCGCCGCACGTCCATCGGTATTGATGACGATGAGATCACCATTGAGGATCTGATCAAAGAAGAAAATACAGTGATCGCTATGACCCGTCTGGGCTACATCAAGCGTATGACGGAGGATAATTTCCGCAGCCAGAACCGCGGCGGTAAGGGCGTTAAGGGAATGGCCACCATCGAGGACGATTTTATCGAAGACCTGATGATGACAAGTACCCATCATTTTATCATGTTCTTTACCAACCGGGGCAAGGTTTACCGGATGAAGGCCTATGAGATTCCTGAATCCTCACGGACGGCCCGGGGTACGGCGATTGTCAATCTGCTCCAGTTGGAGGCCGGCGAACGGATCACAGCTATGATTCCGATCAAGGAATATAATGACGAGGAATTTTTATTCATGGCCACAAAGAACGGTATGGTCAAGAAAACGTCTATTATGGAATATGCCAATATCCGTAAATCGGGACTCGCCGCGATCAATCTCCGTGATGACGATGAGCTGATCGAAGTAAAGTCCACTGATAATCACAATGATATTTTCCTTGTGACAAGAAACGGTATGTGTATCCGCTTTAATGAGCAGGATGTGCGCCCGACGGGCAGAACGTCCATGGGTGTGATCGGCATGAATCTGGACCCGGACGACGAGGTTGTGGGTATGCAGTTGGATACTCAGGGAGAATCGCTTCTCATTGCTTCTGAAAATGGACTGGGCAAGCGGACCATGCTTGAGGAGTTTGCTGTGCAGCACCGCGGCGGCAAGGGTGTGAAGTGCTATAAGATCACCGAAAAAACCGGTAATGTTGTGGGCGCCAAAGCTGTGAATGAGGATCGCGAGATCATGCTCATTACCACCGGCGGCATTATTATCCGTATGCCGGTGAGCGGAATTTCTATTCTTGGCCGTATTACCTCCGGCGTGAAGCTGATCGATATCGATGTGGAAAAGGATATCAAGGTGGCCAGCGTTGCAAAGGTGCGGCAGGATAAGGATATTGATAAGGATGCGGAGGATGAAGCCGACGTAGTGGAAAACTCAGATGCTGAGATTGACGGCAGCGACGGTGTTGATATTTCGGCAGATACAGATGCTTCTGAAGATGTTGGCAGCGATGATGATGTTGTTGATGATGTTTCTGAAGCTGCTCCGGAAAGTGAAAACTGATTTTGTTGATATTTTTATAGAATAAATGATATTTGTGGATAAAAGCGCCGGAAAATTTGCTTAGTGTGGATAATCCGGCGCTTTTTGAAAGTATTTAAGTGATTATTGAGTCAGGTGGAGTTGTTATGAAAAAAGCAAAAGCGAATAACGGTTTTACAATGGTTGAGCTGATTGTTATTATAGTTATTATACTTGTGCTTTCTGCGGTACTTGTTCCATCATTGCTAAAGTATATTGATAAGGCACAGAGAGCTAAGGCTAAGGATGATTGCCGGACCTGCGTTGTTGTGGCTCAGGGGCTTTTGGTGGAAATGTATGTTTCGGATGGGCCGGGGCTTACTCTTGATCCGGGGCTGGTCCGCAAGGAGGCTGGAGCTTCGGGTGTGGTCAGCGATATTGAGATCAGCACAGATTCCGAGCTTGCTCATCTGGCTTATACGATTGGAAAATATAAGGTGACGTATTGCGCCTGGCCGACACTCTGTGCTGTGCATGATGAGTATTTTAATTTCGAGGATGCGGATGGAAGTGGAGGTTCCGGCGGATCGGGTGATGCTGGCGAGAGTGAAGGCGGCGGAGGTGGTGGCGAGACGGATGCTGGTGGAACGGTTGCGGGGTCGGTGACGTTGACGGATAGTGATGGGAATAAACATGAACTTAAGGTTACTGATGATTGGGAGACATATAAGGATACAATGTCTTCATCATATGACATAACTGTACCACCAGGAACTATATTATCGGATGAAACTGGAATTTATTTGATTTATGGATGGAATGGTACTTTTAATAAGGACAATTATAGAGATAATTTGAGTAATCTTGCAGATGCTAATCCAAATAACGTTATGAAGCTTTCAAATGATGGTAAAGTTCTAACCCAAAATGATATTAAAAATGAAGGCAATGGAAATCAATGGAAAGAGTCGCCAAAAACAGGAGATATTTGTTTCTATGATGGAAAATACTATGTTTCACCTACTGGATGTAATGTTAATACATTTCCTCCAGATGGATGGATCAAAGTGGAACAATAATAAAATAAATATTATGGGGGAGAAAACATGAATAATTATAAGGTTTACGACGTACACACACATTTTACAATTGAAACCTCGGCGGTTGCTGAGGACGCCGAAGCGCTGGGATTTGCTGTGGCGAACAAATCCCTGGACGAGCATCTGGAGGTCATGGATCGTCTGGGAATCACGTATTCCCTGTTGACATGTCCGACGATAAAATATCTGGACGATGCCGACCGCTGTATCGAATACTGCCGTCAGGTCAATGATGCGGGGGCCAAAATTACTCGTACATACCCGGAGCGGTTTGGATTTGCTGCCACATTGCCGCTGCCATACGTGGATGCGGCAGCGGAGGAGCTTGAACGTGCGCGGACGGAGCTTGGTGCGATGGCTGTGTGCCTGTGCAGCAATTATGACGGGATGTACCTTGGAAATGAAAAGCTGGAGCCTTTATTTGATGCTCTTGAGCAAACACATTGTCCGGCAATCCTGCATCCTACGGCGCCTCAGGAGTACCCAAAGGAACCTATTACGGGCAAGGTGCTGCCTATGTATGAATTTATTACAGATACCACACGGACACTTTTAGATATGTTTGCGTCAGAAATTTTGCTAAGACACCCCAGCGTTAAGGTTGTCGTGCCTCACAGTGGCTCGTGCCTGCCGATTGCTTTGGACCGCTTTAATGGTATTATGCGGTCTTTGGGGCGTAACGTTCAGGTTCCTCTGGATCAGCTATATTTTGATCTGGCATGTGATGCATTTCCCCGCGGTGTGCCCATTCTTTTGACGCTGACCGACGCCTCACATATTATGTATGGCACGGACTTTCCGGCAATCCCGGAGTTTGTGTTAAAAGGACATTTGCAGAGTGCAAAGGACTGTCCGGAGCTGGCGGAGAAGGTGGAGGATGTACTTTGGAATAACGCGGCTGGGTTATTTGAAAAGTAAATTTGCATTTTTGGGGGGATGATGAGGGGAAATACTTTGAAAAAGTCTGGATTTTTAATAATATACATCGTCATGGTTTTATCTTTATTTTGCGGCGCATGTTCAACCGGTAGTAAAGTATATACGGTTCAGAGAAATGGCCAGTCTTTTATGATTGATACTGAAAACAGCACAATTTCAGACAGAACAAATACTTATGAATATATTTTGAACGGAAACTCATCTGCTTATAAATTAGAAATTACATATCCAGATGGTTCAACATGGTGACATAGTACGCAGGGTGGTGGCGGCGTTGGTGGATGGAGTCAGGATTATGACGAGAAACGCTATGTATCCGGTGATACGTTATATGATATAATTAAAGAAAACGTTCTTGTACAGTCATCACCCAAAAAAGTTTTACTGATTATTTCATTATGCGTTGTTGGCATTTTTAATACAGCGTTTCCACGTGCTGCATGGTATTTGGAATATGGATGGCGATATAAAAGTTCGGAGCCTTCTGACCTGGCATTGGTGCTGAATCGTTTGGTTGGTATAGCTGCTTTGATAGCTGCGGTTGTGATAATTTTTATATAGCTATGATCCGCAGAGAAGCTTATAAGTAAGTCGTTGGTAAAGTCAACCGTGGAGACTGTTGTGCTTTTATCCCACAAATCACCAGATAGTGTCATCAATGTGAAAGCGGAATTTGGAGAAGGTAACGGATGCACTTAAGTGTTTTGAGGTAATTTAATGGATGAAAAAATTTATCAGATGGCAGATGAGATAGTTCAATTACTGGATTTTGCTTGTGATAAAAAAATACTGGAATTATATAAAATGGTGTGTAGAAGATATTTGTATATATATCCTAGTTGTATTCAATTTTATGTTGAAGCATATCGGGAAATGTAGGAAGATGAAGATAGTTATTTAGTAGAATGTTTTTAAAGGAAAAGAGAATTGAGCGTTTTGAAAAGATTATAATGTGATCACAGGAGGAGTAATGGGGAAAATAATTAAAGATACAATCCATGCAAATGGAATAGATATTGGGATTTATACGCAGGATTTTGAAAATGAATTTATCTCATTAACGGATATTGCCCGGTATAAAAGTGAAGACCCAACGGCGGTTATTCAAAACTGGATGAGAAATCGGGATGTTATAGAATTTCTGGGACTATGGGAAAGGTTACATAATCCAGATTTTAAACCCCTCGAATTCGAGGGGTTTAGAAAGCAGGCTGGAGCGAATGCTTTTACAATGTCGCCTAAGAAATGGATAGATGCGACAGATGCTATTGGCATTGTTTCAAAAGCAGGACGCTACGGTGGAACATATGCCCATAGCGATATCGCCATGTCTTTTGCAACTTGGATTTCTCCTGAGTTCCAGTTATATATTATGAAAGACTATAGGCGTTTAAAGACAGACGAAAACAGTCGGTTGTCTTTGAATTGGAATTTGAATAGAGAAATTTCTAAATTGAATTACAGGATACATACAGATGCAATTAAAGAAAATCTGATTCCACCAGAATTAACACCCGTGCAGGTGGCCTATACCTATGCGAATGAAGCTGATATGTTGAATGTGGTTTTGTTTGGAAAAACAGCAAAGCAGTGGAAAGATAAAAATCCAACAGTAAAAGGGAATATGCGGGATGTAGCAACACTAGACCAATTATTAGTGCTTGCAAATTTGGAAAGTTATAATGCTGTTTTGATAAATCAGGGTAAGAATCAAAAAGAGAGAATGGAATTACTTCGGCAGTTGGCGGTACAACAGTTGCAAACATTGAAAGTTATGAGTTTAAGTAATTTACCGAAATTAGGGATGGACTCACAAAAGGATTAAAAAGAAATTTTGGGCTTTATAGAAATAAATTAAGAAAGCTATTGCGATTTTTTAACCAGTTATCGGAATTCATTAAAAGGGATATTCTGCCGCAAATCTTTGGAAAATGCGAAATTTTTATTTTACATACTGTAATTCTGTAAACTCGCACCATTGGTGCGAGAATATACAAACTTTCCAATTATGTTTCAGAGGTATTACAGGAGTATGGGAATATGATTTTGCATACACGTAGTTAGGGGGATGTTATGCATAATATAGACATCAGAAATATAAATTTTGGCCAATTGGAATATTTCGTAACGACTGCCGAGCTGGGCAGCTTTACAAAAACAGCAGAATACATGCACGTCTCCCAATCCACTGTGAGTAAAAGTATCCTCAGCCTTGAACAGATGCTGGGGATACCACTGTTTTGGCGGGAAAAGCGGAGCATAAGGCTGACGCCGTCCGGACAGTATCTTTTTGAGCAGTGGAAGAAGATGACAATGCGTATAGAAATGGATGTTAATGAGGCTCATGTGATCCAGGCTGGTTATTCGCGGAGTCTGTCCATCGGCAGTCTGGATTCGCATAATCCGGAAATGTTTATTATGCCTGCTATAAGGAATTTTAAAAATAAATACGGACAGTGCAATGTTCGGGTGGAGACAAGTCCCGCCCAGGACCTGCGCCGGATGCTTTTACATGATGAACTGGACATTGTTTTTACGGTGCTTTATGAGATGGAGCAGTTGGGGCTTGAGGATTTTGAGGTTCGGGTGCTGGGGGAATGTACTCATTTGGCGGCCATGCTGAAAAGTCATCCGCTGGCAGGAAAAAGGGCGCTTCATGTGGAGGATTTAAAGGAGTGTCATTTTATGGCGATTTCACCCCAGGTGACACCCAGCTATACGGTAATGCTGAAAAATTTATGTGAGCCCTTCGGATTTACGCCGAACATCACCTGTTATACGGCCAGTGCTGTGGCTCTGGCGTTTAACTTGATGGATGACTCGGATATTTTTATATGTGATAAATTTTATCAGGGGATTGTCAACCCTGCGTTGGCGACAGTGCCTTTGGCCGGAACACAGAGTGGTTTTGTTATGGCCTGGAAAAAGATAAATAAAAAGCCGACCGTTGAGAAATTTGTAAATGAGACACAAAAGTTTTTCCATTCTGTTTTGGAATAGGATTGAGAGGATTTTCCGTTTTTCATCTGCCTTTAAATCTTTTAAAATTAGAGTAACATGATCCTGAGTTTTGCTTGTACCGCAAAGCGCGCTGTGTTTTGCGGCCAGGAGGATGTGCTATATATAATTTTGGAGGAGGTGATTTACGGTGACACCCAGAGAAAACATGCTGGCGGTTTACCGCCATGAAAGTCCGGAGTATGTTCCGAATTTTTTTAATGATTTAGACATTTGGGATTCCTACGGTGAACGTTATTTTGGTGAAGGCACTGGAAGGGACTGGTTTGGCGTAAGCTGGACGTATGTTCCGGAAATGCATTCCCAGACAGAGACGATTGGACAGGAACAACTGGAGGATTTGGAAAACTGGAGAGATGCTGTACATTTGCCGGACCTTGACAGTTACGACTGGGAAGCGATTGCCGGGGAGGCCACAAAAAATTGGAACCGCAGTGAACGGGCGTCCTTTTGTATGCTGCTCAATGGGCCATTTGAGCGGATGATGAGCCTGATGGGCTTTGAAAATGCGATTTTTGCCTTTATGGATAATCCGGATGAGGTTCACGAGCTTTTTGCAGCAATTACAGAGCACAAATGCCGGTATCTGGAAATACTTAAAAACTATTTTAACTTTGATATTATCGCGTTTCACGATGATTGGGGCAATAACAAAAATATGTTTTTTTCTCCGGAAATGTGGGGTGAATTTATTCAACCTTATATCCAAAGGGTGATTGATAAGACGCATGAACTTGAGATGTTTTTTGAAATGCATTCCTGCGGTTACATTAAGCCGGTGGTGAAGTATTTGGTGGAAATGGGCGTGGATGCCATTGACCCGCTCCAGTATTGTAATGATGTGCCGGAACTGAAGGCTTTGTACGGGGATAAGGTGGTTTTTAACGGCGGTTTTAATTCCCAGGAAATCCTTGAACGGCCCGGGGCATCGGAGGATGAAATCAGGGCCGAGGTCCGGCGCTGTATGGATACGCTTGCGCCCGGTGGTAATTTTTCTACAATGTGCCCGATCATTGACACGAAGGTGGCAGCGGTTGTGGCGGATGAAATTGAACGCTATGGAAAAGATTTTTATAAAAAGGGGGATTTACAAGGATGAAGATTTTAGGTATTTCTTTTGGAGGAAAAAATGGAGCCAATGACTCTATGTGTAAGGAAGCTCTCATGGGTGCTTCGGAGCAGGGCGCTGAAATTAAATTTGTACATATTTTAGATTGGGATATTAAAAACTGTACGGGCTGTGTGGCCTGTTCCCGTTCGCTGACCATGGGGAAAGGAAATGTCTGTGCTATTAAGGATGATTTGGAGGAACTGCTGGAACTGATTCTTGAAGCTGACGGTATTTTCATTTCCACTCCGATTTTTGAAAAGGGAGCAACGGGCCTGTTCCATACATTAAATGACCGTTTAGGCCCAAGAGCGGATAAGGGGATTAATATGTTTGCCATGAAGCTGGCTGAGGAAGGTCACGGAAAGCCCATTGATCCGGCATGGATCAAGGATAAGGTTGTTTCATTTCTTGGAATCGGCGGCTCCGACTGGTCTACACGGGTTCAGACGGATACAGGGATGCTGGCATTGCCATGGGCATGGAAGATCATTGATAACAAATGCTATTCCTGGTCTAAGAATATTATCATGGAGGACGAAAAGGTTGCTGCTGTCCATCAGATGGGCGCAGATCTGGCCAATGCCGCAAAGGATATGGAAAA
Organism: Lachnospiraceae bacterium; assembly: GCA_902363555.1. Classification (GTDB taxonomy): domain Bacteria; phylum Bacillota; class Clostridia; order Lachnospirales; family Lachnospiraceae; genus Catenibacillus. The sequence continues at coordinate 60,231 of CABJAM010000015.1, read as the reverse complement.
TGCGCAGTATAAGGGCGAGAAGGGGATGTGCCCGCATTGCCATTGCCGGAACTTCTATCACATTCCGAATACGAATAAAGCGATTTGCTGTCTGTGCGGTATCGAGGGCGAGATGATTTTAAATGATGGCAAGCTGGAATTTGTATTTCCTGAATCTCAGTTGGAGCATGCGCATGATACAATGTCAGGTAAGTTTATCCATGCTCAGGATATCCAGGAAAATGAGATGAAGAATATGGAAAACAGAAAAACAGACAAATATAAAGATGCCGTTAAGCGTTACCAGTCCTTTATAGAACCGGTGATGCCGTCTGGCAGATAGGAGGTTAATATGAGTACAAATTATGAACCAATGCGCAGCCTTATTTATGTCGATGTGGCCAATGAGGATTACCGTATAAAGTTACAGCACTGGCTGTACCGGACCCACGTTCCGGATAGTATTTCCCAGTTTGGACCTTACGTGTCCAAATATGCATTTTATAATGCTCTGCCCACCCCTCCGGATGGTGAACGCTTTGGAACGGTTAAAATGCAGTTAACCGAGCATTACTGGATGATCAATCATCTGTCGCCGGAATGTATGAATAAAATATTGACCGAGGTGATGCCGACGGATGTGCTGATCTGGCAAAATAACATGCCGGATAACATTGGCAGTGAAAATATGGATGCCGACAAGGCCCGGGCAACTTCTGGCGGTAAGGTACCATTTATCTTTGCTTTCGTGCCCTATTGGTGGGAGGATGATGTGAAGGGCAAAGGCCGGACCGTGGATGATGGTCCAAATTACCGGTGGAATTTCTGTATCCAATATCCGGAAGGTGTGTCTTTGGAGGAAGGCGACCGCTGGCTTTTTGAAGAGGTGTTCCCTGTATTTGAAAAAATGCCGGAGTGTACCCGCATCGTTACAAGTAAGATTATGAAGGATGTAAACCATTGTATGATGGACCGCATGGTGGAAATGTGGTTTGACGGGCCGACAAACTGGCACAAGTGTATTGAAGCTGCCGCATCGGCTTTAAAGCAGCCGGAGTGGGCGCAGCAGGATGTGTTCCCGTTCCTGAATCCGTACTATAATTTTATTGGATGCTTTGTGGGGGATTATGCAACAAGTGATAATTTGACGCAATATCACGGTTATATTACAATGCGTTGATTTTTGAGGGAAGAAACAGGTATTTGTAATCAATGAAATAATGACCGGTTCGTACATATTTTGTAAATAAAAGCTGCCGCTGTTCAAGGTTATGGAACAGCGGCACTTTTGCTCATTTCGCTAATCCTGATGACTTCCGCCTGCTTTTATGATAGAATTAGAAATAATTCGCAAACACAGGAGGACACCATTGAAAAACATTAAGCCATTGCTCCCTTTTATTATAGTGCTATGCATCGTAGAACAGTTTATCAAGGTGATGATCTACTATATCTGCTATGATGCAGATGTAGATATTATTGGAAATTTACTCCGCTTCCGGCCCATACAGAATACAAATTATTCCTTTGGCGGTAACTATATTGATGTTTTCAGTCATCTTGGTGTGGCTGTGGTCATCAACATTCTTGTAATCCTCCTTCTGGTCAGCGGATATAATTTTTATATAAGTAGAAAACATACGATTGGCAAAGGCGTGCGGTTTATTATCGTTTTTGGTTTGGCTGGTGCAGTGTGCAGCCTGATCGATAAAGTTATTTGGGGAGGGAGCATTGATTATATTCAGCTTCCAGGGTTATTTACATTTGATCTAAAGGACTGTTATCTGACGGTTGCGGAGGTTTTATTTCTTATCATTGCATTAAAGCATTCCAGGGAAATTTCAGTTGGAGCGTATGGCCGGTGGTGTGTGGATCGAATAAAGCAGATGTTAAAACGGGGCGGGAGGAAAGTGTCTTGAAAAAAGAAGGAAAAAAGGTTCAGGATCATAAGAACATCAATAGGACATTATATTTTTTTATAGTTGCAATGTGTGGCTTTTTTGTAGGTATCCTCATGGCTAAAGGCATCAAAAAGGGCGATTTTCTATCCTTTATATTAAATCTGGTTTTTTGTCTTATTGTGCTTTACATTGCTGTTTTTATTCATTTGGTCATCCATGAGCTGGGGCATTTAATTTTTGGCCTGCTCAGCGGTTATCGCTTTGCGTCGTTTAGAATCGGAAATATTATCTTTTTAAAGAAGGACGGCCGTATGCAGCGTAAGAAATATTCGCTGATGGGCACCGGCGGTCAATGTCTGATGGCGCCCCCGCCAATGGTTGATGGGAAGATACCTTATATTTTGTATAATCTGGGCGGCGTATTGATGAATCTTATCCTGTCCGTGCTATGCATGATCCCGGCGTTTGCATTACCCAGAGATAGCAGACTGGCCAGCGTGTTTTGGCTTATAAGTCTGGCGGGGATCGCGATGGCATTTATGAATGGTGTTCCTATGAAAACAGGAGCCGTAGATAATGATGGAAGAAATATTATTTCTATTGGCAAAAGTAAAGCGGCGATGCGCTGCTTCTGGCTCCAGATGATGATCTATGTTCAGACGGTGGAAAATATCCGTTTAAAGGATATGCCGGAGGAATGGTTTTTGGTGCCCACGGATGAAGATTTAAAAAATAGTCTGTGTGCGACTGTTGGGGCTTATGCCTGTAGCCGTGCTATGGATCAGATGGATTTTGTGCGGGCGGATCGGATGATGGAGGAACTGTTAAATAAACAAACCGGTATGGTAAATGTCCATAAAAATATGTTGATCGCGGAGCGCATATTTTGCGAGCTGGTGGGGGAAAAACGCCCGGAGGTTCTGAGTGAATTTATGACCAGTGAGTTTAACAAGTTTTTGAAAGCGATGAAAAATAATCCTTCTGTTTTGAGGATGCAGTATGCTTATGCGCTGCTTGGGCGAAAGGATAAGGATGAAGCTGAGAAAATAAGGATGAAATTTGAAAAAGTGGTGAAGGCCTATCCTTATGAGGGGGAAGTGGAATCGGAGAGGGATTTGTTGACATATATAACAAAATCCCAATAAAATAGACAAAATTGTACAGAATTATGACGCCCTGTAAGCATTTTTACTTGCAGGGCGTTTTTAGTGTCCAATATGACCAAAGGAAATCGAAAAAATTTCAATGATATTAAAAAAATATTCTATGTTTTTAAATGTCCATATGATATAGACTGTAAATATCAACAAAGCGCACGATGAAAAGTGCCAAAAGAAGGGAGAATTTTTATATGAAGAAGAAATTAGCTCTATTAGTTGTTGCAGCGATGCTTGCCGCCACGATTACAGCATGTGGAGGTTCCGGTGAAACAAAGGCACCTTCAACACAGGGTAATGCAGGTGGAGAAACACAGGCCGCAGGAGCGGAAACGCAGGCACCAGCAGAAACACAGGCGCCAGCCGGAGCAGAAGTTGCTAATAAAGACAAACCTTTAGTATGGTTTAACCGTCAGCCATCCAACAGTTCCACTGGAGAACTCGATATGGCAGCGCTGAACTTCAATGCAAATACATATTATGTAGGCTTTGATGCCAATCAGGGTGCTGAGCTTCAGGGTACAATGATCAAGGATTATATCGAGAAAAACATTGATACCATAGACCGCAATGGTGACGGGATCATCGGTTATGTTCTTGCTATTGGTGATATCGGACACAACGATTCCATCGCACGTACAAGAGGCGTAAGAAAAGCACTTGGAACTGGCGTTGAGAAAGACGGAGAAATCAACAGTGAGCCGATCGGTACAAATGCAGATGGTTCATCCTCGATCGTACAGGACGGAACTCTTGAAATTAACGGCAAGACCTACACTGTCAGAGAATATGCTTCTCAGGAAATGAAAAACTCTGCCGGAGCTACATGGGATGCAGCAACCGCAGGTAACGCCATTGGCACATGGGCTTCATCTTTTGGTGATTCCATTGATATTATCGCTTCCAATAATGACGGTATGGGCATGTCCATGTTCAACGCATGGTCAAAGGATAACAATGTTCCAACATTTGGTTACGATGCAAACAGTGATGCTGTTGCAGCAATCGCAGAAGGCTACGGCGGAACAATCAGCCAGCATGCAGATGTACAGGCTTATTTAACACTCCGTGTTCTTCGTAACGCACTTGACGGCGTAGACATTGATACAGGTATTGGTACTGCTGATGAAGCCGGCAACGTTCTTTCCGCAGATGTATATACATATAAAGCAGATGAGCGTTCCTACTATGCATTAAATGTGGCAGTGACAGCGGACAACTATCAGGATTTTACAGATTCCACAAAGGTTTATGAGCCTGTGGCAAATCAGTTAGATGAAAGTAAAAACCCGACCAAGAAGGTTTGGCTGAATATCTATAATTCATCCGATAACTTCTTAAGCTCCACATATCAGCCACTTCTTCAGAACTATGATAAGCTTCTTAACCTTGAAGTTGAATATATCGGCGGCGACGGACAGACAGAGTCCAACATTACAAACCGTCTCGGAAATCCGAGCCAGTATGATGCATTCGCTATTAACATGGTTAAGACCGATAATGCAGCTTCCTACACATCATTACTGAGTCAGTAATACCCGGTAAAATAAATGAAAAGCTTGAGTCACAGTGTCTGAACTGTGACTCAAGATAAATTATCAGGGAGAAGAAATTCTCCCTCATAATTTATTTCCGCGGGCAGCGAGCCAAAGTCTAGCTTGCCTGACCCTGGCGTCTGCCGCGGGGAATGACTTAAATTCAGGCGTTGTACGCCTGTTGTAAACACGATAATACCAACAAACGTATACGGGAGTAAAATAATGGCAGATAAGAAAGATGATATCGTCTTATCGATACGCGGTATGAGTAAGTCCTTTGGCCGGAACCGGGTTTTGGATCGTATCAGTCTGGATGTGAAACAGGGAACTGTCATGGGGCTTATGGGTGAAAATGGCGCCGGTAAGTCAACGATGATGAAGTGTCTTTTTGGTACTTATCAAAAGGATGAAGGAAATATCTTCCTTTGCGGTGAGGAAGTAAGCTTTTCCGGGCCCAAGGATGCTCTTGAAAACGGCATCGCAATGGTTCATCAGGAATTGAACCAGTGTCTGGAAAGAAATGTGATCGATAATTTATTCCTTGGACGTTACCCTGTCAATTCGGTAGGTATCATTGATGAAGGAAGAATGAAAAAGGAAGCATCGGATCTTTTCAGAAAGTTGGGAATGACCGTTAACCTTACCCAGCCGATGCGAAACATGTCTGTGTCCCAGAGACAGATGTGTGAAATTGCCAAGGCGATCTCTTATAATTCCAAGGTGATCGTTCTTGACGAGCCGACCTCGTCGCTGACTGTGCAGGAGGTCGATAAACTGTTTGAGATGATGCGGATGCTGAAAAAGCAGGGGATTGCCCTGATCTATATCTCTCATAAAATGGATGAGATTTTTAAAATCTGTGACGATGTTTCTGTACTTCGTGATGGTAATCTCGTTATGACAAAAAGTGTTAAGGATACAAATATGAACGAGCTGATCGCCGCCATGGTTGGCCGTTCGCTTGAAAACCGTTTTCCGCCGGTGGATAATACCCCCAAGGGGCCGATCCTGTCCATTCAGCATTTATCGACAAAATTTGAGCCGCATTTGCAGGATATTTCCTTTGATGTCCGGGAGGGCGAGATTTTTGGACTTTATGGTCTGGTGGGAGCCGGAAGGACGGAGCTTTTGGAAACCATTTTCGGCGTCCGCACAAGAGCGGCCGGACGGGTTTATTTTAATAACCGCCTTATGAATTTTAAGAGCGCCAGGGAAGCAATGGATTATGGTTTTGCCATGATCACTGAGGAGAGGAAGGCCAACGGACTTTTCCTGAAAGGCGACCTTACATTTAATACGACGATTGCTAATCTGAACCAGTACAAATCCGGAGTGGCCCTTTCCAATGCAAAGATGGTAAAAGCAACCTCCGATGAGATTAAAACGATGCATACAAAGTGTATGGGTCCGGATGATATGATTTCAAGCCTTTCCGGTGGAAATCAGCAGAAGGTCATTTTCGGAAAATGGCTGGAGCGCGGCCCACAGGTGTTTATGATGGACGAGCCTACCCGCGGTATTGATGTCGGTGCAAAATATGAGATATATGAGCTGATCATCAAGATGGCAAAGCAGGGAAAGACCATCATCGTTGTTTCATCTGAAATGCCGGAAATTCTCGGAATTACAAACCGTATTGGTGTAATGTCCAATGGACATCTTTCCGGAATTGTCAATACAAAAGAGACAAATCAGGAAGAGCTTTTGCGGCTCAGTGCAAAATACCTATAATGAGGGAGAGATAGATATGGCGAAAGAAAATAGTAAAATTCTTACGGCTGAGCAGGAGCAGAAGCTGCGTCAGCCCATCGAGGATTATGTCGGTAAAATCCAGGCGCAGATCGACCGCCTTCGTGTCGATGGTACAGACAGGGTGATCTCCCTTCAAAACAGTATTGATGCCGTCAAGAGAGACCGTACCTTAACTAAAGGAGAAAAGGCCGACCGGATCGCAAAGCTTAAGACAGAGCTGGAAATTGCAAAAGGAGTCGAGGCTCAGAAAAAAGGTGAGGTATCAAAACTGATCTCCGATGCTGAGGCGCACATTAAGGCTCATTTTACCAAAGAGTATTATCAGCCGATAAAGGAAAGCTGTGAGCAGGAAAAAGTTCTCGCTAAGGAAGAATATCGTCAGAAGCTTGCGGATCTGAAAAAAGAACATCAGCAGAACCTGGCAAAGCTTTCGGATTATCACGAAATTAAAGATGAGAAGTATGTTTATAAAAACCGTCTGTTTGATGCAAAAATGAGGATGCAAAAAAGGCTCCAGGAGATCAAGGACAGAAAACATGCGGCTTTTGTTTATGAATATCATCTGATTGATTTGCTGCGTATGTCAAAGTTTACCTTTGGGGAGAACATGGCGCAGAAATGGGAAAATTACAAATATACATTCAACCGCCGGACATTTTTACTTCAAAACGGCTTGTATATTGCGATTATTTTGATATTTATTGCCTTATGTATCCTTACACCGATCATAAAACATTCTCCGCTGCTGACCTATAATAATGTTTTAAATATATTGCAGCAGGCTTCACCGAGAATGTTCCTGGCACTGGGCGTTGCAGGCCTGATCCTCCTTACAGGTACAGACCTTTCCATCGGGCGTATGATCGGTATGGGTATGACCACGGCAACGATCATCATGCATCAGGGAGCCAATACAGGCGCTGTATTTGGACATAAGTTTGATTTTACAGGACTGCCTATTGGGATCAGAGTCGTTTTCGCACTGCTTGTATGTATTATATTATGTACATTTTTTACATCCATCGCGGGCTTCTTTACAGCCAAGTTTAAAATGCATCCGTTCATTTCAACAATGGCAAACATGCTTGTTATTTTTGGTCTTGTAACATACGCCACAAAGGGTGTGTCCTTCGGCGCTATTGAGCCGACGATCCCAAGTATGATCATCCCCAAGGTGAACAGCTTCCCGACGATCATTATATGGGCGGCTGTGGCCATCGCGGTTGTATGGTTTATCTGGAATAAAACGACATTTGGTAAAAATCTGTATGCCGTTGGCGGAAATCCGGAAGCCGCGTCGGTTTCAGGTATTTCAGTATTTGCCGTAACCGTGGGCGCTTTCGTTATGGCAGGTATACTTTATGGATTTGGTTCATGGCTGGAATGTGCGCGGATGGTTGGTTCCGGTTCCGCAGCTTATGGTCAGGGATGGGAAATGGACGCCATCGCAGCCTGCGTTGTGGGTGGTGTATCCTTCACCGGTGGTATTGGTAAAATATCCGGCGTGGTCGTTGGTGTATGTATTTTTACAGCGCTGACATATTCCCTCACAATCCTTGGTATTGATACTAACCTTCAGTTCGTATTCTCGGGTATCATTATCCTTGTAGCCGTAATGCTCGACTGTCTGAAATATGTTCAGAAAAAATAATAAATGAATATGTTAAAAGAGCCGGAGTCACATCTGGCTCTTTTCGTCTATCGTAAAGAAGGAAACCGTTTTGCGGTTGTTGTTCGCGAAACTTTGAGACAAGCCCGCCACCCCTGAGGCACCTCCCCGAGCTGCGTCACTGACCGTCTGCGTTCTCCCGCCCCCACTGTGCATAGCGCCTGCCGGGAAGCGACTCCGGAAAACAACTCAGACTAAGACTGGGGAGCCCCCTTTTTCGGGGTCCGGTCCAATGCTCAGTAAGCTCCTTATGACCTTCCTTCGCTTGGCCCTCATATTTGGGTTCGGAAATCCCAAATATGCCCCGAAAAAGGGGGCTCCCCAGCCTAAGTCTTCGTAGTTTCCCTCCGTATGCTTCCCGATAGGCGCTATGCACAGCGGGGGCGGGAGAACGCAGACGGACAGTGTCACAGCTCGGGGAGGTACCTCAGGGGTGGCGGGTTTGTCTCAGACTTCCGTGAGTAGTTATGCTCAAAGGAACTGATCGGTTACTTAAGAAGTGCTATTATTTACAGATATTTGTAACTCTGATATAATTACAGTTAAAGCCGGGGAGGGTATACGGGGCTAAACTTTACCGGGAAATGGAGAAGATATATGGATACATATACAGTGCTTTTAGTGGATGATGAGGAAGAGGTTATCCAGGTCATCATTAAAAAAATAGATTGGGAAAAATTAGGTTTTTCGGTGATCGGATATGCCAATAATGGCGTGAAGGCTCTTGAGATGATCGAGGAATTTCAGCCGGACGTCGTTATGACGGATATCCGGATGCCGTACATGGATGGTATGGAGCTGTGCAAGCATATAAAGGCGGAGTATCCAGCCACAAAAATCCTGCTCTTTACCGGCTTTGACGAGTTTGAATACGCGAAGGAAGCCGTGCACCTGGAAGTGGAGGAATATATACTCAAGCCGGTCAATTCCGTGGAGCTTTCTAATGTACTTTCACACGTGCGGGTGAAACTGGATCAGGAGATCAATGAAAAACGAAATGTAGAGATTTTGCAGAAATACTACATGGATTCCCTGCCGCTCCTTCAGGCAGATTTTTATTCCACTCTGATCGAAGGACGGATACAGGAGGACGAGATCCCCAAGTACCTTTCGGATTATCAGATATCCTTTGACGGGCCATTTTTCTGCTGTCTTGTGGTCTACACATCCTCCAGCCGGATTCCAGAAAGTATGAATCCGCTGCTTTTATCCATGTCTGTTCAGAAGCAGGTCAAGGAGCATCTTGGAAAAAGCTGGCAGGTAAAATGTTTTTCAAATCAGGGAAATACAGTTTTGATCGTTCAGCTTAAAGATGAGAGCGAGGTTTCAGAGCTGACGGATGATTGTGACAGATTCTGCCGGTATGCGGACCGGATCATTGGCGTTGCTGTTACCGTGGGTATTGGCCAGGTGTGTAAAAGTATTCTCGAATTACCTCTGTCTTACGACAGTGCAAAGGAGGCCGTTTCATACCGGGTGATCTATGGCTCATCCAGGGCGATCAATATTAAGGAAATTGCACAAAGGGAGATTGATAAATCCAGTTTAATGAATAATGCTGAGCTTTCAAATCTCTTTAAAATGATCTGCCTTGGGTCCACAGAGGATATTGAGTCGGCCGCCAATAAGTATCTGGACTATATATCTGATTCGGCAAAATCATTGCATCAGTATCATATCGCGGTGATGGAGCTGATCAGTGAATTATACAGGTTTGCCACCAATAACGATCTGGATGTGGAAGATTATATGGGCGATATGCGAAAGCTTTATAGCACGCTCATTGATTATGAGATGGATGTTCTGAGAAAATGGCTTATTCATCTGAGTCTTATTTTCCGCGAACGATTGATCAGCGCCCGCAACCGGTCTGCGAAATCTTTCATCTTTAAGGCGAAGGAGTATGTTTATAATAACTATTCCAATGAAGACCTTTCACTGGACGATGTTTGTAAGGTTTTGGGGGTATCCAATTCTTACTTCTCCACGATATTTAAAAAGGAGACGGGAAATTCATTTATCGGCTACCTGACGGATTACCGTATGGAGCAGGCTGCGCGCCAGTTGATCGAAACCGACGAGAAAAACTATATTATTGCAAAGAATGTGGGCTATACGGACCCCAATTACTTTAGCTATGTGTTTAAAAGACAATTTGGAGTGTCCCCTTCAAAATATAGAGTGGAGCATACAAAGAAGTGAAAAATAAGTATTCCGGATATTTAAATAAATTAAAACCGAGAGAGATTCAGTCGACCATTATGATTGCATTTTCCATGATATCCATAGCCCTCATGCTTGTGCTTGGAATCGCACTGTATGTCCGGTTTTCCGACATGGCCCGACAGGAAACTGTGCAGAGTACTCAAAAGCTGATGGAGCAGACGGGTGAAAATCTGGAGGATTATCTGGTCAGCATGCGGCAGATATCGGATGCCGCCTATTATAATGTGATAAAGGAAAACGATTTTTCAAATCAGGATCAAAATATTCAGGTTAAGATGAATCTTTTGTATGAGGCCAACCGGGACAATCTGAGAAATATTGCCGTTTATAATAACTACGGAAGCCTTAAGGCGGCCGAGCCTGTGGCGGTCCAGAAGGAGGATCCCAATGTGACCCGGCAGGACTGGTTTCAACAGGCGATGAATAAAATGGAAAATGTGCATTTTTCCACACCTCATATCCAAAATCTGTTTGATGACGGTACGCTGCGTTATTACTGGGTCATTTCACTGAGCCGGGTCGTTGAGCTTACGGATAACGGCGTTTCCCAGCTTGGGGTTTTACTTGTGGATATGGATTATTCCAGTATTTCACGTATGATGAAGCAGATCAACACATTAAATAACGGCCAATATTATTATCTTTGTGACAGCAATGGACAGATTATTTATCATCCGAAGCAGATTCAGATCAGCAACGGCATATGCAACGAAAACAGCGTCGTTGCAGCAGGATACAAGGACGGCATTTATGATGAAAGGTTTGAGGGGGAACACCGCAAGGTCGTTGTGGATACGATCAGCTATACGGGATGGAAGCTGGTCGGCGTCATACCTTATTCGGCGTTTACCCATGGCACGATCAATATACGGTATTTTATCGTCCTGCTCATGCTTTTAATGGTTATGATGCTGGTCATTATTAACCGTGTTGTATCTGTCCGGATATCCAGCCCGATTATGAAGCTGAATAAGTCTGTTAAAGGCTATGAAGCCGGAGAAAAGCCGGAAATTTATATCGGAGGTTCACTGGAGATCCGCCATCTGGGTTATTCGATCCAACGCTCATATGAACAGATTGAAGCGCTTATGAAGAGGATCGTTCAGGAACAGAATGAGCGCAGAAAAAGCGAGCTTGACGCGCTGCAAAGCCAGATCAATCCCCATTTCCTGTACAATACATTAGAGTCCATCACGTGGATGGTCGAGGGCGAACGCAACGACGAGGCTGTGTTTATGATTTCGCAGTTGGCGAAGCTTTTGAGAATCAGTTTGTCCAGGGGGAGCACCATCATCCCGGTGAAAGACGAATTACAGCATGCTCAAAGCTATATGAATATACAGAATGTGCGTTATAAAAATCAATTTTCAGTCACATTTGATGTGGACCCGGCATTGCATTCGTACTGCACCGTTAAATTAATATTGCAGCCAATCCTTGAAAATGCCATAAGCTATGGGGTCAGGGGCATGGATGAGGGCGGCGAGATCCGGGTGACCGGAAGGCTTGAGGACGGGGATCTTATTATGGCGGTGACCGATAACGGTATCGGAATGTCCGAGGAGGAAGTAAGTCTTGTTCTGACAGACAGTGACCGGATACATAAGCATGGGTCGGGCGTTGGCCTTGTGAATGTGAACAACCGTATTCAGATTTTATTTGGAAAGGAATATGGCCTGATCATTGAAAGTGAACCTGATGAGTGGACAACGGTTTCTATCCGTATTCCGGCAATTCCATACACAGAGAAAAATAAAAAGATTCTGGAAGAAGGCTGGACTTATGGCAGTGAAGAAATAGAGGGCAGGGAGAATGGCGATGAAGAATGACAAAAAGGTGTTTATTCTGATCGAAGCAGTTCTGGCTGTGATGGTTTTGATAACGGCGCTGCTTATGTTTTTGGAAAAAAATGAAAAGCGTCTGGATAAGGTCTCTGTGATCGTTCAAAATTCGGATGATAATCAATGGTCCGCATTTTCCTATGGTTTGAAAATGGCGGCGCAGGACTGTGGGCTTAACGTGTTCATCGTCAATACAGGGGCTGTACTGACGGTGGAGGATCAACAGCGTTTAATTGAGAACGAAATTGCCAACGGTGCCGATGCGATCATTGTACAGCCGGTTCCGGGGGATGACACACAAGCCATGTTAAAGAAGTATAAAAATAAAATCCCGATGATGCTTGTGGAATGTGCGGCGTCACAGGACACAGGGGAAGCGGTGATTCCCACCACACTTCCGGATAATTATGCCATGGGAAAGACATTGGCCGAAGAATTACTGAAGGACTATAACGGAAATCTGGATGGCAAGACGCTTGGAATCGTCTCACAAACAGAATTTTCGGAAGCTGCCATGAACCGGGAACAGGGTTTTACAGATATGATCAACGATACCGGGGCCAGTATCCTTTGGGCCGTATATGGTTCGTCGAATGAAAATGGTGAAATTTTGCTGGAAGGCATGCCAAAGGCAGATCTTGTGATCGCGCTGGATGATGACAGCTTTACAGCGGCCGGAGAATGCTCGGCCGCCAAAAATCTTCACGGAGCGATCATCTATGGTATAGGAAATTCCACGGAGGCGGTCTATTACCTGGATACAGGCTTTGCCCGATGTCTCGTGGTTCCGGATGAGTTTAACGTGGGCTATCAGAGCATGACAGAGATTTCCAAAAGCCTTGGAAATTATTTCAATAAAGCTCAGAGTAAAACGGTTTCCCATATGGTCATCCGCAGAGAGACATTATTTTCAAAAGAAAATCAGGATATTCTTTTTACTATGAGCCGGTAGGGGCGTTGTTTTGGCAGGACGGTATGTGACTGCACGGACCGGACCAAAAAGGGCAGTTGCCGGGAGGAAGAAAGGCAGAGATAGATTATGAGGGTAAAAAAAATTTTAGCGGCGGGCCTTGTGCTCTGTCTGAGTTTGCAGCTTTTATGCGCCTGCGGCAGGACGCAGAAGGTCTTGACAAATAAGGTTCATGTGGGCGTGACCTATTACGATCAAAGTGATACATTTTTAGGCGAGCTGCTTGCCAGCTTTAAAGAGCAGTTGAATGCTTGCGAGAGCGGTGATCTTGAAACCGCGGTGATGATCCGGGACGCTGGCGGTTCGCAGAAAACGCAGAATGATCAGGTGAAGGAGCTGATCGACGCCGGCTGTAATGTGCTCTGTGTCAATATGGTCGACCGGTCGGACCCGTCGGATATCATCGACCTTGCAAGAGAACATGATGTGCCCATTATATTTTTTAACCGGGAACCGGTTGCGGAGGATATGATGCAGTGGGATAAGCTCTATTATGTGGGTGCGGACGCCAGGCAGTCCGGGGTGATGCAGGGGGAGCTGGCGGCGGATCTGATCAAACAAAACAGCCAGATCGACCGAAATAAGGACGGAAAGATCCAGTATGTGGTCCTTGAGGGCGAACCGGGCCATCAGGACGCCATCATACGCACAGAAACCGCTGTGGAGGCTTTAAGAAATAACGGCATTAAGCTTGAAAAACTGGGCTACCAGATTGCAAACTGGAACCGGGCGCAGGCTCAAAACCGTATGGAGCAGATGATCAGCCAGTATCAGAACCAGATCGAGCTCGTTCTGGCCAACAATGACGATATGGCTCTGGGTGCAATCGACGCCTATAAGAAATTAAACTATACGGATGCTACTCTGCCTGTGTTTTTTGGCATTGACGGCACCGATGTGGGCCTGGAGGCGGTTGCTGATTCGCTGCTGTCCGGAACGGTGTACAATGATAAGGAAGGGCAGGCGGGAGCGATGGTGAAGCTGGCCGTGGCACTTGTAACTGGGTATGGGATGGATCAGATTGAATTTAAGAATGAACGGTATATTTATTTGTCGTATTTTAAGGTGGATAAGGATAATGTTGGGGAATTGTATGAGGATAAATAAATTATGGAATTTTTAGAACAGGTAAAATTGCTGCTGATAAATATGTCTGAAGATGCGAAGGACGCATGGATTTTATCTCAGGCAAAGCTGGCCGAGGAAAGTCATCCGGAAGATTTTTTACTGCTGCTTTCCGGTGAGAAAAAAATCATCAATATGCCAACGTTGTCGGAAATAGATGATTTCTGTGAGCAGGTAAAGAACGGTGAGATTTATTTGGAGTATGAGACACATTATTACGAATTTGATGATGACGGCAGATACATGGATGACTGGAAGACCTGGCACAATGATCCTTGTGATGCAATTTTGTTTATCAATCAAATTTTTGCGGGATGTCATGATCTTCTGCTTCTTGAAGAATATCAGCTGGTGTCGGATATCATGGACAGGATTTGTGAACTTAGTTTTTCTGTTGAGGAGGCGGAAGATTCTGAAGATAGTCCGGAGTGTGATTTCTTTTCATTGTCAGAAGCAGATAAAGAAAACATGTTTTCCCGAAAATTAAGCGATGTGGGAGAAGACTGGATCCGTGCGGTGAATAAGTTAATTGAAGGCCAGGGCAACAGGGAGCGGGCAGAAAAGCTTATTGAAATGCTTGAACATCCGGTATGTCAGGAGGTCAAGCCCAGAATCCTTGTGGAGGAGGGCATTTCACAGGAAATATTTTTGGATATGGCAGTCATACTGGATACAAAAATTGCTGATTTGGAGGCCTTTATGAAGGCGAAGTATGAGGAAGGTGTATTTTCCCGTGAAAAATATAAATTATGGATAGATATTGAAAGGAAGAAAGAAATTCTGTTGGATATCCGTGTAAAGTGCCTGAAAACAATATCAAAAAGTATGCAGCAGGAGGATTTTAGTCTTACCGCCTGTTGGGAGCAGGTACTTGAAGGTATACGATGGCTGAGTTATGAAAAACATATTGACGATCAGCAGGAGATTGAGGGAATACGGAATATAGCTGAAACGCTTATAAGGTCCGAACAATTGAAAACAGAGGATTGGAAAGTAAGAAAAAGGGTTCTGGAGGATATTATAAAAAATAGATATTATGATCATTATGGCTGTGGGGATGTGATGCTGCAACTGGCTGAAAAGCTGTGTACCAATAAAGAAGAACATCTGGCCCGGGCAGATATCATGGACACATCATATTACAGGGAAGAAGCTGCTTATTTATATTATCAATATGGCAGGGAAGACAAATATGTATCTTATCTGGAAGAACATCTGGGGCAGATGAGCAAAGATTATATCTCATTAATGAAATATTATCAGAAACATGATAAACAGGAGGATTTATGTCGGATTGCTCAGTTGGGGTTAGAAAAGTGTAAGGAGGATTTGACGGATATGTTCATATGCCTTCTTCTGGATGCTAAAAAGCATAATGACCAGGAGCGTTTTAAAAAGCTTCTGGCCAGCGCTAAGCAAAGAAAACATGTGGATATTGAGAAGGTGAAGAATTCATTATAGAGTGGGAGATATCGTATTCATATTGTATTTTAACATCCCATCTTAGTCATTTCACAAGAAAAGACTAAGATGGGATTGATTATGATGATCTTAAATGATATAGTATACTTAAGTAAAAATAAGAGATGAATTTATTAAAATAGTGGGGGGAAATCAGTGAGAAACTATGATTATTCGGAAAAATGGAAAAAATTACTTACCCCTCAGGTTGTTGGGTATTTAACAAGTATTCATGAATATAAAGGTGAACAGCGTCTGATTGCCAACAGGCATGCAGATGTACTGGCTGATTTAGTCGAGGTTGCCAGAATACAGAGCACGGAGAGTTCTAATAAAATAGAAGGCATTTATACATCCGATGATCGATTGAAAAAAATTGTTTTAGATAAAACAATGCCCAGGAGCAGAAATGAACGGGAGATTGCCGGATATAGAGATGTTTTAAATACAATCCATGAGAATAATGAGCATATTCCTGTGCGGAGTACCTTTATTTTGCAGCTTCACAGGGATCTGTATAAGTTTGAAAATACGGGAATTGGTGGATTGTTTAAAAGTGCAGATAATATTATCGAAGAAAAAGATGTCAATGGAAACAGGGTGGTTCGTTTTAGTCCTGTGCCGTCCTGGGAGACTCCGGAGTCCATAGATAAACTTTGTGAGGCATATAATTATGCGGTTAATCATACAGAAGCAGACCCATTGCTTCTCATTCCAATGTTCGTTCTTGATTTTTTATGCATTCATCCGTTTCGTGATGGGAATGGAAGGATGAGCAGATTATTAACAATATTATTACTATATAAATCGGAATATATTGTTGGAAAATATATCAGTATTGAAAAATTGATTGAGACTACAAAGGATTCTTATTATGAGACTTTACAGGAAAGTTCACAAAAATGGTACGAGGAGGAAAATGATTATTCCCCATTTGTTATTTATATCTTAGGCGTCATCGTTGCTGCATACAGAGAATTTTTTGAAAGAACAAAATTGATTGAAGAAAAAAGGATACCAAAACCAAATCGTGTTGCTGAAGAAATAAGAAAACATTTGGGAACGATTACAAAGAAGGAAATCATGGAAAACGTACCTGGTGTAAGCCAGACAACGGTCCAGCGTACGCTTACAGAGTTAACAAAACAAGGAAAAATCATAAAAATTGGAAATGGACGATATACCAGGTATTCCTGGAACTGGGAGGATGAACGATAATGATTACTGGTGAACTGAAAAACAAAATTGACAGCCTATGGGAAATCTTTTGGACAGGCGGGCTTACAAACCCTCTGGATGTGATTGAACAAATGACATATATGATGTTTATTCATGATTTAGATGATACAGATAATATCCATGCAAAGGAAAGCGCAATGCTTGGATTGCCGTATAAAAGTATCTTTGCAGGTGAAGTACAGATTGGAGACAGAGGTATTGATGGGAGGCAGTTGAAATGGTCAATATTTCATGACTTTCCTGCACAGAAAATGTATTCTGTTATTCAGGAAATGGTATTCCCTTTTATAAAGAATCTTCACACGGATAAGGGCAGTGCCTACTCAAAATATATGGGAGATGCGATATTTAAAATTCCAACGCCTTTGATGCTTTCAAAAATAGTTGATGCAATGGATGATCTTTATCAACAAATGGCGGGGTTAAAAGAAACAGATGTCCGCGGGGATGTATATGAGTATTTATTATCCAAGTTGGCAAATTCCGGCGTAAATGGACAGTTCCGGACACCACGGCATATTATCAGAATGATGGTTGAATTAATGGAGCCGACCTCTGACGATATGATTTGTGATCCGGCCTGTGGTACTTCCGGGTTTTTAGTGTCTGCCGGCGAATATTTAAAAGAAAATAGAAAAGAAGAAATCTTCTATGATAGAGCAAAAAAAGAACACTATATGAATCATATGTTTTATGGCTTTGATATGGATCGAACCATGCTCCGTATAGGTGCCATGAATATGATGACTCATGGCATTGATAATCCATTTATTGAATATAGGGATAGCCTGTCTGATCAAAATACAGATAGAAATAAGTATTCCCTTATTTTGGCTAATCCTCCATTCAAAGGAAGCCTTGATTATGATATTGTATCCGCTGATCTATTAAAGAAATGTAAAACTAAAAAGACGGAATTACTATTTGTAGAGTTATTTGTTCAGATGCTTAGGATTGGCGGGAGATGCGCATGTATTGTACCCGATGGTGTATTGTTTGGTTCATCTACAGCACATAAAGCAATTCGTCAGGAATTGGTGGAGAATCAAAGATTAGAAGCGATCATCTCAATGCCATCCGGCGTATTTAAACCTTATGCTGGCGTATCAACCGGAATTTTAATATTTACCAAAACTGAACACGGAGGAACAGACCATGTGTGGTTCTATGACATGCAGGCAGATGGTTTCAGTTTGGATGATAAACGTAGCCCGGTTAGCCAAAATGATATTCCGGATATCATAGAAAGATTTCATAAGAGAGACAAAGAAACTGACAGAAAACGTACGGAAAAATCATTTCTGGTGCCGAAACAGGAAATCATAGATAAAGGTTATGATCTGTCGATTAATAAATATAAGAAGGTGGAATATGTGCCGGTAGAGTATCCACCGACATCTGAAATCATGGATAAGATATTAGAACTTGATGCGCAGATTGCAAAAGAATTACAGGAATTGAAGGCTATGTTGTAGAAAATAGTGGAAAGACACTGGAAGGGAAAAGCAAATTGGCATTTGTCGGGATGTGCAGGACTGTAGAATAAGAGTTCTGAACGCATTAAAATTGAGAAAATAGTGTTGTTTGAGAAATATACAGGTTGACTAGAGTGGTTAAGAATGTTAATATAATTATATAAAAGGTGCTACCGATAGACGGTTAGTCCACATATAATTGATTATTCAAAAATAACCGCTTAGTTTGCAGACAGGGCGGTTATTTTTGTGTCTTGTTACTCTTACCGATCGAGTAGCCAAGACCAAAACTGGTTAAGCAGAGACTAATCACTGCAATCAAGTCACTGATGGTGAGCATAAGCAAGTTCCTCCTGAGTAAGATTTTCCGAATGGAATTTCTATGTAATCGGAGGTCACAGTCCTCCGTAGAAGACTAACCGCCTACCGTGTAGGGTAGCACCGAATATATTATAACAAACATATATTATGAGAGCAATAGGCAAATGATATTTGCACGGATGAAGCATGAGAGTAAAAATTGGTGATTTGACAAAAATAAGGACTGGAAAATTAGATGCTAATGTTTCCACAGAAGATGGAGAATATCCGTTCTTTACATGTTCGAAAGAACCACTAAAAATAGCATCATATTCATACGATTGCGAATGTGTCTTGGTGGCTGGTAACGGAGATTTGAATGTAAAGTACTTTAACGGAAAATTTGATGCATATCAAAGAACTTACATTATTGAGAGTAATGGGAATGAAAAATTGTATATGCCATATCTTTACTATTTTATGAAGGGCTATGTAGACGAACTTCGGAAACAAGCAATTGGAGGAGTAATTAAGTATATTAAGCTTGGGAATCTGACAGATGCATTAATTGTTCTTCCAGATGTTAAAACACAAAAAAAAGTAGTTGGAATATTAGACAAAGTAAAAGGAGTCTTAGACAATAGAAATCTTCAAATAAATAATCTGGACACCCTCATCAAAGCCCGATTTGTCGAGATGTTTGGCAATCCGATTTCAAATACTTTTGGTTGGAAAGTTTGCTCTTTAAGTGATTGCTTAATTAATATTGAGAATGGAAAAAGCTTTATTTGTTCGGACGAACCACGGCATGGTGATCATCCAGCAGTCTTGAAGCTGAGCGCTGCTACATATGGTGAATATCGGCCAAATGAAAATAAGGCTATATTGGACGAAGCAAAGTTTGTTGTTTCAGCAGAGGTTCATCCAGATGATCTGCTATTTACAAGGAAAAATACACCTGAACTGGTTGGAATGTGTGCTTATGTTTCAAATACTCCGCCTAAATTGATGATGCCAGATTTGATTTTTCGCTTGAATACAAATGATAGGTGTAACAAGATATTCCTTTGGAAGCTCATAAATCTAGATGTCTTCAGAGTTCATATTGAGGCAATAGCAACCGGTTCGGCTAAGTCAATGTCAAATATTTCAAAAGAACGGCTCGGGCAATTGCGTATTATATTGCCTCCACTGGAGTTACAGGAGAAGTTCGCCACCTTCGTCGCCCAGGTCGATAAATCAAAAGTTGCAATACAGAAGTCTCTAGATGAGGCCCAATTATTATTTGATTCATTAATGCAAAAGTATTTTGGATAATTTAATAGGACGTAGTCAGTGTAGGATGTTGGTATATAAAAAATGAAAGAGGTATATCAATATGAAAGAAAAATTAGTTGATATTTTAAATGAAATGGCAGATTTTTTTAGTGTATCACAAATCAAAAGTTGTATAAGCCACTACGTTCCACTCATGTTACGATCAGATAAAATTACAGCAAAAAGGGGAGGCTGATTTAATGACAAACTTCGATTACCTAAAAAGTGATCCACAGTTCAGTACTTTTTCATATGTTGCCATTTCAGCAGAGAAAATCATACATATTGATCCTGAAGCAAGTATTATCAACTGCCGCAGGTCGATGGAGTTTGCCATTAAATGGATGTATTCTGTGGATAAATCCTTAATCATGCCTTATCAGGATAACCTGCACAGTTTAATGCATACAGATGAATTTAAGGATATTGTAGATGAAGATCTATGGCGAAGACTTGATTTTATCCGTCGCATGGGGAATAATGCTGCACATAGCGGAAGGAAAGTCACTTTTGATCAGGCAGCATTATGCTTGCAGGATTTATTTATATTTATGGATTTTATTGCCTACTGTTATTCTGAGAATTACGAACAAAGAAATTTTGATATTCAACTTTTGGAAAAAGAACAAACCAGTGAGCATGTAGTTATTCCTGATGAATTTGCGGATATTGATTTAAAAGCTTTGATTGCAGAAAATAAAGCATTAAAAGAAAAATTGACAAGCAGAAGAGAAAATCAGGCCCCTGAATATTCACCTAAGCCATTAGAATTATCGGAATATAGCACAAGGAAGATATACATTGATTCTATGCTGGCTGATGTCGGTTGGACAGAGGGGAGAGATTGGATTAATGAAGTAAAGCTTTCTGGAATGCCAAATAAATCAGAAATAGGTTATGTGGATTATGTTTTGTATGATGATACGCATCGACCGTTAGCGGTCATTGAAGCAAAACGTACCTGTGAGGATCTATCAAATGGCCGTCAGCAGGCGAAGCTGTATGCGGATTTGTTAGAAAAAGAATATGGAAGAAGGCCGGTTGTTTTCCTAACCAATGGATTTGATATCAGAATTATAGATGGTCAATATCCGGAAAGAAAATGTGCAGCTATCTATTCAAAACGGGATTTAGAAAAATGGTTCAATCTGCTTACTATGAGAACCAGCCTGCGAAATATAGTGATCAATAAAACAATAGCAGGGCGTTATTATCAGGAAGCAGCTATACGGGCGGTATGTGATAGCTTTGGAGAAAAAAATAAAAGAAAAGCATTACTGGTGATGGCCACAGGTTCCGGCAAAACAAGAACAGTCATTGCACTGTGTGATGTTCTGTTAAACGCCGGATGGATTAAGAATATCCTTTTCTTAGCGGATCGTAATTCGCTTGTTACACAGGCTAAAAGAAGTTTTGTGAATCTGCTTCCGAATTTATCCTGTACCAATCTGTGTGAGGATAAAGATAACTATAATGCACACTGTGTTTTTTCTACGTATCAGACAATGATGAATCTCATTGATGATACCAGAGATGAGGATGGAAAGATATTTTCCTGCGGACATTTTGATTTAATTATTTGCGATGAAGCACATCGATCTATTTACAATAAATATAGGGATATTTTTACTTATTTCGATGCTCCGCTGGTTGGACTTACTGCCACACCAAAAGACGAAATAGATAAAAATACCTATTCTGTTTTTGAATTGGAAAGTGGTGTTCCCACCTATGGATATGAGCTTGCTCAGGCGGTTAAGGACGGATATTTAGTTGATTTTCAGTCTGTTGAAACGTCATTGAAATTCATTGAACAAGGTATTGTCTATGATGAATTATCGGATGAGGACAAACAAATGTATGAAGATACATTTAAAGATGATGAAGACAGGATTCCGGAAGCAATTGAATCTTCGGCACTTAATACATGGATTTTTAATTATGATACAATACGTAAAGTGCTGCATATTGTCATGACAGAAGGAATGAAGGTTGAATATGGTGTGAATCTTGGGAAAACGATTATTTTTGCGAAAAATCATAAGCATGCAGAAAAAATATACGATATATTTCATAAAGAATATCCGCATTTACCAAATGATTATGCAAAAGTAATCGATAACCATATTAAATACGCTCAGAATGCAATTGATGAATTTTCTGATCCAAAAAAACTTCCTCAGATTGCTATATCGGTGGATATGCTGGATACAGGAATTGATGTTCCGGAAGTGCTGAACCTTGTATTTTTCAAGAAGGTAATGAGTAAGGCAAAATTCTGGCAGATGATCGGCCGTGGAACGCGATTATGTCCGGGGTTAATGGATGGAAAGGACAAACAAAAGTTTTATATATTTGATTTTTGCGGTAACTTTGAATTTTTCCGAATGAATAATGGAAAGCCTTCAGCAAATATGATTGCACTGCAGGGCGCTGTTTTTAATCTTGAATTTCAAATTGCATACAAGCTCCAGGGGTTAAATTATCAGACGAAAAGATTGATTGAATACAGAGACAGGCTTGTAGAAATTATGAGTGGGAAAGTAGCAGAAATCAATCGGAAAAACTTTGCTGTCCGGCAACATTTGAGATATGTGGATATGTATGCCGATAAAGAAAACTATAAGGCATTAACATATGAGGATACGTTAATAGTCAGTGATGAAGTAGCACCCCTCATTTTACCTGACGGAGATGAAGTAAGTGCAGTACGTTTTGATGCATTGATGTATGGAATTGAGTTGGCCTATTTGTCAGGTAAAAAGTATACAAAAGCTCGCGGAGACTTAATAGCGCGGGTAAATGCAATCGCGGGGGTAGCAAATATACCTGAAATACAGATGAAAGCAGAGCTGATTCAAAAGATTCTTCATACGAGTTATGTGGAGGATGCAGACGTGACCGATTTTGAGTATATTCGGGAAGAATTGCGAAATTTAATGAAGTATATTCCATCGGGGCGTTTTTGTTATAATACAGATTTTACAGATGATATTTTAAATATTACCTGGAATGAATCGGAACTGGACAATGACGAATTGGCAAATTATAAAGCAAAGGCAGAGTACTATATCCGCCAGCATCAGGACACGATTGCCATTGCGAAGCTTAAAACAAATAAACCGCTTACGGATACAGACGTTAAGATGTTAGAAAAAATTCTATGGAGTGAGTTGGGAACAAAAGAAGACTATGAAAAGGAATATGGGGAAAAACCTTTAGGAGAATTTGTCCGTGAAATCGTAGGACTTGATATGAACGCAGCTAAGGAAGCCTTTTCAGAGTATTTGAATGAAACAAGACTGGATAGCAGACAGATATACTTTGTAAACCAGATCGTGGAGTATATCGTTCATAATGGATTGCTAAAGGATTTGTCAGTGCTGCAGGAATCTCCGTTTACGGACAAAGGCAGTGTGGTTGAAATATTTAAAGATATGAATACGTGGTTAGGAATACGTAAAGTAATTGAACAGATCAATAAAAATGCAGCAGCATAGGAAGGGGTATTTTCATGGAAAATACATCCGAAAACAAAAAAAATATACCAAAGAATAGACAATCAAAACACCTTAGTCTGGGCATCCTCGCCCACGTTGACGCAGGAAAAACAACCCTGTCGGAAGCTCTGCTCTACTTAAGCGGCAGCATCCGCAAAATTGGCCGTGTCGACAATAAGGATGCGTTCCTGGACACCTATGAGCTGGAGCGCGCCCGTGGAATCACCATTTTTTCAAAGCAGGCGGTGATGACCTTTGGCGACCGGAAGGTAACGCTGCTGGATACGCCGGGGCATGTGGATTTTTCTGCGGAAATGGAGCGCACGCTCCAGGTTTTGGATTACGCGATCCTTGTCATCAGCGGGGCGGACGGCGTTCAGGGGCATACACAGACATTGTGGCGGTTATTGGAAAAATATCATATTCCTGTATTTTTGTTTATAAATAAAATGGACCAGAACGGCACCGACAAGGAAAAGCTTCTGAACGAGCTTAAAAGCCGTCTGAGCGATGGCTGCCTGGATTTCTCCGGAGAACATGGGGAAGCCTTTTTTGAGGAAGCGGCCATGTGCGATGAGACGGCCCTTGAAGATTTTCTGGAAAATGGAACGGTGTCGGAAGATCATCTAAAAGGGATGATAAGAGAGCGGAAAATATTTCCGTGTTATTTTGGTTCTGCTTTAAAGCTGACGGGTATTGAACAATTTATAGCCGGGATGGATCAGTATATGATAACGCCGGAATACCCATCCAATTTTGGCGCCAAGGTATTTAAAATTTCCCGGGATGATCAGGGCAATCGGCTGACCCATATGAAAATTACGGGGGGCGTTCTTAAAGTGCGTTCCATGCTGTCCTATGGCGATGGAAGTGATACAAAGGACGGCTCCGACAAAGAAAAAGTCAATCAGATCCGTATTTATTCCGGTGATAAATATGATATGGTCAATGAAGCTGAAGCCGGAGAAGTCTGTGCGGTCACGGGACCGCTGTTGACCCGGCCCGGACAGGGGCTTGGCATCGAAGCTACATCCGAGGCGCCGGTCCTGACGCCGGTGCTGACGTATCAGATTTTATTGCCGGAGGGCTGCGAGCCCGCGGTCATCCTGCCAAAGCTGCGGCAGTTGGAGGAGGAGGAACCGGAGCTGCACATTGTATGGAATGAAAAGCTTCGGGAAATCCAGGCTCAGATCATGGGCGAGGTCCAGGTGGAAATCCTTCAAAGCCTTATTGAACAGCGTTTTGGGGTGCATGTGGAATTTGATTCTGGAAATATCGTCTATAAAGAGACGATCCTTAATCGGGTGGAGGGTGTCGGTCATTTTGAGCCGCTGCGTCATTATGCAGAAGTCCATCTCATTTTGGAGCCGGGAGAGCCCGGCAGCGGCCTTGTATTTGAATCACATTGCAGCGAGGACATGCTGGATCGGAACTGGCAGCGGCTCATACTTACACACCTTGCGGAAAAGGAGCATTTGGGAGTTCTGGCGGGATTTCCCATCACAGATATGAGGATCATACTAGCTTCAGGCCGTGCCCATCTAAAGCATACCGAGGGCGGGGATTTCAGGCAGGCGACCTACCGTGCGGTACGTCAGGGGCTGATGCAGGCCGAATCCGTACTTCTGGAGCCTTATTATGATTTTCGTCTGGAAATACCGGATAAGATGCTGGGACGGGCATTAAATGATATGGACCGGCTGAGAGCAGTGTTTGAAGCGCCCCGGCAGTTTGGAGAAACAGCAGTTTTATGCGGCAGCGCGCCGGTGGCTTCCATGCGGGATTACCCAAAGGAGGTCATTGCCTATACGAGGGGGCAGGGGCAGATTTTTTGTACATTTAAGGGCTATGAGCGCTGTCATAATGCAACGGAAGTCATCGGAGCTATCGGATATGAGGCCGAAAGGGATTTGGAAAATCCTCCGGGCTCCGTATTTTGCGCCCATGGCGCGGGATTTAATGTAAGCTGGGATCAGGTGCCTGACTATATGCATCTGGAGAGTGTACTTAAATATTATGATGACAATAATGATAAAAATATAGATGACTCTATGGATGAGATGTCCAGAAATGACGGCGGAGACGGCTATGAAGATGAGCTGTGGATCGATACGGAGGAAATCGACTCCATACTGGAGCGGACATTTTACGCCAACCGGCGTGGAAAGTCCTCGCTACGTCCGGGAATCCGACGCAGGACTGCTGTTAAAGAATTTTCTGCACCGGTGACACGCTCCTACCGGCCGCCAAAGGATGCCGAGCAGTATCTGCTTGTGGATGGGTATAATATTATTTTTGCCTGGGATGATCTAAAGGAAATGGCAAAGGATAATATTGACGGGGCACGTTGGCGGCTCATGGATATATTGTGCAATTATCAGGCGATCCGCAAATGCCACCTGATCGTTGTATTCGATGCTTATAAGGTTGTGGGAAATGTGACCAGTGTTTCAGAATATAAAAATATCCATGTGGTTTACACAAAGGAAGCCGAAACTGCGGACCAGTATATCGAAAAGTTTGCCCATGAAAATGCCCGCAAGTATCATGTGACCGTGGCTACCTCCGACGGCCTTGAGCAGATGATCATCCGCAGTAAGGGCTGCGGCCTGCTCTCCGCCCGTGAGTTTCTGGCGGAGGTGGAGCAGGCCGGGGAGCTGATCCAGAAGGAATATATGGAGAAGCAGGTGGAGCAGCGCAACTTTATGTTCGATGGGGTTGATGAAAAGAAGTTGCGCAAGGTCGGCGAAATGGTGAAGAAGGATGGAGATGTTGAATGATCTAAACCACAACCTGAGCTTTTTGCTTTTTATTCAGATGAAGATAATAACAAAAACAAATAATACAACTGACGATGGAAGCCGCCGGCGTGGCAAAGCCCATTAAAAACAGCGACGATGTAGTCTTGCACAATATCCATGCCAGGGGAATACGTATGCCAAATGCGCCGATCAACCCCTGAATCATAACCAGCTTTGTATGGCCGCAGCCATTAAAGTAGCCCATGAAACAGAACAGAATGCATGTAATAATGCAGTCAATGGAGTAGGAGCGCAGATAGCTTGCGGAGGCTTCGATCACCTGCGGGTCTGTGGAAAATATGGATGACAGCAGGCTTCCGCCAAAGCATCCGGCCAGGAACATAAATACACCCACGATGAGCGCGCTGCCCATTCCGGAAAACAGCGCTCTTTTTGCCCGGTCCACCTTGCCCGCGCCAATATTCTGAGCGACAAATGCGGACATGGCCTGCATGAATGCAGAAGGGATAAGGAAGATAAAGCCCATGACCTTGCACGCCACGCCGTATCCGGCGGATGCCATTAATCCCATACTGTTGATCATGGAATTGACAATGAGGAAGGACATGCTTGTGAGCGTATCCTGCAAAGCAATGGGAATCCCAAGCTGGAGCATAGATTTAATTTCAAATGGATGAAATTTTATGTATTTTATGTTAAAATGAAAAGGCAGACCGGTTTTTCTTATAATGATGACCGAAAGCACAACACTGACCGCCTGAGCGAGAATGGTTGCCAATGCGGCGCCCGCCACATCCATTTTAAACACACCGACCAGAAGGAAATCGCCAATGACGTTGACCACACAGGCAATAGCCACGAAGATCAGAGGAAGTCTGGAATTGCCGATTCCCCGGAAAATACCACTGATAACATTGTAGGCGGTAACAAAGATCATTCCCGCGCCACAGATGCGCAGATAAGCCTCACACTGCCCGATGGCCTGTTCGGGAACCTGCATAACACGTGTCAGCGGTGAAGCAAATAAAAGTAAAATGACACTGACGATGACGGCTACGACGGTAAACATACAGATTGCGGCGCCTACGGTCTTTCCTGCGCGCTCCGGGTTATTTTCGCCGATATAGCGGCCGATGAGCACAGTGGCGCCCATGGTCAGACCGGATATAAGCATGGTAGCCATCTGAGTGACCGAGCTTCCGGTGGCGACGGCGGATAAGCTGCTGGCATCCCCGAACCAGCCGATGATCATCAGATCGACCGCGCCGTACATTGCCTGCAAAAGCAGAGCGCCCACGATGGGAATCATAAATTTAATCAGCGGTGAGAGGATTTTACCCTCTGTAAAGCCGCTGGACATGGATTTTTCTTCCAATAGAATGTCCTCCTTGTATACATATAGATCATGCCTTGCTGCGCGTCCAGGAAAACGATGAGCACAGCACGTACATATTCATTATAATGCAAGGCAGATAAAAAACACAACGTCATTTTTTGATGTGCAGTATCTTTTACAGAAACAATATAATCGTTCATAAGGGGCGAGCGATTACGAATTAACATAGACATCGACTGAATAATTGGGGAGTGGGTACATGAACTTTAATCAAAACGCTGAAAATGCTATTATGGTACTTGTGGCTTCATATATATTTACAAATGATTCTCATATTGAAAAGACGATCGCGCAGAGAACGCTGGAGCATGTTTCTGAAATTCCGAATCTGACTGTGGAACAACTGGCCGCGTTGTGCGGCGTATCGGTATCCTCATATCTGCGTTACTGCCGGTCCATCGGCTATGCATCATTTACACAATTCAAGCTGCGTATTACGGAGACATTGAAAAAATATCTCTATATCGGAGCTACGCCGGTAAAAGATAATCTGACCGAAGAAAATTTTTATGAATGGCACAGATCCAGCATTAATAATGATTTTGACCGGTTTGAAAAGCTGATGGATACTCAGACCTGCTATAAAGTGGTAGATGCCATGGACAGGGCCCGCAATATCTATATGATCGATCTACTGTATTCCACGGTTCGGTTTGGTCTGCACGGGGATTTATCTGTGATGGGGAAAAAGGTTACATTTATGCTGCCGGATGACGATCTGAGCAAGGTATTTAAAAAAGAACTCAATAAAGACGGCCTTGTACTGATTTTCAATGATGGAACCTCAAGAACTCAGGGAATATGTTCGATCATACCGTTCTGTAAACAGATGGGCGCCCACGTTGTGGTCATCTCAGGTGAGGATCGTTTTAATCATCAATCAGAATGTGATGAGGCTTTGTTTATTGGATCGGCCACATCCTCCGTATCCTCCATTATGACACATGATCTGGCGTTACAGTATTTATCAACATTGTATCGGGAACGGCATATGGTTGGAAAAATAGGATAAAAAAGACATTTTATTGATAAATGTAAGAAAAATTACCAGATTTGTAACAGTATTTCAATTCTTTTTGTGGAGATGTCACAAGTGGACATCTCCATTTATATTCCAGACATACTTAATTCTACCAGCCCATGTTATAATATAAATACTTAAAAAAGCCCGGGCCAAGAGCAAAGGGCGATATTATTAAGTAGGATGAAGGAGGTTTTTTATCTATGAAAGGAAAAAAAATCATAGCGCTGTTTATGGCGCTGGCAATGACACTGACAGTCGCAGCCTGCGGCAATAGTGAGGGCGGAGCAAAGGACACAAAAGCCCCGGATTCACCAAAAGCCACAGAGGCTACGGAAGCGAAAGAAACTCCGGCAGCAGACGACACACAGGCTCCGGAAGAATCAAAATCGGATGACGCTAAAGAAACAGAAGCATCCGGTGGTGCTATTACCTATAACGTAACATGGGAAGATACAGCAGATATTGTTGTTCTTTATCCTTCCATGGGACCCATCCCTAACGGCCTTCAGGCAGTTGAGGATGCTATGAACGAAATTACAGAAGAACAAATCAATACACACGTGACTCTGAAGATGATCGAGGTTGGTAATTACGATCAGCAGGTCAACCTTATGACAAGCTCCAATGAACAATTGGATCTTATGATCACCATGCCTGGCGGACCAGCTTCCTTAAGCACCATGGCATCCCAGAATCAGCTTACAGACATTACAGATATGATCGAGGAATATGCTCCCAACGCTCTGGCTGGTGTGGGCGACCTGATCAAAGGTAATCAGATCAACGGACGTACATTGGCATTCCCGACCTACAAAGGTTTTGTAGGCGGCCAGTACATTAACATGCGTACCGATGTTCTCGAGGATCTGGGGCTGCTTGACAAGGCTCTGAACATGAAGTCTTTCGCAGAATTTGAAGAAATCCTTGAAGCTGTTAAAAACAGTGAAGAATGGGGCCACCTGGCAGGCATCACTGCTACTGATGGTCACGGCGCCGTACTTGCAGATTCCCAGAACGTATGCTATGCAGAAAACTTTGCAGACTGTACTTTCTATGATAACCTTGGAAATACCCAGTTTGCCGTATCTGTAAGCATGGATGGTACCGATGAAGTTATGAATACATTTGAAACAGAAGGCTTCAGAAAAAATTATGAAATCGTAAAACGCTGGTATGACAAAGGCTATGTTTACAAAGACTCTGCTACAACAAAAGAAATGGGAACCGAACTGATTAAGTCCAATGTTGCGTTCTCACATATCGCCACCATTGAGGTAGGTGGAGAAGCTGCTCAGGATACCAACTGCGGTATGGACATGACCAGTGTGCTGATCACGACAAAACCGATTACCACCAGCAGTCTGACCAAGTTTACATGGGCCGTTCCGACGACTGCAAAAGAGCCGGAAGCTGCTTTAACATTCCTTGAAATGATGTTTAACGACGAGCGGATCGCTAACCTTTTCACATGGGGTATCGAAGGTACCGATTATGAAGTAGGCGATGACGGCGTTGCTCATTTTATTGAAGGTAATGAAAATCCTGGATATCATGGGTCTTCTTTCCTCAATGCCAATAAGTTCCTTGTACATCCGTGGCAGGGTGATGATCCGGATATCAATGAGTTTTTCAAGAAGACTATGGATGAAGCTACATACAGTCCATACCTTGGCTTCTCCGCTGATACAGCCAGTGTGACCGATGAAGTCAGCGCTATTACAAACGTAATCGCTGAATTCCAGCCGCAGGTACTTTCCGGTGCCGCAGATGAGGCGACCTTCCAGGCATTTTTAGATAAGCTGGGAACTTCCGGAATCGACAATATTGTTTCTACATATCAGGAACAGCTCAATACATGGCTTGAAGCTACAAAATAATTTATAATGTTTATATTCGGGGCCGGCAGTGTGTAAAACGCTGCCGGTCTTTTTGAAGAAATTTTTGCTTTTCACGGCCTTTTCTTGAAAATCCTCCTCATAACAGTTATCATAAATCTATGAGTTATTTTATGAGAATTTTATATGAAATTCCCACTGTAATATTCCTGACAGATTCCTATGCTAGGATGACTTCAGATATACAAATTATATTAGATATATAAATTATATCAGATAAAAAAGAGGTTAGAAAAATAAAAGAAGCGGTTTTATAATAAACCCATAAACCTGATGTACGTGGAGGTTGTAAAATTGGAAATACTATCTGTCAGTCATCTGAAAAAATATTACGGTTCAAACGAAACGCTGGTCAAGGCTTTAGACGATGTAAGCCTGACGGTGTCGCAGGGGGAATTTGTAGCCATTGTAGGCAGTTCAGGCAGCGGGAAATCCACGCTGCTGCACATGCTGGGCGGCCTCGATCATCCAACCGAGGGCAAGGTCACGGTTGCCGGGCGGCAGTTGCAGGAAATGTCGGAAAGGGAGCTGACGATTTTCAGAAGAAGAAAAATCGGTTTTATCTTTCAGGATTACAATTTACTGCCATTGCTCAATGTTTATGAAAATGTCGTCCTGCCTGTCCAGTTGGACGGGGGGAAAGTGGATCAAAAGTTTATTGAAGGGCTGCTGGAAACGCTGGGCCTTACCTCAAAGCTTTATGCCATGCCGAACTGTCTGTCTGGAGGTCAGCAGCAGCGCGTCGCCATCGCGCGGGCACTGGCGGCCAGGCCGGCAATCATCCTGGCCGATGAGCCTACGGGAAATCTGGATTCTAAAACAAGCCAGGATGTGGTAGGGCTATTGAAGGTCACAAGCCGCATGTACAACCAGACGATCGTTATGATCACCCATAATCAGGAAATCGCCCAGATGGCTGGCCGGATCATACGGCTGGAGGATGGAAAGATCCATGGGAGGAACGCCCATGATTAAAGTGGACAATCGTAAAATCGTTTTTCAGCTTGCGAAAAGGGATTACCTTGGAAATAAAAAAAGAAATATGCTCTGTATTCTTGCCATTGTCCTCACGACGTTTCTTGTGACCGCGGTGTGCAGTCTGGGCGGCAGCTATTGGAAAACAGTCACACGGCGTTCCGTGGTTATGAAGGGTATCGTCTATGATGTGGCATTACCGGAGCCATCACCGGAGCAGCAGGAGCTTGCTTATAATAACGAAATGATCAGGGATGCCGGGCTATCGGTGAATTGCGCCGAGATTGTGGAATATAATGAAAAGCTTCCGGAAATAAATCTGTTCATGGCCGATGCAATCCATTGGAATAGGCAGTGCATTCCTGCATTTGAATCCATGGAGGGAGCGTATCCCGTACAGGAAGACGAAATCGTATTGTCCATGCGGAGCCTGCGCGCCATGGGAATTGATGAGCCAGTGATTGGAATGGAGTTGCCGGTTCTGTGGAAATCGACCGCAATAGAGCCTGTGGCCAACGCCGGTGATGCCGCCGGCGAGCACCCCATGACCTTCCGCCTCAGCGGCTTTTACAAAGACCTGACCGGTCAAAATAATGGCTATGTATCGGAGGCATTTTATAAAAAGACAGGCGTCCGGCAGACGGACCGTAATATGGGCGTTTTATACATCACACTTTACAACGCCATATACAGCCCGAATGATGTGGAACGGCTCAATGAGACGCTGGAGCTGACCGGTGATCAGATGATGTTTGCCGATCTCTATCTGCTCTCATCCATGATTAAAACCTTTGGGGCTCTGGCGCTGCTTCTGATCGTTATTTTTGCCAGCGGATATCTTTTCATACGCAATGTTTTATACATTTCTATAACAAATGAGGTCAAGCTGTTCGGTCAGATGAAAACGCTGGGAATGACCGATGTACAGTTAAGGAAATATATGCGGTGGCAGGTGCTTTGGAACCTGTGTGCGGGTATTCCCACGGGACTTCTCCTGGGCGTTATCGTATCCGTGGCCGCTGTGCCTGAGCTGTTAAATAATATGTCGGTGGCTGCAACCACATATCAGACGATGATCCTTCACCCGGTCATCCTTGTAGCCGCCGCCCTGTTATCATGCGCCGCGGTGCTTGGTGGGAGCAGCCAGCCAGTGAAGTTGGCCGGGAAAATGTCAGCGGTGGAGGCTATGCATTATATCGATCTGTCCGGTCAAAAAAAGCAGCGCAAGCGCCGGGGCAGCGGTAAAATCCATCAAATGGCCTGGTGGAATGTATTCCGAAATAAAAAGCAGGCGTTCATGGTGCTGTTGTCTTTGTTTCTGGCAATGTCGGCATTTATGTCTGTGAGCAGTGTGATTTACAGCAATGACGCCAGAAATATATTGGACCGCTCCGCCCGGTATGATTTGAGGCTTTTAAACACAAAGCATGCCATCGACCCGGATGCTCAGGTGATCCAGGAGAGCCTTGTGCGTGAGCTTGCCGCCGTGGACGGGGTGAAGGACACCTATGTAGTCTATTCCCATGGGATTTCATTTGATTATGGGGATAGCCGGCTCCATGAATATTTTCAGGATCTTTTCAAACCGCCCTTGTACCCGGATTCCAAATATATGATGGAGATGGAAGCCTGGGAAAAGGACGCGGATTATTATATGACTACCGGATGGCTGGCGGGAATCGACGAGAAAGGCTTTGACCGCATCAATGCCCAGTTGGACAATGTTCTTGATAGGGAAGCGTTTTTTAACAATGAGATTGCTTTGGCATCGTCGCTTTTTTATGATAAATCAGCAGAAATGCTGGACGGGCAGGAGCTGTCATTGAGACTGACCGGAGATGACCCGGAGCATTTCAAAAATATAAAAATAGGTGCGGTTATTAGTGAAATAGAGCTGCCAAACTATATGTCCGGCGGGTATGGTCCTGTCATCTATATCAGTCAGTCGTTATTTGAAAAATGGGTGCCCAATCCTACCATAGAGCTTGTTGATTTTAATTATGAAGAGAGCTTTAACATTGACATGGATCAGAAGCTTAAAGCCATGGCCGCCAACATTCCGGAACTGACCATTTTAACAAAAATGGATGAATATAACGATTATTCCCAGTCAAACACTCAGATGAGTATTCTGGGCGGCGGCCTATGCCTGATTCTGGCATTTCTGGCATTTTTAAATTTTGGAAATATGATGGCAGTGCGCATACAAAACCGGCGCAGGGAATTTGCCACGCTGGCCGGAATCGGGATGACCCGGGAGCAGATACAGAAAATGCTGCTTTTGGAAGGACTTTATTACGGCGTAATTTCTGTGGGTTTGACAATAATCCTCGGGATACCTGTGGCTGCTGTTATTTTCAATGCGACATCACAGATTATTGCTGCAACCTTTGAAATACCGGTTTTGATCAATGTGATGGTATTTGGGGCCATGCTCATCTTTAGTATGGTCATACCGGTGCTGTTGTTCCGATGTATCCAAAAGGGGAGTATTGTGGAACAGCTACGCGCTTAAAAGGGAGGAACATGATGAAGGAGCTTCTTTTTCTGGAGGACGATAAACTACTAAACAAAGGCATATGTATGGCGCTGGAAAGAGAGGGCTATAAAATGACCGGCTGCGCCACCATTGCCCAGGCAAAGCAGATTCTGGCCGAAAAGCATTTTGATATGCTGATCCTGGATGCAAATCTGCCGGATGGCAATGGCTTTAGACTGTGCGCCGAAATCCGAAAAACAAGCCGTGTACCGATCATCTTACTGACAGCCAGGGATATGGAGTGTGATATGGTGGACGGACTGGATTCCGGAGCCGATGATTATATCGTAAAGCCTGTGAGCGTGCGTGTCCTGTGCGCTCACATTCAGGCCATTTTCCGCCGGACGGTTACGGAAGAGGATAAAAATATATACCGGAAGCCGCCCTTTCGATTTGATTTTTCTAAAATGGAGTTTTACAGAGGGGAGACGCTCCTTGAGCTTGGACGGGCGGAGCAGAGACTTTTGTATTTTCTTGTAGCCAATGCCAACCGGACACTGCCCAGAGAGCGGATTTTGGATTATGTATGGACCGATGGCATGGAGTTTGTGGAGGACAATGCCCTTACGGTGAAGATCAAGCGCCTGAGGGAAAAGCTGGAGGAGGACCCATCGCGTCCGCAGTACATCCGGACCGTTTATGGTCTGGGATATAAATGGGTGGATAAGGAATGTTAATCATCGCATGTATTTTATGTATGGCGTCCATTGGCGCCGCTGTCACTTTTTGTATACTTTACCGGCAAAGTATAAGAAGGATGCTTGAACGTATACTGGAACGGCTGGAGGATGCCATTGCCGGGAACTGTACGCCGGTGGAATACAATGAAGGCATTGAAGCCGTCATTGGCGAAAAAATGAATCAATTTCTCACGATTGCTCAGGAAACGACAAAAAAGACGGAGCAGGAGCGGGAGATCATCCGCGCCTTTTTATCGGACGTCACCCATCAGGTGAAAACGCCATTGTCCAATATACTGGTCTATTCTCAGCTTTTGGAAGGGCAGGAGGGCATGACAGCCGAAAGCCTGGAAATGCTCGGGCAGATACAGCAGCAGGCGGAGCAGTTGGATTTTCTTGTACATAACTTAAAAAAGGCATCTCAACTGGAGCTGGAAATGATACGTCTGCATCCTGAACAGGAGTCTTTAGATGAGCTGATCTGGAGCGTCTGTCAGCAGGCAGAGCCAGCCGCCGCCAAAAAGAATATCCGCATCCTGTGGGAGCCCAGCAATAAGCTGTGTCGGATAGACATGCGGTGGATGCAGGAGGCGCTTGGCAATATTTTGGATAATGCGGTAAAGTATTCACCGGAGGGCGAGGTGGTTGAGATCAGCTTTCGTGCGTATGAGATTTTTTACCGTATCGATGTGCAGGATCACGGTCCGGGAATCCGCGAGGAGGAGCGGGGATTGATCTTTCAGCGGTTTTACCGCTCGGAGACGACCAGCCGGCAGCCGGGTCTTGGAATCGGGCTTTTCCTGACGCGGGAGATCGTGGCAAAGCATGGCGGGTATGTGGAAGCGAGTGGCGGGGATGCGGATGGCGCGTGTTTTTCTGTTTATTTGAGGAGAGAATAAAACAGGCACATACCATTGAGTTTTGTAAACTTAGTAGTATGTGCCTGTGCGTTTTTGATTATTTGATGTGGTTATTATCAAAAATCGTATTCAATAACGCCCCATGGTGTCTTCTGGCTTCTCACAGCCGTGGACTTGGACAGCGCGCGGATCTCATCTGCTGTTACGCTGCGGTTAAGTTCCTGTGACAGGAAAATACCTTCAGATAAAAGAGCCGTCTGCATAGCCAGATACGGGGAGTCGATGCGGGTTTCGTCGGTCAGCTCGCCTCTTAAGTAGGATAACCAGTGTACCTGATTGTCATTATACATAGCAATCTGAGGATTAACGAGAGCTTCTCTTCTGCCGTTGGATTCGCAGTCGATGACCTTTGATACCATATTGCCATCTTCATAGCCGTAAAATTCCAGAGTAGGCTTCTGCACAGCTCCGCCGCCGATGATCACGCCGCCCTTAGGTGCTGCCAGAGGTCCGCCGGTGGTATCCACATCGATGAGTTTCAATCCACCCAGGGAACCAGCGATAAAGCTTGGTCCGACATCGTCAATATGCATTGCCCAGTCTTCGTAAATATCCATGGAGATACCGCCGGCAAATTTAGCGATACCTACGCTTAAATCCTCAACCTCATACTTTAAGCCGTTCGGCAGAAGTCTGGGATCCTGATAGTAATCTGCGGAGGATACACCGTAAACCTGCTCCAGCTCAGGCATACCCATAACATAGAGCATCTGTGCAAGATGATAAATACCAAGGTCACTTAAAGGACCGTGGCCGCCAATCTCTTTGCTGATGAAGTCTCTGGAGAACATAGGCATATCCATGCCCGGACGTCCTTCACGGCGATGGCCGACACTGCGTGCATGATAAATCTTACCAAGCTTTCCTTCCTCGATCATCTTCTTAGCCAGACGGGTCTGGAGGTTGTAGATGGAGCTGATCTGTACGGCAAGCTTCTGGCCTGTAGCCTTCTGAGCATCATAAAGGATCTTTGCGTCAGCGTAGGAGGCTGCCATAGGTTTTTCACTGTAACACGGATAACCGGCCTTCATTACGGCAACGGAAACCGGTGTATGTAAATTGTTGTGAACGCATACGTCGATGGCGTCCAGGTCATCCCGCTTTAACATCTCACGGAAATCTGTATAGCGGCAATCTGCGGGGATACCGTATTTGTCGCCCCAGGCATTGACCTTGTTTTCAAAAATGTCGCATCCTGCAACAACCTTTGTTCCCGGAATGTTGGACCAAACGGTCATATGACGTTCAGAAATCATTCCGGTTCCGATAATACCGATACGTAATTCTTTCATAGTAATTCTACACCCTTTCATTTGCGGCCGCAGCCTTTAAACTGCGGCACATTATTTCGTAAACTTAGTGCCATGATCCAGATCATCTGAATTATGACAACGTAGTAAGTTTATTGTACTATTTTTAGTAAAAATACGCAATTAAAATGGGTTTCTATTTTTGAAAGTTGGTTACAATTTTGTTGCTGTTCATACATGCATGGGTATTTACAGTTGTTACACAATCCGTTTCGGAAATTTCAGAATTTGTTGTGCTATATGCTGATAATTTGTGTTATGATATTTCCAGAACGAAGTTCACAAAGTTATTTTATGGAGGTATCATTATGGGTTTAGAAATGAAATTGTCGTTTACGGATATTATCCGCCCCGGCACATTAAAAAACTACTACGTCAACGGTAAGGTCAGCGGATACCAGTTTGACGTGCGTTTAGGCTATTACAGAGGTCATTATCTTTCTGTTATTGATGCTTTAGGGGTCGAGGTTGACGGCGAAAAGGCAGAGGATATGAATGTCACTTTCTGCGTGAATGGCA
This sequence comes from Lachnospiraceae bacterium, assembly GCA_902363555.1. GTDB lineage: Bacteria > Bacillota > Clostridia > Lachnospirales > Lachnospiraceae > Catenibacillus. The sequence goes on along the minus strand of CABJAM010000015.1, from coordinate 22,761 downwards.
AGGAATTTGCTCCGGCCGAGCTGAAATACCAGTTTTCTGAGTTTTGGACCATTCTCACACCAGCCACGATCAAGGTGCGTAAAGCCGGCGGTCTTACAAAGGGCGCCCATGATATCAATCTGACATTGATGCTCCACAGTCCGTACATGCCGCTTCCGGGAGCAACGGAACCGCATCAGTACACACCGATCAATAGCTGTGACAGAAAAACGGTTGAATTATCAGATTGAGGAGGAGAGGACTATGTCAAACATTAAATTAGGGGTAACACTTTACAGCTACACCGCTGAGTATGTCAGCGGACAATATACATTTGAGGATTGCGTGCGCCGGTGTGCGGAGCTGGGCCTGGATGGCTACGAGATCGTGGCTACACAGATGATCCCATCCTATCCGTATGTGAGTGATGAATTTTTAGGCGAAGTGAACCGCCTGGCCGCCAAGTACGGTGTGCGTCCGGTCTGCTACGGCGCCAATACCGACCGTGGTATGCGTTTTGACCGTGACCTCAACGACGAGGAGCTTCTGGCCAGCACGATCCGCGATATTAAAGCGGCGCACAAGCTGGGCTGTAAGGTGATTCGGGCACAATATCTTTTATCCCCGGAAAATCTTGTGAAGGCTGCGCCATATGCTGAGGAGTACGGCATAAAGATCGGTATCGAAATACATAATCCGGAAACACCATCCACACCGGCTATGGTAGATTATCTGGAAGCCATTGAGAAATCCGGTTCTAAATATATCGGTTTCGTTCCGGATCTGGGTGCATTTGCAGACAAGCCCAACGTGGAAAGCTACCAGGGCGCTTTGGAGCAGGGCGCTGATAAGGAAATGCTGGATTACGCTGTTTCCCTCCGCTATGATGGCGTTCCGATGGACGAGGCTCAGAAGCTTCTTATTGCCAGGGGTGCGGACCCCATAGTAATGGGCTCCTTCTTCAATATGTACGGCTTTTTGACCTTCCGGAAAAACCCCGACTTCGAGGGCCTGAAACGGATCATGCCTTACGTATTCCATGTTCATGGCAAATTCCATTGCATGACCGATGAAGGAAATGAATTGAGTATTCCTTATGAAAAAATCCTCCCAATCCTGGATGAAGCCGGGTATGACGGATATATCGTGTCCGAGTATGAAGGACACGGAACGAAGCCGGCAGCTCAGGCGGTAGCGGAGCATATCGCTATGGAGCGGCGGATATTAGGGATTTAGCAGCTAAAACGCGTTAGAAGTTAATCGAATACAGTTTATACTTAATGGAGTCTGGTACCGTGAAAATGGTGCCAGGCTCCATTTGCGCGTGGCGACTGCTGCGATGGCGACATAGCGAAGCGGAGTCGGGATGCACACATTTGCAGATATTTAGAATGTTTTTTGTGGATAAGTTTCCAATCTGTAATAGATTTTGTTTATAAAACTATATCTTATTGCTATTATACATAGAAACAGGGAGCAGTTATAATATTTACAGGGATAGGAGAAGGGCCCATCCTATGCTGACTGATAAGATAAAGGATAATAAACGAAAGAAGGCGAGCATATGGCTGTTGTTGAGGAATTACAAAGACAGATGGAACAGTTGTTGGTGGAATTGAACGAAGAAAAAAAGGAGCTTCAGCGAATGCGGGATGTAGAGGAGATTCAAAAGGTACTCCATTCCTATGAATATTTGCATTACCCCATTTTGTTTCCAGAAAAAATTAAATTATTTGCATTGGAAATGCCTGATGTCAGCATGGATGTGGGTGATTCGGGTGTGTTTACAGGCCGTGAGGGGATAGAAACTGTATTCTTAAAAATTCTTGGTTCTGCCCGATTTGCGAAGGGAGCATTTTTCATGCATTGTGTGACCACACCTTATATTGAAGTCGCAAAGGATGGCAAAACGGCCAGGGGCGTATTTATGTCTCCAGGGCTGGAAACCTACTACGAGGACCATAGCCATGTTCCGCCGGAATGTTATGTACCGGATAAAGCAAAAATGAGGGCGTATTGGTGTTGGGGGAAATACAGTGCGGATTTTATAAAAATTGACGGTGTATGGAAAATATGGCATTTGAAATGGTGGCGTGATCTGAGATGTGATTATTACAAGAGCTGGGTGGATGACAAGGGGGCGGTTGCAGACAAAGCAAGCTACCAAAATCGTAAAGATAATGCGGCAGATATGCCATTTCATAAACCTATGAAATTTCATCAGCCATATAAAGAAACCGAAAGAAAGGTGCCTCTACCGGTACGTCCCCTGCCTTATGAAACATGGATGGATGAAGATGCCGACTGGGCTTTCCGTGGCTTTGAAGAATTAATTGGTAAACGTGAGTATGACATAGAAAATCATATGTGGTAAGAGGAACCTGGAGGAGAAGTGCTATGAGTGGACTGACAATTTGTATTATAACTATTATCGCACTGATTTTATGCATTTTTATCGGACAGAAAATCAAATGTAATATTGGTGTGCTTGCGTTGATTGCAGCAAGTGTATTGGGAATATTCGTATTTGGGCTTCGACCATCTGCAATCTATGGCTTCTGGCCAATCAGTGTCGTTTTGCAGATGATCATTGTAACATTTTTTTATTGCTTTGCCATTGAAACCGGCGCTGCAAGATATATGGCAGATTGGGCCATTTATTCCGCCCGAAAATGCCCCGCGCTGCTTCCTGTCATCTTTTTTGTTCTGGATTTTGCTATGATGGCCATCGGTATCAATCCGGGAGCCGTTACCGTATTTTTAGTTCCTGTGTTTATTGAAATATGCTACAAATCTGGAATTTCTGAAATGGTTGTTTTAGCCGGACACTGCCTGGCATTGGGCGCCGGCTGTACATCGCCGATCGGTTCTATTGGAATCATTGCAAAGGGCCTGTTCGATATATTTGGTTTTGAAGGACAGGGGAGTGTACTGCTTCCAAGAATATGGCTGAATTTTATTATTGTCGGCTTTATATGCTTTATGCTCGTATATGTAATTTTCGGTGGATATAAGGTAAAGATCCAGGGGCAGGTAGAACGGCCAAAGGCTGCAACGCCGGTAATTAAGAAAAATCTTATATTGATCATTGTATGTGTTCTGCTATTTGTAATCCCGTTGATTCTTAAAACAATAGCGCCACAGGTAAGATTATTTTCTGTATTGAGCAGCGGTGTGGATGTCCTGGGGGTCTATGCACTTGGTATCGTATTGGCCGTCGTGTTAAAGCTTGGCGACGAGCGGAAGGTGTTAAAGGAACATGTGCCCTGGAGTACAGTGATCCTGGTAGGCGGCTGTGCCACACTGATTGCTGTATGCAGTTCTATGGGTATGGGAGATTATCTTGCTGGGGTCGGCCATAAATCTGTTCGACCTGATGCGAAAGGAACCCCACGCCCAGGCCGGCACTCACCTGGAGCACAAGCGTATCTATGGAATCGGCAATCGTGGTTCCACCGCGGAAATTAATGTTATTATCTTTTAAAAATGAAAAAAGATAATTATAGGGAAGATGAGAGGAAGATGATTTTATCGCAATAAAATTTTCTTCCTCCAGTTCTTTATATTTTACGGAGGTGGCAGAGGAAAGCGGATGGTAATTGCTGACGATAACATCAAGCTTATCATAATAAAAAGGGAGATAGGCTACATTTTCCTCGGAGACGGCCTCCATATTCAGTTGAAAGCCAAAGTCAATGGTATTTGATAATAACAACTGTTTTACAACCGGAGAGGAACACCATCGAAGGCTGATATCAATATCAGGATACTCCTGGCGAAATTCATGTATGATTTTAGTAAAATGTCCGTATTCCACGCCAGAGCATGCAATACTCAGACGTCGGTGTGGGTTTTTGCTGATATTTTGTATCTTCCGGGTAAGATCATCCATAATATTTAAAATGGCAGGCGCCTCATTGTACAGTGCCATACCTGCCGGTGTCAATGTAACCTGCCGATTTGTGCGGAGTAACAGCTTAACATTAATTTCATTTTCAAAATCTGCGATCTTTTTGCTCAGCGCGGGCTGACTGATAAAAAGCTCCTCAGAAGCCTTCGTGAAATTCTGATATTTTGCTACGCAGAGAAATGCGGTCAGCTTGTTTACATCCATTTGGCGCCCCCCTTTACTCATCTGTTTTATTTCTGGATTTGTTTGTAAAATTGAAAAAATACATACGCATTAGCGTAATTTCTATTATAACAAAATTCCATATATCCGTAAAGATTCATAAAAAATTAATTGAAAAAGCACCTCGGGTGTTGCAGCTTGAGGTGCTTTTTAAGCGAATATTATTGTGCATTGCTAACACAGTCGGGCATCAATATGGTAGATAGTTGGGAACAATTTCCGCATATTCTCTGAGCAGGTTGTTCCAGCAGCCTGGAAGTTCGATTTGTACACATGCCGGACCTCCGTGTTCACCGCCACCGGCAAAATTAATACAGGTTGCATCGTAATCGCTGCCGGCAACCACGATCATCATATGTTCAGTGGACCAGAACTTCCGGGCGCTTCCATTGTGGTCAAAAGGCAGGCGTATATACTCCGGAAGGTGATTATTGTCAATCATCCAACGGTAATTTATATCTGAGGCTGGCTGACGGCAATATTCACAGACATATTCAAGTACTTCCTCCTGCGTTTGGAAGCCTTCTTTTTTCAAGGCTCTTGCAAATCCCGGAGACATGACATAACAGCAGCCGCGATCCCACCCCTGATAGTGGATATAGAACATCGTATCAAAACAGGATCTGCCGTCACGGCCATGCCCTTCAGTCCGCTCCTGTGGCCAGAACATGGTTACCGCAGAAGCCTCTTTATCAATTCCAAAGCGTACGTGCAGAGGTTCCCATGGACTCATGTCCATGTTATCGCCTATACATACACCCTGACGGGCTTCATGCCCCGGTTCACACATATCCTCAGTTCCAGGTCTTACACCGGCAATATTCATAATAATATAAGCGTAAGCCCGGGCAATGGCGGCGGATGCTTTGGAATAAGAGCTGAGCGCTGCGGTGTCCATGGAAATGCCGATATCCTTTGCCACTTTACCGCTCACTGTTATCAATGGAAACCAACTGGCGACGGAACACGTCCAGCCTTCCAGGTGGATATTGGGCTGATCCAGTGCTTTTACTGCGGCGATGAGTACGGGAAGATACGTAGGGAGACATCCGGCCATAACTGCATTGACAGCGATTTTTTCAACCGTAGCATTTCCCATCATTGGCGGAAGCTTGGCAACTATAAAATCACGTGAAAGATCCGTACCGCGCAGCATTTCATCCACCGCTTCCTGTGTGGGAGCCTGAATGGGAAGCCCGGTCGTCCAGCCCATCTTGTAAAAATAATTACTGAGCTGTGCCAGGCTTTGGGAATATTCAAAAGGAAGCGATTTTGAATTGTCTTTTACAAAAGGGGTGGCTTCTTCCTGGGTAAGAGGGTCGGTCAGGGCGGAAATGACTTCGGACATAACTCTTTCAAGCTCCGGCTTGATGACATGATCGATCAATGGCTGGTCCAACTTTGGAGCCCAGCTTAAATCGGGAATTTTAGTGGTGACAAATCGTAAATTCGGAACAAGACGGGAGGCCGCGGCTTTTTGCCCGACACTGAGCAGATCCTCCTTTGTCAGCATTACGGCTGGAACTCCCAGCTTTTCCACATAGGCGCAGTTATACGCATGGAACATGCAGCAGGAGCCGGCATCGCCATAGGCCCCCATAACGGCGTCCACATCTTTCAGCCATTCCTTTGTCCGAGCATCAAATTCCGCATCCTTACATATTTCGGATGTATCTTTTCGATATTGCAGTTCCTTGAATGTCAATGTTGGATAAGATTTCTTTAATAAGTCGGCCAGTACCTGAAGCATAAGCGGTGAGTGACCTTTAAAATGGGATAACAGACCAATTGTTTTGTTTTCCAGGGTATTTAGACGCGAAGTTAATGGCTGTGCGTCGGAAGCGTCTACGGATGCCCAGGGAGAGTATATTTTCACTATAATTCCTCCTCAATATTCGAATGATAGTGAGAGCGCTTTCACATCTATATTCATTATAATATGGGATGGGCAAATAGTACAATTCTGATAAGTTATAGTGTTATAGATAAAATGTCTTACCTAAGTGACTGATTATTGTTTTTTGGGAGAAAATCATATATACTGGACTTACGTTAAAGCGAGTTTTTTTCGGATAAAGGTATTCTGAAAGGGGGCACATACTATGGCCAGAACTGTGGGAATTGGAAATCAGGATTTTGAAAAGATTGTGACAAGAAATATTTTTTATGTAGATAAAACAGACTTTATTAAAGAGTGGTGGGAGAATGAAGATGAGGTAACGCTCATTACGCGCCCGCGTAGATTTGGAAAAACCCTGACTTTGAGTATGCTGAACTACTTTTTTTCCATTGACCACAAGGATCGCAGTGATTTATTCAAAAATCTCAGCATCTGGAAGGATGAAAAGTACCGTGCGCTTCAGGGAACCTACCCTGTCATTAACCTTACCTTTGCAAATGTTAAGGAACGTACTTATTCAATGACCCGACAAAGCCTGAATCAAACGCTGACGGATTTATATAATCGGAATATTTTTCTCACCCAGGGGGATCTGCTTACAGATGAGGATAAAGATTATTTTTTCCGTGTAAAAAGTGATATGGATGAAGTGACAGCCGCACAGGCGATTCATAAAATGTCAGATTTCCTTCACAGGTATTATGGAAGGAAAGTGATTATTTTATTAGATGAGTACGACACGCCGATGCAGGAGGCTTACGTCAATGGCTATTGGGAGGACCTTGTGGCATTTACGAGAAGTATGTTTAATGCGGCGTTCAAGACGAATCCTCATGTGGAGCGGGCTTTGCTTACCGGAATTACCAGGGTCAGCAAGGAATCTATTTTTTCTGATCTGAATAATTTAGAGGTCGTTACCACAACATCACCAAAATATACGGAAGTTTTTGGGTTTACACAAAAAGAAGTTTTCTCATCATTAGAAGAATTTGGTTTAGTTGATAGTAAGGCAGAGGTGAAGGCATGGTATGACGGTTTTACATTTGGAGATAGAAGTGATATATATAATCCATGGTCTATTATAAATTTTTTAGATAAAAGAAAGGTCGGACCCTATTGGGCGAATACTAGCAGTAACAGTCTTGTAGGCAAATTGATTCGCGAAGGAACAGCTCAGGTTAAGGAAACCTTTGAACGTCTGCTTGTCGGAGGATGCGTTACGACAGAAATTGATGAGCAGATTGTCTATAATCAATTGGATTTGGATGAAAGCGCTATTTGGAGCTTTCTTCTGGCCAGCGGTTACTTGAAGGTAACGGACTATAAGATGGAACAGACAGAGTATGAGGAGTGGCGGCAGGTTTATACACTGGCACTTACCAATTTTGAAGTTAAGGTTATGTTCAGAAATATGGTCCGGGGATGGTTTTCCACGTCTGCTTCCAGTTATAATGACTTTATTAAGGCATTACTGTTGGCCGATGTGGATGCAATGAATGTATATATGAATCGTGTGGCTCTGCGGACATTTAGTTACTTTGATGTTGGTAATAAGCCTGCCGAGGCGGCGGAGCCGGAACGGTTTTATCATGGTTTTGTGTTGGGGCTGATGGTCGATCTGACTGATAAGTATATTTTAATCTCCAACCGGGAGAGTGGATTTGGCCGGTATGATGTTATGTTAGAACCGCGAAGCACGGAATTGGATGCGATAATTCTTGAATTTAAGGTGTTTAATCCAAGAAAAGAGGAAAATCTGGAAGCTACGGTTCAGGCTGCACTCAAACAGATTGAAGAAAAGCGTTACGCCTCCGTACTGGAGGAGAAAGGCATCTCTCCGGATAGAATCCGCAAATATGGGTTTGCTTTTTGTGGAAAACAGGTTTTAATAGGATAGTGAAAAAAAGGGCAGCACTTATTAAAACTATAAGAATGGCGACAAGAAGATCCTTGCCGCCATTGCTATTAAAATATGTCCAATTTGATTTGTCCTGATAAATCAAATTGAGCTTTTTTCTGCATATCTGTCAAAGTATATAAAAACCTTGCATCAGACTGAATTAAACTAAAAGCTGCTAGTTGCACTCTATTAAATGTCAATTTTCAATCTTCTATTTAATCTTATATGCTTATTATATTGTTTTTTTACTTGATTTTCAACATTTACCATAATACTGCTATATGAGGGTTTTGAGCTTTTTATAAATCCGAACCCGTATCCGTTTCAGATGGATAAGACTATGAGGACATTTTGTCTACTTCACGGGATCACTGGAGATAGAAGAGATTGGATATTCCGATGAAGTAATAATACACTTTTACGTTTGTATTAATGTATATTTCTACACTAATATTGACATTATACTTTACATAAACTAAAATAGAGTAAGGAGGTGTATATCTTTGAAACGAAAAATAATGACGCGTCTTTTATCCTGGAAGCAAAATAAAAAATCCAGGCTGCCGCTTTTTTTATATGGTGCCCGCCAGGTCGGAAAAACGTATATGATGCAGCAGCTGGGAGAGGAACAATTTAAAAATACTGTGTATGTAAATTTTGAGGCGGATCAGAATATCGGCGATTTTTTTCTGTCAGATATACATCCTGACCACATCATTAATATTTTGGAAAAATACTACCATACGTGTATTATACCGGATGAAACCCTGATCATATTTGACGAAGTTCAGATGTGCGAACGGGCCCTGACCTCATTAAAGTATTTTGCCGAGGAGGCTCCAGAATATGCGGTGATTGCGGCTGGAAGCCTTCTGGGGGTTGCATTAAAACGGGAACAATTCTCATTTCCGGTAGGCAAGGTTCAGATGGAAACCCTATACCCTATGGATTTTGAAGAATACTTATGGGCAAAAGGGAAAGATCTGCTGGCAGAGGCTATACGCTTTCATTATGAAAGCAATCTGGCATTTACGGAAGGTATGCATCAGGAAGCATTGATGGAATATTACAACTACTGTATTATTGGAGGAATGCCTGCGGCTGTACTGACAGAAATCACAGTCGGAGCGCCCCTGGGGCAGGAGAAGATCCGTCAAATGCTGTTGGATTCATATATTGCAGATATGTCAAAATACGCAATCCCCGGAGAAGCTGTAAAAATATTTGCGGCCTATGATTCACTGCCAGTGCAGCTTGCCAAGGATAATAAAAAATTTCAGTATAAGCTTATAAAAAACGGAGCAAGGGCCTCTCAGTATGGTGATTCCATTGACTGGCTGGTCCGTGCGGGAATTGTAAATAAATGCATGAAATGTACTCAGGGATTTATACCATTGATAGCTTTTCAGGATTTGACCGCTTTTAAACTGTATTATAGCGATATGGGCATCCTGTCTGCCCGGACTCAGATGAATTTGGAACGTCTTATGAGCAGTGAAGCCGAACGTTTTCGCGGGATTTTTACGGAAAACTATGTATCCTGTGCGTTGAGAGACAATGGATATGAGCTGTTTTACTGGGAATCGGAAGGAACTGCCGAAGTGGATTTCCTTATCACGAAGGATGACCATGTTATTCCGGTAGAATGTAAGGCCGGGGTTCATGTGAAGGCAAAAAGCCTGATGGTGTATCAGGAAAAGTATCAACCGGTTTACAGTATTCGGATATCCGCACGGAATTTTGGAATGGAGAAGGGGATTAAATCTGTACCGTTGTATGCAGTGTTTTGTATTTAAAAAGTTTTAATTTATGGAGGGTTTTGCAATGAATTTACAATTATACGTTCTCCCCGCCCCGCAGCACATGGAACACCAGGAAGGCACTTTCCGGCTCCACACTGCGGACGGCATTGTTTTAACAGAATCTTTGGGCACGGAAGGATTCTTTTATGGCCGTCTGCTCCAAACATCCATTGAGGAAATCACAGGAATCCAAATCCCGGTCATCACCGGCGCCTGCTGTGAAATGCCGGCAGGAAAAATATATCTGGAAGTGGATGAACGTCTGGATGCGGATGTTTATGAGCTGAAAATCGCAACCGACGCCATACATATATTCGGCCATACGTGTGTGGATGTGCTCCATGGCGTACAGACGCTGCGTCAGATCCTGTCGTCACAGGGCGCGCTTTTGCCGGGCCTGTTTATCCATGATTATCCGGAGCTAAAGCATAGGGGATTTTACCATGACGTGACCCGCGGGCGGGTTCCAAGTCTTAAAAACCTCAAAAGGCTGGCGGACCGTTGCAGCTATTATAAAATCAATGAACTCCAGCTCTACATTGAGCACACCTATCTGTTTAAAAACTGCAGTGAGATGTGGAGAGATGAAACACCGCTGACCGCAGAGGAGATCATAGAGCTTGACCAGTACTGTAAACATCTGGGGATTGACCTTATTCCGTCCATTTCCACCTTTGGCCACCTCTATAAGCTGCTGGAGACAAAAACCTACGCCGGACTCTGCGAGCTTGAAAGCGGTGAACCGCGTCCATTTTCATTTTTCAGAAGAATGCGCCATCATACACTGGACGCTTCCAATCCTGAAAGCGTGAAGCTGATGCTGGAGCATATCAATGAATATATGTCGTTGTTTTCATCAAAGTACTTTAATATATGTGCCGATGAAACCTTTGATCTTGGCCGTGGAAAATCAGCGGCGCTGACCGGGGAGCTGGGCCGGGAGGAGGTTTATATCCGTTTTGTTAAGCAGTTGTGTGACCACGTTGTTTCCAAAGGGAAAATCCCCATGTTCTGGGGTGACATTATTGCTTCGCGGCCGGAAAAAATCTCCGCACTTCCGGAGGAGACGATCTGCCTGAACTGGGGCTATGATCCGAACCAAAGTGATGAAACAGTGAAGGCGCTAAAATCAGCGGGGGCGGTTCAGTATTTGTGCCCCGGCGTTCAGGGCTGGAATGATTTGATCAATGTAATGCCGGATGCTTATGCAAATATATCCCGGATGTGCCGGTATGCTTATGACTATGAGATTCCCGGCATACTCAACACGGACTGGGGCGACTGTGGACATGTGAGCCATCCGGATTTCTCAGCTTTTGGACTCATCTGCGGCGCAGCATTTTCGTGGAACCGGGAAATACTGGATTTTGACACCCTTTGCCGTCGGGTATCTGTGGTGGAATATAAAGATGATACAGAGACGATCATGCAGTGTATTTCCAATATATCGACACAGAATGTCTTTCGATGGCTGCATATCGTATTATTTATGGAAATGAAGCAGTCGCTCATGGCTGATGAGCCGGAGCTTGTCCAGGGAATACAGGAGATGCAGGCCAGGGCGGCCGCGGATATTGACCGGGAGCGGGTGCAGCAGGCCAATGCCGCCATTACGGAAGGCCTTGACCAACTGGCCGGTTATCTGCACCGGGCGCCGGCAGGGGTGAAGCAGACGATCAACCGGCTGATGAACGCGGCAAAAGGGCAGATGCTATTTAATGAAATCGCCCTGTATCTGTTCGCTTCTGAAAAAACTGCACCAGATAGCGACACACTCCGCCTTCGTCCGGCGGCAACACTTGCATCTGAGCTGGAGCGCTGGTTTATGGACTATAAGCGCATCTGGCGGGAATACGGCAGGGAAGGCGACCTGCGCCATATACAGGCGCTTGTGTGCTGGTATGGGGATTATCTGCGGACAATTTAAGCCCATCGTGTCATAAAATTCGCGATATATACAGAATAGTTGACAAATATGTCCTGATTTTACATTGCGCCCATGAAAATGTTAGTGATATAATTATTACATGCCTAACAATCCATATGGCCCGCAGAACATGCGCAGCATGTCATCTGTAAATCGCAATGAAATCTCTAAAACCAGGAGGAAACAATAATGTATTCAACAAAAATCAAACTCTACGAAGGCAGAGACGACGTTACCTTAACAACCTACGTACTTGACGATTCACCGGAAATGCTCAAAGGCCAGAAGCGTCCGGCCGTGCTCATCTGCCCCGGCGGCGCCTATTTAAGCTGCTCCGACCGGGAGGGAGAGCCGGTGGCCATGCGCTTTGCAGCGATGGGCTATCATACCTTTGTGCTTCGTTACTCCACATATATGGAAGGCAAGATGGGCTTTCCGCCCATGAACGAAGCGCCAAAACCAAAGCCACAGTGCATCCATCCGGCGCCTATGCGCGACATTGCCAAAGCCATGCTTTACATCAAGGACCGCAGCGATGAATGGCTGGTGGACAATGACCGCATCGCTATCTGCGGCTTTTCCGCAGGTGCACACAACTGCGCCATGTACTCTGTCTACTGGAATAAGCCGGTGCTTTCGGAATTTTTTGGCGAGGCGCCCGAACGCTTCCGTCCTGCGGCCACCATCCTGGGCTACACATTAAGTGATTATGTATTGATGAAGCAGGCCACGGAAATGGATGAAATGGCCAAAGGATTATTTGCATTGTCAAACCTGTCCTTTACCGGAACACCGGACCCGGATGACGAAACGCTGGTAAGCATCAGCCCGGCCCGTCTCGTAGATGATGCCACACCGCCCATGTTTTTGTGGGCAACCTCCGGCGATAACCTCGTTCCGGTAGCCCACACAACGGCGATGGCACATGCCCTTGCAATGAAAAAAATACCTTTTGAGGCCCATGTATTCGAGGAAGGCGATCACGGCCTGAGTCTCGCTACACAGGCGACTGCCGGCGCAAAGGACCAGATCGATGCCAACGCCATGAAGTGGATCGATCTGGCCCAATGCTGGCTGGAAAAACGATTCGCCTTTGAGCTTCCGGAAACCTCTGTCTGGGAGCAATAACAGGCGCCGAAAAATCATCATTGAAAACCGCCCGCCACAATGCTATAATCCCAGAGTAGAAATAAAAAATAGTAAGCGGCTAAAAGACACCCGCTAACTATTTTTCATGCATCGCACGTAAGCGCCTAAAGTACAGGCGCTAGTACAGCATTGCATTAATCTTGTAGTAATGAGTGCTTGATATCCGCGTCAGAAGCGCGTCTGCAAAGCGACGGCGTAGCGGACCCTACGGCTAGCTTTGCAGACACGCTTCTGGCGTGGATAGCGAGCGCTCATTGATGCAAAATTAATGCAATGCTGTACTAGGTGCTCATAGCTAAAAAGGGGTGGTAGAATATGAGAACAGCAATATACGGCGCAGGTTCCCTGGGAACCATCATGGGCGCTTACCTGACAAAGGCCGGCGTACCCGTGGAGCTGATCAACCGAAATAAAAAGCACGTGGAAGCCCTTCAGAAAAAAGGCGCCACGATCACAGGAACCGTCTGTATGAATGTGCCTGTAAAGGCATATTTACCGGAGGAAATGAGCGGCACCTACGACATTATATTTTTGATGACAAAGCAGTTGGACAATAAAAAAACAGCGGCCATGCTCACAGAGTATCTGGCGGCGGACGGCATTTTATGTACGCTGCAAAATGGGCTTCCGGAGCCGGAGCTGTCCGAGATCCTGGGGGCTTCCCGGGTGGTTGGCTGTACGGTAGCCTGGGGAGCGACGCTCAAAGGCCCAGGTGTTTCCGAGCTGACCAGCGAGCCGGACAGACTCACCTTTGGCCTTGGAAAGATGGATGGGGTGCCTGCGCATAAGCTGGAGCAGGTAAAAAGCGTTCTGGAAAAAATGTGCCCGGTGGAAATCGAAGATAATTTCATGGGTGTACGTTTTTCAAAGCTGCTTATAAATGCCGCGTTCAGCGGCATGTCGGCGGTGCTGGGCTGCACCTTCGGTGAGGCGGCTGAAAATAAAAATTCCAGAGTCTGTGTGCAGAAGCTGATCAAAGAGTGCATCGACGTGGCGGCTGCGGCCGGCATCCATATCACGCCGGTGCAGGGGAAAGATATCGTAAAGCTTTTAGATTACCGTAATCCCATAAAGAAAAAGATATCATACATGATCATTCCCATTGCCATAAAAAAACATGCCCGCTTAAAGGCAAGTATGCTCCAGGATCTGGAGAAAGGAAAGCCCTGCGAGATCGACGCCATCAATGGCGTGGTGTGCCGCTTCGGAAAGAAGTATCACGTGCCGACGCCTTATAACGACAAGGTGGTGGAGGTCGTACGGCGCATGGAAAAGGGTGAGAGAAAGCCGGGTCTTGAAAATCTCAGCTTTTTTGAAAATATGTAGCTATGGCAGACGATCGTAAAAGGCTGGAGGATTATATTAAGAGGTACAGGATCAATAAGATGTTTTCCAATTATGAGATGTATCGGCCGTATTTTTCCCTTGTGGAATTTCCGAAAAGGTCCTTTATCTATTCCAGCGATTATAATGAAAGGTATTTATACTTTTTTGTGAAAGGCCGTTTTAAAGTATACGGAAATCTAAGCAATGGAAAGCGGATTCTTTTCCGGTTTTGTAGTGCTTATATGCTCATGGGTGAAATGGAATTTCTCATGGGAGAGCAGCGCATGGAGGAGACGAATGTGGAGGCGGTGGAAGATTGTGTCGCCGTGACTCTGGATTATCGTAATATCAGGAATCTGCTTGAAAATGATACAAAATTTCTCCACTGCCTGTTGCAGTGCATGGCAGAAAAAATATCCTATTTTGGAAATATGGAAATGGTAAATAATCTGCATACGGCGGAGGGGAAGGTGGCTGTCTATCTGCTCAATTCAGTGGAGGGCACCGGAATCTTCAGCGAAAATCAGCGGATCGTGGCCGAGCAGTTAAATATCAGTTACCGGCATCTGCACCGTGTATTGCAGAAATTTGTGGATCTGGGATACCTCCAGCGTGTTAATCACAGTTACCGTGTGATGGACCGGGAGGGTTTAAAGAAAAATGCGGCGGAGCAGTAAAAAGTTTTCTCTCAAGTCCGGGTACCGACTCGCACGGACTTGAGAGAACCTTTTATTGCTCCGCCGCTAACTTTATTATTGTTCAGCTAACCATGCATCCAATTGTTTCTGGTATTCATCAATAAGCGCCTGAACATTTACAGAGTAAAGCTTGTCTATAAATTCATTCAGAGTAGCTTCGGAAGCCTGGCCGCTGCCGATCTGATTGCGGTATTCCTCGATCACGTTGGATACAGCGGCAGATTCATTGACAAGGTCGGACAGATCACATGTAAAGCCCAGGTATTTGGAAACTTCTGCGGACTTTAAATTTTCTTCGGAACGCTGTCTGAAGTCTGCTGTATCTCCGGACCACGGATATACTAAAAACTGGTTTGGAACACTGTAATCAAACAGGTGGTACAACGGTTCTTCATTACCCGGAATGTATTGAGCGACCCCGTCCACAACCTCATAGTCTACGCCTTCAACACCCCAGGCAAGGAGATTGTTGATCTCCGGGTTTGTGTAAGCAAGATTGAGAAATGCGATTGCTGCCTCCGGCTCCTTTGCTGTTGTGGGAACACAGTAGGAGAACTTTGTGCAGGCCTCTGCGGATACCTGTCCTTTATAGATTTCCACGGCAACTACCGGCATACCTGCAGCGGCGGATTTCATATTCTCAGCGCCAAATTCTGCCGGAGATATAAATGAGAACAGTGCGTCATTTTTCATATAATCTTCGCAGGAACCGCCGGTACCGCCCAGATCATAATACACATACCCGGCGTTAGACCAATCTCTGATCATGGCGGCAGAGGCTTTATAGGCGTCGGAGTCCATATTCAGGGATACCTTTCCATTTTCGTCCACACGGACAATGCCCAACGTATCGCCTAACTGGTCAAAGGCATCGGTGTCTGAGAACTTACCGCTGGCACTGGCACTTGGCTGAAGCGGACCAGCGCCTTCCTGGTAGAGATTTAAGTTTAAGTAGTTCCACTTTTCACTGTCTTTAACAGCCTGCAGGATTTCAGCATATTCATCAAAGGAAGTCATGTTGCGTGCTTTCTCTGTAAGCCCCAGATCCTCAAGAACATCAGCTCTCATATAAATATAGTTGGAAGAAACCACATTTCTGTAAACCGGAACGCCATAAACAGCATCACCGATAGTCGTGGCCTTTATCATATCACCGATGGTTGCCGTGATATTTGGCCCATAGTCTTCCAGATATCCGGAAATATCCATAAGCTGCTTTTGTGCCATCATGGCTGAATAGGATGCGGAAGCAAATCCGGTCATCATCAAGTCAATACGTTCTCCGCCGGACATCATAATACCGATCTGCTGGATATAAGACGAGATATCAAGCACCGTAATATTTACATGGGTGTTTATCTGCGGCTCTGTGATCGCATTGATCGCGTCCTCAACATGTGTTGTGTCCTTCGGGGGAACAAAGCAATAGAAGTACAGTTCGATTTCTGCCATATCCTCCCAATCCACGTTTGTAGCAGAGTCTGCCGTTTGGTTTTCCTCATCGGCTGCGGTATTCGATTCCGATGCAACGGTCTCTTTTCCTTCGGTGGCGGTATTTCCGTCCGTCTGTGAAGCTTCAGGCTTTTCCTGATTTCCGCATGCGCTCAGTACGAATATCATACATAAAATCAATGTAAGCATACGGGAAAACTTCTTTTTAATCATTTTTATCTCCTCCATTTAAAAAATATTTATACATTGCCGCGCACTGCGCGTCTATGTTCAGCATTAATCCTGTCCATACTTAAACCAGTCAAATGCAGCATAATTATGACTTTCATTACCATTTGCACTGGCAAACATTCCGAGCATCGTTCCAACCATACCCCCAACCTTTTCCGGATTGATCAGGCGGCCGTCGGCATGTTCGTACAGAGCTTCCATAGCGTCGGCGGATGTACCGCAGTAAAAATTATAATCCTCACCCCGGGCGGTAAAGTGGATGACAATATCCGGATGGTTCCATGGGATTTCATTTAACACGGTTTCTTTTGTCTCACTGGTAAAACCGGGAAAATGTGCCGGAACGTCAAACTCCGCAGTAGATAAAACGAGCTGGACAAACTGTTTTCCATCCTTGCAGACGCGCTGTACCTTGTATTGATGATTCATGGCCTGCATCACAATAAATCCGGCGCATTCATTTTCCTCCGGCATAAACATCATCTTGCAGGAAGCCTCAAAATCCGCGTAAGTCTGCCGGCGGCCCACAAAGCTGATACAATTATTGTAAATCTTTTCATTGTTCCTCTGCATAGGCTTTAATGGACCGGTTACAGGACGTTTCAGGCATTTTAAATTCAGGCAGCTTTCGGAAATATTCCAGAAATCTTCAAAGGGCGTACCCCAGAAGTTCCAGCAAAGCGCCAGCTTATCCGAATCAAAATCGTCCAGTTCCCTTTCTTTTTCGTATTCCGTCCAGGGCAGGTGCTCATCCGCCGGATATTCCCAGTCGATCTTACCGCTCAACGGGCTGAATACCGGCCAGCCCCGCTCCCAGATGACCGGACAGATGAACGTCTCCCGGCCGAAATTTTTGTGGATTCCGTCAAAGGTACGGGAAGCCAGAAGCACAGCATACCAGTTCCCCTCCGGTGTCTCCACCAAATCGGCGTGGCCAACATTAGCGATGGGGCAGTGGAAACCAAACTGCCGGTGGGTCATAACCGGATTGGCCGGATTGCCCTCATACCAGCCCTTGATGTCCTTGCTGCGGGCTACGGTCACAGCATGGTAATGCTCGGTGCCGCCCTCGGCGATCACCAGGTAGTAATACCCGTCCTTTTTGTAAATATGAGGCGCTTCCGGGGATGATGCATTTCTCAGCGCTGAATCCCAGATGGCTGCCGGCTCGCCGTCCATCCGCATCGCTTGGATATCAAATTCACCCACCCAAATACCGCGGTCCATCGTGCCGTCGGCGCGGCGGACGACATTGCCTGTGCCCATAATATAGCAGGCGCCGTCCTCATCAAAAAAGATGGAAGCGTCAATACCCGGAACGTCGGTTAAATAATGCGGCGCCGACCACGGGCCTGCGGGATCTTTGGCGGTTACAATAAAGTTGCCGTTGTCTGCAAAATTGGCATTGATAATATAAAATGTGCCGTCATGGTAGCGAATGGTTGGCGCCATCACGCCGCCTGAAAAGGTATTTGCATCCACATAAAAGCCATTGGATTTGTCCATGGCATAACCGATCTGCTCCCAGTTTGCCAGGTCCTTGCTGTGAAAGACGGGAATGCCCGGGCTCAGCTCAAAGCTGGAGCAGATCATGTAAAAATCATCGCCCACACGGCAGATGGACGGGTCCGGGTAAAATCCCGGCAAAATTGGATTTTGGATCTTTCGTTCGCTCATTGTAATTCTCCTATTAAAATTTTGACATATCTTTGATACTATTATAAAATAGTTGTAACTTGTTATCAATTTCCCGGGGAGAAATTGGTGACGCGCTTTTGCGCAAAACTTTATGAACCTGACAGGGGGTGTCTTATGAAGCATAAACCGGCCATAGCGGATATCATGGAGAATTCCATTCATCTCATTAATGAAAACTATAACCAGCCGCTCCACCTCAATACCATTGCCAGACAGAACTTTATGTCTCCGGCCACTTACTCCAGGTATTTTTTTGAGTTTACCCAATGTAATTTTTCTGATTATATTAATCAACTGCGCGTGGAACATGCCAAAAATGATCTTATATATACAAACACATCCCTCACGGAGATTGCACTGGATCATGGCTTTTCCAACAGCTCGGTTTTTAGTAAAATCTTTAAGCATCATACGCAAATGAGTCCATCCGGATTTCGGAAAAAATACCAGGTTCCGTTAAATCCCGCGAGACAGAACAGCCGGGAAGTCCTGCTGGAGCTGAACGGTCTGGCGGCGCAGCCTTATGAAAAACCATGGCTTTATGCTGTCAATGCCGGAGAGCTGCGCCTTCTGGCACGTGCGGATCTCCAGGAACAGCTTTTAAAGCTGAAGGCGGAGCTTTCCACACAATATGTCCGGGTATGGAACATATTTTCAGAAGAATTTTTTCCGTGTGGATTTACGGAACTAAAGCGTCTGGACTTTAACCATCTCGATGATATATTTGACTTTTTTGTCCATAATGGTTTAAAGCCCTGGATCAATCTTACAAGAGGTCCGGAGTCGTTGCTCCGTGATATTAGCAATGTCACTTCCACTTTATCCGATCCCGCGATTGTTCCCGCCTCGCATCAACTGTCCTCTTTTTACGAAAATCTTTTCAGACATTGGGTCATGCGCTATGGCTCAAATGTTGTATCTGAATGGATTTTCGAATGCTGGTTTGACGATATGAATGTGAATAAAGAAGATATTGACAGCTTCATCAATGCCTTTATCACAATCAAGCAAATCCTATCGGTAATTGCACCTGGTGTCAGGGTTGGTGCTCTCGGCAACGCCATATTAAGTATGTACACACAAATCGACCATCTGATGCGGCACTGGCCGCGGGAAATGGCTCCTGATTTTATCTCCATAGTGTGCTTTCCCTACCAGCGTCTGGAAGATGACACACCTTCAAAGCTGAGACAGAATACTTTTACAAAAATGAGTATTCAGATAATGAATGATATACTTTCAAAATATAAATTGGGTGACATTCCAGTTTATGTGACACAATGGAACATGACCGTATCCCCCAGAAATGCCATTAATGACAGTTGTGTGGCGGCCTGTGTGCTATTGAGCAACATTGAAGAAACGCTGGATTACCCATGGCCTGTTTTATATCATCATGCCAGCGATATATCCACTGCCCAGCAGGATACCCTGCCGCTGATCTTTGGCGGAACCGGACTTATGACCAAAAGCTCACTGTTTAAGCCGACGTTTCATGCCCTGTCCTTCGTAAAAAAGATGCCCGGGTATTGTATCGCCCATGGCCCTGGATATATGATCACCACAGATAAGCTGGGGCGTTTCGACCTGCTTTTATTCAATACCTGTCCTCTGCCGGATGTGTATTATCAAAAAAAGGAATATGAGATCACCACCAGTTTTGTACTCAATGAAATTATGGCCGGCGATACCGTAACATACATGATCCATATCCGCACAGAACACGCAGCATTCCGTCAGAGCACGACCCGGTTATCCCCCGGGCAGACCGACCTGCTGGGGCACCTCCAGCGCTTTGGCGATTCGGTTGAACCGTCAATGGATGAGATGGACTACCTCCAGCATACGGTCCGGCCGGAACTGACTATAAAGCATGTGTTCTCAGAGAACCGTGATTTAACGGTTATGCAGATATTAAATCCTTATGAGATTTACTATATCTCACTATGTCCGATGGAATAAACGGTATATTCCGGCGGCAGTTTAAGCACCGGAACAGCCACAGCTTTTCTGCCGCCAGAGAGTTTTTTACTGATGGCTATTAGTATACCGTGCCATGCATGAAATTGCTTACAATTTGTTTCATTTCTTTTGTCCAACGACCGTAAATCAAGCTGTAATTTCGTATAAAAGACAATAATTTGAAATAAAAAACAAGTGCGGCGGAGCCTGAGGCTGCGTTTCATCGGTGTACCGGTGATACGTGATCTCAGGCTCCGCCATTAAGACTTTATAAATGAAATTCATTCATTCAATCTTGCTTGTCCTTGGCGATTGCCGCGAGTTGTTTGACTTTGCCTGTACATCTATTTTACAAAAACATTTCATCTGTGGCTATGTGATTTTATACCTTATTTTTATCTGTGTAAGCAAAATGAAAAATGTTTGGTTTTGTACATGCATTAAATGACTATGATATTTGTCTTTTATTGCACATCACTACTGGCGATATTATCAAAAACCACCCTGTAAAATTGTAATAATTTAATAAAGTTTGGATTTATTTTCAAAAGTGAGACATAGGTCCCATCTGTTTCACAACAATCTTTTATATGATAGATACATAAGAAAAACCGTACAACCCATCAGAACGGTAACACGTAAAATAACAAATGGGAGGAAATGACATTGACTGAAAGAGAGAATTTTTTTATTGCCTACAACCACGGAAAGCCCGCCTGGGTACCCAACTTTTATGAAGCCTACGCCCCCATGGGCGCCAGTGTGCTGAACAATCAGGGGGATTTTATGAAAGGCGGCAGGGACATGTTTGGCGTCAAATGGATATGCACGGAGGATACCGGCTGGCAGGCCATCGCAGATCCATATGAGCATGTGCTGGAGGATATTACGGAGTGGAAGAAGTATATTGAATTTCCGGATTTGGACGCCATGGACTGGGAAGGTGCGGCCGCGCGGGATCTGGCCCGGGTCGACCGCAACGAAAAGGTGGTCGCGTGTTTTGGTATGGAAGGAAATTTTAACAGGCTTCAATCACTGATGGGTACCTGTGAAGCGCTGATCGCCATGCTGGAGGAGCCGGAAGCCGTTTACGAGTTTTTCGAAGCGCATACAAAATTCAAATGTAAGACCATTGAAAAGATAGCAAAATATTATAAGCCGGACATCTATGTCAATGGTGACGACATCTGTTCCAGTGACGGTATGTTTTTCTCAAAATCCATGTATAATGACCTGATCAAGCCCTTTGAGATGATGCTTGGAAAAACGGCAATAAACTGCGGACTTATTTTGGAGCATCACGTTTGTGGTAAAGCAGACGCCATAATACCGGACATTATTGAAACCGGAGCCACGATCTGGCAGACGGCCCAGATTATGAACGACCTCAAAAAAATTAAGGCGGAGTATGGCGACCGGCTACTCATCCACGGTGGCTGGGATTCCACAGGGCCGCACAACTTTGACGGCTGCACGGAGGAAATGGTCCGGGCAGCTACCCGTAAGGCGCTGGATGACTATGCACAGGACGGAAATTTTGCGTTATTTCCTATTGTTATGGGTGACCCGGCCAAGGCCGATATAGCCCAGCGGCGTTTTTGGGTATGTGATGAGTGTCATAGATATAGTGAGCAGATGTACAAATAAAAACTGCCGGACACTGATTTTTCATCGTAACCGTTCAGTCTCTCTGAATTGTATTCTTTCAGAAAATACCGATGAAATATGCAGTGTCCGGAATTTATACAGGGTGTACGCATCGGGTAATTATCTGAATTGTTGATAAAATTACAATAAAAAAACAATATGTTGTATAGACCTTTAATTAATGGGCATAGATATAGAATGCATTATTTCTATATAATATAGTGTTAAATGCAGATAAAATAGCGGTAAAAAATAGTTTGAAAAATTTCCAAAAACTTATTGACAAAAACATGTATTTTAGTTATAATTGTCAATGCACCGAAAAGTGCAGGATAATTTTATATCGTTTAATAAGTTCGGAGAAATACTCAAGAGGCCGAAGAGGCGCCCCTGCTAAGGGTGTAGGTCGGGCAACCGGCGCGAGGGTTCAAATCCCTCTTTCTCCGCTCTGTATTTTCACAGTTGTTTGAATAAAATAAAAAATTTAAAAAACTTGTTGACAAATACAAAAACAGATGATATACTATCTAAGCTGTCCAAGAGACGCAGGCAAGCGAGCTTCCTTGAAAAAAGAAGCTCGAAAAAAGATGAAAAAAGTACTTGACAAATAAAACCAAGTATGATAAGATATCAAAGTTGCTTGCGACAAAGAACGGCAACAAACGAACATTGATAATTAAACAATAAAACAATCCCGAAAATTCTAAAAAGAATTTTTAAGAACAAAAACCAAAGTAATAACGGGAATGATAACAAACAATTAGCTAGTTGTCGTTCTGAATAAGAATCAAAGCTTAAATGGAATTGCGCTGATGCGCAAGCAGGTCAACGATTTCCTTTGGAAATCCATGACAAAGCTTAAACATGAGAGTTTGATCCTGGCTCAGGATGAACGCTGGCGGCGTGCTTAACACATGCAAGTCGAACGAAGCATTTTTATTGAGACCTTCGGGTGGAT
>CABJAM010000014.1 GCA_902363555.1 Lachnospiraceae bacterium | reverse complement strand
GTGATAATTGGATGCTAACTTTTTCATTCATAAAAACACCTCCAGAGTAAACAATGTATATTATTTGATTGTCTACTCTAAGGGTAGCATACCAACATCGTAGGACTGGGGCTGCTCCTGGACAGTAACCAGATACCCATAGTGATAAAAATGTATCCCGGAAATGCGTCTGAGAAACCGGTACTCCGGGATATGATCAACGTCAAATATACCGCGAAGTGGTGCGCGCAGATGGCGAAAAGTAATTTTAAAACACGCTCTTGTTCATACGTATTATTCCCGGTAATTTAGTCCGGCTGCTGGCCGTCATGTGCTTTCCACATACATTCCGTAATCTCCATATTTGTGAAAACCGCCGTAAACGATGATTCTTCCGGGGAACAGGCATAGATGCCGAACCTTATATTTTCATTCCCCCTGAACATATGGCAAACTCTCATCTGCTTATAGACAACGCCATCCTCTGAACATTCCAGGCAGTAATCATCCTGCCTACGGCTTAAACGATACCACATAGACTTTACATTTGCAGGAATTTCTGTGGTGGCCCAATCCGAATATCCATGATTTGTAACAACACTGCCAAGATGCTGAAAATCTTCATTTTCACGCATCTTTCGTCTCCTCACCTTTTAAACCATTTATTTTCTTACGGTGTATAAATTCTATATACTCATCGCCCCATTGGCCCAATGCATCAAGGACTTTCTCGAATTTCCGCCCGATCTCACTCAGGGAATATTCAACTTTTGGTGGAATCTGTGAGTATTCCGTCCGGATGATCAGTCCTTCTTCTTCCAGTGTCTTTAACTGCCGTGAAAGTGTCGTATGTGTCATTTCCTCCGGCATTTTTCTTTGAAGCTCATTAAATCGTATGGAACCTTCCTGTGAGAGGAGATACAAAATATACATTGACCACTTTCCCGTTAAAACCTTCTGTGAGGTCACATACGGACACAATCCAAATAATTCTTTTTTTGCCATAGCAGTATCCTTTCTGATATCAGTATCATAAAATATCGTACTTGTTCTTTTATTCTTATATTATATAATGAGACTGTAATCAAAGCAAGAATGATTTTGAAAGGAGTTCTACAAATGAAAGAAGTATTAGAGTATTTAAAGTCCTGCGGCACATTTTACCTTGCAACCGAAGAAGGTGACCAGCCGCGTGTGCGTCCTTTTGGTGCAGTTTGCGAATTTGAGGGGAAACTGTATATTGTAACGAACAACCAGAAAAAAGTTTATGCACAGCTTGAGAAAAATCCTAAGATTGAAATCTGCGGGATGACCAAAGGCACATGGATTCGCGTCGAAGGCGAAGCTGTCCATGATTCCCGCCGCGAAGCCCGTGTCACTATGATGGAAGACAATACGGCTGCACTTTCCAGTATGTACACGGTAGACGATAACTTAATGGAGGTTCTCTACATACAGAATGCGACAGCAACCATTTATTCGTTCACAGCAGAACCAAAGGTCATTAAATTCTAATAATGTCCGTAATCAGGGCCTAGGCCTACTTATCTTTAACCATAACCCTGCCCATCGTGATCTGGCTCACAGATGGGCAGGTAAGTCTATACACAATGAATCTGTATCTCTGTTAATTAGCGATATAAATGGATAAATTTTATTTCCTGATCACGGATCGACTGCTGAAACACAAGCTTTCCCCCAGAAACCTTCAGACGCCCCTTTTTTTGGACAGGCACACATATACTTTTCAGATATTCGATATCCTCCGCATCCATTTCGTATTCGGTACCCATATACTTCCAGGCATCCAACACGCTGTGGCGCCATGGAATGACACGGTATTCCCGGACAAAGAAATCGCCTTCGGACAGATTTGTCAGAGAAAAGGTGATTTCAATCGTATCCTTATTTTCAAAAATATCCTCGATCTCCTCCGGCACAATAGAGCTTTCCTCTTTGGCATAATATTTATAGCGGAGATTTTTAGCATTAAAACACAATATCTGATAATCATCGCAGCCATTGGTCGTGACGATATAATTTGCATCCTTTTTTACCAGAAGATTTCCGAGACGGCTCATAAACTGCAAGGCATAATATGCCGGCTTGCGCACACCGGATGCGGTAAGCAGGCCGGAGCCGCCCATCAAAAAAGCGCTGGTATCTGTATAAAGTCCGGACAGATCGCTCAGACCATTGTATGCGGCCAGGTCCACGACATCCATAAGGCGGACCATCTGGCTCACCATCAGGGCAGCTTTGCCACAAGTATCGTTAAAAAAGTTTCTCTGAGACATGCTCATATTCCATTCGATCACATACAGAGGCACATCCGCCCAGCCATACTCATTGATCACATCCCGGCAGCGCAGCACCTCCGACTGATAATAATCATTGGTATTCAGATGACGTTTGGCACGCAGCTTTCCCGATATATTTAACTGGGAATACGGATAAAGATTGATTGATATAAAATCCGGCTTCACCGGCTCCTTAACCCATGTATCCAGCAGGTCATGGAACTTTTTCTCATTAATGGAAATACTCAGTCCACAGCCGCCAACCTGGGCATCCGGAATAAAACGCTTGATCTCACCACAAATACCTCCGAAGATTTTCAGAAAGCTGCCCGGAATACCCATGGTATTTTCATAGAACTCATCATACCAGCAGTCAAACTTCCATGTTTTCACCTCAGACATCCCATACCGGTGCACAATATGATTCAAAAAATCATCCAAAATCGCTTTGCATTCTGTCATATCTTCAAAAATAAGTTCCGATTTTTTTTCATATAAATAAGAATTCGCACTTCTAAATACTATTATCGGCTTATTATCCAGGCTTATGATCGGCCGTATCTTTTGTCTTATTAAAAAATCGAGGATCGAATCCATAGAATTGTAATTCGTTATTTTATGTGCGTGCTCAGCACGGAATTGCATCTCCGAGCCAAATATACCCAGAATCCTTCCATAAGTAAAACCAAGATGCTCCTTCGATTCTATAATCTGCGATCTCAGATCCGCATTAAGAAGCTCCGTAGCAGTTCCCAGATGAACCGCCTCGTTCCAGGGATTTTTCCATGGACGGCATTCCCTGCAATCCACCGACGCCTGGATAAATTGCTTTTTCCAGGACTCCCAGATCCCGCTTTCATTTCTTTTTAAATACTTTTTAAGAAACTGCTGGTCCACGCCGCTGGATACCTGGGGCGCGGACGCGTTTGCCATCTGTTTTCGGTAAACCATCGGCGCCATCCCGTACACGGCCTTGAAATTTTTGCAAAATACAGACGCATTGGCAAACCCGTGAGTCTGAGCGATCCAGGACACGGAGTTGGTCGTATAGAGAATATCTTCCAGAGCAAAGTGCAAACGGACATTATTTACATATTCCACAAAGGTGATGCCCGCACGCTTTTTAAAGAATCTGGAAAATGACGAGGGCGCCATATGCATGTACTCCGCCATCTCCTGGAGCGACAGGGAACGGGCATAATTCGTATTAATGTACTGGAGCATCTCCTCAATACGCAGATCATCCTTCTCCGCTGTATTTAAAATGTCATCCGACATAAAATAACGGATCAGATATTGTAACAGCCGGTACAGCAGACTTTTTTTCTCAAAAGTCATCCGGTCCGCATTGACAGCACATTCGCTGAGCAGGTCGTCCATGATCTCCCGGATGCCCTCATAGCGCTCACTGCTTTCCTTACTGCTGTTGCAGTAGAAAAAAATCAGCTTTTTATCCAGATATTCCAGCAGCATGGAATAATTAAAATGAATGATGCACAAATGCGTTTTCTCCACCTCAAGCCAGGAATGCCGGTGATTGCTGTTGATGATCATAGCATCCTCGCCGCCAAGTAAAAATGTCTTACCAAGCGCAGTCACACGGATGCACCCATCCATAACATAAATAAATTCCACATCCTGATGCATATGCTCCCGGGCACTGCCGCCGGTCATAAAATACAGTTCAAAATCCTTCTTCCTGTTATCCATATATACCTTCTCCTGCTTCCTGAAAATATCTGTCGTTTCACGATTTTGCTGCTCATGCTCTGTTTTTGTAACAGTTCAGAGGGAGGGCGAACTGTTACCCGATTTTATCCATGGAACGTGTCTCCCACACAAAAAAAGCAATGAATTCGTATTTATTATAATACAAAATCATTGCTTTTACCATAAATTTAACGTAACTGTACAGAAGGACAGCGGGCTTACCTCTGCCCTGCCGAACAGTTATCATTCAGCATTTATTGCTGCCTAAGCCACTCATCTAACTGCCGCTGCACCTCATCCATATAGGCCTGAAGCCCGTTCGCGTACAGCTTATCAATAAACTGCTGTAATGTCGCTTCATCCGCCAGCCCGCATTTGACCAGGCCCTGATATTCCGTGTAAACTCCGGAAAGCGCGGCTGCTTCATTGGAGATAGGGTCCGTGTTTACGAAAAATCCAAGTAACGGTGAATAATTAATCAGGCTCTGATCCACCTGCCGCATGTCATATCCAATCTCAACCTGGTCCGATGTGGGGTCACACA
Organism: Lachnospiraceae bacterium; assembly: GCA_902363555.1. Classification (GTDB taxonomy): domain Bacteria; phylum Bacillota; class Clostridia; order Lachnospirales; family Lachnospiraceae; genus Catenibacillus. Next base: position 97,440 of record CABJAM010000014.1, on the reverse strand, counting down.
GCAGCGCATTACCAAAGATTCCCAGTGTATTCGGCGCATAATTTCCTGTAGCATTTACCACAATACCGCCGTTGTCGCCATAGCTGTAATTTTCCCCTTCCAGCCCATAGCTGACAAGCATTTTTAAATCCTTATCCGTATAGCACAGGTTCAAAAGCCGGGCCGCGGCTTCCGGATCTGTGGCTGATACTGGAATGGCTGTCGTCAAAATCGTCATGTTCGTTGTGGATACGCATCCTTCCATAAGTTTCACAGAAACTAGCGGCTCACCTGCCATAGCCTCTGAACCGTTGGTCCGCGCTTTATTTCCCCCAAGGAAAAAAGAAAATACCGTCTGGTCGGAGGTCGGATCATCCTCACGAATCATAATGTCCTTATCAATATATCCCTTCTCATACCAGTCTCTTAAAATCGCATAGGCTTTTTTATATTCTTCAGTTTCAAAAAAGCTGACAACCTTTGTCTCATCCTTATCGATCATAACCGCCAGAAGATCCGTACCCAGAGAATCAAACACATCCCCGGTAAACAGTGGTGACTCTATAAGCGTTTTTCCCCCGGAGCTGACCATCTTCATCTCCGGATGAAGTTTGTATACAGCTTCAAAAACCTTTGTGACATCGTCTATACTACGGATATCCTCCGCCTTAAATCCGGCCTCCTCAAGATAGGATGCGCGGCAGAGCCAGTGAAGGTCATTGGTATTATCTGTATAGACCGGCACTGCATAAATATTGCCGTCAACCGTCGTGGCCTCAAGTACATTTTCCGGCAGAAGCTCCAGCGTATCCGCTGCGTTTTCCTCCAGCAGCTCATTCAGCGGCAGAAGCTGGCCGGAATTGACCATGGCGCTAAAGGAGCCTGCGGCGGCCGGAAATGTGCTGATCAGATCGATTTTATCGCCGGCGCCTACCTGCATGGGCATCTGAGATAAATAGGAGCCCATTTCCAGCATTTCCAGGGTGACATGCACATTGATCTTTTTCAGTGTGATTTCATTCACAGCGTTCTCGACAGCCTTTAAGCCGTCCTGGGTAAATGTGCCCCCCACATTCCACATCATCCATGTGACTTCGGATGGGTCCTCATCCCATTCAACATCCTCGCCGGTTTCCATGGCAGCTTCTGTTGCCGCTCCTGTCGCAGCCGTAGCATCCGCAGCATTCGTAGCAGCTTTCGCATCATTTGTTGCAGCCGCGCCGGATGTCTGCGCGTCCGGCTGTGATGATGACTCCTTATTGCCACAAGCCACAAGGGATGCACACATCAAACATAAAGTCAATAAAATTGCAATGATCCGCTTTGATTTACTCATAAGAAATTCCTCCTTCATTTTGTCTCAATTATAATACAGGAGGGGCCGGAGGGCCTTTCTATTCTTAACATGAAGCTTATCATTTTCTGGCTGATTTTTATTATTCTGCGGGGAGTGAGCAAAAATAGACAATAGAAATTGTCGGATTTTATCCTTAAGACAGTGACTGCTTTCTAACGATTGGAAACATCAAATATCGTATAGATTATACACCGGGTTTTGAACCGTGCATGGTTCCCAGGCAGGAGCGCTAGAGCGGTTAGGATTGCCTGTATGCATAAACTGGCTCCAGTCATCCAGCTATTTACAGAATCTTTCTGTGATACAAACTGAATTAGCATAACCGACCGAAACACTAACGGAAGAAGCAAATCTGTGCAAAGAACGGCATTTCATATTTGAGAAAAAATTTCATATAAATGTCAAATACTAAAAGCTGGATACACCTTGACGCAAGGTCGGTATACCGATATAATATAATAAAGGAAAGGGTGGCGTAAATGAATCTACAAGAATATATCGACAGCCAAAATATAACCAAATACCATCTATCACAAATCAGCGGTATCCCAAAAACAACTGTTATAGATATCTGCTCCGGAAAAAGTTCTTTGCAGAAATGCTCTGCCCGCACAGTGCAGCAGCTTGCAAAGGCGCTTAATTGCACAATGGAATATATTATGTCGTTGGATACAACAGATACAGAATATGATAAAGAAACGGGATTACCTAAAAGCAAAAAGTATCTCGAATGCGACCTGCCGCCGTATTTGCAAAAATCCCTTGAAAATATGAAGCAGTCTTGGAAAATTGAAGATAGTGGAAAACGGGATTTGCATTGGGATTTATATTGGGGCGAGCTGAATGCGGATATTAACTCGGCTGAAATTGACCAAACAATCTCCACAGAACAAGCTTGGTATTTAAGAGAAAAATATTTAAGAATGAAACGAGATGACTAACTAATGATTGATTTTACCAATCTTCCCGTTCGCAACAAGACCTATCTATCAGAAACTCTGCAAGCGTGAGCGTTCCAAAAGTCAAAAGCGTTAAAACAAAATAACAACTTAATAACAGCAAAAAGCCGATGGGAATTTGAACTCATCGGCTTTTTGCAACCATTTTGAAAGGACGATTTTTATGGATTATGAGATAACTCATTCGAAGGACACCACTTTATCTTTAATCTGAGCAGGAAGCTTCTTTCGCCCTGCGCTCCCCTAATTCTTTCTTAATCTGTGGCAGCTTTTTATCTATATTATAGAAGAATACCACAATCAGTGTCATAATGATCAGTATAATCGTAGGAATCACATTATATGTTAATTTTATTGCATTAAGCACCGACTGGGGCTGTACGGCCGCCGTACCGTTATAACCTGCCGCCCCCAGCACGAACATGGCAAGAGAAACGGACAGACCGCCGGCCACCTTATTGGCAAAGGTTGGGAAAGCGGCGTAAAGTCCTTCCACGCGTTTTCCGGTCTTCCACTCTCCATAATCCATAATATCAAACAGGTACAGGGGAAAATAAACACTGATCGGCATAATACCGATCATCACCAGGCACAGGCCCAAGGTGATCGTAACGATATTTGCACCGCCAAACCAACGGATGAGAGTACCGATCACGGCAAGTACCAGCCCCACCTTCATAACCTTATCTTTCCCAAACTTATTGGCTAAGGGCAGAAAAAGCACAACCATGATCAGAGACGCATAGCTTGAGGTGGAAGCGATGGACATTTTCCCAATGTCTCCCAGAATATACTGGAAATAGTACATTGTAGCCGTTCCCATAAACCCGGAACTGATAACTATAATAAAGATTCCAAAGGACAGGATCAAAATGTATGGATTGCACATGATGGCTCTTGCCCCGTCTTTAAAGCCAACCCTGTTGTGCGCCTGTTTTTTCTTTTCCGCCTTTTTTTCGGCCTTTTTCTCAGCCAGCTTTTCGATACGTTCTTTTGAGGCCGGCGCATCGGTCTGCACTTCCTTGATGAAAAAGAACCGAATCATACCTATGATGGTGCATGGGATCACGACCATGACTACAGCCTTCACCCACTCGGAGTGATTGGTTCCTGCTGCCGCAATAAAGATGGGAATGATGACTGCCACTGTGCTTGCAATCAGTTGTCCTGCGATCGTACTGATCACAAACGTATTATTGCGCTCCTTTTCCTCCGGAAATGCATGGAGAAGATAGACTCTGTCTGCGGTACTGAATAAAGTTACAAAAACCGCCTGAACAAGGCTGTACATAATCCCAAGGTAGACCGCCTGAAGCACGACACCTGATCTGGGCGCTGCAAACAGCAATATGGTAAACAGCCCGATAAATATAAGGCAGATGTCATAGGGCCGGCCTTTTCCCCAGCGTGTGTGCGTATTATCAATAATAAATCCCGCGATCAGATCGGATACGCCATCCAATAGCTTCGTGACAAGCAGGATCGTCGCCACAAGCGCGGCCGGCATCCCTAAAACATCCGTGGCATAAAATGAAAAATATGTAAGGATCAGTGTATTGGGCACACTTATACCGATCCCTCCGGACGTCCACAGGATACCGTTTAAAAACGTACTCCTTTTTTTCTCTTTTTTCATAATTTAAATCTCCTTTTTCATTGGGCTTTCCAAACAAATCCGCAGTCCAAAATGGTTCAGATGAGCGAAATGTTTTTCTCAGCCGCAGCATACTCCAGTATTGGAACCGCAGTCAGTCCGTAGCCGTACCATACCTTTTGCATATATATAAACCAGTCTCTGCCACCGCTTTCAGCCTTCACCTTTTGCTCCATGGTGGACGTCACATCGATCCGAAGACAGTTTTCTCCGTGCTTCCATATATCTGTCAGATCAAAATAAAACGGCGCAGCCACTGCATCTCCTGCATACTCCCCATTGCACCAGACCGTGGCGGCTTCCCGGACCTGGGGCAGCCGCAGGGCAATACATGCTGTATCCTCTGGGATCGTACCCTCAGGGATCGTATATTCATATCGTATAGTTCCTGACCATCCGTCTTTCATAATACCGTCAAAAGGATCTGTAACCGTATAGGGCTCCAGCTTTTCGTTTTCCAGTAAAGAAACCGTCCATTCCCCGTCCAGAGATACGGCACCGGTCATCTCCGGAAGCTCCTCCCCAACGTCCATCTTTGTATCTGTTATGACAAATAACGAACTTTCCATAGGTTTTAGCCGTACCGGCAGATTTCCTTCGCTGTACTCCCGCCTGTAAAGCCGGTTTTCCATCGGGTCGTAGCGGTAACAAAAGCCCTTGGCTTCCACCGTCACAGTTCCCACAAAGGATTGCCATGGCGACGTATTAAAGAGGAAATAAACATGGCCCTCCCCTTCATTTATTCCGTGATAAATCCGTATCCCATCGTGGGCCGGCGTCAGTGTCACATGGGCCAGATCCGCCAGAATGCCGGCCAGCGCATGAAGCGCCACCACTTCGCCCGGTACGCCCTTTGGCGCAAAGTCCGAAAAATAGACAGGGAACCCCGCCTGGCTGGCAGCGATGCAGAACTTTTCTGCGGATTTTCCGAGATACTCACATCCCGGGATCACAAGCGCTTTGTATGTCCGCCCATTGACCGACAAAACATTGCCGTCTAAATTTAATACTTCCGAAGGCAGGATATCAAAGTCAATCTGGTGTTCCCGAAGGACTCGGGCGCATTTTTGCATTTTTGTCCAGCGCTGTCCACTCCAGGAGGCTTCCGCATGGTATAGGACGGCAACAGGAGCCGTATGACGATATCCGGTTAGAATATGCGCCGTCCGGTTTATGTAAGCCATCAGTTTTCCAAAGGCAGGAAACAGTATATCTTCTCCTCCCGCATAAAAATGGGGCGGGCAGTCAAAATCCGGAAATGCTTTGGCCGAAAACGCATGGGGCACAAAGTGGTTCACGCCATCGGCCAGCAGATGGTCTGCGATATACTTCATGTTCTGTGTTCCCTCGCTCCAGCCGTAGGCGCCAAAGCATTCGCAGACACACCGGTCTTTTTTCTTTGGATCGATATGCGCCAGGGAGGAACCCAGCTTTCCAAGGACATGATGATAAAATTCTCCGTCGCCCGAGCCCGCGATGGATATATGCTCCACGTTGGCGCCCCCGACCGTGATCTGCGCCCCGATGTCATCAAGGCCTGCCATATCCTGGCCCCAAAGCCCCCGGAAATAGTGGCCCACACTGGCGCCCAGCCCTTCTGAGGCATTGTTGTCCTCGATAATATGTCCGATATATTCCACGCCATGGTTCCTGCACCAGTCGCCGATCTGCTCACTAAAGCTGTTTTTTACAAAATCTGTCAGCGCGTTCATAAATTCCTCGCGGATTGATGCCGTCTCTCTGGGCGTACCCGTGTCGCACCAAAGCGCAGGAAGGTTGACATAATATTCATCCCCCCACATTTCCTTTAAAGCCGTCTCCAACGGTCCGCTCCATGGTAAAGGCATACGGACCTTCCCCACGATACACCCCTGTGAATTTTCAACAATGTTGCCCAGGCCTGGCTCATCTGAGAAAAAGCCGGCGATGGTTTTTCCGAACTCATGGGCATAGCGGGCATAGTGGGCTTCGTATACTGTGTCCAGCAATATTTTACAGGACGCCGGGTCGACCAGATTGATATCCTCCGTTTTTCCGCCATTATGGGTCGTATAAAAGACAAATACCCGCCACATCCCTTCCGGCACATCCCATATGAGAAAATCATTCCCGGCCTCTTTTGTGGGAAAGTCATTTCCGGACGCCTTTATGGGAAAGTCATTTCCAGGCCCCTTCGCCAGAAAAACGACTTTGTCCGCATGATTCAGGCTTTGATCGATCGCTCCATCCAGCCGGGCAGCCACCACTGCCAGGAGACAGTCGTCATCGTATGCCGGCGGCTGAGGGTCCATGGGATTTCCCGGTGTGGCTGCAAGCTTGCTCATATCTAAGCGCACACCCCGACACGGTCCGCATACGTCCACCATATTACATGCAAGATATTGTTTGTGGAGCTTCAGCGGAGCTGTTTTTACTGCACCGGCGGCCGAGCCTGTGGGATAGTGCCGGTCATCTAAAATCCACACCTTCATCTTCCGGCGTCTTGCTTCATCCAGTATAATATCCAGGTCGTGCCACCACTTTGGGCCGAGAAAGTCTGGATGCGGCCTGGATTCCAGACAGACTGCCCGGATATTTGCTTCATAAATAGCCGCCATGTAGGATCTGAGTACTTCTTCATCCTCCCCGTGAAGCCACAGAAAAGGCAGAATATAATTTTCTTCCGTGCCTTTTAAACACGCATTGATCGTCTTTAACATCCTTTTTCTCCTCTGATGTTATTATATGTGGGCGGCACAAGGAAAGACAGGTCGGCTTCCGATGTTCCCTGCGCCTTGGCCATTAACTCAAACGTTGCGTCGTTCTTCAATGTTATTTCTCCTCCATATTTTTTCTGATTTCTTTCCACGCACTTGATCTTAGCAGATATTCAAGCACATGGATCGCACACCGCTGCAAGTCTCCAAGGGCCAGATGACGCCCCCGCCGGATTCCCTTATAAGTGACCACCGATGAACCGTCCGTATTCTCAGACACCAAAGCGATGCCATTTTCCACATATGCGCGGACCCGTTCCCCCGGCTGTGTTCCGGCCAAAACAGCGGCTTTACACGTGTCCGTACCATCGGCACATGGCAGGAAGGCGCCCCATTCCCCGACGGTTTCCTGCTTCAGCCCATCGTATGAAATAACCGTCCGCTCTTTAATCGAGCCATCACTGTTAAATACCGGCTCCCAGCCCCAGAGCGCCTGGGCGATGGCTTCGACCTGTATTCCGCCCATGATCAAGTCATTTCCGGCGTGGATATCTGCCGGTTTATAGGATTGCGAATGCCAGTCCGTCATAAACATGCCCTTAAAGCCCCATTCCCCGCGGACAATACCTTCCAGAAGCTCACGGTTTTCTGAGGAATGCACGCCATTGACTTTGTTATACGACGTCATAATCGTACCTGCATCCGCCTCCTTCACCGCAATTTCAAAGCCCTTCAGGTAGATTTCCCGAAGCGCCCGCTCACTCACATTTGAGCTGGAAATTCCCCGGTCCGTTTCCTGACTGTTGCAGGCAAAATGTTTGATCGCCACAAAGCACCCCTCATGGCTTTGAACACCTCTCGTAAATGCGGCCGCCATCTTTCCATTTAACAGCGGGTCTTCCGTATAGTACTCAAAGCTCCGTCCACACATGGGATCTCTATGGATATTCATTCCCGGCCCCAGGATAACAGAATGGTGATACGCCTCCATTTCCGTTCCGAATCCATCGCCCGTCTGCTCCATAAGCTCTGTATTCCAAGTCTGGGCGAGGACTGTTCCCACCGGCCAGGCTGCTGTGGGCTTACCGATAATGCGAAGGCCTGCAGGGCCGTCAGACAGGTAGGAATTGGGAATGCCCAGCGTCTTTACATACTGCGCCGTCGTTCTGCCGGAGGAAGCTATGGCATCCAGCGCAGCCGCCTTCTTTTTCATCCGGTTCGCGACGGACCAGGGTGTTTCATGGGATACACCGGTCACAAGCCTGAGAAGCACCTCCGGGTCCAGGGAGGCCACAAATTCTTCCATAGTCACCTTCCCGTCTGCCACATCCGGAAATGTTGCATCCGGAACATTTCTTACAGTTACTACGTGTTCTTTTGTCTCATATTTCAACTTATATGGGTTTTTATCCATGTACGGCTGATAGTCCATCCCCTCCGGAACATAGGTCACAGTATATTTTGATCCGACATCGGAGTGATCCACGGTATGAAAATCCCCGGCTTTAAGAAAGATCACAGACGCCTGTGCTGTCTCATAAACGATGGCCGGCGCCTTATAAAAATCCAGCTTTTTACTGCACGCCGCTTTTTTGCTTAATTTTTCTGTCATAACGTCTCCGTCCAGCTCCAATACCGCCGCAACCTCCGTCTCACGGCTGTTTTTTCCCACACGGAGCCGGTAACATCCTTTTTCAAGAATATAGGATGAGGATTTTTCATCGAAGGATGCCATCGACGCGGTGGCAAAACGGATCACAACCGTCTCCTCTTCTCCCGGTGACAGCACTTTTGTTTTTGCAAATCCGCGCAATTCCTGATACGGCTTCGTAAGCCTTTCGCTAATCGGTGCAGATACATAAACCTGAACGACTTCCTTTCCCGGATATTCACCGGTATTTTTTACCCGGACAGATATCGTTACGTTCTCTGCATCTGCGGTCACGGCCGTCGGCTCCATGGAAAATTCAGTGTAGCTTAAACCGTACCCAAAACACCAGTGGGGAGCGATACCAAAGCTGTCAAAATAACGATATCCCACATAAATATCTTCCAGATAATCCTCCTCGTCGGTAATTCCATCATTGGCCGAAAATATCTGTGAGGTTGCATAATCCCCGTAGCTTTCTGCCCACGTATCCGTCAGACGGCCGGAAGGATTTGCCATTCCTGACAATATGTTGGCCAGAGCTTTTCCAGCCATCATTCCCGGAAGATTCATTAAGATCACGGCGCCGATCCCCGGGATTTCCTCAGTAAATCCCGGGTCCATGACCGAGGTGTTCAGGACAACAACCGTATGCTTAAAATTGGCTGCGATTTTTGACAGATTTTCATATTCCATATCTGACAGAAGATAATCCCCTTTTTCGTTTTTCCGGTCACAGCCCTCGCCAGTGTTCCGCCGGATGACGTAAACCGCGGTTTCGGCCTTTTTTGCCTCTGCAAGCTCCGCACTGGTGATCTCGGGTTCATCGATCAGAACCGTGATCCCACCCCAGAGTCTTGTAAAGTCATCGATCTCCATGGCCTCATTGGCCTCCCTGCTGTCCCGGACAAATTTTTCAAGCCAGCTTTCGGATGTAAGCTCATATCCGCTTTCCCGAAGTCCTTCCTCCACATTGATCTTATACGGCGGTTCCGTAGAGCCGCTGCCGGTTCCGCCAATGATCGTATCCACAGCGCCTGCGCCAAAAAGCGCCACGGTTTTATCCCTGAGCGGAAGTACGCCGTCATTTTTTAATAGAACCATGCCCTCCTCTGCCCCCTGGAGGCAGACAGCCTCCTCGAAGGCTCCAGGAAGCGGGCCTACATTTCCCGGTAATCTTTTTATCCATTCATCTACAAAACTCATATTTTCACCTTTTTTAACCTTACCGCGCGAAGCGCGCCCATGTGTAACATTAACTTTCCGTGTTCCCGTTGCCCGCCAAAATAATGACGACTGCGTCTTCACATCCATCTGCGCAGAAACGTACGTTGATCTCACCTTTGTTTCCTGTACTGCGAACGGCTGCCATCACTTCCCCGTCATACGTTTCCCAGACCGTATCATCGTAGCTTTCTGACGGCTGCGGATTGGCGCTCCCGTATCCCTGAAGTACGCCTTCCCCCGTCACGGTCACGGCAACATTTTTCTTTGCGAAAAGATTGGGTGTACCATCCATGTCGGTTAATCTGCATGTAACAAAAGCCATATCCTGTCCGTCCGCATATATACTGCTCCGGTCGGCGGCGGCATGGAGTACCACCTTATTTCCGGCAGTCCTTAGTTCAAATCGTCCGCTTTCATTTCCATTTTGATAGCTGACCGCCGTCAGCCTTCCCGGTTCATAGCCCACCGTCCATGTCGCTGTAAAGTCATGGGCCTGCCCGCATGGTTTCTTACCAAGCGATCTGCCGTTTAAAAAAAGTTCCACTTCTTCATCACTGGAATAAACATCCACCTCTGTGGTCTTTCCTTCCATGCCGGGCCAGGTCCAGCTACTCACATTATCCTTAAACAGCCAGTCGGTCCGGTTGTATTCCTGACCGTAACGATCGACCCGGATTACCGCGATATAAGGCTCCTTTCTCAATCCAAAAACAATTTCCCGCAAATAACTGATCGGGCGGCGGTAACCGATCAGATTTATGTCCCCGATATAGGACAGGCGGTCTGAAAAATGACTGCCAAAGTTTTTATTTCCATCGTAGTAAAATATTCCGCAGCCCGCCTCTCCGATGTAATCATAGCCTGTCCATGTAAAATCGCCCAGCACATGCGGGTGCTCCTTTGCGACCTTCCACAGCTTTGCAATCTGCGCCGGAAAGGACTCCGTGGCAACGATGGGTTTGTTTGGGTGAATCTCCTTTTCCATAATGTGCCGGTCCAGTGAGTAATTATAGCCACATATATCCACGGCCTGTCCGGGCTCTTCCAGCACTTCTGTCATCAGCGGATGACAGAGAAATTCCGGTCCTTTTAAGAAGGACATGGCACTGTTTAAAGCGCCGACGCCATTTTTTTCGGAGCTTTCCTTTTCACCGGATGCCTTTGGGGGCTTCATCCCCTGCTCACGCATGATCGAAGCGAGGATGGCAGGAATTTTCCCGGAGGACACCACCGCATTTAATCCGCTGCAACCGATGGTCGTAAAACGGGTACTGTCCAGCTCGTGGAATTTATTGCTGATGCGCCGGTTCCACCGGCCGCCGCTTTCATGTCCGATATCAAATAATTCATTTCCTGTGGAATAGATGATCACCGACGGATGGTTATAGTTTTTCCGGACCATTTTCTCTGCTTCCTCTTCCCAGCAGCGTTCAAAAAGGATGGAAAAATCCTCTGAATTTTTTTCATCGTTCCACATATCCGACAGCTCATCCATGACAAGAAGGCCATATTCATCACAGGCGGAAAGCATCTCCCGGCTTATGGGATTGTGTGCGGACCGGATCGCGTTAAAGCCGGCGCCCTTCAGCTCTTTTGCACGCTTTCTTTCGGCAGCCGCAAATGTTGCCGCACCGATAATACCGTTATCGTGATGGATGCATGCCCCGCGCAGCTTTACTTCCTTGCCGTTGATCCGAAGCCCCCGCTGGGCATCCAGGAACAAAACTCGAAATCCGGTTCGGACATCCACGTCATCAAGTACCTTCTCCCCTTCGCTGAGGGTCACATGTATATCATACAGCGTGGGATGTTCATCGCTCCATAGCTGTGCCCCTGGCAGATAAAGATTTTGGCAAAGCGTCTCTGTCTCCCCGCCGTAGATCGTTGCAAAGACCGTATCTTCTTTTACCGGTGAACCGCAAAGAGATATCTCTGTATGGATCTTTACTTTATGTTTCAATCGGCTGATATTTTGTACCCTTGTTCCGATTTCAACCAACGCGCCTTCCTTTGCAGCCTCTTTTGTGGTCACGCGGACGCCGTCCTCCACAACATGCACGTCATCGCCCACCAGCAATTCCACATTCCGATAAATTCCTGAGCCTGAAAACCAGCGGCTGCTTGGCTCTGCCGTATTATTGGCAACGACGCAGATTTCATTTTCCCGGCCATAATTGAGAAATTTATCAATATCGGCATAAAATTCGCCATAGCCATGAAGGCTGCTGCATACAAAATCGCCGTTCACCTTCACCTGCGCCGTCCGGTACACGCCGCCGAAAAAAAGTTTGACGGACTTTCCCGCCCAGTCCTTCGGAACATCCAATATTTTCGTATATGTATACGCACCTCCGGGATAGAAACCGGTCTGTGCCCCGCTTCGCGCATTCTCCGCGGGCCTTTCGTGGATCATCGCATCATAAGGAAGCACAACATCCATCTTCGTTCCGGCACTGCCAGTCAGCTTTTCCAGCAATGTTCCTTTCTCGACCTTCCAGCCCTCATTGAGCAAAATTCGCTTCATGCTTTGTCATCTCCTGTATTACCATAATTTCAGCCGATACAGGCTCCATACCTTCTGCCAATGCCGTCACCTTCACACACCCCGGCTGTTTTTCACTCCGGATGATGGCGATGACACGCCCATGCCAGGAAGTATAGACCCCATCTGTGAACCGTTCTTCCGTTTCCGGATTGCCGCTTCCTACTGCCAGCAGCCGGCCCGGCCCCTGTATAGTTACTGTGATTTTTTTATCTGTCGTCATTTTCAGATTGCCCGAATCGTCCGTGACATGAACTGCCACATAGGCGAGGTCTTCCCCGTCAGCTTTGATCACCTCGTCCTCCCTGATGATCATCAGCCTTGTCTTTTCTCCGGCGGTCGCAAGCGTGCTTCGCCCAATCTCATTTCCGTCTTTGTCATAGCTGACAGCTTCCAGTATGCCCGGTCTGTACTCTGTATGGAAATAGCATCTGCATGACTTCAGTTTTTCTTTTCCAAGGCAGCGTCCATCCTGGAACAGCGCCACCGCATCTCCGATGCTGTACACTTCGATCTGGGCCGTCTTCTCCTCCTGTCCGGGCCAGGTCCAGCAGTTCAGAGTGTCAGTCAGACGCCAGCTCCCCAGCGTATATTCTTCGCCGCTGTGGTCTACCGGTCTGACACCGATATAAGGTTTGTCATACGCTCCCCAGAGCACTGCCGTATAATATGCCTGACTTTCCGGAAACCCAGTCAGATCCACACAGCCGCAGGCCGCCGTCAGACACGGATAGGCTTTGGAAAACGGCGCCTGTGCCGTGCCATAAACCGGCTGTCCGACCCCGGCCTCCCCCAGATAATCCCATGCTGTCCACATAAAGTCGCCGATCACATAATCATTTTGCTCCACAGCCTCCCAGTTTTTATCCATCGTGCTCGGAAACGTTTCACTGCTCAGGATCAATCGGTCTGGCACCAGTTTATGTATTCCTTCATACAGGTTATGCCCGTAATTATATCCCACAATATCAACCTGGCTCACACATACTCCCACAAGAGCCTCCACACGCTCCGGTGTGAGGGATGCCATGATTTCCGGAAGCAGCGTCACAATATCATTCACATCCGAGCTTCCCACTGCCTTTTCTTCGGAATTGTGTGCGTCAGCCTGCCTTGCCGCCAGTACCGACAGCATACTGTTCACCGCAATCGTTGTTGGCCGGGTCTTATCTAACTGATGGAAGGCTTCATTCAGCATTCTGGATATTTCGACACCGGATGGAAGTCCTGTGTCCGTGATTTCATTGCCGATGCAGTACATGATCACACAGGGATGGTTATAATCCTTGGAAACCAGCGCTGTCACATCTTTTTTCCATTCTTCATCAAAGTACCGCGAATAATCCCAGGGCGACTGAGATACCCTCCACTGGTCAAACGTCTCATCCAGCACATACATGCCCAGCTCATCACAAATATCCAGGAAATTCTTTCCCGCAGGATTGTGGGAATAACGTATGGCATTATAGCCAAGCGCTTTCAGCTTTTTCACTCTCCGGTATTCCGCCTTATCATAGGCGCAGGCTCCAAGCAGGCCATGATCATGGTGGACACATCCGCCCCTCAGCTTTACCATATTCCCATTGATCTGAAAGCCTTTTTTGGCGCCCCAGGCGATCTGGCGGATTCCAAATCGGCACTGAGCTTCATCGATCAGCACATCTCCCTGTTTCAAAACCGCCTTTAATGTATACAGTTCAGGATGCTCGGCATCCCAGAGCCTGCCGTCCGGAATCGTAATGGCCGTATTCTCCCCGGAAGCTTGCGCTGCAGTCCGGCCATCCCGGCACACCTCCCATGTTATGTGCATATCCTCAGTTTTCTCTGCCTCAGCGCTTACCTCGATCACTGCCGGGCTTAAAGAAACTGTTCTTACTTTAATCCCTTCCGGCTCAATATGGTATTTCTCACCGACCCACAGATTCACACTGCGGTAGATTCCGCTGCCTGAATACCATCTGGAATTTGGTGTTTGAGAATTATCCACGATCACCTTCAGCTCGTTATCTTTTCCCGCCTCCAGCCTGCCCGTCAGATCCACATAGAAATTAGTATAGCCATAGATCCAGCCCCCGACCGCTTCGCCGTTCAGAAGGACTTTTGTATTCATATAGACACCTTCAAATTCCACGTAAACCGTCTTACTGCAAAGCGCTTCATCTCCAAACAGGCTTTTTGTATAAATATATTTTCCACCGGGATAAAATCCGGTTGCACTTCCATTTGGAAGATCCGGTACTCTTTCCTCCATCAGCATGGCATCATGGGGAAGATCGATCTGCTGTTTTTGTGATTCAAGACCATCTTTCCAGAATAGCCAATGACTGTTGATCCTCTCTTTTTTCATCGTGTTGCCACCTCATCTTTCTCTTTATGCACATATGAACTGTTACCTGTTACATTTTCTACATTGTATCGTTTTAATCGTGGTGCCACAATGTCAGCAAACGTCTTTCACGGTTCGTTTCTGTAACATATTTCGCTTAAAGTTCTTTTTATTCCTCAATCAATCACTGTTCAATGCACAATATATATCATATTTCATCCAGTTTTCTCATTTTTTGTATCATAATACGTGATATCGTATTTCTTTATTTTCCTGAATGTGTTACACTTATACAGGTGGCTGTCATCGGTATCTGTTCGGCCCTTTTGAACGATACCTGTTATTTAAAGGAGGTACGTTCCATGCCTGTTTCTATCGACTCTGCTATAAAAAAAAGACTGACCGATCTGGATAAAATCATTTCAATCCACAGCACGGATGATACGGTTCCCTTCTACCAGGAAATGAACTCTCCATTTACGATCTCGATCATGGCGATCCATCCGGAAGCCATGTCCGACAGTGCTTTCTCCATTTTCACACCAAGCACTCAGTTCAATCTGCCTGCGTATACGCTTCAGGGTCACGATCGCATGCATCAGCATAACTGTTTTGAATTTGCTTACGTCCTGCAGGGCAATATGTATCAGCTCGTGGAGGGCAAACGCTATCTCTACACGCCCGGAAGCTGCTGTCTTATGAATCGAAATACATTCCACACAGAGGAGCTTTTGACCGAATTTGTATGTATTTTCTTTTCCATCTCATCTGAATTTGTGGAAAGACTGACAAACTATGGAAATACGATGCTCTTCCCTATGGAGCAGGAGCGGTTTGATAATCTGATCTTTCATTTTCTGGAACACAATATGGAAACGGAGCATCCGGACTGCAAAGACTTTTTGGATTTCGTTCCCCGCATTACAGAAACCGAGCAGAAAGTGATCGTCCATGATATTTTTGAAAAAATGCTCAATACGATTCTGACGCCCTATTACGGAGCTACCTACCGGCTCCAGGATCTTTTTTTCCAGTTGATCGATATTTTGTGCGACCCTCAGTATTATCACGCCGTGCATGTGACGACAAAAAGCAATATGGATTCGCTTTTATTTTCCCGTATCGACCAGATACTGGAAAAGCACCACGGACGCATGAGCAACAAGGAGCTTGCACAGCTATTAAATTATAATGGAACTTACCTTGGAAAGATCGTAAAGAAATATACGGGTCAGAGTCTGTTTGATTACAGTATGAATTTTACGATGGATTATGCGGCAAAACAGCTTCGTGATACACCAAAAAGTGTGTCCGAGATCGCCAGTGAACTTAAGTTCAGCAACCGGACACACTTTTACAAAATTTTTGAAAATTATTACCACATAACGCCAAAGGAATACCGCGATCAGCACTCAATAAAATCGTAAGTGCGCTTCAGGGATGACGGGAAATCACCGTCGTCGTCCACGATAAATTCCATCGTCATCCCTCCGTCATAACCGCTGTTTTTCAGTGCCTCAACGATCTCCCGGATATGGATCATTCCTATTCCCATGGGCGCGGTGGACATTTTTGTTCCGTCCTGGGCATATTCAGCCAGAACGCTGCCTGCCGGAGCAGGCCGATAATCTTTCAGGTGGACGTAGCCGATCCTGCCTTGAAATATCTTCAAATATTCCAGAGGATCTTCGCCCACTAAAGTCATATTGGCGGTATCATACACCAGCTCCAGGCCCTCAACCCTGTTTAGTACGTCCATGACGTCAGCGGCTTTGCAAAAATGAAGTCTCAGATCCGGAGTATCCTCCACCACCACATGGAGGTTTTTACCCTTTGCATATTCAACGATCGGCTTCCAGTGCTGCGCCATGCGCGCCCGGATCGTTTCCGGTGCATACTGCCCGATTCCCTCCTGCGCCTGTGGCACAAGCATAAATACATCCGTTCCCAGAGCCGCAGCCGTGTCTGCATCTTTTTTCCCCTGGGCCACACGTGCATCAAAGCCCTCTGCATCCATCCGCGCATACTCTCCAAAAGCGATGAAACTGCCTGCAGATAAGCCATGGTCATCAAGCATCTTCCGGACACGTTCCAAACCAAGGAGGGCCACCTCCCATGAGGTCACATCCACCGACTTAAATCCGGATGCCTGAACAAGATCCAGCATTTCCTCATAGCCTTCCACAAGCTCCTCCTCATCGTGATCCCCCTGAAACTTAAAATATATTCTCAGGAACATTGTCATCGTCATTAAACCGGGCTTTTTCATAATTCCATTCTTCCTTTCAAATCCAGATATTTTATTTCGTCTTCTTTTAATTCGATATCCAGAGCTTTAATATTTTCCTTCATCCGGTCTGTTCCTGATGTACTCACGATTGCAAATGTATTCATATTTTGTCCGAATAACCATGCCAGGGCGATCTGTGCAACCGTAGCCCCTTTTTTCTTCGCCAGCGCTTCACACCGGCGCAGGCGCTCAAAATTTACAGGATAACCATATCCGCGCATGGCCGCGCTGTCCAGAATCTGATCTGCATGCTTTTCATCCCCGCTCTTTAGCCTGCCGGAGAAAAATCCGCGCCCAAGGCTGGAATATGCCACAACCGGCATCTGATTTCCACGGTACCATTCCCGCGCGCTTTCATTGGCCGGACCGGAAATAGTGACGCAGCCGCCGCCCCACGGATCTTCCACCTGTTCCGCCAGACCGAAATTGGGGCTGGATATACTAAACGGAATCAGGCTATGTTTATACGCGTATTCATTGGCAGCCTCGATACGTTCGTGCGTCCAGTTAGAACCTCCAAATGCACCTATTTTCCTTTCCGCATGCATGGCGTTAAAAATTTCAACGATTTCTCCGGGATCAACAGCAAGATCGTCACGATGCAGCATATAAATATCGATATAGTCTGTTCGCAGATAAGAAAGTGATTTTTTAAGGTCCTTTCGCATCTCCGCCTCATTGACGCGTTTCCGGCCAAACAGGCTTGGATGGCCACATTTTGAAAGGATCACGATGTTCTCCCGATGACCTTTTGCCTCTATCCAATTCCCCAAAGACAGTTCCGCCAGTCCATAATTTCTGGCAGCATCAAATGTATTAATTCCTAAATCGTACATCGAATCTAACAAAGCATTCCCGTCTCCTCCGGTGGAAAAGGGGGCCATTGTTGTTCCAAACAAAATTCGTGAAACAGGTTTTTTGACATAAGGCAGATTCCTATACTGCATGACATATTCCTTCTTTCCTGTGATCTTCTCCCCGTCCAATCTATAATTACCGCGTAAAGGGCGTTCATGCGCGGTATTCAGAGTACGCGCCCAAAGGGGGATGAGATATTTTTAGTATAGCTTCTATAAATTTTGTTTGCAATCACAGGAAACGTTCTTTTGCGTTCTTTTATGTATCATATTACGATGTTCTGAACTGTTACACGTCTTATTTCCGTTTCTGTGAATAGTAAACAGCAACGCCATGGAAATAATAAAATTTCTATAAAGTTCTTGAATATCCTACTACTATTCGCTTATACTTAAAGTACCAGGATTCCTTCGCAAGGAGGAAAATATGCCAAAGACTTTACAAGAACTGACGATCCGCGACGACTTTATGTTTGCGGCAGTTATGACTGACAGAGAACAGTGCCGGCAGTTTCTGTCCACTGCACTTGAGATGAACATTTTATCCGTCGATGTTATCACTGAAAAAACTTTTGAATAAATAGGAATTGCCCTGATGGGCAAGCAGGTCAAGGATTTCCTTCGGAAATCCTCGACAAATTACAATACTTTCCACGGCATCCGTTTGGATGTCGTGGCCGAGGAAAAGGAGCGACAGCGCCGTTTCAATGTGGAGCTGCAGATCAAATTTCAACAGCATCTGCCAAGAAGGAGCCGGTATTATCATGCGCATTTGGACATGGATGCACTGCTGGCCGGACATTCTTATGGCGATCTGCCGGATACGTACGTCATCTTCATCTGCGACTTCGCCCCTTTTGAGGGCCGCACATTATATAAGTATACATATCGAAATGTGTGTCAGGAAAACGGCGATGTATTGGACGACGGACGCTACACTGTTTTTCTTAGCACCAAAGGTACAAATGATACAGACATTCCGCAGGAATTGATGAACTTTCTGCATTATGTGGGAAATCCGGCACGGTTCGTGCCGCCGCAGGATGAAGCAGACCTGGTACGCTCCATTCAAAGGCAGATCGACATCATCAAGCGGAGCAGAGATTGGGAGGCGAGATTTATGTTGCTTCAGGAAAAATTTGAGGAAGAACGCAGGGCCGGTGAAGCCATGGGTGAAGCTAACGGTATGAAAAAGAGCGTGCTCATCGTTCTTGGCACCAAAAGTGAGATTCCGGAGAACATCCATAAACGTATTGAGGATGAGACGGATACAGACACGCTGAAACGCTGGCTGACGCTTGCATGTACGACAGCAACCGTCGAGGATTTTTGTCAACAGATGTAAATTTTAGAAACCATTCATTTTTCTGAACTGCTACACGTCTTATTCACTGACACGAAAGATAAAATGTCATCCTCCAAAAGGATGCAAAACGACAATTAAAGTAACCGTTCGGTCATATGAACGATTACTAAATGTAAACAGAACCAACAAAGAATGAAGGAATCCTGTTTACAAAAGATAAACTCAGGGGAAAACCGGACGTCGGCTTTCCCCTTAATTCTTTCATGGTATCGCGCTTTTGCACTGGCTTATGGACGCCAAATCTGATAAAATAGAAACTATTAAAGTACCGCAATATCAAAGTCGATTTCACCCCAAAAACGGAGGCACCCATGAAGGCAGCAATAAAATCACCTATGAAGTTTTTCAGGAAAAACAGTCTGCGTTTTCGCCTTTTTGTAGGCATTCTTGTTTTCCTGATCCCGATGAACCTGATCCTGCTTGGCTATACCGTTTATTCCAAGCAAACGATCTGGCAGCAGGCTTATACCAATTATTCCGATTATGTGACGCTTGTAAGCAAGCAGATTGATAATAAATTATCCGATATTCAGACCTATGTGGCAAATATATTTTATGTCAATGACTTTCTTGCCCGGATGGTCCGTATCGATGATAAAAACACCCGGTATTTAGACGCTCAGGAAATCAACAGTGTGGTTACGGATTACCTCCGCCTCTATTCCAATGCCATGCTTTTTTTCATCAAGTGCGATGGGATTTCCATTCCTTCCGTTTCAAATTACAGCCAGAATAAAAAGTCCATCGCCATGTCCGATTATATACATAGTCTTTCAGCAGAATCGGAAGCTTACCCGCGCAATGAATATTTTCTCCTGCCGCTGGATGGGGAATGGTATCTTTCCTTTTATTTTGAAAGATCGGGAATCTATCTTGGGATGCTCATCGAGCTGTCCTCGTTATTAAATACACTGGATTTTTCCGATGCTCACTATGTAACAACATACTTCAGTGATTTTGAAGGAACGCCCTTAGCCGGTGAAATTTCCCGGAAAGATCCGTATTCTGCTGCGGATGATCAACGCTCAGAAACAAATTTAACCGTTGAAAGTTATCCGGCCACTTCCGAATACATGACGATCCACGTTCCCCTGCAAAATGCCCCTGCGGCATTGTCCGCCCAGGTGCCAAGGAGCCGTATCCTCGGCCGTCTTGCCGGGCTGCAGACCATATCCATAGCTATGCTCATCTTTTCTGTGATCATATTGCTGTGTTTCATATTATTTGTCCAAAGGCAGGCTATACTACCGCTGCAGCGGCTGAAACAGACGATTTTGAAAATTGAGAGCGGACAGTTGGACAGTAAAGTTTCCACCGATGGCACCGTTGAAGAAATCGCGGATGTTTACCGCACCTTCAATACGTTTATGGACAATATCACTACCTTAAAGCTGCAGGCCTATGAGGAAAAGCTTGCCAAACAACAGACAGAAATGCAGTTTCTGCGGCTCCAGCTACGGCCACACTTTTTCCTCAATTCCCTCAAAAGTATTTATGCCCTGGCACAGCGCAGCCAGATTGGGCAGATCCAGGAGTATGTTTTATGTCTGTCCAATCACTACCGTTTTTTAATTTATGATACGACTGAAAAAATCCCTCTCAGGGATGAACTGCTCCATACACAAAATTATATACAGCTCCAGCGTATCGGCTATAACCTGTCCATTGAATGTCATGTCAGCTTCAATAACATTGCCGATACCCAGGAGGTTCCCATTTTAATTTTGCAGACCTTTGTGGAAAATTCCATTAAGTACGCCGCCATTCCCGGTAAGCTGCTTCAAATCTTTATCCATGCGGAGGTTGTTCACAGCGATGAGGCATCGCATATTAACTTTTCCATAAGAGACAACGGGCCGGGCTTCTCTCCGGATATTCTCCATCAGATGAATACCGATGAGGAGAGCTTTTATAATCAGCATAAAGGCTTTGGCAATCTGAAGCGGCGCCTGGCACTTATGTATACAGAGGAAACATTTTTTTACATATACAATCACCCGGACCAGGGCGCCGCTGTGGAAATCCTGCTGCCCTGCGGCGAAGAACAGGAGACTAACCATGAATATACTTATCGTCGATGACCAGAAACAGGTTCTTGAGGGTATCCGCTCCGGTATACGCTGGGAGGATATCGCAGAAATCCGCAATGTATTTTATGCCTACACAGCCATGCAGGCCAAACATATTTTTAATAATAACTCCGTTGATATCATCGTCAGCGATATTGAGATGCCCGGAGAAAACGGCATCCAGCTCATTCACTGGGTGCGGGATCATTTCCCGGAAACACGGTGCATTTTCCTCACTGCCCATGCCAATTTTGACTATGCCCAAAACGCCATACGCCTCAATTGTGTTGACTATATTTTACAGCCGGTCAAGTATGATGTTCTAAAAAAAGCGGTTGAAAAGGCCATTGGCCAGATTATTGAAGAACGCAGGGATATGGAGGTGATGAATCATAATACATTCTGGAATACCCATAAGGATGAACTGGAAAAACAGACATGGTACGATTATATCCGCAGTAACGGTGACCAAAGCTTTTTAGATAAATGCGCCAACCTCAAGATCACTCTGTCCAGGGATGAAAATTACACTCTTTTTATTGCCGGATTAACTTTGACAAAAAATTCGCTGGATAACTGGGTCAGCTCTGAACCATTGAAGCAGATGGCGGATCTGGCAGATGAATTTTTTTCATGCATCGACAGCTACCACTGTATCTTTGGCATGAATGACCGGCAATTCCACATGGTATTTCATTCTCAGCTATCAGAGGACGAAATTTATAATATCACTCAGACCTTTATCGATATGTGCCATAACAATTATGAGCTGTATCCGGCAATTTACCTCGGACATAAAGCTCCGTTTTCCAGCCTGCCCGATATTTACCCCCGCCTGTGTGCTTTGAAAAGTGAAAATGTAGCCGCATATTCCCGGCTGTTTACGCTGTCGGAAAATCTTCCGCCCCAATGTGCCGCTCTGCCCTCCACCCAAAACTGGACGGAATACTTTGTTAATCAGACAACGGATATCATCGTCAGCTCACTGACGGACTATATTGAGCGCAGTATTGCCGCAGGAACACTCAACAGCATTACACTACTGACGCTACAGCAGTATTTTACGACGGCTTTTCATAATTCCCTCCAGATGCGCTCCATACGTTTCCGCTCGGTCATGGAGCAAAAAGAGGTTTTTGAAGCCTTTACCTTATCCACACGCTCTGTGGATGATTTTATGAATTTCGTCCAAACCATCGTTGCCGTTAATAAATCCATTGCCCCAGACACCGCGGCGGATCAGGACAATCTTGTGGAACTGGCGCAAAGCTATATCGCTGCCAATCTCTCCGGCGATCTATCCAGACAGGCCATTGCCGGGAGCATACACGTCAGTGACAGCTATCTGTCACATCTGTTTCAAAAACAACTGGGAATCTCACTGACCGACTATATTGCCGCACAGAAAATGGCTTTAGCCAAATCACTGCTGGTGGATACCACCATGCCGGTGAACTTTATCGCCATGAAAACCGGATATAACAATGTATCTTATTTTATAAAAAGCTTTAAAAAGGAATTTGGCATGACACCTGCCGAATACAGAAAATCGAGACATTAAACCGGCTCCTTTGCTCCGCCGGATAACAGCAGCCGCCGGGAAGGTGAGCCGGTTCCCCTTCCCGGTGCAGTGTTGTATTCGCTCGCTGCTCTACGAAAATAAAACGGCCGCCATCCGGAAAAATGCCGGAAGACGGCCGCTAAAGACTTTTTTACAACGCGTAGTATACGAAAAAATCTATCTGTTATTATAAACATCCTGCATAAATGCATCGGCCAACGGCAGCCACAACTGGAAGTTGGGATACTTTACCTGGCCGTCGATCAGAGCGATGCCGCCGACGCCGTGGGGTGTTCCTGCAAAGGTATGGATTTCTACCGGCACCCCGTGCTCCACAAGCGAGGGATAAACGAAATTAAGATTTTCCATGGCGCTATCCCCGCGCCCCACTGCAAAGAAGGTCGGCGGATAGGACACATTCGTATAATCGAACTCAGCGCCTTTAAACCTGGGGCCGTAAATACAAAGGAAAGCATCCGGCGCTCCGGGCAGTTCATCCAGCGCGTCCGGCACATATTCAGGAAAATGGTCCGCAACGGTCTGACTACCTGAATAATACTGGATACACGCCTCTCCGGTAAGACCGCCATTGGAAAATCCGGCAAAGGCTACGCGGTCTGGTTCAATTTTGTATTTTGCTGCGTTGGACCGGATAATGCGCAGCGCTCTGGCCACATCGGCCCCGCACTCCTGGCCGCACCACGGATTGTGGTTCACCCGGTTATGTAAAAGAAAACACTGATAGCCCAGAGCGTTAAGTTCACGGCAGACCTGCCACCCTTCGGTCATGGTGCACTCCCCATGATCACCGCCGGGAACGACAACCACAGCGCCCTTTGGGCAGATATCCTCAGGCAGCAGCATTTCAAACATATAGGGTTTGAAATCGGGGTCGTGATTATATCTGAAATCCGAATTATCCGTGTACTCCGTAATCTTGGGCATCCGGCCTTCCGGCCAGATATATATACGCTCCTGCGAATCCTCCTTCACCGTAATTGTCCGGCGCAGCTTCCCAAACTGTGCGATAAGTTCTTTCCGCTTTTCTGCGTCAAATTCCCAGTCAATTTCCCGCGCCAGCTTATTTAACGCGATCATTTCTTCCAAAGGATAGCATAAAACATCATCAAACATAGGAATGGCCAGATGCTTTTCCGGTCCGAAATCCCGGCGCACCTCCTCGAAGTGCGCCCGTATCTGCTGCTCAGTCATAAAATCCCCCCAATATTTTAATCAAAAAAGATATTTTCCAACTGTATGGAGCCGCTTTCTACTGTAAATTTTACCGTATAATATTCACCGCAGTCAAGAACAAAAGCACTATATTTTTGCAGCTCATCCCCGGCTTTAATTTCCATAACTTTCTCAAAGTCACCGCACGTTATTTTCAACTGCGTATCAGAAATGGCCCGGGCGGTAAAGCTTACGGGGCAGCTTGTCTCGACTTTGTAAATGGTATAGTTTGCAAATTCATTGTCACTCAGCTCAAGGAGCAGATTTTCCAGCGGGTCCGCTTTTTTCATCGGCGGGTCAAACATTCCGGGAATGACACCGCCCGGCTTACCGACCATCTTCATATGATCCTGAGTGCGGTAGTTAAATGCATTGCCATAATCCCAGCTTCCCTTAAAGGATACGCCCTGTCCGCCATAGCTGTCATAGCCCACGGCGGGCAGCACGATGCCCTGCCTGCGCTGGCTGTAAACATTAATGCTCTCTCTCCGGCTGCAGTTTTCGTATTTACAAAGCTCCAGCATCTCATCAAACATGGCCTGGGCCTCCTTATAAGTCGGCCTTGGACCGCCCTCGGCTATATATTTTACGACCAGCTCCCAGCCCTTTGGCATAGGGTAATGGAGAAAGCCATGGTCCGAATCTGACATGTTATCCATAGACTTCCAGCAAAAAAGATTAAAGCCAATACCATACTCCGCCATCATCTCATAAAATACGGCCATAGCCTTATCACTGCCCCTGCCCTCACCGATCCATACAGGCACCTCCAGGCGGAGCGACGGCTCCAGATACTGGTAGAAATCATTCATATCCGGTGTAAACCAGTAGCTGTGCACCGAATAGCACCAGTTCCCGCATTCCTCATCAAAACCCCGGTCAAACAGACGCATATCGTGAGCAAATGCTGCCCCGTGAAGAATGATCATATGCTTTTTATCCACCTGACGGATACGTGCGATTGCATCCTCATAAAATTTCCTGAGTTTCGGAAGCAGGTAATGCCATTGAGGGGTAGATATAGGTTCATTGAGCAATTCATAGCCGCCCACAATAAAACGGTGTTGATAGCGCCTTGCCAGTTCTTCCCATAAAATAAGAGCCCGATCATAACTTTCCGGTTCCATAAACAGGCGGGGAACATTGTCAATACCATTATCACAGGAGACGCCGGACTGGCCGCCCGGTGCACCATGCAGATCCAGTATGGCATATATCCCCCACCTCTCGCACCAGTCCAGAACGTCATTTAACATCTCAAAGCTATCCTCGTTCCATGTGATCCCCGGTTCCTCGAAAAGGAGCCCGCTGGCATCCAGGCATAACCGGACGGAATTACATCCAGCTTCGGCCATGGCCTTAATATCCGCCTCACTCAGATGATTCCGATACCACCGCGGCCAGAAGCTGCGGGCATAGTCACTGCCGCACAGCTCGCGGATGGAATCATTCATCGTCCGCGCCCGGTCAAAACGGATGTTATACTGCAGCTTGTCCTCCATGGATGTAAAGCCGTGCATACCGGCCACACCGGACACCATAAACCCTTCTGGGTTCATCCAGTTTCCTGTTCCCCAACCACATAAAAGCACTTCCTCATCAGCTTCATTATAAATCCGCCGTCCTTTCGTATGCAGATACCCCTGAACCGGCTGCTTTAAATATCTTTTCATTATCTCCACTCCAATCTCTTACGGTAACAGTTCGGCGGTACCCAACTGTACCATTCTCTCATCATTCCTTCACAGCCCCGATCGTTATGCCCTTCACAAAATATTTCTGAAAAAACGGATAAACGATAAGCACAGGCAGTATGGCGATCACTGCGATGGCCATACGTATGGTCGTCATGGGAATCTGCATAGATTCCACATGAGCTCCGGCCTGCTGCAGATAGGACACATTATTGACCATAAGACGCAGTACCTGCTGAATGCTGTGAAATTTAGATCCGGTCATATAGTACAAACCATTCTGCCAGTCATTCCAGTAAGCCAGGCCTGTGAGCAGACCGATCGTCGCCGTAATGGGCAGCGACAGCGGCAGTACGATTTTCGTATATGTCCGGAATTTGGAGCAGCCGTCAATTTTAGCCGAATCAATCAGTGCCGGTGGAATACTTGTCCGGAAATAATTGCGCACAAGAATGAGATTAAACGCACTCATTAACAGAGTTGGAACGATCAGCGCCAGCAATGTATCTTTCACTTGAAAAAACTGAGTATACACATAATATGTAGGAACCAGACCACCATTAAACAGCATGGAAAACACGACGAGAAACATCATAATCCGAACAAGCGGTACACCCTCCTGGGCAAGTACATAAGCAAACATATTGGTAATGATCAGACTTACCGTCGTACCCACAGCCGTCACTAAAATGGTAACGCCATAAGCCCTGAATACGACCGCAGCATTTTCAAAAATATAGGTGTAGGCATCCAGAGAAAAGCCTCTGGGTAATAAAGAATAGCCCTTTGCCAGTATCTGCGTTTCCTCCGAAAAGGACGAAGAAATCATAATCAGAAATGGCACAACAGTCATAATACATACAAAGATCATAACAGCATGGGATAAAAACTGGAATCGTTTTTCCTGCTTGGACTTAATCATAAATCATTATCCCTCTTTCCTAAAATAACGCATTATCCTTACTGATTTTACGGATGACCGCATTGGCAGTAATGACCGTAATAAAACCAACCACAGACTGGAAAAATCCGGCTGCTGCGCTCATCCCCAGATTGCCCAGCTCCATTAATCCACGGAAAACATAAGTATCGATGGTCTGTGTCGTAGGGATCAAAGCCCCCTGGTTCAGAGTCACCTGATAGAACAGACCGAAATCTGACCGGAATATGGAGCCAAGGCCCAGGATCGTCATGGTGATCACCGTGGGCTTCAGCAATGGAAGTGTGATATACTTCACCTGCTGCCACCGGCTGGCGCCGTCCAGATTGGCCGCCTCATAATACTCGCCGCTGATTCCCACGATACTGGACAGATAGACGATACTGGAAAAGCCGATACTCTTCCATATATTTACAAGAACAAGAATCACCGGCCAATAGGAGGCCTCCGAATACCACTTGATTTTTTCCACTCCGAACATGCCCAGCAGACTGTTGAGCAGTCCGGCGTCCGGATTTAACAGGGCATATACAAGATAGCTGACCACAACATAGGATATAAGATGGGGAAGCAGCACCAGAGTCTGATAGACTCTGGATGCGTACTTCTGACGGATGTTGTTCAGGAATATTGCCACCGTAATACCGCAGACCGGCCCCAGTACAAGAAAGATCAGATTATAACCGATCGTATTGCGAAACATCGTAAATGCTTCACTGGAGGAAAACAGATATTCAAAATTGCTCAGCCCTACAAAATCACCGCCAAACATGCCTTTGCGGAAATTCACATTCTGAAAGGCCATCCCCAGACCAAACATGGGCAGGTAATTATTTATTAGCAGATAGATCAGGCCGGGAAGCGCCATAAAGTAAAAGGGTATGTTTTCCTTCCAATGATTTTTCTTCTTCGATTTTAATTTCACTTATATTCCCACTTTCCCAGGTTATTTATTTTGGGCGATCCATTCATCAAGCTGCCGCTGTGCCTCTATCACAATATCATCAATATGGGCAGTCTCCAATTCACTAATCATTTTGTCATACTCTGTATTTGGATCAAGTTGTCCGCTGAGCAGGCCTACCATATATTTATCCAGTATATTTCTGCACGCAGTTACTTCATTCTGGATCGGGGTCTGATCCAGAGCAAAACCCAGATACGGAGAAACAACTATATTTTCTTCTTTAAACTTTTCATACAGGGCCCATTTATCCGCCTTCTCATTCGCGCCTACATAGCACAGATAACAGTTTGGAATATTATCCTTAATATAGTTATAATATTTGACATTTCCCATATGTTCGCCTTCAAGGAAATCTACTATACCCTGTTCTTCATCAATCACACGATAATGTTCACCCTCAATACCCCACTCCAGTAAATTAGCCAAATCCGCATTAATGTAAAATTCATTCAATACTTCCAGGGCTCGTTCCGGATATTTACAGTAGTCGGTTATACACCAGGTCCATGCATTATTTGTAAACACAACGGCCTTTTCCTTTGACGGCGTCCATATAACCGTCTCATAGCCTGTGGAGGACTTGATTTCTTCTTCTGCTGCAGGGCTATTTCCAGTAAACATGACTGCTGATTTTCCACCCTTTACCAAGTCTGCTGGAAGAGATACCTCATCATAGCCAATCAAACCTTCTTTTGCACATTCCCATGCAAAATTAATAGCAGCCTTAAATCCATCACTTCTTACGGTCGCTGTTACCTTATCATTATTTACAGGGTCCCATACAGACACATACATGGAATCCCCCAGCGTATCGGCATATTTTCCGGTAGTCATATCACTGGTCAGCTTCATGG
Source organism: Lachnospiraceae bacterium (assembly GCA_902363555.1). Lineage (GTDB taxonomy): Bacteria > Bacillota > Clostridia > Lachnospirales > Lachnospiraceae > Catenibacillus. Next base: position 69,221 of record CABJAM010000014.1, on the reverse strand, counting down.
CAGGATCACTTCCACCGCCCATTAGCGGTGTCATCTCCGGATAGGCAGCTTTAATCTGTCTTAATACATCTGCAAAATCATCCCATGATTTAACCTGTGACAGATCGATTCCCAGCGCATCGATAATATCCTTCCGAAAAGCAAATGCATCCCCGCCGGTTCCGCCCAGATTCATAAAGGGAATCCCATACGTATGACCGTTACTTTTCGCCACCTGAGCCCGGTCACCCACAACCTCCAGTGCATCCCTGTAATAATCCTCATAATCCTCGATAGCTTTCATATATCCCTGAGATACATACTGGTTATACATGGAAAAGCCCTGGAAAATATCCAGCGTATCGCCGGAAGCGAGCATCATATTCATTTTATTCGCATAATCCGCCGGAGTTACAGATATAAGATGCAATGTCGTGTTAAATTTGGCTTCCGTGATCTCACTGCACTTTTCGGCAATCTTATTCAGCTCGGTTTCATTACTGTTTGGACTTACGAGCATCATCGTAATATCCACATGATCTCTGTCACTTATATCTGTGTTGCCGCTGCCCGCACCTGCTGTATCTGCGCCGCTGCCGGCCTCTGTCGTTTTCACGGAACCATCGTCAGCCTTCCCCGCTGTATCTGAAGCTGCGCTGCCGCTGCCTTTGCCGCAGCCGGCCAGAAGGGTGGTCACCATGATCAACGCCAGCCCCAATGCTACTATCTTTTTCATAAATATTTCTCCTCTCATTCATTTGATCTTGTCGTACGCTTTCTCACATCCGGATTGTGATTTCATTATAGCAGTTCCTTACGGCTGATAGTAAAAAAATTGTGCTCGCAGATAACACAATTATGCCCGACATCCAAACAGACACTAAAAACAGGGGAGAGCCGAAGTCCGGCTTTCCCCTGAATACGCTTTTTATTTTATTTCATTCTTGAATAAATGCATCAAACCAAAGCTGCAGCCTTGGATTCTATGACCTTAACATGGACTAACTAATAGGCGCACAGCTAACAATCGTCATCAGCAATTTTGGCACATAGTTTCAAATTCATCCAGCGTATAGCCGCCCATTCGGGCTTTTTCCATATATGCCGCTTTTAATTCATCGGGTACATATTGCTCGATCAGTGTCTGGAAGGCATTTCCACAGCGTCCATCCTCAGCAAAAGGAACAATATCACAGGTCCTTTGATACCACTCCAGCATTGCCATCTTCATTTCCAGGATCTTCTCAGCATATTCCGGCTCATCAATGGCATTACAAAGCTCCATTTTATCCCTGTTCAGGTCATAAAATTCATCCTGCTCATATAATCGTTTCACATACTTATAATCTTTGGAACGAATCATTGTAGCTTTCGTATGTAATTGATTATTTTTCTGGCCCCCCAGCCGGGGCACATAACAGTCCAGGATAAAAGGGCTGTTTTCCATACAATGCGTTTCATTGGCAAGCCGTCCGCCCTCACAAAACACATAATCACGGCCACCGGCATTACTGTCTGCTAACATCAGCCGCAGACTTCTTCCAAAATGAGAATGCGTCGCCTCTACCCCGGACAGATCCATTACAGTGGCATAAAAATCAATCAGCTCCACAAGACCGTTTCGCACACCAGGAACGACTGGGATACCTTCACGAGGCTTGATGATCAGTGGTACTCTTGTCAGACAGTCCTGAAAGGTATTTTGATTCTTTTCAGGCAGTCCGTAGTTCCCTGCAAAATCGCCATGATCACTGAGAATATAAATATCTGTTTCATCATAAATACCCTCTGCCTCCAGCAGTGCTATGAGCTGTCCAAAGTAATCATCCACCTTCATACACATGGCATAATAAAGCCGCTGCATCTCTTTCCAGTCATCCTCCGTCAGCTTAAGGTTCATTTCGTCATGCAAATGCTTCAGCATGGCCGGAAGTTTCCCCCAGTCCTTCGGCGTTGGAATGCGATCCACAATCAACGTCGGATCCACTGCATCATAATATCTTTGTTCAACCCCATAAGGCGGATGCGGATTGAATAAGCCAAGAAAGGCGCAAAAAGGCTTATCTTCCGGACGATTTTTTATGAAGGACAGCAGTGTCCGGAAAGCGTCCGCATCACGGTCCGGACTTTCCTCCGATTCCTCCGGAATTACCCCGACCATAAAGGACCGCTGTACCCAATTGGGATGTTCTCCGGTATCCGCTCCATGGGCCCTTACCATAGGACCTTTCGGGAAATAGATCGTGTCCGCATTTTCTTTAAATGCTTCCACCTTATAATTTGGAATAAAATCATTCCGATTATTCATCCATACATGATACCCGGCATCCTTAAGTTCCTTAAACATTGGCACACATTCACCATCAATGGCATATTCCATTGTGCGGTGGCCGTATACATGAGGATAAAGACCCGACAAAAAGCTGCATCTGCTTGGCACACACACCGGATTCTGGCAATAAGCCTGTGCAAAAGACACGGCATCATTTTTTACAAATCGGTCCATGTTTGGCGTCACTCCGGATGGATTGCCTAAATGCCCTAAAACATCAGCTCTCATCTCATCCGGATTAAAAATAATAATATTAGGTCTTTCGATATTCTTCCTCCCCTTTCTGTTAATTTATTTATATAATACTCTTTTTTTGCGAATTATTTAATGTTATAATAAGGGTTATGAACCGACAAAATCCGCTTTTTTGCAACAGATCAAGAGAGGTACTGTTTGAATGGCATATTATTTACTTCAAAAACAAATTCAAGATTATGCAGATAATTATTTAGAAAAAAAGCATCAGCCTATATCTTTTTATGAGGCAGTCTCCCACTTACATCGCCAAAAAGCCTCAATCACGGAAGTTGGAAGATACAATCTGGCGAATGATGATTTTTCAGATTTTTCGCGTCTAAAACAAATAATAGAAAAGCATCCCATCGATGTCACGCCGCTTGTTACCGATCCCGGCGTTTATACGAGACTCCGCTCAGAGGAACTATTTCCGTTTCATCAAAATAGCATCAGTGTTACATTTCCCCTGAGGAATCTGAAAAAAACTTTACACAGTAATGATTTTTTTGTCACAGCCTATGTTCTTAATGGGAATTGCAGTATATACACCGATGAAGGGGATTTAACATTAAGTAAAGGCGAATTAATAATCATTCCCCCACACAAACCCTTTGACGTTGAAGCAATGCCGGATAGTCTGATTTTCAACATTACCATTCGTAAAAGTACGTTTGATTCCACCTTTTTTCATTTGCTCAACGATGATAATGCGTTGTCCCGTTTTTTTCAAACCTATCTCCACCGGGCCTCGGACAATCTGCTTGCATTTCATATGCCCCCCAGCGCTTATGTCTGCAATATTTTAAAATATATTTACGTAGAAAGTCTCTTTGCCCGCAATTACTCCTCCGCTATTTGTATGAATTATACAGAAATATTTTTTTCAGAGCTTTTACGGCACTATACGGGTAAAACCAATACACGGAACAGTCGAAATTCCATATATAATAATATGCCGACCATACTGACATATATCAGAGGAAACTATAAGCACCTTACATTAACAAACCTGGGACGTTTTTTCAATTATGAGCCCAATTATCTTGGCAGGCACATTAAATCATGTACCGGCCTGTCTTTTAATGAGATCATCACACAGTATAAAATAAAAGCCGCGGTTTTACTCCTTCAGTCGACGACCTTCCCTATCGAGGCTATCAGCGAATATGTGGGGTATAATAGTGCCGATCATTTCTCCCGGGTATTTAAAGGAATATATAACTGTTCCCCCAGTGTTTATCGAAAAAATCACGAAGGCGCCAGGGAATGATCTTCTGCCGTCATTCCTCTGTATAGGGTTCTTTCATTCCAGTATTCCTGAGTACTGTTTATTGTCCGAAGGACTTTGCAATCATTTTCATTAAAACAGCTTATAATATTCGCCCATGAGATCACAAACCCACCTCCAACACCTGCTTTATTTTTCGTAAAAAACCTGGACGCTCATCGCTCTAAAAAATTACTGTTTGTCACATAAAAAATTTTGATTAATCTCTTATCTTCCAATAAATTATTATAAATACGATCAAATGTTTTTTTATCAAGTCCATCCTCTAAGTTTTCTATAAAAAGTATATCAGGTCTATTATATAAAATCCTTGCCAGAGCAATCCGTTTACGCTGACCTCCGGAAACCGCGTCTCCCCCCTTCCCAACCTGTTTTTTTATGCCGTCCTCAATAATATCCAGATCTTTTTGCAAGTCAGCCATCTTACAAACATGCGTAAGAAGTTCATCATTTTTCTCGCTTCCCCATAAGATATTTTCTTCAATCGTACCGGAAAAAAGCGTCGGATTTTGGTACAAACAGAAAAATCCTTTCCTGTCGCAATATAAAGCCTTTTCTAAAAGAGGTTTCCTGCTTCCTATAATTACCGCAGCCATTTGACGATTTAATGGATATATCTTACCGTCAAACTGAATCTTCATATGACGTTCATCTACCAAAAGCTTTATAGGCGCTTCCTTTTTATCCTCCTGAAATCCTTTATGTATACGATCATAAGCAACGATAGACAATTTGCGTTCCTTCAAAATATTAGCGATGCAGTCCGGCAGACTTGAAAGGAACCAAAAATAATATTCAAAAAGCACAAAATTTCCAACTGTAAAGCTTCCATTCCTGAAAAAGGACACTGCGAAAATTAAAATGATGCTTAATACGATCAATTCAGATTTAGCGGAACAAACCTCCATAATTTTTCCAAGCATTGAATCCCTGATCGCATAATCCGCACGTTTAGAACATTTCTTTTTGAAGATGTTCTTTATATTTCCTTTGTCCATTTCTATACTGAAAAATTCATAATTATCAAATATATTTTCAATAAATTCCGTTACCTGACCGCCTGCTTCTCTTACATTCGTTCTATATAAAGATAACATTTTACCTAGTTTTTTTGTGGCAATCACTGTAATGACTACCGGTATTAAGCATAATATTGTAAGCACAAAATTGATATTAAATAAGACGATCAAAATACAAACAGCCAAAACGATTTTTGGAAGCTGGTAATAATATTGCAGCAAATAATTTTTAACATCATTACAATCATTGCGATATAGATTGATCATTTCCCCAAATCCTACACCGGTCGATATTTTCCCATTAAAATAATTGCGGAAAAGTATTTCTCTTTGGGCATTGACAATGTGCATCTCAGCGCGCGTAATTAATGCCGAATTTATTTGCTTGACACAATTAATAATCAGCGGAACGCTAATGTTCAATAGGATTAATACGCCAATATCAGAAATTCCTAACGTACCTGGTTCACCAGACAATATGTTAAAAATATCCTGTTTAAACAGCCCGCTTAATAAAAAACTTATGCTGTAAGTCGTTGTCTCCAAACATATTAAAAACAGGAAAAAAATCTTTTTTCCGCTTAAAATCTGCCTCAAATAATCTTTATATAGTTTTTTGTTATTTTTCATAACAGCTTCTTTCTGCATGGCTGATCGTTCCATCCTCCATAGATATAATCAGATCAAATTTTATCTCACTTTTTTTCTTATGACTAACCATTATAACTGTACTTTCTTTACACTCGTTCGATAATATATGATCAATTTTAAGCATTGCGTCCTTACTGATCATAGAGTCAGGCTCATCTGTCAATATTAACATTGGTCTTTTTAAAATCACTCTTGCCCATGATAATAGCTGCGCCTGTTCTTCATTCAATAAATGCTTATTGAGCATCGTATCTACGCCCTGCTCCAAACCTACATACCATTGTTCCAAACCTGCTTTTTTCAGTGCCCATATTATTTGCTCGTTCGTATATTTCTCCTGATAAAAGTCTATATTATGCTTCAGGGTATCTTCTAAAATCGGTGTTTTCTGAGAAACATAGCTTATACTGCTGTAATAAGAATCTATATTAATATCTTTAAGGTTTATTCCATTGATCGTGATATTTCCACTATCCGGTGTCAGTAACCCGGCCAGCAGTTGGATCAATGTCGATTTGCCACTCCCTGTTCGTCCTGTGAGCAGCACCTTTTCACCGCTTTTCACCCGAAAATTAATATTTTTTAAGCAGTTCGTATTTCCATAAGAAAAAGAAACATTGTCAAAAACTATATCCATTGTTTTATCCATACAGTTCTTTTTTTCTTTAGCTTTATTTATTACACCTTTGTCTTCCTTATATGAAAATATTTCGCGAATCCTATAAACAGCGGCGCTGATTTTAGGCATTTCAGCAAATTCATTTTTTAAGTACATAAAAGGCGTATTTAACAATGCAACATAGCTCACAATCGCAAAACATTCCCCCAGAGTAAGCTGTTGATTTAAGTACAAAAAAACGCCTGCGGCTAAAGTAATTCCTTCGCCTATATTAATCATGGAATAAAAAAATGTTGCCGGTAAATTTCCTATAAATCTTGCTTTAACTAACGCCTTTTGATTTTCGTAAAAACTATCCTTTAGTTTATTCTCACTCCAATGATAATGATTTCCTCCAATTATATCCTTACGGCCTTTAAGAAATTCTTCAAATGTTCCCAAAGTCTCACCATCGACAGTTCTTGATTTTATCCACAGCTTTGTAATTTTTTTCTGAGAAAAAACAAAAACACAAATAATTATAATAGAAATGATCAGAAAACAGATCCCCAGCCAATGAGACACAAAAAACAAAAAGATAATAACCCCAATGATCAGTATACTATTACTTAAAATATCGATCAAAAATGAAGATAGAAAGTAAAATAGCAGGTTGACATCCCCTTCGATTCTTTCTACCAATTTACCACTCTGACTCATTTTATTATATTGGATACCATAATCTGTCATACACATTAATAAATCGGATCGGATTTCATCACAAATACGCCAACCAACTTTCTCACACAAAAAATCGGTCAATAAACTGATCATTCCGCTGAACAATGTCATAAATAAATAGCCGGCAGCCAAACTTATTGGAATCCATATATTTTCGATTAAAACATTATCGATATAAGAACTTAATATTTGTGGTAATATTAGTTCACTCAGCGCAGATAAAAACATGAACAAAGCAATACATAAAATATTCTTTCTTTTTCCAGAACCATATTTACTTAGAAAATAATTAATATTATTTAACACATTTACTCCCCCTGGCGACCTGCGGATAACATCCCTATGCTGCTATAATCATATACTATTTTTACATAAAATGAAATAGATGATTATATTTAATATTACATGAAACAGGGGTTCATCGACCGTCGTATAGAGCATCGTAATCGCACGAATTTTACTTACTTTTTTTGAAATTCGTTCAATTTCTATTGATATATCATCTTAAATCGCATATAATAAAAGTAATACTTAATGAAGGGGGAATTACTTATGATTGTTACAGCTACTGAATTTAAAACCAATTTCGGAAAATATCTTGATATGATTTCCAAAGAAGATATTTTCATCACCCGCAACGGAAAGACCATTGCAAAAGTAGTAAACCCTCAAATCTCCGCTGTGGATTCGCTCCGCGGACTTTTGAAAGATGCTCCTTCGGACCTTGACCTTGATTCTTTACGAGAGGAGCGTTTATCCAAATATGAAAATAATGTGTGACACAAATGTAATTATTGATGTACTGCTGGAACGGGAACCTTTCGTGGAAAACTCCTACAAGGTTCTATCACTCTGTGAAGAACACCGGATTGACGGTTTCGTGTCTGCTTCCTCTGTGACAGATATCTACTATCTGGTCAGGAAATACACTCACAGCACAGATCTTGCATATAAAGCAGTCGGAAAGCTGCTGGAAATCGTCAAGGTTTGCAGTGTAACCAATAATGATGTCCTTACAGCATTCCAGATAAGAGCCAGGGATTTTGAGGACTGCCTTGTTGCCACGTGTGCAAAATCCAATCGTTGCGATTACATCATTACCCGAAACAAAAAGGATTTTGAAGAATTTAATGTTCCAGCGCTCACGCCTACGGAATTTCTTTTACAGTTTGCTTCTTAGGATTTTACATCACTTTTGATAAAGCGTCCGGTCAGGCAGACTCGCCGTCTGCCTGACAAAATCAAATTCACCGTGGCAGCAAAATTTCTTTGCCATCACGCCTTCAACCCATAACCCTTCCAAAGTCATACCCCCGGTCACTTTTATCATCCACCGGAAAGACTTCAAAATATAATACACCAAATTCCTCAATACGAAATGCAAGCTTTATTTTTTCTTCCTCCACTTTAATTCTCCGTGAGGCCACAGCCGGTACGGACGCGGCTCTAAGCAGCATCGTCTGCTCTTTTGACAAATCCGACGGTTCTCCCATATCATGCCAGAGCTTCAGGGGATTACAGGTCTGCTCATCCACTGTTTTCATCAGACAGCAATACTCATCCACATTTTGATCCAATGTGCATACTGGCAGAGTAAATTCCAAAATAAGCGTTTCATCCTTCCGCTCACATCCGTGATTCCACAAAACGCCGCGGAAGGTATGGTCCGGCTGTTCCACAATAACCGCATTATCTGACCGATAGATGCATACACCCTGAAGGTCCTTAAAAAATTTAAAAGTCCAGAAGGTTGGCTTTGGTATGCATCCATTAGCGACCAGGCCAAAGCCGCCGTGAAATGGCGTAAATGGAACGCCCTGTTCTTCAAAAATATCACCAAAAGTCCAATAAGAATACGATTCATTGACATCCCCCAGCCGTGAAAGCTGATGGGCGATATATGCCGCGTTCTGGTTTGTATCATGCAGCGGGCAGTTGGGGATATAAGAGGTATTAAACTCTGTAATATGGATTTTCATTCCACGAAATTCATCAAAACTGTCTATAATGTCACGTGTCGTTCTTAAATTTGCAAAGCCATCCTCTGGCCTGGACAACTTCGCATATCCATAGTGGCCCACCCGCTCCGGAAGCTCTGTAGTATAATGGTGCCTTGTGATAAAATCCGGCACAAGCTGCTCCCGTTTGCAAAATTCCAGAAAAGAGCGTATCCACAATTCGTCCATAACGCCGCAGATGGCCGGGCCGCCCACACAAAAACGCGCATCCACAGCTTTAATGGCATGAAAGGTTTTATAAAACAGTGTGAAATAAGCTTCCATGTCCGCATCCTTCCAAAATCCCGGAAGATTAGGCTCATTCCATACTTCAACCGGCCATGTGACAACCTCCGCTTCACCGTAACGCGCCATAAGGTGGCGCAAAACGGCCTGTACCATGGCGCACCAGTCGTCATAGCTTTTTGGCGGCGTCACATTTCCCTTCCAGTAAAAAATGGTCTGTTTTCCGGAAGCCATCTTCTCCGGCATAAATCCCAGTTCCAAAAACGGCCGGATATTCAGCTTTAAGTAGCTGTCCATCACCATATCCAGATATGTAAAATTATATTCTGCCTGTTTTTCTCCGGCTTCGTCTGTGTACTCGTGATAAATAGCCATGTCATCAGAAAAAAGTCCATGCCCCCGTATATACTTGAAACCGATTTCCTTCTGAACCAGGGCCAGTTGATCCTGATATTCTTTTTGTAATGCCAGACCCATACGGCCTGTGCCTACGCAAAAATCTACATGGTTATAAAATGGAATCTGTGTTCCTTTTTCTATGATATAGCTTTTTTGCTCCTCCATACGCCCACTTCTCCTTCACTATTATTCCCCTGCATTTGTAAAACGGATATACATGCTTTCGCAGGTATATCCATAGATTTATACGGTTCCAAGCCGTCCATCCGGCAGTCTTCTGAAATTTTTAACATAATTCCATCCAAGCCATGCATCCGCCGGAGCCACCTCGTGGCCTTTATCGCGGACCAGTACATAATTATAAAGATTCTCGCCTTCCTTTGAATAAAACCGCTGGATATCATAGCAAAGATGAGGGTATACCGCCAAAGGATGCATCTGCTCCCGCGTATCGCCCTCCACACCACAACCGCAGGGATGGGGCTGCTCCCTTGGCGGCGTCTCCTTAACCATAATGTTATTATAGACTTTCCAGAAATCATACTGATGCTGTTGTGAGCATCCCCGATATACCGGGTAGGACGGCTCCCGTGTTCCGTAAGTGTACCATACCGGCATACGGTAATCCTGTTCTTCTTTCAACTCCATAGCCATGGCAAAGGGGCGTATATCCTTCACGGAAAGCTCCGTAATCCCATCTCTTTTTCCCGGCCAGTTGGAGTCAATGTGGCAAAGCCCCGCCGTCAGCTTGGGATGGCGCATGGCAAAAACCTGGGCCTGGGCAGCACCATTGGAAAAACCGGATACGTAAATTCTGGATGCATCCACCGGATACTTTTGAATCATATGGTGTACAAGCGACAACAGATAGGCATCGTCATCCGCCTCGTCCGGGTTACAGTCACTATTCCAGGACGAGCGGTTCGTGCCCCATGGATAAACCGTTATAAAGCCCTCCTGCTCACCAATTTCGTGAAAACGGCTCATCTGCGCCGCTTCCGCCGGATTATCCGAGCCGCCGTGCATGAACATGACCATCGGCACTTTACCATCTCCCGACCGCACACGCTCTGGTATATGGACAAACCATGTATGAGGAAGGCCATCCGACAAACATGTGTCCTCCAAATGACACTCAAATATATGTGCTGCGTCAGCCATACGGGAATCAATATCTCCGTGCATTCCTGTATTGATCCGGCGTATTTTACTAAAAAAGCTCTCATAAAGCTCCTCCATCCAACAACGGTTGAGCACAGGCGGCTGCATCCAACATGTAACGCTCATTAAAGGATTGATTTTATTCACATAGACACAGCTTTCATTACACGCACGCACCGGCTCCGCCTGATTACCCTTGACTGCCAGAAAATCAAACATATCCTCCGGGGCCCCATAAAGCCGCGCCGGCATTGGTGCGGGAACTGCTTTCTGAAACAGATCCGTACAGACCTCTCCTCCAATACATGCAATCCCTGCCGCAGCTTCCGGATGTAAAAGACAAAGCCCATAAACCATGGACGCTCCGTCACCGATGCCGATATAATACCGGGTATCATTCATCAGGTGCCATCGGTTGGACATGGATGCAAAATCCGGAATCCCTTTTTCCGTTAAGGTTATTCGGGCAGATCCGGGCGTACACATCTCATCCTGCATTTTTAACAGGATATCCACCTCGGCTTCCGTAGCAGAAAGCCGCCAGCCACCACAGCCAGGATTTGGAAAAGAGATCACCAGCGCCTCCTTATCCGCCAGTTCCTTCAACCCCCAATCCTCCATGATTTTCTCAGCGGATTCCCGGGAAGCGTCCGGCCTTACGATCACCAGACCATATCTTCTAAATGGGGATCTCATAGGGATTTCCGGGAAATAAATAAACATATCTCGGCTGCCATCCTCGATTTTTTTGTAAACCAGCTCCATTATTTGCTCCTCCTTGCTTTTTCGTTTATGCTATCTCAGTTTTACCATATAATCGTTATAAAGTCAATTGTTTCAAACAGATTTATCCGAAATCTATTGACTTATTTTTGCCTATAATATAGAATTTTAATTAGATATCTAATTAATGTTTTATCTTGAATATAAGGAGGTCATTTATGTCAGATTTTAAAGCTCTTGATAAGCTCTTACAAAGCTTCGTGGACCAGGGATTGCCCGGCTGTGCTCTGCAGATTGCCCAAAACGGAAAAAGCCTTTATGAAGGTTACTTTGGCTATGCCGACAAGGAAGCCGGGATTTTAATATCCCGGGATTCTGTTTTTCGTCAGGCATCCATGTCCAAGCTCCCTTTATACACGGTGATGATGATGCTGTATGAACGCGGGAAGTTCTTACTGACAGATCCTGTCAGCGACTTTTTTCCGGAGTGGAAGCATACTACAAAGATTGTCAAAAATCCCAATGGATATACCGAAATCGTTCCTACCGAAAGACCGGTTACAGTCAGTGACGTTTTATCGATGAAATGCGGATTGCCCTACTGTAATTTTCCGGATGAAAACACAACGAATGAAACGCTGCGGGAGATGCAAAAATATATGCAGCCGCTCTGGAGGCGGGGGCATTTTACGCTCAGAGAACAGATTGCCGCCATGGCCAAAGTTCCGCAGGCTTTTGAGCCGGGAACCCACTGGCTTTATGGCTTCTCCAGCGAACTGGCGGCAGGTATCATCGAGGCGGTCTGCGGTAAATCCATCGATACAGTATTTGAAGAAATGCTTTTTGAGCCTCTGGGTATGACCAGTACCCGTTCTCACTATTTTGGTGATATTCAAAAACGGATGGTGCGGCTGTATAAAGAGGATGCCGATGGCGCTATGATTCCCATGGTTACAGCACTGGACGATAAGCACCTTCCGGGTCCTGAGCGTGAATGCGGCTGGGCAAGGCTTTTTTCCACGGTCAATGATTATACTCAGCTCATGCAGATGCTCGCCTGCGGCGGTGTCCATAACGGCCGCCGGATTTTAGGCCGGCAGACCATAGACATGATGCGCACCAACGGTCTTGACAGTATACAGCAAAAGGATTTTGACGACAGCTATAACGCCGGCTACGGATATGGTTACGGCGTCCGTACACTCATCGATCCGGCCAAGGGGAATCATAATGGTTCGCTTGGCGCCTTTGGATGGACCGGCGGTTTTGGTACCTGGTGTGAAGCCGACCCTGCCGAGGGCGTCTCCATCGTCTATATGCATAATAGCGTGCCCAGCGGTGAGCAGTATTATCACCTGCGTGTACGCGCGGCCGCCTATGGCTGCATTTTATAGGAAATCCATGGCAAATTGAGGAGGAATATTATGTCGAACTTTAAGGATTTAGATGCTTTGCTGCAAAAATACGTCGATGATGGACTGCCAGGATGCAGTTGTATTATTGCCCGTAAGGGTGAAACTTTATATGAAAATTATTTTGGATGGGCGGATATCGAGTCAGGGAAATGCCTGGAACGCGAGCATGTCTTCCGTCAGGCGTCGCTGACAAAGATCGCCATGTATACCACCGCCATGATGCTTTATGAACAGGGGCGGTTTCTTATGAGTGATCCCCTGTACGAGTATTTTCCGGAGTGGCGTCATTCAAAGAAGCTCGTCTGCAAGCCTAACGGATATGTTGATATTGTTCCCACGGATCATCCGATCGCAATAAAAAATATTATGAACATGACATGTGGGCTGCCATATGATATGATCATGGGAGAAAGCCCTGTACAGCATCCCGTATCCCGGCTTATGGCAAAAGCGATGAAGCCGCTGCGTGAAAAGGGGCATTTTTCACTTCGGGAGCAGATTCGCGCCATTTCGGAGGTTCCTTTGACCTTTGAACCAGGCACGCGCTTTTTATATGGCTTTTCAAGTGAGCTGACAGCAGGACTTCTGGAAGCGATCTGCGGCAAACCGGCAGAGATGGTCATAAAGGAAATGCTGTTCGAGCCTCTGGGTATGGACAGCTCCGCAAATTTCACCTTCGGCGATCTCTCCGACCGGCTTGTAAAAAATTACTATCTGTATCCAGACAAAAAGCTGGGTGACGAGAATGCCCTCTACGCCTTAACTCCGGAGGAGGATGCCCGCTTTGTCGGCCCTCTCGGTACGATTTCCGGTTTTTCCCGCGTCATAACCAACTGCTTCGACTACACGAAGCTGATGCAGATGCTGGCCTGCGGCGGCGTATACAATGGTGTACGGCTGATGGGAAGAAAGACCATCGACCTTTTTAGGACAAACACGCTGACCGATACGATGATACAGGAGGATTTCTCCAACGATTATCTGGCCGGCTACGGCTACGGATATGGTGTCCGTACACTTCTTGATCCATACAAGGGCCACCATAACGGATCGCCCGGAGCCTTTGGCTGGACCGGCGGCTCGGGCACATGGGCCGAAGCCGATCCGGCCACCGGCGTATCAATGGTATATATGCATAATTTGCAGCCAAATCTGGAAGAATACCACCACCTGCGGATGCGGCCGACAGCCTACGGCTGTCTGAATTGAAATGAGGTGAATTATGAACGAACCCTTACATATGGCGCTCATCCGGGCGCACACGCTGCACATGCAAAAAAGCCGTCAGGAATTTCAGAAAATAGGGCTTTCTGACGGCCAGCCCAAAATACTTACCCATTTGCTGTCCAATAACGGAATTTTACAAAAGGATCTCTCCGAAAGCTGTGGTGTCCGGCCGGCGACCATGACATCGCTCCTCAAGATCATGGCGGTCAAAAATCTTATTACAAAAAAGGAAGTCCTTACTTCCTGCGGGAAACGGGGAAACCTGATTTTTCTCACGGATTATGGACGTGATCTGGCATATAAGGTTATTGAAATTTTTGAACAGGTTGAGCGTATCTGCTATCAGGGATTTGACGATGCCGAAAAGGAAATGCTTATAACCATGCTGGACCGGGTCTCCGAAAATCTTCAGGCCTGAATCCAACTGCCCGGTTCCGGAAAGTTCGATCAAATCATCAATCCTGCCTGAACCCAACTGCCCGGCCCCGGTAAGTTTGATCAAATCATCGAACCGACCTGAACCAAAAATGCCTGGCCCCGGTAAGTTCGATCAGATCATCGAACCTGCCGGGGCCAGGCATTTAAACTTTATTTATTTCCCTGCGAAATTTCATCCGCCAGAGTATCGATCAGCAATTCTATCAATGGATTTTTATGGCAGTTCACCATCTCAGGCATGTTGAAAAATGTCATACAGCTTCGGCTGGCGGAGTCAAAGGCCGGCCAGTATTCCATCGCGCTTCCATCGGCATCATTACCATTGGGATCACCGGAAGCGATAAAATTACACCAGTAGTTACACATATGGCGCGCCAGATCGTAATGCTTTCCGGTAAACGGGCGCCAGCATTTGGCAAGGGTTTCAAAGAAAAACCACAGGTCTACGGAATGAAAGGCTCCGGGATCATCCCAGCCGGGTATCTCCGGCCCAAATTCATAGTAGTAGTGCGGGCTCTTACTGCCACAGTTTTCAAGAAACCGCATTGCGGCCTGAACACTTATCTCCATCCCGATTATTTTACTGTTTTCCAGCGCTTCGGCTATTCCGTCCGAAGCATGGATGATCTTCAAAAATTCCCCGCTGCGGCTGCCAAATTTATTTTCAGCATAGGACACAAGCTCATCCATCGTATCCGCCGGAGGCTGCACAAAAAATTCATGGTCCGTATGGCCCAGAAGCAGCGGCACATCCAAAAGCTCGCCTTTATATAAACTGTTGATATAGGAATCCTTCTGAAAAACACCATCAATACAGGTTCCCCAAAAAGCGCCAAATGCATTGCATTTATCCCGGATATACTCCGCCGGGAGCGCTCTTGCCTCCTTAAGCGTTTTTACACCCAGAGCATCGAAAAATGCCAGCCCGCTCTTTTGCACTTCCTCCAGGCTTTTTGTCGGGTGCGGGCTGTAAGTTGTCGTCAGTATACCGCTCTCAATAATCGCCTTTTGAATATACCCCCGGTTCGCCGGACAATTCAACTGGGTCAGTACACTTCCGCCTCCGGCAGACTGCCCGCCAATAGTAATATTATCGGGATCTCCGCCGAAAGCAGCGATATTCCGTTTTACCCACCGCAGGCCAAACTGTTGGTCAAGATGGCCGAAGTTGCACGGCGCTTCCGGCGCTTCCTCAGTAAGCTCTGGATGTGCCAGAAATCCAAACACGTTCACCCGATAATTTACCGTCACAACAACAATTCCCCTGCGGGCAATGCGCTCACCGTCAAATTCCATCTCCGCGGGGTTTCCCACCTGAAGGCCGCCGCCATAGTACCAGACATAAACAGGCAGCCGCTCCTCCTTTGTTTTCGCCGGCGTCCATATGTTCAGATAAAGGCAGTCCTCCGACATCGGAATCTCAGGGTCCACATTCCACTCTCTTGTGTAAATATCATTGTCATCAATTCCCGGAATATTCTGCATGGCAATAGGCCCAAAAGTGTAGCAGTCGCGCACACCCTCCCAGCTCTGTGCAGCCACAGGAGCGTGCCAGCGCAGCGGGCCCACAGGCGGGGCCGCAAATGGAACGCCTTTATAGGATATAATGCGGGGATCAGCCGCTGCAATGCCGCGGACGGCTCCATTTTCCGTATAAGTTTCTTTAATCATAGGTAAACCTCCTTATCATTTGACAAAGTCAATAGAAACGCTCATTTATTGGAACAGCTTCATTAAAAATGATTTTGCACAATGTCTCCAAAATGTCCAGTCGTGGTATCCGTAGCCCTCAAACATCTCCACAGGAACATGGTGCGCCCGCACATCCGCCACATGATCCACGGTGGAGGTATAACCGCCTTCCTGCATTCCGCAGGCGACAAAAAGCATATCAAACTGCCGGGAAAAGGCCTCTGGATCGTAAAGTACATCACGGTAATCATCTTCCTCGTTATAAATAACAAGTCCGCCGGAAAATATGCCAGCCCAGGAAAACAGCTCCGGATGATGAAAAGCAATCTTTTGTGTCTGCATGCCCCCCATAGAAAGTCCGGCGATGGCCCGGCAATGGCGGTCGGTCAGTGTCCGGTACGTCCGGTCAATGAACGGAACGCAGTCCTCCGGAAGTTCATCTAAAAAGGCGCTCATGGACGGATGCCATGGCTTATCCTCAGGAAAAGCATAGCCTGCATTCATAACAATGATCATTTCCTTCATACGCCCCTGGGCTAGAAGATTGTCTGCAATATTGGCGATCTTCCCCTGCCATACCCAGCCAACCTCATTCTCTCCGCCGCCATGCTGCAAATACAGCACCGGGTAGCGCATTTGCGGGTTTTTATCATATGCCGGAGGTGTATATACATAGCAGAGCTTTGTCCGGCCAGTCTGCCCGGATGGATAATAATTGAGATGGATCGCTCCGTGCGGCACCTGACGCAGCCGGTATTCTTCAAAATCCGGTTCCGGCATCTCAAAATAATTGATAGGCTGAAAACAGCCGTATCCCACCGGTGCATTGGTATTTATCACCTGTGTATCATTGATATAGTAGCTGTGATAGTGAAAGCCCGGCTCAATTTCGCAAACTGTTCCCTCAAAAAAGCCCTTTTCACCATCTGCCCCGGACAGCGGTTCCAAGGTAAAGCGCCCCATACCAAGAATATCCACCTCTGCCTTCTTTGCGCCCGGCGCCTGCAAACGGAAGCGTGCGCAGCCGGGAGACACGATCGTCACGCCCGGACGGATATCCGCATATCGTCCGGCCGGACGGCCCATAGCATCAACCTCACGGATCAGGTCCTTATATACCGGGTCAAAAAACAGCATATGCGCCTCAAAAGTCTGACGATCCAACTGCGCCAGAGAAATCTCCGGCTTATTTACCGGAAATACCGGCTCTGCAGCCGCACCGCAGCCGGCCTCCTGCGTACACTTAAATAATTTTGCCACAAAATCGCGGAGACTCTCCCGCCATACATGCCATTCATGGCCGCCGGCATAGCTGTGCTGTTCACAGGGGATATGCTTTTCCGACAAAACCTCAATCATAGCTTTCTGCTGCTTTTCAAGATCCGCTTCCATAATACCGCAGGAAAGAAAAACAGACTTCATAGGCTGCGCATCATTATTTGCCACGATCTGCTCCATACAGTCATAGCGCACACCCGAGAAAACGCCGAGATAGGCAAACAGCTCCGGATGCATGGAAACGGCTAAGGAGGCCTGGGCCGAGCCCAGGGAAAGTCCGGCCATTGCCCGGTTATCGCGGCCCTTCTTCACCCGGAAATTCTGTTCAATATATGGAATACAGTCGCAGGTAAGCTCACGGTCAAAATCCCCAGGATAAAATACAGGATCTTCACCGTCGCAAAAAGCATAGCCGGAGCACATGACTACGATCATTTCCTCACATTCGCCCGCAGCGATCTGATTATCCATAATAAAGTTCAGTTTTCCATTCCATATCCAGCCGGTTTCGTTTTCACCCACACCATGCTGTATATAAAGCACCGAATAATGCTTTTCTGTCTCAATGTTATAGGAGGGCGGCAGATAGACATAACAGTCTTTTACATGTCCATTCACCTGTGAATCATATTTATGGATCTGCACATCTCCATGAGGTACATTTTTCAGTTCAAAAAAGTCCGCTCCCGGCTGCGGCACTTCAAAAAAGTTAGCCGCTCCAAAGCACCCATAGCAAAAGGGAGCCGCAGGGTTCGCCGCATTTACACCATCTACAAACCAGTGGTGATAGTGAAAGCCCGGACAAATTCCCGAAACAGTACATGAAAAGTAACCATCCTCCCCTTTCGTCAATGAGATCCTATGCCGCCCCATACTGCCGGTGATTCCAGCCACTTCCACGGTTCGGGCTTGCGGAGCGTAAAAATTAAAGGTGACATCCCCATTTTCCTCCACCACAACACCCGGACGGTCATCCACGTAACCGATCGATACCTTACCGTCCTTTTCTTCAAAATGCGCCTTTTTTCCAATGGGATCGAAAAATAAAGGATGCATCGTATAAGCCTGATTCAATTTCTGTTTCATATTTCGTCCTCCAGACATTGCACTTATAATTGTGCATTTTCGTTTTAGCATTTATGAATAAGAAACGCAGTCCGGGCTTCTACGGCCCAAACTGCGGCCCTGTTACTGTTATCGTACAGCTCCCTATATCACAGCTTTCCTGTACTCTCCCGCATATGATAAACCGGAAGCAGCTCTCTTTTGATCGGGATATCCACCTTATTCTCATTGATCAGAAGAAGAATATCCAAAGCCTTCTCTGCCATATCCGCCACAGGCACATCCACAGAGGTGAGCGACGGTTTATTATATTTGAGCAGCTCAGAATCCTCAAAAAATATGAGATTCAGATCCCTGGGAATGACAATGCCATTATCCTGGCAGGCCGCCAGCATTCCTGCTGCAAGACGGCTGTCCAGGACCATCCAGGCCGACGGAAATGGGATTCTTGCCATCAGCTCCTCTACAGCATGATAGCCAATCTCATAGGTGCTGCGTTCCAGACGGAGCTTCCAGTCCTCACGCACCGTAATCCCTTTATCCTGGCAGGCCATAGTAAATCCCACCTCCAGAAGGCGCGCCGCCCGGCTGCTTTTATGAAAAGAGACTACCGCCGCTGTCTTTATGCGTGAGGAATCGATGGCTGAGGCGCACTTTTCTCCGGCCCGGTAATTATCCATCAGCACGCAGTGAAACTTCTCCGTATTCCGGCCGACCAGGATCACCGGTATATCATAATCCTGCTCCTCCAGACAAACCTGCTCCTCCTCTGTCAGTCCACCGATCATAGCACCGCTGCACCGGCTGCTGTGTATCTGATGCAGGTGCTCTTTAAATTCCCCCGGCTCATAAGGCTGCACCATGATCTCTACATTACAGCCTCTTTTTACTATGGATTCGTACAATCCGGCCAGAAACTTTCCCAGTCTGGAATTAAGATTATCCTTTCGCCAGAATACAGCGATAATGATCGGCGCCTGTTCCTGCCCGGCCTTCCTCAATCTTCTCGCATAAATGTTCGGCTGATAATTCATCTCTTTAGCCAGCTCCAGAATCCTTTTCTGCGTTTCTTTGGCGATGCGGACACTGTCCCCACGCCCATTCAAAACAACGGAAACGGTTCCCGCTGAAAGCCCCAGCTTTTCTGCCATTTCTTTTATATGTGTCCTAGAAGATTGGTTTTCGCCCATTCCATCACCTGTTCCTTATCTTAATTTATGTCCTCATTTTACCAGTGTAAAGCGGATGGAAGTTATTGTCAATCCTCGTTTTTGACAGTTTATAAATTATTTATATAATCCGTTTACAGCTCAGAGGGCCGAGCTGTTACATATTCCAGTCACTGCTCAGGAAGGCCACTGATCACCTGTCCCGTTTGGCTTCCGCGGATCTATGGAATACACCATGCCCATGGTCAGCTCCGAAAACGGCCCCGGTATGCGGCCGCTTATATTTGCCAGCATTCCATAAAAATCCGTAGGAGTCATAGCATCCGACGGCACAGCCTTTAATATCGCCGTATCCGTTACAAAATCCGGCCCCGGCTCTCTCCCCGGCAGCATTAGGGGCCGATCCCCGGCATGATCCACCGTTAGCGTTAATCGCTCCGTATCCACACAGATATCCAGCCACCCCTCCTGGCCCTGTACGTCCAGGCCATAAAATTCCTGCCATGCCTTAAGGTCCAGGCAGACCGCCGGGGCCGGATACAGTATTCTTAAAAAGCCGCCCGGCATCCGGACATAAAAATTGCCCTCCGCTTTATTATATTGTGTGGGGAACTTGATGGCCGCTTCGCCGCATTCATAAAAAATATTATTATAGATCTGTGCATCCCGGCTTGTTCCGCCCCGTCCGCTGATTCTAAATGGCACAGGCTTTGCAAAGTACCCGGCGCTCCGGCAACGGCCGATGAGATTATTTACAATATGCAGATGATCCGTTCCCTCGCCATAAATGGCCCAGCCGGTGATCACACTGTCCTCCTCCATATTATACCACCCGGAGGAGCCCGGCTTCTCCTTCACAAGGCTGCGGTCAAACCGTCCTTCAATATTCCAGAAAATATTATTGTCGATCAGATTAACGCCATCCCGGCTGCATTCGATAAAAACAGCCTCCCTCTGCTCAATGCCATCCAAAAACAGATTCTGGGTAATTCTGTTGTTTTCATTTCCCACATCCATCCACAGGTGGTCCGCCCGAAAGGTTTTTGAAAAAACGTTGCGGCGGATCAGACTGTTTCGGCAGCCATGAACCTTGATACCGGCGGCCTCCCAGGACAGCTCCATCCGCTGCCAGCCGGTTCCTTTTATATAATTATCCTCAATGAGCAGATCTCTCGTAAACATTCCGGCAATACCGCAGACCCCCACATCATATATATGGCAGCGCCGGATGATCGTATACCCCAGCACCTGATCCCTGATCCTTGTGTGATGCCAGCATTCATTTCCTATGTCAATGCCCACGCCGTTGGACCAGTCAATGGTACAGTCCTCGATAATCCAGTGATGCCCCCGGCCGCAGGATATGGCGCCGCGCTGGGGCACCGGCGCTCCGGTGGCGGCATGAGCACAGGTCAGACCTTTAAGCTTTATGTAGGATAAAAAAGGGATTTCCGGAGCAAAACACTGCTCCCGGCAGGTGATCTCGATCGTATGCTCCCGGGGATTTTCATCGTTCTCCAGCCGGAAATGTACCTTTTGTCCATTGGCCTCCACCCAGAAGGAGCCTGGAATTTCACTCATCTGCTCGTACAGGCTGACCTGCTGCAGAGGTCTGCCGTCACAAAAGACCATTCCCCGCCGATTCATATAGGTGGTCATATCTGTCTTGTCGTACTCAATATAGAGCCGGTCGTGAAGAATATTTACCATCCCAAAGGGATTATACCCCTGAAACATATCCGGCTTTAACTTTATTTCCCAAATGCGGATCTCCTCCGGGCCCGGCGTCTTGCCAAACGGATAGATCTGCCACCCTTCGCTGACCTGAAATCCCCGGATTTCCTCCGAGGCTTTTATAATTACCTGGTCCTTGTCAAAAGCTTCATAACAGATGAGCCGGTCCGGTCCTTCTCCGGAACACACAGGCCGTACACATTCCCGGTAAACTCCTCCATGAATCCATACCCTTGTTCCCGGCCTGGCTTTATCGGCCGCCGCTTGTATGGTTTTAAACGGATGCTCCAGGCTTCCATCGTTATCATCGGACGCGTCCGGATGATTTATACTTACATGCAGCTCCCGGTCATACAGCATTTCTTTTTCCCAGAAAGCATAACCCATTCCCTCAGGCAGCCGCGCTGTCAAATCTTTACTCATAGTCATCTCCACTGCAAAGGAGTCTGTCAGGAAAACCATCCCAACGGACTCCTCTGACTTCTTAATATCATTTATTTCATTGCTTCCATCCGGGCATCGATCACCTTCTGATATTTAGCCATGTCAAATGCCAGCAGCTCATCCCAGCCAAGTCCGGTAAGCGTTTCCTTGAGACTGCTCCACATCTGGTCAAATTCCGCGTCATCAGCCGCATAGATCATCTTCCAGGAGGTATTGGTGATTTCCTGTCCGCACTGGCTGCGGATCAGGGCGATATCCGTCGTATCACTCTCTAAAATCACATTGACATTGGGCACGATGGTCATAAGGCCGTTCTTCTCATAATATTCGGTCTGAGTTTCCGTGCCGTATTTTTCCGACCATTCCGCAAATCTTGTTTCCTTTGGTTTCGCAAGCTGAGTGCTCCAGTAAGCGAGACTGTATGGCTCGTTATTATTGGGATTTAAGCTCATGGATGATACAAGATACTGGTTCAGCTTGCACTGACCATCGGCGAATCCGCCTCCGCCCATATCCTCCGGCACTTCTTTATTTCCGCCGACATAATCAGAGGCATCCTCTGTCTGGACATATTTGCCATTTTCATCATATGTATAAGTAAGCCCCTCAACGCCGATCCACATATAAGTAACGCCCTCCGGGCTGGCCATCCAGTCCAGGAAATCCATAATTCTCTTTTCAGTCTCGGCATCCACCTGTGAGCCAATGCCCCAGACGCGTCCGGTTCCATAATAGGAATCCGCTACCTGATAGCAATTTAAATCCGAAACAGGAATATTCACAAAGCCCTTTCCGGCATCCCTGTCTTCCTGTGTAAGGCCAACGCTTGAAAGTTTCATTGCCCAGTTATACCAAAGTAAATAGGTTCTGTACGTCCGGATCTTGCTTTGATCCGCGGTCGTCCAGTCCTGGATACTGGAGTCCGGATCAATAAGTCCTCTCTGATTGGCTTTATAAAAGAACTGCAGCATCTTATAATAAGCACCGTTTTCATCAATTAAGGACATCATAGTATTGTCATTGCCCAGAAGAACAGAATATTTTACTTCCTGGCCATACCACTTTGCCGTCTGGCAGATATTTTCCATACCAAAGCCATCCCAGTCCTTCCAAAGGGAAATCGCATAGGCTGCATCGCCGTCCGCATTGGTCGGATGCGCTGTCTGCATCTGCTCTAAGACATCTAAAAGATCATCCAGATTTTTGATTTCCGGGCAGCCCAGCTCATTATAGTAATCCCATGGCAGACATGGGGCAGAAAACGGATCACTTTCCGAATAGGCGTCCGGGGTCGTATTCGTCATTTCAGTAGGAATACCATAGATTTTTCCTTCATCGCCCATCTGCGCATTCAGAGCTGTAATCTGCTCTTTAAAACCTGAGAGATTGGTATAATTCCATATGGAATCTGTCATATCTTTAATCAGTCCTGCATTAATACAGTCAACAAACTTATCATTATCCAGGAGAATAATGTCTCCCAGCTTTCCGGAGCTGCATCGTGTCTGATAGAGTGCTTCCGCGTCACCGGATGTATTGGGTGCAAAAATATTCAGCTCGATATTGAATTTATCTTTTATAAGCTTCGCAAACCACCCACTCTGCATCCCCTGATAATTTGCGGCAACATCATAAACCTCCAGGGTAATCAGCTCACCATTATCGCTGGCGGCATCGCTTCCGCCACTGCTTTGGCCGCTGTCACCGGTCTTCTGAGACGATTCCGTCTTTGCCGTATCGGCGCCGGCGGATTTCTCTCCCGATTTCCCGCCTGAATTGCCACAACCGGTCAGTGCCATAGATAGCGCCATAACTACCGTAAGCCCCATTGCTGTTACTTTTCTCCACTTCATAATAAATACCTCCATTAATTTTTCCGTCCAAAGGACGATGGTTGAATTGTTTCCATATAAATGAAAAGGTAAAACCTTTCACTATCCATGACTCAGCCCTTCACCGCACCGATCATAATCCCCTTTACAAAAAACTTCTGGAAGAAGGGATAGACGAGTAAAATCGGTGTAACAACGATAATAGTTACGGTCATCCGAACCGATGTGGCCGTTTGAGCCGTCGCCATGATCTGGCTCATATCCGCCCCGCTGGAGCCGCTTCCCACAAGAGCCGCCAGGGAGCTGGCCTGATTGATGTACTGATACAAAATAAACTGTAATGTGTACAACCGGCTCTCGGTGACGAGCAATAATGTATCCTGGAAGGAATTCCACTGGCCGACCGCGGCAAATATAGCTACCGTGGCAAGTATGGGTTTGATCAGCGGCAGGATGATCTTCCAGAAGATCTTCAGTGTTCCCGCGCCGTCTATCTCCGCCGCATCCTGCAACTCCCTTGGTATGGATTCCACATAGGTCTTGGTCAGAATAATGTAAAACGGCGACACGAGCACCGGCAAAACATACCCCCAGAAATTATTTGTCAGATGCAGATTATTCATGGTTATATACCACGGAATAATACCGGCGTTAAAATACATCGTTAATATAACGAAACGGTACCAGAACTTTCTCTTCCACACGGTTTCTCTTGTAAACATATACCCCATAAATCCCGCCGTCAAAACGGTCAGCGCCGTGCCGATGAGTGTTCTTCCAACAGATATCTTCGCGGCCTGTAAAAGCCCCGGTATATTCAGCGCATCCAAATAATTTGTAAAATGTATACCTATGGGATAAAACAGTATCTTACCTTTATCACTCAGGTCGTTGGCACTGATCGTATTGATAAATATGTAATAAAAGGGATAAATACAAATAAATGCAAACGCTGCAAATACGGCATATGTAATGATGCTGATGATCCTGTCCTGTGGACTCACTTTTGTCTTTTTCTTTTTAACAACGATTTCCTTTTCCATAGCCATCTTCTCCATATTCATCACATTAAATAAAGCTGTCGCCTCTGAGTAACTTGGATATACCGTTCGCTGCACACAGCAGGCCCACACTGATCACACTCTTAAGCATACTCAGCGCCGTGGATACGGAATAGCTTCCGCTTCCCATGGCCAGATTAAATACAAACAAATCCAGCACCTGTATGGACTCTTTGTTAAACGCATTCTGGAAGACGTAATACTGTTCCATACCATTTGAAAGGAAATTGGCGATACTCAGCATCATCAGCACGGTAAAGGTGGGCAGCAGACTGGGAATGGTGATGTAGCGGATCGTCTGCATCCGGGTTGCGCCGTCCACCTTTGCCGCCTCGAACAGCTCTCCGTCAATCCCGGAAATGGCGGCAATATACATGATCGACTGCCAGCCCAGGTTTTTCCAGGTGATCCACAGCCACATAGTCAGCCACACATGCTTTGACGACTGGAGGAACATCACCGGCTCTGTGATCAGCCCCAGATCCTGAAGGAAGCTGTTCATCATACCATTGCTGCTGAATAAGCAAAAGGCGATGGAATAAACGAGCACCCAACTGATAAAGTTCGGCAGCGTGGTCACGGTCTGAACGATCTTGCGAAATGGCAGACACTTGATTTCGTTCAGAAATATGGCAAAAATCATCGGCAGCCAGGAGGTCAGCAGTGTCAGCCCGCTCATGGCAAAGGTATTTCTAAGGACAGTGAGTATCTGTTTGATACGCACTTCATTTCCAACCAGATACTTAAACCACTTTAACCCTACAAAATTATCCATCGTTAAGGGCAGCGGCGGCTTGTAGTCAAAAAAGGAATACACCCATCCGTATAACGGATAATAGGCGAATACGGCCACCAGGATAATAAAGGGCAGAAGATACAAAAATTCCCGAAATGACCGCATCTTCTTCTTGTTTTTGAATACTTTCATTCTGTTAATTACCTCCCCATTCTTTTTCATACTCAACGCATGTCGGCAGACGGCACCTTTTATGCAATTTTTTAAGAAATATGGTTTTTCTGCTTTCATGTTTATGTTGCTATTATATGCTTTTACGTTTTAGCTGTCAATAGCATATGTATATTATTTTTCATTTTCAGATATTATACAATTTTAAAAATCTTTTTTTATGCATGTTGTATAACATCATCACCCCTGAACAATCTCGCCTATCTGCACAGCATCGCCTGTTGTCGGCTTTGCCAATTTGGGGCGGCCTGTGACATTGGATTATTTAATGTTTTGTTATAAAAAGAGCCTGCCAGGGCGATTTAATTATCGCGCTGACAGGCTCTAAAGGACAGGTAGTGTTCCGCCATCAATTCTTCTGTTTTTCCTCCGGGCAAATACCATTCAAGGCGCCTTATACGCTTACTCCCCGGGATTTAACCAAGATATACTTCATTCGTCGGCCGTCGTTTCCATCAAGCACTGTTCAGGCTGAGGGAAATGCCAGAACAAATTCACTGCCATTCCCCTCTCTGCTATTCAAACGAACAAAGCCATCACACAAATTGCAGACATGCTGAACAAGGCTCAGTCCAATTCCATAGCCGTCTTTATTTAACTCCTTGATTTGGTAGCCATGCTCAAATATCAGCTCCTCCTCATCCTCCCCCATTCCCATACCATGGTCACGGATATGGAGCAGTACGCTGTCATGCAGTTGTTCCAGAACTACCTCGATCATATTTCCAGCGCCGTACTTAACAGCATTATCCAACAGGTTATCAACAGCCCGACGCAGCCATTGTTCTTTGCCTAAAATCCCATAGGAAGCATCCTCATCAAAGCAAAAGGTAATGTTGGAATAAACACTTTGATAAGTATCACATTCTTCTGCTACAATCAGTGCCAAGTCTACGATTTCACGGCTGACGTTCCGATGTGCAGATATCGTCAGAATATCATCCACAGATTGAGCCAGCTTATCGATATCACGAATGAGCAGGAAATCAGAGGACTTATTGAGTCGGGCTTTTATAAGCATAATCAGATTTTTTTGTTCATGGGCAATGAAAGAATGGAGACGCTGCTGATCTTTCTCATACGCTGTAAGCCGTGTATGGATCGTCTGATACTCCTCCTTTAAATCCGTTTCCCGTATGCATTCAGGCTCCGATTCAGATAGCCCTCGTAAATCACTGGCAATCAGTCTGTTGTGCCTGCGTTCCAGTGAACGGATGCAAAGCAGCAATGCACTGGAAAGCAAAAGAACCAGAAGGCAAACGGCTGAAATCAGCAAGGGCAGATAACGAAAGAAAGCTGAGCGAAAATAATCATGCAGCTCTGTTGAGGTTATAGAACCGTCCAAAACAATCTGTCCGTTTTGCGGAACATAAAACAGTGTCTCCGGTAGTCCGCTGATATCTGCACTTGAATTGCGAACAAACAGATAGAAACATACAACAATGCAAAGACTTAGCAATATAGTATATCCGGCAATCAAAAACCAGGTTTGCTTTTTTATTCCAGACATAGATAATACCCCTTTCCTTTTTCGTTGCGCAGAATCGATATATCTCCTATTTTAAGCTTTTTCTTCATGTTGGCCATATGGACCCGGATAACCCCGGAAAATGGGTCAAAATTTTCGTCGTAGACATGCTCCGCAAGCTCCTCATTGGAAACAATACGGGGATAGCAGCTTGCCAAGTATTCTAAAATATCAAATTCCTTAGCGGAAAGGAGGATTTCTTGTCCATTCAGTACTACTTTACGCGTGGCCGGATTCAGAGATAGTTCTTTGATGTGAATGACGGGATTTGCCCGTCCCCTGAATCGCCGAATCACCGCCTGTATACGGGCATCCAGTTCCGTGAATTCAAAGGGTTTTGTAATATAATCATCACTGCCAAGCTGAAGACCTTTGACCCGTTGATCCAGTTCGCCCCGGGCAGTTACAATAAGTACAGGTGCAGAAAGCCCCCGAGTCCGCCAATCATCCAGAAGTTCAAATCCATCGCTGTCCGGAAGGTTCAGATCCAATAGAATCGCATCATAATCATTATCAGACGCTTTCAAATCTCCGCTCTCCCCATCATAGGCCACATCACATACATATCCAAAATCAGACAGCTTCTCCTTCATCAGATCTGCCAATTCGTAATTATCTTCAATAATCAATAAACGCATCATTTATCACCCGCCGTTCGGATTTCTCACACTATTAATATAGTATACCACAGCCAGTAACTGTATAAAACAAAAATATAGGTAAAAAGGTTATCGGTTTTGCCTCAGAATTAACATTGCCTGTGCTATACTAAAAAAAATCCTGAAAGAAACGAGAATAAACTTTATGTATATAATAAAAAACGCATTTCAAAATATATACCGAAATATTGGCCGAAATATGCTGGCAGCCGGGATATTTCTACTGATCATCACAATGAGCTGCGTAGCCCTGGTGGTCTTCAACGATGCAAATGCCATTGCCCGGCAATACAAAGAGGGGCTGAGCACAGAGGTGCTCCTCAACGTAAATAGCATAAAGGTCAGCGAAGCATTGGAAAAAAATGAAACATTTTTAATACCTGAGATCACCGATGAACTGATTCAAAAAATGGCAGCCTCCAAATATCTGAAAACGACTATATACAATGCTCAGACGGAAGCTGTTGCAGACAATCTGAAATATACTACGCCGATGGACTACCATAGTATGGAGATACAGGGGGTAGGAAAGGCTCCCGAAAAAACCCGTATCCCTCAATATATTCTCAGTGGTTACGAAGATGTGAGCCAGGCGAAGCCGTTCCAGAACGGGCAGGCAAAGCTTATTGAAGGAGGAGCATTCCCAAAGGCAGATAACGAATGCCTGATATCCGATACACTGGCAAAGTTAAACGACCTGAAGCTTGGTGATACTTTCCAGGTCAAAAGTATTTTTTACACTGATAAGCAGGGGAAGCCTCTGGAAGAAATGACCCTCAAGGTCAGTGGCATCTATCACCGAGCATACAGTGAAGAAGAGGTGGACAGTGACAATGAAATCTTTACCCGCTATAAGTTTCTGATAGATCCACGCTATACTTATGAACCTACATTTAACACGAAATTTTACCTCAAAAACCCCAAGGATTTAGATGCTTTCGCTCAGGAATCCTATGCTGCTGGTCTCTCCGAATACTACAGCCTGAGCACCGATACGGTTGCCTACGATGCTTTTGTAAAACCCATTGAGCAGATGTGTGTCATTTCCATAATATTCCTGTGGGTGGTCCTGGTGCTGGGAGCTGCCGTCCTTCTTATTCTCTCCTCACTCTTAGTGAGGGAGCGAAAATATGAGATTGGTGTTCTTCGAGCAATGGGCATGAAAAAGAGTAAAGTAGCAGCAGGCCTGGTCCTGGAATCCGCGCTCATCATGTCGGTTTGCCTGATTCTTGGTATTGCCCTGGGCAGTCTGATCGCTCAGCCGGTCACAGATATGCTGCTGTCAAACCAGATGACCCACGCTATGAACAGACCAAGTCTCATCGCTAATACAAGCAGTATCTCTTTTGACGGGCTGGCTACGGACAACGTACCGATCACTCACATCAGCGCCGCACTGAGCTTTACTACCATTACTGAGCTTGTAGGTATCGCTCTGTTACTGACAACGATTGCAGGTACAGTCAGTGCGGTTTGCGCAATGAAGTATGAACCAATGCATATTCTGCGCCAGCGAAATTGACAAGGAGGAACTAAATATGGCTGTTTTAGCACTAAGAAATGTAGGATATACCTATGAAAAAACTACGAAGCCCGTATTTCAGGGATTAAATGCAGATTTTGAGCTGGGCAAAGTCTACTGTATTGTCGGAAGATCAGGCGCGGGCAAGACCTCTCTACTCTCGCTTTTAGCCGGACTGGATATCTGCACAGAAGGATCAATCCTGTACGAGGGTGAAGATTTGAATAAGCTCGACAGAGACAGATACCGCGCCGAAAAAATAGGCGTTGTATTTCAGAGCTATAACCTTCTGTTAAATAAAACTGCACTGGAAAACATTGAACTTTCTATGGCCATCAGCGGCGTCCATCATAAAAATAACCGTATTTTTGCTCTGAATCTGCTGGATAGTGTGGGCATCGACGAGGAAACCGCCAGGCGCCGCGTACTGAGCCTCTCCGGGGGAGAACAGCAACGTGTGGGTATTGCCCGGGCCCTGTCTCACGAACCCAATTTGCTGCTGGCGGATGAACCCAGTGGGAATTTAGACCGTGAGTCCGAACGAGATATAATGAATATTATGGTCAATTTAGCCCATAAGCAGAATAAATGTTTAATCATCGTTACTCACTCGCATAAAATCATGCACTTTGCAGATGAAATCTGGGGGCTTAACAAAGGAGGCCGCCTGGTTTACATGGGGAAAGGAGGTGAACTCCAATGACAGAAAAAAGGCGACGGCACATCGGCATCGCATTCTTTGTACTAAGTCTTGTATTTGTAGGGCTTGGACTACTCCGTGAGGAGCATTTGACAGTACTAAAAAAAGCGGTAGCAATCTGCCTGGAATGTATTGGAATTGGTTAGGAGAAACATATGAAAAATAAAAAAAGCACAACAAAAAAAGGGGCCAAAAAAGGTATTCGCCTTTGGGTACAAATTGGCTTTGCCGCACTGACAAACGGCTATATTAATGGCTTTATCCAGTCAAAAATTTACACCGGCCCCACGAAAGCACTCTGTGTGCCGGGGCTTAACTGCTACTCCTGTCCCGGCGCCCTGGGAGCATGTCCCATTGGATCTCTCCAGGCAGTTATTGGCAGCCGTAACTACCAGTTTTCCTTTTATATCGTCGGATTTTTAATGGCTGTGGGAACTTTATTCGGACGGCTGGTCTGCGGTTTCCTCTGTCCTTTTGGACTGGTACAGGATTTACTCCATAAGATTCCCGTGCCAAAGCTAAAAAAGCTTCCGGGAGAAAAATACCTTAGGTATCTCAAATATATCATCCTTGTGGTATTCGTCCTGCTGCTGCCCATGTTCCTGGTAAACATTATTGGTCAGGGAAACCCGTGGTTCTGCAAGCTGATCTGTCCTTCAGGCACTTTGCTGGGAGGCATTCCGCTTGTCGCGGGAAATCCCGATCTACAGGCCGCCGTTGGCTGGCTGTTTAGCTGGAAAGTATTTCTACTGTTATCCATTTTGATACTTTCCATGTTCCACTATCGGCCGTTTTGTAAATTCCTCTGCCCCCTGGGAGCTATCTATGGCGTATTTAACCCGATCTCCCTCTACCATCTGCGCCTGGATGAGGATAAATGTGTGGACTGCGGCATTTGTAAAAAGACCTGCAAGATGGGCATTGATCCACGCAAGACGCCCAACAATCCGGAATGTATCCGCTGTGGTGACTGTGTCCGCGCATGCCCCACGGGAGCTCTTGCCAAAGGATTCCGCATTGGCAAAAAATAGGAGGCGGCGGCCTGTAAAGGTTCCTGCACTTCCTGTTCCGGAAGCTGTGCTGGAAAATCCGATTCAAAAGAAAATCAAAACAACTAACACAATTATTCAGTAAATGAAAGGAAAAAAAATATGAAAAAATTATTAACACTACTCCTGGTTTTAAGCCTTACCTTTTCCCTTGCCGCCTGCGGCAGTTCCCCAGCAAAGCCCGCAGACACAGAAAACCAAACTACAGCACCTGATGTAAACGATATGGTGCAGGAAGATTCCATCTCCGCTGAAGAGCAGGAACTGATGGACCGCAGCGTCCGCTTTACAGCGGATAAGCTCCTCAGCTATGATACATGGAAGAAAGTTATGGAACTGCCGGGCGTGGAATGCCCGAATCATATCTCGGGATACATGGATGATGTAACTCTGGGCGATACAAAAGATCTGCGATTAAGTGGCGAACCCGAACTGGAGGACAATGGACTTTTTGTAACATATGAACTGACTGAGGGCAAACTTCCTGCAAACGGTTCCACGGGAGGTTGTGTGATTCCCGCATCCCTGGCTGAAAGTATGGGCAAAAAGGTAGGGGATAAGGTAACTGTGGAAACTCCACTTGGTAAAGCGGAGTATGAAATCACCGGATTGTATGGCTACAGCGAAAAAGGGAAGGTGGGAGGACTTACTGAGGAAAACGCACCTCTGTATGAAATTTTCGTAACCCCTGAAGATATTGTAAAGCTGACCGGCACAGATAAGGATGGCTATTTCCTCGGCAATACAGTCACCTGCCCTACTGCAGATGAGGCAAAGAAGGTGGTGGAGCAGGCGAATGCAATCTTGAAGGATTATGGTGATAAGGCAATGCTGGCAAATGACTCCAGCGCAGATTTAACCTATGCGGACAGTAATGAGCTCTTTCAAAATGTTGCACTGGATGGCACCGACTTTGACGGCAATGCCCTGCCAGACGATTTGCTTGTCAAAGATGGCATCACGATGGTGAATGTCTGGGCGACCTTCTGTAATCCCTGTCTGGCGGAAATGCCGCATTTAGAGGAACTGAACAAGGAGTTTGCCGCTGCAGGGAAAAAGTTCAAAGTTGTAGGTATCGCAGCCGATGTCATAAATGACAAAGGTTCGGTTAGCCAGGAACAATTAGATTTGGCTAAAGAGATTGTCGAGAAGACCGGTGTAACTTATACAAACATTATTCCCGGCGAAAAACTTCAGTCAGACATTCTGCCAAACGTAACTGCCTTCCCTACCACTTTCTTCCTTAATGACAAAGGCGAGGTCATTAAAACGGTTATGGGAGCCACCACCAAAGAAGACTGGACGAATACAGTCAATGAGCTTTTGGAAAGTCTTAAATAAGGAGGGCAGTTCAAAATAAATCATCACCTGGCAGAAAACGCCTGTAAGGAAGTATATAAAACGAACTTCATATCGGTTGACACAGAGTGTAGTGTGATGAAGCATATATGTTGGAAAAATCGCCGCATATTGAAGAAAAATGTACAAATAGGGCTGTTACACCAATGATTTTTTAATCGCTGGTACAACAGCCCTTTACCTAATTTAAATACTTTTCTAAATATTCACCCATCTTTTCCATATATTCTGCATACAGCTTGTTATCATTTTGCAGACCATGTCCGGAATGCGGACACTCAATATAATCGTAAGGCACATTATTTTCTTCCAGTGCATTGATCAGATGCCTTACTGAATTAAAAGGGCATACTTTATCATGTTTTCCATACGCGCATAAGGTCGGCACAGAATTTTTATCAATCCACATAAAAGGTGAAATATCTTTAACGGCTTCCTCGTATTCTTTGGTTCCGATCATTTCAGTTGTAATCGTATTTCCCGACATCACGCTGAACAGACCGGCCGCTGCCTGTGGATTCTGATCCAGACCGTACGTTGTCCAGTCCTCCGGATAAAAGCTGGCTGGGCCAACCGCCTCAAATACGAATTTTACGGGAATCGGTGAGGTATCCGAATCCCTGTAAGCATAAATCAGTGCCAGCGTTCCGCCGGCCGAGCCGCCGGAAACAGCCATTCGATCCAGTGTATACCCTAACTTCTCCGCTTCCGCCTTTACAGCCGGAATACTGCTTTTTATTTCCTGTGACATTGTATTTACACTGGCTGTGGGATGCTGGTCGTCACGCAGCGTATAATTGATTCCGGCTGCAACATATCCCTTAGAACAAAGCCATTTCAGCATATTAGCGTCATCCCGTTTATCGCCGCTTGTAAAACCACCCGCATGAAGATACACAACAAGGCCATAGGTTTCTTTTGTTTGATCCGCAGGAACATAGAGATCAAATTTATTCGGTTCTTCTTCGCCATAAGCGATATCGGTATAGATCGTTCCTACGGAGCTATCCCAGTCCACTGAATATTTTTTGCTCAGTGGATTATATGTCACCTTTATAATTGCCGACACGATAAACACGGCAACGAATGTAATCACATAAATGAATCCCCACAACACTTTCTTTATCCACCTCTTTTCTTTCTTTTTCACAGGAAATTGCCTCCAAAAAGTGTTCCGCCCAGCATAAGGTTCATAATCGCTCTTATAGTGAGACGGCCTAAAATAAACGCAATAATGATAATTACTGCCAGTATGATAATACGTTTTGTTACAATCGACATTTTTACTCCCCTTTCTTTATTCGTAGCTTTTTCCCCTTAATTTCCAGGCAAGCATCACATTCCGGGCGGCGCATTTTTCCAGTTCTTCACGTGTCAGCCGATACTTGGAATCCTTACCCTGAAGGGCATTTAAAATGTTCTCATAATGGGCCTTTCCTCCGGGCATCATCAGGTCATTTCCTGCTTTCACACTTGGGGCTGAAGCAAATTTCCGATATTTATTCGTTGTATCCGCGCAGGTTTCATCCCCGGTGAGGAAATCGGACATGACAGTTCCCTGGTAGCCCCATTCCTGGCGGAGCAGCGTCTCCAAAAGATCGTACCGCTCCGATGTATGTATGCCGTTTAACAAATTGTAGGAACTCATAAATATATACGGCTGTGATTCCTTCACCACGATTTCAAAGCCCCGGGCATAGATATCGCGCAGCGCCCGCTGGTTGACCATACTGTTTGAACGAAACCTGTTCGTCTCCTGATTATTGCATATAAAATGCTTGATGGTCACACAGCAGGACGGCCGGCTTTGAACGCCTCGTGTGAGAGCCGCCGCCATTTTCCCACTGAGGAAAGGGTCCTCGGAATAATATTCAAAGGTCCTTCCACATAGGGGATTTCTCTGAATATTCATGGCCGGCGCAAGCCAGATATGAATGCCAAAATGCTGCATTTCCTCAGCTACTACATCCGCGCATTCCTCTGCCACTTCCGGATTCCAGCTTTGGGCAAGAGCTGTTGCAATGGGGATGGCCGTGCAATTCTGCTCATGGATTTCTCCCTTTCGTTCTTCCTCATCAAGTGATGGAAGCATCGCCACAAGCTGCTTTACCATGTCTTTTGGGAGCAGCTCCAGCTTATTTTCTATTTCCATAAGACTGTTTTCTTTTGGCTCAATGGGGAAAACGCCTTTTTCGTCAACGCCGTATTCGCGGCTCAGACGAAGGCCGGATGGCCCGTCTGCCATGACCAGATTTGGCACACCCATTTCCCGAAAGCGACCGGTTGTTTCCCCGGCAGCTCCCACTACAGTGATTGCAGCATCCCCGATCACATTTTTGCTGCCCTCACCGATAAAATCACCGGTACAAAGCCAGACAAGCGCCTCATCCGACATACCTTCCACCAAAGCCCGCGTTTTGGAATCAAGAACAGGCGTTTTGGGAGGAACCAGTTTAAAATCTGCTGCTGAAAGCTCAACAACCAAAGCCTTATCCAGATCCTTTGATAGCGCAGTAAAACACTCCTCTGCCGCATCCCTGGACGCAGCATCCGGTTTCCAATCCTCAAAATCCGTCTCGCCCCCGACCGAATGAATCTGCTCGATAATGACGTTCTCATTAAGGTGAACGATACCGACGATTTTTGTATGTCTGCTGCTGTTACCGGCACGAAATATATTGTGCCCAGTTTCCAGAAGTCTCACATGATTTTTTGTATCTGAGGAGACCAGGCTTTCCATGGGGCACCGAAGGGTGATTTCTGTTTTCTCCCCCGGTGAAAGCTCCTTTGTTTTTTCAAAGGCCGCCAGGGTCTGCCAGGGCTGGTCCAGCCTTTCCCC
Organism: Lachnospiraceae bacterium; assembly: GCA_902363555.1. Taxonomy (GTDB): domain Bacteria; phylum Bacillota; class Clostridia; order Lachnospirales; family Lachnospiraceae; genus Catenibacillus. The sequence goes on along the minus strand of CABJAM010000014.1, from coordinate 33,872 downwards.
GGGCAGAGAAACATACAGTTGTACGACTTCCTTCCCCTTAAAGCTCCCGGTATTTTCCACAGTTACAGGAACTGTAACCTCGGCGCCGCACAGCTTAAGAGGGCCCGGCGTCACAGAAAAGGTTGTGTATCCCAGCCCGTGGCCGAAAGGAAATAAAGGCGTTTTTCCTACTGAGTCAAAATACCGGTATCCCACATAAATGCCTTCTCTGTAACGGGTATCATTCCGGCCGCCAAATTCACCGATATTGCAATAATCCTCCCTGGACGCCCATGTTGCCGTCAATTTTCCGGAAGGATACGACCGGCCCAAAAGTATATCCGCCAGTGAATCTCCAATGGTCATGCCCACCTGAGACAGCAGTAAAATATTGCCAACCTTATCCGCCACCGGGGAGAGATCCACGATACATCCGGTATTGAGCACAAGCATAAATCTTTCATACTGTTTTTCTAGCCTTAAAATATCCCGGATTTCTGTGGCGCTCAGTAAAAAGTCGCCGGGAACATCCTGACGGTCTACCACTTCTCCGCAGAGCCTGGACAGCACATAGACGGCCGTATCGCCTTCGCCTTCCAGTGGGATATCATATTCCGGCTCCGGCATAACAATACTTAAATTCTCCATAAGCATATCCATGCCTTCCCTGGCAATCTTCTCCTTGAGCCAGCTCCGAAAACCAACGCGCGCTTCCCGCCACGCATCCTCATAGGCGTCCATCCAGTACCCCGTTGTTATTTCAAAACCCGCGTTTTTAAGCCCCTGTTCCACCGTTGTATAGGACTTTACATTCACATCCGCAGAGCCGCGTCCGCCTTTTAAGGTCCGCCGCGCGCCACAGCCGTAGAGCGCAATTTTCCCGGCAGTACGAAGCGGAAAGCTCCCATCTGATTTTAAAAGCACCATACACTCCGGCGCAATTTTTCTTATGCGTTGAATATGTTCTGTTTCATAGTCTGACATAAAATTATCCTTTCCTTTTGAGGGCGCACTCAGCCTTTCACTGCGCCTATGGTGATCCCCTTCTCAAAGTACTTTTGAAAAAATGGATAAAGTATAATAATCGGCAGAATACCCACCACGGCTATGGCCATACGTATGGACACACTGGGCAGCTGCTGCTGAACGCCGGATGTGATTTCTGAATGGCTGGCCAGATACTGTACATTATTATTCATCTGATTTAACAAAAGCTGTACCGTATAAAGTCTGGAATCATCCACGAAGTACAGACCATTGGTCCAATCATTCCAGTAGCCGACTGCACACAGCAGGCCTACGGTAGCCATAATCGGCTTTGACAGCGGTACAACAATCGAACGGTATATTTTAAATGGGCCCGCGCCATCCATCTCGGCCGCCTCGATCAGCTCTCCGGGTATATTAAACTGCATAAAGTTCCTTACAAGCACCACATTAAATCCATTGAGTAAAAGGTTGGGAACGAGCAGCGCCCAGATGGTATTTTTAATGTGAAACATATTTGTATAAATAATATAACTGGAAACAACGCCGCCGTTAAACAGCATGGTAATGAGAATCAGCACAAAGGCCACGCGCATTCCCGGCACGCCTTTTTGAGACAGAGCATAGCCCGCCATGGATACTAAAATCAGCGATGCCGCGGTTCCCGCTATGGTAACCAGAACCGTCACCCCATAGGCATTTCCAATCTGCGCCCACTCCCGTGCAATATAGCGATAGGCTTCCAGGCTGAACTGAGCCGGCCAGAACTGGTAGCCGGTACGCATCAGCGCGTCATTGGATGTTAAAGAACTGGAAACAAGCAGCTATTGGCCTGCATATTTGTAAGCTCCCTGTTGATACCCTCCATATAAATATTTAACTGGTTCCCATAAGAATCCAGCAATTGCTCCTCATAATGGTCGTAAATCGTCGATGATATTTTGACCATCAATATATTTATTGGAATAATGACCGCTGCCATCACCAGCGCCAGACGAAAATTCAGATTCCGAAACAACCCTGTTTTTATTTTATCCTGCTTCATATCGATCACTCATTTCTGAACTTATTGCGGTACTGGCTGGGCGTATAGCCGGTGTACCGTTTAAAGCACTGTGAAAAATAAGAATAATTGGGGTAACCCACTTTGGCGGATATGGCAGTGACCGTCAGGCTGCTGTCTTTAAGCAGTTTTTCCGCCAGACTCATACGGCAGTCCGTAATATATTCCATCACCGTCTTTCCATACTGTTTTTTAAAGATACGGATGAGATGGTTCTGAGACAGATATACCTTGCTGGCCAGTGCTCCCAGCGTAAGCTCTTCTCCGATATGCTCCATAATATACTTTCGCACCTGTTCCGCCTGGGTGGGTGTTTCTTCTTCAGTGTCGTAAACCCGATTCACATAAGCTTCCCCCAGCTTTTTCGCCTGCGCGTCCGATGCATTTTGGCTGACGCGGCGTACAGCCTGAGAGAGTATGCTGTCAAGAATATCCGGAGTGGCAGGTTTTAAAATATATTCCATACAGGCCAGATGTACGGCCTGCTGCGCAAATCTGAACTCGCTGTGACTGGTTAAGATCACGCTCACTGTATCCGGCTTATATTCCCTCACCCATTTCAGAAAATCCAGACCGCTGCCATTGGGCATCTCAATGTCACAAAGGATGATATCCACATCATTTTCCTCCATCACCCGGATGGCCTGTTTCATACTGTAAGCCGCCAGGACCTGGGTAACCCCATAGGCCGAAAAATCTGCATTTGCCTTGATCCCCTCAACAGCCAGTTTTTCATCATCCACAATAAGAAGTATCAAATTGAATCCCTCCGCTCTTTTTTACAGCCAAACGGAGCCCGCCTGGGCGGACTCCCATATAGTGCATCCCGGCATAAATACGCCGGGTGGCACTTGCATTTTTACAGTTTTCTCACGCAGCCATGCGTAATACCATTTTCATTAAAGGCGTCTACGCGAATGTAATAGGATTCGTTCCGGACCAGCGCGCCAATATTTACATGATTTCCAAACAGCGTCCTGCTGTGATAGAGCTTATCCGGCGCATGGCCCCACAAGATCTCATAGCCGAGGGCGCGCGCTTCCGGTGGCGCCGGATTTATCGCGGGAATCTCCACGACCATATCCATATCCATATCCCCCACACGTACCGCGATAAAATCTGCCGGTTCAGGCTTAGGACCGCTGCCCTTACCAAATACGCGCAGTCCTGAGATACAGGGGATCTGCCCATATGGAACACAAATATCCGTCAGTTTCAGATAACGCGCATACAGGCCATTCTCACGGACAATAAAATCATGGGCCAGGTCGGTTTCGACATCGGATTTATCTTCAATGACAAACCACAGATTCCCATCGGCCGATCCCATCAGCCGCCACTGTATGGGAAATATCCGATCCTCTATAAACCTCGTAATCCCCTTTGATTCATCCCTGCACTCAAGGTACAGGTGATCCTCCGCAAAATTAATCTGTATCGCATGTACCTCATACTGTTTCCCCAGGTCCACGAGCACCCATTCCTTACGATCACGGCTTGCGGGTTTCCACCAATTCTGTACATTTTCACAGACAACGTTTGCGGCTGGATATCCTTCCGCTTCCGAGGAAGCCGTCACATGCTTTCCTTCGCTCAAAAGCATCCATTCCGGTTCTTCCCACGGGTCCTGTACACCGCCTGTAATCCGCCTTGGCCAGTCGCCGAAGCGCTGATTACAGAAAAGCTCGCCGTCACTGTCATATCCTGCCGGCCAAAGTCCCACGCGGCGCTCAAAAGTATGATTCAAACTGATCCGCATCGTGGCCGTATGCCAGAAATTTCCCGATGTATCTTCCATCGTCGAGCCATGCCCCGCCCCCGGCATAAATCCGCCGGGATGGTAGGAATAAGGATTATTTTTCTGCGGTACAAAGGGCCCCAGCGGGCTTTCGCCCACATAGACGCCATCGCCATATGTATTATATTCGGTTCCGGCAAAAGCATATTGAAGATAATATTTTCCGTCATGCTTATCCATCCAGGCGCCTTCGATATAAGGACGGTCCTCTTTTTCTTTGGCATTGATGCAATTATCCTCGCCGATACGCTCATATCCCCGCTCCTGAGGCTGACCGTACAAAAGACTTTGCGTTTCGCCTATAGGAAGCATGGTTTCAGGATCAAGCTCCGTACCGTAAATCGGCGCGTCATTGGAACAGCCCCAGTAAAAATAAACGCGGCCATCGTCATCAATAAAAAGATTTGGGTCCCAGAAGCTAAAATTCCCCGGAATCTTTTCATAAGGTCCATTTAAAATATCTTTTGTACGGTAACGGTCGCAATCCTTAAAAATCCTGGATGCGCAAAAATAAACATAATCCCCCATCACACGGACATCCGGCGCGTAATCGTACAGAGGAAGCTCCTCCGGCAGCCGGTGATTCTCCCAGTGGGCCAGGTCCTTTGAAACCCATACGCCCAGCGTCATGGACGCAAAAATATAGTAACAGCCTTTAAAATAAATCATCGACGGATCGGCCGCTTCTCTCCAGACCGGCTGTGGCTGTCCGTCCGGCGTTTTTTTCGGGATCTGGTAACGGTAATTGACATTTAATGGGTTGCAATAATAACTCATACTTACTCCTCTCACTGATATTCATATTTTAATACAGCCACCTTACAGGTCCTGTAATTCCCATAGGCTCTACAAGTGAATAGGGCACAGCGGTCAGCGCGTCCATGGGGATTCCGAAAACAGTTGCCGTACTTTTCATATTTCCCGCACATGTATATACCTGTATGGTCAGACTGTTGGCACCGGACCGGACCGCATCGTGGACATCGTACAGGTAGGGCGCGGCCAGCCGCCGGCCCACACTTTTTCCATTTAAAAACACTTCGCAGCAGTCCGAAACATTTCCAAGATCCAGCCACTTTGGCAAGGCTCCCTCCACATAAAATGTGGTTTTATAATTAAGCATTCCATAAAAGTCATAACCGAGAAAGTCTTCCGGGCGCGACAGCTTCCCATCATCCATTCGGACGATACGGCCATCCAGCAGTTCCATTTCCCAGCCTTCCTCATGGGAACACGCCTGCGCGATCCTTATGGGCTCCGGGGATGTCTGCATCTGTTCCGAGCTGTGAAGGATCACCATCTCATATTTTCCAAGATGCACACTTACTTTGACGCGGCCGCCGGATAATTCCTGCCGGGGAACAAAACACTTCCCGGTCATCGGGTCCCATAATGTCACCTCATGGTCCGCCCGTATCTCTATCGTGCAATCCGTTTCACCCAATGGCGCTTCGTTATGCAGCAAAAAGTAATGTTCTCCGCCAGATGTCACATGGGCATAACGAATCCAGGCCTTCCCGGGAGAATCGACCCGGATATCCGGCGCAATGACTTTGCTTACCTCCTGGGCAAGCGTTCCCAGCGAGACACATCGGATATTTGCGGCTCTATCCACCAAAGCTTTAACGTTTTCCGGTACTTTGTCCACAAAAATTACTGGAAAGCCCGTCTGAACACTTTGCTCCACAAACCGGGCTGCGGCTTCGGAAAGCTTCGTGCTGGCCGGAATGATCAAAGCCTCGTAAACATTTTCATTAATGATCAGGCCGCTGTCCGTCTTTGTGAGATAACGTTCCGGAAATGTGAATACATCCGCCGGCACAATATCATAGCTGATCTGACTGCGCGCCAGCACAGCCCCGGGTTTTTGGAATTTCTGCGCCATATCCCCCTCGCGCCACTCCGCCTCGGCATGATACAGGATGGCTGTTTTAATGACCGGTTTACAGCGGCGCAAAAGAGCACATATCTGATTTGTATAATCTACCAGCGCCCCCGAATATTTATGGGACGCCTCATAAGCCGGCAGCTCCGCCAAAAGCATCCGGTTCACACCGTTGATCATCAGATGATCCAGCAGAAACTTTCGTTCCCCCAGCCCCTGCTGTCCATACATGGCAAAGCATTCCGCCGCCGCACGATTCTTCTTCAGAGGGTTGATATGCGCCTCGGATGACGCCAGCTTTGCAAGGCCGTAGTGGTAAAATTCCCCGTCCGAATTTACGACGCCGTACCAGGACGCTGCATGATCTCTGCCCGGCAGTATCTGTCCGGCGATCACATCGATAGCGGCTTCATCCTGATAATACTGCTGTCTGAAATAATGACCCGGACCGCAGCCCAGACGGGTATGGCAGTTTTCATCCTCCAGCACATGGCCGATGTAGCGGATACCTCTCTCCTGGCAGAATGTATAAACCTGTCCATTATAATTTTCCCGCACGAGAGAAGAAACCGCGTCCATATAATGGCAGCGGTAATCCTTATAGCCCTCAACGCCGTCATACCACAGATACGGCAGCTTCCGCCGCCACTCAGTATCCCGCTTTTCCATTTCTTCCGGCATTTCCGGGCTCCACGCATAGACGTTGCAATCCGTAGCTTCACGGCTTCTCCTCCCCGGCAGCATAAAGAAATCAAAAACAGCTTCTCCGCCGGCATTGCCGATTTCCGGTTCATCGTAGAAAAATCCGATCCATGTTTTTTGAAGCTCATCTTTGAGATAGTCATAGAGCAGACTGTGGACCTTTTCAATTTCAAGAGCCACGGACTCCCTGCTTAAAAGGTTCATAAAGCAGGCTCTTCCCGAAGACTCGTATGTTGTAAAAGCCACAAAAATACGCCACTGCCCCTCCGGAACATCCCACTTTAAAAACCCGTTTTCCACGTAAGTATCCAGTAAAACCGCGGTATCCTCTTTAAGGATCGGAGCCGCCGCATTTACTGGATTATCCAGCAGCTCATACGCCACCACAGCGATCCGCCTTCGACACGATGGATCAACCTTTGTAAATCGATGCATCGATTTGCCGTAAACCACGTTCTGAAGGCTGTCGATCCTTATGACTGCGCCCGCCACCGGCCCGTGGATGTCCATATGCCGTTCATCTATATACAGCTTATTAAGCTCGGCATACGCTTCCTCCTTATAAGCCCCATTGGCGCTGCCGGTAGGAAAGGGCGCGTAATCTTCCAGCCAGAAGCGCATATCCATTTCCCGGCAGGCCTCAACCAGCCTGTCCAATGCTTCAAAATAAGCCGCATCAACCCTTGCCTGCGCCATCCCATTCGTTTTATAACTGGCAATGATCTGGCGAATTCCAATCCTGCGCACTTCCTTAAGACGCTCCCCAAGCTCCTTTATTGTATCATCTTTGGAAAATCCAAAAAACATCGTACTGCAGTCTTCTTTCATTTCATCATATAATAACTCTGCCATCTAAGCTCCTCCGTTTTATGTAAAAGTTCAGAGGAACCGAATTGTTCCCCTTTTTATTCCTGTATTCGCTTGAAATTAATATTTTTGTTGTAAATCTTTCTTTCCTCTGGTATGATAATTTTCAAAGAAGTCCGGTAACAGTTCAGACAGGCTGAACTGAACTGTTACGAAGTCCGAACACTTTCCAATACAGGAGGAAGGACCACCATGAAAAATATCGAGGAACAAATTGTAAAGTATGCGATCCACATCAACCGCCTTCGTAATTCAGAGCTGGATTATCAGCGGCTTCCCATGACCGTTGAGGACAACCTGATGACTCTGGTCCGTCAGGGAAAGTATAAAGAGATCAAAATTTCACCCTTTGAAAAAATTGATAATAACCTGGGGCTCATCGCCCTTGATCCTGTGACCAGATATACGTATATCGTTGTTTCAGCAATCACCCTGTTTACCCGTATCGCCATAGAGGAGGGCGTTGTACCGGATGACGTCTTCGACCTGGGTGATTCACTGCTTTTCTTCCTCTCTTTCCTCAAAACAACCGATGAGATCCATGACCTCTACCAGACAGCCGCAACCATGCTTGCAAAACAGATCCATCAGGCAAAGGAAGAAAAGCAGTCCTATCAGATTAGCCGGGTTCAAAATTACATTGCCCGAAATATATTTAAAAAAATCACACTTCAGGAAATTGCTGACTACGTCGGTCTTTCCACCAATTATCTGTGCGGTATGTTTTCCCGCGAAATGAACATGTCGCTTCATAATTATATCCAACGCGAGAAAATCAAGGTGGCGTGCAATCTTCTGGAACACACCGATAAGCCCATCTCGCAGATTGCAACTTATTTAGGTTTCCAGACCCAGAGCAACTTTACCTCCGTATTCCGCAAGTGGCAGAAAGAGACGCCTACGCAATATCGGGAAAAACATTATCGTGAGGTTTATTAAAACCTGCGTAACAGTTCTAAGGGGCTGAACGGTTCACATCCGGGAATGTTTTCGCCCCAAATATTCAATTTCCGGCATTCACTGGCAAGATAATCTTTGATGGCGTATCTATTCCAAAATATATCGTATTTTGTGCAATGGCAGATTCCGTTGCCAGCCCCCAGATGACCGTCGTATTATTATGAGCGTTATACCATGGGAAATCGGATGAAGACACATCGATACAAATCCGGCTTCCTTTTTTGAAGGTCCAGACAATATCCTGGGATTCCAGCACAATCCTCTTAACAGTGTTCGGCTCATATGGTTCAAAATGGTCTTTCTCATACCGGATGTCAGTGATATCGTTAAAGATCAAAAAACTTCTGCCGTCACTGTGCATATCAAACAGCCCCAGTGTGAACGCCGTGGCAGGCGCCGTGGAAGATACATAAAGCTCCGTGCGCATTTTTCCCGCCAGAGTTACGTCGTGTGTAAGCGCCTCTGATACAAAGCTGTACACGCCTTCTTTTTCCCGCTCCCCAGGCTCCGGACCCACAACCGCGCCCCGGCTTAATCCAAGTTCAAGCGATTTTACAGGATGCTTCGGATCATAAGTATAAGTCAGCTTCCCATTTTCTGTTACATCAGCGTTCAGTGACCGGGCGCCAAGGTAAAGCTGCTCACGGTCCACAGCGCTAATATCGTCGGGCCAGAACTTCCATATATTATCGCCAATGCAGTAAGTCTCCATGCCTCCCACAGGGAGCGTCAGTGCGTTCCCCTTTAGAAAGTGGTCAAACCATTGCAATGTTGTTTTAATCTGCATCACGCCAAAGCGCTCCTGGCCGGGATACGGAAGAACATTGTTGGTAAAACCAAAGTGATCCCACGGCCCCACAAGGCACAGGCTCTTTTTCCGTGTCTGCTCAGGAAGGGCGCGCCAGGAATCCAACTGAGACTGGCAAAACAGATCAAACCAGCCGCATTGCAGAAGTACCGGAATATTAAGTTTTTCAACCTGATCCTTGTATTCCTTCCAAAACCCGGTCTGCCATCCGTCATTGACTTCTTCCGGATTCGTCAGAATCTTCCTGGCCCATTCCACAGGATCATCCAGCAAACGCTCCCCTATATTTACCGGCGGAACAATCTCAAATGCTTTTTCGTGCAGTCTGGCTGCTTCTTCTTCGGACCGGTCACGGGCATTTCCTCCATTACCAGTAATCCAGCTTTGCCAAATGTCCTGCCTGAGCATTCCGTTTCTGTAATAGGTCTCATAGGGATGCCCGCCAAACACCTGAATGTACATCGTTTTCAGCGCCGGATTTTTGCTGCCGGCGATGGACCACTGAACATGGCCCATATAAGATGCCCCGTAAGTGCCGATGTTCCCGTCACACCATTCCTGCTCTGAAACATAATCCAGCACCTCAAGCCCATCCCTGGTCTCCTGCTCAAAGGCATTGATACGCCCTTCGGAAAGGCCGGTTCCCCGGCAGCGGTTTGTAAAGTACACATAACCGCGTTTTGCAAATATCTCCCCAACAATATCATGTTCCGGAAATTCCGACGGGCCATAAGGGAATCGATGTAGAACCACCGGCCACGGGCCTGCGCCGTCCGGAAAGTAGGCAACACTGGCAAGCCGGATGCCGTCCGACAAAACAATGGGGATTTCCTTCCGTACCACATTTTCGTACTCAGGGGCCGGAAGTTCCTCCATAAGTTTCATCGTCAGAAACTGCACCAGCTCCATAGTGGCCGCCGCCGTATCTTCCGCCGAAACAGCCTGCGGCTCCTGATGGTTCCGGCCATCGGCCGTGTTGAGTATGCCGTTAACGTTATATTCATTACTCATCTTTTTACGCTCCTAAGTGATTACTTTTTCCAGATCTTTATAACGCTCCTTCCAGCTTTCTCAGGCAGTCTTCCACGGATGCAGATAATTCTTTTTTACATTTTCCAAGCTCCAGTAAACGTTCCCTGACATTTTCCTCCGGATGCCGCGCTATGTAACAGGAAAGAACTTCCACAACTTCCTTCTGGTACAGCAAAGTGCTTCCGTACACATCCCCTTCATGTGGAGGCATTTGAATACTAATTCCTGCGTAGCGTTCCATTAGAAGCTGAAGTTTTCCATTTGTCAGAAAATTGTTTATATTTCCCGCAGCAAACGCATGCTTTATATATCCGCACTGAGAGCTGATTCCTTTCGGCATATCTGTGCCGTGACTTCCATGGCTTTGCGGTTCTCCTTCATCTACTATATTGATCTGAAAAACTTTATTATCAAAAGGCATTTCCTCGATTTTCCCCTCCGGAACGACTGGAAGCAGCCGCTCTGTATAGGAATCCTTTGGAAGCAATTCTACAAAGCTCTTATCAAAGTCTTCTGGAAGGTCATAGTCAGCCAGATGGATTTTAAAGTTATCCGGAAGGTCACTGCTGACATGCTCATACGTATAGGACTTGGTAATCTGATCCACCGGTACTAAAATATCAGAGGTATTATGAATTTCCATAAGTGGATTGGAATAACAAGCTCCCAGCATGGATGGGGATACAGCGGCTGCAATATCCAGATCGTCTATTCTGGCGTCGATTTCCTCATTGCGGCAAGTATTAAATACGATTCCATAGGGTATTGGGAGCCTGGAAAGCAATGTCATCAGATCTTTTCGTTCATCGTCCTTAAGCGCCATCGCGGCTGGAAGATTAAACGTGGAAAGGTATGGTGCATAATGACGGTAGTTGAAATAAACATTTGCAAAAGCTCCGCTTGCAACTGTACAACATGGAAACAGATGTAATGCGGATAACATCATTGCTGTATACCCGCCTGCGGAACCTCCCACCAAGGCAATTCTATCCGGATCTATTTCAGGACGATGTCTCAATTCATAAAGCAGGGATGAGTTGGACACAAGCCCATCCCTTGTAATCTCAATATTATGATCCACCTCCTCAAACGGAGATGCAACCGCCCAGCCTTCTTTCAAATAGTTCGCTAACTCAAAGGATTCTTTTGTTACCTTGTAATAGCTAAAATAAACAAGTGGCACCGGTTTATCCGATACTGGAAGAAATAAACATCCATTTGCCATCTGTGTTTCGCCATTATGATCAATAAAAGGAACCTTAAAGTATTCTTCCCGGATATTTTCCGGCAGTGTTATTTCTTTATTCTCACTGAGTATGGCATAAATATTATGAAGATTCTTATTTTCATTCTCCTGTTTTGTATGCATTCTTTTTCCTCTCTGCTATAAATAGATTCTGTAAGCTATTGTTATTTATAGCCATTTATATTGAAGTTCCATATCTTTTTCTTTTCTCTTCCATTTAACCTGAACAATTCCTTTTGGTGTTATGACTTCACCTTCGGCCCAGGTAAAATGACCAGGCACTGGCTTCACTTCCATTTCTTCAAATCCCGGCTTTGTGGGGCGTACCCCAAGGATAACGGCGGGCAGCTCGTAAAGTGCCAGGGCCCCCCATGCATGGCAGTCACTTCTTTGGCCTACCGGGTCCTCCACACATGTCGTAAGATTATTCTTAATCATATCCCGCCATATATCCCACAATTCATTTGTATTCTCATATAAATCGCATTTTTCTAAAGCCCGATACAGATAATATGCCATGGCCACCGTACACTGCGCATATTCCTGTTTGTTTTGAAGCGTCTTTAAAAGATTTTCCTTTCCCTGTTTCAGCTCTACTGTATCTGTCAGGATAGCAAACACCTGACAATGCTGACTGTAATCATCAATGCCTGGCCCATCCTGAAGCATACCGTTACTTCCTGCACAATACGTACGAACTGCTTCCTTTACTTTTTCTGCACGCTTGTGATATTCATCAGCAATTCCCTTTCTGCCGACAAAAGAAGCCATTTTGGCCGCAGACTCCAGGCCCATAATATAGAGAAGACTTTCCATTGTAATAGGTCCGGATAATGTTGCTGTCGGCACCCCTGATGTTGCATCCCAATGAGCTGACCAGTCAATAAATGACCATGATGCATTTTTGAACAATGGTCCTCCTATTTTATCAACGATACCTTCCTGGGTAAGATGACAGTTAAAATATTCCAAAATTTCATCGACCGTTGGTAAATACGAACGAATCAGTGCTTTATCTCCAAAGAACATCATATGATCATAAAGCATCATAATATAGTAAATCGAAAACCCTGGAATAACATTACTGTTATAGGTGGGATAGCTGCAGTTGATCAGACCATCGTATCGTCTGGAACGTCTAAAGTCATCAAAGCTCTTCCGGGCAAGTCTGTCATCTGCTGCGGTCATATATGTATATAGAATCTCTGATCTTGTATCCATCGCATATTGCAGCTGCTCATAGAAAGGGCAATCCATATACGTCTCATGCATACACCGTTTTAAACTTCTTTCACTAATATCCCATATTGCATTCATCGATTCATCTGAGGTTTTCACCCAGGTCTTAATCTCTAATGGATACCCGGTCTCTTCATAGTCAAAGCTTTCGATTGTTAAAGGTTCATCTGCCGTAATAATCTCAAGCTGGATAAAGCGAAACGTACGAAACCAAAACGTTTCGAAAATTTCCGGCGCTTCTGTCCTTCCAAGTCCTCTTACCTCATAACGATCTGTATATCCCTGCAATTGACCGTTTATATAGTCAATACGATTACCTTTTTTTGGCATTCCAGACGCTTTAGCGCCTGGATCGTCTGGAAGAATATAGGATTCCGATTGCAGCATTCTGATTTTTGCGCCTTGTCCTCCAATAACAGAAAGCTTCAAAAATCCTGTCATCTCCTCGCCTGCATTTATCTCCACAATTTCTTTGGAATCCGGCCCAATCGTCACTGATTTTTTGCCCGCAAGCATATTATTCCATTCCGTTTTTTCCAGCTTAGATTCTCTTATAGTTATAATACCTTCAAATCTTCGGGGAACCCGTCGCATATAAGGAATCGTTCTTGGATAAATATTTCCCGGACTCGCCGCTTTGTTCATAAACATCTGCTGCCATATTCCCTCAGCCAAAGTCCAGTCATCATCTGAATAATCTGCGTTCATCCACCCAAAGGTATCCGGATTTCCAGATGCTTCTTCAAAGAAGTAGAGCGGCGCAAGCATGGGCTGTTCTGGTACTATTTTGACATTTGGTTCCCTTTTACATTTCCATCCTTCATCCGCCGATATGCTGACGTTTTCTCCATTTTCATCCGTATATTCGCCTGCGAAATAAAACCCTGGAGTCTGAGTTCGAAATATTCCAAAATTACCTTTTGTATACTCCAGTGGATAACGTAAAACAATAACAGCCAGAATATTCTTCCCTGCAACAAGATACGGCGCCAGATCGACTGTGTCATAGTACCAGATTTTTGTGTCTCCTCTGCTTGGTCCTATTTCAGCTAATCTGCCATTTACGTATAACTTATATCTGGAATCTGCCGATATTTTCACTTCCAGTTTTTCAGGAATTTTTCCCAATTCAATCGCCTTACGGAAATAAATTATGCGTGGTTCTTCCCTATCCTTTTCATTCCAATCTGGTATCCAGACCCAATTCGTTTTATACATTCCATCCTCTTCTTTCCATCTTTTGTATTCTCATCCCAATTTATGAATGGATACGATCATACAATTTCCGGAACCCTTCCAATAATGCCGGCAATGCAGCGCCCTGCGCGACCAGTGTTCCTTCCGCCTCAAATGATTCATGCTCATATTCCCAATCATCTGGAATATACCCATTGGTTGTTGTCACGTGTGTTACAAAAATCGTTTCATCATACGGCGATGATTCCCGTATACTCTTCCCAAGGCTTGTTACTACTTCCGCCGAAACCCCCTGGTATAACACATTTCCTATTTTCAATACGCGAATTTCATATTGAATATCTTTTGGTTCCCCGTTTTCGGATTTAAAAAAATCGTTGTTCCGGCCTGCACAGCTAACCTGTTCCGTGTATGATTGTAAATCCTCCGGACATTCATCACATGTGATCGCATCATTTGCAGCAATAATATTTCTGACATGTTCTTCAGATAACGCCTGTAATACAACAAGGCCGCCTTCACCCAAATTCACAAGCTTCATCTCGCCATCCACAAGCTGCATTCCGAAATTACTCATAATTCTTGGATTCTGATCGCCTGCTGCACCTGATGTCCACAATACAACCGAATCCTTACCCAGTTTTTCTTCCATAAGTGAAGATGATCTGCCTGCAATATCTCCACTCACAGCCACACCGCCATCAATCAGACAACCATTCATAACAACAGCATGCACAGCATAATTGACAATTAATGCGATCGTCTGACCATTCAGATCTTCCAGCCGAACTAAATACATCGTTTTATCACTGGGCCGCTCATAATTATTTCCAAGCTCAGCCTTGTTTCCATGTTTTATTTCGTCGCGATTAACATTAATGTATGATTTTCCCGTTCCATATCCAATTTTTGCCGGCTGCATACGCGTCATTGCTCTCTCAATGGTTTGGATCAACACATCTTTAATAATTTCAAGCCATTCTAAGAAAAGATCTTTTTTGTCGTTTTCTGTTAAAATTCCCAACATAACAATTGGCGTTGTATGACTGTGTGTCGCTGTCATAAAAATATTTTCTTTGGGGATTCCCAGCTTCTCCCATATCAATTGCATCAATTGTTCCGAAAATGGAACAACCACCATATCAAAAGATATAAAAAGATGCTTCTGGTCGTTTAATTGCATTGCCAGCACTCGTATGTGCAGGTCGTCATCAATCCGATTCATTTCCACATCACCAAAATATGGCAGTGGCAGCCATTCCTCTTTTGGTGTAATATTCCCTTTTGCGGCGCCCGCTAAAAATACATTTTCTCTCATAATTGCTCCTTTACTTTTATCCCATGATCACTGTGACGTTCGCTACCGTCCTATCTGAAACCATCTCCGGACGGATCATATTTCCGGAAATTTCTTCGCCATCAATGCACATACGCGCCACACCGTGTTCCACACCCTCCGGGTTTTTCACCTCGATGTTCAGCATACATCCGCGGTACCGGCGCGAAATCGTATAGCCGGTCCAATCCGATGGGATCGTCGGATCGATGACCAGTCCTTTGACCGTTGGGCGGATACCAAGCAGATACTGGGTCACTGCCACATCCATCCACGCCGCGGTGCCGGTCACCTGAGATACGCAGGCCTGACCAAACTGCTCATTCTCCGGCCCTAACATCGTGCTGGAATATGCGTAAGCCTCGCCGCGGTACGCATCGATACCGATCTTTTTGATCACTTCATTCGGAACTAACTGTTTGTAGTATTTCCAGGCGTTATCTCCCCGGCCCAGCAGACCCTCCGCGATGATCGCCCAGCAGTTTGCCTGACAGAAGATACCGCCATTTTCAGAGTAGCCTGCCGGGAGCCCGTTCACCTTGTGGTTTCCGGAACCAGTATCCGCCGGAATGCCCGGCGTGTTGATCAAAAGACCCATGCCTGTATCCATCAGCTTCTTAACAGAATCCATGGCCTGTATATTCTTTTCTTTTTCACCTGTTCCGGACAGGATCATCCAGCTCTGGCTGTTTACCCAGATCTTCGCATAGTCATCGGCATGCGTACCGATCGGCCTGCCGTCATCATCGATGCCGCGCAGATACCATTCGCCATCCCAGCAATACTTTTCAAGCGCCTTCTCCTGCTTTTGGATCAGTTTTGCAAACCGTTCCACTGAAGCGTTATCGCCCCTTATCTCAGCCAGCTCGGTCAACTGTTTCAATGCATAAATATGCTGCTGGGATACAAAAACAGTTTCGCCCTTCCCCTTTCTTCCAAAAGGCCCCAGATGATCGTTCCAGTCGCTGAACAGGATCAGCGGCAGGTCATGTTCGCCCAGATGGTTTTCTGTAAACTCAATGCCGCGCAGCAGATGTTCCCACATCGTGGCCGGCGCCGCCGGTGTCTTCAGGTCCGTGCCTAAAAATGGGATCTCTTTATCCAGTAAAGACATGTCTCCGGATTCCGCAATGATCGCATAGGCCAGATAGGTCATCCATATATGATCATCGGAACGGGTGATGTCCTGTGGCAGTTTGTTTTCCTCCGGCCAGAATGTATGGACCGCATGACCATCCTCAAGCTGGTGAGACGCCAAAAGATATAACATCTCTTTGGCCCATTCCGGACGGCGGTACGCCTGGGCCAGCATATCCTGCGCCGTATCCCTAAAACCGATTCCGCGAATACCTGACGCCGTAGAGCTGATGGATCGGGAAAAGCGGGCGGTGACTACACTCTGCATCGGATTCCATGTGTTGATCTGCCCCTCGATATCCTTATCCGGGATGTCGCACTGGTAAACCTCCAGTTGTTCTCTCCACCAGGCGGCAACCTTATCAAACTGCGCATCTGCGCAGCCATCGGCCTTTAGCACATTTAAAGTTTCCGCGGTCGCCTTTCTGGCTCCCTCATAGTCGGCCAGCGCTCCCGGTGTAACGCCTAAGAAATAATGCATCCCCGTTTCGCCGCCGGCCTCTAAAACAACATGATGGTGCAGCGCGCCGCACGGCTCGCCGCCGGCCATGTTCTGGTTCCCCAGACTGCCATTTTCAACGCCCACAGGATTTCGTTCATCCCGATAGTTGCCGCAGAACAAATCACGGTTGCAGCAGTAAGAATCCGGGGTTTTATCGGAAGCAAAATAGACTACCGGGGATTTTTGTATATCCTGCTGCATCCAGGATGTATACAAATACATGATCGCGCCGGTCTGTTCATCATACTTCGCCTCAGTGTTCCACTTAAGATAATAACCAAGGATCACCTCCTGGGAAAAATTAAGCTGGGAAAACTCCACATAAGCAAATACATCGCATTCAATGACTTCGTTATCCTCATTTTCCAGTTTCAGATCCCATATCAGCGTATCACTGTCCAAAGCCATGAACAGCTTCAGAGTTGCCTTTAAGCCATCCTTTTTTGCAGTAAATCTGGAATATCCCGGTGAATGCGCAGCTTCCCACGCATCCATCGCCGTTTCGCACGGCCGAAAGGTCGGCGACCAGATGGTGCCATCTGGCATACGTATATAAATGTAGAATCCCGGACTGTCGATGGGCAGATTGTAAAAGCGGTAACGTGTCAGACGATAGTTTTGCGGGGTACGCCACCAGCACATACCGCCCCCGGCCTGAGATACAAACGCATGCATCCGTCCGTTGGATAAATAATTGATCCACGGTGTGGGCAGATCATGGCGGTTAAAAACGATTTCCCGATCTTTATTGTGAAATTCATAAGGTAAATTTGTATTCATGTTGATCCTCCTGCTTAGTTTTCTTTAATCCGGTCAAATTCCAGTTCACTTAACCGCTCATCCAAAATCCGACATTTATCCTTCCACTGGTCCGAAGTCTTATCGATTCCAGTTATCGTCTGCTCCAGATATGTTCCCAGCCGGGTGCTGGAAAAGTATGCCGCATTCCCCTTCATTTTACCATAATCAAAAGCTTCGCCCAGTACCTCCGCGCAGATCCTGCTGGCTTCTTTATGCGCCACGATATATCCCAGTGTGGAACGGAGTGAGCAGCCATAAGGATTTTTTCCGGTCATCGTCACAGAAAGCTTTGCTGTTATATTGCGGGATGAATTTCCGATCAGAAGCTCATATTCCCCGGGCTCTACCGTCCAGCCGGCCAGGTCGGTATCGTAGGATGCAAAAGATTTTGGCGTCAAAAGCAGCTCTATGGTCTTTTCTTCGTCCGGTTCAAGGCTGACCTTTACAAAGCCCTTTAATTCCTTATCCGGCTTTAAAAGCGTGGACGCCACATCCTTTATATAGAGCTGGACCACTTCCTTCGCTTTCATCTTTCCTTCATTTTTTACCGTCACAAAAACCCTGAGAGGCTCCCTGGCTTCACTATTATAGGTTGAAGCCGAAAGCTTTACGTCAGATATGGAAAAAGTGCTGTAACTTAATCCAAAGCCAAAGGGATATAACGGCTCTATATTTTTGTAATCATAATAGCGGTAGCCTACAAAGATACCTTCCCCATACACCACGTGACCATATTCG
Organism: Lachnospiraceae bacterium; assembly: GCA_902363555.1. Classification (GTDB taxonomy): domain Bacteria; phylum Bacillota; class Clostridia; order Lachnospirales; family Lachnospiraceae; genus Catenibacillus. The sequence goes on along the minus strand of CABJAM010000014.1, from coordinate 15,595 downwards.
CCAGGAAAATTAATGGCCGTGGGCGTGTCCGTGTAAGTTTTCGGGAAGGTCAGCGGGAGCTTACCACTGGGGCTGACTGTACCAAATAAAATATCCGCCGCCGCGCGTGCGCCTGCCATTCCCGGAAAGAACAGGCACACAAGAGCATCAATATCCTCTATAAATCCGCCAAGCTCTACGGGGCCTGCAATGTTCATAAGAACAAGTGTTTTCTTTCCGGCAGCTTTTGCGAGCTTGAGTGTACGCCGCAGCATCACCTCGTCCTCCGGGTCAAAGCGCATGTCCGGACGGTCCTTTCCTTCCTGCCCCGAAGCGCCGGCCGTCACAATGACAATATCTGTCTGCGCATCAAACGTGTTCATCAAAACGGTGTCGGTATAGCGCCCCAGCTCCTGCGGCAGACTAGTATACTTGGATGTATCGACCTGGGCGCTTCCGGAACCGGATTCCATAAAACGCTTCGCAAGCTTTCCAAATAACGCCACCCGAGTTCCCGCCTGTAACGGCAGGATGCCTTCGTTTTTCAAAAGTGTGATCCCTTCTGCAGCAGCCTCATAGGCGACACTCTCCGAAAGTGCATTGTCAATTGTCGTATAACGCTTTCCCTGAAACTTTGGCGTTTTCAATATCATTTTTAAAGTTCTGGAAACAGCGTCATCAAGTCTTTCCATAGACAGAGTTCCATCCTCAGCCGCCTGATACAGCTTTTGTTTTCCCCGCGGCCCCGGCATATCCATGTCATTTCCGGCGTTTAACGCACTCACCTGATCATAAACAGCGCCCCAGTCGGAAACAACCTGCCCTTCAAAGCCCCATTCATCCTTCAAAACGTCCGTAAGGAGCCAGCGGTTGTGAGCGCAGGGCACTCCGTTGATCGAGTTGTAGGCGCTCATAACAGTACCCACCTTCCCCTCCTTCACAGCCGCCTCAAATCCCGGCAGGTAGATTTCCCGGAGGGCGCGCTCAGAAATATGCTCGTCGATGCCCTGACGAAGTGTTTCCTGATTGTTTGCCGCAAAATGCTTAACATCCGCAACCATGCCCTGGTCCTGCACGCCTTTGGAAAATTCCGGAGCCATACGGCTGCTCAGATAAGGGTCCTCCGAAAAGGATTCAAAAAGTCTGCCGTTTTTCGGATCTCTGTGGATATTCGTATTGGGCGTGCCAAGGAGGATATCCACGCCAAATGCGATCGCCTCCCGGGCCACGGCGCTGCCCACCTTATAAACCAGATCAGGCCGCCAGGTTGCTCCTAAAAGCATCCCCGGCGGAAAACAGTTTGGTTCTTCACCGTCCGGACGAAGCTGCGATACCGCCTTTTTTAGTGAATAAATCATCTCCTTCAAGTGCTGCGGATAATTTTCCGGAATATCTTCCTGCGCTGTTATGTACTTCATAATATCCAGCATAGAGCCGCCGCTCTCGTTATTGGATGCGCTTTCAAGAACCTGGGTGGCCTCCGCCGCCTTTTCCCCCGGCTGATGATTATTACTTATCGACGTTATGGAGCCGGCCAGTTCGCAGACATACTGGAGCATATTGACACCGGTCGCGCCATCCAGATACAGTACAGATGGTATGTTATATTTGGACATTTCCAGTGTGGAAAACGCGCTTCCTCCGGTTAAAAGATCAATCTTTTCTTTGACAGTCATTTCCTCCAGTAAAGCAGGTATTGAAGATTCATTTATCAGTTTACTCAAATCTTTTTCATTCCTTTCATTTGCACCAGGGCCATGGCGGTCAGCCTTAATGCATACAGTTATTGTCATATATCTCCTCAGGTTCGTAACAGTTCAGACAGACAAAACTGTTACTCAGGTTCTTCTATTAAAGCAAACATACAACCTATATGCCGTCTTATTATTAATACTTTTGTTCTAAAATTATTTGTAATTACCGTTTACTTTTGTTTTTATCCGCCGAGACACGTCAAATCACGCTCACGGTATTTTTTAAGTTCCGCGTCTAATTTTTCAATTTCCTCAGCAGGAAGCTTCACTGCCTCCCCCTGCTTTTTCAAATATCCCAGACTGCACGCCACAGACAGCATCGGGTCACGGTCGCCATTAAGCTTTATATGCCTGGCCAGTGTGGCCGCGCAGGCCGCCAGATGACCTCCGGCAGAAAAACCGATGACAGCGATCTTATCTGTCAGCACATGCCATTCTTCGGCATGGCTTAAAATCAGTTCCATAGCCTGCTCATAGTCATTCAGCGGGTTGGGCCAGGTCCTGTCAAATTGTTACAAGCTCCCCATCACGATTTTAAGCAGCTCCACCACGTTTTTCTGCACCAGCCCCCGGTCCAGTGTTCCGTTTTCCAGCGCTTCCACAATCGGGGCGATAAAGCTCTCGTCCGTACTTCCCGGCGCCAGCCAGTTGATACCGGCATTCAGCGCCGCCGCAAGGTCGCCGTCGCCATAGCCATTCCAGTCCGTCATCACAAAACCGTTGAAGCCAAACTCCTCGCGGAGGATTCCACGAAGCAGCTCCGCATCCTGGGAGCAGTAAGTGCCGTTGCAGGCGTTGTAGCCGGTCATAACCGTATCGGGCATATGCACGTCCATGGCGGTCTCAAACGCATACAAATACAGCTCCCGGGCCGTGCGTTCACTCATAATGCTGTGGTTGCAGTTACGCATCGTCTCCGCGTTATTGGCGATAAAATGCTTCAGACAGCCGGACACATGCTCTGCTTCAAAACCCCGGCACTGCTGACCAGCCATACGGCCCGCCAGGAAGGGATCTTCGCTAAAATATTCCGAGTGGCGGCCGCACAGGGGATTTCGCTGGAGATTCATGGCCGGAGCCAGAAGACACTGTACGTTCATCGCCTTTGCCTCCGCAGCGATGCAGACACCTTCTTCATACATCAGCGCCTCATTAAATGTGGCGGCCATCACGTTGGATACCGGAAAACCGATATTCGGCTGAAACATATTGACACCGTTATTGCCATCGGCAAAGTAATATTCCGGCATACCATATTTGTCCAGCGGAGCGTCCTTGTAAAGCATCCCGGCAAATCCGGTATCATTGATGCCCCAGCCGGTGGCGCCGCCACAACTGATCCGGGCAAGCGCCACGTTACTAAACTGAGCCACGAAGCTCTCCAACAGCTCCGGCTGCTTTGCCAGTGCTGAAAATTCTATACTTTCACCACTGGTTGCTTTAAGTTCCGGGCAGTTTTCCCTCTTTGGCGGCTGCATCCGCTTAAACGGTAACTGGCCCAGAGCTTCTTTTTGTGTATAGGCTTTGGATTCCTTACCGGATGGCCATGAATCTTTTGGCGCCCTTCGGGATAGCTCCCTTACCTTAAACGGCGGCGTCAGGCGGTTTTTCACCTGGGCTGTGACCACAGGCTCAGAAATCGTAAGAATATGTACCGGCACGGCCTCGGATACACAGCCGCCCATAAGCAAGGTGATGGTTCCCGGCTCGATTATCCACCGGGCCGTTTCCTCATCGTAGGATTTCAACTGCTTTTCCCCAACCTCAAGATGGAGGACCTCGCTTTCGCCCGGCTCCAGCAGACGGGTTTTTGCAAACGCCACAAGACGCTTGTCCGGCTGCTCCAGCTTGCCGCCCAGGATGCGCGCATAAATAAGCACCGTTTCCTTTCCAGCCATAGCCCCGATATTTTTCACACAGATATCCAGCGCTATTTTGCAGCAATCAACACTTTCGACAGATTCCACAGATTTTTCAAAAGCCGTATAGGAAAGGCCATGGCCGAACAGATAGGCCGCCGGCTTATGAAAGGTGTCAAAATAGCGGTAACCCACATAAAGGCCTTCCTCATAAACTGTCGTCACATACTGGACCGGCGAATCCTTATATTGCTCTCGGATGTCATCCTGGGTCAGAAAGTTCATGGCGCTGGGATAATCATTGTAATGCTCCGCCCATGTATTTGGCAGCTTTCCCGACGGGCTGACGGCGCCCTCCAAAAGCTCCGCCAGCGCCCGGCCCCCAGCCATGCCGCAAAGTCCGGTCCATAAAACCGCGTCCACGCCTGCCGCTTTCACCCAATCCGTCTCAATGGGATATGCGGTGTTTAGTACAGCCACTGTTTTTGTAAAGGCCGCAGCCACCTTAAAGATCAGGCTGCGCTCATCATCGGTCAGCTCATAGCCGCCTTTTCCTTTTGGCATGTCATGGGCCTCACTGCTGCCCCGGTTGATGAACACCACCGCCGTGCCGCTCTGGGCTTTGGCCCGTTCCACCATATCCTGGGGCGGAAATATATTGACTTCTTCCGTATAATAATCATAAAGCTCCTGATTCAGCTTTAAGGAGGAATACCGTTCGATCCCCTCCTTCACACCGATACCGTATCTGGGATTGATCTTCCCCGCGCCCAGACAGCCCAGACGGTAAACGACACTGCCGGCGCCAAAGACATTGACCACACTCCCGGCCTTTAACGGCAGCGCCTGGTTCTCATTTTTTAACAGCACCGCACCCTCTCTGGCTGCCTGGAGTACTGCCGCGTCATGCTCCGGGTATTCCTGTCCGGGTTCTATCCGTTTCCTGGTTTTAAGTGTAAATGAAAAATCCGGGATGGCGTCGCCATCGGTGTCATAAGCTCCGGTATACAAAATCTCATAAGCCTTGTCATACTCCGTAAGGTATTTCCGCACAAAAATCCCCACCAGTTGGCCAAACATGGGCATGGGCGGCTTAATCAGCGGCGCTGCCGTGGCCTTGTGGTCGATATAGATCATCCCCGGCCGCTCCGGGTCAATATGCTTTGAAGATATGAGGCAGAAACAGCCGGTATAATCCAGCGAGATCATACTGCTCCGCCCATCCATCTCATCAATGTTATATACCGGCGCTTCTAAAAAGCTCATGGCGGCCGGTTTGTTTTTATGTAAGTCCGCTAAAAGTTCAAAAGTACTGTCTTCCATTACATCAATTCTCCTTTTTTAGTACACAGATTCCGCCATAAAAGCCAGCATCCGGTCATAGCATTCTCTGGCGTACTGATTTTCCAGATAACGGTCCGTAAAGCCATGCTCCAGCTTGTCATAGCTGCTATCCCTGTAATAAAGCTCATGGCGGACGCCATTTGCCTCCAGAGCCTCATCCAGCTCTATGGCATATTTGACAAAATCCTCCTCCACGTTACTGGACACAACAAAGGATGGGATATAGTCCGGTGTCATCCAGAGAGCGGCATTCATAAGCCGTGCTGCTTCGGAGCCTGCCGGTTCGTCCACCCCCAGCCAGTTTTGCAGCAATATGAGCAGATTCGGACTCATATCATCCACATTGAGCATCGCTTCATTGATCACAAGCGCCAAAAGCTGTTCCTTTTTAAGGACCGGGGTCAATCCCAGGGCCTTTGCGTAATCGGCATTTGTCACTGCACCCCCGTAGATTGCGGACATATCCGCCCCGGCGCTTCCGCCCATAAGGATCACGTGATCCATGTCCAGTCCGTATTTTTCTTTATTTTTCATCAGAAAATCCATGACTTCGTCCACCTGCACGATCGGTACCGGAAAATGATATTCCGGCGCAAAGGCATAGTTGGCGCTGACCAGATTGTAGCCGGCCTTTACGATTCCCTCCAAAAAGCTTTGAGGGCCGGACGATTTTTCGGCCAATGGGTCGCCGCTGATCTTATCGCCGAATAAAAAACCGCCGCCATGGAAATGAATTACGGTTGGTCTTTGCACATTCCGGTTCTCATCGGGATACCAGATATCCAAAAAACCGTTGGGATACTTGCTTTCATAAGAAATATCATTCATATATACCATGCCGTCTGCTCTCACGGCAGTGTTTGCTGCTGCCGCTGGTTCAAAGGTGTTCACCGGTCTGCCGTTATGTACGGCCATAAAAACCTTTGCCTGAACATCCCTGCATACTGCTTCTGCTTCTTTTAACTTCATAAAATCATCCTCCTTTATTTCAACACGCCTTCTTTATCTCCGCACATCATAGCTACCACTTCGTGGATCTTTTTATACGGATCCGCCAGACATATACATTCCTCATCAAAAATCATTGTACGCTTATCCTCCACGGTAAAGGCCGGCCAGCGCAGAGCATCCGTTTCCGGTGAGCCGGTGCGGGCAAAAGCAGCAAAAGCGTGGGCCATCGTTTTCGAAAGCGCTTCTGCTTCTTTATGATATACTGCCCGAAAGACCAGCGGCAGATCCGCCGTATGCCATGCACAGGCCAGTGGAAAAGGCCCCGGAAGCGGAGCATCATAAGTCGTCATATAATGCCATACCGGCGCTTTCTTCCGGGCAGCCTTGGTCATAGCCGCTTTGAAGGCACCTCCCCCAAGAAAATGACACATGGATAATATCTGTACATAAATCTGCCATGGCTGTTTTTGATCCCCACATGCCTCACAAAATGTTTCCACCACCGCATCCACATTGCTCTCATTAAGGCCTGGCATAGGCACAATATGATCAAGGCTCCCTCTAAGAAGGCAGCTGCGGACATCCTCCCAGGTCATTTGAGGATTTATCTGTATATTCATCGCCAGTTCTTCCTCAGACGCGCCCACGAGCAGCGATACTTCATCGGATACTTCATAAGCTTTATAGTTTTTTTCCGGATTCAGCGGCAGATGAACGCCATCGGCAACAGGCATATACGGCGTATAATCCGGCAGGATAAGCTCAGCGCCAAGAACCGTTCCAGCCGACTTCAGTAATTTTTCTGCCGGAACTTCCAAAAGACTTTTCCAGTCTTCTTCCGAAATCCCCAATTCTTTCATAATGGCCAGCGTCTGCCGGTGCCCTTCCTCTTTTGTCAGAGCCCCCACCTTTAAGGAACCGCTTATGCTGATAGCTTTTGAAAATAAGCCTCTGGCGGCCGGCATAGCCATGAGATGGGCAATTTTAATCCCACCGCCGGATTCACCGACCAGTGTCACATTTTCAGGATCACCGCCAAAGCTATGGATATTATCACGGATCCACTCAAGCGCCAGCACCAGGTCCAGCTGGCCTGCAAGACCGGAATCGGAGTACTCCGCATCAAAGCCCCCCAGATAAAGAAAGCCGAACACATTGAGCCGGTGATTCACCGTAACAATGACTACATCCTCCTCATCGGCCAGACGATCACAGATTGCAGCCGTTACATTGCCCGAACCGGATGCATAACCGCCGCCATGGATATAAACCATGACCGGGCGTTTTTTGGTATCAATACCGGGTGTCACAATATTTAATACAAGACAGTTCTCACTGCACACATCTGTACTTTTATCATAAGAAACACCACCGGTAAAATGGTCGCTAAAATCCTGCACGATCTTTCCCATCGGTTCAGGGAGCAGAGAAATATCGACAGCCGTCTCCTGCATAGCCACAGGTCCGTTAGCAGTACAATCCCGCATCCCCTGCCAATTTTCAACCGGCTCAGGCGCTTTAAATCGTTTTTCACCATCGCAGGAGCCGCCATAGGGGATTCCCAGAAACACCCCGTTGCCATTCCTGTTAAATCCCCGAATCCTCCCGTTTTTCGTCACCACCACAGGATTTTCTTCCCTTACCTGCGACCAACCGCATTCTCCATAGCTTATCATCCTTCAATTCCTCCTATAAACAATGAATAGCAAATTCCTTAACCACCGGCTTATCATTTCGGTATGGCTCCCACCCCGGATTTCCGGTCTTTATAAAGTCGGTCCATGCACTAAGCATCTCCTCCGACAGCTTACGGTCAGCTTCCGTCAACGGACGCCAGCAGCGTCCAAGTGTTCCAAACATATACCAAAGCTCCGCGGAGTGAAAGGCGCCCTCATCATCCCCAGGCATATGCCGCCTGAAAGAATAAACGTACATATTGGGATTGTCCGGCTGGAGCTGGCAAAAACCGACATTACTCATATGCAGCGGCTGCCCGGCATAATCCAGATCCTCCTTCATCAGATCCTGCTGGTTACTCCCGATCAGGTAAGGAATACATGGCACCTCACCATCCTCCAGTATCTGATCGCATGTCTTTAGCAGGCTGAAACCATCCACCTGCGGACAATAGATCAGAATCAGGCCCGTAGCTTCCGCCACGCTCTGCCAGATCATCCGCTGCAGCGCCACGATCTCCTGCGCGCTCTTTTTGTATAAATCATCAAGCGTCAGCCCCTGCGATTCCAGTGCACGTGCAAAAGCGATTTCCATTTTTTCCATAGGTAAGGTATTTGCTGGCAGCGGGCTTTTATAACCACCGCCGCTTTGGATAATCGCCCGCTGGACCTTTCCTTTTACAAGCGGTGAGGAAATCAGCGTCCGTACACTCAAGGCCCCGGCTGACTGGCCCATAATCGTGATCAGCTCCGGGTTCCCGCCAAATGCTGCAATATTTTCACGCACCCAGTCGATAGCGGCAATTTGATCCAGCAGCCCATAGTTGCCGCTGTGGCCATCCCGCTCATGCAGTAAGGGATGTGCAAAAAATCCCAGCATCCCCAGCCGGTACCCTACGGTGACCAGGATCACCCCACGCTTTGCGTAAGCCTCCCCGTCAAACTCCAGCTCAGAACAAAATCCACTGACATAACCACCTCCGTGATACCATATAGCTACCGGAAACGGGCCTTCCCCCGCCTTTGGCGCCCAGATGTTCAGATAAAGGCAGTCCTCGCTCTGCTCTGGCATATATTCCGGCACAGCGTAAAATTCCTTATGATAAAAGCTGCCTTCCTCCTGACCGGACTGGGGCGCCATGGGCGGCCAGTTCACGGCCGGATATATGCCTTCCCAGCTCTCCAGCGGCTTTGCCGCCTGCCAGCGCAGTTCTCCCACCGGCGGCATGGCATAGGGCACGCCCTTAAAAATCACGGAATCGGTGCCTTTTGTTCCTTCTATTTTTCCATATTTTGTCTGTACTATTGTATTCATCCCTGTTCTCCTCCTAAATAGCGCTAAACGAATACCGCCCGCTTCCCAGCAGCATTTCCCTGCCATCCGGCAATATCACCCGCGCCCGGGTATTGGCCGGTATCTCACAGCTATACTGCCAGCCGCCACTGTTCCGCTTCCAGCCCGAAACGATCGTTCCATACAGGCTTTCGTATGTGGCCCGCGCCCGGGTCAGACTTCCGCCCATGACCGGCCGCAACGTAAATTTCTTATACCCCGGAGCATCAAAATCCGGTTCAATTCCGGCCACACGGCCAAACAAAAATTCACACACCGCCCCAAAGCTGTAATGATTAAACGAACCGGCATGGTCATCCATCCCCTCCCATCCTTCCAGGATGGTTGTAGCTCCCAGCAGGACCGGGTGGAGCCAGGACGGGCTTTTCGTCTGCTCCAATATCTTAAATGCCACCTCTGTATAACCACAGTCCTCCAGCACCGGGAGTAAAAACGGGGTGGATAAAAAGCCCGTATTGAGCTTATAGTCATTGGCTTCAATTTCGTGGATCAACTGCCCGATGACCTTCGCCCTTTTCTCCCCGGAGCACAGATCCATGGCCAGCGCCCTCACGTAAGCCGCTTGATGGCCCGGTTCAATCATTCCGTCATCGGCAATCAGATATTTCTCGTAGGCGCCGCGGATCTTTTGGGCAATACGGGTGTACTTTTCGTAATCGTCCATCCTTCCGGTCATCTGCGCCATATGGGCCACATTGGATACGGAACGGCACATATAGGCCGTTGCTACCAGCGGCTTGCCCTCCTTTATCCAGCGGGCAAATATTTCCCCCAGATTATTTCCCTCCGGGGCTTTTGGAATCGGCTCCTGCCATTCCCCGTAATGCATCCGCGTATCGTAAATATAATCCGCTTCCAGCTCACCGTCGGCATTATAGGTGTGATACTGTGGCTGGTCCTCATACATAGGGTTGTGGTCCTTCGCGCAGGCGAGCATATAGTCCGCCCATTTTTTCGCCGTGCCGTACTGATTTTCCAGAATCTGCCGGTCACCGTAGCACAGATAGATCATATAGGGAAGCCAGGCCGCCGAATCCCCCCATCCGGCGCAGTCCTCGCCAATACTCCCATTCCCCTCCGGGCCTGCCATGGCATACAGCGGATTAGCCGCCTTCGCCTTTTCAAACTCCGCCGGATTGTGGATACTGCTTGTGGATGGAAATGTGATCCCCACCTTGCCGCTCTCATACTGCTCGATGGCCTGATCCTGAAGCCATTTTTCATAAAAAGCATAGACGTTCATAAAATACGCTGCCGTGCGCACATAGATCTGATTATCCCCGGTCCACGTATTGCGTTCCCTTGTGGGGCAATCCACCGGCGCGTCAAGGAAATTGCCCTTCTGGCTCCATCGGCTGTTTTCCACCAGCTTATTGATCAGAGGATTGGAGCAGACGAAATCGCCGGTTTCCTCCATGTCGGAATAGACCGCCACGGCCATAAAATCCCCGTCCTTAATTGCGCCGTCATACCCTTCCACCAGCACATAGCGGAAGCCAAATACGGAAAACATCGGGCAGTATTCTTCCTCTTTATTTCCTTCACATATATAGGTGACCTCCTGAAACGCGTCCACCTGGATAGATGTCTGGCGGATATTATCCAGGGAAAAGCAGCCGTCCTTTATGTCCTCGCCGTGGACCAGACGGATCGTCTGCCCTTTCCGGCAGTTACGCACACGCATCCGCACATAGCCGGCAATATTCTGCCCAAAGTCCAAAATCCTCCGGCCCTGGCCATCGATAAATTCCTCCGGAAGAAATTCTTCCTTTTCCCGGACCGCAGCACCGCGGCATGGGATCAGACGTGCATCGGCATGCTCCTTCGTAGTATGCACAAACGACCAGCCGCGATCGTCAAACTCCGGAAGCTTCCAGCCCTCAGGCTCCAGGGAAGCATCATAAATATCTCCCATGAGCATATCGGAAGCCCTCAGTCCGCCCGTGCTATGCAAAAAGCTTTCATCAGTGGGAATGATCTCCCGGGCGCCGTCCGCATATTCCAGTTCAATCTGGCCAAAATAATGGAGCTTATAGCCAAAATTATTTTTCACTGTACCGCCGGTCACGCCCCGCCACCAGCCGTCGCCCAGAGCCACCGCCCAGACATTGCCGCCGGTGTGCAGCAGCCCTGTGATATCGCAGGTGTGGTACTGTATCCGGTGATAATAGCTTGTGAGCCCCGGCTTAAACTTATCCCGGGTGCCCGAAAAACCATTGATCCAAAACTCGTAAAGTCCGTGGGCCGTCTGGTAGATGCGCGCCTTCACAAGGCCCGGCTTTACAGTAAATTTCTTTCTCAGGTAGGGGGCAGGCTTTCTGGCTTCCGTAAACATATCGGCCTCCGGACCGCTCCGCTCTTCCGGCTCAGTGCAATCTTTCGACGCGCCGCGCACACCCGGCTCAGTGTTATCTTCTGACGCGCCACGCGCTTCCGGCCCGCTCCAATCCTCCGGTTCGATCCACCTTGCTTTCCAGTCCGACGGAGCAAGCAGCCCCATTTCAAAGCAGGCCACACCGCTCTCAGCCGCTTCCCTGTACCGGCCTTCGCCCTCAGCCGTTATCTCAACCTTCCAGCGCACCTGCTGACGGCTTTCCAGCGCCTCACCCTCATAGCGTATATAAAGACACGCCTCGCTTTCCACAACACCGCTATCCCAGATCACCCGATCTCCGGTCATCGCCATAATATGATAGCTTTTCTGAAAAACCCCACGCCCATCACTGCGCAGCTTCCACGAAAAACGTGGCCGTCCTGCATCGATCCCCATCGGGTTGACCAAATATTCCGTCCTTAGATCATATACCTCAAGCATTCCATTCTCCTCCTGCTTCATCATTCTTTAATAACAAAAATCTCCGATCCACATTGCCATCCACGAAGGTCCAAGGCAGTCACCGCCACCCATAAGACTCCCGTGAATTGCAATGCGGCCCGGAGATTTTATCATGCCAGTCAGCCCTTGACAGCTCCCATAGTGATCCCTTTTGCAAAATATTTCTGAAAAAACGGATAAATGATAATGATCGGCAATATTGCCACCACCGCAATGGCCATGCGGATGGACGCCCCCGGAATTTCTGCAGCAGTTCCCATAAAATTAGCCGCATCCGCATTACTTGTCAGAAACTGAATATTATTATTGATCTCATTCAGAAGCTGCTGTACCGTATAAAGCCTGGCATCCGTAATATAGTAAAGACCGTTGGTCCAGTCATTCCAGTAAGCCACTGCCGCTAAAAGCCCCACTGTGGCCAGAATGGGCGTGGACAAAGGCATAACAATCTTAAAAAACAGACGTAGCTGGGTGCATCCGTCAATCTCTGCCGCCTCTGTCAGTTCTTTTGGAATGCTGTGCTGTATATAATTTTTCACAAGCATCACCGTAAAGCCGTTAAGAAGCAAATTAGGAAATATTAAAGCCCACACTGTATTTTTAATATGGAACATATTCGTATAAATCATATAAGATGAAACGATACCGCCATTAAAAAGCATAGTAAATACAATAAGCAGCATCATAATTTTCATCCCAGGCACATCACTCTGAGCCAAACCGTAAGCCAGCAGTGAAACAATGATTATGGCAAGAACCGTACCCACCACAGTTACAAAAATTGTCATACCGTAAGCTCTGCCAATCTGAGCCCACTCAGCGCCAATATACTTATAAGCCTCCAAGCTGAATAATTTGGGCCAAAAGGAATAACCATACTTTATAGCTGTATTATTTTCCGTCAGGGAACCGGAAACCAGTAGTATGAAAGGTGCCAGCGCCAGTAATGTAAGAAGGATCATTACAACATGCGCGGCAAATGTAAAGCCTTTATCCTGTCTTGATTTTACTCCACTCATTATATTCTCCCTCCTAAAACAGCGCGTTCTCGTTGCTGACCTTCTTAATAATTCCATTGGCCGTCAGAATCAGTATAAAACCGATAATTGACTGCAAAACACTGGCTGCCGAGGACATGGATATGTTATTCTGGTTCATCAACGCATTATAAACATAAGTATCAATGGTTTGAGTCACTGGGTATAATGTTCCTGAATTTTTCGGAATCTGATAAAACAGCCCGAAATCCGAGTAGAAAATTTTAGATACACTGAGGATAAACATCATTATTACCGTCGGTTTTAAAAAGGCCAGGGTAATGTAGCGTATCTGCTGCCATTTTGTCGCTCCGTCTACTCTGGCGGCTTCATAATAATCCGGGCTGATACCCAAAATGGACGACAGGTATAAAATCATTGAAAAACCGATGCCCTTCCACTGATTAATAAAAATCAGAATAAAAGGCCAGTACTTTTTCTCCTGATAAAACGAGACGACATTTCCGGTCAACGGTTCAATGATCGATTTATTAATAAAACCATTGTCAGCGCTTAAAAATGCAAAGGCCAGGTAGCTGACCACAACCATGGACATAAGATATGGAAGCAGAACAACCGTCTGATAAAATTTCTTAGCCATTTTATTGCGAATCTCATTAAATAAAATGGCTACCACAATGGGGAATACCGTGCCAATAATAATAAAGGCCACATTATAAAGTATTGTATTCCGGATGGCATTCCCCATATTTCCTGAAGCAAACAGAAACTTGAAATTATCGATACCACACCATGGACTGTTAAAAATTCCCAGCTTGTAATTCAGCTTGCGAAAAGCAATGGTGATCCCGTACATTGGAAGATAATTATTGATTATAAAATAAAGCATGCCCGGCAGAATCATCAGATAAATGGCTATGATTTTTCCCCGGCGTCTGCGCTTTTTTAATTTTTGTTTTGGATGGGCTGCAGTCGTGGTCGTACTCACTTTTATTCCTCCCTGCTTTATGAAGAAGGAGCCGTAAGTTTTTGCTCCGGCTCCTCTCGATAGATTCCTCTGATATCATTAATCGTAGTGATTTAGCTGTCAGGCCGGTGCCTGTCCGTTCACTTAATTTTGCTGGGCAAGCCACGCATCAAACTGCGTCTGCTTGTCCTTAACAATCTCGTTAATACCATTTGCCTCAAGCTTATCGAGAAATTCCTTGTAGGTTTTTTCAAGCTCCGCACTTCCGGTTTCCAGCGCCGGTGTATACTCGGAGATTACAGCCTGAACAGCGATAATCTGATTGGTCATACCTGAAGCATCGTAACAAAATCCATAACCCTTGGTTTTATTTGCCAGAGATGTGGCAGCCCATTCTTCATCTGCTTTACGGTCACGGACGCCAATCGCATATATTTTTGTAACATCCCCCCATAAGCCTAAGGGGTTAATGTATTTACTGTCTGTCGGTATACTGATAGTACCCTCCGTCTCATCGATTATCTCAAAATGCTCACCTTGAATACCGTACTGTATCATATTCGCCAGATCCGCATCTTCATAGAGCATATCCACAAACCGCATAGCCGCCTCCGGCGCCGTGCATGTCACCGGCAGTGTCCAGTAAGCCATTCCGCCAGAATTTAAAGCTCTCAAATACGGCTCATTAAGCATCACATGCATACAATCTTTACCAATCGTATTCTCAAGGCCAACTCTCAAACCATAGCCACCTTCACTAAAATAACCGCTGATGGTACCTGATTTCAAATTTTCCTGATTACTTACTTCACTGGTCGCCGCATCCTTCAGGATATACCCTTTTTCATACCAGTCGCGGACATGTTCAAGGTAATCTTTATATTCATCTGTTGCATAAAAATTGACAACCGTTGTAGAATCACTGCCAATAAGAGCACCTGATGCCAATGTTGCGCCAAGAGGATCATTCGCAATCACATATCCAGCAGGCGGAAGCTTTCCTGTAATGCCGCAGGGGTAGGTGTCCGGAGAAGCCTCCTTGATTTTGGCAAAAATCTCCGTCAGATCATCCAGGGTAACCATATCCTCATCTTTAAAATCCAGTCCAGTCATCTCCATAGCTTCTTTCGTCATAAGGAAACCACCGGCATTTCCGGCAGGAACGCCCACACCGCCAATACCGTAAATTGAATCTGATGGATTTGGATCGCAGATAAGATTGCCATCTGCCTGACATTTCTTAAGATAAGGCGCACTGCTGTCAATATACTCATCCAGCGGGTCAATCATGCCCTGGGTAATATAGGTTTGCAGATCCTGAAATGCAACCATCATCAGGTCGATACGTTCTCCGGCTCCAATCCACATGGAATACTGAGACATAGCTTCAAACACAGTGATCGGCTTAAATTCTACCTCAACGCCAATCTTTGGAACAGTCATTTCATTGACCTTATCCTGGATCCGCTGAAAATCAGCCGGCAGTGAGCTTGTTCCGGTTAGATATGTAACAACGATATGGGATACCTCGCCATCCCACGCAGCCTCGCCGCCAACCGAAGCAGGATCATCAGTGCTGGCAGTATCTCCTGCCGCCAGCGTGTCTTTGATGTCCTTGTCTGCCTGAGTGGCAGCATTGCCATCTGTGCCATTGGCTGTATCCCCCTTTTTATCGCCGCCAAAGCAGCCGGCCATTGTGGACAGGATCATAATAATTGCTAATAATAGGGCCCATACTTTTGTAAACTTACCTTTCATTTCTTTACCTCCTAATTTTTGACGGTAGTGTCAAAAACTACCTGTTTTTTTATTGTAAAATTTAATGTAAACCTTGATTTTATGGGAAATCTGCAATAAAAAGAGCATTGACCTCCCTT
>CABJAM010000013.1 GCA_902363555.1 Lachnospiraceae bacterium | reverse complement strand
AAAAAGTATTATGAAGCAGCCTAAGGAATGCTGTCCGGAAATGGACAGCACCCCCTATTTATATTATTTCATTATCTACTTGACAGGAGCACTTCAGGTTTTTTTCTATGTTCTTTGCTTGGCCCTTTCCGGCGGATATCATCTCTCCTGTCGATCTCAAAATAGAAGTTCGTGCAGTCAAAATAGGTTTTGGAAGTATCCAGGCTAAAGATCCTGTTGATCTTAACTGTAAATATCTCAATGAATTTTTCATAATCATTTCCCAGAAATGATAAATTAATTATGAATGCATGGCTTATGTAAGAAACAGTAGGGGAAATGTAATAATCTGTATGACCCGTTAAATTAAAAATGATTTATACTATTAATATACTGGGAAAAAGATGGTGAAGCATGCGTATCGCTGTATGTGACGACCAGCGAAACAGAGGGTGAATGAACCAGAGGAGGAAGGAATATGAGAAAGACGACGGAAAAGAAGCATAGCAGGCTGAAGGAGAAAAAGCACGTCCTTGCGGTACTGCTATCGCTGGAAATGCTTTTGAGCCTGATGCCGCCGGTGAGCGCATGGGCGGAGGGCGCAGAGGATCCCGTAGAAGGGCAGATACAGTCCTTTACGGAGACTTTTGATGCTGCGGCGGCAAAGACCGTTTCGCTTGGAACGGAGGAAGCCGCGCTGAACCTGCCCACGGAATTGGAGGCCATGGTCTACCGCGTGCAGAAAGGTACGCTGGAGAGTGGCGTTCAGGAAAGCGGCGAGAAGGCGTCGCAGGAGGGCAACATCCAGGAAAGCGGCACTGAGGATACACAGGAGGGCGATATCCAGGAAAGCGGTGTGGGTGAAAACAATGTCGGCGGACAGACCGGCGGGCAATCCCCCATACTGGCGGCGGTGCCTGAAAAAGTTCCTGTGACCTGGACGAGCGATCCAGCCTATGACGGCGGTCAGCCAGGAGATTACCTGTTTACACCAAAGCCCGGTGAGGGGTACATTGTTCCGGAGGAAATTATATTGCCTAAAATATCCGTGACCGTGGAAGGAGCAGAGCCGGTCTGCAACTGCGACATACAGTGTACACCCGCTCAGGGGGAAATCCCGGCAGTGGTCAACGCCGACTGCCCCGTCTGCTCTATTGACGGTGCAGATTTGACCGGCTGTCTTGGTAAAACAGCAAACGGCCGAATGGGAGTCTCAAACGCCCTCACATCCACAACCCTCATTGTTACTTTTGAGAACAATGGAACCGGGGGAACGGATGAGAGCAATAATGATATGAAAACCGCTGTCGAAACAGCCCTTAGCACCGCAGGGGAGGATATAAATAAATTTGTCACTATCCAGCTTACAGGCAGCGTTTCTGAAATTACCGACTATAACTGGAAATATCTTATAAATTTGTATAAGAATAAGGCGGGAAGCATCCTGACAACCCTTGATTTGTCGGGGTTAACGCAGCTTGCGAAGGTAGGGAGTTCGCTCACCCTTTACGATGACGCCCCCAAATTGACAAAGGTGATCTTCCCTGATCAACTGAAAAACATCGGAAGAAGTGCGTTTTATGGCTGTACAAACCTTCTAAGTGTGGACCTCCCGGAAGCACTCGAAACTATTGGAGATGATGCGTTTCGTAACTGCCCTATGCTTTCCGGCATGAACTTCCCTGTGAAACTTAAAGATATTGGGGTAGGTGCGTTTTATGGCTGCAAGAGTCTGGAAGCGTTTACTGTGCCTGCTGATAATCTAAGCTTTTCAAGCGACAGTGACGGGGTGCTGTACAACAAAAACATGAGCACACTGCTCATTTATCCCAGGGGAAGGAAAGAAACGACGTTTACCGTGCCGGACAGTGTGGCCACTATTGGAGATTTTGCATTTGGCTCCTGTGATCGTCTTGAAAACGTGAACTTCCAGAATGGACTATGCAGCATTGGTGCATCTGCGTTCACTGGCTGCTATAAACTTAATGACGTGATCTTCCCGGAGAGTCTGGAAACCATTAAGACGTCGGCGTTTAGCTCTTGTACCAATTTTAAAACTGTTAATTTTCCAAAGGGCCTGAAAACTATTGGGGAGCAAGCGTTTAACAGCTGCAACAATGTGAGTGCCTTTACGGTGGACGCTGAAAATCTCCAATATTCCAGTGAGGACGGTGTTCTGTACGATAAAACCAAAAGCATCCTGATCCAATATCCTAGAGCAAAAGCCGATAAGGATTTTCCTGTACCGGACACTGTAACAACCATTGAGGATTACGCGGTTTACAACTGCAAAAATCTTACAAGTGTAATCTTACCAGAGAACTTACAAAGTATGGGGAGGTGTGCATTTTCCGGCTGCGGCGCTCTCTCAGCCCTTACCTTTCAGGGAGATGAACCACCTGTGAATATTGGGAGCAGTGCTTTCAGTAGTGTTGCCAAAACCGGCGTCATCTATTACCCGGACAGAATGAACGATTACTCGGAGCCTTGGAAGACTAATACACTCAAGCTCGACGAACAATGGACGTTGAAATCCGCCTACCGTTTGACGGTGATAAACGGCGTAGACGCCACCAACGGCGGCCTGTATTCGAAAGACGACCAAGTGCACATCATCGCCAACCCTGATGTACAATTTAAAAATTGGATATCGTTAAATGGCGGCAAATTTATCGCTGAGAATAAATCAGACACCACTTTTATCATGCCTGCTGACCACGTCACTGTGATTGCGGATTATGTAGATGAGGAGCCACCCACAGGCCAAATTACAATCGCCGGAAGTTCTTGGAATGTTTTCCTGGATAATGTCACCTTTGACATATTTTTCAAGGACACGCAGGACGTAACTATTAATGCATGGGATAACCATGACGAGATCGTGACGACTGAATATTTTCTTTCTGACAAACCGCTCACGTTGGATGTGGTGAAGGCAAAAAACAGTGGCTGGGAAAGTTACACCAACACGTTCCATGTTGATCCTGACCGGGAATTCATCGTTTATGCACGCCTGACTGATGAGGCTGGCAACATGGCCTACTTGAGTTCAAACGGTGTGGTGCTGGATGCGACACCACCGGTGATTTCCGGTGTGGAGAACGGCAGGACCTACACAGAAGCGAAGAACGTCACTGTGACCGACAAATATCTCGATACAGTAACACTTGGCAGCGACAGTCAGCAGGTGCGTAATGGTTCAAGCAGTTTTACTGTGTCTGCCAATGGTACTTATACTATCATTGCGTCAGATCGGGCGGGTAACGAAACAGTTTGCAACGTAACGATTATGCTCCCTGTTCCGACCTATGTTCTGAGCTTCGACACCGACGGCGGAGCTCCGGTGCCGGCAGCACAGACGCTGACGTTGGGCACAAAGCCTGTGGCGGTGACCGACCCTGTAAAGAGCGGCTATACTTTCCTTGGCTGGTACAACGCTGACGGTCAAAAGGTCGATCTCGGTACATTTACTATGCCGGAGCATAATATGACCCTTAAAGCACACTGGGAAGAAATCGTCGTTCCACGCACAGAATATACTTTGACATTTGATGCGGACGGCGGCACTCCGGTGCCGGCAGCACAAACGCTGACGTTGGGCACAAAGCCTGCAGCGGTGACCGACCCTGTAAAGAGCGGCTATACTTTCCTTGGCTGGTACAACGCTGACGGTCAAAAGGTCGATCTCGGTACATTTACTATGCCGGAGCATAACATGACCCTTAAAGCACACTGGGAAGAAATCGTCGTTCCACGCACAGAATATACTTTGACATTTGATGCGGACGGCGGAGCTCCAGTGCCGGCAGCACAGACGTTGACGTCGGGCACAAAGCCTGCGGCGGTGACCGACCCTGTAAAGAGCGGTTATACTTTCCTTGGCTGGTACAACGCTGACGGTCAAAAGGTCGACCTCGGTACATTTACCATGCCGGAGCACAACATGACCCTGAAGGCAGGATGGGAGAAAGTACCGAATAAGCCAGATGATCCGACAAAGCCAGATAAGCCGACAGATCCAACAAAGCCCAATGATCCGGCCGCCCCATCCACGTCACCCAAGACCGGTGATGATTTTCCAACATGGCCTTTCTGGATGGCCGTTGTTTCCCTGTGTGGGATTGGTTTGACACTGATATTCAAAAAGCGGTGGGCAGGAAAAAAGTAACCGAATCTTGAGGATTTATACAAAGGGCTGACGGGAAACATATTGCCCTGAATGGGGGAGACAGTGGCTCACGAAGGCTGCGGTCTCCCTTTTTAATACTGACAGCGTATGTTTTTAATACGGACAGTGTATGTTTTTTGCCGCTTGGAATGCCCGGATGCGTGCCCTTTGGCTTGTTTATTGGATTGTCCTGTTGGAATGATTGGATAAATGCGTTATACTATATTTTAATAGATTATGATTTATTATTTTAATACAGAAACTGGAAACGGAGGCGGTTAATATGCGTATTGCTGTGTGTGATGACCTTAGGCAGGACCGGGAGCTGTTAAGAGATTATTTAAAGAGTGCGCTGGCTCAGCGGCAGGTGGCGGGAGACATAGAGGTGTTCGACAGCGGAAACGGGCTTCTGGAGCAGCTATCCCGAGATCCGTTTGACGCATGCTTCCTCGATATTTACATGGAGGGCCTGTCCGGGGTAGAAACAGCCTACCGCATCCTGGAAATACAGCCAGAGACTGCCCTGGTATTTATCACTACCAGCCACGACCATATGGCGGAGGGCTTTGACGTGGGGGCGGTGCACTATCTGGTGAAGCCGGTGACCTCCAGGATGATAGAGCTGGCGCTGGACCGCTGCCTGAAGCAGGTAAAGACAAAGGAAAAATATATCTCACTGATGGTAGACCGGACCGAAAGAAAAGTGCTGCTCTCCGACATCCGTTACATCGAATCCCGCGAGCGGCAATGCCTGATCACAACCACATCGGGTGTTCTGACACCGTATATCCGGATCAGTGATCTGGAAGCCATGCTGGATGAGCGTTTTTTGCGCTGCCACCGTAGCTTCCTTATCAATATGGATAAGGCGGAGGGGTTGTTTCCGGAGGGCTTTTTGATGGTCGATGGCGCCGCTATTCCGGTTAAACGGGATAAACGCGTTGAGTTCAAGCAGAAGTTTGAAACTTATTGCTTTGAAAAAATGAGGGAGGGATTGCGATGATATTGGATTTTTTCACGCAGATGGCTGCTGCATTTCTTTTATCGGCCCCTCATTACGTGCTGTGCAGTGTGCCGTTTTTTTCAGATCTGCGGGTAAAAAAGCGTACTGTTATTGCTATGATCCTGGTAACATCAGTGGTTATGGCAGTCTCAAGGGCCAGTATATACACATTCATACCAGATCCCCGGATATTAGAGCCTTTGTTCCTGCTGGGGTTCTATATTATCTATTTCATCCAGTATAAGACATACTTTGCCGTATGTACTGCCAAGCTGTTTTATATTTTCCTGGTGGTGCAGGCTTATTCGTCGCTGCTCAACGTCGCCGGTAAGTTTATGCAGCTTTTGATATTCCCCGAAAGCCAATATCCGGTGGATTCATGGATTTATATTGGGATCACACTGCTGATGATGACGGCGACTTATCCGTTTTTGTTCCGTTTTTTCAAGAATACATTTAGCGAGGTGTTTCATCAGTACCCCGACCGCGGTTTCTGGAAGCTGTGCATCACGCCGTTTCTCTATTTTGTCATCATTATGGTTTACACAACGATCCTGCCGGCGAAGCTGCTGTTTTCCGGCTGGGAAATGTTTGTGGTATTCGTTCTTATCGCGCTTACCGGCTTGACGACTTATTTCCTAACGCTGCGTACCGGTGTGGATATGGCGGAAAATATCCGTCAGAAAACGGAAATGGAAGGCCAGCTTGCCCTACAGGCTCAACGTTTTTTGCAGTTGACTGAGAATATCGAGCATGCCCGCGTAGCACGGCATGATTTGAGACATCATCTGTCGGTGATCGCCACCTACGTCAATGACGGAAATATGGACGGGCTGCGGGCGTACCTTAACGACTACACCGACAATCTGCCGGAGGATGCCATCGCTCCGTTATGCCACAATTATGCGGTGGACGCTGTGGCCCGCCACTATCTGTCCCGCCTTAGCGAAATCTCGGTTGAGCTGAACATCCGGTTCCAGCTTCCGGCAAAGATCGGGATTCCGGACAGCGAGCTGTGCATCGTTTTTGGAAATATTCTGGAAAATGCGGTGGAGAGCTGCCTGCGACAGAAGGAGGGGCGGCGTTTTATCACCGCCCGCTGCGAAACAACGGCCAGGCGTGTGCAGCTAACCGTGGACAATTCCGGTGACGATTGTGGGAAGAACTACAAAACGGAGCGATACAAAGGGTTGGGCGTTGGATTAAATTCTGTGCGCGCGGTGGCGGAAAAGTATGGAGGTACTCTGAATTTTTGCAGGGAGAACGGTGTCTATAAAACATCTGTCATGCTGTTGATCCAACCCAATGAAGGTAACAAATCTGACCGTGCCATCCACGCTGTCCAAAGCCGGAGTTGATTTTGGAAATCGATTGCTCCTAATAGGGGAGCCGGTGGCTTGGGTGAGCTGTTGCCTTACCTTTTTTGAGCCAGTGCGCGCATGGAATGCAATGATTAGCTGGAATCGGCTAAATACAGGTACATTTTGGAGGAGCTATGATGAAATCAACAAAATATTTAATTTTAGCATTTTGTATCCTATTAATCTGCACAGGCTGTACAACAGTTAAACAGAAGCCTGCTCCGATCACATCGATCTCAACTCACGGTGTCGGATCAGTAACAAATTTTGACCAGAACCCCCTGTTCCTGTTAAATGGTATGCTATATGCTTTAGATGCGGCCACATGTGAGTTAGAACTCTTTTGTGATATTGAAAACTGCGCTCACCATTTGTCAGAGGTTTTAACGGAGCCATCTTCGTGTCCGGCCGCTTTGGGAAAGGGGTTTATCATTGGGAGTTACGAAGATAAATTATATGCGGCTGTTAATGGTGCCGGTTGGTATATCTATACATATTCCGATACAGAAAAATGTTTTAAGCTACAAAATCACATTTTAGAAATTTCTGATTTTAATGGAGCTTTCCACAAAAATTATTTTTATTATTTTTCTCTGGGTTCCTTAAAGCGTATTGAACTTGTAGAAGATGCAGAAAGTGAAATAGTACTGGAAAATCTGGCAGGAAGCGAGCATTATACGTTGTCTGGCATGGCCTTTTTCGATGACATACTGGTAATGAACGGCGGCCTGACCACTGTTGATACATGGATTTATAATATAAACAGTAACGAACTTATAAAAGCAGATATTCAATCAACAACGCCGGAATATTACAATGGCAAATTGTATTTTATTAACGGAACGGAAGGGGAATATACATTATATTCGTATACTCCTGAAACCGAGGCGCTGGATTCGCTTATTGAATTTAGAACGACATCGATGAATACCCGAATCGCAGTAGATGACGATTACATCTATATGACTTTGTATGAAGATATTCAGCCTGATGCAGCAGCTTCATCTTCAACGCTTGCTGTTTATAAGCATGATGGCCAGCTTGTCAAACAAATCCCTTTAGATCCGATTGAAAATGATGCGATGAAAACTGTGATGTGCAGTAACCATACATATATCTTTTTAGGAAATTCAAATGCGATATTCGATCAATCGCTATGGGTCATTGAAAAGGATTCTCTGTGGAGGAATTATAGTGAATGTGAACTGTAATCGGCTGGGGATTGAAAATATTTATGCAGTAAATCGAGATGGTATTCAATTATTAGATTATTACGATGTGGATGAGTCGGAGCTTGACCGATTTCAGCCTTTATCCAGTGCCTACGCGGTTATTTTTGTGAAAGATAAATTGTTGCTTGGTTTTAACAAATACAGAAAGCAATGGGAAGCTGCCGCCGGAAAAATCGAAGCCGGTGAGACACCCCGGTGTGCGGCTATCCGGGAATTATATGAGGAAAACCATCAGCGCGCAGGGCAATTGGCTTTTAAAGGTGTCTTTCGCATATTTGATCCGAAGCATCAGGAAATACGTTATCGTTCGGTGTTTTGGGGAACGCTTGATGCTCTTGAGCCATTTCATTGTACAAATGTGGATGAAATGGAGAGGATTTTGCTCTGGGATTTTAAATCAGATATCGGGTATGTGGATGCGGTTGATATTAAAATGATTGAAATGATTAATCTGCAGGCGGAGTTGTAAAATGAATTTTGATTATCAACGGATATTTAAAGGCTAAGGTGGATGGGCACCGATAGCATTTTAGAGGGGCCGGACTGTTAAAGTGTTTCTCCGGCCCCTATTGTACAATGGATTTATTATGATACAATAATCTCACAGAAAGGAGTTGGTTTTATGCCGAAGATTATCCCGATTCGAGATTTGAAAAAGACAAGCGAGATTTCGCAGATATGCAAAGACGCAAGAGAACCAATCTATATCACAAAAAATGGTTATGGCGATATGGTTATTATGAGTATGGAAACGTATCAGCAAAAGCTGTTTCTTCTCGATGCTTATGAAAAACTTGCCGCTGCCGAAGATGAAGTGAAAAACGGAAAGGTGCTTGACGCGAGTGAATCCCTGAAAAGCATACGGGAAAAGTATCATGTATAAACTGGTAATCACGCATCTTGCCAATCACGATCTTGACAGTATTGTAAGATATATTGCCGTAGAGCTTGCCAATCCCGCTGCGGCCGGAAGTTTTCTTGTCGAAGTGGAATAAGACTGTTACCGTTTACCGTTTCTTTTATGGAGCAATGGATTATTTCAAACTGTTGTAATCACAAGGAACGTTTGGACATTCCGGGCGCTCCCTGGTTCCCCGGACAACCTCGTCATGTAACAGTGCTGAACTGATATGTTACAAAAAAATCGGATATGTTTATATTAAGGTAGGATTTGTTAAATACAAATTCTGCCTTTTAATATATAATGGAGCTTGAAAGCCAGAGCGAGTTTGAAAATTGGTGACGAAACATGATTGTGATGAAGACATTCTGATGAAGACTTTTCTAAGGAGGAAAAAATAATGGCTTATAACAGTATACGTCCAGGCCAGGTACTTTTAGATACCAACGGAAAACGGGTCCAGGCCCACGGCGGTTCCATATTTTACGAGGATGGCATATATTATTTTTACGGAGAAAACAAGGAATTTACCACAGGTAAAGATAAAATCTGGACATGGGGTGTCCGCGCCTATGCTTCCACCGATTTATATAACTGGGAAGATAAGGGGCTGATCATCGAGCCGGTACTGGATGATGAAAATTCTTCGTTAAATCCACGGACGGCCATGATGGATCGGCCCCACATTATTTATAATAAGGAAACAAAGAAGTACGTCTGCTGGATGAAGATTATGAATTTCGATAATACACAGACCGAAACGGTTATGACCGCGGACCATTTTTTAGGACCTTACACTTTAGTTCGTGAACATTTAAAGCCCCTGGGTATGAGCGCCGGCGACTTCGACCTTGCGGTGGCCCGGGATGGAAAAGCCTATTACTTTTTTGAACGGGTACATTCGGAAACAATCTGTGCTGATCTGACGCCGGATTATACGGATGTCACCGGATATTACAGCACCCATTTTCCTCATCCCTATCCCCCTTACGTGCGGGAAGCAACAGCTCATTTTGAGAGGAATTATAAGCACTACCTCATAACCTCGGGCACGACAGGTTATCTGCCCAATCCTTCGGAGGCTGCCGTGGCGGATACATGGCACGGACCGTATACGGTTCTTGGAAATCCTCATCCGGCGGATGAAACACAGACATCCTTCCATTCGCAGATCAGCTCTGTATTTAAGGTGCCCGGCAAAAAGGATTTGTACATTGCCCTGGCTGACCGCTGGGTGCCGGACAAGATGGATATTCCGTACCCATTTTACGAAAAGGCATTTGAAGCTGTGTTTACCGGTAAAAGTGATGAAGTACCTGCGCTGGCAAAGCAGTTTGGTGTAACGGAGGAGCAGATGAAACGTGCGCTTAACGACGCCGGACAGAACACATCGCTTTCGGATTATGTCTGGCTTCCGCTGCGTTTTGTGGAGCCCTGCGTGGAATTTCCTCATGGCATGGTTTTCGTTGACTGGCTGGATGAATGGCGTATTGAGGATTATGAGTAAATACGTCTTGGATCTCAGGATTACTTGAATTTCAGGATTAGCCACGCTATTCCTGATTCCTGTAATCCTGCGGCGCACACTGATACTGTCTGCGAAAGGAGCTGGAAAAGTGGGATGGCGTATTAAATCCCGTGGCCAGAGCGATTTCGCTGATACTCAGCTCCGTATTGCGCAGAAGGTACCTGGCATAATTCATCCGCTCCAGACGGATATATTCCATAAGCGTGACGCCCATTTTCTTCTTGAAGATCCGTGTGAGGTAATCCGCATTAAGATGAACATGGTCGGCGATATCCTGGCGGGTGATCTCTGTGGCCATATGCCGGTGTACATAGTCAGCGATATTTTCAAATAAATGGGTATTGGCGATACGGTCAAACTGTTCGGAAAGATTGGCTGTACTGTCAGCCATAAACATCCCCATCTGAACGTCCTGATCGTTTAAAAAGCGGACAAAGGCCTTCGCCTGCTCCCTCAGCCTGTCCATCTCGCAGAAATCATCAAAGCAGCCGCACAGATTGATCTGATTGACGTGGAGTGACATGAGCATGGATTGGAGCTGGGCAAATACGTATTGCAGCGTTTCTTTGCAGTGCTCCGGCGTATTTTGCCACGCAATGATATAGAACCAGGATTCCTGCGGTGAAAAAAGCGTGTAATCCATGTGTATATAGGCAAATACCGGAGCCATCTGCTGCTCCAGAAATATAAGCACGTCCTGAGGGCTCAATGTGCGGAAATTGTCCTTCTGCCTGAAAATGGTCAACAGGTATGTGGATGTTTTTGTAAAGCCCAGCTCATCCAGAGCGGTGTCCGATTCTGCGGATGTATCTGCAAAAAAGTCTCTCCAGAATGCCTTTACTATGGAATCTCTGTGCTTTTCCCAGAGCTGACCGGCCTGGATATGGAGCTGGTCCTGATATCTGGCCTGATATTCGGCCACCGCTTTTCTCAAAATATCTGCAAGCTCGTCAAAGGCCACGGGCTTTAAAATATAATCCATGACGCCAAGCTGGATGCCCTCCCTGGCATACGAAAAGTCATCATGGCAGGTCAGCAGCAGGGTTACGATGTGATCATAGCGGTTTTCCTTCATCCAATGAAGGAGGTCCAGCCCTGATTCTCCGGGCATCTCTATATCACAGAGAATAATCTGGATCGAAAAGGTGCTCAGGATCTGTTTTGCAAAGACCGTATCATTGGCCGTATATACCTGTTCAATGGGAATCTCATCCCAGGGCATTTTCTCCTTCAGCATTTTTATCGTCAATGGTTCATCATCAATGATCAGTAGATTCAAGCCTGTTCTCTCCTTTCGCGGGTATGAGTATGTGGATGCGGGCGCCATGGGGTGTCTGGCTGCCAAAGGTGACCTTGCAGTCGCCCTGATAAAACAGCTCCAGTCGCTTTATCGTGTTGGAAATACCGATATGCCGGCCGTTTTCCGAGATGGATTCCCCACGGTTTAATCGGTCCAGCAGCTCCGGTAAAAAGCCCGGGCCGTCGTCGGTGATCAGTATCTGGATATAGTGCTCATCATAAACGGACACGCTGATGCCGAAGTGGATTTTTCCCTGGGAAGCCGCATGCTTGACCACATTTTCCGTAAATACATGGAGCAAAAGCGGCGGTATTTCCACATTTTCCAGCTCACTATGCAGCGTCAGATCGATGAAAAAGCGGTCAGGGTAGCGCAGTTGTTGAATATGGAGGTAATTTTCAATATGCTTAAATTCCTCCTTGATGGATACCGTTGAAAAAGAAGATTTGAGCATATAACGGAAATATTTCACCTGCGCCATGCACAGTTCCTGGATCAGGGCATATTCGCCGCCCTGGGCCAGATTATATATAATATTCAGGCAGTTGAGATAAAAGTGCGGCTTCACCTGCTGTTGCAGCTTTTCCAGCTCCAGCCGCTGATTGTAGATTTCACGTTCATAAATATCCACCTTTAAACGGTTGATTTCTGTAACCATGTTGTTAAAGGCGGTGCCAACACGCTGAAATTCATCGGAAGTATCCGCGGCGGGAACGGATATGGTATAATTGCCGGCCTCCACCGCGTTCATGGCAGAGGTAAGTGTTTCCATAGGCCGGAAAACAAGGCGGCTTAAATAGTACAGGAGCATGGGGATGCATAAAATGATACAAATAAGAATTAATGCCTCCACAATACGGACAAAGTTCAGGCTGGCCAATATGGCGTCGTAGGGAATCATCAGATTCAGGTTAAGCCTCTTGGACAGGATGGGTACTGTAAGCTCCATATAATGTTTGTCCATGTATTTGTTATCCGTGTACTTTTCCATGGATATCCCCGTCTTATTTAATCCAGCCAGGGGCTGGCCGTCTGGGTTCGTAAACAGGAGCGCAGCCTGGGATGCAAACTGATTGTCTGCATACAGCTTAAGCGCATTAGGTAAAGAAATCCATGCGCCGATATAGTTACCGTTTTGGGCGAAATATTTGGTCAGATAGTAGTTTTCCTCCACTAAAACAAGCTGCCATTCCGGTGCTGCCGGGCCGTTCAACTCATAAAAATACCGGGAAAATTCTTCGCGTTCCTTCAGTGTTATGTTTGAGGCTGTCTGGAAAATATAACGGCTTTTATCCGGATTACAATAATAGAAAGAAAACTGATTATCGTAAAGCAGAACATCCTTGGCTAACTCCCGGGCAAAGGCACTCTCACTGAAGCTGCCCTCATCAAAGTCCGCGGTGGTTACCGTATTTGCCAGACAGCGGTTGATCTCTGTACACAGCGTGTCAAGCTGCGCTCCGTAGAGATTGAGCATATTCTGATTGGTGGTTTTTATTTCGCGGATCAGGATCTTTTGTGTAAAATTGGCATAGACACTGATGATTATAAAAAGGACGGCCCATATTATAAAAAAGATGATGAGTATCCGAAAACGCAGCGAGTTTTTATTTTTATTAATCTTCATCGAACGGCTCCTTTAAGAATCTGCGGGGGCAGCAGGTGCTTTCATTTAATGTCTACATTTTAATCCAATACAGGCCGGAATGCAAGATGAAGCTGAAAGTGTCTTTTATTTTTGGAACCAGTGGTGTATACTATGAGCACGTAAGGTTTTTTGGGAGGATAAAAATACAAATGAGACGTTATATTTGGGGTATCCTGTTGGCTGTTGTTGTTACAGGCGTTATAGGAAGTATTTTTTTCTTTGAATATCGCATGGAGAAGGGCACACAGACGGTGGAAAGCTATGAAGAAATATATATGGTGCTTCCCACCTACGGATATGTTCCGGAGGATATGGAGGCTGTGTTGGATGCGATGAATCAGATATCCATAAAACGCTGCGGGGTTAAGGTGAATTATATTTTTTCCAATGTGTCGGATATGGCGGTAACGATGAACCTACGGCTGGAGGCCGGGGAGCAGATCGATCTGATGCCGGTCATGGAGGGGCGCAGCCTGGCGTCGTATATTGCTTCCGGAAAGCTGGCGCCTTTAAATGATCTGCTGGACGGCTATGGCGCGGGTATCCGGAAAATGTATCCCTCCAAATTGTGGGAGGCTTTGGGAAAGGATGGAACGATCTATGCCATCGCCCCGCTGAACAGCATGATGAAGGCGGAGGGCCTGCTTATTCGTGCGGATATTTTAGATGCGCTGGATGTGGACCCGGCAAAACTCACGCAGGCATATGATGCGAAGGAAAAGCATACGGTGGCCGATGTGGACCGGCTGCTGTCGCCGCTGTTTCAACAGATCGCCGTTTCGGATAAGCTGCTGGCGGACGGCAGTGCGGTGGCTGATAAAAAGCTGGTGCCCGGCAGCAATAATTACGGCGGGATCTTTTCCCAGTGCCGGATCATACCCTATGAGGGCTTTGGAAATTCGCTTGGCTGTGCCGTGAATGACAGCGCGGTTTTAGTGAATTTATATGAGACGGAGGAATACCGCGAGATGCTTAAGCTTATCCGCAAATGGCAAAAGGCCGGATATATTTATAATGTAAACAGCAGCATGGCGGAAAATCCTGCAATGATTTACAGCAGCGGTATGAGCAGCGGCTTATTTTCAAATACGACCAAAGGGCAGGCGGAAAGCATGACGCATCTGTCGGGGTATGCCACGGAATGTATTTCCCTGGTGGAAAAAACACTGACCAGCGAAATTATCCAGTTGGGAAGCTGGGTGATTCCCACGGCGTCAGAGCACCGGGCGGCGGCCATGAAGATCCTGGATTTAATGTATACCGATAAAGAATATGTGACGCTTTATACCTACGGGATCGAAGGCGTACATTACCGTGAAAATACTGAGGGCGTAATAGAGATCCTCTCGGATGGCTATACCCAGAATCTGACGTGGATGTTTGGCAATTGCCTGCTGGCATCACCGGATGCGGCAGCGTCCGAACAAAATCTTGAAAGTTTTAGAAATGCATCGTATTCCCCATATTTTGGCTTTATTTACAATGATGAACGCTATGCTGATGAAATTGAGGATATGCAGCAAATACTGGATAACTGGCTGCCGGATCTGGAAAACGGCCGTAACCCGGATATCGACGGGGCCCTGGCACAGATGAACGCAGAATTACATGCAGCCGGGCTGGACGCAGTGATCCGGGATAAACAGGAGCAGTTGGACCGGTGGCTGAAAACCAAATAAATCAAAAAGTACGCTTTACCGATATCGGTAGGGCGTATTTCTTTGTGCGAAAAAGTCGAATTTTTGTAAATTCAGGTCGGTTACGTGAATGTGAGCGGGAGCGATATCCTCTATAATTGGTTCATACGAAATACTAGGAGGTATTACTATGAAAATGAAAAAAATTGCAGCACTCTGTATGTCTGCCGCCGTTATGCTATCTCTGGCGGCATGCAGTACGCCAAATGCACCGGCCCAGACCTCGGGAGCGCCGGAGCAGACAACGGCGCCACAGCCCATGTCTGAGGCACCAAAGGAGGAGAGCAGCGCGCCCTTATCTGTTGAAAAAATTGTGGCTAACTGCCAGCCCGATCCTTATGGAAAGGCGATCCATTCATTTACGTACTATGTGAATGACACAAAAGATCTGCTGACCCTGACCGCCGATGATTTTGAAACGCTGGATTGTGTTTACGATGCCATGGAAACCCACGAATATTTTGATGCCAAGGCCCGCAGCGTGAGCTTTACACAAAATACGGTAACCGTGGAGATTGAACCGTTTTACCCGAATAACAGCTTCAGCCGTGACGGCTACTGGTCTATGAATTGTACCAACGAAGCGCTGAATCTGGATGCAACTACGGAAGTGGAATATAGTGATCCGGTGGTGGAATCCTTTGAGGAATTTACTCATCAAACGGGAGATGCGACACTGGACTGCTTTTTGTATACCCCGGAAAACGCTACGGAAAATATGCCCATTGTTATATTTAATTCCGGCGGCTCCGGCGTATCCACAACAGGTGACGTTTACGGCGCGAACTTTGCCGCATCCTTTGCCGGAGATGAAGCTCAGGCCATGATGCCCTGCTATGTTTTATATCCCCAGAGAAATGAGGGAAGTACTGAGAATATAGCCGCCGGCATCAAAGAGATTGTGGACCAGATGGTTTCTGAAGGAAAGGTGGATGCAAACCGTATCTACATGACCGGTGAATCCGCAGGCTCCATCTTCACGATGAATTTTGTCAGCCTTTACCCGGGATACAACACAGCAATCATCATTTTTGACGGCGGCGGTGGATATGAGGGCGCAACCCTGGATGAGACGATGGCGGAAAATGCAGAATCTCCATTTTCTGATGAGGAGATGAAGCAGTTGGCAGAATCCGGCACAAAGGTTATGCTTGTGCAGAGTATCGGTGATACCACATCCATGCCGGTGAAATACGCGACTACATACCAGAAGCTTGTAAATTATGGTATGATCCCGCAGACCGATATTTTCTGGCATGCCTATACGGCGGAGCAGTTTAATGCCCTTCTTGGAGACCGGACCGTTTGGCAGCCTATGGCTGACGGTGGCTATGTTACCGACCCGATCACAGGTGTGACAACCTACTATTATCCGGAAGGAAAGCTTCACAATGGTTCTTATCCGGCAGCCAATGATCAGTACATTAAACTGTGGCTTATGATGCAGTCCAAGAGTGAATATGCCGTTGAATTTTCTGATCAGTATTCCGCGGCCCACGGAAGCGATGTGGACTACTCCATTATCCCCGAACGTTATACAAAGATGGCCGTGCTGGAGGATGCCCCTGGAATCCCGGCCGGCTCAAAGACGACCCTGACGGTCTATACAGATGATGAAGAGCTGTTTTACTATATTGTATTTAAAACCTTCTTCTTTGGGGAAGAGGAGCAGTATGTGGAAGCCATTGCTGTTAATGGCGAGGGTCATACTGTCATGGACTGCTCCGGTACATGGTGGACAACCGACGTGGATAATTCCATAATGCCGTATATATTGGCCCAGGATATTGACTGGCAGCCGTATGCGCGGTAAGCATTTTTAAGCAAATAAAACGATGTATAAAAAGCCTGTCAGAGCGACACCAAAATCGCCCCGGCAGGCTTTTTTACACCTGTACATCAGTTCCGCCTGGACCGGTACTCCTTCGGCGTGATCCCAATATACTTTTTAAATACCCGGTTAAAATGGCTTTGTGAGGAGAACCCCAGGTATTCGCTGATGGCGGAAACGGATTTATCCGTGTAGCGCAGCAGCCGCTTCCCCTCAATGGACTTTTCCTTCAAAATGTAATCGGTCAGCGTGACGCCGGTTTCTTCCCTGAACCTGGTGGAGAGCCGGCTGCGGCTGAAAAACAGCGCTTTGGCGATATCTTCGGTTTTGATTGGTTCGGACAGATGATGCAGGACATAATTGGTCACATCGATTGTGAGCTGGGTGGGCGTTTTCCCGCGGCGGATGCGTTCTACCCGCTCGGTGTAGTCCAACACCATTCGGTATTGCAGATTGTTAATGCCGCCCAGGTCGCTTTGTAATTCACAATTTTGAATATAGGCGTCGCTGAGCGACATCGCCTCGTGAACATCCATCCCTCCGCGAATCGCGCTGCGACAGACGAGCGTGGCAGTAACGATAAATGTATTTTTCGTCTGCCGTAACTGTTCCTGGGCTATGATGCCCGGTTTTACCGCCGGCGCATTGGCAAGCCACCGCTTCAGCGAACCGGTATCTCCGTGATGGACAATATTTAAAAGTGTCTGTTCAAGGGCAAAGGAGTTGTTGGAGCTGTCACCAAGATCCACAGCTAGTTCTTTTTGCTCGATCTCCAGTTCTTTCTGCTTTTTTATAAAGCTTTCCTGCGCATCCTCGTAAATTCGTATATCCTGAAGGCTCAGTGTTTCCCCGTTTAAAATGTGATTGATAGCAAACAGGATCTGGATCATACTGTCTAAGGGCATGGGAACGATATTTTTCATGGCCAGTACAAACTCATCAGTATCCTCGGCCGGAACATCACACTGAAATGCAAGCTCTCTCAACTGCTGGTCGCTGACGTCGAGCTGGCGGGTAGGCCCAATGATTATTTTTTCGGTTTTGGACTGAACCATTCCATAGTAGTTGAAAATGGGCGTGACAAAATAACTGACATGCTCATCCATAGAAAATAATTGGTCCAGATAGAGCTGTACAGGGTCTTTGGGAAGCTGTACAACGGAATGATAAAAGGACAGCTTGCCGTTGGAATACAGCCTTATGGGAAATCCCGAAAGATTACCAATGACGGTACACAGATAATGAAGATCGATTTTCATGGTTTTTCCCTCCCGGAGTATGCTAAAACTCGGTTTGTTTACTATTTACGGGCCTCTGAGACAAGCATGTCCATAAGCTTTCTGGCTTCGCCACTGGCCGCCCGCGCTCCACCGCACAGTGTATTTTAATGTAAAACAATTATATTATAAACAAAACAAAAATACAAGAAATGAATGAGCGCCCTGTGCTAAAATGAAATAAAATAATGAGGAGGAGCGATTTTAATGGTACAGGGAAAACGACTTTCAGGACGGTTTTGGAACAGCAAAATTAAATCCCAGAATGTGACCGGCAGGGAAAAGTGGCTGGGGTATCTGCTGGGCCCCTGCGGAGCACTGCTATTTAATGCGGTCATGGCCACCTATCTGAATGTTTACTACACAGATGTCTTAGGGCTTGGCACAGTATGGGGAGGCGCATTTCTGGTCGTCTTTCCGATCGTGTCCAAAATCATTGACGCCATCACAAATGCACTGATGGGTTATATTATTGAGCGGACGCGGACAAGGCAGGGCAAGGCGCGCCCGTGGCTTTTGCTGGCTGGCCCTCTGATGGCTGTCAGCGGAATCCTGCTTTTTCTCGTGCCCAATGGCAGTACGACATTGCAGGTTATCTGGGTCATGCTCTCGTATAATATTTATTACTCGATCTCGTATACCATTTATACAATGAGCCATAATCTCATGGTTCCGCTTTCCACGCGCAACACAGCGCAGCGGGGCGTTCTGGCTGTGTTTAACAACATCAGTACGATAATGATGAGCGGTATCATCGTTGCGCTGATTTTTCCGATGCTGATCATTCCGGCCCTTGGCACGAGCCGGACGCCGTGGATCGTCTGCATGGGCATTCTGGCCTGTATCACGCTGCCGCTGACCTTTTTAGAATATTTCTTCACAAAGGAGCGGGTGACGCAGGAATCCAACGGACAGGAGGCTGTGAAAATTCCTTTCCGTCTCCAGTTAAAAGCCGCTTTTTCGGATAAATTTATGCTCCTTCTGCTGGGGTATTTTCTGCTGTATACGCTGACAAGCCAGTTGAAAAATATTTCCCTGCCGTATTACTGTAATTATGTTCTTGGTACATATGCCGATGGCATAACGCAGACGCTTGTTTCCGTGCTCGGCGGCATTCCCATGGGCATCGGCATTTTTGCGGTATGGCCCCTGGCAAAGCGTTTCGGAAAGAAAAACGTAACCGTGGCCGGTTTCATACTTTACGCCATCGGCAGCGGTATATGCTGGCTGGCGCCCACAAATATGACCATCGTTCTTGTGGGTCAGTTTATAAAAAATATCGGTGGTCTGCCCTGTGCCTATGTGTTTATGGCGTTATTTGCCGACACTCTGGATCATTTGGAATGGAAAAACGGATTTCGGTGTGACGGTGTGGCAATGTCTGCATATTCCGTCATCATTACAGCCGCCGCCGGTCTGGTTTCCGGTATATTTAACGGCGGAATCGCCGCTGCGGGCTACATTGCCCCCGAAAACCTGTCGGCCGCCCCGGCGCTTGGTGAAACGATCCAGAAGGTACTTACAAATATGGATGGCACCTTTTCTGTTATTTTTAATCAGCCGCAGTCGGTACTTACAGTGTTCATTCTCTTTTTTGTGGGGCTGGAAACCATTGCCGGACTTGTTTATGCATTTATGCTGTCCTATGCCACGGTGGAACGGAACATTGTAAGAAAGCAGGCCATGATCCGCCAGCGCCAGAAGGCTGCCTGCGAAGCGCGGGGCGAGGTGTGGATCGAGCCTGAGATTCGCGCCGAACGCGAGCAAAAAGAAATGGATGCGGAGGCGGAAGCCGCCTATTGCATCGAGTTAAAAGAGCGGTGTGACAAAAAAGGGCTTGATTATAAGGCACAGTTGGAAAAGCACCAGGAGGACGTGCGTATAAAAGCCGAAAAACAGTTGGAAAAACAGCGCCGCGCTGAGCTTAAGGCCGAAGAAAAAGCGAAGGCCGCCGCAGCGAAGCGGGAACAAAAAATTGCAAAATTATCTAGGGAACAGCTTGCCCGGGCGGAGAAAAAGCGTCAAATCCGCGAACAAAAGAATAAAGCGCGGTGGATGGCCGAGCGTGCCCAGGGAGAAAAGGCGTATAACCGGATGCAGGCGGAGCTTTGCTCACAGCGGAATGCGTAAGGAGGGGCGGATCAGTGAAAGCGATACGATTAAGAACCGAATATTTGAACAATCCTCTGGGGATCGATGTTCAACATCCAAGACTATTTTGGAACTGCGAGGACGGTACGGCGCAGACCGCATATCAGATTCTTTGCCGCAATGCCGGGGGAACGGTCTGGGACAGCGGAAAGGTTGCGTCCTTTTCCATGCAGGCGGTTTATCCCCACGCCCTTGCCAGCCGGGAGCGGATCACCTGGCAGGTCCGGCTGTGGGATGAGCAGGATATGAGCGGCCCATGGAGTGAAATGGCAGTTTTTGAAATGGGGCTGCTAAAGCCTTCGGACTGGAAAGCCGGCTGGATCACCGGCGATTACAAAGTAAATAAGCGGCAAAGATATCCCGTGGACTGCTTTCGGAAGACATTCCACGTTTCCGATGGGGGCAATGCCCGGCTGTATATCACTGCCTGCGGTCTGTATGAGGCTGTCATTAACGGCTGCCGGGTGGGCGCGTTTGTCATGGCGCCGGGCCATACGGATTACCGCAGGAGAATCAGCTATCAGACGTATGATATTACCGGCCTGGTGCATCCCGGGGAGAATGTATGTGAAATACAGTTGGCCGACGGCTGGTACCGGGGAAGCTGCGGCGCCTGGGGGCTGAAAAATCAGTATGGAAGGGAAACCAGGGTCATTGCACAGTTGGAGCTGGACGGCAGGCCCATGGTCTGCACGGATGACTGCTGGGATTGGAGCAATGACGGCCCCTTACGTTTTGCCGACAATAAAGATGGTGAGATCGTGGATGCGCGAAATGAGCCCACTTACAACGGAAAAGCCAGGACGACGCAACACAGCGTTCTGCCTTCGGCGTCCAACAATGTGCAGGTATTGGAGCATGAGCGCTTTGCGCCTGCGGTGATCACGACCCCCGGGGGCAGGACGGTGCTGGATTTTGGGCAGAACATGGCGGGCTTTGTGGAGTTTAGCGTGAACGCCAGGGCCGGGCAGCGGGTATTTTTGCGCATGGGCGAGCTTTTGCAAAAAGATGGAGAGTTCACCCAGAGCAACATCCAGTGCTCCAGTAAGCGGAGGACGACGCCTTTGCAGCAGATTGAATATCGATGCAAGGACGGTGAAAACCACTACAAGACAAAGTTTGCCGTGTTTGGCTTCCGCTATGCGCTTCTGGAGACCGATACCGACTGGAGCCCGGAAAATTTCACGGCCATTGCCGTTTACTCGGATTTGGAACAGACGGGCTTTTTTCAAAGCTCCAACCGGCTGCTTGATCAATTTGTGAAAAATACGGTCTGGTCCTCAAAAAGCAATTTTTTAGATGTACCTACGGACTGCCCCACAAGGGAACGCCATGGATGGACCGGAGATTCGCAGATTTTCTTTGATACAGCCAGCTATCTTTTTGACTACGCCGCCTTTGCCAAAAAGCATCTGTGCGATATTTATGATTGGCAGAAAAAGGACGGCAATTTGCCGCAGATCGCTCCGGAGGGCGGTGTGGACAGCTATATGGCTACTCTGAACGGCTCACCCGGCTGGTCAGACATCGGGATCTTACTACCTTATAGGTTTTGGAAAAAGTATGGCGACCGGGAGATATTGAAGCAGTATTATGAAGGTATGAAAAAATATGCCGCTTTTTTACACCGCCGGTGCGGGAAGAAAACTCCGCTGTCCAGGCCCCTGGGGCTGCATGGTGATGACAGAAAATATGCGGTCAACTACGGGCAGTCGTACGGCGAGTGGGCGGAGCCGGCGGATGTATTTCCAAATAAATGGACGGATATGGTCCTGCCCCATCCGGAGGTTTCAACAGCGTATACTGCCTGGTGCTTTGGACTTTTTGGGGAGATGGCCGCCGAGCTTGGCGATGTGGCGACCGCCGAAGAATATTCCCAGCTTTCCAAAAAGGTTACGGCATCCTATCAGGCCATGCGCCGCCTGCCGGAATTTTCTTTGGACACGGACCGGCAGGCGATGCTTGTGCGCCCGCTGTTCCTTGATCTGCTGGATAATGAGCAGAAGTCTTATGCGCGGCAGCGGCTGCTTAAGGCGCTGGAGCATTACGGCTGGCGGCTGGGTACCGGCTTTTTGTCCACGCCGTTGATCCTGGATGTGCTGACCGATATCGATACCGAAGCGGCCTTCCGGCTGCTGGAAAATGAGGAAATGCCGGGGTGGCTGTTTATGCCCAAAGCCGGCGCCACCACTGTGTGGGAGAGCTGGGAGGGGTCCAGTGCCCAGAGCGGTATCGGCTCATTGAATCATTATTCCAAGGGCGCGGTCTGCGCCTGGCTCTTTGAAAGCATGTGCGGTATCCGCATCGCCGGAGCAAACGAATTTAACATCGCGCCCCATGTGGGCGGACATTTTACCCATGCAAAAGCAAGCTATCAAAGTATTTATGGGAAGGTGGAAAGCGGATGGGAGCGCAGGGATGGAAAAACTGTTTACACTATCTCTATTCCGTCCAACTGCCAGGCTAAGATTATCCTGCCCGGGGGCAGGACCGAAATAACAGGGTCCGGCGTCCATATATATGAGGAGAGTTGTTCCAATGACTATTGATAAGATTTTGGAGAAAATGACGTTGAAAGATAAAATCGCTCTGTGCAGCGGCGCCAATTTCTGGAAGACCAAAGCCATGGAAGCCTACGGCATCCCGTCCATATTCATGTGTGACGGCCCCCACGGTCTGCGCAAACAGGAAAATAAAGGCGATATGCTGGGCATCCATGAATCCCAGCCGGCAACCTGCTTTCCCACGTCTGTAACCGTTGGAATGAGCTGGGATAGCGCGCTTTCGGAACGGATTGGCCGGGCTATC
Organism: Lachnospiraceae bacterium; assembly: GCA_902363555.1. Lineage (GTDB taxonomy): Bacteria > Bacillota > Clostridia > Lachnospirales > Lachnospiraceae > Catenibacillus. The sequence continues at coordinate 89,477 of CABJAM010000013.1, read as the reverse complement.
GGGGCGGAGGCCGCCGCCTGCGGCGTGGATCTTGTTTTAGGGCCCGGGGCGAATATTAAGCGTGATCCCCGGTGCGGACGGAATTTTGAGTACATCAGCGAGGACCCCTATGTTTCCGGGAAAATGGCGGCAGGGTTTATCCGTGGGTTGCAGGAAAATAAAACGTCTGCCAGTTTAAAGCACTTTGCCTGCAACCAGCAGGAATACAGCCGCTTTACTTCGGACAGTGTGCTGGATGAGCGCACGCTCCGGGAAATCTATCTGAGTGGCTTTGAGATCGCCGTCAGGGAGGGCAGACCCCATACGGTCATGTGTGCCTATCCAAAAATCAACGGTGTCCATTGCAGCGACGACCCCAGGCTGCTGACCGGCATTTTGCGGAACGAATGGGGCTTTGACGGGCTGGTAGTCACCGATTGGGGGGCTATGAACGATCGGATCGAGGGTTTTCGCAGCGGATGCGATCTGAATATGCCCGGCGGCAGCGCCTACATGGAAGCGGAGGTACTGGAAGCTGTCCGGTCCGGAAAACTTCCGGAATCCGCAGTGGATGCCAGCGCCCGCAGAGTGCTGGAGCTGGTATTTCGGACCGCAGGGCGGAAGGCGGAATCTTCTGGCGGGGAAACGCATCCATCCACCGGCGAGGAAAATCCGCAATCCTTTGACGGGAAACGGCATCCATCCTTTGACCGGGAGAAGCGTCCATCCTTTGACGGGGAGCGACGTCCGTCCTTTGATCAGAATAGACATCATTTACTGGCCCGAGAAGCTGCCGAGCAGGGGGCGGTGCTGCTGAAAAATGAAGATAGCATCCTGCCCCTGGAGAAATCTCAGAAAATCGCCCTCATCGGTTTCATGGCAAAGCACCCGCGGTACCAGGGAACCGGCTCCTCCCATATTAATCCGTACCGGGTGACTTCTGCCGTGGAGGCCATGCCGGAGTGTGTCTGGGCTCCCGGCTGTGACGCGCTTGGCAATACCGACGACACTTTACTTGCGGAGGCCATTGCCGCCGCACAAAATGCAGAAGCTGCGGTAGTATTTGCCGGGCTTCCGGACCGATATGAATCCGAGGGCTTTGACCGGGAGAACCTTTCCATGCCGGAGGGCCATATAAGAATGATCGAGGCGGTGGCAGAAGCCAATCCAAACACCGTCGTGGTGCTGTTGTGCGGCTGTGTGGTGGAATGCCCATGGGCGGACCGGGTGAAGGCGATCCTGTACATGGGGCTGCCGGGGCAGGCCGGAGGGGAGGCTGCCGCCCGACTGCTTTACGGTGAGGCCAATCCGTGTGGCAAACTGACAGAAAGCTGGCCCTTTACATACAGTGACTGTCCTTCCAGCGGCTGCTATGGAACGAAGGACGCCCAGTACCGGGAAGGTATTTATGTGGGCTACCGGTACTACGACAAAGCCGGCGTGAAGGTTCGCTGGCCATTTGGTTACGGGCTGTCCTACACATCCTTTGACTACGTAGACATGCGGCTCGATGGAAACCGGGTGACCGTTACCGTGGCTAATACGGGCAGGCTGGCAGGGGCCGAAGTGGTCCAGCTTTATATCCAGCCGCCGGCCGCTGAGGTCGTCCGGCTTAATGCCCCGCCGCCGATTGCTGAGGTCGTTCGGCTTAATACCCAGCCGCCGGCTGCTGAGGTGGCCCAGCTTTATGTCCAGCCGCCGGCCGCTGGCCTTCACCGTCCTGTAAAAGAACTGAAAGGCTTTCAAAAGGTATTCCTCCAGCCGGGAGAAGAAAAAACAGTGGAATTTTTACTTGATGACCGCAGCTTCGCCGTATGGCAGGATGGCTGGAAGATTCCGGGCGGCAATTACACCATCTGGGCCGGCAGCTCCAGCCAGGATTTATTTGGCTGCGTCCACATTCAAAAGGACGGCGGTACCATCCCCGCCCCTGCGTGGCAGGAGGGCTCCTGGTATGCGCATCCGTCGGGCACGCCTGACCGGGAAACCTGGGAGATGATGCTTGGCCGTCCTTATGTGGAAGCTGTTCCCATCCGTGGGCAGTTTACCATGGATAACTCTGTGATGGAGATGAAGGAACACAGCCTGATTATGAAAATAATGTACAAAGTCACGGAGATGATCATTGCCCGGGGCTTTGATGGAAAAAAGGATTATTCAAATCCGCAGTTTCGCATGATGATGGAAGCTTCGGTGGGCGGCCCGCTGCGCGGAATGCAGATTTCCGGCGGTATAAAAGGCGGGGTGTTTTGTGGGCTGCTGCACATGGCTAACGGGCATTTTTTTAAGGGGTTATGGGCGATGCTGTCTAAAAAATAACCGTGCTTTTGAGCGGGTATTTCATTTTATTTATTCCATAACACCAACCGATTCCGCCACGGTAAATTCCGCCTCCGTACATGCCCGTATGTCCTCCACTGTATACCCGGGAGCCAGCTCTTTAAGCACCAGTCCATCGCCGGTAACCTTAAAATAACATCTTTCCGTGACAATATCCGTAACACATTTACTTCCGGTGAGCGGGAGCGTACATTTTTTCAGAATCTTTGATGCGCCGCTTTTTTCGCAATGGTCGGTGGCGACGATGATCTGTTTAACGCCTGCACACAGGTCCATGGCGCCGCCCATACCGGGTACAAGCTTGCCGGGAATGGTCCAGTTGGCAATATTGCCTTCCTGATCCACCTGAAGCGTACCAAGGACTGCGGCGTCGATGTGGCCGCCCCGGATGAAGCCAAAGCTGGTGGGATGCTCATAGACGCTGCCGCCTTTTATGACGGTGGCCGGCATTCCGCCGGCATCGATAACATCAATATCTTCCTCACCCCACGCCGGAGAAGGGCCGCTGCCCACCGTGCCGATCTCTGCTTCAAGCCAGAGATCCACGCCCTCGGGAAGATAGTTTACACACATCAGAGGAAGGCCGATTCCCAGATTTACAAAATCGCCGTCCTTAAAAAACTTTGCACAACGAGATGCAATAAGTGCGCGTCCTGTCAATCCTGCCATCACTTTTTACCTCCTTCTGCTTTTGCCCTCAGGCGCTGCCACATGGGGCAAGTATGTCTTGTATTTCCGGTCCGGACATAGACCATATCGATCAGCGGAGCCGGAACGTCGATTTCTTCAGGGCCCAGTTCGCCAAATTCCACCAGCTCCTCGGCCTCCACAATAACCAGATCTGCTGCGAACGCCATGTTATTGCTGATCGCTCCGGAATTCATCCGGAAAGATATATTACCGGCGGTATCGGCTTTCGTTGCTTTGATCAGTGTGACATCTGCGCGCAGCGGCAGTTCAAGAAGATATTCCTTACCGTTGATCGTAAGCTTTTCTTTACCCTTCTCCACATCGGTTCCGATGCCGGTCGGTGTAAGACAGCCGCCCAGCCCAAAGCCGCCGCAGCGGATACGTTCGGAAAATGTTCCCTGAGGACTGAATTCAATGTCCAGCTCGCCGGCAAACATCTGATCGCGGGCCACTGGATTATAGCCGATATGTGTTGTGATCAGGCTGCGGACAAGCTTGGCGTTAATAAGCTTTCCCACACCCAGATCCGGCATGCCGGCAGAAACAGCGATGGCGTCAATGTCCTTTACACCTTTTTCCAGCATCCCATCAATGAGATCATCTGCTGCGAACTCACCGTGCCAGTCGCCAAACATAATTGTCTGGCCGTCATGGATTTTTGCGAGAGCTTCCTCTTTTGTTACGACTTTAGATAACAATATTGTTCCCACCTTTCGTAGTGATCTGTTATAATAGGAATTGCGCTGATGCGCAAGCAGGTCAGCAATTTCCCTAAAGGAAAATTGCTGACAAGTTATAATGTATCTGTTATCCGGTAATTCTATTATTTGCCTTCAAACACCGCCCTGCGTTTTTCCATAAATGCCTTGCAGCCCTCCTGAAAATCCATAGAGGCGGCGCATTCACGCTGAGTCGGGATCTCTGTTTCATCCAGCCACTTTTTATAATCTGTATAATTGGCGTCATAAATCTGCTTTTTAATATTCTTGTAGGAGATCAGCGGACCGGCGGCAAGCTTTCTGGCAAACTTCATTGTAACCTCATCAAGCTCATCCACAGAGGTGATCTTATAAACAAGGCCCAGTGCTTTTGCCTCCTCGGCGCCCAGCGGCCGGCCGGTAGCGGCCAGTTCCATCGTTCTTGGAACACCGATGGCTTTGGAGAGCAAATACGTAGCGCCCGTATCCGGAACGAGCCCCAGGTTCACAAATGCCAGTATAAATTTGGCGTTGTCCGCACAAATGATAAAATCTCCGCCCAGAGCAAGACTGACACCGGCGCCGGCTGCAGCGCCGCAGACCGATGTGATGACCATTTTGCTCATCCGCTTCAGACCATCGGCCACAACGCCTACCTTTGCGATCAGGCCATCCATATTCACATCGCCGCCAGCCTGGATCAACTGATAGAAGTAGCCGATATCGCCGCCGGCGGAAAATGCCTTTGGAGCCCCTTTGAGAACAAGAACCTTTACATCCGGATCTTTTTCTGCCGCATCCACAACATACATCAGCTCGTCAGCCATCTGTTCGTCGATGGCATTGAGATTCTTTAAGTAGTTCATGGTTACGACAGCTACGCCGTCTTCAACTGTGTAAATCAGTTTTTTCAGTTCCATGTAATTACCCCCTAACTCATTATTGTTGTCTATATTTTACATGATTATGGGGAATAAATCAATGATATTGATAAAAAATTAACGTAATTTTTCCGGCGGTGGATAAAAGTATAAGTGAGTTTGCGCAATGATCGTGGCTATACGGATGAAATACTGTGCAAATAGTTACGATTATTATATTTCCAGTCATAATTATTCTACATGACACTGTACATAGCAAATATAATAAGATTAGACAGAGCGGATCGGGTTACAAATAACTAAAATTTAAGGAGCTGATATTATGGAGATGCAGAAGAAAAAAGTAAATTCCATTGTGTGGCAGGTCGTGTTTTTTCCATTGGGGGTCGTTATGCTGATACTGATCATAGCTGTTTTCCTTTGTTTTTTCAGTATACAGGTACTCAGTAACCGGGAGGTTGAAAGCAACGTAAATGCGCTGCAGATTTCTTTGAATCAGTTGGACAATGAACTGAACCGGATCGATGAGGCATTTATAGAGTATTGGAACAAAAATAAAAGCTACGCCTATTTGAGCCGGATTTCAGAGCGCAGGCATATTGACCTGTTTTTGGAGTATCAACTGGAAACGATCAACTGGATGAATAATCAGGTGAGCCTTTGCAGTGATGTTCAGGGCGCTTTTGTATATTATGAAAATCTTGACCTGCTGCTGTTTCGCGGTGGAACCAATGCCAAAATGCATGAATATATAAAATCCCGGCTGGATGGAAGTGGCATTTACAACCACTGGGAATTTGTGACTGTGGACAAGGAGCAGTATCTGATCAATATAAAAAAGTATGACAGCTTTTATGGCGGCGTCTGGCTGCCCGTCACACAGATTTCCCAGCAGTTGATGGTGGGCGGAGGGCTGCCGGGAAATGTTTATATGATGGATTGGAAAAATGAAAATACGTCGGACCAGCCGTCCGTATATGAGGCTCTGAAAAATCTGGACATGAAGAGTGATGGCAGCATGGAAAAAATCCGGGTGGAAAATCGCATTTATTATAACTATATGGTAAAAACACCATCCGACAACGTGTATTTTGGCGTAATGATTCCAAAAGGTTTCTTTTTTGACCGTGTTCCGCCAACCGTCAAGGCGATCCTTATATTATTGCTGCTTTGTATGATACTTGTTCCGATGCTCATAGTATGGCTGCGAAGAAAAATCGCCCGCCCCATCCAGGTGATCGACCGGGCTATGAAGGCTGTGGGCGAGGGCGACATGGATTACCGGATCGGGGAAAAAGTACCTGTATATCCCAATGAGCTGGAGCGGCTGATGGAAGGGTTTAACCATATGCTCAATGAAATCAATCAACTGGAGATGAATTTGTATCGGACAAAGATCCGGGAACAGCAGATCAAACTCAAGTATATCAGTCAGATGATCCAGCCTCATTTTGTGCTGAATGCGTTGAATATTGTTTATACTTACCGGGAAAATGAATTTCCTCTGGTCAAAAAGATGGTCCGCTATCTTATGGAATACTTTCGATATATCGTTTATCTGAAAACCGATTTTGTAACACTGTCACAGGAAATGCGACATATTGAAAATTATCTGAATATACAAAAGGAGCGGTATTTGGAATCCTTTGATTTTTTTGTGGAATGGGAATCTGAGACGTCGGATTGTATGATACCTCCGCTGATCATACAGTCCTTTGCTGAAAACTGCCTGAAATACGGGAGACGAGAGGATGATATGGTCTTTGTTTACGTATTGGCCAATATACAGGATGGGAAGCTCCGACTGATGATCGCCGACAGCGGTGACGGCTTTTCTGAGGAGAGTCTTAAAAAATTACATAGCTTTATAGAAACAAGGCAATACCGCAAGGACCTGGGGATTGGAATACAAAATGCCATTGAACGCATGGATATTTTGTATGATAAGAAAGTGGGGATCAGCATACATAATGCACTTTCAGGCGGGGCAGTGGTCGAGCTGTTTTTGCCGGTGATGAAGGGAGGATATCATGTATAATGCGATTATTGTTGATGATGAACCGAGAGTCGTACGGGCGCTGGAGGAAAATATCGATTGGAAAAGGTGTGGCATACGCAGAGTGTATACAGCTAAAAATATGTCCGCCGCCATTGAGACGATCCGGGAGGCTAAAATAGAAATACTGATCTGTGATATTGAAATGCCCAATGGTTATGGAACGCAGCTATTGGAATGGCTGCGGGAAAATCAGATGAATGTGAGCTGTATATTTGTTACATGCCACCAGGAATATTCCATCATGCGCAAGGCCATTCAGCTAAAATGCTATGACTATATACTCAAGCCCATTAACTATGACGAGTTTACCCAGCTTTTAATGGAGATGGTGCAGAAGATGGAGCAGTGGGAGGCTCAGGATCGCAAAGAGCAGCCGGGAAACTGGGGCGAGCTTATGGATTCCGGTGCCTTAGTGAAAAACCAGGAAAGCACGAGAAACATTGAGATGGAGGTGAAACGGTATGTGCGGGAGCATATGGCGGACAATATCGTGATCGCGGATATTGCGGATGCACTCCATTTTAATCCCAATTATCTCATGCGCGCTTTTAAAAACGAAACCGGCATGTCCATTTTGGAATATATCGTCAGAGCCAGAATGGAAGCTGCCAAAAAGATATTAAAGGGAACAAGGCTTCCGGTCAGGGAGGTGGCCTATATGGTCGGTTATACGGATTGTGTGTATTTTACAAAGGTTTTTCACAAAGAGATGGGGGTGACGCCAACGCAGTTTCGCAAACAACTGTGACCATGGGGCGTGCAAAGGCCGCCGGCGGCTGTTTTGGGCAGCAACCGGGTTACGATTTTCCTGTTTTGAGTCAGTAATATTATATTGGATACGCCTTGGCACTGTTATAATTTAAACATAAAGTTTAGCAGCTTTAAAATAATATTTAGGAGGTTTACACAATGAAAAAAGTAACAGCTCTATTATTATCCGTCATTATGATGGTCTGCCTGCTGGCCGGATGCGGCAGCGGCAGTACGACAACGACCCAGTCCGGCAGCAAAGGCGGCAGTGCGGACACGCAGGCGGGTGACACAGGCACTGCCAAAACAGATACGGCGGACGATGCAGGTGCAGACAGCGCCGGCACAGATCAGGCAGGTACTGCCGGTACTAAAGGCGGCGATAGCGGGGAGCCTTATACGATTGCCATTGAAATGCTTTATTTTGGCATGGAGGACCCGGATATGCAGACTGTGGTCGATGCCATTAATGCTATTACCGAACCGGCGATCAATGCCACCGTAAGCTTTGTGCCCACTTCCTTTGGTGAGATGGCCACCAAGCCGGGCCTTTGGCATTCCAGCGGGGATAAGGTAGATATTTTGATGACAGGAATGATGACCACGCCCCAGCAACTGGCGGAACAGGGGTTATTGTATCCGCTGGACGAGCTTTTGGCCGGGTCCGAAACACTGACACAGCTTGCCGGCGACTTATTATCGGCGTGTCGGTATAAAGGTGTGACCTATGCCTATCCGCTGGATCTGTATCCGGGAAATGGCCAGGCGTTTTTCTATGATGAGGCGCTGGCCGAAACTTATAATATTCAATTGCCGGAGAGCATTACAACAGAAGCGGATCTGGAAAGTGTTCTTGAGCAGGTAAAAGCCAGTGGAATGTCACAATACCCTATGACGTATGGGGATGGCGTCCTTGCTTATCAGTACTATGGATATGATATGGAAAATTTTGGAGACAATTACTGTTCCCGTGGCGTGATTATGAATGTGGATGGGAATACAACCGTGGAAAACTGGTATGGTTCAGATACCTATAAGCAGATGTGCCAGCTCCATAGAGACTGGTATGAAAAGGGCTATCTTGTGCCGGATTCGCTGTCCAATGGGTACACATATTTAGATAATATGAGCCAGGGAACAATCTTCGGTTTTATATCCAGTGATGGTGTTTCTGTAGGTGAGGCCTACTATGAAACGCAGACCGGGAAAAAGCTGGGCTCCATACCTATGTCCGAGCCTGTTATAAGAACAAGCGATGTGGTTGTAAATACGTGGGGGATTTCCTCATCCTGCGAAAATCCTGAAAAGGTATTGGAATTTATGGAACTGCTTTATACAAACGAGGAGCTGGCCAATTTATTTAATTATGGAATTGAAGGCCAGCATTATGTAAAAGAGGAAAACAGCCGTCTGATCAACTATCCTGAGGGCGTCAACGCCATGTCGGCTGGCTATGGAACAAGCGTCACCACCGGCAGCTTTGGCGATCGGTCCATCCTTTATGCATGGGCAGATACATGGACCGAAGAAACGCTTGCAGATGTGGGCCGGTTTGGCGCTAAGGAGGGCGAGGTTTCAACCTGGCTCGGGTTTAACTACGATATGAGCACCATGGTCACAGAAAATGCCGCAGTGATGGCAGTAATACAAAAATATGCGCCATCCCTGGCTTGCGGTGTGGTGGATGTGGATGACACCCTCCCCAAATTCCTGGATGAACTGAAAAAAGCAGGCATGGGCAAAATTGTGGAGGACACCCAAAAACAGGTGGATGCCTGGCTTGCACAGTAGAAAAGGAAGTTCAATAAAAGCGTAAAGAAAGAGAGGAAAATTAATGAAGCTTTTAGGAATCTCCTTTGGGAGAAAAGGGCGCAGCTGCGATATTATCACCAAGCAGGTACTGCTGGCGGCAAAAGAGGCGGGGGCCCAGGTGAAATTTATAAATACGATACAGATGGATATCGGGCACTGTAAATCCTGTGCCGCCTGCATTGCCGGCAGAGACAGGGGCGGCCAGATCACATGCGCTCTTAAAGATGATTATCATATTCTTGAAGAAGCTGTACTGGATGCGGACGCCATTATTGTGACCGCGCCGGTATACGCCCTGGGGCCGGTGGGGCAGTTGAAAAACTTCATCGACCGGTTCGGACCGGCACACGATATTGCCGGGGCGACCCATGAGCAGGAAAAACGGAAAGCAGCCGGTGCCGCGCTGTTGGATGAGCGTATGTTTACAAGAAAATATGTGGGCTATATTTCTGTAGGCGGAGCAATCACGCACAATTGGGTATCCATGGGCCTGCCGGGATTTAAAATGTTTGCCGCATCGTCGTGCTGGATTCCGGTGGGACAGATGGATGTGTGGGATATGGGCCGCCGCGCCAATCCGGCCTTTGATGCAGAGCTGATGGCCCAAGCGGGGGCATTCGGCCGCCACATTGCCGGGTGTGAAGGCAAAAGTCCGGCGGCGGTGGAATGGTTTGGAGATGAGGGCATCTGCCCGGTATGCCACAACCGTTTCATTTCCATAGATGCCGGGGCAATGGCTGATGATGTGGAATGCCCCCTTTGCGGCATCCACGGAAGCCTTGAGATTGTCGACGGAAAAATCCGGGTGGCCTTTAGTGAGAAGGAGCAAAACCGCGCCCGCGGACGGTGGGAAGGTCAACTGGAGCACTATAACGAAATCAATTCAATGATCGAAACTGCGATTCCGAAGCTGATGGCCCACAAGGAGGATATGAAGGAATTGATGGCACCTTATGAAGGGTTTGAAGATACATATTAAATGGAATCGCGCGAAGGCGCGGGCAGCTCATCAATTTCCTCTGGAAATTGGTGACAAGATAAAGGCAGGCAGGTGTAATGAAAAGAAAAAGAAAGCTAAAACGCTGGCTGCCCATATTTATTATGGGCCTGCCGGGTCTGATCTACTTTTTTGTCAATTGTTATATGCCACTGTATGGGATGCTTATCGCATTTAAAAAATATGATTATTCCAAAGGCATATGGGGAAGTGAGTGGAATGGGATCGAGAACTTCCGCTATTTATTTGCAACGGATGATGCGTGGCTGATCACCCGAAATACGATTTTGTATAACCTGGCCTTTATGGTGCTGAATGTGGTCATCGGTGTGACCCTGGCCATATTTTTGAACGAAATCCGGCAAAAAAAGAGCAAAAAAATATATCAGACAATTATTTTATTACCATATATTATGTCCTTTGTAGTTATCTCTTATTTCACCTATGCATTTTTGGGGGATTCCAGCGGATTAGTCAATCACCTTTTGATAAAGCTTGGCGGCAGCAGGATCGCTTTCTATGCGGAATCCAAATACTGGCCCTGGATTTTGGTTTTTGTCTACATTTGGAAAAATATTGGTTATCAGATGATTATCTATTTATCCACTATTGTGGGTATTGATCCCACTTACTATGAAGCGGCGGAGATGGACGGCGCCACAAAATGGCAGCAGATCCGGTGGATCACTTTGCCGCGGCTCAAGCCTACGGTGATTATGATGACCACCATTGCCATGGGTATGATCTTCCGCTCGGATTTCGGCCTGTTTTATCAGACGCCCCGCAACCAGGGGCTGCTCTATAACGTTACCGATACTATTGATACGTATGTATTCCGGGCGTTGATCAACAACGGAAATATATCCATGTCCTCAGCGGCAGCATTTTATCAGTCCATTGTATGCTTTGTGACGATCATGGCTTTCAACGGGATCATGCACCGGGTGAGCAGAGAAGATGTACTTTTCTAAGAAAGGAGGGAACACAACATGAGAGGACACAAAAAGTTTCTGGCCTTATCCCACGTGATGATGATTTTTTGCTGTATTGTGGCGCTTGTTCCATTTTGGATTTTGATTGTGGCCTCCTTTACTCAGGAGAGCGCGATCGCAAAAAATGGCTATTCCCTTTGGCCATCAAGCTTTTCGCTGGATGCCTACCGCTACCTGCTGGCAAAGATCGACTGGTTCGGGCGGGGGTATCTGATCACCATCGTGGTGACCGTCGTGGGTGTGGTGCTGTCTGTTTTGATCACCACCATGCTTGGTTATATGCTTTCAAAAAGAGATTTCCCCTTTGTGAAGGCACTGGATTTTTATATTGTATTTACCATGCTGTTTAACGGCGGTCTGGTGGCCACCTATATTAATTATTCAAAAGTCTTTCATATTAAAAATACGATCTGGGCGTATATCATACCGGGGATTTTGTGCAATGCCTTTTATGTCATGCTGGCTAAAAATTATTTCCGAAATAATATTCCCGAGGAGCTTATGGAGGCCGCCCGTATAGATGGCGCATCGGAATACAAAATATTTTTTCGGGTATCATTCCCGCTGGCAAAGCCGATCATTGCCACCATCGCACTCATGGTGGGCGTTATGTACTGGAATGACTGGCAGAATGGCATGTACTATATAGATGATCAGAGGTTATACGGAATTCAGAACATACTCAATGCGATTAATTCCAACGCAAAATATTTGACGCAGATGGGCGGAAATATACAGAGCATTCCTGCGGAAACGGCCAGGATGGCGGCGGCTGTGGTGGGAATCCTGCCCATACTGGCAGTGTATCCGTTTTTCCAGGAATATTTTGCAAAAGGAATTACGATCGGAGCAGTTAAGGGTTAAAACGGAGGTAGAAGTATGAAGTATTTAGAAATAGATATTGCGATTGTCGGCGGCGGGCCGGGAGGTCTGGCAGCGGCGCTGCAGGCGGCTCAACTGGGGGCGTCATCCATTGTCCTTGATAAACGTGACCGCCTGGGCGGCGTGATGATGGGGGGAACCGGACCTTTTGCAGCCGGCACCATACAGCAGCGCCGTCAGAGAAAAACATTTACAGCAGATCAGGCCTTTGAATTTTTTATGGACTTTACCCATTGGCAGACCGATCCGGAGCTGGTGGCCGCTTTTGTGGGCAAATCCGCGGAGACGATCCAATGGCTGGAACAGCTTGGCTGTGCCTTTGAAAATGTGGTCTGCTATATTGATAAAGGCTACCACACGTGGCATGAAAACGACATGTCCAAAGGCTTTATTACGGACAATATATGGAAAGCGGCCCAAAAGCTTGGTGTACAGGCCATGGTCAATACCCGCGTCGAACGTATAATAATGAAAGACGGGAAGGCTGCCGGCGTCTGTGCCGTCCATGAAGACGGCGGGGAATATACGATTAAAGCGAAGGCTGTGATCGTATCTACCGGCGGCTTTGGCAGCAACCCGGAAATGGTTAAAAAGTATACGAAGTTTGAGCTTGGTAAAAATATTGTCTGCGGCTCGACCCTCACGGACGGCGATGGGCTGAAAATGATGTGGGAGGCTGGCGCGGTGCAGGGCCGGATGATGATGGATGCCCATGTCAGCCTGATCGATCGGAATCTGGCGGGAAAGGCCGGGGTCAGCAACGATTTTGACGCATTTAAGCAGCCCAATCTGATGGTGAATAAGGCCGGGAAGCGCTTTACCAATGAGGCGGTCATGCATAATGGGGCCTATGCCATCAATATCGTATCCCAGCAGGAGGAGCTGTGCGGCTATATGATCCTCACTGATGAAATCGTGGCGCATTATAAGAAAGAGGGGCTGGATATATTGCTGCCAATGAAACCGCCATTCCAGGAGGAATACGCCGACTGGCCGAGAAATTTTGAAACAAGTCTGGCGGAGGTTCTGGATAAAAGTGATGATGTATTTGCGGCGGACAGCATTAAGGCTCTGGCTTTACAGGCAGGCATTGATCCGGTGCAGCTTGAAAAGACCGTAGCGGAATATAATGAAATCTGTGAGCGCGGCGAGGACCGGCAGTTTTTTAAAGCTTCAAAATATTTAAGGCCTATCCGGGGAAAGAAGTATTACATGGGCCGCTACCGGGCATCCTCCTTCTGCTCCCTGGGCGGTGTGGAGATCAACGGCGCTGCCCGTGTGCTGGGTGAAGGAAGGATGCCGGTTCCCGGACTGTATGCGGCGGGAAATGACGCATGTAGTATATGTATGGATACATACAGCTTTTTCACGTCCGGACTGACCTCGTCCTTTGCACTGAACATGGGGCGTATCGCTGCTGAAAGTGCTGTGGCGGACATTTGTGAAGCGAAGGAGGAAAATTAAATGAGAAATGCCATCATTATGTATTCATCCATTACAGGAAATACGGAAAAGGTCGCACAGGTTTTTGAATCTGTTTTAAAAGCTCATAACTTTAACACTGCACTGGAGAAGGTCTATCCCCAGAGAGATTATGCGTCGGGCCCCATTTTCTTTGACGATTGTGATCTTTTATGTCTTGGAGCGCCCATTATTGCGGCGATGCCTTATCGGGAACTGAGCAGTGTCATCGGCTGGTCCGGCAAGCATGTGGAGCTGTTTAAAGGTCCGCGCCCCAATCCCAGCCAGCCGGGCCGGTTAAGAGCCGGCATTGCATTTTCTACCTTTGGCGGCACGGTGGCAGGGCCAAGAGAGTGCATCCCTACGCTGGAATTGGAGAAGGAATATTTGCAGCTTTATGGCTTTACTCCGGTGGGGCAGTTTGCCTGCCCTGGAAAACAACTGCGGCACGGACCGGTGGATGAACTCAATGCCCGGCTTAAAATCGATATTGATGATGCCCAGGCGCTGCTCCAGCGGTTTATGGATGATCCGGACAGTGCCGAGTTTACTTCCATGGATACCGGAAGGCTGGAAATTATCCGTAAGGTGGCGTCAAAGATGGATTTTGATGAAAATGGCAATCCGCTCATGGCCGGTGAGCAGGTGATGTTTGATAACGATCCTCTTGGGAATGGGATGAAGGGCAGCAAATATATACATTATAACCTTCAGGACCGGCCCCATCAGAGAGATCTGAAAATGGCGGAATACTTTATGACAGAAATTATTGAAGACTTCTTCCTGACCGCAGACGGCCAGATCCGGCAGCCTATGGGGGCTATGTATAGCTGCATCTATTAAGCTATTGAGCTGCTAAGCGCCGGAACCGCCGGATCAGCAGGACGATCCGGTGGGGTGGCCGCTAAAAAGGTTACAATCGGTTGATTTTAGGTCATAATAGTGATAGAGTTTGGCTCAGATATCCCTTAAACTATGATTGTAATCAAAACAAACCAAATCAGGAGGAAAAGGTATGAAGAAAAAAGTTTTATCTTTATTTATGGTACTTATAATGTGCGCAGGGCTGCTGGCCGGCTGCGGCGGTTCAGGGGGCAGCGGCTCCGGAAGCGGCAGTACATCCGCAGCAGATGACAAAAATGCACAGACATCCGCAGACAGCGGGCAAACGGAAGCGAAAGACGGCACGGCTGCTCCGGCTGCCGATGATGGGGAAACCGTTGAACTTAAAATGGTTATGATATCCATGGGGCTCAACCTTGAGGATGCCGGAAAGGTCCAGGATGCTATAAACGCTTACATACAGCCAAAGATCAATGCCACAGTATCCATCGAATGGCTGGATATGGGAGATTTTGCCAATCAGTTGAACCTGAAGCTGACCAGCGGTGAGACCATCGACGTTCTGCCTGTATTCGGAACATTTCTGTCGTCATTGTATGCACAGGAAGCCTTATCACCCATGAGCGAGCTGATCGCAAACTATGGCCAGGGAATTGTCAGCGCCGTAGGCGAGGACTATATGCAGGCCGGATATATTAACGGGGAGCTTTATGCGATACCTACGATCCAAAGCTTTGCAGCCGGTTTTTCATTGATGTACCGGGTGGATATTGCTGAAAAATATAATCTGGATTTTAGTAATGTAAAATCCCTGGAGGACCTGACACCGATTTTTGAAACGCTCCATGAAAAAGAACCGGGCATGGCTATGCTGGTTTCCAACAATCCATCAGACCCAATGCTTACGGCATATAACTGGGATGTGCTTGTGGATGAATACGGCGTGCTTTTGGATGCTTCCAACTCTTTGACCGTAGAAAATCTGTTTGAATCCGATGAGTACAAAAATCTTGTAACTCTGATGCATGAATGGTATGAGAGCGGTTATATCCAGACCGATGCGGCCACAACCTCAGATAACATGGCCACCCTTTTGAAGGCCGGAAATTCCTTCGGCGTCATTGGCAGCGCATATCCCGGTGTTGTGGAGCAGGAAAGTATGAACTGCGGTTATGAACTGGCTGAGGTGAAGCTTACAGACGCTCTGTCCTCGACCTCACGGGTAAATAACTCCATCATTGCCATTCCCACAACCTCCGCTCATCCTGAAAAAGCTATGGAATTTATTAATCTGCTGTACACCGACGCCGAGCTTTTAAATATGCTCTATTACGGCATCGAAGGTGAGCACTATCAGGTCGTTGACGCACAGCAGGGAAAAGTCGGTTATGTGGACGGCCAGGATATGATGAGCTGTAAATATGTGAACAAGCTCAAGATCGGCAACCAGCTCCTTACCTATATTGATGCAACCAGTCCGGACAGTCTTAATGAGAATATCGAAGCATACAATGCATCGGCAAAGAAATCCAAAGCGCTGGGCTTTACATACGACAGCTCTTCGGTGGCCAATGAGCTGGCGGCTCTGGACACGGTCAGCGCCAAGTACCGCCGCGGCCTGGAGTGCGGCTCCCTCAATCCGGAAACGGAACTGCCTAAATTTATTGAGGAATTAAAAAATGCCGGAATCGATGACGTTATTGCTGAAAAGCAGGCCCAGCTTGACGCGTGGGTGAAGGCCAACAACATCCAGTAAAATAAAAATGATAAATGGAGGATTTGAACATGGCAAACTACAAGGAAGATGATTTTATTACATTATATCCCGGTGTATACACCGAAGGTGAAAAGCCCTACATGGACGCTTATGTGGCCGAATGCGCGGCTATTGAGAAACGGGGAACAATCGATGTGCAGGCAATGATCGAAGGCACACTGCCCGAAGGCACACCCGGCTTTGAAAAATTATATCCGGTTCCGGAAGCGCTGGTGAAATACCAAAATGCCAGGATCGACCCGGAAAACCGTGTGATCAACGATGCAGAATACGCAAAAGAACTGGGCTATAAAGATATTTTCGCGCTGCCCACCTTCACACCCCACTCCAATGTGGACAAGGCTTTCCCGCCGGCCGGCAGAGATACCATTCTGGCCAATCAGCTCAACGGAAATATTACCTCTTATCTGCCTATTTACCCGGGCGATACGTTATATCTTGTACATAACAAGCGGACGATCCGCGATATTACGCCGGAGTGTGGAAGCACCCACCGTTTTCTTGCCATCCAGGGCGAGGGCAGTGTATACAACCAAAATGGCGAAAAAGTCAATGATATGGTTTGGAATATATGTGAAGGCATCCGTATTTTCAAGGATGAATGCCGCCCGATGAAGCGTGAGGATATGGGCTTTGCCGATGCCTGGGAAGGTCCGGACTGGCACAAGCGCCCCCAGCATCACTACACCGATAAGGATTGGGAATTTATACTCAACGCCTGGAAAAACGAGAAACGTCAGGGCGGGCTGCCGCTTTTCTGGGAGGATGTACAGATTGGCGATGAACCGGTGATGACTGTGGACGGCCCCATCATTGACGGCCCCATACCGGATGAAAGCTCAGGACACGGCAAGGGCGGAAGCATTACCTTAAAGCAGCTCATGCTTTCCCAGGACTACAAAAACACCATGACCCTTGATCCGGAAACTGGACTTTACTATCCGAAGAATAAAGCGGATTATATCCCGGAATTTCCCAACCTGGACGACACAGCCAGTGATGAACGCGGTGAGAACTTCAGCGAAGTGGAAATCCATATGAAGCATGAGGAGCGCGGTGTATTGCTCAATTATGTAGGCAGAGATATTGCTGTGCGTCATATTAATAACTGGATGGGCGATCACGGCTGGTTAAAGACCATAAGCTGGGAGATCATGTCCAAAGAACTGATGGAGATGTATGATAAGCAGGTTCCCCAGTCACCGTTTTTCGGCAACTATATGCGCAAGGTGCCGTACATGTGCGATAAAGTATTGGATGCCCATCCGCTGACCGAGGATCTGGCGATGGTCAAATCCTATGTGACTGATAAATATGTCCAGAACGGAGAACATCTGGTGGAGCTTGTATGGTGGATTGAAACCATCGATCACTATATTTACTGCGATGGCCTTGCTGTGGTGAAGCTGCCGTCCAAATACAATTAGAACGACCGACGCCTAATTACGGAGGTAAAAATGAAAGCTGTAAAATATTGTGGTGTAAAACACCTGGAATATGTGGATATTGACAAGCCCAAGGCCGGTCCTGGGGAAGTGCTTGTCAAAGTGAAATACTGCGGTATATGCGGAACGGATGTCCATGCATATAAGGTTCCCGGGATTTTTGACTGGGAGCTGATCTTAGGACACGAATCCGTGGGCTGCGTGGAGGCTGTGGGCGAGGGCGTCACCTGTGTTAAGGTGGGCGACCGTGTGGCCGTGGGCCCTCCGGGCGACTGCGGAAACTGTTATTCCTGCAATACGGGCCATCCCAACACATGCGCCCACGCCTTTCCGGAAACGCTTGGTATTGGCCCGGGAACTCAGGGCGCTTATGCGGAATATGTTTTATCAAAGCATCCGGACAATGAGCTTTTCCCCATACCGGACGCCATGGCCTGGGAACAGGCCGTGCTCTTTGATGTGATCGGCGTGGGCTTCCATGCCGTGCGCCGTTCGGAAATGAAGGTGGGCGATAATGTGGTCGTATCCGGCTGCGGCTCCATCGGTCTTTCGGTGATCCAGAGCGCAAAATTGGCCGGGGCTGCGAACCTGATCGCCTTTGATGTGATGGAATCCCGGCGGGCGCTGGCGCTTAAAGCAGGCGCAGATTACGCACTTGATCCGGCCAGCGATGAGGACTTGACGCTGGCTGGAAAAATCTTATCCCATGCCGGCGGCGCTCAGGTTGCCTTTGAGGCTGCCGGCAATCCAAGCTCGGTAAAGCAGTGTATTGACCTGACCATGGCCAATGGACAGGTCCTGCTGGTGGGTAACGACGGACGGCCCTATGAAATGATCACCGCCGCCCTTGGCCCCATGGAATATGATCTGAAATTCTCATTTACTTATACAAAAGAGGAAATACATACATTATTTGAGCTGATCTCTCTGGGCAAGCTCAAGACGGATGTGTATTCGCTTGAAATGGCGCCGCTTTCTGAGGCCATTTCCAAGGTTGAACAACTGGCAGACGGTGCGCTTGACGTGGCCCGGGTACTGCTGGTGCCGTAGGTGGGTATTGTATAAAGAAAACTGCTGATCAAACACAAAATGAGCGTGGAACGCGCTTTACAGGTAAATGAATAGATGAAAGGAATTCTGGTGAAGAAAATTGACGAAGCAGAAACAAAAAATCAAATGGCGGCGCTATCTTCCGTTTTATCTTATGGCGCTTCCCGCGCTGATCTACATATTTATCAATAATTATATTCCCATGGCGGGAATCGTCATCGCGTTTAAAAATTACAAGGTGACAAAAGGCATCTTCGGCAGCGACTGGAGCGGACTGAAAAATTTCAAATTTCTTTTCAGTTCGCCGGATGCCTTCAACATTACAAAAAATACGCTGCTCTATAATCTGGCATTTATCGTTCTGGGAACATTGTTTGCCATTATTGTGGCCATTTTCCTCAACGAAGTGCGCAGTAAGGTGTCGCGGAATATTTTCCAGACCCTGATCCTGCTTCCATATCTGGTGTCCATTATTGTTGTAGCTTATGTGGTCTATGGCTTTTTAAGCCCGGCCACCGGCTACGTGAATACACATATTCTGGCCGCTTTTGGCAAGGATGGGATATCCTGGTATGAGAACGGCAAATACTGGCCATTTATCCTTGTCTTTGTATATATCTGGAAATCTGTGGGCTACAACAGTATTATCTATGTGGCTACGCTGGCCGGCTTTGACCCGGCGCTTTACGAGGCGGCAGCCGTGGACGGCGCAACTAAGACACAGCAGATCCTCCGTATTACCATTCCCTGCTTAAAACCGACGATCATCACATTGACACTGATGTCCGTGGGCCGTATTTTCTTCTCGGATTTCGGACTGTTCTATCAGGTGACGATGAATTCCGGTTCGCTGATCGATGCCACCAGCACCATTGACACCTATGTGTTCCGCGGACTGATGGAGCGGGGCAACATCGGCATGTCGGCCGCCGCCGGCTTCTATCAGTCGCTGGTTGGCTTCATACTGATCCTGGCGGCCAATGGTATAACACGCAAAATCAGCAGGGATAACGCCCTGTTTTAAATAAGGAGGAGCATAATGATTGAAAATAAGGCTTATAAAAGAGCTGCCTATATTGTACTGATAATACTTGCCGCTTTATGTGTTGTTCCGTTTTTACTTATGCTGGCGGCATCCTTTACCAGTGAGAAATCGCTTATTGTGGACGGATACAGCTTTATTCCCGGAGAAATCAGCCTGGCGGCCTATCAATATCTGTTTGCCGATGGCGTGACTATTATCCGGGCCTATGGCATGACGATCCTGGTGACTGTCATAGGAACTTCCGTGGCGCTGCTTCTGACCACATTGCTGGCGTACAGCATTTCCATGAAAAAGCTGCCGGGCCGGAATCTCATCGCATTTTTCGTATTCTTTGCCATGCTGTTTAACGGCGGTATTGTGCCGTCCTATATTATGTGGACAAATGTTTTCCACATTAAAAATACGATTTTTGCATTGATCGTTCCAAACTACCTGGTCTTTGGATTTTATGTCATTATGATGCGGACGTATTTTATGACCAATGTACCCGAGGAGGTACTGGAATCGGCCCGGATGGACGGCGCCGGGGAGCTTCGCATACTGCGTCAGATCGTCATGCCCATGGCGGTTCCCATACTGGCCACGGTGGGGATGATGCTGGCCATCACCTACTGGAACGAATGGCAGAACGGACTGTACTATGTCAGTGATTCCAAGCTTTATACGATTCAGTTGATCCTAAATAAAATGATCCAAAATGCCGACGCCATAAAAACCATTGCCACCAATGTGAGTATGGAGCTGCCCAGCACATCCATAAAGATGGCCGTGGCGGTATTGGGAGCACTGCCCATTATGTGTGTCTTCCCATTCTTTCAAAAATACTATGTTAAGGGCATCACGATCGGAGCCGTCAAGGGCTGAGTTCGCCGTAGGAGGTAAATATGAAGTTTCCACAATACTTTACAGAAGAATGTTTCAGAGAGGAAAAGCCTGAAGTTATAGAAAAAAAGATTGAAGCGCTCATTGAGGCTATGACTGTGGAAGAAAAAGCGGAGCTGTGCCATGGCGGCATCAATCCGGAATTTCCCGGTCAGGTGGGCAATGGCGGCTACCTGAAAGGCGTACCCCGCCTTGGCGTGCCGGAAATCCGTATGTATGACGGCCCCGCCGGCGTCACATCCATCTATGAAACGACAGGCCTGCCGGCCGAGGAAATGCTGGCTTCCACATGGAGCCGCAGCCTGGCCGGGGATTTCGGACGGGTGACCGGCAGTGAGAACAAGCTGATCTCCGGAAACTTTCAACTGGGAGCCGAGGTGGATCTGGTGCGCACCACCCATTTTAACCGGACCCGGGATATGCTTGGCGAGGACCCATACCTGGCCGGCGAGCTGGCGGTGCCATTGGTCAAAGGGATTCAGGAAAATCATGTCTGCGCGGTGCTCAAGCATTTTGCCGGCTATGTGGTCAGCGCCAATCCGGCCAACTCCCCGGATACAGTCATTGACGAGCAGACCATGCACGAGCTGTACCTCACCCCCTTTGAGCGGAGCATCCGTGACGGCAATGCCTGTGGCATTATGACCGCGTATAACCGGATCAACGGTCTTTACGCCGCCAATTCTGCACCCCTGTTAAAGGATGTGCTGCGGGAGCAGTGGGATTTTAAAGGGCTGGCCATGTGCGATTGGGGCGGCAATCACAGCTTTTCCCTGAAAAAAGGTATGGATATGGAAATGCCTGTGGGCGCCTACAACAGTACTGAGCGTATCCTCCGGTTTCTTGAGGAAGGCAGCATATCCATGAAGGATTTAAATGATGCTGCGCGCCATGTCCTTTACAGCCTGGGGGCCGTGGGCTACCTGTCTTCTGTGGCGCTTGACTGCGACGGTCATGTCCTGGAGGAGCCCGGGCGCAGTGAGCCTGTGCGTATGCCGGATCAATATAAAGGCGGCTCAGCCCTTCTGGAAGCAAATGCCGGCGTTGCGGAAACGATTGCCGAAAAGGGTGCGGTGCTTTTGAAAAACCAGGATGAAACACTGCCTCTGACACCGGAGGATTTAAAGGACGGACAAAGCGTGGCGCTGGTGGGCATGGGCGCGGCTTATTCCATATGCGGTTACGGTCAGGAGCGCTCCTACGGCACGCTGAAATATATGATAAGCCCCGCGGCGCAGTTGCAGGCCCTTTCCGAAAATCCCCAAAGCTTTGTTGTGGCGCCGGGGATCAATCTGGTAGGAACGACCATTCCCCCCATGTACCTGAGAGCCGACGTTCAGGGTACGGTGGAAGGCCTGAACCGGTATTACGGTATCAATACGGAGGACGGCTATCGTCCGCCCGCCATGAGTATGGGCGGCGCCGGCGAAGAATTTTTGGGCACGGCCGCTCACGATGAGGACGACGATGAGGACCTGGATTTTAAACCGATGGACCTGTTTATACCGGGCAATGATGCTGCGGACATGGAAGGGCATGAAACCGGGACGCTTTGCTGTATTGATAAAATCGTGGAGTTTACGTGCGGCGGGCAGGCTTTTAAGAAGGGCAGCGCTTACACATGGAAGGGCTGGCTTACAGCACCGGAGGACGGGGAGTATCAGTTGAATCTTCAGGCCATTGGCGGTATCGCTGTCTTTAAGATGGATGTGGACGGCTCCGGCTATAAGGACATGGGCCTTGTGAAAATGCGTGAGGGAACGCAGTGGCCCTGGGGAAATCTTGTATGTACGCCGGAGGGTATGGAGGTGTGCGCCACACGCGTACATCTGAATAAAGGTCAGCGCTATCCTGTGATCATCTATGGTAAAGCGCTTTTGGAGCTGAAGGATCTGCAGCTTCGTCTGGCCTGGGTCACACCGTCGCAGGCACTGGAAAACCGGCAGAATGCCATCAAAGCCGCTGCCAGTGCACAAAAGACAGTATTCTTTATCCACAGCGGTTTTAAGACCGCCTACGGTCAGGCCATGGGCGGACTGTCCTTTGCAGAGGGAACGGACCTGGAGCTTGAAACGGAGCAGAGGGAGCTGCTTATGGATCTGGCCCATGCGGCCCACAGTCACGGGGGCCGGCTGATCGTGGCGGCTTACAACGGCAGCGCCTTTGCCATGAAGCCGTGGATCGATGCTGTGGATGCCATGCTTTATATGTGGATGCCCGGACAGTGTGGCAGCCGTGCTCTGGCAAGACTCCTGCTGGGCCAGGCGGTTCCGGGCGGAAAGCTTCCCCAGAGCTTTCCAAATACCAATGACGACACCTTGATCTCGGATACCCCGGAGCATAAGAAGGAACGCTTTGATGGCGTGGCCGTTCCCGGACGCCCGGTGAAGATCACGGCCTCCGAGGGCATTTATACCGGTTATCGGTGGTACGATGAAAATGGACGGCGGCCGCTGTTTGAATTTGGCTATGGTTTAAGCTACACCACATTTTCATATTCCGATTTAAGCTTAACCCGGAAGTGTTCTTCTGTTATAGTGGAATTTACCGTGGAAAATACCGGGAAGGTTACAGGTGATGAGATCGTTCAGGTATATGTTGGACCGGGGCGGGCTCCGGAATATGCCATGATGGCAAAAAAACAACTGTGCGGCTTTGAGCGTCTTTGTGATATAGCTCCGGGTGAGCGGCGGGCGGTATCCATCACAATCCCGGAACGCTGCTTTATGTACTGGGATGTAAAAAAAGAGCTGCAGCCGTATCCGGATGGCACTGCCGGGAAATGGGCGCTGGCCGGCGGTGTGCGCAGGCTGTTCGTGGGGGCGTCGTCACTGGATATACGCCTTGAGGGCGAAGTTGTTATAGAGTAAATTACATAGGATATTTAAAATCGTTGCCGACGGGGCGTTGGGGGGCTATAATTATTAGTAACAGTCCGGCCCTTCTGAACTGCTGCTGATAATTATATAATGGACAATGGGTGATGATTTATGAATAATGTACTTTTAGTAGATGATGAGATGCTTGTGATCGAAGCGATCCGGGAGAACATCCGCTGGGACAGGTGTAAGGCGGACCATGTATTTTTATGCGATAATGTCAATTCGGCCAGGGCGCTCGTGGCAAAGAACGATATCCGTCTGGTGATCAGCGATATTGAGATGCCCGGCGCTGATGGCCTGGCATTTGTTCAATGGCTGCGGGAATATTACCCGGATATCGTGGTCATTTTTCTTACCGGTTATGCGGAATTTGAGTATGCCAAGGCGGCGGTGGCGCTGAAGGTGGAGGATTATATACTCAAGCCTGTGGTTTATGAGGAGCTGGAGGAAAAAATCATCCATGGTCTGGAAAAAGCGGAATTTATCCGCAGGGAGAAGGCGGTCAAAGAGCGCCTGTCCATGCGCAGCGGTGAGCTCATGGCGGAATTTGTCCGTTATGTGCTGGCTTCCGGGGTGGAATATTATGGCGGCAGCCTCCAGGCGCTCCTGGCCCGTTACCACCTGGATTTTGGCGCCACGAACCGTTATATTCTCATGTGGCTGCGCTTTCCGACGGCTGGGGCCACTCTTTGGGAACAGGTGGCGCAGGTGAAAAATGAGATCGTTCAGTCTTACCGCAATATGGATACGGAGGTCTACACGACGAATTTTGTGGAGAGTAAGCTGCTGATCTGCCTGAAGTTTTCTGCTCCTGCTGCGCCGAATATGGACGAGGTGCGCAGCCGTCTGGCAGATATTGCCGCCAGGTTTAGCGGACAATGCTGCTGCTTTATTACAGAGCTTGTGAAGCTGGACCAGCTTGTGCCCATGATACGCAAGCTGGCGGAGCGGGATGAGAAAAATGTGCTTTATCAAAACCGGGTGATTTTGGTGGGCAACCGGAATATTCCAGGCGATGTTCCGGCCGTATCTATCGATTATCAACAGTGGGCCGTTCTTTTATCCGACGGAGAGCTGGACCGGCTGGCCACCACGGTGGATTTTGCCGTTCACAGCATCGTTATCGCAGGAAACATGGATTCCCGGGTGCTCCGGGACGTATATAATAACTTTATGCAGTTGATGTATCATTATATTGGCGAAAATTTCAGCAGCCGGGAGGGGATCGTGCAGGATGAGCAACTGGCCCGGCTCCAGAAGCAGGCCCAAAATTCCGTGGAGGATTTCCGCCAGTTCGTCTATTATTTTACGGAGCAGGTAAAAATGAGCCTGAAGGCCAATGCCATGGGCGATGTGGTTGGTGTGGTGAAAAAGTATATCGACGAGCATCTGGCGGAAAAGATCAGCCGGCCGGACATTGCTGAATATGTGGCACTCAATGAAAATTACCTCTCCCGTCTGTTCCATAAGGAAATCGGCTGCTCCATCTCCGACTATATCCTCCGCAAACGGGTGAACATGGCAAAGAAGCTGCTGATTTCCACAAAGCTTTCGGTGTCGGCCATAGGCGAGCGGGTAGGCTATGATACGACCACGTATTTTATCCGTCTGTTTAAACGTGAGGTTGGAAAGACGCCGAAGGAATACCGCAAGGAAATGAAAATATAGCCGGGAGGGTGGCAGGATGAAAAAGTATCTTAAGGATAAGCTATTGCACAGAGAAATCCGGATGTCCCGCCTGGTCCGCATGTATTGTATTTTGCTGCTTCTTGTGTTCCTTGGGGTGGTTGTCTATTTAAATGTCTTTGCCCTGAATAAAATCCGTGAGCAGGAGCGCGTGCGCGAACAGGATACACTTGGAAATCTGGTCCTGATGTGGGATAACATGCTGGAAAACAATACGATTTTTATAGAGAATTTCATGGCCAATAATCCGGATATGGCCATGCTTGGTATTGCCAAAACCCATGAGGACCAGATTTATGCCATTCAGGAGCTGAAAAGTACGCTGGACGAATACGCTTTGTTAAATTACGGCATGAACGAGCTGTTTTTCTATTCGGAGGCGCTGGGAGATAACGGCTACCTGACATCCTACCGCTATAACACGGAGCTGAGCGGAAACACCTCTAAGGAGCGCATTCGCGAGATCATTTCTATCTATAAAAATGAAGGCACTATGCGTAAGTGGATCATTGATAAGGTCGGCGGCCAGAATTATCTGATCTATCTTACGGAAAAGGGCGGCAATTATGCGGGCTGCTGGTGCTCCATCAGCTATCTCATCCGTCAGGTCGTACAGGAGGATTTAGCCTTCCGCAGCTATTTTATTGTGGATGAGGACCGGATTTCCCGCACGGATAATTATCTGGACGGCCAGGGGATCGATCTGGACGCCACGGACTGGTATTCCCCGGAGGATCATACCCGTTACCGCCAGATCAGTAAAAAATCCAATTTGATCAATATGTATTATGTGGAGCATATCGAAAAGAGCGCGGAGGAGGAATCCATACTCCGTGTCCGAAATGTGATGGTACTCATGTCCGTCATCCTCGGTAGTTTGCTCGTATTATTTTCCGGGTATCTGGAGTACTTTATGTACAGGCCCATCCGCGGACTGGTTTCCAGGATGCTTTTAATATCCGAGGGTAATTTTGAATCGAAGATAACGGACAACACAAGTCTGCGGGAAATCCGTATCCTCAATCAGACATTTAACAAAATGGTCGATGAGATAAAGACTCTGAAAATTGCCATCTATGAGGATGAACTGCGGGAGCAGAAGGTGCGGCTGCAATATTTGCAGATGCAGATCCGGCCCCATTTTCTGGTCAATGCCCTCAATAGCGTCTGCTCCATGATCGATATGAAAAACGAAGCCGGAGCCAGGGAGATGTGCCGGTATCTGGCCCAATATTTCCGCTTTCTATATAATAAAAATACGAATATGATCGTTATCACCGAGGAGCTGGAGCATGTGGAAACCTATGTGCGTATTCAGGAAATGCGCCGCCCCGGGCGTATCGTGTTCGACTATACCATAGAGGATGAGTGCCGTGTCTGCCTCGTTCCGCCGCTGCTGCTGCACACCTTTGTGGAGAACAGTATTAAGTATGGCATCGATATGGAACGCCAGATCAATACCATAGCCATTCAGGTGACTAAAACGGCTTCCATGGCGCAGATCATCATCCGCGACTGCGGTCCTGGTTTTCCCCTGGAGGTGCTGGACTGCATCCATCAGATCAGCCCAATTATCCGGGATGGACGGGAGTGCGTGGGGATTCATAACGTGTTTGCTCGGCTTCGGCTGTTTTATGGGGATGGGGTGGAAATGACGGCGTATAATGATAACGGCGCCGTTGTAAAAATTAAAATTCCTCTTGGGATGTAGGTGTATAAATATAATACAGGTTATACAGAAAATGAAAAAGTGTTCTGGTATTTGTCCGCTCCGTTTTATATAATTTTTATAACTATTGCCATGATGAAAATGAATGGCGGATATTATTGGAGGGATATTTATGGGCTTACTCAACGATTTTTCACCGGTTAAAACAGCCGTGATCGGCTGTGGGGATATCAGTGACATTTACTTTCAGAATATGATTCAGAGATTTAAAATTCTGGAGATCGTCAAGTGCTGTTCCCGCGGCGGCGCCAGTGCAGAGGCAAAGGCAGAACAATATGGCATACAAAAAAGTACGATGGAGGATATTTTGGCGGACCCGGAAATCGAACTCATTGTGAACCTGACACCGGCCCCGCAGCACTATCCGATCATCCGGGCAGCTCTGGAAGCGGGGAAGCATGTTTATACGGAGAAGGTGATCACGCCGTCAGTGGATCAAACGCGGGAACTGCTTTCGATGGCCGGGAGCCGGAACCTGTATCTTTGCAGCGCGCCCGACCATTTTCTGGGCTCCGCATGGCAATGTGCCCGGGAGATCATCGACAGCGGTTTCATAGGCGAGGTCACTTCTGTTTTTGCAAGCATTGGCCAAAATGTGGGCAGCATTGCGGAGCGCCTTGGTTTTGTCAATGAACCGGCCGGCGGCATAGGCTATGATTTTGGAATATACCTGACGACGGAAATGGTTGCGCTGCTGGGGCCTGCGACCGAGGTGTGCGGAATTTCCCGGACGCGTTTTCCAAAGCGGGTCCACAAAGATATCGCTCACCCGCAATTTGGCAGCACGTATATGTTTAATAATGAGGACCTGATGATTGGCTCCATCCAGTTTGCCAGCGGGGCGGCAGCAGCGATCCATCTCAATGGAAATACGATCATGTCAGCGCCTCCGCAATTTATGATATACGGTACCGATGGCATTTTGTCATTGCCCAATCCCGGCCTTTTTAGCGGCGATGTTAAGCTCTATCGCCCGGGGAGCTTTGAGCCGGTCGCACAGATTCCGGCACATGGCTTTGACCACAATTCCCGCGGTGTGGGCGTGGCTGAAATGGCATGGGCGATCCGCCAAAACCGCCCGGCACGGGCGTCTGCCGCCTTGGGGCTGCATTGCCAGGAAATACTTCAGGGGATCGAGACGAGCTGTAAGACTAAAACGTTCTATGAAATGACGACAACCTGCGAAAGACCGGCGGTGCTGCCCCGGGGGTATATGGGGCTGGAAGCCTTTTCATTTGGGGAAGAGGGCGCGTTGGTTTTTGGGTAAAGGTTACCGGGAATGGGCGTCAAGGCTGTGATATTACGCATACAGCTTTGACGCCCATTCGTGTTACATGTTTAATTCCGGGAGCCCATAGGGTAACCGTTTGGCACTACTAAACGGTTATTGCAAATCCTATTTCTTCATACCTGCAATGACGAGCATAGCCGCCGGCATATTTGTCTCATTGACAATGGAGCGCCTGTCGCCTACATCAAAATGGACGGAGTCGAATTTATGTAGTTTATATACACCGTCGTCCGTGGTTAATGTCAGTTCGCCGTCAACGACACAATAGATCAATTCCACGCCGGCCTCCATATAGTCAGTTCTTCCGCCCGGGAGAAAATGTGACAGCCCCAGTGTAAAGTCTTTGCAGTTACTTGTATCCACACCCTGCAGACGCAGTGCGCGCATATCATAATGCCCGGTGGTGGGATATTCCTTTGCCTCATCAAGTCTCATAACCTTCATAATAATCTGAACCTCCAAAATTATAATTTTCTGCCGCACTCAGCGGACTCCGCGAAAATTCCATGCCGTACTCAGCGGACTCGGCAAAATATTAATATAGCGCAAGCCCTTAGGGGCATATCCAGCCGGACATGGTGCGCGCCACAGTAAAGTTGCCATAGCGCGATCCCCGCGGTATACCCTTTTATATAGCAAAAAACGTGCCAAGAAGCCCACGATGGCTCAGTACCGCCCCTACTTTATATTTTTTATGGACAGCCCGTACTGTTTCAGCTTTCTGGACACCGTAGAAATATCCACATCCAGAAGCTGGCTGGCTTCTTTTAGGTTTTTGACGCCCTTGATCGTATTTTTCAAATATTCCTTTTCATAGGAGGAGACGGCGTCGTTCAGGGACATATTCTGGTTCAGCTCCACGTAGGCATTGCTGGAATCAATATCAAATATACCATACAGGAAGGAGGTTTCAATGGTTTCCATATCTGCGCAGCAAACGGTGAGATATTCCATGATATTGCGCAGCTCTCTGATATTTCCGGGCCAGGAATAGCTTGTGAGGACCTCCATGTTTTCATCGGACAAATGGACCGTGCGGTCATACCGTTCGGAAAAAATATCCAGGTAATGGCGGCATAACAGGGGGATGTCCTCACGGCGTTCTCTCAGCGGCGGCACATTGATGGGGATGACGTGAAGCCGGTAATAAAGATCCGAGCGGAAGGTGCCGTTGGCAATTTTTTCACGGAGATGGCAGTTGGTCGCCGCAATCAGGCGGATGTCCAGTGCGATCGGCTTTGTGCCGCCGACACGGGTGATCTCGCTGCTTTGAATGGCCCGCAGCAGCTTGGCCTGGAGCTCCATAGGCATATCGCCAATCTCATCCAGCAGGAGCGTGCCGTGATTGGCCGCCTCAAAAAGCCCTTTTTTGCCGTTGGCGCTGGCCCCGGAAAAGGCCCCTTTTTCATAGCCAAAAAGCTCCGATTCCAGAAGGCTGGCCGGGATGGAGGAGCAATTGATCTTGATAAACGGCATATTTGCCCGTTTGGAATTTTTGTAAATGGCATCTGCAATCAATTCCTTGCCGGCCCCGGATTCTCCGGTGATCAGGACGGTGGCGTCCGTCTGGCTGACATTTTCTATGAAACGCTTGATCTGCTGCATCCCCGGGCCGCTACCGATCATCGTATGTTCGTCCGATATATTGTCCGAGCTGTTATAAATATGGACGGCCTCGTTATCCTTATGCATCTGCGTCAGTGTATTGATAAATTCCGTAAAATTATCCCTCAGATCCACATAGGAGGAAAGCCCTCTGTTAGTTGCTACGACATATTGGATTTCTTTCGGATCATCCTTTGAAAAAATAGGCACGCCCACCACGATCCCCGGATTTTTTCGGGCATTCATGTAGGCCAGCTTCATTACCTTTTCTTTGCGCTTTAAAACGTCGGGCACTGTGGCTACAGTAAAGTATTGCTGGGACTTTAGTACATTGGACACTTTATGGCCGATCAGTGCTTCTTTTGCAATCCCTGTATGCTTTTCGTAGGCCGGATTGACATAGAGGATTTCCTCCTGGCTGTTGGCAATAAGGATATTATCATCCAGATTATCCACCACGACCTGATAGTCAATGTCGCTTGTGGTCACCTTATGTATGTCACCCCGAACCTCCACCAGCTTTTTCCGCATTTCCTGAAAATTAACAGGCTGCCCTGTGGATAACAGGTCGATAAGCCCTGTCACCTTTCTTTCGGCCTGGCGCATGATTTCTCTGTCAGTCATTTAAATATCTCCTTATAAATTAATTCCTGCGGGTGGTTATCTTTGATCGTGTTTTCCTTAATTATATAGGACTCTAATTTTTTATACAAGAACATAATCCCACAATCCGTTTAAAAACATGAATCGCTGGCGGGCGTGTCTCAGTTCCCGGTGAATTTATTGCGCAGCTCTAAAAACTTGGCACGTAAATTGCGGAGATAAATAGCATATGAAAATAAAAGGAGGACTAAATTATGAAAGATATTATGGCCGATTATGTAAAACTGCCGGAGCTTGAGGAATACAGGGAATGGTTCAAGGATCATTTTGATCTGTACCGTGAGGACGGTATTTTACAGGTAACGATGAAAACAAAGGATCACGCCATGTGCTGGAGTGGCGCCAATCACCGGGCTTTAAGCCAGCTCAGCCGGGTCATTTCCCTGGACCGCAAAAATGAAATCCTGATCTGGACCCACACAGGGGATAACTGGATGATGGACAAGGACCCCAACGGCTGGCAAACCTATGCCGAGGAACGCTTTGATCATCAGTATATTGACGACTATAACCTTATCAAAAATATGATCTTTGATATCGATATCCCCACCATCGGAGCCATCCCGGGGCCGGGCTTTCACTGGGATTCCGCCATGCTGTGCGATATTACCATCGCCTCGGAGGATGTGCGGTTTGACGATGACCACCTGTTTTTCGGGCTTATCGCCGGCGACGGCATGTTTATGCTGATGCAGCATTTTCTTGGCACAAAGCGGGCCAACTACTATATGTATACGACACGCCAGTGGACAGCCCAGCAGGCGCTGGACTGGGGCTGGGTCAATGAACTTGTTCCCAAGGGCAAGGTTGTGGAGCGCGCCTGGGAACTGGCAAGAATCATAAAATCCGTGCCCCGCGAGACGCGTACGATCCAGTCACAGCTTTGCAAACGCCCACTGGAACGGCTGCTCTGCAATGATCTGAAGCTCCACACGGTCAGCGAACAGTACAGTACTATGGTTCGCATCAATGCCAAAGACTACGGGCAGACCGGCGCTCAGACCGATGAAAAGGATATGTCCATGGTCCACCATTACCGTTATGCCACCGATGAAAATAAATATCTTCAGGAGCCCATTAAAAGCTGGGATGCCATGCGTGAAGATATGGTCGCCTGGGGCGAGCGGACAAACTTTAAATCGCCAGATGAGGTTTTTGGCCAAAACGGCAGGAATGCAAAAATATTTGCGGAGACGCAAAAGGATTCCTGACGTAACCGTCTGGCTCCTGTGAGCGGTTACATACTGACAAATATAAAAGGAGAATAAAGATGAGTCAAAATACTGTAATTATTACAGCAGCCCTGACCGGGGCCGTTACCCCGAAGGAGAAAAATAAAAGCATCCCCCTGACGCCGGAGGAAATTGCAAACGATGCTTACGACTGCTGGAAGGCCGGTGCGGCCATCGTCCATCTGCATATGCGCAATGACGAGGGGATCGGCTGCATGGACGCGGAGCGGTTTGACCAGACCATAAAGCTGCTCCGGGCAAAAAAAGACTGCGATGTGATCATAAACTGTACATCCTCCGGCGATAATACCGGAACGGCCACCGATGAAACCCGGATGCTGCATATGAAAACTGTGGAAGGGATCGAGATGGGCAGCTATGACGCAGGGAGCTTTAACTGGATGCCGGGCGGCGTCTTTGAAAACTCTCCCAAATTTTTACAGCAGCTCGGGGATGTGTACATCAACCGGGGGATCAAGCCCGAGGTGGAAATATTTGATTCGGGAATGCTCGGTGTGGCCAATTATTTTGTGGAGCAGGGCCATCTGCCCACGCCGGTCCACTATCAGTTTTGCCTTGGGGTTCTGGGAGGTATGCCGGCCACTGTTGAAAACCTTTTGTACCTGGTGGGCAAGATTCCGGAGGGTTCCACCTGGTCCGCTTTCGGCGTGGGCCGTGAGCATCTGCCGATCATGTACGCGGCGCTTGCTCTGGGGGGAAATATCCGTGTAGGTCTTGAGGACAATGTGTATTTTAGCAAAGGCGTTCCGGCGACCAACGTGATGCTGGTGGAGCGCGCGGTGCAGGCAGTCCGGTTATTTGGAAAGGAACCGGCCACACCGGCGCAGGCCCGCGAAATCCTGGGCATTTCCCCATTAAATCGGGATTAGCACCGAAATCCTGGGCATTTCCCATGAAAACGGGATTCGTACAGCACAAAAGTGCAGGTAAAACGGGATCAGGAGCAATGCTCAAAACATGAAAGGAGATACAGGTAAAATGACCGAATTGGAAAAACTGGCCGTACAGATCCGCATTGCGGCCATGGAATGTTTCAAATGGCGGGGCTTTGGTCATGTGGGTGGTTCCCTGAGTATTGTGGATACATTGGCGGCGCTTTACGGCCGGCTGATGACATATGACGCAAAAAATCCACAGTGGAACGGCAGAGATTATCTGGTCATGTCCAAGGGCCACTGCGGGCCGGGGCTTTATGCCGCTCTGGCGGTGGAAGGCTTTTTCCCAAGGGAGTGGCTGAAAACTTTAAATGAACCTCATACAAAGCTGCCCAGCCATTGCGATAAAAATCTGACGCCGGGAATCGACATGACCACCGGCTCTCTGGGCCAGGGGGCGTCACTGGCAGCAGGAATGGCTCTTGGTTTAAAGCTGGACGGGCAAAGCAACCGGGTATTTTGTATCCTTGGTGATGGCGAGTGTGATGAGGGCCAGGTCTGGGAAATGGTTTTATTTGCGGCGGCCAGACAGTTAAGCCATCTGACGGTATTTGTGGATTACAACCGGAAGCAGCTTGACGGCAGCACGGACGATGTACTGCCCCTGGGCGATCTGCGGGAGAAATTCGCCGCCTTTGGCTGGTACGCTGTGGAGGTCCATGGGAATCGCCCGGATGAAATAGCGGCGGCTGTAGAAAATGGTTTTCAAAACAATAATACCCGGCCGATGGCAGTTATTTTAAATACGACCAAGGGCTGCGGCGTGGACTTTATCGAGTCTATGGAAATGAACCATCATATCACCCTGACGCAGGCGCAGGCGGATGCGGCCATCGCAAAGCTGGAAGGGAGGCTTTTGAATGATTGAACTGGCATATACGGGAAAAACGGATGAGACAGCCATTAAGGATGCCTTTGCCCAGGAGCTCTTAAAGCTATTTGAGGCGGACCCGGATGTCGTGTATTTTGACGCGGACCTGATGAATTCCATGGGTACCTATAAGCTGTCTAAGGATTACCCGGACCGGTGTATCGACTGCGGTATCCAGGAGGCTAATATGGTCGGCGTGGCAGCAGGCGCGTCGTCGGTTGGCAAAAAGCCTTATATACATACCTTCGGGCCGTTTGCCGGCAGACGGTGCTATGATCAGGTATTCCTTTCCGTGGGCTATGCGAAAAACAGTGTGCGCATCATCGGCTCCGACGCCGGTGTGACGGCGGCCTATAACGGAGGTACTCATATGCCTTTTGAGGATATTGCCCTGTACCGCGCCATTCCGGGAGCCATGATCGTGGATGTGGCGGATGAGATGCAGTTTCGGGCCGCCATCCGGCAGCTTAAGGACCGTGCCGGGGTTACGTATATCCGCTGCCCAAGGAAAAACTGCACGACCGTATACGGCGCAGCAACGACCTTTGATTTTGGCCGCGCCAATGTTTTAAAGGACGGCTCGGACTGTGCGGTAGTGGCCAGCGGTATTATGGTGGCCGAGGCATTGGCGGCGGCTCAGCTTTTAGAAGCAGAAGGCATCCATGTGGCCGTTATCGATCCGGTGACTGTCAAGCCTCTGGATGAGGAAACGGTGCTTGCCTACGCCAGAAAATGCGGCGCGCTTGTTACGGCGGAAAACGCCACCGTTGTGGGGGGCCTTGGCGCTGCTGTGTGCGAATGTGTTTCGGAAAGCTTCCCTGTACCTGTAATGCGTGTCGGCGTGCAGGACCTGTTTGGCGAGGTGGGAGACGTGGGTTATCTTAAGGAGCGCTTCGGTCTGACGGCGGAGGTGATCGCCCGGAAGGTCCATGAAGCAATGAAATTAAAACTAACAGGATGGAAGATGATGAAATGAAAGCATTGGTAAAAACGGGAAAGGGCCGGGAAAGCGTGAAATTACTGGACATTCCAATACCTGAGCCGAAGGCGGATGAGGTTTTGATCAAGGTCATGGCCTGCGGCATATGCGGAACCGACGTGCATATTATGAATGACGCCTATGCGCACACCATACCGGTCACGTTGGGCCATGAATTTACGGGAACCGTCGTAAAAGCCGGTGAGGCTGTGACGGAACTTAAGGTGGGCGATCAGGTGGTGGCCTTATCCGCCCAGCGCTCCTGCGGGAGCTGTAAATACTGCCAGATGGGCGACTACGTCCACTGTACAAAGAAGCAGTCCATTGGCATCGATCTTGGGGGCGGCATGGCGGAATATATTGTGACCACGGCCCAAAGGACGTTTAAGGTGCCCGATTCATTTGTCGGGAGGGATATTCTGGCCATCACGGAACCGCTGGCCTGCTGTGTGCGGGCGGTATTGGAAAAATCCCGGATTCATGCCGGAGATGTGGTGCTCGTGGCCGGGCCCGGCGTGATCGGTCTGCTCTGTATGCAATTGGCCAAGCTGTGCGGAGCATTTGTCATAGTGACGGGAACACCGGTGGATGCAGAGCGGCTGAAGCTGGCGAAATCGCTGGGGGCCGATGTGGTCAATGACGATCCGGCCCGTGTCCTGGAGCTTGTGACAAAATATGCGCCCTACGGGGCCGATTACGTGATCGAATGTTCGGGGGCCGCCCCATCCCTTTGCTCCGCCCTGGAGTGCGTGCGAAAGGAAGGCAGTCTGACGCAGGTTGGCATGTATGGAAAAAATGTGGAAATACCCATGGACACCATCGTGCGCAAGGAGCTGAAAGTTACCGCCGGCTTTTCACAGGCCATGTCCACATGGGAGCTGGCCTTAAAGCTCATCGGGCAAAATGTACTGGCGCTGGAGGAGCTTGTCAGCGTCCGGATGCCGCTGGAGCAGTGGGAGCAGGCCTTTGATCTGTTTGATAAAAAGACGGAAAACAAAATTTTCTTAATACCCTAAACTAAACGGACATGATTGTGCCTGGCGGCCCAATCATCCCTATACATGAAAGCCGATTGCTCCGTGCTCCGCACTCCCGCAATCGCCCCAAAAATATTCGGACTTTATGCTGCCTGCGGCAGCCCGTCCTCATACTTTTGGGGTCATCAAATGTGTGCATAGCTGGTGAAGCAAGCTTCCCCTACTATGCCCCCACTTGATGACTTTCATAGTAAATTAAAAATCAGGAGGAATTTATAATGAAAGATATGTTCAGACTTGACGGAAAAAATGCGATTGTTATCGGAGGTGCCGGTGGTATCGGCGAAGGGATTGCGGAGGCGCTGGCACAGTATGGTGCCGATGTGTCCATAGCCAGCCGTAAAATAGATTCTCTGCTTTCGGCCAAGGACAAAATCAAGGCCGCCACAGGCAAAGAGGTTTCTGTTTATACAGTGGACGCATCCAAAGAGGAGAGTATTATCGCTCTGGTGGAAACGGTGTTAAAGGAAAAGGACCATATGGATATTCTGGTCAATGCCCAGGGCTATAATGTGAAATATGAAATTGTGGACCTGCCCGAGGATGTGATGCGGGGAATGTTTGATGTGAATGTCATCGGCATTGCCATGCTGTGCAAGCATTTCGGCAGACATATGAAGGACCGCGGCTACGGAAAAATCATCAATGTTTCCTCCACGCGGGGCAGCCGGGCATGTAAAGGCGGCAATGCCAGCTATTGCGCTACCAAGGGCGCGCTGGATATGCTGACCCGCACACTGGCTTGCGATCTGGGGCCGGAGGTGTGCGTCAATGCCATAGGGCCGACCAACACAGTAACGCCTATGATGGAAGGGCTGATCGCTGAGCATCCGGAAATCTTACGTTCCGGCGATGACAAGCCGTTAAAGCGCATCGGCCGTGTGGAAGACTGCATGGGGCCGGCCGTATTTCTGGCTTCAGAGGCATCCTGCTTTGTTACAGGCCAGATCATTTATCCTGATGGCGGTCTGACAGCAATCGGTTAATGCCGGGAGGACAATAATGAATTTAAAAACGTTGCAGGATCTGCTGCCTTACTGTCTGGATAATATACCTAAAAAGCGGATGGCAGTGATCAAGGCGGAGGACAGTCATACATTAACGGCTGTCCTCCGGGCAAAGGAATTAGATGTGATCGAGCCGGTGCTCATCGGAAACACCGAGCTCATTGAAAATACTTTGAAGGACATGGGGCAGAGAAAAGAGGATTTTAGCATCGTCCATGCGGAAGATGCCGCAACCGCCACATTAAAGGCCATCGCCATGGTCCATGAACAGCGTGTGGATTATCTTATGAAGGGTCTGGTGGAGACGAAGGAGCTGATGAAGATCATCGTGGCCAAAACGTCGGATATGCGCACCGGACGGCTCATGTCCAAAATTGATTTTGTGGAAAATCCCGGCTACCATAAGCTGTTTGCCCTCTCGGACTCTGCTTTAAATACGAAGCCGGATGTCCATGCCAAAAAGCAGATTATTGAAAATTCTCTGGAGGTTTTAAAAAGCATGGGTATCCGCCGTCCAAAGGTCGCCGTTCTGGCGGCGTCCGAGACGCCAAACCCGAAGCTTTCCGAGAGCGCTGATGCCTGGGCGCTTAAGGAAATGTACATGTCGGGGGCATTTCCGGAATGTATACTGGAAGGACCGATTTCCATTGACCTGGCACTGGACCCGGAGGCTGTGAAAATTAAAAATTATCAAAGCCCTGTGGGCGGCGATGCGGACCTGCTCATCTGCCCGGATCTCGTATCCGGAAATCTCATGGGCAAGGGGATGCTGCTTACAGGCGCCAGGGCGGCCGGGATCATCGTCGGGGCCAGGGTGCCCATCGTCCTTATGTCAAGAGCCGCGGCCGTGGAAGAAAAGTTTCAATCCATAGTTCTGGGCGCGATCGCTTCCCATAAGGCATGACCCAGTGAGATGAAACAGGGTAACAGTTCGGCCCGTCTGAACTGTTACGAAACAGGAGGTAACTCAATGTCAGATATTAATTTGCTTGTTATAAATCCCGGCTCCACGTCCACAAAAATATCGATTTTTGAAAATGGCAGGGAAATCCATCGTAAAAATCTGTCTCATTCCCCGGAGGAGCTGAAACCGTTTAAAAAGGCCACGGATCAGGCGCTTTTCAGGCGGGCGAAGGTGGAAAGGTTTCTGCGGGAGATCGGCTACGACCTTACACGGCTGACCGCCATCGCCTGCCGCGGCGGTTCCCTGCCGCCCATACATACAGGCGCTTATGAGGTCAATGATGCCATGATCGATGTGCTTTGCCACCGGCCCATCGGACAGCACGCCTCCAGTACGGCGGCGCTCATCGGTTATGATATCGCCCGGAGCCTGAATATTAAGGCTTATATTTACGATGGCAACACCGCGGATGAGATGGAGGCGCTGCCCCGGATTTCAGGCTGTCCTCTGGTGGAAAAGCTGAGTATGGGCCACATCCTCAACACAAAGGCCGTGGGCCGCATGTATGCTGAGCGTTTGGGCCGAAAGTATGAGGATTTGAACCTGATCATCGTCCATACCGGGGGCGGTATCAGCATCGGTTTACATAAAAAAGGCGTCATCGCCGATATACTCACCGACGAGGACGGCACCATGGCCCCGGAACGGG
The DNA here is from genome assembly GCA_902363555.1 of Lachnospiraceae bacterium. Taxonomy (GTDB): domain Bacteria; phylum Bacillota; class Clostridia; order Lachnospirales; family Lachnospiraceae; genus Catenibacillus. The sequence continues at coordinate 51,343 of CABJAM010000013.1, read as the reverse complement.
CCGGCGGCCTGCCAAGCATCGGCATGGCCCGGCTGTGTTTTTCCGGGAAATATACATTTGATGAGATCAGCGCCATGGTCCGCGGTCAGGGCGGTCTGGTGGCTTATCTCGGAACAAATAATGTGCGCGAGGTGGAGCGAAGGATCATCGATGGCGACCAGCAGGCCGAGCTTGTGTATGAAGCGATGATCTATCAGACCGCCAAGGGCGTGGGGGCGCTGGCCACGGCCGTATGCGGCGAGCTGGACGGCATTATCGTCACCGGCGGGATCGCAAATTCCAAAATGTTTATGGATAAGCTAAAAGCCCGGATCGAATTTATTTACCCGGTCACAGTGATCCCCGGGGAATTTGAGATGGAAGCGCTGGCCGCCGGAATCACCCGTGTACTAAAAGGTGAGGAGACAGCCCGGGTGTATGTGGAAAATGAGCGGTAGCGTATAAGGAGGTAGTGATGAAAAAGGAAGCTGTTATTGTATCTGCGGTGCGGACCCCTGTGGGCCGCTGCCGGGGGATGCTTGCCAGTGTGGATGCCGCCCGGCTGGGGGCAATAGCCGTACGCGAAGCCGTTGCGCGGGCCGGTATCCGGCCGGAGCTGATTGATGATGTGATTATGGGAAATCTGGCCAATGATAATTTTGCCAATATTGCCCGGGTTATTTCCCTGGAAGCCGGCCTGCCCATCACTGTGCCGGGATTTACCATAGACCGCCAGTGCTCCTCGGGCCTGAACGCCATCGCGCTGGCCGCCATGATGATCGAGTCCGGACACGGCGAGATTTATGTGGCCGGCGGTGTTGAGAGCGATTCCACACGGCCTTATATTATGAATAAGCCCACGCAGGCGTATCAGGTGAACCCGCCGGAGTGGGGAATCCGTTATACAGCCCCTGGTGAGCTGAACGTGAGCATGGGGATAACCGCAGAAAATCTCTGTGATAAATACGGGATCACGCGGGAGGAATGTGACGCCTTTGCGGTGGAGAGCCACAGGCGTGCGGCCAGAGCCCAGGCGGAGGGCCGCTTTGACGGACAGATGATTCCCGTGCCGGTGACCGACCGAAAAGGCCGGGTGACGATGATGGATAAGGATGAATGTGTCCGGCCGGAGTGCAGTATGGAAAGTCTTGGCCGTCTTAAGCCGGTGTTTATGGAAAATGGCCGGGTGACCGCCGGCAGCAGCTCGCCCATGAGCGATGGCTCCGGGGCGGTTGTCGTTATGGAAAAAAGCCGCGCCCTCCGGGAGGGCAAAAAGATTTGGGCCCGGTTCGTGGATTTTGCAGTGACCGGCTGTGACCCGAAGATCATGGGCATCGGTCCGGTGGGCGCTATCCGCAAGCTGCTGGCGCAGACCGGGCATACACTGGATGAAATCAATCTGATCGAGTTGAATGAGGCCTTCGCATCCCAGTCCATAGCCTGCATCCGTGAGCTTGGACTTGATATGGACCGGGTCAATGTCAACGGGGGCGCCCTGGCTCTGGGCCATCCGCTGGCGGGAACGGGCGGGATTCTCACAACGAAGCTTGTTTATGAAATGGAAAGAAGGAACGCGCATCTGGGTATTGTCGCTTTTTGCATGGCCGGAGGCCAGGGGGCGGCTGCCTTATTCCAGCGTGTTATGGAGGAATAGAGAATGAGAGAAATTAAAAATATTGCTGTGTTTGGGGCGGGGAAAATGGGCAACGGCATTGCCCAGCTCTTTGCCACCGGCGGCTATCCTGTTTATTTATGGGCCTTTGACGATGCGGAAAAGGACCGGGCGCAGGACATTATCCGGACGAATCTGGAGCTGCTGGCAGAAAATGGGATCGTGGCGCCGGAGCGGATCGCTGAAATTATGGAAAAGATCACCATTACGACCCACTATGATCTGGTTGCCGATAAAGCGGATCTGGCTATTGAATGCATTTTGGAAAAAATGGACCTGAAGCAGGAATTTTTCAAGGATCTGGACAGCCGGACCGAGCCGGATGTCATCCTGTGTACAAATACATCAGTTATGAGTGTGACGGAAATCGCGTCCAAATCCCGGCATAAGGAGCGGATCGTGGGCACCCATTTCTGGAATCCGCCGTTTCTGATTCCTCTTGTGGAGGTGGTAAAGACCGTTTTTGTGGCGGACGGCATCGCTGAGCGGGTGTGTGAAGTGCTTGAAACTGTGGGCAAAAAGCCGATCATTGCCAAAAAGGATGTGCCCGGCTTTATCGCCAACCGTATGCAAAACGCCCTGGGCAGAGAAGCTGTATCCATCGTGGCTAATGGCATTGCGGACCCGGCGGATGTGGACACAGCAGTGAAGTACAGCTTTGGCATGCGCCTTGGAAGTATCGGCCCCATCGAGCAGATCGACAGTATAGGGGCGGACCTGTGCCTGAATATCGGTTCTTATATTTATCCCCATCTTGAAAATTCCACGGAGGCTTCACCGCTCCTTAAAGAAAAGGTGGCTCATAAGGAGCTGGGCTTTAAGACCGGCGGCGTGGGAATGCAGACATGGACAGAGGAAGAAATGAAGGCGTTTAATGAGCGGACGATCCGCGATCTGATCCGGGTAGGTAAGGCGCTGGAAATGTTTTGAGTAACCAGTCACCCTGAATCGTTATGTTTTAAGCTCAGAACAGCTTTTGGACGGAGGTAATTAGATGACAGAAATGGTGCGGCTCCCCGAATTTGGCGGGGATCTGGCCGATGGTGTCCTGGTGGCTGTGGATAAGGCCCGGGGCGATACATTTGCAGCCGGTGATCCTTTGTTTGAGGTGGAGATTAAAAAGGTTGTCTTTGAAGTGAACGCCGGCGGTTACGGAACGGTGCTCAATGTGCTTGTAAAAGAGGGCGCGCAGGTTTCGGCCGGGCAGCCGGTCATGCAGGTGGACTACCGGGAGGAAAGCCTATGATTCTAATGATGACGGGCACCGGGGATATTTTTTACAATCTGGCCGCGGAATATTACCTGGCCGCTGAAAAACAGCTTAAAGATACAGTATTCATGCTGTGGCAGACGTGGCCGCCCACCCTTGTGTGCGGGCGTTACCAGAACGTTTTTCAGGAGGTCTATATGCCCTATGTGACAGAGAAAAACTATGTCGTAGCCCGCAGACTTTCCGGCGGCGGTACAGTCTATCAGGATGAAAATGTGTTCCAGTACGCTTTTATAGCGCCATCCGGTGAGGCGCAGATCGATTTTGGCAAATACCTTGAGCCTGTGGCTAAAGCAATGCGGGCGCTTGGCGTGCCCGTGGAATTTAACAGCCGCAACGATCTGATGATCGGGGAGCAGAAGGTTTCCGGAACGGCCCAGTACCATACCCGGGGCTATGTTGTCCACCACGGCACGGTTTTATATGATGCGGATATTAAGGAGCTGGAGCGCTGCCTCACTGTGGATGCGGAAAAAATCCGGTCCAAGGGGATTGTGTCGGTGCGCCAGCGGGTAGTGAATATGAAGCAGTACACCAACGGCCTGCCGGTGGACCGTTTTATGGCAGCTTTAAGCCGGCAGCTTTTGGGCGGCGATATGCAGGCCCAGATGTTTACTGTGGAGGAGCAGGAACGGATACGGACACTGGCAAAGGAAAAGTTTCAAAGCTGGGATTGGATCTTTGGCAGCTCCCCGGATTGCGATATGGTCCGGTCCGGGCGGGTTCCCGGCGGCCGTGTGGAATTTCATCTGTCCATTGAAAAAGGAAAAATATGCCGGTGCCATATCCAGGGAGATTTTTTTACCGGAAAGGACCTGGCCGGTTTGACGGATGCCCTGTGTCATTGCAGGTATGCCAAAAAGGATTTGCAGGAATGCCTTGAAAAGGCCGATGGAGCATCTTATTTTTATCAGGTTTCCAATGAGGAGCTTTTGAAGATCCTTTTGTAAATCTTTGCACATTTAATAAGGAGGCGCTTTTAATGAAAGCAGAAGAAAAAAAGCAGTTGGCGAAGGAATTTTATACGTCCATGTATAGAATCCGGAGATTTGAAGAGGAAGTATTTGAATTTTACAAACGGGGGCTGATGCCGGGGCTGGCTCATCTTTATCTGGGTGAGGAAGCGATCGCAGCCGGCGCCTGTCAGGCTGTGGGGCCTGAGGATTACATCGGCAGCACGCACCGCGGCCACGGTCATCTTGTGGCCAGAGGCGCGGATATGAAGCGGATGATGGCGGAAATCCTCGGCAAGGGCACCGGCTATTCCAAAGGAAAGGGCGGCTCCATGCACATCATTGCCATGGACAAGGGGATTCTTGGCGCCAACGGCATCGTGGGTGGTGAGATTCCCATTGCCACCGGCGCAGCCTATGCGGCCAAATACCGCAAGACCGATCAGGTGGTCCTGTGCTTTTTAGGCGATTCCGCGTCCAACCAGGGAACGTTCCATGAGAGCGTGAACATGGCGGCGGCCTGGGATCTGCCCATCGTCTATATTATCGAGAATAACTCCTTTGGTATTTCCGTGGACATCCACAGAGTTACAAAGGAGCATGACCTGGCTAAACGGGCTGTAGGTTACGGCATTGAGGGCGTGACCATTGACGGAAACGATGTCTTTACCGTTTATGAGACGGTGGGCGCCGCTGTGGAGCGGGCCAGAAGGGGCGAGGGCCCCACGATCGTGGAGTGCAAGACGTACCGCTGGCAGGGTCATCACGTGGGCGATCCTGCCACCTACCGTCCGGCGGGCGAGCTGGAGAAATGGAAAGCGCGGGAGCCGATCCTCGTTCTTGAGGAGCAGGGGCTGCTGACGGAGGATGAGATTGCCGCTATCCGTGAAGGTATCGAAGCGGAGGTTTTGGAGGCCTGTAAGTTTGCCGAGGACAGTCCTTACGCGGATGCCGGTGAAGCCTATACGGATGTATTTTCGGATTAAGGAGGAGATGACAAAATGAGAACAATTATGTATAGAGATGCGATCCGTGAAGCTCTGGATGAGGAAATGGCCCGCGATGAGAATGTTTTAGTTCTTGGTGAGGATGTGGGTGTCAATGACGGTACGTTTAAGTGCACGGCCGGTCTGAGGGAAAAATACGGGGATTTGAGATGTAAAGATACACCGATCAGTGAATCCGGTTTTATCGGTATGAGTATCGGTATGGCCATCGCCGGGTTAAGGCCGGTGCCGGAGCTGATGTTTAACGACTTTGCCCTTGTCTGCATGGATCAGATCTGCAATCAGGCGGCGAAGATCACCTATATGTCCGGCGGGCAAACAAAGCTTCCGATGGTCATACGAACAACGATGGGCGCCGGGCGCTCCTCAGCGGCCCAGCATTCTCAGAACCTGCACGCTTTCTTTGCCCATATACCAGGGCTGAAGGTCGTTATGCCGTCCAATGCGGCCGATGCCAAGGGGCTTTTAAAGACGGCCATCCGCGATAACAGCCCGGTTATATTTATTGAACATAAATTACAGTATACACAAAACTTTGAAGTTCCTGAGGGCGAGTATACAGTACCCTTTGGCGTAGCCAATGTGGTCCGTGAAGGGGCGGATCTGACCATTGTAGCCACATCCACTATGGTAAACCATGCCGTGAAGGTGGCTGGGGATCTGGCAAAGGAAGGGAAGCAGATCGAGGTTATCGATCCAAGGACGATCGTTCCTTTGGATATGGAGACGATTCTTAAATCCGTAAGAAAGACCGGAAAGCTGCTGATCGTTGACGAGGGCCATGAAAGCTTTGGTATCAGCGGGGAGATCGCGCTCCGGGTACAAAGAGATGCCTTTTATGATCTGGAAGCTCCGATTATGCGTCTCGGTCTGGCCGATGTACCGCTGCCCTTTAGCCCGGCCCTGGAATTCCAGTTGATTCCGGATGCCAAGTCCATTAAGGCAGCCGCACTGGAGCTGCTTTGATGACATGAAGTATAGCGTGCGGCCATCTGAGCTGTTACGGCTGCTGACATATTAGGAGGATTAGATGAATGGCTGAAGTAATTATTATGCCTAAGTTAGGCTTTAACATGGATGAAGGCGACCTTGTCTGCTGGCATAAAAAGGTCGGTGATCCGGTTGCCAAGGGCGAATTATTTTTTGAAATCAATACAGATAAAACGACAATGCCCATCGAAGCCACAGCGGATGGCGTTGTATTGAAAATTCTCGTGGAGGAAGGGGAGACGGTGGAGGTATTCACCCCCATCGCTGTAGTAGGCGCCGCGGGCGAGGACCCGGATGCGGCCCTGGCGGCCGGCGTGGCCACCGCCAGCGTATCGGGCAGGCCGGAGGACGCGCAGCCGGAGGCTGCCAAAGCGCCGGCCAATGCGCCGGGCGCGGGGCAGGGCTCTGCAGAAGAAGCGCCGGGAGCAGCGCAGCCGGACGATGTAAATACACAGGGCACAGCGCAGCCGGAGCCTGTTGTGGATATAAAGGATCTGAAGCTGACGCCGAAGGCTAAAAAGCTGATCCGCGATGAGGCATTGGACCCGGCGTCCATTAAAGATATTCAGGGTACCGGCTATCAGGGCGGCATCACGGCCAAGGACATCAAGGCTTCGCCGCTGGCCCGCAAGCTGGCCCAAAAGACCGGCGTAGATCTGGCGGCTATCGATGGCAGCGGCGTTGGCGGCAAACGGATGAAGGCCGATGTGGAAAAAGCCGCGGCAATATCAGCGACGGCTGCGTCTGCTACGGGGTTATCAGCGACAGCGGCATCGTCTGCTGCGGCTGGATTATCAGCGACGGCTGCGTCTGCCGCGACGGATTTGGCGGAGAAGAAAATACTTTCCACGACACCGTATAAGGGTGTGCGCAAAATCATCGGTGATAAGCTGGCTGAAAGTAAGTTTACAGCCCCTCATCTGTATTTTACAGACGCCGTGGATACAACAAATATGACAGATTTCCGCAAGTCCTTAAATGCGGTATCGGACCGCAAGATCACCGTATCGGATCTTTTAGTTTACGCGGCAGGAAAGGCGCTGCAAAAATATCCGCAGGTAAATTCGTCTCTGGTGGACGGCCAGATCATCTGCTACAAGAGCGCCAATGTAGGTGTGGCTGTGGCCGGCACCAACGGGCTGATCGTGCCTGTAATCAAAAATGTTCAGGAAAAGAGTCTGACGCAGGTGTCCGAAGAAAACCGGGATCTGGTGGACCGGGCGAAGGAAGGACGGCTGAATCCGGAGGAATATTCCGGCGGTACCTTCTCGATCTCCAATCTGGGGATGTTCGGTATTGACAATTTTACAGCGATCATCAACCCGCCGGAAGCCGCCATCCTTTCCATCAGCTCAGTGAAAAAGGTTCCGGTTGTGATTGAGGAGGACGGCGAGGATAAGATCGTCATCCGCCCCATGATGAATATTCAGCTTTCTGTGGATCACCGCCTCATCGACGGGCTTCTCGCCGCTCAGTTTGTCGGCTATATGAAAGAGCTGCTGGAAAATCCGCTGAAGATTTTAATGTGATGGAGGTCCGGCAATGCCGGAAAGTATGATGATGAGACTGAGGTCCGGCAATGCCGGGAAAGTATGATGATGTGATGGAGGTCCGGCTATGATAGGAAATTATGATTTTGACGTGGTTGTCATCGGCGGCGGTCCGGGCGGATATGTGGCGGCAATCAAGGCCGCTCAGTGCGGGAAAAGGACGGCGGTCATTGAAAAAGGAAGCTTTGGGGGCACCTGTCTGAATGTGGGCTGCATCCCTACAAAGGCTCTTGTAAAAACAGTCAGTGTTTTTGATACGATCAAACGCAGCCAGGAATTTGGGATTGAGGGCATTGATACATCTGCCGTGCGTGTTTCCATGGAGAAACTTCAGGCGCGAAAGCAAAAGATTGTCAAACAGCTCGTCGGTGGTGTGGGTGCCCTGCTTAAAGGCAATAAGGTGGCTGTTTTGAAAGGCGCGGCGTCCTTTGTGGACAGCCATACGGTTAAAACCGGGGATAAAACGATAACATCCGAATATTTTATTATCGCCACAGGTTCCGAAGCCTTTATGCCTGGATTTATTAAATATGAAGGGGATACAAAAATTATTACAAGCACTGAAGCGCTGGACCTTGCTGTGGTTCCGGAAAGTATGAATATCATTGGCGGCGGTGTGATCGGCATTGAATTTGCCTACATTTTTGCCCATCTTGGCTGTAAAGTCACAGTGCTGGAGCTGATGGACCACATTCTGCCAATGGTGGATACCGATGTGTCCGATTTGGCCAGAAAGACTCTGGAAAAGGCCGGTGTTGTTTTTGAAACCGGTGCCAGGGTGAAGGCTGTCCGGGATTTAAGTGTTATTTATGAAAAGGATGGCAGGGAGCAGTCTCTGGCGGCGACGCTGACACTGATGGCCGTGGGCCGCGTGCCTTATACAAAGGGGCTGAATGTGGAAGGGATCGGTATTGAGCTGAACAAGACAGCCATAAAGACCGGGCCGGATATGCGAACAAATATCTCCAATATTTTTGCCATTGGCGATGTGAATGGTGTGTCCATGCTGGCCCACACCGCAAGCCATGAGGGCCTTGTGGCCGTGGCCAATATCCTGGGAGAGTCTCAGACCATGAGCTATGATGCGGTTCCGGCATGTATTTATATGGAGCCGGAAATCGCTTCCATTGGGCTTACAGAGCAGCAGGCCAGGGAGAAATACGGCGATGTAAAGGTCGGACGCTTCCCGATGTCCGCCAATGGGAAGTCTCTGATCGAAGGTGAAAAGAGCGGCATGATGAAGGTGATTCTGGACGCCAATCTGGGCGAAATACTGGGTGTCCATCTGTTCGCAGTCCATGCCACGGACATGATCGCGGAGATTGCCGTAGCCATGAAGCTGGAAGCGACGGCGGAGGAGGTCATCCATGCCATCCATCCCCATCCGACGGTTTCCGAAGCCGTGGGTGAGGCATTTATGGCGGCTTATGACAAGGCTATTCATGCGCTGTAACGCAATTGCTGCGCAGACCGTTGGGAGGCTATAAATGAAACTTATTTGCATTGGAGACAGCCTGACGTATGGGCTTGGTGTACCTGTGGAGGAAAGCTGGGTAGAGCTTTTGAACCGGGAAAGCCCATGGGATGTGAAAAATGTGGGTATTAACGGAGATACCACCGGCGGGATGCTGGCCAGGTTTTCCAAAGATGTGCTGGATGCCCGGCCGGACCGGGTGCTGATCATGGGCGGCGCCAATGATTTTATCATGGGCTGTGATGTGTGTGTTGTGAAAGCTAACATAATGGCTATGGTTCATCAGGCCCGGGCGGCCAGGCTGGGCGTTATAGTCTGCACCCAGCCGTCCGGTGATGCGGCCCATGTCCGCAGCGACTGGCAGGGGCTTTCGGATTTTGATATGGTGGCCCGGAAGCTATTTATGATGGCCCGGTGGCTGGAGGATTTTTGCAGGGCTTTCCAGATTCCGCTTATACCGCTCCACGACCGGTTTGCGGAAGGCATTTTTGGCAATGTGCCGGGCTATTTTATCGACGGAGTCCACCCTAACCGGAAAGGCCACCGGCTGATCGCGGATATTATCCTGCAATCGGAGGCCTGGAAGGAGGCCGGAAGGTGAAATATATAATAAGCGCCTGTATGGATACGGCGTATAATCTGGCGTTGGAGGAGTATATGCTGACAAAGCCCTCCGGCGATGATTATTTTATTTTATGGGTCAGTCAGCCGGCCATCGTGGTTGGGAAATTTCAGAATGTCTATCAGGAGATCGATGTGCATAAAGCCTGGGAAAAAAATATTCCTGTCTTTCGCAGGATTTCCGGCGGCGGCTGTGTTTACCATGATGACGGTAATCTGAATTTTTCCATGATCTCGGACTGGTCCATAAGTGAAGAAGCATACGGTCGGTTTTTAGACCCGGTGATCGGCATCCTGCGCAGCCATGGGGCAGCGGCAAAACGGAGCGGCATATGTAATATTTCGGTGGAAGGAAAAAAGATTTCCGGCAATGCCCAGAGCATCCGCAAAGGGCGTATTCTTCACCACGGCACTCTGTTATTTGACGCCAGGCTGGATGCGCTCGGGGCGGTGATCCGGCCGGATTATGAGCATTTTACATCCAGAGCCATGCGCTCGGTTCCCATGGCTGTGACAAACTTAAAAGCATGTCCGGCATTTGACATTTCCGAAATGGACGCGCTGAAGGCGTGCCTGATCGGGGGTATGGGCTGCCAGACCAGTGATGTGTACCGGCTGACGGCGGCGGAGGATGCCCAGGTCTGCCAACTGGCTCAAAGTAAGTATTTAGACTGGAATTGGAATTATGCAAAGTCCGCGGACTTTGAATACAAAAAAGAATCCGGGCATCCAAAAAGGCGGATCTATATGAAGGTGTCCGGCGGTATTATCCGGGAACTGGAATTGGCCTGCGCCGGTATCCCTTATGTGGTCACAAAGGCTGTGGCCAATACATTGTTAAATCAACGGCTCATATATTCTGAAATCCACATGGCGCTTGCGGGCTACGGTGATTATGGCCGGTGTGTGGAGACGCTTATATTTGACCGGTAAAAAAATAAATGGAGGTTATATTATGCATATTAAATCGCAAGGTGAATTTAAACAGGGATTAAATCCCGTAATCGTGGATGGCGTTCACGAAGGCGCGGAAATGGATTTTTCCGTATTAAAATTATTTAAAGGGGATATTCACGAATTTAATATCCCAAAGGAGACACTGTTTCTGTTGATCCAGGGTGAGGTGCGTTACGAGTGGAGAGATGAAAGTGTGGATGCAAAACGTGAATCCTGCTTCCGAAATGATCCGTATGTTCTCCAGGTTCCGGAAAATGAAGCTGTTATTCTTACTGGTATCGGTGAGGATTCGGAGGTTGCTGTTATTTCCGCGCCCAATCCACTGGCATTTGAGCCGGTCTTTTACACACCTAAAATGTGTGAAAGCGTGCAGCGCGGCGAGGGCACACTCCGGGAAGCTGCCACACGTATTGTCCGCAATATCGTTAACCTGGACGGCGTCAAATTTTCCAAATTCTTCATGGGCGAGGTTGTGAATTTCCCTGGAAAATGGTCCAGCTACCCGCCGCACCAGCACGATCAGCCGGAATTTTATTTCTATAAATTTTTCCCGGAAAATGGTTACGGCTTCTCGGAGGACGGCGATTATGCATTTAAGTCCGCCAATAACGACTGCGGCCTGTTTACAAACCGGGCCAGACATTCCCAGAGCGCGGCTCCGGGGTACGCCATGTATTATATTTGGGTCATCCACCATACCGACGGCCATCCGCATACCGGTCCGGACACATGCCAGGAATACATGTGGACAATGGAAAAGGATGCCCGGATCTTCCCTGAGGAATAGGACCGAAAGCGAGGAGACAGCGTATGGAAAAAATGCTGAAACGCATTTCGCAGGTGGGTGTTCTTGTGACGGATCTGGACCGGGCGATGAAAGCCTTTGCCGACGACTTCGGGATCACCCATTGGAACGTGTTTGATACAAATAAGGATTTCGGCGAGCTGCTGGTGGATGGAAAACCTGGAAAGCTTAATATACGAGGTGCCATTACGTCAGAGCTTGAGGGTATGGAAATCGAGCTGATCGAGCCTGTGGGCGACGGCCCCTTTGCCGAGCATCTTAAAAAGTATGGCCCGGGCGTCCATCATTTTGCCGTGATCATGCCGGATCGGAATGCTAAATTTAAAGAGGTTATGGAACGGGAGCTGGCAGCCGGGCGTATGCCGTGGGTCTGCGCCCAGATGGTGGACGGAGAGCCGGGGAAAAAGATGGATTTTGCTTATATTGACCGCCGTGAGGATATGGGGGTTATTATGGAGCTTTATAACGAAGATAAAGAATGAGGGGTATGATTTATAAGAGGGAGACAGGACTGAGCCTTTGGTGGCCTGGCCTGTCTCCCTTGGTGTATTGGGGTTAGTTTTGACATTGGGGTAAAACGGCTACACATGCCCAGGGGCTTGTGTCCATGTTTATTTGTCTGTTTAAAGAGAATATTTTTTGTACAAAGCTTCACGGTACGTCGTGTTTTCGGTAACCTTTCGGATATCCTCCATGCGACCGTCGATCAATAATTGTTTTATAAGCGCTGATAAACGCTGTTCGCCACGTTTTTCACCGCGTTCTTCTCCTCGTTTTTCACCACGTTTTTCGATCGCTTCACTGAGATTACACATAACATTCAACTCCTTTTCTAATGAATCATCTACAGATATGTCATAAATATTGTTCAATATTGCCGCTTTTTTTTCAGGCTGTACATCAATGGAAAGTATAATATTCAGAAGATGGAGCAGGCCATCGGAACTCTCATCCATTGTTTCATTAAGGCAGACCATGATAACAGACAACTTATCATAACTGTATTTTTTATCCGGTATAGAGCCGATAAGATCATGCTTTGTTATTTTATATTCACAAATAGCATTTCCTATGTATTTGGGGGCATTCATACAGATGAAAATGGAATATACCTTTTTCAGCTTATTATAATCACTGTGCGTAAATTCTGTATCCAGTTGGGCGGATATCATACGTGCGGCATAAAAAATCCCACGGGTTACCATCTCGTATTTTGTATAAAATGACTGCTGCGCCTCAATATCGATGATCAATAAAATACTTTCGGTTTCACCAGGTACAGTCGCGCGGAAACGGATATCATAGGTTACGGTACCCTCGCCGGGAATACGGCTTTCTGTTAAGTCGCCGGTGATCATATGCGGCTTTTGATGAATGCTTTCATTATTTTTCTGAATACCACCGCTGGGAGGAACACAGGTATTTGTTGCTCCCGGATAGACAGGAATCTCTCCAATCTGTATGTCCTTTTCAATACATTTCATGGCGATGGTGTCTATGGGATAGTTTTTAAATTCTTCGGTAGTGCTTTTAAGTATCCAGGCCAGAATATATTTATTACTTAAGACTCTTTTGACATATTCGTCATACCTGATATTATCTTTTGCAGTATCCAACTCTCTGTAAACATTCGTCTTCATACTGCCTCCTTCATAGCTCTATTATAAACGAGCTAAAGTGCATTTTCAATAAAATAATTTTGTTTAAGCGCTGTTTCGATTTGTGAAATCTCCGGAGAAAAGCCCGATAAAGAAATGTTTTTGTTGATAGATTAAGGTTAACACAAGATTATGGGAAATACAATAACAACCCATCGACAAAAATCAACAGCAATTATAAAATAGGCAAAAACTGCCGCTACCCGTCGGAGTAAAACAGATAAAGCGTGTGCGAAACAAGAAAAGGTGCATAAGCAGGAAAAGGTACGCGACCCTGTTTTATGCAATTTAGAAAATTTATTTTCCGTATTGCAAAAAAATTAGCAAAGCACGGGCAGCAGCGTTGTAAACGCCACGTTTTCTCGGGTTTATAATTTTGCCAACAGTTGGCATGGTTTTTGCGTTGTATAAAGGTACGCGTTAAAAAAATGAAAGGAAGGAATTTTTATGAAGAGAGGTTTTTGGAGTTTTTTTATGGCAGGTGTGATGACAGTGTCTTTACTGTCCGGGTGTGGCGCCGGCGGCGCAGCGGGGGAAACAAAGGTGAGCGACGGCGGCGCTGTGAAAAGTACAGGTGAGGCCGACGGCTATTCCATTGCAGCCAATACGTGGGGAGCGGGGGCATACCCACTGGATACCATCGTCCACGCGGATAAAAAGCTGGCTGCGATAGCCGGTGTACAGTTGGATGTGGCGGATAATCAGTTTACGGCAGATAAGGTCATTTCCGATCTGCAGAGCCAGTTGGCCAATAAGCCGGATGCCGTACTTATGATGTCCGTGGTGGATGCTGTATTTGGAACGGTCCGGGAGTTATGCGATGCTCAGGGCGTGCCCTATGCGCTGGACACAGGCGTTCCGTCCGATCCGGCAGTCTTTGACGCCATTAAAGCGGATAAATTATTTGTGGGCAATGTGACGGCCAGCCAGTATGAATGTGGTGTGGATATTGCAAAGGAAGCACTTGCAGATGGCAATAAAACCGCCGTGATCCTGGCTGCGGCCGTGGGCGATTATTCCCATGATAACCGTATCGTTGGATTTACCGATGCCTTTGAGGCCGGCGGCGGAGAGGTCCGCCAGGTGATGCACTGCTCGGACCCGTCGGAAGCTACCACCAAGGCCAATGACCTGATCACGGCCAATGCGGATATTGATTGCGTCTACACCACCGGCGGTGATTATTTATCAGCCATGGTTGCCATCAAATCCAGCGACCCAACCGCGGAATATAAGCTTTATGGCACTGACGTAGCTCCGGACCTGATCGACTCCATCGAACAGGGCGTTGTCCAGGCCATGAATGGCGGCGGCCATGTGTGCGGAGCCATTGCCATGTGCCTGCTCATTAATTATCTGGACGGACATCAGATCCTGGATGCCGAAGGCAAAGCGCCCATATTGGACAACTTGAACCTCTACATGGTCACATCGGAAAATGCGGCGGGCTTTAAAAAGATGTATGCCAATGAAAGCTGCTTTATTACAGATGAAGAATTTAAATCACTTTTGTATAAATATAATCCGGAGGTCAGCTTTGAAACCTACGATACTTTTGTACAAAATTATGCGCAGCTTGTCAATGAAAGAGCGGCAGCCATGGAGTAGCGCCGGCGTACCCGTATTGCGAAAAAAATCCGGTATGGAGGAGATGTATGAAAACTGAAGTGATAAAAAAGCAGGACGTGACACGCCGTCTGGCCGCCGCGGCTATGGCGGCGGTGCTGATTGTGGCGGCGCTTGTGATTTTAAATGTATTAACGCAAGGCCGGCTGTTGACCGCTAAAAATATGAAAAATATATTAGCTGGTTCAGTTGTGCCAACGCTTATCGCATTTGGGTTTGCGATTATTTTTACCGGTAATGTGACGGATCTTTCTCCGGGTAGCGTGGTCATACTTACGGCCACATCGGCCGGCCTGTTGGGGAATGCCTTTGGCGTTCCCGCCATGCTGGTGGGGAGCATTCTTGTGGGTGTGCTCTGTATGGCACTGAATTTTACCATATATAGAGTTACAAAAATACCTCCCTGGATCGCAGGTCTGGGAATGACCATGGTGTATGAAGCTATCGGCGTTTCCTATGCGGCGCAGGTGTCACAAAGCGGGCAGAAGGTGGTAGTCCTGGAAAATGATATCCGTTTCCTGGGCCAACAGCCGGGGATTTATATTTGCTGGATCATCGGTATTGCGGCGGCGTATGTGATTTTCAACCATACCTCCCTTGGTGTGAATTACCGGGCTGCCGGTAATAACGAGGATGTGGCAGGAATCATGGGCATCCGCGTGGACAGGGCCATGATTCTGGGCGGGATCACCGCCGGCGTGTTTTTCGGCTTTGCCGGTATGGTAAAGGAAAGCTATGCGGCCTTCGTAAATCCCATGTCCGGACTGGCCAGTCTGAGTACGGTCTTTCAGCCCATGGCGGCCACACTGCTTGCCATGGCTCTGGCCAACTATCTAAACCTGATCCTGGCCATTCCCATTGCCACCTTTTTGATTACCCTCGTCTTTAATGTCCTGACCCTGTTCGGGGTTCCTTCGGGTACCTTCCAGGATACGATCCTCGGACTGATCGTTATCTTCTTTGCAATCCTGGCCCAAAGAAAAGTGAAGGGGGTTGTCAAATAATGAGTGAGACTTTACTGAAAATAGAAAATCTGAATAAAAGCTTTGGGATCACCCATGCCAATATTAATATCGATCTTGAAATTAAAAAAGGTGAGGTGCGCGGCCTGGCCGGGGAAAACGGTTCGGGTAAATCCACCCTCCTTTCCCAGATTGCAGGAATTTACGAGAGTGATTCCGGAAAAATGTATATCCACGGCCGGGAGTATATGCCCAAAAACCCCATCGAAGCCAATGAAAATAAAGTGGCAATGGTCGTGCAGGAGTTGGGGATGATCAGTACGCTGCCGGCCGGGGCCAATATTTATCTTGGGAAAACAAAGCCTTTGATCAGCCTGAAAAAGCTCCAGGCTCAGGCCGATGCGGTTGCCCGGCGCTGGGAGCTGCCCCGGCTGAATCTGAAGCGCCAGGCCGGAGCCATGAATATTGAAAATCGAAAAATGGTAGAGCTGATCCGGGCGCTGGCTGCGGACCCGGACCTGCTTATTCTGGATGAAGTGACCCAATCCCTGTCCCATGATAACCGGGAAGTGATTTATAAGCTGATCCAGAAATTCCGGAGTGAGGGGCGCTCGGTCCTTTTAATCTCCCATGACCTGGAGGAAACCTTAAAGATTACTGATTCGATATCAATTTTGCGCGACGGCGTTCTTTTGGAAACCGTAGACAGCCGTCAGATCACAGAAGATGAGCTGAAACGGAAAATGGTCGGCCGGGAATTAAACGGGGATTATTATCGTGAGGATTTCGAGGACCAGTATGAGGACGAGGTCGTATTTTCATTGAAAAATGTGTCCACAGCCACAGGGCTTAAAAATGTGAGCGTGGACTTACATAAAGGCGAAATCCTTGCATTTTGCGGGCTGAGTGATTCCGGTATCCACGATATCGGCCAGGTGGCTTACGGTCTGCTGCCGTGTACCGAAGGTGCGGTTTTCCTTGATAAGAAAAATCTGAAAATCACCAGGCCCACCCAGTCATTAAAAAATCATATGGCTTACGTGCCCAAGGACCGGGATGGTGAGGCGCTGATGATGAAGGCCAGTATCCTGTACAATTTTGTGCTGCCCTCCATCGGTGAGATGGCCGGACACGCAGGCTTTCTGGACTATAAAAAGCTGAGGGCCATGGCTGAGGATAACCGGAGGGCCTTCCAGTTAAAATGCACCGGCGTCAATCAGAATATGAACGGTTTGAGCGGCGGTAATAAGCAGAAGGTCAACCTGGGCCGGTGGCTTGCAAGAAAGCTGGATATCCTCATTGTGGACTGCCCCACCCGAGGCGTGGATGTGGGCGTCAAGGCCTATATTTATCATTGCTTAAGAGATGCAAAGAAAAAGGGGATCGGCACGATTATGATCACTGACGAGCTGTCGGAGGCCATTGGCATGGCAGACCATATAGTAGTGATGAAAAATGGTGAGATTAAGAAAATGATCCCGCGCAGCTCCCATTTTAACGAGGAAGAAATAATCGAGGTGATGGTATGAAAAAACGAAATAAAGTACAGCTTTTGGACATCGTGCCCATATTTATACTGGCGCTCATACTGCTTATTTTTGCCGTCGCATCCCGGGGAGCCACGCTTTCTGTATATAATCTGAAGCTGATCTGCACACAGGTAGTGCCAGTCATCATCGGAAGCCTGGGCTGTATTTTTGTCATTGCCCTTGGAGGCACCGACATATCCATCGGCGCCAGCGCCGCCATGTGCGTGACGATCGCCACGCTGCTCACACAGAATGTGGGCGGATGGGCAGCCATCCCGGTGACTCTGATCTTTTCCACGGCCATGGGCGCGCTGATCGGTTTTATTGTTACAAAATTTAACGTGGCGTCATTTATGACAACACTGGCGATACTTATTGCGGCCAGAGGTTTCCTGAATTTCATGCTCCAGTCTCAGATCATCAGCTTCCCAAAGGGCATCGGCTTTGTGACCTCCTTTGGATTTACGGTAATCCTTCTGGTGGTAATGATCGCTGTGGTATGGTTTGTATTTGAATTTACAAAATTCGGTTTTTACTGTAAGTGTATCGGCGAAAATGAGCGCACGGTGCGTTCCATCGGCATTAATGTAAAGCGTATCCGATGGATCTGTTTTATGATTTCCGGATTTACAGCCGGAATCGTGGGAATCGTACAAATATGCCGGGTGGGCGGCGCGACCAACACCCTTTGCAATATGCTGGAAATGAAAGTACAGATGGCCATTTTTCTCGGCGGCATCCTGACTACCGGCGGATTTTCGGCGAAGATATATAAGCTGCTCATCGGTTCCTTTACTATAGTAATTATTGAAAATGGACTCACAATCTGCCGGGTGTCCAATGCCGTATCGGAAGCTGTGGAGGGCGTGCTGCTGGTGGTCATCCTGATCATCACGATTTATTGCAGCCGATTTGCCGTAAAGAAGGACCTGGCATCGGCGGCCCGGGCCGATCAGGATAGTCTGGCGGAATCCTGTGTGGAGGAATGAAGACTATTTATCAAAAAACTGCATTTTCCTGGAAAAGTCGGCGGAAGTCTGACTTTTCCATGTCAGATAATTGGCGCCCACGCGCATAGAATTAAGGAGCTGGATCAGATCGTCGGCGGATAAAAAGCCGTCGTCTTTTGCAGTGAGCCATGTGCGGGCCACAAGAAAATGCAGTTCAAGAAAGACCTTTAAAAAGTAATCCCGAAGGGAATCGCAGGCCATCCCGTCCTGATCCATCATGTCATTAATATAGTCATGGAGCTTGTTTCTGATTTTTTTGCAAAAGTATTCATCGCCCATATCCGGATCTAATAAGGCGGCGATGGCTTTATGGTTATCGTTACAAAAATTGAACCATGTGCGCAGCGATTCCGGCGCAGTATAGTCGAACTTTTCCGTAAACTGCTCCAGAGGGAAGGCGGCCACAGGCTTTTTGGCGATCCGGTTGTAACGCCCGGTCACATCGTCAAGCAGTTCCGTCTGGATCTGCTCCATAAGATCATAGATGTCGCTAAAATACTGATAAAACGTACCGCGGGTGATGGAAACCACGCCGCATAGTTCTTTGACGGTGATTTTATCCCATTTTTTTTCGGCCATGATATTTAAAAAGGCGTCAATGATTTTCGCCCGGGTCTGCTCGGCTTTGGATGGCTTTATATCGGATGTCGGATTGTTCATGGATACCTCTCTTTTGTGCACATTTGTTGATTGTCTGCGATTATTGTAACACTCTGAACTTGGAAATTCAATAGCTGGGCGACTATTCACGGGAGGCGGAGAGGGGATGAGACAAGCCCGCCACCTATAATAACTAATGTACATTTTTGAACAATAATTCGTAAACTGTTCTGTGAAGTGGGGATGGATATAATTAGAATAAATGTAGCGGTTTGTCAGTGGAACGGTTATTTGGATAAAGAAAAATAAAAATATTAGAAAAAAGGATGTGGCTTATGAAAGCATTAATTTATTACGGAACCGGAGATATACGACTGGAGGAGCGCCCCATTCCGGTGCCAGAGAAGAACGACGTAGTTATAAAGGTGGCCCGGGCCGGTATTTGCGGCTCAGATATCACCGCGTATTTATATGACGGCCATCGTGTCGGTATATTTCCCAAAGGGGAAATGGGTGTGGATGGTCAGTTTGGCCATGAGATGGTAGGAACAGTCCATACGGTTGGCGAAAGTATTAAGGATATCCATGTGGGCGACCGGGTATTTGTAAATCCCACCACCTGTAAACGAAACGGGATGCTTGGATGCGATATGGCCGGGGCACTTTCGGAATATGTCTGTATCGAGGACGCGGTGTATGGCAGTAATCTTTTTAAGCTGGAGGAGGATGTCAGTTTTGACGACGCGATCGTGGTGGAGCCGCTGGCGGTGGGAACTCATGGGAAAAACTGTATCCAGGTGAAGGCCTATGAGCATGTGGTCGTCTTTGGCGCGGGTACCATCGGGCTCTGCACCCTCAACGCCCTGCTGGCCTCGGGCTGCCGTAAGCCAGTGGTGGTGGACGTCAATAAAGAACGGCTCCAGTATGTGGCGGCCATGGGCGGCGTGCCGTTTAACCCGGCGGAGGACGGCGATCTTAAAAGCTTTTTATTCCATCAGTTTGGCTCAGTGATCAATCCGTTTATGGATCAATGCGCGGATGTGGATGCCTATATCGATTGCGCCGGCGCACCGGGAATCCTCGGGCAGATCACCGGCTTTGCTAAGAACGACGCGCGGATTTCCGTGGTGGCCGTCTACAAGCAGCCCATCACCTTTGATCTGGCGCCCTTTGCAGCGCCACGGCTCATGCTTAAAGGCTCCACCGGCTATGATATCCCGGATATTGTGGAAGCCTTAAATAATGTCAGTGGACGGCGCACCGCCGTCAACACCATCGTGACCCACCATTTCCCTCACTCTCAGGCGGTGGAAGCGTTTAAAACCGCATCCGACCCGAAATCAGGGGCGATCAAGGTAGTTATTGATTACGAAGCCTGAGGCAGCCGCTCAGACAGGCCTGCGCATTTACTGCGCATACCGTACGAAAACGAGAATTTCACGGGCATATGGCCCATCGCGCAGCGATTTTAAATGGCCATATGCGTAACAGGATTGAAATACGAAAGGGGGAGCTGCTATGGAGCAGTTTATGATTAAGCCGTCGATTTACAAATATGAGACATGCAAAGCATTTGCAGAGGAATTTAAACTGGGAAAGGGAGATCTTGTCATCACCAATGCATATATATATGAGCCGGCCTTCGGAAGTCTCAATTTGGAATGTGATGTGATCTATCAGGAGAAATACGGCGCCGGGGAACCGTCGGACGATATGGCGGAGGCTATTTACAGAGATATTCAGGGAACGCCCAAAAGGATCATCGCTGTGGGCGGCGGTACGGTCATCGATATTTCCAAGCTTTTTGCACTGAAATACGTATCCCCGGTACTGGACCTTTATGACGGAAAGCTTCCCATCGAAAAGGATAAGACGCTTGTTCTTGTTCCGACCACCTGTGGAACCGGCTCGGAGGTCACAAACATTGCCATTTTGGCCCTAAACAGCAGGGGCACAAAAAAAGGCCTGGCCGCCCCGGAAATGTACGCCGATGCGGCGGTTTTAATACCGGAGCTTTTAAACGGCCTCCCGTTTAAATTTTTTGCCACCAGCTCCATCGATGCGCTGATCCACGCCATCGAGTCCAGCTTATCGCCGAAAGGAAATGGGTATACGCGCATGTTTGGCTATAAAGCCATCGAAATGATACTTAAAGGATATATAAAGATCCGTGACCATGGCCCGGAGGCCAGACATGAGCTGCTGGCGGACTTTCTCATAGCTTCCAACTATGCGGGGATTGCTTTTGGAAACGCCGGCTGTGCGGCTGTCCACGCCCTGAGCTATCCTCTGGGAGCGACACACCACGTCGCTCACGGGGAAGCCAACTACGCCCTGTTTACCGGTGTTATGAAAAATTATATGGAATTAAAGACTGACGGCGAGATTGCGATACTTAATGAATTTATGGCGGGTATTCTCGGCTGTGATACATCGCAGGTTTACGAAGCGCTGGAAGCGCTTCTGGGTGTTCTGCTCCCTAAAAAGCCGCTTCGCCAGTACGGAGTAACGCCCCGGGAGCTTGAGGAATTTACACGGTCCGTCATGGAAAATCAGGGCCGTCTCATGGCCAATAATTTTGTGGCGCTGGACAAAGACCGTGTCTATAAGATTTACAGTGAGCTCTATTAATAGAACATGGCAACCGTCTGCGCGTCTGTTGTTCCGTCCGGCCAGAATTGAAACTGACCGGATGGAGCACTGGGCGCTGTTACAAAAGATTTAAGAAATGAGGATAGGACATGAACTGGAAGGAACTATACGCGGACCGGATATGTTCGGCAGAGGAAGCGGTATCCTATATTCAATCCGGTGACCGGGTTGTTGTGGCCCATGCCAGCGGTGAACCGAAAATCCTTACCGACGCCATGGTGCGCTGTGCATCAAAATACAATTATAAGGATGTTGAAATCGTACATATGGTAGCCATGGGAAATGCCGGCTACTGCACCCCGGAAATGGCCCGGCATTTCCGGCATAATGGATTATTTTTAGGCGGGCCGACCCGGGCCGCCATTGCGGAAGGGCGGGGTGACTTCACACCGGTATTCTTTTCCGAGGTGCCTGAGCTTTTCAGGACAGCGATGCATGTCAATGTCGTCCTGCTCCAGGTCAGTGAGCCGGATGCGGATGGCTATTGCT
This sequence comes from Lachnospiraceae bacterium, assembly GCA_902363555.1. Lineage (GTDB taxonomy): Bacteria > Bacillota > Clostridia > Lachnospirales > Lachnospiraceae > Catenibacillus. Next base: position 29,539 of record CABJAM010000013.1, on the reverse strand, counting down.
CCTACGGTATTTCCTGTGATTACACAAAGCCCTGTGCGGAGTCGGCGGATGTGCGCATCGCTCAGGTAAACGCAAAAATGCCGCGGGTCATGGGCGATAATTTTATCCATATAAGTAAGCTGGACCATATCGTCGCGGAGGATTCCGATATCATAGAGCTGCCGCCGGTGAAAATCGGCGACGTTCAACGGCGGATCGGTGAACATGTGGCGTCGCTTGTCTGTGACGGCGATTGCCTGCAGCTTGGCATCGGAGCGATCCCCGACGCAACGCTTTTGTTTCTGAAAGGAAAAAAGGATCTGGGTATCCATTCGGAAATGGTATCCGACGGCGTTGTGGAGCTGATGGAAGCCGGTGTGATCACGAACCGGTGTAAGCAGCTCTATCCGGGTAAAAGTGTGGCCACATTTTTAATGGGAACAAAACGGCTCTACGACTTTGCCCATAACAACCCGGACATCCGGCTGATGCCCGTGGATGTGGTCAATGATCCGAGAGTCATTTGCCAAAACGACCACGTCGTATCCATCAATTCCTGTGTGGAGGTGGATCTGATGGGGCAGGTGTGCGCCGAGTCCGTGGGCCTGCGGCAGATTTCCGGCGTGGGCGGCCAGGTGGACTTTGTCCGCGGCGCCAAAATGTCCAGGGGCGGCCGGTCAATTATGGCTATGCCGGCCACAGCGGCCAACGGTACGGTTTCAAGAATCGTTCCATTGCTGTCTGAGGGAGCGGCGGTGACGACCAGCCGCTGTGATGTGGACGATGTGGTCACGGAGTACGGGATCGCCAGGCTTCGGGGCCGCTCCTTAAAAGAACGTGCGCGGCAGTTGATCGCCATTGCAGCGCCGGAGTTTCGGGAGGATCTGATAAAGGAATATGAAAGGCGGTTTCACAGCAGTTACTATTTGTCAGGGATTTCCACGGGAAATCGCTGTACTGCTTGCTAATTATGTATAGAAAGAAGGCGGACATGGGATGAAAAATAAGTATCCCAATTTATCAAAACCGATTAAAATCGGAAATATTGTTGCCAGGCACAGGATCTTTTCGGCGCCCACGGGCCTGATGGGGTATGGGGCCGGCGGTCACATGACCATCGATAACAGAGCTTATTACGAATACAAGGCCAGCGGAGGCTGCGCTGTCGTCTCTCTTGGGGAGTGCATTGTCCACGGAGAGAGCGGCTCCTCCCATAATCTTCAGCCGGCGCTGGATGATATCACATTGCTGCCATCACTGACCTGTCTTGTGAATGATATCAAACGCCACGGCGCCCTGGCCAATATTGAGCTTTCCCATGGCGGCAAATACGGCGGCCTTGTCAGTGTGGGCGGTGAGCTAAAGGAAGGAAAGGTGGCCTATGGCCCAAGTGAAGAAATACTGCCCACCGGTGAGCACATATTTGAAATGCCCAAAACGATGATCCATGAGCTTGTCCGGTATTACGGGAAGGCGGCCATCATGGCCAAAAGAGCCGGCTTTGATATGGTCAATGTCCACGCCGCCCACGGCTGGCTGTTCAGTCAGTTCTTATCGCCGGCACAAAATCACAGGAGCGATGAGTACGGCGGATGTTTTGAAAACCGGGCGCGCTTCTTTCTGGAGACTCTGGATGAAGTGCGCCGCTGCTTAGGACCGGGCTTTCCTATTGAGGTGCGCATGAATGGCGATGATTTTGTGGAGGGCGGCATGCATCTTGACGATTATGTGGCGCTGGCGAAGCTCATCGAGGATAAGGTGGATCTGATCAATGTTTCCTGCGGCAGCCATGAGGTGGAGGAGCTGTTTGTCCGCACCCATCCAAGTATGTTTTATGAACATGGCTGTAACGTATATCTGGCCGCTGAAATCAAAAAGCATGTGAAGGTGCCGGTGTCCTGCGTGGGCGGTCTGAATGATCCCGCGCAGTGCGAGGAGATCATCGCCTCCGGCAAGGCGGATATTATCGAGATGGGCCGGGCGCTCATGGCGGACCCGTTTCTTCCCAAAAAGATATTTTCCGGCCGCGAGGATGAAATCACCCCCTGTCTGCGCTGCTTTGAATGCCTGGGCCAGTCGGTGGTCGCTATGGGCATCAGGTGTGCGGTCAATCCCATTATTGGCAATGAGGTGGAGCATCGGATACAGTATCCGCCGGTTGACCATCCAAAAAAGGTACTCATTGCCGGCGGGGGGCCGGGCGGGATGCAGGCGGCCCTGGAAGCCGACGCCCGGGAACATCAGGTGATCTTATGCGAAAAAACCGGGACGCTTGGCGGTGCACTGAAATTTGCAAAGGCCATTGATTTTAAACAGGATCTTTATAAATTCAGCCAGAGCCTGCAAATAAAGCTGGAAAAAACGTCGGTGGATGTCCGGTATCACACGGAGGTGACGCCAAAGCTTGTGACCGAGCTGTCTCCGGATGTGGTGATCATCGCAACGGGAGCCACACCCATTATTCCCAAAATTCCAGGCATTGACGGAAGCAATGTATTTCCGGCAGCCAGTATCGAGGAGATGGCTCCGGACGCTATGGGTGAAAACATCGTCATTCTCGGGGGCGGTCTTGTGGGATGTGAAACCGCGATCCATCTGGGCAGGCACGGCAAAAAGGTGACTATTGTGGAAATGCGTGACGAGGCAGCGGCGGACTGTAACTGCTTTCATAAAACCGCGGTCAACATGGAGCTTAAAAAATATGTGACCGTCCTTACCGGAACAAAGGCGGAGTGTATTACAGAAAACGGCCTTAGTGGCAGAGACAGCGCCGGACAGCCGGTATTTGTGGCGGCGGATATGGTCATCTGCGCGGCCGGTATGCGCTCGGACAATACGCTGGAGAGCGCATTGGCGGATATGGACGTGGAGGTTTACACCATCGGCGACGCCGTTAAGCCCAATAAGGTGACGCAGGCCGTATTTGACGGATATTACTGTGCGAAATATCTGTAAATTTTAGAAGAAATTTAGGAGAAATATCATGGAAGCAAAATTTGGAAAAATACTCCATCTGGGCATCGTGGTCCGGGATTTAAAACGGGCCGTGGAAATTTATGAAAATGAACTGGGAATCGGTCCGTGGGAGGTGGAGGACCCTCGGCCATTCTTTGCAGATAAACGGGTGAATGATGGCTGCGGATTAAATATCCATACAGCCATCTGCCGAAGCGGCGGTTACGAGATCGAGCTTGTGATGCCTGTGGGGCCGGGGATTTATCAGGACTGGCTGGATCAAAGAGGTCCGGGGCTGCATCATATAAAGCTTGAGACAAAGGAGTCCTACGGGGAGATCGTGCGGATGGGTGAGCGCGTCGCGGCGGACAGCCATTATCTGGATGTATGCTGGCCGGATGGGAAACCGCTGGTGTCCTATATAAGTATGCTGGAGGAAACCGGCCTGATCTTAGAATACGGACCAGAGCAATCCGGCCAATGTGCTGAGGAAAATGCATAAGCGTTGGGAACTGTTGCGAAAACATGGAGGTGGGGAAGATGATGGATCAGGAGCTATTGCAGCGCTGCCGGAATCGAAATTTTGACCAGATCGTTGTAGTCGTTAAAGACCTTTTTCAGGAAATGGCGGCAATGCAGAAAATTAAAAAGGTGGTGCCCGGAGATATCCGTCTGTGTACCGGTGAGCTGTGCACAGGCCTCGGAGCCGCGCTGAACTATACTGAAAAAAGAGCAACCTATTTTTATGAAAATATAAATTTGTGCATCGTTCAGCCGGTCAGCGGTGAAACCTTATACAAAAAATATCTGGACCGGTTTGGCGAAGGGATCTGCTGCGTCCGGGAGCGGGTTTCCAGGGAGCTTTTTGACCGGGCCATGGAAAAATTCAGGGAAATTCATTTAAACATTGCCCAATTTAAAAATACGGATGAGAACACATCGGCATGGGTCGATTTATCCGATGAGCTGGGTGTTTTGTTTGAAATCATTACAGAGGATAGTGAAAAGCAAAATCCACTGCACACGATCGGTGAAAGAATCGCCCAGATCAATATAACAACACCCAATGTGCGCCAGACCATAGAGAAGCTTGTGGCTTATTTGGAAATAGGCCCGTGGGAGGTGGGCCGCCAGTGCAATGCCACGGCGCACGACTGCGGATTTTTGGTGGATGGTGTCGTTAAGGACGCCGAATTTGACTTTTTGCTGGCCATTCTCGTTTGCGGCAATATCGAGTGGGAAGTGATCGAGCCGGTGAAGGGGCCGCTGGTGTATTATGATTTTCTAAAACGCAGAGGCCCGGGGTATCATCATGTATTGCAGGAAATCCCTCAGGCCCGGTGGCAGCAGGTGATTGCGCAGTATGAGGAAAATGACGCGCCGCTGGCATGTAAAGGAAGTCTTGGACCGATCGACTGGTGCTATATGGATACGGAGGATGCGCTGCATTTTTACTCGGAGCTTCGTTCGGATGCCGTCATGGACCGGCTGCCGGACGGGTACGTGCAGTATTTTTATCCCGGAGTTATCCCCGATTAGAAAAATCAGAAAAAATAGAACGATTTGAATGGATCGAACGATCAGAAAGGATCGAATAATGAAGAAAACAGAACTTAAAGAAAACGTTCTCGACCGTTTTCGCCTTGATCATAAAACCGCAGTGGTCACAGGCGCGGCCGGAAATATCGGTTATCACACCGCCATGACATTTGCCCAGGCCGGAGCGGCGGTGGCTATTGTGGATCTGCCCCAGTGTCTGGAACGGTCAGAAGCTGTGGCGAAGGAGCTTTCCGAAAAATATAATGTAAAAACCGCGGCTTACGGCTGTAATCTGGTGGATGCCAGTGCTGTGACCGAGCTGTTTGACCAGATTGAAAAGGAGCTTGGCAGCATTGACGTGGTCCATAATAATGCCGGTGTGGGCGGCGCGCTGACTCCGGATATTGATCCATGGGATACAGAGCACCACATGGATCATTTGGAGCACTGGAAGCAGGTGCTGGACATCAATCTGGTCAGCCAGTATATTGTAGCCACAACCGCGGCCCGTGTGATGATCCGCGAGGGGCACGGCGGAAGTATTATAAATACAGCGTCCATGGCCGGCCATGTGGTCAATCAGGCGCCAATGTATGAGACGCTGGACGATTCCTCCTATGGGGTATCCAAGGCCGGTGTCTTATATTTTACCCGTCATTTTGCAGCCCAGGTCATTAAATATGGGATACGCGTCAATTCCATTTCGCCGGGGTACTGTTACAGTCCGGGGCTGCATGACGGCCTGTCTGAGGAAATTCTGGATTGCTACGTAAAAACACAGCCGATCATGCGTATGGCGGACGTGGAGGAGCTGCAGGGCGCAGTGCTCTATCTGGCCAGCGATGCTTCCACTTATACAGTGGGCCATGACATCATGCTTGACGGCGGACATACAATATGGTAAAAGGGGGAGATATTATGTTTGATCTGCATGGATATGTTGCGGTTGTGACCGGAGGTACGGCCGGATTAGGAAAAGGTATGGCCATCGCACTGGCAAGGCAGGGGGCGGATATCGCCATCCTGGCCAGAAGACCGGGGAAACTGGAGGAGGCGGCCGGGGAGATTCGGACGCTTGGCGTAAAGTGCCTGCCGGTACAATGTGATATTACCGATGATGCATCGGTGGAAAATGCTGTTGACGCCGTATTGGCCGAATACGGAAAGGTGGATATCCTCGTAAATAACGCGGGTAACGGTGGTCCGTCCATCCCCACGGTGGATATGCCCCAGGAATTGTTTGAAAGTGTTGTGAGCCTGGATCTGTGCGGGCTGTTCCGGGTGCTCAAAGCCTTCGGAAAGGGTATGGTGGAGCAAAATTACGGCCGGATCATCAATATTGCGTCGGTCATGGGCCTTGTGGGAAATATGGATCTGCCGCTTTCCGGCTATCAGGCGGCCAAGGGAGGCGTGATCAATCTTACCCGGGCAGTGGCGGCGGAATGGGCGCCAAAGGGCGTGACGGTCAATACGATCTGTCCGGGAATGTTCCCGTCAGAAGCCAATGACCCGCAAAAAATGGCGGATTCTCAGGAATTTATTAAACAGGCGGTTCCGATGCAGAGAGCGGGCCTGCCCACAGACCTGGAACATACAGGGGATATGGATGCTGCGGTCGTATTTTTTGCGTCCGAAGAAGCCCGGTTTATCACCGGGGTCACGCTGCCATGTGATGGCGGCTGGACATGCATCTGACAGGGGAATGAAAGAGGAAGAAAATATGAGTATAAAGTACCCAAACCTGGCAAAGCCGATAAAAATCGGTAATGTGGTGGCAAAAAACCGGATTTTTTCCGCGCCCACCGGTTTGACGGGATATTCGCCGGAGGGCCATTTCACCACGGATAACCGGGCCTACTATGAATACAAGGCCAGCGGCGGCTGTGCGGCCGTCTGCCTTGGCGAGTGCATCGTTCATAAAGAAAGCGGTTCTTCCCATAATATCCAGCCGGCTCTGGATGACATTACCTTATTACCGTCACTGACCCTTGTGGCGGCGGATATTAAGCGGCACGGCGCTCTGGCAAATATCGAGTTATCCCACGGCGGCAAATACGGCGGCATCGTCAGTGTGGCCGGTGAGCTGAAGGAAGGAAAAGTCGCTTACGGGCCAAGTGAGGAGCATCTGGCATCGGGAGAGCACGTTTACGAGATGCCAAAGGAAATGATCCAGTCACTTGTGTGCGCCTATGGAAAGGCCGCCGGCATGGCCAAAAGGGCAGGCTTTGATATGGTCAACGTCCATGCGGCCCACGGCTGGCTGTTTAGCCAGTTCCTGTCGCCGCTGCAAAATCACCGCACCGATGAATACGGCGGAAGCCTTGAAAACCGCGCGCGTTTTTTCCTTGAAGCTTTAGACGAGGTCCGGCGCGTGGTGGGGCCGGGATTTCCCATTGAAGTCCGCATGAATGGCGATGATTTTGTGGCGGGCGGCCTGCATCTGGAGGATTATATTGAATTTGCCAGATTGATCGAGGATAAGGTGGATCTGATCAACGTGTCCTGTGGAAGCCATGAGGTTGAGAAGTTATTTGTGCGCACCCATCCCAGTATGTTTTTAGAGCACGGGTGCAATGTGTATTTAGCGGAAGCCATCAAAAAGGCGGTAAATGTTCCGGTTTCCTGCGTGGGCGGGTTAAACGATCCGGCGCAGTGTGAGGAGATCATTGCATCGGGCCGGGCGGATATCGTGGAGCTGGGTCGGGCGCTGATCGCGGACCCGTTTTTACCTCAGAAAATATTTGAAAACCGTGAGGATGAGATTGCTCCGTGCCTTCGGTGCTTCGAGTGTCTGGGGCATGCGGTTGACGCCATGGGTATCCGGTGCTCCGTAAATCCGGTGATTGGACATGAACTGGATGAAAAGTGCTTCAACCCTCCGGCGGTACCTAAAAAGGTCCTCGTCGCAGGCGGCGGACCGGGCGGGATGCAGGCGGCTATAATGGCCAGCGCGCGGGGCCACCAGGTCATTTTATGCGAACAGAGCGACAGCCTGGGCGGCGCTTTGAAATTTGCCCAAAATGTGGATTTTAAAGCGGACTTATATAAATTCAGCCAGACACTGAAGGCGCGGTTAATGAAAACCAATGTGCAGATCCGCTACAATACGAAGGTCACGCCGGAGCTCATCAAAGTGCTGGCACCGGATGTGGTCATCGCCGCTACGGGCGCTGTGCCGGTCATTCCGCCCATTCCAGGCATCCATGGTCCGAATGTGTTTATGGCTTCGGAAATGGAAGCAAATTTGGATAACATGACTCAGGAACATTTGGGTGAGGCTGTTGTAATTCTTGGCGGCGGCCTTGTGGGCTGCGAGCTGGCGATCCAACTGGCAGGACAGAATAAGTCCGTGACCCTTGTGGAAATGCGCGGTGAGGTGGCCGCAGACTGCAATTGCTTCCACAAAATCGCCGTAGGTCTGGAGCTTGAAAAGGGCGTCCGGGTATTTACAGATACAAAAGTCGTCGAGATTACAGACACCGGCGTCACCGGAAAGGATAAGGACGGCAATGACATCCATATCCCGGCGGACCTGGTCATCTGTGCGGCCGGTATGCGCTCCGACCCATCATTTATGGAGGCGGTCAGCGCCATGGATGTACGGCTTTTGGTGATCGGGGATGCTGTGCGGCCGGGTAAAGTTACACAGGCTGTTTTTGACGGCTATTACTGCGGAAAATACTTATAAAAAATAAATACAGAAAGTTTCATTTTTTGAAACTTTCTACTGTAAACTGATCGGAAATTACAACCGCCGATGACTGAGAATATCACCTTTTTTGCTATAATTAAGAAAACAAACAGTAATAGTTTTCTGCGAACTATTACAGCAAAGGAAAGGTGATGTTTTCATGGAAAAAGTAAAGTGTGGTGTGATCGGGTGCGGATGGATCGGTGAGCTGAAACACATATCCTATCTGGTAAATGCAGAGGATGCCCAGCTTACTGCGATCTGCGATATTGACGCGGCTGCGGCTGACAAGATCATTAAAAAGTTTAACCTTAAGGATGTCCGGGTGTACACGGATTACAGGGAGTTGTGTGCAGATCCCCAGGTGGATGCGGTGCACGTGTGTACGCCCAATGGGTATCATTATGAGATGACGATGTGCGCCATCCGTCACGGCAAGCATGTATTTTGCGAAAAACCGCTGGCGACGAGGACGGAGGACGCCGTCCGGATGGTGGAAGCGGCCAAAAATGCCGGTGTGAAGCTGGCATTAGGGCATCAGCGCCGCTTCTTTTCATCGGTCCAATACATCCGGGAGATGGTGGACCGCGGGGATATGGGCGAGATTTATTATGGTAAGGCCTTGGATGCCCGCCGCCGCGGCGTGCCGACCTGGGGCGCTTATATGGATAAGGAGATCAATGGCGGCGGCATTTTATTTGACGGAGCGCCCCATTCTCTGGATCTGACGATGTATTTGATGAATAATTTCAGACCTGTGGCAGTGCAGGGAAAAGTCTATACAAAAATGCGGGGAGAAACCGCAGGAAATCCATGGGGTACATGGAACCCGGATCAGTGTGATGTGGAGGATACCGGTTTTGCGCTCATCACGATGGAAAACGGAGCTACGATCTATCTGGAGGCCGCATGGCTGATCAATATGCTGGGGATTGCCAATTCTTCGCTGATCTGCGGTACAAAGGCCGGCGCCGATCTTCAGGGAGAAAATGGCGTGGCTCGGATCAATACCATTGTCAACGATAAGATGGTGACCTTTTCACCGGAATATGCAGATATGCCCAATGTTAAGCCCTATATCGGCGAGGCGGAGGCCGGCGATGTGCAGATGAAAGACTGGATCGACGCCATACGGGAGGACCGGGAGCCCTTTGTGCAGGGGCGGGATGGGATTCCTGTGGTCCAGATCATTGAAGCGATTTATGAATCCTCAAGAACCGGTGAAACCGTACATATTACAAACCATTACGACGCTTAAAGCTTGTGAGTTACTGTTCACCGGCTGGCCGTAAACAGTAACGCTTGTGATTCCCTTTCTCATATGCTATATTATAGAAAATAGATTATTTGCGGAGAAGGGATAAAAATGACAGGCTTAGAAAATTTACTGTCGGCGTACAATGGAACAGCTCCGGGAACGACCATACATTCGGTGATCCAAAATATTCTGAAAAATCTGGATACAGTAAATTCCATGACGATTTATGAGCTGGCGGAGGCCTGCTATACGTCTCCGGCGGGGATCAGCCGTCTCGTGAAAAAGCTGGGCTATAAAAATTATTCTTATTTTCAGAAAGGGCTGACCGACTGTATTTCAAAATATGAACATCATAATCGACTGATGCCTCTGGACCGTATTCCGGGCGATACGGAGCTGCCGGATTATTTTATGGATACTCTTGGCGGGCTTTTGGAAAATATGCGTAAAAAGCTGGATAAAGAAAAGATCCGGGAGCTGGCCGGGGCGATCCATGACAGCCTGAGAATAGGGATTTATTCTTATTCGACATATCTGGCGGAAACCTTTTTGCAGTCCGATATTTTTATGAGCGGAAAGGTGTGCGACATTATCCAGCAGGAAAAGGATATCATGGAGGATGCCGGGCAGCTTGGGAGCCGTGATTTTATCATAATGCTTTCGCCAAATTGTATTAATGGTACAATGACCGGACGCATTATCGACCTGATCCATAAAAATGGGGCCAGGGTCTGCATTATCACGGACTCCTACCATCTGCCGGGCCTTAAGCTGGCAGATATAAGCTTTGTATTTGAAGGTGTTATGCATTCCATGGATATGCTGGTGCTCCAGACATTTTTATGTATTGTTGATCTGGAATACCGGAGGCTGTATATCGATCAGATGTAGGTAAAAAGTTCCTTTCAGGTAACAGTTCGGCCCCGCTGAACTGTTCCACTTTCCGGAGCTCTTGAGGCGTACGCCCCAGATCTGGAAGGAGAAATTAAAAATGTTGAAATATTCCGTATGCATTGATGCCGTGTTTATGGGATGCTCATTTACCGAAGCCATGAAGGCTGTAAAGGAAGCCGGCTATCCGGCCATCGAATTTTGGACGTGGTGGGATAAGGATATGGATGCCATTGCCCGTGCTCAGGACCGGCTGGAGCTGGATGTGGCTGCGTTTTGTACAAAATTTGTGAACCCTGGAGATTTATCGCAGCAGACGGACTATCTGCATGGATTAAAGGAATCCATCGCCGTGGCGAAGCGGCTTTCGTGTAAAACGCTGATCGCCCAGGCGGGATGGGAATTTGACAGCTTTTCAAAAGAAATCACAAGAAAGGCCCACCGGGCGGCATTTCTGGATACGATGCGCCGGGCGGCGGACCTTGCAGAAAAGGCGCAGATGACCCTGGTTATTGAGCCACTCAATAATCTTGTAAATCACCCGGGCTACCATTTGTCCACATCGGAGGATGCATTTGATGTGATCGACAGAATCGGCAGCTCCTGCGTGAAGGTGTTGTTTGATATTTATCATCAGCAGATCACCGAGGGAAATCTGTTGATGAATATTACGGAGAATGTGGACAAGATCGGACATTTCCACGCGGCGGGAAATCCCGGGCGCAATGAGATCACAAAAGGCGAGATCAATTATACCCATGTGTTTGAGTGTATTTCCGGTTTGGGTTATGACGGTTATGTCGGTCTGGAATATATGCCGGAGGATGAACCGGTGGCGGGCCTTGTGGAGGCGCGCAGGAAGATTCTTGTATAAAATGGTCTGGGAACCAACATGGTGGTGCTGGTTCCCAGATTTTATGCGTCGGCGCTTCGGGAACGCTTATTTTTTGATTTTCAGCATACGTTCAATGATTCCTTTTTTCATATAGGTCTTTTCCACCAGCGCATCAATGGACATGCCGGAATCATATAATCTTTTCAGTATTGTGGTCATATCTTCGCCCACTTCAATAATATGTTTATCCGGGTCATAAAAGCGTACGACCTTCTGGCCCCATGGCATGGTCATGGCTTCTCCAATCGTTTCCACATTCAGCTCCTTTAAGTGCTCCATGAAGCCGTCAAAGTTCTCTTCCTCAAAATAAAATTCGGCGTCATTTCCCTGATATCTGAAAAAATCCGGCTGGCAATCCGTAAACTGGCACCAGGACTCCTCAGTCTGGACAGATAATCCTCCCGTAAATGTGGCATTAGCTCCCAGGTCGGAAATGACCCGTACATTTAAAACGCTTGTGTAAAATTTCTTCGATTTTTCAATATCCTTTACAACAAGCATCGGTCCTTTGTATTTCATATGTGGCCCTCCTTTTTAATTTGGCGCATCAGCGCAACTCTTATTATAATTTGTCATGGATTTCCGTAGGAAATCGATGACCTGCTTGCGCATCAGCGCAACTCTTATTATACCCAAAAACTCCGGGGATTTAATGTAAAAATCCGACCTCTTTTGCGCATGTCCGTTGCTGTAACAATTGGTTCTTCTGAACCGTTACCAATGGTTATCCCCGCTGGCGTCGGAATTTTAAGCAATGATTGCTATTTACATTATTATTTGTTATACTTAAAACAATAACTATGAATGTGAACAATAAACTTCACATTATTTTATATTGAATGCAAAGGAATGCCGCGGGAAACGGTCAGGTTCGGGGAAAGGGAGATTATGAAGAATTTTAAAGTTGGTAAAAAGCTGGTTATATCTTATGTGATCATACTTATTTTGCTTGCTGGCGGAACGGCTGTCAGCATTGTCAACCTTGTAAATATACGAAATCAGGTTGAAGTATTTTATGACGGTCCATTTACCGTAAAGGGAACTGCCAACATCATCAACTCTAATTTTGAACGGATGCAGAAGTCAGTATTCCGCACCATCGCCAATGAGGAACATGATGTGATGAATGATGCCATTAAAATAGCCAAGGAATCGGCAATGACGATTGATGCGCAGCTTCCAATCCTCCGGGAGCATTTTTTAGGGGATAAAGAGATTATAGACAGGCTGGAAGCGCAGTTGGATAAGCTGGCGCCCATGAGAGAGACGGTCCTGTCTCTGGCCGAAGCGAATAAGACGAAAGAGGCCGCCGAATACATGGAAGCCAATAATATCCCCACCATAAAGGCTGCTCAGGCGGAGCTGGATACGCTTATAGAAAATGGGAATATCAAAGGCGAACAACTGATTGCCAATCTGCGCGCAAGCCAGACCCGGGCTATTGTAATGCTGAGTGTTCTCGGGGCCTGCAGTGTTTTGGTAAGTATAGCATTTTGCTATTATATCACCCGGGCCATTACAACGCCGGTCTCAGAGCTTGAGCAGGCTGCGGAAAATCTGGCCCATGGACGTTTGACCGAAACTACGGTCAGCTATACGGCAGGAGATGAGCTTGGGCATCTGGCTGAAAGTATGCGCACCATGGCGTCGTCACTTCTGACGATCATACATGATGAGGGCGCACTTTTAGGCGAGATGGCGTCTGGAAATTTTGATATACAGACAGGCGTTGAGGAGCAATATGTGGGAGATTTTCGTAACGTGCTGGAATCTATGCGTGGGATCGTTACTTCATTAAGTAGTACGCTCATGCAGATCAATCTGGCGTCAGATCAGGTGGCCTCAGGTGCGGAGCAGGTATCCTGCGGAGCCCAGGAGCTTTCCCAGGGAGCCGCAGAACAGGCGGCATCCATCGAGGAGCTGGCCGCTGCTGTTATGAGTATTTCCTCTCAGGTCAATGCCAATGCCGATCATGCCGAGTCGGCGAGCAAGAAAGCAAATGCTGTGGCATTTGAAGCCGGCGAGAGCAACCGGCGGATGCAGAATATGGTTGCCGCTATGACGAATATCCGAAGCAGCTCCGGTGAAATCAGCAAGATCCTTAAGGTTATCGAGGATATCTCGTTCCAGACCAATCTTCTGGCGCTGAACGCGTCAGTGGAGGCTGCCCGGGCAGGTGATGCTGGAAAAGGCTTCGCTGTCGTAGCCTCAGAAATCCGTAATCTTGCGAGCCGTTCCTCCGAAGCGTCCAAAATGACGGCCAAGCTTATTAAAAATTCTCTGGATGCGGTCAAAGGCGGAGCGGATATTGCAGATGAAACCGCACATTCCCTGGAAGTTATGCTGGAAAGCGCCCGGATCGCAAATGAAATCATCGAGCAGATCACAGCGGCTTCCAGAGTTCAGGCCGAGTCCATTCGACAGATCGAACAGGGGATTGAGCAGATTTCCAGTGTGATCCAGAACAATTCAGCCACAGCCGAGGAAAGCGCCGCGGCCAGCGAGGAGCTTTCGGCCCAGGCTCAGTTGTTAAAGGATCTGACCGGACAGTTCCGTCTGAAAGGCGGCTATGAATATTAAAACAAACATTACAAATACCTCTCTATTCCTGATACATTATCCGGGGATAGGGAGGCATTTTTTGCTTTATTTGGGGAATCGACAGCGTAACAGTCCAGACTGACCGAACTGTTACGCCCATTCCATTTAAAACATATCCACTTTACCGGTGGTGTCCGGACTTTCCACAAACTGCTTGTCAAATTCTGGATTAAAATAATAGTAATTGCAGGAATTTAACCGCTCCTTTGTGTTCTCCAGCGCTTCGCCGAACCGCTGGAAGTGGACGATCTCCCGCTCGCGGAGGAACTTCAGCGGATCTCTGACCTCCGGGTCCGTGATAACGCGCAGAAGATTATCGTACACTGTGCGGGCTTTCTGTTCCGCAGCCAGGTCCTCTGTCAGGTCGGCAATGGCGTCGCCCTTGGACTGGAATTCTGTGGCTGTAAATGGCTGCGCTGCCGCGGACTGAGGCCATATAGCCGCAGTGTGGTCGATATAGTAGGGTGCAAAACCGGAAGCTTCCACCTCTGCGATAGTTAAATTTTTTGTGAGTTGGTAAACCATGGCGCAGATGATCTCCATGTGGGCAAGCTCCTCAGTACCGATATCGGTGAGCAGGCCGCCCACCTTTTTATCAGGCATCGTGTAGCGCTGAGATAAATACCGCAGGGAAGCAGAGAGCTCGCCGTCCGGACCGCCGTACTGACTGATGATCAACTGGGCTGTCTTCGGGCATGTTTTTGTAATATTTACAGGGTATTCCAGACGTTTATCATAAATCCACATTCTTTGTTCCTCCTTCCCAGGGTGCAACTTCACACTTTGCGTTACCAGGCTGGAAGCAGTCCAGTGCGTGGAACTGCTGCGCGAACTGCTCACGGAGTGTCATAAGCTTTTGCTGCATTTCCTGACGCATGGCCATCGCCTCGGTGTGGTTCGGATGAGTGTCTAAAAAGAGGGTGAGGTCTGTGATAAAAAAGCCGGTCTGCTGGATTTCTAAAAGCTTGCGCTCATAGTCATTTTCCGGCTGAAATACCGCCTGGGTATCCTGGCTTTCGGTATAAAAAGGTTTTCTCAGCGTTTGAAAAATAGTGCCCTGGCAGAGTGCTTCCTTCAGATCATAAGGCTTTTCCCACGCCTGCACAGGTACGGATGCAATCGCAATATCATTCATAGCAATGCTCCTTTCATAAAAGTAAAACATCGAGTTACAATTTGTCAGGGATTTCCGCAGGAAATCGTTGACCTTCTTGCCCATCAGGGCAACACCTATTACAATTTGTCAGGGATTTCCGAAGGAAATCGTTGACCTGCTTGCCCATCAGGGCAACTCTTATTATAATTTTTATATATGCTTAATTAGTATGTGCTTTTCGTGTGGTTTTATGTCGTAATTTATAATTTTTTGCTGCTATAAAAGGAATTGCCCTGATGGACAAGCAGGTCAAGGATTTCCTTCGGAAATCCCTGACAAATTACAAAGGCATTTAAAAAGTAAAAAATAAGACCAGCACTCAATAACTGAGCCGCCGGCCTTACTTTTATATTTTTTAATTTAAATCGATCAATCAAACATTGCACTCATGGAGTTGATCTGGCTCTTATTTGTCATCGCATCCGCATTATTGACAAAAATGACATCCTTGACATTATTTTCCGTCACAAGCCGGTATACGCTGTTGCCATACTGAGGATACTTATAAAAGTACCGGTAATCGACGATATATACATGCTGGTAGTGATCCACAAGGAACGGTATAAACGCATTTCCATAGGATTCCTTGATAACGACACAGGCCGAGCCGTCGGTCAGTGTGGGATTATCAATTTTAGCATAAATCTCATCGCCGGCAACAAAGGTGCTGTATTTAACGCCGCTCTGGTAATCAGAAACGTCGAAAATGACCCGCCATTGGATTTCCTGGAGATTTTTATCCACATACATCATGTCATTTGTGCTCGTTGGCTTATAGGCGATGACCGTATCCGGATTACTCTTTAAGGAAGCGGCCTGGCCGCTGCTGGCGTAAAAGCTGCCGACAAAATTGGGAAATTCCACCTTCTCATACGTATCGATCGGTGTGGCTGTGATCCCCTTTGCCGCACAAAACTGCTGGTAAGCGTAGTAAGCGCCCAGAGCGGTCCAGTGATGGTCCGTTCGGAAATAAATGTACTCGCTGTTATGCTTTTTGAGAGTATCGAAAATATCCACCGTCTTAACCTTACTGTTCATATTATTAATGTTGGAATAGATATATTCGATGGATTTTTTCTGGTCGCTGGAGCCGATCTTTTCCTGGGCATTTTCATCCAGGCTGACACCGACACTGGTCGGCGCCAGAATCGTATAAACATCGGCAATGCCATCCAGACGTTTCTGTGCCTTGTCGATCATATTAATATAGGCATTGGCGCCCTCGCGGTCAAAGTAGTAGATACCAAAAGCCCGGTCGCCGGACACATACACATCGCCGGAAACCTCCGGAACGGTGTGGATCGTGCCATCCGGCAGTGTTTCCTCCTGCGTCTCCGTCTGTTCTGTCTGGGCGGTGCCTGTTTCCCCGGATTCGGCTGTTTCGCCGGAGCCCTTCGTCTCGCTGCCTTTTGTCTCATCCGTGTCGGTCACCATCACGCCACCCTCGGGTATTTCATCGCCGGTCTTACCGCTCTTGGAAACAATCTGCTCACCCTGGATTCCATACAGATTTTTAATACTGGAATTGGCGGACAGCAGTGTTTCCCGGAAAGGGAAGGTATCCGCGTACCATGTGGAGATCTGATTGAAGTAGCTCCCGTCCAGGAAGGAGGCCACTGTGAAGGCGGGGAACTTTTCCAGCTCACGCTTTTCAACAGTAGACTCCTTCGGCCGAAGAGGGATCAGCAGGCCAATGACCGCGATGATCAGCAGGACGAAGAAAAAAATCTGTATTTTTAAAGCAAGATACGTCTTTTGTATCTTGATCTTTTCGTTTTTGTTCGTGGATTTCTTCATTATTTAATCACCGTCTTTCTCGCTAAAATTGGAAATAAAGGAACGGGTTATAGCTATTGCCCACCAATGCCATAGTTGAGAGGATCAGCAGCACAACCGGCAGGATGATCTCATAGGCATAGACAATATATGGAATGGCATTGCGCTGGCGGAACCATTGCACGACCTTGGTGTGGATGGTTTTTAACAGCGGTGTGGAGGCAATAATAACAAAAATAAGGAAGAAAATATTATTTTTGAACGCCAGGCTGACCTGCATATTGGAAAAACCATTGCCGTTAAGGCCCAGCATGCCCTTTAATGTAATGCCCACTCCGGCCAGATCCTCAAACTTGAAGAGTATCCATCCGAAGTAAATGATAACCAGTGCATAAATGTGTGATACAAAGTGGGGGAGGCACTGAAATTTCTTCAGCAGCCAGTTTTTCTCGATCACAAGGAATACGAAGAAATACAGGCCCCATAAAATATAATTCCAACTGGCGCCGTGCCACATACCGGTCAGGAACCAAACGATAAACAGGTTAATGATCGTCCGCGTCTTGCCCTTGCGGTTGCCGCCCAGCGGAATATAAACATAATCTCTGAAAAATGTGCTCAGGGATATATGCCATCTGCGCCAAAACTCGGTAACGGAGTCGGCCATATACGGATAGTTGAAGTTCTCCTTATAATGAAAGCCGATCATAAGCCCCATACCGATGGCCATATCCGAATAAGCCGAAAAGTCCAGGTATATCTGGAGGGTAAAGGCCAAAACACCGAGCCAGAGCCCCATAGCCGGCACATCCGCCAATGCCTTGAGATCTCCTGACGTTAAAAAAGTATCGGCAATAACCGCACATCCATTGGCCAGGATGGCTTTTTTGGCAAGACCGATACAGAATCTTTTTATTCCCTTTCCAACCTCTTTTGAAAGCACCTTTCTGTGGAGGATCTCCTCCTGAACATCGTGATAGCGGACGATAGGTCCGGCAATACACTGATGGAACAGGCTGGCGTACAAAAGCAGCAGCCAGAACTTCTTCTGGGGCCGCACGTCGCCGCGGTAGACGTCAACCACGTAGGACAAAAGCTGGAACGTATAAAATGAGATACCGATCGGGAGCACAATATTGGGGATTGATTCAGGGAATCCAGTGATGGCCTGGATGCCGCTTAAAACAAATCCGGAATATTTAAAAATTCCAAGTAAACCAAGTAACAGGACGCATGCAAGAATAAGGATCGACTTTTTATAATTACGGTATTTGTAAATTCCAAGTGCGGTAATCCAACTGATAAAGGTCATGCCGATGAGCAGCAGTAAATATTTGGGTCCGCCCCAGGAGTAAAAGATCAGTGAGAACACCAGCATCACAATATTTTTAGATGTGATCTTGTGGGTCCTTGAATAAATAAACAGGTTTAGCGCCAAAAAGAAATAGACGAAAAATAAGCTTGAGAATACCATAAGTAAATCGCTCCTAATGTTATATTTTATCTTGCAATCAACAAAAAAACTTCCCAGGGGAAGATATTTTTGTCAAAGTCGTAGTTACTCTCTATTCTATTATGTTTTCACTTTTATTTCAATATAAAGAGCAAAAAAAGATTGTAAAAAAACCTGATATTTAGAAAACTTTTTTCTGACGGCGGCAGATGATTCGTCAGGAAAAATTAATAACTGGCCAGCGGCAGCTCGCAGAAGCCAGCGGCAGCCCGCAGCAGCCCGCAACTGCCCGCAGCAGCCCGCAACTGCCCGCAGCAGCCCGCAACTGCCCGCAGCAGCACGCGGTAGCCAGTGGCAGCCCGCAGCAGCAGACAGAGAAATGCCACTTGAGTATAAAAATATCCATATTTTTAAAATACGCAATTTTTTTGATGCGTGTAAAATATAAAATTCTGGCGATATGCGCGTGGTTTTACATGCGATATACTCAGCTTGTTCGTTGATGCGAGACAAAAGCGTCGAACGAAAATAAAGGGGCCATGCCACTATAAGATATGGCCGCTGCAAAAAGCATGTAACAGTTCAGCTTGTCTGGACTGTACAAAAGCAGAACGAAAATAATATTGGGAGGTAAGCATTATGGAAATGCGTACAAGAATCTTATCAAAACTGAGCAACTTTGAGGTGGAAGAATATCTGGATAGAAATGATATCATCTTCATCCCGGTAGGTCCAACCGAAATGCACGGCAGATGCCCGCTGGAAATCGAATATGTAGGACCTCTTGGAATGGCTATGGCCATGGCAGAGAAGGTGGACGGTCTGGTACTCGATGGGCTGAAGTACTTTTATAATGGTTCCTGTGCAACCGGACGGGGAACCGTGCGCATGAGCGTCCATGACGGATATGAGTATCTGAAAGCGATTGTTTATTCACTATTAAGCCAGGGCTTCAAACGTCAGATCTATGTCACTGGGCACGGCACATCGGAATTAACACTGGGCGCTTTAGTGGGTGATTTCTTTGATGAGACAAAGGTGCCTATCGCATGGATCGATCAGATGACCGTGACCAGCTTTGCAAAAACCCGCCTTGGAAAAGAAGAATCTGCAAAATACAACAATTTCATGGATGTTACTTATGGTTCCTATGCCATTGCCGGACAGAAGGAAGACTTTATCATTGATCCAAACTGTGCGCCGAGAGAGGTTCATAAAGATGGCGATATGTTTAAACCAGGGCAGACCGAATTTAAGGGCCTTCCTGAAAGCCTTCAGAATATTTCTCATATTATCAACTTCGGCAGCTTCGCATATTCCATCGGTTTTTATATGGGCGACCTGCTTGATCACGGCGGCGATCAGGGGGCCTTTGCTTCCATTGAAGAAAGAGATGCCGCCTGCGCAAGGGGGTTGGAGCAGTTGAGAAAGGTTGTGGATGTGGTAGATATGCCATTATTTGTTAAGCAGATGGCGGATCAGGCGAACTATACAAATACAGTGATCAAAGAGAAATTTGGCAAAACGCTTCCGAAAAATAAGATCAGCGAATGGGTATAAAGGATACGCATTGAGATATAGGAGGATAAATCTATGAAGAAATTTATGGCAATTGTGCTGTCATTGACAATGGCGCTCACTGTGCTTGCCGGATGCGGCGGACAGAGTGGAAATACAGGCAAAGCAGACACAACGGCTGCGGAATCAAAAACGGACGGTGCACAGGCAAAGTCTGGCGAAGATGGGAAATCCGGAGCTGATGAAGCACCCTATGAGGTTATCGTTGAGCTGATCGGCTCCGGCGTAGCTCAGCCGGATACCGCTGAGGTAGAGGCTGCCATTAATGAAATTACCGTGCCTGCGATCAACTGTACTGTGAAGTTTCGTGAGATTACCATCGCTGATCATGCGCAGCAGTTGAATCTCCTCGGTACAGACGGTGACCGGATCGACATTGTATTTGCCGGATACACTACGAGCACCCAGAGCCTTGTGGCCAACGGTCTGCTGCTGCCACTGGGCGATCTTCTCAAGGAGTATGCACCGGAAATGCTTGAAAAAGCAGGGAATCTGATGGAAGCCTGCTATATCGGCGATGATTACTACTGTGTGCCGGGCAATTATTATCCGGCATCCCGGGATGCTGTTACATACGGAATCGAGGACTTTGAAAAATATAATATAGAGATCCCGGAAAATCCGGAGTCGACCATTGAATATCTCGATAAATTGTATCAGAATATTAAAAACAGTGACTTCCCGGGGTATGCATTTACCGCAGGCGACGGTCCTTCAGTAGCGATCACAGGTACAAAGATGGATAAATTTGGATCTGCAATGGGAGCTGATGGTATCTACGGTGTATTGATGGATATGACAAAGGATACGCAGATTGTCAATGTATTTGAAACGGAAGAATACCTGAACCAGTGTAAGCAGTTAAGAAAATGGTGGGAGGAGGGCATTATGGTGCCGGATTCCATGACAAGCGGCACCACAGCAGTTGCAGCTATGATGGCCCATCAGGTCTGCATCAGCTTAAATCCAATCAATGCAACATCTGTGAATAACAGTAAAAAGATTACGGGTGTGGATATGGGAGAAATTCCTTTTGGTGAGACATATTTAATCGGACAGACAATTCCTGAATACAGCCTTGGTGTTACAGTGACAAGTGAGCGTCCGGAAAAAGCTGTCCAGCTACTGAATATGATTATGACCAACGGCGAGCTGGCCAATCTTATGAACTACGGTATTGAGGGAAAGCATTATGTGAAGGTCAGTGAGCATATCATTGATTTCCCGGAAGGCGTGGATTTCTCAAATACAGGTTACGGGCTCCAGATTGTAACCTTTGGGGATCTGGCACAGGTTTATCAAAAAGCGCCATACACAGAGGAATGGTATGATACCCTTGACCAGTACAGCGCTAAAAATGCAAAGCTGTCCACCGCGTTCGGCTATGTATTTGACACAACGCCGGTGAAAACCCAGGTTGCAGCAGTATCTTCTGTTGTTGGCGAGTACAATGCCTCTCTGATGTGCGGCATGGTTGAGGACGTGGAAGGCCGTATTGCAGACTTTAATGCCGCATTAAAGACCGCAGGTATCGACGAGATTATTGCAGAAAACCAGCGGCAGTTTGACGCGTGGAGAGCCGCCCGCAATAAATAAATTATAGTTCTCGGGGCTGCAGCGGGCAGCCCCCAATAATAGATTTCGGAGGCGTTGTATGGAAAGTACAAAAGTAAAGTCAAATAACTGGAAACGGTTTAAAAAGTCAATTCCATTCTATTTGATGGGGTTGCCCGCCATAATTTATATTATTATCAACAACTATATGCCCTTGTATGGTTTACAGATCGCTTTTAAGGATTACCGTGTGATCGATGGCATATCCGGAAGTAAATGGTGTGGCTTAGATAACTTTAAGTTTTTATTTGCATCCGATGCGTGGAGGATTACGAGAAATACAGTGTGCTATCAGTTTTCATGGCTTATTTTAAATACATGTTTAGCGGTATTACTGGCCATTTTCCTCAATGAGATCGTAAGCACAAAGGCGAAAAAGTTCTATCAGTCCATGGTGCTTTTGCCCTATCTGATCTCATATGTCATCGTGGCCTATATCGTTTTTGTATTTTTAAGTGATACAGGTATTATGAATACATTCCTCGGAGTTTTCGGCGTGGATAAGATCAGTTGGTATATGGAAAAGAAATACTGGCCGTTTATCCTGACCATTGTCAACAGTTGGAAAGGCCTTGGTTTTACAACGATCATTTACCTTTCAACCATCGTAGGCTTTGGCCGCGATTATTATGAAGCCGCAGAGCTTGACGGTGCAGGCAAGTGGAAGCAGATCACACAGATCACGATTCCTATGCTAAAGCCGACGATCATTATGATGGTCACCCTTGGTATGGGCGGGATCTTCCGTTCGGATTATTCTCTGTTCTATCAGGTAACAAAAAACTCCGGTGTGTTATATCCGGTGACCGATACGATCGATACCTACGTGTTCCGTGCACTGACAAGCGGATCAAATATGGGCATGTCCTCAGCGGCATCCTTCTATCAGTCCGTTGTGTGCTTCTGTATGATGATGTTCTTTAATGCGATCGTGCGAAAGATGAGCAAAGAAAACGCATTATTTTAAGGGAGAAGTGATAGAGATGACCATTTTTAAGAAAAAGAACAGATTTTTGTTATTATCAAATATCATTATGATATTGGTGTCCATCGCTGTCATTGTTCCGTTTTGGATACTCTTTGCGGCATCATTTACCGATGAGACATGGGCAGTACAGCATGGTTTTTCACTGATCCCGGGCAAGTGGTCCACACTGGCTTACCAGTATGTGCTCACCCGCTGGCAGACTTTCGGAAAGGCATATCTGATCACCATCTGCGTCACACTTTGTGGTGTCATCCTCTGTCTTTGCGTGACCGCACCGTGTGCGTATATGCTTTCAAAAAGAAATCTGTACGGCCGCGGGATCATTACGTTCCTGTTTGTTGTTACGATGCTGTTTAACGGCGGTATGGTTGCCAGCTATGTGAACTACACGCAGATTTTCCATTTAAAAAACTCTTATCTGGCCTATGTGATCCCCAACCTTGTCACAAGTGCGTTCACGATCATGCTTGTAAAAGGGTACTATCAGGGGTCTGTGCCGGAGGAGCTTTATGAATCCGCAAAAATAGACGGCGCATCCGAGTTTCGATGCTTCCTTAAGATTGCACTGCCGCTGTCCAAGCCAATTCTTGCCACGGTTGCGCTGATGCAGGGGATCGCCTACTGGAATGACTGGCAGAACGGTACCTACTATATTAATGATTATGCAAAATGGGGAATTATGAATGTATTAAATAGTATAAATAACAGTGCCAGTTATTTGTCGCAGCTTACAACACAGTCGGAGGGCGTGCCGACGATCACCATGCGCCTGGCCATTGCCGTGATCGGTATCCTTCCGCTGATGTGCGCCTATCCGTTTTTTCAGAAATATTTTGTTAAAGGTATTACAATGGGTTCAGTAAAAGGGTGAGATTTGACTTTTGCCCGCGCTTGCTGTAAAGTTAGATTATGGTTTTTGATACATATAATGTGAGGGTGAGCGGGGATGAAAAGCAGGAAGGTATCAGCGGAAAAAAATATACAGAGATACATACTTAAGACTTATCTGGTCATGGCGTGTATCTCTGTTTTTATTGAGCTTATTTTGTGTATTTTTTTAGTTGTGAAGACAAACCGCACCATGTCCGAGGGAAATGCTGCGGAGCTGGATAAGGTCGTGCTGCAGCTTGACAATATGTTTGGAGAAATTGAAAATCAGGCAAAGCAGCTATCTGGTGAAACGCTTGTCCATAAGGTTTTGAGTTATTCCGGACGCAAAAATTTTTATGGCGCCCAAGTGCTTGATGTAAAAAGTCTTATGGAAGATTTTGCAGATCGGTGTGCCGGATATAAATATATTACCGATATATTTTTATTAAATACAAATCAAAAATATATGATCGGCAGCAATGAGATATTCCATGAGAATGAATACGCGGCTCAGATGCGGGCGATGGAATTTTCAGAAGACGCGGCAAAGCAGATGATCGGTGATAAAAAGAGCAGCTTATATGTGACTCATTCTGGAGATGCGGATTGCAGGATGTTTTTTATCCAGGGGATTTACAAAAAGTCCTACTGCAGAGCAGACGCTTATCTGATCGTGGAGATGGATACAAAACTGATAGAGGAATTTATTGACACGATCTGTATCGATGAGGCGAAAAATTGTTACCTGGCGGACGATACTTTGGGCTATATTGGCACATCGGAAAGTATTGGGCCGCTTGTCGAACAGATCCAAAAGGAAAATAAAGTATTTGCATCTGTTTCTTTTGACCGGAACAGATACATCTATTCCGCAAGAACGTCGGAGCATATGGGGCTGAGCTATTACTATGTTTCCGAATGGAGCAGTTATTATGCGGATGTATTTGCCGTTGTCTGCTTTGTAATTATCAGTATGTTTGTCTTGTCCGGCGTCAGTGTGTGGCTGGCCCGCTGGTTTACAAAAAAGAATACGGAGCCATTGAAAAAAATCTCCCAGGTGCTTGACTGTGAAAATGTGTCCGATGAGAAATTTACTTATGAGGAAATTTACAGGAATGCTTCGGTACTCAGTGATCAGATCATCAAATACCGTGATTTTCAGGATCAGAACCGATTGACACAGATCGTTCTCGGGCAGGAAAAGAGTGAGAAGGTCATTGCCGCCTATGAAAAGGAGCATGAACAGGACATCAGTGATGAATTTTATGTCATGGAAGTGAAATTGCTGGATTTGACAGAATTGTCGGATTACGAGATTCTTGTGTTTTGTGTGAAAAATATTTTCAGCGAGATTCTTGCCCAGGATTTGATCTTACATCCGGTGGAGGATTGGGATAAGGTGTATATGCTGATCCGGAGCCGTACGCCGGCCGTGGAGGAAAAAATCAGGGAAGCCATGAAGTTTATGGAAAATCGTGTCACCATATCCTCGGCATGTGGTATCAGCGAAAAGCTCACATCCTTTAGCAAAATACATCGCGGAAAAGCGCAGGCGGACTATATGGTTGAATATGTTGAGCTCATTCATGGGGAAAATATACCGGCATGGTATGAGGATGCGGCTTCCGGCATCCGAAAGGATAAAGGTATATTCAGCGACAATCTGAAACGACTGATGAACACGATCATGATTTCTGACTACGCGGATGGCAAAAAGGCGCTCCGGCAGATATGGGATGAAAATATTGCAATCCCCAATATAGAGCCGGACTGTGCACGAACAAGAATGATCACGGTCATCTCTGTCATTTCGGTTCCGTATAAAGAGCGCTATAAGACCTATGTTTTGGGCAAGCCGCAGAAAAATGTGAGAAAAATGTATGAATTTGCGGATCAGATGCTGGAAAAGCTCAGTCAGAAGGATGAAAATGATACGGACGGAAAGGACGTTTATGAAAAGATGCGCATGTATATTATGGAGCATGCCACAGATCCGGCGATCACGGCGGGGAGTATCAGTGAACATTTCAACCGGACCGCATCCTATGCATCAAGTATGTTCAAAAAATATACCGGGGAAGGTATCCTGGATGTGATCCATAAAGAGCGTATACGCCAGGCAAAGCTGCTCTTAAAAGGGGATATGAGTGTTCAGGATGTTGCGGCAAAATGCGGATATCTGGATGCCAGAGGTTTTATCAGAACCTTCAAGAAATATGAAGGCGTTACACCGGGCCAGTTTAAGAGTATGCAAAAAGCAGGGGGTGAAAATATATGATTAAAAGAGTCATGGCTATATGCATTGCTGTTATAATACTGTTCAGTTCATGCAATCGTGAAAGTCGTGGGGATTTAACCGGGCGTGAGGCGATGCCGGAGGGCTCATCGATTACCATTTATTGTATCGGACCGGATGGTGATGTGATTTCGGATTATTCCCAAAATGAGACGATACAGCGTATGGAAGAAAAATATGGCATAGCTTTCCAATTTGTCCATCCGGGATGGGGCGAATTAGATATGCTCGAAGAAATGTTTCTTGACGGAAATTACTGCGATATCGTATTTTTCCCGGGATCGCAGGAGTATAAGAGCGGCGTGGATACCGCTGTTGCCGATGGGGTGTTTTGGGATTTAACGGATTATATTAAAGACTATATGCCCAATTACAGCGCAATTATTACAGCCAGTGATGAAAATAAGCGGCTTGCCTACGACGATGATGGCAGAATCATCGGACTGACGGTGTATGATTATAATACAGCCGCCGGAACGCTTAATGCTTCGATAGCAGTGGGCGGCATGATCGTGCGTGCGGACTGGCTGGAGGAGGCCGGCTTGGATCTGCCGGTCACTTACGATGATTGGGAAGAAATGCTGACGGTTTTTCGGGATTCGTATGGATGCAGCCAGCCCCTTTATATTTCCGGTTTGGGATATGCTGTCCGGTCACCGGGCATGAGCGGCGGCTTTGGCGCCATTCCGACGATGCAGATGAACCGCAATACCGTGGAATATGGCCCGGAAACTGTCGGGTGGAAAAATTATTTAAAACAGATGCACCGATGGTATACGGAGGGGCTGATCGGCCCGGAATATATAACCAATGATGTCTATGGTATTGATACAGATGCGTGTGTACGTGGAGAAACCGGTGCAATGCTTTGCGTTTATCATAAGGTTCAGGAGATGGAAACGATGATGTCCGGAAATGCCAGATTTGCTGCGGTGCAGTATCCTGTGCAGAATGCGGGCGAGGTGTCTCAGGCTGGAGAGGCTAAAAGCATTTTGCGGAAAATATATATCACAAAGGCAGTATCCGAAGAAGCGCTGCCGGGTATTTTGTCCATGCTGGATGATCTTTACGACCCGGAGATTGCCTTTGATCTGTCTTATGGCCTGGAAAATGATACGTTTGTCTACAATGATCAAGGGGAAATAACGTATACGGATAAGATACTTAAAAATCCGTCCGGTCATACAAGACAGAAGATGATCGATACGTGTTTGCTGCCGTCGAATATGATGGGGCTGAAGGATATTTATCGTGACCTGGAAGGCTGTTCCGATGAAGAAATGCAAATGTGTGAGATATGGAACAGGGATGGGGATGATCTGTTTGTACCAGCCGTAACGCTCACGGTCAATGAGCAGGAGATTTGCGGCAGTATCCTTCCGGATATCGAAGACTACGTGCAGGATATGGCGAACCGGATGATCGTCGGAGCTGTGGATATCGATACCGAATGGCCGGGCTATATCCGCACATTAAAAACGATGGGGATTGACGATGCCGTAAAATGTTATCAGGATGCGTACAATCGTTATATGCACCGATAATAATAGTTAAGTAGTTAAAAAATGCTGCGCATTTAGACAGATATTGCTATATCATTGGAGTTTCTTCATATTATATTGAAATATGTTAAAAAAGCAGTTATCATTAAAACAGACAGCATATGAAAATGAGATGAAACGGAGGGGATTTCGTGAGTAGCGAAAAGAAAAAAGAGGGCGGCTCCATGGATATGACCACGGGCAGCCCGTACAAGCTGATTTTTTTATTTTCCATACCATTATTAATAGGAAATGTTTTGCAGCAGCTTTATAACATGGTCGACAGTATTATCGTCGGAAATATCGTTGGGCCGAAGGCTTTGGCCGCTGTTGGAACCGGGTTTCCGGTTATTTTTATGCTCAGCTCCCTGTTTATGGGAATCGGTACCGGTGCCACCATCATGGTTTCCCAGTACTTTGGAGCAAAGGATTACGAACGGCTGCAAAAGACGGTCAGTACGATATACAAAGCCATGCTGATCGGTATCGTACCACTCACCATTGTGGGCGTATTGCTTAGCCGGCCGTTACTTATATTAATGAAGGTGCCCGATGACGGAACACTGGAGATGGCCACCACCTATATGATCGTGGTATTCATCGGTATGATCGGTATGATGGGTTATAATGTCAATGCCGGTATATTGCAGGGGCTCGGTGACAGCCGTACATCGCTGGTATTCCTGGCCATAGCCACCGTAGTGAATATCGTATTGGACCTGCTGTTTACGGCGGGAATACGCATGGGCGTTTTTGGCGTAGCCCTGGCCACGATCATTGCCCAGATCGTGTCGTGGCTGTTCGGTGTCTTCTATATACAAAAGAAGTATTCCATTATCAAGATTAATTTCAGGCATTTGAAGTTTGATAAGATCTTATTCAAGCAGGCTTTAAAGCTTGGTATCCCGTCAGGTATCCAGCAGATGTGCTTTTCCATAGGTATTATGGTCATGCAGGCCCTGGTAAACAGCTATGGCTCCACATTTATGGCGGGCTTTAACGGCGCCAATAAAATTGACTCCTTCGCATTTATGCCGGTACAGAGCTTTTCCATAGCCGTGACGACATATACCGGACAGAATATCGGAGCTCACCGGATGGACCGGGTAAAGCATGGAACGCGCGCCGCACTTGTGCTGTCGGTTGTGGTGTGTGTTGTTATCGGAGGGATTTTATACCCGTTAAGTAACTGGTTTATGCGGATGTTCTCTCAGGATGCCGATGTTATCGAATCCGGCGTCTGGTATCTGCACAGCGTACTGCCATTTTATGTACTTTTGGCAGCCGGATTTATTTACAGCAGTACTTTAAGGGGTGCGGGGGAAATGATCGTGCCTTTGATCTCCTCGCTGGTCGGTCTTTGGATCGTTCGTGTACCGGCGGCTTATTTACTGGCCTATTTCTTCGGAAAAGAATATATTTACTATTCTTATGGCATTGGCTGGATCATTGGTTTGATCATACCGTGGGCGGCTTATGTCCGGGGAAAATGGAAAAATAAATGTATTGTCGGCGAAACTCCGTCCGTAGAAGATGCCGGAGCACAGGCATAAAGTACTGGAACCGATTCTTCATATTTTGAAGCCGCCACGTCCAGACTGTAATTTGAGGAGCGGATATTTCAGGGGCTATGGCCTTCCAATGAAATATCCGTTCCCCATTTACAGCCTGGATGTGGCGGCTTTATGATTGTCTTTATCTTATAAATTAAATTGAATTAAATGAACATACAATTACAAGATAGTATTTAAAATTGCTGTTTTTGTATTAAAAGTCAAAATAATAAAAAAAATTTAAAAAACTTGTTGACAAACCGGAACCCCGGTGGTATTATAATAAAGCGCTGAGGGAAAACGACAAAAACAACATCGAAAACCTGAAGCTGGAAAAAAATAGAAAAAGTGCTTGACAAAAAATGTCAAACATGATAATCTATAAAAGTTGCTGGAACACAAAACGACAGCAACAAACGAACATTGATAATTAAACAATAAAACAATCCCGAAAATTCGTAAAACAGCTTTGACAGCGCACGCAGTGCGCGGAGCGAAAATTGCAGACGGCCAGAGGGGAGCTTGCTCACCTATGGACGACTGAAAATTACGCGGAATGCACCTCCAGGTGCATTGGCAAAGCGCCAGCGACCGAGCGGACTTGCTTCGCGAGGTTGTCGGAGCCTAGCCCTTGTCCTTCAAAGCTGTAAAGAGAATATTTCAAAGAACAAAAACCAAAGTAATAACGGGAATGATAACAAACAATTAGCTAGTTGTCGTTCTGAATAAGTATCAAAACCATGAAAGTGGAATCGCGCAGATGCACGAATCAGTCATAGATTTTCTTTGAAAAATGTGACAAAGCTTAAACATGAGAGTTTGATCCTGGCTCAGGATGAACGCTGGCGGCGTGCTTAACACATGCAAGTCGAACGAAGCATTTTTATTGAGACCTTCGGGTGGAT
>CABJAM010000012.1 GCA_902363555.1 Lachnospiraceae bacterium | reverse complement strand
GTGTGTGCATTATAAGGGAACGAGAATGTAGGGGTATGTTCATATTTAAGGGGCAGACGAAGAGATTTGTCTAAAAAGAGGGTCCCCCACTTTCCAAAGTGTCCACACTTATGGGTACATTATACAGCCCTCGCCCAGCCCCCCTTCCCCCTTTCCCCTGTACGCCCTCGTTCCCCACCTCCGCGCCCCCGCCTACGCTTCGCTCCGACGGGTCGCGGCAGTCGCCACAAAGGTGAGCCAGCTCCCCTTTGCGGCTCGTTGCTTCGCGCAAAAAAAATAGCAGAAACCAAAAATTCTGGTTTCTGCTACTATATTATCTTCTTTATTTTGCGTAATCAACAACCCGTGATTCACGGATCACATTGACTTTCACCTGTCCCGGGTATTCCATGTCAGTTTCAATCTGCTTGGAAATATCTCTGGCCAGCAGGACCATATCGTCATCGCTGACCTGATCAGGAACTACCATAATGCGAATCTCTCTCCCCGCCTGTATAGCAAAAGATTTATCAACGCCTTTAAAATTATTGGCAATATCTTCTAATTGTTTTAATCTGTTAGTGTAAGTTTCCAAAGTTTCTCTGCGAGCGCCAGGTCTTGCAGCAGAAATCGTATCTGCAGCCTGAACAATACATGCAATTAAAGATGTCGGTTCAACGTCACCATGGTGGGATTCCACCGCATTGATGACGGTCGGTGATTCCTTGTACTTCCGGCACAAATCCACACCGATCTGAATATGCGAGCCTTCCATTTCATGGTCCACGGATTTACCAATGTCATGGAGAAGACCGGCACGTTTGGCCATACGGACATCGACGCCGATCTCGGCAGCCAATAATCCGGAAAGCTGGGCAACTTCAATGGAATGTTTCAATGCATTCTGTCCGTAGCTTGTACGGAACTTCATCTTGCCCAGTAAACGTACAAGTTCTGGATGGATACCGTGAACGCCAACCTCAAGGGTAGCGGCCTCTCCTTCCTCACGAATCATTGTTTCGACTTCTTTTTGAGCCTTCTCAACCATCTCTTCGATTCTTGCCGGATGAATACGTCCGTCAACGATCAACTTTTCAAGCGCAATTCTTGCAACCTCTCTGCGAATGGGGTCAAAGCTTGAAAGGATAACGGCTTCCGGAGTATCGTCTATGATCAGATCGATGCCGGTCATCGTCTCCAGGGTGCGGATATTACGTCCTTCACGCCCGATGATGCGTCCTTTCATTTCGTCATTCGGCAGAGGAACGACGGAGATCGTCGTCTCAGCTACGTGGTCCGCAGCGCATTTTTGGATGGCTGTGACAACGTAATCCTTTGCTTTCTTTGCAGCTTCTTCTTTTGCCTTGTTTTCAAGGTCTTTGACTAACATTGCTGTTTCATGCTTTACTTCGTCTTCAACAGTTTTTAAAAGATATTCTTTTGCTTGTTCGGAGGTTAAACCTGAGATTCTCTCCAGTTCCTGTACCCTTTGCTCATTAAGTGCTTCGACTTCAAGCTTTAATTTATTAAGCCTGTCCTCCCTGGACGCTAACTGACTCTCCTTCTTTTCAAGAGAATCTGCTTTTCTGTCCAAAGCCTCTTCTTTACCGAGCACCCGTTTTTCGTACTTTTGTAATTCGTTTCTACGTTCTCTGCTTTCACGTTCCAGCTCATTTTTGTTTTTCAGAGCTTCTTCTTTAACTTCCAGCAGGCCTTCACGCTTTTTAGCTTCTGCAGTCTTCATAGCCTCGTCGATGATTTCACGGGCCTTTTCCTCAGCAGTGCCAATCTTGGTCTCAACAACTTTCTTTCTATAAGAAATTGCCACGTTCCAGGCAACAACCGCAGTAATGATCACAGCAACGATAATAACCGGTATTGCTATAACTAACGGCACAAGAGCACCTCCTTATTAAATTTTCATTGTACAAACATACAACATATAAATTTTATACTTTTTTTCGTATTATGTCAAGTAGGATATCAATTATTTTTAGACATAGTAACTAAAAACAGATGTCAATATATATTAAATACTGTCAAAATCCTTGACTACATTGGCGATATCGTTGTATTTATAACCTTTTCTGAGGAAATAATTGAATATTTTCTGTTTTTTCTCCCGGGAAAAGTCCATATTATCACCAAATTTTTGGCGATAAATACGCCGGATATTTGCTGTATCATCCATATCCGCATCTTCCATATACTCCCTTATTTTCTCAGTATCTATGCCCTTTTGAGCCAGTGTCTGATACACCATCTGACGGCTTTTGCCGGACGACCGGTATTCAAGGAAATTCCTCGTATACCGGTCGTCGTCAATATAATGATAGCTTTCCACATAGTCAATGGCTCCGGATACGGCATCCGCCGGAAAACCTGCCTGCATAAGCTTATCCTGCAGTTCCTTTTTCGTATAATCTCGCCGTTCCAGCAGGCCCATGACCTTCTGCTTTGCTTTTTTTAAAACATGCTCCTCGTAAAGCTGCTCAAACACGTCGTCCTCAAGAATATCTCCGACCTCCAGAGAAAGGGCCGAAAACTCAGACACCGGCAGTATAAAGCGGAGCTCCTCGTCAAATTCCACCCGGACTTTTGTTTTTGTCAGCTTTTCAATCTGTGTAACTTCTCTCATGGATTATTCTTCCGGAGCGCTCATCTCATCCAGAGGGAGCACAGGATCTTCATCCATAGCAGGTGCCGGAGCTGCCACAACTTCTGCGGATGGCTCCAGACCGAAGTTCACGCGGACCTTGTTCTCCACCTCACTGAGGATCTGTGGATGCTCTGCCAGATACTGCTTTGTATTTTCACGGCCCTGACCGATCTTGGCATCATTATAGGAATACCATGCACCACTCTTTACAATGATTCCCACATTCGCAGCCAGATCCAGAACATCACCCTCTTTTGATATGCCTTTTCCGAACATGATATCAAACTCAGCCTCTTTAAATGGAGGGGCGATCTTATTCTTTACGACCTTGATGCGGGCCCGGTTACCTACGATCTCTCCGCCCATCTTCAGAGATTCAATACGGCGGATATCCAGACGGATGGATGAATAAAACTTGAGTGCACGTCCGCCGGTGGTCGTCTCCGGGCTGCCGAACATAACGCCCACCTTTTCACGGAGCTGATTGATAAAAATAACAATACAGTTGGACTTACTGATCACTGCGGTCAGCTTACGCAGCGCCTGGGACATAAGGCGGGCCTGAAGGCCTACATGGGAATCACCCATATCGCCGTCGATCTCGGCCTTGGGAACAAGGGCGGCCACGGAGTCCACAACGACGATATCCACAGCGCCGGAACGCACCATCGTCTCAGTGATCTCCAACGCCTGTTCGCCGTTATCCGGCTGGGAAATGTACAGATTATCAATATCCACGCCGATATTCCGGGCATAGGCCGGGTCCAGGGCGTGCTCGGCATCGATAAAGCCGGCAATGCCGCCGCGCTTTTGTACCTCGGCAACCATATGTAAGGTCACTGTCGTCTTACCGGACGACTCAGGTCCGTAAATCTCAATAATACGTCCGCGTGGGATACCCCCCAGACCTAAAGCGAGATCAAGGCTTAACGCACCGGTGGGAACCGTCTCCACATCCATGGATGTTCCCTTATCTCCCAGCTTCATCACGGAACCTTTTCCGAACTGTTTTTCAATGTGGGCCAATGCCGCATCCAGCGCTTTGAGCTTCTCACTCTGATCCGCCGGTTTATCGAAGGTTTTTGAATTTTTTTCTGCCATTATTATATACTCCCTTTTATTATATTTATTTTGATTCGTCTGAAAATAAGCATCAGGGTAAACCCCATCCTCACCCAACAGCGAACATCTGTTCACTAGATATTCTAATCGATTCTTCCCGACTTGTCAATACTCATATTATACCTTTCCATAAATCTTCTGTAAACAAATTCCGTGTTCCAAAATACGGCATATTTCTTCATCAGAATCGGAATTTCGCTGACTTTCACCCATTGAGAAACGACATAAATCATATGGTGTCGATATTTTTTATAACAATTACGATGACAGACCCTCAGATCGCCCGGCGAAAAAACTCCGGCGGCATCAAATACCTTCTGCCGGGCCATAGCACTTGCCCATGGGGGAAGTATTTAACGCAGCCGGAGCATCCCGGAAACATTATTTTTATTATTCGGTAACCGTTCAGACTGGTCCGATCGTCACTTTATTCATACATCTGGTTATATGCCGTTTCGATAATATAGTTCAAAAATTCTTCTTTGATCTCCGGCTCCTTCTCCACGATCAGGCCGCGCATCAGCTCCTGACACTCAAAATAAGCCTCCTCCGGTGAGATTTCCCGGTCGTGGCACGCATCGATCCGGCTTTTTTGAGCATCCTCACAAAGCCAGGCCAGAAGCTCGTCTCCGGCCTTCTTTTCCTTTTGGATCAGTTCTTTATATTCCCCGGATTTTTTCATGGAATTGATTCCAAGGATAAAGAATATAAGAAATAAAACACCCAGCACAGCAAAAAATATGTATTTCATAAAGGGGTCCATGGACAGAGGTATCACACCCAGCGCTACCAATATAAGAACGATGATACCGGCCGCACCAATGATCGTCAGCATATATCCGCTGGATTTTGTATCTTTATACCGCTCCTCCGGCTTAACATAGGTCGTGGTATGCTTGTGGAGCTCACGGGCCAGATCCGCCTCTGTCAGTGGCTTTTCTCCATCTTCACCGGAAGATTTTATATCCTCCAAAGTCTCTGCTGCATCATCAAAAGCCCCGACGTCATCGCCAAAGTCAAAGTCTGGATTTTCCGGTACAGTATCTTCCTTTGACAGCTCTTCATCGTCCAGGGATGCCACCAGAGGTGTATGGCAATCGGCACACGTTTCAATTCCTTCAATGTATTCTGTCCTGCATTTTGGGCACCAAGGCATAACTAAGCTCCCCCTTATTCATCATCTTCATTATTATTTTTTGGATAATAATCATCCACTGTATATTTGCGCGCACCATTTTGTCCGCTGCCGTCATCCGTGGTATCATCCGGCTGCTGAGGTCCGCGGGGCTGACCGGGGTCATTACCGTTACCTTTACCATAAGGCCAGCCAGCCGACGGCTGTACCGGTGTAAAGCCGCTGCCGCTTCCCGCATCAATGGTCACATCAATAAAATCCTTATTGGGCATCAGCTCAACATTTACCGAATTTTGTATCAGCTTTAATACCAGATATAAAAGTCCGATGCATACAAGAGCGATCCCCCCGGCCACCATAATAGAATCAATGGTCACCTGAAGAAGCTGTAAAACGATCGATATCAGATTTGCTGCGCCATGACAGATCAGCGGTGCAGCCATCGTGTGATACTTTTCATAGACAAAGCACATCAAAAGGCCCATAACAAAGCCATAGACACCCTGGATCAGATTCCCGTGATAAAGGCCGAAAATCACCGAGGAAGCCAGCATGGCCACATGGATCGTGGTGTAATCCTTCAACCGGTTATAGATCAGGCCGCGGAAAACAAGCTCCTCCACAAACGGCGCGATCAGACCTGCGGCAATGAGCTGGATCACGAAGCTCTGGGAAAAGATGTTTTCCGTTACATCCCCGTAGCCCTCAAAAACCTGACCGATCTGTGTGATCGTCACAAGGATACTCCCGGCCACACAGGCCAGTATCCCAGCGGCGGCACAATAAATAAGCCGGCTCTTTTTGAGCGTAGCCATATTTCCTGTAAACTGACGAGACTTTCTGTCTTTTTTCATCATCCGCCACAAAAACGGCAATGCGGCCAGACCGCTGATCAGGGTCACCGGAACAGATATTTCCATGGACTTCATCATAATTTCTTCCATCAATTCATTCATATCTGCGGCCGTGGTCGTGGACATGACCTGATAGCTGACGATAAATGAGCTGATAAAGGATATCAACATTGTAATACCAAAATAGACAAGAATAGGCGACACGATGCGCCATACTCTCCTGCCTGGACTGTCATACTGCAAAATACTTACCCCTTTACGCTTGTATATTTCCATATCAGAGTTTTGAATCGCGGTCCTTCTTTTTCTGCAACAGCATATTCGTATCTAATACAGAGTCTGTCTTATTATAACCTCTCCTCTGTGTTTTTTCTATGACTTTTTTACTATTTTTCTCCACTTTAGCATGTTTTTCCGTATTTTTTATGCTTTTTTCATAAATTTCATCTACTTTGACCGGTTTTTCCTTTTTTACGGCTGAGCTTATACGTTCCAGGAGGTGGCCGTAAAGCCCCAGCCGCCTTAAAATCACATCCGCCATGAACAGTACAAGTGCAAGCACCATAAAAATCATGGTCAGAGGACGAACGGAATAAACTCTTTGCAGTTGGGAGTCAAAAACCTCCCCCGGCTTAGAAATATATTTACCTGACACCGAGGTCACAAAAGCATCAAATTCCCCTGTATCCTCGGAAAAACGGTACTCTCTGGAATAGGGTACAGCGAGCGCCGTATTGAGCGAATGAACAACTGTATCATCCTCGGTC
This sequence comes from Lachnospiraceae bacterium, assembly GCA_902363555.1. GTDB lineage: Bacteria > Bacillota > Clostridia > Lachnospirales > Lachnospiraceae > Catenibacillus. Next base: position 136,800 of record CABJAM010000012.1, on the reverse strand, counting down.
TGGCGCACATTGATGGAATAGACACCTGTACCGCCGCTCACATCGATGTCCCCCTCGAAAATTCCGGGGCTTGTGGGCGAAAGCACGATTTCCTTTAAGCTGCCGTCAGCCGCTGTGCAAACAGCGGTCACCTCAGAATTTGGGGTATAATCTTTCGTGCGGTAAATGACTTTGGGCGTATTTCCATCCATAACCGCGGACGCACTTATATCTCCTGTGTTTTCCCGGGTCATCACAGCTTCCACAATCGCCTTCCAAAATGCCGTATAACCGGGCCACCCGGCGTACTCCGACGTCCACATATTTTTTACATCGCTTGTAAATGCCACCGTTTTGCCAAGCCCGTACTGCCATACCGCCAGGATCGGATCCTTCTCATCGGACAACAGCAGCACATCCGCCGTATCCTTTGCGGTTGCCGCCACATAGCCATGCATCACCGGCAGTCCGTCCGCTGCTGTTTTTGTGATCACCGCATTATTGGAACTGATGGCCGGAGTGAAATCTCTGTTGACGAGATAGGACCTTGCCGACAAAAAAACTTCTTTGGCAAATATTCTCGGCAGATTTGTCGTAATATCGGTATGGTAATACCGCCCGCTCCCGTTTTCGGCCAATGCCTTTAGAAGCTCCTCATCGGCGGCCTGTCCCACAGATACTGTAGACAGGGTGATCTGCTCATTATTGATATCCTCCAGAAGATCATCATATTGACGGAAGCCATCCTGACCATCGGTAAGCAGTAAGATATGGCGCAGGGAAGCGTCATCTTTTTTCAGTGCATCCACCGCCTCGGCCAGGGCCGGATAAATGCTCGTTCCCCCGGCAATATCGATGGAATAAATGCCGTCCTCCGCCGCTTTGGATTCGGATGCAGAAACGATCGGACAATTCCATGTATAAGTATCGGAAAAACTTAAAATCCCCACCTTATCATTTTCCCTCAGATTATCCAGAGCCGCCAGGGCTGCGGTTTTTGCCAGCTCCAGGTTGGTTATGCGGCCATTGCCGTCACTCATACTCCCGGAATGATCGATGACCATCACCATCGTCATCTGAGGGATCTCCTTCTCCCCCTTTAAATCCATGGATACCGGAAGCATGGATTCCAGCGGCGTGTCCTTATAAGCGCCCAGAGCAAAGCTGTTTTCACCGCCGGTGGCGATGTATCCGCCGCCATAATCCCGGACAAAGGTTTCCAGCATATCCATAAAGCCATTTTTAAAATCATCGGCATGTACATCCACAGTAACGACCGAACGATATTCTAAAAGAGCATCCAGGCTTTCCGGCGTGCCACTGGGAGTGACACAACTGTATGCTATATTGGCGGCGTCTAAAACCTTGCAAAATTCACTTCCGATGCCCGCCTGTCCTTCAATAACGAGAACCCGTGGGGCCGTCTCAATGGTTGTATAGGCATAATATTCATTGTTAACCGTCTGCGTGTCCGAAGCGGCGTCCACCACCACCCGGTACCCGGCCAGGCCCGTATCTTCGTGGGTATCATTAAATACAAACCTGTTTTCCCCCACTTCCAGATGGACATTCTGTACACTTTTTTGCGTCCGTCCATTATAGAGATATAATGCAGCATCCGTAGAAACATTACTTACCACATGAACCTCAATGGAAAAACGATCCCCAACGCTGATTCTTTCCGGAATATCCAACGCATCGACATAAACCTCAGGGCTGACACTCTTTTCAATCTTTACGACCTTGATCTCCACATTTCCCGCAATCAGTGATGAAGCCATGGCCGTTACATCCCCTTCATTGACTTCCCCATCGGTCAGCAGAACGATGCGGCCGCTGCGCTCCTGATCCAGCAGCGTCTGCGCGGTGGAAAGTGCAAGCTCCATATTTGTTGCTGAGGACAATGGCGTTGAATGCAGGCCGTCAAATAGTTTACGATCCGACATAAACTGCTCCAGGCGCGCTTCGGCGCCAAAAGCCACGATACCCGCATAATTATCCGCCGGCATTTGCTCAATCGCATTTTTTATAAAATCCACAGTATCCTTTCTGTAATCCTTCATACTGTCGGATACATCCACAACGAATACCGTGTTTACTTCATTGCTCATACGGCGCAGCCGGACCTGACACAATGCAAGCACGAGCAGTAAAGCCACAAGGCCGTGCATCACCAATGTGGACCTTATCCGTTTTCTCCCTTTCTTTATCAGCATACGCGCGGTGATCAGCAGATAAACAGCGACCACCGGTATTAACAGCAGATAGATCGGGGCATCGATTTCCATATGCATGGTATATCCTCCTATATCCGTCTCAGATAAATCAGCCACTGGACCAGAAGCAGGACCAGGCAGATCATAATAAATACAGGCCTTATATTCATTCCCAAGCCGGTCACAGCGCCTCCCCTGCCGGCGGAAGGGTCGCTTTCATCCAAAGCCGCGGCTGTTTTTGCTGATTCCTGCGCTGACGGAAAATCCACATGGACAAGCGCCGTGTTCACAGCTCCTCCCACTTCCTGTGAGAACGTATAAATACCTGCCATAGTCAGCGGACCAAAGGTCATATTTTCTGGAACCGTTGCTTCCCGCCCATCGGGCATAAGTACCGAAACACTGCCACCGGAAGGATTGGCATTGACTTTAAGCGACTCCCCGGCGGCAGCCTGTATGCCGGACACGAGCCGGCTGTTCCTGCAAAGGTCTATTAAATTATGCATAAATATAGGAAACTGGGTTTGCAGTGCAAAGTCTGTATCATGTAGGTCAAATCCCAGGACGGCGATAAAACGCCCGTTATGATTTCCATAATAGCCGGCACATTCCTGTCCTTCCTTAAAAAAGGCCGTGGCCCAGGACGGCTTTTCCAGCAGATTTACATTTGTCACAGCCAGTTCATATGGGTAGACATACTCCATGAGGCTGCAATCGGCAGCGGACAGCCATACATTTTCAGCGCTTTCTTTAAGCTTAATATAATCCCCTAAAGAAGCGTCCGGCGCATCATTTACCGGCGGATTGATAAAGACCAGATTTCCTTCCTTTGGAACACTTTCCGGATAGATCCCGTCAAAAATATACGTATCAAATGATTTATCCACATTGCCGTCCGAGGTTTTATAAACATCCGTTCCATCGATAAATGACAGCGCCTTTTCAAGAAAGATATTTTGCGGACTCACAAGAAGGATGGTACTTTCCTGGGATGCGTTTAAAATATCATAACCCGTGTTGTCATTTGCCAGAAGATCCCTGCTGTTAAGCTCTGCCTTTACAATACTCCCTCCCGTATCCGGCAGTTTAAAATACAGAGCGTCGCTGGCATTTGCCTCCAGATGGACAGTTCCGATATCTACAAGCGTATCATCCACATACAGGTTCACATCGCCATCATAAACGCTGTCTGAATAGTTTGTAATCTTGGCCAGTACTGTGATTCCTTCGTCGGTTACACTGTGGCTCACGTAATCCACAGCGGCATTGGAACCTGACGAGGCATAAGTATAAACAGACATATAATCCGGCGTATTTTCAACCGCCTGGTCCGTAAATAAGGCGGCGGCCCCATCCGATGTCAGAGTCATCATGGATTTTATAAAATCCATGGCGCCATAAAGGTCTGCGCTCGTATCTTCTGGTCTGATTTCATCGATTTTTTCCCGGGCTGCCCTTTTATCTGTGGAGGATGTCAGTATCGTGGTCGTTCTGGCGCCCATGGTGACAATGGAAACCGACGTGTCCTCGGTAAGACCGTCAATATAATCCTTCGCCCCGTCGCACGCCGCCTCAAAGCGGGTATGATCGTCATCATACATAGCGCTCATACTGCCACTGATATCCAAAGCGACGACCACGTGAGAAAAGTCCTTGCCAACGCCCGGAATATATGGGGCGCACATGGCCAGCACCAGCGCTGTGACCGTCAATATTTGTAAATACATAAGCAGATGATTTTTAAAACGCTCCCACGGATTGGAAGCTTCCACATTTCTATAAGCTTCTTTCCACAAAAATAAAGAAGAAACGGGATAATCACTGGCCTTTTGCTTTAACATCCATATCAGAATGATCACCGGAATACATAAAAGAAAAATAAGCGGCCATAAGTTTTGCAGTCTCAATAAAGATTCCTCCTAAGCGTCTCAAAAAGAGTCAACAGCGTCTCCTCCAAAGGACGGGATGTGGGGGCCAGGACATAAGCAGCGCCGTATTTTACCGCCATCGCCTCACAATGGCTGATAAAACCGCGCAGTGTCTGGTCATATTGCTTTAACAGGTCACCGGCCATAGTGACTCTGGCCGTACTGTCATCTTCACTGTCGATCAATCGCAGTGTTCCTTCCATATCCGGTTCCAGTTCTTCCTGGGATAGAACGTGGACCAGCAACACCTTCTGCTTTCGATAAGCAAGAAACTTCAATACATCCTCAATATCCTGCTGTATATAAAAGTCGGATAAAAGGATCGTCACACCTTCGGAAGCATAGGGCTCATTTTTTACCACATTCCATAAATCGTAATCTTTTGCGTAGCCGGACCGCTCCAACTGGGCAAGAAAACGATGGAACGACTGACGCCCTGTCATGGCGCCGGAAGAAAAAATTCCACTTTCATCGGCAGTGACCAGCTTTACCCGGTCCAACTGGTTGAGGATCATATAAATTAAAGCCGCACTGAGGCGGCTGGCATAGTCTCCTTTATGAAACTTTCCGTAATCCATCGATGTACTGCCATCGATAAATATTTTAAACAGCCCTTCCTTTTCTTCGACAAACAGCTTTACAAGCAGTTTATCTGTCCGCCCATAGACATTCCAGTCAATACGCCGCAGGTCGTCTCCAGGGATATATTCTCTGAAATCCGAAAATTCCAAAGAACTGCCTTTGGCGCCGGACTTCCGGTTCCCGGACAGACCGGCCGAGGGCTTTATTTTTACAAGCATTTTTAACCGGCTTAAAGTCTTAAAAAAATCGCTGTCAAAAACGACTGTTCTTTTAGTATTTTCAGTTTTCTTCGTCTCTTTTTCCGTCTCTATTGTGCGATCTTCCATTCGCCTGCCTCCATGCCCACAAATTTTTTCGTGATAGGCCATATGCACACAAAATTACATTTTTATACGGCCTGCATACTAAATTACGCATACTTGTCTTAAAATCTTCGGATTTCCTTAATGATCTCACGGATAATATGGTCGTTGTCCACCCCGTCGGACATCGCGTCAAAGTTGGGGATGATCCGGTGGCGCATGGCTGGAAATGCCACAAATTCCACATCTTCAAAAGAAACATTTAACCGCCCCTCCATCAAAGCCCGGGCCTTGGCCGTTTTAAATATCGCCTGTGCCGCTCTGGGGCTGACGCCGTTTTGTACGTACTTTTTCGTTATTTCGGGAGCCGTCTCGCCTGTGGGGTGCGTGGCGATGATCAGCCGCAGAGCATAGTCAGCCACAGCCTCCGCCATGGGCATCTGGGCAATGACATCACGCATCTGTAAAATATCATCTCCGGAAAGGACGGGGGTAAGCTCCACCGTTTTGTTGCTCACAGTAATATCCATGATCCCTTTAAGCTCTTCCAAAGACGGGAAAGCAACGTTCAGCTTAAATAAGAATCGGTCCAGTTGTGCCTCAGGCAGCGGATAGGTGCCCTCATTTTCAATTGGATTCTGAGTCGCCAGAACGATAAACGGCAGGGGCAGTTCATAAGTCTTACGGCCCACAGTCACTGTCTTTTCCTGCATGGCTTCCAGCAGGGCGCTTTGAGTTTTCGGCGTTGCCCGGTTGATCTCATCGGCCAGCACAATGTTGGCAAAGATGGGGCCGGGTTCAAAGGAGAAAGAATTTCGTCCGCCCTCCCGGATAATAAGATTTGTTCCCGTCACATCGGCCGGCATTAAATCCGGTGTGAACTGGATCCGCGAAAAGGACACAGAAAGTACCTTTGCCAGTGTTTTTACAAGCTGGGTTTTTCCAAGTCCTGGTACACCTTCTAAAAGAACATTGCCGTCTGCCAGTATCGCCAGCAGCACCTGCCGTATAATATCTTTCTGACCGATAATGCCTTTGCTGATCTCAGCCTCGCACAAATGCATTTTGTCGATAATTTCTGAAATCTGTTCACTACTGTCTATCATTATTGAGTCTCCTGTTCTTATCAAGTCTGTTTCAATCGTCTATTGATCACGCCACAAATCGGGTGGCCTTCGGCCCGGACAGTTAGTTGCCCAGCCGTCTATTTATTGATTCAGCGCGGAAAAATAGTTTTTCACCAGGTCCTTCATGCCGTCTGGAATCTGCGCCTGTTCGATCTGCTGATAGGCATCGGCGCTGTAATCACCGATGACCTGATCATAGCCTACGCTCTGTCCGGCATAGGTCAATGCACTGTTGGTCATCTGCACGGTTTTATTCCCGTTGGATTTTGTTCCCTGGAGATTGTCGTCATCGCCCAGCTTATAATTGGGGAGATTGAGTACTTCCCCGATGCCGCTGTCCGACGCCTCTTTTTCAAATCCCTGCCGGCTGCCATAATTCCAACCACTGCCGGCACCGCTTCCGCTACCATTTCCGCCGGAGCCCGTTCCACTTCCGTTTCCACTGCCACTGCCGCCGGAACCTCCGGTACCAGCACCGCTTCCGCTGGAGCCGCTGCCATCGGTGCTGCCACCGCTTCCGCTGTTGCCGCTACTTCCGCTTCCACTGCTGGACGCCATTCCTGACACACTGCCATCACCGCCAGCTCCGTCTCCGTTGGAACCATTTCCGGCGCTGCCGCCGTCATTAACGTCAGATCCGTTGCCGCTAGGACCACTGCCATTGCCGGTTCCACCCGAATTATTTCCGGCAAAACCGGACGGCTGGCCGTCATCACCGCCGGATAGCGTATTATCGCAACTGGCGGCTGGGGTGCCGTCGCCGCTGCCGGACAGCTTTTTTATATCCATATTCTGAGCCGCCAACTGCCCCATCGTATCATCCATAAGATTTTTAAGCGATGACGCATCCACATCCGCCGCCAGCGCCATCTGTTCCAGCGCTTCCTGGGAAAGCTGCCCGGCGGCCTGCTTTCTGGCCATATCCGATGCCAACGCACCGAGGGTGTCCTCGCTCATTTTTTCTCCAAGGTTGTTCCCGTTTTTATCCTTCATCCGTTTCAGGCCTTCCGTCAGCTCCCGGGCGCAGGCATTGGCTTCTGTGGCCGAGGGCAGGTCCATTTTCATGGACATGGACATAACGCTTTCCTTAACACCATCCTCATCACTGCCCTCTGCTGCCTTGGCAAGCTTCATATCCAGCCGTTGAACAGCATCCTCATAAGCCTTATCCATCACCGATTCCGCCTGGGCCAGCTCTTCAAGCGCCTGATCCAGAATATGGGTAAGCTGCTCCTTTTTTTCCGGCAAAAGCCCGGCATCCGCAGCCACCTCATCTTTAACTTCCTCGATCAGCGCTTTTTTCTCCGCCAGGGCATTCACCGCCTCCTGCTTGGCAAGAGCCCGACTCCGCGCCGGTGTCGGGATAAAAAACTGACCAACGCACAGAGCCGCCAAAATGGTAAAGAAAAGCCCTGTTTTCCATGGAAAACAAAGCTTCACTGCCCTTCTGGGATCAAAATGCTCAAGCCTTTGTGCCGTCACCTCGCGCTGCATAAAGCTGAAGGCGTCATTTTGCTTCCTGCGCTCCAACGCTGTAATGAGCGCTTCATTTAAGCCGGCGCTGTCACCCGTCAAAGCAGCCTCCTTCATCCGCGGTATGTGTATAAGCCCCCAAACGATACCAGAAATCAGTCCAAGCGCCAGCGCCCCAAGCATAAACCATGGGTACGCGTACCACGGGAAAATAAGAGCGGCCACTGAGATTAAAAGAGCCGCCCCGCTTCCTGCTGCCATACCTTTAAGGAGGCCGTCCAACAGACTGTTAAGTGCAAGACGCCATTGTATTTTTCGTATATAATGCTCGATCTTTTTCCAATTCGTGTCCATCAAACGCCCCTCCTTTTTATTTCTTTGCTTTCAGATTTGCCATGGCGCGCCACAAAAGCAGCAGCATAATACAAAGCTGCATCACAATACTGATAGGAATCCAATGGTCGCTGAAAATCAAAGGAATCCCAAATCCATCATGGAGCAGAGTGCTGATCCACGACGTATTGGCAAGCTGCTCCATTAACAGAGCAAATGTGGTCATTCCCGGATTTAACAGCAGGATCAGTGCGACGACACCGACAATACTCTTAGTTCTCACTGCACTTTGCATCATTGAAATAAGCGCACTGATAATGACGATCAAAAGTGTACCGCCGCACAGCCCCAGCACACCGCCATAGGACACCACCGTAGACGTGGTCGTCTTTTTAAAGCGGGCGGAGCAGGCAATACCTATCGTACCAAAAAACACAGCCGCAAAAATCAGATATAAAACGATCATCAGTACATCAGTGATAGTCACACCGCCAAATATGAACACGATGGACATGACCGGGATACTGGAAATGATCAATAAAATGACCATGCTCATAGAGGACATGAGCTTGCCTGTAATAATACCAAAGGGCGTCATGCGGGTCGTCAAAAGGATATCCAGCGTCTGGCGCTCCCGCTCTCCCGATATGGCATTACTGGTCATGGCAGGAACGATGAACGCCAGTAAAACACCTTCCATGGCGATCATAACAGCATAGAGCATGAGTACGGCGCTATAATCCACCGTTCCCCGCCATTTGGCACTCTCAAGTATGGTATAAAAAACGATCAGACTGATAAATGCCAGCAAACTGTTATAAATAAGCATAATGACAGGCAGGCGGACGCTGCGCACGCCCAGCTTTAATTCTTTACGGAATACCGGATTAATGTGCATGTGCATGACTGTCATCACCTCCGTTTTGCGTAATCTGCATGAACAGCGATTCCAGGTTCCCCTCTTCTCTCATAAAGCTGCGGACAGGGAGCTTCTGGCTCACAAGGCCGGCTAACAGCCAGGCCTCCTCCGCGGCATCACCTTTGAAATCTACCCGGATCTGCATGTCTTTATAAGAAAGATTGTCCACAAGGGGCTGTTCCTTGAGAAAGGTCACCGCCCGCTCCACATCATCCACCATGGTAATGACCAGCGGATTGGAGGAAGCCATCATCGTCATAATCTCCTCCACAGCGCCGCACAGAGCCATCTGTCCGTTCTGTATGACGCCGATGCTGGTACACATCTCAGCCAGCTCCGGCAGGATATGGGAGCTGATCAGTATAGTTTTACCCATATCGATCAGATTTCTGAGAATTTCCTTCATCTCAAAACGGGCTCTGGGGTCCAGACCGGAAGCCGGCTCATCAAGAATGAGCAGCTCCGGATTATGGATCAGGCTGCGAGCCAGGCATAAGCGTTGTTTCATACCACGGGACAGATCATCCACATAATTTTGCGCCTTATCGCCCAGATTTACCAGTTCCATCAGCTCCAGACAGAGCTTTCTGGCCTCATTTCCGGTGATCCCATAAATCGATGCATAAAATTCCATGTATTCAATGGCTTTAAGATTATCATAAACCCCAAAGAAGTCCGGCATATAGCCAATCTTATCCTTTAAGTGTTTTAAATCCCGGAGGGCATCCACCCCGTCCACAAGAACACTGCCGCTGTCCGCCTTTAAAAGGCCGGATATAATGCGCATCGTCGTCGTCTTTCCGGCGCCGTTGGGGCCCACAAAGCCGAACAGCTCTCCTTTTTTGATGGAAAGGTTTAATCCTCCAAGCGCTGCAAAGCTGCCGTAATATTTATAAAGATTTTCTATTTCCAGCATGGACCTCACCTCCCGCTTAAACTTATGATCGGCAGCGTCATGGACGCATACGTATTTTTGACAGACTTTTCAAAACGGATACGCATAACATTATTGTTAATATATTTGTCAAGGACAACACCGCTCATCGTGCTGCCGCCATCGGCAAATACATGCTCATAGACGCCGGTTTCCCAATTATACAGATAGTAAATGATGGGCGCGCTTGTCATATCCGACATATCCATTCCCGGATTAACAACAGAAAGCCGCATCACCTCAGTAATCGCATCGGGAATGTAGCACTCCATAACAGCATCATCACTGTAAAAATAATATTCTGTGCCGTCGATCTCACCAGAAATCACCTTACATCCTTCTAATATGTTGGGCACATAGAAGCTGCCATCCTTTGTATAGCTGATATCTACATTTTCTGTAAGCAGAACCTGCCCCGCCGAATCGTACCCGGAGGCATCGGCCACATTCACAGGATAATTGGCAATAAATGCATTAAACTGGTAGGTCGACTGGATGGTAGTGGACGTATAATAGGCGTTGCGCGTTCCGTTAAGGTAGGATCTGAGCATCTTCTGCTTGACCGCATCTCTGTCGCTGCCGCTACTATTTCCTACATTATTGTAGATCACATCGGCAATCTCATAATAATTTTTATTATTGATCGTTGGTGTGCTCTCATCGATCGTAAAGCTTTCGCCATCATTCAGGTTCCCCACAAGGATGAGGGAATTGCCCAGCTTCATAAAACCGTCCTCGATATAATAACCTGTATGGTTTGTTACTGTACCCTCATAATGATCGTCCACATACGTCAGATCGATATCCACAGCGCCATTGATATCACGTTCCCGCTCCGCCACCAGATACTTTGAGCCAAAAGCGCGTATATTTTCCACATCCACGGTCGTTTTATCTGTGGCATAGGTCAGATTCATATCGTAGCTGCTGTCTCCGGTATCACTGTCCGGACTGGAAATACCAAACAGGAAATTTGTATTATACGTATAACCTGACAGCGGACTTACAAGATAATTATCCCCAATATCAAAGGAAAAACGGCGGTTATTGGGCGAGGTGGCAGAAAGATAAGTTTTTTCCGATGCCTTATTATTATCAATCGTCAGAATCGTACTGTAATTCAAATACGGCTCTTTTTGCCGGGTGGAAGAACCAAACATGAATACTGCCCCTGTAAATACGACGGCCAGGACCGGCACGATCCCCCATATGAGATGGCGTTTATCCAGCTTTTTCAGCAATAAATACGCAATCGGGGATATGAGCAGGATGTAGATGACAAGGATCACAGCATACCGACTGATCCCGGGAAGCTTGTCGGCAATATAGTTGGACAGCATATCCTGGACATAGTAGACGTCCAAAGAGGTGCTGTGGAACTGCCCTTTTACTTCCACATCGGCCAATGTCCGGAAAAAATTCTGCATAGCATCGGTATTATGCTCCCAGCTTACAAAGGGCTCTGCGCTCAGATCAAATTGGAATACAAAAACCCGGCCGGCGCCCTTGTCAACTGCCTGACATAAAAATCCGGGATAACTCACACCGCCATCCAGTGTCAGATCGACCGCATTCAACTCCAGAGGTGTAACATCGCCTAAATTGATGTCCACCATACTGTTATCCGTGGACTCTTCCACATAGGATGCGGCAGTCTCACTGGAAGCGGCGCTATCTGTCCGTATGGCCTCATTATCCCCTTCGGAGCTATCCTCTATGAGCTCGGTATTTTCCAGGGCTTCCATCGTCTGCTCCTCATATTCCAAAGGTGCGCTGCGCCGTACAGCCTCGTAGCTGTCCAGATTAAAATCCGCCGAAGCCGTACTCAGGCTGCCCACAGAACCCGTCAGATAATTGTCCTTAAACAGGCTCAGGGTTTTATTATAATTGGCGCCGGTGCCGATCAACAGCATACCGCCGTTGCTCACCCACATTTTAAGGGCGCCGTACTGCTGCTCACTCAGCAGCGAAGTGTCATAATCATTGATAACGATCACATCCAGATTCTCAAGGCCGACACCGGAATCCGGCATGATCGTCTCATCCAGTTTAAAAATACGAAGGGAAATATAGTCATTATAGTAGGAAGAAAAAAATGGTATCCCGTCCATATAATTTAAACCATTAAAATCCGAGGTCAGCATACCTACATAAATATCATTGGTATACTGCATACTTGTGCGGATACGGCGGTTATATAAAACATTTCCATCCTCATCCTCTATAATGATCGTAAAAATCGGGGTCATTCCCGTTTCAGGCACAGTAATACTGACTTCCCGTGTTTCGCCGGCTGCCGCTAAAAAAGCCTTTGTATAAGCGATCCGGTCAGCAGTATAACCGTCGGAATCAAAAATAATCCGCACATTTCCGGAAAAATCTTCACCATTATTGGTCACAGTAAGATATACCGGCATATAAGAATTATATTTGCTGTAACCATTAAGGCCACAGGTGATTCCGACATCAAAGCGCTGGTCCTCATTTTCGGTTGCCGAAGACGCAGCAGCTTTATCTGTCACAATGCCCAGAATAGTTCCGGCAACAAGAAGCATTGCCAGGCAAAAAAACTTAAATTTTCTAAATCTCATAACAAGACTCCTACTCTGATAGATTGGGATTGACAGCCAGCTTCAGATAAACTTCAAAAGCTGTGCCTGCCATGGAGCTGCGCGCCTCGATCCGGCCGCCATGCTTCTCAATAACACCTTTGGCTATGGAAAGCCCCAGGCCGGTACCGCCGGTACCCTCCTGCCGCGACTGTTCAACTCTGTAAAAGCGGTCGAAGATGTACGGCAGATCCTCTCTGGGGATTACCGAGCCATAGTTGATAACAGTTACTTTAATAAAATCTCCGCTCTTTTTAGTGATAACCTTGATGATCTTTCCGTTTTTGCCATATTTGATAGCATTGCTTATGAGGTTTTCAAAGGCCCTTGCAATCATCTCGCCGTCGGCCACGATCATAGCGCTGGGCTCATAGGCTTTAAATTCACAGACCAGATTATTGTCCTCAAAGCTGGGATAAAATTCGTCAATCTGCTGCTCCAGCAGCTTGACCACATCAATGACCGCCTCCTTTAACGGCATGTTGCCGTACGCCAGCTTCGTAAAGCTGAACAGATCGTTGATGAGCTTTTCCAGACGTTTGGACTTGTTGTAAGCTACAAGAAGATACTTTTTTTTGTCATCCTCGGACAATGCGGTATTTGTATTTAAAATATCCAGATAGCCGATGATCGATGTCAGCGGAGTGCGCAGGTCGTGAGCCACATTGGTGATCAGCTCATTTTTGGTCGTCTCCGCTTCACTCTCCTTCTCCTTTAGAAGCCTCAGGTCCAAAGCCATAATGTTCAGATTCTGTGCAATAATCGAAAATTCATTATCATAGCGCACTTCCACTTCACTGGAAAAATCCCCCTGGGCGATACGCTGTATCGTCGCAGTGATCTCCTCGATATAACGGGTCATCTTCCGCGTAAGGAAATGAAAAAGCAATATGAAAATAATTACGGATATAAGAGCAACGAATATAATGGAACCCCAGTGGAAGCTTTGTCCGAAAAGCTTTACGCCGCCGGGAATGCTTGCGCCTGAGCCGTAGGAAGGCGCACCGCCGCCGGCGATCGTTTCACCGATATTTCCGTTTGCCGGCGCGTTTAACCGGTTATTCACCGAATTTTCCATGGCTTTTTCCTGAAGTGTCGTTGACGCGCTCCGGACCATCCGCATGATTTTTGATGCGATGAATAAAAATGTGACATCGATGCAGGCTGTGATCCCCGCACTGAGGACGGTGTAGTACAGCATCTGCATACGGTAGCTTTTAAACCAGTTAGCTTTCAACTTTGTATCCGACCCCCCAAACAGTGACGATGACCTGAGGTGTGCGCGGGTCCTTTTCAATTTTCTCGCGCAGACGGCGGATGTGGACCATGACCGTGTTATTGGCCTCGTACATTTTTTCATTCCACACCTTTTCAAAAATCTCATCGGTGGAAAATACCCGGTCGGGATGGCTGGCCAGCAGCTTCAAAATATCAAACTCGATGGGTGTTAACGCCACTTCCCGCTCATCCACAAGCACCTTGTGCCGGGAGACATCGATCTCGATATCCTTGATCTGGATAATGTTGTCGTTCTCCTTCACATTGGGATTTAATTCCATGTACCGGCGAAGCTGGGACTTGACCCGGGCCGTAAGCTCCAGTGGATTAAACGGCTTGATCATGTAATCGTCAGCGCCGGCGGACAGTCCGAGGATTTTATCCAGGTCCGCGGATTTGGCGCTTAATATGATGATCGGAATATTTTTCGTGTCTCTTATACGTTTGCACATCTCGATCCCATCGATGACCGGCATCATAATGTCAATGATCGCCAGCTTGATATCGGTGGTGGCCAGGATCTTCAGCCCATCCTTGGCGTTAAATGCTTTGAATACTTTATAGCCGGCGCTGCACAGATAGATTTCTACCAGATCTGCGATCTCCGCGTCGTCATCCACAACTAATATGTTGATTGCTTCTTCCATGATTTCCCTCCATTAAAATCCATAGTTCGATCTTTCTTAAAGTGTAACACAGACCCCCAACACAGGTCCTTACAAAAAAATTAAAATGTCTTAAAAGCATGTGAAACTGATTACGTTGTATTTATGTTGACGGAGCGTTCCGGGCGGGGGGATGGCGGGCGATCGTTTGGGCGAGGGTGTGTCTGCGGCGCTATAGGGTGTGGGGTATTGAAAACGGCTGTCCTGGGCTGTCTGCGTATGCCTGAGAAAAAGACAACGCAGACAGCCCAGGACAGCCGTTTTCAATACCCTGCGCCCACAGCTATCACTGCCATGAGCCACGGAGTCGAAACCGGAAATCTCCGGAACACATCTACCAAAAATAACGAGCCTGCCGATAAGCCGGGTTATGTCGTGAATGATCATCTATCTAGGCCTGCTGTCACCAGCAGGCTCAAGCGACCTACCCTAAAGCACGACGGGCCGCCGTATCGCCTTATGTGCGGTCTTGCTTCGGATGGGGTTTACATGGCTTGGCCTGTTACCAGGCCAACGGTGGTCTCTTACACCGCCTTTCCACCCTTACCCGTACGAACAGGCACAAACGTGCGCTGCCGGCCGCGGAACTTCCGCAGCAAAACGGGCGGTATATCTCTGTTGCACTTTCCTTGGAGTCACCTCCACCGGACGTTATCCGGCATCCTGCCCTGCGAAGCCCGGACTTTCCTCACCTGCACCCTTTCGGTCATGCAGCCGCGATCATTTAGCAGACTCGTTATCGTCCGCAGGCCAGCCGGCAATCCCCGAAGAAATCACCGGCCTCCTGCAGCGCGACATTTATTTTACCATAATTTATACCTGAAAGCAACTATTTCCAATAAATTCACGAAGGATCGAGTTTTTAGGAATATTCTCGCTGCTGATGCCCAGAAAATAGTCCAGAAACTTCAACAGCCGCTTGGCTTCATCGTATTCCGGCTGCCCCTTTTTTATGGAAAATAGCTGGGGCTCCGCATACTGCTTGAGCACCGCCAGCTCATAGATCAATGTGGAATTGAACATAGCGTCGGCTTCCTCCTGGAAGGGGAATATATTCTCCTCCTCCCCACGGCGTACCGAATCCCACATGGCGATGGTCCGCGTACAGGAAGCCCCCCGCTTGGCCGCATCCCGGACGATGCGCCGGATCAGCCGGCCGTCGGTAGTAGGAATACGGTTGTGCTCATCCACATTAAGCTGGGTCAGAGCGCTGATATAGATTTTAAACTTACTGTCTTTATGCAGACTGTAAGTCAGAGCGTCATTCAAACCATGGATACCCTCGATAACGAGAATATCCTCCCTGCCGATCTGCTTGTAATTGCCCTTAAACTCCCGCTTGCCTGTGATAAAGTTAAACGTGGGCATCTCCACCCGCTCACCTCGGAGCAGCGCGCTCATATGCTCATTGAACAGATCCACGTCCAGAGCGCCCAGACATTCAAAGTTGGGCTTTCCATGCTCATCCAACGGCGTCTTGCTCCGGTCGATAAAGTAGTCATCCACCGGAATGGGATGGGGCTTCATACCATGGGCTCGAAGCTGTATGGACAGCCTGTGGGAAAAGGTCGTCTTTCCCGAGGAGGATGGTCCGGCAATGAGCACTACCCGCTTTTTAAGCCCTGAAATCTGCTCTGCGATCTCCGCCAGATTTTTTTCCTGGAGCGCCTCCTGAACAAGGATCAGATCATTCATGCGCCCATGGGTAATCACATCATTTAAGTCACCCACAGTGCTCACATCCAGCATCTCGCCCCAACGCACCGACTGCTTGAGCACGTTGAACAGCTTATGGGAAGGCGCAAACGCGCTGAGTGTATCCGGGCTTGCCAGATCCGGCATCTGCAGTACAAAGCCTTCGTCATACAAATAGAGCTCATAATGGCGGATATAACCGGTGCTGGGCGCCATATAACCATAATTATAATCCTCCATATCATCCAGCGCATAAATATTTACCTTGGAGGACCGGCGGTATTTAAAAAGATTTTCCTTATCATACATATGGGCGTCGGCAAAAACCTGTATGGCCTCATCTGTATTTATCGTCCGCTTGCGTATGGGCAGATCCTTTGCCACCAGAACGTCCATACGCGCCTTAATGCGGCCGATCAGTGCCTCATTAAGCGGCACGTCGGACTTTAGCTCACAGTAGTAACCCTTTCCCATGGAATACTGGACAATGACCTTGTGTTCATGGCCCTTCCCGACCACATCGGCCACAGCCTTGGCCATGAGCATGGTGGCCGTGCGGGTGTAGGTCTGATGCCCCACCTTTTCTCCCACGGTTACAAACTCGATCTCACAACTGTGATTCACATGTTTAAACAGCTCCCTCAGCTTATTATCTGTTTTCGCCAGAATAATGTCATGGGGATAATCCCCCATAAAATCCTTGCTGATGGATTCCAATGTGATCCCCTTAGGATATGTCCGGGTCCGCCCACAGCATGTCACTTCTATTTTGTCTCCCATAATTGCTGTCACCTCCATAAATAAACCCTATTTATACTAAACAAACCTGTATTACACAACCGAAAACGGCGGCCGGTTTTCTTCCGCCACAATACGCACACCGCTTAGTCTCTCATTCAGATATTGTGTCATAAATTCCACAAAAATATGCTCAATTCCGTGATGGCCGGCATCGATGATCGCAATCCCCTGACTGACGGCGTCAATGCCCTCGTGATGGTCGATATCTCCGGTAATGAGCACATCACAGCCTCTGGCAATGGCGTACCCGGTCATATGCTTTCCCGATCCCGGGCATACCGCCGCCCGGCTCACCTTGCGCGACAGGTCGCCGAAAATCTTCACATTGGGAATGTCAAAGACGTCTTTGACAAAATCGGCGCACGCCTCAACGCTCATTTCCCGCGGAAGTCTCCCGGCACAGCCGATCCCCATGGGCGCTTCGTTACCGCAGGCGCCAGGCAGCACCGTCACCTCCAGCACCTCGCGGCTGCAAAGTTCCAGCCGGTCCGCGGCCAGCTCAGCCATTTTAGCCACATCAAAATTCGTATGCATGGCATAATAATTTATGCCGCTGCTAATCATATCAAGAACCCTCCGGCCGATAAAATCATCGTCATTGATCTGCTTTAACGGTGAAAAGATCATAGGGTGATGGGTGAGCAAAAGCTGTGCCCCACATTCCTTTGCCGCAAAAACAGCATCCTCCGTGGCATCCAGCGCCACATAAATACAGTCTGTATGGGCATCTCTGCGACCCACCAGAAGGCCCGGATTATCCCAGCTTTCGGCATAAGACCTGGGCGCCAGCTCTTCCAGTATTTTAATGATATCATTTACCTTCATCGGTTCCTCCTGACTGCTCCGGGTAATATTTTTGGAGCAAAGCTGTAAGACTTTCAATCTCCTCCAAAAGTCTTGGACGGTAAGCCGCGGCCCCGGGCGTGTCCGCAGCGGACAAGGACATCAGGCGTTCCTTTTTGTTTTGAAGCTGCCGCAGGAGATACTGATGCATCACCGGGTGGCCGTGCTCCGGCAGATACCTTCCATATAAATACTCCAGCGGATGATCAAACTTCTGCTGTCCGGCCACGACATGCAGCACCGTGTAGTACTTCCCGGCGTCAATAACCATATCTTCCCTGTCAATATAATATCCCCAGCCGTGGAGCGTGCGGCGCACCACATCCATATCCGACTGCGGCTGTAAGATCATTTCCTTAAAGCCGGATAACTTCCCTTCACTGCGGCCTGCCGCCAGAATATCCCGCATGAGCAGACCGCCCATGCCGGCAATGACCAGGCTGTCCGCCTCGCCATGTTCAAAGGCAGCAAGGCCGTCGGACAGACGTGTCGCTATACGATCCTCAAGATGCCAGGCGGCAATATTTTCTTCGGCCTTTTGGAGCGGCCCCCGGTTCACATCCATAGCCAGCGCCCGGGAGGCGATCCCCGCCTGGACAAGATAGATCGGCACATAGCCGTGGTCGGTTCCCACATCCAAAAGCCGGCAGGGGCCGCAGACCATGTCCGCCACAGCCTGCAGCCGCTTTGAAATATGTATCATTGTTTATATTTCCTCACTAATTCATATAATCTCTCAGCTTCCGGCCCCGGCTTGGGTGACGCAGCTTTCTCAGCGCCTTGGCTTCGATCTGGCGGATACGCTCCCGGGTAACGTTAAATTCCTTGCCCACCTCTTCCAGAGTACGGGCCCGGCCGTCATCCAGGCCAAAGCGCAGGCGCAGCACCTTCTGTTCCCGATCGGTCAGTGTCTCCAGCGCTTCTGTGATCTGCTCCTTTAAAAGCGAGGAAACCGTGGCGTCAAAGGGCACCGGTCCGTTATCATCCTGAATGAAATCTCCCAGATGGCTGTCCTCCTCCTCACCGATGGGCGTTTCAAGAGATACAGGCTCCTGGGATATTTTTAATATTTCCCGCACCCGCTCCACAGGAATCTTCATCTCCGCGGCGATCTCCTCCGGACTCGGCTCACGGCCAAGCTGCTGCAAAAGCTGCCGGGATACGCGCACCAGCTTATTGATATTTTCCACCATATGCACCGGGATACGGATTGTTCTGGCCTGGTCGGCAATGGCTCTTGTGATGGCCTGCCGTATCCACCATGTGGCGTAAGTACTGAATTTATAACCTTTTCTGTAATCAAACTTTTCCACTGCTTTGATAAGGCCCAGATTTCCTTCCTGGATCAGGTCGAGAAAAAGCATGCCGCGGCCCACATAGCGCTTGGCGATGCTGACCACAAGACGCAGGTTCGCCTCGGCCAGGCGCTGCTTGGCTATCTCATCGCCATCCTCCATGCGCTGTGCCAGCTCGATCTCCTCCTCCGCTGACAAAAGAGGAACCTTACCGATTTCTTTTAAGTACATCCGCACCGGGTCCTCGATCCCCACACCCTCTGGCACGGATAAGTCTATATCTTCAATATTCTCCTCATCTTCAAGAAGAAGCTCATCATCCGGAACATCGTCGTCCACGTCAATCTTCAGAATATCCACATTTTTAGCTTCAAGATATTCATAAATGCTGTCCATCTGTTCGTCTGTCAATTCCATATTGCCGAAAAACTTCTTGATTTCGTCGTATTCAAGTACGCCCTTTTTACTTTTGGCGTAGGTTACGAGTTCCTCAAGTTTTTTTGCGAATTCCGCCATATTTGCATCCATCTGTTTATCCCTCCTGGTAAGCTTCCTTTATCCTTGGTCGTGTAAATTTCGCTTTGCCTAAATCATTATTCAAGATAATCCTTCAGTTTGCGGCTGCGGCTTGGATGGCGCAGCTTGCGCAGAGCCTTCGCCTCGATCTGGCGGATACGCTCCCGGGTCACATTAAACTCCTTGCCCACTTCCTCCAGGGTACGAGCGCGGCCGTCATCCAGTCCGAAGCGCAGCCGGAGCACCTTTTGTTCTCTGTCTGTAAGTGTCACGAGCACTTCCACCAGCTGCTCTTTAAGCAGAGTGAAGGCGGCGGCATCCGACGGCACAGGAACGTTATCATCCTGGATAAAGTCCCCAAGATGGCTGTCCTCCTCCTCGCCGATGGGGGTTTCTAAGGATACCGGCTCCTGGGATATCTTCATAATCTCCCGCACCCGCTCCACAGGAATCTTCATCTCCACTGCGATTTCCTCCGGACTCGGCTCACGGCCCAGCTCCTGGAGAAGCTGACGGGATACGCGCACCAGCTTATTGATCGTTTCTACCATATGCACCGGAATACGGATCGTTCTGGCCTGGTCGGCAATGGCCCTTGTGATGGCCTGTCGGATCCACCATGTGGCATACGTACTGAACTTATAGCCCTTGCGGTAATCAAACTTTTCAACGGCTTTAATAAGACCCAGATTTCCTTCCTGGATCAGATCCAGAAAAAGCATGCCGCGGCCCACATAGCGCTTGGCAATGCTGACCACAAGGCGAAGATTGGCTTCGGCAAGACGCTTTTTCGCCTCCGGATCGCCGTCCTCCATGCGCTGGGCCAGCTCGATCTCCTCGTCGGCGGAAAGCAGGGGCACTTTACCGATCTCCTTCAGATACATCCGCACCGGGTCCTCGATGCTGACGCCCTCGGGCACGGACAGATCGATCTCCTCCAGGTTTTCTTCATCTTCAAGTAATATATCATCGTCCGGCAGATCGTCGTCCTCGGTGATTCTTAAAACATCCACATTATTGGCTTCCAGGTATTCGTATATTTTTTCCACCTGCTCCTCATTCAGCTCGATATCCCCGAAATAATCGTTGATCTCCTGAAATTCCAGAACGCCTTTCTTTTTTTTGGCATATGGAACAAGCTCCTTGAGCTTTTCCAAAAACTTCGCCATATTCTCATCCATTTTGTGATTCCTCCTGGTCGTTTGGTCCGACAGTAAATAGGCAGACCTGTTTGTACTGTTACGGAATTGTCTATATTCTGCCCGTACTATAAAGAAATATGCAGCTTTTGCAGCCTGCTTTTTTGCCGGATAATATCCTGCAGTGTCTGGATATCCTTTGCATTTTTACTCAGCCGGTCAAGACTGTTTAGTTTGATCCTTTTTATCGTCTCGTTTACCGCCTTTTCCTTGGCGGCTTTATCCGATTCATCCCGGATCGTTGTGTTAAATGCCCGGGCGATGGCATCATGTTCTTCTTTATTTTCAAACAAATTCATAATCCGGGCCGGTGTGACCGTTCCCTTTGTATAGAATTCGTCAAAAACCTTTAAGGCTGCCTCATGGCACAGGGGCTCCGTAAAATCATCGGGGCCGACCCACTCGTCAATTTTTGCAAAAAGGCGGGTATCCTCCGAAAGCCACGTAAGCAAAAGCTTCTGGGCGGTAACAATAGCTTCCTCCCGGTCACCGGCTTCCCTGCGGCTTGCAGCCGGCTTTGGCCGTGAGATATTTTCCTCACCGAAGCCGGATTTCAGGCCATACTGGTTGACAAGACGGCGCAGATCCTCATAAGCAATACCATAGCCTCTGGCAATTGCTTCGATATAGTTATTGCGCTCCAGCTCCTGGGAAAATTCCAAAAGCTTATGGGCTACCCCATTGAAAAAGCCGGTTTTGCCCTCGGGGTCATTCATATCATAATCCCGCTCCATAATGGAAATTTCAAACATAAAGCTGTTTTTCGCTTTTGAGAGCCTTTCTTCAAAGGCCTCCATGCCCATATTTTTTATGAACTCATCCGGGTCCTTGTATGGCTTCATATCTATAACTCTGGCCCGCAGCCCCGCCTCCTTGAGCATAGGGATGGCCCGCAAAGCAGCCTTTACGCCGGCGCCGTCACTGTCATAGGCTAAAAGGACCTCGTCGGTGTAGCGCTTTAAAAGTGATGCCTGCTGGCTTGTAAAGGCGGTGCCAAGGGAAGCCACAGCATTGTCAAAGCCGGCCTGATGCATGGAGATCACATCCATGTAGCCTTCGCAGATAATCATATTAGGCCGCCTGGAACGCCTGGCCAGATTCAGGCCGTAAAGGTTCCGGCTCTTATCAAACAGCTTTGTTTCCGGAGAGTTTAAATACTTTGGCGTGCCCTCTCCAAGCACACGGCCGCCGAAGCCGATGACCCGGTTGTTCACGTCCATAATAGGAAACATGACCCGGTTCCAGAACTTGTCGTAGCCGCCCCGCTTTTCATCGATGGTCACAAGGCCGGTTTCCTTCAATGTATAATCATCATAGTTCCTGCCGCGCAAATACTGGTATAGATCATTGCTGAACTTATTGGAATATCCCAGTCCGAACTTTACTATGGTGTCATGGGATAGCTTTCTGCCGTCCAGATATGCCCGCGCGTACTCTCCCTGGGGCTGTGTCAACTGATAATAAAAATACTTCGCCGCCAGCTTATTGATCTCAAGCAGCGTCTGTCGAAGGCTTGCCTCCTTTTTGCGCTCCGGTGAGTCCTCCACCTCCGGCAGAGTCACTCCGGCCCGCTGGGCCAGCATCTTTACAGCTTCCACAAAGGTATAGTTTTCATATTCCATAATGAAGGTAAACACATTACCGCCTGCACCGCAGCCAAAGCAATAATACATCTGCTTTTGCGGGCTGACGGAAAAGGACGGTGACTTTTCATTATGGAACGGGCAGAGGCCAAAATATGAGGCCCCTTTCTTTTGCAGTTTAACATATCCTGAGATAACATCGACAATATCATTACGGCTTCGGATTTCCTCAATTAAATCCTCTGAATAAAACATCCGATATTACTCCTTTTTTTGAGAAGGGCCGGAATCCGGGCCGAGCTGAACCCGTTTCCTGCCCTTGTAAGACAGTTATACGTCTCTATTATATATATTACGACATTTCCTGCCGTTTTCCCTTTTGATATATTTCACAAAGTTTTTGCGTTTTTTCAGAATTTATTCAATATATCTTCCAAGCCGAGGGAATACACAGCTCCTCGTAGATGGCGATGGCGTACTGATCGGTCATTCCGGCAATGTAATCACAGACCACCCGGGGCTTTGGCTCACCTGCCGTCAAAATAAGCTGCCGATACTCTTCTGACATTTTATCCGGCTGCTGCATATAATATTCATACAGTGTTTTCAGCAGATTCTGGGCCTTGGCCTCCTCCCCCTTGGCCTTGGGGTTGGTGTACACATGGTCGAACATGTACCGGCGCAGTCCGATCATGGCGTCCTCCACCTCCCCGGACATAACGATCTGGTTTTGGCCGTAGCTGTTTTTTATTATATTATGTACCATGGTGTTCAGCCTTTCCCTGGAGCTGTGTCCAAGGACATCGGTAAATACCGCCGGTATTTCCACCTCCGCTATGATATGGCCCCGGATAGCGTCGTCGATGTCGTGATTGATATAGGCAATTTTATCGGAAAGGCGCACGACCTTGCCCTCCAAAGTAGCGGGCATGTTGGCAGTGGAGTGATTGCGCATCCCGTCGCGGACCTCCCATGTGAGGTTTAATCCCTTTCCCTTCTTTTCCAATAGCTCCACGACCCGGACGCTCTGGTCATAATGCTTAAATCCGTATGGACAAATTTTATTAAGGATATCCTCCCCGGTATGGCCAAAGGGCGTGTGGCCCAGATCATGGCCCAGAGCAATGGCTTCCGTCAGGCTTTCGTTGAGCCCCAGAGCCTTGGCAATGGTCCTGGCGATCTGAGAGACTTCCAGGGTGTGGGTCAGCCGCGTGCGGTAATGGTCGCCCCTGGGAGCGAGAAACACCTGGGTTTTATGCTTCATCCGCCGAAAGGCTTTGCAGTGGAGGATGCGGTCCCGGTCGCGCTGATAGGCCGGCCGTATGTCGCACTCCGGCTCCGGACGTTCCCGCCCCCGGGTGTTTACGGAAAGGGATGCATAGGGGCTTAAAAATGCCTCCTCAAGCATCTCCTGGTGCTGCCGGATACTCATATCCGGTGTCATATCTTTCATCCACATGTTCATAAAATACACCTCCCTTAAAGGGTGTTTAAGTGGTTGCAAAAGCTTATGTCACGTAAATCGCATATATTTTGGCCGCGCAGAAGGCTGGCTTATGCCGTACAATAAGCCGGCGCGCCGCGCAAAGGGCTGCATACCGTGCAGAGGGCTTATGCAATACAATGGGCTGGCGCGCCGCGCAGAAGGCTTATATTATATATATACGACGCGGATTTTGAAAATCCTTCTAATTTTGCAAAATTTATTTAAATTTTTTTATTTTCCTGTATAATAGGAGTTGTTGTTTAAGAGGAATCGTGCAGAGAGGAAGCACACAAAAAAGCACTTTATTATTTATAAAGATTGGAGTTTTTATGGACAAGTTAAAAACAGCAGAACAGGAAAATTTTATATCACCGGATTTTGACGCTGCGGGCTTTGCCGGTGCGATGACCGGATGGTATCGTGCCAATGGCCGGGATCTGCCGTGGCGCCGAACACAAAATCCTTATTATATATGGATCAGTGAAATCATGCTCCAGCAGACGCAGGTGGACACCGTAAAGCCGTATTATCTGCGGTTTATCCAGAGGTTCCCCACGGTGGAGGCGCTGGCCGACGCGCCTATGGACGATGTATTTAAGCTGTGGGAAGGGCTTGGATATTACCGCCGCGCCTCCAATTTAAAAGAGGCCGCAGTGATTTTGAAAAATTCATGGAATGGCCATTTTCCGGATACTTATGAAGAGATCATTAAATTAAAAGGGATCGGCAGTTATACCGCCAGCGCCATTGCCAGTATCGCCTTCGGACTCCCAAGGGGCGTCATCGACGGCAATACACTGCGCATTATTTCCCGGGTATTTAACCGCCAGGATAATATTGCCAGGGACAGCACCAAAAAGCTTTACCAGGAAGTGATGGATGCCCTTATCGCCCACACCTCCCCATCGGATTTTAATCAGGGGATGATGGATCTGGGAGCCACGGTATGCACGCCTAAAAAACCGCAGTGCGAACAATGTCCGGTCGCCGCCTGGTGTATGGCAAAAAGTGAGGGCACGGTCAATCTTCTGCCGGTAAATATTAAGAACAAGAATAAAACGGATATTTATTATATCACAGCCATTCTCCGCCACAAGGATAAATACTTTATGATCCGGAACAAAAAGGATGAGCTGCTCTCCGACCTGTACGGACTTGTCCAGTATGAGGTCGAATCCCCTTTAAGCTTTGAAGAACAGTTTTACGATCAGTTCCATACCCAGGTTCGGCTGCTGGAATACGAAAAAGAATTTCGTCATGTATTCACTCACCGGGTATGGCATATGAGCGTTTACACCGGAGAAATCCAGACGCCCCAGGACGAAACGCTAAACAGCTTTATGTATACATGGGATGAGCTTATGGCGCTGCCCATCCCAACGGCGCATAAGAAAATTCTGCTCAATCAGAAATAGTTACGCTTTTTTTACAATCACTGAGTTATCGCACAGTGTGGATGCAGCGCCGGCATCGGTGAGTGTCTGTGACAGCAGGGCATTGACCGTCAGACCGTTATAGGACTGATCCATCCGGTATACGCCCTCAGCCACCACGGTGCCGGACGGCACCGCATCGGTCACGGAAGCCTGAAATTTTACGCATGCCAGTTCATTTGAAACATCGATCAGGTCGCCATCGGCGATATCTCGTTTGACAGCATCCGCCGGATGCATTTTAAGTGTCATAGGGCCGCGGCGTAAAATCAAATCCTCCCGGTCCGTAAAGGTGGAATTTAATGTTTGAGACGCAGGTGCAATGACAAGAGCCAGCCACCCTTCTGCCTGGCCGCTGCGGCATTTTTCCAGGCTGGTATTTGGAACAAAACACGGCAGCGGATGCTCAAGCTGGGAATCATAAAGCTCTATTTTCCCGCTGGGCGTCTGAAAATCCAGCGGGTCCGGCAAAGGCAATACGACTGCCCGGCCAGCCAAAAAAGCGTCCTTTTCTTCATCACTCCAACGCGCCCGCCATGGATCTGGCATATCTGCAAGGCGCTGCTTCAATTGTTCATTGGTCAGATTCCATAATTCTTCATCAAAGCCCATGGCGTGCGCCAGAAGGCAAAACGTATCCCAATTGCTCCGGCATTCGCCCGGGGGCGTGATGACCGGCCGGGTCATCTGAACGCAGAGAGATCCATAGGGTGTCACAATATCCCCATGCTCCACCGAGGTGTCCGCCGGCAGCAATATGTCCGCATAGCGGGCCGTATCGGTCATAAACCGCTCATGGACAACTGTAAATAAATCCTCCCGCTCAAAGCCTTCAAGCAGCCGTTTTTGATCCGGGGCAATATCCAGCGGATTACTGTTATAGACATACAGGCTCTTTATGGGCGAAGCCTTGCCCCACAGAGCATCCGCTAACTGATTCATGTTTATCCGGGGCGTCTTACTTTTTTGCAGATCCGGCCGGCAGACCATGGATTTATCAAAGGCCGCCGAGGAATTGATGTGAGCCAGATAGCCGCCGCCCTTATTTTTTTGCGCGCCCACCAGCGCCGGAAGGGCCGCGATCGTCCGGGTCGTCATGGCGCCGTTTGTATGTCTGGACATTCCCGAGCCGAAAATGATCAGCGGCGACTTTGCCCGTCCATAATTTATGGCCAGATCAATGATAACATCGGCCTTTACCCCTGTCACATTCTCCGCCCATGAGGGCGTATATTTATCAAGACTTTGAATATATGTGTCGCCACCCAGGACATATTTATTTAAAAAATCTTTATCCAGCAGATTTTTGTCGTTAAGTACATGGGCCATGGCAAGAGCCAGCGCGCTGTCGCTGCCAGGCTTTGTGAGGATCACAGAATCAGCCAGACCGGAACCGGACCATCGGTATGTTTCTATAAGTACGACACGGCTGCCGTTTTTCTTTGCCTCCATGACCTTTCTTAACGCATGAATCCAGGTGGCCTTCAGATTGCTTCCCCATACAATAATAAAGTCGCTGTGTACGATATCATTGACAAAAATCCCCGGTGTACTGCCATACATCTGAGTAAACCCTGCGGTTTTCGCTTTGGAACAGATCGTCCTGTCAAGCTCTGACGCACCCAGACGGTTAAAAAAGGCCTCGCCGCATTTATTTTGGATCAAATGCTCCACACCGGCATAGGAGTAAGGCAGGATACTCGGTGCCCCATAAGCTTTTATGAGCGTTTTCCACGTTGAGGAAATAATTTCCACGGCTTCTTCCCAGGATATCCGCCCAAAGCTTCCGGAGCCTTTTGCCCCGGTGCGCTTCATTGGATATAAAATCCGGTCTTTACTGTGAATGGTCCGGCCATAGCCGCGCATCTTTTCGCACGTAAAGCCGTCGGTCACCGGATGGGTCTTATCTCCTTTGACCTGATAAATCTGTTTGCCGTCAGTTTCCACCAGAAGGCCGCAGGCATCCGGGCAATCATATGGGCAGGCAGTCCTTGTCCAGTATTTTTCCATAGCATGTTCTCCTTAAAAATTTAGCCGCAGAATCGTATATTCTGCGGCCATTTTTTATCTGCGCCCAACGTTGATTTCCAAAAGCTTGTTGCGCAGGTCATATTCCATCTTTTGAAGCTGTTCTTCGGCCTGGGCGCGCTTGATGCGTCCGTCCTGATGGATCTTCTCCACCTCATCGATCGTGGAAATGAGCATTTCATTGGTCGCTGTGAGCGTTTCGATATCCACAACGCCCCGCTCCAGCGCCTGAGCAGTCTCCACGGAAGCCAGCTTTAATGTCTCCGCATTTTTGCGCAGCAGTTCATTGGTCATATCTGTCACAGCCTTTTGAGCCTGTGCGGCCTGCTTGGAGTGAGCCACGCCCAGAGCCAGCACCATCTGGCTCTTCCACAGAGGTACCGTGTTGACGATCATGGACTGGATCTTTTCGGACATGAGAATATCATTATTCTGGATCATGCGGATCTGCGGGGCCATCTGCATCGCAACCATCCGGGTCAGCTCCAGATCGTGGATCTTCTTCTCAAAACGGTCGCACAGAGAAGAAAGGTCATTGACCGCATTCACATCCTCAGGAAGCCCTGTCGCCTGGGCTTTCTGCATCAGAGCCGGCAACTCCTTTGTCTTTACATCCTGGATTTTTTGCTTACCGGCAGCAATATACATCGTAAGCTCTTTAAAATAGTTTTTATTCAGCTCGTACATCTGATCCAGCATGGCCGAGTCCTTTAAAAGCTGTACCTGATGGTCATTCAGCACCTTACAGATCCGCTCCACATTTCCTTCGGCCTTGGAATAGCGGGCTTTCATGTTATCCAGCTTGGAGGGCATCTTTTTAAAGAATCCAAGAAATCCTTTTTCTTCTTCCGCGGAATCAAAGTCCTTTAACTCGCTGACCACATCTGTGAGCAGCTTACCGGTTTCCCCCAGATCCTTTGTTTTAACATTTTCCAGGGCTGTCTCTGAAAAATCGGCAATCTTCTTCTGTGCGCCCGCGCCATACTGCATGATCATCTGGCTGTTGTGCAGATCGATCTGCTGGGCGAACTGATTGACCATTTCTTTTTCCTCATCCGACAATGGATAAGCTTCCGGCTCGATGACCGGCTGCTCCATGGAAGCGCCTGCGGATACGACCGGCTCCGCCTTTTCCTGAAAGGGCTCAAAGGTAAGTGTAGGGGCTTCCTTTAACATCTCATTCAAATCACTCATAATTTCTCTACTCTCCTGTTATTTCGCAGCAGCCTGGAACAATCCGGCTGTCACGTTATTTCTTCTTATCAAAGTCGCCTTTCGTAAGGCCTTCCTGAGCAAGCAGCGTCTGGAGCACGCTGATATCGCTGGAAACATCCATGACGGTTTCCCTGTACATACTGTCATACAGCTTTTCATAAGCTTCATTGATCGTATCCAGAGTTCCCTCGATATCCTGTTTAACCTTTTTTATATTCTCACCCTGTATGGGCTGCTTGTCAATATCTCTGTAAGTCTCCACCAGCTTGATGGTCATGGGCATATAATAGTTCTGGAACTGTGAAAGCCGTCCGGATTTTTCCGGGTGGCGCTTCACCTCATCAAATATTTTCCCGATGATCAGCTCCATACGGTACAGCTTGTTGCTGATCTCCGTATCTGGTATGTCGTCGTTGGCTCTGCGGATCTTATCCATATACTGGCGTCTTAATTCGTCCAGTTGATCCACGGCTTCCTTATCACTGTCCGAGGCTTGTGGAGCGCTCTCGCGGGTCATATCCTCCACCTCTCTGGCCTGCATACTCTCCATAGCCTTCTGATACTGAGAATAAATATCATTGGTAACCATAAGACATGTCTGCTGACTGTCAATATGACCTTCCGGAAAATATCCAAGCTCGATCATCTTTTGCACATCTCTGGCCACAAACTTCTTGCTCTTTCCCACAAGCGCTGCAAAATCCTTAAATGCTGCAAAGGACTTGCCCTTCATAGATTTAATATACTTTCGGAACCGTTTTACACGGTTGCGCAGCGAGGTTCCCGTGACGATCATGGCCAGAAAGCCGATTTCAAAAGGCATTAGTCCAAATGCAACCGCCGCGGAGTAAAGCCACGAGCCCGGTTCCATTATGGAAAATGCACCAAGGCACATATAAAACAGTGAAAACAAGGAAAATCCGATCGAACCAAAGGTGGTCAGCAAAAGTCCTGACAGCTCGCCTTTGGGCGAACGGACTACCGGAAAGCCATAATCCTCCATAACCGGACGGATCGCTGTGGTCGGCTTCACATGCCTTGGCTCATAAAAGCTTTGCGTCCGCGTTCTCTCCCGGCCCCGGGTCCTGTTTTTTTGCAGATCAAAAGGATTCCAGTAATTGGGCTGCTCCCGTCCTCCGGCCATGTCCGGCCCTTCCGGTCCATAAGAATCCGGGCCCTCCGGCCCCTGGCCATATGTACGCCGGTTCTGATCATAAGCACGCCGCCCCTGGCCGTAAGCGCTCTGGTTCTGCCGCCCCCGCTGACGGTACGTGCCATCCCCATGGTCGTTGACCTTCCATCCATCTCTGCCATAATCCCCTTTAAACGTACGTTTCACACCGGAAATAACATCATCCGCAGTATTGCGTATATCCTGATTTAGCTTATCAAAATCAAAGGCATCTATGGCATCACGGACCTTGTTGTTGATCTGCTGTCCGAAATTCTCAAAATCATTATAATCCATAGTAACTGCTCCTTCACATTCACGAATCAAATCAAAAAATGGTATAATGCCCACTCTGTGGTCATTATACCATCTTATTTGCAAAATTACTATCCGATTTTTAAAATGTCATTTATTTTTTAGAATTAGTTCCGCAATTCTTTGTGCAGCCTGCGCATCCGCAGGAGCAGTACTGCCCGTTTTTCACCTGCCGCACCTTCCGGCGGATCACCCAGGCACAGTACAGGACCAGTAATACGACGATGATGATACCTGCGATCATAAAAACAGCCCTCCTATCTGATAGATCAATGTGGACAGCCCCCAAGCCACGATCAACTGGAAGGCTACGGCGATGCCCAGCCATTTCCAGGAATTTGTCTCCTTCTTAATCGTAGCCAGTGTCGCCGCGCATGGGATGTACAGCAGACAAAAGACCATCATGGAAAATGCATTCAGAGCCCCAAAGCCCATACCGCCAAGGGCAGCCGACATGGCGCTCATACCGGCTGCGGAATTGATATTGGCAATGCCAAACAATACACTGCAACTGGAGACGACCACCTCTTTAGCCGCAATACCGGAGATCAGCGCCACCGCGATCTGCCAGTACCCAAGGCCGGCCGGCGCTAATATTGGCGAAATGACATGACCGATGGAGGCTGCAAAGCTTTCCGACATATCTGTGACCATACCGTGAGGCCCGAAATTTAAGATGACCCATAATATAATGGAAGCCACGAAAATCGTTGTTCCGGCCTTTACTAGATAATCCTTTACCTTTTCCCATACATAAATAGCTATAGTATGGGCATTGGGCGTTTTATATTCCGGCAGCTCCATCAGCAGGCAATTTTTCCCGGCCGCCTTGTCCACCTTTCCGACGATCAGTGAAATCACGATCGCCACCACAAGACCGATGACATACATAGACATGGCCACCAGCGTGGCGTACTGCGGAAAAAACATTTTGGAGAACAAAACGTAAATGGGCAGCCGTGCACTGCACGACATGAATGGCGTGACTAAAATCGTTCGTTTGCGGTCGTGCATATCCTCCAGCGTTCTGGCAGACATAATGGCCGGAACCGTACAGCCGAAGCCTAAAAGCATGGGAATAAACGCCCGCCCGGAAAGCCCCATTTTTCCCATAAGCCCGTCCATGACATAAGCCACTCTGGACATATAGCCACTGTCCTCCAAAAAGGCCAGGGCAAGAAACAGAATAAATATGTTGGGCAAAAAGGTCAAAATACCGCCCACACCGGCAATGATACCGTCCACCAGCAGTGACTCAATGACCGGACCCGCCCCCACACTGGCCAGCAGATACGATACGCCGCGGGAGAAATATTCCAAAAGTGTTTCAAAGCCTCCGGATATCCAGTCTCCCAGGGTAAAGGTCAGTAAAAAGACAACCGCCATAATGGCAAGAAAGATCGGCATGCCCAAAACCGGGTGCGTCATAACATGATCGATCTTATCTGTAAATGCCGCCTTGCTGGCCTTATTGACAAGAACCTCATCAATGATCTCCTCGATAAAATCATATTTTTGCTTAATGATCTCTTTTTCATAATTCCGGTCCAGAATATCTGTATACTCAATAGGGAATTTCTCCATGATCTCCTTATCCTGTTCCAGATATTTAATGGCATGCCAGCGGTGATTGACCATATCCGGATAGGCGGCCTTTAGCCGGTCCTTGATCATATCGATCTTATCCTCCAGCATATCGCTGTAAACCATGGCAAATTCCTTATGATGATCGTGGCGGTGCCTGCTGGGCCTCTGATTTTTATGGTGATGCTCGATCACCTCCACCGATTTGCCCACGTGATGAGCCACAGCGTGCATAAGGATTTCAAGGCCGGTCTTTTTTCTTGCAGACACAGGAACCACGGGAATCCCCAGCATTTCCGGAAGCCGGTGGGTATCGATCTCCATGCCCCGCTCATTGACAATATCCATCATGTTCAGCGCCAGAACGACCGGCTTGCCCAGCTCAATGAGCTGAAGCGTCAGATAAAGATTACGTTCCAGATTGGACGCATCCGCCACATCCACGATCACGTCCACCTCATCGCTCAATATGTACTGACGGGATAATATTTCCTCCATAGAATAGCTGGTCAGGCTGTAAATGCCCGGCAGATCCACCAGCTTATAATTATGATTGTGAAAGCGCATGGCGCCTTCCTTTTTTTCCACCGTAACGCCGGGCCAGTTGGCTACCTTCAGCCGGGCTCCGGTGTACGCGTTAAATAACGTTGTCTTTCCACAGTTTGGATTCCCTATAAATCCTACATTAATTACAGCTTCATCTGAGTGTGTCAACCGTCTTACCTCCATCTACCGTAATTCCGGAAGCAATCTCCCGTCCCACTGCCAGCCGTGTGCCTCTTACACTGAATATGGAAGTACCGTTGCGTTTGCGCCCCAGCAATTCTACCTTTGTTCCTTCTGTGAGGCCCAGCGCCTCCAGACGGCGCTGGATGTTCATATCCAGCTTTGTGGATACGACATAATAGCTGCCTCCCACGTTTCCATCGGCCAATGTCATAAATACCGCTCCCTTTATGTATATTGTAAAAAAATTATCCAGATGGGTTAGTTATGCTGTAAGAAAGCTTACTTGCATAATTTTCCATATGTTCTTAATGAGAATAACTATCGTTTACATTTACATAGTACACGGGTTGCCGTAAATTGTCAATTACTAAATACGATATTTACGTTTTTTCCAGATAAGCTTTTAATTCCCTGGCATATCGGCGCTGTCTGCGGCCCGCAGCTCCGGTCAGCATAAACAGGATACGATCCCAGATATGGCGGACATGGATCTCCTCAAATATCCGAAGCAGTGTACTTCCATCGGAAAGCGCATAAAACCTGCCGGTCCACAGGCCGGAAAATCTGCGGTTTTTCATTTTATATTCGTACAGGCAATCCGGTCTTTTTTCTATAATATAAATATGGGTCACCGTACCATTAACAGCATACGCCATCCGGTGTCCGTCGTCAGCAGTTTCAATTTTATCCACACCGCTTTGCCAGGCGCTGCCCTCACAACCCGTCACCGCCTCCCACACCGCCTGTATGTCTGCATCGATCGTCACATCCAGTCCAGCTTTAAACATAAAAAACCCCGCACAATCATTCATTGATATGATATATGCGGGGCTCAGAGCGTATATGCCTTGTTTTACTCTTTATGAAGTTCTGCCTGCCTTCTATGATTTTTTGCCGGCAGGTTTTTTACTGACAGTTTCATCCTCAAAGGGGCGCCGGTGTCTCATCGCCTTCCGGGAACATTTCCCGGACGCAATTAAGAAAGCGTTCACCATATTTTTCATATTTAAGTTCACCCACGCCGGAAACTTTAAGCATCTGTTCTTTTGTGGCGGGCTTTAAAAGACACATATGTACAAGCGTCTTATCTGAAAATACAATATAGGGCGGCACCTTCTCCGATTTGGCGGTTTCCATGCGCAGTGCGCGCAGCCGTTCAAACAGCGCCGTCTCCTGCTCATTTAAGCTGGCGGCACCTGCGGCCTTTGCTTTAGTCTTTTTCTCTTTGGCTTCTTTTGGTATCCGCTCCTGCTCGCGGGCCATCTTCATAAAAATAGATTCCTCACCATTAAGTACATTTCCGGATTTATCGGTCAGCTTTATAATGGCATATTCATCATTGGTCGCCATGAGATAATCATCCATCATCAGATGGTTCATCACCTGGCGCAGCTTATATGCAGGTACTTTCGCAAGCTGGCCGTAATAAGGATTTTCATCCATATGATAATTTCGGATTTTGGCTGTATTGGCACCATGGACCGTATCGATGATGACATTAATTCCGTAGCGCTGGCGGCAGCTTTCAACGCAGCCGATGAGCACTTTGGCCAGATCGGTCACATCCACGGTTTCAAACTGGCTCAGGCAGTTGGAGCAGTTTCCGCAGTAGTTGCTGCCATACTCACCAAAATACCGCAGTATATAGTCTCTGAGACATTCATTGGTAAAGCAGTAAAAT
Organism: Lachnospiraceae bacterium; assembly: GCA_902363555.1. Taxonomy (GTDB): domain Bacteria; phylum Bacillota; class Clostridia; order Lachnospirales; family Lachnospiraceae; genus Catenibacillus. The sequence continues at coordinate 102,881 of CABJAM010000012.1, read as the reverse complement.
GTCATCTTCTTTAACCGCTCCCGGTTCCGCTCCATGACAAAGCGCAGAGTCACCGGGTCCAGCTCCTGATTTTCCTGATTATTTTCAACAAAAAGCTGATTGGTCACCACATCCTGGCCGCCGTAAAGCAGAATACACTGAGAAGGCTCGCCGTCACGTCCCGCTCTGCCGGCTTCCTGATAGTAGCTTTCCATGTTTTTAGGCATGTTGTAGTGGACCACATAGCGGACGTTGGATTTATCGATCCCCATGCCAAAGGCATTTGTGGCGACAATAATATCCTTCCGGTCATATATGAAGTCATCCTGATTACTGCGGCGCTCATGGTCACTAAGGCCGGCATGATAGCGGGTGACCGAATAGCCGTCCTTTTGAAGCTTTTCGGTCACTTCCTCCACAATCTTGCGTGTCAGGCAATAGATGATACCACATTCGCCCCGGTGGCCTTCCAGGTAATTGGTCAGCGCCGCATATTTGTCCTTAGGCGCCAAAACGCCAAAATAAAGATTGGGCCGGTCAAAGCCGGTCGTCAACACGGTCGGTTCCCGGAGCATCAAAATATCAATGATATCATCTCTTACCTCCCGGGTTGCTGTGGCGGTAAATGCCGCTACTACCGGCCGGGTGGGCAGCATATCGATAAATTCCATGATTTTTAAATAACTTGGTCTGAAATCCTGTCCCCACTGGGAGACGCAATGGGCCTCATCAACAGCCACCATGGAAATCTTTGTATGGAGGGCAAAATCCATAAATTCACCGGTCACGAGCCGCTCCGGGGCCACATAAATAATAGGATAACGGCCGGCGCGGGCATATTCCAATGCCTTATAATACTGACCCGCGGTCAGTGAGCTGTTTAAAAAGGCTGCATGGACCCCGGCCTGATTCAGGCTGCTCACCTGGTCCTTCATCAGAGAGATCAGCGGAGATATGACAAGTGTAATACCGTCCATAAGCAGCGCCGGCACCTGATAGCAGATGGATTTTCCGGCGCCGGTGGGCATGATCCCCAGCGTGTCCTTCCCTGAAAGAATACTGTCGATCAGCTCTTCCTGCCCGTCACGGAAGGCATCATAACCGAAATAGTGTTTTAATACTTCATATTTATTCATAATTAAAAACGCGTCCTTCTAAAGCGAGTCTGCCAATTCTGTAAAGAATTTTAAGACAGGCTTTAACGTAATTTAAAAGTTTTGGGCGCCAGCCGGTATACAAGAAACAGCGCCACAATGATATAGATCACAGAAAATGCGGTCATGACCGTACCAAAAAACAGCGTTGGTATCCGTTTGCCAATGGCAATATAGCAGACGATATAGGTTATGGCATTGGCCAGAGTATATGCCGCATTCCGGCTCTCCAGTTGAAGATTATACGGCTGGAGCAGATAATACAGCACCATATAATGCACCGAAAAAAACAGCGACATCATAATAATCGTCACAAATACAAGAATGTAATTGATCGGATCTGCCGTACCTCCGGTGATCGCCACAAGCGCCGTCAGCTCTGCTCCGATAAACACCGCCGGAACAAGACCGATAAGCATCAGCGATTTCAACCGCTCCACAAACAGAGCCAGGATCACTCTGGGCTGGCGGTAAAACCGATAAGAAAGCATACTGTGATCACAGTTCATAAACATGGCCTGGGTAATCCCCCGGCCGGGATGGATCATATACATAATAAATAGAAAATAAGGCAGCAGGTTCATTAAAAGCTCATTCATCACAGTACTTACTTCTGGTTTCAAAAAGCTGGCTACCGTTATTACGATAAATAAAAGGAACGATACGACACAGATGCGCTTTGCCGGTTTATGGAGCATCCGGCGGTGACGTTTAAAAAACAGATCATTGAAATAAGCGTATCCCTTTTTGTTACTCTCTATATCTGCCGTCAATTCAATCTTTTTAAGTGTCATGGCCTGGACTGCATTATTCTGGTTGGAGCTGATCTGACAGGCCGGCGACTGCGCCAATAATTCCCGGTAAAGATTCTGATATCCCCCACAGCGCCCAAGATATAATGCCGCCACCACAGAAAAGCCAAGCAGTAGGACAAGGACGATGAGATAAATCACCGCCGGAAGGATAAAGCCCATATAAGGCACCCCAAACGCAGCAAAACAAAGGGCAAATGCCGCAATCCATATGTACGCCGCCATACGCTTATCATTATTCAGTCGTCCGCGCCTGTAATCTCTTATATTATCCCACAGAATAAATCCCGAGAAAACAAGCTTCAAAAGGACGACAAACAGAGCCATAAACAGACCGTAATACCACGGCAGACCCACGAGGGCGGAAAACAGGCATGTAAACGGCGAAAATCCCACAAATACCCGAATCAGGAAATATATATAGTTGGACAGGGTATACTTTTTAGCATCCATACGCATCAATATGATCGCATAATATTTGTCGTTTGTGGGATCAAACAGGCTGGTGTTCATAAAACCGCCAGCGATCGTCAGGAAGAAAAAGGCATGAAGATATGTTCCCGCCAAGTCTTCCGGCTTCATCGCAACGATCAGAAAGTATATAATAGCTATATACGCCAGCTTCCACACAAAGGTATTGGCAATTTCCAATAAAATACTGATAAAGTTGGCAAAATATTTAATTCCACGGCTGCCATAAGCACCGGCCGGTATCAGCTTTTTTACAAGCGGTATCTGTCGGAGGTAATAGATGACCCCATTGGCCTTATAGGCATTTCGCAGCCTGAATGAAATCCGGAAAGCTTTATTCATCGTCTTCCCCCTTCAGCGCCTCTATAATCCGATCCTTAAATTCTGTCTGATTTAAATGTTCCTTGGGAACTTCCTCAAGATAGCCTTTGTTTAAAATAACGATCTCATCGCACAGATCCAGGGCCAATTCCATAATATGGGTGGAAAAAATAATAATATGGTCCTTTTTGATCTGCCGGAGCATCTGCTTCATCTCCTCGGCCATCACCACATCAAAGGATGTCAGCGGTTCATCCAGCAATAATACCGCAGGATTGGCGATAAAGTTCACAAGCATCTGCATTTTATTTTTCATACCATGGGAATAATCTTTCAGGAGCCGGTCGCGGTCTTCCGCGTCGATCTTCATAAATTCAAAATATGTATCCAGCGACGTATCGGTGGAAAGCCCTTCAAGGCCATTGGCGCTGCCGTTGATCTCGATGAAAAATTTAAGAAATTCTCTGGCTGTCAGAAATTCAGGCACTACGGGAACAGAAAGCACGTAGCCGATATCCTCCCCTCCCACAGGCCTTTCTACGCCATCTTCCGCCATAAAAAATGCGCCGCTGTCAATTTTTATATCCTCATTCAGGCAGTTGAACAATGTCGTTTTACCGGCGCCGTTCCTGCCAAGAAGGCCATAGATCTTTCCCTGTTCAAACGTAAAGGTGATGTCCTTTAAAACTTCCTTTTTGTCAAAATGCTTCTGCAGGTGGTCAATTTTCAGTGTTATCATTGGGCTTACCTCGTTTGTATTGATTGGTTTACAGTAACAGTTTATTCGGAGAAGGCTAACCGTAACAGTTGGTACCCTCTGAACTGTTACGGTTAAAACGATTATAGCATTGTTTTGAGTGTTAATGATGAAGAAATATTTAATTATTTTTTACGATTTTAAGTTTATTACAGGATTTGGCTTAATTTATATCTTTATTTATATAGAATGCATTAAATTTTTATAGAATATATTCTCCCGAGTAGAATGCAGTTGTAAGTTATCATAAATGGTAGAGTGTAGCTTAATATAGACATCAGCTTTTCTTTTTATATCAATAGCTATATTTATATAGTTAGTAATATTTTTATTATATAACCCGTGCTTTTTGTTGATTTTTTCTGTATAATATAATAGATGCAGCAGTTAAACTATGTCAACAGTTCTTGCATATGGAGGTATTGTTTTATGGATGAACGTTTTACAGATATTTTAAGAAGTTTATATGAGGGATCTTTAATGGATCTGGCTGTGATCGGCAGTGAGGTTTTAGAGAATCCGGTGTCTGTTGTCAATGCCAGTTATCGAATACTGACAACTTCAAAAACGGCATCCGATGATGACACCTTTTATAATACCTTCCTCGATAAAAACTATATTGCAGAAAACTGCGTAACATGGCTTGGCCAAAATCGTATTATGACACGGCTGGGCATGGAACGCAAAGCTTTTATCCAGGATCATTTTCCCGGAGGCTGCCGGATGATCTGCTCGCCGGTGAGTGTGAACCGTATTTTAGCTGGTATTATTTTTGTGCCGGAATTACACCGGACCTTCACCGACGAGGATGTTCGTTTTTGTGACTACCTGGCCTGGGCAGTTTCCGTGGAGATGCAGAAAAATGATGATTATATCATTCAGGATGACAGCGCCGGCGAATCCTTTTTCGACGACCTGCTGGAGCAGCGCCAGGCAGACGGTGCAGAAATTGAAGCCCGGCTTCACTCGTTAAAAATTCATATCAAAGATTACAAGGCTGTTTTAGCGGTTACCTTTAAAGAAAAAGGGATGTCCGATAAAATGTATATGACGCTCCAAAAGGGGCTGAGAGAAAACTGTAAAAGCCCATTGTGTATTTATAAGCGCCAGGCTATTGTACTGCTCCTTTCAGAAAATACAAGAGAGGCTATGGATAAGTCCAGAGCTTCCATTGAGGATTTTTGCCGCTATCGTCATGTGAATGCAGGTATCAGCCGGGTTTTTACAGATATCAGCCAGACGCCGCTTTACTATGGGCAGGTTCTGGGCCTTCTGAGCCTGGCGGATTATTTATGTATGGACAGAAATGTTTATGATTTTGAGGACTTCCTCACCTACCATCTGCTCCATCATTGTACAGAAAATAATATCGGGCTGGACGATTATATCAGCCAGGATATACTCACTTTAAAGGCTTATGATCAAAAGCATGACGCACAGCTATCCAAAACACTCCATACATATATGCTCAATCTGGGCAATGCCGTGGCCACCGTAAAGCAATTGAATATCCACCGCAATACATTTTACTATCGGCTTAATAAGATCCAGGAGCTGATCCATTCCGATCTGAGCAACGGCGAAACCTGCTTTCGGTATATATTAGGTTACAAAATATTAGATTATAAAAGGTACAGAGAACTCCGTTAAATGGCCACTGTGCATTGTGTACATTGCTATGATTCGTTTTGCCCATATTTTTTAAACAAAGCCCCTATGTTATTTGCCTTTTTCAAATGCTAGAATAATAACCAGCTTAGAACATATGTGAACATCCATTGCGGCTGCACTGGATATTTACTATAGTAAAGATTTACAGGAGGTTGATTATTATGAAAAAAATTTGTGTTACCGTCAGCGGCGCCGTGCTGTTTCTTTTTCTTGGTTTAATTTATGCATGGTCCATATTCGCTGCACCTTTGGAAAATGATTTTGGCTGGAGCCGCGCGCAGACGTCTCTCACCTTCACGATATGTATGTCCTGTTTTTGTGTTGGCGGTCTGGCCGCATCTAAATTAAAAAATAAAATAAAAACCCAGCTCATCATGGCCCTGGGTGGGATTGTTGTGGCTGTGGGGTTCTATCTCACATCCTTCACCGCCGGATTATGGCATTTATATATTTTTTATGGTGTGTTCTGCGGCTTTGCTGTGGGCATGTGTTATAACTGTCTGCTTACCATTCTGCCTCTGTGGCACCCAAAACGCGTAGGCTTTATCAATGGTGCAATGCTGATGGTTTATGGTTTTGCCAGTCTTATTTTGGGAAATCCCATATCTGCGGTCATCAATGCCATGGGATGGCGAACGGCATTTAAGGTTTTGGCGGTTGTATTTCTGGCGCTCTTTCTTATTTTGTCTGTATTTATGCAGACGCCTGATACCACACCACGTTTCGTCCAGAGCCCAGCGGACGGTGATTCGGCCAATGATGTCTCCACGCTTGATATGCTGAAAAGCAGAAAATTCTGGCTGTTTTTCATATGGGAATGTATGGTCGGAGCCGTCGGTCTGGCGCTGATCGGTCACGCGGCCGCCATTGCCAGTGACGTTTTTACCCCCGCCGCCTGGCTCGCAATTGCTGTGGGCAGCGTTTCCGCCGCCAGCGGTATCGGACGGTTAATCTGCGGCATCTTATCCGATGCCATCGGTGATATTAAAACTGCCATTTTTATGAACATCGCAGGACTTGCAGGCTGCATCATGCTCATCTTCTGCCTGGAAACAAACAGCATGGCGCTCCTGTTCGCAGGCTTTATCCTCTGCGGCATGTGCTTTGGCGCTGGTCCTGCGCTCAATGCCTCATTTACACGCAGGACCTTCGGCAGCAAATATTTCTCCACTAATTTCAGCGTTATGAGCTTCAGCCTGCTTTTCTCATCCATTGCAGGAACTTACCTTGTCGGTATTATACGCTCCGCCAGCGATACCTATATGACAGCATTTCTGCTGATATTAGTGTATCTGATCACGGGGCTTGGCGCGCTGGGGATCATCTTCGTTAAGTCTGTCAGAGCAGAAAGATCACAGCGGTCTGTCCTTCTTTCGTCCAACATACATTAAATGCTCCGCCCAACTGAGCAGGTCCTCGCGCTCCGCCAGTTTTTCACACATATCCAGCCAGGCGTTAACGATTTCCTTTGGCTGCGACATGATATTGTCCTCGCATGGAGAAGTGAAGCCTTCCTGGCCAAAAAAGTGCAGCTTCTCCAGCGGGAACCGATCCATAAACGGCAGCACATCATCCTGCCGGATAAAGAATGCCTGTGTGAACGCTTCCCCCGCAAAGCTTTTATTTTCCAAAACCGATTTGTAGAAATCAATTTCATTGACATCGCTGATTATTTCCGGCTCAAATTTCATTGCATAGATCATTCCGGCAAACAAATTAATGAACGATACAAATATAACACCGCCGGGCTTTAAAAGCTTCAGGCTGGCGTTTACTGCCTTGATGCGGTCACTTTCCTCCAGCAGATGGTACAATGGGCCCATTAATAAAACATGGTCAAACTGTTCTGTAAAAAGACTGTCTACGGTGCGGGCATCGCCCTCCAGCGCCCGCAGGGAAAGCTTGCGTTCCTTTGCTTTTTCCCTGGCAAAACGGATGTTTTCCGTCGACAGGTCAACCAGAGTTACATCACAGCCCTTTTCGGCCAGCCACAGGGAGTATCTTCCCGGACCACCACCGATATCCAGTACCTTATCCCCTGGCTTGATATAGCGTTGGATAAAGCGGCAGGTCAAAAGAAATTCCGGCCGGTCGGCTATGCGTTCCCATTCTGTCTCTACGATTTCGTCGTAGTAGCTTTTGATAATTTCTGTTTGCGTCATCTCAAATCCTCCTTTAAAATTCATCAGTGCGGAGCTGTTGCTTTGCCATTGCGCATTTGGCTCCGTTTCACTTCGCCGGATTGTGGCAGTGGCCGCGAACCTGCTGCCCTTGGTGGCTCGTTGCTTTGCGCATCTGTCTCCATTTCACTTCATAAAATAAAAAAGCGGATAAAAGCATTTTGCTTTTATCCGCTGATTATCACAAAAACTATTATGTACAAGGATACATTGGTTTTGGTTTTTGGATAATACGAACAAAAGCCTCGCAATCAAACGGATTACCAGACGTAAAATTATTATTAAAATTGATCATGGATACTGTTTTCATGGCTTTTGTCCTTTCTTTACTGAATTTTTGTCATTATAGCATCTTTGAGGGATGGCCGTCAAGGATTTTCTGATGATTTCCATTTTTTCAAATTAGACAGGCGCTCAGGATTGTGTCCATTGGATATAAAATCCTGCAAATCATCACAGGGAAGTTCACTGCACTCAGCAACTACATTGAATTTTGTAGTATCTATGGACAATTTACAACTTTAAAGATATAATTATTATGCTGTTGACTCTTTCCAGCAGGAAGGAGGTGCGACCAGTGCAATACATAACCGCTTTTCTTATCTCTGTTGTGGCAGGTATAGTTTGCTACTATATTTGTAAATGGTTGGACGGAGATAAATAATCAACAGCCTACCTAAGTTATTCCTCTTCAAAAGGAAAAAAGAAACCCCAGGGAGGTGCAACTCCCTGGGGTTTCGCTTTGCGTCCAGTGGACACAACCGCTTTTCTTTGCTAACATTATATTACGCCAAGGAAGTGAAAATGTCAATAGTTAAGCAAACTTTTTGTTTCAACACGAACCACTTTCTCAACTTTGAAAGCAACTTATTCTATCAGCATTTTCTTAGAATTTACCTTCCTTTGCTGCTTCCTCAATCGAAACAGCCACAGCCACAGTCATACCAACCATAGGGTTATTACCTGCACCGATCAATCCCATCATCTCAACATGAGCAGGAACGGAAGAAGAACCTGCGAACTGAGCGTCGGAGTGCATACGGCCCAAAGTATCGGTCATACCATAGGAAGCAGGGCCAGCGGCCATATTATCCGGATGAAGTGTACGGCCTGTGCCGCCGCCGGAAGCAACGGAGAAATACTTCTTGCCGGCTTCGTTACATTCCTTCTTATATGTACCTGCTACCGGATGCTGGAATCTGGTCGGGTTGGTAGAGTTACCGGTGATGGAAACGTCTACGCCCTCTCTCCACATGATAGCCACGCCTTCACGAACGTCATTGGCGCCGTAGCAGTTAACCTTTGCACGGGGGCCATCGCTGTAAGACTTACAGAAAACTTCCTTCAACTCACTTGTATGGTAATCATATTCGGTCTCTACATATGTAAAGCCATTGATTCTGGCAATGATCTGAGCAGCATCCTTGCCAAGGCCGTTAAGGATAACGCGAAGCGGTTTCTGACGTACTTTGTTTGCTTTCTCTGCGATACCGATAGCACCTTCAGCAGCCGCGAAAGACTCATGGCCGGCCAGGAAGCAGAAGCAGTCGGTTTCTTCTTCAAGGAGCATCTTGCCAAGGTTACCATGACCAAGACCTACTTTACGCTGGTCAGCAACGGAGCCCGGGATACAGAAAGCCTGAAGGCCTTCGCCAATAGCAGCGGCAGCATCTGCTGCTCTCTTGCAGCCTTTTTTGATGGCAATAGCAGCACCTACGATATATGCCCAGCAGGCATTCTCAAAGCAGATCGGCTGAATACCTTTGATCTGATTGTATACATCAAGACCGGCATCCTTTGTGATCTTTTCAGCTTCCTCGATGGAAGCGATGCCATAGCTGTTTAAAACTGCATTAATTTTATCAATTCTTCTCTCATATGATTCAAATAAAGCCATTTTCTCTAACCTCCAAACGATTATTCTTTTCTTGGGTCAATGATCTTAACAGCATCTGCTACACGGCCATACTGACCTTTAGCTTTTTCAAGTGCTGTGTTGGCGTCATCGCCGTTTTTAATGAAATCCATCATTTTGCCAAAGCTGATGAACTGGTATCCGATGATCTCGTCTTCTTCATTTAATGCAATACCTGTCACATAGCCTTCAGCCATTTCGAGGTAACGAGGACCTTTCTTTAATGTTCCGTACATCGTACCAACCTGAGAACGAAGGCCTTTACCAAGGTCTTCAAGACCGGCACCGATGGCAAGTCCGTCTTCAGAGAAAGCAGACTGAGAACGGCCATATACGATCTGAAGGAATAACTCTCTCATTGCTGTGTTGATAGCATCACATACAAGGTCTGTGTTCAAAGCTTCAAGAAGGGTTCTGCCCGGCAGGATTTCAGCAGCCATGGCAGCGGAATGGGTCATACCGGAACATCCGATGGTCTCCACCAGCGCTTCCTGAATGATACCTTCCTTAATGTTCAAAGACAGCTTGCAGGTACCCTGCTGAGGAGCACACCAGCCAATACCGTGTGTGAAACCGGAAATATCTTTGATCTCTTTTGCTTTTACCCATTTAGCTTCTTCTGGGATTGGTGCAGCACCATGGTTTACACCCTGAGCCACAGGACACATCATTTCTACTTCATGTGAATAAATCATTTTGAGACTCCTTTCAAAATATGTAATTTAAAGGCTTGCGCGCAGCGCAATTCTTACTCATATGATTGTTAAATTATAATCATACCTGTTCTTATTTTCTCACTTTTCGCCGATTTCGTCCAGCTTTTTTTGCGTTTTTTATCGAAATTGGCAACCTTTATAGGACTTACCGGTAAAAAAGATACGGTTATCGACATTTTATACAATGCTTTTATCCGATAGCGCTCAATATGCACTGAACTAAAGCGTAGATTATAAAAATCACGAGGAAAATATCGATCATCCGGTTTTTTTTCATTTTCCCGCCCATTCCTGCAACGTATGCCGTATCCTCATGGGGATCTGAAAATATCCGTCTGGGATTCCGGTGATTGATAACAAAGGTCACATAGATGAGCACTGCCACGATCACTAGGGCCACGATGGCCACGGCCAGCAGGGGGCCGAGCATTTCCATATATACATCGGAATATGTGCCGGACAGCTCCGATGTGATCCCGGTACCCGCAAGATTTTTCAGCACATTCATGGACAAATAACTGATCACCGTGCTGAAGCCATTGAGCGTAAAATGCATGATCATTGTGGTGACAATGGAATCGCTGGCCTCCAGCATGAACGCCATGACGATGCCCATATAAAAAGCATAGGGCATCTGGTTAAAATTCATGTGCATCAGTCCAAAAACAAGAGCACTTAGGAAAATGCCCGCCAGAGGTTTTCGTCTGCTGTAAGTATTGTATAGCGTTCCCCGAAATACCGTTTCCTCCACGATCGCCGGAATGACCGCCATAAACAAAACGGCCAGAGGCAGCCCCATGGATACAGCCGAGGGCATAATATCCATCATGGCATTGTCCACAAACATCATTGAAATCATGTTCAGGACCATAATCACCGGGTAGGAAAATAATATGACAAGCAGCGCCATAGCCACTGTGCCGCCACCAATCTTTTTAAAGCGGATCAGCTTCAGCGGGTTTGACCGGGTAATGATGCAGTATACCCCAAAAGGCAGGATCAAAGTCACCTGGCTGATCAGCAGGGTAACAACGACTGGCAGGGGGATACCCAAAAGGCCGACGATCAGCCCAACAGCCAGTTGTAAAACAACAAGGATCAGCAGCAGCAAATGTGCTGAGGATATTTTTTTCATAGCTACTCTCCTGATTTTTTATTCAACAGGACGTTTAAGTACGACCTCACCCTGCTTTTTGTAGATACTTTTCTCCGGAATAAAACCGCGGACCATGGATGTGGGATATACATTCGAGCAGCGGCCAATGACTGTTCCCGGGTTAAGTACGGAGTTACAGCCGACCTCCACGTTATCCCCCAGCATGGCGCCGAACTTTTTAAGGCCGGTATGTATCCGCTCCTCACCCACAGTGATATCTACCAGCGTCTTATCGGACTTTACATTGGACGTGATGGAACCTGCGCCCATGTGAGACTTAAATCCGAGGATGGAATCGCCCACATAATTATAGTGCGGCACCTGTACCTTATTAAAAAGCACCACATTTTTCAGCTCAGTGGAATTTCCTACCACAGCGCCCTCGCCCACGATGGCATTGCCCCGGATAAACGCGCAGTGGCGGACCTCAGCGCCCTTACCGATAATAGCCGGTCCGTTAATATAAGCGGACGAAAATACTTTGGCGTCTTTAGCGATCCACACGTTATCGCCCACCTTATCATATTCGTCCGCAGGCAGTGTATTGCCCAGCTTTACAATAAATTCACTGATTTTAGGAAGCGCCTCCCATGGATAGGTTAATCCGTCAAATAAATCCTTGGCGATTGTTTCATTTAAATCATAAAGATTTTTTATGGTCAGATTTTCAAACATGTTTCATATCTCCTTCATAAAGTTATTCACTACGGGTTCATGCGGCCGAAAAAAATTTTTAATTTATCACCAATATCCGCAAGGGAATGGGTTACCTGCTCACGTCTTTGCGTGATGCCTCTTTCAGCGCATTATTTATTATAAAACATCCGGAGATGAAATTCAATAAAAACCAAAGTTATCTCTTCATTTATCAAATACCATCATATTAAAAAGTAATCTTCCAAGTAAACTGCAGTTTGTTATATTTCTCCGTAATATGTGAATACTTTTAGCAAATGACCGCTGGAAGTTTTATGCAAAAGTACTATATTTAGCATTTGATATTTACACACATACCAAATATAGTTTATAATAGGTGCTGTACCAAAGAAAATCGCGCAACGAGGAATTGCGCCAATGCGCGGGCAGGTCAACGATTTCCTCCGGAAATCCCCGACAAGCAGCGCAGGCAGGTACGCAGCCGTTTTCCGGCTATACATATGAATGATGATAAGAACGGAGTGCATATATGAACATAAGTATTTTATGCAATGAAATCGCGCAGACCGCAGGTGATCCGGAACTTGTGAGCTGTCTGGCTAAAATTCAGACAGATTTTACCGATGCGGCCTATTCACTGTCAATTTTGAGAGATAAATTTATAAGCTTTGTCACCCCCGAAACGTCGGAGACAGACCGGCTTAAAGCGCTGATCCGCGCCAGTGTGGAGCTGACGACGCAGGAAGCGCCCAAGTGGGAATTTATTGCCGCGCGGCTGGAAAATTATCGTTTCCGCAAAAAACTTGGGATAACTATGAAAGCTCTGGGCATCCACAGCTTTTATGAAAAGCTGCGGTATCTGACCGACCAGGGGCTTTATGGACGCTATATTTTGGAGAATTATACAGAAAATGAGATCAAAACAGCCGAAGAATGGATCGATGCCGGCCGGGATGAGCTTTTTACCTATTCCGGACTGGACCTGCTGCTCAAACGCTATGTTATCCAGACATGGCAGCATGAACCTTTGGAGACGCCCCAGGAAATGTTCATGGGCATTGCTCTGCACCTAGCGATGGAGGAGGCAACAAACCGGATGCACTGGGTCAAAAAGTTTTATGACATGCTCAGCCGGCTGGAGGTAACGATGGCCACGCCGACCCTGTCCAATGCGCGAAAGCCCCACCATCAGCTTTCCAGTTGCTTTATTGATACCGTTCCCGACAGTCTGGAGGGCATTTACCGAAGCATTGCCAACTTTTCACAGGTAAGCAAGTTCGGCGGCGGCATGGGGCTGTATTTTGGAAAGGTCCGGGCCAGCGGCTCTGCCATCCGTGGCTTTGAAGGCGCCGCCGGCGGCGTGATCCGGTGGATCAAGCTGGTAAATGATACGGCTGTGGCCGTGGACCAGTTGGGGATGCGCCAGGGGGCCGCTGCGGTCTACCTGGATGCCTGGCATAAAGATCTTCCGGAATTTCTCCAGCTTCGCACGAATAATGGCGATGAAAGGCTCAAGGCCCACGATATTTTCCCCGCCATCTGCTATCCGGATCTTTTTTGGAAAATGGCCCGTGAAAACCTGGACCAGGACTGGACGCTGCTCTGTCCTCACGAAATTCTGACCAAAAAAGGCTACGCGCTGGAAGATTTTTATGGCGATGATTGGGAAATCCGTTATAAGGACTGCGTCAATGACCCTCAGCTTTCCAAACGTCATATTCTGCTCAAGGATCTGGTCCGTATGATTTTAAAATCCGCAGTGGAGACCGGCACTCCGTTTGTATTTAACAGGGACAGCGTCAACCGCGCCAACCCAAATCCCCACACCGGGATGATCTACTGCTCCAATCTGTGCACCGAAATCGCCCAGAATATGTCCGGCATAGAAACCCTGTCCACCGCCATAGACAGCGGCACGGACAGCATGGATACCGTACACGGCAGCAATACAAAAACCGGCCGTATCGCCACCTCAGAGGGTGACACAGTCGTCGTAACTACGACCCGCCCCGGAGATTTTGTCGTCTGCAATCTGGCAAGCCTGTCTCTGGGCCATCTTCCAGTAAACGACCAGGCATACCTTTTTGATGTTGTGACCACAGCCGTGCGTGCGCTGGACAATGTGATCGATCTGAACTTTTATCCGCTGCCCTATGCCCAGATCACCAACCACCGCTACCGTGGCATCGGCCTTGGTGTCAGCGGCTACCATCATATGCTGGCCAGGCAGCATATCCGCTGGGAAAGCGACGCGCACCTGGACTTCGCTGACCAGCTATTTGAGCAGATCAACTATGCTGCAATCTCAGCCAGCGCCGCCCTGGCTGCTGAAAAAGGGAGCTACCGGCTGTTTAAGGGCAGCGACTGGCAGACCGGGGCGTATTTTAAAAAGAGAGGCTATCTATCCGAAAAATGGCAAAGACTTGCGGATACGGTGGCTAAAAGCGGCATGAGAAACGCCTATCTCCTTGCCGTTGCACCCACCAGCAGTACAAGCATTCTTTCCGGCACCACCGCCGGCCTGGACCCGGTGATGAACCGCTATTTTCTGGAGGAAAAGAAAGGCAGTATTCTGCCCCGCGTCGCACCCGAGCTGTCCGCAGACACCTTCTGGTATTATAAAAATGCTCACCAGATCGACCAGACATGGAGCATCAGGGCATGCGGTCTTCGGCAGCGGCATATCGACCAGGCACAGAGCATGAACCTGTATATCACCAATGCATACACATTGCGGCAGGTACTGGACCTCTATCTCCTCGCCTGGGAACAGGGCGTGAAAACGATCTACTACGTCCGCAGCCGGTCACTGGAGGTGGCAGAATGTGAAAGCTGCTCCTCTTAAAAGCTTTGTATAAAATCGATGACAGATAAAGGAGTTTTTACGATGGCACAATTAAGAAAAAAACCTCTGTTCAATCCCGATGGCGACACAGAGGTATTTACCCGCCGTATGATCGGCGGAAATACAACAAATCTCAATGATTTTAATAATATGCGTTACACCTGGGCTTCCGACTGGTACCGCCAGGCCATGAACAATTTCTGGATACCAGAGGAAATCAATTTGAGCCAGGACATCAAGGATTACCCCGGTTTAAGTTTGCAGGAAAGGACGGCTTATGACAAGATTTTAAGCTTCCTTGTATTTCTGGATTCCATACAAACGGCCAACCTCCCTGCGATCGGTGAATATATCACAGCCAATGAGGTCAATCTCTGCCTGTCCATACAGACCTTTCAGGAGTGCGTGCACAGCCAGAGTTACAGCTATATGCTGGATTCCATCTGCTCTCCGGATAAACGCAATGAAATTTTGTATCAATGGAAAACCGACACGCATCTGCTCCAAAGAAATACATTTATAGGAAACCTTTACAACGAATTTCAGGAGCAAAAGGATTCCTTCACGCTGCTCAAGGTGCTGACCGCCAACTTTATACTGGAGGGCATTTACTTTTACAGCGGCTTCATGTTTTTTTATAATCTGAGCCGTAATGGCAAAATGCCCGGTTCTGCCCAGGAGATCCGCTACATTAACCGGGATGAAAATACGCACCTGTGGTTATTTCGCAATATCATCCGGGAGCTTCAAAAGGAGGAGCCGGACCTTTTTTCTCCGGACCGTGTAAATATCCTGCGGGAAATGATCCTGGAAGGTGTCCATCAGGAAATACTGTGGGGCCAGTATGTCATCGGCGATGATATTCCCGGCCTGACAAAGGATATGATCCGCAGCTATATCCGCTATCTGGGAAATCAAAGATGGATGAGCCTTGGCTATGAACCGCTTTTTCCGGAACACATTGCCGAGCCGGCGTCTATGAGCTGGGTCAGCCAGTACGCCGATGCCAATCTGGTAAAAACCGACTTTTTTGAGGCCAGGAGCACCGCATACGCAAAAAGCACCGCACTGATCGACGACCTTTAAAACACTGGCCGGCGGCCAAAAGAACACACACCCGTCATTGCTTCGCGCAAAAAATACCGAACTGACCAGCAGCCGCAAAAAGGACATCCGTCAGTTCGGTATTTACTTAATTATCAGCAGATCACAGTAACGGCGCAAACACTCTGAGCACCGCCTGGAACAGCCCTTTAAAAAATCCTGTACGCGTATCCTTGAGCATGATCTCACGGCTATGCCCGATCGTTTCGATGGCATCCCGCTTCACATCCATCACGGCCTTTGAGCGATACATATAAACGCCGCACTCAAAATGCAGATAAAGGCTCCGGTAATCCAGATTGATCGTGCCCACAGTGGCTATAATATCATCCGCCACAAAACACTTGGCATGGATAAAGCCCGGCGTGTACTCAAATATACG
This sequence comes from Lachnospiraceae bacterium, assembly GCA_902363555.1. Classification (GTDB taxonomy): domain Bacteria; phylum Bacillota; class Clostridia; order Lachnospirales; family Lachnospiraceae; genus Catenibacillus. Next base: position 86,761 of record CABJAM010000012.1, on the reverse strand, counting down.
CACGCCATTTTCCAAAAGCTGCTCATAATAAGACTGCGTCAACATAAAGATCATCTTTTTGTCAGGTATCCCCGGCGTCACAATGCGCACATCCACCCCGCGCTTGGCCGCCATACATAAGGCGGTCATCATCTCATTGTCGATAATGAGGTACGGTGTGAAAATATAGACATACCGGTCCGCCTGGTTGATAATATTTAAATAGACGCTCTCTCCCACCACCTCGTCATCCAGCGGGGAATCCCCGTAAGGCTGTATAAATCCGTCCACGTATTCTTCTTTAATATGGACATCGGTTTTGTATGGCAGGAAATCCGCATCCGTCTCTTTATAAAATGCATTCCAGGTCTGTAAAAACATGACGGTAAAGTTCCAAACGGCCTCACCGCGGACCATGATGGCCGTATCCTTCCAATAACCAAAACGGACGATTTCATTAATATACTCATCCGCCAGATTAATACCGCCGGAAAATGCCGTATGTCCGTCAATAACAAGTATTTTCCGGTGATCGCGGTTGTTCATGGCCAGAGAAAATACGGGAATGAAGCGGTTAAAAGCCATACACTTGATCCCTATGGCTTCCATCTGTTTATAATAATGGAGCGGTAAAAGCGACACACAGCCCATATCGTCATAAATGAAACGGACCTCCACGCCCTCTTTCACCTTCTGCTTCAGAATGTCTAAAATCCCCTGCCACATCACGCCATCAGCCACGATAAAGTATTCCATAAAAATATAGTGCTTCGCTTTTTTCAGCTCACTGATCATCACTTTATAACAGTCTTCCCCTGTGGGAAAATACTGGGCCGTGGAATTTTTGTAAATAGGAAAGCCGCACTTTTCCAGATAGGTCGCCTGACCGGCCACATGGGGATTCATGGCCTGGATTTCATCGCGTACCGCCTCATCCTGTTTGACCAGATGCAGTATACGGCATCCGGCCCGCTCCAGACGCCAGCGCATCCCACGGGTCGGGTTTTTATTGCCCATAGCCAGATACATCAGCCCGCCAAGAAGCGGTACAAGCATAATGGGCACGATCCAGGCCAGCTTATAGGCCGGATTATCCCGTTTATTAATGATCCACAAAGCCACAAGAATGCTCAGGGCGGTGAAAAAGATACGGATCAGCACTGAATAATTACTGAGGTGAAAAAATGCCACAAGAAGCCATGCCACCTGAAGTAAAATAAGTATTCCGACAATAACAAGCCGGCTCAACAGCAGTTTCAATAATTTTTTCATAGGTTCTCCTCTCCCCGGTTTGTCTCATGTACCCGGCTCCGCTTTGCCGGGTCACGGCAGCAGCCGCAGTTTTAAGCGTGCTCCCCTTTGTGGCTTTTTGCTTTCGCTCACTTAAAAGGCTCTCGGAATATTATATCCCGGGAGCCCAAAAGAGTCAACTGTTGAATCAGATAACAGTTCAGCCTATCTGAACGGTTTCGCATCAGATAACAAACTGTCTCATGTATTTTTCTGATAAAATAATGGATTTCTTCACGTCGTCCATATTCTTTTCAAAGGCTTTATCCTCCACCTCGATGCAGGTACAGCCATCATAACCGATATCGGTCAGAGCAGATACATATTTACCCCAGTCTACATCGCCAAGGCCCGGAAGCTTGGGAGACATATACTGCAGCGGTGTGGCCATGATGCCCACGTCAGCCAGCTTGTCCTGATAAATCTTGATATCCTTATAATGAACGTGGAAAATCTTATCCTTAAATTCATAGATCGGTTTAATATAATCGATCTGCTGCCATACAAAATGAGATGGATCATAGTTAATACCAAAGTTGGGGCTGTCGATGATTTCAAAAACCTTTCTCCAGTTGGCAGGCGTAGTCATCACATTCTGTCCGCCCGGCCATTCATCGTTTGTAAAAAGCATCGGACAGTTTTCAATAGCGATCTTTACGTTATTCTCCTCGGCAACCTTGACGATGGGCGGCCATACTTCCTTTACGATCTCCAGGTTTTCTTCCACGGTTTTATCAGGTACACGGCCGACAAACGTGGTTACCATGCCAACACCCAGTTTGTTTGAGGCAACGATGAGTTTTTTCAGATGCTCCACATATGTATTTCTCTTCTCCAGATCCGGGTCCATCGTGTTTGGATAGTAAGCTAAGGACGAGATCTGAATGCCTCTGTCCGCTGTATATTTCTGGATATAAGCTATTTTTTCATCATCCAGCTCGTCCACATTAATATGGGTAACGCCGGCATATCTGCGCAGAGCCTTTCCCTGGGGCCAGCATGCAACCTCCACGCACTCAAAGCCGTGGTCCGCTGCGAAGTCGATCATTTCTTCAAAGGGTAAATCTCCTAAAATGGCACTTACGAAACCTAATTTCATATCTGCAATTCCTCCTGAATACTTATTTTCTATTGTTTTATTTTATCATATTCTGACGCAAATTCAATTGCTATTTCAGAAATTTGGCGAAAAGCGGCGTTCAGACAGGGCAGGCACAACTTGTTTACCAATGCCCCTGGTTCCGGTGAACTGCTGCAAGTTAGCAACGCAGCTTATAGATCAGTAAAGCAGCTTATAGATATTTTTATCCTCCACAAAATTTTTTGTACTGTACAGGATTAAAATATCGGTAATTCTATATTTTTCGATAATGTCGGATATTTTGGCGTTAGTGTAACGCAGGTCCGCAAGGATCGTCTGCTCAAAATGAGGGGCGATAAAGCCGGCAAAGCTGTTGGCATAAGAATCCTTGATGATGAGAAGACGGCGGTTTTGGCGTGTAATGTCCTCCTGCCCGGGCCAGGAAGCTTCCATGTCGATCAGACCGAAGTTCCCGCCAAGGAAAAACGCATATTTATCTTTTCCGTTCAGTGCATTGTCATCAAAAAGGCTATCCGTGGTGCGCTGGCCTTCGTTGTAGGTTATTTTATAAACAGGACCCTCATAGGCCTCTATGGTGTCAGCGGCGGTCCTGATATTTACTTTTGAATTAAGCGTTCCATAAAAAGAATCTGTCACCGTGGTGATCTTAAAACGGCTCTCGGGTACAGCGTTTAACCCCGCGGCGTTGGCCCATATCTCATATGCACTAAAAGCGCCGAAGCTGGTCCAGTGATGGTCTGTATGATAATAGAGACTTCGTTCATCTCCGTAAAACGCATTTATTTCGCTAAATTCCGGGCAGATCGGTATAAGTACATCCGCGCCCAGATCCTCAGCCGCTTTTTCAAGCCAAAGCTCCTGATCATACGACGGGGCAAATCCGGGCAGCTTATCCTTAAGTATGGCGGAAGCTGTCGGCACGAACAGGACGCGGCAAACTATGTCCGGAACATCATTGACGATATGCGGAACCGCATTGACAATATCCGAAACATCATCGCCAGCTTCTGTGGCAGCGCCGGAATATTTTTCAATAAAAGCTTTCAAAAATTCCATATTTTTTTGAGCCTGCGCGCTCTCAAAGACTTCGGCTGATGTTTTTTCCATGAGGTAGCCGTCACGGCCAAAATAAACACCGTTCATATCCCGCATTCCCCGGGCCAGCTCAGTTGCTGCTTTCAGCCCGATCCACGCATCTCTGGCAATGAACTGGTCGGCCAGATAAGTTTCGTATTCCTGGCCAAAGGCTCCGGAAAAAAAGCGTTCGGCCGTCCATTCAGGCATCGTCTGCAAATAACGGTTTTCATTTTCAGAAAAGCCCCGGGATGGCTTTACAATACTCAGGATGGTCAGTCCGGCCAATAAAATACAGAACACAAAACAGATACAATAGGATTGCTTTATTTTTTTCAATAATTTCACTCCTAACCGCTTGTCTTAAAATCGGAAATATAAAAACGGGTTATAGGTGGCGTCCACCAGATACGCCAGAGAAAGGACCCATATGGCGGCTCCCACAATCAGCTTTATGGCGCCAAGCGCCGCGCCGCCGTGTCTGTATCTAGCAAGCCGTCCAGCCAGACAGGCATACAGTTTTCCCGTCCATGGCGTGCTGCCAGCGATCATAATAAGAATCAGTATAAGATTCGTATACAGCAGATATATGCCGCTCCCCAAAACCGCACCGGTGCCCACGCCGAACAATGCCAGGAAATGTGCGCCCATACCGGCCATATCCTCGTAGGCAAACAAAAGCCATCCAAAATAAACGACCAAGAGCGTATATGCATGTAAGACCCAGGACGGCCAGCGCTCCATCCACCGCTTTAATACATACTTTTCCAGAAGGAGGAATGCGCCGTAATAAATCCCCCATAAAATAAAATTGAGACTGGCACCGTGCCACAGTCCGGTCAAAAGCCAGACGATCATTATATTTCGCAGCGGATGGCGCCGGTTGCCGCCCAGGGGAATATACACATATTCCCGGAACCACTGGCCGAGGGAAATGTGCCAGCGCCGCCAAAATTCCGTAATGGATCTGGATATATATGGATAATTAAAGTTTTCCAAAAATTCAAAACCAAACATTTTTCCAAGACCGATGGCCATATCGGAATAGCCGGAAAAGTCAAAATAAATCTGAAATCCAAAGGCCAGTATGCCAAGCCAGGCCGATAAAACCGTCGCCCCGCTCCCGGCGGCTGACGCATCCCAAAGCAGGCCGGCGTTATTGGCCAGCAGCACCTTTTTACCAAGACCGATCGTAAATCGTTCAACGCCGGCTGCAAACTGATCCACACTCTCCCGCCGCTGCAAAAGCTGCCCGGCAATGGTTTTAAAGCGGACGATGGGTCCGGCGATAAGCTGGGGAAACATGGCCACATAGCAGCCGAAGGACAGAATATTGTGCTGAGCTTTGGCTTCCCGGCGATAGACATCAATTGTATAGGACATCGTCTGAAATGTATAAAAGGATATACCTACCGGCAGCGGCAGGTTTAAAGGAGCCAGCGAAAGCCCGGTCACCTGATGGATCACCTGGATCAGAAAATCCGCATATTTAAAAAATCCCAGCAGCGCCAGATTGATAACGACCGACGATGCCACCGTCAGCCTGGCTTTGGTGCGCTGCCCCTGCTCCACATATTTTTCCACAAGCCGTCCATGAATGTAATCCACAACCGTGGAAAAAAGCATCAGACATACGTAAACCGGCTCACCCCACGCATAGAAAATTAGGCTGAAGAAAAACAGCACCGCATTCCGGTACCGTTTCGGACTTATATAGTAGGCCAGCAATACGGCCGGCAAAAATCTGAATAAAAACATTAGACCGGAAAATACCATGGTTGCATCCTTTCCCCAAAAATCAGCTTACTCTGCTGCACTTCGCATAGTTCCTATTATAAATTATCATGCCCATTATTACAACAATAACTCGCGCGTCGGGTCGCGGCAGTCGCCGCAAAGGTGAGCAAGCTCCCCTTTTATGGCCCGTTGCTTCGTGCACCCGACTGCTGCGCGCAAAAAATCGGACGCCGCGTATGCGGCGCCCGGTTATACTTTATGATCAATAATTTTTAGCCTGGATCTGGAAATAAGCCTGTGGATGGTTGCACACCGGACATACATCCGGAGCTTTGGGGCCTACATGGATATGGCCGCAGTTTGCGCACTGCCAGATCATATCACCATCTCTGGAGAATACAAGACCGCCTTCCACATTTTCAAGAAGCTTTTTATATCTCTCCTCATGCTCCTTTTCAATCTTACCTACGGATTCAAAAAGGTAAGCGATATGGTCAAAGCCTTCCTCTTTTGCAGTTTTAGCAAAGCCCGCATACATATCCGTCCACTCGTAGTTTTCGCCGGCTGCGGCATCTTTCAGATTCTGAGCAGTGTCATGGATGCCATCCAGAAGCTTGAACCAGATTTTTGCATGCTCTTTTTCGTTATTCGCCGTCTCAAGGAATAATGCGGATATCTGCTCATATCCTTCCTTTTTAGCCTTGCTTGCAAAATAAGTATATTTGTTTCTCGCCTGAGACTCCCCGGCAAATGCTGTCCAGAGATTAGCTTCTGTTTGTGAACCTTTTAATTCAGCCATAATAAAATACCTCCTATAAATTAAGAATGATTACTATTTTTATCTAATATAACACTTTTCCCATAAAATGTCAATCACTTCGCCCAAATTTTTACAAATTCCATATACCTTTCCAGAGAGCCGAACACATCTAAGTGAATATGAATTGACATGAAATCTTTACCGTCCTCATATTGTAATAAAGTTCAAAGTATTATAAAATAGAGACAAATATTCAGAGAGACGGTGATTGATAGAATGAAGAAGATGACAGATAAAAGCAAAAAGATAAAGATACAAAAAACGTATCTGTCCATCAAAATCCAGGTCTTTTTTCTTGTGCTGCTCGTGATCGCGTGTGTCGGCCTGCTGCTGCCGCTGCGCCCGAAGGAATCCGCCCTGGAAAAACGCGAGCTGGAAAAGTTCCCCCAAATTTCAGCGGCATCCCTGCTGGACGGCAGCTTTTTCAACCAGATATCCACATGGTATGCGGACACATTTCCTTTCCGCGAAGCCCTGCTGTCCGCCAATTCCGGCATGAAAAATATGTACGGCATCCAGGGTGAACAGATCGTAGCAAACAGCGGTAAAACCGGCGACGATATCCCCGAGGGCGGCATGATGGTGACCAAAACAGAAGAAACCGATAAAAATGATGCGGCAAACAGCACCGACGAGACTGCGCCGCCAGAAACCCAGGAGGAAACACTTCCCGACGGCACGATCCACACCGTTCCCGAGGCCGCCGGCACTGTCTATGTTACCGGCGATCAGGCGTTTGAAATCTATTATTTCAATCTGGACGGCGCCAACGCATATATTAATATGATGAATAAAGCACAAAAGCGTCTGGACGGCATCGCTGATGTCTACACGCTCCTCATTCCCACCAGCTCCGGCGTCAGCCTGGATGACAGTGTTCAGGAAAAGCTGGGCTCCAATGACCAGAAAAAAGCCATCGATTACATTTATTCCAATATTAATAATATGAACAGCAAGGTAAAAACCGTCAATGTTTTCGATACTCTGAAAAAGCATAACAGCGAGTATATTTACTTCCGCACCGACCACCACTGGACTGCCCTGGGCGCCTACTATGCTTATGAGCAGTTCTGCGCCGCCAAAGGATTGACGCCCACGCCGCTGACCGATTACGAAAAGATCGATTTTCCAAATTTCGTGGGCAGCTTTTATTCCAGCAGCAACCAGGCCCCTTCCTTAAAAAGCAATCCGGATACGATCACTGCCTATAAGCCCAAAGGAACCAATGACATGTTTTATGTGGATCACACACTCGATAAGACGTACTGGAACGTTATTTTTGACGTATCCGATTACCGGTCCGACGGTAAATACAGCACCTTTGTCGCCGGTGATGAGGTCTATGCCCAGATCGATAATCCCGCACTGACCGATGGCTCCGCCTGTGTCGTTATCAAGGAATCCTACGGAAATGCCTTCATACCGTTTCTTGTGGATCATTACCAGCATATCTATATTGTAGATTACAGATATTTTAATGAATATCCTCCCTATGGGAACAGCGTCTACAAGCTGGTCACAGAGAATAATGTTAAAGATGTGGTATTTATAAATAATGCGGACGCCATGACGAATCTCGACCGTGTACGCTCCATGAGCGCCCTGTTTGATTAACGCAGACGCGCAGCTTTACCGCAATATCCGGCGCCGTACGCCCCTTGGGCTGACGCCAGGTTGCAGCAGTCGCCGTAAATGGAAGTAAGCATCCCTTTATGGCTCGATGCTTCGCAACAAAACGCCCCAGAAGTGAGATCATTCACCTCCGGGGCGTTTTCCGATTTCCCGCCAGGCGCAGAGCATCCATATCCTTCATATAGGCGCCCGCCCATGCTTCTTCCTTCTCCAGCATCATTTTCCACAGGTTGGCAAATCCATGCACATCCCCCTGTTTAAGACACGTCTCAGACCGTTCTAAAACCGGACGATACCGCTCGTGCAGATCTTCCCCGGCCACACGGCTGAGCATAAACGGATATCCCCATACTAAAAGATCCTTAAGCCTGCCATAGCACTCCCGGACCAGCGCCAGCGGACAGTGCTCTGCCACAAATCCAAGCAGTACGTCATAGCAGTCACAGCCTTTTTTATTCCTGCACATATCTGTAATATTTCCAAGAAGAAGCGCTCTGCCCCCGCTCTCCACATGCTCCAGTGTATAGGTCAGCACCGGCACCGCCGTCAGTGAAAAAAGCCGAAGGCTTTCAACATACATATCAAAGCCCTGCTGTATATCCTTTTGTGAAAAATCAATAGCCTCTGATTCTGTACAGACCTGTGTACCCTTTCCATGATAAGACCGGCTCAGACCAAGGCCCTCCAGGATCAACAGTGTACGGCGTACCGTATTCAGGGCAACGCCGTACTTCTGTACCATATTGGGCAATGACGGCAGATAACTGCCCGGCGGATAAACACCGCTGACGATTTCCCGGATCAGCACGGAAACAAGAGAATAACGGAGCTGCGGCCGACGGCGGTATATATTCCACGTAAAACTTATAGGCTCTAAGCCGGCGGCATCACCGCGCTCCCGGACGGACGTCACAAATGTAAGCAGGCAGGCGACTGTCTTTTCATAGGACATATCAAACTGCTTCTTTAAATGAGCAATGCCCGCCTCCCTGGACCAGCCCGCAACCGTCCTGGCCATACGCGGCATTTCTTCCCGGTTGTTCAGGTAAGGGAAACGTACATAGCGGATCACTTCCCAGTAAAAATTCAGTATGAGTTTATTATTAAGGGCGCTAAGAACAAGCAGAAAAAACTCCACCGGCATGGCGACATCGTTTTCTCCGGGCTCTGTAATCCCAAGCCTTAATATCTCCCAGTCCTCATCGCTCCATTGCATCAATCCAGCCTTCCACAAAGGTTCCAGCAGAAGGGGGCCGGATGAACTCAGATCCAGTATCCCATCCATTCTCGGCGCAAAATAACGTGCAGCGTTTTCAATATACTGTTCCGGCGTGGCAAAATAAGCCACACAGGCGTTTTTTCTCCCATCCATCTGTATATAGCCTGACTTTTCAAGCAATACAAGAGCCGAGCGGACAGTGGACGGAGCCATATGGAACAGCTTGCATATATGATGGATCGATGGCAGCGCCTCACCGCATTTATAATAGCCATGGAGGATACGCGCCTCATAATATTCGTACACAAGCCGGTATAACCCTCCATCAATCCTCATGGCCATCCTCCTGTTCATAAAACAGCCGGCACAGGGTTTCCGTAAGGATTCCCATATCGATGGGCTTGGCCACATGACCATTCATCCCCGCCTCTGCAGCGGACCGGACATCCTCGGCAAATGCATTGGCTGTCATAGCCACAATGGGTATACTGCCGGCATCCGGACGTCTGCTCTGCCGTATGGCCCTGGCCGCATCGTAACCGTTCATCTCCGGCATCTGTATATCCATTAATACGGCATCGTAGGTTTCCGGCGCCGCTTTCAAAAATTCGTCGAGAGCCTCCCGGCCATCCGATTTAATAACGCACCGGGCGCCGTTCATTGTGAGCAGCTCGCCAATAATTTCTGCATTGATGGCATTGTCCTCCGCCACAAGAAAACTGCGGCCGGAAAGTGCCGACACTCTCAAAGCCTCAAGCGCCTTTTTATCTGCACTGTCCTCCCCGGCATCTTCCACCGGCTCCCATTCCAGCTCCACGCAAAACCGCGTTCCCTCATGGATACGGCTGTCCACATGGACCTGACCGCCCATAAGGTCTACCAGTCCTTTCGTAATACTGAGCCCGAGCCCTGTTCCTTCCGTTTTGAACTCATTGCAGCCACGGGCAAAGGGAGAAAATACATGTTCAAGGAATGACGCATCCATCCCATTTCCCGTATCACAGATCGTAAATCGATAACGGATATATTCCGGGTGCACTTCCGGTTCCAGCTCCTCCACTGTAAAATCGATACGGCCGCCTTCCGGCGTATATTTTACCGCATTGCTGAGAATATTGATAAACACCTGTTTAATGCGCAGAGAATCACCGTAAAAGTTCTCATGCTGTATGTTCCGGCTTTGTATATCCAGCAAAAGGCCAGCGGCTTCCGCCTGAGGTACCATGATCGCCGAGAGCTGGGAAAGCAGTCTTCCCAGATTTATTTTCATGCGGTTGAGATGGATCTGTGAGCGCTCAAGCTTACTCATATCCAGCACATCATTGATCAGGCTCAGAAGGTGACTGGAGGATACGGAAATCTTGTCCAGATAATCCCTGACCTTCTCCTTATCATCCAGATGGGCCACCGCCAGGGCCGTCATCCCCATAATGGCGTTCATGGGAGTACGTATATCATGGCTCATGGATGAAAGGAAGTCACTTTTAGCCCGGCTCGCCTCTCTGGCTGTGGCCAGCGCGTCCTCCAGCGCCTCCTTTGCCTGGCGCTCCGCGATGAGCATATCCGTCATATCCGTCCTGGCCAGACAGACACGGCCAAGTCTTAAATCCACAGCGGAAATCGTCAGCTTCTTTGAGAGAATATCCCCTTTTTCTCCGGTGATCGAATACGATATCGTATACGTCGACTCTTTTTTCAACCGCTCCAGCATATATTCCGGATCGAGCATCCTTTGAACATTATCCTTATCTCTTGGCACGACCAGATGATGAAACATGTCATCCAGACGCTGGGAATGAGTGCCCCTGCTCTCCGGCAGATCCCCCGAAAGTGCATTGGCACTGAGCACCGTAAATGTATCCTGAAACAGATCCACATCCACCACAAGATCACAACTGGAAAGTGAAAGCTGATACAGTATTTTATCGGTTATGGTTTTCTCCGTCACGTCCGTCACAGTCAATATCCCTGTGATATCCCCGGTATCCGGAGTTTTTATAAGACTTACCTTAAACTGGACATAACGCCCATGCTCATCTTTAGGGAAACGGACAAAGCAGCAGTACTTAATTTCTGTCTGTTTTTTATAATATGCCTCCAGGGATGGACGGTTCAGGTATTTATCCAGAAAACCCTGACGCTCCTGCGCGTCCACGATCAGAGTGGATAAACCGGTAAAGAAATCCTCCCTGCAGGCGCTAAAGGTTTCCAGCAGCGCAGAATCGGTATAATCAATGATCTCCAGTATTTTATTCTGGGTGATATTGCAATGGCCTACGATCAATGCATCCGGACCAGGCGTACAGTAATGGGCCATAAGCTGTTCGTTATACTGGCGGCGCAGCAATTCCAGCTCCGGTTTAAGTAACTTCTGCTGGGCCTCCTTCAGATCAGTAATATTGTGAAATACACAGTGCAGCAGTGGAAGGCCGTCCTCCGCCTCGCCGATCCACTTCACCTGCGCCCGGACCCATACGATATGGCCATCCTTGTGCTGCTTGCGAAACTCCATGGTAGTATCCCCATGGGTCCTTACAACCTCCATGGCCTGCTCAGCCACACGCTGAGAATCCTCCGGCCAGGTCATTTCCACGGCATCCTTTTTTATAAGCTCATCATATTCTTCCAACGTATAGCCGGTCAGCTTTGGAACGCCCTCAGAATAGTAAACGGTTTCAAAAATATCGGACACCTTATAAATGGCAACGCCGCCGGGAATAGCATTGATGATGGCATCACTTTGAAGAAACTGTGCAAAGTTTTCCTGCTTTCTGCCCAGGGGATCACTCTGGCCGGCACCTCCGGGGTCCTGAGTAATGATATGCCCACGTTTTTCCTGGATCAATGCCTCGAAGGATTCACAGGGCATAGGCTTTGCAAAATAATAGCCCTGCACATAATCGCATCCGATCTCCCGCAGCCGTTCCAACTGCCCCTTTGTCTCCACGCCCTCGGCCACCACGCTCAAATTCATCCAGCGGGCCAGACCCATGATAAAATTCAGGATACTCCGATTCCCGCTTTTCGCCGTTTCATTCTGAATAAACTTCATATCCAGCTTTAAAATATCGATAGGCATTTCATTGAGCATATTTAAGGAGGAATAACCACTGCCAAAATCATCCATCTCGATGATAAAGCCCAGTTCACGCAAATGCTTTACCGTATTAATGATCTGCGAAGGATTTTCCGTGTAGGCGCTCTCTGTAATCTCCAGATGGAGCCGCGACGGCGGCAGATCATACTTTTTCACGATCTTTATGAGGATATCGGCAATATCCGCATTATAAATATCCGCCCGGGAGACATTGACGGACACACAAAACGGCGGATAGCCCTTATCCTCCCACGCTTTTAGCGCCTCACAGGCCCGGTTCCAGACATACTGGTCCAGCTTCGTGATAAATCCGTTTTTTTCAAACAGCGGAATAAATTCTCCGGGCGACTGCATCCCCCACTGAGGATGCTTCCAGCGAACGAGCACCTCCGCTCCGGCCAGCCAGCTATCCTCGATGCGGTACTTGGGCTGAAGATATATTTCAAACTGCCCCTGAGCCAGAGCCGGCTCCATAATGTCGGTAATGGCCTGCTCACGCAAAAGCCGGCTACGCAGCTTTTCATCATATCTGGCAAAATATACGCCATACTGGCCTTTAATACTGTGTACCGCCAAAAGAGCCCGGTCGCACATCTGCTCCACGGATATGGACGTGTCTGTTATGGAATAAATCCCCCATTTGATCACAATATTGCGGGCATTGGATAACGTATTGATCCGGGCGCCGGCTTCTGTGAACATATCGTTCGTATACTCCCACCGCCGTTCTAAAAGACAGGCAAACTGGTCCGCGTTAAAACGGCCGCTGATGCCATAATCCCCCACCTGGTTTTTATATAGCTCCGCCATACCGCACAGCAGGCTGTCGCCGGCGGGAATCCCGAAAATATCGTTCACCAGCTTGAAATTCTCAATGTCTGAGCAGATGATATCATACTGCTTTTCCGGATGCGCGGCCAGGATTTCCTTCACTCTCTGATAAAAATATTCCTTGCTGTAAAGCCCGGTGAGTCGGTCAAACTTAAACTGGTTGATCATGGCGGCAGTTTCACGCAGATGGATAATACTGGCAACCCGGTGTAAAATGATCTGCGATTTATAGGGCTTGGCCACAAAATCCGTAGCACCGTGGGAAAGGGCTGCCACCTCGTCGGACTCGCCGTCGCTTTGAGTCGTCACGATCACCGGGATCGCCGAAAATGCAGAATCCGCCTTCATATGCGATAGGAATGTGTAGCCGTCCATGACCGGCATGATAATATCCAGCAGGATCAGCGAAATGTCCTCGCCAGACTCCTTGAGTATATCTAAAGCCTCCTGGCCATTTTCCGCCTCCAAAACCTCATACTCCGATGACAAAATCTGACACAGCATCATCCGATTGATCATATTGTCCTCAACAACAAGTATCTTTTTCTTGCCAATCATAAAATTATCCCCCGATCCCTATCCTGTGGGCGCTTATCCGACACGATACAGGCAGCATGTAAAACGCATTGCTCCCAACTCTGTCCACGTATATTATTTTCATTCTATCATAGAAAAGGGGGCGGTGCAATCATTTTGCCACTTTTGAACTGGGTCAAAATAAAAACATGAGGTTTTCTTCGGACACCTTTATTTTGACTTCGGTCATGGATTCCGGCAGTCTCCCGCGGTGTTTTTCGATATCAAAGCGGATTTTTTTAGACATGGGGCACACAGGATTTAACGGCTCCAGAAGATGTATATGATAAAACGGCTCATCCACCCGCCGAACGATACGGCACGGCACCACATTGCCGGAATCTGAATCGTTCGCCAGCTCGATATTTTTTGCACGTATGCCCAGACCTTTGATATTATCCGGAACCTCCCGTTCCGGCTCAAATACCACACCCCAGTCCTCGGCCAGCAGTTCATGGCTGCCAAGCTTTTTTGCCCGGGAAATGTTTTTGCAGCCCGACAAAAGGGCGGCTGCCACGGTCCGGGGATTATCAAACATTTCATCGATCGTGGCCGGCGCTGAGGACCTGCCGCCGGAAACGACACATACCCGGTCACACAGGCGGTAAATTTCATCGCGGTCATGGGACACGATCAATGTTGTTCCGGAAAATTCTGCTAAAACGTCACTCAGCTTCGTCTCCACCTCCCACCGCAAATAGCTGTCCAGAGCCGAAAAAGGTTCATCCAGCATGAGCACATGGGGGTTAGACACCAATATCCTTGCCAGGGCCACCCGCTGCTGCTGCCCGCCGGAGAGCTGCCCGGGGCGGTGCTTTTCCAGACCTTCAAGAAAAAAACGGTCCATAATATGCCGGATCGCCGCATTTTTCTCATCATTATCCATTTTCTCCCGCACCAGCCCGGTTTTAATGTTCTGATAAACATTCATATTTGGAAAGAGGGCGTAATTCTGAAATAGAAGCCCCAGATGACGCTTCTGTGGCGTCAGATTAATATGCTTTTTGGAGTCAAAAAGCGTCTTTCCATCCAGGACGATCCGCCCCTCATCTGGCGTAATAATTCCTGCGATCGCCCGCAGCGTCATACTCTTACCGCAGCCGGAAGCGCCTAAAAGCCCCAGTACCTCGTTTTCAGCCTCAAAGGTTACGTCCAGATAAAAGCTGCCGAAATCTTTTTTTATATCTACAAATAATGACATCGTATCACACTTCCCGTATCTGAGTATTTGAACTTACGTACTTTTCTTTGCGCTCCAGAAGATTTACAGCCAGCAAAACCACCGCGGATATGGCCAGATTTACAAGCACCCATTTAAAGGCCAGAGCGTCATCATTGGTCCGCCATAGCTGATAAACCGTCGTTGAAATGGTCGCCGTGCGCCCGGGCGTGTAGCCGGCCACCATACTCGTGGCCCCATATTCCCCAAGGGATCTGGCAAATGCCAGCACAGTTCCGGCCAGGATACCCTGACGGCAGGCTGGCATACGGATACGCCAGAAAATATATGTATTGGATAGGCCCAGCGTCTTTCCCGAATAGGCAAGCGTTTCGTCAAAGCTTTCAAAAGCGCCTCTGGCCGTCCGGTACATTAGCGGGAACGCCACGACTACGGCGGCAAATATACCGGAATACCAGGTCATCACCAGCTTTGTATCAAAATTTTCCAGAATAAAGGCCCCCAGCGGGTGCTTCGGCCCCAAAAGCAGCAGCAGAAAATATCCCACCACGGTGGGCGGCAGCACAAGCGGCAGCGTCAGCACCACATCCAGAATACCTTTAAGTATCCGGTTCAGCCTGGCCACATAATAGGCGGCAACGATCCCTGTAAAAAAGACAATAATACTGGATATGGCCGCGATTCTTAAAGAGTTCCATAAAGGATACCAGTCCATGTTCATCCTCCCGTAAAGTCAAATACCCCGCCGCCATCGACAGGGTATTTCTCTGTGCCGTCAAATCCATATTCAGGACAGTGGCGTAAATCCTACTTTTTCAAACACCGCACTGGCTTCGTCGCTCTGGAGATATTCTAGAAAATCTTTCGCTGCCTGAACGTGCTTTGTATTTTTCATTACAGCCGCCGGATAAATCACCTGCCCGCACATTTCGGCCGTAGCTTCGTCCACCGGCGTCAGACCTGCGGAAAAAGCATCTGTGGCATAAATGATTCCGCAGTCCACAGCACCCTCGGATACCTGGGTTGTAACCTCTTTCACGTTAGAACCGTAGGTGATCTTCCCTTCTGCCTCCAGATCGGCTGCGGAGGTTCCAAGATAATCGAGTATTTTTAAAGAATATGCCCCTACGGGAACATCATCGTTGCCGATACAGAGCATTTTCAGCTTATCGGATACGATATCCTGAAAGGATGTGACGCCACTCTCACTGTTATCGGCCGTTACAAGAACCACTTTATTTTCCAGAAGGTCGATACGTGTATCGCTCATAATATAATCCAGCCCATCGGGATTTGCCTCGGCGTCCGCCGCCGCATCCATCTGGTTCATCTGCTTTTGCGCCGCGGATATGAACAGGTCGCAGTCCGCACCCTCGGTAATCTGAGTTTTTAACGTTCCCGAGGAATCAAAATTATATGTGATCGTCACATTGGGAGCTACTGCCTTATAAAGGTTTGCAATCTCGGTCATAGTTTCAGTCATGGAGGCCGCCGCAAATACGATCAGCTCCACTGGCTCGCCATCATCGGCTGCGTCTGCCGCTTTTGTTGTGGATTCCGCATCAGCCTTTGTCGCCGGAGGTGTCGTCTCCGTAGATGCTTCACTTTGTTTTTGTGTGTCTGCGGTATCTTTGTTTTCAGTCGCCGCATTACTTTCGGCTGTCGATGTTTTCTTGCTTTCCCCCGCATTGCCACCACAGGCGGCTAAAGACAGGACCATTGTCGTTGTAAGAAATAGTGTAAATATCCGTTTTTTCATTCTCAATCTCTCCATAAATAAAGTTTTACTGAGCAATAACAAATTCATCGCCCTCATGGATGGTACCGCCCCTGAGCACTTTACAAAAAACGCCCTCTCTTGGCATGATACAGTCACCCATTTTTTTGAAGATCTCACAGCCATTATGGCATTCCTTGCCTATCTGAGTAAGCTCCAGCTCCACTCCGTTACATGCAAAACGAGTGCCTACCGGCAGTGCTTTAAAATCGTAGCCGGATACGACGATATTTTCCCCGAAAGCGCCCAGCGCCACGTCAGCGCCCCTCCGGCGAAATTCCTCGATCTTTTCCCAGGACAGCAGGCTCACCTGACGGTGCCATTTACCTGCGTGGGCATCGCCGGACAAGCCCCAGTCCTCGATAAAGTCAGCCTGGTGCACATTATATTTTTGAGTACCTTTTTTCTCACTGATGCACACAGCCATTACTTTTCCCATAGCTTCACCCCTTTATTCTCATTTGAGTATAACGCTTTTGTTTAATTTTGTCAATTGAGTTTCTTAAACGATTGAGTATATTTGGATATTTACTGTAATAGTTCGGCCCATCTGAACTGTTACTATTTATTCGATTTCTATGTGACAATGACGTACAATCGCCGATGCAATCTCCTCGATGGCATCCAACGGATAAATCTCTGCCGTTTGGTCTGGTATAGAGCTTTCGGATTCCGCGCCGAAAGATTTCATATCTGATACATAAAAGCTCACCTGCTGCGGGGTGCAGACGGGGCTGGAAGAATTTTCTTTCCGCACGATTTCAAGCTTTGGAATCTCCCAGTGCTTAAGCCCTTCGCACAAGATCATATCCGCCCACGGAAACAACTGCGCCAGCTCTGGCGCCGACACCGTCTGGCGGCTCACAACGGCCCACTTGCTGTCCGAATAGACAGCGGCCGCATCCGCGCCGGCGGCAAAAAATCGATAACTGTCCGTTCCCGGAACGTCCGCCTCAAAATCGTGGCCATCGTGCTTGATCACTGCCACCTTCATCCCCCATCCGGAAAATACCGACAGCAGCCGTTCGATCAGCGTCGTTTTCCCCGAATTTTTCACACCGCATACGCCAAACAACGGCGGAATATTCGTCTCGGTCACATTTTCATCCGGCGAAGCCCCGGTAAAAAGCACCCTTACCCGCTTTCCCGGTAAAATTGCTTTACTACCCGCAGGAATATCCACAAGGCAGTTGCAGCCCTGCATGGATGCAAGCACCCCCGAGGAATGGGAGCCTTCCGGCAATGTCACCACGCCCCGATGATAAATAGCCCGCACAAAACGCCGCACCGGACTGGGCTTTTCAAAGCAGCCGGTCATAAGCCCATGGCTCCAGACAGGAAGCAGAAAGTTATCCCTGCAAAGCCTGGCCAGTGCCGGACGGACGATCAGCTCAAAATTGGTCAGCGCACCAAACGGATTTCCCGTAAGGCTGATCATCGGCACATCGTCCAACATGGAAAATACCGTAGGCATCCCCGGCTTGATGGCAATGCCCCAAAAAATCCGCCGTGCCCCAAGCAATACAATAACATCATGGATAATATCTTTTTTTCCCACACTGACGCCACCGGTGGTAAGGATCAGGCTGCACTCTCCTGCGGCTTCCCGGATACGTTTTGCGGCGAGCTCCGGATCATCGGGCAAATGGGCAAAAATAAAAGGCCTGATGCCTAACTCCTGCATCCGGGCGGCCAACCCGAACAGATTGCTGTTATAAAGCTTTCCCGGCCTTAAAGGCTTTCCCGGGAAAATCAGTTCATCACCCGTAGTAAACAGGGCCACACGAGGCTTTTTATATACCGGCACCTGCCCGCAGCCCATGCTGGCCAGAACGCCGATCTCCACATAACCCAGCCTGCTTCCATCTTTAAGCATCTGCTGTCCTGCCTGAAAATCCTCGCCGGCATAGCAGTAATTCGTAAACGGCGCACATTCCTCATAAATTTCCACCACTGTCTCCCCGTAGTCCGTGCTTTCCTGGCGGATGCAGGCGTCACATCCAGCCGGCACCGGCGCGCCGGTCATAATCCGCACCGCCTGGCCTGGGAGGACGGTTCCTTCATAATGCATTCCGGCATCGATCTGAGCCACCACCGACAGCCGGATGGGCATTTCCCTGCAAGCTCCCGACAAATCCCGGGAGCGCACAGCATAGCCGTCTACCGGGGAGCGGTCAAAGGGGGGATTGTTTATATGAGCTGTCATGTCGCCGGCCAATATCCGCCCCACCGCCTCCAGCAAAGGCACCTCCTCGGTCTGCGTGACCGGGCGTATGTTATCAAGGATTTGATCCAGCGCCGCCTCCAGCGCCAGATTATCCTTTTTACGATCCATCATCATCAAACTCCCTTACCAAAGCTGCAGTCCGGGTAATGACATACCGGGCAGCCAAGACACAGACCGCCGTTGCCAAGGCGGACGATATCCGCCCGTGTGACCTCAAGGCCTGCGGCAACTCTTGGAAGTATCATATCAAATACGGTCGCTTTGGCATACATGACACAGCCCGGCAGCCCCATCACCGGCGTGCCGTCTGCCATATAGGCCAGCAAAAACATTGCCCCAGGAAGCACTGGTGCGCCATAGGTCACGATCCGTGCGCCCGTGGCCTTTATGGCCCCAGGTGTGAGATCGTCCGGGTCCACACTCATACCTCCGGTACATACGATCATATCCGCCCCTTCCGCTTTCACCTCCAAAATAGCGGCGGTGATGTTCTCTAAAGAGTCGTCCACCGTCTTATGGCCGCAAACGTCAATACCAAACGCCGCCAGCTTGTCGATGATCACCGGCGTAAACGTATCCTTGATCCGGCCATAATAAACCTCGCTGCCTGTGGTGACAATACCGCATTTATACGGCTTGTACGCAAGCACATGAGCCAGAGGTTCAGGGCCAGCAAGCGCCTTTGCCTCCGCCAGCCGCTCCTTGTCAATGACCAGCGGAATCACCCGCGTGCCGATCAGCTTGTCGCCCTTATGCACAGCAGAATATGTATGGCGGGTGGCGACCATAATCTCCTCCAGGCTGTTAATGGCATTGAGCCGGTCCACATCCACCACAAACAGACCGTCACAGCCGGCGGACAGCTCAATCTTCCCTTCCCGCACCGCAGAGCGCTCCATGTTACTGCCCCTGCACAGATCACAGAGGATTTTGGCCGCCTCATCCTCGTGATATTTCGTCTCATCATTTTCCCAGACATAAAGATGGGTCTTTCCAAGGGAAAGCAGCTTTGGAATGTCCTCCTCCGTCACAATGTGTCCTTTACGAAAGGGCGTGTCCTTGACAACATCCTTAATGATCCTTGTTATATCGTGGCAGAGCACATGCCCCACCGCATCCTGTGTATTTATTTTCTTCATTTGGCTTCTCCTTGCTATGAGCACTTAGCGCCTGTATTTTAGGCGCTTATGTGCGATGCATAAAAAATTGTTAGCGGGCGTCTTTTGGCCGCTTACTATTTTTTATAACTGCGTGCACAATCAGATGCCTGTCCGGTGAGGATTTCCAGACCATGTGACAGCTCCGGTATAATATATTCCAGACATTCCCTCACAGCCTTCGGGCTCCCCGGAAGATTGATGATCAATGTGGACCTGCGGATGCCCGCCGCAGCCCGGGAAAGCATGGCCCGCTTAGTAAGCTGCATACTGTAAGCACGCATAGCCTCCGGAATGCCGGGAACGATCCGCTCCACCACATCCATGGTGGCCTCCGGCATACAATCGCGCGGTGAAAATCCGGTGCCTCCGGTCGTAAGGATCAACTGGGCGCTGCCCTCATCCGCAATCCTTCGCATTGCTTCCGAAAGCCGTTCCCGCTCATCCGGCAGAAGAATCTTTTCAGACACCTCGTAGCCATATTCCCTGACAATATCCTCAATAACCTTACCGCTTAAATCCTCCCGGGCTCCGGCATATCCGGAATCACTGGATGTAATAATCGCAACCTTCATCCTTTCAACCTCCAATCTGGTACATTCGGCGGTCCTCATCACCGCCCTCCGGCCCTTCATTAAAATGATGGCTGGCCGGCTTTTCTAAAATCGTCCTTTCAATGAGCTCCAAAAGAGCCCGGTCATCGCCGCCGCTTCGCATCAACGCCCGCAGATCACTGCCAGTATCGTACTGAAGGCAGGTTTTCAAATACCCCTCCGCCGAAAGGCGTACCCGATTGCACTGATGACAAAACTTATGGCTGATAGCGCTTATAAAACCTATTTTCCCTAAAAAGCCATCCACTGTATAATAATGGCAGGGCCCATTGCCAAGCGTCTCCTTACAGGGAACCAGAGGGCCATAGACGTCCTCAAGCACAGCCTTGATGGCATTCTCACTGAGAAAATCATAATTTCTCCCAAGGCCAATGGGCATCATCTCGATAAAACGCACATGGACCGGATGATCCTTTGCCAGCCCGGCCATTTCCAGCAGATTTTTATTATCGGAAAATACCGGCACACAGTTGATCTTTACCGGCAGCTCCTTATAGAACAGGGCCGCCTCAAGCCCCCGGAGGACATCGTTTCGATGACCGCACCGGGTCACCTGATGGTACTTTCCTTCGTCCAGTGTATCTATGCTGATATTTACCGCATCCAGACCGGCCGCCATAAGCTCCGGCAGTTGATCGGCCAAAAGCACTCCGTTTGTCGTCAGGGTCACCTTTTGTATTCCGGAAATATTTTTAAGTCCGGCCACAAGGTAGCTCAGATTTTTTCGTATCAACGGCTCGCCGCCGGTGAGCTTGACCTTTGTAACTCCAAGCTCAGCCAATATCCCGCAGATCCTGAGTATTTCCTCATAAGAGAGGATATCGCCATGTTCCAGCGGCGTCACACCCGTCTCAGGCATACAGTAGACGCACCGGAGATTGCACCGGTCCGTGACGGAGATGCGTATATAGTCGATTGTTCTTCCAAATCCATCCTTCATTCTTTCATTCCTTTATCTTATGAGCGGTTGTCATAACTGTTCGGTTCCCCTAAATGGTTACCGGTTATAAAATTCACCGCTTTTGCCCCCGGTTTTCATTTCCAGATGAATATCGGTAATCGTCATGGCCCGGTCCAGCGCCTTGCACATATCGTAAATGGTCAGCAGAGCCACGCTGACGCCGGTAAGTGCTTCCATCTCCACACCGGTTTTCCCGTCCACCTTCACTGTGCAAACAGCACTCACTGCGCTTAGCGCCTCATCAATTTCAAAGTCCACACTGCACTTATGGATCAGCAGTGTATGGCACATAGGGATCAACTGCGGCGTATTTTTCACCGCCATGATCCCGGCCACCCGGGCCACCCCAAGGACATCCCCTTTTTTGGCCGTGCCGTTTAAAATGGCTGACATCACCGCCGCGTTGACGATGATCTTTCCCCGGGCCACAGCTACCCGTGTCGTCACGGCCTTCTCCGAGACATCCACCATCACCGCATTCCCCGCTTTATCAAAATGTGATAACTGCTGCTCCATACCTTTTCCTCTTTTCGTAAATCGTTTTTTCCCTAAACATATACATTTTATCAGCCATTTACAAGATAGTCAAGGGTATTCAGTTTTTTGGTATTCCAAAGTATACCAATGCTGTATTCTTATCTGCTCTCCTGGACCCCGGCTGCATCGGCAGCTTCAAATTTTCCAATGGGGATCACCATTTCGATATTACCCCGGATGGCATAATATTCCTTTTCTTTTACCGTCTGAAGATCCTGGCTGATAATTTTTGCCCCGTCCGCTTCCAGCTCCGCCAGTTTCTTTTCGATGGCCGCCTGCCCCAGGGCATCCAGTTCTCCATCCGTATAGTAAACCGTTTCCGGCGTGTACTGGCGCACGGTTTTTATCTGGATAGCAAAAGGCAGATAAAAATTTTTGGTCAGACGGTATTTTGTCACCTGAGATACCTCATCGTAACTGTACACATCCCCGTCATCCGGTTCCGGGAGCGCCGCCTTTCCAACGGTGAGCCTGTTTCCAAATACCTCAAAATTCACCTGATACTTTTTATTTTTTGTAAAATTTTTCTCTATGTAATAAGCCGGATAATAATCATCACAATGATAGGTGACTCTGGCATAAACATCGCCGTCCGCGCGCACATAGTGGGTATTTTTTACGGCCTCATCATCTCCGATAATATCCACACGGCCCTCAATGAGCAGATCACCGGCTTTTACCGTATCGCCCACCGCAACCCTGGCTGTACCGTTTCTGGTCACCATAGACGCAATCACACCATCCTGCCAGGCCACAATATTGCCCGTCTGGGCGTTTTCATCCTCCGGAGTCAGCACCTTCGCCTCCTTCAGCTCAATTTTGAGCACCGTTCCCTCGATGCGGGCGCTGACCCAGGATATGTCCTCATATTTAAGCCGCAGCTCCTCCTCCAGCCAGGACGTATCCACCGAGGATTTGCGTTGTCCGGTATGAATATCGATCTCCGCTAAAAACTGCGCCAGTGTCTCGTCCGTATGGACGGCATTGCCCTGGATCTCAATATCCCACACATAGCCGGACAGCAGCCACAGAAGCGCAAGAGCTATAATTATACCGGCAAAAAAAGCCTTATGGCGCCGGTTCCTGTAAAGAAGAAAAGGCAGCCCACGCCGCCGTATAATCTTTGGAACCACATGGCATTTACGCACCACCGGCCGAATCTTCCGGTAATCCTTAAGACCGATGCGAAACCTTGTCTGCTGGCCGGAGGAGCTTATGTCCGCCAGATATATTTTCCGGCTGTGGCATAAATTCATAAAACGCTCCGGCGCAGGCGTATCCAGCCGGCAGTCCAGCGTTCCGCCCACAAAATCCCAAAATCTGCTCATGGATTGCTCACCCCCGCCTCTGATCCCGGCCGATTCCCCGCCCCTTCTTTGGCGCCGGAGGTCCGAAAAATGTCATACGCTCAATGGTGCCGTTCACCTTCAGATCGTCCTTTGAAAAATATTCCAGCATAAGCTCCGTGCCTTCCAAAAGCAACTGCATTTTGGGAAGCTGGAGCTTCACCCGCGATCCGGTGTACTCGATAATACTGTCGTAATGCTCTATATACAGGCTTTCATTGCCGCAAAGATACATCGTCGGCGCCTGGGCCTGGAAAATATTCATATAATGCAGGGAATCTTTCAGAATGGATTTCATCGACTCATCGGATGCAGTCTTTTTCTTTTTGAAATTTTCCTTTTCAAGTTCTTTCTTTTTTGCCTTATGCCTCTTCATAAAAACCCCCCGCAGGAATTTATACATTATATGTGGCGGGGGCAGATTGTAGACGTTCTTTTTTGGAGACGCCGCCGCCCCAGCGCCACCCTGGCCACCGCAGCCACGCCCGTCAGGACGCATCCACGATATGACAACCGAAAAAAAAGCTACGGCCTGACAGCCATAGCTTTTTAAACTTGAAATTATTTGAACTTGCGCTTTCTCGCAGCTTCGGACTTTTTCTTACGACGAACGCTTGGTTTTTCGTAATGTTCTCTTTTACGAATTTCCTGCTGAATACCTGCTTTTGCACAGTTTCTTTTGAATCTGCGTAAAGCACTGTCCAGAGTTTCGTTTTCTTTAACGATAACGTTTGACATAGCTCACACCTTACCTCCCTCCAGTTGCGTATTGTGCCTATACAACTGTGGGTATATTTTTCATAGCACTATAAGAATTATAGCATATTTTTCTGATTCGTCAACTATTTTTCCAAACTAATTTTATATTTATAATCAGAATATGTATACTTGAGGTCAGAATCACCAATAATACTCTTAATCACGCCCTCATACCCTGCGTCAAGCCGCTCCTTATCCAGATAAGCCGTATCATCATTTTCAAAACGGCTGGCAAAAGCGCTCTCGTTATCCTTCACCTCACAGACCGGCAATACAACAATATCCTTATCCGTCCAGTCCACATAGGTCGGTACGATTTCAATCCCTGAAATATGAGCGCCCGTATTATCCTTGGTCAGCACAACGCTGGCAATCGCTCCCAGATCGCGGCTATAGCCATTGGACGACTGATACTGCATAGAGGAAATAAAATTGCCCAGTGAGTAAAATACGACGCCGGTGCGCTCACTTCCATCACTGGCTGTGGCGGTGATCAGCTCCATCGGCTGCACCACATGGGGATAGCTGCCGAAAATAACATCGGCGCCGGCATTGACGAGCTGGCGCGCCAACTGCTTCTCAGCCTCACCAGGCGCAGACGCGTATTTTGTACCAAAATGGAGATATACCACCACAAATTCGGCGCCCTTTGTGCGCATCTCACCAATCTGACTGCACAGCAGCGTCACCTTCGTCTCCGAATAGCCGCTCTCGCCTTCATCGAGGCTATTAAGGGCATAGCTGTTCTCCGCGTCCAGCGTCTCATTGACCGTATTGCTGTAAGCGATAAAGCCTACATTGATACCGTCAATATTTTTAATTTCATATTTCTGGTCAGTGTTTGCTTTAAAGGAACCGGTCTGATCCAGTCCGGCATCCTTTATAAAATCTATGGTAGCCGACAAACCGGCAATGCCGCTGTCCATAGCGTGATTATTCGCCGTGGTGAGCATATCAAAGCCGGCGGCCTTCAAATCCTTTGCCGCCTGCTCCGGTACATTGAAATTCATATTATCCACATCGGCCCAATAGCCCATGGTATTACTGTTTTTGCCCTTTTCTTTTCCGGCCATAGTCGCTTCAAGATTTCCAAGCACATAGGAGGAATCCTCCAGATATTTGCTGATATACTGAAAGCTTGGGGTAAAATCAAAGGTCTGGCTCTCGCTGTCGTAAGCGCGGGTCATCTGGTATTCGTAGAACATGATATCACCGGTTCCGGTGATTTTAATCTCCTTTTCCAGATGTTCCGTCACATATTGATGTACGGCGTCCTCAATGGAAATGTTCTGGACATTTTTAATGGCACTGCTGCCATCATACCCTGCATAATACTCTCTGGCCGACTGTGCGCTCCCGGCACACAGAAAGTAGAAAGCGATAAAAAGTACCGCACATCCCAAACACAAGCCTAATTTTTTTATCTCTTTCATATTTTATACTCCTATTTCTGGAGCTGGTCTTTAAGTACCTGTCCGGCAGCCGCCAGGGCATCCTTAATACCTGCCGGATTTTTTCCTCCGGCCTGGGCCATATTGGGGCGTCCACCGCCGCCGCCACCTACAAAGGAGGCAATGCCTTTAATCAGATTTCCGGCGTGAGCGCCCTGATCCATGGCGGACTTCGTAGCCATGGCAAGAAGGCTGACCTTACCGCCCTTATCGGACGCCAGAACGATAACACCCTCCCCAAGGCGGGTTTTTAACTGATCGCCCAGATTCATAAGCCCCTGCATGTCCACATCAGGAACACTGACAGCCAGCAGAGAAACGCCGTCAATCTCAATCACCTGATCAATAACATCGCCAAGCGCTTCCTTGGCCATTTTATTTTTCAGCTTCTCATTTTCAGCAGTGAGCGACTTCACCTCATCCATCAGAGCCTCAATACGCTTCACAAGCAGTGAAGGCTCAGTTTTTGCAGCATGAGCGGCATTTCTTAATACCTGCTCCATGTCAGCATAGTATTTCATCACACCGTCACCGGTAAGCGCTTCAATACGGCGCACGCCGGCAGCCACACCGGCCTCGGAGATGATTTTGAACGCGCGGATCACTCCGGTATTAGCCACATGAGTACCACCGCATAACTCTCTGGAGAAATCCCCCATAGATACAACGCGGACATTCTGGTCATATTTTTCTCCGAACAATGCCATAGCGCCGGATTTTTTAGCTTCCTCGATATCCATTACTTTGGTCAGTACCGGATAATTGGCGGCAATGGCATCATTTACGATGGCTTCCACCCGGCTCAGCTCTTCCGGTGTCATGGCCGAAAAATGGGTAAAGTCAAAGCGGAGACGGTCCTCATTATTGCTGGAACCGGCCTGCTGCACATGACCTCCCAGAACTATCTGTAATGCTTTTTGAAGCAGATGGGTAGCGCTGTGATTTTCCGCCGTGTCCTGACGTTTTTTCACATCGATCTTGAGCTCCACCGTATCGCCCACCTTGAACATGCCCTTGGTGACAACGCCCACATGGCCAATTTTTCCGCCGGGAAGCTTGATCGTATCCTTCACAGTAAATGTACTGTCACCGCAGACGATAACGCCCGTATCGGCCTCCTGGCCGCCGCTGGTGGCATAAAACGGTGTCTTTTCCACAAAAATCGTGCCATTCTGGCCGTCCACAAGCGCCTCCACAAGCTCATCCTCCGTGGTGAGCACTGTGACCGGCGACGTATATTCTGTGTATTCATAGCCTACAAACTCGCTGGTAAGAGCTGGGTCAATGGACTGGTAAATGGTCACATCTGCGCCCATATAATTGGTCGTCTTTCTGGCCTTGCGAGCCATATCTCTTTGTGCGTCCATAGCAGCCTTAAAGCCGTCATGGTCAACAGCAATGCCATCCTCCTCAAGGATTTCCTCAGTAAGGTCTACCGGGAATCCATAAGTATCATACAGCTTAAATGCATTTTCTCCGGCAAGCACCTTCTGTCCGGAGGCGATAAGCTCAGCCTTCATATCATTTAAGATACTGAGCCCCTGGTCGATCGTTTTATTAAATTTATCTTCTTCTTCATTAATAACCTTGAAAATAAATTCCTTCTTCTCTTCCAGCTCCGGATAACCGTCTCTGGATGTCTCGATCACCTTTTTGCTAAGGTCTGCCAGGAACTTGCCCTTAATGCCCAACAGTCTTCCATGGCGTGCGGCACGGCGCAGCAGACGGCGCAGCACATAGCCCCGGCCCTCATTGGACGGCATAATGCCGTCAGAAACCATGAAGGTTACGGAACGGATATGATCGGTAATGATACGGATGGAAACGTCATTTTTATAACTTTCCTTATAAGTTACGCCGGCCAGGGAACATACCTGCTCCCGCAGCGCCTTGATGGTATCCACATCAAAAATAGAATCCACATCCTGCACAACGCTGGCTAAGCGCTCCAGGCCCATACCGGTATCGATATTTTTATTTTCAAGTAATGTATAATTGCCATGGCCGTCATTGTCAAACTGGGTAAATACATTATTCCAGATTTCCATGTAGCGGTCGCAGTCACAGCCCACGGTACAACCGGGCTTTCCGCAGCCATACTTCTCGCCGCGGTCATAATAGATTTCCGAACACGGGCCGCAGGGGCCTGCGCCGTGCTCCCAGAAATTATCTTCCTTGCCAAAGCGGAAAATACGCTCAGCCGGGATTCCAATCTCCTTGTTCCATATGTCGAAAGCTTCATCGTCGTCCAGATAAACCGACGGGTAGAGACGGTCTGCATCCAGGCCGATCACCTCAGTGAGGAATTCCCAGGACCAGGCGATGGCTTCGCGCTTGAAATAATCGCCAAAGGAAAAGTTTCCAAGCATCTCAAAAAAGGTTCCGTGGCGGTCGGTTTTTCCGATATTTTCTATATCGCCGGTGCGGATACACTTCTGGCAGGTGGCTACACGGTTGCATGGCGGAATCTCCTGCTTTGTAAAATATGGCTTCAACGGGGCCATACCGGCGTTGATCAATAACAGACTGTTATCGTTGTGGGGGATCAGAGAAAAGCTCTTCATAATCAGATGGCCTTTGCTCTGGAAAAAATCCAGGTACATTTTCCGTAATTCGTTTAATCCGTAAGCTTTGTTCACGTTACTTTGCCTCCTAATAGTTCCATTCTATCTTTTTCACATAATAATTTCTTACTTTTTCTATCCTAATATAACGTCAATAGGTAAACGTGGTATAACTCAGGAATTTTCTGAATTATACCAGTATTCTATTATACGGTGAATTGGGGGCTTTGTCAATGTGTCATTCCCTTTATTTCCACGCATTTCCGCGCAGCTTCCATGTCCGCAGCCACTGCTGCCTTCCATAGCATTACGATATTCTCCAGCAATCTCCTTATTGGGTATCCGCGCCATATGGGTCGAACTATCGTAAGATAAATAGCTCCTTTGTGGCTCGTTGCTTAACGCCCCCGTCTCCGCTTCGCTCCGACGGATCGCGGCAGTCGCCGCAAAGGTGAGCAAGCTCCCCTTTGTGGCTCGTTGCTTAACGCAAATACCCACGGTAAAAACCGTGGGTATACAGACGTAAAAGCTCAGTGGACCGAGCTATAATAACTTATTTGACTTTCAGTTATTCTTCGCGGTCTTTTTATCCCGCAGCTTCTTCCCGCAAATAAATCCGCCCACGGCAATACACAGGAACAAAATAAATTTCACTAGATAGGATAAAAATGCAGTTAATAATGTCATAATAAAAACCTCCTCAATTAGTAAACCGAAATTAACAGTTCAGCCCCTCTGAACTGTTACAACCGAAAACCACCGCCCCAGGCGTCCGTCCAGCGCTCGATCCCACCGGTGCTGCGGGCGCTTCGTCTCAATGGCGCTTTGCAAGCTCCCGGCTGATCTCATCCCAGGTGACCCCGCGCTCGACCATGAGCACGATCATATGGTAAAGAAAATCCGATATCTCATATTTAAGCTCGCCGGCATCGGGATTCTTGGCGGCAATAACAATCTCCGTAGCCTCTTCTCCCACCTTTTTCAGAATTTTATCGATTCCCTTATCAAACAGATAATTGGTGTAGGAGCCTTCCTTTGGATGAGCCTTCCGGTCGGATACCGTATCCATAATCTCCTGTAATATGGTGGCCGGATTCACGTCATCGTATTCTTTTTTTACAAGACTGGTAAAGAAACAGCTTTCACTGCCGGTATGGCAGGCTGCGCCGATCTGCTTCACCTTTGCTAATATTGTATCACAATCACAGTCAATGTCCAGCGATTTTACAAATTGATAATGACCGGAGGTGTCACCTTTTTTCCAGAGGCACTTGCGGCTGCGGCTGTAATACGTCATACGCCCGCTGCGGATCGTCTCATTGTAGGATTCCTCGTTCATATAAGCGACCATGAGCACCTTGCCGGATTTATAATCCTGCGTCACGACCGGAATCAAGCCGTCGCTGTTGAGCTTAAAATTTGAAAATGGTATTGCGCTTTCAAATAGCTGCACAGGGATGTCCGCATCTTTTAACGACTGCTTGAGGCCAAGAAATTTATCAAAAGCTGTACCCTTAATAACATTTTCGCCGTTCTCAAAAGAAATATTCATCCATGTTACACCGCAGACCGCCGCATCCGCCAGGACGGAAGCAAGCATTTCATCAACATGCTCAGCATCAGCCGCCAGCATCACCTGTATCTTTTTGCTTTCGATCACAGTTTTAAAACGCCGGACATCCTCCGCATCCAGCAGCCATGTAAGGCAGCCGGTTTCATCAACCATTTCCGAAAAGGCTTTTTCATCCACCGGCACCCGGTTGGAACCAAGCAGTGTTCCGATGACATTATCCTCGCCAAACCGGGCCACGCCCTCTTTTAATGTAAGCGTCTTTCCGCCCTCAAAAGGATTCATTACGACCCGGGCCGCACCGGCATAAATAATCTTCTTTATATCCTCAAACCGCTCAAAAATCTGGTAAACGATCAGCGGGGTATCAATCAGCGCGCATGTTTTTTGCAGATGGACGATCAGATCCGCCTCCCGCTCATAAAAGTCCGCGCGGTTATCCCAGATGAGTATTTCATCGGCACCGCCATTGTCAAAATCCTGTACTGCACTTTCTATGCTCCTTTGTGCCAGCACGGCCGCCGGAACGATCTTTTTGTATTTTTTCATAACGCCTGTCCTTTTTCCAATATATTTATCGCCGCTTTAAGGTCTATGCTTCCTGCATACAAAGCAGAGGCAATGATCACACCGCTAACGTTCAGCCGGCTCACTTCCTCCACATCCTCCAGGCAACTGATACCTCCGGCATAGATCACGTCCACATTGGTGCGCGCCACAAGCTCGCGGGTATTTTCGATACTTGGACCTTTATGCAAGGATGAGCTGGTAATATCTGTATACACAACCGTCTTTACACCACAAAGCCCGAGGGCATTAATGAGGGTGATGGGATTATATTTGCTCAGCCGCTCGCGCCCCTCCACCGCCACCATTCCATTGATGGCGTCAATGGCTGCCACAAAATGATCGCTTCCAAAGGTGGCGATGGCCTCCTCCACAAAACGGCTGTTGCGCACCGCCTCTGTACCGCACACAACGCGGCGCACCCCCATGCTTAACATATGGTCAATATCTTTGATCGACCGGATACCTCCCCCAGCCTGAACGGGAATGTTCACCGTCTGAACAATTTCACGGATCAGTTCATCGTGAATGGTTCCTCCCAGCACTGCCCCATCGACGTCAACCACATGCAGATACGACGCTCCGGCCTCCTCCCAAAGCTGTGCCAGCTTTACCGGAGAGCTCGTAAACACATTCTGCCTGTCGGTGGGTTCCACCGTTGAATTGAAACATTTACCGTTTTTAATATGTATGGTTGGGTATAACTGCATAATCCTGTCCTTTCTTTAATTTCAGATCAGAGCGCGCCCTTGGTGGATAATACATCATTTATTCTCGGATCAAAGCCTGTGGCCTCATCCAGTGCCCTGGCAAATGCCTTAAAAATACCTTCGATAATATGATGATTATTATCTCCTGAAAGCAGCTTTATGTGCAGGTTCATACCGGCTGAATACGATACCGCGTAGAAAAACTCCCGTACCATCTCGGTGTCAAAATCCCCCACCCTCTGACTGGAAAACTCAGCGTCGAAGGCGAAATAAGGCCGGCCGGATAAATCCATGGCCGCAAGCACGAGCACATCGTCCATGGGGAGCACGGATGAGCCGTAACGCCGGATTCCCTTTTTATCGCCCAGCGCCTGCCGGATCGCATCGCCCAGAACGATTCCCGTATCCTCAATGGTGTGGTGACAGTCCACATAAAGATCGCCGTCAACCGACACCTCCAGATTAAAAAAGCCATGCCTTGAAAAGCTGTTTAACATGTGATCAAAAAAGCCGATGCCCGTATGGATGTCCGCCCTGCCCTGCCCGTCCAGATCCAGGGTCATGGAAATATCCGTCTCATTGGTTTTTCTGTGGATTTGTGCAATACGTTCGCCCATATCATCCTCCTGTTCTAAAAACATCCTCTATCGCCGTTACCGTAACGGTTCCGAAAGGCCGAACTGTTACCTGTTTACCACCCTTTAATCTTTAAAACGTACCTTAATGGAATTTGCGTGAGCCGTCAGAGACTCGGCCTGGGCAAAATTAATAATATCATCTTTTGCTTTTTCCAGTGCCTCCCTGGAATAGTAGATAATACTGGATTTCTTTACGAAATCATCCACACCCAGCGGTGAGAAAAACTTCGCTGTGCCATTGGTCGGCAATATATGGTTCGGCCCGGCAAAATAGTCACCCAAAGGCTCAGAGCTGTTTTCACCGAGGAAAATGGCACCGGCATTTTTAATCTTTGTCATCACCTCAAAAGGATTGGCCGTAACAATTTCCAGATGCTCGGAAGCAATGTCATTGGCAATATCAATGGCGCTTTCCAGATCGTCAGCAATCAATATATAACCGTAGTTTTCCAGAGATTTTTCAAGAATATCCTTACGGGAGAGCTGCTCCACAAACCGCTGTACATGCTCGGATACCTTTGCCGCCAAAGTCTCGCTGGTCGTCACTAATATAGCGCTTGCCAGCTCATCGTGCTCGGCCTGGGATAACAGATCCGCGGCCACATATTCCGGATTAGCCGTATCATCGGCAATAACGAGAATCTCACTGGGGCCGGCGATGGAATCGATGCTCACATGACCATAAACAGCCTTTTTTGCAAGAGCTACATAAATATTTCCAGGACCTACGATCTTATCCACCTTGGGGATGGACTGGGTTCCGTAAGCCAGCGCCGCGATGGCCTGGGCGCCGCCCACCTTAAAAATCTTTGTGGCCCCGGCCTCACAGGCAGCTACCAGCGTTGTGGGATTGACCTTACCGTCTTTTCCCGGCGGCGTCACCATAATAATATTCTCTACACCAGCCACCTGGGCGGGAATGGTATTCATCAGCACGGAGGACGGATAAGCGGCTTTACCGCCGGGCACATAGATCCCGGCAGAGCTTAAAGGACTTACCTTCTGCCCAAGAATCGTGCCGTCACTTGTCGTATCAAACCAGCCGTAGCGTTTCTGCTTTTCGTGGTAGGAGCGGATATTGGCCATGGACCTGCGAATCACGCCCAGCAGCTCCTTATCCACCTTTTCGTAGGCCTCGTCGATCTCCTCCTTCGTGACACACACCTGATCGGCTGTTAAGTGGGCGCCGTCAAACTTTTCAGTATATTCAAAAAGTGCTTCATCACCGCGGGCCTTCACATCATTCACAATGGCAGCCACTGTATCGGCGTAAGCGTCGTAATTATTGGGGCTTCGTTTGAGCAGGTCATTCAGTACATTCACCGCGCTGCTCTTCGTCAAACGCAGAGTTCTCATGGTTTCCTCCTTCTCCGGAAGGCATAGCTACCGGAATTAAAAATATTATAACAGATGGTTTTTAAAAAGTAAAATGGATTTATCCGATGAGCGGCTTGATCTGATACAAAAGGTCCGTTATACGCTCATTTTCCATTTTCATGCTCACCTGGTTCACCACCATGCGGGCGCTTAAAGTGCAGACCTCCTCCAGCACTTTAAGGCCGTTTTCCTTTAAAGTAGAGCCGGTTTCCACAATATCCACGATGACCTCGGAAAGGCCTACGATGGGCGCCAGCTCCACAGAACCGTTCAACTTAATGATTTCCACGGTCTGATGCTTTTTATTATAAAAATAATCTTTGGCAATGTGGGGGTATTTTGAAGCCACGCGGATGAGCTCCTGGTGCTTTAACCGTTCTCTGGCGCTTTCCGGACCGCAGACGCACATACGGCATTTGCCAAAGCCCAGATCCATCACCTCGTAAAGACGGCGGCCCTCCTCCAGAATCGTATCCTTGCCGACAATACCGATGTCAGCGGCACCGTATTCCACGTAAGTGGGCACATCGCTCGCTTTGGCCAGGAACATTTTGATCCGTAGCTCCTCATTGACAAAAATCAGCTTCCGTGTACCCGGCTCCTTCATCTCATCCATATGGATACCGATCTGTTCAAATAACTCCAATGATTTTTTTGCAAGACGCCCTTTTGCCAGGGCAAAAGTTAAATATTCCATGCCGTCACACCTCCCGCACATTTTCTTCATTCGCATTCAGTTCGATCATCTGCTGGATCTGATGCTGACGGCAGTAGGCCTCATAATCCTCTATGGTACGTTCCGGCTGCCTTTGCATCAGCGTCACCTGAATATCTGCGGCTCTCAGCTCACCGGCCTTCTGTACGGCTGCCGCCAGCTCCGGTTCATCAAACAGGACCATGACAGAGCTGCCGCTTAATGGAATCTGTATGCCCTGCCGGGTAAGCGCGATCATCAGTTGATCGACCACCAGTGCAAACCCCACGGCCGCGGCATCCTTGCCAAACTGGCCTACCAGATGATCATACCGGCCACCCTTGACAAGCGCGTCGCCGGTACCGTAAGTATAGCCGCGAAAAATCACACCGGTATAATAATCATAAGCCGTCAGCATCCCCAGATCAAAGGTGACAAAACGCTCGTAACCATAAGCGCACAGCACCTGGTAAATCCGCTCCAGACGCTCCACCACAGCCAGCGCCCCTGGATTATCTGTCAGGGAACGGACATTTTCAAAAATCTGCACCTGACCGGATAGCTGGGGCAGCTCCATCAATATATTTTTAAGCTCACGGCTCATCTTCCGCTCTTCGATGAAATTTTCAATACCGAAAAAATTTTTATTCTCAATGAGCGTTTTCAGCTTCATTTCGCTGGCCTCATCCAATCCGGCCTCCTCGATCAGAGCCCGGAAAAAGCCGGCGTGGCCGATATCCAGGACAAACCTGTTCAGCCCGGATTTAAGCAGCAGCTCAATGGCCAGAGCGATCAGCTCGCCATCCGCCGCAGCGCTGTCATCGCCGATGAGCTCGGCGCCCATCTGAGTGCTTTCCTTCATAAGCCCCTGATAGCTGGAATTGTTAATAAAAACATTGCCGATATAGGAAAATCTCAGAGGGATCTTCTCATCGGCATAATATTTGGCCACCGCCCGGGCAATGCTGGGCGTTATATCCGGCCGCAGCACCAGGGTATTACCTTCCCGGTCAAAAAACTTATACATTTCCCGGGATGTCAAAGTTCCCCGCTCACCATTAAATATATCAAAAAACTCAAAGGCCGGCGTCTGAATGGCATGGTAGCCAAATCGGCCAAGGGTTGTGGAAAGCTCATCCTGGAGCTTTAACTTGCGGGCGCACTCGCCCCCATAAATATCTCGGACACCCTCCGGGGTATGTAATAAAATATCACGCATACGTCATCTTCCTATCCACTTTAGTGTGCTAATCCATTAGCATAGCAATGTGTGTATTATACACAGTCCAAATTTATTTGTCAATAATTTTTTCCGAACACCGCAGGCAGTGGCAGCGCCGGGTGTGGAGCCGTTGGAACCGCAAGCTAGTACAGCATTGCATTAATTTTGTAGTAATGAGTGCTTGATATCCGCGTCAGATGCGCGTCTGCAAAGCGACGGCGTAGCGGACCCTACGGCTAGCTTTGCAGGCACGCTTCTGGCGTGGATAGCGATTGCTCATTGATGCGAAATTAATGCAATGCTGTACTAGCCGCAGGTCGGCGCAACGCAGCATTTTAACGCACATCCAGGTCCTTTTGCAGCACATCCAGATAATGTATGTAGTACCCTTTCACCGGAATCTGATAGTCCGGGTCCAGCTCATCGAATTTAAAGCTTTTGGCGTGCCCTGTCTTGGACCGGTTCCAAAACTTCACCAGGTCCTTAAACCGCAAATAATAGTACACGTTCTGGCGGCCAAAATATATGATAAGGAAGGCCACACCGCCCTGCCGCTCGAAATCCTCCATAAATACGATCTGATGCTCATGGACATTGGCCAGAGGAAAGGAGCTGCCGTGGCATTCCTTGGCATCAAAGCACACCGGAATCCCCTGGACGGCCCCGATATAATCCACAGTGGAGCGCTGCTCAAAATAAGCCAGCGTGATATGGCGGTTATCCTTATCTATATTGATCGGCTTGATGGGCGTGGGGATTTTCTGCACAAGGGCCAGCCCGCCGCTGCGGTACCGGTCGTTGGTGAGGTTGAGCATTTCCTCCAGCTCCGAGCCTCTAAGCCCTCTTGAATTCCAGGTTGCCATGATCATCCACCTTATCCGTAATCTTTTCTTCCCTTAAAATGCACGTAAACAGCGACGGCAGCGGCGCCCTGAACACCTTACCGGAAAGTCCGTCAAGCCGCAGCGTATCCTTTGGCATCACCAGTTGTACACAATGGAGTAATTGGTATTTTAAATGATATTTTTCAAACAGGTATTTATTGTCCGGCTTATCCCCATATTTGGAATCTCCGGCAATGGCATGTCCGATGGAAGCCAGATGGGCCCGGATCTGATGGGAACGCCCAGTGATCAGATGCACCCACAAAAGGGTCTGCTTTCCGTTGGTTGCCACCGGCTCATAACGGGTTTCAATAAAATC
The DNA here is from genome assembly GCA_902363555.1 of Lachnospiraceae bacterium. Lineage (GTDB taxonomy): Bacteria > Bacillota > Clostridia > Lachnospirales > Lachnospiraceae > Catenibacillus. Next base: position 50,850 of record CABJAM010000012.1, on the reverse strand, counting down.
GCCGCCCGCCGTTTTTTCCTGTGAGATATACACCCGATTATGCAGGTCATCCTTCGTAAGATAGCCCCGGATCACGGTCTTTTCCTTCACCACACCGTGGACAAGACAGCAATAGTATTTGCCAAGCTCGCGGCTGCGGATGAGCTGCGCCATATCCTGTAAGCCGGCCAGACTTTTCCCGGCCACTAAAAGTCCGCTTGTGTTGCGGTCCAGGCGGTGGCAGACCGCCGGACGAAAGCTTCCAAGCTCCTCACGGCGCAACTGGCCGGTGCGCAGCATATAGGAAATGACCTCCTCATTGACAGACACATCCTCCGGCGCTGCCTTTTGGGAGAGAACGCCGGACGGCTTGTTGATCACGAGAATATTTTTATCCTCATAAATAATATCCAGTGCATCCTTCACTGCCATAACCGCATCCAAGGCGGCGTTTTCCTCTGAAAATTTTGCTATGGTATCTTCCGAAAGCCACAGCTTTATCGTATCCCCCACCGCCAGCTTTTCACTGCCATCGGCTTTTTTATCATTGAGGGTAATATTTTTCTTTCTCAGCATTTTATAAATAAAGCTTTTGGGCGCTTTATTCAAAACCTTCACAAGCAGCTTATCCAGCCGCTGTCCGGCCTCGTTGGGTGTCACACACCGGCTCTGCATCGCAAGCGCCTCCTTTACACTGCTCGGCTGAGCACATCTGCCGCCACAGCGTCATCTTTTTTTGTTCTTTTAATCTCCGATGCGGCGATCTTCTCCGCATATTCCACATATTTTTTAAAATCCGTGCATACCACCGGCGTCACCGTACCTCCGGCCGCCTTCACCGACTGCTTCAAATACTGGCGGATCTTGTCCGGCGGACATTTCTGGGCAGGCACATAGGCAAATATATTGCCGCTGTGAAACATGGCGATCGTCACGTTCATGGAGCCTTCGTACCGGGTCAGGACCAGATCGGCCAGCACCTCACACTTATCCCCAAGGATACTGCATATTTTTTCATATTCTCCGGCATCTCCGGTATGGTACGGAAATATAAGCACCAGACCCACCAGCGACTTTGCCGCCGGCAAAACAAGCACGATACCTACTACCGTAGCCGTATTCATCCGGTCGCCAAAATAGATCCAGCCGCCAATCTCCACCGCTGCGATCACCACCACCCAGAGGATGACCAGGATCAACTGCCGGCGTTTGCGGGCATCGATATAGCCATAATCACCGCTGCGAAGCTTTTTCTCCTTAGTTTTCATGCAAACAGACTCATTCCTTTCAAAATCCAGTGATGGGGCACGACTTTCGCCAGTACACGGAAAGCTTTGATGGACAGGCCATAGACCGACAACTCTTTTTTGGCCATGGAATCATTCCACGCCAGCCGGGCCACATTCCTGGCATCCGCCATAAACAGACGCTTGGCCGCCGCCAGCATCCCGCCGCTGCCGCTGACTTCAAAAAACTCCGTAGCCACCGGTCCCGGGCAGACCGCGGTGACGTAAATATGCCTGCGGCGCAGCTCCTGATTAAGACTGCGGGCGTAGCTGAGCACATAGGATTTTGTGGCCGCATAAATGCCAAAGCCCGGCTGGGGCAAAAATGCGGCGCTGCTGGCCATGAGCAGTATACGGCCGCCCCTGGCCATATAAGGAAGAGACATCGTCACCAGAGCCGTCAGAGCTGTCACATTCACATCGGTCATTCCCACACAGTCGTTATAATCCAGCGATGTATTGGGGCCATACTTGCCAAAGCCCGCACTGGCCGCCAGTACATAGATCTGAGGTTTCTTACGCTCCATGAGCGCCCGAAGCTCCAGAAGCTTTTCGCGATCTGCAAGGTCCATTTCTATAATTCTTAATGGCCGCCGCACATGGTGCTGGAGCGCTTCAAGCCGCTGCCCTCTCCGGGCGATTACCCAGATTTCATCCAGCATACCACATTTTTTGTCAATGATATCGACAAACTCTTTTCCGATGCCAGAGGAGGCACCGCTGACCACAGCTATTTTCATAAAAATCATCCCTTCTTTTTATGGACGTTACGTATTGTTTTCTTTTTCTTTGCCGGAGCCTTAGAAGCCCCAGCCGGATCAAAACGCGCCTTATCTTTATATTTTGGCCGGATCAGGCACTTTTTATCAAAACCGATAAGATCCGTGCGGCCGGCCAGGGTCAGCGCTTCCACCACCAGATCATAATTTTTCGGATTCCGGTACTGGATCAGAGCCCGCTGCATCGCTTTTTCATGGGGATCCCTGGGCACATACACCTTTTCCATCGTCCGCGGATCGTAGCCGGTATAATACATGCATGTGGACAGCGTGGACGGCGTCGGATAAAAATCCTGGACCTGCTCGGGCATATAGCCCAGATCTTTCAGGTAGACCGCCAATGCCACCGCTTCCTTCATGGTTGAGCCCGGATGGGAGGACATCAGGTAAGGCACCAGATATTGCTTCATACCAAGCTGCTCGTTCATCTGTTTATATTTTTCCGTAAACTTCCGGTATACATGATTGGCCGGCTTACCCATAAGCTTAAGCACAGGATCGCTCACATGCTCCGGTGCCACCTTTAACTGGCCGGAAACATGGTACTGGCACAGCTCCTTTAAAAACCGCTCGTCCTTATCGGCCAGCAGATAATCAAAACGGATACCCGATCGGATAAATACCTTTTTGACCCCCGGCAGCTCCCGCAGTTCTTTTAACAACTCCAGATAATCACTGTGGTCCGCTTTAAGATTTTCACAGGGCTTTGGAAACAGACACTGCTTATTTGGGCAGACACCGTGCTTTAGCTGCTTAGCGCAGGCCGGATGGCGGAAATTGGCCGTGGGGCCGCCCACATCATGGATATACCCTTTAAAATCCGGCTCCCATACAAGCTGACGGGCCTCATTGACAATGGATTCATGGCTCCGCGTCTGGATGATCCGCCCCTGATGAAATGTCAGCGCGCAGAAGCTGCATCCGCCAAAGCAGCCCCGATTGCTCACCAGACTGAATTTCACTTCCTCAATGGCAGGAACGCCGCCGGCCGCCTCGTAGCTGGGATGGTACCCCCGCATATAATTCAGCGCGTACACCCGGTCCATCTCCTCTGTGGTCAGCGGATAGGACGCAGGATTTTGTACCACATATTCGTGGTCGGAATATTTTTCAATCATGGGCCGCCCGGTAAACGGGTCCGTGTTCGTATATTGCATATAAAAGCTTTTGGCATACTCTTTTTTATCGGAGGCGATGGTTTTCATGTCCGGCAATATTACCGGATTGTACACATCCTCCGGATTTTTCGTCTTATACACAGTGCCGCGGATAAAGGTAATGTCCTTCACGGACAGGCCGCTGTTTAGGGCATCCGCCACCTCCACAATACTGTGCTCGCCCATGCCATACAGCAGCAGATCCGCCCCGGAATCCAGCAGCACCGACCGTTTCATGCTGTCGCTCCAGTAATCGTAATGGGCCATGCGCCGGAGACTGGCCTCAATGCCACCGATGATCACCGGCACATCCTTATAGGTCTGGCGGATGAGATTGCCGTACACCACTGTGGCATAATCCGGACGCCTGCCGTACACGCCGCCGGGGGTATAGGCGTCATTGTGCCGCCGTTTTTTGGATACTGTATAATGATTGACCATGGAATCCATATTTCCGGCAGTGACGATAAAGCCGAGCCGCGGTCTTCCAAAGACATCGATACTTTTTATGTTTTTCCAGTCCGGCTGGGAAATAATCCCTACACGGTAGCCATTGGCCTCCAGAATACGGCTGATGATCGCATGACCGAAGGACGGGTGGTCCACATAGGCATCGCCGATCACGTAGGTAAAATCCACGCTGTCCCAGCCCCGCGCTTCCATATCCTCACGGCTTATGGGCAAATAATCTTTTATCATCTGATTTAACTCCTATTTATAATGACTTGTCGAGGATTTCCGAAGGAAATCCTTGACCTGCCCGCGCATCAGCGCGATTCCTTATTATTTCATAAAAATCCCGGATATAGCCGTCGGCCAGCAGACGCTTCTTTTCCCGGTCCGGCGCAGAATAGTCATCCTCCACAGCGATACAGGTCATCCCCGCATTTTTTGCCGCCATGATCCCATAAGGGATGTCCTCAAACACCAGGCATTTTTCCGGAGCTGCCCCAAGCCTCCTGGCCGCCTCCAGATAAACGTCTGGATCAGGCTTTCCTTTGTGGATGTCCTCTCCTGTGAGGATCACCTCAAAGTATGGGCCGATCTTATGGGCTTTCATCACCGCATCCGTCAGGCGTCTTGAGCTGCTTGTGGCAATGGCACAGCGAACGCCGGCAGCCGACAGAGCATTGAGAAATTCCAGCGTTCCAGGCTTTAAAGGAATCTCATGGCTGTATTTTTCAAAAGCCATCGCATCCCAATCCCCGATGATCTTCTCAACAGAATCCTCAATCCCGAAGGTTTCCTTAAAATAAATGGCGGTCTGGGTAATGCTGATGCCGGCGATAGCGTCCTGAAGCCCCTCGGGCATATCAAGGCCGAAGCGGGCCAGGTACTCCCGGTCGATATCCTCCCATACCCACATTGAATTGATGAGCGTGCCATCCATGTCAAAAATAACGGCTTCCATATCCACAACATCTTTCAACGCGGCTGGCGCTTTGGCGCCGTTCATGCCATTTGCCGCAGCAAGTGCTTTCGCATCATTCATATCGTTTGCCGCAGTTGGCGCTTTAGAATCGCCCATGCCGTTTTCCGCAGCCGGCGCTTTGGCATCGTTGAGATTTTTCAGCATGGAAAGCTCATCCTTCGACAGCGCCCGGTATTCGCCGGGGGCCAGCGACGCATCCAGCGCAAGTGGCCCCATGGACAGCCGTTTAAGATAAACGACCTCCTTGCCAACCGCCTCAAACATCCGCTTCACCTGATGGAACTTGCCCTCATGGATCTCAAGGGTGATCTCAGATATCGGGCTGGCGTTTGATAAAATCGTCAGCCTGGCAGGCATTGCCGTCAGCTCCTCATCCACCTTTAAGCCGCAGGCAAAGGCCTGTACATCCTCCGGCGTTACAACGCCTGCCACCCGTGCATAATAAACCTTTGGCACATGTTTTTTCGGCGACAGAAGCTGATGTGCCAGCGCACCGTCATTGGTGATCATCAAGAGCCCCTCCGTATCCTTATCCAGCCGCCCCACAGGAAACAGATCCCTGCGCTGCTTTGAGGTGATCAGATCAATGACCGTCTCCGTCTTCTTATCATCCGTCGCTGATATGACCCCTGCCGGTTTATTGAGCATATAGTATTCAAAATGGATGTAACCCACGATTTCACCATCACAGCAGATCTCATCATTTTCCGTATCCACCTTCGTCTCCGCCGCGCGGACTACCTGGCCGTTGACAAGGACGTGGCTTTTACGTATGCGTTCCTTTACCTCACTTCGGGTGCCAACCCCCATATCTGCCAGATATTTATCTAAACGCATGATCGTTTTCATCCGTCCACTCCAATCCGTTATCTAATATACAACCATTCAGATGGTCGAACAGTTGCGTTCTACATTACCAGCGCCAGCCCACCGGATACTTATTTTTCAATGTCTGGCTGGTCATTTTTCCAAAGCCCAGAGGGTAGCCCTCCACGCACACAACATACCAGCCGTTTTCCAGATTCTGCTCATCCGGATTTTGCGGGTCGCATTCAATCGTCTCACACTTTAAGTATTTAACGACACGCACATCCCCCAGTCTTAAATTAAGGATATGACCGCACTGTGACATATCCAGCGCCCTGGCAAAAGCCCCGGACGGCTCAAAGCGCTTCTTTTTAAGCTCGCCCAAATACCAGCCGTTGCGGATCACATGCAGACCCTTAATTTCGGGCATATGCTCCGGGAAATAATAAAGGCTGTCACGCTGGACTACAAGACGTTTTCTGTCAAACACTTCTTTTATTTCAGCCGACTTTAAAAAGTCGTCAAAGGCCTCGATTCCTTTAGGTTCTGTAAAATGATACTGTGAGACTGCCCGTCCATGGCCTCCGGAACCATCCGCTGTATCCTTCTTTTTCAAAAGCGCACAGAAATGCCCTTCCCCATCCACCTGGTGAGGCCACAGACGCTCCATGGTCAGACACTCCATCTCCGGCCGGTTTTTAAGAAGATGCTCCACGCTGCCCTCATCCTCATATCCGGAAAACGTACATGTGGAGTAAACCATATAGCCGCCGGGCTTTAACATATCAGCGCCATTTAAAAGGATATCCCTCTGGATTTCTCCAAAATATTCCGGGCCGAATTTCTCCCAATTGGCCGTCATGGATGGCTTTTTGCGAAACATCCCTTCCCCGGAGCAGGGCGCGTCAATGAGCACTTTATCAAAATATTCCGAAAAAATATCCGCCAGCTTTTTTGGATATTCGCTGAGGACAAGACTGTTTTTAATGCCGAAAAACTCAATATTTTTAAGCAATGCTTTAGCCCTGGAGGCGCTGACATCATTGGACACGAGCAGGCCTGTATTTTTAAGCCTGGCTCCCAGAGCCGTGCTCTTTCCGCCAGGGGCGGCACACATGTCCAGAACTACATCTCCCTCCTCAATCGGAAGCAGATGGGCCGGACGCATGGCCGACGGCTCCTGTATATAGTACAGCCCCGCATGGTACAGCGGGTTTTTCGTATATTTCTGGCTGCCATCATAGTAAAAACCAAGCTCATTCCAGTCCACTGGCCGCAGGTTTTCTCCGGTCAGGGCCAGATACTGCTGAGGCGTAGTTTTCAGCGTATTGACACGCAGCCCGTAATTCATGGGCTTGTCATAGCTTTTTATAAATGCGTCGTACTCATCGCCCAGCAGGGTCCGGATTTCATCTAAAAATTTCTGTGGAAAATCAATCATTCCTTTTTACGCTCCTCTTTCATAGACCTCGTCGATGAGCAGTTCTCCCCCATCGGCGGCACCGGTGGCCAGAGCGTCACACCGCTCATTTTGCGGATGTCCGGCATGGCCCTTCACCCAATGGAACGTCACCTTATGAGGTTTCATAGCCTCCAGCATCCGTTTCCACAGATCCACATTTTTTACCGGTTCATTCTTGCCCCGCATCCAGCCCTTTTTCATCCAGCCATTGATCCAATGCTGGTTAAAAGCATTGACCACATACTGGGAATCCGAATACAGATCCACCTCACACGGCCGGTTTAATGCCTCAAATGCGGCAATGGCCGCCATCATTTCCATACGGTTGTTGGTTGTCCGGCGAAAGCCCGCGGACAGCTCTTTCACATGCATGATGCCCTTGGCATCTATATATTCCAAAACAGCGCCGTAGCCGCCGGGTCCTTCCGGATTCCCCCGGGCAGCGCCGTCTGTATAAACGGTAACCTTCATAAATTTAAATCCTTCCTGTTTACTTCATAACCGCCCAGGCTCCGGTTTCTTCAAACGCTCTGGCCGCCCCGGTGGCTTCATCGGTGATCTCTTTATTAAAGCCAATGATCCCCAGCAGCTTTATGGCATTGCGGGATGTCGCACGGCCTTTGTGGAGCTGATAATCAAACTGGACATCATTATCACTGACCTCCTCCTGGAAATGATAATTGGCATACGTATTTTCCAGGATCGTCGTCAGCTCAATATCATGCGTTGCCGCAAAACACAGGGCATTTTTATGGGCCAATGCCTGAAGTATACGGGAAGATGCGGCAATACGCTCCACCGTATTTGTTCCGCGCAGCACCTCGTCGATGAAACAGAGCACTGGAACATGGGCGTAGGCATCTGTATCCGCACCTCCGGCAGCATCTACAATCCTTTTCAGCGACTTTATTTCCACAATATAGTAGCTCTCACTGCCCTGGATATTGTCCTGCAAAGCCATGGACGAGAACACACGGAAAAATCTGGATGTGTAGGTGTCCGCCAAACATGTATAGATCGTCTGGGCAAATATAGCGTTGATGGCAATGGTTTTCAGGAATGTGGACTTTCCTGAGGCATTGGAGCCTGTCAACAGCACACTCCGTTCCTCCACCAGTGTGTTTTTCACCGGATTGACGATCATCGGATGATAAACATTTTCCGCCTTTATGGACAGCGTACCATCCTGGCGCAGATCAGGCACACAGACCTGCCCGTCCATATACCGCCGGTAGGAGGCAATGGCCAGATCGCTGTCGATTTCACCGATAATATCAATAATCCGGTCCAGCTCATTTCTGTACGTATAAATATTGTAAACCATCCGGTCAAATATGATCAGATCTATATGGGTGAAAATTTTAATATAATCCAGAAATAGAGCGATCAGGTCCGCGGAAAAATCCGTGCCGGAAACGAACAGCCAGGAATAGCGGCCAATATTTTTTAATGGCTCCACGCACTTTTTCAGTTCTTCATTATATGACTTAATCCCCGGGCAGCCTGTGGCAGCTACTTTTTTAGCAGTCTGTGTCATTCTGGACAAATACGAGAAAACCACGAAGTAGCTGCTGATTTTTCCTTTGTAGCTGAAATAGGAAACAACATTCACCACAAACATAATGAGCATCAGCGGTAAAAATCGTGTCAGATCCACAAAGCAGCCGACGGCGGATATGACTATAAGGGCACAGCATACCATGTGGAAGGTTGGATTATGCGGCCGCATGGAACGGACAGCTTCCAGATATTGCCCCACACTGGACATTTTTAATTTTCCCAGCTTTTTCAGCTCCCGCGTGACCGCCATGCGCTCCTGCTCATTTTCATCAAAATACCGGGCGATCCGATCCCGTTCCTTTAGCTGCGCATCATCCATACATGGCATCCGGAGCAGGGCGTAGAGATATTCCTCGCCAATACCGGTGCTCGTGTTGTTCAGGATCATATATACCGTTTCCATGTCCAGATCATTCCATGTGATATCATCGATGACCGGCGTGGTCTTCTTTTTATTTTTATAGTAGTAAGTAATTCCATCATCGTCATAACGCGGCGCGGAATAATCGTTATTGGGCAGCGCCCCGTATTCACGGCGTATCTGGCGGTCGATCTTTTTCTTTCGGGCAATGCCGTCATAGACCATTTTAGCAGCGATCAGCACAACGATGCCGACGATGATCAGTAATAAAATTTGTGTTGTATCCATGGTTTCCCACCTTTCCTCTACTCAGTCTTAACAAGGTTAAGTCGGGATTTAGTATATCACATTTTTTCGGGATTTCATAGTAGATTTTAACACATAACCGTCTCCGCTTCGCTCCGACGGGTCGCGGCAGTCGCCAAAAAAAGCCGCCCCCGGGTCCGATTGGGGGCCTGGGGGCGGCTTGGAATTGCTTAGTTATTGATCAATTTATTATTGTCATTCCAACTGTAAAGCTTACGAAGCTCGGAACCTACCTGCTCGCATGGATGCTCAGCCGCACGCTTGCGCATTGCGTTGAAGTGCGGTGCGCCAACCTGGTTCTCAAGGAGCCAGTCTTTCGCGAATGTACCATCCTGGATATCTGTAAGGATCTGCTTCATGGCCTTCTTTGTATCCTCTGTGATGATCTTAGGTCCGGTGATATAATCGCCGTACTCAGCAGTATTGGAAATGGAATATCTCATGCCGGCAAAACCGCTTTCAAAGATCAGGTCAACGATCAGCTTCATCTCATGGATACATTCAAAATATGCATTTTCCGGAGCGTAGCCTGCTTCTACAAGTGTTTCGTAGCCTGCCTGCATTAATGCACAAACGCCGCCGCAAAGAACTGCCTGCTCGCCGAAAAGGTCGGTTTCTGTCTCTACCTTAAATGTAGTTTCAAGAACGCCGGCTCTGGCGCCACCAATACCAAGAGCATAAGCAAGACCCATATCATAAGCTTTGCCGGTAGCATCCTGATGAACTGCGATCAGACATGGAACGCCTTTGCCTTCCTGATACTGGCTTCTTACAGTGTGGCCAGGTCCCTTAGGTGCGATCATAACAACGTCTACATCCTTGGGAGCTACGATCTGTCCGAAGTGGATTGCAAAGCCATGGGCAAACATAAGCATGTTGCCGGGTTCAAGATTTGGAGCAATGCTTTCTTTGTACATCTGAGCCTGTTTCTCATCGTTAATGAGAATCATAATAATGTCAGCTCTTTTTGCAGCTTCTGCAGCCGTATATACTTCAAAGCCCTGAGCTTCTGCCTTTGCCCAGGATTTACTTCCCTCATAAAGACCTACAATAACGTTGCAGCCGGATTCTTTAAGGTTTAATGCGTGGGCATGACCCTGGCTTCCGTAACCGATAATGGCAATTGTCTTTCCATCCAGTAATGAAAGATTACAATCTTCCTGATAATAGATTTTAGCCATGTTTTGTTTCCTCCTATCATTTCATCTATGTAATACTTTATTGTGATGATGTATTCCATTTTATTACTTTTTGAATATTTGTCAATACAATTTCAAAATAAAAAACAATTCCTGCATAAATCTTTAATACAGGTATTAAAGGTAGCGCACATCATCTGCGCCTCTGGACAGACCGCTGATACCCGTGCGGGCCAGCTCAAGAATCTCATAGCCTTCCAAAAGCTTTATAAATGCATCTAATTTGCTCTGTGCGCCGGTCATTTCCACGACCAGGGAATCACTGGACACATCCACGATCTTCGCCCGGAAAATATCAGCAATACTGATCACCGACTGACGGTCCTTTGAATTACAGCGCACCTTCACAAGCGCCAGCTCACGGCATACTGAGGAATTTTCCTTCAGCTCCTTAATATCCACCACATCCACCAGCTTGTTGAGCTGCTTGCGGATCTGATCAAGCACCTGATCATCGCCATTGACCACAACGGTCATACGGGAATATCTGGGGTCCGCCGTCTCACCGACGGTAAGACTGTCAATATTATATCCCCGGCGGCTGAAAAGCCCGGAAACGCGGCTCAAAACACCTGGGGTATTATCCGTAAGAATCGAAAGTACTTTACGTTCCATTTATCTTCACCTCTTTCATTTATTTACCTGTTTGTTCCAAACCACACTCTGCATTCATATAAATAAGGATAACACAGAAATTTTGTGACAGCTCAGATAAAGTGAACTGGCACAAAATTTTGCTGATTTTTAAACTATTCTAGCAATAATATCAAGGTTTGTCAATAAAATCGGGGCAGTTAAATTAACTCGGCTTTTGCTTTGCCAAACACCTCGCGGGATAGTGACCGTGAATCATAACGCAAACCTATTCATCGCCATAAATAATCTGCTGCAATACCTTCCGACACTCATCGATATCCGGTACTAAAACATCCATACCATTGATCCTTACGGCACTATACGATGCATCTTCGGGTATATTATGGGTCTCAATCGTATCGATTCCCATCATAAATACATCCGACGCCAGGCGGACCAGATCCCCGCGGTTCATATCTGTGGCCAAAAGCGGCAGTACCGTATCGGCCAGGGTCAGCATTTCACTGAGACTCAGCTTCTTTATATTATCAAAGGCAGCCAGGAGGACCTTGCGCTGGCGCTCTGTCCGGCCAAAATCACTATTACCGATATAACGGATTCTGGAATAGGTCAATGCCTGGGCGCCGTTGAGATGATAGGTTCCGGCCGCGGAAGGCAGCTTTGTGCCATCGGAGCTGGAACCATTATTGATCACAGCAATCTCGGCTTCCGATAATTCCATATCCACACCGCCGACAGCATCGATCACACTTGTAAAGCCTGAAAAATCCACCTCGATATTTCCATCGATATCAATATCAAAATTCTGCTTGATCGTTGCATCCAATAATTCCATGCCGCCAAAGCTGTACGCCGCATTAATACGGTTATCGCTATACCCCGGAAGCTGGACGTAAAGGTCACGCATCAGGGAGGTCAACTTCACGGTCTTATCAGATTTATTTATGGTGGCAATAATCATGGAGTCCGATCGGGCCCGAACCTCCCCCGGCCGGCGGTCCTGACCGATCAGGAGGATATTGATCACATCATCATCGCCATCCACCGTCTCATTATTATTCCATGTGATATCATTGGGATCTACGGACTCATAGCCGCTCCCGGCCGATTCATCCGTCTCAAAATATTCCGACTCCGGCGCCAGCTTTTCCACTGGCTCAATCTTTTTAATCCGGTCCAACTGGTACAGGACAAAGATCAGGCCGGCAAGGGCAAGGGCAAATATAAGGGCCAGTACGACAAACAAAACCTTCATCCACATCGGCTTTTTCTTTTTACGCTGCGGCGGTTTATTCGGTCGCTGTGTTCCCGGCTTAGGACCGTTCGCCCCATCCTGGGGGCGATGGTTCGTGCCTCCGGACGGCGATGAATAATGCGGACCACCTCCGGCTCTGGTATTTTCCGGATTCTTTCTGTTTTCAGGATCTTTTCTTACATCACTCATAAATCACACTCTCTTCCACTTTCTTCATTTGATATTTTAGCTGATGAATCAATCTGATTCAACATCTCACTCCGCCGGCCACTTAAATCCAAAATCCGTTCTTTTTATTTTACACTGAGGCTCATTATCCTTCCAGAATACAATACCTTCAATATTGTGCTCCCCCAGATAGGTGCGGATACCGCAAAAATCCCGTGGCACATCCGTCAAAATGCGCGCTCCATGTTTTTCCAGAACATCCTGCTCAAGCTTATATGGATTTGCCTGAAAATGCGGGCCTATGGCTTCGTACGTACCATCTGTAAGTGCTGATGAACCGGATATACCGTCCTGCTGCACAAGAGTATTTCTATAAGCTGCGCAAAGCCATTGATCCCCTTTATCCTCTTCATTCACAGGAAGCCAGTGCGGCCAATGCCCGGTGACCGGGTCCGGCTCGCAGCACGGAATAGCACTCTTCGGCGGCTTCTTTCCCCTTTTTGCATCATATCGGCGATAAAACTTTCCATCCATAACCGCACAACAACTGCCATCCATCTTTACCGTCGCTATGCCTTCGCCGCGCAGTACCCACTCCATTCCCGGAGTAACAGTTTCATTGATGCCACAGATCTTATGATTTTCATAAACACGTTCAAATAATGTAGGAATCTTTTTCAATCTGACTTTACCTCCTTCATCAAACCGTTCTTTTATCCGTTCCACAAATATCTTTCTAACTTCCATATTTGAAATATAAATATTTCCAATCACTTAGTTGATTATTCTAAACGATATTGGACGATTAATATGTATAATCTTAGCATAATCATTTTACTTTAACAAGACAGAATACTTAAACACTTTATTCTAAACAAAAACTAATGTAGCCGATCATCTCCTCTGAACTGTTACAAATGCAGTCACCTAATAAGACATATATTGTTTGTCTGTATCGCATATATAGCAGCAATTTGCAATACTACTTTATGATACTTAATACTATTCCGCGATATTGTGAAGCATTTGATGTCATAATGTAAAGTATGTCTGTGAATGACTACATAAATCATCAATTACGTGGAGGTGAGCACATGAAACCATTAAAATCGAAGGTCAGTATTACTTTGGATATAAACGTTATCGAAGAGATAAAGCGAATGTCTGAAGCGGATGATCGAAATTTCAGCCAGTACATTAATATGGTTCTAAAAAAGCATATTTCAAACAGCAGGGAAAATGGTGGGCATGAAGAAATATAGAGCGGACATATAAGATGCTGTTGACTCATGCAGATATCCATTCATTTTCCTGTGAAAGAATCCGGTCCACCCCTGTAACACTATGGGAAGTGGACCGGAACTGTTATAAAACTTCAACTTTACATTCATGTTTCTTTGTCTTTTTGTCATAAGTTATTCCCACCGCAAGAACCGAAAAAGCCACGTTACCTTTCATCCTAAACACCGCCTTAGGGCGGCTCTGTCTCATCTCCCCTGAACAGCATTCGCCCTCTGTTTTGCTGTTTAAAACTGGTTTTTAAACAATTCTATATTTCTATTGACATTTCACGTACATATCTGGTAACATAAACTCAGCAAAAAATAAAACTTATCACATAATCCGCGTCAAAAATGACGTTTAAAACTGGTTTGAGGTGAACATATGAAAAAGATTTCCGTAGAAAGGCTGGTCGACACCGTGATCCGCCTTAGAAAAGAAAAAAGTCTGACGCAGGTACAGCTTGCCGACGCCACAGGTATCAATCGGGCGATGATCGGCAGAATTGAAAAAAAAGATTACATACCTTCCGTCGAACAACTCCAGACACTGGGCGAGGTCCTTGGATTTGAGGTGACAGATCTGTTTATCGATGAAGCCGTCGAAAATACCAAAACTTTCATCCACTTGGATCGTCCGTACAATATCGCTGTCGCAGGAACCGGCTACGTAGGGCTTTCCATCGCTACCCTCCTTGCACAGCACAATCATGTTACAGCCGTTGATATTATTCCCGAAAAGGTCGACTTACTCAACCATAAAAAATCTCCGATCCAGGATGATTATATCGAAATGTATCTGAAGGAAAAGAATCTGGATCTGACCGCAACACTGGATGGTGAAGCTGCCTATAAAAACGCGGATTTCATCGTCATTGCGGCGCCCACAAACTATGACAGCAAAAAGAACTTCTTTGACTGCTCCGCGGTTGAAGCCGTGATCGAGCTTGTTATGAAAGTGAATCCCGATGCCATGATGATCATCAAATCCACCATCCCTGTAGGTTATACGGTTTCCGTCCGCAAAAAATACAATACAAAAAACATCATCTTCAGCCCGGAATTTCTCCGCGAATCCAAGGCGCTGTACGATAACCTTTATCCTTCCCGTATTATCGTTTCCTGCGACGAAGAATCAGAAGAAAAAGCGCGCATTTTTGCCGTTCTCCTACAGCAAGGAGCCATCAAGGAAAATATTGATACACTGTTCATGGGCTTTACAGAAGCCGAGGCCGTTAAGCTCTTTGCCAATACATACCTGGCCTTGCGCGTCTCCTATTTCAACGAACTAGATACATACGCTGAGTCCAAGGGGCTTAATACTCAGGAAATCATCAATGGCGTCTGCCTTGATCCCCGTATCGGAACCCATTACAACAATCCGTCCTTCGGTTACGGCGGCTACTGTCTGCCTAAGGATACAAAGCAGTTGCTGGCCAATTTTGACGCTGTGCCCCAGAATATGATCACCGCCATCGTCGAATCCAACCGAACACGCAAGGACTTCATTGCCGACCGTGTGCTGGAAATTGCCGGCGCTTATGAAGCAAACAGCCACTGGGATCGGGCCAAAGAGCAGGAAACGGTCATCGGCGTCTACCGCCTGACCATGAAATCCAACTCTGATAACTTCCGCCAGTCTTCCATTCAGGGCGTTATGAAGCGGATCAAGGCCAGAGGGGTAAAGGTAATTATCTATGAGCCAACATTAAAAAACGGCGAGACATTCTATGGCTCCGTTGTCGTAAACGATTTGAAAAAATTTAAAAACATGAGCCAGGCCATCATCGCAAACCGATATGATCCCTGCCTTGATGATGTTGCTGATAAAATATACACCCGCGATATTTTCAAACGTGATTAAGAGGATTATCACATGACCAAAATCGAATAATAAATAAAACTGTACTTATTACTGGTATTAACCGACTCCCCCCTTTATTTTTTTACTGTGACACAATTAAATCCGGTCAGACTTTTTATCTACACAAAAAAGTCCGACCGGAACCGTAAATTACCACCGCCCTGATTCTTCGAGGCCTTTAATCTTCCCCATCCACATTATTCTCACATACTTTTTTGAAAATCATCTCTGCAAGCTGCCGGGCTTTTCGACACAGGCTCCCTGCCCGAAATGTTTCAAACTCAGCGGTCGCTTCCTTTTCATCGTTTATGCCGTTCATAGACAGCAGGCTCTCCGTATAGCCGTCTTTCAAATAAACTGCCATATAGTATTCCGCCTGTTCCACAGCGTCCGGACTTTTCACAATTTCCCGCCCTTTATTCCACGTTTGAGGGCATATAAGAATATATATTTTCTTCTCCCACCGGCCATCGACAAAGCATCCGATCTCAATAATAAAATTTTCCGGCAAACCAAGCTTCTTTTCCAATTCATGGATCGTATCGTCCACAACAATCTCATAACCGCCACATTCATCTGAATGTGCATCTAATATTTCAGCAAAGAATTTCTTAACATAGAAAATAAACATTGCCCGAATATCGTCCTCTATGGTCAGGTCTTCCACATTGTAATCATAGAACAGGTAATTCAGTAATTCCGGATATGACTTTGTCGTAATTTTCTTATAGGCAATACTGGAATCCGAAAGACATAATACACCACAGATATGTAATTTTAAATCCTCTGCATAGCGTTCATATACATCCGCATTAAAGAAATTAAATATTTTATCCCGGTACTTATCGCTGATCCCGCGTTTCCCGCTGAGCAGCTTACTGAATATGGCAAAATCCATACCCATGTCAATAGCGATCGACTTGTTCATAACACCTTCCTTCTTCTTTAGAATCCTGCACATTCCTGCAAATGTCTCGTAAATGACTTCGTTGTAAGTTAACCTTTCCATTATTATAACCTCCTTTTGTTTACTATATATGTAAACGGAGGTTTGAGCAAAAACGTGACAAAATATATATAATTTTTTTGTATTTTTTCAATCTCAGCTATATTAACTTTACAGACTTCTACCTTCCCCCGCCTCCCCAAGATTAAATAGTTTCCTTATAAAACAAATCAACGAATCTCAAAGATTAATTTTCCCAAATAAAGTCTCCCCATATTACTCCGGCCCCAGCATATCCCCAAGCAGCTGGTCCAGCAGATTCTCCTGATATGCCGCCCTTTTCTCCTTCTTTAAATGCTCCGCCGTTTTCATCAGCTCAGGATGTTCGATTGCTCCAAGCTGTGTCAGGCTTTTGGCCTCCAAAAGCTCCTGAGATATTCCTTCATAAATACCCTTCAAACTTTTACCATTAACCTCCTCCGATTCTTCCATGCTACGTTCCAGACGCACGAACAAATTTCCGGATTCCAGGAAAAAGATTTTCAAGACGCACCGTCAGTCGTTCGATTTCCACCGCATATTTTGACAATGTGTAACGATACTGCTTATTTTTATAATCTGCAATTGTATAGACCTTTTCCGGGTCCTGAATCGGCGTAAGATTTTTCCGTTTTACAAGTGCATTCAAATCCGCCTTCAACAGCTCCATCGTATTTGAAGCAAATTCCGGCTCTTCACTGAGTAATCCCAAAAAATCTTCTTTATATAGCTGAAAATGTATCTTTTCATATGCACGATAGAAAAGACGCATGTTTTTACGATAATGGGAAGCGTTGGGAACGGATAAATAGGCCGTCTCTTCGATGGGTTCAAGGTAGTTCATTTATTCACCTTCTGTTTTGCTTTAGTTATTCAACTGTGTTTTTCTGATAGTTTTCTCTTAAGAATTAGAATTTTACCATAAAACGCCCAAAAAGCAAGCAGGCAGAAAAGAGGCCCTGCCATTTTGATGGTGGAAAGAATATACGTATTTGCGTCGACATGGTGGAGATCACCTGTAAAAAAGGCCGAAAAGGCTTAGCTGCGTTGAAATGGAAAGGCATGCACTAAAAGCTGTCCACAAAGAAGGTTTTAACGTATGAACAGTTTTTTCAGCTGTGGATAACGCTGGAAAAAAATTTGATCTTCAGCACATTTCATAAACAGTTCAATGATATTTTGTACAGCTCCAAAATTTTTAAAAAATCACGCAAAAAGGTTGACACAGAGTGGCTATGGAGCATTTACATTACCTGCTTACGTTTTTAGGTAACAACCTTATCATATCCAAAAAAGCAGTACCGGTAAAGCAAATATTTCATTGCTCTTTACTGGATCTGCTTTTTTCGTGAGTGAAGAAAACAATTTGCTACTTAGTATGGACTCTTCGTTCTATCTCCATAAATCACCATATCAAGAGAACCTTTATTGGGTAATATATTCCCTGGAACACCTACTATGGTTGCATTGTCCGGAACATCCTTCAAAACAACAGCATTTGCTCCTATAGCTACATTATTTCCAATTGAAATAGCTCCAAATATCTTAGCTCCTGGACCTATATAGACATTATCCCCAATAACAGGTGCATTATTTTCAATTTCTTTTTCATCAGTGTTTATATTTTTTGAAGAAGTAAATTTTCCGAAACTTCCAATATTTACGCCTGCGTTAATACGGCAGTTAGAGCCAACTCTAGTAAACCCGTTTACTATCACATCCTGTGAATGGTTAATACACAAACCAGGGCCGAAAACCCCCGGCAGCAATTCACAACCAAGTTTAAGGCAATAAGTTTCATATCTCTTACGCATTACTATAAGAATAATCCGCTGGATCTTCCCACGCCTGAATTTAAATGTATAATATTCAAGTTTTCTTAATTTGATCTGCAATTTCCATCTCTGATAAGGGAACAGTACCCCTCCCACTCTTGTTTTAATTGACAATGGATAGCTACCAAGTGATTTGAGATCACATTCTATATATCTTTTTAAATCAGCTTTAGATTGTATCATTTTATACACCTCATAAATAATATTGAGAAACTGCAACTAATCAACTCTGCGATGATAGTATTTTTTAAAAAAAACAAAAAATAACGCTATTGCCATAAAGAAGTAAATAAAACAATTTGAAACAGCTACTGCCATAACGCCAAAGTGAGGAATAAGCATAAAATCCAGTATTGTTTGAATTGCTATTCCAATTCCAGAAATTATCATATTATACTTAACTTCTCCCATCGATGCAAGCAAATTCGCTGTTGTAAATCGCAAACCTGAATTAAAAAAAGCAGCAAGCAACAACACACGCATCAATGGAATAATATTCAAATACTGTTCACCAAACATTAATTCAATAAGTGGTCTTGAAAAAGCAGCAATTAAAATCACAGCAGTACCCATAATGCCCGCGCTTACGATACATACTTTTTTATAGTTTCTTCTTACCCATTCATAATTTTTTTCATTTTTAGCAAAATATGGACCTACAAATATAGCTATTGCAGCAGCAAATATAGAAATATTTCCGGGAAGAACATAAGCCACCTTATAATCTGCCAATCCAACAGGATCATTCAACAACAAGCCTAACAAAAAAGTATCATTTAGCATAAATATCGCCCAAAAGCCATTCGTTATCATATACTGTAAAGAATATATATTAATTTCACGCTTTTTTTCTCTTGGCAGCGATAAGGCGGGGCCTTTACTAAATAACCAAGAACGAGCAAACAAAAAAATCAAAATAGCAAATAAGAAATTAATGATTACTCTTGACCATAGTACACCGTTAACACCATTTATAACTGCACCAACGATTCTACCACCAATTAGCACCACTGATGAGGCAAACGCTAAATATGCATACAATTTATTTTTGAAGAACGATCTAATCGTGTAAAGCCCTTCGTTTAACAAGTCTTGAAATGGCAACAGTAAAGCAACAACGGGTATAAGAAACTTAGCTTCAGAATAACTTTCGGGAAATTTTATTATTACGCTTAAGATGCACATTAGCAAGGCTATAAAAATGTTTATTATACCTCCTCTTTTTATGATATAATTGAATATACTTTTTTTATCCTGCTCATCCTCTACTATAACCAAAAATCTTAATATCCCATTTGAAAGTCCTAAGCCTGCAAATATCAAAGCATAACTATATATGTTTTCAACATAACTCATTAATCCATAATCGGTTTTACTCAAAAGTCTAACAACAACGATCGAGCCAAAAAAAGCAACAAATTTTGTGACAAATGTTCCAACAGTAATGTGCAAAGCACCTTTATTATATAAGTCTTTAATCTTATTCTTTAGTCTCATCGGCATAACAATCATCACTTTCCTATATCAGTTATTATCGTTAAGTAACTTACAGCCTCCAGAACCACATACCAGAAGCCTTCAGCTTATCCATGCGATACAAGGATTTAACATTTTTTCTCATCATTCAGTTTACTTTTAAACAACTCTTTCAACGGTATCATGGACATGGAGCGATACTCATTGTGTACAACCGCAACAATCAAGCAATCATTTATCTAATTGCAATTTCATTCATAAAGGCAATGTTAATATCACGCGGACTGTTTTCAACCACTTTAACAGCCTCACTGTCTTTATATTAGATACAGGGAACGTACCTGCTTTAATAACGATATCGTATATCTTCTTTATCTCTATAACAAGGTCAGCCGTGAATTTCGTTACATTAAGCTGATGTATTAGTAGAGGCAGTGCCTATGAATGTTTACACCGTATGTTCTTATCTACCATTCCAGTAATGCTTCACAAATCGTATTAACCTCATCTTCTTTTAGATATGGATGCATCGGGAGGCTCAAGCAACGCATTGTAGCTTCGATAGTATTTGGATACATCGAATTATCCAATCCCATCCACTTGAAAGCATCTTGCTGATGCAGTCCACGCGGATAATAGATCATAGAAGGAATACCCTTGTCCTTCAGTTTACTGCGCATAGCATCACGTGCTTCTTTGCCATCAAGCAAAATCGTATATTGTGCCCATGAAGAAAGGAAACCGTCTAGCACGGTAGGGGTAACAAAGTAATCCCTCAATCTATCCATATACCAATCTGCAACACGATTAACACTATCTATCTCATATTCCATAAAAGCTTTGAGTTTTGGAAGGAGAATCGCTGCCTGGAGAGTATCAAGGCGACTGTTTATTCCAATCTCACGGTTATCGTATTTATCTATGGAACTCTTCCCCTGTGCTCTTAAACTTCTCAGTCTCGCATCAATTTCATCATCATCAGTGAAAACTGCACCACCATCTCCGTAACACCCCAGTGGTTTAGCCGGGAAGAAAGAAGTCGTGGAGATGTCGCCAAAAGAACACGCCATCTTTCCTCTGATGTTCCCTCCAAAGCCCTGTGCTCCATCTTCAAGAACCTTAAGCCCGTATTTCTTAGCGATTGGTAGGATTCTATCGTAATCAGCAGGCTGTCCAAAAAGGTCAACCGGAATGATAACCTTTGGAGTAAGCTTACCATCAACAAGGACCCGTTTGATCTGTACTTCCAATGCAGCAGGATCCATATTAAACGTATCCAGATTAATATCCACAAAAATTGGCGTGGCTCCAAGAATGGAGCTTGTTCCTGCGGATGCAAAATATGTAAAGTCTGATGTAAAAACTGCATCACCAGAACCGATATCCAAGACCATAAGTGCAAGCTGTAGGGCATCCGTTCCATTACCGCAGGTTATGCAATGTTTACACCCAATATATGCAGCCAGCTTCTCTTCCAGTTCCATTACAGCTTTCCCTAATATGAAAGCCGAACTTTCAATCACCGCCTGAATTCCTGCATCGATTTCTGGTTTTAAAACCTGATATTGTGCCTTTAAATCTCTAAATTGCATATCATTTCCTCCATGGATTCATTCTTGGAATAGCTTTTCTTTGTCTCTGAACCTACCTACGAAATCCATACACGTTCAGAGGATTCTCGCCATATGCAGCCTTACCATATTCTGCAAGCTTTATCTCAAATTCTTGTACGTGAGATTACGAAAGAAAATGGGAAGTATGGATTACGTTTGAAATTGCTTTATCGATCTCCGTTTTTAATACTTGATACTACTTTTTTGAATCTCTAAACTTCGTTTTAACCTCCCGTTTCTTTTGTATTCTAGATTAAATTTACTGATAGGCGTTACTATTTGCAATTTTCAATTCCTTAATAAATCTAGAATGGTCTACTGCAAAATTTCCAGTGACAGTTTGTCCAGCTTCTACATTTTTTGTTACTACTGCCCCCAATGATACACGCCCTTTATCTTCAATATGTAACCGATTAGCTATCGTCGCATTCACTCCGATCCACACATCCTTGCCAATGATACAATTTCCTGCAATCTGAGCGCCAGCCGGTATTTCCGTCCTCTCCCCTATTTTAGTGCCATGGCCGATATGTACCATTGCGTCAAGCTTTACATTTTCTTCTAATTTGGTGACATCCGTCGGCAGTGGACATCCCGCCACATGACAAAAAGAACATATATCTACGTTATCCTCGATCACAACGCGGCCTAAATCGGCCATTCCAATCATTCTGCCATCTTTAGTTTTTACAAAGTTAAAGCTTTTTCCACCAATTACACAATTTTCATAAATATTACAGTTATTTCCAATAGAAACATTCTCTTTTATCACAGTAAAAGGGGCTATATATACATTATTTCCAATGACTACATTTTCTTCAGCAATACAGGCTAATGGGCTAATATTACAATTCTCACCAATAATAGTTTTAAATTGGGGGTTGCAATAGGCATTATTATTAGCCAAATAGTTATGAAGCTCAACAAAACATTTTTTTGGTTCTTCTGCTACGACAATACCCTGTATATATTCTGGAAGTTTATCCACCGCATTTTTAGTTGTGATAATGCACTTTACATTACCATTAATTTTATTTAAATATTTTAAATCCTCCAAAAATGTAAGAAAACCCTTTTCACAATATGCAGTACAGTATTCTAAGGTTTCAAACTCGCCATCGTTAATTAATACGCCATCTATAACATTCATAAAATCAGAAAGTTTCATTCTTTTATTTTTCCTCATAATCTTGCTTGTTCCAGACAAGACAATTTGTCCATTTTGATTAAAACAAATCGTATTTAATATATAGATATCTTTATCTTCTATTATTTTATCTACTATCACTTTTGTTTCAATTTTATCGCCAATAAAAACTGGTTTAATATATTTAAATTCCTGCGATAATAAAATGGAACCCGGACCAGGCAGATAATTGCCTAAAATCATTGATATCTCATTTAAGCAAAACAACCCATGTGCAATACGGCCTCCAAATATTGTGTTTTGGGCATATGCATCATCTAAATGAACTGGGTTTATATCTCCGGAAACTGCTGCAATCGCTCTCACTGTCTCATCCAGTACAACTTTCTTACTTATATAAAAATCCCCAACTCTTATCATAATCTTCTCCTAATTATTAAAATATTCCATCCATATCTATACTTGCAAACTCCTCTAATGGTAATTTAACTGGGAGGTCGGTTTTCATGCTTTTATAAATAGCAAGAACCATTTCCAATGCATTTCTTCCTGCAATTGCATCAATATATGGTTTACGATGTTTTTTAATTGCATCAATTACATCTGCATACAAACTAGTATGCCCATTACCATAAACATTACTGGTCTGTTCCTCCAAGCCTCTGTTGTCCTTATCTAATTCAGTCTCATCAACAAAATCCCATACATCCAGTGTATTCGTAGATTTTCCGCCAATCTTAACAGTGCCTTTCTCACCAAATAAATAAAGTGTTTCTTCCAGATTCTTCGGATATACATTTGTTGTTCCTTCTATCGTAGCTATCGCACCATTTTTAAATGAAACGACCGCCATTCCAACATCTTCAGTTTCGAGATAGGGATGCTGTTGTTGACGAATCAACCCATAAACAGTATCCACATCATCCCCCATCATCCAGCGAAGCAGATCAATACCATGGATACATTGATTCATCAAACAGCCGCCATCATCTGCCCACGTTCCACGCCAGGAAGCCTGAGTATAGTAATCCGCATTTCGATTCCAGCGTACATGAATACTTCCATGGGACAGTCTCCCAAAACGACCTGCTTCAAGTGCCTTATGAGCTTTTTGAACGGCTATATTAAATCTGTTCTGGTGACAGGCACACACAGCAACACCTTTTTCCGCACTTTTTCTGACAATTTTTTCTGCATCCGTCATATTCATTGCCATCGGCTTTTCTATAATAACATTGATACTGTTCTCAATACAATACAAAGCAATCTCTGCATGAATACCGCTGGGTGTAGCAATCCCAATCAAATCCAAATCAGGATTCTCGCTAATCATAATTTTGTAATCCGTATACCTCTTTATTTTTCTTTCTTTTTCGAGGTTGTACTTCTCAAGCAAGCGCTCAATGTTCTCCACAACGATATCACACATAGCAACAAGCTCTAATTGATTATCCAACACAGCTTTTACATGGTTTGTGGCTATACGCCCACAGCCTATCAACGCATATTTCATAGTTATATCCCCTGTTTTCTTTATCTTAATATCTAAAAGTAAAGTATCTCTTACAATACCTCAATATTAGATCTAATCTTAATATCCTTCATTGCATTTTTAGTATCAAAAACAACCTTTGCGTATTTCTGAACCATTTCATAATCAATATTGGTATGAGCACACGTAACCATTACACAATCATAGCTTGCGACAATTTCCGGCGTTAACTCAGCAATACTCTTACCTTTTTGACCATATATATTTTTAAATTCAGGAACCCACGGATCATAATACATAACTTCCGCGCCAACTTTTTTTAGCTCTTTATATACACGAATTGCCGGACTCTCACGATAATCGTCAATATCCTGTTTATATGAAACACCTAGCATCAAAATTTTAGCACCGTTAATAGCTTTTTTAAAATTATTCAGAATATGCATAACACGTTCTACACAATATCGGGGCTGACTATCGTTGATAATCATACTGTTTTCAATCAATGTCGTATGGAAACCATATTCCCGGGCTTTCCATGTCAAATAATAGGGATCCAAAGGAATACAGTGGCCTCCCAGTCCGGGGCCCGGATAAAAAGCCTGGAATCCGTATGGCTTTGTCTTGGCCGCGTCAATAACTTCCCACACAGAAATTCCCATCTCAAAACATAGTCTTCCAATTTCATTGACTAAACCAATATTAATATTACGATATGTATTCTCAAGTATCTTTTCCATTTCAGCAACAGCCGGAGTGGAAACCGTAAAAATTTCACTTTCTAGCACAGCACGATACATAGCTGAAATCACTTCTGCCGCATCATCACCAATAGCGCCAACAACCTTCGGAGTATTTTTAGTTTTATAAATCAAGTTACCGGGGTCTACCCGTTCGGGGCTGAAACCAAGATAAAAATCTTCTCCACAAATCAGCCCGCTGCCTTTTTCCAAAATAGGCTTAATTAAATCCTCCGTAGTTCCCGGATATGTCGTTGATTCCAATACAACCATTGTACCAGGATGAAGGTACTTGGAAATTGCAATCGCAGAATCACGCACATAGCTTATATCCGGTTCCTGATGCTCGTCCAATGGCGTAGGCACACAAATAGCTATAAAATCTACATTTTTTACAAAACTAAAATCTGTAGTTGCGCTTAAAACTCCTGACTCTACCAAATACGCCAGATCGGAATCAACAACGTCTCCAATATAATTGCAGCCAGCGTTGACCATTTCGACCTTCGTCTGCTGTATATCAAAACCAATCGTTTTAAATCCGGCCTTCGCCTTCTCAACTGCAAGCGGAAGACCTACATATCCTAATCCCACAACTCCCGCTATAATTTTTCGTTCCTCAATTTTATCTAACAAAAACTTCTTATCCATTGATTATTCCTTTCTATTTTTTACTTCCTTAAAGTATTAACATTTCAAATTCATCGGCTATATTCTTGTAATCAAATTGCTTTAAAACATCTGGATTACCTCTATATGTTACTTCACCGTTTTCCTTAAACATTTGGTATAATTCTAAAATATACCTTTTAAAATTTTTATATTCTGAATCTCCTCTTGCTTCTTCATAACAAAATCCGGAATTACTTGCATTTATTATTCTGTATATACTGCAATCTAACTTATTGCCTTTAACTATCGCCAGTATATTTCTTTCGGATAATAGATACTCCATAAACTTACCCGTAAGAACATCTTCTTCATCGTCATCATTCCAGCTAAGGACTAACAAAATCTGAGACTGATTTTGTATTGCCATGGAATCCCGGCGTTGCACATAACCATGATTCACAAGAAGGCCTGTAAGATCAAATTCTGCTGCCTGGTGATAAAGCAGATCAAAATTACTTCCGGCATAATCTATTTGGAAATCCGAAAGAAGAATTTCACCGGATTGGCCAAGGCTATGAATTGCTTTAAATAGAATACGGGCATCTGATTTACCTCCATAAATTCGCCCTGTATAGCAAATATGAAATTTTTCCTTATTTAAACGAATACTACCTTTTCTTGCTTCTTCCCTATCCTCACTGTCGAATCCATTAATTATCACAAAACTTTTCGTCGTATTTGCACACTTTCCCATGGATATCTTATTGACGCCAGTAATCGCATGTGCCTTTTTAATTGACTTATTTAATATCGAATCAAAAAAAGGATTAAATATTGGAGGTCTGTAGTATGTTATTGCAGGATCTCTATAGTCCGCTATCCATCGAATATCTGGGAACTTCTTTAAATATTTAAGAGCCAATAGATGAGAACCGGCATCACCATAGCTCGACACTATACAATCAAAACGAATATCCAATGAATTTATAAGGGCAATTCCGCGCCTTGCGAATAACATTTCATTATATATATACTTTAAGGTATTCACTAACTTATATAGACGCTCTGTAGATGTAGATGCTCTGTATGGCTTAAACTTTATCGCATTTGTACTGCTTGATGCAATTGGTGTTTCTTTTGATAATTTAATTTTTCTTTTTCGATTTCTTATTTTATCGACAATATTATCCAATATATCAATAGAGTATGAAGATACTGACGGCCCCATCTCTCTTAACTCATTCTGCAACATAGGGTCCGGATTCCCCTCAAATTTTCTTGTTATGACTACAAAATGATATTTATTTTTACGTGATAAATATTTAAGTACTTTTGTAAATCTTATCGAAGCAATAGAATTCTGCGGAGCAAAATACTCACTGATAACCAATATTTCCTTTATATTATCCATTTGCAGGCCACTCCTTTTCTCTAAATAAAAGAGAATAGATTATAATAATTACGGTTACAACAACAAATGATGTACTGGTGATTGTATCATTTGTCAAAGAAACAGACAGCGAGAATGCGGTCATTAACTGGACTTCTTTACCAGTTTGTTTAAAGAAATGATTCAAAATATTCAGTAAAATCACAATCAATAAAGGATAAATGAGTAATCCGGCTATTCCGAATTGTGAATAAGCCTCTGCAAACATACCTGCATTCGGGTTTGAGACACTTCCACCAAAATATTGTTTACTAATAAGCACACTTGCTGAAACATCATAAACAGGGGTAAAAAGTTTATCTATAAAAAAAACATCTTGCCGCCATAATAATTTCGGCATTGAAGAAAAATAATTATAGTATAAATAATTTAACCAAGTAGGTATTACAAATAATCTTCGTGTAAATATCATGTAAATAAAATTTTGAAATAACCCCAAAAGGGGAAAAATATTCAGTACCCCCAGTGCCACTGCGGCTTTTATAACGTAAGAATCAAATGCCTTAGATATTCTGCCACTTAATAAACCAAAAGTAATCGCAATTATCAAATTTATCAAAAACATTTTATCTTTAGCAAAAGAAAATAACACCAACTGTAACACAAAGAACACGATTATTTTAGCTTTATTCTTCTTTTTTATAGAAAAGGCTAATATACACGGACAAATATATGAGCCAAACGCCGATTTTATAAATACGATCCAAATATTTGTACTCGCTTTAAAATCCTGTCTAACCTCATAAACATCATCAAGTGAAAGTGAAAAATGGAACCCCTTCAACTGACTAACTATTAGCATAGTTACAGCAAACACAGAAAGAGTTAAAAGAAAGCGTTCCATAATTTTGGATATTCCGCGGCTCATAATAGTCTTAAAATCAAATTTAATGTATTTGCACATTAAACATAATACAAACCAATAAAGTATTCCTAAAATCCAAAATGACCATGAATCGCTATTGTCAAATAAACATAAGGATAACGTCATTGGCAGACCATAAAGTATAAACATCATTTTCATTACATAATTTATAAGATTATTTTTAGTTTTAATACTGAATGTCAATAGAAACAGCACTACCACCATAATTAAACATATTATCATTTTAAGGAATGAAAATGTTTTATTGTAAGATATAATGGGCGTATAATAAACATAATAATCATCTGGCAAAACATAATTAACGGTTAAAATATATATGGCAGAAAAAAATAGTATTGCCAAAATATAAATTAACTTTGTCTTTATCTTACTCAAAATTTCCCCTCCGCTTTACTAAATTTAAAATATGATACATACTAAATCTTTAATTAGTGCTTTTTCCGTTTTTGATGTATATCTTTTATAACCATCTTTCCATACTAATATCAATATTTGCCTGAGTGCCGGTATCATTTTCATTTCATATAATTGTATTCGTTTACTGTAAAACTCAAGAGCATCTTTAAGCATTAGAATTATAGGATCGTCATCATATGGTTGTTTTATCAGCTCATTCAATTTATTAAATGTCTTTATGCTGCTTTTTCTAACATAAGCTTTGAGCAGCGGTACCGATTGAAACTTTCTGATTTTAGAATTACCAACCACATTTTTCGAATGCTGGCGGTAATAAACAAGCTGTTCATTAATTGGTACGATTTTTCCTTTAAACAATGCCCTCCAACCTAAAAATTCATCATGTAACATATTCGTAGAAAACGAAGTCTCGGCATCTATCAATTCTCTTTTAAATGCCATACACATTCCGGTAAAAATATTTCGCTTTAATAATTCAGAGATGTAAGCTGATTTTGTAAAATTACGCATACCCTCTGGATTAAAATGTATAGATTCCCATAAACTGGTTCCCTTGGAACATAATTTATCATCAGTTACACTTGCGTTTGAGAATACTAAAATACAATCATCGTTATCTTTAAAAATCTTTATAAACTTTTCTATCTTTTCTTTTTTCCATACGTCATCTTGATCGCATAAAAAAACAAGATCTCCTGATGACGCCAAAAGTGCATCCTTAAAACTCTTAACTACACCCAGATTATTTTTATGCCGGATTATTTTATAATCCATTTGTGTTTTGGATAGTAATGCATTAATTATCTTGATAGTCTCATCTTTCGAATGGTCATCACAAATAACAATCTCATCAGGCTTAACTGTTTGCAAAATTATACTTTTTAGCTGTTCTTCTATATATTTCTCACCATTATACGTTGCAATTACAACACTAGTTTTCATAGTATATTTACCTTTATACTTTTAAGAAGATTTTTTTATTTTCTCATAATAATAAATTATGGATTTCCTTAATTCACTTGCCTCATCAATATGTGCAAGTCCTATGCTTCCATCTTCTTTATGTAATATTTTAATATCCTTAGTTAAAATAACCTTTATTTTATTATCTTCAAGCAAGTGAGCTAAATAAGCCTCCTCTGCAAACAGGAACATTTTTTCATCAAATGGTAGTCCTAATAATTGAAACATCGTATATGGAAACATACAAAAACTCCCATGAGCCGCATACACAATCATTTGATGTTTACTAGAATGCTTAAATAAAAACAAAGCAATTTCGCGTATCAGCTTATTAAGCCCCAGTCCAAAGTATAAGACTTGTCTATTTTGTTTTTTCATCCCTAAGTATATCAGTCTCTCTGAAAAATTATTTTTTTTATACCAATAAGGATTTTGAGATTTCCCCTTTATTGTTGTTATTAAAGGAGCAACCACACAATCCGAATATTTATTCAAGTATCTGTCATCAAATTTATGAATTACAATATCAGGATTTGACACTATCAAATAATCAAATTTGTAACATTTAAGACAATGAGATATCCCCTTATTATTTCCATAACCATATCCTTTATTAGGAACATTTATAAAATCACAATTATTGTTTTCTGCTATTTGCTTGAATAGACGCTGTGTTATATCATCATAATAACTATTTACTATTACTATTTTAAAATCTTTTATATTATTTTTTATGCTCAAGATGCATTCTAATATATCCTCAGTATTTCGATATACTAAAATACATATAATATATTTGTAAAACATATTGATAATCTCCTTGCGGGTACTCATACCCGTCTATACATTAAAAAAAGTATTTTAACAGCGCATTGATTATAAAACATATCGTATGAACTCCTGCAAAGAAGTAACCTATGCCTTCATCTTTTGTTTGTATCTCCCAAACTTGTTGAATACTTTTAAGTTTATTTGAAGATAACGAATTACTGCTAACCCTATATTGAACTAATGCATCATTTATACCATAAGCAACAGTTCCATCTCGAAGTAATTTCAACCAGGTCGCATAATCTTGGCCCGACCTGCGCAGTGGCATTCTAAAATCACCTAATTTTTTTCGATCAATAACAACTGACGACGTAGCTATCATCGTATTATGCAGCAAAATATTATAATCTATTTTTTCTCTAACATTTCTTTTTGATTTGATAATATTACCAGTTTCATCAATCATTTCAATTGCTGTATAAGAAAATGACGTTTTCATTTCCTGCATCATACAGATTTGACGTTTAGTTTTATCTTGTTTCCAAATGTCATCACTATCGAGAAAAGCAACATATCTTCCAGATGCTAATTCAAGAGCTGTATTTCTGGCAACTGCTGCCCCCATATTTTTTTCTTGTAGATGATAAATAATCTCCGAATGATTTGGTAAATAATTTTTAATAATTTTTGCTGAATGATCTGTAGAGCAATCATCAATTATCACAATTTCTATCTTTTTATATGATTGAAAAAAAATTGACTGCAATGTTCTATCGATATATTTTTCTGCATTAAATACAGGTATAATCACAGATACTAAATCATCAACATATTCTAGTTCTTTCATAATTTATACTCAAACATATACCGGAGTTAGCCACTCCATGTATGCTTCAACCTTTCCTGTAACAATATCTAGGTATATTTTATGAATTTTCGTTGTCAGTTCACCCGCAGACCCACCACTTATATCATACCGATCAACAGAATAAATTGGGGTGATCTCCATCGAAGATCCACATAAAAAAGCCTCATCACATGTATAAAGTTCTGTCCTATCTATACTTCTTTCTATAACCTCTATACCCAAAAGTTCCTTTGCTATTTGGATGACAGTGGCTCTGGTAATGCTCTCAAGAACGCTATCTGTAAGCACTGGCGTTATAAGAATTCCATCCTTTATAATAAATAGACATGACCCTGGGCCCTCAGATACTTTTCCGTCTTTGTTCAAGATGATTGTTGTATCATAACCATTTCTAAGAGCTTCTCTCTGTGCCATCCTGCTATTTATATAATTGGCACCACATTTTATTCTAGGTGACAATGAATTATCATTGATTCTCTGCCAGGAACTGATACAACAATTTAATCCCTTTTTGATATACTCTGCACTTGTATTTGCCTTCGGTATTGGAGCTATAAACATATTGGCGGATTCCACAGAAGCCCATGAACCAAATCCATCAATAAAAATCGTCTGCCGTACAACAATATCTTCTTTATAATCATTGGCTCGGATTGTATCTAAAAATGCTTCTTTCAATTCTATTAGCGAATACTTATCCTCAATCATCAAAAGTTTTTGGGAGCGTTTTAACCTTGTAAAATGATCCATCAAGCGGAAAGCATACAGCTGCTGTATCTCTTTACTCCAATAACATCGAATACCTTCAAATACATTTAATCCAAACTGTGACGTAGGCGAAAGCACATTGATTTTTGCATTATTAACATTTATAATCTCTCCACCAAGCCAAACTAATCTATTGGAAACATCCGTTTTCATTTTTTCCTCCAGTATTAATTAATACTAAACTATAATAATCATATAACCAGCAAATTTACTATTTAGATTTCTTCATCTGGCAGATGTGCTATTCGAATAATTTCTTCTTCCGCAATTTTTGCCGCTTCTAAATTATTTAATTCGCTATTATTATTTTTTTCAAAAATATCTTGTTTCTTAAATACTTTGACTATTGTCAAAAATATTATTTTTGTATCCAACCATATTCCCTGCTTTTTAAATAACTCAATATATTGGTTATCATAAGTAACCTTCTCGTTCCAAGAGTTATCATTTCTACCTTTAATCTGAGCAAGCCCTGTAATCCCCCCTCGAACTGAGAATCTTTTTTTGTACCTACGATTCAGCGTAGCAAAATCTCCCAATTCATATGTAACAGAGGGTCTTGGCCCCACAATTGAAATATCTCCTTTTAAAACATTAAATAGCTGCGGAAGCTCGTCTAAACTTGTTTTTCTTAAAAATCCCCCGATTTTGGTCACTCTTGGATCATCTTTATAATTAAATAAGCCTGAACCCATGGACTCAGCATTAACTACCATAGACCTAAATTTATACATTTTAAATATTTTACCGTCTTTTGTGAGCCTATTCTGGCAAAAAAACGCAGGCCCTTTGGAATCACACTTGATAGCGACAGCAATTCCACCCCATACAGGAAGTAACAATACAATTGCAACTGCAGATAACACAATATCAAAAAATCTTTTTAACACCAAATTTATTAACAACATAGAAATCTACCTACTCAAAATCAAATGTATGGAATAGGTCATCAAACACTTCCATACGTTTTATAACTTCTATATTTCCATTACAGATATCAAGTACAGGGAAATTTGGAAGTATAAATGGTGGCTTTAATACGATGGAATAAGAACCAACATTACTAAAAAGAACCATATCACCTACCGCCAGCTTGCCTTTGTAATTACGATATAGATAATCGGTTTCAATGCATGTAAATCCACCAAAATCCAAATCTGAATACTCTGCTTGTTCTCCTCCCATAGAATAGATTTCAATAGGTGGATTCTTTTTATTCAAGGTCGGATTTATATTATAAATACTGCCAAGTAATGTAGCAATTGTCTTCCCTCTTATCGTTTTTATATTGACGACTCTGGACGCAAATTTCATACAATCCCCCACAAGAGCTGATCCCGGCTCAATCAGAAGTACTGGTGGATTATCAACATTTCCAAACCTATTATAAAAAGTCGTAGCAACAACCTTGGCATATTCCTCAAATGTGGGGATATAAGATTCAAACTGACTTTTTAAGGATTCTTGCATTTTTCCAAAAAGTCCGCCTCCAAGATCAATCCTTTCCGGTATAATGGATAACGTATCTAATAGTTCCAGCATTCTATTCACCCTTGAGTACCACGTATCTAAAGTTCTGGCAGCAAAATGACATTGAAAATTTATAAGATGAACATTATTTAAATCTGCCAACTTAAGTGCGGACTTAAAATCATTAGAATCAATATCAAAACCGAATCTAGATAGAACATTATCCCCAATATCAAAATTACAACGAATTCCAACATTCAAAACCGAAGCTGGGTACTTTTGGGCAATCTTATTAATAATACTTACCTCATAAATGGAATCGATATTGACAGTTCCCCCTAAAAGTAAAAGCTGCTCAATTTTTTCTGTGTTCTTGTACGGCCCATTCCAGATAATTTTCGAAGGATGTACTCCTATACGAATAGCGAGCTCCATCTCCATATCAGATACCACTTCAGAGTATCCTCCCAGCTTGTTAACAATCCTACACAAGCTGGGCGTATAATTTGTTTTGTATGAGTATGCTATATTAAAGAATGGATAAATAGTAGAAAAAGCTTTTTTTAATTCCTCATAATTCCTTACGAATTGTTCAGAATCTAATAGATAGAATGCCTCACCATATAAATCCATAAGTTCTTTCATCATTTCTTTACTCAAAATCATTTTTGCGTCCTCCGTTTACTATCAGCAATACAGTCAACGATTGTAACGACTTCCTGATGATTTTTCATTAATGTTTCCATATCTGCTTTCAAGGCAACATCCTCAAACATTCTTAACTTTTTTACATGCTCTCTAAAAACATCATCCACTTCGTAAACGTTCGAATATTCATCTACATTACAGAAACTTCTAGACAAAATTGCTCTTGTAGATTTCAAACGATAATGCTCAAGAATGACCTTTTCCGCCGGAATTATGCCTTCACCAATCCTAGCCACACCGCCAAAGCCATATGGCATTCCAACCTCTGCTAGCTTTTTACATATCCTATCAATAGTACCATTTGAAAGTAATTCAAACATGAAATTTAGACCATAGCTAAGATGAAGGTCATTTAATCCAATATGTATTTCATCAATCCCATTTAGTTTTAAAACATCGTCAAGACAATTTTCGGCTTCTTTTGTTTCAAGTAAAAGGGATGTTTGAACCCGTCCTGCAACTTCAGTAAGGAAACCTTCCACTTCCCTTACTGTTTTCCACATTGGCAACATAATTATATCTGCGCCAGCTGCGATAACCCTATTTATTTCTTCTTTTGAATTCTTATTCCACGGATTAACTCTCACAAGAAGATCTGACTGATTTAAAACCGGAACAATCTTTTCAATATCCTCAATTTTATGATTGGACTTAACAGAATTCATATCTTTTTGTCTCTCCTCTTTACCAAGAGTCTCAATATCAATCCATATCCGATCAACACCATATCGCTGTGCTATCACAGCAACATCAGGATTATTTGTTATATACATTAATTTTAAAGACATATCCTTCTTACCTCTGTTATTTCATGTAAATACCTCTTAGAAATAAGTCCATCGATTCTCTCATACTTGAATAGCATATTTACATTTTATATTTGTATGTCGGCACCACCTCAGCCACCAATACACGTATACGCTCTGTTTCCTTATAACTCGCCTCATCCAATTCCCGCAGTTTTTCCCGGAACCACTCATCATCCATCTCGATCGGCTCCCCTACATGGATCAGCGCATTATCCGTCGCCTTCAGCCCTTCCTCCGCCATGAGCAGCTCCTCATAAAGCTTTTCGCCCGGCCGCAGTCCGGTATACTCGATCTTTATATCCACATCCGGCGTATACCCTGACAAACGTATCAGATTCCGTGCCATATCATCAATCCGTACCGGATCGCCCATATCCAGCACAAAGATCTCACCGCCCTTGGCATAATAAGCTGCCTGCAGCACCAGCGACACCGCCTCCGGGATCGTCATAAAGTAACGTATGATGTTCTTATCTGTCACCGTCACCGGACCGCCCTCAGCGATCTGCTTCTTAAACAAGGGGATGACGCTGCCGTTGCTCCCTAAAACATTCCCAAACCGCACCGCAACGAAATCCGTTTCTGCATACTGCCGGTTCAGCATCTGCACCACCATCTCACAAAGACGTTTCGATGCCCCCATGATATTGGTCGGATTCACCGCCTTATCTGTGGAGATTAATACGAACTTGCGCACACCATACCTGGCCGCTGCCACTGCTGTTTTATATGTACCCATCACGTTGTTCTTGATCGCCTCATTGGGGCTGTCCTCCATCAATGGTACATGCTTATGGGCAGCCGCATGAAAGATGATGTCCGGGTGATATGTCTCCATCACATAGTTGATACGGTTCGTATTCCGCACAGAGCCGATGAGCACCTCCAGGTTCAATTCCGGAAAATCATGCTTTAACTCCTGCTGGATGCTGTAAGCGTTGTTTTCATAGATATCAAAAATGATCAGCTGCTTTGGCCTGGCACCAGAAATCTGACGGCACAACTCACTGCCAATGGAACCGCCTCCGCCGGTCACCAAGATAACCTTACCGCAGATGGACTGGAGTATCTCCGCATTGTTCACCTTTACCGGCTCACGCCCCAGCAGATCGATGATCTCCACATTCTTTAACTTACTCACACTGACTTCACCATTGACCAGCTGATAGACACCCGGAACCGCCTGCATCTTGCAGCCACATTCCTTGCATATGTTCAAGATTGCCTTTCGATTCTCGGCCGTCGTTGCCGGAATCGCATAGATGATCCGGTTCACCCGGTATTTCTTCACCATCTCAGGGATCGCATAACGGTCGCCTACAATAGGTATCCCTTCCAGTAGACGTCCATGCTTGTTCGGGTTATCATCGATCACACAACATACCTTCGTATGCAGATGATTGCTGTTGATCAGTTCCCGGATCAGAATAAGTCCTGCCTGACCTGCACCGATGATCATAATCCTCTCATCATCCTCCGGACTGCTCCATTGACGCCGCCGGCTCATGGACGACCGTACAAACCGATAGGAAAATCTCAGTCCGGTCTGCAGACAGAAGCACATCAAATATCCCATAAAATAGTACGACCGGGGCATATGTAATTCCATGAACCATCCGCCAAGCAGATAACAGGGGATCAACCCCCCATAGGCGCCGATCATACAGCTCATCTCCGCAGTTCCTGCAAAACGCCAGATACTGTGATACAACCGGAATGCATACAGGACGACCACCGTGATAATCACCCAGTAGGGCATGGACCAGATATAACCTTCGATGTATTCACGGGGTATGTTGGAAAATTTAAAATCAAACCGCAGCATCAGGCCCAGGAAATAGGCACCAATAATGATCAGCACATCCATGAGCATAATGACCATGGCCCTCTGTATCCATATCCGCGTTTCATTTTTTCTTCGGTTGGCATCTTCACTTTTCATAACTCTCTCTCCGTTATCGCTCTTTTATCGGCGGGTACTTTTGATCTTCCTTTTTAAGTACTGGTGTCTTCCTATATATAATATCCCCCCAATGAACAAAGCCCCTGCGGCTGCAATGAGCGCCCGTACAGGATTTACCGAGACCATATCCTCACTCCCGGTAGCCGCTAAAACCTGCTCCGTAAATGCCCCCATAACCACAACAAAAAGAATCCCTCCCGCGATCAAGTATTTCATCGTTTTCCAATCCTCTCTCAGCATCGTCCTGATTCCTCTTTCCACTACTTTATTAAATCAAACAGTTCTCAAATATCCGCTAATCATTTTATCTTAAGTACATTAATCTGAGCCATTCATAGCTCATCGCTCAAGTATCTTCCAGCAGCTCCCTGGATCATTTCATTCTCTGATCACTATAGTCAGATGAATAATCCTTCCCATAATAGCTGTTATAATATTTGGAATAATACCCTTTCTTCTTCACCGGTACCATGGTCAGTATGGTTCCCAAAATCCGACATCCGGACATCTCCAACTGTTCCTTCACCTTGATTGCAAAACGATAATCAATCGTATTGGCCTTAATCGCCAAGATAGCTCCATCGCATTCCTTGGCCACGATGGCGCTGTCGATCACGCTCCCCAGCGGCGGCGTATCGATGATGATATAATCAAACACCTTCCGCAGTGCCAGCATCATCTGCTTAAAATACTTATTTCCCAAAAGCTCCGATGGGTTGGGCGGCGTAGGCCCGGCCGTGATGATGTGCATGTTCGGTATGTTCGTAGCATAAATACAATCATTGATCGTACACTGATTGGTCAAAAAGTGGGTCAGGCCCTTGGTCGCCCCCTCGATCCGATAACGGCCCACCAGCGCCGTCCGGCGCAGGTCTGTATCGATATACACCACATGCTTCCCACTCTTGGCGATCTCGATGGCTAAGTTAAACGAAATCGTTGACTTACCCTCCGCCGGTGTACAGCTCGTAATCGCCACCGCCTTGATATCGTCGCCACTGAACTGGATATTGGTCCTCAGCGTCTTATAAGCCTCAGATTTATAAAAATCCAGATGATCTACTTTATTGATCGTAACTGTCTCCATGACTTTTTCTCCCTGTTTTACTTCTTTAATAATAGGAACATTTAGAAATATATATCCAAACATCCATTAACAGCTTTTATCCATTAATAGCTTTTGACAGATTTCGATGTTTTGGCCGATGAGGATGCCGACTTTTTCGCATGTTTCCCGGAGGATTTTTTGCGTTTTGCCGCCACCTGCTCCTCAGTATTCATCCCCTCGTCCGTATCCGGGATTACGCCCAGCACACTGAGCCCAAGATATTTTTCCACATCATCCTGGGTCCGTATCTTATCATTGGTCATAAAAAGCAGGATCACTATGGCTGCCGCCAGAACAAAGCCACCGATGAATCCAATAGCCGTATTCTTCATCACGCTTGGGCTGGAGGGCGATGTTGGCAGATTCGCCGTCTCCACCGTGTTCACAGCCTGCAATGCCATGGTATCCACAAAATAATCCGCAGCAATCTCACGCACGTTATCTGCAATCTGCTGGGCCAGTTTCGGATCTTCATGGACCACCACGATATCCATCACTCGCCCGGAGCTGGATGCCTCCTTTATGGATATCTGCGATGCCAACTGGTCATCGGTTATGTTCAGCCCAAGCTTTTCGATCACCTGACTGGTCACTGTCCGGCTTTTTACTAAAGCCGCGCAGTCATCGGCCAGCTGACTGCCCATCTGCAGATCGTTATACGTCACAGACTCTGAATTCTGCTGACTCAACACATAGATCTGCGTGCTGGACGTATACTTGGGCGTGATTGCCAGCTTCGTCACAAGAAAAACGGCAACGGCACAAGCGACACCTGCCAAAAGTATCCACAAGATCTTGTCCATCACCACCGCAAACAATTCCCTCAGATCAATTTCCATCTCATCATTATCAAACTTCTTTTCCATAACAGCCAGTAAACCTCTTCATTCATGTTTATTTTTATCTGCAATCTTAATCTATCTCAACGCCACTGCGGCGTTATCCTCTCTGTAACCTGCACAATCCAATCCAGCACTCAGGCCGAACCAAACATGGAACTTCATCGTATCCGGTTTGATCGGATCCGATTTAACTCAGATCATCTCTTTAGCAATGATCCTCCCAGGATTATCTATAAATATCCGCTCATACACCGCCATCCCATACTTCTTACACACATACTCCGCGCATTTCCCAAGCTCCGCCGGACGCCCCTCCACGTTGTGCCCGTCGCTCGCGATAAAATGCACCTTTCCTTCTTTGATCAGCTTATGCAGGAAGCCGCGCATCCGCTTCCCTCCGGTGGCCCCGGTCACATGGCTGGCATTGGACTGGATATAGGCGCCCAGGTCGATCAGCTCCGTCACCTTATCGACGTTTCCGAACATAGCGTCATACCGTTCCACATGAGCGATGATTGGCCAATACCCCTGCACCAGAAGTGCATTGACAGCGTTGCGTATGTATTCATAGGTATGGTACGGGGCAAATTCTACCAGTACGTATCTGGACTGGGCCAGGGTTAATGCCCGGCCGGCCGTCAGATCATCGACAGTACCGTTAACAAAAAAAATTTCCTGTCCGGAATAGATCTTGTACTGCGCATCGATGTCCATAGCGTTCATGGCTGCCAGCATCAGCCGCTGCTCATATTCCGGCAGGGAATATTTGAAGCTGCGGGGATTATAGTGGGAGGTGGCGATCATAGCCCGGACGCCGCTGTCATACGACATTTTCAGCATCTGCTCCATCATCTCCCGGCTTTTGGCACCATCGTCCAGACCTGGCAATATGTGGCAATGCATATCTGCAACTACTAACATCAGGTCCTCCAAATTTATAAGAAACGATAACAGTTTCTTCTTTAATAAAATCACTTTATTGATTTTTCCCGGATCTCAGGGGCGAAATCACACGAAAGATTGATAATTTGCAAACGATCTATAAGGCATTTGCAAATATCACCATAAATAATTTCCACCGGATCGGGAAACCTGTTATCGTAAAGTAAAATACTTTACGAATTATTATATAGAAGATTTACATAAATGTCAAACCCTAAAAGCCCTTTTTCCTGCAAATTTTAGGAAAAATTAGCACAACTTTTCCAATTGGCTGCGTTTCAGCTCCATTGACGAGTGAACATAACGATTTAAGGTCACCGTCACATTGGAATGGCCTAAAATTTCGCTGAGACTTTTCACATCCATCCCCTTTTCAATGCATCGTGTGGCAAATGTATGTCTCAAAGAGTGAAAATTTCGATATCTCAGGCCGCTATTTTCAAGATATATCTTAAATTTAGCCTGATATGTCCTGGGGTCGAGAAACTTATCACCACGACAGGATATAAAATAACTTTCAGGGTTCTCAACCTGCTGATAATAACCGCTTAAATACTCGCTGAGCACTGAAGCAATCGGAATATCCCTGATGGATGCCTGGGTTTTTGGTAAATCTATTATCATTTTAGTATGTTTCGGGTTATTTGGCAAATAGATTCTTTGCATAGCACGCCGAATATGAAATATTCCCTGCCCCAGATCGATATCTTCCCAGCGCAATGCACAAATTTCTCCCAAACGCATACCGGAATAGAGGCAAATCAACACGCCGAATTTGGCCATATCCATATCTTCCATAAGATAATTCTCTAAGATTTCCTGTTCTTTTTCCGTTAAAATCTCTATCGGCTTATTCAGATTAGAATAGCGCCATTTTAAGAAGGCAGGCTTTTTTACTCCATGTACAATCTCAGCATATTTAAGTGTGCTGTTTAGAATAGACATTATGTCCTTTACCGTCTTTTCAGACAGGCCGCCGCGCCCGTCAACCCGCCCATTTTCAAGCTTTCCGGATATAAATTGTGTCAAAACCGTCTGGTTAATCTCATTCACATTCATCCCATCAAAATATGGAGCAATATGTGTGGAGATCAACCGCGCATAGCAGGCATAAGTCGACTGTTTCACCTGCATCTGCATGTAATTAAGCCATTCCTCTAACAAGTCATTAAATTTTTTCATCTTCTTATATCCTTTCTTTCGTAAAGTATTTTACTTTATGCGCACTCCTTATCCTACAA
The DNA here is from genome assembly GCA_902363555.1 of Lachnospiraceae bacterium. GTDB lineage: Bacteria > Bacillota > Clostridia > Lachnospirales > Lachnospiraceae > Catenibacillus. The sequence continues at coordinate 10,252 of CABJAM010000012.1, read as the reverse complement.
CAAAAAAATACACTTAGGATTGACATTTTGAATTTTTGCTGTATAATAATTCATAAAGATTCATAAAGTATTTTACTTTGTGAATAATTATACGCACTCAGCAGCGATTATGCACTAACTTTTATAATTTTTGTACACAATTAAGCAAATAAAGCAATAAAAAACCGGAATTTTTTACACATATGGCAAAAAATTCCGGTTTTTTATTGGATGCACTACGCATTTGCAAAATATTTAGTCGCATTTCCTTCAAACAAAAGATATAAAAATACACCCCCGCATTTACTCTTTATTCCCAATCCATCTGCGAAAACTCCTCCTTACGCTCCCGCGTCAGCAGATCATTCATAGCGTCCTTTGCCGTCTTCCCGTCAAAGAGCACCTTATTCACTTCCTCCACAATAGGCATGGAGACGCCGTATTTTTCCGCCATCTTCTTTGCTGCCTTCGCCGAAAAAACGCCCTCTACGACCATTTTCACCTCATCCATGGCCTGCTGCATCGTGTAGCCTCTGCCGATGAGCTCACCGGCATTGTGATTACGGCTGTGACGGCTGGTACAGGTAACGATCAAATCACCGATCCCCGACAGCCCCGCAAAGGTCTGCAGCTTTCCGCCAGCGGCCAGTCCAAGCCGGGCCATTTCCGCAATCCCCCGGGTCATAAGCGCCGCCTTCGTATTGTCACCAAGACCCAGACCGTCGATCACACCGGCCGCCAGAGCTATGATATTTTTAAGCGCTCCGCCCAATTCAATACCGGTCATATCCGAGCTGATGTACACACGGAAAACATCATTCATAAACGTATCCTGGATCAAACGGGCCGTAACTTCCGATTTGGCTCCGGCCACCACGGTCGTGGGAATTTCCCGCCCTACCTCCTCCGCATGGGAGGGGCCGGACAATACGGCCACATCGGCCTGAGGAATCTCCTCACTGATGATATCTGTCATCGTATATAACGTATTTTCTTCAATTCCCTTGGCCACATTGACGATCACCTGACCGTCTCCCACATATTTTCCTGCCATTTTGGACGTACTGCGGACAAATACGCTGGGCACAGCAAATACAAGCAGGTCCTTCCCGGAACATGCAGCGCTTAAATCCGAAGTAATCTCAATCGCTTCCGGAAGCCTCACCCCCGGCAGCTTGGCCTGGTTTACCCGGTTCTGACGAAGCGCCAGAACCTCATCTTCCAATATAGACCATAATGTCACGTCATGTCCGTTTCTACAAAGCACACAGGCCAGAGCACAGCCCCAGCCTCCCGCGCCGATCACACTTACTTTTCTCAATGCAATACCTCCATCAAAAACGCCGGGCCGGTCCTGCCGCCCATATACTAAAACAGGGAGACTGACCGGCCCCAACACAAAAACTATTCCTTTTTCTTTTTATCAAACCGATTTTCCGTTCCCTTACACAGCCGGACAATATTCGCCCGATGCCGCCAAAATGCCATGGCACAAAAAACAAGGCTGACGATAAACAGATGCCACTGCCCCGGATAAAAGATCAGGACGCATACCGGAAATATCACAGCAAGCACCAGCGATCCCACGGAGACATAACGTGTCAGGAAAAACACAAGAAAAAAGCCAATGCCGCCCACGATGGCAAACCGGATGTCAAATGCCAGCATGACGCCGCTGGTCACCGCGATGCCCTTCCCACCCTTGAATTTTAAGTAGAAAGGATAGTTATGGCCGAGCACCACGCCAAAGCCCGTATACATGGTCAGGAGCAGATTGTCCGGCGAAGCCGGGTAGATCAGATACCGCACGAGCAAAATGGCAAATACAGCCTTTAACGCGTCGCCCAGGTATGTAATGTACCCGGCCTTTTTGCCAAGGGTACGCAGTGTGTTTGTAGTTCCCACATTACCGCTGCCGTAGTTGCGGATATCTATCCCATGGAGCCGGCCGTAAAAATAGCCGGTCTGAAAGCAGCCAAAAATATATCCAATGACCAAACAGACAATAATTTCGATAATCATGAAAATCCTACTCCTTTTCCTTGCGTTCGCGGTATATGAATCTCAGGGGAGTTCCGCGGAATCCGAACGCTTCACGGATTTTATTTTCTATATAACGGGTATATGAAAAATGAGTCAGCTCCTTGTCATTGATGAAGATGACAAAGGTCGGCGGCTTTACAGACACCTGGGTAATATAATAAAGTCTCAGGCGCTTGCCCTTATCCGAAGGCGGCTGCTTCATAGCTACGGCCTCGGACAGGATTTCATTGAGCACGCCTGTACCTACCCGGAGCGCATGATTTTCAATTACCGCATCGATCGTCTCATACAGCTTGCTCACCCGCTGCCCGGTCAGCGCTGAAATAAAGAGCAGCTCCGCATAAGGCATATAGGCCAGCTTATCCCGAACGTCGTTGGTAAATTTGTAAATGGTTTTATCATTCTTTTCAATCGCATCCCATTTGTTTACGGCAATGATCATGCCTTTACCACGCTCATGGGCAATTCCTGCAATCTTGGCATCCTGCTCGGTCACGCCCTCGGTGGCATCGATGAGCAGAACGACCACATCCGCCCGCTCCACCGCGGTGACTGTACGGATAATGCTGTAACGCTCCAGCTCCTCTTTAATCTTACTTTTCCGCCGCAGTCCGGCCGTATCGATAAACACATACTCCCGGCCGTGATATTTCACCGGTGTATCGATGGCATCCCGTGTCGTTCCGGCAATATCGGAGACGATCACCCGGTCCTCGCCCACCAGCTTATTGATAAGAGAGGATTTTCCCACATTGGGCTTGCCCACAATGGCAATCTTCGGACGGTCGTCGTCCTCTTCCTCGGTCTGTGTTTTGTTAAAATACTTGGCCACTTCGTCCAGCATATCACCAATCCCCAGACGCGAAGCGGCGGAAACCGGCATGGGATCGCCAATCCCCAGATTATAAAATTCATACACATCCGGCATGAACTTGTCAAAGCTGTCCACCTTGTTGACCACAAGCACGACCGGCTTTCCGGAACGGCGCAGCATATCCGCCACTTTGAAATCCGCATCCAGAACGCCCTGACGCACATCGGTGATAAACATGATCACATCTGCGGTTTCTATGGCAATTTCCGCCTGCTGGCGCATACTCGCTAAAATAAGATCCTTACTTTCCGGCTCAATACCTCCGGTGTCTATCAATGTAAACTGCATATCCAGCCAGGTCACATCGGCATAGATACGATCGCGGGTAACTCCCGGCGTATCCTTGACAATGCTGATCTGCTGGCCGGCCAGTACATTAAACAACGTGGATTTGCCCACATTTGGGCGGCCCACGATGGCTACGATTGGTCTGCTCATATTACTCTCCTTTTCTACCTGATGCTTTTCCTAATATTTTTAATACAAGGTCATCTCCATTAGATTTTATAATATCTGCCGGAACTTGTAAAGCTTTTTCAATATCCTCCACCGTAATATCGTCCAGCAGCACCCGCTCGCCGCTGCGGAGCATATTTACCGGGAGCAGCAGCCGTTCGCCCAGATCCTTGCCTTTAAGCTGCTCTATGATGTCGCCGCCGGTGAGAAGTCCTGTGACTGTAATACTTTCCCCGAAAAATTTATTTGTGATACAGAAAACATCGGCGCGCACATTTGGGAACTTTTCCTCAAGCTCCTTGATAAGCTGCCGGATATGGTCACTGGCCAGCTTTCCGCTCACAATAGACACGTGGCGGCAGCGGTCATCACCATCCACAGCCGCAAGCGCCTCGCGAAATTCGTCCATGAGCAGCCGCATCATCCCGATACCATTCTCCAACTGGCCAAAGCCATCATAAGCTTCCGCCTCCGGCACCTCCATGCCGGCCATAATATACCACTCATCCCCGGCATAAATAAACCGGTTTCCGTATTCCTCCAAAAGCTTTTCCTGCCAATGATGGATCTGGGTCAAAACAGCAGCGGCATCCTCACAGTTAAACGGTTCGACATGGTAAAGTCCATCCCTGTATTTTGTAAATCCCATGGGCACCACGGAAACGCTCTCCATATATGGCATAAAACGGCTTAAATCCTCGATACTCCGATCCAGATGAACCCCGTCATTTATATTTTTACAAAGTACGATCTGTGCATTCATCTCAATGCGCCCGTCATACAGCCGCTTCAACTGGTCCATAAGCTTTCCCGCAAACCGGTTGTGGAGCATCATGCACCGCAGCTCAGGTTCCGTGCTCTGGACCGATATGTTAATAGGCGCCAGCTTGTATTTAATGATCCGTTCCAGATCCTTATCCTTCATATTCGTCAGGGTGATATAATTTCCCTGCAAAAAAGATAGTCGGGAATCGTCATCCTTAAAATACATCGTGTCGCGCATGCCACTGGGCAGTTGATCGATAAAACAGAAAATACATTTATTACTGCAGGATTTATAATTATCCATCAAATTGGACTCAAAAGAGATACCCAGGTCTTCGTCGAAATCCTTTTCAATCTCCAGTTCCCATTCCTCGCCATTTTCCTTGATGACACTTAAAACAACTTCTTCGTCATTGATCAGGTATTGATAATCAAATACGTCCTCAATAACCTGATGATTGACCATATACACCCCATCCCCCGGAACCAGCTCCAGCTCCTGGGCGATGCTCCCGGGAGCCACCTCCCGGATAATGTGCAAATATTTTTTACTCATAGATTTACCTCTTATTGATCATCATAAATCCCGCCAGACTGCCGCGGGCAGTTCCCAGGCTCCGGTGAGACCACAGTGTATTTGGATGGCAATGGGTACACAAACCGGAAATATGGATATTTTCCTCCGGTATCCCCGCCGCCTTTAATATATACCAGTTCGCCCGCCACAAATCCAGTTGGTATTTCCCATGACCCTTGTCATAGATAAAATCCCGCCACTCCTGCTCAGGAAAGCTTTCGGCAAAAGCATCCGCCACATCCTGACTGACTTCATAGCATTTCTGGCAGATGCTCGGCCCGATCACAGCCGTCATATTTTCCGGCCGGCAGCCGTAAGCTTCATTCATTGCCCGAACAGTGGCCTCTCCCATCCGCGACACGGTTCCCCGCCAGCCGGAATGACTGGCGCCAATGGCCCGCGTCACCGGGTCCGCAAAATACAGCGGCACACAGTCGGCAAAAAAGGTGACCAGTGCCAGTTCCGGTTCATTGGTGATCAAACCGTCAATGTCGGAATAGTTCCGCGCCTTCGTGATCCCTTTCCCTTTATCATCCGCAGTTACCACACGAATATTCGTCGTATGCGTCTGATGGGTAAATATCATATCTTTATGATCCATATGTATCGCATTGCCAAAACGGCGGAAGTTTTCCATCACAAGCTCCGGGTCATCTCCGCGGGTAAAGGACAGGTTCATGGATTCAAAAGTGCCGGTGCTCACACCGCCCAACCGGGTAGAAAATCCATGTTCGAGCCAGTCCATGGATTCAAAAGCATTAAACTTAATGACCGGCACGCCGTCCACGCCACCGACCACATGGGCCTGCGGTGTCCACAGTTCGTTTACACCTGGTTCATTTATATTATCGAATTGCATATATACCTCCACGTTATATTCATTCGTACAGCCACAGTACAACATCCGCTCCCCGTTCTGGGGGAGGGCGCACAGCCTGCGCAGTGCGTTGGCAGGCCTGCCTGAAGTATTTTTAATAAAACGCATTTTTATACAGTTGTATGTCGCCGCCGCTGACAGCCATCACGTCAAACCGCACCGGCGTATTGGCCGGCAGCCGTTTCATCTTCATGTACCAGCGGGCGGTCTGGCGGATACGCATCTGCTTGCGTCCGTCCACCGCCTCATAAGGAGCGCCCATACATGCGTTTTTGCGAAACTTTACCTCGATAAATACAAGATAGCCCTCATTTTTCGCGATCAGATCCACCTCACCAATTCGGCAGCGGAAATTGCGCGTAATGATCTCATAACCGTTTCTTTCCAGCCAGGCCGCACATGCCCCTTCATAATACGTTCCCCGCGCCCGGTAATTTGCAGTTTTATGCTCCTCCATAGGCCCCATCCCTTTATGTATTCAAATAAAATTTTTGATAAACGTTGCTCTGTGTATAGGCGAAGGTCCGTTTTTTTGGATCATCTCGATGTGCTCCTTCGTACCATATCCCTTACTCTTGGCAAACCCGTAGCCCGGATATAATTCCTCGTACTGCACCATCATCCGGTCCCTGGTCACCTTGGCGATGACGCTGGCCGCCGCGATGGAAAGACTTTTGGCATCTCCCTTGACAATGGGCACCTGAGGAATCGTTATCCCGGGAATACGCACCGCATCGTTGAGCAAAAGCTCCGGCACCGGAGACAGCATGGCCACTGCCTCACGCATCGCCTCGTAGGTGGCCTGCAGTATATTGATCTCATCGATCCGCTGTGCGCTGACGATTCCAACACCGACACTCACAGCTTCTTCCATAATAATATCAAAAAGCTCCTCCCGTTTTTGAGGCGAGAGCTGCTTTGAGTCATTTAAGTATAAAATCCTGGCGTCCTTGGGCAATATCACCGCCCCGGCCACCACCGGCCCGGCCAGCGGTCCCCGCCCGGCTTCATCAATACCACAGATATAAGCTAAATAATCGTATTTTTTCTCATATTCCAACATCCGTTCTATCCGCGCATATTCTTTGAGGAGTTTTTCCGCCTCCCGCTCCACGCGCCGTATGAGCGCCTGGACGCCGCTGCGCTCATCTGCCGCATAAATACGGCACAGATTCTTCTTTTTCTCCGGACTCGCCAAATCAAACTCCGCCTTTATCTCCTGTATCCGTTTCGCCATGAAACTCATCCTCCTTCGTACATCCGGCTCGTTGCTTCGTGCATCCGGCTACGCTCCGCTCCGCCGGATCGCGGCAGTCGCCATAAATCTGAGCCAGCTCCCCTTTGCAGCTCGTTGCTTCATGCATCCGGCTACGCTTCGCTCCGCCGGATCGCGGCAGTCGCCATAAATCTGAGCCAGCTCCCCTTTGCAGCTCGTTGCTTCGCGCATCCGGCTACGCTCCGCTCCGCCGGATCGCGGCAGTCGCCATAAAGGTGAGCTAGCTCCCCTTTATGGCTCGTTGCTTCGCGCATAATATAACACCGGCGGCCCCGCAGCGGCCCTTTTTAGGAGCCGCTCCGAAACCGCCGGCAGTATTTTGCAACCCACATTCTATTGATGCCGTAATATTCCAAAAGTTTTAAACGGCCAGATCCTCAGCCAGGCTCTGCCGGATATCTCGCTCCGTTTAATATTCCCCACAGCCGCATACCGGCTGTCCTCGCTGTTATTTCGGTTGTCGCCAAGGACGAAATATTCATCACTTCCAAGGATCACTGGCTCACTGGCCACACCGGCATTATTCATAACCGCATTTCCATACTCTTCACCCAGCAGCTCTCCATTAATATAGACATAGCCGTCCATGATCTGCACTGTTTCTCCGGGAAGGCCGATGATCCGCTTAATGTAATGCTTTTTTGGATTCTCCGGATATGGGAAAACAATAATATCGTACCGCTGTGGATCTCCAAACCGGTAACTGAGCTTTTCTACGATCAGATTATCGCCGTTTTGTAAGGTTGGCGTCATGCTTGTTCCAATAACCTCGGTGCGCACGCCGACAAAGTGCACGATGAGATATGTAATCACAAGAACGACCACCAAATAGCCGGCAAAGCTTAAAATTTCCCGGCCAATGCTCTTTTGCGGCTTCCCCGGTTCATTTTCCTCCGGCATATCCGAAGTTCCCGCACCACCGCTGCTTTGATCTGATTTTTCAGCATCGATATCACCGCTATTTGGTTTTATATTTCTTTCTTCAGACAGTGGGTCACTGTCATACATTTCAAAATTTTCCATACATACATCAAATCCTGTCTGCTATAATCCGTGCATCCGCGATAGGACGCTACGTCAGCCTTTAATCCGATACCATTCTCTGGCAGGCCAGTAACAGTAGCCTTAATAGGATACCATTTACTGGCAAACCAATAGCTTTATTCCTCCGGGAAATCCAGAGTAATCGTTCCCAGCTTGGCACTTCTGAAATCGTCCAGCAGCAGCCGTGCCGCCTTATCGATGTCCGGTTCGTTTCCCTTTAAACGGCAGTTGCGGACATCGGCAATCTGCTCGATCACATTCATTTTATCATTATTTTCATGGATCGTGTAGCGCTTTTGTAATACTCCGGGATATTTTTCCGTAAGCAGTCCAATAAGCAGCCATGCCAGCTCCCGCAAATCTAATATATCATCCTTAATCGAACCGATCATGGCCAGCTTCTGTCCCACGCTCTGGTCCTCAAACTTGGGCCATAAAATTCCCGGCGTATCCAGCAGCTCCACGCTTTTATTCAGGCGTATCCACTGCTTTCCCTTGGTCACACCCGGCTTGTTTCCGGTCTTTGTACAGGCCTTTCCCGCCAGGGTATTTATAAAAGTCGATTTTCCCACATTGGGAATACCAACGATCATGGCGCGCACCGGCCGGTTGATGATACCTCTTTTGCGGTCACGCTCTATTTTTTCTTTACAGGCCTCCAGTATGACACCGGTCACAGCCTTCACATTCTTGGAGTTTCTGGAGTCCATCGCCAGGACAAAATATCCCCTGGCCTTAAAATAGCTTTCCCAGGCCTTTGTCTGTTCTTTATCTGCCAGATCCGATTTATTTAAAAGTATCAGGCGGGCCTTTCCCTTTGCCAGCTCATCAATATCCGGATTTTTACTGCTTATTGGAACTCTGGCATCTACCAGCTCGATGACGATGTCAATGAGTTTTATATCCTCCTGCATCATCCGCCGGGCTTTTGTCATATGCCCCGGATACCACTGTATGTTCATATATTAACCTGCCTTTCCAACAATCTGGTCCTTATCGAGATTTCCAATAGAACCAAACCGGCTGTCGTCGCATTGATTATAATTATCACCGATAACAAAATACTCCTCAATGCCCAGAGTCACCGGCTCCGATGCCAGACCGGCATCCTCGATATATTCATTATTATATTTATATTCCAACGGCTCGTCGTTAATATAAATCTTCCCTTCGATGATCTGAACCGTCTCCCCGGGAAGTCCTACAACGCGCCGTACAAAATAGCGGCTTGTCTCACTTTTGCCCATATCAAAGACAACCATATCCAGCCGCCCCGGCTTACGGAGCTTGTAGATCAGTTTATTCACGCGGACCGTATCATTGCTGGCCACCGTAGGTTCCATGGAATTTCCATCCACCACGACCTTCGTACCAAACAACCGCCCCGCCATGATTCCCAGAAATATGGCAGCAACAAAGCCCAGGATGATCATTGTCATATGGAAAATCTTCCGGGGGATTTTCATTGCCCGGACTTTCCTGACAAATCTTCTGCGTTTTCTTGTAAAACTTCCAGCCACACGTATTCCCCTTTGTTTTCGCCGCGAACGGACCGGAGGCTGATCTAAGATTCAACCGCACTCCAGACCGGCCGCGCACCTGTGGATACAAAAATGGGACAACTACGCATTGTACCTGTCCCAGTTTTCATAATTATTTAACTAACTCTTTAACCTTGGCAGCTTTACCTACTCTGTCTCTTAAGTAGAATAATTTCGCACGTCTTACTTTACCTTTTCTTACAACCTCGATCTTTTCTACGATCGGGGAATGTAATGGCCAGGTTTTTTCAACGCCGATACCATTGGAAGATTTTCTTACAGTGAAAGTTTCACGGTTTCCACCGTTCTGTCTCTTCAGAACTGTGCCTTCAAAAACCTGTGTTCTTTCTCTGTTACCCTCTTTTACTTTAGCGTATACTTTTACAGTATCGCCTACATTAAATACAGGTACTTCTGCTTTCAGCTGAGCAGCTTCAATATTCTTGATAATTTCGTTCATCTTGTGTGAACCTCCTTATAATATTAGATGTTCTTAATACGCCTTTTTACCGTTATCATACAGGTCATTAACCTGTGGGTGCCTGGTGGCACCGGATACGGCTTGTAACAGAGGACCATCCTATTCTCACAACAACGTATTCTACCATGAATTGGGAACAAATGCAAGGAAAAAATGCAAATATCGATTAAAAAGTTGCGATTTTTTTCTGTACTTTTTTAGAAACGATTGAAATTTCAAGCGCCTCAGTGTATCTCAAGTTTGGAAGCAAAATCGTCAGAATCCCTGTAAATACAGAGCTTCTGACGATTTATGTGTATGGTGAACAGACCCCTTCTTAAAATTAAAATTATTAAAAAA
>CABJAM010000011.1 GCA_902363555.1 Lachnospiraceae bacterium | reverse complement strand
GGGCAAAGCCCAAAGGTCTAAATCATCAATATCTGCAATTTTCAAGGTTCTTTTGAGCCGTTTTTCTTTGACTCAGTTTTTCATAAATCACTTGACACTACCTTTGGCTTTACCTCAATATCAGGTCCTATTATAATTAACATTTAACTGGTAGTATAGAGTATAATTGTTAAAAAAATGTTAATAAACTATTTTTCTTGACTGATACAAATAACGGAAACCTCAAGTTGTTTAAAAGGCTCATTCGTCAGTAATAAATAAGTAATAAAATGAATGGGAAATAAAAGGATGGGTCAGGTGCTTAAAATTTTGGGGGCCTGATTTACTTAAAAAGTAACAATCCTTCAACCGAATGTAACAATATTTAATGCGAACAAATTTTGAAAAGTATAAAATATAAGTATAAAATCAGGATTAATGTATCCAAGGAGGAGAAAAACATTCATGTGTACAGGGAATGACAAAAATCGTACCATTATTCAAACAATCGATCATTATATCGATAGCGGCGAGATTGCCGGCGCTGGTCTGATCATACGAAAAGGGGGGCGTGAGGCGCTTCATTATAATGCCGGTTATGCAAATGTAGAAAAAGGTATGCCTGTAAAGGATAATACACTGTTTCGTCTGGCTTCAATGACAAAACCTATCACTGCCATTGCCGCCATGCAGTTGATCGAGCAGGGAAAACTGGATCTGGAAGCGGCGGTAGCGGATTATCTGCCGGAATTTGCCCATATGCAGGTGGCTGATAAGGTGGTCGGCTTTGAGCTGTTTTATGCCGCGGATCCGGATAATCCGATGATGGCAAAAATGATTCAGGAGACATTGGATGGTATCCATCTGTTACCCGCAGTTAAGCCCATAACGATAATGGATCTGCTCAACCATTCCAGCGGACTGGGTATGGGTCTGGTGAGCCGTCAGCCGGTAGAAAACTGTTTTGCATCTACAGATAAGTTAAAAGACCGGGTTGAGAAGTTTGCCAGGACGCCTTTGGATTTTGAGCCGGGTACAATGACCGGTTACAGTGCTGTTGTTGGATTTGATGTGCTGGGGCGTATTATCGAAAAAGTAACGGAAATGGACCTGCATAGTTACATGAAAAAATATATTATGGAGCCTTTAGATATTACAGATATTACGTATGTGCCCTCACAGGAACAAAAAGGCCGGTTGGCCAGGCTTTATGAATATGCTAAAGGCGCTTTGGTCGATGTGACGGAATGTGAGCCGGCCTGGCAGCAGGTAAATCCTGAGGTTAATGGCTACTACTCGGGCTCTGCCGGCTTATTCGGAACACTGGCAGATTATGATAAAATCGTACAAATGCTGGCAAACAAAGGTACACTTCATGGCCGTCAAATCCTTAAGATGGACACGATCAAACAAATGACAGGCGTCCGTGCACATCATAAAAAGGAATTTCTTCCGGACAGCTATTGGGGGCTTGGCATGGTTGTCTTTGGCGACCATGAAAAAACAAACAGAGGTCTGGCCCGGGGCAGCTATGGATGGAGTGGCGCTTACGGCAGCCACTTTTATATCGATCCGGTGAATCAACTGACCGTCACTTTGATGGCCCAGCGCTCCAACATCGGCGGCGCTTTTTCGCCGGTATCTCATGCTCTGGAAACGGCTGTCTATAAAACGTATATACAGGAGGAGCAGTGATTCTCATTAATCATATACATATGTCGTTTTTAGGGTTGGACAGTATTCTAAAATGAGCTATACTAAAAACAGAACAGGTGTAGGGCATATATATTTTTTTTATTGGAGGGAGACAAAGGATGAAACGGGTAATGAAAGCACTGAGTCTGAGGAAATGGATACGCTATTATTGGATTTTGATGATGATGCTTATGCTGGGTGTATTTTTTGTCTCCCAATTTTATATAAGAAATAACCTGACGCAGGATAAGGAACGGGAGTTAAATAGTGTTGTTCAGGTATCCGGTTATCACATTGATAAATCCCTGGAGGTTATTGATTCCTTTATTTATGAGACTTTTGTCGGTTCCAACGATCTGTTTACTTTAAATCATGGCAGTGACGCTGCGGAAGTATTTTGGGCCAAGGAAAAAATTCGGCAATCGATGTCCAGTATATGGGCATGGTCGGGGGCTCTTGATGCGATTGTATTTTATGCGCCCCTCAGCCCTGACCAGACCTTGATCGAGGTCGGAGGCAATGCCAGCTTTGCTCTGAGGCGTGCGTTAAAAGGCTGGCTTTCGGATAATATCGGAGGAACGATTCCGGATAATCTGCTAAATACCAATGGATATATGTCATTTGATGTGGAGGGAACCTCTTATATATTGCGAATGCTGAAAGTGGACGATTGTTATTTTGTATCCTGCATATCCGAGGATACGTTTCTGGAATCTTTAAAAAGTATCCAGGATGGGATGGACAGTATGCTCTTTATTGCAGATGAGAGCGGCGCTATTATAACGGATAATAAGGAACTGCTGCGTATGATCCATGCAGAGGATCAGGGCAATTATATTGAGGTGGGAAATAAGAGCTATCTGCAGGTTGGCTTTACGTCCGTACGCTCCGGTTTCTATTTTGGTATTCTGACCAGCCGGGATTATATCATGTATCAGGTGCGGAGCTTTCAAATCGCATTTATTATATTATCCGGAATTTTGCTCATTTTCTTTCCGCTGACCGTTACCTTTGTACAGGTGTTCCTGGAAAAACCGTTGAGCGGCCTTGTTGAGGGAATGAAAAAGGTCGGGCGCGGCGAATGGAATACAATTATTAAAATAAACACACCGGTGAAGGAGTACGATGAACTGACGGATTCCTTTAACCATATGGTTGGAGAAATCGAGAATCTTAAAATACAAAATTACGAATCCGAAATACGTTCGCAAAAGGCAAATCTTCAATATTTACAGCTTCAGATCAAACCTCATTTTTATGTGAATGCGTTGAATATCATCTATTCTTTGGCGCAGACCCATGATTTTGCCATGATCCAGAAGCTGAGCAGTGCTCTGGTTGGCTATATTCGTTATATGTTCCATGACGCAACCATTTTAGTGCCATTATCCAAGGAGCTGGAGCATGTAAAAAACTATGTGGAAATCCAGAAAATACGTTATTCCGATCAGATTTGTTATGTGGAAGATGTGGAGACGGATGTTTTTAAATGTCTGGTTCCGCCGTTTATTATCCAGAGTTTTGTGGAGAACAGTATTAAATATGCGTTTACACGAAGAGAAAGGATGGAAGTTATAATCCGGGGATTTCGCGAGGACAGCTACTTGCATCTGGAGATCCGGGATAACGGTGTTGGCTATAGTGAGGAGCTTCTCACCGATTTTGTGCAAAAAGATGGAGAAAATAATGGTGGCAGAGTTGGGCTTACTAATGTACGCGAGCGGATGCGGCTTATTTATGGTGAGGACGCTGATATGGAAATATTAAACGATGGCGGCGCGGTGACGAGAATCCGGATACCGCTTATTGGCACTGATGGAATACCGGAATAGGAGGAAAAATTAATGCGCAAATTTAATATCCTTTTAGTTGATGATGAGGAATTGGCTATACGCGGTATTGAGCAGGGGGTCTGCTGGGAAAAAATTAATGTGGACCGGGTTTATAAGGCTCACAGTAAAGATACGGCTGTCCGCATGATCGAGACATATGATATCGATATTATTATATCGGATATTGAGATGCCAAATGGAAATGGTCTGGAGCTGATACGGTGGGTGCGGTCAAACCGCAGGAAGAGTATGAATATATTTTATACCGGCCATGCGGAATTTTCTTATGCCCAGGAAGCTATACGTTTGGGCGTGGAGGATTATCTGCTCAAACCCATACCTTATGAAGAGCTGGAACGGACAATTTTAAGGGCAGAGGAAAAGATCAGCGGCGGAGAGAGCCGGGAGGCTATCGAGGAAATATGGAGTGAGGTAGCTCGTGAGGAGGACGACGTTAGTTCTGTTGAAGCTGTGAAAAAGTTCATTCAGGAGAACCTGGCGGAGGATCTGCAAAGAGATACTCTGGCGGCGGTTGTTCATATGAATCCTGCATATTTATCCAGAATGTTTAAGAAGCAGGAGGGCGTTTCCCTTAGCGAGTATATTATGCAAAAGCGGATCACAGTGGCTAAGCAGTTGCTGCATCGTACAAATCTTCCGGTGTCTACCATTGCCGACCGGGTGGGGATTTCATTTGCCACTTATTTTAACAAGCTGTTTAAGGAGCGGGAAAGTATGTCGCCGCTGCAGTATCGTGAAATGATGAAAAATACGGAAAAAGATAGTCACAATATTTAAATCGAAGGTAACGAAATTTAAAGCCGGGGATGACTAAAAGCGCTAAAATAAATTTATAAAAAACATGGGAGGTTCAATATGAAAAAGAAATTATTAAGTGTTATCCTTTGTCTGGGAATGTTTGGTTCCCTGCTCTCCGGCTGTTCTGGCAATACCAGCGGCCAAAGTACTGCGGCTCCTGAAAATACTCAGGGCGGCCAGGACTCGGCTGAAGCGTCCGGCAGTGAGACGGAGGCTGCAACCGAAGGCGGTTATACGGAGGTGGAAAAGGTTATCCTCTATACGCCGTTTATCGGAAATAACGAGGATAAGGACAATGTTGTTGAAGCGATCAATGCGATCACCCGTACAGAGATTGGCGTGGAGCTTCAGTGGGAGCAGTTTGATATTGGGCAGTGGTTCCAGCAGTACAGCCTTTTTTTAAGCGGAACCGACGATATTGATATTCTTTTCAATTTTGGCGGTATTTCTACGGCTGTTGCCCAGGGGGCAGCCTTGGATATCACCGATATTGTTGAGGAATATGGCCAGGGAATCAAGGAGGTTCTTGGGCAATATATTGTCAATGGCGAGGTAGGCGGCCGCCTGTATGGCCTTGCTCCGTTTACAACCTATGGTTCAGCATATGGCATTAATTACAGAAAAGACATTGTAAGAGAGCTGGGGCTTGAGGATGTGGTAGCTCAGGTAAAGACGCTGGACGACTGGACTCCTGTTCTGGCGGCGGTCAAGGAGGCCTATCCTGAAATGACGCCGTTTGTTACAGCAACCGGCTCGACCATGTACAATTTCTTTTATGGAGACTGGGATAATCTTGGAAATGGTATCGGTGTGCTTTTGGACGGCGGTGCAGATACAAAGGTTACCAATCTGTTTGAAACGGATCTATACAGGGAGCTTTGTACGACTATGAATGAATGGTATAAGGCGGGGTATTCCAGTATGGATATCCAGACTCAGACCGATTCATATAGTCTGCTCTGTTCACAGGGAATTGCATTTTCGACCATAACAAACCAGGATTTCAATTCGGAGTTCCGTGTATCCAGCGAAACTGCGCAGGAGATCGGGTCGATTCAGCTTGGCGAACCCTTTGCAAAAACCTATACCGACGCTCTGTACACGGTCATGGCTAATTCTAAACATCCGGAGGCTGCTGTCCGCTTCCTTAATATGATGTATACAGACAAACGTATATTGGATATGATGAGCTACGGTATTGAGGATGTTCACTATCAGGTAACGGAAGACGGCCGTTTGGATTATATGGATGGCCAGGATGCGTCCACCTGTACATACCATGATCAGATGGCGGCTTGCGCAAACCAGGTGTTAAGAACGTTGTGGGCCACCGAAAACCCGGAGTACCCCACAGGTATCGTGGAAGTGAATAATACATGCAAGCAGTCCAAGGCACTGGGATTTGTTTTTGATTCCACACCGGTACAAAATCAGGTTACAGAGATTGAAAATATTCTGGGCAAATACCGCAATGGCCTGGAATGCGGCGCCCTGGATGTGGAAGAAAATTTGGATAAATTCAACGACGAGCTGAAAAGTGCCGGCATTGAGGATGTTATCGCCGAAAAGCAGCGTCAACTGGACGAATGGCTGGCAAATAAGTAATGATAGACGGGAGACTGTGATGAGGAATTACAGTCTCCTCTTCTATAAGAAAACGATAAAATGATTGATAGGATAGGTGAAAGACTATGGAGGCCACTGGAAAAGCAAAGAAAAAAATCCGCTGGAGGCATTATTTGCCCTTTTATCTGATGATGCTGCCAGCCTGTGTGTACCTTTTTATAAATAATTATATTCCCATGAGCGGAATTATACTGGCATTTGAGCGCTATACGGTGAAAGGCGGAATCTACGGCAGTGAAAAGGTAGGACTGCAGAATTTTAAGTTTTTATTTTCAAGTAACGATGCATTTTTAATGACTAGGAATACGATTCTTTATAACCTGGCGTTTATTGTGTTAGGAACGATCTTAGCCATTTTTGTAGCATATATCTTATATGAACTCAAAGGAAAAATATCAAAAAAGGTGTATCAAACCGTTATTTTATTTCCGGGGCTGATCTCGATTATTATCATTGCGTATCTGGCCAACGCGTTTCTTGCGGGAGATACAGGCTTCATTAATAATTACATTATGAAACCGCTGGGGCTTCAGGAAATCGCATTTTACAGCCAGGCGAAATATTGGCCATTTATTCTTGTATTTATAAACCTGTGGAAATCGGTGGGCAGCAGTTGTATTCTTTATCTTGCCAATATGTCGGCCACAGATCCGGGCCTTTATGAAGCGGCGGCGCTGGATGGCGCCGGGCGGTGGGCGTCGATCCGATATATTACGTTGCCAGGGCTGAAATCAACGATTATCACATTAACGATTTTAAATATAGGCCGTATATTCAGCTCAGACTTTGGTTTGTTTTATCAGGTGCCTATGAACAGCGGCGCCCTGGTGGATATTACGCAGACCATAGATACATATGTTTACCGCGGCCTGATGAACAGCGGGAATATCGGAATGTCGGCGGCAGCCGGGCTGTACCAGTCATTCGTGGGCTTTGTGCTGGTCATTGTCACCAATGGGGTGGTTAATAAAGTGGATAAGGATAATGCGCTTTTTTGATGCGCAGATTGGAGGTAAATTAAATGGTAAGAAAAGACAGAGCTTTTCAGCTTGCTGCTCATATTATAATGATCATTCTCTCTCTGCTGGTGCTGATACCGCTGGTTTTGCTGGTAATGTCATCATTCACTTCAGAATCCGCCATTTTGCAAAATGGCTATAACTTCTGGCCGAAGGAATTTGACCTGTCGGCGTATACATATATTTTTAAGGAGGGCAGCATTATCCGTTCTTATGGAATCACTATTTTCGTTACAGTTGTGGGAACGGCTGTTGGCGTGACGATCACCTGCCTGATCGCGTACAGTCTGACCGTGCCTAATCTGCCGGGAAAACCGCTTGTTACGGTCTATATCCTTATAACCATGCTTTTCTCAGGAGGTCTGGTTCCGTCTTATATGATGTGGACGACGGTTTTTCAAATTAAAAACACGATCTGGGCGCTGATCATACCGGGGCTTTTGTGCAATGGTTTCAGTATTATGATTGCAAGAACCTACTTCCATTCCAATATACCGCCGGAGCTGCTGGAGAGTGCCCGGATTGACGGCATGTCGGAAATCCGGATATTCTTTAAGATTGTTTTGCCGATCAGTGTGCCTATTGTTGCCACCATTGGATTTATGCAGGCGCTGATGTATTGGAACGACTGGATGAACAGTCTATATTATATTACAGATACGAAGCTGGTAGGCATTCAGGCGCTGCTGAACAACCTGCTGACCAACGCTCAGTATCTGGCAAAAGCGTCCGCTATGAGCGGCGGGGGAAATGTGATGGCCAGTCTGCCATCGACAACAACGCGTATGGCCATTGCCGTAGTAGGTATGCTTCCCATTGCCGCCCTGTATCCCTTTTTCCAGAAATATTATGTAAAAGGGCTGACTGTCGGAGCTGTTAAAGGCTGATTCTGGCCGGAATAAGTATAAAATCCCAACAGGATACTTCTATTGTTAAATGTGGAATTCAACTAAAATAGTATTGTAAGACAGCAAAAGATGATAAGGATTGAATCTGGGAGAATATTCGTGTTGAAAAAGAGGTTGCATTCTGGAAAAAAGTCGATCCAGTGGGTCATTGTATGGACGATTGTTGCTTTACTTATTCCGATAAATCTCACCGGTTTTATTATCAGCGACCATCTGGTCGGTAATATGCGGGATAAAATTATCGATGATAAGCATGGAACGGTTCGTCTGTTTTCCTCACAGGCTGCTTCAGATCTGACGGCTATGGAGGATTATGCTTATAAGCTTATTTCCAGGGATTATATCCTAAGTTTTATTCAGGCGCCAGATAGTGTCCAATATGGTCTTGCCAGGGCCAGATTGTGGAATCAAATGGGGGAGATGGAGGAGTTTTTTCCTGAAATCGATTTCATTTATGTAAAGATTCACTCTTCCGGGGAACAATTTAGAATGCGCAATATAAGATCCACTACGTTTTCTGAATCTGAGGAAGTCGGGCGGGCCCTGGAAAGCCTAAAGGAATCCACCAATGAGTGGGAGCTGTTTGTAATAGGCTGTAAGACCTATTTCCATCTGAACCTTGGAAATAAGTCTTACAGCGTAGGTCTGCTTTTAAAGGTGGATAATATTCTGTGTGAATGGAAGTATAATCAGGGAAGCCTGGAGATTATTTCTGAAACTGAGGCTGCCTGCCGCCGGGGATATTTTGTAATTGCAGAACCTTTTTTGAACAATGGACTGCAGTTGGTAAATTACATTCCGGATACAGACATTGACTCGGATATTCCAATACTTTTTTATGTTATGATTTGTGTGCCCTTCTGTGGCCTTATAGCAGTAATCCTAATTCTGGTGGTCCTGCAGCGAATTCTTATGCGGCCGCTGCATCGGATGGACATGGCGATTCAGGTCGTGGATAACGGTGATATTTCTTATCGTATTGAGGAATTTTCCGGAACCTGTGAATTTGACAGCATTGAGAATAATTTTAACGCTATGCTGGATCAGATTTATCATCTGCGCATTGAAAAGTATGATCTGGAGTTGGAAAATCAAAAAATCCAGATGTTAAGTTTGAAGCAGCAGCTCAACCCTCATCTTCTCTTAAATTCACTGACAACCATTTATAGTATGGCGGAAACGAAAAAGACAGAAATGATTCAGAGTTTTTCTATGAATCTTGTACAGTATCTCAGATACGCATATCGTAATACGTCGGAGCTGGTAACGGTCCGCCAGGAGATTGATTTTGTGAAAAATTATGTGTCAATTCAGGCGGTCCGCCATCCCGGATGTTTTTTTGTTATGTATGATATTGAGGATGAGATTCTGGACCGGGAAAGGATATTGCCGCTTCTGGTGGAAAATTTTGTGGAAAATAGTACAAAATATGCCATTCTAAAAGATCGTGTCATTGAAATTGATGTGATTATCAAAAAAGATGATCAGGGTATGCTTATTATTTCCGTTTGCGACAATGGCGCCGGTATGCCTGAGACTGTTCTTGGTCAGATCCGAAAGGGCGAACCGGTATATGATGAGATGGGTATGCATATTGGTATCTGGAATTGTATAAAACGTCTTAAGCTGTTTTATAAGGATAAAGCTCGGATGACTGTTACGTCCAGACCGAATGAAGGTACTCAAATCTGGATGTGCATTCCAGGCCAAAGAGAGGAGGGTGAAGATGAATCTGCTGATTGT
The DNA here is from genome assembly GCA_902363555.1 of Lachnospiraceae bacterium. Lineage (GTDB taxonomy): Bacteria > Bacillota > Clostridia > Lachnospirales > Lachnospiraceae > Catenibacillus. The sequence continues at coordinate 169,742 of CABJAM010000011.1, read as the reverse complement.
AGATGACGAGCAGGAAATCGTGGAGGGGATTCTGGCGGGAGTAGAATGGAATAGTTTAGCTTTTGGTCAGGTGTTTTATTGCTATAACGGAGATGAAGCTATTGATTATTTTAAAAAACATACCATTGATATTTTACTGTGCGATATTGAAATGCCTTTTATGAGCGGATTGAAGCTTTTACAGTGGATCAGGGAACAGGAATACGATACGGAATGTATGTTTTTAACGTGTCACGGGGATTTTAATTACGCCAGAGAAGCGCTAAAGCTTCAAACAATGGACTACATATTAAAGCCTGTGCCTTACGGCCAACTGCGGGATATTTTACGTTCGGCTATTGTTCGTCTGGAAAAAAAGCGCCTTGTTAATGAGTATGCCCGACACGGTCGAGAGTCGCTTTGTTCGATTATGGATAAAACAGAGTTTTCGCTTCCGCGCAGTACACAGTTGATTCAGAAGATAAAACAGTATATTCAGGAACATCTGACAGAAGACTTGACAGCGGATCGTGTTGCGGGGGCCATGTATATTTCCACGGATTATTTGTTCAGAGTATTTAAGAAGGAAGAAAACATGACGTTAGTAGAATATATAACACGGGAGCGTATGTTTTGCGCACGGGAGCTTTTGAAAAAGCCGGGGATGTCCGTGAGCCAGGCTGCTATTACTGCAGGCTACAATAACTATTGCTATTTTATCCGGGTATTCAAACGGACATTTGGGATGACGCCCAGTGAATATCAGAGAAAATATTAACAATTATCAAACATAGAACAGGAGAAATACTATGCCAGGATTATTTGACAAAAAGAGTCATTGGATTTGGACAAAAGAGGATTATAATTGCAGAAAGCCAACGTTTGTACGATTCAGAAAAGTATTGGAGATGGATGCACCGGCGCGAGGTGTGTTTAAGGTTAGTGCTGATAGTGTGTTCCGATTTTATATAAATGGCGAATTTATTTTTCGCGGACCTTGTAAAGGTGATGATAAAGTATGGTACTACGAGGAGGCTGAGGTGGAACTTCGGGCCGGAAAAAATATATTTTGCGCCGAGGTACTGCGCTATCCGGCGGGATGGCGGGATAATCCCAGTGTATGGCGCACTGTATTTCCTGGATTTTATATGGAAGCAAAACTTTATCCAGCAGAAAATGATCTGAATAATTGCAGCGAAACGATGTCTATTTACAGTGATGAGACATGGCGTTCCCGGGTGGATAGCAACAAGGCGCTGGTCGGTAAAGGAATGGATTTTTTGGCCCTTGGCGAACAGGTTCGGGGAGATGCTGCTATGGATTTTTGGCTGGAAGAGGATTTTGATGACACTGCGTGGGCGCCGGTGGAGGCTGCATTGGAGTTTTCAATCAATAAGGCGGTCAGTCCAGCGGGATTAAGCCCAAGACCAGTGCCGGCTATGCAGAGTATGTCCGGGCGATTTTCTCAGGTGGTGTGCACCCGGACGCCGGTTCATAGCGCTGTGGACTGGAATCGGTTGATCCGTGGCGAAGTACTGGTAATTCCGCCTTACAGTCACGAGATTGTGGAGCTGGGAGTACCGGCGGAGACGACGGCCTATGTTAATTTTTCATTTTGCGGCGGACGTGAGGCCAGAGTGAAGTTTGTCACGGCTGAGAGTTATGCCTATAAAAGTACAAACCCAATGCGGCCATTTCCAACCAAAGGAAACCGGACGGATTATAAAAATGGATTTATTGAAGGTCGTACAGATACATATATTGTGGGAGGATTTGGCACTGAAGACCAGCCGGAGCGATATCAGACATTTTTTTACAGGGCGTTCCGCTTTGCACAGTTATCGGTAGATACGGGGGAAGAACCATTAATCATCCACAGCCTGGATTTTGAGGAAACAGGCTATCCTATGGAGGTGCGAACATGCTGTGAGGCATCGGACCCGGATTTTGCAGCGATATGGGAGATCTCTTTACGGGCGCTGCGGCTGTGTACTCAGGATACGTTTATGGACTGTCCTTTTTATGAGCAGCTTCAATATCTTCAGGACTCACGACTGGAAGCGCTGTTTATGTATCAGGTAAGCGCTGACGATCGGATGGCGCGCAGAGCCATGGCGGATTTTGCACGGAGTCAGAGGGCTGACGGGCTGTTAAATGGGAGCTACCCCAGTGTGGATTCCATAATTATTCCCAATTTTTCATTGTTTTTTATAGGAATGGTTCACGACCATATGATGTATTTTGGCGATAGAGAGCTGGTACGTGGATATATACCTGTAATTATGCGTATTCTGGATTTCTTCCAAAAAAGGCAGCAGACGGATGGTATGCTCACCCCCACATCATCCGGCGGCATGGGGCGGCCCTATTGGTCTTATATTGACTGGTGTCCGGAATGGGATGGAGGTGTTCCTACTGCTATCAGGAATGGCAGTTTAACCATCGACAGCCTTATGGTATGCTATGGATGTCGTATGGCGGCTGAACTGGCGGAATATGCAGGTTATAATGATATCGCCGCATCCTGGCGGCTTTTTGGAAAATCTTTGAGTAAGGCTGTCTTGACATTGTGCCGCGGTAAAGAGGGGATGCTCTCGGATGGCCCAGGAAGCATCTATTACAGCCAGCATGTCCAGGTGTATGCAGTGCTGACACAAACTCTGACCGGTGAAGCGGCTAAAACCGCCATGCTTTCGGCTATCCGTGAGCCGGGTGTGGCAAAATGTAATATTTCTTCCGCTTGGTATTTTTGCCGGGCTCTGGAAATGACAGATCTTTATGAATATACCGAGTCTATGTGGAACGACTGGAGAGATATGCTTAAAAACAACTGTTCCACCTGTGTGGAAAGTGCGGATATCTCTCCCCGAAGCGATTGCCATGCGTGGAGTTCTCTTCTCTTATATGAACTTCCCGCCGTAATACTGGGGGTGCGTCCAACTGCGCCTGGGTTTGAGGCTTACGAGGTGCGTCCGGTACCCGGGTATCTGCAGTGGGCTAAAGGTAAGGTCATAACGCCCATTGGTGAAATCCATGTATGCTGGAAGCGTAATAGTGATGGAACTTTAGCGCTTGATGTCACCGAGGTCGCAGATGAAAGTTGAATGACTGGATGTCCAGAATAAGTATAAAATCCCAACATGATATTGATATACCGAAGGTTTTACATTTGTTATGATGAGTGCATCAAAAATAAATGTATTTGGAGGTATGAAAATGAAGAAACTCAGAAATCTGGTATGTGTGATTTTAGCCATGACAATGCTCCTGACATCCTGCGGCAGCGGCGGCAGGTCCGGAGGCGGTTCAGCCGCAGATAATGTAGCTACTGCCGGTGAAAAGAGCTCGGCCGCTGACTCCCGAAGTACTGCGGATGCAGAGGATATTTACACGGTGACGATGACGTGGATATCAATTGGTGAGACGCCGGCTGGACTTAAGGATGTAGAAGACAAAATGTCGGCATATGCTATGGAAAAAATTGGTTGTAAAATGGAATTTAAGGTGGTTGGCGTTACAGAGTTGTCAAATAAGATTAATCTGTGGTCTGCATCCGATGAAAAGATTGATCTTATTGCCCTGTTGGGGCAGGATTTGGAAACTGTTGTGAATCAGGGATCTATTATTCCTATTATGGATTATGTGAATGAACAAAACACACCGAATATTATGAAAACCGCTGGTGAGATTCCGTTTTTGGATGATGCAAAGCTTGGGGGCATACTCTATGGTGTTCCGGACATTATGCCGGCTATGGGCCAGGGCAGCGCTCTGGCCATAAGACAGGATGTGTTGGATGCACTTGAATTTGATATTACAGGGCGCACCGGTTTTGACTATGCTAATATTAAGCTTATGAGCTATGAAGATTTGGACAACGTACTGGCCCAGATCCATGAAAAGTTTCCAAATCTGATTACTTTTGGTCAGTGCGGCGCATTGACACAGTCTTTATGTGGATATTATATACCTGTTGAAGGATTTTCTAATGCAGATTATGCCTGTGGCGTCCTGTTGGATGGCGGTCAGGGAGATACTACAATTGTTAATTTGTATGAGACGCAAGCTTATAAAGAGTATCTGGATTGGATGAATAAATGGCAGAAGGCTGGATTTTTTTCTGCGGATGCCGCGACGACTACGGATACATCACAGATGTTTATGATAGCAGGAAGGTCCGCTACTCTTGGGATAACCGGCTGTGCTCCAGGCAATCAGGAGAATCTTAAAGCCAGCTCCGGTTATGATTCCACCTGGCTTCAGGTGAAAGAGCCGATACTTACCGCAGGTACATATTCTAACTTGCGCTGGGGCGTTTCCTGCAATAGTAAAAATCCTGAAAAGGCGCTGGCATTACTGGATCTGTTTTATGCGGATGATGGCGTGATGGTTAATTTAATTACAAATGGTATTGAAGGCGTCAATTATGAAGTAACAGATTACTCCGATATGATTCTTAAATATCCGGAGGGTGTGGATGGCACCAATAATACCTATGGTGGAATTCCCACATTTTACGGAGACCGACGCAAGATTAAAATGTTTGAACCTAATACGCCGGATTTTTATGAAAATAGTGAGGCCTATTGTGATATATCTGTGGGGAATTCTTCTAAGGCTATTGGCTATGTATTTCAGACGGAATCGGTACAAAATGAGCTGGGGGCCATTCAAAATGTACTTAGCGAGTATCTGACGATGCTTGAGTATGGAACCTGTGATCTGGAAAGTACGTTGCCGCAGTTTCAGGCGCAGTTAAAAAGCGCTGGTATTGATAAGGTCATTGCGGAGAACCAAAGACAGTTTGATGAGTTTCTGGCAGGCAAATAAATGAACTTACAGAAAGGAGTGTTTCCATGTTTCGTTCAAAGGGAAGAGAGATAAAACATATCACTCGGTACATACCTATATACCTGATGATGCTTCCCGGTATTGCTTACCTGATCATCAATAATTTCATGCCGCTGTTTGGTCTGACTATGGCGTTTAAAAAAATTAACTGGCAGAAAGGAATCTTCGGCAGTGAGTGGTGTGGGCTGGATAATTTTAAATATCTGTTCAGGACGAAGGACGCCTTTATTATGACCAGGAATACAATCCTTTATAATGTAGTATTTATTATTCTGGGAATTGTTGCGTCGCTGTGTGTCGCTTTGTTTCTCAATGAGATCCGGGGGAAGGCATCCAGAAAATTTTATCAAACTCTGATTCTCATACCGAACCTTATGTCTATGGTTATTGTCAATTATCTGGCTTTTGCAATGCTGAGTAATGAGACTGGCTTCATTAATGGTTCAATCCTGCCCGCGTTGGGACTGGAACCAGTCAATTGGTATATGGAACCGAAATACTGGCCGTTTATTCTTACCATTGTCAATTTGTGGAAATCTGTGGGGATGTCCTCGATCATTTATTATGCAAGCATTGTGGGCATTAGCGGAGAATACTATGAGGCGGCTCGTCTGGACGGGGCTTCCAAATGGCAGCAGATTCGCAATATCACTCTTCCACTGATTAAACCCACAATAATAATGTTATTTATTATGAGCTGCGGACGTATTATGGGTTCCGATTTTGGCCTGTTCTATCAGATACCACGGGATTCCGGCGCACTGTATTCCGTCACTCAGACCATTGATACCTATGTGTACCGGGCGTTGATGAAAACCGGAAATATTACCATGTCTATGGCTGCCTCAGCGTATCAGTCTATTGTAGGTTTTGTATTGATTATGGTTGCTAATGGAATTGCGCGTAAATACAGCAGTGAAAATGCATTATTTTAGGAGGCGGGACAATGGTCAAATATAAAAGTGAACGGCGGTGGACGGTTGCCGCCCATTGTATTATGATATTTCTGACGGCTTGTACAGTATTTCCGTTTTTGCTGCTGATCAGCGCATCCTTTACTGATGAGAGCGCAGCCATTATGAATGGATATACGTTGATTCCAACACAGTTCAGTTTGGAGGCATACGAATATATATTGAAGGAATGGGCGCAGATTGGACATGCCTATCTTATTACAATAATTGTAACGGCTGTAGGAACATTGACCGGTGTTATCATAACCTGTATGCTGGCTTATGGTCTGGCCCGTCGAGTTCCTTTTGCGGGTATCGTAGGTCTGATGATCGTCATATCTATGCTGTTCAGCGGCGGAATTGTTTCGACTTATTATATTTACAGTAAAGTGTTTCACATACGGGATACCCTGTGGGCGCTTATCGTTCCTGGTTATCTGACCAGTGCTATGAGTATTATGCTTGTGCGAAATTACTTTGCTGTGAATATACCAGAAGCATTAATCGAATGCGCTCAAATTGATGGTGCAAAGGAATTGACCATATTTGCAAAGATATGTCTGCCTCTGTCCAAGCCGATTCTTGCAACTATCGGACTGACTCAGGCGCTGGTTTACTGGAATGACTGGACGAACGGACTGTATTATCTGGATAATCCGAGGCTTTATGGGATTCAGACGGTTTTAAATAAGATTAATGAAAGCGCTAACTATCTGGCAAGTAATAGTACTAATATGAGTCTTAATGGTGTATCGGTACCATCAAATACGATGCGTATGGCTATGGCGATCCTTGGGATACTGCCTATTCTGGCGGTATATCCGTTTTTTCAGGAGTATTTTGCGAAAGGAATAACTATTGGAGCCGTCAAGGGGTAGATGTGTGTCTGGCATCATTCAGGTAGATCAGGAAATAAGAATAAGTAACGGAGGTAGTTCAAATGGCAATGGATAATAAAACCGGCGTTGTATTTACGGCGCCAAAGCCTATCAATAGAGTGACAACAGTGGAAAGTGGACGTGTCCGGGGGATAGCCGGTAATTCGCCCAGATATACGGTATTCAAAGGGATTCCATATGCAAAGCCGCCAGTAGGGCCGCTGCGCTGGAAAAAACCACAGCCGCCGGAAGGCTGGAGTGGGATTCGGGATTGTTCTTCCTTTGGCAATATAGCGCCCCAGGAAGGCTTTCCGGAGGATTTGATGTATGGTAAAGAGTTTTTTCAAAATGGAGCCGTTTGTGATGAGGATTGTCTTTACCTGAACATTTGGACACCTTCCAGGAACATGTCGGAGGATAAATATCCGGTGCTGTTCTGGATACACGGCGGGGCGCTTTTTGGTGGAAACGGTCACGAACCCGAATTTGACGGGGAAGAATTTTGCAAAAATGGAGTCCTGTTGGTTACAATCAATTATCGCCTGGGCATTTTTGGATTTCTGGCGCATCCGGAGCTTTCTGCTGAAGATGGAGAGATGGGAATCTCAGGAAACTATGGTCATTATGATCAGTTGGCGGCTTTAGAATGGGTCTATCGTAATATTAAAAATTTCGGTGGAGATCCCGAAAATATTACTGTTGCAGGGCAGTCGGCCGGGGCGGGGAGCGTCCAGACACTGGTCACATCAAAGCTTACCGGAAATATGATTCGGCGTGCAATTATCCAGAGTGGTGTTGGTGTGTCCGGGCTGCGGCCGAAAAACATGGATGCAAAATCTTTGCAGAATGCTCAAATTATGGGCGTGAAGCTGATGAAGGCCGCCGGATGCACAAATATACGGCAAATGCGTGAAATGACTTTTGAGCAACTGTCGGCCATACCCGGGATGGGGTTTGGCGGTGAGTTTACGCTCGGAACTATTGTTGACGGATATCTTGTAGAGCAGCCTGCGGATGTTGCGGTACTTAAGGGGGATTATAAAAAAATCCCTTATCTCATAGGAAATACAGCCGGTGAATCGGCGCTATTTCTTTTACCCAAAGACCATTTTGAAAGAAATGCCAGAGATTCATACGGAGATACCGCTGAGAGATATCTTGCACTTGCGAATGTTCATACTGATGCGGATGTACTCCGGGCCGAGTCCCAGACACATGCTATGGAAGTAGGAAACAGGGTATTTGCTACGATTAATAATAAATTAGAACGTCCGCCAGTCTATTTGTACCGTTTTGACAGGAATCTACCAGGTACGGATGTTGATGATTCAAATCCCACAATACTTAAGGGGTCGTTTCATTCCAGTGAGTTGTGGTATACATTTAAGACGGTAAATCGCTGCTGGAGACCTATGAATGGGATCGATTATGATTTGGCCACAGCAATGAACGCTTATTGGAGTAACTTTGTAAAATGTGGCGATCCAAATGGGAATGGACTGCCGGAATGGAAGCCGTTTACAAATACGGAGCAGGCGTATATGCATCTGGCCGATAAAATTGAGCTTAAAACGGATGCTGTGCCGGAAATACGGCAGTGTTTGATTGATATGGTTATACGTAAAGCTGTTCATTGAATTATATTTATATTTTTATGCGGATTTTAAAGTTCATGCTTTAATCAGGTATTGCCGATGACGCATCCGATATTCTGCCGGCGTCATCTGAAAGTACTCTTTAAACAGGCGGTTAAAATGTGTACGGTTTTCATAACCTAACTGTTTAATTATTGTTTGTACATCTAGCGGGGTAGTAGAAAGCAGTCGGGCTGCTTCTTCCATACATACAGTCTGACAATAGTTCAAAATAGATCGGCCCGTCTGCTTTTTAAATACCCGGTTAATATAATCGCCATTATAAGCCAGCATTTCTGCGACTTCTTCTCGCGTCATTTTTCTTTTTGGGGTATTGATGTAATAGATCTAATTCACCTTCCCGAACCAGCAGCATTTCAAAATACCCATGTCTGTGGGATGTTTCAAACATACCTAAATCTACTCCGCTGAAGTTGTCAAATTGTGTTCTAATATCCTGATAAAAATCAGTATGGGTGTAGGTAGATTTATTTTTGCTTTATTTTTGCTGTGGTTCCTGGGTTAACCGCTGTGGTTCCTGGGGTGGTTCCTGGGTGGTTCGGGGTTCGGTTCCTGGTTAATTAAAAAGTTAAATGCAACACAGACAGGTGCGATTACAACTTGGTCATTATATAGAGCCATGAGGTGCAGTTACTATTTCATGGCTTTTCATATGCCCATTTATCCGTTACAATAAGTCTGTCCTGCCTTAGACAGGAGGCAGATATGAGCAAAAAGCATCTTACCCTTAATGACAGGATCGTGATCCAAGCCGGTCTGCAGCAATGTTTATCACTGGCAAAGATCGCAGAAAGGATTGGTGTCTCACGGTCAACAATAAGCAGAGAGATCAAAGCACGCCGAAAATTGGTAAAGACATCCAATGGTAATAGCTGCGTACACCATGATCGTTGCACCCGTGTTCCAGACTGTCGTAAAACCTGTATTCGTAGGAAACGTCAATGCCAGACTGCCTGTGGAGGCTGTAACGAAAGCTGTACAGAGTACCAGGAGGAATTCTGTTCTGAGCATGAAAGGACACCCTACACCTGCAATGGATGCGATAAGCGCTTAAAATGTCGTCTGCGTAGAATGATCTATGATGCACAGACCGCCCAGGAACAGTATGAGGATCTTCTGTCAGAATCCAGAAAGGGGATCTCGTTGACAGAGGAGGAACTCACAGCACTTAACGCGTTCGTGACTCCAAAAATAAAAGCAGGTTTGTCCATACCCATGATATGTAACACTTTTCGTGATCAGATCCCCGTCTCGGATACCACTCTTTATTCTTATGTAGAAAGTGGGCTTCTGGAGGCAAAGAATCTGGATCTTCGTCGGAAAGTCAGCCGCCCAAAACGCGAAAAAAGCGGTCCAGTCCTCCGTGTCGACCGGAAATGTCATGTAGGACGTACCTATAATGATTACAAAACTTATATGGAAGGAAATCCGGATCAGACAGTATCACAAATGGATTCCGTTATCATCCATAAAGGAGGCCAGGTCATACTGACCGTGCTGTTCACGAACTGTGACCTACAGTTAATGTTCCTAAGGGAGCGAAATACAGCGGCATCTGTCAGTGCGGTCTTTGATGACCTGCGCAAACGTCTTGGAGATGAGGATTACAGGCGTATGTTCCAGGTGATCCTGACAGATCGGGGCAGTGAGTTTTCAGATCCGTTAAAAATAGAAGCCATGCAGGAAAACGGTGAGAACCTGTGCCGTGTATTCTATTGTGATCCTCAAAATAGTAATCAAAAGAGTAACTGTGAACGCAACCATGAATTCATCCGCTACATCATACCTAAGAACAAAGGAAAGGATGTATATACAGGAGACGAGATACAGACGATGATGAACCATATCAATTCGTACCCACGAAAAAAATGGAACGGACAGGCCCCCATAGATCTGTTCCAACAGATCTATGGGGAAGAAGTCACCGCACTCCTTGGCCTAAAAAAGATCCCATCCGAATCCATCCAACTGACACCGGCACTTTTAAAGTAGGCCGGAACACTTAAAGAAGGCAGGACAGAACGAGGCCATATCCCATGGAAAACAGGGTGCATTTATAACTTGTGCAAAAAGCGACAAATGCAGTCTGGATATTGTCATGCCTTTCTTTAAGAATAGTTTACAGATTTTACATAAAAAAAGCAAGGGATGAAAAGAAAAACACTCATATTTGTTGCATTTACCCCTTGGTGGTTGCATTTACAATTTCGGAAAATCAAAAAGTTGCATTTAGATCTTGTCGTGTTGCAGTAAGATCTTGAATTAACCCCTGAGGATAGTATAAAATTTAATGGTATTCCTGTCAACTATATTAAACTATTCGATATAACTATTTGCTATTTTAACCGTATTTACATATAATAGTAATTGCCCGGATAGTTAAGCAGGCTGGGAACTTCTGGAGAGAATCCCAGGCAAATTATAATAAATCTAAAGGGGGGCGATGCGGTGGAACAGGAAAAACAACCGGATCCGGTCGTCTGCAATCTGGAGGATGCAGGCTGTACCTGCGATTTTATAGATAAGTATATGGAGCTGCAAAGTGAGGAGCAGACGGCGGCTCAATTGCGGCTGCTGGCAAAGCAGAGATGCCAATTATTGGAATGTATCCATGAAAGCCAGAAAAAACTGGACTGCCTGGATTATCTGATCTATCAATTAAAAAATCGGAGGAAATGATGAATTTAGATGAATTTTTAGAACATGTCAATGCGGGGAAGCCAATCCCCGTAGATTCACCGATCCATACATTTATGGTCGGACTGAGCAATGAAGCGATGCGTTTAACAGCCGAGCTTAACGGCTCCTACCATGGACCGGAGGAAATCCGGAGCCTTATGTCTGAGCTTACAGGAAAACCGGTGGATGAATCCTTTGGGATGTTTCCGCCTTTTTATACGGACTGTGGAAAAAACATAACTATTGGTAAAAATGTATTTATAAATTCCGGCTGCCGCTTTCAGGATCAGGGCGGGATCGTGTTGGGAGACGGAGCGCTGGTCGGCCACAACGCAGTTCTGGCCACATTGAACCATGATATAGACCCGTCAAGGCGCAGTACGACCCTGCCTTCGCCAATCGTCATAGGCAAAAATGTATGGCTGGGTGCCAATGTCACTGTTACGCCGGGGGTGACCATCGGTGATAACGCAGTCATTGCCGCCGGAGCAGTGGTTACTAAAGATATCCCGGAAAATACAGTTGCGGCCGGCGTACCGGCCAGCGTGATCAAAAGGATCAAATCGATCAGGAGGTAAATAAATATGAGAAAATATGAGCAGGAGAAATTTGTCGGTGAGCGGGCCCTTTTTCAGAGCCATGATCTGGACCTGGCCTACTGCACTTTTGCCGACGGCGAATCCCCATTAAAGGAGAGCCGGAATTTAAAAATAAGCAACAGCTTGTTCCAGTGGAAATATCCGCTGTGGTATTGTAGTAATGTGGAGGTTTTTGACAGCATTTTATATGAGACGGCCAGAGCCGGCATATGGTATACGAATCATCTGACGATGAAAAACATCACCATCCAGGCCCCGAAAACCTTCCGGCGCTGCCAGAACATTCATCTGGAAAATGTAGATATGCCCAATGCGTCGGAAACGCTGTGGAACTGCCAGCATGTCTATATGGAAAATGTCACGGCAGCAGGCGATTATTTTGCCATGAACAGCTCGGACATGGAGCTTAACGGCTTCACCCTGACGGGGAATTACTCCTTTGACGGCGCCAGAAATCTCACGATCCGCAATGCAAAGCTTTTGTCCAAGGACGCTTTCTGGAATTGTGAAAATGTGACCGTCTATGATTCCTTTATCGGCGGCCAGTATCTGGGCTGGAATTCCAAAAATGTAACCCTGATCAACTGCACCGTGGAAAGCAACCAGGGAATGTGCTATATGGATAACGTGGTTATGAAAAACTGCCGGCTGCTCAACACAGACCTGGCCTTTGAATATTCCACCGTGGATGCCGAAATCAACAGTAAAATCGACAGTGTGAAAAATCCCATTGCCGGAAAAATCAGCGCCGTGGATATCGGGGAAGTGATCTTTGATAATCCGCAGATGAACAAAAAGGATACGCAGATCGAGCTTACCGGGCGGACAGCAGAGCTGGCCGGGCGAAGCGCAGGACAAAATGGGAACGAATCAGAAGCGACTGCCCGAATCGTAGAACATACCAGAAGCGAAACAGAGCTGGCCGGTTAACACGCAGCGAAAGGAGGACGTATGGATTTTGACTTTGATCGTTTAGAAGACCGCAGAAATACCGGTTCCCTGAAATGGGATGTGAAGGAAAACGAGCTGCCCCTGTGGGTGGCGGATATGGACTTTAAAACCGCCCCGGCGGTGACCCGGGCGGTGATGGAGCGGGCCAGCCGCGGCATATTCGGCTATGAGATCGTGCCGGAGGAATGGTATGAAGCCTATGAGCGCTGGTGGCAGAATCGGCATCAGTTTCATATTCAGAGGGAATGGCTGATCTTTTGTACCGGCGTCGTACCGGCGGTTTCCTGCGCTGTGAAGCGGATGACCAATACCGGAGATAATATTGTGGTGCAGACGCCGGTGTACGACATTTTCTTTCATTCCATAGAAAATCATGGGAGACATGTGTTGGAAAACCGGCTGAAATATGAAGGCGGAGAGTATTCCATCGATTTTGACGACCTGGAGGAAAAGCTGTCGCACCCTCAGACAACGATGATGATCCTGTGCAATCCGCACAATCCGGTGGGTAAAATATGGAGCCGCAAGGAGCTGGCACGTATCGGGCAGCTCTGCAAAAAGCATCATGTTTTTGTCCTTTCCGATGAGATCCACTGTGACCTGACCGCCCCGGGCTTTGAGTATATCCCATTTGCATCCGCTTCGGATATATGCGCCGGCATCAGTATGACCTGTATATCGGCCAGTAAGGCGTTTAATCTGGCCGGGATGCAGTCGGCGGCGGTGGTCATCCCGGATGAAGGACTGCGCCAGAAGATGGAGCGAGGCTTAAATTCCGACGAGATCGCGGAGCCCGGTTCGTTTGCAGTCACCGCAGTGACGGCGGCGTTTAATGAGGGCGAAGAATGGCTGGAGTCACTGCGGCAGTATTTGCAGGAAAATAAAAAGCTTGTTCGGGATTTTCTGGCTGCAGAGGTGCCAGAGCTTATGGTTGTGTCCGGTCCGGCCACCTACCTGCTGTGGCTGGACTGCGACAGGATTACCAACGATGCAGGGCGATTGTGTGAATTTATCCGTGAGGAAACCGGCTTATACCTGTCGTCCGGAAGCCAGTACCGTGGCAATGGCGCCAGCTTTATGCGTATGAACACGGCCTGCCCCAGAGCTCGGCTTGAGGATGCCCTTAACCGTCTGAACCAGGGCGTTCAGGCATTTAAAACGGCAAATTTTACTAATGTTTAAAGACGACAAATTTTACCAGAGTTTAAAGGTAACAGTCGGACTCTTAAAAAACTGTTACGGAAAGGGGAATATTTTATGATTTATAAGGATTTTCAGGATTTTAAATTATCGGCGCTGGGGATGGGCGCCATGCGCCTGCCGGTGATCGACGGCGATGATTCCAGGATCGATGAGGCGGCCACGGAGCAGATGGTGGCTTATGCCATGGAACACGGCATTAATTATTACGATACTGCATGGGGATATCACAATGGAAATTCTGAGCTGGTCATGGGAAAGGCTCTCAGTGCTTACCCCCGCGACAGCTTTTATCTGGCAACGAAATTTCCGGGCTATGATCTTTCAAATATGGATAAAGTGGGGGAGATTTTTGAAAAGCAACTGGAAAAATGCCAGGTGGACTATTTTGATTTTTATCTGTTCCACAATGTATGCGAGATGAATATCGATGCTTATCTGGATGAAAAGCACGGCATCTATGAGTATCTCACAGAGCAGAAGAAAAATGGCCGTATCCGTCATCTGGGCTTTTCCGCCCACGGAAGCTATGAGGTGATGAAGCGTTTTCTCGACGCCTACGGCGATGCGATGGAATTTTGCCAGATCCAGTTAAATTATCTGGACTGGACCTTCCAGAATGCAAAAGCCAAGATGAAGCTATTAAAAGAGCATCATATTCCGGTCTGGGTTATGGAGCCCCTGCGCGGCGGCCGTCTGGCAACTGTTTCTGAGGAGCACACAAAGCGCCTGGAACAGCTCCGTCCGGAAGAGGGAACACCGGCCTGGGCCTTCCGCTTTCTTCAGTCACTGCCGGAGGTGACGATGGTGCTCTCTGGTATGTCAGACTTTGAACAGCTTCAGGAAAATATCCGCACGTGGGAGACTTTTTGGCCGTTAAATGTGACAGAAATGGACACTCTGCTGGGCATTGCCCAGGATATGGTCAAGAAAATAGCGCTGCCATGCACGGCCTGCCGATATTGCACAAGCCATTGCCCGAAGGGGCTGAATATCCCGGCGCTTTTGGAGCTGTACAACGAGCACTGCTTTACCGGCGGCGGATTTATCGCCCCCATGGCCTTATCGGCTGTGCCGGAAGATAAACAACCGTCGGCCTGCATCGGCTGCAAAAGCTGTGAGAAGGTATGTCCGCAGCAAATAAAAATTTCCGGGGCTATGGCCGATTTTACGGCGCGTTTAAACGGATAATCAAAAAAGAAGTCTTGTGAATCCATTTTTCACAAGGCTTCTTTTTTGTCAGCGGCTGCTTTCTTCCGGGATCAAAATGCTTTCTGCGCCCGGGATACCCAGCCGTATTAAAGTACTCACCACACTGCGCAGGTCGTAGATCATAAGTGCTTCCAGATGATCCGCGAATCGGGAGAAGTCCTTTTTCTCCAGAGACGCGATCAGCACGTCGGTATAAGGCATATATATGGTATTTATGTATTCCTGGCTTCCTTTCATGCCGCGCAGGGCGTAGGCCCAAAAGAACTGTCTTAACAGTTCGGTATATACGGTGCGGATCGTGGAATAGGGAGCCACCTGTGCGATTAAGCTAACAACAAAGTAGGACAGTGTTTCTCCCCGGAGCTGCTGCCTGTGTTCTTTTAAGTCCTGGCACAGCTTCCCGACCGCATCAGGATTAAGCGCGGAAAGTGTGAGCAGGGCGACATCCTTTCCGGATAAGGCGAGCAGTTGGAGACTTTCGGCCATATCCAAAAGCCGGCGCCGGAGAACAGGATTGGTAAAATCACTGTTTTCTATGCCTTTATCCAGCGGAAGCACCTGTGTGCCCACATATTTGGCGGACTTTATAGCTCCCACACTGTCAAGAAGCGTAAACGCCCTGCGGACCGTGCTCAGTGAAATCCCATACTGATCAGCCAGCGCCTTCTGGGATGGCAGCAGACTGTCCACAGGATATACCCCGCGGTTGATGGCGATGAGAAGCTCCATGGCAAAGGTATAGCATAACTGGTGGCTTTTTTTATAGGAGCTCCAGCTAAACATGATCTCATTTTCAGGCGGAGCCATGGTGATTTGGTCCTCGTAAAATCTGGAAAGGGCTGATGCCAGCCGTTCAATAGATGTGTTCACAGCAGTGCGCAGCGCAGGCCAATCGTTTTTCCGGCAGGGGGATAATAACCTGGGAAGATAATCTGCGGAGTGTTCAAAATACTGCACATTCTTTTCAATACTGAAAAACGGGTCGTGCAGAAACATAAACATCTGCCATACGAGACGCATGAGAATGCTGTTTCCCAGCGTATTGTACTTCTGATTGAGATGTTCCAGCATGGCGTAGGGAGCCACGGTGCAGTTTTTGCGGAAGCTTTCCTTCATTGCTGTTAACAGCTTGGGAGAAGCTTTTTTCAGACTGTGCCACTGAGCGTTTGAGAGCAAAGCCTTCATAGAATCTGCCAGGTCGGATATGGCGGTTTTGCGCGACGCGAAAAAGGTCTGGATAAACTGCTCCGTATCCTGAGCGCTGTAATCGACCTTTACTGTGGCACCTACGTTTTTTGACAGGGTAATATACCCCTCCTCCTTGAGTTCCAGGTATGCCGCACGTGCCGTATCCACCGATACACAGAGCCATGCTCCGGTCTCCTCTATGGTAGGAAGCTTATCCTTACAATGATAGACGCCAAATTGTATCTGGTTAAGCAGGACGCTGTGAACAACCGTGCGTAATTCCGTACTGTTTTCCATGATCGATTCCTCCATTCTTATGGTAATACAACATGTGATACATTTAGTATACCATTTTCTAACAGGTTTCTACAATATTTTTTTACATTTGTGAACCGTTGATATTTATTCTTTTATTTGCTATACTTAGCACATATGTGCATGTGAACAATGAACTGCTATGGAAAAATATTGGATTGGGCGCGCGTATCGGGAAGTGTTACGCAGGCCGCCGGAAAAGTGAGGAAGCCGGATCTATGCCAAATATAAAGAAAAATAATAAGCAAAAGAAGGAGCGCTCCGTAGAGCTGAGCCAGCGCATCAGCGTGATCAGTACAGGTATTCTTATCTTGCTGATGCTTTGCTATCTGATCACAACGATCAGTAACTCCGCCAAGCTGGCGGCGCAGACTGAGATCATATCAAACCACCCCTTTGAGGTGGTGATTTCCGCCGGTAATGTAAAGCTTTATGTGTCCGAAATGAGTCTGCGCACGGAGCGTCTTAAGCGGCACCATAATAACGAGGATGTGTCGATCGCCCACAGCCGGCTGGAGGAGCTTACAGGTGAGCTGGAGCAGCCCGTTGCCCAGATGGAGCAGTTGTATCTGGGCGATGAAAAGGATGTGCAGACACTTAAAAATACGCTGGCGCTTTTAATGACGGAGCAGGATGCTTATCTGGACTTTTGCAGACAGCCCGATCTCACAGAGGAGGCGATCGAGGCTTATGCCCAGAAACATCTTCAGCCTCTTTATGACCAGGCGCTGGAACAGACTGAGGCGGTCATTGCCACAGCCCAGGCAAAAAAAGTCGGCTACGGTGTTACCGCAGAACATGTGCGCATGGCCAACCTGATCAGTTCCATTGTCCTCATGGTCCTGATGATCGCGGTGCTGCTGATCTCCCAGTATGTCCTTCACCGTCAGAGGAAGGAGCTGGTTTACCGCAATAAGCTTTTTGACAGTCTGTCACTGAGCATTGATGATGCATTTATCATCCAGGATGCAGCGACTGGCGTCATCAACTACCGTGGGCTTAATCTTGGGAGGATTCTTGGAATCCCTATGACAGATGTGGGCAGCCTTTATGAGCGATTAAATACAGCCGATGCTCAGGCGCTCCAAAGTGGCGTCTGCAATCCCCATTTTACCTCGCCGTTTGAAATACTGGCGGAATACACGAAGCCCAATAGCGAAAAACGATGGATGCTCATACGGGTCTATCGGGTGGAGGATCTGCGCACACCGAAGCTCATCACCGTCTTTTCCGACCGTACCGAGGAGGTCCGTTCGCGCCAGGCGCTTTTGGAGGCCATGCAGACGGCAGAGCGGGCCAATATGGCCAAAAGCGAATTTCTATCCCGAATGAGCCATGAGATCCGCACGCCTTTAAATGCGATCATCGGTATGACCACGATTGCCGCGGCTTCTGTAAAAGATTCCGCCCGGGTGGAGGACTGTCTTTCAAAAATCACCTTCTCCTCCAAGCATTTGCTCATGCTGATCAACGATGTGCTGGATATGTCAAAGATCGAGAGCAGTAAGATGGTGCTGCAAAATGAGCCCTTCGATATTTTTGAGCTCGTGAATGGCTTTGTAACTACCGTTTATGCCCAGGCCAAAGGAAAGGGCATCGAATTTAGGGAAACGATGGATGGCTTTGGCGAAAATACGATCTTTATCGGCGATTCCCTGCGGCTGAATCAGATCCTGTTAAATCTCAGCTCCAATGCGGTGAAATTTACTGCGCCCGGGGGCAGCATCCGCCTGGACGTAACACGGCACAGGAATGGAAGTACGACCGATGTCCTTCGCTTTGTCCTTTCGGATACCGGGATCGGTATGACAAAGGATGCCGTTGACAGGATATTTACGCCATTTGAACAGGCTGACGCCTCCATCGCAAAACGCTACGGCGGCACAGGGCTTGGTATGTCGATCACCCGGAACCTGATCACACTCATGGGCGGTCAGATTCAGGTTGAGAGTGAGCCCGGTGTTGGAACAGCCTTTATCGTGGATCTGCCGTTTCAAAAGGGGGAGGACAGCCGACTTCTTGAACCGGATTTTGCACAGCAGCGGCTCCAGGCGCTGATCGTGGATGACGAGCAGCAGGTTTGCGAACAGACAGCTATACTTCTGAAAAAGATCAAAATCGAAGCGCAGTGGCGTCTTTCCGGTGCTGACGGTGTGGCTCTGGTAAAAGAAAAGCATCGCCAGGGCCAGGATATCGATTTGTGCCTTATTGACTGGAAAATGCCCGATATGGATGGCATTGAGGTTACCCGCCGTATTCGCCGGGAGGTGGGGAATGACGTTCCCATTGTGATGATATCGGCTTATGATATTTCTGAGGTGGAGGAGGAAGCCCGGGCGGCCGGTGTCAATGGCTTTCTTCCAAAGCCGCTTTACCGCTCATCGGCCTATACCGTCATCCGGGAAGCGCTGGCGCATAAAGGCCATCCGCTGGAGCGTGGAGAAAAAAGAACGGCGGACAAACCCCTGGATGGCCTGCGGCTGCTTGTGGCCGAGGACAATGCCCTGAATCAGGAGATCGTGTCCACTCTTTTACATATGAATGGCGCTGTGGTGGACTGTGTGGAAGATGGCCGGCAGGCGGTGGACGCATTTCTTATGTCAAAGCCCGGGGATTACGATGCTATTTTGATGGATGTACAGATGCCGGTGATGGACGGGCATGAGGCCACGCGGCGTATCCGCGCTTCGGGGCATCCGCTGGCCGGCACGATCCCCATTATTGCCACAACGGCCAATGCTTTCAGCGACGACATATCCGCTGCGCTGGCCGCCGGAATGACGACGCATATCAGCAAGCCGCTGGATATAACTCAGCTATGTAAAGTTCTTGGAGAAATTAAAAATTCGTAACGATTCAGCCATGGTTCATATCAGCTCTGCCGAATCGTCAAAAAAATTCTGGCCGGTTAATTTTATAAAATTCCGGCCAGTAATTTTTTTAGACTTTACTAACCGGGTATAATCTGGTATAATTGTTAATTAATTGTGACATATATAATAATATTACGGCCGGGCAGGCCGGAAATCATTACAAACATATTAAACGGGAATCCGGACGAACTACTGGAAATACCAGGAAAATTCCGGATTTTCCGAATTTCAGGGAGCGATAGTTTGCAGACGATAATTGTAGATTTTGACAGCATGGACCAAATGACGCAGATTTTTGGCCCTTTTGATGCAAATATTAAATTGATTGAAAAGACGCTGCCTGTGACCATTACCGGGCAGGGTGAAAGTGTAAAGATCACCGGTGATAACGGTGTGGCCGCCAAGGCGGCAAAAACGCTGGAAACATTGAAAAAGATGCGCGACAGCGGGCAGACGATCAATGACAGTGTGGTATCCCAGGCGATGGATCTGGTCGATGACGGGGCCGCCGATGAGGCGGTGATGGTTATGAAGGATGTCATTACCCTGACCAACAAGGGAAAGCCGGTAAAGTGCAAGACCATTGGCCAGAAAAATTATATCCGGGCTATAAAGGAGCACGCGGTGACCATATGCATCGGTCCGGCCGGTACAGGCAAAACCTATCTGGCCATTGCCATGGCGGTGGATGCACTGAAAAATGAAGAAATCTCCAGGATCATTCTGACGCGTCCGGCGGTGGAAGCCGGGGAGCATCTGGGCTTTTTGCCGGGAGATCTTCAAAGTAAGGTGGACCCGTATCTCAGACCCCTTTATGACGGGCTGTTTGAGATGCTTGGCGAGGAGAAGTTTAACCGCCATCTGGAGCGGGGCATTATCGAGGTCGCGCCGCTGGCCTATATGCGCGGACGTACTTTAAATAACAGCTTTGTCATCCTCGATGAGGCACAAAATGCCAGTTTAGAACAAATGTTCATGGTATTAACCCGCCTTGGGGAAGGCTCCAAGATCATCGTTACCGGCGATGTGACCCAGGTGGACTTAAAAGAACAGGCCTCCGGCCTTGAGCGGACCGCCCAGATTTTAAAGGATGTGGACGGCATCGCCGTATCCCGGCTGAATAACCGGGATGTTGTCAGACATAAGCTTGTAAAGGATATTATCAAAGCCTTTGAAAAGTATAAAGAAAAAGAAGATGGGAGGAACTCGAATGACACTGAACATAGAAACCGAGGTGGATATTCCCGAAGGGCTGGATTTCAAAAAGGTCATTGAGGATGTTGTGAATGCCGCCCTGGATTTTGAGGAATGTCCTTACGAGGTGGAATTGAATGTGATTCTTACATCCAATGATGAAATTGCTCTGATCAATCGGGATTACCGGGATATTTTCAGACCCACAGATGTTTTATCCTTCCCTATGGTGGATTATGTGGCGCCCGGTGACTTTACCCAGCTTGATAGTTATGAGGAGGAGGATTATTTCAATCCCGAATCCGGAGAGCTGATGCTGGGAGATATTATTATTTCCATGGACAAGGTTGTGGCTCAGGCAGAAAAGTACGGCCACAGCAGAGAGCGGGAGCTGGGATTTTTAGTGGCTCACAGTATGCTCCACCTGTTCGGCTACGACCATATGGAGCCGGAGGAGACCGAAGTTATGGAAGTAAAGCAGTCCAATATATTAAAACTCATCGGACTGACCCGGTAAATATCGGGAACACTTACAGAAAGATAATTTAGCTTAAAAAGGAGAGTGCAGACATGAAAAATTTTAAAGGACTCAGTAAAATCATCACGATAACGCTTCTGGCATCGTTACTTATGGCCGGCTGTTCAAAAGGCAAAGGTGAAACCCAGAGCGAGAC
Organism: Lachnospiraceae bacterium; assembly: GCA_902363555.1. Lineage (GTDB taxonomy): Bacteria > Bacillota > Clostridia > Lachnospirales > Lachnospiraceae > Catenibacillus. Next base: position 148,541 of record CABJAM010000011.1, on the reverse strand, counting down.
GCAGCCTAAGCAGACGCAGGAGCAGACGGTAAAGATTGAGGAAAGCCAGTCGGAAACTGTGCCTGAGACAGAAGAAGCCGAGGTGCTTCCGGAGGGCCAGATGCGCAGTATCCTTACCGGAGAGATCGTGGACAAAACAGTGGGTGAAAAGCGCCCTGTGGCTGTAATGATCAATAATATTGACGAGGCTATAAAGCAGCAGGCCGGCACGAGCGCGGCGGATGTGCTTTATGAGGCTGTCGTTGAGGGTAATATCACACGTATGCTCGGTATTTTCCAGGATACAAGTAAAATCGAAAAGGTTGGCTCTGTAAGAAGTGCAAGACATTATTATATTGATTTTGCCAATAACTTTGACGCCATTTACTGCCATTATGGCTGGTCCATTTATGCAGAGGACCGTATTAAGAACGAAGGTATCAAAACTGTGAACCAGAATGTGGGCAGCGCCTATTTCCAGGATAATAATTATGCCGCTCCGCATCATATTTTTGCCAGCGGTGAAACATTAGAAGCCGGTATTGCCGCCGTGGGCGCAGACAGAAATCTGCCGGACGGTTACGAAAGCTGCTTTAAGTTCAACCGCGAGGATACGGATCTGGAGCTGGGCACCATTGCCAACAAGGTAGAGATCCCGTTCACATACAGCAAACCGGTGCTGGAATATGACAGTGCCACAAAGCTTTATAACAAATTCCAGTACGGCGCGCCACACACCGACGCCAATAACGGCGAGCAACTGAAATTTAAAAACATCCTGATCCAGTACTGCCAGTATGAGGACATCGAGGGCGGTTCCGGCTGCCAGGAGGTTGGTTTAAACGGTGAAGGCAAGGCCATCTATGTGACCGACGGCAAGGCTGTCAATGTGACATGGAAGCGCGCAGACGCCAGCCAGCAGACCAAGTATTATTACGAGGACGGCACCCAGGTAAAAATGAATCCCGGCAAAACTTATATTGCCGTTGTTCCGACAAATTTTGATATTACGTTGAGCGAATAATTGGCAATGAGGTTGATTCATGGGAAATCAGAGAAAATCCAGAAATAACAGCATCATGGTGCAGAGCGCCATTCTTGCTGCGGCACAGATCCTCGTCCGGGTCATCGGACTGTTTTATCGTGTGCCCATGCAGAGGATTATCGGAGATGAGGGCAACGGCTATTATGGATATGCGTTTGAGATCTATCAATTCATACTGCTGTTGTCCGCCAACGGTATTCCGACGGCTGTTTCGTTACTCGTCGCCAGACATCTGGCCAGAAGAGAATATAAAAATGTATTCCGAATATTTAAAGGCGCCATGGTCTTTGCCCTGATCATCGGAGGAGCAGTGACTGTATTTACTTTTTTTGGCGCCGAATGGCTGGCCGTGGCTCTTTATGGCGCGGACAAGGCCGGCGTGGCCATCGCGCTGAGGATACTGGCGCCGACGCTGCTTATTTCAGCGGTCATGGGTGTCATGCGCGGTTTTTTCCAGGGGAAAAATGTTATGATGCCCACAGCTATTTCCCAGATGGTCGAGCAGGTATTTAATGCGGTTGTCAGTATTGTCGCCGCCTATTTCCTCATCGCAAAAGGCCCCGCCTGGGGCGCTGCTGGCGGAACCTTAGGTACGTGCATGGGCGCTCTGAGCGGTCTGATCTTTATCGGTATCGTTTATTATCTGTATAAGCCCACGATTGTAAGGCTTATGAAAAAGGATGTCACGAAAAAGTATCTGCCTACGGATCAGGTTATGAAGATGGTAGCCGTGACCATGGCCCCGGTCGTTTTAAGCTCCACGATCTACCAGATCAGCGGTATTATCGACTCGTCCATGTTTTCCAAGATTATGAGCGGCCTCGGTTACGCCGCCAAGGTCACGACAGAGCTTTTTGGTAATTACAGCGGCCAGTATAAAATGATCCTGAATATACCACTGGGGATCACATCGTCTATCGGTATTGCTCTGATCCCGGCGGTGACTTCCCTTGTGACACTGGGGCGCAAGCATGAGGCCAGAGAAAAGATCGATTCGATTTTAAAGCTTACAAATGTGGTGGCGATCCCATCATTTATCGGTCTGGTCGTACTGGCGGAGCCGATTATGAAGCTGCTGTTTGTCATCAACAATGATGTGCCCATCCGGCTTTTGCAGTTGGGGGCCATTACCGTTGTGACCTATTCATTTTCCACGGTGACCATTGCCATCTTACAGGGTATGAATAAGATGAAAACGCCGGTGATCAATTCGGTGGTTTCTCTTGTGGTGCATATTATTTTTGTATACATATTGCTGAAATTTGCGGATTTGAATATTTATTCCGTTGTCTATGGCAATCTTGTATTTTCATTTTGCATGTGTGCTTTAAACCTGTTATCGCTGTACAGGTATATCGGCTATCGGCAGGAGATCTTCCGGGCTTTTGTCATCCCCACAGGGGCTTCCGCAGTTATGGGCGCTGTGGCTTACTTTGTCTATAAGGGCGTTTATTTTATCCTCCATTCAAATCTGGCGTCCATCCTTGTTTCCGTAGTGCTGGCGGTGGCTGTATACGGCCTGGCGCTTGTTCTTATGGGTGGATTAAATGAGGAGGAAATGCGCAGCCTTCCAAAGGGCCATGTGATTGTCAGATTTTGCAGAAAACTTCATATTATGTGATGTTTATGATTTATGAATAAACTGGTAAAAAGAACAGATAATGTATTTAAAAGGAGTGAGAAACCCATGAAAAAATACATTATCTGTTCTTTTTGCGGTATTTTAGTACTCAGTGCGGCTTATATTTACAGTTATCAGAAATTATCCGGTTCCACGACATCAAAAGCAGAGAGTGACGCTCAGATCGCCGTCGTAGCTACGGAGGATACGGTCAAATCCTCTGCCCGTCTTATTGTGGAAACCTTTAATGCCAGCGACAATACCACCGCCCGCAAGGAATTGACTATGCCGGCCACTTACCTGGGCCTGACCCGCACCGGAATATTGGAAAAGCTGGACGATTATATGCAAAATCTTTCTATCAGTGATCTGGAGGACGGTCTGATCAGCTATGATCTGATGTACTTTTCCCCGGACTGCGTTATGCTTCGCAAAACGTACCAGCCGGACGAGGATTTTAATAAATATTATATTAAGCTGAGCAAGGGCTGTATTACCGTATTTTACAGCGACAAAAAAACGGTCTACGAATACACGGATATTGATATTAATTCATTGCCCGCCGATGTGGCCGCCGATGTGATCAGCGGGATGGAAGTTAAGGATGAAAAGACACTTTACGATTTTCTGGAGAATTATACCTCGTGAATATTATAAAAAGTAACAATTAATACACTGATTTGATAAATATTTTTCAAAAAAGGGGTGTTACTATAAGATAAAAGGTGCTAAAATGTTTTTCAGGGAATTTAAGGAAGCTTTACTGCCCTGGATATCCCGGGAAAATCGTTGACTTTCCTGCGCAAAGCGCACAGTACCTTGTTAAAAATTCTTAAGAGGAGGAAACGAACATGTCAATATTAGTTACCGGAGGTGCCGGATATATCGGAAGCCATACATGTGTGGAGTTATTGAACGCCGGATACGAGGTTGTTGTTGTAGATAATCTTTATAATTCCTGCGAGGAGGCTCTGGAGCGGGTAAAGAAGATCACCGGCAAGGATCTGACCTTTTACGAAGCCGATATTCTGGACAAAGAAGCTCTGACAAAGATTTTTGAAAAAGAGACGATCGATTCTGTCATCCATTTTGCAGGCCTGAAGGCTGTGGGTGAATCGGTTGTGAAGCCGCTTGAATACTATCATAATAATATAACCGGAACATTAACGCTATGCGAGGTAATGCGCAGCTTTGGCGTTAAAAATATCGTTTTCAGTTCATCTGCCACAGTTTACGGCGATCCTGCATTTATTCCCATCACGGAGCAGTGCCCAAAGGGAACGTGCACCAATCCTTACGGCTGGACGAAGTGGATGTTGGAACAGATCCTTACCGATCTGCATACGGCGGATAACGAATGGAATGTAATTTTGCTCCGCTACTTTAATCCCATCGGTGCCCATGAAAGCGGCCTGATCGGAGAGGACCCCAAGGGTATTCCAAATAATCTTGTGCCATATATCACTCAGGTGGCCGTGGGCAAGCTTGAGAAGCTGGGCGTATTCGGCGACGATTATGATACACCGGACGGTACTGGCGTTCGTGATTATATCCATGTAGTGGACCTTGCCAAAGGTCATGTGAAGGCCATCGCCAAGCTGGTGGATAAGCAGGGCGTGCTTACATATAATCTGGGAACCGGTAATGGATACAGTGTGCTGGATATCGTTAAGGCGTTTTCTAAAGCCTGCGGCAAGGAGATTCCTTACGAGATCAAACCGCGCCGGGCCGGCGATATTTCTACGTGCTATTCCGATGCAACACTGGCTAAGGAGGCGCTGGGCTGGGTGGCTGAAAAGACGCTGGATGATATGTGTGCAGACTCGTGGAGATGGCAGAAGAATAATCCGGATGGGTATCGTAGCTGACCGCTGGCCGTGATGTGAAGGGCGTGCGATGGCCTGGGGTTTTAAGGGGCGGCGGAAGGCGGACGGACGCGGCGCACGGTTCGGACACCGGGGTTTTGGGCCGGCGAAAGGCTGCGGATTCCGATGATTAACTGCGACTAATAGAAAAAACACCCTCATGGAAGGCTCGGTTCCAATGCAAAGTAAAATCTTGATGATTTTCCTTTGCTTGAAACCTTGTCCGCCGCTTTTGTAAAGCCGGCGGACATCCTTCCATGAGGGTGCTTTTTCTATAAGTCTTAGTAAATCATCTCCATATGCAGCCTTTCCGCCGGCCCAAAACCCCGGTATCCGAACCGTGCGCCGCGCCCGCCCGCCTTCCGCCGCCCCTTAAAACCCCAGGCTATTTACATTCCGCAATAAGAAAGGGGTCAGTTAATCATCGGAGTCCAGCCCATCTGTCAGCCCATTGCCCACGGCCGCAGTTCCATCCCCCCGGACCCGTTCCTCCCTCATTTCGATAACTATAATTTTATACGATGCGTGCGTCGGCGAAGCTTTGGATTTCGTGGAAGTTGGGGGTGGCGCCTTCGACGGGGGCGAAGCTGCCGTAGTGTTCGATCTCTGGGGTTTCGGACAGCTTATAGAAGTTACAGCGCAGGTGCCGCGTCCGCTTCCAGTTGGAATCGGGCTGAAATTCCCGGATAAGTGTTTCGGGAATGAAGAAATAGATTTGCCAGCCTAAAGGCGTGGCCATGGGCTGTATATTCAGAGCCATCACCTGCTCCTTGGTAAAGCTTGTGCGCGGATATCTGGACGCTCCGAAGGCGGCGATGCAGGCGCCTTTTGCGTTAAACTCGAAGTTAAAGTAGTGGGGAGTTTTCAGGTCAAACTGAAAAAAGGCCTCCAGGGCGCTGTCTTTATAAACCGGCTGAAAGTTGAGGGTATAGTCCGCTTTGGGATGGATCTCCTCACAGGCCAGCCATACGGGAAAGCCCTTGCCTTCCATATAACTGACACAGCCCTTTGCTCTTGGATGGTAGATGCTGTGCCACTGGAAATGGTCGATCTGAAACGTGGGACATGTTTTAAACTGGGATAGATCTGCGATTTTTTTGATCTCATATATCATAAAAATCCCTCCTGTCTGTCATCTTATTTCTGTTATTTCAAGTCGGTCACCCGACCGTTTTTCTCTGTTTTTAATGTACTTCAAATGAACAAAAATGGCAATATGCACATTCAATAGTGCAAATTAAACGGCGGATAATGCTATTGTGAATAAGGAATTTATCCGATATACTAACAGTATAAAGTTATTGAAGTGCTTTTTAGACAACTTTTCAAAGGTACCAACGGGTGACCTTTTGAGAACAAATTAAAAAATAAAAAACGGAGGCGGTTTATATGTCTAAAACAAAGGGCAGAGTGACTCTGCCAAGTGAATCCAATTTTCTTGAGGAAACAAAGGAGATGCTTGACCGTTGGGGTGCTGATGCGCTCCGTGACAGCGATGGAACAAAGCTGGATGACGATATAAAGGCGCTGGACGCCAAAATCTATACGACCTATTTCGTGGCCCGCGGCCATAATGAATTTGCGAAGGAGCATATGGACGAATGTCAGCAGATGTATCTGATGTCCCGCCATAACGTGGCTGTGGATACAAGCCTGTCGATCGCTTTTATGGAAGGCTATTACCAGGAACAGGTCATCCCGGACTATCTGCACGACCCGAAGCAGTGGTGGGAGGTCATTGACCGGACCAGCGGCGAAGTTGTTGATGCCGGTCTGTGGCGTGTCGATACACAGCAGCACTGTGTGATCATTGAAAATACGGTGCCTTTCCACGAATATACTGTATCCTTTCTCGTCTATGCCATCTGGGATCCGACACAGATGTACAATCATATAACAAATAACTGGGGAGACAAGCCCCATGAGATTCCATTTGATGTGCGCCAGGAGGCGTCCGGCCGGTTTGCAAAAGAATATCTGGTACAGTGGCTGAAGGATAATCCGGAGGTGGATGTGGTCCGGTTTACCACATTTTTCTACCACTTTACCCTTGTATTTAATGACAATGCCAAAGAGAAGTTTGTGGACTGGTTTGGCTATGGCGCCACCGTTTCTGTAAAGGCGCTGGAAGATTTTGCGAAAGAGTACGGCTACCGCCTCCGCCCGGAGGATATTGTGGACAATGGCTATTATAACTCCACCTTCCGCGTACCGACAAAACATTACAGAGATTATATTGATTTCATTCAGCGCTTTGTAGCCCGCAAGGCCAAAGAGCTGGTGGATATCGTCCATGAAGCCGGAAGAGAAGCCATGATGTTCCTCGGCGATAACTGGATCGGCACAGAGCCCTACGGTAAATATTTTGAAAGTATTGGTCTGGACGCCGTGGTGGGGTCCGTGGGCGGCGGCGCAACCCTTCGTCTGATTTCCGAGATCCCGGGCGTAAAGTATACCGAAGGCCGTTTCCTTCCGTATTTCTTCCCGGATACTTTTTATGAGGGCAATGACCCGTGCATCGAAGCCATTGATAACTGGCTGTGCGCCCGCCGGGCTATTATGAGAAAGCCTGTGGACCGCATCGGCTATGGCGGATATTTAAGCCTTGCTTATAAATTCCCCAAATTTGTGGACTATATCGAGAAGGTGACGGATGAGTTCCGCGAGCTTTACGATAATATCGCCGGAAGCAAGCCGTACTGCGGCCTGAAAGTGGCTATTTTAAATTCCTGGGGCCGGCTGCGTTCCTGGCAGACATATATGGTGGCTCACGCACTTTGGTATAAGCAGACGTATTCCTATTTTGGTATGCTAGAATCTTTAAGCGGCGCCAGTGTGGACGTATCCTTTATCAGCTTTGACGATATCCGCGAGCGCGGTATCCCGGAAGATATTGACGTGATCATCAATGCCGGCGACGCTATGACAGCTTTTTCCGGCGGAGAGGAATGGCTGGATGACGGTCTGGTGACACAGCTTCGCCGGTGGATCTACAATGGCGGCGGTTTTATCGGCATCGGAGAGCCCTCGGCCGTTCACCACGGCGGACGTTTCTTCCAGTTGGCCGATGTCCTGGGCGTTGACAGGGAGCTTGGATTCACATTGTCCACGGATAAATATTTCAAAGAGAGCTGCGGCAGCCATTTTATTACGAAGGACCGCACAGAGGGCTTTGATTTCGGTGAGGGCAAGAAGGATATTTACGCCCTGTATAAGGATACGGAAATCATTGAATACTCGGATAATGAGGTCCATATCGCAGCACACAGCTATGGGTCGGGCCGGGGCGTATACATTGCCGGGCTGCCTTACAGCTATGAAAACACACGCCTGCTCATGCGCGCCATGTTCTACGCCGCTGGCAAGGAAAATGAGTATGAGCGGTGGTATGCCGATAACCTGCTGTGCGAGGTACACGCTTACCCGCAGACCGGCAAGTATGCCATAGTAAATAACTCCAACGAGACTCAGGAGACGATGGTTTATGATGGCGAAGGCCGTGGAATGGCTTATACATTAGAGCCGTGCCAGATTTTATGGAAAACAATATGAAACAGAAAAATATAATTTTGATTATGACCGACCAGCTTCGGGGCGACTGTCTTGGGTGCATGGGGCATCCGGATGTGAAGACGCCGTTTCTGGATACGCTGGCCGCCCGGGGAACGTTGTTTGACCGGGCATACAGCGCATGTCCCACATGTATTCCGGCCCGGGCCGCCCTGCACACAGGGATGGCCCAGGAGCACCACGGCCGGGTAGGCTATGCCGACGGTGTTTCGTGGGATTACGAGCATACCATGGCCGGTGAGCTTTCGGTGGCCGGCTACTATACTCAGTGTGTTGGAAAGATGCATGTCCATCCTTTAAGAAATCTGCTGGGCTATGACCATGTGGAGCTTCACGACGGTTATCTCCATTATTACCGTTACAGCGATGTGCCGTGGTACGAATCCCAGAAGGTCGCCGATGATTATATGCATTGGCTGAAAAATGAAAAGGGTATCGATGCCGATGTGATCGATACCGGGATGGAGTGTAACGGCTGGGTAGCCCGGCCGTGGATCTATGAAGAGCAGCTTCACCCAACAAACTGGGTGACCAGCCGGGCCGTGGACTTTTTAAGACGCCGCGACCGCTCAAAGCCGTTTTTCCTGACCGTATCTTATCTGCGGCCCCATCCGCCCTTTGATGCGCCGAAATATTATTTTGATATGTACAATGCTATGGATCTGAGGCCGCCGGCCGTGGGCGGCTGGGAGAGCAGTGACGGTCTTGATAAGTCCGGACGTATATTTGATTCCGGCACAGGCCCTGCGGACCCTGAGCTGATACGCCAGGCCCAGGTCGGCTACTATGCCTGCATTACCCATCTGGATCACCAGATCGGCCGGCTCCTTCAGGCGCTGGTGGATGATAAATGCTATGAGGATTCTATGATACTGTTCACCTCCGACCACGGAGAACAGTTGTGCGACCACCATTTATTCCGCAAGGCCATGCCCTATGAGGGAAGCGCCCATATCCCCATGATCGTGTCCGGTCCGGGAAGCCGGGGAGCGGACGGTTTTGGCCAGGTATGCCACAGCCTTGTGGAGCTTCGGGACGTGATGCCCACCGTGCTTGATATGGCCGGGGCGCCGGTGCCTTCCAGTGTGGACGGGAAAAGCATGCTTCCTATGACACAAAATACGGATCATAAAATCCGTGACGATCTTCACGGTGAACACAGCTTCGGTGAAAAGTCCAATCACTGGATCGTTACGGAGCATGATAAATATATATGGTTTTCCCAGACCGGACAGGAGCAGTATTTTGATCTGTCCACAGACCCGCAGGAGCTGCATGACCGAATCAACGACAGCTCCGTGAAAAATCGTATTGACACGCTGCGCCGCCGGCTCATTTCGGAGCTTGACGGCCGGGAAGAAGGCTACAGCGACGGCACAAAGCTCATCGCAGGAAAGGGCCCGGTCAATATATTAACTTTGCCAACTTCTAATTTTTGATATTTTTTTCATCCTTCTTATCTCCGGAAAGAGCCGCCGAAAAATCGCGCGGCTCTTTTTGACTTTGAAAGATATTGTACACATTATCCGCCAAATTTGTACAAAAAGCTCGGGTGTTCGTCGAAATGGCTAAAAATGCAAAGAATGGAACATTTTGTGTAAATAAGTATTTGGGAGAAAGTGATAATATAAAACTACCAAAGGGCGGTACATACTATACAAGGTGCCCAATCAACAAGGAGGTATATTATGAAAGTTAAGAAAATTGTAAGTGTTTTATTGTGTGTTGCCATGATCACATCCATGCTGGCTGCATGTGGTAACAACAGCAGTGAGACGAAAGCAAAAGACACTACGGCAGCTACAGATGCCAAGACAGAGACTCAGGCTCCGAAGGAAACTGAAGGAGCAACCGATGCTCCGGCCGCAGCTACCGGCGAAACTCTTGTTTACTGGTCCATGTGGGATGCTGGTTCACCACAGGCCATAGCCATCCAGGAGATTATCGATGAGTACACCGCAAAAACAGGCGTTGCAGTCGATGTTCAGTGGAAAGGCCGTGACATCAGCAAAGTGATCCAGGCTGCTCTGGACGCTAAGAATGATATCGACCTGTTCGACGAGGATTTCCAGCGTGTAGCTACTCAGTATGCAAGCAGCTGTGTAGATTTGGAAGAAATGGCCAAAGCTGCTGATTACGAGAATCATTCCGTAGCTGCTCTGCCGACCGCTATCCGCGGATGGGCAGGAAGCCTTAAAGGTATCGCATATCAGCCGTATACATCCGGTGTATTCTATAACAAAGCTATCTTTGCTGAAGCAGGTATCGAAAGCGAGCCTCAGACATGGGCTGAATTCCTTGACTGCTGCCAGAAGATTAAAGATGCCGGCTATAATCCATTAGCACTTGATGACGCTTATGTTCTTTATAACCTTGGCTACCATATGGCAAGATACATCGGCCAGGAAAAAGTATCCAACCTTTGTAAATATGGCGCTTATGAAGATGAAAACGGTAATCTTGTAGGCTGGAAGGACAGTGCAGAAGTATTAAAATCCATTCAGGATATGGTAGATTTTGTAAAAGCCGGTTATCTTGAAGAAAATGCTCCGGACGCTTTCCCAGCCAGTGAAAATACTATCGGTTATGATGAAACAGCTATGGTTGTAAACGCATCCTGGGTACCTGGAGAAATCACCAACAATACCGGCTGTGACCTTGAATGGGGTATGTTCAACTATCCGTCCGTTGACGGCGGCGCAGACCCGAACACCATCGCCAATGTAGGTGCACAGGCATTTGCTATCCCGGCTTATTCTGATAAAGCTCAGCAGGCATTTGATCTGATTATGATGATCACCACAGGTGAAGGCGACCAGAAGGTTGCTCTGGCTACAGATTCCATGCCGGCAGACCCGACAAATGGTGAATGGCCGGCGATGATCGCAGGCTGCAAGGACAGCTTCAATGCTCTGACAAATGTATACGACTGGAACTGCGGTCTGAACGACAATGCAGATTTACAGCCGATCATCAAAGAAAACATCCTGAAAGTATTTGAAGGATCTCTGGACGCTCAGGGCTTTGTTGACGCAATCGCCGCTGCCGCTCCGGCTCCCACATCCCCGTCCGCTGACGGTGGTGCCGCCGAGACTACAGAAGAAACAGCAGAGACACCGGCTGAAAGTGAAACAGCAGCAGAATAAATGACTTGCATCTGGATGCGGTAGCAGTGTTTACTGCGCCGCATCCTTTTACATTCCAAAATATGTAACAAAGGGGGATAAAAATGAAAAAGAATAAGACAATGATCGTCTGCTTTATTCTTCCGGCCATAATTACATTCGTTTTCATGTTCCTGTATCCGGTTGTCCGTACAGTCATTATGAGCTTTTTCAAGGTTGAGAATGTCACCGGTGATTTAAGTACATGGTCGTTTTATGGGCTGGAAAATTATATTAAACTGTTCAAAACAGAAATATTTATACGTTCCCTGACGAATATCGCCAAAATATGGCTTGTGGGCGGAATCATCGTCCTTTCCATTTCTTTATTGCTGGCCGTTATTTTATCCAGCGGTATCCGTTTTAAAAATTTCTTCCGTGCTGTAATTTATCTTCCCAATGTTATCAGTGCCGTTGCACTGGCAACGATGTGGATCCAGTATATTTTCAGTAAACGTTACGGACTTCTCACTGGCATCGGCAGGGCTCTGGGAATCGACAGCCTGGCCAAGATGAATTTTCTGGGCGCTGATACGAAGTTCTGGGCCATGCTTGTGGCCTTTTGCTTTGGCGCAGTCGGCTATTACATGCTGATCTTCCTCAGTGGTATTGAACGTATTCCACAGGATATTTATGAAGCCGCCACCATCGACGGTGCCAATAAATTCCGTCAGTTTACAAATATTACGATGCCTTTACTGCGGGGCGTATTTAAAACCAATATCACCTTCTGGAGCATTAATGCCATCAGCTTTTACATCTGGTCGCTGATGTTTTCGCCGGTCGATACAGAAGCGGCAACCATCGTGCCGGTCCAGTATATGATCAATATCGTATTCGGTGCAAAGGGCATGGTTGAGCGTGACGCCGGCCGCGGCGCTGCCATCGGTGTGACTCTGGCACTGCTTGTACTTATCATTTTCTTCGTCTTTAACAAGCTGATTAAAGATGATGAGATTGAATATTAAGGAAGGGGGAAACGTAAAATGTCAAAGAAGCAAAAAGAGAAGAGAATGCGGGAACCCTTTAACTGGCGTAAGGAATTAAAGCTCCTTCCAGGCTATATTGTGCTTATTTTATGGGTTCTGCTGACGGTTGTTATGATCGGATGGATTTTTGCAGCCAGTCTGCATACTCCAAGAGAAATCAATCAGGGTATTGTATTCAGCTTCCCCACGGGCCTGCATTTTGAAAACTATTCAATGGCGTGGGCAGCGCAGAATGTATCGGTGTTCTTCCTGAACTCTTTACTGTATGCCTCCGTATCCTGTGTAGTCATCATACTGATCTCTGCACCGGCCGCTTATGTATTATCCAGATATACATTCCTTGGCAACAAAACATTTAAGACCGGTCTTGTTATAGCCATGAGTATACCGACTATTATGATCATCCTGCCGCTGTTTAACCTGACCTCGCAATTTCATGTGAACGGCCGGCTGACGCTGTTTGTCCTATATATATGCATGAACATACCATTTACGGTCACCTTCCTCCTGAATTTTTTCGGAACATTGTCAAAGACTTACGAGGAAGCGGCGGCAGTGGATGGCTGCCCGCCGATGAAAACCTTCTGGAAGATCATGCTGCCGCTGGCCCAGCCGGGTATCGTTACCGTGTCCATTTTCAACTTCCTGGCTGTATGGAACGAATATTTCATGTCCCTGATCTTCGCCAGCGAGGATTCCATGAAGTCCGTCGGTGTCGGCCTTGTTACGTTGATCAACGCCATGAAGTACAACGGCGAGCAGGGCGCGCTGTTTGCAGCCGTGATCATCGTATTCCTGCCTACCTTCCTGCTGTACATCTTCCTTTCAGAAAAGATCATCGCAGGTGTTACCGGTGGCGGTATCAAGGGTTAAACCGGCGGATGCTTTTCGGATATGCCTTTGATCGAGGAGGCATATTCCGAGGGCGTCATCCCGGTGATCTTCTTGAACTGGCGTGAAAAGTAATGGATGGATGTGTAACCGAGCAGATCCGATATCTGTGTAAAGTTCATATCCTTATTCCGTATAAGCTCCTTGGCCTTCTCAATCTTTAGCTGAGAAAAATAGTTGATAACGCCGCAGTTATTGCGGTCGCGGAACAGCTTCTGAGCCTTGGAGCGCCCCACCAGAGTACTTCGGCACAGATCGTCGATGGTGAGATTGGCATAGATATGCTCCTCCATATAGGTAAGGATACGGTTGTAAACTTCTGTATCTGCATTTACGGTCGTGAGCTTGGTGGGCATTTTCGGTTCTTCATGGATCACGGGGGCGGAGCCTTCGTACCGGCGCAGAAGGATAATGAGCAGCATTTCGAGGGAGAGCTTTATGATCTGCATGGAGCCTGGCGGCCGGAGACTTTCGGGAATGAGCTTTTCCTGGTAAGGATCATCCAGGCGGCCCTTAAAGGACATTCGGGCTTCCTTGATAATGGTGCCGAGAAGCGAACGCTCATAGTCGGTGATTTTAAGTGTCTGTTCTTCAAAAAAGGACATGGCCGGAGAGTTGCATTCAAAGGAAACAACGACCAGGTTGGGCGCAATTTTGCCGTTGGCCCGCAGACTGTGAAATTCATTGGGTTTATGGAAGATGATCTCACCGCGGTTTAAGACAAGATTTTTATCACCGGCAGTGACATCCACCTCGCCCTTATCGACCACGAGCATTTCCCAGAAGTTATGGGTTTCACCGGCGAACTGAAAGTCGCTCATATATTCAAAATAATGGATCGAGTATATCTTATTAATGACGATATCTTCGATGAGAGTTACACTTTGGTAAGACATAGGTACTCCTTCCTGGCAAATGTTTAAACGTCATTTGCACAAAAAATTATGCACAATAATTAATTCAAGTATATCCTATTATTACCAATATTTCAACAAAAACAGGAGGAACTTATTATGAAGAAACCGGTATTAGTGATTATGGCCGCCGGAATGGGCAGCCGATACGGCGGTTTAAAGCAGATTGACCCGATTGATGACCAGGGGCATATCATTATTGATTTCTCCATTTATGACGCCATACGGGCAGGGTTTGAAAAGCTTGTTTTTATTATAAAGAAGCAGGATGAAGCGGACTTTATGGAGGTCATCGGAAACCGTATACAAAAACAGATCGAGGTCGCCTTCGTTTATCAGGACCTGGAAAATATCCCGGAAGGGTATGAGGTGCCGAAGGGGCGCAAAAAGCCATGGGGAACCGGACATGCGATCCTTTCATGTGCAGCCGTTGTGGACGAACCATTTGCTGTGATCAATGCAGATGATTATTACGGCCCCAACGCATTGAAAATGATCTACGATTATCTGAGCAGCCACAGTGATGACGACGTTTACCGCTATGCCATGGTTGGCTACATCCTTGAGAACACATTGACTGAAAACGGCCATGTGGCCCGGGGTGTCTGTACCGTAAATGAGGACGGATACCTGGAGGAGATCCACGAGCGGACGCGTATTGAAAAGCTGGATAAATATGCCGCTTACACTGAGGATGACGGCAATACATGGATCAAAATACCTGAGGGAAGCACTGTATCCATGAATATGTGGGGCTTTTATCCAAGTATTTTTAAGGAGCTCAAAGGCGCATTTACAGATTTTCTCGATGAAAATATAAAAACGAATCCGTTAAAATGTGAATTTTTCCTGCCGTCTATGATTGAACAACTGCTCCGGGAAAAGAAAGCGACGGTGGCTGTTTTGCAGTCTCAGGACCGTTGGTATGGCGTAACCTACCGGGAGGATAAGCCCGTGGTTATGGAAGCTATACGAAAATTAAAAGATGAGGGGTTATATCCGAAAAATCTTTGGGAGGAATAGATATGGATCAGGTCATTATTCAACAAATGGCAGATCGTGCCATTGAGCATTTTGATTTGCCTGGCATAGTTTTGGACAGATACGCATACGGAAGCGGCCATATCAATGATACATATCTTTTGTTGATGGAACAGCAGGACGGGCATATTATCAAATATATTTTACAGAGAATGAACCATGATATATTTAAAAGCCCGGAACAGCTCATGGAAAATATTTTGGGTGTCACATCCCACCTGCGGAAAAAGATCATTGAAAACGGCGGAGATCCTGAGCGGGAGACGCTGAATGTGATAAAAACCACCGACGGAAAGCCCTACTATAAGGATGAAGAAGGACTTTACTGGCGTATTTATACGTTTATCGAGGGAGCCACCTCCTACGATAAAGTAGAAAAACCGGATGATTTTTATCAAAGTGCGGTGACTTTCGGGAACTTCCAGCGGCTGCTGGCGGATTATCCTGCCCAGACGCTCCACGAGACGATCATCGGCTTTCACGATACAGCCGCCCGCTATGAGGTTTTCCTAAAGGCCGTGGAAGAGGATATATGCCACCGGGCCTGTGACGTACAAAAGGAGATCGATTTTGTGATCGCTCACAGGGAAACCGCCCATACCCTGGGAAATATGCTGGCCGAAGGGCAGGTCCCCCTGCGGGTGACCCATAATGATACAAAGCTGAATAATATTATGATCGACAATAAAACCGGCCGTGGGATCTGTGTGATCGATCTGGATACGGTTATGCCCGGGCTTTCAATCAATGATTATGGCGATTCGATCCGCTTTGGAGCAAGTACCGGCGACGAGGATGAGCCAGATTTGTCGAAGGTGTGGTGCGATCTGAACCTGTTTGAATATTACACCCGTGGATTTATCGAAGGGTGTCATGGCAGTCTTACTAAGACGGAGCTTTCCATGCTGCCCATGGGCGCCAAGGTGATGACATTTGAATGTGGTATGCGTTTTCTGACCGATTACCTTCAGGGCGATACCTACTTTAAAATCCATCGCGAGGGGCATAATCTGGACCGATGCCGGACTCAGTTTAAGCTTGTAGCGGATATGGAAGATAAGTGGGAACAGCTTCACGAGATTGTTCGTAAGTATGTATAAATCGTTAGCTGCATGTAACAGTTTGGCCCTGCCAAATGATGATAGCTGCACAACACGCAGCTTATGGGAATATAGAATAAAGCGCTCCGGCGCCGGCACACCAGCTTTAATGGTGGATACCGGTACCGGGGCGCTTTGCTATATACTGGGTTCATTGGTTGATTTTTTACCGCGGGATGTGCTATACTGTTCACTGAAGTTAAATTTGTGTGAAAATTAAGGTGGACGTGTGATGAAGTCGGATATTATTATTGTTGGAGCCGGTGCCTCGGGCCTTATGAGCGCCATTGCCGCGGCACGCCAATTTCTTAAAGAAGGGAAAAGCGCCTGTCGGAAACCGGAAATCCTGATTTTAGAGCGTATGGAAAAGCCTGGTAAAAAAATACTGGCGACCGGGAATGGCCGATGTAATTATACCAATCGTGTTATGGATACGTCGTGTTATCACAGTGCTGAACCACGGCTGATCGGTCAGGTTCTGGGCCGTTTTGGCTATGAAGCCGCGCTGGACTTTTTTAGTGATCTGGGGATTTATCCGAAGGACCGTGACGGCTATATTTATCCGGCGTCGAATCAGGCGGCCGCTGTGCTGGATGTGCTGTTGATGGAAATCCGAAGGCTCGGTGTGAAGCTGCTGACCGGGAAAAATGTGGAGAAGATCCGTAAAATAAAGGACGGATTTGAGGTCGTGACCTCCGGGCAGGAACGCTATACTGCAAAAAAGGTTATTTTGGCCGGCGGCGGCCGGGCTTATCCAAAGCTTGGTTCCGATGGTTCCTGCTATGATCTGGCCCGGCAGCTCGGACTTTCCATGACCCGTGTGGTTCCGGCGCTGACGGGGTTATATGCCAGAGAAAAGTTTTTTAAATCCGTATCCGGCGTTCGCGCGGATGGCTGCATACATATATATGCGTGCGGGCAGACGGCGCCTGTACAACTGGCGATGAACCGGGGGGAGGTTCAGCTAACGGATTACGGTGTATCGGGGATTCCGGCTTTCCAGGTCAGCCGTTATGTATCCAAAGCTATAGATCAGAAGAAAAAAGTATCCGGAAGTCTGGATTTTATGCCGGATATGGATAAATCCCGGTTGTTTTTATTTTTGACCGAGCGGGCACATGTCCGGCCGGATAAAACAGCGGATGAATTTTTGATCGGTATGTTCCATCAAAAGCTCTGCCGGCTGTTTAATCAACTGGCAGGCCTTAATGGCTCCCAGACGGTGGGCCAGCTTAACAAAAAGCAACTTGGCGCCCTGGCTGAGGTGATCAAAAATCTGACATTTCAGATTGAGAGGACCGGCGGTTTTGACAATGCCCAGGTCTGTGCGGGAGGCGTGGACGGCCGTTTGCTTTCGGAGTATCTGGAGGTCAGAAAAATCCCTGGGCTGTATATTGCCGGAGAGCTGGTGGATGTGGATGGGATCTGCGGCGGTTATAATTTGCAGTGGGCATGGTCCAGCGGCTATGTGGCCGGAACCCATGCCGGAAAGGAACTTGTATGATACGTATTCATCAATTAAAGCTGGATTACCGGGGGCAAAGTGATGATCTGTGGCGGGCCGCCGCAAAAAAACTGCGCCTGCCTCCTGAGAAAATAAAAAGTTTAAAGGTGATAAAAAAGTCCATTGACGCCAGAAAGGGCGAAATAACTGCCGTCTACACGGTCGATGTGGAAGCTCCCGGAGAAAATGCCCTGTTAAAAAAATATGCCCGTGATAAAAATATAACTCTGGCAGCAACGGATGGCTATGAATTTCCCATGCCCTGTGTCCATGGACCGGCGGCCCGGCCGGTGATCGCCGGGAGCGGTCCGGCTGGATTGTTTTGCGGGCTGATGCTGGCACGGCACGGGTACCGCCCGGTGATATTTGAGCGGGGCAGCGACGTGCATACCCGTTGTGAAAAGGTAAAACGGTTCTGGGAAGATGGTGTGCTGGACCCTCAGTGCAATGTCCAGTTTGGCGAGGGTGGAGCGGGTACATTTTCTGACGGAAAGCTGAATACACTTGTGAAAGATAAAACCGGAAGGAACCGGAAAGTATTGGAGCTTTTTTATGAGGCGGGGGCTCCGGAGGAAATACTCTATCTCAGTAAACCCCATATCGGCACGGATATTTTAGTACACGTTGTGGAGCATATGCGCAATGAAATCATCGCCCTTGGCGGTGAGGTCCATTTTGATTCGGAAATCATGGATCTGAAAATCGAGGATGGACAGCTTTGTGGTGTGGAGGTTAACCATAATAAACTTATGGAAACCTCCGTCCTCGTTTTGGCGATCGGGCACAGCGCGCGCAATACATTTGAGATGCTCCTGGATAAAAAGCTGGAGATGTCGGCCAAGGCCTTTGCTGTGGGTGTACGTGTCGAGCATCCTCAGGACATGATCGATCTGGCCCAGTATTCCCGCAAAAGAGATGAATGGCTGAAAGCGGCGGATTATAAAATGACGCATCAGTGCGCCAATGGCCGGGGTGTTTACACCTTTTGTATGTGCCCGGGCGGTTATGTGGTCAATGCATCCTCGGAGCCGGAGGCTACGGCGGTCAACGGTATGAGTTACAGCGCCCGTGACAGCGCCAACGCCAACAGCGCGGTGATCGTCACAGTGACGCCGGAGGATTTTAACGGCAGCGGACCTTTAAGCGGAGTGGAATTTCAGCGCAGGCTGGAGCATGCCTGCTTCCAGGAAGCCAAAAGATCCGGCGGCGCATACAAAATACCGGTGCAGCAGTTTGGCGACTTTTGTGAGAATCGTCCAAGCACCGGATACGGCCAGGTACAGCCGGTCCATTGCGGCGGCAGCGTTCCTGCCAATCTGCGAAACTGCCTTCCGGAATCGGTTTGTGAGAGCCTTGTGGAAGGAATCACGGCCTTTGGAAGGAAGATCCATGGGTTTGACCGGCCGGATGCCCTGTTATCCGGCGTTGAGTCCAGAACCTCGTCGCCGGTGCGTATCCATCGGGATGAACATATGGAGGCCAGCATTTCGGGGATTTTCCCGTGCGGTGAGGGCGCCGGTTATGCCGGAGGGATCACATCCGCCGCTATGGACGGCCTGCGGGTGGCCGAGGAGATCGCGCGGCGCTTTTGCCCTGTGGACAGTGCCGAAATATAAATATGTTCAGTAAGAAAAATTAACAAGGAGTACACCTATGACGGATATGATAAATAAAGAAACACAGGCGGCGGATGTGCAGCCCGCGGCCGCAGATAAAGCCGCATTTGACCGAAGTGCATTAAAAGAGAAAAAACGCATTGTTATTAAAGTCGGTTCCTCCTCCCTGGTCCACGAAATGACCGGCGAGCTGGATCTTTATAAGCTGGAGCAGCTCGTGCGCCTGCTGTGCGACCTGAGCAATCAGGGCAAGGAAGTGATCCTTGTATCGTCCGGGGCCATTGGTGTCGGACGGAAGGCGCTGGGGCTTGGCAAACGGCCGGATACACTGCCATTAAAGCAGGCCTGCGCCTCCGTGGGCCAGGCCGCGCTGATGATGATCTATCAAAAGCTGTTTAACGAATATAATCAGCTATCTTCCCAGATACTGATGACAAAGCATACGATCGTCCGGGATGTCAGCCGCAGGAATGCCAGAAACACCTTCAACCAGCTTTTACAGATGGGGGTCATTCCTATTGTCAATGAAAATGATACGATTTCCACCGATGAGATCGAATTTGGTGATAATGACACCCTCTCTGCCGTCGTCGCATCGCTGGCAAAGGCGGATCTGCTCATACTGATGTCCGATATCGACGGATTATATACCGACGATCCATATTGCTGTCCGGATGCCCAGTTTCTTGAGTGTATACCGGTGATCGATGAACACCTGTACGACATGGCCAGGGGGGCTTCCAGCGACTTCGGTACAGGCGGGATGGTGACGAAAATCGACGCTGCCCGTATAGCTACCGATTCCGGTTGTGATATGATCATTGCCAACGGGCGGGATTTTAGAAATATCCACAGGATTACCAACGGTGAAAATGTAGGAACTCTGTTCCTGGCCCATAAAAACAAGAATTTTAATTTGACGCAGTATATTGAACAGCGGCATGGCCATCTTAAATGACGGCTGTCGTTATCCTAATTATAGAAATCGGGTGATAGATATGAAACATGTAGGATTAGTCCTTGAGGGCGGCGGCCAGAGAGGTGTATTTACAAGTGGTGTGCTGGATTATCTCATGGAACAGAAGCTGAAGCTTCCCTATGTTATCGGTGTGTCCGCCGGCGCGTGTAATGCGGTGGACTATGTATCTGATCAGATCGGCCGTACAAAGGAATGTATGATCGATGCACAGGCGGAACACAGCTATATAACAATGAAAAATTTTTTCCGGACCGGTTATCTGTTTGATATGGATATGGTTTTTGACCGCTATCCCAATGAGTATGTTCCCTTTGATTTTGACACTTACCTGGCATCCGATATCCGCTGCGTGATGGTGGCTACCAACTGTCTCACAGGTATGCCGGTTTATATTGAAGAAAAAGAGGATCGAAAACGGATGATGGCTGTCTGCCGTGCATCGTCCAGTCTTCCTTTTGTCTCACCTATGGTCCGCGTCGATGGCATTCCTATGCTGGACGGCGGTCTGTCCGACTCAATTCCGGTCAAGCGGGCCATGATCGACAGCTTCCGGTTCAATATCGTGGTCCTGACCAAGGTTAAAGGGTATCGTAAAGCGGAAACGTCTGAGAAAACATATAAGATGGCCAGAGTTGCCTATAAAAAATATCCACATCTAGTGAATGCACTGAAGGATAGAAACTATGCTTACAACAAAACACTGGATTATATCGAAAAGCTGGAGGAACGCGGTAAAATATTTGTTATCCGGCCGGGATTTGACGGAGCCAGCCGGGTAGAACGTGACAAAGATAAGCTTACTGCGTTCTATCAGCATGGCTATGATTATATGAAAGAGCATTACGATGAACTGACCGCCTGGCTGGAGGATAAGCCGGAATACCGGAATTAGCCTGGTGGATTACAGGCACTGAGCAATCGGTGCAATCTATATACTATCTATATGTTAGTGCAACAATCTATAAACATGAAAGGGAGCAGCTATGATCACAGATAAAGATATTGCAAGAATTAATGAGCTTTACCATAAATCAAAAAACGAAGGCCTGACACCGGAGGAGAAGGATGAGCAGGCCAGGCTGCGCGGGGAATATATCGCGGCTGTCCGTAAAAATCTCAGGGCGAACCTGGAAAATATGAGCATCCAAAATCCCGATGGCACGATCGAACCGGTGAAGGACCGCCGGAAAACAACAAAGAAATATATGCATTGATACGGGAAATGAAAAAATATATACATTGACACGGGAAATGAAAAATATCCATATGGGAAATGAAAAATATGATAAATGGAAAGTCTCAACTGCGAAAAATAATGATCGACAGGCGTCTGAGCCTGCCGGCAGAAGCGTGTACGCTTGCCGGGCACAGGGTATGCGAAAAACTTATGCAGTGGGAGTGTTATAAGGCCGCGGACATTATTTTAGGCTACTATCCATGCCGGAACGAGCTGGATATCCGGCCGCTGCTTTTAGATGCCCTGGATAAGGGTAAGAAGATGGCGTTTCCCAAGGTGCTCGGACCGCGGCGGATGGTGTTTTTGAATGTTCAAAGTCTTGAGGAATTAAAGCCGGGGTATATGAATATACCGGAGCCACAGCTCCCGCCGGATAGGCCAGGGCCGCAGTATCTGCCGCTGTTCCCGGATGCCGCTGGGGGAACATTCCCGGAAGGCGCCCGGATGTTGATCCTTGTGCCCGGAACTGCTTTTTGCAGCCTGGCAGAAGCGGACAGGAGCGGCCCCATAGGCCGTATGGGCTATGGCGGCGGATACTATGATAATTTTTTACATCTGCTTGGAAACCGCCCGGAAGTGACCACCTGCGGCATCGCCTATGGCTTTCAGGTCGTTTCACCCGACGTTCTTCCCATGGAGGAACACGATGTACTTCTTGACAGATTGGTGTATGATGATATATATTAAATTATTCGTAATAGTTCCGGGGAACCGAACTGTTACGTTACAATTATCCCGCAAATTGATTCAACGAATGGATTCAAATGAATAAAGGAGGAACTGCAATGACGTTAAATGAAATCGGAGCCGCATCCAAAAAGGCTTCCCGTTACTTAATGAATCTTGGTCAAAGCGAAAAAAATGGTGCCTTAAAGGCCGTGGCGGATGCCCTTATCAGCGAAGCGCAGGCGATTCTTGACGCCAATGCTTTAGATATAAAATACGCCAGAGAAAAGGGTATGAAAGATTCCCTCATCGACCGGCTGGCACTTAACAATGCCCGTATCGATGCCATGGCCCAGGGGCTCTATCAGATCGTCGGCCTGAATGATCCTGTGGGCGAGATCGTGGAATCCTCCCTTCGGCCCAATGGCCTTGAAATCTGCAAAAAAAGAGTGCCCCTGGGGGTTGTGGGAATCATCTATGAATCCCGGCCCAATGTGACGGCCGACGCCTTTGGACTGTGCTTTAAAACCGGTAATGCAGTGATCCTAAAGGGCGGCAGTGACGCTATAAATTCTAACAAAGCCATTATCGCAGTGATCCGCAGGGCGCTGTCCGGTTATGATGAAAGACTTGGAGATGCCGTCCTTCTGATCGAGGACACAAGCCGGGAGACAGCACGGGAATTTATGCGTCTGAACCAGTATGTGGATGTTCTCATCCCCAGAGGCGGGGCTGGACTTATCCGTACAGTGGTGGAAAACAGCACCGTTCCGGTCATTGAAACCGGCACTGGAAACTGCCACATTTATGTGGATGAGAGCGCCGATATTTCCACAGCGGTAAAAATCATCGAAAACGCCAAAACCCAGCGTACCGGTGTGTGCAATGCCTGCGAATCACTGGTGATCCACAGTGGGATTGCAGATAAGGCGCTTCCGGCCATCTGTGAAGTACTTGGCGCCCACCATGTGGAAATGCGCGGGGATGCGCGGGCGCGGGCAATCCTTCCGGAGCTGGTGCCTGCCACACAGGAAGACTGGGGGATGGAATATCTGGATTTAATACTATCTATAAAAATAGTAGACAGTATTGACGAGGCTATTGATCATATCAACACATACAATACAAAACATTCCGAATCGATTCTTACGGAAAATTATGCCAATGCCCGCCGTTTCCTTGATGAAATAGACGCTGCCGCAGTTTATGTCAATGCTTCGACACGGTTTACTGACGGCTTTGAATTTGGCTTCGGCGCTGAGATTGGCATCAGTACTCAAAAGCTCCATGCCAGAGGGCCCATGGGTTTAAAAGAATTGACAACGACAAAATATATCATTTATGGGAATGGACAAATCCGTGAATGAAATGTATAATATAATCCTGCGAAAATTGTATGGAGGTCACTATGGATTTTGAAAACGAAGCTCTGCGGCAAAAGGCGGTCATCGCCGGTTTACGCGAGCGTTTTGATAAAGAATACGAAAAAACCGGTCGAAAAAAGACGTATTGCTGTGTCACCTTCGGCTGCCAGATGAATGCCAGGGATTCGGAAAAGCTTTCCGGAATTTTGGAAGATATCGGCTACGAGCGGGTGGAGGATGAGGATGCGGACTTTATCATATATAATACGTGCACCGTCAGAGAAAATGCCAACCAGCGGGTTTACGGCCGGCTGGGCGCCTTAAAAAAGCTTAAGGAGAAGCGTCCGGGGATGCTCATCGCTCTGTGCGGCTGTATGATGCAGGAGCCCCAGGTGGTGGAAAAGCTTCGCAAAAGCTACCGCCATGTGGATATTATATTTGGTACGCATAACATTTACAAGCTGGCGGAGCTTATACACGACCGTCTGGAATCAGGTTCCATGATCATTGATCTGTGGAAGGATACGGATAAGATCGTGGAGGACCTTCCGAACCGGCGGAAGTATCCGTTTAAATCAGGGATCAATATTATGTTCGGCTGCAATAATTTTTGCAGCTACTGTATCGTGCCCTATGTGCGCGGCCGCGAGCGGAGCCGCCGCCCGGAGGATATCATTGAAGAGATCCGGGCCGATGTGGCCGACGGTGTGGTGGAGGTCATGCTTCTTGGCCAGAATGTCAATTCCTATGGAAAGAATTTGGACACACCGATGAGCTTTGCACAGCTCTTAACAGAAATCGAAAAGATCGACGGACTTGAGCGCATCCGTTTTATGACTTCCCATCCAAAGGACTTGTCCGATGAGCTGATCGAGGTTATGAGCCGCTCGAAAAAGATATGCCGTCATCTCCATCTGCCGCTCCAGTCAGGCAGCAGCCGGATATTAAAACAGATGAACCGTAAATATACAAAAGAGGATTACCTTCTGCTGGTGGATAAGATCAAAGCCGCCTGCCCGGATATTTCACTGACCACAGATATCATCGTGGGATTTCCCGGGGAGACTGAGGAGGACTTTAAGGAAACACTGGATGTGGTTGAAAAGGTCCGCTATGACAGCGCGTACACCTTTATTTATTCAAAGCGCACCGGAACTCCGGCGGCTTCCATGACTGACCAGATTCCGGAGGATGTGGTCAAGGACCGGTTTGACCGGCTTTTAAGCATGGTACAGGAGATTTCTGCGGATGTGTGTGCCCGCCATACCGGTCAGGTGATGGATGTCCTTGTGGAACAGATCAATAACCAGGATAACCACCTTGTCACCGGCAGGCTCAGCAACAATACAGTCGTGCATTTCCCCGGAGATCCGTCACTGATCGGCCGGATCGTGCCAGTCTACTTAAAGGAATGTAAAGGCTTCTACTATATTGGCGAAGCTCAATCAATTGGAGAAGAGGTAAATGGATGAATAGAGCAATCAATGTGACCGATATTTTTGCATCCAACGTTTTCGATGATGCAACGATGCGTGAAAGACTTCCCAAGCGGATCTATCAGGAATTAAAGCAGGCGGCCAACGCCGGATATGAGCTGGACAAGCATGTGGCTGATGTTGTGGCCAATGCCATGAAGGACTGGGCCATCGAAAGAGGCGCTACCCATTACAGCCACTGGTTCCAGCCGCTCACCGGCTATACCGCGGAAAAACAGGACGCCTTTATCACCCCTTCGGGGGATGGTGGTGTAATCCTGGAATTTTCCGGCAAGGAGCTCATCAAGGGTGAGCCCGACGGCTCCTCCTTCCCATCCGGCGGTCTGCGATCCACATTTGAAGCCCGTGGATATACGGCCTGGGATCTGTCCTCGCCAGCCTTTCTTCACGAAAATGCCGGCGGCGCTGTTTTATGCATCCCTACAGTTTTCTTTTCATATACCGGGGAGGCGCTGGATAAAAAGACGCCTCTGCTGCGATCTATGGAAGCCATCGATAAACAGGCGATGCGCATTGTGCGCCTGTTTGGCAATACTACGGCCGCCAAGGTGACTACCTCTGTGGGCGCGGAACAGGAATATTTTATTGTGGACAAGGCGACCTACGAAAAACGCAAGGATCTGATCTTTGCCGGACGGACGCTGTTTGGCGCGCCTGCACCAAAGGGGCAGGAGATGGACGACCATTATTTCGGCATGCTCAAGGAGCGTATCGCGTCCTACATGTCCGATCTGAACGTGGAGCTTTGGAAGCTGGGCGTGACGGCCAAGACCCAGCATAACGAGGTTGCTCCGGCCCAGCACGAGCTGGCTCCGGTGTACGCCTCCACAAATATAGCCACGGACCACAATCAGCTTGTGATGGAAATTATGAAAAAGGTGGCGCTGCGCCACGACCTCGTATGCCTGCTCCACGAAAAGCCCTTTGATGGTGTGAACGGCTCCGGTAAGCATAATAACTGGTCATTGACCACCGATACCGGCATCAATCTTTTGGACCCTGGAAAGACGCCCCATGAAAACCGCCAGTTTCTGCTCATATTGGCGGCCATATTAAAGGCTGTGGACGATTATTCGCCGCTGCTGCGGGAGTCCGCCGCAAATCCGGGCAATGACCACCGCCTTGGTGCCAATGAGGCGCCGCCGGCGATCATTTCCGTATTTTTAGGCGAACAGTTGGAGGATGTGTTAAACCAGCTCTGTGAAAAAGGCGAGGCTACCAGTTCTAAGGAGGGCAGCAATGCCAATATCGGCGTATCCTCAGTGCCCAAGTTTAAAATGGACGCCACGGACCGCAACCGCACCTCACCCTTTGCATTTACGGGAAATAAATTTGAATTTCGTATGGTCGGCTCCAGCGCTTCCATCGCTGACGCCAACATTGTGCTCAATACCATTGTGGCGGAGACACTCCGCCAGGCTGCCGATCTGCTGGAAAATTCCGTGGATGTGGAAATGGCTGCCCACGATCTGATCAAAAAGTGGGTCGGCGAGCATATACGCATTATTTTCAATGGCAACGGATATTCTCAGGACTGGGTGGATGAGGCCATCCGCAGAGGTCTGCCAAATATCACCAATATGGTGGATGCCGTGGGCTATCTGACCTCCCCGATGGCTATCGAACTGTTTGAGCGCCATAACGTATTGACGGCCGCAGAGCTTGCCTCCCGGGAGGAGGTCGGCTATGAGATTTATTCCAAGGCGATCAATATTGAAGCCCGCACGATGATCGATATGGCCAAAAAGGAAATCATACCGGCGGTGATCAAGTATACGAGCACTGTGGCAGGCTCCATCCAGACGGTGGAGGCTGTGGGTGGAGATGCTTCCGTGCAGCGGATCGTGCTGTCCGACTGCTCCCGCTGCCTAAAAGCCATGAACGACGCCCTGATCAAGCTGGAGGCCAATGTGGAGCGCGCCGGCGCCCATGAGAATTTCAAGGAACGCGCCATCGCTTACCGCGATCATGTGTGCACTGCCATGAAGGAGCTTCGGGCTCCGGCTGACGCTCTGGAGATGATTGTGGACGAA
Source organism: Lachnospiraceae bacterium (assembly GCA_902363555.1). Lineage (GTDB taxonomy): Bacteria > Bacillota > Clostridia > Lachnospirales > Lachnospiraceae > Catenibacillus. The sequence goes on along the minus strand of CABJAM010000011.1, from coordinate 121,467 downwards.
AAGGAATGGCCATTCCCGACCTACGGAGAATTGATGTTTAACGTATAGATTATTGGGGGATACCGGATAAAGAGCATAAACGCTCCGGTATCCCCTTTTGGAGACTTAAATCTGAACCGATATAAATGTTTTGCAGATGTGTTTGCGAAACGTAAACTCAGCGTATCAACAAAAGATAAAGGAGTATCAAATTCATGGCACCACTTACACCGATGATGCAGCAATATATGCAGACAAAGGAGCAGTATAAGGACTGTATTCTTTTTTACCGTCTCGGGGACTTTTATGAGATGTTTTTTGACGATGCCATCACCGCATCCAGAGAGCTGGAGATCACCCTGACCGGCAAGGACTGCGGGCAGGAGGAGCGGGCGCCCATGTGCGGTATCCCGTATCACGCCGTGGATGCCTATTTGAACAAGCTGGTTTCCAAGGGCTATAAGGTGGCCATCGGCGAGCAGATGGAGGACCCGAAGCAGGCCAAGGGGCTTGTAAAGCGGGAGGTCATCCGCGTCGTCACTCCGGGCACGAACCTGAGTATGCAGGCACTGGATGAGACAAAAAATAATTACCTTATGTGTATTATATATATGGACGACTGCTTTGGCATTTCCGTAGCTGATATTTCCACCGGGGATTACTATGTGACCGAGGTAGATTCCTCCAAAAAGCTTATGGATGAGATCACAAAATTTTCGCCGGCGGAAATTATTTATAATGATTATTTCTGTATGAGCGGCGTGGACCTTACAGATATAAAGGACCGTCTGGGCATTGCCACATCCATACTGGACGCCTGGTATATCGACGAGGAGCAGTGTCAGAGCCGGTTAAAGCGCCACTTTAAAGTATCTCTGCTGGACGGGCTGGGGCTTAAGGATTACCCGACGGGGATCATTGCCGCCGGCGCGCTTTTGCAGTATTTATATGAAACACAGAAAAATTCCCTTGTCCACCTGACGCATATTACGCCGTACAATACAAGTAAGTATATGATCATTGACAGCTCCACCCGAAGAAATCTGGAGCTTTTGGAAACGCTGCGGGAAAAGCAGAAAAAAGGCTCACTGCTGTGGGTGCTGGATAAGACGAAAACCGCCATGGGCGCGCGGCTTTTGCGGACCTATATCGAACAGCCCTATATCGATAAGGAGCAGATCGAGGATCGTCTGGATGCTATTGAGGAAATCAATACAGAGCTGATTAATCGGGATGAGATCCGGGAATACTTAAATCCGGTATATGACCTGGAGCGCCTGATCAGTAAGATTAGCTGTAAAACGGCCAATCCAAGAGATCTGATCGCCTTTAAGTCTTCCCTGGCCATGATCCCGCCCATTAAATACCTGATGCAGAATTATAAATCCCGGGATCTGACGGACATTTTCAAAAAAATGGATGGCCTGGAAGATATATGCAAGCTGATCGATGACGCCATCAATGACGATCCGCCCATTGCCTTAAAGGACGGCGGGATCATCAAGGACGGCTTTAATGAGGATATCGACAAGTACCGCAGTGCAAAGACGGAAGGGAAGCAGTGGCTTTCCCAGTTGGAGACAAAGGAGCGGGAAAATACAGGGATAAAAAACCTGAGAGTGAAATTTAATAAAGTCTTTGGTTATTACCTGGAGGTGACCAATTCCTACAAGGATATGGTGCCGGATACGTGGATGCGCAAGCAGACGCTGACCAATGCGGAGCGGTATATCACGCCGGAGTTAAAGGAACTGGAAGATATGATCCTGGGCGCCGAGGACAAGCTGTTTTCACTGGAATACGATCTTTTTTCCATGATCCGGGATAAAATCGCCGGGGAGGTGGCCCGGATACAGACGACCGCCAAGGCGCTGGCCCGCATCGACGTATACGCCTCCCTTGCCCTTGTGGCCGAGCGCAACAACTATGTGCGGCCAAGTATAAATACAAAGGGCGTTATAAATATTAAGGGCGGACGTCATCCGGTGGTGGAGAAAATGACGTCCAATCAGATGTTTATTGAAAATGATACATACCTGGACAATAAGGAGCAGCGTATTTCCATCATCACCGGCCCCAACATGGCCGGAAAGTCCACCTACATGCGCCAGACGGCTTTGATCGTGCTCATGGCTCAGATGGGCAGCTTTGTGCCGGCTCAGTCGGCGGATATCGGTATTGTGGACCGGATATTTACCCGTGTGGGCGCCAGCGATGATCTGGCCAGCGGACAGAGTACGTTCATGGTGGAAATGACCGAGGTGGCCAATATTTTGCGCAATGCCACAAAGGACAGTCTGCTGATCCTGGATGAGATTGGCCGGGGAACCAGCACCTTTGACGGTTTAAGTATTGCCTGGGCGGTTGTGGAGCATATAAGCAATCCAAAACTTTTGGGGGCCAAGACGCTGTTTGCCACTCATTACCATGAGCTGACCGAGCTGGAAGGAAAGCTGAGCAATGTGAATAATTACTGCATCGCCGTCAAGGAGCAGGGGGATGACATTATTTTCCTGAGAAAGATCGTCCGGGGCGGTGCCGATAAAAGCTACGGTATCCAGGTGGCCAAGCTGGCCGGTGTGCCCGATACGGTTATCGAGCGGGCCAAGGAGCTGGTGGAGGAGCTGATCCACGCCGATATTACCGACCGCATGAAGGAGATCGGGGCCGGAAGTATGGGCACGGGAAGTGCTGGCGTGGCACGCCCGGCGCCGGCGTCTGCAAAGGCTGCGGAGCCGGAGGACGATGGGCAGTTGTCGCTGTTTGACAGCATGGCCGCCTATAACGGAGCCGCGCCGGAAACGCCCACGGCGACTTCGACGCTCACGACGTCTGCAACGGACGCTGCAACTGCACCTGGGCAGCCTGGTGCGCCTTACTTTACGCCGGCTGCTGCCCCCGGGCTATCTGGGGCGGGGCTTACGCCGGTTGCCGCGCCCGGGCTTTCTATTCCTGGCATTTCGCCGGCTGCGCAGGAGGTGCTGGACACGCTGAAAAATGCGGATCTATCCCGGATGCGCCCGCTGGACGCTATGATGCTTCTGGACGAGCTGCAGCAGAAAATCAATGGCTAAGCACCAAAGCGGCGCATCGGACAGTCAATTTCTGTACAGTTTCAAATTTATCAGGAAAGGTAGGGTGGCTGCGTATGCCTCATATTAATGTTCTGGATTCGGATACGATCAATAAGATTGCGGCCGGCGAGGTGGTGGAACGGCCATCCTCCGTGGTCAAGGAGCTGGTGGAAAATGCCATCGATGCCCATGCCACAGCCATTACTGTGGAAATTCGGGATGGCGGCACCAGCCTGATCCGCGTGACGGACAATGGCGGCGGTATTGAAAAGGACGATATCCCCCTGGCATTTCTGCGCCATTCCACAAGCAAGATCCGTTCGGTGGAGGATCTGATGGTTGTTTCCTCCCTGGGCTTTCGCGGTGAGGCTCTATCCAGCATCGCCTCCGTGGCCCAGGTGGAGCTGATCACCAAAACGCCCCGGGCGCTCACCGGCGCACGTTACTGCATCGAGGGCGGCGAGGAGACGGTCATGGAAGAAATCGGCTGTCCTTCCGGTACGACCATGCTTGTACGCAATCTTTTTTATAATACACCGGCGCGGCGGAAGTTTTTAAAGTCCGATATGACGGAAGCGTCCTATGTAAATGATCTTCTCATGCGGCTTTCTCTGTCACACCCGGAAGTATCATTTAAATTTATTAATAACCACCAAAATAAGATCCACACGGCCGGAAATATGCAGCTAAAGGATATTATTTATAATATTTACGGCCGGGATATCACAGCCAATCTTTTGGAGATCGGGCAAAATTCCGCCAATATGCGCATTCACGGCTTTATCGGCAAACCGCTGATTTCCAGGGGTAACCGCGCCTATGAAAATTATTTTATCAATGGCCGGTATATTAAAAGCCCCATTATTACAAAAGCGATCGAGGAGGCCTACAAAACCTTCGTCATGGTCCATAAATATCCATTTACCGCTTTTCATCTGGAGATTGACGCATCATATATTGATGTCAATGTCCATCCGACAAAAATGGAAATCCGGTTTACCAATAATGACGAGGTTTACCAGCTTGTGTACCGGACGATCCGGGATGCTCTCTCCGGCAGAGATCTTATTCCCGATGTGACACTGGATACGGAGCGGGAGGTCGCCCAGAGAGAAAAAGAAGCAGCCGCTGCACGGCTGGAAGCACCGGCACCGGAGCCCTTTGAGGCCGCCAGGCTGGCCGCATTGGGCGCCCCCGGAGCTCCAGGTGCGTCGGGAGCATCACGGCCCAATCCGCACACTCAGCCCCAGCCTCATAATACATTTGGATCAAACCGGCCCTATGAAGCGAAGCCGTTCTCTGAGCGGACGCAGTCGTTTGCGTCGAAACCGCCGTTTCAAACGCCATCAGCGCTGCATGAACCGTCTGCGTCTTACCCACGAACGGAGCAGGCAGACGACAGTGAGATACCACGAACCGTGCAGGCTGGCAACGAGTCAAACCAGGCGGGTTTGGCTGGCAACAAGGCTAGCCAGATGAATCCGGTGGTCGACGACGCTCCAAATACAGAACCGTTAAAACATCCGGAGTCAGCGGCTGACCAGGTGCCGGCATCCGCCCCGGCGACTGCAGCGAACCCGGTTCTGGCGGTGGCCCCAGCCCCAGCGGAGCCGGCCACTGAAGACACGCCTTCCATGCGCATTACCTCCCAGGAGCAGATGGAGCTTTTCGACGACCGCCTGCTGACGAAAAAAGCGCGGCTACGCCATCGTCTCATTGGCCAGATTTTTGACACCTACTGGCTGGTGGAATATGACGGGAAGCTGTTTATTATCGACCAGCACGCCGCGCATGAAAAGGTCATGTATGAAAAGCTGAAAAAGCACTATGAGAGCAGCACTCCGGTTTCCCAATATATGGAACCGCCGCTGATTCTTTCCTTATCCATGCATGAGGAAAGCACGTTAAAGGAATACATGCCCCAGCTTCAAAAAATAGGTTTTGAAATCGAGCATTTCGGGGGCAGCGAGTATGCCATACGCGCCGTGCCGTCTGAGCTTTACGGCTATACAGAGCGGGATCTGTTCATCGACCTTTTAGATTCCATGACCGCGGAGGCCGGCCGGCTGGGCGCGGACATCATCACAGACCGGATCGCGACTATGGCATGCAAGGCGGCGGTAAAGGGAAATCAGGCGCTGTCCTTTACGGAGGCGGATGCTCTCATTGATCAGCTTCTGGAGGCTGAAAATCCATACAACTGCCCCCATGGCAGACCCACCATTATTTCCATGACCAAATACGAGCTTGAAAAGAAATTTAAGCGGATACAATAAAACTTAGACAGATATTGTGAAATAGACATTGAGAAATTTATACGGATACAGTGAAACAGGAGTTGATACTATATGGACCGATGGCCTCTGGTCATTTTAACCGGCCCGACAGCCGCAGGCAAAACAAGCCTGTCGCTCTCACTGGCCAAAAGAATCGGCGGCGAGATCATTTCCGCCGATTCCATGCAGATCTATAAAAAAATGGATATCGGAACGGCCAAGATCATGCCGGAGGAAATGCAGGGCATCCGTCATCATCTGGTGGATGTGCTCATGCCGGATGAGGAATTTAACGTGGTCGTTTTTCAGAAAATGGCCAGAGCTGCCATGGAGGACATTATTTCCCGGGGGAAAATCCCCATCGTAGTGGGCGGCACCGGCTTTTACATCCAGGCGCTGCTCAATGATATTGATTTTACGGAAAATGACAGCGATATGACTTTTCGTCATGCCTGTGAAGCACTGGCGGCCAGTGAAGGTCCGGAAGCGCTCCATGGGCGTCTTGCCCAGATAGACCCGGAATCCGCACAGAAAATCCACGCCAACAATGTGAAGCGGGTCATCCGGGCGCTGGAATTTTTTGAAAAAACTGGAACAAAGATTTCCGAACATAACGAGGCGCAGAAACAAAAGCTGTCGCCTTATAACTTTGCCTATTTTGTGCTGACTATGGATAGGGAAGTGCTTTATGACCGTATCAACCGCCGGGTGGATGCCATGATGGCGCAGGGGCTTTTGCAGGAAGTCCGCGGGCTGCTTGATGCAGGCTATTCACCGGAGCTGGTTTCCATGCAGGGGCTGGGGTATAAGGAATTTATACCGTATTTTAACGGGGAAATATCCCTGGAGGATGCCGTCTACACGCTGAAAAGAGATACGCGGCATTTCGCCAAGCGCCAACTGACATGGTTTGGACGCGAGCGGGAAGTGATATGGCTGAATAAACAACAATTTGAAAATGAGGAAGCAATTCTTGAACATATATTGAATTTACTAAAAGAAAGAGGAATTTACAATGAGTGAAGCATTGGACGCATATTACCGGGAGCTGGGGCTTTCGGAAAAAGTATACAGTTACTGCCAGTCTGTGGAGGCCGGTCTGGCCGACAGATTTTCCCAGATTGATGCGGTGACGGAATACAATCAGTTAAAAGTCATCAAGGCCATGCAGGAGCATAAGGTCAGCGATTATCATTTCGCGGACAGTACCGGCTATGGCTATAATGATATTGGCCGGGATACACTGGAGGCGGTTTACGCCAGTGTATTTCATACCGAGGACGCCCTCGTCCGGCCCCACATTACGTGCGGCACCCACGCGCTGACCATCGCCCTTTCTGGAAATCTACGCCCGGGCGACGAGCTGTTATCCCCGGTGGGCAAGCCCTACGATACACTGGAGGGGATCATCGGCATCCGCCCGCAAAAAGGCTCTCTGGCCGAATATGGCGTAACCTACCGGCAGGTAGATCTGCTGGAAAACGGTGATTTTGATTATGAGGGCATCCGTAATGCACTCAATGAGCGGACAAAGCTTGTGACTATCCAGCGATCCAAAGGATATCAGCCCCGCCGGACACTGTCTGTCAAGCGCATCGGCGAGCTGATCGCCTTTATTAAATCAATTAAGCCGGATGTGATCTGCATGGTGGATAACTGCTACGGCGAGTTTGTGGAAATGATGGAACCCACCGATGTAGGTGCGGATCTTTGTGTTGGCTCCCTGATCAAAAATCCCGGCGGCGGCCTGGCTCCCATCGGCGGCTACATTGTGGGAAAGAGTGAATATGTGGAAAATGCCGCCTTCCGCCTGACTGCTCCGGGGCTTGGCAAGGAAGTCGGTGCAAGCCTGGGCGTAAACCGTTCCTTCTTCCAGGGGCTTTTCATGGCTCCCCAGGTAGTGGGCGGTGCTTTAAAGGGCGCCATTTTTGCCGCCAATATTTACGAAAAGCTGGGCTTTGAATGCGTGCCGGATTCCACGGAAAGCCGCCACGATATTATACAGGCCGTTGTTTTTGGCAATGCCGGCCATGTGATCGAATTTTGCAAGGGGATACAGGCGGCCGCCCCGGTGGACAGCCATGTAGTGCCGGAGCCATGGGCTATGCCCGGCTATGACTGTGATGTGATCATGGCTGCCGGAGCATTTATCTCCGGATCGTCCATCGAGCTGAGCGCCGACGCCCCAATCAAGCCGCCGTACAGCGTTTATTTCCAGGGGGGCCTGACCTGGTACCATTCCAAATTCGGCATTATGATGTCTTTGCAAAAGCTGTGGGATGCCGGGCTTGTAAATTTATAAAACCCGCGCAGATGCCGGAGGATTGGCGCGCATTAAGGCAGATTACAGAAAAATATAAGGAAATATATAAATTTTTAATAGGTAAGTTGTGTATACTTTTAGGCCATTTTATGTTAAACTTATACGGTGATATCTTCGTTACTGCCTGCCGGTCTGCCAGAGCGTGTTTGAAATTTCTTCCCGCCATCGGCCAGCCTAAGGAGCAGTAACATATCTTCGTGGTTCTGGAGAGACCTGTGAGGGGAGATATGCCAATGTTAACGACAAAAGATTTGCCTGAAAGTGAACGGCCTTATGAAAAGTGTGAGCAAAATGGACCAAAAAGCCTGTCCAATGCGGAGCTTCTGGCGGTGATCATCAAAACCGGCACGAAGGAAAAGCGCAGTGTGGATCTGGCTCACGAGCTTTTAAACATGGCTGAGAAAAAGGGCGGATTAAACGCACTCAATGATTTTTCTGCCACACAACTGATGAAGATCCCCGGTATTGGCCGGGTGAAAGCCATACAGATTCAATGTGTTCTGGAGTTTTCCAAGCGGATGAACCGGGCGAAGGCCGTATCCGGCCTGTGCTGCACGGACCCGGCCAGTATCGCCGGCTATTATATGGAGGATATGCGCCATTTCCGGCAGGAGCACCTGATCATGCTCATGCTCAACACAAAAAACCGGAAAATTGGTGATATAACCCTGTCCAAGGGCAGCGTCAATGCGGCGCTCATATCCACCCGGGAGATATTTGCCGAGGCACTGCGCCATGACGCCGTGAATATCATACTGCTCCACAATCATCCCAGCGGTGATCCCACGCCAAGTGCGGAGGATATCGCTGTGACCAGGACCGTGGCGTCCTGCGGGGAGCTGCTTGGTGTACACCTGCTGGATCACATTATTATCGGAGATAAAACTTTCCAGAGCCTTTATGCCAAAGGATTGATCCAAAACGCCGATACATGACACGCTGGAGATGAAAAAAATGTAACTATTGGTCCATGCAACTGCATATCCCCAATAGCTGCAATATGATTTTGAAAGGGATATTTTATGGCAGGACGTAAATATGGTTTGGATTTAGGTACAAATTACGTAAAAATATATAACAATACCCGTAAGAATATTCTTGTTGAAAACAACATGATCGCCATACGCAAGAAAAAAGATATGGTGGCGGCCGGAGACGACGCCTTTGAAATATTTGAAAAGGTAGCGGACAGTATCGTCATCAAGCGTCCGGTCCGCGGCGGCGTTATCGCCGATGTGGAGCCTATGGGGCGTCTGTTTGACTTCCTTCTCAAAAAGATGGATTGCAGTAACAGCATGATGCGGCACAATGAATTTTATCTTGCAGTTCCCTCGGCGATCACAGAGGTTGAGAAGCGGGCGTTTTTCAGTCTGGTCGGTCATTCCACATTTAAGACGCACAACGCCAGTATTGTGGAAAAGCCCATCGCGGCAGCTCTGGGCGAAGGGCTGGATGTGACCCGTGCAGGGGGTATTATGATCGTGGATTTCGGCGCGGATACGACGGAAATTTCCATTATCGCCCTGGGCGGTATCGTTTTGAGCCGTCTTGTAAAAGTGGGCGGCAACACGATCAACGAGGCCATCTGTAACGAGGTCAAGTTTGAACATAATGTGATCATCGGCTATAAAACAGCGGAGTTTTTAAAGCTTTCTCTGGGCAGCGCCCTGCCGACCATGGCTGAACCTGTGACGATCTACGGGCGGGATCTTATTACCGGACTGCCGGTACATCTGCCCATTCAGGCAAAGCTTGTGCATAGCTGTATTTTATCCGTGCTGGAGCCGGTGGTGGAAAATATCCGCGGGCTTTTGGAGCGCACGCCGCCGGAACTGAATAATGATATTTTTGACCATGGCATTTATGTGACGGGCGGCACAAGCATGATTTCCAATCTGGACCGGCTCATTGCCGCAAAAACACGGATGAAGGTCAATATGTCCTCCCATCCCCAGGAAAGTGTTGTCAAGGGGCTGGATGTGATTATGAACAGCTATGAGCTGTCAAGCCTGGCATTTTCTGTCCGTGAATCCGCATTTAATTGAAAGGTAGCAAAAGAGTATGAAGCAGCATAAGAAAAATGGCGGTATCACCCCCAAATATATATTTTTAGCTCTGCTGGCCGTTTGCTGTATTTTAATCGGGGTAAGCTTTATGTGGGGATCGACCACAAATAATGTCGTCCAGAAGACGATCGGAACGGTCATCGTTCCCATGCAAAAAGGACTGAACAGTATCGGCTACTGGATTTCCTCCAGAGTGGAAAATTCCAGGACCGTCAGCGAGCTCAAAGAGGAAAATGAGGCCCTGCAGCTCCAGGTGGACACGCTTAAAGCCCAGATTTCCTCTATGGAAAACAATCTGGCGGAGCTGGATACGCTCAGAGATCTGCTCAGCCTGAGAGAGAAGTATCCCAATTATAATATGGTGGGCGCCCGGATCATCAGCAGCGATGCCGGTAACTGGTACGACACCTTCACCATCGATAAAGGAAGCCGGGATGGGATCCAGGTGGATATGAACGTTATTGCCGACAATGGCCTTGTGGGTATCGTTATCGAGACGGGGCTCAATCATTCCAAGGTCCGGGCCATCACCGATGATTCCAGCAGCGTGAGCGCTGTCAACAGCAATACCAAGGACCCGTGTTTTGTCAATGGCAGCCTGCAGCTAAAGGATACCGGTCTGCTGGATGTGGACCTGATCAAGGACGACGCCCAGATGATCGAGGGCGACGCCATTGTGACCTCCTACCTCAGCGATAAGTTCCTGCCAGAGCTTCCCATCGGCTATATCAGTAATGTGACAAAGGACAGCTCCACGCTGACCCAGAGGGCGACGGTGACACCCATCGTGGACTTTGAGCATCTGACCGATGTTCTTGTCATTACTCTATTGAAAAAGGACCTGACCTCCGACGAAGTCACCAGTGAAAGCACCGAGACGGAGACAAGGACCAATACCCAGCCGGACAGTATACGGCAGCCGGGCTCCGATAACAGCCAGGACGCAGGAACAGACCCTGTGGATGGCGGCGGAAGCCCTGAGGGCGGCGACGGCAATAACGGCGATGGTGCTCCCGCAGATGGCGGAGATAACGGCGACGGCGATGCGCCCCAGTAGATGAAAGGACTGTGATGAAATGAAGCGAACAATCTTTTATGCAGTATCCATTCTGGCGGCGTTTCTGCTCCAAAGTACGATATTTTCATATCTGGCGCTGGCGGACATCGTGCCCAACCTGTTGATCATCGTGACCGCCTCCATCGCCCTGATCCGGGGGCGGAGCGAGGGCTGCGTCGTCGGCTTTTTTTCAGGTCTGCTGATGGATATCGCCTTTGGCTATTATCTGGGGATGTATGCCCTGTGCTATATGGTCATCGGTTATCTGCTTGGCTATTTTAATCAGATCTACTACGAAGAGGATATTACGCTGCCGTTGATTTTGATCGGATTTGCCGATTTTTTATATGGTATATTTATGTATCTGCTCCGTTTTATGACCCGGGGGCGGTTTGACATACTGTTTTACCTGCGGCGGATCATCCTGCCGGAAATCGTTTACACAGTCATCGTATCCATTGTGGTCTACCGGCTCATGCTGTTTATATGTAAGAAGCTGGATAAAAAAGGAAGTGAGGAATTCATTGCTTAAATCACTTTTAAGAGAAATTTTATCGATCATCCGTTCAAGAATATTTATTGCAGGCGCCTTTTTTGTCCTGCTGTTTATCCTTCTGATCCATAAGCTGTTTCAACTGCAGGTTGTGGAAGGGGCGGATTATCTGGAAAAATTTACTTACAGAATACAAAAAGAAACAGAAATAAAAGCTCCAAGAGGTACCATTTATGACAGCAAAGGTAATATCCTCGCTTATGACCGCCTGGCCTACTCGGTGACCATCGAGGACAGTACCCTGTTGTCGGATAATGCCACTAAAAATGCCATGATCGACAGGCTTTTAGCCATCGTGGAAAAAAATGGCCGGGATGTGATCAATAACATGCCCTTTATCATTAATGAGGACGGTTCCGTTGATTTCACCGGTTCTGAATCAAGAATACGAAATTTCAAAAAAGATATTTACGGGATCAATTATACCGACAGTCTCAGCGAGCGCCGGGAGGCCATGACCGGCCAGGAGCTGTTTGATTATATGCGCAGCGATCAGTTTTTCAATCTGGATACATCCATTAGTACAGAGGAAGCTATGAAGATCATGGCTGTCCGCTACGAGCTTTATATGAAGCGGTATCAGAAATATGTATCCGTTACCGTCGTCTCCGATGTGAGCGATAAGATGGTCGCTGCGATCCGTGAAAACGGCGCCGATCTGCCGGGTGTGACCATTGAGCAGGACTATATACGCGAATATAACGACAGCAAATATTTTGCCCATATTACCGGGTATACGGGAACGATTTCCGATGACCAGTTAAACCAGTTTGAAAAAGACGGCCATACGGAATATATGGCCAATGATGTGGTTGGAAAGGCCGGGATCGAGAGTGTATTTGAATATGAGCTGGCGGGAACAAAAGGGTCTCAGACGCTCTATGTAAACAGTTTGGGCAGCGTTTTAGATGCCTCGGATGTAAAAGCGGCAGTGCCGGGAAATGATGTCTATCTTACCATAGACGGAGAACTTACAAAAACTATTTATAACCGCCTGGAAGCGAAGATCGCAGGGATTTTACTGGCCAAGCTGGCAGATATGGTAGACGAAGAAAATAATGACGCCCACCTTATTTCCTATGCCCAGGTGTTCCACGCTCTGATTGAAAACGGCATCATCGATATCGAACATTTTTATGAGGAGGATGCTTCCGAACTGGAGAAATCCGTAGGCGAGCGCTTTTATGTCTATCTGGACGCTGTTATGTCTCAGATGGAAAATCTGCTCCGGGGCGACAGCTTTACCCCTCAGGGCAGCTTATCAAGCGACTATGATAAATACTGTAATTTTACCTACACATGGCTGAAAAACAATGGCTTCCTCAACGCAGATATGTACGATGCGGATGAGCCGGTGTATAAAAAGTGGGAGGACGGCGAGATCGGCCTGGGCGACTTTTTAAAGCACGCCATTTCTGAGGGCTGGATCGAGACATCACAGCTTCCCATCGAGGGCAATTATGTGGATACCTCCGAGGTGTACGACGCGCTTGTCAGCGCCATTCTTGAGGGCCTCAGGGATGACTCGGGCTTCCATAAGCTTGTGTATAAATATGTGCTCAGTTCAGGCAATGTGACAGAGCGGGAGGTTTGCCTGCTTTTATATGATCAGGGTGTGTTGGCCAAGGATGACAGCTATGACAATCTTGTATCCGGTGCCCAGGCCGCCCGGGGATTTATTTACAACAAGATCTACAATATGGAGATCACCCCGGATATGCTGGCTCTGGATATATGCTCCGGCGCCTGTGTGGTCACGGACCCGAAAACCGGTGAGGTGCGGGCTTTAGTGTCCTACCCAAGCTATGACGCCAACCGCATTATGAACGCCTCATATTATTCATCGCTGATCAATAATGAATCCCGGCCGCTGTTTAACCGAGCGACCATGCAGACCAGCGCCCCCGGCTCCACCTACAAAATGCTCTCGGCCATTACCGGCCTGGAGGAAGGTCTGATCACTGTGGATGACTATGTGGTGGATCAGATCGTCTTTGATAAAGTGGCACCCAGCGCTTCCTGCTGGAACAAATCCGGCCATGGTGCTGTGAATGTGGTCAGTGCCATCGGCCAGTCGTGTAACTACTTTTTCTATGAACTCGGCTATAACGCCGGACTCACTCCGGATAATAAGGAAAATGACCAGCAGGGGCTTGCGGTGATCGAGAAATATGCCCGTCTTTTCGGCTTTGGAGAAAAGACGGGGATCGAGATCGGTGAGGCGGAACCTAAAATTTCCGATGAATCGTGCGTCCGCTCCTTCATCGGGCAGGGCACGAACAACTATACGCCGACCCAGGTAAACCGCTATACGGCAGCCCTGGCCAACCGTGGCACAGTCTATGAGCTGTCACTGGTGGATAAGGTGACCAACCATGATGGGGCGACAGTCCAGGAATTTACACCGGAGGTCGTCAATTCCCTGACCGATATTAAAACTTCCACATGGAACGCGGTCAATGAGGGCATGAAGATTGTATGCTCACCGTCAAATACAAGCTATAAGAACGTATTTTCCAGCCTGAACCTGACCGTGGCCGGTAAATCCGGAACTGCTCAGGAATCCGAGCTGAAGCCGGACCATGCCTGGTTTACCGGCTATGCGCCGGCGGATGACCCGCAGGTGGCGGTGACTGTACTGATCTCCAATGGCTACGGCTCCACGAATGTGGTGGATACGTTCAGAGATGCTATTGCGGCGTCCTTTAACCTGCCGCTTTATGAGCCGTCCAACACAGATACAGATAATACAGCAAATGATAGCGAGAAGCGTCATGCAATACTGCCCATCAATTATGTCAGCGGTGGCGGCAGCATGGATGATGGCGCTGACTGATACACATAAGATGATTTCCGATAAAAAGATTAATATTTACGGATCAGACCGATCGTCTGACCAAAATCCGTTTGTGTGTGAATAAATCAGAGGCTATTGTTTGACAATTTGTAAAAAATGTTATATATTTAATATGCTTTCTTAATTTATTCATACGATTTTATCATAAGGAGCTGCGCCAGGGCGCAGGCAGGCCGATGAACTTCTTTAGGATTCACGGCACGTTTGGAGGGAATCGCTATGAGTGAAGTATTTGTTATTACGTCAGGAAAAGGCGGTGTTGGTAAAACGACCACATCTGCGAACATTGGAACCGGACTGGCACAAATGAATAAGAAAGTTGTATTAATAGACACAGATATCGGCCTTCGTAACCTGGATGTGGTTATGGGGCTGGAAAACCGCATTGTCTACAATCTTGTGGACATTATTGAAGGAAACTGCCGGATCAAGCAGGCGCTCATACGGGATATGCGTTATCCCAATCTTTATTTGCTGCCCAGTGCACAGACAAAGGATAAAAGCGCGGTTTCTCCGGAACAGATGAAAAAGCTTATTGAACAGCTTCGGATGGATTTTGACTTTATCATTCTGGACTGTCCCGCAGGGATCGAGCAGGGCTTTAAAAATGCCGTGGCCGGCGCCGACCGTGCGCTTGTGGTGACCACGCCGGAAGTTTCAGCCATCCGGGATGCGGACCGCATCATCGGCCTTCTCCGTGAAAACCGTATGGAGCGGGTTCAGCTCATCGTCAACCGACTGCGCTATGATATGATACGCAGAGGGGACATGATGTCTGTGGATGATGTGGTAGACATTTTGAATCTGGAGCTGATCGGCACGATCCCCGATGATGAGAACGTGGTCATTTCCACCAATCAGGGGGAACCTTTGGTAGGAACGAACACCATGGCCGGACAGGCTTACCGGGATATATGCGAACGCATCCTGGGAAATGAGATCCCTGTGATTACATACAAATGTAAGAAGGGTGTGCGTTATCGTCTGCAAAGCCTCTTTGGCAGAGTTTAAAGAAGGGGGTTGTAAGATGAAATTCTGGCGTTTTTTTCAAAGGAGAGCTTCAGGAAACATTGCAAGGGACCGTCTGAAAATCGTTCTTGTCTCCGACAGGGCCAATTGCAGTCCGGCGGTTATTGAAAATATCCGGGAGGATCTTTTAAATGTTCTTGCAAAGTATGTGGAAGTGGATACTGGTAAAATTGAGATTGAAATTATTCAGGCCCCGGACAACCCTTCGGTTGTACCATCTCTGGTTGCCCGGGTGCCGTTTCGGCAGATGAGCGCGAAACAATTGTAATGGAGAAATATGATAAAGCGATTAAAGTACTTTTTGCATGGTTTTTTGCAGTACAATTTCAAAAAATACGATTTTAAGCTGGTCCTTGTCGTCATTGCCCTTTGCATCCTCGGTATTTTGACGATCAACAGCGCAGCCGACGGTTTTACCCGAAAACAGATCCTGGGTTTGGGCGCCGGTTTGGTAGTTATGATATTTTTTTCGTTAATTGACTATAATTTTATTGCAAATTTCCAGTGGATTTTGTATGCTATTAATATAGGGTTATTAACAGCAGTTTTACTTCTGGGTAAGAATGTGAACGGAGCTACGCGATGGTTTTCGCTTGGATCTCTGGGTACATTACAGCCCTCAGAATTTGCCAAAATGCTGATGCTGGTCATATTCGCCAAGTTTATCAATGATAACAGGGATCGGATCAACCGGCTGTCTACGATTTTGATCTGCGGTGCTTTATATGCGGTACCGCTGGGGCTGATATTGATGGAGCCCGACCTTTCGACAAGCCTTGTATTTGTATTTTTATTCTGCATTTTAATGTTTGTCGGAGGTTTAAGCTTTAAAATCATCGGCGGCATACTCGCCACCGCCATACCACTTGGCGGACTATTTTTGTGGTATGTCCTGCAGCCGTTTCAGATCATACTGGACGAGTATCAGCAGGGACGTATCAAGACATTTTTAAATCCGTCGGATTATCTGCTGACGACTTACGCCCAGCAGTATAATTCGGTTATGGCCATAGGTTCAGGGATGCTCACAGGTAAAGGGCTTAATAATAATACTATCACATCCGTAAAAGGCGGTAATTTCATATCCGAGCCGCAGACAGACTTTATCTTTGCTGTTCTTGGGGAGGAACTTGGGTTTGTCGGCAGCTGTGTCGTTATCGTACTTTTACTGTTTATTGTTGTGGAATGTCTGCTGATCGCAAAAGATGCGGCCGATATGACCGGACGGCTGATCGCCTCCGGCGTGGCTGCGATGATCACATTTCAGACATTTGTCAACATCGGTGTGGCTACGGCGCTTTTACCAAATACCGGGCTGCCGCTCCCATTTGTCAGTTACGGCTTAAGCTCCCTGGTCACCAACTTTATTGGTATTGGATTGGTTTTAAATGTGGGATTACAAAGAAACAGGAGGTAGATATTGTATGAATATCGGATTAGTTGCACATGATGCAAAAAAGAAGCTGATGCAGAACTTCTGCATTGCTTACAGAGGAATTTTAAGTAAACACGAGTTATACGCCACCGGAACTACCGGAAGATTGATCGAGGAGGTCACCAACCTGAACATCCACAAGTTTCTGGCCGGACGTCTGGGCGGTGAACAGCAGTTGGGAGCTCAGATCGAGCACAATGACATTGACCTGATGATCTTCCTTCGCGATCCTATGACCGCAAAATCCCATGAGCCTAACGTCCATGAGATCGTTAAGCTCTGTGATATACACAACATACCCATTGCAACCAACCTGGCCACAGCGGAGCTGCTCATAAAGGCGCTGGACCGCGGGGACCTGGAGTGGCGCGAATTCTACAAATAGGCGGGAATTACACAGCCGAGTTTAGACAGGAAGAATGTATATGAAACGACAAATACTTGTTTTAGCGTGCTGCTTTTCAATGACTTTGACGGCTTGTCAGGCACCATCGGAACTTTTAAATAAATATTCTGAAATCGATTTATTAAAAAGCTCCGATGTGTTAAGTCTTGTGGACCCTGAAAGGACCGAAGGCTTTGCAAGCCATCTGGCCGTGGTATCCGTGGCAGATAATGCGGCGACCACAGGCGGGGCTGGAAAAACAGTTGGGTCCGGTGATGCGACGGTTCAAACGATTGAGAGCGAATCCGATACCGACGAGACTTCCGGTGCTCCTGCGGCTGATGATGAGACGTTTTTGGGATCTGAAACCGGCAGCGGCGCAGAAGATGGAGATGAAAATACGCAGGGCGCCATCACGGCTAATTCTGCATTTCTAGTGCGGACCAACACCGATGAGGCCCTTTTCTATAAAAATATTTACGCACCTTTAGCTCCGGCCAGTCTTACCAAGCTGCTCACCGCGCTGATGGTCCTCAAATACGGTAATATGGATGACGAAGTGACCATAACTCAGGAGATGATCACCGTGGATAATCCCGCCGCGCAGATGTGTGGTTTTGCAGTGGGCGATAAGGTCACCGTCCGGGAGCTTTTTAACTGTATGCTCGTTTATTCAGGCAATGATACATCCATGGCGCTGGGCGTCTACATTTCCGGCAGCGAGGAGGCCTTTGCCCAGCTTATGAACAGTGAGGCAAAAAAACTGGGCGCAGTGGATACAAACTATGTTAATGCGTGCGGGCTGGACGCCGACGGACATCTGACATGTACCTACGATCTGTACCTGATGTTCAACGAATGCCTCAAGTATCCGGAGTTTTGCGACGCCATCGACAAAAAGGAGTACACGACCCATTACACCAATGCGGCCGGGGAAGCGGTGGAAAAGACGTTCACCACGACCAATCTGTACCTGACCGGCGATTACACGCCGCCGGAGGGCATCCATGTGTTTGGGGGTAAGACCGGAACGACAGATAATGCCGGAACGTGCCTGATCCTCTATACCACAGACAGCAGCAGCAACTCCTACATCTCTATTGTATTGGGGAGTCCGGACAAACCGGAATTGTATCAACAAATGAGTAAATTATTATCAATAATTCAGAAAAACTAATTGTATTTTCGTGTAATTTATACTATAATTGATTTAGAATATATATTCATATATATAAAAAATGAGAACACTAGGAGGAGAGTACGATGATACAAATTATTTCAGGTGTAAAAGGAAAAGGGAAGACAAAATATCTTATTCAGAAGGTGAACGATGCGGTCAAGGGATCTAAAGGAAACATTGTTTACCTGGATAAAAATAATAAACACATGTATGAACTGAGCAACAAAATCCGCCTGATCAATGTTAAGGATTACCCGATCGATAACTATGACAGCTTTTTAGGATTTGTGTGCGGTTTGATTTCACAGGATCACGATCTTGAAGCGATGTATCTGGACAGCTTTTTAAGCATCTCATTGGTGAGCGAAGAGTATGTGGGCTATGTACTGACACAGTTGGATAAGATTTCCAATGCGTTTAACGTAGATTTCTGCATCAGCATCTCCATCGATGCCGAAAATATTCCGGAGGAATTCAAAGACAAGATCGTTATTTCTTTATAATTTGTCAGGTATTTCCGAAGGAAATCGTTGACCTGCTCGCGCATCTTTTGTCAGGGATTCCCAGGGGGAATCGTTGACCTGCTCGCGCATCAGCGCGATACCTATTATTTGTTGAGTACTTAATATGAATTAAAGCGGCCTTATATCCGCTGCCAAAATGCCGTACGCTGCGATGAAAATAACAGTGTACGGCATTTTTTTGCGGCCTTAATTATCGTCTGTTTTTAATTTCCAGAAAAGAACAAGAGAATAGATTGCGGCTATACCCACAATAGCGAAAATGATCCGGGTGACCATTGACATATCTCCAAAAATCCAACTTACAAGGTCAAATTTGAAAAATCCAACAAGACCCCAGTTGATACCGCCGATAATTATAAGTATCAGCGAAAGTACATCCAGCCAGTTTCTTTTCATGCTGTTACCTCCTTGTTGCCGTAGCAGTTTCAGTTTTAAAACTGTTACAATCTCCTTAAAATCTTTACGGCTAAGCCTGCGAAAAGCACGCCAGACTGTTGCCATAATCAAAATCCGGTTGTGTTTTACCGGCTTTTATGATAGTAGTATGCACAATCTGAAAGTTTTTATACGGAAAGACTTTCCTTATTTGTTAAAAACGGTTATAATAGGTGTTGCGCCAAGGCGCGTAAAATAGGTATCGCGCAAATAGGTATCGCGCTGATGCGCGAGCAGGTCAACGATTTCCTTCGGAAATCCCTGACAAAATGCGTAATGTTAGTTTATAAAGGAGCTTTAATTTTGACCCCAATAGTGAGATACCGGACATATTCCGGTTATTTGAAGGAGCGTTATGGCGAAAAGGTTTATAAGCTGCCGGTCAATCTTCCAATCACGTGCCCGAACCGTTTAAGCGGTGGCGGATGCAGCTTCTGCGCCGATGTAGGTACAGGATTTGAAGCGCAGGATAGTATTTTGCCGGTGAGCGAGCAACTGCGGCGCAACAGAGCGCATATTGAGGCGCGGTATAAGGCACATAAGTTTATCGCCTATTTTCAAAATTATACGAATACATTTATGCCGGCCGATACATTGAAAAAAGTACTGGAGGAAGCCGCGGGAGTGGAGGATATCGTAGAAATCTCTCTGTCCACGCGCCCGGATTGCATCAGCGATGCGTATCTTTTGCTTTTAAAGGAGCTGCAAAACAAATACTCCATAAATATACATCTGGAGCTGGGCCTGCAGACCGCCAACTACCATACACTTAATAAGATCCACCGTGGACATGGACTGGCGGAATTTATCGACGCTGTGCTGCGGATCAGCCGTTATGATTTTACAGTCTGCACCCACCTGATCCTTAACCTTCCCGGCGATACTATGGAGGACGTTGTCGAGACGGCCAGGCTCGTATCCGTACTGCCGGTACAGATCGTCAAGCTCCATTCCCTTTATATTGCCGCCAATTCCGAGTTTGGCCGCCAATATGCCTGTGGGGAGCTGGAATTGTGCTCAGCTGAAGAATACCTGGACCGTGTGGCCGCTTTTTTGCAGTATGTCCGGCCGGATATGGTCATCGAGCGGCTGTTTGGCCGGATTCCTGAGAAGGACGCTCTGTTTGCCAACTGGGGCCGCAGTTGGTGGAAGCTGAATGATGAATTAAATGCATTGCTGGAACAAAGAAATATTTATCAGGGAGATAAATGTAATTATATGAACGGGTCCAAACTGTCGTTGCTGGATTCATAAAAGGAGTGAAACTTATGGAACCGGAAGTAAAAAAGGAACGACGGCATTTGAATATCAATATCGGTATGATCATTTTTCTTATCATACTTGTTTATATTGTGATCAGTGTGGTTATATATATTGGTAAAGAAAAAATTTCTGTTGTTGAGGTACAAAAAGGAAAGATTGTAGACAATGGCTACTATACGGGAATTATACTGCGCGATGAAACGCTGGTCACCAGTAAGAATTCCGGATATATTAATTTTTATGTGCACAATGGCGGCAAGGTAGCGAAAAACGGTGATGTCTATATGATCAACACAGCCCAGGCTCAGGGCGAGGGCGCCACCGGCAATTTTACCGGTTTTTCCTCATCGGATTATGCGGATATGAGAAAGATTATTTCCGTTTATACGTCCAATTATTCGGACAGCCGTTATTCGGATCTGTATACCTTTAAATATGATCTGCAAAATCAGATTACAGAGGCTATAAGTAACTACAACATTACGGACGCCCCGGGCAGCGGCGGGAACTATACAAGCATCCGCTCCGATCAAAGCGGTATTGTGAGCTATACCTATGACGGCATGGAGGATCTGGCCAAAGAACAGATCACGGACGCCATGTTTAATTCCACCAACTATGAGAAAAAGCAGTTGATCTCCAATCAGTGGCTGGATACCGGTGATGTGGCCTATAAGCTCATCACAGATGATCAGTGGTCGATCATCATCAAGCTGACGCCGGCCCAGGCCAAGAGCCTTTCGGAAAAGAAAACGGTGACGCTGCGCTTTGTGAAGGATAATATCCAGACCACCGCCGGCGTGGAGATATTTTCCAACGGTGAGAGCAACTATGCCAGCCTCAGCCTGTCCAAATACATGGTACGCTATATTGCCGACAGATATATTGATATTGAGATCATCGCCACGTCAGCGGAAGGGTTGAAGATTCCCACCTCCGCAGTGCTGGAAAAGGATTTCTACAAGATCCCTGTGGAAT
The DNA here is from genome assembly GCA_902363555.1 of Lachnospiraceae bacterium. Lineage (GTDB taxonomy): Bacteria > Bacillota > Clostridia > Lachnospirales > Lachnospiraceae > Catenibacillus. The sequence goes on along the minus strand of CABJAM010000011.1, from coordinate 100,053 downwards.
ATCTCATCACCGACGAGGGCAGTAGCGAGGAAGGCTTTTATAAATATACGTATGACGACAATGGACAGATGAGCGCCCTGTTTTATAAAGCGTCCATTTATGACAATGACGGGGAATTTTGTTATGTGGACACGGACGACTTTAAGCTGGGAGATTACATCGGCAAGCTGGATTCGGACGACCGTTACCGGATCGGAGCTACCGGTTCGCTGACTGGCGTTTATAATATTAATAAAGGCTATTCTGTATTCCGGCTGATCAAAATACTCTACCGAAATGATGAATACTGCATTATAAAAACAAATACACCATATGGCATATCATTGTACGACCGCATTATCCTCAACGCGGATTCGGTCAATGAAAACCAGTTGATTTATTAGGAGATGTGGATTTATGGATAATATAATGGAAGAAAATCCCAGTGAAATGGCTGACATGGATAAAAAGCACGCACGGCGCAATGAAATCTCAGAAAATATTGCCATCGTGCAAATGCGCATCGAGGCCGCCTGCTTACGGAGCCACCGCGATCCGTCGGAGGTGACGCTCATTGCCGTGAGTAAGACAAAGCCGGTGGACGACCTCTTAGCGGCCATGGATGCCGGAATGACTTATTTTGGTGAAAATAAGGTCCAGGAGCTTACTATGAAGATGGATACGATCGGAGATCGTGTTCATTGGCATATGATTGGACATTTGCAGAAAAATAAGGTAAAATATATTGTCGGACGGGTAGATCTGATCCATTCGGTGGATTCTCTGGATCTGGCTGTTAAAATACAGAGTGAGGCCGAAAAAAGATCGGTGATCTCCAACATTTTAGTGGAGGTCAACATGGCCGAAGAAGAAAGTAAATTCGGCGCTACTGCGGGGGAGGCCATCGCTCTTGTGGAAGAAATTGCCCAATTGCCCAATATCCGCATCCAGGGGCTTATGACCATCGCTCCATTTACCGATGTTCCGGAAGAAAACCGGGTATATTTTCGCAATTTGAAGAAATTAGCTGTTGACATAAAAAGTAAAAACATTGATAATGTTACTATGAGTATCCTGTCCATGGGTATGACCGGAGACTACGAGGTAGCCATTGAAGAAGGCGCTACTATGGTTCGGGTAGGCACCGGTATTTTTGGTGAAAGAAATTATTTATAGAAATTATTATTGAGTTAGGAGATTATATTAAAATGGGTAAAGGATTGGACAAGTTTTTAAATATTATGCGTCTGAATGATGATGATTACGAGGATGAATATGATGATGAATATGACGACGAGTATGAAGAGGATTATGAGGACGACTATGATGATGAACCGGAACCGGTAGTCCATAAAAAGAAAACTTCGTTCCGCAAAACCGCATCCTCCCCGGAACCGGAGCGGGAGCGCGTACAGGAGCGCCGGGAAACACAGACGCCTCCGCCGTCCATGGCCGCTTCCTCAAGAAGCGGGGCACGCAGCAAGATCGTTCCGATGAAGCAGCCCACTCAGCGTACCTCAGGGATGGAGGTTTCCATACAAAAGCCCGCCACCTTTGACGACAGCCGGGATATCTGTGATGTGCTTCTCACAGGCAAGGCCGCTGTGGTGAATCTGGAAGGTATAGACGTGGAGGTTGCACAGAGGATCATCGATTTCATTTCCGGAGCATGTTATTCTATGTCCGGAAATATACAAAAGGTTTCCAGCTATATTTTTATTGTAACTCCGGCAGGCATTGATATTTCCGGAGATATGGAAAATGTATTGACAAATAATACCGCAGTGCCGGCTTTTCGGCTGAACGTATAAGCCGCGATATATTTACGTGAAGCGGAGACGGTTACGTGAAGCAACTGCCGCGAAGCGGAGACGATTACATAACGATTAGGAGGTTATCATATGCTGACACCCGTTGATTTACAGGGAAGAACATTTAAAAGTGGAATGGGGTATTCCAAGGCCGATGTGGACAGTTTTTTTTCTGCGCTGACATCGGATTATGAAACATTATATAGAGAAAACATGGAGCTTAAGGATAAGGTTGGTACGTTAAATGATGGTATCAACCATTACCGCAGCATTGAAAAATCACTGCAAAAGGCACTTGTACTTGCTGAGCAGACCGCCGAGGAAACCATTTCCTCAGCTAAGACCAATGCCACAGTCATCGAGCAGGAGGCTGTTTTAAAGGCTCAGTCCATCGTAGCCGATGCCAAGATCGAGCTGGATCAGATCCGCTCCAAAACTGTGGAGCTGCTCCAGCAGTACGAAAGCTACCGCACTCAGTATAAGGCTCTGGCCAGAGCTCAGGTGGAGCTGCTTGAGAGTGAGGCGTTCAGTATTGAGATCGCATCTCTGGATGTATTTACGAATCTGGAAAATCAGGCTGCGGAAAATGTGGCTGCTGTCAATGCCAAGGTTCAGTTCCAGAAAGCCGAGACAGCAAAAAGAGCTGCGGCGCCACAAGAAGAGGACGATGAGGATGAAACTCTGGATAATGATATCCAGATCAATGACCTGGCCAGCCTGTTTGGCGAAGATAAGAAATAATGAGCAGCAGCCCGGTTTTGAGCTGTTACAATAAAATGATACCGAATGCCGCGCGCAGTACGCGCGGCATTTTTTTGAAGATGAGGTAAGAATTTATGGATAAATTAACGGTACATTTCGATGACCAACCGATTTATGATATTGTTTTTTCGGAAAGCTTTGACGATCTGAGCCAGGTGCTGGCAGATTTTCATCTGAGCAGCCGCAGAGTGTGCATTGTCAGTGAAAGCCGGGTCGCCGGTTTTTATATGGAAGCGTTAAAAGATGTTTTGCGTCCTCTGGCCCGGGAAGTGGTCGATTTTGTATTTCCCGAGGGGGAAGCCAGCAAAAACCTGAACACGGTGCAAAAGCTTTACGAAAGGCTTATATTGGCCCATTTTGACCGCAAGGACCTGCTTGTGGCTCTGGGCGGCGGCGTGGTGGGCGATCTGACCGGCTTTGCGGCCGCCACCTATTTGCGGGGGATCGACTTTATCCAGGTGCCTACCAGCCTTCTGGCCCAGGTGGACAGCAGTATCGGCGGAAAGACCGGTGTGGATTTTGACGCCTATAAAAACATGGTGGGCGCTTTCCACATGCCAAAGCTTGTCTATATGAATCTGTCGGTCTTAAAGACGCTGAGCCGCCGGCAGTTTGTTTCCGGCATGGGTGAGATCATCAAGCATGGACTGATCAAGGATCTGGACTATTATCATTGGATGAAGGAGCACCGGGAGGATATTTTAAATCTCGATCTGAAGGCGCTTGCAAAGCTTATCCGCCGTAGCTGCGAGATCAAGCGGGATGTGGTGGAGCGCGATCCGAAGGAACAGGGCGAGCGGGCATTGCTGAACTTTGGCCATACCCTGGGCCACGCCGTGGAAAAGCTGGAGAATTTTACGATGCTCCATGGGGAATGTGTTTCCCTTGGAATGGTCTGCGCCGCCTTTATATCCCGGGAGCGGGGGATGATCACCGGTGAAATGTATGAGGATATCCTTGAAACGCTTAAAGCTTTTGGCCTGCCGGTGGCCTTGGAGACGGGGAATCTGGAAATGGACGCTTCGGATGTCCGTGGGATTGTGGAACTGGATGCTTCGGATGTCCGCGGGATTGTGGCATTGGATGCCCGCGAGATCGTGGATACGACCCGGCTGGATAAAAAGATGGAAGCCGGCGCGATCAAGTTTATATTGTTAGACCCTGCCGGTCATGCAGTTATAGATAAAACGGTAAGCGAGACGGAGCTCATGGCCGCTGCGCAGTGTATCGGCGGCAGATAGTCCGGATCGCTGGCGTCAAATGAATAGCAGCTATGCGAATCATGTTATATAAAGGAGTTTAGGTGATATGAAGCTGACAAAATATATTAAACCGCTGCTGGGCGTTTTGGTGCTGGTTATTTTTGACCAGTGGACAAAATGGCTGGCAACGGCCCATCTCATGGGGAAGGAGCCTTTCGTTTTATGGGATGGGGTTTTTGAACTGAATTATCTTGAAAACCGGGGCGCCGCCTTTGGACTGTTTCAGGATCAGAAGATATTTTTCGTGATCATTACGGTGGTCATTGTGGCGTTTCTTTGCTGGTTTTATCATAAAATCCCCGACGGGCGGCGGCATTTTTGGATGAAGCTGGCGGTTACAGTATGCATGGCCGGAGCGCTTGGAAATTTTGTGGACCGGATGGTCAACAGCTATGTGGTGGATTTTTTCTATTTTAAATTGATCGATTTTCCTATATTTAATGTGGCGGACATTTATGTCACATGCTCCGCTGTATTTTTTCTTGTTATGTATATTTTTTATTATAAGGAAGCGGATTTTGATTTCCTGAGTAAAAAGGGCCCAAATAAGGAAATCGACGATGAGGCGGCCGTGACCGGCGGAAATGGCGGTAAGAAAGATGAGTGATCGCGGGCAAGGTCTGGAATGCGTGGTGTATGCCGCATGTGGCGGTGTCCGTATTGATAAATTTTTAAGTGACAATTTTCCGGAGTATTCCAGATCTTATTTTCAGAAGCTTATCAGGGATGGCGCTGTATTTGCCGATTTAAGGCCTGTTAAAGCCAATTATAAGGTTGTGGCTGGGGAAAGGGTAGAAGTGGCCCTTCCTGAGCCTGTGAGCCTGGATGTGGAGGCTGAGGATATACCGCTGGACATCGTTTACGAGGATGACGACGTTCTTTTGATCAATAAACCCAAGGATATGGTGGTGCATCCGGCGGCCGGCCACGAGCACCATACGGTAGTCAATGCGGTTATGTATCATTGCAGAGATCAACTGTCTACCATCAACGGCGTTATGCGCCCGGGAATCGTCCACAGAATCGATAAGGACACCACGGGCGTTATTGTCATATGCAAAAATGACAAGGCCCACAACAGCCTGGCGGCTCAACTGAAGGAGCATTCCATTACACGAAAATATCACGCGATTGTATACAATAATATTACTGAGGACGAAGGCACCGTATCGGCGCCCATTGGCCGCAGTCCGGCGGACCGGAAGAAAATGGCTATAAATTATAAAAACGGCCGGGATGCGGTGACGCATTACCGGGTTTTGAAGCGTTTTGGGAAGTTTACGTATATCGAATGTACGCTGGAAACCGGGCGCACCCACCAGATTCGTGTGCATATGGCCAGTATACATCATCCACTTTTAGGTGATACGGTTTATGGACCGGATAAACAGCCTTGGAATTTACAGGGCCAGACACTTCACGCCAAAGTTTTGGGATTTGTGCATCCGTCCACCGGTGAATATATGGAATTTGAAACGCCATTGCCGGATTATTTTCAGGCGTTACTGGATAAGATGGAAAAAATGTATTTGTAAGGGCCGGGGAAGTGGCGGCTACATCTCTGCGCCAAATACGGATTTATTGCGAAGATGTAGCCAAAAAAGGCAGAATGTGTTATAATACCTTTAGATTTTAAATTACGGAGGTTTTTATATGGAACCATTGACTTACCATGAGAAAATGAATATAGAAAACACATTGAAGCTGCGCGGCGTACTCTCCGAGCTTCCGCCATTTGCCAGGGATTATTTCCGGGCTATGGAGCCGACCACATCATCGAAAACGCGGATTTCGTATGCCTATGATCTGAGGATATTTTTTAATTACCTGATTGAAACCAATCCCAACTATAAAAGCTACAAGACGTCGGATTTCACCCTGGATGACCTGGACCGGCTCCAATCCATCGATATTGAGGAATATCAGGAATATCTGAAGGTTTACGATGCTTCGGACAAGCTTGTCACAAATACGGAAAAAGGCCTTGCCCGGAAAATGTCGTCGCTTCGCAGCTTTTATAATTATTATTACAAGCGTCAGGTCATCAAAACAAACCCGGCGCAGCTTGTTTCCATGCCAAAGCTTCACGATAAAGCCATCATCCGGCTGGATATCGATGAGGTGGCTTCCCTGCTGGATTTCATAGAAAATTGCGGAAATGTGCTCACTGGCCAGCGTAAAGTTTACTATGAAAAGACAAAATACCGGGATTTAGCCATTATGACTCTCTTGCTAGGAACAGGTGTTCGTGTATCTGAATGTGTAGGTCTGGATTTAAATGATGTGGACTTTAAGAACAACTCGATAAAAGTCACCCGAAAAGGCGGCAGCCAGATGTATGTGTTCTTTGGCAATGAGGTGGAAAATGCCCTCTACGACTATCTCGATCTAACGCGCAAGGCTATAACGCCGCTGGCCGGCCATGAAAACGCACTGTTTCTCTCCTCGCAGAGAAAACGCATCAGCGTGCGCACTGTGGAGGACCTTGTAAAAAAATATGCTTCCCAGGTGACCCCCAACAAGCATATTACGCCCCATAAGCTGCGCAGCACCTATGGTACGAATCTTTATAAAGAAACCGGCGATATTTATCTTGTGGCCGATGTTCTTGGACATAAGGATGTAAATACGACGAAAAAACATTATGCGGCTCTTGGCGACGACCGGAGGCGGAAGGCGGCTTCGGCGGTGACGCTGCGGGAACCGAAGCCCTGAATGATCTATAAATCAAACAGGCTCATCTGCTCTCCCACAGCCTTATCCTCAAACGTCTGCATATACTGAAAAATATCATTATAATTATAAACAATGTCATTCGCTTTGCACGTCCTGCGAAATAGTTCCATCAGCGTTTTATTATTCGGACTGACGATTTCGTACTGATTTCCATAGGTTTTAATATACTGTGCTTTCAGCCCCGGGAAATACCGGTCCAGGTTCTCGTAAAAGTATTCCCTGTTCCCTTCCCGGAGCGTCAGCCCCATGTTAAAGCAAATGATCCCATAAACCTTCGCTCTGATACAATAATCCAAAATTCCACGTATATTTTCTTCATTATCATTAATCCACGGTAAAATCGGGCTCAGCCAGACGACCGTTGGTATTTTATTATCCCGCATGACCTCCAGTACATGTAAACGTTCCTTTGTAGTTGAGACATTTGGTTCCAGTATACGGCACAGGTTTTCATCATAGGTGGTCAATGTCATCTCAACAACACATTTTGTTCGGTCATTTATCCGCTTTAACAGATCCAGATCCCGCAAAATCCGGTCGGATTTCGTCTGGATCGCCACGCCGAAGCCATAATGATCGATAAGCTCAAGACATTTCCTAGTATGCAAAAGCTCTGCTTCCAAAGGGATATATGGGTCAGTCATAGCTCCAGTGCCGATCATACATCTTTTTCGCTTGTGCCGCAGGGCATTTTCAAGGAGTACCACAGCGTTTTCCTTGACTTCGATATCCGTAAACGGATGATCCATCTGATAGCACAGACTGCGGGAATCACAGTAAATGCAGCCGTGCGTGCAGCCTCTGTATAAATTCATGCCGTTATGAGCGGATAAAATACCTTTTGCCATTACCTTGTGCATGGGGAATCCTCCGCGATCAAAACGGTCTGTCCGTCAAAGGCAAAGCCATAATGGCGGATGCGGGCCTTTGGTATACCTCTTGCGATAAGCTCCGTATCATACTTCATTTTATCTATTTGCTGCAAAGCATTTTCCGCCGCTTTTTCCAATGTCTGGTCTTTTGCTTTTGAAAAGACTTTAAATTCCATCACGATCGCGTCATCTGTTGTATTCTTTGGTTCCATCATCACATCATATCTTCCAAAGCCACTTTGACGGTTTGAACGGATATGATAGCGGTCAGCCATATCCACGATCAGGCCTAATACAAATCCATGATAAAAGCGCTCCGGATGTGTTTTTTCGGAAGGCTTCCTGCCCACATCAAAGCTGCCGAACATTTCTTCTGACACCTCGTTCATAAACTGGTTCATATAATCCAGATCGCCAAGTACAAGGGCCTCTTTAAAATTACTGTATGACGTGTTATCTTCCGGGAACCAGCCGGAAATCATTTCCTGAAACATTAACAAAGTCTCATAATTCGTAATTTTCAAAAAATAGGTAAACTTACTCATTATCGGGTTAAATTGCCTGCTTACAGGCTTTAAATAGCCGCTGGCTACCAAAAGGCTCCAGATAGCGCCTTTTTTAGTTTTCAACTGCTCAAAAATAACCTGTTCATCCAGAAGTACTTTCAGGCATTCCCCAGAAAGAAGGTCCTCCATCTGCATTTTAAGCTCCGGTGTGCCCTGTTTTATCAGTTCTGACACCAGCGCATTGGAGCTGGTGTCAGCCCAGTAGGTTCTATATTCCTTTGTATCCAGATACTTTGTAATGGACCATGGATTATAAATGTCTGTGCGCTCTCCAAAATAAAAACAATCGTACCAATGCTTTATATTTTCCTTTTCAGCAGATAAACCCCGATCTTCCAAAGCAGCAAAGACTTCCTTTTGGGTAAAACCAAAACAGGAAGCATACTTTTCCGAAGTGGTTGTAACCACCTCCAGATTGTTCAGGTCTGAGAAAACCGACTCCTTACTGACCCGGGTGATGCCGGTCAGCAGTCCACGATACAGATAGTCATTGGTCTTAAATGTGGAATTAAACATTCCGCGGATCAAAGCGATCAAGGGCTTCCAATAGCCGCTCACATAAGCCTCCTGCAAGGGGGTATCGTATTCGTCCAGAAGCACAATGACCTTTTTTTGACAGAATCGTACCATATAAGCCATAAGATTCTTAATCGCCCAGCAAATGGTATTTTCTGTAATTTCCCGTTTCACGTCTTTGTTCTCGCCAATATGCTGGCCCAGCGTATAAAAATCCCGCTTTTCCAAATCGGACAGAACATCCTCTTTAAGCAGATAGTCATGTTTCCGGTAAAGATCCAGCAGTGTTGAAATAATACCATCTCTTGTAGCCTCAAATGTCGAACCTTTGATATCTGCGAAGCTTAAAGAAATCACTGGATAAGTGCCCTGAAGTTCACGATATTTTTCTTCCTCCCATATGCAAAGCCCCTCGAACAGATCCTTTCGCCCGGTATATTTGGCGGAAAAAAAGTGCTCCATCATACTCATGTTGAGCGTTTTGCCAAAGCGGCGCGGACGGGTGATGAGCGTGACCGGATCGTTATTTTCCCACCACTCCATGATCATATAGGTCTTATCTATATAAAACGAATGTGTTTCTCTTATATTCCCAAAATCCTGATTGCCGATGGAAATTACCGGATTCATACACACACTTTCTTTCCTGAGTCTCCAAATCCTTCAGTTCCTCTTTTACAAATAGGTTACCACAGAGGAACAAAATAGTAAAGCGGAAAGCAAAATGCAGTTCCCCCGAAATGTCTGAATAATCATTATCCGTAAACATATATTTATAAAAACCCCTGCTGAGGTTATCATCTATGGTAATAACTCCCGGTATTCACGACCTTCCATTTACATATGAAAATGGATGCAAGCTGTTTGAACTGACCGCCGAGGAAATCCGATGGGAACTGGTGGACGGCATATTTATCAAAGCCTGGGGCTACAACGGATCAACCCCCGGCCCAACTATCCATGTATTTCCCGGAGACAAAGTGATTTTCAGAGTATACAATCATCTTCCGGTGCGCACCAGCGTCCACTGGCACGGTCTTGAGGTTCCCAATATCATGGACGGTGTTCCACCCATTGAGCCGTCGCCCTATATTGGTCCCGGCGAATTTTTTGATTACCGGTTCACCATCTGCAATCCCCCGGGAACATATATGTATCATTCTCATGTTGCCGTGCCTATACAGGATAATGCCGGGCTGCTCGGCGGATTGATCGTGGAGGAGCCGTGTCTGCAGCACCGAAAAAATTACAGAGATTATTTGTGTCTGCTCCAGGAATGGGCCGTAAATGCTCTACCCTGGGGCGATCTGACACCGGGCACTTACAATCTGAATTTTGTAAAGCCCCGGTTTAACTTCTTTACGATCAATGGCAGATGCTACCCTAAAACGCTGCCCTTGGACGTATGCTGCGGTGATACGGTGCGGGTCCGCTTTGGAAATATCCAGATGCATCACCACCCGATCCATCTTCACGGCCACCAGTTCCAGGTTGTGGGCGCCGATGGTTTCCCCATACCGCCCACTGCAAGGCTTTGCAAAAATACCATTCTCGTGGCCTCCGGTGAAACATGGGATGTACAATTTCAGGCAAACAATAAGGGCATATGGCCCATGCACTGCCATATGCCCCACCATGTGACCAACAACGGTAATCCGGCGGTCGGCGGTATGTTTACAACGGTAAATTATCTCTCATAGCAGCGGTTCAGATGGGGTAAACGGCTATTTTTCATAACCATTGCGTTTATAAATAAGCAAAAAGACAGCCAGCGCTGCGGCCATCTGTACCGCAAGCACGACGATATGCAGTATTCCCGGACGAAATACCTCGCCAGCGGCCATACGCTCCGCCATGGCGGATAAGACACCGGTAAAAAGAAATTGGGAAGCCTTCGCAAGCCCCTCAGACAGGTTTCCGAAAATGGGCACCAGCGCAAAGACAAACAAAAGGGGCGTGGCGATCAGATTGGCGCTCATCTGATTTTTGGCGAAAATCCCAACGATCATACCGATAATACAGCTTGTAAACCCGGATAAAGCGGTGATTATAAAATACACCGGAAGATTTTCCGGCAATACAGTGCAGCCGGAAAGAGGCAGGATAAGCACGTTTATCAGCATGATCATAAGGAAGGGGATACATATGGTACCCCAGAAGTACTGGATTCCGGTGACGGAGGATGTCATAAGTACTCTGAGCGTATGTTTTTCCTTCTCCTCGGCGATGGCCGTGCCCACCATTAAAAAACCATTCATGGAAACATTAAAGGACAGCCCCATATTTAATATAATGGCCATCAGAGCTGCCGGCAATTCCCCGCCTCCGGCCAGGTTTGTTCCGTATAAATACCGCATTCCCGCCACAAGTCCAAGGGTCATCACAGGCCCCAGCATCACCGTCATATTTTGGAAAAGTGTCTGAAATTTAATATCGGTCACAGCTAAAAATTTATGTACATTTTTCATCGTTATCTCTCCTCAATTATTTAAGTCGCGTCCAGTGACTTCCAAAAACACGGTTTCCAGTGACGGTTCGCAGGAATGGATGGACAAAAGCTTATCCTGCTGCAAATATCCGGTCAGCCGGTGGATATCATCCGGCGCCTGGGTAAGAACCTCCTCCTTACCGTCTCCGGTAAGTACGCGGTACTGCTTTTTGGTGTTGTATTTCAGGCAAAGCTCCCTGGGCGGTCCAAATTCCACAATCTCACCGTTATTTAGCAGAGCGACCGCGTCACACAGCTTTGTGGCCTCCTCCATATTGTGGGTGGTGAGAAAGACGGCCATCCCCTCCTGCCTTAAATCCAGGAGCATTTTATGGATGGCTGCCGCTGTGGCCGGGTCCAGTCCGCTTGTTGGTTCATCGAGAAAAAGTATCCGGGGTCTGTGCAAGACCGCACGGGCCAGCACAAGCCGCTGGGTCTGGCCTTTGGACAGCTTTCCTGCCGCCTTCTTACGGTGCTCATAAAGCCCGACCTGACGGAGAACCTCCTCAATTCTTGGCTTTGGCACCTGCCATATATTTGCGAAAATCTGAAGATTTTTCCAGACGGTCATTTTTGCGTAAATGCCACTGTTATCCGAGACAATGCCGATTTTCTCATAAATCGATTCATCGATATTGGTCGTATCCGTGCCGAGGATTTTGGCTTCTCCGCTGGTCTGGCGCAGTTGTCCGGTAATAATTTTTATTGTGGTTGTTTTTCCGGCTCCGGAAGGTCCTAAAAATCCCAGAATCTCACCCTCGCGTAGATCCATCTGAATATCTTTAAGAGCCAGCTCGGATTGATATCGTTTAGAAATGTGTTCAAGATGAAGAAGAACTTTTGTTTGCATTGCATAACCTCCTTAAGTGTTTGCACTTATATTATCAGGAGATGATGCAGTTGTGAGTGTTAGTGCCCCAATGGCGCCATTGATTGCCCGAACGGTGTCGCCGGAAGTCAAGGAGGCCCCTGGCGGCTCTATGCCTGCGCTGTTGGAAAGTTCCGGCCCCCATCGTCGGCGCTTCTGTATCTGCGCTGTCAGAATACCCAGCGGGCGCTACGGGCCGCCGCCCAATCTATACTTTAGACAGAACCAGCGGCCTTGCCGTGCGTGACATCAGGCAGATTTCACCGTTGACCATGCGGATCTGCTGATGCTTTAAGTCCAGCTCCGCGATATTTTCCGTATTTACAAGATAGGCCCTGTGGGTCCGAAGAAAGCTGTCCGGAAGCTGTTTTTCCAGCTCTCCCAGGCTCCCGATAAAATCCATCTGCTCGTGCAGGCTGTGAAGGGCGATCCGATGGGTCCTGCCTGCCGTTTCAAAAAACAGGATATCCTTTAAGAGCACATGCCGGATCATATCTGAGGCCCGGATGGTGAAATAGGCCGGACGGTCTTTATATTCCTCACTGAGCCGGTGAATAACGATATCCAGGCAATTGCGGATACTTTCATACATCTGGTCCGGATTTTCCTTTACAATATAATCCAGCGCCTCCAAATGGTACTTAAATGTCTGGAAAGCCAGATCCTTAAATCCAGTGACGTAGATTAAAAATCCTCTTGGGTCCAGTCTGCGTATCGCCTGCCCCAGGGAAAATCCATCCATCGACACATCCTTTAGCTCCACATCAAGAAAATAAATGCCCCGGCAGCGCTGCTGTCTCACTGCCGCAAGAATCTCCTCCGGGGAATGGGTGCAGGCGATCACCGACATGTCATAGCCCTGGATAAGGATCTGTTTCTCCAGAGCCGCCCGGATGGCTGTGCGTATATTTAATTCATCATCACATATATAAACAGGCAGCATAAACATATCCTCCGTTCCTCAGCCCGTGTCTGCCAAAATAGCTGCATATTTGCCGAAACAGTATTATCCGTAATCATTTTAAAACATGCTTTATCGCAGACAATTGACGATAAATTCCTGGATCAGACATCCATCGCGGACCGAAGCGTTTGTCAGCACATTATCATAGGCGCTTAAAATCCGTCGGTAGCTGGTCAGGCCGATGCCGTGTTCCGCATCCACCCTCTTCCGGCCTTTCCCTCCCTTCGTCGTAAAACCCGGCCGGTATATGGAGGAAAAGTCAAAATCCTCTCTCACCGGATTTTTGACCATAAAAGACACATGCTTTTCCAGCGCATTAATAACGATACATATATAATTTGTGGAGGATTTCTCCGAAAATCCCTGAGCCCCTTGCGCATACGCGCAATCCCTGCTTTTCGCCATATTTTCTGCGGCCTCTATGGCATTGTCAATTAAAATACCCAGCGCCCGGCACACATCTGTGATGTTCATGGAGACCGACCCGACCGGGTAAATCACCTCCAAGCGGCAGTCGATCCGTTTTTGCTGCATTTCCACAAGCTTTACGAGAATTAGACTTTTAAGCTCCGGTATAAGAATATTGCCAAGCTGAGTTGTCTGCCGGATCTGCTCCCCTACCTGCTTGTCAAAGCCTGTCGTCATTTGGGCAATAAACGCCTGGACCGCATCCAGATTGCCATCCTCAGCCTCCAGATAAATACCGGCCATCATATTTTTAAAATCATGCCGGAATGTGCGCATATCCGACTGCACCTTTTCCAGGTTCTGCTCATAAAGCGCGTGCTGCCGCAAAATAATATCCTGCTGAGCCAGACGGCTGGCTTTTTCTGCATCATTTGAGACATAAATAAATGCCATGAGCACCAGCATCATAAGCAGAAGCGACGCCACCGGGTTGATCGGGAAATGCATCTCTGCTTTTAAATTGGCCAGATAGCTGACAATATAATAAGAAATCGGAACGATCATAACGAATATCATTGTATATTTTTTTAAATGATCATTATGTATCCAATAGTCATAAATCCGACGGACATCCATCCGTTTGAGTATATAAATAAAAAGCAGCAGGATTGCAGGGGTCGCCAAAAGCGTGATCAGGATGTAAACAAAAAAGTCTGCTGGAACGGACAGCCGAAACTGCTTATACGCAAATATCACACTGAAATTATCTGCCGCATCCGAAAGAAAGGTCATAACAGCGGCCGTGATCAGGCAGGACCGCCACTGCTCGCCGTAGATAGATCGGATACATAACGTAAGTACGGCCATCAAATAGTATTCCAGAAATATCTGCCCCAGGGGAGCAGCCATATGGAACGAACCGGTTTTATAAAACACGGTTCCGATGGCCGCATTGGCCACAATATAGGGAATGGCCAGAATCAGCATCCGCTTCCTGCTGCCATTATTTAACAGGGTCGATGACATATACATAAACAACGCATAGGCAATCGTCATACTTACAATATTCGTGACAAACGCAACGTTAAAGGAGGTGGAACCGAAGGACATAAACACACTCTCTTTCTATAGAAGTAATATGCAATTATTTTACACATATTATCCGTAGCCGTCAAGTTACAGTTTGGCCCCCAAAAACGTTACATAACCCTGCGCTTATACCCCAAATACGTTGCAATAAAGTACATAAAATACACAATAATAAAAAGTCCAAGGCTTAAAAAGGCTGCCCGCAAAAAGGACAACGGAGCAATCATCCCCGTAAGCACCCAACTGTTTACTCCGTAGGATAAAAGCACACTTAATGGAAATGGCAGGACGATAGGTATGATAAAATATAGCAGTGTCTGTTTAAATATGAGCCGTCCAATCTTCTCCGGTCCCATCCCCAGCTTGGATAAAATATCGTATCGGTACTTATGGCGCAATGCATCGCTGAGCTGATGGACGGCCAGGATCGTGGCTGCCGTACAGGCAAAGATCAAACCGATAAAAAACAGAGAAAAGGCCAGGCTGACGACCAGCGATGATTTATTATTCTCCTTATCCGCCCGAACGACAAAGGAATCGATGGACTCAAACGCCATAGAATCTCCCATGACCGAATCCAGGAGAGGTTTTATTTCCGAATAGACGGTAGGACTTTTTGTATTTATGGCAAGACAATGATGATAAATGGGCAATGTCTGCGCCAACGCATCGTCGATCACAATCATATAACCGGTACCATTAAAGCCGCTTCCTGTATTAAACGACTCATTTCGACATTCCTGAAGAATAAGCGTCTGGCCGCCGATAATGATATCCGGCATACCGGAAAGCACTGCCGTATCTTTAACCCGATCATTGCCGATTAAAATATACTTTCCCTGCTCCAACGTTATTTCCGGATAAGCCATTGCTCCCCAGAGTCTGTAAAAATCACTGGCAGCCAATACCGGTGTTCCCTCAATATAACCATACATCTCCATGTAATCGTAAAGTGGATCTGTCTCACTCAGATACAGCGGATAGTCATATTGAAAAGCAATCCCATATTTTTCATCTAAAAATGTTACAACGGAACTAAGATCCTCATCCGGCGCCACACTGGAAACAGCCACCTCGAACCCGGTGCTGCCCCTGTACTGAGCGTCAAAGAAACGTTCAAACAAAACCCCCAACTGAGTAGCAGCCAGCGTCAGCGTCATTAAAAGGGCCAGCGTTCCCATGGTTTTGCCAATGGTTCCCAGCCGGGCCGTCAGTCCACGAAGTAAAAACAGCCGGTTTTTACGGTACTTATACGCATCGTCAGACAGCGCGGTTTTGGCAATAAATGCAGTCAACGTCGTATAAATACCATACACGCCCACTAATATCCCTGCCAGCGATACGAAAAATGTTATCAAAACGATGTCTGGTGATGGATTTTTACAGCAGGTCACATAATACAGTAGGATGCTTAAGACTTCAATGGCCGCATAAATCAGAAAATGTCGAAAAGCATGCTTACGGCTCCTGTTTGCAGCATTTTCATTGTTCCGGTCCATATCCATCAGATCATGGATTTCCAGGTTTCTGATATACCGGTACATTTTGATCATGGCAATGCCATACATCAATAATGTATAAAGCAGGGTCATCAGCACCGCCTGCACGGAAAAATAAACGCCTATGCCATAAGATGCATGAAACAAATTCATTATTATGAGAAACAGGATCTGATACAGCGCCGTTCCAAGAAGAATAGCCCCTGCAAAAGCCACCGCTCCCATAATGAGGTTTTCACGGATGAAAATGGTCGTGATCGTCTTTCCAGGAACGCCCAAAAGCATGTAGGTACCAAATTCCCGGCTGCGTTTTTCCAGCATAAACCTGGCCATATAGTGGATCAGCCAACCGATGACCAGCACGACAATAACAGACAGGCAGACGACGATAAATGACAGGGCGTTCATTCCGCTGCTCAGCTCAATAATCTCTTTTGAGAAAATGATCAGGTTGAATGCGTACACCAACGAAAGGGAAAAAGCAATCGTAATAAAATAGATCACATAATCTCTGGCGGAGTTTTTCGCATTGCGCATAATAATACTACTTCGCATTGGAAACATCGCCTCCCATCAACGTGACCACATCCAGTATTTCCTGAAAGAACATCCGTCGTGTCTTATCCCCTTTTCTTATCTCATTAAATATTTTCCCATCGCGCAAAAATAATATTCTGGAACAATAGCTGGCGGTAAAAACGTCATGGGTGACCATGAGGATGGTGGCCTTTAAGGTCTGGTTTAAATCGGTAAAGCATTCCAGCAGCATTTGTGCAGAACGGGAATCCAGCGCCCCGGTGGGCTCATCGGCCAGAATCAGCTTGGGGTGGTTGATAATGGCTCTGGCACAGGCACAGCGCTGCCGCTGACCGCCGGAAACCTCTGCCGGGAACTTTTTAAGCAGATCCCCGATGCCAAGCATCCCCGCCGCCTTCTGTACCAGCATATTAATTTCCTTTGGCGCCACGCCCCGCAATGCCAGCGCCAGCCCGATATTTTCCTCCAGCGTAAAATTATCCAAAAGATTCAATTCCTGAAATACAAATCCCAGATTATTCATGCGAAAGTCTGCCAGCTCATCCTTTTTCAGATCGGTAATGTCCTTATCTCCCAGATATATATGGCCGGCACTGACCGGATTTATGGTGGCAATGGCATTTAAAAGGGTGGTCTTTCCGCTGCCACTGGCCCCCATAATGCCGAGAAAGTCACCCTCCTCCACAACAAAAGAAACATGGCTTAACGCTTTTGTTATATTATTTTTCGTTCCATAGTATTTGTCAATATTTTCAATACTTAACAGTGGATTCATAAAATAGTGCTCCTTTCATAATATGTGCGTTTTAAAAACTACCTCACCTATTGTCATATGATGTAACAGTTCGGCCTCTTTGAAATTATATCAGTTCAGTTATGAAAAGAACACTTACAGAGTTGTTAGAAGTTCTGGTGGACAGTGCCTGCGGGAAATCCGATGGACGCGGTAGTGCCGCCGCCTGGCTGTGACTTTACATTGAGGGTAAGTTCCAGCTTCTGGCAAAGCTTCTGCGCCAGGTAAAGACCCATTCCGGTGGATTTTTTCGGACTCCGGCAGCTTCCGGTAAAGCCCTTTTCATAAATCCGCGGCAGATCGGCGGCACTTATGCCGCAGCCGTTATCCTCCACAAAAAGCCAGGTGCCGCCAGACTCCTTTTGGGTGTAGATCCGGATACAGCCCTGTTGTGGCGGCGCATACTTTATGGCATTGGATATGAGCTGCTGTAATATAAAAGTCACCCATTTTTTATCGGAATAAACCTGATCCTCCAGCCCGTGAATATCCAGTGTGATCTTACTGGCCAAAATCAACCCGCGATAATTTTGCATGGCCGGAATGACCGCCTCGCCAATGGGGAAATAAGTGATAAAATAGTCTTTTTCCACAGAGCCGCTGCGGGCATAATAAAGTGCCTGCTCCACAAGCAGATCGATTTTTGAAAGCTCGGTTAAAATGGCGGCCGGCGCCTCCCCGGGGTTGTTTTTGCATATGAGGCCCGCCGCTGTTATGGGCGTTTTCACCTCATGGATCCAGCTTTCAATATACTCTTTATACGCAAGGTTCTGTGCCCGGGCCACCTCCAGGGCATCCAGCATAGCCTTTCCGGCGCCGCGGTTTAATTCAAAATACATTTCCTCCAACTGTGTCTTAGGTTTTCCTGCGACCTCTGTAAAGAGATATTTTTCATCAAGCGCATCATAAATATCCCACAAGCTGCCACAACGCCGCCTGAGAGCATGAAACTTCAGCATATAGATGATAATAACCGTAATGAGCCAGAATATATCGATGTACATAACCGCTTCCCACACAGTTCCCACAGCCAGAAGAAAGCCGTCCAGCAGCAACATTAAAAAGGCCTGCAAAAGTAATATGGGTGCGTGCTCTTCAAGAAATTTTCCGGGGCTTATATGCATATTTTCAGTCCTTTCCGACGCGGTACCCCATTTTGGGGATCGTCTGTATAAAACCGGCGATGGACGTGCCCTCCAGCCGCTTGCGGATTCTTGAAAAATTGACGTTGAGTATATTTTCATCCACAAATAATTTGTTCTCCCACAAGTATTCAATAAGTTCATCCCGGCTGACAATGCGGCCGTGATTCATAAACAGATAATATAAGATCTGCTGCTCCTTTTTAGAAAGCTCCCAAACCTGTCCATTGCAGCTTAATTGGCCAAACACAATATCCAAAGTGACCCCGTCCACGCACAGACGGCCGTTATCCCGGGAACCCTCACTGTGCTCCAGCGCCTTTTTGATCCGCATCAGCAGAACGGGCAGACGATAAGGCTTAGTAATATAGTCGTCGCCACCCAGCATCAGGCCTTTTAATTCATCGGCTTCGGTATTCTTGCCTGTAACAAAAATAATCGGTGTGCTGCAATGCCTGCGCAGCTTCCGGCAGATTTCAAAGCCATCGTACCCGCCAAGCTGGACATCCAGCAAAATTAAATCTGCGCTCTCCTGATCAAAGTACTGTTCCAGAGCGTCAAATCTGTCCGGGGCAATGACCCGGTAACCATTTTCCTTGAGAAATATATTTAATTCACTGCGGACGGTAACATCGTCTTCTACAATGGCAATGGTCCGCATATTTTGGGCGATTAACGTCATATTTTCACTCTTTTCCTGGAATAGTGTCATTATATATATTCGGGATATCCTCAATCAGATAACATTCCTTTTGATTTACATTTTTACATATTAGGGCTGTGGGGTCAATAGTTAATTAAGAAATGAATTTTACTTGAAATTGTAAGCTGGAATCATTATAATAGGCAAAGACAGTATTTTGCTTGTGGGTTTACATAATAGTATTATGTAAACCCGGTGGGCAATTGTTCACGAAATCTCATCTCAAATGAGTCCTACATAATGAGCGTTTTACATATAGAAAGACGAGGTATGAAGAAAAATGAAATTACAGCAATTACTCAGCTACGCCCGCCGGGCTGTTGATGACTATGATATGATCCAGCCGGGGGATAAAATCGCCATCGGTATATCCGGAGGCAAGGACAGCCTGACACTGCTCTATGCGCTCCATGGCTTAAAGCGTTTCTACCCAAATCCATTTGAAATCGAAGCGATCACCGTGGATTTGGGCTTTGATGGCTTTGACCTGTCACCGATCCAAAAGCTCTGTGACGAGCTGGGGGTGCGCTACACTGTAGTTAAGACAGACATTGGCCGCATTATTTTTGATGAGCGTAAAGAAAAAAATCCATGTGCATTATGCGCCAAGATGCGTAAAGGCGCCTTCAACGACCAGGCAAAGGCTCTGGGCTGTAATAAGCTGGCCTACGGCCACCATAAAGACGATCTGGTGGAAACGATGCTGCTGTCTCTCATATTTGAGGGCCGCTTCTTTTCATTTTCACCCAAAACCTACCTGGACCGTATGGATATCACATTGATACGGCCGCTGATCTACGTCAACGAAGCCGATGTGATCGGTTTCCAGCACAAATATAACCTGCCGGTCTGCAAAAGCCCCTGCCCGGCCAATGGCTACACAAAACGGGAATATGCGAAGAATCTGGCAAAGCAGTTGAATCTGGAGCATCCCGGAGCTATGGAGCGGATGTTTTCTGCGATTATTAATGGAAATATATCAAGCTGGCCCAAACGCAATGACCAGCGGCCGTACAAATGAGCTACCAACTTTCTCATTATTTATATTCCGGCCGTTCCAAAACAGGAAGTGTATTATCCTTTACATAAGCCCATTTAAAATCGCCAACCGGTTTTACCGAAAGGTCAAATACAACATTCTGGGTCGGGTCCGGATGATTTTTCCATACCTTATATAAATCCGGCAGGAATTTAGGCCACCAGTAAATCTCATACTCGCAATGCTCAATAATATTAATCTTACCCTTAGGGCACGGGAACTCGTCCGGCGGTAAAATCTTGGCGCCCTGCTCCATCGTTTCGGTACATCCGGCGGTACGGTGCAGACATCCGCCCTCCACATCCTGCCACATGTGAATATTTAACATCCATGTATGACCATTTTCATCCTGTGTACCTTCGATGATCACATGATCCATAATCTGGTCAAATGGATACCAGTTCATATCATAACGGTTGTATTTGAGCATTCCATACCCGTCACCGGCAGCAACACTGGCGTCAAGGATCTGATCCTCATGCATATTTTCCACGGCAGTATGCGCTGAATTTGTAAATCCAACCTCCCACGGCTCCTTGATCCACTGGAACCGCTTATGGGAACCCGGCGCCCAAAGATAGTAGCCCTTTTCCATATTACTCCAGAACCAGTCAATTTCTTCTGCCTTTACACCCGGCAGAAAATGCTGTCCTTCATATTGGAAATGCCAGCCCTTTGCCTTATATTCCGGATTCAGATCGATTTCCGGGAGTACGATCCCAAGCTCACTTGGTTTTTGAAGATGTGACCATTTTGGATACGGAACGTGGAACTGTCCAAAGGGTCTGCTTGTCTGTCCGCCGGTTGCTACATACTTATCAAATGTCATCATAAATACCTCCTTCTTAAACTTGAATGACTATGTTGGTAAAAGTATATCATCCCGGCATAAATCTCTGAAGAACAGCGTCTTGCCAATTGTTTTATGACACTACAAAATCAATCATTTTGTAGTGTCACAGGACATTTTCAGGTGCATCGTTATACGATTTCTAGCGCTATGGGCCACTATATTTGTTACGTCGAATAGTCTGTTGGCAAATATGCTTCTTGACTCAAAATCAATTTATCTTTATAATGATTATAGCGTTACTATTCGAGGAAAATAGGTGAAACCATGTCAAGTAAACTCATTGAATCCCATGTTGCATTAACGAAAAACCTTATTAAAAAAGAATTTATCCATTTATATGAAAAGAAGGGCCTGGATAAGATTACCGTCAGTGAAATCTGTCAATCCTGCGGTATTTCACGTTCGGCATTTTACCAGCATTTTGATGATAAATTCGATGTCCTGGAAACTATAGAAACAGAAATTATAGAAGAGCTTGAACAATTAAATCAGAATATGCACGAGATTCCGCTTAAAAATACGGACACCGGAATCCCTCTGTGGACAGAGACTGCCGCTTATATCAGTGAAAAACGGGATTTTATCCGACCTCTAATAGCCACGCCCGGCGAACCGCTGTTCATCCATCGGTGGAGCGCCCTGATCAAACAGACGATCATACGCAGACTGAAGGCAGACCGTATATTAAACGAGGATTTTGAGCTGGTCGCCTATACGATGGCCGCAGCTATCATCGGACTTTATGAATATTGGTTTATACATAAACCACAACTGACTCCCAAGGAAATCGCAGAAAAGGGCAGCCGGCTGCTTTGGAGTGCTTTTTATGAAATGGAAAATAACGACAGCCTTTTGTAAACAGCAGTAGAAACTCCGTTGCAATTTCCCTCAGATCACAATTCCATGACAATGATCGATTTCATGCTGGATGATCTGCGCAATCCATCCCGAGTACTTCTGTTTTTGCTTTTTCCAGTTTGCATCCAGAAATTCCACCTCGATTTCTCTGTATCTGACCGTCTTGCGCACGCCGGTCAGCGATAGACAGCCTTCTTCAGCTTCATAAGGAGCAGATTTTTTTATAATGACCGGATTGATCATTGGTATATTGGCAAAGCCCATATTTACCGCGATGATCTGCTTTTTAACACCAATCATATTTGCTGCCATACCCACGCATCCCGCTTCATTGGCCTTTAGCGTATCCAATAAATCCTGCACGACCTGCTGATCCGCCTTCGTTGCAGGCTCTGATTTTTGATTGAGGAAAAAAACATCCTTCATAATGGGTTTAATCATTTATAAATCACCTCCGGTTGTTGTTCCGCCAAGCTCCCATAAACTTTTAAATTTTAGAATAAATATTCCTCAGCGTTTCCATTTTCCTTCACATCCATAAAACATTCTGTAAAAGCATCATTATCCATAATCTGGAGAACTTGATTCATTCCTGCTGCCAACTCTTTTTTCTCATACTCTGCACGTGAAATCCAATAAACCTCCCCTTCTTCCGAGCTTTTCAGCACGCCTTCAAAAGTGCTTGTACGATATAAAAGTCCAACATTATGTATGCCGTCGCGGTACCAGTGATAAATGCCTCTCAGTACCGGAGCCTTTATCGTAAGACCTGTTTCTTCCCGCACCTCACGAATTACAGAAGCCGCAAAGGTTTCACCAGGTTCCACATGGCCTCCCGGAAACGTCGTTCCACTATAATTACTTCCTGTTTTGTCAAGAGCGAGCACCTTATCTTCATCGCAAACCATACACATATTCATAAAAATAACCGTGTCTGCCGGATGCTTTTTAGTCGCTTCCTCACGCCGGATACGCCTTGTGATCTGAGTTCGCTTGCCGTGATAATGCCTGGCCACTTCTCCGTATGGAACCCAGATACTTGCTTCTACAATACGTTCATAAACCGCGTCTATAACTTCCTCATCATGGTGCTGTATCGGATATTTACCTGTTCTTTCATAGTACTTTCTTGTCTCGTCATACATCCACTCGGCAATTCGGGCTTTTTGGTTGAGCTTTAGCTGAGCGTACTTTTTATTAATCTGCAATAGCTGCCCGTCGATCCATTCGTGATTTTTCATTTTTATTACCTTCTATATGATATCCACTGTAATCACGTGAAATACTTTTTTCATAACAGTTCAATTGATAAACTGTTCCCTTTTATAAAATCAGCTCCGGCTTAAAATTCAGATAATCGCCGGATACCAATTTATATTCTATTCCATTGATAAAACCTTTAAAGCTGTCGTCAAAACGATTTTCACCATGACAATGGGAATAAATCACTTTGGAAGCGCCGTATTCCTCAGCCATCAAGGTAAATGGGCTTTCATTTTCTCCGATGCTGGTTGGTGGGTAATGCAAAAACATAATATACTTACGAAAGCCAGCGTCCTTTGCCGCCTGAAAAGACACCTGCAGCCGCTCCAGCTCTCGTTTCCGGATCTTTTTAAAATGCTCAAAGGTATCCAGTCCTTCATAACAATAACCTTTCGTTCCGACTAAAGCGTAATCCTCATATGCATAGAAATTATTTTGTAGAAATTCCAGACGGCCGGCAAATTGTTCATTTAATCGATTCGTCCGTTTCGCATCCCAGAACATATCGTGATTTCCTCGAAGCAGTATTTTTCTTCCAGGTAATGCCATGATAAACTCCAGATCTGCCATGCATTCATCCATATTTCGCCCCCAGGAATGATCCCCGGTAATAACGACCGTATCGTTTTCAGTCACCTTCTTATGCCAGTTTTTTTCGATTTTCTTTTCGTGATTCTTCCATACACGTCCAAAACGATCCATCGGCTTATTTACCGAAAAAGACAGATGGAAGTCGCCAATCGCATAAAGACTCATTTCCATTCCTTCCATACTTCCGGCTGATAGCCCACTGTCGCCAGCTTTCCATTTCTTACGATTGGTGTTTTTAACACCTTCGGATTTTCCAGAACTTTTTCATCCTTATCCTCATCTACAATGTATTTAATCAATGCCAATGCATCTTTGTCCTTGCAATTTGAATCCAGCATATGCTCCAGGCCGCCGACTGCCTGTTTGACACTGTTGTATTCGCCTTTACTCAAGCCCTTTTCTCTGATATCAATAAACTGGTATTTTATATTTCGCTCTTTATAATAACGCATGGCTTTCTTTGTATCATTGCATTTTGTAGTTCCAAATATTTGTATGTTCATAGGGGTACCCTGCCTTTTTTAATATAATTTCAATCCGCGCTCCCGCAAAGGAACGGCGGAAAGCCCGTTACGGCTATGACCCGGATAGCGATTTTCAATCCACGCTCCCGCAAAGGAACGGCACACATACACCAATGTCTTTTTCTTCATCGACAAGTTTCAATCCACGCTCCCGCAAAGGAACGGCGTCCAGCGCCAACTGCTCGATAAAATCATTAAGCGTTTCAATCCACGCTCCCGCAAAGGAACGGCTATTGTCGCTCTATTCACAAGTGAATCGTTTTCAAGTTTCAATCCACGCTCCCGCAAAGGAACGGCAGAAGATCATCTATATGATCGCATCCGGAACCGGGTTTCAATCCACGCTCCCGCAAAGGAACGGCGCCAGAAGGGGTTAAAGACTGGACGTTTGACAAGGTTTCAATCCACGCTCCCGCAAAGGAACGGCCGCAAAAATCAACAATTTCCAATCAATATTTTAATTCCTCTTTCGTACATTTTACACATAACAATAGAAAAATACAACCCTATAAACAATTAAAGTTTAAAATGTTTTTGCCCTTTGTATATTATTTCTAGTGCGAATACACCACATATTTTATGTTCATATAAGATTCGCACCATGAAAAACAGGAGATTTTACCGCCACCTCAACCTGTTTCCTACTAAAGACAACTCCATACTTGAAAATCGTCTGAATACCCCTGGCGGACATATCGGTATCGTACTTACAATCCTCAATCTGCGCCAAAGCCGTTTCTGAAAGCTGCTTTAATTTGTCACCGGAAATATTTTTAACCGCCTTCAACTCAATCAAAATACCAGGCATATTCTCCGACTTTGGCATTAATTGAATATCGTATCGGCCTTCGCCTGACTCTCTGTTCGAGCTGATATAATAGCGGTTATCCATCATGGCGCAGAGGCCCAGGACAAACCCATGATAAAAGTTTTCCCCGGCAGTATCATAGCAGCTTACCGATTGAAGAAGGAGTCTGTGCATCTCCTTTTGCAGGCGCGCTACATCGTTGGAAAACAACGCTTCCTGAATCGATATCGCAGTGGCTTGGGGAATGATATCGATATCGGTTAATTTTTGCAGGATCTCTTTGTTATATACATACGCGATCTCCTGATTGGGCAATGCCACCTCACACATATAATCGCCGCTGAAAGCGGGCTCTACCTTTACGACTTTCAGATATCCGGCAACCAGAAGAAAGCTGTACACAGATGAAGGGTTGTTTCGGATCTGCGGATAAATAACGCCAGTATCAATATACGTCAAGAAAGACTCTCCCTGCAATAAAACATTGAGGCGTTTATAAATATCTTCTCCTGCATTTGCCAGAACTTCGCCGATAATCTCGTTGCTTCCGGTTGACTGCCAAAAGGCCTTGGGCTGACAATGGTTTCTAAAATAATTGATGACAGACCACGGATTGAATATTTCCGAATTGCCAAACTGATACCCGTCGTACCATGTGCAGATTTCCTCATACTTCTCTTCAGCATGATAATAGCGGGCAATCGCCAGCACCTCTGCGGGAGTAAAACCAAAATATTCACTATAGCGGCAATCCAAAATCGAATTGACCGCGAGATTATTTAAACCACTGAAATTACTTTCTTTTGCGACACGAAGAATACCCGTTAAAAAACCATAGGAAAGATGACGGTTATCCTTCAAACCACCAGAAAACAGGTTGCGCATAAAAAGGATCACGTCATCGTAAAAACCCCTCATATGCCCCTGCTGGATGGGCGTATCATATTCATCAATGATAATGATCGGTGGTATACCATAATGCTCATCCAACATTTGAGAGAGTCTTTGCAGGGCCATCATCATGTCCGTGCTTCCCGCTTTTTCCTCCAGGATAGCTTTAAAATATGTTTTCTCATATTTGCTACACTGTTCGCTTTCCAAAAGTTCGCTGTGGCGTTCAAACTCCTGTCTCAGAATCTTGGATATCTGATCATAGGTTTCCTCCCAGGTTTCCCGTTTAACATCCTTAAAGGTGATAAAAATCACCGGATATTTTCCCTGATAATCACGATACTTTTTACCGCACGCCCAAATCTTTTTGTCCGTGAAATAAACTGAAGTATCTTCGTCTGTCTTTTCAAAGAAGGTACGGATCATATCCATATTCAACGTTTTGCCAAAACGTCGTGGACGGGTAAACAGGGAAACCATGGGCCGTTCATCTAAAAAATCCTTGATCATCATGGTTTTATCAACATAATAGTATTCCGACGAGGCTAAACGGTAATCCGAAATTCCAACCGGCAACGGCAGGTCTGGGAGTATTTTATTTTTTCTATATACACCAGTCTTAATCCGACTGTCTGCAGGTTTTTCGGCATTTACAGGAATCAACCACTTGCGTCCATTTTTAATAGCCCCCTCTATCCGCCCTTCTTTGCATAGCACGGTTACTCTACGTTCTGTGATTCCCCACAGCATTGCCGCTTCCTTAACAGTCATAGTATCACTCATAGTTGCACCTCCCAAGTTCTTTAAATCAGTATACCTCCAATTCCGAATAAAATCAATGTTGTTCGGAACAAAGTCAGAAAATACCCGCAAAGTTCCAGTACGACTACTCCTTTGCGGGTCCTCTGCCACAATCCAAATCTTAAAATCCTCAAATAACTTTCTTCTCCTTCAACTGCATCAGCACATCATCCTCCAGCTCCAAAAGCCCTCCATAAACTTCGTCATTATGCTCCCCAAGCCCCGGCGAAGGTTTAAACTCCACTGTATTGGCGCTAAGCTTGGGTGCAAAGCCGGGCACCCGGATCTTCCCGCGCTGCGGATGCGTCGTCTCGATCATCATCCCCCGGTCCACGTAGCTGTCATCCTTCGTGATATCATCCACATCCAGCAGCGCGCCCGCCGGCACATCCGCCCTGCATAAAATATCCATAGCCTCAAACTTTGTGTGTCTTTGGCACCATTCCCGGATCGCAGCATCACATTTATCCTTATGCACGAACCGGCTTTGCGGCGTTGCCATATCCACATCCTCCAGCAGGTCCTCCCGCCCGATCGCCTTGCATAAGTTTTTCCAATGACTGCTGCCTGGCGATCGGCTGCAATAAATATGCACATAGTCATTATTGCCAAATGGCTTGCATGGGTATGTATCCGATGGGGCCACATCCTCCAGCGGCATCCCATTGCCCACACGCCTGGGCGGCTTTCCAGTATTATAATAAGGTTCCCAACTGGCCCGGCCCAGTCCGATGATAAAATCCTGCATTGCCAGATCAATGCGTTGACCGATACCTTCCCGCTCCCGCTGCAGCAGGGCCGCAATGATACTCATAGCCATCATAATCCCGGTTCCGGAATCCGCCACTGAAATCCCCGCCTTGATCGGCTGATCCGGCAGCCCCGTAGCCGCCACCAGCCCGCCGGTATGGGTGGCAATGGGGTCAAAGGCCGGATAATTGGCATAAGGGCTGTCTTTGGCAAATCCTTTTAGACTGGCGTAAATGATCCGCGGATTCAATGCTTTGCAGTTTTCGTAAGACAGCCCCAGCCGGCCCATACTTCCAGGCCCCATATTCTCTACCACAACATCGCATTTGGTCATTAGACGCTTTAAAATATCCAGCCCCTCCGGCGTCTTTGCATTACATGTAATGGATTTCTTATTCATATTCAATATAAGAAAGCCATACGTATCCACCCCGGGCTCGGCCACGGAATACCGCCCCAGCTCGCCCTTTTCCGGACGTTCCACCTTTAGAACCTCGGCCCCCAGCCACGCCAGCGTTTCCGTACATACAGTACCGGACTCAAACTGAGTCATATCCAAAATCCTATAACCACTTAATGGCCCGCTACCCGGCTTACGCCCCAACATATTTTCATTTATATTTTCCAACCAAAACACCAACTTCCCTTATCTGTCAATTTTAAAACACCAACTTCCCTTATCTGTCAATTTTAAAACAGCCATTCAGCTCCTTTGAG
The DNA here is from genome assembly GCA_902363555.1 of Lachnospiraceae bacterium. Taxonomy (GTDB): domain Bacteria; phylum Bacillota; class Clostridia; order Lachnospirales; family Lachnospiraceae; genus Catenibacillus. The sequence continues at coordinate 71,963 of CABJAM010000011.1, read as the reverse complement.
TTGATCAAAGCTTATTTTAACCGAGTCTCAATAAAATCCTCAACCAGCGCAGTCATCGTACCTGCGTTCCACTTCCGCGGGTCCACTGGATCTGCCTTAAACAGCAGCACAGGAATACCTGCGTCCTCTAGCGTTTTCTTAATAAAATAGCTGCCCTCCACCGATTGCATACAATTTTCCGGCACCATATAGACCACGCCGTCAATATGGTTCTGCCGCGCCTGCTGTAAATACCACTGACTGTTCCATGGCGGCATATGTAAAAAGTCCTCCATGCCGATATATCGGGCGGCCAGAGCCCTTATAGGGTCCTCCTCCACATGATTTCTGATATATGCATCCGCACCCATGGCCAGATACATACTCCACATAAACACTGCGCCGTATTTTTCCTCAAACCGCTGATAAAATCCAAAATCATGCCAGATTCCCCGGCCGATCCACATAAGCCGGTATTTCTCATTGGGCACTGCCGCAGTTTTAGCATCGGCCAGCGCTTTAATCTCCTCATAAAGCCCCTGAGCGTGCTCTGCCGCCCAGGGCGTTCCCCGCTGCCACTGCGCCTGCATCACCGCATTGATAGTGTCCACCACAGTTACCGGAACAGGCCGGCTTTCGGCAATGAGATCCCGCGTCTTTTTATACCACCCTTCCTGCACATTGATCAGGTGCATGACCTCAATAAGCTTATTCGTGTCAAACATCCGCCCGGTCTTTATTTCCAGAAAGCGGATCAGCTCGTGAAGCTCCTCCACGGCGCAATCCAGACGATCCGGATCATATAATTCCTCCCAACGGTCAGCAGCCAGCTCGTACCATTTTAACGGCGCCTTTCGGGGAACCGTATTTTCCATCGGATAAAAAGCCGCTCCGTGCTGCCTGGAAAACAGTTCGAAAATCTTTCCCTGGCAGTCGCAGGTCAGGCGGGTGATGGCAATGGATGGCTTGGGCAGGCCGCCCCATGGCCCCATGGGATTTCCGGCAGCGTCCAGGCGGTGATCATCCGGGTCCAGACTTTCTGCAAAGGCAGTGGCACAATAGCTACACAGGTCATCCCGGTATCCGGCATCCTTTAACAGGCCGAAATATTTCGATGTCATACGTTTTGCCCCGCAGATCGCCGCCCACCACTGATTCACCACAAAGGGAATATCCATGGCGCGCAGTATTTCCATAGGCACATCCGCATTGAGGTAGGCAAAATCCTCCCCGGCAATGACCCGTTCCTTCAGATCAAAAAACCATTGCTTCTGATAGACACTGGCCAAGGCCGTGGCCTTTAGCTTTTTTACAACAGTAGATTTGGATGCTTTCTTTTGATTTTCCATTAGTATCACGCTCCTTTAATGGCAGCCCGAAGCAACTCATCCAAAGACTTATTTTCATTGGCCGGCCAGAGCATTTTTACAAAGCAGGCCGAAGGTATCCCCTGCGCTTCCAGACTTTTTTTCTGTTCCGGATAATCCCAACTGGCGGCTTCCTCATAAATATGATGATAAAATATGACCATTTGCGCCCGGCTACGCTGCACCTGGCGGTTAAGTGCAGCGACTCTCTGACTGACAAATGCCTTTTTGGATGAAAATTCACGGAGCATGTATGTATCCACCAGCGCCCGGACCGGTGGGTAAGCTCTGGGGTAATCCCGGTCAAAGGAACGTTCGCCCCAACCGTGGTCCTCGCCCACAATCACCCCGCCGCCGGCTTCTATCTTTTCATACACCTCCAGCGATTCCTGGGCGCTGCCGGTGTAGTAGATCCTTGGCCCAGATAGTTTGGGCCAGTGCTGCGCCGCCGCGTAAACCTGGCGTATCAGCGCCGTATGTTCTTCCTTATCCATAAAAAAACCGCTGCCAATAGCCACCAGCATTTCACTGCCGTTGATGCGCACCTCGCTTCCATGGCGGAGTTCACTAAGTTTTCTCAGCTCAGCTTTATTTTCATTGCACAATCTGGCGGCATTGTCCACATCCTCGTGAGTGATCGGCCGCCCGGCCCACTGCACCACCTTTTCCCAAAAGTCCTTCATAATAATTTCATTTCGTTCCTGATACATCCGGTTTCTTGTAAAAAGCCAGTCGATAAAATAAATATCCGGAATCGGACGCTCAGGCTCCACCCGTTTAAGTTCCCGCAAATACAAATAGATACGTATAATGACATCGGTGCTGTTGGAAATAGCCAGACCGTCCAGCCATTTATCCCACGTGCCATCCACCAGCCACTGAAACTTTGCACGCATCACAGGATCGAACGCATATTCCAGATATTTATCCGCCCCGGGAAATGGCGGGCTGCTGCCGGCGTACAGCCGCACCGGCTGCATCCCGCCGGCAATGAGCAGCTCCTCGGGCACATCGTCTCCCAATGCCCCAATCACCTTTTTACCGGACCGTTTTATATTTTCCACCGCAGCGCTTCGGTGGTCATAAACCCATTTCAGCGCCGTAAATGCTTCGCATTCCAAAGCACATTTTCTGATCCCCATAAAACCCAACTCCTTGTTCAATAGCAGGCCGTCTGCACTGCTATGATTTTATTTTCTGCTTCAGGAAAAGCAGAATCTCATCGCGGACATCCTCCTTATACCCTTCCTCCCATGCGACACCATGGCTGGCGCCCTGGTAGAAGATCGTTTTCGCATGAGGAACTGCACAGGCGGAACGGATCATGGCATTGACGGATACGATGGCATCCTTTGTAGCCCCGATCATCAGCATGGGCACCCGGATGTTTTTCAGCTTTTCCACCAGCTCCTCCTCGGTATGGATCCAGGCAAAGGCGATCCGCGGCCGGATGCGCATTTCCTCCGGCGACATTTCCATCCACTCCTGAACTCTCAGTTCATAACGCTTCTTCTCGGCTTCCAGATGCTCTGCCGGGATTTTACTCCAGTCCGGCTCCTGGGATTTTATAATCTCCAGTTTAAGCGCCGGATCATCGGCCGCCTGGATCGTCTGTTCTCTTGCAAAAGATGTCTGATTTTCGTTTAAATCTCCGTTTAAGTAATGCGGTCCGCAGACAATGGCCACGAAGCATTTAAGCACCTCCGGATGACGGTCCGCCAGATGCCAGCCCACGCCGCTGCCATGGGATAGCCCCATATAAACATATTGATCAGCACCGATATATTTGCCAAATGCATAAATATCATCGGCCCATATATTGTACCATTCCATCCCATAATCCTCTGTCACATGGGTGGATCTCCAATGTCCCCGCAGGGTCACGGTATACAGATGGTAGCCGTAATTGGCGAGATAATACGGCCATTCGTTCATATCCGGATGCTTAAAATCTCCTCCGGAGGCCGTGATGACAATATTATCCCCGCTTCCAAATTCATCATAATATAACGAAACTCCATTGACCTGTGCATATGCCATAATATTTTCAAGCCCCTTTTCATATCAATTTGTATTACCGTATATCGATAACGTCTTTATCCCAGTAAAATTCTGCGTTCAATCCGGCCCTGCGCGTAATATCCGTTACATAGTCAAACACCTTTTCCCCGCCATTTTCCCGCGTGACTACCCGGGTGACGCCATCCCTGCCCACAATGGCCGGAATGCACCGGGTGTCCACGATCCTTTTATCCCGGATCACACACTGTGCTAAAATGGTATAAATGGCTTCCGGATGAAACGGATAGGTTGGATATTCCGGGTCCGGAACAAAGCCGAAACGTTCGATGCGCTGCTGGGCCCATGCCTTCGGGTCAAACACCTCATTTTTATTTGCCTTTTTATCGTTAAAATAATCCGGCCGCAGGGACGGCACCCATGTGACGCCATTGCCCAGACCGTGATAAATGGTTTTTCCTTTATAAATCTCGATCCCGTGAAGGATATGGGAATGGGAGCCCAAAATCACATCGGCTCCGGCATCCACAGCCATATGGGAAACGATGATTTCATAATCCGCCAGCTTTACCGGCTTATGTACAAGCCCCTTATGAAAATAAACGATCACAATATCGCAGGCCGCCTTTAACGCTTTGATATCGGCCTGCATGTCTTGGAGCGACCGAAGCTCAGGAAACGTGTCGATATTCTCCGGCGGCCCTCCGGGATTGGCCACATCGCCTAATGAATATTTTGTAATGATCTTTACAAAAGCACCGCCGGCCTTTTTCTCCCCGGCCCAGGTGGCCTGAGGTCCTGTACAGTTATAGTTCAGTATGCCGATCGTACAGCCATCCTTTTGGATCACCGCCGGTTTTTTTGCCTCCTCCAGACACATCCCCGCGCCGGTATGCATGATCCCATGGGCATCCAGCCACCCAAGCGTATCCTCTATGCCTACACTTCCCGCATCAAAAATATGGTTCCCGGACAGGGTAACCACATCCATACAGTCATTTAACGCCGCCAGACGCTCCGGTTCCCTGTACAGTCCGTCCATCACCGGCGAACGCAATGTATAAGGCACCTCCAGTTGACCGATGCGCACATCCGCCGCCATGAGCGCATCCCTGACGCCGCTCATATAAAATGGTGAATTATCCCCCAGGATGATATCTCCCAGAGCAATCATAACCATTTCTTTTTCCATCTTCATCTCCCCTAACTTATAAGTTTAGCGTATTTACGACTGCCAGTTAAAACACGCAACCGCATGTCCGTTTTCATCCCATTCCAGAGGTGGTTTTTCAAAAGAGCATTTGTTCGTTGCCCGCTCACAGCGGTCACAAAAGCAGCAGCCTTTCGGTCGGTTGACCACACTCGGTACCTCACCCGGCAGCATTTTCCGCTCACGTGTCAGCTCCACCTGCGGATCAGGTATGGGTACGGCTCCTAAAAGCGCCCTTGTGTACGGATGTCTGGCATTGGCATAAAGCTCATGGCTGTCGGAAAGCTCCACGATATTTCCCAGATACATCACCGCCACCCGGTGGCTGATATGCTTGACCACCGACAGATCATGGGCAATGAATAAATAGGTCAGCGACAGCTTCTTTTGCAGGTCCTCCAGCAGATTGATGATCTGTGCCTGAATGGAAACGTCCAGCGCCGAAATCGGCTCGTCACAGATGATGATATCCGGGTCCGCCGCCAGTGCACGGGCGATGCCCACGCGCTGCCGCTGCCCTCCGGAAAACTCATGGGCGACCCGGTCCTTTAAGGAAGGATCAAGCCCGACCAGCTCAAAAAGCTCATCCACACGTCGGTTATACGCCTCGGTTCCCGATACAAGGCCGTGGATGCGCAGCGGCTCACCCACCAGCTTTTCCACCGGTGTCCTCGGGTCCAGGGAGCTGTACGGGTCCTGAAAGATCATCTGGATATTCTTTCTCTGGGGCCGGAAATCCTTTTCCTTCAACGGTAAAATATCCTTTCCGTTAAATTCCACCCGGCCCTTTGTACCCTCAATAAGCTTTAAAATCGCTTTCGCCGTCGTGGATTTGCCGCAACCGGATTCCCCCACAAGCCCCAGCGTTTCGCCACGCCGTAAAAACATGGATATATCATCAATAATCGTAAGCTCGCCGGCCTTCCGGTTCAGTATGCCTTTATGGATGGGATAGGAAACCTTTAAATGCTCCACATTAAGAATCACATCCCCCAACTGTTCATTAATCCCGGCCCCATCCTCCGCCGTCTTTTTCTCAAGCTGTAAAATATCTCCAAGAGACCGCCAGCAAGCGGAGTAATGCTGCTCCCCCACTGCTTTGAGCGCCTGCGTCTTCTGGCAGGCTTCACTGGCATAAGGACAGCGGTCGTTGAACTGGCAGCCCACACGTCGGCTCCCCGGGCTTGGCGGCAGTCCGTCGATGGGCACAAGCCGGCGATTGTGATCATCCAGACGCGGTACGGCCTTTAAAAGCCCTCGTGTATAAGGATGAGAAGGCTGTGCGAAAATATCAGGCGAATCGCCCTTCTCCACAATATTTCCTGCATACATCACATAGATCCGCTGAGCGTACCGGGCCACAATTCCCAGATTATGGGTAATGAGAATGAGCGCCGTATTATGTTTCCGTGCTAACGAAGTGAGCAGGTCCAGAATCTGGGCCTGTGTCGTCACATCCAGAGCCGTCGTCGGCTCATCAGCTACGATCACCTTCGGGTCAGCCGCCAGCGCAATGGCGATCATAATCCGCTGGCGCATCCCACCGGAAAACTGATGGGGATAGTCCTTCAGCCGGCTCTCAGGGTCCGGGATGCCTACCTGTTTTAAAAGCTCCACGGCCCGGGCCCGGGCTTTTTCATTGGAATACTTTAAGTGGAGTACGATCGATTCCATTAACTGTTTACCTATGGTTTTTACCGGATTTAAGGACGTCATAGGTTCCTGGAAGATCATCCCGATCTCGCCGCCGCGGATGGCACGCATCTGAGGGCTGTTTGCCTTATATTCCATCAGATTTTCGCCATCAAGGAGCACCCGCCCCTTCTCAATCACAGCCGGAGGCACCGGCAGAAGCTGCAGCGCTGCCAGTTGAGTTACCGATTTACCGGAGCCGCTCTCCCCCACAAAGCAGACGACCTCACCGGGCTCCACGTGATAGGATACCCCCTCAACGGCAATGGATTTTCCATGATCGCCCATAAAGGATACGTGTAGATCTTCAACTTCTAAAAAATGCTTCATATATGCCTCCTATAAGCTTCCGCGCAGGCGTGGGTCCAGCACATCCCGAAGTCCGTCGCCCAGTACATTAAAACCATATACGAGCAGGCAGACGCACACACCGGGGGCAATGCCGTAAACCGGGTTGATCAGTAACTTGGAGCAGCCGGCGCTGACCATGGCTCCCCAGGAAGCCGTAGGCGGATTAATACCCATGCCCAGAAAGCTCAGGGAGGATTCCGCAAGAATGGTCATACCGATATTGGATGTCAGCAGGACAAGAATCGGTGAAAAACAATTGGGCAGAATATGTGACAGCAATATCCTGCTGTTTTTGGCGCCGACCACCCGCTCCGCCATAACATAATCTGAGTTTTTTATGGACAGCACCTGCCCCCGCATCATCCGGGTATAGGTGGGAATGGTGGAAATCCCAAGAATCACCATCAGGCTTCCCTGCCCATGACCGAACACAAGCCCCAGCGCCAGAGCCAGCATCAGCGACGGCAATGACATAAGGACATCAATAAACCGGGAGATCACCGTATTGATAAGACCGCCGTAATAAGCCGATACAAGTCCAAGCAAAATACCGATGACTGCTGAAATAAGTACAGAGACAACCCCGATGATCAGTGATGTGCGGGCACCGTAAAAAATACGGGTCAGCACGTCGCGCCCCGCTTCGTCCGTGCCGAGCAGGTGCTGCGCCGACGGCTTTTTTAGAATCTGTGTCAAATCTCCCTTATACGGGTCGTGGGGCGTCAGGACTGGCGCAAGGATTGCCGTAGCCACAAAAAATACCACGAGCACGGCGGCAAAAATAACCAGCTTCCGCTTAAAGAGATGTTTAAAAAATCTGCGGATACTTCCTTTTTTCTTCTTCATTTTACGCCCCCTACTCTACCCGGATTCTCGGGTCTAAAATACCGTAAAGCACGTCCACAAGTAAATTGGACAATACAACCACGATGGCGATCATCATAATACATGCCTGGACAACCACCACGTCCTTACTTAAAATACTGTTGATCAAAAGCGATCCCATGCCGGCGATACTGAAAATCTGTTCGATAGAGACAGCGCCGGCCACAATATTGCGAAAGCCCATGCCAGTCAGCGTCACCACCGGCAGCACCGCATTTTTAAAAGCATGCTGCCAGATGACCTGACCTTCCGTAAGCCCCTTGGACCGGGCGGTGCGGATGTAATCCTGACGGATCACATCCAGCATACCGGAACGCATTTGACGGGTCGTTCCTCCGATCCCGCCGATGGACAGGGCGACCAGCGGCAGCACACACTGCCTCAGGCTCATTCCCAGATCCTCGGTGGGCATGGTAAAGCCGTGGGTGGGCAGCCAGCCCAGCTTCAGCGAGAATATATACATTCCCAGCACCGCCATCCAAAACGCCGGCATCACCGCGCCGAAATTGGCACAGGTCGTCAATATGGAATCGGCCGCCTTCCCCCGCTTTGTACCGCACACTACGCCAAACAAAATGCCAAGCAGCGTGCTTATAATAATGGACAGTACGCCCAAATACATCGTTACCGGAAGGCGTACCGCAATAAGATCCAGCACCGATTCGGAATATTTAAAGGAGGTTCCCCACTGTCCTGTGACAAAATCCCCCAGCCAGCGTACATAGCGTACAATTACCGGATCACCAAGCCGCATCTGTGCATATGCAATGTCGTACTGTTCCTGGGTAATATCTCCGCCAAGCATGGCATACACCGGGTCGCCCGGCATCATATATAACAGAAAATATGTAAAAAGCGAGACTAAAAACAGCACCAGGACCGCCTGGCCGAACCGTTTTGCAATATACCTTCCCATAAATTTACCTCATTGTAATTATCTGTCGTAACCGTTCACAGCGTCTGAAGGGTTATTACTTATCTAACCAGCATTGCTCCGGCGTCCATAAAACAAGATGCGTCTGATTGATACCCAAATCTTTTATATAATCTCTCTCATAATAATTACTGGCGGCGATGCCAATAGGCGCAACCATACAATAATCATCAATGATCATTTTAGCCATCTGTTTGCAGTAAGCAGCTCTCTCATCCTGAGTTTTTGCTGCTTTCGCATCCGTAATAAGCTTTACCAGATCATCGGGGTGAAGGAAGCCGCCGACATAGCGAACACCTTCATCTGTGAAGGAACGGCCATAAATAGATGCAATTTCCACGTCAGCCCGACCGGCGGAGAGCATAATTCCATCCCAGTTGCCATTAAGTCCGGACATTTCATCCTGTCTGGCCTGGTCGATGCTCTGAATATTTAATGTTATTCCGGCCTCAGCGACAAACTGCTGAAGCATTGTTGCCTGTGTAGAATTGTTCTCCAGCGTATAGCAATTGATTTCCACACCATCGGGATATCCGGCCTGAGCCAGCAGCTTCTTCGCCTTTTCCACGTCATAAGGATAGCCAATGGTTTCTTCATTATAAGACCAGGAGCCGGGAACTGCCCATTGATTTGTATAATACAAACCGCCGGAGGCCGTACATAAGGTTTCCCAGTCAACCGCATGGCAGAATGCCTGTCTTACGAGAAGATCCTTACATGGAGAATTGTCATCGGTGCATCCGAAAGCAACCATGCTGATCGCAGCCCCACCCGTCAGACCTTCCGCTGTCAGAGCTGTCTCGCCGGTAGCTTCCATGATAGTAAGTACATCGCTGGTGATCATAATCATGGCGTCGATCTCGCCAGCCTGATAAGCCGTTGTCAGTGTGTTCGCATCACCAATAAATTCGATTTCGATACCGTCCAGGTATGGCTGCCCTTTGATCCGGTAATTATCATTTTTTTCATAGACCAACTTGACATCCTTCTGCCATTCCTTAAAAACAAATGGTCCTGTCCCCACCGGATGACTGTTGGCCGCGTCAACACCGTTTTCCTTGCCGTAGGTCGGTGAAAACATAAAACCGGCCTGATACAGAGCGTTATCTGCGATAGTATTATCCCATGTACTCAGATGTGCCACAACCGTATACTCATCCGGACACTCGATCGACTCGATTACTGTAATTTCGCTTCTTCCCTGTGCCGAAAATTCTTCCCAGTTCCATTTGACAGCCTCCGCATTAAACGGCGTTCCATCATGGAATAAGATTCCTTCCTTCAGCTTTACAGTTAACGTCAGCGTATCGGCGTCCAGATCATAGGAATCACATAACCAGGGGGTTAATTCCCCTTCCTTAGTATATCTGCATAAAGGTTCAACCGCTGGCTGGGCAAAAGATAGTTCAATAAATGTTGACAGCTTCCCCGGATAGCCCAGATTAACGACGACCGCCGGTGTACCCAGTTTTACGACACCGCCAGTCTTTATATCCCCTGCGGCTCCGGCATTCCCCTGTTCCTCACTGCCTGTATCGGAAGACGCCAAATCGCTGTCACCGGATTGTGTATCTTCTGTTTTCTTGTTTGTCTCGTTACTCCCCGTCGTCGATGCCTGCGTATCCTTTGCTCCATTTCCCGAGCTTGAACCGCCACATGCCGTTAGGGCCCCCATCACCATAACTGCCGCCATAATAATAGCCAGTACTCTTTTTTTCATATAGTTCTCCTCCAATCTTTAGCTAAATGCATTTAGCAAATGAATATAAGTTTATGCTAAATGATACGCAAATAAGATTTACTGTAACCACAGGGGGCGGCTTGGCAATTCATATTTGCAAAATGCATTTAGCATGGTCTTATAATAACATATTTATTCGCAATTGCAATATATATAAGCGATAATTATATTTTTCTACAAAAAGTACAATTGGAAGGTTCATTTTTTGTGAACTTTTCAAAGAAAAATTTTATCTTTTTCGTGGCAGTTGAAAAAGAATTTACTCATCCCATGTCTTTGGTTTTGGACAGCTTCGGCCAAAGTGTACCGTTGTGGGACATACGATCCGGGTAGGCGTCGTGATCGAGCCATCAAGAATCTGATTCATAAGCCCCCATGTTTTAATCGCCAGTGCTTCTATGGGGAATTCAATCATGGTCAGACGGTTCTCCTCCTCGTTCTCCTTGCTGTTATAGCCGTAGCAAATCACCGCCACATCCTCCGGAACGCGTATATTATGGCTGCGCAGAGACGAATAGATACCTCTGGCACTGTCATCTTCCTGGATAAAAAGACCCTGCGGCAGCAGATTCTCTTCCAGAAGCTTTTCAACAATACTCCGCCCTTTTTGATAACGGTTTAATGCGGTGTCGATGTGGAAATCCCCCTCCGGAATTTGTGCCAAATCAACAATGATTTCCATATGATGCGCACTGCAATAGTCCTTAAAGCCGCGCACTCTTTCCGAGGAGCTTACGGACTGATAGACGTTTTCAACAATACCGACTTTTTTAATATTCTGTTCATCAAATATTTTTGCGGCCGTATACCCGTTCAGGTAACTGTCTGTATCTACGGAATGGTATTTGGCTATATCACTGTATAAGTTAATGACCGGTGTCCTGATATCCATCTGCTTCAAATAATTAACATCCTCATCACTGGCGGCCGGAATAATGATGCCGTGGGCAAAATTCCCACACAGTATTTTTTCCATCTTATAGAGCTGATCAGTCTCAAATGGATAGATCGTCACGCTCATGGGCTGTATGGACTTCTGCTTTATCAGGGCGTTCATCCTGCTGATCATATCGTTAAGAAAAATCGGGTGCTGAGTTGGCGACCAGAACAGGGCGATCTCCGGTAAATTCTTTATATTTTTGGAAATCAGTTTACGCGCGTTTATATTCGGCACATAGCCCATATCCTTTGCAATCTTTTTGACCCTCTCCTGGGTCTTTTTGGAAATGCGTACATCGTCTCCCCGGTTGTTTAAAATCAGTGAAACTGTGGAATATGAAACACCGGCCACCTTTGCTATATCGTATATACTTGCCATGAAATCTGCTCCGTTCCTTAATTATTCATACAGTATATTCTAGCAGATAATGCAGGTAATAACCAGCCCTTTTAGTGCTTTAATAGAGCAGATCAACCGAATGTGTAACCATTCGGAGGGGCCGAACAGTTATGGAAATGATGCCAGGGCATTCATACAGCAGGTTTAATACAGCGGGGCGTCCGCGTAGTATGGCAGCAGGATCAACTGTCCGGGGCGGATATCATAAGATTCCATCTGATTGGACAGAGCCACCTCTTTTATATATTCATTCCGGTCACGATATTCCTTTGTCATGTAATTCCCGGCAATATCCCACAGTGTATCGCCGCTTTGGACCACATAGCTGGTAAAGTACTTGCGTTCATTCACACGCAGGTTTGTATCCGCAGAAACCTTTGTGCCGCCAAAGACAAAGACCATTATAAAAACAAGCGCCAGAATGATAATCACAGTAAACAGTCTTTTTTTCACGTTGTAACTCATCAAAATCTCCCCCTTAGTATTCATTTATAAATGACATCGAATGTCGAAAAATACAGAACGTTTGTTTGTATTCATATTATAGCGAACAGACGTTCCTTTGTCAATAGCAAATCGAACATATTTTCGTATTTTGGGTCGCTCGTAAATTTGGGCTGCTTGGCATAGTGAACGGCATGAGCGCAACAAACAGTAACTAGGTAACTATAATTGCTCGTACGTTTAAATAATCCGTATTGTTCCCAAATAATAACAAAACAAATGTTTGCAAAAATATGTTCGATATGTTATTATAGAAACAGAATTGAATGTGAATACGCTTTAGGAGGAGATCATATGGATAAAGGAAGAATCAGCCCAAAACAGCTTGAAATACTTGAATATATAAAAAAACAGATACTTGCAAAGGGATATCCTCCCGCAGTACGGGAAATCTGTGAGGCGGTACACTTAAGGTCCACATCCTCCGTACATTCCCATCTTGAAACACTGGAGAAGAACGGCTATATCCGCCGCGACCCGACCAAACCACGGGCCATTGAAATCGTAGATGACGACTTTGCCCTGACCCGCCGCGAGGTGGTTAATGTACCTATTGTGGGCACCATTACAGCCGGTGAACCAATCCTGGCCGTGGAGAACATCGTGGACTACTTTCCTATCCCGGTGGAGCTGATGCCCAACGCGGAAGTGTTTATGCTGAAGGTCCGCGGTGAAAGTATGATCAACGCAGGCATTTATGACGGGGACCAGGTCATCGTACAGCGCCAGCCTACCGCAGAAAACGGCGATATCGTCGTCGCCCTGCTGGACGATTCAGCCACGGTAAAGCGCTTCTTTAAGGAGAACGGCTACTATCGTCTCCAGCCGGAAAACGATACGATGAATCCGATCATCGTCAGCTCTGTGGAAGTGATCGGAAAGGTGATCGGCCTTATGCGGATGAGCATGTAAAACGGTGCGCACCTTCTCATGGCATCATAAATTGCATCTATACCCATATCTTGTACGAAAACATAATCTCCAGGCCTGTACATTAAATGTACAGGTCTGTTTTAATGTCACAGAACCGTTCAGACGTGCCAATACATGATGATCATTTAATTTACTTCCTAAATTAATTCAAATCTCTTCCCATTTTGGCCAAGTTACGATATTATTGATTCTGCACGACTATGATTAAAATTAATTTCTGTAAGTCTATAACTAAAATTTGACAGCAAATGAGGAGATTTTACATGAAAAAGAATATTCTTATCGGACAGTCCGGCGGTCCGACCGCGGTTATCAATGGGAGTCTGTATGGTGTTGTCCGCCAGGCGCTTAACCATAAGGGTGAAGAAATCGGGCATGTGTATGGAATGATCAACGGTATCGAGGGCTTTTTAAAGGACCGTTACATGGATATGGAGACGGATATATCCGACGAGGAATTTGATGCTTTAAAGACCACGCCCGGAGCTTATTTAGGCTCCTGCCGTTTTAAACTGCCGTCAGACCTTGGCGATCCTGTATACGCCCGTCTGTTTGAAAAATTTCACAAGCTGGATATTGGCTATATCTTTTATATCGGCGGCAATGATTCCATGGATACAGTGAGTAAGCTCTCCCGCTGTGCCAGAGCCCACAACAGTGATATCCGGATCATGGGCATTCCAAAAACCATCGATAATGATCTGGTCTGTACCGATCACACTCCCGGCTTTGGCAGCGCCGCCCGCTTTGTAGCTACAAGCGTACGGGAAATCGGCATCGACGCAGCCATTTATGATACCAATTCCGTGACGATCGTGGAGATCATGGGACGCCATGCCGGCTGGCTGACGGGTGCCGCCGCCCTGGCCAGAAAGTTTAAAAATGACAATCCGGTATTTATTTATCTGCCCGAGGTGGCCTTCGACACCGAAGCCTTTATCAGAAATATCCGCGAGGCTCTGGAAGCCCGGACAAATATCGTCGTCTGCGTATCCGAAGGTATCCACGACGCCCAGGGGCGTTTCATCTGCGAGTATGAGGGCGCCGCCGGCACCGACAATTTCGGCCACAAAATGCTCGCCGGCTGTGGTAAATACCTGGAAAACCTTATTCGCATACGGCTGGGCATCAAGGTCCGTTCTGTGGAGCTTAACGTAAGCCAGCGCTGCTCCTCCATCCGCCAGTCGGCCACCGACCTGGGCGAAGCCATAGAAGCCGGCAGCTACTCCGTTGAAGCCGCCCTCCGTGGAGAAACCGGGAAGATGACCGCATTTAAACGCACAGGCAGCAAGCCCTATTCCATGGAATGTGAGCTCGTGGATGTGGATCAGGTCTGCAATAAAGAAAAAAAGGTGCCTCTTGAGTGGATCATAAATGACGGCACCGATGTTTCTGAAGAATTTGTTCAGTATGTCCTCCCGCTGATTCAGGGCGGCGTCCGTCTGCCGGAAAAAAACGGCATTCCGGTGTTTGCCTACCGCAGGGAAGTTTAAGCAGCCTGCGCCCCCCGGCTGACGCCAGGTCGCGGCAGTTACCGCAAAGGTGAGCAAGCTCCCTATGCGGCTCGTTGTTTCGCGCACCCCGGCTGACGCCAGGTCGCGGCAGTCGCCATAAAGGTGAGCAAGCTCCCCTTTGTGGCTCGTTACTTCGCGCAAAATCCCCGGTAAATCTTGGTTAGTTACCAAAGATTTACCGGGGATTTTTATGTCAGGCACATACATATTGCCGGCAATTATTCAAACGCGCTGATATCGATCTGCTTTCCGTCTCTCCAGATCCTCTCCAGATCATAAAATAAACGGTCCTCCTCAGAAAAGATATGAACGATAATATCATTGTAATCCATCAAGATCCAACTGGCTGTAGCGTAGCCCTCTACCTGGCGCGGCTCATAGCCGGCCCGTCCAAGCGTCTCGGATACGTTATCCACCATGGCCTGAACCTGATTTTTGTTGCTTCCGCTGGTGATGATAAAGTAATCGGCGATAACGGAAATGTTCTGGATATCGATGATCCGTATATCATTGGCCTTTTTATCTTCCAGGGCCTTAATGGCCAGTTTGGTCATTTCTTTTGCGTTATTCATCTAATTAAAAGTCTCCTTATAATATTCATAGGTGAGCCGGGTGATCTCATCGATGTCCACCGGCGTTTTTTCAAGATAATCCAATGTCTGTTTTGAAATAAGACAGACCGCCTGATCCAAATTCTCAAAGCTGATGCGCCGCAGCTCATTAAGATTGGGCGCCTGATTACGGCCGGGTTCAATATAGTCGGCTGTAAATACGATCTTCTCAAGCAGGCTCATAGCCGGCCGGCCAGTCGTATGCCATTTTATGGCGTTTAATATTTCTTCGTCCTCCACGCCGTATTTTTCCCGGGCCACATAAGCGCCCACAAGGCCATGGAGTAAAAAGGGCTGCCGCTGCTGGGCCGGCGTAATCTCAAGCTGCCTGTCCTGGCAGTATTTCAGCAGCTTTTCAGGCTTTTTGTGCTTGGCGCAGTCATGGAGCAGGCCGGCCACCTCCGCCTTTTGGATATCGGCGCCATATTTCATAGCCAGACAGGCGCTTGTATACTGGACACCCAGCGTGTGGGTAAAGCGCCTGCCATTTTGCTTCGCTTTAAGCATTTCCTGCAAAGCCAATATATCATAGGTCATTGCGCACATTCTCCTTTTGTATAGAGATGATGAAAGTCGATGTAGCTGCGCACCATTTCCGGCACCATAAAACGGATGGAAGCCCCGGCGGCAATACGCTCCCGCAGCTCGCGGGAGGAAATATCCATCTCCGGAGCTCCAAGGAGGGATATTCTGGCTTGATACTGCTCCTTCAGGTACTTAGCCTGCCGTTTAAGCCGGGCGATATCCGTATCGCCCCGCACAGCAGCCAGCACATGGACCAGTTGAAATATAATCTCCGGATGACGCCACGTCTCCATGTCATTGACCGAATCCGCACCCATGATAAAGTAGTAATCCGTGTCTTTATTTTTATAGGTAAAATGAGCCAGCGTTTCATACGTATATGAAAGCCCACGCTTATTCAGCTCGTAGTCGGACACACGGAAATAAGGAATATCCCGGGTCGCCAGAAGGAGCATGTTCAGCCGCTCCCGGTTGGCCAGTATATTCTCGTGCTGCTTGTGCGGCGGACGCCCAGCCGGCATAAACACCACATAGTCCAGACCATATTCGTGATAGCTCTGTTCAGCAATGAGCAGATGTCCGATATGGACCGGGTTAAAGGTTCCGCCCATAATACCCACACGCTTGCGTCGTTGTTCCATTGCTACTCAACTCCCGTAGATTCGCACATCATTGTCCATAATTATTTTTCAGGTAAAATGATCTTCTTTTTGTTGTCCTTACCTTCGCGGTAAAGGACGATCTTTTTGCCGATCACCTGGACCACATCGGAATGGGTGCGCTCGGACAGATAAGAAGCGATTTCCTTCGGATCATCGTCGCAGTTTTGTAATACGGAAATCTTGATCAGCTCTCTGGCCGCCAGCGCTTCGTCTACAGCCTTGGTGATCTCCGGTGTCAGAGACGCCTTTCCTACCTGGAAAATGGGCGTCATGTTCATGGCCAGGCTCTTTAAATAAGCGCGCTGCTTACTTGTTTTAATCATATGTTCCTCCCTGTCGGCTCCGGCAGGATTAATTTTGTTTCCGGCCGCAGCGAAAAAAATTATTTATAGTAGTCAAATTGAAGATTATACATGCGCACGGTATCGCCCTCCTGGATGCCCAGGGCTTCCAGCTCATCTAATATACCGTTTTCCTTCATAAATTTCTGGAAGAAATCGAAGCCCTTCTCGGATTCCAGATTCGTATATCCAAGCATACGCTCGATTCTGGGGCCTTCCACAACAAATACGCCATCCTCGTCCTTTTCCACGGTATACGGCTCCTCAAAGCGTATATTCTCAGGGAAATATTCCCGTTCAAAGACGGTCGGCTCCTCATCGATCTCATCCAGCAGCTCCCGGACCCGATAAAGCAGCGGCTTTAAGCCCTTGCCGCTGACCGCGGATATGGGGAATACCTGGATGCCCGCCGGCTCAAACTCCTCGCGGAGCAAGGTGATCGCGTCGTCATTCTCACCCTCGTAAAGCGCATCGATCTTATTGGCGGCAATAACCTGAGGCCGCTCCATCAGCTTGGGATTATAAGCTTCCAGTTCCTTATTTATAGCATAAATATCGGCAATGGGATCACGGCCTTCCACACCTGCGGCGTCCACGATATGGATGATAACCTTCGTGCGCTCGATATGGCGCAAAAATTCATGGCCCAGACCCACACCCTCGGAAGCGCCCTCGATAATTCCCGGAATATCTGCAATAACAAAGCCTTTTCCGCCATCCAGATCCACAACGCCCAGATTGGGATTTAGTGTTGTAAAATGGTAATTGGCGATCTTTGGCTTGGCGTTGGTCACCCGGGATAAAAATGTGGATTTACCAACATTGGGGAAGCCCACAAGACCCACATCAGCGATCACTTTAAGCTCCAGCGTTACATTAAGCTCCATGGCCTTTTGCCCCGGCTGGGCGTATTTGGGCGCCTGCATGGTAGGTGTCGCGTAATTCATATTTCCCCGGCCGCCCTTTAAAACAACCTCTTTATCATTTCCGCCGGACATATCGGCAATGACCAGCCCGGTTTCGGTGTCACGGATGACCGTGCCCTCGGGAACCTTGATGATCATATCCTCACCATCACCGCCGTGGCAGCGGCGCTTTCCGCCGGGCTCGCCATCCTGGGCACAGTATTTGCGCACATGCCGGAAATCCATCAGAGTATTTAAGCCCCGTTCCACAACAAAGATCACATCGCCGCCTTTACCGCCGTCACCGCCGTCCGGACCTCCTGCCGGTACAAACAGCTCCCGGCGGAAACTTACATGCCCGTCACCACCCTTGCCGGATCGGATAAATATATTCGCTTTATCGACAAACATCGTTTTCACCTCTTTCATATCTTTTAGTATATCAAAAAATCCAGAAAAAAACTTCCGGAATTTAAAAAACGACTTCAAATTTTTATGAAAAATCTGAAGTCGCTCGTTATTATTCGTTCACAGCTACTGGGTAGATAGAAACCTGCTTCTTGTCTCTGCCTTTTCTTTCAAATCTTACCACGCCGTCAACCAGTGCGAATAATGTATCATCACCGCCGCGTCCTACGTTAACGCCAGGATGAATCTTTGTTCCGCGCTGTCTGTACAGGATATTGCCAGCCTTTACAAACTGTCCGTCTGCTCTCTTGGCGCCAAGTCTCTTGGACTCGGAATCTCTGCCGTTCTTTGTGGAACCAACACCTTTTTTATGAGCGAAAATCTGAAGGTTCATTTTTAACATCGTCTACACCTCCTTGAATATAAGTCGAATATATGCATTCCCATAACTTTTTTCGATATCTTGTAAGCCAAGAATCATGGAATCCATCAGCAGTACCGATTTGTCCGAAAGTTCGTCATTAAAACGGCATTCGATGTATCCGTCTTTTTGTTTCACATGAAACGTGTCGGATGTGAACGTTTCTATGGAGTTGATCGTGTTTACTGTCAGTACCGAGACCGCAGCACATACAATATCAAAACCTGCATCCGCAAACCCGGCATGCCCCACGGACTTAAAACCGGTATAGCCTTTACCATTTCGATAAACAGTTATCTTAATCATAATCAGCCGCAGCCTTAAAATTAAGCGTTGATCTTTTCAATCTTAACTTTTGTATAAGCCTGTCTGTGACCGTTTTTCTTGTGATAACCAGTTTTTCTCTTATATTTGTAAACGATAACTTTCTTACCCTTGATATCGCCTACAACTGTGGCAGCTACGCTGGCACCTTCAACAGTAGGGTTTCCGACCTTAACATCGTCACCACTTACAACAAGAACCTGATCAAAAACTACGGATTCGCCGGCGTCCTTGCCCAGCTTTTCTACATTAATGATATCGCCTTCGGCTACTTTGTACTGTTTACCACCTGTTGCAATAATTGCGTACATATGGCACCTCCTATTATCATTACTCGCTAGTTACGGTGAGAAATCACAGGCTTGTACACCGTATTTCAAAAGAAAACGGTTACTTTTTCAGCCTGAAATCACGCTTAGAACCTCACTATGCGGCACACTAATGTATATTAGCACTTAAAAGGTCGAATGTCAATAGCTGGAATAAATTTTTTCAAAAAGCAGCCGCCAGAGAAAGGTCTCCCTGACGGCTGCGTCTATGACCGGGCAAAGCATCCGGTGTCCGGCCGGTTTTACCGCTTCGCTGTAAACAACCTACTTGGCATCTTCTGCCGGCTTGATCTCAAAATCCGGCCATTTTCTCTTAACAAGGTCGAGGATATAATCCACGGTTCCGTCAACCCCGAGGAAGCTGCTGTCGATGGCCATCGTCTTGCCCTCTACGGTGCCCCACTTATGGTCGGTATAGTACTGATAGTAGGAACGGCGGAGCTTATCAGTACGCTGGATCTCCTTGCGGGCTGCGGCGTCCGTTTCGATCAGATAGCGGTCCTTCACCCGTTCGATACGTTTGGACAGCGGTGCATAAATATAAATATGCAGGCAGTTATCAAATTCCTCAAGCACATAGTCCGCGCAGCGTCCAACGATAACGCAGCTTTCCTTGGAAGCCAGATCCTTAATAATGGAGGACTGGGTCCAAAACAGCCGGTCGTTCACCGTACCATAATCGGTACCGGTAGGCAGATAGGCACTGAAAAATGGATTCGATGCTTTTTCATCCGCCTGATAGAGCAGATCGGAATTGATACCGCTCTTTTGTGCGGCAATATCAATTAAATTCTTATCATAAAAACCGATGCCCAGCGCTTTGGCTACCTTCTGGCCAATTTCACGGCCCCCACTGCCGAATTCTCTGCCGATGGTGATGACAATATTTCTACTCATAAGAAAACCCCCTTTTTATATGATACGCAGCGCCGTCAGACGGTATGTATGCCAACCGGCGTCTCCGGATCTGATCTGCCGCCGCTTTTTATTTATATGCTTATTATACCATGCTCCCCTGAAAAATTAAAGTGTAATTTTCAGAAAATAGGCAGATAAAACCCAATAATTCCAACAATTGCACCAAAGGCCAGACCCACCACAACATCTGAAATGTAATGCATACCGGAAAGCACCCGTGAAGCCGCTACGATTATGGCCAATACGACCATGATCCATCCAAGCCACGGCACAAGCGACATACAGGCCACAGCAATGACCGCCGCGCTGGCGCTGTGACGGCTTGGAAAGCTCTTGCCATGCTTGAGCTTATTCATATAATTGATGGGTGAAAAGCCAAGCTTTTCGTAGGGCCGTTCACGGTTTATAATACTGCGGACGATAGTGACCACCACAAAGACGACCAGCGGTACGCCCACATAGCGGATCAGGAGCACCGGATTGGCCAGCAGGGCCAGGACACATAAAATAATATACACATTGGCAACCAGCGCCGTTGTAAAGCGGCACATAAAAAACATCACAAAGGATCTCCAGCCGGGCTTGCGGAAGAAATCCAAAACCTTCACATATTGTTCCTTACTCATTTATACACTCCAACCTTCTGTAATTTTATCTGTATGCGATGCAGTAAACACTGCTGCTATCCAGCCATACAGCAGCCAGTCACGCCCTTGCAGCGCCGCCGATTATCCAAGGCAGCAAGCTGTCCGGCCGTACAGCAGCCGTTTTCAGTATACATACCCGCTGCCGTGGCACACCGGACACTGGCAGTCCAACTGCTCGTAGAGCGGGCGGCGCTCCTTTTTCCGGGTCATCTCCACAAGATTTAAACGGGTCATATCCACAAGCACCGTTTTTACCGGGTCCTTTTTCAGAACACCGGAAAAATGTTCGAACAGCTCCCGGCGCATTTTTTCATCCTTCATATCAATAAAGTCGATAATGATGATGCCCGACAGATTTCGCAGCCTTAGCTGCCGTCCGATTTCATCCGCCGCTTCCATATTGATTTTAAAGAAGGTGTCCTGAGCCGCCTTTTTACCTGTATATTTTCCGGTGTTTACATCCACGACCACAAGCCCTTCCGTGGGCTGGATCAGAAGAAAGCCGCCGGATTTCAGCCAGACCTGGGGATTCAGGGCTCGTTTGATCTGCGTCTCCATGCTTTTAACCTTACAGAGGGGCCAGTCCTTATCCTCGTAAAGCACCAGCGGTATATCCACGGCCATGGACGTTTGATAGCGGACAAGTTCCTCATAAACCTGGGGCAGGTCCGTGGTGATTTTTGTAATGTCCGGGTATGTCTGTATATATTTCAGATAGGCCGGCAGACCGGAATATACCTTTGTGTAACACGGACTGTAACGGCCCCTTTTAAGTATATGAGCAAATTCTTCCGCCAATGCCGCAGCTTCCGTTAAAAGCTGATCCTCCGGCTTGCCTGCGGCCTCTGTGCGTGCAATAAAGCCATAGGTATCGGTAACAAGAGGCTCTAAAATGGATTTTAAGCGCTTTTTTTCATCTTCCCGGGTAATTTTAGCCGAGACGCCCACAAAGCTCTTATTGGCCGTCAAAACAAGATCAGCGCCGGTAACGGTGATCTTTCCGGAAAGCATGGGCAGCTTGGACTTTATAGGATCACCGGCCACCTGCACGAGCAGCTCATCCCCGGCCACAGGTACAGTGCCCTTTTTCGTATTCATAAAAAAATGGGATGTATTTTCCGTCAGGGAATAATACCCATGCTGCCCGTGGTCAAATTCCACAAAGGCCGCATTGATATTTTTCACAATATTTTTAATCTTCCCCACATAGATATTTCCAAGGAGACTGCCTGACGGATCGTCAAACAGAAATTCCACCAAGGTTTCATCCTCGTAAACCGCAGTGAGTATTTGCTGCTTCCACGCAATAATTACAAGCTTTCTGTCCATGGTCACCCGTCCTGCTCCACATCCCGGCCCATATCCTCAAGAGCGATAAAGCCCTGTCCGCTATCGGCATACATTTCCAGCCGGCATACCAGGAGGTCATAATCCCCCAGCGTTGATCCGATGGATTTCATAAATGTATCCATGACCAGCTCCGGCTTCAGGTTCGCCACACTACCGGTGGACAGACGCATAAAGATCCGGTCGCCATCCACTTTAAGATCATAGATCAGCGGACGGATATCCACCTCCTTCTCGCTCTTTTTCGTCTTTTTAAGCACAGAAATCTGCGGCTGCCGGTAAAATTCCATAAGCGCCGCTTCCAGATCAATCTCCGGCCGGCGGCCTTCACGGAAGGTAACCTCATAATCCGCGGCGGCGATAATAGACATGGCGTTGGAATTTTTCGTCTCATCGTCGATCCGGCGATAGCTTAAAACCCGGACGCCCTCCACCATCTCTTTATTGATAAGGTCCAGCATCGTTTCAGAATCCTGCGTGGAATTTACGATAATATCCATATATTCCCCGCGGCTTGTAAGCCCTACGCCAAGAGGCGCGGCAAAGGAGATCTGCTGATGGGGCGAAAATCCCTGGGAGTAGGCAATGTCGATGCCGCAGCGCCGGAAAGCCTTTTGAAAATACCGCACCATATCCAGGTGGCCGATGAACTTCATCTCCCCCTCTTTGGAAAATTTAAGCCTGATTTTCATAACAAACACCTCCACCATAAATTCTGCTGCCGCAGCCGGAACAGCCCTGGCGGCAATTGGGTGTCACCAGCGCCTGCTTCGAGCGCTCCCACTCCCGGATAAGAAAGCTTTTGGAAACACCGGCGTCGATAAAATCCCAGGGCAGGATTTCATCCGTACTGCGTTCTCTCAGGTTGTAAAAATCCGGATCGACCCCATTTTTTTCAAAGGCGGCCATCCACAGCTCATAGCGGAAGCTTTCCGACCAGGAATCATACAGACAGCCGGATCTGTAAGCGTCCAGCAGCACCCTGCACAGCCTCCGGTCGCCCCGGGCCAAAATACCCTCCAGCTGAGTCAGCTCCACATCGTGCCAGTTGTATTTAATACTTTTATGATTGAGCTGGTCACGGATCTTACCATTTAAAAGACGCTGCTTACTTAAAAACTGTTCATTTGTATTTTGTGCCACCCACTGGAACGGTGTAAATGGCTTGGGCACAAAAAAGGAGGTACTGGTCACCACATCCACCCGTCCGCCGCCGGGGCGCTCGGATTTGGGAAGGGTATAGTAAAGGGCTGCGATATCATTGGATAATCGGGCGATCCCTTCAATGTCATCGTCCGTCTCACCGGGCAGGCCCAGCATAAAATAGAGCTTAACCCGGTTCCAGCCGCCCCTGAAGGCATCCATGGCGCCTCCGAAAATATCCTCCTCAGTAAGCCCCTTGTTGATCACATTGCGCATTCTTTGCGTGCCGGCCTCCGGAGCAAAGGTCAGGCTGCTCTTTTTCACATCCTGCACCTTACTCATAACGTCCAGGGAAAAGGCGTCGATCCTCAGTGACGGCAGAGATATATTGATCTTCTTTTTACTGCATTCTTCCAACAGAAAGCTGACCAGGGCCTCAAGCTCCGAATAATCGCTGGAGCTTAATGAGCTTAAAGAAATCTCTTCATGGCCGGTAGCATTAAGCATCTTCACGGCGGCCGTCTTTAAAAATTCCAGGCTCCGCTCCCGGTTGGGCCGGTACACCATGCCGGCCTGACAAAAACGGCAGCCCCGGATACAGCCCCTCTGGATTTCCAGGACCACCCGGTCCTGAGTGACTTTAATAAACGGAACAACCGGCTTTTCCGGGTAATACGTATGGGATAGATCGGTCACGACCTGCTTTTTAATTTTTTCTTTTGCGTGGGGATTATTGGGCGTAAAGGCGCGGATCGTGCCATCCTCGTGGTAATCCACATCGTAAAATGCAGGTACATAAAGGCCTGGAATATCGGCGGCCCGCTCAAGAAATTCCTTCCGGCTCAATCCCCTGCTCCGGCTGTCTTTGTAAATATCCATCAGCTCATTATATACGGTTTCACCCTCACCGATATAAAAGATGTCAAAAAAGTCCGCCAACGGCTCCGGATTATACGTGCACGGACCACCGCCGATCACGATAGGGTCCTCCCATGTACGCTCAGCAGCCATCATGGGGATTTTCGATAAATCGATCACCTGCAATATGTTCGTATAGCACATTTCATACTGGATCGTTATGGCCAGAAAATCAAAGTCCTTTACAGGGTCCTGGGATTCCAGGGCAAACAGGGGGATGTCCTTCTCGCGCATCTGTGCATCCAGATCGGTCCACGGGGAGTAAAGCCGCTCGCACCATGTATCCTCCCGCTGATTGAGCATATCGTAAATGATCTGTATTCCCAGATAAGACATGCCAATCTCATATACATCGGGGAAGCACATGGCGAAGCGGATATCCACCTTTGCCGGGTCTTTGACAACGGCATTAACTTCATTTCCCAGGTAACGCGCCGGTTTTTCGATATTTAGTAATATTTCATCACTTAAAGCTAGTTTTCTCATGTTTTTCCTTTCGTTTTTTAATGCTTATCGAAAATCGATCAAGCATCATATAATTACAACACATTACAACATAATACGTTTTGCAATCTGTGTATAATACAATATTAAATATTATATACATTTTGGGATAGAACTTCAAGTAATTATTAATACTACTGTACGTGAATGAGAATGTGACAAATAAGCCGCCGCCCCGTGAAATTCTATGGGGCGGCGGCTTATTTGCTTTTGTGAAATTATAAATAATTCGATGGATTCACCGGTACACCATTTACCCATACTTCAAAGTGAAGGTGCGGTCCGGTGGAATAACCGGTGCTGCCCACGGCGGCAATGATATCACCCTGGGATACAGCAGAACCCTCGGTAGCATAAATAGCCGAGCAGTGCTGGTACAGGGTGGACAGGCCATTGCTGTGGGTAATAACTACGTAATTACCTCTGGCAGCGCTGTAAGATACCGTAGCGACGATCCCGCCGTCTGCGGCATAGACATCAGATCCATGTCCGGCAGCAATGTCAACCCCCTTGTGGTTGGAGGATGCGCCAGCCGTCGGCGACGTACGTCCGCCAAATCCGGACGATATGTATCCGCCGGCACATGGCCATATAAAGCTGCCAGTGGACACTCCTGCGGAGGAGCTTCCTGAACTGCTGTTATCCGGAGGTGTTGTTTCCGGCTGTGTCTCGGGCTCAGTTTCCGGGGCCGTTGTTTCTGGCTGTGTCTCTGGTTCCGTTTCCGGTGCGGTCGTCTCCGATTCGGACTCCGGCGCTGTAGTTTCCGGTGTCTGCGTCTGTGTTTCGCTTTCCTCTGGTGTTGTTTCCGGCGGGTTCACACCGTCGGTGCTTTCAGCGGGAGTCGATTCCGGTTCAGTTTCCGGTGCATTGGACTCTGATCCATTTTCCGGTGCTGTCACGCCCGGGGATTCGGGATCTGTTGTTTCAGACTCTCCGGTTTCGTTGCTGTTTCCAGAATTTCCGGACGCCTGCTGCTGCGCTGCAAGCTCTGCCTGGCGCTGTCTCTCGGCTTCAGCCTGACGCTGTCTTTCAGCCGCTTCTGCTTCAGCCTTCTGGATCGCTGCAAGAATCCGGTTATTTGTGTCGATTTCCGCCTGTGTATTATTGATCTGGGCAGTGACTTCATCGATGGATGCGCCTAACTGCTCCAGTTCAGCGCGCTTGGCGTCCATAACCAGTTCCAGTTCTTCCTTCTTGGCTTCTTCCTGAGTTTTTAACGCCTCCAGCTCTTCCTTTTGGGCCTGGAGCTGAGCCTCCAGTGTTTCAATTTCTTTTCGTGTCTCATTCAGCGCAGTTAAAAGCTGAGTGTCATAATCTGAGATTTTGGATATGTACTCCGTGGCATTTAATAATGTGGAAATATCCTCGGCTTTCATAAATACTTCCATCAGGCTTGTATCACCTTTTTCATACATGGCTTTAATACGAGCCTTTAAAGCGGCATACTGCTCCGCTTCTTTTGCCTTGGCGGTGTCCAGATCCGCCTGGGTTTTAGCCAGATCCGCCTGGGTATCATCAAGCTCTCCCTGGATACGTTCGATCTCATCGCCCACCTGCGTAAGTTCACCATCCAGTTGTGTGATATACGACTGGGTATCTGACTTATTGGCCTGAAGCTGTGAGAGGCGGTTCTGTAAAGCTGCTTTCTCATTTTGAAGTGCCGCCAGGTTTTGCTGAGTCTGTTCCTTTTCACTGGCCGCTAAAGCCGGAATGCTGATGGAAAAGACTAATGTAAGTGCAATGGCAGCCTTCAACGAGCGCATAAATTTCCTGTGCATAATAATTTGTAAGCTCCTTTCCTGTAATATTTTTGTTAACGCTTAAATTATAGCATAAATATTACAATAAATCCAGACTTTATTACACATTTATTAAATTTATATTTCTAAATATTACTGTGCACGGAAGAACCGGTAAGCAATAACGTTGCCGTTCCAGTGGAAACTGCTGAGGCGAAGACGATGCACATGCGTCTGCTTTACGCTTGTTCCAGGTATCTCAGGCCGGCATAAACGTCTTCTGGTTGTGATATTTTTCCAAAAGCCGGTCATATTCTGCGGTCAGGCCATAATAAGTTTCCAGTATCGGGGCGCATTTAACATTCAGCTCCGAAAGTATTTCATCAAAATGTTTTTCCAGGACACCGACCAGCTCCGGGCTGATTTTGCCGTTCCCGGCCTGCTCCCTCAAGATCGATAACGTTTTTTCTTTGGAATAGGCTTCTTTGTAGCTGCGGGTGCCAAGTAGGGCGCTGACGATATCGGAAACACCTACCACCTGCTCCTCCAATGTGATCGCATCACCACAAAGTCCTTTCGGGTAGCCGCTGCCGTCCAGCTTCTCATGGTGGCGGAGCGCAATATTGGTTATAACCGGATCGATCGTTCCGCCTAAAATCTCCTCTGTGATATCCACATGGGTGCGCATGATCTTCATCGCCTGGGGGCTCAGCTTTCCGGGAAACTCCAAAATTTCCACCGGTATTCCAATCTTTCCCAGATCGTGCAGCAATGCTCCATAGTGAATATCATGGATCTGTTTATCGGTCATCTGCATGAACCGCGCCAGACTGGTCGCAATACTTGTGGTTGTGATCGTATGGGTCACTGTATGTCTGCTCCGGAAATCAATAGCAAAAATCAACATGTTCAAATAGGCTTCACACTGCTCCACGGTCAGATCCATATGCTGGACCACCTTTTGAAAAGCCTGTGCATCTTTCCATTCTTCCATAACAGGATACTTTTCCAAAGCTTTATAAAACAGATCCACAACACTTCCCCGGAAACGGTCATCCCGTTTTTGGCTCAGATACTTATCCAGGGCGCTCTGCACCGGATAATTCAGCCAGAAAATGTCCACCCGGTCCGCCAGATTAATGATCTGCGACGCCATGGCGATCCGTTCATCCACACCATCCAGTGTGCTCGCGGAAACATGGTGAAACAAAATGGTCTGTGCCCAGTCCTTTAACGGCGACAGATGATAAAGGAACAAATATCCGAAGATGGAATGTTCCCATATATCCCTGGATTCAAAGCGGGTCATTTCATTGATCTCCTCAGTCTTATAAGCGCCTATATCGTGAAGCAGCGCAAGGAGACATATATCCTGCTTCTCCTTTACAGAAAAGCTGCCGTCCGCCTCAAGCATACGGCCGGCCAGATAAGCCACCCGTTTTCCATGATCCGTCAACCGGACGTCCACATGATTCAGGGTCCGCTGAACAAGCCCGCTGATATTATCACTGTTTATAACTGATGCTGTTTTCATTTTTCCTCCTCAGAAGGCATTTTTTGTGGAATGCCTTTTAAATACTGGTTTAGTATGCGCTTTAGTGTTTCCGATTCGATCGGTTTGGCGAAATGGGCGTTCATGCCGGCGCGGATCGCTGCACGGACATCCTCCTCAAAGGCATTGGCCGTCATGGCGACGATCGGTATATCCAAAGCATCCCCGCGGCGCAGCGCGCGGATTGCCCGGGTGGCCTCATAGCCGTCCATTTTAGGCATCTGGATATCCATTAAGATCAAATCATAATAGCCTTCAGGCGCCCCGGCAAATTTTCGTACAGCCGCTTCACCATCAATGGCCTCATCAATCTGCAGCCCCAGCTCCCCAAGTAAAATACGGACAATTTCCCGGTTGATCTCATTATCCTCAACAAGTAACACCTTTTTTCCCGTGTAGTCGGCCGTGTCCACAGCCGCACAGGAGATTTTTGGTTCAGGTACGATATCCTGTACCTGGAGCGGCAGGATCACTGTAAACTCAGAGCCCTTTTGCGGCTCGGAATCCACCATGATCTCCCCGTTCATCAGATCTACCAGGTTTTTGGTGATGGCAAGACCAAGACCTGTTCCTGCAATTTTGCTCGTCGTAGAATCATAGGCCCGCTCAAAAGGCTCAAACAGCCGTTCCATAAATTCCCGGCTCATGCCTGCACCGGTATCCCGGCAGCAAAAGATATAGCTTTGGCGATTGCGGCGGGAGCTTCTTTCCTGTGTCATGGTCACGTGGATCTGCCCGCCCTCAGGCGTATATTTGACAGCGTTACTCAGTATATTTAAAAATACCTGCCGGATACGCAGTGCATCTCCAATAACATTTTCATTGTCCAGTGCTGTGTGGATCTCAAACTTTTGTTCCTTTTCATCAGCCTGAGGACGGATCAACTCAGTGACGTCGGCGACAAGCTCTGAAAGATTGAGCGTTTCCTCCCGGATCGTGAGCTTTCCGCTTTCGATTTTTGAAACATCCAGCACATCATTAATAAGGCTCAGCAGATGGCTGCTGGAAAGACTGATTTTTTCCAGACATTGTGCAACCCGGGCTTTATCATCCAGATGGGTCGACGCAATGGCCGTCATACCCACAATAGCGTTCATGGGCGTGCGGATATCATGGCTCATGCTGGACAGAAAACGGCCCTTGGCTTCACTGGCCGCCCGGGCATTATCCAGGGCGCTCTCAAGCGCCTGGCGCTGCTGCTCCTCCTCATACCGCTGCTCGTCGACCCTGCGGGATATGAGCACTGCCAACTGGTCTTCCGAATATGGGTTATCCACATAAATGATCTGAGAAGATATCCAGTGGTATTTGCCGTCCGTAAGCATCTGGCGGGCATCGAGAAAAACCTCCTTCCGTTTCGTTTCAAAGACACTGCGGAGATTTTCCAGTGAAAAACGGTTCCGATAGACCTCCAGATCGTCTTTATGGAAAGTTGCGGACATATCCTCAAAAAGCTGGCTGTACGTTTTCTGTGATCCCAGACCGATCATAAGACCGGGCTGCATGTATATAAATTTCAATGTATCCATGGTCAGATTCAATCGGATGATCACCGGGTAGGCATTGGAAATCGCACGCACAAGTGTCAGACGTTCCTGCCGCTGATCTCTTGCAGCAGCCTCCTTTGCCAGTTTATCCCGGGTAATATCCCGGAAGGTTGAGATCAGCACCGGATCGCCATTGTCGTCCAAAGTTTTTTCAACGACACCGGACACCCAGAAAAAGCCTTTGCCAGCATTTTTCAGACGGTATTCGATATTACTTTTCCGGCTTCCGGCGGCGGCTTCCTTAAAAAGCCCCAGAACATAATCGACATCTTCACTATAAAGAATATCGCCAAGACTCAGCCCTGGAAAAACATCCTTATCCGATTCCGGTGAATAACCGAGCATTTTTTGGCCTTCAAGATTTAGCTGGAGTATATTATGGGGCGGTTCCACCGTAATAAGCGCCACTGCCTCAGGCACGGCATTATACAGATGGCGTATATAATTGGCCTGATTGCGCAGCTTTTTATTTGTTTTATTAATATACCATATGTACACGATGATCAATGCTGAAATCCCAACGAGTATACTTCCGATGAGCAGCATGGAACGCGTGATGATCTCGGTCGTCTGTGCATTTACTACCGCTTCCGGTATGATGGAGATCAGATACCAGTCCGACTGCAGTTCCAGCGGAGTGTAACAAAATACCGTCGGCTCCCCCTGATAATTAAAAACTGCCCAGCCTGTGCGTGACGCGGTAAGTGATTCGGCAAATTCCGCAAGGGTATCGGGATCATTTTCAGTCTCGGGGAGCATATCAAACAGATTCTGAACGGTCTTATTGCTGCCAGGATGTGTCGGACGGATCAGTACGTCGCCCCGGGTGTTGATCACATAGGAAAAGCCGGCGTTGTTATAAAAGGACAGACTGAAGCTGTCCACAATGCTGTTCACCTCATATTCCTTTACAAGAAATCCGGCCGTGCCGTCGGACATCCGGGCTCTGACAAAAAGGTTAAACACATTCACACCGGTCACACTGCTGATATGCGGGTCGATGATCCCATGATCCATATTGCGGTCAGAAAGAGCCTCCAAAACGCCAAGGTCCGCGGACGCCGAAGCTGGGATGCAGGCACCGTCATCCAGGTATAGCAGCGTGCCGCTTTCCAGTTGGGAGTACTGGAGCAGCGACTGTTCCAGAGTATCTTTTGACTCCATGGAAAAGCCGCCCACGTTTGCGGCCGCCGTGCGCATAGATGCGAAATCACGGTCCAACTGGATTTTTAAAGTGCTGCGACCCTGTGAGGTGGATTCCATGATCGTATTGACAGACTGCTCCCACAACTGTGTCCGGACATCCCGGATAAAAAATACGGTCAGAAGGCAAAGGACGATGCTCAGGCCAATGGCCGCCAGCGCCAGATTGATTCTGGCCCTGTGGGTACGTTTTATTTCCATCACTGCACCTCCCGGCTCAGGCCCTGCATATCCAGCCAATCCATTGCGTCATCCAGATGTTCTCCTGAGAGCAGCATTTGTGATACCTGGGCCGTCAAATCCCAGATCGGCAGCTCCAGACGTCCGTCGCTTCCGATCACCGTCCGTCCGGACTGATAGCAGTCGATCAGCGGCTTTATGGCAGCCACCGTCGATGGAGCGCCGTCCTTCATGGGGCTGAAGGAGGATTGCTGATCTGCAAATTTTTGAATATTTTCTTTTTGTGTAAAAAATTCTACAAATTTCATAACGGCCTCCGGATGCTCGCTGTTGGCATTGACACTTAAACGGGTGTCCGCATTAATAACGACCAGAGAACCGTCCGCAAGAACCGGGTACGGCCAGACTTCAAACTCAAAAGCCGGCGCCATCCCCGCCACACGTCCGGCCGCCCATGCTCCGGTGAGCATAAACGGCGAATTTCCTTTGACAAATTGTTCAAGATCGTCGGATGTCTTTTTTGTATGGACCGCCACAGACTTATCAATATACCCCTTATTTATAAAATCGCTGGCCAGGGAAAATCCACTCAAAAGGGAGGTGCTCAGCGCCTCCTCGCCCTGGTTTATACGTTTAAAGGCGTCCTCCTGCCGGTTTTGTTCGTAAAGTGAATAAAAGCCTTTCCCTATGGCTAAGGTTTTCAGGGAAATATCGTTGTTGGCTATGATCGGCGTGATTCCCTTTCCTGCAAAATAGCTGCACACACTCTCCCATTCCCCGAGGTTTTCAGGAACCTTCTGATGATGCTCCTTTAAAAGATCCAGATTGCAATACAGCCCGAACGCAGATACAGTGGTCGGAACCCAGTAAATTTTCCCGTCGCTTTGCATCTGGTCAAGCATTTCATCACTGTATCCGGAAATTGTGGACAGGCCGGACAGATCCATAAGCTGCCCGGAGGCCTCCAGCTCTAAAACGATATCGTGGTTCACCATAAACACATCGTTCCCCTTGCCGGCAGCCATGCGCTTTTGCAGCGCCTCATAGTATTCGGCGCCCTTTAAGCTTTCATAGGATACACGTATATCCGGGTTCTCTTTCATAAACTGGGAAATGATCGATTCAATTACCGTGACATTTTCCGGCTCATATTTATTTCCAAAAAAGGTTATGGATGTTATATCCCCTTCGTATTCCTCAAAATTCACGACCTGATTCCCTTTACCGCAGCCGCCGAGCAGAAAAAGGCACAAAAAAATTACAGCACAGATTTTTATTTGTTGATATATTTTCATATGAGCTCCCCCTAAGTCCATAAATTATACCATCCCTCATAAATAAAATCAATAACGTGCGTTTTTTTGGCAAAAAAAACGGCCCAGATGATGTCTGGACCGTTTTGATTTAAGCTATGAAATTATCTTGAAGTACGGATTTAATCCACATACATATGCATGGGCCATGTAAGATATTCCACCTCGTCCAGCTTCTCGACGGTTATATAGCCGGCCGGAGCGTTGAGGATGGTAGGAATACGGTTGACCAGCGTGGCGCAGGTGTGCTCCGGTGTGGCCGGTTTTACAACGTGGAACTCCGTATCCGGCTCGCCGATGATCTTCCAGTCGCACATATCGCCGTCATCCGGTCCGTAAACCTTTCCGATACACTGGGTTTCAATGGTGATGCCCTGGAAGGTTTCTGTTGTGACAACTGCGCTCATACCGATACAGTTGCCTTTGGGGATCGTCTCTCCGGTTGTGGCACACCACAGATCCGTATCATAAAAATAAGGAACGCACTTCTGGGTGATGGATTTGATCGTCAGCCCAAGCTTATTGGCCAAAGCTTCATTGGAATTCCATACATAAGCCGGTTCCAGAACTTCCGGATGGGCGATCTGAGCTTCAAACTCCTCCGGTGTCAGGCCCACGCCATGTGCCTTTGCCAGTGCAAGGCCGTAATCCTCCACGTTGTAGCTGACAGCGCCCTCGATCTTTTCTATACGGTGTACACCGCCGGCCACTGCGCCGATCATATTGATCCAGAATATATCCTGCATACCGGTACCGGTGATCGTACACTGATTTTCCTTAGCCAGCTTGTCCAGACGGTTCGTGATCCCCGCTGCGGTCGTCCAGGAATAAATGGCCTCCTCACAGGTCGTCACTACATTGATCCCTCTGGAAAGGCAGCGCTCTAAATGGGGGAGCATATCGGACATAAAGCTGAACAGCGTAACTACGGCAATATCCGGATCACATTCATCCAGCACTGCATCGGCATCGGAGCGGATCGGCACATTAAGCTTTACGCCAAGGCCTGCATAGTCGCCCACATCCTGGCCAAGGATCTCCGGATTCGTATCAATGGCGCCTACGATCTCCGCGCCCTTTTCATAAAGATAACGCAATGTATACTTGCTCATTTTACCACAGCCATACTGCACAACACGAATTTTTTCAAGATTGACCATACCGGTCACCTTCCTTTCTTTAATAAGCGGTTTAGTTACCTTTTTCTCATCAGAAATCCTGCCCAACACGGGTAAGTATCTGACTGATCGCCTCTTTGGCAACTCCTATTATAAAGGTTGTTTACGGTATAAGGTCAACTGGACAAATCACCGGTTTTTCGACAGCATTTTCAGCGAAATTTCACAGGCACCTGGAGCCTTAAATAAAGCCCTCTGGCGTTCGATTCCACCACCGGAATGTCGGCGATCGACTCGCACAAATAATCACCGCACACCTGGCACCCATTTTTCCGGATATAATCATGGAGTCGGTCGATATATTCCTTTTCTTTATAAAAATCATCGCAGTAGACACAGGCGTAATTTCCCGCCGGGATCTCCGTTATAAGCGAATCCTGTACAGATTCCCGGTCCACAAAAACAAAAACCTCGGTGGCATAAAAATGGCCGGCGATAAAATCCTTTTGGCGGAGGATGGTTCCCGCATTGCAGAAATAAATCTGCGGCAGCTTATCCTTTACAAGGCTGTCTTTCAGACCGCGGAGCATACTTTCGTATGTCTCCACATCGTGATCATAAACATTGACACCGGTATCGATCCGATACATCTGTCTCGTGCCGATGTACTCCATCTGCAAGGTGCCATCCGGAGGCGCAGTGCGGTATCTGGCAAAGCTCTCAATGGTGCGCTCCAGCGCTCTGCGCTGAAACTTTAACTGGCGTATTTCCATTTCCGTCTGGCGCTGCTTTTCCCTGAGCGCTGCTTCGATCTGTCCGATATCCTTCTTTTCAAGCTGAACCTTGATCTCCTTTAAAGATATGCCAAGGCTTTTCATATACTGGATAATGTCCAAAATGGCGCTCTGCTTGATATCGTAATACCGATAGCCGTTCTCCCCCCGCGTCCGGGGTGACAGAAGCCCAAGCCGGTCGTAAAGGCGCAGCGTCTGCTCGGATACATGATTTAAGGCGGCCATCTGGCCCACCGTCAAAAGCCTCATCGTTTCGACCTCCATTCGCACAGCAAACCTTATACCGGTATCAAGGTTTAGCTTATATTTTCATCGATATATCTGACTTTAAAATCCTCCGGCGGCATCGGGCGTCCAAAATGGTAGCCCTGGATCAGCTCCAGACCGTTTTCCTTCACGGTTTTATATTCATCCGCCGTCTCCACACCCTCCAGACATACGGTTTTCCCCACATTGTGGCAAAGATCGGTAATGGAGCGGATAAATATAACATTAAACACATCGGCAGGGATGCCTTTGACAAATTCACGGTCGATCTTGACGATATCCACCGGTGTTTTCCTCAGTGAAAAAAGTGAGGAATAGCCAACGCCGAAATCATCCATAGCCAGGCGGACGCCAATCTTTTTAAAGCCGTCCAGTATATCCCGGGTGGCGTCATCCATCTTCACAAGATAGGTTTCCGTAAGCTCCAGTGTCACATTGTCCGGAGGAAGCTCAAGGCTTTGCAGAAGCTCCCGGACTTCGGAGACGATATTGCCTTCCAGAAGCTGCCGGTAAGACAGATTGATACTTATATGGAAATCCGGCATATACTGTCTCCACGCCTTACACTGAGCGGCTGCCTGGCGCAGTATCCATGTGCCTGCGGGTACGATCAGACCGGTCTGTTCCAGCAGCGGAATAAATTCCACAGGCGATATATCCCCGTACTTGCTGCAATGCCAGCGGGCCAGCGCCTCGGCGCCGTACAGCCGGCCGGTACCTGAAAATACCTGGGGCTGATAATGCAGACTGAAACCTGCAAAGCCCCGCTCAATACTCTCTCGGAGTAGCTGCGTCAGCTCCAGGCTGCGCTCCTTCTTTTTGGATATTTCCGAATCATAGACCGATAGTTGGTTCTTCCCCATAGCTTTCGCGTGCTCCAGGGAATAATTGGCGCATTTGAGCAGATCCTGATAGTTGTCCGCATCCTGGGGGTAGGATGCGTAGCCGGCGGATATGGTGCAGTAATATTTCCGGCTCCCCTGCTCTTGCTGGCGTCCAAATACCGCCTGTATCCGGGCAAATATGTCAAAAACCTCGTTGACATCCCCGTTGAGGGTGATTATACCAAATTCATCCCCATCCATCCTGTAAATACGGGCATTTACCGGCAGCATGGCAGAAATCTTCTGAGCGGTCAGGCGGAGGACCTCATCGCCAAAGGAACGGTCATACAGATCATTGATATTTTTAAAAGCGTCCATGTCAAGGATCATAATTCCCATATGTCTGGTCGAGGCATAGTCCACCAGATATTTTTTGGCCGCGCCTTCAAACTCAAAGCGGTTATACAGGCCTGTCATGTGATCGACCTGATTACTTTTTCCCAGATTTGAAATCATTCCCGCAAACATGTTCGGGCGCCCCTGGTCATCCCGGATCATTTTTCCACGGCATCTTAACCATATCCAGGCGCCGCGTATGTTCTTTGCACGGTACTCGATACTGTGATAGTCCGTCCGCCCATCCGCTATTTCCTGGTTGCTTTCCAAAAATCCCGCCTGATCGTCCGGGTGGATCAGCTTGCCCCAGAAAGCCGCGGCGTTTTCAACGACCTCACCAGGCAGGCCGAACTCATCCACCATGGACGGCGAATACCGGAAGACACCGGTTTTCAGATTTCCCACAAACAGATAGTCGTCGGTTCCACAAACCAGGGCATCAAAAAGATGTTCTTTGTCAAATAAAAAATTATCCCTGCCCATAGTTCCCCGGCCCAGGGTCTTTTCCAGCGCCTGTTGAGCCAACATGATATGATAATTGCGCTTTTGTATGTACATCTGCTCATCTGCTCTGGATAGTATATCCGAAACAGTGTACGTATCTCCGGGATAAACCTCCATGAGCCCGTAGCTGAAGGAAACATTATAAAATATGCCTGCGTCCACCCGCCGGTCTTTGAGCTGCTGCTGGATATTGCGTATATACCTTTCGGCATCCTCACGGTTCTCATTATAAAATACAATGATAAATTCATCACCGCTGAGACGGAACACCATATCCTTAGGGTTGAGATGTTCCCGGGTCAGATCAGCCACATACCGCAAAAGACGGTCGCCCTCGCTGTGACCAAACTTGTCATTGACCAGCTTTAACTCATTGATATCATACATAGCCACAGTAAGTATCTTTTTGGCATGTCTGGCCGAATGGATCATCCGCGCCAGCTTTTCTTTGCCGGCGCGGCGCCCGGGCATCCCGGTAAGCTCGTCCACACTGGCATTTTCTGATAAACGGACATATTCCGTGACATCGATGGCATTGCGGATCTGATAGCATCTCCCGTTAAAGGCGATATTTTTTTCCTGGTCCTCATATTTTCGATCCACGGGCAAATCTTTACTGTTCGTATAGATGAGCTCCCCGGTCTCCACATCAGTGACGCAGACGTTTGTAGTCAGATTGTCAATGACTGCTTTATAAAATTCGCCGTTTCCATGCAGCTCTTTATCCGCCGTCATAAACACGCCCCCTTGTCCTTATCTACATAATATATATAACATTCTATATTTTAAAGATACAATCTATATTTTTGTCAATCTGTCTGCATCAATTTTGTCGAATGCGTCAATAATCAATGTCGCTGTCGACAAATCCTGCTCCCCGGAGCTTGGATTGATAAACCCAACGACCTTCATCGCCGCTCTGTTGGCTGCCAAAACGCCATTGCCGGAATCTTCGATGACGACGCACTCCTCCGGATAGCTCTCCAGCTCCCGGGCCGCTTTTAGAAATATATCCGGTGCCGGCTTTCCATTTTCCATATCATCACCGCTGACGACCTTATCAAAATACTCACGAAATCCCAGCTTATCAAGAACTGCATAAATATATGCATAGGACGACGATGAGGCCACTGCGGTTTTAAGTCCGGCTTTGCGTATATCCGCATGCAGACGGTCCACACCGCGGATACCCATCAGATCATGGCCGTGTACATAATCCATGATCACATTCTCCCGGAAATCCACCATTTCATCGATCGTGTAAGGCATGTGAAAAAGCTCCTTAAACCGGGCGTAGCGGTCCGGGTTGGTCGTGCCCGCGAAGCTTTCCAGCAGCTTCATATCCGCAGCAACACCAAAGTGCTTTAATGTTATCTGGTCGGCTTCATAGTGCATGGGCTGGCTGTCAATGAGCACGCCGTCCATATCAAAAATTATACTTGAAATCATCTGCCACCTGCCATTATCTGAAATCTGCCAATATACGGCATACATAATCATAGGTCCGCTTTGTGGAGGAGATGCTCAGCCGCTCACCGGGTGTATGGATATCCTTCATATCAGGTCCGATGGAGATCATATCCTCTCCCGGCATTTTTTCCGCAAAAAGGCCGCACTCCAAACCAGCGTGAATCGTGCTGACCACTGGCTTTTTGCCAAACATTTGCTCATAAATATCCACGGCCAGCGTTCTCAGCCTGGACTTTGGCGCATAGGCCCATTCCGGATAATCACCGTGCCAGGTGTACTCTCCGCCTAAAAGCTCAGTCATATATTCCAGGCGGTCATTGATCAGCCATTTCAACGATTTTACGCTGCTGCGCACCGCCCAGGTCATGGTGATCTCATCCATTCCGGTGCTCACGATGCCAAGATTTAAAGAGCTTTCCACAAGGCCGGGCAGATCCGCGCTCATGGTCTGCACGCCATAAGGACTGTTAAAAAGCATGTAGATGATCTTTTCCGCAGTGGCGAAGGTGAGCACACCGTCGTTATAAGGGCCCTTTGGTGTAAAGCTGATACATATATCCTTATCCACGACACGGTATTCGTTTTTAATGTCATCGGCGGCAGACTCTATGAGCTGCTGCGCCAGAGCGCACATATCTTCCGGGATGACTACCGAAGCGGATGCATCTCTGGCGATGGCGTTATCCTTGGCCCCGCCGTTAACCTCGATCAGTCCGAAGGCCATTTCCTTACGCAGAGCAAAAAGCAGACGGCCCATGAGCTTGTTGGCATTGGCCCGGCCTAAATGGATCTCAGCGCCGGAATGGCCGCCCAGAAGGCCGCTGATACAAAGCTCATACTCGATCCCCTCAAACGCCATATTATCCACAGGAAAGGCCGCCTGGCTCTTTAAACCGCCGGCACAGCCCACGGTGATCACGCCCTCCTCCTCGGAATCCAGGTTGATCATGTATTTTGCGCTAAGATTGGCGCAGTCCAGCGCCTGAGCGCCGTCCATACCAGTTTCCTCCTCTGTGGTAAACAACACCTCCAGGGCCGGATGGGCCAGACGGTCATCGTCTAAAATGGCCAGGGATATAGCCACGGCTATCCCGTCATCGCCGCCAAGGGTCGTGCCCTGAGCGTGGATCTCATCGCCATCGATGGCCAGGCGCAGGCCATCCTTCTCAAAATCAAAGTCCACATCGGCATTTTTCTCACAGACCATATCCAGGTGGCCCTGTAAGATCACCGCCGGGGAGGCTTCCATACCGGCGCTGGCCGGCTTTTTGATAATGACATTGAACGCTTCATCCTGGAATACTTCAAGCTTTCTTTCTTTTGCAAAAGCCACGCAGTAATCACTGAGCGCCTTCACATTTCCTGAACCATGAGGGATCGCACAGATTTCCTCAAAATAATGAAATACTTTATAATCTTTTAAATCCTTTAATACATTGGACATAAATCCATACCTCCGTTTTTTATATTCCTGTATTCCCGCAAAATTTACGTTTAGTACGGTCCGCATTTACTTTTGTAACGGTTGCGTTTCATTACATTATTTCCCCAAAAGCCGCCACATATGCAAACGGACACGCCTTGACAACGTATCCGTATACATGTCCGCCCAAAAACGAACGGTTATTTAGTTTTTAAAGCTGTGGATCGGGGCCGGAATCCGTCCGGTGCGGTTGACAAAAGCGTCGCAGGAGAAATTATTCACCGGCATAATGGGCGCATATCCCAAAAGGCCGCCGAATTCAGCCACCTCGCCGATGCCTTTACCCTGAACAGGGATCAGGCGCACCGCCGTAGTTTTCTGGTTGATCATACCAATGGCCATCTCGTCGGCAATAATACCGGAAATCGTCGTGGCCTTTGTATCTCCGGGGATGGCGATCATATCCAGACCCACAGAGCAGACACAGGTCATAGCTTCCAGCTTTTCGATGGTCAGAGCGCCGGCATTGACCGCATCGATCATGCCCTGATCTTCGGATACCGGGATAAAAGCGCCGGACAGTCCGCCCACATAGGAGGACGCCATAACGCCGCCCTTTTTCACCTGGTCGTTGAGCAGCGCCAAAGCCGCGGTCGTTCCCGGAGCGCCGACCCGTTCCAGGCCGATTTCCTCAAGGATCTCAGCCACACTGTCGCCAATGGCCGG
Source organism: Lachnospiraceae bacterium (assembly GCA_902363555.1). Taxonomy (GTDB): domain Bacteria; phylum Bacillota; class Clostridia; order Lachnospirales; family Lachnospiraceae; genus Catenibacillus. Next base: position 32,436 of record CABJAM010000011.1, on the reverse strand, counting down.
TGTGGGGGCCAGAGACAGGTCTACGATACCAAAGGGTACATTTAACCGCCGGGATGCTTCAATGGCCACTAACTGGCCCACACGGGTCACCTTGAAGGCCGTCTTTTTTATCGTCTCGCACAGTGTTTCAAAATCTCTGCCGCGCACTTCCTCCAGGGCGCGTTTTACAACACCCGGACCGCTGACTCCCACATTGATGATCTTATCGGCCTCCGTCACGCCGTGGAAGGCGCCGGCCATAAATGGATTATCATCGGGCGCATTGCAGAATATGACCAGCTTGGCGCAGCCGCCGGAATCAATATCCTTTGTAAGCTGTGCGGTTTCAATGATCTTCTCACCCAAAAGCTTTACGGCGTCCATATCGATACCGGTCTTTGTAGAACCCACATTGACCGAACTGCATACCCGCTCGGTGGTGGCCAGCGTTTCAGGGATCGCCTCGATGAGCAGACGGTCGCTTTTGGTCATCCCTTTGGATACGAGCGCTGAAAAGCCGCCCAGGAAGTTGACGCCCACGGTTTTTGCCGCCCGGTCCAGAGCCTGTCCCACTTTGACGTAATCCCCGGCGCTCTGACAGCAGGACGCGCCCACAAGAGCGATGGGGGTTACGGAAATACGTTTATTGACAATAGGAATCCCATATTCCAGGGAAATCTCCTCACCGGTCTTTACCAGATCCTTAGCAGACTCCGTGATCTTTGTGTAAATCTTTTCACACAGACGGTCCACATCGCTGTCGCAGCAGTCCAACAGACTGATACCTAAGGTGATCGTGCGCACATCCAGATTGGATTCCTCGATCATTTTATTCGTTTCTTGTACTTCAAACAAATTTATCATGGCTTCTATCTCCTATCAGATTCTGTGCATGCTGTTGAAAATATCTTCATGCTGCATTTTTACAGAAACACCGATTTCACCGCCCAGAGCTTCCAGCTCTTTTGACAATGTTTCAAAAGGCTTGCTGGCATTATTTGCATCCACGATCATCATCATAGTAAAGTAGCCCTGTACGATCGTCTGGGAAATATCCAGCACATTCACCTTATTGTCCGCAAGATAGGTGCATACCTTTGCGATAATACCGACAGTGTCTTTTCCGATAACAGTAATAATGGTTTTTTTCATCAGTTTTCTCCTTCATTGTATAAAATCAATGGGGCTTGTGGCGCCCTCCAAACCGTGACCTTACAGCGTCACAAGGGCCGAAGCCGTATCCCGGGGCGCTACAAAAATATCCGGATTTGTGGAGGCCCGTCCGCCGTAGGCTTCCAGGATCACTGTTTCCAGCGCCAGGTCCGGGTAATTGTTCTCCTTGCTCAAATGGCCCAGGATCACATGCTTTAAACGGTCGTTATGTAAAAGTGCGATCAACCGTCCGCTCATCTCGTTGCACAGATGTCCGTAGTTTCCAAGGATCCTCTGCTTTAACGGATAAGGATATGGACCGGCCTGGAGCATACGTATATCGTGATTGGCTTCCACGTATAAGAGATCCGAGTTTTCCAGATTGTGAATGATCTCGTCGTTGTAATAGCCGAGATCTGTCACTGTGCCGATTTTACAGCCGCCATGTTCAAATGTATAGCTTACCGGGTCCACCGCATCGTGGGGGATGGAAAACGCGTCAATACATATATCTCCGATCTCAAACGGCCTTCCCGGCTCAATGGCAAAAAATTCGCTGCGGGATAAGTCACCTAAAGATCTGGAGCGCTGGATCGCCACCGCCGTTTGATGTGTCGTATATACCGGTATGTGATATTTTCTCGAAAGCACGCCGATACCGGAAATATGGTCGCTGTGCTCGTGAGTTACTAATATAGCCTGGATATCCGAGCCGTCCACTCCAAATGCCGACAGTCCTGCAAGAACCTTCTTGCAGCTCACTCCGGCGTCAACGAGCAGGTGGGTCGAACCGCTGCCCACATACAGGCAGTTTCCGCTGCTTCCGCTGGCGATAGTTCCAAATTCCATGAAACAACCAACCTTTCTCTAAAGTCTATTTGTACAATCCACATTATAATACAAAACAGGGGTTCCCACAACAGATAATTTGAAAACAGGTCAAAAAACCCCCGGAATCTGTTGAGGTCCGGGGGTTTTTGTCTTCGGTTGGTTCCTGATCACAGCCAGCTGTATGTATAAAATACATGAAGTCCTATGGTGTACACGTCGCTTGCGTTGCTGGGCGCGTAGTTGTTAAAAAACAGATAGTTCCCGATATTGTTTGTGCCGGCTAAAGCGTCGTTGGCCGCCTGCACACAGGATGAGGAAGGTCCGTTTGCCAGAGCCCGCTCAAGGCTTCCGTCAATGGCGGGTCCGAACTGGCCGGACTCATAGATGACCTCACTGATCGTATTCGGGAAATAGGAACTTTTGACACGGTTTAAAACAACGTTGGCCACACCAAGCTGCGCCTCATAGGACTGGGCGCCGGCCTCACAGTAAACAAGACTGGCTAACAGATAAGCGTCATCCGTGCTTGCCGTAGGCGCCTGGGTTTCAGGTTCGGTCTGCGGCGGAGCAGTCGTCTCGGTGGATGGTGCTGTCGTCTGTGGAGCGTTTGTCTGTGGTGCACTGGTCTGCGGTGCATTTGTCTGTGGAGCGTTGGTCTGGGGCGCATTGGTCTGAGCCGTGCTGCCCTGCGTTGCACCGGTCGTATCAGAACTGCCTGTCGTATTCTTTGATGTATTTGTCTGTTCTGATGCTTTTGTTGTGTCTGTTATCTGTGACTGTTCGGCCAAATCTTCAGATTTGTTTTTGGCAGCTTCCTGCTCGGCCTCTTCCTCAGGGGAAACGGCATCCTCCAACTGATATTCCACAGTTACGCAGTCGCCAAAAACGTATCCATAATAAGAGCCATCCAGATGAACACGATACCAGATGTTTCCATCAGCATCTTCTATCGGTTTAAGTATTTCATCTGTTGATGTAATTTCCGTATCTTCGCTCTTTGCGTCATCCGTATCTTTATCCGGAGCCGCATCACTTTTGGCTGGTGTTTCGGAAAGATCCTCTTCTTTAATCTTTCTTACCTCTCCGGAAGCTTCATCGAGCTCACTTCCGTCAGGAACAATCCGATAGGTTTCGTCCTTTTTGCCGGAGGCAATGATTTCCGAAATAAAGTTGGGGCCGCTTCGGATATTTAATTCATCCACGGTCACCCTGACCACCTTTGCGCCGATATCCTTGGCCAGCGTTTCCGCTTCATCGCCAAAAGCCACATCCTCATTGCTGACATAGCCGGTCACGTCGCCGGAAGTGATCTTCGTCCATTGCTCACCTTTTTCAACAATCTCCCCGTAGGATGCCGGAAATAATTTACCGACGATCTCACTTTTAGAATCTGCGCTCGCATAGACAGCCAGATATGGATCGATATTGCTGACAACCATATGTTCATATGGATTGTTCACAAGCTCGTCCGCAGAATCCATGACCAGGGATAAAACATCCGTATCGTGATCAAAACTCAGATCAATGGACTTATCAGAACTTTGCGCAGCAAAACCCGCCCCGGAAAAGCAGCCTGCAAACATAGCAGCCGTCGTCGCAGTGGCAATGGTTTTGGCGATTGTCTTTTTAAAAGTTTTGCCTACCATAATTTCACCTCTTTTTGTGATTTACATAATATGTAGATATAATTAATTATTTGTTAAAAATTATTACATACATATTACAGGTACTTATTGTATCAAAAACTTATGCAATTGTCAAACCTTTTATTTTTTGGCGTTTTTTGAGTTTGAGACATCGATTGACATAATATATGAACCATATTTTCGGCCGTTTTTTGGGATGACGCCCCACCATGTCATAAAGCTGTAACAATTTTCGGAAATATTTTCCATTCTCTAGTGTTTATCGCATTTATCGACCCATGATATTGTGACAAAATATTACATATATGTTACATAATTGTTTTTCTGTTAATACTTACCTGTCAATAAATCAACATAAAAAAGGAGCGGGTCCGGATCATGCCGCTCCTTTTTCTGGTTGTTTTCTACAAAAAATCAGTTTAAATTTTTATCAATCTCTTTTTCCAAATCCTCGATTGTCGAATTATTTTCGACAACTTTATCGCAGTTTTTATAAAATTCTGCTTCGGATAACTGGTTGCGCATAATGGCGTCAACCTTTTCGTCGGTGTAATTTCTGGTAGATTTCATCCGTTCCCTCCGGACCTGCTCATCCGCATGGACGTACCAAAATTCGTCACAAATACTCCGGTAACCACACTCTACTAAAAGCGCAGCTTCCAGAACAATATATGGAACGCCCTGGCTGCTCCCCTCTCCTATCCGCCGCTCGATCTCCTCCCGCACATCCGGGTGAACGATCTGATTCAGTGTCTCCAGCATTTCCCTGTGATGAAATACCAGCTCCGCCAGCTTTTGCCGGTTGATGGTCCGATCCGGCAAAAGGATATCCGTTCCAAAAGCGGCTACGATTTTTTCATAGCTTTTACCACCCGGAGCAGACAGATCTCTGGCCACGTCATCGGCAATGATCAAAAGCGCGTGATATTTTCCGGCAAATATTTTGAGCAGCTCTGATTTGCCGCAGCCTGCGCCTCCGATGACACCGATTACTTTTGTCTTATGCATAATGCTTAACGCCTCCGTTACTTTGCTTCATACCAACTGCTGCCCGTATGGATATCGATTTCCAGCGGTACAGCCAGATGGGCGGCATTTTCCATTTCTTCTTTTAATATCGTATAAACGGTGTCCACCTCGTCCTTATGCGTCTCCACAAGTAGCTCATCGTGAACCTGCAGGATCAGCCGGGAGCGCAGCTTCATGGCCTCCAGACGGTCCTTCACGCGGATCATGGCGATTTTTATAATGTCCGCAGCCGTTCCCTGGATCGGTGAGTTCATGGCGATTCGCTCTCCGAAGGAGCGCTGCATAAAGTTGCTGGATTTCAGCTCAGGCATCGGCCGCCGGCGGTTAAACATAGTCAGTGAATAGCCTTTTTCTCTGGCTTCACTCACGCAGCGGTCCAGAAATTCCTTCACACCCGGATACGTATGGAAATACTGCTCAATATATTCCGAAGCTTCTTTTCGTGTAATACTTAAATCCTGGCTCAGACCGAAGGAACTGATGCCGTAGACAATACCAAAATTGACGGCCTTGGCGTTGCTCCGCTGCAGGGGCGTCACCTCGTCAAGGGGCGTATGAAATACCTGGGAAGCCGTTATACGGTGGATATCCTGGGCTTCCTTATAAGCCTGTATCAACTGTTCATCCCCGGACATATGGGCAAGCACTCTCAGCTCGATCTGGGAGTAATCCGCATCCACAAATACATAATCCGGTTCCGGAACAAATACCTTGCGGATCAGCCGGCCAAGCTCCATACGGATGGGAATATTCTGGAGATTGGGCTCCGTACTGCTGATGCGTCCGGTCGCTGTGATCGTCTGGTTGAACTTGCCATGGATCCGGTGGTCCTCCAAAATGTAATTGTCAAGGCCATCGGCATAGGTGGATTTCAGCTTGGTCAACTGCCGGTATTCCAAAATAAAATCAATGATCGGGTCCTCCGTCCTAAGCTTTTCAAGAACATCCGCGGAGGTGGAATAACCGGTCTTTGTCTTTTTGCCAAAGGGCAGGCGCATCTTCTCAAAAAGAATGACACCAAGCTGCTTTGGCGAATTGATATTAAAGGTTTCGCCGGCAAGGCTGTATATGTTTTGCTCCAGCTCGCTGATCCGGGATATAAGGGCATCGCCGTAGGCCTTTAATTCCTCCCGCTCCACCCGGATACCATAATGCTCCATGGATTGAAGAACAAACACAAGCGGCAGCTCGATTTCCTTATATAAAGTATCCATTTCGCCTGCCTTTAAATCGTCCATAAGCTTAGGGTATGCCATGCGGGCCACAGCAGCGTTCCATCCGGCAAATTTCAAAAATTCCTCCGGATGTTCATTATAAATACTTTCGTGGCTGCTCTTTCCAAAAATATCTCTTATGCCGGGCAATGTCAGGTCCAGATAATCCCGGGCAATATCATCATAATCGTAAGAATCCTTCATGGGATTTAATAAATAGGCCGCAATGGAACAGTCGAACACAGGATCATTTTTAGTGATCCCCAGTGCTTCCAGGGAGTCCTTTATATTGCAAAAGCTTAAAAGGCCATGTTCAAGCAGCATGGAAGCTGCTGATGTAAAGCCATCTTCCGGCTCCGTTATAAACCACGCGCCATCGTCCGTACTGATGCACAGCCCCCGGGGCTTTAAACTGTGATAATACAGGCCATAAATCTGTCCGCTTTTAAGCGCCCCCTCCGGAAACTCTTTAATTCCGTGGATGACCACAGGAAGCGCGATCTCCTGTTCCCTGGGCAGCGCGTCAGAATTAAAACGTGCCAGTATATTTTTAAATTCCAGGCGCTTAAACACAAGATACGCTTCCGGTGTATACATATCGGTCATCGTCATGGACGTCATATCCGTATCCAGCGGACAGTCGGTATCGATTTTGGCCAGCACCTTGCTCATCTGCGCCTGCTCCCAGAATGCAGTGAGATTTTCTGATGCCTTTTTGGGCTTGATCTGGTCCGCATGCTCGTGGGCATTTTCAATGCTTTTATATTCCACAATAATTTTTGTGGCCGTCTTTTCACCAATCCCCGGCACTCCCGGTATATTATCGGAAGCGTCGCCCATAAGCGCCTTCAGATCGATAAATTCCGTGGGGGTCACCTGGTACTTTTCAAATACGTCGGCGGCAAAATAGTCCTCGATCTCCGTACCGGTCATTTTCGTTTTGGGAATGCGCACCTTCACCTTATCTGTGGCCAGTTGCAGCAGATCCCGGTCGCCGGAAATGATGGACACATCCATCCCCTCAGCTTCACATCTCCGGCTCATAGTTCCGATAATATCATCGGCCTCGTAGCCCTCTTTTTCGATGGTGTGAACGCCCATAGCGGCCAGTGCTTCCTTCATTACAGGCACCTGCTGGCGCAGCTCGTCCGGCATGCCCTTGCGGGTTCCCTTGTATTCCGCAAACATTTTATGGCGGAATGTGGGCGCGCTGACATCAAAAGCGACAGCCAGGTAGTCCGGCTGTTCCTCGTCGATTATTTTAAACATGATATTTAAAAAGCCATAAACGGCATTGGTATGAAGACCTTCAGAATTGGTCAGATCCGGAACGCCGTAAAACGCCCGGTTTAGTATGCTTAAACCGTCAATCAGTACTGCTTTGCTCATTCTTTGTCTCTTTCTCCTCATTTATTATTTGTATTCGCCGCAGAGGCATCTCAAAACGCCCTTCACCAAAATAATCATCCCTGTCACGGACAATAAAGGAAACCGTCCGGCCCTGCGGCGTGTCAATATTTAAGTTTAAGGCAGTCGCGATCGCAGTCCGGTATCTGGCCACCAAATCCGGATGCTTGTAAATGCTGTAAGACAAAAAGCCGGCCACCGTCACAATAAGCACCAGCACCGCGGCCAGCGCCCCGCGTATGCGGGCGGCGCGGGAGTGCTTGCGGGCCAACTGTTCCTTCTTATAATCAATATACTTTTTCAGATCACCATTGAAATCCACAATGAGATGCTCTTCATCGTCCAACTGCTTAACGCCGACCATGACAATATAATAGACTTCCAGTTCATCATAACAGTCGGTGCACTGGTCGATATGATCCAGAAATTTTTCAGTTTGTTCATCCGAGAGTTTTCCTTCAATAAACGGCATGATCAGTGCCTGAGCTTCTCTGCAATCCATTAAAAATTCTCCTCAAACAATGTTTAGGCGGGTGTGTTTTGGCCGCCTGCTGTTTTTTATAGCTACGAGCACTTAGCGCCTGTCCTTTAGGCGCTTACGTGCGATGCATAAAAAACAGTTGGCGGGTGTCTTTTGGCCGCCTATTGTTTTTTATTATATCACTGTTGGCGTATTTTATAAAGCTAAATTTTAAGCAGGTGCCTTGTAATCACAGCCGGGGTATATTAAAATAGATATATTAGGGCTCTGCAGCGATCTGTTTTTTATGGACAGCTTCGCTGCAGGCGGTTCACAGGAGGTTTTTATGACAGGTATCGAATCGGTTCTTTTGTATAATTTTCAATCATTCCCCAGGCTGCGCGACCTGAAAATGATATTTTTGCGGATGGGTATCCGTATGAAGGAGGTCACGCCCGATTTATATTTACAGCCCATCGGCGCACTGCTCCGCATGAAAGGCTTTGAGATGAAGGCGGATGTGTATGAAGGGCCGGGATTTTCCGATGAAATGATGGTACTTAACGGCTTCTCCAACGCACGGCTGGACGAGCTGCTGCGCCAGCTCCGCAAAAACAATATCCCCCGGATCGCTCTAAAGGCTGTGGTCACAGCCCAGAACGCCACATGGGATTCCCTGGCGCTCCACGATGAGCTGGCAAAGGAGCACGAAGCCATGACCCCTTCCCCGATGATGGATGCCGTCGTTTATAAGGAAAACGGCGTATTTGCGCTGGAAAAGCGCAGGATTCCTAAAATCATCGCGCCCACAGACGCCATTGTCAAGGTGACGCTGGCCTCGATCTGCACCAGCGATCTTCATATTAAACATGGCAGTGTTCCCCGGGCTGTTCCCGGTGTTGTGGTTGGCCACGAATTTGTCGGGGAAATCGCGGCTCTGGGCGACGCGGTCACAGGTTTTGACATGGGCGACCGGGTGGCGGTAAACGTGGAGACATTTTGCGGCCACTGCTATTTCTGTGAGCGCGGCTTTGTCAATAACTGTACAGACGAAAACGGCGGCTGGGCCATGGGCTGCCGCATCGACGGCGGCCAGGCGGAATATGTGCGGGTGCCTTACGCCCAAAACGGACTGACACCCATTCCGGATAATGTCACCGATGAACAGGCCATCTTTACCGGGGATCTCCTCTCCACCGGCTATTGGGGCGCAAAGATCAGCGAGATTGCGCCAAGGGATGTCGTTGCCGTCATTGGCGCCGGCCCCACAGGGATCTGCGCCATGCTGTGCGCCCGCCTTTATGCGCCGGCGCTGATCATAGCTGTGGATGTGGATGAGGAACGTCTGGCGATGGTAAAAGATAAAGGGATTGCCGATGTGGTTATTAACAGCGACCACCAGCCGGTGGATGTGATCCTTAGGGAGCTGACCGACGGCCGGGGCGCGGATGTGGTCATGGAGGCCGCCGGCGGCAGCAATACATTTGAAATGGCCTGGCGCATAGCAAGGCCGAATGCCATCGTTACCGTTATCGCTATGTACGAGGAGGACCAGGTGCTTCCGCTGCCCTCTATGTATGGAAAAAATCTGACGTTTAAAACCGGCGGCGTGGATGCCTGCAATTGTAAGGAAATTATGAAATTGATTTCCGAAGGAAAGCTGGATGCTGCTGGACTGATCACGCACAGGTTTGCGCTGGCGGATGCAATGGCGGCCTATGAATTGTTTGAAAAGCGGCAGGATCATGTGATGAAGGTGGTGCTAAAGCCGTAAGCGGCATCCGTCTTTGCTTCTCGTATCCATGTGCGCGTCGCTGCGCCAGATCGCGGCTGTCGCAGCAAAGGGGCTGACAGTTAATACCGACTTTTAAGCCCCTTGAAAAAAGAAGATCCTATGTAAAGCGATGCTTTTTAGCACTTGATACTTTCATAGGATCTTCTTACTTTATTCTGGATGGATTAAGTATTTTGCGAATAATATTCGGATAATATTTTTGCTAAGGCTTCTGGGTTCTCTTCATTTACAACATGACCAGTATTTTCAATAATTTTCAATTCCGAGCTTTTAATGTTTTGCGATAAGTAATACGCTGATTTCATATTAGCACTGTCTTTCTTACCACAAAGGATCAGAGTGGAACACTTAATATTTCCCACCTTGCCACTGAAATCTAAGTTCTTCATGGCGTCTCCCAAAGCAAAAGTGTTCTTTTTATCAAATGCCATCGTTTCAAAAATAGATTTTGGTAAAAATCTGAAAATTACATTTTGAAAACTAAATATTACCTTCGGAACTTTATATGGCGTTCCGATTAAAACTAATGTTTTCACTTTTTGCGGGAAATCCAAAGCATAATTTAAAGTCAGAATACCACCTAATGAAAGACCACATAAATGAATTTGTCCGTCAATTTCATTGCAATATTTTACAAATGAAGAATACAGATTTTCGTAACTTGCCGTTTTTCCTTCAAGAATGGAAGACAGATTTGGACACAAAATATCTTCATTGTTTGTCATATATGAAATTGTTTTATTCCAACTTGCCGCTTTGTGTCCTGAGCCGTGAACAAATATTTTTGTCGCCATAAATATCTCCTTTGAATTTGGGAACCAGGTTCGAGCTCCGCTTCCTGGAAGAAAAAATTCCGTGTGATTTCAAGACAAATCACACGGAATTTTTAGTTACTGCCGGCAGCGGGACTTGAACCCGCACGTGGTTGCCCACAACAGATTTTGAGTCTGCCTCGTCTACCATTCCGACACGCCGGCTGACAATGATTTTTCACTGCGAAAATTATATTATCATTTTTTGCAGATATTGTCAACTCTTTTTGAGGAATTTATCTATTTTTTCAGCCATTCTTTAAATTCCGCTGCATCCAGCGCGCCGCTGCGGGCCAGCCCCAGCTTATCCTTGGCTTCCTGATACCACTTTTCAAAATCTTCTCTGGACAAGTTTCCCGCACGTTTGCGGGGCTTGGACATACGGGCATAGTGCGCCTTATAGGCCCTTGTATAGGCCTGGAGCAGCTCGTCATTTTTCACCGTCCGGGCAAAGGTCTGAGTATACCCCACATCCTGACAGGTTTTTCCATCCTCGGTAAATATACGGTGGCAATAATCAATGTTACTCTTTCTGGGCAGGAACATACGGCCGCAGTTTTTACAGATTTTGATCAATGTCTGGCAGCGGATAATCTCCATCAGTTCCAGGTAGAGGCAGTCCTCAAAGCCCATAAGGAAATGATCCACCATAGGTACACCGTCAAGCATTGTATACTGGCTCAGAGAATACAGCCGGTACTTTCCAATAGTCTCAATGGTCTTTTCCGTCAGACCGTCGGACACAAAGGCTTCAAGATATCCGGCAAACCGCTTTTGCAGAACAATAAGACCGTCGATACAGTAACTTCCCTCATAGGTTGCGTTCATACAATTATCGACAAACAGCCGGCGGGCTTCAGCAGATATATGCGAAAAATACGGATGAATCTGTCCAATGGATACCATGCCTGCGGCAATATCGTCCTCTTTCAGAGATATTTCAGATAAATCCGCATAAATAAAATCCAGCAAAGCCTGTCCGGTCTCAAAGCTTTCCTCAGGATTAATGTATGTCATACCTTCCGTGCGCACCCCTGTATATATATGTATATATAAATTTTCCTGTCTTGACATCATCGGTTCCCCCATTTGGTAGTTACAAGTTTGTCGTATACTATTACTATATATAATTTTACCTTTTTCGTCAATCCCTGATTTTCTTACGATTATTCCAATGTCAGGCGCACTACAAAGTTTAGAGGGGCCGAACAGTTACGGTGCACTGCTGTCTGTTACACAAATTCGCTCTGGGGGTGGACTTCACGCGGCAGGCATGATAAAATTAAATATACAAAAGCGGCCCCAAAACGCCCGCTAAATACTCATAGCTATCACGATAGCAGAAACGATGAGGTGACAGTAATGACAAGTACGCAAATCCGATATTTTCTGGCCGTTGCCAAATATTTGAATTTTTCTGAGGCTGCCCGGTCTCTTTATGTGGCCCAGTCCTCTCTCAGCCGGAATATCTCAAGCCTGGAGGCCGAACTTGGTGTTCAGCTTTTTTTGCGCACTAAAAAGTACGTAAGACTGACCCCGGCCGGTGCCGTATGGGTAAAGGAATTTGAAAATTTCCAGAAATTAATGGAGCTTGCCAGGGAAAGGGCCAAGCACGCTGAGCTCGGCCAGAACGCCGCCATCCGTATCGGCATGATCGAAGCTCAGGAATCGGAAAATTTCCTGCCAAAAGCGATCAGTTATTTAAAAACAAACTATCCGGAAATTACAATCTCCCTTATGCGCGGCAATTTTCGCGATTTAAGAGAAATGCTGAAAAGCAATGCCATCGATGTAGCACTGACCTTGAGCTTTGATGTGGATGCATATATGGATCAGGATATCGTCTTTGAGAATTTTTATGAAAGCGTCGGGGAATGCGTGATTTCCAAATATCATCCGCTGGCCGATAAGGAGACGATCTGTCTGGAGGATTTAAAAGATGAGACATTGATCATCATCTCTCCGGAGATTTCCGTGGGCGGCTATGAGGCGCTGATCAATCTGTGCCATAACCATAACTTTCAGCCCCGGCGTATACAGACAGCCTCCTCGGTGGAGCATATTATGCTTCTTGTGGAATCCGGCCTGGGCTTTTCCGTACTGGACGCCAACTGCAAGCTGCATAATAACCATTCGGTCCGGTTCATACGGCTTATTGAGGATGACCGGCTAAAGCTGGTGGGCGTATGGCATAAAGATAACCTGAATCCGGCCATACCACTGTTCATCAACTATCTGATACAGAATATGGAGTAACTACTAAGAATAACGAATAACGGATATTCAAAAAGCCCGGAAGGAAACGCACTCTCCCTCCGGGCTTTCTTTATGACTCGTTTCTTCGCACAAAAAAATCCGCAAACTAAAGTTTACGGATTTCTCTTCGTAGCCCGTAGGGGAATCGAACCCCTGTTTCCGCCGTGAGAGGGCGGCGTCTTAACCGCTTGACCAACGGGCCATCTGACTATCTTAGTATACAACATCTTTTTCCAAAATGCAAGCCTTTTTTTATATTTTTTTCAAATAATTTGAATTGTATCATCAAAACCTTTTATTCATGTGTTGTTACACATCTTCCTGGTCTGATCCAAGGCTTTTGGAAAAAACGGAGTCGCAAGTACAGTATCCGAACACTCTGTGTTCGACTGTCGACTCGCTAGTGGAGCTGCGGGGAGTCGAACCCCGGTCCGAAGGCACCTCCATCGAAGCATCTCCCATCACAGTCGCTGTTTTGTCATTCCCTCGTCCATACGCCCGGCGACAGGCTTATGGCCTTGGTAGCTTCATAATTCTTTTACCGCTGCAAAGCTTAGGCGGCAAAGGGCCTCACATAATTTGATGCCAGATTCCCGGACTGTGAGCAATCCCGGACTGACACAGCTGCATTAAGCTGCAGCTAAAGCGTAATTGTTATCTTCAGCTTTTATATTTAAGTTCCAGCTTTTAACGCAGTTCCGGAGTCTGCGGATGGCTTCTCCAACTTCAACACCCCCGTCGAAACCAGTACAACCCCTAAAGGTATGTTCTGAAGACTGGGCTGTCATTAATTATATGACAGCCGCAATGTTTCGTCAAGTGTTTTTTGTAAATTTAAAAATTATTTTTGCGCGTGATTCGTAACAGTTCAGACAGGTCTGCGCATTTATTGCGCAGACCGTATGAAAACGTGAATTTCACGGGCATATAACATTTCAGCCCTTCTAAACGGTTTCAGATCAATAAAGATTCCGCACTTTAAAATCCTTCTCCGCTTCTCTCCTCTGATCCTTTTTAGCGATATCCGCCCGCTTATCATAAAGCTTTTTGCCCCGCGCCAGGCCGATTTCCACCTTCATCAGGCTGTCCTTTAAATAAACCTTCAAAGGCACAAGGGTGTAGCCCTTTTGAGCCACCTGGCCCATGATTTTATTGATCTCGCTGCGATGGAGCAAAAGTTTTCGTGTCCGCAGCGGATCTTTATTAAATATATTTCCCTTTTCATAGGGGCTGATATGCATCTGGTAAATAAACAGCTCTCCGTTTTCCGGACGGATGAACGATTCCTTGATGCTGCAGCGGCCCATACGCAAAGATTTGACCTCCGTACCAACGAGCACGATGCCCGCCTCGTAAGTATCCTCTATAAAATAATCAAAATAAGCTTTTTTATTATTTGCGATCAATTTGGTTCCTGTGGCTTTTTTGGCCATAAACTCATCTCCCTGCTTGTTCTTCGTCGTCATGTAACAGTTCAGAACAGTCTAAACTGTTACATCGTCATACACCGGCACAAAGTCGATGGTCCGGGTCATCTTGTCCGTACTCTCCACACAGACCCGGATCTTCTGCCCCAGACTGTAAGTGGTTCCCAGGGTTTCCCCCACAATGGCGAATTTCTCATCATCGTAATAATAATAGTCATCGTCCAGATCCGCCAGCCGTACCATGCCCTCACATGTATTGGCCAGCTCCACATACATGCCCCAGTTGGTCATGCCTGAAATGACACCCTCGTAAATTTCTCCGATATGCCCGGACATATACTCCACCTTTTTAAGCTTTTCCACATCCCGCTCGGCGTCATCCGCCCGGCGCTCCGATGTGCTTGTACTTGTGGCCACATCCGGGAGGATTTTATTGTAATGGCTCTGGCGCTTTTCGTCAAGTGCTCCGTGAAGATTTTCTTTAATGATACGATGGATCTGTAAATCCGGATAACGGCGGATGGGTGAAGTGAAATGACAATAATATTTCACTGCAAGTCCAAAGTGGCCGAAGTTTTCCGTCGTATACCGGGCCTGCTTCATGGAGCGCAGCGCCAGGCGGCTGATCATGGCCTCCTCCGGCGTATCCTGGATTTTGCCCAGCAGCTTTTGAAATTCCTTTGGATGGATCTCATCCCGCCCGGCCTTCATATAATATCCAAAATTGCGGATGATAGCCATGAGCTTATGGATCCGCTCCATATCCGGCGTTTCGTGGGTCCGGTACAGGAACGGAAGCTCCTGCCAGAAGAAATCCTCGGCAATGGTTTCATTGGCGATCAGCATGAAATCCTCAATGATTTTCGTGGCCGCATTCCGGTCATAAGGATGAACGTCCACAGGATAACCTTTGTCGTCCAGAACAATCTTGGATTCCGGAAAATCGAAATCAATGCCGCCTCTTTGCCTGCGTTTGGTCCTCAATACATCTGCCGCTTCCTTCATCAGCTCAAACATGGGCACAAAATCGGCATATTCTTCCATGACCGCAGGCTCCTGGTCTGTGACAATGGCATCCACTGCGGTATAGGTCATGCGCCGGTCCACATTGATGACCGTCTCGGCGATTTCATGGCCAATGACATTTCCTTTATCATCAATATCCATAAGGCAGCTCAAAGCCAGCCGGTCTGTGCCCTGATTCAGGGAGCAGATGCCGTTGGATAGCTGATGGGGCAGCATGGGGATGACCCGGTCTACCAGATAAACGCTCGTTCCCCGGCGCAGCGCTTCCTTGTCCAATGGCGAATGCTCTGTCACATAATGGCTCACATCGGCAATATGAACGCCCAAATGATAAATACCATTTTCCTTTGTCAGGGTGATGGCGTCATCCAGATCTTTGGCGTCCTCACCATCGATGGTTACGGTCTGCCAGTCTCTTAAATCCTTACGTCCAGTTAAGTCAGCCTCCGACACCTGATCCGGAATCTTTTTAAGCTGCCGCTCCACATCCTCCGGAAATTCCACCGGGATATTGTAGGCCTTGACTACCGATAACACATCGGTCTGTGGATCGTCCACATGTCCGATGATTTCCGTGATCTTTCCTTCAGGGTTTTTGTTCTTTGTGCCATAATCCAATATATGCACGACCACCTTGTGCCCGGTAACAGCCCCCATATCATTGTCACTGCGTATAAAAATATCTTTTGAAATCTTCGTGTTATCCGGGATGACAAAGCCAAAATTCTTTCCTTTGTCAAAGGTTCCGATAATATCACCGTTGGCGCGTGTCTCGATGCGGATCACCTGGCCTTCGCAGCGCTTGTCGCCAATCCCCTTTTTTGTGATCTTAATAGCCACGGTGTCGCCATGGAGCGCGCCCATCGTATCGTCCTCGGATATAAATACATCATCCTCCCGGCCTTCGATTTTTACGAAGCCGAATCCCCGGGTGCTCCCGGAAAATATTCCTTTATATTCGGACGGCTCCGCCTTTGTATAGCGGCCCTCCACCGTCATAATGATGCCTTCGGAAATCATCCGGTCCAGCATCACCTTCAATTCTTCTCTTTCGTCTTTGGGTACATGGAGAAACATGCACAGCTCCTTCAGCTTCATAGGCTTGTAGCCGGCATCTAAAAACAGCTCTGTGAGCATGTTTTTCCGCATACCATACGTCAAATCATCCATTGATTCACCTCTTTTTCCTGCCGGCGGCTCACTGCTCGCCAGGCATATACCTGTCTCCGCTTCGCGGCTCGTTGCTTCGTTCATCTGGTTCTGCTTCGCGAAAAAAAACACCCTTATGCGCGTTTGTCATAAGAGTGTTTTCATTGGTTTATTTCACGATTTACCAGTTCATATTTAAAGCAATGGCAATTACGAAAAATAATACAGCGAGAATTTTAGTTGCTTTTTCAAGCTTGCCTTCCATGGAACGGCCTTTATTCTTCCCCCAGTAAGTATCTGCCACGCCGTTGATCGCACCGCTTAATCCTGATGTTTTGCTCTCCTGCATCAGTATGATCACTGTTAATACTATACTAATAAGAACAAAAAGTACCATCACAATTGTTCTTAACACTTCCATCACGCACACCTCCTAGATTCAACACTGCCTATTGTATCACAGAATATGGCAATAAGCAAGTCCAAAACTCAAACTTTTATTGGACTTTTGCGTAACAGTCCGGCCTTTCGGAACTAACTATTTGCGCACAAGGAGGGATTTACCTGTCATCTCAGCGGGCTTTTCCATTCCCATCATTTCAATCATGGTAGGGATCAGGTCGGCCAGGCAGCCGCCCTCGGCCAATGTGTAAGCCGGGTCATAGTTGACAAGGATAAATGGCACCGGATTTGTCGTATGAGCGGTAAATGGTTCGCCGGTGGTGTAATCCAGAAGCTGTTCAGCATTGCCATGGTCCGCACAGATGATCATCTGTCCGTCCACTTTAAGCAGGGCATCCACAGCTCTTCCCACGCACTCATCCACGGCTTCGATGGCCTTGATAGCGGCATTTTCAACACCGGTGTGGCCCACCATGTCCGGATTTGCAAAATTGATAATGATCACATCGTATTTCTGAGAAGTAATGGCTTCCACAAGCTTATCACACACCTGATAAGCGCTCATCTCCGGCTGCAGATCATAGGTGGCCACCTTGGGAGATTTTACGAGGATGCGCTCCTCTCCTTCGTTGGGTGTTTCCACGCCGCCGTTAAAGAAGAAGGTCACATGGGCGTATTTTTCTGTCTCAGCGATTCTTGCCTGTGTCATGTGATGGTCTGCAAGGTATTCACCGAATGTATTTTTAATCTCGACCTTGTGGAAAGCAACCTCCTTATTGGGGATGGTCACATCGTATTCGGAAAAGCATACATAGGTCAGATCCAGACGCTTTTCTCTTGGGAAGCCGGTAAATGCATCGTCGCAGAAGGCGCGGGTGATCTCACGGGCGCGGTCCGGGCGGAAGTTAAAGAAAATAACGGAATCCTTATCCTTTATTGTGGCAACAGGAGCGTCATTTTCCATAATTACAGTAGGGATAACGAACTCATCGGTCTTTTCGTCATCGTAGGAAGCCTGGACAGCAGCTACCGGGCAGGCTGCGGTAAGGCCTTCTCCTTTGACCATGGCGTTATAGGCCTTCTCCACACGATCCCAGCGGTTATCACGGTCCATGGCATAATAACGGCCCATCACCGAAGCAACCTTGCCAACGCCCAATTCCTTCATCTTATCCACGAGCTGCGCCACATAATCCTTACCGGACGATGGCGGTGTATCACGGCCGTCCAGGAAGCAGTGTACATAGACATTTTCCAGGCCATTTCTTTTGGCCAGCTCTAAAAGTCCATAAAGATGTGTATTGTGGCTGTGAACACCGCCATCGGACAGCAGACCGAACATATGAAGGGCGCTGCCATTTTCCTTCGCGTTATTTACAGCATGTAAAAGCGCTTCGTTTTTGAAAAAATCACCATCCTGGATTTCCTTGGTAATACGGGTTAATTCCTGATATACAATACGGCCGGCACCCATATTTAAATGCCCGACTTCGGAATTGCCCATCTGCCCTTCCGGAAGACCTACAGCCATACCGCTGGCATTTCCTTTGACAAACGGGTAATCTGCCATTAACTTATCCATCACCGGAGTGTTGGCCTCATATACGGCATTTGCATCGTGCTTGTCATTGAGTCCATAACCGTCTAAAATCATTAAAACTGTTGGTTTTTTGCTCATTCTTAATCTCCTTATTTAAATTTGCCACGAATCACAAAAATCAATGGCTGCAAACGGATTTCCCAAAAAAGAACCGGCAGTAGATCTGCCGATTCTTATTCTGTGCACCATGGAGCGTGTTTGAAAGTCACTTTCCGCCATCTGCACGCCCCGGCAAAATATTATTTATAGCAGACGATCTTTCCGAAATCTGCTTTAAGGCTGGCACCGCCCACAAGGCCGCCGTCAATATCAGCCATAGCAAACAGATCCGCAGCATTTCCTGCATTTACAGAACCGCCGTACTGGATGCGGATTGCTTCGGCTGTGTCTGTATCGTAGATTTCAGCGATACATTCACGGATACCCTTGCAAACCTCTTCAGCCTGCTCATTGGAAGCTGTGCGGCCTGTACCGATCGCCCAGATCGGCTCATAGGCGATAACGGCAGTCTTAGCCTGATCAGCGGTAACATTTAAGAAAGCAATCTTGATCTGCTGACGGATCCAGTCCATAGTGATGCCCTGCTCGCGCTGAGTCAGAGTTTCGCCACAGCAGACGATCGGTGTAATGCCATGCTCAAATGCTTTTAATACTTTTTTATTTACAGTCTCATCGCTTTCTGCAAAGTATTCACGTCTCTCGGAATGACCGATGATGACATACTTCACACCCACATCCGTGAGCATGTTTGGTGCAATCTCACCGGTGTAAGCGCCGGACTCTTCATAATACATATTTTCAGCGCCAATTTCGATATTGGAGCCTTTGGCAGCTTCAATACATGGGATAATATCGATGGCCGGAACGCAGAATACAACATCCACTTCCTCATTGGCAACTAATGGTTTTAATTCATTAACTAAAGCAACTGCCTCACTTGGCGTTTTGTTCATTTTCCAGTTGCCGGCAATAATTTTTTTACGCATGGTAAGCTCTCCTTAATTTATCTTATTTGAATCAGTGGAACCGAGCGGTTACTCCTATTTGTCGTTAGCTGCAACAACACCAGGAAGATCTTTACCTTCCAAAAATTCCAGAGAAGCGCCGCCGCCTGTGGAAATGTGGGTCATCTTGTCGCCATAGCCCAGAATGTTTACTGCTGCTGCGGAGTCGCCGCCGCCGATGATGGTGGTGGCATCAAGATCAGCAAGAGCCTTGGCTACTGCAATCGTACCGGATGCGAAATTGGACATTTCAAAGCAGCCCATAGGTCCGTTCCATACAACGGTCTTTGCGCCAACTAAAGCGTCTGAGAAAAGCTTTTCGGTCTTAGGTCCGATATCCAGGCCCATCTCGTCAGCTTCCAGATTACCTTCAACAACGCGGTGCTCGGAGTCATTGGAAAATTCCTTTGCAGCCACATAATCTACCGGCAGTAATAATTTAACGCCTTTATCCTGAGCTTTTTTAACCATCTCATTGGCATACTCAAGGTAATCATCCTCGCACAGGGACTTTCCGATTTCTGCACCGGCAGCCTTGGCAAATGTAAAGCACATACCGCCGCCAATGATCAGTGTATCCACCTTGTCGAGAAGGTTGTTGATCACGGAGATTTTGGAGGAAACCTTGGAGCCGCCGAGGATAGCTACGAACGGTCTTTCCGGATTGTTCACGGCATTGCCGAGGAAGTCGATTTCCTTCTGCATTAAATATCCAACTACTGCCGTGTCCACGAACTGAGTCACACCCACATTAGAGCAGTGTGCTCTGTGCGCGGTACCGAAAGCGTCATTTACAAAAACATCGCAAAGGCTTGCAAGCTCTTTGCTGAAGGCTTCGCCGTTCTTTGTCTCTTCCACTCTGTAACGTGTATTTTCAAGTAAGATCACGTCGCCGTCCTTCATAGCTTCCACAGCAGCCTTGGCGTTAGGGCCAACAACTTCAGGATCTGCGGCAAACTTAACATCCTGGCCGAGCAGCTCGGATAATCTCTTTGCTACAGGAGCTAAAGATAATTCCGGCTTTGGTTCACCCTTGGGCTTGCCAAGATGGGAGCAGAGAATAACTCTTCCGCCATCGCCGATGAGCTTTTTGATGGTGGGAAGTGCGGCCACAAGACGGTTTTCGTCGGTGATAGCGCCATCCTTTAAAGGAACGTTAAAATCGCATCTTACTAATACTTTAAGGCCTTTGACATTAATATCATCTACGGATTTTTTGTTAAGCATTTTTATGATTCCTCCATATTTCTTATAGTTTATTAGAAAAACTCTGTCTACGCTGCGCTTCGACAGCTCGTTGCTTCGCGCAAAAACGGGCCCGGCCCGTAGTCTAACCTACAAGACCGGACCCGTCAAAGGATCTAAATAACTGTGATCGTATCTGCCGAAGCAAATCCGAAACAATTATGCTAATTCAGCAAAGTATTTGATTGTTCTTACCATCTGGCTTGTGTAAGAATTTTCGTTATCATACCAGGAAACAACCTGTACCTGATATAAGTCATCGCCAACCTTGGATACCATCGTCTGAGTAGCATCAAAAATGGAACCGTATGTTGTACCTACGATATCGGAGGATACGATCTCATCTTCGTTGTAGCCGTAGGATGTGGAAGCAGCAGCCTTCATAGCAGCGTTGATGCCTTCTTTTGTCACATCTGCGCCCTTAACAACAGCGGTAAGGAGGGTTGTGGAGCCTGTCGGAACAGGAACACGCTGAGCGGAACCGATCAGCTTGCCGTTTAACTCAGGGATAACAAGGCCGATAGCCTTTGCAGCGCCTGTGGAGTTAGGAACGATATTTACAGCGGCTGCTCTCGCACGTCTTAAATCACCTTTTCTGTGAGGACCATCAAGGATCATCTGGTCGCCGGTGTAAGCGTGGATTGTGGACATGATACCGCTCTGGATCGGAGCATAATCATTAAGAGCTTTAGCCATAGGAGCTAAGCAGTTTGTTGTACAGGAAGCAGCGGAGATGATCTGATCTTCCGGTGTTAATGTATCTTCATTTACGCTGAATACGATAGTCTTAAGGTCGTTGCCTGCCGGAGCGGAGATAACAACTTTCTTAGCGCCTGCATCGATGTGTGCCTGAGATTTTGCTTTGGATGTATAGAAACCTGTACATTCAAGAACAACATCCACACCGATCTCGCCCCATGGGAGTTCTGCAGCATTAGCTTTTGCGTAGATTTCGATTTCCTTGCCGTCAACAACGATCGAGGATTCTTTAGCTTCTACGGTATGTCCGTCATATCTTCCCTGAGCTGAATCATACTTTAATAAGTGAGCGAGCATCGTAGGATTTGTCAGATCGTTGATTGCCACGATCTCATATCCTTCTGCTCCAAACATCTGTCTGAAAGCTAAACGACCAATGCGTCCGAAACCATTAATTGCTACTTTTACTGCCATAATGTAATTCCTCCTAAGAATAAATTTTATTTAAAGCTGCTTTCACAGCTTCTCATCATCTGCCGGGAGCTCCATACGAAACCAACGGCCTGTCCGCGCTTTAGCGCAGCACATATCAGAGTAATAGTTTATGTCATACACTCTTATATTACTCGTTTATTTTACCTAATATTGCAAAAAAATTCAAGTCTAATTATTCACTAAATTAAATTTTTAACAAACTCGACATATTGCATGAATTTTTATACTATTTTTTATTTACTTTTGTTTGTACATAAATATTGTATAATATCTTTTCGGGTAATGATACCAATGAATACACGATTATCGTCGATAACCGGCACAAAGTTCTGATTCAGCACCTTGGATATGAGATCCTCCATATTGGAATCCGCGTGAACAGGTACATTGTCCATACGGCGCTTAACCTTTGTGATCGGTATATTCTCCGCGTTCTTCAGCGACAGCCCGCCGGCGTTTTTTATTTCCCAGAGCAGATCCCCCTCTGTGATCGTACCAATGTAATGGCCGTCCTTTCCGATGATCGGTATGGCCGAATACCGGTGATACTCCATTTTTTCCAGAGTCATGCGCAGCGAAAAGTCGTCGTAGATATATGCCACGTCACTTTTCGGCGTCAAAAAAAACAAAATATTCATACCAAAGCTTCTCCTTTGTATATCCGTGTTCCCACGTCAAAATAGAACACCCCTCTGCGGGCATATGGCGTTTTCCTGGTACCGTCCGCCGTCAGGGAATGCTTTTTTCGATAACACCGCCGCCCACGACCACATCGCCGTCATAAAAAACGACCGCCTGCCCGGGGGTGATGGCGCGGACCGGTTCATCAAATATACATTCCGCCGCATCCTCACCGGTGAGTGTTACCGTACACCAGTCGCCCTTATGGGCATAACGGACCTTGGCCAGCACCCGCACAGGCCCGGAGGGCTTTTGGATGGCCATGAAGTTCAGAGAATGGGCAATAAGACCACGGCCAAACACATCGCTGTTTTCTCCGATCACCACCTCATTGGTCTGAGGACGTATTTCAGTGACAAACACCGGATGGCCGGCGGACAGTCCAAGTCCCTTGCGCTGTCCGACTGTATAATGGGTGATTCCCTGATGCTGCCCAAGTATCCGTCCGTCCTTGTCCACAAAATTACCGCAGGGCACCTTTTTCCCGGTATAATCCTCCAGAAATTCATGGTACTTGCCGTCGGTCACAAAGCATATATCCTGACTGTCCGGCTTGGAAGCCACATTCAGACCGATCTTTTGGGCGATCCCCCGGATCTCATCCTTCGTATAGCACCCCACCGGCATCAATGTGCGGGAAAGCTGTTCCTGGGTCAGATTATACAGGGCGTAGGTCTGATCCTTGCTGCTGGGCGCCGCCTTCAATGTATAACGGCCATTTTCAAGCTGCACCACCTGGGCATAGTGGCCGGTGGCAATATAATCGGCCCCCAGCGCTACCGCCCGGTTTAACAGAGCTTCCCACTTCACGTAACGGTTACAGCGGATGCATGGATTGGGTGTATGTCCCAATAAATATTCTTCGGCAAAATCATCCATCACATACTGCTTAAACTCTTTTTTAAAATTCATAACATAGTAGGGGATGCCAATGTCCGCCGCCACTCTCCGTGCGTCGTCCACGGCACGCAGGCCGCAGCAGCCGGAGTTTTCCTCCTGGGTCTGCACATCCTCGTCCTGCCATATCTGCATTGTCACACCGATGACATCATAGCCCTGCTCTTTTAGCAGGTATGCCGCCACAGATGAATCTACTCCGCCGGACATGCCGACAATGACTTTCTTTTTTTCCATTCGTTATCTATCCACCGTTTCTGGTTAAATATAATCCGGGAAAATGATGAAAGGATTAATAGTCTTCTTCCTCTTCCTCTTCACCGATATCGGATTTGGGCTTTGTCAGCCCTTCAATCTTGATTCCTGTTTTCTCACAGTAATCCCAGAGCGCTGCATGAATAGCTTCCTCGGCCAGAAGTGAACAATGGACCTTCACCGGTGGCAGACCGTCCAGGGCTTCCATAACCGCTTTATTTGTAACCTCCAGTGCCTCATAGATCGTCTTACCCTTGACAAGCTCTGTGGCCATACTGCTGGTAGCCACGGCAGCGCCGCAGCCAAAGGTTTTAAACTTAACATCGCGGATGACCTGGTTTTCATCAATATCAAAATATATACGCATGATATCGCCGCATTTGGCGTTACCTACGGTGCCCACACCACTGGCGTTTTCAAGCTCTCCTACATTTCTGGGATTCTGGAAATGTTCCATTACTTTTTCACTGTACACTATAAATTCCTCCATTTCAATAGGTTAATGACATTTATCTGCTTTTCTTTATAAAATCTTCATAAAGCGGGGACATCGCTCTTAAGCGTTCTACGATCGCCTTTGTCCGGTCCACAACATAGTTTATTTCTTCCTCGGTATTTTCCTCACCAAGCGTCAACCGCAAAGAGCCGTGGGCAATTTCATGGGGCAGCCCGATGGCTAAAAGCACGTGAGACGGGTCCAGAGAACCGGAGGTGCAGGCGGAACCGCTGGAGGCGCATATACCGGCCATATCCAGCATGATCAGCAAAGATTCGCCCTCGATAAACTGGAAGCTGAAATTCACGTTGTTGGGCAGGCGACGCTTATGATCGCCATTGAGCCGCACATAGGGGATTTCCTTGTAAATACGGGAAATCATCAGCTCTCTCAGCTTAAGTTCATGCTCCGTGCGCTCCTTCATGGTCGCCTGGGCAATTTCCACGGCTTTGGCCAGCCCTATGATCCCCGGAACATTTTCAGTACCGGCCCGGCGCTTGCGCTCCTGAGCTCCGCCGTGGATATAGGAACGGATCTTCACGCCCTTGCGGACATATAAAAAGCCGATGCCCTTGGGGCCGTTCAGCTTGTGGCCGCTGGCGCTGAGCATATCGATATTCAGTGCATCCACATTGATGGGAAGCTGGCAATAAGCCTGAACGGCGTCGGTATGGAAAAGGATGCCGTGCTCTTTGGCAATCTGCCCGATCTCCTCAACAGGCTGTATGGTGCCGATCTCATTATTGGCATACATTACAGAAATCAGGATCGTCGTCGGTTTAATGGCGGCCTTTAACTGATCCAGCTTGATGATCCCCTGCTCATCCACATCCACATAGGTCACCTCAAAGCCACGTTTTTCCAGATATTGGCACGTATGCAAAACTGCATGGTGCTCAATTTTGGATGTGATGATATGGTTGCCTTTGTCGGCATAGGCTTCAGCGGTAGCTATCAGTGCCCAGTTATCAGCCTCGGTGCCGCCGGCGGTAAAGTAAATATTTTCAGCCGCAGTGCCAAGCGATGCCGCGATGGTTTCACGGGCCCTGGTGATGGCCGTCTTATTTTTTGCTCCCATATCATAAACACTGGATGGATTTCCAAAATTCTCCGTAAAATACGGCAGCATGGCTTCCACAACCTCGGGCCGCGCCGCCGTGGTAGCTGCATGGTCCAGATATATCGTTTTATTCATAAATGATCACTCCATTCTTCAAATTGTAAGCGTTCAGAGATACAAAACGGTTACTCCTACTGCGTTTCTCCGAGACAGCTATTTTTAATAACCTCTTCCAGGGTCATCGTATCTACTACATTATTTATACTGTCATTAATACGCTTCCATACATATTTTGTCACACAAGTATCGTACTTATCGCATCCCTGATTATCCGGGCATTCGACAACGGACAGCTCGCCTTCCAACGCCCGTAAAATCTGACCTACGGTAATGTCCTCTGCCGGTCTGGCCAGTACATAGCCGCCGCCCCAGCCCCGAATGCTGTTCACAATACCGGCTTTGCGCAGTCTTGCGATCAATTGCTCCAGATAGCTCTCCGACAACTCCTGGCGTGCAGCAATGCTGGCGATAGAGACGGCCTCATCCGCACTGTTCACTGCCAGATCGACCACAGCCCGCAGACCATAACGTCCCTTTGTTGACAACCGCATTTATCCACCACCTTCTGTCATAGATCGTAACCAGCAGCCGCTTGGACGGGCCAAACGGTTACGATAAATCATCTTTTTTCAATCCCGACTGTTTTACTAGGATTTCTAAAATAACTATATCACTCTTATATTCAAAAGTCAATAATCAAAAAAAGAAAAATAGCAATAATTCTCATTTTCATTAAACGTAGTTGCAGAGATTTATTCCCTGCGGTTTCCGATCAGGTTGAGGAATGCCTCCTCGTCCAGTATGGGAATTTCAAGCTCTCTTGCTTTTTTATTTTTCGATGAAGATGATGCGACATCGTTATTGATCAGGAAGTCCGTTTTTGAAGATACGGAACCGGCCACCTTTCCGCCCTTGCTCTCGATCAGCGCCTTTAGTTCATTCCGGTTTGTAAAATGGTTCAGGCTGCCGGTGATGACAAATGTCTTTCCTGATATTTCCGTGCTCTCATCCGCAGCTTCCTCCGGGATCAAACGGACCTGCTCCAGAAGGTGATCCACCATCGCCGCAGATTTTTCGTCGGCAAAAAATGCCGCGCAGCTCTCAGCGATCACCTGACCGATTCCTGGAATATCCACAAATGCCTCCACATCGGCCTTGCGTATCTCATCCAGATCCTGATCAAATGCCCTGCAGATCAGCCGCGCATTGGACAGACCTACGCCGGGGATGCCCAGACTGTAAATAAACTTGGGAAGCAGCACTTCTCTGGCCTTTTCAATGGAGGCCATAAGGTTCGTATAGGATTTTTCGCCAAAGCCATCCATGGCCACAATGGCCTCCTGGTGGCCTTCCAGCTTGAAAATATCGGCAAATTCGTGGATAAAGCCCGCCTGTACGAACTTCTCCAGCGTGGCTTCGGAAAGCCCTTCAATATTAAATGCATCCCGGCTGACAAACAATGTGTAAGATTTGATCTTTTTCGCCGGACAGTCCGGATTCGTGCAGTACAACGATTTCGTGTCATTCATCTGCTCAATCTTTGTAGCCTCGCCGCACACCGGACAATTACATGGAATTTCCAGACGGCCGCTTTTGGTCAGATTTCTGGCGATCTGGGGGATGATCATATTGGCCTTATAAACTTCAATTTCATCGCCTATGCCAAGCTCCAGTTCATCGATAATACTTAAATTATGAACACTGGCCCGGGCAACCGTGGTGCCCTCCAGCTCCACCGGCTCAAATATAGCCACCGGATTAATAAGCCCGGTCCGGGATGCGCTCCACTCGATTTCCAGCAGATGGGTCTGGGCCGTCTCGTCAGCCCACTTAAAGGCCATCGAATCTCTCGGAAACTTTGCCGTCGTTCCCAGGGAACGGCTGTATTCAATATCGTCGTACGTCAGAACAAGGCCATCCGATGGAAAATCATTTTCCGGAATACGGGCGGCAAAGTCGGCGACCGCAGCTTCGATACTGTCACCGGTCACCGCCTGATACTCTACAATATCAAAGCCCAGCCCCTTTAACCACTCCATCTGCTCAATACGGGAATTGTGAAAATCCACGTCATCGGCCCGCACCAGTGTAAATGCAAAAAAATGCACATTCCGCCGGGCTGTGATTTCATTGTTCAACTGACGCACCGAACCGCTGCACAGATTTCTCGGGTTTTTATAACGGGCGTCCACATCATCGATCTGGGCATTGATCTGTTCAAAATCCGAATATTTGATCACAGCTTCCCCGCGCAGGACCAGCTCCCCGTCATAGGAAAGCTTATGGGGCAGATTTTTAAAGACACGGGCGTTATTGGTGATCACCTCACCGATTTCCCCGTTGCCGCGGGTGACCGCCTTGGCCAGCGTTCCTCCCCGGTAAGTCAAAACGATAGTCAGGCCGTCCAGCTTCCAGGACAGCGACGCTTTATGAGGACCAAGCCAGGATTTCAGCGCCAGCACATCCTTCGTTTTATCCAGGGACAGCATCCGCGATTCGTGGCGCTCCTTGGGCAGTTCACTGAGTACTTCATAGCCCACCTTTATCGTAGGGCTGTTGCCAAGAACGGTGTCGGTAGCCGCCTCCAGCGCCTGCAGTTCATCGTAAAGGGCATCATATTCGTAATTGCTTATGATCTCCCGGTCTTCCTGATAATAAGCGCGGCCGGCCGCATTCAGCCGGTCCACCAGTTCCTTCATTCTTTCAATCTGCTGCTGCATGATGTAATTCCTCACTTTTTACGAATATTTTTAACGGTATCATTAGACGAATTCCGTATGATTTTTTTCAGGTCCTTAAGCTCCTCGGCGGTCATGGGCCGCCACGCGCCTGTGGCAAGGCTTCCAAGACGGATATTCATAATCCGCACCCGTTTCAGGCTGACAACCCGAAAGCCCAGACACTGGCACATCCGCCGGATCTGCCGGTTTAATCCCTGGGTAAGTATGATTTTAAAGGATGTCCTTCCTGTTTTTATTACCGAACACGGCCGCGTTTTTACTTCCAGCTCCGGCAGAAAGACTCCGGCACTCATTTTTCGTATAAATGTTTCATCGATGGGCTTATCTACGGTTACGACATATTCCTTTTCATGGAAATTGCCGGCGCGCATCATCCGGTTTACAATATCCCCGTCGCTGGTGAGTATGAGAAGCCCTTCGGAATCTTTGTCCAGCCTTCCCACGGGAAATACCCTCTGTTCAAGTCCCAGATAGTCTATGACGTTGTTTTTGTCGTTTTTTGTCGTACAGACGACACCTCTCGGTTTATTCATTACAATATAAGTATGGCTTTTCGCCGGGCCTTTTATGGGCTTTCCATGGATTAATATTTTTTCATGGCCGCTTACCCGCTCACCCATGGATGCGGCGTGGCCGTCGACGGTAACTTCTCCGCGGGCAATGAGGTCGTCGGCTTCCCGGCGGGAACATTGGCCGCATTCACTTAAATACTTATTTAAACGGATCAAAATTTTGTCATCCATAATCGTTTTGTTCTCCTTTGTGGCTCGTTGCTTCGCGCATCCGGCTTCGCTTCTCACATCCGGCTCCACTCCGTTCCGCCAGATCGCGGCAGTCGCCAAACTGATGAGCAAGCTCCCCTTTGTGGCTCGTTGCTTCTCACATCCGGCTCCACTCCGTTCCGCCGGATCGCGGCAGTCGCCATAAAGGTGAGCAAGCTCCCCTTTATGGCTCGTTGCTTTCGCGCAAAAAAGCAGTTGTCTTTATTATACGACAACTGCTCTTTTTCGGCTACTGTTTTTGCTGGTTTCAGTCGCGGTCTTTTTGTTGGAGCTATGGCTCCGAAATGCATGGGAGCGCAGACTTATGCGGCTGGGGTCAGAGCTCCGTCGGTTGCGGCGGTGTTTTCTGTACTGCTGGTTTCACCGCTTTCGGTTTGACCGGTGCCATTACTGCCAGTTTCGCCACTTTCAGTTTCGCCGCTCTTTGTCTCGCCGGACTGTCCGGTTTCATCCGTGGTACTACTGCCGCCGGTAAGCTTATCTATAAAAGCTTTCACTTTTTCATTTTCTGAAACAAGCTTGCTGAATTTTTCATTGACCGATGTGTATAAAGCCTTGATATCGTCCTCTTTGATCAGCTCGCTGATATACTTTTGGATCTCACTGGAGTACACGTAGTTCGCTGTGGACTGGTCATATTCACCGGGATAAATATAATAGGTTCCATCCGCTTTCTGTTTCAGATAAGCATAGCTCACATTCGGGATCAATACGTCGATATCGGTGATTTTAAAATCATCATAAATGAAAACAACCTTGGATGTATCATCCATACCATTTTTAATGTAACACTGCGTGTTTTCATAGCCGGTAATGATCTTGGACGTCGCTGTGATCACATCACTGTTCATAACCTGGTCGGTATTATAAAGTGTTTTGAGCGTCTCAATATCCGCATTGGCAAATGCTGTACGGTAAGCTTTGATCAATGTCTCAATCTGTGTAGTTACTTCGCTGACGGATTCTGTCTGACCAGATGTCTCCCCGGTTTTAGTAGAATCATCGGTTTCACCGGTCTGGGAAACAGTCTGTTTATTATTTGTATTATCGTTGCTGCCGGATTCCTTTTTTCCTGTACTGTTGAAAATGATGGCGGCAACTATGGCGATAAGGATAATCACAGCCAACACGATAATAATAATCTTTTTATGATCCCCCGTCGCGTTTTTTGGCACGTTAGTTT
Source organism: Lachnospiraceae bacterium (assembly GCA_902363555.1). Taxonomy (GTDB): domain Bacteria; phylum Bacillota; class Clostridia; order Lachnospirales; family Lachnospiraceae; genus Catenibacillus. The sequence continues at coordinate 2,653 of CABJAM010000011.1, read as the reverse complement.
GCATGACTTTTCTCCTTTGAATTTTTTACCAGTTTATTGTACCAAAAAACCACTTAAAAAGCAATACGGATAAATTTGACGTCATTCGACACCACTTTGCCCCCAAAATAGCCCCATTTTCTACCCCCGTGTTTTTTTCACCCGCCACAGGTCTGTAAACGGGCGCAAAAATTGTTCAAACAATTGCAAAAATTTAGCTTGCTTTTTTCCAGATTCTGAGTTATAATCTATATCGTACCTGTAGCTCAGTGGATAGAGCACTGGCCTCCGGAGCCAGGTGCGAGGGTTCAATTCCCTTCAGGTACATTTTTTATGACCTGCTGTATTACAGCAGGTCATTTTATTTTATTTCTTACCTTTGATTCCAAGCTTCTCTTCCAATGCTTTAACCACGGTTTCCAGAACTTTCACCCGGGCATAATATTTGGAATTGCCTTCCACAATGATCCACGGAGCGTAGGTCGTGCTGGTACGGATGATCATCTCATTGACCGCATCCTCGTACTGATCCCATTTTTCCCGATTACGCCAATCCTCATCGGTGATCTTCCACTGCTTTTCCGGGTTGGCCATGCGCTCATTAAAACGGCGTTCCTGCTCGTCCTTATCGATATGCATCCAGAATTTAAGCACGACAGCACCGGCATTATAAAGATGCTCCTCCATCTGATTGATTTCCTTATAAGCTCTCTGCCACTCATCCTCCGTACAGAAGCCCTCAATACGCTCAACCATCACGCGGCCATACCAGGTACGGTCAAAAATAGCCAGATGCCCGGCCTTCGGCATATTATTCCAGAAGCGCCACAAATAATGATGCGCCTTCTCAATATCATTAGGCGAGGCAGTAGGCATAACCTCGTAGCCTCTCGGGTCCAGTTCTTCCGTCAGGCGCTTGATCGCACCACCCTTGCCCCCGGCATCCCAGCCCTCAAAGGCCAGCACTACAGGAACACGTCTGCGATAGATTTCACTGTGCAAAATGGCCAGCTTTTTCTGGAGCTCCTTCAGCTTTTTCTTGTACTCTTCCTTCGTCAGACTCTTTGTCAGATCCGCGGCATCCAGTACGGATGATTTAAACGGATTATCCACGGCCGGTAATATTGAAGGGGCTGTTTTTTTAGACAATGTCTTTTCGTGATCCACATCAGCAATCTTGTCCTTGAGCACCTCGACCACTGTGGATAATATCTTTGCGGCGGCATACTCCCGGTCTGTTGCTTCCACAATCGTCCAGGGGGCAAAAGCTGTGTCGGTTTTTTCAAGCATATCCTCATAAACGCCCACATATTCGTCATACTGTTTATTATGCTTCCAGTCCTCCGCCGTAACTCTCCAGCGGGTTTCCTCCGAGGCTTCCAGTTTTTCAAAGCGCTTTTTCTGCTCCTTCTGGGAAATATGAAGGAAGAATTTTATGATCAGCGTTCCATCCACAGACAGTTGTTCTTCAAAGGATACGATTTCATTATAGGAATTTTGGAGCTCCTCCTTATTTACATGGCTGTCCACACGGTCCTTTACGACCCGGTTATACCAACTGCGGTCAAATACATGGATTCTGCCTTTGGCCGGAGTTTTTGTCCAGAAGCGCCACAGGAACGGGCGCATGGCCTCCTCCTCGTTCTCCTTCTGGATGGTGTATACCTTAAAGCCTCTTGGGTCCAGCGGGTGGATCAGCCGGTTGATCAGTGTTCCCTTTCCTGATGCCCCCCAGCCTTCAAAAATGATCATCACGGGAATGTTGCGGGCCTTGGCTTCTCTTTGAAGTACCGCCAGCTCGCTGTCAAGTCCGTCCATCAGTGCCTTGACTTCCTTCTTCTTTAAATTTTTCGATAGATCAATACACTCCAGCATCCTTGTCCTCCTTACCGCACGCACACAAATTCTATTATCTGAAACTTAGTATATACGTACTCTTTTTATAATATATATTACCAAAAAACTCAAAATAAATCACTATATTTTTATAAAATTTAGCAAATAATTGCGGGATGTCGTGGATGGAGACGGAGGGGAGGCGGTTTGGGGGCCGTGTGCGGAGGCTTTGAGTGGGGGAAAGGGGGAAGGGGGGGCTGGGCGAGGGCTGCGGCTGGGGTTTCCGGGAGGTTCATGGGGGGATGGGCAGGCATACGGAGGGTGGTTAGTGAAACTCGTGTTGAAGCTGCGGTGATACAGGGCCAGATTTGACGCCTACAGGGCTCAAATCTGAGGTCCAAGCGAGCGAAAGTCATAAAGAAATTCGGGAGCATTGGACCGGTGCCCTGTATCGCCGCAGCTTCAACGCGAAGTTGAACTTACCGCCCGGAGTCAGCCTGTCCATTCCCCCATGAACCTCCCGGAAACCCCAGCCGCAGTGAACTGTTCCCCTTGTCAAGGACATTTTTTAAAGTGGGGCAGTTTATTTTTCCTCCTCTTTTACCTGTATCCTGTTCTCAGATATCCTGTTTTCTATCATTATGGTATTCTATGATTGTTTTAAGTAATCTTCTTACTTTGAAGTACTCCGGCTCCTAATTCCTCTGGCCTTTTTGTGATCACCGGACAGACCGGCCTGTTGGGGATATCCAGTGGATACTTCCCAGTGATGAAAAAATCATAAAACTCGTTTGGGGCTAGCTTTGCAAGATTCCATTGGTAACGCTCATTATTGTAG
>CABJAM010000010.1 GCA_902363555.1 Lachnospiraceae bacterium | reverse complement strand
GGTAGTGTCAAGTGATTTATGAAAAACTGAGTCAAAGAAAAACGGCTCAAAAGAACCTTGAAAATTGCAGATATTGATGATTTAGACCTTTGGGCTTTGCCCCAATCCCCACAAGGGACGTATCCCTTGACCCATTTTCGGACTTTGCCCGAACCCATCCTCGCCGGATGGCAGGAAAAGGGCGCATTTGCCCCTTTTCTGCTGGACAGGATGCTCCGTGAACCTTATGTCAAGTGACTTTCGCGGCATATCCTCACACCTACGGTGCTGCGGTATTCCACGGTTCACCTGACAACGTTTCCGCTCCGGTCACATAGCGGGTCGTTCCTGTAAATTTTTGATCGTCTGTTGACCAAGGAAAATAAGCAACTGCCATTTTCCCGGCATGTTGTCGGCTCCTTTGAGCATATCCACTTCATTGAGGACTTTGTAACCGTTGTGTTTGTGAGGACGGAGGAAGTTGTAGTATGCGACCCAGAGAGCGAGGTCATAGTTGGCCCCGTCGATATTGTCAAAACCGTTTGTGGGCCGGTAAGATGCCTTGTAGGTGCGGTTGAGCCGTTCGATCATCTGTTTGAACGGACGGAACTCTTTTGAGACTTCATCATTGTTAGTAAGTCCAATGACCTGTGTGATGTTAAACTTGAACGCGTCACCAAACTCCCGGAAGAACTGCTGGGCGGCAAGCGGATAGGCACTGTAACCATCAGCGATGAAGCGGAAGTTTTTGGGCAGTTCTTTCAGATGGCGGAAAGCCATCCGCATGGCAAGGATGCAGGGTCCGACACCACGGTTATCAGACACCTGATAGCCGATGATGGAGCGTTTGGCGGCATCCATGATGAACCAGATATAAGCTTTGACACCGCGGATCTTGATGTAAGTCTCATCAGCAGTGAAAGTGCTGCCGGTTCCGTAATCGTAGTTGTCTACAAAGGGTTTTACACAAAGAGCAGCTGTTTTGCAGTAATTGGCGATGGTCTGGTGGGAAATATTAATGTTGTAAAGGTCTTTGAGCGCCTGTTTTGTTTTCCGCAGGGAAAGGCTGAGGTTTATATGCAAAGTGAGGCACAGAGACATGGTGTGGGAATCAAATTTAGAGAACTTGAGTGAAGAAGCATTTTTAGGAAGGGAACTTAAATCCATGCGAAAAAAATCTATCGAAAATTCACGGTAGATGTAATGGAGTTTATATTTGTTTTTGCCATAATGATCTTTTAGATCCTCTTTATCAACCTTTTTGAGGTTATGGAGATAGTAGGAACATTTGGAGTTAACACATTTATGTACGATAAAGTGCTTGCGGTCTTTTTTTGGAACGAGCACATGCCCGCAGTGGGGACATTTTAAACGTAGTGGGGAGGTCACTATCTCACCGGTAATAAAAGTCTGACCACAGATTTTACACTGATACTGACCATGACCGCCATTGTTATCATAAAGGTAATGATGTGGGGCGCCGCATAAGGGACAAATGGTATCCTCGGGGATGGATCTGCCATTCCTGCGCTGTACGGGCTTAACGGGTTTGTGATAACGCCATTTATAGTATTCGAGAAGGAACAGATAGTCCTGCTTGATAAAGGTCTGAATGATGGGGAGCTGATCTATTTTGAACTTTTCATACTTGGGAGAGTGGGAATCATCAAAAGCCCACTGCTTGAGCGGGATATATCTGCAAATAAAGTTGATCAACCAGCAGTTTTGTTGATAAAGGTATTGAATAATAGAAAGTAAATATTGTATAATGTCCATGAGCATTGTCTCCTTTGTATAAGGTTGGTTTGGCGATTGACATTATACCAGAAAAGGGAGGTCAATGCTCTTTTTATTGCAGATTTCCCATAAAATCAAGGTTTACATTAAATTTTACAATAAAAAAACAGGTAGTTTTTGACACTACCAAGCCAAAAATGGAGGATATAAAATGAATAAAATTCTTGTAGTTGAAGATGATAGAAAACTTAATCAATTTGTTTGTACTGCCATAAATAATGGTGGATATAAGGCTGTATGTTGTTTTAATGCAAAGGAAGCATTGGACCTTATGTATGTTGATTCATGTGACCTTATCATTTCGGACATACTTATGCCGGAAATAAATGGTTTTGAATTTGTAGAGATGATTAGAAATATTGATAAAGAAATCCCTATTCTATTTATGACCTCACGTGATGATTTTTCTGCAAAAGAACAAGGATATGCATTAGGTATAGACGATTACATGGTAAAGCCAATTAATGTTAAAGAGCTTTTACTTCGTATTGGAGCGTTATTAAGACGTGCAAATATTGCTAATTCAAAAAAATTGGAAATAGGTAATTTAACTATGGATATGGAAACAATGACTACTTTTATAAATGAAAAAAGTATCTCTTTAACAGTGAGAGAATTTAATATCCTCTATAAACTGCTTTCTTATCCAGAACGCCCCTTTTCCCGTTCTCAGCTTATGAACGAATTTTGGGGAGTAGACAGTGATACAACACTTAGAGCCGTCGATGTTTATATAACGAAACTTAGAAATAAACTTTCGGAATGTGTGGGTTTTAAGATTGTGACTATGTATGGATTGGGATACAAGGCGGTAATGATATGACAGAAAAAAAAGATATAAAAAAACAGGTTGAGATAAAATGTAAAAGATTTTCATGGAAACAATTTTTAACAACTTTTCTAATACTTGGTTTTATAGCTATTACGCAAACGCAGATTATGGGAGCCTTTTTTCAGATACAAGCAATGACAAAAGAATGGTATTATTTTATCTCCCTTGCTCTATTTTGGGGCGGAATAGCCTTTGTTTATATTCTAATACAAAGGCAACAGATAAAGAAAAATTTTGGAGAACCGTTACAGAAGTTGTGTGAAGCAACACAAGAAGTATCTGAGGGGGATTTTTCGGTCTATTTGGAAACGGTAAATCTACCAAATGAATATGAATACATAAAAACAGCCTATAATAATTTTAATAAAATGGTACGAGAACTATCAAGTATTGAAACATTAAAAACCAACTTTATAGCTGATGTTTCACACGAATTGAAAACACCGTTGGCAGTAATACAAAATTACGGTTCGATTATGCAAAATCAAAATATAACTAAAAATGAAAGAATAGAGTGTGCAAATACGATCGTGGAAGCTACACAAAAATTAACAATTCTTATTACGAATATATTGAAACTAAATAGATTAGAAAATCAATCAATGATTATCGAGCGTAAATCTTTTGACCTTTGCAGTCAATTGTCAGATTGCGTGCTTTGGTTTGCTGATCAGCTTGAGAAAAAAGAAATTAAGTTTGAAGCTGAAATTGACGATTTCTGCAGAATAAATTCGGACGAAAATATGTTAATGATTGTATGGCAGAATCTGTTATCAAATTCCATAAAGTTTAGTGAAACAGGTGGTATCATTAGATTGTTTCAAAAACAAAGTGAAAAAGATATTACCGTGAGTATAGAAGATACAGGTTGTGGAATGGGTATAGAGACACAAAAGCATATTTTTGATAAATTCTATCAGGGAGATACTTCCCGCTCTTCAGAGGGGAATGGACTAGGACTTGCCTTATGTTCAAGAGTAATCAATTTAATAGGTGGAGATATTAATGTGGAAAGTAAAATCGGGAAAGGCACTATTTTTACAATCACTTTAAGAAAATAAATAGCAATAGATCAAGAAACCAGAAGCCTCTTAATAAGGCTTCTTTTTTTGAAGAAACTATTTGCATTTAACATTTCAGAAACATTTTGACCGTATTTTTCTAACAATGTATTTATATGATAATTTCATCATTCGTAGTGATACTGATTTAGAAAGAGGAAAATACATATGATAGAGATTGTTCAGCCGATTTTAGTTAAGCCGAAAATAGAAAAAGCGATTTATTTGCTATGGTTATTTTTTGCAGGTAGTTTTATGGGGTTTATTTGGGAAGTGCTGGTGTATTGGGTGCAACACACAGATAGTCTGATTACCATTATATTTGAATTGAGAGGTTTTTTACATGGTACATGGGTACCAATTTACGGGGTGGGTTGTATACTCATTTATTTAATAAACAAACCTTTTCAAAGTAATTTGTTTTCAGCAATTTTGCGTAGTGCCTGCGTATGTAGTATCGTTGAATATCTGACTTCTTGGATATTGGAAAATATGTTTGGTATGAAACTGTGGGACTATAGTAATCAAATTCTAAATGTGAATGGAAGAATATCTTTTATGAGTATTGCATTCTTTGGAATAGCAGGAGCATTAATTGCTAAATATTTTGAGCCATATTTAAAAAAATGTTTCAATAGCATACCCATATATACTAGATTATTTGCATGCATAGTATTAGGACTACTCTTTATCTTAGACTTTGTTTTTTCTTTGCTAATGGCATTTCAATAATAAAATTCACAGGAGGTTGTATAGATGAAGACAATTACTGTTCTATTAACAAAATATTCAGACTGGATTTCATGGATTGTTTATCACATTGGAGCTGGCGAATACACGCATGCTTCTTTAGCTTTAGAAGGAGAAGAATATTTTTATAGCTTTAACTACCGTGGGTTTTGTGTTGAAACTTTAGAAAAGCATAAACGCCGTGGAGTTGAACACTGTCTCGCCTATGAATTGCAAATACCAGAACAAAGCTATAATAAGATAAAAAATCGTATAGAAGATGTTTTGTCAAATCGTGAACAATATAGTTATACAAGATTTGGACTTGTTCTCGCAGTTTTAAGAATACCTTTCAGATGGAATTATCATTATTTTTGTTCTCAATTTGTTGCTGAATTATTAAAAGAGTTCGGTGGTGTACCCTTGAAAAAAAATGTAAATACATATCTTCCAAATCATTTTTACCAGGAATTAAAAGACTGCTGTTATTTGAAAAATATTCGCTGTAATACAATATAAAAATAATGATATTATTTGAAAAGGGGGATGGACGGAACGGTATCAAAGATAGGATACCATAAGGGAACGGGATAAAATAATCTGCTGTGAAATGCGTCAGATAACTTTATCCTGTTCCCTCTTTTTATTTGACTGAAAAAGCATATATTTCCAATCTCCGTGACATACTATTCCCATAGTGTGTGTTCAGCCAAGCCGATCTAATGCAATCAGTAAACACACTCTGATGTAACATTAAGGCCTTTTGGTCGTGCACATCGTCAAGTTTGCCGGCGCCGGGTATCTGAGGTCCGGCGCACACCTCCAGTACGCCATCTGCATTCCCACGCACCCATACGCAAATCCGGTTTTGTCCAGCAAACTGAAAATATTTGAATCCTGCCCATGCACCATCTTGCATATTTGCAATATAGGGCTGCGTATCCGTTTCGCAATCTGGTACGTTTTGAGTGAAATACGGCTGCGATGAGTCGGATTCCTCGCTTTTATCCGCGCCGTCAGCTCCGGACAAATTGCAGGCAATACGCGCCTCATACTCTCCGCTGCCATTTAACGGTCCACCATTGAGACCGCAACTGGTCATTTCAACCTGATGAATCACTCCGTCCTTTAAAATAAGTATAGGTTCCGCACAGCCCTGCCTGGAATAGTGACTAAATCCCCATTGCTAATCAGTGTTCCGCCATACACAAAACCACCATCGGGCCGGTTACTTACCGCATAGCAGAGTCCGTGGCTTAATCCAGAAGAATAGATGAAATAATAACGGCCATCCACTTTTCGTATACTACTGGCTTCAAAAAACGCGTGTTCCTCATAGCCTGTTCCTTCAGATAAAAGTGGGCCCGGAACCACTAGCACTGGTTCGCTTTTAATGGTCAGCATATCCAGCTCCAGGCAAACGCAAAATGATCCGTCAAAATTTCGTCTGCGCATTTTCATCATCGTTCGCATAACACCGCGGGCCGGTGCAAATCCCGAATACAGATAAACATTTCCATCATCATCCACCAGCACGCCAGGATCAAAGTTATTGTTTTCTCCGACCCTTGTTCCCCAAACGTGGCCATCCGGCCCCTTCTGAACATCCGGCGCATATAAATACTGTTTACCTTCGGCATTCATCGGGTCCTGCTGCCTTTTATATATAACGCCTTCATAAGACCAGTTTCCGGGATCTTCCACAGGGGCGGACCAGCAAACATAATCGTTCAAACAGAAATTTCTCCCGTTAAACTGGTCATGGCTACCATAAATGTACATACGACCATCAAATACATAGAGTTCTCCATCTGGAATGTATTCGTAACCAGGTAAATATGGATTGAATGCCTGTTTCATCAAATATCTGTACATACTCTGGACCGTAAAAAGTCAAGAACGCCAACACCATTATTTTCATCCAGATGAAAACCATGTCCAAAGCCCTTCACAAGCTCCAACTGCGCGCCTGCAAAACGCTCCTTTGCCTCCTTTGAATAATTTTCGGGAACTAATGTATCCCCGGTTCCGTGAAGAATATAAACAAACCCCGGATAATCAAAGATAAAATCAGATATAGATGCATCCATAACATCCTTAAAAAAACGTCTCCCTAAATTCAATCCCTGTATTCCCATATAGTTTTCTACAACCTCCGGAATATTGTCGGAGCTTATAAACATCTTTGAAATGTAATCTACCGCATTAAATGCCGGATACATTAAAACCATTGCGCAAATATCATCTGGATGATCCGCAGCAGCCATGGAAGTCACAAGGCCGCCCAGACTTTGCCCAAGCAAATATAGTCGTTCCGTATCCACAAAACTCTGTCTTTTTAAATACGAAATGACAACTTCCAGCTCATCCTTTTCAGTGAGAATAGAACAGTTTTTCAAATCACCACCACTTCTATTTGTATAAGAACATCCTTTATAATCAAAACAATAACACCCAAACCCATGAGAAGCTAAAAACTGCGCGCTCACCCCCGTATCCAGGTAGCTGGAAAACATCCCATGACTAAGGATAATAAACGGTACAATCTCACCATCCATCGGTTCGGGAAGGTACAGCTCTCCATATAAATTTCCATCTTTATATGGGCAACACAATTTTTTCTTTTTTACATTAACCATCCTCTATTTCCTTTTCTCTTAATTGACAGTAATATTCCTGCACACCGAATCATTACCTATTATCCTTAATAAAGTCTTCCACCAATATGCAAAGTGTCTTCTCATCACAATCCTGAGCTTTAATAGTTACATGGATCATACCTGGCTTAAGCGGAGAAATCACAGCAAACGCCCGACCCTCAAAGGTTGTATGGACCAAATCCACATAGCTTTCCTCCGTTTGCGGCGCGCCGCTGCCAAAGCCCAGAAGTTCACCACATCCCTCGACCTGAATCTCAATACAGCGGTCTTTATTTACATGCAGATTTCCATTTTCGTCTGTCAAACGTATATTTATAAATGCAAGATCCTGATCATTTAGACGCACAGTGTCCTTTTCGGCCTCTGCATCAAGAATCACACAGGCGCCGGCGCTTTCAAGAAAATAACTGCCACAGGCATTATTATCACAGTAAGCAACGGCTTCAATACTACCGGATTTATAAATAACATCAAATAAAGCTTTAAACTCTTGGGATTCACCAGTTGGCCTGCGCCCCTGGCTGATTCCGTTGATAAACAATTCCACCTCATCGGATGGCGAATATACCTCCACAGTCACTGGCTTACCCTCATAATCGTCAAAACTCCAGCTTGATATAACATCTGTCCAGCTCCATGGAGATATAAGAGGCGTCTGTCCATAGCGCTCCGGACGGATAACCGCAATATACGGATCTTTGCGCAGACCAAATACGATTTCCCGGTAATAGGACGCAGGAAGTCGATAGCCGGTAATATCACAATCACCACACCAGGCAGTTATCCACGGATAGCTTCCATAAAATTCCGGTGACATGGATGTGTTTCCGGCGACATCATAATTTAAGCGGCCGATACCGGCTTCCCCAAGATAATCCCATCCCGTCCATGTAAAATCTCCGATAACATTGGCGTTTTCCTGTACCAGGCGCCAGATTTGATGAATACCTCTGGGGTATGTTTCGCTTCCCACTATAATTCTGTTTGGGTATTTATCCTTATCTACAGCATAGCGGTCAATCATATAATTATAACCGGCAATATCAACGGCTGCACAGGCTTCCTCAATAGCAGCGTCCATTACGGGAGAGTTGGTCAAGTACTTCATGGCTGCCCCCATCTGCGCCATCTGTGCATTGATATCCCCTTCAGGTACCTGAACCTGCGGCTCAGACTCAGATGATGCTTGAATCAGTTGTGGCATGATCTCTCCCATACGGCTCATAACAGTCATTAGACCGTTGACCGCATGTGTCGTATACCGTGTCGGGTCCAGAGTCCGGATTTTATTTGCAATTTTCCAACTTACAGCAGAGCCGGCGGCTGTTTCCAGGTCCGGTATTTCATTGCCGATCGAATACATGATAACACTGGGATGATTAAAATCTTTTTTTACCATAGCTTCCACATCCCGTTCCCACCACTGGGGAAAAAACAGGGCATAATCCTGGCTGGATTTGTTCACGGTCCACATATCAAAGGTTTCATCCATAACAAACATACCAAGTTCATCGCAGGCATCAAGCAACGCGCGCCCTACCGGATGATGAGCCATACGGATAGCGTTAAATCCGTTTTCCTTTAGGATTCGCACCTTCCGATACTCAGCAGCCTTTATGGCCCTGGCTCCAATCACGCCATTGTCGTGGTGGATACATGTACCACGCAGCTTGACACTTTTACTGTTGACCTGAAGTCCACGTACAGGATCAAGGTTGAGAGAACGAATACCAAAATGAGTATAAGCGGCATCCATTTCCCGGTCATTTAAAAGTAAAGTTGTGTGGCATATATATAAATTGGGAGTATCCACATCCCAAAGTAACGGGTCCTTCAAACTCAAACGCTGTTTCAGAACTATCATTTCCCCCGGATTTAATGTCACCGGTGCAGTCACACAACCAGCCAGTTCACCATCGGGGCTGAACACTTCATTTTTTAAATAAGAAGTTATGGCAGATCCACTGAAATCATTACAAATTTCAACGGCTATATCTATCTCTGCATTTGCGGCCTCCACTTTTGACGTTGTAATCTGAACGCCATTATTTGCAATGTGTAAACGCTCCGACACGAGCAGGTTAACATTCCTGTAAATTCCGGCGCCGCTATACCAACGGGAATCGTCACCGGTACGAGCCGTTACTTTGATCGTATTTTTCTCTCCGTATTTCAGCAGTGGCCCGGCGTCCACGCAAAATTCACTGTAGCCATATGGGTTCTGCCCGGCAAAACTTCCGTTAATATAAACCATCGATTGATTGTAAACGCCTTCAAATTCTATAAGTACATGCTGTTCTCGCCATTTTACAGGCGCATCAAATGTTTTCTCATAAATCCATGAGCCATTTTCAAAATAACCCTTTTTAGACCCGTTCCAGGCATTTTTACCGCGCTTAGTATATAGCATCCCGTCATGCGGGAGCGTTACCTTATGGCTTGGAGCTTCTTTACAATGCTGAGCGCTCTCTATTTTCACCATCCAGTTATCGTTAAATATTGTTCTTATCAATTCTCTGAACTCCTCTCACTTATCTGACACGATCCGTACCCTTGTGCGCAGGCCTCCGCAAACACGGAAGACTACACAAAAGCATCCATCGTTTCCCCTTCCTTCAAGTCTGCTATTACCTAAGCTCATAAACTTCGCCCTGCATGATACCGGATTCATTAAAGGTATCCACCCGGACATATACCGGCGCATTCTTCATCAGCGCTCCGATATTCTGGCTACATTTTCCGAATACCATATAGCTATGGTATAGTTTTTCCGGACTATGACCCCAAAGAATATTATGCCCCGTAGCATCATCCTGTTGCCAGGAAACCTCCATATTCAAATCCCCCACTCTTTTAATTACAATTCCATGGGCTTTTTCCGGCAACACTCCGCCGCCATTGCCAAAAACACGGATTCCGGATATACATGCCCTGGAATGGTATGGCAGCTCCTTCACTGTCAGCCGCACATATCTGACAAAAGTTCCCGATTCCCTCAGAACAAAATCGTGGGGTAAATTTGTATTGGCTTCAGATTTGTTTTCAATCACAAAATAATCCTTACCATTGATAGAGCCTTCCAATAGCCAGCGGGTACATTTACTCCTTTGATCAATATAGCGCTCATCATATGTGATGTGGAGCTCTGCGTCCTCCGGCAGTTCAGCTTCAATATAATCGTCTGCAAAATTGATCTGTATGGCCCGGACATCCATAGCTTTTCCAAGATCAACCTCCACCCACTCTCCAGCGCGAGCGGTATCGGATGTCCACCAGGTCCGGGCATTTTCATCGGTTACATACATCATGCCTTCTCCAGATGAGGCGCGTACTGATTTTCCGTAGGACAACAGCATCCACTCTGGATTTACATACGCCGGAGCATTCAAGGCCACGGGCCAGTCACCATAACGTTGATCGCAATACAGTTCGCCGTCACTGTCAAATCCGGCTTTCCACAAACCGACACGGCGTTCCATGGCGTCATTATAGGAAATTTGCATTGTGGATGTATGCCAGAAATCTCCATTCTTATCCTCCAGCGTGGAGCCGTGTCCAGCGCCAGTCATAAAGCCACCTGGCTTATATGAATATGGATTGTTTTCTGCTGGTATATAAGGCCCCAAGGGCGCTTTTGAAACGAAAACGCCATCGCCATAAACATTGTATTCGGTTCCTGGAATCGCATACTGAAGATAATACAGCCCATTATGCTTCGTCAGCCATGCGCCTTCAATATAGGGATCATCCCCCATTACGGAATAAGCGGTCCGGCGGACGGCCTCTTCATCTCCAAAGCCATTAGCCAGACGTATTTCCTCTGGCGCCTGCATCATCTGTGCAATCATGGCTTCTGCCATAGCTTTAATTTCCTCCCTGTTTTTAGAACTGACATGATCATAGCCGACACGTTCATAACCTCTTGTTTTATTATCTGAATCAAACATTTCCAAAGGAGGCGTCAGTGGTTTCATCGTTTTCGGATTAAGCTCTACACCGTAAATTGGCGTCATATTAGAACATCCCCAGTAAAAATACAGCCGACCATCATCGTCCAAAAACAGGTTGGGATCCCAAAACGGGAAAGTGCCCGAAATTTCCTCAAAAGGTTCCTTTAATGGATCCTTTGTAAAATAAAACGAACAATTCTCATCCCGTTTGGACGCGCAAAAATAAAGGCAGTCGCCAATAACACGCACATCCGGTGCGTAATCGTAGATTGGCATATCGCTTAAAAATTCATGGAAATCCCAGTTACACAGATCAGTGCTTGTAAAAAAACCAGCAGTCATCGACGGAAACAGATAATACACGTCCTTAAAAAGCACTAGAGACGGATCGGCAGCCTCACGGTAAACGCGCCAGGCGCCTTCACCCTGCATGGAATTGTTATGTTTTACAAATTGATATTTATAAGGTAAATTCAACGGATTGCAATAATAATTCATCTTCATCTTCTCCCAGTAATCAATGTTCTAAATGTTAAAACGTCTTCATTCCTGCCGAATAAAGGCAGCTTAAATCTTTATCACTTTATGCTGCCGATTATCCAGCTTATCAAATACTTTGCGCCACAGATAAGCGGAAACATACGCAATCAGGCCCGCCCCAAACAATGTAAAAAATACCATCAGACCCACCGATACATAAATACCGTAAACCATTGCCGCAAACAGGATCAACAGTGCTGCACTGTATGGTAAGAAACCAATAGCTATCTTAAAAGAATGAATAATCGTCGCTTTAGCGCCATTCCTGAACCATACAAGATCATGGAAGATAATCATCGCGGTCAGGCCCAGTAAAAGCAGCAGCAAAAAAGCTGCGCCAGCGCCCAATGCGCCTATAAGATTTCCCAATCGGTAAAAAAATATAAGGTCTCCGGTCAGAACCATAGCCATTACCAAAGTCAGCAACCATATCTTAGTTGCATTTTTAAAATACTGGGTAAATGCCTTGAAAAAGCTTCGGAATATGTAACCCTCCTCATTGCGCACCGCCTTTATGGCTACAGCGTTTATGGCAGCAGTAGCTGCCCCTGCGGTCACAACCGGAAGGCTGCATATTAGCCAGATGACACTTAGTAAAAAAACATCGCATACTTTTGACATAAAGCGAAAAAACGCATTATCTACATTAAATATGTTTGTCATAATATCCTCCCTTCCGGAAATACCGGATATTCTTTCCACTGTATATATTGTACAAATGTTATTCCTTTATAGCGCCCGACATCATGCCCTTTACAAACCATTTCTGAAAAAACGGATACAGTATGAGAATCGGTACAATACCTACAACCGCAATAGCCATACGTATCGTTGTTGACGGAATTGCTCCTGAAAATGCCTCGGTATTGATATTATTCTGCTGAAGGTATTTAATATTTTCGTTCATATTATTTAGTAATGTCTGGATACTTTGAAGCTTACTATCCTGTGAAAGATAATACAGACCATTCGTCCAGTCATTCCAATACATCAGAGCAACAGTCAATCCAACAGTCGCTACCATAGGCATTGATAGAGGTACAACCACCTTAAAAAAGATTTTTGTTTCTGAAGCGCCGTCGATACGGGCCGCCTCCATTAAGGCTCCTGGAATCGATGTTTCAAAGTAATTTCTGAACATCATTACATTGAAGGCATTCATCAAAAGACCGGGAACAAGTAGTCCAAAAATGGTATTCTTAATGTGGAAAAGCTGTGTGTAAATTATATATGTAGACGTCATTCCACCATTAAACAGCATAGTAAAGGTCAGTGCAAAAAGCAAAAAAGACCTTCCCGGCAGCTCCTTACGGCTAAGTACATAGGCAAGCATACCCGACATAATAACGCTGGCCAGCGTACCAGCCGTTGTCACAAAAATTGTTACCAGATAACTTCGTCCAATAGTTCCCCATTGGGATAATATATATTTGTAGGCATCCAACGACCATTTTTCAGGTATATAAGTATAACCATTCCGGATTGCCGCTCCTTCATCAGTAAATGAGGCAATGACAAGTAGTACAAAGGGCGCCAGTGCCAGTATGGTCAATACGATCATAACAATATGCGCGGTAAATCCCCATCTTTTATCACTTGCTGTTCTCATATAAAATCGCTCTCCTTTCAGAACAGGGCATCGTCTTTGCTGAATTTGCGTATCAGCATATTTGCGCCAACCAGTAAAATAAATCCAACGACAGACTGGTAGACACCAGTAGCTGATGACATGGTCACATCCCCTAATTTCATCAGCGCCTCAAAAGAATAAGTATCGATGGTAGTTGTCACACTTTTTAGTGCGCCTGAACTCATCGGCACCTGATAAAACAGACCAAAATCTGAGTAGAACATACGCCCCACCGATAATGTCAGCATCATGATAATCGCGGGTTTTAAAAGTGGCAGTGTAATAAAACGGACTTTCTGCCATTTTGTTGCACCATCCACAGTGGCAGCTTCATAATAAGAACCGTCAATGGCAATCAAACGTGCGGTATACATCAGAAGACTGTATCCCATGCCCTTCCATATATTAATAAAGGTCAATATAAAAGGCCAGTATTTGGGTTCCGAGTACCACGAAACCGGATCAGCCCCAAAAAACTTTAATATTCCGTTATTCAAGAATCCACTCTCGCTGCTCAAAAAAGCAAAACCTAAATAGCTGACAATAACCATACTTATAAAATAGGGAATCAGCAGTGCTGATTGATAGAATTTTGCTGCTAACCGGCAGCGGATCTCATTGAATAAAATAGCAATAGTGAGACCAAAGACAAGACCAACAACAATAAACAATAAATTATACAATATTGTATTCCTTGTCATTATCCAGGCCCGGTCCGTTGTAAACAGAAATTTGAAATTGTCAAAACCTACAAACTTTCCGTTGAATATGCCTTTGCTATAATCTAACTCCCGAAATGCCAACTGCATACCATACAATGGCATATAATTATTTATAAATAAGTAGATCAGCGCCGGCAACGCCATAATATATAGCGGCATAAACCGCTTTATTTTCTTCATTTTATTGTTCACACACGATACCTCCCGTCATTATTCAAAAACGGCAGACAAGTTTTGCTGCATCCTGCCTGCCGTTTTACGTCTTTTTATATTCTATTATTGTGCAGCGTACCACTCATTTAATTGAAGCTCTTTTTCTTTCATAACATCCTCAAGGCCGGCGGAAATTAACGCATCGCTAAACTTTTTGAGCTCTTTTTCCGGGTCTACGGTTCCGCAGGCAATCGCCAACTGATATTCGTTTGTTATAGAATCACAGGCCGCAATTTGATTTTTAACATTGGATGGATCAAAGTTAAAGCCGTATGCCGGAGAATATTCCTCCTGCCAGTTGGATTCTGCAGCCTTAAATTCCTCTGGAGAGCTCATACCGGCAGATTCCAGATCCGTATTGGCTGTATAGCCCTTAAAATAATCCCCAAGCATCCACCAGTAATTCTGCCATGCAGCGCCCATAGAATTGTCAACTGCGCCATTTTCAAGTAACTGGTAGTGTACACCTTCAACACCCCATTTAAATAAATTGGTAATTTCCTCACTGGCGCAGCATAAGTTAAGAAACTGAACCGCTTTATCCGGTCGCTCGCAATTCACACCAACACCCCATAAAATAAGCTGGCTGTCTGATGTCGTTACCAGAGGTTTTGTTTCATTAATGGTTACACATCGATTATAATCATCGCCCTTTGCTACGCCTATGGATGCAACTGCCGATGCAAAACATTTCCCTGCCTTGATCGCATCCGTGCCTCCATCCTGGGCCGTTAGGACATCTTTGGATATATACCCTTTTTCATACCATTCACGTACCTTTTTACATGCGTTCATATAGTCTTCAGTTTCAAGCTGATTAACGATTTTTAATGATCCATCATCCTGAACATCCAAAATTCCGCCGCCACTTCCACATGTATCATAATAATCTAATAAAGAGTAGATTATTCCGCCACCAGCCGATTCTGGCATAAGCACAGTTACCTCTGGTTCGTTTTCCTTGATAACGGCAAATGCTGCTTCCAGGTCTTCAATTGTTTTAATTTCATCCGGATTGATATTATATTTTTCGCAGAGAGATATGGATAATTTAAATCCGCTGGCCATTTTTCCAATTCCTCCGTTTTGAGGAATAGCATACTGGTGCTCCTTGAATTGACCAACCTTTAACGTATCTCCCAAGACTTCTTTAATATCACTTCCCCATTGATCTACATATTCTTCAATAGGCAGCAAAAGATTGCTATTTGCAAAATTGGTCAAATAATTTCCTCCCGGGAACAGGACCATTAAATCCATCTTTTCCTGGCTGGACGCTTTTAAGGCATACACATTGGCAATACTGAACAGACTGACAGCTTCAAGCTCTACCTTGGCATTGATTTCTTTCAAAGTGATCTCGTTAAGCTTTTCCGTAATCATAGCCAGATCCGGCTGTGCCTCGCCGGGAACGGCATAACAAATATGTAAGGTATACGGTTCCTCGTTAAAGTCAATCTCACTGTTCCCGGCAGCTACTGTCTCGCCACCTTCGGTTACGTCCATGGTGTCGGTCGATGTTTCTTTTCCTGCATCAGTTTCTTTTTTTGTGTCCTTGCTGTCCGTACCTGCCGTCTTACCTAAACTGCCAGAGTTACCGCAAGCAGCCAACGATGCAGCCATGATCACGACCAACAACAAACTTAAAATACGTTTCGCTTTCATAATGTTCCTCCTCTTTTTTAATCACTTCATTTTGTTTGTAGTTATATTATAAAAGCTTTTCATAACTTCTGTTACACCAAAACAGACCCTTTTGCTCTCACTTTCCGACACTTTACAATACAACGGTTACTATATTACTCCATATGTCTCCAAGCCTGTGGTGATTGGCCTACAACCTTGGCAAATGCACGGTTAAAACTGGAATAGTTATAATATCCAACAGCGGCAGCCACGTCGCCAATCTTCCAATTGGTATGGCGCAGCAGCCATTTAGCCCGCTCCATTTTCTGGACGATCACATATTTATTTAAAGACATGCCCCGTTCTTTCTTAAACACCCGGTTCAGATAATCAGGATTCAGGTGAACGGATGCGGCAATCTCCTCCACAGACAGCGTATCCTCAATATGCTGATGTACATACAGGCTTACCCTGTCTACCGGCCCAAGCTGAGTTTCCTTGTTCTTTTTTAGATTACCAAGGACATCCATGATATAGGTTATCCACAAAACAAGTCCCTGAACCGACTTTTCCGCAGCCTCTGATAACTGAACATTCTTCTCATAATCCACCAATTCGCCCAACGATACATAATTTTTTCTGGAAAACTCTTCCAGGAGTATATAAATCCCGTGAAAAAAATACCTCAAAATCATTTGTCTATTGGATACCATGTTTACCCTCTCAAGCGTCCGGGATATCTCCTGGATGATCCCTTTATAATTTTCCTCACTGAGCATAGTCAGCAATACGTGGAAATCAATCTGAACATGCTCCACAGGATCGGGAAATACTGTTCTGGGTCTGAGATTGACAATATCATGATACAGAACGATATTATTAGAATCCATCTTATGAAAAACCTCGATCATATTAGGTACCTCACTGATTGATGCTACCTCTCCAATATAACAGCATACCTGAATATGTAAATATTCATCCGCGGCCATTATATATTCCTCACAAACTGTTTCCAGACGACCACGGAGCGCTTTGTTCCCTTCATCTTTCAGAGTGAGCATGACCAGTATCTTATCATAAAAATCTTCTACCTCATGGATAAGGCCTTCCATGAAAAACAGTTCCTCCGCCATGTTACGAAGCGCAAAGCAGAACAGCTTTATATCCTCCTTATTCATTGTTGATGGAAAACGTTTAGGGCTGATAAATACAGGAAGAAAGCTGCCGTCTACAGGGATGTCCAGGTGATTTCTTAAAATATATCCCCGAATATTTTCATCGTCTGAAACAATATCGCCGATAAACAGTTTTCGCCAAAACTGCCGCTCCACAGCCTTTTTCCCCTGATCCCAATATGTACTGGCAGTCTTTCGCTGCCGTTCCTGACTCACTTTAACAGAAGCCTCATTCAATATCACTTCCAGGTTTTGAAAATCCAACGGTTTCAATACGTACTCGAAGCTGCCCAGATGAACAGCTCGCTGGGCATAGGAAAAGTCTGCATGACAAGTCATGAATATACAACATATTCCAGGCTTATGCATGTTAATCCATTCCAATAGCTCCAGCCCGCTTCCCCGAGGCATTTCTATATCGCATAGTAAAACATCCACTTCTTGCTGCTCCAAAATGCCGATGGCCTCGCGTTTATCCGCAGCCGTATAAATATCCGAAAAATTTAAACGCTCCCAATCGACCCCTTTAAGTACTGCCTGGATTGCGCTATCCTCATCATCCACAATTAACAGTCTCATTTTTTCCTCCCCGCTTAAAATGTTCCTATTTGACAAAGCGCTCCCGAATTTCTATAATTAAATCAGTTCGACTATTTACTAAAGAAAGCGAGAGACGACCATGAAAAAAATTTTTCTCAAATCCGTACTGTCCTCCCTGCACAACTCCATTGCACTTAAACTGTTTGCTTTGATCTTGGTGACGCTTGTGCCTATGACAGGAGTTCTTATTTACATTAATGCCCAGGCCAAAAATACGCTTCTTGAGCAGGTAGAGAACGCTCATCAAAATATGCTCTCCACGTTCATGTCTCAGGTAGATAATCAACTCAATATGGCGCGGGCTTATACTTTTCAGTTGGTCTACTATGAAAATGATCCCTCTACCATCGCATTGAGTACGGAGGAAGCTCAAATTTCTTATGCAAAGCTACGACTGGCTGATGATATGAAAGAAAAACTCCTGTCCAACAATTTTATTGATGCATTTTTTGCACGAATCTGTGAAGCCGATGACTATATCGGCTATATAACATCTCATAATAGTAAATATTCTACCATAAAACAGATGGATATAAAAGACTTTGTGGAGACACTGGACAATGACCATCCCCAGTCGCAATGGCAATTGTGCGATATTAACGGAGAATCTTATCTATTTGAAACCATCGGTTCATCTAATAGTATCCGTTCCGGAGCTATGGTCAGCCTCTCCAATTTACTATTAAACTTTAATACCGCGGGTTATGCAAACAGTTCATTTGTATTTATTTCCAATGACGATATCGACAGTTACAAATCATCTCTTTCGGAAAATTTACAAATGGTCACTTACAGCTCATCCGCTGCGGATTTTTCTATTGTAGAAACATTCTCAAGAACTGCTATCCTGGAATCACTGCCCTTTATGCAAAAATATACAATGCTCGTCTCCATCCTTTTAATCATTATCGTTATTGTATTCAATCTGCTTGTATACCGCCTTGTTATCGCCCCGCTTTTCCGTCTTATGAACTCCATGAGGAGGATACAGGACGGCGATCTGGATTACCGTATACCCGATAAGGACGGCTCCACGGAAATACGGCTGATCAATAGCACATTTAATCAGATGGTGGGTGAGGTCCAGCATCTGAAAATTAATATATATGAGGAACAGATCAAGGCGCAGAAGTCACAATTGAGAAACCTGCAGCTTCAGATCAAGCCCCATTTCCTTATTAATTCTCTGAATATGGTGTACAACCTTATTGAAACCCAAAAACTGACCCTGGCCCAGAGACTGATCCAAAGTTCTATTGATTATTTCCGCTATATGGTTCGCGTTGATGAGGATCTGGTGCCTCTGAATGAAGAGATTGACCATATCCGCGCTTATCTGGACATTCAGTCAATCCGCTATAAGGGGCGTTTTACCTATATCATTGATATAGATCCCATGATAAATGACATGTTAGTTCCTCCGGTGATGATTCAGGGCTTTGTGGAAAATTCCATTAAGTACGGGATTTCTACGAACCAGACACTTCATATACATATTTCCATTTCTTCGTTTGAAGAAAATGATTATCCGTATACCCGTATCGTCATTTCTGACAATGGCGGCGGTTATCCTTCAGAAGATATAGAGCGCCTTAATACCGGACACAGAATCCACCGGACAGATGGTGCACACATCGGGATTTACAATATTACTCAAAGACTTCGGCTACTGTTCGGTGATCTGGCACGATGGCGTTTTTATAATAATGACGGTGCAGTCAGTGAGATTGTACTACCGGCTACGTTTCTTGAAATAGATGATTGACATACAATGGCTTTAGGCATGGCCCAATTTACATTTTGGGCCATGCCAGACTACGACATATTACATTCATAACATCCTGTTTGGGCACATTCATAAATCGTTCCATCAGGTAAGACCACCCTCGCCTCAATCTCCTCAGGGAGCTTCACCTCCAGAATGAACTTCTCTCCCTCTATCCTCCAGGCAGAAACAATTTTCCCCTTAATACTCTCATATTCTGCCCGGACAAAAGTCAGACTTCCTCCTATAACAGGACGGATTTCTATCTTTTTAAACCCTGGAGCTTTCGGCTGTATTCCAGCACAATGTGAAAATAACCAGCTTACTACTGCTCCTGGAGCGTAGTGATTTAATGACAAAGGATTGAGCCGGCCGTCTTTTTGCGAGATTGCATCCCAGCCCTCCCAAACCGTATTTGCTCCTTTCTTTACTTCATAAAGCCAGCCCGGGCAATCTTCATTTTCCAACATCTTATATGCAGTCTCAACATAGCCGCAGTCGGTAAGCACCTGTAGAATTTGATATGTCGTCAGGAATCCGGTGCCAATTCTATATTTGTTTGCAATACAAAGATGGTTCAACCGTTCTGCAATTTGCGGTATTTCTGACGTTTCAGCCAGACCCATATATATGGGCCGGACATATTTACATTGCCTGTGTGAATGTACCTGTCCTCCCGGAAGAAACTCTTTCCGGTAAGCATCCCTGATTTTCTGGGCCAGAAGGGAATACTTTCTCACATCTTCCTGCTTATTCAGTAATCCAGCCATCTTCACCAGATTTTTTGTAGTGTAATAAAACCACGCAGTAGCGACCTCCGCATCTGGTAATATCATAGCTTTCAATGCATCCTTTATATTTGATCCGCCTGGTTCCAACCATTCACCATAATGAAATCCGGTATCTAAGATATAATTGTAGTGAGGCTGTACTCTGTATATATGTAAAAGATGACGTCTGTACGCCCTTTTCCTGTTATACTCGACAAATCTTTTTACAGCATCGTAAGACGCCTCAATTTCATCCAGCTCCTCATAAAATGCATATTGTGTCAAAGGAATCGTGGAAATCGCATCTGACCAGCCAGCACTGGATTTTCCGGCGCCAATCGCCGGAACCTCAGGGATAATATAAGGTAATGCACCATTTTTATCCTGAGAGGAAATAAAATCCTGCATCCATTTTCTTATAAACTTTCTGGTATCTGTCAGATAATTGGCCGTCTCAAGGAATACATTGATATCCCCTGCCCATCCAGCCCGTTCTCTTTGAGGACAATCCGTAGGAATGTCTACAAAATTAGATTTCTGGCTCCAACGTACATTTTTTACAAGTTGATTTATATTTTCATTAGAACAGGTAAACGTTCCAGTCTGTTTCAAATCCGAGTACACTGCAATCGCCCTAAAATTTTCCCTTAATACGTCCTCAGGCCAGTTCTCAAGCTTTACATACTGATAACCACTGATTAAAAAAGTTGATTTATAGCTCTGTTCCCCTTCCTTCAGTATATAATCCAGCCTCTGTCCGACTGGCATTATTTCTGCTCCTTTTCCTTCTCCCTGAAGATTTTTCAGTGTGAAGTTCCCCTGTTCATCCAGTGTCTCTCCCATAATCAGGCTCACTTTTGTGCCCGCTTTTCCTGTCACAGTAAATTCTACATGACCGGCATGGTTCTGCCCGAAATCCAACACAATGCTTCCATCAGGCGTGTGCAATATTTTCGGTGAAAAGTGTTCCTGTTCCAACACAGCTTCTCCATGCATTGGTACAATCTCGCCTTTATAAGATGATTCCCTGCATTTATGCCACCCATTAGCATTACTATCATCAAAACCAACTTCTGGCGTAGTCCAGTTACACAATTCTTTCCGTGCATCATATACTTCAAGTATTTTCAGGTCATTTTCCCGAACGGGGCCTTCCTGCGTTGCACGCCATGAAGCATCTGTGGAGATAACTTCTTCATTTCCATCTTCGTAAATAAGACGAAGTCTGCATGCGAATTTTAACTTGTTTCCATATACGTTTCTCTTGTTAAATGCGCCTACATTTCCACGGTACCAACCGTCTCCGACGACACAGCCAAATATATTTTGGCCAAAACGTATGAATTGTGTGATGTCAAATTCCTGATATTGCACTCTGCGCCGATAGTTCGTAAAACCCGGCAGGAGCATTCCGTTTCCAAGCCTGTTCCCATTCAGATACGGTTCATATACTCCCAAAGCAGTCATGTAAGCCCTGGCCTGTTTGACCGTTTTAACGACATTAAATGTCTTTCTTATATAAGAAGCCGGCTGTTGTTTTTTCTCATCGGTATCTTTAATTTCTGGCTCTATAAATATAAAGTTCTTTTTATCAATTATATCCAATCAACGATTCCCCCTTTATTTCATTCAATCGGAAGTGCAAACCGCTTTAGTAGCCATTGTTCTGCTAAATAAACCCATTTGGATACATCCTTATTTATCTGATCCATACTCCTGCTGTCGATTGATTTGCAAGGCTAAGCCCATGATCACCTTCTTCAAAAATATGCATTTCAAAGGGAACCATTTTTTGTGCCAATGCGCTTGCTAAATTCAGGCTATGCTCCACAGATACAATACTGTCCTGCGCTGTCGCCCATATAAAAGTGGGGGCATATTATTAGTCACGTGTTTTGCCGGACTCATGATATCGTACATAAAGTCATCCGGTTCCATTTCCCCTGTATAGGAAAAATTAAACAGACGACTTAATCCCTGAACCATCGGATCTTTTTTCCTTTCAATAATTCTATAGAATCCTCATGAATATAGGATGTAAGTGTTACATCCTCTCTATGGGTATATAGCTGTGTTTTTTCATAGATCATTTTATACTCTATCCTTCCTATTAAAAGTTATAATCAAAATTAAAGCTCTCCAAATCCAGACTTCCTTCCCCGGAATACTTTAAGAACAGGGCCTTCGTTCCTTCTATATTGATTTCTGCCTTTACATCATGCCACTCCGCTGCCGGGTCTACTGCTATTTCTGCACACAATTTTTCCGCAGCAAATATCTTCATTTCCCCTTGTGCAGACCCCCTGATTCTAAGCCCCAATTGCAGGTGCCCCAAAAAAGTGAAATATTTATACCCGATGACTGTTCCTTCTGTAATGTTAGTAATATAGTGATCGTCTTCATCATGGGTTATATAAGGGATGTCACTTTCTGAATATCCATTATCAAGATGTGGCATATTTCCGTTTGTCAGGTTACAGGAAATAACTGCAGGGTATTTTCCAACTGCTTCAAGGGGCTTTCCATTTAACCCGCCGGATGTCATTTCAACCTGCCGGATGCTTCCATCTGTTTCTAATACGATTTTCTCCGCGCATGCCTGCCTGCTGTAAAGAGATTTATGAGTATGCCGGTGATAAAAGATATACCACTTATGATCTATACATTCGATACTTCCATGATTATTACCTGTCGTATTTACTCTATCCGCTTCGTCTCTCCCCTGATATCCAACATCTCCATTAGAAATAATGACACCGCCGAAGGTAAAATCCTTATCTGGGTATCGGCTTGTTGCATAACAAAGTTCATGATGCTTCTCTGACGAATATATAAAATAATACATGTTATTTATTTTCCGAATGGAGCTTGCTTCAAAAAATGCATGGCCCTCGAAACTTGTACCAGAAGCATCAAATTGTCCTGGCATGATTCTTACTGGTTTCGATATCACTGTCAGCATATCATCCGCTAACTGGACCACATTTGCACCCATAATACCTTCCGGTTCTCCAAGTATTTCTTCTCTTGACTTACCGAACATCTGCACTTGTACTTCTACAAGTTTTTCCTTCATCAGATTTGCAGCTTCTTCATTGCCTTCTGGATTCATCGGACGGTGGGTTCCCAAAGACCAGCCGTAATACAATAGTATCTTACCGTCATCGTTGATGACTCCGGGATCAAATGTAATATACCTTCTATATGGTGTACCGTCCAAGTTTCTTACACAGCCGTAATACTCATATTGACCAGCCGGTGTGTCACAGACAGCGACATGGATTGGTCCAGTAAATTCACCGCCTGCCATCGCATAGTACAGATAATATCGGCCATCGTTTCCCTGAACCACATCAGGGGCGTACATATACGGATTGGGGTTCCCAAACGCCGGATCCTGAGAAGCCCGATAAACGGTTCCTTCACATTTCCAATCCGTTAAATCTGTTACCGGCGCTGAATAAACCGTATAATCAAGCATGCAGAAAGTCTCACCGCCTTCCTTATCATGGGAGCCAAACAGGTATACCCGATTTCCGAAAACATGCGGTTCTCCATCCGGGATATACTCATTTAATGGTAAAAACGGATTAAATACTTGTTTTAATTCCTTACATTTCATTTGAAATCACCTCATTGCGCTTTGCACGTCGCACTTCTAACTGGCTGTTAACGGTAGATACTATTTAATCACTTATCATTTGAATAGCTTAACATCTGAATCAATCCTTCTAACTGTTCATCACTCATCAGTCCAAAAGAAACCAGTGAGCCGAGGGGCATTTCCACCATCATAGCTTCCGCCATTTCTCTTGACCCTTCTCCCATCGCATCCACATCGGTATCTGCATTTTCCATCTCCGTCTTTAGCTTGATCTGTGAAAATATTTCCTGTGCCCCCGGACTCTTCATGAGTTCGCCAAGTATTGTCTCTCTGCTGATTGTAATTGGCAGCTCCTTTTTCGCTTTTATTGTTAGGCTAATCTGTTCCCTGATATCCCTTGAAGAACTTCCCACATAAATTTCATATTCACCACTATTTGTGTAAAAATCATGGATTCTCGTTTCATAATAGGCGAAATCACTCGCATCCAATGTAAAAATAATCGTCTTGTTTTCGCCCGGATTCAGCCCTACTTTCTCAAATCTCTTCAGTTCTTTCTCTGGACGACGGACTTTACTTCCTTTTTCACCAACATAAAGCTGAACGACTTCCTTCCCAAAAACCGATCCTGTATTGGTCACCGTTATCGACACCTCTACGTTTTCTGTTTCTGTCAGCTTTTCCTTAGATACGTGAAGATCGGAATATGCAAAAGTTGTATAGCTTAATCCATGTCCAAACGGAAATAGTACGTCCATCTGCTTCTTATCGTAGTATCGATATCCCACAAAAATGCCTTCATGATATTCCACTGTTCCATTTTCACCTGGGAAGTTCAGGTAAGACGGGTTATCTTCCAACTTTATCGGAAACGTCTCTGCCAGCTTACCGCTTGGATTTGCCTCTCCATAAAGTAATGCCATAACTGCTTCACTCACTCCATCCCCGCACAAATACATTTCCAGAATCCCTGCAACATCATCTTTCCAGGGCATTTCCACGGGTGAACCATTGAAAAGGACAACAATTGTGTTCGGCTGCACTTTTGTAACTTCTGAAATCAGTATATTTTGATTCTTGGGTATATTCAGATGTTTTCTGTCCACACCTTCCGACTCATAACGGTTTGGCAGACCCGCAAAGATAACTGCATAGTCACTGGCTTTTGCATATGTTACCGCTTCATGTATCAATGTCTCATCATTTTCCTCCGAATCCAAATCAAATCCTTTCGCATATATAATATTATCATTATCTCGGATGATTTCCTGAATGCTTGGAACAAAATTTGAGTTAATATGCGAGCTTCCGCTTCCCTGGCTTCTTGGCTTCTCAATGAAACCACCGATAAATGCTGTTTTGGCGTCGCTTTTAAGTGGAAGTACATCATAATTATTTTGCAAAAGAACTGCACATTCTTTTGCGGCTTCGACTGCTTCTTTATAGTCTGCATCAAGGTCAAATTGGGCGGATCCATCTTTGTTTTCCACTGCATTTTTCACAAACTTCAAGATATTTCCAGCAACACGGTCCAACTGCTCTATAGAAAGCCGTCCTTCCTGAACCGCCTTAATAATTTTTCTGTCATTCACTTTTGAGCTGTCACTTCCTGGCATCTCAAGATCCAAACCTGCCTCCAAACCCTTGACCCTGTCTTTCACTGCTCCCCAGTCAGTTACAACAAAACCTTCATATCCCCAAGCGTTTCTGAGCACATCTGTAAGCAGCTCCTTATTCTCAGCAGCATAAGTTCCGTTTATTTTATTATAAGCACACATTACCCCTGTGGGCTTTGCCTCACATACTGCTTTTTTAAATCCCGAAAGATATATTTCATGCAAAGTACGTTCGTCCATAACAGAATTGCCGTTCATACGCTGTGTTTCCTGATTATTTGCCGCGAAATGCTTGACACATGCACCAACTTTTTTACTCTGGATTCCTTTAATATAGGACGTTCCCATCTCCCCCGACAGATACGGATCTTTTGAATAATATTCAAAATTTCTTCCACACAAGGGTGAGCGTTTAATATTCATGCCTGGTCCAAGTAGCATTGAAATGTTCTCTGCTTGACACTCTTTACCTAACACCTCTCCTATGTGATATGCCAGTTCCCTGTCAAAGCTTGCTGCAACAGCGGATGATGTTGGAAAACACACGGCTTTGATACTTTCATTGATACCCATATGGTCGGCCTTGTCATCCTGCTTCCTAAGACCATTTGGTCCGTCACAAACCATAACCTGTGGAATTTCCAGACGCTCTACCGCTTTCGTGTGCCAGAAGTCTTCACCTGAACATAAATTTGCTTTCTCTTCTAATGTCATCTCTTGCAATAATTCTTTCACCTGTTTCATAACGTCTCTCCTATTCGCAATTTTAAAATTAAGACATTTCCTATTCTAACAACATTTTGATTTTTACGTTATTAACTTTTAGTGTATATTGGCATTTTTTCGTTTTTAAATTTTTAAGCATCGAATATTTTACAATTTCATCGAATATTTTCTATGCTTTTTAACATACATCTGTTAAAATAGAGTTGAATAGAAGAATAATGCATACCAAACAAAAAATCGAAATGGAGCAATAAAATGTCTGACTATAATATAAAAAAAAATTGCGATACTGTCCTCTTTTTAAAGGCAGTTAAACAGTGTAAAGGCGATGTATTTCTAAGTACTTCAGAGGGAGACTATCTTAATTTAAAATCCAGACTCTGCCAATATATTTTTGCAGTGGCAACGATTAATGAAGATTTTTTAGATGGCGCTACTCTACACTGCCAGGAGACTAATGACAGCGCCTTACTTGCTGATTTTATAAATTAAATCTAAGACTGCCTGAGCATCTGCGTTTTAAAGCATATATTATACTTGATTATTGAACATCATGGATAAATGAGGGATTGTTATGGAAAATCTTACAGCTCGCATGCAACTATTTCGTGATTTAGTGGCCTGCGCCCACAAAATTTATTTTTCTGAATTTAATATGAAGTTTGAACCAATCTGCAGCACAGCACCCTTTGTGAACGGTATATATCTATTTCTAGCAATTGATGATATGGCATCCATCGAATATATGGAAAAACTGGCTGTAGACAGACAGCTGGACAAGAATATGCCGAACCAACACCGACCAGTAATTTGTACAAATTCATTGGGAATGATGTGGATTACTAATTTCGTGTTTGAAAATCAGACGCCTGTAAAAATCCATGTAATGGGGCCTGTATTCACGGATGAATATTCCTTGCCTAATGTTAAAAACAGGCTGGAATCACTCAATCTCTCTCTGTCCTTGAAGCAACAGTTTATCCATTTCATTCAGGAGCTTCCCATAGTTCCACTCATCCGGATGTATGAGTATGGTTTGATGTTACATCGCTGTCTGACAGATGAAGTCCTCACAATCAGTGAGCTCATGTACTCTAGCCAGAATAATACGCCGCTCATAGAATGGCCAAATCCTGAAAATAACGCGCACGGGATTTATGCTGCTGAAATAGCTCTGCTGAAAATGGTAAAAGAAGGAAACCTGCAGTACCAAAAAGAAAGCGAGCGCCTATCTTCCTTTGGTTCTGTCGGAAAACTAATCGGCGGCAACCCTCTCCGTCAAGCGAAAAATGCGGTAATTATATTCACTGCACTTTGCGCCCGTGCTGCAATAGCTGGCGGCCTTTCCCCGGATACGGCTTATATGCTGAGCGACCAATATATCTACAATGTTGAGGGCAGCACTAATCTTGATGCAATCAGTGAACTAAGCCATACTATGATGGAGGACTATATCCGCCGTGTTCACCGGTTGAAAAATTCCAATAAGATTTCTCCACAAATTCAGAGTGTATGCGACCGGTTAAGTATCCACCCAGAAGAAAAACTAGATATCCATATGCTGGCCAAACAGTTTGGGTACTCTGACTACTATCTCACAAAAAAATTTAAATCTGAAACTGGTATAACAATCAAAGAGTTCCTTCTTGATAAACGCATCGAAAGATCCAAATTACTGCTGCTAGACAGTGGTTTAACCATCGCAGAAATTGCAGATAGCCTGCACTTTAACTCGCAGAGCTATTTTGGCAGGCTCTTTCGTAATGCCGTAGGAGTTTCTGCAACAGAATACCGCAATAAACATGGACTTTTAGAGATTATAAAATAGCCTCAAGTAGCTTGGTATTTCAAATGAATGGAAAGTATTGTTACATTCTTTTGCCTCTATACTACATCTTTGCAGCAATCTATCTACTGTCCAGCGGACATACTTTGGATTGCCTATAATGTGCACTCTAGAGCGTGTATTAAAATCATTTTTCGTCAGCTGTGCGTTCCACTTTATGGGAGATTGGGCCCAAATGAAGGACGCATAGCGGGCTATATAACCTGATTTTGGGCCAGATATACCGCGAAGTGGGGCGTGCAATTGGCGGGAAGTAATTTTAAAACACGCTCTGACGTAACTTTTAGCCTTATAATTTTAAAATAAGTCCTAAAGCCAAATTGTTACGAAATCGAACCTATATAAAAAAAGGAGTATGCCCATGGATACAAAAAAATACAATGACTACGTCGAACAGGTCACCCCAAAGCACAGTTGCTTTCTCAACACATTGAAAGCCTTTGTCAGCGGCGGCCTCCTCTGCCTGATCGGCCAGGCCCTTACGAATCTGTTCATTTCCACCGGCATGTCGCTGACACTGGCGTCGTCCTACACGACATTGTGCCTGATCGCAGCCAGCGTTATCCTCACCGGCTTTAATCTGGTCGTGCCCATCGTCAAGTTTGCCGGGGCCGGGTATCTTGTGCCAATCACCGGCTTTGCCAACTCTGTGGCGGCCTGTTCTATTGAATTTAGGCAAGATGCGTGTGTTATAATAACACTAAATCAGGAAAGCTGCTATTCTAAAGGTAAGTATGCTGATTTAGTCCAACTTGCGCAGAAAAAGGAGGGTCGTTATCCACCGGTTTATTCAAAATTTAATACTTTGTCACAAAAAACCGGAAAGGTGGAGGTTCCTTTCCGCCAGCGGATGCTTTAGCTTCAAGAACATTATCTATATCTCACGGCAACCTAAAATCCCATCAGCCGGGGAATCCGCCCTACTGTATATTCCTCCGCAACATAATCCCCTGACGCCATAGCATAAACATTGCAGTTCGTCTGCCGGACCAGGGCCACAAAGTCCTCATAGGGCTTATTGCATACATCCACAAGCCCGATTTGTGTATTTTCTCCATCAAACCTGCCCATCACTGGCTGATCGCTGAGTATAAAATAGTGGGCGCCGACAAAATATGGACTCTTCATTCCCTGTTCGTAATAATACCGATAGGCCAGTCCACGATCCTTTTGGGAACTTACGCTGCATATTCCTGCCGCCGACAGCCCCACATCAATGGCTCCGAAGTGAAACTCTCCAATAATTACCGGCTTGCCAGTGAGCTCGCCGGCCTTTTGTACTTCCTCGTAAGGCGACTCCTGATAACCATTGAGAGAAAACACGTCGAAAAACTCCGAACCTTCCAAAAGTATGGGATCGGTCAGCATGGAATAGCGCATTCCCAGGTTCATATGATCCGGGTCCACTGCCTTACAGGCCATGGACGGAATTGACACATACCTGCGGATCATCCTTCTGCTGAAATTCTCCACGTCATTTTTAGCCGCTTCGCTAAATCCGGCAACAAGCAGCTGTGGCCTTCTCAAATCGTCAAAGGTTGCATAATTTTGCTTCCATGCTACATTGAGCGCCCCGATTTCCCCATATTTTTCCTTAAGATGCTCGATAAACTTCTGTTTACACATAGTATCTACTTCGTTTTCCAGCACCTTTTCCGCAATCAGCAGATTTTGGACAAACGCCCACTCCGGTTCATTTCTGAGAAAATAACCGATCATATAAGGATCACCGGCAAAGGCAGTCAATTGCTGTGCAAAGGTAATCGCATTCTGCTCGTATTCATCGCTGAATACATCGGGAAAATCTCTGAAAATACAGGTTTTCGTTGATGGGAAATCCACCAGAGGCCATACATAAGGCATTTTGGCATTTTTGATAAATTCCCCATCACTCCAATTGCCGATCGTATTAAAATGCCAGTCCATTAAACGTTTTTGGGTCAGATTCGTCCATTTTTCTTCCCAGCAATCACCAAAGACGCGCCGAAGATTAACGGTAGAAAAGCTGACATAATCCCCCGGAACCCCATCTGACTGCTCTATACGTCCGTCATAACAATCTGCAAACGTATTTTTATCCGGAAGTTCTTCAAAAAGGCACTCGATTCCTCCCACAGGTCCGCCATCTCCGGGCCGGCAGCAGTCCAGCCCCGTTGAAATAAACGGATAACCCTCCGGGTCCACCAGATACCACCGTTTGCCATTAAATTGTGTCCGGAAAAATCCAGTTGCCTCAAACTGGTCTGACAAATCCCCGCCCCAACGGCTCCAGCCGGAATATCCGCAGCTCCCACTGCTGGCTTTAAGTGCTGATGTAAGATCAGCCTTTAAAGCTTCTATGGAATCCGTCTTTCCCGGCCATTGCCTGTTATTCAATTGGCCCAGAGCATTGACCATAGGCTTATGCTCAATCGTATAATCCGGTTCTCCACAGGATAGATATATGTTATGGATCAGCATTTTCTGGGTTTTGTGGCATTCCTTCGTCGTAAGTATAAATGTTTGAACCTGATCCAACTCTACACCACGGCCAACGACAATCTCCTTAAGCCGGCCCGGAGTCCTGGGCACAAACATCCGGTTTGAATCCAGATAGTCCAGAGGGAAAGCAACCTTTACCCGCAAACCGGGAATGGCTCCCACATTGACGATTGTTGACGGAGCCTCCAGCGTTTCTCCACTAAGGAATACCAT
The DNA here is from genome assembly GCA_902363555.1 of Lachnospiraceae bacterium. GTDB lineage: Bacteria > Bacillota > Clostridia > Lachnospirales > Lachnospiraceae > Catenibacillus. The sequence continues at coordinate 167,733 of CABJAM010000010.1, read as the reverse complement.
GACCATTACAGGATTAAAGGCCTCCAGCCCTGTAATCTCCACCACCAGATGGGTCGCCCCTTCCCATGATACGTCTCCCAGAGCTTTAGGAGTGCCGGACAGGATCATCTGCCCGCCGTCCATTGGCCACTCCACCAGATAACCGTCATCGGCCGGCTGTATTTTTATTCCGCCAGTCATTTGAAACTTATCCATAGCTATAATTTTTTTCATTTTAAAAACCTCCATTAATTTTTCTTTGTTTTAATGTGGATGATGCGTAACTGTTCAAGGTAGCCGCCAGCATCTCCTACGGATCTCCTGTAAACATTTTACATATAAGCTGGCCCAGCTTTTGAGTGACCGACATGCGCTCAAGCAGGTCCGCTGCCCGCTCCCGGGGCGAATACGTCTTGTTTTTGTACTTTTCCATAATAATCTCCTTTATAATGCATGTAACAAGTTACTATTGATTCACCAAATCCGACTTCTTTAGCTTCCCTTTCATATTGATTGGGGGGTTTTCCTGTTTTTTAGGATACATATACATAATTCCCGCAAGGAACAGATATTGCACGATCTGGCTGCCCAAAGCTGCAAAGATAAAGAATCCCCGGATCGAACGGTTCTGGACCGGAACTGCGGCGACTGCGGTTGGCGCCACATAACCCAGCTGTGTCAGAAAAAAATTAAAGATGCAAAGAGCAAGGCCGCTGCTTACGGTTACGATAATGTTAAAAATCGATGATGAAAAGCCGTCGCAGCGCTCCTGGCTCTGATCCTCCACATCATCCAGCGCCTCCGCCAACAAAACGCCGATCATATAGGACGAGGGAATCAACCCGATGGCCTTGATCGTCTGTCCGGCCAGCACCATCGAAAGCGAATACGGATTAAATAAGCACAGGCCGCTGCCTGCAACAGCCATCAAAAATCCATACATCATCGCCCGCCGCCTGCCAAATTTCCGGCACACAGGCATGCAAAGGAAAACGCCAAGACCGAGAGGTGCATTCCCCAGTCCATAATAAAGCGCCTGGGTAAAGCCATCATTATATGAGCCTAAGACCCAATTGCAATAGTAAAATACGCTTGCGCTGGATAACGCTCCGAACAGCTGCGAAATAATCATATAAACCATGATCAGCACCCAGCATCTGCTTTTGACACAGCAGGAGAGTTGATGTCTGAAGTTTTGCTTATTTTTAGCCGGCGCAGCAGCCATTGTTATCCGTTCCCTGGTATAATAATATTCCATTAAAAGCAGCGGACAGCAGGCCAATGTGACCATCAGAATCGTTTTCATCCATAGTGTCCGGTCAACCCCCATAAATGGAACAAGAATACATGGAAATAAAATGGCCAGAAACGTTCCTGACAGCATATTCTGTGAATTGCTAATCACTGATAAACGGCTGCGCTCCCCATCATTTTTTGTAGAGAGCGGCACAAGCAGAGTATGACTGGTACTGTATGCCGTATAGCCAATGGAGTAAAACAGATTGTAGCTAATAAATATCCATGCCGCCTTGAACCCATCGCTCCCCTCCGGAACCATAAATAGCAGCATCATGCTAAGAAGTAATATAGGCGTAGAGAGCAATATCCATGGGCGGGCTTTCCCCTGGCAAGATGAGGTCCGATCTACAACTCTGCCCATAACGATAAACGTAAATGCATCGATGATTTTGCATACCACGGGAAAAGCACTTAAAAACATACCGCCCCAAATGTCTGCAATTCCTATGACATCTGTATAATATACATTCAGATAGCTTGACAGTATCCCGCCCATCAAGGTCACGCCAATGGGGCCTAAAAAATAGCCCAGCCACGTTTCTTTTCTTGTAATACTTTCATTGCGGACCCTGCTGTTAAAAATATCAGATGATAATAGCTTCATGGCCAATTCCCCACTTTCATAAATCGCAACGGATCAGTTCCTCTGAGTTACCGTTATAAATCCAACATATGTTTTATTTTTATAATCATATTATAATAACAGGTGGGATTATTTTCAACAAACAATTATCAGATGTTTGTTGGATTTTTAAATTTTTAAAGCATATATTTCCAATCTCCGTGGCATACTATTCCCAGAGTGTGTATCACGCACAGCTTGTAACCGTTCAGACAGGCTGAGCTGTTACGTACAGCTTACCAAAAGCAATTCAAAAAAGGAGTATGCTCATGGATACAAAAAAATACAACGAATACGTCGAACAGGTCACCCCGAAGCACAGCTGCTTTCTCAACACATTGAAAGCCTTTGTCAGCGGCGGTCTCCTCTGCCTGATCGGACAGGCCCTTACGAATCTGTTTATTTCTACCGGCATGTCGCTGACACTGGCGTCGTCCTACACTACATTGTGCCTGATTGCAGCCAGCGTTATCCTCACCGGTTTTAATCTGGTCGTGCCCATCGTCAAGTTTGCCGGAGCCGGGTATCTGGTGCCAATCACCGGTTTTGCCAACTCTGTAGCGGCCTGTTCGATTGAGTTTAGGCAAGAAGGACTGGTGTTCGGGGTTGGTTCGAAGGCCTTCAATATTGCCGGACCGGTGATTCTCTACGGTATTGTCACCTCCGGTTTCTTCGGATTGTTATACTATATACTCACAGAAATCAGTGTCATATAAGGAGGCGGCAGACATGAAAAAAAAACAGGGAAATTCAACAATCGTATTTGAAAATGCTCCGGTGATTTATGAAATGTCCAGTGTCACCGGCCCTAAGGAGGGAGAAGGTCCTCTCGGCAAGCTATTTGATGAAGTTTGGGAAGACCCCATGATTGGAAAAAGCAAATGGGAGGAAGCGGAAAGCGAACTGCAGAAAAAGGCTGTAGAAAAAGTACTTGAAAAAGCGGTTATGAACGCTTCGGATATGGACTGTATCTTCGCCGGGGATCTGTTAGGACAGATCATTGCCACCAGCTTTGGCATCGCTTCATTTAACCGCCCCACCTTTGGCCTGTACGGCGCCTGCTCTACCGTCGGCGAAGCACTGATGCTCGCTGCGGTACACATCGACGGCGGCTTTGCCCAAAATGTCCTGGCCCTGACCTCCAGCCATTTTGCCAGCGCGGAACGGCAGTTTCGTTTTCCTCTGGAATATGGAAATCAACGACCTCTCTCGGCCACATGGACAGTTACTGGAAGCGGAGCCTTTATCGTATCCAAACCCATGTGCGCCGCCTCTGAAAAAATGAGGGAACAACTGAAACACAAGGCCCGCATCACCTCCGCCACGCCGGGAAAGATTGTGGATTACGGCGTTCGGGATTCTATGAATATGGGGGCCTGTATGGCGCCCGCGGCCTGTGATACGATTTATAATCACTTGAAAGACATGCATGAAAAACCGGAGGACTACGATCATATCATCACCGGTGATCTTGGTTATGTAGGCCATGATATCCTGCTGGATCTGATGCAGCAGAGGGGTATGGATATCTCAAAGCAACATATGGACTGTGGCATAGAAATCTTTGACCGGGAAACACAGGATACCCATTCCGGCGGCAGCGGATGCGCCTGCAGCGCGGTCACACTGGCCTCCATGATCGTGCCAAAACTGGCGTCCGGTGAATGGAAAAAAGTATTGTTCGTTCCTACCGGCGCGCTGCTTTCCCCAATCAGCTTTAATGAAGGAAAAAGCGTACCGGGGATTGCACACGCTATTGTTCTTGAAGCGCCCGGAAAATAATTATGTCTTTAGCCTTCTTTGCAGCCGGCTGACAAAGAAGCCAGCCGGCTACAAGCATCTAACCTCCATTTATCAAGACTAAGCAATCATGAATCCACGCGCCACTCATCATACCAGTCAATTCGCACCCGATCACCCTCAAAACGTATTGGAAGCCATACATAATCCGCTACTGATGTATCCGTATGCGCCACCATAGGTGATGCCAGAAGCTCCAATTGATCATCCACGGAAACCTGTATAGACGAATCGAAATTAGCAGCTACCACCCGGGCCAGACGTTCATATAAATCTGCAGTGACCACAAAATCCGGCGCCCATCGGTCAGCTACGGCAATATAAAGATCCTTAATATCAGGATGTTTAAATATACATGAAATCTGGCTGTTGAATGAAGCCCGGCTGTGATCGTCCACGTGAGGATTTCCCTGAACCGTAAATGGTCCAAACCAGTCGTTCCCCACAGCGACCTCTGACGGATTCGGCATATAGCCGGTCATACCGCTTGTAACGATATAGTGCTTTCCCCTTCGTTCAAAGTGTGTTACACCTTCTCTTGTATATGGCGGGTTCATACTTTCATAGACAATTGTAAATGATTCTGAAACATCTGTATAATTCTCCGATAGTTCCGTCACCAGCAAATCTTTGTGATCTGCTTCAAAAAACAAATAGCCTTTTCCGGTATTTTCATCTACGGCCAGATCAAAATCACCGCACTCCCGGCCAAAGGGCTGTAGAAATTTGTTGACGATGGTATACGGTCCAAGAAAATGGTCAGCAGTAAGCACTGCAAAATGATTCGTATCGCAGTATTTAAGCCAGCACACATATTTTTTGCTTTTTTTATGGAATATAATATGGGGCCGGTCCATATAGCGGCTGGGATGCAATATGGACTGTTCATTATCTGGTTCTGGTGAAATGATCAGCCCCTCATCCGTCCAATTATAAAGATCCTTTGATGAGTAACAGCGAATTCCCCATGTCCATATTGAATTTTTCTTTGACGTAAATTCCTTGTTTTCTCCATACCAGTAAAAAACACCGTTTTCATAAAATACCGACGCGCCATGGGCCTGAATACGCTTTCCTCCGGTATCCAGCCAAACCTGGCCCGGACGTATACAGTCATAGTTTTCAAAAGTATCGACAGACTTCTTCTGATCCATTTGCATTTCATTATTACTACTATTATGTATCATAGACTCACTCCTAAATTATTTCAGTTACTGCTCAATTACCGCAGCTGTTTACCGTATTTTGCAAACCTTATATATACTCCCCCATCAAGTCCTAGAATCGATTTGCTCCATATCATGTCCTTTTAAATCCAACACTTGTATTGTTTTATGCTTTATATTATAATAGTATTATTATTTATATCAACAAACAATCGTCAAATAAACATTGGACTTATGAGAGGTATATTTTATGAATAAGAAAGAGAACTCAGGATATCAAAAAACACATCAGCGAATACAGGATATATTACTTACATTGATTGAAAAAAAGCCTTTAAAAGCAATCACAGTGAATGAGCTCTGTCAGATTGCACAAATTAACCGTTCTACTTTTTATGCACACTATACGGATATTTATGCAGTCATGGAAAATAAATGTGAGAAGCTTGAAAGTGATCTAATCACCGAATATAATTCCCGGTATGTGAATGGCACGGATATTTTGTCCAATGACTATATTATCTTGTTTGTCACCCACGTCAAAGAGAATCTGATTTTCTACAAAGCTTACCTGTCGGAATACAACAACAATGCTCTTCATCAAAGCATGATTCTATTATATAAGGAAATCATGCAGCCCATTTTTCTACGGATGGATGTACCTGAACGCACAGGTATTTATTACTTTAACTTTTTTACAGCGGGAGTTATTACCATTTTACGAACATGGATCAATGACGGCTGTATTGAATCGCCTGCGGAAATATCAGAGATTATCACCTCTATATTACCGCAGTCGCCTGAAAAGCTGCTTGTTGTCTGATAACAAAAAACTTGTACAGATACTTACAGTTCCAGATTCAATAATTCACGAAGCCACATGGATGCAAGTCCGATCCAGGAGGCAACCTCCTCATTTTTCACTGTTTTCCTGGATGGCTGCTTCGACTGATGAAAATATTGTTTTCCCATTTCCTCCACATAAAGCAGTTGCTGCATTACATCTTCTGGAAGCTGTAAGACACCATCCTTTGCCGCCTCGACCATTGTCATCACCTGCTCCGAGGTGTACGCATTATCAGCAGTAACAGCGACCGTCTCATCACCCACGGATAAGCCATGCATTCCTTTGGAAAATACATGGTATGCAAACGGCACCCCCGCATGCTTACATGCCTCTGCATAAAGTGCACTGTTTTCCACAGGAACCAGTTCATCAGCAGCCGTCTGCCAGATAAAGGCTGGCGGCGAATCGACGGTCACATGTTTTTCCAGACTGAAATAATCTTTTTCTTCCGGGCTTGCATCTTTGCCCAGCAAAACTTCGGAAGAGTCTGCATGGGTATATGTTTCCATAGTGATGACAGGATATGAAAGGATCACCGCATCCGGACGACAGGAAATATTCCGGTAATCCGGATTTTCCTCCGGAACCCCGGAACCGTGAACACACAGCGTTCCTACTGCATGACCTCCGGCCGAAAAACCACAGACAACAACGATGTCCGTCAAATCGTAGATATTCCCGTATTTTCTAAGTAACCGTACAGCTCTTGCAAGGTCCTTCACCGGCTGGAGCCTTAACGGTGTCACCCCCAAAAAATCCGTGGTATAGGTACACACAAATACTTGATAACCCTGATCATAAAATTTCAGTGCCACCGGCTCCCCCTCCGTAGGCGATACCATCCGGTAACCGCCGCCTGGAACAACGATCATCCCCGGGCGTTTTTTGCGATCCTCATGTAAATAGGCATCCAGCTTTGGAATAAATCCATATGCCATGGGATACGTATATTCTTTCTTTTCCCATAAACGGATTGTCTCACGCTTCATTTTTTCACCCTACCCTATACTCTATTCAAACCGCCAAAGACCGCAATTTACGGTCCTTATCGTAGTGTTCCAGATAACTTCCGCAGATGTTCCCGCCGGTACCCGAACCGTCAGTGCACCTTCCTTTTCCCATTCGACCTCTACCCGGCCATACATACTCAAAAATGAGCACTTTGCCCAAGTCAGCGAGCCCCCCGGTGCCGGCTCGATATGAAAATGATTCCGTCCATCGACACAAATTCCACCAACCGTATGAAAAATCCAATCGCATACTGCCCCGGGAGAATAATGATTTCTACTTGCTTCCCCATTCCAGTTCTCCCAAACTGTCGTCGCCCCCGCATTAACTTCCGCCAGCCATCCGGGCATTTCTTTATTTTCAAGCATACGATAAGCCAGATCGTTCCTGCCCATTTTCGTCAATTCAGGAAGAAGAAATGCCGTAGACAAAAAACCAGTTCCTACATGGTAGTCAAAATTTTCCACGGCCTGGACCAGACGTTTTTGAAGCTGAACCTTAATATCCGAGGGAAGACAAACCTCCAGATCTTTATCATCAGCCAGACCAAAGGCCAATGGTCGTACAAGCTTTGCCTGTCGGTCCGTATCCGGAGCGCCATTTCTCAAATACATCCATGCGTATGCATTTTTAGCGCCCTTGGCATATTCCTCATACAAAATGGCATCCTCCGTTTCCCCTAAAAGAGCCGCTGTCTCCGCCATAATCGACATGGAATAATGCATATATGCCGTGCATTCCTCTGGGTGCTTGGGCATACTCTCAGCAGTTACAGGCTCGTTAAACTGAGCTGGTTCCAGCCACTCACCAAGCTGTACACCCTTAACATATATATATTTACGCCATGGATTATCCTTCTCCTGCATCTCATCCTCTGGTCCGGCATTATCAAGCATAAACCGTGCGCAATTGCGCATCATCGGATAAAACTGTCTTAAAAGCTGTATATCTCCATAGCATTGATAGTATCTATAAGGAATAAGGATCCCCGCATCCTGCCAACCAACCGAAGCGCCAGTGCCACGGTAGAGCATTTCCATCCCCGCATAGGGTATCACTGCCGGAAGACTCCCGTCCTCATACTGGCTGTCTTGCATATCGTACAGCCATTTTCTGAAAAAAGCGGAGGTATCGTAAAAACAGGACGCCGTATTAAAGAATATCTGTGCATCCCCGGTCCATCCAAGCCGCTCTCTTGTTGGGCAGTCCGTAGGGATATCCAAATAATTCCCCCGCATACTCCAAAGACAGTTTACCCAAAATCGACTAATTTTTTCATCGGAGCAGCAAAAGCTTCCGGTCGGTTCCATATCTGAGTAAACCGCCACGGCATGAAAATTTTCCGGTTTTACTTCTGCCTCTGTTATAACGCGGGCGTATCTGAAGCCATATAGAGCAAACTTGGTACGATAATGGTCCTCCCTACCGGATAAAATCAACTCGGTTTCCTGCCTTGGCGTCATTACAAGCTCTTCATTAATCTGACTATACTGTCCGGTCATAGTCTTAAATTGATTTTCCAGATTAAAGTTTTTTGCCGGTTTTTTCACTTGAATATTCGACAGTGTTAACTCACCGTTTTCATCCAGGATTTCTCCCATCTGCATAAACACCCTTTGGCCAGTGGCGCCTTTTATATGAATATCTACAAAACCTGCAATGTTCTGCCCAAAATCCAGCAGATATGTTCCATTTGCAGTCGCTAAAAGCTTTGCAGGAAAGCCTTCTTTTTCCCGGACCGGTATATTATTAGAGGCAGTAGGGATAAGCGTTTCATCTACAACACGGGCGCAACCGTCATAGGAGGGCTGCATCCTCATATCGCAGATTTCTCCGTCTTTAAAATCCGAGAAACGCAGTGGACCGTCATTAGACCATAAAAAGCTTTGGTCGCTGACAATGATCCGTGAGCTGCCATCTTCAAAATATACTTCGAGCTGACAAAGCAATTTTGTCTGGTTCCCATAGACCTCAGTCTCACCAAACGCATTGATGGAGCCACGGTACCATCCATCAGCTAATTTAAGTTCCAATATATTTTCTTTATTGGAAAAAAGTTGATCGGTCACATCAAAGGTCTGATAATAGAGACGTTTACGATAATCCGTACACCCCGGCGTGAAGCAGACATCGCCCACACGCTGGTTGTTGATTATGGCCTCATAAAGACCTAAAGCCGTTATGTAAAGCCGGGCCCGTACACATTTTTGCGATAATACAAATGTTTTTTTAAAACAGTCCACAGGATAGCGTGTATCATGCTCCGGTTCATAATCCCCTGTAATCCACCGGGCTGACCAGTCCTCCGGCTTTAAAAGTCCCATCTCAAAAGTGCTTTCTGCCAATTCCCCGGGTCTGCCCTCCGCATCCCACAGTTGAACACTCCACCATATTTTATCACGGCTGGTAAGCTGCGGACCCTGGTAAGGAATATGGGTCATATGATCCGAAACAACCTTACCGCTGTCCCATATCACATTACCATCTTTTTTAGTTATAATTCGATAAGCCGTCTGACTGCCACCGCAGGCATCCTGCTCACAATTCCAGAAAAATCTTGGCCTGACGATGTCGATTCCTATAGGCGTCTTTAAATATTCGGTTCTTAAACGAGTTGCACGCATGCTACTATTCCCTCCTCATATAATTGAATTTTTAACAAAGATATTTCTCGCGTAATTTTTCCCAATCAGCTTTACCGAAGCCGATCCCATTTGTAATATAGTTTTCAAAAGAGCCATACAGCCTTTGAGCGATTTCATAAGCCTTCTCCAGATAGATCTGCTCTACACAGAGTCCGGCAAGCACAGCATTCAGAACATTTTCCGGACGCCCCTCATTTCTCAAATAATCGATAATAACATGATTGGTTTCGTTACGGAGTACATTGGTCTCAAGATAGTCTTTCATAATATCATCCTTCGAGACGCCCAATACAGTCAAAATTACAGCCGCCGAAATTCCCGTCCGATCCTTACCAGCATAGCAGTGAAATAGCGTCGCGCCATACTCGGTACAAAGCAGCACTTGTAAAAACTCATACAATGCCATTCTGACAGGTTCATCCTTAATAAAGGATGTATATGAATTTAATAAATTTCTCCGGATTTGCTCAGCACTCTGCATTTTATTTAGTTGTTCTTCACTGCAGTCACCCTTTTCGGAGGCCTCCCCCGGGAAAAAGTCAAGATTCAAATGGCAGGTTCCCGGTATTTCGCAATCTGGGGATGACATTCGCTCGCTCTCTGTTCTTAAATCCACAACATTCATTACATGATATTCCTCACAAAGTATCCGTATGTCCTCTCTGGTCAGGTGACTCAACTCACCGGACCGGAGCAGTCTTCCTGGTGCGGTTCTTTTACCATACGCTGCCGGAATATTACCCAAATCTCTAAAGTTATCCAGCTTTTCAAATTTATATTCCACACAAATCGCCCCCTTGAATTTTGTTCTTCTTATATTTCATTTTTTCTTACATACTCCGGAACCAGCGGCTAAATATCAACTCGTATATTTCTTCAAAGCACGGTTTTAACGAACCCTCTCCACAACACCCTCCGTAATTCCCATTTCATTAAAAGCATCCACCCGGACATACACCGGATCACCCTTTATAAGTGCACCAATACGCCGTTTTCTTTGTCCAAAAACCATACAACTATGATACAATTTATCTGCAGCATAACCCCAGAGAATATTATAACCTGTGGCTTGATTCTCTCCTTCCAATGCACCATCTTCCCAGGACACATCCATATCCAGCGCTCCGTCCAGTTGGACCTGCAAATTACGCACCTGCTCCGGCATAGAGGTATTCCCTTTACCAAACACCCGCAGACCGCTGACACACGGAATCTGTTCATAAGGCAAATGTATTATGTTCAAGCGAATATAGCGCAGACGGATGCCCTCTTCCCATACTAAAAAGTCATGGGCCAAGTCTGTTTCCACATGGGATTTATCCACAAGGACCTGGTAACTCTCACCATCTATGGAGCCTTCAAGGACCCACTGGGTAGGCTGTTTATCTTCATCCATATAACGGTAGCTTTGCATATCAAAGAAAAATTCAGTATCCCCCGGTAAAAACTTTCTAAGATCCTGATCGGCGAAGTTGATCTGTACGGCATTGACATCTTTTACCTCACCCAAATCCACCTGTATCCACTGGCCCTGTTTTGCATCCGCAGCCCGCCACCATGTGCGAATATCTTCATCAACAGCATTTTCAGCTCCGGTACCGGAGGAAGCGCTAACTGCCTTTTTATAGGAAAGCAGCATCCATTCAGGCTTCTTCCAGGGAGCGGCATCCATAGACATAGGCCAGTCACCGTAGCGTTGGTCACAGTAAAGCTCGCCGTCCTTGTCAAAGCCAGCTTTCCACAGGCCCAGTCTGCGCTCAAAGCTATGGTTCTTGCTAATCCTCATAGATGCTATATGCCAGATACGGCCATCCACAGCCTCCAAAGTGGAGCCATGACCAGCACCGGTGATAAAACCGCCCGGTTTATAGGAGTAAGGATTATTTCTCGCCGGAACAAATGGGCCGAGAGGACTCACCCCCACATAAACGCCATCATTATATACATTGTGCTGAGTACCGGGAATAGCATACTGAAGGTAGTATTTCCCCTGATATTTAGTCATCCAGGCGCCTTCCAAATATGGGTCATTCCCCATGCTGGCAAAGAGCAGTTTTTTTTGTTCATCCGGAATCTGAGCAAGCTCCGACTGGGCCGCCATAAGAGCAGCCACATCCGTATCTATCTCCTCCTGAGTCTTTGGTGCGATATGGTCCTCACCATTGCGCTCATAGCCCCGGTCCTCAGCATTAGAATGTATCAGTTCCAACGGCATGCCCAGCGGCTTCATTGTCGCCGGTTCCAGCTCCACACCATAAATAGGCGTCACATTGGAGCACCCCCAGTAAAAGAAGAAACGTCCGTCATCATCCACGAATAGGTTTGGGTCCCAGAAAGGAAATGTACCCGGTATTTCCTCAAAAGGCTCCGTCTCCGGATTCTTTGTCCTGAAAAACGAACAATTCTTCACCATACTGGAAGCGCTGAAGTAAAGATAATCTCCAACAGCACGTACATCTGGCGCATAGTCATATATGGGCATCGGATTTACAAATTTATGGAATTCCCAGTCCAACAGATTTTCGCTTGTGAAAAAGCCAGCAGTTACCGATGGAAACATATAATATTTCCCTTTAAAATGGACTAACGACGGATCGGCGGCCTCGCGATGCCCCTCACACAATCCCGTATCCTGATCAACACTTGTTTGATTCAGCAACCGACCATCCGCCTGCAGCTTAAAAAATTGATAACGATACTCCAGGTTCATCGGATTACAATAATAGTTCATCATCTATTTTACCTCCAATTCAATTTTACTTTCAGGAAGCCCTTCAGCAGTAAAAACAACACTAATCTTACCGCTCCTATTGCCTGCGCGGATAACAGCCAGCAATTGGCCGTCATAAGTCTCCCATGTCGTATGATCATAATAATTTTCAGTACATGGATCAGCACTCCCAAAACCCTGAAGTGTTCCGGCCCCTTCCACATGAACACTCACTTCTTTAACGACCTGTCGGTTAATATTTCCCTGGGTATCAATCAGACATACCATCACATAAGCCAAGTCCGCGCCATCGGCCGCCAGCACTGTGGTATCTGCTTCAACGCACAGCGCCAATGATTCCGATGCTGTTGAAAGCTCACAAATGTCACATCCGCCATCAGCTCCATAGCTGACCGCTCTTATACAGCCAGGTTCGTAGACAGTCTCAAATGACGCCATATAACCGGCATCTTCACCAGCCGGCTTGCACCCTTGGGATTTTTCATTAATAAAAAGCTCAACGAAATCTGCATTGGAATAGACGTTGACAACCGCAGGTTTTCCTTCATAACCGCTCCAAGTCCAGCTGGCAATCTCGTCTTTCCACATCCAGGCCGTCTTTGCAGGCGTCTCCCCGTAATGATTCAACCGCTCTACTGCGATATAGGGCGCTTTACGAAGACCATAGACAATTTCCCTGAAATAGCTCATGGGCCGACGGTATCCTGTGATATCAATATCTCCCGCATAGGACACGCTGATCGGCCAATTAGGCATAAATCCATGGCGGCCATCATAGTAATAAACATAGGCGCCAGCCTCCCCCAGGTAGTCATAACCGGTCCAGGTCATATCGCCAATGACATGGGGATTTTCACGAACGATTTTCCAAAGCCGCACAATATCCGCCGGAAGCGTCTCCGTTCCCAAAATCACCCGATCCGGATACATTGCATGTTCCATCACATGGCGGGCAGTCAGATAATTATAGCCTACCAAGTCTGTAACACAAGCAAATTCTTCCAGGATATCAGTCATAATCTCATTGGCGGCAAAAGCATCCGCCATGGGGCCAAGCATGAGATCCGTCATGCCATTAGCTTCATCTGAACCAGCACTGGAGGACGCCTGTGACTGTCCATCGGTAATATCTGGCGCATCCGTTAAGGAACTGGCCGCGGCTGCTTGCATCTGTATCATTTCCTCCATACTAATACCCATAATAGAGCACATGATTTCGCCCATGCGATCCATTGCCGCCAAAAGGCCGTTGATGGCCACGGTTACATAACGGGTATGATCCATCATGTGAAATTTTTCCGTAATGCGCCGGTTAAGCTGGGCGCCTTTAGCAGTTCCGGCTTCCTGAATCTCATTTCCTGTAATGTACATAATCACCGAAGGATGATTAAAATCCTTCGCAACCAACTGCTCTGCGTCAAATTCCCAGTAATCCGAAAAATTCTGTGCATAGTCATTGTTATTTTTGCTCCGGGTCCAGCAATCCGACAATTCATCCAATACAAGCATCCCTTCCCGGTCGCAAGCCTCCAACATAGCTCTGCTCAAAGGGTGATGAGCACTGCGAATGCAGTTAAAGCCCGCCGCCTTTAGCTGACGGCAACGCCTAAGCTCAGCCTTTTCCAAAGTACATGCGCCAATTATCCCGTTATCGTGATGAATACATGCCCCTCTGAGCTTTACTTCCCGGCCGTTGATGCGAAGCCCCCGATGAGAATCTAACGCCAGAGTCCGTATACCAAAATTATCTAAGAACTCATCTGTAACAAAATCACCTATGGCCGTTTTGTCCGAAATTTCCACAAGCCGGATATTACACGTATAAAGATTTGGTTCCTCACAGCTCCAAAGCAGCGGATTATCCACCACAATGCGCTGACGGCAGGTCGTTGTCTCCCCGGCAAATATAGTAACAGGCATACGATTCACGGCAACGGTATGGCCTGCAGCATCCGAAAGCTTCGTTTCAAGGTTGACTTTTTGACTTTGTAAGCCCATATTCTCCATGCAAATCTCAATCTGTACCACAGCCGTATCGTCCGAAACTTCCGGTGTAGATATGCGCACGCCATCCTCTTTGATGTGCAGTCGATTACCAATCATTATGTTGACATTACGATAAATACCGCTGCCTGAATACCAGCGGCTATTCTCTTCGGCGCTATTATTGGCTATGACACGTATTTCGTTACTCTGGCCATATTTCAGAAAATCATCAGCACAAATGTAAAAATTCGTATAACCAAACGGGTGCCCCCCTGCATAATCTCCATTGATATAAACCATGGAATTCATGTATATACCCTCAAACTCCAGATGGACGGTTCGCTCCTTCCATTCCATGGGTACGTCAAAAACCTTTGTGTATATATATGCGCCGCCCGGATAAAAACCAGTCTGATGCTGATTCCTCGTAGACGGCGTCCGTTTCTCATGGATCATTGCGTCATGAGGCAGTGTGACCAGAGTCTCTCCGGAAGCGCTGCCGTTGACTGCCGCCATCATAGGGCTCTCTCCGGCTCTGGATACCTTCCACTCTTGGTTCCATCTTTCTTTTATCATAAATATAACCCTCCTATAAAAATCATGGTTTCAACAAGCTCTATTCCTGTGCTAATCGGTCAAATACACGCCGCCACAAATAGGCGGCTATATAAGAATAAATTCCCGCGCCAAAAAACGTAAATACAATCATCAACGGCGCCGATGCGTATATGCCGTAAACTATGGCGGCAAATAATACGAGTAACGCCACGCTGTAAGGCAGATATCCGAGAGCCGTGCGGAAGGAATTCATCACAGTTATTTTCAGTGGGTTATCAAACCATACAAGATAATGGAAGGCAACCATGAAAAACAGGAGTAATACAATCAATGCGGTAAAAAAGACCGCAGCGGCAACCCAGAACACCGGATTACCTATTTGCAAAAAAAAGTACACGTCGCTGCTCAGAATAACGCCCACCATCAGCAAAATCAGCCAAATAGCCGTACTGTGCCGGAAGTTTTCCCGAAAAGCTTTGAAGTAGGTCCGGATGACGTACCCGTCCTCATCCCTGACCATCCGCAGCATTACCGCATTGAGCGCCGAATTAGCAGCGCCGATGGTCACAACTGGAATGGAGCATATCAACCACAACAGGCTTAACACACAAATATAGAACACCTTTGTCATAATACGAAAAAATGCATTATCAATACTGAAAAAATGAGTCATTTTCGGCTCCTTCCCGGTCATTCCCTATGACTATCCCTTAATTGCACCGGACATCATTCCTTTTACAAACCATTTCTGGAAAAACGGATACAGAACCAAAATGGGAAGTATGCCCACCACAGCAATGGCCATTCGTATGGTTGTCGATGGCATATCCAAGGATGAGAATGTGCTGCCAACATTGTTTTGCTGCAGAAACTTTATATTTTCATTCATATTGTTGAGAAGTGTTTGTATCGATTGGAGCTTACTGTCTGTAGACAGATAGTAAAGACCATTGGTCCAATCGTTCCAGTACATCAGCGCCACTGTAAGCCCCACTGTCGCCACCATTGGCAGAGATAAAGGGACGACCACCTTAAAAAAAATCGTCGTTTCTTTCGCGCCGTCAATCTGAGCCGCCTCCATAAGAGCGCCTGGAATGGTCGTCTCAAAATAATTACGAAACATCATAACGTTATAGGCGTTCATCAAAAGGCCGGGTACCATCAGGCCTAAAATCGTGTTTTTTATATGGAAAATCTGTGTATAGGTGATATAGGTAGAGGTAAGTCCACCATTAAATAACATAGTAAAAGTCAGGGCAAAAAGAAGAATTGTACGTCCTGGTAATTCTTTCCGGCTGACTACATAAGCCAGCATAGCTGATATAATAACACTGATTGTAGTACCTACAGCCGTCACAAAGATGGTTACGAGATAGCTGCGTCCAATGGTTGCCCATTGGTCAAATATGTAGCGGTAGGCATCCAGTGACCATGCCTCCGGTATATAACTATAACCATTGCGGATGGCTGCACTCTCTTCTGTAAATGATGCAATCACAAGCAGAATAAAGGGAGCCAGAGCAAGGACAGCCAAAATAATCATAACAATATGGCCTGTAATCCCCCATCGCTTATCACTTTTTGTAATCATAGGTGTCTCCCTCCTTAAAATAATGCATTATCCCTACTAAATTTACGGATAATAAAATTAGCAATTAAAATCAGCACAAAGCCAACAACTGACTGATAAACGCCCGTAGCCGATGACATAGTTATATCTCCCAGCTTCATTAAAGCCCTAAATGAGAATACATCAATGGTATTTGTTACGGAATATAAGGTTGGCGAATTCATAGGTATCTGGTAAAACAGCCCAAAGTCGGAATAGAACATACGCCCGATAGATAACGTTGTCATCATAATTATCACAGGTTTTAGCAATGGCAGGGTTATAAAACGGATTTTCTGCCATTTTGAAGCGCCGTCCACAGTAGCAGCCTCATAATAAGTTGAATCAATAGCCAGAAGCCGTGCTGTATACATCAAAAGGCTATACCCCATCCCCTTCCATATATTGATAAACAGTAATATAAAAGGCCAGAACTTCGGTTCCGAATACCACGCAACAGGGTCAGCTCCAAAAAATTTCAACAAAGTATTGTTGATAAATCCAGTTTCGCTGCTAAGAAATGCAAACCCCAGATAACTGACTATAACCATACTCATAAAATAGGGAATTAATAATGCGGACTGATAAAATTTGGAAGCCAGCTTACACCGAATCTCGTTGAAAAGAATAGCTATTGTAAGACCAAACACCAGACCAGCAACAATAAACAGCAGATTATATAAAACTGTATTCCTCGTCATCACCCATGCATCATCTGTTGAAAAAAGAAATTTAAAATTCTTTAGGCCTACAAATTTTCCGCTAAAAATCCCTTTACTGTAATCCAGTTCCCTAAAAGCCAGCTGCATTCCATACAGAGGCATATAATTATTTATAAAAAGATAGGCCAGGGCCGGCAACGCCATCATATACAGCGGAATATACTTTTTCCATTTCCGTTTCTGCCGGGGTATTGCGATTGCAGATTGGGCCTGTTCCTGCTTTGATTGATGTTTTTCCACTATTTTACCTCCTAGTTCTTATTTAAAGAATTAACCATAAGTGTTGCACTCATAGTCTTAAACCAGCGGCGGCAAGCAGATAATCCTGACTTGCCGCCGACATTTTTACAAATCATATTATTACTGACTGTTATTTAGCTGCAAGCCATTCGTCCAGCTGTTCCTGTTTTTCAGCAATAACATCACCCAGACCGGCTTCATCTAATTTTTTAGCCCATTTTTCAATTTCAGTTGCCGGGTCTACCGTACCATTAAGAACGGTAAGCATGTATTCGTTATTGACAGCATCACACGCTGCAATCTGAGTCTTTACATTTTCCGGATTAAAGTTGAATCCATAGGCAGGGGATACCTCAATTTCCCAATCAGCAACCATCTTCTTATAGTCGTCTACATTATCCATTCCAGCAACAGAAAGGTCACTCTCTGAAATATATCGTTTATTAAAATCGCCAAACATCCCCCACCAATTTTGCCATCCTGCATTATTATCCGTATTAACAGAACCATTTTCAAGAACTGTATAATGGACATTTTCCACACCAAAACGCATTAGGTTTGAAATTTCAGAACTTTCAAAGCATAAATTTATAAACTGTACTGCTTTTTCCGGGCGCTGGCAGCTGGAAGCCACAGTCCATAATAGCAGTTGCTCATCCGTAGTTGTCAGCAATGGTTTTTTCTCATTGAGAACTACCCATGTACTGTATTTATCACCCATTGGTCCTCCGATTGATGATGCCGCCAATGCAAAACACTTGCCTGACTGAAGTGATTGATTACCGTCCTCCTGACTCGTCAATACATCCTTTGATATATATCCTTTTTCATACCATTCATGTACCCTCTCGCACATTTTTACATACTCAGGGTCATCCAGCTGATTGACAATTTTCAAATCACCATTTTCTTGTACTTGTAAAATGCCGCCACCAGTACCGCATGTATCAAAATAATCAATTAAACTTCCAGCAATACCTTGTCCTGTTGTTTCAGGCATTAATACTGTAATATTCGGTTCATTTTCTTTTATAATTGCAAAAACAGCTTCCAAATCATCAAGTGTTTTAATTTCTTCTGGATTTATATTATATTTCTCACACAAATCATTGGCCAGTTTAACACCCCATGCACTTTTCCTCGTTTCCTGATTTTGCGGTATAGCGTACTGATGTCCTTTATACTGCCCGGCCAACATTATATCTCCCAGCCCTTCTTTTAAAGAAGTTCCCCACTGATCCACATATTCCTCCACAGGCATGATCAAATTGCTGTTGGCAAAACTTGTCAGATACTGTGATCCGGGGAATAATAACATCAGGTCATTTTTCTCCTGACCTGAAGCTTTGAGTGCATAGACATTTGCCATACTGAACAGGCTCACTGCCTCAAGCTTCACCTTTGCATTAATCTCTTTTAAGGTAATTTCATTAAGTTTTTCTTCAACCATGGCTAAGTCAGGCTGTGCCTGTCCTGTTACCGCATAGCAGACATTCAGTGTATAGGGTTCCTCATCAAAATCGATGGCGGAAGCCGTCGCCCCGGAATCATCTGTATTTGTTCCAACAGTTCCACCGTCATCACTCATGCCTTCTGCAATCGTACTTGTCTCAGCACTCTTTTTCTCTGTTTCTTTTCCTGCTGTTGTGGTTGACGAACTATTTCCGTTCCCACAAG
This sequence comes from Lachnospiraceae bacterium, assembly GCA_902363555.1. Taxonomy (GTDB): domain Bacteria; phylum Bacillota; class Clostridia; order Lachnospirales; family Lachnospiraceae; genus Catenibacillus. The sequence continues at coordinate 148,844 of CABJAM010000010.1, read as the reverse complement.
CCACCAGACCCATAACCATAACAACACACAGTAAAAGACTCACGATCTTTTTCATTGATATACTCCTCCTTTTTTTAAAAAGGCCACATTTAATGGCGATTTGATGTTTTTATTATAATAAATTTATGAAAATTGTGTGAGCCATTATCCGACCTGTTCATTGCACTTTCCGACTTTTAACAATTTTTATTGTCGTTGGAAGCAATAAAAACGGCAGATACCATCCATCTATAATGGGGTACTGCCGCTTGCTTCAAACTTACAATCTTTCTCATTAAAACATCTTAAAACTGTATAAAAAAATGTTTATTTATCAAATTTATATTCCTGAGGAGAACGCCCTACAATTTTACTAAAATTACGATTAAAGCTTGAATAATTGAAGTAACCTAAGGCAGCAGCTACTTCACTGATAGGCATATCGGTGTGACGCAACAGCCATTTGGCCTGTTCCATCTTTTGTGTAACCATATATTTGCTTATGGGAATCCCAGTTTCCTTTTTAAAAACACGGTTAAGATAATCGGAATTAAGATGAACATATCCGGCCAGTGTGTCCACAGAAAGCTCTTCCGATATATGTTCTTTAATATAATCCTTTACCAGAGCCACAGGCGTCTTACGGTTCGTGTGATTATTCTCCCAACTGTTAAGTATACCTGCAATATATTTGACCCATTCTACAAGTCCGTCCAAGGAGTTCTCTGCTTTCAGGAGAAGCTCTCTGTTTTCCTTTGCTGCCACTAAATCTCGTAAAAAGACCTTATGCTTCTCTGAAAAATCCGAAAGCATATAGTAAAAGCCTTTAAAGAACTGATTCATAAAAGCTTTATTAACTACAATCAGCCCGAAATCCCGTTCCAGCGTATACCCTATTTCCTCTACCACAGCCGCATAACTTCCATGATATCTCTCATAGCGCTCTGTTATATATCTGGAGTATTCAAAATTCTTTAGGAAATCTCCCATAGTATGCTGGAAAATAATAATTTGATGCGCAACCACATTATTGAAGTCCAGCTGGTAGAGCTGCTCAATCTGCCCTGGAATATCGCTAATAGATACTTTATTACCCACGTAACAGCATACCTTTATCTTAAGATAACGCAGGGCCGCATCCGCCAAAGTCCGACAATGTTGTCCTATCTGATCATACAGAATTGTATCTGTAACTCCCGGCCTCACTCTGAGCATTATGAGGATCCGATCTTCAGATAATGCCTCCAACTCGTGAATCGCGACATTCATTCGAAATACTTCCTCCGTAATGTTGCGCAGGGCAAAACTAAAAAGAGATTTATCCTCCAATGACATATCCTCATTTATCATTCTGGGACTTATAAGAATTGGTACAAACTGTCCATTCATTGGGATTTCCAGCTGATTTCGTCCAATATAATTAGAAATACTCTCCTCATTTGTTTCAATGTCTCCGTTGAACAGTTCCCGCCAAAACTGCTTTTCAGCCGCCTTATGGCCTTTTTCCCAATAATCACCGGCTCTTTTGAGATGAGTCTCCTCATTAACCTTACGAGCTGCATTTTTTAATACCCGTTCAAGGTTCTCGAAGTCCAACGGTTTTAAAATATAATCGAAACTACCAAGACGGACTGCCTGCTGAGCAAAAGAAAAATCAGCATGACAAGTCATAAAAATACAGCAAAGTTCCGGTCTGTGCTCATTAATCCACTCCACCAGATCCAATCCTGTACCCATAGGCATTTCAATATCACACAGAAGCACACTGATTTTCTGTTCATTAATAATTTCAATGGCCTCAGCCATATTTGACGCCGTGTAAACCATAGTAAAATCAAGATGCTGCCAGCATACCCCCTGCTGTACAGCAAGAATTGCGCTTTCTTCATCATCAACAATTAACAAATTCATTTTTCTCCCCCATTTCCAACACAAAAAAGAATGAAACATTAACACCAGTTGTTTAGTTGACAAAATAAAATCCCATGTCTATAATGTTAATAATTAATCACAAAGGAGATCATTTATGAAAAAAAAGTACCTGAGACTATCATTAAATTCTATCTCTATGAAATTGATTTTTCTCATACTAATGACAGTAGTTCCCATCGTCTGCCTGGCAATCTACAACAATAACCAGGCCCGATCTGTTCTATTAGATCAGGTTAACAGTACGAGAACGAATATGCTTCATTCCTATGTCGACCAAATTGATAATCAGTTAAATACAGCCCTTTCTTTTGTCATAAACATGGTTACATATGAAACAGATCCTCAGGTCATTGCCTTAAAACGTAATAAGAATGATCCTCAATATGCTAAGCGGCGCCTTTCCTCAGAAATGTCCGAAAAGATTCTTATAAATAACTATATCGATGGTTTTTTCCTCCGTATTTCTGACCGCACTGATCAAACCACATTTATCAGCTCAACCAATTGGCAACATCCATCCACTCCGAATGATAATTTGGAAACCTTTATACAATCTCGGATAGACTCCGGTTATCCCCACGCCCATTGGCAACTTTGCAAAATAGACAATACGGAATACCTATTTGTTATGGCCGATAATGGCAGCAATATATGGGCAGGCGCCTATGTTACAATATCATCCCTGCTGTCTCATTTAAGCACAGATGATATCTCAGGAAGCCAGCTTCAATTTGTGGCTGCTGAAAATATGGATGACTTTACACAGACCCTGACTTCAAGCTATCAGTGCATATCTGTACAGCTTTCTTCGGCTGATATTCTGCTTACCGAAGTATTTCCACAAAGCGAAATCCTAAGAACCCTGCCATTTATGCAAAAATATACACTGCTCATCTCTATTATTATTATTGTGCTCTTTTGTATACTTATGCTTTGTATTCGCGACATTGTCTCAAAACCGCTGCTGAATCTGTCTAATGCCATGAAAGAAATCCAGGCCGGAAATCTGGAATACCGCATTCAAAAATCACGTAACTCTGCAGAGATCGAGCTTGTCAATCGGACATTTAACCAAATGGTCGACGATATACAGAAGCTTAAAATTGGTATTTATGAAGAACAGATTAAGGTCCAGAAGTTCCAGCTTTATAATCTTCAAATGCAGATTAAACCCCACTTTCTTATCAATTCTCTGAATATGGTTTATAATCTCATTGAGACATCGCAGCTTACCTTGGCCAACCGCCTTATCCAATTCTCTATTGATTATTTCCGTTACATGGTCAAAGTTGACAAAGATCTTGTTCCTCTAAATGAAGAAATTGATCATATAAAAGCTTATTTAAGTATCCAGTCGATTCGCTATACAAATCAGTTTTCCTATAATATTGAGATTGAACCTTTAATCAGCGATATGCAGGTTCCTCCCGTCATGCTCCAAACGTTTGTGGAAAACTCTATAAAGTATGCTCTTTCCTTCCGCAAGCAACTGCATATTAATATTAAAATCACGGCCTTTGAAAAAAACTATTTTCCTTATGCCAGATTCGTTATTTCCGACAATGGCGAAGGCTATACAGATGATTTACTGGATAAACTTAATTGCGGTGCAAAAATCATAAAGAAAGATGGAATGCATACAGGCATACGAAATACAATTCAACGTATAAAAATTTTGTTTGGCTCAGAAACAAGTTACCATTTCTATAATGATAGTGGTGCCGTAGCTGAAATAATTCTCCCAGCTACATTCGCCGAAGATGAACTACTTTCAGATATCTGACCAATAAATGAACCGTATTGTATTTATTCTAGCACAAAAATCAGGGATTGTCTAAGGATCGGAACAAATTCCATCCTTAACACAGAAGGCCAGGTGAGAATGTTTGTTTCTCCCGGCCCCCTGATTTCTCCATATAATTATCTCCTCTCAGAAAATCATTGTTAGCTTAAAACAACTTCACACAGTTCTTGCGGCCAATGCAGCAAAGTAAAAAACCATGGGAATTTCCTCTGTAGTAAATACGGTCTGTATGAGGCTAAACATATCTTCCACCGTGGCCTTTTTATCAACAACAAATAATCTTAGCTTCTGTATTACGTATTCAGCCTTTTCCTTTGACACAAATCGCATAATGGTATAATACATATTTATAGCCCCATCCTCCCACTCAAAATCCGAAAATTCCTCCGGAATACGGTCTTTGAATTCACCAGCGCGCAGATGAAGGATTTTTTCCGCTGTAACCGTCTCGCCCTTTTTGAAACCAAATCTTTCATAACGTTCTTCCGGGCAGTCGTTAAGCTCCATGAGTCTCATCATAGCATTGGCCAACTCAGCTTCCTTTTTCGGATTCTGCAATGGGCGCTCTTGAAACGGATCATCTACAAGGCAAAATAATTTGGATCCGAAATTAGACGCTTTATTCATGCCCTCCACAGCCTTTATCTTCATGGTCCTACATCCCTTTGTAAAAGAAAACGGCTCCGCAAGCTCAATATTTTTTAACTCATTCACGTTAAAAATATTTCGCATATGCGTAGGCATCAATGTATATTCAAAAAAATCCTTTCCGTCTATGGGCGCTTTCATATAAACCCAATTACCATCAGTAATATTACAATGAGCATCATGGCTGCCAAATAGTACATACTCATGAACCATTGCATTGTTATTAATCACCGGAAGCAACGATTTTCCCTGCATGTCCGCAGGTAATGCCATCCCAAAGAAGTCAAGAATCGTTGCAGGAATATCTATGGTCTGAGTCAATCTATCCCGGCGTTCCCCTCTAACGATGCCCTTAGGATTATAGATAAATAACGGCGTTCTGGCAATTTCATCATATATGGGCATGATAGATTTTGCCCACCAACCATGCTCTCCTAAAAGAAAACCGTGATCCGTGTTTACAATGAGCAAAGTATCTTCCCAGAGATTATATGTGTCCATTTTATCAAGGACCTGTCCAAGATAATGATCGCACATGGTGACTAATGCGGCATATTCCATACGCATATGATGGATGGCATCTTTTCCTTCGGTCACCATATAATATGGCGGCCAGTCACCAAGTTCCCCTTCATAATCGTGCTTAAACGCCTCCTTATATAGCGGCTGTGTAAAAAAGGGTTCGTGGGGATCGAAGGTCTCAATCTGTAAAAACCAGTTGTCCTTATTATAATTCTCTTCAATGAAATCCAGCCCGGCATGGAAGGTTTTTGCCTGTGGCATTTTCTCCTCGCAATCTATGTACGCCCGATTGGCTTTATCGAAATAATTGGTCCGCCCCTGCTGCAATCGTTTTTCGGCTACGGCATCCAATAACGCATTATTTGTCTTCCATGAATCACCTTCCTGCCCCCTATTCAGGTCAAAGGAAGAATATCTATTATGATATGTAGCTCCGCCATCCTCCCAATAATGATAGTGGTCTGTAGACAGATGCGAATAAATACCATTTCTTTTTAAAATTTCCGGCATAGAATCATCAAATGGCTCAATAGGCCCCCAGCTTCGGTGGAGGAAATTATATCTTCCAGTATGCAATTCCCGACGCGCCGGCATGCAAGGCATGCTTCCCACATAATTACAGTCAAAAGTCACAGCCCGCTTGGCCAGTCGGGTAAAATTAGGCGTCGGAATCCAGTCACAGCCGTAGGGTTCCAGCATCCCTCGATTCAATGAATCATACATAATCATTATTGCTTTCATAGTTCTTCCTCTCTTAGAATCCTTTTCCTCATACAAAACGTACTAAAGTTTTAATTATCCCTGCTACATTTTCTCGCAGTCGCCCCTCATCAATATCTCCATTTTCCAGTCCATGAAGGATTTGACTCGTATACGTATCGTCCATAGAACCAGGTGTGATCCAGCAATTACCAGCTTGAACCATCTCTGCCACTATCCATGGCAATTTCAAACGCCCGAAAATATATTTCACGGATAGCACGCTGAGTAATGACACTTGTATTCCGTTTTCTTGAGGATTCACCGTATCAAAGGTCCGGGTATAATGAGGTGCAATTTATAAAATAACAGTAATCACAACAGCTTCAGCTTTTCATATAATTCTTCCAATATCGAATCCAATAAAACCGCATCAGGAAATTTTGTAATTAAAGCCATACGAAGCACATCATCCAGCTTGGTATAAATCATAAACGCCATATTTTCCTCTGAAATATTTTCTAATATACCACCCGTTCCTTCATTTATAAGCTGAACAGCTTTTGTATTACTTAAAATTTCACCAAGTGTACTTTCTCCACTCAGAGCGTACTCATCTACCCCATTGATTAGCAAGACTGCCTCATCAAAGATATCTTCAGATGATGTTCCTATGTAAAGCCTGATTGTTCCAGTAGGCGTTATCCAACTGCCCTTTTTAATATCGTAATAGCATAAACTTTTTTTATCAATTTTCACCTGCACAATACGGGATTCTCCCGGCATTAACTCAATCTTTTCAAATCCAACCAACTCTTTTAAAGGACGGAGCACATGTGGCTTTTCTTCTGACGCATATATTTGAATAACTTCACTGCCTATTCTACTGCCGGTATTTTCTATCTCAACCAAAACAGAAAAAGAATCCTCATTGATGGCATCTAGCATATAAGCATTTTCTACTAATTTAGTTTTAAAAGTCGTATATCCCAAGCCAAAACCAAAAGGAAACATCACCTTTAATTTTTTCTTCTCATAATATCTGTACCCAACAAAAATTCCTTCTCCGTAATATACATCATTATGCTCTCCTGGAAAATTAGGATATGATGGGGTATCTTCATATCTTACTGGAAATGTAACTGATAATTTTCCTCCCGGATACGCATCACCACACAATAATTTTGCTGTGGCTACGCCGCCCATACACCCCGGAATAAAAATTGAAAGAACGCTATCTGCATCCTCAATCCAGCTTCGTATATCCACTGGTCCAGCGATATTTAGAATAACTACGGTCTTTAATCCCTTTTGCTTCGCTTCTCTGAGAACTTTTGGAAGCCTTTCCTGATCTTCTTTTTCGATATCCATCTCACTTCGGTCTATATTTTCTCCACCAATGGCTGTCACCGTATATATTAATACATCTGCCCCATCCATGTCTTCATATTTTATATAATCAAATTGCTTTTCACATTCGTCATAAACATTGCTATGAAGTCCGGTTATAACGGATGTTGATCCAGTTCCACACTCAAGCAGCATCTTGCTGCGCTTTCCATAAACAGCTATATGACTATTCCTGGAAAGTGGAAGTACCTGATCTTTATTTTTTAATAAAACGCTGCCCTCTGTAATCGTTTCACAGGCGTTTTCAAGAAGTGCTAAGGAATTATAGTTAAATGTCTTTTCCTGCTGTTTTGTTTTGATTTCCAGTATTAGTTTCAAAATTCTGCCAACACAGTTATCAAGAATTGTTTCAGAAAATTTCCCTTCTTCAATAGCTTTTTTGCATTCTCTCATGTCATTGGGCCCCGAAAGGATCAAATCCATGCCGGCTTCTAAAGATTTTTCCTTTCGTGATTTCACAGCCCCCCAATCACAGCATAATACTCCATCATAGCCCCATTCATCGCGTATCCAACTGCTCAAAAGAGTTTTGCTATATGACGTAAATTCTCCATTGATAGCATTATAAGCCGTCATTATGGATTTCACGCCAGCCTCCTGGGCAGATGCCTTAAACCCTCTGGCATATATCTCCCGAAGTGTACGCTCAGACACATGGGTATTTTTTGAATTTCTATTCGTTTCCTGATTATTGGCAAGGTAATGCTTTGCACATGCCGCAGTACCTGTCGATTGAACACCATTTATAAATGCCACGCTCATACGCTCCACCAAATATGGATCCTCTCCATACATTTCATAGCCTCGTCCGCCAAGAGGATCTCTAAAAACGTCCACATTTGGCCCCAAGGTTATATCTACGCCAATGGCCCGCATCTCCCATCCAACAGACTCGCCAATGCTATAAGCCCGTTTCAAATCAAAAGATGAACCAATATTTATCCCTGATGGAAAGCTGATATTCTGTTTTCCACCAGGCCGCATTTTTTCGAAGATCTTAACCAACTCCAATTTGTAGGGCTCTTTTTCATATCTTCTCTTTGCATCCTCTAAATCAATATAATTAAGCCTGGTAAGCTCTGGAATAGACCTATAGAGTTCTTGAACCGCCTCAGGATGAGCAGCTATTTCAGGTGAGGTGATATAATCCAGCAATCCCTGAGTTCCGTTTAAGCCAGTAACACCATCCATAAGACAAATGGATGGAATGTCCAAATCGGGAATCGCCAGTGTATGGCAGGCTGTATATTCTCCGACTAAATTTAATTTTTCATCTATCGTCATTCCACGAACAACGTCACGGATAGATTCCGCATTTGTAAGCTTTGTTCTCATAATTTCTCCTTAATTATCACAAGCATATCATTTTTGATAAAATATATAAGGCTGCAAGCAAAAAAGATTTGTATTACAGCCTTATCTCCATCTATAAATACTATTTTATTTTGATGCAAGCCATTCATCCAACTGTTTTTGCTTTTCATCCATTATGTCCTGTAAACCGGCGTCGTAAAGTTTATTTGTCCATTTATCCATCTGAGTTGAAGGGTCCACTGTTCCATTCGAAATAACCAGCCTGAATTCATCGCTAATAGCATCGCAGGCGGCAATCTGAGTCTTAACCTTTTCAGGATCAAAATTAAAGCCATAGGCAGGCGATAACTCCAAATTCCATGATGCCAGTTTCTTCTGATATTCTTCTGTCGTTGTCACACCTGGCATTGAGGCCATTTCGTCAGCCCTTACCTTTAATAAGCTGCCATCACCGAACATCGGCCATGGATTCTGCCAGTTTACATTATCTGAAATATCTATGGTACCATCCTCTAAAACCTTATAGTGTGTGCCTTCAATACCATACATCATAAGATTGGTGATTTCCTCACTGGCAATACACATATTTAAAAATTGAACGGCTTTGTCAGGTCTTTCGCAGGAAGATGCCACCGCCCATATGATTAACTGATCATCGGTAGTTGTAAGCATTGGAGGAACATCATCAATTAAGACAGCCTGAGCATAGGCATTACCCATATTGGCATTAATCGAATTCGCTGCTAATGCAAAACATTTCCCTGCCCGAATTGCAGAACCTGCATCCTCCTGCATTGTAAGAATATCTTTTGAAATGTATCCCTTCTGGTACCATTCGTATGCTATCCTACATGCATTAATAAAATTTTCATCTTCTGTTTGATTAACAATTTTTAATTTTCCATCATCTTGCATCTGAGCGATTCCACCTCCGGTACCACAGGTGTCAAAATATCCGCCGATTGAACCTGCAATACTTGACCCGGCTGCTTCCGGCATGAGTACGATAATCCCCGGTTCATTTTCTTTTATAATCTCAAATGCAGCCTCCAAATCTTGAATAGTTTTTATGGAATCTGGTTCAATCTTATATTTTTCACACAAAGCTCTGGATAACAAAAAACCATTAGCGCCTTTACGTATAACATTCTTCTGAGGTATAGCATACAAATGTCCTTTATATCTGCCGGCTTCCATCATTTCGCCAAGACTTTTTGTTAAGTTTCCGCCCCATGTGTCCACATATTCTTCAATCGGCATAATTAAATTACTGTTAGCAAATGCTGTCAAATAACTATAACCGGGAAACAGAAGCATCAAATCCATTTTTTCCTGGCCTGATGCCTTTAATGCATATACATTAGCCATACTAAAAAGGCTCACCGCTTCCAGCTTCACCTGTGCATTCATCTCTTTAAGCGTTATTTCGTTTAATTTTTCCTGAATCAATGCCAAATCCGGCTGTGCTTCGCCACCAACAGCATAACAAATATTTAGAGTATAGGGTTCTTCATTAAAATTTATCCCCTCTGTCTTCTTCTCTTCTGAAGCAGTTTCCAGGATCTGCGTTCCTGTCTCTGTTTGTTTTGTTATATCTGTTATTTTTGTTTCCTCTAGTGATGCTTTACCTTCTCCTTTTTGGTTCCCGCAGGCAACCATTGTCACTAACATAACCACACACAATACAAGACTCATTGCTTTTTTCATCAGCTTCTCCTCCTGATACATAATCTTAGTTAAATTTTATTACACTCCCACCTCATTGAACAGTTACAATACCATTATAACCCACAGTCTACAAAATTCTTAAATCATTTTCCGACATATTATTTGCATATTCCGACTTTTATGTAGAAAATTATGTACGAACGCCATGGACTGTCAGTTGTAGAAGCTTCTTAATCTAAATAAATAGCCCCAATACACTATTTCACTTCCACCCTAATTCTGCATATATTTCTAATGAAAACAAAAGGATCATCGGCATCCTTCCCTCCGGTGATCTGAATCACAGGGAAATATGTTCCTGGTTTTTCATAAGCATAATTATATCTCACTCTAGCCTTAGAACGATTCTCATTCAGATATTCTACATCCCCTTCAATCGGAAAATCAGCTTCGCCATTAAAGCTCCATTGAGCTTTTAATATTTTCCCTGTATTCTCCGGCATTTCCACATAGGCCTCAGCAAGAAATACCTCTCCGCATTTCACCTCTGCCCGTTGATTACCATTGATCTTCAAATCGATCACTGGCTGTATCCCCTTGCGTAAGGAAGCTGTAGACGGAATTTCTATCTGGCCATTTTTTATTTGATAGGCAGTACTTTCAGCAGGTTCTATTCCTCGTTCAACCCAATCGCTTAATTCAAGTAACGCCCGATACAACGATGTTACATAGCTGACTGTGCGCAGCGGATCTGTTGTTTTCTCCGCATCAGTGTGCATGGCATTTTCCATATACCATAACCTTAAATGTCCGGATTCATCTCCGCCAAAAGCTTCCCTGGCTTTTTGACGATACCAGTCCGGCTGCCATGGAAATGCACTTTCATCCATTAATGCTCCAACCAAAATCATTTTACCGCTAAAATATCCGCTTTGCACAGAACCGGCGCCTTCATAAGCCATTATAGGACCTATAAGTTTTTTTCGCTGGGGATAAATCGGCGTTCCATCACTCTCCTTAAATTGCTCAAAGCCCTCGTAATATTCCTTCGGTACCTGGTGCCTGTGATACGTCTGTAAAGCTATATAATCCGAATTATCGATTTCGATTTTATCTCCAGGTTTTACCTTTGACAGTTTTTCCAACATATCTGACTGACCGAATCCAGCTCCGACGACCACCATGTCACCATCCAACTTCTCTAATGGCACCCGATATCCACAGGCCTCACCCGTTAAAAAGCTTAAATAGCTTCCATATATATAAACATCATTTTTTAATCCATCCTCCAATATGAGCATTGGTTTCGTTTCAAGTCCTAAATCCCCGCGCATTCGCTTCCAGGCCTCATCAACACCGGTATGACCGTCATCAATGGCCAACGTACCATGACCGGGCAGACATATGGCTTTTACAGAAGTCTTGTGCTGTATTCGGTCACGAACAGCAGAGCCATTAGGGTCAGCACCTAAATATCCCGGAATTGTCCAAAAATCATTAAAATATTCCGGATCATGCTTATACACCAGTGGTGTTAATATCGGTAATGCGCCATCGTCCATTGTGCGATACATAATAAAGGTTCGAGCCGGATATCCCATTTTCAAAATTTCATCGAGAGCCGACGTTTCCTCCTCATTTAGGCCTTCATACATATCATGCCTGCTGCCCGGCTCTGCGCAATCTCCAATAAATGGCAGCTTATCCCGTAAAATTCTCCGTGCATGCGCTTTAATCGTAAAACAATTGGGCATTGCCAGCGGGGAGCCTGTAACATAGGGCACAGCACCGTCCCAAACGTCTGTATTTTCAAAACAGCTCAAGGTTTTTAAGCTGCCTCCACTGCCCCCAAAAATATAACCATATGGACGATGAGGGCCAAAAAGTCTTTGAGCAATTTTACGTGAATATTGTGCCGCCGCCGAGCTGGCACGATAGATAATACTTGGATCTTCCAATCCAGTAAATGATAGATCAACGCCCATATTGGTTTCTACAAAATAAGCGCCATGCATGATTGCAAATGTTATTTTATCTTCTTCTCCCTGGAATTGCACAGATGCATCTTCACTTCCCTGGACCGGGGCCATAAAATGAAAAAATCTTCCAGTATAGTCTTTTTGATCAGGAAAGAAAAAAGAAAACCTTGTCATAGTACCTTTAAAGCCACCATGGATATAATGGTAACGAACTCTTTTTACACGCCATTCATCCACGTCAATAAATGGATGGGCAAACATTTCATCTTTTTCGGGATTGTAAATCTTTTTCTCTTCTTTCATTCTGTTATCCTCCAATAGTTATTAAAAAACGCTTTACCCTTTGACTCCGCCCAGGGAAATCCCTTTAATAAAAAACCGCTGTACCCACGGATATACAAGAATCACTGGCAATATACCGATGACAGAGATTGCCATACGAACCCCCTCTGAGGGGATTTGAGCCGCCCCCTGTGATGTACTTATTGTTGATGCATTTTGAACAAGGAACTGGAGATTTTGCTGCATTCGATTTAATAAATTCTGAATACTGTATAAATCCGTATTTGTCGATATATATACATAGCCATTATTCCAGTCATTCCAATAGGCCATACCAACAAACATGCCAATGGTGGCAATTATGGGAACTGCCATAGGTAAAGCAATCCGGCTGAATTTTTTAAACTCATTAGCGCCGTCAATTTCTGCTGCTTCCATAATTTCATAAGGTATCGACGTTGTAAAATAGCTTTTCACTAGCATAATATTAAAACCGCTCATTAAAAGCCCCGGTAATAAAAGGCCTGCAAACGTATTTTTTACATGTAAAATATTAGTATATACGATATATGTAGGTACAAGTCCGCCATTAAACAAAAGTGTTACGACCACTAATATTAAAATAATACGACGGCCAGGCAACTCGCGTCTTGCAAGACCATAACCCATCAGCAGTGTCATAGCAGTTCCAGTAACTGTTCCCAAAACTGTCAAAACAATAGAAACGCCATATGCCCTGAAAATTTTGGCGCTGTTATTTAAAATATACATATAGCTCTCCAAAGACCATTGCTTTGGGAAAAAAGAATAACCGTTTTCCACCAGAATCTGATTTGAGGTCAAAGAAGATGTTACCAGCAAAATAATGGGTAAGACAGCCAGTAATGACAGTACAATCATTAAAAGATGCGAAACTAATTTAAACGTCTTATCACTATGAGATTCTACCATAATCCATACCCTCCCTTAAAATAATGCACTTTCCGGATCTTTCTTACGTACGATCAGATTGGAACCCAGAACTAGAATAAACCCTACAATTGATTGATAAAAACCGGCCGCCGCAGACATATTTATATCTCCCATTTCCATTAATCCGCGGTAAACATAGGTATCTATGGTGTTCGTTACCGGATATAACGCCCCGGAATTCCGGGGAACCTGATAAAACAAACCAAAATCTGAATAGAAGATACGGCCAATGGACAACATGGTCATCATAATTACCGTGCCCCGCAATAATGGTACCGTAATAAAACGGATTTGCTGCCATTTACTCGCACCATCAATAGCCGCCGCCTCATAACACGCACGGTCAAATCCAACAATGGTTGCCAGATAAACAATGCAGCTATAGCCCACACTCTTCCATGCATTCACAAATACAAGAATAAACGGCCAATACTTAGCCTCAGCATACCAAGCAACCGGTTCATGGCCCAAAACAGCCAGTATATGGTTAAGTAACCCCTGATCTGTACCTAAAAAAGCGTAAACCAGATAGGATAAAATAACGGCAGATAACAGAAATGGCAAGAGTATTGCACTTTGATATAATTTCTTTAGTTTGCTTGTCATTTCGGCTAAAATAATTGCAATAGCAATACTTAGAAAAGTATTTATTATTATAAACGCCAAATTATATAAAATCGTATTCCGAGTTATATACCATGCATCATTGGAAAATAAATATTTAAAATTACTAAGCCCTGCCCATGGACTTCCAAAAATACCTTTACGGGCATTATAATTTTTAAACGCCACAATTAATCCCGGCAGCGGTAAAAAATTATTAAATAACATATAAACCAGTCCAGGCAGCATCATAATATAAATTGGTAGAAATCGTTTTATTTTATAACGCCTGCTGCGTTTATTACGTGAAAGTGTTCTTTGTCCTGTACGTGCTGTTTCTTTGCTCACACCGATACTCCTCTCCGTAAGCTGAGTACAAAAAAGGAACTAAAGAGCACTTTAGTCCCTTTTTGGTTTCGTTGTATAATTATTTTTGAATTCCTTTGGTTTTTGCCCATGCATTCAACTGATTTTGTTTTTCCAAAATATATTTTTCCAGTCCAGCCTTCTCCATACGTTCGACCATTTCCGGAATACCTGTTTCAGGATTTAAAAAACCATATTCGAGCTGATAACGGAATTCCTCATAAATATTATTCAGGGCTGTATATTCCGCAGTTAATGCCGAATTATCAAAAGAAAACCCCATAGCCAGACTCTTAATGGCATTATCATTCATTTTCTTTGTCTCAACCCATATATCCGGAGCATTTCCTTCCCATACGCCAGCGATAAATTCATTTGGCATTAAAAACGTAACATTGGGATGATAACCTACATTTTCGGCTGTAACACCTTCCGGAAATGTAAACAGCCCTTCTTCATTGACAACATAATGACTGCCTTCTATGCCATAGCACAACAGATTTGACAGCTCGGGATTTGTATATAATTCATTCAAAAGCTTCATCGCAGCCTCCGGATTCTCAGTATTTGAATTAATGCACCATGGCATATTATTCAATGAACTACTGGCCATTAAATACTTCTCATCCGTTTGGAACATGACCATCTGTCTGCCATTACTAATGCTCTCCTGCTGAATAATTCCAGGTTTTAAGCCACATGCATAGGCCATTCCCTTACCCGACGGCACCAGTGTGTAGCTGGCGCTGGTGTCAGTTAGTGCATCGGATGAAATATAGCCCAGCTGGTTCCAGTTATAATACATTTTACAAATATTCATATAGGCTTCACTTGAATACAGATCCGTCACGTCAAGGCTGCTTTCAGGATTAAGCATCACACCAAACCAGTCGCCTCCAGGATAGTCACAAAAAATCTGAGTCCTGGCCACAGGCTGGGTAACCATGACTACTTTATCGGGAAAAGCTTCATGCAGTTTAGCAAAAATATTTTCTAACTCTTCTTGTGTGATTTTATTAAAAACATTAGGATCGTAGGTATATCCGATGGCGTCCAGATATTCAGCCCCTATGGCATACCCATTTGGACTGGCTATATCCCTGTTCTGAGGAAGTCCATAAAGTTTACCGCCCATACGGCAGCCTTCCAAATATTCACCCATTGTTTCAATGATCCCCTGGCCATAATTATCAATGAGATTATTTTCCTCTAAATCCAGTGTATACCCACTATTTACCATCGATCCATAACTAACACTGATCGCATTATAAATATCAAGCTGCTCCCCACCGGACAGCATCAATGGAAGCTGTTGACCATAAGATGCAGCATCCATAATCATCAAATCGATTTCCACACCAATACTAGCTCTTGTGATCTCATTCATTGCTTCTTCCACAGCCTTTTCTTCGTCCGCAGATGGCGTTGAAAAGGCTAAAAAGCTCATAACGACTTTTTCTGGTTCTAAAGCAGTCTGATCTTCATTTTTGTTTTCAACCGTATCCTTAGGACCTGCCTGGCTATTACTATTACTTGTTCCACACGCGCTAAGACATCCTAAAACCATTGCAGTAATTAACATAAACACCCATTTCTTTTTCATAAAAATCTCCTTTTCCAAATAATTATCTTTGCGGGGAATCCTTAATTTAATTCCTCCATGTGACATTTTAATTATAAATATTTAGAAGTATAAAATAAATAACAAATATTAGATTAAATAGAACGATTCTGAGAACTTGCCGGTACCTGCATTTACAAACGCAAAACAGGGATATATAATGTAGCAAAGGGAGGATACGCCAATGAAACTACATAAACATAATTATTCTTTATGGCGCCGGATATCTGCATGTTTGGCGATTATTTATGCTGCATTACTGATTTTAATGTTTCTAAATAATATATATGCCATTAACACCATGCGCCAGCGCATCTATAATCAACTCTATGGTATGCTGGATCAAGAGGAACGGCAAATCACCTCTGAACTAAATGACGTAAGTACATATTTGGCTTCCTATTCTCTAAAAGCGCCTAACTTTTCCATTGTCGAGCGAAACAAACAGGATTCTGAATATTATTCGGCTCTCTATAAATTAAAAACAGAACTGCGCAATTCCCTGACCTCCATGTCCATTATACAGGGCTTATTTGTTTTTCCAACAACCAGTGAGCAAATGGTCAGCGCAGCTAAAGATGCCAAGGCTGAAGCGTCCGCAGGCTTGTTGCGCACCTGGATTCGTACTGAAAATCAAAATCAGACACTTAAGGAGTACATTCCAAAACAATGGTTTGCATTGGAGCTGGACAATCGATACTATTTACTGCGCTTTCTAAAAATCGGAAAAAGCTATGTGGGAGCATGGACTGATTTTACATATATACTATCCAGGTTCAATTATTTTAAAGAAATTCAATGTATTCCCCTCTTTGCATCAAATAGTCAGGAGATATATAATATTGATTCATACAAAGTAGACTATAATTTAGATGCCAGTCATGCAAATGATGGTATGCAGTTCGTTACATTAGATGAGCCTTACTTTACCGTCAGCCTGGATACGGATTCCACATGGAATGGGGCTCTGTATCTCCTTGTTCCAACACGGCAGATTTCTTCAGAACTAAAAAATAGTTATCTGTTCACAATGATAACATCCGCATTTTTTATTCTTCTGGCCGTAGCTACAATATTATTACTGCGACGATATCTGCTTCAGCCAATACTGGCGCTTAAAGATTCTCTGCTTTCACTGAGAAATGGAGATTTTACAACCCGAATCGATGATAAATACACCTGCGATGAATTTATCGATGTTAACAATGCATTTAATCAAATGGTAGAGCGCATTGAAGACTTAAAAATCAATATTTATGAAGAACAGCTGCTCCAGCAGCAAACACAAATGCTTGCACTAAAAAATCAAATTGCTCCCCACTTTCTTATAAATTGTCTGAATGCCATTTACCATATGACTGCCACGGGGGATAATGAAAATATAAGGCATATGACCGTTTACCTGGGAGAACATTTGCGTTATGCCTTGGCCGATACAGCAACCGTTACTTTAGGTGAAGAGTTGGAAAAGGTAGAAAATTATATAAAACTATTTCTACTTCGCTTTCCAAATTCCATTGAATTAATCATGGATGTTGATGATACTTTGAAACAAACTACTGTACTTCCTATGATTATCTTATTTCAGGTTGAAAATATTATAAAATATGAGGTGGTCAATGGTGAATTAACCCAAATACATCTTGAAATCATGTGTATTCTGAAAGATTTAAATAGTTATATACATATTTGTATTTGGGATACCGGAAGAGGTTATCGTCCGGATGTTCTAAGGCAATTATGCAGTCAGAAAATGCTTAGTCAAAGTGACGGACATAATATTGGAACCAAAAATATTTATCAACGGCTACATTTAATGTTTAAAAACGACTTTTCAATGAAATTTTCAAACCGGCCGGGCGCCGGAGCACAGGTCAACATTGAAATTCCGGTCCGACTACCGGAGGGCAAAGATGTGGAGGTATAACTATGAATATTTTAATTGTTGATGATGAAGCGCTTAGTGTCAACGGTATTGCAGCTTCACTAAATTGGAATGAGCTGGGTATTTCAAATGTGTATAAAGCCTATAATATGCGTCAGGCTCAGGATATTTTTTGTGCCCATCCGGTGGATATCTTATTATGCGATATTGAAATGCCCCGGGGCACAGGAATCGAGTTAATTGAATGGGTACAAGCCCAGGGCTATGAACCTGTCAGTATTTTCCTGACATGCTTCTCCCATTTTGAATACGCATCCAGTGCTATCCGACTTCAGGTGTTCGATTACGTTTTAAAGCCATGCGAATACAACAAACTTGCTCAAATACTGGCCAGAGCGGTAATCAGGGTTAATGAGACACAGGCAAAAAAGCATAAAGAAAAACTGGCTGGCTACTGGGATGATGATTACGGCAATCTGATTGCTGGTTTTTGGAATGAATTGCTACAGGGCACCATTCCCTCCGACAAAGAATTCCTGTGCCATATACTTAACCAAAGACATCTGGATATTTCACTTTTAGAAAATAAATATTATCTTCTTTTGCTACAGTCCGTTCCCGACAAAGAAATTGATGGTTGGAACAATAATCTGTGGAAATTTGCTATACAAAACATTATGGAAGAATCATTGATAAATAATGTCCTAATTGCCTTTGACCAAACGTTTATATCCATTATTCCATCATATTCCTATCCTGAACTTAATGAATTTGAAAAGTCATGCCAGAGCTTAATTGACACCTTACACAATATCCTTCCTGCAGAATTTTTTGGCTATATCGCCCCTCCTTGTTCTATTGACCAGGTGTTTAATACCTATCGTGAGCTCAAACAGGATGCCTCCAAGAGGTACGCCCTGCAAAGTACACTGTTTTTACATGGTAAAGATTATAGTGCCCGTACTCTGCCCAACATTTCTATAGAACGATGGCAAAATGCATTATTAGCCCATAACCTGGACATAGTACAGGATGATATTCAAATATACTTATCACCAACAGAACCCGGACAATTTATTGACAGCCATTTGCTTTACTTAATCTACCATCAACTTTTAAAAGCAATATATTATGTTTTGGATATACATAATCTGCCAACCCACCAGCCATTTTTAAGTAAAGAGGCTGCCGATACCGGAAATGCATTTAACTCAATAACCGATTTTTGCATATGGACCCATACGGTCACAGAGAAAACAGTTGAACTGATTTCCAGCAAAGACCCTGTATCCGTCGTCATCACTACATTAACACGATACATCCAGGATAATATCAACAATGACTTAACTCGGACAGAATTAGCCAATTTTGTTCATCTTCATCCCGACTATCTTTCTACGATGTTCCATAGGAAAATGGGAATTTCTTTATCTGAATACATTACAAGGGAACGCATTCAGGCCGCAAAAAAGCTGTTGATTTCAACGGATTTGCCCATTAGTGAAGTTGCTACGCGAACAGGATTTCAAACTATATCCTACTTCTCTAAACAATTTAAACGGTTAGAAAACATGACGCCTTATCAGTTCAGGAATAAGTAATTTATATTGATTCCCAATATTTATAAATAATAACTACGACATATGTCCGAGGGCAACAAATGTGCCGTCGGACATTTCCATTTATCTTATTAATAGTTCTTTTACTCAACCAACTCTATACTTTTCCTTCAGAACGAGCTTTCAAAAAGTCTAATGATCATTCGAATACTTTGTTATCAAAATATAAAAATTCATCACTTAATGGCAAATAAAAAATATGATAAGTAATTTCTTTCCATATTTCATTATTTTTTTCAATTTTCTGGTCAATAGCTGATATCCTTTATCAAGCCCATGGGATCGTTATTGAAGCTCCAGGAAAGTAATAATTGTGATCATACAAAGAAAAATAAAGCGCAGGCCAGGATTGAACAATCCTCTAAGCCTGCGCTTTGTCTATTTGACGATTATATTATAAACGCATAGGCGTAAACCATGGCTGTTTTTTCAAATTTTCTATCATAGCGTCTATATCAATGATTTCGGCAGTTATTATTGAGAAGCCGGTACTTGAATTCAAGAATAGAATTGAACGTCTATTTTGCTGCTCCAGGTACAGCTTTGAAATATTCTCTGTAGAACTCGATATATTCCTGCTCCGTCATACTCTGTTTGCCATCAAATAGCATCTGAGCATGCGTTCCGCTATTGTATCGGAATTGATTGGTATTTTCAGTCGCTGCCTGATAAATAATCGCTCCCATTTCCTCTGGCTCCAATGGGTCATAATGACTTCCCGGATGCCCCGGCACCTCACCTCCTACAATTTGCATAGTACACGGCAACTGCGTTTCAAAGAAATATCCATAGTCTGGAAGGTCATTCTTTAGTATTTCGGTTCCCACAGTACCCAAGTTCGATTTCACCCCCGTGGGCTCAATCAGTTTTACATCGATTCCAAAGGGCAGTAGTTCCATTAGAAGTGCTTCTGACATACTGGCAATCGCTGCTTTACTCAGACAGTAATAATCCAGACCCGGGTGAATAACCTTTCCATTTGCAGCTCCCATATTAATAATGGTGCCCTTACCTTTTGCACGCAAATGCGGCAAAAATGCTTTGATCACCATGATGTAGCCCAGGACATTTACCTTCAGTATCTTCAGTATCTGTTCATATGTTCCAAGCTCAATGGGCCCCAGAAGGCCCATTCCTGCATTGTTCATCACGACATCTGGTGTACCAAAATCCGTAATCACCTGATGAACTACCTTGGGAATATCATGCTCATTCAATACATTCAGTTCATAGAGCTTTATATTTTTATAATTCTTTACCTCTGTCTCCTCATTCAGATCCAATACGGTTCCGGCCACATTCCATCCATGATCCGCAAACACTTTTGCCGTGCCCATTCCAATTCCAGAAGACACTCCCGTTATAAATATTGTCGGCATTCTACCCCATCCTCTCTTTATTCTTCAATGGTTTCATAGGCCTCCGGCAGCTTTTCAATTTCCAATGAAGGTTTTCGTCCACGCCAGTATGGTTCATAAGAATCTGTCTTATAGCTTGGTGGAATCAATCCACTTGGGCCCGGATTTTTTTCTTTACCCATAACACTCCAGGATACAGGAAATACTGCTTTAATATCATCAAGCATATGAAAATGAAGCCATTTCCATCCATCTTTTGTCTTTGTGAATGCCATATGATAGCCATCTAAAAACCACATAGAAAGCTGTGGCTGTCCTGGAGGAGAAGGTAATACCTCCAACCCATTCGTGAGCCAGTATCCTTTGGCAGTTTCTCCATCTCCTGCAACATGAACATATGGAGTATTCAACGGATGAAGATGGGCGGTTCCCGGTTGATTGTTAAACTCATGGTACACCTGAAACATCTGGTAAAGCTTTGTTCTTCCCATGTATACACCAGTACTGCCAAGCTCTGCAGTCGTACGTTTGTCATCCAGCGCAAAGAAATCATATGTTGTTTCATGCTCTGCATAATAATGATAGGACGCATAACGGTTCATTAAGTTACATATTTCAAAATAACTGTCTTCTCTTTCCATATTGTGGAGCTGTAACCTGCTCTCATCTAATTTTTCTTCTGTCAATGCCAGGACCTTCTTTGCTTCTTCAAGAATCCTTTCCAACTCTTTGTTCATATCCGTTTCCTCCTTTAGAAGTGCTCTGCTAATGTCTCATAGCTTACATAAGGTTCAGGTGTGGTAAGATTCTTCTGAGACTTGCGGTCAATGCGGAAAGGAAGATGTTTTGTGGCCTTACGGGCAGGTGTCGGAAAAGTATCAAATTTAGGATACTCTGGAATTTCACAATACTCACCCCAGGATTTGTGATATAATCCGCGCATTTCTTCGCAAATGGTCATCCGCAGGATTTTCCATCCCTCACTGGTCTCTAAAAATTCCACTGCAACCTTATCATTGATCCACATATCCGCCGCCGGAGCATCCGGATGATCGATATCCTTAATAGCTTCAAGCCCGTTGTTGTACCACATTCCCTGTGCAGTTTGGCCTTCATCCGCTACCTGAATGACTGGTGATGTCAGGTTCATCATGCGGAAAGATCCTGCCACTGCATGTGCCTGCAGGTTCTGAAAGAAACCACGTATTGCAGATCTTCCTTCATAGATTCCTATATCGCTGCGCTGGAGATAAATCTGGTCTGTATCGGCAAAATAGTCCATCAAGCGGTCATATTGGCCTGCGGAATAGAGTATGGCAAACCGGCCCATCATATTCTCTATTTCTACACGATCTTTCCATTTTTTTATATATACGGAACGTTGTTTATTTTCCTCACGCAACTGCTCCGTCTTTTCTATAATCTGTTCATTTGTATTTTTAATTTCCTGTACTTTATCTAACATAGAAGCACCTCCTAATAATTTTCTGCTGCGCAGGACATACTCTGCCCCTTATATGTTCTATAGGGAACCGGCGGCTCCTGATGTAGATATGGCACACGACCCGTATGGAAATAATGTTTTTCTTTAACCGGTCTGCTGGGTTTTGGTGCGCTTCTATCCAATATCTCATTGTGAGAAGCCAGTTCACTCCAGCTTACCTCATAAGTCGTCTCTACCTCATCAAACATCACAAGATGCCAGATTTTCCATTCACCCTTTTCTTTTTTGAATTCCATATACCAGGGTCCAAACTGCCACATGGAACGTGCCTCCTCATGTTCTGCCATCCAGTTGTCAGTATCGACAGCAAAAATTCCTTCCACAGTAAACATGGCTTTTGCTGTATTACCGTCTTTAGCCAATTCTACAATTGGATTGGTTAGTTCATGCATAATAAAGCATCCCTCTCTGCCACCAATTCTTTTATAATAATCTACAAAATACTCGTGAAGTTTTTCCTTTCCCTCATAGATTCCGTATTTTTCCACATTTGCGTAGACATCCTCAGACTCCAATGCAAAGCATTGATATGCTTCCTCAAACAATCCGCCTTTAATAGACAGGACAAATTTTGCAGCCAGATTTCGAATATCATGCTCCCCCTGCATTCGAACAAGCTCGCGCTCCTGCATTTCCTGTACAGCCATCTCTTTTTTTAATTCCGGCATCAGTTTATCTTCCAGTAACGTTTCCTGTTGCTTTACACTTTCTGACACCTTTTGCAGTGTCCAGTCTTCAATAACATTGACTATGTTTTCAGAATTAAATTCTTTTTTTTCCATATGCATAATCCTTTCATTTATCAAAAACAGCCATTCCATCGTTTTGACTGTCTCGGAATTTTTTTATATTTAAGCAAAAATCATACAAACGATTGTAGTTAATGCGGCATATATTAGTGGAATAATTACCGTTGAAATAAATACCTTCTTGTATTCCTGTTTATGTGTCACTCCAAATACCTGCAGGGATACGCAGACATTCGTGCAATGCGGCAATGAATCCAGCGTAGATGCTGTTACTGTTGCTATTCTGTGAACGACGCCCAAATCTGCACCGCTTGCAGTCAGTGTCGGAGCCAATACATTCAAAACCATAACAATTGCACCGGTTCCATTTGCCATGCATCCTGATAAAATAGCTACGCCAAGGAAGGTTAAAAGATATGGATTCATATTCATGTTGAGAATTGTACCTAACAGTGCCTGAAAAGCAGTAGTGCTCTGTACGACAGCGCCAAATCCTGAGATAATACCAAGCATTACAGCCACTGGAATTACCGCTATTGTACCTTGTGAAATAGCTCTCAGTCTGTTTCCGGGAATGGTTCTCTTAAAGTTTGAAATCAAAGCCCATACTGCTGCAATCAACTGTGCCAGAACTACGGCCTGCGTTGCATCCAATGACTTTACGTTTGACAGAATGAAGCATAATCCAAAGAGCAGCAACATAGTAACAATGGCATTCCAGAAGGGTGGAACATTTTTTTCCTGCTGCTGCCCCTGCGCTCCTCCAAAACCACCCATTCCAGCTTGCGCAGATTGTAATTCGAACACGAGCTGATTTTTCTTTGCAGATGCCACCAGATAATATACATAAGCAAGGCCTAAAATTGCTGCCATACCAAAGGCCAAAATACCAAATCCTGCGCCTGCATAAATCGTTGTTCCAAGTATTGTTGTGGGCATAAGGTTCGGAGTGACTGCTGTTCCCGGCAGACAGTAGGTTACCGCATTGTATGCCACCATCATGGCGATCAGGCCTATATTTCTTGGAAGATTGGATTTTTTCAGCAATCCAAGAGCTAATGGAGCCACAATAAACTGATAAGAGCCTACACCTAAGAAACAAAGAAGTCCTGTCATTACAAAGATAACAATGGGGATGGATTTTTCTCCCAATAATTTAATTACACCATTGGCCAGAGAATCGGTTACTCCTGTCATTTCCAACACTGCTGAAAGGAAGCCTCCAACTATAATTAATAGAAGTACTGAACTTAAAAAAGTTGTTGCCTGTTTCATCAGCGTGTCGAAGATGGCTGCAAGTGGACCGCCTTCGCAGGTGCACCCTACAATCAGTGCTGCAGCCAACGCTGCCAGAATTGGCGATAACCCCTTATATGCCAAAATAATAAACACCACAATACCAACAATAATGGCAATACCAGAAATTGCTACACTTGTCATAAATACTTTCCTCCTCTTTTTGTATATGGGATGTACATTCCTATAACATAGTATAGCAGGCAAAATTAAGCTTTAACAAGCAACTCTTTTTTACACCCTGTCAAGTAAAAACTTGACAAAAAACCGATTGGAACCATCCCTTATCGAAATAAGATGTTCCCAATCGGTTTTTGAAATCGTATTATATTATTAAAATGCTTGAATGCTTCGTTCAAATAACTGTCTAATATCTTTTCGTTTCTCGTCTTTGTTTTGCAGTAAAACAATTTTCTGATTAAAGCCTGTATGTACCGCACACATGTTTGGATAAAATGGAAACCGCTCTATGGTCGTTCCAATGGTATATCCCATGCCAGCCTCAACCATAGTCTCTACACACTCTCTATCCGGCACCAGCTTTATTCGGGGATTTTTAATTCCAAATTCTATAAGAAGCTTCCTGAATTTTTCCAGATTTTTACCCTCATTCAACTGATCCCGTGAAATAATACCCTCATGTGTATTAAAATAGGACATATCTTCATCACTTTCTTCTTTTGTTTCTGGTCTTCGATACACCAAAAGAGTCTCTGCCTGTACCAGCTCCTGATAGCACAATTCCGCCTTTCTCGGGCTTTCCATATAGCTGTCCCAGAAGGTCAGCACCAAATCAAACTCCCCATTCAAAAGCTTATCAACCAGATCAAAAGGTTCATTTCTTTCCCAATATACATACTGTTTTCCGTCATACTGTGCCAATTTAAAAAAGCTTTCTGTCACATTCATAGCATAAATACAACCAATACGTATCTCCTGCCCCTGCTCCAGGGAAAGTTCTCTTGCATGCTCTTTTATGTCATCCCATTCTTTCACCAGCTTACACAGGGACTCATAATAATACTGCCCAAGTGTACTCAGTTCAAGTTTATTCTGAAATCGTACAAATAACGATGTACCAAGTTCTTCTTCTAACAATGCGATCTGCTGGCTGATTGCCTGCCTTGTCATATAGGCAGCCTCCGCGGCTTTGGTAAAGCTTAGATATTTTCCGGCAAGAAGGAAACTCTCGATTTGTCTGCTGGTCACGTCAATCACCCCCCTTATCACATTTCTCAAATTTGGTCATTATCGATCATCCTCCTTTAAAATCACCTGTACCTTATCCACCCGCTTTCCGGCCATACTAAGCACAGTTACATGAAGCTTTTTGTAATCAAAGCTGTCACCCGCCGCCGGAATCCGGCCCAGCCGATCCATAACCCAGCCGCTGACCGTGAGCACCTCCAGCTCTTCCTCCATATGTAAAAGCTCCAGCAGCTTTTCAGCATTGGCGCTGCCCAGCACCATATATTCACTATCCGAAAGCTTCTCAATCTCATAAACGACCTTATCGTGCTCATCCCAGATTTCGCCCACGATCTCCTCCAGAATATCCTCCATAGTCACGATACCGATCGTGCCGCCAAACTCATCCAATACTACTGCAATATGAGATTTCCTTTTCTGGAGCTCCTTTAGCAGCTCCCCGATCTTTTTTGTTTTGGCAATAAATATCGGCGGCCGCATGATCACCGCAATATCTTTATCCGTATGGAATACATAATTATGAAAATCCTTTTGATAGATGATGCCAATAATATTATCCATGCTCTCCTCATAAACCGGCAGCCTGGAATAACCCGTGCGGGCAAATACCGAGGCGATATCCTCCTTCGTGGCTTCCACCGGCACACCGGTCACGTCGATCCTGGGTGTCAAAACGTCCATGGCTTCCAGCTCCGAAAATTCGATAGCACTGCGGATCAGCGTGCTTTCCTGAGCGTCAATGCCGCCCTCCTGCTCAGCCTCCTCCACAATGGTCAGAAGCTCCTCCTCTGTGATCGTCCGGTCCTCCTCGGCCTTAAATATTTTCGAGAGCAGCTTTTTCCACTGCTTAAACAGAAAGTTCAGCGGTGTCAGCACGATCATAAAACAGTTCAGGACCGGCGCGGAAAACATGGCGAACCGCTCCGGCGACTCCTTGGCAATACTTTTCGGGGATACCTCGCCGAAAATAAGCACGACCACCGTAGTCACCGCCGTCGACACACTGGCTCCGGCCTCCTCCCCCATCATCCTTACAAACAGCAGCGTCGCCAGGGATGCTGAGGCGATATTTACAATATTGTTTCCGATCAGTATGGTCGATAACAGACCATCGTAATTATCCGATAAACGCAGGACAAGGGCGGCTTTCTTGTTCCCCTTCTCCGCCATATTTTTAATACGGATTCGGTTTAGTGATGAAAATGCGGTCTCTGTCGCCGAAAAGTAGGCGGACATTAAAATACATATGACGATAATAATTAAAGTTAAACTGTCGCTTTGCATAAAAAATTCCTTTCTTTAAAATAGATACTATGTATATGCCATATATGTCTTATATTATCCCTACCCTACATCACGGCCTCCTTTCCGCCAAAACCATCCACCAGCTTCGGGCATCCCGGCTGACGCCGGGTCGCGGCAGTCGCGATAAAGGTGAGCAAGCTCCCCTTTGTGGCTGGTTGCTTCGCGCACCCCGGCTGACGCCGGGTCGCGGCAGTCGCCGCAAAGGTGAGCAAGCTCCCTTTTATGGCTCGTTGCTTCGCCCCCACAGCTTGCGACAAATTGCAAAAAAAGGCATAGTCAAACACCCTGTTTAAGGGCGTGACTATGCCTTGTGATTTTTTTATATGCTTTCGCTTATTCTGACTGTGATACGGCCCGGCGTCGCTATCAGCGTTGTCCTTCACAATAATCCTCCAAATAACAAAATAAAATTAGTGTCCTGTTCTCGCACCTGAGCATCTCCTGCTCCAGCGCATTTCCATTATACACAAAAAATAATCCCGATGCAAGAGACATCTTTATTTTTTATTTTACTTATCCTTACTGGCTACGATTCAGGGGCGGGCTCTAAAACAGTACCGCAGACCTATTTGAGCCGCCTGCGGCGACCGGCTTCATTGGCCAATTTTACGCTCCGTTCCAAGCCACTTACTGATTTCCCGTTTCAATGTTCCTTTATCCAAAGGCTTCGCCAGATGTCCGTTCATTCCGGCCTCCATCGCGGCGCGGATGTCCTCAGCAAAAGCATCGGCTGTCATGGCGACGATCGGTACATGCTTTGCATCCTCCCGTGAAAGCCCCCGGATCATCTGCGTTGCCGTATAACCATTCATCACCGGCATCTGTATATCCATCAGGATCAGAGCATAGTAGCCATTGGCCGACTGATCAAATACCTCCACGGCCTTCTGGCCGTTATCTGCAATATCCACGATTGCTCCCATATCTTCAAGAAGCTCCACAGCTACCTCCTGGTTAAACAGATTATCCTCCGCAAGAAGGATATGGCGGCCTTTAAATTGGACGGCGGCGCCGGCCTGAGCCGTATCCGATACCGGCAGTTGCCCAAGCACGTACTGCTTCAGCCCCCGTATGAGGGTGGATACAAAAATGGGCTTCTGGAGAAATCCATTTATGCCGGCCGCCCTGGCCTCCTGCTCGATCTCACTTTGGTCATACGCGGATATGATCAAAATAGGCAGCTCGCTGCCGCAGATTTCCCGTATACGCCGGGTCGTCTCAAGGCCATTAAGCCCGGGCATTTTCCAATCCAAAAAGACGGCATCGTACATACATCCGTCCTGCTTTGCCCGGGCGATCTCTGCCACAGCCTGCATCCCATCGCTGACACACTCGGCATAAATGCCGATACGCTCTAGCATTTCCAGCGTATACTCACACATGATCGCATCGTCATCCGCCACAATGATTTTCAAATCCGGAAATGTTTCGTCCATTTCCTCCTGCTCCCCGATCTTCATCGGCAGGGTAACCTTAAACGTCGTTCCCTTTCCCTGCACGCTCTCCACATCGATCGTGCCGCCCAGCATATCCACAATCTTTTTTGTAATGGCCATCCCCAGACCGGTGCCCTCGATCTTATCTACACGGCTGTCCTGCTCCCGGCTGAAAGCTGTAAACAGATGCTCCATAAATTCCGGCTTCATACCGATACCCGAATCGGAAATAATAAAAGTAAACCAGGCAATCCCCTCATCGGAGGACAGTTCCCGCACATCCATAGTGATCCTGCCATCCTTTGGCGTAAATTTGCAGGCATTGGACAATATATTTAAAAATACCTGGCGCAGCCGCAGGGCATCGCCCATGAGCTGTTCGTGGATGACGCACTGAAGACGTATGGAAAACCACTGGTTCTTTTCTTTAAACTGGGGCTGCATAATGGTTACGATATTTTCAAGGACCTCCGGCAGGCAGACCGTATCCTCCCTCAGTGCCATTTCCCCGCTCTCGATCTTGGACATATCAAGAACATCATTGATCAGACTCAGCAGGTGCTGCCCCGACAGGCCGATCTTTTTCAGGCAATCCCGCACCTTATCCGGATCATCCAAATGAGCGACCGCGATATCCTTCATCCCCAGCACGGCATTGAGGGGCGTGCGTATATCATGGCTCATGCGCGACAGAAAATCCGATTTCGCCCGGTTGGCCTGCCGGGCCTCCGTTAATGCCTGGCGCAGTTGTCCGGCCTGCTCCTCCAGCTTCTTCTGCATATGGCGCAGCTCGGTTTCATTGGTCACATCAATATAAATAACAAGATATACCGGGTCACCGTCCTGATGACTGACACAGGAGGCATTGAGCTGGAGCCAGGCGTCATTGCCATGGCGGTCACTCATTTGCACAGTAAAATGAACCGGATCGCCATGGATCAGGGCGCTCCGGTGCGCTTCAAATATATCCCAATTGCGCTCCACATTGTGGCGGAACAGAGGATAGTCCATATTTTTCAAACTTTCCTCTCCGAAAAATTCATAAAAACGGTCATTGGCATCCAACAGTGTAAAATCCAGAGACTGGGATACTTTAAATTTAGCAACAAATCCTGGAAGGTTGTCATAGGTCACCGTCTGCTCAAGCTGCATACGCATCACATCGCTGATATCGGTCATGGCCGTGTACGAAACCTGGTGTCCGTCAATATATTCATCTGTAAATCTGGCCGTCATCCGCACCCATATGTACTCACTGTTATTTTTCTGACGCATCTGACCGACCATTGAAAAGCCTTTTTCTCCGGCATTTATGGCACGGACCACCGCTTCCTCAAGCTGCTTCCACAGCACCTCGTCATGGATTCCAAGGGCGTCATTCATATAGTACAGTGTCGGCTTATTGTGGTAGAGCCTCTCATATTCTTCTCTGGAATACCCAATCAGATTATAATAAAAATCATTGGCCCATATCAGCGTGAAATTTTCATCCAGCAAATGCTTGCTGACACTGACCTGGAGCAGATTCATCAACGTATCATATTCATAACCGGTCCGGCCAAAGCCCTCGTACGCATTTTCCATCGACCTTACCTCCCATAAAGATATTCACGGACCGTTTGCACCGCCAAATGATAATCCTGCGCAACCTGCGTTCCAAGCAGCTTTGCTTTTTCGGTGACACTTCCTGTACGAAGCTCCTGCGTCAGCGCATCCGATGAAGCGCGAAGTACTGTAAAGCCCATATTCATACAAATACCTTTTAGCGAGTGGGCCGCGCGAAACGCTGCCTCCGCATTTTGCTCCTTCAGTGCTGTGCAAAGCCTGTCAAAGCTCTCCTCCTCTATAAACATCCGTAAAAAACGTTGGATACGCTCCTCATTTCCCAAACGCTGGAGTACATCCGCGTAATCCGCTCCCATACGGGTATAACATTCCTCTAAAGTCATTATCTTCATTCCTTCCATGAACAGCGTAGCGCTTTCTTCATTCTTTCCTATTTTGGCTATAAGCCTATTCTAACTTAATTGCAGAAAGATTGCAAGTTGAAGAAATATGAAATCGTTGATATAATAAAAATAGTTACTGTTCATCGGCTAAGACAAGCCTGTGAATCGTAAAAACAGATTGCAACGAAGGAGTGGACGCCATGCGCCAGGAACGAAAATTATATGAATATGTCTATCATTCCCTGATTTCTGACATCGAAAGCGGCGTTTTCCTCCAGGGACAGGCGCTGCCCTCCCAACAGAAGCTTTGCCGCCAATACAACGTGGGCATCACCACGATACGCAGGGTTATGAAAATGCTGGATAATAACGGCTATATACGGACCGCCCTGGGCCAGCCGGCCATCGTGATCTGCGATGTAACTCCCCAGATGCGTATCAATGCGCTTGCCCAAAGCCAAAACGCCATAGCGGACGCATTTCATGGGCTTGGGCTGCTGCTTCCTGCCCTCTATACCGAAGCGGCCAAACGGTATAACCGCGAAAAGCTTTATCTCTTTAAACAGATCGAGGCCAGTATCACCGATACGATGCCGGCGCCGGAACTTTTTGAGCAGGCCAATGCCTTTTTTACCCAACTGCTGCGCCCTTTAAATAATGAGCTGATGATGGATTTGGAAGTAGATGCGGAAAATTATCTCCATGTTCCCTATTTTGCCGCCCCAAATACAACAAACCCCATGTCACTGACCGCCCTGCGTTTGAAAACCTTTATGGCCAATGCCATCGAACAGATTGAGGGCCGGCAGTTTGATGATTTTTACAGCAGTCTTTGCCATTTATACCGTGACGTCGCCGGGAAGGTCGATACATATCTTTCAGAGCTGAGCCGCCAGGCGGACGCCTTGACACCCACGGATAAGGACATCCGCTGGTTTCGGATCAAGGATGGCTCCGAGCTGTACTCCCGGCTTGCCATGACCATTTTGCGCCGCATCGCCGGCCGGGAATTTGATGAACAGCAATATCTTCCATCGATTCCAAAGCTGATGGAGGAATACGGTGTGATGAAGGACACCGCCAGCCGCGCCCTGGCCCTGCTCAACTCCCTTGGCGTCGCACAGACCATTGATAAAAAAGGAACCGTCATCTCCATGAGCAGCAGCGAAAGCTTCAAGGGCAGCATTGATTTCCAAAACCCGACCATACGGCAGCGGCTGAAACGTTTTATCGAAGCGCTGGAAATCATGGCGCTGACCACACGCGGCTGTGCGCCGGCATTTTCCCCGGCTTCTGTCGATTGGACGCCGGATATGGAAGCCCGGCTTTATTCCGCATCCAATGACCGTATCAGCCCATTGTCGGTGCAGCTACTGATGCATTGCGCCGTACACATGGCCCCCTGCCATTCACTGCAAAATATTTACAGACAACTGGATGATACGCTTTTATGGGGATATTATCTGCTGTCCATCGATGAATCCTATTATCCGGACCCGCACGTATTAAAGCAGGCCACCGAGCAGGTGGTGGAAGCTCTGAAAGCTCCCAGCCGGGCCGGACTGCCTGACGCCCTGGATCAGGCATTTCGCCAGATTTACCGGGATGTTTGTACAATCATTTCACGATTTCCGGAAACTGCGGATCTGTTATCGGGAGATATCGCATTGCTTTAAATAGGTGTCTGGCAAAACGTCATCGGGTAAACAAGTATTTCTCAGGATAAGCGCTCCATACAACGGAAAAATCCATTTGCCCGATGTCCTTCCACTGCGGCCGTGTAAATGCATCCTCCAGGAGCACTACCGGTAATTTCAAAACCACCGGCTCGCCCACCTCCATATCCAGCAAAAGCCCCTGAAGCTTTGGATTTTGAGACATAAAAAGTTCTGCATCAAAATGTGAGCTCCATGCCCCGGCTTCAAAGGCCAGTGTCGTCAGATCCAGCGCCTGCGCCGAAGCGGATGTTTTTTCAACGGTCAGCTCCGCCATGAGAAGCTTCTCTTTTTCCGCCGGATAAATTTTATTATCCTCTGTATACGCGGCCACGTAACCGGGCAGAAGCTCCTGCACAGCGCTGCCGTCCTCAAGCGCCAGACGGTTTAGCGTCACCTTATAGCCCCCGGCCGGCAGCGGCTGGCCCATGGCCGCTACATTTACCCGGGGGCTTGGATACTGCCGGTTCAGCGAAACAAAACGGACGAAAAAGCCGGTCATCGCTACCATTGCCGCCAGGCCAATAAATATATACTTTTTCAACCCATATCCCCCCGCTCTTCTTTTTTTATCTTCCCCTCAGCAACCAAGAAAATTTCATCGGATAAGTATTCCAGCTCGCCGCTGTCATGGCAGGCCACGATAATGATCGCTCCGGCAGCCTTCATTTTAAGAATCAATTTCTTGATCAGCTTTACGCCCTGTTCATCCAGAGCATTGATCGGCTCGTCCAGAAGGAGAAGCGACGGCTTTTCCATAACCGCACATGCGATCCCAAGGCGCTGCTTCATCCCAAGTGAATATTTCCGGTATTTTCGACGATCCTCCGGCTCCAGCCCCACGGCAGTCATGGCCGCCCGGATATCCGTATCGGAAATCTCATTTTTTATGGATGCCAGCAGCTTTAGATTATCAAAACCGGTATATCCGCCGAGAAACGCCGGATTTTCAATCAGTGCGCCCACGCTTTCCGGAAAGGACATATCCCGGCCCAAAAGCTTTCCATCCATGCATATGCTTCCCTCAGTTGGCAGGATCAGGCCGCAGAGCGCCCGCATAAACATCGTCTTTCCAGAACCGTTTTTTCCCCGCAGGCCATAAATATGGCCGCCCTCAAGGGTCATGGTGATATGATCCAGTACGGTCACACCTCGTATGGTTTTTGTCAGATTTTTAATTTCTATGTACATATCTTTCACCTCAAACTCTCTTAATAAATCGCTGTAAGCCGCGGGGCCATGTTGATTTGCTGCTCGCATGTTGTAACGCTGCGCTCATGTTCGATTGCTGCGCTCGTGTTGGATTGCCGAGTTCACATTAAATCGCTGCGCCGCAATTTCCATGCGCCTGCGGCGATCGACAGGGCAATCACAACTGCGGTCCATATAAGCCCAGCTTCCGGCGGCAGGCCATTTTCCGAATACGGCTGGATACGTGCCAGCATTCCATAATTTCCCAACAGCCATCCCCGCTTAAAATATGCCGATACTACCAGAAGCACAATGGCAGATATATATCCTGCCGCCGGATTTAAAAACAACGCTATCGTATTTTCTGCAATGGCGAGGGAAATGCAGACAAGTACCGGCAGGACAAATCCCCAGGCCACGGCTCCCGAACCCCCGCCGAAACCTGCGCCAACCGCGGCAAATCCGCCAGAAACCAGCACTTGAAAAAACAGCATCCCATACAGCAGTAAAAAGCTGGCGCATATTATTATGGTAATGCAGATGCACTTCGACGCCCACCACCATTTCCGTTCAACGCTCTTTATAAAAGCAATTTTCCCGGAGCCGTTCAGGCTCTGATTCGGAAGTGCAGCCACAATAAACAGCGCGTAAAGCATAATAACCAGCCAGGCCACCGGAAGCATAAACTCACCTCCGGATTCCGGAATATATTCATTTGACCCCCACATTAAGGCCGTAAAGGCGTCGAAGAAATCCCGCTTATTGACCGAATTGACAAGGACGATACCACAGATAAAAAACTGTACCACAACACCGCCTAATATCCGGCCCCTGTTCTGAAGGAGACTCACCGTCAAATCATATTTGAGCAGCCGCCCAAACTGTTTATTTCCCATAAAACTCCTTCCTCCTCCCAAAGTAATAGCCTGCGCCCGTAAATAAAAGCACCACTGCCAGACTGCCGATTACAAGTGTTACCAAAGGAAAACTCTCAATCCATAAGAAATAGCCGATAGTTACTCTACCGTAAAATACGCAGACCGTTCCTCCGATAAAAGTTTCCGAAAAGACAAGCCCCATACAGAGCATCCAGCCCACGAACATATTTGAAAATAACCACTGCATCAAAAGAAATACAGCTCCGGTAAATACCAGCGTCATAAAAATCACAAAAAAGAATACAAAGGCAACTTTTGCAAATGTCAATTCGTAATCCAGGCTTTCTCTGCACAACGCCCAGAAAATGCTTCCCTTTTCGTTCCAGTTCATTAGTTTATCCGTCATCCGTATCCCCGTCAACGCGGTAATCGCCGTCAGAAAGGCCGACAAAACAAGAGACAGGGCAATCATTTTGGTAAAAAGAATGCGCCACATAGTGCTGCGGGAGCGCCGCCGGAGCACATACTGCTCCCTGCTGTCATTTTTTGAAAAAACCATGAGCATACATAGAAATAGGGGAAGCAGGACAATGCCTTTAAGCCCCATATCTGTGCCTAATCCGGCATCCACCGCCACAAATGCATCAGCAGCACAGGCAAGAACCTGATGACTTGTACTGTAAAAGTCAAATAACTGGCGAGTCCGCACAACTACGGCTACAGCCAGCAGCACGGGTGTAAGAATACTCAACAGAGGATGGCAGCGGACTGTACTAAAAAACTCACCGATGACCGGCATACTTCTAACAGCTCTCGCTTTTCTTTGCCACAACAAAATAACCCCCTCCTAACAGTATAAGCACGGCGATTTCGCCCGCCACGATCGCCCACTGACTGACCACCGGCTGGCTAGGGCGCAAAAACGCATAAGAGCAGTATTCATGCCGGCCCGTCAACTGAGTTATGGCAAAGGTAAGCAGATATACCATAAACGGGCTGAGGACGACCACAAAAACATGCTCTGTCAAAAACGCGGTCAGAAGCCCCACCGTCGCCAGCAGTCCAAAAAACACAAAATCCAATATCAGATAAAGGCCGATATAAAGCCATGGATTGGTATAAAACAAATCCCCCATCAGGCTGAGATTATTTATGGGATAAAGTCCTGTAAATGCCTGTGGCACTGCCGCAGGTAAAATCAATGCCGACAAAAGTAAATTCACCGCCAGAGGAACGACCGCCACCAGCCCGGATACAAGAAAGGTTACCACATATTTTGCTCCGTAATAGCCCATGGCGGCAGACCGGGTAAATATATTTTTTATATACCCGCTGTGACGGTCCTCATGTAATGTGGACAAATAGGGGATGGCCGACAAAAGCGGCGCAAGCAGAAAATACAGGGTCGGCTGGACCGACGTATTTTCTCCCCCCATCCACTGCTGAAATACCGTCAGCGGATAAACCTCTGTAAAGATATACTGCTGCAACGGATATACGTGAAAAATCACATGAGAAACAGCGATCAAAACGCCTGCGACCAGCGCCGCGGCCATCAACGGATGACAGAAGGCTCTGCGAAACTCTATTTTAAGCAGCTTTTTCATTTGGCATCACCACCCGAAGGATTTCCAAGGGAAATAAATTTATTACGTGCACTATCCGAGTCCGATCCGACATCGCCCAGACTGAAATAAAGCGAATCCCCCAGCTCATTGTCATAAATGATATAAATTTCCTCAAAGTTAGCCGAAGCTCCAGGATTAAGAATAAAATGATGGCCGTTGCTTAAGGTATGCCCCTCCTGCCATGGCCATACGTAACGCCCCTCCGCCGCTTGCGTCTGCCGGATCTCGTAATCATTTTTATCAATGCTGACAATGGGCCAGTTGACCAGCTCCTCCACGGCGCCGTCGGAATTATTCTGTATCGTTATATTTAAAATGATATACGTTTCATTCCCAAGCAGTGTACCATCCCCGTCATGCTCCTCGTCATAATAATTCATTATGGAAATATCCCGTCCGTCAAGGCTTTTGGAAAATTCCACGCTGTTGATGGTATAGGCGACTCCGTTAAATTCCACCGGTTCGGAAATGGTTTTCAGATTATCCGGATTGGCATACTTCGGCTCCTCAGACGAAATCTCAGGATTGTCCGCGGCATCGCCGCTGCCACCATTGCCGCCGCCCGGCGCATCCGATGCTCCCGCCCCAGGCCTGCCGGATACGTCACCGGCGCTGCCACCGACTGTATCATTTTCACTTTTGCTCCCGCTATTCCCGGCATTGCTGCTATTTGCAGCCTTTTGCCCACAGCCAGCCAGCAATAAAATTGAAAAACTTACTAATACGATCCTAAAGATTCCTTTTTTCATCCTTAAATTCCTCCGCTTATTTTAATTTTAAGCACTTAACGTGCGATTTCTGTTATTGTACACGCACTAACCACAGAGAATCTCCCGAAAAATGCAAAAAAAATGCAAAAAATTACCGCAGCAGAAGATGGCCATAACGGCCGCCCTCTGCTGCGGTATCGACGAAATTGCACGGATGTGCAGGAATCCTATAAAAACAGTCCTGTATTCGGCGCTATATTAAAGCCACAAAACTGTTCCTGAACAGGATCGTAAAAAATGATCAATGAAAAATCCTTTGTTATGGAAACGATACAGGGCAGGTTACCCGCAGAAAACACCTGCCACTTTGTGTTCTGACAGTAATCCCACAAAGACATTTTTTCATTTCCCATCATCTCATTTTCTGAAATTCGATCTCCACCCTTTTGATATATCTGAAGTATCCTATTTCTAAACTCCGGAAAGCTTTCATAAATAGCATCAATTTTTTCAACATAGGCACGAAGCTGTTCATACTGCGGCGCGTCGGACAGCGCTGCCCGAAGAAAATCCATGCCATCCGCCGTCTCAGACGCATCGAACCCGGCCGCCGGCTCACTCAGGCAAAATACCGGTACATAATTCCGAAGCGCGATCTGCAGCCGAACTCCCAGGCCGCTCTGCGTATCGTAGCCGCTTTG
This sequence comes from Lachnospiraceae bacterium, assembly GCA_902363555.1. Classification (GTDB taxonomy): domain Bacteria; phylum Bacillota; class Clostridia; order Lachnospirales; family Lachnospiraceae; genus Catenibacillus. The sequence continues at coordinate 111,912 of CABJAM010000010.1, read as the reverse complement.
CACATCGCTGCCATCCTGAACATCGCCGTCGGCCTGCACAGACAGCAATGTCAACGTCTGAAATTCATCCTGGCCTTCCAGCCCGCTCCATACCGATGCATCATAGGTCCTGCCGGCCAGCTCAAACAGGCGCTCATAGGCATCCGCATACACTGCGATATCTGCCAAAAAAATCTCCATTTCTTCATCCGTCAGGGCAGCCGGCGCGGCTTTGGCCGAATTTACGGAATCTGTCTCATCGAACAGATCTGCATCCCCAGCCCCGGAATGCAGCCCAACTTCCATTGCAGAAAATGGATACAGCAGACGGCTTTCAAACGCGGTCTGTTCCAGCACAAGCTGTGTATCCTGCGCCTCCTGTTCCCAGACGACCTGCTCCGGCCGAAACAATATCCTATGAAGCAGCGGAGCGATAACAATACCTGCACAGATGATCCCAAGAAAAAGCAGTACAGCCAAAATCTTTACAATTATTTTCTTCTTCACAGGCTTTTCTCACCATCCTTTGCTGCCGAAAATACCACAAGCGCCACAGTGCCCTCACCCACAGTACTGGAAATGGAAAGGGTTCCATGGTGAGCCTCGGCAATCGCTTTACACAGAGAAAGACCAATACCTGCCCCGCCATTTTTTCGGTTCCGGGCCTTATCAGTCATATAAAAAGCGTCTGTCACAAAAGGAAGCTGCTCCGGAGCAATACCCGGTCCATAATCCCGGACGCTAAAATAAACCTTGCCTTCCTCCGCCCACAGCCGCAGATCCACTTGTTTCCCAATGGAAACTTTACATGCATTATCCATCAGATTATTAACGAGAGATAAAAACAGCTCCCGGTCTATGGGGGCCATACAGTCATGCAGATCACATACAACACTGACCTCATATTTATCCAGCAACGGCTGCAAATGCCGGACGGCTTCCCGGACGACGGCGCACACATACTCAGTTTTTAAAGCCAGCTCCACCTCTCCCAATGCCACCAGCTCCATGAGCCGGGAGGAAAGCAGCCGGAGCCGGTTCGCTTCATCGCTTATAATCGACGCATACTCGCGGCGCTCATCATCCGTCACCTGACTTTTTATTTTTAAAATATCAGCAAATCCTAAAATCGAGGTGAGCGGCGTTTTCAACTCATGCGTCATATTGGAAATAAATAATTTCCTCTGGCTGGCAACCTGCTGTGTCTGATTTATATTTTCCTCAACACAGGCCGCCATTTTATTAAAGCTGTCTGAAAGCTGTGCCAGCTCATTATTCCCTTTCACAGGCACGCGCTCATGGTAATCCCCGCCGGCGATCCGTCCGGTCGCCGCATTTAATACGCTCACCGGCCGCAGCATCCGCCACAGCGCCACCAGCAAAATAAGGGCAATAGCGATGGAAGCGCCACAGCCCAGCCATTGAACACTCTGGATATCCCGGTCAAAACGCGCAAAATCTTCCGAAACATCATCCATCACCATAAGACGGTACATAAATCCACCAAGCAGAAGCGGTTTTTCCACGTAAATAAATTTCCTGTCAGGCCCCTCTATTAGACGAATCGTCGAATACAGTCGGCTATCTTCAAGAGTTGCCAACATATCTGCCGATATGGACACCTCATAGGTATCGTCTGAAAGCGACACGGATATATCCGCCAGACGATCACGGACCTGAGACTCTGTGAGCAGATATTGCCCGGTCTCAGTCAGAAGATTTTCAAGGCTGCGCCTTGCCATATTTTCCGCAAGCTCACTGGTCCGCTTCACAGAATCCCGTTTAGCCGCCAGTGTAGCCGTATGATTTCCGGCCAAAAGTATACCCGGGATAATATTGACCGCAAAAATCATCAGCGGCAAAGTCAGGAAAAATACCTTTTGCCATAGCTTCATGCCTGTGTATCCTCCCCCAGCAGCTTGTAGCCGAACTTGGGCACCGTCAAAAGCCGCCCGCCCAGCTCCAGCTTTTTCCGCACCTGCTGAACATGGGTATCCACAGTCCGGGTTTCCCCCTCAAAATCGTATCCCCAAATGTGGGATAACAACCGGCTTCTGGAAATGACCATATCCGGATGTCCAAGAAAATACAAAAACACCTCAAATTCCTTGGGTGTTAATGGCACTGGCACACCATCCTTAAGCACCTGATGCTTTTCCTCATCCACAAGGATGGCGCCATAACGCCGCACGTTGTCGTCCGCCCTGTGGTTCCGGCGCAGGGCAACCTCCAACCTGGCCAGAAACTCCAGAACCTCAAATGGCTTTACAATATAATCCTCCGCTCCCAGCTTTAAGCCCTTCACCTTATCCGCAACATCCTCCATCGCCGTCAAAAATATGACCGGCGTTCCATAGGTGCGTATATGCTCCATCACCTCAAAGCCGTCCGCTCCCGGCAGCATAATATCCAGCAGGATCAGATCAAAGGACTGCCGCCCGGCCAGTTCTATGGCCTCGGTTCCGTCATCACATATGATACTCTCATAGCCGCCCATGGTCAGGCAGGTTTGAATGTATTTGGCTATGTTTGAATCATCTTCTACTATTAATATGTTATACATCCGCTTTACACTCCTTCAAGCTGGCTCCAGACCTCCATCAATACTCAGCTCACCAGATTTTCCCCTATCCACTTCGCAAGATTTAATAATTAACGCTAAAACATGTCTATATTTTATCATTACTGTTTCATAAAGTACAGACCAAAACCATAATGTTAAGCCTCCATCACCCTCAATAAAAAAAGGGCCCCGGAAATCATAAAACACTCACTAAATGTTTTATATTTCCAAGAGGCCCTCTTTTAGCCGAACTCATTAAATATAACTACTAACTACACCCGTCTTATGTTTTATTTCTTCCGCACAGGAATCCAAATCTCGCAGTAATATCCATCATCCTGCACGCCACCGGCATATTCCGCCGGGTCACTGTACATTTCGATATTATACCCTGCCGCGATCTCATAATCCCGGCAGTTGGGCAGCCATTCGGAAAAAATCTTTCTGTGCACATCCGGCAATGTATCTGCCGCCGCGCCCCTGCATGCAAAAACAGCCCAGGTATGTTCGGGGATCACCTTCGTGGTGAAATCGTCGGCAATATCATTGACCGGATTATAATTATCCGCAATCATATATTCAAACGAATTTCCCTCCATGTTTTCATCAATAGAAATACCATATAAACTGCATATACGCTCGCTCTTTCCCGTCTGAGCAAACTCGGCCCAAAAGCCCGGCACGGCAGCGCCAGCTTCATCATACGAAAACACCTTTGATACACCGATCACGGCAAACGCTTCTTTTTTTACAATCTTGTAATCCATCGTAAAGCCTCCTTGTAATGTAAGTTTGATTTTCAGTGGAGCAAATGACTTTATCATCGCTTCTCCTTTACGTACAGACGTGGGTGTCAAACCGTGGAACCGTGTAAATGCCTTCGTAAAGCTATCCGGTGAATCGTACCCATATTTCAAGGCAATATCAATAATTTTGGCGTCCGTAGAAACAAGCTCGCTGCCGGCCAGCGTAAGCCTGCGTTTCTTAATGTAATCGCCCACCGTAAATCCGCAGAGCATAGCAAAACCTTTTTGAAAATAAAACGGTGATACCGCCACATGCTTTGCTATGCCCTCGATCGTAAGGTCTTCGGTCATATTGTCCTCAATATAATTGATCGCTTTACTGATGCATTCTGTCCATTCCATGTTTCATACCTCCTGTCTGTGTAGCTCTATCTTACAACTTTACTATGGAACCTTCCCGACTTTCAATGTTATTATTTGGCGTAACCGTTCGGACAAGCCGAAATGTTACTCTTTGGCGGCAGTTCGGCCCTCCTATTTATCGATTTGGAAACGCATGAGCACCCAGGAAATCACAGCCGCCGTCAGCTCCGTCACCCAAAACGCATGCCATACACCGGATGCCCCAAGGAATCTGCTCAACACATAGGCGATCGGTATAATTACAATATAGCGTATAAGTGATATGGCCAATGATGGCGCTCCTTTTCCCATACCTTCAAAAGTACCGCCAGCCATCACAGAAACTGCGGATACGATAAATCCACAGCTAATGATCTTCAACGCCTCCGCCCCCTGCACCACCGTCTGTGCATTTGAAGAAAACAGTCCGATCAATTGGCCAGGGCATACAAAACACAGAACCGTTCCCACAAGCATGATCATCGCCCCAAGACCAAGAGCGACCCGATGTATGCTCCGCACCCGGTCCAGGCGCCCAGCGCCGTAATTGTACCCGATCAGCGGCCGTATCCCCTGAACAATACCATTGGCCGTGAGATAGATAAACGTCTGCAGCTTATAATAGATTCCAAGGATCAGCACATAAATCTGTGAAAATTCGGACAATATCCCATTGAGGGCAGTTATAAGCAGGGATGGGAGCGCTATACTCAGCGCCGCCGGCGTTCCGACACCATACAGCCTTCGACAGAGCCTGCCGCTCATCATCCCTTTTTCCAGCTTAAATCCCACAGGAATATTTCCCTTTCTAAAAATAACGATATAGTAAACCAGCGTCACCATCTGGCCAATGCCCGTCGCCAAAGCCGCGCCCCGTATTCCCATGGCCGGAATAAAGCCCAGACCAAATATCAACACAGGGTCCAATATAATATTGACAATACATCCGCTGAGCATTCCGATCATAGACACCTTCATTTTACCCACAGCCTGAAATATCTTTTCAAAGGAGACCTCCACCGTGATCACCGTTGCAAATGCGAAGACGATATAGGAATATTCCAGGCCATATCGGATGATCTCCGGGTCTGATGTAAAAAGCCTTAAAAATAAAGGCACGCCGACAATACAACCGCCACTCAAAATCACGCCATGCACCGCATTTAAAACAATTCCCTGGGAAACAGCCTTATTGGCCGACTTCGTATCCTGTGCGCCCAGAAAATAAGCGATCACGGCATTGATCCCGATGCCAAAGCCCACGCCCACCGCATTCACCAGATTTTGCAACGGAAACACAAGAGAAAGCGCCGTCATCGAAGCCTCGCTGATCTTAGCCACAAAATAACTGTCCACAATATTATACAAAGAATTCACCAGCATGGATATAACCATGGGCAGCGACATCGCCAGCACCAGCGGAAACACCTTTTTCTCCTTCATAAACGTTTGATCCATCCAAACACCTCCATCATTTGTCGAGGATTTCCCTTGGAAATCCTTGTCCTGTACACGCACCCGGCTCCGCACAAAAAGGGGCTACATGGCACTGTTTATATCAGAAACAGAAAACCATATAGCCCTTTTATTGTCGAACAGACATATTCATTTGGATTATTCTATCATCTTAGATAGCGGATGTCAATTTATTTATTTTACATTTGCTCGGATTGACCTTCTGCCCCAATCATTTCATCCTTCACGGTCACGATAATTACAAATCCGATGAATGTTAACACGGCGCAGATCACATACATGATATCATAGGACATTCCCTGCGCCAGAATAATCCCCACAAGTGTCATGCCAAACGTCGCCACAATGTTCACCATAGGAAACAGCAGGCGGTTGGCCGCCGCAAAATCCAGACGTCCGAACCAGGTGCCCATCATGGAAGGCACAAGGTTGGCCAGAGCCCCCTGGCCCATGGCAAGACAGATAGCGCCGAGCCACACCGACAGCATCCCGGTGCCATGGAGCAGCGCGCATAGGCAGGCAACCACCAGTGCACCGGCCAGAATCAGGGAAGCCTTTTTACAGCCAATTTTAGAATCCAGAAAGCCAAAAAACCAACTGGCCGGCAATGCGATGATTCCGGAGATCATCATCACAAAGGAGGCTGTATTTATGGAATATCCCAAACTCAGCAGCCGGGGAACATATTGACTGAGTATTGCCATCATTCCAAGCCAGGGCAGCCCCCAGCCAAAGGTCAACTGCCATGTCTGTTTTGTTTTCAGTAAGCGGCCAATGGTAAAATCGCTTTTATAATTACGCATTAATTCCATCGCCGCTGCCATTTCCGCAGGATTTTCAGGATCATTGTCCGGATAAGCACCGGCTTCCTCCGGAGTGTTTTTAACAAATAAAATACACAACACGGCAAAAGCAAAAAAGAGCAGCGCAATGACCACATAAATTGCAGTTAACCCAAAAGCATCAAACAAACGGGTTATATATGGCACCCATAAAACATTGGCCAAAACAAGGCCCATGGTCGCCCACCCGAAAACGATTCCTTTCTTTTTTGGGAACCAGTTGGTAAGCAGCGTATTCATAGCCGCCGCCTGATATGCGCCTGCAAATATAAAGTTGAGTACAATCGCTGCCATAAACAGTGTCTGGCTCTGAGTCGTTCCCATCAGCAGCGCAGAAAATCCGCCGCCAATAAGGCCGATAATCGTAATACGCTTCGCGCCGATTTTCATCAGCCATTGGCCAAATAACAGATTCGCCGCCACGGACGCATAGCCGCCGATGCTGACCATAAACATCATACCGGCAATATTCCAGCCCTTAACTCCGGCAAAATATGGAAAAACTGTGTTCGTATTTCCGGCCGCAATACAGCCGCAAAATAAAAACATTACACCTGCAAAAAAAGTTATCCATACCTGCTGTTTTCCCCACAACTTTGTTTTCGTTTCGTTCACCTTATTCACGAGTAAACCCTCCTGTAATTTTTTATGAATAAGTTCACTGAATCAATCCACTTAAATATTATCATTCCTTTCAACCTTTGTCAATATGCCAGAAAAACTTTTGCAAATATCTTCGCTCACCCCGGCTAACGCCGGGTCGCGGCAGTCGCCACAAAGGCAAGCAAGCTTGCCTTTGTGGCTCGTTGCTTCGCGCAAAAATACCTCCGGGGTAGTTCCGGAGGTATTTCATAATTATATGCGGTTCAGATTTCTAAAACTCAGGCTCGTTTCTCGCCTAAGAACGCCTGAAGACCGTACCCGACAAACTGCCGCGTCCGCTCTCTCAGATCAAAGTCTCCGTTGTTCAGGCACCACTCAAAAATAATACCAGAAGTCAGCGTAAATAAATACGTTGTTATTTCGGCGGCACTTATATCAGCGGAAAATAAGCCGCAATCCTGGCCGTCCTGTACAATCCCCTGGACAGCGCCAAAATTCTCCGGGATTCCGCCCTGTATTTTATCACTGGTCGGCACATAAAGCTGCTTAACAATTTCAATACCATTGGCTGCAATGTGAGCTGAAGATTTGTCAAAATACTCAATAATCTTCTCATACGGCGTTTTGGACGTCAGAGAATCCATCAGATTCTCATAAAAGGAATCCTCTCCTAAATATATTTCAGAAATAATCTGGTCCTTAGACACAAAATACAAGTAAAACGTGCCTGTTGAAACACCGGCCGCCTCCACAATATCGCTAATGCTCACGTTGTTTATCCCATATTCTTCAAAAAGCTGCTTTGCCATTTCAAAAATTTTATTCTTTGTCTGTATCGCCTGAAGCTTCCGCTTGCCGATCGTCTGCTTTTTCATCAATAATCACCCGCTTAATTGATAACTGTTCTTTTAATTGTACACAATTCCACTGGGTTACGCAATCTGTTTTTATAATTATTCCATTTGCTCTGGACAATACGATACTATTATGCTATAATTTCAGTGAATCAATTCACTGAATCAGTCATAAATTCCATCAAAGGAGAATATGAATGAATTCGCAGTTGATCTATCAATCCAAACAACTTGTCGCATCGCTTACACACGCTTTAACTGCCAAAAACGCAGAAACTGTACGGAAACAATTTTGCAAAAAAGCTCAACCATGCCTGATTTTTCCAACAAAAAACTTAACCTATGAAGGAGATGAGGCCATCGTCCGGGGTCTTACAGAACATATTTTTGACATGGGCAGCCATATTCTTTATCATCTGAATTCTCCCGCCATATCCAGGCAGGCCAGCGGATATTTCGGAAGCTATGGAGTTCAGGGTTTTTGCTTCTCCGATAAACTCACCTGCTTCTTCGACCGCTTTGACATTCAATTTACCGAAGAAGCCGGCCAATTAAAAATTCAAAAACTTTACTGGTACACAATGCTCAGCTTTGTTCCCGTAGCGTACAAAGCCTTATATCCGGAGAACTTCAGCCATTTCGATGACGGCCCGGCTGCCGGTCGCGACGATATGCAAAATCACGTTGGCCTCCAAAGCCACGCTGATACACAAATCCTCGACAATTCCAAAGTCCTCGACGATACGCATTTTCTGGCGCAAATAGCCTCGGAATACCCCGCGATTTCCAATGCCATTAGCCTTTATGCGCATTCCCGCCTTTTTGAAAGCCCGGTCGCCCAGTGGATTTTGGATATGCCCCAAATCATGGATTTTACAACAGATGTACTTCAGGAAGCATCATCCATAAATATCCGAATGTGCGGCATCCTTCTGGAAGAAACCAAAAGCGGAAACATGACCACCACACTTTCTTTAATCCATGTGCGGCTTAACCGCACAGACGACTGCTGGCAGATCGATCAATGGACAAGTGTGCCCTTAGCCCAGCTCAACGAAAGCACACTTTCCCCTTTAACACCGCCCCAGGCGCAGGCGATGATCCAAAGGAACCGTCAGGAATCCATGCCATTTAGCCCCAGGAAAAAGAAATCATCAGGGCATGTAAATGATCAATGCTTTACGCGGACGCCGGAACTTCAGGAGATGATCGACATCGAACAGGCCGCAGCGCAGTGGGTCAGCGCCATACGCACATGTAATCCCGAACCTTTTTATCAAACCTGCCTGGATCGGGATAATGACGACCTGCTCTTTGATGTCATCGCACCTGTAAAAGGCATTGAAGGTTTCTTTGAACAATGTCGTATGATGGTGCGCATGGATAAAATGCAGCCGAAAAAGCCTGGCAACCATACACTCAATACACCTTATATTGTACTGAGTCCAGCCGGCGATGAGGCGGAAGCGATCTGGTACGATTATGGCTGGACGATGATGGCCGAAGCCTTCGATATTACCGGGCCGCCATATCCCGCCCTGCCGGCACTCGGCCGTTACCGTATGCGACTCATTAATAAGAATGGACAATGGAAAGTTTTTCAATTTCACTGGGGGCCATTATTCCAGCACGGCGCATGGCAGTACGATGACCAGTGCACTCAAGGATGGACGGATACGCCTCTTATGATCCGCTGGCCGGAACTATTCGAGACATTAGATTTAAAAAAAGACACTACTGTAAATGAATTTGCTACGAACCCTATCGAAAAATATCTGACAGATTCGGTGACCTAAACTGTTATGTTATATAGATATTTTAAATTGTCTGTGGCCAGAAGCTGACTTATTGTCTGAATTTACGCTCTCCGTTACCAGCCACTCAACGTTGTTAGCGGCTGGGTTGTGATAGGGAGCCGGCATCGCTGTCGGCTCCCTTAGCACAGCATTACCGGCAATCCCATACACCAGTAAGTGGCAGGCGGTCCTGCCACTGAAACTATTACATATCTACACATACATATTCATAAATTCCGCACTGAGCTGAAATGATTTCACCGGCGACTTTTCCACCCAGTTTTTATGACTCTCCAAAATCACCGCCGCCACGTCGTTTGCCTTCGCCTGAGCCACCATTGCCGTCAGATTCATATTGCCATAGCCAAGCTCCATGCTGTCCGACTTTAAAATCGAGCCGGTTTTTCCGGTGACACGGCTGCCCCGGTCATTAATATGATACAGGCGCATCCGTTTCCCCAGCCGCCGCATCAGCGCCAGGGCGTCCACACCAGCCTCTGTGGGCCAATAGGAGTCAAATTCAAAGTTGACGTATTCCGGATCGGTCTCCCGAAAAATATAATCGTACGCTGTTACCCCAGGAGCGATCTGGCGAAATTCGCAGTTGTGATTGTGATAAAGCAGGGAAATGCCGCCTTTTTTCAGTTTGGCTCCCGCCTTATTAAGTTTTTCCACCAGCTCCGCCACTGCCGTCTTATCCGAATAATCAAACTGGTGCATTCCGGTGATCACTACAAATTCCGTGTGGAAATCCCTGGCTTGGCCAATAATCGTATCCGGTTCCCGCAATATGCTGCCTAAATCCTCATGGATACTGACCACTTTAAGGCCGGAATCCTGCATAAGCCTTTTCCAGTCCAGGCGGCCGCTTTTCCCCATGGGCATCCCGGCCATCCGGGTCAATGCCCGGACGATGACAGGCATGGGACGGATCATAAAACCACAAAGCTCAATACCATCATAGCCGGATTCTTTCATCAGCGCCATCGTTTCCCTGGCCTTCTTTTCAGTTCCCATCACAGTGCGCAGTTGAAACTGCTGTATTGCCTTATAAATCATATCCCACCTCCGGTTTTGAAATTTGTCGTATTACTTTATAAGCCATCTCAAGCCTCCGGTTTTGGGATCTGCTGTAAGGCCTGGTTGAGCGCCCGGACCTGCTCCGGCGTCACCGCCTCCCCTGCCTTTTTCAGCAGACTTTCCAATGTCATAGCGCCCATCATCCGCTGCAGATCCGGATTGCCCTTCACACTTTGAGCTACATCCCCGCGGCTGGCCGAAGCCATATCCATCATCCGGCCAACGATTGCCCCGGCCTTATCATGGGCCTGAAGCTGGGCCATCGTATCCTTAACTGAAAAATATCCCGGACGGAAATCCTCCTTGTCAAACCAGTTAGTGACGCCGCCCTTACTGCCATAAATATAGGACGGATTTGGCGCATCCACCCGCAAAATACACATCTCATCCCGGCATTGTCCGGCAATGGCTTCAATCCGGTGCTGGCCGGACAGCGGCACACGAAAACGCAGCTCCGGTTTGCCACCCTGGGCTGCAAATAGAACTCCGTCCACATAAAGCTCCACTTGGGGTGCATTGGTATAAACCTTTATTTCCGTCACAGCCTCTGCCCGCTCACGGTAACGGCGTCCACACAAATGGACAAAGGGTTCCCGGCTCCAATGGGCCTTGTACAGATAAAAGGCGTCTTTTTTCACCTGGCGGTCCATGGTCACAAGCCCTTTCTGGTTGACGCCGTGGGCGCCGCCCTCATCCCTGCCATCCGCGGCAAAATCAAACATATTCCACACATGGGTTGCCCATAAATAAGGTCGTTCCTCGATCATATGGAGCAGATGTTCATGGTACAGCGCCTGATAGGCTTCGCTGTAATCCCCACTTTCCGGCGTGTCGTTCTGGAAAGCCGGATTGGCATCAGCCCCATACTCAGAAAAGCCGATGCATCTGTTGGGATAGGTCCTGTGATAATCATCAAAAAACTGATCGTTCTGGGAGAGTTCTCCCAGGTACCAGCCAAAATACAGATTATAGCTGCCCAGGTCCGGTATGGAGATCAATGGGCTGTCCGTTCCCAGCATAAAGACATGAGCCATGGTGGTGGGGCGGGTCTGATCGAGACTGTGGCACAGATCATTGAGCAGACGGTGATTTTCCAGTAAATCTTCAGTCACGCCGCCGCTGGCCGTAATCTCATTGGACAGGCCCCAGCACATAATGGAAGGATGGTTGTAGTTTTGCACGACCAGCTCCCGCATCTGGCTCAATGTATTTTCCCGACACTCCGGCATATGCTGGGTAATGTAGGGGATTTCCGCCCACACGAGCATACCGTGCTCATCACAGAGGTCGTAAAAATATTGGCTATGCTGATAGTGGGCCAGGCGGATGGTATTGGCGCCAATTTCCCGGATCAGGGCCATATCCTCCCGGTGCATCAAAGCAGTCAGGGCATTGCCCACACCGGCCCGGTCCTGGTGACGGGCCACACCGCGCAAAGGATAGCTGCGGCCATTGAGAAAGAAGCCCTTTTCCGGATCAAAGCCCAGCGTCCGGCAACCGAAGCGGGCCGTAATCTCATCCTCCCCAAGGCAGGCCGTTACCGTGTACATGTACGGGTCCTCAACACCATTCCATAAATGCACATCCGAAAGCTCAAACCGACACCGGGCGCAGCCTTCCACCACCGGGGCGCTCTTTTTCTGCCCGTCCAGTTCAAAATACACCTGCTCAGCCGGGCCTTCCACCCAGGCCTCCACATCCACAACAGCCGCGGGCCGCGCAGACGCTCCTTCGCCTTCGCTCCTGCTCGTCACATCCGTGCCAGCGCCCGGCTGCGCAGGCATCCCTTCGCCTCCGCTCCAGCCTGTCACAGCCGCGCCCGGCAACTGCACCCGCGGCGTCACCCGGATTCCCGAGCCGCCAGCATACCCAAGGGCAAAATGGGCCCGGGGTACAACAATCATATATACTTCACGGTACAGACCTCCATAAAACGTAAAATCCGCCTTCTGCGGGTATACGCGATGATTTTCCGAATTATCCACAGACACCGCCAGCACATTCCCGCCGCCCACCAGCTCCGTGATATTGGCGCGAAAGGTCGAATATCCGCCTTCATGGTGCGCCACATGAACACCGTTAAAGTACACATCGACGGTCATAGCCGCGCCGTTAAACTCCAGCCAGACCTCCCGCCCATCCATAGGCGACACCTCAAGACTGCGGACGTACCAGCACGTTCCCCGGTAATAATCATTGCCGCCATCCTGCCCGTCCACCGCATTCCACGTATGTGGCAGCGTCACCGGCTCCCCGGTAATCTTTGCTGCCGCAACAGCTTCCTTTAGCCCGGCGGCCTGCTTTACAAACCGCCAATCCCTATCCAATAATATTTTATTACGCATCCTGCGCCTCCTTATTTATAACATTTCAGAGGGGTCGAACTGTTCCCCTTATTGTAACAGTTCAGACAAGCTGAACTGTTACGCATATGGCCATTTAAGATTGCTGCGCGATGGGCCATATGCCCGTGAAATTCACGTTTTCGTACGGTCTGCGCAGTAAATACGCAGACCTGTCTGAACTGTTACCCCTTATTTCACAGAAGCCATAAATTCCTGCATGTCCTTCTGCTTCTTATCCTGAATTTTTTTCTGAACCTCCACCATCTTTTCCTTTGAGAGCGGTGAAAACTTCATGGCCGCCAATGTACATATCCAGCCAAGCAGCGGAAGCCCGTAGTAAAGCAGCAAAGTCATAACCTTAATGGCTGCTGTGGGCGAATCCGTCGGCTGCGGCATAGTGGCCGTGTACCCGATGAGCGCCACGCTGGCTGTGGCAATAGTCGCTCCCAGGGAAGATATCAGCTTATCTAAAAAGGAATAGGTGGCAGTCACCGTGGCCGGCAGAAATTTACCGGAGCGTTCCAGCTCAAAATCGATAATATCCGCGCACATGGCCCCGGTCGCCGTGGTTACACACATTTTTGCCCCATTGAGCACAAGCATCAAAAGGAAAAATATGATCGTGGGAATAATGGCTACGGTCACTTGCGCCAGATCTGCAAAGCTGCAAAACAGAACGCTTACAACCGCTACGGCCGCACAGACCCATGTCCACCGGACAATCGCTTCCTTACTGCCATGCTTTCCAGCATATTTTGCTCCAAATATGGCAAAAACGATGGACGGCAGCATAACGATCACTGACATCATCGTGCTTAACTGCATATTGCCGATCAAAATACCAAACAGCATCGTACTGACAATGGACTGGCTGGCGGTCTGCTGGGCCAGCTTATCCGAAGCCGCCGCGATAATATACATCTGCAAAGGCCGGTTGGATTTTAACAGACTGAACATATCCCGCACCTTCACCCGGTCGCGGCCATTTCCCGAAGCACTGACACCGGTGAAATTTTCCGGAATATCCGCCTTGGACACGCCGATACAGGCCAGGAGCACGAGAACAAAGGAAATAGCAATACATATTTCACAGCTCACTGCAAGCATATCCACCGTATATTCATTGCCATACTTAGGCAGGACACCCATGACAATAACCATGGTCATAATCATTGGCATCACGTAGCTGTACACAGTAGACCACACACCTACCATGGGGCGCTGCTTCGGGTCATTAACCATCACCGGTCCGATGATCTGTCCGGTCACGTTATTCATCGTATAGCCGATAATGTAGATCACATAAAGAAAAATAAACATAACGATCCCATGGCCCCTGCCGCTCCCCCACACATAGAGGAGATAGATTGCCAGACTTTCCAGCAGCCATCCGCCAATAAGCCATATACGTATTTTACCGAATTTCGTATGGGTCTTATCGATGGCCAGGGCAATGAGCGGGTCTGTGATCCCGTCCAGTATGCGCGTTGCGGTGAGGACGATCCCCACCACCGCGGTCAGTATGCCATAACCGGCATTGGCCAGATAACTGGCATAGGTGAGCAATATGTAAAAGCACATGCTGGCGCCGGTATTTAGCTGTGACAGGGCAATACGCCAGGTTTTCGCATGGCGGTATACAACGCCGTCCGTTTCGCTTTGTGATATTTTCTTTCTCATGGTAAATCCCCCTCGTTATTATTTCCCCGCAAGCGCTCCCAATACTTTAAGGCTCTCCTTAGGGTAGCGTTTCTGTGTCGTCCGATCCACCGCGATTAGCCCAAAGGTTTTGGAATATCCCTTCTGCCACTCAAAATTATCCAGCAGCGACCAGTACATATAGCCTTTAAGGGGAATGCCTTCCGCGATACAATCCATCAGTCCTGCGGCGGCTTCCCGGATAAATTCGCAGCGGCGGCCGTCGTCGTCGGTGGCAATACCATTTTCCGTCACGATCAGCTCGCCCTTGAAAGCTTCCGCCACATTGCGTACCACTCCGGCAATGGCCGCCGGATAGTCCTCATAACCCATCTGCGTCCGCGGTTCCCCATCGGTAGGCTGAGTCACGCCATTTTCATCAAAACGCTTTCTTGTATAACACTGCACCCCGAGAAAGTCATCGTTTTCAATGGCTGGCAGATAGTGGAGAAATTCTTCATCCCATTCCTTCCGGGCCATGACCTCGCCGCCTGGATAGGGCTGAAGATCGTGAAGCGAAAGCGTCAGGCCGATTTTCAAATGTGGACACTGAGCCTTCATGGCATCCCTGGCCGCTTCGTGGGCGCGCATCACCAGCAGATCCCCCTGCGGGGTGCACTGGGAAACAAAGGTGTGGACGCCGGCCGAATCTTCGATGCCGAAGGCCCTGGCGTTTTCCATCATACTCAGCTTCATATTTTCCATCATAAGATTTACGCCCACCTGGACATCGCTGGCGCTGGCGCCGCCGGACTGTACGGCATCCCCCGATTCGCCGGCGGCACCGGTATCCTCGGCTCCCACTGCGTCGGCGTTTTCCGCGGCTGCGCCGCCGACCATGCGTTTCATCATATCCTGGATCAGCGCCGCCAGTTGGAGCCGCATATTTGCTTCATTTATGGTACACACATATTCCATCATATCCCCCAGCTCACCGACCAGCCTTTCACAGTACGCGGCAAACAGCTCCACCACCTGAGGATTTTCCCAGCCGCCCATGGAGATCAGCCATTTCGGCGAAGAAAAATGCATCATGGTGACAATGGGCTTTACATGATGGTCATAACAGCACTGGAGCACTTTTCGGTAATGCTCCACCTCATCTTCCACCCAGGCGTCCGGCTCCGGCTGGATTCTCGCCCATTCGATGGAAAACCGATATGTATTCAGCCCCGCTGACGCCAGCAGTCCGATATCCTCCGCATAGCGATGATAGTGGTCCACCGCATCCAGCGACGGCTCGTCAAAGCTGGAGTGGGGTAACTGCTCCTGCACCCAGTAATCACTGTGGATATTGTTCCCCTCAACCTGATGCGCCGCAGTGGCCGCACCCAGCATAAAACCTTTTGGAAATGTGTTCATATTTCTAATCCTCCCCAATATAATATTTCGATTTAAATTATATCTTATCACCACTTTCTCCTAAGAAAGTGATGGCCAACGTGTCCATCAGGGCAGCAGTTCAAAAGGGCCGAACGGTTACGCATCAGGACTAATTTTATTATAAAGAATTTAGCCGACAAATATATTTAAAAACTAGCTTTTATATGTAAATATTTGTCATCATAGCAGCGTATCACTAATTTTCTTATATTCTAGCGATTAACCATATACATTTTCCGAAATAAGAACTATAATTATGATAAATAACACACTAAGGGTAAGGAATGACGTAACAATCACCCACTCGGAACTGTTACCAAGCAACCAATTAAATTCCCAGACAGGGAGGAATACGAATGGATATCGAGAAAAATCTTGAGCTTTTCCAGGAGCTTATAAGCTGCGGCCACAATGTATATCTGTGGAGCTACGCCCCGGATATGTCTCTTTTGCATACGAATTGCCCGCCGGAACGCATTGGCAGTGACAGTCTTTTTCTCATAAGACAGAATGAGATTTTAATGCATCACGCCCAGGCGGGCCGCCGGCCGCTTATTTTTGATACTTCTATGGATCTTTTATGGATTGCTGATTTTGAATGGGAACACGATGTGTTAAAGAAAATCCATATGATAGGCCCGGCATTTTCCGGAAATAATTCCTATCAGAAGGTTAAAGAAACGCTGGACAGAAAAAATCTGTCCGTACAGAGCAAGCTGTCCGTGCTGCGTCAACTGGATGATATCGCCATCCTGCCCACGAATCTGATGTTTCAGTTTGCGGTCATGCTCCACTACTGTATTACAGGCGAAAAAATTTCATCGCAGGAGCTGCAATACGCCTCCCTGGCAGACAAAGAAGGAATATCCGCCCCCGGCGCTAACGTACCCGGAAAATCCGCCGACGCTCACGGCGCCAATGCATCCAGGGAAACATCCGACACTCATATCCCCGATCCATCCGGTGAACACCCGGGAATCTGGCCGTTGGAACAGGCGCTTCTTAACATGATCCGCGAAGGCAACCCCAACTATAAAGAAGCACTGGCGAAATCCGAATCTCTTAGCAGCGGTCTGCGTTATCGCTCCACAGACGCTGTCCGCCATGCCAAAAACAACCTGCTCGTACTGCTGACACTGTGCTCCAGGGCTGCCATCGACGGCGGGCTATCCCCGTCCATAGCCTATACGCTCCAGGATTATTATACACAGCGCAGCGAGGATGCCGGCACGATTTCCGAAATCGCCATACTTAGCCAGACGCTGCTGGAGGATATTATATCGCGGGTGCACCAGGCCCGGCAAAATACTCACATCTCCGGACCGGTGCAGGATTGCTGCAACTATATTACCGCTCACATTACGGAAAAGCTCTCCATCGCATTTCTGGCGCAGCGCACCGGCTACACGGAGTATTATTTTTCCCGCAAGTTCAAGCAGGAGACTGGCCTCAGCATTTCGGAATATATTAAGCGCGAAAAGGTGAAGCGGGCAAGGCTGCTCCTGGGCACCACCACCATGAGTATCAGCGATATCAGCAGTGAGCTGTCCTTTTCATCGTATAATTATTTTTCGGATACTTTTCAAAAAATGACCGGCTGCTCTCCGTCGGAATACCGGAGGCAGCACTTAAAAATATAGAGCCCGGATGACCGGGCTCTCGTACATATAAACAAATTTAAACCTCGCTCCTTCGTAAGGCCGCTCTGCCGCAGCCGCTACATATAATGATACTTCTTCCTCTTCGCCACCAGAAACGCCGCCGATATAACAAACGCAAAGATTTCCGCCGCCGCGATGGCCCACCATATCCCGTCCAGTCCAAAGATCAGAGGCAGGACCAGCACGGAGATCATCTGGAACACAAGAGTTCGCAAAAAGGAAATAGCTGCCGAAACTCCGCCGTTATTCAATGCGGTAAAAAATGAGGACGTAAAAATATTAATCCCCGTCAGTATAAATGAAAACGCAAATATTTTAAAGGCGTGCCGTGTCATATCCAAAAGTTCCGCGTCGTACCCAACAAAAATATGTGCCAGCGGGTTGGCCAGTACCTGCGCCAGCAGCAGCATGATCCCCCCGGTAATGGCCATAAGTAATAAGCTTTTGCGGAGCATGTTTTTTAATTCGCCATAATTTTCCGCTCCGTAATGATACCCGATGATCGGCGCGGTACCGATAGTATAGCCGATAAATATGGCAATAAAAATAAACTGGATATACATAAGGACGCCATAAGCCGCCACGCCATTTTCCCCGGCAAATCTCAAAAGCTGGAAATTATAAAGCATACTGACGATGGAGCCGGAAATATTTGTCATCAGCTCGGATGAGCCATTGACACAGGCTTTGATCAGCGCTTTTGCCTCAAATTTCGTCCTGGTCAGCCGCAGGAGACTGTTATTTGGACGCAGGAAATAGATCAGCGGCAAAATACCGCCCACGCACTGGCTGATCCCCGTTGCCAGCGCCGCCCCCGCCACGCCCCAGTGAAATCCGGCAATAAACAGGGCATCCAGCACCATGTTGGTAACGCCGGCCACTACTGTGGCCATAAGCCCAAGCTGTGGCTTTTCCGCCGTCGTCAAAAATGTCTGAAAAACGTTTTGCAGCATGAATGCAGTATTAAAACCTAAAACGATCCGTCCATAAATAACGCAATCCCCGATCATCGCATCGGTCGCCCCAAGCAGATAGGAAATCGGACGGATAAAGATAATGCCCACGATTGAGAGAAGAATGCCGCAGATCAGTGTAAGCTTTACCATCATGGTAAAATAGCGGTTCGCCCGCAGCCGGTCGCCCTCCCCCAGTGTTTTGGCCACCAGGGCGCTGCCGCCGGTTCCGATCATAAAGCCCACACCGCCCAGGATCATAATAAATGGCATAACCAGATTAATGGCGGCAAATGGGATCTTCCCAACAAAGTTGGAGACAAACAGCCCGTCCACCACACCATAAATGGATGTAAACACCATCATAATAATAGGTGGTAAACAAAAGCGGAATAATTTTTTATAAGTAAAGTGATCAGATAACTGTATGGTCATTGTGACTCCTTTCGTAACAGTCCGGTTCCTGTGAACTGTTATTTCTTTTCAAACCAGTACCCGGCATATGCCGCTATCAAAGGCACGGCCGTTTTGATTAAAATGTCTGTCGTATTTATACAGAGATGATATCCCCGTTTATCCCCCCACTTATACGTGGCAACGATATCATGGTTTTCTGCTCTTGCTTTATCGATCTGCCGGATCTTACGGCTAAGCTCACGGTCCGACAGGTTTTCGCCCGCATCCGCGCGCCTGCGGCAGCGTTCCATTTTTGCCGCCATATCGGCATAAATAAACAGCTTTAGCGGCTTATATTCCTGAAGGATGGCATCCGCGCCCCGGCCTACGATCACACAGTCGCCTTTGGCCGCCAGTTCTTTGATGACCTTATGCTGCTGAGCTAAAAGACTGGGACCATTGCCCAAAATCGCCGGCATATATGCAAATGTGTGGGAAAAGGTCATGGGATACTGCTTTAATGCCCCCTTCTCAATGGTTCTTTCTATATAATCCTCATCCATAGAGCTTTTTTGTGCAATCGCCGTAATGATTTCACGGTCATAATAAGGCAGCCCCAGTGTATCTGCCAGGCGCTTTCCAAGCTCACGGCCGCCGCTTCCAAATTCACGGCTCACAGTAATAATCCTCATATCCATCCTCCTTGTTTTGTAACAGTTCAAAGGGGCCGAACTGCATATGGGTAAATTATTTATCATTTAATGTTCCAATACTGTTTTTCAACAGATCCGTATATTTACGGAATAACCGGATAAAATCCTCCTGCTCCTGTACCGTCAGGCCGTCCAGTGCCTGCGCCTCCACCGCTATGACCCGGTCAACGGTTTTTTGGGCCAGCAGCTCCCCTTTTTTTGTCAGATCGATCTGCTTGCTCCGCCGGTCGTTCATTTCCATCAACACAATATAGCCGTCTGCTTCCAGCTTTTTCAGCGCAGAATTTACCGTCTGCTTGGGCTGATACATGGCATTACAGATTTCACTCTGGGTGAGCACCTGCGCACTTTCCCGCAGCGCATACAAGATCCAGAAAGCGCAATCCGGTAAGCCAAGTGTCCGGGCAACACCACGGTAGAGCTCATCATTTTCTTTGATAATACTGTTATACTCATAAAGCCTTTTATTTGAACTTTTCATGGCATAAAATACCTCCCCTGCTATTTATCCGAAATCGGACCTTTATAATATAATCCGATTTCGGACATTTGTCAATACTTTTTTTCTATTGCAAAATAGTTGACATACCTTTTTCTAACGCAAAATAATTGACAAAATTTCTGCGATTGCAAAATGAGCGGAATACTTTCAGTTATCACAAAATGGCAGAGTACGAAGAATCATCCGGTATTCTCCGCGCCCTGCCATAATTATTTTATATTCATATTCAATACTATACGAGTTGCAGTAACTCGCGTTTCCTTTAAGAAGGGCGTCTGGAAGTTTCGGCGGCCCATGCAGTGTAGCATAACGAACCGCCGTTCCCCGCGCCCCACCCATTTCGGACCGCCATGCGGCCTCAAGCAACCGCCTCACTCAGCGTCGCATACAGCAGCTCTGGCACAATGGGCTTGGCCAGATAGCCGCTCATCCCGCTTTGCAGTGCCTTATCGATATCCTCCTGAAAGGCATTGGCCGAAAGCCCGATAATGGGAACCGACCTGGCATCCCCACGGTTTAGAGCACGGATTGCCTGGCTTGCTTCAAGGCCTCCCATGACCGGCATCTGAATATCCATAAGTATCAGAGAATATGTATCCTCCGGTGATGCCGTAAACATTTCTACGGCCGCCTTTCCATCCCCCGCCCATTCCACGCGGACACCCCGGTCATCCAAAAGAGCCGCCACGATCTCCGCATTGATCTCATTATCCTCCGCCAGTAATATCAACATATCTTTAAAACGATCCGCCGACGCTTCCTGCGCGTTCATCATGCCTTCCGCCACCTTCTCCGCCTGCAAAAGCGCCTCCGGCGCCGTGCGCTCCAGACTGAGATGCACGATGAACCGGGAGCCCTCCCCAAGCCTGCTGCTGACGCTTATATCCCCGCCCATCATTTTCACAAAATTACTGCTGATCGCCAACCCAAGCCCGGTGCCGCCATACTGGCGTGCAGTTCCCTCCCGTTCCTGCTCAAAAGGATCGAAAATATGGGCCTGGAAGGTCTCGCTGATCCCAATACCTGTATCCGTGACTACAAACTCCAGTTCCACACGGCTCTCGCTCAAAGCTGTCTGACGGGCTTCCAGCGTCACACTGCCGCCGGCCTGCGTAAATTTCAGAGCGTTTGAAACAAGATTTACAAGGATCTGGCTCAGCCGCAGGTTATCGCCCACAACCGCCGTGGCTGTCAGGCCACCGTAAAGGATTTCCAGCCTTACACCGCTATCCTCCGCCTTCTGCCGGAACATGATAGAGATGCGCTCAAACACTTCCTTCAGGTCAAAGGGCTTATGCTCCAGACGGATTTTTCCGCTCTCGATCCGTGACATATCCAGCACGTCATTGAGCAGCGACAAAAGATATCCCGAGGACAGATCGATCTTATCCAGACAGTCCGTCAGCTTTTCCGGTTCATCCACATATTTTCTCGCAATGGCCGTCATACCGATAATACCGTTCATCGGTGTACGTATTTCATGGGATATCTGGGAGAGAAAGCTGCTTTTGGCCCGACTGGCCTGCTGCGCCGATTCCAGAGCCAGTTGGACCCTTGTACGTCTCCGGCGGTTCACCCCAAGGAGTACAAACAGCAGGATAAAGCCGGCATCCATACAGACCAGCGTTCCAATCGTATTCGTAACACGGGATTCCGAATATCTCTCGGATGCGGATACGGCCTGATTGGCCAGTTCAAAATAACTTTCGCTCATATCAAATAAACGTCCGGGATCCGCCCCCTGACGCACATCCATGATGGCATCCTTCATTTCTCCCCAGGACTTGCGCATCTGTTCCATAAGATCCTGATAGGCCGCATCCGGAATAACATTCAGGACATTTTCGCCTTCGCCGGTAGTCAGCTCCGTTAAAATCCCATCCAGATACCGGATCAGGTCGTCATTGGCCCTTCCATTGATCTCCTGCTTTACAAGCCGCTGCGTGGCCCCCCGGACAATGCCTGTGTAATTGACCACACGGGCATTTCCCTGCATATGCAGCATGGAAACTACCGCTACCACATTAATCAGGCAGAATAATACTGCAAGAAATATCTGGACAAGTAGATTCAGCCGTTTTTTTATCTCTCCCATTGTTGTATCCTTCCCCGTGGGTGCTGCATGGCAGCACAACATTATAATTGAATAGAAATGGCGCTTAAAAATTGAATGGCGTTTCCTCTATTACCGCAGCAGTGCCTGCCTCCAACAGGATCAGACATTCCTTTTCAAAAAAGGCAGCTCCATAACAAAGTATGGATTTATACCCTTTTAGAAATGTTCTGAAGTACTGCTGCAATTTTATCTGTTTCAACGCCCCGATACAGTCTTTTTTCATATCAGCTTCCTTTTTAGAATGTTTTGCCTCTATAATGATTACCCGGCGGTTTTTCCGGTCCTTTACGATCACATCTGCACGTCCGGTTCCCTGCTCCTTATTGGACAATACCTCATACCCCGCTCCTGAAAACAGGCCTGCCATAAATGCATGATAATAATCTTCTTTATAATCAAAATAGCTGATCGTATCAAACAGGATATCCGTAACCATCTGAGTCAGTTTTCCATCGTCACCACTCCACCATGCCTGAAAAAGTTCTTTACGATCCATTACCTTAACCGTGTCCGCAAACCACTTTGCTATGGTTTCCGCAAAAATACTTTTTACTTCCTCGTTGGGTATGCGCAGTACCGTCTTTGATTCCTCCGTGTAGAGTGTCTGTGTAGGTGTATCCGCCATGGCCCGGGTCAAATATCCGGTCAGATACAATATACTCCACAGATTTTCTTCTGTAGAATTTGCAATATCATAGGTCAGGTCCTCCACGATATGCTCCTGTACCGTACTGCCGGCCAAAAGGAGCTCAAACTTCTCATTGACATTAATCTCCGGTTTATCAATAAACTTTCGGATGATTGAATTATGGCTGGTATCCCTCCAGTAATTTGCCGGCTTAGTCTCCGAATCCATCTGTAAAAGACTTACATGGTTAATCACATCCCATGGGCAGTAAATCTCCTGTGTTCCGAACAAATAACCATCATACCACTGCCTGATTTCCTGAAAATGTTCCAAAAGCCCTGTCTTTATTAAGAGATTTTTAATCTCAGTCTCCGTAAAACCAAAATATCTGTCGTAACGCTGTCCTGATATGGAATTGGAAATGAAATTATTTGCACCGGTAAATATACTCTCTTTTGCAATTCTCAGGCATCCTGTAACTACTGCAAATTTTAAAAATGGATTTGTTTTCCACGCCATCCCCAGCAGACTTCGTATAATATTCAACATGTCATCATAATAGCCGTAATCTGTGGCTTTAGCCAGGGGAACATCATACTCATCTACCAAAAGTATAACATTTTTCCCATAATGAACGGACATCATCCGCATTAATACATACAGAGCTGTTTTGATATCTGTCTCATCGCATTGACGGTTCTTCATACGCAGAAACATACTTTTATCTGCCGTATCAACCTTCTCGCTATGCTCCAGGTAGGCATGTTCGACACATAACGAAGAAATTACGAACGCAAGCAACCCTATTGCATCCTCAAAAGTATTCCCCTGTACATCCTTAAAGGATATAAAGAGTACCGGCCACTGATTCATCCATAATTCACATAAAGCTTTATCCTCAAATATTTCCAGTCCATCAAAAAGCCGCCTGTTCTCCTTACGAATATCAAAAAATTCTGCCAGCATACTCATTGCAAGGGTTTTGCCAAACCGACGCGGGCGGGTTATTAAATTCACTTCAAAAGTTTCTTCCAAAAGTTCCTTAATAAATCCGGATTTATCCACATAATAACAGCCACTGGTACGGAGCTTCTCAAATATATCTATTCCTAATGGCAAACTTACCCTCATATACTGTTCCCCTGCCTTCCAGACGCATTTCAAATTTTAGTATGAATTTATTATATTATACGCTAAAATCCGCGGAATAACAACGCCTTTCTAAGACCATTACAACTCAAGATTGTACCCATTACCGCTCCTACCAGGTCATACCCGCCTCAAAGATGTCCTGCGTTCATTTGCGGCCCGTTGCTTACACGCCCCCGCCTCCACTCCGCTTCGGCGGGTCGCGGCAGTCGCCAAGCTGGTGAGCAATCTCCCCAGTTTTGTTCGCTACTTACACGCAAATTGGGTAACAGTTCGCCAATAGTGAACTGTTACCCAATATTTAAGAGTTCTGAGCCATAACCCCAACCAGCCGGTGAGGCATATAAGCTTCCTCAAGATAAGCAATCTCCTGCGGTGTAAGCATCAGCTCCACAGCCTTCACCGCTCCGTCGACATGATGAAATTTCGTCGCCCCCACAACCGGCGCCGTCACCTTGGTCAACAGCCAGGCCAGGGAAATTTCAGTCATGGAAACATCATGTTTTCCGGCCAGCTCGCTGACACGGTCAATAATGATACGATCCTGCATCTGAGTAGCATCATACTTGGACCTGGCGTAGCTGTCCTCCTCAAGACGCCTGGACGTTTCACCGGGATGCTTTGCCAGCCGTCCTCCGGCCAGCGCACTGTACGGCGTCATGGCGATATGATCCTCTTTGCACAAAAGCGCCATTTCCCTTTCTTCCTCCCGAAAGATCAGATTATAATGCCCCTGGATTGAAACAAATTTGGCAAAGCCTTCCCTTTCAGCCAGGGCGTTGGCCTTGGCCAACTGATAGGCATAAGCATTGGAAATACCGATGGCGCGCACCTTGCCCGACTTAACCGCACGGTTAAGGCCCTCCATGATTTCATAAACAGGCGTATTGTAATCCCACATATGACAAATATAAAGATCCACATAGTCCATACCAAGATTTTTAAGGCTCGCATCCAGCATATTTTCCACATGCTGCTGCCCGCTGACCCCCGCTGCGATTTCCTCCGGGCTGCGCGCCGGGAATTTAGTGGCCACGACGATGTCCTCACGTCTGGCAAAATCTTTAAGCGCACGCCCGACAAACTGCTCGCTTGTGCCGCTCTGATACACGATTGCCGTATCATAAAAATTAATCCCCAGCTCCAGGCCATGCCGGATAATATCCCGTGAGCTCTCCTCATCCAAAGTCCAACTGTGCTGCCCTTTGGCCGCATTGCCAAAACCCATACAGCCCATACAAATACGGGATACATTTAAATCCGATTCCCCTAATCTTACATATTGCATTCCATTTTCCTCCTTAATTTTTATATCACCTGGAAATTTTTCCACTTTCCAGACTTATATCTTTGCCGGATAAACAGGGCTCTCACACCCCAGTCGCAGCACATGGCCAGCGCGATACCGATAACACCCAGATTCATCCATATTCCAAAAACAACGGAAAGGACAAGTCGGCAGATCACCGTGGACAGTACCGACAGATACATCGTATACTTCACATCACCGGCCGCCCTCAGACCATTGGCCAAAGCTCCCGAGGTGGGATATAAAAATGCATTAAATATATTATGGATAAGTACAAGGAGCACGACAAGCTGCTTTACTTCATCAGACAGCGGATAAAAATTCATAAAAAACGGCGTGACTGCCAAAATCAGGGCATTCCAGACAATTGAGGACAACAGAGTAATCCTATTCAGCTTCCGGAAATAATAGTCCGCGCCCTCAATATCACCGCCGCCCATGCACTGACCGATCACAGTAATAAACGCCGGCCCCATGGATACTCCGATCAGTGCGGCCATGGACCAAAAGCTCTGAGCGATGCCGTTGGCCGCAATCTGAGCTGTGCCAAATAATGCGGTGATACTACTCAGCGCTACCTTAATCAACTGGAACAGTCCGTTTTCTATGCCATTGGGCACTGCGATTCTAAAAATACGTCGGACCATATCCGGCATCCAGCTAAAGATACTTTTTAATTTATAATGGGCCGCATTGCTTCCCTCAAAGCAGATAACAGTAATGGCAATGGCTGAAAATGTTCTCGCGATCAACGACGGATAGGCGACGCCCGCCACACCTGCATGAAGGACGAATATACCGATGGCGTTTCCGATAATATTGATCACATTGGACAACACTGAAATATACATGGTCACGCTTGTTTTTCCGATACTCCGGCAAAGCGCCGCCCCGGCATTATATATGGCAAGCGCCGGAAAAGAGTAGGCGGATATTCTCAGATAGACCAGACAGGCATCCATGACATCCTCATCCACACGGCCGAATAACAGCCCCAGAAGCTGACGCTTCCATATAAGAGATACGCCCATAAATACAAGGGCGATGACCGTGGCGATCATCAAAAGCTGGCTGGCAGAATCATTGGCATTTTTCCGGTTCCGACTTCCCACATACTGGCTCACCACCACTGCGCCCCCGGAGGCCAGCGCCGTAAACAGGTAAATAAAAATCGTATTAAACATGTTCACTAGAGAAACGCCGGACACTGCCGCATCCCCTGCATAGCTGATCATAAATGTGTCCACAATGCCTACAAGCATTGCCAGCAGTTGTTCAAAAAACAGCGGCAGGATCAGCCGCAGAATCGCTTCATTGGAAAATAACTGGCGTTTTCCTGCTAGTGAATCCTTTGGCTCAATCATACGTAATAGTAGCTTTCGCAAACTTCTTCCCCCAATTCCTTTTTTACCTTATTTAACGCTCTTCCACGCAATAATGGATTCAAGACCAACCTATGTATCTGTACATATCTAATTATACAATCGGGGAATATATATGTCTAATGCTTATATTTTATCTAATTCTATACATTTTAGTAATACTTTCCTCTCGCCAGCCCCAGCCCAGCCCACCCCAACCCCAACCACCCCCAACCCCTTCCCCGAGCCCCTACCCCACCACTTAGCGCCTGCGCCCACATCCGAAGCATAATTGACATTCCCCTCCCCAATAGCTATAATAATTGAAAAACATTAAACCGCAAAGGAGATCGTTTATGAACGGCGACTTAACCAAAGGCCCGGTAATGAAAACAATGCTGCGCTTCGCAGTTCCCATGATACTGGGCAATCTTCTCCAGCAATGCTATAATGTGGCGGACACACTGATCGTCGGCCGCTTTCTCGGACCGGATGCATTGGCAGCGGTAGGCTCCGCATTTACCCTGATGACCTTCCTCACTTCGATCCTGCTGGGGCTCTGCATGGGCAGCGGCGCAGTATTTTCTATCCGTTTCGGACAAAAGGACTTTGCCGGATTAAAAGAAAGTATTTTTACATCCTTTCTTATGATATCTGTCATTTGTATATTATTAAATATGATTGCTTTTATGGGAATTGATCCGATTTTACGCTTTATGAGAGTTCCTGATGAGATTCAGGGATTGATGCATGACTATCTTATCGTTATATTTGCCGGAATTACCGCCGTATTCTTATATAATTACTTTGCATGTCTGTTACGGGCCATTGGCAATTCACTAGTTCCGCTTATATTTTTAGCGGTGTCGGCCCTCCTGAATATTGTCCTGGACCTGTGGTTTATCGCTGGTCTGAACCTGGGCGTGACCGGGGCCGCCCAGGCTACTATCCTGAGCCAGTACATATCCGGCATCGGAATAGGCGTTTATGTTTTCAAAAAACATCTCCGGCCACGCACTGTACCTGTTTCGAGGCCGCTCCCCCTGCGGCCTGTAACATGGCTGCACAGGGAGCGCTGGCCCATAAGCTGGTCCTGCTTTAAAGAAATCGCCAGCTATTCCATCCTGACCTGCATCCAGCAATCCATAATGAACCTTGGCATCCTCATGGTCCAGGGACTGGTCAACAGCTTTGGCGTCACGGTCATGGCGGCCTTTGCCGTGGCCGTAAAAATCGACGCGTTTGCATATATGCCGGTACAGGATTTTGGCAATGCCTTTTCTTCTTTTATTGCCCAAAATTACGGCGCCGGCCAGAAAGAACGTATTCGGGCGGGATTTAAAGGCGCAGTTACGGCCGCTCTCATCTTCTGCCTCATCGTTTCTGCGGCCATATGGATATTTGCCCGGCCGCTGATGCTTTTATTTATTGATTCAGGAGAAAATGCTATAATCTCCGAGGGAATCCGGTATCTCCATATCGAAGGGGCGTTTTATTGCGGCATTGGCTGCCTGTTTTTACTTTACGGGCTCTACCGCGCCCTGGGCAGACCGGGCATGTCCGTCGTGCTCACGATCCTGTCTCTGGGCACTCGGGTTGCCCTGGCCTACGGACTTTCGTCCATACCGGCCATCGGTGTCGTCGGCATCTGGTGGTCCGTTCCCATCGGATGGTTCCTGGCCGACGCCGTTGGGCTGCTCTACTTTAAACGGCATTTTCGACGAATCCTTTAGGATTGCTGCCTGCTCCTGAAATATTCCAGAAAAGCCCGCGCCGCCGCAGACGTGGACTGCTGCTTTTTCCATGCCAGCACACTGCTCATGGAAAGCTCCGGATACAAAGGCCGAAAAGTAAACCGGTCGCTCTCAAAAATCCCCACTGCCCCATCCACCGTGAGCGCATAAACATCGCCGCGGCACAAAAGCTGCACCGTATTGGATATCATCAGATTTCCCGAGCCGAAAATATTCAGTTCCGACAAATCCTCCCCCAGCCATGCGGACAGCTCCTTTCGGATGGACAATCGTCCGGGCGTATACAGAGACAGCCCTTTAAGATCCTCCCGGGTAATATATTTTCTGGAGGCCAGCGGACTGCTGCTGCTCATAAAAATCCCCCAGCGCTCCCTGGTCTTTAGTCGGATATAGTCATATTTGACCACATCCACCGGCTCCATGAGCAGACCGAAATCCAGAAGCCCCCGATCCATCTGCTCCTTCACATAATCCGAGCTGTTGGCGTATATCTCATACTGTATTTTCGGATGGCTGCTGTGAAAATCCAGCATGATCTCCGACAGGCTGCACGAGGCATTGAGTCCGCCGCAGCCGATGGAAATAACACCGCTAAGCTCCTCCTTTGATGAAAAATCCCGCTCCAGCTTATCCATCAGCCGGGCCACCTCCTGCGCCCTGCGCAAAAGCATTGCGCCATCCTCCGTTAAAGAAAGACGGCGCCCCCGCACAAAAAGCTGAGTGCCCAGCTCATCCTCAAGCTGCGCCATCTGCCGGCTCAGCGTCGGCTGCGTCACATGCAAAAGCTCGGCGGCCCGTGAAAAATTTTCCTCACCAGCCACCGTCAAAAAATATTGTAAAGTTCTAAACTCCATACAGCCGCCCCCCATCATTAACACATGCAACACACAATTACATTCAACGTTCCGGCCTGCCATCCACTGTGCCCCGGGCAGACACGCCATCTTCCTTAAAGCTCAGCGCCACGCAGGTGTATTTTCCAAGCTCGGAGGTGATCGTAAGCCCGATTCCAAGCTGGTCGCACAGCCCCTTGACAATAAACAGCCCCATACCGGTGCTGCCGCCCAGCCGGCGTCCATTATTGCCCGTAAAGCCGCGCTCCGTCACCCGGCGCAGGTCATAATCCGGAATACCGATCCCATTATCCCGCACAACGATACGCCCGTCTCCGGCTGTGAGCGTCACAAGGCACCCCGGACAATACTTGGCGCAATTGATCAAAAGCTGTTTAATGATAAAGCCCAGCGATTTCCCATCGGTATGCACGGACATATCCCCTTGGATCTCCACACGGATGCCGGCGGCAATGAGCAGTGCCATCTGGCTTTTTACCGCTTCCTCAAAAACATCCGCCACACAGACGTTTGTAATCTTTGTATCCCTGGACAGCGAGCGCATACGCGCAAAATAAAGAATGCTCTCCGTCAGATTATCCGCCCGCTTCAGCTCCCGTTTCAGCTTGGATGGGTCGCCGTCATTGTCCAAAATAAGACTACATGCTGTCAGGGGCGTTTTCATTTCATGGATCCAGCTTTCCACATACGCACAGTATTCCTCCCGCTGGCGCACCGCCGCTTCCACAGCGCCCACCGCACTGCGGGATACACTGCGCATCACCTGGAAATACAACATTTCCACAGCATCCACCGGCTCCGGCAGGACCTCTCCCATGAGGTATTTATCCGGCAGCTCATCAAGGATTCTTTCAATCTTTCTCAGCCGTTCCCGCGCATAAAGCCAGCCGCATAAAAGCCAGAGCCCAATACACAGCACGAGAAAAACGACGCCCATGATAAGGATCGGAGCCCCCACGCCGCCGATACCCAATATGAAAATCATCACAAGAAGGCCAATGCCCCAGAAACAGAGGGTGATCGCTTTTGATTGAACGTAACTGCGCCATTTCATAACCGGTAACCCACTCCCCGAACCGTCCGTATATAATCACCGGCGCCCAGACGTTTGAGTTTTTCCCGCAGCCGGTTAATATTTACATACAGCGTATTTTCATCAATGTACAAGCTGTTATTCCACAAATCCTCGATAATCTCCTGACGGGTACAAAGCTCCTTTTGCATCAGGCAGGCCAGAATCCTTGTTTCATTTTTCGTCAGCTCCTCCTGGCGGCCCTCAAAGCCCACGGTCAGATCCATCAGGTTCAACGTCAGATCCCGCACCGTGATCGCCGGGCTTGCCTTCCGCTTTAAAAGGCGGCCGATACGGGCCAGCAGCACGGAGGAATTGTAGGGCTTGCGTATATAATCATCGGCGCCCACGCCAAAGCCTAAAATCTCATCCTCAGCCCCGGTGCGCGCAGTCAGAAAAATCACAGGGATGTCCGACGTTTCCCTGAGTCTGCGGCATATTTCATAGCCGCTCTCCCCCGGCAGATTTATATCCAGCAGCGCCAGATCACAGGGCGGCTCAAAAACCGGCGCGTAGCCATTGGCGCGCAGCAATGTTGTCAATTCATTCCGTATACTTTCGTCATCCTCGATCACCAATATTTTGTCCATTATTCTAACCTCACTTAAACCGAAGCCGGATCGTAAAAAGTCCATCCTCCAGGCCGGCATGAATTTCCCCACCCATCTGCTCCGTTAATACTTTTGCTATGGACAGCCCCAGACCGGTGGCATTTTTGCCGTTTTCCACTGTGTAAAACCGGTCAAACAGCCGGCCCACCATCACCTCATCCAACAGCGGCGCATGGTTGGCAAATAAAAGCGTTCCATCCTCAGACAGAACAATTTTTAAATCCCCGCTGCTGTATTTGACGCCATTGCTCAGTATATTTGCAAAAATCCTTGAAAGCGCTGCACGATTCAGACGCCGTAGGATTTTATTTTCCGGTATGGAAATCTCCGGCTCAATGCCGGCCTCCGTCAGCGCGCCGTAGTAGCCCACAATACTTTCCTCCAGTACCTCGCCAAGAGACACCATTTCCCGGCTGTCATACGGGCTGACCGACACGATGACCGAGTACCGGAACAGCTCCTCCGTTAGCTGCTTCAACGCCTCCACCCGATTTTCCACAATGCCCAGATATTCTCTGGCCCGCTCCGAAACCGGCTCCCGCATAAGCAGCTCCATATAGCCGCAGATGGCGGTCAGAGGGGTTCGCAGATCATGGGAAATATTCGTGACTGCCTCTTTAAGCTCCCGGTCGCCCCGGGAATAGCGGATATATTCCCGACGCAGACACTTTAGCTGACGGTCCAGCTCTGCGGCCAGCTTTTTCATATGCCGGTCGCTGCTGGCTGTGTCGATCCCCACATTCGTGTCCTCGGTCAGCCTTACGGCAAACTGTCGGCACAGATCGTCCGCCGCCCGGTGCATGCCGATAATTTTCAGTATTAATATGCCAATAATCACCATCAGCACGGCGCACAGGCCGGACAAAATATAAATCATACAATACCTCCATTATCATGGAACAAACGCCCCAGCATGGCCGCAGACAATTTGGACCGAATGACGCAGGGGCACGCCGTGGCCGGTTTTCCAAACCTGCACAGCCTCCGCGCCGCCCCGGCTTATTGCAGGTCCTTGCGTCGGAAAGCCAGGATACCGACCACATTGGACACAGCCGTAATTATTAATGAATAACCCATCATCCACCATGGATTTTCCGCCACCATCGTGGATAGTCCAAGTGCCTGACCTGTGGGCAGAAAGTCCGCGATAAACTGGTAAACCGCCCGTTTTGTGCCACGGACATACTGAGGATTTGCTATGGAATCCAGAACCGGCTTTCCTGCCTTATCTAAAAAGACCACATCCTCATAAAATTCCGGCGCATTCAGCGAAGAGGTGATCAATGCGGCCAGCATGATCAAGGCAAAAGCACCGATAATACTGATCACTGCTACCAGCGCCTTATTATGGTTCAGCATGGAAAGCAGGCAGCAGACCGAAGTTGTGGCCATGATCATCAATGTACCTACGGCAAGGAGTATGACAAGTTCCGGGAGCGCCACTGCGGCCGGACCAAGCAATGGGATGCCGAGAATACAAACAACAGCCATATAAACAATACTAAAGAGAATATTTACCCCTATAGCAATGATCGCATTGCTCAAATAAATCGCTGTGCGTGTCCGGCCTACCACCAGCTTATTGCGCATCGTTCCGTCACTGTATTCCGTTCCAATATGAAGGCTGCAAAAAACGGCTGCAAAAATGCCAGAAAACAGATATATTTTCATCAGACAGTCATCCATGGATAAGTCCGCATCATACTTGACACTGTTATGGTACGCTGTCATGCACATAAACACAGCATAAACGATCGCCGCGATCATACAGCACCAGAATGTCCTGTCCTTTTTCAGTCTCAGAAGGTCGGCCCGCAATAATTTACTCATGGCTGCCACCTCCCACCAGATTGATGTAATAGCTTTCCAGACTTTCATCCTGCTGGGTGATTCCAAGCACCCGGCAATTTTCCCCGGCCAGAGCCATCACCAGCTCTGTAATATCTAAAGCGCCGAACACATCGGCCTCCGTATCGGAGGTCACAGCATATTCAGCTTTTTTCAGATCCAGTACCCGGGTCAGGGCATGGATATCGGAAACCTCCAGATGCATGCTTTTGCGGCAGGCACTCTCCAGCTCACCGGCGCTGATCTCCCGGACAATGCGGCCATTGTCAATAAAACCGTAATGGGTGGCCAGCCGGGAAAGCTCATCCAGTATATGACTGGAAATGAGCACTGTGATATTCTGTTCACGGTTCAGTTTTAATATAAGCTCGCGCATCTCCACAATGCCCTGCGGGTCCAGTCCGTTGGTGGGCTCATCCAGCACGAGAAAATCCGGATCACCGGCCAGAGCCACGGCAATACCAAGCCGCTGCCGCATACCAAGAGAAAAGTTTTTAGCCTTCTTTTTACCGGTATCCTTAAGCCCCACCAGTTCCAGCAGCTCGCCCACGCCCTGACTGGACGGGCGGCCAAGGATTTTGTACTGCATTTTCAGATTATCCGCCGCTGTCATATCCAGATAAATGGACGGTGTTTCCACTACAGCGCCCATGCGCCGCCGTGAAGCGCCGATTTCCTTCTGCCTGTAATCGCGCCCGTAAAGGGTGTATTCACCACTGCTGGGATGCTGCAGGCCGCAGATCAGACGGATGAGCGTCGTTTTCCCGGCGCCGTTTTTACCTACAAAACCGTAGATCGCCCCTTTTTCCACATGCATGGAAAGCTGCTGCAAGGCTTTGAAACTGCCATAATGCTTTGATAAATTATGTGTTGTCAATACGTATTCCATATCGATGCCTCCTTAAAATGAGTTCTGTCTGAACTGTGACCATCTTAGCATGATATGGTTAAGATACCCGTAAAGGGAAGGGTAAAGAAAACGTAAAGATTCACACGCCCTTTCGTTACTTTTCACCGGCCATAGCCGGTAACAGCTTTACGTTCTCAGCTTAAACCCAATCCCCCACACCGCCTCAATATAGTCCTTTCCGGTAGCCTCCCGCAGCTTTCCGCGCAGATTGCTCACATGGACCTTCAGGGAGCTTTCCATACAATCCGGCGTATCCGCGCTGATCAGATCCAGTATCTTGGATTTTGTTATGGCCTGACCTGCATTTTGCATGAGCAGTTTTAAAATGGCAAATTCGGTTTTCGTCAAATGAACAACCGTTTCTCCGGCCGTCACCTCATGGCTGTCCATATCCATGGAAATGCTGTCAAAGCTGAGCCTGTTTCCGGACATTTCCCCGGCCGGCGTCCTTAAATGAATCTTTATCCGGGCCAGCAGCTCCCGTATGTCAAAAGGCTTGGTCACATAATCCACAGCTCCGCCAAGAAGCAGCTCCACCTTGTCGTCAATCCCGGCCTTTGCGCTGACCACAATAACCGGAAAACCGGACAGCCGGGGCAGTAATTCCTCCCCGGACAGACCGGGCAGCATCAGGTCAAGTAAGATCAGATCCGGGCGCTTTTGATTTAACAGCAGGAGCGCCTCTGTTCCGGAATAGGCCCGCAGGGTGCCGTAGCCCTCCTGCTCCAGCACCCGGCAGAGCATATCACCGATATAGACATCATCATCAATAATCGCAATTGTCTTCAAATCCATTCCTCCGCCAGGCAGGAAGTGGCCCGTACAGCTTTGCATTCGCTTTGCCGCAATAATACTGCGAGACGAATGCAAAGCTGCCGCAGGCCGCTGCCCGGATGATGCTTTCATTAAAAAGGTAATTTCAGATCGCCGGTTTTATGGATACGCACACGGTGTACCTTCGCTCCGCTCATGGAGAAATATAGCTTGATATAATGGTTTGGCCCGAAGATCACGCCCAGGTCCACAGACTGGGTCACCGGCTCTTTATTGGCGCCTGTCAGTGTCATAGTGCCTTTAAGCTGATTGTCGTAAAATACGGATACATTGATCTGAGCAAGCTCTGAAGCCTCACTGCTCATTTCGGCACTGAGCTCGTAAATTCCCATATTTTTCACGGTAATGCCCAGCACCTCGCTGTGGCCCATCTCTGTGCTCATCTGCGACAGATCCAGAACCGTATCCTCATCGATATCATAGTAGGTGCACTCAAAACCGGCGCCCGCCACATCCTGTTCATCGCCGATAATTTCCAGATCATCCTCCGGTGTACGGCCAAGATACCGGTCCATCACCGGGGAGCGCATGAGCACACGGCATATATTGGCCGCGCTCCTCTGGAACTCGCCCCGGGTCACTACACCGTTTTCCAGAGATTCCATGGAATTGTCATGCATACTGTTGGCGGCGCTGTCCTGAACAACCATATAGAGGTCATTTTGTGCCCGGACCATAATTCCGGTATTCTGCGGGGAAGCGGCTTCCCCTTCTTCATTCATCTTGGCCCACCAGTCGGTCATGGCAATGCCGTCAAAGCCCCACTCATCACGCAAGATCGCTGTCACAAGGTCATAATTTCCGGCGGTCCAGATGCCATTGACTGCACCGTAGGTGGTCATCACAGAATAGGCGCCGCCCTCTTTGACAGCCATCTCAAAGCCTTTCAGGTAGATTTCCCGCATCGCCCGCTCGGATACAATGGAATCCACATCATGGCGGTGAAATTCCTGGTTATTGCCGGCAAAATGCTTGATTGTTCCGGTCACACCGGCCCGGCCCATGCCGCGGATCTGGGCTGCCGCCATGGTTCCGGTCAGATGTGGGTCCTCGGATATGTATTCAAAATTCCGGCCATTGAGCGGATTGCGATGGATATTGATGCCGGGCCCTAAAAGGGTGTCCACCCGGTTTTTACGCAGCTCCAGTCCTTCCATCTCGTAAAGCTCCTCCACCAGCTCCTTATTAAAGGTGCAGCCCAGGGCCGTACCGTTGGGCAATGAAAATGCCTGGGAGCCGCAGTCCATACGGATGCCGGACGGGCCGTCGGCGCAGCACCCCACCGGGATACCGTAACCTGCCAGACGCTCGGTCACACCGCCAAAGGCTCCGGCGGTTCCCGGCGTCACCTTGGGGCTGCACATCCCCTCGCCCCGTACGATACAAACCAGGTCTTCATCGGAAAGCTGGGCAATAAATGTATCCATATCAATTTTCCCGTCATAAACATCCACCAGCTTATGTCCGACATATCCGGTATATTCCAGCTCCTTTGGATGGCTTACGGCAATCTTGTCGGCCACGTCCACAGTGCGCATGGGCACAGGCTCGGTTCCCGGAAGCAGGCGCACACCGTCCTCGCCCTCCGGCCGCAGGCGTTCAAAAGGCTTCACTGGCGCCAGCGCCTCTTTGAGCTGCTCGGTCACCACCGTCGCCTCCACCTCAAATACACCGGCCAGCGCTGCACTGCGGATATCTGAGCCCACATATATTTCATAATCACCGGCCTCCAGCACATAGCAGGACTTGTGGCCGGTACAGCCGCTGTCATCGTAGGAAGCGAAAAATTCCCGGGAAACCTCCAGGGAGATCAACTGCTCCTGACCCGGCGCCAATGTGTCCGTCTTTTCATAAGCCTTCAATTCTCTGGCCGGCTTGCCAAGCTGGCCCTGAGGCGCACTCACATAAAGCAGGACCACCTCTTTACCGCTGCAGTGACCGGTATTTTTCACAAGCACGTCCACGCGGATCGTGTCATCGTTCACCAAAAACGCCGCAGTCATCAGCTCGTAGGTCGTGTAGGAACGGCCAAAGCCGAAGGGATAGAGCACCTTTTCCTTCGCAAAGGTTTCAAAATAGCGATAGCCCACATAAATGTCTTCTTTATAATAGTTTTGCTCCGCATCGCCAAAATTGGCCGTAGACGGATAATCCTCGATATTTGCGGCGATCGTATCCGCCAGCTTGCCGCAGGGATTTACATTGCCCATAAGCACGTCCAGCACACCGCTGCCGCCCTCCTGGCCGCCCTGCCATACATAGAGCACAGCCTGCGGGCGGTATTTATCCACCCATTTCATATCGATAATATTGCCCACATTGAGCACCACAGCCACCCGGTCAAATTTAGCGCACACCCTGGCCAGCATGTCCTCCTCGGCATCGGTAAGCAGGTAGCTTCCAGCTTCAGCCCTGGCATCCTGATCCTCACCGGCAGTCCGGCCTATAACGACCAGCGCCATATCCGTGGCGGCCGCAGCGGCATCCACGATCACATCGCTCAGAGGCATCTCCTGCTGGCACCACGGCTCCTGCCCCCAGCCTGAGCCTTTGTCAAAAGGATGGTCCTTGATCCACTGCTCGTATATATGTATCAAATCTTCATTCAGCCGGATGTCCTCACAGCCTTTAAGAGCATCCAGTATCCCGGTCACATATTTGGTATTTACAAGGCCACCGGAGCCTGTACCACTTTTATAATAGTGAAACGCAATCCGCCCGAATACGGAAACCCGCGTTCCTTTTTTAATCGGCAGCGTGTCGTTTTCATTTTCCAGAAGAACACACCCCTCGGCCGCCGCCTGGCGGGCCAGAGAAGCATACCTTTCCATATCAAGAATATAATTTGCCATAACTACACCTCCAAAATTGAATAAGAATTGCGCTGATGCGCAGGGCCGGTCAGGGATTTCCCTGAACACCTCAACAAAACAGGAGGCAATGAGTCAATGCTCATTGCCTCCTATATAGTTTAACATAAAACGCCGGTGTTTGAATAGACAAACGCGGAAATTTGTTAGAGATGGTCCGGTTTGTGGTAACAATTCACACTGTCTGTTATCCGCATTAGGGCCATTTCTGCCATATGCTACTCCTTCTGATTTTGAATAATCCATTGTCCTTTACGGTTTGAGCCTTGCCGCACGATAAGGCCGCGCTTTTGCAGGTCAGCCATCAACCGTTTCACAGTTCGCAGTGACATCTGCAGTTCTTTCACCAATTCTGCTTGCGTAACAAAAGGATTTTCCTGTATCCGATTCAAAATTTTGGTGCTATCGAGATTGACTTTGGTGCCATTGGTGTCAATTTTGGTGTCATTAGTGCCGGATTGAGACCTTTCTTTTTCCGGAAGCTGCCGATACATATTCACCCTCGTAGTATACCCTTAAATATTCGCCAATACCGGGTATTTTAAGTCTTCCACGACTAGAACTTTTTCATAATTCGCCTTCACGTCAGCCAGTCTTAGTTACACTGTATGACACTGCTTTTGCCTTGCTTCCACCAAAAAGCATATAATTGCCAGGATCAGCAGGGTTCCTGTATTGACCATGGTTTCTATCGTATTGTAGAACATGGGATAACCCAGGAAGCTGTTGATCGTCACATTATTGATCAGGACCACGACGGGGATCACGGCCAAAAAGAACAGCCCGAACGCCATCCACCGGCGGTGCCAGAGATTTTTAAACAAAATATAAAATCCCCAAATGGCAGCAATGGATATCATGGATATGACGGAACCCATAGTAAAGATCAGCCGTTCGCCGATCAAACGGTACAGGAGATATAAATAAGGAACAATTCCTATACATGTTACGATCAATGACCAAAATACATGACGGCGCTTTGCCCCAAACAACGGAATCAGGATCGCCCAGCCATATACGATGGAGCCGATGACAATAACCGACCACCATAATTTCCTGTTAATGGCAAAATCACAAATGAAACAGACACCTATGGCGATAAGACAGCTCAGTGTCACCAGCATAAATACGATTCCTTTAATCTGTCTCCGGTTCCGGTGGATACTCTTCTGGGAATATTCCAATACTTCGTCAACGGCCTTTTGTTTGGCCTCAAAAATCGTCTGCTCGGAAATTTCTGACCGAAACTGCGCCTCAGGCTTTGGACCGCCATCTGTCGTGTCGGGTGGGTCCGGCGCATTTGACAGTTCCTTATTTTTAATCTTCTCGCCTTCTAAAAGCTCTCCGGTCGTTACTCCCAGGATTTGGGCTAAAGGAACGAGCAGAGTAATATCCGGGCAGCTTAAGCCGCGCTCCCATTTAGATACCGCCTTATCGGTGATCCCCAGACGCTGTGCCAGCTCCTTTTGGGTCAGGCCCCTGGCCTTTCGCAGCTCGCAAATAAATTTTGCCATTTTTTCATTATCCATTAATCATAGTCTCCTTAATTTTTGTCTTGAGACAAGCTTAAGCTATTTTTTCAGACAGCACAACCGACTTCTGGTGGAATTTCTATGGGAAACGCCAGGTAAACCAGCGGTAGAGTCCGAAAACCACAGTAAAATCGTCATAACGACTCGGTTCCTCTAAGCTGTTACAAATCATCCACACTGCTTTTGTAAAAATATTTCAAACTCTTTCTTTGAATATGTATGGACACTTCTAAAATAAAGCTTTTCAAACCTTTCCAAATCAAAACGAATAAGTTCCTTATTCCCTTTCCCAAGGAAATATTTTGCAATTTCATATCTGGAAGCTGAATCCTGTACCGAACGCTTTGTGAGCTGATTGGGTACAGGATTCTTCTCAAGATTATACACCAAAATAAAATCTATCCATTGCCTTGAATAAGTAATATTTTTACCTGTAATATCATTAAATATTAGCAGACTGTCGCGTATTTTATCTTTTACCTTCCTCTTTTCATTCTTCATATTACCGTTCTTAAACTCTATAAATATAATATTTCTATTTCCCATATGATCAACGATGGCATCAATGGATGCTGCATTTTCCTCTGACAACCCCAACTGATTCATATATTCCGTTTTTACCGCATCAAAATCAACAGCCTCCATCTCAGAATCTGTCATATACTGAATACCTAAAGCGTCGCTGTCATCCATGGATAATTTTCTTAAAGTTGAGAGGTTTTCTCTGAAAATTTCAAAATCATCAAAATTGATCATCTTCGTACCTCGCATTTTCCAGTTTTTGAAGCGGGCGGGCCAGCTTTTGGTATATTAATTCGATATTATCCGTAACGTTGTCAATGTAAGCCAGGTCATCTTTCTTATAAGCTAAGTAGTATTGACATTG
This sequence comes from Lachnospiraceae bacterium, assembly GCA_902363555.1. Classification (GTDB taxonomy): domain Bacteria; phylum Bacillota; class Clostridia; order Lachnospirales; family Lachnospiraceae; genus Catenibacillus. Next base: position 72,186 of record CABJAM010000010.1, on the reverse strand, counting down.
ATCGGCCACATCATATTTTGCGGCGTAAACTTCTATTGCATTCAAAAAATAAGGACTATGCGTATTTAAAAGTACATGCATTCCAAATTCCTTTTGAATGAGAACGATCAGCTCAGCAAAAATCAACTGCCATTCAGGATGCAGATGGATCTCCGGCTCATCCAATATAATTATTCCGTTATAGTCGATCATACCATTTTGTAAAAGCATCTTCAGTATTACAAATGTTTTTAGTCCAGTGGAAAGATTGCGTATATCCATGCCTTTATCTGAACCCTTTTTCCTGTATTCCAGTTCAGAATTATTATTTTTCGTAATGTCTCCGCTGCAAACCATATCAACTTTTTCATAGATACTGTTGAACTTCCTATTGACAATAATCTCATCAATAACACCTGATTTTTTCGGCGCACCGAACAGATTATTTCTCAAATGTTCCTTATGATCTGTATATCTGGATGCCTTCCCGTCCAAATTATAGTCTGGCTGGTCTAAAACAAATGGGTCATCAAGATAAATCACTTCACGAAGAAGATATGGCAAATAATCAATATCTGTAACATGATTTTCCTGAATTTTTATCACAATCCATTGGTCTTTAATGCGAAGCTTAATCTCGCCTTCCGTATCATTATAAATATTACTGACCTGACCATTAAACTCTGCATCAAGCTTCCTGTTCAAAACAGTTTTAATAATATCATTATCTGAAATATTCATAACATCTGCAATCCTGTTTACGACCTCATCCAGGTTTGTCATATACGATTGGGTATTATCCTGAATAATTGCATTTAAAATAGCTTCCTTAAGTTTCTCTGAGCTATTCATGTAAGGTTCCGAGCCTATTAAGATATCACCTGCTAACTTACTATAATCTGTTTTATAGTTTAACAGATAATCCACATTATCGCCCGCATTATACCTCGCCGCAGTCTCCAGCAATATACTTCCCTTACTTGACAGCCCGTGCACTAAAATATTTCGTATACTTTGCAGCCTTTCCGACTTGATGACCGCTTCAATATCAAAAAAACTATTAAATACGGAAAACAGTGCTTTTCCAACCGTACTTTTACCTGTATTATTTTCTCCGGCAATCACTGAAATTCCATTGATTTCAACAGTAGCCTCACCGATCCCGCCTATATTTTTTAAAAATACTTTCATAGAACACCTCCCAAAATATTACTGTTCCTGTCTATTTCAACAAATTCAGCAATTCATCCCTGCTGATCCGCGAATCCGCCGCGCCCTTGCCTTCCAGTATATTTTCCGCCAGCTTCGCCTTCTCCTCCTGCAGCTTTATGATTTTTTCCTCGATCGTATTTTTCATCACCAGCTTCATCACCGTCACCACATTTTTCTGGCCAATGCGGTGGGTCCGGTCCGTGGCCTGGTTCTGGGCGGCCACATTCCACCACGGGTCATAATGGATGACCATATCCGCCGCCGTCAGATTCAGTCCGGTGCCTCCGGCCTTCAATGAAATAAAGAACACAGGGATATCCCCCTTCTGGAACATATCCACCATCTGCCGCCGCTGTTCCTTGGTGGATTTACCGGAAAGATACAAATAATCCCCCTTATCCTTATAAGCGCCAATGAGCTTTTCCAGCATCTGGGTAAACTGCGAGAACACAAGCAGCCGGTGTCCGCCGGCAATGGCGCTCTCGATCAAGTCCATACAGGCATCCATCTTGCCGGAACCGCCGTCGTAATCCTCATAGCATAAATCCGGCGCGCAGCAGATCTGACGTAATCGCGTCAGCTCCGCCAGGAAACGTATTTTCTCACTCTGATAGCTCTCGTCACTGGTCTGCGCCAGCTCCATAGCCAGTCGGCTGGCCAGCGCCTTGTAAATCTTCTCCTGCTCATCTGTCATTCGCGTATAGATCGTCTCCTCCAGCTTGTCCGGCAGATCCTTTAACACATCCTGCTTTTTACGCCGGAGAATAAACGGAGAAACCATGGCCTTTAACCGGGCCGTGGCCGCTGCATCATTGCCGTTGACAATGGGCTGCTCCAGCTCCTCCCGAAACCGGGTGTAGGTGTACAAATACCCCGGCATAATAAAATCAAATATACTCCACAGATCGCTGAGCCGGTTTTCGATGGGCGTTCCCGTCAGGGCAAACCGCACGCCGGCCGGAATCTGCTTCACCGCCTTAGCCGCCTGAGTTCCCGCATTTTTAATATATTGAGCTTCGTCAATGATCATACATTCAAACTTTTGCTCGCTGTAACTTTCCACATCCCGCTTGAGCAGGTCATAGGAGGTGATGACAATATCCGCATCCTTATTTTCATCCAGCAGGCTCAGCCGTACGGCCGCCGTGCCGGTCACAGCCACTGCCTTAATGTCCGGCGTAAACTTATGGACCTCGCTCTCCCAGTTATACACAAGGGAAGCCGGGCACACGATCAGCGTCCGCTTTTTTGTCAGCGCCAGAAAGGTGAGCATCTGCAATGTCTTTCCAAGGCCCATATCGTCGGCAAGAATCCCTCCAAGACCGTAGGCGGCCAGGGTCGCCACCCACCGGAAGCCCTCCTTCTGGTACTTGCGCAGCTTTGCCTGGACATTGCCCGGAATATCAAACTCGCTGTCGGAATATTCCCGCATATCCCGCACCATTTTACGAAAGCCCAGATCCCGGTGCACATCCGCATCCCCGGAAAGCCTGCGGATCACATCATCTATATAGTTTACCCGAAATTTCGGCACAGAAATCTTTCCCTGGGAAATCTGGCTGTTTTTCAATTGCAGCCCCTCGGTCAATTCTGACAATAGCTGCAGTCCGCTGTCCTCCAGGCGGATAATATCCCCATTTTTCAGCCGGAAATACCGTTTCTTTTTCTTGTAGGCCGAAAGAATATTGCTGATTTCCTCCGGCTGCATCAGATCGTTATGAATATCCATTTCCAGCAATTCACTTTTAATTCCCATACCTATGGTCACCTTGGGCGCCGGCTTTAACTGTATTCTGCGGATCTTCTCATCCACAAACACCTCGGCGTGCTCCTGAAGCGCGCCTATACCATCCTGCACCAGCCCCAAAATGTCTTCCTCATCGCTGCAATACAGGCATACCCGGTTCTTTTCCACCTCCTGGGTAAAATACCTCCCCAAAAGCTTTTTAATCTCAAACTCCACAGTCATATCCCGGTCCTGGACCGCCACATGGGCATCATTATAAATATCCAGCGTCGTCTGTCCGATCACCGCCTCACACTTGGCCTCGATCCGCCAGAAATCATCATCCGTCATATTCAGATACACATGCATCTCAATTTCGTCCGGCATAAACGCCTCAAAATCAACATCCGCCACCTGAATATCAAAGTAATTTTCCAGCACCGGCAGCAGATTTTTGCAAAACAGCCGATAGTCCTCCTTATTCAGGTAAAGGGGCTGCGCCGGATAATCCCGCCCGGTATGGAGCGCCTGAGCGGCTTTAAGAACAGGCAGCGCATTCTCGCAATACTCCGGACCGCACTGATAGATGGTGTCATCCTTCACAATATATGTATAATGATTTCCTATATAAGCCTTCACCGGCGCCACCGAAAGGTCTGCGCCCTCATTATTCTGATTGGTGATTTTAAGCTCCAGCCGGGGATTTTCATCCTTCACCTCAAAATCATTTGAACCGATCGTAATAACCTTCCCAATATAAGCCTGAAGACATTTCTGCGTTCCGTAGGCGCGCAGGGATATTTGCCGGAACGTATTATTATAGTACGTCTGACTGTATGTTTCCATACTTTCCACATTATAGAGCGCTTTGATCACATCCCGCATTGTATCGATCCAAAACAGGGCATTCTCCGTAAACGCCGTCCGGTCATGGATAAAGCTTAGATTTTTGCCATAGCTGAATGCACTGACCGTATCCACCGCATGGATCACCGAAACAATATTTTTCACAACATATTTCTTTTTTGCACCGATCTTAAACTCCACAACAAGCTCTCCGTTATACCCGGAAGAAAACTCCGGCACAAAATCCACATTGTGAAAATACTCATTATAAATATAGCCTTTTCCCTTCTGTCCATACTGTGTCAGCATCGTTGCCAGGGCAGGACTCGTATTCTTCTTATACTTCAAACGCTTTGAACCTGTATATCCGCCCCCGGCCGTCCGGCTGCCGGCCTTCGGCCCGGTTTCACTGCCATCCATCAGCTCATCACTATCCGCTCCGTCTCCGGTTCCCTTGCTCCCGCTGGCAGCCCACCGCCGGCGCTTCTGCTCCTCCCGGTATTCCAGAGCCAGTGCCACACAATGCTTACACATCCCATAATAATTATTATAGGCCGGACATTCACACTCATACTCCACAATAGAGTCATTATACGGGTCAAAATCCACATGGGCGGCATACCATTTGGCACCGCTCCCTTTGACCATACCGCTGATCCGCTCATCCGGCTGGGCGTCGTCCTTCATAAAGGTTCCAAAAGAAACGTATTCGTCCGGAACATCTTCAAGCTCCACGTTTCTAAAGGCCTGTTCGGTAAAAAGCTCCCGCCCTTTATTGTAGGTCGTTGTATAGCAATTGTCTCTGATTTCACTGATGGATAACATAGGATTTCTTCTTACTCCTCTTCTATTGCGGCAGGGCTGACCAGTTTATTTATCAATGCCGGCAGGCCCCACTAAAAATATTTTTTTAAACAAAACATGGAATCAAACACTACATGACGATTACAATTAATTATCATTCATCACTGCGAGGCCCCCAAAATCAGACATACGACCGCTGCAATAACCAGCCCGCACCGTCCAAAATTCTGCCCCATCCTATAAAATTCCGTAGGCTCCGGGTCCTTCACTGTAAGAAAATGGCGCATCTGAAAGAAAAAATCCGGGAAACGCAGATCGATCGCCAAAATCACGCTGACAAATACAAAAACGATCAGACAGGCCGGATTCCCCCGCATCCTATTCTCCGGATGCAGACCGATATAGGCCACAAGACGCAGCTTTGGAATACGGATTTCAGACACATCTCCTCCTGCATACACCTCAACATCCAAATCCGAGCCATCATAAACCACCGCGCCATCACGGGTAACCACGGAAGAAAATGGATCTTTACCTTCACTGACAAAATACACCTCATCCACACCATTACATCTGTAAGTGACCTCAATCTCATCATCTGTCACACGGCGTATGAGTTCGATGTCATCCCCGTTAACCGTCGCCTGCCAACCGGCATTGACGCCCGGGCTCCGCTTCCAGAAAATATCACTATACCAGATCCCCGTTTGAAAAATGTAACGCAGATAAAAAAACGCAAATACTGCCGCAACCCCCAGCCCCAAAATCAAAATCCACCGGCGGACCTTCAGATTTTCCCATATCCTCCTCATAAAATCCCTCCCCAAAATACGGCCAATCATCCTTGACCTTTTTATTATAATTTGAGGATTCCCAAAGGAATCCTTGACCTGCTTGGACATCAGTCTAATTCCTATTATACCCCACCCCCGGCATCCACTCAACCCCTCAGAAAAAATCCCTTCAAATATTTCGTTGCTTCCCGGCATCCGGCTCCTCTTCGTTCCGCCGGATCGCGGCAGTCGCCGCAAAGGTGAGCCAGCTCCCCTTTGTGGCTCGTTGCTTCCCTGCATCCGGCTCCACCCCGTTCCGCCGGATCGCGGCAGTCGCCACAAAGGTGAGCCAGCTCCCCTTTGTGGCTCGTTGCTTCGCGCATAGAATAAGACGCGCAGCCCTTATGGCTGCGCGCCTCCCGCACGTTCTCTATTCAAAAATAATCCCCTTAAATCTCCCCGTGCCTTCCAGCACTTTTATTTTTATCTTGCAAATATCCTTCCCGGACAGACAGATGCCGGTATCATAGCAGCCCAGCGTTTCACCCAGCTTCACCGAGCCCATACATTCACCGTCACACATCACTTCCACCACGGCCCCGGAAACGCCCATCCCCATGAGCCGCACATGGCAGCCCTCATACACCTCATGTACGGTATAGGCGGCAAACTCACCGGCGCCAAGCTCCAGCATCAGCAAATCCAGCGGATCAAACGGCTTTTGGATATTTTCATCCTCATACATATCAAAGCCCGGCCGCGGCTCCTCCAGGCCCGGCGTCCACACAAGCTTTGTATGGTCTTCCAGGCGATAGTCCAAAAGATTGCCAAAATCCCAGGAAGCACAATAGCTGTCCTTATAATCATCGTACCCTACGGCCGGCAGATTAAGCGGCACGATCCTGCGGGTCTGACGGATAAACTCTTTATTGTGCACACAATTTTCATACCGGATATTTTCCAGCAGCTCGTCAAATATCCGCACACTCCGCTCATAGGACGGCTTTGGTCCGCCGGCGCAGTACGTCCGCACAGCCTCCCAATCCTCAGGAAGATAATATCCGACACAGCGGGTCTCTCCCGGCACCTCCATCGCTGTTTTCCAGCACCAGAGACAAAAGCCGATACCGTACTGCGCGGCAATCTCATAAAACACCGAATTATTCCGGGCATCCGCGCCGCCCTCCCCGATCCATACCGGCACCTGATATTCCATGCCTTTGAGTAAATAAGGGTACAGCACCTTCTTTTCCGGTGAAGGCCCGTAAATATGTACGTGGATGCACCAGTTATGGCGCTCCGGATCAAAATCGTGGTCAAATATTTCATTGCTGCGGGAAAAGCAGCTTCCCTCCAGCGTAAACATATGATTTTTATCGATCCTGCGAATTCTGGCAATGGCTTCGTCATAAAACCGGGCCAGCTTAGGCACGCAGTCATGGTGATTGGGCAGGCTCACCGGCTCATTGAGCAGATCATAGCCGCCGACGATCCAGCGGTCCTTATATCTTTCGGCCAGTTTTTCCCAAAGCAGCAGCGCCCTCTCCCGGCTCTCATCATCAATAAATAAATGTGGGATATTATCAAGGCCGCCGTCACAGGCCGTTCCCGACTGGCCCCCCGGCGCTCCGTGCAGGTCCAGGATAGCATAGATGCCATACTTTTCACACCAGTCGATCACATCATCCAGCATCTTAAACCCATCCTCGATCCAGTTAAGCCCCGGCTCCTCCTCCAAAAAGGTCATGGCATTGAGCGGCAGCCGCACACTGTTTAAACCGACCTCGGCCATGGCCCGGATATCTGCCTCACCCAAATGATTCCGATACCACTTCGGCCAGAATGCCCGGGCATATTCACTGCCGCACAGCTCCCGGATCGTCTGATCCACGGTCCGGCGCCGGTCAAAGCGCCTTGGGGAAATAAGCTTCGGTGAAAATATACCGCCCTTAAGCTCAATATCCGTAGGCGCGCCCACCATAAAGCCCTCCGGGTTTGTCCAGTTTCCGCAGCCATAGCCCTGTAAAATAATTTCCTGCCCATCACCGTTTACAATTTTTGTCCCGTCTGAGTGAAGAAAGCCCTTCACAAGAGAACGTCCGAATTTTGTCATTTTTTTCATCCTTTCACCGCTCCGATTGTAATACCTTTTACAAAATATTTCTGAAAAAACGGATAAATACACAACACAGGCACAGCGCCCACAACGGCAATGGCCATTTTAATACTGGTGGATGGCATTGAGGAAAAATCCACATTTGAAGCCGCTGCCGATGAGCTTGAAAGCAGCACCTGAAGATCCTGGAGCATCGCATTGAGCAGCACCTGTATCGTATAATATTTCGTCTTTGTCAGATAGTATAATCCGTTCATCCAGTCATTCCAGTAAGCCAGCCCCACAAGAAGCATCAATGTGGCCACAATGGGCAGCGACATGGGCAGGACGATACGGCCTAAAATCTTCCACTCTCCCGCGCCGTCGATGCGGGCGGCCTCCAAAACCTCCTCCGGAATATTCTGCGCCAGATTGGTCCGCATCATAATCACATAAAAAGCGCCCATCATCAGCGCCGGCACGATCAGGGCCGCATAGGAATTTTTAATATGGAAATACTGGGTCCACATAATGTAGGACGGCACCAGACCGCCGTTAAAAAGCATTGTAAAAAACACAAGAAACGACCACACATTCCGGTGGGGCAGATCCCGTCTGGACAGCGGATAAGCAAGCAGTGTCGTCAGTATGATATTGGCCACCGTTCCAACCACAGTTACAAAAATCGTGGTGCCGTAGGCTCTGAAAATCGTAGCCGCGTTTCTGAAAATATATTGATAAGCCGCCAGGCTGAAACTCCTTGGAATAACGGAATATCCCTCACGGATCAGTGTCTGTTCATCTGAAAATGACGATACGATCAGCAGGACAAATGGAAACAGACAGCACACACATAAAAAGATCATTAAAATATGTACGGCAATTTGAAATTTATTACTTTTCTCAACCATGCTTCCAACCTCCTAAAATAACGCATCGTCTTTGCTGAACCTGCGCACGACAAAATTTGCTGTAAGTACGAGCAGGCAGCCGACAATGGACTGGTAAACTCCGGCGGCCGAGGACATCCCAATATTATTACTCTGCATCAGGCCGCGGTAAACATAGGTATCAATGGTATTGGTCACATCAAACAAAGGTCCGGAATCCATGGGCACCTGATAGAAAAGGCCAAAATCCGAGTAGAAAATACGGCCCACAGACATCAGTGTCAGCGTAATGATCGTCGGCCGGAGCCCCGGCAGGGTCACATGGACAATACGCTGCCACCGCGTGGCTCCGTCAATGGCTGCCGCCTCGTAAAGTCCGGCATCCAGCCCCACCACTGTGGCATAATAGATAATGGACTGATAGCCGAAATTTTTCCATAGATTGACAATGACAAGAATAAACGGCCAGTATTTCGGCTCAGAATACCAACTGACCGCCTCCGCGCCGAACAGCCCCAGTATGGAATTATTCACAAAACCGGTTTCCGTAGCAAGCATGGCATTGACCAGGTAACTGACCACGACCATAGATATAAGATAAGGTACAAGAATGACCGTCTGATACACCTTTTTACTTAATTTTCCTTTAAGCTCATTGAGCATTATGGCAATGAAAATGGCCATCGCCGTACCTAATATGATAAATACCAAATTGTATAAAATCGTGTTTCGTGTAATGATGTAAGCGTCATTGGTCGTAAATAGATATTTGAAATTACTAAGTTCCACCCACGGGCTTTGAAATATACCTTTGCGGAAGTTGATCTGCTTAAAGGCGATTATAATGCCGCCCATCGGTATATAATTATTGATCACCAGATACAGCATTCCCGGTATCATCATAAGATACAGAGGAAAAAAACGCTTATGCCGGCTTATAAAGCTTTGTTTTTTCATAAACAGGACTCCTTTTTATAATACGCTGAAATTATCCCGGATTCTGAACAGGGCCGCAACATTTGCAGCCCTGTCCGAAATTATATTCATTTTGCAGCCTTCCAGGCATCAAACTGTTCTTTTTTTGCCTCTATGATTTTTCCAATCCCCGCAGATTCCATTTCCTCATTTAATTGGGGAATCGTTGTCTCCGGATCTAATGTTCCGCAAAGGAGCGCGGGAACATACTTGGCATAAACATTTGTACATGCGGTGATTTCATTCATTACACCGGAAGCATCAAACGTAAAACCAAAGGATACCGGCGTTTTTGCCGTATCATTAAATTCTTTATACTGATCCCAGAGTGTTAAATCCTCACCTTCCCAGAAATATCCGATCTGCTGATTCGGCCATGCCCACGCCTGACGGCTGTAACCGCTGCTCGCAGCATCCTTTCCTTCCGGATAGGTGATAATGCCCTTCTCAGCATCGGAGATCACATATGTTTCCCCTTCAATACCATTGATCACAAGATTAGCCACTGCCGGATCGCTGTACATCATATCAAAAAATGCAACCGCCCGCTCCGGATCTCCGGAGGCTGTGGGCACAAACCATGCCATACTTCCGCCATTATAGGTCGGCTCCCCATATCTCCATGCTACGGTCTCTGTATTATTCATAGCGCCCTGCTCGGTTTCCCAGCCCGGCTTCATATGCTGAAAATAGCCAAAGGCTTTCCCGGCAGCCACAAGTGTGTTGGCCGAATCCGTATTGGTGGACGCATCGGGCATGATCAGACCTTCTTTGGCCCACTGATACATGGTTTCGCAGGTCGTTTTAAAAAGCTCGGTTTCAAAAAAGCTTACAATTTCCCCATTTTCATCAAACGGGTCCTCAAGTACGGCAAAATTATATGTATCTCCGCAGGACTCCTGGCCGATCCGTACCACATCCGAACCGTACATGCTGCCACCATTGGAAACCACCGGATACATCTCCGGATGGGCCTCTTTTACCTTCACCAGGGCATCGTGGAGATCGTCAAAGGATTTAAAGCTGTTATAATCGATCCCCAGCTCATCACAGATATCCTTGCGCATACCAAAGCCCAGTGTGCTGCCTTTTTCCGAATTTACCGGAAGGCCGTAAATTTCGCCGTTAAACGTCTGGTTCACCCAATCCTTGGCTTCCAGCATCTGATTCAGATTGGGAGCAAACTTCCCGATCAGGTCGTCAATGGGCTGGATCTGGCCGGAATTGACATAATCGATCGGTGCAGCCATAGGAACAAACAAATCCAGCTCATCGCCGGATGAAAGCATCAGGTTTAACTGCGTCATATACGACGCAAAGCCTACCCGCGTCAGCTCCACATCACAATTGAGCTTCTCCTCTGTGATCTCACTGAGCTTGCCAGATATTTTATCCAATATGGCCGAATCCGCATCACCAAAGACCATAACCTTCAATGTATAATGGTCCTTTCCATGAAAATATGCCGCCAGATCATCATCCTGGGCCTCTGACGCTGCATCGTCTCCCGCATCCGCTGTACTCTTTACACTGTTATCTTTTCCGGCCGTCTCATTATTTCCGGAATTACTCTGACCACAACCGGCCAGCAGCGAACCGGTCATCAGTACCGACAAGCCTAAAGCCAGAAGCTTCGTTAATTTTCCTTTCATTCTTGGTTCCTCCTGTTTTTTTCTGATGGTCTTATATTAACAAAATCACAAAAAATTATCTGTAAGAATCACGACGTCCTGACCGTCACAAAAACGACTCATTTGACACGTCCGGCCGGAGGTCTGACAAATTAGCGACCTCATTATAGAAAAATAGCGACCTGAAAGAAACAGGCCGCTGTGATACACTATTTTTTCGCCGGAGCCGGCACAGGCCGCTCTACTCCCGTTCTTCCGCCGGTGTGCATCCAAATATCTTTTTATACAGCTTGGAAAAGTATGAAAAATTACTGTACCCCACCTTTGTGGCCACAAGGCTGATGGGCAGCCGTGTCGTTTTCAGAAGATTTCTGGCCACATTCATCTTTTCCGACACAATATAATCATTGAGCGTCAGACCTTTTTCCCGTTTAAAAACTCTGGACAGATAATCCATATTCAGATGAACATACTCAGCCAGATCGCTGCGCTTAATATCCTGCCCGATATGCTCCCGCACATAGTCCTCCACCTGCTGCACCGGGTCCTGGGGAATATCCACAGCCGGCATACGCCTGCGGATATAATCAGTAATCCTTCCGGCCAGCCATATAAGCTCCGCCACAGACATGTAGGCATGGATATACCGCTCAAATAATTCCCGCGTTTCAAAAATATAAAACACCGAATCCTTATTTTCATCCAGATATTTATACATGAGCTGGACCAGATCCATATGCACACCGATGCGCATATCCTGAGTATCCTCCCCCGCCGCCTGCTGCTCGTTCAGATAATGCGCCACATCCGCCTCAAGATTTAACACATAACTTGTTCCATAATACTCCAGCCACCGGTTCTCTCCCGAAAAGGCCGCCGTCTGGGAAATACCGGACTTTTGACCAGCGCCGCCGGACGCCCCGGCAAAATTTCTTACACGGCACATGTAATTATACGTTTGGGGAAGCTCCCCCAAAGCCGCGCAAAAGCTGCCCGACAGTTCCACCCGCATGCGCAGGGAGCTCTGCATCGTCTCCCGCACCAGTGCCAATTGCCGGTCAAAAATATGATTTTCCAATAAAAACCCGGACGGACATATACACCAGAATACATACTCCGTCACCGAAAGCTGGATAAAGACAACTCTCAACTGCATGGGGGCCATCAGCTCCTGGATCACATTCTCCAAGGTAAATTCCAATAACTGCTCATCCCACTGCTCGATATGGATATCCTGATCCACAATGTTCAAAAGGCATAAGTAGCCGCGGCTGTCTCCCGAAATTTTCCCAAGCTCCAGCAGCCGTTTCCCTGCCTCCTCATTTTTGCCCTTTTCCAGGCAATTGCGAAACAATATTTTCTCCAGCCACACATCATCCGCCACCGTCTTACCGTAATGGTAAAGCTTATTTTCCTCCCGGCGCTGACGCAGCCGGTCCATGGCGCCGCGGATCGAGCGGGCAATATCCTCATAAGGACAGGGCAGAAGCACATATTCAAAGCTGCCCATCTGGATCGCCCGGCGGGCATATTCAAAATCCGCATGGGAGGACAAAAATATACATTCCATATCCAGTTTTTCCCGGCGCACCCATTCCACCAGATCCAGCCCGCTCTCGCCCGGCATCTCTATATCCGTCAATAAAATATCGATTGGAAGATTATTTAAAAGCACTTTGGCTTCGTAGGCATTATTGGCCTTATACACCCCCAGTATTCCAAGGGCATTCCAATCAATCCCTTTAATGATCCCATTGACCACACTTGTCAGATCATCCACAACTAAAATATTCATAGCTCATTCCTCTTATCAGTTCAGTCCTTCTGAACTTTATCATTCCGCTTAACCGTTCAATCCTCTGGACTTTACCCTTCCGCTTCTAACGTGTTCTCCGGCGCCGTTTCAGACTCCTGTATAAATATGTCCACATGAGCCCCGCCCATATTGGAAAAGCCAAACAGCACCTTATCCTCCCCATAATAGAGCATAAATCTCTGGATAACATTATAGATACCGATAGAACGTCCGTTTTTCTCCGGCTTCTCATAATTATTCAGACTCAAAAGCTGCGCCTCATCAAATCCCGTGCCATTATCAGAAATATGGATATTCATATAAACCCCATCTTCTGAAACCATCCGCTGGACCTGAACATGGATTTTTAAAATCTTGCCCTGCTCCATGCCGTATTTGATGGAATTTTCCACAAAAGAAAGGATCGATATGGCCGGGATCTGCTGTCTGTTCAAAGCTTCCTCAATCTCAATGGAGCACTCCGGCGGGTAGGCCATACTGATCTGCTGAAGTTCAATATAATTACTCACATAGGATAGCTCCTCCGCCACCGGAACGATCATCGACGCACCTTTAAGCATATACCGTAAATGCCTGGACAAAAAAACAATGGACCGCTTCGTATCCTCGTACCGTTTTTCCTCCAAAAGTCCATAAATACTTTTCAGACAATTTACATAAAAATGGGGGCGTATCTGTATTTGAAAATAATCCAACTGTGTCTGCCGCAGGCTCAGCTCCTTTTCATACGCTTCAATTTTCAGATTCTTTATCTCGCCGATCATCGTATTAAACGTATTATTTACCTCAAGAAATTCCGTTTCCCCGTAATTTTCATCCGCCCGCGTCTCCAGCCGCCCGCCGCGGATGGCATTCATCGTTTCTACAAGAGCATCCACCGGCCTGAAAAACACCTTCTTCAAAAGATGATAGCCCACAGGGATCAAAAGCACTGCCACCAGTATGGAAATGAACATGACCACCTTTTGAGCAAAGGACAGGCTGCCCAAAAAGCCCTTATACCGCATCACATATGCCGCCCGTATATCCGACAATACCACAGGCTTTTCGATGATCATAAACCGCTGAGGATTTCCTGAAAAATAGTAGCTGTCCTTACCGTTAAACACCACTGCATTATCCGTAAGCTTTTCCTGAGGATTCAGGACCTCAGCCCCGTCACCACCCAGCAGGAAAATTTCCCCCGCCTGCCCGGACTCTGCATCATCCTGAGGGAAATGGATCTTGCCTACATCCACCAGATAAACACAATAAGTGCCCTTATAGCCCTTGACCATAAACAAAAAGGATTTCCCATTTTGCACCAGCGGCTTCCATACCATATCCGTCAGCCGTTCCCTCGTATCGGTGTAGGACCAGAAATAATCCCGCAGCGCTGTATTTGTCTCATAATCAACCCCCGTACTCCCATAAGCCTCCCGAAAAATCTCATGCTCCCGATTCACAATATAACAGCCGTAAAGTAACTGGTTCTCCTCGATCAATATCTTAAAGGTATCCAGAATATGCAGGGACTGCACATGAGCATCCAGGTAGTCCTCCTCAGCGGACAGGAACTTAAAATCCGAGTCCATCGCAATAAAATTCACAAGACGGCTATTGAGCCGCTCCAGATGATCTTCCAGCACATCACAATAAGACTTCAGCGCATTTCTGTTGGATTCCGAAATCTTTGAATTATAAAAATTGACAAAATAGACATTATAGATCAAAATCATTAAGATCAAAGGCACCTGCATCACTAAAAGTACCGCAAACACTCTCGTCTTGATCGATTTCTTCCGCCGCACGCCAGCATTCCCCCGCATGTTATATTTCCCTCGATTCCACAGTATTTTCTTCTCATCTAATATAGCATACTATCAAAGCTGCGTAAAATCTATTTCTGTTTTTGTTACGAAATTATTATCACTGAAATGCACGCTGCTCGCGGCTGCGTGCATAAAAATATGAAGGGGAAAACCAAAATTCGGCTTTCCCCTTCATTTATCTTTTGTAAACAGGATTCCTTCATTTATTGTTGGTTCTGTTTACAATTATCTTTCTGTATCCTTTTGGAGGATAACACTTTATCTTTCGTGTCAGTGAAGTAGAATTACATCCGTTGACAAAAATCCTCAATGGATGCCGTCGTGAATGCAAGCGTCAGCCAGCGTTTCAGTGTGTTAGTATCCGTCTCATCCTCAATACGTCTTCGGATGTTTTCCGGAATCTCACCTTTGGTATCAAGGAAGATAATTAAGCTCTGTTTCATACCGTTAGCCTCGCCGATTGCTTTACCGTTTGCTTCGCCAATGGCTTCACCGGCCTTGCGTTCTTCCTCAAACTTTTCCTGAAGCAACATAAATCTCGCCTCCCAATCTCTGCTCCGCTTGATGGTGTCAATCTGCTTTTGAAAGGAGCGTACCAGGTCTGCTTTATCCTGTGGCGGCACGAACCGTGCCGGATTTCCCACATAATGCAGAAAGTTCATCAATTCCTGCGGAATCTCTGTATCATTTGTACCTTTTGTACTAAGAAAAACAGTGTAGCGTCCATCGTCCAACACATCGCCGTTTTCCATACACACATTCCGATATGTATACTTATACAATGTGCGTCCCTCAAAGGGGGCAAAATCGCAAATGAAGATGACATATGTATCCGGCAGATCACCATAAGAGTGTCCGGCCAGCAGAGCATCCATGTCCAGATGCGCGTGATAATACCGGCTCCTTTTCGGAAGATGCTGCTGAAATTTAATCTGCAGTTCCACATTGAAACGGCGCTGCCGATCCTTTTCCTCCGCGACAACATCCAGGCGGATGCCATGGAAAGTATTGTACTCAAATGTTTTTTCAGTGACAACGTCTACGGATAAAATGTTCATCTCAAGTGCAGTGGAAAGAAACTGACGGCACTGTTCCATGTCGGTCATAACAGCGGCAAACATAAAGTCGTCGCGGATCGTCAGTTCTTGTAAAGTCTTTGGCATATGTTCCTCCTTGCGAAGGAATCCTGATACTATAAGTATAATCTAAGAGTTGTGGAATATTCAAGGGTTTTATAAAAATTTTATATTTATTGTGGCCGGGGTTACTTTTCACGTGGATCTGAGGCAAGATACTTTTCAATGCCCCCCTAAAAATCCATGCAACTGTTTTTGTATCGCGTCAATATATTTATCCACCCCCACATCCCGCATCTTCTTCATAAATTCCTCATAATATTCCTCCGTATATGCCCCGCACATCAATGACGGCCGGTATTCCTCCACCGCATTGGTCATCGCCGCGATCTCATTTTCCAGACCATCCGTAGAAAATGTAAAGCCTACAAAATCCGAAATATTCGCATCCAGATTAAGGGCCAGAGCCTTTTCCCGAAGGTCCAGATCCTGTTCGGAGCGTACTTTGGCAAGAAATCCATTTCCTAAAATCGGGGTAATATCTCCGATATAATAGCTGCAGCTATCTCTGTCCTGCCCCTCAGGAAAATCAATGGAACCATCCGCCATCACCCGGTAATGACTTCCTTCGATTCCCCAGGTGATCAGGTTGAGAATCTCCTCATCCGTATAAAGCAGGTTCAAAAACTTCACAGCAGCCTCCTTTTCCGTAGATGTGGCCGGCACTGCCCACGTAAAACGCCGTAAATCCGATGTCGTCAGTAAGGGATTTCCATCCAGCAAAATAAATTCCATTTCATGGTTGCAAAATACCGACTCCGTTACCTCACCGCCAGTGGAAATGGTTCCAAAATAGCCAAACGCCACATTATCCGCCACCTGCTGTCTGGCAACATCATTATAATTCAGGCAATCCTTATAAATGTATCCCTGATCATACCAATTCCTGAATAATTCACAGGTATATATAAACTCCTCCCGTTCATAATTATTGACGATCGTTGTACCATCCTTATCCATAATGCCAATGATGGCATTATCCCCGTCGCCCAATCCATCATATTTTACAAGATTTCCATCCGCATCCACAAAGTAGGGAATACCCAGAACTCTTCGTGCTGCCGCCACCGGCGCCAGCTCCGGCGCTGCCTCCAATGCCTTCCCAAACAGCACTTCCAGATCTTTCATGGACGTTATCTGTTCTTTTGAAATACCCGTCTGATCAAAAATATCCTTCCGGCATACAAAATATAACGGCGTCACTTTATCTCCAAATGATGGTACTGCATAATATCTTCCGTCAATAGCCGTGGCTGCCATCCATTTTTCGGGAACCGTCTTTAAAAGCTGCGGTGCATATTCCTCAAGCAGCTCTGTCAGGTCCGTCAATTGATTCTGAGCCGTCATAGAATTAAAATGAGCGCTCCCCCCAGGCAGAGTGACCATGAGATCGATTTTTTCATCGCCGGCCATCATCAGATTCACCTGCTGCACATAATTGCCCGACTCAAGTATATTCAGATGGATTTCCGTATGGATTTTTTCCCGGGTAATCTTATTTATAGCCTCCTCCACACTGGCTGTATCCCTGGGAAGACCTGCAAGCGTCCAGAACATGATTTCAATTTCAGCAATATCCTCGTCGTCATCCGGATCAGCCGCAGAATTTGTTCCTGCCGCCGCAGTATCGTTTTCTCCTGCCCCACGCCTGGTTTCTATCGCTGCCTGCCCGCTTCCTCCCGCAGAAGCCTCTGCACCTGTTCCACCTGGCCCGGACTCTGTTCCTTCCGCCACGGTCTTTGCTCCTCCCGCCGAAGCGCCTTCTCCCGCGCGCTCCTGTTTTGGCGCCTGACAGGCACTGCACAATATTACAACAATCCCCAATAGAGCCCAAAGTCTTCTTATTTTCCCACGCATAAAATTTACCTCCTCAGTTCATCTCAAATGGCAGTGGCCACGGTTCCCCATGCCCCTCGGACGCCCATCCGTCCACAGCCTCCGTATCATAAGTCCACAGGGGCAGCCATTGGATCAATGGCTTCCAGCCAAATTCATACATTTTCCATTGCCCATCATCCTTGACAAACGCATGGTAATACTGCCCGATCATAGGCCTGTACATCCTTTGCGTTTCATCCTCTCTATAAATAACCCCATAACCGACATTCCCCCAGCCATAATCCAGCCATGAAATCTTCGCATATTTTCCCTGGTCATACATCTCCGCCACCGGTGAAGCACCTATATGAAACTGCGGGAACCTCTTTTCCCGGGTGCCTGTTTCCAATACCTTGTCCGGCTTTCCGGAATGCTCAAGAACATTTTCATAGCCATAGGATCTCGGGCCGGACATGCCCATAGATACCTCCTCACAGCTATTTTTCATGTACAATTCCACAAAATCCCGGGTATCTCCCCGCTTCAACCGCTCCGTCCACTGGGGCAGAACAGACTCCGCCGCAAACAGATCATCGGCATGCCCCAACGTGTATGGTGAAATTTCCGGAGCCTTTCTCCAATTGATTTCATCACGCATGGCCATGGGCCGCTCCGGATTTATCGTAAAATCTTCAATCCCCAGACAGATCACCGGCTCCACTTTAAAGTCCGTAAACTGCCACACCTCCCTCTTAATATAGTGGACGGCAATTCTGCCAATCCAGAATCCGACCTTATACCGCTCATCCGGCTCCCGTATAAAATCAAGCATCTGCGCCATAAAAATACCATCCGCGCTGCTTTCATTGGCCATTTTAAAAATGGGAGCAGCCGCCATCATATGAAAAGCATAAACCCTGGATTTCTTTTCCTCCCGGGAAATCTTTTCCAATAAATCCTTAAAATCGCCATAATCCGTAACAGCCTTACCATCTAAGAAAGGATTATAAAAGCTTGAAAACTCAACCTCGGAAAATAGTTTTACAGCCTGCTCGGGCCCCTCCTGCACAAAACGACCCATAAGATTTCTAAGCTGAATATATGTATCCGCATCCAGATGCGCTCCAGTAAATCCTGTGTCCTGTACTAAATCCGACTGTAAAAATCTCATCTTAGAGCCCGATGTACACGGCCACTTTTTAAATAAAACAAGCGCCCGCACATCCAGGCTTTCTATTTTACATCCATCGTCCGTCCTTATGAATATGGCTTCAAACCGAAAATACCCAAATCTTGCGCCCTGACAGACACCACTTTCATCCGGTTTTACAAGGATAAAGCTGTGGGCATTCCAGTGACCATACAAACGCTCCCCCCTTTCCTCACAGGCATTACTGTGGAGCATATGGAACATTCCCTTAAAATAATCTGCATACTCTGGAAGCTTTAATATCCCTGAAATATTATCAAAGCCTTTGATATCCAGCCCCAGATCATGGATGCGTAGCCGTGTTCCACTCCCCCGGACAAAGATCTGGTCCAAAACATGTTCCGTCAGCCCACTCGTTAATGCATGACAAAGCTTTCCCATCACCTGATTCATTTCAA
Source organism: Lachnospiraceae bacterium (assembly GCA_902363555.1). Classification (GTDB taxonomy): domain Bacteria; phylum Bacillota; class Clostridia; order Lachnospirales; family Lachnospiraceae; genus Catenibacillus. The sequence continues at coordinate 53,066 of CABJAM010000010.1, read as the reverse complement.
CAACATTCATCACATTCAAAAAAACACCTCGCTCATCTTTCCTGTAACCGTCCAGAGTGGCCGAACTGTTACTCTTTTCTATTCCTTAAGGTACTTCTATTGTAACAGCGAAAAGAGCTTTCATCTATCAACATTCCGTTTCCAGATAAAAACTCTTTTTTTCATCACTCACAAATATTCCTTCAGATACCGGTCAAATAACCGAATAACTTCAATATTTTCATTCTCCTTTTTATATGCGCTATGGACGACCAGTCCAAAATCATCCTCAAGCCTGAGCGCCCGTACCCCCGGAAGGCCGAAATTTTCGCAATTATACTCCGGAAGCACCGCCAGTCCGACCCGCTGTGCGCAAAGATGAAACAAAGCCGCGCTGTCGGTCGTCTTAGCTACGATCTGCGGCACAAAACCACACGAACTGCATTCCGCCAGCAGAGCATAATAAATATAAAAATCTTCATTCAGCGTAAGTATACGCTCATCCTTTAGCTGCTCCACCCTCACGGACATATGATCATATAACGGATGACCTTCATAAACAAGCAACATCGCGGCCCGTTTAACAATCCTGCGAAACACAAGCCCATCTTCATGGCTATCACGCTTAATCCCCACCCCAAAACCGTACTCGATCTTAGAACTTTTAAGCATATCATGCATCGTCACATTGGGATATTCCCCCCAGGTCACCTGCACCTCCGGATGCGCATCCATAAACCCAAGAATTGCCTTAAACGGCAATACATTAAACACACCACAGACATACCCCACACGAAGCATGATCCGCTGCTGCTTTAACTGCTCCATGGAAAACTTTAATTCCTCAAGCTGCCTTATAATACTCTCCGCCTTGACATGGAGCAATTCCCCGCTTCCCGTAGGAAACACCCCATGCTTCGTCCGCTCAAACAGCTCCGTTCCCAGCTCCCCTTCCAGAAGCTGGATATTTTTCCCTACCCCCTGCGGCGACATAAACAGCCGCCGCGCCGCCTTGTTAATACTTCGTTCCTCATAAACCATTTCAAAACATCTTAAATGCCCCACATTCATCCCGCCGGTATCCTCCTTGAATCACGATTAAATCATTTGCTGCACCAACCCTCAATCCATCCCCAAAAACATCTCTATGCTACCAATAATAGCACAATTTTTTGCAAAATCATAGCAAACCAGTTGCATCTTCATTCCCATTTTAAAATTTCCGCCTCTACACACCCCCAGAAGCCGTTGCCACCGTTCACGGACGCCAGAACCTGCTGCGTCACTGCGTCAAGGCTCCCCGGGGCCTGCTTTACCGCCCGGATACTTCACAGCACACCCGGTTACTGCACGACACGCCCGGGTACTGCACGACACGCCCGGATTGCTGCACGGCTCGCCCGGTTACTGCACGACACACCCGGTTACTGCACATCACGCCCGGATACTGCATGGCACGCCTGGATAATTCACCGCAGGGCATCATAAAAATCACGTTCCGAAATGCCCGCCTTCTTTTAAAAAAAGTAGCTGCAAAGCACCCCCACAAGCTTCCCTCCCGCCAATGCCGCCACCACCAGCGCCGTTCCCGCCTTCAGATCCATCCTCCGGAAAAAAATCGGAAACGCATTCAAAATCTCCGCAACTGCCCCCACCAAACACCCGGTAAAAATCCCGCCAAAAAGCCCCAAAAGCCCAAGCCCCACACTTCCCAGCGGAATCGTCCTCTGATAAAGCCAGAAAAGATTTCCCACAATCCCCCCGGCAATAAAGCTATTTTCAAAATAATGAATATACGCGGCAGTGCGGGTCACCTGAGCCAGCCGTGTCACAATCCCCAAAGACACGATAAACGTAAATAAGCCGGCAGCCACAAAAGCGCCGGCGCAAAGCCCCATGACCACCTGCCAGAAAACCTGCCAGATCATACCCTTACTTCAACTCCTCCCCTTTGCGCGAAGCCTCTTTAATCAAAGTATCATCGATATCCGACTCATACTTTTCCATCTCTATCTCCATCGGTGTTGGATCCTTTGTCAGCTTGCGCTTGCCAAAATGGTTGAAAAATACAATAATCCCTAAGGCCACCCCCACGGCATAGGCTCCCTCCAAAATTCCGGGAGCCAGCCGCTGCCCTCCGGTCATAATCCCGTAAAGCTTATCAAAAACGCCGGACACATCCACATCCTCATTATAAGTCATAATTGCAAAAATACTCCCGATAAATGTAACGAAAGTTACAAACAGCACCTTGGTCCAGGGCCACAGCCCTTTTTTCTCCGGTTCCTTCACAGAGATAATAAAGTCCGCCGCCCCGATACTCTGAACAAGCACCGGCCGACTCACAGCAGCATCAATCCTGGAAATCACAGTCATTAACGACACAACATTCTTCTTACTGTCCGTTAAATCCACTGTCATCAACGGTATCTGTTCAATTTCATGCCCAAGAGCTTCATCCTTACAATAAATATCCGCAATATCTCCAATACACACCTGCGCCTGATCGACCTGAGTGTGATCCTCCGCCTGGATATATACAACACACGGCGTCACATTTTCGCCACCTGAGGTATTCATACAAGTGTAGCTCCCACATAATTGGCCGTATGACTTTCCGCCGGAACGGTTATCTTATATAGAAGAAAGGCAGTCAGGCATAGCAGCGAAATAATAAGAATACCTCTGAGAACAAATGACCTGGTTTTGCATTTCATTTATATCACTCCTTTATTTTTATACATTGCCACACAGCAGCTCAATGACACCAATGCCCTTAAAGCCCTGCTTTCCAAATGGAAAGAAATAATTTTGTAACAGTTCACAGTGGCCGAACTGTTACGCATATGGCTATTTAAAATCGCTTCGCGATAGGCCATATGCCCGCTAAATTTACGTTTTTGTACGGTCAGCGCAGTAAATGCGCAGACCTGTCTGAACTGTTACATAATTTTAACTTCATCCTTATTATTCCTTAATAGCCAATGCTTATTCTGGAAAATTTTAATCAAATAAAAAGGCTGCGCCAGCTATCGGGATTTTGTTCCCGACAGTTGGCGTAGCCCACATAATTATTCTCTCCGCATCGTCTCCAAAATACGCTTCTCCAGCCGCGATACCTGTACCTGCGAAATCCCCAGCTTCTTTGCAATCTGCGACTGAGTTTTTTGTTCAAAATACCGCCATACGATAATATTTTTTTCATCATCGGACAGCTTGTCCAGCATATCCCGGATAAAAAATCGATTGATCAAATGCTCATTTTCATTTTTTGTGTCCTCGATCCGGTCCATCAGCTCAATACTGCTGCCGTCGCCCTGATAGATAACCTTATGGAGCGATTCCACCTCTGCACCGGCCTCCAGAGCGGCAACCACATCCTCACCGGACAGTCCGGTATCGGCTGCAATCTCCGACGGCGTCGGCTCCCGCCCAAGCTTGTCCGCCAAAAGCTCTGCCGATCTGCGCACATGGCAGGCGTTATCCTTGATGGACCGGCTAACCTTGATCATGCCGTCATCCCTGAGAAAACGTTTGATTTCCCCCGTGATCATCGGTACCGCATACGTGGAAAATTTCACATCAAAATCTGTATTAAAATAATCTACGGCCTTCATCAGGCCAATCGTGCCTATCTGAAATAAATCCTCAGGATCGTAGCCTCTGTTGGTAAATCGCTTGACAATACTCCATACAAGCCCCACATTTTCCTCGACAAGCGTATTTCTCGCCTCTTTATCCCCCTGTTTTGCCTGGTTTAACAGATAGAGAATACGTTCCATAGGCACCTACCTATAATGCCTGGGTATAGGCATCTTCCCTTCCCAGTGTTTTTTCCATAACAATACGGGTTCCTTTACCCGGGGTGGACTCCACGCTTAGGCTGTCCATAAATGCCTCCATAAAAGCAAATCCCATGCCGGAGCGCTCCAGCTCCGGACGCGTGGTATACAAAGGCTCCATGGCTTTTTCAATATCCTCGATGCCCGCGCCGTAATCAATGATCTCCACTGTCACCGAATCACCTTCTCTGCGGCAGTTCATATAAATTTTTCCCGCCCCGCCATTATAGCCATGGATGACGCAGTTGGTCACAGCCTCGGACACAGCGGTCTTAACGTCGGCCAACTCGTCCATGGTCGGGTCCATGTCCATAATAAATGCGGCAATCACCATCCGCGCAAAGCTTTCGTTTTCCGATAAGCTGTCAAACACCAGACGCACCTCGTTGGTCCTTGAATCTTTTGAAGCATCCATTTCTTTTCCTCCTTACATATGCGCTAACGCCTCGTCCAAATCGCCATATTCATAAACCAGCTTGTACAAGCCGGAAATCTCGATGAGTTTCTGAATCGTATGACCGGCGTGAATCACACAGACCTTACCGCCCCGCAGATTGGCCTCCTTATAACGTCCGATGATCATCCCGATGCCCGCGCTGTCCATAAAATCCGTATCAGAAAAATCCAGAATGATGTTCCTTGCCCGGCTGCGCCGAAGCTGCTCATCGGTAATCCTCCGGATTTTTCTGGCCTCGTGATGGTCCAGCTCCGGCCCAATGCGAAGAATCAGATTTCTTTGAATCACCTTATAATCTGTGTCCATAAATATCCCCTTTCACCATGGTCATAGTTTTGCTGCGCGCACACTGCCTCCGCTTTGCTACGCGCAAAAAACCCGTAAAAAATATCTTAAGCTTTTTCTTTACGCAATGCTTTTAAATATATTTCTTACAGGTTTTTTAATATTTCGATAGAGTATTTAATTTGTAATCGTAATTTTTATTGGATTTTAAATCCTGTCGCTGTCCACTGGTACATCAACCGCCAGTGTTGCCGTTATCGGTGCCGGCATCTCCTATTCCGGTACCCGCGCCGTTTCCAGTGCCTGTATTATCTCCGGTACCACTACCCGTTCCGTCTCCGACACCGGTATTATCCCCAGTTCCGGTACCACTGCCCGTACCCTCTCCGCTGCCCGTTCCGCTGCCGTTTCCGTCTGCACCGCTATTAGAACCGTTACCGGTATTATTGGTGTTATCGCCATCCCCGCTGTCCGACTGGCCTGCTGCCTCACGCATCTGCTTGACGTTCTCGGATGCATCCGCGGCCCGGCTGCTTGTGGGGAACTCATTGATCACACGGTTATAATAAGCCATAGCATTATCCAGGTCTGCCAGACGCTGATAGCAACTGCCGATATAATACAGCGCATCCACATTGGCATTGTCCAGACGCAGAACCTTTTTGTAATAGTCAATGGCGTTTGTATACTCGCCGTTATTGTAAGCATCATTGCCATTGGCGGCCAGCGTGGCGATGGCCGAGGACTTGGTGGCCTGATAAATCGTGGTATACAACTCTTTAGCGTCAGCGCTGGTGAGCTGATCCGGATCTACATCCGCAAGGGCGAGACCTGCGGCGCCATTTTGTCCGGCAATATAGGATTTCAGCGCCTTATACAGATTATCGTCGCTGCTGCTTGCATTCTGGGTGCTCCCCAGATTGTCCAACTGACTCTGTAAAACCTCGCTGGAAGCCGTCAGATCTTCCACCTCTTTATTCAAAGACGAGATCAGTTTGTTTTTTTCGGAAATCTGTCCGCTGTATTCCACCACCGCCTGATTGTACTTGAGCGCCTGGGTCTTTTTCACCGACGGCACCATCAAAAGCCAGACGACCGCAGCACCGATGACCACACCGATGACCACGTTGACAATGGACAACAGACTGGTGTTGAAATCTGTATATTTATTATCCTTCTTTTCCTCGATCACCACCGGATTCGGGTCATTGATCTGGGTAAAGCCATCTCTTCGTTTGGACTTCACCCGCGCCTTTTCCCCGGCAACGGCGTCAATCTCCTTAATGTAGCGCAAACTGGTAATATTATTCCGGTCAATCTTCAGCGACCGCACCAGTACCTTGCGCGCCGCGGCATACTGCTTTGTACGAAAATACAAAAGCCCCATCAACTGGTAGGCGCGGATGTAGTTGGGATTAATGTTAATGACTTTTTTCAGTTCGATAATGGCAACATCCATGTTGCCCTGCCGTAAATATTCCAAAGCCATGTTGTATTTCTGAATCGTTTTGTTGGCATAAGCAAGCTTGCCAGGATTGTTTTGAACAGCTTTGATATATGTATTGGCAATATTTTTTTCCGGCTGAAAATGTGTACTGATAACCCATTCTCCCAACGCATTGACCAGTTCCCCAATCTGGTAATAAACAAGGCCCAGCAGGTTTCTCGCCTGGGTATTGCGTTTATTGTATTTTAAACTCATCAGCAATGAGTTCGTCGCCCCTGTCAGATCCCGTACGCGGGCCTTGGAAAGCCCCTGATTATAATGCCAGTTGGAGGCATAGATAATTTTCCGGGCCAGCTCGTCCTTATGTCCGCAATTGGGACATATATACGTATTGACCAGAGGGGTATTGCAATTTGGGCAATTCATGCACTCATCCTCCTAGTCTCTCCGATACAGCGGATTCTCCCGTTTCATTTCCCTGAGCATGTCCTCCACAATATCCATGACATCTCTCAGATCATTTTTGTATATTGCATCCTCAGCCTGCTCCACTTCGAGACTGGGCTGAAACTTTTTTAATTCTTCTTCAAAGTTGATCATCCAAAATTCCTCCAGTAATCTCCTTGATACTGCCCACGAGATACAGTGAACCGACGCAGCACAGGATGCCTTTTTCTCCCCGCATGTCAAGTCCCAGGTTTAAGGCTTCTCTAATATTATATGTGCTGCAAACAATTCCATTCCAATTTTTCTCAAATTCAGCCGCAACTTCATGCAGATCGCAGCGGCGTCCGTTTTCTATTTCGGTCACGACCACACCGGCCAGGTTTTCGATCGCGCAGATTTTGCGGACCATGGAACGATAATCCTTATCCCCAGCTACTGCAAAAACCACAGTGAGAGGCATCTCCGAAAATCCGCAGTGGATCGTCTCCACAAAAGCATCAATCCCCGCCTCATTGTGAGCGCCGTCCACAAAAAAGCGCTCCCCCAGCGCCTCCATACGTCCAGGCCACCGCGCTGTGGAAAATGCCGTGCAGACTGTCTTAAGTCCGACATCCTCAGGCACAGAAAAAAGCTGCTTAAAGCCCAGCAATGCCAGTCCGGCATTTACCGCCTGATAGGTCGCCGCCGTATTCAGCGTCAGATCATATTTATCATCATACCCATAATCCACCGAAAAATCAATGGTTTTGCCATCATCCCGGATAATTTGCACCTGATGCGGATCAAGGCTGACGGCTTTAACCCCCAGCCGGTCCACATAGGACTCAATGACCCGGTTTACCGCCGCATCCCCGCCGTAATAGACGAGCGGACAGCCCTTTTTAATAATTCCCGCTTTTTCGTCAGTAATTTTCTCAATCGTATTTCCAAGAACAGCCATATGATCCATACTGATCGGTGTCAGCACCGTCAGCACCGGCTGCTTGCAGGCATTGGTAAAATCCATCCGTCCGCCCATACCGGTTTCAATAATTCCGTAATCGATGTTCTGCTCCCGAAAATAAACCATCCCCATCAGATAAATATATTCAAAAAATGTGGGCTCCACACAGCCAAACGGCTCCTGCTCCCGGACAAGCGCCCGGATCTGATGGAAAATCCTCACAAAATCCTCATCAGAAATTTCATTGCCGCAAATACGCATACGCTCATTGACACGCACCAGATGAGGGGATGTAAACAGCCCGGTCCGTTGATGGCAAAGCCTTAAACACTGCTCTAAATAGGCGCACACAGAGCCTTTACCGTTGGTTCCCGCCACATGGATATACTTAAAGCTGTCCTGTGGATCAGACAATGCCGCCAGAAGCCTGCGGACATTTTCCATATGCCCACCCTTTGTAAATCTGGGAAGGTTATATAAATAATCGACAATCGCGTCGTAAGTCATCTCATAAGTCATCTTTCGTTTCCTCCGTCTTTACCGCAGGCGCGGCAAAACGCTCACCGGCGGCAAAATGGAGGACGCCCGCCTCTGCCGGTAAACACATCCTCCATTATAATACAGACGGACGGTATATGTAAACCCATTAATTACGCTTCAGCAAACAGCTCCGTGGACAAATAGCGGTCGCCGGTATCCGGAAACAGCACTACGATCAGCTTCCCTTCATTTTCCGGGCGCTTCGCCAGAGAAATCGCCGCATACAAAGCCGCTCCCCCGGAAATCCCGATAAGGATTCCCTCGGTGCGGGCCGCCATACGGGCGGTTTCAAGGGCATTATCATCGCTCACCGGAAGAATCTCGTCACAAATATCCACATCCATCGTATCCGGAATGAAACCGGCACCAATCCCCTGCAGCTTGTGAGGACCGGCCGGCCCTCCTGAGAGTACCGCGGAATTTTCAGGCTCCACGGCCACGGCCTTCACACCGGGATTTTGTTCCTTCAAATACCGGCCCACACCGCTGATCGTTCCGCCGGTGCCTGCACCGGCCACAAAAATATCCACCGCACCGTCCGTATCCGCCCATATTTCCGGACCGGTCGTCTTATAGTGCGCTTCCGGATTGGCCGGGTTCACAAACTGGCCAGCCACAATGGCTCCCGGAATCTCTTTTGCCAGAGCTTCCGCCTTTTGTATGGCCCCCGCCATTCCAAGACTTCCGTCGGTGAGCACCACCTGCGCCCCGTAAGCACGAAGCAGGGTGCGGCGCTCCACACTCATCGTATCGGGCATCGTAAGAATGGCTTTATAGCCGCAGGCCGCCGCCACACTGGCGATACCAATGCCCGTATTTCCTGAGGTCGGCTCGATGATCGTTCCACCGGGCTTTAAAATCCCCCGCTGCTTTGCATCCTCGATCATTTCCAGTGCGATACGGTCCTTAGCACTGCCAGCCGGATTCAAAAATTCCAGCTTTGCCACAACTCTTGCTTTTAAATCACACTTTTTTTCAATATTTGACAGCTCCAAAAGAGGGGTCCTCCCAATAAGCTGTACGGCACTTTTATAAATCATACGTTATACTCCTTTCAAACATGCGCTGGCTTGGCGTACCCGTCTCCGCTTTGCTTCGACGGCTCGCGGCAGTCGCCACAAAGGTGAACCGGCTCCCCTTTGCGGCTCGTTGCTTCGCGTACACAAAGACCCGGACGCGCACCTGTGGCATCCGGGTCTGAATGATCTTATTATTTTTTAAGCCAGGGCCACCTGGTACTGATGTCTCTGTGTGAGCATCGTCATAATCGCGGTAACTACATTAATACATACCCGGGCAATATGCTCACAATCAATCTCCACATTGGGGCTTCTGCGAACATATTCCGCATGGGAACGCATAATATAACGGAACACATCCTCCGGCCCTCTGCAGGTCTTCAAAAATAACAAACCGGCTCTGTCCATGGCACCATCCACATCAATACTGGCAACATATTCGTTCAGGGCAAGTATCAATGTCTTTTCATAGGACATATGATCCTTTAAGGTGCCGGGATACTGGGCGTTGTGAGGAAATGTAAAATAATCGGCAATATAATGGGTGATAACACCCAGATCTTTTGTGTGGATCTTCGTCAATCCTTTTTCTATGTCGTAAGTATCCATAACCTTGTATACTTTTTTCTCTATAATGTCAAATGTTACGTCTATTCTGTGTTTTTTAGTAATAAATGTCGGAACCAGATCCGGCATTAAACTGCCAAGCTTAAAAGCTCCTGTATGTGAGATCTCAAACTCCGGACAGCACTCGCTGATGATATGTCTCGACAGCGATACATGTGACTTTTTTCTCATTCTATAATGCCTCCATCTTTCCTGTAAAGGAAAACTTTGCACATCTTCTTGATTCTACTATATATTGTACACTGTTTTACATATTCGCGCAAGTATTTTTAAAAATTACCAGTCATAGTTTTTTTATTTTAATTTTCCCGCTATGACATATTATAACGATTTATCTCAGGTCCGGGCGTAATATTCATCCACAGCTGCCAGGAAAGCATCGATATTTTCCCATTTTGACATTGGCGGAATATCACAGCCCGATGAAATGACAAAGTTTTTATAGTCACTGCAATCCTCCAGCACCTTCAAAGTAGCCTCACGGATGGATTCCGGCGTACCGTTTCTGAACTGGGAGGACGGGTCCACATTTCCCGCAGCAATGACCTCTGACGGAATATGCGACATCATTTCCTTCATATCGATGGCATTTCCAAAATGAAGGATGGGTGAACCGGTGGCAACAATGGACTCGATCTGCTGAATGGTGCAGTTGCCGCAATTATGGTAAAGCACCGTAAACGTATCATCCTGAATAACATTTATAATCTTTTTTACATATTCGGCAGAAAACTCTTCCGCCAGTGCCGGAGACAAAAGACCTGCCAGCGGCTCAGCCATTACCACACCGTTAGCACCGGCCGCTTTAAATGCCTTACAATAATTAGTAATGAATTCCGAAGTTTTTTCCAAAACTACATGGACCATATCCGGATCGTCATAACAATAAATCATGGCTTCAGATACATCTAAAAGTCTTCCGGCCAGTGAAAACGGTCCGATAACGCCTGCAAACACCGGTCGGTCTGTAATCAGCTCCGCAGCCTTGCCGATAGCTTCCACACAGATACCGCTGCGCCCACTGCCGACCGCGGGTACCTTTAGCGCTGCTGCATCATCCTCATCCTTAATAATTGCTCCGACAACCGTAGGTACCTCATCGTCAGAATAACGTATGGTCGATCCAAAGCATTCCGCTTCCACCGACAGATCCATAAAGCTGACAGCGATTCCCGTATCCGTCCGGTCGGCCACAGCCTTCATGCATTGCGCCTGCAGATCACTACTGGCAATCAGCTCCCGGACCGTAACCCCCATCAGTTGGATACCAGGAAATGAAAGAACCGGCATCGGTTTTTTCACAGGTGCATTTTTCAACTCTTCAACCCACTGCTTCATATTGCGTTTCATAATAAAATCCTCTCCTTCGTATTCGTAAAAGTTATACTTTTATAATAACGTAATAATTACAAATTATCTATAAATAATCATATCTTTTTAGTAATTTTTTTGAATCATCATTTAACCTATTTACAGGAAAACATTCTTCTTATTTTATAAATATGAAAATAAAATGAAATTGCTTATTTCATTTGACAATAAAGCCAAGCTACGATAAAATTGGAGTGATACATTTTATTATTAAATTTTTTAGGAGATGATTTTTTTTGGACGCAGACGCGGTCACGCAACTCATTATTCTTTTTATCCTTGTGCTACTATCTGCCTTTTTCTCATCGGCTGAGACAGCACTGACGACAGTCAATAAAATCCGTATGCGAAGCCTTGAGGAAGAAGGAAATAAAACGGCTAAGACAGTCAACCGGCTCATTGAAAACCCGGGCAAGCTTTTAAGCGCGGTTTTGATCGGTAATAATATCGTAAACCTTTCCGCCTCCTCCCTGACAACCATGCTGGCGACGAAGCTGGCCCTCTCTATGGGTGCTGGCATCAGCGGAGCCACCGCAGTAGGTATTGCCACCGGTATATTAACTATCGTCATCCTGATTTTTGGTGAGATCATTCCCAAAACTGTCGCCACCATGAATTCGGATAAGATGTCTCTCATTTATTCAAAACCGATCTATTTCATAACTGTCATTCTGACACCAGTGATTTTTATTATGAATAAGCTCTCTCACTTTTTTCTGTTCATCCTTGGCCTGAAGCAGGACGGCAAGGGTAAGACAATGACAGAAAATGAACTGCTCACCATCATCGATGTGAGCCACGAGGAGGGCGTTATTGAGAGCGAAGAAAAAGAAATGATTACCAACGTGGTGGATTTCGGAGATGCTTTGGCAAAGGACGTCATGGTTCCCCGTATTGACGTGATATTTACATCCGCAGATACGAGCTACGATGACCTTATTGCCCTGTTCCGCGATGAAAAGTATTCCCGTATCCCTGTGTACGAAGATTCCAAGGACAACGTCATCGGTATTGTCAACCTGAAAGACCTTTTTTGTTATCAGGGAAAGCCGGAAGATTTTGTCCTCAAAGATATATTGCGCGAGCCCTTTTTTACTTATGAATATCAAAAAACATCGGATCTGATGCTGCAGCTTCGTGAGCAGTCCATCAATATCGCCATCGTACTGGACGAATACGGCGCCACCTCCGGCCTGATCACCCTGGAGGATCTGCTTGAGGAAATCGTCGGTGAAATCCGCGACGAGTACGATGAGGACGAGGAGGATGTGATCCAGAGGATTTCCGATGTGGAATATATTGTCGACGGTGCCACTAAGCTGGATGACATCAACGAAGTGCTGGAGACCCACTTTGAATCGGACGACTATGATTCCATCGCGGGGCACGTCATCAACCTGCTGGAGCATATCCCTGCCGCCGGTGAAAGCATTGAAACCGAAGAAGGTATCCGTCTGGTCGTAGATTCCATGGAGAAAAACCGTATCGATAAGATACATATATATCTTCCGGAACCGGCCTATGAGGATATGGAAGAATAAAAGGCCGCCGGAACATTCTGGATAAGAAATATAATGTAAGCATCGGCAAACGTTATATTTCTTACTCTAAATGTTCCGGCGGCTTATTTATTTTCTCCGCCTGCTCAAATCCGCTTCAAATACTTAACCGAATCCAAACTGTCCTCCAAAATACTTCCCAGTGAATTATCCTGATCCACAATAAGAATAATCTCGTGATTTCCATATTTCTCCACAGATTGTAAACAATCCTCGATATCCACAGCACCCTTCCCTGCGGCCACAAAGCACCGGTCACGGTCCATCTGGCGGAAATCCTTATGCAGATCCTTTACATGAACATATTTAATACGCATACCGTATTTTTTCAAAAATGTCTCCAGATTAATATCGGCATATGTGGACCAGCCGATATCCAGCTCCACCTTCAGCCCTTTACAGGCATCCAGCAAAACTTCAAACACGGGGCGTTTATTCCCATCCTTATCCTGTATGTCATCAAAATCGATCTCGTGATTATGCAGACAGATACAGATGCCGTAAGGTTTCAGCTTTTCTTCAAGCGCGTTCAATATCCCAGCATATTCATACAGCTTTTCAGTGCTGCCGTTAATATCCAGCAAAGATACAACCACTGTATCCACACCATACGCTTTACAAAAACTGCCCAGTTCATCTGTCTGCTCCAATATAATATCCGTAAAAATAAACAGGCTCTTCATCGGAAAGCCCATTTCACGCATCTTTGGCAGGCGCTCCTTCAACTCCTCAATGGACCATCCCGCCCGCTTTCCCCCGCAGAGCTCATCATAAAATGCCAGCGTCTCCGGCTTTGCTCCAAAATCTGCCGGTATTTCAGCAAAATCATACCCGTTGTTTTTCAATAATTTCAAAGTTCCCCATAAATCATCGTAGAGAGCCTCTGCCAGGCTCATTAAATTAATTCCTGTTGGATACATACCTTTCCCCTTTCATATGTCGCATATGACCATATTATATCACATATCTTACAAGATATTCCACTGAATTTCTCATTCAGCAACGAAATCACTTCACGACAGACCATATCCATTATATGCCAGGTTGGGGAGAAAAATAATTCAGAATCGAATAAAAGAAATAAATGAGGACGCAAAGAAGGAACCGCTCCTGAACATCTACCTGTATCGAAGAACGATTCCTTCACTGCTGAACTGGTTCAATCATTTTACAATATACCTCTTTCTTAAAAATTAACTGATTTGTAAAATCCAGTTTTCTATATTCAATTGTCTTTTCGTATATACCTTTCTCGTCAGTATATCGATTCAATCCACTTTTTTATACTTTCCGATAATCTATAATCGTATTTATCTTCATTCCCTGCTGTTATTAGAACGATCACAACCTGATCTCTAATGATACCAGCGATTAATTATATTTATCTTCCAGTAAATCTATATCAATTATCCTGTGAATATCCAATACATTTTGTAATAAATAACTTCCAGTCATTTCGGCTTCTAAAATAATCAGGTATAAAACTCCTACTGTTAAATATCTCATTATCAACTAACTTACTTCTAATAAATCCATTCCGGTGAATTTATTCTTTGGAAGCTATCGTCTTACGGATATAAAGGTAATCACTGAGCTAACTTTTCAACGGAATCAACCTCCTTCTTTGAATTTCATACGGGATAAGTACTTCTCTCAAATCGCTTCGATAAAATCTCTTTCAAACTGTTTACTAAGAATGCCCTTCTAAAATCTTCCAAGTACCTTAGACCTTGTCTTTTGTACCTCTTAAAATTACTACCTGTGTACTTCTTAACTAATAACTTCGCGTATCTTCCTAAAACTTCTTACAGGTATCAACCCTGTTTCGTACTTCCAAGAACAATATAAAAAGCTTCTTCTTTAAAAACTACGTTGTTAAGTAACTTAACTAAAATCATCTACCAAGTACATTCTCTAAACCTTAGTTTGTAAGAGTTTCTTCTAAGTAATTCTTTTAAGAATTTCTTATCTCTTTTGATGTTCTTATTATAACGCAGCCCCAAACAAATGTCAACACAATTTTCAAAAAAACTTCCAATAATTTCACTTTTAGCAAACATGCACACATTTATCACGAATCAACTATGCACAATTAACATATATCAGTCTATATCCGCATTATTATCAGAATATTCAGTCTATTCCAGTCATGTACAGCCCTTTGTTCGGAACGTAACGGCAAAAACGCCCGGCAGCTTTGTGCGGCCCCGCTCCGGTCCGGCCTGGAGACGGCCAGCGGGCACGATCTGCGCGGGCATTAAATAGAGGGGTGCTGACACTGCATTTGCAGCCGCTTTAGCAGGACTTGGTGCTCAGGGAATTTGTGTTAATCCGACGGAAAAGACGTAAAACGGAATAAAAATAAGAATACTCCCCTCTTTTCCATCGGATTGCCCTTAACAAAACCCTGAGCGCCTAGACCTGCTTAAGCGGCGAAACCGCAGTATCAGCACCCCTCTATTTAATGCCCGCGCAGACCGTGCCCGCCGGCCGTCTCCAGACCGAACCGGAGCGGGGCCGCACAAAGCTGCCGGGCGCTTTTGCACAACAACATCATTCTATTTAAAATATTCAACCCCAGACTCAAAAATCATCTGATTCTGATCCCCGCAAATATTCAAAGCCACAGCCTCCCCAATACGTTCGGAGTGCGCCATCTTACCAAGAACCCGTCCATCCATGCTCGTAATACCCTCGATAGCATAATAAGACCCATTGGGATTAAAATCCTCATCCATCGTCGGATTTCCGTCCACATCCACATACTGGGTAGCCACGCATCCGGACTGGAACAGCTTTTTAATCCAAGCCTCACTGGCCACAAACCGGCCTTCGCCGTGGGATGCCGGGATTGCATAAACGCCGCCCACTTCCGCCTTCTGCAGCCATGGGGATTTATTTGAAACCACCTTCGTGTACACAATTTTAGAAACATGGCGGCCAATATGATTCGTCGTAAGCGTCGGGGAATCCGGCTGCTGCGCTGTGATCTCACCGTAAGGTACAAGTCCTAACTTGATCAGCGCCTGGAAGCCGTTACAAATACCCAATGCAAGACCGTCTCTCTCATTCAGCAGCTTCATCACCGCTTCGCGGATACGCTCATTTCTAAACGCCGTGGCAATAAACTTGCCGGAGCCGTCCGGCTCATCACCTGCCGAGAAGCCGCCGGGGAACATGATCATCTGAGCCTGGCCGATGCCCTTCTCAAAAGCCTCCACGGACTCACGGATATTTTTCGCATCCAGATTTTTAAATACACATGTATTTACAGTAGCACCGGCGCGTTCAAAGGCCTTTAAGGAATCATACTCGCAGTTGGTTCCCGGAAATACCGGAATAAATACATTCGGCTTTGCCACCTTGTGCTTACATACATATACACTGCCACTGTTATACAGCGGTGTATCCAGTTTCTTATCCTCAACACCGGAGCGGGTCGGGAATACTTTCTCCAGCGTCCGGGTCCAGGCAGCCAAAGCTTCATCCATCGTCACATGCATATCATGGAATATAAATGCAGGCTCACCGATCACAACGCCTGCCAGCTTATAGCTTCCGTCAAGCCCTGCATCACGCATCACCGCAGCAATGGTATCCATCGCTTCCGGTGCCACCTCGGCAATAATATTGCCATACGCCGGCTTAAATGCGTTGGCCGCCGTAATGGAATCATCAAGGCGCACGCCAAGCTTATTGCCAAAAGCCATTTTGCTCACAGCCGCAGCCACACCGCCAAAGCCCAGAGCATATGCGGAAAGAACGGCCTTCTTCTGAGTCAGCGCGTGGATGGCTTCATATAACTTCATAACAGAAGCGTATACCGGAATGTCATTGTCATCCTTTTCAATCTTAAATACAACCAGCTTGTTGCCGGCCTTCTTTAATTCCGGCGTCACCACATCCGGATGCTTTGCCACGTCCACAGCAAAGGAAACCAGTGTGGGGGGCACATCGATATCATTAAAGCTGCCGGACATGGAGTCCTTACCGCCGATGGATGGCAGACCGAAGCCAAGCTGTGCATTATAAGCGCCCAGCAGTGCGGCCATAGGTACGCCCCAGCGATTGGCATCCGCGCCCAGACGCTCAAAATATTCCTGGAAGGTAAAGCGGATCTTCGAGTAGTCGCCACCGGCAGCCACGATCTTAGCCACCGATTCCACAACCGCATAAACAGCGCCATGGTATGGGCTCCAGGAGGACAGGTACGGGTCATAGCCGTAGCTCATCATTGTCACGGTTTCAGTGCGGCCTTTTAATACCGGCAGCTTGGCGATCATGGTCTGCACCGGTGTGAGCTGATATTTTCCACCGTAAGGCATGTATACGGAAGCGGCGCCGATGGAGCTGTCAAACATTTCCACAAGGCCCTTCTGAGAACACACGTTAAGATCGGACAGATTGTCAAGCCATGCCTTCTTCAGGTCGCTGACATCTTTATCTTTATTGAAATAATTATCATCTCTGGACGGCATATTCACGATAACATCCGTCTCCTGATGGGCGCCGTTGGTATCCAGGAAGGCTCTGGAAATATTAACGATCTCCTTACCTCTCCAGGACATGACAAGGCGCGGGTCCTCTGTAACGACGGCCACGCACACAGCTTCCAGATTTTCTTCAATGGCAAAATCAAGGAATCTGTCCACATCCTTCGGATCGATAACCACAGCCATACGCTCCTGGGATTCGGAAATGGCAAGCTCGGTGCCATCCAGTCCGGCATACTTTTTCGGAACTTTATCCAGATCGATTTTCAGACCATCGGCCAGCTCACCGATGGCAACGGACACACCGCCGGCACCAAAATCGTTACACTTTTTGATCAGACAGCTCACATCCGGGTTGCGGAACAGACGCTGCAGCTTACGCTCGGTGGGCGCGTTACCTTTTTGCACCTCGGCGCCGCATGTATCAATGGATTTCACATTGTGGGCCTTGGAGGAACCGGTCGCGCCGCCACAGCCGTCACGGCCGGTGCGGCCGCCCAGAAGGATAATGATATCTCCGGGATCACTCGTCTCGCGGATAACGTTGCGTCTTGGAGCCGCGCCCATGACAGCGCCAATCTCCATACGCTTGGCCACATAGTTGGGATGATAAACCTCATTGACAAGACCGGTAGCCAGACCGATCTGATTGCCGTAGGAGCTGTAACCGGATGCGGCTCCTGTAACGATCTTGCGCTGAGGCAGCTTTCCTTCCAGTGTATCCTTTAAAGAAACCGTCGGGTCGGCGGCTCCGGTGACACGCATAGCCTGATATACATAGGAGCGTCCGGACAATGGATCTCGGATGGCTCCGCCAAGGCAGGTAGCCGCGCCGCCAAAAGGCTCGATTTCCGTCGGATGGTTGTGGGTTTCATTTTTAAAGCTGATGAGCCACTCCTCTGTAACGCCGTCGATTTCCACGGGCACAACAATGCTACATGCATTGATCTCATCGGATTGCTCCATATCCTCCAGCTTTCCGTCCTTTTTCAGCTTTCTCATGGCCATAAGCGCGATATCCATAAGAGAAACATACTTATCGCTGCGTCCGGCAAATATTTCATCGTGATGGGCCTTGTACATATGGTAAGTGTCCTCGGCCATCTGCTTGTAGTCGCCGTCCGTAAATTTAATATTTTTCAGCTCGGTCAAAAATGTTGTGTGACGGCAATGGTCCGACCAGTACGTATCCAGCACTCGGATTTCCGTCATGGACGGGTCGCGCTTTTCTTCACCGGCAAAATAATTCTGGATAAACTGGAAATCCTTAAATGTCATGGCCAGGTTCAGGGAAAGGTACAGCTCCTTCAGCTCGTCCTCGGGCATGGTCATAAAGCCGTCAAATATTTTCACATCGGCGGGATCTTCAAATACGGTCACAAGTGTTTCCGGCTTTGGATCATTATTTTCCCGGGAATCCACCGGGTTAATACAGAAGGCTTTGATTTTGGAAAATGCTTCATCGGAAATGTCACCGCCGATCAAATAGGTGGTGGCGGATTTGATCACCGGCTCTTCCTCCTCATTTAACAGCTTCACGCACTGCTGGGCGGAATCGGCTCTCTGATCAAACTGGCCCGGAAGGGCTTCTACGGAAAATTCACGCTCGCCATCCCGGACAGGTAATACTTCTTCATAGAGCATATCCACCGGGGGCTCGGAAAATATAGTTCCTTTGGCGTTTTCATAGGTGATGTCGGAAATGTTTTCTATATCGTAGCGGATTAAAACACGGACACTGTTCACACCGTCAATTCCAAGATAGTCGTGGATATTCTCCAAAAGCTCCTTGGCAGCAACGGCATAGTCGGGTTTCTTCTCAACATAAATTCTTTTTACCTGGCTCATACGGTAACCTCCATATCATTTGTGCGGCCGGCATGGCACGGGGCCGGTCGGCAGACAGCGGGTATCGTGGGCATAGTGCGCCCATTCCTTGCTCCATTATAACATCCAGGTGTTTATAATTAAAATTAATATATTTAATCTTTATAATTAGCGGTATTAATATATTTCCTGTGGCAGGCACGAGAAGTCCGGACGGTCGGTGCCGGCACCTGGGGAGGCGCCTTTGGTAGACAGATAGATTTCAGTTCCATAAACAGTAACCGTAAGCTTACACATTTCTATAATTAAGTGAATTTATGCTTTACTCTGTTATTTCTTTGTGCTAATATTTTAGTATAACTAATAAGACTATTAGAATTTTTAATAGGAATGTTGTTAACACGGAAATCGACAACATTTTATAAGCATCACAGAAGCTTGCACGAAAATGCGCTCCATTCAGCCAGAAACGAAACGGACGGTGCCGACTGGATGCAGCAGCAGAAACACGAAATATTTATAACAGGTGGTAGTCTATGGACATTAATTATGAGCTCTATAAAGTTTTTTACTATGTGGCGAAAACACTGAGCTTTTCGGAAGCATCCAAGCAGCTTTATATTTCACAATCGGCGGTGAGCCAGTCGATCAAGTCATTAGAGACGAAGCTGAATCAGCATTTATTTGTGCGCAGTACAAAGCGGGTGAAACTGACCGCCGAGGGGGAGATGCTTTTTAAGCATATCGAGCCGGCCATCAATTTGATCATCCGTGGTGAAAATCAGATTCTGGATGCCAATACGCTCAATGGCGGCCAGTTGCGCATCGGCGCCAGCGATACGATCTGCCGCTATTATCTGGTGCCTTATTTAAAAGAATTCCACGCCCATTTTCCAAACGTGCATATTAAGGTGACAAACCAGACATCGGCCCGGTGTGTGGACCTGCTGGATAACAGCCAGGTGGATCTGATCGTGACCAATTCACCCAATCCGCGGATGAATACGGTGTCCAATGTGCGCCAGGTCAAGGAATTTAAAGATATCTTCATCGCCGGTATCGACCACTTTTCCCATCTCCGGGGCAAGTCGCTGCGCCTGGAGGAGCTGCTTGGCTACCCGCTCCTCATGCTGGATAAAATAAGCATGACCAGTGAGTTCCTGCACAGCCTGTTCCAGCAAAAGCAACTGGATCTGGTTCCTGAAATCGAGCTCTCCAGCAATGACCTGCTCATCGACCTGGCGCGGATCGGCCTGGGCATCGCCTTTGTGCCCGACTTCTGCCTGCCGGACAATGACCCGGACCTGTTCCAGATACACACTACAGAAATACTCCCCTCCCGCCATCTGGTCGTGGGCTACAACGATCAGGTTCCCATATCGGAGGCGGCGAAATATTTCATCGAAAGCCTGTAAATTTTTCCTGCGGTAAGACTACCGAGCAAAAAAGAAAAGTGGTCTTACCGCAGCCCTCCTGTCAGCTAACTTGAGATAAGATATATCGAGGCTTCATTCGCATAATTCTTATAGAAGCGCCAGTGACTGAAATAACAATAATTTGCGTACCAATTAGATATACAAAGATCAAAATTTGTGGTGTAACTGCAACCGAAACACGGTCCGCCGTTATCATATTCGACAAGTCATATGAAATATATTGCCCGGTAATATCCAGATATTCTCTGCCATCGTCTGGCGTTTGGGGTTCAACAACAGGCGGTGTATCTGTAACCTGATCAAAAATCAAGTCACTTGTTTCCTGAGCAATTGCGCTTCCGGAAAAATAGGATAGTCCGAATGCAATCATTGCAACAATCAGCATTTCCAGCACATACTGCAAAATGATATTCGACTTACGAATACCTATCGAAAGTAAAATTCCTGCTTCCCGTGTCCTTTGCCTGATCCACATGCTCAAAATCAAAGTTAAAATTATAATACTGAAAATGATAATGCCAACAATAAGTCCTGTGACAATACTCTGCATAGCCGTTAAAGAAGCCGCCACAGCTTCATAGGCCGTATTATCAATGGATAACGCGAAGCAATCCCAATTCAGATCCAGATTCCTGATTTCTTTTGCTATTTGTTCGATGTCTTTAGGGTCGTCCACATAAAAATCAACACCATTCTTATATTCAATCGTATCGGTCTGCATAATATCCCGCATCGCCCCATGGTCGGTAATCAGACGATTCCGCTTATCGGTAGATGTCGTAAAAAATGGGCTTACTTCCTGTGTAAACTCATAAATACCGACAATCGTCAACTGCACATCCGGCCAACTGCCTTCGTCATAACAACATTGAACAGTAATTTTATCCCCCAGCTTTAACCCGTTCTTTTGAGCTAACGCAGTACTGATCAGAACGGTATGGTCATCGTCAGCGTTGATATGCCGCCCTTCAACCAGGCGGAACGCCCCACGTTTGAAAAAATTGAAATACTCGGAGTTGGTGACGGACGGAAGTCTGCTATAATCGCTGCCCGATCCAAAACGGATCCCCTGGATAAAGCTGAAATCCTTTGCGAATACACTGCCGTCACCTACGGCATTATAATCCTTAATTCCTTTGATATTCATAATTTTTTGAACATCTGCATCTGTAATCGGCGCACCTACATAATCAACTATGGTACCGCCTGCACCTTGCTGGTAAGCCCAATTTTGGCTTTTGCTTTCGTCAAGCTCCAGTTTTATACTGCCGCCGACAGACCGCCGAAGACTTAACGCTGTTTCCTGTGTCGCCTTGAGAATGGAAGTACCCGTTATTGCAAACGTAGACAAAACAAATAAGATCAGGAAAATGATAAGAGCTTTGCCACGTTTTCTTGTCATATATAAAACTGCTCGTTTGAATGTGTTCATATAAATTACCTCTCAACTCATTTTGGATAAAATGTTCTTTGGATTTAAACGAATTACCGGCATTGCAGCAGTCAGCACGGCCGCACCTGTGATCACGGCTTCACCGAAATATTGTAAAATTAATCTGCCGGGTAAAATTGTTATAGTTATACCATTTACAAGGCTTTGCATATACGATACGAGCATTGCCGTTATTAATGTACTCACATAGTACGATGTGATAAAAGACAACAATAGCAATACTCCAGCCTCTATAAAATACTGAAGGATTACGTTGCTTTTTGGGATACCTAATGCAAGCATAACTCCGGCTTCATGTACTCTGTTTCTAATGCGCATTACGAGAACAAGGAAAATTATGATTGTACTGATCATCACGGCAGTTATGATCAGTATAGCAGTAAGCCGTTCCATTGCGGACAGTTGATAAGAAACTGACTCATAATTTTCACTGCTTTTTGTAATGACATAGTCATCCCATTTTATATGTTTAAGCTGTCTGATCTTATCTATAATATCATCCAGCTCTGAAGGGTCATTGACAATAAAACGGACTTTACCAGAATAGGTTTGTGCTGTGTTCCCCGTCAATTGCCAGTAGGCGTCATGTGTAAGGAATATAGTATCGTCGTCAAACTCCATGTCAGGCTCGCTTTCGTATAAAGCAACGATTTTAAGTTGAATATGTTTTTCGGGGCTTTTGGGAGAGTTCCAAGATAATACCAATGTACTTCCCACGACCAAACTGTTTTCTTCTGCAAATGCACGGCTGATGATCGCAGACATTTGATCGTCAGCGGTAATTGGTCTGCCCTCTGTCAGAGTCAAAATCCCTTCATTAAAATAGCTGCTGTACTCTGTGTTTGTATTTGCACAGATCGGGCAATTTTCTTTTCCGGAAAGCGTATATAGGCTGTCAGCACCAGCACTAGATGTTTGTACGGCATTATAGGCCTTTATCCGTTTGTCACCCATGATCGCGTTGATTTTCTCTTGTGTGAGCAACGCGGCGCTTGCTGTATAATCTGTGCCATCGTCATTAAAGCTCAATTCATCAATTTTACCCTGTACCAAAAATGAGGCACCTACGTTTTCACGTAAGCGGGCTGCTGCTTTTTGTGTCGCGTTAAGTATAGAAAAACCGACGGTGACAAGCGTCGTCATCATAAATACAACCGCGAACAGTATCATGCTTTTTCCCATATTCCGGGTCGTATATAGCATAGATCTTTTTAAAACATTCAAGTTTTTTAACCTCCTTTCGTTCCCCCAGAAGTATCATACGTCTATAAAATGAAGCGGTTATGGAGCAGTTGTGGAGCCAGTATGGAGCTTTCATGCAAAAAAATCCCAGTCATCGATCGACCGGGATTTTTAACGCATTCAAAACTTGATACGGAAAGCCATACCATTAATATTATCGGACGGAACAAATTCATAGGAAACGCCTGCCGCTTTAAGAATTGAGGCAACAATATATAGGCCAAGTCCATTTCCACCGGTCACCCGGCCCCGCCCATAGTCCGGGCGGTAAAAGGCTTCAAAGATACGGGATCGTTGATCCGCAGGGATGATATCACACTCGTTTTCTATCACGAGTTCACGTCCATTCAGATAAATCCATATTGTACCGTTTTGAGGTGTATATAAAACAGCATTTGACAATAGATTTGAAAGTACCCGTTCAAGTCTGTGGACAACAAATTGCACGGTGAAAGCGTTTGACAAATTCAAGTCCAGACAGATTCCTTTTGATTTTGCGATTATTTGAAACGGTTCACAAACAGATGCAACGATATCTGCCAGGTTAATATCAACAAGCTCCTGCTGGTTATAAGTGTCCAGTTTGGATGTATCAAGTACCTCCTTTATCATAGACGCAAGGCGTTCCGTCGTCACTTTGCATTTAGCAAGATAGGTATCTCTGTCCTTGTATTTGCCAACATTAAGTATCATATTTTCAAGCATTACATTGACCGCGGCAACAGGTGTTTTAAGTTCATGGGACGCCGCCCGTAAAAAATCGGTCTTTTGCATTTCCGCCTTCTCGACTTTATAAACTTCCTGCTCTAAGTCACTGATTGTTTGCAACAGGGTTTGATAAAGGCTATTCACATTGGCAGCAAGTAACCCGATTTCATCATATGTATTACTTTCACAAACGATGTCTGGCTGTAACTTCTTCATTTTCTCGGTAGTTTCCGATATACGCGCTATGGGCTTTGTCAGTGTCCGTGAATAAAGCAGCGCAAATACCGCGGAAATCAGTAAACAAATCAAAGCTGTAAAGGGAAGAATTATAACAATGGCATTAACTGCGTTCTCAATCTGCTGACGTGATATAATTGCAGAAATATAACCTCTCCCATTTGCAAAGCTTTTCTCAATGTGAAAAAAATCCGCACCGCCCTGCATATTTTCAGCTAACGATATTTTAATATTGTTACTTCCACTATCCGTAATGATCGTTGCGTCAACAGTACCTGCCTGCGGATCAAGGATATCTTTCGATAAATCGCCAAGTACATTTGTTTCATAAGAAAAGCCGTCATAAGTTACGGATATATTTGCATTCCACTTTGAAGCGAACCCGGCAACCAATGTCAGCCGCTCATCGTCTGTTGCTCCGTCGATTTGCTGAAGAATATCCTCAGCATCTTTTTGCAGACGGCTCTTTTGCTGAAAGTTATATATTCCTGGCAGCAAAAAGTACAGCAAAAAATGCGAGATTAAAATAACTACAAGCATAAGGCATAACGTGTATAAGAATGTTTTCGGAAACAATTTCAGCTTTTTCATTTCTACACCTCAAGTTTATAGCCTATTCCCTGTACGGTTACAATACAATCCAATCGCAGCTTCTTTCGCAAGTTTTTTATATAGGTATCTACCAATCGATCTATAACAAAGGAATTATCCCCCCATACACCATCCAATATCTGGTTTCTTGACAGCACAAGGCCCTGATGTTCTACAAGTAATTTTAACAGGTCGAGCTCTTTTGGTGCAATATCGATTTTTCCTTCGGAATTTGAAGCGGAATAACCGGAAAAATTGACCGTCAAATCACCATATTTCCATATATCTATTTCTTTTGTTTGTCCACTTCTGCGAAGCAACGCTGCAACTCGTTTTCCTAAAATCACAATAGAAAATGGTTTTGTCATATAATCATCTGCAAGGCAGTCAAAGCTTGTTATCTGTGTACATTCGTCCTCAATAGCAGTAAGCATGAGCACTGGTACCTGACTTTTCCTGCGGATCGTATTCAAAACTGCAAGCCCTGTAATTTGGGGAAGCATAATATCTAATACAACCAGATCAATGCAGTTGTTGGAAAAAAGCGAAATTGCTTCCTCACCATTATAGGCAGAAATAATTGTATATCCAGCTTCCTTCAGATATTCGCTTAATGCTTCGTTGGTATCAATATCATCTTCAACAATAAGTAATGTTGGCATATCCGCACCTCCTTTTTCCAGTATTTTAACCGTTCGATGTGAAGCTATTGTGAAAATTGTAAAAGTTGTAAAAAGAAATGGCCGGATCTAAACAGAAAACGGCGAAAAGCCTTGAAATACAAGGTTTTCGCCGTTTACTTATAAAACTTATGAGAACTTATCGGGTGTTTTTATTTCTGGCTTCTGCCAATCTCCAGCCCCTTTTCAAAAGCAGCCTTATTCAGCGGCAGTAATTTCGGTTTCTTGCCCAGCTTATGTTCGATCGTATTCCAGACAATAGCCGGATCAATGACTTCTGTGTAACCGACATAGACACCGAGCATGATCACATTAAGCACCTTAGCGTTGCCCATTTCCAGAGCCAGCTCCGTCACCGGGGCCTTAACGACTTTCACATCGTCTCTGGGAATTTCATCGGTAACGATGGAGCTGTTGATAAACAATGTTCCGCCCGGCTTTAATACGCCGATAAATTTATTTAAGGAAGGCCCGTTCATAACGATCAGGTCATCCATCACATCGCCCACTGGCGTTCCCACCATGCCGTCGGAAATGACCACATAGCAGTTGGCCGTACCGCCGCGCTGCTCTGCGCCGTAGGACGGGAAGAAGGTCACGCCCTTATCTGTGGAATCACAGGTCGCGCTGGCGAGGAATTTACCAAGTGTCATAACGCCCTGGCCGCCGAAGCCGGCCACAAGTAAATTTGTCTCCATAATATTCCTCCTATTTATCTCTGATGACGCCCAGAGGGAATTCCGGAAGCATCTTTTCTTCGATGTAATCCAGAGCATCCAGCGGGTCCAGGCCCCAGTTTGTCGGGCAACTTGTTACGATCTCTACCATGGAAAAGCCTTTGCCGTCCAACTGATTCTGGAAAGCTTTCTGAATGGCCTTTTTCGTCTTGATCACATTGGCCGGCGTGTTACAGCTTGTACGTTCCAGATAAGCCGGAGCGGTGAGCTGGTTTAAGATTTCGCACATATGCATCGGATAGCCGTGCTCCTCGGCAATACGGCCCTTGGGAGCTGTGGACGCTTTCATGCCGATCAGTGTGGTGGGCGCCATCTGGCCGCCGGTCATACCATAAATACCGTTGTTTATGAAAATAACTGTGATATTTTCGCCGCGGTTGGCCGCACTGATGGACTCTGCCAGACCGATGGATGCGAAATCACCGTCACCCTGGTAGGTAAATACAAGGGAATCCGGGTTGGAGCGCTTGATACCGGTAGCCACTGCGCAGGCGCGGCCGTGGGGCGCTGTTATATTGTCGTATGTGATATATTCCATATGAAGGCCGCAGCATCCGATACCGAGAACGCAGCTTGCCTTTTTATAAAGATCCATTTCTTCCAGAACCTCGCCAATGAGCTTGATGACGGTACTGTGCATACATCCCGGACAGAAGCCGTCAACCATGTCATCACGAATACCAATTGTTCTTGAATAAACTTTTTCCATCTGACATATCCTCCTATTCAAAAAGTTTTCGTGCGGCTTCAAGGACAGCTTCGCGCTTCATTACATTACCGCCGGAGCACAGACAGGTTTCTACAGGACATCTGTCTTTGACAGCCAGCTTCACATCGTAGATCATCTGTGCGGGAATGGACATTTCCACATCAAGAATGGCCTTTACTCTGCCATAATCCAGCTTTTCAAAGGAAGCGTAAGGATAAGGATGAACAGTGATCGGACGGATGAGGCCGATTTTTTTACCCTCAGCCCGGAGCGCATCTACAACGGATTTGGAAATACGTGCGGAAATACCATAAGCGGTGAGAATCACCTCGGCGTCCTCCACCATGTACTCCTCAACCTCCACGTCCTCTTTGGCCCAGCGCTCATACATCGCTGCTGCTTCTTCGTTACATTTTTGCATTTCCTCAGTTTTCCACTGGCCCGGCTGGATCCATGCCCGGTCCACATCCAGACTGTGACCGATACATGCCCAGGACTTTTTAGATGCCTTGATGGCTTCGATCTCCTCATCGGATTTCATTTCAGGAAGGACCACAGGCTCCATCATCGTTCCGATCACGCCGTCGCAGAGCAAAAGTACAGGATTTCTGTCTCTGTCCGCATAATCAAAGGCTTTATAGGTCATATCCACAGCTTCCTGTACAGTGGAGGGAGCCAGGACGATCATCTCAAATCCGCCGTTTCCGGAAGCTTTGGTGGCCTGGAAATAATCCATCTGGGCCGGCTGGATGGAGCCTACGCCTGGGCCGCCGCGGGAGATGTTTGCATACACCATAGGGATACGCGCAGATGCGCAGTAGGATATACCTTCGCTCTTTAAAGCGATTCCAGGACTGGATGAGCTGGTCATGGAACGTGTGCCTGCACTGGCAGCGCCGTAAACCATATTTATAGATGCAACTTCGCTCTCGCCCTGCACAAATGTTCCGCCCACGTCCGGCAGTCTGCGTGCAAAATATTCGGGAACTTCATTTTGCGGTGTAATGGGATATCCGGCGAAAAATCTACAGCCGGCTCTAACAGCGGCCTCGGCGATCGCCTCACAGCCTTTCATAAATACTCTTGCCATTTCTTTTTCTACCTCCTCTTATTTGTACACTTCGATAGCCGCATCCGGACACATTCTTGCGCACATGCAGCAGCCAATACAGGCATCCATGTTTACAGGCACAACATATTCATAGCCTTTTGAATTTACCTTGTCGCCAATGGCTAAAACGCCTTTCGGACAAAATTTGATACAATACCCGCAGCTTTTACAGCTTTCTGAGCGAATCGTTACTTTTGCCATTCCTATCATTCTCCTCTCGGTATCAATATATTTTTCTATTTCTCAGGGCCGGCACACTTTAAAGGGGCCGGCCAATACCGCATTTTATATACCGCCCTGGACGTATGCGTCATCCAGCCAGGGATAGGTCAGATATAAATGCACCGGAAACAGCGGCACATCCGTCAGAGTCTTTACCTCCTCATACAGATCTTCCTTCACACAGGCAAAATCCAGCGGCTTATATGGCCGGACCATGGCCTCCATTTTAGAAAGTCCTTCAAGAAACTCATCGGCTGTGGTGCTTGCGCCGTTGTTGGGATTATTTATCATATGGATATTTTCCAGGCGGATATGGGCAATACCCATGATGGACGCCAGCGTTTTGTCCACAGCGTCGATATCGCCGGACCACGGACGAAATGCATTGAGCACATAATAAACCATGGTATCCGGCTTATTGATTTTCGGTGCATAGCCGCCGATGGAGCGGGCGCCGGTGTCATTGCCCCCCACATCCATGACCACATAGCAGCTATCGTCCTTTAAAAGAAGGTTGACGCCGCCCACCAGCACAGGGGCATCGTAAAACTGCTCCTCGTGGTGGAAGATCACGCCCAGGCTCTCGATTTCATCGATCACATCCCGGGATCGGAACAGGGGCTTTGTCATATCCATATCAAAAAAGTGAACCGGCTTATCGTTAAGCGTCACGAGATATCTGGCAAAATTTATGGCAATCTCGCTTTTTCCGCTGCCGGCCTCGCCGATAAATACGAAATTGGTTTTGCCCGCGATCATCTCTTTCATAAATCCACTCATATTATTTAACCACTTTGACGAACGTGCGGGCTTCCTCCTCGCCGCGGAGGACACGCAGACCGCCCAGCGCCAGAGACTGCATCTCATTCTCACCGGCATAGACGATCACCGGGGCGATAAATTCCACACGCTCTTTGATCATATTTGTAAACATTTCCGAATAAGCGATGCCGCCGGTCAGCAGGATGGCGTCCACCTTGCCATTCACCACCGGAGCCTCCTTGGCCAGATGTCTGGCCACGCTCAGAGCCATGGCCTCGTAAATAAACCGGGCATGCTCATCCCCATCGGCAATCATCTTCTCCACAACCCGGGTGTCATTGGTGCCCAGATGCGCTACGATACCGCCCTTAGTTTTTACACGGTTCATAGCTTCTCTGTGATCCACATCATTTAAGCAGAGCCAGTCAATGACCTGGAAAAGCGGAAGTCCGCCGGAGCGCTCCGGAGAAAACGGTCCTTCATCGTCATTGATAATATCGGCCACCCGACCGTCGGTATGTAAGCTGATGGAAATCCCGCCGCCCATATGGACAACGATCAGTGTGCAGTCCTTATATGCCTTCCCGTGCTCCTTCGCATAGCGCATCGCAGCGGCACGCATGTTCAGGTTATGGCCGCGGCCCTCCCGCTCCATGTCGGTAAATCCGGTCACTTTAAGGATCGGCAGCATTTCATCCACAGTTACAGCATCATAGATATAAGAAGGGATTCCCAGCGGCTTGGAGATGGCATAGGCGATCAGTGCTGCCAGGTTGGAAGCGTGCTCATGCACCGGAGCATTGCGCAACTGCCATACCATATCTTCATTGACTTCATAAGCACCGGCCTTCATAGGCGGAAGCAGGCCGCCTCTGGCTACGATGGCTGTCAGATCCTTTTCAGAAATCCCGTGGGCTTTCATGGCATCCAGCACAAGGTCCTTGCGAAAATCAAACTGATCCGCCAATGTATCATACTTTGCCAGATCCTCGGTGGAGTGGGAAATACTCTCTACAAACAACTGCTCCTCGCCGTCATATACGGCAATCTTTGTGGATGTGGAGCCCGGGTTGATAATCAATAACTTTTCCATGTAAACGCCTCCCATTTACTTTGCTGCCGCAGCAGATACAACGATGGATAAATACTTTTCTTCAGCAGAACTTCCTCTGGATGTGAGCACGATCGGGCACTTTGCTCCCACAATAAATCCGGCCATACGGGCCTTACAGGTGCAGGCCAGCATCTTTCCCATAATATTTCCGGCATGGATGTTGGGCGCCACAAGAATATCCACATCGCCGGCCACCGGGCTGTCAAAGCCCTTGAAATCGGCAATCTCTTTGCTTACGGCGCAATCGTAGGAGATCGGTCCTTCCACGATACAGTTTTTAATCTCGCCGCGCTTGTTCATTTCTTTTAATTCGTTGGCCTCAACGGTTTCGGGCATTTTCGGATTCAGCTTTTCCACACAGGCGAGCACGCCCACCTTCGGACATGTGTAACCCATGGAGATCAGCGTCTCTACGGTGTTATCGATGATATCCTTCTTTTGCTCCAGCGTGGGGTAGGTCACCATACCGCCGTCCACCGGCACCATGATCTTATGGTAGGTCGGCACCTCAAACATAGTAAAGTGAGACATGGTGCGGCCCTGGCCCAGACCATTTTCCTTGTTGACTACGGCCTTTAAAATAACGGAGGTGTCCAGCTTACCTTTCATTAGGAAGTCGGCCTTGCCTTCTCTTACAAGCTTTACAGCGTATTCCGCAGCATCCTTTAATTCCGGATAATCGTAAATGTTCTCCTCGTCCACATGCTCGCCCATATCTGCGAGAATCTTAACGATCACTGCCTTATCGCCCACCAGAACCGGGTCCACGATCCCCTCTTTCCGGGCATGCATCACGGCCTCCAGAGTATGTTCATCCCCCGCTGCGGCCACTGCCATCCGCTTTCTGGACGGATAGCCCTTAACTTTCTCAATAAGTTGGTCAAAGTTTGTAAATACCATAGTGCGCTTCTCCTTTACTTAATTTTAGTAACACTCCGGTCCTGCACAGACCAAATTGTTACAGGCTTTAGAACGATCCGGGAGGATCATTCTTACTTTTGGCTGCAAATGTGTCAATTTGACACACAATTCAAAATCTTTTCGTCTTGATTCAAAATCATGCATTATATATCTTGCAAGATTTAAGATATTTTTATTATAGCACATAATTTGCATTTTGCAAGATATTTCGGGGATTTTTTGAAGAAAAAAAATGTCGAAAATGGCTGGACGGAGATGACTGACAGCACAGCATAAAGAAATCCCCGGAGGTGCAACTCCGGGGATTTCGCTTTGTCCGCCTGGACAATATTGTGTCACTTGTCTACCGACATTATATCATATGCGCCAGACAATATCAATTATGCAAAGGTACTACGCATTCCCAACAGATTGTATAAGTTCATCAATATCCTCATAAGTAATACTTTCACAATACATATCAAGAAACGACCGAACCGACCAGAAGGTTCCCTTCAGTGTTTCCACTGTAGCGTCATTCAACAGGGAGGCGTCTGCGATGCCGCGGCTTTGCAGAAATTCAAACAGCTTTTCCCGGGCGCCCTCACGCTCAAAAAATTCAGGGAAACCACAGTCATAACGCAGCGGCGGCAGGTAAACCGCCTGATTTTCCAGACGGATGCTCTGACTCTGGCGGATATCCCGGCTGGAAGCACCAATTTCTATATTAAAGGAATCATTGTCGGCCAGCCAGCGCCCGGCTTGCGGGGAATAGTAGGCAAAGTCTCTGAAATGCAGCTCAAAATGGGCATACTTTGCCTCTCCCGGCTCCAGCGTCAGCTTTGTAAAGCCTTTCAGTTCCCGTACCGGCCGGATCACCGAAGGATGATCCTGGCGGACGTAAAGCTGCACGATCTCACTGCCGGCCATAGCGCCCACATTTTTCACCTGAACATAGACATCATAGGCCGCCGGTTCATCCGCTCGCTCCTTAATCTCCATATCCGAATACTCAAAGTCGGTGTAGGACAGACCAAAACCAAACGGGAACAATGGTTCCATTTCCTTCTTATCATAATACCGGTAGCCCACGAAGATGCTCTCGGAATAGTTCAGATGGAAGCCGTCTCCCGGAAAGCTTAAACTGGACGGGATATCGCTGGCCTTTACAGGCACGCTCACCGGCAGCTTTCCGGATGGAGCCGCCCGGCCGCATAACAATTCGGCCAATGCACGCCCCATCCCCTCGCCGCTGTACCACGTCGCCACCAGCGCTGAAATTTCACCGGACCAGGACATATCGCACACATCCCCGCCGGATAAAATGACCGCCACCGGCTTTCCTGTGCCGGACATGGCTTTGATCAGCGCTTCGTGGCCCGGAAGGATACGGATCGTCTTGCGGTTATAATCATCGCTTTCCTCCGGAAGCACGGTGCCTGCAAAAACGAGGACTAAGGACGCATCCTCAGCGGCCGCTGCTGCCTGATCCAACAGCTCTTTGGAAACACTTCCATCGGACGTGTAGCCCTGGCAATAGACAATCTCACATCCCGGCTCCAGCAGCTCTTTCAGACAGTCCAGAGGGATTTCGGCACGCTGGGGATTAACCACAGCACAGCCGCTGCCCTGGAAGGACGGATGACATGCTAATTGTCCGGCAATAACAATCTTTTTATATTTTTCCGGTGTCACAGGCAGTGTTCCATGATCATTTTTC
Organism: Lachnospiraceae bacterium; assembly: GCA_902363555.1. Classification (GTDB taxonomy): domain Bacteria; phylum Bacillota; class Clostridia; order Lachnospirales; family Lachnospiraceae; genus Catenibacillus. The sequence continues at coordinate 20,608 of CABJAM010000010.1, read as the reverse complement.
AAAAGGATAATACTCTCTTTAGCAGCTTCCACGGCCAACTGGTGATTGCGCTCAAGAACACACGCCCTGTCATCCATATCCGTATCCATAGCTTTTCCCTGCTCAATGTATTCAAGGAATTTAAGTACCCGGCAGACGCGCTCATCAAGCAGCGCTTCATCCACCGCACCGCTTTTTACAGCGCCGATCAGCGTATTGGCGGAAATCGGCGACCACGGCATCTGAAAGTCGATGCCGCCCCGGGTAGCTTCCACGGAATCCTTGACTGCGCCCCAATCGGTAATAACAAGGCCGTCATAATTCCATTCCTTCTTTAATATATCCCGGACAAGACGGCTGTTACCGCTGCACTCCTCGCCGTTAATGCAGTTATAGGCGCTCATCACACAGGTGGGGCTGGATTTCTCAATGGCCCGCTCAAAGGAAGCCAGATACAGCTCCCGAAGAGCCCGCTCATCCACAGTGACATCCACGCGGGTGCGGTGGGTATCGGAATTGTGGCAGGCAAAATGTTTCAGACAGGAACCGATGCCTTTGGACTGGACACCGCGCACCGAGGCGGCGGCCATTTCCCCGGCCAAACAAGGGTCTTCGGAATAATATTCAAAATTACGGCCGGTATATGGATGGCGGCGGAGATTCAGGCCCGGCCCCAAAAGCAGACGGATGCCCAAAGCCTTACACTCATCCGCCAATGCTGCGCCAATGCGCTGCACCAGCTCCGTATTCCACGAACAGGCGATGGAGGAGCCAGATGGAAAAGCCGTCGCCTTATAGGTACGCTCAACCGCATCAGCATTGTCAAAGCTGGAGCTTAAGCTGTCGGCAAATACTGCCTTAGGCTCATCCTCAGAGCCTTTTTGAAAGCGGACGCCACTGGTGCCGTCACTCATAACCACCGATTCCAGTCCATATTCCGGAAATGCCCGCGTCTTCCACATATTGTCACCCATGCACAGCCATGCCTTCTGCTCCACGGACATGGATTTTATAATATCTTCAATCTGCATATTTTTACACTCCTATTATTTACAGCCTTTCCGTTATAAGTCTTTTTGTAACCGTTCAGAGGAACCGAACGGTTACATTTCTTTACTGTTTTAGCTGATCCCAGGCATCCTGGAGCTCCTGCTCGAACTCTTCAACACTCACCTTGCCGGCGATAAGCTTTTGTACCGCCTCACCGGAAGCCTGTCCAAAGCCATCCGGATAATAAACTACAAGGCCATAGATCTTATCATTTTTAATAAAATCATTCATGGATGCGCCAAGATTGCCAATGCTGGCTTCATCGGCTTCAAAGGTTGTAAATGGTGGAATAAACTGTAAATCCTTTGTGATACATTCACGGCCTTCTTCGGTCATAGCCAGCCATGCCAAAAACTCCTTTGCTTCCTCCTTGACTTTCGATTCCTTATTCACACACCAGTAGCCCGTAACGCCGCCGAATAATTTGTCATTGGCCTCTGGATCTTCATTAATAGGCATCCCCATAAGCGCCATGTTAATGTCCGGGGCAATGGCATTGATGGACGGCTGATTGTAATTTCCTCCCAGAGACATGGCAACCTTACCGCTGGCGAAGGAGGCGATCTGTGTGTTAAAGTCTGTATTGAGCGGATTCTGGGATTTTTCTGCTTCATAAATAATGTAATTTGCCAGATCGTTAAATGTCTGATTGCCCACAAAGGTAGCGGAACCATCGTTAAGTCCGTCAATAAAGCCATTGGCATCCGGCTGTCTGGAGCATCCCATCCCCACAAGGATATAGCCCTGGAACCAGTCCATCTGCGCTTCGACAAAGGGCTGGATTCCGGCGGCCTCCAGCGTTTCCACCACGGCCTTCATCTCTGAAAATGTTTTTGGTATTTCGGTAATACCGGCCTGCTCAAATAAGTCCTTATTGTACATGATTCCGTTGCCCTCAACGGATACAGGAAAACCATAGGTCTTGCCGTCAATATTTGAGTTATCCTTAGCGATCTGGACCATATCATCCACCCACGGCTGATCTGCCATATCTTCCAAACGCTCCGACCACAACTGCATTTCCGAACGGCCGGCAAGTGTAAAAATATCCGGTGCTTCACCACCGGCAAACTTCGTTTTAAGCGCAGTCGCTGCATCGGAACCGCCGGAGGACTCGATCACAAATTTGATACCCGGATGTGTTTCGCAATACTTTGCGGCCACATTTTTAAGCGCCTCATCAATTTCAATCTTTGTCTGGAATAAATAGATTGTTTTCTCCTCACCGTCAGCCACTGCTGCTGTGGAGATCGTGGTCTGTCCATCCGCTCCGGTTTCCACCACGGCCTTACCTGTATCATTTCCGGAAGAACTTCCCCCACCCGAACTGCTGCTTTCGCAGGCTGTTGTCAATACCATGATCATCGCTGTAAGTAATGCGATCCATCTCATCTTTTTCATTATAATTTACCTCCTCTTATTTTGTTGCACTATGGCAGCCTCCGGACTGTTTTGCACTCATCCCTTCACGGCTCCGGAAAGGATGCCGTTAATTACCTTCTTCTGTAATATAATAAAGATCACGGCCAGCGGCGCAATGGTCATAACCAGTGCCGGCAGCGCAATATCCCATTTGCTGGCAAACATGCTGAACAGCTTCTTCACCGCCAGTTGAATGGTGGACAGCTTCCCGCTGTCTAATAATATCAATGGAATCATAAAGTCATTCCATATCCAGAATATATCCATGATCAGCACAGTGACCATGGTCGGCTGCAGCAGAGGGAACGCCACCTTGAAAAACACCTGGATCGGTCCGCAGCCATCAATTTCCGCTGCCTCCTCCAGATCTATGGGCAGAGCCTTGACTGCACCACGGATAATGAAGAAGGAAAATGCCAGTCCCACACCCCAGTAGGTGATCACTGCCCCCTGCAGTGAATTGGCCAGCCCTATGGTCCGGATCACGTAGACCAGCGGGATCATTGTGGATGCAAATGGAATCAGCATGGACACAATGAGCATGGCCGAAAAGAACCGGGAATACCGTGTGGGATGCCGCTCGACCCAATAAGCCGTCATTGATGAAAACAGGATGATCCCGACCACAGACAAAGCTGTGAGGATCAGCGTATTCATAAGCACCTTGGGAAATTCCACGGTCTTCCATGCATTGGCATAATTTTCAAAATGAAAGGCCTTCGGCAGGCTCAGCGGATCGACCAGAATATCCCCCAGCGGCTTGACAGAGTTCATAATTACGATGAACAGCGGATAAAGAAATACAAGTGTCAGCAACAGCATGAATGCGAATAAAATCCAGGAATAGGTTTTTTGTTTTCTCATAACAGCTCCTTCTCCTTTTTCGTACTGAAATACATCTGTATCCCTGTGATGATCATAATAATAATGAAGAATATCAGGGATTCCGCCGTGGCCAGTCCATATTTGTTATTGGCAAAGGCATCGTTGTAGATCCGCATGGCCAGCGTGTTCGTAGAGGCATAGGGCCCGCCCTTGGTCAGCGAATACACCAGATCAAATGTTTTAAACGAGCCAGAGATCGTCCAGAACAGGCAGACCGTGATGTATGAAATACACATGGGCAGCCGGACCTTGAAAAACCGCTGGAATGCATTGGCCCCGTCAATTTTGGCGGATTCAAGCATTTCCATGGGCACTCCGGTAAGCGCCGCCGTCATAATGATCATAATATATCCCACACTTTGCCATACCGTTACGATAATGATCGCGATAAAAGCCGTCGTCTCCGTGCCCAGCCATGGCAGCTTCATAAAGGCTAAATGCAGCTTGTCGCCCAGCGCCGGAAAGCCGTTGATAAATATAAACTGCCAGATAAAACCCAGGACCAGCCCGCCAATGGTGTTTGGCAGATAAAAGCTGACTCTGAAAAGGCCTTTACATTTGATGGCCGATGTCAGCGCCACGGCCAGCAGCGTTCCTATGACATTGACTAGAACGACCGTGACTATGGCCAGCTTGGCCGTGAACCAGAAAGCATCCAGAAAAGCTGCCTTGCCGGTAAAGATGTCGATAAAGTTTTTAAATCCCACAAATTTTATTTCATTGGCCACACCATTCCAATCCGTAAACGAATACACGATACTGATTAAAAATGGTATCATTACCGCAATGGCAAAGGCGATGGACGCCGGACCAAGGAAAATAAAATGCCGCCAGAACCCCATTTTTTTACGACGCAATACGTTCTCCCCCTTAATTACATTATTTTTCGTAAACCCTGTGCAGTGTCATTTCATTTACCCGGGAAATTGATTACCTGCTTGCACTTCAGTGCAACTCCTATTATAATTTGTCACCAATTTCCTCGGAAATTGATGACCTGCTTGCACTTCAGTGCAACTCCTATTATAATTTGTCACCAATTTCCTCGGAAATTGATGACCTGCTTGCACCTCAGTGCAACTCCTATTATAACAATAATCCGCCGTTTGTTATTGTCGTTTATTGACAGATAAATATCATTTTAGTGACTTTTATTGCATTTATTGTCAATAAACCCACTGGCCCACTGATCAAATACAGGTAAATATTTCTGTCCTTTAATAGAATAAAGGAATGCATTTCGTGCAGTTTGTATCAATTCATCTTCTGTAAAATGCATTTTTTCAAGAGCCAGGGCGTATTCCTGGACCAGATCGACCATGTACGGCGGATCATCGGAGCTGATAGAGATTGGGATGCCCGCCCGCATCATATCCACCGCCGGATGCTCCTCATAACTCCCTGCTGCACCGGTCCACAAATTGGAGGTCGGGCACATGGCGCAGAGGATCTCATTGTCCTTCAAATACTTCATCAGCACGGCATCATCAAGGCAGCGGCAGCCATGGTCGATCCGGGTAACCTTCAGCTCTCGGATCGCATCCCAAATGTTATAAGCGCCATCATCCTCCCCGGCATGGGCCGTCAAAAACAGCCCCATATCCTTTGCCAGAGCATAGCTTTCCTTATGTTTGATACACGGATGGCCCTTCTCCTCACAATCCATCCCAAGACCGTCCACCATATCCCGGTATTTTTCCAATGATCGAACAAAGCGGACGCACTGTTCACTGGAAAGTGTCCGGTCAAGTCCTGCAATGTACACTATTTCCACGCCGTAAAGCGCCTTTGCCTTCTTCTGCGCGCTGCGGTAGCCCTCCATCACGACCTCCATGGGAATCCCCCGTTCTTCATTGAGTGGATAATCCAGATGGAGCTCCTGATAAATAACATTCTGGCTGGCGGCGTTTTTTGCCAAAGCCATAACAACCGCCTCATAGTCTTCCTCGTGCAGACACACGGAATTGATCGTCCGGTCGCAGAGCATAAAGCCATTCAGACCATCCTTTTTCAAGATCGACTGAACCCACTCCCGTATGCCTTCCGTAGTATCTGCCGGCAGCGGCACATGATTTTTCTGCCCCAGTTCCAGCGCCAGCTCCCATGGAATCGAACCTTCGATATGAATATGGTTTTCCGCTTTTGGCATATTCAATATCATTTTCATTTGTCTTGTGTTAAGCATCCTTCATCCTCCTTATTATGGTTTTTTTTTAAGATATCCGTGCCGTGTTTATACATTGGCATGATTTCTTTCAAACAGGCTCCTGGATCAGGCCTTACCGGGGCGCGGTGCACCGGACGGTCGATCCAGAATATAGGTAATATGGTAATACCTTTAAAAAAGGTTATAAATAAAAATCTCACTCCATAAAGCAAGATTTTATTTAACATAACAGTTGAGGCAGGTCTGCGCATTTACTGCGCATACCCTCTTTATTGTCCTAAAATATATCCTGATTGCGCATCAGGCTGAACCGGACATAGTCCGTATTATAATATACAATTCCGTAAACAATCGGCTGATTATCCTGATCGAAGCCGATCACATCTGTTTCCAGTACGGAGCCGCACTCCATGGCAACACTATGTCCAAGCTGTTGCTCCATCTCCTGTCGTGTCTTTGTCTGAAGCTCAATAGTATCCCGCATAAGTACACGTCCGGCTTTCTGTCTCAATACATCAAAGGACGACAATGTCTCCCAGTCCGTCAGGGTGGGAGGCTCATCAAAAAAGCCGGCGGGAATATGATCCACACAGACGATGGCTGGCCGCTCATCGGCATAATATATCTTTTCAATAAAATACAGACGGCTTCCTGCGGCCATATTCAGGCGGTTCTCAATTTCCTTCGGGCAGTGCGTCATCAGCCGCTGCTCCACCAGCTCGATCCGCGTCTTAAAGCCCCCCAGCCGGATCACATGCCCCAGCTCCTGAGCCGGATTCAAGCTGATCTTTATGCGCAACGCCTCCGGATTCACAAATGTTCCGCGGCCGTGTACCCGAAAAATCAGCCCCTCCTGCTCCAGCTCGTCCAGAGCCCGGCGCACCGTCACACGGCTGACGCCAAAGCGCTTGCCGATCTCGATTTCCGGCGGCAGCTTCGTGGTCACACTTAAATCCATAGCAAAAATATATTGTTTTAAATCCTGTTTTATGTTGTCGCTTAAATTCTGCCGGATCACAGGAATCATACTCATCAAAAATCCCTCATTTATATTGTATTAAGGTAATACCTTAGTGCAATAATACACCCGTTTTAGTATTGTGTCAATACATATTATGCATTTTGTCCTAATATTCGTTGCTTCGCGCAAAAACAGGCTGCAAAGCAGCCGTAACAGTTCGGCCATCTGAACTGTTACGCTGCCCGCAGCCTCTTTGCGGGGGTATTTTATTTTATGATTTCTCTTGGATCCTGCCATGCCATATCGAAGCTGTCTGCCACGTTTTTGCATGTGATCACGCCATTATAGGTATTGATACCGGAATAAATCACGTCATTGGCGATGCAGGCTTTCTCCAGCCCCAGATCTGCGATTTGGAGTCCGTATTTAAACGTTGCATTGGTCAGTGCCAGGGTCGAAGTTCTTGGAACGGCTCCCGGCATATTGCCAACACAATAATGAACAACATTGTCAACCACATAGGTGGGATCGTCATGGTAGGTCACTTTTGACGTCTCGCAGCAGCCGCCCTGATCAATAGCCACATCCACGATCACGCTGCCATGCTTCATGCTCTTGAGATATTCACGCTTCATAAGCTTGGGCGCTTTCTTGCCGGGGATCAGCACGCTTCCAATCACCAGATCCGCCTCTGCCACAGCCTCCTCAATAGCCGCGTCATTACTCATCAGTGTCTGTATTCTGGCGCCAAAAATATCATCCAGATATTTCAGCCGTTCCAGATTGATGTCCATAATGGTCACATCCGCACCAATACCAACTGCGATCTTGCAGGCATTGGTTCCGACAATACCGGCTCCAAGAATAACGATTTTTGCTTTGGGAGTTCCGGGTACACCGGATAAAAGCACGCCGGAGCCGCCAAATGGCTTTTCCAGGTATTTTGCGCCCTCCTGGATGCTCAACCGGCCCGCGATCTGACTCATAGGCTCCAACAACGGCAGGCTGCCGTTTCTTTCAGCCAGCGTCTCGTATGCCACACTTTTAATACCGGATTTAAGCATTTCGTCCAAAAGCTCTTTATCCGCAGCCAGATGGAGATATGTATACAAAATAAGATCCTTCCGAAAATATTTATATTCTTCTTTTAAAGGCTCTTTGACTTTGATCATCAGTTCAGAGATTTCCCAAACTTCCTTTGCAGAGTCCATAATGACAGCGCCGGCTTCCTGATACTTTTCTGTTGAAAAGCCGGAGCCAATGCCCGCATCCCGCTCCACATATACCTGATGGCCGGCGTTAACGTAGCCCTTAACGTTGGAAGGAGTAATTCCGACTCTATATTCATTGTTTTTCAGTTCTTTTACGCATCCAATTCTCATAGATATTCGCCTCCGTAATTTCTGTAATGCTCTAAGCGTAAGCATTACGTGATTTTTTTATTATACATAAAATGAGGCAGAATTGCAAATAAACATTTCTGAAACAATGTAAATATTCGATGCATGGGCTTAACGTATAAAATCCGTCCGCTTAGATTCTTCCTTTTCAGGCAGCCCATAAGCCTCTTTGCCCAGGGCGATACTCTTCATTAAAAACGTCATATTTCTTGCCAGCACCCGCATGACCTGCAGGCCTTCTGCATCCTGTGCCGCCTCGCCGGCCACTCTGCCATGGATACTGTTCCAGTACTGGCTTGAAGCTACGGGCATACCGCTGATGGTAAAAAATTTGTTGAGCTCATCGAATGTGGCGGACAGCCCGCCTCTGCGGGCGCAGACCACGCTGGCGCCAACCTTCATCGTCTTATCAAAATGTGTACTGTAAAACAGACGGGTCAGGAAGGCGACCAGCGTTGCATTGGCCGATGCATAGTAGACGGGGCTGCCGATAACAAGGCCATCACAGGCTTCAAATTTGGGAGCGATCTCATTTACCAGGTCGTCAAACACGCATTTGCCGCTTTTAAAGCAGGAACCGCAGGCGATACATCCCCGGATATCCTTATTTCCTATATGTATCAGCTCCGATTCCACATTCTCCGCATCAAAAATCTTTATCATTTCCTCCAGGGCAATGGATGTGTTTCCATTCTTTCTGGGGCTTCCGTTAATTATCAAAACTTTCATAGCTGCTCCTCCTTTAGATTCCGGGCCGCTTGCGGCCACAGGATTTATTAATCGTCATTGACTTCTATTATAAGCCTTTAAGTGGGCTCCAAGTCAAGATGCGATTTAACCATTTTACGAAAAATATCTCTGTAACAGTTTAGCCCCGGCCACTCACAATACTGAGCGGCCAGGGCTAAACTGTTATGGAAAAATTTTTAGTTCTCTGTGATTATTTATCCGCCTTAATACTTTCCGTCTCAATAATAAACTTCACGCTGCCCTTGGCGCCATCCGCCAGGCTTGTAAACGTCTGATAATCCTTTCCGGCGTTCACGATGGCTTTCAGCCGGTCCACAAGGCCGTCCGCTTCATCCTCCAAAGTATCGGTGAGCTTCTCGATACCTTCCGAATTAAATTCATTCATGCCGTCGTTCAGTTGTTTTGCGCCGTCGGCCAGTTGATCGATGCCATCGGTCAACTGGGTCGTACCGCTGCTCAGTGTGGCCGTGCCGTCAGCCAACGTGCTGGCTCCCTGATAAAGGCTGAGTACGCCGTTTCGCAGGGCGCCGCTCTGGGAAGAAAGGTTGGACGCGCCATCGGTCAATGTACCGGACGCCTCCAAAATCTGGCTGGAGCCGCTAAGGAGGGCTTCGTTATACCCCGTCAGCTCCCGGCCGCCGTTTGTCAGCGCTTCGATGCCTTTGGGCAATGCCGAGGCGGCCGTCGCTAACTGTGCCACCCCTGCCGTTGCCGTATCCACGCCTGCCTTTAGTTCCTTATTTCCGGCCACCATAGCATCCACCCCGGCCGACACAGCCAGAGCGCCGTCATAAAGACTGCCCTCCGCACCCTGTGCAGTGGCCAGCTCCATCTGCTTCAGTACTGCCATGAGCGTATCCATGGAGCTGCTGCCGCCGGCAAAGGACTGAAGACTTTCGATAATCTTTTCCTCTGTCTGGATATTTACATTTAAAGCATAAATGGCATCCGAAAGCTTTCCGGAATACTGATCGATGAGTGTCTGCGCCATTCCCTGAAGGTTTTCGGGCAATGAATCCTTGCTGGCGGTAATGATCCCCACCATCGCACCGGCATCATTGAGCGTCGCCAGCACGCTCTTGTCATTGGCCAGAACTGTATTCATATACTGTACCAGTGATGTCACCGTGGCCGCCAGAGCTTCCTGGTCATTGGACTGGGCAAGGGCATTTTCCAAAGTAACAATGGAATCGTGAAGGGATTTCACCCCATCGGCCACCGCCTGGCTGCCCCCGGTCAGTTGTGCGCCTGTATCTTCATCAGCCAGTCTGGCTGCTCCGGTTTGAACCTTGAGCATCCCCTCGTATAACGAATCCAAAGAAGACGGAAGATCCGCAGTCTGTTCTGCCAACTGATCCACACCAGCCGCCAGCGCCGTGGCGCCCTCCACATACTGCTTTGTACCTTCGGCCAGGGCCGCGGCCCCACCGGCATACTCCTGGATGCCGCTATTTAATGTATCTGCTCCACTTGTATAAGCATTTACGCCATTTTTCAGTTCATTACTTCCACTTTTCAATTCATCCGCACCATTTTTCAGGGCTGTGACACCACTGGTAAATTCCCCGGAGGCTTCCTGAAGCTTCAGTACCCCATCCAGCAGCTCACCGGAGCCGTCCACCAGTTCCTTCGCTGCGCTGCTTAATTCATCCAGAGCATCCCACAGCTCATCCATGGAATCCACATCATCAATTCCCAGCTCGTCAAAAATACTGCTGGTGACGACCGTGGCGGACATATCCAGCGCAAAATCCGTGGCGTCGGCGGTCACCTCGATATATTCCGGTAAATTGATCTCCTTGCCGATTTCCGAATCCGACAGATTGAGACTGTCCTTCATTCCAGGGAAGGCCATGCCGGCCACGATCATCTTAGAACCGTCAGAGATCACCTTTCCGTTGGTCACCTCCACATTCTGGAAATGCTCACCGGGAAGTATCATTCCAGTGACTACAGCAAAGGGTGTGGCAATGGTTTCCTCACTGCCATCGATCATAATGCGCGCAGTGGCGTTATTTACATAATCATAACGGATCTTCACCTTGCCGCTCTTACCGGCCAGTTTGTCCGCTGAAATCTCCCTGCCATCCAGATAATAGGTGATCTTCATGGTCACCGGAAGCTGCTTGTCGGTCGTTCCCTGATAATAAATATCACTGCCGTCGCTGCTCCATACCATGGAGCCATCGCTGCCGGCCGCAAAGCTCTCGGTTCCCTTTACATTTTTAATGCCGGATAAATCCGACCGGTCCTCCAGGGATGGCGTTCCATCAAGATTTTTCAGCCAGTCGCTGACCGTAATATTCTTCGTAGTGCCATCAGGGTTCAGCTTGACATACACAGTTTCATCCTTGCTGACCTGCCTGTTTTCAATCTCTGACTTCGTTTCTTTATTTGTTTCTTTCGCGTTATTTTCGTCATCCTCAGGGTCCGCCGTTTCCGCGGCCAGGGCCGGCATAAAGCTCCCAAGGGAAACAGCGCCGCTAAGAAGTACGGCAGTCACATTTATTCCGGCTTTTTTCCATATTTTATTCATAACGAATCCTCCAATCAATTTCTTTTTCCATTATTCAGGAAATGATAACTTGTTTTAACGATCACCTTGTCAAATATCAACAGCATGGCCGGCAGTATACATATGACAACCAGCGTACTGATAATGGCGCCCCGGGCCAGTAATGTACATATGGAGCTGATCATATCGATTTTAGAATACAGGCATACGCCGAAGGTTGCTGCAAAAAATGTCATGCCGCTGGTCAAAATGGATTTCATGGACAGCTTGTGGGCTATGAACACCGCTTCCCGTTTAGCCTTGCCAAGACTGCGCTCCTTCTGATAACGGCTGGTCATCAATATGGCATAATCCACGGTGGCACCAAGCTGTATCGTTCCTATGACGATGCTGGCCACAAACGGCAGCTCGGTGCCCATATAAAACGGTACGGCCATATTGACGCAGATGGCAAACTCGATGATCGCCACGAGAATGACCGGCAGCGAAATGGATTTGAATACGATCATAATAATGATGAAAATGGCCGCAATGGACAAAATATTCACATTTCTGAAATCCACATCGGTGACATCCTTCAAATCCTTTGTCAATGGTGCTTCGCCAATGACCATGGAATCTGGGCTGTAATCTTTAACTATCGTATTAATCTCGTCAATCTGTTCATTGACCTCATCGGTGGCTGTCTTATAGTCGGAGCATATAAATTCCACCTCATAATTATCGCTGCGCAGCATACTCACAGCATCCTCCGGCAGCATATCCTCCGGAATGGCCGGACCCACAAACGAATTTAACCCAAGCGCCCATTTAACGCCGTCCACCTTCTGGATATCATTAAGCATCTGCTCCTTGGCGCTGGCGTCCATACCATTTTTCAGCAGCACCATATGGACCGTATTCATATGGAAATCCTCATCCAGCTTTTTATTGGCAATGGCACTGTCCAGATCCTGGGGCAGCGACTTGTCGATATTGTAATAAACCTTTGTGTGGCTGTTGCCATAAATGGCGGGGATCAGCAGCACAAGGAAGATCAGTAAAAACACCCGGTAATGTCTGGCTATAAAATGAGATATCCGGCTCAGATCCGGTATCAGCGATTTATGCCGGGTCTTCTCGATCAGTCCGTCAAACTGTAAAATCAATGCCGGAAGCAATATAACGCAGCATAAAACACCGATGACGACGCCCTTGGCCATGACGATACCGATATCCCGGCCCAGAGTGAAGGTCATAAAGCAAAGCGCCAGGAAGCCGGCCACGGTAGTCACAGAGCTGCCAATCACGGATTTAAATGTATTGGAAATCGCATGGGCCATGGCTCTGTTTTTATCTCCCGGAAACCGCTCCTTATTTTCCTCGTAGCTGTTTAACAGGAAGATGGAATAATCCATCGTAACCCCCAGTTGGAGCACCGCCGTCAATGCCTGGGTTATATAGGAAATCTCTCCCAGGAACAGGTTGCTTCCCAGATTATAAACAATGGCGGCCCCGATACTTACGAGAAAAAGCACCGGAACGATAATGGATTCCATCGTAAGCCCCAGGATGATCAGGCACAGGATCGCCGCGATCAGCACATAGATGGGCATTTCCTGAAAAGACAGGTTCTTTATATCCGTGACAACGCCGGACATGCCGCTGGCAAAGCACTGATCTCCGGTGGCCGCCCGGATATCGGAGATAGCCTGCATCGTATCATCCGACGAGGTCGTGTTATCAAACAGGGCCACCATCATTGTGGCATCCCCCTGGAAAAAGGCTTCCCGTATATCATCGGGGAACATTTCCACAGGAAAGCTGATGTCGGTCACATCATCGACCCAGAGCACATCCTTTACATGGTCAATGGACTCGATTTTTTCTTCCAGCTTTACCACATCCTGCATTTCCATATCTTCCACGATCACCATGGAAAAGGCACCCATACCAAATTCATCCACAAGGATATCCTGCCCCTTGACCGTCTCCAGATGATCCGGCAGATAGCTTAAAATATCGTAATTAATACGCGTATTTACATACCCGTACACCGACGGGATCAGCAGCAGCGCGCACAGCAGAAGGACCAGCTTTTTATGCTTGGCGATCTGCTTACCAAACTTCACCATCATACTCATTCTCTCCTTTTCAAAATGGATTACCGCTTTGCCATGTAGTTCACGGATAGGCCTTTTAGCAAAGCGGCCATTTAAATGACCAATAGTCATTTTATTCTCTGGTGAATGTTATAACGCAAAAATGACCAATAGTCAATAATTTTTTTCTGGTTTTATACGATTTTAAGATTCTCACAAGAAACGCTTTAGCTTTATAAAAATATTGTTCATAATAAATAATTGACTTTCGGTCATTTTTATGTTAGTACATATATAGATATGCATTGTACGTGTCCAGGATTCATCTTCCAGCCATTTCAATTCCCTGAACGGCTACGGATAATCAACTTTTAAGCAGCAATAACATGGGAGGTCATTTTATGGGTGATAAAGTAGAAGCTAACAAAAAACAGAAAAAAGAAGCGCTTTTAAATACAGCCTTTGAGCTTTTCACATCCAAAGGGATACAGAAAACTTCGATATCCGATATTGTGGAAAAGGCCGGGGTGGCCAAGGGAACGTTTTACCTGTACTTTACGGATAAATACGATATCCGCAACAAGCTGATCTCCCATAAAGCCAGCCAGTTATTTCTGGCGGCTTATGAGGAGCTGAAAAAAAAGAAAATCACTGAATTTGAAGATCAGATCATATTTATTGCCGACCATATCATCGATGCTCTGAACACGAACCGCTCGTTGCTGAATTTTATTTCCAAGCATTTAAGCTGGGGCGTTTTTAAAAATGCCATGATCGCGACAAATAATGAAGCGGATAAGAATATTTATCATCTTTATGAACAGCTTTTGGAAAATTCGGGATATGCGTTTAAAGATCCGGAAATTATGATTTTTACCATTCTTGAACTGGTCAGCGGCACCAGCTACAATACGATTTTGTATGAGCAGCCGGTATCACTGGAGAAAATTAAGCCTTATGTTTATTTATGTATACGGGAGATCGTGCATAATCATATTGTGTAAAATTCCATGGCCTATTGACACATCTGGATTTTTCTGTTATATTAGTCCGTAAACAGACTAATATGTTTTGGAGGCGCATATGAAAAGAACAACTATAACTCAAATCAACCTTTTTAACGAGCTCTGGCGTGAGACCAACGCCATCTACGAAGAATGGGCAAAAAAATACGGACTTTCCTACTATGAGCTGCTTGTCGTTTTATCGCTGTCTGAAGGCGGTAATCACCGAACACAGAAGGATATCGTCACCCAGTGGCTGCTTCCCAAGCAAACCGTAAACACCATCTTAAAAGGCTTTTTGGCCCGGGGCTGGGTCACTCTGATCCCCAACGATGAGGACCGCAGAAACAAATCCATCGCACTGACAGAAACCGGCCGGGAATTTATGCACAAAATATCCAGGGAATTAAATGAACACGAATGCCGCGCCTGGGATGAAATGGGTCCGGAATGTACGAAAGCGCTGCTGGATGGCATGGCTTTATATAACCGGTTATTCCGGGAGGAACATAAAAATGAACACGCGTAAAGAATTTTTCAAGTATGTACTTCCGTCCATGCTGGCATTTGCACTGTCCGGTATTTATTCCATCGCTGACGGCTTTTTTGTAGGTAACGCTCTTGGCGACCATGCACTGGCCGCGATCAACATGGCTTACCCCCTGACGGCCTTTATTCAGGCCGCCGGCACTGGTATCGGCATGGGCGGCGCAGTCCACTATGCAATCTGCCGGGGAAATGACACGCCGGGCCACGGACGCCGGTATTTTGGAATGACGCTGATCCTGCTTGTTTCATTCAGCGCCCTCCTTACGGTGCTGTTTTTAGCAGGCTCGCCGGCCATTCTGCAGCTTTTCGGCGCATCCGGAGACATCAAAGCTCTGGCAAGCGAATACATGCTGTGCATTGCCTGCGGCGCCTTTTTCCAGATCATGGGAACCGGACTTGTACCGTTGATCCGGAATATGGGCGGCTCCGTGGCCGCTATGGCCGCCATGATTACAGGCTTTATTACAAATATTGTCCTGGATTATCTGTTTGTATGGCGTTTAACCTGGGGGATGAGCGGCGCGGCCATCGCAACCGTCATCGGCCAGGCCATGACCTTCCTGGCATGCCTTGTTTTCTTATTGATCAGACATGAAAAACCGGAGCTGCATTTTGAAGGTCATTGTTCCATGTTCATCAAAAATATACTGAAGGTTGGCCTTTCTCCTTTTGGCCTTACCTTCTCCCCTAATATTACCCTTATCCTCATTAACAAAAGCGCGGCCATGGTCGGCGGTGCCGCCGCAGTCACATGCTATGCTCCCATCAGCTATATTTCCTCCGTTATCCTCCTGCTGCTCCAGGGTGTCAGCGATGGCAGCCAGCCCCTGCTCAGTCTTTCTTATGGCGAAGGGAATATGGAAAAAACTAAAGCAGTACGAAATCTGGCCTATCGCTTTGCGCTTTTCGTAAGTGTGCTGTGCATGGTCGTCTTATATATCCTCCGCGGTCAGGCTGCCGCCCTGTTCGGCGCGTCCGGAGAGATCACTCAAAATGTGGCAGGGATACTGCCAATCTTCCTGAGCGGCTACCTCTTTATCGCCATTTCCAGGGTGACTACCGCCTACTTTTATGCCACAGGAACCAATCTGAAGGCATTCATCCTCATTTACGGCGAGCCGCTGGCCCTGCTCCTGCTGCTTTTAGTCCTCCCACATGCCATTGGCCTGACCGGAACCTGGCTCTGTGTGCCGCTTTCTCAAATAACCGCCGCACTGCTGAGCCTTCTGCTGACACGCAACCACCCCGCTCCCCAAATTGACAGGTAACCGGCAGGCCGCACACGCCACAAAAAAAGAAAGCTGCCACGCAGCCCGGAGTTCCGGCTCCGGTCCGCCATGGACCGGAGCTGAAATCGCCCCAGGCTGCGCAGCAGCCTTCTTTATGCCTTATCAGTCTTCAAATAACTCGTCAAATTCTTCGCTGTCCAGCAATTCATCAAATGCATCTGCAACGAGCTCATACTCATCATCATCCACGATATTATCAAGCTGGATCTCACCGTTTTCAAATTCCTGGAAGCGGTACAGATAGACATCGCCCTCTTCGCTGTCCTCATCCTCTTCCAGCGGAACAAGCGCGATATACTGATTCTCTCCTGCCGGGAAAATAGATAACACAGCGCACTCCAGTTCGGAGCCGTCATCCAGTGTCAAGGTTACTGTAGCTTCTTCATTATTATCCTGGCATCCGCAATCGCAGTCTTCGCCATGTGTGTTCTCACTCATGTGTTATACCTCTCATTTCTAAAATTCAGGAAACCGGCTTGCAGCCATACCTTCCTATTGCTTACACTATGACTTTATCAGATATCCACACAAATTGCAACCCTATTCACCGCGTTCTGAGCCAAAACTCCAATATTTCATTAATCTTCTCCATCTCCACAGGCTTGGCCAGAAAACCGTCAAAGCCTTCCGCCTTAAACATCGCCGGCGCCTCCTGGGAGGCATTGGCCGTGAGGACAATGACCGGAACCTTCGCATACATTCCCCCGGGCAGAGCGCGTATTTTTTTCATTGCCTCCACACCATCCATGCCGGGCATCATATGGTCCATAAAAATCAGATCATACGCGGCGGACCGGACAGCCTCCAGGGCATCCCACCCGGAACTGGCGCAGTCGATGGTCATCCCGTAAGGCTCCAGCAGGTTTTTGCTGATTTCCAGATTCAGGTCATTATCATCCACAATGAGAATCCGGCGGCCGGGCAGCGGTGTCAGATTCATATAGGAAAATCCGGAGGTCTCATTTCCCATATCCCCAGCGGCCGCCGCCGAATTTATCAACCGGACAAGCTCCAGGGTAAAAATCGGTGTAAACACTGTACGGTACAGTGGGGTATCCGTTACAAGCAGGTAATCCTCCTGCTTTTGCAAAACGCCCAGCCAAAATCCGTTATTACTGCCGGAAGCAGCGAATTGCTCTATGAACGCCTTGTCGCCCAGTACGCAGCCATGGCTGACGGAGCTCATATATGGCCCGAAGTCGTCCGCATCGGTAAAGATCTTATATCCGAGCTGGAGCTGCTCAAGGCCGGCCGAATAATACGCAACGCAGGAAGCATCCTTTTCATGGATATATATTTCCGGAAGCGCTAAACGGTCCAGCTTCAAAATGGAATCCGCACCACAGCTTCCCTGCTGTAAGGTCACGGTAAAAACAGACCCCTGTCCGTACGTACTCTTAACTGAAATATCTCCGCCCATCATACGGCTTAAGGATTTGGAAATCGCCAGGCCCAGCCCGGTGCCCTCCTTGCCTTTATTTTTCAGCGTATCCATCTGATTAAAGCTGATAAACAGTTGGTCCAGGTCCTGCGGCTTTATGCCAATACCGGTATCTGTAATTTCCATTTTCAAAAAGATCATATCATCCTTTTGCTCCGCCTGCATCTTCAAGTGTATCTCACCGCTGTCCGTAAATTTTACCGCATTCCCGATAAGGTTGACAAGGATCTGGCGGACTCTTGTTTTATCACCGCTCATCCGCTCCGGCACCGAAGGATCAATCTCCGTCATAAACTGAACCGGCCTGGCCCCGATGCGGATGACGGCAATGGATGTGATATCCCGGATGAGCTCGGACATATTGTAGATCTCGTTGACGATCGTAAAATTGCCGGACTCAATTTTGGAAATATCCAAAATGTCATTGATGATGGCCAGCAAGCCCCTGCCGGAGCTTTGTATGCAGCGGACGCATTCCTCCTGCTTAGGCTCCAGAGTTCCGCGCAGCAGCAGCTCACTCATCCCTACAATGGCGTTCATGGGCGTTCGTATCTCATGGCTCACATTGGCCAGAAACGTGGAGCGGGTCTGGGCTGCATGGCGCTGGTTCTGCGAATTGACCCACGAAATCCCGGCCAGCACAAGGAGTATCAGGAATATAACAAACGCTGAAATACTGATCAGCACCAGATCCTTGATCAGCGTATCCGTTTTCTCCGTGACAGCGCTTTTAGCTACGATATTGACAACCGTCCAGGAATTAAGCCCCAAAGGACAATAATAAGCGTACCGGCTTGTACCTAGCTGTTCATAGGAAAACATTCCGGAACCGCCCTTTGTCATATCCTCCCGGATCTGCTCCCACGTCCGGCCGCCGCGAATCTCTGCATTCATTAACACCCTGAAAAAGTTGTTATAGTCCATGCTTTTATTATGGAGGACCAGACTGCCGTCACGGTCGATAATATAGGAATAGCCCTCACCGCCGAAGCTTTGCGCACCCAAAGCATCATTGAGCCGGGCAATATCCAGCATGGCCGCCAGGACTCCGATCACCTGACCCTCCCGGGTTTTTATGGGAACCGCAACGATCACCCCGGAAGCCGCCCGATTCGTGAGGATTCGCCGGACAAGATTACTCAAAGGCTTTTCTCCGCGCATCGCTCTTATAAAAAAGTCCTCCCCGGAAATATCCCCGTCCTGAGTCGGCTCAGTGGAGCGGAACTGACCGTCCGCCCAGGCATACCCGGCAAATACAAAATCCTGCCGCTCCACCATTTCCTCCAGATATTCCATCCGTAGCTCCTCAGAAAGTATCCCCACAGCTCCGGCAGCATTTTCAAGTGAGCTCTGTGTATCCTTCACAACGGAATGTGTATACGCTGTGATGTGATCCGCAATCTCTGCCAGATGGGACTCATTTTCCTCAAGAAGCGTTCGGTTAAATTTCTGTATGTAGGTGACCGTCAGTACTGCAAATATGATCAGAACAACGACGGCCCCCGCAAGGCCCCAATAGATTTTTCTGTTTTTTGTTTTTTTCATAAGCTTTACTGCCCCAATCCGATCTATTCCCCGTTTTCCAGACGGATACGCCGGAGCCTGTCCATACATTGCAGACATTCCCCCGCTGTTTCCAGGCTTTCCCCTTTCATATAATCCAGAATACACTGGGCGTCATTTTGAGAAAATCCCCGGATTCTCAGCCATGCGGTGGAATCCCGGAAATTGCGTTCGATAAGCATCTCCGCTTCCACATACTGAGGCGTGGAAATACTGGCCACCTGATTTTTAAATACCGGAGCGGTATAGACACCTTCAAATGCCACATTATAATTATACGGGTCCGCCAGAAAATCAATGAAATTTAATGCAGTCTCCAGTTTCTGTGTATGCCTGTTTACGATAAACAGACCCAGATTTGGCCCCTCAAAGGTTCCAGTCTCCGGCACGCCGATAAACGCCGGCATCAATCCGAAATTGTCCGAATCGCCGTCAAAATCCGTATACAGCCATGTATCCCAGCACAGCATCATCGCGTACTGGTTCCCCCGCATTGCCTCGTTCATTCCATCCCAGTCATTGGACATATAATCGTCGCCAAGATACCCCAGGTCAGCCATGGTCTTATACCACGAAACGATCTGCGCCATCTCCGGCAGGTCCGCATAGTCCAGGCTCCCATCGTTGAGACCGTTTAATATACTGCTGTTTTCCACGACCGTATCCAACGGAAACTGATAGAGCAGCATGGAGGACTCTTTGGCCGGCAGGTAAAGCGGAGTGACCCCTACCTCATAAAGTTTTGCACAAACATCCATAAATTCCTGCTGGGTTTTGGGTACATCCAGATGATATTTCCGAAAAATCTCCTTATTGTAGAGCGTTCCGGATACGGAAGCTTCCCAATGGGGAAGGCCGATGATCCGGCCATTATAGACGGTCTGATTGATCGATGTGTCTGTCAGATCGTCCACCCACAGGGCATCGGAAAAATCATAGAAATTTTCATCCGGGTCGTAGGCCTCGATATTCGTTCCGCCATAGCTTAGTATAATATCCGGCGGTTCGACCGTACTTCCGCCGCCAAAGACGGCAAGTAGCTGCTGCACGAACTGGTCCTTGGGCAGTTGGACGATATTCAGTTCATTTCCCGTAAGCTCGGTGTAGCGCTGAAATGCTTTTGTTATATAGGTCCGCTCCAGGTCCGGATAAGCGCCCCAGACCGTCAGCGTCTCCCCCGTACCTTTTCCCCAGTCGTAGACAGCCTCGGTAAATGGCGTTGATGCCAAGCCGGCATCCCGGCTGTCCGCCCGGCGGCAGCCCGCCATCGTCAGTAATCCGGCGATAAAAAATAATATAAATCCCATCTTTTTCATCATGTGATCGCGCCTCTCCAATTCATCGAACTCTATATAAATAATAGCATTATTCCTCGCCGCCGTCTACACTTTGTTCCGACGGCTCGCGGCAATCGCCGCAAAGAAAAAGTGCCGGTTTTGTTCTCCTGAGTTTGGAAGCATCCATTCCCAAAATATCCCAGTATTCCTTGTGGATGCTGGAAATTTTTTGTCAATCTTTTGTATTTTATATATGGTGAATATTAATGAACTGT
>CABJAM010000009.1:173808-225702 GCA_902363555.1 Lachnospiraceae bacterium | reverse complement strand
AAATGCTTCGTTCGACTTGCATGTGTTAAGCACGCCGCCAGCGTTCATCCTGAGCCAGGATCAAACTCTCATGTTTAAGCTTTGTCATGGATTTCCGAAGGAAATCGTTGACCTGCTTGCGCATCAGCGCAATTCCATTTAAGCTTTGATTCTTATTCAGAACGACAACTAGCTAATTGTTTGTTATCATTCCCGTTATTACTTTGGTTTTTGTTCTTAAAAATTCTTTTTAGAATTTTCGGGATTGTTTTATTGTTTAATTATCAATGTTCGACTTTGTTTTCGCCACTCTCGCAAGCGGCTTTAATAGATTATCATACTTGGAAGTTTTTGTCAAGTACTTTTTTCTATTTTTTTAATTTCTTTTTTTGAAGAAATTGTTTGTATTGTTCCGAATTTTTGTATCTCTCGGAGACAACTTCCATATAATATCACCGATTCCAATGAATGTCAACACCTTTTTTCAAATTTTTTTAAATAATTTTGTCGACTATGAATTTTCACTGAAAAATCCCGGCTTTACTGCAACCGTAGGGCTTATACATATAGCTCAGGATGGTTCAACTAACCATCTGTCAGCCCCTATATTCAAAACCATATTCTTTCTTTAATCTTTCATATATTTCAAATGCCACAGGGCAGACCTCCACTGCTTCAAGTACACTATACAGACTTTCCCACCGGTCCGGTTGATTTGTATACGGATAATTTACGCAGTTTTCAGGCTTGCAGTCTCCTAATTTGCAGGTTCCATCGTTTTCAAGAAAATCGCAGGGTTTATGCTTTGTGGAATAACCGTCCTCATTTCTTTTTCCGATTAAATATGTAGTTATAAATTGCTCTTTTGATATTCCCAAATACTCAGAGTCTTTCTCAATATCATTTGCAGGAATTGTTCCATAATACATTTTGCAGCAATTCCTGCAGCGGTTACAGTCATAATTGGCGAAAAGTTCTTCGTGTAGCTCGGCAAACTGTCGGTCTAATATCTCATCATTGGCATTACACTTCAAAAATGTACGAAATTCAATATTTTCATTTTCTTTTTTCTTTGCGGCAAATTTAACTTTTCTTGGTATTATCATAATGTACTCTCCTTGCATAATATACACTCACCATTCCGTATCTCTTCTATAAAACAGATCAACTGCCACAGTTCCGCCTGAATTAATCTGCTCTCTCTCCACAACATATACCGCCAGGGTCCTTGGCCAATAATTATATCTATTACCAATATAAACCTGTGCATCGGTGCTGAATAAAAAGCAAACGCTATCAAAATCCACGGAATCATCGGCCGCTATGGTGTTCACATAATTACCATCATAATCATAAACGTGCAGTTTTGAATAAAAACTATTTGTAACCTCCGATCTTTGATTTTCCGAAAAATATAAATAGTACTCATCGCAGGCAAGCGACAGCGATGCAAAATCGTAGCATTGGATATTGATCGTATCTACATTCGCCCCCGCTTTAATGTCGTAGACTTCAATCGTATGTTTGCCTTCATCAATATAATACAGCCGTCCGTCGTGATAAACCGAACCGCCCAATTGCTCTGACCGTTCCACCAGAAGTTCTTTATTCTCAATGTCAAAAACCGTCAGCTTGTTAATACCAGTCTCAGAAATATTCACAATAAAAAGATTATCGCAAATCTGATATCCATCAATATACGGATAATTCCCATAGCCAATGTGCTGACATATATTTTTCCATTATAAACACCAACTGTCGAGGCCTGTGGCAATGCCGCCCGGCAGGTATTCTTTTCATTCAGGCTGTATTTATGTGAACATCCTGGCTTTTGGCAAATAATCTGCGCCTGTTCCGTCTCAGAATCAACAGTGTATAATCGGTAATCCATCAATAAAAGCAGCTCATTGTTATAATATCCCATATTCTTTGGTATATAATATGCACAACTGACAATCTGGATCTCCTCCGCCTCCTTGCCGCAGGATGACAGAAATAAGCCTAAACATAATATGATGATAATCCCTCTATTTCTCATACCATCCTTCCGATTTCTTACGGCCTTTCATTTGTTAAGGCCCTGGCCTTATCGATGAGTACTTTTTTGCCGCAAAATGCAAATCCATACTTATCAATATTACTAGAACAAATACCCCTGGTATTAAGCGCAGCCGAATATTTCTTTTCCTCTATTTGCAGCAACGCAGCCCGCACCGTATCTGACAATTCCTTCTCCTCGTCCACCTCCTGAACCTTGAACTCCATAATGATTGCCCGATCCTGAACTTTTCTCGGTTCTAAAAGTACATCGTACCGGCCAAAGCCACTTTCGCGATTGGATGAGATCACATATCGGTCTGACAATTCAACCATAAGGCCCAGTACAAAGCCGTGATAGAAACGCTCCGGCTCCATATCCTCAGAAGGCCGCCGCCCTGTATCAAAGTAGCTGAAGGTTTCAAGGGCTACTTTATTCATGTAAACATTCATAGCCTTTACATCCGATTTAAGAAGGGCTTTTATAAATTCATTATACGCAGGCTGACACGCGGAAAACCAGTCCTGTATCATCCGCTCAAACATAATATAAACTTCCCGATTTGTCAGGGCCAGTTCAAATTCCTCTCTGCCACGCATTTCATTTAAAGTACAGCTTTCGACTCTGAGATAGCCACTGGCTAATAAAAGGCTCCATATCGCACTTTCATTTTGATCAAGCTGATTAAATACGATCTGCTCATCAATCTTAGCATGGAAGGTCTGCCCTTTTAGAAGATCTTCCATAGTACCTTTTATATCTGAACTTGCACGTTGAATTAAATTTGCTATAAGGGCATTATTACTGGTATTTTCGCGAAAGCAACGAGCCGAATGGCTGCTTGCAGACATTTGGCGACTGCCCGCGACCCGAAGCCCCATGGCTTCGGGGGCCCAATATGCAGCATACTCCCGCCGTTTGAGAAAGTTCAAAATTGACCATGGGTTATATATATTCTTTCTGTTCCCAAAAGTAAATCCATCATACCATTGCCGTACCATTTCTTTTTGCTCAGACAGTCCATATTCCTTCAATGCACTTTCTACCTCTTCCTGCGTAAATCCAAAGCTATCGGAATAATAGTCCGTTGTTGTTGTAATTACAGTCAGGTTATTCAAATCAGAAAATACCGACTCTCTGCTGACGCGTGTTATGCCAGTCATTATGGCTCTTTCCATATATGGGTTCGTCTTAAAAGCAGAATTAAACAGGCTGCGTGTAAAACCGGCAAGTTCATCCCAGTACCCATGGATATACGCTTCCTGCATCGGGGTATCATATTCATCCAAAAGAATAATCACTTTTTTTCCATAATATTTCGACAAATAGTCTGCCAACGTACGTATCGAAGACGTGGCAATATATTCCTCCATATCTGCCTTAACTGCATGATAATATGCCCGTTCTTTTTCATTAAGGAGATTACCTTCCAGAAGAAAATCGTATTTATTATAAGCCTCCTCAATTACCTGGCATATCTTTTTTTTCGTCTGTAAATAAGAAGTTTCTTTAACATTGGCAAAGCTCAGAAAAATGACAGGCCATGTTCCCTGAAGCTCTCTGTATGCTTCATATTGCCAGATATCCAGGCCTTTAAACAGGTCATCCCGCCCATCATAATCCACAGAAAAAAATTTCTCCAGCATATTCATACTCAAAGTTTTTCCGAAACGCCTGGGTCGTGTAATAAGAGTGACATCATCCATGGACTCCCACCACTCTTTTATAAACATCGTTTTATCAATATAAAAAAGATCCTGTTTCCTGATTTTTTCAAAGTCCTGGATACCGATTCCTATTGTTCTCGCCATATGACCACCTACCTTCGATTTACAAATGAATACATATTCTATTTATGATTATATCCTTTATGATCCAATACCACAACTCATATTATTAATAATACCTGCTGCCTCACTTACCATGCTTGTATGCTACAACCACCTCCGGGATTTCATCCTTACTTATCTGCCCTTTCTCCACAGAATAAATAATCTTTGTCTCCGGCCAGAAATGATCCAGGCTGCCTATAAATATATGAGATGATGTACTGAACAAATATGTAACCCTTTGATCTTCGGCTTCATCCCTGATCGTAATTGTATTTACATGCTTACCCTCATAATCATAAACATAAATATTTGAATAATCCTTCCCATTGCCCGTATCGTGCAGAGTCTCTGAGATATAAAAATACTGTTCATCCCCGGCGAGTGCCAGATCGGTTATTTTTTCACAGGCAAACGGGATCGGTTCTCCATAAGCACCCGTCTTGATATCGTATACTTCCACACATTGCTGGCCTTCATTAATATAATAAAGTCTGTTATTATGGCAATAGGCTCCCGCCAGCGCCTTCGACTGATCGATAATGACCGCGCCGCTGTCCAGGTCGTAGACCGTCAGCATTTGTCCGTCAGAAGTCAGAATATCCATCAGTAATAAATTATCACAAAGCTGATATCCCCGTATCCCCGGGAAGTTGACAGAGTCCTCCACTCCCCATAAAATCTGTGGAGTTGCGTCAGATTCCAGAGCTATCCGATTGAGCCTTAACTTAAACTGCGGAACGTCTCTCTGAATACTAGCGGAGATATAGTAGTAATAGTTCTTGTAAAATACACCTCTGAGAACGTCTACCTGATCCACAAAGCTGTTGATTACCTTCTGTTCCTTTGTATCCGGATTATATTCAGAAATCAAAAAGCTATTCATATGCCCATCCTCCGGCGTATAGCCCAGATATATGTTTCCCTCGTAAAACCCAGTGGCTGTTGCTATGGGTAATACTGACTGACATGTATTTTCCCCGCTCTGCTTGTAATCATGGGTGCAGCCTTCCTTTTCACAGCGAAATGAAAATGCACCGTTTTCCTCATCGAAAGTAACCAGACGATTGTCCATTACCGTCATCAACTCATTACCGCAGTAGCCTGCGAGAGGGAAAAAATATGGCGCACAGGTGACCAATTTAGGCGCATTACTATTCTGGCCGCTATAAAACAATTCAATTTCCGGCTCCGCTCCGCTTTCTATGGCATTTCTGTCAACTGCGTAAATATTTCCCGTCTGGGGCCAAAATAGAACGCGATCACCAAAGAATACTTTAGACCGGGTACTGAATAAATATGAATTTACCTTATCATCCGCATTACCAAAATATATGGTATTCACAAATTCACCATTGTATTTATAAATATCTATATGTGTCATTAACCCATCGTTCTCCTGGTGATAACCACTTAAAGATACGTATAAATAGTCATCATCCCCTGAAAAAGAAAGCATGGGGGCATCGGACGCTTTTACAGAAAATGAATCAATAAGGCTCTTTGTCTGTAAATCATAAACCTCTATGAGCCGTTTTAATTCATTTAAATGATATATACGTCCGGAATGATACACGGCATCTCCCAGACGCTTTTCCTTATCGATAATGACCTCATTTTTCTCAAGGTCATAAACACTTAAAGCAACACTTTCTGTATAAGATACACTAAGAAATAACATATTATCTTCAAGCTGGCATCCTCTCAGCGCAGGAAAACTTATATGATCCGCAGCTTCCCACAGTATTTCAGGCTGCGCGTCGGCAGCAAGCGCCACCCGGTTGAGCGTAAGCTTCAGATCAGCGTCATTATTTTCCGTAAGGAAATCACAGATGTAATAATAGTAACCATTGTAAAACCTGCTCATATAGAGATTATTGTTATCGGAGTACTCCATAAGTTTCTTTTTTTCTCCGCTTTCAGGGTCCATTTCCCAGATAACCATTTTATTCCCCGCCGACATATCTCGGGGTGTAACAAGATAAATACGATCCTCCCATACACCCATGATCGTTTCTGCCGGCTCCAATGCCGCCTGGCAGGTATTTCCGCCCTGAAGGCTGTATGAATGGGTGCAGCTTTCCAGATTGCAAAAAGCATTCAGCTCATCCGTAGCATCATTATATATATAAATTCGATAATTCATCTGCAAAAACAGAGTATCACCGCAATATCCTATAAATGGCGAAATGTATTGGGCGCTGGTGATATCGGCCTGTGATTCAGGCTCCCGGCCGCAGGCAGCCGACAGAAATAACAGCAAAACAATTGATAACATCCGCATAAACCTACTCATATTTATCCCCTCCCCACAAAGAATTTACCCCCATATAATTTCTATAATTAAATTATACCTGCTGCCAGAACCATAAGCAATAGCCCAATGTATCAATTTAAACGGGAAAAAATTTCGTGAACGGAGGGAGTTGGAACCAGACTTCGCTGGTCTGTCCGAACTATTACAAAATCCCTGTAAATATTTCGTTTCGTATCCGAGGCTTCGCGCACCCCTGCTGGCACCGGGTCGCGGCAGTCGCCGAAAAGGTGAGTGAGCTCCCCTTTTCGGCTCGTTGCTTCGCGCAAAAGACCGCCGACGTGACGGAGATTTCTCAACATCACAGCAGCGGTCTATTCTCATCTTGCTATATTCTACGCTTCTCTTACAAACATGATCTTCACCGGCATCGACGAATGTCTTCCCTCCAGCGAAATATCCGCGATCAATTCCAGCCGCGCCCCGCAAAACTGCTCTAAATCCAATTCAAATTCCGCCTCGGCCTTGGACATGTACAGATTATTCAGCGGCAGTAAACGATTGGCGCCATTTACTGCGCGGACGCCATCGGGGAGATAAAGCTGTATTTTCACCCACTGCTGCTGGCACATAAGACCGGTTTCCGTTACAGTTATTTTAAACGACCGGTTTTCTCCGGTCTTGAAAAATACACTGTCTTTATAGTCCACCATGACCCGGAATACAGGGTGTTCGTAGCGGGCCACATAGGGCGAAAGCTGCGTCAGCTTATTGACAGGCATATTCTTGTCCTTGAAGTTTCCGTTGATCAGAGGTATATAATCCTCCACCTTGTTACATAAAAGTGCATCACCCTCCAGACAAGACACTGTATAGCCATTTTGAGCCAGCAGATCACAATATTCCAGCCCAAGGAACGACGGAGCGATCCGCACGATTCTGTCTGTAAGCTCTGTAACTGTTTCGGGAACCCACACGCCGCGGCTTGTCTTATCAATACACAGTGTGGCTATTTTATCATTGAGCGGCGCGGTCCACTTTTCCGGAAGCGCGTCCGCCCCAAGAAGGATACCCAGCAAAGCGCCCAGGGATGCTCCCGAACAGTCCGTATCCTCCCCACAGGAAACCGCATGGCAGAGGGATTTCCCGAAATCCCCTTCCCCGTAAAGCAGGCCCAGTATGGCAAAGCCGATATTTTCCGGGGCGTCAAAGCCGGGGGCGCCCAGCTCCAGCTCCTGTTCCTCCAAAGGAATCTCAGAAATTTTACACTGCTGGATACCGAAGGTTCCCGGAGCGCAATTATGCACCTGCTTTCTCGCCTCAAAAAACGGAACTTTATCCGCATAGCAGCTTCGTGCCGTCTGTATACATTTTGCCGTGGCGCAGTCCTCAGGAATATAGGACAGGGCAATATCCAGCAGTTTGTTGATATCCTTTTCCACAAACGCCGCGCTTTCCAGCGCCGCAAAGAAAATTTCTCCCTGAGTGCCTTCTTCAGCGTGATCTACAATGGCGTCCTCATAGGCGTAGCGGGCGGCGATCTCCGGATGGCCCGGCGCCAGGCACGCCCACAGCTCCGATCGGATAAAGCAGCCGCAGGAATCCTTATATGTATTGTCGATCACGCCGGACATGGGCGGTACGAAACCGGCTCTTAAATTAGCCTTACCGGTGCCATATTCAACCCAGTTGGGTATTATATAGGAAAGCCAATATTCACCAAGAATAGACGCATTGACATTTCTTCCATATTTCTCAACGGCAGCCAGCCATACAATCTGTAAATCCAAATCATCATTGGGCGGCGGCCCCATGGAAAGATCCTGCGTGTAAAAATCCAGTTCAACCTTCTGACGCCAGCCCTCATAGGGTGCGCCAAGGACACCGCCGATATTTTTTCCGGCAAAGCATCCCATAACCTTATCCTTATATTGTTCAAATGTTAATAGCATAGTAAACTCCTTCTACTCTTTCACAGCACCAGCCGTAAGGCCGCTGGAAATCGTTTTTTGCATTATAAAATAAACGATCATAATAGGAATAATGATAATAAACAGCGCTGCAAACAGCTTTCCCATATTTCCCCCATACATTTGCTGAAATTTGGTAGGAATAACAGTAATCGTCATCATGGCGTCATCTCTGAGCATAATAAACGCAAATAAATATTCATTCCAACTGGATAAAAAAGTCCATATAATGGTCATAACCACTGCCGGACGGCACATGGGCACAGCAATTTTAAAGAGTGCTTTGCCAATACCACAGCCATCGATCATCGCCGCCTCCAAAACCGTATTCGGTATGGAATCGAACCCATTTTTAATCGTCAGCAGATTAAACGGTGCAATTAAAACAACGTAAGGCCCCAGAAGTGATACATAGTGATTTAAAAGCCCCAGCTTCGAGTTGATCTGGAAAATGGGAACCATAATGGACGCCGCCGGCAGCAGCAGAGCCGACAGCAGAAAAATATAAATAAAATTCTTAAACGGAAACTGTAGCTTTGAAAGGGCAAAGCCCGCCAGCAAGTCCAGCAGCACAATGGTAAAGACGACCATAATACTGATGATGGCACTGTTTTTAAAATATACCTCGATATGGTATTTGGTCAGTATGTCAAAATAGTTCTGTATCCCATTTCCTTTTAATGAACCATAGACAAGAATGGAGATGGGCAAAGCTATGATCAACACACTGATTATTGTAATCGCATAGATGAGGGCCAGCCGGAGCCGCGCCCGCATGGGCCTCCGATTTCTTCCGGAAATCCCCGGCGAACTTGGTAACACCTTTGATTTGGTCACAGGAATACACCTCCTAATAAATTGTCTTGGAATTATACATCCGAAGCTGGACCACGGTGATAATCATGGCAATAATGAACATGACGACCGCAATTGCGCATGCATATCCCTGCCGGTAAGTGACAAAGGAGGCGTCATACATGTAGGTGGCAAAGGTCTGAGTGGCATTGGCCGGCCCGCCGCCGGTCATAACTGTGACAAGATCGTATTGTTTGAGCGCTCCGATAATTCCTACGATAGTCAGATTATAGGTCGTTCCACGCACCATAGGCACGGTAATTCTACGAAGCACCTGAAAAGAGCTGGCGCCGTCGATTTTGGCCGCCTCATAGAGATCATCAGGCACACCCATGACCGCCCCAAAATAGAGTGTCATGGAATATCCGGTCCACTGCCAGATATTAATAATGATAATGACCAGCATTGCCGTCTTTGGATCAGACAGCCAGGAACCGGCCAGGGCATCCAGGCCTACGGCACGGAAAAAGGCATTCATATATCCGATATTGGGGTCAAGTATGCGGTAAAAGATCTGTCCTAAAATAACGGAGGACAATATGGCTGGCATAAAGATAATGGCCTTTGCCACATCCCTTCCCACAAATTTCCGCCGGAACATATTGGCCAAAAGCAGTCCAAGTACACATTGTACCGATACGGTCAACACCGCAAATAAGGCAAAGTTTTTCAAAACGGTCCGAAAGACCTTATCCTGAAAAAGGGAGGTGTAATTTTTCAGTCCGATAAATACTTTGTCGGCGCTGATACCGTTCCAGTCATAAAAACTGTTCTTTACATTAAATACGATCGGATAAACCATAAATATCAATACGAATAAAAATAACGGCAATATATAGAGAAAGCCCACCCTCTTACTATTCCTGTATTTAATCATTGTTGTTCCACCCTCTCTGGAAGCCCGGCTGCATTATTTTAAACCATCTGTAAAGCTAAAAATAATGCAGCCGGTTAATATCCTAGCGTTCGCTCATCGCCCTGGCAGCCTCCTCCGGCGTACTGCCTCCGGTGGCTAACAGTTGTAAATTGTTAAACAGATCCGTGGCTACCTGAGCATCAAATGCTTCACGGAAACCGATACTATTATCACTGGCAATGGCCGCAGCCACCACATCGTAGCATTCTTTAAATGAATCCGGCATTTCCACAGTTACCTCAGGAGAATCCTTAAGTACACTGAAGAAGCCCAAACCGTCCACAACGGACTGCTGCATATCCTCGGTGAGCCAGCGCACAACCTCCCAGGCAGCATCCACATTAGCACAGGATTTATTAACGCCCCAGGCCACATCCGGTGCGGAAAGGATCACGGCCTCTTTCCCCTCAATGGACGGGAAGCGGGAAATATGTATACCTCTGGCTGTATAAGTCTCATAATAGCTGTTGATGGTGGACAGACAGCCCAGCTCCCATGAGCCGTTAAAAATTAATGGAACGATTCCGGTACCATCATCGGCACGCCACATACTGTACCCTTCATTATACATTGTGGTGGACAGAGCGCCGTCCTGAACAATGTTATCGGTGAAAAGCTTCTGGTAATACTCAAATGCCTTGATCACATCCGGATGTTCCCAGCTTTCCTCGCCGCTAAACAGTTTATTAGTCAGATCCTTGTTCAGGGTTCCCAGGATTGTGATAAACATATCCGAGTTCTGCCATGTATCCTTGCCGCCAAACATCAGAGGCATACTTCCATTGGAACGCAGTGTTTCCGATGCACTTAAAAGCTCATCCCATGACGTTGGGGCTTTATCCAGGCCGCCGGCCTTCATCTGCTCATCCGCGTACCACATCATACCGGCTGCACTCATGGCACTGGGAAGTGCATAAATTTCGTCGCCGGACATTTTTATGGTCGTAAGAGAGGCATCTGTAAAACGATCCTGCCAGCTATCCCCCCATGTTCCGGCCGCGTGAGCATCAAGCGGCTCAAGCTGTGTTTTAAACTGCTCTAAGACGGCGCCCGGTGTAATTCCTATAACATCCGGCGCGTTTCCTGCGGAAAAGTCCACCTTCAACGCATTAAAATGATCCTCCTGCCGCATTAATGACACTTTCAGTTCAATATCATCATGGGTCGAATTAAATTCGTCTTCAATAGCGGCTGCCACATCGGCATCCTCCGTAAATCCCTTGTAGCTTCCCAGAGCGTACTGCCAGGACTGGATGTGGATCGTCGTTTTCTCTGTATTTCCAACATCCTTACTTCCGGCCTCCGTAGCCGGGGCTGTCGTATCCTTATCTCCGGGTGCCTGTGTCTGTGCCGGAGCCTTTGTATCTCCGGTGCCGCCGGAGCTGTTGCCACAGCCAATTAAGGATGCCCCCATCAAGACCGCCATAAATAATGCAAGACCTTTTTTCATATTTTCCTCCATTCTACCGCCGAAGCGGTACCTTCCCAGATTGTTTCTATCCTTTACGCGTAATTGATGGTTTAAATATACATGATTCTATCTGTTTCTAACAGAGTACTTTTTTCATCAAATAAGGGGGGTTTTTTTTAGGTCAGAAAAAATAATACTTTACGCCGGCACGGCAGCGTAGTATTCTATATGCAAACATATACCATGCAAATGCACGACATTTAAGAGGACTCAACATGAAAATTATTTTGGTTATAAGCCGGCAGCAGACCCTGGCCGCAGAAATAAAAAAAGCCGCCCTACCGGCAGCGGACAGCTATCACATCGAGCAGTTGACACCACCCTTTTCATATCCTGGTTATTTCCCGGAAAATCATCCGTCATATATATTTATTGACAGCGCCAGTCTCACAGACCGCACGACTGCCGGACTTTACCGGATCGTTCATATAAAGTTTCCGGAAACTCCCGTATATATTTGTCATCTAATCACGTCGCCGCCAGATATTGCCGTTTTAAGAAACACTTTCTTTATGCCCTATAACGCGATTTCAGACCTCGCAGGCGATTTTTTTAATATTTTAACAGCAAACCTGAGTCCGGTCATGGATATTCCGAAAGAAAAATTTTTCTCTATGGAAATGAGTCACGGTTTTTTTATGGAGCTGGTAACACCGGAAACCGTTTTTCCCATACGCTATAAATATTCGGGCTGCTTTTCTGATTATCAGTTTTTTGTATGCCTTTATGAGGATTGCAAGAAATCGACATCTGCACGCACAAATTTTTATGAGTTCTATGAGAAGCTTTCTGAGGCGCACCCCAGATGCCTGGCATATCAGGCCAAGCCCCGTGTACTGGCGGTTATTTTCTATGACACAACGAATCACCTGACAGAATTTATCAATTTCAGGATACATTTGCTTGAGCTGTCTCAGCAATATGGTCAAAATTATGGCAATGAAAGTTTACAAATACAATCCGGCTGTATTCATTCCGGCTTGATGGGTCTTACCAAATCCTACTATGAAGCCGCCGAAACTGCATATATTAACAAGCTTGTAAAAAAATCGACCTCCTTTGAGGAAATCAGCGCTTTGAGCATTCAGCTTATAAAGCCATTGAATATCATCGAATTGGAACGGCGGATACGCAACAATATGGAGTACAGAAACGGTGAAAATGTGGTGCAGTATGTACGCCTTTGGTTTAAGGAGTATGCACGTCTGGATTATAGTATGGAAAATATCCAAATGGACCTGCTCAACCTCTACGCCAGTATAAAATATGTCATCTTTGACATGTACACGCTGCGCGAGCCCCGGATCAAACGCGGCTGGGAGGTGTACGAGCTCTTTAAAATTGAAACCGTGGAAGCCTTAGAGGAATGGTTCTGCACATGGGTATGCTATACACTGAATAATGTCCACAGCAAGCAGGACAGCCAGCAAATGCGCATCCACGACGCCCTGGGCTTTATTGAAAATCATCTGATGGAAAATATCTCTCTGGAGACGGTCGCCAATTACTTTTTTCTGAACCCGTCCTATTTCAGCACCCTGTTTAAAAAGGAGATGAACGAAACATTCATCTCCTATGTCACACGTATGAAAATGGAAAAGGCGGCGGAGCTTTTAAAAGGTGATCGTTCCGTCAGCGAGGTGGCCGCACTTCTGGGATACGACGATTTGAGACATTTCCGTACGCTGTTTAAAAAACAGTATAATGCCCTGCCCAGCGAATATAAAAAGCAGTATAAAAATGCGGATAATTAGTAATCGCCGGAGCCGTTCATTTACTTTGATACCCGCAGCCGTTCCACCACACTCCCGCCATTCCAGATCCGGTCAATAATCAGCGCGATAGCCCCGGCCACCACGATAAATACCGGGATCAGCCCTGCGGCAGGCAGCACCGTAAAATGGTAATTACAGAACCAGTAAGCGCCGGTCAGCGCCCTTACGGCCGAAACCGAGAGCAGCGCGGCAAGGACCAGGCTCAGGATGCCGGCAATGACCGTATACAAAATCCCCTCCAGCACGAAAAGCCTGCGTAGCTGCCGCCGTGTCATGCCGATACTCTGCATAATGGCAAATTCCCGCTGCCTTGTGATGGCATTGGTCAGCGTCACATTTAGCAGGTTTAAAAGGCCGATGATGCCAAATATAACGGCCAGGACAAGGCCCGTCGTTGAAAATGTATTTTTGTAGACCCCAAATGCGGCTCTCACCGTTTCGCGGGAACTAAAGCTGATGTTGGCCTGGGGCTGGTTCTCATACATTTTAAGAAATTGATCCACGTCCTCAAAGCAGTTTTCCTTTGCATCCATCACATAATGGATTGGCATGGTTTCAGGAAACTGGCGAAGATATTCCTCCGCCGGCAGAACCAGAGACGCAGCCTCCCCCATGCTGGACGAGTATAACAGATCATATGGAATCACCACATTAGCAAGCACCTCATATTCCAGCACTATACCGCCGATTTCGCCGCGGACCTTATCTCCCGGCATCAGGCTGAATGCATCCGCATCATAGTCTTTATTATTATTGATAAAGGTGGTGGCCTCCACAATATATTTTCCGGATGCCAGTTTATCCATATCCAATACTCCGCGGACCACCTTGCATCGGCCGAAAAGCTGTGGTTCAAAGCCATACAGCATTTTCCCCAGTTCCATAGCCCGCGCATCCGGATACGGAGCTCCGTTTACCGTATTGATCTTGACCGTTCTTATCCCATCATAATGCTGAGCGCTTTCATCGCCCATATCGTCGCTTGCCTGGTAGCAATAAACGGCGCCATTTGATTTTATATCTGTGCGTTTCTGTATCGCGTCCAAAAATTCCCGGTCCAGCACATAGCGCTCACTTTCCGTTCCGGTGCCAAAGGAGGCATTAGATACGATAAAGTCTGCGCCGCTTTGCCCTTCCACATAAGTTTTTTCATCAAAGCTGTCCGTAAAATTTAAGATACTATTAAACAACAGGACGCTCAGCGATAAGGACAGCACTGCAAGAAAGGTCTTACGCTTATTGCTGATAATATTGGAAACGGCCATCTGTAATATACGGGCTTTGGATTCTCTTCCCCGGGCCTGCTTTCTGCCGCTGTCCTCATCTCCCCCATAACGCAGCGCCTGGATGGGCGACATTTTCGACATCATTTTGGCCGGCTTATTACTGCTGATCCATACGGTGACAAAGGCGAACACCGCAGCCATAACAAATACCCACAACCTGGGCCTTAAAGACTGAACATCCGTATATATCGTAGCCTTCATAACAACCGGGAGCAGCACCAGGCCCAGAAGATAACCAAGTACAAGTCCGATGGGAATACCGATGAGATTGAGAAAATTTGCCTGGCGGCGCAACAGCCGACGCAATTGCTTAGGGGAGGTTCCCACGGTTTTTAGCTGGCCATACATGCGCATATCCTTCATAACAGAAATGCGGAATACATTGCTGATGATCAGATACCCGGCAAAAATGATGACAATAATCATCACTCCCGCCCCAAGGACCACTCCGGGGTCCATGGACATGCTGCTTCCATACGCGTCGCTGACAGCCGCCACAACATATCCGTCCTCATTGGGCAGTGCATCCGGATTAAAGCCCGCGTTTAAAAGGACCTCCCGGCGTTTCCCGGCCAGGTTTTCCGACGATAAAAAGCTGCCGCCCAATATATAGCTGCCCGCACACATCGTGCCGCCTGTTGTGACAGGAATATTTTCCAGCTCTTTATCCATAAATATTTTAGACACGAAAATAGACGTGTGGTTTTCACCGGTCGCCCCGGAATAGATACCCGCCAGGGTCATGGTGCGCTGCCGCAGCTCGCCATTTACCTCATAATCCAGAGTAACCGTCTCTCCGATCTGCTCCGGAATACCAAGCAGCCTTAAAGCTGAGGCGTCCATAAGGATTTCATCAGCGCTTTCCGGCAGGCGGCCCGTCTCAGCCTTTACAAAGGTGCCGTCCAGATAGCTTTCGTCAGCCCAGCAAAGATCCGCCTCCAGCTTGTTAAGCACTTCATTTTGAACACGGCCCAGGTACTGCATAACTCCGGTTTCCGAAAATGCCGGGTCTGCGGCTATTCTCCCACAGTCCTCCCCGGTCAGGTATTTTACCGACAGCATAAACTTTGAACCGGACTGACGGAGGAGCTGATCCTTTATGCTCTGCATGGAGCCCTCCATGACAGTGGCCACGCTTGTAAACAGTACGGTGGTCAGGACAATAGCAAATATTGCAATGAGGTTTCTCAGCTTATTGGCTTTCAGACAACTGGCCGACAGGGTACGGATAAACTTTCCGTTATTATTTCTCAGCATTTCCCATCCCTCCCGCCATCATCTTTTCCTTTGCGGTTTCCACAATATGTCCGTCCTCGATTCGGATCATACAGTCGGCCATCAATGCGATTTCCGGATTATGGGTGATCATCACCAATGTCTGGTTAAACTGCTGGCAGGATACCTTCAAAAGACGAAGCACATCCTGGCTTGTTTTGGAATCCAGATTTCCCGTAGGCTCATCAGCCAGGATGATCGCCGGCTTGGCCGCCAGCGCCCTGGCTATGGCAACCCGCTGCTGCTGTCCGCCGGACATGTTCGCCGGGAGATTGGACAGCCGCTCCTCCAGATGGAGAAAATGGATGATCTCATCCACATACCCCCGGTCCACCTTATTACCATCCAGCTCAATGGGCAGAATAATATTCTGATAGGCATTTAAAATGGGCACCAGATTATAATCCTGGAAAATAAAACCGATATTGCGCCGACGGAAGATCGTAAGCTGCTCATCGTTCATCTTTCCGATCTCCTTTCCCCGGATGACCACACTGCCGGATGTGGGCACATCCAGGCCTCCGATCATATTCAACAGCGTGGATTTTCCGGACCCGCTGGTACCGATAATGGCTACAAATTCCCCCTGCTCCACCTCCATGGTCACGCCATCCAGCGCTTTTGTGATATTAGGCTCCTTTCCATAATATTTTTTCAAATTGACCGCTTTTAATATTGTACTCATTGTTCGCTCTCTTTCCCTTATTGATAGGGTAATTATAAAAAAAGATTATCTCAAACCGTTCACAAAAATATCACAGTATTGAGATAATCTTTTATCCGGGCTAAATTTCGGCAGGAAGATTTATTGAAAATTCTGAACCGGCGCCCACCTGGGATTTCAGATCGATATAGCCCTTCTGCATCCGGATGATTTCCTGCGCCAGAAAAAGTCCTACGCCCACGCCCTCCTCCTGCTGCACATCCGCCGCTCTGTAAAAGCGCTTGAATACCTTGGTATACTGGGATTCCGGAATCCCTTTTCCGTTATCCGATACTTTAATCCGCACAAAGAAATCCGTGACCAAAGCAGATATCTTTATTTTTCCGCCCTCACCGGTATATTTTACAGCGTTATCCAGAATATTGCCCAATGCCTCCAGCGTCCATTTCAGGTCAAATACGGCCTGCATCCAGTCCTCACATTCCACTTGAATATCGATTCTTTTACGTTCCGCTTTCAGTGCAATCTGACAGACGGCCTGCTCGATCAGCGGCGGTAAGGGCTGCCGGACCGGCTTAGTACAGATCATGCCAATCTCCATCTGAGACATTTCTACCATGCTCTGCATAAGGGAATCCAGCTTTTCCACCTGTCCATCCACTAAGTGAAGGAACTGCGCCTGTTTCTCCGGCGGGAGGCTCCGCTTCAAAAGAATGGCATGGTACATTCGGATATTGGCCAGCGGCGTTTTCACCTGGTGGGAAATATCGCTGATGATCCCTTCCAGCTCCGCCCGTTCCCGCCGGCTTTGCTCCGTCCGGCTTTGCAGGATTTCATAAAGCTGCCGCAATCTCACCTGAACCTTGGACATGAGCCATTCATTTTCCTCATCAAAAATAATTTCCCGTTTTCCTTCGATCATTTCATCCAGGCTGCGGGTCAGACTGGTCGTATACCGCACCAGATACCATCTCAGGACAATAAATCCCAGACCTGCACATAACAGACAAAGAATACCTGCCATGAGTATATATTTTTCCATATGCCTACGCCTCGCCAGGGAGCCACTGATAGCCCATACCATACATAGTTTTTATATAATGGTGATGTTCATCTTCTATTTTTGCCCGCAGCCGGTTGATATTCACCGGAACAACATGCTCGTCCACAAAATTGCCATCACAGTCCCACACCTTATCGAGGAAAGTTGATTTTGTGATCACCTGGTTTTCATTGGCAATAAAGATCGATAAGATTTTAAACTCCTTCGGGGTCAGCTCCAGTAAAACACCTTGCCTGCGTGCACTCATTTTCCCAAAATCAATATCTAAAAAGCCATCGTTATACCTCAGGCCTTCCCCCTTTGTACCGTAGTTGCGCAAAGCTACAGTAATCCTCCGGTACAAAACCTCCAGACTGAACGGTTTTTTAATATAATCGTCGGCACCGGCGTCAAAGCCTGCCAATTCATCCGCATCCATATCCCGGGCGGTGAGCAAAATCACAGGAAGAGTCCGCCGGGCCTTCACATTCCGGCAAAATTCAAAGCCGTCACCGTCCGGCAGATTGCCATCCAGGAGAATCAGGTCAACGGTTTCAGAATCCAGCAGCCGTATCGCGTCGCTCACACATCTGGCAGAATGAATCCGATAGCCCTCGGCTTCCAGATCATAGGTTAATCCCATATTCAGGACGTCGTCATCTTCGATTAACAGTATATTTGTCATTGATGCTCCCCGGCCGCATTGATAAATTCAGCGATATCCGCCACAACCTGAGCATCCACCGTCTGCTGTTTGCTGTACTCCGCCCCGGCATTGGCCTTCACACCTGGCATAAACAGATGCGTCAGACCCGGATACGTTTTAAATTCCCAGTTTCCGGCGCTCTCGTATGTATACTTCCACAGATTGTAGTCCTCCAGTGTGACCTGGTAGTCCTCCTCTCCTTGAAGTACAAGACATGGCTGCGTAATATCCGCCGCCATTTTAAGCTGGTCATAGGCAACCAGATCTTTCCAGTACGTTCCGTAAGCGCCTATCACTGCGGCGTCATCCGCCAGGGCGCTCACATCCTGTAATTTATCCAGATCAGCATAAATCTCCGCCTTTTGAGCCTGCTGTTCCTCCGACAATTCCGGCGTGAGTGAATATATGAAATCATACTGCTCGCGCATAAGCTCCGTCAGCTTCCGCGCCGGTGCTGCGAAGAAAATATATCCGGCCGCTGTATCTCCGGCGTCGGTGATGGCCCCATTGATCCGGGGCAATGCCTGGCCGCCAAGGCTGTGGCCCAGGACGAAAATGCGGGAGGCGTCGATCATGTCCTGCCCTTTCAATAAGGCAAATGCCGAAGCCGCATCATCCACAGTTTCATCATCCAATGTCAATGTTGTATCCGCTGCAAGCTCCGTTCCATAAACGTAGGTCCGCTTGTCATAGCGATAGACAGCGATCCCTTTGCCAGCCAGTCCGTAAGCCAGATCCCTGAATGGTTTATTTGGCCCAACGGTTTCATCCATATCGGAAGGCCCGGAGCCCTGAACAAGGATAACGACTGGAAACGGTCCTTCACCCGCCGGCAGCGTCAGTTTTCCCGGAAGCTCCCAGCCATCGTGGCCGGCAACGGGAAGGTTCAATTCCAGTTCCGTCACGCCCTCCGGCACCGCAGCAGCATCCTGAACGCCCTCGTCATACTGGGTCGTGGCGATCCCTGCAATTTTATTATCAGAATCCACGCTAAGGGTAATATTTAAATTTTGTTTTTCAAACTGGCAGGGCACACTGTAAGTTGTGTATCCACTCATTTCTCCCACAATGGGCTCTCCCATTTTATTCAGTTTCCCAAGCTGGGCCAGCGATGCCTGAAGCCCTGCAAAGCCGCCCTGAGCTTCCAGCGCCGACAGCAGTGTCTCGGTATACTCGTAGCTTTCCGTTAATGTATCCGCATCACCATTGCAGAGCATATCTACATAGGCTTTTGCATCCAGCGATTTCGCATCGCCGGCGGTAGTTTTATTGGTGTCGCCGCTTTCATCGCCGGCGGCCGGGGTGTTTGTTTCGTCTATATCCGTGCCCTCTCCACCATCACTCAAACGCTCCGTCTCCGACTGAGAATCCGTGGCCGATGGGGCCTTGGACTCCGGCACAGCAGCCTCTTTCCCGCTGCATCCAGCGATGGCAGCCACTGTAAAAAGGACTGTACATATTGATAAAATTTTTCTTTTCATAATCTATTCCTCCTATTATTAATTAAAATAAACTCAGGATCATCCGGTCGCAAAGAAACCTGATAATCCTGAGTTCATATTACTACTTGTACTGTTTAATTGCAAGACTCATCGGTACATAAAACCGCCTCGACACAGAAACAGGCCGCGCGGACCATAACGCAATTCTATTCCTTCACACCGCCCAGCATGATCCCCTTTACAAAAAACCGCTGAAAAAACGGATACGCGATCAATATCGGCAATATCCCCACTACCGCGATCGCCATACGCGTCGTGGTCGTCGGCAGCGCAGATGTATTGACACTTCCCAGTGCCGAAGCATTCTGAGCCAGGAAATTAATATTCTCATTAATCTTATTAAGGACCATCTGGATCGTAAAATATTGACTGCCGCCCCGATCCGTGAGAAAATACAGACCATTTGTCCAATCATTCCAATAAATAATACCGGTCATCAGGCCGATCGTAGCAACAATAGGAAGTGAAAGCGGCATAACGATCTTTGCGAAAATCCGAACCTCCCCGGCGCCATCGATACGCGCAGCCTCAAGCAGACTTTCGGGAATACTGAATTTAAAATAATTTTTAACAAGCATGACATTGAACGCGCTCATAAGCAGATTGGGTAAAACCAACGCCCAGAAGCTGTTGCGAATACTGAAATACTTTGTCCATATGTAGTATGAGGTTACTATGCCGCCGGAAAACAGCATGGTAAATACACAAAGAAAATTCAAAACCCGCATCCCCGGATAATCATGGGACACAGCATAAGCAAACAGACAGACAACCAAAAGACTGAGTACAGTGCCTACAATTGTCACAAGAATCGTCATAAAATACGAATGCCCTATGGTCTGCCACTGATTTGAGATATAGCGGTAAGCTTCCAGACTCCACTTCTCAGGAAAAAAGGAAAATCCGTTGGAGGTTGCCCAGGCATTATCCGTAAACGAGGCGACGGTCATTAAAATAAACGGCAGGACTGCAGCAATGGCGAAAAACAGCATGACCACATGGGCAACGATCTGTACGCCGGTACGTTCTTTTATTTTCATGGTCTCCTCCTTTAAAACAATGCACTGTCACGGTTTGTTTTCCGGGCAATAAAGTTTGTCGTCAGTACAAGTATAAAACCAACGATAGACTGAAATACGCTGGCCGCAGAGGACATCCCATAATCACTGTTCTTCATCAGGGCATTATATACGTAAACATCGATCGTCTGGGTCGTCTCATACAATGCGCCTGAATTTCTCGGCACCTGATAAAACAGACCAAAATCTGAGGCAAATATCCGGCCCACGGCCAGGATCAGCAGCGTAATGATCGTCGGCTTTAACAGCGGCAGGGTGATCTTTCGGATCTGCTGCCATTTCGTGGCCCCGTCAATGGTGGCGGCCTCATAGTATTCCGGGCTGATGCTGACAATGCTGGACAAATAGATAATCATCTGATAACCCACGCCCTTCCATATATTTACAAGGACGAGAATGACCGGCCAGTACTGCTTTTCACTGTACCAGTTCACCGGAGCCATCCCCAGGGGTTTTAATATAAAATTATTGATCATACCTGTATCCGATGCCAGCAGCGCATAGAAAAGATAGCTTGCTACTACCCAGCTCATAAGATATGGCAGCAATATAACACTTTGATAGATCCGGGACGCAGCTTTGTTACGCACTTCATTGAGCAAAACCGCAACAGCAATGGCGATCACCGTACCAAGAAGAATAAAGACCACATTGTAGCAGACGGTATTTCTAACAATGGTGAACGCTGTGCTGGATCTGAATAAAAATTCAAAGTTCTTTAATCCACACCATGGACTTCCAAAAATCCCTTTGGCAAAATTCAATTTCTTAAATGCAATAACGATCCCAAACATAGGCAGATAATTATTACAGATCATATACGCAAGTCCGGGAACTGCCATTAAGTAAACCGGGAGCATACGTTTCCAGTTATACC
This sequence comes from Lachnospiraceae bacterium, assembly GCA_902363555.1. Taxonomy (GTDB): domain Bacteria; phylum Bacillota; class Clostridia; order Lachnospirales; family Lachnospiraceae; genus Catenibacillus. The sequence goes on along the minus strand of CABJAM010000009.1, from coordinate 204,184 downwards.
TGCGTTTTCTTTTTACACCAGCAGTCTTTTCCGGCGCTATATATTTATCCTGGACAGCCATTGGCTGACCGGGAGATGATGACACTGCCATTGTTATGTCTCCTTCCACATTTTGGGGCCGGCAGTATGTGGGGGTATGTACTCCGTTCCCCCCGCAGCCGGCCGCATGTTTAATTACTCATAATCTTCGATGCGCCACTCATCCTTCCAGTCCAGATAAGCCATTTTTCCATCGAACCGGAACGGAAGCCATACATAATCTGCAATGGCCGTATTATTAAGCTCATCATCATTCCCTTTAAAATCCGGGTCCGGAAGCTCCGGATTGAACATGGCCTCAAATGTTCTCGCCGTATCTTCATACCTGATATGCTGCAGTCTGGGCAGCCACCTGTCCGCCAATGCAATATATAGATCCTTTTTCCCCGGAACCTTGAATATGGAACAGATCTGGCTATGGAATGATGTATTCGACGGATCATCCACATGAGGGTTTCCAAGAATCTCAAAGGGGCCGTGGTAACATTTTGAACAGGCCACCTGGGAGGGGTTCGGAAAATATCCGGTCGTACCCGAGGTTACCAGGTAATGATAGCCTTTACGGTAAAAATGGGCCGGAGCCTCCCTGACAAATGGTGGAAACGGCTGAGGAAAATGTGTGGAATAATAACCGGTCAGCCCCGTGTAATCATCCGTCAGATCTGCACAGATCATCTCACTATGAACACGTTCAAAGTAATAATAACCTTTGCCATCCACCGGGTCCACGACAAGATCAAAATCCCCTGCACTCATATGCAGCGGCCGGATCCCGGTACGCACCATCGTATAAGGCCCCAGGATATGGTCCGCAGTCATAACGGTTTCCGACTGCGTATCATCCTTATGCATGATCTTAAGCCAGCACACATACTTTTTTGTGTCCTTATTATAAATAATATGTGGACGGTCCATGAGCGAAGATGGGTGGAGCGGTGATGTCTCATCCTCTAAATCGGGATGAATGATATTTCCCTCATCTTTCCAATTATATAAGTCTTTAGAGGAATAGCAGCGCACACCCCAATGCCAGACATTATTTTTCCCTGTGGTTTTTTCTTTGTTTTCACCATACCAGTAATAGGTGCCATCCACATACATAACAGAGCCACCATGAGCCTGTATCCTTTTTCCTTCAGTGTCCAGCCATACCTGGCCCGGACGTATTGAATTATATATCATAATAATTTACTCCCTGTAATTGTTGTTAATTTTTATTTACTTCCAGCCATTGGGCAAACTGAGCACGATTTTCCTCTATAACATCATCGATTCCCGCTGCTTTTAACGCCGACTGAAATTCTGGTAACTCCACTGCCGGGTCTACTGAACCGGCACTTATAATCGCCACGTATTGGGCCACAACCGCCTGAACCGCTGCATATTCACTCTGTACATTATCCGTTACGAAGCAGTAGCCCATGGCCGGGCTGACCTGTTTGATCGAGTCATTAAAGTCTCTTAACATTTGGTTCGTATCCACAGTGTTGGGTGTAAATACAGGCCATGACAAACGGTCACCATAGACGCCTGCCCCCTGACTGTATGGAACCGAACTGCTGTCCATCCCTTCAGGATACTTGATAACCATGTCACCGTTATCGTTTTTTTCCACAACCTCATAGCTGATACCTTCAAGACCGAACTGCAAAATCGTATCCAGCTCATTATCACCATACAGCATATTTAAAAACTGAAATGTTTTTTCCGGGTTCTCACAGGTGATCGGAATGCTCCACAGAATGTTCTGGAATCGAGACCCCACAGTATATCCCGGTATAATGTGAATAGCTTCCATTTCGTAACCGGTATTAATTCCCAGATCATTTTTAGCGGTTCCAGTGGTCCATGTCAGAGAGCCCAGATAATTTCCACCTTTAAGTAGAATCGTCTCACTATCTGTATTGCTGGCGGCATCCGGAGCAATATATCCGGCCTGTGCCCAGCGGTACATTGTTTCTGCATATTCCTTATACTGTTCCGACTCAAACTCATTGATAATTTCTGTATTATCCGACCAATCATTATCTTCTTTATCAAAAAGAAGCAGGCCGGAAGCACTTGTTGCCCCAAGGGTATCCACAGGGTACATGGTACTGAACATATCTGAATTATTCATAATATTGGAAATCATATAAAAGCTGTCACCCTCACCGGCCTTGACCGTGGCAAATATTTCCTCCAGCTCCGCGTAATTGTAAAGCTTATCCGGATCGATCGTGATGCCATATTTGTCCAGAATATCTTTCCTTGCCAGAAAACCGTAAGATTCGCCCTGTATATAGGAATTTGGGATACCGTAAAGTACGTTGTTGTAAAAACCACCGCCCTGTACAGCGATATCACAGGTATTTTTAATGTCTGAGCCATACTGTGCATACAGGTCATCTAACGGAATGATGGAATTGCTGTTCACCAGACTGCTGACACCGCTGCCCACAGATACGATCAGGTCCAGCTTTTCACCGCTGGATATCATTAATGTTGTTTCACTGGCCAGATTGGCAAAATCAATGGGTTCAAGGGTCACACTCACACCGATTGCAGGCTCCGTTATCGCGTTGATTGCCGCCTCCACATCCGGCATACCAACCGGAACGCTTCCTGTCAGATTCGGCCATACCATAACCACATTGTACAGATCCTCCGATGAGTTGTCCGCATCGTTTTTTCCTCCCGCCGTATTACTGTCTTTTGAATCCCCGTCGGCCTGCGTCGTCTTACTGTCCTTTAAATTCCCGTCGTTACCCTGAGCCTGTGTGCCACCGGAGCATCCGGTCAGACATGACACCAAAAGGACTCCTGCCATAAATAGTGCGATCAATTTCGATTTCATTTTCCTACCTCCTGAATTTTTAATGCTGTCCGATAAATTTACGAACATGTTTTAACGTGATTTAAGAATAGCATTTTCATTTTCTAAATACCATTCTATATTCAGACTCGTAACTTCGTTTTTGAAACTTTTTATCAGATAATAAATATTTTCTTTAATTTATATGTTAAAATCATCTTATAAAACAATTATCAAAAAATATGAGGTATACATCATGCTTAAAACAAATTCTATCACCACAAAAATTGTATACATATTGGTTCTGATGATTCTTCCGCTAAATATTATCAGCCTTATGACTGCCCAAAAAGCTCAGAAGGTCATTATCGGCCAAGCGGGTGCATCCGCCCAGTCCATTTTAGGTAACAGCCTGATCTATCTGGATACGCGGATAAAGGAGTCTAATATTTTTTTATTTGATCTGATCTCCAATGATCCAAAAGGAATTACCTTTTATAACCAGAAGGGGGATCCCGACTATATTAATGCCAAGTATTATATAGCCCAGAAAATCCAGAAAAATATGGCTGTACAAAACTCGGCAGACATTTATTTTGCATACTCGGTCCGCTTAGATGACATGCTTATCTGCAAAAACCCTGTATTTACATTTCCAAGGAATGATATGGCGGACGAGCTGATCCGCCTGCATTTAGGCGACGGCTACGCGCCCTGGAAGCTGATCACCTTTGATCACCGTCAGTGGCTGCTCCACACGTCCTTTGCCAATGGTATGTACTGGGGAAATATATTCTGTATTGATACTGTTATTTCAGAAATACAACAACAGCTCACTTATGAAAATGTAGATTTCCGGGTCACGAACAGTCCTTCAGACTCCGGTGATCATCGGGATAAGCTCCTGCTAACAGGCGCATCCTCAAATGCCCCGCTGTATATCCATATCGCCCTTGACACTAAAGAAATCCTTAGTACGCTGCCCTTTTTTGAGCGTATCGGATTTTCACTGACACTGATCTATCTTTTGCTCATACCGGTCCTGTTCCTCATACTGAACCGAATTTTGCTAAGGCCGTTGAAAAAGATCAGCAGCGCCATGGCAAGACTTCGGTCCGGCGATAAGGACTACCGTATCGGCACGCACAAATACTCCCGGGAATTTATCGATATTAACGAGACATTTAATACCATGGCAGACAGTATTGAACAGTTGAAGATTGAAACTTATGAGGCTGCGCTGGCCCAAAAGAAAATGGAGCTGCGTAATTTCCAGCTTCAAATACGCCCACATTTTTTACTGAACACCTTTAATCTGATGTTTTCGCTGTCACAGATGGACGACCGGGAAAACCTGGAAAACACCATTTTATATATGTCGGACTATTTCCGCTACATCTTCCGCAGTAATCAGGATTTGGAAAGCTTCCGGCTGGAGCTGGAGCTCATAAAAAATTATCTGGTCGTGGCAGAGATCCGATATCCGGGGAGATTTACGATCACCTACGATATTGCGCCGGAAATGCTGGAGGTACGCATCCCGCCGCTTCTGATCCACAATTATGTGGAAAATATCATCCGCCACGCGCTGCACGAGCAAACGGTTGTACATATCACCCTGCGCGCCGCCTTAAATGGCGATATGGCAGAATTTGAAATTGCGGATGATGGTCCGGGAATGGATACAAACCTTGCCCGGAAAATTAACGAAGGAAATGTGGAGGTCAGTGAGGACAACGAACATATCGGTATCATAAATTCATACCAGCGCATACGTTTCTTTTTAGGGGAGGATGCGTCATTGAAGGTGGATACAGCGCCAGGAAATGGCTGCCGGATCTTTATCCGTTTTAATATACCACAAACATGATCCGCACACGAAATGTCATTATCAACAGATAGGAGAAGATATTTATGAAATTAATGATAGTCAACGATGAACATATCACTACGAAACTGATCAAAGAAAAAGTGGACTGGAAGTCGCTGAAAATCGATGAGGTTTTGTGTGCCTACAATGCAGGGGAGGCACAGGAGATTTTAGAATCACAGCTGATAGATATCGTCCTTTGTGATATCGAAATGCCCGGCGAGGATGGCATATCCCTTATCCGCTGGGTGACCCGGCAGGCGCTGGATTGCGAATGCCTTTTCCTCACCTGCCATGCAGACTTTAAATATGCTCAGGAGGCTATAAAACTGGGTGTCAGTGATTACATCCTGCTGCCCGCCCGCTGTGAAGAGATCACAAAAGCCGTCCAAAAGGCTATCGACCGCAGAACCAAGCGCCAAAACCATAAAGAGATTTATGAATATGGCCAGAAATGGCTGGATACACAGACAGATGAGCTGGTCCGCCAAAACGGCAGCCGATATACAAAAGACGAGCTGGTCCACCAGTGTATCAGCTATATCCAGAGTCATCTGTCCTCCCCCGAACTGTCGGTCAACCAACTGGGCGACCATTTTTATATGAACCGCGTATATCTTAACCGGCTGTTTAAACAGGTACAGGGGATTTCCATCGGGCAATATATCATCAATGAACGGATGAAGCTGGCTGCACAGTTGCTGAAAAAGCCATCCCTGACTTTAAATTCAATCTCTGAGGGCGTAGGGTACAGCAGTTACCCGTGTTTTATATCCACATTTAAGAAATTTTATGGCTGCACGCCTTCTCAATACAGGAAAAAGATTTAAAACAGCACCTTCCCCATATTCGCCAGCAGCGTCAGCAGATAATTATTGTTATAAATATAGCTCAAAATAACACTTTCATTAATCTGTCCGAAGATATACTTTCCCCACTCAGTTGTGGAAAAGATCGTGAGCACGATGCAGGCTACCCATAAAAATACGGCACCGTTGATCAGCCCGAACAGAAGTCCGCCGATTTTATTCAGTCCATTGACTACCGGCACCCGGCTCATCATATCCAGCATACAGCCAACGATCCGGATGACAATATAAATGAGCAAAAATGCCACCAGCAGTGAAATGCCGTTTAATATAAGGCAGGTAATATAATTGGATATGTACTGGGAAAATTCCGAAATCCCCAGCGCCTTGTACATATCTGCGTTATTGTTCGTTTTCAGAAGATCCTTAATATAGTCCGGCATGTCCATATTATCAATGGCTGCCATCTGTCCGCTGACGCCCTCGGCGGTCACCTGAAGCTTATCGTCAATGGTTTTTTCAATACTGCTGTTGATCGATGTATACACCGGCGTCGCCTTTAGAAGCTTCGTTCCATAGGGCATGACCTGAATGGCCAGCACCACAGCCACAATGAGCGCGAAGGTGGAAAATACCGACCGGATCAGCCCGCGCCCCAAACCGATCAGAGCACTGACGATCAATATTAAAACTGCTGCTAATAATACAAAGTTAAATTCGTTATTCATATATTTCCTTTCTGTCACGCGGAAAATATGTGTAACTGCTCAGATTCCCCGAACGGTTACGCATACCCCTTATTTTAATCGAATTTCTTCAATGGCACTGCTCCCGATAAGAATATATTCATCCAGGGTATTCTTGGGCAGCAGCTTGATAATCGGCTCGGTAAATGTATACCTGAACTTTTCTTTACCGCTAAATGTGTACATCACGCATTCACTGTCATTGTACATAATAATTTCCTGGTTGGTATTGGTAATCGTCTCGTACTCAAAATCGAAATCCCTCTGCATATACAACCGCCCGGAGGTTGTGTAAACCTCCATATGGTACTTGCCGTCGGGCACCTTTTCACCCTCGGCCACCTCCATATTATTGCGGAAAACAAAGCCCAGATACTTATCGGAGACAAAAAGGCTCTTGATCTCCCTGCCAAACTGCACCTGTTTCACCACATCCGGATAATAGGTCATGGAATAAAGCACAAAATCCTCTTCCCCGTAGGAAGCGATGGTACTGTTATCCAGAAATTCAATTTTCGGGTAAAGGCTGTCATACTGATAACTGCCCATGATATGGTCGATTTCATTATTGCCCGCACCGCCAAAATTATAAAATACCGTATTCGTTCCCGTGACGCCGTCAGCGATGGTGAGATAATTCACCGCCAGGTTTTGGCCATCCTTTGACAGGGCAAAGTCCAGCGGGTAACCCATCTGGTTAATATTCGTCTTTATCGTTACCAGTTCTTCACCCTTACTGTTATACAGATTAATGTAATTGGAATCCGCCTCGGTCATAACCACAGCTACCACGCCCTGACCGGCCACCGCCAAATCCACGATAGGATGGGGCGTGACTACACTGCCCACCTGCCCGGCTTGATTAAATATGCGCACCTGATTGGAGCCAATATCGCCGATGGCCAGGTAATCGCCGCAGGTCACCACCCGCGCCGACATCATTTCAAAAGACTGGTTCCACAGTGTTGTTCCCAGCTTTTCAGAATAGGACACACCGTCCTTGCTGTAACGCAGCAGGCCATTGCCGATCACCTGATAGCTGACGGAAACATTATCGTTTTTTTCGATGGAATTGACCACCTCAAAGCTTTTGTATGCCAGGCTCTGATGGACCAGGCCGCCGATGAGCACTACGACCACGAGCACAATGCCAATATAAAAAATAATGGAAAAGCGCGAGGGCTTTCCTTTGGATTTTATTTTATCTTTTAATTTATGTATCGATTCCTTTAAGAATTTCATTCGTCATTCCTTTAAATTTATAGTATAATCACAGCGCTTTGTGGCTCGTTGCTTCGTGCATCCGTCTGCGCTTCGCTTCGACGGATCGCGGCAGTCGCCGCAAAGGTGAGCCAGCTCCCCTTTGTGGCTCGTTGCTTCGCGCAAAAATGCGGCATAAACCACTTTTGGTTATTATACCGCATTTTTTTATAAATATCACTATTTAATTATAAAGACTTTTTTACAATTTCAGACACCCGATGTTCATTTATGTGCTTTAAACTGCTGCGGCGCCTGATTTTAAGCATTACGGTAAGTTCAGTTTCATCCCCGGGAAGATCATATTCGGGTCCTCGATCTGGTTCATTTCCTGGATCAATTCGATATATTTATAGTCTTTGTAGAATAACTGGCTGATCCCGGCCAGTGTATCCCCTTCCTTAACCTCATACTGACGGATGACGTTCCCGACAGCCACACCCTCGGAATCTCCGCCATTATCCGCGGTAGACGTGCCGGTTCCACCATTATCTGCGGTGGCGGTTCCACTGCCATTATTATCTGCGGTAGAGGTTCCATTCCCGTCATTTTTCGCAGTGGACGTTCCGCCGTCATTGTCCGCGGTAGATGTTCCGCTGCCGTCATTATTTGCTGTGGACGTTCCGTCGCTGCCATTGTCCGCGGTGGCGGTTCCATTACTGCCATCGTCCTTGCCGTCCGCTGCATTCGTTGTATCCCCGGTATTTCCGGCCACATTTGTGCCAGTGGCGTCGCCGGCATTTGCGTCTGCCAGATTCGTACCGGAGGCATCCGTACTTCCGGTGCTGTCCGCACCTGCGGCGTTAGCGGCAGCATTTTTCTCATCCTCGGTTTTTACATTGCCCGCAACCTCATCCACCGGAACAACACCGCTGCCGGAATTACTGTTAACCTGCTGGCTCCCCTCCTGCTTTTGGTTCAATTGCGTAAAGCCAAAGATCAGCGCAAATAAAATACCAAAGGTTACAACCAGTGAGCTGGCCCGCTTGAGCCCCTGCAATATCTCAGATCCGGAGCCACCAGCCCTGCCAGATCCAGACTTGCCGGATTTATCCGATGTACCATCCTTTTGGGCGCCGCTTCCAAACACAACCTTTCCGGTTTCATCGGTGACATCGCCGGCTTTGCCAAAGGCGGCCGGTTTCTTTCCGGTAAGGGAGTGTTTTGAATCCGCCGACGTACTCTTTACGTCCATTGACGCAGACTTTGAATCCTTTGATGCATCCGTTCCGGCCGCAACCAATTTTACACCGGTATCTGTAGCTGCTTTGCTCCCGCTTTTGCGCTTCATGCTTTCCTTTTTATTGTCAGCCTTCCCAAGCGTATTTTCAGCCTGAGCAGACTTTTCCTCGGCAGACTTGAAAAAGAGCGATTTCAGGCCACTGTCTTTCCCCCTGGACGCATTCTTTTCCTCCGCTGCTTCCTCCCGTTTTCTCAAAAACGGATTGGTCACATTCTGCTCTGAGCTCTCCCCATTGCGCTGATCCACCATGTAATTCTGCATATCTTCGTTGCGCTCATAGTAAATATAATAGCCCTCCTGGCGCACAAGATCACCCTGGTTGTAAATGTAAAAGGCTTCATCATGGTCCAGCGGATCGATAATGAACAGCGCCTTATCCACACCGGGGAAGTTATCCACATGGATTTTTGTGATTTTCTCATTTATCCCCAGAGATTTCCCTGGACGTGTGAGAAACCAGCCGACAACCTCGGTGTTATGGAAATACTGTCCGATCTCATCATAGATCTGGGTCCATATCTCACTGGTAAATACGACCTGATCCTCCTGGACGACCACATCCCGAGCCTCCACAGCACCGTCAATAAATGCCACGCTTGCTTCACCATTTTTTCCAAGGCGGCCAAGGAGAACCGCCAGACGCTGCCGATCGGAGGAATCCCGGGCTATCTGATTAATGTATGTAATGACATAATCTTCTACGTAAATTTTAATCTTTTCACTGGGTTTACCCACCTGCCGGATATTTTTGGGCAGCTTCAGATTATTCTTCTCATTGTCATATCGCATCTCTACCATAAGTCTCACCTTCCTCAGACTGATAGTAGCATAAGACGGACAAATTCTTTAGCAAAAGCTGTCATAGAAAAAATATAACTTATCCAGATAATTCGCCGGACAGGGATTAAATTTTCAAAAATCGGCCAAGACTATAAGACAAACCGGGAAGGTAAGCAATTCAATTGACGGATTAAGGAGATATTTGGACATGAGCACTTATTTATGGATGGATGCGAAAAATGAAACGGCCCCGGCCATGCTGGCGATGCGGCTAAAACAACTGATGAAGGATTGCCGGAGTCATTTCCGGCTGTCTGCCCATGCCCCAAGACCTGTCGTCCTCCTGTGCATTGGCACACCGGCCATTCCAGGCGACCGCCTGGGCCCGGAGGTGGGCTCACTGCTGACCCAATACCAGCCCGCGAACCTGCAGCACATCTTCGGAACACTGGACGCCCCCGTCCACGCCTTAAACCTTCGTGCAACCCTGACCACGATCAAAAAACAGTTTCATCACCCGGTCATTCTGGTGGTGGATGCGGCCCTGGGTAATGAATTTCAGGACGGTTTTCTGGCCATAAAAAAAGGAGCCCTGCGGCCCGGAAGCGGATTGGGAAAGCGTCTGCCATCCATTGGCGATATTCAGATCACCGGTGTCTTTTGTAATCTTTACGGAAATGAGGCCACAAACAAGATGCACATGTACAGTCAATGCATTGCAAACGGCATTTTAGAACTATTTTCGGAAGAAAGTTCTTCCATAAATTGTCGTTTCATTGTTGAATAGTTACAATCTTGAAGATTTCCTTAAAAATTCATTACGATTTAATAGAATTGTCATAATTTATACACACAATATTAACATTTTAATGTTATGCTATTACGCGTAGGAAGATTTTTCATACACATTCATAACCCCTCTCGATGCGGTCACAGATTTATCTGTGGCCGCATCCCCTTTTTACCCATATCTTTTCAAAACAGACATGATTGTGCCTGGCGGCCCAATCATCACTATACATGAAAGCCGGTTGCTCCGTGCTCCGCACTCCCGCAATCGCCCCAAAAGTATTCGGACTTTCATAGTAAATCCCTCTTTTAAAGAAGACTTTACATTAATGACGAGACGCTGTGGCGGCGCCTTTACAGCGCCACGCGCCCTTCCAGCGCCCGTGAAAGCGTCACCTCATCGATATATTCCAAATCGCCCCCCACCGGCACACCGCTGGCGATTCGGCTGACCTTGATTCCCGTAGGCTTTATAAGCTTGCTGATATACATGGCGGTCGTCTCCCCTTCCAAGCTGGAATTGGTGGCTATGATCACCTCATCCACATCCCCCTGGAGCCGGTACATCAGTTCCTTAAGCTTTATATCATTGGGGCCAATGCCAAGCATCGGGGAAATAGCGCCATGGAGAACATGATAAACGCCATTGAATTTCTGCGTCTTTTCGTAAGCCGCCAGATCGCGGGGCGTCTCCACGACCATGATCGTTTTTTTATCCCGTGTTTCATCGGAGCAGATGGGGCAAACCTCCTGATCGGACAGGTTGTAGCAGCACTTACAGTACTGAACATTCGTCCGGGCATCCACAATGGCCCTGGACAGGCTTTCCACCTGGTCCAGAGGCATGTTCATAATATGAAAAGCCAGCCTTCCGGCTGACTTTGCACCGATTCCCGGCAGCTTCGATAATTCTTCAATTAAATGAGTAATCTGGCCGCTGTATAAATTCATTAAATCCCAAGGCCTCCAAAGCCGCCCAGGCCCCCGGTAATCTTACCCATGGTCGCCTGTGAAAGCTCCTCCATCTTACGGAAAGCTTCATTGGTCGCAGCCATGATCAGATCCTCCAGCATCTCGATATCATCCGGATCAACAACCTCCGGCGTCAGCTTGACAGATACCACTTCCTTTTTACCGGATACCTTCACGGTCACGGCTCCGCCGCCGGCTGTGGCCTCCACTTCCTTCTCCTCAAGCTCCTTTGTCGCATCCTCCATCTGACGCTGCATCCGCTGCGCCTGCTTCATCAGATTATTCATATTGCCAGGCATACCACCGCCCGGAAAACCTCCACGTTTAGCCATAAATAAATCCTCCTGATTTTCAATAAATGGCAGCAGTCCAGACACGCCGAACTGTTGCTATAAATACTGTGTTCCCGCCATTTCTATGGGAACATGCAGTTTTCACCTGCTCTATTTATATTACTCATCTTCAAAACTAAAGTCAACACCTGATAAATTAACTTTTGAGGGAATATAAAATTCTCCCGTCTGCTCCTTACGCTCCTCCAGCATGGTCGGAACGATCTCTACAGTTTTACCGATACGGGCGGCAATAGCGCCCTCCAGGTCCTGTTTGTGATTTTCCTGCTCAAAGTAGGCCTTATGCATAGGGTCTGAAAATCCAAGGACCAGCTTATTATCCGCCCCCTGGGCAACCTGTGCGGCTTTGAGCATGATCCCCATGCTCATGGGAACATCGGAGATGATCCGCCCCCATTCGCCAATGACCGCCTTTAGATCCTCCGGCATGGCTTTTGGCGCTGGGCCGCCAGGGATAGCTCCCGGCCCGCCTGCCCCCGGATAGCCCGCGCCGCCAGCCCCCGGCATATTTGCGCCGCCCGGATATGCGCCCCCGGCACCGCCTGCCGCAGTGACCACGATACCATTTTCCAACTGTTTTTCCAAAACCCCCAGCCGTTCAGCCAGCGCCAGCATCTGATCCTCCAGCGACGTGCCCTTCTGCTCCATCGTCGGCCGGCAAAGCTTCACCAGCGCCACTTCAATGAGCACACGCTTCTGACTGGAATAGCGCACCTGGTTGGACAGTTCGGAAAACACGCGGATGTAGCGCATGATCTTGGCATTATCAATGGTTTGCGCTTCTTCCTTCAGGGCCGCCAGATTTTCCGCTGAAATATCCAGTATATCCTCCAGATCACCGGAGCCCTGGACAAGCAGCAGATTACGCATATACCATATAAAATCCAGAACAAACTGAGACAGCTCCCGGCCCTGGATCACAACTTCCTCCAGAAGGCGCACCGCCTCCACGAACCGTCCGCCGTCAATACAGCGCAGCATCCGGCTGAATACCGAAGTGTCCACAGCCCCCAGCACCTCAAGCACATTGTCATAGGTCAGCCGTTCGCCCAGATAAAAGGCCACGCACTGGTCCAGAAGGCTCAGGGCGTCACGCATGGAGCCGTCCGCCGCCCGGGCAATGTAGTGCACTGCCTTTTCCTCCACGTCCAGCCCTTCCCTTTGGATCAGGTCAGACAGCCGCCCTGCAATGGTATCGATGGTAATCCGCTTGAAATCGTAACGCTGACAGCGAGATAAGATGGTTATGGGTATTTTATGAGCCTCCGTGGTCGCCAGAATAAATATAACGTAGGACGGCGGCTCCTCCAGTGTTTTTAACAGCGCGTTAAAAGCGCCGATGGAAAGCATATGCACCTCGTCGATAATATACACTTTATAACGGCCTTCCGTGGGCGAATACGTCACTTCATCGCGGATCTCACGGATATTGTCCACACCATTGTTGGAGGCGGCGTCGATTTCAATGACGTTCATGGATGTCTGGCTGTTGATCGCCTTGCACATCTCACATTCATTGCATGGACTGCCGTCCACCGGATGGAGACAGTTGACCGCCTTGGCAAAAATCTTGGCTACCGTCGTCTTTCCTGTGCCGCGGGTTCCGCAAAACAGGTAGGCGTGGCCGACCCGGTCCGCATTTATTTGATTTTTTAATGTCGTCACTATGTGGTCCTGTCCCTTGACTTCGTCAAACTCCGACGGGCGCCACTTTCTATAAAGTGCCTGATAGGACATATTATGATCCTCTTTCTATTTTAATTCACGATTCAGTCTCCGAAACAGATACCCAGATCTTTGGCCTGACGGATGATCTCCAGGTCCGGATCTACAGTCTTTAACTTTCCGGCGACCTCTTTAAGTGCTACCGGAATGATGGAATCCCCTTTAAAGGCAACCATGTAACCATATTTTTCCTCAATGATCAGCCGGCCGGCAGCAGCGCCAAGACGGGAGGAAACCACACGGTCATAAGAATCGGGGCTTCCGCCTCTTTGTGTATGGCCGGGCACCACGATACGCACCTCCTGGCCAAGGGCGTCACCGATCTGCTTGCCGATCTCATAGGACACCGACGGAAACGGACTGGAGGCCTTTTTCTTAGCATATTCCTTTTTGGACAGCAGCGCGTCAGTCTTTGAAATCGCACCCTCAGCCACAGCCAGGATGGAAAATTTCTTTCCGGCCTTATTTCTCCGCTTGATCGCATCAAGAACATGATCGATATCATAGGGGATTTCCGGAAGCAGGATAATGTCTGCGCCCCCGGCAATACCTGCATGGAGCGTCAGCCAGCCCACCTTGTGGCCCATAAGCTCCACGATAAATACCCGGCCATGGGAAGCCGCCGTTGTGTGGATGCAGTCAATGGCGCTTGTGGCAATATCTACCGCACTCTGAAATCCAAAGGTCATATCGGTTCCATATATATCATTATCAATGGTTTTTGGCAGTGACACAATATTCAGCCCTTCCTCGGAAAGGAGATTGGCCGTTTTCTGTGTACCGTTGCCGCCTAAAATAACAAGGCAGTCCAGCTTCAGATTCTGGTATGTCTTTTTCATCGCCGCAACCTTATCAAATCCATTTTCACCGGGCACCCGCATCAATTTAAATGGCTGCCTTGATGAGCCAAGGATCGTGCCGCCCTTTGTAAGTATTCCGGAAAAGTCCGACGGCTTCATTAGCACATAATCGTTGTACATCAGGCCACGGTAACCCTCCTCAAATCCAAAGATCTGAACATCTTCATTATAATGGCTGTAAAGCGTCTTTGCTACGCCCCTCATGGTTGCGTTCAATGCCTGGCAGTCTCCGCCGCTGGTCAGCATACCAATTTTCTTCATCCCAATCACATTCCTTTCGAGTACTCTGTCGTGCAATCCCTGTTGACCGGAATATCCTCAAGCCTCCGGCCAGCCCGCAGCCCACGCCGGCCTTTGCCGGACGTGCCGCACAGTATAGGGTATCACTGCTCACTCTTTTATAATATAGTAAATAACACATTAATTCAATGCCTTTGTTTGAATACTGCGGCATTTTAACTACTGACTGTGGCGCGTGGCCCGCGCACCCACCTCCGCTTCGCGCACCCACCTCCGCTTCGCTCCGGCGGTCGCGGCAGTCGCCGCAAAGGTGAGCCAGCTCCCCTTTGCGGCTCGTTGCTTCGCGCAAATAAAACAGGTCATATTAAACATATGTTTAACATGACCCTGACTTACAGTTTTCACGCCGCCTTCACTGCCCATGGGGCCTGATGACTTCCGGCATATATTTTATTTTTAAATCCGTGCGTCTCGCTTCGAATCGCATCCATAAACGTTACCTTCACAGTTAACTCGGCCCAGGCACCCTCGCGGCACACAAAAGTTCCTGCTTAGTGCTGCTCCATTCCTGACCTGACACGGTTCACAGGTTTCTGTTGCGCAAGACCCAGGCGTCAACGCCACTTATAAAGGGCTGCTCTACAGATAACGACCCTCAGCAAAGACATCACCCCTGCTGTAGCGGATTGCAGGTACAGGGCACCGCTATCTCCCCGGCTGCACGGAAGCTTTATGACATCTTTACGATCGGTAATTCAATCGATATGCTTAATCAGTATAGCGGTTTTAGGAGGGATTGTCAAGTAAAAATGTGGCATGATCCGCATAAAAACACGGTGGAAGCCGCGTTTACCCACGAAATCGCTGTTTCATTTCCTCACCGGATAAAACACTCAGTTCTCCCTCATCGATCGCATAGATATGGGTGCAAAGCGTTTCCAGATCGTCGTAATTGTGGGAGGTCATCAGAATTGTCCGCCCCTCTGCCTGGAGGATGCGGATGATTTCTTTTGTATCATTGTAGGTCTTATAGTCGAGCGCATTAAACGGCTCGTCCAAAATGAGTATATCCTGATCCTCCATAATGGCCTGTGCGATGCCCAGCTTCTGCTTCATCCCGAGAGAATAGTGCTCGACCTTTGTTTTATCATCCGGATCAAGCCCTACCTTCTGCATAGCCAGACGGATTTCTTTATCACCGGCCACGCCGCGGATGCCGGCCAGATACCGTAAATTCTGCAAGCCTGTATTTAGGCCGATAAAGCCGGGGGAATTAATCAGCACCCCCATGTTTTCAGGAAAGTCACGGCCCTTTCCCAGAGTCTTGCCTCGCACGCAGACCTGTCCGCTGTCCGGGGAGTAAAAGCCACAGATGATGTTAAACAGGACCGACTTTCCACTTCCGTTGTTACCAACGATGCCAACAGTGCTCCCCTTTTCGATATTTAAAGAGACACCGGACAAAACACGCCGCCCGGAAAAGCTCTTGCTTACTTGGTTTAATGAAATAATAGGTTCCATAGGTTATCCTCCTTAATGATTGAACAGCCGCCGGACTCCCCGGCTGTAAAGCCATAGGATCAGTGCCAGGGAAAGGGCGGCCAGTAACGCAGCGGCAGCCATTCCCGGCACAGTTCCGCCGGTCTGGGCAAGATTCAGCCGTGCCAGACTGGAAAGTCCTGCCGGGAGCCATGAAATGGGCAGCACACATAAAAAATGTAACAGTACCAGCGCCACAAATCCGACCGTCGCCTGCCCCGTCACGCAGAGGACGGACAGGAGCAGCAGAAATTGAAACGCAACATCTAAAAGTTTAAGCCCCACTGCGGTTATGATCAAACCCGCATCCAGGGAAAAGTCCAGCATCAGAGGCGGAATGACGGCCGCAAGGAGCAGCAGAAAGCCATACAAAAGTATCCAGCAAAGCCCGGTACAAAGGAGCGCTCCAAGAAGCTGTCTTCGCCGCCGCAGACGGACGGTCAAAAATACGGAGCGCTCCCCAACGACCTGGGTACAGAATACCCCCAGCGGCCACAGGGGAAGTAACTCCATGGCCAGCAGCATTAAAAGACCCATGGGGTAAAAATATCCAGTGCCGTGTCCGGCAAACAGGCGGACCAGCCAGTCCGTACAATCCTCCGGTGCGCCCCCCGCGACCCAGGTCCAGGCCGTCACAAGAAGGATCAGGCCAGCCAGTATAAGCACATTTTTTACCGTAAACAGAACATGACGGTAATAAGAAGCCAGACCATGCCCACCGCGCCACGTAATTAAAAGCCGCCACCGCCATTTTCGGACAACAAGCCAAAACATTCCCGCCGTAAAAACCGCCGTGGTCGCAGCGGTCAGGGGCAGGCGCCAGGGGTATGCCAGATTGTGAAGCAGAAACACCCAATGGTTCAATCCCGTCAAATACACAAAGGGCGGGCGTGACATGACCGGCAGCTTGATCCAGAGAACTGCGAATAAATAAAGCGCCATGACCAGCTTGATTGCCATGGACCGGCTGCAAAAGTGGCCCAGACAAAGGGTCGTCAGGGCGATCAGCCAGTATCCCAGGAGCATTTGCCCGGCGCAGCCAAGAATCGCAGCCCACGGCGATGGGAAATACCCGCGCAGCAGTGTGAATACTTCCTGCCACTGCCCGCCCGATGCTCCCGGCCAGCCTCCGGCAATGGGAAGCCCCAGGCCGGAAAGCAAAAGCGCAGCCATCTGCCCAAGCCAGAGCAGCGCTGCGAGCACCGACAGCGCCCGCCATTTGTGGAAAAAGTACCGTCCATACGTTCCATACCGCACCAGTACCAAAAGCGTGTCGTCCTCCATCACACTTGTACAGAGGAACAAAAAAACAGGGAGCACAGCAAAAACAAAATAATACTGGTCATTCAGGATTGCCAGCAAATGCATGGGAAGGGGGCTTTGTGCGCCCGCCCTTTCACTCAGTCCAAACAGAAGGGATAGCCCAAAAAGCAGGAAAAACTTACCCGGGCCAACCTTCATCCATATACGGCGCAGCATCGGATCACACCTGGTAAATGGAGCGTTTCTTCACCTTTTGAAAGAAGGACGCCACCATTCCCATGACAATACACATCAGAGCCGGCCCAACAACAAATGATGTGGCGTGGACAGCCTGGTCACTCAGACTGGTGGGCTCAAAGGCTGTGACAAAACGAAACCCCGGCAAACCAAGGATCGCCCAAATGAAATTCTCCAAAGTAACATAGATAAACGGACCTGTCAGGATGACAAATATATTGCTGCCATAAAGAGCCAGTACAAAACCAAAGGTCATGGTCAGGATGCCCAGCAGCCCCTTCCACATAGAAAGTAATAATGCATAGAGAACGGGCGTATTTGCATACAGGTTCAGGAATATACGAGAATAGCCCTCGGGAAGCGGCCAAAGCGCCTGCGGCGCCCTGACGTACAGCGCAAACAGGGCGGAGATAGCATAGGGTATCGTAATAATGATAAATGCCGATACCGCACATGCACACCACTTTGTAAACAAATAGCGGCGCCTGCTAATCCGGGGCAGAGTGTAGGTGAGAAAACGATTCCGGCGTTCATAGTAAAGCTGCCAGCAAATCGGAATGGTAACAAACAGAGGAAACAAAAGGCTTAAAAACTCCGTACCGATCTCCCATGGGTCGAGCTCAAATTGGATGGAATACTGGCGATACAGGGTACAGGAAAGAATACAGGCCAGCAGCGTAAGGAGACATGTTGTGACAAGTACCGGTCTGGCTATTTTCTTCCCTTCTAATATAAAATTTCGCATATGTGCACTTCCTTTCAGTCGGATTTTATGTACTTACCCCCTTATATTAGCATCCTCCGCCATAAAGACAAGGCCCTGGGAACAAACAGGGGTTTTATGGGAACGAAACGGCCCGCCCCATAAAACCCCGCAATCATATGCTTTAATTTTCAGGAAACCAATACCCCAATAGTGATATAGGGTATTCCGTTTTGCCGGTCATTGCCGGTAATAATCTTTCCGCCATGCCTTTCCACGATCTGGCGGACATTATACAGACCATAACCGTGCCCGGATTCCCCTTTCGTAGACCAGCCCCGCCGGAACATCTGTATAAATTCTGCATTGGATAAAGCCCTGTGAGGATTTAACACAGAAAACCGGAGCCCCTCCGCCTCCTCGATGGCTCTGGCGTAAAGCACATCACCGGGTGCGGCGGCCTCAATGGCATTGTCCAGCAAAATGGCGATCAGCTCCACCCAGTCAGCCTCAGACAGGGCGCGGTGGAGAAATGCGCCTGCTATCGTCACTTCCACTCGGATCTGTTTTAATTCCGCCTGCTTCACTTTTCCAAATAAAAGCCCGCTGATCACTTTACTGTCACACTTTAATAACTCCTTATCTGCGCCGTCCAGCCTTACATGCTGGAGCAGAGACGTGACCGCCTCCTGCGCTTCTGCTAAATCGTGGGCCGTGGAAACCGCTGCCGAGACCGCCATCATCTGATTGTTAAAGTCATGCTGGCGCGCCCGCACCTGTTCGATCAGTTCTTCCACAAGCGGAAGATACTGCTCCAGCATGGCGGTCCGCCGCTGAGCCTGCATACGGTACTGCCGAAGGAGCATGGCGGTCACATCACAGGCGGCCAGCAGCCCCACCACGCCCACGGTCACCCACAGCCAGCGCTGCATTGCAGAAAAGTCAAACCGAAACAGGATAAGCTGCAGTAAAAGCAGCACCGCCGTATTACTGCACACAATACAAATAACGGGGTCACTATCCGCCAGCCGGTTTCTCAGCCATCGGAGCGCCCCCGTGCTCCAAAGCACCAGCCACAGGCCAAGGGGCAGCACCCGGCCCACATAAAGATACCATGCAGGCTCTGTCAGACCGCACAGGGCTAGAAACAGTAAGCTAAGCTCCCGCAGTAAAAGGTACAATGCAAAGGCGGCAGCCGTACCAAAAATCGTATGCCCCTCGCTCTTTTGAAACCACAGGCTGTTTAACAGCAGCACGCCGAGGAAAAGAAAAAGAAACGCCACAATATGATCCACCGGAAGCACAGCATACGCCATTTCGGCGTCATGGTCCCCCAGCCCCAGGCGGGAAAGCAGGCAGACGCCGGTAAACAGCAGAGGCAGCAGTTGGTCCGGCTTCCTCCGTGACCGGCCCAGCAGGCCAAGACTTGAAAGAGACAGAAGAAGCCCATCCAATACACTCTGAAAAAAAACAGAAAATGTCATGGCCGTTCACGCTCAAACACTGCTTTTTGATATTTCTCACCGATTGGGATTGCAGTTTTACAATCCTTCAGGTAAAGCAGGCGGTTTGCCTTGTCTATTTTATAAATATGGACCGGATTGACCAAAAAGCTTTTATGGCATTGCAGCAGCCGGTTCCGGGGCACCATGCTCAGCAGTCTGGACAGGCTGTAACCAGAAATCTGATCAGTTACTTCGCTTCCGCCGTTTTGTGCTGTATGAATCAAAAGCCTTTTTCCAAAAGATTCAATGTAGAGGATATTTCTGATTTCGTATTCAAATAAAAACTGCTTCTGCTCAATCCGCAAAATTTCCGGAGCAGTCTGTATCTGCTCCCCCATCTCCAGGACCGCTTGAAATGTCTTTTGAAATTCGGCCTCCGCGAAAGGCTTTACCAGAAAATCATAGCATTTAATTTCCCGATAGGCAGATAATTCCTCCCCGGCCAGCTCCGTGGTGAAAAGGATCGGGGTAAACCGATATTCCGGCATGGCACGCAGTTGTCTTGCCAGCTCGGTTCCCCGGTAATCCAAAAGCTGTATATCTAAAATGAATAGATCAACCTTGCTTTTCTCAGCAAAGGAAAGCGCCTCGGCTGCCTTTGCAAATGCTGCAAGCTTGTGTTCAGATGATTCTTTTTCAATATACCGGCGCATGAGTGCAACTGCACCTGGCTCGTCTTCAACTAATAAAATAAGGGCCATGGGCGTCCTCCCTTCATAGGATCCTCAGTTATTTTCCTGCTGCTTTTAATTTTTTATCAATATACCAAATTGCAATTCCAACAAATTCTTTTTTCATTCCGGCAGCATCCGTACTCTCATACTTATTTTTAACTTTCTCCAGGATAGTTTTATTCCATACACCGTTTTTCTGTATTTTACTTAATTCCAAAATGAGCTGATTCAATAATTGTTTTCGATTAATCATCAGCATATGTCTGTCAGCATTCAAGTTAAGCGTATCATTTAAATCTTTTTCTATTTCTATATCCTCCGAATATATTCTTCCAGATGCTGATTTATATTTTATGTATTGTAACACGTTTCTATCTAATGGATTTATTTTAATGTGGCGATTACCTTTATGCGTATCACATGTATCATCGCTGCCCCTGGAGCCTTCTATATGACCTGTACAACATCCAAGCATATTCCCATAATCAAGAGTCTCTGTTGCTGACAGGTCACATTCCGGGTACCAATGCTCAATTTTCATATGCATTTTTTCAATCCGTCTCATGCAATATGCGCAGAGATACCCCTGTTCCCGTAATAAACTATTTCTAATATCTTCTTTATTACATCCATCAAAATAAGCATGTTTTTTCTTTTTATATGCAGTCAGGGATTCTGGCTCCTTACCCTTTTCTATATAAATCATTTATTCCTCCCAATTTGTTGTTTCAAATTCATACCTTGTACGTAATTCCACTAACAATGGATGCGTAGGCGCTGTATCTCTCTCCAACCGTTCCAAGATTTTCCGGGCTGCCTCATAATTCTCGTGATCCATATTTTCGCAAAAGGCTTCCACCTGTGCCTGGACCTTTTTGGGAATCTCCTTTATCCCCTGATATACAGACATTGACGTATTCACATCTATTCCGTAATGAGAATATTCATATCCAGTTACATCACCATCCACATCAATCACCCATACATTCTTATTAGATGCAAATAATACTGGAGCATGTGTTGCCGCGATAAACTGGATATTTGGAAACGTATGTTGCAATGCACCGATAACATTCCATTGCCACCTTGGATGCAAATGCATATCTAATTCATCAATTAAAACAACGCCCTTTGTCTCAGCAATTTTTTCCAATTTATATGGATTAAGTACAGCCATACGATAAGCAATATCTAATACAGTCCATATCAATGATTGATATCCAGCACTCAACTGCGTGATGGTCAGCACTTCGTTCCCGGTCTGGTACATTAATTGTTCTTCTTGTTTATCATAAAATACCTTATGCCCTTCACATTCCTCCATAAAATCCATAAACTTTGCAACTGCACACTTTACTGCTTCATATTCAGCGATATTTTTCCCCTTCTGCCATGCGATCTGTTCCATTTTTACACACCAATTCATCAGTAGTTTCACATTGGATGCTTCCACTAAAGCATCCGTATATCCTACTGTACGAAAATATTGTTTTCGAAAAACATTCTCAACCTTTTCTCTTTTCTGTGTCCAGACTCTTCCTGCACCGAGATATATCAACACTGGTAATTCTGTTGTTATTTCCTCCGCCATTTTTTCTGCTTCTTTACATATATTCCTTGGTTGTATAGTACTTCTCGATGCTTTAATACTGTTTTTTCTCCGTGTCCACTCAAATTGCCTTCCATATAAATCAGCAATCATCAAAACCTCTACTGGAACATGATTTTTTTTCCCATAGGAGCCATCCCCTACCTTATAGAACTCTGTACGAACCTCATCCAATGTAAAATGTCTGGTATTAACACCTTCCAAGCCTGCAATAAAACCGCCAAGACCAACCGCTATGGCTTCCAGAATGGATGTTTTTCCTTTACCATTCTCACCTTTGATCAAATTAAATCCAGGTTTAAATTCAATTTCAAGATCTTCAATACCGCGAAAATTTTTTATTCTTACCTTTGATAACTCCATATGATTCTCCTTAATGAGTATTTAGCTCAGATATTTCCAAATGCACACTTTTAATTTTAATGCCTGTTCTTTAGATACTTTCCTGCCATACTATCATGCATTACCCCCTTCAAAACGGAGCTCTCGTCCGTCTTCAAAAACATATACTTTAAAAGGCACTTTAATTGGTTCCAGTCAAAACGTTTCCAGTGACAGCAGTTATTTCTTAGTTGTCTGCAGTTATCTAACTGATACCTGAATTTTTCCCACCAGTACTTAT
The DNA here is from genome assembly GCA_902363555.1 of Lachnospiraceae bacterium. Lineage (GTDB taxonomy): Bacteria > Bacillota > Clostridia > Lachnospirales > Lachnospiraceae > Catenibacillus. The sequence continues at coordinate 181,552 of CABJAM010000009.1, read as the reverse complement.
CATACTGTTTCAATTCCATAAGACTCATAAATTCCGCTAAATCCGCCTGCTTATCCCTCAATATCTTTTCATACTCCCAGATAACCATCTCCTCCTCCGAAGCGTTTTTTAGCGCCTTATGATTTCTCCCTACTGGTTTATATTCGGGGAACAACCGCTTCAGATTATCGTAAAAGCAATCCTTTAACTGCCCCTCAAGAGCCTTGCAAAATAAGATTGCACAGCAGGAGGCATCCAAATTTTCAATTTGGTATTTTTTTATCAGGGTCAGCAGCAACGTATAAAGCTTCATACCCCATTCCAAATTTTGTCGAACGCCATTCTCTAATTTCCTGAACTCCTCCGGGGTAAAGCCATAGCTTGTAATCTGCTTGTCTGACAGGTCTTTAAAAAACATATCCCCGCTCTTTAACTCGTTCAAAAAAATATCCGAAGAAGCTATAAAGTCCTCATCTTCCTCCTCCATAGATATAGCTTCGGCGGACGGCAATTGTCCGCACAATTTCACAAGCGTCTCCCGGTCTGCCGGAACATCTTCATCATTTAAGATCCGGCTTAATTTACACAGAGCAAAGGTGTCCATTATTTTCTTTACCTGACTTATATATCTCGACTCTTTCCATGCCGCTCCATCCCCGATGACGTACAAACGATATTTCGCACGCGTTACAGCTACATTTACAATATTGGCATTCACCCATCGAATTGCTCCCAACGCGCTTTTGCTTGTGTCACAGCCAAGTAAAAACAATACTTCGTCAGCCTCTTTTCCCTGAAAGGTATGTACAGTTCCAATATTTTTATACATCCACTCTTTTACATAGTCACTTTTCTGTTTTAAGACAGGATACTGTTTACCATAGAGCGCCTGTTCTATACACTTTATCATGCCACTCCTTACCGTTGTAAATGGCGTAATTACAAAAAGGCTGGGCGTATTTGATTTTGTAAATGCCAGTTCCAGAAGGTCTAAGGCACGTTTCCCCTGTTCTTCTACAAAATGATTTTTATTCCCCTTTTCACACCCATTAACATTAAGCCATCTTGAACCCGTATAACAAAACTGCGCCTCTTTTTTCGCCGAAGGCATCGCTGTCTGCTGTTTCATTTTATTATTGTAGGATATGTAATTGGAAATATCATACATCGGTGAAATGCATCGCCTGTGTACCACCAGAGGACAACCGACCCACTCCATTTCGTTCTGTTCATTTTCCAAATAGGTTCCATATGGATTAATCAAATCGGCAAACTGCTGCACTGAATTTTTCACCGATTTATATGGTTTAAACACATCCTCCCTGAATGCACTTTTTAAAAACAGCAGATCATCTGTTACAACAGGCTCTACCTGCCTTGGATCTCCGACAATAACAGCCTTTCTGCAACGGAATAAAGTACCAATGGCCATCTGCGGCGGTGCCTGTCCAGCTTCATCAACGATGACCATCCCCAGGGTATGAGGCTTCCTAATATCTTTTAAAAAGCTGCCAGCGGATGCAAATGTGGTTGAAATTACCGGTACAAGCAAAAATAAGGATTGAAGTAATATCCCAAAGCTTGCCTCTCTATCTTCCTTATGGAACTTCACCACCTTATTCTCTTCTTTTCTTTCCTGCCAAAGTAAGGCAAGGTTCCTGTAATTTCTCAAACAGCATCTGGAGGAAAGCACAAAAGCTTTATGAAGCTTCAATGCTGCATAAAATAATTTTTCCCGGGCTCTGTTATACTCATCTGTAAACCACAGATTACAAACCTGAGCTTTTGTATTTTCATCGCCGTCAGAACTGAAATACTGTGCTATAAACTGCTCATCCAAAGGTGTAAATGTACGCATTCCGTCCTTTTTCCCCAGTTCCTTTTCCAGCATTTCCCGATAATTTAGGTTCTCTATTTCCATCTCCCTCTTAAGTGATTCCACCTGACAATCATTTTGCTCCAGCCGGTTTTCTATTTCCCGTATGCACTGGAATAAATCATCACAGTTTTTCTGAGCTTTACCAAGCTGTTCCCGATAATCATCAAGTATTTTATTCTGCGCCAAAAAGTCGCCTTCCGCCTGCTCTATCTCACGTTCCAGATTTTCTTTTGCCGCCTTCTTCTCCTCCGCCTCCTTTTGATATTTATCAGCCAATTCCGCTTTTCTCAGCGCCGTCTTCGTATGGAACATCCGTTCCAGAAACCCAATACTTTCACTGACGGAAATAGAAGCTTTTAGCCGCTCCTCATATTCTTTATCTGTAATCCTTACCTGCTCCTTCAGATCATGGATGCAAGCGCTCGCTTTTTCCACGAGAAGTCTGACCGCTTCCAGCTGAATTTCAATAGCTTCAGTATCTTTCCCGGCATTGATCTGCTGTATTTTGAAATCCTCCAGCAGGACCGCCAATTCCTGACATTCATTTTGTACAGCTTGGATTTTGGCCTGATTTTTATGACAAATTTTTCTCGCTCTTTTTTCAGCACTACAAAAATCTGCCAGCTTATTCTGAAGCTTTATAACCACTTCCCGCTGACGGCAAAAATTTTTCCTACACTGCTTATAATCCTCCAATCTTTCTTCAATTTTAACATTCTTATAAAAATCTACGTCCAATGGATACAGAACCTGATTATAGAACCTGTGAATATTGGACCTTTTTCCCAATGGCGCTGATATCAGGCCCCATGCGTCGTTATCATCTAATAGGCTTCTCGTATATTCTGTAAAATATATATCTTTATAAATACCTTCTTTTTCTATGTTTTTATAATAAAGCGCTTCTTCCTGATCACACTCCTGCACCGTAAATAAATGACGTACTTCGTCCAATTGCATTTTTTGCAAATCTGTATCGTCCTTTGTACTTTTCAGTACTCCTGTAATATTTTTTTCAATTGGCAGTTCCGTTGTGATATTTTCCACTGCCGCATTATTACAGGATGTTACCAGAATGCTATAATTATTTATTTTATCATCCTTCAACCGATAATATGTTGGATACCAATCCGAGTATCCATGACTCTTTTTTTCTCCATGTTTATAAAAACATTCCTCAAAAGCCTTATCTGGAATGTCATACTTAGAGAGACGTTCGGCTCTTTTCACAATATTATTTACAATAATTTCTTTCAGAAGCGTCGTTTTCCCTGTTCCAGGAGGCCCGTTGACCGAAAATACCGGAAGAGCTTCTCCACCTTCCTTTACAGCCATATTGACAGCAATCTGCTGCATGAGCGATGGCATAAATCTGGACGGCCATTTACCTAATGGAGCATTCCTGACATCCAGAGTCCTGGCAAGAAACTGATGCACTTCTTCTTTTCTTTCGCAACCATCTTTACCATAATCTATACAAAATCTATCAGAAAAAGAATAAACTTCCTTTTCCGGGTAATAGCGGGCGTATGGCGCTGCCATATACTCAATTATTGAACACTGCATTTTATTTTTTAAATCAATGGCTCTCTCCTTGACCCTAGTCAATACAAGGTTAAGGTCTTTTACAAAAAAGGCTTTGCTTAGTCCAATATAATCATTATTTTCATAACGTTCTCTGGCTTTATCATCTGCAAATATCTGAAACTGTAACAGGCATGTAAACCCTTCCGAAATAACCTGCGAATCATCAATTTTAACGGCATTGGCATAATCCTCATAAATATCTTTATAAAGATTATAAATATCCCTTACGGTCACTGGAACAAAATCCGTATTATCTAACGATGCTGCCAGACCTGATTCAACAGGATGATATTTTTCTTTTGCATTTTTCAGGTTCTGCCAATAAACTTCATAGCCCATCAGGCTTTCTTCGTATAATTCTGGTGATAAATTATCATAAAAAAAGCGATCCCGTTCAATATGTTTTGCAGCCCATAAGATAGTAGATAATGAAAAACTCTTATCCACATAGACACCATTATAGTCAAGCTGCAGCCCGAACAAGGCGATTTCGTCCTCACTTTTTTCCGGTCGGCGATCATTTAGATGTAAGTTGTATATAATTTTTTGTATACAGTCTTCTCTTAAAATTTTTCCGCAATAAACAGAAATATTCCCCCAGCATTTCATTCCGTATTTTTCTGTCTCACGTTTTATTAAATCCCCTAAATCATCCTCTGGCTTTAATGGTATAAGCAGGTTCAGTACCTTCGTTTCATATTGCGCAGTATCGCCAATGTTGTTTACTGCGTGTACATTACGTCGAAGCGCCTCTGCATTTTTCTTTTTCTCATCATAAGATAACTCCGGCAGATTATCCTGACTTAAAAACTCGATTGTATGCCAGTAGCTTAGAACATTCTCTGCAATTTTAAGTTGTGTTTCTGTGATTTTCATACTCATTTTTTCCCTCATTCATCGTTAAGACTTTACATTATAATACTTTTATTGTAGTTCCTCATACATCTTACGTCAATAACACTTACAAATGTTTTCTGTCCTTTATCTTTATAAACACCACCGCCACCACCGTGCTGACCAGCGTCGCCAATATGGCCGGCCCCACAATCGCCGTAGGGTTCGCGCTTCCATACTGGCTGCGGTACGCGATAATGCTTACCGGGATAAGCTGCAATGACGAAATATTCAGAATGAGAAATGTACACATTTCATTACTGGCAACATGAGGTCCGCAATGCTTCTGCCCGCGTGCGGAAACTGCCGTTTTTTTTCGGCTGCCGGCGGCCGTCTGGCCAGCCACTGCCCGACTGTCCTCCGCCACTCCTCCAGCGGCCAATCCGCCGGCAGCCGCGGCGCAGCGCTCTTCATTGAGCTTTTTAAGCTCTGTCATAGCTTTCAGCCCCGCAGGCGTCGCCGCCCATCCCAAACCCAAAATATTCGCCACGCAGTTGGTGGAAATATATTCCCCGGCCGGATGCTTATCCGGTATATTGGGAAACAGAAAACGGATCGCCGGCCGCAGCTTTACGGTCATTTTTTCCAGCAAGCCGGATTTTTCCGCGATCTTCATAACACCGGTCCACATGACCATGATCCCCAGCATGGTAATACACAAATCCACGGCCTCCTGAGCCGACGTGACAACCGCATTGGAAATATTTTGCATATTTCCTGTGACAGCGCCCACGATGACGCCGATCAGCAGCATCGCCGTCCATAAATAGTTCAGCATAAATAATCCCCCCATCGCTATTCCATCTTTATATAATCATTCAGCGGCCCTGAACTGTTACATCTGTATATCTATAATAAAAAAAGGCGAGAATTATTCTTATTGGCTAATATTTCTTCATGTGCTATACTATAAACAGTAACTCAAAACAGGTAAGCGTTGCGAACGTTTACCAAATACTGGCACCTGTAAACCTCCGGCAGTATATGTGCACTGAGCAAAGGATATGCAGTGATTTCCGGAGTATGAGACATCAATAAGGAGTGAGTTAAATGAACGGTAAATATAAATTGGGAGCGCTTCTTGCTGCCGCCATCCTCTGCCTGAGTGCATGTACCCCGGCTCAGGACAATGGTCTTGTGCGTTCGACCATGGAACATCTGACGATCCCCGGTGGGGAAGAGGAAACTCAACCGCCCGAGGAAACCGGTGAGTCGGAACAAACACAGCCGGTTACCGATACCTTTACAGGAAGCGGCGACACGATCACCGGCTTTGACGAAGCCACCCTTGCCCGCGCCCAGGAATTGATGACGGGCATGTCACTGGAACAAAAGGTCGGTCAGATGTTCCTTGCCCGCTGTCCGGAAAGTGATGCCGCCAATCAGGCCGCCACGTTTTATCTGGGTGGTTATATGTTATTTGGCCGGGATTTTGAAAATAAAACAAAGGACCAGGTGATCTCGGATATCCAGAGCTACCAGAGCGCGTCCGCCACACCTATGTTTATCGCCGTGGATGAGGAAGGCGGAACGGTCAACCGGGTCAGCTCCAATTCGCAGCTCCGCCTGTACCCGTTCTGGTCGCCTCAGGACCTGTTTAATGAGGGCGGCATGGAATTGATCATCACCGATACGGAGGAGAAATCCGGATTGCTGAAATCGCTGGGAATCAATATGAATCTGGCGCCGGTCTGCGATGTCTCCACTGATGCCAACGACTTTATTTATCCCCGCGCCTTTGGCCAGTCCGCGGAGGCCACCGCCGACTATGTCAGCAATGTGGTCCGCATTATGAATGCCAGCCAGATGGGCAGCACCCTGAAGCATTTCCCGGGTTATGGCAATAATTCCGATACCCATACCGGCATGTCACAGGATGACCGCGGCTACGAAACCTTCGCTTCCAGCGATTTCCTTCCGTTTGTTGCCGGTATTAAGGAAGGCGCCACAGCGGTGCTCGTCTCCCATAATATCGTCACAAGTATGGACGCCGAGGCCCCGGCATCGCTCTCAGCCAAAGTCCACGAGCTTCTCCGCAACGACCTGGGCTTTAACGGAATTATTATGACCGACGATCTGGCCATGGATGCCATCGGGCAGTATACCGGCGGCAATGATGCTGCGGTAGCTGCTGTATTAGCGGGGAATGACATGATCTGCACGACAGATTTCACTGCACAGATCCCAGCCGTCATAGACGCTGTCAATAACGGCACCATCAACGAAGCGCGCATCAACCAGGCGGTGCTCCGTATCCTTTCCTCTAAGATCAAGCTCGGAATCATTGAGTAATACTTTTCCAAAAACGCCGGGATATGAAAACGTAACGTTTTCATATCCCTTTTTTAAGTTCTGGCGTGCAGCTCCCTCAAAATACATGGATATGACGCATTTTTTCATTATATTTGTCGCATTTTATAACATTATTTCCTTTTATCTACTAAAATAGACTGTATTGGCGAATACTAATTACGATTAAGGAGGACTTGAAAATGAATATTTATGGTTATGTTCGCGTATCAACGAAGGATCAGAATGAAGACCGCCAGCTACTCGCCATGCAGGAGTTCCCGGTGGATGAAAAAAATATTTTTATGGATAAGCTCAGCGGTAAGGATTTCAACCGCCCCCAGTACATTAAACTGCTAAGGCGTGTCCGGCCTGGCGACGTCATTGTTATTAAAAGTATTGACCGTCTGGGAAGGGATTATGAGGAAATACAAAATCAGTGGCGGATCATCACTAAGGAAAAGCATGTAAATATCGTTGTCATTGACATGCCGCTTTTAGATACCCGGGAAAAGTCCAACGATTTGACAGGAACCTTCATCGCAGATTTAGTATTACAGATCCTATCCTACGTGGCGCAGACCGAACGTGAAAATATCCGTCAGCGTCAGATGGAGGGGATTGCCGCCGCAAAATTAAAAGGTGTGCGCTTCGGCCGGCCCAGAAAGCCGATTCCGGAAGGCTTTGAGCTATTAAAATCCCAGTGGGAGCGGGGCCATGTCAGCTCCCGGGAAGCAGCGCGCCGCCTGAATATTGCCCAGGACACATTTTTGCGCTGGGTTCATGGAAAATGATTCCATAATTTGAATCTATTGACAAATTATTAACTACTGTTTCGCCTACTTTTTTGCCAATAAATAGTAGACTTTTTCGTTCACCTCCGAATATGTAATTTCTGGTTATATAGTATGTTAAAATGCGTTAAAACGCTTAGAATGTTTGCATGAAAGCTTATGGGCTCTTACTTTTTTATTATAACATTTCAAGCGCGAAAAAGTCTACTATTTATTGGCAAAAAAGTAGGCGAAACAGTAGTTAATAATTTGTCAATAGATTCAAATTATGGAATCATTTTCCATGAACCCAGCGCAAAAATGTGTCCTGGGCAATATTCAG
>CABJAM010000009.1:0-173710 GCA_902363555.1 Lachnospiraceae bacterium | reverse complement strand
CTGAATATTGCCCAGGACACATTTTTGCGCTGGGTTCATGGAAAATGATTCCATAATTTGAATCTATTGACAAATTATTAACTACTGTTTCGCCTACTTTTTTGCCAATAAATAGTAGACTTTTTCGCGCTTGAAATGTTATAATAAAAAAGTAAGAGCCCATAAGCTTTCATGCAAACATTCTAAGCGTTTTAACGCATTTTAACATACTATATAACCAGAAATTACATATTCGGAGGTGAACGAAAAAGTCTGATTTATCGCTCAGCATACACTTTACGTTCTCTCATCTCTGTACGAAAGGAGCTATGTGCTGTGGATATCGCATCAAATAAACAAGGTCTGCTGGACCGTATCGCGCGCCAGATGGACTGCCTGTACCTGTCCGATCTGAGAAATCCCGCTTATATTCCGGCCATCCATAATACAATTGCTTTAATTCAGGCCAAGGAATACGCTCTGAGTGAATGGAATGATGCCGTACAATACATCACCACAAAGCCGCTGACTTTTTCAACCAGCTACGAAGCCCGAAATTTCCTGCTGGAATACAAAAACGGATAAAAAACAACCGCTTCGCGCCCCCGGCTGCGCTTCGCTCCGACGGGTCGCGGCAGTCGCCGCAAAGGTGAGCCAGCTCCCCTTTGTGGCTCGTTACTTCGCGCAAGCTGCCCTGGATCAGATTACTTCCAGAGCAGCTTTTAAGCTTTGAGCAAAATCCTGGATTACAGGATCTTCCCATTTTGTTTTCCACATCAGACGTACCTGATGGGAGGATTCCAGCCGTATGAACCTAAAATCCGGGTGGTGGATCTCGCGGCTCCATTCATCCACAATAGCAACGCCCAAATGGCACTGGATACCCGCAAGCATCGAATCGGTACTGTTCACCGCAAGCACCTTGGGAACAAATCCGTAGGGCCGGCAGAACCCCCGCACAAGATCCTCACCATAAAAGGAATGTTCCCCCTCCGTCACTACAAGAAACGTATCTCCTGCAAAATCCGCCGGTGTCACATGTTTCTTACTGCCGTTGGGGTGGGCGGCGGAATAGAGCAGCACCCGGGGCACCTGGCCCAGCGGCATAAAGCTGATGCCCTTTGTCTCGGATATCATAGGGTCAATGGTCATAATCATATCCACAGCATCGGATGTCAGGGCATTCTCCATCTCATTGACATCATAACTGAAAAGCTGCACGAGCACCTGTTCGTGAGCATTCCCAAAGCGCTCCATCGCCGTCAGAAAAAACGGCGACACATCCCAGTTATTCACGATTCCCAGCCGCAGCACGCGCTGCCGGCTTTCAGTGATCAACTGGGCGTGGACCTTGATATTATTTAATTCTGTCTTATAATCTGTAAAAAACCGATAAAACATCTCGCCGGTCTCTGTCAGGCTCACAGACTTGTTCGTGCGTTCAAATAACGTATATCCCAGCTCATCCTCCAGTGCCAGAATCTGTCGGCTGATGGCCGGCTGTGATACAAACAGCTCTCTGGCCGCCTTGGTAAAGCTTAAATGTCTGGCTACAGCTAAAAAGTAATCGATTTGAAGATCATTCATTACACATCATCCCTTACTGCGCAACTACCGGTTCCAGATACATATCCTGAAGCTGACGGCGCATCTGCGCGGTCAGGCCCAGCTCCTTTTCCAGACAGCTTTCCAGAGATCCATATTTCGTATGAATACGCTCCAGCACTGTCCGAAGAAAACGCTCCTCCACACAAAAGAAAGGATGTATTTTAGCCACAATACCCTCGCCGCCCCGGGCACTTGCCTTCTGCATGACCGTCTCTGTCTCGTCAAACGTAAATTCATTCACCATTAAATAATCCTTCAGGATCGTTTCTTCGGGAATCCCAAGAACATAGAGCAGCAATGCAGTTCCCACACCTACCCGGTCCTTTCCAGCACTGCAGTGCCATAAAACGGCCCCATCCTCCTGCTCTAAAAGGACCTGAAAAAAGCGGCCGTACTGTGACAGCGAGTAATCATTGTCCACCATATTCGCATACAAACCGGCCATATACTGGCTGCCGTCAAACGTATCGTTCCCAGCCAGCTCCAAAAGACCTGCCATCAGATCCTTCTTCCCGGGCTCACTGGCATCCGCCTTCTCCTCACGGGTGATCCCTAATGCTTCCTGCCGGAAAATAGGAATACGGACCGCCTTCACGCCGGGCAATACCGGGTCGGGGTGCTGTGAACACTCCATATCATCCCGGAAATCTACGATTGTCTTTAAGTTATATTCTTCCACAAGTTTTTTCTTATCCGCCTCCGTCGCCGGATACAGCTCGCCGCTGCGCAAAAGCCTGTGCGGCCGGATCTGCCGGCCATCCTCTGTTAAAAAGCCGCCCAGATCTCTTGTATTTGCCAGACCTTCCATTTGTATTTTTTCTATTCTATCCATAACTGCCTCCTGGAGCGTGTTTGACAATTACTATCGTCAGTTGTGCCTTCCACTTCGTGGGAGATTTGGCCCAAAACGAAGGGTAATTTTCAAACACGCTAAAATATGCAACAGGGTGCTGCAAAGACCGCCCCCTACGCTCAGCTAAAGCTATAACCGATCGTGGCAGCACCGCCCTGCAACACCCATGATTTTTATAAGTTCGCGTAAACCTCCGGCCGAATCCACTCCAGCCACTTCATCGTCTGGTGTCTCTCGTCCACCTCGGATTTATGAAGCGTCTCCACAAAGTAGATATCTTCCTTTTCCACGAGGTTGGCAATGACAAAGCCGTTGGGATCACACACCATGGAACGTCCTACCTTGACAACGCCCTTTGAGGTCGGACCTGTACGGTCACAGGATACGACATAAATGCCGTTCTCCGCTGCCCTTGTGCGGTTGCACAAATCCCACAGATCATCATCCGGATAAGCCCAGCTGCTTGTAACAGCCAGCACATCCACTCCGGCGGTGGCATATTTGCGGGATAATTCCGGGAAGCCAAAATCAGCGCAGATCATTATGCCAATTTTCATGCCATTCAACTCAAAAATGGACATGGAATCGCCTGGCGTGATCGTCTCCCTCTCCTGATTGTACAGATGGATCTTTGCATAATCTGCAAGAATCTTTCCATCCGGCGCATAAACAGTTCCCTTATTATAAATCTTATCGCCCTGTCTTTCCAGACGCCCGGCCAGAATATTAATACCTGTTTTCCCTGCAAGTGCTGTCCAGAAATCATTAACCTTCTTTGTGATAGCATCATCGATATTTTCCAAGCCCAGGCCGCTTTCCAGACAGGCCTCGTGAAACAGCATCAGATCCACGTTCTTCTCGTTTTCGCTGACCTTCATAGCCATTTCCTCAACCTTCGCCATGTTCGCCGCCATATCGCCGTCCACAACATGAAACTGTACCGATGCAACCTTTAAATGTCCGTCCATAATCTTCCTCCAAATGTAAAATTTTGTCCATAATTAAATTATATATTTCCTGCCGGAAAATGCAACTTATTTCGTATAATTTATCAGAATCCTTCCAGTTACTGTTTTCCCAATGACTTGGCGTATCAAATAGCTTAGGGATGTATGTGGCGTGCACACAAAATCTTCATAATTGTTCCACATTTTTATCACAGTTTGCGCGTATTATTAGCATCATACAAAGGCAATTCACTTTTAATATACCAATTACCTTTTTTATATAGATTAAAGAATCTTTTTCATTTTCATGCCCGGCGGCTCCCCCTGCCGGGCTCTCCTCTTTTCAACTTTTCAGCAAAAACCTTCCGCCTCACAGACTGAACCTGATGCAATAAAAAAAGCACCACCCCCGCGACTCGTGCGTCCGCGAAAATAGTGCTTATGCGCCTTCAGGGGCTCGAACCCTGGACACCCTGATTAAGAGTATTAAAACCGCTCAAAATATCCGCAAGTATTTCCAGGCTTGATTTGCTATATCCACCCATGCTTTCCAACAACAATTACTAAAAAAACTCGCCTCCAATTCCGCCCCCTACCCTCTAAATAAACTTTAAGGTCGTTCCACTCTCGTTCGAGAAATCCCCGTATTCCCGTCCGCCCGTTAGGTATTTCTACTAAATTTCCTGGCACAAATTTGACGGGCGGACGGTTTTACGGGTTTTCTCTGCAAGAGAGTTCCACGCCCAGCAAACTATGGCCGCATTAATTGAGCGTACACCAGTATTATAATCTGGTAGTCACTTAATATCAATTATCACGATATTAACAGTCTTTCCAGTTCCTCAGCCACCCTTGCTTGTTTATCTTTCGCCACATGAGAATATACAGACAGGGTGATTTCTGGATTCTTATGTCCGGCTCTTGCCTGTACCATATGTAATGGAACACCTTCACTTAGGAGCATAGATATGGCACTATGTCTTGTTGCATGGAGTTTAAGATGCCTGATACCATATTTTTTTAATGTTCTCGCCCACTTTTGTGTAAGGCTATGTGGCAAAAATGGTTCTCCATTTTCTTTGCAGATAACAAAATCTGTTATCTTAAATGCTCTGCCATACTTTAAACAATTTTCTTTATGTTTCTTCATTTGCTTTCTTAAAAGCTCCATTGTCTTCTTTGTAACGATCATCTCCCTTTCAGATGAATCAGATTTACAGTCCTTAAGGACAGGTTTATTATCATATGCTTCAACCCATGAATGTTGTATTTTTACAATACCGTTCTCAAAATCAATATCACAGTATCTCAAGCCTAATAATTCACCTCTACGCATTAAGCAGTCAAAAAGTAATGCGACCGGAAGCTCCATATCCGTTCCTTTTACAGCCGTTTGAAGTTCCCTGATTTCTTGTACTGTATAAACGTCCAGGTCTTTACGCTTAGCGTCCTTCCCTATTTTTACTTGTGTGGTTGGATTATCTTTTATATATCCTAACTTACAGGCATTATTCAAAGCGGCTTTAAAAACTCTGTTTATATGCTTGATCGACTCTACTGCTAAAGGTTTCTTCCGATTTGGCGATTCTACCCTCCATTGATTATAGGTTCTCTGGATCAATGCATAACTGAGTTTCTGTAATTGTATACGCCCAAAGGTAGGTATCAGATAAGTATTAAGCACAAATAAATAATCTTTTTGTGTGGATTCGGATATACCATCCACGTTTACATGCATCTCATAATTCTCCTTCAAAAATTCCCCGACCGTTATCTTAGAAGGCTCCACCAGCTTACCTTCTATTAACTCCGCTTGTTTCAGCACTAATTGTTTCTTTGCCTCTTCAAGACTTGTTGTATCAACCCTGTATCTCATCTGTTTCCGTTTTTGCGTTATAGGGTCTCTTCCTAACTCTAATATGATATCATAGTATGAAACATTATCTTTATTTGGTCGGGGTCGTACTCTTCCAGCGATTTTACCTTTATTGTTCATCTTATTACCTTCTTTCTTTTCCGGGGTAGAGATAATCAATCCTTCTACCCCGGAAATATTTTTACTTACTTTTTAGTTGGTGTTACGGCTGCTTTTCTTACGGACTTACTAATACTCTGCTTCACTTCCCGGCTATTTGACTGCTTATCTTTCCCGGGTTCCTTATCTTCAAAAGATTTTTCTTCATCGCTTCTTTCCCACTCCCCTTCTTTTAAGCGGAGAATATAACCAGATACAGTTCCAACGTCTGATGACAATCGGATTTTAGATACAAACCTATCCTTCTCAGAATCTAATATTTTTAATTCTCGCAGCCTCCTTAAAACCACTTTACTCTCCGGGAATTTTCCTTCCCTCATTATCTTATCGAAATAGATCGCCTGAATATGTAAGCTTGTCCGTGAATACGTGCCGTCCTCATATTCAAAATATTTACTTTCTTTGATTCTCCCCCAGCACTCCCGCATGTTGTCTATGCCATCTATTGAAGGAACGAACTTGGCACGATTTCCCTCAACATATTGTCTTAAAAATTCCATTGCACGCAGTCCTATGTCTACCTTTCCGGGGTCTTCAATTAACGAATACTGTTCTAATGTGTCCATGATAGAATCTATACTCAGTTGTATATCCAGATACTCTTTTACCATATACGCACTTAAAAGAATTAAAGCACTTTGTTTTGCCCCCCTTTCAGTTAAAGAATTGTACGTATTCCTTTCTTTTGCCCGTTTGACTAACTCTTCGCAATAATAGTAATATTGCTCAAAGATTTCCTCTTCCTCAGAATCTGCAACCTTTTTCAATATCACCTCAGCCATCATGGGCACAAGAAAACCATAGTTGTTTTTCACCGTCTCTTTTATCCGGTCCGCTTGCTCTGAAGATTCTGTCCATTGCACCCCGTCAAACTCTATATTCCTTACAAGCAGCCCTGTATTCTCATCGGCCAGTCCAAGAAGCGACTTTTCGGAAGTGAAGACGATCGCTGTATGAAACACATTTGTATCCGAAACTTTCATGGAACTATTAAGCCTCTTTTTCTCACGTCCTTGACTGAGATTATAAAGCAGTGATGTAGGATTGTAACGCACCAGACTCCCTTCATCTGCCAATGCCGGATATGATGAATGAAAACTGCTTATCAAAGCATTTTGCGTGTCTGCGAAGTTGAACGCCATACCTCTCCCCATTATATCCGGTGAACTTCCACAGCTTATCATCAACATTCCTGCAGTTGTCTTACCGGTGCTAGACTCGCCAATATTGTGGATGAGTAGATTTTCAATGTTAACTGTCATATTCATAAAATCTACTAAAACTCCTGCAACCCCTGCTGCTATCATTATTTCTAACGGGGCCCGGCCCAGCACCTGCTCCTCTATCATCCTTTTCCATTCCTTGAAGCTACCTTTCGGTTTTATTTCCAGCGAACCCTCATATTCAGATATGGACTCAGTTTTATCGTCTTTGTATACAAGTCCATTCAATCCTTTAAATATTAATCCACCGTCCTCTGTCCTCCCAAAACCCAAGTTGTGGTGGCAATAGGAAATAGGTGCATCTACTTCCTGATTTTCGATGATATGCACCAGATATGGAGCACTCCTTTTGTCAACCTGAAGACCATATTTAACAAGGCTTAAGACTCCCGCTTCCGTCAGGTCTTCCCTGCTTATCTTCATGGAAATCGGATGTCCGTTCACAGCATGGCTCTTAAGGTATAGAATCTGTTCTGCTGTATCAATGTCTATCACAATCTTCTCGACAGTTACTGCTGCCCCCAGTGGGATATAAATATTTTTATCTTTCGTTCGTTTCCACATACCATATTGTCCATCTTTAATTTCAACGTCAGTATGTAAGACACGATTAACGTTTTCTTCCTTTGATAATGCAACTTTAGCTTCCTGTATCATATTTCACCTCACCTCCCTATACCGGCTATTTTATATCCAGCTTCATCGTCAAGCTCAAGGTCATATAGAGTCACTGATGTCTTCTTGGAAAAATCCAAGTGTAATGTCTCTATAATTTCTCTTACCAACGATGCACTGTATATTACCTTTTTGATACATTTACCCTTAGACATCCGGCACTTTAACTCGTAACCGTCATGGGTAATCCCTGGCAACTTTTTTGCTAAGAATATCTTCTCATCTTCCTTATCAAAGCCAACAACCACCCTGTCTTCTAAGTCAAGTTCTTCGGCCAGTTGCACACTGAAAATAATGCAATGGCTACTTCCCTGTTTTTTTACAATCGTTAAAACACCTTTACGATTGTTTCTTCGATTGATTGCCTTATGCGCAGGGGCTGTTACTTTTTTTAAGTTCATATCTTTCATCTCCTTTTCATTTCATAATCAAAACGTTTTGTTGATGTCTATTTTACATAAAAATCCATTATTTTCAAGGGTTTTGCTACATTTATCTTATCATTTAAAAAAGGCATTTCGGCCTTGTTTGCCCGTAGAAAAATGATATTTTATCACTTATTATTGACTTTTTGTCATTGTGTGCTAGGATATCCTTAGGTCAAATGACTTTTCAGTTTTGAACTATTAATAAAAGGAGGTTTATTGAAATGAACAGAAAAAGTGAAATTGCTAATCGTGTGATTAAAAATATGATTGACGATCATCAAAAAAACAAGAAGACTATCCGGTTAAACGTTGTACAAAATCGGGTTAATACTGAACTGCAAAAGGAAAATGAAACCGTTTACTCTGTGTCTTCAATCCGACGTATAATGGTTAAAAATGACCTTATCCCCAAAAAAGGGGCTAAGGGAGAATATATCTATTCTCCCCTTAAATCTCTTCTTGAAGCGCCAAAGATAGAACTACTTGATATAAATAATTATATTTGCTACTCGATATCCCAATCATGTTATTGTCCGCAAATAGCTTCTTGTCTGAATGAAGAATTTAGAAAGAAATCTTTTAAAGCTATTGCCCTTGGCGATGTATTAATTTGCCTGTATAAAGACAAGAATAGAATTGAATTTGACCCTGATAATGACAAAAATGATAGTGATTACGTTGACGATAGTGAAATCGGGGAAGATGATGAGTATGATGTCGAGGAATATGAAGTTGAGGAGTTTGATGATACAATATATGAGGTTAAGGAAGATGATGATACAGTTCCCTTATCTGAAATAAAACGCACTATCGATAGGCTTATTAATCAATACAAGCGTTTCGATTATTAATATTTTAAGATAGTATGTCAATGGTTATATATACACTACATAGCTAAGGGTAGCATACAAATATATCCCTTACATCATCCATCGCAAAGATATATAATACCCACAAAATTATAAAGGAGGCATTTTTATGACGACCATTAATCAAACTTATTTTGCCAATGTCGAAACCGCAATAGGCATAGCAAAAACTGGCAATCATAGAAGACTAGAGGAATATCTCAAATCCCTTGATTTTGGAGCAATCAAGACCATGCAGCTACTTGTTCATCTGGGTGCAGATGAGGAACTCCATTATGATTGTGACCCTATTTCTATAGACGGTCAAAGATGGGGCAGTCAAGAATCTGAAACGAAAGAACTTCTTGGATTAGGCATTGAAACGTTTGTTATAGATTTGCAAGGTGGCTATAATCTGTTTAAACAGCGGGAAAATATTTAAAACTCAACTTTCTGTTATACTTACCAATATAATACCATAATCTGACGAGCATAAGTATAATCTGATTTTGATGCTTTCGTTTCCGATTATGGCTTTATAGTGTTCTTTGTATTCATACTGGTTATCTTGAAGGTGATGATAGTGCAGAATTTTTTCATGTTCTTTTTGCACTTCATCATCTTTTCCATAAAGCAATATCATATACCCGCCCAAATCTCTTTCTATGTCTCTGGCTTCACCGTAACAGCTATCCATAATTTGTACTTGATCTCTTATGTATGTGATCGCGCCAGAACTGATAATGACCTCGCTTGTATGCTCATGTTCTTTGTTCTCTAACCAGTCTTCAAGTGCTTTCGCATTGGCAATTACTTTGTGCATTTATCTTTCCCCTCCTTCCTGGCCTGTTGCCCATGAAATTGAACCAGTACTTTTAGAATACCTGTAACTAGAATAATCCCTTCTTTTACAAGCTTTATCTTTTTATCGTCCATATTCTGTATACACCTTCTCCCACACCTGCAGGTTTATAAAAACCATATTGATAACCGCTATACCTAATATGATGCCTAAAATATAATAATGCATAGAACGCCTCCCCCTTTACTTATATATATCCTTTAACCGCATATAGTAGAAAACCCAAACACAACTGTCTTCCCCCTTTATGGTCATTTTATCGATATACCAGTCATTCCCCCGGACTATCCACGACTTAGTGTCCTTAATCTCTATCCTTGTCAGGTAATCTGTAAATTCCATTGTCCTGGGATAGCAGTCCAATATGTCTAAGATTTCTACCACGTCATTTTTAATAGGTTTTAAAAATATGGCTATGAACCCATACTTGCCTATTGCTTTATCATATAAAATCCGTTCTGCTTTCCTCATAACTTCTTCTGGTATCATATACTTCCCCAAAAAGTTATTGAGCTTCCGTAATAATACCATCTGGCTCTTGGTATATATCTTTAAAAACATTTTATTCACCTACTTTGGTTACATTTTTAGCTTTAGGTATATTGTGCTTTATCAGCTTCCATTTTCCCGAAAAACGTTGGCCTGCAAAAAGAGGATGGATTGTCTCTAACTTCTGATACACTCCATCAGAATCCGTTATCTCTACCAGTTTTGATTTATGCGGTTTTAATATTTTATACAGCTTTTCCTTTTCACCCGTCACCACTTTATTCCCTTTGAATGTATTTCCAAAACCAATGATGATATCATCAAAATCCCTTCCCAAAACTTCTTCAAGGTATTTCATGTTATCTGTGTTATCTGTTATTTCGGATGGATGTAACTTTGTGGTGATCTTAGCAAACAGATTGCAAATAGTCATTGTTGAATATCCCATCATATAAAGATTATTCATAATGTAATTTGTAGTTGTATCCGAATGCTCTATTGCATTGGATGCCGGGTTATTACAGATTATCAATACCTTCTTTCCTGCCCTGCCTTTGTACTCGATCGTTAACTCATACCTGCTTTTCCCTACTTCATCAAATACTCCAATTTTCTCCATTACTGTTGTTTCTTTTACGGTGTTTTCCATATGTCTATACCTCCTAAAAAAATAAGCCCAATACGTTTGATACGCATTGGGCTGTTAAAAGTTATCATATTTATAATATATATTTGAGACGGGCGGACGGGATTACGGGAAGATTTATTTGTATTTTCATTCTACAATAGTATCATATTTAGGGTCATACTTATCATCCCCATGTTTAAGGTATAATTCAATTCGCTCTTTTTCTTTATTAGGTTTAATCTTATACTTTTTAAAGTCATCTTTTAAAGAAGCTAATGTCACAACACTTGCACTAATCAGAGTCGTCCATCCTAATGGTCCTGTCATAAATATAAGTGCAAAAGCAACCAGACTAATTCCTGTTTTTTTATACTTACGTTTTGATACAGTATTTACTGCATTTTTTGCAACCTCTTTGTAGGCATTATCCACTATATAGATAACTACTTCCTGACGGCCTACCATATCAACTAAGTCATTATACTCTTTTGCAATTTGTGGCTTAATGGTTCTCTGTTTTTTTAACATTTAACCTTACCTCTCATTCTACAAATATTCAATCTGTTTCATTGGCATGTGTGACTACTTTTTTAGTTCCATAATCGCCTTTACTTTCCAACTCTACCTTTACATATTAAACAATTAACTGTCTAGTAATTCAGTGATTATTACTGCTGTATAAAGTCCTACTTTTGCGACTTTTAGGCTTACCTTTCCAACTTTTTTAACTGCCTTTCCTGTCATCTCAACAGTCTTTCCTCCATAATATTTAACTGGTTGATATTTTTTCCTGTACGCTATCTCTTCCAGACGTTCTTTACGATTGTAAAGCAGGTTTAATTCATTTTCTACTTTTTCTAACTCTATATTTTGTTCAAGAGTAGCGCACTCTATAAACTTATCCACAAAATCATCAGCAATTCTTAACTCATATTTTCTTTCCCCTTCCTTTTTACAGCATAAAAAATTATATATCTCTTCAATCTGTATATCAGAAAAATCATATGTATATTTACTTCTATCTGCGATTTCATATTCTAAATCATTAACACAGCAAACTGGTAATCTTTTAAAATTGTCCGTTAAATTAGAATCTAAATTTTGCCATAATATAATAGAATAGACTTTCAAATCTTTATTGCAGAGATTAACCCCTGTCTCGTCCTCAACAAGAATCCTATATATGCAATTTTCATGCCTTCTTATTTGCTCTATTATATTCGTTTTCTTATTTTTATCTGTCCTAGATTCTAATATACCTTTATCATTCAATACGGCATCATGCTTCCAATTTTTAATCTCTATGGAAAAAATACCGGTTGGAGCTATAACGATAAGGTCAACTTCTACGTCAATATTTTTATATTTAAACCGTATATTTGTTAAGTATTTAATTCTAGAGCCTAAAAGTTCCATCGCTTCAAAAACAGCTTCCTCACCTTTTTTTCCTACTTCCAAGATTTTTAGTTGATTTCGTAATTGCTCCTCGTAAAATGAGAACCTTTCTCTAGCTGATTGATTAGTAATAAACTTTTCTACAGCATCTAAAATTAAGCGATATTGTAATATTGCATCATCTCTTATATATCCCCTCTCTTCTATTAAGTGATATAGCTTAAAATGCCATAAAATATCGTCATTAATCTGTACTATTTTTCTTTTATACTCGTTAATAATGCTTTCTTTTTCTTGGATTTCAATTTCTAATTTTTGAACCTCTAAGACTTCATCTTTTTTCTTCATAGCAGCACCTTCATCCATTCTTTCTTAAGGTTTTAATGAGTTGCACTTTCCTTTTATATGAGCATATACCTACCTCTATTTTAAATATATCATAGAAAACGTTATCTTACAATAATAGATTTATAAAATATAATATATTTAACGGAGGCAGATATGAAGAAAAAAGACAATCCACTACGTCAGCTACCCGAAAATATGAATGACTGTGGCGAAATCAAAATTACCTTGAGTGAAATCATGGAGAAGCGTAATATTTCAATGAATCAACTTTCTTTTCGTGCAGAAATGCAGAGAACTCAATTAAGGAATTATCGCGATAATAAAGTTCAGCGATTAGATGTAGATATCTTAAGACGCCTTTGTTATGTTTTAGAATGTGATTTAAATGAATTAATGCAATACGTTCCCTCTTCTTCTGAATCTTAAATAAGATTTTTATATGCTACTAAGCAAGATCATATAGTTATATATGTTTGGGCGATTGCAGTTTAAAGCAATCGCCCAATATTATTTAATACTTTAAATTATTTCGATTCAAAGAATAACGTATGAGTTGTTCAATAAGTCTAAATATAAATCTACTTGTTGAAAACTGGATTTCTCATAATCATGTTCGTAGGTGACTATAACCCTATTTTCATCAATATTCACCAGTTGTTCCACTTCTTTTTTTACTTGATGAAGATATTCCTTTCTTTCCGCATTGTCCAATTTGCAATACTTTTCGTATTCCCGGAATCCCCATTTATTTAATACATGCGTAGCAATAGGGGTTAAGGATTCCACACCTTTAAAACCGCTTATGCAAACTCTAAGGTAGATATCACTTTCATCCTTTTTTCTTAAATATCCTTCGTCATCACGAAAATATAAAAGTTCTATATCAGGTGTTCTACTACTTGTCCTGAATAGCAGGGTCGTATACTCTCTTAAGATTCCCTCCCATTCTTTCGGATAAAGGTATATAAAAGTAGTCAGTTCATTTACCCACTTTTCTTTGTCACCAGAATATCCCATAGGTGGATGATTGATGTTCTCTATATTAAGACATTCCTTTCCTTGTTGCCATCGCTTATCAGAAAAAAATCTATCTTCTATTTCATTTACCATTGTATTGCTCCTTTCAAAACATTATGTAGCATTATACAGTGCAATGCTCCATCATATTTGCCTCATAAACCATAATATCAATAAGCATATTAGAAGGATGAGCTCATTTATTGGAAATATACAATTCATTACCTGTGGAAAAAAGAGATTTTACCTAAGAATACTAGATGAGTTAAACGACTTATCATAAACGGACTATTTATTTCACCACGCCTCCAATTCGCCTCCAATTCTGCCTCCAAAGGTTTCTATCTGTTTAAGTTCCACAAATCTTTGAAAAGCTTGTCTGCTTTGTTTTAGACGTAAAAAAAGCACCACCCCCGCGACTCGTGCGTCCGCGAAAATAGTGCTTATGCGCCTTCAGGGGCTCGAACCCTGGACACCCTGATTAAGAGTCAGGTGCTCTACCAACTGAGCTAAAAGCGCTTATCTGTTATTTTTTATTTCCTTAACAGCAAAACCTATTATAGACGAGATAAAACAAAATTGCAAGTACTTTTTTATATTTTTTTAAAAATTATGTATTTTTATTAAAATTCTTGCCGGAATCATTAATTTTTCGTGTATTCCGGCAAATTTATCGCATATAGCGATGTTTTAACAGATATAAACTATATCACTGCTTACCAGTGGAACCCAGGCCCCCGCGGTCATCATTTCCCAACGACTCCACAGCTTCAAATTCCAGAGCCGGCTGGTGCTTCATTATACGGAACTGACAAATACGGTCGTTTACGTGGATCACTGTGTCACGCATAGCCAGAGCCGGCATAAACCACTGATCATTGTCACCGCAATAAGTTTCGTCTATAAGGCCCATACTGTTTGTCTGAAGTATACCAAAATTCTTAAATGTACTTGAACGTGGTATTACAAGGGCTTCATAACCTTTCGGAAGTTCCATAGCAATTCCAAGAGGAATCAGGCGGAAATCTCCGGCTTTCATCTCAATCTCCTCAGCCGCGCGCAGGTCGATCCAGTCAGACTTCCCGTCAATATAGCGTAACTTTTCAATGTCTTCACTTAAATATTTAATACGTATTTTTTCCATTATTATACCGGCCGGTTATTCCAGTTACGGAACCGGCACACCTCCTGTTATTTATTTAATACCGCAATACGAAGCCTGTTTCTATTATATTTACAACCAAAATCATATGCAAAATTGGCAGCCGTTCCTGAGCATGTCTGAAAAATACTCTGGCATCGGCACAATGCCAATAATAAAACAGGCTTCGCACAGCGGTTTCTTATCCACCCTCCCGGTTACAGAGGATTATGCATGGGGGATATCGGTAAACTCACTGATTTCCCGATTTATTGTGCACAGATCATCCACACTCAGGTCATGTAGCCGTTCGTGTCCAGTCACCCGGGCAAAGGTTTTCAGCTCTTCTAAAGTTACATTGAGGAAATTACCCACTCTCTGAGCGGCTGCATCGGTTTTAAGGCGGCTGCGCAGATCCGGGTCCTGAGTCGCCACACCGACCGGACACATGCCGCTGCCGCAGATACGGTATTGCTGGCAGGCCATGGCCATCAAGGCAGCGGAGGCTATGGCGACGGCGTCAGCGCCCATGGCAATGGCCTTGGCAAAATCTGACGATACACGGAGCCCACCGGTAATCACAAGACTGATATCTGAGCCGATGCTGTCCAGATATTTCCGTGCACGGTGCAGAGCATATACGGTGGGAACGCTGGATGCATCCCGGAGCAGCTTGGGCGATGAGCCTGTGGCCCCGCCGCGGCCATCAATGGTAATGAAATCCGGCTCTGCATACACACAAAATTCCAGGTCCTTTTCAATTCTTCCTGCCGCGATCTTTATACCAATAGGCCTTCCGTCCGATGCCATGCGCAGCTGTGAAACAAGAGCCTTCATATCCTCCTTTGTCTCAATCCCCGGAAAACGGGATGGGGCGATAACGTCCTGGCCCATGGGCTTGTTACGAATCTTACTGATTTCCGGCGTTACCTTCTCAGCCGGGAGATGGCCGCCCATGCCAGGCTTAGTTCCCTGACCGACCTTGATCTCAATAGCGTCGGCATTTCGGAGATTTTCCGGAGTGACACTGTATAAATTGGCCACATACTCAAATATGTACTTATCGGCCGCAGCCATTTCCTCCGGCAAAATTCCACCCTCACCGGAGCACATAGCGCTCCCGGCCATAGCCGTGCCTTTCGCCAGCGACACCTTTGCCTCTTTAGATAAAGCGCCAAAGGACATATGGGATACGTAGACCGGATTTTTCAAAATGAGCGGCCGTTTGGCATGCTTACCGATCACCGTAGTCGTATCCACATCGGCGTGCTCGTCCAAGGGCATCGGATTAAGCTGAGCGCCGAGAATCAGTATATCATCCCAGTTCGGCATGGGAAGCTGCGTACCCATGGCGGCATGAATCGATTTGCCGCTGACAGCCATCTCGTGGATTTCTTCCATATAACGACAGCTTGCATCGTGACGTACATACTCCTTTGTGTAATCCAGCGACACTTTTTTTGCCGGAGCTGCTGCCTTTTCCGCCACTTCTTCATACACAGAGAACGCCGTCGCCGGCTGCCGGCATACCGGACATTCCTTCAATTGAGAAAATGGCACCCCCTGCTCCTCCTCATCGTAAATAAACCCACATACATTACATTTGTACCTTGCCATCTAAAATACCTCCTTATTTGTCAGGGATTTCCAAAGGAAATCGTTGACCTGCTCGCGCACCAGCGCGATTCCTCTTTTTGCGCGATTCCTTGTTATAACTTGTCAGGGATTTCCGTATATTTCTATCATAAGCTCTGTCGACATTATTGTCAAAGAAATCCGATTAAAATCCCTCCATTAAAACCGTTTCGCCACACTCCAGCGACCGCTTTACATCGATCGTTCTCTGATTTGAGGAGCCTTTAAACCGCAGCGCAACGCTTTTGAGCGCCTCCACAAATTTCCCGTCCACCAAGACATCAATGTATGAAAAAAGCTCCTTCGTTTCCGGCCAATCCTTCATCATACGCCCCTTCACATCCCGGTCGAAATCATAGCCGGTAAAGCACCATATATCCTTCGTGGGATAGGTCTCATGTACCCTCCGAAGCAGCGGCAACAAGCCCTGCTGGTTGGCATGCTCCAGAGGCTCCCCGCCCAGCAGCGTCAGCCCCTTTACATAATTCGGCGACAGATCGTGTAAAATAGTTTCAATTTCCCTCTCCGTAAATTCATTGCCATAATGAAAATCCCAGGCTACCTCATTGAAGCAATTTTTACAATGATGTGTGCAGCCGCTAACAAACAAAGACACGCGCACGCCGGGCCCATTGGCCACATCATACTGCTTTATATCTGCATAATACATAATAAACCTCCAAATCACAGCAGTTCAGGGGGTCCTGAACTATTATTCCATAGCAGTTCAGAGCGGCAGAACTGTTACAATATTTCCGCTTTATAAATCATTCTCTAGTACAGCATTGCATTAATTTTGTAACAATGCAACGCTGTACTAGCTCCAGTGCTTTACATATTTCACAACAGAACGGCCAATCTTCTCTGTCACGATGATGAGGACGCCGCCTATAATATAGCACATGATGTCCTTCCAGTCGAATACAGAACCCATGAGCAGCCTTGCCAGCCGGTTATTTTCCAGCCCCAGCAGCTTTGCCAGTTGAAAATACTGAGAAATTTCAACAGCGACCGCAAACAGCACCACATATATCCACAGCCATTTGAGCCGCTCAGGCACTATTATACGTACAAAGGTGTAGACGACCGGAACAACAAGAATATCGCCCACATATGGGCGTATGATCGCATCCTTTACAAAAAGGGCAATAAATACTTCCGTAAGAAATAAAAGCACGAAGATGGCCAGATACAGCCAGCGTCTTTTATTCCCTAAAACCTCTTTAATTTTATTATTCAAAAATCAGTCCTCCAGACAACGGAGCGATGGCTCGTTGCTTCGCGCACCCGGCTCCGCTGCGCTACGCCGAGTCGCGGCAGTCGCCAAGCTGGTGAGCAAGCTCCCCAGTTTGGCTCGTTGCTTCGCGCAAAACAGGGAGGATGCTTTGTGTACACCCTCCCTGTCGTTTCATTACGCAAAATTACAGATGCAGCACCCTGCTCTTAATTTCCTTCGTTTTACCTACATTCCAGAAATTCTCGCCCAGATAACCACAGGTTCTGCGGGTCACGTTCATTTTGGCGTGGTCTTTATTGCCGCACTGGGGGCACTCCCACTCAAAATCATCGTTGATCATAATTTCTCCGTCAAAGCCGCATACGTGGCAGTAATCCGACTTCGTATTAAACTCGGCGTACTGGATATTGTCGTAAATATACTTCACGACCTCCTCCAGAGCTTCCAGGTTATGGCGCATATTTGGAATTTCCACATAGGAAATGGCGCCGCCGGAAGATATCTTCTGGAACTGGCTTTCAAATGTAAACTTACTGAACGCGTCGATCTTCTCACGCACGTCCACATGGTAGGAATTTGTATAATAGCCTTTATCGGTCACATCCTTGATCACACCAAAGCGCTCCAGATCGATCCGCGCAAAACGATAGCATAAGGACTCGGCCGGTGTGCCGTAAAGTCCAAAATGAATCCCCGTCTCCGCTTTCCACTTATCTGTGGCAGCTCTCATATGGTTCATCACCCGCAGGGCAAAATCGGTACCCTCCGGCTCCGTCTGGCTGACGCCCTTCATCAGCTTCGTTACTTCATACAGTCCGATATATCCAAGCGAAATCGTCGAATACCCGTCATGGAGCAGGCGGTCAATCGTCTCACCCTTCTTTAAACGGGCAATGGCGCCGTATTGCCAGTGGATAGGGCTGACATCGGATACGGTTCCTTCAAGGGCCTCATGGCGGCACATAAGCGCTTCATAGCAAAGCTCAAGACGTTCATCCATCAGCTTCCAGAATTTCTCCTCATCCCCTCTGGCAAGGATACCGATCTGTGGCAGGTTCAGGCTGACAACACCCTGATTAAAACGGCCTTCAAATTTATAATTGCCATTCTCATCCTTCCACGGCGTCAGGAAACTGCGGCAGCCCATACAGCTAAATACATTGCCCTCGTAATTTTCACGCATTTTCTTTGCGGAAATATAATCCGGGTAGAGACGTTTGGCAGAGCAGCGCACAGCCAGCTTTGTAATATAGTCATACTTTCCGCCCTTTAAGCAGTTATGCTCGTCCAAAACATAGATCAGCTTTGGAAATGCCGGCGTTACATAGACACCCTTTTCATTTTTAATCCCTTCAAGGCGCTGTCTTAAAATCTCTTCGATGATCATGGCATTTTCTTCCACGTACTCGTCATTGGGATCAAGATTCAGAAACAGCGTCACAAACGGCGACTGGCCATTGGTCGTCATCAATGTATTGATCTGGTACTGGATGGTCTGAACACCGGATTTGAGCTCATCCTGAAGGCGCATCTGGATAAACCGTTCCTCGGTCTCCGCATCCATATCACCAAAAGCTTCACGGATAGCAGCTTTATATTTATTATAGCTTTTTCTCAAATATTTGCCCAGATGGCGCACATCGACAGACTGACCACCATACTGGCTGCTGGCTACAGCGGCAATGATCTGAGTCATAACCGTGCAGGCCACCTGAAAGCTCTTCGGACTTTCGATCAGCTTGGCGTTCATTACGGTACCATTGTCCAGCATATCGCCAATATTGATCAGACAGCAGTTAAATATAGGTTGCAGAAAATAATCAGCGTCATGGAAATGAAGAACGCCCTCCTCATGGGCTTTGGAGATCTTTTCCGGGAGAAGGACACGCTTTGTCAGGTCCTTGGACACCTCCCCGGCAATCAGGTCACGCTGTGTGGAAGCCACGATAGCGTTTTTATTGGAATTTTCTTCCATAACATCCTTGTTGCTGTTTTTAATCAGACTAAGGATGGAATCGTCGGTCGTATTTGCTTTGCGCACAAGCTCTCTTTTATAGCGGTAGATGATATAGGCCTTCGCCAGAACAAATTTGCCCTCGCCCATTAATTTCTGTTCAATAACGTCCTGAATATCCTCCACGAGCATACGCTTACGGTTGCGGTCCTCAATATAGTCCACGATCGCCTCCATGCGCTCCGCTGTAATCTTTTCTTCTTCAGGAACCTCCGCATTCGCTTTACTGATGGCTGTAATAATCTTACTGCGGTCGTAATCCACTTCCCGTCCGTCTCTTTTGATAATTTTCATTACACAAGATCTCCTTCAAATAATTCAAGTCAATGCCGCTTCCCTGTAACAGTTCGACCCCTCTGTATGGTCACGCTGCCGTACACGTCCGGAAGCAGCTCCAAATCGTACGCCATTCATTATAGCACCGCCCCATTTAAAAATCCAGCCAAAAAATATACAAAATATAGTTTTCAATCAAATTTTAACACTAGATATTGTATGTCCATAAAACGCCCAATTTATGCCCATTTCCGCCGTTATAAAATTTCTCCCTCACATACCCCAAAATCTGTCAACATGGCAAATGTAACAAAAACATGACGAGCGCAATTGCAGACCATTTTGTCGATTCTACCTTTTTTCTATCTGCACTCCTGTACAATCACTTTTTTATCGCATCCAAACAGGTTATAGACACTTTAATCCATAAAACCACATAACAGTTATGCCGTCATAAACGTTAAAATTTAAAATAATCTAACGTTTACGACGGCATAACTGTTAATCCTCCGGGTTTATTACGCTTCGGCCAGCTCCGCGTCCTTGCAGCAGCACCGAAAATCCCTGTCCCTCAGACACGCCACCAGATCATCCATACTTTGGATATCTCGTTCCGTCTCGATCCAGCCGCAGCCCACATTATGGGGCTTATGAAAATCACTGCCCATAATAACGATCTTTTCCGGATGAACCTTGGTCCATGCCAGAACCTTGGGATTATTATTATTATGGTCCTGGACCTGATTCAGTTCCACGCCATCCAAAAACCGTTCATCCTGGATCTGGCAGTCCGGGCTCCCCCAGAAAACGGAGCCCGCGCGGCACGGGTGGGCCTGTATCACAACAATCCCCTCCAGGCTGCACAGCTCATACACCTTTTCCAGCGGCCACTGGAAAATATCCGAATGACGCAGCACAAAATCCTCGGGAATGCCATAAAGCAGAAAATCCTCAACACCCTGATCCAGCGTCAGCTCCATCCCAAGAAGGACCTTTATGCCAAGGGCATCTCCTGCTGCTTTAGCACGGCGCCATCCCTTTAAATACGCTTCGGAACGCACTTTCGGGTCCTCCCCAAAGCCCTTCCAGACGGCATCGCCGTAATCTCTGTCCTCCACAATCGCCCGTCCATAATGATTCGTTATGACCATCGCATCAAAACCGGCCTCTGCGTACATTTTTACAGCTTCCACAGCCTCCACCTTTGCGCAGGAACTGCCTTCACTGGTGTGCGCGTGCATCTCGATCTTCATCAAAAAACCCTCTTTCATCGCATGGAAACTACATCCATACCTCTATATTCTATCGGTATAGTATATACTATTTTCAGAGGGATTCCAAGAGGTACTGCAGCAAAATGTAACAGTTCAGACAAGCTGAACTGTTACGATAAAATGACGGTGACTGTATTAATATTTAACAGAGACTACCTCCGGCATTGATTCCATAAATTTTATAGTATTCTCAATGGAATAAGTATTGGCGTGGCTGGCATAGACTTTCACCTTCATCCGCCCGTTTGCCTGCCGTGAAACGGACATATTGGTAATCATACTTTTACGGCATCCGGATATCTCCTCAAGAATAGCCCCTATATCCTGGTGTTTTTCCACCACAAGCTCAATACATTCCATAACCGGCGGCTTATAAAGACTGCGGCGCCAGTGGACCACCGCCTGCAGTATAAGTATGATTACCGTAGAAGCCACACCGGCGCCATACATGCCGCAGCCCACAGCGACACCAATGCCCACAGTCATCCACAAGCCGGCGGCAGTTGTCAACCCGCTCACATTCATCTTTCGGTTGAAAATAACTCCTGCGCCCAGAAAGCTGATGGCGGTCACCACACCGGCGGCAATACGCGACGGGTCCAGCTGTACGCTGTCAAAAACGGTCACATCGAAAAAGCCGTACTTCGACACGACCATCATCAGCGCTGCTGCTGCAGCTACCATGGCATGCGTTGTTACACCAGCTGTCTTCATCTGGCGCTTTCGTTCATAACCAAGAGCCATCCCGCAGATCAGGGCTAAAAGGATACGGGGCATATATATGAATTGGCTCATCAGGATATCCTTCATTTATTCCCCTCCACCTTTAATATTCCATTCCGCCTTCCCCATGGAAAGCTCTGACCGGCAGTCCTCCGGCGAAACAGCGGCATTATAACAGGCAAGCTCAGCCACCCGCACGGCCGGCTGCGCCCAATGCACCGCGTTGCGGATGATCTGGCGGACATTTTCATTAAAATAAGACTTATTCGTCTCGTGCCCCGGCTGGAAGTAAAACATTTTTCCATACCCCCGCGTCCACGTGCAGCCGGAACGGAAAACCTCACCGCCCCGGTACCAGCTTATAAATACCTGATCGTCCGGCTTTGGTATATCAAAAAATTCGCCGTACATCTCTTCCTCTTCCAGCTCAAACGAGGCCGGTATACCGGCGGCAATGGGATGTGTCGGGCACGTATTCCAGACCCGGCAAAAATCACCCTCACGCCACTGAAGCGTTCCGCTTGTTCCAAGCAGCCGCTGCATAGGCTTACTTGGATGCGCCGAGTGCAGACCGATAAAGCCCATTCCGCGCAGCACATGATCTCTCACGCGCTCCGCGGTCGCATCCGGAACCTGGTCATGGGCAATATGGGCCCACCATACAAGCACATCCGTATCCTCCAGCACCTCGGTGCTTAGGCCGCACTCCGCCATATCCAGCGTGGCGATGTGGCAGACCTTTATATCCGCATCCTCCTCCAGCAGCGCCTTCAATGTATGGTGGATGCCACCGGAATGGAGATTACAGATCTCCTTTGCGCCTTCCACCAGCCACCGGCGCAGCGGCTCCTGCGCTTTATCCGGAAAAAATTCCAGGGCCTTTTGCTCATCCATCTGCTCCTGTACAAATTCATTCCAAACGGTCACTTTAATCATCAAATCAGCCGCCCTTCCATTTTAGAATAGCAGTGATACCGCCGTGCTTTAAGGCAGTCCACAAGCTCACGGATATTTTCAACGTCATCTTCCGTTTCAATCCACCCGCACCCGAGAAAATGGGGCTTATGGTAATCGCTTCCCGCGGTCACAAGCTTACCCGGATGCTCCCGGATCCATTGCCATACCTTATCGTTATTATTGCCATGGTCCGGACTCTGGTTCAGCTCTACGCCGTCCAAAAGCCGGGCATCCTGAAGCCGGCATTCCCGGCTGAACCCCGGATAGCCGTCACGGCACGGATGGGCCTGTATGAGTAAGATATCCTCCGCCCTGCATATCCGGGCAACCTCCGTCAGGGGCTCCTTATAAATATCCGAATGTCTCAATACAAAGTCCTCATCAATGCCATAGAGAAGGTAATCCTCAACACCCCCGGTCAGTGTCAGCTCCATCCCCAGGAAAACCTTTATTCCCAGTATATCTGCCGTCTCACAGGCGCTGCGCCAGGCTTTGAGATACCTCTTTGACCGCTCCTGCGGCGTATCTCCAAATCCCTCCCATTTACCGACCGCTTCATGTTCAAAACCATCGACGATCATCGCGCCATAATGATTGGTCAGCACAATCGCGTCAAATCCGGCACCGGCATACTGCCGGACGACCTCACTGGCTGCCACCTTTCCGCAAAGACTCCCTTCACTTGTATGTACATGCATTTCTATTTTCATTTAAATTCACCCTTTAACTGCTCCGATAGTTATACCTTTGACAAAATATTTTTGAAATATAGGATAAACGACCAACACCGGCAGCGCCCCCACAACAGCCACCGCCATCTTTATGGCCGTGGCCGGAATGGCATTTCCCATAGCATCCGCGCCCACAGAGGATGAACTGCTCATAAGATACTGCACATCCTGGAGCATACGGTTGAGCAATACCTGAATACTGTAATATTTATCCTTACTTATATAGTACAGTCCGTTGATCCAGTCATTCCAGTAATGAAGCCCCACCAGAAGGGTCAGCGTGGCAATGATCGGAAGTGACATGGGTAAAACGATCTGAGTGAGGATACGCCCCTCACCCGCACCGTCGATCCGTGCCGCCTCGATCACCGCATCCGGAATATTGGCCGAAAAATTGGTCCTCATCATAATGACATAGAACGCTCCCATTAACAGGTTCGGAACAATAAGCGCCGCATATGTATTTTTTATATGGAAGTACTGCGTCCACATAATATACGAGGGCACCACCCCGCCGTTAAACAGCATTGTAAAAAATATGATAAAGGAGAAGACGCTCCGATGGGGCAGATCTCTCCGAGACAACGGGTATGCCAGCAATGTCGTCAATATCAGATTGATCAATGTACCGATCACCGTAACACCAATGGTGATGATATACCCCCGGGTAATGGCTTTTGAGCTTACGAATAAATATTTGTAAGCGGCAAAGCTGATCGACCGGGGCAGGATTGAATACCCTTCGCGGATCAGCGTCGTTTCGTCGGTCAGCGACGACACGATCAGCATGACAAAGGGAAACAGGCAGAATATGCACAATATTATCATAATCACATGTGCTGCCACCTGAAATGCTTTTCCGTTGGAAACCATAATGCTTCACCGCCTTTCTAAAAGAGTGCATCTTCCTTACTGATTTTGGAGACTACCAGATTTGCCGTCAACACCAGGATAAATCCCACCAGCGATTGATACAGCCCGGCCGCCGAGGACATACCCACATTGTTCAGCTTCATAAGCCCCCGGTAAACGTAGGTGTCGATCGTATTTGTCACATCATAGAGTGCTCCGGAATCCATAGGCACCTGATAGAACAGGCCGAAATCCGAATAGAACATCTTTCCTATGGACATCAGTGTCAGTGTGATAATGGTGGATTTCAGCCCCGGAAGAGTGATGTGCACGATCTGCTTCCACCGGCTGGCGCCGTCAATGGCCGCCGCCTCATAATAGCTCCGGTCAATGCCTACCAGTGTGGCATAATAAATGATGGTGCTGTATCCAAAGCTTTTCCATATATGGACGAGGACAAGGATCACCGGCCAGTACTTAGCGTCCGAATACCAGCTCACCGGTTCCGCCCCAAAGATTCCAAGAATACTGTTATTGATAAATCCTGATTCCGTGGCAAACAATGCATAGACCAGATAGCTGACGACCACGATGGAAATCAGGTAAGGCACCAGAATAATGGTCTGATACACCTTTTTTGACAGCTCCGCCGTAAGCTCACTGAGCAGGATAGCCACACAGATAGCGATCAGGGGGCCTACGATCAGAAAGACAAGATTATAGCTGATCGTATTTCGGGTAATGATCCAGGCGTCGTTGGTCTTAAAAAGGAACTCAAAATTTTTCAAGCCCACCCATGGACTTCTCAATATACCTACTTTATAATTGACCTGCTTAAATGCGATCATAATTCCGGCCATGGGGATATAATTGTTAATGAACAAATACAGCATTCCCGGAAGCATCATCAAATACAGCGGCCAGTAGCGTTTATTTTTTGCGCGCCGGCGTTTTGCCGGCTGCGCATTCATCTGTTTTACTTCATACACGATGCTCACTCCCAAGGGTTTTAAACCGATTATTTACTCTGTGCCCAGGCATTAAGCTGCTCCTGCTTTGCTTTCATAATAGTATCAAGCCCGGCGTCATAAAGCTCCGTATTAAACTTTTCAAGCACCTCATCCGGATCAAGAGAACCACACAGCAGTGCATTATTGTATTTACCCACAATATTAGAGCAGGCCGAAATTTCATTGAGCACACCGGAATTATCAAAGATAAATCCCTTGGCCGGTGACTGTATCGCAGAGTCATTATACCTGCTGTACTGCTCCCAAATATCCAGACTGTAACCGTTCCATACCATACTTAACTGCTCATTGGGCCAGCCATAGGGGTAGCGCGAATAACCCACATTGGATATATCCTTCCCTTCCGGGTAATCGATAATGTTGTTCTCCTTATCAACGATCTGGTAATGCATGCCCTCGATACCGTTAATGACCAGATTGGACACCTCAAAATCTGTATACATCAGCTCAAGCAGAGCCATGGCCCGCTCCGGGTCGCCGGAATTTTCACCGATACACATACCATAAGCCGCATCATCGGTCATGGAGATCGGCTGCTTATATTCCCAGTAAACCATATCGGTTCCGCAGGCCAGGGAGCGTTCCGTCTCCGTCACAGGGTTCTCATTAATAAACTGGCCGAAGCCCTTTCCTGCCTTGATCAACTGCTTTGCCCCCTCAGAGTTGGTGGAGCCATCCGGCATGAGCAGACCTTCCTTATTCCACTGATACATCCGCGTGCAGATCTCCTTATAAAAATCGGACTCATAAAAATTTTCAACAGTCAGAGAATCACTGTTATATGGATCTGTCAATACACCCAGGTTATTGGAATCTCCCAGGGTATCTATGGGCAGTGAGTAGAAAAGACTGCCGTAATTGGTCACGATCGGGTACAGGTCCGGATGGCTCTCTTTAACCTTAACAAGAACGTCGTGCAGATCATCCAGATTATGAATATCCGCCACGGTCATGCCAACCTCGTCCAAAATATCTTTTCTCATAATAAAACCTATACCATGAGCCTTTTCCTTGTTGGACGGCACGGAATAAATCTTTCCATTGACGGATGTACACTGCCAGTCTTCCTCAGGGATCAGTTGCTTCAACTGTTTACCGTAGGTATCCAGCAGCTCGTCCAGCTCCTTAATCTGCCCATTGTTTACAAATGTTGTCAGACCCATGGCATGAGGATTGAATATATCCAGTTCCTCACCGGAAGATAACGCCAGATTCAACTGTGTCTCAAAGGAGCCAAAGCCGACACGCACCAGCTCCACATCCGCGTTGAGCTTTTCCTCTGTGATTTCACTGAGCTTTGCCGCAACCGCATCGCAGTCCTCGGAGTTGGCGTCACCGAACATCATAATTTTAATCGTATAGTGTGGGCGGTCTGAAAAATCATAGCTCCAGCCGCCGTTACTATCATCGGCGTTCCCGCCGCTGCTTTCGGAATCCTTTTTGGAGCCGGCGTATTCGCTATCCACAGCGTCTTCGCCGTCCTTCACTGCCGTGTCTTTACTGTCCTTTGTTGTCTCCGGCGCCTGGCCTGCGGGTGGATTTTTGCCGCCTCCTGCACAGCCTGCAAGCAGCGCCATACTCATACATAAACTGATAATAATTGCCAATAACCTTCTCATGTAAATCCCTCCTGTTATTTTTTAAGATAGCTCTATTTTATACCTTAACCTGAAAAAACGCTGTAATTCAAATGACTATACCATGTCATTTTCTGACTTTTTCAGACAAAAGAAGCCAAGCAGGTAAATCCCGCTTGGCAAAATCCGACCTTTCCTATTCTCTTTCTGACTTTTAATTATTTTCCCTCATATCTTCCTTGCGTTCCTCTGTCGGAGATATCCCGGTCACCTTTTTGTATGTCTTTGAGAAATGTGAATAATTGCTGTAACCGATTTTCAGGGCAATAAAGCTGATCGGCAGCGCCGTGGTGCGTATCATCTGCTGGGCCACTGATATTTTTTCGGTAACAATATATTCCTTCAGGGATGTTCCCATCTTTCTTTTAAATATACGTGACAGATAGTCTTCATTTAAATGGACATGCCGGGCAATATCTTCTCTGTGAATATCCCTGTCCAGATTTTCATGGATATAACGCTTCACAAGCTCGATATGATTCTCCTGCTCCATCCCCGAGGCCTGGTTATTTTTCAGATAGTCCAGAACCCGGTCAATGTACTGCTTCATATGGGTGACGGATGTGTAGGCCTCACTGTAAGTCCGTGCATCATCGGCTCCGGAAAATATATCGTAGAGATGGATCGAAGCGTCATCGGCGGCGGCATAAAACATACGATTAAATTCCGAATAAAATTTCCACAGAAACTTATCGTCCAGCTTTCCACTATTCGTATAAAAATCAAGGTAGTCGATCATATCCTTATGAGCAGCGTCCACCATTTTGCCGGAGAGCATGGCTGACCACCGGCCAAAACCGGCGCCCACATCGGCGCCTTCCGGCGGCGCGCCTAAGTCATCTATACAAAATACGCCTTCTTTGAGAATAACATTTTTATCCATAGCCCGCACAAGCGCCTGCCTAAGCTCCGGCATTTCAGAAACACTCTCAGAGGCTTTATAATAAAAGGCAGCCGTGAGTTTAAGAACCTCCTCAAACTTTTCTAAGGTTTTAAAAAGCTGGCGCCGGACCGCGCCGTCATCCATAACATACGCTTCACGGCCATAGGCTGCAAACAGAAACCGGTCTCTTGAAAGACCGTACAGGACGATCTTCTGCGCATAAGGCGCAAACATTTCCCCGATGACATTTTCCAATATGCCTTCAAGAAAGGTCTGATTAAATGAAGCCACATCCTTTTCCCAGGATAATATCTGAAAGGCGGCAAGGCATCCGGTCTGCTGCCGTTCCGGCACATCCCCCAGGGATGCGTAGCTGTCATACTGCTTTTCATCAATATTTTTTTCCAGAAAATCGTTGAAAATCTGACCGGCCAGCCGGTAATCATTTTCAGATATCACACGTCCATATTCAAATACTGAAGCCTCCTCACGTCTTTTGAGGACCTTCTGCGAAGCGCGGACCACCGCAGCTTCAATGGCCGGATAGGGCGCCGGCTGGACAATATAATCAAAACTCTGCATCGCCAGCGCCTGCCTGGCATACTCAAAGTCCGCATGGGCCGTGAGAAAAATGCACTCCAGCTCTATATTGACCGCTCTTACCCAGTGCAGCAGCTCCAGTCCGCTTTGAGCGGGCATCTCGATATCACACAGCAGGATATCCACAGTCTCCTTCATAAGTATTTCCCTGGCTTCAAACGCATTGTACGCCTCAAATACATGTGTTATACCAAGAGCGCTCCAGTCGATTCCGCATAACAGGCCCTGCACCACACTGGTCTGATCATCGACAATAAGAAGCCGCATCTGTTTATCGTTCAACCCCTTCATCCTCCCGTATAAAAATATCTACCTTGGCACCATAATCATTGGAAAAGGCAAACACAGCATTTTCCCCGCCAAAATACAGCTTAAACCGCTGGATCACATTATAGATTCCGATATGCTCGTCAAAATATGGCGCATCCTCCAGATAATTCAGCCATTGCAGCTCCTCCTGCGAAAATCCTGCACCATTATCATAGACAGATATGTTCACCAGCGCTTCCGTACCGTCGTAAAGACGGCATATATTTATTTTAATTTTCAGACCACTGCCATTGCCCTTAAAATATTTTACCGAATTTTCCACAAACGATAAAATCGAGATCGGTGGTATTTTAAAGCTGTCGGAACCGAGCGCATTATGTATGTCGCATTCCGGCGGATACTTGGCATTCATCTGCTGGAGCCGGATATAATTTTCCACATAGGCCAGCTCCTCGGACAGGTCTACCGCCATATGATTATTGCGCAGCATGTATCTGAGGTGGTCGGAAAGTATTATTATATTGTCCTGAATGGCTGAAAAATCCCGTTTCTGGGCCAGACCGTAAAGGCTTTTCAGGCAGTTGAGGAAGAAATGAGGGCGGATCTGCTTCTGGTAGTAGCGCAGCGCCACATTCTTTGCCTCCAGCTCCTTTTCGTATTTCTCAATGCGCAGCTCCCTGATCTGCTCCAGCATGCCGGTAAAAGTATCATTGACCTGGATAAACTCTTTATCTGTATAATCCACCTGCTGCGGCGCATCCATATTGCCTGCCCGGATGGCCTCCATCGTTTCCTCCAGACGGTCCATCGGACGAAAGAATAACCGCTTCATGGAAAAATAAGCGACCGGCAGGACACACAAAGTAATAATGGACAGGATCATCAAAATCGTCTGAGTCCGGTTCAACTGGTTGACCACGCCGTTATACTCCATAATATAGGCCATGGAAATATCTGTTCCCGACAGCGCCCCGGGAATGACAAGATATTTATTGTTCTTTCCGGAAAAGTATTCCTGCTCCCGGTTTTCCAGCACGATTTGACTCTTGTCTACAAATTCCATTTCCGTCAATGCCGCCGGACCACCAAAAAACACAATTTTTTCAGTCGTACTTGATTTCATATCCTGGAGCAGCGGGGTATCCTTAAGACTTATGAGACAAATTTCATAGGTGTCCTGATAACCGGCAACACGGTAAAGAAATGCCTGCCCATCCAGAATATAATGCGTCCATGAATTTTTCACCACGGATTTTCCTTCCGCCAGAAGCTCTTTAAAATAACGCTCCAGAGACTCCTTGAGCACCGCTCCGGAAACAGCGGTTCCGTAGCTGCTGCGCAGCAGATCATTTTTCCCACTGTAAATCATACAGGCCGAAATCGTGTCGGTCCGGCCGATCCGGCTTTTATATTTCTGGCACAGCTCGTAGGTGAGAAAATGGGCCTCGGTGGCATCGGGCTTTGTCATATAGGCCAGCGATTTAAAGTTATTATCATTCACAAGAGTATCCGTCATTTCCTTTTCAATCTGTTCAAGCAGCATCTGAAATTGACGGCAATAAAGATTCAGGGTGGCGGTGCCGGACTGGGCCACTTTGTCATTGACAAAGTTCAGCATATAGATATTGTAGCACAGAATAAAAACAGCCATGGGCACCAGGGCGCCCATGAGTATTCCAACAATTTTATACTTCACAGAATGGATACGTTTCATTAATGTTACTCCCCCAACCGCGTTATTATCGCTGCTTATAATATAACGCATCCGCGCCATAAATACAAGAATTGGAGGAGCAGCACTTTCTGATCTTTATCTAAGAGGCACATTTAACATCCAGTAATTTTTTAATATCTTCTAATTGTTCTTCACATGTAATGCGATAATGGATCCATCCGCCATCGCCACATGGATATTTATTATCAATATAATTTTGCATATATGCCTGCGCATGATCAAAGACACGATCGTATTGGGCATCCGATAATCTTATCATTACAGTAAATGAACGATCTTCTGGAAAAATATTGCATACTAATTTTTTCTTCTTTTTATGAGCAATGCACCAGCCATAGTGATTTCCATAAGGAAATTTTATTTCCTGCTCGGTGTCAAAAGTTTCAGACAGCCACGCATTCAGCCGGGTAAACAGAGCTCCACAATCTCCACAATATGCCGTCATCTCCGTCACACTTGGCATGGTTTGTTTGCATAACATCCGCTCATTCATAAGACGCACCCCTATCTTAACTGTTCCTTTATATACTTATCTGCAATTTCCTTCATCCGGTCATAGCAGGCCTCAAAAAACATCTTATATCCCGGACAGAAATAATTATCCTTTTCTCCCTCCCGGCTCCGGTAGCAGCCGCCCCGGCAAAGGCTGTGCCACTTACAGGCCAGACATTCCGGCGAATGGGTTTTGGAGCGCTCGATAAAACCGATCTCACGGCGTTTATCCTGGATCTGGGCCATACTGTTCGTATTGAGATTGCCCAGACAAAACGGATCCAGGACATAGAAATCACACGGATAAACGCCGCCGTCCGCCTCGATGACATTCTGTATACCGCAGATTCCCCGCTGCTCACACGATTCCGGGTAGTATCCCACAATAATGCCCACATAGTTATCAAACTGACGGATATAGGGCTGATGTCCGGCCTTCCAGTCCTCATACCACAGATCAAACAGGTCGATCAGAAATTTCCCATAGGTTTTGGGAAGCAGTGAATATTCCATTTTCCCCCGTTCCTCCCCCAGCGGGTCCAGACAGGTGATAAACTGCATATAATCCCATCCCCGGCTGCGGTAATCCTTGTAGATCGTCCGTATATTCTCGGCCACCTGGCGGTGCACCACCGTAAGTATATTATATTCCACCTTATACTTGTCAAATAACCGTACCGTCTCCATGATCCGGTCAAAACTGCCCTCGCCGCTTTTGCTGTGACGGTACTGGTCGTGGATGGATTTCAGTCCGTCAATGGATAAGCCCACGAGGAAATGATTGCGCACAAAAAACTGGCACCATTCCTCTGTAATACCAAAGCCATTGGTCTGAAGGGCGTAGTCGATTCGGACATTGTTCCGATTATAGTGGTTGACGTATTCGATAACCTTCTCAAAATAGGGCAGCCCGCACAGCGTGGGTTCTCCCCCCTGGAATGCGATCGTACATGAGCCCTCGGCGTATAAAACAGCTTTTCGGATGACATTTTTCAGTGTCTTTTCGTTCATCAGGCCATAGGAGGCCTGTTCTCTTTTTTCGGTTTCGTCACAATAAAAGCAATAGTCACATTTCATATTGCACAGCCCGGAGGCTGGCTTTATCAGCAGGTTTACTGGCGGCATAACGATTTCCCCCTTGTATTTATCCATTTATGTATTTAGCGAAGCGCCGCTTTCGGGCTTCCTGTCGTAAAATCTATATATCGTTGATTTTATCATAATTTATTCAACTTGGCTAGTTACTGTTCACTGGCAGGCCAGTAAACAGTAACTTCGCCGACCCATTTGAAGTCGCCTGCGGCGAGGGGCCGGCTCATTGGCCGAATTTACGCTCCGTTCCCAGCCACTCAGCGTAGTGAGTGGCGTGGGTGTGAACAACCTTGGCCATTCAAATAAATAAATTAAAAAAGGGAAGCCCTTGGCATCCGGATCGATTTATTGTATGATTAAAGGAACAGTATGTTTTATCAGAGGAGGCCCCCATGAAATCTCCGGACAGCACCACATTTATGTACCGCCAATACATGCTCGAAAATTCCTTTGAGCTTTACTACTACAAGGATTACCCAAGCAAGGGCGTGAGTACGCATACCCATAATTTTTATGAATTTTACTTTTTTCTGGAAGGAAATCTGGAAATAACCGTTGATGGCAATGCCCACCGCATCCGTCCGGGCAGTGTGCTTGTGATCCCGCCGGGCGTGCCGCACTGTCCGTCCTTTATTGATGCCGGTGTACCCTACCGCCGGTTTGTGCTTTGGATACATAAAGATTATTATAAGAAGTATTTCTCTAAAACCGAGGCTCTGGATTATATATTTGTCCACAGCCGTGAAAAGCTCCGCCATCCGGTGCTGCGAATTGAAAATGTGATCTTTAATGATCTGCAAAACAAGCTGCTTCAGATCATCCGGGAGCGCCAGGAAAACCGGTTCGGCAGCGGTGAGCAGATATTGCTTGTGATGTCGTCCATCATGCTCACCTTGAGCCGCTGCGTTTATGAAACGGATCACCAGCAGGTTCCGGTGACGTTGTCCTTTAAAAGTAAGATATGTACATACATCGACGCGCATATCCGTGAAAATATTACGCTGGATATGCTCGCCGATGCATTCTTTCTCAATAAATATTATATTTCCCATACATTTACGGAAACCATGGGCATCTCTATCCACCAGTATATCATTAAACGGCGGCTGGAGGCCTGCAAAAACGCGCTGATCGGCAATGATTCCATGGATAAGATCGCCGCGGATTACGGCTTTAACAGCTATTCCTCCTTCTTCCGGTATTTCAAAAAGGAATATGGTATTTCGCCCAATGAATATCGAAAGCAGCTCTCCGGGCCAATGGAAGGATAAATTGCATTAAAACCGCCATGCCTTGCGCATCCGCTCATACGCCGCTTCCAGCATCGCCCGCGGTGACGCCAGATTCAGCCGCATATAACCGACGCCGGCTTCGCCAAATACGCTGCCCATGTAAACGGACACATTGGCCTCCCGGAGAAACCACTGCTCCAGCGCCTCCTCCGACATCCCCAATGCCGAATAATCGATCCACAGCAGGTAGGTGCCTTCCCGGGGAAGAATATGAAACGCCGGGAAATGCTCCGCAAAATAAGCTCTTGTAAAAGCCTCGTTGGCGTCAATATATTTCTTTACCGCCACATACCAGTCGTCACACTCCGTGTACGCCTTCTCCACAGCGGTCACCGCAAAGATCGTCGGGTTATGCATGCCTATACGGTCGATGGTTTTGGCCATCTGCTTTCTCAGGTCTTCGTTGGGAATGATCATATAAGACACAATAACGCCCGGGATATTAAATGTTTTTGCCGGAGAGGTCGCTAAAATCAGCCGCTCATTAATATCGTCCGTAATATTCAGGGTGGAATAATGTGTCACACCCTCAGCCACCAGATCGCCGTGGATTTCATCACTGAATAAAATCAGATCATGCCTGCGGCAAAATTCGGCGGCCTGCGTCAGCTCCTCCTTCGTCCAGCAGCGTCCG
Source organism: Lachnospiraceae bacterium (assembly GCA_902363555.1). GTDB lineage: Bacteria > Bacillota > Clostridia > Lachnospirales > Lachnospiraceae > Catenibacillus. The sequence continues at coordinate 139,869 of CABJAM010000009.1, read as the reverse complement.
GTAGGATTATGAGGATTGCACATAATGAGCATTTTTGTCCGTACATCCACCAGACTCTCCATATGTTCAAAATCCAGCACGTAGCGATCGCCATCGCGCTTGAGCGGGCTGGCCAGAAAGCTCCTGTCATTTTTTTCAATGGCACTGCGCAGCGGCCCATAGGCCGGCGTATTCATAATCACGCCGTCGCCCTTGTCGGTGTAAGTGTCCACACAAATACTGGACGCCACATTGATGCGCGGGCAGAAGACGATCCACTCTCTTGGTACATCGATCTGATACTGCTTTTTATACCAGCGCTGTATACTTTCAAAAAACCGGTCGCTCAAATCCGTATAGCCTAAAACGCCCATGTCCAGTATGTCGCGAAGTCCGTCCAGAATCGGGTCCGGCGCCTTAAAATCCATGTCGGCCACGCCCAGATGGAGCATGTCTTCACAGCCATACTTTTTATCCATAGTATCCCATTTCCCGCAATTGGTATTTCTGCGGTTGATCATCGTATCAAAATCAAATTCCATTCCCATTAAAATTCCTCCTCAAAGACCTGCCCTGCGGCGTCAGGCTGCCTCGTCTTCCTTTTGAAGCGCCAGATATTCATCGTAGTATTCATCGCCCGGTTTGATCTTGGCAATACCAAAGCCGGTGAAGCCCCAGATGGTTGCAAAGATCACACCTGTGTAGCACAAAATAGCCCATGGCAGATATGCCAATGTGGAAACGCCCAGTGTTGTTGCCATATAAACGCCGGCTGCGGTCCAGGGTACGATAGGCTCCACAACTGTTGCGGAATCCTCAAGTGTTCTGGAAAGGTTTTTCGGCTGAAGGCCTTTTTTAATATAAGTCTTGGCAAACATTTCACCCGGAACAAGGATGGAAAGCTGTCCGTTGCTCGTTACAAATACAGCAGTAATACAGGAAACGATGGTGGAAACAATAAGTCCGCCTGTGCTCTTTACCGACTTCATCAGCTTGTTCAGTACGATATCCAAAGATCCGGTCACTGCCAGTGTTCCGGCAAAACCGTAAGCACAAAAGGCAATCAGCACGGTGTTCAGCATGGAGAGCATACCGCCGCGTTCCAGCAGTCTTGGGATATCCGGGATCAGGGTCGCTGCATCAAATCCGGCTCTGGTCACCATGTCCAGATTGAAGCCGCTGATTGCTGCATTAAAGCACTGCTGTAACGAGAAATCCTGAAATACAACGGCATTAAAGAAAGCCACAACACTGGAGATCAGCATTACAGGGATCGTAGGCAGCTTGCGAATGGAACCAAAAAGCACAATGATCGGAGGCAGGATCACCAGCGGATTAAAGCTGAATACTGTATTTAAGGTTGTCAAAATCGTCTCTACCTTCTCCGGTGTGGCTACCGCGTCGCCACCGGCCACAGTAAAGCCGGCGATCGTATAAACGATCAGACAGATAATACAGCCGGGGATCGTCGTATAAAACATATGTCCGATATGGTCATACAGCTTGGCGCCGGCTGCAATGGGCGCCAGGTTTGTCGTATCAGACAGCGGTGACATCTTATCACCAAAGTATGCGCCGGAAACGACGGCACCGGCCACCAGCGGCAGCGGAGCGCCCATACCGGCAGCTACGCCCATCAGAGCCACGCCGATGGTTCCTGCGGAGCCCCAGGAGGTTCCGGTACACAGGGAAACGACTGCGGTGACAATAAATGCGGTCACGGCAATAAACTGCGGGCTGATAATTTTCAGTCCATAGTAAACCATCATCGGGATCGTTCCACCGATCATCCAGGAACCGATCAGGAAGCCGACAATAATCAGGATGAATATTGCAGGCATCGTTTTAGAAAGCTTTCCAACAATGGAATTCATAATGTCATTCCAGGTATAGCCCAGATACACCGCAATAACTGCGGCCACAGCAGCCGATACGAGCATCAGTACCTCAGGGCTTAACCCCATCACCGCGTAGCCAACGCCCAGCAGCAAAATCATTGCCAGAATCGGAAGTACCGCCAGGAAAAAACTTGGTTTCTTTTTTTCTCTTACTTTTTCTTTTTTAGCACCCATTTTTAAATATCCCCCTTTTGCGCCTCGCGCAGTCTTTCGTTTTACTTTTCTACCACCGCAATAACTTCTACTTCACAGAGCACATCCTTTGGCAGAGCCTTAACAGCCACGCAGGAACGGGCCGGTCTGCCGGTAAAATATTTTCCATAAACTTCGTTGAATGCAGCAAAATCATTCATATCACTCAAAAAGCATGTAGTTTTGATGACGGAATCAAATGAAGCTCCGGCCGCCTCAAGAACCGCTCCGACATTTTTCATAACCCGTTCCGCCTGAACCGAGATTTCGCGCCGCTCAACCTCCCCGGTTTCCGGATTTACAGGAATCTGTCCAGAAGTGAACAAAAGTTCATTGAACAACATCGCCTGTGCATATGGTCCGATGGCCGCCGGAGCATTTTCCGTATAAATTTGCTTCAGCATTTCTTACACCTCCTTTACGTTTTTCTCTTGATATTTGCATTATATCAATAAAATATATTTTAGTCAATAGTATTTTGTTTATTTATATCGTATATTTAATGAAATTTTTTTCAGGTTATTGTTGCTATTTTTTTCAGTGTCGATTATAATAAAATCAAACAAAACAATGAACTATATTTCAGTCAGATATTCATCCGTTTTGGCAATCGCACAGCATTGCCCAGGCTTATACGTACATATTGATGAAACATTTATACGGGAATTATAGAAAGGTACAGGTGATACTATGGATACTCCTTTTATTGAATTAACGGCGACAGACAGACAGATTTTAAATTCTTACGCGCTCATGCTGGACGGTCTGGGCGCATATCTTGGCGATGGCTATGAGCTGGTGCTGCACAGCCTTGAAAGTCTGGACCACTCGGTGATCAAGATCATCAATGGTGAATATACCGGAAGAAAGGAGGGCTCCCCGATCACAGATCTGGCCCTGAAAATGCTTCACGAGCTGGAAAAGGACCCGGTGCGCACAGTATCTCCCTATTATAATAAAAATAAATCGGGCGCTTTCCTGCGCTCCTGCACGATCCCCATTACCGGCGAGCACGGGCGCATCATCGGCCTTTTATGTATGAACTTCCATATGGAAGCGCCGTTTGCCACCATCCTCCAGAATTTCATGCCGCCGCAGGAGGCCGCCTTTAACGCGCAGACACCGGCAGAAACATTTTCAGATAACATTGACGACCTGATCCTTTCATCCCTTGCAGAAATACGGGAAGTGGTTTACAATGACGCCGCCATTTCCTCCAGCAATAAAAACAAAGAAATTATCTATCAGCTTTTCCAGCGGGGCATTTTTAATCTGAAAGATGCGGTCATACAGGTCGCCGAGCAACTGAATATTTCAAAAAATACAGTATATATGCATATCCGGAATTTCCGCAGTCAGAATCCTGATGCGGAATAAAACATAAAGCCAATGTATAACAAAAAGCCGAAACGCAGCGGATCGTTACTTTCTCTCAATCCAACGCTTACGTTTCGGCTTTATATTTATTTACACTTTCAATTCGGACATTGGGTCATAGGTCTTTATCACGTGTCCGCCCTTGCCGTTATTTTTTATCTGATACATGGCAGTATCCGCCATATCGATAAGCTGCTCCGGCGTGGGTACTGCCAGGCCGCTCTGCCCAAAATCGACCTGTACTGCTCCGATACAGCACGATATGGGTAAATGTGTTCCTGTTCCCCGGGCTATAAACCGACTTCCCGCTATCTCCTGAAGTTTTTTAAGACATTGATCCAGCTCCCGGACACGCTCCGGCTGATCCACGATGACCAAAAATTCGTCACCGCCCATCCGGCCAACCGTTCCTCCAGTTTCCTGCCCCAGGATCGAGGCGACGAACAATAATACCTGATCGCCCACACTGTGACCGTAGTTATCATTAAACGCCTTGAAGTTATCAATATCTGTAAACAGGACCGCCATCGTTCCCTTATCCGCGCTGCAGCTTTCTATTGTATCCTGCAGGGCCTGAAGTATCCGCTCCTTGTTCAGTACCTTCGTCAGCGCATCCTTCCCGGCCTTTTCCTGCAATAGCCGCTGCTGCTGGGTTTTATAAAGATTCTCCGTCTCAATAAAGTCAATGAGCTCATTGACCTCGCCGGACAGACTTCCAAGCTCATCCCTGCGCTCCACCGCCACTCTCAGGGAATAGTCCTGTTTTTTCTGGATCGCTCTGAGCGTATCAGATATATGCTTGATTGGCTGCACGATCCGCCGGGATGCAAACCCGCCGATCCACACCGCCAGTACTGCGCACAGCAATATCATAAAGAAAGCAAGTACAAAGTAAACTGTTTTCTGAGCCTCATAGTTGCTCATCTTCACAGAAAGCATAACCCGCCAGTCTGTATATTTTACATCCGAATAATACGTGATATAGTTTTTACCGCCCACCTTATACATAAAGCTGCCCTGCGGATCTTTTTCGTAATCGATCGCGTTGAATTTTTTTAAATAATCGCTCCGCTCATTGGCCGAAGTGACAAATGTCTCCCGATTCTCCGCGGATGTTCCCGCGCTGATGATCTGCTGCTTTCCATCCAGCAGATAGAAAGTGGATTCATTCCAGAGTTCGGCCTCTTCCCGGATCTCCTTATAAAAATCCAGATTCAGCTCCGCCAGGCCGTAACCCAGCAGTTCACCGCCCTCCTCGATCCGGGAAATGGCAATAAGTGTTTTATTTTTATCCTTATCCTCAAGCACGTCGGTAATATAAAACGACTGATCCGCCATACTGTCAATAACATTTTGTATCCCATCGCCGGCAAAAATGTCATGCTCCTCGCTGCAGGCCACAACGCGATAATCCTTATTAATAATCGCGATCGACTTCATATAGTCCATCGCCCTTACCTGAGAATACAACATATCGTCCAAGTACTGATGCATATCCTCGCTCAGGTTACCGCGCATGGCGGCCACGGATATATCCATCGTGCCGATCAGGGCCAGATAATCTTTTTGCTGTTCACAGAAATTCGTCATTTCCGCCACCTGGGAGTTCGCCACGACACGAAGGCTCTCGGTAATGATCTTTTCCAGTCTTCCCGAATAAATATATATGATCAGCAGGCTGAACAGAAGAAACGGAAACACAATCAGAGTGAAAACCATACGATACATGGAATTACGAACACTCATAGTGCTGCACCTCTATTTATATTTTCTCTTTTGAAATACTTTAAAAAGTTTTCTCCATAAAAGGAATTATATCATTATTGTGTAATAATTACTATATCCTTTTAATTTAAAGAATCCTCTGCTCATGCAAATATTTCATGCACCAAAAGCCATGCATGACACCGCCGCCAAGCACACAGCAGCCAATATAAATAAAAATCCCGCAATTATTTCCAAGCACTGCGGCGATATGGTCAAAGACGACCTGACTCATAGGATAATATGGACTGATATAAAACATATTGATATACCCCAGCGGATGTGCCGCCACATTCAGCGCCGCAGCAAATACACAGCCAGCGCCATAAACGGACGCGCCGCTTAAAAAACCCTTCACCGGGGTGGACCCTTTTTTAGAAAAACCAGCGGCAATGCCGATGGCTATAAGACAGAAATGCCATAAGAAAGAATGGACGGTCAGCGCCGTCAGCGAATAATGCATCCCGCTGGTGTCAAAAAACGCAGCAATCCCGCCCAGCAGACCGAAGTCCATGAGAAATGTATATAATGCGGTTTTTACCTGTGCGCTTTTGACGATCCCTATGAGCAGGCAGATATACATGGGCATGCTGCAAAGCTGAAAGGGAAAGTATTCCCAATCGTAATGTCCGCCGCCGACCACAAAGGTCAGCGTTAGCTGCTTCCATAGTTCAGAAAGCAGCAGCACCACACCTGCAAGGAAGAAAAAGCGGTCTGTTTTATCCGATAATTTCATCATTTTATTAATTCGCAAGCCTCGATTCTTAACTTCTGCACTTGACCCTGGCACATGACTTGTTTCTGACACACGACTTGGCCCTGACACACTACTCCTTTATGACCACCTTTAGCAGACGGGCCAGCTCCACCGCCTGCCACGAAGTGACGATCGCACCCTCCAGCTCTGTATTTGTGTCAGATACGGTGATCCCGGCCAGCTCACACTGGGTAAAATCCATGCCCCGCAGCCGGGTCTGAAACAGATTCGTATCCACAAAACGGCTGTCCTTTACACTAAATTCCTTAAATGTACACGCCGAAAGCGTACTCCGCCCAAAATCACATTCCTTTGCCTGAATATAATTAAAAACGCTGTGGTCAAAATTGACATACTGGAAATTACACTGGGCGGCAGTCACATGCATCAGCCGCGATTCCGGAAAACGGCAGCCCATCCACTTGACAGAGACAAACTCACAATATTTAAAATAGGCCTCGTCAAACCGGCTGTTGGAAAAATCGCAGTTTTTAAACTGGACATCGATAAAGGCGCAGCGGGAAAAGTCACATTCCGTCATTTTACAGTTATCAAAAATCACACTGTTAAAGCCTACTCTGGCAAAATCCACCTGGTGCAGACGGACATTTTTAATCTCCTGCTCCTTTATATCGCACTCCTCATCGATGGCCGTCGTAAGCACCGGAAGAAGATCGGTAATACTTTCGCTATTAACAGTAATATTTGGTTTCTTAACTTTCATACACTTCATTCCCTTATATTGTTTCTACTGACTGGCATCTTCATATTTCAACCGCTTCATTTTAATCAAATACGCGGTCACCAGCAGCACATCGGCTCCGATCCACGCGGCGACCTCCGCAAAATACACACTGATCTGTCCGAAAAACTGTGGCAGTATCAAAACCACGCACACACGCATGACCATTTCCGTAATCCCGGAGGCCATGGGGATGACCGTATCGCCCATTCCCTGTATGGCGGCGCGCGTAACATGCAGAATATATAAAATAAAGAGCAGTACACTCATAATAAACAAATACTGATAAGAAATCCCCAGTACCGTTTCCACTTCCTCCGGCGTTCCCGAAATAAACAGCCGCAAAATGAATTTGCCGAAAAAAATCATTACCAAAGCGATCAGTTCCGAAGTAATAAAGGACATAACGATCGCCGAGCGCATCCCCTGGGAAATACGTCCAATTTTCTTTGCCCCCAGATTCTGCCCGGTATAGGTGGTCATGGAAAAGGCAAAGGACGTCGCCGCCACCTCCAGCAGGCCGTAAAGCTTATTGGTCGCCGTAAATCCGGCCACAAACAGAAGGCCGAACTTATTCACCACGGACTGGATCACCATACCGCCGATGGCAATGATCACGTTCTGAAAAGCCATGGGCGTTCCCAGATACATCAGCCGCGATGCGCGGTGGTGTTCCAGCTTCCAGTCGGAGCGCGCAAGCTTCAGCGCACTTAATTTCCGTATCGCCATAAAGCAGTACACCGCTGAGAAAACCTGTGCGATCACCGTCGCCGCCGCTGCGCTGGCCACACCCAGATGCAGGCCCATAACAAAGAAAATATCCAGTGCAATATTGATCACCGCAGCAATCACCATAGCGATCAGCGGCGTTTTGCTATCCCCCAGCGCCCGCAGCACCGACGCAAACATATTGTAGGCCATGACCACGATCAGGCCGCCGAAGGATACCCGCAGATATCCAAGGGAATCCCCCATAATGTGGTCCGGCGTATTCAGAAATCGCAGCACCGGCGACACTGCAATCTGCATCACAATCGTAAAAAACACCGCGATCAGCAGGCTGAGTATGTAAGAGGACGCCACCGTCTTTCGCAGATTTGTAAAATCCCTGGCGCCAAACTGCTGTGCCATTAAAATCGAAAATCCCTGGGTAAAACCTGTGGCCATACCGATGACCATCCAGTTAAACCAGTCCGCCGCGCCAATGGCCGCCAGCGCCGACACACCGATGCCCTGGCCCACGACCACCGAGTCCATCACCGTGTATAGCTGCTGGAATACATTGCCCAGCATCAGCGGCAGCGCAAAGGTCAGAAGCTGCTTCCAGGGCGTACCTGATGTCATATCTTTAACACGCGTATTCAATGTAACGTTCTCCTCTCTCCCAACTAAAAATAAGCTCCGCCACCCAAAGCACGCCCCGCGCGTACTCTGTGCGATAATGTCTATTATATTAAAAAGTCTTAGGAAAGTAAAGCGGCGAATGTCGCAAGCTGGCTAAAAAACCAAAGCTGCAAGCTGACTAAAACCTCATGCCGTAAGTCGACTAAAACTTAATGCTGCTAGCCGGCTAAAAACACATTACGGTAACTTGAGCTCATAGTGTCCGGACTGTCATCACTTATGGACCACATTGTCATCTAATGTCGAAACACGCAGCTTCATGTAGCTTCTATGTAGCTTCTGGTCGATGAAAAACAATTGCCATTTTTCCTCAGATAATGTAAAATAAAGGCGTGTACTAAATAGCATTTTCTAAGGTCCGTTCGCTTTACTTCTTAATTTTTCTTTTTAATGAAATCAGCGTTGTTTTTTTTATATTCCTTATACCCTCAGAATATCCATCAGAAAGCCCCAAAATATATAACGAGATTTCAAAAAGAAAATACATACCCGATTTATAGTGGCAATCTGACCTTTAATATGTTATTCTTAAAGTACACCTAGAATCTATAAACCTATATACCGGGGAGGTGAATACATGAAAAACGAAGAATTATTGAGCGCTATATCAGGAATGTTGGATCAGAGGCTCGCCCAGACCGAAGCTTCTTTACTCGCTACCATGGACCAGCGGCTCGCCCAGACTGAGGCAACTTTACTCGCTACTATGGACCAGCGAATTGCTCAATCCGAGGCAACTTTACTCGCTACCATGGACCAGCGAATTGCTCAATCCGAAAATTTAGTTTTAAGTGAAGTTTCCAGAACACATGAGATTATGCTCCAGCGGACAGATGCATTAAAAGAGGATTTACAGGACGTAAAACGAAGCATCGCCGTAATCAAAGCCAATGATGAAATGATGTCAATCCTCCTGGACAGAGTCGATGCCCAGGACAAACGATTAGATAAAGTAGATAAATTAGAAAAAGACGTGGAAAAGCTGTATACACTTGTTGGTATCCGCAAAGCTGACGCATCCTAAGGATGCACGCCCAGCTCCAATAAAGGTCGATACGCATCAACACCATAAAACGTTGATAAGTACCGACCTTAACCTTTGAACTGAAAATTCTATTCTGCAATCACCTTAAATACATTTTTTACCGCCGGATAAATCTGCGCAAACTGGCGGTATTTCTTTTCATATTTCTCCACCAGCTCCGGCTCCGGTTCGATGGTATCGACCACCTTCACAATGGCTCTGGCCGCAGCCTCCACATTCCCGTATTCACCGCAGGCCACAGCCGCCAGCATGGCGCCGCCCATCGCCGGACCTTCCTCCGATGCCAGAAGATCGACCTTAATCCCAAGTACATTCGCCATTATTTTACACCACAGCGGACTTCTGGCGCCGCCGCCGCAGATTTTCGTCCGTTCGATATGAATACCAAGCGACTTCGCCACCTCAAAGGAATCCCGAATGGCAAAGGCCACACCCTCCAGGACAGCCTGAGTCATATCGGCGCGGCTGTTATCCATCGTCAGGCCGATAAACGTACCTCTGGCGTTGGGATCATTATGTGGAGAGCGCTCACCCATGAGATAGGGCAGGAAAAATACATGATTTTCTCCAAGCTGCCCGATGGCCTGCTGCTCCGCCGCATAATCCTTTGTGCCAATAATATCATCCATCCACCATTTATTACAGGAAGCTGCGCTGAGCATACAGCCCATAAGATGATAGTAGCCATCCGCATGGCCGAAGGCATGCAGCGCATTATTGTCGTCCACACCAAAATTTCTGCTGGAAATAAAAATCGTTCCGCTTGTTCCCAGAGAGATGTTGCACATCCCGTCACCGACCGTACCTGTACCTACGGCAGCGGCCGCATTGTCACCGGCACCGGCTGCTACCCGGCACTGTTCCGACAGGCCAAGCTCCTTTGCCACCTCCGGTTTTAAAGTACCGACCACCTCATAGCTCTCAAAAATATTCGCCAACTGCTCCTCCCGGATATGGCAGATTTCCATCATCTCCCTGGACCACTTCCGATTCTTCACATCCAAAAGCAGCATACCTGAGGCATCCGACACATCCGTGCAATGCACGCCCGTTAATTTATAGGCAATATAGTCCTTTGGCAGCATAATTTTTTCAATACGGGCAAAATTTTCCGGTTCGTTCTTTTCCACCCATAAAAGCTTGGGCGCCGTAAACCCGGCAAAGGCGATGTTAGCCGTATACTGCGACAGCTTGTCCTTGCCGATAACGTTATTGAGATATTCCACCTCCTCGGTGGTGCGGCCATCATTCCATAAGATCGCCGGACGGATGACCTGATCCTCCTTATCCAGAATTACAAGCCCGTGCATCTGCCCGCCAAAGCTAATCCCGGCCACCTGGGTTTTATCACAGGCATCCGTCAGCTCCTTAATACCGTCCACAACAGCGCTCCACCAATCCTGGGGCTGCTGCTCGGACCAGCCCGGATGCGGAAAATCCAGAGGGTATTCGCGGGATACGATTTTTTCTATTTTTCCGGAACCGTCCATTAAAAGCAGCTTTACTGCCGAGGTTCCCAAATCAACACCAATATAAAGCATATGTTCTCCTCCTTATAAAATTTAATAGAAATTCAAAAAACCGAACTGTTAAAAAGCCTGAACAGGCGATACCACATCGTGATACCGCCTGTAAATTTTAATATCTATACCACACACGCAGCCGGACGCAAACCACCCGCCGTGCGCGCCGTCAAAAGTCCATTTTGCGTAACAGTCCGACCACTCTGAACTGTACCATTATGCAAATGGATTTTCGGTTTTATAAAGCATGCCCTTGGGCTGATTGAAATTGATCTCCTCAGCGTCAACACCCACATACTTGAATACCTCGTACAATGTCTTTCCAAAATGGCCAAAGGCTACTGCGCCGTGATGCGGATAGTTTTTCTCCACAAGCACATGACGGTAAAATCTGCCCATTTCAGGAATTGCGAAAATACCAATACCTCCGAAGGAACGCGTAGCCACCGGAAGCACCTCACCCTGTGCCACATAAGCACGCAGCTTGGCATCAGCAGTGCTCTGCAGACGGAAGAATGTGATATCGCCAGGAAGGATATCGCCCTCAAGCGTACCCTGAGTTACTTCCTCAGGCAGTGTTCTGGCCATGATCATCTGATATTTCATATTGCAGAAGGACAGCTTGCAGGCCGGTGTATTCCCGCAATGGAAGCCCATGAAGGTATCCTTTTGTGTATAGCTGTATTTGCCCTTGATATCCTCCTCGTAAATATCTGCCGGAACAGTATTATTGATATCCAGCAGCGTCACAGCATCCTGAGAGATCACTGTGCCGATAAATTCGCTGAGAGCGCCGTAAATATCCACTTCACAGGATACCGGGATGCCCATGGCGGTCAGACGGCTGTTCACATAGCAGGGCACGAAGCCGAACTGTGTCTGGAACGCCGGCCAGCATTTTCCGGCGATAGCAACAAATTTTCTGGAGCCCTTATGAGCCTCCACCCAGTCAAGGAGCGTCACTTCATACTGAGCCAGCTTGGAAAGGATTTCCGGCTTCTTATTGCCTTCGCCCAGCTCTTCCTCCATGCTCTTTACAACTGCTGGAATACGCTCGTCGCCGGCATGCTTATTAAATGCTTCAAAAAGGTCAAGCTCGGAGTTTTCCTCGATTTCAACACCCAGGTTGTAAAGCTGCTTGATCGGAGCGTTGCATGCCAAAAAGTCCTGAGGACGGGGGCCGAAGCTGATGATTTTCAAATTATTCAGGCCGACAATAGCGCGGGCGATCGGTAAGAATTCGCAGATCATGTCCGCAACCTCATCCGCAGTTCCCACAGGATATTCCGGGATATAAGCGCGCACATTGCGCAGCTTTAAATTATAGCTGGCATTTAACATACCACAGTAGGCATCGCCGCGGCCGCCCACCAGGTCCTTGCCGGTCTCTTCCGCAGCAGCCACGAACATTACAGGGCCGTTAAAATACTTTGCAAGAAGCGTCTCACTGGATTCCGGGCCGAAGTTTCCAAGATAAACAACAAGGGCGTCGCAGTCATTGGCATTGACATCGGCCAAAGCCTTCTGCATATGTACTTCACTTTCCACAACTACCGGACATTCGTAGATATCGCCGTATTTTTCCTTATACGCTGCCACGACCGCTTTTCTGCGGCTCTCGGACAATGTCATCGGGAAGCAGTCACGGCTGACTGCAACAATACCAACCTTGATCTCTGGCATATTCTTCATAATTTTTCTCCTCCTGGGTTTTATAATTCACTTTAATTTGTTCTTAGTAATTTACGACTTCCAAGCTATTAATTAGTATAACATATTTTTTAACCTGCGGTACCCCATATCTCAGGCAATCGTCAGGTTTTCGCCTTTTAATCCGATAAATGCGCCGTCAGCTTCAAGTCCGGATTCCTCGTGGGCAATGAGCCACTTATTTCTTGCAAATAACAGCCGGTCCTCAGCAATAACGCCGTCGGCTTTTTCAATATCTGTGTTAGTTCCTTTGGGCAGTACGACAATTACTTTAAAACCGCCGTCCTTGCCATCGCAGGGGGCATAGTGGAGTGTAGTGCCATAAAACTCCACAACCGAACCGGCCGGGGCGTAAAATGCCTCCATCTTTCCGGTGTCATAAGTAAAGTCCTCCGCTACATCCTGCTGCATCCCCAGCATAAATACAGCGTCTGTGGCAGGAATATTGATTTCGGAATTGCGGTGATACTCCACAGCATTGAGCTTTTTATTATGGCCGTTGCAATAACCGATCTGCACTGGCATACCGCCAAACAGACTGCGCTCCACAGTCTTACTTTCCGGGCAGCCTTCAAGCAGCGGCTCCGAAGCGACATAAACGACGTCCTCTGTCAGGGGCGTCTCTTTCATTTTTTCCAAAAGACCGGAAACATCCAGGCCTTCGATAACTCTTCCATATTTTTTAAAGGCTTCATCAGTAATGGGCTTGACCACCATTGGATTCCCCATAAAAACACTTCCTCTCATATAGTTTAACGATTAAACTAATTACATTACTATCATATATTAAAAATGCCAAAAGGTCAATATCCTTTTGGCATTTTTATAAAAATATAATCATAGTTCAAAGGAAGCGGACGGTTACATATCAGAACGCCTCCCCAGCCTTAACCAGCCTCTGCTCCGTATAATCCGCCGTATTGATCAGCTTCACATAAACATCGGACTTGCCCACTTCCAGCAGCCCGCGCACAGCCCATCCCTGCGGCGCGCTATAATACAGCGAAAGGCCCGGTTCAAAGGGCTTGTATCGATAAATGTTCTGCCGCGTTTTATCGCTGACATAGCCATTATAACCGCCATAGTACCAGAAGGGCTCCTCTGTATAAGTTTCATTCACAGAGCCGTCTTTAAAATTATAAAAGTCCACCTTACGGCCAATATCCTCATCATAGCTGGGATTATTGCTAAATACAGCCCCCAGCCCGCCGCGCAGAAGCATAAAATCACTTTGCCAGGATAGCTTTACCGGATCACTGAGCACCCGGGATTCCTGGGTATCTATATTATAGCACTTAAAAACGCCGCCGTTTCCGCTATCCTCCAGATAATAGACCATATGCTCATACACCCGGCTGACCGTGGCGCTGTTGGATATCTTCATACGAGTCTGCCGGTCGGACTGGACATAGTACAGCGTTCCCGCCGCGTAAGGTATCCAATCCACATCAAATGGAACGACCTTCGCCAGATAAAAGCTGTCTCCCACATAGTCCAATGCCCCCTCAAATATGCCCAGATCCAGTACCCTTTCCGTATCGAAGCTGTACATAAACCAGTTGGCGCTGGTGCCTCCGTGATCTGCCGTGTAATAAAAAACACCTTCCCTGTTTGCACCTGCCAGACTTACCATAGGCATGCTGGGCCACATCTGGATCATCTGGATAAATACAAATTCATCCCGGTCCACATCCCAGCAGGCAAAATGATTGTTATAATCCCCATCTCCCAAACCCAATATAATCATATACACCTTGCTGCCATTGGTATAGGCCTGCATAATATCATAATCACTTAGCTGACGTATAAGTTTTAAATCCTCGTCATAAACCTCTATTTTAGTACTGCTGTAAGAAAAAATACGTCCGCCGGCATAGCAAAGATCATCCCCGGTAACACTGACCCATTCCGGTGACCAGAGGTTTCTCTGGCCCTGGTCAAATGAATTATACGCCAGAGGCACATTACTTTTTGAAAATGGAAGCCGGCGGCTGCCTATTTCCCAACGGACACGGCGGCCATATAAAGTCTCGTCTTTGTCCTTCTTTTTGGACACGCCTTTTCCAATAGAAACACCCACAGCAATACCGCACAGAAGGATAACGGCCACAACCAGCACACGTATTGCCCAGACGCTTCTTCTATGCCTTTTATTTTTATGTTTATTATTATGTTTGTTTTCACGCGTTAATCTGGCGCCGCAATAGACGCAAAAATCGCTGTCGTTCCGATTTTCATTTCCACAATGATCACACTTCATCTTTTCCCTCAAACTCCCCGTAATATTCTGGTACAGCATTACCGTGAAACGTATTCGATGCTATAACAGAACATGTTTTAAAGCACGCGCCAGTGCTCATTGATGTGAAATTAATGCAATGCTGCACTGGCATCAGTTACTATCACTTATAACCACACAAAATCCAACCGCCTTATATAGTTCCCCGGCGCCACCGGACGCTTTGCCGTCCACGGAATTGGTAATATCAAATAGATACCGGTCATACACCGGATAAACACTTATATTCACAGACCGGTCCGGTAAAACATCAAATTCGATTTCCTTATTCAGCTTTACATTACTGTCCACGTCAAACCCAAAGGCCTTTGACAAAACCGCTCCGGCCGGCACATGCTCCTCTGACGCCGCTGTATACTTATGATTTGCGATCAGCTCTATGGGATATTCTTCCGTTATAACAAATTTAGAACCATTGGTGGAACAGCCGGCCATCGAATTTCTTCCAATAGCCTTCTGGTTCATATTTTTAATATTCTTAATTGCATCTGTATCTGCAAAAGTATCCTTACTTTCACCGAGGGCTATGTAAATCATTTCCCGCGGTTTTTCCACCATCAAAAGCTCGCCCATTTCCTCAATATTGCGGACATTATAGGAAATGTACCCGGCGGCATCAATGGTAGCCTTTGCTTCATCCAGCTTCATCTCCACAGGAGTTGTCAAATACAACCGCGCCGCCAGATCCGCGTTCTCTGACGCAGATGCGCATGCGCACAGCAGCATACTCATAATAACCATTAAACCTATCATCTTTTTCATACGTATTCCTCCGGTATAAACGCCGCCCCGGACACCCCCATGCAGCGGCAAAAGCCCTGCGCATGCCCGGGCAGGCAAAAACAGCACCACAACTCCTATTATAACTTGTCACCAATTTTCCAAGGAAAATTGATGACCTGCTTGGCCATCAGGCCAATTCCCATTATTACTTGTCGAGGATTTCCCAGGAAATCCTCGACCTGCTTGGCCATCGGGCCAATTCCTATTATAAACGAAAATTCGTAAGAAAAGAATAGATAAAAAAGACTTATTCACAAAAAACTTTCCCCTAAATGCGCATTTTATGGTAAAATATGAGTATCTATTTGTAACTGTCCGCCTACTCCAAACAGTTACAACGATTCAGCAGGGGAGGGATTACATGAACTGCAAAGAAATGTTTGAGGCGCTGCCGGGTAAAAAAAAGAAGACCCCGCTGCAGCCGCTGGAAACAGCCTGGGGGGAGGGGCTGGATCCGAACCATGTCCTGGAAGAATATCCGCGCCCGCAAATGGTGCGTGATCACTGGGAAAATCTCAACGGCTACTGGCGTTACGCCATAACCGCCGCCAGCACTTATCCAAAATCGTTTGACGGCCTGATCCTTGTGCCATTCTCACCGGAAAGTACTTTATCCGGCGTCGGGCGTCAGCTTTTACCCGATCAGTATTTTTGGTATGAACGCATGATCGACGTCCGGGAATTTCAGCCCGGAAAACGCTGTCTGCTCCATTTTGAAGCCGTGGACCAATGCGCCTGCATATTTATTGACGGCAGCTTTATTCAAAAACACGTGGGCGGATATCTGCCTTTTGAGGTGGACATTACCCGATTTTTAAAAGAAGGGGATAACCATCTGAGGCTGACCGTGAGGGTCCAGGATTTTTCGGATACATCCTACCACAGCCGCGGCAAGCAAAAGCTATCCCCCGGCGGCATGTATTACACAGCACAAAGCGGCATATGGCAGACCGTATGGATGGAAATGGTTCCGGAGCGCTTTATAACTTCACTGGAGATCACCCCCGACTTTGATCATGGCCGGGTAACGCTGTCGGTAACTGAAAATCAGCCAGCCACAGCGCCATGGATGCATGTGAAAATATACAACCCCCGGATGCGCTACTGTGGAAAAATAAATCACGACGCCCCCACTGGCCTGGATAACCACGGCCCCATACGCAATCGGATCCTGATTGAAAAGCATTACGGCTCCCGCAAGGCCACGCTGGAGCTGCCGGATTTTAAATGCTGGACGCCTCAGACACCCTATCTGTATCCGGTGGAAATCACTCTGGGTCAGGATACCGTATCTGGCTATTTTGCTATGCGCAGCTTCTCCGTGGAAAAGGATGACAAAGGTCTGCCGCGCATTTGCTTAAATCATAAACCAACCTTTTTAAATGGTGTTCTGGATCAGGGTTATTGGCCGGACGGCCTGTACACTGCGCCCTCCGACGATGCACTGATCTATGACATACGCAAGATGAAACAGCTCGGCTTTAATATGATACGCAAGCACGCAAAAATCGAATGCCGGCGCTGGTACTTCCATTGTGACCGGCTGGGTATGATCGTCTGGCAGGATATGGTCAATGGCGGCGGCCCCTACTCCCCGCTGCGCCTGACTTACCTGCCTACCCTCTTTAAAAGCCCGCCGCACAGCCGTCCGCCCAAAAAAGAAGGCTCCTGTTCCTGCCCCATAAAAAGCAAGTGCCGACGGTTACTACTCCGGCCGGTGACGCGGCTGTCCTACTGGTTTACCAGCCGCAGCAGCGCTCTGGGCCGTCAGGAATTTCTTGACGAGTGTGTACATACGGTAAACCTGCTCAAGGCATTTCCGTCCATTATGACCTGGGTTCCCTTCAATGAAGGCTGGGGCCAGTTTGACGCCCTGACTGTGGAAAAGCTGATCCGCAGCCTGGACAATCAGCGGCTTGTAGACCACGCCAGCGGATGGTTTGACCGTAACGGCGGCGATTTCAAAAGTGTACATAATTACTTTTTCAAACTGAAGATGGTTCCCGACCGGCGGGCCTTTGTTCTATCCGAATATGGAGGCTACACCTTCAGGATACGTAAACACAGCGCTGCCGCAGGCACATACGGCTACCGCGCCTTTACGTCCTTCCAT
Source organism: Lachnospiraceae bacterium (assembly GCA_902363555.1). Classification (GTDB taxonomy): domain Bacteria; phylum Bacillota; class Clostridia; order Lachnospirales; family Lachnospiraceae; genus Catenibacillus. The sequence goes on along the minus strand of CABJAM010000009.1, from coordinate 122,283 downwards.
GACTTTGAAAGGGCCTGGCTGCACCTGATGCTCCATGAGATCAAGCCAATGATCGAGGACGGTCTGTGTGCCGCCGTATATACCCAGCTATCGGATATCGAGGAAGAGATCAACGGCCTGCTCACCTATGACCGCAAGGTCTGCAAGCTCTCCCGTAAAACAATAAAATACATCGGAAGGAGACTCCCATGAAACTCAACTATAAACGCACATTTTTGATCGGCTTTGCCTTTTTATCCATCAGTTCCTTCTGGCAAATGTACGACAGTATTATTCCTCTGATTTTACAGAACTCGTTCCACATGAACGAAACGCTCATCGGTGTCATCATGGCCATGGATAACGTACTGGCCGTATTTTTACTGCCTTTATTCGGCGTATTGTCCGATAAATGCCACTCAAAGCTCGGAAAACGGACGCCGTTTATTATCGGCGGCACCATCGTTGCCGTAATTTTTATGATGCTGCTGCCCGTTGCCGACCATAATAACAGTCTTGTACTGTTTGTAGCCGCGCTTGGCGTCACACTGCTGGCCATGGCATTTTACCGGTCACCGGCAGTGGCCCTCATGCCTGACCTCACACCCAAGCCGTTGCGTAGCAAAGCCAACGCAGTGATTAACCTTATGGGCGCCGTTGGCGGTATCTATTCTTTACTGATGATCACATTGCTCGTAGGCAAGGAGGACCGGCCCAATTATACCCCGCTGTTTTTATCGGTAGCTGCGCTTATGGCACTGGCCGTCATACTTCTGGTCAGCACGATCCGTGAAAACAAAATCGCCGCACAGATCCTGAAAGAATTTCCGGAGCAGTACGACGCGGAAAGCGGCGATGAGGAAAAATCCGAGGTCAAAAGTGCCGGCGGTGCAAAGGCCGCAAAAAGCACAGCGACCGGCAAGAGTGCAGAGACTGGCAAAAGCAAAGATGCCGGCAAGACCACATCCGGTGCCGCAAAAAAGGACGGACTTGCTCCCGATGTAAAGAAGAGCCTGATCTTCCTGCTTGTTTCCATCTTCCTGTGGTTCACCGCATACAATGCCGTAACCACGGCGTTTTCCCGCTATGCCCGTACCGTCTGGAACATCCAGGGCGGCGGCTTTGCCAACTGTCTGATGGTCGCCACCGTGGCCGCCATCATCAGCTATATCCCCATCGGTTTCATATCCAGCCGCATCGGCCGGAAGAAAACCATTTGCGGCGGTATCATCCTTATGACCGCCTGCTACCTGGCCGCATTTTTCTTTACCACCTTCCATCCGGCCATCAACATCGGTTTTGCCTGTATCGGTATAGGCTGGGCGGCCATCAGCGTCAATTCACTGCCCATGGTTGTGGAAATGTGTAAAGGCTCCGATGTGGGTAAATACACCGGATTTTATTATACCTTCTCCATGGCGGCGCAGATATTTACACCTATATTTTCCGGTTTCCTTCTGGGCAACGTCTCCTACCGGATACTGTTCCCTTACGCCGTCGTATTCTCCGCGCTGGCCTTTGTCACTATGTGCTTTGTACACCATGGAGACTCCAAGCCGCCGAAGAAGTCGGATGTGCTGGAAAACTTTGATATTGACGATTAACCACAAACCAGGAACAGACTTCCCAATTTAACGCATTGATTTCCAAGCAAAAGCCCCGGACACCGCAATGATACATTGTGGCATCCGGGGCTTTCACATAAAACCATTCTATTCCTTCCTTAAACGGATATGATTGTGCCTGACGGCCCAATCATCACTATATACGAAAGCCTAATACTTCGTCTCGATCTCCGCCGCCGTAAGCCCATAGGCCTCCATAAACGCTTCCATGTCCTCCGGCCGGCGGATACACATAATTTCCTCAAACCTGCCGTCCGCGATCCACTCAAATCCGGCCCGCTTCTCCCCGGTACATATACTGGAATATACTACCGGTTTATGAAGCTTTCGGTCAAAAGGATAACTGGCCACTTTAACTTTTCTGTTCCTGCGAAATAAACTCAAAAACTTCCACCCCATTTCCCATCATCGGTTCCATCACATCAGCAGCGCCAAAATCATACTCGCCCCCGTACCCGCCGCCGTTGCCAGCAGCGCCCCGGCCAGGGTATATCGGGTTTTCGTCACCTTTGCGGTCATAAAGTAAATCGACATCGTATAAAAGATCGTTTCCGTACTGGACAGCACCAGCGAAGCCACAAGCCCGCTGTACGAATCTGTGCCGTATTTTTTGAAAATATCCAGTAAAAGGCCGGTGGATGCGGAGGATGAAAACATCTTTACGATCATCAGCGTAAACACCTCCACCGCCATATGCAGCTTATCAAGCAGAGGCTGTAAAACCCGCCCCAGAATATCAAAGGCCGAGGACGCCCGGAGCACTCCCACAGCCAGCATCAGCCCGGCCAGCGTTGGAAGGATATCCGACACGATCTTCAGACCATCCTTGGCGCCCTCCACAAAAGCATCATACACCTTGATCCGGCAAATAAAGCCGTAGCCCACAATCAAAATCACCACAACCGGCAAAACATATGCCGAAATCGCTGCCATCATAGCCCGTACCCATTCCACATGTTTGTACATCCTATGAAAGGACGGCCCATAATATTCTTCTGTAAAAACAAAAAGGTACCCCGCACAGGGCGTGTTCGTCCGCCGCGTCCGGCCGCGGTGCCTCCTTTCGTACTAAGCAACACACAGCAAGGTAGGCGTCGTGGCCGGAAATGGGGGCCGAAGGCCCCGCGTTCCACCACCTACCCAATAATCTTCCCAATAACCCCCAGCAACGTCTCAATATCCACCGGCTTAGCCACATGCCCATTCATTCCGCTCTCGATGGACTTCTTCATATCCTCGTCAAAAGCATTGGCCGTCATGGCCACGATCGGCACAGTCCGGGCATCCGGCCGCTCCAGCTTACGGATCTGCCTGGTCGCCTCAAGGCCATCCATCACCGGCATCTGAATATCCATCAAAATCACATCATAGTAGCCTGGGTCATGGGCCGCAAAATCATCCACAGCCTCCTGCCCGTTGAGCGCGGTTTCCACCACAAAGCCTTCCATTTCAAGAAGGGTCCGGGCGATCTCCGTATTAAGCTCATTGTCCTCCACAAGGAGCACCCGGCGCCCTGTAAAGTCCACAGTCACATCGCTGCGGTCCGTTTTATTTTCAGCATAACCATTCTCCAGGACGAGTGTAAAATGGAAATCACTTCCCTGACCCACCACACTGTCCAGATCGATCTTTCCGCCCATCATGCGGATAAGGCGGTCGCTGATCGCCAGCCCCAGACCTGTGCCGCCGTAGTTTCTTGTCGTTCCGGATTCGGCCTGTTCAAAGGAATTGAAAATGCGCTCCGCATCCTCCCTGGATACACCGATACCGTTATCCCGCACAGAAAAATACAGTGCTGTATGGGTTTCATCCTGAGGCTTCTGGCTGATATAGAGCATCACCCTGCCGCCCTCGGGCGAAAACTTCACCGCATTGCCAAGAAGGTTGACAAGTACCTGGCTGATCCGCAGATTATCACCGCAAAACCATTCCCCGCCATTCTGGCAATCCACAGTAAACGTTATATTTTTCTGCTTAGCCTGGGGGTAAACCATATTCTGTATGGCATCCACCATGCTTTCCAACGAGAAATTGATAATATCCAGCTTCATCTTGCCGCTTTCAATCTTGGACATATCCAAAATATCATTGATCAGACTGAGCAGGTATTGGGAGGAACGGGTAATCTTTATAAGACAGTCCTCCACTTTCAACGGATCAGTCTTTTCCCGCTGGGCAATTTCTGTCATGCCGATGATCGCATTCATAGGCGTTCTTATTTCATGGGACATCCTTGACAAAAATTCACTCTTGGCCTGACTTGCCAGGTCATATTTTTCCCGGTTCAGGTTCGTCTCGATGATCTTTGTCACTTCCGCCATATCATGGCGTTCTGTCTCCGTCCAGAATGGCTGATCCGCAGGCATCGCAAAGGTTATCGCGCCAACACACTGGCCGTTATCATAAAGCGGGATAATCACGCCACGGGAATCCGGATAAATCCCCATAAAGACCACAAATTGGGCAAAGCTTACGGTTTCCGCTGAAAACTCGCAGATACCGCGGCCAATATATTCCATGGTCATTTCAAATTTATCATGTTCCATCCGCGTAACGCTGTTCTTCGCGCGGCGCTTCCCGTCCAGATGCCACTGATTGCTTATGTAAAAGGTACCGAAATCATAATCCGCGGTAATTATACTAATATCTGAGGCGTGATAAAAATGCCCCAGCTTATCTAGCAGCACCGGCATGATATTGGAAATATCCGTACTCTTATCAAAAAAGTTGAATACCGTGGAGACAATATTCAGCGTCGTTATATTCAGGCTGCTGATTTCATTAATAGCAAGCTCCCGGCCATCACATTCCTCAAGCTGCTCCCGGGTGCCGGTATAAATAACTGTTCCGGCGCCCTGGCGCGTCTTGGCGATTGCCAGAGCCTGACGGGCATGATGTATCTTTTTCGCATATAAGTCCGATGTATCCCTGTCTGCACATTCGCCCGGGCAGTAACTGATGCCGCAGGAAAAATGCAGAGAAAATTCCAGCCCCGGGTACAGGCTCTCCATCCGCTCACCATATCGCGCCATAAATCGGGCAGCCTCCTGCGCCGAAAATCCAGCCAGCCAGAGCAGCAGCTCGTCACCGCCCATACGTACACCCACCCATTCCGGAGCATCACTGGCTTCCCCGGAAGGAATCTGTTCCTTACACAGCTCACGCAGCAGCCGGGCCGCCGATTCCAGAACCGCATCGCCAAAGACCATGCCATAGCGCTCATTGAGCTCACGGAAATTATCCATATCCGCCATAACAAGACTGCCCGGGCGGTTCTGATTCACGATCGGCCGAAGGATTGACTGGCCGTAGCTGTGTTCATATAAACCGGTCACCGGATCGTAGCGCATGCGGCGCTGGCGCTCCAGCTCATCCAGCTTCTGCTCATGGATATTGCGGATACTCCCCAGTACCTTCACACGATGATGGTTCAGATCGCGAATGGAATGTGCCTTGAGCTCCATCCACTGAAATTCACTATGATCGTTTAGTTTCGCACGAAAAACAAGCTGCACATCCTCCGCGGCTTCGTTTTTAAGCACATTAAAAAAAGCGGGTGCGTCGTCCGGATAAAGCAGACCGGTTTCGCCGATACCATCGAGCACATGCCGGCGGACCTGTTCGCTCTCCTCCGGTTTTTTATCCGAAGCCACGTTATAGACCGTCATTTCATCCGCCGCCACGTCATAGGAAAACAGCATATCTGTCGTGCTTTGGAGGGCAATGCGGTAACGCTCCTTTTCCTCCATCAGATCATACTCGGCGGCTCTTTGCATATCCGTCAGATTTTCAATGACGTCGTGCAGCTCATCCACCTCCAGTATATTGCTTGTTTCAAATGGCGCAAGCCGTGTCTGGGAACTTTGCCGGATACACTCCACAAGCCGGTGGATGGGGCGCGTCACGTAACGCACGATAATGCTGACACAGAGAACGCCAAAAACAAGCGATACGACGATCGCCAGTGTCATATTCCGCAGGATCGTCCGGCCCACGCCAAACAGAGTACCCTCACGCTGTACACCCGCCAATATCCATTCCCGGTCGGAAAATGGCGTATTGGTATTGTACAGCCGCAGCGTTTTCACTGTGGCAAATGCTTCATCCCGGATAGAACCGCTGAGCTCATAAAGATTGGAATATTTCGTTTCACTAAGCGAAATACGGTCCGAAGATTTTGCGTCGCCAATGACCGTTCCTGTGGCCAAAATCGGCCGCCACGTTCCATCCGGTTCGGCCTGAGCCAGCACATAACTGCTTGTGTCATTAAGCTCCCTGAAAGGTAGAAAATCCTTGAGGTAAGCCTCAGACAGCTCAATCCCCAGCACGCCGTAGACCTCACCGTCTTCGGTGATCAACGGTATGGTATACGATATCATCCTGTAACCGCTGCTCCTTACGTTGCCACCCAGATAAAAAGGCGCGCTCCAGCAGCCCAGATTTTTATAGCCCAGCTCCGGTCTTTCGACAGCTGCATTGTATACATCGCAGAAAAAACCGTCAGAGGTATCATTGCCAAATTCAAAATTTGTCGTCCACGTCGTATCCAGAGGTATATTCAAAGCCGTAGAAAATTTCGTACTTCCCCGCTCCAGCAGTATATCCGAATAATCGCCGGGATTGACGCTGGGGTCGGAATCCCTGAAATAAATCCCTTTGCATTCCCCGGCCCCATTCTCCAGTTGATCGTTGGCTAATATAATAAAAGCGCCGGTCACGGAATTTTTGCGCAGCATATAAAGGCACTGGTCCAAAAGGGATTCCAGAAGTGCATTTTGAGCATTCTCACTGGCAAGAAATTCGGATACGGATATATTCCGCTTTGCCAGCAACCGCTCCAGCGCTTCTGAGGCCGCAGCCTCCTCCTCGGCAACATTGGACCAGAGCTGTGTCATATTATTTTCAAGAAGAATTTTACGATTTTCAACCGTCTGATTGAGCATGCTGACAAGATACTGATCCAGAAGCCTGGTGGTGCCGCTGAATATCATCGTTCCCAACGATAAAAGCGCCTGGATCAGCATTATGATCATCAATGGAATTAGAAACAGTTTGAAAATAGTCCTTTTTTTCTTCATAAATTACTTCCCTGCAACAGCATCTTCCAATGCCGCATTAAATGAATCGAACCATTGGTTAAAGGCTTCATCGCTGATAAACGGAGCAACGGCTTCCTCCAGGGTCATACCCTGTCCGAGGCTTTCCTCCACTGCAGCCCGGTCCGCCGCAGCCTTATCCGCAAGATTGTACTCCAGTACCTTCCTGGCGCTGGTGCCATTATCAAAAGCTTTGTTAGTATACAAATGACCGTTATTGATCGTATCAAAGCCGGTAAGCAGTCCATCGTAAGTTTTCGATGAGATATCCATCCCGGATGTTTCAATAAATTCATCCAGAACTTCCTGGCTGCAGGCCTCCTTTTGAACAGGCAGATACCCGGAGGTACATGCAAACTTCATGTTATTTTCTTTTTGTGTGAACCATTTAAGAAATTCAATCGAAGCGTACTCCTGCTCCTTTGTTCCCTTGGTCACAACCATCCCTGCGCCCTGCTGGACCGCATAGTTTTCTCCGCCCTCAAAAATCGGCGTTGGCAGCGTTATGGCCTCGATCGGTTCCTTAGTATCGCCAATCTCCACTTCAGTAGGAAAATACATGGAGGAGGTGGATGAACCGGTAAATGCTATAATCTGGCCAATCTTCAGGTCATCGGAACGAAAACGGCCATATGCACCAAAATATCCATTTACAAATGGCACATAATAGCAATCCCATATACGTTTCATTATATCCTTATCCACATTCAGGGTGACCTTGCCATTTTCCACGGCAAATATATCCTTACCCAACTGCTTGGAGCCGATGATGAAAAGATTTGCCAGGGCATCTCTGCCGTAAAACGCTTTTCCATCATTGGGTATATCCGGCGTTTTGGCGTCGGTCCATTCATAATATTTCCGGGCCACTTCAACAAGACCCTCCATCGTATTCAGGTCGTCAATGCTCACGCCGGCTTCCTGGCTGAACACATCCCAGACATTTTTATTCATCATAAAGACTTCACTGCTCTTTGCTGTGGGGAAAATTTTCAGCTCGCCATTGACGCCGATGCGCCCCTCCTCAACGAAAGAATCCACGTATGTATCCAGCTCATCCTTACTCATATATTCTGAGAGATCGGCCAGCAGCCCCATCTTTTCCACGGCATAAGCCGTGTCCGCATAGGATGAAAAAATATTGGGGATATCCTCGCTGCCGACTTCCTTATTGATCGACGCCTGTACGGTAGCCTCCAGCTCCTCCACCTTTCCCTGACTGTGGCCATTGACAAATATGCCCTTCTCATGCCCTACGGTATTATTAAACTCATCAACCAGTTCGTCAAAGGCAGCCTGCTGCATACCATTATAATAGTGCCATACCGTCACAGTCACCGGATTATCAGGGTCCAGCTTCACCTTCGTCGAAGAACCGCAGCCGGCCAAAAGAAGTCCTGCCGCAGCGATGATCCCCGCCACCTTCAATAAGCTTTTCATTTTCATAATGCTCCTCCTTGCACCATCATAATCGGCCCTATGTAAAAGGGTGCTACTATACAGTATACGCCCTTTAAAGCGGCTTGAAAAGCTATTTTTACGGCAATCGACCATATTTTACCAAACCGTTATGGTTCTTACGGATATTCTAAAATCATTAACTTTTCGTAAACTTTTCACTTTATTGAAAATCGCACTTGTATTCACCCACACAAAGTGCGTATAATCTATATTAAGAACATGGGGAGCTGCACGGCTGGTCCAAAAGTGCAAGGCTCTCCCCGCATAGAAAGAGGTTATCCAATGAACACAGAAACAAACCCCAACAACACCGGACGCGCACCAAACATGCCCGATGAAGCCGGCGCCCCAGGTGCAGCCGATTTTAAAAGCGCAGCGCAGGCTGACGCCACCCCCAAAGTGGCGCGTAAAAGCGGCCGCTTCCAGGCCAACCGAAAGTATTTTACGATCTGTATTTACGGCATCATCACCTTTTGCGTATGCTTATTAATTTTTAAGTTTACCAACAACTGGCAGGCCACGCGGGCCCGGATATCCGAAGTATTCAGCATGCTGACGCCGTTTTTGATTGCGTTTTTGATTGCTTATTTCATCAATCCGCTCATACGCAGGATCGACCGGGTGTTGGACCGGCTGCTTCGCGGACGGCTGATCAGTGTTCACCGGCTGCTCTCCCTGATTCTGGCCTACATCGTACTTATCGGCTTCATTGCCCTTGTGCTGACCTTTGTCATTCCACAGATCGGAGCCAGTATACTGGAGCTGATCCGTCAGGCACCCAGCATGTATACCGGCGTGGAAAACGGTCTCAATGATTTTATAAGGGAACATCCCAATATGAATCTGGAGGCCATCCAGCAGTTTGTCAATGAAAACCTGCCGAACATGTTTGAATATGTTCAGGGCATTATGAGCAGTGTCGTTCCGATGATCTATAATGCCGGTCTTTCCATCATTAGCTGGATCATCAACATCGTTCTGGCCTTTGTTATTTCCTGCTATCTGATGTGGGATAAGGCCAATCTGCTCCGGGCGATCAAGCGTGTGATCTACGCATTGTTCTCACAGCAGACGGCGCGCAAGATCATTGATATTATCAAGAAATGTAATGAAATATTCAGCGCGTATATTATTGGCAAAGCCATCGATTCACTGATCATCGGCATCCTGTGCTTTGTGCTGATGTGCCTGTTACAAATCCCCTATGCGGTGCTTATCAGTGTTATCGTCGGCATTACCAACATGATCCCCTACTTCGGACCATTCATCGGCGCGGTGCCCGGCGGCATTATCCTGCTGATCATCAGCCCCCAGAAGGCATTGATCTTTGTTATTATGATCTTCGTCCTTCAGCAGTTTGACGGCAGCATCCTGGGCCCCAAGATCCTTGGCGATTCCACCGGTCTTCAGCCGATCTGGATCATTTTTGCCATTACCGTGGGCGGTTACGCCGCCGGCGTTGTGGGTATGTTCCTGGGTGTTCCGATCACTGCGGTTATCGCCTACCTTCTCAATACACTGGTGGAATTTTTCCTCCGGAAGCGGCAGCTCCCGCCCGAAGTGACCGCAACACTGGAGGCCCTTCCGGATAAACCGGAGACGCCCAAGGTTCCCTTTTCTGAGCGTATAAAAAAATGGCATAAAAAATAGCAGGCGGCCCAGAGGATAACCGTTCAGAGGCGCCGAACTGTTGGTCGTAAGACACTATATTTTGCAAAAAACAAACCGGCCGTTATGCAGTCGACGATTGTTAAGTTCCTTTTAAGGACAACACAATCGCCGAGCACTGCACTAACGCCGGTTTGTTTTTCTATATGAAAGTTTTTATTTCCCTATGAACACTTACAACTGAGCTCCCACCGCCGGTTATTTTTTGTCGGTCTTGGGTTTTCCCCAGGAATCCAGCGTCTTTTCAATTTCCTTAAATGACTTGCGTAGCTGATTGGCCCGCTTTGTCATATCCTTATGATCGTATACCGCCAGAGTGAGCTTCTTCTGCAAATCCTTTGTCAGGCCCATAACATCACCCCATAAAATATGCTAAACCGGGTAACAGTTCAGAAGGAGCGAACTGTTACGAAACCGATCATCGATTCAGACATTTTTCGTCTTTATAGTTTTACATTATTCAGCAAACGGCCATAGGTTCCACATAATTTACGACTCACGGTAGGCTGTCAGACGGCAGATGGGATTTCCTTTAGCGGTGAATTTTTCTTCATATTCCGTCATAATATTCCCCTGGGCATATTCGCTGTGGTGCAGGTCGAAGGTATGGTTTTCCAAAATCCATCCGGCCTCGGCCACCTGCTCCAGAGAAAAGTCAAAAAGCGTGCGGTTATCCGTTTTAAAGACCACCCGACCGTCCTTTTGGAGGAACTGGTCGTAACGCGCCCAAAACTGTGTGGATGTAAGGCGGCGTTTTGCATGGCGGTCTTTTGGCCATGGGTCCGAAAAATTCAGAAAAATACCGGCAACCTCATCTTTATCAAAGGCATCGCAAATATATTCCGCGTCCATCCGGATAAAAATAAGATTATCCCCCTCAAAGTTTTCCATCTTTTCCAGGGCACGCACAAGAACGCTGGAGTATTTCTCAATACCAATATAATTATTTTGTGGATTCTGTCTGGCCATTTCCAGAATAAATTTACCCTTGCCCATACCTACCTCAATAAAAATCGGATGGTCATTCCCGAAAATCTCCTTCCAGCAGCCTTTATGGGCCGCAATATCCTGATAAACAAGCTCATGCCCGGCAATAGTTTCCCGGGAGCCCCTGACATTTCTTAATCGCATTATTTAAACCTCCGTAATTTCCGATAAAACATTTCTAAACGCTATATTAACGCAAAAGCCCTGGCAGCGTCAAGGACAAAATGGCTGGAGGCGCCGCACAACTGACCATTTTTAACGTTCTGATGGCACAACTGTTCCTTGCTTTTTACATGGTCTGCAACTATACTATAATTAAGGAAAATATTCGCAAAGGGAGGCGATTCCATTGGAAAAATGCCACTTTATAAAAAACTTTAACAAACCGTACAAACATGGTGACACCATTCTTGTGTGACACCGACGCACGGAGGAGGGGATTCTATGCGAATAAATAAATTTAAAATTTTACAATATCTGCTGCTTATTATAGAAATCGGCTATCTCGTCGCTATCAATATCATCCCTGCCCTGAAACCGCTTCGCAGCAGCATCATGGCCTGGATTTTATTTGCCATTTACACCATTAACCTGATATTCATCTGGTCCCTGGATAAAAAGAAAACGACCCACTTTGAAGATAAAGAAAAACGCTTAAAAGACGCCCGCGAATCCCAGGAAAAGCTTCTGGACCGAAGCCGCTGGTACAAATTTTAGTGCCGTAAAACCCGAGGGTTGCGCCCCAAAACACCTCGTGGGATAACGGCCCCGCAAATATTAACCTTGTTGAGAACAATTCCCCCAAGCTGCCGCCAAATAATTGACTTTTCCGACATTTTCCGATAATATGTAAATGTTATTGATTTTGGAGGGAAAGCTTATGAAACGATTTACAGTGCTCATTCTGGCATTTATCCTATGCTTCACCGGCATATCCGGAGCAGATCCACAGACATCCGTATACGCCACAGAAGTCTCCGACGAAACGCCGGAAAGTGAGACAGAAACCGAGCTTGTGCCGGTACTTTTAGATACGGACAAGGTATCCACCGATGAGATACTTCTATACAGCTCCGCCTGTGTCGTCATGGACGTCAATTCCGGTGCTATATTATATTATAAGAACAAGCTGGACCGGCATTACCCGGCCAGTACAACAAAAATAATGACCTCGCTGCTGGCACTGGAGCGCACAGCCCCGGAAGAAACAGTGACATTTTCTGAAAATGCGGTAAACAGTATCACATGGGACAGCTCCAACATGGAACTAAAAGCCGGGGATCAACTGACGATGGAGCAGGCGCTCTACGGCATTATGCTGCGCTCTGCCAATGAGGCGGCCAATGGGGTGGCCGAATATGTTTCCGGCTCCATGGAAGCCTTTGCAAAGGATATGACCGACAAAGCGATCGCCCTTGGCTGCCGGCGCACCAGCTTTACCAACCCAAGCGGTCTCCACGATGATAACCACTATACCACGGCCAAGGATCTGGCGATCATTGCCAGCGCAGCCGCTCATAATGACACCTTCCGAACCATCACCGGTACGGCCTACTATACCATTGAAAATATCAATTATAAAATCAAAGAGCCTGAAAGCGAAACTGATGAAAACGGCAAGCCCACCGGCGCCACTGTGGAAACGACGGAACCGGAGCCGGAACCTGTGCCTTTATACAACCATCACAAAATGGTGAATAATGAATATAAGTATGAAGGCTGTTACGGAGGTAAAACCGGTTATACCGGAGAAGCGCGCAATACGCTGGTCACCTATGCCAAACGTGACAACATGGACCTTGTCTGCGTGATCTTAGACTGCCCCGGCGGAAAAAACTATATTTATATGGACACGGAAATGGCGCTGAATTACAGCTTCGATAACTACGAACGTCTTGTCCGGGAATATAATGAAGCCCAGGAAAAGCTCAGCTATATCCCCACGATCATATTGGACTGGTATCAACCCACCCCTCTGTTATCGCCGGAGGACAAGTATTATCGCTATTTTAAACAGGCGCAGGAAATTTACTCGGAATATATGTTCAACCGCAAAGCTCAGGAAGCACTGGACAATGCCATCAGCCAGAAATCTGTAAAGGATTTTATCGAATACTCACGGATGCGCGACTACAAGCCGCTGATCATCGCAGGCATCGCACTGGTCATTGCCGCCATCCTTCTGGCCTTTTTGCTGCACCGGCTCATACGGATCATCAAGCGGAAGCGGAGCTTCATGCGCTATAAAAAGCTGCGCAGACAGCGGATCAACGAGAAGGCTGAGCAGGCCGTGGCCCGGGCCATGGCGGAAAAAGAAGCGGCTAAGGCATCAGCCGCGGAGCCGGCCTCAACAGAAAGGCCCGATGCAGCCACTCCTGATGTAGCCACGCCTGATGCAGCCGCGCCTGATGCGATAGCGGAAGCCAGGCCGCAGGCTCCACCAGCCGAAAACGAGTAATGGATCGGAGATCAGAACAATCCGTTATACTGCGGAAGAGGGTAATCGTATTCAAAGTTCTTACACAGCTTGATAAACGCTTCCATGGATGGCGATAAATATTTATCCTTATGATAAATGATCCGGAACTTTCTCCGAAACTCAAGACCTTGTACGCGAATCGGCGTCACAAGGTCTTTTTCTATGGCGCCCTGGACCATGCGGCACGGCAGAACCGTAATCCCAAACCCATGGATCACGCCGTTGACCAGAGCTGTCGTGCTCGTGGCTTCCCATACCGGCTCCACAAATATCCCGGCCGCATTAAGGATCGTATCAAACTCCTCACGCGTTCCGCTCCCCTTCTCCCTGAGCAAAAACCGTTCATTGGCAAATTCCGCCAGATCCATCACCCGGGGCGATTCTCCTGAATGCACTGCCGGCCCGATGATCATCAGTGAGTCATCCATATAGTCCTCCACAATAAGATTCGGTTCATGGACACTCCCTTCGATCAGAGCAAAATCCAGCGTATTGTCCATCAGCATCCGTTCAAGCTGGATGGACGGTGCGATCTGCACTCTCAGGTCCATTCCCGGATGCATCGCCGTAAAAACGGCCGCGTAATCCGGCAAAAACTGCGAGCCGATGGTAATACTGGCGCCTACCCGAAGGATTCCCTGCTCATCCCAGTGGTGCATCTGATTTTCCACATCCCCCAAAAGCCCCGAAATCCGCCGGGCATATTCCAAAAACTGCCGGCCCGCCTCCGTTATATACAGCCGCCTTGAAATCCGCTCAAAAAGCCGTATTCCATAATGCTCCTCCAGCTCACGCACCGCCGCACTCACTGCCGGCTGCGCCAAATACAGCGACTTCGCCGCCTTTGTAAGATTGCATCCATGATCGCAAACTGCTAAAAAAATCTCAATATTCCGAATCGTCATTTCTGTTCCACCCATCCCACTATATAAGTAAATTATTATAATATCAATAAAATAATACTATTTTTATTATAAGTATTCAAGACGTATACTTAAATTACATTAAAAGCTTTTATGAATGCCATAACACTGCCCACAATCTGGAAAACGATGCAAAACAGCCGGATTGCATCGTTCCCTGAATCTTCTCTAAAAAAGGAGGTCCCTCATGCCTAAGCATCCCAAAATATACCTCAAGCTTTTCACCGCCACCTTTGGCCTCAGCGCCTTCACCTTCGGCGGCGGCTTCGTCATCATCCCTCTCATGCGTAAGAAATTTGTAGAACAGCTCAAGTGGATCGACGAGCAGGAAATGATGGATCTCACCGCCATCGCCCAGTCCTCACCGGGAGCCATCGCCGTCAACGCATCCATCCTGATCGGCTACCGCGTCGCCGGCATCCTGGGCGCACTGATTACCGTGATCGGCACCGTCCTGCCGCCGCTGATCATCCTGTCCATCATTTCCATGTTTTACACAGCCTTCCGTGACAATTATATTGTCAATCTGGTAATGAAAGGCATGCAGGCCGGCGTCGGCGCCGTTATCTGCGACGTGGTGCTCACTCTGGGCGGCAATATCGTTAAATTGCACCGCTGTCTTCCCATCATTATGATGGGAGCAACCTTCATCGCCGTTTACTTTTTGAACATCAATATCATACTCATCATATTTATCTGTGGATTTATCGGCGCCATGGATGTGCTCTGGCAAAAGCGCCGGAAGAAAGGAGAACGTCAATGATCTATCTTCAATTATTGTGGAGCTTTATCCAGATTGGGATGTTCAGCATCGGCGGCGGATACGCGGCCATGCCCCTGATCGAACATCAGGTAGTAGAAATCCATGGGTGGCTGGATATGGTCCAATTTGCGGACATAATCACCATTGCGGAAATGACGCCCGGCCCCATTGCCATCAATTCGGCCACCTTTGTGGGCACCCAGGTCGCCGGCCTCACCGGAGCCATTGTGGCCACCATCGGCTGCGTCCTCCCATCCTGTGTCATCGTCATGTTCCTTGCCTATATCTATTACAAATACCGTGGACTGTCCATGGTCCAGGGCGTCCTTGGCGGCCTGCGCCCCGCAGTGGTCGCCATGATCGCCTCGGCCGGGCTCTCCATCGTATTTCTCGCCTTTTTCGGTACAAAATCATTGCCCGCATCCATCGACGCCATCCAATGGATTTCCGTCCTTATATTTGCCGCAGGACTATTCATTTTAAGGAAATGGCATCTTAATCCCATTCTGGTCATGGTCGGTTCCGGCGCTGCCGGAGTGCTCCTCTATGGCCTGGCCGGATAAAAAAGGGGGAATTTACTTGAAATACATAATGAAATCCAGAATCCTCTATATGCTTCCGGAAGAAAAGCCCCGGGGTAAGGATATCAGTGTCTGGAAAAACGAATCCGAAACCGCCAGAGCCGAGCCGGAAAAAATAGCAATTATTAAAAGCCGTTCCTGCGAACCGAAAAAAGAAATTGTCACCGGTGACGGCCAGATGTTTTTTATGGAGGCATTGGACACAAAGGACGCCCCGGCTCCTTTTTTGCAGCGCATCTATAGGCTATTGGATGCCAATGGCACCCTTATTATGACCGGGCGGCCTTTATACTCCGATGAGGATAATCCAAATGTTTACGGCTGGCCGCTGTGCCGTATGCCCAGGGCCGATCGCCTGGAAATCCATCAGGATCAGGAGACGCTTATGCTCCACATGAAAAATAACCAGTATTATCAACTCTCAGATGCCGGCGGACGCATTGTGTATACCTTGATCCACAAAGGGATCTCCGGCGGCTGGGATCTTGAAACCTTCCGGGAATTTTCCCCGGATATCCTGTGCGGCCTGTTCCTTTTTTGTAATTATCTGGGAAAAGAAAACGAATTTATCACTGTATAAGATTATTTTTTCGCACACCGGAAGCGTTGATCATCATCTCCAGCGAAGCGCGGTCGCGATTGCCGATCAGTTCCTCAGGGAAATGTATCTCCTCAAGCATCCGCGCTGCTTTATCAAACCTGCCTACATACCAGGAGCTGTGTGCATCGCTGCCCACGGCAATCTTAACATCCAGCTCGGCGCAGCGTACAGCCACCTGTTTACAGATATCCGTTACCCGCTCCGGATACTCAAAGGTGCTCTCATTAATTTCAATCATTTTGTTCAGGGCCTTGGCCTGCAGCAATACCGTGTCCATATCAAAAGGCACACCGGCCCGCCCGATATGTCCTATGATCAGTACCTTTGGATGCTCAAGTGCTTTACAATACATTTGTGTCGTCTCAGCCAGCCTGGCTTCCATGGTAAAAGCCGGATTATGTACACTGGCAATGACATAATCCAGGCGGCCTAAACACTCCTGCTGGTAAGATTTTGGAGCCTGCCCCGGAAATGTAAATGGCAGCATCAGATCATGGCCAAACAGACGTCCATCCAGATCTATAATATCAGCTTCCGCGCCACATAGAAGCCTCACCCCATACCATTCTTTAGGCAGCGCTTTATAGTTTCCCATATGTGAATAATGGGAGAAATCTGTATTTCCATAGAAAAGACCGCTGAAGTGATCCGTAATCCCTACGGCCTCCATTCCCATACTGGCTCCATTGCGTACAATCTCCTCTATGGTACTGTATGCATGATTGGAACACAGCGTATGTGTATGTGTATCTGTCTTAATTGTAAGCATTTTTAAATCGCCTCGTATATTATATTTTATAGTAATACATACAGCATTCCCCGGGGCAGCCGTTTATGGGATCACGATCCGCACAGCTTTGGGCACGCACGACACCTCAATGGGCAGTGTTCCAAACATTTCCCCGTCAAAATTCACCGGCACCGGCGAAGCATCCAGATTTTGTATGCGTATCTTCTTTGTGCGGAAGCAGCGCACCCTGGGATGCTCCACCGGTCTGCCCCGTAGAAAATCCCAAAAAGCCCGCGCAAAAGAAAATACGGGCATTTTCTGGAATACAGCCACATTCAGCAAACCGTCATTCATACCACTGTCCGCGTGAAGCTGTTTATTACCGGCAATCCCTCCGGCATTACTGATATAAAACGTGACCGTATCGGTTTTGGCGGTATATTCCTCGGAATCAAAATAGAGCTTAATAGACTTGAAAATCTGCTTTGGAAATGATTTGAGCGCCTCAAAATAGTAAGCCTTCTTCCCAAAGATCGCCTTTGTATCGCTGGCAGCTTTGTAGCTGATATCTGCCCCCATGCCGCCGGCCGCCGTGCTTATGAAATACTGGCCATTAATCTTTCCCACATCGATGTCCTTTGTATTAAAGCTGCGCAGCATGCTGCAAAACTCCGCCTTGGACGAAGGCAGGCCCAGCGCTGTGGCAAAAGCATTGGATGTTCCCACCGGCAGTATCGCCAACGGGATTTTGCAGCGGCTTTTAATGATTCCATTGACGACATCATTGATCGTGCCGTCGCCGCCCACAGCTACGATGACATCGTACTGCCCGTATTTCAACGACTCCGTCGCTTTTTTCGCATCATATTGCTTCTCCGTATAGGTCACATCCACATGGTTGACAATTTCATTGAGTATAAGACAACCAATGATATCCTCGACCTGGTTCCAGAAATTCTGATTTCCCGATTCCGGGTTCAGCACAAACATTGCTTTTTTCACAGGCAACTCCTTAAACATTTCATAACTGTTTAGGCGCAGGCAGACTTGCAGCCCGCTCCTCCTTTATTCATCCCCAGGCTCAGGGGCCGAACCCTTATGCCGCTTCTCCCGCCGCTTATCAACGACTTCCTTTTTCATTTCCCGGATCAGGGCAGCCTCCTCCTCAGATATGAGACGGATCGTCTTAACCACAAAAATCCGGTCATCATCCGTCTTTTTAAAGCGGATCTTTCCCCGGATCAGGCCATGGGTTTTACAGTAAGCCAGACAATAATAGCACTTATTGCGCCCTAAAAACCAGTGGACCTTTTTCACAGCAGCCCGTCCGCACACATAACAGCGGGTCGTGCGCACCTCCTTATCGGCCATGGCCTCCTCCTTGGTGTCAAACTCTCGGGAGATGTATTTGGAATAATTATCATAATCCAGATGGATCTCATCGGCCTTCGTCTGAGGATTCTGGTAATAGTCCACGGAATAAAGGCGCTGAAGTCTTTCCATATCCATGGCTGCAAATATTTTAGCCGTGTACTCGGCATCATTGACGGCACGATGGAAGCTGTCATTTTTTTCAAAGCCGAAATAATCCACGGCAGTTTCCAGCGCGCAGGAACGTCTTTCCATAGGATCGTGAAGGATACGGAACAGCTTTTGTACATTATAATACTTCAATGGTCCAGGGAGCAGATCATCCAAATGATAATATTTCATATTTCTTTGTAATTCGATCAGATCTGTATTTCCCCATGTACAGAACATGAAGTCATCGCCGCACCACAGCATAAAGTCCACAAGGACATGTGAAAACTGCTCGCCGCCATCCAACTCCTCCTGAGTGATGCCGGTCAGCTCCCGGGTCATATGATGCAGTTTTTTATAAACCCTGGGCCGTATGATCTCACTGAAGGATTCCACATACTGGCGGTTTTCATCAAGCTTTATGGCACCGATCTCTATGATTTCAAAAGGCAGCCTTTTATTGCCGGTGCCTTTGCCGTAGGGGCTCTGATTCCATTCAAAATCTACTACAATATACTCCACTGTCCACATACCTTTCACGTCAAAAATTATTGTACAATTACATGCCTGACGGCCTGTTCGGATATCTTCCGAAAATCAAACGGCTCCGGCGGACCTGCGATCGCCGAAATTCATCAGATCTTTGAATAACCGTAACCGTTGACCATAGCCTCAACTCTGTGCCCGGCTTTACAATACGGGCAGTCGGTCATATTATAAGTTTCGTACTTCACAGGCAGATCGGCGCTGTTGAAGATGGAATTGATCTCCAGGCCATGACTTTCCTTGGCAGCACTGAATATGGCGGAAATGCCGCACACCTGGCCGCCGTAATAATCGATACATTCCACAGCTCTTGAAATCGTCTTACCGGTGGTGGCGCTGGCAACCAACAAAAGCACCTGCATATCTTTGATCATACGCTGATTGTTATCTCTGAAGATCATCTGCCCATTGGCTCCGAACTCCGGAGAAATAACGGAAATATTTTTACCACTGTTCATGGACAATGCACTGTTATCTGCAAGGATCTCCGCCATAAATGCGGCGATGACCTCTGTGCCGTCCATGCAGATGATGGTGTCGATGGGCTTGTTGTTCACATAGCGGCTGGCCAGCTCTTTTGCGGTTTCTCTGGCATTGTTATGACGGCACTTAACCGTAGACATATCAATATAAATATTGACATGGGAATTGGTCGTGGCAAAATGCCCCTCCATGATCTTGATTCTGGCCTTTGGATTTCTTGTGGAACGGATATCTCTTAATCTGCTCTCCATAAATATTACCTCCCTTATATTCTCACCACCGGCGGCGGGCGGTCGATTTCCATGATGTATTGCCGACGGACATAGTAACGTTTGTATCGCTTGTGCCCCGTAATTTTAGTGATAATCTATTTTAGCACAAAATTATAAAAAGCACCACTGTATTTATTCGCAGGGAAATACAAACATTATGCACGCAGTATACGCGCACCCCGGCGAGGGCCGGGGTCAGGGGCGCGGCAGTCGTGCACCCCGGCCAGGGCCGGGGTCGCGGCAGTCGCCAAAAAGATGAGCAAGCTCCTCTTTTTGGCTCGTTGCTTACGCGCAAAAAAGGAGCCGGCGCTTTTATACGCCGGCTCCGGAGATTTATGGGAAGTAATAAGGGTTAGCCTTCGATGGAAATGTAGCTCTTTTGTTCAACGGCTTTTGCGTCCTTCTTTGGAACGGACAGTTTCAGGATACCATCTTCAAACTTTGCATGGATCTCATCCTGTGCAATGCCTTCGCCTACGTAGAAGCTCCGGCTGCATGTGCCGCTGTATCTTTCCTGACGGATATATCTGCCTTCCTTGTCTTTCTCGTCTTTATTTATACCCTTGGAAGCACTGATGGTCAGATAGCCGTCCTTTAATTCTGCGGTGATATCCTCTTTCTTAAATCCTGGAAGGTCGATATCCAGCTCGTAGGTACCATCGGTTTCTCTTACATCGGTCTTCATCAGGTTCTTTCCATGTTTTCCATACAGAGGATTACGTCCGCCAAAGAAATCTCTTTCACTTGGGAAATCAAACCAGTCATCAAATAAGTTTTCTCCAAAAATACTAGGCATCAACATAAGTCATTCCTCCATTTCGACTTTAAATTTCTTCCGGAAGCCTCCTGCCTTATCCTGCCGCTTCTGGCAGGACGATGAAAGGCTTCGGACTGTTTTCATCTATGTTAAAAACAATTCCGGGGGATTACTTTATCAATTCTTTTATCCGTTCCCCTTCCTTTGTTCTACATGTAATATAACACTTATTATCAGCACTGTCAATCCTTGAGTGCTAATTTTTTGTGAATATTTTGTGAACTCTTGAAGTGCCCAATCTTTAATGGTATTATTTACTGCCAACATAAAACTGCCAGCAGGCCTTCCTGCTGGCAGAAAAAGTAATATAATCGATTTTAATAAGAATCCGGATAAATGACATCCTCAGCGAGCGTTTTGTTGTTTCCGTCTTTATATTCCACCATACTTGTTAGAATATTATCATCTTTGACACTGTCGTATTTAAAGTAGAAAATATTATTTTTAGTGGTAATATTTGGGCGGAAATCAATAACATCACTGGCTATTTTTTGTTTTTCGTCCTTGCCGTTAAAATTTAAATAGTACAGATCTCCATAATATGTATCGGTTCCTTTTATTTGGTCAGCGTTACCAACATAAACAATACCGGAATCATCATCAGCAACAAACGAAATTGAGACATCTTCAGCCACCTTGATCACTTCTAATTTATCCGTTTGGGCATAATATAAACTAAAAGTCCGATCGTCCAACTCTTTCCTAATCATTAAATATTTACCAGAATCAGATAAATAGGCACTATCCACTTCGGAGGTGATTTTTTGAATATCTATAAGATCATTTTTGCTAATTGAAGCCTTAAATAATGTATCATCATTATCAATATAATAGATGACACCATCTTTAATAGATACGATATTGCTTATATGCTCCTGAAGCCGTTCACGATTCCCAGTCTTATCTATAGAGTATAAATTATCTTCCTTGCCATCCTCACCTGATAACAGGTAAATATATTCCGTATCCACATTCCAAGATAACATCATCATTTTACTATCTGTAAAAACATTCACTAGTGATGGATACCCATTGATGGATACAGAGTAACTTTCCCGACCGGCATTTTTAATAAAGATTTTATCGTAATTCATATCCATAAACATAATAGATTTACCTTTATCGTAAGGATTTGGCAACAAGAAAGAATAACCGGAAGCTTTATAGTCGGCAATCTTTTCTTTTTCACCCTGATCCATACAATAAATAGTTATATTTTCAGCTTTATCAATTTCCTCCCAGGACATCAACATACCATCATCGGATATTGTCAGGAGTTTGACTTTAGTGCCGCTGATTCCGGATATTTTTACAGGCTCCTCATCAGTGCTTTTCATTGCAAAAATGTCTGTGCCTTTGTAGAATAAAATGGCTTCATTATTTGGGGAAATTGCATAACCATCCATCTCTATCTTATATAAGTTTTCGTTGGAATATGTATACCTGTATATATCTGTGTCAGGTACCCCACCTTCATACTCTTTCCCAATAAGAATCCTATAGAACTCTTTTGCATCTTTGAGCGTCTCATCTGGATAATTATCCTTAAACACTTCCTTGACACGTGTGAGCGTTGTTGTTCCATCATAATCTCTGTATGCAGCACTCATAATATCGTCTATGGTTGGCTCCTTTTGTTCGTTTTTAGCATAAAAAAGGAACTTATCGCCAGTTGCCTCTACGGAGAAAACGTCCTGATCCAGCGTTTTTTTATTTTCTCCCTTGGCATCATACAAAACTAAAACACCATCTTTTTCATGAACAATAATATGTTTCTGATCTTTAGTCATGACCGCAGAACTCGTATCCCCTTTGATCGTCAGGACATCTCCGTTATCCTTCCAAAAAACAGAAGAACCATCTAATGTAATGTATGCGTTATTTATACTTGCATCTTTTACTTTCTTACTGCCTTTACCTCCTGTAAGCAGACTTACCAGCAGTATAATCACAGCAATAAGAATGACCGCACAAATACCCCCAATAAGTAACCATTTTTTAGCAGAACCTTTTTGAGGAACCTGGTCATTTCCATGCTCAGGGCTGGTATACGGTTGTTCTAATGGAACCTCTGAATCACTCTGACTAAAATCAGGCCCCGGTGAAACCTCCGGTTTCATGCCTTCGGGCTGGGTGTTTTCGCTCGCCCCGTCCACAGAATTTAACTGAACACCACAATTTGTACATTCCGTCAAGGTATCGTCTTCGATTTGCATACCGCAATTTGGGCATTCCTTCATAATCTAATCTCCCCCAATCTTATCTTTATGTACATGCCACTTTTTATAATGGCATCTCCTACATTATAACATATCATCAATAAATGCGCTATCAAAATATTCGTTTTGCCGCCCCCCCAAAGCTGTCCATCGTATCATAGCGCAGCCCCCAGCCACCCCGCAAAACTTGCAATTGCACTTCCATATAATTCATGCTAAAATATGTTGGATTTATACGCGCCCCCGGCAGACGCCGGACGTTAAGCGTATCAAAAGGAGACAGACGAACGATATGGAAAAATCCCTTAAACGGACAAAAGAAAACTTTTTTACAAAAGATTCCAATTTCTACAAAACACTTTTTAAAATGCTCATCGTGGTAGCGCTGCAAAACCTTGTGGCGTACAGTGTGAACATGGCGGATAACATGATGCTTGGAAGCTATGACCAGAACGCGCTGTCCGGCGCCGCCACGGTCAACCAGATATTTTTCATGGTCCAGCAGATCGCACTGGCTATCGGCAACGCTCTGGTCGTTCTGGCATCCCAGTACTGGGGCGAACAGCGTGTGGAGCCCATCCGCAATCTTACCGGTATCGCGCTGAAACTGGGATTGATATGCAGTATCGTCATCATTGCCATATGCACTATTATCCCGGTGCCGCTGCTAAAATTATTCACCAATGACCCGGAAATCATTGCCCAGGGGCAAAGCTATCTTATACTGATCCAGTGGACCTTTGTGCTCTTTATTATCACCAATATATTAATGGCCGCGCTGCGCAGTGTGGGAACGGTAAATATATCCTTTTACATATCCATTATCTCCCTGATCATCAATGTGGGCATCAACTATACATTGATTTTCGGACATTTTGGTTTTCCGGAAATGGGTGTGCGGGGCGCCGCCATCGGCACCTTCATTGCCCGCATCATTGAATTTGTAATTGTTGTCGTCTACATCGTAAAGTTTGATAAAAAGCTGAAGCTGTTTGCAGGTGGATTATTTAAAGTCAATAAGAGCCTGCGCCACGACTATGTTCAGGTCACTGTTCCGATCATGCTCTCCACCGTGCTCTGGGGCGTGTCGGTGCCCATGCAGACCGCCATCTTAGGCCATATGTCGGCGGACGCCATCGCAGCCAATTCCGTGGCCACCACCTTTTATCAGTACCTCAAGGTCGTCGTGGTTGCCATGTCCTCCACCTCCGCAGTGATGATCGGCAATGCCATCGGCCGGGGCGATATGAAGCGCATTAAATCGGATGCCCGTTCGCTGGCCGTCATCGACGTGGTTATCGGCATTGTTCTTGGCATCGCCCTGTTCCTGCTGCGCCAGCCGCTGCTGTCCATGTATAAGCTGTCGGACAGCGCTACAACGATGGCCATTAACCTGATCGTTATTATGAGCTTTATCATGGTGGGGATGTCCTATCAGATGCCGGTCAGCTTTGGCATTATCCAGGGCGGCGGCGATACAAAGTTCACCATGAAAATGAACATGATCAGCACATGGGCCATTGTTATGCCACTGTCGTTCATGGCCGCCTTCTGGTGGAAATGGCCGGTGGAGGCCGTCGTCATCGTCATCCAGTCCGACCAGATCTTCAAGGGCCTGCCCACATTTATCCGGTTCCGCAGCTATAAGTGGATAAAAAAATTAACGAAATAATTGTTCAAATTCTTCTGCGGGCATGGGCTTATAGTAAACGTAGCCCTGTACCATATCACAGCCCAGGTTCCGAAGGAACCTGGCTGTTTTTTTATCCTCCACGCCTTCGGCCACGACCTTCATCCCCAGTTCTCCGGCCATCCGCACGACGGCCCTGATCACATTGCTCCCCCGCTCATCCTCATCGCCTGAGAAAAACACCCGGTCCAGCTTAAGGATATCCAGCGGCAGCTCCTTGAGCACATTGAGCGAGGAATATCCGCTTCCAAAATCATCCATGGAGCACGGGTATCCGGCAGCGTGGAGACTGTCAATCGTACTGCGAAGCCGCCCCAGATCCTCAAATGCCAGTTCCTCGGTCAGTTCAAATTCCAGATATTTATCGTCGATAGCGTACTCTTTTTGTATCGCTTTAAATTTGCTTATAAAACCATCCTCCGCCAAATGTACTCTGGATAGATTCACAGACACAGGAACTACCGACCGGCCGTCGTCCAGCCAGCGGCGGAGCTGCCGGCAGACCTGACGGAATACATAATAGTCCAGCATTGTAATAAACCCGTTCTTTTCAAACAATGGAATGATTGCATTAGGCGAAAGCCATCCCAATTTGGGTGAATTCCAGCGCACCAGCGCTTCCGCTCCTACAATGCGCTCATCCAGAAGCCGTACCTTGGGCTGGAAATACACAAGAAATTCCTCATGCTCCAGGGCGCTGCGCATCTCATTTTCCATAGCCTGTTCCTTCAGCAGCCGCTGGCGCTCCACCTCACGGTAAAAAACGCATACGGACAACAGCTCCGACTGAGCCTTATGTACCTTTCGGGCCGAATTTGCCCGGTCGCGGATGGCAATGATATCCCGCTCTCCCTTCTGAGCGACATAGACGCCGCAATTCATGGACAGATAGTAGGACTGCTTATCATCCTGATAACTGCCCAGCAGCTCCCACATTTCCCCGATACGCCTTTCAATCTCAGCCTCTTCCGTATCCAGCAAAACTACATTGAATATATCCGACTGGATCCTCGATACCGATTCCCCGGCTTTCAGTTTTTTGGAGATCACCTTATAAACGCCCTGGAGCACCTCATTACCACTGTCACTTCCGTAAAGATCATTGATCACCTTAAATCGCCGGATATCCATAGACACAAAAGCGAAGGGAACCGCATCGTGGAGTAACTGCGCCAGCTCCAGTTCCAGCCGCATCTGCGTATAGCCTCCGGTCACCGGGTCCACCATAAGGATTTCCGCTATTTCCTGATTCTTATCCTGTATTTGGCCAATGGCTTTATTAAAAGCGCCAATGAGACTGTACAGTTCATAAGTTCCCCTTGGCTCAAGCTTTTTCCCGCCGGCCGGCGAAGCCTCAAGCTCCAGACTACAGGCGTACATCGGCCGGATGAGCAGCCAGTAAAGCATGATAAGAAATAAAAGACACCATCCCATCAGCAGTATATCCGATAGCTGCTGCATGAGCATGGCTGAATCCGTAGCTTCCATGGCCCCGCTCAGATCCGATTCCATATGCTCGTTGAGCAGCTCCGTAAACAGCCCGATCTTATTGGTAATCACCGCCTTCGCCTGGGCATAGCCGGCGCCAAACACAAAAGCCCTGGCCGTATCCCGCTTCTGTGCGCTGGTCATGG
The DNA here is from genome assembly GCA_902363555.1 of Lachnospiraceae bacterium. GTDB lineage: Bacteria > Bacillota > Clostridia > Lachnospirales > Lachnospiraceae > Catenibacillus. Next base: position 96,208 of record CABJAM010000009.1, on the reverse strand, counting down.
CCTGATCCTGTGACGTCAGCTCCACAGCCGCTACAGCCTCCGGAAGCTCCTGTACATTCAATGTATCATAGACAAGGCGCATGGCATAAAGCTCCTGATCCATCAGACCATCTGAAGCCTTTTTGGCCTCCTCCATCAAAAGCAGCTCCTCGTCAGACAGATTCTCCCGCCGCAGTGCCTCGATGGCGGAATCTCTGGACCTTGTGACCGACATTTCCTGAAGATAGGCTTCCGCATAAATCCGGTCATTCATTGCGACAAACCGCCAAATCGCATTGGTCAGAGTATCGGAGCCCTTTTGCATCTGCTCCGCCAGAGCAGCACACCGCAGCGCCCGCTCGGTCATCTCCTTCTGATAGCTCAATGCCTTATCAGATGTATTGGTGGCAATGGTTTTCATTCCGATAATGAGCAGCGTTATGACCGCCCAAATGACCAGAAGATGAATTAAACGTATCCGGGCAAAGCCCCGGCGGCCAGGCCGTAATGTATTATTTTCGTTTCTTTTCATAAAATATCCCCGCTTCTAAGTAAAACAAACCGGCTGTTTTGATAAACAGCCGGCCATAAAATTCCGTAACACCGTCATGCCACGACGCAGCGACATACCGGATAACTACCTGATATCTATTAAATTTTACCTTATAATCAACGATAATACAATAGCCTGACGGCGGTTAGCCCTTAAAGTTCACGCTTTATACCCAAAATCCGGAATTTTTGTCCAGCGGTCACGGAGATAGTGGGCCGCCAGCTTCGGTTTGCGGTCACGGGTGAAGATGCCTTTTTTATTTCCCTGAACGCGGCCGGTACCCTGGCTTGTGGCAAAATCTGCAAAGTTCCAGACCTGCTCGCCGATGAAACCATCCATGGCATCCACAATAGCATGATTCAACTTATAATATTCCACCTGAAATTCCTCGGTAAACATCATTGGAACCGTGTCGTGGAGCCCCATGACCGTATCCGCACCGTACTCCGTAAACATGAACGGCTTATCCTGACTGTTCCAGAATTCCAGCTCCCGCTCGCCGATCCTGCGGGCCATATCCAGATCATCGCCGTGCTCATACCAGCCATAATAACGGTTCAGGCAGTACACGTCGGCCAGGCGCAGGCATACATCCTTTGCAGGGTCCGGCATCTGCATAACGACCAGCGTACACGGGCGCGACTGGGGGTCGCGTTCTCTTGCCAGATCAAAGAGTGGTTTAAAATATTCGTAAGCGCCCCTGCCGTCGGAATCCGGCTCATTGGCAATACTCCACATAACTACGCAGGCATGGTTTTTATCCCGGTCAATAAGATCGCGGACAACATCCATGTGGTGGTCAAAGGTGGAAAGACCGCCTTCCCCGAAGGTATCGCTTGTACTGTCGGCAGAAAATAATATGCCGCCGCCAAACTTGAGATTCAGCCCAACCGCCGGCGTCTCGTCAATAACTACGATACCCTCCGCATCGCACAGACGCATCATTTCCTCACTATATGGATAGTGGCTTGTCCTGAAGCTATTGGCTCCCTGCCATTTCATAAGGCTGATATCCTTGGCGTTCATGGGCAGGTTCAGACCGCGGCCCGACGGGAACGTGTCCTCGTGCTTGCCATAGCCTTTAAAGTAAAACGGCTGACCGTTGATCAAAAACTTTTTCCCCTCGACCTTCACCGTGCGCACACCAAAGGGAAGCGTGTAAACATCCCCGCCGCAGGTCACTTTCACCTCATATAAATAAGGCTTTAAGGGCATCCAAAGCTGTACATCCTCGATCGTAAGCCGGCCCTGTCTGCCATTGCCCGAAGCCGCCAGAACACCGTTTTTATCGTAGACTTCCACCCGTGGTTCCGCCATGTCTGCGTCATCACCGGCCATATCCACTGTATAATTGATAAAGCCTGTGGCCCCCTCATAATCCGGAACAAGCGTGATATCGCGGATATAGGTCACTGGCGTTGTATAAAGCTTAACCGGCCGGGTAATACCGCAATAATTAAAGAAATCAAAACCAGGATGATTCTTTTTCTCCGGTTCAATGCCGGCAAAAAATCCATCCTTTGCCCCGCCCTTTCCACGGCGTCCTACGGGCAGCGTGGAATAATCGATACGGTTATCCACTGCGATCGTCAAAAGATTGCCACCGGCCTCAATATTTCCGGTAAGCTCCACCTCAAAAGGTAAAAAACCGCCCTTATGCTCACAGATCAGCTTCCCATTCCAGTAAACTTTCGCCTTGTGGGTCACTGCATCCATGCGGAGAACGATCCGCTGTCCGTTAAAGCACATGGGAACCATCACCCTGCGCTGGTAGAATACCCAGCCGTAGTGATCTCTTAAAGCCGCATCCTCCTTAATATCGTTGTAGGAGGCCGGCACTGGCATCAGCATCCCGCCCTGAAGCGGCCGCTCGTACCATTTTTCCTCAAAGCCCCGGCCATTGTCCACCTTAAAATCCCAGTCGCCGCTTAAATCCATGAGCGCGCGGGAATCCGTTAAAATTGGATATAACATAAAAAAACTCCCCTTTCCTGCTGGCAGCGTGTTTGAAAATGCATTCAGACAATCCGCAAACACACTCTTTCAGCGCCACGGCCATAGAATCCCGTCTCCGGAATTTATGGCCCGGCGGCTGCTAAAAGCCAAAATAATTAATTGCGTTGTTATATGAAATATTTTCCACCAGAGCTTTAAGCGTCTCCTCATCGTCGGGAAATTCTCCATTTTCCACCCAGCCGCCGAGAAGCTCACATAAGATCCGCCGGTAATATTCGTGTCGTGTATAAGATAAAAAGCTTCGGGAATCTGTCAGCATGCCCACGCTGGTGCCCAGCAGCCCCAGATTTGCCAGCGAAGTCAACTGGCTTTGTATGCCGGCCTTGTGATCATTAAACCACCAGGCGCTCCCATGCTGAAGCTTCCCCCGCTGCCCGCCGTCCTGAAAGCAGCCGATAATCGTTCCAATGGCCGCGTTATCCGAAGGATTCAGCGAATATACAATGGTTTTCGGCAGTCGTTCATCACAGGCCAATGCATCCAGAAAAGCCGCCAGCTCATCCATGGGTGCGCTGCTGCCGATACAGTCATATCCCGTATCCGGGCCAAGCTGAGAAAACATGCGCTGATTATTGTTCCGGCGCACACCGTAATGGAGCTGCATAACCCAGTTCCGGCGGTGATACTCCCGGCCCAAAAACAAAAGGCACGCGGTTTTAAACTGTAAAATCTCCTGAGATGTCAGCACGCCCCCTGCCAGCCGCTTCTTGAAAACAGCTTCGATCTGCGCCTCATTGGCCGGCCGGTACATGACGAAATCCAGACCATGGTCACTCACAAGGCAGCCACGGGCGGCAAAGTGATCCATCCGTGATACTATGGCGCTTTTCCAGTCTGAGAAGCCGGTAATCTTTATATGGGCAGCCGACGCCAATTGATCCATATAATCTGTAAAATCCGGCTTTTCTATCCCCAAAGCCCGGTCCGGCCGGAAAGCAGGCAGTACCTTTACTTGAAAGGAATCGTCCGATGCCAGTTGCTCATGCCATCTCAGATCATCCACCGGATCGTCGGTTGTGCACAGATGCGTCACGTTAGAATCCACAATAAAATCTCTGGCCCGCCGGGATTGTAGCTGCTCATTGCACAGCGACCACACCTTCCCAGCTGTACGCCGATTTAGAATGCCGTCGTAGCCAAAATACCGCGCCAGCTCCAGATGGCTCCAGTGATACAGCGGATTCCCCGCCGCCAGCTCCAGCGTCTGCGCCCACTTTTCAAACTTCTCCCGGTCATCGGCATTCCCGGTAATATATTCCTCTGAAACACCGGCCGCACGCATAAGACGCCATTTATAATGATCGCCCCCCAGCCATATCTGTGTAATGTTCTCAAAGGATCTGTTCTCAGCAATCTCCTGCGGGCTGATATGGCAATGGTAATCCACGATCGGCATTTTCTCAGCATAATCGTGATACAAATGCACTGCACAGGGCGTTGTCAGCAAAAAATCCCCGTCCATAAATTGTCGCATAAAAATCTCCTCCTGTCAAAGCCGCGTTAAAATTCAATTCCATATATATGTATTATAATTTGTTCCCAATTTCCTCAAGAAATCGTTGACCGGCCTGCACCTTAATACAGTTTCTATTATAGTAAAATCTGCGAGTTTTTTTATGTGCAATCTTGCGGTTCTCATTGCAAATCTTGCGGTCCTACGAATAATAGCTTAATAACTAAACTGCATGACACCACCGGAATAACTCATTTGAAAACCCCCGGCAGACGCCGTATACTTAACTCATAAACAACGTTTTCACAAAAACTGGGAGGTATTTTAATGGGAAAGTACGAAGATAATCTGGAACTTATTAAAAAGGCCATGCGCTGCGAGCCGGTGGACCGGATACCTGTGGCACCCTGCGGCAATGCCTATTTTGCCCGAAGTCAGCATGTACTTATGAAGGACTACATCAACGACTTTGACAAAGCCTGTGATGCCAATCTGGCGGAGCACCTGCGCATCCATGCCGACGCCACACAAAATGTGATTTTTTCACCCTATCTGCTGGGCACACAGTGGCTCTCCAAAACGGCACTGCCCGGAATCGACCTGGGCGATGATGAAATGTGGCAGATTAAAGAATGCGAAAACATGAAATTCGAGGACTACGAGGATATCAAAAAAATGGGCTGGGATGCCTGGCAGAAAAAGTTTATTGCTGAAAAATGCAACAATAACTGGGAACAGTTATCGCCGTTTTTTGAAGCCAACCCCAGGTCCTACAAAAAATTTTACGACGCCGGTATTCCATGTATCTGTGATTTCCTTATGATCACACCATTTGAATATTTTTGCGGCGGCCGGTCACTGGAAAACTTTTTTGCCGACGATCTATTGGAAGAACCTGAACTGATCCACGAAATTTTTGATATCGTGCTGGAGCACAACCTGAAGGCTTATCGGGAACAGATCGCAGCGACCCATGCAGTGGGCGTATGGATCGGCGGCTGGCGGACCGGCCCGGACCTCATATCACCGGCTGTTTTTGACGAGTTTGTATGGCCTTCCTTTAAAGCCTACTATGACCTGTGCATCGAAACCGGTGTACTGCCCATATTCCATTTGGATTCCAGTTGGACGCTGATCCTGGACAAATTTAAACGGCTGGAGGAAAAGACCTATATTATGGCTCTGGATTCCAAAACGGATATCCGTAAGGCCAGAGAAGTTCTCGGCCCTAATGTATGTATTCTCGGCGATGTTCCATGTGAGCTTATGACCTATGGTACGCCCGAAGAGGTTTCAGATTACGTGACCAAGCTTCTTTCGGATATCGGACCGTGGGGCTGCATTATCGCCACCGGCTGTGACATCCCGTCGGATGCCCGGCCGGAAAATGTAAAAGCCATGAGCGATGCCGCACACAGCTTTTTACAGACACATCCCCAGGGGTAATTTTCGTAAACGTTCGCCCCCTCTGAACGGTTACGCATACTCAATCACTTCCCCCAGCCACTCAATACGCCCAGTGGCTGGGTCAGAGCGTAAATTTGGCCAATGAACAGGACCGGCGACGTTCCTGTTTACGGGCCTCTTTTTTTGTGCTATTCTTAAAGAAAAGCGCAGATGGGGGTAATAATCCGGCCCCTCTAAGCTGTTACGATGGGGGAATGGGCCATGAATATGACACAGATGAAATACTTTATTATGGCGGCGAAATGCCAGAACTTTACAAAAGCGGCCGATAAGCTGTTTATCACCCAGCCGGCGCTGAGCCGGCAGATCGCCGCCATAGAAATGGAGCTGAATATGCAGCTTTTTGTCCGTAACAGCCGCTCCGTAAAGCTGACTCCGGCAGCTATTGTGCTCCTTGAAGAGTTTGAAAAAATCTACAATGACTATAATCTGGCCATCGCCAAAGCTGCCAGCAGCTTTGAGGGCATCAGCGGCGAACTGAATATAGGTATTCTGGAAGGCGCTTACGTCGGTGATTTGTTCCCCGGGGTACTGCGCCATTTTTCCCGGTTTTACCCACAGGTCAAGCTTAATCTGCGCAATTACAGCTTTAATTCTCTGATTGAAAAGCTTTACAGCAATGAACTGGATGTGATCATTACCCTCCGTTTTGATGTGGAGGGCCGGGATAAAATCCAGTATGAGATCATCGAAAATACCCGTGACCACGTGGTCGTCCACAAGGATCATCCTCTGGCCAATGAAAAATATGTCCGGCTTTCGGATTTTAAGGAGGATACGATCCTCATGGTTTCCCCGGAGGATTCGGAAATGTCCTCCCGGCTGATTCTCGCCGCCTGTAAAAACTCCGGCTTCACGCCCAAAGTAAAGTTTGCCTCCTCCCTTCAGGAGGAAATGCTCTGGGTGGAAGCCGGCGTGGGCGTATGCATATTGGATACACGTAACAGTCTTTACAAAAACTCAACCGTCCGCTTTCTGGACGTGGACTTGATCAGCGATCCCAGCCTTACAATGGCCTGGAATGCGGATAATTACAATCCCATGAAGGATATTTTCCGTGATAATTTCATAACCGCTCAAAGGGGTCCGGCCGCTACATGATTTCCCCAAAACATCTCACGCCGTCTTATAGCGCCGCGTCACATACTCGGAGCAAATGATCATCACAACAGCGATCACCAGAAGATACAGAGGCAAAAGCCCCACATCCAGAGTCTGAGCGATCATGCCAAACAGCGGCGGCATCAGGACATTGCCCACATAAGCGCAGGCCATCTGTACCCCCATCATGGACTGGGACAGCTTTGGGCCAAATACGTGGGGCGTACGATGGATCATATTTGGAAATATGGGCGCACAGCCCATGCCAATGAGACAGAGCCCCACCGGAACCTTGTAAACAGACAGCGGCAGTAACAAAATAGCGATCCCCGCCAGAGCAATACCATGCCCCAGCCGTATCAGCGAATCGGTCCGCACCTTCAGTGCAATAAATCCGCACAGTAAACGGCCCAGGGTTATACCCAGATAATAGGTGGACGTCCACATCGCCGCCGTTTCCACAGCCACACCGTACTTTTGAACCGCATATGTGCCGCACCACAGCCCCGCCGTTAATTCCAGGGCGCAGTAGCCAAAGAAAGCCAGGCAGGCCGGTTTTGCAAAACGTATAGAAAAAATCTTTCTCAGTGGCACAGCCACCGTCTCTTCTTCATTATCCACACCAGCGACAGAACTTTTCACTTTTTTCCACAATGGCAGCGAAATAATCAACACGACCACAAGTGCGCACTGGATAATGCCAATGGTCATATAACCCATGGACCAGTTATTTTCTCTTGCCAGCCAAAAGGACATAATGATCGGTCCGGAGGTTGCACCGATCCCCCAGAAGCTATGTAATAAATTCATGTGGGTAGCTTTATAGTGAAGCGCCACAAAGTTATTCAGCGCCGAATCCACTGAACCGGCGCCAAGCCCCAGCGGAATGGCGCAGACGCACAAAAACCAGCCGCTGTGAGAAATGGCAAAGCCAAGAAGCGCCACAGCCGTCATGCCTACACTGATGGCCGTCACCCGGCCCGTGCCCAGATGTTTAATCAGCCGGACGCTCATTAAGCTGGAAACGACCGTTCCGCAGGAAACAATCATGGAAATTACGCCGGCAAAGGACACCGGCAGCCCCAGATCCCCATGCATAACCGTCCAGGCGGAGCCCAGCAGAGAATCTGGCAGCCCCAGGCTGATAAATGAAATGTAAATAATAATCAGCAGCAATGTCATCATAAAACTTCTTCCTCCATAAATACGGCATGATAGAGCAGATCATCGGTCAGAGCCCGAAGGCCGCGGTCAAAATCCACTTCAAATTCCGGCCCAATCTCCAGCGTTATATGAAAACGCCCATCCAGCAGCGCCTCCGCCGCCTTTTGTATCCCCAGTGCGTCCATTTCCTGCAAAAAGTCTCCATACAGAACGATCCGCTCCGGGGCCAGCACGCAGCAGATAAAGAAAAGATCACGGGCAATATAGCTGTATACCTGCTGCTTGTCAGCGTAATCCACAGTCAGCCAATCGGCCCTCTCCGACGCATTGTTCAGGAGACTGCCAATCTCTCCGGCAAAATTGTGCCGTCCGGCATAAATCCGTCCGTCAATAACAATACCCATACCAGGATAATATAATCTGGGATAATAAATCCCCACTACCGCCGGTGAAAGCTTTACATCCGCACCTCCGGCCAGTGTCCGGTTCCGGTCATAATATCCGTACACCGCCGCGTTGATATCATTGAAAAACCGCACATCGGCATCGTATTTTTGCCGGAAATGGGCAATGAAATCCGTGCCGATCAGCCGCGGATAATCGTTACTTATGATGCGGCCTTCCTCCTCCACGCCGGGCAGGCCAAAACTGATCATGCGCAGCTTTTCCGCGCCTTGCTCCACCCTTGCAAGCCCCTGGTCAATAAATGAACCCAGGGCGTCCACGGTGACATTATCCATATACATCTCCTGTACCAGAACTTCCCCGCCCAACATATCCATAATTTTCATACGAAGAAAATTCCGGCTGTTCTTCTGATACCCATAAACGATCATACTCAGCGCATAAAAACGGTTATAGGCATACCGCACCGACGGCCGGCCACCGTTAGAGGGAACCTCATCCAGCACATAAACCTCACTGGCCTTTAGCATTTTTGCAATGATCGTTCCCACGGTCATGGAACTCAGACCGGTATCCGCCGCCAGCCGGGCTTTTGTGGCGCTCTGGACAGACAGAAGGCAGCGGCGGACCTGATGGGCATTCATTGTGCGCATCAGGGCTGTATTCATCGTTTGCATAAATCTCGCCTTTCTTTTTTCAAAGTCTCTTATTAAAAGTCTTTTAATAAGAGTATATTAGTATAGGCTTCCGGTTTTGTCAATATATTTTTTACTTTCTATAAATTCTATCCAATACACCTCATGTAACATTTTTTCTGGAAATCACTTTTCCCAGAACATGTTTAAAACTGCTTTATACTCTAATTCCCGTGGTTTATGTCGTAATCAAGTGTCGATTCCTGTCGATGAAAACTTCTTGAATTTATAAAATTGTCGTGCTATTATTGATTTACTCGAAACAGAAAATTTTGTAACAGTCCGGCCGCATTTAACAGTTTCAAAGTTTTATATACATATCATTTCATTACTTCACATCTTTGAAGTATCCAATGAAGATATCTTTCACAGTATCAAAATACCCCCGAAAAAAAAGACTTTAAATCTCCTGAAAATTAATGATCGGCAAATACGTAATTGTAACAGTTTATACAGGCTGAACCGTTTCACGAAATTTCTAATCCCCAAAATTACGGCAACACAGTCATTGCATTCCTTACAAAATAAATTTATAATGGAGGTAGAACATGAACGACATCGAACAATTAAATACGAATAATCAGAAAATTCCCACTATAAACCGCAATTATAAGGACTGTCTTTTTCGGTTAATATTTGAAAGCAAAACGGACTTACTAGATCTTTATAATGCTGTTAATGGCACAAATCATACCAATGTGGACGACCTTACAATCTACACACTGGATGATGCCATTTACATGAGTTATAAAAATGATATGTCCTTTTTATTCAGTGAGATGCTTAATTTATACGAACATCAAAGTACAATCAATCCTAATATGCCCATTCGCGGATTTCTGTACTTTGCCCGTAACTATGAGTCGTACATCGAGCTTAATCATTTGGACATTTACAGCAGCGTTCTCCAGGCACTTCCGTTGCCTCAATATATTATCTTTTACAACGGCACAAAAGACACTCCGGAAAAACAGATTTTGGAATTGATCGATGCATTTCCAAAAGTCGACGGCAAGGAGCCATGTCTAAATTGTAAGGCTACGCTGTTAAATATTAATTATGGCCATAATCAGGCACTTATGGATCGATGCCATAAATTACAGGAGTATGCCACGCTGATACATTATATACGCGAAAATACATACAAACACTTATCCTTAGACATTGCAGTTGATAATGCAATTAACAGTTGTATTCAGCAACATATATTGGAAGATTTTCTGGTTAAACACCGCGCGGAGGTAAAATCTATGGTATTATCATCATTTGATCAGGAAAATCATGACCGTATTTTGAAGGAAGCTTACGAAAAAAGGGGAGAAGAAAAAATTTTAAGAAGCTTGGTGAAAAAGAAGCTTGAAAAAGGAATTTCAATTGCAGACATCGCTGAAATGCTTGAACAGGATGAGAAAACCATTTCTCAGATTGTGGAAAAAATCCACACGAACTCCCCAGATTAAAATGATAGTAACGGTAACAGTTCAGACATGTCTGCGCATTTACTGCGCAGACCGCACGAAAACGTAAATTTTGCATTACACATACAGAAAGGTGGTACGTTATGAACCCCATCGAGAAAACCAAATCCGATCCCCGACCGTCCGAAAATACACATGAAAGTGGTCCGCTCCCAAATTTCCACAGAGAAAGAGGTCTGGCGTTTTGCGGACTGGCCTGCTGCCTGTGTGATGAAAAGGAAGACTGCACAGGCTGCCGAAATGGCGGCTGTCCGGATAAGGAGCGCTGTCAATCTTTTAACTGCTGCAAAGATCACGGCCTCCAGGGCTGCTGGGAATGTCCGGAATTTCCATGTGATAACCCGATGCTTAATCAGCTCCGTATACGGACCTTTGCCCGTTTTATTGCAGACTATGGCGAAGAGAAGCTCATGCAGGCCCTGGAGAACAATGCACGGGCCGGTATTTTGTATCACTATCCCGGTCAGCTCGTGGGTGATTATGATCTGCCCGAAACCGAAGACGAAATACTAGAATTGCTCCTTCGGGGATGTTGACTCTCAGACATGCAAAAAGAGCCCTATGAAGTCTGAAAATATAACGCTTAACAGCCGTATATTTTCAATCATCATATAGCTCTTATAAATCATACACCGCTCACCCAGGGAATTGTTACGCTATCCCCGGATGGGCGGCATGTCTCACCAATTTCGCCTAATTTTTGCTATAATCCTCACACTTATTAATCGTTTCACGGAACAGCTTGATTTTACCATCCTCCATCCGGAACTCATTAATATAATAGTTGGAATATGGATGTGAAACGCCATCAAGGATCATTTCTCCAATACCATGGGATTTTACAAGGAATACATTGGGGTCTTTAGTCTCAAAGATCACATTGTCGTAAAAACCCCAGTTTGGGAACATTTCCGCAGTACCGGAAAGCCATTCCTCAAAAGGTACGTCCTGAAATTCCACCTTGCCGTTCATATCCAGCATCATTTCCTTGCGGCCGCCGGGAGCAAACAGCGGCGCGCGGGTCACACCGCGGTCCGGTCCTGCGCATTTTAAAAATGCCTCAATCGTTTCAAGATTTTTTGCTCTGATTTGTGCTTCTGTCATCTTTCATTACCTCCATTCAAATGGGGCGGCCAGCCGGAGCCGTCTGGAAATCAACTTCCGGCGGTGGCACGCCATATTATTTTAAACAATACACGTAACAGTTCAGAGGGGCCGAACTGTTACCAATACGCCTCTGTCATCAGCCCTTTGCAGACGCCCGTCTTACTTTAAGCTCCGCACGGATCTTCTCCATCTCCTCCGGCTTCATGCGCATAAACAAAAAGCCCAGAAGTGAAAGGATGATCGCGGCCAGCGGCGCCAGAGAAAATGCCAGACGAATCCCCTGTCGTGTAGATTCCAACTGGTCCATCCCAAGAGCCTGCTGGAAGCCAATGGCTGTAAGTATGGCGCTGGTTATAAATGTACCAAAGCCTGTCGTAGCTTTTTGAATAAATGTGATCACCGTATTAACAAAACCCGGCGCGGACACACCGCTTTGCCATTCGCCATAATCCACAGCATCCGGGATCATGGAATAATAGCTGGTCATGGCAAAGGTCTGGCCTATGGAAAAGCAGATCATAAATACATACAGTGCCCAGTCCATATCTCCAAGGAAATACACAAATCCGTAACCGATAATATATGTAATGGCAGACAGCAGATAGACTTTTTTCTTCTCCATTCTGCGCATGAGCCGGGGTAACACAAAGGTACTTGCACCAATACCAAATATGGTTCCCACAAGCTGTACCGAAGAGATCAGGTTCGGATTGTGTTTATAATAAATATAGTAATAGGTCATCAGGCTTGCCCATAAAGCGGTGGACATCATCTGGAATACATTAAAGAATATGATACCTACCATCATACGATTGCCCTTGAATACTTTAATACTGTCCTTTAAGGGCACCTTTTTACCCTTGTTAAGGGGAACGCGCTCCTTCACAGACAGGCCGCACAGCATATAGCAGGCAATACTGATCAGCCCTACAATAATGGCCATTCCGGAAAATCCAGAGGCGCTTGTGGAATCCCCGTGACCAAAGAAAAGGATCAACGGCATAGCCAGAAGAGCCGAGCCAAGCTGGGAAACATTCATACCGATCGACCGGAAAACAACCAGTTTATTGCGCTCACTGTTTTTGGCGGTAACTACCGTTGTAAATGCGCCATAAGCCGTCTGCTGAACAGTAGTAAATATACTTCCGAACACAAGGTAAATAAAGTAGGCCCAGATTAATGCAGCCACAGTTCCCGGCGAAATAAATCCCGGTTTTGTAAAGAGAAACATAAACGCCACACAGGCCGGGATCGCACAGACCACATACCACGGCTTGTAAGAACCCCAGCGGGTATGGGTACGGTCGCCCAGAGTGCCGAAAAACAAGTCGGTCACTGCATCGATAAACTTACATGCAAATGTCATAGTTCCTGCGGCCAGTGCCGTAATTCCCAGAACATTGGTACAGAAAATCAACAGATATTGATTCATAATGGAATTTTGCATCTGATAGCCGGCCATACCCGCCGCATACCCCACATATTCCTTGCCAGTGACCGGACTGTTATCCACGCCGCCGTTTTCACTGGCCGTTTCGGCGGGAGCTCCCGCCTTCATCGTTTTTTCATCGCCCATGAAAAGTCCTCCTCCTGTAAATTGTTACATCGTTACTATGAACAATAACTATAATCATTATAAACCGAAGGCGGTTGGAAAGCTTTATTCGCCAGTTTAATTTTTAACAATAAAAAGAGGAACGTATATGTGCTTTAGCACAATCACATCCCTCCAGTAAAAATTTGCGGCCACTCAGGCATTTTTTACGACCTGCATATATTTTAATATTTCAAAAGACAGCTCAATCTGCATGATTTCCCGGGCATCGGTCATATCGCTTCCAAAAATTTCCCGGGTCTTTTTAAGCCGGTAAAATAATGTATTTCTATGAATATGCATAGTCTCAAGCACATGCCCGGTATCCTTCATATTTTCAAGATAATAATAAAGGGTGCGGGTCATCTCCGTATTATTTTTCCGGTCATAGGCAATAAGACGCATCAGCGGGGGATAACAATAACGCATCACATCCTCGCAGTCATCCCATTGGCGGATCATGTCCATCACCCGGTATTCATCGTAAATAAACAGATGTCTGTCCGGCTCAAATTTACGGCCCAGAACAAGGGCAGATTTTGCCTGCCGCAGATAATACGGCATTTGGGAAACATCCCAAAACGCACTGCTCATACCTGCATAGAGCCCGTCAGTACGCAGATGACAGCTCAGCTCCTGAGTTTCTCCAATAGTGACTACCTCATTGTCATTGCGGGTCACAAGCATGATAATAGCGCCATCCTCCAATAGAAAAATACTGTTACGAAACTCCTGCTGGAGCTGACGGCCCATCATATAACCCTGGTGAAAATACCGGGCTTTCTCATAGATATCAATATAAACCACATACTTATTGGACCTGAGCGCATAGCCCAACTGGTTAAAACGCTGCTCCAGCTTTGCCGGATCATGCATTTTTCCCTGAAGGAGATCTTGAAGGTAATTTGAAAAAACCGCGCCCTTATTATATTTATAAAAGCTGTCCTTTTGCATTTCCAGTCCAAGAATGCCGCAAATATCCGGCATATAGGCCAACAGCTCCTCCCGAAATATTCCCGGAATACGGATCAACGACAGGTAGGCGATCTCTACGCCGCTGATACTCAGCGGATAGAGCCAGGCATTCATATCAATTTCCGGAATATGTAAAGGTATCGGCCTTTGTTCTTTTTTAAAAGTTCCCTGACGGCGCAGCCGCTCCAACCCTTTCACACTGGACACATAGCCCTGCTGCGCCTCCCGCATAAAAAAGGCATTTTTCTCCATGCCCCACTTCTGATTTGACCGGACGATATGCCGGTACGTCAGATCCAGAATATTACATGGCGCCTGATAGATCTCCGATATATGATCCACAATGGCATGCACCCCCGCATCCTCATAAACCATACGCGTCAGCTTCAGCAGATCATCCTTGATGTTCTCCGAAGCTCCACCCTCGCCATCGCTGCGTAAAATATCTTCCTGCATCACAGTCACTTCCCTTCTGTAACAGCGCCCCCGCCAATGGTAAGTAACAGTTCAGACAAGCTGAACTGATATGTTACAATAGTAATCCAAAATTCAACTTTTTACAACAACCGCTTGACAGCAGCTTCTGAAACTGTTATAGTAACAGTATCGGATATGTAATCGTTTTATTAACAGTATTTAAACAGTTCCTATTACCTTTTGACAACGATAAAAGGAGGTCTTCTATGAAAAAACACGTTTTCATCGCTCTTACATTGGCCTGCGTCCTGCTGCTTTCGGCATGCTCCACCGCCGGCGGCACCGGTGAGACGGCTGCCAGCACTAAAAGCACGGATACGGCCACTGCCGTTACCGACACCGGAGGCACCGAAAAGGATCGTACCGATACAGGCGAGCCTTACCATAAAATCACCGCAGATGAGGCAAAGCAGATGATCGACGCTGGCGGCGTTACGATCGTGGATGTAAGGACAGAGGAAGAATATGCCGACGGCCATGTTCCGGACGCCATTCTCGTTCCGCTCCAGACTATCGGTGACGAAAATCCGGACCAGCTCCCGGATACCGACGCCCCCTTGATCATCTACTGCCGCACCGGCGTACGCAGCAAGCAGGCATCCGATAAACTGGTGGCCTTAGGTTATAAAAACATTTACGATATGGGCGGCATTGTGGACTGGCCCTATGAAACCGAACAACAGGAGGAATAACAAAGAATGAACAGCGACTTTTTACTGGCCGTCCATGGCCTTGTCTACTTAAATCATAAAAAGGAGATTTTATCCAGCGATGTTCTGGCTCAAAATATATGTACCCATCCCGCCCGTGTGCGCCGGGTCATGGCAAAGCTGAAAAAGGCCGGCCTGGTCGAAACAAAGGAAGGCCGCGTGGACGGCGGTTACTTTTTTTCAATGGAACCTCAAAATGTAAATCTGAAAATGATCAGCAATGCTCTGGATGTGGACTTTGTCACCACCGGCTGGCACAGCGGCGATCCCCATATGGAATGCAAGGTCGCTTCCGGTATGGCAGGCATTATGGACCAGTTGTACGGCCAGATGGATGAGCAGTGCAAAGCATTTTTGGAAACGATAACGATTGACACGATCGACTGCCAGATTTTCAGGCCGCAGGAGGCGCCAGTTTCCTCCAAAGCGGCAGATTCGGACAATACCTCCGGCAGCCAGCCATCAAATAAAAAACGATTGGAGGAATATTTATTATGAAAAAAACAGATGCAGTTATTATTGGTTTTGGCAAGGGTGGTAAAACACTGGCCGGCGCGCTGGCTGCGGCCGGAAGAAATGTCATTATGGTGGAAAAATCCGATAAAATGTACGGAGGTACATGCATTAATGTGGCCTGTATCCCCACCAAATCCCTTGTTCACAGTGCTGCTTTGGCCCATGTATACGATGACGGCCAACTGGAAGCCCGACGAACGCGTTATTCCGAAGCTATCGAAGAAAAAAACCGTCTGACAGCCATGCTGCGCGCCAAAAACTACCACAAGCTGGCAGATCATCCCAATATCACCGTGCTCACCGGAACCGCGGCTTTTGAGGACGACCATCACGTTTCTGTGGAAACAGACAATGGCCAGGAGATCATCGAAGCCGACCAGATTTTTATCAATACCGGCGCACGGCCGTTTGTTCCCCCCATTCCGGGCTTAAAGGAAAGCCGTTTTTCCTATTTAAGTGAAACGCTTTTGGATCTGGATATGCTGCCGGAGCATCTGGTTATTATCGGAGGCGGCTACATCGGTATGGAATTTGCATCTATGTATACCAATTTCGGCTCCCAGGTCACAGTTATCCAGGATGGTCCTGTATTTCTTCCAAGAGAGGATGAGGAGATTGCCGGAGCAGTTCTGCAAAGCCTAAAAGACCGCGGCGTTAATGTGCTTCTTCAGGCTAAAACCAGCCAGGTTAAAGATACCGAACGTCATGCCATCCTTACAGTAGAAACACCAGAAGGTGTGCAGGAAATTAACGCAGACGCCATTCTCATTGCCACCGGCCGGCGGCCAAATATTGAGGGGCTTCATCCGGAAAAGGCCGGTATCCAACTGACCGAACGGGGCGCCATCGCTGCCGACGAACACCTTCAGACAAATGTTCCCCATATATGGGCTATGGGCGATGTTGTGGGAGGACTTCAGTTTACCTATATCTCCCTGGACGATTTTCGCATCGTAAAATCCGCCATATTGGGTGACGGAAGCCGCACCACGCAAAACCGGGGCGCTGTACCATACAGCGTATTTCTGGACCCGCCCTTCTCCAGAGCCGGTCTGACAGAAAAAGAAGCGCGGGATAAAGGCTATCATGTGAAGATTGCCAAGCTGGCCGCGGCCGCTATTCCCAAAGCTCAGGTATTACAAAAACCGGTCGGCCTTTTAAAAGCAGTCATCGATGCCGACACAAACGAAATCCTTGGCGCTCATCTGTTCTGTGAGGAGTCCTACGAAATGATCAACACCATAAAGGTTGCCATGGACGCGCACCTTCCTTATACCTACCTCCGTGACACCATTTACACACATCCCACCATGAGCGAGGCCTTTAATGACCTGTTTGCTTCCGTATAAGTTAAACATCTCCCAGTAACAGTTCAGAGAATCTAATTATGCCGGCCGCATGATCGCAGCCGGCATTTCCATCGTTATGCTTGTAAATACGACCGCTTTAAGTGTCGCATTGCAGGCAGCCTGCCCTGAATCCCCGCGTTTATAAAACGTAACAGTTCAGAGGGGCCGAACTGTTACTATAAAACCGTCAGTATCTGAGGATATTCTCCAAAGATATTAGCCTTTTCATCATCCATCCAGACAGTTTCATGTAGCTGGGTGCATCGCTGCCCCTTTTCATACTTATGAATCGAGTCAAAAACCATACCCTTTGCCAGCGGGAACATTTCCCAGTCACACTGGATCAGAGGGCGGCAAACTGTAATATTTCCCATTCCGCGGATTTCCGTATCCATCCATGTATTTCCATGAGTCTGGGCGGCGCCCACCGAAGCCTTATAAGCATTCAATGTCTCCCGCAGCTCCTTCATGGTCATTCCGTTTTTATACACAGAAATCTGATATTCCTGAAGCTTTAACGCTTCCTCAAAATGACTGCGGATTTCTTCATGGGGCTCATTAAAGAAGAAATAGCGGCTGCGCTCAGCATAGTAGCCGCCAAGCCCGGGAGTTTCCAATGTGAGTACCACATAATCCGTATATTTCAGACGGTAATCCGGTGGAACTGCCATCGTTGCAGTTAAGATACTGTCGCCCTCCCGCACGCCGCGGTTTTCGCCCACAGCCAGCAAAATCTTTGGCATCTCCGTCGGATCGCCCCCAAGGATAAGAAGATAACGGGTAATGTCCGCGAATATATCATTAATCGTGCGCCCCGGCTGAATATACAAAGCGGCAGAACGAAACATACGATCCTGGATCATGCATGTATGCCGGACCGCCTCCAGCTCCTCCTCACTTTTGCAGGCGCGCATAAACGCCAGCTCCTGGCAGAAATCCACCAGCTCTGCTCCCGGACATACCTCCTGGAGGTAATTGTAAAACGCATGGGTTATAAAACCAAGACCGTCATAGGCAATGCGCTTTGCCCCTTTTAAATACGGAGTCATATCCTCCCCATTGCTGTACGGATCGATACGCCAATCATGGTCACAGGTTTTAACTCCGTGAACTTCCCGAAATTCCCCTTCCTTTGTGAGAATCAGGGTATATGTATTTTTATAATAATTATCACACCCCAGCCAGTACAGACTTGTATTCACACCCATCGTAGACGGCGGAAAATATCCCTGTACAATGAGCAGATCACAATTCTTTTCAATAAGCTTTTGCCGGACAAGCTGATGCCGGCGCTGCTTTTCAGCCTCACTGAAAAACTTCCGTCCGCCGTAATCATTGCCGGTATGATCGATCACCGGGCGTGTATAATTCGGCCAGATGGATTGTTCAAATAAACCTTTCATGGCTTTTCCCCCATTATTTATAAAAGTTTCTAAGGTACCGAACTGTTACTATTATTTTACTTTTCCAAGGTCCACATTTTTCTTATATCCCGCTTTTACTGCTTCAATAGCCGCACTGCGGAAGCCATGCTTTTCCAGCTCGGCAACACCCACGATCGTAGAACCCGCCGGAGAGCATACATTATCCTTCAATTCGCCCGGATGCTTACCGGTTTCAAGCACCATTGCCGCAGAACCCATCACGGTTTGAGCCGCATAGGTCAGCGCCTGCTGTCTGGAAAGCCCAGTCATTACGCCGCCGTCGGCCAATGCTTCAATAAACATATAAACAAAAGCCGGGGAGCATCCACTGACCACGGTGAACTGATCCATTAAATGCTCGGACAGACGTTCCACACGGCCGGCATCGGCCAGAATTTCACAAACGCCGGTCACGTATTCATCCTCCACCTCTGGTCCGGCAGCCACTGCAAGCATCCCCTTGCCAATGGCAGCCGGGGTGTTTGGCATAACACGGACAACCCTAAGAGCATCGCCGCACTGCGATAACTGCTCTTTAATATATTCGGTCTGAAGGCCTGCGGCGATGGAAACAACTGTCTTTTTCTGCCCTTTTTCCAGGCAATCCTTTAAAATCGGTTCGATTTCCTTTAAGACACCGCCCATAACCTGGGGTTTTACACACATAAATATATAATCTCCGGCCAAAACGGCGTCCTTATTGGAGGCCTCGCAGCAGCAGCCCAGCTCATTGGCCATATCCGCAGCCTTATCCGCAAAAAAATCGGTTATATGTACCTGCCTTGGGTCCAGTGCGCGGCATGCCGCATGTATGAGGGCTCCGCCCATGTTTCCGGTTCCGATAAATGAAACTGTTCCTGTCATTATTAAACACTCCTTATTAATTACACATTATTAAAGTTTAGTGGTGTAGCTTTTCGCACGGATTCATGGTTTCTCTGAAGCGTTTAATCTTGCCGTCCTCCATCAGAAATTCATTGATATAAAATGAATTTACAGGTGTTTCCACGCCATCGTGGACCTCATGGCCGAGGCCATTGGATTTCACGAGGAAAAGATTGGGGTCCTCGGTCTGGAAGATCACATTGTCAAAAAATCCCCAGTCCGGGAACATCTCAGCAGTACCGTCCAGCCATTCCTGAAACGGAACATCCTGCATGATCACCTGGTCACCGATGCGCAGTTCCATCTCCTTACGTCCATCGGGGGTAAACAGGGGCGCGCGGGTATACTTTCTTTCCGGACCTTTGCACTCAAGGAATTTGTAAATTGTCTCAAGATTCTTTGCTCTTAATTCTTTGTTATCCATAATATCCTCCATTTAGTTTAGCATTATTCGCATTATTAATCCATAGCGGATTGTTTCTTTTTCTGTTACTCTATAAGATCAGCATCACAAGCTTATACAGCCAGTTGGCCGCAACACCGGCGCAGACGCCACCAATCGTATGGCAGAGAATGGCCTTTCCGGTCAGCTTCCGGCATTTCAGGCTGTCCATCATTGCCATATGTGTGCTTAAATAGCCGCTCCAGCACATGCACATGGCCGTACATACGGCAATATCATTGCCGCCGATAAGCCCCGCATTGACCATATTCGGCGCAAGACCGATGGCTGCGCCGGCAGCTCCCAGGGCGGTGATCGGTATGGAAATAGCCTCAGGGCTTGTGAATCCAAACAGCGGCATAAGGATGAATTTCAGCTTTGCGCCAATCCACGGCAGCACAGCCACACCCTCATAGGCAGCTCCGGTATAGACGCCGCCGTCGCCCGCACCATTGGTGAGCATCATCACAAGGGTGCAAATGATCAGCACGCCGGGAATAATGCTGACGCCCATGGTCACACCATTTTTGCCCCCGGTAAGCAGGGCATCGATAAACCGCGAGGCTGCGGAACCCTCATGGACAACACGGTAATCTGCGGAAACCTCCGCACCATTACCAATTTCCGATGAATCCATAGCCCACTGTTCCCGGCCATACACCTTTGCAGTCTGACGAAGCATCAGCCGTGTACTGACGATACTTCCCACGATAGCGCCCACATTTCCGATAACGGCCGGCAGCACAAAGCCCGCTCCGGTCAATGGCTTGATCCCCATCATAAAGGTGGTGATGATCAGCCCCATACCAAAGGAGGTTCCTATATTTGTAAGGGCAGGTAACTGGTATTTCTTAAAATACCGCTTAAAATTTTTATCCTCCGCCAGAGCAAGAATCGCCGGATTGTCCGACAAATAGGTGGTAACCACACCGATGGCGCTGGCTCCCGGAAGTCCGTAGACCGGCTTCATCAGTGGGGCCAGCAGCTTGTTGAGCATGGCAATGACGCCAAATTCGGAAAATAATCCGGACACGGCGCCGGCCAGCACCGCAATGGCCATGATATAAAATACCGTATCCATCAAAAGCTGATACGCCGTATTCATCATCGTATTGAGCATATTGGATGCTCCCATCTGTACTCCCAGAAAACAAAACAATCCCAGGAATGCCACAAGAAACACAAAGCCCTCCACGCTTACCGCCTTCTTTACAGTTACCGGCGTTTTTACATTTTTCGGAACATCAAAACTGATTTTCTTGCCTGGTCCTAATTTTTCTACATTTTCCATGGTCTGATCCTGTGCTCCTGTTACAGCAACTGGTCTTCCATACCTGTGGCTTTGAGCACCTCGATATCCGCCAGGTCATGGGGAAGCTGAAGCTTGGGAACCATATACTCGATATATTCTTTAATCAGGCCATCTTCCATAATAAACAGATTGTGGCATGGATCGCCGTCGTCGTGATGCATGATAAAATTTCCCTCATCATCATACTGATCGCCGGTAGCATAACCTGTCACAAGGTATACATTAGGATCGGCGCTCTGGAAAATCTGCATTCTCCGTGTGTACCAGACCGGGAAACGCCGTACCGTTGTGGCATCACGTTCTTTCAGTCGTTCCTCGCCTCTGTAAGTGTAACCAGCACCGTAACGGTATCCCTGGCCATTTGGCGCATACAGCTTATAGCGATTGAGACGCTTGCGCTTCTGCTCGCCGGTTTCCGCGTCATCCTCATCTGTCATAAATTCCAGGATCGTACGGAGATTTTTTTCTCTCAATTCAACGTCCGTGTTAAAAATCATATTTTCCTTTAAAGCCTTTTCAATATTCATTGTCATTCTCCTCTTTAATTTTATAACCGTTCGTAACAGTTCAGAGGGGCCGAACTGCCATAGGACCATTTAAATTCGCTGCCATATCAGTGGGGAAACTGTACCTCCGGCAGTTCAATCCCAAGTGTATGGAATACTTCACAGAAATTCATATGCTCGCGGTAACGTTTGATTTTTCCATCCTCCATTTCAAATACATGGAAGAAATAATTATAGTACGGTTTCTTTTCATAGGCCGGGAAATCTATGAAGCCCTTGCCTTTGGATACAACGACATAGTAATTGGGATCGGCTGTCTGGAGAAGAATATTGTCCTCAAAATGAAAGTCCGGGAAAAATTTATGATTCCAGGCGTCACTAAATTTTAATCCTTCATGGCCAGGCACGCCATCCTCGGTCTTATCGTAGTTATCGTATTTTCCCGGACCGGTATAGCCGCCCTGGCCGTCCTCTGTAAACATCTGCCAGCGGTTTAAACGGTCATCCCCTTTGCAATTCACATATTTCAGAATTGTCTCAATGTTTTTAACCCTCAATGCATCGTCATCATGGTTTAATAAATAGTCTTTTGCTTCCATGCTTTTTACCTCCAAAAAATTGTCAATTTTATTCTAATTAAATCATAGCACCAAGTATGATCAAAAGTCTATTTAGACTATTTTTACAGGAGGTTAAAAAATTTTTAATTGTACGCATAAAACAGGGGCAGCCACGCTGCCCCGAAGACTTTGGCCGGACCGACCGCTGACCTTCGGGCAGTGGAACTGCCCCTCACTTAAAACCTTTATTAATGCATCCGAAATCCCACCGGCTCTTTCCCAAATTCGTCTCCAAACCGCCGTTTAAATTCCTCAGCGCCCTCCGCGCGTCCGGTGGCCAGCAGCCGGTCATAGTATTCCTCCGTCCGGCAGCGCCCATGGAGCGGACCGCCCTCCAGCAGTGTTGTCCACAGCGGGTCACGGTCATATTCCCCGGTAAGCATCATATCTTCCTGCCAGTCAGCCAGATAGCGGCAGGCGATGGCACACAGATCCGGGCGTTCCGAAGCAATATTTTTCTGCTCATGGACGTCACGCCGGATATCAAACAGCATTTCTTTAGGAAAGAGATGATAACCGGAATGATACGTGCGGATATAATAATAATCGCCAAAACGGACGCCCCTCTGGCAGACGTGAGCGCACTGGGTCATAACCAGATATTCCCGCCCATTCTGGTGGACATCCCGGTCCACATATGTTGATCGTCTGGACGGAACAAACGGCTGTTTGTGGATAACTGCTCCTGCTTTTTCAAGTACATGGGAAAAGCTCTGGCCATCCCAATACGGATAGGGCGTTACATCCAGCAGGTCACACAGTGTGGGCGCCAGATCGATATTGTATCTCAGCCCTTTATCCACAGCCGGCGCCATTCCCGGCCATTTTATCAACAATGGTATGTGGGTTGTATGGTAATCGCATACGCCGTGCTCTGAATAAATTCCCAGCTCCCCCATGTCCTCGCCGTGGTCGCTGGTAATAATAACAGCCATATCATCGTATATGCCCTTTACCTTCAGCGCATCCAGCAGCCGTCCAATCTGTTCATCCATATATCGGATACCGCAGTCGTAGCCATCCAGGACCTGGCACATCTGCTCATAGGTCGTTGCTGTCTGGAGCTGCTTTGGAAAAGGCGCCAGCCGGGCATTTTCTTTAAAACCGCAAAGCTCATTCAGAGAATGTTGTCCCACCTTTTTTAAATGCTCCTGAAATACCTGACGATCGATCCAATCCGTGGCCGGACTGTCTGTAAAAGGATTCTCAAAATCCGCCGGAGTACGATAGGGGGAATGTGCATCCCACAAATGAACATGAAGAAACCACTGGTCATCAGCCCCGTGTCGATCGATCCAGTCCAGAGCATGAGGTATAACCTCCCCTGCCGTCTCGCCGCCCCCTTTACCGACATTGATCATTTCATTAAAGCCGGCATTGAACCAAAAGGCCGAATGACGTTCCGCAAAGGTGCTGACGGAAGCTGTATACATTCCCGCCCGCCGGAAAATGTTAAAAAAGCTATGCTCCATCCGGTCGTCGCGCATTCCCCGCTCCATCCCGAGAAGCCGCATATCCGCCGCTGTTCCCCCATGATTATTAATACCGTTATGAATGCCAAACTGTCCGGTAAACAGGGCGGCCCTCGACGGCAGACACGGCGCATCCGAGCAATAATATTCATCGAACCGTACACAATCCTTTGCAATGGAATCCAGCACCGGCGATGTATTTCTCCGATAACCGTAGCAGCCCAGATGATCCGGGCGCAGCGTGTCCAGATCCAGCATCAAAACTCTCATATGTATCACCCCTTTTTATTTTCTTTATTATATTATTTTTTGTACGTTGGAACTATCGGATCTATAATATTTACTACTTAGAAATGCTTGCAAAAGGATATATTTTCATAGTTATTCCGTTATTTCATCAATAAAACGCAAATATCCTCATAAAATATTTATCTCATTGACAATCTATGTTAAATCTATCTATAATAATTTTATAACATATTACGTAATGCGCGTGCCCATGAAAGACATTAACTCTACACCTGCCAAAGGGCCAAACACGATCATTTTTTACAGAGCGGAGGAAAGTCATGTTCCTGGAAAATACACCTATAAAAACCGTTCGTTATATTACGGACACTGAATCCCTTCCCGCCAGTGAATGCTTCCGCTTACTGATGGTCCTCTGCGGCCGCGCCGCCATTCAGTGGGGCAGTCAGCACTTCATATGCCGGGATAATGACCTTTTGCTGACAGAGCCTTCCATGTGCTGTCAGCTAACCGTCAGCGCCGCTTCAAAGGTACTGCTCCTGGAAATCCGGCCGTCTATGCTGACCCCCGGGCAGGCCGTCGAAAATGGAAAAATCAATTCATTTCCAAAGCAAACCTATATGTGTAACAGTATCAAATATCCCGATTTGGATTTTGATCCGCTTCGCCGATTAATTACCGCCATCGCCGGCATTTATGCCAAAAACGAAGCCTTTGGATATCATCAATTGACCGCCCTGGCCCATCAGCTTGTTTATCTGCTGATCCGCAACTATGCGGCCGCAAATTTACAGGACAGCGACAAATATACACGGCGCATGGAAGTGATTTCCGAGTATATCGAATGCAATTACAACCAGTCCATCACACTGGAGGGGCTTGCGGAATATCTGCATCTGACGCCGCCGTATCTTTCCAGATTTTTCAAGGACCGCTACAAAATGACATTCAACCGCTATGTTAATCAGTTGCGTTTTTCAAGGGCTGTGGATGATCTGAAAAATACGCAGGCATCGATCACCGATATCGTACATAAGCACGGCTTTCCAAATATGAGCGCTTTTACATCCATGTTCAAAAAGATTTACGGAACTACTCCGGGCGATTTCAGACGTTGTGGAAACAATGACAGCACTAAAACGCACAGTACCCAGACACCAACAGAGCTTTACGCCCCCGTCAGCTCCGAAAAAACCATGGAATTGGACGACTGTCTGTGCAATTACAGCACCGATGCCACAACACCCTATCCGGCCATACATACGAGCTATACGATAGATATGATGAAGGATGCCCGGCCTGTGGCTCCGTTTTGGAATAAAATGATCACCGCCGGAACACTGTCCGCTATCGCACATCCCCATACGTCTTTGCAGTTGGCTACAATGGCCCGCAATATGGGCTTTACCTACGCATCGGTCATGCAGTTATTTGATCCGAAGGAGCTTTATTATGACAGGGATTTCCAAAGGTACAACTTTCTTGCCTTTGATAATGCCATCAATATTTTGCATATGAATCATCTGATCCCATACCTGGAACTGAATTTTTCGGCGGAAATGCTCAGAGAATACGGCCTTGAGACTGACGAAAAGCAATACATGCACTGGCTGGAAGCACTGCTTAATCACTGTCAAAGACTATATAATCCAGCGCATGTCCATCAATGGATGTTTGATATCGGCTTTAATCAGGATCTCCATGATTTAAGGCATGAGTCCGTCGCAGACTTTATTCGCCGCTTTTCAAACGCCTTTAAGCTTATCCGGCGGACATTTCCCCAGGCTAAAATCGGCGGCATCGGCTTTTTTACCGCAGAACCGATGAATCTTCTGGAGAAAATACTGGATGGCCTGTCCATACAGGGGATCACGCCGGATTTTATTTCCTTAACCTGCTATCCTTATAAGCGCACAGAGGACGGACTTGTTTACGCGGCGGATGCCCGGGGGCTTATTTCCAAGATTAAACACGTAAAGTCTGCTCTGCGGCAGCATCATATGAAAAAAACAGACGTTTTGATCAGCCATTTCAGCCCGGATCACCTGCACCGCTATTTCCTCAATGATATGTGCTATCAGGCGGCATTTATCACGCATATGTCCATGGCCATGGCCGGCCACATTGATTTTGTCGGCTACGACCAGATTTCCGACGCTGCCGACGGCGTCAGATCCACCCACTTTGCCGACGGCCGGAGCGGATTTTTTACCGATGACAATCTCCCCAAGCCCGGTTATTTTGCCATGGATTTTCTAAGTCATATGGGAAATGCCATTCTTGAACAAAAGGACGGACTTTTGGTAACACGGGGGATTGGCGGCAATTATACGATCCTTCTGGACAATTATATCGCTCCGGATGCTTATTACTGTCAGAACACCCATTTAGTCATCCGGCCTAAAAATGCATATTCTGTATATGAAGCCCCAGTGATGCGCAATGTAACGCTCTCATTAAAGCTGCCGCCGAAAAGCTCCTATAAGACCATCACCTACCGGCTTAACAAAGAGCATGGGAGCATTTTTGATATATGGCAGAAAATGGGCTACTGGGAGGATGCGATCCGAAGCGATATCGAGTATTTCCGTCAGACGAACCAGCCCCTTCGGGAATACCGCCTTCTTCAGGTGGAAAACGGAAATATTTGTCTGCATCTGGCGCTGGAGCCCCATGAGGTCATGCTTATTGAACTTTTTCCGTAACCGTTTAAATCATTAACTTTTTGAGAAACACTGAATAAGGCGTAAGCCCTTTTGTCCGGACTTACGCCTTTACTCTTTTATACTGACATCGAATTAACGGATCATAATACAATAAGCTCCTGAGGCACCCGGCTGAATTTATAAGGCTTATCCTCAGTCACTACATACGTGTCCAGCACGATACTGGTCTGTCCATTTTTACGGTAACGGGGCTGGAGCGACAGAGCCATGCCCGGCTGTAATTCCATCGTATCCCAGTCAAATAGCTGCGGCCGGTCCACCGTCAGGTTCCCAATCCCCCGGATCATAAATATATTTGTATCCTCCTCGGCGCCTATGGATTTTAAATAATCGTTCGTCTCCCGGCGGACCTCATGGAGCGTTTTTCCGGGCCGGATCAGCGTGGTCTGATATTCCAGAAGCTTTACCGTTTCATCCCACACACGTTTCGCATCGTCACATGGCTCCTGGAAATAAAAGATACGTCCGGTTTCCGAATAATAGCCGCCAATTCCCGGCGATTCATAAATCACATGAACCCAGTCGTCCTCCGTAAGCCGGTATTCCGGAAAGCAAAGGTAGTTCCGGCTGGGTGGATTGATCGTTGGGAAAGTGTTCACCTCGCCATTTTTTCCTGATGAGATCAGCAGCTTTGTCATAACACTCATATCCGCGTTTAACTCGGATAAAAGCATCATAATATCCGCCTGGATCTCCGCCTGAGTGCGGCCCGGGCGGATATAGGACGGGGCGGCCTCAATAAGCTTGTCCTGAATCCATGTGGCATTGGCGATGGCGTCCAGCTCCTCCGGACTTTTCACGGCCTTCATCAAATCAATCTGCTCACTGAAATCCACGATCTCCACACCCGGACAGGTGCTTTTAAGAAATTCATAAAACTGCAGGGATATCCGCCCCAGATGACAGTAGGCGATCTTCTTCGCACCCTTTACATATTCCGCCATCTGTGCGCCTGCCCCGCCAAGGTACGGGCACTGTGTTCCAAGTGTTCCCTGCTGTCCGCTGCCATGGACCATCACCAGCTCACCGTCCGCCGGAACAATCACCGTCTCCGTTCCTTTATACCCCGGTGTGCCCAGAAGCCACGTAATATGCGGGTCCAGAGCCATCGACGCCGACGGATAGCACAACTGAGCGATCATCAGATCCGCATCCATCTTTTTGAGCGCATCCCGGACGAGCTGATGCCGCCGCTGTATTTCCTC
This sequence comes from Lachnospiraceae bacterium, assembly GCA_902363555.1. Taxonomy (GTDB): domain Bacteria; phylum Bacillota; class Clostridia; order Lachnospirales; family Lachnospiraceae; genus Catenibacillus. The sequence goes on along the minus strand of CABJAM010000009.1, from coordinate 68,328 downwards.
CTGGGAAAATACCAGATTTCCGGCCACATAGCCCATATTATTATTCAATGTATTTGTACGCCATCGATTGATCATGTTATCCTCCTTGACCTATGCCTAACAGCCAGCCGGCCGTTATGTGCAATCTTTATGGGTCAATGATAACATCTCTTTTCCCGCGATGTCCATTCAGAAACTTTTTAATGCAGCTAAAGTGTTTTTTAAATCAGGTTAAAGCTGTGCCGGCATCTGATCGCATCTGCGCGCCACCTTTTTCACACAATACAGGCAGGTGGGCAGTATGTACAGACAGGCCAGGATCCACGCGGTCTGATCCGCAAAGCAGATCGCAGTGTAGCCGAAGCTCCCCACAAATACAAAGCTGACGAAAATCCGGGCAACCATTTCGGTCACGCCGGAAAATACGGCCCGGCCCGAAAAGCCCAGCCCCTGGGTCGTCATACGGCAAATATTTAAAATGCCCAGACTCCAAAAGAAAAAGCCCAAATAGCGCAAATACTTGGCCGACGCATCAAGAACATCCACGGCATCACTGCTGACAAACAGCAGCGACAACGTACGGCCTCCGAAAATCAGGACAAGCCCTGCAAAAAGCCCATAGCTTACGCCCAAGGCAATCCCGGTTTTAAGTCCGGTATAAATCCGCTTTGAATGTCCGGCCCCCATATTCTGGCTGCAAAATACCGAAACCGCCGTAGCAATGGCGTCAAATGGGCACATGGTAAACTGCTTGATACGCATCCCGGATGTAAAACCGGACACATAAACGCTCCCCAGCCCGTTATTGGCCGACTGCATCACCATACTTCCGATGGCGGTGATGGAAAACTGCAGCCCCATAGGTACGCCCATGATCAAAAGCTCGGCCGCCCCAGCGCCGGTAAACCGGCAATCGCTTTTTCGCAGCTTCAATGTCTCGAATTTGCGCGTGATCAGCACCAGACAGCAGATTCCGCTGATGGCCTGGGCTGTGATGGTGGCAATGGCCGCCCCGGCGCACCCCCATTTAAGGACGATAATACAGAATAAATCCAGAAAGATATTCAATATTGCCGAAAGCGCCAGAAATATAAATGGTGTACGGCTGTCGCCCACAGCCCTTAAAATGCTGGACAACAGATTGTACAAAAGGGAAAAGGGGATTCCCAGAAAAATGATCAGCAGATACGAATATGCATTTCCAAAAATGTCCTCCGGTGTGGACAGCAAATGCAAAATCTGCGGACAAAAAAGTGCACATACCGTGGTGATCACCACAGCAAACCCCACGGTCAAAATGGCCCCGTGAAAAATACAGCTCCGCATCCGGTCATAGGCCCCGGCGCCAAAATCTCTGGCAACCGGCACCGCAAAGCCGTTACACAGCCCAATACAAAAGCCCAGTACTAAAAACTGGACACTGCTGGACGCGCCAACAGCCGCCAGCGCCTGGGTGCCAAGGTAGCGCCCGACGATGGCGGCATCGATCAGGTTATACGTCTGCTGGAGCAGATTGCCGATCAGAAGAGGCAGCGCAAACCTCAGAATCAGTGATAATGCGCTGCCCCTTGTCATATCTTTTGTCATGTTCTACTATTCTCCCAATCCGTAAAAAATCAATTTAAAGAAATCGGATGGAACAAAATAAACGCCGTCCTCCCGGCTGCTGGACCAGGTCAGGGATTTAAACCAGGATAAAATGATCGTCTGTCCGGCCTCATAAAGCTTCAGGTCGATGGTATGCGACAAAAGCACATGCACGATGTTTGAAAGGGCGTCCAGATAATCCTCAAAATCCACATCATCGATGGTGCGCTCCTCCAAAGCCTCATCCTGGATATTGTCCATGATTTCCTCATGTGATATATAATAGGCCTCTGTCTGAGGTCTGTCAACCATGGCGTCGCATATAATGTTAAATAATATTTTTTCATTTCCGGACATACCGCGCCGCAGGTTGAAAAAAATATTCCGGCAGTAATCCTGATGATTATGCACATTTTTCCATTTCTCCAGCATCGTATGCGGGTCCAAAAGCAGCAGATAATTCAGCACTCTGCCAGGATTTACAGGCCCCTCAATGGCCGGCAGTATCGCCCGGAAACGATGGTCCAGATTCGGCTCATTTTTATGGATCATCCAATCCCGGCCCACCTTCCTTGCGGTTCTTAAAGCCCCCCGCCCGGCCTTCTGTCTCGCCGTGGCCGGTGAAATGCCGTTTTGCCTTGCCCACTCCTTTAATGGAATCATATCCTCCAGGCCGGAAACAGGAATCTGGCCCTGTGCATCCAGCGCCAGGACATTGCCCCTTTCATCCAGCAGGTCAAACAGTGTATCGACTAAATTATCCCGTTCTGGCAATATTAATTCGTGACGTAAAATATCAGACATAATAGACAGCCCCCTTAAAGTAGTAATACCTTGCTTTTATATCTCTATATTACTACTTTATAGTAGCATTGTCAACCTTGAAACATGCCGTTTTTTTCAAACCATTCCTTTGCGTGAAGGACAAATTTCTTCGTGGCCGGTGACGGCTTCGTTATCTCAGATACGACAAGACCGATCTTACGGGCCGGCCAGTCCGATAACGGTACATAAGCCACATCCGCTTTATCATCCTCCAGCAACAGCCTTGGGATCACAGCCATTCCCATACCACTTTTCGCCAATGAGATCATCGTTCCCGAATCCTTTATAAAGTAGGACACACGATCTTTTATACGGCTTTTTTCTATAAGCTGGCCCAGTGTCTTATCAAAATTCCAATCCGGCAGTATCAGCCGCTCGTCTCCCAGATCATCGAAGCTGATACTGTCGCGGCCAGCTAACGGATGCCCTTTGGGCATGACGACCACATAAGGGTCCAGACCAAGCTGGGTAAATCCCAGCATTTTAGACGTAGGCTCGGAGGCAAAGGCTACATCCAAAACGCCCTCCAGCAGATCCCGCTTAATCTCCTCGTAAAGATTCAGAACTATTTTTATTTCTATATTTGGGCATACTTCATGCATATACTGCATAATTCCCGGCAGCCACAGCTTATTGGCCACACGCAGACCGCCGACACGCACCGTACCCTTTTCCACACCCTTGATGGAAAGCACAGCCTGCTCCAGCTTTTCCTGCGCCTTGAGCACCTCGCTCACATAGGCTAGAAGCTCCTCGCCCTCCGCGGTCAGCGAAATCTTATTGCGGTTCCTCTTAAACAGAGAAATCCCCCACTCCTCCTCCAGCTTCGAAATGGTATAGCTGACCCCCGGTACGGTCTGATGCAGATGATATGCAGCTTTACTCATACTTTCTGTACGGACGACCTCCATAAATGTTTCGTATTTTGACAACTGCATGCTTTATTCCCCCTGATCATTATCTTCATACAAGAATTATACTTTATTCTAAATCTTTCTACAATAAGCAGATTCATTTACGTAATAGAAAACCCCCGGTGTTGCCGCACCGGGGGTTTTCGCATATCACTTGGACACTTTCATCATTCTTGCCTACTGGCATTATAACATATGACATTTATTTTTTCGATATTCTAATATTTTTTTCTAAATGCGATTACTAGCAAAACAGTTCAGTCTTTCTGAACTGCTATATTACTGCAAAAAAATATGCAAAAAAATATTTATCAAAAACATTCAGGAATATTGAAAACCTAAACAGCATATGCTATAATGCCAGTAGGCGAAATGATGAGAGTGTCCATGGTGACACGCAAAAAACCCCGGTGTTCCAGCACCGGGGTTTTTCTATTCCATTTTAAGGGTGGCTTATGCCCCAGGCTGGCTACCAGCTATTCCTCTCTGTCCAGCCATTTGCAGATGTAGTAGGCAACTACACTTGCCAAAACAGAGAGGAAAAACGATGAGAGCAAATCCATGGTGATCACCCCCTTCCTCTACCGGTCTAGGGGTGGTAGCAAAAATCAGTATAGCATTATAAAGAGCTAAAAACAACACATTTAACAGTGCTTTTTAACATAATTATAACTTCGCATAACCGCTGAAACCTGCCAGTAACAAGGTCCACGTTTACGGAATCCATCACCAAAACTGCCCCTTCGCCCCGGAGCTTTCCCGGGCCTGGAACCTACCGGCCGCTGGCACCTGGAAGACCTCACCACAAAGTGGTGCTGACACTGCATTGCAGCCGATTTAGCAGGACTTGGGGCTCAGGGATTTGTGTTAATCCAGAGAAAAAGACGCAGAACGGAAAGTATTATAAGAATACTCCCATCTTTTTCTCCGGATTGCCCTTAACAAATCCCTGAACCCCGTAGTCCTGCTTAGTCGGCGAAACCGCAGTGTCAGCACCACTTTGTGGTGAGGTCGTCCAGGTGCCAGCGGCCGGTAGGTTCCAGGCCCGGGAAAGCTCCGGGGCGAAGGGGCAGTTTTGGTGGCCGAAGCAGCAAATATAGCGCGACCTATTTCGCTTTTTCCCTCCGCTCCTTCAACTCACCGATAATCTCCTTCAACCGGTTATCCGTCAGCCGATATGTAAGTATGGCAATGATCGCCGCCACACCCACAACAACCGGATAAAGACCATTGGCCCAGTAAAGCCCATTGACAGTCGCCTCGCTCTGCATAAATTCGGCGGCATTAAAGCCCACGATGGTCAAAATGGCGCCGGACAGCCAGGAAGCCAGTGCACCGCCGCATTTCAGGAAAAAGCTGGCAATAGTATACAAAAACGCCGGAGCACGGATGCCTGTTTTCCACTCGCCGTAATCGGCCACATCCGCCAGTGTTCCCCAAATCACAGAGATGGAAAAGGACATGCACAAACCGCAGAAAATGGCGGCAATAAACAGCAGCGCCACATTGTCTCTGGCAATAAGGAAAAAGACGCCGGACAGGATGGTCATGCAGGCGCCCACCAGCATCATCCGCCGTTTTCCCAGCCCGATGACCATTTTAGGCACAAGGAACAGCGTCAAAAGCTGTACACCATAAATCACAAGCATGATGATGGACATCAGATCCATATCATTGACAACATAAAGAAAATAATAAACATTAAAGGACATACGGAACGAAATCGCCATAATGAACAGGAAGGTGATCACAAAAATGGAATATGCCGGTTTATTTCCCTTGAGAGAAAGAAATCCTTCCTTGATATTGATTCTTTTCGCCGACGCCGGTACACGCTCCCTGACACAGGCAAAGCAGAGCATAAAGCCGATAAACGCCAGAACCGCAAATACGATGGCCATTACCTGGTAGCCCCCGGTCGTCGTCTCGCCATGGCCGACCCAGTTGACGATCCTCATGGCAAAAATACTGATGACAAGGCCACTGATGGCGGAACCCATACTTCTGCCCACACCAAGAACCGAACGCTCCTTCATATCGGTCGTCATTGTATTTGGCAATGCGCCGTAAGGCATACCGACCAGCGTTCCCAGCATCCCCTGTCCAATATAAACGACCAGGGCCCAGGCTACTTTTGCTCCCATACTCATATCCGGCGCGGAAAAACACAAAACAAAAAATACACATAAAGGCAGCGCGCCGTACAGTATGAACGGACGGTAGGAACCCCATTTACTCCGCGTCCGGTCGGCCATAGTACCCATGACCGGGTCATTGACCGCATCCCAGACACGGGCTATGAGGAAAATCGTACCGGCCACCATGGGGGAAATCCCCAGCATGTTGGTGAAAAACGCCAGCAGATAAATACTGATCGTATCATTGAAAATACTAATGGAAAAATACCCGGCGGAATACCCAAACCGCTCTTTAAAACTAAGCCTCATAAAATTAACCCTCCTGTACATTTAATCTGCCCTTCATGCATGCGCATGGTACCGTATTGTGATAATAACTGCAATGCATTTATACCTGCGGTGTAGTTTATACAATACCTGCGCATGGGCGCGCGTAGCGCGTCAGGGGATTCGTTTACTATGGCTTAATTTTAAATTATGCGGCGATCTTTGTATATTCAAATCGACTTTTTAACATGTTAAAGAATTTTAAATGAAGCATCGTAACAGTTCGGCCTGTCTGAACTGTTACGATGCTTCCACGGTCCGGGCGGCCGCGTGATTTTTCCATGAAATCACGCGGCCGCCCAAATTCAATTAATAATCATCCGAATGATCCCGAGCCGTCCACCGTATGGCGTTATGGATGATCCGCCGGAAGCTTTCATCCCCGTAGCTGCAATTATCATGGCCGGAAGCATAGCAGAACACCCGGCTGTTTTTATAAGTCCGTGTCCACGCGATCTTCTTGATACTCACCGCATTATCCGTTGTAATAAGGATCGTATTTCCCGGTTCCTCCGGCTCGCCGATAATATAAGTTTCATCCACAAGTGAGAAGTCACCGACGCCATCCATCACCGGATGCTCCGTATTCATAATATGCTCCTGCACCGTCTCATTTTGATGATACTCAAAAACACCATCCTCACACCGGACCTTCACACCGGACACCTGCGTCCACAAATCCCATTTGGGAAATGACAGCAGGGCGTGATGAAGAAGAATGATTCCCTGACCACTTTCTCCCAGAGTATTTTGCAGATAGCTTTCCAGAAAATCCCCCGCTTCCGGCAAGGGCAGGCTCATATTATAATAGAGGACCGTATCATAGCTCTCCCTGTTTTTCTCATCCTGTACAAACAGATCAAATGCCTGCACATAGCAATCGCAGTCCTCAAAGGACCAGAGCATTTCCTGAAAACCAACAATATCAAACGGGTGGCATTCCACTAAAACGGCTACTTTAAGCTTTCCCATGACTTTCCTCCGCATAAACTTCATCCCGGATTTCCTGGATAAATTTCAGTGTCTTTTCGGTTTCATAAGCGTAATCGATTTCCGATGCGCCATTGGTGATCACCCACGGGCAGGCTACGGATACGCCCTTTGTATAATTGGCCGCCTTGAGCACTTCAAATAAATGCTTCAAAATCGGACGCCGCTCCCCTACATTGGGCTGTGCCCCGCCATCGCCCTGGATATGTACGTTAATGCAGTATTCCGGGTATTTGAGGATATCCTCCAATGGCTGGCCAAGCTCCAGGAAATAGTTCAGATCCGCCATAACCTTCACACTGCGGCGTCCGGTCATTTTCGCAAACTCCACGCCCTCCAGATATCTGGGGAACAGTGTATCGCTGTCGGCTTCCGGCTCCAGTGCGATCTCCATGCCATACTTCTCCGCGCAGTCCGCCATCATATTGATTGAGCTGATGGCCTGATCGATGGCTTTATTTCGGTCATAGCCATCCTGGCAGCGGAAATGTCCGCCCCAGCAGCCCACATATTTGATGCCAAGCTGGCTGATCCGCTCAAACTCGCGCTCCAGCGAGAACCGGATCAGCTCCGGATCATACTTCTCACCACTGGCACCCATCCAGGTCAGTCCGGGCCCGAGCAGATGGCTGGTCGTCATGCAAGGACGTCCATCCTCCTTATATTTGTCTCTCCAAACCTCCCAATCAGCGTCGCATAACAGCGGGTCGGCATGGATCGAGGCGGGAACTTCAAAGTATTCATAGCCTTTTCCTACGCATTCCAGGGGAACAACATCAACAACGATACCAAACTTAAACTTCTCACTCATCCTAAATTCCTCCACTTAATTATTATTATAGTTTTAATAAAACTTACCCTGCTTAATCTTCAAATCTTACCGGGTTTTCTGCCATGTAATCCACAAATTCTTTTGTAATGTCGGCCGTTTTCTCGGTATAGGTACCATCGATAAAGGACTTGAGCTCGTCCATCTGGACTTCTCCGGTGACATAGCGCACCTCAAGACTGTTCAGCGTCTGAACATCGTCCGGAAATTCCACGGCGATCTTATCCAGCATCTTTACAAACGGCGTGTAGCATTTCATCGTCTTTTCGTCCGCAGCCTTTTCCTCCAACTGCCATTTGGCAATGGTTTCCGGAGTGGAACCGCCCATAAGCGCTTCCTGATTATCAAAAGCATTGGCAAAGGCCATCATGTTGCCGGTCACCTTCGTAACGGCTTCCGCCTGCTCTTTTGTACGGTCGATGGTGCGGGTTTCAATGTCATAGCTATTATAATGCTCCCCGGCCAGACCTAACTGCATGGTCACAAAGCCTTCCTCTGAATTTGCCCAATCCAGCAGACGTAATACATCGTCGATCTTATCCGATTTTGCGTTAATAAAATAGGCCATCCAGTTTGACGGCGGCATTGCGTACACCGGTTTTGTTTCTATATTCAAAGACAATGGCGCGCAATAAACAAAATCGTCGGGATTGAGACTATATTTTTCAATGATCTGCGTCGTATAGTTTTTGCCGGAAGCGCCTACAATGCCCACACGCTCCTGTGCAAACTTCTCCACATGCTCCTGGCTTTTATGGGTTATAAATTCCCGGTCGATGATACCCTCGGCATACATATCTCTAAGCAATGTAATATAATCCATATATCCGGACTTCTGCGGGCGGAGCTTGAAGCTGCCGTCGGCATCGGGCAGTCCGTGATGCCATGCGGAAATGCTGTATGCGGTCGATAGGAAGTCATTGTTTAAATGCCAGATACCGGAATCCAGGCTGTTCTGCATAGCTCCGAAGCTGACGCCGTAGGTATCGTCCACGCCGTTGCCATCCGGATCCTGCGTCGTAAACGCCCGGCAGATCTCCACAAACTCATCCACCGTTTCGGGTACTTCAAGGCCTAACTTATCCAGCCACTTTTTATTGATCATAAAGCCAGCTTTATCGTAAGAGTTTGGACGCGGGATACCATATATACGGCCATCTCCCAGCAGCTTTGTATCCCCATACTGCTCCTCAGAAATATTGGATATCAGGTTTGGATAGTTTTGGATCTTATCGGTCACATCCGCCAAAAGACCTTCCTCTGCCCACTGAGTTGCAAATACATCGGCGCCGTAGATGAAAAAGTCAGGCATATCACCGGTACTTACAAGCATTTTTACACGGTCGCTAAAGCTGTTTAATGGCGGCGCCTCCACGATCAGACGGATTCCCAGCGTATCCTCTATCCTTTGGATCACCGGATTATTTTCAAGCTGGATTTCCGGATTTAACTGAAGCACGACGCGGATTTCCACAACCTCCCCGTTGTCTGCAGCCGCCCCATCCGTACCCGCCGGGGCGCCGGATGCTTCTGTCGTTTTGGCATCCGTTTCCGGACTTGCTTTGGGTGTATCCGTTTTATTTCCCCCGGATGAACAACCGGCCAATGTTGCGGCAAGCATGATACATACCAAACATACACTCAATAGTTTTTTTAACATGTGAATATCCTCCTCTTTTTTATTTTGAATCATCGTAAGCATTTCGCCAGGCCGGCGCAATAAATGCACATACCTGTCTGAATAATTACGAATCATCATGTTACTCTTTAACAGACCCCAATGAAACACCTTTGACAAAATACCGCTGCATAAACGGGTAAACAACAAGTATGGGTAATACTGTGACTACGATGGCCGCCATTTTCAGCGTAAACGGATGGGTCCGGTTGGCCGAGGTGAGCATCTGGGTCACCGGCGATACGGCCGACGTGTCCTCCACCACAAGCTCCCGCAATACAAGCGTCAGCGGCCATAACTTTCGGTCCGATACATAGAGCATTGCCGAAAAATAGTTATTCCAATAACCGACGGAGCAAAACACAACCATGGTCGCTATGGCCGGCTTGAGCAGCGGCACAACGATGGACGACAGTATTTTCAGGTCATTGGCCCCGTCGATCCTGGCGGCCTCCTCCAGCGCCTCCGGCACCGACGTTTTGATAAAGTTCCTCATAAGGATCAGATTAAAGCCGCTGATACAGCCCGGCAATATCAACGCCCCCAAAGTATTTTGCAATCCGATGCCGCGGACGAGGATGTAGCTGGAAATCATTCCCCCATTGAAAAACATCGTAAACAAAATCATCCCCATAAAAAACTTGTGCCCCCGCAGCCGCGTCTTGGACAGTGGATAGGCTGTGATCACCAGCAGAAATACACTGAGCGCCGTTCCCACGATCGTGATGAACAAAGTGACTCCGTAGCCGGTCTTGATCAAATCATAATCCAGGAGCTGCTTGTAGGCGGTCAGATCAAATACCGACGGGATTATTTTTAACGGATTCTCCAGGTATTCCGTATACGGCATAAACGATACGAAAAACACGTAGACAAACGGCAGTACACAGCATAGTGCAAATAAGGTTACAACAACGATGGAGATCAGCTCTACAACACTTATTTTCTTTCTTTTTTTCTTCACCATGGCCTAAAATAATCCCTCCTCTCCCATCAGCTTTGCGCACTTATTTCCGATGGTCAGTAATATAAAACCGACGGAGGAGCTGAATAAGCTGACCGATGATGCAAAGGAGAACCGGCCATTGACAAGCCCCATCTTATACGTATACGTCTCGAAAACCTCCGATACCGCCAGATTACTGCTGTTTTGCAGGACGTAAATCTGTTCAAAGCCATTGTTGAGTATGTTTCCAATGGACAGCAGCAGCAAAATAATAATCGTTGGCCGTATACATGGAAGTGTCACATACCATATCCGCTGAAAATGCCCGGCTCCGTCAATCTTGGCCGCCTCATACAGCTCAGGATTTACCGCAGTGATGGCTGCCAGATAAATAATGGTATCCCACCCGGCCGATTTCCATATGTGCGATACAACAGCAATCCCCCGGAAATACTTGTCGCTGCCCAGAAAGAATATGGGATCGCCCCCCAGCGACTTGATCAGGTCATTAATGATCCCCCAGGACGGAGACAGCAGATTCACAAGAATACCGCCGATGACCACCCATGAAATAAAGTATGGAAGATAGATCATCGTCTGAGCCACTTTTTTGTATCTCAGAAACCGGATCTCATTAATCATCAATGCGAGGATGATCGGTATCGGAAAACAAAATACCAGCTTGAGCATACTCAGTATCAATGAATTTGCAAACACATTATAGAAGTCCTTCAGGCCGAACAAATATTTGAAATTATCCAGCCCGCACCAGGGGCTTCCCATAATACCCTCGGCAAATTTGAAATCCTTGAATGCAATGATCAGTCCGTACATTGGCGCATAATGGAACACCACAAAATAAATGAGCCCCGGCAGAAGCAGTAAGTATAAATATTTATTCCGCCACAAATATTTGCCAAGCTTGCCGGACGTCTTCTTAGTTCTCCCCATAAGCCTTGTTACCTCCCTCCTTTTCTTTGTTGAACCCATTATATAACACGCGAGGGTTATATAAAATAAATAAACAAATTCAGTTTTTCAACACTTTTTATGGCATTATCACAATAATTGATTTTTATAATTGAAAATTGAAATACGGCAGCAAGCAAATCGACGAGGATTCACTTGCTGCCGTATCATAATCTAAGCATATTTATTTTTCTTCTGACGGATAACGATTTTCGTATACACATCCTTCACACTCTCAATACTCAGGCTGCTCTCGCCCCCGGAACAAATCTCCAGACGCCGGATAATATTTTTGAGCCCGTAGCCATGATACTGCTGCTGGTGCATTTCATCGAAAACCTCGGATATCTTATCCCCCTCCATGCCGCAGCCGTCATCCTCCACAACAAGATAATAGTCATCGTCATCATCATAGCTGTAAATTAATATATTTAATACAGCTCCATCACTTTTCCGGCCGTGCATCACCGCATTTTCCACAAGCGGCTGCAATATAAGCTTCACCGTCAGGTAATCCATCAGCGCCTCATCGATGTCCACGACCACATTCAGCTCATCACCGCCGCACAGCTTTTGCAGGTACACATACGCCTCCAACTGCTGTACCTCCTTGGCCAGGGGCACATAATTTTCCTTCAGGGATATGGAATAACGCATAAATACGGCCAGTTGGTCGATGGCCCGGGTCAGCACCGATCTTTGTTTTGTGTCATAGGACAGCCATTTTAAAGAAGCCAGAGCATTAAAAAGAAAATGTGAGTTCATCTGCGCCCGCAGCGCCGACATTTCCGCAATTCTCTGATCCTGATGTGTCTCGTGGATCTCATTGAGCAGCGACTGGATGTGCAGACGGGTATTTTCGATCTCATCGGCCAGTATTTTAAATTCATCCTTGCCGTCGATCGCCACCATGGTCGTCAGATCCCCATTTTTGATATCCATAATTTTTTGCCGGACGATTTCCATGCGCCGGTCGAGGTTTCTGGAAATAGACAAAATAAGTATCAGCGCCAGTATAAGCGCCCCTGTAATCACAGGGATGATGTCTGACAGCGCCTTATAAAATCCCCGGTCCATGTATCCGGCATCGGTGGAAATCACCGATTCCCACCCATTATTTCCCGACGCCTTAATATAGATCTGCGCATCCGATGCGGCGCCGTTATCCACAGAAATATCCTCATGGCGCACCTCATAAAGCATATCATTAAAAGCACTCCGGTCAGACATGGACATGAGGTGGCCATTCTTTACAATATAAATATTATTGCCGCTTTTATCCTCATTAAAAAAGCCGTACAGCTCTGTCTCATACAGACAAAGCTCCACATAATAGCTACGGTCCGGATTGGTCTGGTAAATGCGCTTAAATACGGAAAATACCTTCTCATTGCTGTTATTGAGATAGGTTCCGGTCCAATATTCATTTTCCGGACGCGTTGCGGTGCTGGTTTTCAAAAGCTTATATATATCTGACAAACCTCTCTGCTCATACTCCGCATTGTAAAAGCCTTCCTTGTGTATCCGCACATCCCGGATACCACTTATATTCATTTGAAGAAAATCCGAGGTTTTTTCGGTCATATACCGATTAATTTCAGCCATACTGTCATTTTCCAGAATGCGCATAAATTCCCGGTCGTTCAAAAACAGCTCCATAAACGATTGATAGTAGGTGACCCGGTTTTCAATATTCATCACAGCCTGCTTCGCCTGGTTCACCAGCATATCATTTTCCTTGTCCCTGTAGCTTTTTTTCAGGGAGGTAGTCAGGGATGCCAGAAGGCTCACTGTGATCAAAAGCACAAGGATAAGAAAATAAATGATCAACTGAGTATGAAACTTAAAACGGCTCATCCTCATAAGCCATCACTCCCCGCATGTTCCTGGCGGTATTCGCTGGGCGTCTGTCCTGCGATTTTCTTGAACAGCGTATGAAAATAGGTCACATTATCGTAGCCGCAGTCCAGTGCGATCTCATTGACGGAGAGCGTCGTTTCCCTGAGACGTTTTTTGGCATTTTCCAGACGGACCTTCTGCAAATAGCGGTTGATGCTTTCGCCCCGCTCCAGCTTATAAATCGTTCCGATATAGTTGGGCGTAAAATGAAGCATTTTGGCAATAAGCTCAATGGATAGAGCCTCCGGATACCGCTCGTTGATGATGCCCTCGATCTCCTCCACGATCTGAGTGCGGCTCTTTTTCTTCTCCGGCTTCACCACAGCGGCGGGCGGCGCCACCACAAGACTCCGCTGCCGTATTTCATCGTAGAGCTGTGCCGGGGAAGCCTCCCACCCGCCGGCATATTCGATACGGCTCACACTCACCCCGGACAATGAAAAAAATTCGTTCAGAAGCAACCGGATCTTGTCCGCATCCCCCCGGCTCAGCTCCTGCCCGGCCATGATCGTCACGTAGAGCTCCCGGCTCAGCTTGAGATGGATGACAAAGGCCGCCATTTCCGACAGTCTTTTATTCAGACCGGATATCGCTTCATCATGGATCTTTTCCTTATGATTTTCAAGCACACTTAAAAATATCGTCATATAGCGCTCCCCGGAAACAAGCCAGCCAAGCCCCAACTGCTCCAGCTCGCCTTTATCGATGGGCACCCCGGTGAGCACCTGATGCACCGCCGCCTGCCTGGCCAGCTTCAGGCTGACGTTGTAATCATTGCGGATCTTGTCGTACATTTTTTTCTCAAAAGCCTCCTCCATAACAGAATCCACGGCTTTTTTCACGATCCGCAGCAGCTCCGACTCATCCACCGGCTTGGTGATGTACGCAAAAATATTCAGACTGATGCCCTGCTTGGCATACTCAAAATCATCGTACGAGCTGATAAACAGTATTTTTGTCTCCGGCGCAATGGTCCGGATACTTTTTGACATTTCGATGGCGTTCATAACCGGCATGCTCACATCCGTCAGCACAATATCCGGCCGCAATTCCATCACCAGCGACAGGCCCTGCGCCCCATTGGCCGCTTCCCCCACGATCTCCACACCGATCAGCCCCCAGTCGATGCAGTTGCGCAGCGCATTGCGTTCCAGCGCCTCATCCTCCACAATAATCATTGTGACCATAGTAAACCCCCGTTTCTCCTCCTTGCTCTCAGACAACCGCCTCAACGAGAACCAGACTATTCGATCTCCCCATACAAATACGCATTTAGAATATTCTGAGGCGCCTCATAATAAAAACTGCTGTTATAATCATCAATCTTATCACTGACAAACGAATTGTATGCACAAATTAAAGCATCCACGACATCTATACCCTTTTCCCGGACAATTCCAAGAACCAGACGTTTATACACCTTCCCCATATCCCAATGAGAAGGAATAGAGTATTTCGCAGCCCCAATATTATCAAAATTCCCCTGTAAAATTCCTGCCTCCGAAATAAAATCATCGCTGACGCTGTCAATATTATCGCTATGATACACATCCGCAAGCTCATATATTTTTTGGATACGGTTACGCCCCAAAGCATTGACAACATCACGCCTGCGATTTTTAGTTTTCCTGGCCATATACTCGATCAGACTGCATGTAAAAAATAAATCATTTGACTTCTTATCCTCTCGTCCAATCACGGTGCTACCTCCTCACAACCATAATACTCCAAACATTTCAACGCGGCTTCCGAACAAAAATTAATCTGATGGGTTGGATATTTAAACCTGGCCATTGTCCAGAACTGTTCTCTCGTTAGAATACCGTCCATATAATCAGATATAAAATTATAGATCTGATCATTTGCCATTGCCCCTATGACAATATCATTATCATGTGGTATTCCATGACGGCAATTAATAATAAAATCCAGCCATGCATCTGTCATTTCCTTAAACTCTAATATTTTCAAAGACTCATTCATACGAACTGTATATAGATTTATCATTGGCGTGTTGTACCTTTTTGCCCAGCGCTTTGCCTGCTCTCTAATAACTGTACAGTAAAAACCCGGGCCAAAATCTTTTGTATTTCTTCCTATTATGATTTTAGGATTCTCTATTCGGGAATAGCTGCCATGATATACCATCATTTTTCCCATAATACACCTCCGTATTAACAATCCATGAAAAATTCACCGACTTCTTTGAAACTGAGCTATAGCTTTATAACTTATCACCATCTTCACTTGGAAATGGTGCCCGCCTGCTAAAGCATGTTTTAATTATTATTATACCTGTAATTCAAATTTGAAACAATATTTATTTGAATTTGCACAAGGGATACCTTATAATATTATCAGCCGTTTAAATATAATCAGAGGAATTTACATATGAAAAAGTTTACAAAGACACAGCTTGCATGGCGTCTGCTCATCTACATCGCAGGGATGATCATTCTCGCCGCAGGAATCACATTAAATACAAAAACCGGGCTGGGCGTCTCGCCCATTATCTCCATCCCATTTACGATCTCGTCCATCTGGGGGCTGGACTTCGCTGCCATGACCTTTGCTTCCTATGCTGCATTTGTGGTGATCGAAATAATAATCAAGGGAAAGCAGCGCACATGGACGGACCTGCTGCAGATTCCGTTCAGCTTTGTATTCAGCCTGCTATTAAATCTATTTACAGAGCTGTTCGCATTTTCATTTGACAAGCTCTGGATGAATCTGCTCGTTCTTCTTACGGCCATCCTTGCCACAGCCGTGGGCGCCGCCATGATGGTCAACATGAAGCTGATCGCGAATCCGGCCGACGCGCTGGCCCACGCCGTGGGGATGGCCACAAAAAAAGGGATGGGCTTCGGAAAAAATGTCATCGACTGTTCCAGTGTGGTCGTTTCGTGTCTGCTGGGCCTTATCTTTGCCGGGCGCATTACGGCCATCGGCGTGGGCACTGTGGTGGCCATGCTGGGGATCGGACGCACCATCGCCGTTTTTAACCGGCTTTTTAAACGTCGGATGTTAAAAGCCACCGGGTTACAGTAAAAAGGAACGGCTGGCATTGAATTGATCAATGCTGCCGTTCCTTACTCAGTTTTATAGCTACGATAACCGTTTAGTTGGGTCGGACGGTTACATTTTCTTTATTATACACAATATTTCCCCGCCCGCCGTCGGCCCGCTCCATCTGCGGCGTCATCGCCTTGGCGATCAGTCCTGTACTTCCCATAAATTCAAAGGGTACGTCATCGGTATTGCCATTGATAATATCCTCGCATACTGCCATAACATCCCGGATCATCTCCTTATGGCCGTTGCCATCGCCGTGGGAAAGATATACGGTGTCATAGCGCCCGTCCAGCTTTTTCTCCAGCCGTTCAAGGCTTTTCTCATATTCCGCAATGGATGTGGAATAGGTATCAAACATAAATGTAAAATAATTGCAGGCATCGCCCAGGAGCACCGCCCGTTCCTCCGGGATCAGCATGACCACAGAGCCTTTCGTATGCCCCGGGCACGAAAAAATTTCAATATGCACGCCGCCCAAGTCAAAGACGTCGCCCTCCTTTAAATCCCGAAAAGCATCACAGGACGGCGCGGGAATCATATCCTTTGGCGTAACGCCGTATTCCGGCGGACACATGGCCAGTCCGGCCCGGCGGAAATCGTCACGGCTGTGCTCATTATAAATATAGTCGTCCACACGGCTCATATAGATGTTTTCAAACTCCCCGGCGCCCATGGCATGATCCACATGTCCGTGGGTCATCAATACAATGACCGGCTTATCTGTCAGGCCTTCAACACATGCCTTTAAGCTTCCGATGCCGCTGCCGGTGTCCAGCAGTGCAGCCATCGTATCCCCTTCCACAAGATACACCAGCTCTGTTGAAAATGCAAATATCCGTGTTACCCGTTCTGTCAATTTTTCCGTTTTAAATTCAAGCATCCTTTATACATCCTTTCAGGCCGCCGCACCGGCCTCCGTCTTTTCCTTGCGCTCCGTCAGATGAGCCGTTCTCCGGTGCATCTGATATGTGTCAAATCCAATGGTTGCCAGCATTATAACACCCTTGGCCACATATTGCCAGTAAACATTCATACCAGCCAACTGCATACCATTGCCCAGCAGACCGATGATAAGAATACCCGCGATACATCCATTGATCTTCCCCTCGCCGCCGCGGATGGAAACGCCGCCAAGCAAAAGGCCGGTAATGACTGTAAACTCCGTGCCGGTGGCTGTTGTGGCCGCCGCAGAACCGACCCTGGCCGTAAGGACAAGAGATGCAATGCCCATAAAGACGCCGGCGATGGTTCCTATGTATAATTCCATTTTCCTCACATTGATACCGGCCAGACGGGCCGCATCCGGATTGCCGCCGAGGGCAAAAACATACCGGCCAAAATACGTTTTGTTTAATACAAAGCTGACAACCAGACCCAATATGATCGTCAAAAGCAGCGCAAAGGTGAAATTGGTTCCAAACAGCGTTCCTTGGCCGATAAACTTATATTCGTTGGTCAGGCCGCTGATCGTTTTAGACTGGGAAATAATGTAGGATAGCCCCTGATATACCGTCATCGTACCAAAGCTGACAAACATTCTCGGAATCCCAAGCACATGGCTGAGCACTGTATTTAATACACTCATCAGCGTCGTGGCCACGATGGTAAGTACGACCACCAGCCAGAGCGGCAGCCCCAGCTTTGTCAGCATCATGGCGCTGAGAACACCGGTAATACTCATCATATAGCCGATGGAAAGGTCCATACCGCCGGACATCATAATAAAGCAGATACCGAATGCAGCGATCATAACATAAGCATTCTGATTGAGAATATTTAAAATATTCCTTACCGTAAAAAAGTTTTCTGAAAATACGCCGAAAATGATACAGCATATTACTAATAGCACCCAGGCCAGGTTCCTTCTGGCAAAATCCAGACCCTTATTCATTGCTGTTCCTCCCTACATTCCTGATGCCAGCTCAAGCACACGGTCCTGGCTGAATTGTTCTTTATTTAACTCACCGCTGACTTTGCCCTCATAAAGTACGACAATACGGTCGCTCATACCAAGCAGCTCTTCCATCTCCGATGTGATCATCAATATGGACATCCCCTGCTCCACCAGCTCATTCATCAGCCGGTAAATTTCCTGCTTTGCCCCTACGTCGATCCCCCGTGTTGGCTCGTCAAAAATCAGAATGTCTGTTTTTGCAGCTAAAACCTTGGCCACCACCACTTTTTGCTGATTACCGCCGCTTAAATTCCGTACAAGCTGCTTTACCGAGGGCGTTTTAATATTCAGCCGCTCCACATATTCATCGGCCAGCCGGTCGGCCTCCTTAAAATCGATGACCGTTCCCCGGCTGATGCGCCGCAGACTCATACTTGGTATATTCCACTGGATCGTATAATTCAGGAACGCGCCCTCCTTCTTCCGGTCCTCCGGTATGAGGCCGATACCGGCATCGATAGCCTTGGATGTATCACTGAACCGGCAGCGCTTTCCTTTGACAATAATCTCCCCGGAATGGGGCTTCACATCACCGAAGAGCATTTTTGCCAGCTCGGTCCGTCCGGACCCTACCAGGCCGCCAAGCCCCAGGATCTCGCCTTTGTGCAGCGTCAGATCAATATGAAAATCTCCGTTACCGCACAAATCCCTGATTTCTAAAACCGGCTCGCCGATTTTAACGTTTCTTGTGGGATAAGTTTCCGTCAGCTCCCGGCCGACCATGAGATTGATCAGATCCTTTCGGGAAACCTCCCCGATATTTTTTGTTGCAATATACGCCCCGTCTCTTAGAATGGACACCCGGTCCGATATTTCAAAAACCTCATCCATACGGTGGCTGATGTAAATTATGGTCACGCCCTTAGCCTTCAGACGCCGCACGATGCGGAACATATTTTCCACCTCGGCTACGGCAATGGATGCCGACGGTTCGTCCATGATCAACACCTTGCAGTTTTTGCAGATGGCCTTGGCAATTTCCACAAGCTGCTGCTGAGCCGTGGTCAGCTCACCGACCATGCGGTGGGAGTCGATGTCCACACCAAATTCCTCCATGATTTCCTTCGTGCGCTTATGCATATACTTAAAATCCGGCATAACGGCATTGCCCGTATTCTCACCAAGAAAAATATTTTCAGCCACACTCATGGATGGCACAAGATTAAATTCCTGGTAAATAACGCCGATGCCAAGCTCCTTTGAAATCGCCGGATTCAGCTTTTCGCACGGCTTCCCGTCGATGATCACCGTACCTCTTGTGGCCGGAATGGCGCCGGCGATGATCTTTATCATCGTCGATTTTCCCGCGCCATTTTCACCCATGATCGAATGGATCTCACCGGCCTCAAAGCTCATGGAAACATCATTCAGGGCGATCACACCGGGATATTCCCTGGTCAGATTTTTAAGCTCCAATATCTTTCCCATCGTCTCTGTCCTTCCTGAAAGTTTCCATTATTCACTTAAATAGTCCGCGATATTATCCGTTGTAATCTTCTTTACCGGCTTGTAGATGCACTTATTTTCATCCATATACTGAAGGTCTGCATCAATGAGACATTCCCACACATCCAGGGATAAGTCATCGCCAAGGCTTACTGTTCCGCGGATAAGGCTGTCATTGGTCTTGGATTTATTAATTTCCTCATAAATAACCTGTGAGGTATCCACGCCAAAGATTGCAAATTCATCCCGGTTCAGATCTGCACTTCGCATATAAACCTCATTGGCGCCCAGGGAGCAGTCACAGCCGTAGGAAATAATACATTTCAGGTTCGGATATTTACTCTGCATCATTTCGGCGTATTCCTGAGTTTTGATATTGCTGTCCGTAGCACCGGTCAAATCATAATATTCCACCACATTGGCCTTGGAGGTGAGCTCAGTGATCATTTTTTCACCCTCGGTCCGCTTGTTGCCGTCCACAGTTCCTGTCAGACCGACAATAGCCACGTCAATGCTTCCGTCCTCTGCATCCGGAAAAGTCTTCTCAATCCATTCGGCTGCCATCTCTGCATCCGCCAGACCGGCAGAATACTGATCTGTATTAATGATCTTATCATAAGCTTCCGTATCCTCGATGGTGCATGCCATACCGTACATTTTAATCCCGGCCTCACGGCCTTTTTTGCAGACATCAACAATGGCGTCCGGGTCAACCGCAAAGAAGAATATTGCTTCACAGTTCATCGTAATAAGGTTTTCCAGGTCGGAAACCTGGGTTGCCGCATTGCCCTCGCAGGAAACGGTGATGACCTCGTATCCACCGGCTTCCAGACGGTTATGGATCTGCGTGTCCAGGTTGGAGAAAAATTCCTGACCTAAAGTGATTGTAGACATACCGATCTTACCGTTACCCACGGTCGGTCTGCCATCGGTGCCTTCGCCGGCCGTTGCGGTTTGTGCGGCCTCACCGCCTGCTGCATCTGCTGTGTCTGCCGTATCTTTCCCATTCTCCGATGAACCCTGCGCCGTATCCGCCGTCGTTTTTGCGGCCTCCGTCGTATCGTTTTTCTCTGTACTCTTTGTAGCGGCGCTGCCGCCATTTCCATTAGAACTGCCACAGGCAGCCAGGCTTAAAAGCATTGTTCCGGCTAAAAGAATCGCCAAAAATTTTTTCATGGTAAAACCCTCCATTGATTTTGATAGATAAAGTTTAACATGAAAAATCCGGCGCCCAAAGGTAGAATTTTTTGTCATTTGGTGGCTTATTTTGCTGCTGTCCGTTTTTAGCCGTAACTTTAAACGTTCAGAACGGCCCATTCATTACACCGTCACAAAAGTTACGTCGTCACAACAAAATCCTCATCCCCGCAAATATCTGCCGTATCCTTTGTAAACAGTATTAAATGAATGCCTGTGGCCCGGATCCGATTCAGATAACTGCGCAAAATGGCGGATTCATTCGTATCCATTCCCCAAAATGGATTTTCCAAAAATATACAGCGCGGATGCGCCAGTACCCATCGATATATGGATAATATTTTCTTTGACACAGAACTCAGCTCATCCACATACTTGACCGCCGGGCTTAAACCGGCCATTTTATAAAAATCTGACACAAGCACGCTGCGCATCCCTTTATGGAGAATATGCCCGCCAAACCGCCCGGCCCGCCCCGGTATACAAATGGCAAGATTGTCTGCAATGGACATATTTGTAAGCAGTGTTTCGCCGCTGTCGTAGGGGATGATCACGTAAGAGCCATCGTAATATTTCCCTTCCTCCGGCTCCCATGCAGGCATGTACTGATTCCATATGTCCGGGTGATTTTTTTTGAAGCTTTTCAGGAACGAGAAAACAGAATATTTAGAATCCCAATAAAAATCCAGGATACATATGAGCTTTCCCCTGAAACTCAGATCCTCTGCGCCACAATCGGCCTTTGCCGCGTAGGCATAGAGCTGCGCTTTATTATAATAACGGCTGCTCCACTCCTTTAAATCGATACCGTGATGGATGATCTGGATCTTATCGGCAATCTTCAGAAACGGCGTAGGCTTTTCACTGATGATCAAAAATGCAACACCCTCCCGGCTGAGCTGACGCATATAGCCGCATATTTCTACGGCATCCTGATCGCCATAAATATTGCTGACACAGTTTAAAATAATTAACCGGGCACCCCGCATGACCGCCTTTGCCATGCATAAAAGCTGCTCCTCCAAAAAAGTGACATTGCGCACAAGCGTTTCCGGCGTCTTATGGATATTAAATTTTTTAAGCATTTTCTCCGTATTTTTCCGGGCGGATTTCTCACTGTAAACCGAAAAAGCATACTTTACTTTTTTAATTGCCTCAAGATTATCCTCGATGGTCAATTTTCCCACCATTGGCTGACGGATGCCAATGGTATAAATGCCAGCTTCAAAGGGCAGGTCTGCCGGCCGCCCCGCCCACCGCTGCTCGTCCACATACAGCGCCCCGCCCTGAATGGACGACTGGCCTGTAAGGATATATTCAATGGCACTTTTCCCGCTTCCGGAAATCCCCTGTATATACACAACCTCCCCCTCGAAAATCGTCAGGTTATAATCGGACAGCCGGTGACCGTTGCCAACGTCACACCGCACATTCTGAAATCGGATCAGTTCCTTCATCTACATCAGCTCCTGTAATTTGCGTTCAAAGGTTCCTCTGGAAAAATCATTGATCAGAGGCAGCACAATGGTGACGTCCGTGCCCTCACCAAGAATGGAGCGGTAATGAAGCCCAAATTCATCCCCAAAGCACAAACGTATTCTGGAATTGACATTTTGAACCGCAATCCCTGTATGCTTATGATCCGTTGCCCGCACCTCCACCTGATTGTTTTTCAGCCGCTCATTCATCCGTTCAAGCTCCTCCAGTGACATCCCCTTGCCATTATCCATAATATGGATATACACCTTCTGATCCGTCGCTCCGATGCGGATGACGACAGTTCCCTTGCGCCCCGACGTCTCTATGCCGTGAGCAATGGAATTTTCCACAATGGGCTGGATGGTGATTTTGGGGATATAGTACTCCAGAACCTCGTCATTTTCGATTTCCGTAATCAGTTCAATGCGATCGCCAAACCGGTATCTTTGTATGTAGTAATAGTCCTGCACATTATGCATTTCCTCAGACAGCTTGACAATCCTGCCCTTGCTGCTGATGCAGTATCTGAAAAATCTGGACAACTTCTCCAACATTACCGCAATGTCCTTCTGGCCGTTTCGCAGCGCCTCCCCACGGATACTGTCCAGCGTATTATAAAGAAAATGGGGATTGATCTGATTTTCAAAAATCGAAAGCTCAATACGCTTTTCCAGAATCCTGTTTTTTTCTGTGGCCTCGGCTTTTTTTAAAGGCTTTGTCTGCGCCGACAAAAATTCCAGGAGCCGTTTTTGTGTTCGCAGCCAGAAAATACAGGCCACGAGAAGTCCAAAAATAATGATATTTCCTGCAACGGCTCCCCAAGGAAGCCTGCAAACGATAAACACCACATTCAAAATGCACAAAGCGGCGCCCACAATCACTGCTGCAATAATTTTTTTCATATCCCCGTCTCCTAATCTGCATACAGCTTCCGAAATTCCGTCGGCTTGATCCCAATCTGCTTTTTAAACAGCTTGGAAAAATATTTGTCATCCGTGTACCCTACCTTATATGCGATTTCCTTGATCGAATAATGGGTTGAGAGCAAAAGCTCCTTCGCTTTTTCCAAACGAACCTGTATAATATATTCGGAAAAACCGATATTCATTTCCGCCTTAAATATTTTACAGAAGTAGGTGGGCGATAATTGGAGCATCCGCGCTATATTTTCCTGTGAGATATTTTCCCCGTAATGCTCTTCAATATATTTTTTGGCATCCTCCACAGGCTTTCCTTTCTTTTCCTGAAGCTTTTTCAACACACCTTTTAAATAATCGTCTAAAAACATGTAAAACGACTTTATGATCTGCTGAAAGTTTTTTGCCGGCTTACAGTAAAAGTCAAAAGCCAACTGCAGATCCTCCAGGGCCTTCTCATCCCCCTCAACATGCATGACAAAAAGAAGTTTGAACAGATATTGGATAAAATACCGCATATCTCCGGGATAATAATTTTCATAGACCGCGGCCGCCCTGGATATTTCAGAAAATACCTGCCCGATCTGTTCCAACTGCAAATAACGCACATAGCTGCACAGATCCAGCTCCATCTGCGTCGTAAGAATATCCCGCAGAGAAAAATGAGGCAGATGACGGATACTGTCATATTCCAGCACCTTATCCCCCAGAAGGACCAGCCGCCCCCACTCAGCGATAAAAGCCTCCTGCATGGCCGTTTTTAATTCCCCAAGAGCGTTCTTGGCCAGACTTACGCCAATATTTAAAATAAAATTACCGTAAATCTCTGTCAGGTTTTTAATGTTATAGTACAGGGCAGAAATGGACTGCTTCACTAAATCGTTTTGTGTCTTATCGTAATTGATCACCAGAATGATGCCCTTTTGCCGCACACATGCGTAATAGATGAATTTATCGCCAAAAATAGTTTCAAAGCTTTCGTATACCTTTTCACTGAACAACGATTCCTTTCCACTCAAAAGGCTGTCGATGGTGGTGGCCACATAGACGCAGCGAAAGCATCCCTCCCGGAAGCCGGTCTTAAATATACGGTTGCACTCCCCCGGGCTGTTCAGTGCACTGCTGTCCTTATCCGATTCATCCACAAGCATTTCCCAGAACTTTTCCATGGCCTCCGCTTTATCCATCTCGATATACTTTTCAAGGCGGATCTGGGTATCCGTCTCCCGGTTCCGGGCGTCGATGAGCTGGCATGTTTTAGACAGCGTTTTATTGAGCTGCTCCTCGTCCAGAGGCTTTAAAAGATAGTCCACCACCCCCAAAGAGATGGCGCTCCTGGCATACTCAAAATGCCGGAACCCGCTGATCACGATAAAATGGGTGTGGATTCCGGCCTCCTTTGTCCGCTTGATCATCTCAATACCATCGATCACAGGCATTTTTATGTCTGTCAGGACAATATCCGGCTTCAGCTCCAAAATGCGCTGATAGGCTTCCTCGCCATCATTGCACACAGCCACAATATCGATCCCCAGTGCTTCCCAATGGCCCAATTCCTGTATGAGCTGTATGATCTTTACCTCGTCATCTGCAATTAAAATTCTGTATCCCATATGATCTCCCCTTTTACACTGACTTAGATTCGCTGCGCTCCCGGACCGGTGCTGCCGCCTGTGCCGTCCGGAATGTGCGAAGCCTCATCTGCTGTCCACATTGTCCAAATTTAAGGATAGTATATCATTTTTAAGACAGATTGCAAATTGGAACATTTTATACGTATATACTCCGGCTCCGCTTCACGCCCCCAGCTCCGCTTTGCTCCGCCGGATCGCGGCGGTCGCCAAAAAGGTGAGTAAACTCCCCTTTTTGGCTCGTCGCTTCGCGCAAAAAACGAGGGCATTCCGCTGATTTATGCGAAATACCCTCGTTCTATATAAAACTATTTATCCAATAATTTACGCATCATTTTTTGATGACGCTCCGTCATCAATAATGCATTCCCCGATTCATGGTCCTCATACTCGGAAACAATGTATCCATTAAAATCGGAATTTTTGACCACCTCTAAAATTTCAGCATACGGAATGCTTGCCTCCACCAGATTTTCATCCAGATAATGGAATTTCCCGTGCATATGGAAGCAATGCGGCATAATTTCCTTCAAGCCTTCAAGCTCTTCCCGGCAGTCCTTTTTAAATTGCAGGAAGGCATACATTTCCTGTAAGATTGCCAGTTCAATCGTTTTTGCGCCTTCCGCCTTCATCCGCTTTTCAGCTTCCTCGATCGGCACGGCATCATATCTCATATCTCTGGCCAGCTCAAGCAGCCGGACATCAGCACCCTGGGCAATGGCCGTATCCCAGTGGGGTTTGTTAGGCTTTGTGGCAAAGCAGCCAAAATCAGGAACAAAGCCGATATAATCCGAACCGGTCCTGTCGATGACGTTACGGTAATCCATAATTACCGGGGTGTTTGGCGTCTCCGGATTATGAATCTCAATGCCGACCTTAACGCCATAGGTCTGGGCATATGGGGCGATCCTTCCCAAACCTTCCGGACTTAATAAGTACTGCTGGCGGATAACCTTACATCCCATTTTGTTGGCGCTGCGTATATCCATGATCGCACGCTCCACCATTTCGTCCTCTGTAAGTCGGCGGTCGTATCTTAAACCACAATCCATATTGGCGCCGTAACATACAGCTTCAATATCATAGTGCTGACAGATCGCCTTGATTTCTCCAAGGAACGAATCACTGATGTACGGATAGGAGGGTACCATCTGTGTTGCCACCATTTCAAAGCCCTCAGCCCCCATCTCCTTTGCCGTTCTAATGCAATCCTCTAACGTCATTTTTCCTTCACAATATTCTTTTGTAAAGCTATAAAGTGTTATGCCTAATTTTACATCTCCCATTTTGCTCTCCCCCTTTACTTTACTGTTAAAATCTTGCACTGTGAGCCGTCCCATGGCATAAATTCTGTGTCACTGATGGGCATATACGGCGAGCGGAACACCATATGAAAATCAATTTTATGTTCGCCGGAAGTCAGACCGCCGGGTTTAAATACCTTGATCGTTGCGTTTTCCAGTATTCCCCAAAATTCGGTGGAAGCTTCGCGAAGCTGCAAAATACCAAATTCTTTATCGTGAAGGCAGAATACGATATCCTGTGACGGAATTTCCTCATCATCAACAGTGACACTGAGTTCATCAATGACCGAGAGAAAATGCCCCCGATAGTAGCTTAATCGGACATCAAAATGGAACCCCATTTTATCCCCATTGACGTAATCATTTTTGAGAGAATCGTCTCTGATGACATCCGTATAATTAATTCTCATTGCAATTGCCATAACCTTAACTCCTTTCTAATTACAGATCTCTTTGCAACTGTTCAGACAGGCCTGACACGCCCTGGGCAAGCGCCGTATAACCGGCCTGACAAAACGTTCATTTACGCCTTATTTACAAACTTTTCCGCATAATGACATGCCACGAAATGATTCGGCCTTATCTCGCGTAGCTGCGGCTCCTTAGCTGAACATTCCTCCGTGGCATAAGGGCAGCGGGCCGCAAAACGGCAGCACTTTTTAGGATTGATCGGAGACGTCAGCTCTCCTTTTAATATCATCCGTTCCTTCTTTATATGTACATTTGGTACCGGAATGGCCGAAAGTAATGCCTGTGAATAGGGATGGATCGTCTCCCGGAAGATCTCCTTTGCCGGACTTTTTTCGATCATCTGGCCCAGGTACATGACGGCGATATCATCGGAAATATGCTTTACCACCGACATATCATGGGTAATAAACATATACGTCAGATTGCGCTCCTTTTGTAAATCCTGGAGAAGGTTCAGGATCTGCGCCTGAATAGAAACATCAAGAGCAGATACCGGCTCATCGCAGACGATAAAGTCCGGGTCTAAGGACAGGGCTCTTGCAATACCGATACGCTGGCGTCTTCCGCCGTCAAGTTCATGGGGATAAGAGCCCTCCAGACGTTTGGCCAGCCCGACCAAATCCATCATCTCCTTGGCCTTTGACGTCACTTCGGCCTTTGAAAGATTTTTACTATTAACCTTGATCGGCTCCTCGATCAACTGTAAAACATTCATTCTCGGGTCCAACGACGCATAGGGGTCCTGGAAGATCATCTGGATATTGGCCCGGTACGTTTTCTTAAACTCCTTCATTGTCATATTGGCAATATCTGTGCCATTGTATAAGATCTCTCCTGAGGTTGGTGTATGCAGGCGCATGAGGGTTTTACCCAATGTTGATTTTCCACAGCCGGACTCGCCGACGACGCCAATAGTTTTTCCTTTTTCAATGTTCAGAGTAACATTATCGACGGCGTGCAGTTCTCCCTTGGGCGTGGAAAAATATTTTTTTAAATTTTTTACTTCAATTAAATTTGACATTTATTTCTCCCATTCCGGTGTGTACTGTAAACATTTAACGCTGTGGTCCTCACTGAGCGTGACCATCCCGGGGTCTGCTTTTTCACACATGGCACATTTTTCCTCGCACCGGTCTGCAAAGCTGCAGTAGGACGGCAGGTTGGACGGGTCCGTCACCATACCCGGAACCACGTGGAGCCGCTCCACATCCTTATCCAGAGAAGGGATCGACTGGTACAGGGCTTTTGTGTACGGATGCTTCGGATGGTCAAAGATCTCCTCCACAGTTCCGTACTCCACCAATTCTCCGGCATACATCACGGCGCAGTGATCGCACATTTCCGCCACAACACCCAGATCATGGGTGATCAGGATCATGGACGTTCCCTGCTCCTTTTGCAGCGTCCGCATCATATCAAGGATCTGGGCCTGAATGGTCACATCCAGCGCCGTTGTCGGCTCATCCGCGATCAACAGCTCCGGTTCACAGGCCAGGGCGATGGCAATAACAATACGCTGCTTCATCCCGCCCGAAAACTGATGTGGATAGTCCTTGTACCGCTCCGGAACAATGCCGACCATGGACAACATATCCTGCGCCCGCTTTAAGGCCTCGACCTTGGAACAGTGATTAT
Organism: Lachnospiraceae bacterium; assembly: GCA_902363555.1. Taxonomy (GTDB): domain Bacteria; phylum Bacillota; class Clostridia; order Lachnospirales; family Lachnospiraceae; genus Catenibacillus. Next base: position 40,141 of record CABJAM010000009.1, on the reverse strand, counting down.
GTAACAATACGACCTCGGATATCTGGTCGCCCACCGTCTTTACCGGATTTAAGGCGGTCATCGGGTCCTGGAAGATCATGGATATCTTTTTACCGCGGATCTTGCGCATTTCCCTTGCCGATTTATCAAAAAGATTTTCTCCGTCAATTTCAATTTTTCCCTGGATCACATGGCCAACCTTGTCCGGGAGAAGCCCCATAATGCCAAGCGCTGTGGTCGTCTTTCCGGCGCCGGTCTCTCCCACAAGGCCGAGGACCTCACCTCTTTTCAGGGTAAAGCTGATATTATTTACGGCCTCTACCACTTCTTCGTCAGTTTCGTAATGGATGACAAGATTTTCTACATTTAATATATTTTCGTTCATCGTTTACTCCTTACTTCAGCCTTGGATCAAATGCATCGCGGAGACCGTCTCCCATTAAGTTAAATGCAAAACAGGTGATCATGATCATCATTGCCGGGAACAGCATCATGTACGGCGCGGATGTCAGATAAGCTTTTCCATCATTTAAGATCAATCCCCACTCCGGTGTCGGTGCGGCAAGACCAACGCCGATATAACTCATAGAGGACATCATCATAATGGACACGGCCAGAAATCCAACAAAATAAATGATCATAACACCGACCGCATTGGGTATCATATGCTTTACGATCATCTGGAACTGATTTACACCGATCGCCTCTGAGGATTCGATGTAATCACTTCCGCGGACCCGAAGTATTGCGGCCCGATTATTTCTCGCCATCGTAGGCATGGATGCGAACATGATGGCGGCAACAAGCTGCGGGATACCATTTCCTAAAACGGCTACGATACACATGGCCATCATTATCATGGGAATGGACTGAAAAATATCCATGATACGCATAATGACCGTATCGACCTTCCCACCGCAGTAGCCTGCGATAATGCCCAGCAGACCGCCGCTGAAAAAGGCTGCGATGGTACAAAAAAGCGCGATCATCAGGGAATATCTGGCCCCATAAACAACGCGGCTGAAAATATCCCGCCCGAACTGGTCCGTACCGAAGAAATGTGCGGCGCTGGGCGCCTGCATCATGGAATTATAATCCTGCGTTTTATAACCGTAGGGTGCGATGATCGGTGCAAATATGGCGATCAGGATCAAAATACATACGACGATCAGGCCAAGTAATGCGGTAGGGTTACGTTTAAACCGTTTCCATGATTCATAAGCCGGCGTAGATTTTACCGGTTTTTTTCGTTTAGCGTTTTTCTTTTCTATTTTCTCCATTGCAGGAGTTTTCATTTTTGCCATGATCGGTCCCTCCTACGCAGATGCTTTCGCTATTTTTGATTTTTTCCGTTTGGACTTGCCGCCGGAAATAATGGTCGTCTTTAATCTGGGGTCGATCAATACAAAGCTGATATCCACCAGCAGGTTGATCACGGTCAGAACCATGGCAATGATCAGAGCCCCGCCCAATACAGAAGGGTAGTTCCGCTGTGTGATCGCATCGACGATATACTTTCCAACACCCGGCACACCAAACACCGTCTCCAGTACCATGCCGCCGCCAATGGAATTGCCCAGATTGGTACCTATGGACTGTGCCACCGGGATCATGGCATTTCTCAGGGCGTGATGGGATGTGATATTGGCCTCCGACTGGCCCTTGGCGCGGGCGGTCCGTATGTAGTCCTCACCGAGCACCTCCAGCATGGAGGAACGGGTAATACGTGTGTAGCTGGCCACAGAGGCTAAGCCGATACAAAGCATTGGCATGATATAGCCCTGCCATGTATCGATCCCTGTGGCCGGCAGGATATGCAGATTTACAGCAAAGATCATAATCAGTACAAGGGCGATGACAAACTCCGGCACCGACTGGAAGAACATGGAGATCACCAGCACGCCGGAATCCACCCATGTATATTTCCTGAGTGCGGATATGATCCCCAGAAGCACACCGATGATGGCGCCGATCAAAACTGCGCCCAGTGTTATTTTGGCAGAGATCAATAATCTGGGCATGATCTCTGATAATACCGGTTTTCCCGTGCGATAGGAATCGCCAAAGTCACCTCGTGTGACAATACCCTTGACATAATTAAAGTATTGTACAAGAACCGGATCATTTAAGCCCAGCTCATCTCTCTTTTCCTGAACCTGTGCTTCCGTAGCGCTGTTTCCCAGGATCTGACGGGCAGGGTCTCCGGGTGTAAAGGTCTTGAGCACGAAAATGATAATGGATACACCGAAGAGGATCGGGATCAGGTAGAGGATACGTTTTATGATATACTTGAACATCTATTGTCTCCTTGTCTATTTGAATATTGCCCAGAGATTTTCATCCCTGAGCAACAGGCAATCGGCTGTAACAATCCAGACAGGTCTGCGCCTGGTGTGCGCAGACCTGTAGTAAAAAGGCTGGCTTCCAGTTTAATTATTTATATAAGCTGGTCGCATCAATGTAACCTCTTTCGATGGTATTATATCCCTTTAAATCCTTCGCATAGACAGCGGCACTCATTTCCGGATACAGGTTCGAGCAGATGGTCTGTTCCTTTACCATTCCGTCCAGCTTTGTTGCAAGTTCTTTGGCTTTCTCAGCATCCGGCTCTGAAACCAGCGCCTTGATCGTTGAATCAAATTCATCGGATGTCCACTTAGGTCCGCCGATGACCATACCAGGACCTTCTACATTTATTGTCTGCAAGAACGGCATAACATTTGCAGGAATACGGATGTTTGGCGTGTCACCGACACAGATAAGGTCATAATCTCCGCCGAAAGCACCCTCAACAAACTGAGCAGTGTCCGGTGTATCAATGGTCAGGGTGATCCCTGCCTCGGCAAGGTTGGCCTGCATAACGGTAAGTACCGGAGTGATATCCTGTAAGCCCAGAGCTTTCAGTTCAAGTCCGCTGCCGTATCCGGCTTCGTCCAGAAGCTTCTTAGCTGCATCGATATCCACGGCCCGCTCTTCTTTTGTATAATTCGGTGTGTAGAAGCTGCAGCTTGTATCCCAGTAGGATAATGCGGCCTCACCGAAGCCTGCGGTACCAACCTTGGCAATCGCATCAAAATCCAGAGCTTTGTCGATGGCTTCACGAACCTTCTGTTCCTTTGTTGCACCACCATTGTCACCCATGTTGTACCACAGATGCAGCTCCTGTCCAAAGGAGTAAATGGTTGTGTTTACCGTACTACTGGACGCGTAGGTAGCAGCCTGGCTTACCGGCATACCGTAAGCCACATCCGCATCACCGGATTCAACAGCCATTTCACGGGCGGCCGCGTCACTTGTAAATGTAAATACAATGGTTTTGTAGTATCCAACATAATCTTTATTCCAGTAATCATCATTGCGCTCCACGGTTACGGACTGTCCGCTCTTCCACTCTTTAAAGCGGTATTTTCCGGAGCCGATCACCGGCTTTGTATGAACGGCATCTAAGCCACCGGCGGCATTGACCTCGTCCTCGCTGATAATACCATGAGCGGTCCAGCTCAACATCCGGAGGAAATCCGGGGCAACTGTATTAAACTCAATAGTCACGGTATGGTCATCCTGTTTTTCCACACCAACCAGATATTTACCTACATCACTGGTTGCTCCTTTTTCCTTCCACAGGCCTACCGTATACACAACATCATCGGCCACGAGCGGTGTTCCGTCAGACATTGTAACATCGTCACGGAGTGTGAATTTTAAATGTGTATCATCCACCCATTCCCATGCCGTAGCCAGATTTGGGATGATCTCATTTGTTTTATAATCCACAGAAACAAGAGAATCCAGAAATGTACTTCCTATGATCTGCTCCTCATTTTCAACCTTACCTACGGCCACTCCCAGAAGTGTGGACGGCTCCGACCCCAGAGCAATCGTCAGCGTTTCGTCAGTTTTCGTGGTGTTTGCAGGATCTGTGTTGGGCAATACGATACTTGCCGCCGCTTCAGGCGTTCCTGATGTCGTTGATGCTCCGGCCCCTGTGGATGTTGTGCTCTTTTCGGCATTTCCACCGCCGCACGCTGTCAGCGCGAATGTCATTACCCCCGCTAACACAATCGCCGTTAATTTTTTGAATTTCATAAGTATTTCCTCCATTTAAAAAAGCTTTGCATTTTCCAGTCCTAACTATATCCTCTTTTTTCCGCTTTATCTTCTCATATGTTTCACTTTTTTTTGATTTTGTTGCGCTTATCGCAAAATCCGCAGTCGCGTGCAACAAATTTCGTTTTTTGTTGCGCACATATAAAAACGGCGGTCACATTTTACTGTGGCCGCCGCATTGTTTGCTTGCGTTTATTTTTCACATTTGAATATATGAAACAACGTGATTTCCTGATCCCGCATTTGAAATTGAAGGGTTAATTTTCCATCCCTGACCATGATTTTATTACGATCCATGTAAGGCACGCTCATCGATTCAATATACTTGATATCGGAACGCTCCAGAGCTTCGTCCATCCCCATCTTCACCCATTCCGTCAAAACACAGCCGTGCTCGCTGTTGACCTGGCGCCGCTTAATAATATACTCCCCATCCTCCGGAATATGATTTAAAATCATTTCCAGATTGGCAAATTCATTATTTTCAAACAGCTCCTTTATTCTTGTAAGAGATACTTCATCTTCACTTAAAAAGAAGTAATTGCAGGCAAACCACTTAAAATTAAAACACAGTATGGCATAGCTTGTCTCACCGCGTTTTGTCAGAATATAATTTTCTCCGATACCCACAAGCTCGTCACCCAAATAATTTAAAAATGAAAATGCAAACCATATGGGCTTTTTTATGTTATTTTTCGTAATGATCCCTGCTGCGCCGTTGACAATACTTCGGGAATCAAAATAGCTGCTGAGCCAATCGGAGCTAAACCAGCAGCAGAGCATATCCACGCTGTTCCATAGCTCACTTACTTTTTTCACAAAATACGCGCTTCTAAAGCAACTGTCATTTAAGTAGTTTCGATTGGAAAGAGAACTGTTCCACTCCGTAATATAAATTTTGCACTTGGTCAGATTTTGTTCGGCCAGATCTTTTTTATATTTCTCGATAGCTTTTAATTCCATATTCCGTTCCGGGATTCTTTTATAAAAGGTTTTATCCTTTTGAATGCGTTCGTAGGGAAATAAAACAAAGGATACAAAATCCGGAACGCAGTTATCGTGTCTGCAATTTTGCAAAAATTGTGCAAAATAATCACTTTCACAGTCTGGGAAATCTGAATAGCCCCCAACTTCCGCTTCGGGCACTTCACTTTTTATGCGCCCATAGAAAAAGCGAAAAGCCGCATAAAACTCAAAATTCTCATCCTTATATAAGGTTTTATCCGGAGAATCCTGTAAATAGGTTAATTCAAAAATCCAGTTCTTTATGACGTCCTTTCCGTAGCGTCCAACTAAATGGTGGATAAAGCCTCTGACCGCCGCCTCCCATGCCCTGCGTGTTTCAAAGTCTACATACTCTTCTTCAAAATAAAGGGCGACGCCCTCAGACCTCCAGGCCGTATCCGGCCGCCGTCCAAAATCTATGAAAACATTGATCTCATTTGTCACAAGGAAATCAAAAATAATATCCACGGCATCATAATTATATTGCCGTGTATTGATCCCATCGGAAATCATCAATTGCTTTGAAAACACATTCCACAGACGCACATGGGAAAATCCAAGCTCCTTTACCATATTTAACGTCTGAAACTGGATATTTACCCTGGAAAGCTTTTGAAGGGAGCCAATATTGATCGCCTTATTCCAGTTTTTCTTAAAGTGCGTTGCATATTGCACGCTTTCTTCAATATGGATGAGTCCGGACGCTTCATCATCCGTCTCCGTATTTTTAATTTCATTTAAAATCCGGCTCTGTAATTCCAGATTTTTTTCTTTCAGCATTAGCTGCTGCTTTCGCCAATGATCTCTATATTCGGTGGGTGTGATCCCAAACGTTTCCCGAAAAATACGGTTAAAGGCCGATGCACTTGAAAATCCGGCATTCATTGCAATCCGGGTAACAATACTGTCACTGTTTTTAAGCTCAAAAACGGCATGCTTAAGCCGGACCTGATTGACATATTCCGCAAAATAAATCCCGGTTTCTTTCTTAAATAAACGGGATAAAGTTGACTTGGAAACAAACATTTCCTCCGCAATACTGGCAAGATTCATATGTGCCTGATAATTCTGGTTCACATATTGCAGGATTCCCTGAAGCTTTATGGCATTTACATTCTCCGCCTCAAAAATCCCTTTATCTTCCCGCATAAAATTTTCCACAAATATATCCAAAAGCTGATAACATAGACTCATTTCATAGCTTTCTGTTTTGTGGGTGCATGCGATGATCTGATAGATCAGCTTTCGCAGAACCTCCTTCAGCTCGGCGTACGAATCCTCAGTATTCACAGCACTGTTATATATAAATATATTTTCCGGCTGCCCAAGAACTCTGCTGCTTATCGGCCCCTGAAATTTTATCTGAAATATGATGGCCTTCTCAGCAAATATGTACCCGTGCTTTGCACCTATATTTATCAGCAGGACGTCTTCCTTTTCCATAATATATTCCGTCGCGTCCAGCCGTACCTTCAGGCTTCCATCAATAACATAGTAGAGCCTCATGTCGCCATACACGGAAATTTCTTCCTCTATATCAGATAAAATACTAATATCAAATTCGTCGTTATACAAAAGTATGCGCCCCCAAATTCACTTAATCCATTAACAATATCATACCATTTTAATGGATTAAATGCTATATTATCTTCTCCTTACAATCGCCTGTCTGGGGCAGATTTCCGCACAGCGTCCGCAGTGTAGACAATGGTTTTGATCGATCACAGCCACTTGCCCGGAAATATCAATACATTTTTGAGGACAGACTGAATCGCACATCTTGCAGCCAATGCAGTCATTTCCCACAAAATAACCACCGGGATGCGCCCTGGCCGCACCGATTGCAATGCCGTCTCTCACCACATGAGCCGGGTCGCTGATATCAAAATACTCCCCTGCCGCCTCATACATGCAAAATACCTCCAGTGCGCCGCGGGTATCTCCGGGATAAATTTCCTGCATATAAATATTTTTTGCAAAAATCGCATCCAGCTTTTCGGATCCGATATTTTTTATTTTACCGCGAAGAGAAATCGCCTTTTTGTCCTTTGTCGCGGAAACTGCAATATACTCCTGCTCCATGAGCTGGTCGTAAAACGCCTTGCCCTTTGCCGTCAGAAAGTAAACACCGTTTTCATCCCACAGCATCATGTCGATGACACGGGTCTGCGGATGTCCGTCCGTGCCAATGGTGGCAACCGTAGTGGAATGAATGTCTTCGACCAGCATCTTCAAATAATCATTCCCTGTCATGTCCTTTCTCTCCTCTCTAACCGCCAGTTACTCAAAATTCATACGGAGGGTTTCCTGAGAAGTCAGCAATCACACCGTGGGGCTCATCCAGATAAAACACTTCAAAAATTGGGTTATCGGCAGTCTGATACTGGCCTTTCACGATAGGATTTGCAATACACATTTCCTTAGCAGCCTTGTTATTTTCAAAAACAGCCGTGCCATGCAGGCGAATCCATGCGTAAGACGGGCTGGATACCGATACCTCAATCTCCGGATTATCCTGCATATCCTTATAAACATCCTTTTGGTTATTGGTGCAGAACCAAAGTCTGCCGTCCATCTCTCCCGCAAACATGAATGGTCGGCACTTTGCCTTTCCATCGCGGCCAACTGTAGCCAAATACTGCACAGGGTTTTCGTTTAAAAACTCAATTACCTTTTTCATAATAGATACCTCCAGTTTTCATTAAACTTTGTTATTTGTGTTCTGTCAGGCAGCATCGTCTGAAATGGCCTCCCTGACAAATCGATATTTCCTTTTTTGCGTAAAAACGAAAGCGGCCGTCTTTCATTTACGACGTAACTCTTATTGTTACATCGATATCATAGCATCGTTTCGTTGTAATGTCAATAGTTACATCCATCTTTTTAATAATCCTTTCCTTTTTGTGGCTCGTTGCTTCGCGCACCCCGGCTGGCGCCGGGTCGCGGCAGTCGCCGCAAAGGTGAGCCAGCTCCCCTTTGTGGCTCGTTGCTTCGCGCAAAAAAAGCCACGCCTTCAATTTGAAAGTGTGGCTTTGCCCTTATGCCTTAGTGTTCCCGGATATACATTTCCTTGTATCCTTTATCACATCTGCAATTGTAATTCTGCTCATTTCGTCCTCCATCGCCTTTTGAATACGATAAAGCTTTTCATCAAGCACATTGTGGATATTCCGGCCCACAGGACAATCCGGGTTTGGATTTTCGTGAAAATGAAACAGTTCTCCGTTTTCTATACATTCTACTGCATCATATATATCAAGAAACGTAATCTCGTCCATCGGCCTCGAAATCGAAGCACCGCCGCTTCCTCGCGCTACGTTAATTAATCCCGCGGCTTTCAACTGCTGTAACAGACGCCGGATCACTACAGGATTCACATTGATACTCGATGCCAGAAAATCACTCGTTAATTTATACGTATCCTGGAAAGTATCAATACACGCAAATATATGAATTGCAATTGTAAATCTGCTTGAAATCTGCATAACGCCACCCCTTTAGTAATCTTTGGTCACAGTATAGCATGCGCAAGATGTAAAGTCAATGGTTACAACATCATAAAGCTTATCATAGTTACACTACGCTGAGTGACTGGGAACGGAGTATAAATCCGGCCAATAAGCGCCCCTTGGGCAGACTCCAATGGTAAGTATTAAACTCTATTTATTATGAATTATTTCGTGTAAATTTAGCGGATTTTGTTCAAATTTCCAGACCATTAAAGAAATATTCAGATAACTATTTTTATTTAAACTACATTATCTAGCTTAACATATTTTTAATTATAAGTCTATCATTTTCTCATTTTTTCTGGTATAACTATATAAGCCTGAAACTGGAGGGTGCCGTTCGTTTGAGAAACGGTGCCCGCTTCAATTTCAATAGCATTACAGCCACAAAGAAATATTGAGAAAAGTGAGGGAACAACTATGAACCTTGACACCGAAATGGCCGCCGAAAAGCGGCATCTTTCCGAATGCCTGAATGTCGTCCGCGACAACATCCGCATTTATGAGCAAAAGGAGCATGACTACCAGCAGGAGGTCACTTCATTATTCCAGAATGTCCGCAAGGGCGAGGGTGATTCCTACGGCCAATTACTGGCCGGCCAGAGCATTTTGGAGGGCACCCGCAACTCCCTGCGCAAAAACCGGGCCGCGCTGGAAAAGGCCTACTTCGGCCGCATCGATTACCACGATAAAACCTATGGCCTTACAGAGAGCTGCTATATTGGAAAAAATGAGGTCACACGCAACCTGACGGAAGTCGTCATCGTGGACTGGCGCGCCCCCGTGACCAGCGTGTATTATGAAAATGAGCTGGGCGATGGCAGCTATGATGTGCCGGGAAGTACACCTATAGAAATCTGCTTGAACAAAAAGAGGACCTACGATATTGACGGTCCTGAGCTTCACGGCTATTACGATGATGATTCCGCGGCCAATGACGATCTGCTGGTCAAATACCTGGCACAGCATAAGGAAGCCGTCCTTGGCGATATTATTGCCACTATCCAGAAGGAGCAGAACCAGATCATCCGGGATATCCCCTTTAAAAATATTATCGTCCAGGGGGTGGCCGGGAGCGGTAAAACTACCGTGGCGCTCCATCGTATTTCCTATATTTTATATAACTATGCGGACCGTTACCGGCCATCGGAATTTTGTATCGTAGGCAGCAGCGACATGCTGCTCAACTACATCAGCAGCGGTCTGCCTGAACTGGACGTCAACCACGTACAACAGATGCGCATGGATTTATTTATTCCTTATCTCATGGGCAAGGCCTGGAAGAAAAAATTCAAGCTGATTCCTGACTGTGCGGATGCCAGCATCCGGAGCAAGCTGCCATTTATCAAAAAGCTGGAGGAATTTCTTGCTCAGTGGGAAGAAAAACACCTGGCGCTCACCGATATTACAGACAAGGATTTAGGCCGCACCATATTCACAGAAGAAAATATGAGGGAGATCCGCCGCCTGAATCCTCAGCTTTCCCTGCTCCAGTTTGAAAAGCTGCTCAATGAGCGCTTGAACGCGCGGGTAAAATTTCTGTGCTCCGATTATGAGCCGGATCCCCGCAAAGCAAAAGTTGCTCAGTATCGCAAGTACTTTAATTCAGACCGCTTCAAATGGACGGAAACACAAATTTATATAGAATTTCTCAACTGGATGGCCGGAAACGATTCACTGGCAGAGATTCCAAAAACACCGCCCGACGTTGACCACCGGCAGCAGATGGACATAGATGAACTTCGCGCCGGCCACTACGACATCTACGATGCCGCCGCTCTCGCACTCATTTACCGGCGGATACTTATGAAAAAGGATGTGGATGAATTTAGTCAGATCATCATCGATGAAGCGCAGGATTTTGGCGAAATGATTTATTATGTCCTCAAGCAGCTCCTTCCCGACTGCTTCTTTACGATCATGGGCGATGTTTCCCAGAACATCCGCTATGAAACCGGTATGAATGACTGGGATGGCCTGAAGGAAGCCATCTTCGACAGCGACAATGACAGCTTCTGCCTGCTGTCCAAGAGCTATCGGAACACTATTGAAATTTCCCAGTGCGCCGGAAAGGTACTGGAAAAGGCTTCCCAGGGCAGCTACAAGATCCAGCCGGTCATCCGACACGGCCCTGAGGTGGCTCAGATCCGCACCGATGCTTCCCGGCTGGAGCAGACGCTAAAAGACACGATCAGAACGCTTAAAAATAAACATCACGAAACCATCGCCGTGGTCTGCCGCACCGATACGGAGGCCGCCCAGGTCCGACAAATGCTTGAGCTGAAAAACGAGGACGTTCAGGCATTTCACAATGGTGTCATGGTCCTGCCGGTGACACTGACAAAGGGGCTGGAATTTGACGCTGTCGTTTTGTGGAAACCGGACGATCAGCACTACGGTATGAACCGCAAGGAAGCCAAGCTGCTCTATGTGGCGATCACACGGGCGCTCCATGAGCTGTATATGATCGGGGATATGGAAATGAGCGGCCTGCTGACATAAGGGGGCGATTTTCATCGCCCCCTCAAAAATAATTTTCAACTCTCCCCGGCAATGCCTGAGTTCAGCCATTTTCCTTTCCATGCATAGCATCCGGTCGTCAATGCCGCCGTAAACCAGGAAACTCCAAAACCGATGATCACCATCCGAAATGACGGTGCTATAGCTCCGGCGATGGTGATCCACAAAAGACGGACACCGACCATATTGACAATAAGCATCACCATGGACAGGATAGATTTTCCTGCCCCCCGGAAAACGCCGGACAGCACCTCGGACAATGTCAGCATCACATAAAGCGGCGCGATCGTGTACATCATCTCAAGGCCATAGGCATTGACCGCCGGATCCCGGGTAAATATTCCTAAAAGAGGCCGGCCAAAAAGCAGAACCACCGCTACGGCCACAACCGTATAGGCTTCGCTGAGCAGGACCGTCTGCCGGACGCCCTTTTTTACACGCCCGTAGAGCTTTGCTCCGATATTCTGCCCCGTGAAGGTCATGGCCGCCATACCAAAGCTGGAAATCGCCATCATTATGATTCCATCAATTTTAGTATAAGAGCTGAATCCGGCCATGGCGTCCGCTCCAAAGGCGTTAATACTGGCCTGAATGATCACGTTCGACAGAGATATAATTACACCCTGTACTCCGCTGGGTACCCCCATAACCATAATCTTCCGAAAAACATCCCCATAAATACGAATCTTTTTTAATTCAAGGCGATATATATCCTTATCGCCCATCATAGCCCGCAGGATAAATACCGCCGAGACCGCCTGAGCGATAATTGTCGCCCAGGCCACTCCGGCCACCCCCATAGAAAACACTACAACAAACAGCAGATCCAGAACAATGTTGACAACGCTTGACAGACACAGGTAATACAAGGGCCGCCGGGAATCTCCCACACCCCGCAATATACCTGAACCCATATTATAGATGGCGGCAAATAAGGAACCCAGGAAGAAAATCCTCAAATACGTGGACGCCTCACCCATCACCTCTTTGGGTGTACCCATAAGCGTTAAAACAGGATTCGCCAGGAGTACGCCAAGCAGGATCAGGATGATACCGCCGATAAATGTCACGGCCATGGCCGTATGTACGGCTTTATGCATATTCTCTTCATCGCGGGCGCCATAATATTGAGATACAACGACACTGGCCCCGGTAGAAATCCCCACAAACAAGCCGACGACCAGACCGATCAGAGCGTAGCTGGAGCCCACGGCTGCCAGCGCCTCCTTGCCGATAAAATTTCCGACAACGACCGAATCGACCATATTATAAAGCTGCTGGAACAGATTTCCGATAAGCAGCGGAATGGAAAATCCGATGATCTGACCGATAATATTTCCCTGTGTCATACTCCGCGTTTTTACTTTACGCGTTTTCATAATCCGATTACTTTTCCTGGGCAGCCAGCCATTCGTTAAGCTGCGCCTGTTTTACTTCAATGATCTTTTGAATACCGGCAGTTTCCAACTCCGCATTCATTATTTGTGCCGTCTCGCGTACATCGACCGTTCCCGATGTAATTGCGTCCATATACTTATCCGTAACGTTTGTACATGCGGTCACCTCATTCGCCACTTCATCAAGATTTGGCATAAAACCTAGGGCAACGGAAGGAATCGCTTCGGAATTAAATTTATCCAACTGCTCCCATATATCCACAGGGTTCGGCACCCACGGCGGTGTCAGATACTGATTCGGCCACGCCCATCCAGCGGAAAGGTAGGCCGTTGTAGCGCCATCGAGACCTTCCGGATAAGTAATAAGTTTTTTAGAATCATCCGAATATACATAGTGCACGCCTTCAATACCATTGATCAGCAGGTTGGATAGCTCGGCGTCTGTATATAATTTCACGAGCAGCCGCATAGCTTCCTCCGGATTTGCCGAATTGGACGATATACACCAGAGCAGATTGGAAATATTGTTGGTCGTGGCCATTGCCGGAGAAAATTCGACAGTTACCATTTCCTTGCCGATCTTATTCGACTCCTGCTCCGCATATCCGGCCTTCAATGGTGCAAAGTATCCAAATCCTCTGCCGGCAGCGACTAATGTGGAACCCATTTCTGTATTACTTAAACCATCCGGCATGATCAGGCCTTCGTCATTCCACTTTTTAATCATCTCGCAGAACTGTAAAAAGTTTTCATCGGCAAAAATATTTACGACCGTGGGGTCCTGCGCCAAATTGGCCAGCACACCCAGATTCCCAGTGCCAAGCGTATCCCAGTCCCATCCGCCGCCAAACATGGATGGACCATTATGAGGAACTAATGCGTACATTTCAGGATATTTCTCCTTTACTTCCAGCAGCACCTTTTCAAGGTCGTTAAAGTCTTTTATATCCTCTGTGGTATATCCCAGCTCATCCAAAATATCTTTTCTCATGGCAAATCCATGGCTGGCTGCCAGATCGCGCTCCGTAGGGATGCCATAAAGCTTCCCATCATAGTAGCACGCCTTCATCTGATCTTCTGTAAATAAGTCCTTCATCTGCGCTTCATACTGGGCATAGAATTCATCCATAGGCATCAGACTGCCGTTGGACACCTGGATTGCCAGAGGCTGGCCCCAGATTGGAAGTATGTCTATGGAACCCTTGCCGCCAGTGGCCAGCAGATTGGTCTGCTCCTTCCAGTTACTGAACTTGATAAACTGAACTTCAATGGCAAGCCCATCGGACGCCAGCAGCTCATTGGCTTTTTCTACGATCTTATCACCGTCCGACGTATCCCCCATGGTCAGTACTGCCATTTTTATCGTCGTGATTTTGCCGTCAGAAACACTTGATTTTTCACCGGTCGTGTCCTTTCCGCCGGAGCCGGAATTCCCGGAACCGCAGGCCGCTGCCGACAAAACCATAGCCAATATAAGTATCCACACCATTAAACTTTTTTTCATGTCTTTTCTCCTCCTCTATTTTTGTAACCGTTCGGAGGGGCTGAACAGTTACGCATATGGCCCTTATCCTTTCACAGCCCCCACTGTGATTCCCTGTACAAGATATTTCTGTATAAAGGGATAAATAATCAATATAGGAATAACGCCAACCACTGCAATGGCCATTTTAATGCCGTTAAGTGGTGTATTCCGTACCAGATCGCCCACATTTAATGCGCCTCCGGTTGTCAGAAATTGTGCATCCTGAAGCATACGGTTTAAAATATTCTGCATCGTGAACATTTTTTCATTAGTAATATAGTACAGTCCATTGATCCAGTCATTCCAGTAGGCCAGGCCTGCCATAAGCCCCAGCGTCGCTACCATTGGCTTGGATATAGGCATGACGATTTTAAACAGTATACGAAATTCCCCGGCGCCGTCAATTCGTGCGGCCTCCCCCAGAGCCTCAGGAATATTCGATGTAAAATAGGATCGCATCATAATGATATAAAACGCACCCATCAATAAATTTGGCACAAGGAGCGCAAATATTGTATTTTTGATATGGAAGAAGTTGGACCACAGCATATACTGCGGAACAATACCACCATTAAACAACATTGTAAAAAATACATAAAAAGATATCGCATTGCGTCCGGGAAGCGTACGCTGGGCCAGTGGATAAGCCAGCAGCGTCGTCATTAAAATATTTGTCAAAGTACCAATCGCTGTCACGATCACTGTCATACCATAGCCCCTCAAAATCTTTGAAGATCCCGAGAAAATATATTGATACGACGCCAGACTTAAGGTCTTTGGAAAAAAGGAATATCCGTCACGCACAAGTGTATATTCCTCGGTAAAAGAAGAAGTTATCAGCAGTATAAATGGCATAATACAAAAAAATGCCAATACTGCCAAAAACAAATTGATTAAAAAATGGTAGATCTTATTATTATCAACCACGATTACTTTCCTCCCCCTAGAATAGTGCGCTTTCAGAATCCATCCTGCGGACGATGAGATTTGCCCCCAATACAACAACAAATCCTACACAGGACTGATAGAAACCGGCAGCCGAGGCCCGGCCCACATCGTTCAGTGTCATCAGGCCCCGGTAAACGTAGGTGTCGATCGTATTTGTCACGTCCATAAGCATCCCGCTGTTCATGGGCACCTGGTAAAACAATCCGAAATCCGAATAAAAGATCCGGCCCACATGGAGCAATGTCAGTGTAATGACCGTGGTTTTCAGAGATGGCAGCGTTATAAAGCGGATCTGCTGCCACTTCGATGCGCCATCCACAACGGCTGCTTCAAAATATGTCTGATCGATACCTACGACCGTAGCATAGTAAATAATACTGGAGTGCCCTACGGTTTTCCATAGCTGAACAATGACGAGAATAAACGGCCAGTATCCAGGCTGTGTATACCAGGAAATCGGATCGGCCCCCAAAGCGCCCAGAATGGTCTTGTTAATAAATCCCACTTCCGTTCCCAAAAATGCGTACACCAGATAGCTTACCAGGACGGTTGAAATCAGGTAGGGCACGAGGATCAATGTCTGATAAAGCTTCTTTGGTACGATCCGGCGGACATCATTGAGCAGTATAGCAATAATCACCGCCAGGATGGTTCCCAATATAATAAAAGCCACATTATATCCGATCGTATTTCGGGTAATGATCCAGGCATCCTTCGTCTTGAACAGATATTCAAAATTACTCAGCCCAATCCATGGACTTTTCAAAACGCCGATCGAATAATTCACCTTTTTAAATGCAATGATCAATCCAGCAATGGGAATATAATTATTTATGAACAGATAGACGATTCCCGGAAGCATCATTATATAAAAGGGCCAGTAACGCTTTAATACCTTTTTCATAGAGTTCCCCCCAGTTGACTCCATTATTTATCAGCGATCCCACGAAATCCCGTGAAATTTCCGGAAAGCTTCCATGCTTTTTGCCACGCTTGCAATTTCGCTGTCCATCCGGCTAAAATCCTGTTCCAAAATAATATAACCGGCGTCCGTATATTCATTGGCCGCATCAATAATATCCTGAATATGCATAATCCCTGTGCCAATTTCTGCGAATGCGCTGGACTCTACGGTTTCTCTGCGTCGTTGATCCGATTCGGTAGGATTTCCCCGATTGTCACCATTAAGCCCCACATCATCCGACGGCTTCATTTCGATTTCTTCTGCCGTTAAACCGTTAAGATTGATCGGTGTCATGCTATCCCAGGCAAAGTCCTTCTGATGGATCAGATGGATACGTTTTCCATATTGACGGATCATTTCCACCGGACAGTGGCCGGCGCGCATGGTCCAGAATGTATCCAGCTCCAGGGAAAGATAATCCGGGTCCGTATTTTCCACGATAATGTCTAAAATTGTTTTGCCATTAAATGTACGGTATTCGTGATTATGGTTATGATATAAATAATTCATCCCTTCCTCACGGCATATTTTCCCCATTTTGTTCATATTCTCACATTGCCACATCAGATCATCATAGGTGGTAAAACGCCCCATAGGATTGACAATATTTGTGTTTCCCAGCGTCTGATTATATTTTAAAACCGCTGGAATATCCGATTTTTCAAGCGGGAAAATATGCGCGCTGATGACCTGTGAGCCGAACTTGTCAAAGGTGCTCTTTAACGTATCTGCATCAACTCCGAAGCCAATCCCGGAATCATTCACTGCATTGTGATTACACACCTCGATATTCTTATACCCCAGCTTTGCCACTTCCTCCACGGTGCCCAATGGATCCTTAGCCATTGACTGACGCACGGAATACAGAATTAAACCAACCTTCATTTCCATTATTTGTAATCCCCTTTCAATATTTGATGAATACATCATATCATGGTTCCTGAAGCAGCTCTGCCGGATTTCTGACCTTAATTGTTGAAATTATGACCCCATCCGTCCGATCAACAAACATTACCTGCTATCAAAGTGTCTCCGGTATTCCATGGGGCTCTCCTTCGTTATCCGCTTGAACACCTGAGAAAAGTAGGAAAAATTGGCAAATCCCACCTTGGCGGCAATCACGCCAATGGACAGGGGCGTATTTTCCATCAGATATTTGGCGCGCTCAATTTTCATCTCTATAATGTAATCCTTCAACGACTGACCGGTCTTTTTCCGAAACAGGCGGGATAAGTAATCCGGGTTCAGATAAAGATATCCGGCGATCATATTTCTTGACAGGTCATTCTCCACATTTTTTTGTATATAGAGCTTGGCCCGTTCGATCAGGGAACCTTCCTCACTCTCACTGTGTTCACTCTGCTCAAACGCATCTTTTACTAATTGTGCAAATTCCATCATATCATCCAGGCTGCGGCATTCACGGATATAATCCCCCATGCGCGGGCAATCCTCCACAATGGATGTAATATCAATCTTTTTGTTTTGTGCAGCACTGAATACGACCAGCAAAAACTCCTGATGAAAATTGGCCAAACCTCTGGAATCATTCAGACCATTATTTGCGGCGTCATCTAAATAGGACTTCACCTCACGCAAAAATATAGATCCATAGCCATTACACAGCAATTCCTTCCAGTGATCCG
Source organism: Lachnospiraceae bacterium (assembly GCA_902363555.1). Lineage (GTDB taxonomy): Bacteria > Bacillota > Clostridia > Lachnospirales > Lachnospiraceae > Catenibacillus. The sequence goes on along the minus strand of CABJAM010000009.1, from coordinate 22,541 downwards.
TCTCGATACAATGCAGCGGCTCCCGGGCAGAGGCCGTTCCGTTTTCATGGAAAATGCCGGACTGTTTTCCTATATTATCCCGATCCCGTTCATACAGCCTGGACACAGCCTTCGTAAGACCTTGCAGATCACATTCATTTCCTATATAGATCCCCTGCTGGGTTTTCATCCATGTATTGGCAAAGCTTTCAAATTCCTCGCAGACCTGCCGGACGTTCTCCTGCGAAAACGAACGATTTTGCGGATGATAAAGCAAAATTATAAACTCGTCACGGTTTACCATGGTGAAAAGATTTTTAATCTTTATCCGTTCAAAAAGCTCGGTGATCACATTTTCCACGGTATTTTTAATAAGATCCGTATCCCATTCCGTCAACCGGACATTCCATGAATATGCGTGAATAAAGACAGGAAAAAAGATGGTTTGCGCATGGACACCATAGCCCAGATTATTCATAAGCCTGAGAAATTTCTCCTCATTCACCTCCTGCTCCGGGCGCAGCACAATATCTCTTAGAAGCAGCTCCAATACCTCTTTTTCGCTTTCCTTCCAGTGCGCGCCATAATCCTGCAGCTTTTCCTTCATATCCTCCTCAGAAATACAATCAAGCGCCTTTGCGATCGTTTCCTCAACCACTGTATATTTTGCCGGCTGAAGTATATAGTCAAAGCTCTCAAGCTTCAGCGCCTTTAATGCATAATCAAATTCCATATGTGAGGTGAGGAAAATACACTTTATTTTCGGGTAATTATCCCGCACCCATGCATAAAGCGACAGGCCATTTTCCGCAGGCATTTCGATATCACAGAGCATTAAATCTATGGGATGCTCACAGATGATTTTCCGCGCCTCCCCGGCGGAATAGGCGCAGAAGGTTTCCGTTACGCCAAGCATATCCCAGCGGATCCCGGTCAACATTCCAAGCACAACTTCTCTTTGATCGTCAATGATAATAACTCTCACTAAACCTGCTCCTTTCGCTCAATCGGCAGAATCAATTCTGTAAACGCCCCGTCGATATTGGTGATAACATATTCCAAACGATTACCAAAGACATGTCGCAGCCGCCATAAAACATTGTGGATACCCACATGCTCACCGGATTGGAGCATCTCTATTTTCCCCTGAAAATGTTCGATAATATCCGGCGGATATCCGGAGCCATTATCCGAAATACTTATATCCAGAAATTGTTCCGTCTCCATATCCAGAAGTGTTATCTGAATGTGGATCTCCAGTGTATCATAATTATCCTTTGCATATTTCACGGAATTTTCCACAAAGGTCTGTAAGGTCAGCGGCGGAATTTTTATATTAAGCGCATCCGAATCTACCTGTATATGACACTCCGAAGTTTTAGCCATACATAGCTCCTGGATTTTAATATAATTCTTAACATAGTTCAACTCCTGCTCGATCGTGACCAGCGACAGGCTGTCACGGAACATGTACCTGAGATTATCGGATACAAGGATCACCATATCCTGTATATTTTCATAATTTTTATTTTGAACCATTGCAAATATAGATTTCAGGCAGTTAATAAAAAAATGCGGCTTTAACTGAAGCTTCAAATACTCCATCGTAGATTTTTGACGCTCCAGATCGCTCTCATATTTTTCTATTCTTAACTTTTTAATGCGCTTAAGCATTTCCTCAAAGGCTTCGGATACCTGGTTCAATTCCCTGCTGCCGTAATCCTCCTGAAAGCATAAAGCCATGTTTTCGCTTTTTACCGCGTCGATTTCCTTCATAAGCGTTCTTAGTGGCCGGGTCACATACTTTCGGATGCGCGCCACATAGAAAGGGATAATGCACGCGCTAAACAAAGACATGAACAATAACAGCTTCTGGATCGAGGACAGGCTGTCCACCAGCCCCTTATATGGGCGCACGACGCACATGGATATATCACTGTTTTTTACCGGTTCGCCAATAATACTGAAATGGCCGTTTTTTCCGGTCCTATAAGAATTATCAGATATTGAATCGTATTGGATGTCATTTTTATCAACAAAATCCTGGTCATTTAATGCCGTTCCATGATCAAAGAAGATGGTATAGCCAAAATCCGCTCCGGACATTTCATTTAAATCCGCCAGTGTCCGTTCGTCATCGGTTGGCTTGGGAATCGATTGGATATTCATTCCCAGGAGTATGTAGGCGCCCCGCCACCCATAAATTTTGTATATATAAGAATTTCCATCATCCCCATTAAAGGATTGCCACGGCCGTGTAAGCGCCGTATCTGAAATATTTTTCAGCGCGGACTTAAATTCGGTTTTTAAAGCACCTCCATCCCGGCTCCCGTCATTCATCGTATAAAGACCGGAGTCATTGGGAACACTGTAAATCATCGCCACATTGATACATTGATTGGAACCCATATAGTACTTAATAATTTTCATTAACTCATATTGCCGCGAATAGACTTCAATGGACGTCAGCTCTCTCTGCAAAGACCAGTAATTGCTGTTGCTGGAAATGAGATCATTCATCAACGCATCAGTAGCCTCCTGGGAATCCGTGATATTTTTTATGTACAGACTCAAAGAGGTCTTTGTCGCATCCATAAGCTGCCGATTATAATAGCTCATCGAGTATGCGTTATAGACAAGCAGCAATAGTACTAATAAAACCACCGGCACAATAATTCCCCCAGCCAATATATTCACCAGAGATTTTTGTTTGACGACACTTCTCTCATCCATAGATTTATCTCCCCCTGTAAAAGAATTGATGACCTTCTTGCGCATCAGCGCAATTATAATTATAACGCTTTTTAATTTCCAATTCTGCTATTTTTAAGAGGTTTATTGTAAATTTTATGACCATGGTAAAACAGGAAAATGACAATGCGCAGGCAGGTCAATAATCTCTTGAAATCCCTGAGAACCGCAATAGGATATAAGGGTTTCGCAGACTGAACAAGCATTTTCTTTCGAAATTCCTCACAAATAAAAAAGGCTCCCCTACGATAAAAATTAGAATATAACAATTTTTATCCCAAAGGAACCTTTATCTGATTATAAAATCAATCCACAAAAATAACATAGCCGTTCAGATGCACTGAACAATTAAAAAACAACCTCCCTGCCCGTCACAGACGACTTATAAATCGCCACCAAAATAGCCGTTACCTTCAACGCCTGCTCCGGCCGCAGCCCGGCCAGCATAATACTTTGCCGCCGCTTGCTTCCAAAACCTTCTTGCTGGTTTCCACAAATTTATCCCAATCGGAAATCATGCCATATATCTCATGGCCAATAGCTGCCCTCGCGTGTTCAGCTCCACATAGGCCACATCCGGAAAATTTCCGCCGCTGGCTGCCGCCGTCTGCAGCTTCATAGTCACATGGCCATTATCAATGGGAACGTATTTAATCTTCACATTGGGATACACCGCATTAAAGTTCTCTGCCAATGTCTGAACCTCGGACTCGCTCCAGGACCATATTTCAATTTCTCCCACATAATCCTCCGGAGCCTTTTTGTCTCCCTGCTGCCCGCTGCCAGTATTCGTATCCGCGCCAGCAGCCGCGCTGTTATCCGCTCCGGCAGCGTTTGCGGCATCACCTTTGGTTTCGCCCCCGGCTGCTGCGCTACCACCATCACCGGCACCTTTTGTCTCCCCCGAGGCTCCCGCCTGCGTGCCGGCCGACGTTTCCTTTCCGGAATCCGCCGGACCTCCCTTTGCCTGCGAATCCGCGCTGCTCTTTTGACATCCCCCAAGAGCACCGGCAACCATTACTGTGGCTAAAGCCACCGCACACCACTTTTTCAGCTTCAACATAAAATAACCTCCTTCCTTGTCGAGGATTTCCATTGGAGACTTCCTGTGGAAATCTTCAACTGACCCGCGCCTTAGAGTATATTTCAGACACGCTCTGGCGCGATGCCTATAACTTGTTGTTTTGATGTATCCATTATCACACCCTTTTTACCAAATTAAAATGAACCAGACGGTTACAAAACTTTAAAATATAGCTATGAGTTCTCTAAAAACAGGAAGTATGATCTTCAATATTCTGTTAATTCTTAATTTTTTATACATTGGTCTATTGATTTTATAAACGCTGCACGGTATGATAAAAACAGGTTCCATCCGGAGACAGGCCGGGCTTAAATAAGCCCCGGCTTGCCGCCTATAACAGGAGGTGTTTTAAATGTTATCCTTATATCCAGCCTGCTTTTACCACGATGAAGACGGATATTCCGTTATTTTTCCTGATCTTAACTGGCTATCTACCTGTGGCAGCACATTAGAGGAGGCTATGGCTATGGCGATCGACTGCCTGGCTGGTTATCTTTATAGCAGTAAACGTGATGGTGAAAAAGTGCCTAAACCATCATCTATGAAGGATATTGATTTAGCTGCAATTGCAAAAGAACTGGATCCGGACTCACCGATGGGCGAAGCATTTGTAAATATGATATCCGTAGACGTGGCCGCGTACGCTAAAGAACATTTTAAAAATCAGTTAAAAAGACGCTCAGCATCCCGGCGTGGCTTAACAAAGCCGCACTGGAGCAAAATATAAACTTTTCCCAGGTATTACAGGAAGCCCTCCTTGCAAAAATACAGGTACATTAAAAGTACCGAAAAGATGGCTCGTTGCTTCGCGCAAAAAATCCTGAGAGGGAACGTGTTGGGTTCCGTCTCAGGATTTTAAATTTATTCTATCTATTTAATTATGATGGCTGCTACAGCACAATCCTGCGCCGCCTTTTTTACGCGTTCCTCTAAATCCGCTGGTATTTCATCATATAAAACATCCATGCAGTGCTCCTCATAGTTTCTTTTAAATATATCTGGGTAAAGATCCTCACAGAGCCCGCACCGAATACAGTAATCGGCAAGTTCAATTCTCATAATTACAACGCCCCTTTCACATATGCCGCTGCCGAATCTCCGGCCAGCATACCGATTGTCATAGAACCATAGACCGTACCACCCGCATTTGCCGGCGGATTACCATACAGGCTTGCAGCCGTCATATCACCGCCTGCAAAAAGCCCTTCGATGGGCATATTGTTCTTATCTACAACATTGGCATTCTCATCAATCGCCAGACCACCCAGGGTGTCATAGCCGCCGGCCAGAATACGGAAGCAGTAAATATGCCCGCTCTCATCACGCACCGGTTTAATATACATTGGATTCGTTTTAAACTCTTCATCAATGCCACTTACAGCCGCATTGTTGTATTTCTCCAGCGTCTTTCTAAGCCCCGCTTCATCAATGCCCATATACTCACAAACCTCGTGAATGGTATCAAAATGGCATATATGCTTATTTCCTTTGGCAATGGCCGCATCCATCTGTTCCCGTATATTCTGGATAGATACCCCCTTGAATATAAAGTAGACGTAACCATCCTCCACCTTCTCGGCCAGTGCCTTTGCGGTATCCTCATCAAAAATCATATAACATGCCATATTCGGGCAGTTCAATGCAAGGGAGCTGGAAATTACCGTATGATTGTTTGACATTTCTTCGTTAATAAAGCGTTTTCCAAGTTCATTAACACGCAAATACGGCTGTTCCGTGATAACCTTGATCTGATTTGCATTCAGCCATGGTGTATTGGGGCCCACGCGAACACCGGGATTTGGCACCTCGGGGTCGGCGCTGATAACCATGCCCGTCTTTTTGCCGCCAATCGCCCACACAGCCTTCTGCCCATCGCCGTCCTGGCAGCTATCCGGAAATGTGATCATTACCTGGCCGCCATCCTTATAAGCATCCTCAAATTTAGTATTGAGAACACCCTCCGCCTTCATCATCTCGATATTACCGCTGATTCCGCCGGAGGCTACGATCAGTGCTTTACATTTAATATGGATAGGATTTCCGTCCTTATCATAGGCAATGGCCCCCGTAACCCTGCCGCTGTGCTCATCCCGGATAATTTCCTTGATCGGTGTAGAAAAATAAAAATCAACCCCCTGCTTCTCCAGACGCAGGCGCATGCGGAGCAGAACAAGCGCGAAAGCATGGCCTTGGCCCCTTCCATTTAGAAAATAAATATCACCCACATCCAGACCATTGGCATGCCCCATGGTATAACCGCGCTGATTTCCATAATCGGCCGGATCCCGGTTCACCACAAAGGGGGCCTCTATTTTAAGCTGATTTAAGATCAGCTCCGGCAGCTCGGAAGAGTATTTCACTACCTTGCTGATCAGGCCCATATTGGCTGTATAATTTGAAAAACGGGCCAGCACCTCATAAGCACTTTTCTGTGCCTCCGGTGTATCCGGTGTGGAGCAAAAACTCATTGGACAGTTGGAAACCGCTCCCCCCTGGGCCGGATATTTATCAAATACGGCGATTTTAAGGCCCCCCGCATTGGCCAGCTTATACGCAGCCCCCATTCCGGCCACGCCGCTGCCCATAACCGCAACGTCCACTTCAATTGTTTTATTCATAAAATTGACCTCCTCTTATATCATCGGTTTGTTACTTTCCTCAGCGTAAACCTGCGGAAGGATTTTTCCCAAATGGGTAAACTCTTTAATATTATGGCCGATCAGCCCCATTGCGATCTCATCCGGCAGCTTGACCTCCGGGGGAAGCATATATTTCGCCTCTCCGTCAATGATATGGTAGCCTACCCAGAATCTTGCCTTAAAGGTCATAACTCCGTCAACCTTTCCAGCCGCCTCAACCATCACAACCGGAACCTTCATCGCTCCCATCAGCGCGTTTGCAGCGACCATAAATTCACAGCCTTCGGTTCCAATATTTGCATTATCAAATCCCAGTTTCGCAGGCTCGGTAAACATGATCACAATCTCGTCGGCCGGACCGCCAATAGATTCCTGGACCGTATGTGTAGCGCCCCAGGTTTTCTGATCCATGGGCACCTCCGGGTCCAGAGCACGTCGCCTGCCCTCCGCATCCAGCTTGACATCAAAATGATCCTCCGGATCCCAGATTGCATATCTGAGCGGGTCCAGACCGTGCCATGCAAACCACCATTGCAGCATTTCTGCCGTCACGTTTGGCATGGGAATGTTTCCTGCGACCAGAAGACCGCCCTCTTTTAGCGGGAAATACCCGGATTTTTCCGGATAGAGCCCCGGCTCCTGCAGCTTCCTTCTGTCATGGATCGATAAGGCCTCCTCCTGCGTTCCTTTACAGGACGCCACAAACCGCATTTGTTCCTCTGTCAGTCCATCAATATCCATCTCGTAATATTTGTAGTAACTCTTTTTTTTGGCATCCGCCGACACTGGTACTTTTGCCATAATTCCTCTCCTTTACATGTTTCTCAGGTTGCCTTTGTTAAAAAAATATTATCAAAATTCCCAGCAGATTTCGCCGACAAAAGCGCCCGGAAATTATAAATTTCCGGGCGCTAAATGTGCACTGTGCACAAGAACTTTTAATATATATTTGTAACATCAAGCTTATGTCAGTGTTTCCTGCTCAAATATTCCTCCACCAATCCTGCAAGTATAAACTTCTTCTTTATCTCGGAATCTAAAATTTGTATCTTCCACCGTTCCTCCACAAACTGTATCATATTCCGGACCGTATTTCTGTGAACAAACAGCTTTTCCGCCGCTTTTGTAGCATTGCAGTCGCATTCCAGGTATGTGCGTATCATCCGGCAGTATCCGGTTCCATTCTCCGCGTCGTAGCTTCTCATTTGCACATAAAACTCCGGCTGCAAATACTTGACCGGCATTTCCTTTTCCATGGCCGAAAACATATGCTCATAATACACATCCCCATAAAGACAGTATCGGCTTTCTGTCCTTTTAAATTTCTGTGCGGCCTTTGCCTGCAAAAATGCATAGTTGACATCTGTAAGCTCATAAAACACATTACTCACACCCATAGAAAAATTATACGGGTCCAAAAGCCGGTCTATATTTTCCTGCTCCCACGGACGGATAAAATCATCATTCGGAGCATCCGGCGCAAGAATTTTCAGCAGACATATCTGTTCTTCATAAATAAAAGGCCTTACATTCCACATTTCCCGGTCCAACTGCCGGGTTAAAAACTGGATTGGAATCTTTTCATCCCCGTAAAACTCAAGTACGCCAAGAACAAATCGCCCGTTTAGAAAAAGGCCTTCAATATTTTTAATCTGCTCGGCCACCTGCCGGTCTGAAATTCCCGACGGATTCATAAGATTAAGCAAAAATGTTTCATACATCATATGGCCATAGCGGGAATTTTCATAATCCCGCTTCAGACAAAAGCTGATATTTTCTGTAAACAGCCGGATAATATCCAGATAGCCGTTTTCCGGTCGGGTCTTCCCGTGAAATACACAGGCGTACCCAAGCAGAATCTGATCACTGTAAAAGCTCAGATAAATATTCGTCTCATCCTCGCTTTCTGCCGCCGGCGCAATGAGCAGCTCTCCTTTTTTTAGACGGTTGAAAATATTTTTCTTTCGCAGCTCTGCCATAACATTGGCATTGGTATACCCTGCCTGCACCGTCTGATTAAAGTTCCGGTCCTCGGTAGCCGTATGCCTGGAAAAGGCCAGCACATCAAATGTCGCATCAAAGATGATTACCGGATACTCCAAAAGTACTTCGCTGGAATCCAGCAATTCCTGAACAGCTTTTCCCTCCAGCGCCGAAATATGCATGGTTTTATCCCAATTTGCCATACGTCCGAAAATATCGATCATCCGATTGACCAGATAAGGAACCCCAGGACACCGGTCCACTAAAATCAGCACACATAGAAATGCGCCCAGTTCCTCGTCCGACAGCGCCATATCCCGCATTGCAAGGACGGTCATATCCGCAGAAAGCGTATCGCGGCTGCACCAAAGCTCTTGCAGACTGGCAACATAAAGGTATTTTTCCTGCCCCGGCTCCATCCCGGTAAAGAACTGTTTAACCCCCACAAACAACCCCTTCGTATGTGAACCACAGACAATACCCGGATTCAGATCACAAATAAAATACATCAAAATGTCCAATGTCAACTCCATAATCTATCCCCCAACACATTATCTTATTCAATAATCTTTAACCGATTTATATAATCCATCATAAAATAATAGCAATACCGATACCCACACACACATTTTTCCGCAAAAATTCGGAAATACCGAAACAGGCAGCTCCAAGCTCCAGGCACATAAGCCACTGAACGCTATGGAGCAGCAGTATTTTCTGCCATTCCACAGTCTCACCGATGCAGACACGACAACAGGCCGCAGCCCAGACAACATACATGGTTTTATAACGTAGGTATACTATAATATATAGGCGCTGATTTAACATGGTGACCATAGGGAATTTTATAGAATGTAAAATCAAGGTGCCTGTTGTACAACCCCTGCACACCATAAAAAACTGGTACTGGTTTAAACAATACCAGTTTTAACCTGCAGCTGTATCAACCTTTTACAGCTCCGGCGGTCATACCGTCGATAATTTTATTATGAAGCAATATATAGACCAAAAGGACAGGGATTGTCGCAATTACGAGTGCAGCCATGAGTCTCGGATAATTGATAACTTTGAGTCCGGCAAATGCTGCCAGACGAACCTGCAGCGTCTTTAATGACTCATCGCTTACCAGAATAAGACCGAAGGAAAATTCATTCCAACAATCAAGGAAGGACATGACCACCACTGTTGCCACAACCGGACGGCACATTGGAAACACGATACGCCCAAGCCTGTTTGCAAAAGAACAGCCATCAATCATTGCTGCTTCTTCAATTTCCAGCGGGATTTTCCTAACAAAATTTTCAATTAAAAATATGGATGTTGCAAGACCGAACACAATGTATGGGAGCAACAACGTATATCTGTGATTTAAAAAGCCCAGCTGTTTGAACTCCATAAAGACTGGCACAAGCAACGCATGTACCGGTATGAGCATTCCCCCTAAAAAAAATGTATAGATCACATTTCTGCCTTTAAAAGAAAATCTGGACAGCAGGTAACCGGTTACAAAAGAAATAAGTAAAATTCCTGCAACGGAAACTGTACTTAAAAAGAAACTGTTAGCAATTCCGCCCAGCAAAGCACCGGCATCCATTGCCTCAAAAAAGTTTTTTAAATTCAATGTTCCGGGCAAAGTAACCGAACTGATACTGTATTCTTTCTCTGTTTTTAAAGCTGTATAAAACATCCATAGGATCGGAAAACAATTTATAAAAGAAAAAAGTATTAAAAGTCCATTGCCAATGAAATGTCCAAAATTTTTAGTTATTTTACTCATCGCTGTCACCGCCTCTGAACAATAATTTGAATATACAGACAAATACGAGTCCAAATATCAAGATCGCAATAGAAACAGCGCTGCCGTAACCTATATTATTTTGCTTAAACATAATATCATAAGCGTACATCGCCAAAACAGTCGAGGCACGACCCGGTCCGCCTTTTGTCAGCACAAACAGATGATCAAAAATCTTCATGTTGCCTGCAATTGATAATATAATGCACGTTGAAATAATTGTTTTCATCAGAGGCAGAGTGATATAAACCATTCTCTGGAATCCATTGGCTCCATCCAGCTGCGCAGATTCATAACACTCTTCGGATATAGAACTCAAGCCTGCCATAAAAATAACTGCATAGTAACCAATACTCTGCCAAATGATGGGAATGGTGGCAAAAACCATTACAATTTTAGGATCATCCAGCCATAGAGATACCGCATTTCCAAGCCCAAGTGAGCGTAAAACGGTATCAAGCAGTCCATCCATCCGGTAAATGACCGACCAAACAAGACCTACAACAATCGGCGCCAGTACGACTGGCGTAAAAATTGCAAAACGGTGGACATTTCTACATTTTACATATTTACTTCTGATAAAAACAGAAAATAAAAACCCAATTCCAATTTGAAAAATAATACAGAGAACGATAATAAATAAATTGTTTTTTAGTGCAAGCCAGAAATTTTCATCTTTACATACTTTAATGTAGTTTTGAATACCGATAAATTTTACCGGAATACTGCCCTTCCATTTCACTGCACTGAAATACACAGCCAGAACAATCGGTATCAGATAAATCAGACAATGGAGCAGCATCCCAGGCAGCATAAGCAAATACAATGATTTCTTCTTCGGCATTAAAATTTTGTTTTTCATATCTTTGCCCCTCCGGTTATGGCAGCTATCCATAGGTATCGTGAATAGCTGCCTGATAGACTATTCCTCTACTTCATCCATTGCCGCCTGAAATGCTTCTGCACATTCCTCAGGTGTGGACGTTCCAACCAAAAGTTCCTGTATTTTATCATAAACGATCGAATAAACTTCAGGAGGAAGCTGTACATCATAAGTCGGAACAAACGATATATCTTTCATCAATTCATTTTTAGCTAAAGCTGACTGACTTAAATTTGCTGTGTCATAGTTTTCAACCACAAATGCTGCATCTCCGCCGTCTTCAATCAGTTCTTTGAAATATTGCTCGCCTGTCAGTTCAGAAATCAGATCCTGTGCCGCTATTTTCTGTTCTTCGGACAAATCATTTCTCATAGAGAATCCAAATCCTGTGCCGCCTGCGGTTCCGTTTTTAACACCTTTCCCGCCGTCAACACCTGGGAGAATGGCGATACCAATATTGTCCTTGACACTGTCTACGGCATTTTCCAGCGTGCTGACCGCCCAGCTGCCTTCACAGAACATAGCTGCTTTTCCGTTATTAAAAAGTGCTCTTTGTTCTTCACTGCCCAAACTGTTCATATCTGCATTAAATGCATTGATTTCCTTTAATTCAACCACTGCCTCAAGTGCTTTTATAAATTCCGGATCTGTAAATTTTGCCTTTCCAGCTTTTACATCATACAGCCACTGTGTGCCTGTGAAACGGTCAGCCAATGTACTGAAAATACATGAAACAGCCACCCATTTTTCTTTATTTCCCAATGCAATCGGTGTAATGTTTTTTTCATTCAGCTTATTGATCAGCTCGATAAATTGAGGCCATTCTGTTGGGAAGGAATCAAATCCGCAGTCCTTAAGCATTGCTTTATTATAAAAAACAAGTGAATTTGGGCACATCTGTTTTGGAATACCGTAAATTTTCCCATCCAGAGTCAGCTCTCCATAAGCATTCTCCACGCCTTTATTTTTATAATAATCACTGTTGTTTATAAAATCATCCAGCTCGGCAACTTTGCCTGTATTAACAAACAGCGATAATGCTGATGCTTCTACTTCAAATACATCCGGAAGCTGATCACCCAAAGCCAGTGTCTTTGCCTTTACAGGATAATTGGATGGGTCAATAGACTCAACGACTAAATCAACATTTGGATGGGAATCTGTAAATCTCTGCAGTGCATTGCCAAAAGCTTTTACACCGGTTTCGTCTGAACCTTTTACATACTGTGTCAGTAATTTTATCGTAACTTTTTCTGAACTTGGTGCTGATGATTGTCCGCTTTCTCCCTGCGAAGCACTACTGCCGCAGCCCACTGTACTTAAAGCCAAACACATTGCCATTGTTAACCCCATGATTCTTTTTCTAAGTTTCATTACATATCCTCCTCTTAATATATAAAATTTAATTACTTGATCAAATCCGCAAAACTTATATTTTTACCCGTCGAAACATAATAATTTGCAGATCGGTTCCCCCATTGAATTGCTTCTTTCAATGTCCTTCCTTCAATTAATGCACAGCAGTAACCGGCATTAAAATGATCCCCGCCGCCGGTTGAAACCACCGGCACTTCTATAAATGCTCCGTGGCTTATCTGCAGTTCATTCCTGTCCGCAGCATATGCCTGATCCAATGTATGTACAACTGCCGTCACACCAAGTTTACCTGCAATTTCAATGCACGCCCTTAAAACATCATCAAATGGAATATCCAATATTCTGCAAATATGTATGGCCTCATTCAAATTCATGCCAACATGAATATTGAGGCACTCTGCTTTTTCCCTTAATAATTGCAGAACTGAATTTATATCCGTGTCAGTCCGCTTAAAAGGATCAGCGAAATCCACAAAAACCATTGGTTTATGACTATCATGGGTGCCGGTCAGCATTGATAATGTCTCACGCCATACCTCAGTCATAAAAAGTCCATTGCTCCAATCCGCCATGACAACCAGAGAGGCCAAAGACAAATAGGACTTTAGCTGACCCATATTCACTTTTTTTGAAATGAGTTTCCAGTTAATATTGTGCATGGGTGTCAGGTCGGAAAACATTAATTTGCCGTCCTGAAATTCATAGGCAGTACACAGCGCAGGTTTTCCCAAATTGATTTTTGTGACTCTGTCCGAGAATCCTTCGTAGGCCGAAGCTTCAGACAGATCAAATGCACCCATGCACATCACGTCTAAATTAAAGTCCGCCAATGCATTTGCTATAATCGGTCCGTTACCGCCAAATTTCCGAAATTTCTCTTCCAGTTCAATATCTGCGCTTTTACCGGCAGCCATTGAAATATAATGTGAAAATTCCTCTATTGTGGTAAAATACTCAGCACGCCCATCGCTGTATCTGCATTTTACAGGTCTAACCATAAGATCAATAAAGCCGTCAAACCCCACAAAGACCTTTTGCATCTCTCGTTTTCACCTCCATCACATAGACACCTGACGCTTCCAGTTCTATATACATCTCCGGCTGTATATCGTATCCCATTGTGACAAGACCGGTGAAATCAACACTTACTTTTTGCGGTTTTTGGTCATGATTAATGAAAATAATTATTTTATTTCCGTCCTCCATATGTGTCAGTTCCCCTAATTCAACAGCACAGTTGTCAAACACAACATGTTTCGTGATGCCTGCCTCCAGTGATATATCACCCAACATATGATACAGGGGATTTCTCATATAAATTTCAGTTTCCATATTGAATAAGTCTCTCTGTAAAGATTGCGTCACAAGCCATGCATTTCCGCTTCCAAGATGGTGTTGGGTCAAAAGAGGGCTGCTATTGTGAACATTTTTCAAAATAACGTCTGCCGCACCTGCTTCCACCTTCAAATAACTTCTCCGCTCAGCGCCTAGAAGCTTTCCGGAAGCGCCATCGGCAAAAGAGCCAAAATTCTTGCAGCATAAATATGTATCATATCCAAAGTCGCCCTCAACAGCCTGGGTTTCTATTCCAAAAAGTTCATTTGTGTATGCAGATAAGCCTGTCCGTTCGTCAAATATCCAAACAATATTGCCGCCATTTTCTACATAGGCTTTCAATACCTCCCAGTTTCCTGAAGTCATGCCTGCGCTGCTGGAAATTACGATCAAACGATATTTCGATAAATCCTGATCCTCCCACACAAAATCCAAATCCAGCTGGCAGCCTTTTAAATATATAAACGTATGATACAGATCCGGAAAAGCATTCTCTATAGATCCATAATAATTTCGCGGCACATAAATTGCAGTCTGCGCATCGGCAGTAAAATAATCGGTGATATTTTTGTCTTTGCTCCATTTGGCGAACGCTTTCAGTTCCCGGCCCGAAGGTTTTAGATCGCCATTATTTTCGACAATGCCGAAAAACGGTTCAAAAGTGCTTTCGTTTAACGGAACCTGGCTCCACAGTGATTTTTCAAAATCATTAAATACCCATGGAAGTACACCTTTACTTTTGTTAACTAAGTTAGAATAAAGGCTTACCTTAAAATAATCTCCCACAGCCCTTTTAGAAAATATGACATTGCTGTACCCCGGAGCTTCACACGTAAATACATTTTTCCCCAGATCATTAAACCGCACATGGTACTGCATAAAATAATTACTTCTCAGCGCAGTACAGCTTTCTTCTCTCAATCCGTTAGGGTAAGCGGTCACCACCATAGTATCAAGTATATCTGCCATATCTCTGATATGCATTCCAAAATTTTCAGTCGCAATATGGCCAAATCCCAATGTTACGAGATGATTCGCATCCGTACGCTTAATTGTTCTGTAAATTGTATCAACCCAAAAGCGGACTGCATCTCTGTCATAGGGCCACTGATCGGCACCCTGCTGTCTGCAGTAAAACTCCGGCTCATCGCATATGTCCCAGCACAAAATATTTTCACATGAAATATATCTCTCAATAAAATGATTGATATGATTGGCCGCCGCACTTACCATTGAAGCACAAAAAAAGCTTCTCCCTTTTCTGTATGGCACATCGTAATCTTTTGTTGCTGTTCCCACTAAAAACCATGGCATAATATAAATATCTAATTCCTGGCACCACTTTAGGAGACGGTCAAATTTCCCAAATATCTCTTCATTATATTCACCTAACTCAGGTTCCATATATCCCCAGAACATTGGAATTCTTATAGCATTTAATCCCAATTCGGCTATTTTGACAATATCATTATGAATTTCTTCTTCTCTGAACTCTGTCCAGAAATTCGTGCATGCATATTTCGCAACATAGTTGATCCCTACAGGATAAAATTCTTTTCCGTTTTTATCCGTCAGATAGCCTCTGTCCGAATATTTTACAAATCCCATAATCTTCTCCCCTGCTATAATCTCTTTGAAGCACATTTGTAAATATGTTCCAGTTCTTTAATCCTATCTTCCGGTGCATGATATGAATGCTGTCGGATGATGCGGTCAATTTTTTCCTTTGCGCAGCATAGCATCTGATCGGTTTTGCTCATTAGGATTTCATTTGTAACAGAACCGCCCGTCCATAGCTCACTCCGAAAAGTGAGATCTCTGTAATGATCAAGCGTACTGTCCTCATACAAGTAATCCCCGCTGCAGCCCACATTTATAATCTGGTCAATATCCAATGACTCTTTAGAAAAATCAAATCCATCGGTTACACTTTTTACATATTTAAGGAGTTCCAAATCATACATTAACTGGATCGGACTAAAAACCATGTCTGTTCCAAGAAGCCCGCCATACTGAAATACTCTCTGTCCACTAAGTGCCATTGCCATCGCATAAGCTCCCCGCTGTCCATTGGCCTGGGCATCTGATTTTAATGCCTGACTATGAAAAGCTTTGCATCCATTGACGCCCCAGTGAAAAAATTTTCTGAACAGCTCATAACACAGATCACCCAGCACCATCTGAGGCATCCCGTAGGCCATATTCAGACTTTTCATATCAACACTCCAGCATCTCGCCTCTACATTACATTCCGCATCCGGCACATAGGCCCTGATGATAGCCATTGTTCCCAGTGCAGATGCTAACGCCATTATCAGTGCACCCGATATGTAAATCGGTGCCGTTACCCCCATTAACGGCATACAGCCGGCTGTAAACTTCCGAAATTTTTTATGATATGTATGAAGGGTATCAAATGTATCGCCACATGCTTTTAGAGGATTGAGTACAAAGACTCCAAGTATTGGCTCTTTATCCACAGCCTCCATCATCGGCAGTAAAAACTCAGCCGTTTTCGGAGAACCGATAGATACATCCGGTCCGCCGCTGTCATATTCTGCTCCGATCATAAAACATTTCAGATGGCGCAGGCTGGGATGCACATCCTGCGGAACAACTGGCGTGCTCCCTGTGACTCCGCTTCTATGCAGTCCACTGATCAGTTTTGTCTGTTCAATTGCGTCACTGGTGGAAACACTTCTCAAAATGCCTTCAGATCTGTCTTCAATATAAATGGGATAGCCGCTCAATATCTGCAGTTCATATGCCTTTATAGTGTCTTGTTCTGTATTTTCATACTGATATCTGACACAGCGTTCAATTTCACTTCTTTTTATTTTAATATAACTGTCTTTTATTTCAAAGCCGTCAATATTTTCCAAATACTTAAGCATTTCTGTATTGGTTGCTTCCATCCCCATCTTTTCAAGAAGTTCGCAGGCACAATGATAGATATCCAGAATATTTTTTTCGTTCAGGCCACCCTTAAGTTCAAAGTTAATATTCATGCGAATTTCTCCCCTACTTCTTTACCCTGTGAATAATTCCCGGATGGCTGCCTTTTCTTATCCCAATTTCATAAATCATCAATTCCAACGGTATGATTTCAGCAAGCGGTGCATATAGCGGCATGTGAATATCCGTCTTATAAACAAAAACCCTTTCTCTGCCTGCAATGTCTCTGTTGGTGATTAGGCAGACCCTGCCGCCATATTCATCCACATTATTGATAATACGGTCAACTTCCACACTAAACCGGCTGTCGTGGTCAAAAATAAATACTGTGAAATCATCTCTGATCAGTTCAATCGGCCCATGGATAAATTGCCCTGTGGTATATCTTGTAGAAAACATCTTCCCTGCTTCTTCAATAACAAGCTGCCCATGGCTGGCTGAACAGTAACTCGCCCCTGATCCCACAATACATATGTATGGACATGCTTCCATAAAGTCTGACATTTGTGTTATTTTCTCTTTATCCTCAAATAACTTTTCCATCTCACCGGCACATTGGATCAGATTACGGCTGATGTTCCCCTTCATATCCTGTAGTTTTCCTGACAATGCCGATGCTATATAAATCATAGCCGCAATGGTATTTGTATAGGTTTTACTGGCCGTCGCTTTTTCCTCTCCGGCAAACAATTCTAATTGAAGTATACCAAAATGGTATAATTCACTTTCAACATTATTGGTGACAACAACCAGCTGCTCCTGATGCTCTATTCTTTTG
Source organism: Lachnospiraceae bacterium (assembly GCA_902363555.1). Classification (GTDB taxonomy): domain Bacteria; phylum Bacillota; class Clostridia; order Lachnospirales; family Lachnospiraceae; genus Catenibacillus. Next base: position 4,982 of record CABJAM010000009.1, on the reverse strand, counting down.
CATAGATCTATAACTTCAGGACTTTCTCCGCTCTGCGAAATTGCAATGATCAGTGTTTTGTCATCTAAGCTTGTTTTCACTTTTTTACCCAGCTCATTGGATTCCACCGCCTGACATCGTATATTATATTTGCACAAATAGTCACATGCAATATAACCGCTGAATAATGAACTGCCCATGCCGGTAAAAATAAAGTAATTATATTTTTTCCCCAGTTCTTCCAGCTTTTCAAGTGGATCATAATGGTTCCCATAATTATGAGTCAGCTGTAATAATGCCTCCCCCTGTTCCAAAATCTCAGACAAGTAATTCATACACTTCTCCCCTTTATAATTATATTTGTTTATTGCTTGAAGCCTCATGAAAACGGTCAATTTTTTCCACTGACGAATCGTAATCACTTAGCAAAAGACCTGTATATATCATATCCACAATTGAAAGCTGCATAATTCTTGAAACCATAGTTTCACTGAAAAATGATGTCTCATAAGAACTTGTCAGCAACTTCACATCTGCAAATTTCATAATCTCTACAGCAAGATAATTTGTAATCACAATAATTTTAGCTCCACTCTCCGATGCTGTCTTCACCGAATCAATGATATCTTTTGTCTTCCCCGAATGGCTGATGGCAATCACAACATCTTTTTCACATAAGTTACATGCTGACATGATCTGCATATGGGGATCAGAAAATGTTCTGCTGCAAATACCGATTCTCATCAGTTTATGAGTAATATCTTCGGCGATAACTGCTGAATTCCCTACCCCATATACATCAACAATTCTGGCTGTACGAATAAGGCCAATCGCCCTTTTTAATTCTTGAGGATCCAGTATTTCCAGCATCTGCTGAAGGCCGCTGCTGGTTATACTGACAATTTTCGCAGGAAGACTTTCTATTTTATCATTTTTATCTATTTTTACTTCCTTTAAAGGCGAATGATCATGCCGGTTCATTTTCCCCAAGTCTCTGGCTATATGTAATTTCAGATCATTGTATCCACTGTAACCGATGGACCGGATGAATCTCATGATAGACGGCTCGCTTGTTCCCGCCTTAGATGCAAGTTCCAGCATAGAGATTTCCAATATCTCCTGAGGGTTTTTCAGAACATAATCAGCAACTTTTTTTTCCGAAACACGAAGCTCATTGTATGCCATTTTTATATTTTGTGAATACAATAAATTTTTTGTCTGGTTACTGTCCATATCCTATCTCCTTTATTTTTTATAATTATATCACAGTATTACTACATTGTAAACAGTTATTTTGTAGTAATACTACTTTTTTAAATAATTTTCATTTCCCGATAGCGGATGAGCACCTCATTGCCACCGCTTTTTTGTTGTTCCAGACGGATTTTCCACATATTCCGTTCTCCTTTTGAGGCTTGTTGCTTCGCGTACCTGTCTCCCCTTCGGCACTTGTCTCCGCTCCGCGCAAAAAGCGGCTGCCTTTCAACAAGCGCTTGTGCCTATTGTCCTGTAACAATATTACTATATTAAAATGACCCGCAAGCTTGAAAATGGCTAAACTTTCGTCTTATACTTTAATCTTAGCGAAAGCCAGAACGCTTTAATTGAAACGTGCGCCCTTTCACTATTAAAAAGCCACAGTACCAACGGTTCCCGAAAACCGCCAATACTGTGGCTTTTAAGCGAAGCTTAATTTAACACGATTTAAATAATAATATATTTCAGTATGAACAATACAGCCAGAACATACATAAGAATACTGATCTTCTTTTCTTTAGCCTTTCCGCATACAAGGTTAATAACGACATAAGAGATAACGCCCATGGCAATACCTTCGGAAATACTATACATGAATGGCATTGCAATAATGGCAATATATGCCGGAATCGCTTCTGTGTAGTCATTGAAATCGATCTTCGTTACCGATGTCAGCATCAGGAAACCAACGATAATCAGCGCCGGTGCTGTGGCAAAGGAAGGAATAGCCAGGAAGATCGGGGAGAACAACAGTGACAGAGCAAATAAAGCAGCAGCAACCAGGCCTGTCAGACCTGTACGTCCGCCTTCAGCCACACCGGATGCACTTTCTACAAAAGTCGTTGTGGTGGATGTACCAAGGCAGGCACCTACGGATGTACCGATGGCATCGGATAACAGAGCGCCGCGGATCTTCGGTAATTTGCCGTTCTTATCAAGTAAATCTGCTTTGGAAGCCACACCGATCAGGGTTCCCAGTGTATCAAACATATCTACAAACAGGAATGCAAACATGATGACTACGAAATCCATCGTAAATATCTTGGAAAAATCCATGTGCATAAAGGTTGGCGCCAGGCTCGGAACAGAAATACCATTGGAGAAATCCGGAATCAGGCTCATGCCCTCGCCCGGTACGTATAATCCGGTAAGCTGGCAGATAATACCCAGAACCCAGGTGATCAAAATACCCCAGAGGATATTTCCTTTAACCTTTTTAGCAACGAGAATACCAGTGATGATAATACCAATCAATGCCAGCAGTACTGTAATACCAGCAGTATTAAACGTACCCTCTTTAATGGATGTCTTAAAAGAGAACATGGACACAAGTGTGGCACTGCTTACAACAATACCGGCATTCTGTAAGCCGATAAATGCAATAAACAGACCAATACCTACGGATACCGCATGTTTTAAATTCATAGGTATAGCGTTAAAAATAGCCTCCCGGACATTGGTCAGGGACAGTAAAATGAAGATAATACCTTCAACAAATACGGCAGCTAATGCCATCTGCCATGTAAAGCCCATACCAAGGACTACTGTATAGGCAAAGTACGCGTTCAGCCCCATACCAGGAGCAAGTACGAATGGATAATTTGACAATACGGCCATAAGACAGGTCGCGATAAAGGAAGCCAGCGCTGTGGCTGTAAAAATAGCGCCTCTGTCCATACCGGACTCGGCAAGTATAGATGGATTCACCGCAAGAATATAGGCCATGGTCATAAATGTGGTTATACCGGCCATAACCTCGGTTTTAACATCCGTGTTGTGCTCCTTCAGATGGAACAGCTTATCCAATTTGTTCATAAAAATCCCTCCACTCTTTTAAAATTGTTTGCTGTTTTTTTACTACCTGATAAAAATCTGTAACCGTTCAGAGGTACTGAACTGTTACCCAACGCCTTCTACCCTCCTTTTACAACCGCCAAGACCTAAACAAAAAAGACCCTAATAATTATCATAAATAGTTCATTAAATGAACAAAATGGCCGTTCACGAGAAATGGACGATTTATAGACAACTATTACGGTAGTTTGTAGAAACGCTCAACCAATCTTGGGCATATATAAATCTTATTCAGTTTTATGTTATTATCATACTATAAAACATGTGAATTTTCAATAATTTTCCTATAAAAAATTTAATTTTTTTAGAATAATATAGACAACAGCACATTCGTCGTTTAATTCGACTTTTATTAACAATTCTTCAAAAAACAACCTGCTATTATTTTATGAGGCTGGCACAAACTAATTGTGTAGCAAACGTAATAACTCACGAAAGCCGCTAAGTTCAAGCAAGCTTGACTTTGGCTCGTTGCTCTGTGGAAATAAACTTTGGAGGTGCCAATGTAATGATTGAAATTGTTAAAACAATGTTTCTATTCGTATTCGGCGGCAGCGCCTATTATGGTATAGAACTTTTGTGGCGGGGTTACAGCCATTGGACTATGTTTATCCTGGGCGGACTGTGCTTTATTTATGCAGGGATGCAAAATCACAGCCTTCCTTTCTGGAAGCAGGTTTTAAAAGTTGATTTATTTGTCGTTGCCGTTGAATTTATCACGGGATGCATCGTCAACCTGTGGCTTGGCTGGGGGATCTGGGATTATAGTAACCTTTTCCCTAATATTCTTGGCCAGACATCCCTATTATATGCGGTTTTATTTTTACCGCTGTGTGCTTTGGCGATCGTAATTAATGAATATCTGCGCTACTTTCTTTATAACGAAGAAAAACCGCTGAACGCAAAAAACCGCTGAAATATTGAAATTTTCAACATTTTAGCGGCTGTAAATGAGACATCGGGGGTTCGAACCCCGGACACCTAGATTAAAAGTCTAGTGCTCTACCAACTGAGCTAATATCCCACAGTATTAGCTGTCTTGGATTCCAAACAGAACTTACGACAAATTAGTTTTACTAACACCAAGTGCCCAGAGCCGGAATCGAACCAGCGACACAGGGATTTTCAGTCCCTTGCTCTACCGACTGAGCTATCTGGGCATATCAGATTACTCTGATGAGTTGCGGGGGCAGGATTTGAACCTACGACCTTCGGGTTATGAGCCCGACGAGCTACCGAACTGCTCCACCCCGCGATATTAAGTTAAATGTGTGTCCACATCAATCATTAAGATAATGATTGAATGGGCGGAGAAGGATTCGAACCTTCGAAGTCGTCGACAACAGATTTACAGTCTGCCCCCATTGGCCGCTCGGGAACCCGCCCATATTTAATTCTTGTCAATGTGTCTTGACAAAGCCGATGATCGGACTCGAACCGATAACCTGCTGATTACAAATCAGCTGCTCTGCCAATTGAGCCACATCGGCAATGAATGGGGCTTATAGGGCTCGAACCTATGACCCTCTGCTTGTAAGGCAGATGCTCTCCCAGCTGAGCTAAAACCCCATTTTTGTCGCGGACTTCAATGAAATCCAACAACCTACATATCACACAATGTGTTCTATGTAACGACCCAGATCGGACTCGAACCGACGACCTCCGCCGTGACAGGGCGGCGCTCTAACCAACTGAGCCACTAGGCCACTTTATGAAGGATGTACCTTCAAAACTGCATATTCAAATACTTTCACATCATTATACCATAATAGAAACTTAAGGTCAAGCCCTCGACCGATTAGTAACAGTCAGCTCCATGTGTTGCCACACTTCCACCTCTGCCCTATCTACCTTGTCGTCTTCAAGGGGTCTTACTAGATCACTCTATGGGA
>CABJAM010000008.1 GCA_902363555.1 Lachnospiraceae bacterium | reverse complement strand
ACTTTTTTAATAATTTTAATTTTAAGAAGGGGTCTGTTCACCATACACATAAATCGTCAGAAGCTCTGTATTTACAGGGATTCTGACGATTTTGCTTCCAAACTTGAGATAACATGGTTTTTACTTTAGTGTCAAGCAAAATCGTAAACTATTTTTCGACATGATTTGACCATGGTGCAACGATTCGGAGAAAACGAACGGTTACACCATGGTCAAATCGTGTTGCGTCGGGCTCTATATCCATAAATTTACGGTTCCATATAGGTCTGCGCAGTAAATGCGCAGACCCGTCGGAATACTTACTGCTTGATTTCAAATGCGGCAATGTCCAGGCGTCCTTCTGTCGAAATAAAGTAAACGGCATGGGTTCCCTCTGTTTTTAAGAGAGGAGATGCGGCCATGGTCCATGTATCGCTGGTGCAGGAAACCGCTCCGACTGCCGGGCCATCCGGGGTATCCAGAACGATTTTTAAGGCGCCGTGTCCGCGAAGCTCTGCGGTAAGCTCAGTTTCAGTGCCATCGAAGCTAAAATACTTAAATCCGGCAATGGCATTTTCACACAGATTATAGATGTAGGGCTTTAAATCTTTTTCTCCGCCGGGGCAGGCTTCCTCTGTAATATAAGGCATATCCTCCGGCAGAGCTGGCAGCGGTGTGCCGGGGAAAGCCATGGCTACGTTACCTACGGCCGAGCGGTCCGGACCGGTAAGATGGCAGGCGATATAAGTCTCATAGCGGCCCCTGGCGGTGAGCGGTCCGCCATTAAGGCCGCAGCTTGTGATTTCTGTCTGAGGGATCGTTCCGTCGGACAAAATCTCCACCGCATCGGCACAGCCCTGACGGCTGTAGGAATGACCATGGGTCTGGCGGTGCCAGAAGATGTACGGCTGGTCATTGATGTATACAAGTCCGCCATGGTTATTGCCCATATAATTGGTAGGCAGAGTGTTGCCCTTATAGCCCATATCGCCGTTGGAGACGATCACACCCTTGTACTCAAAAGGACCTTCCGGTGTTTTCGCCATTCCGTAGCACAGCTCATTGCCCTGAAGGCTGGAGTAAACGAAATAGTACCAGTCGCCGAAATGGCGGATGCTGGAGGCCTCAAAGAATGGATGCGCCTCATAGGGAGTGCCTTTGGCGGTTTCTACACCGTTGGCGACCAGTCTGGGCGCGCTTATGACGGTGTGCATGTCATCGGCCAGGCGTACCATAAAAGCGCCGTCCATGTTCTGATCCTCCATACCGGGGAAGCGTCCGTCGGGGCAGAAGCCGTAGTACAGGTAATTGCCGCTGTCCTCGCATAAAATGGCCGGGTCAAAAAGGCGTCCATATTCCGGCAGTCGTCCGTCCTCATAGCGGACGTAGTCCAGAAATTCATATGAGCCTGCCGGCGTATCGCACACGGCCACGGAGATGACGTTCACATTGTCCAGGGCATAATATAAGTAATAACGGCCATCCGGACCCTGGGCCACATCGGGGGCATAGAGACAGTGCTCCTCGACTTTGAAAATATCCAGCTTTTCGTAAGGCGGCATTTTGCCGGAGTAGGGCGCGCCATTGATGGGGTCCTGGCTCTTTTTGAAAATGACGCCCTCGTAACGCCAATCGGTCAGATCATCCACCGGGGCGCTCCAGCCCACATAATCATCCTCGCAGAATAAGGTGCCGTTTAAACGGTCGTGGCTGCCATAGACGTAAACCCTTCCGTCAAAAATATGGGGCTCACCGTCGGGAACGGTTTCCCAGAACGGCAGATATGGATTAAAAATCTGTTTTGACATAATATCATCCTCCTTGATCTTCGTAACTTTATGTATTAGTTTAGCAAATAAACTAATTGCGCGCAAGAGTTATTTTAGGATCACAGGGTGAAAGCACATGTAAGCGCACACATCCTGACCACTTACTACGCTGAGCGGCCGGAAACGGAGCGTAAATTCTGCCGCGTAAGGCGTAATATTTCGGAACCTCGAAACGGCCGCCATAAAAACTTACGGTTTTTTTACATAAAATTGACAATAATCCCGTGTTAGTTTTTACACAGCCGTTTTATACTGTGCCTGTACCTGATTGAGAGAGGCGGAAATAAATCCTGAAAATGTTCCGGTCATTTAGTCAGCGTGCAGACTCAGATAATGTGTGTAAAAAAATAAGAAAAGAGGATTTTAACATGAAAAAAATTGCAAGTCTTGTAATGGCAGGGATTCTTGTATTAAGTATGGCCGCCTGCGGTAATAGCGGCAGTGAAACAAAAGCTCCGGAGACGACAAAGGCAACCGAAGCGCCCACCCAGGCACCCACGGATGCGACTCAGGCGCCCCCCCAGGCACCGGCCGATGATACACAGGCTCCGGAAACACAGGAACCTGCCGCTGGCGGCGCTGCTGCCGAAGGCCCCATCAACGTGCTCTCCCGTGAGGATGGCTCGGGAACCCGTGGCGCATTCACAGAGCTGTTTGGCATTGAAGAAAAGAATGATGCCGGCGAAAAGATGGATATGACCACAGAGGATGCGCAGATCACCAACAGCACCTCCGTTATGATGACGACAGTGGCCGGTGATTCCTCCACCATCGGATACATTTCTCTCGGCTCTTTAAATGAAACCGTTAAGGCTGTAAAGATCGACGGCGCTGAGGCCAGTGTGGAAAATGTTAAAAGCGGTACATACAAAGTCAGCCGGCCATTTAATATCGTAACAAAAGATGGCATCAGCGAAGTGGCACAGGATTTTGTAAACTTTATCCTCAGCACAGAGGGTCAGGCAGTTGTTGAAGAAAACGGCTATATTCCCCTGGATGGTATGAGTGCTTATGCCGGAAGCGGTGTTGAAGGCAAGATCGTTCTGGCAGGTTCATCTTCTGTGACACCGGTTATGGAAAAGCTGGCAGAGGCTTACAAAGCAATCAATGCCGGTGTGGACATCGAGGTACAGCAGTCCGATTCCACCACAGGCGTAACCTCCGCCAATGACGGTCTTTGCGATATCGGTATGGCTTCCCGTGAACTGAAGGATTCAGAAGCTGAGCTGGGGCTCACCGCTACGGTTATTGCAACAGACGGTATCGCAGTGATCGTCAACAACGATAATCCGATGACTGATCTGACTTCGGACCAGGTTAAAGGCATCTATACCGGTGAAATTACAGACTGGGCGGATCTGGCTCAGTAATACAGACCCATACGTATTTTATATGTAACCGTTCGGTCCTTCCGGGCGGTTACCGAATGTTCAGGCTGGAGCGAATAACTTCAGCCTGAAATTTTAAAAGGAGATTTTTATGAAAGCGAATGCAGTTAAAGAACGGATAATGAAAATCGTATTTCTGGCTGCGGCCTGCGTATCTGTTCTGGCCGTCGTACTTATTTGCGTATTCCTGTTTGTCAACGGCCTTCCGGCCATGGGGGAGATCGGTGTCTTTGATTTTCTTTTCGGAAAGACATGGAAGCCGGGCAATAATCTCTACGGCATTTTGCCAATGATCCTGGGCAGTATTTATGTCACTGCCGGAGCCATTATTATCGGCGTGCCCATAGCCCTTTTAACAGCTATTTTTCTTGCTAAATTTTGTCCGAAAAAGATCTATGGCTTTTGCAAAGCCGGAATAAATCTCATGGCAGGTGTACCTTCTGTTGTCTATGGCTTTTTCGGCCTTGTAGTTATCGTACCTTTAGTCAAACAGATATTTGGAATAAGAAGCGGTATGACCATGCTGACCGCCTCCATACTGCTGGCGATTATGATTCTCCCCACGATCATCGGCGTCACCGAATCGGCGCTGCAAAGCGTACCGGAGGGCTATTACGAAGGCGCTCTGGCGCTCGGGGCCACCCATACACAAAGCGTTTATTTCACTATGGTGCCTGCGGCAAAATCCGGGATCATTGCCGGGATCGTGCTGGGCATCGGCCGGGCTATTGGGGAGACGATGGCGGTGATCATGGTGGCAGGCAACCAGACGCGAATGCCCAAGGGGCTGCTGGAGGGCGTGCGCACACTGACCTCCAACATCGTTATGGAAATGGGGTATGCGGCAGATCTTCACCGGGAAGCGCTCATCGCTACCGGCGTCGTTCTGTTTGTCTTTATTATGATCATCAACCTTATTGTATCGGCACTGAAACGGAGGGCTGTCAATGAACAATCATAAAATGTCGGAGGTGACCTATAAGAAAAGTCATTTTTCCCGGTTCCTCACAGGGATCACATGGATCGCATCCGTTATAACGATGGCTGTGCTGGCTTTCCTTGTTCTGTTTATTCTTATTAAAGGTGTTGGAAATCTGTCGGCGGACTTATTTGCCCCCCAATATAACAGTGATAACGTTTCATTACTTCCGGCACTTGTAAATACTGTTTTTATGGTGGCCATTTCCCTTGCAATCGCTGCCCCTCTTGGAATATTTGCCGCGATTTTTCTTGTGGAATATGCCAATCACAAAGGAAAGATCGTAGGGCTGATACGGATAACCGCGGAGACGCTGTCCGGTATTCCTTCGATTGTCTACGGCCTTTTTGGTATGCTGTTTTTCACAACGGCGTTGAAGCTTGGATATTCCATGCTCTCCGGCGCGCTGACTATGGCGATTATGATACTGCCCCTGGTGATGCGGACAAGCGAGGAAGCGCTTTTGGGCGTACCGGAGATGTACCGTGAAGCCAGCTTTGGCCTGGGCGCCGGAAAGCTGCGGACAATTTTCAGAATCGTACTGCCAAGCGCCGTGCCCGGGATACTTTCCGGCGTTATTCTGGCCATCGGCCGCGTGGTCGGAGAGACGGCGGCGCTGATCTTCACTACGGGAACCGTGGCAAAGTATGCCGGTATTATGGATTCCGGCCGGACACTGGCTGTGCATATGTATGTTCTGTCCAACGAAGGACTGCACATGGATAAGGCATATGCGACGGCGGTCATATTACTTTTACTTGTGCTTCTGATTAATGGTCTGTCCGGCTTGGCTGCCAGGAAACTGACGAAAGGACAATAAATATGGATAAGTTTACAGTTGAAAATATGGATCTGTTTTATGGGGATTTCCAGGCATTAAAAAATGTCAATCTGAAGATGGGCGCCAATGAGATCACAGCCTTTATCGGGCCCAGCGGCTGCGGAAAATCGACGCTCCTCAAATCCTTAAACCGGATGAACGATCTGGTGGATGGATGCCGGATCACCGGCCGGATCGCCCTGGACGGTGCGGATATTTATGATAAGAAAATGGATGTGAACGCTCTGCGCAAGCGGGTGGGGATGGTTTTCCAAAAGCCCAATCCGTTTCCAATGAGTATTTATGATAATATTGCCTACGGCCCCAGGACCCACGGCGTGCGAAATCATGCAAAGCTGGATGAAATCGTGGAAAGCTCTCTGCGCAAGGCCGCCATATGGGATGAGGTGAAGGACCGGCTGAAAAAAAGCGCACTTGGCATGTCCGGCGGCCAGCAGCAGCGGCTTTGCATTGCCAGAGCACTGGCGGTGAACCCGGATGTGCTGCTTATGGATGAGCCCACCAGCGCGCTGGACCCGATCTCCACATCCAAAATTGAGGATCTGGCCATTGATTTAAAGAAGCAGTATACGATCATCATTGTCACCCATAATATGCAGCAGGCCGCGCGTATTTCGGATAAAACCGCCTTTTTCCTGCTGGGGCAGGTGATTGAGTACGGGAATACGGAACGGATGTTTTCCATGCCGGAGGACCCAAGGACCGAGGATTATATTACAGGGAGGTTTGGTTGAATGCGTAAATACTATGACGAGGAGCTTAACAAGCTCCATGAGCTGCTGGTGGAGATGGGCAATCTGTGCCAGGAGGCCATTTTTATGGCGACACGTATTTTAAGAGATAATAAGCAGCCCAGAGCGGAGGTTGACGCTAAAGAAACCGCCATCGACAAAAAGGAGCGGGAAATCGAAAATCTCTGTATGCATCTGATTTTGCGCCAGCAGCCCATTGCCACCGATCTGCGCCGCATCGGAGCCGCTTTGAAGATGATTTCGGATATGGAGCGCATCGGCGATCAGGCGGCGGACATTGCCGAGCTTTCTACGTATATCTCCGGCTGCGATTCCCAGAGCCGCATCCATCTCTGGGATATGGCCCAGGCCACGGTGAAGATGGTCACTGACAGTGTGGCCGCGTTTGTGGAGGACGACCTGGAGCTGGCCAGACGGGTGATGGCGGCCGATGATACGGTGGATTCCCTGTTTGAAAAGGTGAAGGATGAGATCATGCAGATGATCTACGACCGGAGTATTGACGCCCGGGAATCGCTGGATCTTCTCATGGCGGCCAAGTATTTTGAACGGATCGGCGACCATGCGGTGAATATTGCAGAGTGGGTGGAGTATTCTATTACCGGAAGCCATGAAGAATGAAGATAATTGTTGTCAATCTCTCAATAATTGATTATACTTAAAGAAGTAAATTGTTATTTGGGAGGTTTACATAATTATGAAGGTGATTGATTTTAAAGATGCCAGTTGTAAGCATTGCTATAAGTGTGTCCGCTCCTGTACGGTGAAAGCCATCCGGGTCATACATGCACAGGCTCAGATTATGAATGAATACTGTGTACTCTGCGGCCATTGTCTGGAGGTCTGCCCGCAGAACGCCAAAACCTTTGCCAGCGATATGGACCGGGTGCGGGAGTTTTTGGCCAATGGCGATCGGGTGGTCATTTCCATAGCCCCGTCCTATTTGGGGATTTTAGAATATGATGCGCCGGGGCAGGTGGTAGACGCCCTGGAACGGCTGGGCTTTTCACAGGTACGCGAGACAGCGGAGGGCGCAGCCTACGTGACCGCGGCGTATAGCCGTCTGATCGCTGAGGGGCGGATGAAAAATATTATTACCACATGCTGCCCCAGTATTAATGATTTGATTGAGAAATATTACCCGGATCTGACGCTCTATATGGCGCCGGTGGTTTCGCCGATGGTGGCTCACGGGATGCTGATCAAGGAGCTTTACGGACCGGAAACAAAGGTTGTGTTCCTTGGGCCCTGTATCGCCAAAAAGGAAGAAGCCGAGTTTGACATCCGGACCCGGGGCTACATCGATGCCGTTATTAACTTTGAGGAATTGGAACAATGGCTGGCGGATGCGCATATCGATATCCGCAGTTGCGACGTGAAAAAGATGGCTAATCCGGACCCGAAGGTCAACCGCCTTTATCCGGTGCAGAACGGTGTGATCACTTCGGTGATGAAAAATTATTTTGCGGATGAGAAGCTGGCGTCTATGGAGCCGTCGGATACGGTAAATAATTACAACCGCATTTTTGTGGATGGCTTTGATGCCTGCCGTGAGCTTTTTGACGGCATGAAGCGGGGCGAGTTTGAGCACTGCTTTGTGGAGGCCAATATGTGCGAGGGCGGCTGCATCAAGGGGCCGGCGGTGAGCAAGCTGGATATTTCCAGGTTTAAGGCCAAGATGAATCTGGAGCAGCAGATCGATTATGAGGACCCGGGCTTTGAACCGGCGCCGGAGAAGCTGCATCTGGAGAAGCTGTTTTATTCCAGGTCCAACCGGGATAAGATGCCATCGGAGGATGAAATCCGCGTAATCTTAAAGGCTACCGGCAAGTACAACAAGGATCAGGAGCTCAACTGCGGCGCGTGCGGTTATCCAACCTGTCGGGATAAGGCTATTGCCGTATATCAGGGGAAGGCCGAGCAGGAAATGTGTCTGCCCCACGCTTACGAGCAGGCGCATTCCATGGCCAATGTGGTGATGGAGACAACGCCCAATGCTATATTTATCCTGGATTCGGATCTGAAAATTATGGAATTTAACCGCATGGCTGAGAAGTTTTTCGGGATCAATAAGGACTCGGCGCTGAAGGCTTACATATTTGAGATTATGGATTCCACGGATTTTGAGGATGTGTTTAAGAGCCATCAGAGTATCCTCCGCCGGAAGGTGGATCTGGCCCAATATCATCTGAAGCTTTTGGAGACGATCGTTTATATCGATGATCTGGACGCCCTGCTGTGCATCCTTCAGGATGTGAGTCGGGAGGAGGAAAAGCTGGAGAAAGAGTATGATAAAAAGATGGAGATGGTTTCCAGCGCCCAGGCGGTTATCGATAAGCAGATGATGGTGGCGCAGGAGATCGCCGGGCTTCTTGGGGAGACGACTGCGGAAACGAAGATTATCCTTTCGCGGCTGGGGGATTTGATACTGGCTGATGAGGGCAAATAGCGAATATACAAATAAGTCATAGACACAAGATAAAGTTGACGCGCTGCGTGGGGGGCTCCCGCGCAGCGCGTCAGCCTTATTTACGCGAAGCAACGAGCCATAGAGGGGAGCTTGCTCACCTGTTTGGCGACTGCCGTGATCCGTCGGAGCGGAGACGGGTACGCGAAGCAACGACGGGTACGCGAAGCAACGGCCCCCTATATTTTCGTAATAACATAATCTCACAGTGGAATTATCCGCCAAACATCGGTATAATAAAGAAAATACGGCATCTTTAGTGAGGCTTTAGGCTCGGAAGATATAATAAAGTGATAAAGTTACGAGGAGGGATATTATGCGCATTTTAGTGGCAGAAGATGATGTGCGCCTTCTGAAGTCATTGATACATATTTTGCAGATTAACAACTTCTCTGCCGACGGCGTGAGTAATGGCGTGGATGCACTGGAGTATGCAGGCAGCGGCGAATATGACGCTTTGGTGTTGGATATTATGATGCCGGGATTGGATGGTATCGAGGTGCTTAAAAAATTGAGAAGAAAAGGAATCACAACGCCGGCCTTGTTTTTGACCGCCCGGACAGAGGTTTCGCAGAGAGTGGAGGGCTTGGATGCCGGTGCGGATGATTATCTGGCAAAACCCTTCTCCACCGAGGAGCTTTTGGCAAGAGTGCGGGCTATGCTGCGCCGCAGGGATTCCTTTGTTCCGGATCTGATTCAGTTTCATTCAGTTACATTAAACCGGTCAACTTATGAGCTGTTCAGTGAAGGTGGCACGGTTGCTCTGAGCGGAAAGGAGTTTCAGGTTTTGGAAGTCCTGATGGTAAATCCACGGTCGATCATCTCCACCGAACAGCTCATGGTTAAGGTTTGGGGGTGGAACACCGGCGTGGATACCAGTGTTGTCTGGGTTCATGTATCCAATCTGCGAAAGAAATTGGCTGCTTTGAACGCTCCTGTCCGCATCCGCTTTGTCCGAGGCGCAGGATATATACTGGAGGAAGAAGCATGATTTACAAATTGAGAAAGAAAATGCTTGTAATCTGCTGTTCTTCGGTTATCGGTGTGTTTTCACTAATTTTTGTTTTAATCGCTATGTTTACGATCAGACGAATCAATGCCAGCATGGATATGGTAACGGATCGGATTTCTGAGGGAAACGGCGTATTTTTACCGTTCGATCAAAACAATCCATTGCCTCCGGGGGGAGAACAAATCCCGGGATTTTTTAACGAAGAATCTCCGTTCAGTACGCGATTCTTTACTGTGTGGATCGACAAGGATGGAGCGATTGTGGGAGAAAACATTGATTCAATTTCTTCGGTGACACAAGAGCAGGCACATACATATGCCAAAAAAGCATTAAATTCCGGGAAAGAACGTGGCTGGTGCGCTCATTTTCGTTACAAAATATTTGATACAGATCGTGGGCAGGGTATAGTCTTTGTCGATAGCAGCACCAGTCAGTTTCTGTCAAGAACCATTATTTTGATAGCAGGCCTGGTATTGCTTATAAGTATGGCGGTGATCGTCGTGCTTATCGTTTTCCTGTCAAAGCAGGCTGTCCGTCCTATTGCGCAGAGTTATGAAAAGCAAAAGCAGTTTGTCACAGATGCCAATCACGAGCTGAAAACACCCCTTACCCTGATTCTTACAAATCTGGATATTGTGGAATCAGAGTATGGCCACAGTGAATGGATCGATGATATTCGGGTGGAGGGGCAGCGAATGGGCAGCCTCATCAGCCAGCTCACTGCTCTGAGTCGTTTGGATGAGGATCAGATTCAAATGTCGGTCAGCGAATTTTCCGTCAGCGATTTATGCTGCGATACCCTTTCCGAGTTTGCCCCAATGGTAGAGAGTGAAGGCTTTGACCTGACTTTTGAGATTCAGCCGAATGTAAGGTGTTTTGGAGATGAAGGCGCAATCCGGCAGCTTGTTGCCATCTTGCTGGATAATGCTGTAAAATACTGCGATCCGGCAGGAAGTATCTCTGTTTCCCTTTCCTCCAATCGCCAGACCGCCATTGTGGTTGAAAACACCTTTTGTAATGTGGATCAAATAGAACTTGACAGGCTGTTTGACCGCTTTTACCGGGCTGACAAAGCCCGCACAGCCGGTTCCGGTTTTGGTATCGGCTTGTCTCTTGCCCAATCTATTGCCGGCAGGCATAATGGTGATATTTGTGCTTACAAGGCCGGACCGGATAAAATCGGTTTTAAGGTGATATTGAAATAACTTAAGGTTTTACAAACGAATACCATTTTGTTTTGAAAATCAGGAATCGAACATGTTTCGGTTCCTGATTTTTCACTTTTTGTTCACGGCCTCTTTAGGCTGTCTTTAGTGTCGGCATATACAATAAAGCGGTAATTTGATTTTTAAACCAGATGGAGGAAAAATTATGGAGAAAAGAGTAAGCAGGCAGACCCGTAAAAAGCGGACCATCCGGGTCGTCTTGATTGTTGTAATCGTGCTGGCGATTCTGGCGGCAGTGATTGGCGTGCTTAGAAAGCGGGTCACCAGTCAGGTCAATGCAGGCGGTAAAGAGGAAGTTCTCAGCGCAGACGTATCCAGAGGCAGCATCCGTACAACAGTCTCCGGATCAGGCAATCTGACCGATGAGGATGTGGACGAGATCAATCTGCCCGGCAGCGTTGAAATTGATGAAATTGTTGTGGAAGCGGGCGATACTGTAAACGTCGGTGACCTGATGGCGACCGTCAATATGTCAACGGTTTTGTCTGCAATGGCGGACATCCAGACACAGCTCAATGAGCTGGATGATGAAATAGGAGAAGCCTCCGGTGATGAGCTGGAGGACACGATTTCTGCAACGCTTGCAGGCCGTGTTATGAAAATTTATGCTGAGGAAGGCGATGATGTTTCTACGGTCATGTACGAAAATAAGGCTCTGGCCCTTTTGTCTTTGGACGGTTACATGGCAGTAAAAATCGAAACAGATTCTCTGGCGATTGACGATACTGTCACAGTTACCGACTCTGATGGTACAACTTTTGAGGGTAATGTGGAAACAGCAGACAACAGTTCTGCGGTCATTCTGATTCCGGATGAGAATGCAGTGTATGGTGATACCGTCACTGTTACTGACAGCGCGGGCAATGAAATCGGTTCCGGCGAGCTCTATATTCACGAGATGATGAAGATCACCGGTATTGCAGGAACCATTAAAGGTGTAAATGTCAGCGAGAATCAGAAAATCAGTGCAGATAAGACTCTGTTTACGTTGACGGATGTGAGCTTCAGTGCCAACTATAACAGCCTGCTGGAAGAACGTACTGAGCTGGAAGAAAAGCTCCAGCAGTTGATTACGATTTATCAGGACGGTGCGGTACTGGCTCCCATTGCCGGAACCATTTCCAGTGTAGGTTCTGATGACAGCAGCAGTGCCTCTGGTCAGACTTCTTACGGTTCTTTTGGTACGACCCAGACCACTGCAGCTACGGTAGAAGAACAGACGCTTCTCTCAGTTTGTCCCGGTATCAAAATGACAGTTTCTATCAGTGTTGATGAAACCGACATTCTTTCTTTGGAGGTTGGCCAGACAGCTACGATCAGTGTAGATGCTCTGGGCGATGAAACGGTTGAGGGAACTGTTACCGAGATCGACACAACTGCAACATCCTCTGGTGGTGTAACTGTATATACTGTAAACGTCTCTTTTGACAAAACCGAAAATATGCTTTCCGGTATGTCTGCTTCTGTTGCGATTGCGATCGAAGGCGTGGAAGATGCACTGCTTATTCCGAGCGATGCTCTGACACAGACCAGCGCAACCTCCTATGTTTATACCAGCTATGATGAAGAAAACGGTGAACTTGGCGGAATGGTAGAAGTAACTGTCGGCATGAACAACGGCGAATATGTTGAGATTACCGAAGGGCTGAGTGAAGGCGACACCGTATATTACTTTGAGAACAAAGAAAGCGGGTTCGATTTTGGCGGATTTGGCGGCGGTGAAATGCCCAGTGGTTTCGGTGGCGGCGAAATGCCTGACTTCGGCGGCGGACAGATGCCTGGTGGCGGTGGTATGCCTGGCGGTTTCGGAAATTAGGGAGGTGATACGAATGATTGAACTGAAGGATATTTGCAAAGTCTATACGATCGGGTCGGAGTCTGTGTGGGCGCTGAATCATGCAAGCTTACATATCTATCCCGGTGAGTTTGTCAGTATCATTGGTCCTTCCGGAAGCGGCAAATCAACACTTATGAATATCATTGGCTGTCTGGATGTTGCAGACAGCGGCACGTACACTTTAGATGGAATCGCCATCGAAGATTACACGGAAAACGAGCTGGCTGCCATACGCAACTTGAAAATCGGTTTTGTATTTCAAAGCTTTAACCTGATTTCCAAGCTGACGGCAGAAGAAAATGTGGAGCTTCCGCTGATCTATCAGGGCGTTCCCGCAAAAGAACGCAAAGGGCGTGTCGAGCGGGCGCTGGAAAGAGTACAGTTGCAAAAACGGGCAAAGCACTATCCAACTGAGCTTTCCGGCGGTCAGCAGCAGCGTGTTGCCATTGCAAGAGCTATTGCTACAAAGCCTTCACTGATTCTTGCCGATGAACCGACAGGAAATCTGGACTCCAAAACCAGTCAGGATATTATGGATATTTTCCATGAACTCCATGAAGCCGGTAATACCATTGTTCTCATTACCCATGATGATGAGGTGGCCCTGCAGGCAAGCCGGCAGATCCGTATTTTGGACGGGCGAGTAAAGGAGGGGGATTAATGAAAAAATTTTTGAATACCCTCTGTCAGTCTTTAAAAATGGCTCTCAAATCCATAGCCGGAAATAAAATGAGAGCATTCCTGACGATGCTTGGTATCATCATCGGTGTATTTTCCCTTGTAGTTCTTGTAAGCCTGGTCAATGGTGCTACCAGCACAGTGACAGATACGATTTCCAGCCTGGGGAACGATATGCTGACGGTTTCGGTCTCCGATGATAAGGGTAAACCGCTTTCACTCAGCGATCTGGACGAATGGTCTGACGAGGATGGCATCGGTTATATTACCGCATCCAGTGAAAGCAGTATGACTGCCAAATACGGATCAACCGCTGCATCAGTGACGGTTTATGGAACAACACCATCCTATTATGACATTCAGGGCCTGAATCTGCTTCTCGGCCGGTTCATCAAGACCGCAGATGTGAACAGTCACACCTATGTTTGCATAATTAACGAAACTGCGGCTACGGAGCTTGTGGGCTATACCGATTGTCTTGGGGCGGAGATTTCTCTGGAAGGTACCAAATATACAGTTGTTGGTGTTCTGGAGGACAATGACGATTCTCTGACCAGTATGTTTGGCAGCGGCAGTATGGTGGCCTATATCCCGTATACCTCTCTGATGAGACTCAGTACATCGGTTTCATTTGATATTACCAGCTTCTATGTGAGCGGTGAAAATACCATGGAAGAAGCGGAGGCGGTCATTACTTCCCTCCTGATAGAACGCTTTGAAGATGATGAAGATGCCTTTGAGGTATTAAGCACTTCTGTGATGGAAGATGCCATGAGCAGTGTGACCTCCATTCTTACGATTCTGCTGGGGGGGATCGCAGCGATTTCTCTGGTTGTTGGCGGTATTGGCATTATGAACATCATGCTGGTTACTGTTACGGAAAGAACGCGGGAAATCGGTATCCGAAAGGCGATCGGAGCCACTCGTGGGGAGATTTTGCGGCAATTCCTGATTGAGGCCATTGTCCTTTGTATGATGGGATGCGTGATTGGTATTTTCCTGTCCTGGGCGACGCTGCAGGTGGTCAGCACAGTAGTATCCAGTCTGAGCATGACCTTTAGTCTGGAGCCCAATGTGGTACTTATCAGTGTCGTATTCTGTTTCTTAATTGGCCTTGTGTTCGGCTTATATCCTGCCAACAAGGCGGCAAAAATGCAGCCGATTGATGCACTGCACTATGGAGGTTAAGAAGGATGTTTAAAAAGAAACCTATTTATATTGTGGGAATCGTTATGTTCACTCTAATACTGGCTGCCGATCTGGCAATCAGCTTCCTTGCTCCCACGGGAGGTAATACGGGAAATATGCCATCTTTTAATGGCGAATCCTTTGATTTTGAAGATTTTGGAGGCGAAATGCCGGAAAGCTTTACTATGCCGGAAGGCGGAGAGATGCCGGAGGGCGGAAACTTCACTATGCCAGAAGGCAAAGAGATGCCGGAAGGCGGAAACTTTACTATGCCGGAAGGGTTTGATGCGGAAAACTTTAATCCGGAAGATTTTGCCGGACAAATGCCGGCAGGTGCCGGTGGCGGTATCATGGGAATCATCCGCAATCTGTTCTGGCCGGTCCTTATTGTCTGTATTCTGGGCGATGGGGTGTGTATCCTTATGTTGATTCGCATCTCTAAAAAAAAAGACGATTTGACGGAAAATGAACAGGACGACAATGATGATACGCCTCCCAGACGTGATCGAAGCAATACATTTCTTGCAATCATCGCACTGTTTCTTGTTGGTGCTGTTACGGTCACAAGTCTGCCATCCGGGGAATCCACCGGCAAACGTGAAGCAGAAAGCTCTGTTTTACAGCAGGAAGCTGCTGTGAGTGACATTGCCGGTATATTTGTCGGCAGCGGCACCTTGCAAAGCAGTGAGGCCGTCGAAGTGGAAATACCGGCAGCAGTCAATGTCATCTCTTATACTGTTCAGAACGGTGACTATGTTGAGACGGGTGATGTGATCGCAAAGGTTGATAAAAATTCTGTGCTGAATGCAATTTACGAGGTTCAGACATTGATCAGCGAAATGGACGCGGAAATTGCAGAGGTACAGGGCAATACACTGGACAGTGAGATTACTGCCCGTGCGGACGGACGTGTAAAGGCCGTCTATGTGGAGGAGGGCGACAGTATTTCCAGAGCGATGTATGACAATGGCGCGTTGATTCTGATCTCACTGGGCGGCTCTATGACCACTCAGATCGAAAGCGATGAACCCGTCAGTGTAGGTGAAATTCTGACCGTTACCCTGTCTGATGAGAGCCAGATTGAAGGCAAGGTACAGCAGGTACGAAACGGCAGGATCACGATTACAACGACAGATGACGGACCTGTTCCCGGTGATACAGTTACGGCAGCAACCGAGAATGGCACCACCCTTGGCACAGGAACACTGGAAGTATCCAGTCCTCTGAAGGTGACCGGTTTTGCCGGTACCGTCGAAACAATCCATGTGGAGGTTGGCGATGAAGTGGAAGCCGGTGATACTTTGCTGACTTTGGGAGATACGCAGGATCATGCCCGCTACAATCAGCTTCTGCGTGAACGTGATGCGCTGACTGCTCTGGTGAGCGACCTGACACAGATGTATCAGGATGGAACGATCAAGGCAGAACAAAGCGGCACCCTGTCTCAACTGAATGAAGATATTGGCTATACAGAGCTTTCCAATACGGCGTCTTCTAAGCCGAGAATCACACTTCTCACGACTCAATCTTCTCCCGGAACCGGGGAATCAACATCTGGTCTTGAAAGCTCCGGTCCTTCAGGAGAAACAGCGCCCGGTGGCGAAAGCTCTGCCCCTCCGGAAGGAGAAACAACACCCGGTGGCGAAAGCTCTGCTCCTCCGGAAGGAGAAACAACACCCGGGGAAGAAAGCTCTGCCCCGGAAGAAGGAACACCTCCTGCTGATGGAACGACCCCTCCCGGCGGAGGAACCACGCCACCTGCCCAAACACAGGCAGACGGAATCTATGCAGGAAAGGTTTCTAAAGTAACCTACGGAGTGCTGAATATCAAAATCAGTGAGACGGACATGACCGGCTCAGACATTACTTTGCTGGAGACAATGGATGAAGCACTGTTTACAGTAGAAAAGCAGTATGCACCGGATGCCGGTATTCCCGTTTATGTGTACCAAAATGGACAGAGCATTCCAAGTTCCGTGAGTGCTGTTCAGGCTGGCGACAAAGTCTTTATCCGCATTGAAAATGGAGCAGTAGCGCAGATCGATTACATTGCTGGAAACGGCGTGGGAGATCCTTCGCAGGGCACAATGCCCGGAGGAACCACCTCCGAAGGTACAATGCCCGGAGGAACCACCCCCGGAGGTACAATGCCTGGTGAAACTACTGGCGGCGGATTTACCGGTGGAAGTATGCAGATGCCTTCAACTGGCGGCAGCTATGGCTATCAGCAGCCGGTGACCGAAGAAGATGATGAGGAGGAAGCTGCTTATATTGTAGAGAAATCTTTGCTGTGTGCCATCACGCCTTCGGAAACAATGACCATTGAGGCCCCGGTAGATGAACTTGATATTTTATCTCTAAAGCTGGAACAGACCGTTACGATTACCCTGGATGCACTTCCCGGCCAGAGTGTCACAGGCAGCGTGAAGAAAATCTCTCCTGTGGGCACTACTGAAGATGGCGGAAGTACGAAGTATACGGTAACCATTGAGGTTCCCCGCACCGAGGAAATGCTTGACGGAATGAATGCTTCGCTTAGGATTGAGGTGAGCAGGCTGGAGGATGTCCTGACCATTCCCGCAGCGGCCATTTATGAAGATGGAACCCGTACCTACGTTTACACAGGGATTGAAGAAAAAACGGGTGAGCTGATCGATCCGGTGGATGTTGAAACAGGCGCTTCCGATGGAACAATTGTTGAAATACTTTCCGGTTTGTCCGAGGGTGATGTGGTTTACTACCGCTATGCAGATTCTATCACCTATCGTTTTGAAAGTTAAAGCCTTTACCTTTTTGGTCCAGTCTGAATTATGTCAGACTGGACTTTTTACGTTATGGAATTGCTCATAAAATTTTCATGGGGATTTCTGTCTATTTTGCCGAATTTTACCTTGTAAGAATAAATATATTGCAATATGTATGTAATTATAGTATATTATATGCATACATTAGTATACAAATTTTAAGGAGGTAAAATTTATGAAAAAACTTGTGGGGCTTCTTTTAACTGTATCGATGGTGGTTTCGCTGGCGTTGACGGGCTGTGGAGGTGGCAGCGGCTCCGGAAGCGGAGGCTCTGGCACGAAGGAGTCAGGCGCGAAGGATTCCGGCAGTGGTGGTGCCGGGAGCGTAGCGGCCACGAAGGCGGAAACTGACGGGGGCAGTGCTAAAGGGGATTCGGCCGCCGAAACTTCTGCCCCGGATAAGAGCGGGGAAAAGATTACATTAAAGCTTTTCCATAACTGGATCAATGTGGATGAGACGCCATACTTTGAGGAGCTGGCGGAGGAATTTGAATCCACCCATGAAAACGTGGACATTGTTATCGAGAACGTAGGCGATCCGGATTACAAATCCAAGCTGAAGGTTATGCTTGGCGCCGACGAGGCTCCGGACATATTCTTTTCCTGGAGTGGTGAGTTTGGTCAGAAGTTTGCCAGAGCCGGCAGCGTCCTGGATCTGAGCAAATACTATGACGAGGATAGCCAGTGGAAGGATTCCTTTATCCCGGCATCGCTTGTTCCTTTTGAATACGAGAGCGGGATTTACGGTGTGCCGGTCCGTGTTGATTGTAAAATGATGGTTTATAATAAGGCTTTGTTTGACCAGTACGGCGTGCAGGTTCCCACCACATGGGATGAATTTCTTGATGTATGCCAGACCTTTAAGGATGCCGGTCTGATCCCTCTGGCTTTGGGAAATCAGGACCCATGGGCAAGCTGCCACTATATTTCCACATTTAACGGAATGTGCGTACCCCAGGATATCCGGGAAAAGGACTATAACTATAAGACCGGCGAATTTACAGACCCCGGATATGTGCAGGCTCTGGATATGCTAAAGGAATTAAATGACAAGGGATATTTTACACCGAATACCAATGCCATGGACTTTGATATTGCCCGCAATGATTTCTTCATCGGCAAGGCAGCCATGACCTATATGCAGTCCATCGAATTTGGCCGCTGCGCTGAAAATAATGTGGATGCCGGCGTATTTACGATTCCCGCGCCAGCGGATGCCCGGGGCAACACCCATCTGATCACGGGCTCCCCGGACGGCTTTATGATTTCAAGTAAATGCAAGAATCCGGAGCTGGCCGTAGAGTTCCTGAAACTTATGACGAGCCCCAAATGGCAGGAGCGTATGATCACTCAGCTTTCCAGCCCGGCTTCCATACAAAACGTACATAATCGTGATAATTCCAGTGAAGTTATGCTCCTGGCCGTAGAGGAATGTAAAAAGGCCGATGGTTTTGTAAACTGGCTGGATTCCGATATCCACAGCAAGATTGCAGAGGTCTATGTGCCCGGGCTCCAGGAGGTGCTGGCAAATTCAGTGACGCCGGATGGGCTCATGGCCAAGGTGGCTGAGGCTGCCGCAGCGGTGCAGGCATCGGATACGGATGAGTAAGCTTCATCGCCGGCGGAGGCAGGAACCGACTGCCTCCCCGGCCGTTGACAAGGGGGAGTTTCAGTGAAGGCCTATAAAAATAAAAAGATAATTGTACTCTATCTCGCTCCTGTATTGCTCGGATTGGGAGTGTTTGTATATTACCCCCTGCTCCGTTCCATATTTGACAGCTTTTACCGGTGGGTATCCTATTCCGCAGACAGAAAATGGGTGGGGCTGGATAATTATATACAGATTTTTTCCAATGAGCAGATATGGACGATTCTTAAAAATAATGTTCTGTATGCGTTGATCTCTGTCATCTGTCAGGTGTTTTTGGCTATGGTCCTGGCCGCCTGTCTGGAGGAAATATTTATGCGGCGGTTCCAGAAATTTTTCAGGACCGTACTGTTCCTGCCGTCGCTGATATCCATGTCGGTCATCGGTTTATTATGGAAGTGTATTTTCAATCCCAATTCCGGACTGCTCAATACATTTATCCATGCCATTGGCTTTGAAAATGTGACGCCGACGTGGCTGGGGGATGCCTCTCTGGCAATATTCTGCTGTATTTTTGTTTCCCAATGGCAGTATGTGGGCTACTGTATGCTGCTGGATCTGATCGGTATCCAGAAAATTCCGGGGGAACTTTATGAGGCGGCGAAGATTGACGGCGCGGGCTCTGTTAAGAAATTTTTCTATATAACACTGCCGCTTGGGAAGGAATCTATGCTGGTGACGGCCATAATCACCGTTATCGGCAGTTTTAAAATATTTACGGAAATCCAGGTTATGACCGGCGGTGGCCCGGGCCGTGCAACGGAGGTGCTGGCTACGGCCATGTACCGTTCGGCCTTTATCAATGATGAGATGGGCGTGGCCGGTGCTTACGCCATTGTGATTTTTGTGATTACATTGATCCTGTCACTGATTCAGTTAAAGCTTACCCGATCGGGTCAGGATTAGGAGGCGAGCAGATGAAATCAAATAAATGGTATGGTTCGGCAGGAAAGATTTTCATATTTGTATTTTTCTGTCTGTTTGCGATTGTAGTACTCGTTCCAATGGCCTGGATGCTTTTGTCCAGCCTGAAATCAAATACGGAGTTTCTTGCAGATCCCTGGGGGCTGCCATCTGTATTTAAATGGGGAAATTATGCCTATGCGCTCAAATATGGTGTGGGCAGGTATTTTATAAATAGTGTGGTCGTTACATTTTTTGCCGTATTTATGACGGTCTTTTTCAGCGCGCTGGCGTCCTATGTGCTTAGCCGCTTTCAGTTTCGGGGGCGGAATCTTGTATTTTTGTTTATTCTCGGCGGGATGATGATTTCACCGGAGGTTAATCTTGTGTCGCTGTTTAAGCTTCTTCAGACATTAAAGCTCTACGATACCCATCTGGGGCTGATCATTACCTACTGTGTCTTCCAGTTGTCCTTCACCGTGCTGCTCATGCGCTCCTATATGCTGTCCATGTCACAGGATATCGAGGAATCCGCATTTTTGGACGGCTGTTCCGTCTTTCGGGTTTTCTTATATATTGTGCTGCCCATCTGTAAACCGGTGATCGCATCCGGTGCCATTTTTGCCACAATGCATGCGTGGAATGAGTATATGTTCGCCACAGTATTTATTGAATCCGATAAATTGAAAACGATCCCCGTCGGGCTTGTAACATTGCAATCCGCACTAAAAACGGATTTCCCGGTGCTGATCGCCGGACTTGTGATTTCTGCCGGGGTTGTCATTATTGCATTTTTAATATTTCAGAAGCAATTTATCCGTGGGCTTTCTCAGGGGAGCGTCAAGGGATAATTAATTTTTAGGAGGTTGTGTTATGAAGGTTTTAGGCTTCGGTGACTGTTGTGTCGATTATTATATCCATAAAAAAACGGCTTATCCGGGGGGCAATGCCCTCAATGTAGCAGTGTTTGCCGGGGAGAACGGCGCGCAGGCCGCATTTTTAGGTACTGTGGGCACGGATGCCATTGGCAGGCATATTCTTACATGCGCCGGACAAAAGGGGATCGATACATCCCATTGCCCAATAAAAAACGGAAATACCGGAAAGGCCGCAGTGAATATCATTGATGGGAACCGTGTATTTGACGGAAATTATTTTAATGGGGAGCACGGTGTGGGGAGCAGCTATCCGCCCATGCTCTCAAAGAGCGATCTGGACTATATGAAGACATTTGACCTGATCCATGGCTCCTGCTATGCCCATATCGAGGATCAGATACCACGGCTGAAAGATCTGGACGTGCTCTTATCCTTTGATTTTTCGGAGGAGGAGCGGTACCGCAGCAGCGATTACCTGGAAATGCTCTGTCCTTATCTGGATTTTGCCCTTTTTTCGTGTGAGCATATGGCGGACGATGAAATCCAGGACTTTGCCAGCCGGGTGATGGCTTATGGCTGCAAAAATTTACTTACGACGATGGGCGGCCGCGGGCAGCGCTTATTTACCAATGGCGGCGGTGTTTATGAAGGAACGGCAAAAAGGATCACTCCAGTGGACACTATGGGGGCGGGGGATTCCTTCTGCGCAGCCTTTTTGACGGATCTGTTAAAGTTGGGTTGGCGTAAAGATACACCGATCACAGAAGTGATGGCTGTGCGCGCACTTGCAGCGGCGGCAGCGTACTCGGCCGGAAACTGTCTTGTGGAAGGCTCCTTTGGATGCGGATTAAAAATTTGTATGTAAATGTATTGACATGCCACAATGAAGATGATAATATACATATGCATACAATAGTATACAAATAATCGAAGGGAGTGTTACTATGTTAAAGTTCGATGAAGCAAAAATCAGGTCCGACATCGATGACGTATTGTCGTTGCGGCCACAAATCGAGGCGGCCGCGGATGCGATCAGCTCGGAGGGCTATGAGAGCCTTATTCTTCTCGGTATAGGCGGAACCTATGCGGCGGGGATGGAGCTGGAAGCATTTATGCGCGGCCATTCTTCCATTGATGTTCGCCTGGAAAATGCGGCGGAGCTGCCGGTTTTGGGAAATACAAGGCTGAATGAAAAGGCTGTGGTGCTGGTGACCTCGGTGACTGGGAATACGCCGGAGGTAGTCCATGCTGTGGACTATGCACATCAGAAGGGCGCCCGGGTGGCCGGGTTTATAGATGCACAGGAATCACCTCTGGCCAGGGCTATGGATATACAGCTTTGTGCCAACGGCGGCGCTTACTTTAAAATGCTTCTCTTTGCTTTAAGGCTGATGTATAACAGGGGCGAGTATCCCGATTATGAAGCGTTTTATCAGCAGGCTTCACGGCTTGGCGACGGTGTCGTGGCTGTACAGAGGGCGGCGGATGATGCGGCGTCAGCCTTTGCAAAAGCTCATTGTGATGACGCCATGCACTATGTGATCGGCGGCGGCAACCTTTGGGGCGCAGCCTACAGCTATGCTATGTGCTATATGGAGGAAATGCTCTGGATGCGCACAAAATCCATATCTGCGGCGGACTTTTTTCATGGAACGCTGGAAATTATTGAACGGGATTCCAATGTGACGATTTATGCGGGCGAGGATGAAGCCCGGCCCCTGACCGACAGAGTCTGTGCCTTTATCCATAAAATATGCAGAAATGTCACTGTCTTTGATACAAAAGATTATGAACTGCCCGGCATCGAAGCGAAGTTCCGGGGGATACTCAGTCCGGTGGTGATGGGGGCGGTTTACGCACGGCTTAATGTTCATTTGGAGGAGGAAAGGAAGCATCCTATGGACATCCGGCGCTATTACAGAAGGCTTGACTACTAAATGGGAGGAATAGCTTTAAAGCGCAGGCATGCAGCACATCTGCGTATAGCCGGAATGGGCAGCGCCATGCTGTCGGCCGTTATCTTTGGCGCTAATCCGATGATCGCCAAAGCGGCTTATATGGGCGGGAGCAATGATATCGCACTTGTTTTTAGCTCCACGCTGGCGGCCCTGCCGATTTTGACGGCGTTCATGCTCCTTTTTAAAATTCCATTTGCCCTGTCAAAGCATCAGATCAGGCATATTTTGCTCACCGGATTTTTGGGCGGAGTTACGACCATGCTCCTGTTTTCCGCCTACAATTTTGTGGCAACGGGAATCGCTACAACGCTTCATTTTACATATCCGGCGTTTGTGGGCTTGGGGAGCGTTATCCTTCTTGGCCGCAAAATGAACCGGATGAAGGTCGGAGCCCTGGTGATGAGTCTGGCGGGGATATCCCTGGCGGCAGGTTCTGGTTCCATGGGAGATATGCGGGGAATCGTGCTGGCGCTGGCCTCCGGCATTACGTACGCAGCTTATATCCTTTATCTTGATAAGTCCGGATTAAAGCAGATGAATTTTATAAAGCTGTGCCTGTATTTATCCATTGTAAAGACTGTGATCGCCGGAGTATACGGTCTGATGGCGGGAAGACTTACGGTGCGGTTAAGCCCGTATGGCTTCTGGATGACCATTCTGATGGGGATTTTGGCCGTTATACTGGCCGTGATCCTGTTTCAGATCGGGGTATGCTATACCGGCGCGGCCAATGCGGCAGTTTATTCGCTGCTGGAGCCGGTAACCAGCCTGCTCCTTGGTTTTTTATTTATGAATGAACAGATTACAATGGCAAAAGGTATAGGTTGTCTATTCATATTGTCAGGAATATTCCTGACGATCAAAGGGGATAAGATATCCGATTTGGGAGGTATTCATTATGAAAATCGATTATAAGAACATTGTAAAGGAAATTCTGGATTCGCGAAAGGATGACGGTGGTATTGACAAGGTTTACTTTGCCGCATGCGGAGGCTCAAAGGCCGGACTGACACCGGCGGATTTTTTCATAAGCTGCGAGTCTTCCGAAATTAAAAGCTGGGTTTATTCGGCAAAGGAATTTGTCCTTTGTACGCCGAAAGCTCTCGATAAAAATTCCATTGTCGTGACACTATCCTTTAGTGGAACGACACCGGAGGCTGTGGAGGCCGCCCAGACGGCTAAAAAAGCCGGGGCCGTGTCCATAACCCTTACGGGAAAAGAGGACTCGCCGCTGGCCGGGCAGGGAGATTACGTATTTTACTATGGCGACGAGCCCAAATATCAGTATTCCACAGGCTCCATGGCCACTGCTCTGAAATTTGCCATTGAACTTGTGCAGCAGGTGGAAGGCTACGCCCACTATGAAGAGATGGAAAATGGCTTTGCCATACTTGATGATGTGATCGGTAAAGCAAGAGCCTACGCGCTTCCGGGCGCACTGGAATTTGCCGAAAAGCACAAAACGGAGCCGGTGCTCCACGTGATGGCCAGCGGTGCAAACTATAATGTGGCATATACGACGACGACCTGTATCCTCATGGAATGTCAGTGGATCCATTCCAATCCGATCCACTGCGGCGAGTTTTTCCACGGTCCCTTTGAAGTCGTTGATAAGGAGGTGCCGTTCCTCGTCCTTATGGGAACTGGCCGGGAGCGGCCTATGGATGAGCGGGCTGTTAAATTCCTGAAGCAGTACGGAAAAAAGGTGACGGTACTGGATGCCAAGGAATTTGGGGTGGACATTTTAGGCGCCAATGTCTGTGAATATCTGAGTCCTCTCGTGTTTACCGGTGTCCTGAGCATTTACAGCCATAAGCTGGCGGATGCCCGGTGCCATTCCGTTGATGTCCGCCGCTATATGTGGCATGTGGATTATTAAATAGTAACAGTTCAGACAGGTATGCGCATTTACTGCGCATACCGTACGAAAACGTAAATTTTACGGGCATATGGCCCATCGCGCAGCGATTTTAAATGGCCATATGCGTAATAGTTCAGCCTGTCTGAACTGTTATATTAAACAAGGGGCAGTGAGGGGAAAATCCTGGTAAATCCATTGCTAATTGTATGCATATGTATTATAATAAAATAATATAAATGATGATATGGAGAGATCATATGCAAGGTTTGGACACAACAAGTATTGTACCGCTTTATAAGCAGTTGAAAGATTTAATAATGAAGGAAATTGAAGAGGGAAAGCTAAAGCCCAATCAGAAAATTCCCACAGAGCAGGAGATGAGCGAATATTACCAGATCAGCCGCATGACTGTCCGCAAGGCTATGGCACAGCTCGTGGATGAAGGTGTCCTTGCGAAGAAGCAGGGAAAGGGCACCTTCGTTCAGGAGCCGAAGATTACGGAGGATCTGTCCAGCCCCAACAGTTTTACCAATCTCTGTAAGCGCAACGGTAAGGTTCCCGGAGGACGGACGCTGAAATTCGTGATGGAGGAGGCCACCGACAGAGATGTGCGGGAGCTGAAGCTTGCACCCGGCGAGCAGGTCATCCACGTGGAGCGCCTGCGGATCGCTGACAATATGCCTGTAATGCTGGAAAATCTTTATTTTCCCGGCCATCTGAAAAATATTCTGGTGGAAAATCTGGACGACACATCGCTTTATCAAATACTGCGGGATAAATACGGACTTGTCTCCGGCAATTCAGTTATGGAATTTGAAATCAGCGAGTGTACAGGCTATGAGGCCTCCATCCTTGGAATCAAGGCGGGTTCCCCTCTGCTCTTAGTCCGGGAAATCGTGTACGACCAGTACGACCAGCCGCTACACCGTACAAAATCCCTGCTCCGGGGCGACAAATTCAAGTATATAAGTCCGAGAATGAACGTCATTAAAAAATAATAAGCTTCACTACATAGAGAATGGCATTCCGCCATTCTCTATTTGCGCGAAGCAACGAGCCAAACTGGGGAGCTTGCTCACCAGCTTGGCGACTGCCGCGATCCGTCGGAGCGAAGCGGAGACGGGTGTGCGAAGCAACGACGGATGTATGTCCAGGCTCTCATTTTCTGCACGGAAAAAGAGAGGACGCCATTGACGGAATCATGTAAAATCAACAGTGTAGAAAAGGAGTCGATAGATTTATGGAATGGATCGAACGTCTTAACCGCGCCATCAGCTATATCGAAGCGCACATCACCGAGGAGCCGGATTATGAGCAGCTCGCCAAAATCGCCTGCTGTTCCACCTATCATTTTCAGCGAATGTTTAACTATATGGCCGGAATGTCATTAACAGAATACATCCGCCGCCGGCGCATGTCTCTGGCTGCTGTGGACCTGCGGGGAAGTGATGAGAAAATCATAGACCTGGCGCTGAAGTACGGATATTCGTCACCGACAGCCTTCAACCGGGCATTCCAGAGCATTCACGGGATATCCCCGTCCGCTGCCAGAAAAGGCGGCGTAACCATCAAATCTTATCCACCCATCTGCTTTAAAATAACTATTAAAGGAGTGGAAGAAATGAATTATCGTATCGAACAAAGGGAGGCGTTCCGCATCGTAGGGATCAGCCATCCATTACATCAGGAAATTGAAAAGAATTTCTCCATCGTTCCACAGATGTGGGGAAAAGCTGCCACAGACGGCACCATCCCGGCGCTGGCCGCCCTCATGGACCAGCAGCCTATGGGGCTTTTGGGAGTCAGCGCCTGTGATGATGCTGATCAGTGGCAATACTACATTGCTGTGGCCAGTGACAAGCCCATAGACGCTCCATTCCAGGAATACATCGTACCTGCGGCCACCTGGGCCATATTTCCCGGCAGCGGAGAAAGTCAGAGCATTCAGGCATTGGAGCAGCGCATCGTCACCGAATGGCTTCCCACCTCCGGCTACGAGTACGCCAATGCCCCCGATATCGAGGTCTATCTGAATCCGGACCCCCAAAATGCCCAATATGAAATATGGATTCCTGTTATAAAGAAATAAAGCTGTTACAGCTTTGCAGACGCGCTTCTGGCGTGGATCACGAGTGATCATTACGGTGAAACTTATGCAAAGGCTGTTTTGGGCTCAACTTAAAAGGCCAGATGACCGGGATTTAGCTCCGGTCATCTGGCCTTCTGTGTGTACGTTTCTATATGTACAATTCTTAAAATTTCTTCCATGTATCCCTTACAAACAGCAGCAGCAGCGGGAATATTTCCAACCGACCTGCCAGCATATCAAATATAAGTACGATCTTAGCACCATCGGAGAATATACCGAAGTTTTCCGTGGGCCCCACCAGTTCAAGCCCCGGCCCGATATTATTAAATGTGGCTGCCACGGCGGTAAAGTTCGTGATCAGGTCCTTATTATCAAAACCGATGAGCAGCACCGAAAAAGCAAAGATCAGCACGTACGACACAAGGAACACATTGACCGAGCGCACCACCTCATGCTCGATGACCCGTCCGTCCATCTGGATCTTTTTTACATTTTTCGGATGGACAAATTGTTTTAATTCTTTACCGACAGTTTTCATAAGGATCACAAAACGGGATACCTTAATGCCGCCGCCGGTACTCCCGGCGCAGGCCCCGATAAACATGAGCAGGACAAGGATCGTCTTGGGTACCTGGGGCCACATATTAAAATCCGTGGTGGCAAAACCGGTGGTCGTTATGATGGACGCCACCTGGAACGCCGCGTGGCGCAGAGCCTCGGCGATGCTGTCGTAATTGCTTGCGATAAAAAAGGTGATGATCGCCGTGGTTACCGCGATAATGCCCAGATAATAGCGGGCTTCCTCCACCTTGAGCGCCTGCTTGGGCTTGCGCACGAGGAATAGGAAATAAACATTGAAATTGATGCCAAAAAGAATCATAAATATCGTAATGACCACCTGCAAATACGGCGAGTAGCCGGCTATACTGTTATTTTTGATTCCAAAACCACCGGTTCCGGCTGTACCGAAGGAGGTGGTCAGCGCATCAAATAAAGGCATCTGCCCCACAAGGAGAAAGATGATTTCCAGGAGCGTCATGGCAATGTAAATGCCATAGAGGATCTTAGCTGTGGTTTTTACCTTCGGCGCCAGCTTGCTGACAGCCGGACCCGGGCTCTCCGCCTTCATCAGGTTCATATGGTAACCGCCGGTCATGGGCAGTATGGCCAATACAAATACGAGAACGCCCATACCGCCGATCCAGTGGGTAAAGCTGCGCCAGAACAAAATACAGTGGGACAGACTTTCCACATCGGGCAATATGCTGGCTCCGGTGGTGGTAAAGCCAGAAACGGTTTCAAACAGCGCGTCCACAACGTTTTTAATGGAGCCGCTAAATATAAATGGCAGTGCGCCGGCCACACTGAGGATGATCCAGCTTAAGGCGACGGTCACAAAGCCTTCGCGGGCAAAAAATACTTTATTTTTGGGCGACTTTCGCATGAGCGGGATACCGACGCCCAGGCAGAGGATGATCGTGATGACAAAGGCCCAGCCCTGGCTTTCTCCATAAATCATCGCAACAATACAGGGAAGCAGCATAAATGCCGCCTCAAAATTTAAAATCCATCCGAGAATATATCGGATAATCGCGTAATTCATCGTTTACTTACCTTCTCATCTGAATGATTTCGGTAACAGTTCTAAGGGCGAACTGTTACGGCTTTAGTGCTGCTTACGCACTTATTTTTTAACAATATCACTGATATCGCGCAGGCCGTTTTCCGTCGTGACCACCATGACAGTGTCGCCGGCCTTGATAGTATCCTGCCCGCGGGGAATGATAATGGAGCCGCCCCGGTTGATACAGCAGATCAGCAGATTGTTTCTTAAATTCAGGTTCATCAAAGGCACATTGTTTACCGGACAATCGGCCTTGATGGCAAATTCCAGCGCCTCGGCCCGGTTATCCAGTATTTTGTACAGGGTTTCCACATTGCTGCCGAGAGAATTTTGAGTGCCGCGGACATACTTTATGATTTTATTGGCGGTC
The DNA here is from genome assembly GCA_902363555.1 of Lachnospiraceae bacterium. Classification (GTDB taxonomy): domain Bacteria; phylum Bacillota; class Clostridia; order Lachnospirales; family Lachnospiraceae; genus Catenibacillus. The sequence goes on along the minus strand of CABJAM010000008.1, from coordinate 262,857 downwards.
AAATACTTTGGGTAGATGACACTGCCGATATCCAGGCCGCTGATGATATCGTTAAAAGCCAGATGATTCACCTTGGCAATGGTCTTTGCCGTGGAGTGTTTCATGGCAAATAGGGAGAGCAGCAGGTTTTCTTCATCCAGGCCTGTGAGGGAAATGACCGATTGAGCGTAGGGCAGCCCCTCCTCCAAAAGCAGTCTCTGATCGGTACCGTCGCCGTTTATGACGCTGGCCTTAGGCAACTGGCTGCTCAGATATTCGCAGCGCTCCAGGTCCTGTTCGATAATACGGACGCGCACACCCATTTCGATAAGGAGCTTGGCCAGATAAAAGCCGACCTTACCACCGCCGATGATCAACGCAGTTTTCACGCGGTGGGTCTGTACGCCGATCTTACGGAAAAATTCGGCGACATGTGCCGGAGATGCCATGATCGACACACTGTCGTTATCCTTTAAAACAAAATTACCATTGGGAATGGTCACATCGTCGCCGCGCTCCACTGCGCAGACGAGAACATCGCATTTAAGGCGGTCACTGATATCCACCACCCGGCAGCCGTCCAGTCCAAATTCCGGCCTGAGCTTAAACTTTAGAAGCTCTGCCCGGCCCTTGGCAAAGGTATCGATCTTGATCGCTGAGGGAAAACGGAGTATTTTGGCAATTTCCGTGGCTGTAGTCAGTTCCGGGTTGATGATCATGGAAATACCCAGTTTTTCTTTTATAAAATTGATTTCCTTGCTGTACAGGGCGTTGCGCACCCGGGCGATGGTCTGACAGCGGCCGGCCTTTTTGGCAATAAGGCAGCACAATAAATTAAGCTCGTCGGAACCGGTGACCGCGATGAGCAGATCGGCACTGGTGACCCCGGCCTCCTGCTGTACGGTAAAGCTGGAGCCATTGCCAACAAGCGTCATAACATCGTAGGTGTTCGCCAGTGCCTCAAGCTTATGTTCCTGAGTATCCACAATAACAAGATCATGTCCTTCGGTGCTCAACTGTTCCACGAGCGTGGAGCCAACCTTTCCGCAGCCGATAATAATTATTTTCATGGCTTCCTCCATAAAGTATAGTATTTGTCACCGACTGGACCATCAAAACGGTGACGCATATTTTGTGTTTAAACACATTCATGGTATAAAGATTTCTTAACATTATTTTCATTATAACAGATTCGACATATAATAGCCAGATATATTTAATTCGCTGAGTGGTCACATATATTTAATACGCCGACTGGTCACAGAGGAAAATTTATGATAAACTATAATCAGATAGAACGTCCGGCAGGAACTGAATTAAAAGTGCCGGCTGTGATTTTTCACTGCCGGGAAGCAGTAATTGCACTTTGTTGAGAAAGCCGGAATGCTTGATAAATATATGGGGAGGCAGGTTGAATTTATGAAGGTAAGTACGGAAATTGCCTGGAAAAGTTTAAATAAGTACCACGAGGAGCTTTGCGGCGACAAGGTGGAGACGCTCAAGCTGGAGGATTCCGATGTGATGATCCTGGCCGACGGTATGGGCAGCGGTGTGAAAGCCAATATATTGGCGACGATGACGTCCAAAATACTGCGAACGATGTTTGCCTATGGTGAACCGATCGAGAAGGCAGTACAGACGATTGTGCGGACGCTTCCTATATGTAAGGTGCGCCAGATCGCCTATTCCACCTTCAGTATTTTGCAGGTGTTCCACAATGGCGACGCCTATCTGGTGGAATTTGATAATCCGGCGTGCATCTTTATTCGTAATCGGAAGCTCCATGATATTCCATTTGAAACACGGGAGCTGGAGGGCAAGACCATACGGGAGTGCCGGTTTAAAGTACAGCCCGGCGACTGCTTTGTGCTTATGAGCGATGGCACGATTTTTGCCGGCGTCGGTGAAATCCTTAACTTTGGATGGACGTGGGATAGTATGGCCGAATACGCTACCAAATGCGCCCAGAAAACATTGTCAGCATCCCGGCTGGCCGCCATGCTTTCCCAGGCCTGCGACGACCTGTATATGCAGCGGCCCGGCGATGACACGACGGTGGCGGTGGCCCATGTGGCGGAGCAGAAGCTTGTGAATATATTTACAGGACCGCCAAAGGATATGGACGACGATGCAAAGATTATGAAAGCGTTTATGGAGAGCGAGGGCAAAAAGGTCGTCTGCGGCGGAACGACGGCCAAGATTGCCGCCAGATATCTGAATGCTCCGATTGTTAATAATAATAACGGAAACCACGAGGTACCGCCAACCTCATCGATTAAAGGGCTGGATCTGGTGACGGAAGGGGTTCTGACACTGAGTAAGACAGTGAAGATGCTTAAAAATTACGCCAGTGATGATGTGGATGTGGATTTCTTTATCGAGCTTGATGAGGACAATGGCGCTTCTCTGCTGACGAAAATGCTCATCGAGGAATGTACGGAGCTGCGGCTGTTTGTGGGAACGGCTGTGAACAGCGCACAGACCCACCTGGTGCCGGATATCAGTGTGCGGAAAAATATCGTGGAGCAGCTTAAAGAAGCGGTGGAGGGGATAGAGAAGGTTGTGAAGGTGCAGTATTATTGAATGTGAGAGAGCGATGCTGCAATTGTTCCCGTCTTTGTCTGATAAAAAAGGCCTGCACGTGATGAGCAGGCCTTTTAAATATTGCGCGTGTAATGTGTGGCAATGGCATTTTATATCGGCATTACGGCCAGAAATTTATACATGAGCATAAAGTGGCAGAAGCTGCCACCGATGCAGAACAGGTGGAATATTTCGTGGGAACCGAAGTTTTTGTGGCGGCCATTAAATATAGGAAGCTTCAGGGCATAAATCACGCCGCCGACGGTATAGATGACACCTCCGGCCAGCAGCCAGTAGAAGGCTTCTCTAGGCAGGGCACTGAATATTTGCGTAAAGGCCAGCAGACATATCCAGCCCATGCCGATGTACAGGACGGAAGACACCCATTTTGGGCAGGTGACCCAGAAGGCTTTGAATATGATTCCCAGCAGAGCGATGCCCCAGACCAGCGCCAGCATACCGTAGCCCAGGGTTCCGCGGATGGCGATAAGGCATACAGGGGTGTAGGTTCCGGCAATGAGGATGAAGATCATCATATGGTCCATTTTTTTCAGACGTTTGTTTACTTTATCGTTAATGTCCAGTGAGTGGTATATGGTACTGGCTCCATAGAGGGCGATCATGCTGAGTATAAATATGGTCAGTGCGATCACATGGATCTTATCCGGGGCCGAGGCCGCTTTTATTATTAATGGAAATGCGGCCAGCAGGGCCATAAGCCATCCTATAAAATGGGTGATTGCACTTCCGGGATCTTTGGGTCTGAATTTCATAAAACTCACCTTCCTGTTAAAATCTTTCTTAAATTCCAGAACGTATTGCGACACCTGCCGTTTAATGGGCATCTGTATTAAGGTATGCAAATGTCTGTGGAATGATACGTAGTTTTGATAACTACATCATGCTTTGTACATATTAACATATACGTAAAAAAATTGCAACTGTCGTATAATAATTTATTTTTAAAAATATAAATCTTTTTCTTGTTAGCAATTCATCCTCTCTGAACTGTTATATTTCTTAAATTTATTGTCAGGTATTTCTTAAATTTCTATTTGACATGATTACGCCAATCTGTTATGATATAGCAGTTAGTCACGTACGGCATGTGCAGTTTATACAAAAATGAATGTCAAATTTTGTGTAGGATGCACGGATACTGGTGAGTCCAAAGGGATATTTGCAGTTATCGCCAGACAGAAATTACGCCGGAATCGATTTGTGAGCCTGTCTGTGAGCGCCGTGTGGACTGACCAGTATGGAGGTAGAAAGATTTGAGATTTGATGAATTAGAAATTAGCGACAAAATTATTCGCGCAGTGACAGAAATGGGATTCGAGGAAGCAACACCGATTCAGGCGCAGGCCATTCCGGAGGTGCTTTCCGGGATCGATATTATTGGCCAGGCACAGACCGGTACGGGAAAGACCGCGGCCTTTGGTATTCCGCTTCTGGAGCGTGTGGACCCTAAGAGCAAAAGCATTCAGGCTGTTGTGCTCTGTCCGACCCGTGAGCTGGCCATCCAGGTGGCCGATGAGATCCGCCGTCTTGCCAAGTTCATGCATGGCATCAAGGTCGTTCCCATTTACGGTGGTCAGGATATTGTAAAGCAGATCCGCTCCCTGAAATCCGGGGTTCAGGTTGTTATCGGAACACCTGGCCGTGTGATGGACCATATGCGCCGCAAAACTGTGAAGTTTAATGATGTTTCCATGATCGTGCTGGATGAGGCCGACGAAATGCTGAACATGGGTTTCCGTGATGATATCGAGACGATTTTACAGGATACGCCTCAGGAACGCCAGACAGTGCTTTTCTCAGCTACAATGCCCAAGCCAATCATGGATATTGCCGCTAAGTATCAAAAGGATGCCAAGCTCATCCGTGTCGTCCGCAAGGAGCTGACGGTAAAAAATATTGAGCAGTATTACTTTGAAGTGCGTCCTAAAAACAAAGAAGAGGTACTGGCAAGACTTTTGGATATTTACAATCCGCATCTGTCCATCGTATTTTGCAATACGAAAAGACAGGTGGATGAGCTGGTGACCGGCCTGCAGGGCCGCGGCTATTTTGCCGAGGGTCTTCATGGGGATATGAAGCAGCAGCAGAGAGACCGGGTAATGAACGGCTTCCGTAAAGGCCGCACCGATATTCTCGTAGCTACGGATGTGGCGGCCAGAGGTATCGACGTGGATGATGTGGATGCGGTATTTAATTACGACCTGCCACAGGACGACGAGTATTATGTGCATCGTATCGGCCGTACAGGCCGCGCCGGAAAAAATGGTCTGGCGTTCTCGTTTGTTGTGGGCAAAGAGGTTTATAAGCTGAAGGAGATCCAGCGCTATTGTAAAACGAAGATCGTAGCCCGCCCGATCCCGTCGCTCAACGATGTAGCCAATACCAAGTCGGAGATGCTTTTCAAGGATCTTGGCAAGCTGATCGCAGAGGAGGATCTGTCCACATACATTACGATGATCGAGAATCATGTAAATGACGAAGATTATACGGCCATGGATATTGCCGCTGCCTTTTTGAAAATGGCTATGCGCGACGGTACCGATGTGGAAGCGGATGTGAACGTTGACGAATTTGGCGACACTGGCGCCGAGGAGGGTATGGTCCGTCTGTTTATCAATATCGGCCGCCAGCAAAATGCACGCCCGGGCGACATTCTCGGCGCTATTGCCGGGGAAACCGGTATGCCGGGCAAGCTGATCGGCAGCATCGATATGTATGATAAATATACGTTCGTGGAAGTTCCCAGAGAGTATGCAAAGGATGTCCTGCGTGCCATGGACAGCGCGAAAATCAAAGGAAAAAGCATTAATATTGAGCCGGCAAACCGGAAATAATAAAACTGCCGCATTTTTGAAAATAATATTTTTCAGAAATGCGGCTTTTTGCATGAAGCGATGCACCGCAATCTTGTATAGCGCAGCGGCCCCGGATTTGTGAAAATCCCATAATTGCGGCGCGCTGGAGCAAAAAAACATACTTTTTCCTAAAAAGGTAACTGTTGGTTGCGCAATTTCCAAGCGCACTTGCTGGTTGTTAAGGGGGATGTATGCTATACTGTGTTCAGAGATTAAAAAAAGGGCCGTAACCGTTTGGAGCGCCCGAACGGGTACAAAGGGCCACTGGTGCGGATTGAGCTGATGCATCCGCCCAATGGAAGATGGGAGGAATTATGATATGATGAAGCTTTCGGATAAGATTATGTATTTGAGAAAGAAAAATGGCTGGTCGCAGGAAAATCTTGCGGAACGCCTTAATGTTTCAAGACAGTCTGTATCGAAATGGGAGAGCGGGGCGTCGGTGCCGGATCTTGATAAAATACTGCTTTTAAGCCAGATATTTCAGGTGACAACCGACCTGCTCCTTAAGGATGAGATGGAAATCCACATCGAGGATGGACCCTCGATGGATGATGGCGCCTATGATGAGCCTTATATGGAAGATGAGCGTCCTTTTGTGCGTCGGGTGAGCCGCCAGGAGGTGGAAAGTTTTTTGGATGCCGGTAAAGGTTTTGCAACCCGGATCGCCGCTGGAGTAGCGCTTTGCATATTTTCACCGGTAATCCTGATCGTTCTGCTCGGTGTTGGGGAAAACGGCATTATTCCCCTGCCGGAGCTTTTGACTGTGGGTGTTGGCCTGATCGTTCTGCTTATTTTAGTTGCCATAGCTGTAGTTATATTTATTGTGACAGGGCTGCAGATGCGGGAGTTTGAATACATCGAAAAAGGAGACTTTGAGCTTGAAAAGCAGGCGGTTGCACTTGTATATGAACACAGACAAATCTATGAACCGAAATTTATTGTCGGTATCGCGGTGGGAGTCGCCGTGTGTATTCTCAGCGTCGTGCCTGTGATCGTGGCTGCGATCGCCGGGGCCCCGGACATGGTCATAATGCTGTGTACCGGCTGTTTACTCATATTTGTAGGCGTGGCTGTATTTTTGATCGTCAATGTGAGTATGCGTCGGGGGTATTTCAATCAATTGCTTCAGGAGGGCGACTACGCGCCGGAAAATAAAGAGGCCAATAAACGCGTCGGGGTACTGGGCGGCATTTATTGGCCAATGATGACAATGATTTATCTTGTGTACAGTTTTGTCTCCGGAAACTGGCATATCAGTTGGCTCATATGGCCTGTGGCCGGCGTTGTTTTCGCCGGAATTTCCACAGTGCTGACCAAAGAGCATTCGTAAAGGTGGATGAAAGGCTTCTGGTTATTTACGAGAGCAGCCGCCAAAGTCAGGCTTGCTTGACCTTGGCGGCTGCCGCGAGATGTTTGACTTACATAAAAGGCTTCCGGGCCTTGGCAAGTCGAAGCCACCGGACTGTATCCTTCAGCGTGTTTGCCAGGGAGCGGGGGCGGTAATCCAGATCGCGGGTTGCCTTTGCATGAGAGAAACGCCCGTTGCTGTTGAGTGTGTAGAGGGAATATTTGGTGTACAGTGGTTTCTGGTGACGCATTTTAGCACCCAGGCTTAAAAATGGCGCCGAGAATTTGGCCAGCCACAGGGGAATCATCCGTATAGGCTTGGTGCCGGTGATATTTTTTACACCGTCCAGCATGCTTTTGACCTCATAGTGTGTGTTGGACAGGATATAACATTCGCCGATATGGCCCTTATCAACGGCAGCCAGACAGCCCTGCGCCACATCCCGTACATCCACAAAGTCATATCCGCCGCGGACACAGGCGGGCAGCTTTCCGGAAATATAATCCCGGATGACGGCCACGAGATGATTGCGGGTGCTGTCGTATGGGCCGATGATCCCCGACGGATGGACGACCACGGCTGGCAGTCCTTTTTCTACGCTGTCCAGAACAAAGCGGGTAGCCTCAGCCTTCGTTTTGGCATAGCCGCCCACCACTTTGTCCGGATCGAAGTCCTTTGTCTCGATCATCGTCTCATTGTCCGGGCGCTCAGGAATGGCATGGACGGAGCTGACATAAATGAAACGGTCCACATGATGGATTATGGCCTGATGGACGGCATTTTTTGTGCCGCCCACATTGACAGCGTGCATTTTTTCCGTAACACCGGAGGATGTAATATCGATAATACCTGCCGTATGTATAAAAATAAGGCGGGTATTTTTTGTGCGCGAAGCCTTGGGCATATTTTCAAAAAGCTGTTCTAACGTTGTCTCATCCGTCACATCACCGTAAAACCAGTGAAGATGACTGTTCTCTTTAAATGGAGCCTCCTCGCCGGGGAGAATCAGGCCGCGGATGTCCGCAATATTTTTATTTCCGCGGCGAATCTGCCGCTCTAAAATCCTTATAATCGTATTGCCAAGATGACCATTGGCGCCGGTAATAATATAAATATCATTCATAATAGATGCCTCCAATACAAAATTTCATATTCCAGGGCCTTAAAGTTACTGTTTACTAGAACACGCTCTAGCTCGCCAGCGAACAATAACACTCATAGAAAGGCGGATGTAGTTTTTTAGACAAGGTGTTGCATATCTTTATACTACATATTATAATAGTTATAAGAGGGATTTCAATCGTCAATTCCTGACGATATGTCAGTTATTGAACAATCAGACCGGGTTGTGTTGAATTGAGGTGAAATTTTTATGGAAGAAAAAAAGGAGAGCGCCCGCGTGCGGGTTACGAAACAGTTGCTGCGCAATGCTTTTACTGAGCTTCTCATGGAAAAGCCGATTCAGAATATTACAGTGCGTGAGCTGTGTGAGAAGGCTTCGCTGAACCGGGGAACCTTTTATATGCATTATACGGATATTTATGCGCTCATGGAAACAATCGAATCGGAGATGGTTATGGATCTTCAAAATGTACTGGAGGGGCTGGATGTGTCGCCGGGGAATGTCCGGGGGCTGGTGGAGCCGTGCCGGAAGATTTTTGAGTTCCTGAAGCAAAACTCGGATATGTGTACGATTTTATTAGGCGAAAACAGTGACTTTGTGTTTGTAAACCGGCTGATCGACATGGGGAAAGCGTCCTGTCTGCGGCAATATATGGAATGCTACCCCACCGCCAGTGAAAAACAGGTGGAGTATTTTTACAGCTTTGTATCCTCGGGCTGTATTGGGCTGCTGAGACAGTGGGCGTCCAATGAATTTCGGGATTCGGCCAAGTCCATCGCAGTGATGGCGGAAGATCTGCTCATGGGAGCCACCAGGGCTCTGGCGGCGCCGATGGAGTAGGTGGCCGCCGGAGACTTTGCTGACGGCAGCGCCGATGGGGTAAATGACGACCGGAGGCCTTGCGAGCAGACGGGCCTGGACATAAAGAGTGCTCCTGGCTTTGCCGGTGTTTTTGAAAGGAGAGCTATTATGGAAACGATGAACATGACAATGGATCCTAAAGCATTGGTGGAGCTTGCAGCGGCCGCCCGCAAATATGCATACGCGCCCTATTCCGGATTTAAGGTTGGCGCGGCGCTGCTGTGTAAAGACGGCAGTATTTACACCGGCTGCAATATCGAAAATGCGGCATATACACCGACAAACTGTGCGGAGCGGACGGCATTTTTCAAGGCGGTCAGCGAAGGAAAGCGCGGGTTTGCCGCTATGGCCGTAGTGGGTGGGAAGGAGACGCTGGATGCGTATTGTCCGCCCTGCGGCGTGTGCCGTCAGGTGATGATGGAATTTTGCAAAATAGATTTCCAAATTATACTCGGAAGAGCGGACGGTGAGGTTAAAATATGGAAACTGGCGGATTTGCTGCCGGAAGGATTTGGACCGGGGAATCTTTCACACGATGTTTCCGAGATGAGCAAACAAGTGAAGCTTGAATGCTCCAAAATGTACTCATAGTCACCAATTTAATAATACAGATAAATATCCGTCTCCCGATTCAAAGGCAGGCGGATATTTTTTGCGCGAAGCGGCGAGCCAAACTGAGGGCTTGCTCACCAGCTTGGCGTATGACGCGACCAGGTGAAGCAAAGGGCTATGAATAAAATAATACGAAAATATGTTCGTTACACATTGCATAAAATATATAAATATGTTATTATAGTTACACAATGTGTAAGAAAAGAGAGACAATATGGATGAAAAAAATGTAAAAGACGTAATTATAGAGTTGCGTAGAAGTACCGGCATGAATCGTAAAGAGTTTTGTAATTATTTTGGGATTCCGTATAGGACTGTGACTGAATGGGAGTTGGGAAACAGAAAAATGCCTGAGTATGTGCTGCGTATGATGGAATATCAGGTTAGGATGGAGAAATTAGCAAAAGATAAGGGAGAAGGGAATGGGAAATAAGCTTCAAAAAATGAATGATCCGAATGGAAATACGATAGTTTTTGTAAATGATATTATTTTCAAAGGGAAGAGAAATGTCAATTGGCACGATGTTGAAGAATATGTTAAACAGTATATTGGATTATTTTATGAAGTGGCAGAAACAAAGGATATTATTTATATTGATAAAGATTTTCCGGATGAATTTGCAAATTCAAATGATTCCCGTAATTTGAGAGGAACAGCAGCGAAAGCAAAGGCAAATACTTCTCAAGTTGTACCGGAATTAATTATTTCAGGAACACATAAACGTTATAAAGAGAACTTGAATGCAAAACATAATATAGATGCAAAATATGGCTGGTATAGATACGATACAAGAGTCGCAATTCCTGTTTTTTGTGAGAATGGGGAGGTTGAGAGATATAATATTTTCCATTTGGAGATATTGATAAGACATGATGAAGATGGAAAACTGTATTTATATGATTTGGTGAACATAAAAAAAGAAACGAGCAACCCGCCTAAGCAATAGCTATACGGTAACAAACCCATTTCTTACATTCAATATAGCATCATTGGCCAGAAAAAGCAATAGAAAATTTGTGCGAATCACACGACTTTCAGAGCAGATAAACTGTTACGCATTAGCCGCTTTAGATTACAACGCGATAGCCAAAGGAAAAGTCTATTGTAGGAAACTGGCGGATTTGCTGCTGGAAGGATTTGGACCGGGGAATCTGGAGGCCTAAAAGACAAAAAATAAAACTGAAAATATAAAAAATAGTCTTGGCAGCCGAAAAAATAATGCAATCTAAAAATAAATATGCTATAATCTTCACGAAGGCAGTTCACCGGACGCAGCACAGAAAACTGAAATGAGCTGTATGAGGTGACGTCGATGAGGCGCGCCCGGCGGAGAAAATTTTGTGATAGTTTAGAAAGTACGAACTGTAACTCGATTTTTTTCTTCCGCCAGACATTCTTTACATACGTCTGCATATAAAAAAGTATATGAATGAAATGGAGATAATAGCTATGGGAAAATATTTTGGAACCGACGGCTTCCGCGGGGAAGCAAATGTGGATTTAACTGTGGAACATGCATTTAAGGTTGGCCGCTTTTTAGGCTACTACTATGGCAAGGAGCATAAGGCCAATATTGTCATCGGCAAGGATACCCGCCGTTCCAGCTATATGTTTGAATACGCTCTGGCGGCCGGCGTGACAGCCAGCGGTGCCGACGCTTATCTGCTCCACGTAACCACCACTCCCAGCGTGTCTTACGTGGTACGCACGGAAGATTTTGACTGTGGTATTATGATTTCCGCCAGCCACAATCCTTACTATGATAACGGTATTAAGATCATCAACGCTCAGGGCCAGAAGATCGAGGCTGAGGTTGAGCTTCAGATTGAAGATTATATTGACGGCAAGATTGATGAGCTGCCATTGTCGACCCGGGAAAATATAGGCCGCACCGTGGATTACGCCATGGGCCGTAACCGCTATATCGGTCATCTGATCTCATTGGCCACCCGCTCATTTAAAAATAAAAAGGTAGGTCTGGATTGTGCCAATGGTTCCGCTTCTGCCATTGCAAAAAGTGTGTTTGATGCTCTGGGCGCCAAAACCTTTGTGATCCACGCTGAGCCGGACGGTACGAACATCAATAAGGACTGTGGTTCCACGCATATCAAGGCGCTCCAGAAATATGTTGTGGACAATGGGCTTGACGTGGGCTTTGCCTACGACGGCGATGCTGACCGCTGTCTGGCTGTGGATGAAAACGGCAATCTGGTGGACGGCGATATGATCATGTACATTTGTGGAAAATATATGAAGGAAAACGGTAAGCTGACGAACAATACCGTGGTTGCCACGATCATGTCCAATATCGGTCTGTTCAAGGCACTTGAGGAAGCCGGTATTTCCTATGAAAAGACTGCTGTAGGTGATAAATATGTTTATGAAAATATGGTGACCAACGGCCATTCCCTTGGCGGCGAGCAGTCCGGCCATATTATATTCAATCAGTATGCCAGAACCGGCGATGGCATTCTCACTTCCATTCAGGTGATGGAGGTTATGCTTGAGAAGAAGATGAGCTTGTCAGAGCTGACAAAGCCGATCCGCATTTACCCTCAGGTTCTGATTAATGTCCGTGTGAACGACAAGCCAGCGGCTAAAAACGACCCGGATGTTCTGGCAGCAGTAGATAAGGCAAATGCAGAGCTTGCCGGCAATGGCCGCCTGCTTGTGCGTGAAAGTGGCACAGAGCCGGTGATCCGTGTGATGGCTGAGGCTGAAAGTGATGAAATCTGCAGAAAGTATGTCAACAGTGTGATCGATATCCTCAAGGCGAATGGGCACGCTGTGTAATCGTGGATTGTGGCAGTGCAGTGACAGCGTAAGGCGAGGAACCATGTTCACATGAATGTTAATTTACGTTTGCAGAAGTGATGGACCACATGCGCAGGAATTAGTATTTACGTTCGTAGGGGCGGTGATAAATAATGCAAAATAAAATAAAGCTATATGTGTGTTTCCTGATGATCGGCGTCCTGCTTCTGGCCGGATGTTCCAAATCCGGCAAAGACGGAGCGGCTGATGGGAATACGCCGGAAGCTGCGGCAGGAAATGATGCTGCCGGGGAGAGCGGCGCTTACGGGGAGACCTTCGGCCAGCTTCCTGAGGATACGGCCGGTACAAAGACAAAGGATACCGTCATCGCTGTGAGTATGCCGGCGGCATCTTCCGGCTGGAATATGCAGGTGGCGCAGGCGGCCGAAGACGCTTTAAAGGCGCAGGTCAGCGATACAGTTGGCTATGAGCTGCTGACCTCCACGGATGCAGCCGGGCAGGCGGCTCAACTGGACGCTCTTTTTTCGGAGGGTGTGGATGCGGTGGTGATCTATCCCATGGACAGCGCGGCTATTGCGGAGAGTGCTGTTAATCTGCAAAATTCCGGTACACCGGTAATATTGTTTAACGGAACCATTGACGGACTTCTGCCTGCCGCCACGGTGATGATGGACCAGGAGCTTCTGGGAGCAAAAGCCGCCCAGAAGGTGAAATCCAAAGGGAGCGGCATGGAGAGTATTCTTGTATTTTCCAATGAAAGCTCAACCACGGCGTATCTCCGTTTTCAGAGCTTTGTGGCAGGGCTTGGCAGCAGCATTTCTCTGGTGAGCGGTGGAAATACTGCCGGTGATGTGCAGACAGCTCAGGATTTGATGACCAACTGGCTTTTGGACAAAAAGCCCGGGGATCTGGAAAAAATCGGCGGTATATTTGCGCCTGATGAAAATTCTCTGCTGGGAATTATGAACAGCCTTGTGGAATATGAGAAGAAAAAAGGAACAGCCTTTGAAAACCTGAAAATCATTGCAGGCTGCGGCGGCAGTGACGAGCTGTTTTCATTGATCAAAGAGAATACGAAGTACCCAGTGAACGTTTTTTACTATCCGCCGGGAGCGGTGGATACGGCCATATCTCTGGCTTTCGACATTGCTGCCGGTAAAAGCTATGAGGATTCCGTCAGTGTGGAAGCCGTTGAGGTGGACAGCAAAAACGCAGCGGAGTATATGGAAAAGTGATAGGAGCAGGCAGCCGGTGACGGCTGCCTGTTTGCAAATCCAAAAGAAGGAGGGTTTACAATGTCAGTAGCAGGTGCTTTTATTGTTCCGCATCCGCCGATAATATTTCAGGAGATTGGGCGGGGAAATGAGCAGCGGATCCAAAGAACTATCGACGCTTATCGAAAGGTTTCCGGGGAAGCGGCGGCCATGCTTCCGGAAACGGTTGTCATTCTCTCACCCCATTCGGTGATGTACAGAGATTATTTTCATATTTCGCCGGGGGCGGGGGCCTGTGGTGATTTCCGGCAGTTTGGAGAGCGGGAATTAAGCTTACGCGCGGATTATGATGAGGAATTTGTCCGTGAGCTGGAGCGGCTTGCCCGGGATGAAGAGCTGCCGGCCGGTACCCGCGGCGAGGGGGATGCGCAGCTCGACCACGGCACCATGATCCCTCTGCGGTTTTTACAGGAGCAGATGACCAATTTTAAAATCGTGCGTATCGGCCTGTCCGGTCTGCCGCTGCGTATGCATTTCCGGCTTGGAAAATGTATTGCCCGGGCCGCGCAGAATCTCGGACGTCGGATCGTCGTCATAGCCAGCGGGGATTTATCTCATTGCCTTATGGATACGGGGCCTTATGGCTATACGAAGGAGGGCCCGGAATACGATCAGCGGGTGACGGATGTGATGGCCCGTGGAAGCCTGGGAGAATTATTTGATTTTACGGAAGAATTTTGTGAGCGCGCCGGTGAGTGCGGCCATCGGTCCTTTTGCATCATGGCCGGATGTCTGGCCGGAAAGCCTCTGAAATCGGAGCTATTGTCCTACGAAGGTCCTTTTGGCGTGGGCTATGGGGTGGCTTCTTTTCAGGATGCTTATGTGGCTCTGGCCCGGCAGTCATTGGAATATTATGTAAACTCTGGAGAAATGCTGCCATTGCCGGAGGGGCTGCCTGAGGAAATGTTATCGCGGCGGGCCGGTGTGTTTGTCTCACTGAAAAAGGACGGGGATTTGCGTGGCTGTATCGGAACCATTTCGCCGTGTCAGAAAAATATTGCCATGGAAATTATAGAAAATGCCGTCAGCGCCGGTGTGTATGATCCCAGATTCCCGCCGGTGAAACGCAGTGAGCTGTCACAGTTGATCTGTAGTGTGGACGTGCTTTCGGAGCCGGAGCCGATCGTGTCGGCGGATGAACTGGATGTGAAACGCTACGGCGTGATCGTGAGCAAAGGCCGGCGGCGGGGGCTGCTGCTGCCCAATCTGGAAGGCGTGGATACGGTGGAGCAGCAGATTTCCATTGCCTTACAAAAGGCTGGTATTTATGATGATGTTTACCCGTTCCTGCAAAATGGCGGCGGCCGGTTCGGGGAACCGCTTCCCTTCCAGATGGAGCGGTTTGAGGTGGTGAGACATTATTGAAACAGATTTGTCCGGTATGCTTTCATCACTGTGTTCTGGAGGATGGCCAGACCGGTTTTTGCCGGGGGCGGAAAAATATTGGCGGAGAAATTGAATGTATAAATTATGGCAGAATCACATCCATGGCTTTAGATCCTATTGAAAAGAAGCCGCTCCGGCGTTTTTATCCCGGAAGCCGGATTTTGTCCGTGGGGAGTTTTGGATGCAATTTTGCCTGTCCTTTTTGCCAGAATTATCAGATATCGATGGCTGGGGGCGGCGCGTGTGAGGAATCTGGGGCGGCCGTAGCGTCCGGTCATAATGCAGCAGGTAGAGCGTCTGCGGCGTCCGGGCAGGATGCAGCCCGTAAGGCGGCCGTGGTGTCCGGAGTGTATACAGAGTTTATGACACCGGAACAGCTTGTGGCCCGGGCCGTTTCTCTGGAAACGCGGGGGAATATTGGCCTGGCCTATACCTATAACGAGCCGTTGATCGGCTATGAATTTGTCCGGGATTGTGCAATGTTGGCTCGGGAACGAGGGCTGAAAAATGTTGTGGTAACGAATGGTTCACTTAATGTGGACATTTTGGATACGCTGCTGCCCTGTATTGATGCTTTTAATGTGGATTTGAAAGGTTTTACCGATGATTTTTACAGGAAAATCGGCGGCAGCTTTAAGGATGTACAGCAGTTTATCTGCCGGGCGGCGAAGGAGAGCCATGTGGAGGTGACTACGCTGATCATTCCCGGAGAAAATGATACAGAGGCGGAGATGTCGGCGCTTTCGGGCTGGCTGGCCGGTATATCTGCGGATATTGTCCTCCATGTGTCCAGATTTTTCCCCTGTTATAAGATGGCGGATCGGCCGCCTACGCCGGTGGGAACCGTTTACTGGCTGGCGGAGGTGGCGCGGAAAAATCTGCGCTATGTTTATACGGGGAACTGTTGATGGCGGGGTTGCATGATGTCGTTTAGCCCTGGATAGGGATTATTCGGCCGTGTCTTGTTTATTATAATAGTGGGGCACGGCTGAATTGTTTTTTATACGAGACATACAGTTGTCATGTTTCGCCTGCTATAATAAAAAACAGTAAGCGGCTAAAAGACACCCGCTAACAGTTAGCATCTAAAGTGTGGATTTTTATGGAGGAGATAGGATGGAGCTAATAAAAGTAACTGCAGAAAATCTTGAGAAAGAGCATATTTGCTGTGCGATTTCTAATAATAAGGATTGCCAGGTGGTATCAAAGAAGGCGTGGCTGAGCCAGCGGCTGGAGGAAGGCCTTGTATTTTTAAAAGGAAATGTGCGCGGTAAGTGTTTTATCGAATATATACCGGCGGAGTACGCCTGGGCGCCTGTGGTAGCTCCAGGATTTATGTATATAGACTGCTTTTGGGTATCCGGACAGTATAAAGGGCAGGGCAATGCGGACGTGCTTCTTGAGGCCTGCATCAATGATTGCCGTGAGAAGGGTAAGGATGGCCTGGTCGTGTTATCCTCCGAAAAAAAGGCGCCATTTTTGTCTGACGGCGGATATTTGCGGCATAAAGGCTTTATGCTTGCAGATACGGCAGAGCCTTTTTATGAATTATTACACCTGCCGTTAAAGGAAAATGCAGTGCTGCCCAAGTTTGCGCCACAGGCGAAAAAGCCGGAGATCGATGCGAAAGGGTTTGTCCTGTTCTATACAAATCAATGCCCGTATACGGCCAAATATGTTCCTTTGATTGAAAATGCGGCAAAGGATATGGGGCTTCCTTTCAGGAGCGAGAGGTTTGAAAGTTGTGAGCAGGCGCAAAATGCGCCGTCGGCATTTACGACATTTAGTCTGTTTTATGACGGTCATTTTCTGACCAATGAGATCCTTTCGGTAAAGAAGTTTAAGAAGCTGGTGGAGGAGAAGTAGATATGCGTTACACATGGATTGATGATTATTTGATGAAAAAGAAGGGCGTTACAAAGGATTTTAAAGAGGAATGGCAATGGACCCGCTATATGATCGGCGGGAAGATGTTCCTGGCTGTCTGCAAAAATGATGCGGGCGAGGACTACCTGATTACGTTGAAGCTTGAACCCGTGGAGGGGGATTTCCTGCGCAGAGAGTATGAGGACATTATTCCCGGTTATTATATGAATAAGGTACACTGGAACTCCATTAAAGCGGATGGCGCGGTTCCGGATGAGTTGCTGATGGATTTGTGTGATAAATCCTATGCGCTGGTGCTGGGAGGCCTGAGCAAAAAGGCTCAGGCAGCAATTATACAAACTGATTAACAGCACGGCTGTATTCGTAATCGATACCCGCCAGCTTTTCTTCCAGGTCACTGCGGCAAAGATCTAAGCTTTTGCATAGATCATCCAGATCCGCATAAAAATCACGGAGCTTCATATTTACAAAGCTTAATAGTAAAACGGGATCATTTGGAATATTTTCATTCATCGTTTAAAGTCTCCTTAAATTTTATAGTCCGCCAGCCCACCCGGTTGGCGGACTATTTTGCGCGAAGCAACGAGCCAAGCTGGGGAGCTTGCTCACCAGCTTGGCGACTGCCGCGATCCGGCGGAGTGAAACGGAGCCGGGTGCGCGAAGTGAAGCGGAGCCGGATGCACGAAGCAACGAGCCACCAGGCAGCGCAAGCAAATTAAATTTTTGATTTTGCAAAATATTTTATAGAATCACTGTCTGGAATCTGGTATGGTATTATATAACAGGAATTGCCCTGATGGGCAAGCAGGTCATCAATTTCCCGGGGAAAATTGGTGACAAATTATAATATACGTTATTTATTTTTTGAGGCTTGATTTATAACAGCTCAGTGCACCTGAACTGTTATCCCAATT
Source organism: Lachnospiraceae bacterium (assembly GCA_902363555.1). Classification (GTDB taxonomy): domain Bacteria; phylum Bacillota; class Clostridia; order Lachnospirales; family Lachnospiraceae; genus Catenibacillus. The sequence continues at coordinate 245,235 of CABJAM010000008.1, read as the reverse complement.
TATTATAATACAAAGATTACGAGGTGGCAATATGATTTTAGTGACCGGTGGCTGCCGCAGCGGAAAGAGCGCGTTTGCGGAACAGCTTGTGACATCCAGGGGCAGTCATTTTTTATATTTGGCGACGGCAAAAATTACTGATAGTGAAATGGCGCAGAGAGTGGAAAAGCACCGCCAGCGGCGCAGCAGCCAGTGGGATACCCATGAGGGCTACGGGGATCTGACGGAAGTGCTGGAAAATTGCCGCAGATTGGTAAAGCCAGCACAAAATTTGTTGCAAAATACAAAATCTGGAACGACCCAATGGTCATATGACGGCATTTTGCTGGACAGTGTGACGACCATGGTGACAAATCTGCTTTTTGACAGCATTGGGGATGTGGATTGGGATTCGTTTGATTTTGAAACTGTGGATTACGCGTCAGTGACAGCATCCATTCTGGCTGAGTTCGAGGCGCTTTGCCAGGCGGCAGGGCCGCTCCCTCTGTGCTTCGTTACTGATGAGATTGGATTGGGCGTCGTTCCGGAAACATGCCTGGGCCGTAACTTCCGTGATATTCTTGGCAGTGTAAATCAATATCTGGCCTCTGTATGTACGGATGTCTATTTTGTTGTCAGCGGGATTCCCATGCATATAAAGGATGGAAAGGAAAATAAAGGGGAGGCGCTTTTTCTGTGAGAACATTTATTTTAGCATTGCAGCTAATGACGCGGCTGCCAATCCATAAAGAAATCCAGGTGACCGATGAACGCCTGATCCGCGGTGTCATGTACTGGCCGCTTGTAGGCGCAGTGACCGGAGCGATTGACTGTGCTGTATTTGCGGCGCTCTCATTTTTTGTACCTAAAAGTGTGGCGGCGATGTTTGCCGTTTTGTGCCAGCTCTGTGTGACCGGGGGCTTCCATTTGGACGGCCTCTGCGATACAGCGGATGCCATCTATTCGGCCAGAACAAGGGAGCGCATGCTGGAGATTATGAAGGACAGCCGGGTCGGCACTAACGGCGTGATTGCAGCCATATTTGATATAGGTCTGAAATTTATCATTATAAGCCAGCTTGAAAATCCTGTGCTTGGTTTGCTTTTGGCCCCGGTTGCCGGCAAATGTATTCAGGGGATTCTCATGTATAAGGCGGTTTATCCAAGGGAAAAAGGACTGGGTCATTCATATATTGGCAGGATTGGGGCAGGGATCATGGTGGTATGTCTGCTTTGTGGCGTAGTGATTATGGATGCGGGACTTTTTTTGACGGATCACGACTGGCTGCTGTTATTGCCAGCGGTGCTTGCCCTGGCGGCGCTTGGCTTCCGTAAGTATATTGAGGGAAAAATCGGTGGGATGACCGGGGATACGCTGGGGGCCGGCTCCGAGGTGATCGAGCTGCTGTTTTTACTTGGGCTGATGATCGGTCAGCGTTTCGGATTTTAAAGGAGGGCTCTATGCATATTTATTTTGTTCGTCATGGCGAGACGATGCTGAACCGTAAAAAGGCCTATTATGGAGCGTTGGATACGCCGCTGACTGAGCTTGGAAAGCGGCAGGCGGAGACTGTGGGGCGGCAGCTTGAGGGTATTGCCTGGAATGAGGTTTACATAAGTAACAAAATCCGCACCCTGGAAACAGCACGGGCTATTGTCCGGGAGCAACCGGCCATAAAGCTGACGGAGGTTAAGGCACTGGCGGAGCTGGATTTCGGCCAGTGGGAAGGTTTGGACAATGAAAGTGTCCGGCGGGAGTTCCCGGAGGATTATGCAAAGTGGTGTGATGACTGGCTAAATGTTGCGCCGTCTGGCGGTGAGCGGTTTATGGATTTTTTTGATAGGGTAAAAGCTGCCTTTGAGGCGATTGTATCGCCGGGCGAAGCCGCGCATCCAGAGCCGGGCGGTGCTGAACATCCGGAGTCGGAGGAGGGAGAACATCTGAAGCCGAGCGATGCTGCGCAACCAAAACAATGGGAAGCTGAGAATCCGGATAAGAATATTCTCATCTGCGCCCACAATGGTACGCTGCGGGTGATTTTTGCCGTGATGTGCGGTTTGGGCCCGGAGGGCACATGGCATTTTAATTTTGAACAGGATGCTTGGTCACAGGCTGATTTTGAGTATGGAAATTTTACCATACGGAAAATAAATACGACGGAAGAAACACATTGAGGTTATAGCAGTTCAGAGGAACTAAACGGTTACCATATAGGTAAAAAAGCGGAGGTATATGACGGAAAATGGATATAAAGGACAGGAATCTGGAGCGGATCATCGCCGGGATTGAACCGGTGGACGCAGATATTATGGAAGAAATATGGGATTTGTGGGATAAAAAAGCGAAGCCTTTGCGCAGCCTTGGCCGCCTGGAGGAAATGGTGGCGCGCCTTGGGGGTATTTACAGGACGACCCAGCCGGAAACCGGGAAAAAGGCAGTTATCGTCATGGCGGCGGATAACGGTGTTATTGAAGAGGGCGTTACACAGTCGGATCATCATGTGACCAGCACGGTTACATGTAATATGACAAAGGATAATGCCACGGTGAGTATCCTGGCCAGAATGAATGGCGCGGATGTTATTCCTGTAGATATCGGTATGAAGGATGATGTGGACTGCCCGGGAATTTGGCAGCGGAAAATATGTCATGGTACGAAAAATATCACAAAAGGGGCGGCCATGAGCCGGGCGGACGCGGAGGCTGCCATCATGGCCGGGATCGACGTGGTGTCGGAGATGGCCGGGTGCGGCTACCATATGTTTGCCACAGGTGAAATGGGGATTGGCAATACGACCACAAGCAGTGCTATGGCTGCCGTGTATCTGGATTGTCCGCCGGAGGTTGTGACCGGGCGGGGCGCCGGGCTGACAAGTGCTGGTCTTGAACGCAAGATTGCAGCGATTGAGAAGGCGATTGCGGTCAATAAGCCGGCTGCCGATGATCCGTTGGATGTGTTGTCCAAGGTGGGCGGTCTGGATATTGCCGGGCTGACCGGGTGTTTTTTAGGGGCGGCGGCGTTGCGGCTGCCGATTCTTATTGACGGCTTTATTTCGTCTGTGGCGGCGTTGACGGCCATAAAGATCGCCCCGGACTGCGCTGGCTATATTTTCCCCTCGCATTGCTCGGCGGAGCCTGGCGGCAGGAAAATACTGGAAGCCCTCGGTATGGAGGCTTATATTCATGGAAATATGTGTCTTGGCGAAGGCACGGGCGCAGTGAACGCATTTCATCTGTTTGATACGGCGCTGGAGGCATATTATAAAATACCGGAATTTGCCCAGGCAAAAATACCGGCATATATCCACTTGAAATAAAAATCGCTTCCATTTATAATAGGTATTGTCCTGATGGACAAGCAGGTCAAGGATTTCCATGGAAATCCTCGACAAATTATAATAAAACGGGTATTGGGGGATCCTATGTAATCGTTCAGTCTTTTGAACAGTTACTACACACAGAGACAGGAGGACATAATAAATGATTAAAGCATGCATATTTGATCTGGATGGAACTCTGGCAGATACTGTGGAATCCATAGCCGTTGCCACAAACCGGGCATTGGCGGATGTGGGTCTTGGACCGCTGCCTGCCCCCAATTATAAATATTACGCAGGAGACGGTGCAAAGACGCTGATCGAGCGGGCGCTGGTTGATTGCGGCGATACGGAGCTTAAACATTTTAATAAAGTATATGATATTTATTCGGAGTTTTTCAAAAAGGACTGCACCTATAAGGTGACGGTATTCGACGGTATTCGGGAGGCTCTGGATGGACTGAAAGAAAGAGGTATTAAGACGGCAGTATTGTCCAATAAACCGCATGAGCGGACATTGGATGTGATCCACAAGCTGTTTGGGGAAGGTGTATTTGACCAGATTCAGGGCCAGATGGACTCAGTTAAGCGCAAGCCGGACCCGGAGGGCGCACTGCTGACGGCCGGAAAGCTTGGCGTATCGCCTGAGGAATGTATGTACATCGGTGACACGAATGTGGATATGCAGACGGGCAATGCCGCTGGGATGTACACGGTGGGCGTGTTGTGGGGCTTCCGTACCCGGCAGGAGCTGGAGGAAAATAATGCGCATCATATCGCAGCCCATCCGTTGGAGCTGCTGGCACTGGCGGATCGGAAAAATCAGGGGCTTACTATCGATTCCCCGGTGCGTCTGGTGGTCAGTGATATTGACGGCACGCTTTTAAAGCCCGGACAGCTTTTTCTGGAGTCGGGGTTTGTGCCAACGGTCAATACGCTGATGGCCCAGGGCATTACTTTTGCCGTAGCCAGCGGCCGGCAGATGGACAGTATAAAGACGCTGTTTAAAGACTGTGATCAGCCATTGTATATGATCGCAGATAATGGCGGACATACATTTTATGGTGGACAGTCGGTGTCCTTTCGGAGTTTTCTGCCTGAAGATTATAAAGAAATCATCCGGGCTGTAAGAGCCTACGGACCAGGTTACGCCTTTGTCATGGCGGGAAAGCATTCCTACTATATAGAGAAAGGCCAGGAGGAATTTGCACGGCAGCTTGAAGATACGTTGATGTTTGAGCTGGAAGCGGTGGATGATATTGAAAACCCTGGCGGACCGGTGTGCAAGATCGCGATTTATACGAAAAATGACGTAAACCAGTTTGCCGCCCATTTTCAAAAGCAGTGGCAGGATCGTTTTGAGATTGCTGTGTCCGGTGACTGCTGGATCGATATGAATCCCGTCGGCGTGGATAAGGGCGCCGGTGTGCGTGCCCTGCAGGAGCGCCTTGGCGTATCACCGGAGGAAACGGTGATTTTTGGTGATAATGAAAATGATGTGTCCATGTTATGCTGTGGCAGGTACAGTTGTGTTGTGGAAACGGCCAAGCCTGCGGCCAGGCGCGCGGCACTTTATGAGACGGACAGTGTTTTAAAAGAAATAAAAAAGCTGCTGGCGGATTAAACGCCAGCAACTTTTGCGCGAAGCAACGAGTCGCAAGAGGGAGCTTGCTCACTCTTGTGACGACTGCCGCGACCCGGCGTCAGCCGGGTGCGCGAAGCAACGAGCCGCAAGGAGGGAGCTTGCTCACTCTTGTGACGACTGCCGCGACCCGGCGTCAGCCGGGGGAGTGGTGCGCTTAACTGATCATCTCCGCGCCAATTTCATATGTATATTCGCCATCCTTATAGGTAGCTGTCACATCGTGAAAATAATAGGCGCCGGTGCCGCTGCGGAATTTTTCAGCGTTGCATATGACGGTGTTGCCTTCTACAGATATTTCCTCAATAATAACCAATATACTGTCCTCAAGACCTTTTTCATGGTCCAGAATGCCATCCGCGGCCAGTTCCTCGCGTGTCGCCAGAGAGCCCCATACATCAAAGAAGCTGCCGCACATGTAAGCCAGCCCTTCCTTTTCCGCATCGGATAGAGAATCCACCTTGGAAAAATCAAAATAGCTCTGTTTGATCCCCTCGTTCAGCCCGGGGTCCACCTCAGCCAGCGCCTGGATGAGTCGTTTATACAGAGTGATTGTATCGCTGCCGGTATTGCCGGTGTCCTTTAATTTGTCGTAGGAAAACTGCGCCGGGTAGGTTTCCTGGACCGTGCCATTCCAGGTGAGATCCACGATCATTCCTGTATGCAGATCATCAATTTTCATGGGCTGGCCTTCGGCATCCTCTAAAACTGCGCCGTGGCCGACGGTATATAGTCCGGAGGCGTTTTCCAGACCGCAGACCAGCAGCATGTCATCATCGACCCTCAAAATCTCGAAGCGGGCCGTGGCTTCATCGGAAACAGGAGAGTCGGTGGCTTCGCTGCTTACCTGAGAGTCGGGCGCTTTTGTATCCGTGCCTGGGGGTTCGGAGGTCTTTGTGTCCGGGGTGTCCGTAGCCGCAGTCGTAGCCGACGGCGTATCGGTATTGGTAGCCGATGGATCGTCTGCTTTTTTGTTGCAGGAGACAAAGAGGACCATTATGAAAATAAGAGTAAAAGCGACATAGAGCTTTTTTAAATAAAGTGACCGAGAACGTGTAGGATGACTTTTCATAAGCATACTCCTTTCTGAGTGTTGATATGTTGTATCTATTCGATTCCTATGAGCTTAGTATAGCATTTTGGTTCAATGTTGTAAACGTTTGGATATTGATTGGGATTGACCGCCGGAGGACCACCGAATAGATATAACTGCCGGAGGGCCATTTAATGGATTGTGCACCCGGCTTTCGTGTGCTATAATTTTAAATCGTAGAACGAAAACGGATGAATTACAGTAAGCGAGGCAGTAAAATGAAGATAAAACCGGAATTATTGACGCTCTACGCGGTCACTGACCGTGCATGGCTGAATGGCCGACGTCTGGCGGATGTGGTGGAGGATGTGCTCAGGGGCGGTGCGACGCTCGTACAGCTTCGGGAAAAAGAGCTGTCCACAGAAGCCTTTATCGAGGAAGCGAAGGAAATCAAAAAGGTGACGGATAAGTATGGCGTGCCTTTGATCATCAATGACAATATCCAGGTCTGTCTGGAAAGCGGCGCCGCAGGCGTTCATGTGGGGCAGTCGGACATGGAAGCCGGAAGCGTGCGGGAGCTGCTGGGCGGGGATAAGATCATCGGCGTCACGGCGAAAACTGTGGAGCAGGCATGCAGAGCCTGGCAGTGTGGGGCCGATTACCTTGGCAGCGGAGCGGTGTTTGGCTCCACCACAAAGCTGGATACTAAAAAAATGTCTCTGGAAACGCTGGATGAGATCTGCGACAGCGTGGACCTGCCGGTGGTAGCCATTGGCGGCATTGACGAGACAAATATTGAACGGCTGGCCGGACACAAGATGAATGGTGCGGCGGTGGTTTCGGCACTGTTTGCCAAGGAGAACCCTTATGAGGCAGCCGTGCATTTAAAAGCTATGGCAATGAAAATAACCGGTCAGGATCGCTGAAAAGAAAGAGAGTGTTTGTAATGGCAATCGAAAAAGTGAGAGAATATTTCCGTCAATTTAACATGGAGGATCGTATTTTGGAGTTTGATGTGTCCAGCGCTACGGTAGAGCTGGCGGCCCAGGCTGTGGGAACGGAGCCGGCGCGCATTGCAAAAACCATGTCCTTTAAGTCCGAGGATGGCTGTATTTTAGTTGTGACGGCGGGAGATACGAAAATCGATAATCCTAAGTTCAAGGCCCAGTTCCATATGAAAGCGAAAATGCTTTCGCCGGATGAGGTCAATGCGCTGGTGGGCCATGCCATCGGCGGCGTGTGTCCGTTTGCCGTGGACGCGGCGGTGAAGGTTTACACGGATGTTTCCATGCAGCGGTTTGAAACGGTATTTCCGGCGGCCGGGAGCAGCAACAGCGCGATCGAGCTGACCTGCGATGAGCTTTTTAAGTACTCGGGAAGTCTTGGCTGGATCGATGTGTGCAAGCTGATTTAAAAAAAGATTGACTTTTGAAAATCTCTGGAGTATCATTCTTAATGAAACTAAGTTTCAATAAGAATGAAAACAGAGGTTTTTTTATGGATAAATTTAAGATTATGAAAGGATGGCCCACGAGTCACCGGATGCCCAGGCGGCTGGTGTTGGCGCTTGTTCTTGTGGTAATGCTGGCGGCTGTGGCTGTGACCGGCTGTGGGCGGGCGGAAACGAATGCCTCGGGGCAGTCGGGGAGTCCGTCGGCCGATGGGAGTCCGTCGGCCGATGGCGCAACGATGTCTGATGGCAGCCAGGCGGCCTATGGCGTAACAAAGTCTGATGGCAGCCCGACAGCCGAGGTGGCAAATGGCGCAACGATGTCCGAAGACAGCACGGCGGCAAATAATGTATCGCCGGATAAGCTTCAGGTTGTCTGCACGCTGTTTCCGCAATACGATTTTGCCCGGTACATTGCCGGAGATCTGGCGGATGTGACGCTGCTTTTATCGCCGGGGATGGAGGCGCATATGTATGACCCGACGCCGGCGGATATGAAGAAGATTTCCCGCTCGGATGTATTTATTTATACCGGAGACGCCATGGAGGGCTGGGCGGCTCAGATTGTGGAGAGTCTGGATGCATCCGTCCATGTACTGGATCTGTCCGGCTATGTGACTCTGCGGGAAGAGGATGACCACGGGGAAAATGAAGTGGTTTACGGCCATGACGGCCATGCGGTGGAAGCGGAGGATGCCCACGACCATGAAGGACATCACCATCACGGCGGCTTTGATCCTCACTATTGGCTGGATATGACCAATGCGGCGGCCATGGCCCGGGCGGTGGGCGATACGCTGTCAGCCCTGGACCCGGCCAATAAGGATGCGTATGCGGCGCGGACGGCGGAATATGTGGCCCAACTGGAACGGCTGGACAATGAATTTTTTGAGGTGGTGCAGAGCAGCGTGCGGCAGGATGTGGTTTTTGGCGGCCGTTTTGCATACAGCTATTTTATGGCCAGGTACGGTTTGAATTATGCAACAGTGTATCATAGCTGCTCGGCAGAGAGTGACCCCAGTGTTTCAGACATGATCCGGGTGATCGATTACATTGATGAACATGACAGTCCATGTATTTTATATGAAGAATTGTCCAATGGAACCGTGGCTAAAACCATCGCCGATGATGCCAATATAGAAACTGCTGTATTTACTACAGGCCATAATGTGTCTTTAGATGAATTTCGCCAGGGCGTCAGCTTTATTGATTTGATGGACCAGAATCTGGAAATACTTAGAAAAGTACTCAATGAGTAACAGTTCAAACAGGTTTGCGCATTATGCGCATGCCGAATGGAGAGTGAATTTATGGAACTACTGAAACTGGAACAGGTTTCAATCGCATATGACAATGAACGGGATTTTGCCGTGGAGGATGTGAGCTTTTCCGTGGGTGAGGGCGAATATATATGCCTGATCGGCAGCAATGGCTCCGGTAAAAGTACGCTGATGAAGGGGATCATTGGACTGGTGCCTCTGTCGGCAGGGAAAATTACCAGCCATATCGGCCGCAATGAGTACGCCTATCTTTCCCAGTACCATCTGATCGACAAAAATTTCCCGGCCACTGTGAATGAGGTGATTTTATCAGGAACCCAGCGCAGTGACCGGCGTCTTCCTTTTTATACGAAGGAGGATAAACGGATGGCTGCCAGATCCATGGAAATGTTTGGCGTGACTCAGTTTAAGGACCGGCGCATCGGAAATCTTTCCGGCGGACAGCAGCAGCGGGTGCTTTTAGCCCGGGCATTTTGCAGGCAGCCCAGGCTTTTGATTCTGGACGAGCCATGTGCCGGTCTGGACCCGGTCATTACCAGGGAGTTTTATGAGATATTAGATCGTCTGAACAAAAAGGAACACATCGCCATTCTCATGGCTTCCCACGATATGGAGCAGGTGGAAAATTATGCCGGACGGGTGATTGTGATGAACCAGACAGTGGAGTTTGACGGAAGCTGTACGGCATGGAAAAACAGCGGAATCGGAGGAGGTGAGCGCCGTGGCTGAGCTTTTGGATATGTTTTCCTATACCTTTGTACAGCGGGCTGTGGTGGTCGGGCTGCTCATTTCACTGTGCGCTGCTTTATTGGGCGTTATCCTTGTACAAAAGCGTTATTCCCTCATCGGCCACGGACTTGGAGATGTGGGTTTTGCCTCCACAGCTTTGGCGGTGGCTTTAGGGCTGCCTATATTGCCGGTGTCCATTCCCATTGTTATTGTGGCAGCCTGCGCCATTATGTTTTACAGTCAGAAGGTAAAAAGCAGCGGCGATATTGCCATCGGCATGGTGGCTACAGGTTCACTGGCCGCAGGTGTGGTCATTACGGCGGTGTCCGGCGGTTTTAATGTGGATATCAATGATTATATGTTCGGCAGCATATTGGCCATGAGCAGTCTGGATGTCACATTGTCGCTGATTCTTTCTGTGGTCATTATCGCACTGTTCGTTTTGTGCTATAACCGGTTGTTTCTCGTTACCTGTGATGAAACCTTTGCCAGAGCCAGCGGTATCCGGGTGGGCTTTTACCAGTTTGTAATCGCTCTGCTGACGGCGCTGACCGTGGTGCTTGGTATGCGTATGATGGGAAGTTTGCTGATCTCCAGCCTGATCATATTTCCGGCGGTGACGGCTGGAAAGCTGGTGAAAAGTTTTAAAGCCGTGGTGGGCGTGTCCGTGGCCCTGTCCATGATATGTTTTCTTCTGGGAATCATATTATCATTTAAAATCAATCTGCCTACGGGGGCCAGCATCGTGCTGGTGAATATTGCCGTTCTTTTAGTGGTGACGGTGGGAAATAAGCTTGCGGGGAGAGTCCGCGCATAGCTGGGCTCAATGCTGTGAAGCATATATAAAGATATACGATATCCATGCCGGTAAACGCTGCGTTTGCCGGTATTTTTATAGCGGAGACGGGGGCACGGCTGCCGATTCTTTCTATTTTTGAAAGTTGCGTATATTTCACATTAGCGCTATTCAATAATTTCAAAAAACATGCTAAACTTATTAGTAACAGTAACCGTTCAAAGGGGCCGAACGGTTACATATAACTATTTGTTTGGGGGAATTAACAATGAAAAGACACTTGTTTGTGAGGGACCGCTATTTTTACAGGATGCTCGTGACCCTGGCGATTCCTATCGCTCTGCAGAACTTCGTCACCTTTGCTGTAAATTTTGCGGACAATCTGATGGTGGGAAGGCTGGGAGAGTATGTGATCAGCGGCGTTTATATGGGAAATCAACTTCAGACCTTTTTGCAGTTTTTTGTAACTGGCGTTGAGAGCGGAATGCTTATACTGGCGGCCCAGTATTGGGGGAAAAAGGATACGGAAAGCATCCGCAAGCTGGTAAACACTGCCTTTCGTTTTTGTGTGGGTGTCTGTACGCTTTTCTCTGTGATCGTAGCGGTGATTCCAGAGCAGATGATTTCTATATTTACCAATGATCCCCACGTGATCATTGAGGGGGCCAAATATGTCCAGATCGTCTGCTGGTCCTACATATTTTTTGGAATTACACAGATGATGATATCAGCCATGCGGTCAGTGGAGCAATCCAAGGTGGGCCTTTATGTTTCGCTCATTGCACTGGTGACAAATATTACACTAAACTATATACTTATTTTCGGAAAGCTGGGTTTCCCTGCCCTTGGCATACGCGGCGCGGCGATTGCGACCCTGTGCTCAAGAATACTGGAAACCGGCTTTGCGCTTTGCTACGTCCTGCTCATCGATCAGAAACTGAAGCTTAAGGTGAAGGATTTTTTCCGGGCTCTGGACGTAGCGCTTGCCCGCGACCTGTTTAAATACGGAACTCCGGTACTGCTGGGCCAGGTCGTTTGGGCCATCAATATGCTTTCCCAGGCTGCGATCATCGGAAGGATGGGGGTTGAAGCCACCTCGGCCGTTAGTATATCGGGAATGCTCAATAACCTGCTGTTTATGGTGGTTCTTGGATTTTCGGCGGCGTTGGGAATACTTACAGGTAAAACCGTTGGCGCGGGAGAGTATGAGAAAATGAAATCTTACGCGGTCACGGCGCAGGTCCTTTTTGCCATTGTGGCTGTATTTACCGGCGCTGTCATTCTTCTATTAAAGAATACGTTTGTGGGATTTTATGAAATTACTGACCAGACGGTGGCTGTGGCCAAGCAGTTTATCATCGTCACGGCGATCGTTTCCGTGGGGCGGGGATATCAGGGCACCTGTCTGGCCGGACTGGTGAAGGCCGGGGGCGATGTGGGCTTTGTATTTAAGATGGATACCATATTCGTGTTTCTCGTAGTCCTGCCGTCGGCACTGATCGCATTGTATGTATTTCATGCTCCGGCCTGGGTGGTGTACGCATGCCTGCAGTCGGATCAGATATTGAAATGTTTTGTGGCGATTGTGAAGATCAACAGCTTTAATTGGATGAGGAATCTGACTCGGGCGAATACGTGAGAATCATAACTATATAGAGGGATTGAGACATGTCCGCTCTATTAAGGCGTATTCGTCTAGTTCCAGTATATCTGAACTGCGATTCCGGAGGCGGATTTTTCCGGGAATTTAAATAAAAATGCGCCCACCTGATTTTGAAAAGCTTTGATAAGGATGTAGTAAATACTAATAAAATCAAGTCTATCGAACAGTAACAGATAAGGCTTGGACTTAAAATTGAATACAAAACTGTGAAAGGGAGATTGTTTTACGAGCAATATCCCTTTTCTGTTGCCTCCGTGACTTTATAGCAGGTACAGGAGATAATGCCATAGGTGAAAAATTCCTATGGCTTTTGTACCCAGTTTTAGAAAGGAGCCATCCACGGACTTAACAGAAAACAAAAAATGTCTTGCCTATCAGATTGAAAGTACCGACATGATCGGCACGCTGAAAAGCTTGCTATGTTGAACCGCTTTGATACAAAGACGGAGATCAAATAGTCCTCTGAAGGCCCCTCCTACGGAAACTTCGCACACACTCAGTTGATGAGTGTATGGCCTGATGAATAACGTTAAGAAGAATTATCGTCTGTTGGTGAAAATTAGACCATTGGAGAATGCTAGCGAGGAAAGGGCATTCACAGGGCATGAAAAAAAGCACAGGGCCGTTCCTCATCCGGCAAACGTCCTTTCCCAGAGATCCATAGGACGGCAGGTTATACATATTCCCACAATGTCTGCTGCTGCAAGAAGTCTGGAGATGCAACAGTGTATATATTATATAGAAGTTATTATAGAAGCATATAAAGGATAGTGATTACCAGCAGTATATAATACTAAGTTCCTTGAATCAGTAATACATTTTAGGACAATACAATTCCATATTCCTTGAGAATCAATAACAGAGTCGCTAGAATACCTTTTAACATATTTGTTTGCTTTTAGTAACGAGTTACATAAATAATTAAATTCTTCCGCTGAAATAGGAATTTCTGCTAGAATATTGTAGGGAATCGGTGTACATCCATTAAGGAGTTGCCGTTTGACTGTATTTTGTAAATCTTGCCAAGTTGTATTATCATAAATTCGGGAAAAATGAGCTTTTTTCATTAGTTATCCCCTTTCTGTTTGACTTATTCAAGAGCAGAGTTTATAATTAATATGAATTATTATAGCCTAAAATGAGGTGTTTTAGTATGAAAAAGCAAAATTTATATATAGATATTTTTGCTGGGTGTGGTGGCTTATCTACAGGGTTATTAAAAGCTGGATGGACAGGCCTATTTGCTGTTGAAAAAAGTGCTGATGCTTTTTCGACATTTGAACACAATTTAATTGATAAAAATTCGCATTTTTTATGGCCTGAATGGCTTGAAATTAAAGAACATGATATTAACGAAATTATTAAGAAACATAAAGACAATCTAATACGTTTACAGGGAAAAGTTACCTTAGTTGCGGGAGGACCTCCTTGTCAGGGTTTTTCAATGGCAGGTAAACGCGATATAGATGATCAGCGAAATAAACTTGTAAAGTCGTATATTAAGTTTATTAAATTTGTTATGCCAGAAGCTATTATATTTGAAAATGTACATGGTTTCACGGTTAATTTTAAAAATACAAAAGGAACAAAAAAGTATTCTACTTATGTAGAAAGAGCGTTAAAAAGATTAGGATATAAAACAGCCCATCAGATTATCGACATGTCTGAATATGGTATACCACAAAAAAGAAAAAGATTTATACTTGTAGCGATGAGAAATCACTCACCTGCAGAAGTCTTTTCTACATTAAAAAATAATAGAGAATCCTTCTGTACGGGAAAAGGAATTACCTGCTATACAACAGTATATGATGCACTTAGTGATTTAGAAAAAAAATGTGGAACTTGTCCGTCACCAGACACAAAAGGATTTATGGCAGGCGTATATGGTCCTAGTATATCTGGCTATCAAAAATTAATGCGGCAAAATGTGATCAATGTTAATGCGGCAGTAGATAGTCATCGTTTTGTTAATCATAGGAAAGCAACAATTACGTTACATGAAAATTTACTTGCACAAGCTCCGATAGGTAAACGGATAACGCCAGATGATAACATAGTCGAAAATTTAAATCGCCGGGGAGTAACGGTTCTTGATGAAAAGTCGCAAGCACCCACAATTACATCAATCCCAGACGAATTAGTTCATTATTGTGAACCTCGTATTTTAACTGTTCGGGAACATGCCCGCATACAAAGTTTTCCTGATTGGTATGAATTTAAGGGGAAGTACACATCTGGAGGAGACAGGAGAAAGAAAGAGGTACCTAGATATACACAGGTGGGAAATGCAGTTCCGCCTCTATTTGCAGAGCAAATAGGAATTGCACTTATGGAGGTGCTTGCGCATGAATCAGACAGATAGTACATTATCATTTCGTGTTAGCGCTGGTTTAAAAAATCTAATTGGTCGGGATTTGATTAGTGATAAATATATTGCTGTTTTTGAATTAGTGAAGAATTCATATGATGCTGGTGCAAGTAATGTAACGATATCATATAACACTTCAGAAGATGGTGACGGACAATTTATTATTTCTGATAATGGTTGTGGAATGACATATAATGATATAATTCAAAAGTGGTTATTTGTGGCCTATTCTGAAAAGAAAGTGCAAAATAGGAATAAGTCATCTTATAGAGAGGAAATTAAAAGAGAAGTTGCAGGAGCAAAAGGCGTTGGACGTTTTTCTTGTGATCGTCTAGGGGCAAAATTACATCTTGCTACAAAGGTAGACAAAGAATCTATTGTTCATATAATAGACGTAAATTGGAACCGGTTTGAAATTGATGATACAAAAGAATTTATTGATATTCCGGTGCACTATACACAAGATCAGTATCTTCCGAGCGGAAATGCTAAAGGAACATCATTAATTGTCACTGATTTACGAGAATCATGGGATCGTGAAGCTTTACTCAAGTTGAAACGTTCACTAATGAAGTTAATTAGTCCAGATGCAGATAAAGGTGAATTACCTTTTGAAATAGAAATGGTAGTACCATCAGAGATAGATACTGATAAAAAGGTTCTTATGAAAAAAGGAATCAATCCAGATAGAGATGTTGTAAATGGTGTAATACACAACGATATTTTTGAAAAATTAAATATAAAAACTACCAATATAGATGTGCTCATTTCAACTGATGGTAAGACAATTACAAGTACATTATCAGATAGAGGACAGTATATATTTACAGTTACAGAGAAGAATAGAAAATATAATTTATTAAAAGATATACATATTTCGGTCTTTTATTTAAATCAAAGTGCAAAAGTTAGTTTTACACGTCAAATGGGCGGTGTTACCCCCAAGAGTTATGGTTCTGTATTTATTTATAAAAATGGCTTTAGGATTAATCCATATGGAGAACCAGGACAAGATATTTTTGGAATTGATCAACGTAAAGCGCAGGGCTGGAAAAGATTCTTAGGAACCAGAGAAATTATGGGGCGTATTTCTATAAAAGGAGATAATGATCAATTTGTTGAAACTACAAGTCGGGCACATGGATTTATTCAAACACAGGCAGTAGATGCACTTGCAGATTTTTTTGTGGAAAAAGTTTTGAAAGTGTTGGAAAAATATGTTGTACATCTTATAAATTGGGGAGAGCCACTAAAATCTAATCCTAATCACACAATTTTTCCTGAGGAAGTTGGAGATGAGATTGTTTCTCAATTTATTACAAATATTGGAGCTAATGATATTTTGAGTATTGAGTATAATCCGGACATATTAAGTCAACAAACTTCAATACTAGAACAAGATAGCATTACGGCTTCATTAAAAAAGTTGGAAGTAGTTGCAGAAAAGACAAAAGATGAAGGTCTGCTAAAATTAGCTCAAACAGTAAAGAGGAGAGCAGAAAACATCTTATCTGATAATATAGAGTTGGAAGAAGATAATGTTGCTAAAGAAAAAGAACTAGAAAAAGTTCGTCAAGAAAGTGCAGTAAGAAAAAAGCAAGTATATTTTTTAACTGGGGCCGCAAACCAAAATGTGGCAAATTTGATTAATGGTTTTCATACCGTATATACGTTGACGGATGCTGTAAAAGGAAATATAAATTTTCTTAGAGAAGAATTATCAAAAGAGTGGAAAGGTAACGAAGAAATTGTATTGGAAATAATTGGTGAGATATATCAGGCAAATGAGAAGGCACGTAAGCTTGCTGATTTAGCAATACATGGAAATCAAACTCTAAAACAGGATGGAGTAAATAGTATTTATGATTTTATTAGAGAATATATAGATGAAGGATTGGCTATAAAAGGCATTAATTACATTCTTTGTCCGGATACTAGAGCATATGAATGTAAGTTTGATACTTCCGCATTAGGTGTTATTATTGATAATATATCAAGTAATTCTATTAAAGCTGGTGCTGCTAATCTTACTATTTCTTTGAGTGAAACATCTAAGTTTGTTGAAATAACATTTACAGATGATGGTGTTGGTTTAGAAGATAATATCGAGCCAGATTTGCTATTTGAGTGGGGAGTTTCTAACAATATTAGTAAGAAAGGTTTCGGAATTGGATTATATCATATAAAACAACTTATAGATGAGATGAAAGGAACTGTCAATATTGATAAAGCTTATAAGGGCGGTTTCAGATTGGTGGTGAGATTTAGAAAATGAATAATATATTTAAAATTTTATGGTTTGAGGATGAAGTCTCATGGTATCGTATGGAACAAATGCGAATAGTTTCTATATTAGGAAAGCATTACCTAACTCCACAGATTGAAAGGAAGGATGGAGATAATTTTAATATTGCAGAATTGCAAGGCAATAGTTATGATTTGATATTGATGGATTTCAAGTTAGCAGAAGGTGCTACAGGGGATCACATTGTTTCAGCAATCAGAGAAAATGATATTCTTACGGATATTCTTTTCTATTCATCAGAGGAACAGAATATGTTAAATGCCATTTATACCTTAATGCCACCAATAGACGGTATATATTTGACAAAACGTGATTATTCGACATTTACCGAAAAAGTTGAAAAACTCATAGGGAAAATTGTAAAGCGTTCTGAAGACTTAGTTAATCTGCGGGGATTTGTTATGGATGGATCTGCTGATTTTGAAGTTAGAATTCAAGAAATACTAAATATTGTATGGAATAAATTCAATCAAGATGAGAGGATGGTTTTAGAGGATGCTGTTCAAAAGACAATTAAAAGAAATGAGGATCGGAATAAAAAAACAAAAGCAAAAGTATTAACTGCCAACCCAACATTTCCTGCTGCTGTTAATGATGTGCATTTTTTTAGCCATTCAGACCGATTATATTTGTTAGATAAGGCGATTGGAATTTTGGCTGAGAACTATGGGATGAAAGTAGAAACTGAATTTACCCCTTTCAAAACGAATTATGAGAATAATATATCCCATTATCGTAATGCGTTAGGTCATAGGAAGTCAACAGACAACATCATTGAACTTACTAAAGGAAATACTATTCCTATTAATGAAACTTTACATCAAACTATGAGACAGAATTTAACTCGATATAATCAACTTATCAAGCAACTGGAAGATTTTGTGAGTAAACAAATATAAAGTAGCTGGTAATAATCAGTACTTTAACAATTAAAAATTCATTCCGCTGGAAAGTCATTTTCCCAGCGGAATGAATTGCATTACTTTTTTAGTCTATTTTACATTATTCTGGTATTGAATCAAACCATGAAAGAAGCCTCTACTAAATCTTAAAAATCCTTTTGAAACCCTTACACTTATAATGATTAGTATATTAAAATAAAAAAATGGAAGCAATGGGGCTCGAACCCATGACCTCTCGCGTGTGAGGCGAACGCTCATCCCGGCTGAGCTATGCTTCCATGTGTTTTATTATAGCACGATTTGAGAGAAAATCAATATTAATATTTCAATAAAAAGCCTTGTCATTTAAAAAATTCTGGGTATAATATAATAGACACCGCGTCGGGAACGCTGAAAACAGAAAAGTGGCAAGCTTTTGTGTCGTATGCAGGATGCGGGAAGGAAAGTTTTAATAAACTTTAACGTTATTTAATAGTTTATATAAAAATAATTTATATTCGGCAGGTACAATAGGAGTTGCTCTGAAAGCTGGATCTCCCTGGAGATTTAATGGCAGATGGTAACAGTTCGGCCTCTTTGAACTGTTACGGCAAATGAGTAACAGTATTAGAATCTGGAAAGGGTGTTTTGTGTGAAAATAATTTCTTTTGCGGTGCCATGTTATAACTCGGCACAATATATGCGCAAATGCATTGACTCGCTGCTTGCAGCCGGTGATGATGCGGAAATACTGATTGTTGATGATGGTTCTACAAAAGATGAGACGGCGGCGATCGCCGACGAATATGAAAAAAATTATCCCGGTATCTGCCGGGCAATCCATCAGGAAAACGGCGGCCATGGCGAGGCAGTGAATGCGGGGCTGCGTAACGCCACGGGTATGTATTACAAGGTGGTTGATTCCGATGACTGGCTGGACAAGGACAGTCTTTTAGAGGTTGTGGAAAAGCTGAAGCAGTTCCGCAGAAACCGCCAGCGGGTGGATATGCTGATCTGCAATTACGTTTATGAGCATGTGGAGGATGGCACTTCCCATGTGGTCCGTTATACCAATGCCCTGCCGCAGAGAAAAATTTTTGGCTGGAGCAGTGTGGGCCATTTCCGCCCGGACCAGAATCTTCTTATGCATTCGGTCATCTATCGCACGAAGGTGTTGAGAAGCAGCGGCCTGTGCCTGCCAAAGCATACATTTTATGTGGACAATTTATTTGTATATATCCCATTGCCTTATGTAAAGACGATGTATTATATGGATGTGGATCTGTACCGTTATTATATTGGCCGGGCGGATCAGTCAGTTAATGAGCAGGTGATGATCGGGCGGATCGACCAGCAGATCTACGTTAATAACCTGATGATCAATGCATACAGCCTGCCGGGAGATGTGAAAAACCGGAGACTGTCCAAATATATGATGAAGTATCTGGCTATGATCTGCCTGGTAACTTCGGTTATGCTGGTCATTTCCGGTACTGAAGAAAATTACGAGAAGCGGCGCAAGTTGTGGAGCGATTTTAAAGATCGTGATCCGAAAATGTACCGTCATATACGTATGGGTGCCCGCGGCCTTGTGAGCAATCCTCCGTATCGTAAAATGGAGCCGGCGCTTGTGAAGGGCTATTATCTGGCCAAAAAGATTTTTAAGTTCAATTGAAATAGAATTTGATGTCAATTGAAAAAGAATTAATGATGTCAATTGAAAAAGAATTAATGATTGACTTTTTACAAAAATCATGGTATTGTTTACCTGTAATTAAATAGATACTCAAGTTTTCGCGAGAAATTTAAAGGGAATCCGGTGCAAGTCCGGAACGATCCCGTCACTGTGTACAGGGAGTTTAGAAGCGATATGCCATTGGCGGCAGGCTGCGATCATGCAGCGGCGGCTGAGAAGGTGCTGATAAACGATGATCTGAAGTCAGGAGACCTGCTTGAGTGTGTGCTAACCTGATTCTGCGGTGTATGGAAGAATGGATATGAAAGACATTAATACGTTTACGCGTATGTTTTCATAACGGATTTCTATAAGCAGCCGCACAGGCTGCTTATTTTGCGCGAAGCAACGAGCCAAACTGGGAAGCTTGCTTACCAGCTTGGCGACTGCCGCGACCCGGTGGAGCGGAGCGGAACCGGGTGTGTGCGAAGCAACGAGCCAAACTGGGGAGCTTGCTCACCAGCTTGGCGACTGCCGCGACCCGGTGGAGCGGAGCGGAACCGGGTGTGTGCGAAGCAACGAGCCAAACTGGGGAGCTTGCTCACCAGCTTGGCGACTGCCGCGACCCGGTGGAGCGGAGCGAAACCGGGTGTGTGCGAAGCAACGAGGCGCCGGGTATGTACGACGTGGAATCAGGTGGCGTTGCAACGTGAGATACTCATTCCCCGATGAGATTTCATATATACTACCAGTAAGGAAATACCGGAATGAAAAGTTACTTTTCGTTTCGGTATTTCTTTTTTCGGCGTCTGCTGTTAAAATGGATGCATGGAGCGAAGTTGTGCACGAAGCCATACATACGACGTCGTTTTCAACGGGCAGCAGGCCGCAGGAGGAAAAAATAATGAAAAAAGAATTAAATCTGACCCATGTGGTCCATGAGATCGAGCCGGTATTTGACCAATCCTCCCGGGTACTGATCCTGGGTTCATTCCCGTCGGTGAAATCCAGGGAGGGTCATTTTTTCTATAATCATCCACAAAACCGATTCTGGAAGGTGATCGCAGGTCTTACCGGGGAGCCGGTGCCCGTGACTGTGGAGGAAAAGCGGGCAATGCTTTTGCGCCGCCATATCGCGGTGTGGGATGTGATCCATAGCTGTGATATTTACGGCTCCAGTGACAGCTCCATTAAAAATGTGGTTCCCAATGACCTGGACCGGATTTTGCAGGCGGCGCCGATTTGTGGCATTTTTGCCAATGGCGGCAAGTCCGGGGAGTTGTATGTTAAGTATTGTCAGGAGGCTGTGGGAAGGCCATGTACCAGGCTTCCGTCCACAAGCCCGGCCAATGCTTCGTTTACTCTGGAAAAATTAATACTGGCGTGGCAGCCGATGAAGGACCTGTTGGACCTTTACGGCGAGGCGCAGATTGGAGCAAATGATGAGTAAAAAGGTTTATCGTGTCAGGGCGAAATATCTGGATAATGAGGGCAGAGGTGTTGTATCCTTTAATCAGTCCATGATCCCGGTGCCCGGCCTTCTCCCGGGGGAGCTGGCTCAGATCGAGCTTTACCGCAAAAAGAACGAGACACTGGGGCGTATCGTATCGCTTGTGGAGACATCGCCGGAAAGAAATACAGATATGTGCCCCTACGCCGGGCGGTGCGGCGGCTGCCAGTTGTGGCATATGTCCTATAAAGAACAGCTCCGGTTTAAGCAGAGCCAGGTGGAGTCTCTCATGGGAAAATACTGTAAGATCCCGGAGACGATCGGTATGGATGTGCCACTGTGTTACCGGCATAAGATCCATGCAACGCTTGGCAGAGACAGCCGGGGGCGGATTATTTCAGGTATTTATGAGGAAAAGTCCCACAAGCTTATGGATATGGAGCAATGTCGGATTCAGGACAGTATTGGCGATGAAATTATGAGCACTGTCCGGGCGGCTATGAAGAAGTTGGGGATCGCCCCATATGACGAGGACAGCCGCCGGGGGCTGCTGCGCCATGTGCTTATTAAGACCGGATACAGGACCGGACAGATTATGGTCGTGTTTGTATTGTCCAGCCTTAAATTTCCGCAGGGGAAGGCGCTGTGTGGGCAATTATTGAAAAAATTTCCCAATATCCGAACCATTGTGTATAATCTCAATGCAGGAAAAACAAGTATGGTCCTTGGCGATGAGGAAAAGGTGGTTTATGGTGAGGGGTATATCGAGGACGAGCTGTGCGGGCTGAAGTTCAGGATATCGCCTAAGTCCTTTTACCAGGTCAATCCGGAGCAGACGGAAAAGCTTTACATGAAAGCGGTGGAAATGGCCGGATTTTCCAAAACAGACCGGGTGCTGGATACCTATTGCGGCATCGGAACGATCACACTGTTAGTGTCGCGTTATGTAAACCATGTTACCGGCGTGGAGTTGGGAGCGGATGCCGTGGATAACGCCCGGGAAAATGCAAAGATGAACAATATTTCCAATGTCCGCTTTGTCCGGCGGGATGCCACCCGGTTTATGGAGGAAACGGCGGCGCAGCTTGCCGGGAGCGGACGCCCGAGTGTAACCGGTAAGCGTTCCGGGAAAAATAAAAGTAATGCGATTGATTTTACGGATAAATCATATTATAATGTTGTCATTATGGACCCGCCCCGCAGCGGGAGTACGTCTGCGTTTTTAAAGGCGCTGGTAAAAATGTCGCCGGAAAAGGTTGTTTATATTTCCTGCAATCCGGTGACACAAAAGAGGGATATGGAGGAATTGATCAAAGCCGGTTACCGTGTGCGGGCCGTGCAGCCGGTGGATATGTTTCCGATGACGTCGGGAATAGAGAATATTGTCTTACTTTCTAAACTTTAATCCGACCATCATATATAAGTTGAATGAGATAGGTTTAACCTTTGGAAGAATAAAGCCAGCGGAAAGTTAATGGAGCGGTAAAAGGAGGCCTGAACAGTGGCGGATAAAAAAGACAATTCCAATAATGTGGAGAGTGAAATCGTCATATATCAAACGGAAGATGGGCGTACAAAAATAGATGTTAAATTTGAAGATGAGACTGTTTGGCTGACGCAAGCACAATTATGTGACCTTTACCAAACCAGCAAATCCAATATCAGTGAGCATATCAAGCACATTTTTGAGGAAGGAGAGTTAGACGAAAATTCAGTTGTTCGGAAATTCCGAACAACTGCGGCTGACGGTAAAAACTACAACACAACTCATTATAATCTTGATATGATTATTTCTCTTGGGTATCGAGTGAAATCCAGGATTGCTACAAATTTCCGCCGTTGGGCTACAGAACGCTTAAAAGAGTATATGATCAAAGGCTTTACAATGGATGATGAGCGATTAAAAATTGGGATATTCGATCATCCGAAAAGGTTATGTACAGACAGGTGTTGGATTTGTATGCGACAAGTGTTGATTATAATCCGAAAAGTAGTGAATCCATTGCTTTCTTTAAAATGGTACAAAATAAACTACATTATGCGGCCCACGGTCATACGGCAGCGGAGATAATATATGAACGTGCAGATGCGAGTCAGCCTTTTATGGGGTTGAAGAGCTTTTCAGGTGATTTTCCTATACAGAAGGATATAAGCATTGCAAAGAATTATCTTAATGATGAAGAATTAAAAATCTTAAATAATATTGTATCAGGTTATTTTGATTTTGCGGAGATTCAGGCTATTCGTCATAATCCTATGTATATGGCGGATTATGTGGAACATCTTGACAATGTTTTAAAGACGACAGGCGAAAAGGTTTTGCAAGGTTCCGGAACGATCAGTCATGTACAGGCAATTGAAAAAGCAACTAAAGAGTACAGAAAATACCAGGTGCAGAATTTGTCTCCAGTTGAAACGGAGTATTTAGAAAGCATTAAAAGCATCCATAGTACAGCAAAGAAAAAGGTAAAAATTGATTCCAAATTTGAGCTTGCAAGGAGTGGGGGTTACGGAATGAAACGTGATATGGAGGTATCCTATGAAAAGAATTTTATTTATTGTTAATCTAAAATCCGGAAAGAATCAGATCAAACCGCATTTTTCCACGATTATTGATATGTTTGTAGCGGCGGGCTACGAGGTGACTGTACATACGACCCAGGCCGTAAAGGATGCCTATGAGGTGGCCAGGAGCCGGGCGGCTGCCTATGATCTTGTAGTGTGCAGCGGCGGCGACGGAACATTGGATGAGGTCGTATCCGGACTTGTGGAGCTGGAAGATCGGCCGCCGCTTGGATATATTCCTGCCGGAACGACCAATGATTTTGCCAAAAGCCTGGGGATTTCCTCAAACATGGTCACTGCTGCCGCCAATGTGCTGGGCGGCGCGCCTTCCGCCATCGACGTAGGTGTTTTCAATGGCCGATATTTTGCTTATGTAGCGGCTTTTGGGGCATTTACGGATGTTTCTTACCAGACGCCCCAACAGATGAAAAATTCCCTGGGGCACCTGGCCTATGTCGTGGAGGGGATCAAGAGTCTGCCCAGCATTACCCCTCACCGTATGACTGTGGAATTTGAAGATCAGGTGATTACGGACAGCTTTGCCTATGGGATGGTGACCAATTCCATTTCCGTGGGCGGGTTTAAGAGCATCAGTGGCAAGGATATGGAGCTGGATGATGGACTTTTTGAGGTGCTGCTTGTGCGTATGCCGAAAAATGTATTTGAGCTCCAGGCGATTATGAGTGCATTTTTAATGCAGAAGGTGGACGAGCGGTATATGTTCTATGCCAGAGTGAGCAATATTCGGTTTGTCAGCGAGGAGGATATTTCCTGGACCCTTGACGGGGAGGACGGCGGAAGCTGCAAGGAGGTCTGCCTTTCTAATATGCAAAAAGCCATCGAAATCATCCGGCCGGTGGATTCGGCGGAGATTGAGAAGGTGAAGGAGGAGTATGCCGCTGCGGAAGCGCTGGCGGAGGAAGAACGGCGCAAAGAGATGGAATCCAAATCGTAGATGGCAGCCAATGATTACAGACAGCGGGGCCGGTTCATCAAAATTCTTTAGGTCTTTTGATGAACCGGCCCCGCTTTTTTGTACCTTTCAGCGCCCAAAACGGTCTGAAATTTATTTATATCGTTTTGAATAAAGTATCCGTATGGAATTAAGTATACACAATATAGCAACTCCGGTGTCAGCGAATACGGCGAGCCACATGGATGCGATGCCGATGAAGCCTAAGACCATGACGATAACTTTAATGATCAGGGCAACGATGACATTTTGCAGAGCAATGCGGTAGGCGGCCCGGGCAATGTTTACGGAGTCCACGATGGAGGTGACGTCGGAGGTCATAAAGACCACATCAGCGGCTTCGATGGCGGCGTCCGCGCCGCTTCCCATGGCCGCACCCACGTCTGCGCCGGCTAATACCGGGGCGTCGTTGATGCCGTCGCCCACGAACATGACACTGCCATGGCGGCTGCGGATGTCCTGAAGGTGGTTCAGCTTATCGGCCGGAAGGAGGCGGGCATGAACTTCATCAATCCCGGCTTCCTCCGCGATGGCCTGGGCTGCGGTCTGGGCATCGCCGGTGAGGATGGCAGTAGACAGCCCCATGTGTTTAAGATCGGCGACTGCGGTTTTTGCATCAGGCTTTAATGTATCCGAAATCCGGATAAGGCCGGCAAAGCTGCCATCCACAGCGATATAAATTTCTGTGGCACCCGGACTTTCGTTCAAGCTGGGAACCCTTACTCTGTATTTATCCAGCAGCTTTTTATTGCCACACAGAAAATCCTTTCCTTCAAGAACAGCATGGATACCGTGGCCGGCGATTTCTTCCATTTGCTCCGGCTGTTTTGGCGTAAGACCCCGCTGCCTTGCTTCTTCCAAAATACTGATACCGATCGGATGGGTGGATGTCATTTCACAGCAGGCCGCTGCGTAAAGCAGGTCAAGCTCCGGATTTTTGGCGGTGCCTGTGCCTTTCTGTGCGGGAAGCGCGTTCCGAGCGCTGTCATTGCTGACAATAATCTGGGATACCTTAAAATTACCTTTGGTCAATGTACCTGTTTTATCCATAACGATCGCTTTGATATGGGCGAGGGCTTCCAATGAGGACCCGCCTTTGAAAAGGATGCCTTTTTTGGAGCCTGCGCCGATGCCGGAGAAAAATGCCAGCGGCACGCTTAATACAAGGGCGCAGGGGCAGCTCATTACAAGGAAGGTGAGTGCTGTGTAAATCCAGTGGCTCCATGCCTGGCCTGTAATAAGCGGCGGGGCAATGGCCACGATTAGAGCCAGTATAATGACCGTAGGTGTATAGTAATGGGAAAAACGTGTAATAAAACGGTCCAGTTGCGGCTTGCTTGCCGCGGCATTTTCCACAGAATCCAGAATCCTTGTAACCATGGATTCCTCCAGAGCCTTTTCCACTTGAAGCTTTATGCTTCCGGAAATGTTGACACAGCCGGATATGACGCTGTCGCCCTGGCTGATTTTTACGGGCACCGGCTCTCCGGTGATGGGGGAGGTATCCAGCCGGCTCTCACCTTCGGCAATAATACCGTCCAGAGGGATACGGTCGCCGGGGCGGACAAGCAGCAGATCGCCGGGGCGGGCATCTTCGGCAGGAATGGTTTCGGTACTGCCGGTGGCAGGGTTGATTTTCTGGACAACTTCCGGACGCATGTCGATGGCGGACATGATCTGGCTGCGGCTCCGTTCAACGGCGCGGTGCTCAAAATATTCACCGATCTGATAAAAGAGCATAACGCCTGCGGCTTCGCCAAACTTTCCGATGATCAGCGCGCCCAGTGTGGCTATGGACATAAGGAAATTTTCGTCAAATACATGGCCGCGGGTCAGGTTGCGGGCTGCCGTCCATAATACCTTGTATCCCAGGGCGATATATAATAATATGAATATTCCTGCTAATGGCCATGGGAGAGGCGCATTGCTGGCTTCGTGATAAATTTCTCCGCCCACGATGACCAGGGCGCTGAGTATATAGCCGGCGATGGTCCATTTTCCAGATGTATCATGCTCATGCTCCTGAGACTGTGCGGCCTTTGGCCGGCTTGCTGAATGAGCAACCACCTGTACATCCGGCTCGATGGACTGACAGATGGACTGGATTTTATCCAATAACGCCTGGGGATTTTTTGCAGTGATGCGAAGCTGTTTTGTTGTGTAAATAACACAGGCGTTTAATACGTCGGGGAGCTGGCCGATACGTTCTTCCATCTGGGCGGCACAGTGGGCGCAGCTCAGATTTTGCATCGTATAGATCTTCTTTTCGTAGTCGGCTGGCGGCGGACACTGGCATACATCCACCGGCTTTCCGCATGTATCACACAGAGGAATCGCCTGGGGTTCATCATGGCTGTGATCATGTTCATCATCATGGTCATGGCCGCAGCCACAGGCGGCACCGTCGTGGTGTTCGTGTTCGTGATGTTCGTGTCCGCATCCGCAGGCATCGCCATGGTGTTCGTGTTCGTGATGTTCGTGTCCGCATCCGCAGGCATCGCCGTGGTGTTCGTGCTCGTGATGTTCGTGCCCGCAGCCACAGGCATCGCCATTGTGCCCGTGCTCGTGATGCTCATGGCCGCACCCGCAGGCGGCACCGTCGTGGTGTTCGTGCTCGTGGTGCTCATGCTCGTGGTGCCCGTGCTCGTGATGTTCGTGGCCGCATCCACAGGCGGCATCGCCATGGTGTTCATGCTCGCCATGTTCATGGCCGTGTGGGTTATTCTGAGATTTATTTTCCATCGATCATACAACTCCTTCCAAACATATCGTCGATCATTTTGTGGACCAGCCGGCTGTCCTCGTTATCAGCAAGCGTGTAGTAGACTTCCTTGCCGATGCGCTTGAAATCCAGCAGGCCCAGCAGCTTTAACGAACGCAGGTGGTGGGAAACCGCGGGGGCGCTGATCCCCATTGCGTCGGCAATGTTGCAGACGCAGACACTGTTGTGGCAGAGTAAAAACAGGATTTTAAGGCGGGTGCTGTCGCTGAGCTGGCCAAAAATCGTTGCAACCTCGATAAAGGCGTCATCCGCTGGCATATCCTCTTTCATAGCTTCAAAATCTTTTACGTGCTGGTGGGATTCCCCGCAGACCGGTAAATCCTGTTGTGTATTTCTATCAGACATATTAAAACCTCCTTATAATTAAACAGATAAACAATTAAATGATTGTTTAATTGATAAATCAAGAATAGCACAGAAGTATCCTCATGTCAATATACCCAGTTAAATATTTTTTATCAATAATTTTGGCGCGGGGTAACAGTTCAGACAGGCTGAACTGTTACGGCGAGGTAGCAGCTCGGCTCTTCTGAACGGTTACTGGCGAGGTCGGGGAGCTTGTCGCAAAGTTTATAAAAAGTTAATATTTCACTTTTGTGAAATGTATTGAAATGTGAAATGTTTTACTGTATAATAAAAAACTGTAATCGGACGGAGGACGTCCGGAAGCATTATTGTGTTGAAGTTTTACGATGGAGGCTTAGTTATGGAAAAGGATGAACGTTATCGAATGATCGAAGCGATTATACACACGCTTCCGGTAATCGAAGGAAAGATTGGCAGAGTTATGAACGAGAAGCTCATACGGATCGTTGATGAACAGAGCGACCGGTTGACGCGGCTTCAGCTCCTGACTTTGTTTTTGCTGATCCACAGAGAGCATGCATGCAAAAAGCAGACGAATATGACCGTGCTGGCTTCCGCCATGCATGTTTCAGCGCAGCAGGCGACCCGCCTGGTCGACGGGCTTATTAAAAACCGTCTTGCTGAGCGGTATCAGGATTCGGAAAACCGCAGGCTCGTACTTATTCGTGCCACAAAGGAGGGGTATGAATATATTGAAACAATGAAAACAAAGGCGCTGCCAGCCGTCGAAGAATCGTTTTCCTGCTTTAGCGATGAACAGATGCGGACATTATATGAATGCTTTAACACGATCAATGAAATTTTCAATTCAAAAAAGGAAGGATAGGATGGCATGAAGAAACTCTTTAAATATTTAAAACAGCATCTGCTGCCGATCTTCTTCATATTTATTTTGCTGGTCATGCAGGCATTTTGCGAATTATCGCTGCCTGAATACACATCCGACATTGTTAATGTAGGAATCCAGCAAAGTGGTGTGGATAGTCCGGTGCCGCAGGTCATCCGTGAAAGTGAGATGAACAGGGTCAGCATTTTCCTTGCCGATGAGGAATATGCTGCTGTGATGGATAATTACCGGCTTGTGGAAGCCGGAGATGGGCAGTGGACGGAAAAGTATCCGGCGGCCGCCAATGAAAACTTATATGTTGCCGATTTTAAGGATAAGGACAGCGAGGAAACGCTGGCGGATATTTTTGGCCTTCCCCTGTTTGTCTGTTATACCCTTGAAAACAGTGCGAACGCACAGGGCACAGCGGCACAGACCGATAGCGAAAGCAGCGTCGAGAGTAGTACAAGTGACCAGATGCAGGAAATGATGTCGCAGTTGTTTGCCGATATTCCCCAGGAGCTTATAGCTCAGTCCATGGGAGAGAACGGACAGCCGGATTTATTCAAGCTGTTTTCACTGATGCCAAAGGAGCAGGTGCAGACGATGCTGACCGGTATCCGGGAAATGCTCTCGGATATGCCGGATACACTTATAACCCAGGGAGCCATCGGCTTTCTCCAGGGGGAATACGCCGCCGTTGGCATGAACCTTGAAACAATGCAGAGAAATTATATTCTGCTCACTGGCGCAAAGATGCTCGCTCTGGCGCTGCTGGCCATGGCTGTAGCGATTGCTGTGACCTTCCTGGCGGCACGGATCGCTGCAAAGGTCAGCAAGGATATGCGCAGCCAGGTATTTCACAAGGTTATTTCATTTTCCAATGCGGAATTTGATAAGTTCTCCACAGCTTCCCTGATCACCCGAAGCACCAACGATATCCAGCAGGTGCAGATGCTTATTGTCATGCTGCTGCGTATGGTCATTTACTCACCAATCCTGGCGGCAGGCGGTATTTACAAGGTGTTTACCACCAATGCGAAAATGTCCTGGACGCTGGCTGTGGGCGTGGCCGCCATATTGATCGTGGTCGTTACGTTATTTACGACAGTTATGCCCAAGTTTAAGCTGATGCAGAAGCTTGTGGACCGCATCAACCTGGTAACCCGGGAAATTTTAAGCGGTCTGCCGGTTATACGTGCTTTCAGTACGGAAAAATACGAGATGAAGCGTTTTGACAAGGCCAATACATCCCTGATGAAAAACCAGTTATTTGTCAATCGCGCCATGTCGTGCATGATGCCGCTGATGATGCTGATTATGAACTTCCTGACTCTTTTGATCGTTTGGGTCGGCGCATCCTATATCGATGGCGGCGTGATGCAGGTCGGAGATATGATGGCATTTATTCAGTATGCCATGATGATCATCATGTCCTTCCTTATGCTTTCCATGATTTCCATTATGCTGCCCCGAGCCGCAGTGGCCGCCCAGCGTGTGGATGAGGTGCTCTCCACAGATATCACTGTGAAGGAGCCGGAAAGCCCGAAGAAAATGGACGAACGCAAAAAAGGTTATGTGGAATTTAAAGATGTTTCCTTCAAATATCCCGGCGCTGACGAATATGTGCTGAACCATCTTACATTTACGGCAAAGCCCGGCGAGACGACGGCAGTGATCGGAAGTACCGGCAGCGGCAAGTCCACGCTGGTCAATCTGATTCCAAGATTTTTCGATGTGTCCGAGGGCTCCATTTGTGTGGACGGCCGGGATATCCGGGAAGTGAGCGGCAAGGACCTTCGTGACCGCATTGGCTATGTACCTCAAAAGGGCGTGCTCTTTTCTGGTACGATCGAGACAAATATTAAATACAGCGATATGGATATGGACGACGCCCAGATGCGCAAAGCAGCGGAAATCGCCCAGGCCACAGAATTTATTGACGCCAAGCCGGATAAATACGATTCGGTGATCTCCCAGGGCGGAAACAACGTGTCCGGCGGACAAAAGCAGCGGCTTTCCATTGCCAGAGCCATTGCCAAAAAGCCGGAAGTATATATATTTGACGACAGCTTTTCGGCTTTGGATTATAAGACCGATGTTGTGCTGCGTCAGGCTCTGAAAAAGGAAACCTCTGAGAGCACGGTCATTATCGTGGCTCAGCGTATCAGCACGATCTTACATGCCGATCAGATCCTCGTTCTGGATGAAGGGGAGATCGTAGGTAAGGGAACACACAGCGAGCTTATGAAGACCTGTGATGTATACCGCCAGATCGCCACAAGCCAGTTATCGGAGGAAGAGCTGTCCGATGAAAAATCCGAAGGAAAGGAGGCCGATAACGATGAGCGCTAATGAACAGACAACAACCCGGAATATGAATCATCGTCCGCGCCGGGGGCCTATGGGCCACGGTCCGATGGGAGGCCCCATGGGCGGCGGAGAAAAAGCAAAGAACTTTAAAGGTACGATAAAGAAGCTGCTGGCTTATATCGGCCGCTATAAATTCGCTTTACTGGTCGTTATTTTATGTGCTATAGCGAGTACGGTCTTTACAATCGTAGGACCGACGATTTTGGGAAATGCAACCACGGAGATTTTCAAAGGCCTGGTGAGCAAGGTTTCCGGCGGCGCGGGTATTGACTTTGGCGCCATTGGGAAAATCATGGTGACACTGATGATCCTTTACGGTGTCAGCGCCTTGTTCTCATTTATCCAGGGCCTGACCATGACTCAGGTTTCCCAGAAAATCACCTTCCGTATGCGCAAGGAGCTGACGGATAAGTTCCACCGCATGCCTATGAACTATTTTGATACACAGACCCATGGCGAAATCCTTTCCCGTGTCACCAATGATGTGGATACGGTAAGTATGAGCTTGAATCAGAGTATCACTCAGGTCATCACATCCGTGACATCCATTATCGGTGTTCTGATTATGATGTTCCGCATCAGTGTGCCCATGACCATCGTGGCGCTGCTGATCGTGCCTGTCTCCATGGTATTTGTGATGATGATCGCCAAGCGCTCCCAGAAATATTTCCGGAGCCAGCAATCTTATCTTGGTAACGTCAATGGCCAGGTGGAGGAAGTTTACGGCGGCCACAATATTGTGAAAGCCTTCAATAAAGAAAAGGATGTAACCAGCACCTTTGATGAGGTCAACGATAAGCTTTACGAGTCCGCATGGAAATCTCAGTTCCTTTCCGGTGTTATGCAGCCGGTCATGGGCTTTGTGGGCAATCTGGGCTATGTTGTGGTAGCCATTCTTGGCGGCTACTATGCAGCCCGCCAGGTGATCGAGGTCGGCCAGATCCAGTCCTTTATCCAGTACGTGCGTAACTTTACCCAGCCGATCACTCAGTTGACCCAGGTGGCCAATATGCTCCAGCAGTTGGCCGCAGCGGCAGAGCGTGTGTTTGAGTTCATGGATGAGCCTGAGGAAGACCAGACCGTGGAAAATCCTGTATCTGTGGATGGCCTCAGCGGCCGCGTGGAATTTGACCATGTACATTTTGGCTACAATCCGGATAAGATCATTATCAACGATTTCAGCGCCAAGATCGAGCCGGGTCAGAAGATTGCCATCGTAGGCCCCACCGGTGCCGGAAAAACGACGATGATCAAGCTGCTCATGCGTTTCTATGATGTGAACAGCGGAGCCATCCTTATTGACGGCCATGATGTGAAGGATTTTAACCGCAGTGAGCTGCGTATGATGTTCGGTATGGTTTTACAGGATACATGGCTGTTCAACGGCTCCATCAAGGATAATATCCGGTACGGCAAGCTGGATGCCACCGACGAGGAAGTTGTGGCTGCCGCAAAGGCCGCCCATGTCCACCGGTTCGTGCAGACATTGCCCGACGGCTATAATATGGAGCTGAATGAGGAGGCGTCCAATGTCTCTCAGGGCCAGAAGCAGCTTTTGACCATTGCCAGAGCCATTTTAGCCGACCCGAAAATCCTTATTCTCGACGAGGCCACCAGCTCCGTGGATACACGTACAGAGGAGCGCATCCAGAAGGCTATGGATAATCTGATGAAGGGCAGAACCAGCTTTGTTATCGCCCATCGTCTGTCCACCATCCGCGATGCGGACCTGATCCTTGTTATGAAAGACGGGGATATTATCGAGCAGGGCAACCACGAGGAATTGCTGGCTGCCGGCGGATTTTATGCAAATCTTTATAATTCTCAGTTTGAGCGGACGGCGTAAACGCTGCGCATAGGACGGAGACGAGAAAACCCTGGGGGAAATTGACCCGGGGTTTTTTGCGCGTAAGCAACGAGCCATAAAGGGGAGCTCGCTCGCCTTTATGGCGACTGCCGCGACCTGTCGAAGCGTAGCGGAGACAGGTGGTGCGTAAGCAACGAGCCATAAAGGGGAGCTCGCTGGCCTTTATGGCGACTGCCGCGATCCGTCGAAGCAAAGCGGAGACGGATGCGCGAAGCGTAGCGGAGACAGGTGGTGTGTTTAGGGAAGGTGCCCGGGGCGGCGGATTTGTGGACTCTGAAGAAAAATTGTGCTAAAATGAACTTTATTAAAAATAAACAAGGTTTGGAGAATACTATGAGAGAAAAACAAAGTATAAGGCCTTTTTTGGTAAGTCAGATTTTTTCCATGCTGGGGTCAACGATTGTTGATTATGTCCTGGTCTGGTATATCACTCTTAAAAGCGGTTCTGGCATAATCTTATCGTTGTCTTTATTAGTAACTTTTTTACCTAAAATCGTAGCGGCATCGTTCATTAAAAATAAATTCAGATATTTTAATTTAAAGATAATGCTTATATTATCGGATGTGTTTGTGGCGTTGTTATCCTGCGTGCTGGCTGTTTTGATCCGTATGGAATGGGATACGTATGTATTGTTGTTGGTTGTAATGGCATTAAGAACAGCGGGAGCAGGGATTCAGGGGCCCTGCGAAAAGGTGTTTATTGCAGAAATAACTCCTGAAAATATGCTTTTGAAGATAAACGGGTATAATTCTTCGATTAATTCAATATGCAGCTTAGTTGCGCCGGCACTGGGCGGAGCACTGGCGGCTTATGTATCAATATCAGGGGCATTACTCATTGACCCTTTGACCGTAATTTTGGCAGTCATTGTTCTCTTAAAAATCAAATATATACGATGTCCATTGGAGGAAAATAAAAAAGAAGATGTGTCCGGTGTCAAGCTGGACAACAAAACAGGTTCGGTACTTCATTCCTATGTGGTGTTCCTTTTTTTATAGTACCAATTACATATTTGACACCATTACTTGTAACAAAATTATTTCCGGATGATTTGTTAAAATTGTCCTATAATGAAATGTTTTACAGTGTCGGAGCGATTGCGGCGAGTTTTCTTATTACCCGTGTTTCAAAAACAGAACGGTATGACAGAAGTTTTGTCGTAACCGCTCTATTGACTGGGGGATTGATTATAGCAATGTCTATGACTGTGAAATATTTTATTGTCTATTTGATTTTTATGATGCTGTCTTCATTTTTTATCAATATATTTCAGATCAGGGTGGTGACGTGCCTGCAGAGTATATCCACAGCGATTGACCGGGGGGCTGTTTTTTCAAAAATGGAAATTTATACGAATATTACCTTACCGGTTGGGATGGTGATATGGGGATTGGTCAGTGATATTATTTCGATAAAGTATTCACTGGTTTTATCCGGGATCGGGCTTTTTATTGTGGGGGTAAAAGCTGCCGTTCGGCCTTCCGGAACTGCTGCGGATAAAGGTCATTCGGACGTGTTGTGACAGTGTGACAGAACTGGGTGGATTTTATTTGGCATTTATGTTAGAATTAAATCATTCACTTTACTGGGATAAATAGATGAAGTGGCAAAGAAATGAAGAAATAATGTGTGTAATGAATGTTGTATGACTACCAGTGCGTGCGTGAATTGGACTGCGTTCGGACACATGCCTGAGAAAGGATGTGTGATTCTTTTGTTTATAGAAGAAACATGGAATGTTGGAAGTGTGATTAAAAAGATGCGGGAAGAACAGGGGCTCACAATCGCGCAGTTGTGCAGTGGCCTTTGTTCGACGGTGACCATGAGCCGTATTGAAAACGGCGAACGGGATATGGATATTTTTTTGACCACGATGATATTTGGCCGTCTGGGTTATCGTCCGGATAAATATGAGCTTTATGGAAGTGCTCCGGAGCTGGAGCAATGGAATCAGAGACAGAATATGAAACAGATGCAGCGGGATGGCAAATATGAACAATTAGCGGTGGCAATTCAAAACTATAAAGAGGTGTGGAAAAAAGATATTGAAGAAAATCCGTTTCAAAAGCAGTTTGTGCTGTTTATAGAAGGAGTTATAGAATTACAGGATAATAATCCGGCAAATTGTATCGGGATGCTGGAAAATGCAATCAGGATGACTGTGCCTCAGTGGAGTTTTGATAAATATATTATAGGGGCCATGGCGGAAATTGAATTGTCCATTGTTGACACGCTGTGTGACGCGTATGAAATGTTGGTCAGGGACGAAGACAGCTATACGATACGTTGGATGATTTTAACGTATTTAGAAAAACATAGTGCTCGGGATGTGGAGATGCTTCAATTATATGTGAGCCAGATATGTAAGCTGGCCTCTTTGCTGTTAAAGCGGGGAAATTATAGAAAAAGCCTGGAGCTGTGTGAAACAGGGCTTAAAGCTATTGGAAAGCAAAATCGTCTCTATTCCTGGCCGGAGCTTTTATATCTGAAAGGGCAGAGTAAGGAGATGTTTTTAAAGGTCGGGCAGGCTACAGAAGATGAAGTGATTCGTATCTATCAGGAAGCCTATTTTATTTATCTGCTATTTGAAAACGATGATATGGCTGTAAAAATAGCCAGTCATTTGAGGGAGGCATATCAATGGGAATGTATTGTGTAGGTGAGGTTATAAAAAAGACCCGTGAAGGCCTGGGAATAACTCAGGAAGAGCTTTGTGATGGTATTTGTTCCGTGGAGACACTTTCACGAATCGAGAATGGTAAAAGATCTCCCAACAGAACAAATTTTCAATTGCTAATGGAGCGGATGGGAAAATGCGGGGAGAAGTATTTTCCTTTTATTCGCAGCGATGATGTAAGTATTATGCAGGAGCATGAGAAGGTGAATCGGATGCTGCAAAAGCGACAGTTTGAAGATGTTGACTTTTTGTTGACTTATTTGGAAGCAAAGTTGGATTTAACAGATAATGTTAATCGACAATTCATTCTGAGAAGTCGGTCTATGAATGATTATTGTCTTGGGAGGATAAATGAGAAGGAAAAAAGAATAATGTTGATGGAAGCGCTACTATGCACTATTCCATCTTTTGATGCAAATAATATATCCAAGGGGATATTTACGCACTATGAAATAACGATTATTTGTAATATAGCAACATCTTATGCAGAGGAAGGCAATTTTGATATAGCTATAAAATTTTTGACACAGATTGAAAATTATTTTGCAAATGTATCTATTGATATCGAGGAAAGAGCTACAAGTGAAAGCTTTATGCTAGCAATTTTATCACAGACATTAGGGCGGAACAAGAACATAGAGGACGCTCTTAAAGTAGGGAACAAGGGGATGGAACTTTGTTTAGAGGCAAAACTGGGAGGAAATCTTGCAACTTTTTTATTTAATACAGCATTTGATATGGTGTTGTTAAATGAAGATGGAAAAGCCTGTAAAATCCGGTTGTTACAGGCTTTTTATGTGGCAAGGTTGAACGATAACTGGAGGCAAATGGAATTTATAAAAAATTATTGGGAAAAAATATATGGAACATTTGTTTTGATTTAATTTGGAGGAAAGATGTCCTCATTACAAGGCGATGGTATGTTATATGTCTCATCCATACTTTCTGATTCGGCTGGTTCGTTTGGATTATGCGATGGTGGCAAGGGTAATGATATTACGATGCAGGTGGCAACAATAAGTACGGATGGAATCAATTTTTTTAATAATTTCAAGATTTGTTACTCTCCTTTCAAGTCTTTCTGGCAGCCATGTTCTTTATGATTTAACTGGCGTTCTTAATTGGTTGCATAAATATTGTATTATTGATTTAAAACTAAGTCCATGACGTTTCAGGAAAAGATATTTTCCGAAAACGTCATGGACTTCTTTATGCGGATATTTTAGAATTAGTGCATGGAATAAATAAACGAAGTGCACTGAGTAAAAGGATTCCTAAAACAATTTTATTGTAATAGAAGGGAGGTGAAGATAATGTTTGAATTAAGCTTTACAGAGGCTGAAAAAGCTGAAATGTATGAAAACGATAAAATCAAATGCGAAATTGTCGTGTGTGATGCCGAAGATGCTAGAAGATATTAATTTGAGTAGTTAGAGAAATTCTTTGCTTTGGGCTTGAATAATTTAACTCACCCATATGAAAAAGTTAAGCAGAGTCTCTAATTTTATAAAATAGAGACTCTGTGCAACTTATACTAATGTTTATATTTTGATTGTGAATCTTTACGAGAAACGATGAAATATTCTTACAAAGGCATACGTGTGAGAAGCTTAATCAATATAGGAGTTTTGTATTTATGATTTATTATGAGTTAGAAAACCAAAAATTAATTGGAAAAAAAGTAGAGACTTTTTTGAATCCAATTAAAGGCTTTAATGTGTCTAAACTATTATTATTTACTTTAAACAAAGATTGGAGTATTGTTATTAATTCGTTTAAAGATAAATGTTTAATTATTCCCCAAATTGATGCACAGAGACTTATGGCCCGTGAAGAATATATATTTAATGAAGATTTTATGGTGCCAACTGAGGATAGTCGCAACTTATTTGAACAAATAGTTAAGAAAGATAATACTGATAAAAAACTGGATTTGACAACATTTATTCTTGCGATAACATACAGTTGCAATTTACGTTGTACTTATTGTTATCAACAACATACAGATAAATTGCGTAGAGAAAATATGACTGATGAGCAGTTAACTAATGTTCTGGATATAATTTCAAAATACAGAATGGATCACCCAAAAGAAGAAATACATATTGGTTTATTTGGTGGTGAGCCATTATTATATTCTACCGAGAATTTGATAGATAAAGTTTTTGATTTCTGTAAGAAAAATTGCTTAAAAGTTCATATTACAACAAATGGCACCCATCTCAATTATTATTTAAAAAAGATAATTATAAACAGATCAATAATTAGTGTTATAAACACTACAATAGATAGTGTTTATTGTAATGAAAAAACGCGCACATATTTAAAAAGTAATGTACAGAACGACGACGTACATGCTAATACTGCAATGGAAATATTAAAGTGTTCAAAAACACTTCTTAATTACGGTGTTAGTGTTGATATTAGCACAAATATTGATAAACATAATAAGAACGAGCTGGCAAAAATACATTCTTTTTTTAAAGATAGCGGCTTCTTTGAATATAATAATTTTAGATGGGATATCGGAAGAGTAGATGACAGGCTATTTGAAACAAATTATCCAGATATCTTATGCGAAGCAGATATTCTGAAAGAGCTGGAAAATATAGCGATTCCAGATCCTAAAATGCATGCAGCTTTTATAAAGACAGGATATAACATTTGTAATAAGATAGGTAAACTATATGGTCAGACTGAATTAAGGGGTAAATATAATTATTGTTGGACATCCTCTGCGATAGACAAAGTGTTTTATATAGATAATGATTTGAATGTATATAGGTGCACATATTCTGTGGGTCATAGAGAAAAAAGTTTGTTTGGATTTTCTAAAGAAAATTTGAACAAATATTGTTTAAGTAATAGATCATATTTGGATTATGAACAGTGTTTTAATTGTAATTTAGGAGGATATTGTTCTGGAGGGTGTAAACTATCCTTTGAGACTGATATGAATAAGCAGTGTGAATTTGAAAAGGAGAGCTTTAGATTATTAGTTGAAGGGGTGTTAAAGCCATATTTAAAAAGTAAAGTGGATTATTTGGATATTGGAGAATAAAATATGAAAGGTAAAAAAATACTACAAATAATTTCATTGTTAAATGGACTGGTGTTTTTTGCCCCTGTTGCTCTTTTGGTTCGTACATCAAAAGGGCTTACAATATCTGAGTTTTTTATACTTCAGATTGTATTATCTACATGTATTTTTGCTTTTGAAGTACCATTGGGTTACGTAACTGACCGGATTGGATATAAGAAAAGCCTCGTTTTATCTCAAAGTATGTTATTTTTAGCGAGATTCCTTTTATGGACTGCGAATAGTTTTGAACTATTTTTTTTAGAGGCTGTTATTGAGTCATTTGCAAATTGTTTTTCTTCTGGAACGATTGAGGCATATATATATAGTATTAGTCCAGAAGAATACGGACAGGTAAAAGCTAAAAATAGTAATTTCGGAACCGTAGGATTTATAACAAGTACTATTTTGTATTCACCGTTATATCTTATTGGTGGCGTTAAATTGTTGTTGGTGAGTACTACAATATGTGCTTTTTTTGCAATGATTTTTTCGCTTTTTTTAGATGAAATAAAGTTAAAAGAACGTAAAGTGGGGAGGCGGCTTATATCAAATAAATCCGTATCGTGGAATTTACTGAAAAATCCTATGATTAGGAAAATAGGCATTTTTACTTTATTTAAAAGTATCGGAAGTATTAGTATGTTTGTTGTAAACTTTTTTTATATTGTAAAGATACAGCAGTTGGGGATGTCTGATGCTTGGATGTCTGCAATTATTATCGCATATTCCGCAGTTGAAATGTTTGTACCCAGGGTTATTAGTTTTCTGAAGAATATATTATCTTTAAGTAAAGCAGTTGGCGTAATATCTATTATAAGTGCTTGCCTGTTTTTTTATTTATCATTTGGAAATAACCCAATAACATTAATTGTTATGATAGTAATACCATTAATTATATCTACCATTAGAATTTTGCTAAGCGAAAAGGAAAATCGTTTTATTGATTATGTTCATCTAAACGATATGCGTGCAACGTTAATATCCTTGTCAAGCATGGGACAGAATTTGGTAGACATAATATTTCTATTTCTGGCGAATGCGATGAACCATATTAGTATTGGAATACCTTTTTTCCTTGTTGGCATTAGTTTCCTCTTGAGCTTTCTTTTAAATAAATCATTGGATGATTTTGATTTTAAAGAAATTTCCGTTTAACGACAAATGCTGTAGATGCAGTTGGTTAGTGCTGTTTTCGAAATCGTTGTAATGTATTGCCGGTGGTATGTTATTGCCATTATATAAATTTTACATAACGATTGGTATGAAGGGTATTACTTACGAAAAATACAGCCGGGAAACCAAGAAAAGATTTTTCTGCCGTAGGCGGCTGGAACGGTGGTATTGCCAAGTGTGTAGGAGTTTAGAATATAAAAGCGTAACCGTATGAAATTGAAAATTGTCTGAACACTTAGCCTTTCTCAAACGTCTTATTAGTGTAACTATAATTTACCGATTGGGGGTGCACTGTGCCAACGATTTTCTGCTCGTAAGCTGGGGCTGTGGTCCAAGGTAAATGTTTTGACGATTTAGAGAGGGGGGTATGTATTATGAAAAAATTCCGTGCAGAAATCAACAATATATTTAAGCCGCTGAAGAAAAAGCAGGCTCTGACAATGTTGTTTTCAGCGGGAGTCATTGCTTTTCGCTTCCTGTTGCTTATAGAGATTCAGGAGCTTGTGGACAGTATTTCCCAGGAGAATTTTGATATTACGATGGGGCATATAAAGAAATGCCTTGTGTTTATCGTTATTTTCTTTGCTGCGAATTGTATTTTTCAGTATTTTTTCAGGACACTGATGTATACCAGTCATTACGCGCTGATTAAAAGTTTTTTTGGGGATTCGTTAAAAAAGGAATATGCCTTTCACGAAAAGTACACGTCCTCCGTTGCATTGTCCATGATTAAAGATGATAGTAAATTTATTTCTGACTGGAAGAGTTTTGGCTTGATTACACTGATCTTTAATGTTGTAACATTGGTGGCAGCGTTTGGGATTATGCTCCGCTATAATATTCTTATTACTGTGATTATTTTGGGCTGTGTTGTTTTATGTTTTGTGTTGACACATTTCATTAGTAATGTAATTGGAACTAAGACGTATAATCTGCAAATGGCTAATTCGAATATGAATCAGAAAATTATTGATTATCTCAACGGAATTAAGGATATTAAGCAGTACAAAAAAGAGGGCTTTTTTAAAAAAAGGCTGGCGGATTATATTGATGGAACAACATACAAATACAGCAGAAGCCTTTCTGCCTATTATTCAATCTTTGTATCCATCTATGCAGTGCTGACGATTGCTTTGCCGATACTTGTCATTCTTATTGGCTCTATTATGATTTTGAATGGTCAGTTTACGATTGGTCAGTTGATGGCAACTTACGCGCTGGTGGGCGTTTTGCAAGAGCCAGTATTGAATATTCCGGAATATATTAATCAAAGACGGCAGGCCCTGGCCATGCAGGACAAAATTATGCCGATTCTGGAAAAAGAAAAGCAGGATTACAGCACAGATCATTTAGCCCCCCTTCAAACGTTTTCCTTCCACTCGGATGCCTATACGTTTCAGGATGGAAAGAGTATATTAGAGCATGTGGATTTTGAACTGGAAAGAGGCGGGCATCTGATTCTTCGGGGGGAGAGCGGCCGCGGGAAGTCCAGTCTCATCAATATAATTTCCGGATTTTACAGTATCAAGGGTCAGCCTGTACAGATGCAGTATAACGGGATTCCGGTAGAAAATATACAGCCTCAGGCCTACTATGATCATGTTCTGCAGGCGCCGCAGATGCCCTATATTTTCCGTGATACGGTACTCAATAATATTACCTTAGGTGAAAGTTATTCAGAGGACGCTATTCGTGAGGTTATCCAGATGTCCGGCCTGACGGAATTTGTTAAATCCAAGGGAATGGATTACCTGCTTGAGCAAAATGGTGAAAATAT
Organism: Lachnospiraceae bacterium; assembly: GCA_902363555.1. Classification (GTDB taxonomy): domain Bacteria; phylum Bacillota; class Clostridia; order Lachnospirales; family Lachnospiraceae; genus Catenibacillus. The sequence continues at coordinate 204,203 of CABJAM010000008.1, read as the reverse complement.
CTCCGGCGGGCAAAAGCAGCGTGTGGGCCTGGCCAGGGTTCTGCTTAGAAAACCGGACCTTCTCATGCTGGATGAACCCACCAGTGCGCTGGATGCGGAGCTGGTCAGTACTGTAACGGAAAATGTGGTTTCGTATTGTGAGCGGTATGGGATTGCGTTGATACTCATTTCACATAATGATTCGTTTGAAAGATATTATGAAATGATCCAGCCTGGTAATAAAGGAGAAATTTTTGTTTAGAGAAGATAAATGATTTCTGCTGACATGAGGAAGAAAGAAGCGCAAACAGCGGATATTCTGTCGGAGTTGCGTTTCTTTTTTGCTTTCTGGGAAGTATGGAATCATTTGTAAAAAAACTATCTTTAGCTTGAAATGGGAGGTGTATAGATGGAGAAAAGTTCAGAAAATTACGTTCCTTTTATTCCAAGAGGTAATGTAGGGGTTATGCATGGCGCTTTTTCATGGCGTGAAGTAATGCTGATCTGTAATATAGCGGCATCTTATGCTGAGGAAGGGGATTTTGAACAGAGTATAGCGCTTTTACGAAAAGTAGGAACGTATTTTGATAATATGAGTTTAGATAGTGAGGAACGTATGGTAAGTGAGGTCCTGTACTTACTAACATTATCTAAAACGTTAGGACGTCAGGGAAGTTATGATGAGGCCTTAAAAACAGGAGCGAAGGGCGTTGAAATTTGTCTGAATACAAAATCAGGTAAAAATCTGGCTTTACTTTTATATGAGATGACTAAAAATCTGGAATTAAAAAATGAAGATGAAAAAATCTGTAAAGTTCGTTTGAGACAGGCCTTTATTGCTGCAAAGTTAAACGACGATCAGAAGTTGATGGAGCATATTAAATTGCATTGGGAAGAACTATATAAAACTCCGTTTTTGTTGTAACAGTTTAAAACTGTTACATATATGTTTGTGCATCTTGTATTAAAAACAAAGATTTTAATTGCTATATTTGTTGGAATCTGATATAGTATAGAATACAAAAAATTGATGACAATTTTTTGACTATTTATGAAAAGGGGTATGTTTTATGAAAAAATACCACTCGGAAATCAACAGGATATTTAAGCCACTGAAGAAAAAGCAGGCTTTGACAATGCTATTTTCGGCAGGAGTTATTGTTTTTCGTTTCCTGCTGCTCATAGAAATTCAAAAGCTTGTGGACAGTATATCCCAGGAGAATTTTGATATTACTATGGGTTATATTAAGAAGTGTCTGGTATTTATCGTTATTTTCTTCGCAGTAAGCTGTATCTTTCAGTATTTATTCCGAACCCTGGAGTACACCAGTCATTATGCGCTGATCAAAAGTCTTTTTGGAGATACTTTAAAAAAGGATTATGCTTTTTACGAAAAATACACGTCTTCAATTGCATTGTCTATGATTAAAGACGACAGTAAATTTATATCTGACTGGAAAAGCTTTGGATTAATTACGCTTGTGCTGAATATTGCCACGCTTGTGGCTGCGTTTGGGATTATGCTCAGTTATAATATTCCCATTACTCTGATTGTTTTTGGCTGTATTGCCCTTTGTTTTGTTCTTACACATTTTATTACGAAGGTGATCGGCACTAAAACTTATGATCTGCAAATGTCTAATTCCAAAATGAATCAGAAGATTATTGATTATCTCAATGGGATAAAGGATATTAAACAGTATAAAAAAGAAGGTTTTTTCAAAAAAAGGCTGGCGGATTATATTGACGGAACTACATATAAGTACAGCAGAAGTCTTTCTGTCTATTATTCTATTTTTGTATCTATTTATGCAGTGCTGACCATTGCTTTGCCAGTACTGGTCATTCTTATTGGTGTTATTTTGATTTTAAATGGTCAATATACCATTGGTCAATTGATGACGACCTATGCGCTTGTGGGCGTTTTACAAGACCCGGTGATGAATATTCCAGAATTTATTAATCAAAGACGGCAGGCACTGGCTATGCAGGATAAGATAATGCCAATTCTTGAGAAGGAAAAAAGTGACTATGCCAATGACCATTTGGAACCGCTCCGGACTTTTTCTTTTCATTCAGATGCTTATACATTTCAGGACGGAAAACGTATTCTAGAGCATGTGGATTTTGAACTGGAAAGAGGCGGGCATCTGATTCTCCGTGGGGAAAGCGGCCGCGGAAAATCCAGCCTCATTAATATTATTTCCGGGTTTTACAGTATTAAAGGGCAGCCTGTGCAGATGAAGTATAATGGGATTCCTGTAGAAAGCGTACAGCCTCAGGCCTACTACGATCATGTTTTGCAGGCGCCGCAGATGCCCTATATTTTCCGGGATACGATACTTAATAATATTACCCTGGGCGAAAACTATTCGGAGGACGCCATTCGTGAGGTAATCCAGATGTCCGGTCTGACAGAATTTGTTGGATCCAAGGGAATGGATTACCTGCTTGAGCAAAATGGTGAAAATATCTCCGGCGGGCAAAAGCAGCGTGTGGGTCTGGCCAGAGTGCTGCTTAGAAAACCGGACTTGCTCATGCTGGATGAGCCCACCAGCGCACTGGACGCGGAGCTGGTCAGTACTGTAACGGAAAATGTGGTTTCGTATTGTGAGCGGTATGGGATTGCTTTGATTCTCATTTCCCATAATGATTCGTTTGAGAGATATTATGAAATGATTCAGCCCGGTAACAAAATGGCGGATCATGTCGCTATATGACGATGAAAATTTCTTGCCTAATGCCGATTTATGCGATATTATCAATAGAAAGACGAAAAGACGTTGCATGTATATTGCATTTAAGGGGGGAATGGCATGAATATCGATGAAGTATTACAGAGAGAGGAAGGGCAGACCTTTGACCGAAAAAGTATAAACATTTCACCGAAAGCACTGGCTGTGCTTGCTGTTGCTTTTGCCAATGCAGATGGCGGAACCATTGCCATAGGCATTACAGATAAAAACAGACGTATTGAAGGGGTAGACTTTGAAACAAAAAAGCTCAATGATCTATTAAGGGTTCCTTATGATTATTGCGTTCCAACGTTGCAGGTATCTACACAGTTCGTTGAATGTGTAGATATGGAGGGGCGGGAAAACCATGTTCTGCTGTTGCATGTGGAATCAGGAATGGATGTTTATACGAATCAGGCGGACGAGGCTTTTATGCGTGTTGGTGATTCATCGAAAAAGCTTTCATTTATGGAACGGACCCAGCTTATGTATGATAAAGGGGGCAGATATTTTGAGGACCGCCCGGTAAATGACGCTGTAATGGATGATCTGGATTTAGAGTTCGTGCGATCCTATACTCAGAAAATCGGGTATTCCAAAGCTCCATTGAATTATCTATATGAAAATAGAGGATTTATAAAAGATGTGGATGGGATTCCACGGATAAGTACGGCTGCGATACTGCTTTTTGGTAAGTACCCTCAAACATATTTTCCAAGGGCCAGAGTTCGCTTTATCAAATACGAAGGTACAGAGGAGCGTTTTGGCACGCATATGAATGTGATCAAGGATATATGTTTTGAAGGAAATATATTGACGATCATCGAAAAAACAGTAGATTTTCTTTATACCCAGATCAGAGAGTGGACTTATTTGGGTGAGGACGGACTCTTTGTGACTGAGGAGGAGTATCCCAGGTTCGTATTGCAGGAGGTTGTAGTTAATGCGGTGACACACCGGGATTACAGTATTACCGGTACGGATATCCATATTAAAATGTTTGAGGATAAGTTAGTTGTAGAAAGCCCCGGGCGCCTTCCTGGACTTGTTAAAACCGGAAATATGCGCCAGACACATTTTTCCAGGAATCCTAAAATTGCTGAATTTCTAAAAGCATATAAGTATGTCAAGGAATACGGTGAAGGGGTCAACCGTATGTTTGAGGAAATGGAAAAGGCTGGATTACCGGAGCCGGAATACTATAAAAATGATTTTATGCTTCAGGTTATAATAAGAAATGGCAGAACTGATAAGAATAATAAAATTACCGGAGATTATACGAATTACGCCAAATCATCTGTGTTGCGCGAGACGTCTGTTGCCTACAAAGCCGGACGGGGGGAACAAAGCTCTAAAAGTTGGCGGGGCATAAAGCCGGGGGAAGAACCTGGCTTTGAACGGATTATTATTCTACCACCTACGGAATGAATAGGAGGAATGACGGCGTCGATTGCTCCGTGCTCCGCACTCAAAATCCCCCCAGGAGATACTGTCTCTATGGGGGGATAAACGATTATTCCTGCGTATCAAACAACCACGGTTTTTTCTTTATACTGTCTTCCTCCGTAATCTCCCGGACAACCTTACATGGAACTCCGGTGGCCACGGTGTTTGCCGGAATATCTTTCGTGACAACGCTGCCTGCGCCAATCACGGCGCCCTTGCCGATGGTGACGCCGCCGCACACTGTCACACCGCCGCCCAGCCATACGTCGTCCTCGATAACGATGGGTTTAGCGAAGCAGGGGCCGAACAGCTCGCCGTTTTCATCGGTCATGTAACGGCGCTCATCCGCTATAAGTGGATGTTCCGGGGTCACAAGTGTACAGTTGGGGCCAAACATAACATGATCGCCGATGATCACTTCGGCATCATCGGAAATACATATATTGTAATTGCCAAAAAAGGCGTCGCCGATCGTCGTATGGGAACCGTAATTGAAATAGATCGGCCCCTGGAAATAAACATTTTCCCCTTTGGATTTTAATAATTTACTCAGGATTTCGCCGCGTTCCTCAACATCGTCCTCATATGTCCGGTTGTAGTCCGAGCAAAGGTTGTGGGCGACCCGCTTGATCGCCTTTAATTGCGGGTTGCGTGGATTGAAAATCTTACCGGAAAGTTCTTTTTGTTCTTCTGTCATAAAATGAGTCCTCCTTATATAATGCGCCCTCTGGGCGCTTTCTGTTATTCATCTGCTATTTTTAATTATAACAAATAAATACCATTATGGACATATCTTTATTTGAAACCTCCGGAAATTGATGACCTGCTTGCGCATCAGCGCAATTCCTATTATAACTTGTCACCAATTTTCCCCTGGGGAAATTGATGACCTGCTTGCGCATCAGCGCAATTCCTATTATAATTGTAACCAAAGCGATACAGGTTTTGGCACGAGACTGGAAGTTGAGAGGATAAGAGAATGGCCAGATTGGAATTTACATCCATGTCCGGAGTGAATATGGACTTTATTATGAGTGAAGATAAAAGTGCCCGGCAGATTGTCGAGTTTTTGAACAGTGAGGCGTCGGTGCGTTCCTTCGGTGATACGCTGCGCAGCGTCTGCCCCGGGGAGGAGCTGAGCCGGCGGTTGATCAAAGGTCTGAGCCGATTAAATGCGGAGGACGAGGGCAGTGTATCGAGGAAGGTGCGCAATTGGCTGAATGGCAAAAATGTGCCGAAGGACAGGGAGACTCTGTTTCAGATCTGCTTTATTCTGGAAGCTGGTCTTGAGGGAACGGCTAAAATTCTTGGGATGGCCGAGGAAAATAATATCCATTATCGCAATCCGAAGGAATTGGTTTATGCCTATGCCCTGAAAATGGGAAGAAGCTACGAGCAGGCCCAGGCGCTCCTGCAATACACCGGTGCGGCTGAGCTGGCCGGTGCGGCTGTACCGGCGGCGGAATCTACGGCGGTCTATACGGAGCAGATCCGGGCCGACTTTGAGATGGTGGACAATGACGATGCGCTGGCAGCATTTTTTCGCGAAAACAGGGATAAATTTGGACATTTGCATAATACAGCTTTTAAGGTTTTTGATACGCTGCTTGCCCGGCTGAAGCATCCGGAGAGTATGGCGGGTGTGAAGGAAGAAGTTTACAGTGTGGACGATGTGGTGGACGCCTATTTTCGGATGGGGATGCCTATGACAAAAAAGTCGGGCGGTTTTTCGTTATGCCAGCGTGTGGTGAAAAAGTACTGGCCCGGGAGCAAAAATATCATTCATATCCAAAATCGCAGGGAGGATGTGTCCAGAAAGGTGTTGATCCTGCTGGCGCTTATAACGGAGCTGGCCGATGAGCTGGCGGCCGGGGAGGATGAGGAAATGTATGATATCCTCTGTGAGGAGGATGAGCAGCAGCGGCTGCTTCGTCTGATCCAGGAAATGAACGCGCTGCTGGAGGATTGCGGTATGAGTCATCTGGACCCGTGCTGCCCCTTTGATTTTCTTGTGATCTATGCGATGCGGGGCACTGAGGAGGGGATGAGCGCGCGTATGGAGGCGGTCATCCGTCAGCTTTTTGCGGAAGCCTGAGGAAAAAAGATGCGCTTTTTGTTATGTCTGTAAGCTATAATATCCACAGGTGAAATGTTTTTGTATAGTTAAATGGTTGGGGGAGTGGCAGTGGGCAGACGATTTCTGGAATCCGGATACAATCTCATACTGGGCGGTATTTCCTATCGAATCGAGGGCGTGGAGGGCTGCGGAAATAATTCCGTGGTCTATAGGGCTTCATATGAGGACGGGCTGAATGCCGGGAGCTGGCACAAGGTTTTGATCAAGGAGCTGTTTCCGTACCATCCCAAGGATCTGATCTGGCGGGGAGAACACGGGGAAATTCTGCATGCCGATGAATGCGGGTCGATCTGGTTGGCGCAGCAGGAAAGCTTTTACAGGGGAAATCAGGTGAATCTGGAATTGCTTGGAGAAAACCCCGATGGCATCAGTGGCAATCTAAATTCCTTTGAGGCCTATGGTACATATTACTCTGTCCTGACACTTCATGGAGGCTGTACGCTGGCGGATATGCAGGCGCATGCCCACGGGGGCTTTTCTCTGGAGCAAATATGCCATCTTATGGAAAAAATACTGGTGGCATTGGACGGTTTTCACAGAAATGGATATCTCCACCTGGACATCAGCCCGGATAATATACTTGTGACCGGGGATCGGGTCCTGCTCATTGACTATAATAGTGTCTGGCCACTAAAATCCGGGGAAAATGCACTTTTTTACAGTGTGAAATCCGGGTATACGGCGCCGGAGGTGCGGCTGAGAGATAAAAATGAGATTGGCACTGCCGCTGATATTTATTCGGTCTGTGCGGTTTATTTCCGTATGCTGACCGGACGGCGGCCGGAGCCCGCGGATACATTTGGCCGGGGGGTTTTGCGGGCGTTGCCAAAGACGCTGCCGGTATTTGATGGTGTTTCAGGCTCCGCGGTTTACCAGACGGTAAAAATAGCGGCCCGGGGGCTTTGCGGATTGCCGGGGCAGCGGTATTTATCGGCGGCTCAGCTTTTGGAGGAAATCCGCGAGCTGAGCTACCGATTGGAAGGCCGGGGCGTGACGCTTTGCGCGCTCTGGGAAGGGAGCCGGAGGGCGGCTCTGGCCGAAACACAGGGAAGGACAGAAGCGTTTGCGCGGAGTATTTTAAGATGCACGGACGGTTCTGCTTTGGATGATGACGGCCTTGAACATCTGCTTGTCAGCGGGCAGAATCTGTTTTTGACCGGCAGCGGAGGCATGGGGAAAACAACCCTTTTACGGCGGTTGTGGCGGGAAAATACCCGCGTCTACCGACCGGACCGTCCGGTGATGATCTATATTTCTCTGGCCGGTTATCAGGAAACGGGAGGAGAAGCCGGTTATATAAAGCAGAGGTTGCTGGCGTCGGTGGCGTTTGGCGGCGAGACATCCGGGCAGGCTGAAATCGCATTGGAAAAGCTTCTGGATGGCGCGCTAATGCCTGGAACGCTTACGTCTGAATCGCTTACACATGGAGCGCTTACGCCTGGAGCTCTAACGCCTGGAACGGCTACGCCTGGAGCCCTAACGCCTGAAACGGCTACACCGGGCCTGATTTTGCTGCTGGATGGGCTAAATGAGGCCGGCAGCCACAGAACCCGGCTTTTAAAAGAAATTGCCGCGCTTGGCAGAAAAAGCGGTGTATCGGTGCTTGTCACCAGCCGGACGGAGGATATCCGGCCCTATGGTTTTGAAAGCTTTGACCGGCTGCGTTTGCTGCCGCTTGCGGCCAAGACGGTAACGGCTTATCTGGAAGCAGAAAAAATCGATCTGCCGGAGGACGACTCATTTTTAAATTTGCTGGAAAATCCTATGGTGCTGTCTTTGTATGTGCGGACGGTAAAAATGAGCTGGGAGAGCGGCGCGGATACGCCTGTCGGTGTGAGCAGCGGAGGTAATGCGGTAGGCGGCGAACATATCACCCAGAGGGCAGAGGCGGGTAACGTGAGCAGTGGAGGCAGTGCGGTCGGCGGCGAACATATTACCCAAAGGGCAGAAGCGGGTAACGTGAGCTTAGCACCGTCCAGCGCGACGCAGTCTTGGACGATGGACCGCATCGTGGAGCGCTTTTTGGAGGAGCGGAAGCTTCGGGAAATGGCCGTCGATTCCGGCGATGATGTGCAGCAGCTTAGGGTCGCCTATATCATCGACCATCTGCTGCCGGAAATTGCCGGGGAAATGGTCCGGCGCAAAAGGACGCTTTTATCGGCACAGGAGATGGCGGCGCTGATGGAGCGGGATTACCGGCGGATTAAAGATAAAGCTTTTGGCCGGGCATTTCCGGAGTATCTTGGAAAATCACGAAAGCTGTTTGAGGGGATCCATGACGCCGGCGAGTGGTACGATTACGCCGTATGTGAGCTGCTTGTAGAGCGGATGGATCTGCTTGTGAAAACAAAAAGCGGGAGCTTTTGTCTGCTCCACGATAATTTTTCCGGCTGTCTGTGTCTTAAAAACAGGCAAAATAAGAAGCGGCTTAGCCGGCATTTGAGGAAAAAACGTCTGGCGGCGGGAGCTGTTATTTTTGCGGCGATGCTGGTCATAACTGCTGTTGCCGTGCCGATGCTTCGCCGGCCATTTCCGTCCACACAGGCGGAGCTTAGCGCCGTGAAAAATGCCATGAACTGTCTGGCATGGAATATGCAGCTTTTAGATAACCAGCTCTCTACGCAGCAGATGATTCTGACAAATGCAGAGGATGCGGCGGTTTTGGATGGCGATGGGCAGGCCTGCGTGGCATTGGCGGCGCTTGCACAGCGAAAAATCGATGCTGCGGCGCTGGAGGCTAAAAACGGAGGCGGAGGCGCTGCCTGGATCGGGGAATTATCTACGGCGAGAAATACGATACCTCTGGATGTGCTGCAAAATGTATATGCACGGCCGGAGAGGATGCAGCCTTTCTTTTCCGATGCCGCCGGTTATCTTATAAGCTCTTTGTGCGGTGACGGGATTTCCCTGCCGCGGGAGCGAAAGCGGGCCATGATTGACGCCTACAACCGGTATCTTAAAGCCTACACAACTGTGGCCTATTTGGATTTTATGCAGGTGCTTGCTGCGGTGCCAAAGGGGGAGCGGGATGAGGTGCTGGAAGCCATGGCCGGTACGGGCATATTTTCTGCGTATATGGCGGACAATGATTTTGGCGCCATGACGGCTGAGGATTATGCGCAACGGCAGAAGGCCGCGCAGGAGGTGCTGGATGTCGCTGAAAATGAAATGCTGATCCAGGGCTATCCGGTGAGTGTATGGCCGTGAGAGGAGAATCGACGATGAGGAAATGGATGGGGATTTGGCGGCGGATGCTTGGCCTGTTTGTGATATCCGGGATTGCTTTTGTTTCGGCAGCCGTTGTCTGCGCCTGCACATCCAGAGTGGATGATGATTACAAACTTCTGGTGGACCGTTTCAGCGAAGTCTTTTTGCCTCAGGATGCGGACAGCACGGCTTATGATGAAGTGCTGGAACAGATCCGGCGGTATTTGGATGACCGGACGCTGGGGAATCTCATGGATGCCCGCGATGCGGTGGACGGACAGATTGAAGCGTTTACCAGTCTCAGCAAGGCTTACGAGAGTCCTGTCATTGACGAAGAATTTGCCAGGGTGCTCAGAAAGTTTGAGATTGAGCCGGAGGAGTTTCGTATACAGGCAGACACCCGGGTGGGAGAGCTTTTGTCTTATGTGGACAGCTTGAATATTTTTAAAATATTTCTGGATGACAGCGATGCGGACCGGGAGACGTTTAGATTTATATTTAATCAAAGTGTGGATGTACAGGAGTATTCCCGAAGGTTTAATTTTTATGGGATTAATTATTATTTTGCTCCGCTTAAAGGCGAGCAGTTGGAGTATGCCCGGGATGTGGTGGTGTCCAGGCTGAGTTCGTTTTATTTTGAGGATATGGCCTGGGAGACGGACCGGGATGTTATTGAGGCTAAGGGGAATGCATTTTTGACGCGGCTGGAGGAGGAGAGGGATCGGATTTCGGCGGAGATTGGGAGGGAACAGAAGATGTTGGATGGGGTTTGGTGATGTCGGTGTGGAGGGATGGGGATTCTTGCTCAGGTTTGGGTACCGGCACGGCCGGCCTGTGACCCTGGGGCCGCTTTCCCGGGGCCGGGGCAGTGCCTTTGGCGGCTCGATTTATGCCCCCTTGGAAAATGCCATCTACGGGCTTAAGTTCGACTAAGGTAAAAAAGACGCTCATTCGGGGTACCGGGCCAATGTTCATCCAAATTCTTTATGATTTTGGCTGAACTTGGCCCTCAGAATCCGGTTTTGTAAACACGGATTCTGCCCTCGAATGAGCGCCTTTTTTACCTAAGTCTTACTAAAGCCCTGCGTAAGCATTTTCCAAAGGGGCATAGACCGGGCCGCCAAAGGCATTGCCCCAGCCCCGGGAAAGCGGCCCCAGGGTCACAGGCCGACCGTGCCGGTACCCAAACCTGAGCAAGAATCCTCGTACGTTTCCGCTTTTTTCCAGATGGTATTTTCTGTTTCTGAAAGCGTTGGGCGATAAATTGTGGTAGAATAAAGATCAGGACGGAAAAGTATCCGATATGATTTAGGGGGGAGCGGATGCAGGGGCCTGGGGCGTTGATTTTATTGCAGGGGGGATATGTTTATGGTGCGGCGGTTTTTTGGGTCGGTGAGTGCTAAGATTATTTGTTTGTTTGTGATTGTGACGATTTTTGTTTCTTCTCTGGCGATGGCGGGAACTTCTTATTCGATGAATCTGATCCGGGGGCAGTCGATCGAGGCGAATCGTTATAATGTGGAGCTGGCGGTGAATCAGATTGATGGGGAGCTGAATCATATTGATTCTTATTTGTATACTACCATGTCTAAGAGTGTGGATATGGAGCGGATCAATGATACGGTGGAAAAGGGCGGGAAGGAGTATGCCCTGGCGCTGACCCGGCTGCTGGCGGATATGACATCGCAGCTAATGACGCTGGATTATGCGGAGGCGCTGTTTATTTACAGCGGCAGTAATGACGAGATGCTGCTGCGCACGCGTAATTCGGAATATAGACAGCGCAAGGCTATGGAGCGTTTTATACGCGAGGGCATGGAATTGGGGATGAAGGCGCCGTGGCGGATCGTGACGATTGATGGGCGGGATTATCTGGCCCGGATTTTAAGTTATGAGGAGACGATTTTGGGCGCACTTATAGCTACGGAGCTTTTACAGGAAAAGCTGCTGCTCCTGGCCAATTATGAGACGCGGGATATTAAATTTGTCAATCGTGATGTGGATGTGGGCGGTGACGGCTGGGTTACGGTCAGTGCTGAATCCGGCACAGGGGATTATAAAGTGTGCGGCAGTGTTTTGGAATCGGAGATTTATCAGCAGCTTCCGGTGATCCATAAGCTGCTGTTTGTCATTTCATTAATCTGTTTTGCACTCATACCGCTGATCGTTTTACTGCTGCGGCGCTGGCTTTACCGGCCACTGGTAAAAATACGCCGGGCCATGGAGCGGATACAGGATGGAGATATGGAGTACCGGATACCTCAGGAGCAGACCTCCTATGAGTTCGCCAGGATCCACGATACATTTAACCGGATGACCGCGCAGATCAAGGACCTGACTATTGAAAATTATGAAAAGATGCTGGAAAAGCAGCGGGCGGATTTTCAGATATTGCAGCTTAAGATCAATCCGCATTTTCTGCTCAATTCCTTTAATATTATGTATTCTCTGGCGCAGATCAAAGATTTTCGGGCGGTGCAGGAGCTGTGCTCGTATTTATCCAGCTATTTCAGATATATTTTTCAAAAGGATACGGAATATGTGGAGCTGCAAAAGGAGCTGCATTTTGTCCGGGATTATTTAAATATTTCAGCGATGCGCTTTCCGGACAGCTTTATTGCTGATTTTGAAGTAGACCCGGAGCTTAAAGACTTCCCTGTGCTGCCGCTGCTCGTCCAGAATTTTGTGGAAAATTGCATTAAGTACGCCATTATTATGGGCGATTGTATTGATATACATATCCGTGCAAGACAGGTGGACGATTTTGTGGAAATCGATGTGAGCGATAACGGTAAGGGGATGGAGCCGGCCATGGTGGATGCGATCCTTGCAGGAGATGCGGTCGTTACAGAGCGCGGGAAACGCACAGGGATCATTAATTGTAAAAAACGGCTCAAGGCCTTTTATGGCGATGCGGCTAAAATCGTGCTGAAAAGTAAGCCAAACCAGGGAACACAGGTGACGATTATGATACCAAAGGGGGATTACGATGAATCTGTTGATTGTTGATGATGAAATGATAGCGATTCGGGGCATACTGGATGGTGTACGGTGGGAAAAGCTCCCCATCGATCACGTATTTACGGCGAACAGCGCCCGTCAGGCCAGGGAAGTGCTGGCTAAGGACCGGGTGGATATTATTTTGTGTGATATCGAGATGGCTCAGGAGGATGGTCTGAGTCTGATCCAGTGGATCCGTGAAAACTATGTGGATATAGAATGTATATTTATTACATGCCACGCCAATTTCACATTTGCGCAAAAAGCCATACAGCTTCAAAGCTTTGATTACCTTCTAAAGCCGGTGGCCTATGACAGGCTGGAGGAGGTGCTGGGCAGTGTTATTGACAAAATTGATCAGCGGATGAATAAAAATAAGGTACTGCAATATGGGGAGCTGTATCTGGAAAATATTGTGGATGAGGCCAGGGAAAAGCGGGAGAAAAAGTCCGGCAGGGAAATTGTGGACGAGGTTTCCAAATATATCAAAAGCCATTTATCCGAGGATCTGGGGGTGGAGCAGATTGCCGCACAGGTCTATCTCAATCCGGATTATCTGACGCGGATATTTAAAAAGGAAACGGGCAATTCACTGATCAAATTTATTATTCAGGAGCGCATGTATATGGCCCGGCGGCTTTTGCTGGAAACCTCTTTGTCGGTCAATGGTATCGCTTTGGAGGTGGGTTATTCCGATTATTCTCATTTTACAAAAACCTTCCGGCAGATGTTTGGCATGACACCCAGTGTATACAGGCAGGAAAAAGGAAAAACAGAATAGAAAACAGATCTTTGGAGCCGGAGTACTGCAAACATGCCTTGTGATTTGCGGCGATTCCGGCTTTTTGTGTACATTTTGACACGAAGTCGGAAAACGCCATGGTCAAGTCGGAAAATAAATATCTTTTGAGGGATGGTTTTAATATAATAAGTGCATAAAAACAAGCACAGACAACCGGCGGGAGGCCGGGATGTCCGGGTGAAAGGAGAAGTAAAAATGAAAAGCAGTAAACGTATACTGGCAATCCTTCTGGCCATTGCCATGGTATTATCCATGTCTGCCTGTGGAGGCTCGTCCGGAGAAACAAAGGGAAATGACACAAAAAAGAGCGGGGAGACGACCGCTGCCGGTGATAATGGTGCCACGTCAGCCGCCGATGATGGTGAGACGGTAGACCTGACTATGGCTTTTGTCGTATTTGGCTCTGTACCCAATGATCTGGAGATGGTCAATGAAAAGATGAATGAATACCTCAAAGAAAAGCTGAATGTGACATTGACTCTTGTGCCCATCAATGCCAGCAACTATTCCCAGCAGGTGGACCTGATGCTCACCAGTGGCGAGAAGCTGGATATTCTGGCGGATGGCACGATCACAGCATTTTTTAATTACACAAGCCATGCGGCCAAGGGCCAGCTTTACCCAATGAATGATTTGTTAGACAGCTATGGACAGGGTATCCGGGAGGCGCTTGGGGATGACTATATTAATGCATCCGCTGTCAACGGTGAGGTTTACGGTGTTGCGACCGTCCGCGACCTGGCCGCCCGCACAAGTCTTATTATGAAAACATCCGCTGTTGAAAAATATGGCATTGATCCAGCTAATGTGAAAACCTATGAAGATATGGAAGCTATTTTTGATAAGATCCGGGCTGAGGAGCCGAATATCACGCCCATTATGATTGGTCAGGATGCCGGTAATACCATTTTCGACAGCCTTGGTTTAAGCTTTGATACCCAGGGTGACCAGCTCAGCGATATGATCGGTGTTCTCATGGACAGCCAGGTGCCAACTGTTGAAAATTATTATGACACTGAAGCCTGCAGGCAGGCGTGCGAACGTATCCGCGACTGGTATAAGAAGGGCTATGTCCTCCAGGATGCGGCCACCAATCAGTCCACAGCCACAGAGCTTATGAAGGCCGGAACGATTTATGGCTTTATCGCCAATGCAAAGCCGGGCATCGAGGCTCAGACCGCAGCTTCCGTGGGTGAGGATGTGACTGAGATTCCTCTGACCGAGGTACTTACGGATACGCAGAAAGTGACGGGCTTTATGCTGGCCATTGCAGCTCAGAGTGAAAATCCGGAAAAGGCCATGCAGGTTTTGAATCTGCTCTATTCGGACCCGGTACTGATCAACCTGTTTGATCACGGGATCGAGGGTACGCACTATAAATTTGTGGACGAGAGTAAGGGAATTGTGACGTATGCCGATGGCCTGGACAGCAGCACCTCCGGTTATGATATGAACGTGGATTTTCAGTTTGGAAATCAGCTTTTGTCTTATATATGGGAAACGGACTCCGAAACCTTATGGGATGATATGGACGCGTTTAATAAATCGGCGAAGGTTTCCAGCGCCATGGGCTTCCAGTTCGATACGAGCAGCGTAAAGACCCAGTATGCGGCCGTTACCGCGGTGATCGACCAGTACAAACGCTCTCTGGGTCAGGGAACGGTGGACCCGGGCGAGGTACTTCCTGAATTTCAAAAGAAGCTTACAGATGCCGGAATTGGCGATGTGATTAAAGAAAAACAGGCACAGCTTAATGCATTTATAAGCAGCAGCGCGCAGTAGACGCCTGGAGCACATGGATCGTTACCGTAACAGTTGCTCTGGAGCGGGGCGGGATGTAAGGCGGTCATTTGGACCGGCTTGCAGGCCCGCCCTGCGTCATTTAAGCGCCGGAGCGTGACGGAAGCAATTTTTACGCACACTCTATCAATTGAAAGTGAGGATAATCTATGGGTGCAATTAATGGAACAACTCCGGCGAAAGCCGTGCCCGCACAGATGCAAAAGCCAAAGAAGGGCCGCCGGATGAAAAAGATAAAACGCTATTACATGCTCTATTTAATGATGATTCCCGGTATTGCCTACTTGATCATCAATAATTACATACCTATGTTCGGCCTGTATCTGGCATTTAAGGACATCGATTTTCGTAAAGGGCTTTGGGGCAGCGACTGGATCGGACTGAAAAACTTTGAATTTTTGTTCAAATCCACGGATGCATTTATTATAACAAGGAATACCATTTTATATAATCTGGCCTTTATCGTGATCAATACATTTCTGGCGGTGGCCGTAGCCATACTGCTCAATGAGATCGTCAGTGTCCGCCGGGTGAAGATTTATCAAAGTCTTATTTTGCTGCCCTACCTGATCTCCATGGTCGTTGTCGCCTATCTGGTGCTGGCCTTTCTCGATGCCAAGGGCTTTATCAACAGCTCCCTGATCACGGGTCTTTTCGGGCAGTCGGAGGGGGTCGGGTGGTATTCGGAGCCGGGCTACTGGCCGTTTATTATCATATTTGTTAATGCGTGGAAAAATATCGGTTATCTGTGCGTTATCTACTATGCTTCCATCATCGGCATCGATACGGAATATTATGAGGCCGCCAATCTGGACGGCGCCACGATGCTCCAGCGTGTTCGTTATATTACGGTACCTCTGATCAAGCCGACGATCATTACGATGGTGCTGCTGTCCATCGGACGTATGTTTTACAGCGATTTCGGCCTGTTTTACCAGGTGCCCATGGATTCGGGAGCGCTCTATCCCACGACGAACGTTATCGATACGTATGTGTACCGGGCCCTGATCAAGCTTTCCGATATCGGTATGGCTTCAGCCGCCGGTGTTTATCAGTCCGTCATTGGCTTTATTGTTGTCCTTGTATCCAATCTTGTTGTGCGCAGGATTGATAAAGATAATGCACTGTTTTAGGAAGGAGTGGAAGAATGAAAAAAAGAGCGGTCATACCCAATATTATTTTGACAATCTTATGTATTGTCTGCGTTGTTCCGTTTATTCTTTTGTTTATCGCGTCGCTGACCGATGAGATGACCCTGGTGACTAACGGATACTCCTTTTTTCCTGAAAAGTGGAGTCTGGCGGCCTACGCTTACTTGTGGCAGCAGGGCATTGTCATCGTTCGGGCTTATGGGATCACCATTTTGGTGACACTGATCGGAACCGTGGGGGGAGTGCTGATCATTTCCCTGCTGGCGTACCCCCTATCCCGAAAGGATCTGCCCTTTGGCAAGGCGTTTGCATTTTTCGTGTTTTTTACAATGCTGTTTAACGGCGGGCTGGTGCCCACCTACCTGATGTATGTCCGGTATTTTCATTTGAAAAATACGCTGCTGGCGCTGCTGATCCCCGGACTTTTGGTCAACAGCTTTTATGTGATGATCATGCGCTCCTACTTTAAATCCAATATACCGGATGCCATTATCGAATCCGCCTATATTGACGGAGCCAGTGAAATAAAGATTTTTGGGAAAATCATCATGCCCCTGTCGGTGCCCATTGTCGCCACTGTTGGACTGTTTGTCGGCATCGCTTACTGGAATGACTGGTATAATGGTCTGATCTATCTGACGGAGTCCAAGCTGTTCAGTATCCAGAATGTGCTCAACCGGATCATATCCGATGCACAGTTTCTGGCCAGCTCGAATCTGGGAAGTACGGTAAATTCTTCATCGATCACATTGCCGACCACGGCCACACGTATGGCGATCGCGGTTGTGACCATACTGCCGATTCTGGTGGTATATCCGTTTTTTCAGAAGTACTTTGTCAAGGGTATTGCGCTTGGGGCTGTGAAAGGTTAAGTAAAGGAGGAATAAATCATGCCAGAATTTGGTAACAGTATTGTCTGCGACCAGGGTTTTAAAAATGTATTTGAAGATAGTGTGCCGGTGGGCTTTCAGGTGCGTATACGTATCAGCTATTACCGGGGGATCCCGGTAACGCTGCTGGAGGGCTATGAGGTTGTTGTGGACGGAGAGGAATTTACAAATAAGGATATTTCTTTTTCACTGGATGGGGATACCTTTTATACGATGGAGGAGCTGGGGCAGCATCCCGAGCTTCGCTGGGAATTTGGCGATAAAGCATATCTTCATATACGCAAGCCGGGCGGCCTGAAACGAGGTTTACATAATGTTAAAGTGACACAGCATATTAACGTACCGTACCTGCCTTTTGCCACAGGTTTTTATCAGGAACGGAAAATGACCATTGTGTGTTAAGAAAGGGGCCGGAGAAATGAAAAGTAAATTGAAATTTGGTGTTTCTTTATATAGCTATCAGGACGAATTTTTCCGCCGTGCTATGACACTGGAGGAATGTATCCAGGCTGTGGCCGATATGGGGGCGGATGGCATAGAGATCATCCCGGAAGAAATGATCCGCAATTTTCCTTATCTGAGCGATGAATTTCTGGACCAGTGGTTTGTGTGGATGGATAAATACGGCACGAAGCCTGTGGCTATCGACGCTTTTAACGATGAACGGACTATTTACAAGCATATGGGGAAGGAAATGCCCTTTGATGAAATCGTGGCCCTGCATAAAAGCTATATCGATGTCTGCCACAAGCTGGGCTGCAAATATATCCGCGGTATGGTTACTGACGAGAAGGTGATCCGCGAGCTGGTGCCTTATGCTGAGGAAAATAACGTTTATCTGGGCCTGGAGGTCCATGCGCCTTTTGGCATTATGAGTGAGCGCACCCAGAATTTCCTCAACGTGAAGGAGAAAATCGGCACGAAGAACATGGGGATCATCCCGGATTTCGGTATTTGGGAGAAACGCGGTGTTCCGGTGATCCTGGAGCAGTGCATCCGCGATGGAGCGCCCAGAGCATCCGTAGAATTTGCCGATGAGAAGTGTCGTGACGGCTGGAGCTGGGAAAAGATGCAGGAATGGCTGGATCAGAAAAACGCTTCCGGCATTGAGCGGGATGCGGTGCGCCGTGCATTTTGCATCACTCAGGATGATCCGCAGCTTCTGCGCCAGGTGATGCCTCACATTCTCGGACTTCATGGGAAATTCTGGGAAATGACGGAGGAACTGCAGGAGGCCAGCGCTGATTACGCGACGGCTATGCGCATTCTTGTGGAGGAAGGCTTTGACGGATATATTAATTCTGAGTTTGAGGGCGGACGCCACACCCAGGATATTGAAGAAGTCCGCGGCGTGGAGCAGGTTCGGCGGCATCACGCGATGATGCGTAATATTGTGGATGCCATCGAAGCGGAATAAAGTTGACGTTATATAATAAAAAATGCCAGACAGTCGTTTTAGCCTGTCTGGTATTTTTGTGTTGTAAAATTCTATTATTTGTTTCCAAATCTGTAAATTCGTTGATTTCATTTTAAATACATAGTATAATCTGCTCAAAATATCACAAATAAACAAGGAAAATATGTAAAAATCAGACAAAAACTACGCGAAGTGTTTGATTTTTCACAATCGTTCGAGTTCTCTGAACGGCTACAATTTTACAAAGGTTTAATGGAGGAAGAAAAATGTATGGGGTACTAATTGTTGACGATGAGGTCAGTATTTGCCGGCTGATCAAGTATTTGATCCCCTGGGAGTCTCTGGGCCTGACGCTGGTGGATGTGGTTTATAACGGCTTTGCGGCCATGGATATCATCCGTTCCGGCAAGGTGGATATTTTAATTACAGACGCTAAAATGCCGGGCTGTGACGGTATCGAGCTGATCAAATGGTGCCGGGAGAATAACATGCCGGTGAAATCTATTGTGATCAGCGGCTTCCGGCAGTTTGAATATGCCCACGGAGCCATCCGCTACGGGGCGGACGCCTATATTTTAAAACCGATCAATCAGGACGAGCTGGAGGGCGCGCTAAAAAAGATCATCGATGAAAAAAACAGCATGGAAAATACAGAGCAGCTGCGCAGGCGTCTGGATAAAAACCGGGGAAGCCTGAAAACCTATTTCGGCGATACGTACTTAAAACCGGAGCCGGGGATGGAAGAAATGGTTCCCGAGGACCCTCAGGCGATCAATGAAAAATATCAGACGAACTTTTTTGACGGTATTTTCCGCATGCTCTACTTTAAGCTGATCTGTGGCAATGATACGGGGGCGGACCGGGAGATGCTTTTAGATGTGGTGAAAAACACAGCCGGCGAATTTTATGACGGCTTTGGCTGTGAACATATCGAAAGCCGGTACCGCCGCGGAATCTGCTGTTTCGTCAATTATGCCCGGGAGCGGGAAGGGGAATTTATGACCGCGCTGGATGCGCTTTACCGGCAGTTGTCCAGGCGGCTGGAGGTTTACGCCAGCGTTCGTCTGGTCATCGGCATCGGGCAGGCGCAGACACAGATTTCCCAAATATCCCGGTGCCGCCAGACAGCCATCGAGGCGGCCGCCTATAGGATCAAAAATCCGTTAAAGCCCCTGCTGGAATATGACGCCTGTGATTATGTATCCGTGGACCCTGGACGCATATTTACAAAGGAGCTCCAGGAGCTTACGGAAAAAAGTATTATCGGAGGCAGCTTAAATGGCTTAAAGGATGTCATTTTTAAATGCCGCGGGAATTTCCGGCAGATCGACGGCTATTCACCGGCGGCGGTGTATGAATTTATTGAGACATTTTCGGAGGTGGTTTTAGGAAAGCTTCGGGAATTATCCATGGTGGATCCGGCCGGGGAAAACGCCATACGCGAACGGCTGGCGGACGCGTCTGATGCTGCGGCGGGGGAAAATGAGCTTTGGCGGGCACTGGATACGTTTGCGCAGGAAATCATCCATTTATTTGAAGCTTCCAGAGACAGCGGCCAGAACAGGCCGGTGCAGCTTGCAAGACAGTATATCGACGCGCATTTCTGCGAGGCCATGAGCCTGGAGGATGTGGCTTTAGCCGTGCATCTGAACCCGCGGTATCTCTCAAAAGTATTCCGTCAGGAGGCCGGGCTTAATTATCTGGACTATGTGACGGCCAAGCGGATGGAATATGCGGCGGAGCTGCTGCGGAAAACAACGCTCAGTGTGGCGGATATTTCCCTGAAGGCCGGGTATCAGGATGTGAAATATTTTACAAAGCTTTTCCGAAAGAAAATGGGCATCCGCCCGTCAGAATACCGGAGGATCTATTCGTGAAGTTAAAAAAGGACGGGAAGTGTTACAGCTCGCCGTTAAAGGCTGCTATGGGAGGCTGGGGCTATGTATAAAAAAACTCAGGAATTTATATATAAAAGCTATGTTAAGATCGCTTTGTGCCTTGTATGTATGGCCGGAGTGCTCTTTATGAACGGGAGAGCGCTGATACGGCGGGATCACGGTGTGCTGGCGGCGGTGCTGCTGTGCCTTGTGTGGGGCGGCGCGGCCATTGCCCGCTGCGTTAAGGAAATTTACAGGATGCGTTATTTGGACAATGTTTTTCGGGCGGTCTTTCCGTTTTTGCCGGCGGAGCTTTTAGAGCAGCCGCTCCATGACAGTCAGGATTTATGGCAGGGCTATCTGGAACGTTTTGTGCGGCTTTACAAGGAATCGGAGAGCCTTAAAAACAGCCAGAGGACGGCTCAGATCGCCAGCCTGTCCTACCAGATCAATCCCCACTTTTTGTATAATACGCTGGAAAGCATCCGCAGCGAGGCGCTGATGCATAAGGATATGGATGCGGCCGGGATGGCTGAGGCGCTGGGCAATTTTTTTCGGTATAATATCAGCCGCCGGGAGGATGTGGTGTCGGTGGCCGAGGAGCTGCAAAATATAGAAAACTACATACAGATCCAAAAGTACCGGTTCGGCAGCCGCCTGGAATTTCAGGTGATCTATCAATCGGAAAAGAGCGTACTGGACTGCGCTCAGATCCCCAAGCTGGCGCTCCAGCCGCTGGTTGAAAATGCGGTATTCCACGGGATTGAGAAGCGGATCAACGGCGGCCGGGTGACACTGCGTCTGAGCGCAGGCCGGGAGCGGCTCTGGATCACTGTGGAGGATAACGGTCCGGGGATGGAGCCGTCGGACGTGGAGCACATTAACCGGCAGATTCTTGAGCACCGGATCATCCATGAAGCCACGGAGCGCCACGGCGGTATTGCCCTGGTCAATGTCAATTCCCGGATACAGATGATTTTCGGGGAGCAGTACGGGCTGACCTTTTCGTCGGTGAAAAACTGGGGAACTCAGGTGGAGATCGTGCTTCCATATAAGGTGATCGGTGAATGAAAATGAATGAGATATTGCGGATCGAACAATTATATGTGCGCAGCCAGGGATTTTACGCTCTGGAAAATTTCAGTATGCAGGCCGATAGCGGTGATTTTGTGTTTCTGTGCGACCCGGAAAATTACGGGGCGGCAGCGCTGGCGGATATATTTTCCGGACGGCGGGATATATTTTCCGGCCGTGTGTGGCTGGAAGGCCGGCAACTGGCCATGGGCCGGGAGTTTTCCTATGAGCTGGCGGGGATTTATGTGATTTCCATGTATGAGAGTATGCAGCAGTATATGACGGTGGCGGATAATCTGTTTTTATCATGGAAAAGAAATCTGCTTCTTTCCTGGCCTTCCGGGGCAAAGCTGCGGGAGCAGACCCGCAGGGTATTGGCGCATCTTGGCATCGATATTCCCCTGACCGCCCTTGTGAAGGATATATCCTATGAGGACCGGCAGCTTTTAAAGCTGGCCAGAGCCTACTGCAAGGGGGCGCGGCTTGTCTATGTAGACGGAGTTATGGATGTGGTGTCGGAAAAGAAGCAGCGCCAGCTTTTATCCATCATGGATATTATGCGCCGGGAGGGCGCCCTGGTTTTGTGCGCCAGCCAGCGCTTTTCCATGGTTATGGAGGCGGCCACAAAGCTGATTTTATTTAAGAACGGAAAAAAGATCTGGACGATGCGGGCGCCGGAAATATGCCGCACCGATGTGATGAATATTTATCAGAACAAGCGCAGAGGCGCCGGACGTATACCGGCGGCGCCGGGCAATGATCCTTTGCTGGAAATTTACAGCCATGGCCAAAAGGTTTTTGACGCCCCCCGGGGGCGCTGCATTGGTATTTATGCGGAAAAAAGAGAGCGGCTGGATCAAATGGTGGACTATCTCACCGGGGAATATCGTGTCGATCGTCTGGAAATGCGTCTGGATGGCCGGCCGTTTGAACCGAAAAATTACAGGAGCAGTGTGGCCCAGGGGGTATGGCTGGTGGATCTGCCATATTTTGAAAATAATTTTTCGCAAAATTTAACTGTAGAGGAAAATATGTATCTTCCGGACATGGGTAAAATGCGCCGGTTTGGCCTGTTTTGCAACCGGCCTTACGAGAAATTTCTGGCCTATGAATTTGAGAAGGCGGGAGATGTGTTCCCCGGAATTGATGCGAAGTCCGCGTGGAATGTTTTATTTACACGCCTGACTCTTGGGAGCGCTAAAATTGTCATATGTCTTGGCACCTTTCCGTGGAACTGCTGGACGACACAGTACGAAGCCATCCGCAGGTTTATTGAAAGCGGGAAAACATTTATCTTTTTATCGGTGAACTTAAACGAGCTGAGCGCAGTTTGCCATGAATGCTATAATTGTGAAAATTTTCTCCCCTGATGTGAATTTTGTCACCTTTTGCCGGATGGATGTACATGAGATAATAGCAGTCACAAAGAACATGAATGTGTTCAAAATTTAAGGGAGGTATTTACAATGAAAAAAAGAATAATGGGACTCATCCTGACAATGGCAATGATCGTTGCAGCCATAAGCGGCTGCGGCTCTGGGGGCGGAAAAGATACGCAGGGCGCAGGCAGTGAAGGCGCACCGGCAACAAAAAATGAGGCTCAGACAGAAAGTGCAGCGAAGGAGACGGCATCGTCAGCGGCTGCGGCCATTGATGAAACGCTGTCGGGAGACAATAAGGCAGACAATGCCGCCAATGGGGATCTGAAGGTGACCGCATTGTTTTTCAGCCTGGAGGGCGAATATTTTTCCGTGATCGATCAGTGCCTTCGGGATAACATTACTTCTTACGGTTATCAGTACGAATCCCAGTCCAGCAATAGCGACGCTCTGACCATGGTGGAGCAGATTGAAAATGCTGTGGCCAACGGAACGGACTGTATATGGATCTGGTCCTTAAACGGCGCAACAGTTGCCGATGCATTAAAATCTGCAAGAGATCAGGGTGTGAAGGTTCTGGCGTTCGTATCCGACCCGGGCCGTGACGCCTGTGATGTTTACCGCGGTTCCGATAATATATACAGCGGTGAATGTATCAGCCAGCTGGCCATCGAATGGGCAGACCGGGAATATGGCAAGGATGCCCCGGAAGGTTCCATCAATACCGTTCTGATCGGCAGTACAGCTATGTCAGAGATGAAAGAACGCGTGGAAGGTATGGAACAGAAGATCGCCACAGATAAACGGTTCAATGTGCTGGAGGTTGTGGATGCGGAAATGTCTACCGTGGCTGCCCAGCAGGTAGCGGAAAATATGTTTAATAAATACGGAGATATCGATTGCTTTATCACCTCCGGCGGTGAAGTGGCTCTCGGTGTGATCAGCTACACGACAGCTCCGGGAAGTCCGATCACCGATCATCAGAAGTTTGGTATTTTCGGCACGGAGATCAATGAGGAAATGGCTTCTTATATGAAGGACGATATTTATGACGGCTCTGTTGTCAATGGCGGTCTGATTCAGAATAATGTGAAGGTTATGGCGGAAATCATCAACGGTCTGCTCCAGGGCGAAACGCTTGAGCCGGTCATGCCTGTGGATATGGGTCTGCTGACCAAGGAACAGCTTACAGAGTACGGCTATTAAGGGAACGGATACGGGTCTGCCCGCCGGCATAAAGCTTAAAGACGCCGTTATGGATAAGGAGTCGTTATGGATAATGAAGTGATTTTAAAACTTGATCATATTACAAAGCGCTATCCCGGCGTTGTGGCATTGGACAACTTTTCCCTGGACTTAAAGGCCGGGGAGGTCCATGCCCTGGTGGGAGAAAATGGCGCGGGCAAATCCACCCTGATCAAATGCCTTTCCGGGGCCATAACCCCGGAGGGCGGCACGATCACGGTGGATGGCAGGGAATATACGGAGATCACCCCGAAAATTTCCAGAGATCACGGGATCGAGGTCGTTTATCAGGAACTGAATCTGATCGATACGCTGACAGTGGCGGAAAATGTGTGCTTTGGAAGAAAATATGGAAAAATGGTGAATTTTAAAGTGCTGGATAAGGTATGCGGGGAAATCTTCGGGGAAATGGGCGTTGAACTGAATCCCCGAAAATATGTATTCCAGTTGTCCACAGCACAACAGCAGCTTGTGGAGATTGCCAAGGCGCTGTCCAAGGATGCGCGGATTCTTGTACTGGACGAGCCCACAGCACCTCTGACAAACAATGAGGTGGATATTTTATTTGAGCTGATCCGCCGTTTGAAGAAAAAGAATGTGACGATGATCTACATATCACACCGTCTGGACGAGATTTTCCAGATTGCTGACCGGGTGACGGTCATGCGCGACGGAACCTTTGTCAAAACGATGGAGACAGGGGAGACAAACCGTCAGGAGCTGATCAATCTCATGGTGGGCCGGGAGCTTAAAGAAACCTGGCCGGCCCGTAAAAATATAACCTCGGAGCCCTTGCTGGAGGTTTGCCATGTGTCCGGTATGGGAGATACAGATATTTCCCTTCACGTCAACCGCGGGGAGATCGTGGGCCTTGCAGGACTTGTGGGGGCCGGGCGGACCGAGCTGGCCCGGATGCTTGTGGGGGCTGATCCCATGAAATCCGGAGAAATCCGGGTCAATGGCCGAAGGGTTATGAACCGTTCGCCCAAGCAGGCTATAAAAAACGGTATCGGTCTGATCCCTGAGGACCGCAAGCGCCAGGGCGCGCTTCAAAATTTCGGCGTGGACTGGAATGTTACACTGGCCCATCTGCCGGACATTTCCAAATATATTTTCGTACGTAAAAAAGCAGTTAAGGCTGAGACAGAAAAGTATATCGGCCTTTTGAAAATAAAAACACCCTTTGTCGATCAGCTTGTGCGCAATTTAAGCGGCGGTAACCAGCAGAAGGTGGTGCTGGCCAAAACACTGGCGACCAATTCCCAGGTTATTGTGTTTGATGAGCCGACCCGGGGCATCGATGTGGGAGCTAAAAATGAAATCTATAATTTAATGACCCAATTGGCCGACGAGGGGCGGGCCATATTGATGATCAGTTCGGATATGGAGGAGCTTTTAGGGATGTCTGACCGGATTTACACCTTATCCGAAGGACGGCTCACCGGAGAACTGGCCCGGGAGGATTTTACACAGGCCCGGGTTCTTGAGCTGATGTCACAAAACCAGGAGGGGAATCCATGAAGCAAGTTCGCAAAATCATCGAAAAATATTATATTTTAATTGTTCTTATCGCGGTCGGGGTATTCTTTTCCATCGCTGCGCCCAACTTTTTTACATTGCGCAACCTGACCAATATATTTGTGCAAAACTCATATCTGATCATTGCCACCATCGGTATTGCCATGATTATGATCAGCAGCGGCGCCGACCTGTCGGTATCCTATCAGATCGGTCTGGTGAGTATCGTGGCCGGAAAAATCCTTACTCAGATCGGGCTGCCCACGCCGGTGGGAATCCTCCTTGGGCTGCTTACCGGTATGGCCTGCGGTTTTATCAATGGCTTTTGTACAGTGACTTTAAAGGTGCACCCGATGGTAACGACCATGGCTACGATGACGATCTATCAGGGAATCGCTTTTGTATCATCCAATTCGGAGACGTATTTTAACTTTCCGGTGGCCTTTAAGTCCATCGGCCAAGGCTATATTGGGCCCATTCCTATTTGCTCGATTATTATGGTTGTCTGTGTGATCGTGGGCTATGTTATGCTGACGAAAACGTATTTCGGCCGGTATATTTACAGTTTGGGCGGCAATGAGGAAGCGGCCCGGCTGTCCGGTATTAATGTGAAGCTCGTCCGCGTGCTGGCCTTTGTGATCTCCGGCCTGTTTGTGGGGATCGCCGCTTTGGTTGTGACGGCGCGGACCGGCAGCGCCAGCGCGGGGATTGCTACGGATGCTATGTTTACCTGCTTTACGGCCTGCGTTCTTGGCGGGATCTCCTTTAGCGGGGGCGGCGGGAATGTACTTAATGTGGTGCTCAGTGTGTTTATTCTCGGGATGCTCTCCAATGGGATGCAGATGATGGGGCTTTCGATTTATGCGCAGTATATTGCTAAGGGCGTGCTGCTTATTGTGGCGATCGCGTATGATAATTATCAGAAGGCGGCTAAGTTGCGGGAGGCGTGAGGTTGTATTGGCGCGTTTTGGAGATATCGGCGCCCGTAAGTGCCCCGGCCCGCTATCCGGTCTGTGCGCTGCGCGCCCGGTGGTGTGACCGGCGTGGGGCGGGCTGACTTCGGAGTGTAAGGGATTCTAACAGATAAAGCGCCGGATTTCCGGGCGCGCTGCAATGCAATGTAAAATCTTATGATTTTCCCTTGCTTGCAGCTTGATTTTCGGCCTTGTATGCCGAAAATCATCCCGGAAGTCCGGCGCTTTTTCTGTAAGATTCCCTAACGCTCCTGCGTATGCCCGCCTCACGCTGGTCACACCGCCGGGCGCGCAGCACACAGACCGGATGGCGGGCCGGGGCACTTACGGGCGCCGATGTCTCCAAAACATGTACGTTCCGCGAGAGGATGGCGGTTGGAGTGTGATGGCGGTTGGAGTGGGATGGTTTGGGGCTTTGGACTGTGGCGTTGAATTTTTTGTTATGTTGTTTTTTAGAGTTGATGGGTGGACTGGAGGTAGAGCTGGTGGGCTCGGTGGTCCAGGGTTTGCAGGAGTTGTCTGGCGTCGTCAAGGGGGGCGGGCGCGGTTATGGGGCTGTTTGTGATGCCTGTGCGGTTTGCTCTGCTGGAGCTGTTTGTGTTGGCGGTAATGTTGGTGCTGTCTGGGGTGGCGGGAGCCTGGAGGATGGGGAGCCAGGCGGTGGTTTGGAGGTGCTTTTTTAGGGGGGCGGCGTTTTCGCTGTGGGCCAGGGGGGCGGCGTAGAGGGCGAAGCCGTAGAGGCGGCACAGGGCGATGTCGGCTTTGCGGATGTTGAAGATGAGGTTGAACAGGTAGCGGCGGATGTTGGCGGGGGAACGGGTTGGAGTGGCTAGCTGTTCGGCAAAGTCGGTGAAGGTGGTGATGTTGTGGCGCTGCGTAAGTATACGGTCGGTGAGCGTGGCGGTGCCGCCGCTGATGTCGTCCAGATGGTCCGGGGTTTGATGAAGTACGTTTTTGAGAAGCTGGGTATAGTAGGGGCTGGCTGGGAAGGTTTGGGCAGCGGGGGCTATGTATGCTGGGGCGGCGGGGATAAAGCAGGGGCGTATGGTGGAGTAGAGCCGTTTCAGGGCGCGGGCGTATTCGGCGGCAAACAGGTTGACCGGTGATTTCAGGATGTCCTGGGCGCCGGGAAGTTTTTTTCCGGCGGCTTTGGCCTGGGCCTCGTAGAAGGTCAGACCCTGGTGGCGGTAGGTCTGGATCTCCTTCTGGTATTCTATGGTTTCCATGAACATGAGACGGGCGATGGTCGGCAAAAGCTCCGGCTGGTCTGTATCACAGGCGATATACAGCTCGTCCACGCAGTGAAGCCGGTCCAGCAGGGCTGCGGCGGCATAGGCGTAGGTATCGGGGCTTTGGAGGGCGCAGCACACCGGCAGCTCAAGGACCAGGTCCACGCCGGCACGGACGGCGCTGCGGGCGCGGGTAAATTTATCCTGGCTGGCAGGTATGCCCTGTTGGAGATAGTCGCCGCTCATAACAGCAATGATAAAATCAGCTTTGGATTCACGGCGGACATCTTCAACAAATCTGTGCTGTTGTTTATACATTTTATTAAATTGTTCTATTATTCCGACTATTTTCATAGATACCATCCTCTTATTTGTGTAGATTTTCAGTAAAGCGTGTGTACAGATTTTAACTGAATATGTATATTTTAACATATATACCAAATATATGTGAAGTTAATTTGTTATTTATTGTGAATTTGGCGAATAAGCTCTTGACAAGCGCCCCCCCCAAATAGTAAAATGGTAGCAGTGGTAAAGAAGTCTGCCCAGGAACTGCTTCTTTGCCATTTTTCGTACATCATAAAAAGGAGGTTATTTAATGAAAAAGAAAGTGTCAAAATTATTGGCTCTGATCTTAGTGGCAGCACTTGCGTTAAGTGCATGCGGCAGCGGTGGTTCCACCGGTGACACTAAGGGAGCCCAAAAAGAAACCACTGGTGCGAATGATACAACTGGCACCGATAATGGAGGAACCGGAGAAAAGGCGCCGGAAGGCAGCGTTTCTACGGGAGCAATTGAGGATTTCTATACTTTTGAAGTATCCAACCGTGAGATGGAGAATTTCTTCTATCTTAAAACAGAATTGGCCGCTGACCATAATGTTCTGACGAATGCTATTTCAGGTCTTGTAGCTACCGATGTGAGTGGTAAGCTGATCCCTGAGGTTGCAGAATCCTGGGGAACAGAAGATAATGGTAAGACCTGGACCTTTAAGATCAGACAGGGCGTGACCTGGGTTGATGTGAATGGTAACTACAAAGCTGACTGTACCGCTCAGGACTGGGTGACCGCTTTAGAGTGGGTATTAAACTTCCACAAAAATGAGTCCAACAATACGTCCATGCCATTTGGAACGATTGAGGGTGCTGAAGAATATTATAATTATACGAAGGAGCTTTCTCCTGAAGAAGGACTGGCTCTTGATACCACCAAATTCCTTGAGATGGTCGGCATTAAAGCCGTTGATGACTATACACTGGAATATACGTGTTTATATGAATGCCCGTACTTTGATACAGTGGCAACCTCTGCTTCTTTGTACCCGATCTCCCAGGCATATATTGATGAGATCGGCGTAGAAAACATGAAGTCTGTGAATAATGAAACACTCTGGTATAACGGACCTTACACCATCACAGAATTTGTTCAGGGAAATTCCAAGGTGCTTACAAGAAACCCGGCATACTGGGATACAAACTGTACATTATTTAACACTGTAACCATCAAGATCGTTGATGATACCACGATGGCTTATCAGTTATTTGAAAACGGTGAAATCGATCATACAGATCTTGGTGAGGCAACTCTCAGACAGATTTATGATGATGAGAATCACAAGTTCCATGATAATCTGGTAGAAAAGCTTCCAAGAAAATATTCCTATCAGATGCACTTAAACTATAACCGTCTCAATGAAGATGGTACAGAGGATAAAAACTGGAATACCGCAGTTGCTAACGAAAACTTCCGTCTTGCATTATACTACGGACTTGATTTAAATAAATACTGGGCCCGGACGAATTTTATTTATCCGGAGCACTGTGAGAATCTGGCTTATACAATGAAGGGTCTCGCATATTTATCCGATGGCACAGACTATACAGATTTAGTTAAGAGCCAGCTTAAGGATGTAACAAAGGGTGAAGATGGCAATTACCACAGACTTAATACAGATCTCGCCACACAGTACAAGGAAACGGCTATGGAAGAGCTTGCAGCCGCAGGGGTAACCTTCCCCATTGAGGTTCATTATTCTATTATTGCCGGTAGCCAGAATGCTTTGGATACAGCCACTGTTTTACAGCAGATTTTCTCTGAGTGCCTTGGCGATGATTTTGTGAAACTTGTTATCGATACCTATGTTTCCAGTCAGCTCAAAGAAATCGTTCAGCCGAGACTTCATTCCATCGTTATTAATGGCTGGGGTGCTGACTACGGTGATATCCAGAACTTCCTTGGACAGGAAACTTATGGTGAGGACAGTGCTTACTATTCCAAGAACTATTCCAATATCAATGACGCCACAGATACTACTCTGATCGATACATATAAGGAATTTACAGAGCTGGTAAATGCGGCCAATGCGATTACGGATAATCTGGATGCCCGTTATGAGGCTTATGCCAAGGCTGAAGCCTTTATGCTCGACCATGCACTGGCCATCCCGGTACAGTACGAGGTATCCTGGCAGTTGACAAAGATCAACGATTATACGAAGTCCAATGCTCTTTATGGTATTCAGAATTATACCTACAAGAACTGGGAGTCATCTGTGGACGCCTATACCACAGAACAGTACGAAGAACTTGCTAAGGCTGCCGGTTATTAATTATGATTAAGTATACAATCAAGCGACTGTTACAATCTATTGTAACAGTCCTGGTTGTAGCAACCATCGTCTTTTTGCTGATGCGGATGCTGCCAACCGATTATTATTTTACAGAAGAGCAGTTGATGAAGCTGACCGAGGAGCAGAAAAACGAGCAGTTGCTGGCAGCCGGACTTCTGGACCCAGTGCCGACACAGCTTTTCCGCTTTTATGGGCAAATTGTCCGTTTCGACTTTGGTGAGTCGCGGAGAATTCAAAGTGGAGTAGATGTTATTAAGGTTATTGGTTCTAAATTTACGGTATCGATGAGGCTGGGGGTCATATCCCTGGGTATATCCCTTGTGTTGGGAGTTCTTGTCGGTATTATGCAGACACGCCATAAGGACAAGTTCCTGGATCATGTGGGAACTGCCTATACGATTTTCGTCAACGCCGTTCCAAGTCTTGTGTCCTATTCTCTAGTACTGGTGTTTGGCTCAAAGGTTTTGGGGCTGCCATCTTTATATTCTACACGATTTGTGTGGAAATCGAGTATACTTCCCATAGTCTGCCTGTCACTGGCATCCATTGCATCCTATGCACTGTGGACAAGACGTTATATGGTTGATGAATTAAATAAAGACTATATTAAGCTGGCCAGGATCAAGGGTGTATCCTCCAGAGCGATCATGGTTAAGCATGTATTTAAAAATGCATTCGTACCGTTGGTGCAGTATATTCCGGCCAACTTTCTTCTGACGATCGGTGGTTCGCTGCTGGTGGAACGATTTTTCTCCGTGCCAGGTATGGGGCCGCTGCTGACTGATTCGATCGTACGTTATGATACCAGTGTTGTTCAGACATTGGCGATCATTTATGCATCTCTGGGTATTCTGGGCGTATTTCTCGGCGACGTATTGATGATGATCGTAGACCCGAGAATAAAACTGGTGACTAAAGGAGGAACGCGATGATGCAAAACACGAATGATAAACGCTTTCGGTTTGTGGAGTATTCCTCCGATGAAGCCGAACGTACCGGATATTCCAATTATTCCTATTGGAGATCCGTATTTAAAAACTTTTTAAAGAAAAAATCTGCTGTTGTCATGGCAGTCATATTTTTTGTACTGGTAATTTTTACTTTTGTTGCTCAGATTATCGGCAAATATAATTATTCAACCTTGCTGACAGACAGTTCTCTGGCATTTGTTTCGCCAAACAGTGAATTTTGGTTTGGCACGGACAATCTTGGCCGTGATTACTGGAGTCAGGTATGGTATGCCGCTCAGACGTCCATCAAGCTGGCGCTTCTTGTAGCGCTTGGCGAGTGTGTGATCGGTGTGACGATCGGCTGCCTTTGGGGGTATGTACGCTCCCTGGACCGTATTATTACTGAAATTTATAATGTTATGAATAACATTCCCATGATCATTTATATGACTCTGATCGCTCTGGTCGTAGGTCAGGGATTTGCAATTATGGCTGCGGCAATGATCGCTTTCGGATGGCTTCCGATGGCCCGTAATGTCCGCAATCTTGTTTTGATGTACCGCGACAGGGAATACAATCTGGCGTCCAGATGTCTGGGTACGCCCGTATGGCGTATACTTGTGAAAAATATTTTTCCTTATCTGGTCAGCGTTATTATACTTAGGCTTGCGTTGTCCATCCCTTATACCATAGCTTTGGAATCTACGTTATCCTATCTTGGTCTGGGTCTGGATATAACGACGCCGTCTCTGGGAATCCTTCTTCGGAATGCCCGGAATTATTTTCTTGAATACCCGTACCTGCTTATTTTCCCGGCAGTTATTGTGTCACTGATAACTATCACATTCTACCTGGTCGGCAATGCATTTTCCGATGCCGCAGACCCGAGAAATCACGTATAAGAAATGGAGGAACCAGTTATGGCAAAAGAACCGATACTATCTGCTAAAGACGTGGAAATCCAGTTCAGTCTGCGTGGAAGGATGCTGACCGCTATCCGCCGCTGTTCCCTGGATCTGTATGAAGGCGAGACGATGGCGATCGTGGGCGAGTCCGGTTCAGGTAAATCTGTATTCACCAAATCATTTATAGGAATGCTGGATGCCAATGGCGGTGTTACCGGCGGCTCCATTATGTATGAGGGCGTGGATATATCGAAATATAAAACTGAGAAGGAATGGATGACCATCCGTGGAAAGAAGATTTCCATGGTGATGCAGGACCCCATGACTTCCTTAAACCCGTTAAAAAAGATTGGCAAACAGATTCAGGAAAGTATTGAACTGAATCAGGGGATCAAAGGGGCTGCAGCTAAGGCTAAAGCACTTGAAATGCTGGAGCGGGTAGGTATTCCTGAACCCGAAAAGCGTTTTAATCAGTATCCTCACGAGTTTTCCGGTGGTATGCGCCAGCGTGTGGTCATCGCTATTGCCGTGGCGTGCCATCCGCAAATACTTATATGTGACGAACCGACCACGGCTCTGGATGTGACTATTCAGGCTCAGATTCTGAATCTGATTCGTGAACTTCAGAGAGACTTGAAGATGACCGTGATCTATATTACCCATGACCTTGGTGTTGTGGCCAATGTGGCTGACCGTGTGGCCGTTATGTATGCCGGACAGATCGTAGAGTATGGTATGGTTGATGAGATTTTCTACGATGCATGGCATCCGTATACATGGGCGCTGCTATCTGCTCTGCCTCAGCTTGGGGTGAAGGGCGAGGAGCTTCCCACCATCGACGGTACACCGCCAAACCTCTTCAATGAAGTTAAGGGGGATGCGTTTGCTCCGAGAAACCGTCATGCTCTGGCTATTGATTTTGAGGAAGAGCCGCCGTTTTTTGAGGTGACCAAGACCCATAAGGCAAAAACCTGGTATCTGGACCCCAGGGCGCCGAAAATCGAGCAGCCAAAATCTATCCGGCAGCTTCGTGAAAAAATGAGAGGAAGGGGGTAATCGGACATGCCAGAAAGAGAAAAACTGATCGAGATCAAAGATTTGCAGATTTCTTTTGGAAGCGGCAGAAGGAAATTTGTCGCCGTGGACCATGTCAACTTCGATATTTATAAAGGCGAAACCTTCTCTCTTGTAGGTGAATCCGGTTCCGGTAAGACGACGATTGGTCGTGCGATCACGAGAATTAACCCGGTTTCAGCGGGTGAGATCCTTTTTAAAGGCAGAAAAATCAGCGGTAAGATTTCTAAAGATTTAGATCTGGAAGTGATTAAGAAATGCCAGATGATTTTTCAGGACCCTATGGCATCGCTGAATGAGCGTGCGAAGGTAGACTATATTGTGTCTGAGGGGCTGATCAATCATCATTTATATAAAGATGAGAATGACAGGAAACGCAAGGTGGAGGCAGCTCTGCGCGAGGTTGGGCTGCTGCCGGAATTTGCATCACGTTTCCCGCACGAATTTTCAGGCGGCCAGAGACAGCGTATCGGTATCGCCAGAGCATTGATCATGGAGCCGGAATTTATCGTGGCTGATGAGCCGATTTCCGCGCTGGACGTATCCATCCGTGCCCAGGTGCTGAATCTGCTGAACCGTCTTAAAAACAGCAGAGGATTGACATATTTGTTCATAGCTCACGATCTTTCCGTTGTACGTTTTATATCTGACCGTATTGCGGTGATCCATAAGGGCAGGATCGTCGAGCTGGCAGAGGCTGAGGAGCTGTTTTTACATCCGCTCCATCCGTATACGAAAGCGCTCCTGTCGGCCGTTCCGATTCCGGACCCCGAGCAGGAAAAGAACAAAAAGCTGATCGTGTACGACCCATCTATGCACGATTACACCACGGATACTCCTGTATGGGAGGAAATATTACCGGGGCATTTCGTTTACGCCAATCAAAAAGAACTGGAGCAGTATCGTAAAGAATTACAATAGTAACATCGCATACAAGCCAGCCTGAAGGCTGGCTTGTTGCGTGGTGCTGACCGGCCCGTCAGGGCGCGCCTGCGAGCTGTCTGCGACCGCCGCGGCCCTGGCGGGGCCAAGCGGAACCGGGTGTGTACGAAATAATCGTCCGGAATCGGGTGCGGAATTTTTACAGAAAGGACTGCGGTATGAAAAATAAATTTAGGGATGCGTTCCACGCTTATATGGTGCGGCCCCTGATCTATCAATGTGTGGCTAAATGCGCCATCGCTTTTGTCATTGCTCTGCTGTGGAAGCGGTGGATCAATCGTTCGGAAGCCTTTTCAATTATAGAGGACGCCTTTTTTGTCATCGGTATTATTTTTATTCTGCTGTCATGGTTTCAATATTTAAGCCTTGACGGTATCCATCTTCCGCATCTGCTGGGCGGTCCTAAAAAGAAGCCAAAGCGGCGCGGAACCAGAGATATTGTAGATTTTGCCGATGAAAAGATCATTGCCTTTAGTGAGCTGGAGAGTGAGGAGCGGACGGTGGTGCGACTGTTTTCGGATATCATTGCGGGAGTGATATTTTTGTTACCGGCGCTGATCGCTACTGTGCTGTGAGAGGAATGTATTTTAACAGAGAACCGGAGACGGATCAAATGATTGGTTTCCGGTTTTTTTGCGCTCATTTATGGCGACTGCCGCGAACCGGCGCAGCGAAGCGGAGCCGGGTGGAGTGAAGCAAAACCGGGTTGTACGTTGCAAAGTGCGGAAATAAATAATGCGGGAAGCCTTCGTAAAGACTTCCCGCAAAATCAAGGGGAGGATAAGTACTCAAAATTTTTCTTTCGTTTTGGTACTTTTTGAATGAATTGGAGGGGGAATCCAATGATTCCGTCAGACCGGTTTGCGTGCCAGTCCATCGGAATAGTAGTATTATGCCCGCTTAAAATGAACTTATACATAGTATTCAAAAATAAAGTTAAATAAAAGGGTTGAAACCGTGTTAAAAATCAAATAGAATGGAATAAATATACGTAAAAAATGGAGATAAAAAACCAATGGAATTTACAATGAACAGCAGCCTGGAGGAAATCCTGAACAATGATCGCGTAAACAAAAAGCTCAATTATCTGTTCAGTCCTCTTTACTATGAAAATATAAAGCCATTCTTTCGGAAAATGAAGCTGAAAAACATGATCAAGCTTGTAAAAACACCCTGGGGCCGTCCATTTCCTGCCGAAGGTCTGCTCCGGTGCGCCAACTTTCTCATTGCCCGCCGGGAGGCCGGGGAGATGACATCCATCTCCATATGGAAGGATCTGCCGGAGGAGGAAGCTGCCAGCGCGGAAAATGTGGTGCTGATCCCATTTCTTCTCAAGGATAAAAAAAGCGCCCCCTGTGTGATCCTGTGCCCGGGAGGCGCTTATAACCGCGTGGCCTGTCATAACGAGGGGATCCCCGTAGCCCAGGAGCTGAACCGACGGGGCTATCAGGTATTTCTGCTCAACTACCGGGTATTTCCGGATCTCTACCCAAAGGGGGAGCAGGATCTGGTCCGCGCCATTCGTTTTGTCCGTGCCAATTATGAAAAGCTGGGGGTAGACCCCACCAATGTAATGATCATGGGCTTTTCCGCCGGCGGGCACCTCTGCGCCTGCGTGGGCGCGCTTTACGATCATATTGAGGATATCACGCACAGGTATGATTCGATTTCCGCCCGGCCGGATAAAATCTGTCTGTGCTACCCGGTCATCAGTTTCATGGAGGATTATCACGAGGATAGTATGAAAAACCACCTTGGGGAAAATGTATCCGCTGAACAGAAAAAAACCTTATCGGCGGAAATGCTCACCTCCAAGGATTATCCAAAAACCTTTATATGGGCCTGTGAGGATGATGCCACGGTATCTGTGGGCAATGCGCGCAAGATGGCGGACAGTCTTAAAAATAAAACCGCGGATTACCGCCTTGAAATCTATCCCACTGGCGGACACGGCATCGGGCTTGGGGAGGGAACCAGCGCCCACATCTGGGTAAATTCAATGGAAACTTTTTTCGCAGGATAAAAACGGAGCTGCCATGCTGGTGGAAGTTCCGTTCCCCTCAGATTTAAGCGCCCCTACGTCCGGACGGCAATCACGGAGCGGATTTTACCGGGGCTGGAGCCTCAGTTTAACGGCACTGCCTGTGCGCCTTTGGAAAATACCATCTTCGGGCTTAAGTTCAACTAGGATTAAAATGGCAAGAATTCCGGGCACCGGCCCAATACTCCCGAATCTCTTTGATGACATTCGCTCGTTTGGGCCTCAGTTTTCGGCTTTGAAAACACGAAAACTGGCCCGGAATTCTTGCCTTTTTAATCCAAGTTTCGCTAAAGCCCTGCGTAAGCATTTTCCAAAGGCGCACAGGCCGTGCCGTTAAACTGAGGCTCCAGCCCCGGTAAAATCCGCTCCGTGATTGCCACCCGGACGTAGGGGCGCTTAAATCTGAGGGGATCGAAACTTCTACGATAAGGCAGCGCCTACGGCTATATGTTCTCGATCAGGGTTTCCAGTTCTCTCAGATTTCTGGGCGGTGTTCCCTCTTTTCGTAAGATATTTTTTTTGCACAGCCGTTGATAGAGCTGGAGTATTCCGGGAACCTCCAGATTTGTTTTTGCCAGCAGCGCTTCGTTTTCACAGATAGTCAGGGCATCTCCCTGGGCCAGGACGCGGCCTTCGTGCATCAGTACGATCTCATCGGCCCACTGCAGTGCGTAATCAATGTCATGCGTCGCCATCAATATCGTAATGCCATTGTCTGCCAGCCGGTCCACAATGGCATTGACCATCTTCGTATGTCTTGGGTCCAGTGCTGCCGCCGGTTCGTCCAGGATGATGACATCCGGCTTCATCACAAGAATATCGGCGATACTGACCTGTTTTTTCTGACCGCCGCTGAGCGATTGGGCAGGGCGCTGCCGGAAGGGTGTGATATCCAGGTATTCGATAACCTGTTCCACCTCCTGGCGGGCCTCATCCTCGGGAATACCCAGATTCAGGATACCAAAGGAAATTTCCTGATAGACACTGGCGCAAAAAAGCTGATTGTCCGGGTCCTGGAACACAATGCCCACCCGGCGGCGCAGCTCCAGCAGCGATTTGCGGTCATAGCGCAGAGGCTGCCCATTAAAAATGAGTTCGCCCAAAGCCGGGCGTAAAATACCATTGCAGCATAAGAAAAAAGTGGATTTTCCGGAACCATTGGCGCCCATAAAAGCCGTCTTTTTTCCCCGGCGTATTTTTAAATCCACTCCTTTCAGAGAGTGTTCTTCTCCGTCATCATAGGCAAAGTGCAGATTCCGGGCTTCTATAATAAAATCATCATTCATAGCTTTCGCTCCTATTAATACATATACCTTACCGTGCGAAGCGCGCCCATGCGTAAGCATTAACTTTGCGCGTGCCCGAAGGGGCATGACATAACGCTCGCCGGCATAGGCTGTGGCGTTACACAATTTTCTCCAGGATCAGGATCATCAAAAGTACACACTCAAATACAACGATTGCGGCACTCTCTTTTTTCTTTGGCGGATGGTTTTCCTGTAGGATGTTGATCGTTCCATCGTAGCATCGCGCTTCCATGGCGTCAAAAAGAGCGTTGGAGCGCTTCATGGCGCGAAGAAACAGCACCGCGGCCATTTTGCCAAAGGACTGGATGGACGTTTTTAAATCCTTATTTCCAAGCCGGCATTTCTGGGAAATGGTGATGGCCGAGGCGGCGTCCATGAGCACGAATATAAAACGGTAGATCAGCAGCATTAATTCAATGAGTATTTTCGGCAGATGAAGGCGCGCCAGGACGGAGAGTATGTCAGTCATGGTCGTGTTCAGCGACAGAAAATACAGGCAGGACACAGCGGCCATAGCTGTGAGCATGAGCTGGCCTCCGAATTTCAGTGAAGCCACACTGCCGGTGATGAAATAGGACCCTAACGGCAGGGCGTAGGCATCCAAAGGCACTGTGGAAATATTTACAATGATCGTAAGTGTGCTTAAAAGTATAAAGGCCATAGGGATGAGCAAAAGCCTTATATAACGAAAAAGAGGGATTCCTCCTTTTTTAACAGTAAGAATCCCATTGACCGGCAAAACAACTGCCGCCACGATGACCGATCGGCTGATGATACACAGCAGCAATGTCAGGGTGGCAAATATGAACTTTTCACAGGCATTGACATATCTCAGCTTTGAGCCATAGCAAAGCTTATCGATCGTGATCATTTTGCATACCAGTCCTTTTCTATAAATGTTATGTTATTCCACAGTTCCGGTCTTTTTCTGCCACTTTTTCCGTTCAACGAACCTCCCCATAATAAATGCGATAACACCTACGCCGATACCGGTCTGTATACAGAAAATAAGGCTTTCCACTTCACCGGGGAGCTCGCCGCCCAGGAAATTTTCAAGGATCGGGGTAAACCATGGTTCATATTCACCCTGGATCTCCTCGATCATAACACTTCCCGCATCGTCGGAGCCCCCAAATTCAGCGTCCTTTCGTAAAAACAGAGGGATTACGGCAATGATGGCCACAAGAATCAATAGTCCGATGACAAGCTTTGTATTTTTAGTCATTTATTTGGCCTCCTTTAAAAATCCGATCGCTTTTAACTCCGGTTTGGCATAGGATTCCAGACCGATGATGATGACCACCGTAAGAATACCCTCGATAATGGCCAGGGGAAGCTGTGTTGGCGCAAAAACGCCCAGAAACTTTACCGCAGAGGCGGCCACGCCGCCGGATTCGGACGGATATGCCAGCGCCAGTTGGATACTGGTCACGCAATATGTAAACAGGTCGCCTAAAAATGCAGCCAGGAAAATGGCCACTTTCCGGTTCACCTTCAGCTTCTGGCACAGCTTATACAGACCAAAGGATACGAGCGGTCCGGCAATGGCCATGGAAAACGTATTGGCGCCCAGTGTGGTCAGGCCGCCGTGAGCCAGCAAAATAGCCTGGAAAATAAGAACGATCAGCCCCAGGACACTGACGGCCGCCGGCCCAAACAGGATCGCGCCCAGACCGGTACCGGTCATATGGGAGCAGCTTCCGGTCAGTGATGGTATTTTCAGTGATGAAATCACGAAAATAAAGGCTCCCGCCATGGCGATAAGTGTGATGGCTTTTCTGTTTTTCTTGAAATTGTTTTTCAGGGATATAAAGCCCGCCACAAGAAACGGCAGACAGATAACGCCCCAGGCCACACAGTAAGCCGGAGGCAGGTAGCCCTCCATAATGTGCATGGCATTGGCGGCGGGCACTATGGCAAAGCATAGTGCGAAGGCGATGGACGCCTTGAATAGGATCTTTTGTTTTTTAGTCATTTTTTCTCCTCTCTCTTTAATGAAATGCTTGATTTTGCCCAGGCGTTCCACAAAAAGAGATGATTTGCGGCCCACACCCGGTCATAATCCCGTAACCTTCCGGATTCCTTTAAAAGTGGATATTCTGACTCAGGCATCAAACACGGTATCCCGCCTTCCCACGGCACGGATGCATCAGAGCTGGCCGGATTAATTCCGGCGGCACAGGCCGTAACGCCTGGATGCATAACTGTCCGCAGTGACATCATGGAATACCGCTACTCCAATACAGCAACGGGTATTGTGCAGGATTCCCACCTGCTTCCCCATCATCGGACGATCCACGGCAGGATTTTTATCCTGTGAAACGTCAATGATAATCTTTTAAATGGTTGCCGAATCCGTAAAATCTGTGTAGCAGCCCGGTTTCCCGAAACTGTTACGGATCTGCGTCAGAAATTTAAATATTTTTCAAATATGCTCTGGCGCAAATCGACACTTTTATACTAACATAAACCGGCAGATGCCGCAACGCCTGCCGGTATAACCTGCATAAAAAGTACAAAAAGAGTGAAAAAAATACAAGGGCTTTACATCCAGCCCGCGGCCAAATTGGTCATTACCGCCGGGATTTCATCCACCCAGCGGCCGGATCGGTCATTGCCGTCAGGCTTACATCCAGCCCGCGGCCAGAGAGGACCATAATACCGTGGCCAGCCCTGCGATAACGATGGCCAGCCCGCTCATAGCGCCTTCCACCTCACCGATTTCTATGGCTTTGGAAGTACCTACGGCATGGGCGGAGGTTCCGATAGCCAGGCCCTTGGCCACAGGGTCAGTAATATGGAACAGACGGCAGATCGCCACCGCCGCCGCACCGCCAAATAAGCCGGTAATCATAATCGCGGCAATGGTTATGGCGGTGAGCCCGCCCAATTCCTCGCTGACGCCGATCCCGATGGCGGTTGTCACCGACTTGGGAAGCAGGGAGTGGTAAAACTGAGCGCTAAAGCCAAAAAGCTTTGAAAAACCAAAGACGAAAGCTACCGCAGAAAAGCTCCCGCAAAGGACACTGATAACGATCGCCATAACATTTTTTTTCAAAACCTCGATCTGACGGTAGAGCGGCACGGCATAGCAGACCGTGGCCGGTGTGAGCAGCTTTCCGATGAAACTGGCGCCGGCTTCATAGGTTTCATATTTGATATCACAAGCAAGTAAAATAAGGATGATCAATGCGCTGGCCAGAAGGATCGGATTGAGGATCGCAATTTTAGTTTTTCGGTTGATTCTGTAAGCGACCCAGTACATAAGTAGCGTCAGTGCAAGGCCGAAATACGAGGATGTCTGTAAAAGCTCATTCATGTTTGCTGCCCCCATCCTTAGTGTTTTTATCATCAATAGGAATGTCACTGCCCCCGGCCGCTTTCGTCACGTTCCTGGCCCCGGACTTTTTCATTATGAACTGGGCAATGCTGCCGGTGACACCCATGACCAGCACTGTGGAGACGACGCAGGAGATGATCAGGCCGACAACATTGTCCTTGAGCACATCCCAGTAGCCCATGAGCTTCACTGTGGCCGGCACGAACAAAATCGGCATGATCGTCAGAAAAAAATCGGCGGCATGCTCCACCTGATCCAGGCGGATAATTTTTGTGCACAGCAAAACAAAAAGCAGGACCAGTCCGTAAATACTGGCAGGAACAGGCAGTGGGAGCAGCAGATTTAATAATTCGCCAATGGCGGTAATAACGCCGATAATCGTAAATTGAAATAAGTATTTCAAAAAATCACTTCCTTTTCAAATAGGCAGGAACAGTTCCGATGATGCCGGACTTTACAATAAGTATACCCCGCCAAAATAATTAATCAACATATTATATAACTGTTTCAAATAAAATGTAAATAGGATTTTGTAAAAAACAGGAGGGGAATGTTATGGTAAAGGTAGTTGTCGTTGGCGGAGGCTTTGCCGGCTGCGCGGCCGCGCTGGAAGCGGCGTATATGGGCGCATCGGTGACACTGCTGGAGCGGACGGACGTGCTGTGCGGCACCGGGGTTGTCGGCGGGATCATGCGCAATAACGGAAGATATACGGCGGCGGAGGAGATGATCGCCATGGGCGGCGGCCAGCTATTTACATTGATCGACAGAAACTGCCGTCATAAAAATATCAGTTTTCCAGGGCACGCCCACGCCAGTCTTTTTGATGTGGCAAAGGTTCCGGCGGCAGTGCAGCGTTATCTGGAGGACGCCGGTGTCAATCTGCGCTGGATGGCCCGCGTTTCCTCGGTGGAGCTTTTACCGATACAGCGTGACGGCGCCGAAAAAGTATTAAAATCCGTGAAGGATACATCCGGCAATATTTACGAGGCCGATGTTTTCGTGGATGCCACCGGCACGGCAGGTCCTGCAGCCATGTGCAGCAAATACGGTAATGGCTGTGCCATGTGTGCTCTGCGGTGCCCGTCCTTTGGGGGCCGGGTCAGTCTGTCGGCCCTTTGCGGAATCCGTGAATTTGCCGCCCGAAGGCCTCAGACAGACGCTGCGGTACAACATCAGACAGACGCTGCGGTACAACAGACTGTCACAGCGGACGGGGGAAAAGTGCAAAGCAGCCGTGAGGAAAACGCTGCGGACTCTGTCATGCTCTACGGTGCCATGAGCGGCT
The DNA here is from genome assembly GCA_902363555.1 of Lachnospiraceae bacterium. Taxonomy (GTDB): domain Bacteria; phylum Bacillota; class Clostridia; order Lachnospirales; family Lachnospiraceae; genus Catenibacillus. The sequence continues at coordinate 161,867 of CABJAM010000008.1, read as the reverse complement.
CCTGCAAGCTGATGAAGGAATCCCTGTCGGAGGATATCCGCAGGGAACTGGATGAAAAGGGTGTGGCTGTGGTAAAGGTTCCGGACGGATTGACAGAAAACCATCTGGATATGAAGGCCTGCCAGCAGTATGCCCTGCCGGAGTATGCCGGAAATATCATTCTTTTGGATACCGGTCATGCAAAGCTGATGACGCCCTATTTCCCATTGCAGAAGCTGAGAAAGGTGCCGGGCTTCGAAAATGTCCGTTATGAGGACCCTTATGCCGGCGGCCGTGGCAATTCCATCCGTCTGACCGCCATGGTGCACCGGGATAACGGCCTGAAGGTGGATGGCCTGGCCAATGTTTTCTGCGCGGGGGAGAAGGCCGGAATATTTGTCGGTCATACGGAAGCTCTGGCCACCGGCACCCTGGCCGGCTGTAATGCCGTCCGCTATGCCATGGGGCAAAAGCCGTTGGTGCTGCCGGAAGAAACCGCCGTGGGCTTTGCCATCGCCTGGGTAAGATTGCAGATGGAAACGGAGGAAGGGCTTGGGAAAAAATACACATTTTCCGGGTCTGTGCTCTTTGAACAGATGAAAGAGAGAGGGCTGTATACCACAGATACACGGGCCATACGGGAGCGGGTGGAGCGCTGTGGTATGGAGAATATATTTTTGTTAAAGGCTTAAAATAAATTGTATGCAGCGGGAGTTTTCAAAAGTGCGTTTGTCTGGTACAATAGGATAGGAATGTACAAAAGATAAAGCGGGGGTATAATATGAACATCGATTGTTTTGAGGCTGCAGGACAGCGGATCATGGAAGATTTTATAGTTTTTACGGATTACCTGGACAATGAACAGACAAAGCTGTCTCCTAAATCTCATAAATTAGGAAAAAACGATTGTTTTATTTTGAATCAGAGACTTAAATGCGTGCCTGAGCTGCTGGAAAAGCCGGGGCGGATGCAGGCAAATTATGCTGAAATCGATTTTTTCTATTATGTTTGTATAAGGATGGGGCTGTACTGTGTTTGCAGGGATGGCAAAAATTTTGTACTGCGGGCTCAGAAAAGAAAACTAAAGTTTTTACAGCTTAGTGCTGCGGATTGCTATGGTCTTTTGCTGGCTGCTGCTGTGGGGGAGTATCTGCCTGTCAGAGAAAAATACAGGATAAGCCAATACTTTTTAGCGGGATTTATAAATAATAACAAAGGCTTAAAGGTTGGCGAGGAAATTGATAAAGACGAAAATGGATGGGGCGATGAGGCTTATTATCAGGCATATTTACGTATATTCCAGCTATTTGATATAATATGGATTAAATGGGCGGTGAATGAAGATGGAAGAAGCTATGTGGATCGGCTTTATGCAGAAGAATGTGGTATATTTATTGCCCGGAATCGTTTATTGAAAGGACAGTTGGATTTTTGGATAGATAACGGTAATAATACAGATGTTTGCAGATATCTTAATGATTTTAAATCCTGTCTGAAATCATCTCCAGATATGTTGATGGATTTTTTTAAAACGGAAGCGGTTCAATATAGCGGAAGTTATATTTTAAAGCTGAATCATGGACGCTGCATGCGGAAGCTGCGCATTGACGGCGGGGATACATTGGAGTCACTTCATAACCTGATACAGAGTGCTGTTGGATTTGACGACGACCACTTATATTATTTTGAGACCGGTAATGATCCTTATACGGAAAAATATTATTGTCCTGATTGTAATGAGCATACGCGCAGCACAAGTGAAGTTACACTGAATGAACTGGGTTTAGTTGAAGGCGTTATTTTTCATTATTTATTTGATTTTGGTGATGAATGGTTATTTGAGCTTTATGTAGATAAGATCATACCGGAGCGGACTCTGAATGGAGAAATTATAGAAGCAAAAGGGAAAGCACCGGAACAATATCCAGTTTATGATGAGGACTGGTATTGATAAAAAATAATCAAAGGAACGTAGATATTATGAAAGTACAGGAATTGAGAAATCTGCTGAAATCTGTGGATAAGCTGACATTGGAAAAAATGTGTGTGGAGTTGTATAAGCAGATACCCCGGCAGAAGAAGGAAAACGACATTGATCCGTTGCTGACGGACATGGCGGCAAATCAGGGTACTATTGCAAAGAAGCCATCGAAACCGGTGGACGCGCCGGTGGATATTACGGTATTAAAGAGTGAGATCGATACGTTTCTGGAAAATGCCTATGCACAAAATTATTTTGCTCCCAATCGTGTGATCTCAAAAAAGGAACGGCCCAAATGGCGTTTTATTGTGAAAAGATATATTAAGGAGCTGGAGGGGATAAAACCGGATGATGAGGATTACGCAGCTTCCGGCCAGTTATTGAAAAAGCTGTTTAATGTGCTTTCCTACGCCTGCAGCTACTATTTGTTTTCTACGGAAAATCCTTTTAATTCCGTAGGAATATCTCAGCTATACCTGTACAATATGGTGCTGGAAAGAGTGTTTTCCTCCGGGTATACACAAAGTAATATCAAAGAAATGCTGAGTACAGTAACTTCCTGCGGGATAGACCCGGAGGTATGGCGTATTCAGCTGCTTGCGGTTTTTGTGGATGCGCTCCGCAGTAAGGAGGCATTGGAGCTGGCGTTAAAGTGTACCCATGAACTGGTGTCAGAGATAGGAATACCAGCGAAAAGCAAGAAAAATCGTTCTTATAAAATCAGCAGTCAGATTGAATACCTGTGTGATATCGCACTCTGGCTGGGGCAGGCGCTGGGCTCATTGGAGACTGAAATTGATTTTTATTGTAAAGTGTTGCAATGTGAACGCACAGACGCTTTTGTCACGGTTCTGGATTTTATTGAGTGTACAGATAATAATGCGATGTGGCTCAGTTTTTATGAGCAGGCCAGCAAAGCGTGTGAGCTTCCGCCGCGTCTGCAAAAATCATATAATTATTTAAAAGGAGAATCTTATGATAACATTCATTGAATACCCAAAATGCAGCACATGTATACGTGCTAAGAAGTGGCTTACAGAGCATAAGGTGGAATTTTTGGACCGCCATATTGTGGAAAATAATCCCAGGGCGGAGGAGCTGGCAGCGTGGTATCCTAAAAGCGGGCTGCCGCTGCAGAAATTTTTTAATACAAGCGGAAAGCTTTACAAGGAGCAAAAGCTCAAGGATAAGCTGCCGGAAATGTCCGAGGACGAAAAAATCGCACTACTGGCTACTGACGGGATGCTTGTAAAACGTCCGATCATACTGGGTGATGATTTTGTGTTGGTAGGATTTAAGGAAGAGCAGTGGGCGAAGAAGCTGCTGTAAATGATAACGAGAGAACAGTTCGGCCTCTCTGAACTGTTACAACAAGGGGATAACGTCGAAACGTTATCCTCTTTAGATTAAGGTGAAGCGTATGAAAATATTAGTAGATGCCGACGCCTGCCCGGTGACCCGCATCGTGGAGCGCGTTGCCGCCCGCCATAAAATCCCGGTCCTTCTCTTATGTGATACGAACCACGTTCTGCGTTCGGAATACAGTGAGGTCAAGGTGATTGGGGCTGGAGCGGACGCGGTGGATTTTGCACTGTTAAACCAGTGCCAAAAAGGAGATATTGTCGTGACCCAGGATTACGGTGTCGCGGCTATGATATTGGGAAAGGGCGCCTATGGCATACATCAGAGCGGCAGGTGGTATACCAATGACAACATCGACCAGATGCTTATGGAGCGCCATCTTTCAGGGAAAGCCCGCCGGTCAAAGTCAAAGCATCATTTAAAAGGACCGGCGAAGCGGACAACGCAGGATGACGACCGGTTTGAAGATGCGCTGGAGCGGCTCATCACGAGGGGTGTGTCTGGTTAACATATTGTTCGGCATGCTTTGTTAAAACATCCGTAAACCAGGATGGATGACGCTTATTAAGCGTTCGTCCATGGTTTGGCGGATGTTTTTTGGCTATTTAAATTTTACTGAGATTGACTTTAGCAGAAATGCCGGATATACTTATGATAGTGTATTAAAGTATTGACTTGCCTGTCGGGTTAAGAGGCAGCCATCGGCTAACGTACAGCCGTTGGTACAGCTTTGCATACGGCCCTGCGTCTGGCTTTACAGGCGCGCCTCTGGCCGGATGGAGCACCCGGTGCTCATAGTAAAAAAGAAGCTTAAATTGGAGGCTTATGATGAAAATAGTATTTCAAAATCTAACAAAGAAATTTCCCGCCCGGAATAAAAAGGCGCGGGGGGAAGTCGTGGCTGTGAACGACTTTAATTTTGAAATCCCGGACGGCGCTCTGGTAGGCCTGCTGGGCCCCTCCGGCTGTGGGAAAAGTACGACACTGAATCTGATCTGCGGTCTGCAAAAGCCCACTGGCGGAAAGATATTCTTCGGTGAGGATGATGTCACGAACTTACCTCCGGAAAACAGAGGTGTCGGTCTTGTATTTCAAAATTATGCCCTTTATCCCCACCTGACCGTGGAGGAAAATATCCGTTTTCCGCTGGAAAATCTGAAAGGGGCAGATAAGCTTTCTAAGGAAAAGATGAAGGAAAAGGTTTACGCGGCTGCCCGGATGGTCCAGATCGAAGAACTGATGGAGCGCAAGCCCAATGAGCTTTCCGGCGGCCAGCAGCAGCGTGTGGCCATTGCCAGAGCACTTGTGAAAACACCCAGGGTGCTGCTGCTGGACGAGCCCCTTTCCAATCTGGATGCCCGTTTGAGACTTCAGACCCGGGAGGAGATCAAGCGGATACAGAGGGAGACGAAGATCACTACGATATTTGTCACCCACGATCAGGATGAAGCCATGAGCATTTCAGATATCATCGTTGTGATGAAGGCGGGCGTTGTGCAGCAGATCGGCAGGCCCCAGGCGGTTTATGACGACCCGGTAAATCTTTTTGTCGCCAGGTTTCTCGGAACGCCGCCGATCAATGTTTTTGACGGTGAGGTCCGCGGCCGGCGGCTGTATATCGGCGGCGAGGCGGTTTTGGACGTGTGTGCTGTTCCTGACCAGCCCGTTTTTGTGGGTATCCGACCGGAAGGCTTTATTTTACAGGAGGATGGCCCGCTCCACTGCCATCTGAGCCATCTGGAGGTCATGGGCAGGGATGTGAGCGTGGTCTCCACCCACGAAAATTCACAAAATGTGGTTATCCGCTCCATTATCGATGCTGAGAATCCGCCGGAGGAACATGCAAAGACGGTGGCATTTGCTATAAAGCCGCGGAAGGTATTTTTATTTCATAAAGAAACGGAAGAGCGGATCCGTTTTGAGCTTGGATAACGGGTGATAATGATGAAAAAAAATAATTTAAAGAGCTGGCTGTATCTTTTGCCGGTGATCGTGTTTCTAGGGGCCTTTTTGATTTATCCCCTGATTGATGTATTTATTTACTCCTTTGAGGAGGGCTATAACTCGGCGTCACAGACCTTTTGGGGCGTGGGATCCTACAATTTTTCCTATGTTCTGCACGACCCGTACTTTTTGCAGGCATTGAAAAATACCTTTATACTGGTGATCATTACCGTGCCGGTATCCACGGGGCTGGCGCTGGGTATTTCCGTGGCTTTAAGCGCCATCAAGCCGCTGCGGGATTTATTTCAGACGGTTTATTTTCTCCCCTACGTGACCAATACGCTGGCGGTGGGCCTTGTGTTTATGATCCTTTTTCAGAAAACGGCATATTCCGACGGTCTGGTGAATCTGTTCATCAATGCGTTCGGCGGCAGCTCTGTTGATTTTATTGACGGCCCTTACTGGGCGAAAATGTTTGTTTTATGCTTTTATACGATCTGGGTGGTCATGCCCTTTAAGATACTGATCCTCACCAGCGCCCTGGCCTCGGTGAATCCGATCTATTACAATGCTGCAAGGGTGGACGGCACGTCCAGGTTCAGAATCTTTCGTAAGATCACACTGCCCATGATCTCACCGATGATTTTTTATCTGGTGATCACGGGCTTTATCGGAGCATTTAAGGCATACAGCGACGCCGTGGCCTTATTTGGCACCGACTTAAATGCGTCCGGGATGAATACCATTGTGGGATATGTTTACGATATGCTCTATGGCGACAGCGGCGGTTATCCATCCTATGCTTCGGCGGCGGCAATTATTTTGTTTGCCATTGTCCTCACCATTACATGCATCAATCTCCTTGTCAGCAGGAAGCATGTACATTATTCGTAAGCATTCAAACAGGCCTGCACCCTCACTGTGCTGGTTTATGAAAATATAAATTTACCATTATTCGTAAGGAAAGAGATGGGATTTTGTATGGAAAAACAAATGGATTATGAAAAAATAGAAAAGTCGGCGAGAAATCGTAAAAGGGCCGGCCACATCGTTGTCTATGCGCTGCTTATTATATGGGCCGTCGTGGTGCTGTTTCCCTTTTACTGGATGATCCTGACCTCTGTAAAAAGCTATGGCGCCTATAACTCCGAATATATACCAAAATTCTTCACACTGTCGCCCACGCTGCAAAATTATGTGGATGCATTTACGGCGGTGTCCCTGGCCAAATATCTTTTGAACACGCTTGTATTTACGGTGATCACCACTGTACTGATGCTGGCAGTGATCATTTTGGCCGCCTTTGCCTTTGCACGGCTGGAGTTTCGCGGGAAAAATCTGGTATTTACCTTTTTTCTGGCGTTGATGATGATTCCCAATGAGCTGGTGGTGATCACTAATTTTACGACCATCACCAATCTGGGGCTGCGCAATACATTTACGGGCCTGATCCTGCCATCGGTCACCTCGGTTTTTTACATTTATCTGCTGAAGGAAAATTTTGCCCAGATTCCGGACGAGCTGTACTACGCCGCCAAGGTGGACGGCACGTCGGATTTTCGCTATCTGCGGCGGGTGATGATGCCCATTTGCAAGCCGACGCTGATCACGATTGTCATTCTGAAGGTTATCGAATGCTGGAATTCCTATGTATGGCCCCGTTTGATCACCGATGACCCCAATTATTACCTGGTGTCCAATGGGATTCAGGAGATTCGGGAAAATGGCTTTGGCCGGGAAAATATTCCGGCGATGATGGCGGCGGTGGTTGTCATATCCGTTCCGCTCATTGTACTGTTCCTTGTATTCCGCAAAAAGGTCATGGCCGGAGTGGCCCGGGGAGGTACAAAGGGATGAGACAAATGCTTAAAAAAGGGATGCTTTTGTTATTGGCCGTCCTTGGAACTTTTGCCATGACCGGCTGTCACGGCTCCAGAGGGCTGCCGGATTTTACGGTTCCGGAAGCGTTTGATACGTCGAAAGATTACGAGATCACCTTCTGGGCCAAGAATGATACAAATAAAGCGCAGACGGAAATTTATAAAAAAGCCATTGCCGATTTCCAGACGCTGTACCCGAACATCACGGTAAATCTCCGCTTGTACACGGATTACGGTAAAATATATAATGATGTTATTACAAATATTTCCACAAATACGACGCCCAATGTGTGCATCACCTACCCGGATCACATCGCCACCTATTTAACCGGTGACAACGTGGTAGCGCCGCTGGATGACCTGTTTACAGACGAAAAGTACGGCTTCGGGGGCAGTGAGGTGAAATATGATGCGCCTGAGCAAAATGAGGTCATTTCCAAATTTCTGGAGGAAGGCTCCATTAACGGGCATTATTACGCCATTCCTTTTATGCGGTCCACAGAGGCCTGCTATATTAACCGGACCTATGTGGAGGCTTTGGGCTATGAGCTTCCTGAGGTGCTGACCTGGGATTTCATCTGGGAGGTGGCCGATGCGGCGGCTGAAAAGGACAGCGAGGGTATCTATAAGATCAACGGCCAGAAGGTTATGATCCCTTTTATTTATAAGTCTACGGATAACATGATGATCCAGATGCTCCGGCAGCAGGGCGCCGGCTATTCCACCGATGCGGGCGATATCGAAATTTTCAATGATACAACAACAACGCTGCTCCATACGATCGCCGGCCACGTGACGAACGGTGCATTTTCCACCTTTAAAATATCCAGCTATCCCGCCAATTTTCTCAACGCCGGACAGTGTATATTTGCCATTGACTCCACAGCCGGAGCCACATGGATGGGAAGTCATGCGCCCCTTTGCGATATCAGCGAGGAGGATCTGGTTGATTTTGATACGGAGGTACGGATGATCCCGCAGTTTGATGTGGAGCACCCTCAGATGATCTCTCAGGGGCCGTCGGTCTGCGTATTTAACAAAGCGGATTCACAGGAGGTGCTGGCGTCCTGGCTGTTTGCCCAGTATCTTCTCACCAATGACGTCCAGATCGCCTACTCCCAGACCGAGGGTTATATCCCCGTCACATCAAAGGCACAGGAATCTGCCCAATATCAGGACTACCTCTCCCGCAGCGGTGAGGACAACAGCACCTATTATGATGTGAAAATCGAGGCTACAAAGCTTCTTTTAGAGCACACGGACGACACCTTTGTCACCCCGGTATTCAATGGCTCCGCCTCCCTCCGGGATGCCTCCGGCCAGCTCATCGAAAACGTGGTGAAATCGGTCAAGCGCAAGGAAAAGGTGGACGATGCGTATATCCAAAAGCTATACAGCGACGTCACCTCCCTCTACCGTCTGGGCCAGGGCACCGAATCCAGCTTTGGGAAAAAAGAACTGGGAAAACTGCCTTTGACGTCAGTATTGCTGCTGGCAGGACTGGGTGTGGTGTGGATATGTATACTGGTTTATGTGCTACTAAGCACTAAAAAGCGCCACCCAAAAAGAAAATAAAGCAGAAAAACATTGATTTATTTAGTGTTTGGGGTATAATATACGCGAAGGCCATGAGCCGGGCAGCAGCAGGCGGACATGATATGCCTGCTCGCAGGCAATAGCATGTCTGTCGGCTGCTATCGGGCGAAGCCCGTGAGCCATAGGACCCGTAGGGTTCTATGGCTCAAAGCCCGGCGGAGCCCCGTAGAACGGTTTCAAGGCAGCAGTCCGCGGCCATGCCCCGTTCGCAGGCAATGGCACATCTGCCAACTGCTATCGGGCGGAGCCCCCCAAAACTCATGGCAACAAATTTTTTTCAGAGAAAAGGAGAAAACATGAAAAAGACAGTTGTATTATCAATAGTACTCACCCTTATGCTGGTATTCGCAGGCTGCGGGCAGTCTGACAATTCCAAAGCAACCACACCAGCAGACACCGACGCTCCAAAAACCACATCCGCGGAAACCGAAGCGCCAAAAACAACAGCAGCCGCAGACACCGAAGCTGCGGACACATCCGCACCGGAAAGCAGTGCCGAAGAAACCGGAAACACTGCACCCGAGGGCGTTATGACTTATGAAGAGTACATGGCAGCAGAGCTTGAAAGTCAGGTCGTTATCGAAACCTACGTACAGGCAAAGCAGTCCTGGTGGGATAACAAAGCCACTGTATACACCCAGGATGAGGACGGCGCTTACTTCGTCTACAACATGACCTGCTCCGAAGAGGACTACGCTAAGCTGGTTCCCGGAACAAAGATCAAGGTAACCGGATATAAAACCGAATGGTCCGGCGAAGTTGAAATTGCCGAAGGCGCCACCTTTGAAATTCTGGACGGCAGCTACATAGCACCTGCACTGGATGTGACTGAGCTTCTTGGAACCGATGAGCTGATCCAGAATCAGAATAAATTCGTTGCCTTCAAAGGCATGACCGTTGAAGCAGCCGGCCAGGATGCAGACGGAAATGATGTGGCTTTCCTGTATAACTGGGATGGCTCCGGCGAGGATGGAGACGATCTGTATTTCAAAGTTTCCCTCAATGGTGAAAACTATACATTTACCGTAGAATCCTATCTGTGCGATAAAACAACCGACGTTTACCAGGCCGTAAAGGACTTGAAAATCGGCGATGTGATCGATATGGAAGGCTTCCTGTACTGGTATGAGGGTGTAAATCCCCACATTACCTCTGTAACAGCAGCACAGTAATAGCTATCGGAATGAATGCAGCCCTGCGCCAGGGATTTTTCTCGGGTTTGGGTGCCAACACATCCAGGCTGCGATTCCGGGGCGGTTTTCCCGGGGCTGATTTCCCCAGGCTGGGGCAGCGCCTCTGACCGTCCGGCCTGTGTTCCTTTGGAAAAAGCCATCTTCGTGCTTAAGTTCAACTAAGATTAAAAAGGCAATAATTCCGGGCACCGGCCCAATGCTCCCGAAGCTCTTTGATGACCTTCGCTCGCTTGGGCCTCAGTTTTCGGCTTTGAGAGCACGAAAAACTGACCCGGAATTATTGCTTTTTTAATCTAAGTTTCACTAAAGCCCTGCGTAAGCTTTTTCCAAAGGAACACAGGCCGGTCGGTCAGAGGCGCTGCCCCAGCCTGGGGAGATCAGCCCCGGGAAAACTGCCCCTGAATCGCAGCCTGGACGTGTCGGCACCCAAACCTGAGAAAAATCCCTGGCGCAGGGCTGTTTTTTATGCACGAAGCGGAACCGGGTAATCGCAGGGCTATTTTTATATAAAAAAGTTGAAAAATGTGTAATTATTTCCGGGGCTTATCCGTTATAAAGTCAGAGGGGGAGGAGTTATGGAGAAGAACGATTTAGAGGCGCTTTATCGAAAATACTATAAGCCGCTGTTTTTGTACGCGTTGTCCTTTACCGGCTCCGGACCTGATGCGGAGGATCTGGTGTCGGATACGTTTATACGGGCATATTTAAGCTATACGGCGGATAAAGGCGATGTCCTGAAATGGATGATGGTGGTGCTGAGGCATATCTTTATCGATCAGTATCGAAGAAAGCGGCATATCATCGATGATGGTGAGACGCTGCTGGCATGGTTTCAGGATGACTGCGATATTTTAACCCGGTACATACAGGAGGAGCGTAAGCGCTGGGTCTATCGGCAGATTTACATGCTGCCCCGCAGGGAGCGGGAAATCATGCTTTTAACCGCAGCAGCCGATATGAGCGATACTCAGATCGCTGAAATCGTCCATTTGGATGTGGGGCATGTCCGTGTTATAAAGCACCGGGTACGCAGGCGGCTGGCAGAGCTGGCCAGAAAGGAGGGGTATTTATGAAGGAGAGCATACCGGAAAAAGAGAATAATATGAGAAAAATGTCGGATGCTGGTAAAGCAAATACAAAAACGGACATAGAGATGGCAGAGGATGAGGGTGAAAACAAGCTGGATGAACTGTTAAATCTGGAGGTGGAAACAAGCCACAAAGAATTAAAAAAGATCGAGCGTGGCATTTCAAAACGCATATATCGTAAGACCGGAGGTTTTGTGCTGGTGATTGCGGCATTATTGGTACTGCTTGTATTTCTTGTGTCTCAATTAACCTATCTGAGCCAATTTAACCCGAAGACGTCGGTAAATTTTACACTGGATAACAGGAAGAACGACATGGATGAATTTGGTCTGCTGATGCAGACCTTTGTCGGAATGTTTATGCCGGACAATTATATGTATGTGGACGGCGGCGTAAAAAAGACGGGGTTCGGAAATTATGAAATCTCAGCAGCGTTTGGCTCCAGGGAGGATGGATACCGGGGGAAGAACAACGGGAACATTGTTATCAAATGGGAGAAAATGTATATGGAATCTGCTGGTGAAAGTCCATTTATGATTTTTTCTTATCCGGCGCCGTTTACCTCCGGCGAAAAACCCGGGGAGCTGTTGGCGGAAGTGGAGGAATTGCCGGATTCTTCGTATTTAACAGTGTCCTTGATGTTCAAGGAGGAAAAAAATATTGAACAGATGTATGATTTTATGAAAAATTACGGGGGATCTTACAGATATACCTATCTGACCACTTATTCAGCGGAAGGTGCCATACCCATCGGGCTGGATATGGAGCGTGTGAGCGGCTATGATGTTGACGGGGAATTTTCTGAAAAATATCCGGATTTTTACAGTGAGCCCAGGACGGATCAGCCCCTGGATAAGGAGGCTGTGGCCAACTGTTATCATTCCAGGATTCGGCTGCTGATGGATAATCCGGAATTTTTCCGGCTGGCGTGCACTGTGTATGAGGATCTTGGAACTTGGATGAAAGAGACACTGGATCGCTGTATGCAGCAGGAGCTGGCAAAGGGAACCGACGAAATCACATTTATCGCATGCCGCGGACGGATTAAAAAGAAAGATTTACTCCGGCTGATTGAAAGTGATGAAGTATCATTGATCAAAGTTCATAAAGTATCCCTGAGCGACTTCCCTGAGTGATTTTTTAGAGTGAATGTCAAAACAGTATCGATTGGTATAAAGTTGTGATTGAATAAGACAATCTTACGTCTGTAAATTCCGACGAATACTTGATATACTTAAAAGAAAATATGAGATGATGCAGAACGTATAAGATTTAATCAAATTCTAAAAAAGCTATTAAGGGGGATGCGATGATGAGAAAAAGTACGAATAATGTCCGCTATGAACGGCCGGCGGAACGCTGGACCGAAGCCTGCCCCATCGGTAGCGGCCATCTGGGGGCGATGCTGTATGGCCGGGTCAGCGAGGATCTGGTGCAGTTAAATGAAGAAACTTTGTGGGAGGGCAGCCGGAAGGATGTCAACAATCCCAGGGCGGCGGACGCCCTTCCAAAGCTTCAGCAGCTTATTTTTGAAGGCCGGATCGACGAGGCGCAAGCCATGGCGCGGGCGTGTATGTTATCCGTTCCGCCCATCTTTGGCGCTTATCAGCCCTATGCGGATCTGGTCATCCAGACCAGCGATCTGGTCCATGCGGGGCAGGAGACATTTCCAAAATACTATGATTACACAGATTATAGCCGAAGCCTTTCCCTGGCCGAAGGCGTGGCGCGGGTCGATTTTTCGCAAAATAAAGTGGGGTATCACCGGGAATATTTTGCTTCCTATACGGATCATGTGATTGTTATCCGCTATACCAATGATGACGGTCTGCCCATGGATTTTTTTGTCTCCCTGAATAAAGGCGATGAAAATGTATCCGCTGTGGCATCGGAAAATACGATTTTTTATGGCTCCCAATTTGGTGAGGACGGCGTGAGCTTTTGCGGAGCTGTCAGAGCCGTAGCGGAGCCGGCCGACGGTCACAGCGGACAGTGCGTACAGACGCTGAGCTTTCCTCAATCGCTGCTTGTGATCACGGGGGCCCGCACGGTCACTTTTTATATTGCTGTGACCAGCGACTATTGGGGTGGGGATAAAAATGACTGCTTTATACAGTTGGACCAGGCGGAAAGTAAAGGCTATGCGGCGGTAAGGGATGCCCATATCCGGGATTTTTCCGGCTGCTATGGACGTTTTCTGATGGAGCTTGGGAGCGCAGAGGCGCCGGTCATGCCGTCCATGACCCGATGGCTGGACGCTGTCCATAACGGTCATATAACACCTGCATTTACAGAGCTTTACATGAATTACACCCGTTATCTGCTCATCAGCGCATCCAGGCCCGGCTGCCTGCCCTCCAATCTTCAGGGGGTATGGAATAATAAGGTCCATCCCATGTGTGAAAGCGATTATCATACGAACATTAATATTCAGATGAATTACTGGCCGGTCCATAGCTGGGGGCTGGACGAATGTGCCCGGCCGCTCATTGATTGGCTGGAAGCCCTCATACCCTCCGGTGAAGTGTCCGCCCGGAGAAATTATGGAGCCAATGGTTGGACGGTCCACCATTGCAGTGATATTTTCGGCTATGCATCGCCCAATTATGATGTTGTGGGGGTGTGGCCTGTGGGCGGCCCATGGATGTGCCGTCATCTGTATGAATACTGGCTTTATACCGGCGATTACGAGATGCTGCGCAGCCGCCTGTATCCTATGGTCCGTGGAAGTGTGGCATTTGTGCTGGACTTTCTTGTGGAGGCACCAAAGGGGAGCGCATGCCCCGGGGCATTGGTGACCAATCCTTCTGTGTCGCCGGAAAATGAATATGTGCTGCCGGATGGAAGTTCAGGCATGCTCACATACGGAGCCGCCATGGATACCGAGATCATTACAGACCTTTTTGATTTGTGTAAGACTATGATTAAAGAGATACAAAAGCATGAGCCGGATTTTGACCATGACCTTTATGAAACTGTAGATAGCGCCGGTGCACGTCTGCCTGAGATCCGGGTCAGCGTCCGGCATGGCGGCGTCCAGGAGTGGATCTGTGACTATGAGGAGAAGGACCCCGGGCACCGTCATGTATCCCAGCTTTACGGCGTGTACCCCGGCCACAGCATCGACCCTGTGAAAACGCCGGAGCTGTCTGAGGCTGCTAAGCGGACCATCCAGCGTAAATATGAGGCCGGCTATGACGGTCAGGGGTGGAGCCTTGGGTGGATCGCCGCCATCTGCGCCCGGCTGGGCGATGGCGATAAAGGGTATGATGTGATCTGTGAAATTTACCGCAGACATATATTGCCCAATCTTATGATCAATGCCCACGGCTTTCCGCAGGTCGGCGACGCCATGGGAGGTCCGTCGGCTATTTTGGAAATGCTTGTACAAAGTCATGGCGACGTGATCGTACTGCTTCCGGCTCTTCCAGCGGCACTGCCGGAAGGAAAACTGCGCGGTATGAGGCTTCGCGGCGGCTGCAATCTGGATATGGACTGGAAGGACGGACGTCTTGTAAAAGCTGTGCTTCGCTGGCCAAATGCAGAGTCCATGAAACCGGTGCGCGTGGGAACAAAGGGAAGCTATAAAATAACACAGGACGGGAATTGCGTCGTGGTCAGTCCTGCTTGTTAAAAATTTCAGATGGGTAATAATTGTATTGACCGAATCGGTTTATTGTGCTATGATGCAGATATAAACCGATTCGGTTTATTGTTGCGCGATGAATGAATATTGATTCGATTTATCGTTTAAAACAGGTTAGAGGATAAACTCAGGAGGAGGCGGTTTTCGTGGAGAAATTTCTGGCACTGCCGGAGGAAAAGCGCAAAGGGATTATTGACGCCGGACTTTCCACATTCGGCAGGGTAGGCTATAAAAAGGCTTCGGTCAATGATATTGCCACAGCGGCCGGTATTTCCAAAGCAATGATCTTTCATTATTTCGGTAGCAAGAAGCAGATGTATTTGTACTTGATTCAGTATGCCTGTGATCGGATCATAGAGGCATTCACATCCGAAATGCTGCCAAAGACGCAGACGGACTTCTTTGACCGTATTCTGGTGGGGATGATGATCAAGCTGCAGGTTTTAAAAGCGCATCCGTCCTTTCTTCAGTTTTTAATGTCCGTCTATTATGAGACGGACCCGGAGGTGGCGCAAGAGATTGCAGATTTTTTGAAATACAGTGAGCAATTCCGGGGAGAGCTCGCGCTTACGGATATCGACCGTGAAAAGTTCAAGCCCGGGGTGGAGCCGGAGCTGGTGCTTAAAATTCTGGTCAAGTGTGCGGAAGGGTATGTGAGTACGCCGCAGGTGCCCACAACACTGGACGTGGAGCAGTTGGTTGAGGAATTCCGGGCGATCATCAAGGTGATGCGCAATAATTTTTATAAGGAAGCATATTTAGAGTAACAGTTCGTTCTATTATGAACTGCTGCTATTTGCAGGAGGAGATTGTATGATCGAGGTAAAGGACTTAACATTGACCTACCCCAGCGGCAAAGGCGTTTTTAATCTGAACTTTTCTGTGGGCGAGGGCAAGGTAATGGGATATCTTGGGCCTAACGGCGCAGGAAAGACCACGACGATCCGGGCACTGCTTGGCTTTATGAAGCAAAACAGCGGGAGCTGTAAAATTGACGGCCTGGACTGCTATAAGGATGCAGCAAAGGTAAAGACGCTTCTCGGGTATATCCCGGGAGAAATTGCATTTCCCGGAGGAATGAGCTGCAATGATTTTCTGAAGTATCAATGTGACCTGCGTAAGCTTCGGGGTACTTCACGGATGAAGGATCTGATCGAGCGTTTTGAACTGGATACCCGGGGAACGATTAAACGGTTTTCCAAAGGCATGAAGCAGAAGGTGGGGATCATCACGGCTTTTATGCATGATCCGAAGGTCCTCGTGCTGGATGAGCCCACCAGCGGTCTTGATCCGCTGATGCAGAATACATTTATTGAGCTCATCATGGAAGAAAAGAAGCGTGGGAAAACGATACTTATGAGCAGCCATATGTTTGACGAGGTGGAGCGCACCTGCGATGATGTGCTGATCATAAAAGACGGCAGGATTATTGCCCAATCCGATATTGAGGTTTTAAAATCCACAAAGCGGAAAGGCTATATTGTCCAGACACCGGATGGCGAGGCTTTGGAACATATGGGCTATGCCATAGAAAAGCTGGAAAACAGCCGCTATATCGTCTATGTCATGGGTGAGGAAATCGACCTTTTCGTAAAGCGTCTGGCAAAAATACGGGTGACCGGCCTGGATATTAAGGCTCAGAATCTGGAGGATATTTTTCTTGATCTGTATGGCAGGGGGGAGAACTGATATGAGTATGACTATTTTTAAAAATACACTGCGGCGCAATTATAAGCTGCTGATCATTTTCGCAGTCGTCATGGGATTTTACCTGTCAGTGATCATTTCCCTGATCGACCCGGAAAATATGAAAGAAATACAAAATCTGTTCGGAACGATGGCGGGCTACATGGATGCCTTTGGTATCAGTATTGAGGACATGACCACGCCCCTGAATTACACGGCGTCCGTATTTTTCAGCGTGATCGTTATGGCATTTACCATGGTTTTTTATGTGATCCAATCCAATTCCTTAATTGGGAAATCTGTGGACGATACATCACTTTCTTACACATTGTCCGCGCCGGTGACCCGGACCCGGCTGGTGGTAACCCAGGCGGTGTATCTGATTTTTTCAATGCTTGTATTATTTGCCGTCATATGGGGGATTGGAACAATCTTTTTAAGCTCCTTTGAGGAATTTGAATTTGATTTCGGAGCTTATCTTAACCTGGTGGGCGTTACCTTTTTCCTCAGTACGACTATTGCAATGCTCAGCTTCTTCCTGTCCGTTGCTTTTTGTGGCAGCAAGCTGGGTGTCGGGCTGGCTACCGGTGTGCCTATTGCCCTGCTCTTTATGAGTATCATCGGGGGCGCCGGCGGTGATAAGACCCACTGGCTGCAAAAGGTTTCACCCTTTGGGTGGCTGGACAGTGTGGGGATCGTGAGCGGGAGAGTGGAAACATGGTGGATGTATATTGCGTTTGCAGGGGCTATACTGGTGTTTTTTGTGGCGTCGGTGGTTGTGTTTAACAGGAAGAGGCTGCCGATCTGATTCCGGGGAAAGTCAGGAAAATCCAAAGGAAGTTATTATAGATTAAATAAAGTTTGTTTGTAAGGAGATAAAAATGCTGTACTTTGATCATGCGGCAACCAGCTTTCCAAAGCCGCAATGTGTTATTGAAGCATGTGTGGACGCCATGGAACATGCCGGGAATCCCGGCCGGGGAGCCCACTGGCCGGCGCTGTGGTCGGCGCGCATGCTCTATCATACCCGGGAGGTATTGGGGAAATTATTTGGCTGTGAGCCTTCCGGAGTTGTGTTTGCACAGAATGCGACGATGGCCTTAAACGAGGCCATTGCCCAGATAGATGGGGAAATACTCACCACTGCCATGGAGCATAATTCTGTGCTCAGGCCGCTGTACCGGCGGGGAAATTATCGGATCGTGGATGCACCGGGGGGCTTTTTGGATACAGGAAGCATTATTAAAGCCATAACACCGGAAACGAAGGCGGTGGTTATGACTCATGCGTCAAATCTTACCGGGGAAATTTATGATATTGCGGCGGTGGGGAGAGCCTGCCGGGAAATGGGCATTGTTTTTATTGTGGATGCCGCTCAGACCGCTGGTGTCGTACCGATAGATGTGGAAGCTATGTATGTGGATATGCTGGCATTTTCCGGTCATAAGGGAATCCTTGGGCCGACCGGAACCGGCGGCCTTGTGCTTGGAAGCCGCATGGTTCATGGAGAAATGCCGCTGAGACCCTTCCTCTGCGGGGGAACCGGCAGTCAGAGCCACAGTCTGAGACAGCCCTGTGAGCTTCCGGATATTTTGGAGGCCGGAACACAAAATGTCCACGGTCTGGCCGGATTGGGTGCCGGGGCTGCTTACGTGCTGGATATCGGCGTGGAAAATATTCTGGCTTATGAACAACGGCTGGTCCAGTTGTTTATCGATGGTATCCGGGATATTCCGGGAATGGTCCTGTATCGTCCGGACTGCCGGCGCGTGGGAACTGTGGCGCTTAATGTGGAAGGTGTAAGCTCTTCAGATCTTTGCGAATGGCTGGCTATGGAGGATGTATGTGTGCGCAGCGGCGCTCACTGCGCCCCGCTGGCCCATGAGGCCATCGGCACCGGAGATGGCGGCGCGGTGCGGTTCAGCTTTGGGTGGTCGACGACGGAGCAGGAGGTGCTGGAGGGGATCGGGATACTAAAGCGGGTGTTGGAATAACGTCCGGCAAATCATAAAGGCATTTACTGTGCGTTACGGTTCCGCAGAGGGCTGAGATAAGCCTGTCACCCATGAGCAGGGGAAGGAATCTCATGGTATTGCGGTGGGCTTGTCTCAATCTCCAGTGAATTATGCGTGAACCCGGAACAATATTAAATTTGTCTAAACTTGCGAAATTTCATTGAATCTTATGCAAATTCGCCGTATAATAATTTTATACAAAAGATAATTTTCCTCAAATCAGGAACATTGTACATACTAACCTGTGAGCAATGATAAATTTATAGCAGAGGAGAATTATATGGCAGAAACAAAAAAATTAAAGCCAGATCCCGTATTAAAAGCTTACTGGCGCAATAACGACCGTTTTGCGGATCTTTTCAATCAGATTCTTTTTAATGGTGAAGAACGTATCCGGCCGGAAGATTTATTCGATCTGGACACGGATGAATCCAATGTCCTTATGGTCAGTGACGAAATGAAGGCGGTCTCAAGACTGCGCGATCTGGTGAAAAAGTTGGCCCCGGGTATCGAACTGGTCATTTTAGGCGCTGAAAATCAAATGGAAATTCATCATGCCATGCCAGTACGTAACATGCTTAATGATTCGCTCCATTATACAAAGGAATGTAAATCCATTGAGCAGGAGCACCGCAAAACCAATGATTTAAGCGGCAGTGCTGATTTTTTATCCGGAATGACTGCGGATGACCGTATTACACCAATAATCACATTGATTATTTACTACGGCGAAGAACCGTGGTCCGGACCGGACAGCTTATGGGATATGATGGATATTCCAGACGCATTTAAACCTTATATTGATAACTATCATATTCATGTATTCCAAGTCAGGAACGGAGATAACTACACATTTAAAAATCCGGATAATAAAGACTTCTTTACACTCATTTCAGAGTTTTATAATCACAGCAGCAGATTTAAAATAAACGAGTTTAGAGAAAAGTATCCGGATATGACGATTTATTGGGAAACCCTTGCTGCTGTTGGGGCGGCCACGGGAACCACAAAGCTTATCAAATACGCATTGACTCATAAAGGAGGTCGGATGAATATGTGCACTGCATTACAGGGATTAATTGATGAAGGACGGATCGATGGACGTCTGGAAGGCCACAGGGAAGGAATAGAAGAATCTATTGAGAAAACAGTACTTATTTTAAAGGAATTGGGTATTCCGAAGAATATAATTTATTCAAAGATTGTGGAAAACTTTGACTTAAGCAAAGATGATCTTCCGAAATATTTAAGCTGATAACAATTACACTATTGACAGGACCTGACGACTTATGATACATTAAACGTGTCAAAATTAAAAAGAACTTTGAGGACTGACGGATAATTGTGGGCTACCACAGTGGATTCAAAGTTTAGTAAAGCCGACCGTCTGGGCAGCATCTGATATTTTCAGGTTGTTGCCCTTTTTTGCGCGAAGCAACGAGCCACAAAGGGGTGCACGAAGCAACGAGCAATAAAGGGGAGCCTGCTATTTACAGATGCTTTTTACGCTTAAGGGAGGAATATAAAAATGATGAACAAAGCATGGAACAATTTTAATGAAGGTACATGGATGGATGAGATCAATGTGAGAGATTTCATTCAGAAAAACTATACCCCATATGATGGCGACGAAAAGTTTCTGGCAAAAGCCACAGACCGGACCAACCGTCTGATGAAGAAGCTTAATAATCTGTTTATGATCGAGCAGCAGATGGGCGGTGTGTTTGATGTGGATGTGAATACGGCCATGTCCTTAGTCACCTATAAGCCCGGTTATCTGGATAAGGATGAGGAAATTATAGTAGGGCTGCAGACGGACAAGCCTTTAAAAAGAGGTGTGAATCCGTTCGGCGGTATTAAGATGACCCGTGAAGCCTGCAAAGCTTACGGCTATGAGGTTTCTGAAAAAATAGAAAAGGAATTTACATACCGCACCACCCATAATGACGGCGTATTCCGTGTTTACACGGATGAGATCAAAAGAGCCCGTCACGTGGGTATTATCACCGGTCTGCCGGATGCTTACGGCCGTGGACGTATCATCGGTGATTACCGCCGCGTGGCACTGTACGGTGTGGACACATTGATTGAATTTAAGAAAGCCGACAAGGAGCGTCTTGGCCATGAAGCCATGCTCCAGGACAATATCCGCCAGATGGAGGAGCTGTATCAGCAGATCCATTTTCTTGGACTGCTCAAGGAAATGGCTGCTATGTATGGCTGTGATATTTCCCGCCCGGCCGAAAATGCCAGAGAAGCTGTACAATGGCTTTATTTTGGCTATCTTGGAGCGATCAAGGAGCAAAATGGCGCAGCCATGAGTCTTGGCCGTACCACCACCTTTTTGGATATTTATTTTGAGCGGGATATTGCCGCAGGAATCCTGACCGAGGAGGGCGCCCAGGAAATTCTTGATGATTTCGTGATGAAGCTGAGAATGGCCCGCCATTTAAGAACCCCGGATTACAATGAGCTGTTTGGCGGCGACCCCATGTGGATTACTGAAGCGATCGGCGGTATGGGCGAGGATGGCCGTACACTTGTAACGAAAAATTCCTTCAGAATTTTGAACACTTTATACAATCTGGGGCCAAGCGCCGAGCCGAATCTGACCGTGCTGTGGTCGGAGCTGCTTCCGGAAAACTTCAAGCGTTTTGCAGCAAAGGTTTCCTGTGATACCGATGCGATCCAGTATGAAAATGATGATATTATGCGTCCTAAATTTGGCGACGACTACGCCATTGCCTGCTGTGTATCGGCGATGCGTGTGGGCAAGGATATGCAGTTTTTCGGCGCCCGCGCCAATCTGGCCAAGCTTTTGATGATGAGCTTAAACGGCGGCCGTGATGAAAAGAGCGGAATGCAGGTGGCCCCGGAGCATGCGCCTTATGAGGGTGAATATCTGGAATATGACAAGGTGCTGGAGCTGATGGATATTTATCGCCCATGGCTGGCCAAAACCTATGTCAATGCGATGAACATTATCCACTATATGCATGATAAATATGCGTATGAGAAAACGCAGATGGCACTCCATGACACGGACGTTCACCGCTTTATGGCCTTCGGTATTGCCGGGATGAGCGTATTGGCCGATTCCTTATCTGCCATCAAGCACGCCAAGGTCCGCGTTATCCGGGATGAAACCGGCCTGATCCGGGATTTTGAGACGATTGGGGAATTTCCGGCCTTCGGCAATGACGATGATCGCGTGGACAGTATTGCCGCCGAGCAGGTACGCTTATTCTCCGAGGAATTGAAAAAGAATCCGACATATAGAAATGCGGAGCATACATTATCCATTCTGACCATTACATCCAACGTGATGTATGGCAAGAAAACCGGTTCCACACCGGACGGACGCAAGGCCGGCGAGCCTCTGGCACCGGGAGCAAATCCGATGCACAACCGGGAGAAAAACGGAGCTTTAGCTTCTTTAAACTCTGTAGCCAAGCTTTCTTATGATGTGTGCAAGGATGGTATTTCCAACACATTTTCCATTGTGCCCCAGGCGCTTGGAAAGACCGAGGAGGACCGTCTGAACAATCTGGTCGCTATTTTGGACGGCTATTTCGGACAGAAGGCTCATCATATCAATGTGAATGTGCTCAACCGTGAAACGTTGATGGACGCCTACGAGCATCCGGAAAAATATCCGAATCTGACCATCCGTGTGTCCGGTTATGCGGTGAATTTCCATAAGCTGAGCCGTGAGCAGCAGCGCGAGGTTATTTCCAGAACCTTCCATGAGGCCATGTAATGGAAATGTCGGATACACAAAAAAATTCCGGGATTACCCATGAACATGGCGTGGTCCGCGGCTGGGTGCACTCCTTTCAAAGCCTTGGGGCTGTGGACGGCCCTGGGGTCCGCTTTGTGGTGTTTCTCCAGGGCTGCCCGCTGCGGTGCGCCTACTGTCATAATCCGGATACATGGGCATTTCCGGAGGTGATGATTGCTAAAGGATGCTCGGGAGTTGCCGGAGGTATTACGGCAGCAGGGAGCAATGGAATAGCGGGCTGCACTGCCGCGGTGGCCTATACCCCGGAGGAGGTTGTTAAAAAAATTCTCCGCTTTAAACCGTATATCAAAAATGGCGGCGTCACTGTTTCCGGCGGGGAAGCCCTGATGCAGCCGGAATTTGTAGCCGGGCTTTTCAGGCTGCTCCAGCGCGAAGGGCTGCACACAGCTCTGGATACGTCAGGTATTGGCGATTTGAAAAAGGCTGCGGACGTATTAAAGTATACGAATCTAGTGCTGGCGGATCTGAAATTTTCTGAGCCGGAAGATTATAAGAAATACTGCGGGGCGGATATGTTGCAGGTGCTGGCGTTTCTGGATTTGACGGAAACGATGGGGGTGCCGCTGTGGATACGCCACGTGGTTGTGCCGGGGCTTAATGATATGCCGGAAAATATCCGGGAGATTGGCCGGATCAGCCATTCCTATACAAATCTGGAGAAGCTGGAGCTGCTTCCTTTTAAGAAAATATGCATGAGTAAGTATGATGAGATGGGGATGGAATTTGGGCTGAAGGATTATGAGGCTTGCAGTGCGGCGCGGATTGCGGAGCTGGAAGGGTACCTGGCGTCTTTACGTAGTCGGAAATAAAAATAGTAGGCGGCCAAATACGGCCGCCCGATTTTACAGCAGATAAGTCATATAAATGGGCAGGCAGAGAATATCATCTTCCAGAGACAGATCCTTTGTGTAGATGATATAAGCCTGGTCCAGCCTCGGGCCGAATTTACTTCGGAATTTATCCAGGGAAGCGTGGGCTTTATAGGCTGAGGATTTGACTTCAATTGGACAGATTTTTCGGCGCTTTCTTATGAGAAAGTCAATTTCCATGGAGTTCTTTGAATTTTCTTTGTCATATCTTGAGTAAAAATACAGGTGATGTCCGGAAGTACGTAGCATTTGCGCGACCATATTTTCCATAAACATTCCTTCATTGATGCCCATACGGTCGAATAGTATGGCTTTGTACACTTCATTGTCAACCGTATCATCATCATAAAATGTATGACTAAGAAGCAGGCCGGTATCTGCCATATAACACTTAAGTGTGAGACGGTCACTGTTGAGGCTTAAACCAACCATAGGGTCGGTGGAGTTGAAACAGGTATTTACAACCATGGACTCGTCAAGCCAGATAAATGCATCTTCGTATTGGCGGAAGCGTGCCTCCTTTCCAAGAGATGCAAGTGTAAATTTTTTCTCGTGTTTGGATAATTGAGAAGGAATTTCGTCAAAAATTGACATGACTTTACTTTCATAGCCCTTTGCAAACTTTGTTACGTCGTCTCGATATAGCCGGAGTATCCGGCGCTTAACCTGATCCGTCTGCTCAAAATCCCTGGTTTCCAGATATTTTAACAGAGCCTGAGGCATGCCGCCCACAAGCATATACTGGCGGAAAAGATTCATAACCTTACGATGAAGGACCTGACCCAAAGGCTGTCTGTTTTCATAACACTGCCGGATATATTCACCAGATGTTTCCTCGCCCATTGCCCAGAGAAATTCCTCAAAGTCCAAAGGAAATAATTCAATATGATCTTCTTCTGAGGGAATGACAATGGTTTCCACGTTTTTTCTAAGTGTGATCAGAGAGCCGGTTTCCAGGTAGTCATATCGTCCATCCGCGACCAGATGCTTTATTAATTGCCGGGCAGTTGGACAGAGCTGGATTTCATCCAGTATGATCAGCGATTTCCGTGGAATTAAACGGATACCATAATATACGGAAAGTTTTGTAAAAAATAAATCCAGATTAGAGCTTTCTGCTTCAAATAAATCCAGAATTTCTTTTGATATATTGGAGAAATCGACGGTCAGGAAGGTTTCATATTCATTTTCTCCAAAACGTTGCGCGATATAACTTTTTCCAACGCGTCGGGCGCCCTCAATAAGTATTGATGTAGTTCCCCGACTGTTTTCCTTCCATTGGCAAAGCTTCGTGTAAATTTTTCTCTTTAAATCCATAGATGACACCTCACTACTGATTATTATATCACGAATCCGGTGATTTTATAACTATTATTTTACACGAATCCAATAAATTTGTAAAATAAAAAACGCACGAATCCAAAAGTTTTATATATACATAAAAATTGTGTCGAAACATGTCGATGAAAACTTCTTGAAAAATCTCGATTTTTGTATTAAACTTATGATTAACAACGAATCCATAAAGATATTCCCAAGCCATTCGGCGGTATGATTTTCACAGAGCAGATAAAATGAGTAGCAGGCCTTGCCTCGAAAACACTTTGGACAGTTAATCAACACTTTTTGAAATTATGTTGGTTAAGTTTAAAATTTTATAAAATTATAAGAATTAGACCCGGCTTACATAGTTGGATTTTCTTGCAAACTCCGGTATAATGTATGGAAGTAGATACATATAGGGCCGGCAGCAGACCGGCGGTGAGGAGGCTTTCAGTTGTATGGAAGATTTTGTTAAGTTATCCGAAGTTGTGAAAGTATATAAAATGGGCGAGGTGGAAATCCGTGCCGTGGATGGTATTAATTTTAATGTGGAAAAAGGTGAATTTGTTGTGATCGTAGGCCCCAGCGGCGCCGGTAAAACGACAGTGCTTAATATTCTGGGGGGGATGGATCGGGCCAGCAGCGGCCAGATATGGATCGATGGTACAGATATTGGAAAGTATACGAACCGGCAGCTCACGGGTTATCGGCGGGAGGACATCGGTTTTGTCTTTCAGTTTTATAATCTGGTACCTAATCTGACGGCTCTGGAAAATGTAGAGCTGGCATTGCAGATCTGTAAAAATCCTCTGGATGCCCGGCAGGTTTTAGAGGAGGTCGGACTTGGCAACCGTCTGGATAACTTTCCGGCCCAGCTCTCCGGCGGCGAACAGCAGCGTGTGTCCATTGCCCGGGCACTGGCTAAAAATCCGAAGCTGCTCCTTTGTGACGAGCCCACCGGAGCACTGGATTATAATACCGGAAAATCTATCTTGAAGCTTTTGCAGGATATGTGCCGGGAAAAAGGGATGACGGTCATCGTCATTACCCACAATTCTGCCCTTGCGCCCATGGCCGACCGGGTGATCAAGATTAAAAATGGCAAGGTATCCAAAATGATGCTCAACGACTCGCCGGTATCGGTAGAAACGATTGAATGGTAGGAGATGTCCATGAAAAAGAAGAATATGTTGCGTAAAGATTTCTTTATGGAGATTGCAAAAAGCTTCAATCGTTTTATCTCCATATTTCTCATCGTGGCTATGGGCGTGGCATTCTTTTCTGGTATTCGGGCGGCGGAGCCGGATATGCGCTATACGGCCGATGACTATTATGATGAGCGGCAGTTGATGGATATCCGTGTGCTTGGAACACTGGGGCTGACCGATGAGGATGTAACTTCGGTGAAAGCGCTTAACGGCGTTTCGGACGCTCAGGGGGGCTATTCCATCGACGTGCTCAGTTGGTGTGAGGACAGCCAGAAGGTTTTCCGGGTATTGGCAGATATGGGCGACAAAAACCGTATTGATGTGACCGAGGGCCGGATGCCCCAAAAGGCCGGAGAATGTCTTATTGATGCCGGAACGATCAAAAACCACAGCTTTAAGATTGGCGACACGATCACCTTTGAAAGCGGCGATGACAGCGAGCTGTCAGAGACACTTTCCACCAATACCTTTGAAGTTGTGGGGATTGGCAGTAGTCCGGAATTTATCACCTTTACACGGGGCAGTACGACCATCGGTGACGGCGAAATCGATTCCTTTGCCGTTGTTACAGAGGACAGTTTTTCTAGCGATGTTTATACAAAGATCGACGTCTGGGTTGATGGTGCCGCCGATGAGGTCAGCTATACGGACGGCTACAAAGATAAAGTGAGTCCTGTGATGGACGCTCTTGAAGATACACTGGCCGATGTGCGCTGTGAGGCGCGCTATGCATCCATTAAGGATGAGGCTGATGAGAAAATAAGTGACGCCAGGAAGGAGCTAGAGGATGCGAAGGCGGAGGCCGATGAAAAGCTGGCCGATGCCAGAGCAGAGCTGGAGTCTTCCGAAGCGGAGCTTGCGGATGGCAAAAAGACACTGTCAGATAAAGAGGCGGAATTAGCTGATGCAAAAAATCAGATAACAGATAGTGAACGGAAACTGGCCGATGGCCGAGCTGAGATTTCGGCTAATGAAGCGACATTGGCCAGCGGCTGGCAGCAGTATAATGATGGTCTGGCTTCCTATAATGAAAATGCGGCGGCGTTAGCCGATGGCCGCGCTCAGATCGAGGATGGCCGGGCGCAGTATGAAGCCGGTGTGGCCGAATTGGCTGCACAAAAAGAAGCGGTTTATAAACAACTGGACGAAGCGCAGAAACAACTGGATGAACTGAAGCAGGCTTTGGATAGCTATGATGAAGCACAGGCCGGATTGGTACAGATCAATACATATATAGAGCAGATCGATGATAGTCTGGCGAAGCTGAAGGACCCGGCCACGATGGAAGAAATCGATGCCGGAATCGCCCAGTGTAATGATGGTATCGCAAAGCTGGATGGCGGAATCGCTCAGATGGATGCCTTAATAAATGATTGTGTATCCGGAATTGATGCTTATAATGGTCAGATTGCGGCTCTTGAACAGCAATTGGCCGGGTATCCGGAGGATTCTCAGTTGACCGATGCTCAGAGGGATGAAAAGACTCAGATAGAGGCCGCAAGAGATTCCCTTGTGAATGAGCGGTCTGGGTTGGAGCAGCAAAAGGCCGGTTTGGAAGGCGAGAAGAAAGGGCTGGTAGATCAAAAAGCAAGTATAGTGCAGCAGAAGGATGAATTAGAGCAGCATAAGGCGGAAATCCCGGGCCTGATTGCCGAATTGGAAGCGAATAAAGCGGAGTTAGAGACGAAAAAAGTTGAAGCAGAAAAGGCCATAGCCTATCTTGACAGTGTCCTTCCGGAAAATGGCCGGGAAGCTTATGAGAACGGTGTCAATGAGCTTGCTAAGAACCGGGCAGCAGCGGAAGATAATTTTGCAGGAGCGGAAGATACGCTGTCGCAAAATAAGAAGCGGCTGGATGATAAGGAAGCTGAGCTGGCTGACGGCGAAAGTGAGCTTTCTAAAGGAAAAGCCGAATTAGATGCCTCTCTATCGAAGCTACAGAGCGGTCAGGCCCAGCTTGACAGCGCAAAACGTACTCTGACTGACGGTCAGGCGCAGCTTGCCAGTGCAAAGCAGCAGGTTGCTGATGGCGAAGCTCAGATTGCCGATGCTAGAGAAGAGCTGGAGGATGGCGAGAAAAAGCTGAAAGATGGCTGGAAGGAATACGAGGATGCCAAAGCCGAAGCTGAGGAAAAGCTTTCTGATGGTGAGCAGGAGCTGGCGGATGCCGAAGCCGAGGTGGATGATATCGCCTACCCGAAATGGTATGTCAGCGACCGCTCTACCTTATCAGGCCACAGCGAGCTTGGGGATAACGCGGATCGGATCCGCGCTATCGGCGAAATATTTCCGGTATTATTTTTCCTTGTGGCGGCGCTGATCAGTCTCACCACCATGACCCGTATGGTGGAGGAGCAGCGGATTCAGATCGGTACATTAAAGGCGCTGGGATACAGTAAGGTATCTATCGCGAAGAAATATATCTACTACGCACTGCTGGCGACCATTGGCGGCAGTATTGTGGGTGTGCTCATCGGTGAGAAAATACTGCCATACATCATTATAAATGCCTATAAAATCGTATATCCGTATATTCCTAATACGACCATACCTTATAATATGAAGTATGCGCTCATGGCCGGTCTGGCTGCCATCGTGTGTATAACCCTGGCGGCATTTCTGGCCTGCTATAAGGAGCTGGCGGCTACGCCTGCGGCATTGATGCGCCCCGTACCGCCCAAGCAGGGCAAACGGATACTGTTAGAGCGGGTAACGCCCCTGTGGCGGCGTCTGAGTTTTACGCAGAAGTCCACACTGCGCAATCTGTTCCGCTATAAAAAACGTTTCCTTATGACGGTTTTTGGTATTGGCGGATGTATGGCGCTGATGGTGGTGGGCTTCGGGCTCAAGGACTCTATTATGGATATTGTCAATCTCCAGTATAATAAAATACAGCCTTACAGCGGTATGGTCATACTGGATGAGGATGCCACCGACAGCGATAAAGACGGCTTATATGAAGCTCTGGACCATGAATCGCGGATTGAGCGCTACATGACAGCATATATGCTGAATACAGATGTGGCATCGGATTCCAAAAGTATGGAGTCCTATGTGGTCGTGCCGGAGGATATGAACCAGGTTGGAAATTTCTTTCTGTTTAATGACCGGGTGAGCGGCGAGGTTTACACGCTCAGCGATGACGGCGTGATCATCAGTGAAAAGACTGCCAAGATGCTGGATGTGGGGATCGGCGATACAATCCGTATCAAGGAGGATGAGTTTCACAGTGAAGATGTCCGGATTGATAAGATTTGTGAAAACTATGTCTCCCACTATATTTATATGACACCCGCGCTCTATGAGCGCGTCTTTGGCAAGGCTCCGGAATATAATTCGGTGCTTATATCGATTGAAAATGATAGTAAGACGGTGCAGACCGAGATTGGTGAATCCCTTCTCAGGGAGAATGCGGTGCTGAGTGTTTCTTATATGGATAATATTAAGAGTACGCTCAATGATATGCTGGGCTCACTGGATATCATCATCGTTGTGCTCATCATATCCGCTGGGATGCTGGCGTTTATCGTTTTGTATAACCTGAATAACATAAATATTAACGAGCGGCGCCGGGAGCTGGCCTCTATCAAGGTTCTGGGATTTTATGATATGGAAGTGGCCGCCTATGTTTACCGGGAAAATGTCTATCTGACACTGATCGGGGCAGTTTTTGGAATCGTACTTGGGAAAATACTTCACCAGTTCGTCATTGTCACTGTGGAGATCGACAGTTGTATGTTTGGCCGTGTGATCAATGCACCCAGCTATATTTACAGCATGCTGCTGACCATCGCTTTTGCTATATTCGTGAATTTTGCCATGTTCTATAAGCTGCGGAAAATCGATATGGTGGAATCTTTAAAGAGTGTGGAATAAATTTGTAACAAAATTATGCAGAGCAGGAAGTTATTAAATTGCTGTAAGAATTGCGTAAGATATATTTGAGAATTGCACCTTGAAAATGATGCAATTCTCAATAAAATCTGATAACAAACGTCAAAAATAGGATGATTTGTAAAATTACCGGTAATATGTCACGATGTAGACGTAATACAAAAGAAATATTTGTTAAAAAATATGTAATATTTATCTGGATTTTTTGAAACAGTTGTGTTATAATAGCCTCAGTGAATGAAAAAAGAAACTCAACACTTAACAGAATGAAAGGAGCTACACATTCATGCGAAGTAAAGTATTACGTACGTTGAAAGCAGCAATCGCTTTTTCATTAGTATTTTCACTGAGTGTACCGGCATTTGCCGCAAGTGAAAAGGAACAGGCTCAGCAGACTTTAGCCGCGCTTCAGCAGCAGAAAGCCGAATTGCAGAACCGTCTGGCCAACTTACAGGCAAACAAGGCAGACACAGAATCATATATAGAGGAGCTTGACGCGGAACTCGAAAACGTGTACGCAGAAATCGACCGTCTCGAAGGAGAGCTTGAGACGACTCAGGGCGAATTGGAAAAGACTCAGGCGGAGTTAGTTAAGACCCAGGAAGAACTGGATGTGGCCAAAGCCAAAGAGGCTGAGCAGTACGCTGCATTAAAAGCCCGTATCAAAGCCATGTACGAGAACGGTGATACGAGTATGATGGAGATCTTTATGAAAGCTGAAGATATTTCCACGATCCTCAATGCGACCGAGTACATATCTAAAATATCAGATTACGATAATAAATTATTGACTGATTTAAATGAGACACGCAAAGAGATCGAGCGCATCGAAGCCAGATTGGAAGAGCAGAAGGCTCAGTTGGAAGAACAGAAGGCCCGGCTGGAAACATTGAAAGCTGAGCAGGAAGCCAAACAGGAAGAACTGGAAATCATCATGGAAGCCAAGCAGGCTGAGCTGGATTCTCTGAATATGTCCATTAACGAAGCTGCCGATGATATTTATAATACCCAGGCGGAAATCGATACGACCAACCAGATTCTGGCAGCCATTGCCGCAGAGGAAAAGCGCCAGGCAGAAGAGGCTGAAAGACAGCGTCAGTTGGAATTACAAAGACAGCAGGAGCAGCAGGCTCAGAATAATAACGGTACATCCGATCAGGGAACCACGGATAACTCCGGATCATCATCAGGTGATACACAGACCCAGACGCCGGTGACGACGCCCTCAGATACATCTACAGGTTCAGGCAGTTCAAGCAGCTCAGGTTATACCGGTCTTTCATGGCCCTGCCCGAGCAGCAGCTACGTATCCTCCGGTTACGGCGGACGTACTTCACCTACAGCCGGTGCTTCTTCCAATCACAGAGGTATCGATATCGGCGCATCCTCAGGTGCAGCCATCACAGCTTCCGCCAGCGGAACTGTTGTTACAGCATCTTACAGTTCTGCCAGAGGTAATTATGTGGTTATCAGCCACGGAAACGGTATTTCCACCTTATATCAGCACTGCTCCGCAGTCTATGTAAGCGCTGGCCAGTCCGTAAGCCAGGGGCAGACGATTGCAGCCGTAGGCAGTACAGGCTATTCCACTGGCCCTCACCTTCATTTTGAAGTCCTTGTGAATGGTGTGAACCAGAACCCGTTAAATTACGTTGGTTAATATGAAGTAATCGTAACATTTCGGTTCTTCTGAATTGTTACAGGTAATCAAATAAACATCATCAAAGACCACATGGCCGGATAAGAATCCCCTCTTCACCGGTGCATGTGGTCTTTTCTGTCGTTATTGGGAGAATACCGTAACTGTTTGGCTGTATGCCGTAACATTTACGGTTAAGTGAAGTCTGTGATGTTACAGAACATTGGCAAAGTGTAACATTTTCAAGGATATATGTATATGATAAATGCAAAAGCTGTATTCTAAATAGTGCTTATGGAAGATCAAAAGGTTGAGAATCTGTTAAATCTCGCACTTATGACCGATGAAGCCCAGCGTGAACGGTCGCTGAATCTGAACGTGGGATATAATGGGGAAGGAAAAAGCTGGGAGCTGATCGTGCGCTATTCCGGTAATCTTGATGCTTTAACGGATGCCGGGATTACGGTCGTCTATCTGATGAACAACTATGCAATCCTGACGGTGCCGGAAAATCTACTGGAATTTGTAACAACTCAGCCCCAGATTGAATATATTGAAAAGCCGAAGCGTTTATTTTTTGCGGATACAGTAGGCCGTCAGGCGTCCTGCATTACTACGGTACAGAGCGGACCGGTCGGGCTTAGTGGACGTGGGGTGATCGTGGCTCTGATTGATTCGGGAATTGATTATACCCATCCGGATTTTAGGCAGGCTGATGGGCGGACGCGGATACTGGCATTGTGGGATCAGACCATCTCTCCGCCATCGGAGGTGGCCCTGGAAAATGGAGAAAATGTGATTCTCGGGCCGCCAAAAGGATATTACCGGGGGGTATTATATCCGCAGGAAATTATTGATGAAGCGCTTCGGCATGAAAGTGAACAGGAACGGCTGCAGATCGTACCCAGTGTGGATTATTCCGGCCACGGAACATCAGTGATGGGCATTGCCGCCGGAAACGGCAGGCAGGGCGGTCTTGCCTATCGGGGTGTGGCCTATGAGAGTGACCTGCTGGTGGTAAAGCTGGGAAATCCCGATTCAGAGAGCTTCCCCAGGACGACGGAGCTGATGCAGGCCATCAATTTTGTTCTTGAGGAGGGCATCCGCCGGAATCAGCCGGTGGCGGTCAACATCAGCTTTGGAAATAACTATGGGAGCCATGATGGAACTTCCCTGGTGGAGACGTATATCGACGATGTGTCCAGCGCGGGGCGCAGCCTTATTGTCATCGGTACGGGAAATGAAGGGGCGGCAGCCGGGCACACGGCGGGCACAGTAGCCATGGGGGAGGACCGGAATGTAGCTTTGTCGGTAGGCGAATTTCAGACCGGCTTCAGCCTGCAGATATGGAAAAATTTTGTGGACATTATGGACGTGGAAATCATATCGCCCTCCGGCCGCAGGGCCGGGCCGGTGCAGGAGCGGCTGGGAACGGTGCGGGTAACTCTGGAAAATACGGAGCTGTTGATTTATTACGGAACACCCAGCCCATACAGTATGTCTCAGGAAATTTATATCGATTTTCTTCCGGTGGAATCTTATGTGGACACCGGCGCCTGGACCATCCGGCTGGTACCTGTCAAAATCGTGGACGGCACGTATGGCATGTGGCTTCCGGGCGCGGCCGCAAGAAACCGTGGCACCAGGTTTTTATATGGGAATCCGTATCTGACATTGACGATACCTTCTACAGCTTCCGGAGCTCTTTCTGTGGGGGCTTACAATGCGGCTACCGGAGCTATGGCAGACTTTTCAGGCCGGGGAAATGATGTGGCCTGCGTTCCCGTGGGCGGCTGTATGTTAAAACCGGATCTGGTGGCGCCGGGCGTTGACGTGCGCACGACAGCGTCCGGCGGGGGATATACCTTTGCTACAGGGACATCCTTTGCCACACCGTTTGTCACGGGAAGCGCTGCGCTTTTGATGGAGTGGGGGATCGTCCGGGGAAACCGCCCGTATCTTTATGCAGAAAATTTAAAAGCTTACCTGCTGGCCGGAGCTTCACCACTGGTGGGATTCGACCGGTATCCCAATGCAATTACCGGCTATGGACGTCTTTGTTTATCCAATTCACTGAACCGGCTGCTGTAAAATCTGGGGGTTTTTACCAAGGATGAAAAATGCGCAGCGGCGTCATACTGTTCTTATGAAACAAACGGTGATTGAGGGGTGACGGATGTGTATGCGCAGGGCGTGTGTGGTCTATTGGAAAAGGATACTGTGAACCGGGAGCAGATCAGCAGCCGGGAATTTGAGATGTTTTATCCCAGGGAGGTCTGTATTTCGCTCAAGCAGGGCAATGCCGCCGCAGCCCGGCCGGTGGTCCATGTGGGCCAGCGGGTGGCCCTGGGGCAGTTGATCGGAGAAGGCTCTTTTGGGCTGTCTGTGCCGGTATACGCCAGTATTGCCGGTATTGTGACAGAAATACAGGAAATACCTGCCAGCGTCTATGAAAAGGTCAGCCACATTGTCATCAAAGACGATGGTGAGAACGTGGCGGCGCCGGTTTACTTAAAACCGGAGCGCAGCAGGGCACAGTGGATGAAAAATATCGGAATCATTGAGCTGCTCCATACGCGCCAGTCCTTTTACCGCCGGTGCTTTTCCGGATGCCGTGTAACGGAGCTGAAGGTCGCCGCCTTTGACCGGGAACCTTTTGTTTATTCGGACTACCGGCTGTTATTGGAATGTCCGTCCAAAGTCCTTTTCGGGGCAAAGGTGCTGGCAGGGATATGGGGCCTTGGGTGTTTGTCGATTTATGTCTGTGATGATGAAATCCGTTATGTGCTTGAAAAGGCGGTAAACAGCTATCGAAAAGTATTGGCGCCGCTGGCGGATATTCGTTTTTATAAAGTGGATGAAGATATGTATGCCAGAAGCTGCAGTATTTTAAATAAAAGCGACGGGGGCTTTTGGTGCAGTGCTGTTGAGCTGGGTGCGGTTTATGATGGCTTTTACGATGATAAGCCTATGACCGGGCGGGGAGTTACTGTATCCGGTGCGGTGCGGCAGCCGAAAAATCTCTGGGTGCCCAATGGCACGCCGGTTCGTGATCTTTTGGAATATTGCGGCGGCATCCTGGGCGAGAAATGTTTTGTAGATCCGCAATCGCTCTCGGAGCGCCATATAAATATTATTGAGGGCGGGCCTCTTCGGGGGCATTGCGTTAATGTGGAAAATGCAGTCACCTCATTGACGACAGAATCTGTGATCGTACTGCCGCGCGCCCGGATCAGGGAAATGCCCTGTATCCAGTGCCAGGAGTGTGCCAATATATGTCCTGTGGATCTGCTGCCGATGCATATTGAGAAGGCTGTGGACTGCAAAATGGCGGAGGGGCTGCTGATGGATGTGGATCAGTGTGTGGAATGCGGCTGGTGCTCTTACGTGTGTCCTTCCGGACGGCGGCTAAAGGAAAAAGCGTCGGTGGCGAAGAAAATGCCGTCGGGGCTGAGGTTTTCTACGGATGGAGCGGTCCGGGCGGATGTATCCGCCTGCCATATAACAGAAGAATATGATTCGCCGGATACCGGGAACGCCGGTAAATATATGCAGGCGGCTGGCAGGAATGCCGACGGACATGTGAAAACCGATGCCGGGAACGCCGGCGGAAATATGAAAACCGATGCCGGGAATGTCGGCAGATATATGGAACCGGATGCCGGGATTGTCGGCAGATATATGGAATCAGATGCTGGGAACGCCGGCAGATATATTGAGCTGGATGCGGATATGGCTGCGGCTATGGAGCCGCTGGTCATGGAAAGCCAGGGAGGACCGTATATTCACGGGCGACAGACGACGGTCGGCATACAAATAAAGCTCGTGGCCCTGCTGTCCGTGATGCTGCTTTGCTATATGTTTGAGTTCGGGCCATGGATGGCCGTAAAGGGTATACTGTCTGTGGGTGCCTGCCTGCTGTTTGAGACAGCGGCAAATTTATTAAACGAAAGATCATGGGGCCGTATATCCGCTCCGATGGGCTGTTCGCACACCTTTTCGGCCCGGCTGCGGCAGTGGCTGCATATCGATTTTAGATGGCTTCCGACCATTTCCACAGGTCTGGTGATCGCCATGGCCTTTTATGGCGATATTCCTCTGCGATGGATGCTGGCTGCGGATTTTCTTGCATTTTTTATTGGAAAGATGACAAAGCAAAGTCCGGCAGTGTTTGGAATTACCGGGATCTTGGCAATTTACGGGATATTCAGAAATCCGGCGCCGGCGCAAAGTCTGGTCCTTGCTGTACTCTGGATGGGCGCCTATATTTATCTGATTTATGAGGAAATCATCGTGCCATGGAAAACACTTCTGTTTATGGTTGCATTTGGATTGTTCGGAACAATACTGGGCGGTGGTGCCCTGTGGTCGCCGACAATCTTTCTGGCCGGTGTTTTATTGATCAATGATTATAAAAATGCCGGGAGAGATACACCTCTGGGGCGCATACTGGCGGCCTTTTGCGGAGCCTTGTGCGGTATATTTGCGGCATTGATGCCGGTGGAGATCGGGGTCTGTCTGGGGCTTCTCATTGCAAATATTATTGCTTGCAATTTGATGGCATACACCATATAATAGGTTGTATGTGGAGGTGTTCTTTTGGAGAATAGACCAGTAGACAATCAAAATTTACGCCCCCGGAATTCGGGGAAGGACCGGATTAAAAATATAACCAGAGACGTGGAAGCCAGGCAGTTTGACCCGGATATTGACAGCATCCTGCCAAAGACCGACTGGAATGAACGTATGGCAAATGCCCGTACATCCTCCGCCCGCATGAAAGCGGCCTCCTTAAAAAGCAACGGGGCGGCGGCCGGGAATAAGCAGCGGGTTTCGTCCGAGAATGGCGGACGGTCGCGCAGTGGTGAGGCGGCAGATAGCAGCCGGCGGTCACGGTATAGTGAGCCGGAAGGTAACGCCCGGCGGCCACGGTACAGTGAGACAGCAGAAAACGGCGGGCGTTCGCACAGCAGTCAGACTTCACAGAGCAGGCAGCGTGCACGGATGCAGCGCCCATCCACGGCCAGCCAGCTTTCCAGGGAGTTTGAGGAGGACGATAAAAAACGCCGGATGAAAAATGCCGGCCATAAAAAGCGCGTATCTCTTCCGGCAAAAATCATGGCTGTGGTTTTGGTTTTTGCCGTTATTGCGGGTTCAGTATTTTTAATCACAAATTATGGCGCGGGTACCCAGAGTAATAAAAAGGGTAACCGCTATTATCGAAACGGTGAATATGCGAGCGCCGTTACCATGTATCAAAAAGCTCTGTCCTATGATTCACACAATTCGGAATATAATACGAATCTGGGCATGGCCTATATTGCCCTCAGCCAATATGACGATGCACTTAAGGCTTTTGACGATGCGGTAAAAAATACAAAGCGGGGCGAATTGCTCCAGAGAGCCAAAAGAGGTTCCGGAATTGTATATCTGTATCAGGGGCACTATACAAAAGCGCAGGAATTGCTGACCGAAGCCTTGGAATATGGCGGAGGTACATATGGTGAGGCGGAAATCGATATTTTGTACTATCTTGCGGAAGCTCAGGACAGGTCCGGCGACGCTGTGGGTGCAGTGCTCAGCTACACGCAGATCATTGAACACCAGGCGGATGCCAACGCCTATATGCTCCGTGGGCTGGCCTACCAGAGAGTGGGCGACAACACAAAAGCTGAATCCGATTTGGAGACGGCCATTTCCATGAGCAAGAAAAATTACAAAACCTATCTGGCTCTGTACGAGGTACTTATGGCACAGGGCAAGGAGGAGGATGCCAGGGCGACCCTGGATGAGGCCATCAATCTTGGTGGTAAGACCGGGGAGGACTATTCCAACCTTGGCATCGTGTATATGTATATGCAGGATTATAGTAAAGCGGAGCAGGCGTTTAACACCGCACTTGAAAGGGGCTATAATGGCGCTTATCTGGGCCTTGCGGAATCTCTGATCCGGCAGAATGATTATGCGGGAGCACAAACGCAGTATGAGAGCTTTATCGCTGTGGATAAGACCAACGCCACAGCTTACAATCAGTATGGCCTGTGCCTGATGGAGCTTTCCAAATATGAGGAGGCCGCCGCTGCCTTTGCTTCGGGCCTGGCGATCAATGACCGTCTGGTGGACCGTCAGCTAATGTACAATGAAGCTGTGGTTTATGAATTTATGGCGGATTGGACGACGGCATATGAGAAGATGAAGGCTTTCGTTGAGAAATATCCCGATGATGAGAAGGCTCAGCACGAGCTGACGTTTTTGGAAAGCCGGCAGTGAGAAAATTGCAACCGCCTGAATTTTTAACCGGCTGCAAAATCAGAGTAACCGTTCGGCCCTTCTGAGCGGTTACAAATTAGGAGATTTATATGTCAGAAATCAATAATAAAGTATTTGAAACAAATGATCTGGTGGAACGGGTGATCCTGGCAGGCATTTCCACAAATGATGCGGATGACACCAACGATTCCCTGGACGAGCTGGAGGAGCTGGCGAAGACGGCCGGAGCGGTCGTTGTGGGCCGTTTGATCCAAAACCGGGAGGCGCCCCATCCGGGCACCTATCTGGGCAAGGGAAAGATTGAGGAGCTGGCAGATATGCTGGATGCGGCCAATGCCACCGGTGTTATTTGCGACGATGAGCTTTCACCAGCGCAGATGGCCAATCTGGAGGATGCCTTAAACGCCAAGGTTATGGACCGGACGCTTCTGATCCTGGATATATTTGCTCAGAGGGCTTCCACAAGAGAAGGAAAAATCCAGGTAGAGCTGGCGCAGCTGCGTTACCGGGCCACCCGCCTGGTAGGTCTGGGCCGTTCCCTGTCCCGGCTGGGCGGCGGTATTGGAACCCGTGGTCCGGGTGAAAATAAGCTGGAGATGGATCGGCGTCTTATAAAGGTGCGTATTTCCCAACTAAAAAAAGAGCTTGAGGAAGTCAAATGCCATCGGGAGGTGGCCAGAAAGCAGCGCAGCCGCAATCCGGTGCCCGTCGTATCGATTGTGGGCTATACTAATGCGGGCAAGTCCACGCTGCTCAATACGCTCACGGGCGCCAATGTCCTGGAGGAGGACAAGCTGTTCGCCACTTTGGACCCGACCACCCGCAGCCTGGAGCTGGAAAGCGGCCAGCAGATCCTTTTAACCGATACTGTTGGTTTTATAAGAAAGCTCCCCCATCATCTGGTCAATGCATTCCGGTCCACGCTGGAGGAGGCCAAATATGCCGATGTGATCATTCATATGGTGGATGCCTCAAATCCCCAGATGGACGCTCAGATACATGTCGTTTACGATACACTGCGTCAGTTGGAGATCAAGGATAAGACCATAATCACGGCCTTCAATAAAATGGATATCGTCCGGGCTGCCGGTCAGGAGACGGTGCTGAAGGATTTTGGTGCGGATTATACGGTTTATGTCAGTGCGAAGCAGCGCGAGAGTTTAAAGCCGCTGCTGGATACGATCGAAAAGGTGTTGAGAGAGCAGAAGGTCCTTGTGGAACAAGTATTTGACTATAAGGATGCCGGCCAGATCGCCGTTATCCGTAAGTACGGCCAGCTCCTTGAGGAGGAGTACCGCGATGACGGGATTTATGTTAAGGCATATGTGCCGGCGGATACATGCGCCCAGCTCCAACTGCTTGAAAACAATTAAATATCGTAAAAAACAATGAGCCACAAAGTGTGCGTTGGCGGTCCGTCCTCAGGTTCGGGTGCCAGCGCGCTTTTTTGTGGCTCGCTGCTTTATTCTTCTTCGTTATCCCCGCTGCCGTCGTCGGCAGCCGAGACTCTTTTGGGATTGAATACATCAAATATGGACAATGAGCTGTTGCGGAAGGTTTCCAAAATCACGTCGTCTAAAATGTCCTCATTGGAGGAGCCGTGTCCGGCAATGAGATTCTTGATCACCGGTATAAAGGAGAACCACAGCAATGTGCTGTACAGGTTCAGCGTATAGTCATAATTGATATGACCGGAAAGCTCCTCGCCAATGGTCAGCAGTGTGTTTTTGTGCTTAATGATATCGTCATTCAGCTCGTTAATATACTGGTAACCATAAAAATTCAGCTTTACCACAAGCTTTTGCTGGCTGATCAGATGGGGATCACGGATGATCTGGTAATGATACTTGCCGGCAATCGTCTCGGCCATTTCATTGAGGATAGGACTGCTGTTTACGTAAGCGATCAGCGAATCTTTGTTGATATCGGTTTTGAGCACCTTTTCCTCCCTGTCCAGACTCTGGTTATACATGGTGATTTCATAACGGATGTCCTCAAATTCCTCATCGAGGATTTCAAGGGTGGCCGCCAGACGATTGAGCTTGCGCTTGATCTCCATGGGTGGTTCGTAAAAGGACTTATATCCGAGGCCGTGCTCCACTTCAGCCCAGGCGTGCTGCAAAACTGTACGCAGTTGGATTTCAAAAAGAATATCCTGATATTTCTGATATTCCACCAACTGGCATCGGGCATCGGTAAATTTTACTACAAGATGCAGGGATGTGTAACCGAATTCAATATTGTTCACCTTGTGTTTTTTTCGTTTATCTACGATTTCTACGATTTCAAATGTTTTATCCAGCAGGTCAAAAATACGGTCCACGTCACTTTCAAACAGGGTGACGATCCGGCAGCCTAATACATCGGTAATCTCGTCCAGATGATTGTACTTGGCTTTGGAAATGACTTTATTTTTTAATGCTTCTTCACTTTTTATCCGCAATGTCATATTTGATATTTTAATCTGGTTCAGGTCGATCAGCGTGGTGATGATCTCGCCAACATCATATCTGAGTTTTTTGTAAATTTCGACCGACTGATAATACTCGTTCATAATGGTGTCTACTGTATCAATCATGGAAGCTATCTTTCCTTTCTTCGCCGGAAAAAGATGGCTGGGGCATGGGTAAGCTTTGAAGGCTGGCGCATCTGCCATACAGCTCTTTTTCATATGATTTATAACTATTTTAACACATTATCATTAATAAT
Source organism: Lachnospiraceae bacterium (assembly GCA_902363555.1). Taxonomy (GTDB): domain Bacteria; phylum Bacillota; class Clostridia; order Lachnospirales; family Lachnospiraceae; genus Catenibacillus. The sequence continues at coordinate 121,783 of CABJAM010000008.1, read as the reverse complement.
GCTAATATAATTCAGCGCGCAAATATAAAAAAATGCTAAAATCTATCGACATATGACTTCCTTTTCCCGGGGAGATATCTTATAATAGAAACTGCGTAAACAGGTCACCGATTTCCCGCGGAAATCCCTGGCAAATATGGATTTTAGACAGTTAAAGAAAGGAAGATTTGATATATGGATATACTTGAACGGTTTGGAAATTATGTAAGGTTTGAAACGACTTCGGATGAAGATTCGACGGCGACGCCCTCCACAGCCTGCCAGTGGGAGCTGGCCCGCTTTCTGGAAGCAGAGTTGAAACGCATCGGCGTGCCCCGGGTGGAATTGGATGATTATGGGATCGTCTACGGGTGGATACCGGCCACCGCCGGAAAGGAGCAGTGCCGCGCACTGGGCTTCATTGCCCATATGGATACATCGCCGGCAGCCAGCGGAAAAGATGTTAAAATGCAGATCATTGAAAATTATGACGGTAAGGATGTCCGTCTGGCCGGAGGCGAGGTCCTCTCTGTCCGAAGTTTTCCACATCTCAAGACATTGGCCGGAAGAACTCTGGTGACGACCGACGGCACCACGCTGCTGGGCGCCGATGATAAGGCGGGGATTGCAGAAATCGTTACCGCCATCGAGCGGATACTTGAGGAAAATATCCCCCATGGCCCGCTGTGCATCGCTTTCACGCCGGATGAGGAGGTTGGCCGCGGCGCTGATCACTTTAATGTGGATAAGTTTGGTGCGGATTTCGCTTATACGGTGGACGGTGGTCCGGAATATGATCTGGCCTGCGAGACGTTTAATGCGGCTTCTGCTAAAATAAAGATCCACGGCGTATCCGTTCATCCGGGCGATGCCAAAGATATTATGATCAATGCCGGACTGGTGGCCTGTGAATTGAGCGCTATGCTGCCGCCCTCGGAAACACCCCGTTACACCGACGGCTATGAGGGCTTCTACCATTTGGACAGCATCAGCGGCGATGTATCCTCGGCAGCGATGAGCTACATTATCCGCGACCACAGCCGTGAAAAATTTGAAGCCCGCAAGGAGACGATGAAAAATGTTGTGGCCAAGCTGAATCAAAAGTATGGAGAAGGCACAGTGACGCTGGAGCTTTGCGACAGCTATTATAATATGCGCGAGATCATCGAAAAGCACGAGCACCTCATGGACAATGCCAAAGCCGTGATTACAGAGCTTGGATTAACGCCTCAGGTTATTCCTGTGCGCGGCGGCACCGATGGTTCCCGCTTGTCTTACATGGGGCTGCCCTGCCCGAATCTGGGTACTGGCGGATATGCTTACCATGGACCTTTTGAACATATTACAAAGGAAGGCATGGCCCTGGCCTGTGATGTGGTTGTAGGACTGATCAGAAAATACGCAGCCGTATAGAAAGGCCTGGCTTTGTGCGAATAGTCAGTTCAGAGGGGCCGGGCTTTGCGCAAACAGTAACCATTCAGAGGAGCCGGGCGATGGCCACAAATACGCTGTTGAAAGAAGGAGAACAAGATGAGCTACGCAGATAAAGTTTTTATAAATATGTGCCAGGATATTCTGGACAATGGATGCAGTACGGAGGGCGAGAAGGTGCGCCCTAAATGGGAGGACGGAACGTATGCCTATACGATAAAGAAATTTGGCGTTGTGAACCGCTACGACCTGTCCAAAGAGTTTCCCGCCCTGACACTGCGCCGCACAGCCATTAAGAGTGCTATCGATGAGGTGCTGTGGATCTGGCAAAAAAAGTCGAACAATATCAATGATCTGAACAGCCATATTTGGGATGAATGGGCCGATGCCGATGGCTCCATCGGCAAGGCTTACGGTTATCAGATGGGGGTAAAGCATCAGTACCGTGAGGGGATGATGGATCAGGTGGACCGTGTGCTGTTTGATTTGAAAAATAATCCGTACAGCCGCCGGATTATGACCAATATTTACGTTCATCAGGACCTCCATGAGATGAACCTTTATCCGTGCGCTTACAGCATGACCTTTAATGTGACAAAGAAGCCCGGCGATGATAAGCTGGTGCTCAATGGTATATTAAATCAGCGTTCTCAGGATGTGCTGGCTGCCAATAACTGGAATGTGGTCCAGTACGCGGCGCTGCTGCATATGTTTGCCCAGGTCAGTGATATGCAGGTGGGCGAGCTTGTGCACGTTATTGCGGACGCCCATATTTATGACCGTCATGTACCTTTGATCAGAGAGCTGATCACCAGGGAACCGCTACCGGCGCCGTCCTTTTGGATGAATCCGGAGATCAGGGATTTCTATGCGTTTACGAAGGATGATTTCCGCCTGGATAATTACGAGACAGGGCCGCAGATTAAAAATATCCCGATAGCTGTATAAATATACTGTAGAAAAGTGCGCCGTTCCATTATCCGATTTGACGGCATTGGAACGGTTTTGCAAGTGGATTTTGCATATCGAGGAAATATGGAGGTTGTATATGAATTTAATTGTAGCAGTGGACAATAACTGGGCGATCGGCAATAAAAATAAATTATTGAACAGTATTCCCGAGGATATGAAGTTTTTCAGAACAACGACGACCAATAAGGTGGTGATCATGGGCCGGAAAACGCTGGAGAGCTTTCCAAACGGGCTGCCGCTTAAAAAACGGGTGAATATTGTGATTTCCGCCAACCCGGATTATCACGTAAAGGATGCCATTGTGGTGCCATCGGTGGATGCAGCCATGGCGGAGGCTAAAAAATATAACACTGAAGATATCTATGTCATTGGCGGGGAGAGTATTTACCGCCAGATGCTGCCCTACTGCGATGTGGCTCATGTGACGCGGATGGATTACTGCTATGAGGCGGACACCTGGTTTCCAAATCTGGATGCGGACGAGGAATGGATGGTTGTGGCCGAGAGCGAGGAACGGACATATTTTGATCTGGAATATCGGTTTGTGCTTTATGCCCGAAAGAGCAGCAGGGAGAAAATGCAGGGGTATATTGAGAGCCATTGTATGGAATAGAGAATTAGCAGCATATCGAAACAGGCCGTCGGATTATCGTTCCGATGGCCTGTTTTATGGATACAGTTTGGTGGCGCCTACCCTTCCAGCAGATCCGACAAACTCTGCCGTCTTGTATCCAGAACATATTTCTGATACTGATGATTCGTGACCAGAAAGTAAACGCCGTAGATCACCGCCAGTGTGAGGACGGACATTCCGATGCCGTATCGGATGGACGTGCCCGTAAAGGTTCCCATATGGATAATAACGGCAAGGAAGGCGGCGCTGTAAATCACTGGCAAAAGCAGCGGCAGCAGGAAGTAAATGAGCAGGTGGCCGGTGATACCGTGCTGGAGATCTTTGCGGGAGGCGCCGAGGAAGCTCATAAGACGGTACTGATGAACCGTTTTGCGGCTCTCGGAAAGCTGCTGCACGGACAGGATCGTTCCGATGATGAACAGGCATATGAACGCCGTGTAAATGCACAGCAGGATAATGAACAAGTACATAGTCTTCGTTTCCTGGATATAATCCGCTCTAAGATACATTCGGGTATAGCCCATGTGATAATTTCCAGCCCCCTGCTGAGCCAAAATACGGTTGATCGTTTCTTTAAAATCTAACGGCAGTGCTTTTTTCGTTTGGTAAATAACGCAGGAGCGTTCCGGTTTCAATCCTGCAAGCGCATCGTCCGGTAAAACGAGCAGTGCGCCGAAGCCGTTAAATAAGGATACGGACAGATATTCATCGGGGCAGGCGGCCAGGGTGTAGCTTTGGCCGTTATAGGTAAAGTCTGGAACCGAACCAAATACCTGACGGCTCTTTTCCGCGTTTTTACAATGGACCATGAAGGTGCCGGGCTCAAGACCCATGGGAGCATAGCCCAGGACCTGCCGGATTTTATTGTAATCGGACAGAGTGACGGCCATATCGTCAAATGGTATCGACGCCGGATCGGTGATTTGATTACTTTCCATATAATAACTATCTTCCAGCTCATAAAGCACATAGTCGCATTTGTCCGTGATGGAACTGTACCTGGCAATGGCCTGATCGTAGAGCTTTGTATCCAGAATATGGCCAAGGCGTTCTTCATTGCGCTCATAAATGGCCAGCTCAAAAGGAACGTTGGCGGCGATATCCTCCCCGGCGCTGCCCGCGGGAACGTAGGAGCCGCAAAGCGCCATAATGGCAATGAAGCCAAGGATGGATAGGACGCCCAGACGGCGGCTGTTGGAGGAGAGCCGACTGGTGAGCTGGCGGTAAAAAAACAGCTTTTCTTTTACCATGATCTTTTTTGGATGCTTCTGATAATGCTGGTAAATCAAATATCCGGCTTCCCGATAAAATACCATAATGGAAATAAAAAGCATTGTACCGGCAATGACCATGATCACTGGAGCCATGGCATTGCTCTGCATATTTTTAAAATAGAGGATATAAAACAAATATATGGCTATGCCGGCGCTCAGCAAAAACAAAACGATGTTTTTTTGATGGCCGGCCTTTGTTAAATGTGGCAGCTTTTCATTACTTTTGGATGCATCCAGAAGCTGGGTGACTGTAGTTTTTTTCAGCCGCCGGTTTTCAAAAAAGAGCACTACGAAAAACATAACGATATAGCAGCCCAGAGACAGCTCCAGCGCAGGAAGCAGGTAGGACAGCGACATGGCAAAGCTGGTGTCAAAGACTTTATAGATAACCTGGGTGATGCCATAAAATATGAAGTTGCCAAGCACACTGCCGATGAGAAAAGCAATAAAACCAAGGATGAGCTGTTCGCCGAGAAACATGCGGGAAATCTGGCGGCGTTCCATGCCCATGGTCATATAACAGGCAAATTCACGGCTGCGCTGGTCAAAGATGAACCGTACAACATAGGAGACAAGCCAGCCAAGGATCATCACCATAACGACTGTGACAAAAAGGAGCATGACCATCAATGTGTCCGCCTCCTTCCACAGCATCCGTACCGGTTCATAAAATATGAGGGCATTGTAGGCAAATATCAGTGAAAAGCTCAGTATCAGCGTAAACATATAGATGGCGTAATCCGACACGCAGCGTTTCAGATTTCTGAGCGATAGCTTAACGTACATGGGCAACGTCACCTCCAAGCAAAGACATCACATCCAGAATGTCCTGAAAAAATTCCCGGCGGCTTTTATTTCCACGGATCAGCTCATTGAATATGCGGCCGTCCTGGAGAAACAGGATGCGGCTGCAGTGGCTGGCGGCAAAGGCGTCATGGGTGACCATAAATATGGTAATCTTCTGATTTTCATTGAGCTCATGGAGCGTGTCCATCAGATCTGCACTGGATTTGGAATCCAGTGCGCCGGTAGGCTCATCCGCCAGTAAAAGTGCCGGCTTGTTGACAATGGCCCGGGCGCAGGCGCACCGCTGTTTCTGGCCGCCGGAAACCTCAGATGGGAATTTGTCCAAAATGTCGGTGATGTGCAGCTTTCGGGCGGTCTCCTCAACAATTGCATTGATTTTTTCTTCTTCCATGCCGCGGATCGTCAGCGCCAGCGCAATATTTTCCCGGAGTGTCAGGGGATTGAGCAGATTGTAATCCTGAAACACAAAGCCCAGCTTTTCACGTCGGAAAGCGGCCACGGATTTTTCAGAGAGGTTGGTAATGTCCTCCCCATCTACAAAAATTTTCCCGGTGCTTACATTGTCCAGGGTGGAAATGCAGCGCAGAAGCGTGGTTTTGCCGCTGCCGCTGGCTCCCATGACGCCTGTAAATTCTGAGGGCTGTGCACAAAAGCTGATGCCATTTAAGGCCTTGGTGATGTTTTTTTCGGAACCATAATATTTCGTGATGGATTGTACGGTAAGAATGGGTTTCATAAAATCGCCTCCTGTGAACGGGATATTTTTTATACTGTGTCGATAACGTAACGGTTTGTTCCTCTGAACGGTTACACTATAACATGGACAGCAGCCGGAATCTATCCGGCAATCTTACCCAATTCTTACATCGGTGAAAGAATCGCCACCGTTTTGAGAGGGCGGCGGTTACAAAGAATTGGCATAGTGTATTTGGTTATTTATTTGGAAGGCGGAGCCGCCGGCAGCGTGAGCGTGACCGTTGTGCCTTCATTTTCCACGGAGCTGACAGCGATATCCGCCTGCATATGCTGGCAGAATTTCCGGCACAGGTACAGTCCGATGCCGGTGGAGCGGCGGTTTTTCCGCCCGTTCTGACCCGTAAAGCCCTTTTCAAAAACCCGGGGAATATCCTGCGGGGCAATACCGATGCCATTATCGGAAAAAGTTACTATGGCCTGTAGGCCGTCGGTACGGCAGGTTAGTGACAGCCGCGGCCCGTCCACTGGGCCGTCCGGTGCCAGCCGTGGCCCCTCAGTTCGGAAGTCTGGTGCCAGCCGTGGCATGTCCGCCCGGCAGTCTGGTGAAAGCTGTGGCCCATCTGCCGGGCAGTCCGGTGCCAGCCGTGGCCCGTCCGCCCTTCGGTAAGCTGCCGCATTGCGGATGATCTGGCTGCATACAAAGAGCAGTGATTTTTCGTCGGTATAAACCGTCACGTCATGGTCCGGCATATCCACTGTAAAGCCGGAAAGCTGTAAGAGGTAGCGGCTTTCTTCAATGGCGGTCAGCAAAAGCGGCTTTAAGGAAACGGCGCGGACCACCATATCGGCGGCCAGGTCCTCGCTGCGGGCGTAGTAGAGGACCTGCTCCGTCAAATGATTGATCTCCTCGGCCCGCGCCTGAATCCGGCGCAGGCTGTCGGCGTCACCGCTGCGCCCCAGAAGGCGGATGGAAGCCAGGGGCTGTTTGATCTCGTGGACCCAGACTTCGATAAATTCGCGGTAATCCCGGTTGCGTGCGCTTAATGTATCCAGCTTTTGCGCCATGGCATTGCCCATTTCCCGAAGAATGGCCATATAAGCGGCGTCCTCGTAATTTTTACGGCCGTCGAAAACCTCCGGCAGCAGGTATTTGTCCTCCATGGCCTGAAGACTTCGGGCAATCTGGCGAAAGTATTTTCTTTTCCTTCCATAGTCCACGGCAAAAAACAAAAGGACAGCGGCGCCGTAGGGGAGCCCCACAAAAAGGAATTGCCCGTACGTGATGCCCAGACTATGAAAATAAAGAAAGGCCAGAAATATAAACAAAAGCTGCCCGGAAATGAGCAGCAGACGACTTTTTATATACATTGTAAAATTCATAAAATCTCCTTACAGGCAATACCCCTGTCCATACTTTGTTTTGATCAGGTCCTTTTCGCCAATGGCTGCCAGGTGGGAGCGCAGGCGGGTTATGTTTACACTGAGGGTATTGTCATCGATGAACACCTGATTATCCCACAAATACTCGATCAGGTCCGCCCGGCGGACGATTTCTCCGGGGTGGGTGAACATGTATTTAAGAATCTGAAACTCATTCATGGTCAAATCCATACTTCCGCCAGGACCGGTGAGCTGGAGCGTATCCAGACTCAGCGCCAGATTACGGAAAGTCAGCCTGGTAGGCGGTTGGACTTTGCTGCGGCGCAGGCAGGCGTCGATGCGGGCCCTGAGCACCGGAAAGCTGTATGGTTTGCGGATAAAATCATCGGCGCCCATGGACATGCCGTACACCTCATCCATTTCCGAGTCCTTGCTTGTGAGAAAAATGATCGGAGCGTCAGTGACCTTGCGCAGGCTCCGGCACAGCGTATAGCCATCGGTGTCCGGCAGCATGACATCCAGCAGGATCAGATCCGGGGCCATAGCGGCGGCCTGGGCGGCAGCGTCTGTAAAATCTTCAATTATCTGTGGCGTATAGGATGACTTTTTAAGCTCCGATGCCAGATCCTCGCGGAGCATAACATCATCCTCAATGATCAATATACGGCTCAAAGTGCGCCTCCTGTCTGAAATAAAAATGGGGCTGTTGCACCAGCGATTGAAAAATCGTTGGTACAGACAGCCCTATAAGCATCAATTATTCAATCACCTTGATCCAGCCTTCCGGCGCTTTGATCCGGCCCATCTGGATACCGGTCAGTGTATCGTAGAGCTTTTGCGTGATCGGGCCCATCGCATCCATACCGCTTGGGAAGCAGATTTCATTGCCATGGTCATAAATCTTGCCTACCGGGGAAATAACGGCAGCCGTGCCGCACAGTCCGCACTCAGCAAAATCTTTTACCTCATCAAAGTAAACCTCGCGTTCCTCCACCTCAAGACCAAGATATTCCTTAGCCACGTGGATCAGGGAGCGGCGGGTGATGGATGGCAGGATACTGCTGGAATGGGGCGTTACAATCTTATTATCCTTTGTCACAAAGATAAAGTTGGCGCCGCCGGTTTCCTCAACCTTCGTGCGTGTCGCCGCATCCAGGTACATATTTTCATCAAAGCCCTCTGCGTGGGCGGTGACAATGGCATGCAGACTCATGGCGTAGTTCAGGCCCGCTTTGATATGGCCGGTGCCGTGTGGGGCCGCCCGGTCGTAATCACTGACCTTGATCGTAATGGGCTGTGCGCCGCCTTTAAAGTATGGACCTACCGGAGTGGTGAAAACACGGAACTGATATTCATCCGCTGGCTTTACGCCGATGACCGGATTGGACCCGAACATATAGGGACGGATGTACAGTGTGGCGCCGGAGCCATAGGGAGGAACATAGGCGGCGTTAGCCTTTACCGTCTCCACCACAGCCTCCACAAAACGGTCTGCCGGGAACGGGGGCATTTCCAGAAATTTCGCGGAATCTACCATACGCTGCGCATTCAGATCCGGACGGAAGGTGACGATATGACCGTCCTCCGTCGTGTAAGCCTTCAGCCCCTCGAATATCGTCTGTGCATACTGGAGCACACCGGCGCACTCGTTTAACACGATATTGGCATCCTCTGTCAATACGCCGTCATCCCAGGCCCCATTTTTGTAATTGGATACAAAGCGCTTATCGGTAGTGTGATACCCAAAGCCGATATTCGCCCAGTCAATGTTTTTCTTTTCCATCATCTATTCCTCCATTCCATAATCGATCCCATTCGCATAAAAAACAGTTGGCGGGTGTACTTTAGCCGCTATTGTTTTTAATTATACAACAGATTTTCAATTTTTCAACAAATATTTACGTTTTATTAGAATAAGAGGGAATTTGGTGCAGCGGTCACGCGGAGACTGGGGATTATTACTGGCTGTCCGGAACATTTGACGGCGGCTTTGGAACATACGCATAAAAAATAATATTTGGTGCCGATTTAAGAATAGGAATAATTTTGAAAACGTTTATAATAAGGAAATAGGAATTGTCAAAATAGACAATTGATATATTAATTTTAGATAAAAAATAGTGAAAAGTTATAATTGCGTGAAAGATAAAGGGAGGTGCTTAGGATGAAAGTATATTTCTTAGGCATGATTATGTCAGGAGTTCCGCTGGTGGAAGTAGAGGAAATTAAGAATTTGACAAAATCATTTGAAACTGAAGTGGGCGGTATGGCATTTGTAGATGCGCAATTAGATAAAATGCATGGAAAGAAAATGGATGCCAGTATAATCCGGGAAGTTTGGAATGACGTGGAAGCAGCGATCAATAATGCGGATCCGGCAACCGTATATGCACTTAATGAAATCCGAAATTCTATTTTGCAGCAGTCATATGGAAATCCGAAAACGATGACGGATATTCAGCTGATTGAAGTAAGGCCTGTGATAATGAAGGAGATGCGGTATAAAAGGCAGCTTTACTGGCTGGCATGGCTTGAAAATTTTTATTGCATTAAAATATTGAATGCGATTCAGAGTATTCGGGCAAAAATTGATAAGTCTCCGGAAAATCTTATTGTGGCAGCATTGTCCGAATTTTCGCTTATGGATATCCCAGTTCTTGCTGGAAGAAACGTGGGAATCTATAAAACAATCATAGATAAGTTCCTGGATGGTAAGCTGCCCGGTCTTCCCTGCAGAGATGGGATGAGGCGAATGCTTTCGTTTTGTGAACTTACAAGAGGATATAGTAAGGGAAAATGCAGGCTAATGATTGTTCCCGGAACCATATTGTGGAAAGAACAGACTGTCCATGCAATCTATCACAATACCGCTCCTGTTTTTTGGAGTGGAGCGTGTATTCATGTCTGGGATAAACAGTTGATTTCTTCGGAAGATGGAATTTGCTGTGTGAGCAAGCGGAAACATCCAGAACCGATTGCAGGCGCTCCTGCAATCCCATCTGTTTTGACTCAGGAGTTTCTGACCTCAAGGCACAGGGATATAACTGAAATAACACCAGTGTTTAAAATTGCTCTCTTTGACAAGGAAATCTCATTTGGCCTTTCTATTTGTCTGGATGCCAGCCGACCTGATTTTTTTCCGCCCCAGAGTTTTGTGGATATTCAGCTTTATCTGGCGTGTGGAGGAAGCTTATATGCGATGCTTACAGAAGAACCTGTAAGAGTAAAGGCGTCAAGGGCGGTTTTTTATTGCGATGCGAAGACGTCAGATGCATGTGTTTTCAATCCACCTTTGTATTGTATTGCCTGGGCGTATGATTTGAAAGCGGGAAAACCGAAAACAATATCTTCCTATCAATCTAAGCTGAAAAAATTAATCTGTGCTGCTCCGGAGATTTACTCCAAGTGCCAAAAGGAGCTTGTTATGTATGTCTGTCCAGAAGTAATTGACATCTAAGCAGTAGAAAGGGGGGATTATGTGATCGAAACAAATTCGGTGAAAGAATTTCTGGAATCGGAGACAGTCCGGCTTCGGCTGCCCCAAAAGGAATGTGGTTCCAGGTGGTTGTCGGAGCTTTTAAAAAGAAATTCCATGGATGTTCTTAATGTCAGCAGGAACCAGGATCGCCTGGAATGGGATCTGCCTTTAGAGGGTCTGGAAATAACGATACAGGAAAGGGAAGAAAAAAGCACACTGGCTGTCGTTTATAACGGAAGAATGGATGTGGATTCCATAGCGCTGTTTAGCATGGATAGCCAGGTACTGCCTTCCGGATTTTCGTTCATCCAGACAGAAATTGAGAAGCTGGATACAAGCTATCTCGCTATTTTTGAGGACGATGATGACTGTCTTGAGACGGAATTTCTCGTATGGACGGATAAGATCGTACTTATACCTGAACTTTTGGACCTGGAGCAGATTATTCTAAGGATGACGAGACAGGGGATTTTTCAGCATAATTATGTCCAGGGGAGCTTTCAGATCAATGACACACTATCTTTATATCTGGGGTTTGAGTTTGGATGCGGCGATCAACTGACAATGTCCGTAGGTGCAGAAAACGGTGCATTTCCAAGCTTCGGGGATTTTATGCAGTGGGTTGCTAAAGAAGTTTCATCTGAAAGTATGTTTTCCTGGCTGGATGTGGGAAAGGGATATCTGGATATTGCCCTGTCTGCTGCCAGCATTACTTTGGATATGACGACAGGAAAGCTTGCAGATGCAATGATGAGGCTGAAAATGACGCTCTTTCATATGGATTTTGAAGTGTCATTTTATCTGGCATCGAAGACATTATATGCCGGTCTGTGGGAAGGAACGGAACCGACAGTGGGGGAAATTCTCCATAATATCGGCGGAATTGAAAGTTTATCTGAGTACTTATCTGAAATCAGTGCGTTGAAAGCAAGCCAATGCGATTTAAATATACAGCTCGAAAATAAAACATATTCAATTTGCTGCCGGGTGGAGGGGGATCTTCATATCGGACCCTTAGTTTTAAAATACGTGGAGCTGGAGGTCATCCATGAGGAGGAGAGGACCTGTGTGAGTGTCAGAGGAAGTTTGATGCTTGAAACTAAAATTGGACTTGGGGAAATTCCGCTCCTTACAGAAATCCTTCCTCCGAAGTTTACTTATGAGGTAAGCGGCGTATCAATTTCCTACGAGGAAGGGTATGTAACCGGCATCAATATGGTGATTTCCTATCAAATGGAGCACTACAAAGAGGGGAAAGCAAAACAGAGAAGCGTATCGGAAGTTCCACCGGTGCCAATGCAGCAGAGTGCGTTAAACAAACAGGGTGGAACAAGCTGGAAGCAGATACAAAAACATCTTGGCCCTGTTCATATTGATCAGCTCGGTATGTCATTTGAGGAAGGCCTTCTTCTGGCACGCATTACAGGAGGAATTAAGGCAGGCCCGGTAGAGCTGGGCTTAAAAGGTATGTCCGTGGGCTATGATCTGAACAAAAAGGCAATGCTGGGTGGACTTTCGGGACTGGATATCTATTATAAGACAGCCTCCTTCTCAATCGAAGGTGGTATTGCAAGAAATGAAAATACAGGACCGGAGATTTCTTATCAATATGATGGTGCCGTTCTCATTCATGCGGCAAAATGGCAATTTAGCGGAATGGCGTCCTATGCGAGGACAAAAAATAAGAGTACGAGTATTTTTGTTTATGTGAATCTATGTGGACAGTTTGGGGGCGTACCTGCATTTCAGCTGACAGGTATTATGGGAGGCTTTGGCGTAAACAGAAGGCTGAATCTTCCTGAAATATCTCAGATGGAGCAGTTTCCACTGATGGATGTGGGCAGCACAAAAGGGATTACGGAAATTTTAGATGCGTTGACGCGCCGTGGGCCGGGCAGTGGACAGACCTGGATCGAGGTAAAGGAAGGGGATTACTTTGCTGCAGCTGGAATTACATTCACGTCCTTCGGGCTGGTGAAGGGGAAAGCGCTGCTTACGCTGCTCTTTGGAACGCAGCTTCAAATGGCGTTGCTGGGAAGCGCCGAGATAACACTGCCCAAAAATGTTGAAAAAGAGAAAGCCTATGCTTATGTAAAAATACTTTTTGCAGCAGTGCTAAAGCCCGAGGAGGGGAGCCTTACCGTCAATGCCGTACTTTCCGGGGATTCCTTTTTGATATGTAAAGACTGTCACCTGAGTGGCGGAGCGGCCTTTGCCCTGTGGTTCGGGGAAAATCCCAATGCCGGTGATTTTGTTCTGACACTTGGCGGCTATCATCCGGCCTTCCAGAAACCAGAGCATTATCCGACCGTGGATCGGATTGGTTTTCAGTGGCAGGTGTGTAAAACGATCAGCGCAAAGGGTGAAGCGTATATGGCAGTGACACCATCGTGTATTATGGCGGGAGGCAGCCTGCAGTTCCTGTTTGAATCCGGCCCGATTAAGGCATGGTTTAACGCCTATATGGATGTGATCATGTACTGGCATCCGTTTTATTTTGAAATGAGTATTTCAATTGATATCGGAGTATCTCTCAGGCTGAATCTGCTGTTTTGCCATAAAACACTGACACTGACGGCGGGCGCATCCCTTGGATTATGGGGCCCGGAAATCGGGGGGCGCGCCAAAATACATCTGAGTATCATCAGCTTCACCGTAGCGTTTGGAAAAGAGAAGGAAGAACATTCAAAGACACTTGACTGGAATGGTTTTTCACAATTGCTGCCGGATAAGGAAAATATCCACCGCATAAATGTGGAGGCGGGGATTTCGGAGGAAAAAGAGGGCTCGTGGATTTCGAGAAACGGCGAATTTATATTAAATGCAGAGACGGAAATACCTGCCGGTGCGGTGGGAATCCGCCCCATGGGCATATCCGGTGTGCAGTCGCAGTGCATGTTAAATATAATTACTCCAAATCAGCAGTCATTCCAAAGTCGGATGAATGAAGCTGACAAAATAGGGTTGCACGTGGAAGAGGTGCGGGGAAGCTTTCCGGAAGCACTTTGGGGAAATGCAGAAACCGAAGGGAGGCCAAGGGCAGATCTTGTCAAGGGCCTGATTTCCGGGTATCGGATCACCGGATCTAAAGAATGTACAGTGAGTGGAGCCTGTAAGGTATATAGTTTGGAAGAGCTGATCCATTATCTGCAAAAATCCAATCCACTATCTGTTTGTGAGTCAGAAGACAAAAACTTTCTGCCGGACAGCACAGGAGATACCATGAAGGCGCTTCTCCATTTAGAAAGCCCGGACATTCAGAAGAAGCGCCAGGAGCTTTGCGAAAGGCTGTTTTCATATTATCAGGGTCCACCGGGAGAATACGGTAATCTGGCGCAGGAATTGGATGTGACTTTTGATGACCAGCCAATGCTGTGTGGAGAGGAGTAGAGGGATATGGATAATACGGGTAAGGTTTTTCTTGCAGAGGCCATATTACCGGAAATTTCTCCGGGGGTATGGACCTTTGAAATGGAACAAAATATGGTAAAGGATGGAAAACAGGTGAATCCGGACACCTTTACGATAAAAAGAAAGGTGACGGTGGATTATACCGTCTATGAAATGCCTGTGGGTGGAATCGTGAACCGTATTCCGCTGCCGGATACTAAGGGCTCCTATACGAACGTAATTCCTCATGTAATTATAAAAGACCCCAGGTTTCCCTGGTATGCCGGAAATAAGGAAAGACCTGGAATTGCTCTTTTGATGTTTGAAGAATCCGAACTGGAGCCGTCCGGAGGAACTGCCCTGCATCAGGCGAGCGTGAGAAAGGTCCTTGCGAAAGAGCAGGGGGTATTAAAGCCTGCTTTTACTCCGAAGGCAGAGGAAACAATGGATAAGATCTGCAGTGTATTAAAGCTCTCTACCAGCATCTTTGACCTTACAGCGCCAAGGCAAACGGAACTTCCGCTGCTGGCGCACTGCCGCCAGGTTTATATTGGTGATAAAGCGGAGATGGAGCTTCACCCGGAAGGTATGTTTTCTGTGGTTTTATGCAACCGCCTGGCTGAATATAGAAGTGGAGAGAGCAACAGGTATCATATGTACCTGGTTTCTCTGGAAGGATACGGCGATTACCTGGAGGGCAATGCAAATGCATCGGGCTGTGAGGAAATGGAGCTGATCGTCCTAGATGACTGGAGCTTTGAAATCAGCGGGGCTTCAGCCCTGACCTTCCGGCAGTTTGCGGCGGGGCTTCCCGCAAAAGTGGCTGGTGGGGGCATGCTGAGACTGGCATCAGAAAATGAGCCACGGCTGAAGGATGGTTTTGTGCCACTTTTATATCATACACGAACCGGAGATGAGGGGATGTGCTGGTATCGGTCCCCATTGACACCGGTTGTGGTGGAGAAAAGAAAACAAAGTGCTCCCTACTATACGTCCGATGCAGCTCTGATTTATGACAGGAGTTGTGGCGTGTTTGATACGTCCTTGTCAGCTGCCTGGGAATGTGGAAGAATGGCTGCGCTCCAGGATCAGGTATTTTCTGAGCAGGTGATGGTGCTGAGGAAAAAGGCTCAGATTCTTGCCGATGAAAAGGAAGCCGTAGAACAGGAAGATACTTTATTTCCGGATCGAAGGCTTCATTCCCCGGAGGAAGTACTGCGTCTGATGATGGCAAACCGGGAGAGCATTATGCAGGACTTACAAAAGGAATTACAGTTACTGGCGGCCTGGCTTGGCCGATTAAACCTGCTGTATCAAATTCCTTTTCATTATCTTATTCCGCATCCGGATCTGCTCCCGGCGGAAAGCATGCGTTTTTTTTATATTGATGAGAATTGGCTTGCTGCATTGACCGATGGTGCCATAAGTGTGGGAATGGATAGTACCCGTCAGAGAACGTTAAATCAGATGCTTCGTGAGGAATTGCTGGAGAAAACCATGGAAGAGCTTCAAAAATACCGGGCAAAGCTTTACGGGGAGACGCCTTCCGCCCGAAAGGGCGCCATGAGTGGATTTTTAATCCGAAGCGGTATTGCAGCATACTGGCCGACACTTTCGATTCAGGCCGAAGATAAAGATGGGCAAAAACTGGCGATCCTGAGGATGCAGTTATTATCGCCGTATCATCTGCTGGCGATTTTCGATGGGGTGGCGGATCAAATCACTTGTGAAGAACCTCTGGAGACGATACAGATGAAGGTAGAACCGGATTTTGCTTCTTTTCGGGAAAACAGCAAGGTGATGAAGCTCGATACGGGAGCGTGGAACAATTCTGTTGAATTTGCACATTCGTTTATGACACTGGGCGACAGAGTTGTATTTAAGGGAGGTGAGACGGATGGAAACGGGAACGATTGAGCAGATTGGCGTGGAAGCATTAATGGTCGATGAAACTATACAGAGAAGAGATGCATTTCGAAGATGGAAATATGAGTACACGGCACTGAACAGTTTCTCTTCCCCGGAGGCCACGGCATTTTCCGGACAGCTTCAGGGAAAAGAAAAAGGAATTTACCTCCGTTTTATACTTCCCCGAAGGTTGAGGACAAAAGAGGAGAGCGAACCGGATTTTCCATATATACCAAACCGCTGGCTGATTACCAGAATCGTAAATATTGATGGAAAAAAGGAACCGATCTATACTTCCTGGGTATTGGAAAGTGATTGTCCGGAGTCTGATGAAATGAAAAACAATCCGGATATGGCAGTGTATCGTAAATATGCCGGAAGATATCTGATATCTGAGAAAACTGTCCTTGAATGGAAAGAGAAGGCAAAAGATCCCTATCGTTTAGCACCTCATCTTAATAAGGCGCCCAAAGGCAGCGGAGGCTATTATGTAAATTTAGGCATGTGCTATCCGGCTTCAAGCTGGAAGGAGACAGCTGAGAACATTCAGGTGGTCCGTTCCTGTGCTCCGGGAAATCCCATGTTTTCTGCATATACAGAGCATAATACGAACATGCTGTCTTTATATGATGATATGCGTGGGATATCTTCCGGTAAAATCAGTTATCTGGTATCCGGCTGGTACGCTGTACAAGGCAATGAACAATATTTTTCCGGGTCTGTCTGCAATATTCCCTGGGAGAGGGAACGTACTTCATCAGAAGGGTATGAAGATGCGTTGAAAGAAATTGCCAAAAATCGTTCCCTGGAGGTCGTTGTTGCCGAAAGCGCCCAGGATGCGTTACGTGCCTATGCTAAAAATCATTACCGGCAGGTACTGACCGGAGTGGAGGCGAACCGGCTGGATGTGAGACTTGCTGCTATTTCTCAGCATATGGTGGAAGAGCTGGGAAAGACCGGAGGAATTATTAAGCTGTCGGATTCTGTATATAACGAGCGTTTTGATTCCCATAGTGGTGGTGTACAATATATTATCGTATCCTCCAAAGAAACAGAAATAAAATTGTCAGAAACTGAGAAAAATTTGTTGGACAGACTGAATGGGTTTGAAAAAGAAGTGCGAAGCATGCGCCAAATCCGCCAAAGATTGTTGGAGCTTTGGTGGAAGCGTGGTTATTTGAAGGGCATGGATATAAAGACAATTAAGACGGAGTGGGAGGATTTCAATCCGGCGCTGGATTATGACCGACCAGATAGTCTGATGCATCGGGCAGTAGAACAGTATGAAAAAGTAAAAGCGTTGTATAAAGAATTATGGGAAGCCTTCGATAAAGAAACGGGAACCGGGAATGCCGGCGACAAAGAGGTGGATTACAAAAGATACGGTAGGGAGCATGGTGTTCCCGAAGGCCATCTGTTAAAAGCGATTACCTGCCCCAGGTATTGGCAGAAGAAAAATCCATTTTTACTGATCAAAGGACTGGAAATTTCACCGGATATGCTCATTGAGGACTCTGAGCCTCAAAGTGAGGATGATCTGCATCCAGAAAGTATGGCGGCAGAGCTTCCGGAATGGATCACACAGATGCCCCGGATGATCGGCCGGATTTTTCAGGATCAAATGTGGAGCTTTGAGAACGAGGCACAAGCGCCCTGGCGTCAGCCGTGGCAGCCGATGTTTATGGAATGGCGTTTATCTTATGAAAGCCAGGATTTATTGAACGAAGTTTCCAGGAACTGGCTGTTTAACGGAACAGAGTACGAGCCGTCCGGAACAGAAAGCTTTAATAAAAAATGGGTTTATGGCGGAATCACCATGTTAAATGCAAAGGAGGATTCTATAAAAAAACGTTTTGAGGAAGAAATCGATCTGCTTCCGGAAGAGGAAAAAAATAAATATGGGCAAATGATACGGGAGCTTGCGTCAAGCCGTTTTTTAGGCCAGGAATTGTCCGGCCTTAAAGATTTATTGGCTCAGAAGGACTATCGGACATTTAGGAGGCCTTATAAAACAGAGATTCCGGGATGTCGGTGGCTCATGGAGGAGATTCTTGGATTTTCCGATCCGGATGAACAGTTTCTGGAAAGGACCGGCGGTGGTGCAGATTTTGTGCCCTTTACGCGAGGTGAAAACATTCCACAATTTAGTGAAATCCAGTCCGGAGCCGGACATATCAGTGATTTGATATTGTATGATGCATTTGGCAGGATCCTGAATATTATAAGCTCAGAACCGCGCAGCGGTCTTAACCTTGATGATAATTTTTCCCTGATTGTTTCCGAATCCATGCAGATACCGAAGGATGTAAAGAAGAATCATTTTTTAATGAAGCCAGCGTTTTTACAATATGCGAATTTAAGCATACGTTTGGATACGGAAAATGGAAAAAATCCGGTAGAAGGATACTTGCTCCCGAATTCGCTCAATAACAGTATTCTTGTTTATCTGCCGGATGGTGTTTTTGCCGGAGAAGTGACGGTTAAGGTAAATATGGAAGGAAAACGCAGACTGTGCTTTCTGGGTTGTGAAAATGGTATATTTGTAAAAAACGAACGGGTTTTGGATGATTATCCAAAGCTTCAGCTTTTGGTAAAGGGTATTCTGGCGTTTAGTGAAAATACGGAAGCATTTGCTCAGTTTATGTCAGAAATAGATAAAACCTTCTGGACGATGAATCCAATGCAGGGCTCTGGTGGAAATGTGGTCAGGCTGTCGGGCCGTCCACTGGCCGTCGTAAGTACATATTTATGGATAGAGGCTGAGGGCGAATTCCGCAGAGATATCGGCTGGTCGGATGTGGGTAAAGATGATACGCCGCCGTCGTATGTGCGTACAGGTACGGTGCCTGTACGTATTGGAGATGCCCGGCAAAGAGGTGACGGCGTCGCCGGATATTTTATAGACCCCGGTTACACACAATTCCATAGCGTACTTGCTCCAAATGATTATTTACAGATTCCGTTTGGAATGGAAAGGCGGCTTTCGGTCACTGTGCTCATGGACCCGGAGGGCAGTCTGCATGGTTATTCCGGCTTGTTTCCTATAAAGGAGATCTCACTTCCCGGACAGTATACGAAAGACGCTTTGAAGAAGATGGAGGCAATGTTCCACATTGGGTCACTTCTTACAAGAAAAACTGCAAACAGTATTCAGATCCCCAAACTTTTTCGGGATAAAGGGTGCTGGGAATGGATGGAAAGAAATAAAGAGGGATGGTCCTCCTGTGAGGCAGAATGCGTCAGTCAGGAGGTGCAGGACGAAAATGAGAATACAGAGGTGAGAGAAGGCATTTTAGTATATAAGCTCAAGGAGGAAAAAGATGAGTAAGACAAATGGACAGATGGATATGAGCGCAAAGCTTATGATCGGCACACGTGCAGAGCTGGAGGGGTATGTTGTGCCAACGGTATCCGAAGAGTTTACAGGGGATCTGATCGATATCTATGTCATGGAGGGGGATGATGCGGAGAGTTTATTTGTGCCAGGCTCCTGTGCCGTGACCGCTCTCACAGAAGGCTGGGCAGTCACAGTGACTGGCGTGGTTGAAGCGGAGGGAGGTTTTTCAAAGTATGAACTGTACTGCGCGAGCGGTCCTGTAAGCGGAAAACCTGTGCTGTTTCGTCTGTCAGGAACGGTCAACGACAAAGAAGGTGTGGCAAAAATATGCCTGAAGGAAAACACATCGGAGGTGGAAGCTCATAGCAGGAGCCTGGGAGTGGTGACCTCAGGCCCCGGGCTTACAGAGCAGTACCTGTTTAAAAAGAAAGCGGAACCCTATGTAAATAATTTTATTGCTGCCAAAGCAACAGATAAATTAAAGCCGTGCACATTGTTTGAACCGGGGGAGCCGATATGCTTTTCATGGGAAAGCGGCAAGGGCCATTATGAGCTCTATCGTGGAGACGCAGATCATCTGGTTTATGAGGGAACCGAGAGCAGTTTTGAATATTCCTTTGGCATTTATTTGGCATCAACATTTATTTTAAAGGCAACCTTTACGGATAATAAAAAGATTGACGGTTCACCCAGGTGCTGCTATGAAACCCTGGCCCTGAATATTAATTGTCTGGGAAAACCGCTAACTGTAAAGGGCGTGGAGGACGGAGCAGGAAGTTCATTTGTTTTTACTCAGTACGATTCTAAAAATGTGGATTATATCTGGATGGCAAAAGATGATGATGTGAATTTCCAGCGCGGTGGATTAGAACTACTTGGAGAGCAGCTCTATGCGGATCGGCTTCCGGATGGACGGATCGTAGTACTTAGCCTGTATGGCAGCAGAGTATATTTTCAAATCCAGAATAAAGCAGGAGAACCGGGATTTAATCCGGTTAAAGAATTAACCAGAGATGTTGATGGAATACAGTCTGTGCTTACATTACATACAGAATGTGATAAGAATGCACTTTATATAGCGGTGGAGGCTTATGGGAATAAAGCCAAGTGGCGTTGTATTTATCTGGCAAAGCTGGTTACAGGGGAGGAGGTTTTAAACTTTTGGTATGAGCTGGCTGGAAATAACGATCAGGAGGGAATCCGGGCTGATGAAAATTGTGCTTGGATATGTGACAGCCATGGTGCCGAAAGGACTGTGTGGGTCTATGATCTGACGGCGGCAACGCCTCAAAAGCTGCGTTATAGCGGCGGAGAGGAGATTTCTCATACCGTGAAAAATTTAAAAAGTGACGGCGTGGGTGGATTATACTGTCGGTCATTTGGGCAGACAGAAGGCTTGGGAGTATTCCGGTTTTTATTTACGGATAACAAAACATATTCTTTAAATATTGTCGATGGCAAAGATAACCTGTATTACGATGTGGGTTCCAGCAGCCAGGGCGTATACTGTTTGTCCGTACGGAGTGATTATAACCTGTATGGCCTGCTTGAAAAATCGCCGGGAAGTTACAGCGAGGTGTATATAAGCAGTCAAATTAAAATTGTAGGTGTAGTGAAATACAGGAACGGCTTACCTGTGGCCGCCTGTGTGAGTCAGGACGACCGGAGGTTTTTGTTAAGATATGAGGATGCTGACTGGAGAATGTTTGAGTATTAGAAAAGTGTGCGGAAGCAAAAAAGTAAAGGAGATAAAATCATGGAGAAAAATCAGGAGCAGTCTAAAATGGTCAATGGCGTATTCTATTTGTTGAACCCTTCGGATAATCAATATTATCCGGTAGAGGATCAAAGCGAAAAATTTTCGACGCTAAATAAGAATGCGGTGAAAAGTCAGGAAGAAGCCGAATTTGAAAGAGAATTTGAAAAGCGCCGTACATTAAAACGTATGGGAAACGGCAGCTCTGATGAGGAAGGGCCGGTTCCGGGCGGTGTTGGATATGGAAGCTTTTACACAGATGAATATAAAAGCAGATATCAGACAGGAACCGTTATTGCGGTAGATATTATCTGTCCTCAGTATGCCGGTGGAAATGTAGACACATGGCTTTATCTGACCGAGACCAACCGTACCGCAAAAGGCGTGGAGGCGCTGATATACTATTTAGGCGCATCGGTATTAGGCTTTAAAGTTTTTGATTGGGCAAGGGATGATCATTGGCAGGTGACACTTTCCGCACACGAGTTGGCGGATTATCTGACGACAAAAACGATTCAGGGAAGTAACCGCCAGGTATTAAGCCTGCAGAATCAGACCTTTATAGTAAATACATCTCAGGGGAAGCGTTGGAGAAATCAGGTGTTTTTGTTTAATTATAAGAATAATAGTTATTCTCTTGTCTATGCATATGAATATGAGGCAACCGAGATGGAACAAAAGGCAGAGTGGGTAGGGGCGTGGGGCCCCATTGTGGAGACATTCCAGGATAGTTATCAAAACACAAATCCTCTGGGATTTTCTTATACCTATATGCAGGAAAGGGATGCCATGGATACTTGGACCCCGTTTCATCTGCTGACCAATGATATAAGTTACATCCGTAATGATGGAAAAGGCTTTCAAAATGAGTTCCTGCTTCCAAACCATAGCTTTGCCGTGCATTAAAGCAGAGGTGACGCGCTAAACCTCGTTAGGGGCATCATGTGAAATCTGGCGTATGTGATAATGTTTTAAAACAGCTATAAGGGAGAAGAATTTTATTTGTTCTTCTCCCTTTTTAGTGCACTGTTAATACATATCAGGTTCGCGGTTCATTCCAAAGTTATCATAGACCGCAGCGGTATTATACAGCTCAGTGACGTTATGGAGCCTGCTATCCTTAAAGGTCAGGGTCAGCAGATAGTGGTTCAGATAATAGCCCAGTTCATGGTCATTAACATAGAGCCGGCGGTCGAAAAGCATCGATTGTCCGTCGCACTCAATATAGATCGTATCCGGGTCAGGTGTGGTATAGATCGTTCCATTGCTCAGGCGCCATTCCGGCCAGCAGTCCACCCCGGTTGCACCGGCCTTGTAGAGTTCACCCAGTTTCTTGTGGCTGATGCCGATGCTGTCGGTGGTCCGTGGATCATCGCCCAGGGCAAAAGTCAGGATCATTGTGCCGTCGTCTGTGGAAAATTTGGAACGTTCATAGTTTCTGGAAGGACCTGAAATCTCCAGGTATTTCTGCGCAAGTTCAAGATTATGTAAGCGCCTTTTTTCATCGTCATAGCTAAGTCCGAAAGGACCGTATTTTTCTGCCATTGTTAGACCTCCTAGTAATCAACTGATAATTTTTGTGTTTATAGTCTGGCGTCAGGGATGTTCAGCCCACGTCATCGGGAAGCTTTTTCCAGAAATCATGTATCAGCTTCATAGGATTTGTAAATTGACGAAGCTGCCAGATTTTGCCGCCACGGATAACGAACATTATATAGTAGTAATTGTGATAGGGCCGTGTCTCTTTAAACATTGGACTGAAAATTGTTCCATCAGCATCACACTCCACAAGAAAGGTGTCCGGCCGGTCGGTGGAAATGATACGGATATTATTATACTCAAATTCCTTCCACATGCGGGCGTTTTCTTCAAAGCGGAGCTTGAGCTTTCTCAGACCGCAGGTGCGCTCCGGTTTGCATTCCATTGTATTAACGATTTCATACATGATATCATCTGCAAAAAGCGCCAGCTTGTCCTCTAAGGGCGCGGAGCCCTTCAGTGATAAGTATTTTTCGATGATCTGTATATGATCATCACGCAGCCGCGTCAATGCTTCAAATTGTTCATCGGTCATAAGTTCAGGTGTTGCTGCCATTTCTTTACCTCCTAGTAAATACTGTTTTGTTGTTACATAACCTGGGATGTTTTCCATCGGTATGATGTAAGCATAGCATGATGAAATGAAAAAATCAATGTATGTATTACATAAAATTACATTGCGTTACATTCAAAAGGTTTGTGGGGAACCCACAAACCGGCAGATAACGCTGTGGAAATGTATGAATTATTGATGGGGATAATTATATACAATGATGAAATTCTTGAAATGTGAAAAATACTATTGAAAATAATGTAACATAGATGTAATATCGGTGTAAGATATGTGCGAGACTGCAAATCTTTCGGCACAGGTGTTCAGATTCAACAGCTTCAGCTTTAATACGGATGGCTTTAAGAATCAGGTGGCAGGCATTACGAATACTATTGGGGAATACCGGCCAAGCCAGTATATTTGAGTGCAGTATTATTATTTTAGTGGAAATTCTTATGGATGTCCGGTATAATAAATGATAAGAAACGCGAAAGCGTAATTTGAAGCAGCAGGAGGCGGGGATTATGGCAAATATGGCGGATGTTGCGAGGGAAGCGGATGTGTCCACTGCGACGGTTTCCCGTGTGTTAAATAATAGTATGCAGGTGATTCCGGAGACGCGGCAGCGTGTACTGGCGGCGATGGAAAAGCTGGGCTATGATTATGGAACCAAAAGAGCTTCCAGTGCCCTTGGCAATAAAAAGGTGATTTTGGTAATGACCAATACAACACTGCCGGATATTTTCGATGAGCTCCGGGCGGCGGCCGGCGAATATGGTTATCAGATGATCTTCAATTTCTATAAATTAGGCGATGAGGCCAACATTTTTGATATTATCGGCGCACAGATTTCCGGAGTGATCCTTCTTGGCGTCATTGACAGGAATGGCGCCCTGGAGGCCCATTTAAAAAATTATCCATTAGTACAGCTCAAGGCAAAGAGACTTTTGTTTAAAAATAATTACGCGGTGATGTCTGATGAAGCTCAGATGTCCTACGATGCCGTACAGTACCTTATAGGAAAGGGGCGGCGCAGGATCGCGCTCATAACGGTAAAGCAGTCGCCCTTTATCGAATCGCGAAGGGAGAACGGCTACCGTCAGGCGTTGTGTGACGGCGGTGCAGAGGTGGACGAGGAACTGATCTTTTATGGGGATTATACATACGACGGCGGCTATGATGCTGCAAAAGCTCTTGTGAAAAGCGGCGTCAGCGTCGACGGCGTATTTTGCATCTGTGATATGATGGCCGCCGGATGTATGAAATATTTTAAGGAAGCAGGTCTGAAAATCCCGGAGGATATTGCCGTTATTGGACTTGATAATATAGAATCGGCCAATTTCCTTACACCGCCGCTGACCACAGTGGATTCCTGCATAAAAGAGACGGCTCAGGAAGCTGTGAAGCTGTTGGATGCTGTGATCCGCCAGGAGGTGACAACCGGCCGGACGATCATTGTGGAACACCAGCTTGTTGAAAGGGAGTCGGCGTAACATGTTGGCTACAGAAAGGTTGTGGATGCCATGGGATTATATATTAATTTAGGAAATGCCGGTTTTGAATCTGTCAGAAAAGGTTTATATGTCGATAAATCCGGTTTGATTTCTTTTGTAAATGAAAAGATAGGTACGAAAGATAAATTAATATGTGTTAGCAGACCGAGGAGATTTGGAAAATCTTTTGCGACGCAGATGTTATGTGCATATTATGATAAAAGCTGTGATTCCAGGAGTTTATTTGAGGATTTGGAAATTTCAGGAGCTCCCTTTTATGAAAAACATCTGAATAAGTATAATGTTTTATATCTGGATATTACATGGTTCATTTCCACAGTTGCCAATATTAAGGATACTGTAAAATACCTCCAAAAAGAGGTGATCAGCGAGCTTAAAACTGTGTTCCCGGAAGCAGGGGAGCTGGGGGAGTCATTGCCTGTTGCCCTGGCGAATGTCAATGAGATTACAGGAAATAAATTTATTATAGTAATCGATGAGTGGGATGCATTATTTAGGGAAGCAAAAGAAGATGTCAACCTGCAGAAGGCATACATCCAACTGCTAAGAGGACTATTTAAGAGCAGTCAAACGGATAAAATGATCGAAGCCGCCTATATGACGGGTATTTTACCCATTAAGAAATACGGTACGCAGTCTGCTTTAACGGATTTTCGGGAGTATACGATGCTTCAGCCAAGGCAGTTGGCGAAGTACGTTGGCTTTACAGAAAATGAAGTTGAAGAGCTTTGCGCTAAGTATGATATGAGCTTTGAAAAAATGAAGAAATGGTATGATGGCTACTCTTTTAACCGGGAGAAGTCTATATATAGTCCTAATTCTGTTATTGAAGCGATTAAAAGTGAGGAATTTGGGAACTATTGGACGGAAACAGAAACCTACGAATCATTAAAAATATATATTGATATGGATGAGGATGGACTTAAAGAGGCAATTATCCAAATGCTTGGCGGTGCGAAATATCCGATGGATATCGGTACTTTCCAAAATGACATGACCAGCATCGGGAGTAAGGATGATGTTTTGACATTGCTGGTTCATCTTGGGTATCTGGCCTATGATTCATCCATGCGTTCGGTATTTATTCCCAATGAGGAGGTCCGACAGGAATTTGTACGTGCGGTAAAGGCTAGCAGGCATAAAGAGGTTGCGAAATTGATTTTACAATCAGACAGCCTGCTTCGGGAAACTCTAAATATGAACGGAGCCAGTGTTGCTCAAATGATTGAAATCGTGCATAGTACAGCAACTGCCCCCATCTTTTATAATAATGAGCAGGCTTTACGAAGTATTATAAGATTTGCTTATATTAGTTGTATTGATGAATATAGAGAAATTCAGGAGCTCCCATCAGGATTGGGTTATGCTGATGTTGTATATTTGCCTAAGAAAAATTCGGCTATGCCAATTTTAGTTATTGAATTAAAATGGAATAAAAGCAGTGAAGGGGCAATCAAACAGATTAAAGAATGTAATTATCCGCAGGTTTTTGAGGGGTATGGAAGTGATATGCTTCTGGTCGGTATTAACTATGATGTACATTCTAAGAAGCACACTTGTAGTATAGAAAAGTATCATATATGAGGATCAGAACATGTTGACAGGACCACAAAATGAACATTATATACCAGAGGCTCTAAAGCACAGCGAGCCCAGAAAAAAGATGCATAACGACCGGATGCTCTCTGCATTTTGGGAAGAGCTGCTGGAAAACGGCAGTTCCCTTTCCAATGAGGAGATTGACATAAAGCTTTATAATTACCGTTTGCCTTTGGATATGGCCGTTCCTTATCTGATCGTTTTGTTTAGTGTTAAATACCGTGAAGGCCTGTCGCTTCGCAATGAGGAAAATCTGGTGCAGTGTATCTTTCGCTGGAAAAATACAGGATTTTTCAGGGTTTCCATGACTGTTTCAGGTATCGTTGTGCCCATGGAGCGGACGATGACGGTGGATATGGTTCTTGGGCAATGTGAAGAATACATCCAATTCCTTTCGGATATCTGGAAGTATAAGCTGGCGGTGTTTGTGGGTATACCTCTTTATATGGATAAGCTTACCGGACATTTTAATGAGCTGATGGCCATGGAGCAGGGGGCGGTATCCTCAGCCGCAAGAATTTACCGATATGAAGATGCTTTTGCACAAAAGCGTCCATATGAGCCGCCAGACGGAGAAATTTGGCGGCTCATGCTGGAAAAGGGCATGTATGATAAGCTGTACGATGCTATTGAAGCTTATATGGCCAGGGAAATGCCTGCCATGCGCCGGCATTATCTGAACCGGTTCATGCATGAGTTTGAACAGATACTGTATCGTTTTCTCAGCGGGAAGGATATACATCTGCCCCTGTTTTCGGATGAGCTTGAGGAAATGATCTATGTCCGCCGTTATGATTCTGTGGAAAATGCGCTGAGCTATATCCGGAACATGCTTGAAAAGCTCCGGCGTCTGCCAGCGGCTGGCGGCATTCAGGAGAAATCCGCTTCGGAAAAGGTACGGGATTACATTGCCGGACATCTGGATAAGGAGCTGACCCGGGAGATACTGGCGGAGCGCGTGCACATGAACGCGGATTATCTGGGGAGAGTTTTCAAAAAGGAAAATGGCATTTCTTTGATGGAATATGTGACCCGTGAAAAGATGCTTATGGCCCGCCAGCTTCTTATAAAAACAGAGCTTCCGGTCAGTGAGGTGGCGCTGCGGGTGGGGTATCATAACTTTGCTCATTTTTCCACGGTGTTTCGCCGCTTTTACGGGGCCAGTCCGGTGGCGATTCGCCATGAGGCGGAGAATGCCGATGGGCATGGAAGCGATTAGAAAAACTACGCTGAAATAGAAAAGCATCCCGTCGGTTTTATGAAAGCGGAATCCGCTCATTTGCGTTATCCTTAAATAAGTAGCATAAAAATAAACCTGCGCCGGAGGCGTGGGGCCGGCTGTTTTCCGGATGCGTTCCGGAAGCCGGAAAGTATATGAGAGGTGACGAAATGAGCAAGCTTGAACGTTTAAAAATTTCTGATGACAAAAGACACCTGGTGACCATGAGCGGGAAGCCGTTTTTCTGGCTGGCGGATACGGACTGGACCGTGCCCATGCGGCTGAAATGGGATGACGCGCTGTATCTGATGGATAAGCGGGTGCAGCAGGGCTTTACGGTGCTGCAGATGGTGGCCCTGGACCCGGAGATGGATTACGGGATGCATAATCCGTGCGGGGAGCCGGCGTTGTTCGACTATGATCTGTCAAAACGCAACGAGAAGTATTTTGAATATCTGGACTGGATCATTGAAGAGGCCGACAAGCGTGGCCTGTACATATGTCTTTTGCCAATCTGGGGCCAGTTGGTCGTAGGCGAGGACTGGACCGGCCGCACCTATGAAAAAACCATGACTGTGGACAATGCCTACGCGTATGGCCAGTGGATCGGCCGCCGTTATAAGGACCGTGACAATATCGTCTGGTGTCTGGGAGGCGACCGCCAGCCCATCCATAAAGGTGTGGATTATAAAGCGGTGTGGCGGCTATTGGCCGAAGGCATCGGCAATGGCGTAACCGGCAAAGATTTGAAATGGAATGTCTGGGATGAGGATTGGAGCCGGGCGCTGATGACCTACCATACATGTTATGAGATGGAAACCGGGAAATATTCCACCATGACTTATTGGGATGATGCGGATGTCTGGATCGATTTTATTATGCTTCAGTCCGGACATGGAACAACGTCACAAAATTATAATCAGGTGAAGGAGGATTATAACCGGGCGGTGACAAAGCCGATTTTTGACGGTGAGCCTGCATATGAGCAGATGCCTACCGGCTGGCCCGGGGATTTTCCGCTGCACGATGCGTGGATGGTGCGCAAGCGCGCCTATTGGTCACTGTTTGCGGGTGCCTTCGGCCATACCTACGGACACGCCAGCGTATGGTGTACCATTTCAGAGAAGGATAAAGCCGGGCGTCCGTGCACATGGTACGAAGCTCTGGACCGGCCGGGGGCATGGCAGATGCGGGTGCTTCGGGATTTCGTGGATTCCAGACCCTTCGATCAGGTGATCCCATGCCAGGAAATGATTGCGCATTCGGCTCACTGCGGTGATGGCTGTCTGGACGATCATCGACAGGCCTGTGTGGATAAGGAAGGGCGTTTCGCCTTTATTTATATGAGCAGTGGGGGAAACGAGAGCGTGGATCTGTCAAAGCTTGCAGGCGGACAGCTGAAGGGCTGGTGGTTTAATCCGGGAAATGGTGAGTGCTCCGGGGAAGCATTTACATTGGACAATGACAGACAATGGACATCGTTTACATCCCCGGACTGCGGCGATCACAATGACTGGATTCTTGTGCTGGAGGATGTGGCGCTGAACTGGAGTCAGCCGGGTCGGCCGCTTAGTCAGGTACTCAAGGAATTTGAAATGCCAAAGGCAGAGGTGGAGAAGGTATTTCCCGGCTGGGAGTAAATTTCCTATTGGAATGACTTCATGGATGGGTTATAATAAATAACAGATATAAATTTTAATGACAGGGGGATTTTGTATGATTCAATTTAATTTGGATGCCAGTGGAGCCACGACGCCATTTCCTCATTACTGGGAATTATGTGTGGGAAGCTGCCATGGCTACACCGCGCTGCGGGAGGATTACCGGAAGCAGTTAAAGCGCGCCCATGATGAGCTGGGCTTTAAGTACGTGCGTTTTCATGGGATTTTTGATGATGATATGTGTGTGTGCTACGAGAAGACGGACCATATGGGCCGTGGTCAGGGAATTTTGTACAATTTTATGAATACGGACAATATTTTTGATTTCCTGCTGAGCATCGGTATGAAGCCCTTTGTGGAGATTGGATTTATGCCCACCTGCCTGGCTTCCGGCGAAACGACATGCTTTTATTACAAGGGCAATATAACGCCGCCCAGAGATTACAAGCTTTGGAACGAATTTATCCATGCATTTATCGTACATAATATTGACCGTTACGGTCTGGATGAAGTGAAGCAGTGGTTTTTTGAAGTTTGGAATGAACCAAACCTGGCCTTTTTCTGGGATGGTACCCAGGAGCAGTATTTTGAATTGTATAAAAATACGGCTCAGACGATTAAATCCGTCAGTGATGAGCTGCGGGTAGGCGGTCCGGCCACATCTATTAATGCGTGGATTCCGGAGATGATCGATTATTGCAGGACAAATCAGGTGCCCCTGGATTTTATTTCCACCCACCATTATCCTACGGATGATCCGCTGTGGAAAAACAGCGATATGACCATGGAGGAATTTTTTACCCAGCTTGGCAGTGAATTTGGCAAGTATGAGCGTGGCATTTTGAAGAAAATGACCCAAAAGGCCAAAGCTGAGGCCGGTGATTATCCACTTTATTATACAGAATGGAATACGTCGGCCGACAGCCGCGATCATCTCCATGATGAAGCCTATGCGGCTGCCATGGTGGCAAAGGTTCTGGCGGACAATGACGGTCTTGTTAAAGGGTATTCGTTCTGGACCTTCACCGATATTTTCGAGGAGGGCGCTCAGGCCGGCAAGCCTTTCCACGGTGGTTTCGGCCTGCAGAATTTCTACAGTGTGGCCAAGCCTGTGTACCGGACTTTTGAAATTTTCCATGAGCTGGGCGATGAGCGGCTTACTGTGGACTGTGATACGTCGGAGGCGACCGTGGAGGTGCTGGCCACAAGAACCCCAAACGGTATAAAGCTGGCGGCTTATAACCATCAGGTGCCCGGGGAGCCGGTTAAGGATGAGGAGATTACAATTAAGATCTCAGGTTTGGAGAGTGTTTCCAATGTGTGGGTACGCCGTGTAGATGAAACCCATGCCAATGCTAAAAATGCATGGATCGCCATGGGCGAGCCGGAGTATTTAAAGCCTGCTCAGGTGGAAAAGCTCCATGAGGACTCCGAGCTGATGCTGGAAAGCCTGGAGCCGGTAGTGGAAAATGGACAGTGCTCCGTAACACTGACGGTGCCGGTAAATGGCCTCTGTGGCATAGAAATCGACTTTTAAGCATCAATAAATAAACGAAACTCCCGTCAGGCCCATAAACGGCCCCGCGGGAGTTTTTTGCGCGAAGCAACGAGCCACAAGCCGTCGGAGCGAAGCGGAGACGGGTGCGGGAAGCAACGAGCCATAAAAAATAAAAAATTAATTAGGCACCTTGACAATAATGCGAAATGGGTGTATTATATCAAGGTACCTAACTAATTTAAGAAAACTTTTAAACAATCAAGGAGGACGTAAATATGAATAATACAATAGTAACAAAGGACGTTGAGGAAATTAATGAAACAGGTAAAGCAAGTGAAACGGGTGTATCTAATGAAAACATACAGTATTGTAGCCAGTGTCCTAAACACTGTCCTGTGACAGCACTTGGATGCGGAAGAGGAAGAAGCTTCTTCGGTGTTGAAAACCAGAACGGCGGAGCGCATGACGGCTGTGCCCATGAAGGTCGAAGCTATGGCGATCAAGGCCAGGGTGGCCGGGGGCGGGATGGACATAGAAATTATGAACATGGAAATCGTGAACATGGAAATCGTGAACATGGAAATTATGGACATGGAAATCGTGAACATCGGAAATCCGAAAATAGAGAACGTGCTTATGTGGGCAGACCGCATACGGACAGGCACCCATACGAGCAGGACAGCCTTTATGGTTTGCTGCGTGGATGCGGGCATCGTCTCTATCATGGCGGAGGCCGGGGCCGGGAGCATGGGAACGGTCATGGAACAACTCAGGACAGAATACTTACTATTTTACAGGAGCAGGCTTTGATGACTCAGAAAGAACTTCAGGAAATATTGCATGTACAGCCGGGCTCAATCAGCGAAATCCTTGCAAAATTGGAGGATAAAGGGCTGATTTTACGGGAAAAGGATGACTCTGACAAGCGTAAGAGCATTATTAAGCTTACTGAGACGGGGAGAAATGCCAAAGACATAGTTTCTGTGGAGTATAATGACGGCGGCCTATTTGATGCACTTAGTGATGAGGAGCAGGGAACTTTAAAGGAACTTTTAAAGAAGCTGTTAGATAGCTGGAATGCCTGAAGGTTTATAATTCCGGATGAAATCAGGAAAATTTACTTAAATGCTTGACGCAGCCATAAAGGCATGCTATAGTGTTCCTGTAAAGAAATACTATCAACTCCGAAAAACGTGACCGCGTCATCGCAAGAAAGGAATTTCCATGGATATTATCGAAAATCTCATGCGTTTCGGCCTGACCCGTCAGGAATCCACGCTCTATGTGCAGCTATTGGCGGAAGGGGCCATGACCGGCTACGAGGCGGCCAAGGCCACAGGGATTTCAAGATCCAACGCCTATACATCCCTGGCCGGTCTGGTGGATAAGGGGGCGGCCTGCACCGTGGACGGAACGCCGACCAAATACGTGCCAGTGCCGGCGGAAGAATTTTTAGAGAAGAAGATCGGAAGCCTCCTACAGCTTAAAAATCAACTGATTGCAAGTCTGCCGGATAAATCCCAGAGCGAAGAAGCCTACATTACGATAAAAGGTGAAGAAAACATTTGTCATAAGATCGAATCTCTGATAAAATCAGCATTACAGCGGATATATATTACCGGAGAAGCCCCGTTACTTTCGCCCTTTATGGAAATACTTAAAAAAAGGGCGCAGGAAGGGATCAAGGTGGTAGTGATCACTGACGCTTTGGTGGAGGATGCGCGCATCATCAGCTATCGGTCACCGCGCCCGGCGGGACAGATCGGCGTGATCACCGATTCGGAAGCCATCCTCACCGGTGAGATCCCTTCCGGGGGAAATGCCAGTTGTTTATTTTCAAGAAAGAAAAATTTAGTGGATTTATTCAAGACTTCCCTGAGCAATGAAATCAAGCTGATCCAGCTCACAGGGAAATAGATGAAAGGAGAGCACAACATGAAAAAAGTGCCATTTGTAACAAAGGAGCAATTAGATGAAATTGTAAAACAATATCCGACCCCGTTTCATTTATATGATGAGAAGGGTATCCGTGAAAATGCCCGCAGGGTTTATCAGGCGTTTTCCTGGAATAAAGGCTTCAGAGAATATTTTGCCGTAAAGGCCACGCCCAATCCGTATATTTTAAAAGTTCTTCAGGAGGAGGGCTGCGGTACGGACTGTTCTTCTCTGACCGAGCTTATGATGTCTGACGTGTGCGGTTTTAAGGGCCACGACATCATGTTTTCGTCCAATGACACACCGGCGGAGGATTTTAAGCTGGCCAGCGACCTGGGTGCCATCATCAATCTGGATGATATCAGCCACATTGATTTTCTGGAGGAGGTAGCCGGCGGGATTCCGGAAACGATCTGCTGCCGCTTTAATACCGGCGGTGATTTCAAGATCAGCACCTCCATTATGGATACGCCGGGGGAAGCCAAGTACGGATTTACAAGAGAGCAGTTGACGGAGGGCTTTAAGAAGCTGAAAGCCAAGGGCGCTAAAAACTTTGGTCTCCACGCTTTTCTGGCCAGCAATACAAAGACGAATGAATACTATCCGGCATTGGCCAAAATCCTTTTTAAGACCGCTGTGGAATTAAAGGAGGAAACCGGCGCCGAGGTGAAATTCATCAATCTGTCCGGCGGTGTGGGCGTGCCGTATCATCCCGATGAGGAGCCCAATGACATTATAGCCATCGGTGAAGGCGTGCGTAAGGTTTTCGAGGAAATCCTTGTGCCGGCCGGTATGGGCGATGTGGCTATATTTACGGAGATGGGCCGCTTTATGCTGGCGCCCTATGGTCATCTGATCACAAAGGCTATCCATGAAAAGAAGATTTTCAAGGATTATATCGGTCTGGACGCCTGCGCCTGCAACCTGATGCGCCCGGCCATGTACGGTTCTTATCATCACATTACTGTGGCCGGCAAGGAGGACGCCCCATGCAATCATAAATACGATGTGACCGGTTCCCTGTGTGAGAATAATGATAAATTTGCCGTGGACCGTATGCTCCCCAAAATCGATAAGGGGGATTATGTGATCATTCACGATACCGGCGCTCACGGATTTTCCATGGGCTACAACTATAATGGAAAGCTCCGTTCCGCTGAGGTCCTGTTAAAGGCGGACGGCTCCACGCAGCTTATCCGCCGGGCAGAGACACCGTCCGATTATTTTGCAACCTTTGACTTTACACATATGTTTGATAAATATACGGAAAAATAAACATGAATCCATTAATATTAGTGATGCTCGTTTTCTTTATTATGGGCATTGTGGATAAAATTATCGGCGGCCGTCTGGGCTTTGCCGCGGGTCTTGACCGCGGCCTGGCCCAAATGGGCGCTCTTGCCATGTCTATGGCAGGTTTTTACTGCATCGGTGTGACGCTGATCCAGGAAAATATGGAAAGCATCACCGCAGCAGCCTCTGGGCTGCCCTTTGACCTGTCCATGATTTCGGGGCTTTTGCTGGCGCCGGATATGGGTGGTTTTCCCATGTCGGTGAAGCTGGCGGGAAATCCGGCCATGGGTCTGTTTTCCGGGATGCTGCTGGCGTCCTCCATCGGCTGCCTTTTAAGCTTTCAACTGCCGGTGGCATTGACCATGATCCGGCCCGGGGATGTTCCCCATATGATGCGCGGCATCATCCCTGGAATTATTACCGTACCCGCCGGACTGTTCGTGGGCGGCCTGTGTCTTGGGATAGCTCCCGGTACGCTGCTGTTTCAGATGCTCCCGGTGCTTTTGCTGTGCGTGGTCATGGCTCTTGGCTTTTGGAAAATACCGGCGGTCATGGAAAAGGTGCTGACCGTGTTCGGACGGCTGGTGCGGGCGGTGGGTATCCTGCTGTTTGCATGGGTGATGCTTGGACTATTTTATGAAAAGGTGAAAATAGCCGAGGATGCTCTTGTCTTTGAAGCGCTGACCGTGGTTGTAAAGATTACGGTGATCGTCTGTGGCGCTTTAAGCCTGTCCGATCTGCTCATGCGCCGGGCAAAGCCGCTGCTGACCCGGCTGTCCGGGGCGCTTGGCGTCAATGTGGCTTCGGTGATGGGCCTGTTTATAAGCCTGACCTCCGGCGTGGCCATGCTGCCGCTGTTTGAGGACATGGATGCGCGGGGAAAACGGATGAACAGCGCTTTTACGGTCATGGGCGCTTACGTACTCGGCGGACAAATGGCGTTTATTGCCGGTGTTACCGGTGGAATGAATGTGGGCATCTACATATTGGCCAAGCTTGTGGCCGGCATACTGGCCGCGGCGCTGGCGGGGCGGATGGCCCGGGATTGATACGCATAGGATGCAGTTCGGACTGATAAGAGCAAAAAAAGTCGGGAAAACTATTTTCTGTTGGTTTATAATTGGTATTGCCCTGACGGGCAAGCAGGTCAAGGATTTCCTTTGGAAATCCTCGACAAATTATAATAAAGGTCACGGTTCAGATTCTTTGGACTGTGGCACATCTCATACCAGGCGCCGTCACGGCGATAAAGATACAACCGTGATGTGGCTCTGGTATGAAAACAGAAAATAATTATATGTGAGGAGATCAAAATGCCGCATCAGGATAAAATCATTATACGCGGACTGCGTCAGAACAATCTGAAAAATATTTCCCTGGACATCCCCAAAGAAAAAATTGTCGTATTTACCGGAGTTTCAGGTTCCGGCAAGTCCAGCATCGTGTTTGATACCATCGCTGCAGAAAGCCAGCGTCAGATGAACGAGACTTATACCGCGTTTATCCGGGGCCGGCTGCCCAAGTTTAAAAAGCCCAGGGTGGACCGGATAGAAAACCTGTCGGCTTCGGTGATCATCGATCAGACGCGGCTGGGCGGTAATGCCCGCTCCACCGTGGGAACGATCAGCGATATGTATTCCACGCTGAGAGTGCTTTATTCCCGCATTGGCCAGCCCTATACAGGTACGGCCTCCTACTTCTCTTTTAACGATCCCAATGGCATGTGTCCGGAATGCTCCGGGATTGGCAAAATCATGGAGCTGGATCTATTGCCCATGATCGATCCGGATAAAAGCTTAAATGAAGGTATGATCGATCTGCCCGCATTTCATGTAAATAACTGGTATTGGAAGCAATATACAAACAGCGGCCTGTTTGATCTGGATAAAAAGTGGCGCGACTATCCGGAGGAGGAACGCAATCTTTTGCTGTACGGCGCCAGAACGCCCGGAGGCCGGCGTGTGGTAAAGCAGGTGGAGGGCATCCACAATATGATGAGCCGGCTGCTGCTTAAACGTGACAGCGCTGAAATGGGCGAGGCTTCCATGAGGCGGCTGACAAATCTTATAAATCCAAAAGAGTGCCCGGTCTGTCACGGAAAGCGGCTCAACGCCGCAGCACTTTCCTGCAGGGTGGCCGGCTATGGTATCGACGAAATGTGTGAGATGGAATTTACAAGGCTGCGTGAAGTGCTCCAGACCATCGACGATCCCCGGGGCGTTACGATTGCAGAAAGCCTGATCACCGCCCTTACCCGGATGATCGATATCGGGCTTCCGTATCTTTCCCTTAACCGTGAGTCGTCCTCGCTGTCCGGCGGCGAAGCCCAGCGGCTGAAGCTGGTGCGCTATATGGGCAGCGCCCTGACCGGCATGACCTATATATTCGATGAACCGAGTACGGGGATGCATCCCAGGGATGTGCACCGTATGACCCGTCTGCTTTGCAGCCTGCGGGATAAAGGCAACACGGTGTTTGTGGTGGAACATGATAAGGACGTGATTTCCATTGCCGATGAGGTCATTGACGTTGGCCCTCTGGCCGGGAGAAATGGCGGGGAGATTTTATTTCAGGGCAGCTACGCACAGCTATTGTCCTCCAACACCCTGACTGGCAATGCCATGCGCGCCCAGGTGCCTGTAAAAGAGACGACTGCAAAGCCACGGGAATTTCTGCCGGTGCGCGGTGCCAGCATCCATAATCTTAAAAATGTTTCGGTGGACATTCCCCTGAATGTGCTCACTGCGGTGACCGGCGTGGCTGGCTCGGGGAAAAGCTCGCTGATCCGGGATGTATTTGCCCGGCAATATGCTGACCGGGTCATTCTGGTGGATCAGTCGCCGGTAACTGCCACGGGGCGTTCCACACCGGCCACATTTTTAGGATTTTTTGATGAGATCCGCAAGTGCATGGCGGTGGAGAACAATGTGGACGCGGCGCTGTTTTCGTTTAACAGCAAAGGCGCCTGCCCGGTGTGCAAGGGCCGCGGCATACTGGTGACAGAGCTCGTATTTATGGACCCTGTAACAACCGTCTGCGAAGCCTGTGACGGCAGCCGCTACAGCGAAACGGCGCTGTCGTATACGTACCGCGGCAAAAATATTGTAGATATTTTAGAAATGAGCGCTGAGGAGGCGGAGAGCTTTTTTGAGGACTGTCCGAAAATCCGCAAAAAACTCCATGCCATGGTGGCGGTAGGACTGCCGTATCTGTCGCTTGGGCAGCCATTGTCCACCTTATCCGGCGGTGAGCGCCAGCGGGTGAAGCTGGCCAAGTATTTGGATAAGAAGGGCAATATTTATGTCCTCGATGAGCCGACCACCGGGCTGCACGCCTCCGATGTGCAGGCGGTGATGCGGCTGCTGGAAAGCTTTGTGAAGCGGGGCAATACCGTGATCGTGATCGAACATAATATGGATGTGGTGAAGCAGGCGGATTATGTCATCGATATCGGTCCGGACGGCGGCACCGCCGGCGGTGAAGTCGTTTTTACCGGAACACCGATGGAAATGGTCCGCAACTGCGGATCGATCACGGCAAAGTATTTGCGCAAGTCATTAAATATAGCTGTTCCCAAACCCCTGAAGCAATAAAGATTCAGGCGTCGGCAGCAGCTATCCAGAGTGGTGTAACAAGTGTTATTCAAGGAACGCTGAAAAATGTGCGCTCACACGAGATTGACCGGAGTGTTATTTAAAAACATGTCGATATTATGAAAGACGATTGCGGCTCTTTTTTCCATGGACTCCTTGGTGGCAAAAGCCACATGGGGAGTCAGCAGCGCATTTTTGCAGTTTTGCAGCGGATGGTCTGCCGGAACGGGCGGCTCCATTTCAAACACATCGATTCCCGCGCCGGCGATCTGACCGCAGTTTAGAGCCTCGGCCAGCGCTGAGGCGTCCACCACAGGACCACGGGCCGTGTTAATGAGCAGCGCGGTGGACTTCATATGTGACAGTGCCCTGGCGTCGATGAGATTTCTGGATTTATCCGTCAGTGGGCAGTGAAGTATGACAATATCCGACTGCTCCAGCATAGGATACAGGGGCATATACGTAATGCCATCCGTGACCTTGTCCGGATTAAAGCCATTATAAGCCAGGATGTTGCAGCCAAATGCGCGGCAGAGCGCTGCGGTATGCATCCCGATCGCCCCAGTGCCGATGATACCGACAGTTTTCCCGTGGAGCTCACTGCCGACGATGCCGTCCTTTGTACGGCCGCTGCGGCAGCGTTCGTCCGCCTGGGGGATATTTCTTAATAAGGAAAGGATCATGCCCAGGGTCAGCTCGGACACGGACTCGGTGGAGTAGCCGCTGGCATTGCTCACCAGAATCCCTTTGTCTTTGGCGGCGGCTACAGGTACATGGTCCACGCCTGTAAAGGCAATATTAATGTATTTTAAATGGTCGCAATGGTCGATGACATCCTGACTTAAAGGCATATTGGCCAGCATGAGTATATCCGCGTCCTTTGCCGCGGCAATCTGTTTTTCCACATCATCTGTTCTTTCACAGCGGGTAAATGTATGCCCGGCCGCAATGAGCGGGGCGGTGTAAGTGTCCAGAAGCTGGTCGCTGATCGCCAGAGATTCTAAAAGTACGATATTCATTTGATTTCCTCCTGAGAGCTGAATTTGTAATAGTGCAGACAGGTCAGCGCATTGACTGCGCCCTCTGAACTGTTACATGATTTTAAGTATACTCAGTATATCATTTTCCATCGTTTTTATAAAGCCTGATTTAATCGAACAGATATGTCCGGATTGTGATAGAATATGTCTTTGCCGTGGAACGGTGCAGGATGTATAATTGAATCGTGTGATGCACGGGCAGGGCAGTGATTTCCTTTAGGAATCCCTGGTATATGATAACAGGAGCCGTGCGGATGCACAAATCTGCTGCAATTATGTATGAAGGGAGTTTTAACATTGGAAAAAGTAATCGGTGTAAATTTTGGAAACTGGCTTGTATTGGAAAAATGGATGAATGTGGCCTTATTTGAGGGCACCACGGCGGAGGACGAGGACGAGCTGTGCCGTCAGCTTCCCAGGGAGGAGCTGGTGTCGCGGCTGACACAGCACAGAGACACCTACATAACAAAAAGCGACTTTGAATACGTGAAGGCTCATGGTGTGAATACAGTGCGTATTCCCGTGCCCCATTTCATTTTCGGAGATGATCCGAAATACTGCGACCCATATGTGCCCTGCATCGAGTATCTGGACAAAGCTTTTGACTGGGCTGATGAAACCGGACTGAAAATACTCATCGACCTGCATACAGCTCCGGAAAGCCAGAATGGCTTTGACAATGGCGGTATTTGCGGCGTGTGCAAATGTTTTCAATCCGAGGAGCTTATCGGCCGTCTGCTTGTGGTGCTGGAAAAACTGGCTCAGCGATATGGAAAGCGGGAGGCTCTGTGGGGCATTCAGTTGATCAATGAGCCCATTTCCGAACAGATGTGGCAGTTTATCCAGACGCGGTATCTGCCCCATGATCCGAAACGGGCCGAGGGCTCGGATTTCGTACCACTTAATGTACTCCGCAGGTTTTATAAGGATGGCTATGAGGTGCTGCGCCGCCATATGGACGAGAGCAAATATGTGGTCATGCACGATGGCTTCCGGTTTGATGCCTGGACCGGCTTTATGAAGGAGGAGCATTATAAAAATGTAATCCTGGATGCTCACTGGTATCTGGGCATGGGCCCCGGCGGTGTCCTGGATGAGGGCGATTATATGCGGATCATTTTAAAAGAGGATGTACAGAAGCTGCAGATGATGCGGGATACGATGCCTGTTATTATCGGTGAATGGTGTCTGAGCCACGATACATTGGCCGGGCGGGAGCGCACGGCGGTCCAAAAGGAGCTTTTTTACAGGATGGTGGCCGATGCACAATTGTCCGCATGGGATGAAGGCGCAGGATATTTCTTCTGGAGCTATAAGCTGATTGGCGGGCCGGAGGGCTGGGATTTCAGGAAGGCTATAGAAAATGGGTGGCTGCCGGAAATATTGGTATAAGTACGTTGAATTTCATTCGTACAGGGCACAAATATAGATATAAAGAAAACGAAATGAAAAATACTTGCATTTTTCGTTTCGTTTTCTTATGATAGAGATACAGAAGGAGGACTATATATGGCACAAGTAGTTAATGTGAACTTTTGTTTAGATGAGGATGTTAAAAAGAGCATGGAGCAGGTTTGTTCTGATTTAGGTCTTTCTATGAGTGCAGTCTTTACGATTTTTGCTGAAAAAGTAGGCAGAGAGAAGCGTATTCCTTTTGATGTCTCTATAGATTCGTTTTACTCTGAAAGCAACATACGTTATTTAGAGAAAATTGCGTGTGATGTGAAAGAAGGAAAAGCGCATTTTGCAGAGCATGATTTACCGGGGGCATTATGACAATTAGAGGACGGGAAACAGTCCTCTTTTCTTTTATTTAGGAAATGAACTTTTATAATTACTAAGACCGCAAATATAATTCATATCAACATTATAAAATTCAGCCAATTTGATCATAGAATCTAACGGAATCCTTATTTTGCCATACTCGTAATCAGCGTAAGTTCTCTGTCCAACATTTAATATTTCTGCTATTTGCCGCTGTGTATAATCGTGATCTTCACGTAATTCACGTATACGTCTGGTATATTCCATGGTAATCCCCTTATTAAAAAATCCCGACTGCTAAATCGATGAAAAAATACCTCTTTTACAGGTGTCATCCACTAAATATTTTACCCTGGAGTTATATACGCTATTGACTTTTAGAGTTATATACTCTAAAATAATTAGGAGGTATTGGATTACAAAAAAGGAAGTATTATATGACTGTTATAGAGCGGATTACGCAATTAATAGAAAAAAGAAACTGGTCTGTATATCAATTGGCAAAAAGAAGTGGTATATCACAATCTACAATTACAAATATGGAACGCAGAAAATCTGGACCGTCTGTTTCTACATTAGCAAAGATATGTGATGCATTGGGAATAAGTTTATCTCAGTTTTTTGATTATGACAATCAACATGTTCAGGAAATGCTTACGCCTGAGCAAAAGGATTTTTGGGAAGAGTGGATAAGTCTAACGCGAGAACAGCAGGAAAAAGTTAAAAGCTTTATATATGGGATGAAAAGCTGAAGTTTTCCTTTTGGGAAACCAGGTGTTAATAATACTTTGTCTATAAAAAATGAGGGTGATATTTTGCAATTTCAACGTATAAAGGATTTAAGACAGGATAATGACATTACAATTAAAGAAATATCGGAATTTTTAGGATTGCATAGGGATGTATATGCCAGATATGAAAAAGGCATCCGTGATTTTCCCATAGACATATTGATTCAATTAGCAAATTACTATGACTGTTCAATAGATTATCTTGTTGGGCGAACACCAAAGAAATCGGTCAACAAATAAATAATAAAATCTTTTCGCATAAAGTGGAATAAAATGGAATACGAAATTTAAAACGCAATCAATCGCAATCAATTTCTTATAATTAAAAAAGCCCGGAAACCGTATAAATACGGTACTTTCCGGGCAAAAAAATAAGCGCGAGACGGGATTCGAACCCGCGACCCTCGCCTTGGCAAGGCGATACTCCACCACTGAGCCACTCGCGCATATAAGAACTTATTTGCTTTGTTTTTGTATCTCAAGGATAAGTAATAATATACATGATAAATTGTTG
Organism: Lachnospiraceae bacterium; assembly: GCA_902363555.1. GTDB lineage: Bacteria > Bacillota > Clostridia > Lachnospirales > Lachnospiraceae > Catenibacillus. Next base: position 80,228 of record CABJAM010000008.1, on the reverse strand, counting down.
TTTGTCAACACCCTTTTTGAATTTTTTTGATTTTTTCTACAATTAAAATTATTTATCTATCCGCCAGGAACGGCCTATACAAATAAACCAGTTCACTGGCGGAATTTTTTGCGGCAACTGCCGTGACGTAACAGTTCAGCAGGCCAGACCGATCCCTCGGAACGGACCGCAATATAAACGGACCGCGATTTAAAAATATAGGTTTGCGATGTGTCATTGTATATGGTAAAATAGGAGTTGCTAAAAACGATATTTAATAAGGAAATCCGAAGGAGATATGCGATGAGTTTATTAATTAAAGGCGGCCGGCTGATCGATCCGTCTACCGGACGCGATGGATTATTTAATGTACTTGTTCAGGACGGAAAGGTTGCAGCAATACTGCCCCAGGAGGAAAGTATTTCTGCCGATGTGGTGATCGATGCCGCGGGCTGCTATGTTGTGCCGGGACTGATCGATCTGCACGTCCATTTGCGCGAACCAGGATTTGAATATAAAGAAACGATTAAAACAGGCAGTATGGCGGCGGCCAGAGGAGGGTACACGTCCATCTGCCCCATGCCCAATACGAAGCCGGTGATTGACAGCCCGGAGATGGTCCGCTGGCTGTTGGATAAAGCGAAAGAAGATGCTGTCATTAATATTTGGCCCGTCGGTGCCGTGACCCTGGGCCAGCAGGGTAAGGAGCTGGCCGATATTGCAGGTATGGCAAAGGCCGGCGCTGTGGCCATCAGCGAGGATGGTAAAAGTGTCATGGACACGAAACTTTATAAGGAAGGTATGCTTGAGGCCAAAAAGGCGGGAATCACCGTTATGGCCCACTGTGAGGATAAATGTCTCGTAGGCCAGGGCGCATTGAATGCCGGTCCGGTGGCCGACAGGCTGGGCGTAGCCGGGATCGGCAATGATGTGGAGGACATTATCACAGCCCGCGATATTCTTCTGTCCAAATCCACCGGCTGCAAACTGCATCTGTGTCATTGCTCCACAAAGGACAGCGTGGCCATGGTTCAGGCGGCAAAAGCGGACGGCCTTTGCGTCAGTGCCGAAGTGTGCCCCCATCATTTCACACTAACCCAGGACGATATACCCGGAGATGACGCCAACTATAAAATGAACCCGCCCTTAAGAGCGAAGGCGGACCGGGATGCCCTGGTGGAGGGGCTCAGTGAAGGTATTATGGAAGCCATTTCTACGGACCATGCGCCCCATCATGCCGATGAAAAGGCCAGAGGCATTGCCAAAGCGCCCTTTGGGATTGTGGGCAGCGAGACAGCGCTGGCATTGACGATGACCTACCTTGTCCATACGGGAAAGCTGACGCCTTATGCTATGGTGGAGCGCATGAGCAGCCGGCCGGCGCAGATCATCGGTATTGACAGAGGTTCCCTGGCCGAGGGTAAGATTGCGGATATTGCCATTATTGACCCGGATAGAGAATATGTCATCGACAGCTCCGACTTTGCATCCTTAGGTAAAAATACGCCGTTTAACGGTTATAAGGTGCGGGGAAAAGCCATAATGACCATCGTTGGCGGAGAAATTGTATACGAGGAGAGATAAAAATGAGTGCGAAGAAAATTACCGTTACGGTAAATTATCAAAAAAAGCTTGCGGACGGCGTTTACAGTATGTGGCTGGCTGTGGGTTCTATGGCCGATGAGGCAAAGCCGGGCCAGTTTATTTCCATATATAGCAACGACAGCTCGCGGCTGCTGCCCCGGCCGATCAGCATTTGTGAGGTGGATAAGGAATTTCGCAGCATCCGGGTCGTTTATCGTGTGGTGGGCGAGGGAACGAAGGAATTTTCAAAGCTGAAAGCCGGAGCCCGTGTAGATATTATGGGGCCTTTGGGCAATGGCTACACACTGAAAAGTGAAGGACGCGCTCTGCTCATTGCCGGCGGCATCGGGATTCCGCCTATGCTGGAGCTGGCGAAATCATTGCCGTGTGAAAAGACGATTGTTGTGGGATACAGAGATGCCGAAGTATTTCTGGCCGATGATCTGGAAAATTATGGACAGGTTTATATTGCCACAGAGGACGGCAGCGTGGGAACAAAAGGAACGGTCCTGGATGCGATCCGAAAATTTGATCTGGGCGGCGATGTGATTTATAGCTGCGGCCCAACGCCCATGTTAAAAGCTGTGAAGGCATTTGCTTCGGAGAAAAATATCGAGTGTCAGATTTCCCTTGAAGAAAAGATGGCCTGCGGCATCGGCGCCTGCCTGGCCTGCGTATGTAAGTCCAAGGACGTGGACCACCATACCCATGTGCACAACAAGCGCATCTGCAAGGACGGCCCCGTATTTAATGCACAGGAGGTGGAATTATAATGAATACAAAAGTGACTCTTGCCGGTGTGGAATTTAAAAATCCGGTTACGACTGCCTCCGGCACCTTTGGCTCCGGCGCGGAATACGGTGAGCTGGTAGACTTAAATCTTCTTGGAGCCGTAGTGACCAAAGGTGTGGCCAATGTGCCGTGGCCGGGCAATCCCACGCCCCGCATTGCGGAAACGTGCAGCGGCATGCTCAACGCCATTGGCCTGCAAAATCCCGGTGTGGATGTATTTATCGAAAGAGATATCCCTTTCCTGCGCCAGTTTGATACGCGGATTATTGTAAATGTGTGCGGAAAGACGACGGATGAATATATAGAAACCGTAGAACGGTTGGGCGACACCGACGTGGATATGCTGGAGATCAACATCTCCTGCCCGAATGTGAAGGAGGGCGGTATTGCCTTCGGCCAGAATCCCAAGGCTGTGGAGGACATTACCCGGGCCATCAAGGCGAAGGCCAGACAGCCCATTATTATGAAGCTGAGCCCCAATGTCACCGATATTACCGAGACTGCCCGGGCAGCCGAGGCCGGCGGCGCCGACGCTCTGTCCCTGATCAATACCCTTACCGGTATGAAAATCGATATCGAGCGCCAGACCTTTGCCTTGGCCAATAAAACCGGCGGACTTTCAGGCCCCGGCATCAAGCCCGTGGCCGTGCGCATGGTCTATCAGGTGGCCAATGCGGTCAAGCTTCCGATCATCGGCATGGGCGGTATCCGCAACGCGGCGGACGCCATCGAATTTATTCTGGCCGGCGCCAGTATGGTGGCCGTAGGTACGACGAATTTCACAAATCCTTATGCTACGGCGGAAATCGTTCAGGGCATTGAGGACTATATGCGCCGCCACAATGTGGAGGATATTAATGACCTTATTGGATTGGTGAAATAAAGCTCTTATGTAACTGTTCATATACGTCAGCGCACTTGCTGCGCCGACCGTATGAAAATGTAAAGTTATGAGATTTCAAACAAGCTTCATTGTAAAGCTGCGTGATTTCAGCTACGCTCGCGGCTGTCAATGATGATCGTCACCGGCCCGTCATTAACCAAAGCCACTTCCATGTGGGCGCCAAACCGGCCGTGTTCCACATGAAGGCCCTGTTGGCGGCAGGCTGCGATAAACTGCTCATAAAGCGCGTTGGACATATCCGGAGGACCGGCCTGGGTAAAGCTTGGCCGGTTCCCTTTTTTGGTGCTGGCCAGCAGCGTAAACTGTGAGACGACCAGAAGACTGCCGTCCACATCGGCCAGCGCCAGATTCATCTTTTCCTGGTCATCTTCAAATATCCGCATGGCGGTGATCTTCTTAACAAGGTATTCCATATCCTTCTCATTATCCTCACGGTCCACACCCAAAAGGACCATAAGCCCCTTGCCGATCTGACCGATGATCTGTCCGTCTACGGCCACGCTGGCCTGGGAAACTCTTTGTATAACAGCTTTCATTATCGAAAATCCTCACTTTCTGACATATATCAAAAGTTTATACGCGAATCTTTAAAAAATCAAGTCTTATTTAAGAGCATCCATCCCACCTCAAAGTTTTTTTGGTGGAATAATAGGATACGCTATGATAAAATAAATATATCGCAAATATATATCTGCCATTGATCCAGGAGGGATACCTATGAGGGGAAAGTGGAGTTCATTAAGATTTCGGGTGTTGCTGAGCTGTGTTTTTTCAGCTGTTGCCATCATATTTGTATTTTTGATTTATGGGGCGTACAATGTCATTAAATATCGTCAGGATTTTATTGATACGAATACGATCGTCGTAGATTTTTATTCAGATGAATTTGATTATGATGTTGCATCTTTGAACGACTACATAAATAATATACTTGTCAATGATAATAATTTTGGACTGTTGAATAAACGGATGCTCAGCGAGAAGAACCGTATCGGAGCCGAATATTATCTGAAAAATACAATTGAAAGTAAGGCGGGTTCTCTGGGGAGGAGCGGGAGCCTTTTTTATTATGATGGCATAAAGGGAGCGCTGAGAAGTACATTTAGCAGCCATTACGAGACGGATCAACAGCACAGTCAGTACCGTATCAATCTGGAACTGAAATCCTGGCTTGAGACAAATGCCGGAATCGATGTTTCTGCGATCGCACCGATGGCCGGAGAACAGTATTATATCCGGGTCAAGGGCAGAGGCGGGTATTACATTGGCTATATGCTGAATTTATCAAGATATTTCAGTGAGGATATGAAGGCTGCGGATTATCAGCTTGCATTTACCGACGCATCGGGCGCTGTGATCGCGCAGTTTGGCGCACCAGTGATTTCTGAGGATAAGATTGCCCAGGCTTTGGATTTAAAATATACCAATGGTTTTGATTATATTGTAGTGAATGCACAGACAGGAATCCATATGTATCTGCTCCTCATCAAGCCCTTCTGGCAGTTTCTCCGCTTTTGGGAGGACTCAAGAATTTTTATGTTTCTTATTGTTATTCCGTGCATCAGTATTCTCCCGTTTATATTGCTGTACCGGTATTTTAAAATGATACTGATCATTCCAACAAATCGTATTCTTGGATGTATCCGTGGGGATGAGGCGCCGGATTGCAGCAGGTTTTCCGGGGGAAATATTATCGAGCTTAAAGAAATGGAAGATAAGATCGGTGAGATGCTTAAGACATCCACTGAGCTTCAGCAGGGAATATATGAAGCACACCTGGAGGAGAGCCGGATGAGGCTTCAAAACTATCAATTGCAGCTCAAGCCGCACTTTTATCTGAACTGCTTAAAAAGTATGGACGCCTACCTTAAAAATGGGGATAAGGCCAAGGTGAGTGCTTTTATATTTCAGCTTGCAGATTACCTGCGAATGCGGTTCCAGGATGTTCCGGCCACCAAAAAGCTGGGGGATGAGCTGGAATTGGTGAATGCCTACTATTGTTTACAAAGTTTACTTTTAGAGGAGCCTTTTTTATTTACCGTGACGGCGGGGGCTGCGGAAAAGGAATGGGCAGTGCCGTCCTTTTGTATTCAGGCTCTTGTTGAAAATTCTTCAAAGTACGCCAAGGAAAGTGGTAAAATATTGATCGTGGATATTACAGCTAAGATTTTATGCGAGGCGGATAAGGAATATCTGTTTATTAAAATCACCGATAATGGTAAAGGATTTTCCAAAGACTTGTTAAAGGTATTCAATAGTGAGAATGTGTCAATGAGAGCGGATGATTCTCAGCACATAGGTATCAATAATCTGAGATACCGATTTAAAATGCTGTACGGTGATTCCGGTAAGCTGGTCTTTTATAATGCGCTGGCCGGAGGAGCCGTCGTAGAATTGATGATTCCGGGAGAGGAGAGAGGCGGCATATGAAATTATTGGCGGTTGATGATCAATCGGTTGTATTACAGTTGCTCAAAGGCCAGGTCCATTTGGAACAGCTTGGGATCGAGCGTATGGATATGGCTGTAAGCACACAAATTGCCAGGCACTTTTTTGAACATAATTATTATGAAATTGTATTGTGCGATATTGAAATGCCCGGGGAGGATGGGATCACCTTTGCAAAATGGCTCCTTGAACACTATCCGGATATAAAGCTGATCTTTCTCACATCACATATGGATTTTTCATATATGAAGCAGGCCATAGCTATGCATAGCTTTGATTATGTCCTTCAGCCGGCCAATGAAATTGAGTTAAACCAGACGATCCAGAAGGCAGTTTTTGAATTGCAGATAGAAAAAAAGCAAAAGGAAATTCTGGACAAGGGGAAGCTGTACGATGAACAGGAAAATGATATCATTGACTGGATGTTTATGCGGTATTTGACCGATGGTATCCCGATGGAGGCCTATGTTTGGCAGGTGATCCAAAAACGGCATCCATTTTTGAACGAGGATGCTCAGGTCTGTATGCTGTCCATGAGTATTAGGGAGCACAATAATAAGCTTGAAAAAGCGGGGAATACGTTAGCCGAATTTATTCTGAGTAATATCACGGACGAGCTTTTTGAGGAAAATAAAATCCGATCCATTTTTATAAGAAATAAAGCGGCGCATTTTACAGGTGTTCTTTATGCGACCGAAGGTGCACTGGATATGGAGGTTGTCCGGCGGGGCCTTATAACGATGAAGGAGTATATATTTCATATGCTGGAAATACAGGCGGCGATCACCTTCACCGGTGCAGATACATATAGGAATATACGGGAGCTCTATGCCCTGCTGGATAAATATACCGTAGATCATGCAGGCTGTAAGTGTGAGGTGACTTTTATCGGAGAAGGCACGGACGCTGCACTGGCCGGAGAATCACTGGAGGTTCATGTAAGAAATTGGAAGAAAATGATCCGGAGCAGGGAATTTGATAATCTGTCGGAGGCTGTCCTGAATTATATTGAGCGGTTAGCGGCGGGGGAATTATTCAGTACCCGTGATATTATAAATACGCATAGTAAATTTACAGAAGTATTATTTGCGTATCTGGCAGAAAATGATATTAATACAAATTATATATTTTGTGATGAAATGTCGTATTCCGACTATATGACCAAATATGTCAGCCTTGAAAGCTTCAGGAGCATGGTTGAATTTGTTATAAAACAATTAAAAAAGTTACAGGGGGTAGATTTGGACCCCATAAGTATTGCATCCCAGTACATAAGAAAAAATATTGGCGAGACGCTATCTGTTACAGATATCGCTGAGTATGTCAATCTTACCCCGGAACATCTGACAAGGCTGTTGAAAAAGAGGACCGGGTACTCCCTGAAGGAATATATGACGCATGAGCGCCTGGAAGCGGCAAAAATGCTGCTTCGCACAACGACACTGAGTGTTACCTCTGTATCATCCCATGTGGGGTATGATAATTACAATAACTTTACGAAGATTTTTAAAAAGTATGAGGATTGCACACCGTCGGAATATCGTAAATTAAATGAAGCGGATATGTAGAAAAGATCGATATATCAAATTCGTACATAATTCACATCAAAAAAGGAATATTTTATGTGCGATTAATTTTTTATAATCTTGTTAAAGATACTTAGTCTATATCTTTAACAAGATTATTTTTTAGGAGGATGTATTATGAAAAAGGGATTTGTATTATTTCTGGCAGTTTTATTGATTGTTTCATCACTGGCCGGGTGTGGTGCTCCAAAGCCGGAAGACGGCGCCCGTACAACGGAACGTACCGCTGGTGAAAGCCAGAAGGGGGCTGCGGATACAGACCCGTCCACCTGGCCAACCGTTTCGTTTCCGGTGGTGCCTACGGTTGAGGTGACGGATGAAGCTATGATTGAAAATGCGTTAAACGACTACCTGGTGTCGATCAATGCAGGGGTTAAAGCGGACATTGTTCCTATTGACTTTGGAAATCTCAGTACAGTGATGACCTTAATGCTCTCATCCACAGAAGAGCCAATCGATTTATTTTCATATCTCTTCTTCTCCAATCTTTCAAGTGTGGTCACCAATGAGCAGGTTATTGCACTGGATGATTACCTGGAACAATATCCGGAGATTACACAGATCGTTGGCGAAGAAAATATGAAGCTTGGCAGGATGAATGGAATGCAGTATGCAATTCCTGTGGTGGGTTCTTATGCCACAGCCTGGTATTATGTTTTGAGGCGGGATATCGCTGAGGAAATCGGTGTTTCTGATAAGGATGGTAAGATGATAACACTTGAGGAGCTGACAGAAATTTTGACAGATGCAAAAGCCGCACATCCGGAATTAATGTACATACCGCTGACCGAAGATTTTATTAGTATTTACGGCTATGACAGTCTTGGCGATTCAGATATTATGGGTGCCCTGGAGAATAACGGGAAAGAAACTGCGCAAATCATCGATTTTTATAATACGGATGATTTTGAAGACATCTGCCGCCGCATGAAGGCGTTTGAAGCTGCCGGTTTCCTTTTGGATGATCCATTGAATCAGAGCCATGATAAATCGTATCTTAAAACCGGAGTAGCCGGCGGTTCGCTGACAAACGGCTACGACACTGTGTCTGTCAGTGATGATATGATCACGTCCTATAATTTCGATGCAGTTGTATTCCAGCTCAGTGAGCTTGCAGCAACATGTTCGACCGCCTCAGGTGCGGGCTACTGTATTTCTTCCGTATCGCAGCATCCGGATGCGGCTATGAAAATGCTTTCACTGATGTATACCGACGAAAATGTGATGCGCTTTATCGCACAGGGAATTGAAGGCACCCATTATGTCGTTGATGAAAACGGATGCTCCTGGTTCCCGGAGGGGAAGAGTGCCACAGAGCTTGGATGGGGAACCGGCGCCCAGTGGTATTTTCCCAATCAGACACTTACGATACCTTTCGGCACAACAAATGTAAATGTTTACAAGGATATGCTTGCCTCCAATGATAAGGCGGTCCGGTCTAAGGCGTTTGGCTTTATATTTGATAATGCCCCGGTTTACGACGATTATGTAGCTGTCGATGCAGTCATTCAGCAGTACAGAGCGGCATTACTTTACGGTCAGGTAGATGTGGATGAATACCTTAAGCAATTTCGGGAGGAATTAAAAAATGCGGGTATTGGCAATGTTATAGAGGAGAAACAGAAACAACTGGATGCCTTTTTAAAAGCAAATCAATAATTATGCAAATAAGGGGCTGCCGCACTGCCTGGGAGGGATGATCCGGGTCAGGCAGTGCGGATGTTCCGTACTTGAAGGAGGATTCGATGAGAGCAGTTAATAAGAATTGCGAAAATCAACGTCAGTTCCAGCCGTCAGTAAAGAAACGTATAAAAAAATATGCGCCGTTATATCTTCTGGCAACGCCAAGCATCCTGTATTTAATTATAAATAATTATATGCCGATGATCGGATTAACGCTGGCATTTAAAAAATTCAGCTTTTCTAAAGGGATTTTCGGAAGCCCCTGGAATGGACTTGGTAATTTTAAATATCTGTTTGGCTCAAAATGGGCAGGAATCATGTTTCGGAATACCGTTTTATATAATATTGCTTTTTTAATCCTCGGAACGGTGCTTGCGGTAACGGTAGCAATTATCCTCAATGAAATCGTCCATCCCAGAGCTAAAAAAATCTATCAGACTGTGATATTAATTCCTCATCTCTTTTCGATGGTCATTGTAGGCTATATTGTTTTTGCCTTTTTAAGCGGAACTAATGGTTTTATAAATAAGAGTATTCTTGAACCGATGGGGATTGAAGGGGTGAACTGGTATACCGAAGCAAAATATTGGCCATTTATACTGACATTCGTAAGTCTGTGGAAGGGGTTCGGATTCCAGAGTATCGTATATTATGCCACATTGGTGGGCTTTGACTCGACCCTGTATGAAGCAGCCATGGTCGATGGTGCAACAAAAGGACAGCAGATTCGATGTATCACGCTGCCGCTTTTAAAACCAACTGTTATCATACTTACGATCATGGCGCTGGGGCGTATGTTTAATTCCGATTTCGGTCTTTTTTATCAGGTGCCTCAAAACAGTGGGCTGCTATATACTACAACGACGACCATTGATACATATGTTTACCGTGCGTTGATGCTGGACAATGATGTGGGCCGGTCTCTGGCCGCCGGCTTTTTGCAATCGGTTCTTGGATTTACAGTGGTCATGGTGACAAATTCCATTGTGAGAAAAGTTGAAGCGTCAAGCGCATTATTTTAGGGGAGGTCTATATGATTGGTAAGAGAAAAATATCGCAGATCGTATTACATGTAATTATGCTTCTGCTTGCCCTATCCTGTATTTTACCGTTTGTTCTTTTGATCATGTCATCCGTTACCGATGAAGCTACGCTTACGATGAATGGCTACGCGTTTATTCCTGCGAAGTTCAGCCTGGCGGCGTATGAATATCTTGCGTCATCCATCGGTAAAATTGCAAAAGCCTATTCCATGACAATTATCGTCACTGTGGCGGGAACCTGTGGAAATATTATGCTAACACTTTTTATGGCTTATCTTCTCTCAAAAAAAGACCTGCCCGGGCGTACCGTGCTTTCATTTTTTGTGTTTTTTACGATGTTGTTTAATGGGGGAATGGTGCCATCCTATTTGATCTGGACCGATGTCTTTCATATTAGAGATACAGTGTGGGCATTGATATTTCCAAATCTGTTCCTGGGAGCCTACAACATCATTCTTATGCGGACTTATTTCACGAGCAATATTCCGGAGGAGCTTTTAGATGCGGCCCGGATCGACAGTTGTTCGGAGACCGGGATATTGTTCCGGATCGCACTGCCGCTGGCGAAACCAATGATTGCCACGGTGGCTCTATTTTCAGGGCTGGCATATTGGAATGACTGGATTAACGGTATTTATTATCTGGTGCGTAAGACAAGCCTGTATACGATACAGAACGTGTTGAATACGATGATGTCTAATGCAGAATTTTTATCATCGACATCAAATGTATCTTCCTTTCAACAGCTTAATATCTCGGTGCCTACCTCCGGGATACGTATGGCGGTGGCTGTGATCGCAGTGATTCCGATACTGATCATTTATCCGTTTTTTCAGAAGTTCTTCGTGAAGGGGATTGTTGTAGGCGGGGTAAAAGGTTAAAATGGCTGTATACGTAATAGTTCGGTTTCACAGTGATGTTACATAATTAAACGAGGAGGAGATTAGAATGGGATATCAAAGGATTTCAAAATACTATCCGGGGTGTGATGGTACAAAGCTGGCGGTGGATCTATATTTACCGGAAAACGGAAAAAAAGTGCCTGTCCTGTTAAAAGCAGGTTACACGCCCCGAAGACAGGTGGTGGAGATTGAGAGCGAGCTGGAAGCAATCCGGAGATTTGTGGACACGGATTATGCGGTAGCTATCGTGGAGTCCAGGGGGGCCGGGGCCTCCTATGGTGTCAGTGACGGCTTTTTTACAGGGCGCGACGCCAGAGATATGAAGGCGTTGATCGATACGATGACCCATGAGCCGTGGTGCAGCGGAAAGGCCGGTATGTACGGCGGCTCCAATCACGGTATGATCCAGGAAATCACAGCGTGTGAGCAGCCTGAAAATCTTATGGCAGTCATTCCATGCGACTGCTCTATGGATTTTTATTATCAGAACTTTCCCAATGGTGTCAGCGCTTTGCCGGATATGCCGCCGAATCATCATCAGGAGCTTCCTTTGGGTACGCCTGTGGATGATGACCCCGCTCCGGATTATCCAATGGCCCATGATGCTCAGCTTGCCCATGAACGGAATAAGCCGTTTTTATTTCAGCATATCCAAAATATGTACAGGGATGACATGCATCCGGATCTCGGGTATGTGCCGAATCTGGACATCCCGTCCTGGGAGCGTATGGATACCGTCCGTTTTGGTCGTGTATTGACATGGAACAGCGGTTCCTGGTTTGATCCGGGCTGCACAAATAAAATCCTGACCTATAAAAGCTGGGGCGGCCGCCTTCTGCTGGGACCGTGGCCGCACTGCGGCATGTATTATGAAAAGCCTGCACGATTCCCGGATGGGGCATTTGATTGGGTGGGCGAATATATCCGGTTTTTCGACGCGGTTTTAAAGGGGAAGGATACACATAGCCTGGAAGAACCGCCGGTGCGCTATTACACCATCGGGGATACCGGCCATGAGTGGAAGCTTTCGGCAGATTTTCCGGTGGAGGGAACGACATATGCCACCTTACGGCTTTCCGGTGACGGCGCACTTACAGAAAAAATGCCGGAGGAGAGCTGCGTATCCTATAAGGTACGGGAGGATCTGATGATTTATGGCCCGGGAATGCGTATGGATCGGAATGTGGAAAAGAATATGGCAGAGGAGGACGCTAAATCTCTTGTATTTACCTCACAGGCTCTGCCAGCGGATATGGAGCTGACGGGTATTCCTAATATGGAAATATTTGTGACATCCACCCATACCGATGGCAATTTCATCGCAGTGCTTGAAGAAGTAACCTCTGATGGAAAAAGCCACTTTTTAACGGAAGGCTTTATAAGGGCATCCCATGCCATGGTTCATCCCAATAATATTTACGCATCTATGGGCATTTCCTATCATCGGGGCTATCGGGCGGACGCTGTCTCTTTGTCAGAAACGGAACCGTTGAAACTGACCTTCCATTTGGAGGCGCTTTCACGCATTATAAAAAAGGGCAGCCGGCTGAGGATCGCCATATCCTGCGGCGGTTCGGGCTTTACCCAGCCGGAAGGCTTTCCAGAGGAGCCGCCGGTAGTGAAGCTTTATACGGGCGCTGTGTATGAATCAAAGCTGACACTGCCTGTGATCCGACCTGTGGCGACGGCGTTTACTTCCGGCCAAAAGCAGCTCTATGTTTACAGGAAGGCTGTCTATATGAAGGAAAATGGCATTTTCCATACATACCCATGCCGGCAGGTTTATCCGAAATCGGCGGATACACTTATTTATGAGACGGAGCAGTTTAATGTGTCCGTGACAACAACGGGCTTATGCGCACAGGTGGAAATTACAGAGGCCGGATATGAGTTTTGTGCAAAGACGATTCTCAGGGAACGTTATGTCTTTGAAAATGCTGAAAATGAAATCCCGAAGGCAAAGAATGAATGGGCCTGTTATCCTGAGCCGGATGTAAAAAATCTGTATGTAGCCACGGTTCCATTGGCCAAGGGAGATTTTGGCAATATGAATCTCCAGCTTGGAAGTACCTTTGACATTTTTATCGACCTTATTTACCCCAAAGGTGAGCCAAAAAACCTGCCCTGTATCATTAATATTCATGGCTTTGGCGGCAATCACCATCAGTTTGAAAGCAATACGGACATGCTCCTTGAAAAGGGCTTTGCCGTGGCATCGATAGATTATCGACTCTGTCCGCCCAATGTGTGGCCGGCATCGGACGATGATGCCAGAGGCTGTATCCGGTATCTGAAAGCCCATGCCTGGGAACTGGGGCTTGATCCGGACCGGTTTGGCGTGATTGGCGGTTCCATGGGCGGTAATCTTACAGCTATGCTTGCAGCTTCCAATGGGGATGCCTCATTGGAGGGGAATATTGGAGGAAATACGGAGTATGATTCTTCTATAAAGGCTGCGGCAGCTTACTTTGCATTTACCGACTATATGCATTTTGGCGAAGATTCACTGGATATATGGCCCGCCCGTCCGGATAAGGTCAATCAGTCCGACGGCCCATTTTCTCCGCTGTCAAGTCTGCTGGGCTATGTGGGCGAGGGGAAGGGCTTCGGAGAGTTAAAGAGCCATATGTATGATCCTGACCCGAAATATCAGGAATTACTAAAAAAGGCTGTGGCTGCAAGTCCGATCAGCCATGTTTCTGAAAAGAGCGCCCCTCTTTGTCTGGTGCATGGAATATTCGACTGCGGGATACAGGTTCCCCTTGGGCAGAGCGTGCGCATGTTTAAGGCGTACACGCAGAAGGGCGTTAAAGCACTGCTGCTTTGCAACAATAATGGGATGTTTGGAGAGGACCCCGAAATCAAGCGTGCGGTTGTTGAATTTTTGGCGAGCCGGGTTTAAGCTTGAACCGTCCAATCTTCATTTTGGGAGGAAGTCCATTGAAAAATACAAAATTATGGAATGCGAAATACATCCTGTTAATGATCGTAAATTTTATTACCGCTTTCAGCTTTTACATGATCGTCAGCCTCCTGTCAAAATACCTTATGGGAATCGGGCTTTCATTATCCGTTGCGGGAATTATCATTGGCATGTTTTCCATAACCTCGCTGGTGATAAGGCCGTTTACCGGATTTATGACCGACAATTTCAGTAAAAAATGGTTAGTTATTCTGGCAACGGTGATGACGGTCTGCGGAACCCTCGGCTATTTTATGACAGACCAGGTGTGGCTGATCATTATTCTGAGAATTGTCCACGGCATCGGGTTTGGCATTAACAGCACTGCGGTTGTATCTTTAGCAACCGATTATATTCCAGAAGAGCGTTTAGGGGAGGGCATCGGCTATTTTGGCCTTGGTCAGGTCCTCTCCAGCGCCATCGGACCAGGAATTGGCGTCCTTATTATGGAAGCCATCGGTATGAAAGCGACATTTATCGCCGCCGGAGGCATTTCCATAGTGGCGATTGTCCTTATGTTTGCCATCGCAAACGACCGGCCTGCATATTTAAGGCCTAAAAAAGTGAAATTATCCATCCATCAGCTCATATCTGTGGAAATCCTCAACTATGCGCTTGTGGCGGGGCTGTTTTCTGCGGTCAACGGAATCATATCTTCCTACCTGCTCCTGTTTTCCGAGAGCAGGGGCATTGGCAGCATCAGCATCTATTTCACCATATACGCCGTATGTATGTTCATTATCCGCCCCTCCAGCGGCAGGCTGATGGACAAATACGGCCTGAAAACCGTCGTATTGCCTGGCCTTATAATAACAGCCATCGCCATGGTCATCCTGGGCTTTTCCTACGCCCTCCTACCAGTCATGCTATCCGCAGCCCTCAGAGCCTTCGGCCAGGGCGCCGGCCAGCCCTCCCTTCAGGCCGCCAGCATAAAAAAAGTCGGCCGCGACCGCATCGGCGTAGCCAACAGCACCTACTACCTTGGCGGCGACATCGGCCAGGGCCTCGGCCCCATCATCGGCGGCGCCGTCATAACCACCTGCGGCTACACCAACCTGTTCCTATTCTGCGCCCTACTTTTATTAACAGGTGTACTTATATTTATAGCGACAGAAAAAAAGAACCCCAAAGTTGATATTTTACCACCTGAGTAAATTTATTATCAAAAAAGTTTTTTTACTATCTGCGGAATCTAAATCAGGTACGGATATGGACGCAACCCTTTCCGTAGAACGCATATCCCCTTTTTGTGTCGATAAATTTAATAAGTTTTCGACAAATTTCATCTTGCAAAAATAAAAAAATCTGCTAAGCTTACTCTATCAGCTCGAAGTTCTGGAGAGACGGAAAGGCTGGTATTATGTTTTCTAATATTTTCACCGGTGCCCTCTATGGCATCCGCGGCCGCCTTGTCAACGTCGAGGCGGACATCAGCGATGGTTTCCCTACATACACACTGGTGGGCTACCTGGCTTCCGAAGTAAAGGAAGCCAAGGAGCGGGTGACCACCGCATTAAAAAATTCCGGGTATTATCTGCCCGCAAAAAAAATCATCATAAATCTTTCACCGGCAGGTGTCCGCAAGCAGGGCACGGCTTTTGACCTGCCCATCGCCCTGGCGATTCTCGGTGCACTGGACCATATCCCCCAGCAAAAACTGGAACATATATTTGCCATCGGCGAACTGAGCTTAAACGGCCGGCTGCGTCCGGTCAAGGGCTTGCTGCCGCTACTGATCATGGCCCGGGAGCAGGGGATCAACCACTGTTTTATCCCCATTGAAAATGAAAAAGAGGCCAGGCTGGCCGAAGGGATGGATATTGTGGCACTTCCGGATTTAAAATCGGCCTGTATTTACTTCCAGGATGGCGCCGATGCCTGCAAAGACTATATTCAGGAAGAGATGGCAGAACGCCAGGCAGTCGGCCATAAAACAGGAGCAGGAAATGGTTTTCAGGAAACTGGAAACAGTAATCCGGCCTCAGGCGGCGGCTTACAAGACACAGATACTTCCAGTCTGTGCATGGATTTTAAGGCAGGGATTAAAGATGGTTCAGAGCCTGATTTTTCAGATATTATCGGACAGGAGGCGTTAAAACGGGCGATTGTCGTGGCGGCCTCCGGCATGCACCATATTTTGATGATTGGTCCTCCCGGCAGCGGGAAGTCCATGAGCGCCGGAAGGATTCCCGGAATCATGCCGCCATTGACCTTTGACGAGCAGATGGAGGTCACGCGCCTTTACAGTGTGGCCGGACTTTTGGACGAGAATTGTGTGCTTATGAACCGCAGACCTTTCCGCAGCCCTCATCACACGGTGCCTGTGAAGGCTATGACCGGCGGCGGAGTTATGCCGGGCCCTGGGGAAATCAGTCTGGCACACCGGGGAATCCTGTTTTTGGACGAGCTGGCGGAGTTTCACCCGGCCACCCTGGAGGTGCTGCGTCAGCCCCTGGAGGAGGGCGTTATTACCATTAACCGTCTGGGCGGCAGTTTTGTATTTCCTGCAAGGTTTATGCTGGTGGCGGCCATGAATCCGTGCAAGTGCGGCTACTATCCAGACCGGAACCGCTGCCGGTGCTCTGCTCAGGATGTCTACCGGTATCTTCACCATATCAGCCGTCCACTTCTGGACCGTATGGATATATGCGTGGATGTGCATCCCCCGAAAGACATATTTAATATGAAGAAACCCGTTTTATCCTCCGAGGATATGCGCCGTATGGTCATGGATGCCATTGATTTGCAGACTGCCAGATTTGCGGGGAGCGGTCTGCGTTTTAATTCTGAAATCCCTGCCGGAGGTATGAACCGTTATTGTGTTTTGAGCCGCGGGCTTGGGAAATATGTCAATGAGCTGGCGAAAACCTTTGGCCTCAGCGCGCGGGGGCGGCATAAGCTTTTGAAGGTGGCGCGCACAGTGGCAGATCTGGATAAAAGCCCGTTGATCGAGGAAAAGCATCTGGACGAGGCGGCAGCTTACCGGATGATTGACCGGACCTACTGGGAATATGGATGAGGAGGGATGATATGACAAACTATGATGATATGCCGAAACATAATGATATGTCGGAAAGTAATGATTTGCCGGAATGTAATGACATGCCGAAACGTAATGACATGCTGGAGCTGGAGCTCTGCTATTTCTGGCTGGCCCGCCTGATTGAGTTGGGCCTGGTGGGGCTGGAGCGGTTTGTGGAAGTGTGCGGTGGTGTGGCTGAAGCATTTTTCACGCCTGAGAAAGCAGTGATGAAGCTGGATTTTTTATCGGAGAAAACCCGAAAGGAAATTTTGAAGCACCGGGATATATTATGGCTTGGTGAGGAATATAATAAGTTAGCAAAAAGAGGCATCCATTTTGTCAGCCGGGTCCATCCGGATTTCCCTAAAAGGCTCACCCATATCGTCAATCCGCCCTTTGGCCTGTTTTTTGTGGGGCGGCTGCCGGCGGAGGAAAAGCTGACGATCGCCATTGTGGGGGCGCGCACCGCATCCTTTTATGGGCAGGAGCTGGCGCGGAGCATGGCCAGAGAGCTGGCGGCCGCCGGGGTTTTGATCATCAGTGGGCTGGCGATGGGGATTGACGGCTTTGCTCACCGGGGGGCTCTGGAAGCCGGTGGTGATACCTTCGCCGTTTTGGGCTGCGGCGTAAATATTTGCTATCCAAAAGAGAATATTGAGCTTTTTGAAGCTATGAAAGATGCGGGAGGGATATTGTCCGAGTTTCCTCCGGGAGTTCGTCCTGTATCCTGGCACTTTCCGTTCCGAAACCGCATCATCAGTGGTTTGTCGGACGGTATTGTAGTGGTGGAAGCACGGAAAAACAGTGGTTCACTTATTACCGCAGGTTTCGGTCTGGACCAGGGAAAGGATGTTTTTGCCGTGCCTGGAAGGCCGGTGGATGACTTGAGCGCCGGCTGTAACAGCCTTATTGAGGACGGCGCCAGGCTGGTGTGCAGCGCCGGACAGATTCTTGAGGAATATAAAATTTCGGTGAAACTTGAGAAAAAAAGTAAGATTGTGCTTGCTAAATCGGAAAATATGGTGTATTCTAGCTTGTGTTTGGATGCAAAAAGCATTGAAGAAATAGCAAATGAAACCGGCCTTGCCTATGCGCAGACGGCGGGATGCCTGTTTTCTCTGATGAAAAAGGGCTATATCCGTCAGGTCGGAAAGAATCAATATATTCGTAAATTATGATTTTGGAGGAAAAAATAATGGCAAAGTATCTGGTCATTGTTGAGTCACCGGCAAAGGCTAAAACAATAAATAAGTTTCTGGGTTCCAATTACACTGTTGTAGCCTCGAACGGACATGTGAGAGATCTTCCAAAAAGCCAGATGGGTATTGATATTGAGCATGATTTTGAACCGAAGTATATAACGATCCGCGGTAAAGGCGATATTCTGGCGATGCTGCGCAAGGAAGTCAAAAAAGCTGATAAAGTATATCTCGCAACTGACCCTGACCGCGAGGGAGAGGCGATTTCATGGCATCTGGCCAATGCGCTCAAGCTGGATGATAAGGCGACCAATCGTATAACCTTTAATGAGATCACAAAAGCGGCTGTAAAGGGGTCTATTAAGCAGGCCCGCAAGATCAATATGGGTCTTGTGGATGCTCAGCAGGCGCGCCGTATTCTGGACCGTATGGTAGGTTACAGCATCAGCCCGCTTTTATGGGCCAAAGTAAAGCGGGGGCTGAGTGCCGGCCGTGTTCAGTCTGTGGCACTGCGTATCATCTGTGACAGGGAGCGGGAGATCGATTCCTTTATTCCGGAGGAATACTGGTCGCTGGATGTACTCCTGAACGTGGAGGGCGACACAAAGGTGCTGACTGCCAAGTATGCCGGGGATATCCATGGAAATAAGGAGATCCATTCTAAGGAAGAGTTAGACGTAATTATTAATAATCTGGAAGATGCCGAGTATAAAGTCAAGGATATAAAGATTGGCGAGCGTACGAAAAAGGCGCCGTTGCCATTTACGACAAGTACATTGCAGCAGGAGGCCTCCAAGCAACTGAATTTTTCCACCCAGAAGACGATGCGTCTGGCTCAGCAGCTTTACGAGGGCGTGGATATCGAGGGCGAGGGCACTGTGGGCCTGATCACCTATCTGCGTACGGACTCCACCCGTATTTCCGAGGAAGCGGATGCCAATGCCAAGAAATATATTGCCAAAACCTACGGTGAAGACTATGTGGCTCTGGAGATGAAAAACGGTCAGAATGGAAAGAAGATCCAGGACGCACATGAAGCCATCCGTCCGACGTATCTCACCCTGTCGCCGGTGAAAGTGAAGGAATCTCTTTCAAGGGATCAGTTCCGTCTGTATCAGCTCATATGGAACCGTTTTCTGGCCAGCCGCATGCGGGAGGCTGTTTACGAGACGACCTCCGTTAAAATCAGTGCCGGTGATTATTTATTCAGCGTATCGGCTTCCAAGGTGAAGTTTGAGGGCTATATGTCGGTTTACCGTCAGGAGGACGATAAGGTTGAGAAAAATATCCTTTCCAAAAAGCTGACAAAGGACAGCCGATTAACCTTTGAAAGTTATGAGGAAAAGCAGCATTTTACCCAGCCGCCGGCGCATTTTACCGAGGCATCGCTTGTAAAAACATTGGAAGAACTTGGAATTGGCCGACCCAGCACCTATGCGCCGACGATCACGACGATTATCGCGCGCCGCTATGTGGCCAAGGAAAATAAAAATCTCTATGTCACCGAGCTTGGTGAGATTGTTAATAAGATCATGGTGGATTCCTTCTCAAGCCTTGTCAATGTGGATTTCACCGCAAACCTGGAGTACCTTCTGGATAATATCGAGGAGGGTACGATCAATTATAAAACGGTTATCAGAAATTTCTATCCGGACCTGAAGGAAGCCGTAGACAAGGCGGAAAAGGAGCTGGAGGAAATCAAGATCGAGGACGAGGTGTCCGATGTTGTCTGCGAGCTTTGCGGCCGGAATATGGTCATTAAGTATGGACCTCACGGAAAGTTTCTGGCCTGCCCGGGCTTCCCGGAATGCCGAAACACCAAGACCTATTTTGAAAAGATTGGCGTTCAGTGTCCGAGATGCGGCCGCGATATCGTCATCCGCAAGACACAAAAAGGCCGTAAATACTACGGTTGTGAAAATAATCCGGAATGCGATTTTATGACGTGGCAGCGCCCGTCTGACAAAAAATGCCCGGAATGCGGCGATGTACTCCTTTACAAAGGCAACAAGCTTGTATGCCGTAACGAGCAGTGTGGCTATGTTGAGAGTGCAAAAACAGAGGAAAATTAAAGACATGAATGATCGGACGCTCCGGCGCCGCTTCTTTTGTTCAGCAAGGGAGCGGTGCCGGAGCGTTTTATTTAACAGTTTGGACATATCGCCTGCTGTAAGTAAATTTGATGGTAAATCCCAGTAATTCTTAATAAATTCTATCATTTGTCAATGAATTTTTGGTGAAATGAAGTTTTTTTTAGGAAAGCTATTGTTACCTAAATAAAATTGTGTTAAAATAGTATGAACATATAGACTATTTCCATAATTTGATGTATATTAACGAAAAGTTAGACAGTTTTGGGAGGTAACAAATGGGTGTACAACTGCTTGACAAGACAAGAAAAATCAACAAACTGCTCCACAATAACAATTCAAACATGGTAGTGTTTAACGACATCTGTGAGGTGTTAAGCGAGATTCTGGAGTCCAATATTCTGGTCATCAGCAAGAAGGGAAAGGTTCTGGGAATCAAAGACCGTGTGGGCATCGAGATTATCCATGAGCTCATCAGCGATGACGTGGGCGGGCATATTGACGAGCTTCTTAATGAACGTCTTTTAAATGTACTGTCCACAAAAGAAAATGTCAACCTTGTCACCCTGGGCTTTACCGGCGAGGGGATACAGAAATACGTTGCCATCATTACCCCCATCGACATCGCAGGTGAGCGGCTGGGCACGCTGTTTATTTACCGTGACAGCGCACCCTATGAGATTGACGATATTATCCTCAGTGAGTACGGCACGACGGTTGTGGGGCTTGAAATGCTGCGTTCAGTAAATGAGGAAAGCGCCGAGGAGACACGAAAGATTCAGATCGTCCGGTCGGCCATCAGTACTCTGTCATTTTCCGAGCTGGAAGCCATCACTCATATATTTGAGGAGCTGGATGGCAATGAAGGAATACTGGTAGCCAGCAAGATTGCCGACAGAGTCGGTATTACCCGCTCTGTGATCGTCAATGCCCTGCGTAAGTTTGAAAGTGCTGGTGTTATTGAGTCACGTTCCTCCGGGATGAAGGGAACCTATATAAAGGTTATTAATGACGTGGTTTTTGATGAATTAAAAAAGTTGAAATAAGCAAGATAATTGTATGAAAGGCAAACAGATTTACCTATAGGTAGAGCTGCTTGCCTTTTTAGTGCTTTACATCTTTTCTTTTATTATTTTTTTGATTTCTTCTACGGATAACACTTTTCCGTAGGACACGACTTCGCCATTAAAGACTAAAGCTGGCGTAGACATCACACCGAAGCTGGCGATTTGTGTAAAATCAGTCACATGCTCGATATCAAAATCCAGTTCCAATTCTGACAGGGCCAGTCGTGTGGCATTTTCTAAAGCCATACATTTTGCGCAGCCGGAACCAAGTATTTTGACACCTTTTTCCTGCTTTTTGTTTTCGGATTTTTGCATAGTATCTGGTGTGCAGGTACTGTTGCAACTGCATGTTGATGTTTCCTTCTTTTTTCCAAATAATTTCATTGCTATCTCTCCTTATCCCATAAAAAATGTACTAAAAATATTAAATGTGTATCCGACAATAGTAATACCGACCGCACATATGGCAATAAATAATGCAAGCAGCTTTGGTTTGACCGCTTTTTTCAGCATGATTAAAGATGGTAAGCTCAATGTTGTCACCGACATCATAAAGGCTAAGACGGTGCCTAAAAGAGCGCCTTTGGCAAGCAAAGCCTCGGCTATCGGTATCGTGCCGAAAATATCGGCATACATGGGTATGCCAATAAGCGTTGCCATTAAAACACCAAAGGGATTACGGCCCCCGAGTATACTTTCAATCCAGCTTTGTGGTATCCAGTTGTGGATGATTGCTCCAATACCTACGCCAACTAAAATATACGGAAAAACTTTTTTGAAAGTTTCCATAACCTGTTCTTTTGCAAACTGTATGCGGTCCTTTGAAGTTAATGATGGCGAGCTTATATCCACATGACTGGCATTTTTTACAAATTCCTCAACATATTTTTCCATATGAAGTTTCTCGATCAATGTGCCACCCACAACTGCGATAACTAATCCCACGATAACATATGCAATAGCAATTTTTGACCCAAAGATACTCATTAACAGCAGCAGACTTCCTAAATCTACCATAGGCGAAGAAATCAGAAATGAGAATGTGACTCCTAAAGGCAGCCCGGCACTTGTAAAACCAATAAATAAAGGAATGGAAGAGCAGGAGCAAAAAGGAGTGACAGTACCTAAGAGCGCCGAGAGGATATTGGCCCCAATCCCATGAAAACGGCCCAATATTTTCTTACTTCGCTCCGGCGGAAAATAGCTTTGTATATATGAAATAATAAAAATCAGCAGGCATAGCAGAATGGTTATTTTTATTACATCATATACGAAGAAGTGAATACTTCCGCCCAAGCGGCCATTCAAATTGAGCCCTGCCTGTGACAACACCTTGCCTGTTAAATCATTTAACCATTTCATACCAAGTATCTGGTCCTGGATAAATAACCAAATTGAATTTAGAATTTCCAAAAGAACCCTCCTCTATATTTTATATCAAAATTTTTTGATGTATTGGCGTTTTATAAAAGCCATCCGAAGATGACTTTTACAATACGTTTAGCGAGCCGAACAGTATTTTTATAAACAACACTTGGACTGAACGTCACTATCAGGTGTTGTTAAAGCGAATAAACGCCTGGAAGCATACTCAATTCCAGTTTTACTAAGACTGTAATGTGTCCACTTACCTTCCTGTCTGCTGACGACAATACCAGACTCGCAGAGTATTTTCATATGATAGGACAATGCGGACTGCCCCATACTCATGTACTCGATTAAAACGCAGGCACACTTTTCCCCGCTTTTTAAACAGTCTAAAATAGCCAGCCGCTTTTCGTCTGAAAGGGCTTTAAAAATCTTTACATCCTCAGAAAAATTATTCGTACCATTCACCTCACATCAAAATATTTTGATGTATATATCTTAAACCTGATAGCTGATTCTGTCAATACAAAATTTCGTGCAGAGCATTAAAAGCTACGTTTTACTTTAACAGTTCAGACAGGCTGAGCTGTTACGCATATGGCCATTTAAAATCGCAACGCGTGCGGCCATATGCCCGTGAAATTTACGTTTTACTGACCCCAGCGAACCGTAAGCCTCTATAATCTTGCTGGAAAGAATTAACTTATGGGAAAAATGACGATAGTTTGGCTTTGTTTTCGTACATTTTCCCAAAACGTTTTCTGCTCCCTTGCGCAGCCGGAATAGTAGTGTTATATTAATAGTAAACGAAATGCCTGCCCGCAGGCATCAGTATCATAAAAGCCGATGCTTGGCGGACTTTTATAGTAAAAAAGAAGGATTAGGTGTGATATGAAAAGAGTGAGTATTAAAGATGTGGCACGCGAGGCCGGCGTTTCGATCACGACGGTTTCACGGGCACTGAACGGCTATTCGGACGTGAGCGAGAGCACAAGACAAAGAATCCGGGAAGTCGTCGAGCGGCTGGACTATGCGCCGGATATTAACGCGCGGTCGCTGGGGGGAAAGGCTGAGACCACCATTGCGCTGTTGACGTCCGAACTGACGCCGACCAATGAAAGTGGCTTTGTGTATGGCTTGATCTCCGGGCTTTTTCAGGAGTGCAGCGAGCTGGGCTGCGAATTTATGCTCCTGGCGACGAATACAGTAAAGCAGGAGAAGCTGAGTTTCCGCCAGCTTTGTAAAAAAAAGAATCTTAGCGGCCTTGTGGTTACGGGCCTGAAGGTGGATGACCCTTATTATCACGAAATTCTGGACTGCGATATTCCTTGTGCGATCATCGATATGGAAGTCCGCGGAAAGCGAAAATGCAATGTCACTGTGGATAATATACAGGCGTCTAAGGAGGCGGTCAGCTATCTGATCGGCCTTGGACATCGGAAAATCGGCATGATCAACGGCGGTAAAATGGCCGATGTGAGCGGCCAGCGCTATTCCGGTTATGTAGCTGCCCTTGTGGAGGCCGGCGTTCCTCTTGTTCTGGATTATACACGGCATTGTGATTTCCTTGAAGATAAGTCCTATGAGCAGACCATGGACCTGTTAAAAACCTATCCGGAGATCACGGCTTTATTTTGTGCCAGCGACCTGATGGCGCTGGGGGCCCTGCGGGCGATTGAAGAACTGGGGCTGCAGGCGCCGGAGGATATTTCGGTTGTTGGCTTTGATGACATACCCGTAGCCAAGTATGTGTATAAAGGCGTGACAACCGTGCGGCAGTCGCCCATGCGCATGGGGATCGAGGGCGGCCGCGTCGTCTGGGAAATGCTTCAGGGCCAGCACGTGGAAAGCAAGCTTGTATTACCACATGAATTTATCGTCCGTGGAACCACCGGCCCAGTTCGAGAATAAAAAGCATATAAGCGGCAATACGGGACATCCTAAAGGATAAACGTAGTGCCGCTTTTTGCGCGAAGCAACGAGCCGCAAAGGCAAGCTGGCTTGCCTTTGCGGCGACTGCCGCGACCCTGCGAAAGCAGGGGTGCGCGAAGCAACGAACAAAAAATTATTTACAAAATTTGAAGGCAAGATTTGTAGATTTTTATATGTTTACAAATGAAGTAAAATCAGTTAAAATGAATTTATCGAAAACGTTTTGGTAAATTAGTAAAAGGAGGAACCCGTTATGAGGAAACCCGGTGTGGTACTGAGAACTTTATGTGGTGCCGTAGACTTTTTGGTGATTATGATACCAATCCAATTCATTATGATGGGAATCTTTCAGGTTTCCACCAATCAGGCCGATTTTTTCTTTAAGCTGCTCTTTGCAGTGTACGGAGCAATGATGACAGAATACTGCGGTGTAACCCTTGGGAAGTTTTTCGGGAAGCTGCGGGTTGTGGATAATAACGGCGGGAAACCGGTGCTTTTGTATCTGGGCCTTCGGGAGCTGGCCAAATCACTGTATCTTATTCCCTATATCGGCTGGGGGATCGGCCTTGTAAGCTTCATTATGATGCTCACAAGAAAAGATGGCAGAGCTCTGCATGATTTTATTGGCAACACAAGGATTGTATATAGCTGGCAGCTTGCCGAACTGGAGGATAAAAATGGACTTGATGAATGAAAATTCCATCCTGGCCACCACAAATCCCATGTTTTTACTGGGCGGCGGCATCGCCATCTGTATTCTGGCGTTTATCTGTGTGCGGAAGTACCGGAATACCAATGATTTTGCCAAGAGCGCCCGATTGTACTTTCCACTGATGGCCATTTTGGACATTATATTTATTTTCTTAATGGGGCTGGACCTTATTTTAGTGGCCGGCCTGGATATCTGCGGGTTTATCGCCCTGGCATTGATATCCAATTACTATTTCTATCACTGATCGATTGTAACTATCCAGCCATGGAACCTCATGTCCGCGTTGCGGCCATTCGGTTCGTCTAAGCGCCGTATGCAGGCCGCTATAAACAGCCTTCTGCAAGCGAGCTTGCGACGGCCTGCTTATAATGTTCTGCGCATGGCTGAATAGTTACAAATATTTTATTTTTGATCGAAAACGTTTTGGGATGAATTTTAATGACAACAAATGTAAATATTATGTAACAGTTCAGACAGGTCTGCGCATTTACTGCGCAGACCGTACAAAAGTGTATGTTTTGCGGGCATATGGCCATCGCGCAGCGATTTTCAATGGCCATATGCGTAACAGTTCAGCATTTCTGAACTGTTACAATGTTACAGACACAGAAAGGAATATGCCTGATGAAAACAAATATGGATTATTCAAAAATTAACGAATGG
Source organism: Lachnospiraceae bacterium (assembly GCA_902363555.1). Classification (GTDB taxonomy): domain Bacteria; phylum Bacillota; class Clostridia; order Lachnospirales; family Lachnospiraceae; genus Catenibacillus. Next base: position 54,292 of record CABJAM010000008.1, on the reverse strand, counting down.
ATTATTGGCGAAAAGCGATTTGACAGCCGTTATCTTGGAAAATGTGAATCCGTGATGTGCCTTGGAAATGGATACATGTGTATACGAAGTGCTACGGAGGAAGCCTATTTAGGCGAAAAACGCGATCTGTTCGTGGCCGGAACCTTCAATAAATTTGATGAAAATGAAGTGACGGAATTGCCCAACGGCGCTGATGTGATCAATCTGCCCATGGAGATCAACGGTGAGATGTTCACGCTGGAAAAGGGAGAGATCCGGGATTATTACCGCCAGCTCAATCTTCGCACCGGCGAGCTGACCCGTACTGTGCACTGGGTTTCACCGGCAGGGGATGAAATAAAGCTGGAATTTAAGCGGATCGTTTCCATGAAGGACCTTCATACGGCGGCTCAGAAGGTGACGCTGACACCGGTAAATAACGATGTGGAGCTGAAGCTTGTACCGGGCATCGACGGCACAGTGACCAACAGCGGCGTACAGCATTTTTCCGAGGGCGATAAGCGGTTCTATGACGGGAAATATATGCAGTCCTGCCAGACGACCACTCAGTCTAAAATTGACTTTGTATTTTCAACAGCGGTGTCATTTACATGTGATGGACAGGAATATGACATGAAGAAGCTGATCGTTATGGACCGCCGTAAAATATGCTGCGAATATAAATGCACCCTTCCGGCGGGAAAAACGCTGGAAATCGAGAAGATCAGCAATGTTTACACATCCCGGGATAAAGAATACGAGGGCCTGGAGCTGGCCGCGCTGCAAAATATTGCCCTGGAGGCTTTAAAAGAAAGCTGCGCCATAGGTTATAACCGGCTGGCAGCCGAAAGTGCCGAAGCCTGGAACGAAAAGGTATGGGACCGCATGCCGATTCTCATTGATTCCGATAATCCCATGGATCAGATGGCTATACGTTTTGCCCAGTATCATCTGTACACTATGACACCGGCCCACGACCACCGGATGAATATCGGCGCCAAGGGCTTAAGCGGCGAGGGCTACAAAGGGCATACATTCTGGGATACGGATATTTTTGCCCTGGCGTACTTTACATTTACGGACCCGAAGGTTGCCCGTTCTCTGGAAGAATACCGCTATCTGTCATTGCCCGGAGCTCACAAAAAGGCTGCCGGAAATAACTACGAGGGCGCACAGTTCCCGTGGGAATCCGCATGGCTGGACGATGGCGAGGTGACGCCGGTATGGGGGGCTGCGGATATTATTACCGGCCTGCCTACAAAAATCTGGTCCGGCTTTATTGAGCAGCACATTACCGCCGATGTGGCCTATGGTATATGGCAGTACTATATGGTTACGGGGGATCAGGATTTCATGGACAAATATGGCTATGAGCTTCTCATGGATACCGCCATTTTCTGGGCGTCACGCCTGGAATGGAGCGCGGAGGATTCCCTCTATCATATCAATGATGTGGTCGGTCCAGATGAGTATAAGGAGCATGCCAATGATAACGCATTTACCAACTATATGGCTCACTGGAACCTGGGGATCGCCATCAAATATTATGACGAGCTGAAGGAAAAGCACCCGGCCATTTTTGACAGATTGAACGAGAAGATGAACCTGGATCACGCCTATAAGGTATGGAATGAGCGCCGGCCGCTGATCTACCTGCCAAAGCCGCGGAAAGAGGACCTGGTTGTGGCTCAGGATGCATCCTACCTGACGTATCCGACGATTGATCTGACCAAATATAAAGCCAGCGGCGAGGTGGGCTCTCTGTTTAAGGAATACAATCTGGAGCAGGTGAACCATCTGCAGGTATCCAAGCAGGCGGACATTATGATCTTGTTCCTGCTCATGGAGGATCTGTTCTCCCTGGATGTGAAGAAGGCCAACTGGAATTACTATGAGCCCAAAACACTCCACGATTCCTCCCTGTCGCTGTCCACCCATGTCATTCTGGCCAGCGATATGAAGGACAAGAAGATGGCTTACGAGCTGTTCCAGCGCGCTATCCGCATTGACGCCGGCGAAAATATGAAGAGCTCTGATCCCGGTGTCCACGCGGCTTCCATCGCAGGAATATGGCAGTCCATCGTCTACGGCTTCGGCGGCGTGCGTATGCTCCACGGCAATTTAAGAGTCTGCCCGTCTTTGCCGGATAACTGGAATAAGCTGGACTTTTATATTTACTGGCACGGCCAGAAGCTGCATATCGTGGCCGATAAAGAGGTGCTGGACATTACCAATGAGACCGGCGAAAAGGCGGTTGCTTTGGAAGTCTATGGTAATAATTACCAAGTATTAGACTCCATTCATGTTGAATATGCCAAATTAATGTAAAGTTGGATTTTACCATTGACAACCAAAACGCTTTCGTATATATTATGATTATCCAAAACGTTTTAGGTAAATAAATAGTGTACGAAATCAACAACACATTTCACCATGATTTGACCATGCGCTACTAAATCTGGCGCATGGCCGGATCGTAAACAAACAGGAGGTAGTAAAAATGAAAAAGAACAAATTAATGAAAGCATTGGCATTGACACTTGTGACCTCAATGACCCTGGCGCTGGCAGCCTGCTCCGGCGGCGGAAGCGGCACGGAAAGTACCAAGGGAACCAATGCTCCCGCAGGAAATAATGAGACGAAAACGGAATCCTCCGCTCAGGCAGATACAACTGCCGGCGGCGCTGATTATTCCGGCCAGACACTGGCTATCGGCGTATGGGGCGGAAACGACCAGGAAGCCGCAGCACTGGATAAAAACATCAAGGCTTTTGAGGAAATGACCGGAGCCAAGGTGGAGACGAAGGTGTACACCGACTACAATACACAGATCCAGGCAGACTTTATTGCCGGAACTGCACCGGATACTTTCTATATCGACGCCAACATGTTCCCATTTTACAGCAACCTTGGCGTTATGGAACCTCTGGACCCTGAAGAAATGGGCGTAAGCAGCTTCTATGAAAATCTTATTTCAGCATTTACCGCTGAGGACGGAACTATTTATTGCATACCTAAAGACGTATCGACACTGGCAACTTACTATAACATCGACCTTCTGGAATCTGTAGGCGTTAAGCCTGAGGATATTCCGGCCGACCTGGAATCCTATAAAGATTTCCTTGCAGACCTTCAGGCAAAGCTGGATGAGAAATACGGCGCCGGTCAGGTTGCTGCAATGACCTACAATCAGGACCTTGCCCGTCAGATCTATGTGCTTGAGGCTGGTGGAAGCTCCATCTCCGATGCTGATGGAAAGTCCACAATGAGCAGCGACGGCGTGGTTGCAAATCTTCAGTTCTTAATGGACATCGTAGCAGCCGGCGGCTGGAAAACACCGACCGATCTCGGTCTTGGCTGGAACGGCGAGGCTTTTGGTACTGGTAAGGCAGCCATCATGGAAGAAGGCAACTGGGTTTACACCACACTGAAAAATGATTACAGCGATATCAATTTTGCAGTTAAAGAAATGCCGACTTACAAAGGAACACAGTATTCCATGTCCTTTACCGTAGGCTGGGGTATTTCCTCAAAATCCGATAAGAAAGATCTTGCCAAAGAATGGATCAAATTTGTCACAGGCCCCGAAGGAATGCAGACATGGTGCACCGGCGCAGGCTGCCTGCCATCCAGAGCCGATGTGGCAACCGCAATGGATGTTGAGAGTGATCCGGTTTGGAAGGTTCATTCTGATATGATCAAAGTAGCTCTGCCATGGCAGAAGGGAACAACCATCGACATTATCAATACTGCATACAAGAACTTTGTACCCGCAGCCTTCAAGGGCGATACCACGGCGAAAGAAGCAATGGAACAGGTAGACAAGCAGGCAAACAGTGAAATCGAGAATGCACAGTAAGCCTGGGGCTTCCGTATAAGAATGGAGATGAAAGCCTGTGGGGAAGACAAAGACCGAAAAACGTAAGTATACAAAGTATGAAAAAATGGAGCACCGACAGGGATATGTATTCCTGACCCCGGCAATTGTCATACTGTCCATCTTCATCGGACTTTCGGTGTTGTTCGTTATTTACCTGTCCTTTCACAAGGTGAATCTTTTTACAAACACCTATGAATTTGTCGGACTGAAGAACTACAAGCGTGTGTTTACCGATGATGTCGCCAGAGTCGGACTGAAAAACACTTTGATGTTCTCAGTCGTGGTCGTACCTATACAGACAGTGCTGGCCCTGATCATATCGGCCGTACTCAACAGTAAGATTAAAGGAAAATACTTTTTCCGTACCGTATATTTCCTTCCGACCCTGACCTCCAGCTCCGCGCTGACCATGATCTTCATGTTCATGTTCAGCGTCACCGGTCCGATCAACGGCCTGCTGATGAACCTGCACATCGTTGACCAGGGAATCAATTTCCTCCAGGAACCGGCATTTGCCCTGAAAGTTATTATGGTTATGAATATATGGTCGACCATACCTATGTATACGACCATGTACCTGGCCAGTCTCCAGGATCTTCCCGCTGCCATGTATGAGGCGGCGGGGATCGACGGAGCCGGACCGCTCAAGCGCTTCTGGTACATTACCGTGCCCTATTTGAAACCATTGACAACCTATGTACTGCTCACAAGTATTATCGGCACATTGCAGATGTTCGATCAGGCCTATATTTTCTCCAATGGCTCCGGCGGTCCGTCCAACTCGACGCTGACCGTCTCGCTGATGGTTTATAAATACGCCTTCGGTACGCAAAATGCCATGGGTTACGCGGCCACACTGGCGCTTGTTCTGGCTGTGATCATTATGATCATTTCCAGACTTGCAGAGAAGGCCAACAATGAAGAAAGAGTCTATTAAGGGGGGCGGAAGTATATGAAGAAAAAAGTAAGTCCGGGAAGAATTGTTTTATATATCATCCTGATCGCCGTCGCAGTGGCTACGATTTACCCGTTCCTCTGGATGGTATCGGCTTCCTTTAAACCATTAAAGGAGATCGTGGGTGGTAACCTGTCCTTAATCTCGGAGAATATGTCTCTGGACAACTACAAATACATTTTTGGACGTTCCTCCTTATTTCCAAAATGGTTTTTGAACTCGCTGATCATTTCGGTGATCGGAACGACGGTAAATATTTTCATCAATACAATGGCCGGCTATTCCTTATCCCGCCTGTCATTTCCGGGGAGAGACAAGATCTATCATCTGCTCCTGGCGCTGATGATGGTGCCGGCACAGGTGCTCCTGATCCCCAACTATTTGATTTTACAAAGACTTGGGCTTCTGGATTCCTATTCCGCACTGATTTTACCGGCGGCCGCCAATATCGGAAATATTTTCCTGATGCGCCAGTTTTTTATGAACTTCCCGAGAGAAGTGGAGGAAGCGGCCAGCATCGACGGTCTTGGCAGATACGCCAGGTTCTTTAGGATCTGCATGCCTCTGGCACGGCCCACCATCGCCACCCAGGCCATCTTTGTATTCATGGGCTTCTGGAATGAATTTACAAAGCCCATGCTCTACATCAAGTCGCCGTCCAAGTACACGCTGACGCTGGGCCTTCAAAGCTTCCAGTCGCAAAATGCGGGTACTATGTGGCACCAGGTTATGGCGGCGGCCTGTATATCGGTATTTCCGATCATAATCATTTATCTCATATTTAATAAATATTTCTTAGTAGGAGTACGAATGGATGGAGAAAAATAAGTTAAAGGCAGTCATTTTCGACCTGGACGGAGTCATTACAGATTCCGCAAAATATCATTATCTGGCATGGAAAGCGCTGGCTGATGAGCTGGGGATCGATTTCGACGAGGCTTACAATGAAAAGCTCAAGGGCGTATCCCGCATGGAAAGCCTGGAATTGATTCTGGCCAATGGAAATGCCTGTGACAAATACACCGATGAAGAGAAGTTTTCCATGGCTGAAAAGAAGAATGATAATTATAAGGAATTGATCAAGCAGATCACACCTGCGGATGTTCTTCCGGGAATCATGGACTTTCTTAATGAACTGAAAGCCGCCGGTATTAAGATCGCCCTGGCTTCGGTGAGCAAGAATGCGCCATTTATTCTCAAACAATTGGAGCTTGAAGACTACTTTAATTATGTGGCCGATGCTGCAAAGGTGCCCAATGCCAAGCCGTTTCCGGATATTTTCCTGGCGGGCATGGAAGCCTTTTCGCTGACACCCGAAGTGTGCATCGGTGTTGAGGACGCTCGGACCGGCGTTGAGGCCATCCACCGCGCCGGAATGAAGGCGGTGGGCGTGGGAACGCCCAGTGAGATGGAGGAAGCGGATCTGCTGGTGACTACCGGGGAATTGAAGCTGGAGCTTGTCAAAAAAGCTTTTAATATGGAATAACTTTTATTGAAAAACACCTGACTTTCATGGGCACGTTATGTTCCGTGTAGACATGAAAGTCAGGTGTTTTTATGTCATTCTATAATATGATCCTCATTGATAAGGAGCAGCGCAGGTGCATTCCTGGCCAGCTCCTGAAGCCGCCGGGTGAAACCGCTTTTTGAAAAAATACCGTAAATAGCCTCATATCCCCGAAAGGCTGTCTGTATATCTGTGGAGGTCTGCACTTTTTCGCGCAGAGCAAAGTATACAGGAGCGTCCACCGGCTCGCTGCGATACTTGCACTCGCCGGCGAAGAAGCGTCTGTTTTGATGGTCCACTGCCATCACATCAATTTCTGTATCCTGATTCAGGTCATTGAGCCAGTAGGCGCCGATGCGGGAAGGAACAAATGAAATTGCCTGTAATCTGCAAAGATTGGCAAATATCGCTTTGCACATATCTTCATAAGCAAATGCGACAAATTTCTGCTTGAAATCCTTTTGAAGCTCATCCCGTACGATCTGCATGTTGTCTAATTCCAGCTCGCCTTTAAATGGATAGATATACTTAAACCAAAAACGCATAAAATTATCTGCTATAAAATAAAGCCCTTTTCTGGATTTCTCCGGGTTTTTCTCGGTGATCGGTGTCTCTTTAACAATGAATCCAAGGTCACCAAGGGTGGAAAGATAGGGCGTCAGTGAGGACGTATCCGTTCCTAAAACCTGGGAAATCTTCCCCAGTTTGTGATTTCCATCCGCTATGGCTCTGATAATGGAAAAATAGTTGATTGCGGATATAACCTCGTCTTTTAAGAGGAAATTCGGCTCCTCATATAAAAACCCATTTTTTGACAGGATAACTGAATCTACCTGTTGCAGCAGATCATCCCCATCCTCGAAGAACTCCATATATTTTGGAACACCGCCGGTGATGGCATATTGCTCGACGGCATGTTCAAAGGAAAGAGTCTGTGTGGCATAAACATCCGTAAATGGAAGAGGCATCAGCCGGATCTGCGCTGTCCTGCGGCCATACAGAGGGCTTTCGTAGGAGAGTGCGTGTTTTTGCATCATTCCCATCAGAGATCCGCAGACAATCAGCATCACATTATTATCCCTGAGTATTTCGTCCCACGCATTTTGCAGGATTGAAGGAAATGCGGCGTTGGTTTTTACCAGATAGGGAAATTCATCAATGACCAGTACCTTTTTTTCGTCAGGATGATAATCTGCTATTATATGGAATAAATCCATCCAATCGGAGAAGGTTACTTTTTGAAGCATTTTGTTTCCTGTGGTCCGGGAGATGACTCCTGCCAGCCGTTTCATGCTCTGGACCTCGATTTCTTCTGTGGCTAAAAAATAAAAGGCGGTCTTATTTTTAATGAACTCTTTGATCAAAGTAGTTTTTCCCACGCGGCGCCGCCCGTAGATTACAGTAAATCCACTGTTTCTGAGATATTCCGTTTCAAGGGTTTTGAGCTCCGTTTGCCTGCCTATGAACTTCATGGCACACCTCCAATTAGTATAATTTCATTTATCATAATTATAATTATATTGTATCACCTGCTCGATAAAAGTCAAGGATCTGCTGCAAAGAAGGTTACTATATTATTATTATTATATTGGCCAACGAACAGTAACAATAAATCAACTACATTCAACAAGTATATTGTAATCTGTTTGTGCATATGCTATACTGTTATCAGGCTAAGAGATATAAGTTATCCATATCGGACAACAAACGAAAACCCCAGAGTTGCCGCTCTGGGGTTTTCTATTCCGTTGATTATGGTGGCTTATGCCATAGGCTGATTACCGACTACTTATCGCTGTCCAACCATTTGCAAATGAAGTGGCTAACTACACTTGCCATAACAGCTATAATAAGAGATATAAGCATGTCCAAATCGAACACCTCCCTTCCGTACCGGATATAGGAGGCGGTAACGGTATTATTATATCATAAAATGTGATATAGGTGTACAATTAACAAATATTCCTTCATTTCTATATGTTACTGTTTACTGGCCGCCAGTGAATAGTAATAAAATCGGGATTTTTTGAAGAATCGCGAAGAAAAAGCTTGCGGACACGCCATCCATATGCTATAATTACTCCGGTAAAATTTAACACGCAGACCGATTTTCCGGAACGGTGCCCCAATATCCGCCACGTGGCGGGTGGTAAGGTTTTCCGGAAGAGTTGAAAGCTGCGGAAGCAAAACCAGGAGGTAAATTATGAGCGTTATTTCTATGAAACAGTTACTTGAAGCCGGTGTGCATTTCGGACATCAGACAAGAAGATGGAACCCGAAAATGGCAGAGTACATCTACACCGAAAGAAACGGTATCTACATCATCGACTTACAGAAATCTGTAGGTATGGTAGACGATGCATACAATGCTATCAAGGATATCGTTGCTGAAGGCGGTAAGATCCTTTTTGTCGGCACAAAGAAACAGGCACAGGATGCCATCAAGACCGAAGCAGAGCGCTGCGGTATGTTCTACGTAAACCAGAGATGGTTAGGCGGTATGCTGACCAACTTTAAGACCATTCAGAGCCGGATCAATCGTTTAAAAGAGATCGAAGCTATGTCTGAAGACGGAACATTTGATGTTCTTCCTAAGAAAGAAGTTACAGCATTAAAGAAAGAATGGGAAAAACTGGAAAAGAACCTTGGCGGTATCAAAGATATGAAGAAAGCTCCGGATGCGATCTTCGTAGTTGACCCGAGAAAAGAAAGAATCTGTATCCAGGAAGCTCACATTTTAGGTATTCCTTTAATTGGTATCGCTGATACAAACTGTGATCCTGAAGAGCTTGATTATGTAATTCCAGGTAATGATGATGCCATCAGAGCCGTTAAATTGATCGTTTCCAAAATGGCCGATGCTGTAATCGAAGCAAACCAGGGCGAGCAGTATGATGAAGCTCCGGTTGAAGAAGCAGCAGAGGAAGCTTTAGAAGCATAAGATTACGAACCCATTAAACACATCTGCGGCGGATTTTCCGTGCGCAGATGTATTTATCGTTGCGGTATGGATATGAGCAGCTAAGGGGCTGCCGTTAAAACCGCAGTGTTTATCAAATCGACTAAAATTTTGGAGGAATTAAATCATGGCAATTACAGCAGCAATGGTAAAAGAACTGAGAGAAGCAACAGGCGCCGGTATGATGGACTGCAAAAAAGCTCTGAACGAAACCAATGGCGACATGGAAAAGGCCGTTGAGTTTTTAAGAGAAAAAGGTCTTGCAGCTATGGCTAAAAAAGCCAACCGTGTGGCAGCCGAAGGTATCGTGGCTATTAAAGCCTGCGATTGCGGCAAAGCAGCAGCGATCGTTGAAGTAAACTCCGAAACCGACTTCGTTGCTAAAAATGCAGATTTCCAGGCTTATGTTGCAAAGGTTGCAGCACAGGCTCTTGATACAAAAGCAGAAACACTGGAAGCTTTCATGGCTGAAAGCTGGGCAGAAGATCCTTCCGTAACCGTAGAGCAGGCTCTTTCCCAGAAGATCGCCGTTATCGGTGAAAAACTGAGCATCCGCAGATTCCAGAAGGTTTCCACAGACAATGGCGTAGTTACAAGCTACATCCATGCCGGCGGCAAGATCGGTGTTGTTGTGGAGCTTGAAACCACAGCCGATGGCGAAGCTGTTCACGAATGCGGCAAGAACGTAGCTATGCAGATTGCAGCTATGAACCCGAAATATGTGGACAGAAGCGAAGTTCCAGCAGACTTCATCGAAAAAGAGAGAGAAATCTTGAAGGTTGCAGCAATGAACGAAAATCCGGACAAGCCGGAAAATATCATCGATAAGATGATCATCGGCCGTCTCAACAAGGAATTAAAGGAAGTTTGCCTTGTGGATCAGGTTTACGTTAAGGATGGCGATTTGACCGTTCAGAAGTATGTAGACAGCGTTGCAAAAGAAGTAGGCGCACCAATCAAGGTGAAATCCTTCGTACGTTTTGAGACCGGTGAAGGTCTGGAAAAACGCGAGGATGATTTCGCAGCAGAGGTTGCTAAGCAGGCCGGTATGTAATCCCCCGGCAAAGCTTTATTTAAAAGCGGTTGTACAGTAAAATGTATGGCCGCTTTTTTGCGGTGTGCGCGAAGCAACGAGCCGAAGGAAGGGAGCTAAAGCCAGCGAAATGATGCTTTCACAATCGGGAACGGTGTGCTATACTAAAACCAGTGGTAAGTACAAATGAGGGAGACGATTGTAATGAAAAATCAACGAAGACGCTATTATATATATCGTATGCTGACGCTTTTTGGCGCACTGGCGCTGGCCATACTTTTATTTTTTATCCTGTTTTTTATGGATAACATCCGGTCCGGTGTGGGCAGGCTTTTGGCCATACTCATGCCCTTTATCTATGGCGCTGTGATTGCCTATCTGTTAAAGCCGGTGTGCAATGTGCTGGATCGTTTTTACCTGCGGCTTCTTACAAAAAAAGGGAAGAAGCCATGGAAGCGGGCGGAAGGTGTGGCAGCCTCGCTGAGCATATTGACCGGAATTGTTTTAGGGATTGCCATTGTGGTGACTCTGCTGATGATGGTCATTCCCCAGGTGTTGAGCAGTTTGTCGGGGATCGTGGCCATGGTGCCCAGCAGTATTGAGCGGTTCACAGACTGGATCACTCAATATCTGGGCGATCAGCCGGTTCTGAAAAATTATATTGACAGTATTTCTGAGGGGATCACCGATAAATTTGGGCTGTGGATACAGGAGTCGATCCTTCCGAATCTCCAGATGCTGGTTGATGGCGTGACCTCCGGTGTTGTCAGCATTGTGAATGTTGTTATGAATCTTTTTATCGGTGTGATCGTGGCGATTTATCTATTGGGCAGCAGGAAGCGGTTTGCCATCCAGAGCCAGATGATCGTACACAGCCTTATCCGGGAACGCTGGGCTAAAGCAATCATCGATGAGACGAAATATGCAGATCGGATGTTCTGCGGCTTTATCAATGGAAAGCTTCTGGATTCGGCCATCATTGGCGTTATCTGCTTCCTTTTTATGTGGATTTTTCAAATGCCCTACGCTATGCTCGTCAGCGTGATCGTTGGCGTGACCAACATCATTCCCTTTTTTGGACCATATCTGGGAGCGGTGCCCTCCGCCTTGCTCATATTAATGGTCAGTCCGGCCAAGTGTGTCGGCTTCCTTATTTTTGTTATCGTGTTGCAGCAGTTTGATGGCAATATCCTTGGCCCGAGGATTCTGGGCAATATTACCGGGCTGTCCAGCTTCTGGGTGCTGTTTGCCATTCTCACCTTTGGCGGGCTGTTCGGGTTTATCGGCATGATCGTGGGCGTTCCGGTTTTTGCGGTTATTTATGATGTTGTCAAGAAACTGATCCATAAAGGATTGAAATACCGCGGGAAGGAAGGCCTGATCGATGAGTACCGGGCCGTATTTCCGGAAGAGGAAACAAAAGAATCGTAAAATACAGGCTGGCCGTGTCATGGCCAGCCTGTATCCGTTTAGTGTGCCTTGCTGCGCATATTTTAGGCTTCTAAATCCGTGGTGTTTCGTTCATTTTGTGCCGTAACAGCGGTTTCCACCGGAACCGGTATTACCGGAGGGCAGGTGCAGCAGGGATCGCATGGCTGGTCGTCGCAGGCCTGTTTCAGATGTTCTTCACATTTTGGAGGCCCAAGCTCCAATGGCTTAATGGACAGATCAAGGAGATCACCACATACGAAATCCATGCAGATCGTGTCATCTGTGGGCTGCAGGCTGGCCTTTGGAACAACGGCCTTGCCATTATGAGGAATGAGATACTGTGAGAAATAAACACTCTTAACGTAAATCGACAGGCCGATGGTGATCGTATCATCATTCAGATCCAGATTAAGGATTTTGGGGATGGCGATCATATTCAGACCCTGGCGCAGTGCGTTATTGTCTGCCAGAAAACCAATATAGTCAATGACCGGCTCATTATTTGCGCCTGTATAGGAGACGCCGTAAGGTGCGAAGATCTCCAGCTCAACTGTGGAGGGGTTTGTTTCATCATCGAGATAATCATAGTCCTCCACCGTATTATTGGTGGGCAGATAGGTGGCAGTCTGCGTCTGAGTTGCGAGAACTCTGTGGGCGCAGTCATAATAGGTTAGAAGGAAGGTTACGGCAAGGTTGGTTAAAGTGACAAGGTAACAGTTGGGTCGTCCGTTAATATGGGAAATGGAGGTGGCAGTGCCGTCTGCGCCGTTAAAGGCTACGTCAAGTACCTGAGCGGATACACTGGCAATGGCTCCCGTAGGAAGAGCCACATTGATCGTACGGCAGAGATTGATGCCCAGCTCGTCGTAAACTACTGGTGCCAGCAGGGTAAGCACGTCAGGATCGCCGCAGATCGGGTCGACACATACATCCTTGCAGCACAGATCTTTGTTTGCGGCGCCATGGCTGACATATCTTTTTGGGCAGCTTTTACAGCCGCCGGAATTATTTTTTGCCATAAATAAGGTCCTTTCTATAAATACTTAATTTATATTATGCGTCGGGTGTCTTTTTGTTCGCCGGTTTCCATATATATAATGAGAAGATATTTTGGATGGAAGGAAATGCAGCCATGAATGAGGTTTATGAACTGGATGACGGACGCTCTCTTACTTTATATATGGAGGGAAATCGTATACTGGCCCTGGTGACGCCGCTGCGCAGAGGGGCCTTGCCGTCGCTGTTGAAAACGGATTGTCTTGGTAAGCTGTATTCGACGGCTTATCGTGGGAGTATATATTATGTTTATGAAAATTTGAGCCATCAGATCGTTATGGATACGATACCTTCCGGCACTGCCCGGGTGCTGCTGAGTCCGACCACGGATGCCAGCAGGTTTGATGGCCTTATGCTGAGGGAAATATCCGGCCGGCTTTGTCTTCTTTATCAGGCCTGGAATCCGCTGGCCGAAAATTATAATCTGTGCTGTCAAAACCCCATATCCCAGGAGTTACCGGAGGTGATCTATAAGGCATATTCCGGACGGCTGCGTCTGCAATGGCTGGAGTGCGAGGACGGGGCGTATATGCTGGCCACGCCATCTGCACCGGGGGTGGCTGATGGGGAGGAAGATGGGGCGCAGGAGCTTTGGTTTAAAATCGAGAACGGCCATTTTTTTCCGTCGGCCCGCCAAAACGGCGGTGAAGCTCAGGCATTAAAAGCGACGGAGGCTGTGCGGGAGGAGTACGAAGCGCGGCTTGCAGACGAAAAGGCCGAATGTGAGGAGACGATCCGTCAGCTCAGGGGCCGCTGCGCGCTACTGGAGTCCGCCGGCGCGGATTATGAAGTACGGCTGGCGGAGATTACGGAGCACCACAGCGAGGAAATGGAGGCGGCCAGGGCGCACCACAGTGAGGAAATGGAGGCTGCCAGAGCGTGCCACAGCGAGGAACTGGAGGCTGCCAGAGCGCGCCACAGCGAAGAACTGGAGGCAGCGAATGCGCGCCACAGCGAGGAAATGGCGTCAGCCAAAGCGAGCCATAGCGAGGCGCTTTCAGCCTGCGAGGAGCGTTGCCGTGAGGCGCTTTCGTCCTGTGAGGAACGCTGCCGCAAAGAACTCGCGGATGCCGGCGCTGCCCTTAAAACGCTGGAGCAGCAGAAAAATCTGCAGCTAAAGCAATTAAAGGAAGGCTATGAGGCCCAGTTGGACAGTGCCAAAAAGCAGTATGCCGAGCTGGCAAAAACTGCGGTGGAGCTTCAAAAGGTGGGGCGCCTGTGGCGGGATAAATATCTTGGCGATAGCTGAAAAGGCGAGATGGCCAGCGCGCATGCAAACAGTAGAACGAAGCGGCCGAAAGGCCAGCATGAGCATTCAAACAGTAGAACGAAGCGGCCGAAAGGCCAGCATGAGCATGCAAACAAGTGGAACGAAGCGGACGAAAGGTCAGCATGAGCATGCAAACGGTGGAACGAAGCGGCCGAAATGGCGGGCAGCTTATTGACAAAATCGGCGCAAAAAGGTATGATACAAAAGATAAAATTTTGATGAACAAAGGATTTTTATTATGGGAGAGAAAAGAAGTCAATGGGCCAGTAATGTGGGATTTATTCTGGCCGCCGCGGGCTCTGCGGTAGGTTTGGGAAATATTTGGAAATTTCCGGGAAAAGTCGGCGCTTATGGTGGCGGCGCGTTTATTTTGTGTTATATTATAATTGTAGCCTTTATCGGCTTTCCGGTCATGCTGGCCGAGCTGTCCATCGGGAGAAAGACACAGAAAAATTTAGTGGGCGCTTTTCACCAGCTCAATAAAAAATGGACATTTGCCGGAGGAATCGGTGTTTTGACCCTGTTCGTCATTATGTCCTATTACTGTATCGTGGGCGGCTGGGTTTTAAAATATGTGTGGGTGTATCTCACAGGCGGACATTTTGGCACCGGAGAGAATGCGTATCAAAATTATTTTGCCGAGTTTATCTCAGAGCCGATCCAGCCGCTTGTGCTCGGCGTTGTATTTATGGCTATATGCATCTTTGTCATTGTCAAGGGCGTATCGTCCGGGATCGAGCGGGTGAGCAAAGTGCTGATGCCGGCGCTTTTTATACTGCTCATCGCCATCGTCATCCGGGCACTGACACTGCCCGGCGCCATGGAGGGCGTGAAATTTATGCTGGAGATCGATCCGGCAAGTATCAGCGGCAACACTCTGGTAGGGGCTTTGGGGCAGGCGTTTTTCTCACTGTCTGTGGGCATGGGGATCATAGTGACCTACGGCTCCTATGTGCCTAAAACGGAAAATCTTGTGAAGAGCGCTACGTGGATCTGTGTGCTGGACACGCTTGTGGCGATTTTGGCCGCCTTTGCCATCATCCCCATCGTGTTTGTCACCCTGGGGGCCGACGGCCTGGGCATGGGCGGCGGCTTTGCGTTTATGGCGCTGCCGGAAGTCTTTGCCAGCCTGCCTGGCGGAACGATTGTCGGACTTGTATTTTTTGTCCTGCTGTTTTTAGCGGCGCTGACAAGCGCCATCAGTATTTTGGAGAGCTGTGTTGCCTTTTTAACCGAGGAATTTCATATAAGCCGTCTGAAGGCTACGCTGATCCTGGCCGTTCCCATGTTCCTTCTGGGCGCCGGCTACTCGCTGTCTCAATCGGATGCCCGGGGCATTAACCTGCCATGGTTTGATTTTTCCAATGGCCTGCAGATGCTTCCGATGAACGCGGTGATGGAGAAATTTACCGATAATCTTATGATCCCGCTGGGAGCACTGCTTTTCTGCCTGTTTGTAGGCTGGGTGTGGGGCGCTAAAAATGCCGCCAGAGAGATCGAGGGCGACGGCGCGCACAAATTTGCATTGAAAAAGCCGTGGAGCTTTATCGTGCGTTTTCTTGCGCCGCTGGTTATTGTCATCATTCTTTACTTTACGCTGGGCCGCGGGGAAGGCCTGTCGTAGAACCGTAACAGATTGCTGGCCGGAGCGGTATCTGAAAGATGAGCCGGTTCCGGGGAATGTATTGGGGGATACATATGGATTATTTTCACGAACATATCGAAGTGGAGAAAAAGCTTCCGGCCCAGGTGGTCATCCACAGTCCGGAAGGCTATTATGAGGTGCCCAGACACTGGCACCGGAGTCTGGAGCTGGATCTGATGATCCATGCTAAAACAGAGGTTTATCTCAATGGTGCCACCCAAAAGGTGAGCGATGGTTATCTGCTTGTGGCAAACAGCGGCGATATCCATTCCATCAGGGCGATGACGCTGGAATACCTGGAAGCGATCTCCCTGATCATTTCCTATGATTTTCTCAAGGATATTTATCCGGAAATGGACAAGGTGGTCTTTGATGTACCGCAGGATCATGCGGTGACTCTGGAAATCAAAAAAGCTATGTACGATTTGTGGAAGCTGCACCAGGAAGCTTCGGACGAGTTTATTTATCTTAAGTCCAACGAGACGATCTTTCATGTGCTTTATTTGCTGTTTACCCATTTCCGCCAGGAACGCCGTCTGATGGTCACGGCCCGCACTGAAAAGTATATCGACCGTTTTAAAAGAATAACAGAGTATATTAATGAGAATTACCGGGAGAATCTGACGCTGGATATGGTGGCCGGCTATTATGGCTTATCCAGGGAATATCTGGCCCGGAGCTTTAAAAAATATATGGGCAATACATTCAAAGAATATCTGGACAGTGTTCGTATATGCAATGCCTACAAGGAGCTGATGAATACGGATCTGTCGGTGCTGGAGGTGGCGCTGAACAACGGTTTTAATGATTCGCGCACGTTTATAAAGGCATTTAAGGATGTGTACCATGAGACGCCCCACAAATACCGTGTATCAAATCTGCAGAGAAAAGCGAAGTAACGGCGCATATTTTTGGCGATTTGTTTATAATAATTTTAAAATGTCACTAAAACGTCATTTTTCTGTCAATTTCAGACAAGAAAGTGACGTTTTTTATTGTTATAATGAATACATAAGCCGACGGCAGAACAAAGCATTTCCGGACAATGCTTTGCCAAACAAATTGATGAAGGAGAAGGTTTATTTATGAAAAACAAAATTTCCATCAAAGAAAAACTGAGCTATGGCCTTGGAGATCTGGCCTGTAATACCATGTTTACGCTGGTCAGCTCGTATATCATGTTTTTTTATACGGATATTGCAGGGATCGGCCTGGGTGCGGTAGGAACGATCATGCTCGTTTCCCGTATCGTGGATGCAGTTACGGACCCGGTTATGGGCGGTATTATTGACAAGACGCATACAAAATGGGGCAAGGCAAGGCCTTATGTTCTGTGGATGGCCATACCCTTTGGCCTGATCAGTGTGCTCATGTTTATTACGCCGAATTTCAGTTCGACGGGCAAATTTGTTTATGCACTGGTGACCTATATTATGTTCTGTGTTGTGTATACGGCTCTGAATATCCCGTATTCCACAATGATGTGCAATATGACCGACAGCGAGAGCGAGCGTCTGTCCTTTAATATGTTTAAGACCATCGGCTCCAATGGCGGCGGTTTTGTAGCTACCGGCCTGACACTTGGTCTTGTAGCCCTGATCGGCAAGGGAAATCAGGCCATGGGCTTTACCGGCACGGTGATCATTTTTGCTGTGGTCGGCGTTGTATTACTGTTTATCTGCTTTAAAAACACGAAGGAGCGTATCATCCCTCAGGGTAAGGCGATGCCTTTGAAGGATTCCATCCGTGTAGCTGTGAAAAATAAAAACTGGATCTTGATGTGTATTATCGCATTTTTGTGCTTCACCAGCCTGATCATCCGTAATCAGGGAACTTTATATTATGCCAAGTATTATTTGGAAAATGAAGCTGCGGCAACGCCGCTCATGTCCATTGCCACACTGCTTGGTATTCCTCTGGCACTGGTGACTCCGGTGATCGCAAAAGCTGTTGGAACGAAGCGCTGTGTATTTTTAGGCTCTCTGATCCAGGTGGCCAGTATTGTAGGCATTTACTTTGCAGGTAAGAATCTGACTCTGATCTATATTTTGACAGCCATTGGTTCGATCGGTTTTGGCGTGGCTATGGGCCTGCTCTTTATCCTGACCGCAGAAACCATCGACTATTCCGAATGGCAGACCGGGCTGCGTCCGCAGGGCCTGATGACCGCGTTTGTCGGCTTTATGGTAAAGCTTGGTATGGCTGTGGCCGGTGCCGTATCCGCTGCCATTTTGTCTGCTGGCGGTTATGTGGAAAATGTGGCTCAGACGCAGAGCTCACTCAATGCGATCCGGGCCAATTACATATGGGTTCCGGCAATCATTGGCGTACTCATTGCTGTTGTTATTATTTTCTATAATCTGGATGAAAAGAAGTATGCCAAGGTGATCGAGGAGCTCCATGCACGCCGGGATGCTGCGGCAAATGGAAATAACTAAAGGGGATTGACAGATGAAAGAAGAACTTCTCGTAAAATTACTTAAAAATGGAAATCAGGCCCGCATTATTGATGGAACGGTCTGTGTTTATAAAAAAAGCCCGGACACTCCCGAGGGCGCGCTGGATGCGAGAGAGGCCATGATCGCTGGTGCGGATGCTAAGGCTATGAAGGCCAGCCCTGAAAAATATCCTCAGAACATGCTGGATAATATGGAGCATTTGTTTGTAGATCCCATGGCCGGTAAGGACTATGTGGTGGACGGGATCCCCATTGGCTCTTTACGAGCTCAGATGGGCTGGAACAATGTGGATCTGTCCGAAGGGGTGCGCATATCAGCGATGGAGGTGCCGGCCAGTGACGGCAGCCATAGGATTCCGGTGCGTATCTACACGCCGGAGGGAGAAAATGTGCATCGGCCCTGTATGGTATTTTTCCATGGCGGCGGCTTTATGGGCGGGAGTCCGGATGTGGTGGAAAATCCGTGTAAGCTTATTGCCTGCCGTGCCGACGCCGTGGTCGTATCGGTAGATTACAGATTGTGCCCGGAGCATCGCTTTCCGGAGGGCTTTAACGACTGCTATGATGTGGTGACGTGGGTGTACGAAGCCGGCGGGGAGCTGCTTGGCATTGACCGGGAAAAGCTTTCTGTGGGCGGTGATTCCGCCGGCGGCAATTTTGCCGCAGTCTGCACGCTGAGAGACCGTGATGAGGGAAAGCACCGCATCAAGTATGAGGCGCTGCTTTATCCGACCGTGATGCGCACCGACGGATCGGAGTACGAGGGCTTTTACTGGAGCCCGGATATGTATAATAATCCGGAGAAGGATGAGCGGATCATTCAGGCGGTTACGGGAATCGGCGCGATGAATCCGGTGGTGAATATGGCTTATTTAAGCGCACCGGAAGAAGTGCATCATCCTTATGTGGCGCCGTTGTCGGCCACGGATTTTTCAGGGCTTCCTAAAACACTGATCGCCAGCGCGGAGTATGATTTTCTTTTGGCGGAGGCGCGGCTTTATGGGCAGCACCTGATGGATGCCGGGGTGGATGTGCGCTGGATCGTTTATGGCGGCGTTGGGCATGCGTTTTTGGATAAACTGGGATTTTTTCCGCAGGCGGAGGACTGCGTTGATGAGATTGTGGTGGATTTGAAAAGAATGTAAAGCGATAGCTTGAATGTCGCGTGAGGCGGGGCCGGAAGGGGCTTTGGGGCTTCTTTGGGGTCCGGAGGGCGGTACGTTTTGGGCTGTGATTTTGGAGACGGCTTTTTCCAGGACCGGGGCTGCGGCTTTGACAACCCGGCCTGTACCCCCTGAGGAAATGCCGTCTTCGGGCTTAAGTTCAACTAGTGCCTCCATGCGTAAATACGTCGTGATATAGTGCCTGATATCTGCGTCAGGTGTGCGTCCACGAAGCGACGGCGTAGTGGACCCTACGACTAGCTTCGTGGGCGTGCTCCTGGCGTAGATAGCGGGTGCTATAACACGGCGCATTTACGCATGGAGGCACTAGGATTAAAAAGGCAGTAATTTCGGGCATCGGGCCAATGTTCATCCAAATTCTTTATGATTTTGGCTGAACTTGGCCCTCAGAATCCGGCTTTGTAAGCTCGGATTCTGACCCGAAATTACTGCCTTTTTATTCCAAGTTGAACTAATAAGCCCTGCGTAGGCTTTTCCTCAGGGGGCACAGGCCGGGTGGTCAAAGCCGCAGCCCTGGCCCTGGAAAGAGCCGTCTCCAAAATCACAGCCCAAAACGTACCGGCCCCGGAACCCAAAGAAGCCCCAAAGCCCCTTCCGGCCCCTGATGTACGGATTGGGTTTGGAGGGGTAAGGGCATTAGGTTGATGGTGGGCGGACTTTGAAGCGGAAATGGGGAAGATGCGGATGAAAATCTGTTGGTTTGGTTGTAGCCAAATTTGTGAAAGTATGGTAGAGTAGTTATAGATTTGTGACAGTTGGTTTTATCGGAACTGTTACATAGATTTATATTGCTGCGGTGTTTTGAGGGATGGCGGCTGGATGGGTTTGGTGCGGAGGGAGGCGATGGTGTGGCGGTCAGGAGAGCGTGGTTGAAGCTTCTGGTTGTTCCGGTGTTGTGTCTGATTTTTTTTGTGTCTCTTTTTTCTTATGCGGAGAATGTTAAGGATGGTTTCAGGGATCAGGAGCGGCAGCTGCTTCGGGAGATGTCGGTGCTTAACCGCAGGCTTTTGGATCAGGAGATTTCACAGAGATTTGATCTGCTGGAGGAGGTTGCCCGGCGGCTTGTGATTGACGATGATCGTGATGTGGCTAAGACTGCGGTGGCGTTGAGTTTTTATGATGAACGCTATTCTTTTAAGCGGATGGGGATCGCTCTGCCGGATGGACGGGCTTTTACAAGCGAGGGGCTGGTGTTTTCGGTGGCGGATCGGAGTTATTTTAAGAAAAGTCTTATGGGGGAGACGGTGGTATCCCAGAAGATGACGGATAAGATCGGCGGCGAGGATATTATTGTATTCAGTACGCCGGTTTATTCTGATGGGCAGGTTAGTGCTGCGCTGTTTGCCACCTACTCACTGGAGGGTTTTCGGGAAATCACTTCGATCGATATGTTCAGCGGGCAGGGATATTCTTATGTCGTCCGTTCTAATGGTGACTGCGTGGTGGATTCCGGGCATGAGGGAAGCTTTCCGGAAATGGAAAATATACTGGACAGCATGCGTGCTGCCGATGGGGCGAATGCCCAGGCGGCGGATACTCTGGAAGCTATGATGGCCCAGGGCGCTTCCGGCCAGTTGGAATATATGGGCAGTGTGTCCAATGATATGTATTTTGAGCCTTTGATGGCCAATGACTGGTATTTGCTGTCCATTGTGCCAAGCCATGTGCTTGGCGGCGTACTCCAGAGGGTGGTTGCCTGGACCGCAGTGCTTGGCGGCGTGCTCATGGCTGTTTTTAGTGTCCTTGTCCTTCTGGTCGTCTATGTGGATTATCAAAAGCGGAAGGCGCTCCAGCGGTTTTTATATGTGGACCCTCTTACCGGGGCTGCCTCCTATGCAAAGTTCTGTATGGAGGCCCGAAAGTGTCTGGACCGGCATTCCGGGAAGTGGGCCTTTGTGGCTATGGACCTTCATCAGTTTAAGCTGGTCAATACATTGTTTGGCCCGGAAAAGGGGGATGCGACGTTACAGTTTGTCAGCCGGGAATGGGAACGGACATTGGGTAAGGACGAGGTGTTTGGCCGGCGCCATGGAGATAATTTTGAGGTGCTGATGCGGTATGAGACGGTGGACGAGCTGTGCCGCAGACTGGATGGCTTTTGCTACCGCATCGTCAATGAGCGTCCGCCGATGCATCAAAATGAAGTGTTTTTAATCCTGCCGGTCATGGGGATTTATCTGGTCCGGGATTTTTCGGAGGATATACTGGATCTGCAAAATAACGCCCGTCTGGCATGTTCCACCATTAAGGAGCGCAATGACGTCTATTATGCGTTTTTTAATAATGAGATGAAGGAAAAGCAGCTCCACGACAAGCGTCTGGGCGATGATATGGAGCTGGCTATTGAAAATAATGAATTTATGGTCTATTACCAGCCGAAGGTGGACCCGGTGGATAGTAAGGTAGTGGGTGCGGAAGCGCTGATCCGCTGGCGACGGCCGGATGGCAGCTTTGTGCCGCCTTCCGTGTTCATTCCTCTGGCTGAGCACAACGGGCTGATCAGTGAGCTGGACCGCTTCATGTTCCGCCAGGTATGCCGTCAGCAGCGGCAGTGGCGCGGCGATGGCTACGGACTTGTTCCTGTATCGGTAAATCTTTCACGGGTGCTCCTTTACAGCCAGAGCCTGCCCGAGGAATATGCCCGGATCTTGGAGGAAAATGGGATTCCATTTGAAAATATCCAGTTGGAGATCACGGAGAGTGAGGATTGCGAAAATATGGAATTTATTGCTGGTGCGGTACAAAGATTTCACGATTATGGCTTTCGGATACTCATGGATGATTTCGGCACCGGTTATTCGTCCATGGTCGCGTTGAAGGCGCTGCCCATCGATGTGGTCAAACTGGATAAGAGCTTTATCGATGACTATAAAAGTGAAAAGGGCCGCAAAATCCTCATAAGCATGATCAAGCTGGCGCAGATGCTGGATATGGAGATCACCGCGGAGGGTGTGGAAACCGAAGAACAGGTGGAGTTTATGAAAATGACCGGCTGTCATAATATCCAGGGGTATTATTTTTCCAGGCCTTTGCCGGGAGAAGAATTTGAAAAGCTATTGATGGCCCGGCCGTGTGCGTCGGTAATTATTAAATAAATGTACAGGAGTATTAATTGTCATGGCTATGGAAAATAATCTTGGCAGAGATAATATTAAGAAGCTTGTGTGGCGCATAGCGCTGCCCAGTATGCTGGCTCAGTTTGTCAGTGTGCTTTATAGTATTGTGGACCGTATGTATATCGGTAATATATCCGGTGTGGGGGATGTGGCCCTGGCCGGTGTGGGCGTGTGCGGCCCTGTGGTGACGATGGTGGGCTCTGTGGCCTTTCTTGTGGGTGTGGGCGGCTCGCCGCTGATGAGTATCCGTATGGGAGAGCAGAAAATGGCGGAGGCAAAAAAGATTCTTGCAAACTGCTTTTTAATGCTCTGTATACTGGCCGCCCTGCTGACGGTCGTTATGATCGTCATACGCCGGCCCATGCTCATGCTTTTCGGGGCCAGTGCGGCGACCTATCCTTATGCTGATACATATTTTACGACCTATCTGGCCGGAACGGTCTTTGCCCTGCTGGCCACCGGCATGAATCAGTTTATTATCTGCCAGGGCTTTGCAAAGGTGGGAATGATGTCCGTGATGCTGGGGGCATTGCTGAATATCGTTTTAGACCCGGTTTTTATATTTGCATTCCGTATGGGTGTCCGTGGCGCTGCCATTGCCACGGTGATTTCCCAGATCGGGAGCTGTATTTTTGTGCTGAAATTTCTTTTTGGAAAAACGGTGCCGGTGAAGATCACCTTTGGCGGCTATTCCCTCCGTCTGATGGGAAAAATACTTGTGATGGGCTTTACACCGTTTATTATTATCGCTATCGACAATGTGATGATCATCGCCATGAACTCGGTTCTGGCCCATTATGGTACCGGCGGCCAGGGCGATCTGCTCATCACCTGTGCTACCATTGTCCAGAGCTTCATGCTCATTGTCACTATGCCCCTTGGCGGTATCAGTGGCGGTACTCAGACGATCTTGGCCTATAATTACGGGGCCGGACAGACAAAGCGGGTGCTGACGGCGCAAAAGTATATCGTGCTGCTGTGCGTGGGCTACATGGTGCTCATGTTTGCTGTGGCCCGGCTTTTTGGGGGCGCATTTGTATCTTTATTTACGTCCAATGAGGCGATTGCCGAAAAAGCCGTTTGGGCCATCCGCATCTGCACCATGGCGCTGATCCCGCTGGGTGTCCAGTACGAGATCGTGGACGGATTTACGGCGCTGGGGCAGGTGCGGTATTCGCTGCCGCTGTCTTTTTTCCGCAAGCTCGTCTATTTTGTACCGCTGTTCATCCTCCCCATATTTTTCGGCGCAGAATCCGTGTTTTTTGCGGAAACCATATCGGATGTGGCGGGCCCTCTGGCATCCGTCATCGTCTACTGCCTGGCTATGCCGAAAATTATGAAAAAAAGAGAAACGATGCTGGCCGCTACCCATGAGTAGCGGCTATTTTTAATTGGCCCCGGAAAGATTTGCTGGAAATATTTTTCATCCCGGCGCATATGTTGTCATAGAGAGTTAAGGGGTGATTTTTTGGCAATTAAAATATTTATTGATCAGGGGCATAATCCCACGGGCAATCACAACACAGGGGCGGAAAATTCCGGTGTTTATGAGCAGGACATTACTTATAATGTCGGCAAGTATCTGGAGGAGATGCTCAGGGCCAATCCGGCCTTTGAGGTGAGAGTTTCCAGACCGACGGAGGAAACAGTTCTTGGTACGAGCAATGCTACGAGCCTGCAGGAGCGGGTAAATATGGCCAATAGCTGGCCGGCGGACTATTTTATCAGTATCCATGTCAATTCCAATGTGAATCCGGCCATTAACGGCACGGAGGTCTATGTATACCGGGCTTACTCGGAAAGTTATTATCTGGCGGGCTATGTGCTGGATGCCATTGTGGACCTGGTGGGCACAAAAAATAATGGTGTGCGGACCAATCCGTCGCTGTATGTGCTGCGGCGCACAAAAATGCCGGCAATCCTTGTGGAGCTTGCCTATTTATCCAATTTTGAGGACCGGCAGCGGCTCATTGATGAACAATATACATTTGCGGAAGGAATCTATGATGGTCTGCTCAATTATTTTGATCTGGACCAATAATAGGGGTGGAAGTTTTTGCGGGAATAGGATATAATTTTAACAGATTCGTAACTGTCACGGGTCTGCACAGATGATGTGCGGACCCGGTGTGCTGCCGCCGGGCATCCGGGCGTTCGCATGTCTGGACGTTTGTCTGTTGGGGTGTCGGCGTGCTGCCGCCGGGCTGATTTAAAGGAGATACTATGATAAAGTTTTACACAAAAGAAATTGCACCTATGAAATTTCACAAGCTCTACCATCTTGTGGTGACGCCGCTGAATATTTTACTGTCGGTGTATACGCTTGTTACGTTGTTTTCCGGAAAGGATTCGCCGGGGCTGATCACGGTGGCTTATGAGGGGCTGCTCATTGTTGCCTGCGTCCTGACGTTTATCGGCTGCTTTAAGTTTAAAAAGTATGCCTGGTGGGCGATTATGCTGGGCTTTGGGCTGGAGATGTTTTATGATATTTATTATCTCATATTTTACACAGTCCTGTCGCCGGATTTTTTCATCGACGCACTCAGTCAGGTTTTGTGGCGTATGGTGGCGGTGGTCTTTATGTTTATTTACTATTTGAAACGCAGGCCGCTGTTTTTTGACCCGATCCCTTATGAAGAATATCTGGAAGTCACCGGACAGAAGGATAACCGAAAAAAGAAGTGAGGAATACTATGTTTTTAACCGATGACCATTTGCATACATCCTTTTCCTTTGACGGTAAGGCACAGCCGGAAGCCGTGTGCCGGGCGGCCATAGAGCGGGGGCTTTCCGAGATCACATTGACGGATCATATGGACATTTTTTCGGATAAGCCCTATACGTACATCCTTGACTGTGACCGATGGTATGTTACAATGAAGGAGCTTGCGGAAAAATATGGAAATGAACTGCGTGTCCATGTGGGGATCGAGCTTGGACAGCCCCAGTGCAATCCGGGGGAGGCGCGGGCATTTCTTGAAAAGTATCCCCTGGATTTTATTATCGGCTCCGTCCATAATATGGAAAATGACATCGATGTATTTGACTACGATTTTAAGGCACTGGATTATCGCCAGGTTTATGCCAATTATGTGCGGTGGCTAAAGGAGCTGGCTTTGGGCTATGATTTTGATATTATGGGCCATGTGACCTATCCGTCCAGGTATATTTATGCACAGACCGGTGTGAAGGCCGATGTGATGGCCTTGCGGGAACAGTTTGCAGAGATTTTTAAAATTTTGATCGAGAGCGGCCGGGGGATCGAATTAAATCTTTCGGGGCTGGCCAGAGGCCAGGGCGATACGATGCCGGAAGGGGATCTGCTGAGGCTGTACCGGGAATGCGGCGGCGAGATCATTACCCTTGGCAGTGACGCCCATGTGGCGGAGCAGGTGGGCAGCGTGGCGGCCCGGGGCCAGGAGCTGTTAAAAGCTGCTGGGTTTAAGTATATTACATATTTTGAAGGCAGAAAGCCTCAATTTGTGAAGATTTGATAACAGTTCAGACAGGTCTGCGCATTTACTGCGCAGACCGTACGAAAACGTAAATTGCACGGGCATATGGCCCATCGCGCAGCGATTTTAAATGGCCATATGCGCGGATTGCAGGAAAATATTTGCAATCGTTTCCTTGTAAAGGAGGACGGATATATGAGAAAAGTCACAGGCGTCAGACAGTTGACGCAGACGAAATATTTAAATTTATATGAGCTGGATATGGAAAATGACAATGGGTCGCATTCTCCGTATTATGTATCCTCACGGGCAAAGACCATAGATCATCTGAAATTGAAAACAAAAAAGAATACGGCGGACGGCGTGATCATTTACAGCCTTTATGGTGAAAAAAAAGACCGGGTCGTTTTGATTCGTCAGTACCGCTGCCCGCTGGACGGGTATATTTATGAATTTCCGGCAGGGCTTGTGGAGCCGGGTGAGACATTTAAGGAGGCGGGCATCCGTGAGCTTAAGGAGGAGACTGGCCTGGATTTTACTCCGGTGGATGCGCCGGAAGAGTACTGCAAGCCATTTTTTACAACCGTTGGCATGACGGATGAGTCCTGCGGAACGATTTACGGCTATGCACACGGCACGCCCTCCAGAGATGGACAGGAGGCTACGGAGGATATTGAAATCGTTCTGGCCGATAAGGCGGAGGTGCGCCGGATATTGCGGGAGGAAAATGTGGCGATCATGTGCGCTTACATGCTCATGCATTTTCTGGAAGCGCCGGAAGGGCAGGCCTTTGCGTTTTTGGAAAATGCCAATGGCACGGAACGATGAAGTGACGGCGCATGTGATGGAATGCCGCTGGCATTAATGAATGGAAGGATGAAGTGACGGCGCATATGACGGAATGCCGCTGAATTAATGAACGGAAGGTGATTGAATGTACGTATATAATCCAAGACCGGGCAGGTTTTACAGCTATCGAAATCCTGTACAGAAGGCGTCGCTGATCAACAGCCTGATTATTGCCGCTAATGTTATCGTGTTTATTATTATGGAACTGATCGGTTCTACGAACAATACGGAATTTATGCTGGAATGGGGGGCCTCTTACTGGCCGCTGATCCGTTATGAGCACCAGTATTACCGGCTGTTTACAAGCGCCTTTCTTCACTTTGGATTTATGCATCTGGCCGGAAATATGGTCATTCTGGCTTTTATCGGAGATAATCTGGAGCGGGCGCTGGGGAAGGTTAAATATCTGATCTTTTATGTGCTTTGTGCGGTGGGCTCCGGCGCTGTATCGTTCTTTGTATCCATGGCACTTCAGGAAAATGTTGTTTCCGCGGGAGCCAGCGGCGCTATTTTTGGTGTGGCCGGCGGTATTTTGTATGTGCTTTTAGTAAACCGGGGGCGGCTTGAGGATCTGACGTCGTTTCAGATTTTTATGTTTATCCTGTTTGCGCTCTATAACGGGATGCAGAGCAGCGGCGTGGATAATGTGGCCCATCTGTCCGGCGTGTTTTTCGGATTTATTTTGGCGGCGCTGTTTTATCATCCGTGGAAGCGCCGGGATTACGATTCAAACTCACGCTGGAAACAAAAATATTGATCCGCGGCGGCCTTTTTGCAATACACAAAAACAAAGCCAGACTAGATATCGAAATTTACAGTAGAAAAAATATACATTATGTGTTAAATTATTAGTGAGGTGTATAATAATGGACCAGTTAAAAAGAATATTATTAAAATTAAGCGGAGAAGCGCTTTCCGGGGATAAAGGCTTTGGCTTTGACGAGGAAACCTGTCTGGGCGTGGCCCGTCAGGTAAAACAGCTCAGTGACCAGGGTATGCAGGTAGCCATCGTCATCGGCGGCGGTAACTTCTGGAGAGGCCGAAACAGCAGTAAGATCATAGAACGGACGAAATCCGATCAGATCGGTATGCTGGGAACGCTGATGAACTGTATTTATGTATCTGAAATTTTTCGGACCCTTGGTATGCAGACCGAGGTGTTCACACCGTTTATGTGTGGCGCGTTTACGACACTGTTTTCCAAGGATGCGGCTGTGGCTGCACTGGAAAGCGGGAAGGTTGTCTTTTTTGCAGGCGGCACCGGCCATCCGTATTTTTCTACGGATACGGGAACGACGCTGCGGGCGATCGAGATCGAGGCCGACGCTATTTTACTTGCCAAGGCGGTGGATGGCGTTTATGACAGTGATCCCAAGACGAATCCGGATGCGAAGAAGTTTGATTCCATCAGTATCCAGGAGGTCGTGGACCGCAGACTCCAGGTTGTGGATCTGACGTCGACGATCATGTGTATGGAAAATAAAATGCCGATGATCGTTTTTGGTTTGAATGAAGAAAACAGCATTGTCAAAACGTTGAGCGGCGAATTTAGCGGAACCTATGTCACTGTGGACTAAAGTATGTGAATAAACGCTCCAGGGCGGTTAAATCATATAGAAATCAGGAGGATTTTATTTATGGACGAAAGAGTTAAGGTATACGAGTCAAAAATGGAGAAAACTTTAAACAGTCTGGAGAAGGAATACATTGCGATCCGCGCCGGACGTGCGAACCCCCATGTCCTTGACAAGCTGGTGGTGGACTACTATGGTTCCCCGACACCGATTCAGCAGGTGGGCAATATCTCCGTTCCAGAAGCCCGCATGATCGTGATCCAGCCTTGGGAATCCAAGCTGATCAAAGCGATTGAAAAAGCCATTTTAGCATCCGATATCGGAATCACACCAAATAATGACGGCAAGAGCATCCGGCTCGTATTTCCTGAATTGACTGAGGAGCGCAGAAAGGAACTGGCCAAGGATGTTAAGAAAAAAGGCGAGGCCGCCAAGGTTGCTGTCCGCAACATCCGCCGCGATGCCAACGACGCTTTCAAAAAGCTGAGCAAATCCAAGGAAATCTCCGAGGACGAATTAGCAGATCTGGAAGAAGCTACCCAGAAAGTCACCGATAAGTATATCGAAAAGGTGGAAAAAGCCATCGAAGCAAAGACAAAAGAAGTTCTGACCGTATAAGACCCAGGGTTGCTGCAAAAGCAGCAACCCTTTTGCGCATGGCAACGAGCCAGACCGGGGAGCTTGCTCACCGACCTGGCGACTGCTGCGACCCAGTGAAGTAAAGCGGAACTGGGTGCGCATGGCAACGGGCCAACCGGGTGCGAATGGGATTACAAGGAGGTTTTTCAAGCAGATGGAGAGAGAAATTGATGGGAAGCTTTTAAATGTTCCGGAGCATGTGGCCATTATTCTGGATGGCAACGGCCGCTGGGCGAAAAAGCGTCTGATGCCAAGAAATTACGGCCATGCCCAGGGCAGCAAAAATGTTGAAAAGATGTGTGAGGTTGCCTGGAATCTGGGGATCAAATATTTTACCGTTTATGCATTTTCTACGGAGAACTGGAAACGGCCTCAGAAGGAAGTGGATACACTGATGAAGCTGCTCCGGGATTATCTGACGGACTGTATCGAGCGCACCTCAAAAAACAACATGCGAGTGCGGATTTTAGGCGACAAGACCGGATTATCCCAGGATATCCGCACAGCGATCGATAAGCTGGAGGTCGTGTCCGCTAAAAATACCGGACTGAATTTTAATATTGCCTTAAATTACGGCAGCCGCGATGAAATGCTGCGGGCTGTGCGAAAGCTGGCCGGTGATGTGGCTGCTGGAGGGCTGCTGCCGGAAGCCATTGACGAAAAGGTATTTGAGAGCTATCTGGATACGGCGGATATCCCGGACCCGGATCTGCTCATACGCACAAGCGGAGAGCAGCGGCTGTCTAATTTCCTGCTGTGGCAGTTAGCTTACACGGAATTTTATTTTACCGATGTTTTATGGCCGGACTTTGACCGCAAAGAGCTGGTGCGGGCCATCGAACAGTATAATTCCCGGGATCGCAGATTCGGCGGCGTCTGACGGGAACCAGGAGGACAAACGATGTTTATTACACGTCTCATCAGCGGCGTTGTGCTGCTGGCCATAATGGTGGCCGCCATGATCCTTGGCGGGGATGTTTTATATTTCCTGACGGCTCTTTTAGCGTTTATAGGATTATATGAGCTGTATAAGACATATAATATACACAAAAATATGTTAGGATATGCAGGAACCATAGGTGCGGCCCTTTATATCGTGGCAGTGCGCGTCAGCGCCATAGGAGTGGCGGATAAGGAGCTGAATATGGCCGGGCTCGTGCTGGCCTTTTTACTCATTATGTTCGTCTATGTTTTTTCATTTCCCAAATATAAGGCGGACGCAGCGGCTTTTGCCGTGTTCGGCTTTGTCTATGTTCCGGTACTGATGATGTTTATGTATCAGGTGCGGATGCTTAGTGACGGGCTGTTTCTCATTCCGCTGATTTTTGTCAGCGCCTGGGGAAATGACACGTGCGCCTACTGCGTAGGAAAGCTTATTGGAAAGCATAAAATGGCTCCGGTGCTGAGCCCGAAAAAGAGTATCGAGGGCGGGATCGGCGGTGTGGCCGGCGCGGTGATCCTTGGATTACTCTACGGTTATTTTCTTGGGTTTAAGCTGCCGTCCCTTGCAAATCCCATGGTTAGCTGCGCCATCATGTGCGGCGTTGGGGCGCTCATCGCCGTCGTCGGTGATCTGGCGGCCTCGGCCATCAAGCGCAACCAGGGGGTTAAAGATTACGGAAAGCTGATCCCGGGCCATGGCGGCGTTATGGACCGGTTTGACAGTGTTTTGTTTACGGCGCCGGTCGTTTATTTTCTGGCGGTGTTTATCGGATAGGGGAGGGCAGTATGAAATATATTTCTATTTTAGGGTCCACAGGCTCTATTGGAACCCAGACACTGGATATCGTGGAAAATAATCCCGGGGAGCTGTGTGTGCGGGCGCTTGCAGCCGGTTCCAACGTATCCCTTTTAGAGCAGCAGATCAGGCGCTTCCAGCCGGTGATCGCAGCCGTGTGGGAGGAAGCCGCGGCAAAGGATCTGCGGGAGCGGGTCCGGGATCTTCCGGTGAAGATCGTCTCCGGAATGGATGGTCTTATCCAAACCGTGACCGAGGAAAAAACACAGATGGTCGTGACGGCCATTGTGGGGATGATCGGCATCCGTCCGACCATGGAGGCGATCAGGGTCGGCAAGGACATTGCCCTGGCCAATAAAGAAACACTTGTGACCGCGGGCCATCTGATCATGCCCATGGCAAAGGAATATGGCGTATCCATCCTTCCTGTGGACAGTGAACATTCGGCCATCTTCCAGTCTTTGCAGGGGAACGAGCGGGGGAAGCTGCGCCGCATTTTACTGACGGCCTCCGGCGGACCTTTCCGCACCCGGACAAAGGATGAACTTAAAAATATACAGGTGGAGGACGCCTTAAAGCATCCTAACTGGGTCATGGGACGAAAAATCACCATCGACTCGGCCACCATGGTCAATAAGGGGCTGGAGGTGATCGAAGCTAAATGGCTTTTCGATGTGACTCTGGACCAGATCCAGGTGGTTGTCCATCCTCAGAGTATCATCCACTCGGCGGTGGAATATGTGGACGGCGCGGTGATCGCCCAGCTTGGCACGCCGGATATGCGCCTGCCCATACAGTACGCACTGTTTTATCCGTCACGGCGGACGTTAAACAGCGAGCCGCTGGATCTGTTTAAGGTGGGGGCCATGACCTTTGAGGCGCCACGCCCGGATGTGTTTGAGGGGCTGGTTCTGGCCTATAAGGCGGCCCGTGCAGGTGGTTCCATGCCCACAGTTTTTAATGCGGCCAATGAAAAAGCGGTGGCGAAGTTTTTGAACCGGGAGATCGCTTTTCTGGATATTGTGGATATTATCGGCAATGCTATGGAAGATCATAAGGTGATCAAAAATCCGGATCTGGATGCTATACTTGACACCGAAAACCAGACTTACGAATTTATTGAAAGCAGGTGGTAGTTTGGGGATTATTCTCGCCATAATTATATTTAGTATCATTATCATCATCCATGAGTTTGGCCATTTTCTCCTGGCCAAACAGCATGGGATCACCGTAACGGAGTTTGCCATCGGCATGGGTCCGAAGCTTCTTTCTGTCAAAAAGGGTGATACGGTTTATGCCCTGAAGATGCTGCCCTTTGGCGGCTCATGTATGATGCTGGGGGAAGATGAGGACGCACCGGAGGAAGGCAGCTTTACAGCCAAATCCGTCTGGGCCAGGATGTCCGTGGTGCTGGCCGGACCTATTTTTAACTTTTTGCTGGCAATGATTTTTGCCATGATCATTATTTTCAACGTTGGTTTTAACAGTGGTGTGCTCACGGAAGTTGAGGAAGGCTCACCTGCGGCCGAGGCCGGACTGATGGCCGGTGATGAGATCATTAAAATTGACAATACACGGATTCATATGTTTAAAGAGCTCAGTATGTATATGCTCTTAAATCCTGGTCAGACCTCCTATGATATGACCTATGTGCGCGACGGCCAGGAGCATACGGTGACGATGACTCCGTTTTATGATAATACGACCGGCAGCTATCGGTTTGGTATTGGAAGTACGGCACAAAAGGCATCCTTTGCGGAGCTGTTTAAATATGGATTTTATGAAATAAAGTATAATATTTCCCTGGTCGTCAAAAGTCTGGGAATGCTTGTGACCGGCAATGTGTCCAAGGATGATATCGCCGGGCCGGTGGGGATGGTCAATATTATTGACGACAATTATCAGGAGGCTAAAACCTACGGATTTATGAGCGTCTTTTTGACCATGTCGCAGTTGATCGTCATATTGAGCGCCAACCTTGGTGTTATGAACCTGCTGCCCATTCCGGCACTGGATGGCGGACGGTTCCTTTTCCTGATCGTGGAGGCCATTAAGGGCAAGCCGCTGAACCGGGAGCGGGAGGGCGTGATCAATCTGGTGGGATTTGCGCTGCTGATGGTGATCATGGTTCTTGTGTTATTTAATGATATATCGAAATTGTTTACTTAGATGAATGTATGGCCTGGGCCGCTTTCTGTTTTTCAAAAAAGCGCCCAGGCTTGTTTTTTGCCTTTTTTCGTTTGTGATTGACAAAGGTAACGATAAGAGATATAATCTATATGACTAAATGAATATAATTAGTCATATAGATTGGAGGGCGAATGATGCCAAGGTTCAGTGATTCTGAAAGGGAAATGATAAGGCAAAAATTAATGCAGGAGGGTGAACGGCTATTTACTTTATTTGGATTAAAGAAGGTGTCCGTCGATGAGATCGTTCAGGCGACGGGGATTGCTAAAGGCTCCTTCTATGCTTTTTACACAAATAAGGAGCATCTTTATATGGATATTGCCGGTCATCTGCAATTAAAAATGTGGCGTGAGATGGACGAATTTCTAAATGAACACCGCTTCCTGCCGCCGAGAGAGCTATGCAAGCAGTGCTTTTTGTGGATGTTTATGGAGCTGAAGCGTTACCCGATGCTTTTGCAGGCCAATGGTGAGACGGCCGAATATTTATACCGCAAGCTGCCCCCGGAGGTGATCAAAGCGCATACCCAGGAGGACAGCCATGAGCTCGATCGATTGCAGGAATACGGTATTCATTTTAAATGCAGCATAGATATTGCAACAAAGACATTGCAGACGCTTGCCATCAGCTTCCTTAATCTTTCGCAGGATAATACCGATGACCAGCAGACGATCATGGAATTGATTTTGGACGGTGTATTAAAGGAGATCATATGCGATGAAGGTGATTGATGTTGAAAATGTATATCTGAAATATCCTTCGGCCAAAGAGGATACCATACGGGGGATCAGCTTTGATGTCAGGCCGGGAGAAATATTCGGTTTTCTAGGTCCGTCGGGGGCCGGAAAAAGCACTATGCAGAAAATATTGACAGGAACCCTCCGCGATTACCGGGGGAGCGTGCGCATCTTTGGCACGGAGATGAAGCACAGAACAAGCGATTATTATGAAAACATTGGCGTGGATTTTGAGTTCCCTAACTTTTATGGGAAATTTACCGCTATGGAAAACCTGAAGTATTTTGCTTCCCTGTATTCCGGTAAAACCATGGACCCTGTGACGCTTTTAGAAAGGGTGGGGCTTCATCTGGACGCAGGAAAAAAGGTATCCAGCTATTCCAAGGGGATGAAAATGCGTCTTGGCTTTGTACGTGCGCTGCTCCATGATCCAAAGCTTTTATTTCTGGATGAGCCCACCAGCGGCCTTGACCCGGCAAATGCAAGGATATTAAAGGATATGATATTGGAGCAAAAGCGGATGGGGAAAACGATTATATTAACAACCCACAACATGCATGATGCAAAGGAGCTTTGCGACCGGGTTGCATTTATCGTTGACGGTGTCATAAAAACAGTGGATTCGCCCCATGCTCTATGTAAAAGCGGCGCTGACACAAAGGTTGAATACAGCTATTTATGTAATGGCAGGGAGACGAAAAGCATTTGTAACCTTTCTGGTCTGGCAGATTCTCAGGACTTTCAATACGCCCTCAAAGAAGGTACGCTCACAAGCATCCATTCAAAAGAGCAGACGTTGGAGGATCTTTTTATCGCGCTGACGGGAAGGAGATTGCAATGAGATTTTTAAATGCCTTGAAAAATGATATACGGTTTCAAATAAAATACGGCTTTTATTTTCTGTACGCATTTTTCAGCGTCGTTTACATTGCGGCATTGAAGATAACTCCTTTTGAATATAAACGTATGGTCGCAGCCCTTATATTGCTGACAGATCCCGCCATGCTTGGCGTGTTCTTTATCGGCGGCATATGGCTGCTTGAAAAAGGTGAAGGGCTGCATCGGTTCTGGAGCATTTCACCGCTTCGCCCCATGGAATATTTATTGGCAAAGTCCATATCATTGGCCATTTTGTCAATGATATCGGCGGATATAATTGTATGGATAGGGATGGAAAGTGCGGTCCGCTTCGGCTTTTTGTCTTTGTGGATTTTCATTGGCGCAGTTCTTTTTAATCTTATTGGGCTGATCGTTGCTTCCTATGCCCGCTCCGTCAATCATTATATGATCATCGCCGCACTGCCTGTAATGCTTTTGTCAATGCCCCCTGTTTTGACGGCATTTGGAATAACACATCCGCTTTTGGAGATATTTCCGGGAACAGCCCTGTGGCATATGATTGTAAATTCGATGGATGTTACACGTCATTTCGATGGCTGGAAGGGAATGATTCTTATCCCCTGGCTTATGTTACTGTTAATTTTAGCGAACAAACGTATTGGCACGGCTTTACGATCCGAAGGGGGTGAGGGCGCATGAAGCATACGATGAAGCTTTTTGAAATCGGATTAAAGCAAATATTAAAAGATGGTATGCTGCTCGTCATGGTACCGGCCCCTTTTTTGGCGGGGCTGTTTTTTAAGCTGGCCCTTCCGCTGATCAATACAATTCTCACGGATAAATTTGCGTTTTCAATCACAGCCTGGTATGGCATCGCGGACGGTATGCTCATTGCTCTTACCCCCATGTTTACGGCAATGATTTCCGCATTTTTGCTTTTAGAGGAAAGAGATGAGGGATTAAATGCTTTTTATCAGATCACACCAGCCCAGGGATATTCTTATCTGACAGCACGGGTTGGTCTGCCAATGCTGTGGGCATTTGCCATCACTATAATCGTTTTGGCGGCTTTTAATCTTTCGGCATTGTCTCCGGTGGATATTATTTCGGGGGCACTTATTGGCAGTCTTACGGGGATCTTTTTGGCAATGATGGTCGCTTCCATTGCCGGGAACCGTGTGGAGGGGCTTGCGGTTTCAAAGCTGATGGGGATCAGCTTTATAGGGCTTATTTTAATCTGGTTTATACCGGCGCCCTATTCTTATCTGATGGCTTTTCTGCCTTCTTTCTGGATCGGGAAAATAATGATGGACGGCACCCATTTCTTTTCGCTTATAGCCGGTCTTATATGCTGTCTGCTATGGATTGGCTTTTTTACAAGATATTTTTTGAAGCATCAAAACAACTGAACTGTTCCCTGAATATGCATATTTCCTGCCCATTTGGCAAATTCTATATTGAAAGAACAGATGGCGTATCAAAGCCATCCATAGAAAGGCAGGAATGATATGGACGAAAACAAAATATCCGACAGCAGCCAATCGCTGCCGGTGGTCAATAATGACGGCTATTTTGAAATCCGCCTGGAGAGCATCGGAGGCCTGGGGGCAAATCTGTGCGGCAAGCTTTTAGGGGAGCTGGGGGCGGTCTATCTGGGGCTTAATTCCGCCAGCTTTTCCAGCTACGGTTCAGAAAAACGGGGGTCGCCAGTGAAGGCTTATATCCGGTGGAGCGAGGCGCACCGGGAAATCCGGGTCAACAGTCCGGTGACCGAGCCGCATATCCTTGGGCTTTTTCACGAGGCTATGGCCGGCAAGCTGCCGGTGACTGCCGGAGTTACGGAGCAGACAAAGGTCGTCATCAATACCGACGCTGCGCCAGAGCAGATGCGGGAGCGGTTAAAGCTTCATGCCGGTGAACTTTATTGTGTGGATGCGCTCAAAATTGCCATGGAGAGCAAAAGCCGTGTCAATATGGTCATGCTGGGAGCCATTGTCCGGGCCTGCGGTTTTATTCCCATGGAACCGGTGCGGGCGCTGGTGACCGATACGCTCGGTAAAA
Organism: Lachnospiraceae bacterium; assembly: GCA_902363555.1. GTDB lineage: Bacteria > Bacillota > Clostridia > Lachnospirales > Lachnospiraceae > Catenibacillus. The sequence goes on along the minus strand of CABJAM010000008.1, from coordinate 17,736 downwards.
AATACCCCGGGCTTTTGGATGCCAATCTGGAAGGGCTTCGCCGGGGATACGAGGACGTGGTCATGGAACACTTTGCTCCCGACGGCGCTTTTTCGGCGGTTCCATACAAGGAGCCGCAGACCGAATGGGGCTACGCCAATGCACCTATCGGCGGCGTGAATACCCGTTTTGGCAGTACGGTCAGCAACGATCTTTCACCGTCCAGAGAAGGCTATATTCCTCTGTTTATCCAGGATAAGTGCATCAACTGCGGCCTGTGTGATTCGACCTGCCCGGACATGGTGTTCCAGTTTAAACCGGGCATTTACAAAGGCCGGGAAGCTATGGTCAACAGCGGTCTGGACTACCACCACTGCAAGGGGTGCCTGCGCTGTGTGGATGTATGCCCAACCAATGCCCTTGTGGCCGGCCTGGAGCGGGAGCATCCGAAACGAGAGTGGGCAGTGCGCAATAAGGACCTGATCGTGGCGCATATGGAATTTGAGGAGACAGGGGCCAATTCCTGGGTGACCAGCGAGGCTTATCTGGACGAAAAACGTGTGGATGGAGGGATGGTATGATGAGCGAGAATAAAATGATGGAGCCGGCTGCCCAGAAGATTTTATATGACAGCGGAAATGAGCTGGCCGCCTACGCCGCAAAGCAGATCAACTATCATGTGATGGGATATTATCCCATTACGCCGTCCACGCAGATCGCGGAAAATCTGGACCTGATGAAATCCGAGGGTCTCCATGACATTTCCCTGATCGCCGCCGAGGGCGAGCACAGCGCTGCGGGCATATGCTACGGGGCCAGTACCGGCGGCGGACGGGTATTTAATGCCACCAGCGCCAACGGCCTTTTATATGCCTTGGAACAGCTTCCCGTCCAGTCGGGAACCCGTTTTCCTATGGTTATGAATGTGGCCTGCCGGACGGTTTCAGGGCCGCTGTGCATCAAAGGGGATCACAGTGATATTATGTATACGCTGAATACCGGCTGGGTCATTTTATTTGCCAATTCCCCCCAGGCGGTTTACGATATGAATGTGTGCGGGCTCAAGCTTGCGGAAATGGTCCAGCTTCCGGTGATCATTGCATTTGACGGTTTTTTTACAAGCCATCAAAAGCAGCGGTGCAGTGTTTTTGCGGATGACGCCACGGTGCGCGGTTTTGTGGGAGAATACCACGCCCAGTACAGCGCTCTGGATCTGGAGCATCCGGTGACCATAGGCTCCTATATGAACGAGCCGGATGTTTTGAATAATAAATATCAGCTCCATCTGGCCATGGAGGCTGTCCGGGAGCGGGCTGCGGAGGTATTTGAAGCGTATGCCGCGCTGTCCGGCCGGATATACTCACCAGTGGAGGGCTATGGCACTCAGGATGCGGACATATTGCTGTTCGTTCTCGGTTCATCCTACCATACCGCCAGAGAGGCGGTGGACCAGCTCCGCGCTGAGGGGATAAATGCCGGTGTCTTTACCGCGAATATGCTCAGGCCTTTTCCTGCGGAGGAATTGTCAAAGCTCTGCCAGAGTGCGAAAAAAATCCTTGTGCTTGACCGTCAGGACAGCTATGGCGCCGGTGGTGGAAATATGACTCTGGAAATCAAGGCCATGCTTCAGACTTATGGCATAACCGCAAAGGTTTACAGCCGTATCTACGGACTTGGAGGAAAGGATTTTTACGTTAAGGATGCTATCGACCTGATAAAAGAATGTCTTGGAACTCATGCAAAGACCTTTGATTATTTCGGTGTCTATCCGGGTAACCCGGACCTTCAGATCCAGCAGTATTTTGAGCCTGTCAGTGAGACTGCGGCATCCCCGGGCCTGACCACGGCTGCCTGGGATGAGGCGAAGGGTACCGTAAATGTCACCGGAGGGCGTATCAATGAGACGACGGCCATGCCCAAGCGCTTGGCTCCCGGCCACGGCGCGTGCCCCGGCTGTGGTATTCCGGTGAACGTGAATCTGCTCCTGCGCGGTATTGAGGGCAATGTTGTGCTTTTATTTCAGACCGGCTGCGGTATGGTGGTGACCACCGGCTATCCGAAAACAGCCTTTAAGGTGCCCTATATCCACAATCTTTTTCAAAATGGAGCGGCCACATTGGCCGGTCTGGTGGAAATGTATAATCAGCGCCGCCGCCGTGGGGAGTATCCGGACGAACCGATTACTTTTATTATGGTCAGCGGCGACGGCGGTATGGATATTGGCATGGGCTCCGCCCTTGGAACGGCGCTGCGGGGCGACCACTTGATATTATTTGAATATGATAACGGCGGCTATATGAATACCGGTTACCAGCAATCTTACTCCACGCCTATGGGTGCCAAAAGCTCCACCTCCCATGTAGGTAAATGCCAGTACGGCAAGACATTTATGAATAAGGATATGCCCATGATCATGGCGGCCACAGGCCTGCCCTACGTGGCCACGGTTGCCGAGTCCAACCCGGCGGACTTTATTAAAAAAGCGGCCAAAGCAGGCGCTTATGCCCGGGATTTCGGGATGGCCTATGTCCGGGCATTGTCGGCGTGCCCGCTCAACTGGGGCGATACGCCAAACACCGAGCGCAGGGTTATCGGCAAGGCGGTGGATTGCTGCTATTTCCCTCTGTATGAGATTGAAAATGGTATTACGACGATCAATTATAATCCGGAGGCGAAAAACAAGAAGATCGATGTTTTGGAATGGCTCACCTCTATGGGCAGAACAAAGCACCTGGCTGGTAAAGACTATGCTGCGGTCGTCGATGCATTTCAGGCTGAGGTGGATCGGCGGTGGGAACGGCTCAAGGCACGGGAGCAGAGTGGGATTTTATAAATAGATCGTACGGAAATTTGTTTGGGTCCCGGCCACTCATTTGCTTGAGTGGCCGGGGCCTTAGTAAAGATTGCGTAACAATTCGGTTCCTCTGAACGGTTATGATATTGGCGCATTATGCATGGTATACATGTTCCATGTGTGATATACTAAGAGTTACATGGATAGGTAAGGCGAATAAATGATACATATTAAGCAGGTGAGGAATTTGACGAATGATGAAATTTATCGGATTGCCATGGAACAGTCGGCGGTCGATCTGAATTGTCATCCCGGGGATTTTTTGAAGAATGAGCATGTTGTTGTTATTTCAGAAAAGCACCCTGAGGCCAGGAAATATCTGACGCTTCCCTTTGAGTGTCAGTTGGTTTCTTATGGAAATAATATTGTGGCTTCCGTGGATGAACGTATGGTTTCTTCGGTGGATGCGTACATACATCGTTACTCGATGGAACATTGTCTGTCTACGCCCAACCTCTATATGCTCAATGAGGCATTGGGAAAGGTGAAGGAATTTGAAGAAAAGGAGGTTCGCGCCTGTTTTATGGCCGAATATTTCCTTCCGGATATGCGGGTGTTTCAGGCAAAGCACTGCGGCTACGAGACAAGGGTGCTGACTGGCGGGGATTTTTCGGATTTGTATGTTCCGGAGTGGAGCAACGCTCTGTGTGAAATGCGCAAAGAGCTGGATGTTCTGGGCATAGGTGCGTATGACGGCGGAAAACTCATCGGTCTGGCGGGCTGCTCTGCTGATTGTGATACGATGTGGCAGGTTGGTATCGATGTGCTGCCGGCGTACCGGAAAAAGGGCGTCGCGGCGGCATTGACAACACGATTGGCCATGGAAATAATGGAGCGGGGAAAGGTTCCGTTTTACTGCGCCGCCTGGTCCAATATTAGATCGGTCCGCAATGCGATTAGCTGCGGATTTCGGCCGGCCTGGGTGGAGCTTACGGCTCGGAGGGGCGAAATTATCAGGATGATTACCGGAGATGACCGCAGAGAGATGGAATGAGCGGGCAATGGGGAACATTTTATAGTCATATGAATCAAATGACCTGCTACGTCTTATGGATGATAATTACAAATGATATGCTTATAAAAGAACAAGGAGGACAAAGCTATGTATGAATCAAGGTGTGGGATCTGTTGTAATTCCTGTGAAAATAAGGAGAAGGTACACTGTACTGGCTGCCTGACCATGAAAAAAACATTCTGGGGTGGCGATTGTGAGGTTAAGGTCTGTTGCGAATCCAGGGGGCTGAATCACTGTGGCGAATGCGAAGATTTTCCGTGTGAATTGGAATCGACTATGGGGGCGGATATGGGGTATGACCCGGCGCCGCGGCTGGAATGGTGCCGGAAGTGGAGAGATGAGCAATAGTAAGCGTAACCGTTCAAAACGGCCTGCGCTTTTACTGCGCAGGTCGAACAATCAAGAGGTTCGTATTGAAATTTAATTTTTTGTTTTGTAAATGTGAAGGTTTAAGTTGGGGGAATTAAATAATGCTTACGATATATGACTGGTTTGGCTATGATCTGCCAATTGAGCAGCGTTACCACCTTATTAAGGCGGCAGGTTTCAATGGTGTTATGCTATGGTGGAGCGAGGGTTTTGGTCGCGGAGATTATCGAAGAGGTCCGGAATTTGTTCGGAACGCAGGTCTATTTATAGAAAATATACATACGCCTATTCAGAATCAAAATGACCTCTGGCTGGACAATCAGGACGGGGAGGCCTTAACTTCCTGTTATTTGCAATGTGTAGACGATTGTGCCCAGTGGAATATTCCGACGATGGTTGTGCATTTGCCAGAGGATACTTATTCGCCGAATCTTTTAGGGTTAGAGCGTATCCGGAGAATTGCGGAAAAAGCTGAGCGCCTGGATGTCAATGTTGCGCTGGAGAATTTAAAAAATTTTAATAACTTGTCCTTCATATTGGCGCGAGTAGATTCTCCACGGATTGGCTTTTGCTATGATTGTGGTCATCATTACCGTTATTATCCGGAAATGGATTTACTATCCATGTATGGTTCCCGGATGATGGCAATGCATTTACATGATAATTATGGTGAGGCTATGCACCGTCTGCCCTTCGATGGTACGGTTGATTGGCCGATGGCCATGAGGAATGTTGCAAGTGCAGGATATACCGGAGCTACGGCAATCGAGGCTATGAACTGGGATTATTTGGCGTTGTCCGCAGAGGGATTTTTGAAAAAAGCGTTTGAGTGTGGTCAAAGGCTGGATGGATTAAGAAATGGATTATAAAGCAAATTTATTTTATATGAGGTGACTATGAATACTGAGTTTATAAACTTAACAACAGAAAATATTGAAACTGAACATTTATGCTGCATTATCCGCAGTAAAAAGCCCCATCCAGGTGTAGAAGCAAAGCGTCAGTGGCTTTCGCAGAGGCTTTGTGAGGGGCATGTTTTTCGAAAATTAAACGATAAGGCTACGGTTTTTATTGAATATGCGCCGCTTGAAACCGCCTGGGTTCCCATCGTAGGTGATAACTATTTTTATGTGTATTGTTTATGGGTATTAGGCAGTTTTAAAGGAAAGGGATATGGGGCGTCGTTGATGGAATACTGCATCGCGGATGCCAGGGAAAAGGGTAAATCCGGCATTTGTATACTTGGAGCCAAAAAGCAGAAAGCATGGCTTTCGGATCAAACGTTTGCTAAAAAGTTTGGCTTTGAGGTGGTGGATACGACCGATAATGGATATGAACTGCTGGCACTTTCCTTTGATAAAACACTGCCTGAATTTGCTCAAAATGTAAAAAAGCAGGCTATTGATAATAAAGAGTTGACGATTTATTATGATTTGCAGTGTCCTTATATTTATCAAAATATCGATATGGTCAAACAGTATTGCGAGACGAATGATGTTCCGGTTTCGCTGATTCAGGTGGACACGCTGCAAAAAGCAAAAGAATTGCCATGCGCATTTAACAATTGGGCAGTATTTTATAAAGGGGAATTTGAGACAGTGAATTTGCTGAATGTAGATTCTTTAAAGAGGATACTTAAAAAGTAAACATATTTATTGGCATAGAAAAGCCCACTATCTAAGTCAAGAAATAATTTAGGAAGAAAGATATATGTAATAGAGAAGCAAGAGGAATGGTTATGATTACTTTACAACGGATATCATCGGCAGATGCAATACATATTTGGAATATGCAGAAAATATCATTTGAGAAATTGTTAGATAAATATAAAGATTATGATTCAAGTCCGGCATGTGAAACTCTTGAAAAAGTTAGAATGCGGTTATCACGTAAAGGTGCAATAAATTACTTGATAATTATGGAAGGCGAGCCTATTGGTGCAATCTTTATTATAGATAGCGAGAATAAAAGTAGTAAATATCTTTCACGTCTGTTTATATTGCCTAAATATCAAGGGAAAGGGTATGCTCAGGAAGCAATACGGGAAGTTGAGCACATCCACGGTGAGCATAGCTGGCAATTAGATACTATTTTGCAGGAAGAAAAATTATGCTATTTATATGAAAAAATGGGATACTTGAAAAATGGTAATGTTAAGGAAATTAATGAGAATATGTCTTTAGTGTACTATGAGAAATTATAGTAATGGTGATTAGAAGTATTTGAAACTTACAGAATATCCCCATGTCTCCATGTTCGTTTTTGAAAATTTACTTGTATAAGTGTCAAATTAATATTGACAAGCTAGCAATCACTAGCTATACTGAAAATAAAGCTAGTGATTACTAACCAATTTTGCCCGCGAGGGAGTATTAGCACTTATACAACTTAAACGCCAACTGAGTCTGTAACCTGTAAGTATACATATGGGTTTCGGTTTATGTGAATCATGCGGCGCAGCCTTTGAAACGAACAGGAGGAGAATTATGCAGCCCTTTAATTTAACAGAGTATTTAAATCACGGAGTCGAGCGTATCGTCCGGGGGATATTAAAAGCTTCGGTAAAAAATCCCAGGGAGAGCCTTTTTATGCTGGAATATTCAGCGGCAAGTAAAAGGGCGGCCAGCCTGCGCGCCAAGGCGGAGGCCGCAGGGGAGCATATTCCGCCATTTCTCATTGCCAGTATAACAAATCGGTGTAATCTTCACTGCAAAGGCTGCTACGCCCGGGCAAATGCTTCCTGCAATGACAAGTGCAGCGAGGAATTACTGACGGCAGACCAATGGACGGGTATTTTTAAACAGGCGTCCGGTCTGGGCATCAGCTTTATCCTTCTGGCTGGTGGTGAGCCGTTTTTGCGCCGGGATGTGCTGGAGGCTGCCGGAGGATTTAAAAATATACTCTTTCCTGTATTTACCAATGGCACAATGCTGGATGAAAGCTATGAACAGCTTTTTAATATAAATCGGAATCTTGTTCCTATTTTAAGCATTGAAGGGGATTTGACGGCGACGGATGGTCGGCGGGGCCAGGGCGTTTATGCCAGCCTTTGCCATACAATGACAAGGCTTTATGAAAACGGTATCCTCTTTGGCGCTTCAGTGACTGTGACCTCTGAGAATCATTTGGAAGTGACCTCTCAGAGCTTTACGCGGGATCTGGCAAATCGGGGCTGCCGGGCGATCATCTATGTAGAATATGTGCCGGTGGATGGAAAAACTAAGGAATTGGCACCGGATGAGGAGGACTGCAGCTATTTGGCGGATAGACTCACGTGGCTGAGATTAAATTTATCTGAGTTGGTATTTATATCCTTTCCCGGCGATGAAAAAGCTTCTGGAGGATGTCTGGCCGCAGGCAGGGGATTTTTCCATATCAATGCCCGGGGTGGGGCAGAACCGTGTCCGTTTTCCCCATACTCGGATACCAGCCTTTTACATACAACGTTAAAAGACGCTTTACAGTCGCCGCTGTTTCGCAGATTGAATACGGAAGGACTGCTGGCCGGGGAGCATACCGGGGCCTGTGTGCTGTTTGAGCAGGAGCAGCAGGTCAGAGCATGTTTATTGACGGAAAGTGATTTTTAAACACGCATTGGATTCTGTCTGCAAAAGTAATGGAGGTCGTAAACATGACGACAAAAGAACGGATCGTGGACGAGGCATTGACCTTATTTTCCACAAAAGGATACGCTGGCACCAGCGTTAAAAATATTGCAGATGCGGTGGGGATTAAAGACAGTTCTCTATATAAGCATTTTAAAAGCAAAAAAGAAATTTTTAATACGATTGTCCGGGAAATGTCTCTGCGTATGGAGCAAATGTCCAAAGGAATCGGTCTTCCAGACGAAAAAAACGTGGAGGAGGCTGCGGTTTACTATGGCCGCCTGTCCATGGATGTGCTTTTGGAGGTGAGCCGGAAAACATTTCTTTATTACTTAAAAGATGAATTTGCCGCAAGATTTCGGCGGATGCTTGTAATCGAACAGTATCGTGACCGGGAAATCTACGGTGTTTATCGGGAAATTTTCATGGAAGCCAGTATCCGTTATCAGACGATCCTGTTTGATGAAATGATACAGAAAGGAATTTTTATCCAGGCAGCCCCCGGGTCTATGGCAATGAATTTTTATGCGCCGATGTTTTTTCTTTTGAATAAATATGATCAGGAGCCGGAGCAGGAAACCGAGGCGATGAGGGAGCTGGAGATTCATGTGAAAGAGTTTTCCAGAATTTATTTACGCGGGCAATGAGCTAAAGTCAGGGTTGCTTGATTTTGGCGGCTGCTGTGAGGGGGAAATATCCAGCAGTTTGCTGTAAGGTGTTTGACTTGAAAAATGATGACCATGCGGGGAACTCAAAGACGTAGGAGGACACGGATTGTGTATACAGTATCGGAAAGTATGAAGGATTATTTGCAACCAGGCAAATATATTGATTTTGAAACAGATATTGTTTCCCAAAAGTCAGAGCAATTAAAGTTGAATTGTTTGGATCGGATCAATTTAATTGAGCAAACCTATACATTTGTCCGGGATGAAATAAAACATTCCTGGGATGCTCAGGATAAGCGTGTTACGGTGACTGCTTCCGATGTATTAAGGGAAGGTGTTGGGATATGCTTTGCCAAGGCGAACCTGTTGGCGGCGCTTCTGCGTGCCAATGAAATTCCAGCCGGGATTTGCTATCAGCGTCTTACTCTGGGGGATACGCCAGATACGGGATACTGTGTCCATGCTTTAAACGCTGTCTTTGTGGAGGAGATTATGCGTTGGGTCCGATTGGATGCCCGTGGAAATAAACCGGGAGTTTGTGCAGGGTTTTCGCTTGAGCAGGAATATCTGGCTTTTACGGTGAGACGTGAATATTGTGAGATCGATTATCCGGAGATATATGCCGAGCCTGTTCCAATAACTATGGAAGTACTTGAGAAAAGTATGGATGCATTAGATATGTATTTATATGGACTTCCGGATAAACTGCCACAAATTATATAGATAATGTAGTCTTTAAACATAGGTACTACCACATCTTGAATAAAACCGTGATTGGGTATACAATTAGAATATGTTAGGATTTACGGAAATCCCTGCAATGCAAAGGCACCCGACGAGCGAATAGAGCTCTGTGGTGCATGTTAAGGTTAATACTGCACATAAGCACGCACTGAGTACTGATGTACAAATCGTGCTGAGAAAGAAGGCAAACGCTGTGAAGAAGAAATACGCATTTATGATCATGGGTGAAAATTATAATCCACAGGAGAATACGGCATACTTTACAACCGGGAATTTGATGACGATGATCGTCACTGTACGGAATATGGACGAGGCTTTCGAGAAGGTCCAGGAGCTGCTGGATGAAGGTGTCGGTGCTCTGGAGCTTTGTGGTGCCTTTGGGGAGGAGGGTGCTCAGAAACTGATCGAGTTCACTGGCAATAAGCTGCCTATTGGCTATGTGGTTCATAAGCCGGAACAGGATGAGCTATTTGCTCAGTTTTTTGGGGGCTGATTTAATAATCGTATGAATGTCCGGGATAAAAATGATTTCCTTTTATTGTTTTTATCCCGGACTTTTATTGCAGTAATCTTTTGAGCAATCAGGCAAAACTGCGAACGGTTAACATGTAGAACTGCGATCGGGTGGCATGGAGAACCGTGAACAGCATGCAGTATTGATTAATGGTGGAATACAGAAAAAAGTTTTACTAATTAAAATATAGCTGTTGCTTTTAAATTTTTATTCAGTTAGTATATATAGCAAGAGCAGGCGCCAACTCTTTAATTTCATAGCAGGAGAGTTGAATTATGTATCATTCGAGATGGAAAGGGTGTCATTATGACGCCGGTTTACGGTATGGCCGTATTTTGCGTAAAAATGGGAATAATCCTATGGAAGGGATAATGCTCCATGATGAGCGGAGGCGGTATGCTGCGGAATGTCTGCCCATTTACCAGCAGTATTATCCGGAAATTTTGGAGGAAATCCATGGAATGGCTGATGGGCTGGGTATTGATTTTACAGAGTTATCCGGATTTTTGATGACGATGTATGGCTTTGTGTTTGATAACAAATGCTCCAGTGTGGCTATTTCCCAAAATGGACATACCTTCCTTGCCCGCAACAGCGATTTTCTAGTGAGTATTGAAAAGCTGTGCGACAGCCCATTATACCGGCTGGATCATTCCATTGCTTTTGTGGGAAATACGACGGCCTGGACAGAGATTGAGGATGGCGTCAATGCCTATGGCCTGGCATGCGGCCTGACTTTTGTTTACCCGGTAAAAATACGGCCGGGCTTTAATGCCGGTATGCTTGTCAGATATATTTTGGAAAAATGCCGGACCGTACAGGAAGCGTTGGCGGCCATACAGATGCTGCCCATAGGCACGCCGCAGACGATTACATTGGCGGACCCCGGCGGGGAAATCGCCGTGGTGGAATGTAACTGTGAAAGGTTTGTTGTCCGTCGGCCGCAGCCCGGCGAAAATTTTGTATGTACGGCCAATCACTTTATTTCGGAAGAAATGCAGGCGTATCAATATGACGGGGAAGATGATGTTCATTCCCATGAGCGCTACGAGGTCATGTGCCGGGCCTGCCGCAGCGGTGACGGCGCTTCGGTAGATTTTCTTAAAAGGCTTATGGCCGGGGAAATGGGCTTTATGTGTCAGTACGACCGGAAAAGTGGAATGGATACCGTATGGTCGTCAATTTTTGATCTGAATGGAAAGACTATATGGCGCGTGGAGGGTAATCCATCGCGGCGGAGTTGGAAGGTGGACCAACGGCTGGGAATTTGATGCCAGCAGCCAGAGCGTCCAGCTAAGCTTTCTTTAACAATTTTCCTGTTTAACGGAAAATGATATTTGGAAATGATTTATGAGAAAGCAGGTGTGATGTCGATGACAAGTATACGTACAGGAGAAGATTTTGATTCTAATTATAAAAAATGGATATCTGAAGTAAGCAGCCGCTTTAAAGCCAGCCAGATAAAAGCGTCCGTCAAAGTAAATGACGAGATGCTTCGTTTTTATTGGCTTCTTGGTCGAGATATTGAGCAGATGAAAAAGAAGGTATCCTGGGGGAGCCATGTCTATCAAAAAATAAGCAAAGATTTAGTAAAGGAACTGCCGGAAATCAAGTCGTTTTCACCAAGAAACTTGCAGTATATGAATCAGTTTTACAGGTTATATTCAAATGTAGAGATTACGCACCAACTTGATGCGCAAATATTTGAAAATGAATTTACGCCCCAAGTTGGTGCGCTAAATCATAAAAATATAATTTTTATGATTCCTTGGGGACATCATAAAATTATTATGGATAAATGTAAGGATGACCTGGAAAGAGCTTTGTTTTTTGTACAAAAAACATTGGAAAATAATTGGTCAAGAGCTGTGCTGCTAAATTTTCTTGACACGAAGCTTTTTGACAGGCAAGGTAAAGCAGTTACAAATTTTGAACTTACACTTCCACCTGCACGAAGTGATTTGGCCCAGGAAATTACGAAAGATCCCTACAATTTTGATTTTATAACACTTACTCAGAATTATAATGAAAAAGAATTAAAAGATGCTTTGATGGATAATATTACAGCATTTTTATTAGAACTTGGCAGTGGCTTTGCGTTTGTTGGCAGAGAATATCGTATTGAAATTGGCAATACAGAAAATTTTATTGATATGCTGTTTTATAATATCAAATTACACTGTTTTGTAGTGGTTGAGGTAAAAGTTACTGCGTTTGAACCATCTTTTACTGGACAGCTTGGAACTTATGTGGTTGCAGTCAATCATATTTTAAAATCAGATATGGATGCTCCAACTTTGGGATTATTGGTCTGCAAATATAAAGATAATGTTCAGGCAAAATATGCAATAGAATCGAGTAGTCAGCCGTTGGGGGTATCCGAATATGAGCTTTCTAATTTGATTCCAGAGGATTTTAAAGGTACATTGCCAACGATTGAAGAAATTGAAGCTGAGTTAAATGAGCAGAAAAGTGAGTGAGCTTGGATTAGAGGAGCGGGAAAAATGAATTGTGATGAAATCATAGCAGCATTAAAGGAACAAAGCTCTGAAAAGTACAGGGCAAATGTAGTGAAGCTGGGGATACCAGCAGATTGCAGCATCGGCGTATCCACCGGTGATGTGAGAAAGCTGGCAAAGGAATTAAAAAAGTCCAATGTACTGGCCATGGAATTATGGAACACGGGCTATCACGAAGCGCGCCTGCTGGCTGTCCTGGTATTTGACAAAAAAACTCTGGACTTAGATTCGGCTACAAGGCTGATGGAGGATGTGGTATCCTGGGATCTGTGTGACCATTTGTGCAAAAATCTGCTGATTAAAATGAAAGGTTATGAAGGTCTGATCGAGGGCTGGTGTGCGTCTGATAAAACCTATGTTAAACGTGCAGCCTTTACATTGATGGCTTCGGCAGCCATTCACGAAAAGATGCTTTCTATGGACCGTGTGGATAATTATCTAAATTGGATTCGCATGTATTCCGATGATGCACGGGAGCATGTGAAAAAAGCCGTATCCTGGGCGCTGCGCGAGCTGGGCAAGATTGATTTTGAACATCGGGAAAAGTCTGTTGCCCTGGCTTATGAGCTGTTGGAAAATGGCAGCAAAACCCAGGTATGGATCGCAAAGGATGCGTTAAAGGAATTGGAGAAGCTGGTAAAGGTGGAGGGCCGGGGGCGGCTGATCACCTCGGATTCAAAGATGGGAGAGGAGTCGTTCGCAGATCTATGAATATTAACATACGCCTTATGGAACCCGGAGAAGCCGCCACTGTTCAGAAAATAGGCAAAAGGGCGTTTACAGCCTTTGAAAGCCTCTGGGTGCCAAAACCGAAAACGGCTCTGGTGGCTGTTGTGGGAGATCGAATCGCCGGTGCGGCACTGTATAACATTTTTAATGCTGCCGGTAAAAAGGTCGGCTATATCGATTATGCTTTTATCGACCCGGATTTTCAGAATCAGGGCATTGGCCATCAGTTATATAACGCAGTCATCGAGCATTTATGGGCACAGGGGTGTGACGCGCTGTCGGCCATCGTAAAGGATGACAATACAGGCTCCTGGGGGCTGCTATTAAAAAACGGTTTTACAAGAGTTAGTCTGCCGTGGCTGGTTCGGCAGTTTGGAATTGATGGTGCCATCCGGCATTATTTTGGTACGCCATTATTTATCAGTATTGGCATGGAATACTATGTGGCGCTTAAATCTCAGGAGTGTCCTTCGGGTAAGACTGGCAATACGAAACAGATATGCAGCTACATGTTGATCAATCTAATACTTTTTGTGGTGATGATTGCCGGGAAAAATCTTGATATCCCGTTGTTTTTGGCGGCATATATTTTCTTCCTTGCGGGCGGAATTTTAGTTGGTTTTACAGGCACACTTATGAGTAGAAGAAAGTGGTATTTCCGATTGGCAAACGGTGGGTTTGTCGTTTGTCTGCTGATCAATCTGGCGGCCGTATACCCTATGGTCGGCAATTGGTATCCGGATAATTATGAAAATACACCAAAGTTTAAACGGGATATGGGGATCAATGCACTGTTGGGCTGGCTTTTTGTATGGATCATTACGGCTGTTTCTGTGGCTGGCAATAGTAATTTTATATTTTTAAAATATACCGGAGAAATTGGGTGGATGTTTTTGTTTTATCGGATGGTGCCGATTTTTCCTTTTGAATCTTACGGCAGCCATCGGGTGTATGTGTGGAATAAGGGAATATTTTGGGCCATGTTTGCTTTATCAGCGATGGCTATCGCAGCAGTTAATTTTCTGTAATTGAACGTTTGTCAGGCTTTTTTTAATGCCACATGAGAAGGCAGAGAAAGGATATTTATTATGAAATTAAATACAATTCACCATATCGCTATTATTGTCAGCGATTATGAAAAGTCCAGGGATTTTTACGTGAATAAGCTGGGCTTTGAAGTCATCCGGGAAAATTATCGACCGGACAGAAACGATTACAAGCTGGATTTAAAACTGGGAAACAGCGAGCTGGAAATCTTTTCCGGCAATGGCAACCCGCCGCGGCCATCGTATCCGGAAGCCTGCGGCCTGCGCCATCTGGCTTTTAAAGTTGAAAATATGGATGAAACGGTGAAGGAGCTGCAGTCCTTGGGGATTGAAGTGGAGGACATTCGCAGAGATACATTTACAGATAAGCGGATGACATTTTTTCACGATCCGGATGGATTGCCTTTGGAGCTGCATGAGTAGATCGAGCAACAGCCCGGTGCGTCTGAACGGATGTGATGATTCAACAATTTCAATAATAAGAAAGTAACGGCGATTTAAAATGAACATATATGTCATAAGACACGGAAAAACAATTTTTAATACAATGGGAAGATCCCAGGGCTGGTCCGATTCTCCTCTGACACCGGAAGGTATTTTAGGCGCAGAGGATGTGGGCCGAGGCCTGGCCCGGTCCGGTATTGTATTTGACAGAGCATACAGCGGTGATCTGAGCCGTCAGAGAAAGACGGCCAGATTGATCCTTGATCATATGGGCCAGGAAGCGTTACCGGTTGTTGAAATCGAAGACTTCCGTGAAGTCGGCTTTGGCTGTTACGAGGCTGCGCAGGATGAGGAGATGTACGTATACCCTGCCCGGAAGTACGGTTGTAAAAATATGGAGGAGCTTTGGCAAAAGGTAGGTTTAAAGCCGGTAGTGGATGCCATCGCTGAAAGTGATACGCTGCTCCACATGGCGGAGGACTATGAGACGGCCTGCAGGCGTATGAAGTCGGCGCTGGATACGGTGGCACAGGAATTAGAGCGCTGCGGGGATGAAAATGCCATGGTCGTAACCAGCGGTATGTCCTTAAATTGCCTGATCGAATGGCTGGGCGGCGAGGTGCAGGGGCCTATTGAAAATTGCAGTGTGACGAAAATTATTTATGACGGACATACATACCAGATGAAAACTATTGGGGATGAATCTTATTTGGAACTTGGGCGGTCAAATAGTTCACGATCGGGTCAATTCTGAAGAAGCTGTGAGTGCAGTCTGCCAAATGCCATTTGAAGTTATAGCTTAAATTTATTTTACCGACCGGCGGTACTCCATCGGAGTTATGCCGGTTATTTTTTTGAATACACTCTGAAAATGGCTCTGCGAGGAAAATGACAGACGCAGGGCGATTTCAGAAAGAGACAGCTCTGAGAACTGAAGAAGATATTTTCCTTCATTGACCTTTTCTGTGAGGATGTAATTTGTCAGGGTTATACCGGTCTGGCGGCTGAACTGTCCGCACAGATAGGGTCTGGAATAATTCAGCTCCGTGGCCATGTCATCAATGCGTATGTGTTGGAACAGATGGGCGGACACGTACTGGGCGCACTTTAAAAACAGCGGAGAAGCGTTTTTGATCCCATATTTTGTCTGCTGTACCCTGCGGGCAAAATCCATAAACAATTCGTTGATCAGCATATGGATTGCTGTTGGCGAGTTGAGCAGTTCGATTTTCTGTATGTAAATATCGGACAGACCAAAGGCTGTCTGGTTGCTCAGTCCGCCTTCAATGGCGGCACGGGAAGCCACGGCAGCGCTGCATATGCCCATATTTTTCAACTGGCGCAGGGAATCTCTGGCCATTTCACCGGCTCTGGCCCTGGGCATCGATGTCAGCAGACGGCCAAGGTGCTCCACTTCTCCATGCGTCACATAAAAAACCATCAGTTTTTCAAGCTCAAATGCATTCTGTATGTTTTGTTCATGTTCGATATCCTGCATATTCTCCAGCGCAGCCGCCGTATCTTCCATGGGCACGCCTTGGAAACTTTCTTCACGATGGATATGGTGGTGAATATCCCGAACGGGCGTGCTGACACAAAAATCCTCCGGCGGTACAGGCTGCTGTGTCAGAACCGTGGTAAGAAAACGCATGGCCCAGATCATCCGTTCCAGAGAAAAATCCGGGGCGCAGCAGAGCTTATGGGCATATTCCGGCCGGGAGGCCTGGGGAACATTTAAAAGAGCCATAAGGCTGTCCAACTGCTTTGGTTCCTTTGTTGGTATAGATGATGGCCCGGCGATAAGCCGCAGATTATTATTCAATGAAACATATCCATAAAATTGATATAAATCTGTGACCAGTACACCAGCAGTATTGGGAAGGGATATCAGTTCATCAATATATAAAATAACCGGGTCGGGCTCCAGTGGGAAAATGCAATTGCTGCAAAGCTGTTCTCTGCCTTCATATAGACGGATGCATAAACTTGTTGCATTGGTCAGTGCTTCGCACATCGCGGGATAATTTTCTGGATTCATAAGGATCTCCTTTTCACAAAAACATCTTATAAATCTATAATATACCTTACAATAGTAAAATACAAATGAAAAGATAACGGATATTAGGTTAATTCAAGATCTTACTGCAACACGACAAGATCTAAATGCAACTTTTTGATTTTCCGAAATTGTAAATGCAACCACCAAGGGGTAAATGCAACAAATATGAGTGTTTTTCTTTTCATCCCTTGCTTTTTTTATGTAAAATCTGTAAACTATTCTTAAAGAAAGGCATGACAATATCCAGACTGCATTTGTCGCTTTTTGCACAAGTTATAAATGCACCCTGTTTTCCATGGGATATGGCCTCGTTCTGTCCTGCCTTCTTTAAGTGTTCCGGCCTACTTTAAAAGTGCCGGTGTCAGTTGGATGGATTCGGATGGGATCTTTTTTAGGCCAAGGAGTGCTGTGACTTCTTCCCCATAGATCTGTTGGAACAGATCTATGGGGGCCTGTCCGTTCCATTTTTTTCGTGGGTACGAATTGATGTGGTTCATCATCGTCTGTATCTCGTCTCCTGTATATACATCCTTTCCTTTGTTCTTAGGTATGATGTAGCGGATGAATTCATGGTTGCGTTCACAGTTACTCTTTTGATTACTATTTTGAGGATCACAATAGAATACACGGCACAGGTTCTCACCGTTTTCCTGCATGGCTTCTATTTTTAACGGATCTGAAAACTCACTGCCCCGATCTGTCAGGATCACCTGGAACATACGCCTGTAATCCTCATCTCCAAGACGTTTGCGCAGGTCATCAAAGACCGCACTGACAGATGACGCTGTATTTCGCTCCCTTAGGAACATTAACTGTAGATCACAGTTCGTGAACAGCACGGTCAGTATGACCTGGCCTCCTTTATGGATGATAACGGAATCCATTTGTGATACTGTCTGATCCGGATTTCCTTCCATATAAGTTTTGTAATCATTATAGGTACGTCCTACATGACATTTCCGGTCGACACGGAGGACTGGACCGCTTTTTTCGCGTTTTGGGCGGCTGACTTTCCGACGAAGATCCAGATTCTTTGCCTCCAGAAGCCCACTTTCTACATAAGAATAAAGTGTGGTATCCGAGATGGGGATCTGGTCACGAAAAGTGTTACATATCATGGGTATGGACAAACCTGCTTTTATTTTTGGAGTCACGAACGCGTTAAGTGCTGTGAGTTCCTCCTCTGTCAAC
>CABJAM010000007.1 GCA_902363555.1 Lachnospiraceae bacterium | reverse complement strand
ATCTGTTGTCAACCAATGGCACGGCAGAGTAGCCAAGTCGGGAAGGGATAAACGCTGAAGGCATCTAAGCGTGAAGCCCCCCTCAAGATAAGATTTCCCATAGAGTAATCTAGTAAGACCCCTTGAAGACGACAAGGTAGATAGGGCAGAGGTGGAAGTGTGGCAACACATGGAGCTGACTGTTACTAATCGGTCGAGGGCTTGACCTTAAATTTCTATGATGGTTTGATTGAAAGTATTTGAATGTGCAGTTTTGAAGGTATATATTTATATATCTTTTATTCCTCCTTAGCTCAGTCGGTAGAGCATTCGGCTGTTAACCGAAGTGTCGCTGGTTCGAGCCCGGCAGGGGGAGTACGGCTCCATGGTCAAGCGGTTAAGACACCGCCCTTTCACGGCGGTAACAGGGGTTCAAATCCCCTTGGAGTCATTGACTTAATTATTTTAATTAAGGGTGTGCCGATGTGGCTCAATTGGCAGAGCAGCTGATTTGTAATCAGCAGGTTATCGGTTCGAGTCCGATCATCGGCTTTTCGGACCTTTAGCTCAGTTGGTTAGAGCAACCGGCTCATAACCGGTCGGTCCTGGGTTCGAGTCCCCGAAGGTCCATTCCGAAAAAATTTTTTGGCCCAGTGGCTCAGTTGGTTAGAGCGCCGCCCTGTCACGGCGGAGGTCGTCGGTTCGAGTCCGATCTGGGTCGTTGCATAGATTCATTATAGAAGCTATGCAGTTTGTTGGATTTAAAATCCACATTATAATGGGGTTTTAGCTCAGCTGGGAGAGCATCTGCCTTACAAGCAGAGGGTCATAGGTTCGAGCCCTATAA
Organism: Lachnospiraceae bacterium; assembly: GCA_902363555.1. GTDB lineage: Bacteria > Bacillota > Clostridia > Lachnospirales > Lachnospiraceae > Catenibacillus. The sequence goes on along the minus strand of CABJAM010000007.1, from coordinate 529,429 downwards.
GCCCCATTAATGCCGGCGTGGCGGAATAGGTAGACGCACAGGACTTAAAATCCTGCGGGCCTAATCGCCCGTACCGGTTCGATTCCGGTCGCCGGCATTTGGAAAAGCTTAAGCGTCTGTTTAAGCTTTTTTAATGCCTGTCATATAGGCAGGTGGAAAAATAAAAAAAGTTGTTGACAAATGCCCCGCGATTGGATATAATTAATTTCGTTGCAAGGCAAGAGCAACAAAATGTGCGCGTAGCTCAGCTGGATAGAGCGTCTGACTACGGATCAGAAGGTCGGGAGTTCGAATCTTCTCGCGCACGCTTTCCCAGTTTACAGTGTTGTAAACTGGGTTATTTTTTTCTCAAAACAGTGGTCCAAACCAGGAAGCTGGCTGACCATTGTAAAGCGCCAATAGTTCTCATGTATCTAAAATTATCTGAATGCATCCGCTTCCACGTTGTTATTCCTTCACAAATTCCAGAAAAGCCGCAGCCGCCTCAGACAGCAGGGCATTTTCTTTCCAGAAAAGCCGGATATCCGTGTAATGCTCGTAGCCCTCTAATGGAATTAATTTAATATTGTCCAGCTTTTGGTAGGATTCATGCCAGCCGGTGGGGATAAATCCAAACAGGCCGGTACGGGAAATCAGCTCCATTTTGTAGTACGGACTATTGGTCGTAATGATGCTGCGTGGTATAAATTTATTATCCAGACAGATGCGGTAAGAAGCCTCCATATTTCCCTGACTATCCTGAAGAAAGCAGAAATCCTTATGGCGAAGCTCATCCAAAGATATATGGCCATTCTGTGCGAAATGGGAATTGGCGGGAACTACTACATACCAGCCGCGTCCACTTAAAACAAGGCTGTCCATAGGATAGGGAAAGCTACGTTCGGAATTGCTGACGATAAAATCAAAGGACCTGATGGCGAAGGATTCGCTGAGTGTACTTTGATATATATACATATGGATTTGAGGATTCAAATTATGGAATGCCCGTAGCTTCTTCAAAATAGCATCATTATGGTTTTGAAAGGCCACAGCGATTTTTCCTGATAGAACTTCGGAATTGTCGGGCAGACGGCTGGCTGCAATCAGATCCATGATCTGGTGTACATTTTTCAAAAAATATCTTCCATAGTCATTTAGTATGATTTTTCGGCCGTTCCGGTCAAATAGTGGATAGCCCAACTCCCGCTCCAGACGGAGGAGTGAGCTGCTTAGAGATGGCTGGGATACGTGAAGCTTCTCCGCGGCTCTGGATATATTTTCATATCGGGCAATCATCTCAAAATATTGAAGTTGTAAAAGTTCCATAATTATCACACCTCTTATAAAATTAAAGTTATATGTTCAACGGATTTATGTATTAGACAGCAGAGTAATTATAGAATATCATAAATATAGATTGAAGAAAAGCAGTAAAAGCAATTTAGAAGATAAAATAGCAGGAGATAAAGCAATGAAGGATAAAAGTGTAGAAAGTATTGGAAAAGAGCGTATATTTTCGCCGGTATTTCTGATTTTAACGGTGGTATCCTGTCTCGTAACCGTGTGTCTGCAAATGACGGTGACAGCTATGCCTTTACTGATTGTGGAGATGGGTGTTACCACGGCATTGGCGGGCAGCGCGACTACGGTATGTACGATAGCGGCGTTGTTGTTTCGTCCAGTCGCAGCAAAGCTGGCCGATCATGCTGGCGGTAATAAGACAGCTCTGGCCGGTGCCATAATTTATGTAGGTGTTTTTGGATTATACATGCTTTGCCGCGGCATTCCATTTCTTATGGTGCTACGGGCTGTTCAGGGCGTGGGGATGAGCATGCTTACCACGGCGCTGGGAACCATGGTGACGGCCTGTCTGCCGCCCGGGCAAATGACACAGGGAATGGGATACTTTGGACTTGGAAACGCGGTGGCAATCTCCATTGGTCCGTCTATAGGACTGTGGCTTACCGGGAGTTTTGACTTTAACAGTGTTTTTATATTCGGTCTGGTGACGTCGATATTTATAGTGCTCATGCTGATTTTAATAAGTAATAGCCGAAAACAGCAAAAGATTAGAAACCTAAAAATGCAGATTAGGAAAAAAGAGCCGCTGCCGATTAAAAAGACAGGAAAGGGTTTTGTGAGGCTTTCCATTGAGAGCGGTTCTCTGCATCCGTCGATGGCATCCATGCTGATTATTTTATGCCAGACCTCTCTGTCCACGTATTTGTCCTTTTGGGGAGCGTTAAAAGGGATTGAAGGCATCGGTATATTTTTTTCACTCAATGTTTTCGGTATGATTATTTCCAGATTATTTGTGGGAAAAATCAGCCGGAGGTTCGGAGAGGGGAGGACGGCATTCACATCCGCCTGTTTGATTGCAATGGCATATATATGTATTGCTGCTGCGTTGGGAATATGGTCCATTTGGCTGGCTGGCATTTTATATGGCTTTGGTTACGGTATTTTTTATTCGCTGCTTAATGCAGCGGCTGTGAGAAAATCCACACCGGAAAATCGGGGAACAGCCAATTCCGTATTTTTCGGGGCCAAGGATCTTGGAACAGCCTGCGGTGCCCTTATATGGGGAGCTGTTTTAAATATATTTGGATATATGGCTGTGTATATTTTGGACGCCCTGCTGACCATGCTGGCGGCAGTATGGTATTTAAGGTACTTAAAAAGTGAACAATGGAAATGGAGGACAAAAGATGATTACAGCTTTTGATGAGCTAAACAAATTGTATTTCAGCATGAGACATTATGGGGATGAATATAAGGCTTATGCGCCGGAAAATTATAACCGTATGGGGAAGCTGCTTGTAAAAGCTTTTTATTCGATGTATCGTGTAAATTTGGAAACGGGAAATGTGATTATTAGAGAGGATTTGACGGAGGAGAAATGTAAGAGCCTGATGGAGGGGCTGATGGAGGCGGAAAAACGCCTTGTTCCGGAACATGATCCGGAGGCGGATAAGATTTATTTGTGGAATAAGGATAATATTCCCTGGCATTTGATAAAATCCAAGGACTGGGAGAAAATTAGCCATGATGGTCCGGAATTTCGCCCACATCTCATTCCCTTCCTGCAAAATGACGGCAAAAAGCATCCAACAGCGATCATTACCGGAGGAAGCTTCCGCAGCCATATGCATGAAGGGTTTCCGGTTGCAGAATTTTATCAGGCCCATGGCTATAATGCTTTTGTGCTCAATAACCGTCATGGTATGGGAGCCGGGGTCCGCCGTTCCATGAACAGGGCGCTGGATCTTCAGCGGGCGGTCCGGCTGATTCGCGCTAAAGCTGATGAATACGGAGTGGATTCGGAGAAGATTATTTCCAATGGCTTTTCCATGGGAAATCGCCAGACGATAAATCTAATCAACGATCTGGGGGTCAATGCCCGGCCGGAGGTCGTTGATCCGGATTATCTTCCGGATGAGGTGGATTTCCAAAGTGCCCGGCTCAACGCTTATGCAGGTATTTATCCGGCCACGTTTCCTTATGACAATCATAATAATTATACGGATTTCCCACCCTCATTTTTTATCATGGGAAATAAGGATTGGTCGCTGTGGCGTATGATGCCCTTTGTGGCTGATCTGGCTCAAAACGGAGTACGTGTGGAGCTGCATCTTTACGATGGTGTGGATCATGGCTTTGGATTGGGGGATTATAAATTTGCACCGGAGGGCGCGGAGGTCATCCCAAGCCTTACTCAGTGGCCGAACCTGTTATTGTTGTGGTTGGAACGGATTTTCGGATAATAATAAATGCTGCCGGATATCCGGCAGCATCGACATTCAGCTTAGAGTAAACCATAGACTTGCCGCAATCAAATATAACGCGGCATAATACAGCGCCATGAGTATTTTCGGAAGCGCCGGATGATCATGGCCGAATTGTCGTTTGCCCAGAATGACATCCGAGGTAACAAAGCAGGCCAGACCAGCGGCATATGCAATAAATCCGGCATGAACAGAAGGCAGCATTACCGCAGTGGCCAGGTCGCCCACAAGAATAGTAACGTAGATGAGAAACGGCAGGAACAGCTTTCCCATCTGCGGTATTTCCTTTTTGAATATTAAAACGACGATCACTACGCCGGCGATCCACAAAAGAATTGCTGGCAGTCTTGGCGGTACGATGGACAGGGCGTAGACGATCAGTATACAGTGGCCGATGGCAAAGGACAGCCCTCCGGCAATAATTTGGTATTCGATTAAAAAATCGCCCAGCAGACAGAAAATTAGTGCCCAAAACAGCGGATGGTGAAATGGGTGCCCTCCGGACAGCAGGACGGCCAAAACGGCACTGCCCACGCAAAGAAAGCTGGCGGCACATTTGGGAAGCACATAATATTTTTCCAGATCTGCGCGCTTAAATAAAAAGCCAATACAGTAAAGCGCAGCAATGACAGGTATGGCAATCAGTGACCAGACCAGAAAAAGAGTCGGCATTTTGGGAACGGTAATCAACAATTCGGATGATAACACATCAAATCCCTCCCCTCCGGGAAATTCAATTTTATTTTGAGACAGTTCAGAAGGGCCGAACTGTTATCCTATTTTTTTCTACCCAATAAAATATCTAAGATGATCCACAAAACAAGGATCAGGCTGATAATGAAACCAATGGCACCAATCCACGGAATCCCCCAAAGCAGCGGCATGCTCTGGACCGAACTCAGTAGTGCGGAGCCAATAAACAGTGCGGCGGCAATGATGCCCAGGGCCAGCCGGTTAACGGCTTTGTGGAAGCTGCGGTACAGGTCATTGGCATCGGTAAATTCGATATTCAGCTTTGTCTGTCCGTTTTTGGTCACCTTGAGCAGATCGGAGAGCAGCGCCGGGATGGTCAGCGATTTATCCACGGATGTGTAGATCAGGCGGGCCTTATGGCGCAGCTCTTTTTTGAAATTCAGGTCATTGAAGATCATGGAGGACATGTAGGATGAAAGTATTTGCAAAAGATTCACATCGGGAGCACAGGCGGACAGTGTTCCCTCAATGGTGATCATACTGCGGCCCAGCATAGTGATGTCCGGTGTTATGGAAATATGATGGTCCTTGACCATATCCAGCAGCCGTTCAATTAGCTCGCCCAGATGCATCGTGCCAAAATCCATGGTCATAAATTTGCTCACAATATCGTCGATATCCGTATAGAGCCGGGCGTGGTTCACCCTGTCCTTTGTCTCGCCCATGGCCAGCAGCACATTTTTAACCTCATAAATATCATTTTGCAAAATGGCCATGACCGCCCGCTTTATAAGCTGTTTATTATTTTCCGAGAGATGTCCGGTCATACCCAGATCCAGCCAGGCCACCTGTCCGCCGCTGACCCACAGATTGCCGGGATGGGGATCTGCATGGAAAAATCCGTCCTCCAGAATCTGTTTGCAGTAGCTGGCCGCGGTTTTCTGTCCGATTTCCGTCATGTCATATCCAAGGGCTGTCAGTTCATCCACGTGGTCGATCTGGATGCCTTCGATATAGCTCATAACAAGCAGCCGCGGCGTGGTCAGCTCGTGGATGACCTGAGGGCATGTGGCGTAAGCGATGTCTTTTTGATTCTCGTAAAAAAGGTCGCAATTTTTGGCTTCCTGTATGAAATCCATTTCTTCCTGTGAGGTTTTCCACAGCTCATCAATGATCACATTAAAGTCTATAAGATCACCGGTGCCGATCGTCAGCTTTAAAAGCCCCACTGCTTTACGCATGAGGCGGATGTCATCGGCCATGATCTCATGGATGGCCGGCCGCTGCACCTTGAGGACGACCCTGCGTCCGTCCTTTAAGATGGCCGGGTGGACCTGGGCAATGGATGCGGAGCCCAGAGGTGTCTGCTCGATCTGTTCAAATACCTGGGAGATGGGCTGGTGCAGCTCATCCGATACGATTTTTATGATCGTATCAAAGGGCAGGGGCTTGACATCCGTGCGCAGTCGGGTGAGCTCCCTGCAATATTTTTCCGGAAGCATATCGGAGCGCATGGACATGATCTGCCCCAGCTTTACGTAGGTCGGCCCCAGATCTTCAAGGATTTCCCGCAGCTTTTGGGGCGTCAGGCCCTTGGTAATATGATGTTTTTTCAGTACGCTGAGGATTTCCCGAAGACGCTGGCCGGATGCCCCGGTGGTATCCGGCAGAATCTTTTCGGGAGCCTTTCTGGAATCAGTCGTGTTCATACGTTTATTTCTCCGGAATCAATTTTGTATTATACGTTGTCATCGGCCTCGGTGGCGGCCGTGGCGTCGGCTTCACTGGATTCGGCAGCTTCATCAGCTTCGGCGGCGTCCAGCTTCTCTCTGAGTTTGTCGCGGTCCTCCTTGCTCATGTGATCCACTGCACTCATAACATCTTTGTAGTCTTTTACAATATTTACGGTAACATGTTCATTTACTTTCTCTTTTACACTATGCTTCAATTCCTCATTAAGTACCTTGCCCTGTTCAACGGTGATCTCGCCCTTGGTTACCAGTTGGTCAACCACATCTTTAGCAGCTTCGGCTGTTGTGGCCACAGCACCGACACCGGCAAGAAATACTTTCTTTAAGCCTTCAGAAAATTCCATAAATAGCGCCTCCTTAAATTTTTGAAAATATCCGCAGCCGTATGGATAGTTACAAATATCCGGTAACGGATAAGCCTCGTAGTTTGTTATAATTTAAGTATACCACATTATTGGCAAATTTCATGTATTTGAGAAAATTTTAAGAATTTTTATAAAATAGATTGACATGGAGCGGACTCCATAGGATATGATACATACAGGCCCAAAAGGAAACAGTTGGACCCCTCTGAACGGTTACTGCAAAAGCACGCCATTTTCTTTAAATGTCGGCTTTGTTTATGTATGACCCGGCATTGGCGGCGCCATCGGACAAATATACAGGGATTGTTTTATTTTTCGCGCGAAATTGTTGCGGTTATTCCCGGGCAGTGTTAGTATATACTTACAGTTATCACAATTTTAAGAGGTGCATATGGAAATATTAGTAATTGACGGCCAGGGCGGTGGTGTGGGCCGGAGCCTGGTAGAGGAATTGAAAAAAAGGTACCCGGACCATAAGGTTATTGCCGTGGGTACCAATTCTGCGGCGACGGCTAATATGCTCCGCGGCGGTTACGCCGACGCGGCGGCTACCGGCGAAAATGCGGTGGTATTTAATAGCAGCCGTGCGGATGTGATCGTGGGACCGGCAGGGATTGTCATGGCCAATGCCATGTATGGAGAAATTACGCCAAAGATGTCGGAAGCCATTTCTTCAAGTCCGGCGGAGCTGGTGTTGATCCCCATGAATCATTGCCGGGCTACCATCATCGGTGTGGCCGAGAAAAGGCTGTCGGAATATATATCGGATGCTGTGACATTCATCGGTGGGATTAAACCGTGATGGTCTGAGCAGTAACCGACGGATACATTCATTGGCGGTGCTATCGCTAATTATAAAGGGAACAGGGGCCGGACATCCTCCGGCACGGCTGCAGGAAGCAGCCGGTGCAGCAGAAGCTGTGGTGAAACAGTATTGATTATGAAAAAGCTACGAAGGCCGGGGCCTCCAGAAGGAGGCTTTTGTTTGCGCAGCTTTTTTTATGCAGGAGGAAAATATGGAGATTATAGAAATTTTAGAACAGGTCAAGGATGGCAGGATGTCTGCCGGGGAAGCAGAGCAGCTTTTGCGCCGGGCGCCATTTGAAGAATTGGGATATGCCAAGCTGGATACCCACAGAAAGCTGCGTTCCGGCTTTGCGGAAGTGATTTTTTGCAGCGGTAAAGCCGATGAGCATCTGCTCAGTATTTTTGAACGGCTGTACGCTTCAGAGGGGGAAGTTTTCGGAACGCGGGCTTCCGTGGAGCAGTATGCTCTTATTAAGGAGCATTTTCCACAGGTGGAATATGATCCGGTTTCAAGGATTATTAAAATTGAGAAGGAAGGAAAGGTGCGCCAGGGAAAGATCGTTGTCTGTACGGCGGGAACGGCGGATATTGCCGTGGCTGAGGAAGCGGCTCAGACAGCGGAATATTTCGGAAGCTATGTGGAACGTATATATGATGTGGGCGTGTCCGGACTGCACCGTTTGCTGGCCCGGCTGGATGTGATCCAGAGCGCCAATTGTGTGGTAGCGGTGGCCGGCATGGAGGGTGCGCTGGCCAGCGTTATCGGCGGTCTGGTGGACAAGCCGGTGATCGCGGTGCCGACCTCGGTGGGTTATGGCGCCAATATGCACGGTATTTCCGCGCTGCTGACGATGATCAATTCCTGCTCCAATGGTATTGCCGTGGTGAATATCGACAATGGCTATGGGGCCGGTTATATTGCAACACAAATCAATCGAATGGGGGTTAAAGGAAATGAGTAAGACTTTATATTTGGAATGTAATTCGGGAATCAGCGGGGATATGGTGGCTGCGGCTTTGCTGGATCTGGGCGTGGATGAAAAGGTGCTGATGGATGTTCTAAACAGTCTGCCGGTGGGCGGCTTTCAGGTGCAGATCAGCCGGGTGAAGAAGGCGGGGCTGGATGCCTGCGATTTTAATGTTATCCTGGATAAAGCTCACGAAAACCACGACCATGATATGGAATATCTTTATGGCAGCGGGCACAGCCATGATGAGGCCTGTGGACACGAGCATGCGCATGTTCATGTCCATGTGGAGGAGGGGCATAGCCACGGTCACGAGCACAACCACGAGGAAGGCCATAGCCACGAGCATGACCATGAGGAAGGCCATAGCCACAGCCATGAGCACGAACATGACCACGGACATATCCATGAAGATGGTCACAGCCACGACCACGGGCATAACCACGGACACGACCACGAGCATATGCATGAAGACGGCCATACGCATAGTCATACGCATGCTCATACGCATACGCATGCCCATACGCACGAGCACCGCGGCCTCCCGGAAATCATCGAAATCATTCAGAAAGCAGCGATGTCAGAGCACGCAAAGGCGGTTGCCATCCGCATATTTGATATTTTGGCAGATGCCGAGAGTAAGGCTCACGGTCTGCCCCGGGATCAGGTCCATTTCCATGAGGTGGGCGCCGTGGATTCCATCGTGGATATTGTGGCGGCTGCGGTCTGCCTGGATAATCTTGGGATCACCGATGTGATCATTCCGCAGCTCAATGAGGGAACCGGAAGTGTCCGCTGCCAGCACGGTATTTTGCCGGTGCCGGTGCCTGCGGTGGCCAATATTGCTGCGGCGCACGGATTGACATTACATATTATGGACCGCCAGGGCGAATTTGTCACACCTACGGGTGCTGCCATTGCCGCAGCTATTCGCACATCGGAGCGGCTTCCGGAGCGGTTCGTGATGAAAAAGATCGGTCTTGGCGCCGGGAAGCGCAATTATGAACAGCCGAGCCTTGTGCGGGCCATTTTGCTGGAAGTAAAGGATGAGCCGGGGCGCGACACTGTTGTGAAGCTGGAGAGCAATATCGATGATTGCACCGGTGAAACGCTGGGCTATGTGATGGAGCGGCTATTTGCCGCAGGCGCCAGAGATGTGCACTATTTCCCTGTATTTATGAAGAAAAACCGTCCGGCCTACCAGATCAATGTGATCTGCGATGAAGCCAGAGTTCCACAGATGGAGCAGATTATTTTCAGGGAAACGACGACCATTGGCATCCGCAGAATCCATATGGAACGTTCTGTGCTGCCCCGAAGTGCAGGTACAGTGGAGACGGCTTACGGTCCGGTTCAGGTAAAAATATGCGAGATTCCCGGCGGCTGCGGCAGCGCTTCGCAGACCCGTGTTTATCCGGAATACGAGAGTGTTGCCCGGCTCAGCCGTGAGCACGATATCCCATATACGCAGATGTATCAACAGGTGGTGGACGTCTGCAAAAATGAAAGCCACTAAAGGAGCGGTGATCGATGCCAGATTTAAAAACTTATGAAGATAAAAAACGTGAATTGTACCAGCGCATGAATGAAGTTACCAATGCAAATGTAGTGATCGCCTTTTCCGGCGGTGTGGACAGCAGCCTGCTTGTAAAGCTGGCGTGTATGTATGCAGCGCCGAAACATAATCAGGTGTATGCCGTGACGATCTCATCGGAGCTGCAGCCGGCGATGGATGCCGAAATTGCGGCCGAGGTAGCCGGGGAGGCGGGAGCCATCCACAGGATCATATATACCCATGAGCTGTCGTCGGCCGGGATTGGGAGCAATCCCAGGGAGCGATGCTATTTATGCAAAAGTTATTTATTTACCCGGCTTAAAGAGTTTGCCGCCGGTGAAGGGATTACAGCCATTCTTGAGGGAACGAATGAGGATGACCTGCATGTTTACCGTCCGGGCCTGCGGGCTATACGGGAGCTGGAAATTGAGAGCCCGCTGGCCGATGTGGGTCTGACCAAGGCGGAGGTTCGGAAAATGGCCCAGGAGCTGGGGATTTCCGTGGCTAAGCGTCCGTCCATGCCATGTCTGGCCACCCGATTTCCCTATGGAACTGAGCTGACGATGGAGAAGCTGAAAACGGTTGAGGACGGCGAAAATTATGTGCGCAGCCTTGGCTTTGGCAATGTGCGGCTGCGGGTCCACGGCGATATTGCCCGGATCGAGGTGGACCGGGAGGATATGAGCCGCCTGATGATGCAGCAGGAGGCTGTGATCACCCACCTGAAAGCCCTGGGGTACAAGTATATTACTTTAGATCTGGAGGGCTTTCGCTCCGGGAGCATGGACGAATAGGCAAAGCGCCAGCCGCAGCGCTGAGTGTTCATGGGCGTCGTAGCCGGCGCCGGCGGCTTTTTACCGCACCTTGTCCTGCATAGCCCGCTCGTAGAAAAATATGTATTGCTGCATTACGCCGGAGAAGCCCTTGTACCTGCCGAAATGCTCCTGGATAATGGTGGGGAAAAGCTTGCTTTTGGGCAGCTTTTCGTAGTCCGGCCGGTAGTATTCCTGAAGCAGTATTTTTTTGATCCATGTATCCACGGGAAAGGCGTCAATGTGATGCAGACCGCACAGGCAGATGCAGTTTGCCACCTTTTCACCGATGCCGTAAATACTCATAAGACAGTTCATAGCTTCTTTGTAATCAATGGCAGCCAGGCGGTCCAGGTCCAGACGGCCGTCGACGACGTCCTGGCATGTCTGGTAAATATATTTGGCCCGATAGCCCAGCTTCAAATCGCGAAGCTGGGCTTCGGAAGCTGCCGCCAATTGCTCCGGTCTGGGAAATGCATAATAAGTGTCACCTCGGAAGTTTACATAAGCTGTTCCGTATTGTGCGGAAAGCTTTTCGACGGCATTGCGTATTTTTGGAATATTATTTTGCTGAGATATGATAAATGTGATGATGATCTCCCAAACATCCTGCCGTAAAATCCGTACGCCGAAGCCATATGTTGCAGCGTTGTTTAAATAAATGTCCTCGGGCGCGATCGCTGCCCGCATACTCTTATAATCTGTATCCAGATCAAAAAAATCAGCCCAATAACCGTATTCTTCTTCTGTACAGCAGATGGCGAAATCAGAGCCATTTTGATAAATCTCCACATAATTTGGCCCGCTGATGATCTGATAGCCCTTTTCATAACCGGCCGTTTTTAGTAAATCCTCCGGTAAAGGACGCATTCGGAAGGCCTGGCCGGAGTCTGCGATCTGGGCCAGATCAAAAAATTCCAAATGCCGGTATATCATAGGGATTTCTCCCATAAGTACGCTGTTTTCCATAAAATTAACTCTCCTATCTGAAGGAAATCGTTGACATGCCGCCCATCAGGGCAGTTGTTATAGCTATTGTAGCATATTCATCCCTTTTGCGAAAGCCTAAAGCGCGGCGAAACGCCGGGCACAATTTTTTCACAAATACTTTCCAAAAAACGTATTGACAATTTTTTTTATTGGATTATAATATAGTTTGTTACCGAACAATTAATTATGAAATAATTCACAACGAAACAGTTAATTGCATAACATTTGATGGGAGGAACATATGAAACGCGAAAAGGACGTCGGCTTTGAAGTCCGCACATTGAGCAACATGATCTACCGTCAGCTTTTAGCTTACGAAGCCCGCAGGGGCGTAGATGAAGTGACCGTGATGCACGGATGGATCATCGGATATATGTATGAAAATTCGGATAAGGAGATTTTCCAGAAGGATATCGAGGCCGCATTTTCCATTGCAAGGTCCACGGTGACCGGCATTTTAAAGCTGATGGAAAAAAAAGGATACATTTACAGAAAGTCTGTGGAGCGGGATGCACGTCTGAAACGGCTGGTGCTGACGGACCGGGGCAGAGAGCTCCACGAAGGAACCATGAAAAACATTCAGATGCTGGAGAGTCATGTCCGTGAGAACATTGATACAGACGATCTGGAAACCTTTTTTAAGGTGATCGGGCAGATGAAGAGCAATCTTGAAAAAGAAGCCAAAGGGTAATAAGGAGGTAGATCATATATGATAAAGACACTTGGAAAGCATGTGGGCGCCTTTAAACGGGATTCCATATTAACGCCTCTGTGTATGCTGATGGAGGTTTTTATGGAAATGGTCATTCCGCTGATGATGGCGTCCATTATCGACGACGGCGTGGAAGCGGGAGATATCGGCCATATATACGTCATGGGCGCGTGGATGGTCGGGGCGGCATTTGTAAGCCTGCTGGCCGGCGTTTTAGGCGGAAAGTTCGGTGCACGGGCCAGCACCGGTTTTGCGCGGAACCTGCGCAAAGCGATGTATGAAAATATACAGACATTTTCCTTTGCAAATATTGACAAATACAGCACGGCCGGTCTGGTGACACGTCTGACTACTGACGTGACCAATCTCCAGAATGCCTACCAGATGATCCTGCGTATGTGCACCCGCGCCCCGGCCAGCCTGATCTGCGCCATGGCGATGGCATTTTTCATCAATGCGCGGCTGGCCTGCATTTATCTGGTGGCGGTTGTGTTCCTCGGCACCTGCCTGTTTTTAATTATGAGCCGGACCACGAAGTATTTCCAGAAGGTTTTCCAGAAATACGATGACTTAAATGCCAGCGTCCAGGAAAATATTACGGGTATCCGTGTTGTCAAGGCTTATGTCCGGGAGGATTTTGAAAAGCAGAAATTTACAAAGGCCAGCGGCAATGTCTATAAGATGTTTGTCAAGGCAGAGAGTATTCTCACCCTGAACTCCCCGCTGATGCAGTTGACGGTTTATGGCTGTATCCTGGTCATTAGCTGGATGGGCGCCAAAATGATCGTGGGCGGCAGTCTGAGTACCGGCGAGCTTATGAGCCTTCTGGCGTACTGTATGAATATTTTAATGAGCCTGATGATGCTCTCCATGATTTTTGTTATGGTGACTATGAGTATGGCCAGCGCACAGCGTATTACCGAGGTGCTTAACGAAAAAAGTGATATCGTCAATCCAGAAAAGCCGGAAACGTCTGTGGCCGATGGAAGCATCGTCTTTGACCATGTGGATTTTGCCTATAAAAAACAGACCAGTGAGCCGGTATTAAAGGATATCAGCCTGGACATCCGCTCCGGCGAGACGATCGGCATCATCGGCGGCACCGGAAGCGCCAAGTCCAGTCTGGTGAACCTGATCAGCCGTCTGTACGATGTGAGCAATGGCGCGGTGTATGTGGGCGGCAAGGACGTTCGCGCCTACGATATGGATACGCTGCGCAATGAGGTGGCTGTGGTGCTTCAGAAAAACGTGCTGTTTTCCGGTACGATTCTGGATAATCTGCGGTGGGGCGATAAAAATGCGTCGGAGGAGGAATGCGTCCGGGCCTGTCAATTGGCCTGTGCGGATGAATTTATCGAAAAATTTCCGGATAAGTATAATACCTACATAGAGCAGGGCGGTACAAACGTATCCGGCGGACAAAAGCAGCGGCTTTGCATTGCCCGGGCGCTGCTTAAAAAGCCAAAGATCCTTATTCTGGACGATTCCACCAGTGCTGTGGATACGGCCACGGATGCAAAGATCCGCAAGGCGTTTATTGAAGAAATTCCGGGAACCACGAAGCTGATCATTGCCCAGAGGATCAGCAGTGTTCAAAATGCCGATAAGATCATCGTTATGGATGAGGGCCGCGTCAACGGCTTTGGAACCCATGAGGAGCTGCTTAAAACCAATGCCATTTACCGCGATGTTTACGAATCGCAGACCGGTGGCGGCGGAGATTTTGATGAAAAGGGAGGTGAGCTGTAATGCCAGGACCAGGACAAAGAGTCAGAGGACCAAGACCCAAGGTGAAAAATCCGGGAAAGCTTCTGATGCGTTTATTAAAATATATAGCAAAAAATTATCTGGCCGCGCTTATTGTTGTGGCGGTGTGCATATTTATCGGTGTGCTGGCCAATGTGCAGGGAACCCTGTTTACACAAACGCTCATCGATGATTATATCATGCCTATGCTTGGCACGAGCAATCCGGATTTCGGCCCGCTGGCCATGGCTATCGGGCGTGTGGCGGTGTTTTACGCCATCGGCGCGCTCTCCACGTATGTTTATAACCGTATTATGGTAAATGTGAGCCAGGGAACGCTGAGGAATCTGAGAAACGATATGTTTTCCCATATGGAAGGGCTGCCGATTAAATATTTCGATACCCATGCCCACGGGGATATCATGTCGATCTATACCAATGATATCGATACGCTGCGCCAGATGATCAGCCAGAGTATGCCCCAACTGCTCTCCAGTGTGATCACTATTGTCAGTGTGTTTGTCAGCATGATCATCCTCAATGTGCCATTGACAGTCATCACATTGCTGATGGTGGGTGTTACGCTTCTTGTGACAAAGAAGCTGGGCGGCCTGAGCAGCCGTTACTTCCTGTCACAGCAAAAAGACCTTGGAACGGTCAACGGTTTTATCGAGGAAATGATGGAAGGGCAGAAGGTGATTAAGGTTTTCTGCCATGAGGAGGAAAGCAAGGAGCAATTTAATGCGCTCAACGACCAGCTTTTCGACAGCGCCAATAATGCCAATAAGTTTGCCAATATTCTTATGCCTGTTAATGCTCAGATCGGTAATATCAGCTATGTGATCTGTGCCATCGTGGGCGGCATCCTGGCCATTAACGGTATTGGCGGCTTTACCCTTGGCGGTCTGGCCAGCTTCCTGACGTTTAACAAGAGCTTTAACATGCCTATCAACCAGGTGAGCCAGCAGTTTAACAGTATTATCATGGCGCTGGCCGGAGCTGAGCGTATTTTCCGTCTGCTGGATGAATGGCCGGAAACCGATGAGGGCTATGTTACTCTGGTCAATGTGGAAAAGAAGGACGGACAGATCACGGAAGCGAAAAAGCGCACAGGTCACTGGGCGTGGAAGCATTTCCATAAAGCGGACAATACGACGGATTATGTGGAGCTGGAGGGCGACGTTGTGTTCAATGATGTGGATTTCGGTTATAATCCGGATAAGATTGTGCTGCACAATGTGAAGCTGTTTGCCACGCCGGGCCAGAAGATCGCCTTTGTAGGCTCCACCGGTGCCGGAAAAACGACGATCACCAACCTGATCAACCGCTTTTATGATATTCAGGACGGCAAGATCCGTTATGACGGTATTAATATCAACAAGATCAAAAAGGCGGACCTGCGCCGTTCCCTGGGGATCGTGCTCCAGGATACCCAGCTTTTTACGGCCACGGTTATGGAAAATATCCGCTACGGCAAGCTGGACGCCACCGATGCGGAGGTGATCGCCGCCGCCAAGCTGGCCAATGCAGACAGCTTTATCCGCCGTCTGCCCGATGGCTACAATACGATGATCACCGGCAATGGCGCCAATCTGAGTCAGGGCCAGCGCCAGCTTCTGGCTATCGCCCGGGCCGCTGTGGCCGACCCGCCAGTACTCATTCTCGACGAGGCCACCAGCTCCATCGATACCCGGACCGAACGTCTGGTCCAGGATGGTATGGATAAGCTCATGGCCGGACGTACCACCTTCGTCATTGCCCACCGGTTATCCACCGTGCGCAACAGCGACTGTATCATGGTCCTGGAAAACGGCCGCATCATCGAGCGCGGCACCCACGACCAGCTCATTGACGAGAAGGGCCGGTATTATCAGCTCTATACAGGAAACAGCGTTGTAAAAAATGCGTGATACTAAAGCATTGCATGTGTTTCACATCAATGCGCATGCGCAATCTGAAAACTAACATTTTCGTAAGATGGACCGCAAATTTAGTCGATAGACTTGACTCTGAGCGGGAAAATGGTATGATACCAATATAAGGCGGCGATTTGGGCGGCGGAGATTTTCGCCGCCCTTTGCTGTGGCCGGCCGGTTCCTTTTGGGAGCCGGTGATTTTTTTACGAGGAAGGGATTATGAATGAAGTTTTCAGAGGAGTTACGGAAGTTTTTCCGCGAGCTGTTCAGTCTCCATGGAGACACGGCGTCAAATGCGGAAATCAAAGAACGGATTATTAACGGCGGACAGTTTCGCGGTACGAATATGTATATTTTGATCCTGGCCATAATTATTGCCTCCATAGGGCTGAACATGAACAGTACGGCTGTAATCATTGGAGCCATGCTGATCTCGCCGCTCATGGGCGGAATTATGAGTATGGCTTATGGCTTGGCCACGGCGGATCTCAGGCATTTTCGAAGCGCCCTTGTCAGCTTTGTGATTCAGGTGGTGATCAGTATGATCACCAGCACCATTTATTTTAAAATCACGCCGCTGCAACTGGCGTCCAATGAGATGATCGCCAGGATCACGCCCACGATCTGGGATGTGCTCATCGCTCTGTGCGGTGGTATTGCCGGGATCATTGCCACCACCCGGAAGGACCGGGTCAATAACGTCGTACCCGGTGTGGCCATCGCCACGGCGCTGATGCCGCCGCTGTGTACGGCAGGTTATGGGCTGGCGACGATGCAGTGGCGCTATTTTCTTGGCGCGGCCTATCTGTTTTTTATAAATATGTTTTTTATCTGCCTGACCAGTGTGATCATGCTGCGGATTCTCCATGTACCGCTGAAATCCCATGATACGGTGAAGAAGGCCAGAAATTCCAAAATATGGGTAACGCTCATCGTTCTTGTAACGATCCTGCCCAGCGTCTATCTGGCCTATCAGACAGTGGAACGCAGTATTGCCGAAAATCAATATGAGCAGTATATGGCCCGGGAGTTTAAATTTGAATCCACCCAGGTGGTCAGCTCCAAATTTGACCCGGTCAGCCGGGTCATCAATGTGGCTCTGATCGGAACGAATATTTCTCAGGAGCAGATCGATGATCTTCAAAAGCAGTTGGCTGCATATAAGCTGTCGGATGTGGAGCTGCGCGTCAGCCAGATGGAGGTTAAGCAGGGTGTAACTGAGGAGGAGCTGCAAAGTGTGCTGGCCGGCAGAGATGCGGATGCGGAGGAAATGGACACGCAGCTTGCTTCGATGAAGGATCAGCTAACTCAGGCGAAAGCGCTGCTGGATAGCCGGACGGAGGCGGACGAGGCTCTGCGCCAGATCCAGAATGAGATCCTGGCGCTTTACCCAAAAGTAAAGTCGGTGAGTGTGACAGCGATGCAGCCCGCAGATGGCAGCGAGGAGCAGTTAGCGGCAGTGCTGTCTGTGACCGAGCTTTTTGGGGAGGAGGAGCTTTCCCAGATACAAAGCTGGCTTAATCTTGTGCTGGATAAGGAATATGATATCCGTTTGATCCAGACGTATGAACCCGGCTATGAACCGCCGGAAACAGAACCGGAAACCGAGTCGGAGCTTTCGTCAGAAACTGATGATGAAAATGGCGAAGAGGGCAGCCCCGGGGCGGAAAGCGATGAAACGTCCAAAACCGGAGATAATGACCGTGGAGCGGCTGGCGCCGGGGCTGGGGGCAGCGCTGAAACAAAGGAGTAAAGGCTGAGCCGGAGGTAGATGATGATTTCAAGAAAAGAGATGAAAAAGCAGGCCCGAAGGTCTTTGAAGAAGCATTATTTTATGTATGTAGCCGTGTGCCTGATCGCGGCTTATCTGGGTACGGAGTTTTCCAATTCGTTAAACGGGCTGAATTCCTATATGCCCGGAATAAGCTATGAAGTAAAGTTTGATATGGATGTGCCCACCGGAGTGCTGACACCCCAGAAGGGCTTGTCCGATGTGTTGGCGGACGCTCTGCGCGGGGATGAGGCTGCGGGGCGGCAAAAGGCGGAGGAGCTTAAACGCAAGGCCATTGAGGAGGCCAATAACGGCAATCCGGCGTTGGGCCGCAGCCGCGGCGTGCTGGCTTCGGCGGTCAATGCCCTGACCTCCGGATCTTTGTATGTGACGATCATTTCCGCTGCAAACTCCCTTGTGGGATCGCCGGACATCACACGGGTTGCGCTGATTCTGGGGAGCATGCTGCTGACCTTTGCCCTGTGGTTTTTTCTGAGGAATATGTACAATGCTATATCCAGGCGTATTTTCCTGGAAGGACGGTGCTATGATAAGCTGCCGATACAGAGATTCCTATTTTTACTGAGGGTCAAAAAGTGGCTGAAGGTATCCTGGACGATGTTTGTGACAACGGTTTTGCGCACATTATGGGCGCTGACCATTGTGGGAGGCTTTATTAAAACTTATTCTTATTATCTTGTGCCCTATATTGCTGCGGAAAATCCGGATATGGGGGCGCTGGAAACGATTACGCTTTCACGGCGTATGATGAAGGGGCATAAATGGCAGTGCTTTGTTTTTGATCTGTCGTTTTTGGGATGGTACATATTGGGCATCGCTACTTTGGGGCTTACGGATCTGTTTTATGCCAATCCGTATCAGGTGGCAGCGTTTAGCGAGTTTTATGTGCAGCTTCGGACGCTGGCGAAGGATTCGGGTCTGCCCGGATCGGAAAAGCTCAATGACCGGTTTTTGTATGAGCAGGCCGATCTGAGCACCATTGCCGGGGCTTACGCCGATGTGATGGAATTTCTTTCCCAGCCGGTGGAAACGATGGAGGATTTTAAGGGGCTGCGGGGATTTCTTATACGGTGGTTCGGTATTCTGCCCTTTAATACGCGCAAGGAAAAGGCTTACGAGAAAAGCCAGGCCGAGCAGCTTCGGTACCGCTCTTTAAAGGAAGCAGTGGCCGGCGATGTTTACCCCGGGCGGTTATTTCCCATACCTGAGGTAAATATGAGTAAGCCGGTGGAAAATATCCATTATATGCGCAATTATTCCATTGGCTCACTGATTATGATGTTTTTCATATTTTCCATGATCGGCTGGGTGTGGGAGGTCAGTCTCCATCTGGTGACTTACGGCGAGTTTGTCAACCGGGGCGTCCTTCACGGCCCATGGCTGCCCATTTACGGCTCCGGCGGTATACTGATCCTTACCGTACTTAAAAGGCTCAGGGATAATCCGGTGTTGGAATTTATCAGTACGATCGTGCTGTGCGGTGTTGTGGAATATTTTACCGCCTATTACCTGGAGCTGACCCACGATGGTCAGAAGTGGTGGGATTACAGCGGTTATTTCCTCAATCTCCATGGAAGGATATGCGCCGAGGGGCTGCTTGTGTTTGGCGTGGGCGGAATGATGATCGTTTACGTCGTTGCACCGCTTGTGGATAACCAGATTAAGAAGCTGCGCAGCCGCACCGTGACTACCGCCTGCGCGACGCTGCTCTGCCTGTTTATCGCCGACCAGATCTATTCCTCCCAATCGCCCAATTCCGGCGAGGGGATCACGGCGTCTGTTGAGAGCAGCAGGATTTGCGATGAAGGCGGCGCCTGGGGCGGGGATGACGACATACTGCTTTGAATTAGGAGAAAACGATGAAATTTGAAATAAATGATTACTGTCAGAGACTTAAAGATGCTCTGCTTTCGGAATTTGGCGAAAAGGTTTGCTATATCGGACTTCAGGGAAGCTATTTAAGGGGTGAGGCCACAGAAAACAGCGATATCGATATTATGGTCATATTGGAAACCCTGACCATAAAGGAGATGGACGTATATCGAAGTATTATTGAAAAATTGGGGGATTTTGAGAAGTCATGCGGTTTTATTTGCAGTAAAATCGATATGGCAAACTGGAATCCGCTGGAATGCTGCCAGCTCAAATATACGACAAAGAATTTATATGGCGTGCTTGAAGATTTTTTGCCAGAATGGTCCATCGAGGATGAAGTGAATTATATAAAAGTGAGTCTTAATAATTTGTACCATGCACTTTGCCACAGCTACATTCACAGTGACAGAAAAACGTTGGCAGACGATCTTTTATTCCACTATAAGTCGGCATTTTTTATTTTACAGAATACTTACTTCCTGGAAAACTGTCGTCTGGGCGCGCCGAATGCAGCGTTTGTTTTGTCCAAAGCGGAGCTTGCAAAAAAATTACAGGGCGACGATAAAGCCGTATTAGAAACGACACTTTTCCTCATAAATGGGGGGCCGGTTGATTTTGATAAACATTTTGAATTGCTTCTGAATTGGTGTCAAAATAAAATGGCAACGATCGGATGATAAATTTGTTATATAAGTTCAGCTAATATTATGGTGAAGATAATTTAATAATAGTTATAGATGGACATTTATTGACAAATAATTTAAAATCGGTTACTCTATTTTCATAAGCTGTATGACTGGCGGAAGTAGAATAACTACGGGGAGTACAGCATTAAAATAAGTCGACCGCCTGGGCTGAGTTTATAGGGCAGCCCAGGCTTTTTTGCGCGAAGCAAAGCGGAGCCGGGTGCGCGAAGCAACGAGCCGCGAAGCAACGCACTACAAAGTAATGGACCGTCACCCCATAAGGAGGATTTATCATGGAAAAGATTTCGATTGCAAAAGATCTGGCATCCAACGCATACCCTGGCAGAGGTATTGTGATTGGCCGTACACCGGACGGCGCCAAAGCCGTTACCGCCTATTTTATCATGGGCAGAAGTGAGAACAGCCGCAACCGCGTATTCGTGGAGGACGGCGAAGGTATCCGGACACAGGCCTTTGATCCATCCAAGCTGGTGGACCCAAGCCTTATCATTTACGCCCCGGTGCGGGTACTCGGCAACAAGACCATTGTTACCAATGGCGACCAGACGGACACCATTTATGAGCTGATGGACAAGCAGATGACCTTTGAGCAGGCGCTGCGCACGAGAGAATTTGAGCCGGATGCGCCCAACTATACCCCGCGTATATCGGGAATCATGCACATTGAAAATGGTGGATATAATTATGCAATGTCCATTTTAAAGAGCAATAACGGCAATCCGGACGCCTGCAACCGCTATACTTTTGCTTATAATAATCCGGTAGCCGGAGAAGGTCATTTTATCCATACGTATAAATGCGACGGGAATCCATTGCCAAGCTTTGAAGGCGAACCCAAGCTTGTGGATGTGTCCGGAAACATTGACGAATATACGGCGCTGTTATGGGAAAATCTGAATGAGGACAACAAGGTGTCGTTATTTGTGAGATATATCGATATTGCCACAGGAACCTATGAGACGCGTATTGTGAATAAAAACAAGTGATCAGGAGGTCGAAATTTAAAATGAATGAATTTGAATTAAAATATGGCTGTAATCCCAATCAAAAGCCGTCCAGAATCTACATGAGCGGCGACCGCGAGCTGCCCATTACCGTACTGAACGGAAAACCGGGCTACATCAACTTTCTGGATGCCTTCAATGGCTGGCAGCTTGTCCGTGAATTAAAGCAGGCCACCGGCCTTCCTGCGGCCACCTCCTTTAAGCATGTATCTCCCGCCGGCGCTGCCGTGGGTCTGCCGCTGACAGATGTGGAGCGGAAAATCTACTGGGTGGACGATATGGGTGAGCTGACACCGTTGGCCAGTGCTTATGCCAGAGCCAGAGGCGCGGACCGTATGTCCTCCTTTGGCGATTTTATTTCACTGTCCGATGTGTGCGATGTGGCTACGGCTAAAATCGTGAAACGTGAAGTGTCCGACGGAATTATTGCTCCGGGCTACGAACCCGAGGCATTGGAAATCCTCAAGGCCAAGAAAAAAGGCAATTACAATGTGATCCAGATCGATGCAGATTATGTTCCTGATCCTGTGGAGCACAAGGAAGTTTTTGGTATTACCTTTGAGCAGGGAAGAAATGAACTGAAGATCGACAAGGATATGCTGACGAATATTGTCACCAATAATAAGGACATTCCTGAGCTGGCACAGATCGATCTGATCATATCTCTGATCACATTAAAATATACTCAGTCCAATTCTGTCTGCTACGCCAAGGGCGGCCAGGCCATCGGTATCGGCGCCGGACAGCAGTCCAGAATCCATTGTACACGTCTGGCCGGCCAGAAGGCAGATAACTGGTTTTTGCGTCAGTCGCCCAAGGTGCTGGGCCTGGAATTTGTGGATAAGATCGGCCGGGCTGACAGAGATAATGCCATTGATCTGTACATTGGCGAGGACTACATGGATGTACTGGCTGACGGCGCATGGGAAAATATTTTCAAGGTGAAGCCGGAAGTGTTCACAAGTGAAGAAAAGCGGGCATGGCTGGATCAGATGCAGGATGTGGCTCTGGGCTCCGATGCATTCTTCCCGTTTGGCGATAATATTGAGCGGGCTCACAGAAGCGGTGTGAAGTACGTAGCACAGCCGGGCGGCTCCATCCGTGATGACAATGTGATCGATACGTGCAACAAATATGGTATGGCTATGTGCTTTACCGGCATCCGTCTGTTCCATCATTAATTATATAATCAGAGCTGTGCTGATGTGCAGCCCAATCTGAGATTTCCCCGGAAATCTTCATAAAGTTAAAGTAAATCCGGCAGAGGATATAAAATCATTCTGCCGGATTTTTGACTAAAAAGTTTCGATATAGCACCGGAGTGCATTTTTAAAAAATTCTTTTCCCTTTTCGGGCAGTTGCCGGATCAATGTGTAAAGTTCCTCGTCAAAGTCCGGGTCTGACAGGGCGGATTCGGCAATACTTTTTCGATCTGGCCGGATCATCGTAGTTTCTGCCGTTTCCGGGTAAGTACGGTTTTCAGGAAATGAACGCTCAAAAAACGTGCCAACCGGCGTGTTTAAGACTTTTGCAATGCGCTGCATTTTGGCGACGCTGACCATGGTACGCCCGGTTTCCAGGCGGCTGATAACACTTAATGAAACATCGATTTTTTCTGCCAGCTTTTCCTGCGTATATCCGGCTCTCAGGCGCGCCTGTTTAATATTTTCACCGATAAGATTATCCATTCACGAAAACCCTCTCTTTTTTGTACAGTTTAGCAGTTTACCAAAAGTTTGTGAAATGACAATAATGACAATAACTAAAATGAAACAGCGATTATTTTTAAATTTTAATAGAATTTTTATAAGAGCTGCTGTATAATATCAGTAACATTTTATTAAATTGCTATGAAAAGACAGGAGGTTTGTACGATGAAAATGATTATGGCGATCCTTCATAAGGACGATGAGGAACATACGATTGAAGCGCTCCACAAGGATAAGTTTTTTGTGACAAAGCTGTCTACCACAGGAGGGCTGTTAAAGCAGAAGAATACGACCATCCTTACGGTGACGGAGGACGAACAGGTGCAGAAGGCACTGGATATCATTAAGGAAAATTCCGGTGAGCGTAAGACCATCTCCTATGCCAATCCGACAATGATCCCGGGGAAGGGCTGCATTGAATCTATGCCCATGATCCCGGTCAATGTACAGGTGGGCGGCAGTACTGTATTTGTGATCAATGTGGAAGATTTTCAGAAATATTGACCTATGGACAAAGCGAAAATTTGATGCTATACTAAAAAAGTCAGCGGCGGAATCTGCCCTGATAACCGGAGCACCTTAAGTGCTCAAACTTATTTTAAATATTAAAAGAGAAAAGAGTGGAAAGATGATTATTCGATAATCGATGAAAATGAGCAGCAGAATACAGATTGTTATTAAAGTAAGGGCTAAAAGTATGTCTGTTGCTGACGGAATTGATTGTCGGATAAGCATTTAAAGAGGTGCCGCGAAAGCAGTACATCCGCAGTAATCGTTGAGAAGAGCCGCGCATTTACCGCGCTGGCCGAAACCGCGGAGAAGGCTGTTTTATGCCGGATACTTGCAGGCGCCTGTAATATATTTGACGACAAAATCTGTTTCCGTTAGCGGAGACAGATTTTTTTGCGCGAAGCAACGAGCCAAACTGGGGAGCTTGCTCACCAGCTTGGCGACTGCCGCGACCCGCCGAAGCGGAGCGTAGGCGGGTGCACGAAGAAATGAGGAATGAATATGTTACAGGTAAAGAATTTAACGATTACGCATCGCAAGGATCTGCGTATGATTTTGCGGGATTTTACATGGGCTCTGGGCCCCGGAGATAAGGCCGTAGTGATCGGTGAGGAGGGCAATGGCAAATCCACGTTTTTAAAGCTCCTTTTTAATCCGGAGCTGGTGGCGGACTATGTGGAATATAGTGGTGAGATTTTGAGGGATCGCATGAAAATGGGCTATTTGTATCAGGAGCTTTCGCCGGCCCATAAAGCCATGAGTGTGGCGCAGTTTTTTCAGGAAAGCCCTCTGTTTTATGATTGTGACTGGGGGGAGCTGGCCCGGATCGGAGCGCGTCTTGGCCTGCCGGTAGAGCTGTTTTACTCGGAGCAGCCGGTGGCCTCCCTGTCCGGCGGCGAGGCGGTGAAAATGCAACTGGCGCGCATACTGATGGAGCAGCCGGATGTCCTTTTACTGGACGAACCATCCAATGACCTGGATATTGAGACGCTGGAATGGCTGGAGAATTTTATCAATACATGCAAAATGCCGGTGCTGTTTGTATCCCACGATGAAACCCTGATCGAGCGCACAGCCAATGTCATCCTGCACTTTGAACAACTGCGCAGGAAAACATTGCCCCGGGCCACGGTTGCACGCATTCCATACCGGGAGTATGTGGACCGGCGGCTGGCCAATATGGACCATCAATCCCAGGTTGCTAAAAAGGAGCGGGAGGAATACGCCCGGCAGCAGGAGCGCTTTATGCGCATCCAGCAAAAGGTAGAGCATCAGCAGGCCACGATCAGCCGGCAAAATCCCCATGGCGGCCAGCTTCTTAAAAAGAAAATGCATGCGGTGAAAGCAATGGAACGGCGTTTTGACCGGGGATTTGAGACAATGACCGAATTTCCTGATACAGAGGATGCGATTGCCTTAAAGTGGCCGGTGGGTGTGGATTTTCCAAATGGAAAAAAGGTATTGGATACATGTATATCCGCCCGAAGAATGTCCGATGCTATGGGCCGGGATTTTCCTTCGGACATCGCTCTTTCTGTTACAGGGCCGGAAAAAGTTTGTATTATTGGAAAAAATGGTGTGGGGAAAACAACGTTTTTGCGGATGATCGCCGGGGAGCTTCAAAATCAGGGCGGTATTAAAGCCGCCTATATGCCCCAGAATTACGAGGAAAGTCTGGATCTTTTGGCCACACCGGTGGATTTTCTGGCACGGGTGGGGGATAAGGCGGATATCAGCAGAGTGCGCACCTTTTTAGGCAGCCTTAAATATACACCGGAGGAAATGAGCCATCCGGCCGGGGCTCTGTCCGGCGGCCAGAAGGCAAAGCTGTTTTTTGCGAAAATGATTTTGGACGGCTGTAATGTTCTCGTTCTGGATGAGCCGACACGCAATTTTTCGCCGCTGTCCGGACCGGTCATACGGCAATTGCTGGCGGATTATCCCGGGGCCATTATCAGCGTATCCCACGATAGGAAGTATATTTGCGAGGTATGTGATAAAATATACAGGCTGGATGAGGGCGGACTGCACATCCAGGACGAAAAATGAATAGGGCTGTGTGAGCTCCGGAGGGAGGCGCTTCTGACGCGGATATCAAGCACTCATTGCGCGCTATATCCACGCCCCGTCCAGTGTGATGATCTGCCCGGTGAGATAGCTGTGCCCGGTGGCCAGGTCATAGATCAGTTCGGCTACCTCCCGGGGCGTACCCATGCGGCAGGCGGGGATCTCATCAATCAGTGCCTGACGGTCCTCAGCGCTGAGGCATTGGTTCATTTCTGTGTCGATGGCCCCGCAGGCGATGGCATTGACCTGGATATTACTGGGGGCCAGTTCCTTGGCCAATGCCCGGGTCAGCGCGTTCATACCGCCCTTGGCGGCGGAATAGGCGACTTCGCAGGATGCGCCTACATTTCCCCAGACAGAGGATATGTTAATGATCTTTCCGGATTTTTGCCGGACCATATGAGGAATGGCGTGACGGCAGCAGTTGAACACGGAGGTCAGATTGGTGTTCAGGATCAAATCCCACTGCTCAGAGCTCATCTCACTAAAAAGGCCAAGATGGGCAATGCCGGCATTATTTACAAGGACGTCCACCGGGCCGAACCGTTCGTTGATCTGTGCGAACATGGAACGGACGTTCTCAAAGCTGCCCACATCGCCGGAGAGGGCCAGACAGTCCGCGCCCAGCGCCTTTATATCCGCTTCGGTTTTTAAAAGCTCTTCACGACGGCTGCGGCTGTTGATAACGATGTTCCACATCTTGGGGGCCGCGCCTGCGAAATACAGAGCCGCCGCGCGGCCGATGCCCCGTCCGGAGCCGGTAATAAATACTGTTTTTTTATGAATATGAGAGGTTGACATAACACACATCTCCTTAAAATTTGAATTTTTGTGCGATGAGCACTTAGCGCGTCCTTTGGCCGCATACTGTTTTTTATAGCGATGAGCACTTAGCGCCTTTCTTTTGGCCGCTTACTGTCTTTTATAGCTACGAGCACTTAGCGCCTGTCCTTTGGCCGCATACTGTTTTTTATTGTACCAGACTGTACGCCGTCTGAACAGACAAATTTTTTCACAGCCATTATTTTTAATTTTACCTTGCTTTTTCCTGAAATAGGCAGATTAGACAAGTTTAACTGGAAGAAATTAGACAAAATCAAGAATTACATATTGACAAATCATAGAAATGCAATTAAAATGTAACAGAAATGTAAAATATTCGGCTCTTATATGAAAAAAAATACATTTTCCTCTTTATTTTTTGTCGTTTTTGCATTAAGATATAATTAGGCTTATGGGTCATGGCAAAAAATAAATGCTTTGCAGTGGTCTGCAAGGTGTTAAAACCGCACAAGACGGGCAAAGTCCAGTAGGTTTTCTTTGGTATGCCGGCCTGTGCGAGAATTTATGAATAGGGGAGAAAAAAACTATGATATCAAATCAGATACTTCAAAACACAATGGAAGGCTTAAAGTCGATCACACGCGTGGATCTATGTGTCATGGATACGGAGGGCAAGACGCTGGCATCAACCTTTGAACATGCCGACGACTACGAGGGCGCTGTTCTTGATTTTGTTAATTCGCCGGCAGACTCTCAGGTATTGCAGGGCTTCCAGTTTTTCAAAGTGTTTGACGAACATCAACTGGAATTTGTAATTCTGGCCAAGGGTGACAGCGACGATGTCTATATGGTTGGCAAGATCGCTTCCTTCCAGACACAAAATCTGCTGGTCGCCTACAAGGAAAGATTCGATAAAGATAATTTCATTAAAAATCTTTTATTGGATAACCTGTTACTGGTGGACATTTACAACCGCTCCAAAAAGCTTCATATCGAGACAGATGTGCGCCGTATTGTATTTATCATTGAAACAAACAGCGACCGTGAGGTTAATGCACTGGAGACTGTGCGCTCCATCTATTCCAGCAAAACGAAGGATTTCATCACGGCTGTGGATGAAAAGTGCGTGATTCTTGTCAAGGAAGTCGCACCGTCGGAAAGCTATGACGACCTGTGTAAGTCGGCCAAGGGGCTTAAGGATATCCTGGCTGCGGAAAATCTGCCCAAGGTGCGCGTTGCCCTTGGAACGATTGTTAATGAGATCAAGGATGTTTCCCGTTCCTACAAGGAGGCTAAGATGGCTCTGGACGTAGGTAAGATTTTTTACAATGAGCGCAATGTTGTGGCTTACAGTAATCTGGGAATCGGCCGCCTGATCTATCAGCTTCCCATCCCGTTATGCAAGATGTTCATTAAAGAAATCTTCGATGGAAAGTCTCCGGACGATTTCGATGAGGAAACCCTGACGACGATCAACAAGTTTTTTGAGAACAGCTTAAACGTATCGGAGACGAGCCGTCAGCTTTATATTCACAGAAATACACTTGTTTACCGTCTGGATAAACTGCAAAAAAGCACCGGGCTGGACCTGCGTGTTTTTGAGGACGCCATCACATTTAAGATCGCTCTGATGGTTGTCAAATACATGAAGTATATGGAAACTTTTGAATACTAAAACCGGGGCCTGATGGCTTTGGTGAACACATTTAAGGAGGAACACCATGATTGCTTTGGACAATGTCTATAAGACTTACTCCACCGGCGTTTCTGCGCTCAATGGCGTAAGCATGAGAATTAATAAAGGCGAATTTGTCTTTGTCGTGGGCAGCAGTGGTTCCGGAAAGACGACATTATTTAAACTGTTATTAAAAGAGCTTGAGCCGACATCGGGTACGATTTACATGAATAACCAGAATATCGGCCGGATGCGCCGCCGCCGTATACCGCGGATGCGCAGAGGTATTGGCGTCGTATTCCAGGACTTCCGGCTGCTGAAGGATCGCAACGTTTACGAAAACATTGCGTTTGCACAGCGCGTTGTGGGAAAGTCATCGAAATACATTAAAAACAGCGTACCTCAGCTTCTGGGCCTTGTCGGATTGTCCGATAAGGAAAAGGCGTATCCCAATGAGCTTTCCGGTGGTGAGCAGCAGCGTGTGGCCCTGGCCAGAGCGCTGGCCAATAATCCCCCGGTCCTTCTGGCCGATGAGCCCACAGGTAATCTGGACCCGAAAAATGCCTGGGAGATTATGAAGCTTTTGGAGGAAATCAACCTCCGGGGCACAACGGTGATCGTTGTCACTCACAATAAGGATATTGTGGAAAATATGCAAAAAAGAGTCATCACACTGAGTAATGGCGTTGTCGTCAGTGATGAACAAAAAGGTGGATATTATGAGGATAAGTAACTTTTTTTTCAGCATTAAGCAGGGCTTAAAAAATATTTTCAGAAATCACACATTTTCACTGGCGTCCATTGGTACGATCACATCCTGTCTTTTCCTGTTCGGCATTTTTTACTGTCTGCTCGTGAATTTTCAGGGTATGATGAAAACGCTTGAAACGACGGTGAGCGTCACGGTATTTTTTAAGGATGGCGTGACGGAGGATCGTATTCTGGAAATCCAAAAGGTCGTAGAGCTCAGGGATGAAGTGGAGTCGGTCCGCTATGTTTCTGAGGAGGAAGCCTGGGAAGAATTTAAACCGAAATATTTTCCGGATGGCAACGAAGGTATTCTTACCAATCTGGACGAGGATAACCCATTGGCCGGATCGGCCAATCTTGAGGTTAAGCTAAAGGATGTATCCAAGCAGACGGAGCTGACGACCTACCTGGAATCCATCGAGGATGTGGATCATGTCAATTCCCTGGATTCTCTTGCAGAGAGCTTTACGAGCATCAGCCGCCTGGTGGGGTACGTATCTCTTGGTATTATAGCCATTCTTGTACTGGTTGCCATATTCCTTATCAGCAATACGGTTATGATCGGTATTACGGTGCGTAAGGAAGAAATCGCCATTATGAAATATATCGGAGCCACGGATATATTTGTCCGCGGACCGTTCCTTGTGGAAGGTATTGTCATCGGTCTGGTGGGCTCCGCGATCCCCGTAGGGATTCTCCGGTTTGTCTATGTGGAGATCGTGGACTTTATTACCGAGCAGTTCCCTATCGTTCAAAACCTGCTGACCTTCGTGCCGGTGAACGATATTTTCCGCATACTGCTTCCGGTGTCGCTGGGCATCGGGCTTGGTATCGGTTTCATCGGAAGTTATATTACATTACGCAAGCATGTGCGTGTCTGATTTTACAAATGCTAAAAGTTCCGGTTTCGGCGCTAACTGCGCTGGCCGGAGCTTTTTTTGTGAAAATATCGTGAATCGGGTTTTAATCGCTGGATGATTGTGGTAACATATATAAAACAGATTAAGAAAGATGGGGCTAGACATGGGTAAAAAAAGAAGCTTGTATATTATTCTGGCAGTTTCGCTGCTGGTCAATTGTGTTTTCTTATTTGCCGGCTGCAGCGGCTGGTGGATGCTGCCTTCAAACCGGCAGGCTCAAAACAGTGAAAATACAACGGCAAATAATTCCAATGGGCAGTCGTCCTCCCAAAGTGACGGTACGGCGAATGCTTCTAAATATTCCAAAGAGATTGAGGAAAAACTGAAAAAAATTGATAAAGTGATCAATGCCTACTACCTCAATGACACGGAGATCGACGAGGAAAAAATGCTTGAGAGCATGTACACCGGCTATGTGAACGGCCTGGGTGAGAAGTATTCGACCTATTACAGCGCCGAGGAGTACGCGGACCTGATGGAATCCTCCTCCGGCGAATATTCCGGTATCGGCGTCAGCGTTTCTCAAAATATGAACACAGGAATCATCACGGTTGTTAATCCATTTGAAAACGGACCAGGGTATGAAGCCGGTATACGCAAGGAAGATATCCTCTATGAAGTGGAAGGTGAGGAGGTCACCGGTGAGGACATCAATCAGGTCGTTGCCAGAATCAAGGGTGAGGAAGGAACGACGGTGAATCTGACCGTGTACCGTCCTGCCACCGGAGAATATCTGGATATGACCGTGGAGCGGCGGATCGTGCAGAATCCTACGGTGACTTATGAGATGAAGGCCGATGGCATCGGCTATATCCATATTACAGAGTTTGACGAGGTGACTGTGGAGCAGTTTAACACAGCCATCAGCGAACTTAAAAATCAGGGTGCTAAAGGACTGATTTTCGATGTCCGCGATAATCCGGGCGGCCTTCTGACCAGTGTCTGCAGTATGCTTGACCAGCTTTTACCGGAAGGACTGCTCGTATATACGATGGATAAAAATGGCAACCGTGAGGAGCAAACCTCCGATGCGGAGCATGTTCTGGAAATGCCCATGATCGTTTTGACCAATGGCAACAGCGCCAGCGCGGCGGAGATATTTACGGCTGCCCTGCAGGATTACAAATGGGCCACGGTTATGGGAACGACGACGTTTGGAAAGGGTATTGTCCAGGTGATCCTGCCATTGGATGACGGTTCCGCTGTAAAGGTGACCCAGTCCAAGTACTATACGCCCAATGGCGTATGTATCCACGGAACGGGTGTGACGCCGGATATCGAGGTGGAATATGATCGTGAAGCGGAAGGGGATAATCAGTTGGATGCCGCAATGCAGCAGATGGAGAAAATGCTGACGGCAGAATAGGGAAAATCGTATTCGATTGGCGAGAAAGCCGGTATGTTTTAGGCCGCAGGGATTGCAGATTTTAGCGGGAACAGGGTGTTGGGCCCTGCCCCGGAAAGCTGCAATCCCTGCGGCCTTTGTGCGTTTAGTATAGGGCTGCTCGTGTGGTTACTGGCCGGATGGAGCACCAGGGATTTATTTATCAAAATCATGGAGGTATTTCTTTACCTCGATCATCTCATCACGCAGTTGAGCGGCCACCTCGAAGTTCAGGTCGGCAGCAGCCGTGTGCATCTTCTTTGTAAGCTTGGAAACCAGGGCCAGGAGTTCCTTTTTAGTCATGGATTCCATATCCTTAGCCAGATCCTTTTCCTGTTTCTCGGCAGCCTTGGAAATGCTGATCAGGTCGCGGACTGCCTTGCGGATCGTCTGAGGCGTGATGCCGTGTTCCTCGTTATATTTCTGCTGGATGGCCCGGCGTCGGTTTGTTTCACTGATGGCCCGGTCCATGGAATCAGTGATGGAATCCGCGTACATGATCACGTGCCCGTCGGTATTACGGGCGGCGCGGCCCACTGTCTGGATCAGGGACGTCTCAGAACGGAGGAAGCCTTCCTTGTCGGCGTCCAGAATGGCAACAAGAGTGATCTCCGGAATATCCAGACCTTCACGGAGCAGGTTGATTCCCACGAGAACATCAAAAACGTTCATACGGAGATCCCGCACAATCTCCGTCCGTTCCAGTGTATCGATATCGGAATGGAGATATTTGACGCGGATGCCCAGATCCTTCATATAATCGGTTAAATCCTCGGCCATACGCTTGGTCAATGTGGTGATCAGCACCTTATGGCCCTGGGCCGTCTCTTTATTTACCTCAGAAACCAGGTCGTCGATCTGGCCCTCCACCGGGCGCACGGTGATCTCAGGGTCTAACAGACCGGTCGGACGGATAATCTGCTCAGCGCGGAGCAGCTCGTGTTCCTTCTCATAGACGTTCGGTGTGGCGGATACGAAAAGCATCTGGTCGATCTTTGTCTCAAACTCACTAAAGCTTAACGGACGGTTATCCTTGGCCGACGGAAGGCGGAAGCCGTATTCCACCAGCGTCGTTTTCCGCGACTGGTCGCCGGCATACATGCCCCGCACCTGGGGAATGGTGATATGGGACTCATCCACGATCATAAGGAAGTCATCCGGAAAATAATCTATCAGCGTATAGGGCGGGTCCCCCGGCTTGAGTCCGGCCATATGCATCGAATAGTTTTCAATACCGGAGCAGAAGCCGGTTTCCCGCATCATCTCGATATCAAAGTTGGTTCGCTCAGAAATTCTCTGGGCTTCCAGCAGCTTGTCCTCACTTTTAAAGTAGCGGACCCGCTCCTTGAGTTCGGCCTCGATATCGATGATGGCCCGCTCCATCTGTTCCGGCGGAACGACGTAGTGGGAGGCAGGAAAGATGGCGGTGTGCATCAGGTAGGACTTCACCTCCCCGGTGAGCGGGTCAAATTCACCGATCCGGTCCACCTCATCTCCGAAAAATTCCACGCGGATGGCCGTATCTGTGGCGGCTGCCGGGAAAATCTCCAGGACGTCGCCGCGGACGCGGAAGCTTCCCCGCTTGAAATCCATATCGTTTCGGGTGTACTGGATGTCGATGAGCTTTCGGATCGTTTCATCCCTGTCCTTGATCATGCCTGGGCGCAGGGAAATGACCATGCTCTGATAGTCCACCGGACTACCAAGACCGTAAATGCACGATACAGAGGAGACGATGATCACATCCCTGCGCTCGGACAATGCGGCTGTGGCCGAATGGCGCAGCTTATCGATCTCCTCGTTGATGGCGGAATCCTTTTCAATATAGGTGTCCGAGGATGGTACATAGGCCTCCGGCTGATAATAATCGTAGTAGGAGACAAAATATTCCACGGCATTATTTGGAAAAAACTCCTTAAATTCACCGTAGAGCTGAGCGGCCAGCGTTTTGTTGTGGGCGAGGATGAGTGTCGGCTTGTTAAGCTGCTGGATGACGTTCGCCATGGTAAAGGTCTTACCTGAGCCGGTAACACCTAACAGCGTTTCAAACTGATTTCCCTCCTTAAACCCACGCACAAGCTGTTCTATGGCCTGGGGCTGGTCGCCGGTGGGCTTGTATTCTGATACTAATTCAAAATGATCCATAATATTCCTCCTGGCTGTCTGCTGCCCACGGCAGCAAAATGGTTGTATGTGGGAAATGCGAATTTCGCGGGTGTATAGTCAATTATAAAAGCAAGAACATTTGTTCTTGCTTTTATTCTACCTCATATGCTATTGCTTTTCAAGGGGTTTAAATTCAACATTTTGAACTTTCAGGAAGTTTTTCATACAAACACAGGAGCCGCCCAGTAAAATGGACATATCCTGGAGGATCGAGGGCACAAATGTGCAGCTCCGGCTTAAAGAATTGTACAGTCGGGAGCATACCTGTGGAATCAGATTCGGGATATTCATTGTAAAAACACTGTTGATGACCACAATATCAGGATTGAAAATATTTAAAATATTATTCAGCCCTATGGCCATGTATTTGACAAAAGTGTCGATGCAGTGAATGGCCTCCGGCTCGTTTTTTAAATAGGCCTCACAGAGCTGCTCGGTGGTCGCCATGGGCCGGTTGCTGCGCTGACGGTAAAGCGCCAGGATCGCCCGCTCGGAGGCATATTGTTCAAAGCAGCCATGATTTCCACATGGGCAGGGTTTTCCGTCCGGCTCAATAATGGTGTGGCCAAATTCTCCGGCGTAGCCGTTAAGCCCGGTATACAGGCGATGGTCCAGAATAATACCCATGCCCACACCGGAATGGACGCTGATATTGATCAGGCTTGGGTAATTATAATAATAGGTTTTTTCGCCGATGGCCGACAAATTGGCTTCATTTTCCACATAGACCGGTATGTTAAAATATTCCTCCAGATACTGCCGCAGGTTGAGAGAGGAGAGCTGATAGTAGGGCGTAAACATGATCTCATTATCATGCACGATTCCATGGATACCCACAGCGATGCCGATGACGCCATAGTGTGTCTGCGGACAATGCTCCATGGCTTCCTCAATGTAGCGGCAGAGCTGTGATTCCGGAGTTTCCATAGCTTTATTGGGGTGCTGGAAAATCTGACATTTTTCACCGCGGAGGTTGGAAATGAGGATGGTAATATTATCCACGCTTAAATCGACGGCCAGAGTGGACGCGCAGTCTGCATTAAATCGGAGCAGTATGGGCTTGCGCCCCTTGGTCGTGTCCAGACTGCCCACCTCGATCACATAGGCGTCATCGATAAATGACTGGACGATGGATGAGATGGTGGCTTTGGTAAGACCCAGTGTTTTGGCCAGATCGGCTCTTGAAATCGGTTCTTTATTTATAATTTGCTGAAGCACCAGCCGGCTGTTCATATCCCGTATATATTCCTGATTTCCAAGTGATGGCATGACATTTCCCCGTTTCTAATAATCCTGTGGTCATTGTACCACAGCCCAAGCGGCTGCGGCAGCCTCCGGCGGATGACAGCACCCGGCTTTTTGCGGCGGGAGCAAAAACCGGCCTGCGCAGGTACAAAGACCACCTTGTGGCCATTGTACCATAAATATACAGAAAAGGCCAAGACAATTCTTTATTTTTGACATATGTTAATAATTAGTGCTTGACAAAAATAAAAATCAGGCTTATATTTATTATTAGCAAATGCCAATAACTATAAGAGGGAGGTAGAACATGCCACGGCCGAATAAATGTAAAAGAGTATGCCGTATGCCGGTATGCCAGCAGTTTGCTTCTGGAACCGGCTGCCAAAGCGGCGGCGCTATGGAGATCATCATGTGCGTGGAGGAATATGAAACTATCCGGCTAATCGATTATCTCGGACTTACCCAGGAAGCGGCGGCTTCGCAGATGGACGTGGGCCGGGCAACAGTTCAGGCCCTTTACACAGACGCCCGCAGGAAGCTTGCCAGATATTTGGTGGAAGGAACGCGGCTGACGATCCGCGGCGGTAATTATGAGATTTCACCGCAGACTGGCCATCGATCTGGTGACATCAGCGGGCAATCAATGAAAGGAGAAATAAATATGAAAATAGCAGTAACTTATGAAAATGGACAGGTATTTCAGCATTTTGGTCATACACAGCAGTTTAAAATTTACACCGTAGAGGACGGAAAGGCTGTATCCAGCCAGGTTGTGGATACCAATGGCAGCGGCCACGGCGCGCTGGCCGGCTTTCTCAAGACTCTGGAAGTGACGACATTGATCTGCGGCGGTATTGGCGGCGGCGCCAGAAACGCCCTGGCTGAGATGGGGATCGAGCTTTACGCCGGGGCTGCCGGTGATGCCGATGCCCAGGTGGAATCCTTTTTGGCCGGAAATCTGAATTACGATCCCAATACGGAATGTGATCATCATGGTCACCACCATGAAGGCGGCTGCGGCCATCATGGGAATGGGCATGAGGGCGGTGGTTGTGGCCATCATGGAGAGAGACATGATGGTGGCGGCTGTGGTCATCATGGAGAAGGACATGGGAATGGTGGATGCTGCGGCCATCGCTGAGTAGCGTATGGGCTCGGCGGCAGCATTTCTTATGTATGGACATACAGTTCCGGTTGAAGTACGACCGGAACTGTTTTCGTATACACCTTTTTTATATTTTTTTACAGGGTATTTAATTTCTATAATATATCATATTTTATAACGATTTCTATCGGAATACGGACAGCGTAAGATCGATGTCCATAGTCCTCTGAGCAAGTTTTTATTATAATTTTCCTTTATCTTGATATTGCAATATGAAAATCATACTATTATAATAGGAGATATCCAAAAGTAAAGCGCGCGGAAGTGGGCGCTGGTGAATGATTTTCTTTAGGATGGGTAAAGTAAGCATTTACTTATGAGAAAAACTAATAAAACAAAAGCGAACAAATGTTTGATTTTGCCTTGCGGCTGTGCTATACTGTTTATACACAATCCGAGAAGGTTATTTGAAGCAGTTCGGTGCCTTTGAACTGTTACGGCATTTACGTTATATGCCGGAATGAATTATAAAACACGCTTTGGCGGACCGTAACATATTTACAGCGAAAGAGGAATGATTATGGCTAAAGATCTTGTAAAAGAATATATAACAATTAAAGGTGCCCGGGAGCATAATCTCAAAGGCATCGATTTGCAAATCCCCAGAAATGAGCTGGTGGTGCTGACCGGATTATCGGGCTCCGGTAAGTCATCTCTGGCTTTTGATACGATATATGCCGAAGGACAGCGCAGATATATGGAATCCTTATCGTCCTATGCCCGCCAGTTCCTCGGACAGATGGAGAAGCCCAATGTGGAAAGCATCAGCGGCTTATCCCCGGCGATTTCCATTGACCAGAAGTCCACGAACCGTAACCCCCGTTCCACCGTAGGAACAGTCACCGAGATTTACGATTATCTGCGTCTGCTCTATGCCCGAATCGGTATCCCCCATTGCCCCAAGTGTGGCAAGGAGATCAAAAAGCAGACGGTTGACCAGATGGTGGATGCCGTCATGTCTTTGCCGCCGCAGACCAAGTTTCAGGTTCTCGCTCCGGTTGTCCGCGGACGCAAGGGCCAGCACGTAAAGCTGTTTGAAAATGCTAAGCGCAGCGGCTATGTCCGTGTCATGGTGGACGGTAATTTATATGAGTTATCGGAAGAAATCAAGCTGGATAAAAATAAAAAGCATAACATTGAAATCGTCATCGACCGTCTGGCAAATCGTGAAGGGATTGAAAAGCGTCTGACCGATTCCCTGGAAACTGCGCTGAAGCTGGCCGAGGGTCTGGTTGTTGTGGATGTGATCGGCGGTGAGGCGATGACGTTCAGTCAGAGCTTTTCATGTCCGGACTGTGGCATCAGCCTGGATGAAATCGAGCCTAGGGTATTCTCCTTTAATAACCCATTCGGAGCCTGTCCGGTCTGTTTGGGGCTGGGCTACCGTATGGAATTTGATATGGATCTGATGATTCCGGACCGGTCGCTGAGCATTGCCGAGGGAGCCATCGCGGCCATGGGCTGGCAGTCGGCTACGGAAAGCAGTAGCTTTACCCATGCCATTTTAGTCGCATTGGCCAAAGAATATAACTTTGAGCTGACCACGCCTTTCCAGGACTATCCTGAAAATATACAGAATATTCTGATTTACGGAACGAACGGCCATGAAGTGAAGGTACATTACCGCGGTCAGAGAGGCCAGGGGATATATGACGTGGCTTTTGACGGGCTCATTAAAAACATGGAACGGCGTTACCGCGAGACAAGCTCGGAGATGATGAAGCAGGAATATGAGAACTTTATGACCATTACTCCGTGTAATGAGTGCGGCGGCCGTCGTCTTAAAAAAGAGTCGCTGGCTGTCACTGTGAGCGATAAAAATATTTCTGAAATTACAGATATGTCCATGCTGGAGCTGGCAAATTTTGTTGAGCATATGGACCTGACCGAGCAGCAGTATCTGATCGGCGACCAGATCATTAAGGAGATTCGGGCCAGAGTGGGCTTTCTTATTGATGTGGGGCTGGATTATCTTATGCTGTCCAGAGCTACGGCCTCTTTATCCGGCGGTGAAGCACAGCGTATCCGTCTGGCGACCCAGATTGGCTCCGGACTTGTGGGTGTGGCCTATATTCTGGATGAGCCCAGCATCGGCCTTCATCAGAAGGATAACGATAAGCTGCTCAAAACATTGAAAAACCTCCGGGATCTGGGAAATACACTGATCGTTGTGGAGCACGACGAGGATACGATGATGGAGGCTGACCATATTGTGGATATCGGACCGGGGGCTGGCGAGCACGGTGGATATGTCATTGCTCAGGGGAATGCTCAGGAGATCATGGCGAATAAAGATTCTATCACCGGCGCCTACTTAAGCGGCCGTATCCGTATCCCTGTACCCGAAACACGGCGCAAGCCCATGGGCTGGCTGACGGTCCGTGGAGCCAGAGAAAATAACCTTAAAAATATCGATGTTAAGTTCCCGATCGGTGTCTTTACCTGTGTCACCGGTGTATCCGGTTCCGGAAAAAGCTCGCTGGTCAATGAAATCCTTTATAAACGTCTGGCCCGGGACCTGAACCATGCACGCACATCCCGGCCCGGAAAGCATAAGGATATCGAAGGTCTTGAGCAGTTGGACAAGGTGATCGATATTGATCAGTCCCCGATCGGACGGACACCGCGCTCCAATCCAGCGACCTATACCGGGGTGTTTGATATGATCCGTGATCTGTTTGCATCCACGACTGATGCCAAAGAGCGGGGCTACAAAAAGGGCCGTTTCAGTTTTAATGTAAAGGGCGGCCGCTGTGAGGCCTGCTCCGGCGACGGTATAATTAAAATCGAGATGCATTTCCTTTCGGATATTTACGTACCTTGTGAGGTCTGCCGCGGCAATCGCTATAACCGGGAGACGCTGGAGGTTAAGTATAAAGGGAAGAATATTTATGACGTGCTGGATATGACTGTGGAGGAAGCTCTGGAGTTTTTTGAAAACGTACCTTCCATACGCCGCAAGATGGAAACGCTCAATGACGTGGGTCTGTCCTATATCAAGCTTGGTCAGCCGTCCACCCAGCTTTCCGGCGGTGAAGCGCAGCGGGTGAAGCTGGCCACAGAGCTGAGCCGGAGAAGCACCGGAAAGACGATCTATATATTAGATGAGCCTACCACCGGCCTGCATTTTGCCGATGTGCATAAGCTGATCGAGATCCTTCACCGTCTCACGGAAGGTGGAAATACAGTTATTGTCATCGAGCACAATCTGGATGTGATCAAAACAGCCGACTATATTATTGATATCGGACCTAACGGCGGAGACCGGGGCGGTACTGTGATCGCAAAGGGTACACCGGAGGAGGTCGCAAAGGTTCCCGAGTCCTATACCGGCGCATATATTAAAAAATATTTAGAAAAAGACAAAAAGAAATAAAAAAACTATTGTCATCCTCTATGGATTTATTGTAGAATATATTATCTATTCAGCGGATTACAAAATGAATAGAAATAAATTGCAAGCAACTCGTTCATATAAAGATGAGTGTGTGATGTCGGCTTTTTATGCCGGCATCACATGTTTGGTAAATTTTCAATGGAGGAATAATCTGTGAAAAACGAAATGATCATCGTTCTGGACTTTGGCGGCCAGTACAATCAGTTGATTGCCCGGCGCGTCAGAGAATGTAATGTTTATTGTGAAGTCAAACCATATACCATGTCTCTGGATGAAATAAAAGCATTAAATCCAAAGGGCATTATCTTTACCGGCGGACCCAACAGCGTCTACGATGAGGCTTCGCCACATTATGATAAGGAAATCTTCAATCTCGGAATCCCCATTCTCGGAATCTGCTACGGCTC
Organism: Lachnospiraceae bacterium; assembly: GCA_902363555.1. Lineage (GTDB taxonomy): Bacteria > Bacillota > Clostridia > Lachnospirales > Lachnospiraceae > Catenibacillus. The sequence continues at coordinate 489,794 of CABJAM010000007.1, read as the reverse complement.
CCAATTAATGGCATATAGCCTGGATGGAACTGTGGAAACAGCCCCTGTCAGCGAATACGGACATACGGAAGTCACTGTGGACACCACAGATGTTCTTTTCGATGGCGCGTCAGAAAAGACCGTTTGCTGGATGAGCCATACGGATTATATTGCCAAAGCGCCGGAAGGCTTTAAAGTTACCGCATACACACCTGTATGTCCTGTGGCTGCCATGTCCTGTGCCGAAAGAAAGCTGTACGCCACACAATTCCACCCGGAGGTGATGCATACGAAGGAGGGCATGAAAATGTTGTCCAACTTTGTATATAAGGTATGTGGCTGTGCAGGCGACTGGAAGATGGATTCCTTCGTGGACAGCACGATTAAAGCGCTCCGCGAAAAAATCGGCAGTGGCAAGGTATTGTGCGCTCTATCCGGCGGCGTAGACTCCTCCGTGGCGGCCGTATTGCTGTCCAAGGCCGTAGGCCGTCAACTGACCTGTGTCTTTGTGGATCACGGTCTGTTGCGTAAAAATGAAGGGGATGAAGTGGAAGCTGTTTTCGGCCCCAACGGCCACTATGAGCTGAATTTTATCCGCGTCAACGCCCAGCAGAGATACTATGATAAGTTAAAAGGGGTCACGGAACCGGAAGAAAAGCGTAAGATCATCGGTGCGGAATTTATCCGTGTATTTGAGGAAGAAGCTAAAAAGATTGGCTCTGTGGATTTTCTTGTTCAGGGAACGATCTATCCGGATGTGATCGAAAGCGGTCTGGGCCAGTCGGCTGTGATCAAATCCCACCACAACGTGGGCGGTCTGCCTTCGGTTGTGGATTTTAAGGAGATTATAGAGCCGCTAAGGATGCTGTTTAAAGACGAAGTGCGCAAGGCTGGCCTTGAGCTGGGCATTCCGGAACATCTTGTATTCCGCCAGCCGTTCCCTGGCCCTGGTCTTGGCATCCGTATTATCGGCGAGGTTACGGAGGAAAAGGTACGTATTGTACAGGAAGCTGATTATATTTACCGCGAAGAAGTGGCTAAGGCCGGGGCGGATAAGAATCTGGGGCAGTATTTTGCAGCTTTGACGAATATGCGCTCCGTGGGCGTTATGGGTGATTTCAGAACCTATGATTATGCGGTGGTGCTCCGGGCTGTGAATACATCGGATTTTATGACCGCGGAGGCCGCAAGGCTGCCATGGGAAGTGATTGAGAAGGTGACGAACCGGATTGTTAATGAGGTGAAGGGGGTTAACCGGGTGCTTTATGATTGTACGGGGAAGCCGCCGGCTACGATAGAATTTGAATAGTAGACAGGGAGCCGGGAAGCCGCTTAAACAGCGGACTTTCCGGCTCTTTGTGGGTGGTGTGATACCTTTTTGATACCTAAATTATCGAAGAAGCTTAGTAAGCGTAGAAGTAAATTTAGATAAATCTTCATAAGAATAAATATCATCGCAAAGGTATTTAACGAAACTACTTTCATCTATTCCAATATTGTATAGATTTGAACATATTATTCTGTAAAAGTTTTTTCCATCTTTATCATTACTTTTCTTTGTTCTATGGTCATTTTTATAATCTAAGATGATGTCCTTTAAAGAACGTTGCGTAAAATACTTATCACCGATTAGTTTTATAAAAGCAGAATCAGGATTATCTAATAACTTTTGCTTTAAATATTTTTCTATGCTAGGTATTGGAAGAAAACATTTTGGAAGAGATTTATAATCATCCTTCTTTGAAATTTTATCTTTTACATCCCCGTCATAAATACTAATAATATGTTTACCAACGCCTAATGTATTATATGTTATCATATCATGGTGAAGTTGTAACATTTGATCGCAACCGCCTGAAGGGAGAACACAACAGAGCTTACTTTGAGCAAGATTTTTTTCCCGTATTACCTTCTCTACAAGTGCTTTAGAAAGAGTATCTTCTACTAATAATAAGAAGTCGAATCCGTTTGGAACATATAAATTGCGTATAGCGTAGTTAGGATAACACGGATTTGTCACTTCTAAAACACCACTGTTATTTTCTAATAAAAAAATATTTCGGCTTTGTATTCTATGCAGTAATTCAGCAGAATGGGTCGAAAAATAAATAATTAATTCATGAGAAGATGTACTTACCAAATCATTTAATATTTCTACTAATCTGTCTATTGCACTAGGGTGTAAGGCTAATTCGACTTCATCAATAAGAAATAACAGTTTTGAATGTGATGAAGAATTTTTAATTACTAAATTGTTAATGAAATCAATCAATGAAATGAGCATACTTTCACCACTACTCATTCGATACTGACTTATTATATGATGATTTTCTTCGATAAAATAGGGTACACCTCTAAATTGAAAAGTATGTGCGATTGCTCTGCTTTTAACCTTCTTTAAAATCTTGTAATGACTTTTGTTGTTATGAAGTATATAACCAAGAGTTTCTTTTACAAAAGAATCAGCGTCAATTAAGTATGTGCTAAAATCTGGGGTACTCAAAAAATTATCTATTAAATTATAGTCGTTAAAACGACTGCCATAGAAAATACTTCCCTCATAAAACCCCTCAATATGTGTGCTTGCTACCATTGAGTGATGCCCCCGAGTTGTTTTATATTTTCCTGTTGTCAATTTCCCATTTTTGTACTTCCAATCATCTGTTATTTCGTTTACAGAGATAGAAATATTGCTTTGAGTATCTAAGTCATTAGGCGCAAGCATCCGAACAGAAGAAGTTTTCACCATTAATGAAAGTGCTAGCATTAGAGTGCTTTTCCCACAGCCATTTTCACCGACAATAGCATAAAGTCCCTTATCAAACGGGAGAGATAGATTTGCCTTTTTAATATTTTTAACATTTCTTATTTTTAAATCAATTTCCATTTTCATCCCTCACAATTTTACGGCATTGTGTCTTAGCAGTATATTTTCCATAATCATCACAAGTTTCCGGCCAGTTCAATTTCCATTCCAAATATTCCTCTCTGGTAATCTTCCCAGCTTTCAACTCATTTTTCCGAACCATCCATTCCCGCATAAAATCATCCACAACGCCATAATTAAACCACAATCCCACAGGCGGGTGAGCAGGCCAGTCGTCACTGTCATTATAGCGCACAGCGGTATCATTCAAATCGTTACACTTCCCCGGATTCCTTACAAGCTGGAAAAGGTTGATTGCGCCCGGATTATCTTCATCCAGCCAGAAGAAAGTCTGCATAATATCTTCTGCTAAACCGGAAACTTCATTAATGAAATTCAATGGATTCACGTCTAAAACTTTTGCTATTTGTAACAATGTATCTTTCTTAGGCACTCGATAATTCGTTTCATATTGGGCTATCCGGTTATCGGCTCCTTTTTCATCAAAGCCTATTCCAATACCTAACTCTTTTTGTGTCATGCTCCGGAAGTTACGGATAAACTTGATTTTTTCGCCTACTGTCATTTTCTATTCACCGCCTTTATCCTTATTATAATGGATAATCTGAAAATAGTAAATAAAAATATTAACATTTTTGCGAAACAAATACTTAATGTTAACATATAAGCGAATGTATAATATAGATACAACATTAACAACAATGTTAATGAAGCTAAATGAGCTGTATCATCTGCCAACAGACTTCCGCCAAGATCCCGTGAGGACGAGCGAAGAAAGACATTCCTGTAAATGGTGGGAATCTCGAAAAGGAGCAATCCCATAGCCGCATGAGCGGTTGAGGTCAGTTGAAACACTGGCAACAGACGATACAAACGGAAGACGCAAATCAAAAAGGAAAGAAGAAAAGGCAGATTGCAGCCGGATTCTTGTCATTGATGACCAGGAAAAATCTTTAACTATGGATGACGACTGGTTGGAAAAGGCTATTAATACTACCGGGGCGAGGCTGCTTATCTTAGACCCTATTCAAGGCTATTTTGGCGGCGTAGATATGAACCGGGCAAATGAAGCAAGAGATATGACAAAGAAATTAAGCCAGCTTGCAGAGCATACAGGGTACACCGTCCTTCTTATCGGACACATGAATAAAGCCAGTGGGGTCAAAGCCGCTTACCGTGGAATCGGCTCCATAGATTTTTTTCGGTGGCAAGAAGCGTGTTATTGGTAGCGCGAGTAGCGGAGTAGGAAAATATTCGGGTATTGGCGCAGATAAAAAACAATCTGGCTGAAGGAGGACAGCCTATAGCATTTGAACAGCGTAAAGATGAATTTCGCTATATGGGAGCCTATGATATTACAATAGATGAATTATTGGGCGGCTATTGTAAGGCAAATAAAATAAAACAGGTGAAGCAGCTTATCAAGGGTGAAAGTTAAGGAAGGTGTCACAGAACAGTTAAAAGCTGAAATTCAGATGTTGTGGCTTGGTAAGATATATTAAGGCTTGTGCATAGGAAGTGATATTTGCAGAGTTAATATATCAGTGAGAATGTGACGGAGTGGGAAAATGCTCCGTATTTAATATTTTGATACTACAAAAAAGTACAAGGACTTGGTATAATGAAATTAACAAATCGCTGTTTGTAGGAGTGTGTATTTATGAAAGAGTTAGATAAGAAGGAAACAGATAATAAATCTGTTACACTTGTACAGGTATTTAGTAAGTGATACATGAGTTCAGCTTGCGGTTTGGCAATCGGTTACGCATTAGGTAGCTCGCTAGGGCTATTCATTGGTTTTGTAATTGTAATTGGTTTTGGTTTGTTCTTGCAGAAATATTATAAAAAGTAAATTCCTATTTGTTAAAATGAGAAATTGGAAGTTTATGAACTGAAGCATTGTAGGGGGAGAAAAAAGATGTTCGAAAAATATTGGAATAATGTATGGAAAAATGAAAATATAGAAGAAGGTGATTAGTAAATGGATTTAGTGGCAGCAGTTGGGTTGATTAGCTCTCTAGTTACTATTGAAGAAGCAGGACGAAGTTGGTTACAGGTAGTAAAGGACAAATTAGAGAAAAAAGAGATAAATATTAATAACTGGGATTCAGATGATCCATTAGTTCAGGCTTGCCTTGACAGATTTAAAACAGATATGGGGGATAAATACAAGGAATATATTTTTTCTAATGAAGAAATTAATGATATCATTCAGGGATTTTTTGATAACGAAGAACTGCGTATAGATTATGAAGAAAAAAAGCAAATAACCCAGATTATTACTGATATTTTCGCTGCTTATAATGAATATACGAAGTCTCTTATGTCAAGTGGAGAAAGAACATTACACAATACATTAACGTTAGATTGTTCAAAAATTATGGATAAGCTGGATTCAATAGAAGAGCAGCCTCATAAGGAAAATATTAAGAAGTTTTTATATGCAGTTGAAATAAGTAAAGGTATAGAACTTGGAAATATAGAAGAATTTATTAACGAGGAATATGAAATTGACAGGTCAGAATTGCTTGGAATGATACAGGCAGAAGGAGAAAGATTAGTATCAATACAGGGAAATGCCGGTTCTGGTAAATCAGTAGTATGTAAAAAACTGTTAAAGGGAAAAGAATATGTATTGGTAACGAGAGCAGAGAATTTGCTTGCAGGGAAAAAAGTAAATGATTTGTGGGATTGCGACTTAGAGGATGCAATTCTGTGGTTAGACAATAAGTTGTTATATATTTTTATTGATGCCATAGAATTTATTGCTGATTGCGGGGATAATGCATTCCTATTATTGCAAGAGATATATAGACTTGCGGAAAAATATAGCAACGTACGGATAATTATTTCTTGCAGAAGCACTGATATTTCTGCATTTATGAAAATAAATACTAAATATAAAATTAAAACATATGAAATTCCAGATTTATCAAAGGATGAGATAGATAAGATTGCCCAAAACTATCCCATTATTTCATCCTTACGACAGAATAAAAAGTATTCGGATTTATTAGTTGTACCATTTTATATCAACCTAATTATATCTGGCGGGTTTGTAGAAGAAAACATTAATGATGAGAATAACTTTAGAAATCTCATATGGGAAAGAATTATCTGCTTAAAAGACAAGTGCAGAAAATATGATGTCTTGCAAAGTAATGTTAGAAAAACAGTAGAACGTATTGTTTTTGAGCGTGCGAAAGGTTTTGTTGTCGGTGTAGACAGTGATATTGTAGATAGTGATATTCTAGAAGCATTGCATTCAGAAGGAATTATTGTTGAAAGCGGAAACAAGATACGTTTGAAATATGATATTTTTGAAGATATTTGTTTTGAACGATACATTGATAAGGCATTCGATTCATGTCATGGAGTGTATAACGTTTTCTTTGCTGAAATCGAAAAAATTGGTCGTTGTATATATAGGAGATACCAGATCTGGATATCTAATAAGTTGTTTGTACAAGCGGCTCGAGAGAAATTTGTATATACACTGTTAATGGATGGTGATATTGATTTAAATTGGAAAAAGCAAACGGAAATCGGGATAGTAAAATCAAAATACTGTGGATTGTTTTTTGAAGAATTTCACGAGCTGCTCGATGAAACAGTGATTGGAAACCTAATAGATATAACAAATTTATATGCATTTGAGGCAAAGATCAATCAATCGCCAGCACTAATGATGCAGGTAACACCAGTGGGTGCTGCACGAGAGTACTTAATTAATATAGTTTTTGATGGAAAAATAAATCAAGAGAATAAAAAGAATTCAATTGTTAAGTTATGTGATGATTATGCAAATTGTTCTTATAAATCTAATGCAATTAAAGAAAAAGCATGCAAAATAATAATAGGATTTATTGATAAACTAATTGAAAAGGGTAAAGAGGAAAAATCTTTTTATAAATATCATGAAGAAATCGTACGGCTCTTTTTAATAGTAATAAAAATGGCAGAAGCATCAAAACAATGGTTGAAAGAATTCGTTGGAAATATGATAGCCGAGTACTGCTCCGGAGTTAGTAGAAGTGATAGCGTTGCAGAAGAAATTCTAGAGACAATTGTAAAAAAGTGTACGATTTCATTTGCTATAGAATTACCGAAATTAGCATGCAAATCAGCAGAAGCCTTATGGGAACAAAGAGAGTCTAGAAAGCATTTTGCGTATGATGGATATGATTACAATAATGTAAGAGCGTATGGCCTATCGGATAATGCAGACCACTGTGACAATAATGACAATGGTGTATATAATAACTCATTTATCTGGTATGTAATGAGATGCAACTTTGTAAAAGGTCTTGAGTGGGCAATATCATTTATTAATAAAGCGGTACAGACATTTGCAGAGAAAAAGCCTGATGAGATAACAAATATAGAAATATACTTTCCAGAGGAAAAGAGGAAAAGAGCATATTTGGGTAATGGATGGTTATGGATGGCAGATATCATGGAGCATAATCTTCCGATAGTTTTGACGGACATTGTTTTTGTAATAAAGAAGACTGTAATTAATACTATGAAAAATTCTTCTGACAGAGAATATATTAGGAACTTGGCAGAATATGTTAAGAAGACTATATATGAAAAGGCAAATAACATATTGCTTCTGTCTATTATTGAGGCTATAGGAATGAATTATCAGAAAGAAATGCTGGGATATGCATTGGAATTGGTATCCAGCATGGAATTAATCTATTTTGATATTGATCGTAGTGGCGAATTTATTGATAATCCGACAAAAGAACTGTTGGAAAAACAGATAATGCTATCGATGGGAGTACCAGAAATAAACAGACGATATGAGAAAGATGAAAAGTGTGTTTATAATTTGCAACAATATTTTACTAATTCATATCTTTATGGGGATGAAAGAATAAAAAATAAATGTAATATAATCTTAGATTATTTATATTCTATATATGATGAAAAAACTTCTCCAAGCGAAAATTTGCAGATTCAAAAAATGGATTTCCGAGACGTTGCTGTGACAGAAATAGATGAAAAAACAATAATGATTGAACCGCAGATTAAAGGGGAAGCTCAAAAGATTGTAAAAAGCTATGAGGCTGCAAATGAACCAATATTACGCTTGAATGAAGCAATAAATAATCTGATGAGAGATATTAAAGATAATAAAGCTAATGCTAATCAAATTGTTTCAGTAATTGATAACCTTTGTGAAAAGATGAAGAATGACCTTCGTATTGAAATGCAGTTTGAATCAATACTTGTTGCATTAATTGCTTCAGCTTTGATAAATTCTGATCTTACGGATGAACAGAGAAACAGACTGGTTGCGGAATGGATTAGTCGTGTAGAGAAATTATTTTTAAATCAATCCTATGTGACTGAAGTTAATATGGAAATTGCATTGTGGGAACAATTGAATAAAGATATAAATAACGATCTTAAGCATCGGATTTTATTAATGATGTTAGAGAGTGTTATTAATGAAGAGAATTCAGGTTTAATCAGTCGATTGACTGTATTATTAAATTACTTTTTGACAAAAAATAAGAATTATGCAAGAAGGATATTTTATACGATTATTATGCTTGCTGAAGACGAGATGAGTCATCAGAAATTCAATGCGGCATATATAAAAGAAAATCGAAAAGATGCTGAGTATGAATTCATTCCAAATATGGTTCCTAAATTATATGGCGTGGATCGATGGATGCAAGAAAACAATGAAAATTTATTTGAAAGTAAGAAGAATGAGATAATTCAGGATTATCTGTACAATGGAAATGAGGTTAATCTTTCTGAATTTGATATAAGCAATTATGATATTGCCCTTCTCTGCAATGCTGCTAGTTGTGGGTTGGATACACAAGATGAGGGATTTGCCATTGTTATTAAGACGCTTGTACAATGTATGATTGAAATATGGCATAAATCTTGTAGAGAAATGCGTGCTCATGAAATAATAGATACATTTCAAGTGCATAAGGTATCTTCTTATTTTCAAAGTGAATTGAACATAGTAGGTCGAAGCCCAGAAGCAGTTTATGATCTTCTCTTTAAAGAAACTGATTTTTCAGTATTTACTAGAGAGACAGTGGATTTTTATGAAGATATTTTTAGTGGCTTTTTATCAGCATATGTTGATGGGTTTAGGGAGAAAGGGAAAAGAGCTGATATTGAGAAGAAGATAAGAACCCTTGAAACTTATGTGAATAACATTCCAGATGGTTTTGTGAAAAATGCACTTGAAAAGGGGCTGTTCCTTTGCAAAGGAAGATATACAAGATGGGATGTAAACAAGGTTAAGGCAGAATATAGTTTTAAAGATAAGTGCTTTTTGAATACGCAGATTAAAAAGTATGGTTTCAATCATTTGATGGATGTTCTATATACAGTATATTTGCTCAATATTGATGAGCTATTACCAGAAATCCTGATATCTATCGGTTCGTGCTTTACAAAGGCTATTAGAAAAAGTAAAGAACAGTTTATAAAAGAAATAAATGATTCACAAGTGATAGTTGATATGATTGTCTTAAAAGCATTTATTCACTATAGTGATGAAATAAAAAAGGATGAGAAGCTAATTAATGCGTATGAGGACATACTAATATCATTAACAGAAATAAGAAATGAGAAGGCTGCTGTACTGTTAGATGAATTTAGAATTCATTGATTAGAATGCAGAAGCCTAGAATATTGAAGTGTCTACAATTATAAGATTAAGTAGTGAAGCCACCCAATAGGCAGTGATATTTTGAAAAGGCAGAGTTGAATTCATAAATGGATTTTATGTTGGTAGATATGTTATATGCTAATAAGGATGTAGCATTTCATAATGATTAAAATGTTTTTAAAATATCTACATAAACTCATCAAAACTGGTGGACAAGGTGGAGATTTAGAAAAAATCACAATAGATATACCAATCATCGAATCAATCAGATACCACATATAGATGTCAACATACAGTTTGAATAAGCAGAAAAACCCGAGAACCAGCATAAACAATGGATTCTTGGGTTTTATTTTTTAACTTTAAGTACAGTTTGAGTATAAAAGTTAGAATTTTTTATCCACATATGAGGATGTAAATTCTCTTCTTATGCCCTCAATTCTATTGAAATATTGTGTAATATTCACTTTATAAATCACGAGTAGTAACGCATCATTAGGTGCTTAAAAATAGATGACAATAAAATATATTGACAAGTACACTTGGTATTGTTGCAATAAAAATATGCAAAGCATACTTAGCAAAACTATTTGGAGCGGGCAATTATGAACAAGGAAGAAATTTTAGCTAAAAATAGAGCGGAAAATAAAAACAAAGATGTACATGAGCAAGAAGTATTAAAACAAGCCAGTAAAAGCGCAGTTTTAGTTCAGATGATTTTTGCAACAATTTTTTCGCAACACAGATATTAGTTGGTAAAGGCATAAATTGGGGGGATGGACACTTGTTTTTAGCACAAATATGACGATTTTCTGGGGGAAATATATTAAACTTTGCCGTAATCATGAGTTAATGATGGCAATTCTATATACTATATTGGTATCTGTTATGTCAGGATACTTCGTCTATAATCTGATTTCATTTTCCACAACTGTATAAGGCGAGGAAAAATATGGATGATAAGCTAATATTAAAAAATCATTTAAAAGAAATTCGCACAAAAAAATTATCACAGGTAGCACTGGCTGAAATGGTAGGTGTTTCGAGAAATACTATTATTTCGATCGAAACTGGTTAATTCAATCCTGCTGCTAAACTTGCACTAATTATCTGCATCGTTTTAGACAAAAAATTTGAACATATTTTTTTTGAATAAATTCTATGTATACAGATTTTGATTCGTATGTTTCATAAAAAGTGGTTTGCAGATTATCTAATTTTAGCTATAATATGCTCGTGACAACATTATGGCAACAGAAAATCAGTAAAGCAGAATAAATTGAGTAATTGAGTTAAAATAATGGCAAAAAAATATAAAACTTAAACAAATATGCTTGAGGTATATAATCTCTTTGCCGAGTTCGAATAGTATACCTATCAGTATTTGATTAGAAATCCATATAAACGCCGGGAATAGCCCCCTGGCAGGCTTACCCCGAATTGTTTTATAAAATTCCGGTTCCCCAGCTATTATTCAATCTTCGCCGTCGGAACCGGAACCTGTTTTTTATCATTTTTCTAAATATATGTCACATTTTGTCTTCCACAATCTACAACTTTATATTATAATAAAATATGAGCGATTAGGGCGCAACAGCCCTGTTTCGTATGAAAATCATACTAAGGAAGCAGGAGAACAAAAACTATGGAACGAAAAGTAGGAACGATATCAAGAGGAATCCGCTGTCCGATTATCCGAGAGGGTGACAATCTGGCGGAAATCGTCGTAGAGAGTGTGCTGGATGCAGCGCAGAGCGAAGGCTTTACACTTAGAGACCGTGATGTTATTGCAGCAACAGAATCGATTGTAGCACGTGCACAGGGAAATTATGCTGCAGTTTCTGCGATTGCGGAAGATGTTAAAGCGAAACTTGGAGGGGGAACCATCGGAGTGATTTCACCGATACTTTCAAGAAACCGTTTTGCAATCTGCCTTAAGGGGATTGCAATGGGCGCCAAGAAGATTGTGCTCATGCTTAATTATCCCAGTGATGAGGTGGGAAATGAATTGGTTTCTCTGGATAAACTGGATGATGCGGGAATTAATCCTTACAGCGATGTGCTGACATTAGAACGTTACCGTGAATTGTTTGGTGAAAATAAGCATCCATTTACTGGGGTGGATTATGTGCAGTATTACAGTGATTTGATCCGCGAGGCTGGAGCAGAGGTAGAAGTGATATTTGCAAACAATCCCAGGGAGATATTAAAGTATACGAAAAATGTGCTGACATGTGATATTCATACACGTTTCCGCACTAAGCGGATTCTGAAAGCCGCAGGCGCAGAATGTGTCTGTGGTCTGGACGATATTATGACTGCACCTGTAAATGGCAGTGGCTGCAATGAAAGGTTCGGTCTGCTGGGCTCAAATAAGTCCACAGAAGATACGGTAAAGCTATTCCCAAGAGAGTGTAAGGATCTGGTGCTTGATATTCAGAAGAAGATTCTGGACAGGACCGGCAAATGTGTTGAAGTTATGGTATATGGAGACGGCGCGTTCAAAGACCCCGTTGGCCGTATTTGGGAATTGGCGGACCCCTGTGTATCCGTAGCTAATACAGATGGTCTGGAAGGCACACCCAATGAATTGAAGCTGAAATATCTGGCTGACAATGATTTTAAAGATTTATCGGGAGAAGCCTTGAAAGAGGCAATTTCCTCAAGGATTAAAGAGAAGAAAGATAATCTGGTGGGGGATATGGCATCTCAGGGAACCACTCCCCGTAGATTGACGGACCTGATCGGTTCTCTCTGTGATCTGACCAGCGGTTCCGGAGACAAGGGAACACCGGTTATTCTAGTGCAGGGATATTTTGATAATTTTGCCAACTGAATTTAATTCGCTGTAAAGCCTTTAGCTGTAAGGCTTTACAGCTTTTTCTGCTTTTTAGCATTACGGGTTGTATTATAAATAATCTTTCCTGAATTTCAACTTTACTGCAAAAATAATAGTAATAATTGTTGTCAGAGTGTCTGCCAACGGTTGGATGCATATTACACCAGTTAAGCCAAACAAACGCGGAAGTATTAAAACCAGTGGAAAAAAGAAAATACCTTGTCTGCTTAAGCTAAGTGTACTACCAACTAAACTTTTTCCAATGGCAAGATAGAGTGACGCGTAGACCATTTGAAAACCAAAAGTAATAAAGAGTAAAGCGTTTAATTTCAATGCTTTACCGGCTAATTCAATCATTTGTGTATCTGTTCCAAATAAAGATACGATCGGTTTGGAAAATAATATCAGAATAATTGCAGAAACTACACAAAATATCGTAGACCAGACGAAACAGAGTTTGATTGATTTTTTCAATCGATCAAAATTCTTTGCGCCATAATTGTAACCTGCAAATGGTTGAAATCCTTTTAAAAATCCAAATACTACATAAGTAACGACTGTCATAATTCGCGTAACTGCGCCCATAGCGGCTACTGCATAATCCCCATAAGGTTTTGCTGATGTGTTAATTGCACCCATAGCAGCACTTGCTAAAAGTTGAAATAGGAGTACAGGAATACCTATTTTTAAGATTTCTCTATATATTGTTTTATAAAATCTGACTTTTTTCAATGAGAATTTCAAAATTCCTTTTCCGCTTAAAATGTACCAAATATAAAATCCCATATTGATACATAAAGAAATTACAGTGGCTATTGCCGCGCCCTTAATGCCCAAATCCAGACCATAAATCATTATGGGGTCTAAAATAACATTCGCAATACTTCCTGTAAGCATTGCAAACATTGTGTACTTTGTAGCACCTTGTGCTGTAAGTAGATTGTTCATTGTAACAGTAAATACATTTATGATAGAGCCAGTTATATAGATTAGAGCGTAGGTCTTTGCATAAGGTAAAATAGTTTCGGTAGCACCTAATGCTGTAAGCAAGGGTTCAATGAAAATCAAAATACCAGTTATTATAATTCCACCAACAAGAATACTGGAAAACAGAGTGGTGGAAGCAGTTATATTAGCCTGCTCGATATCACCTTTTCCCAACAGTCGTGATATGTATGAGGAAGCGCCTGCTCCAAACATCATACCTAAACCGATAATTATTTGTACGATTGGAAAAACAACGGATACTGCACCCATCGGACTTATGCCCAATCCGCCCACGAAGTATGCATCGATGACATTATATAGAGCTGAGATTAACATACCGATCATGGTTGGTATCCCTAACTTTAATAATGCGGAAGTTACACTGGCTTCCTCTAATAAATAAATATGTGTCGATTTGTTGTTCATTTTTATCTCCTCCTAAATTTTTTATTTATATTATCGTCTGAAAGTGAAACGCTCTCGACGGATAATACCCTTGATTGTTATATGGTATTTTGAATTTTTTTGCTTGATTTCCGTTTCAATGGCAGTACAAATTTCTTGTTCTTTCTTTTGGAGGACCGCAGGATAAAGCATATCAAAAACGATATTGATAAAAGAACCACAGTTTATAAGCCTAAAATTATTTATACGGATTTCATTACTGTATTTCTGTGCTGCAAGAGTTACTCGATGGACAAGTTCTTTGGCCAGGACTTCATCATCTATGAGATACTCAGTCTGTATAAAACAATCACAGTGAAAGTTATTATATATATAAGCAGATATTTCATTTGAGGCGATATAAAGTTGTTCGCTATTCTCTTTGTATCCAGCTATTTTCATAGATATTATAAAATATCCAAATCCATAATCATGCAGCATAAGATTATGGATAGCTATTACAACTGGATATGATTTTATATAATTCAAAATATCATTTATCACATTGGAATCAGTGGATTTTCCCATGATGCGTCCGAACACTTCCCATAAACTTTTAACTCCAGCTGCCATGATAAATAGAGAAACCAGCACACCGCAGTATCCATCAATATTCCAATTTGTCGTATGTGATAAAATAGTTGAGATTAAAACTGCAATTGTGGCAATAGAGTCGCTGATACAATCTGTGGCTGTTGCCTTTAATGTTTCCGAGTCTGCAATCTTTGAAAATTTTCTGTTGTAAGAATACATATAACCTTTAATAAAGATTGATAATACTAACACAACAATAACCGGAATGCTTAATAATGGATATTCTGGTTTGCTTATAGCAGCAAATGAGGTATCAGCGAGCTTTATTCCCATAAGGAATACAGCTAATGAAGTGAAAATACCCATGATCCACTCAATTCTTCCATGTCCAAATGAATGTATTTTGCCGCGACCGTATCTTGCAAACTTAAATCCTACAAATGTTAAGAAAGAGGTGCCGGCGTCAGACAGATTATTAAATCCATCGGCTGAAATTGCAATGGAATTGCTTAAATATCCAATAATGATTTTTGCTATACACAGCAGTAAATTCAAAGCAATTCCTACTAAGCTTGATAGGGTAGCATACGCCTGCTTAACCGTTGGTGCAGCAACATTTTTACTATCTTTAATAAATACACGAACAAGTAACGACATCATAATATTTACTCCTTTCTATAATTGAACGATAGTTCAATATTGTTCGATAAAAAAAGGAATTGGTCTTATAAACCAATTCCCGACAAATACATTTTAGATAATTTATGTAGTATCATCATTGCCCAGTCCTTTCCGTTATAGTGATACATTAGTTGCATTAAGCCGTCTACAAAATTGTTTGCGATAATATGAACAAAGACGGAATCCCAACTTTCATCATTTTGATGTTTATTCAGATGATTTTCTATATCTTGAATAAATCGTTCTTTTTCATGTTCGTATTTTGTTCCAGTGCTCTTATCGATTAAAATAATAAACTCTCGTCGATGTTCAAATAGATTTAGTAAACAGTCCATTTCAGCTTTACTAAGCCCATATATTTTATCGCCCATATGTTGTTCATCTTCAGCAGACAATACTCGCTCCCAATCGTATAAAACGGGGTGGAGAACAGCATCAAAAAGCGCTTCTTTATTTTTGTAATACGAATAGATAAGGCCTGTTGGTATCTTTGCCTTTTGTGCTATATTACGCATAGCTGCGGATTTATAGCCGTTATCGTAAAATTCCTGCAATGCAGCCTGTAAAATATTTTCTTTTATTTCATCTTTTAGTACTTGTGCCATGCTTTTACCTCAATATTGAACTTGTGTTCAAGTATAATGCTGATATTTTTATTTGTCAAGTACCAAATCTATTTTCTTTCGGTACTGGGATGCCAATATGCCGACCATATCGTTGATAGCGAGATCTGGGCGGTATCAGCAGGCCACTTTCAATCAGAGCGTCCTTGCGTGCTCAATGTATCATAAAGTCCTGCTTCACGATATTTAACAGCATTTTTATTTGCTAGTTTAATTGTAAATGGTTTAAATATAAACTCCAAATGTCCAATCATTACGATATTATAAATTGTATTTTCATCAATCAAATCTCTTATATTTCCACGATATAGACTTGTTCTAAATTTCCATTCTCCTTTTTTGTTTTGCGTATATATGTACAGTAGGTAATAGTGATATGTACTATCTTTGGATTCATCTTTTTTTTCTCTTTCTACAACTTTAAGTCTCACTTTTCCATAGAGAACACAAAAATCTTCACCATCAGATTCATCAATCCAGCCATTAAGTTTTTTGCGCCGTAATGCTCTTAAAACATCTCCATTCTCCATTTGTTCGTGTATAAGCATTGGATTGTTTATTTTGTGCATAGAATCATCAGCCTTTTTACTGGTCTTTTTTGTCTTAGTATGATTTCTACACAACATATTCATTATGGAATTAAGCTTATCTTGTATTTCTTCATAATTTAATGAATCCACATACTGATTAATTGTTTTTTTGGAAGCGTATTCATAATTGTATGAACAATCCGTTTCATGTGTTGAATTTTTAGTTCGCCTTAAATGGGCACGTCGCTTAGAGGTTTTATGAACAAAAGATAATTCTGCCTGTCTACATTCAGGACAAAACATATCACCGAGATAAACGCCGATGTCGCCGTCATGGGTATCAGAATAATCAGCTACGATATCAATATCTAAAACATCATCTTTATGTTTTGAGTAAAACTCCTCAAAGCTTTTGGGCTTTTCTGCCATATTATCACCTACTTTCCTACAAATAATTATATCAAGGATTTCAAAAGACTGCTAGTGCTCCATCCGGTCAGAAATGAAACTGACAGTGCTGAATATTTTGTCAGTCTGCAAGGCGGAGGAAGGAAGCGGAGTGGCCCCTCCGCTGACTGACGACAACGCGGCAGATGGCAAAATAAGTAGTGCTGTCAGTTTCGTTTCTGGCCGGATGGGGCACTAGTTATAATCAAATTTTTTAAACGGTACGCTGACAGGTATGGACACTAGGATTATGTGTTCCTGCCCTACATTACAAAAACAAAATAGAACAACTTTTTGTTGATTTCCAGCCAAAAAGGATATAGCATAAGAACATGGAGGGATATACGTCATGGTAAATCAACAATTATTCAGCTATGCTATCATTCAAAAGTTTAATGAGACTGAGATGATACTTTATAAGTATATGATCGCTAACGCAGAAAAGCTCCCGTATATGACCATCCGGGAGCTTGCAGCAGAGGTTCATGTGTCAACATCTACGATTATTAGATTTTGTAATAAGATAGATTGTAAGAGCTATAATGATTTCAAGGAGCGACTCAATAGATATATAAAAGAACGTGATGATATCGCACCGGGCATTGATTTAAAACAAATATTACATTATTTTCAGGGAACAACTACCTGTGCATTTGAGAGGAAAATACAGGAAGGGGCAAAAATGATCCAGGAGGCAGAAATGGTTATTTTTCTCGGCCTGGGTTCCTCCGGTGCACTGGCCAGGTATGGCGCCAGATATTTTTCAAATTTTGGTAAGTTTTCGGTTGGGATGGAGGATGCATTATACCCTCTGATGGAGACGACATACCCCAAAACATGTGTGCTCGCATTATCTGTCAGCGGAGAGACGACCGGTGTTATAGAGTCGATTCAGAAATTCAGGACACATGGATGCAGCATACTCAGCATCACGAATGATCCCAATTCGACGATCGCTAAACTATCTGACTGGAATATATCCTATTGTTTGGAGTCTGAAACAGTAAACGGCGGGTTTAATGCAACCTCTCAGGTTCCGGTGATTTTTCTGATCGAAGCATTGGCAAGAAGAATTATCTGATTGAAACATCCTGTTACTTGAATGGAAACAGGATGTTTTTTATAATATTTTTCAAGGAGCTCCCTGCATCATTCAAGTATGGTGAATTTCAAGAAAGAAGGTATGTTGATGACTGAATTAGAAAAATGTATGGCCGGTGAATTATATAATTGCCATGACCAGGTATTTCTGGAATTTAAAGAGCAGTCCAGGCGGCTGATTTCAGATTATAATGGCTTGGCGTACAGCGAGAAGCGTCAGAAACAGGATATTTTATCTAAGCTTTTGGGGAGTGTGGGAAATAATGTTTCCGTAGGCACCCCATTTTTATGTGACTATGGACGTAATATTTTTATTGGAAATAATGTATCTATAAATATGAATTGTACATTTGTTGATTGTAATGAAATTAATATCGGAAATAATGTGATGATCGCGTCTAATGTTCAGATTTATACAGCAACACATCCAATAGAGTTGGAACAGCGTTTGACACCGGATTGGACGCCTGAAAGTGGGAAACACTTTTGCCAGACATATGCGCTTCCTGTTACGATCGGTGATGGCTGTTGGATCGGCGGGGGCGTTATCATTCTTCCCGGTGTCAAAATCGGCGCGGGAAGCGTGATTGGTGCGGGAAGTGTTGTTACAAAGGATATACCGGACAATTGTGTGGCGGTTGGAAATCCCTGTAGGGTGATAAGAAAAATCAATGGGGAAGAAAAGCAGTAAGTCAAAAAGAAGATTATGAGAAGGATGGAAAATAAGAAAAGGAGTTGATACTTATGTCTAATATAAAACCTATTTCCGACTTAAAAAATTACGCAGAAGTACTAAAACAGGTTGACACTTCAAATCGGGTATACCTTACGCGAAATGGGCATAGTGAATACGGTATTTTAACAATGGCAGAGATTGATGAACTGGATCGTTATCATGCAGCGTACACATTGTTATCAAAGTTGAAAAAAGCAGAGGATCGTGCAGATAAGGAAGGGTGGGTTTCTGCAGATGATGTTGAGAAGGAATTGGGGGTACTTGATTGAAAAAATTAATCGAACTTCCCTGCGGTTAAGGAAAACACTGTATGGCGCATTTGCCTAAATGGCTATAGCACATCTGGCCTGGTAAATATTGAATAAATTGGCCCTTCCGTATGAGCCACATCTGCCTTAAAATAAGCTCTAAACCGGTCCAGGAAAATTATTTTCAGGACTGGACCGGAAACAGAAAAGAAAAAGAGGTTGATGGATGATGTATGAGGAAAGGTACGATTTAAACAAACAACTGGCTCAAATGCTTAAAGGCGGTGTGATCATGGATGTCACCACGCCGGAGCAGGCTGTTATTGCCGAGGAGGCGGGGGCCTGTGCCGTTATGGCTTTGGAGCGCATACCTGCAGATATCCGTGCAGCGGGAGGGGTATCCCGTATGAGCGATCCGAAGATGATCAAAGGGATTCAGGAAGCAGTATCCATCCCGGTTATGGCTAAGTGTCGGATCGGGCATTTTGTGGAGGCGCAGATTCTGGAGGCTATTGAAATCGATTACATTGATGAGAGCGAGGTGCTTTCACCGGCAGATGATGTGTACCACATTGATAAAAGGCAGTTTAAGGTGCCCTTCGTATGCGGGGCAAGGGATCTGGGCGAGGCACTTCGCAGGATTAACGAAGGTGCATCTATGATCCGGACGAAAGGGGAGCCGGGTACCGGCGATGTGGTTCAGGCGGTAAGACATATGCGCGCCATGAATCAGGCCATTGCTAAAATTGCTTCCATGCGTGAGGATGAGCTGTTTGAGGAGGCAAAGCGTCTGTGCGTTCCATATGAACTGGTGATGTATGTACACCAGAATAAGCGCCTTCCGGTGGTGAATTTTGCGGCAGGCGGTGTGGCGACACCGGCGGATGCAGCCCTGATGATGCAGCTTGGCGCCGAAGGCGTGTTTGTAGGTTCCGGTATTTTTAAATCCGGAAATCCCAGAAAGCGCGCTGCCGCAATCGTGAAGGCTGTGACCAATTTTAACGATTACAAGCTATTGGCTGAATTATCCGAGGATCTGGGCGAGGCGATGGTCGGCATTAATGAACAGGAAATTAACCTTTTAATGGCAGAAAGGGGGAAATAACGTGAAGATCGCTGTCCTGGCCGTTCAGGGAGCTTTTGCCGAACATCGCAGGAAGCTGGAGGCTCTGGGGGCTGAGTGCGTGGAGTTGAGGAAAAGAACGGATTTGCAGGAAGCCTTTGATGGTCTAGTACTGCCGGGCGGCGAAAGCACGGTTCAGGGGAAGCTTTTAAAGGAGCTGGGGATGTTCGATGATTTGAAAATGCGAATCGCGGACGGTCTTCCGGTTTTGGCAACCTGCGCCGGATTGATCCTGCTGGCGGAACAGATCAGCAATGATGAGCACACATATTTTGGCACACTGCCTGTGACTGTTAAAAGAAATGCCTATGGCCGCCAGCTTGGCAGCTTCCGTGCGGAATCGACGTTTAAAGGGATTGGGAAAATACCCATGACCTTTATCCGCGCCCCTTATATTGAGCGTGTCGGAGCTGGGGCAGAGGTGCTGGCGGAGATGGATGGAAAGATTGTGGCGGTACGTTACGGGCGGCAGCTTGGATTGTCATTTCATCCGGAGCTGGAGGCGGATAACCAGGTCCATGAATTATTTTTGGAGCTGTGCCGAGCCGATTGCAGTGATGACCGCCGGACCACGTTAAAAAATGCGTAGCATCTGGCGTCTGCTGTTGATGAAGGGGCGTTGGGAACGGTTACGGCTGTATAAGCTATTTGCTTTAAAATTATATTTGACACAGAGTTATATATAATCATACCTATGAATTATCCTTGTGGTATACTAAAATTAATTAAATACAAGGAGTAAAAAGTATGAGGTATCAAAGTGCAGAAGCTGTTCTCCCCAAGGAATTGATTGGGCAGATACAGGGATATTTTCACGGAGGTTATTTGTATATTCCCAAGCCTGAAGGCTATGGTACGGCTGCGTTAAAGAAAACGGATTATAAGATTGAACTGGAAAAAAGGAATCAACACATATATATAAAGTATTTAGAAGGCTGGACAAATACACAGTTAATGGAGACATATCATTTATCGGAACCCAGTATTCGTAGAATAATATTATGTCAGAAAAAGAAGATGACTGTAATCTCACAAAAATTAAAGGTAATAATGCCCAAGTGGAATCTAAAAGGAGAATATCTTGTCCAAAAGTATCCGACCGTTTGGGAAGTGGATCATTCATATATGGTTAAAATTTATGACAATAAAGAGCAGTTGGAGCGAAATATAAAAATATTATCTCAGTTGCTTGATTGTGGTTTACCGGTTGCGAAGATTGTATTTGCTTCAAGCGGGCAGACGTATGTAATGGATGATGGAAAGTACTACTTAATGACCAGAAAGTTAAAGGGCAGCAACATGACCAATATTTATGATCTGAATTTAGCCTGGCAAATGGGAGCGGTCATCGGACAGCTTCATGTGGCATTTCAAAAATGCGAAAGTAAAATATCCTTTTGGGATAACAGTCTTTTAAATGAGATGAAGGGATGGATACCTGAAAATCTAATTAAGAATCAGTGGTATCTGATATCTGAAAATGAGTATTTGGAAACTCTGCATGTACTGGAAGCAGGTTATGGCTGCCTGCCAAAGCAATTGATTCATAGAGATGTCCATTTTGGTAATTTCCTGTTTTCAGACGGAAAATTTTCCGGGTATATTGATTTTGATCTGAGTCAGAGAAATATAAGGATATTTGATCTGTGTTATTTTTTAACTGGATTATTGACGGAGGAATCGGGTTTGTATTTGCACGATGAGGTCTGGTTGCAAATCGTGAAACACGTTGTGGGCGGTTATGAAAGTGCTCAGAAGCTTTTGATGTGTGAGAAGAATATACTGCCATGTGTAATGAAATGCATTGAAATATTATTTGTGGCTTATTTTGTAAGTATTGATGATTTGCGTTGTGCCAAGGACGCAGCCACAGTTTTTCATCATATACAAGAGCATGAGCAGGAAATAATGCAGGTAGTGCATAATTCAGATAAGGAGTTAGGATGATAACTACAATTTTCTTTGATCTGTTTTTTACTTTGACAGTGCCTGTCTATGATGAAAAATTAAATGAATACAGTATATTAAATTTAACCACTGAGGAATGGGAGTTTTATGCAGAGAATGATTCATTGTACAATGAAAGAGCTTTAGGAAAATTGACTGATGAAAATGAAATCATAAAAAGAATTGTAGAAAAAATTCCGTTTGAAATAACTGTAAAACAACAGAGAGATCTTCTGAAGGCTCGCAAATGTCGAATGAAAAATGCGTTGAACAATGTTTCTTCAGAAATAATCAATACTTTAAAAATTATAAAGCAGAATAATTTTAAACTTGGATTAATAAGTAATGCGGATCGAATCGATTGTAAATATTGGTTAGACTCAACATTAGCGACTTATTTTGATGACGCCGTTTTTTCTTGCAACGTGGGAATGATGAAGCCGGATCACAGAATTTACAATTTGGCAATGAATCGTTTAGGTGCCGCTCCTGAGAATTGTTTATTTGTAGGGGATGGCGGTTCAGATGAATTGTTAGGAGCAAAAGAATCCGGAATGAAAACTGTATTTACAGAGTTTTTTGATAAAAAGAAGAATGACAGCAGGGATAGGATCATAAAATACGCGGATTATCAGATTCAACATTTTAATCAAATTTGGGATATTCTTAAATCCAGAGAAAGCGGCACGATGTAAGCTGTGCCGCTTTCCCAAGTCTAGTATTTACCCTTCATGGACAAGTGTAAGAACCCCGCCGTTCTTACGTGATTTTTCAGCAGCGGCCACCATTAAGTGGCTTTCATAAGTGTCGGATATCAGTGTCAGGTTTTCTTCATCCACGTCTTTACCGCTCAGGTAAGCTACGACATCCTCGATCAGGCCGGCATCCCCGCCCACATGGCCGCCGCCGTAGGCTGCCTGGTCATTCAGTGACATATCGATCACTTCTTTTTTCTTGCCGAAAAGCTGTATCGTGATCGTTTCCTCCAGGTCGTTGCTGTAAAGCTCGCCTTTAGTTCCGAAAATATGAGTCTTTCTGTAATTTTCGTTGGAGAAGGCTTCCACAGCAAATTGAATGTGAACGCCATTTTCAAATTCCATCTGGACAAACTGGTAATCATTGACGTTATTGTCACTGTGGAAAACGCACCGGCCATAGTTTCCTTCGTGGAGAGCGGCGCTTAAACGCTCCACAGTTCCCACATTGGATACAGGATAGGTTCCCCATGGGAATTTGGGTTCCGGATGGTCCTCACGCCCAAGGTACTGAAGTCTGGCGTCATACGGACAGCTCAGATTTTCCGGGCAGTCCTCGCAGAATTTAGGTGCATAGGACGGCGCATTTTCTTCCTTGAAATAGACGAGATTGCCGTAAGAGGAGACGGCCTTGCAGTGGCAGCCCATCCACCAGTAGAGCAGATCCATGTCATGGCAGCATTTTGCCATTAAAATCGGAGAGGTTTGATCCTCACGGCGCCACAGGCCACGCACATAGCTGTGGATGTAATGCCAGTAAGCCACATTTTCCGAATGCTTGATGGTGACGATCTGTCCGAGCACGCCGCTGTCCATAATTTCTTTGATTTTTCTGTAAAATTTGGAATATCTGAGGACATGGCACACCATTACCTTCAGATTCTTCTCTGCGGCTTTTTTCTCGATGTCCAGGCAATGCTGGGGATTTGGGGAAATCGGTTTTTCTACGAGTACGTGATAACCCAGGTCCAGCGCCTGCATGGTGTGGCCGTAATGATCACGGTCCTGCGTGCAGATAAACATGGCATCCGCCAGCTTACCGGCTTTAAAAAGCGCGTCTGCGCTGTCAAATGTTTTGACATCCGCACATTCAAAGGTTTCTTTTGCAATTTTTACTCTTTCGGCATCCAGGTCACAGATGGCCACAACCTTTGCATCCTTATGGCCTTTTAAAATACTGCCATAATTAATTCCTCTGTTACCCAATCCAAGAATAGCTACTGTTAACATACGCCCTACCTCCGTTTTTTCGTGTGTTTTAAGTTGCCAGGTTACTGCTCACTGGCGGCTCATTGGCCAAATTTATGCTCCGTTCCCAGCCACTCAGCGTAGTGAGTGGCTGGAGGTGAACAGTAAGTGCGCTATAACAGTTTACTGGACCGGAACTGTTACGCGTTGACCTTTTATGCTTTGTATTATACAATGAATGTATTGGGAAATGAATCGAGTAAATTGCGGATTTTATATACTATATTGCTCTGATATGGCCAGCTTTGAAATAATTTTAAGAAGTGTGGTACACGAGCTTGTGAGGTCGAAAAGATGAAAAGTTCAGAAAATGATTTAAAGATGCGCGGATTTCCTGCGGAGGATGTGATTACTGAGATTGCAGGGCTTCCCGCAGAGGAATATATAAGGCTGCTGACATCGCCGCAGGCGGATATCCGCAGTGCTGCGGCCATCCACCTGCGCCCGGTGATGGGTGGGGCCACGGATGCCCTCCTAGAATGCCTGGTGGTGGAGAAATGTCTGTATACGCGGATTGCTATATGCGAAACCTTGGAAAAAGGAGATTTGTGCACAGCCCGAAAGATGGTGCAGTATCTTGGAAAGATTGGCCGAAACCAGCACCGGCAACTGCCCGATAAGGTGTCGGCTAAAAAATCATTTCCATTGCCGAGAGATATTATTGCCCGGACACTGGGGCGTATGGATATATCCGTTTATCCGGTCATGGAAGATGTGCTGGTGTCGGGAGATCTTATGAAAATGCGGGAGGTACTGGATGCCATAGGCTATATGGTGTTCTACAACCCAAAGCTTGCCACTGAGGCCAATGTGGCTCAGATCCTGGCTATGGCTGATTTCGATGATATTATCCTTGTATGGAAAATGCTTCTCTGTCTGTCGGCATTTCCTCTGCCGGAAAGCCTGAAGGTTCTGGAAAATTTCTCGGGGCGGGAGGATATACTGGGGCAGGAGGCTATGCGTTCCATACGTATGATAAAGCGATCCATGAAACGGTTGGACGATTGATTTAATGGTAAAAGTATACACAAAGGAACATTTTATAGATTAAAATTTGTTTAAGATTCGGAAAAGTATTTTTGAATTTACAACAGCTCCATGGTAATGTTACCATATTCTCATAAAGTCGGGAAACTCTGCGGTTGCAGAGAAATAAAATTATGAAGAAAGAGAGAGCATTATGAAAAATTCAAAAGAAAAGAATTGGGCCAATGTACCTATACGAACGCGGGAATATTTTGGATATGGTTCCGGAATGTTAGCTTATCAGTTGCAAAATAATATTATGAACGGCTATCTGCTGATTTTTCTGACAACGGTTCTGGAAATCCCCATGATCAAGGCCGGGGCGATCACCGTCGTCTGCCGGTTTATCGATGCGTGTACGGATCTGTTTTTTGGCACCCTGGGCGACCGGACACATTCCAAATGGGGTTCCTATAAGCCGTGGTATGTGGCCTGTGCGGTTCCGGCCTGCCTGACCTTCTGGATTTTATTTACAAAACCATCCTTCCTGACGTCGGGAACGACGGCGGCGCTGGTTTGGGCTTATCTGATCTATCTTTTATTTGGAAGTGTTTTTACAACAATTATGCAGACGTCCTACAATGCGTTTACATCGGTGGTTTCTTCAAAGCCGGATGAGCGCAATAAGCTGGTGCTGTTCCGCCAGATGGGAACCAATTTAAGTAATATTTTAAACAGCTTTGTTCCAATCATTATGCTGGCCATTGGCGCCGGTGTGGCCGACAGCCCGAAGGCACTTTCGGGAATCGCGTTGATCGGCGCTGTTCTTGGACTTGTGTTATATTTATTCTGCGGCGTAACGATTAAAGAGCGGGTTCCTCTGAATAAAGGAAAGAAAATATCGATTATTGACAGCTTTAAAGTATTCAAGGGCAACTGGACCTTTGTCGGGGTTGCGATCATGCATGTATTTACAACGCTGGCCATTGCCATGTTCGGCGGTTTGATGACTTATTACTTTATTTATTATAAAGGAAATCCGGCGCTGATGACTCCGGCTTCGCTTGTGGGCGTGGGCATTGCCATTGTGGTGAATATTGTACTGCTTCCGGTTTTAATGAAACGGTTTTCCAAAAAACAGATTTATGGATTTTCTGTTGTTATCGTGGCCGCGCTGTTTTTGGTGGGCTATCTTCTCAGCGATGGCAATGTGGGCGGCTATTTTATGTTTATTGCATGGCAGGTGGGTATAGTTATGACCTTTGCCTGCATTTACGCCACGGTTCCCGATGCGGTGGATTTTGGCGAGTGGAAGAGCGGCGTTTCCGCCCCGGGCACAGTGAATACGGTGATTACATTTATACAGAAGGCGACAACCGGTATCGGAACTTTTGCCATCAGTGTTATTTTGAGTGTATCCGGTTTTGATCAGACGATGGGCATGGCGCAGTCCGAATTTACAAACAGTGTGCTCCGTATCGCTACGCCGGCGGCGCCATTGGCGTTTTGGCTGATTTCCGCATTGGGGCTGCTGTTCCTGAATGTGAAGAGTGAGCGGATGAAGGAAATCCGGGGAGAACTGGCTAAGCGCAGGGAGGAGTAGCCGTGTGGGCTGTTCCTGTTAGCGGCGGGGGTGTTCCGGTTCCTATGCACAGTAACCGCTGGCCTGTTTGAAGTTTTACTGCTTTGAAAAACATATTGCATTTTCAATGGATTTTGCTATACTGTAAATAATAGAAAAATGTTTGCCACTTGCTATACAGGTGGGATACAGGTAGTATTGTTTATGAATCCCCATCAGATTTGGTGGGGATTTTTTTTCGGTAAGTCTCAATGCGTTATGACGCATAAATGTAAAGGGGTGATTATTACAATGAGAGATTTTGCTACTTTAATAGATTCCCCGGAACACGACTTTCTTAGAAATAATCCACGGCTTGGTCCACGGGTGATATTGCTTGGACTGGGCGGCAGCTATGCCTATGGTACGAGCAATGAGCGCAGTGATATTGATCTGCGCGGCATTACTTTGAATTTGCCGTCGGATCTAATTGGTCTTACAGAGTTTGAGCAGTACGAGGACCATGATACAGATACGGTTATTTATTCCTTTAATAAAATTGTAAAGCTTCTTCTGGACTGTAATCCAAATACCTGTGAAATTTTAGGTCTGGATGACAACCAGTATTTGATAAAAACAGCTTTGGGGCAGGAGCTTTTGGATAATAAGGCTCTATTTCTTTCAAAAAGGGCGATCAAATCTTTCGGTGGTTATGCCGGGGCTCAACTGAGACGGCTGCAAAATGCCATTGCAAGGGATTCCATGGCGCAGACTGAAAAGGAGCGTCATATACTTAATTCTGTGAGAAATGCGTTGGACGATTTCCAAAGAAAATACAGGATGTTTGATAAAGGCAGTCTGAAACTTTACATTGATAAAGCTGAGAATCCGGAGCTGGACACAGAGATTTTTGTGGATGCTTCCTACCAGCATCTGCCATTGCGTGATTATGAAAATATGTGGTCGGTGATGCATAACGTTGTCAGAGATTATGATAAGATTGGCAAACGCAACCGCAAAAAAGATGATAATCATCTCAATAAGCACGCGATGCATTTAATCCGCTTGTTTATGATGGCTATCGATATTCTTCAAAATGGAGAGATACGGACGAATCGTAAAAATGATCTGGAACTCCTTTTAAAAATAAGAAATGGTGGATTTTTACAGGCCGATGGAACATTTGCACCGGAATTTTATGAGATATTGGCGGATTACGAGCTGCGGCTGGACCGGGCGGCTGCGGTAACAACATTGCCGGATAATCCGGATATGGAAAAAGTAGAGCAGTTTGTAGAGTATGTGAACAGAAAGGCAATCGATGGTGAATATTGATGAGCATACAGTCGAAGGAGAGGCTTGTAAATAACTCTGATCGGGATATCATTTTTAAAGAAATTGAACATAAATTGGACGAAATCGAGGAAAAGGAGAATGTAAAAATTCTTCATGCAGTGGAATCCGGAAGCAGAGCCTGGGGATTTGCTTCTCCGGATAGTGATTACGATGTGAGATTTATTTATGTACGAAAAAAAGAGGACTATCTGAGAATTGACATGCCCAGAGATGTGATTGAGTGGCAGTTGGACGAGGTATTAGACATTAATGGCTGGGATTTGAAAAAAGCATTGGCGCAGTTCCATCGGGGGAATGCAACTCTATTTGAATGGAGCAATTCACCGGTAGTTTATCGGACGACAGAGATTTGGACGAATATTTATGAGACTGCTAAGGCTTATTTTTCTGCGAAAGCATCCGTATATCACTATTATGGAACGGCAAATAGTACTTATAGCCAATATTTACAGGGCAGTATGGTTAAATATAAAAAATATTTTTATGCGTTAAGGCCATTGCTGGCCGGCAGATTCATACAAACATATCGATGTCCGCCGCCGGTGCTGTTTGATACGCTGATGACTATGGATATGCCATGTGAATTGCGAAAAAGTATTGAAAATCTTCTTGAACTAAAAAAGAACAGTGACGAGAAGGAAGTACATCCTCAACTGCCAGTGATCCATGATTTTATTACTGATGAATTGGAGCAGCAGAAGGATTATGTTGGCCGGATTTTGGATGATAGGAAAAACGACTGGACAGCTTTAAATGATATTTTTCTGTGGGCCTTGGAACAAAATAGCTGAGGGGGGCGGACCATGAAGCAGCAAAACGACTGGTATACCGGAATTGAATACAACCACAATGAGCCGGAGACGCATATTGCGGTAGACCGCATCCGGCTGGAAAGCCGCACCCGTTCCCAGTTCCATGAGCAGGTGGAGATTTATTACATATTTTCCGGAAAGGCGCAGATGGAGATCAACGGCAGTGTTTATTCAGTGTCGGAGGGCAGCCTCGTCTGCCTGTATTCCCATCATTTTTACCGGTTTGCGCAGGTGGAAAAACCGGTGGAGGCGCTGCGGGTACAGTTTCATATCGGCCTGTTCATGTTTATGAGCTGGGAGCGCCATCCTCAGCATGCCAACGCCATGCTTGTGTATGATACCTGTCCGGTTGTTCACCTTGCAGGAAAAGCCCGGGAGCAGATCGGCCGGCTGGCCGCGGAGATTTTGGAGGAAGACCGGGAGGGCCGGTTTGAGAGCGGCAATATGATTGCGTACAAAACGCTGGAGCTCCATGCCTATCACTGCCGGTATGCTTTTGAGGCCATAGGCAGCAGGGCTGTTGACAACAAGTCCATAGACGGTAGGGCTAATGACAATAAAGCCATAGGCAGCAGGGCTATTGACGGTGATGCTTTTGGAAGTAACGACATCGGCAGCAATGGCCGCATCGGCGGGGATCAGGCATGGAAGGTGATCATTCGGGTCATGCTGGCGCCCAGCAAAAATTTTACACTGGAGGAGATGGCAGCGGACTGCGGCTGCTCACAGTCTGTGCTCAACCGAAGGATCAAGGATGCCTGCGGCTATACGTTCCATCAGCTCTGTCAGTTCGGCAAGGTGACCAATGCCTGCGCGCTGCTGCATTTTCCGGAGCTGGATGTGGATTATATCAGCGATATCCTGGGATTTTCCTCAAAGCAGGCCTTTTACCGGATGTTTACCAGATACTGCCATCAGACGCCAGTGGAATACCGCAGCCGCCTGTGGAACGATGCCGGGGGAGATGCGTGGACGTCCAGCGCAGCGATACGTTTTCTTCAATATATGCACCTGAATTTCTTTGAGGATTTAACGATTACGTCACTGTGTGATAAATTCTGCATAAAGGAATATACGGTGAAGGAGATTTTTAAAAATGCTTTTGGAATGAGTTTTGGAGAGCTGCTGGGGCAGATTCGTGTAAGCTATGCCTGTGCTTTTTTAAGCTCCACGCCCCAGAGCATTTTAGGGATCGCCACGCTGTGCGGATTTGATTCTCTGAGCACTTTTCAGCGGATTTTTTATCAGTGGATGGGGCAGACGCCGGGAGAATACCGGAAGGTATCCGGGCGTGAAAAATGATAATAAAACTTTATATTTTGAATGTAATTATAGCAACCTTAATTGTTATACTGTGGTTATAGGCGAAGGCAAATGCTTGGCACCACTGAACTGTTACCCGCAGATTTTGGCCTGTGAATTTCTGCGGAGTAACTGCAATGAACAAAGGAGGTTGTTTTATTTATGTTTGAAAAATTATTTTCACCTTTAAAAATCCGCTCGATGGAGCTGAAAAACCGGGTGGTCATGCCGGCTATGGGTACGCGGATGGCTTCTATTGATGGAGAAATTACGGATAAACTTATCGCATACCATGCGGCGCGGGCTAAGGGCGGTTGCGGTTTAAACATTGTGGAGGTTTCCGCCGTACATAGCGCCAGCGCGCCGGGATTTTTCGTGTCTATTGCGGAGGATTCTCTGGTAGAAGGGCACCGTCGGCTGACCGAAGCGATCCACGAGGCCGGAGGAAAGGCCGGTGTGCAGCTATGGCAGGGCTCCATCGCGGCCATGATGGATGCGAAGGGGCGGGCAGAGCTGCTGGTCGTCAGTGACATGGACTATGCCGGCAGAAAACTGGAAGCCATCACGAAAGAAAAAATAGCAGAAATTGTCCAATGCTATAAGGATGCGGCACGGCGGTGTGTTGAGGCCGGCTATGACTGCATCGAGTTTCATTGTGCACATAATTACCTGCCCCATTCTTTCCTTAGCGGCGGCATCAATCACCGCACCGATGAATACGGCGGCAGCTTTGAAAATCGGGCGCGTTTCCCGCTGGAGGTGATCCGTGCGATCCGCGAAGCGATTCCGGAGGAAATGCCACTGCTGATGCGTATTGGCGCTCAGGACGATAACCTGCCGGGCGGTCTGACCATTGAGGAGGTTATTGCGTTTTGTAAGCTGGCCGGCAGCGCCGGTGTGGATGTGCTGGATATTTCCAGAGGAAATATTATTACCGCGGCTTCGATGTATGAGGTGCCGCCCATTGATATCCCCAGAGGCTTTAATGTGGAAAATGCGGCCAGAATCCGGAGGGAAACCGGTATGCTTACCATGGCCGTGGGCCGGATCAACCATGCGGATCAGGCGGAAGCCATTCTTGATGCGGATAAAGCGGATCTGATCGTTATGGGCAGGGCGCAGTTGGCAGATCCGGAATTTTGCAATAAGGCAAAGGACGGACGGGTGGACGATATTGTTTACTGTGTGGGTTGCAATCAGGGCTGCTACGATGGTTTTTGCGACATGGCTCATTTCCCAAATATTACCTGCATGCGCAATCCGCAGCTTGGCCGTGAGGGTGAGGGGCTGATGGAAAAGACTAAAACGCCCCGGAAGGTATGGATTGCCGGCGGCGGTATGGGCGGTATGGAAGCCGCACTTGTACTAAAGGCGCGGGGCCATGCGCCGGAGATTTTCGAGAGTAGCGGCCGGTTGGGCGGGCAGTTTATTCTGGCAGGCCTGGCGCCTGGCAAGGATGAGATGAAGGCGGCTGCACTGGCCATGGGTCACCAGGTGGAAATGGCAGGAATCCCTGTGCATTATGAAACGGAGCTTACCCCCGGTCTTATTGAGGAAGGCAAACCGGATGCGGTGATCGCAGCCATTGGCGCGGCTCCCATACAGCTTCCGGTGCCCGGTATTGAACAGGCGTATCAGGCCAATGATGTGCTGGAGGAAAAGGTGGCGCCTTCCGGAAATGTGTGCGTGATCGGCGGCGGACTTGTGGGCCTTGAAACGGCGGATTTCCTGGCGGAAAAAGGCTGTAAGGTGACCATTGTGGAAATGAAGGATGCCATTGGCGCGGATCTTGGGATTTTGAGAAAGATCGCTGTGATGCAGAAGATGTACGGACTTCAGGTGAAGATGCTTACCAATGCTTTGTGCCAGGCAGTTACCGGTGACGGTGTTGTGGTGAAAATCGGTGACGAGGAGCAGTTAGTTGCCTGTGATGCCGTGGTGTCTGCGGTGGGCTCCAAAGCCCGGGATACCGGGGCGCTTGAGGAAGCCTGCGGGGAATATCATATTCCATGTACGGTCATCGGCGATGCCAAGGCGGCAAGACGCGCGCTGAATGCAGTGGCCGAGGGCTTTGAGGCGGCTGTGGCTTTGAAATAGAACAGGAGGAAGAAGGATGGCTTCTAAGCTTTTTGATGAATTGAAAATCGGCTCTATGACCATGCGCAACGCCACATTTATGGCGCCCATGTCGCTGGGCTACGAGAGTCCGGATGGAACGGTCAATGAGACATTGCAGGAGTACTGGCTTGCCAGAGCCAGAGGCGGCGTGGGCTGCATTATCACTGATGCACTGTCCGTGGACCCGGCGGTGCCTTATCTGGGAAATACGCTGTGTTTTCGCGGTGAGGAGAGTATCCGTAAATATGGGGAATTTGTGGACAAGATCCACCGGGAAGGTGCTAAGATCATCCCACAGGTGACCCACCCGGGGCCGGAAAGTATCAGCGCCTTTTACGGCGTGCCGCCGGTGGCCAGCAGCGTGTACCTCAATTCCATGGGGCAGAAGACCCGCGCCCTGGCTGTGGAGGAGCTTCCGGA
This sequence comes from Lachnospiraceae bacterium, assembly GCA_902363555.1. Lineage (GTDB taxonomy): Bacteria > Bacillota > Clostridia > Lachnospirales > Lachnospiraceae > Catenibacillus. The sequence goes on along the minus strand of CABJAM010000007.1, from coordinate 457,498 downwards.
AATTGTGAATAAATATGCGCAGACGGCGTGGAATGCAAAGCAGGCCGGTTTTGACGGGATTGAGCTGCACTGCGCCCATGCCTACATGCTGCTGGGCTCCTTCCTGTCGCCCATGCGCAATAAGCGGCTGGATGATTACGGCGGAAGTCTGGATAACCGGGCAAGGCTGCTCCTTGAGGTGCTGGACGCCATTAAGGCAGCCTGCGGTGATGATTTCCCGGTGATCCTGCGCATGTCGGGAACGGAGCGCAGCGATCAGGGAAATACGCTTGAGGATATGAAATATCTTGTGCCCATACTGGAAGAGCACGGTGTGGATGCCTTTGAAATCAGCGGCGGCACCCAGTATGAGGCGTGCAATAAAATTATTGCCTGCCATGGTGAGGAGCGGGGACTGAACGTGCCCCAGGCCGAAGCGATTAAGGCTGTGGCAAAGGTGCCGGTTATTGTGGTCGGGAAAATCAATGAGCCTGAGTATGCAAAGTATCTTATGGATTCCGGTAAGGTGGACGGCGTAGTCATTGGCCGGGCGCTGCTGTCGGATGCGGAATTTGTAAAAAAAGCACAGGAGGGCAGGAACAGTGAAATCGCTCCGTGTACCGCCTGCGCCATCGGCTGTGTGGGTGAGCAGTCCAAACGCCATCCAGCCTCCTGTGTGATCAATCCGGCGCTGGGCAGGGAGACGAGCCTTGTACTAAAGCCCTGCGGCAGGTCAAAAAAGGTGGCTGTTGTGGGCGGCGGTATCGGGGGCGCAGCAGCGGCGAGAGCCTTTACCCTTTGCGGCCACAAGGTAACATTGTTTGAGAAGGAAGAAGTTCTGGGCGGTCAGATGCGCCTGGCCTGCGTTCCTCCCCACAAGCAGGAAATCAGTAAGTGGATGGTTTATCTGACGGATGAGATGAACCGGCTGAATGTGGATGTGCGGCTGAAAACGGCCGCGGATGTGGAACTTTTAAAGGCGGAGGGCTTTGACGTGGTTGTTCTGGCCACCGGCGCCCGCCCGGCCCTGCCGCCTGCGGAAGGAATCGATCCCGCGAAGGCTGTGGACGCCTGGCAGGTTATTTCCCAGGAGGTGCCGGTGCTGGCCGGAAATGTTCTTGTGGTGGGCGGCGGTATGGTGGGTTGCGAAGTCTGTGAGTTGCTGATACATCAGAGCCGCGGGCCTATGAAGGTGACGATGATCGAAATGCTGGACGACATCGGCGCAGGTATGGTTGTCAATAATAAGGTACCTGCCATGAAACGGCTGGCCGCCCTGGGTATCCGTATGATGCCGGGAACAAAGCTGATTTCCGTGACCGGGGATTCGGCGGTTGTGGAATGTGCCGGGCAGACGATGACGCTGGACCACCTGACGCAGATTATTTATGCATGCGGATCGAAATCGGATAATCCTCTTTACGAGGACGTGAAGGAAGCATTTGAGGAAGTTTACCTTATCGGTGACGCCAATGCGCCGGCACAGGCACTGGAGGCCGTGCGCGGGGCTTGGGAAGCGGCTGTGGAGGCCGGGAAGTAACGACTGGCCCCGGTCTGTGGCCGCCGGAAAGTAGCGACTGGCCTGGTATGCGGTCCGCCGGGGAGTAACGACTAGCCTGGACTGTGGCCGCCAGGAAGTCGCGGCGGGCCCCCGGCTGCGCCGGAGGAGAAGTTAAGTCAGGCCTCTGTTGCGCTGCTGGAAAAGTCGGGCTTGGCCCCGGCTGCATGGAAAATAAAGAACGCCCGAAGTGGATGTATCCGCTCCTGGCGTTCTTTACTTTCCGGCCCTGGGTCAACCTACGATCTGATTTTTCCCTCTTGCCTTGGCTGTATATAGGTTCTCATCGGACAAATGAACCCACTCATCGACCGACATATCGGGTCCATATTCTGCCACGCCGCCGCTGATGGAAAACTTTCCTCCTGTCAATGCCTGTAACTCCTTGTTCTTCAACGCGTCCAAACGAACCTGTTCGGCAACCCGGATGCCCTCTTCACGTTCCATGCCGGGTAGTACAAGGATAAATTCTTCCCCGCCAAAACGGGCCGCTATGATCCCTTCTTCAGACCGCGATTTCAGGAGTGCTGCAAACTGGCACAGCACCTGATTTCCACGAAGATGCCCGTAAGTGTCATTGACCTTTTTAAAATCGTCAATATCCAGCATAACAAGCGTGGCCCGGCTTCCGTTTTCCTTACAGGACTCTGTGACATTTTTCAGAGCTCCGGTAAGATACCGCTGATTATAGAGTGTGGTCAGGTTATCCGAAAGGGCTTGTCTTTGCAGGCTGGCGGCACTTTCTAATACCTTGTCATGCTCCTTTTGATATTCGATCAATATGACGATGATGACTGTGATGATAAACAGTGACACAATAATGAAGCTGGAAAGAACGTCCATGCTCCGCTCCTCGTAGCTGAGCGGAGAGGCCAGCTCAGGATACCGAAATCCCAGATAAAGACAAAGCGAGTCGTAGATTAGTGCGAACGTCAATACCACAGACCGGATTTTGCCATCCAAAATCAGTGCAGCTACGCTTAAGCCCAGGATAAAATAAAACGACATTCCACAGTCCACGCCTCCGGTAACCCAGAACAGGACAGGAAACATAAAAAAGTTCAGAAAAATGCTACATACGATTCGGTTTATAGAAATCTTCTGCATGAAAAATGAGACGGTCATTAAAACGAGCATGACAAAAAAGCTGAACAGACTGGCGGCTGCGGCAATCCAGGGCAGACCGCTGAAGACAGCCGCGGCAAATGCCGCTCCCGCGCTGAACAGACCTGCCGTTCCAAACCAGAAATACAGCCGGTCACGAAAAATATATTGTGGGTCCACATACCGCCCTTTGATATATTTGAGAAGTTGTATTTTCTTCACGCTGCTCCCTCCAATTCAAAATAATTATAACTGATTTGTCTTTAAATTTCAATGAAATTGCGGTTCCTTTAGGGGTACGAACTGTTAATAATCGGGTTATGTTTCCTGGTTTGATGTGGAAGATGGCGGTTGCCGGCTTTTTATCAAATATGACGAAACAAAGAATATAAAAATATGGCAGTCAGTATTTGATATGAAATATGGATGCAGGCAGGGTTATAAACCACTTGACTTTTAACGTTGCCTTTTGTATACTAACAAAAAAAGAAGCAGGAGGTTATTGTTTGTTAAGCATTGTAAGTGTAGATAATCAGACGAATTAAATAGGTGCCGGAGCTGTTACGATAGGGTTACATAACATTTCCCCTTGAGTTAATGGCTTATGCAGGTGCGTCTGCCTTACATAATGCTTCAAAATTATTTGCATGACCCAGGAAACAGGATCGTAGGAGTTTGACTATGTATAGTCATGTTGTTATGCGATTTTTTGTCAGGAGTCATAAATTGTGAATAACCTCACGGACAGAATCTATCATTCGCTAAGTAATGATATTTTAATGACCATGGAGCGCTATGCCCAACCAGGCAGACGCCCATGGTCTTTTTTTGCGCGAAGCAACGAGCCACAAAGGGGAGCAGGCTCACCTTTGTGGCGACTGCCGCGAGCCGTCGTAGCGAAGCGGAGACGGGTGCGCGAAGCAACGAGCCACAAAAGGAGCCAGCTCACCTTTGCGGCGACTGCCGCGAGCCGCCGTAGCGAAGCGGAGGTGGGTGCGCGAAGTAACGAATGAATATGGAACTGGAAATGGAGGTTATTACAGTGACGAATGTTATTAAAGCGGATGATTTATCGAAGGTGTATCGTAGAGTAAAGAGAAAGGAAGGCATTTGGGGGAGTATTCAAGGGCTGTGGAAAAGATCTTACGAGGAAAAAACTGCTGTGAATAAGGTAAGCCTTCAAATTGGCAAGGGTGAACTGGTCGGTCTGATCGGCCCAAACGGAGCCGGAAAAACGACTCTGATTAAAATGCTGACGGGAATTATTGCGCCAACGTCAGGCAGTATTAATGTGCTGGGGTATTATCCCAATGACCTGAAAAATGGATTCAAACAGAGATATGCCGTAGTTATGGGGCAGAAAAGCCAATTGTTTTTTGAATTAACAACAAATGATATGCTGCGTTTATTTAAAGAAATCTATGGGATGAGCGATAGCGATTATGAGAGGAACCGGGCCTACTTTACAGAATTATTCCAGGTTAAAGATTTATTAGATGTACAGGTAAGAACCCTTTCGCTTGGGGAGCGGATGAAAATGGAATTGATGACCGCGCTGCTTCATAATCCTGAAATATTATTTTTAGATGAGCCTACGATCGGGCTGGACGCCATAGCATCGAAACAAATTCGAGGCTTTCTGAAGGATATAAATAAAGACAGAGGAACGACGATCATCTTAACTTCACACTACATGGAAGATATTAAGGCAATATGTCAGCGGTCGGTGGTCATTAATCATGGCAGTATAGTCTACGATGGCCAAACTCAGGAACTGTTTACGCGTTATCAGCGTAATAAGAAAATTTCACTTGCCTTTGAACAGCCGACTGTTTTTAAAGAGCGGATGGAGCCGGGAGTTATGCTGGAGGAAACACCTTATCGAAAAGTGATTTCAGTGCCTAAAGAAAATGCTAACGAGTTATTATACAGGCTTATGACGTATATGCCTAAAGATATAATGATTGAAGAAGATGATATCGGAACTGTCGTTGAGCGTATTTATAAGGATGGAGATGCGGCATATGAGTAAATATATGGAGATTACCCGTTTTTATATAAAAGCACAGTTTGCATGGCGTGCAGATGTTGTATTTCATTTAATATATGCAGTGACTAAAATTTTATTTGCTTACCTTTTGTGGGGGATTATTTTTGCCGAAAGAACGGTGGTGGCCGGATTTACATTCCATGGGATGCTTTCCTACTATATTATAAGTTCATTTTTGTCACAGTTGGAAATGTCGGGCAGAGTAAGTACGGAATTAAATAGCAGAATACGGAATGGAACATTTTCCAGTTATATGGTACTTCCCATGAATATACAGGGTTATTTTATTGCAATGGAGGTCGGGAACGTATCGTTTAATCTGATTTTTGACGTGGCGACTGCGTTTTTGTGGGTATTTGTATTTCGTATCAAATTTATTTTTACAGGTAGCATACATACAATTTTATATGCCGTTATTATGGTTGTTCTGGGCATGTTGTTCATGGTGCAATTGAATTTTTTTCTGGGAATACTGACACTTAAATATGAGGAAATAAGCACTTTTCTAAGAATTAAAGATAATTTGGCAGCGCTCGTGACGGGAACTATTATTCCACTGGTGCTTTTTCCTGAAAAAGTCTTAGCAGCAATGAAATTCCTGCCGTTTTATTATGTAAACTATTTGCCGGCGATGCTATTGACCGGCCGCTGCCAGAATGAGGCCACGGGAGGGCTGGCTGTTATAATGAGCTGGTGTATTATTATGCAGTTGCTTCTTACGGTTACCTGGAGAAAATATATGAGAAAATATGATGGGGTGGGGATATGATGCGGATCGGAAGGACATGCCGGATACTAAAAGCTTTAATAAGACTTCGTTTTCAGAATCTGATGATGTTTCGTATTGGTTTTTTTGGACCGTTTATCGTAGATGGCAGCTTGTTTGTGGTACAACTGCTCGTATTTGAGGCGGTTTATTCCAATATAGAGAAAATCGGGGATTGGGGAAAGGGGCAGATGATTTTATTTATCGGTACATTCTCATTGATCAATGCTGTAAATATGGTCGTTTACTTTTTCGGCGTGAATGGTATTTCCGGTAAAATAAAAAGTGGTGAAATGGATATCTATCTGACAAAACCAGTGAGCCCATTGTTTTATATGTCTATGGAACGGATGAACCCTGGCTCCTTACCTTTAGTGATTATGAGTATTTTTATAATTTCCTATGGAATCCATATTTCAAATATACAGTTGAGTTTGGGAAAAATTTTGGCATATATATTTTGGGTGACAATAATGATTGTTCTTTATTACGACATGGAGGTGATTCTTCGATCTATTTCATTTTATATTATATCTGTGGAGCATATCGAGCGGCTGGAAGATGCTGGTTTGGAATTATGTATGCAATTGCCGGGAATCGCGTTTTATGGTGTCTATAAAGTGATATTCTGCGTGATCTTACCTTATGGGATTATGGCCACAATTCCCGTACAGAGCTTAGTGGGGGAAATAACTCCAGCCATTGCTTTTCATGGGATATCGACGGTGTGCATCTTTTCTGTACTAACGAGGGTGCTGTGGAAAAACGGACTCAGACATTACAGCAGCGCTAGTTCATAACTGATAAAAAACATTAATACAGTGGGTTTTCATTGACTTGAACATTCCGTGGCAATATACTTAATTAAAGAACTTTAGCATGAAATACTATGGAGGTGTGATACAAATTAGATTATCATTTGAAATAAAGAGAAAATTTGCTATATATGACCCATATGAAACCTTATCGGAAGAAGAATTGCTGAAAAAACTGGAGACATCCAGAAAACATGTGAAACAGGGAAGATGCAGAAATGCGGACAATGTTATGTCCGATATGAAACAAAAGTATAGATTGTAAAAAATATAAACAAGAGAGGAAGTATTAACATGAACACAGAATTATTAAAGGAAGCCGAAAACTTAAACGAGGATCTGATCACATGGCGCAGAACGCTCCACGCCATGCCGGAGCTGGATCTGTCGCTGCCCATGACAAGCGCCTATGTCCGGGAAGAACTGACTAAAATGGGAATCCCTTTTCAGACGATGGTGGGCGGTTCCTGCGTGGTAGCCCGGCTGGGCCAGGGGGAGAAATGTTTTCTTTTGCGAAGCGATATGGATGGCCTGCCATTTTCAGAGGAATCCGGCGAGAGCTTTGCTTCGGAAAATGGCTGTATGCATGCGTGCGGCCACGATATGCATGCGGCGATTTTACTGGGGGCGGCAAAGCTTCTAAAAGCCCATGAAGCGGAGCTTAAAGGTACGGTGAAGCTGCTTTTTCAGCCCGGAGAAGAGACGTTCAGAGGTGCCAGAGCGGCCATAAATGAAGGCCTGCTGGAAAATCCCAAGGTGGATGCTGCCTTTGCCATGCATGTAGCTTCCGTCGTACCTTTTGGCTGTATCGCTTACGGACCGGACCCTATGGCGGCGGTTTACAGCTTTCGCATTACGCTGACCGGCAAGGGCGGCCACGGCTCCACGCCGGAGGCGTGCATCGATCCGATAACAGCCGGGGTTCACGTACATCTGGCCCTTCAGGAGCTGATTTCCAGAGAGTGCTCCCCCAGCGCGGAGGTGGCTTTGACCATTGGTAAATTCCAGGCTGGAAGCGCTTCCAATGTGATTCCGGAGACTGCTGTCCTGGAAGGAACGATTCGTGTATTCCGGCCGGATGTGAAGGAATTTATTGTGAAACGCCTGCATGAGATCGTTCCGGCGGTAGCAGCGGCTTACCGGACGACCGCCCAGATCCAGGTTTTAGGGGATCTTCCCAGCGTGTCCTGTGACGATGGGTTGAATGATGAGCTGGTGGGCTACATATCGGAAATTGCGCCGCAGATGACATTGGCCAAACTCTATCATGTTATGGGCTCTGAGGACTTTGCGTTTATTTCAGATCAAATACCATCCAGCTATATGGGCCTGGGGGCCGCAGTGGATGATACGGATACCCATTATGGCCAGCATAACCCCAAGGTCCGCTTTAATGAAAAATGTCTGCCCGTGGGTGCTGCGGTGTATGCCGGTGTGGCTATGCGGTGGCTGGCGGCGCACTAAATGAGCTGATGCAGCCACGCGGCGGTTGGCGGAACGGTGAATGAGCCGATGCAGCCACATTTGATAATAGCTTGCTAATAAAATAAAAAAGGTTGGAGGGTAATATGGCTGTTATTACAAATGAAATGATTCGCTGTACATATGATGTGGGTATCCGTGTATACCGGGGCGACCTGACCCGGCAGGACGGCAAAGCGGAGGTACATCAAAGAACTAATATGCATCCCGGTTCTGCCGGTGATTATATTAATGCACTGGGCTGTATGCTGGACGGACGTGTATACAAGCGCACGATAAGTCTTTTTGCAACAGAATATTTTCTAGAGCGGATTGGCCAGGACTATGGCAGAGAACAGCAGCAAAAGGCGGCGCAGGCTGTGTGCGCGCATGTTCAGTATTACCGTACGGTGAATGGATATCTGGCTGGCGCGGATAAATTAGCTAAACGTTATCTGTGACCGGACCGAATGCGAGATGCGCCTTTGTACATGCGCAAAGCTAATATGGACACATGGACATGCTCTGAGCGGGTAACAGTTCAGACAGGCTGAACTGTTACCTGAGCCAAGCTGCATGCAATATTTTTTCTGAAATGGCGTATACTAATGGTGCTATTGACCAGAAGCTACGCCATTTTGGAGGAAAATATATATGATAAAATTTGACGACGTATATTACGAACCGGAGAGCCTTACGTATCCGCTTGGAAAGCAGCTTAAAGAACAATTTGCCGCGCTGCCGTGGATACCCATTGAAAGCCACAATTCCATAAAAGAAATGCAGGAAAAGCCCAATTCAGAATTTGCCCAAATGAAACGAAATCTCATCATCGGCACCCGAAAGACCCATAAATATGTGGAAAATCATAAGGTGTCGGATTATCTGGTGCCCTATACATCCTCGGGCTGTACGGCCATGTGCCTGTATTGCTATCTCGTATGCAACTATAACAAATGTGCCTATCTTCGTCTGTTTGTGAACCGGGAGCAGATGTTGGACCGGATCATAAAGCGCGGCAATAAAAGTGAGACGCCGCTGTGCTTTGAAATCGGCAGCAACAGCGACCTTGTGCTGGAAAATACGATCACCGGGAATCTGCTGTATACGATTCCCCGTTTTGCGCGGGAGGGCTATGGCTGCCTGACATTTCCATCCAAATTCCATATGGTGGAGCCGTTGCTGGACCTGGACCACAGGGGGAAGGTCATTTTTCGTATGAGTGTCAATCCACAGCCGATCATACAACAGATCGAGCTGGGAACCTCCAGCCTGGCGCGCAGGATCACTGCGGTCAATGAAATGTGTGAGGCTGGTTACCCCTGCGGGCTGCTCATCGCGCCGGTCATATTGACCGAAAACTGGAAAGCACTTTACACAGAGCTTTTGGAGCAGCTACGGGATGGCCTTACGGAAAAAATGAAAAAGCAGATGTTTCTGGAGGTCATTCTTATGACTTATTCTTATGTCCACAGGGCCATTAACGGTGAGGCTTTTCCGGACAATCCCGATTTATATGACCGGGAATTGATGACCGGCCGCGGCAGAGGACGCTACTGCTACCGCACGGAGCAGCGCGCAGTGGCGGAAGCCTGGCTGCGTGATGAAATCGCCCGTATTCTCGGAGACGTTCCCATCTTATATTTTAGCTGAATTTGTCAGGGATTTCCAAAGGAAATCGTGGACTGCCCGCACATTTACTCAGGAACTTCCGAAGGAAATCAATGACCAGTTCATGCATCAGCGAGAATCCCAACCGTAAATTATTTCTACAAAAATAATGAAACCGCGCAGTACACAAGCAAAAGTGCCATAACCAGGTTGACTATTTTCGTGTGCCGTGAAAAGAATCTGCAAAACGCGGCTCCAAACAGCGCCCACACGAAGGACCCGGAGGCGCCGATGAGTGACAGCACCACAGTAAATACAGCCAGCGCCGCCGGTGTCTCGTATACGGGTAAAATATACAGTGACATGGCTGTGATGGCGTAAATGTAGATTTTGGGGTTGGCAAATTGCAGCAGCATTCCCGAAATGAAGCTGGCCTCTTTCCCCGCCCCGGCGGTAAGATCGGCGGAGCTTTTGTAAACCTTCCAGGCCAGATAAAGCATATAGGCTGCGCCCAGAAACTGCATGACAAGCTTTACTCTGGGCAGGAAGGAATATAGTGTGGCACTGAAAATGGTACAGAGTGTCATTATGATGGAGAAGCCGGCCAAGATGCCCAGATTAAATCGGACACTGCGGCGAAAGCCCAGTCGTATGGCATTGCTCATGGAAAGCAGATTGTTGGCGCCGGGTGTGTAGGCTGTGATAAAGCAGTAGATCAGAAAATCATATAGGTTCATTATGTGCAGTTCCTCCTTGATTTTGACGTGGTCGTAACAGTTCTGTTCATCTGAACTGTAACTGTGGGTCGAATACATAGTTTACCAGTCCTTTTTCTTTACAAAATCCAATTTAAATAATATAATAATATAAAATGTTTAATATATTGCACATGTACAATATAATAATACATTATGTGCAATATAATGTCAATAGAGAGGAGCGATTTTTTTGGACCCTATGAATTTGATTGTTGCCAAAAACGTCCGGCGGCTGCGCGAAGAAAGAAAATTAAGTCTGGATGAGCTTTCCAGGCAGAGCGGCGTCAGCAAAAGTATGCTTGCACAGATCGAGCGGAGCGAGGGGAACCCGACGATTTCGACCTTGTGGAAGATTTCCAACGGAATGAAGGTGCCCTTTGACGCTTTAACGGTGCGGCCGGAAAGTCCATATGAGATTGTGAAGCTGACAGAGCTGGAACCGTTGCTTGAAGATGACGGAAAGGTTAAAAATTATGCTTTGTTTCCCGATGATGAAAACCGGAGATTTGCGGTGTATTATCTGGAACTGGATGGGGGAAGCTACTGGGAATCCGAGCCCCATTTAAAGGGAACGACTGAATTTATAACACTATTTGAGGGATCTGTTGAAATCAATGCCGGCGCGCATACATTTGCGGTGAACAAAGGGGAAAGCATCCGTTTCCGGGCAGATACGCAGCATACGTATCGGAACACCGGGGATACGATGGCGGTCCTGCACATGATTTTATATAACCCCTGAGGAGGGAAAAACGATGAGCCTGGATGGCATCTGTATCGCCGCAAGAGTGGGGATCACCTGCATTGTTTTGGCGTTTTTTGTATTTATTCCATTAAAAAGCCGATACCGGTACGATATAAAGACGACCTGCCTGTGGGTATCCGCCCTGGCTATCACGACAGTAGCTGTGACCATTATCTTTCTGACACCCGGCCAGTTTTTGGGCCATTACGGTACTTGGGGCATCCTTTTATGGATTTGCGTCGGGGTGGCGGTTTTTTGTATAACCTTAAAAGGCACCTTTCTGGAACTATTGTTTACAGTGCTTGTGGTGCTGAATCTTTATGTAAATATTATGGCGATTTCCAGGGTGATCGTCTCCACCTGGATGCCGGACTGGCCGGATACCGTAGCCGAGGCACTTGTATCGGTGGGAATCCTTGTGTTGTATATGCCGCTTTTATATATTTTGTTGATGCGTTTTTATAAGCCGGTGGTAGAGCTGGATGTACGCCTGCCCTTCTGGCGGATCATCTGGATCATCCCGGCGCTCACATATCTTGTATTTTATGTGAAGATCATCAATGATTACTGGATAAAGCCGGTGAATATTAATGGCGAAGATATATTATTCTGTATTTTATGGTCATTTACAACCTATATTTTGTTTCTTGTAACGTTAATGATGCTGCTCCAGGCTTATAAAGGGATTGCCGCCGCCGAGCAGGCCAGGACGATGGCGTCTCAGCTCCAGATGCAGGAGTCGCTTTATGAGCATATGATGGGAAATATCAAAAATACGGCCAGGCTCCGCCATGATTGGCGGCATCATCTGTTAATTATCAATGGCTTTGCAGAAAAAGGCAGCGTGGATCTGATCCGCGATTACCTCCAGCAGCTCACGCCGGAATATCTGGCGGAGACGGATGTGCCGGTATGTGAAAATCATACAGCGGACGTTTTGCTGCGCTATTACCGCGCGATGGCTACGGGACGGGGCATTGCCATGGAAATCCACGCCCAGCTTCCGGGAGATCTGAAAATATCAGATCCGGATATGGGGATTGTTTTCGGCAATATTCTTGAAAATGCCGTGCAGGCGTGTGAGAGCCAGCGTACAGGGGAGCCGTGCATTATTGTCCGGGCCTTTATGAAGGAAAGCCAGCTTGTGATCAAGATTAAAAATACATACGATCAACCAATTGTGGAGAAGGATGGGCAATATATGTCCACAAAGCATAAGGGAGAAAGCCGGGGGATTGCTTCTGTACGGGATGTGGTGGAGAAGTACCAGGGGATTTTTCGGATCAGCTATGACAGGTCCTATTTTAATATACATATACTTATGAATATTCCCAAAGAAAAATAAAAATATCCGGCAAAGGGGGCTTGACTCTCTCATTGTGGTATAGTCTACAATAAACATGAGCTCAAAAATAACACATGTGTGAGGTGACTATTAATGTTGAAGATCGGCGATTTTTCAAAGCTGTCAAGAATCAGCATCCGTATGCTGCGGCACTACGATGAGATTGGAATACTGACTCCGGGCCACGTGGATGAATTTACCGGCTATCGTTATTACAGTGAGGCACAGCTCCCGCTTGCAGGGATGATACAGGCCTTAAAAAATCTGGGATTTGGCCTTGCGGTCATTAAAGAAATTCTGGATAAGTACGATGACGGAACAGAGATGGAACGTTTTCTTGAGATTAAACGGTCCGAGCTTATGGACCGGCTGGAGGACATCCACCATCGGCTGCAGCTTCTTGACAGTACTGTGAAATGGCTAAGAAAGGACGGTAATCTTATGGATTATTATGTTACGTTAAAAACTCTGCCCGAAAGATATGTAGCCAGTGTACGTCAGGTGATTCCCGCATATGACTGCGAGAGTATGCTTTGGGAGCTGATGAACAGGGAGATGGCTTCCCAGAATGTGGTACAGGAATTGCCCTGCTATGGCATGGCTATTTTCCATGACAAGGGATTTAAGGAGAGCGATGTGGATGTGGAGATCCAGGTGTCTGTATCCGGCAAATATAAGGATACGGAGCATGTGAGGTTTAAAACGGTGGAGCCCACATTGATCGCTTCCGCCACCTATAAGGGCAGCTACGACCAGATTACACGGGTCAATGAAGCTGTGGCCAACTGGATCGCGGCCAATGGCTATGATTTTGACGGAAGCTCCTTTTGTATTTATCATGTGAGCCCGGCCCAGACATCCGATCCGGAGGAACTGGTGACCGAGGTCTGCTTCCCTGTAAAAAAGAAATAAAGCGGCCGTGTTTTAAATGAAAAAAGGCTTCCTATTTTTACCCGCTCTATGTATAATGTAGATAAACAGGTTTATGAGCGATTAGAACCGTTACGTAATTACCTGTGGGTAAAGGGAGGAAAGCCATGTTTGCAGATAATCTGGTCAATCTGCTCGATGCATTGACCGAAACAAGTATTTATGTTATTGAGGAAGAGAGCCTGTCGCTGCTGTATTTTAACCGGCGCTGTGCGTCCACCGGGCGGGAGCGGGCTGCCATCGGCGCAAAATGTTATGATGTCTGGCCGGAGCTGTGCGCCAACTGCCCGCTGAAGGCGCTGGACGGAAAATCTTCCAATCATATTGTCTGCTATGATCCCATTCTGAAGACCACAGTGGATATTACAGCCGACCGGATCCTGTGGGATGACGCGATCCCGGCCGTCGTAGTGACGGCCACGCCCCACAGGCTGGATTTCCAGGAGGAGCAGGGGCTTAGGAAAATCGAGCAAATGTATGCGAAAAGCCTTGTAACGGTTTTTGACGAATGTATTATTGCCAATCTGTCCGAGGATTATTACGTGAATTGTCAAAAGGATGTCATGTGGACCGGGATTCCGGAGCAGGGAAATTTTGACATTGAAAATCAAAATTATGCAAGGCGGGTGCTTCATCCCGATGATATGGATACTTTCAACAGCTATTTTTCCAGAGATGCAATGCTGCGCCGCTTTGGCGCGGGGAAAACGCAGATATCCCGAAGGCTTCGGCGCATGACAAAAAGCGGCGCCTGGCATATGGTGGAATTTACCGCAGCCCGGATCCCGGACCTTGGGGATGCGCAGTGCTGGTGCGTCCTTGTTTTCCGGGATATACAGGAGGAATATATGCTGGAGACGCAGCGCAATGTGGAAGCCAGCCAGCTTGCCACCGCGGCCAGGGCTGCCTACCAGATGCTTATCGCTGTGAATCTGACCCGGAATAGCTACCATATGCTGGGCTACGAACGTTTTCCGGTAAAGCGTCCGGAGGATGAGGGGGATTTTGATACGCTCATACAGTCGGAACTTTCCACGGTCCACCCGGATTACCGGGAAGAATTTTTGCGCAAGTACTCACGCCAGAGTCTGACAGATGCCTTTATGAGCGGTGAGCGTATCGTGTCGATGACCGTGCCCCATCTTGGCGGGGATGGCGTTTATCACTGGAATTTTACTCAGGTCGTCCGGGTGGATAGTCCTTACACGGAGGATCTTATAGAAATCACACTTTCAAGAAATATCGATGAGGAGCGGCAGCAGCAGGAAGAAAATCTGGAAAAGGAGCGCCGGGCCAAGGTTATTCTTGAGGACGCTCTGGAAAAGGCGGAGAAGGCCAACCTGGCCAAAAGCGATTTCCTCTCAAAGATGAGCCACGATATACGCACGCCCATGAATGCTATTGTGGGCATGACGGAGCTGGCGCTGCGCAATCTGGACGATGGCCAGAAGCAGCAGGATTATCTGAAAAAGATAGCAAGCTCCGGTGCCCATCTTCTTGGGCTGATCAATGAGGTTCTGGATGTGAGCAAAATCGAGAGCGGCAAGACAGAGCTTTTGGAGGACGAATTTGATCTGTCAGCGCTTGTCAATGAGACGGCGGAGCTGGTCCGTCTGTCTGTGGAAAATCGGAAACAGACGTTAAATGTAACCATTATGCCGGGGCTTCACCGACAGGTATCGGGGGACCCGCGCAAGCTGAAGCAGGTGCTACTGAACATTCTTGAGAATGCATCCAAGTATACCGGTGACGGCGGCCGGATCGATTTTTGCGTGGAGGAGATTAAAAAGGACGAGCTCCATGTGGGAACTTACCGCTTTATTATTGAGGATACAGGAATCGGAATGAAGCCGGAATACCTGGAGCATATTTTCGAGCCCTTCAGCCGGGCCGATGACAGCCGGATCAGCAAGGTCTCCGGAACCGGACTGGGGATGACCATTGTCAAAAATCTGACGGCCATGATGGGCGGCGATATTGCGGTGGAAAGCGACTATGGTAAAGGCTCCCGGTTTATACTGACGCTCCATCTGGCCAAATGTGATACTTTACCGGCAGCGGATGGCGTAAAGTCATTGGCCGTAAAAGAGTCCTTTGCCGGCATTCGGGTTCTGCTTGTGGAGGACAATGACTTTAATCAGCAGATCGCCGCGGAAATGCTGGGGCTTTTGGATGTGACGGTGGAAATTGCCGGAGATGGAAAACAGGCGGTGGAGGCTGTGAAAAATCATCCGCCCCTTTACTATGATCTCGTGTTTATGGATATCCAGATGCCCGTTATGAACGGCTACGACGCCGCCAGGGAAATCCGCAGCTCCGGTATGGAGCGAGTGGCCGAGCTGCCGATCATAGCCATGACGGCGGACGCCTTTGCGGAGGATGTGCGCCAGGCCCGGATGGCCGGGATGAACGGCCATCTGGCGAAGCCTATTTCAGTGGAGATGCTAAAGGGCGCGCTTATGGATGTTTTGCAATGGAAAAGTGCACATCGTTTGAACAGCTAATCGTATGTCGAATACACTATAATTATATCATATAATTTTAAGGAGTATTTATGAAACGAGCTGTTCAACTGGAAAAGGCCGCGGAAAGTGTCAGCAATGACAGCCGGAAGTGTCCGAGGATTTATCAGCTTCCGCCGTGTGAGGGGCGGGAGGTACTGGAGGAGGCGCAGAATCAGCCGGTATGTAAATGTCCGGCCCAGGTCGGCACCACAGTGGTACGGACGTGCCACGGCTGTGTCAGTGTATTTGTTGTAAAACCGGAGAAGCTGTGTTCGCCGGCGAATGTGATTTACTATATTCATGGCGCCGGATGGGTATTTGGCAGCTTTCACACGCATGAAAAGCTTGTTCGGGAGCTGGCGGCGCGCACGGGCTGTGTTGTTGTATTTCCCGAGTATACCCGGGCGCCGGAGGCCCGCTTTCCTGTGGCGATTGAGCAATGCTATGAGATTTTATGCCGGCTGCCGGAGCTGCTGCGCGGTATGGGGCTGGAGATGCATCCGGATACCCTGACCGTGGCCGGAGACAGCGCTGGGGGCGCTATGGCTATCGATATGACGCTCATGGCGAAGTTTAACAGAGGGCCAAAGATTCAGAAGCAGCTTTTATTTTATCCGGTGACCAATGCCTGCTTTGATACCCAATCCTACTGTGAATTTGCCAATGACTATTATCTTTACAGGGATGGTATGAAATGGTTTTGGGATCAGTATGTGCCGTGCGTGAAGGATCGGAACCATATACTGGCCTCGCCGCTTCGGGCGGATGTTTCCCAGCTTTGCGGGCTTCCGGAGGCGATGATCATCAACGGCCAGGCCGATGTGCTCCGGGATGAGGGGCAGGCGTGGGCAAGAAAGCTGCGGTCCGCCGGTGTGCCGGTGACTGCGGTGCAGTTTGAGGGAATGATCCACGATTTTGTCATGCTGAATTCCCTGGATCAGACAATGTCCTGCCGGGCAGCCATGGATCTTTCCACAACATGGATCTGCCGGATGAATTTGGTGGCAAATTCAAAAGATATGTGCTAAAATAAAGTTATATAAAACGCATGCGTGTTTGCAGCTTCCAGCAGGAGCTGGCGACATCGATGATAAGGGGTGAGCTTATGCCGGGAGGTATTATTGCACAGAAAATTGCATTTTCCCATGCAGATATTGGATAACATATATTTAGTATGGGAGGAATTATAAATGAAAGAAAATAAATATGATAATGACTTGTTTTTTGAGAAATACAGCGCCATGGAGCGTTCCAAAAAGGGCTTGAGCGGCGCCGGGGAATGGTCGGAGCTTCAAAAGGTTTTACCGGACTTTCATCAGAAGCGGGTACTGGATCTGGGCTGCGGCTATGGGTGGCATTGCCTGTATGCAGCGCAAAACGGCGCGGAATATGTGCTGGGCACGGATATTTCAGAAAAGATGCTGAAAGTGGCACAGGAAAAGAATGGCCATGAAAAAATCGAGTACCGGTGCGGCGCTATGGAGGATCTGGATTTTCCCGAGGGCAGCTTTGATGTGGTCCTCAGCTCTTTGGCCTTCCACTATGTGCGGGATTTTTCGGCGCTGGCAGCAAAGATCGCCCGGTGGCTTGCGCCTGGCGGATTTTTTGTGTATTCTGTGGAGCATCCGGTGTTTACATCATATGGTACCCAGGACTGGTATTATGACGCGGACGGCCATATCCTTCATTTTCCAGTGGACCGGTATTATTACGAAGGGGAGCGGGATGCCGTATTTCTTGGGGAGCACGTGATCAAGTATCACAGGACGCTGACCACCTATCTGAATACATTGCTGGAAAACGGCATGGAGCTGCTGCACATAGTTGAGCCGCAGCCGCCGGAGGATATGATGGATCTGCCTGGGATGGCGGATGAAATGCGGCGGCCTATGATGCTCATTGTGTCGGCTCAGAAAAAATAATTGTCAGATGTGAGGGCTGTCGTCACGGGCCGGGCTCTTGCACAGGATTGAAAATGACTGCCGGATGGCAGTGGCCGATCCTGTGTGAGAGGCCGTCTGGGTGCGGCAGCTTTTTTTTGTTGATGGGAGGATAAATACGATGACAGAACGATGTGAGTGGTGCCAGGATGGTGGCATGATGGAGAAATACCACGATGAAGAATGGGGCGTTCCTTTACACGATGATCAGAAGCAGTTTGAGTTTTTGATGATGGAGGCGATGCAGTGCGGCCTGAGCTGGAACCTGATGCTTAAAAAACGGGAAATTTTCCGCCAGTGCTTTGACAACTTCGATTATAAGAAAATTGCCCAATATGACGATACAAAGATTCAGGAGATCATGGATACACCGGGGATGATCCGTTCCATACGCAAAATTCAGGCGATCATCAACAATGCCAATGTGTTCCAGCGCATCATTGAGGAGTTTGGCAGCTTTGACGCCTGGTTATGGGGCTACACCCAGGGAAAGACGAGAGTATACAAACATCATCAGAGCACGCCGGCGGCCCGAAACGAACTGTCGGACGCCATTGGCCGCGAACTGAAAAAAAGAGGCTTTAAATATCTGGGGAGCATTACGGTATATGCCCATCTCCAGGCGTGCGGCATCATCAACGACCATGAATGCCGGTGCTTCCGGTACGCGGATATCTGCGCCAACTATCCTGTGGAATTTTTTGATTAATTTTAAAATAATGTGTCACACGGAAGAGCTTCGGTTGTCTAATCTATCAGGAGGTAAAAAACTATGGATAATAAAACAAAATCTGAAATGGAATTACTCATTGATCAGGCGGCAGCCGGAGATAAAGCGGCGCTGGAAACGCTGCTGACCGATGTGCAGGATATGGTGTTTAACCTGTCCCTGCGCATGCTTGGAACCATTGCCGATGCGGAGGATGCATCCCAGGAAATCATCATCAAGGTGATGACCCATCTGTCCACCTTCAAAAAGGAAAGCAGCTTTTCCACATGGGTATTCCGTATTGCTGTGAACCATCTGAAAAATTATCAAAAGCATATGTTCGCTCAGCGTCCGCTCAGCTTTGAATTTTATGGGGAGGACATTGCCGGAGGCCGGGAAGCGGATATCCCGGACATGCCCCAGGGTGTGGACCAGAGACTTCTTGAGGAGGAACTGAAGCTGTCCTGCACCAATGTGATGCTGCAATGTCTGGACCGGGAAGACCGCTGTATTTTCATCCTTGGAACAATGTTTCAGGTGGACAGCCGCATTGCCGGGGAAATCCTGGATATGACGCCGGAAGCCTACCGCAAACGGCTGTCGCGCATCCGCGGGAAGGTGGCGGAATTTTTGGATACCTACTGCGGCCTGTCCGGAAAAGGAATGTGTAACTGTAAAAGACGGATCAATTATGCCATTGCCACCCACCGCCTGAACCCTCAGAATATGGAGTATTCCGCCCTGGAATCCGGGGAGAACGATGTGATCCACAGCTTTAAAAACGCCATGGAAAAAATCGACGATCTGTCGCTGGTCTTTGCCAATATGCCTTTTTATCGGGCCAGCGCCACGGCGAAAAGCTGGATAGAGGAATTTCTGCGCTCGGATATTTTTAAATCTGTAGCGGATGCGTAAGGAGGGGCGGACATGGATACAAACATCATGTTAGATTATCTGACAAAACTGGATAAAAATAATAACAAAGAATGGTACGCCGGACACAAGGATGAATATAAGTCGGCCAATGAAGCCTTTTTGTCGCTGGTGGAGGCTTTGATTTTTGAAATCGGCAAAACCGATCCTTCGATTTTACATAATGAAGCGAAGAATCTGACTTTTAAGCTGCAAAGAGATACCCGTTTCAGTAAGGATAAATCCCCTTATAATACATCCTTCCGGGCGCATATCGGACCGGCAGGCAAGCTTCCGGTTCCGGTGGGCTACTATCTTATGATAAAGCCTGACGGAAAGACGTTTCTGGGCGGCGGCCTTTTTGCAGATATGTTTAAGGACGCTACGGAGCGGATCCGCAGCTATATTGCCGGCCATGGCGAAGAATGGGAGTCGGTGATCCACGCCCCGGAATTTGAGCGCTATTTCAAGGTTCAGGGAAATGCTTTGAAAAATGTGCCCAGGGATTATGATAAGGAGCATCCCCAGGCCGTGTATTTGAAAAATAAAAGCTGGTATGTCGAATATTTTGTTCCGGATGATGTGGTCCGTGACAGTGAGGGCTTTTTAAAGCTGGCGGTGGAAGTTTTTCTGGCCATGCGGGGCTTTAATGGCTTTTTAAACCGGGCGCTTGAAGGCTTTACTATGCCGGAGCATCCATAACCGGAGCTATTTATGCAGGCCCAGGCTATCCATGGCGTGCATCATATGGATTTTCATGGCATAGCGGGCGCCCTGTGCATTTCTGCCCGCCATGAACTGCATGAGCATCCGGTGGTCAGACACTGTGTCCTCCACTGCGGTTTTGTTCGTCTCCGACAGGGCGACGCCCTTGTCGATGGCGGCGTAGATCACCGGCATCAGCCGGTTCATAAATTCATTGTGGGTGGCCCGGGCAATGGCCTTGTGAAATTCCTGCTCATCCACAGTCCGATCCCTGCCCTGGGTGATCAGCATTTCAATGCGCTGGCCCAGGGCTATTATTTTATCCATTTCCGCAGGGGTAGCCCGAAGCGTGGCATAATAGGCGGCCTCCGGCTCAAAGATCAGCCGCATTTCAAAAAGGTCCTCGGCGCCCACTCTGGCGGTGAGGCCGGATAAGGATTCCATATCCGCATCCTGGAAATCTCCACATACGAAGGTGCCACGGCCCCTCTGGATCTCCACCACATGGCCAGCCGCCAGAATACGGATGGCCTCACGCAGGGTGGTGCGGCTGACGCCCAATTGCTCCGACAGCTCATTTTCATTGGGCAGCTTATCGCCGGGCTTAAACTTTTTATCAATAACTATCATGGACAGCAGCGTGTCGGCAACACTGTCGGATAATCGCTTTTCGTGCTCCATATATCCTCCTTGGATCTGAGTCGATCACTATACATTTTCTAAAATTCTCCTTTTAGTATAATCAAAAAAAGATCGTTTTACAATATGGCGCAGGCAATCGTAATATGTTTTGGTGGATTTTTTAACAAATAGTATGATGTATATATTGACAATAGACATCATACAACATATAATAGAACATACAACATGGTTTTTTATATCTATTCCCTTTAGTTATGGGTGGGGATTGAGATATTGAAGTCACAGCCATCTGTATCGTTACTAATTATTTTAATTTATTTCCGCAGGCAACGAGCCAAAGTCAGGCCTGATAGACCTTGGCGACTGCCGCGAGGATCAAATACCCCGCGGCCTGCTGCGGTGTTTGACATGAAATGGAGGTTTTGCTATGAGGAGCGACAGAGTAACAAAGGGAATGAATGCGGCACCGCAGAGAGCTTTACTGCGCGCTCTGGGGATGACGGACCGTGAGATGGGCAAGCCGTTTATCGGCATTGTGAGCTCGTACAATGAGATTGTTCCGGGGCATATGAATATTGACAAGATCGTGGAAGCGGTACGCCAGGGCGTACTGGCCGCGGGAGGCGTGCCTTTTGTATTTCCGGCCATTGCCGTATGCGATGGTATCGCCATGGGGCATGAAGGAATGAAATACTCCCTTGTGACCCGGGAGCTGATCGCAGATTCCACGGAGGCCATGGCTATGGCTCATCCTTTTGACGGCCTTGTGCTTGTGCCCAATTGCGATAAAAATGTACCGGGACTTTTGATGGCGGCGGCCCGGCTGAACATCCCATCAATCTTCGTCAGCGGCGGCCCCATGCTGGCCGGGCACTGTAATCACGAAAAGATAAGCTATTCCAAGGTTTCAGAAGCCGTGGGGGAAGCGCACTGTGGTAAGATCAGTGAAGAAACGCTGGATGCTTATGAAAGGAATGCCTGTCCGACCTGTGGCTCCTGTTCCGGTATGTTTACGGCCAACAGCATGAATTGTCTGACGGAGGTACTCGGAATGGCTTTGGCCGGCAATGGTACGATTCCAGCGGTTTATTCACGGCGGCTGCAGTTGGCTAAAGAGACAGGGCGGCAGATCATGGAGCTGGTGGATAGAAATATATGCCCGAGGGATCTGTTAACTAAAGAGGCTTTTTATAACGCTTTGACGATCGATATGGCTCTGGGCTGCTCCACCAACAGTGTGCTCCATCTTCCGGCGATCGCCCATGAATGTGAACTGGAGCTGGATCTTGATATAGTTAATGAGATTTCGGCCAAAACGCCCAATCTATGCCATCTCGCTCCGGCAGGCTGCCACTATATCGAAGAGTTGGATGAAGCCGGCGGTATTGCTGCGGTCATGCATGAAATTGCCAAATTGGGGCTGCTGCATACGGATTGTCTTACATGCAATGGAAAAACACTGGGAGAAAATATTGCCGGGGCAAAAGTTTTGGATCACGAGATTATACGGAGCGTTAAGACACCTTACAGCAGCGAGGGCGGTATCGCCGTGCTCCGGGGCAATCTTGCGCCGGACGGCTGTGTGGTCAAACGCTCTGCGGTGGCAGAAAGTATGATGCGCCATTGCGGCCCGGCCCGGGTATTTAACTGCGAGGAGGATGCCCTGGCGGCTATTTACGGCGGAAAGATATGTCCGGGCGATGTGGTCGTGATCCGCTATGAAGGACCCAAGGGCGGTCCTGGTATGCGGGAAATGCTTAATCCCACGTCTGCTATTATGGGCAGCGGTCTGGGGGATTGTGTCGCTTTGATTACCGACGGACGTTTTTCCGGGGCAACCCGCGGCGCCGCCATTGGCCATGTGTCGCCGGAGGCTGCCGTGGGCGGTACGATTGCCCTTATTGAGGATGGAGATGAGATCGAAATTAATATCCCTCAAAATGAGATCCGGGTGCTGCTTGCGGATGATGTGCTGGAGGCACGCAGGAAAGCATGTAAACCGGCGAGAACGCCAATGGTAAAAGGATATCTGGCCAGATATATGAAGAATGTTACGTCTGGAAGCACTGGAGCGATACTGGAATAGCGCTGGGCTCGTTGCAGCGCGGACCCAGTTTGGCGTTGCTTCGCGCACCCGGTTCCGCGTTGCTGCACCGGGGCGCGGCAGTCGCCAGGCTGGTGAGCAAGCTCCCCAGTTTGGCTCGTTGCTTCGCGCATACCACGCCTGTCGGCTGGGAACAGCGCGGCAGGCGTGGTAAGGATTGATTTTGTGGTATGAATTTTATTTTGCGGTGGGAATGACTTCAGCACATTACGATGATTCTTCGTGGCGTCGTCTGCGGCGGTATGCTTTTGGTCGTTGTGCTGTAATATACAATAAGCAGATGGCCGCCGGGGCTGCATGTAAAGCGCTGGCCGTTGGCGGTGGTGATTTCCGTGGAATTGGAAATGTTCAGTTGCAGAGAATTGTCAGCGGCGACAAGACGGTTGTTGAAATTACCCGCAAAGATCGTTTCCCTGGGGGGCTTCAGACCGATGATCATCGCCCGGTACTGGGGCGGAAAGATTAATGGAACCGGCAGATTGCCGTCATAAAATGCAGTAACCTGCATGCCCTGGCGAAGCCGGGTTGCGTTGATCACATAGGTGGATGGGGAGATGATGAAATTGGTAATGCCATTGTTATTTACGATGGAGATTTGCTGCTCGCAGCAGTTATTGCCTGCCTGACGGATATTCTGGATAATTCCGGTGACTGGAATCAAAGATACATTTGCCATAATTTAAGAAACTCCGTTTTATTTTAGTATATGTGCGGAGGGATTGTAGGGTGACATCTGATGGAAAAAAGCTTATAGGAATTGGCCTGATAGCCGAATTGGTCAACGATTTCCTGTGGAAATCCCTGATTTGAAATGGGCATGTTGGCCAAGCAGGTCAACGATTTCCTTCGCAAATCCCTGACTAAGTATAAACTCCCTGAATTGTGAGAAAAAAATGAAAAATTAATGCAATTTATGACGGAAACCTCTTGACATTTGAGCGGATTTTTTATATTATTAATTTGTTGCCGGGGTGTAGCACAGTTTGGTAGTGCGCATGAATGGGGTTCATGAGGTCGCAAGTTCGAATCTTGTCACTCCGACTATGGTAATTAAGAAGAAAAAGTGCTGAAACCATGATGGAAATCAGGGGATTGGCACTTTTTTTCTTAATTACAAAACTTCATTTCCACAAGTGATTTTGGTTACGAGAGGCGGTAACGTGTGATATCCTTCCAGTTTGGAGGGAACCCCATCCGTTCAAGCAATTCCGAGTTATCCAGGTGTGTAAGGCATATGGAAGTGTTTTCAATCAATCGTGCCAATTCCTTTTTAAATACAAGAAAATCTTTAGCAGGAATCAGGTAACGAAAAGCAATTACTACTGCAAAAAGGTCTTTTTTTCCGTATTGATACTGTATTCCATCCATCGGTATCGACATTTTTTTATGTAATGGTAAATCAGAAATATTGTCCATGGTCTGATAAGTAAAAAGGCGTTCCCCATGGGCGCAAACATTTCTGAATTTGGTTAATACAGACAGAAATTGTTCCATTTGGCGTCTATTAATTGCACCAAAATTCTTGCAGACGTTGGACTGCAGAGATTGAGGGAAAACCTGATACATCTTAGATAAATTTCCAAAGGTCAATACATTAATTAATACCCAAAGTGGAATATTACCGTATGTATTCCGATAATAATTGACGTAAACATAATCGGTCGTAGTTACCGCACGCTTAAGTGTAGCAATCAACCGGGATACTGTTTTATGTGTGCGGCGGGTATTGTTAAAATTATTTATTTCTAAATAGGCGTCCTGTGATTCCCCATATTTCTCAGAAAAATAATAGGACATGAGGGAACGCAGGTGTCGCTCTATCTGCAGAAGATATCGGAAAAATAATTCCCTCAGTTCAGAATCAAATTTATATAAGGTAACAATTTCTTCAAAGGCAGTTCCATCTTTATATTTTTTTGTCAGGGGGATGCGGAACAAGTGCTTATAGCCACCCACTAAAGGGAAATATCCAATTTGCTTTAGGATAGTCTCGGCATATACTTTATCTGAGATGATTAGATGTTTTTCGTCTTGAAGCCATTTAACCTGTTCCGAGAAGGTTGAAAATATCTTTTGCTGTGCCATAATGTTTCTCCTTAAACGAGATGAAACGTCTTTTGAGAGTTTCTATCGTTATCGCCGCAGCCGCCAGGGGTCTGTGCAAGCATAGACTTTGGACTTTGGTTTGTTGCTTCGTCTAAATAAAAAGGGGAGAGACCCGCAGGTTCTCCCCCGGTCACGGGCTTCGCAAGTTTCCGCAACACGATCACTGAACTTAATATAGCAAAAATCCTTTAAATTGTCAATAGGCGCTGATGCACTGCATATATGACTTTTCGGTTTGCTATATGGTTCAGTTATATTATATGAAAAGTAATCGTGAACGATACTGTAAAATTATCCATGAATGGTTTTTACAAATATCTGCCTGTCACAGAACCCGGGCAGTTTCGTATATCCCGGACAGTTCCCATAGCCAAGACCTGTCCGCCATGGATGCCGCCCTGAGGCCCCATATCCACGATCCAGTCGGCTTCACGGATGAGCTGTAGATTATGTTCGACGATGATCAGCGTATTGCCCTCATCACACAGCCGGTGGAGCAGGCGGGTAAAGTGGAGGATATCCTGAGGATGGAGCCCGGTGGTAGGCTCGTCGATCAGGTATAGCCGATGTCTGCCCCGGCCGGTCAGCAGCTCCCGGGCCAGCCCTAGCCGCTGGCCCTCACCGCCGGATAAGGTGGTCAGGCTTTGGCCCAGGGTGATATAGCCCAGACCAACTTCGATTAAAAGCCCAAAGATGTTGCTTAACTTTTTATGATCTCCAAACAGGTCCGAGGCTTCGGTAACGGACAGGTTAAGGACGTCGTGAATGGAGCGGCCCTGATATTTGACTGCCAGTATATCTTCGTGAAACTGCTTTCCGTGACATACCGGACATGTGATTTCAATGTCCTCAAAAAATAGCATATTGCTTGTGATCGTACCAAGTCCTTCACAGTTTTCGCACCGTCCACCCTTTGAATTAAATGAAAAGTGGCGGGGGGTCAATGGCAGTTCCCCGGAGCTTTCCTGTAAATACGCTTTGGACTGGTCGGCGAAAATATCCCGTATAAAGGTATAGGCGCCGATGTAGGTAGCGATATTGCTGCGTTTCATCCGGGCAATGCCGGACTGCTCCACTGTAATGATCTGGTCAAAGTTCTCAAGCCCGGAAGCATTTCGCTTTTTGGCCAGCTCCTCAAAGACGAGTGTGGATTTACCGGAGCCGGAAACGCCGGTGACAACATTGAACAGGCCGACGCCAAAACGGGCGGTAACATCTTTTAAGTTAAATGTACGTCCATGGGAAATGGTGACAAATTGCTCCGCCCTCCTCCGGGGTCTGGACGGTTTCATATCTGCTTCATGCTCGCGGAGAAAGCGTGCAGTAACACACTGCTCCTGAGCCATAATATCCTCAAAGCTTCCACTGGCCGTTATATGGCCGCCAAGCTTGCCCGCGCCGCTTCCGATTTCTATAATATGGTCCGCCGCCCGAAGAATATCCATATCATGTTCGATGACAATGACCGTATTGCCTTTATTCCTAAGTGCCTTTAGGGTATCGACAACGCCAAGGGTATCCTGGGTGTGAAGCCCTTTGGTTGGTTCATCAAGGATATAGATGATCCCGGACAGCTCACTGTCCAGAGCCGCGGCCAGCTTGATGCGCTGGGCTTCACCTCCCGAGAGGGTCATCGTCTGCCGGTTTAAGGACAAATAGCCCAGCCCCACGCCAAGTATACGGTGGATTTTTGTTTTCAGATCCGTGAGATAGACCTGAGTTAATGTTTTTTGGCTATCCGTCAGCTCTGCTTTTAGAGTTTCCAGCCAGACTTTTAACTCCTCCAGCGATAATCTGGACAGCTCCGGCAGTCGGATACCGGCGACGGTGACGCTTCGGCTTATTTCATTCAGACGTTCTCCGCCGCAGTCCGGACAGGGCGTTTGTATAAAGCAGGGCTCCAATTGTTTGTTCAGTCCGCCCTTCTCGGAGAGCCTTTTATAAAGTCCTGGAATAACACCCGGCAGCCGCCCAGCCGTCAGGGTTTTGGGCGGCTGCTTTTGCGCGGAGCTACGAGCCACAAAGGGGAGCTGGCTCTCCTTTGTGGCGACAGCCGCGACTCCGGCGCAGCCGGGGGGCGCCAGGCAACGGACCTTTTCGTCGTCGCTGCCATAAAGAACAAGCCGTTTTTGGAGCTCCGAAAGCCGCCCAAAGGGTGTACCCGGCGTATAGGGCAGCTCATAATACTTAAAGGCAGCATTGATGGCGGACATCATAAAGTCCTTATAGCGGTATTCCCACAGCAAAATAGCACCGTCCTCCAGACTTTTTGTTTCATCCACAATGGCCTCCATACGGATATCCAGGACATTGCCAAGGCCCTGACAGGTGGGGCAGGCGCCTTCTTTTGTGTTGTATGAGAAATGGGAGCGGGTCTGTTTTGGGATACGGCGGCCACAGTGGGGGCAGTACATATAGACATAAAATTCATCATCAATTTTTTCTGTTTCCTCACGGCAGGCATCGGCCTGAAGCATTTGGCCACATTCCGGGCACGGATAATTTCCCAGCTTTTCATAGATCATTCTCAGATCTGTGTAGATATCCGTGACGGTGCCGAGGGAGGAACGGGGATTTTTATTAAAGTCATTTTGGGTGATCAGTATGGCGGGCGATACATTTTTTACAGCTTCCACCGCCGGGCGGGTAATACCTTCCATACCCATGGCTTCCAGGTATTGGCGCTGACATTCCTGAAACAGGACGTCCACCGCCAGCGTGGATTTGCCGCTGCCGCTGACGCCGCAGAGCACAGTGAGCTTATTTTTGGGGATGCTTACGGAAATATCTTTCAAATTTCCCTGGGTGGTATGCAGGATTTGGATTGGATACATGAACAGCCTCCTTTGTGTGATCTTTGTGTGATAAAATGTGGGCCGCAGGATTGTAGCTGTGAGATGTGGGGTTAAATTTATAGCTATCATACCATGTTATGGAGATAATTGAAATACATTTTCCCAGATTGGTTGAAATCCCTCAACTCCTATGGTAGTATAGGAATATATATTAAAGGGGGAAAAGGACATGATGATATCGACAAAGGGCAGATATGCCCTGCGGGTTTTAATTGATCTGGCTCAAAATGGTAAGGAGCAGTGTGTATCTCTGCGGGATGTGGCGCAGCGGCAGCAGATTTCGGTAAAGTACCTGGAGGCGGTCATTGCCATTTTAAACCGGAGCGGCCTTGTGATCAGCCATATGGGTAAGAATGGCGGCTATCAGTTGTCGCGGCAGCCACAGCAGTACCGGATCGGTGATATTTTACGGATAACCGAGGGGGATATTGCGCCTGTTAGTTGTCTGGAATGCGGCGACAATAAATGCGAGCGGGCGGATGACTGCACCACGCTTCCCATGTGGATGGAGCTGAAGCGGATCATTTCGGATTATTTGGACAATCTTACATTAGAAGATCTGATCGAGGGCAATGTCACTAAAATTATTTGAAATTCCTATTGACTTAATAGGAATTTAATGGTAATATAAATCCCATCAAATTGATAGGAGAAAAAAGCATATGAGCAGACTTTTTGAACTTTTACTGCGGATCAATTTCAGAAACGGACGAATGTGCGGTTGTTGTTAAGTCAATAAACTAAACGGACAGTTACATAGAAAAGGAGACGATAGCAATGACAGCACATAAATATAGATTTGAGACATTACAGTTACACGCAGGACAGGAGCAGGCCGACCCGGCCACAGGTTCCAGAGCGGTTCCCATTTACCAGACGACCTCCTATGTGTTTGACAACTGCGAGCATGCCGCAGCCCGTTTTAATCTCAGCGATGCCGGAAATATTTACGGCCGGCTGACCAATTCTACTCAGGATGTTTTTGAACAGCGGATGGCTGCGCTTGAGGGCGGTGTGGCGGCGCTGGCCGTAGCCTCCGGCGCGGCGGCGATTGCCTATACCTTTCAAAATCTGGCCCACAGCGGCGACCACATTGTGGCGGCCAAGACCATTTACGGAGGAACATATAATCTGCTGGCCCATACGTTGAAGGATTATAATATTGACACTACCTTTGTGGACCCGGACGACCCGGAAAACTTCCGGCGGGCGATCAAGGACAATACAAAGGCCGTATTTATAGAGACTCTGGGCAATCCCAATTCCAATATCATCGATGTGGAAGCGGTGGCTGGTATTGCTCATGGAAATAATATTCCTCTGGTCGTTGACAGCACTTTTGCCACACCATTTTTATTCCGGCCCATTGAGCATGGTGCGGATATTGTGGTCCATTCGGCCACAAAATTTATCGGCGGCCACGGCACCACCCTTGGCGGCGTGATTATTGACAGCGGACATTTTGACTGGGAGGCCAGCGGCAAGTTCCCGTCGCTGACTGAGCCCAATCCAAGCTATCACGGGATCAGTTTTACAAAGGCTGTGGGGCCGGCTGCATTTGTTACAAAGGTGCGGGCCATACTGCTCCGCGACATGGGGGCAACGATTTCTCCGTTTAATGCATTTTTACTGCTCCAGGGGCTGGAATCCCTGTCGCTGCGTGTGGAACGCCATGTGGAAAATGCGCTGAAGGTTGTGGATTATCTTCAAAAGCATCCGAAGGTGGAAAAGGTGAACCATCCATCCCTGGCAGACAGTCCATATAAGCCATTGTATGACCGCTATTTCCCGGATGGCGCTGGCTCTATTTTTACATTTAATATCCGGGGAACGGACGCCGAAGCGAAGAAATTCATCGACAGTTTGAATCTATTTTCTCTGCTGGCCAATGTGGCCGATGCCAAATCACTGGTCATTCACCCGGCCAGCACGACGCACTCCCAGTTAAACGACCAGGAGCTTAAAGAGCAGGGGATTGGTGCCAATACGATCCGGCTGTCTATCGGTACGGAGCATATTGATGATATTCTTGGGGATCTGGAGCAGGCATTTGCTCAGATTTAAGAAGCGTAGTAGTTCAGAAGGTCTGCACATTTCCTGAGCAGACCGGACAAAACGTAACCTCTGAACGGTTATAAGGAAAGGTGGCAGCCATGGCTTATTATAAATCGGTAACGGAACTCATCGGACGGACCCCGCTTCTGGAATTGGGAAATTTCGCCAGAACCCGGGGGATTAACGCCAGGATTCTGGCCAAGGTAGAGGGGTTAAACCCCGCGGGCAGTGTGAAGGACCGGGCGGCGCTGGCCATGATCGAGGCGGCGGAGCTGGAAGGCGTGCTTACGCCTGATTCAGTGATCATAGAGCCTACCAGCGGAAATACCGGCATCGGCCTGGCCAGTGTGGCCGCGGCTAAAGGATATCGTGTGATTATTGTAATGCCCGATACTATGAGCGTGGAGCGGCGTCAACTGATGCAGGCCTATGGGGCACGCCTGGAGCTGTCTGACGGCGCTTTGGGCATGAAAGGCGCCATTGCCCGGGCACAGGAGCTGGCTGCACAGCTTCCCGGCAGCTTTATACCCAGCCAGTTTACCAATGCAGCCAACCCGGAGGTCCATCGCCGGACTACCGGGCCGGAAATATGGCAGGATACCGATGGACAGGTAGATCTTCTTGTGGCCGGAATCGGAACCGGCGGAACGATTACCGGAGTCGGAGCATTTTTGAAGGAGAAAAATCCGCAGCTCCGTGTGGCTGCCGTGGAACCCTCGGCCTCTCCGATGCTTTCAAAGGGGCACGGCGGTGCCCATAAAATCCAGGGCATTGGTGCAGGCTTTGTACCGGAAATCCTGGATACGAATATTTACGACGAAATTATCACTGTGGATAATGAGGACGCTTTTGCCACAGGAAAGGCCATTGCCCGGACGGAGGGGCTGCTTGTGGGCATATCCTCCGGCGCAGCGGTTTATGCCGCGGAAGTGCTGGCGCGCCGGCCTGAAAATGCCGGAAAAAATATCGTGGTGATTTTGCCGGATAATGGCGACCGGTATTTGTCGACGGGGATGTTTTCCTGAGTGTTATTTCGTTTCGGTATCCAACTTTCGTGAGGGTTACTGCATTTCGGTATCCAACCTACGTGAGTGCTATTTCATTTCAGTATCCAACTGAGATTTTAACCGGGCTATAAATTCCGGATATTCCGGTGCATTTCTGAGAAAGTCGTATTCGGGCATACCAGGGTCCTCGATTTCGCTGAGCAGCCGTGGAAGAATCATATTTTTAATATCTTCCTGCTTTTGAGCCGGGGCCACATGGCGGTAGAGCGGGGAATCCTGGTAGTTCCATGGCTTTGTGGCCGCAATCAGGAGCTTTTCCAATGTGTCCATGCATTTTTTAGCATCCTTTTTCACTGTATATACATCCAGATAGGCCACATAGGCGGAATAATCCCATAAATCGAAAAGCTTTGTAAAATCCCTGGCCCGGTCGGCGATATATTCGGCATCGTCAAAGGCTTCATTTTTCAGGGCAATGCCGTTGAGCGTAAACAGTGCCGAAAGTACATTGTTTGTTTCGGTTAACAGACGCTCCTCGGTGATTTTTATTGCTTTGTCGATGTCATTTTTGGCAACATAAAGATTAGCCTGCAATTGGCGCTTGTTAAAGGCTGTGGCATCCGGGATTTCTGCCAGGAGTGCTTCAGCCTTATCGTATTCCTGATGCTTCATATACTTGGATACAAGCATGGCCTGCGCCTGATTGCGCACATTTAAATCCGTGCTTTTGCGCGCTCATACAAAGCCTGAATCTTACCGGCGTTATCGGCGGACCGCGTATCGTCAGGGTAGAAGATGAGAAGACTCTCCAGCATCAGCGCCATGTTAAGGATCAGCAAATCACAGCTTGGGTATTCATGCAGCTTGTCAAAGGCCATCGTAAATGCCTGATCTAAGCCGCCAGCCATGGCAGTATCTGTAATCTCTTTACAAAAACCGGCAATCTCCCGGTCCGTCAGCTCCTCCTTAAAAGAAAGCAGGGTATTCAGATCGGTTCCCAGAAGTCTTGCCAGTGCCGGCAGCAGGGTAATATCCGGATAGGATGTGCCCTTTTCCCATTTATTGACCGCTGGCGCGGATACTCCAAGGCGGTCGGCGATCTGCTCCTGTGTCAATCCCATTTCTTTGCGCCGTTCTTTCATAATCTCATTTATTTTCATAATACATCTCCAATCTGCGGTTTTGCGCGCGTCTGAGCATGCCGCGCTGCTCGGCCACGGTTCCGTGTTGTGGATTTGCGCGCATTTGAGCAAGCCGCGCACAAAGCCGCATTCCATATAATTTTCACAAAGGCCTTTGTTAATTACATTATATCGGACCAGACAGAGAGACACAATTGAACGGTTGTTAAGTTTGGGGCAATAAAATTAACTGTTAGTTATTTTAACAGTGCGGCCAGCGATTCATGGATAGCCCCGGCTGTGGCCAGTATATCCTGGTTTTTACAGTAGTCCACAGGATTTCCGTTATAATCGGTGATCCGGCCGCCGGCCTCCTCCAATATGACGGCGCCGGCGGAAAAATCCCATGGCTTTAAGTTGCGTTCGATATATCCGTCCAGCCGCCCGCAGGCCGTATACGCCAGATCCAGTGAAGCGGCGCCGGTCCGGCGGATATCCAGGGTATGTTCAAAGACTCTCTGGAATATTTGGAAATTATCCGCGGCCATTTCCCGGTCGTAAGGTGAGGTGCCGATGGCAATGAGACTGTTTGACAGAGTTTTCTCGTCATTAACATGGATTGCTTTTTCATTAAGAAAGGCGCCTGCGCCGCGGATGCCGTGAAAGGTTTCTTCTGTAAATGGGTTATAGACAACTCCGAAGTGGATCTGCCCATTTTCATAGTAAGCCAGGGAGACGGCGCTGTGGTGGAAATCATAGATCAGGTTGGTGGTGCCGTCAATGGGATCCAGTATCCATGCCGGACGTGATGGGTCAATGGTGTTTTTATGCTCCTCCTCACCCATGAACTGGACGTCCGGCGTCAACTTTGCCAGGGCAGTCCGGATGAAGCTCTGGACTGATGTATCCACCTGGGTTACGAAGTCGGCCTGGCCTTTCACAGTGATTTTATGGGCATTTTCCAGATCCATAATGAGCGGCTTTGCCTGATGGACAAGCTGGATGATCAGTTTTGTTTCAATTCGATTTATTTTCATAATTCTAACTTCCCTTCGCAGACTGCCTGAGGCAGATTTATAGTCAGGTTAATTGTATAGGATTTAGTGGGGTTTCGCAAGGGGGAATACAGTTAAGAATAGCCATTATGAAAGCGGAGAATTGTCCGAAGCTTTAACTTGTGCAAATTTTGCACAAGTTGCGGATGACGGAAAACGTTACTGTTTACAAAGGGGATTTCACTGGAAAAAAGTGCCGAAATAGGCTATACTAAACTCAGCATCAATTTCTGGATGAATAAATACAAAAGAAAAGTGAGTGGTCATATGTACATAGCCGATCTGCACATTCATTCCAATTATTCCCGGGCCACCAGCCGGGATTGCACGCCGGAGCATCTGGACCTGTGGGCGCGCAGAAAAGGAATACATATCGTAGGTACCGGGGATTTTACACATCCGGCCTGGCGTCAGGAGCTGAACGACAAGCTGGAGCCAGCCGAGGACGGGCTCTACGTATTAAAGAAGGAATACCGGATAAAGGATGCCGCGGCAGAGACGGATTTTACGCCGCGGTTTGTAATTACCGGGGAGATAAGCTCAATTTATAAGAAAAATGACCGTGTGCGCAAGGTCCACAGCCTTATTTTGCTGCCTGGACTTGAGGACGCAGAGATCATTTCCAGAAAACTTGAAAATATCGGTAACATCCATTCGGACGGACGTCCCATACTGGGCCTGGACTGCCGGGATCTGCTGGAGATCGTGCTGGAGCTTTGCCCACGTGCCATATACGTTCCGGCACATATATGGACGCCCCATTTTTCACTGTTTGGAGCCTTTTCCGGCTTTGATACAGTGGAGGAATGCTTTGAGGACCTGACGCCTCAGATTCATGCTATGGAAACCGGCCTGTCCTCTGACCCGCCCATGAACTGGCGTATTTCAGCGCTGGATAAGTACCACCTGATTTCCAATTCCGATGCACATTCCCCGGCGAAGCTGGGGCGGGAAGCCAATCTGCTGGATATCGAAATGTCCTATGACGGCCTTTACGGCGCTATACAGGAAGGGAAGGGGCTTGCCGGAACATTGGAGTTTTTTCCGGAGGAAGGAAAATATCACTATGACGGGCACCGCAAATGCCATTTGTGTTTAAGTCCTCTGGAGGCGGAGAAGTACCAGGGCAAATGTCCGGTATGCGGGCGGAAGCTTACTATTGGCGTGTCACACCGGGTAGAACAGTTGTCTGACCGGAGCGAGGGCTATATCCGGGAAAATGCACGGCCCTTTGAAAATATTGTGCCTCTGCCGGAGGTTATTGCCGCCTGCACCGGTCATTCGGCGGTCAGTGCCAGTGTTTCCAGGCAGTACACGGAACTTTTGTGTTCCCTGGGTACGGAATTTGAGATTTTAAGGCGTGTTCCGGTGGAAGATATTAAAAAGTCGGCCGGTTATCTGGTGGCGGAGGGGATACGGCGGCTGCGCGGCGGCCTGGTTACCCGGCTTCCGGGCTTCGACGGGGAGTACGGTACAATACGGCTTTTTGAACCAAATGAGCTGTCCAATACAACCGGGCAGATGAGCTTTTTCGACTGCTATGGGATGGAGCTCGGCGCGCCGCTGACACCGGAGATGCCAGACGTAGCTCCGGCGCCCGATGTATCGGCTTTGGCAGCCGCAGATTTGCGGGCGGAGGATTACGCGGTGGTCGCCGAAGATTTTGCGGTAGAGGATTGCGTGGCGGCAGCCGCCAATCCCGGCCTGAACCCCAGGCAGCAGCAGGCGGTCTGCGCCGTGGACCGGACCGTTGCCGTTATCGCCGGACCGGGTACAGGCAAGACGAAAACCCTCATTTCCCGAATCATGTATCTGCTGGAAAACCGGAAGGTTAAGCCATCGGAAATGACGGCTGTGACCTTTACGAACAAGGCTGCTGCGGAGATGAAGGAGCGGCTGCAAAAGCAATTGGGAAAGAAGCAAACCGCACAGCGGATACAGATCGGAACCTTTCATTCTATCTGTCTGAACTTTTTGAAAGCACAGAAGGTGGAATTTATATTGGCGGACAGTATGGAAACACTGGAAATCGCAGAGGATATTGTAAAGAGCTATGCTCTGCCAATGACGCCGAAGCAGTTTTTGCAGACCGTATCCCGGATTAAAACCAGTGGGAACGATCAAAACTTTCGGGATGTTTCCACAGGCTCACATAGGGCAGATTTAAAGAATACTGCCTGTGACAATATGGATGAAAAGTGTATGCAGGCGGTGGATGCGTATGGGGATATTTTGCGCAGGCAGCATATTTTTGACTTTGACGACCTTCTCCTTGAAACGATAAAGCTGTTAAATGACACCAAGGATGGGGAAAATAGTGGATTGTTCCAGAGTTTTCGCTACCTGCTTGTGGATGAATTTCAGGATATCAGTCCGGTGCAATATGCGCTGATCAAAACGTGGAACCGCCATGGCCGGGAGCTTTTTGTGATCGGTGATCCGGATCAGTCGATCTATGGTTTCCGGGGAGCGGATGCCGGCTGCTTTTTACGGCTTCAGACAGATTTTCCAGACACCTGTGTCATACGGCTGGAGGTAAATTACCGTTCCACGCCGCCGGTGGTGGATGCCGCCTGTGTGGTCATTTCCAAAAATCCGGGAGAGCAGCGGAATCTTTTTGCTCATCAGACGGCAGGGCGTCCGATCCGGCTGGTGAGCGCCCGTTCTGAGATGGCGGAGGCCATTTTTGTGGCGAAGGAAATAAACCGGCAGATTGGCGGCATCGATATGCTGGATGCACAGGAAAAGGCCGGGGGGCCTGACGGACATAAAGCGCGCAGCTTTGCAGATATAGCCGTGCTGTATCGGACGCACCGGCAGGCGGATCTGCTGGAGGTATGCCTGAAAAAAGAAGGGATTCCTTACGTGGTTGCCGGCCGGGATGATTTTCTTATGGAAACATCTGTCCGCGGAACCGTGGCATTTTTTCACGGCCTTGAAAATCCGGAGGACACACTGGCCAGAGCGTCCGCCCTCAAATTGCTGTGGGGTCTGGAGCCCGATGCGCTTTCGGACAGTGTTTTTGAAGCCATGGCAGATACATTCCTGCCATTACTAAAAAAGACAAGGCCACAGAAGGTGCTTGAGCGCTGGATGGCGGAAATGAATTTGGGAACGGACGCGGCGATGCGCAAGCTTCAATCAATGGCCGTATTTTATAAAACAATGGCGGAGTTTTTATCCGCGCTGAGCCTTGGCGTGGAAGGTGATTTGTACCGATGCGGTGGAAAGCAGTATACGGCCGATGCGGTGACGCTGATGACGCTCCATGGCTCCAAGGGGCTGGAATTTCCGGTGACGGTGCTTTACGGTGTGCGTGACGGCACGATACCTTTTGAGAGTGAAAAGCATCCGGCCGACCCGCAGGAGGAGCGGCGGTTATTTTATGTGGGAATGACCCGGGCCAGGGAAGAACTGATCCTGACCACCTCCGGTGAGCCATCGCCGTTTCTTGCGGATCTGCCGGAGGCTGCCTGTTTAAAGGAGCAGGCTGGAAAGTCCGGAAACCGCGATGCCGGGGAGCAGCTCAGCTTATTTGATTTTATGTAAACTTTAAAGTGAAAGTATAGAAGAAATGTTGTAACAGTTTGGCCACTTTGAACGGTCAGGAGGTGTTGGTATGCGGACCAGAGAGGATGTTATTGCTTATTGCAAAACATTTAAAAATGCTTACGAGGATTACCCGTTTCACGACCCTAATTGGACGGTGTTGCGGCATCGGGAAAATAAGCGTGTATTTGCATGGATTTTTGAGCGGGAGGAGAAAATCTGGGTCAATGTCAAATGTGATACAGAGTGGATCGATTTCTGGCGGAAGGCGTTTCCATCGGTACGCCCGGGCTGGCACCTGAATAAGAAATACTGGAACTCGATAATTCTGGATGGAACGGTGCCGGAAGAGGATATCCGCCGGATGATTGGCGAAAGTTATGATTTGACCTGTTAGAGCGTGTTAGGACTAAGTGGAGTGGCGCGGCCCAGAGCGTGTTAGGAGGAGACTATGAAAACAATTAAAAGTGAGGCAAGGCTTACATTTGCGGAGGCGACCAGCCTGATCGTGGGGCATGGGGTTGGCGCGGGGATACTGTCGGTACCGTATCTGGCGTCGAGAAATAACTGGTATGATATGGTGTGGATCGTGGTGGTGGTGTATTTGTGCAATCTGCTGCTGCATTTTATGATCGCGGAGCTTTCGTATAATAATGGGGGCGCTCAGTTTATTAAATGTTTTGAAAATGAGCTGTTTGTGGGGCGTCTGAAAACTATTTTTACGTGGGCGGCCTTTGCCCTGCTGGGATTTTCCGTGATCGTCAATGTCAGTGGCTTTATCACCGGTGCAGCGGCGGTTTTGGTGGCCTGGTTTGGGATTCCTCAGATCGCTGCCATGCTGTTGTTTTATGTGGTGGCGGCCGGTGTTGTATTTTTCGGAATGAAGCTGGTTGGTATATGTGAAAAAATTGCCGTATTTTCCATGTCGGCGGTGATCGGTATTTTACTTATTGCCACACTTTTAGGGCAGACGTACCCATTGTCCACACGGTTTGTGTCTATGAGCAATGTATTGGCGCTGTACAGTATGATTGCCTTTTCCCTGTCGGCTGTGATGTCAGTGCCCCAGGTGGTCAAGGGCTTAAACGGTGACGTGAAAAAAATCCGCGGATCCATTGCCGCAGGTACGGGGATCAATTTGCTTCTTATTTTGCTGGTCACCTTTATGACTTTGATCGGCGCCGGACAGCATATTTCCGAAAATGGCGCGCTGGTGGATCTATCCGCACAGTTGGGCGGCTGGGTCAGCATTGTGGGCTATGTGTTCTCGCTTTTGGCGCTGGCGACCTCCTTTTGGGTGAATACGCTGAATCTTCGGGATATTATTAACGAGCAGGTGAAATGGAATACGAAGCTTTGCTGGGCTGTGGCGTCACTTCCGTGCCTGTTTATCGCTCTGCTTGGCATCACCAGTTTTGTGGGCTTTACCCGGATGGCCGGTGTGGTCCAGGTGCTCACCGGTGTGGGCGTCATTGTGGCCTATAACCGTTCACGGCGGCGGGAGGGTACGAGCCTGATCTGCGGAAAGTTTGGCGTACTGCCATTGCAGATCCTTGTGGTGATTTTCTCGCTGTTGTCCACGGTGGGGGCGCTGATCAAGGTGGTGTAAGTGGGTTATGGCTCCAAGCTCGTGTGAGATGGTTATATTTTCAGATTTGTGAGCGCTGGTTACAGATTCTGGTTTGTGTTACAGCTTTTTGAAAAGTTGTTCACGTTGGCGATGATAATTGAGCACAATTCTGCTATAAATAAGTTGTAAAAGTGCATATACGGATATGTGTTTCCAGGATAAAATAGATATTGTGAATGTGATTCACCAGCCGGCCCCGGAAATCCTCCGGCGCCGGCTAACAGCACAGTCCGCCATCGGACAGAGCTTATGTTTGGCATCTGACCGTGGCCGGACCGACGTAAAATTAATCGTGAAGGGATGGATTTACAAATGGCAAGACAATTTTTATGCAGTGACGCCACTACTGTGGCAACAACAAAAGGAAAGCTCCGGGGCTGTCAGCAGGACGGAACATACATATTTCAGGGCATTAAATATGCCGATGCAAAGCGTTTCCAGATGCCTCAGCCCGTAAAAGCATGGGAGGGTGTCAAGGATGCCATGTCCTACGGCTATGTGTGCCCGCTGCTGGATCAGGACGTACCCAACGGCGAGATCATGGTGCCGCACCGTTATTGGCCGATGAACGAAAACTGTCAGTACCTGAATATCTGGACACAGTCTCTGGATAAAGGGGCTAA
The DNA here is from genome assembly GCA_902363555.1 of Lachnospiraceae bacterium. Taxonomy (GTDB): domain Bacteria; phylum Bacillota; class Clostridia; order Lachnospirales; family Lachnospiraceae; genus Catenibacillus. The sequence continues at coordinate 418,859 of CABJAM010000007.1, read as the reverse complement.
AAAGCCGGTCATGGTATGGCTGCACGGCGGCGGCTTTGCTGCCGGTTCCTCCATCGAGCAGGTGGCTTATGATGGAGAAAATATGAGTAAATACGGCGATGTGGTTGTCGTATCCCTCAATCACCGCCTGAATATACTGGGCTACATGAATCTTTCCGGCTACAGTGAAAAATATGCCAATTCCGGCAATGCAGGTAATGCCGACATGGTGGCTGCGCTGCGCTGGATCCATGAAAATATTGAACAATTCGGCGGCGACCCGGAAAATGTGACGCTTTTTGGGCAGTCCGGCGGCGGTATGAAGGTATGGACACTGATGCAGACACCGGAGGCTGACGGCCTGTTCCATAAGGGGATCATACAGAGCGGCCTGCTGGATGGATTTATCGATTCTGAGAAAACCGACGGAACGGCCATTGTGGAAGCTTTACTGACGGAACTGGGATTTGATGAAGGCGATGTGGAAAAATTGGAGGATGTGCCCTACTATGAATTGGCGGCCGCCTACCATAAGGTTTCTCCAAAGCTGGCAGCCGCTGGCGAATATATTGGCGGCAATCCTATGCCCAATGAATTTTATGTGGGCGATCCGAGAGAGGTGGGCTTTACGGATCATGCGAAAACAATCCCGGTGATGGTGGGCACAGCCTTTGGTGAGTTTGCTTTTGGCCCCGGAGTCACCAATAAATATGAGCTTGAGGAAGCACAGATCATAAAGCTGCTCACCGAAAAATACGGCGAATATACAGAGGATATGATCCCATTGTTTAAAAAGGCATACCCAGATAAGAATCTCAGTGACCTGCTGTTTGTGGATACATTTTTCAGAAAACCTACCATTGATTTTATTGCCAAAAAGGCAGCGCACAGCGAGGCGCCGACGTATTCTTATATGTTTGCTTATGAGTTCCCCATTGACGGCGGTAAGCCGGCATGGCACTGCTCCGAAATTCCATTTGTATTCCACAACACTGATAAGGTGATCGTGTGCAATATTCCGGGTGTTTCGGATCGTCTTGAGGAATGCGTCTTTGGCGCGTGGGTTCAGTTTGCCCGTTATGGCAGACCGGACTATATCGGACTTCCCCAGTGGCCGGCCTGTACACCGGAGGATGAGGCGACGATGATTTTTGACCGGACCTGTGAAATCCGCCATAATTATGACCATGCCCTTATAGAACAGATTATGAAAACGAATCCCCAGCTTCCGTTTTTCGGAGCGCCCAGTGAGGACGAGATTATGCTGCATTAACCAGGGAGGTTTCTTATGAAAAGGATTGCCGTGATATCCGATACACATAATGTTCTGCGGCCCCAGGTTCTGGATGTGCTCCGGGAATGTGACGCTATTATCCATGCCGGTGACTTTACAAGTGAAGGTATTCTGGATATGCTGCGCCCTCTGGCATCGGTGTATGTGGTTCGGGGTAATAACGATAAGACGTGGGCGGCCGGGCTTTCGGATACGCTGCGGTTTGAAATCGACGGCATCCGCTTTTTCATAACCCATGACCGGCGGGATGTTTCAAGATATCTGGAGGGCATCGATGTGGTTATTTTCGGACATTCCCACAAGTATTTTCAGGAGATCATCGATGGCCGTCTCTGGCTGAACCCGGGGGGCTGCGGGCGGCCCCGATTTTCCCAGGAGCTGACCATGGCCGTGCTGACCATTACTGATGAGCTGGCCGGAAACACTGCTATATCGGCCGGAGACGCTGCCGCGCTGGCTGGAAACGCCGCTGAGCTGTCCGGAGACACTGCCGTGCTGGCTGGAAACGCCGCTGAGCTGTCCGGAGACGCTGCCGCGCTGTCCGGAAACGCTGCTTCGACGGCAGGAACTGTGGCGGCATGCGGCCCGCTGTCCAGGCTGCGGGTGAAGAAAATTCTTCTGGAAAGATGACATCCCGGATAACCGTTTAGGTTTCGCAAAAAGGCTTCAACTATGGAAGCTTTTCGATTTCGTGTATAAAAAAGCGGGCCGCGCTGCTGTGATTTTCATCATTGCTGCGTGGCCCTCTCTTTTATTTTATGGGTTTACATAATATTAGTAATTTTCTTTCCGAACTTCAAAGTAGCTTTGGGAATATTTGCATACCGGGCATACCTCGGGGGCTTTGTTCCCTACGACCAGATGTCCGCAGATCCGGCATTCCCACATGGTCTGCTCACCCTTCTCAAAGACCTGCTGCATCTCCACATTTTTCAAAAGTGCGCGGTAGCGCTCCTCGTGAGATTTTTCAATGGCAGCCACACGGCGGAAACGCTCGGCCAGCTCATTAAAGCCTTCCTCCTCGGCATCCTTTGCCATGCGGTCATACATATCCGTCCATTCGTAATTTTCGCCCTCGGCGGCAGCCAGAAGATTCTGAGCCGTATTTCCCAAATGACCCAGTTCCTGATACCAGATACGAGCGTGTTCCTGCTCATTGCGGGCGGTCTTTAAGAAAATTTCTGCAAGCTGGTCATAACCCTCCTGGCTGGCAATATTGGCAAAGTATGTATACTTGTTCCGGGCCTGACTTTCTCCGGCAAAAGCCTCCATGAGATTTTTCTCGGTTTTTGTACCAGCGTAAGGATTATCCGATGTGTTGGATTTCTCCTCGATTTTTTCAAATGCAGAAGCCGGCTGTTTGCAGACCGGGCAGGTGAAGCCCTCCGGCAATGGTCCTTCGTGAATGTATCCACATATTTTACAACGATATTTTTCCACTGTTTTTCCTCCTAATTCATCGCTTCTGTCAACATATTCTGTATGCAGCATTTCCTCGGCAAGCGCGCTTAAGGGCTGCCCGTAAAATTCACGATAAAGCTGTAAAATTTCTTCATTATCATGGCTGTTTCGCAGGGGCATTTCCTTATCGCGGCGGTAGAGTCCGGCGATACGCTTTTCCCTCAGCTCATCCCCCTTTAGCAGCGTGCCCTTGGGCTGGCCTCCGCCGCCGATGCAGCCGCCGGGGCAGGTCATAACTTCGATAAAATCGCCGTCAGCTTCGCCCTTTTGAAGCTTTCTGATAAATGCTTCGGCCGCCTTCGTACCATAGATGACAACGGCCTTCAGCTTGAGGTCGCCGATCATAACCTGCGCTTCTTTTACAGCATCCATACCGCGCACCGGCTTCAGATCATAAAAATCTGCAGGGGCCGGATGGCCGGTAATATACTGATGGGCTGTGCGCAGAGCGGCTTCCATAACACCGCCGGTATTGCCGAAAATAACACCCGCGCCGGACGCTTCGCCCATGAGCGGATCAAAATCTGAATCTGAAAGATTTGCAAAATCAATACCTTCCTCGCGGGCCCATTTCGCTAATTCCCTTGTGGTAATGACGTAATCCATATCCCGCATATCTTCGATGCCCAGGTATCTGGCTGCGGCATTCATCTCATCCCGGCGGATCTCAAACTTTTTAGCGGTACAGGGAGTGACGGCCACATTGACGATCTTTTCCGGATCAATGCCCATTTTCTTTGCAAAATATGTTTTTACTGTGGGCCCCTGCATACCGATGGGGCTTTTGGATGTGGAAATGTGATCAAGCATTTCCGGATGGTAAATTTCTGCATACTTAACCCAGGAAGGGCAGCAGCTTGTAAATTGCGGGAGCGGTGCTGTATGCTTCGTTACCCGCGCGATCAGCTCGCTGGCTTCCTCCAGGATGGTCAGGTCTGCGGCAAAATTCGTATCCAGCACATAATCGCCGCCAAGTTTCCGCAGCAGCGCCACCATCTTTCCCTGGACAAAGCTGCCGTCGGGCATGTCAAATTCCTCCCCGAGAGCAATCCGCACCGATGGGGAGGTGTTAAAGATGACAATTTTGCCATCGGTATGGACAGCCTCCTTTACAAGGGGATATTCATACTGCTCAGTAATGCTGGAGACCGGACAGACATTGGCGCACTGACCGCAGTTAATACACACCGCACGGTTATTTGTATCCTCCAGACGGTAAGTGTCATGGACGCCGATATAGTTTGTACAGACATCACGGCATTGTCCGCACTTGATACATAAATCCTCATGGCGCATGATCGAAGGATTGTCCAGCTCAATGGGAACACGCACACTCTTTGGTAGATGATTCATTGTAAACCTCCTTGTTATAATAATGATAACTATTACTATATTACCATATACAGGAAAAAAGTCAAGACTTTGCAAAAAAACTATTGACTTTGACGCTGCGTCATAGCGTATGATAGGTTTATGGAACATTCAAGTGTTCCATAAGCTTTGCAGCAAAGAAAAGCGACGGGGCAATAGCCTTTAGGGCGGAGCCGTCGCGGGAAAAGTGCACTTTCCCTAAACTTGTAAAATTGCGGCCCGAAAATCCGGAGTATTTGGATTTTCACAGGGCTGGCAGCGGCGGAACGAAAAGGAGCAGCAGATATGAAAACAGTGAAAGAGGTTTCCGATATGACTGGCATTAGCCCGCGTACACTGCATTATTACGATGAAATCCAGTTATTAAAGCCATCCTGGTGCAATGAGGCCGGCTACCGGTATTACGACGATACGGCGCTGGAGCGCCTTCAGCAGATTTTATTTTTCCGGGAGCTTGATATGCCGCTGAAAAGTATCCGGCACATATTGGACAGCCCTGATTTTGATAAAGAAAAAACACTGAAGGAGCAGCGGATGCTTCTGCTGTGCAAACGGAGCCGCCTGAACAATCTCATCGGGTTGATCGATGACATATTGAAAGGGGAAAAAGTGATGAATTTAAACGTATTTAATAAGGATGAAATGGAAAAGATGTATCAGGCGATGGTAGCCAATATGCTGGACGGCCAGAAGGAGGAAATCTGCAAAACCTATGGCAGTATGGAAAACTACCATAACTCATTTCTGGAAAAAGCCGATGATGCACAGGTCCAGGAAAATTATCAGAAGCTTGTGGAATGGTATGGCAGTAAGGAAGGTGTTATGGAATCCGTGGAAAATATTCCTTCTGCCGAGCTGATGAAGGCGCTTCAGGACCGCATGGAAGGCATTTATAAAAAGCTGGCCGAAAAGCTGGCGGCCGGTGTAAATGACGTTCACTGCTTTGAGGTCCGCCAGATTATAGGTGAGATGGACTTTATCAGTAAGAAAATGTACAATATGGATGATGTATCGGCATTAATGCTGGAAATGGCTGAATTGTACCGGGAAAATCCGGACGTGAGAAAGGCGTTTGATACAGAGTACGGTTGCGGGATGTCGGATTACTTTGTGGCGGCTTTGACGGATTTTTATATAGGATAAACATCGGGCAGTTGAAAATTGAAAAATATTATGATATGATAAAACACAAATATTAAAACGCAGGCTGCATTGCAGCCTGCGCTTGCATGCGAAGACAGGTGCGCGAAGCTACTATATTTGGAAGGAGAATTTTTCATGGGAAATAAAGTTGCCCCGAGAACGCTCTCTGGTTTTATGGAATTACTGCCCCAGGACCAGTTGAAATTTGATAAAATTGTACGTACATTGCAGGATGTGTACGCCTCCTACGGCTTTTTGCCGTTGGACACCCCGATTTTGGAGTCCGCCCAGGTACTGCTGGCCAAAGCCGGCGGTGAGACTGAAAAGCAGATTTACCGCTTTAACAAAGGGGATACGGATCTGGCCATGCGCTTCGATTTGACGGTTCCGCTGGCTAAGTTTGTGGCAAAAAATTACGGAAATCTCACATTCCCGTTCAAACGCTACCAGATCGGTAAGGTTTACCGCGGCGAGCGGGCTCAGAAGGGACGTTTCAGGGAATTTTATCAGGCGGACATCGATATTATCGGTGATGGCAGCCTGGGCCTGGCCAATGACGCAGAGGTTCCGGCGATCATTTATAATATTTTTACAAATCTGGGTCTGGACGATTTCACGATCCGTATAAATAACCGCAAGGTGCTATCCGGATTTTTTGAAATCCTTGAGCTGTCGGAAAATGTGACGGACATTTTAAGAATTGTGGATAAGATCGATAAAATCGGTGCTGCGGCTGTGAAAGAAGAGCTTGTACTACTTGGCGCATCCGAAGAAAAATGCGATGATATCCTGGCATTTATAAAAATTACCGGAAGCTGCGGCCAGGTGATCGAACAGTTGAGAGCTTATGCCGGAAAAAATTCTAAATTTGACGAGGGTGTGGACGATCTGGAAGCCGTTGTGGCCGGAATCGCCGCCTTTGGTGTGCCGGAGGAAAATTATAAGATCGATCTGTGTATCGCCCGGGGCCTGGATTATTATACGGGAACGGTTTATGAGACGACGTTTAATAAGCACCCGGAAATCGGTTCCATCTGCTCCGGCGGGCGTTATGATAATCTGGCAGAATTTTATACGGACAAGAAGCTGCCCGGCGTGGGTATTTCCATCGGCCTGACGCGTCTTTTCTATATTTTAAGTACTATGGATTATTTGAGCGACGGGGCCACGGCTTCGGCCGATGCGCTTGTTATTCCCATGACTGGAGATCTCTCCTACGCGATCGGTGTGTCCACAACACTGAGAAATGCCGGCATCCGCACACAGATTTATCTTGAAAATAAGAAGTTCAAGCACAAAATCGGCTATGCGGATAAGCTGGGTATCCCCTATGCCGTGTTCATCGGTGAGGATGAAATCGCCGCCGGACAGATGACCGTAAAGGATATGAATACCGGAAGCCAGTCCACCGGGGCACCGGAGACGTTGATTCCGCAAATGAAGGAAGCGCTAGAGAAAAATAATTCTGTGAAGATTATAAATATCCGGTAGCGAAGAAAACAGGTGCTGCCGCCAGCCCAGGAACGCTTTACCGGTTAAGGATCTGACCGGTGGCTGATGACCGGGTCTGGCGGCAGCATTTTTTTAATACATTTCAGAATGGCCGCAGGAAGGGAGGAGGATTTGTTTGAAATACGACGAGGAAACATATAACCGTAGAAAGCATATAGATTTGCAGGTGCTGACTGAAGAAATTGTCCGAGAACATTTTCATCAGGATATTGAATTGCTCTATGTACTTACGGGGAGCCTTGATCTGCAGGTGGGGGAGAAGGCAGCTTCCATGGGAGTGGAGGATATCTGCGTTATTAACGCCAATAAAAGGCATCAATACGCCACATCGAAGGATGCGCTTTTTGCCAGAATATCTATAACTTATCAACTGGTCAGCGATGTTTTCCGAAATGAACCACTTCTCTTTCTTTGTGATTCTACGAAAGAAAGCGGAGAAAAGTATGAGCGTCTGCGCCTTTGCCTGCGCAGGCTTCTCGACCATTATCTGCACACATGGGGGCGCCAGGCGGATTTTCATTATATAGCTCTGGGCTATGAGCTTTTGGATGTACTGACAAAGGATTTTCTGGTGAACCCGCCGGATAAAAAGGCGGGAGAGGATTATGACCGACTGGATGTCCGCATTGACCGTATTAATAATTATATCCGCGCCAATTACAGCCAGCCCGTCAGCTTAAAAGAATTGTCGCAGAAATTGTATCTATCTGAAGGCTATTTATCCCGTTTTTTTAAGCGGCAGTATGGAATGAGCTTTTCCGATTATCTTTCCAATATCCGACTGCATCATGCTATGGAGGATCTGCTTTATACAGATATGCCGGTGACACAGATCGTCTATGGCAACGGCTTTTCCAATGCAACGATATTCAGCAAAATGTTTAAAAATATGTATGGAGACACTCCGTCAGAGTATCGAAAGAAAATGAAGGAGAAAAAAAACTCTGTGCCTGAGCAGAGGTCGGATTCACGCATAGTAAGCATGTTGGATGACTATCTGGAAAGCAAAGGAACGATGCAGGATGCGCCGATAGGAATAAAAAAGCTTGAAAACCACTGCCGTATTGAACCGGAGGCCATGGACACCTGGCCCGGTTTTCATACGATAAATATGGGGTTAGCTGCGGATTTGCTCCGTTCGGAGGTGCAGGAGCATGTGATTTTGTTGAATCGGATGGTGGGGCTTAAATATGTCCGGTTCTGGAATGTGTTTACACCGGAGCTTTTGTTGGATATAAATAATGAAGCCGCCGTCTTTAACTTTTCCCGATTGGACCGAATCCTGGATTTTTTATGTGATCAGGGTCTTCGGCCGCATATGGAGCTTGGGATTAAGCCCAGACGGGTGATGAAAAATCTGGACATTGCGTTAAATGAGGATTTTGACAGAGAAAGCCCCTATGAACGGGATGGGGTCCGCGCAGAAAGATGGGCTGGCGCTGTGAGCGCGTTGATGCAGCATCTGGCCGGCCGATATGGAAGATCTCTGGATACATGGCGGATGGAGCTATGGTTTGATGAAAGCCGTTGGGATATGGATGATACCATGGCGGAATATTTTGAACTGTTTAATATTATGTGGGAAACTGCGCGGAAATACAGTTCAAAGCTGGAGCTTGGCGGCTGCGGACTTAAATTTGACTATCTGGAAAGTGAGATTTTTGCATTCCTTCAGGCATGGAAGCTGCAGGCGCATATGCCCGATTTTATTTCTGCACTGTATTATGCCTATGAGCGGGGAACCGCGATTAAAAGCATGAGCTTTCGGCGAAGCACGGACAACGCCTATATGAGCCGCTGTATTGAAAAGCTGAAACGGCTTTTAAATAAGGCTGGTATGGAGGATGTAAAGCTTTATTTTACGGAATGGAATCTGACAGTCTCTGACCGGAATTATATCAATGACACCTGTTTTAAAGGCGCTTATATAGTAAAAAATGTGCTGGAAAATTTTAATCGGGTGAAGGATATGGCGTATTTTCAGGGCAGTGATTGTGTGACGGAATACTACGATTCTGCCAAGCTTCTTCATGGCGGCACCGGACTGGTTTCAAAGGACGGGATATTAAAGCCGGCAGGCTATGCGTTCCGTTTTCTCAACCAGCTTTATCCTCATGTTGCCGGTGTTGGTGTGCATTACATCATAACTACGGATATGCAGGATTCTTACCGCATCCTGTGCCATAATCAGATGGATTTGAATGCGGCGTATTATTTTACCCGGGAGGACGAGGTCAAAAAGGAGGCAATGGATCAGTACTTTGAAAGGCTGGAGGAACTGGCCTGGCGCCTTAAGCTCATCGGAGTTTCGGATGGCATGTATCGGATAAAGCTGTTCCGGCTTAATGAAAGCTGTGGAAGTATTTTGGACCACTGGCGTGAACTGGATTATGCCGATGATCTGTCAGCGGATGAAATTCAATATTTCCAAAAAATCTGCGGACCTAAAATAACAATCCAAAAAGCTGCTGTAACAAATGGGGAATTACCAATAGATATTGTGCTAAATGCTAATGAGGTGGCTTACATCTATATTCAGAAAATGCTATAAGTAATAAGAGGTCGGAATAATGCACTGTTTTTATGACCTTTTTACATAAATGATGTACAAATAAGAAGATAAAAGGTCATGGATGAAGATGGAACTGGTTTCTGTAAGGGAATCGGCGCCATCTTTTTTTTGTTATACTTTACCTAAACATATTTAAACAGGAGGTTATTCTATGGGTTACGCTAAAAAATTAAATATTTTAAGTAATGTGATCGTAAAAAACAGTCTGAAGCATTACTATGCGGGTGAAAAAAGAATCGGTTATCAATTTGAGCTGAGGCTGGATTATTACCGGGGCCATTTTTTATCTGTCATCGATGTATTTGAGGTTAAGGTGGACGGGCAGAGCATCCCGTCCGAGCGGATAAAATTCTGCATAAACAATAAGGAATTTTCACCGGTGGAATTTGATAAGTGCTATTCCGAATTCTGGCAGGCTATAGAACCGGCGACAATCCGCGTCATCAGTCCCAAAGGATTGTCCGATGATTATCATCAGATCGATGTAACCCTGATCTTTCGCTCGCCGTATATGCCTATTGGCCCGGATCACCAGTATATGGCCATTGATAATTGCGGCAGCAGAAGCATGAAGATTACAGACTAACTGGGAGGGATGATGAATGGTACGTGTAGAACGGCCTTTGGTCAAAAATATGGAGCGGGTGGCCTGGCATGACCTGTCTGGACAGCCGGGTTTTCAGATGGCGCTCCAGGTAGTAGATGGACGCTATTATCTATATGTGACCACCTATTATCATCAGGGCTGGCAGATCCTCGATGTGACAGATATAGAGCATATCCGGTGTAAACATCTGGACGACCCAAGAGGGAAATCTGGAACGGTCCACCCAAAGGTTCAAATTGCCGATGGGATTATGATTACTGCTTCCGGGCAGAGAGTTCGATTTCTTCCCATGGAGGGCGTAGATTATAACGATTACGACGCTGGCATCGGTATATGGGATGTGAAAACAGACCCGATGGCGCCAAAGCTTCTGGGTTTTTGGAGCAATGGCGGCGGAGAGGGGATTGACGGGGTGAATACTCACCGGAATTTTTATGCCGGCGGACGGTATGTGTACACGACGTCCAGCTGTCCGGGCTTTCTAAATAATATTTTTAGAATCATTGATATCGCCGATCCGGCGCGTCCGGTGGAAGCTGGTCGCTGGTATATGAAGGAGCAGTGGCTTGATGGTATGGATCATGTGGAATGGGATACGGATAGAATCCAGCCGGATGCCCTTTGCCCCTACCCTGGTTATAAGCATTATCATTTACATATGCCTCAGGTTAAGGATGGTTACGCTTATCTGGCCTATTGTGGTTATGGCCTGATCATACTGGATGTTAAGAATCCGGCCCGGCCTCATTATGTAGGAAGTTTACGGATCGATCCGCCATTTTCAGACTTTATCTCCTGCCATACAGCATTGCCGATGAGTGGATATAACGAAAATTATCTGATCCTGACTCAGGAGATGGGCGGAACAGCCAGGCAGGCTCAATTTGCCGGCATTGTGGATATTTCCGATAAAAAGCATCCTGTACTGGCGGCGCTTTTTCCACCGTATTCGGTGCCGGAAGATGCCCCTTTTAAAAATTATGTGGAGAAGGGCGGCCGGCCAGGGCTGCATAATTTCCATCAGCCTCAGGGGCAGCCACACTATGAAGACCGGCCGGACCGACAGTATTTGACCTGCTTTAACGGCGGCATACGTGTTTATGATACTTCGGATATTTTCAATATCCGTGAGATTGCTTATTATATACCGGCGGACCCGGGGAAGGACCTGTGGCCCATTCCGCCCATGATGAATGACGGGCAGGTGATTTCACGCTGTGAGGATGTACTGGTCGATGACCGGGGATACATTTATATGACCGATTCCAATGGTGGTCTATCGATTTTCAGATGTCTTGTTTAGTTGTCGCAGCTACAAGCGATGTAAAATAGAAAGGAAATAACTATGGCAAATATAAAAACAGGAATTACACTGTTCTCTTTAGGAACATTATATCTTAACGGAAAACTGGATTTTGAAGGAACGATCCGCACCGCGGCGGAGATGGGAGCTGAAGGGTATGAGATTGTAGCGGCTCAGTCCATCCCCTCCTACCCGTTTGTGTCCGATGAATTTCTGAGCGAGGTTCACCGTCTGAAAAAAATGTACGGTATCGGTCCGATCTGTTATTCGGCGAATATGGACTGCGGCATGTTAAAGGACCGGGATCTGACAGAGGATGAAATGGTGGCCAGAGCCATAACGGATGTGATTTCCGCCAATAAGCTGGGATGTACGGTCATGCGTGAGCAGTATCTGCTATCCCCGCACGGACTGGAGCGTCTGGCCCCCTATGCCGAGTATTACAATGTTCGCGTGGGGATAGAAATACATAATCCGGAAAGCCCGGTGACGCCGTCCATGCTGGAATATCTTGAAGTCATTGAACGGACAGGAAGCCAGTATATCGGATTTATCCCGGATTTCGGATGCTTTGCCACAAAGCCCAATAAACCTATATGGGACCGGGCTTTGGCTGGAGGCGCATCGGTCGTCCAGTTGGAAAAATGTGCGCAGCTGCGCTATGATGGTGTGCCAAGAGATGAAGCGCTAAAAATTATGGAATCGGAGTGCCACAGTTGTCCGGCTCTGGCTGATGCCCTCAATAGCATGTATGGCTTTGTACAATTTAAAAAGAGTATTCAAAATGAGCTTGAGGGGTTAAAACGCATAATGCCCTATTGCTTTGAAATGCACGGCAAGTTCCACTATGTGGACGAAAATCTCCATGAGCCTGCAATTCCTTACGAGGAAATCATTCCGGTAATTTCGGCTTCGGATTTTAATGGATATATTGTGACGGAGTATGAGGATGAAGGCGGTTATGATGCAGTGGAGCAGTGCACCAGACATATCGCCATGCTAAAAAAACTGCGGGAAGCATAAGCGCAGCCGTTTAGAAGAAATGAACAGTTACATATAAGCGACTAAGGAGTGATACTGCTCCTGATTGGGGGAAGGTGAAAGAATGCTTAAATACATAGTAAAGCGGGTGCTTTACGTGATTCCGGTCATGCTTGGGGTACTTGTCATCGTATTTGCCTTAAAGACCATTATGCCCGGAGATCCAATTGATATGATATTGCCGGCGGAGGCCACGCAGGAGGAGCGGGATGCAAAACGTGAGGAGCTGGGATTAGACGATCCTATTGTCCTGCAGTTTGTCAATTATGTAGGCGGTATTGTGACCCGGCTGGATTTCGGAACATCCTATAAAACTAATCAGCCGGTATTCGATGAATTGATTCAGAGGTTTCCTGTCACATTTGTTTTGGCTGTAGGGGCGGTTTTTGTGGGAACACTGCTGGCTGTGCCGCTGGGGATTTTATCCGCAGTGCGGCAATACACCTGGATCGACAGCCTGGTTCTGGTGATATCCATGTTGGCAGTGTCTATACCAAGCTTCTGGTTTGCATTGATGTGTCTGTCTTTATTCAGTGTACAACTGGGATGGCTCCCAGCCATATTTGACGGGAGTCTGGCCAGCTGGATCATGCCCATTGTGGTTATAGCTCTGGCGGCGATGTCTGGCCTGACCCGTATGACACGCTCCAGTATGCTGGAGGTCATTCGAGCCGACTATATACGTACGGCCAGAGCCAAGGGCCAGACGGAGGGGAAAATCATTGTACGCCATGCCTTCAGAAATGCACTGATCCCTATTTTGGCGGCTGTGGGAAATTCCCTTGGCGCTCAGCTTGGCGGCGCGCTGGTCATCGAAACTGTTTTTGGTATGCCGGGAATCGGCAAATATATTACAGATGCAATTAGTCAGAGAAACTTTCCGGCAGTACAGGGAGGGGTTATCCTGCTGGCCTTTGTGTTTACATTGATCAATCTGCTTGTGGATATCAGCTACACATTTGTAGATCCCAGGCTTAAAGAGACAATTCTTGCCCCCAGGCGCAGGAAGAAAGCGATAACAGTAAGATAGGAGGAGGCTTATGTCAAAAATAGAAACCTCCGCAATGCGGCGGATGGACAAAAAACGAAAACGGACGAAGACAGAGGCCTCTCCCTGGAAGGATTCCTGGCGGCGTCTTGTGAGAAATAAAATGTCTGTGGTGGGCATGGCCATTATCGTCATCCTTCTATTGCTGGCAGTGTTTGCGGATGTCATTGCACCATTTCCCTATCAGCAGCAGGATTACAGCGCCATTGCTCAGGGGCCCAGTTTACAACACCTTTTCGGAACAGATAATATGGGACGGGATATTTTCAGCCGCTGTGTCTACGGCGCGCGGTGGTCGCTGCCCCTGGGGCTGCTGTGCGTCGTGGCCGGCATGGCTCTGGGAGGAACCTTTGGCGTGGTAGCCGGCTACTGCGGCGGCCGGATCGATAATGCGATCATGCGTGTCATGGATGTGTTTCAGGCCATTCCGGCCATCCTCATGGCTATTGCGGTAGTGGCTGTTCTGGGAAATGGTATTCCGCAGCTGGTAGCGGCTATGTCGGTGGCATTTATGCCCAATGTGGCAAAGACCTGCCGCGCCGCCATATTTACCGTGAAGGGTAGCGAGTATGTAGAAGCATCCAGAGCCATCGGCGTCTCTAAGGTGAAAATTATTGTTCGGCATCTGATACCGAACGCGATTGGCGTCATTGTCATTGACGCCGTAGGCATGGTGGGAGCGGCCATCCTTATGGTATCTACCCTGAGCTATATCGGTGTGGGGATCGTGCCGCCCACACCGGAATGGGGAGCGATACTATCCGCTGGAAAAGAATATATCCGAAGTGGTGTTCATATGGTTTTGTTTCCCGGACTTATGATCATGCTCACGGTCATTTCATTTAACCTGTTCGGTGATGGATTAAGAGACGCGCTGGACCCAAGACTGAAATAAATTTCCGGAAGGATTGGATAAATTAAGGGGGTGTCAATTTGCTTGAAATAAAAGATCTGACCGTTCACTATGAAACTGCCGATGGCGTGGTTGAGGCGGTCAACAATGTATCCTTAAATCTGGAAAAAGGGCAGGTGCTTGGGCTTGTGGGTGAGACCGGCGCTGGAAAGACGACCATTGCGCTGAGCATTATGAATCTGCTTCCGAAGCCGCCAGCCCATATTATTCAGGGGCAGGTGCTCCTGGATGGTGAAGATGTTCTTACTAAAAATAAACATGAGCTGCGAAAAATCCGGGGAAAGAAAATCAGTATGGTTTTTCAGGACCCTATGACGGCGCTAAATCCGGTGCAGAGCGTAGGCGCTCAGATTGCTGAGGTCATCCGTCTCCATGATAAAAGCTTAAGCAGCGCATTGGTGGAGCAAAGGGCTGTGCAGATGCTGGAAACCGTTGGGATTCCCGGAACCCGCTACAATGATTTTCCTCATCAGTTTTCAGGAGGGATGAAGCAGCGGGTAGTCATTGCCATTGCTCTGGCCTGTGAGCCGGAAATGATCATTGCAGATGAGCCGACGACAGCGTTGGATGTGACTATTCAGGCCCAGGTGCTGGAACTGATGAAAAAACTCCAGAAGGATTTTGGCACGGCCATGCTCCTGATCACCCATGATTTTGGTGTTGTGGCGGATATTTGTAATCAATGTGCGGTGATCTATGCGGGTGAAATTGTGGAGAGTGGAACCGTGGCTCATATTTTTGATAATCCCACCCATCCGTATACGATTGGCCTGTTTAATTCTCTGCCCAGTCTTGATAAGGATGTAAAAAGATTAAAGCCCATCGGCGGAATGGTTGCGGACCCTACGGATCTTCCCGCTTATTGCAGCTTTTATGACCGGTGCGATGTGCGTACCGACGCCTGTCGGAAGGAAAATCCTTTATTAAAGGAGCTGGAGCCGGGGCATTTTGTAAAATGTATCCATACGGCAGTACAGGGGGAGGATGAAGACCATGGCATTGATTGAAATAAAACATTTAAAAAAGTATTTTAATACAGCCGGAGGAACACTTCATGCGGTGGACGATGTGACCCTGAGTATTGAAAAATCTAAAACCCTGGGAGTTGTGGGGGAGTCCGGATGCGGCAAGTCTACTCTTGGCCGCACTATCATCCATCTGACGCCGCCCACCGCCGGAGAAATCCTTTATAACGGTGAGAATATCACGAATCAAAGCCCAAAGGCATTTAAAAAGCTGCGTGTAGGTATGCAGATGATCTTTCAAGATCCTTACGCATCACTGGACCCGAGAATGAGTGTATTCCAGCTGATCGCGGAGCCCATACAGACATATAAGATGGCCGGAAGCCGCCAGGCGCTGGAGCGGCGGGTAGGTGAATTGATGGATACTGTGGGTATTGCTGCGCGGCTGAAAAACAGTTACCCACATGAGCTGGACGGCGGGCGCCGCCAGAGGATCGGCATTGCCAGAGCGCTGTCCGTAAATCCGGATTTTATCGTCTGCGATGAGCCGGTATCGGCGCTGGATGTTTCGATACAGGCTCAGGTACTCAATCTTTTGCAGGATCTTCAGGAAGAACGGAAGTTGACCTATATGTTCATTACCCATGACATGTCTGTGGTTAAGCATATATCTGATGAAATATGTGTCATGTATCTGGGCCAGGTCGTGGAAAAGTGTGCGTCGAGGGAATTGTTTAAAAAGCCGCTCCATCCTTATTCTCAGGCGTTACTTTCAGCTATACCTGTTCCCAACATCCATATTGAAAAGAAAAAAATCGAGATGAAGGGTGAGCTGACGTCGCCTATTGATCCAAAGCCCTGCTGCCGCTTTGCGCCCAGGTGTCCTTATGCTGGCCCGGTGTGCTTTGAGCAGCAGCCGGAGCTTAAATGCTGTGGCAATGAGCATTATGTAATGTGTCATCAAGTTAAAGAAAATAGTGAGTCATAGAGTGTGTTTATGATGCGGTAAAAACGTGTATTATGAGGAGGAATTTAAATGAGAAGGTTATCAGCTTTTGTATTATCAATAATTATGGTATTGGGTTTATTGGCTGGCTGTGGTCAGAATCAACAAAAAACAGACAGCAGCGCGGGAAAAACAGCAGACAGCAGTGCGGAAAAAACAGCAGACTCCCAGGGGCCACAGGAAACAGCGGAAACGCTGACCATCGCTCTGGCTCTGGAGCCGGCCTCTCTGATGCCGGCATCCTCTGTTAGCAAGGAAGAATTGATGGTTATAGACTGTATGGCGGAGACCCTGTTTAAATGGGATTCCGAAACCGGAGAGATCGTTCCGCGTCTGGCCAGCTATGAATGGATCGATGATACCCATTTCCGTGTGACATTAAAGGATGGGATCTATTTTCAGAATGGGGAAGAACTGACTACGGAAGATGTCCTTTATACGTTTCAGGTCAAAAGCTCTTACAGCGGCGGCAATTATAAATCATACAATCTGGATGCTACAAAGATCGAGGATAAATACAACATGGTATTTGAAACCAACGGTATGTGGGTACAGGCGCCGGAGCGTTTTGTGCAGGATGAATTTAACATTCTCAGTAAAAAGACGCTGGAAGCCATGGGCGGGGCCCAAAATACAGATCTGAAGCCTGTGGAAGGGTATGGTACAGGTAAATATACTTTTAAGGAATGGGTTTCAGGTCAGTACATTCTTCTGGAAAGAAATGATAATTATTGGAATAAGGAGGATATGCCATACTACAAAAACCTGAAATTTGTCTTTGTCAATGATGCGGCTGCACGGGCAATGGCTGTGGAGAGTGGAGACGCCAATGTTGGCTCCGATCTGCCGACCTCCCAGGGCCAGATTTATGAAAACAACAACAAGGTTAATCTGCATTATCTGGATACAATGATGACAGGTACCCTGTTTATGAACTGCTCACGGGGGCCATTGCAGGATGAGCGCGTCCGTGAAGCCATCTGGAACCTGGTGGACGTGAATGCTCTGAATCAGCTTGTAGGCAGTGGCCTTGGAAAAGTATGTGAGACGACCATTTCTCCCTATTCCATCGTCTACGATCCGGAACCGGCGGGAACCGTACGTGAAGTTAACGTGGAACGCGCCAAAGAGCTCCTGGCTGAAGCTGGATATGCCGACGGCTTTACTTTAGAGATGACAAATATGGCCACACAGCAGGCACAGGGGGAGATCATCCAGGAAAATCTCCGCCAGGCAGGTATCAATGTAAACATTACGATTAATGAGACACCGACACATTTTTCATGGCTGAGGGAGGGCAATTATGACCTGACCATATCCAATCTCAGTCCCATGTATTATACGGAAAACCTCCGGCTTGTGGATGGACGCAATTCCACCGCTGACGTATATGGCGGCGCTAATTTTAAGGATGAGAACTTCTATCCTCTTCTGGATAAGGCCTATGCAGCTTTTGATATGGACGAGCGTATTGCCGCTTATAAGGAATGCCAGGATTATATGAAAGAGCATCGTGTTGTGGTGGGCACCCATACAACGGTTAAGCTGGAGCTGGTCAGCGCAGGACTGAGTGCGCCGGGGCTGACAGCCATGGGGTATGCGGATTATACATTGATACGGCCGCTGCAATAAGCACCAAAAGAAGACTGTAATAATTCAGAAGGGCCAAACGGTTACACCGTACTCACAACTTTACTGCTTTTTTACGACTTCTTAATTTGACATTTTTAAGAAAAATGTCTATAATGTAGAACTCGTAAAGAGATAGGAGGTGACCAGCGTGAAAAAACGTTTGGCCAAAAAGATGAAGAAACGGGAAATGACGCAGTCGGTTATGAAAAATACGGTTGCTCATACAGCAGTGCAGGAAACCATGCCGGAGGCAGTATCCGTAAAAACGGAAGCTGTACAGGCTGCGACGGTGACGCCGGAGATTGTACAGATGACGACGACGGTTGAGGCGAAGGCTATGCCAGCAAAAACTGCTGCTGTAAAGACCGCTGCACCGAAGGCTGCCGGCAAGGTTAATATATTTTATCAGTTCAGAAACCACCAGATGGAGCAGCAGGATATTATTGCCATGATCAAAGCCCAGTGGAAGGATCAGGGAAATAAGGTCAAGGACCTGAAGGACCTTATCGTATATCTTAAACCGGAGGAAATGAAGGCATATTATATTATCAATGATTCGGTTAAAGGATCAGTGGCGCTTTGCGAATAATGTAATCAAAGGCTGCGTGACGCTTTGCAAAGAGTTTGAACAAAAATCTGTGGCGTTTGGCGAATGTAATAGAAAGGGGCGGTCACACTGTCTCGGAAGCTTACCCGTATTCGGGCAGGCTTTCTGGATCGTGGGGCGGCTCTTTTTTTGATGCCTGCGGTGTCCTGCGTTATTTTTCAGAATTTGAAAGTTCTGTCGATTATTTTTGAATGCCCCCGTTTTATGCTATACTTAATAGTGCAATGTTGTGAAGTATTGGTAACTGTTCGGTCCATCCAAACGGTTACAAGTATTGGAGTTGAATGGGGGAAATTACAATGATTCATATGGAGTTCGAAAGCCAGCGGACCAGGGAAATGCATGCGCACAAAAATTACGAGGTGCTGTATGTAATGAATGGCAGTTGTGAGCTTGTATTGGAGGATGAGCGGATGCAGCTTGAGGCCAGGGAATTTATCATCATTAATTCCGGTCTGAGGCACGCCTATACCATAGGCCCCAAAAGCCTTATAGGACGGTTTCATATACCGTACTATCACGTGATGGACGAGCATGATACGAACAAGTCCATCATCTTTTTGCTCAATTCCCAGAAATGTGAGAAGCAGCTCGCGTTGGCAAAAGTGCGGCAGAATCTGTACCGGATGGTGGACTGTGGCTATAAGTCCAATGATCAAAATGATCTGGAGCTTCGGCGTTATTATCATGGGTTTATGGAGGCACTTTTGGAAAATTTCGCTTATATACAACATGAAACGCCGGACACGGGGGCGGACGAGGAAGCTGATAAACGGATCTGTGAAATTATGGAGTATGTGAACCATAACTATAATAAAAACATAAGTCTCAATGATCTTGCTTCCCGTCTTTATTTATCCAGCGCTTATTTGTCTAAATATATTAAGCAGCAGCTTGGCATGAACTTTATTGATCTGCTCAATAAGACCCGGCTGGACCATGCGGTGGAGGCTCTGATCAATTCGGAGGATTCTATTGCTCAGATTGCCTTAAATGTGGGATTTTCCAATCTGGCTTCGTTTAATCGTACATTTAAGGAGAAGTATTCAACGACACCATCCAATTATCGAAAACAGTTTCACGGCATGACGGAAAACGGAAATTTCCGGGAAGTTCATAAAAAGGAACAGGAGGAAAGGGGGACTGATGACGCAGACACAGAGGCTCTTGTGCGTGAAAGAGCAGTCGTTGCTGCGCATATGGATCATCGTCATACAGATGTGGAAAATAAAACCATAGGCGGCACAGCAAATGAAGCTTCCGGCGTCAGTACATCGGCGGAAGGCTCGGGTGTCATTTATGAGGAGGTGATTACGGTTAACAGCCGCAGTGGTATCAATGCGCTGACCCGTTTCTGGAGTCGGACGATCAATATCGGCGCTGCGGAGGAGCTTCTCCATTCCGATGTGCAGGCACATGTTTTGGAGCTTAAAAATAAGCTTCATTTCAGATATGTTCGGTTTTGGGATATTTATTCACCGGGAATGTATCTCGATGAGCATAAAGAGGGGCAAATCTATAATTTTGGGCGGCTGGACCGGGTGCTGGATTTCCTCGTGGAAAATCATATTGTTCCTCATATTGAAGTTGCCAATAAGCCTAAAAAGCTGATGCGGGAAACGAAGGACAACATACTCAGCCCCCGTAAGGGCGATTCGCCGTTTAAAAGCCGTGAGATGATACGCTATTTTTTCTCTGCGCTGATGCGACATCTGATCCGCCGTTATGGGGCTTTGGAGCTGGACAAATGGATATTTGAGTACTGGCTGGAGGAGGAAGAGGTCACCGGTGTCGAGTGGCGTGAATATGATCCGGAGCGGCTGAATGCCTACCTGGATAATTTCAATGTTCTGGCGGAGTCCATCCGCTGGTTCGGCACGAATTTGAAGCTGGGGGGCGGTGGATTTTCCATGCGCTACGGGAAGAAATGGTTTGAGTATATTATCCGCCGGTGGAAAACGATGGAGCAGCAGCCCAGTTTTATTTCCCTGTATGTATATCCTTATGAACTGCAGGGGGCAGATGTGAGCATTAATTATCGTGTTGTCCGGAGAAATTATCTCCAATCGATTCTGATGTATGCATCAGATGTTCTTGAACGGGAGAAAATGAATGCCCGGCTGGAGATTACAGAGTGGAATCTGACCGTTTTTAACCGGAATCTCATCAATGACAGTGTACATAAGGGCGCCTGGCTTGTGAAAAACTTTTTTGACTGCGTCGGTCTGGCGGATGTAATCACCTACTGGGTGGGTTCGGATCTGTATGCGGAGTGCTACGATATGTCCGGCTTTATCAGTGGAAGCTGCGGGCTGATGACCCGCGACGGCATACGCAAGCCGGCCTGGTATGCCTTTAGCTTTATGAATGAGCTTGAGAAATTCATTTACAACAAAAGTGAGCATACAATTGTAACCCGGGGGAAATATAAGGATTGGAAAATTGTGTGTCATAACTGCAAGGATCTGAGCCTGAACTATTTTATGCAGCCGGAGGACAGCTTTACTGTGGATGATATTGAACACTTTTTTGATGACCTGCGTCCACTGCGGCTTTATTTTGAAGTGCCATGTATGGCGGATGATATTTACCGTGTGAAATTTTTACGGATCAATCGGGAAAATGGCAGCGTGCAGGATGAATGGATGAAAATGTCGCGGCCGGATTACCTGGATAATGAGGATATGGCCTTTCTTAAAAACCGCTGCATGCCCGGTGTGACGATCCGCACTTACCGGGAAAAGGCGGGGAAGGTGGCATTTACAACACTGCTGGAGCCCAACGAGATCCAGTTTATTTCTATGGAATGCCTTGTCAGGAATCTTTAAAGGCGTAGCGGATGATTTCCGCAGGGTTCTGCGACAGGCCCGTCCTCACCGGAACCCGCATCAGGCACCGGCCCCAGCAATCCGCGCTCCTTAGGGGAGCATCACAGCCCATAGCCACTGCGATGAAGCGACTCCGGAAAACAACTTCGACTAAGACCGGAAAGCCCCCTTTTCCGGGTACCAGGCCAATGCTCAGTAAGCTCTTGATGACCTTTCTTCGCTTGGCCTTCATATTTGAACCCTGAAAGCTCAAATATGCCCCGGAAAAGGGGGCTTTCCAGTCTAAGTCTCCGTAGTTTCCCTCCGTATGCTTCATCGCGGTGGCTATGGGCTGTGATGCTCCCCTAAGGAGCGCGGACCGCTGGGGCTGGTGCCTGATGCAGGTTCCGGTGAGGACGGGCCTGCCGCAGAACACTGTGGATAACTATGCGTAACACAAGTTTAAATGTATCCAGAGAAAAAGCCTTTACAGCGGAACAAATGGGGGGTATAGTTGAAGTATGGATAAATAGAAACGCAAATGTAAAGGAGTGGTTTACATGACGGAATTTGATAGAAAAGAGACTTTGAGTAAAGAGGATATGAAGAAACGGCGCCGTCAGGTATTTAACGGAAACGAAGGCGGGCGCGGCGCCCAGGGTATTGACGACAGACGTGAATCTCGAAATACAAAGATGGCCGGTGGTGCCGGGGCGCAAAGCGCAACGACGGCCAGCAGCGCCCGAGCGCAAAGCGCCAGCGGTACCGGCTCTGATCAAGCGTCCGGGCCGAAGGAAACGCAGCTTTTGCGGACCGTTCGCCTGTGCCGGACCGTATACGCCAGCGGCGTCACCCGGCCGGTCATTTTCCGAAGACAGGCGCTGATGCGTCTTCGCAAGGTTATCATCCGGAATGAAAAGCTGATCGAAGCCGCATTAAAGGAGGATCTGGGGAAATGCTCCTTTGAAAGCTATATGTCCGAGATCGGTTTTGTGCTGGATGAACTGAATTATGTCTGTCGCCATCTGGACCTGTGGACAAAGCCCAGGCCGGTGCTGCCATCTAAAATGCAGATGCCCGCTCTGTGTGGCCGCAGTCCGGAGCCCTACGGCTGTGTGCTCATCATGTCGCCTTGGAACTACCCGTTCATGCTCACTATGGGGCCCCTTATCGGTGCCGTTGCCGCCGGAAACTGTGCCATCATCAAGCCCAGCGCTTACAGTCCGGCCACAAGCCAGGTGCTCAAAAAGATCGTGGAGGAGACGTTTAACCGCGGACATGTGGACTGCATTACCGGCGGCCGTCAGGAAAACGCCGAGCTGTTAAATCAGCGGTTTGACTATATCTTTTTTACCGGCAGCGTTGCCGTGGGCAAGCTGGTCATGGAGAGCGCTTCCAGAAATCTGACGCCGGTGAGCCTGGAGCTGGGCGGAAAGAGCCCGTGTATCGTGGATGAAACGGCGGACTTAAAAGCCGCGGCGCGCCGGATCGTTTTCGGAAAGTATCTCAACGTGGGGCAGACCTGTGTGGCTCCCGATTACCTGCTGGTCCACGCATCGGTCAAGGAGGAGCTGTTACGGCTGATCAGGGGTTATATCCGCAGAGATTACGGAGAAAATCCCATAGAAGATAAAACCTATGGCAAGATTGTCAATGAACGGCACTATGAACGGCTGATGGGGCTGATGGATGGCGAAGATATTTATTATGGCGGGCGTTCGGATGCAAAAACGCTGAAAATAGAACCCACAGTGCTGGACAATATCACTCCGGAGAGCCGGATCATGCAGGAGGAGATTTTTGGTCCGCTGCTGCCCGTGATCACCTACCGGAAGCTGTCGGAGGTCATAAGCTATGTCACCAGCCATGAAAAACCTCTGGCGCTCTATATGTTTTCCAAGAGCCGCAGCCACATTCATAAAATAATGAATACATGCAGCTTTGGCGGGGGCTGTATCAACGACACGATCCTCCACCTGGCCACCAGCCATATGCCCTTTGGCGGCGTGGGCCACAGCGGCATGGGCGGCTATCATGGCAAATACAGCTTTGACACGTTCACCCATTACCGCAGCATCGTCATCAAAGGGAAGATGGACGTGCCCCTGCGCTACCGGCCTTACGATGCGTGGAAGGATAAGCTGCTGCGGAAGGTTATAAAGTAAGCGGTTAATCGTGGCTGCGGTAGCTGCTTGGGCTCTCGCCGCATATTTTGTGAAAGACCTTGGAAAAGTAAAGACTGTTTTCAAAGCCTGCGGAGCGGGCAATCGTATTGATGGGCAGGTCGGTGTTTTTCAATAATTGTCGGGCCTGGCGGATACGGAAGCCGCTGAGATATTCTTTCGGAGACTGATTTAAATGCTGCAAAAAGGAGCGATAGAGCTGGCTCCGGCTGATGCCGGTGTAGGCGGCGATATCCTCCACGGATATAGGATAGGCGTAATGGCCGTTGATATATTCAATGGCCTTGCGCACATAGGATTTCTGCACATCTGTGTCGTGGGCGGTGGTGTTTTCACGGATGAAAAGTGCCAGCGTTTTGTAGAGCTGGCCGGTCATTTCCACCGTGCTGTAAAAGCTGCTGCCCCGGCACTCATAGATCCGGGAGAGGGCCTCCTTTAATTCATCACCGAACGGGCAGCTATAGAGCACCGGCGACTTTGGCGTAAAATCTGTGGCGCCAAGAATGGTCACCGCGTCGCTGCCGTTAAAGCCGACCCAGCAATACTCCCACGGTTCCTCCCTGTCGGCGTAATAGGTGATGGGGGTGTCCGGGTAGGCCAGGAACACATCGCCAGCCTTCAACGCATATGTTTTCTGCGCACACTCATAGCAGCCCCGGCCTGAGACGACATAGTGGATCAGATAGTGGTCGCGGATGCCGGGCCCCCATTGATAGAGCGGGCCGCATTTTTGATAGCCCACGTTATATACGGATAATGCAACAATTGTTTTGGACGTGGCCTTATATGAATTTTTGAAATTTTCTGTCATTTTAGAACCTCCCGTAACTTTTCGTTTTGCCAATGAGGCGGCTTGAGAGCCGCATGTCGGGCGACTTCCGATGCTACCCTTCCAGTATAAAAAATTAATACGGATTATGCAACAAAAAGACATATAAAAAAGACATTTGTGCATTGTTTTTAACCGCTAAAAAAGCTACACTGAACCTATAAAGATAACAGATTAGGCAGGTCTGCGCATTTACTGCGCGGACCGTACGAAAACGTAAATATTGTGCATTGGCTGAGCAGACCGCACGAAAATGTAAATTTTGCGGGCGTGCAGTGTCCTGCGGTAAGAAGGAAAGGGGAAAACAAATGAGCATTGATGAGAGAATATGTCAATTGGCAGATTATGGACTGAAAACAGGTTTGATCACTGCGGCGGACTACCGGTATACGATCAACCGAATTTTGGAGGTACTGGAGCGGGATGATTTCGAGGAGACGAAGGAAGCGCCGGAGGCTGCTCTTGAGGATATTCTTAACGACCTGGTGGACGACGCCATCGCCCGGGGCGTTCTTGAGGATGACAGTATTGTGAGCCGGGATTTATTTGACACAAAGCTGATGGGCTGTCTGGTACCAAGGCCGTCGGAGGTCGTGGCGAAATTTTGGACGCTGTATGAACAGGCCCCAAAGGCTGCTACGGAATATTATTACAAGCTGAGCCAGGACACAGATTATATCCGCCGCTATCGGATCAAAAAGGATATGAAGTGGATCGCACCCACGCAGTACGGCGATTTGGATATTACCATTAACCTGTCCAAGCCGGAAAAGGACCCCAAAGCCATTGCCGCCGCCTTAAAGGCCAAGGCCAGTGCCTACCCTAAGTGCCTGCTTTGCAAGGAAAATGAGGGCTATGCGGGACGCATGAACCACCCGGCCCGCCAGAATCACCGGATCATTCCACTGACGATGAATGATCAGCCGTGGTTTTTGCAGTATTCGCCCTATGTTTATTATAATGAGCACTGCATCGTATTCAATGGGGAGCACACGCCTATGAAGATCGACCGCAGCGCCTTTGTAAAGCTGTTTGACTTTGTGAAGCAATTTCCACATTACTTCGTGGGTTCCAATGCGGATCTGCCCATTGTGGGCGGTTCCATTCTGACCCACGACCATTTCCAGGGCGGCCATTATCAGTTTGCCATGGCCAAGGCGCCCATTGAGACTACGGTGAGCTTTCCGGGCTATGAGGATGTGGAGGCAGGCATTGTAAAATGGCCCATGTCCGTCATCCGTATCCGTTGCGAGAAAACCGACCGTATCATCGATCTGGCGGACAAGATTCTGACATGCTGGCGTGGATACACGGATGCGGACGTGACCATATTTGCGGAGACGGACGGCACGCCCCATAATACGATCACCCCCATTGCACGTATGGCCAATGGCAAGTTTGAGCTGGACCTGGTGCTTAGAAATAATCTGACGACGGAACAATATCCGGATGGTCTTTATCATCCACATCCGGAATATCATCATATTAAGAAGGAAAATATCGGCCTGATCGAGGTCATGGGTCTGGCGGTGCTCCCGGCCCGGCTGAAAACAGAAATGCAGACGTTAAAGGACTGTATCCTGGCCGGCGGCGATGTGCGGGCGGACGAGACGATTGCCAAGCACGCAGATTGGACGGATATGTTAAAGAAAAAATATCCGCAGATGAATGAGGAAAATATCGATCAGATCCTTCAGGACGAGATTGGCCTTGTCTACGCCGGTATATTGGAGCAGGCCGGTGTGTTTAAGAGAGATGACCAGGGCAGGGCTGCATTTATGAAGTTTATTGAAGCTGTAAAATAAATTGGTGGGCGATGAAAAGCGCCCAAATATCCCGGAATAATAAAAGTACAGGAGTGATAAGGATGAATATGGTAGAAGACTTAAAAAAAGTTTTTATTGAAAAAATGGGCGACGGCGGCGAAATACTGGCATTTTTTGCACCGGGCCGCGTGAATTTGATCGGTGAGCATACAGACTATAACGGCGGCCATGTATTTCCATGTGCGCTGACCATCGGTACGTATGGCATTGCCAGAAAAAGAGCGGACAGCAAGCTGCGGTGTTATTCCACCAACTTTGAAAGCCTTGGTGTCATCGAATCCGATGTGAAGGATCTGGCCTATAAAAAAGAGGATGACTGGACAAACTATGTCAAGGGTGTGATCTGGGCCTGCCAGCAAAAAGGCTTTCCCGTGGACTGCGGGCTGGACTTTTTATGCTGCGGCACCATTCCCAACAAATCCGGTTTAAGCTCCTCCGCATCTCTGGAAATATTGACATGTAAGGTGATTACTGATATATTTAACTTTGATATGGACGGAGTTGAGGCCTCAAAGATTGGCCAGTATGCGGAAAATGAGTTTGTCGGCGTCAATTGCGGTATTATGGACCAGTTTGCCATTGCCATGGGTAAGGCGGACCATGCGGCTTTCCTTGATACAGCTACGCTGGAATATAAATATGCCCCCATTCATCTGGACGGCTATCGTATTGTCATCGGCAACACGAACAAGGCGCGCAAGCTTGAAGATTCCAAATACAACGAACGCCGCAGCCAGTGCGAGACGGCTCTGGCCGATATTAATAAAATTGAACCGGTATCCTCCCTTGGCGCATTGACGGAGGCTCAGTTTGATGAGCTGACATATGCCATCAAGGACCCTGTGAATATCCGCCGCGCCCGTCACGCTGTGGCTGAAAATCAGAGGACGATCCGCGCGGTGCAGGCGCTGGAGGATAATGACCTCTTAACCTTCGGGCGGCTGATGAACGCTTCCCATGTGTCCCTGCGGGATGATTATGAGGTGACCGGTATTGAACTGGATACTATGGTGGAAGCTGCATGGCAGCAGGATGGCGTTCTTGGCGCGCGGATGACAGGGGCCGGCTTTGGCGGCTGCAGCGTCAGCATTGTCAAAGAGGAATCGGTGGACGCATTTATTGAAAATGTGGGCCGGATCTATAAAGAACGTATTGGTTATGCGGCAGACTTTTATGTTGTAGAGATAGGAGACGGACCGAGACAATTATGAAGCTGATCGGGCATTTTAAAACAATCACTTACCACAAATGGCTGGTTATGAAGTATTGCTTCCGGGTGGGCCTTTACCGCCAGGGGCTGCTCCATGATCTTTCAAAATACAGTCCGTCGGAGTTTATTACCGGCGTACGCTATTACCAGGAGGGCAGACGCAGTCCCAACGCTGCGGAGCGGGAGGAAAAGGGCTATTCTGAGGCCTGGATCCATCATAAGGGGCGCAATAAGCATCATTATGAGTACTGGAATGATGTGGGGCCGGACCGGGTGATCGTGGGGGTGAAAATGCCTTTGAAATATGTTGTGGAGATGTTTATGGACCGTATCGCGGCCTCTAAGGTTTATAAGAAGGAGGCTTATACGGATGAAAGTCCGCTGGAATATTATAATTTGACGAAGGATTTTATTTTGATCCATGAGGATACGCGGCGGCTGCTTGTACGGCTGCTGCGGATGCTGGCGGAGCGGGGGGAAGCGTATACGTTTAAGTATATTCGCAGGAAGTTGCTTCCTAAAGGGGAGTATTAGATGGTGGATGGCGGGATATTAAAGGCGGGATTTTCTGCCGGACCGGCGGCTGGGTGGCTGTCTCAGGCCTCTGGGGAGGCTGCGGGACATGGGCTGACTTCGGATAGCAAGTTCAACTAGACCTGAAAATACAATAATTCCGGACACCGGGTCAATGCTCAGTAAGCGCTTTATGCTCTTTCTTCGCTTGACCCTCAGATTTTGGTCCTGTGGACTCAAAATCTGGTCCGGAATTTTTGTGTTTTCAGGTCAAGTTTCTCTAGCTTTCCTTCGTATGCCCATGTTCCGCTGCCTCCCCAGGGGCCTGAGTCAGCCACCCAGCCGCCGGCCCGGCAGAAAATCCCGCTATTTACATTCCGCAAACTTTAGGAAGAGCTTGTGGAGCGAAATTTGGGTTGTTTTATGTAAACGGGATGTTGCATAAAATGTTATTATTTTTTTTATGAAAAGGGAGGAAGCGGATATGCCTATGACGGAGTATGAGATATATAGTTATGAGGCTTTTCGCAGGAAAATTCAGGATGAGCTGCGGATCGCACCCCGGGCGGATATGGATTCTTTTGATAATGATGCCCTGAATGAATATTTTATTCGTTTAAAAAAGGCAAAGCCGAATCTTGCAAAGCTGCCTTCTGAGAAAATTTTAAAGCTGCAGGGGCTTTTGGATGATGGAAAACCTACGGTGGCCGGAATTTTATTGCTGGGGGAATATCCGCAGGCCAGCTTTCCTCAGTTGAGTGTGACGGCTATGGTGGTGGATGGCACGGAGTTTGGGGATTTGGGAGCCGGCGGTGAGCGGTTTATCGATAATCAGCGGATCGAGGGAAGGCTGACACAGATGCTTGATGATACATTGACATTTGTCCGGAGAAATATTCGTAATTCTACGATTATTGATGAAGATGGTAAAAGAGCGGACCGATTGGAATATCCCATGGTGGCTGTCCGCGAGATCATTCTCAATGCGTTAACACATCGGGATTACAGTATTCATACGGACCAGTCGCCCATACGTGTTGTTCTTTACCGGGATCGCTTGGAGGTGGAGAATCCAGGCGGGCTGTATGGCCGGATTACGGTGGATGAACTGGGAAAAATGTCTGCGGATACAAGGAATCCATTTATTGCCGGCGGTCTGGAGGTCTTGATGCAGACTGAAAATCGATTTTCGGGTATTCCTACGATTATGAATGAGATGGAAAAGGCTGGACTGGCTCCTGCGGTCTTTGAAAGCCGACGGGGCGTATTTAAAGTAACACTCTATAATAAGCGTATGAACAGGGTTTGCCAGGCGTTAAATGAGCCGATGAAAAAAATTCTTTCTTTTTGCAGTGAACCGCGTACCCGCAATGAGATTGCAGATTTTTTAAAAATTGATACGCCTTCTTATGTTGTAACGAAATATATCCGGCCGTTGATCGACATGGGGAAATTAAGACTGACGCTTCCGGATGCGCCAAAAAGCAAAAATCAGAAATATGTTATTGTTTAATGAATCGGCCATATGTCCGCCAGATTTACATTTTTACGCGGTCAGCGCAGTATATGTGCAGACCTGTTTTAACAGTTACGTTAAAGTTACAAAATTTGGTTTTAGTTTAAAGAATAGTTTTTTGTTATCTGCTCATAATATTAAGGCACCACAATGAAGGAGGAAATTATCATGGCAGAAAATTATTCTAAGAACAATGCATCTAACAGCAACAACTACAGCAACAGTTCTTCTAAGAACAGCTCTAAGAATTCAACCAAGAATTCCACAAAGAATTCTTCCAACAATTCTTACGAAAACAGTTCTTCCAAGAACGCAAGTGAGAACAGCTCCAACAATTCTTATGAGAACAGCTCATCCAATAACAGCTCCTCTTATAAGAACGCTGAGAACGAAAGCTCTAACAACAGTTCTAAAAACAGCTCAAACAACAGCTCTTCTTACAATTGCCGCTAAGCCTTAAGGCTCTGGCAATGTAGTCGTTGAGGCCCGGGGATAATCGGTGTGTATGCACCGGTGTTTCCTGGGCTTACATATTTGCAGGATTTCTGAAACACTTCATAAGGATTCTAATAATCTGTACCTTTTCTCTCAGGATGAATAAATTAATATGGAGAAACATATTATATAGGTGATTTTATGGGCTTTAATACGATTCCCGCCCGGAATATAGAAAATTATTCCGACCGGTCCAAATATATGCTTATAGATGTCCGAAGTCCGGACGAATATATGGAAGGGCATATTCCTCATGCCTTAAATGTTCCGTATGAGGAGTTTGATGCGTATATGCCAGGGCTTAGCCGGAAGTTGACGTATGTCCTGTACTGCGACCGGGGCGCTACGAGCCTTTTGCTGGCCAGGAAAATGTTCCGGGCAGGTTATGACGTGCTCAGTGTGATCGGCGGCATGAATGCTTACCGGGGGCCGCTGAGTACTGTCCGCAGGACCGGCCGCGATCATTAATGCCGCGCAAATCCTGTTAAAATTTTGTGTATTTCGATGATTGCCCCAGGCTGTGAAAAAGTATATACTATAAAAAATAGCATGCAAAGGAGAGGCGGCCTTATGCACTTTAGGACCGCCGCAGAATAATACCAATGAATCAGCAGTTTGAATTTGACGCGCCCTGCCATTTTGGCCTGGAGGCGGTTTTGAAAAAGGAAATTATGGACCTGGGCTACGAGATCGTGCGCGTCAGTGATGGACGTGTTACCTTTAAAGGTGACATAAGCGCCCTCTGCCGGGCCAATATATTTTTGAGAACAACCGAACGTATCATGCTGTGTGTGGGCCGCTTTAACGCGTACAGCTTCGATGATCTGTTTGAGGGCACGAAAGCATTGCCCTGGGAAGAATTATTGCCCAGAGACGCCAAATTCTGGGTTTCCAAGGCGACGACGAAGAACTCGAAGCTGTTCAGCAGCTCCGATATCCAGTCCATTGTGAAAAAAGCGATCGTGGAGCGGCTGAAGCAAAAATATGGCGTCAGTTGGTTTGACGAGAGTGGAAGTGAATATCCGCTGAGAGTGTTCATTCATAAGGATGAGGTCAGCATCACCCTGGATACTACGGGGGAATCGCTGCATAAACGGGGTTACCGTCAGTTGACGGCCAAGGCGCCGATTTCTGAGACGCTGGCGGCCGCCCTGATTATGCTGACACCGTGGAATAAAAACAGGATACTCGTGGACCCATTTTGCGGCAGCGGCACATTTCCCATTGAAGCGGCCATGATCGGGGCCAATATCGCTCCGGGGATGAACCGGGAATTTACCGCCGAAAACTGGAAAAACATTGTAGATAAAAAATGCTGGTATCAGGCCATATCCGAGGCGCAGGATATGATCACAGAGGATATCGATATGGACATTCAGGGCTACGACATCGATGGGGATGTGGTCCGCATAGCCCGTGCCAATGCGCGGGAAGCCGGTGTGGACCATCTCATCCATTTTCAGCAGCGTCCGGTCAGTGAGCTGCGCCATCCGAAAAAGTATGGCTTTATCATCACGAACCCGCCCTATGGCGAACGCCTTGAGGAAAAATCGGCATTGCCCGAGCTGTACAGGCAGATCGGCGAGGCCTACGCCCGGCTGGATGCCTGGTCCTGCTATCTTATTACGTCCTACACCGATACCGAGCGGTATATGGGCCGCAAGGCCGATAAAAACCGGAAAATATATAACGGTATGATCCAGGCGTATTTCTATCAGTTTTTAGGACCAAAGCCGCCCCGGCCGGCTGTTACAGCTTCGCAGGCCCGTGTTTGATGCGGATCGCAGGCACTCATTTTTGCAAGCCTTTGCAAAGCTGTATTAAAAAAGATTAATTTGGGCGGCAGTTCGGGGAACCGAAGCTGCTGCTGATTTGGAGGACTGCATTGAAATTATTAAGACGATTCATCGTTTTACTAATGATCATTGGCATTGGCACCGCGGTATTTTCATATAAAGCGCCGGCCCAGGTGGCCGGAGAGGCTACGCAGGCGCTGAAGGTGTATTACCACGTCAAAAAGGCCGATGAGATCAACAGTAAGAGAATCACCATTTCCAGAGATGGACAGGAGATGGCTTATGACCCGGAAAAAAAGCCTTATATGACTCAGAATATGGAGCTGATGATCCCGGCGGCAGATGCGGCCCGGCTGTTTTTATGCGATGTGGATGCGGATGGGGCACAGCGCCTGGTCCTCACACGTAAGGACACGGTGGTGGTTCTCCATAAGAACAGCAATACATACGAGCTTGACGGCGTTAAGGCCCAGTTTACGGACCCGTGGATCACGTATAATTCCCGGGATTATGTTTCTGTGAGGCTCCTGTCGGAAGCCTTTGGCTGCACCTACGCCTGGAACGGCGAAAAAAACCAGGGCCAGGTGGCGGGTGTTTTTGACGATGGAGCAATGGCGGAAAGTCTGCCGGAGGCTTACGATATGCGAAAGGTTGGGCGAGTGGCGCCGGTGGGCAGCCAGGGAAATCTGGGCACCTGCTGGGCATTTGCCGCGCTGGGCGCTCTTGAGACGTCCATCTGGCCGGAGAAAGAGCTGGTGTTTGCGGTGGACCATATGAGCCTTATGTCAGGCTTTAATATGACCCAGCAGGATGGCGGCGACTACAATATGGCCCTGGCCTATCTGGCGGCCTGGAAAGGCCCTGTGCTGGAAGCTGACGACCCTTACGGCGATGGGCGGACCGATGAAGCGCTGGAACCGGTGGTCCATCTCCAGGAGGCAGTCACCATTGCCCAAAAGGATTACACGGCGATCAAAACGATGATTTTAAACCGGGGCGGCGTCCAGAGCTCCTTCTATTCCGACATGGAGACGGCCACAAGTAATTCCAGCTACTATAATTCATCCACTAAGGCCTATTTTTATCCCGGCAAAAATACGGCGAACCACGATGTGGTCATTGTGGGATGGGATGACAATTATCCCAGGGAAAATTTTAACAGCTATCCGGAAAATAACGGCGCTTTTATATGCCGGAACAGTTGGGGAACCACCTTCGGCGATGGCGGATATTTTTATATTTCCTATGAGGATACAAATATCGGCGTTAATAATATTGTCTATACCCGGGTAGATGCGCCGGACAATTACAGCCATATTTATCAAAGCGATCTGCTTGGCTGGATCGGAACCATCGGTTACGGCAGTGATACGGCGTGGTTTGCCAATGTTTATACAGCCGAAACGGCGCAGCAGTTAAAAGCTGTTTCCTTTTATACGACCGGAAATGAAAATTATTATGATATTTTTATTGTCAGGGATTTTACAGACAGCCAATCCTTTGGTACAATGGAATATGTAAAAAGCGGTTACATTCCTCAGGCCGGATATTATACTAAGGATCTGTCGGGGGCGCTGGAGCTTAAAGGAGGCAGCCGGTTCGCCGTCGTTGTCCGGCTGACCACCGTGGGCAGCGAGCGTCCGGCAGCGATTGAGTACGAAACCGGGGATCTGACCAGCAGCGTGGACCTGAGTGACGGCGAAGGTTATCTGAGCTATAACGGAAGCGTTTGGGAGCGTATGGAGGATGTCTATGCCTGCAACGTGTGCCTGAAGGCGTTTACGAATGAAAATTAAATCAGCTTTGGAACCGCGCAACTGCATGGCGCACCCGGACGATTACGAACTCTGGATGGAGAGCGGGGCAGCGGTGACATGACCGAAAAATATACGAAATGAGGATGAATAATGAAGAAAATTATATTTGCCACAGGGAATGAAGGTAAGATGAAGGAAATCCGCATGATCCTGGCCGATCTGCCCGTTGAAGTTATTTCCATGAGGGAAGCCGGGATCGATGTCAACATTGTGGAGGACGGCGATACATTTGAGGAAAATGCGCTGATCAAGGCGACAACGATCCGGGATCTGACCGGGGAGCTGGTGCTGGCCGATGATTCCGGTCTGGAGGTGGATTATATGGACAAGGCGCCCGGTGTCTATTCCGCCCGTTTCCTCGGAGAACATACATCTTATACGATCAAAAACCAGTATATTATTGACAAGTTAAAGGACGTTAAAGGGAGCGACCGCAGTGCCCGTTTCGTCTGCGTGATCGCCGCCGCGTTTCCGGACGGACAGACGCGGACATGCCGGGGAACCATTGAAGGCGAGATCGGATATAAGCCGGCAGGCGCAAATGGTTTTGGCTATGACCCGATTTTTTATGTGCCGGAGTACGGCTGCTCCACAGCAGAGCTGCCGCCGGAGGTAAAGAATAAGATCAGTCATCGCGGGAAGGCTCTGGAAGCCATGAAGTCTGTCATTAAGGAGACGTTATGAAGGTATTGATTATCAGCGACTCTCATGGGAGAAATAATATAATGGACCGGGTGATCGGGGAGGAGTCTCCGCTGGATCTGATCATCCATCTGGGCGATCTGGAAGGCGGGGAGGATTTCCTTGAGGCGATCGCCCCCTGCCCGGTGGAAATGGTCTGCGGCAATAATGATTTTTTCACACCGTACCCAAGGGAAAAGATCATCGAGATCGGAAAGTACCGGGCGCTCATCTGCCATGGGCATAATTACTGTGTGTCCGCAGGACCGGAGCGGCTGGTGGCTATGGCAAAGCAGCAGGATTGTAATCTGGTCATGTACGGACATACCCACCGGCCGGTGATTGAGCCGGATGGCGAGGTGACGGTGATCAATCCCGGCAGCATTTCTTATCCGCGGCAGGAAAATCATCAGCCGTCGTATATTATTATGCATACGAATGAACGCGGGGAGACCAGTTTTACATTGAAGTATACGCAGTGGTGACGTTGAGAGGACGAGGGGTTCCGACAGGGATACGCTCCGGCGGCGGGGGCTGGCTTCAAAACACACCGGCCCAAGCCACTGCCCCAGCCCCAAAGCACCCACGCCCGGCCCGCCCCGTACTCTGAACCCACCATTCTGAACCCACCACGTTATCGTGAAAAATTCATTGTAAAAAATTTGAAAAAAGGTGTTGACATCTGCCGGAACCTATGATAAAGTATATCTTGCGTTCGGGAAAAGCCGAGTCGCAAGAAACGCCTACGGGGTGTGGCTCAGCTTGGCTAGAGCGCCTGGTTTGGGACCAGGAGGTCGCAGGTTCGAATCCTGTCACCCCGACGAAAATTTAATATTTTCAACACTGTGCGGGTGTAGTTCAATGGTAGAACACTAGCCTTCCAAGCTAGATACGTGGGTTCGATTCCCATCACCCGCTTTCCTTGAGCAAAGGAAAAGAAACTTGTGAGTCTGTAGCTCAGTTGGATAGAGCAACGGCCTTCTAAGCCGTGGGTCGGGGGTTCAAATCCCTTCAGGCTCGTTTAACTTTATATGGTGGGTATAGCGCAGTTGGTTAGCGCGCCAGATTGTGGCTCTGGAGGCCAAGGGTTCGAATCCCTTTATCCACCTTTAAAAAAGCATGGCGAAGGACATGCTTTTTTGTGTGAAGTAACGAGCCACAAAGGGGAGCTGGCTCACCTTTGCGGCGACTGCCACGACCCGGTGGAGCAAAGCGGAACCGGGTGCGCGAATATTTTTCTGCGGAAACGCCTTGACAAATTCCGTCACTTTTGCTATCATAATTATCGTTGCACAGGTGTGCATCTTTATTTAATGGGCTATCGCCAAGCGGTAAGGCACAGGACTTTGACTCCTGCATTACGCTGGTTCGAATCCAGCTAGCCCAGCTTCATACAGCCTTTTGGCTGTAAGGATATGTAATTGTTCAGAAGCCCTGAGCTTTTGCATAATGTGGGATATTAGCTCAGTTGGTAGAGCACTAGACTTTTAATCTAGGTGTCCGGGGTTCGAACCCCCGATGTCTCACTCAAAGCCGTCAGAATTTATATTCTGACGGTTTTAAGGCTTATGCGGATATGGCGGAACTGGCAGACGCGCTAGACTTAGGATCTAGTACCTTCGGTGTGCAGGTTCGATTCCTGTTATCCGCATTTCTTGTAAGGATTTATAAAATAGTGCCGGAGCCCTTCAGAATATAAGGATTCCGGCACTTTTTAGCATATGTGGGATTTTAGTTATATGGCTGAAACGGAATACGTCTGATGAAAGGATTTTGAAAGGTGGTCATAAAAATGTTGGAAATAACAAAAATGCTTACGCTATCCACAGCACATATAACTGATGAGACGAAAGACTGGCTGAGTAACAGCAGTCCGGCTGGTTTTGAAAAATATCTGAGAGGGGAGTTCGGATGGTTTATTTATGTTTGTGTCGAGGACATGGACGAATACTTAACCGAAGTTCCCCCGGATCTGGAGCAGGTTTTAAGATTTGCGGCGGCCCATGGGTGCGTGTGGGTCTGCCTGGACATTGACGGTGATACTGTAAAACAATTGCCTGTTTATAACTGGTAACGTAACTGTAACCTGCGGATGATTTTATCCGCCATACCGCGTATTCCGTAAATGAGCAGTATAATTAGTCCTGCGGGAACGGCCAGCACCGCAATGATCCAGATCAGCGCCCATGCGATCATGTTATAGCCAACAGCCCTGAATTGATGAATTGTCTTTTCCATAAAAAACGCCTCCTGTATGTCATTGGAATAATTGTTATCTTCTGACATTATTGTAGCAAAGACAGGAGGCGTTATGCCATCGATTTGACTTACAATTCCCGGGGATAATCTTACAAAAATGAAAGAACCTTAATTGTAGGGTATCGCCTCGAAATATTCGATCGTACAGCCGGTGAATTGGATGTGGTCGGCGGTGACAGCCTTTCCTGCGGCCTCGATGGCGGCCTTTACCTGAGTCTCGTCTGGCATCTTGTCGGAAGCGAGCTTGTCCAGGGATTGGCTGATGGCAGCCGTGACATCATTTAAAAATTTATCGCGTTCCTTTACGGTCAGCTTATCGGGGGCGGTGATCCGGTAAGTGAAGCTATAGTCCGTATAGCACGCGCCGGTTTCCACCTTGTCGCCGAACACGTCTTCCATATGGGTTATTTCCAACGTATCGGAACATTCAGGATCAACGGTTTTGCCGGTACAGACCTCGCGCGCCTTCGCCTCATATTCCCTCAAAGATGTGGGAACGGTTTTTCGGAGAAAATCTGCATTGGCGTCGTTATCACTGATAGACATGGCAACCATTTCGTAGGCATAGGAAATGTCATCGCTGGCGTCATTGCCGTAAATTGCGTTGTAGACAGTGCGGTTAAATTCGCTGATGGACATTGATTCGTATCCGGACGGCTGTAAGGCGCTGATGACGCTGTCATACTGCTTTTTTGTATAGGTCTGCGCATTCTCGTTGTCATTAGCAGCTTCCATGGTTGTCGTGCCGCTGTTGAAATTTTCGTATTCATAGGGCTGCTCCCAAAAGTAATCCACATCATGTTCGCTTCCGAAGGTGATGCCGTCAGCCTTAGTTTTCAACAGCTTTTCCAACTGGGCGTTCAGCTTTTTTTCCATGGCTTTCTCGTCTTTTAAGTCAGCGTCGCTGCACTGGTCTAAAAATTTCTGCATTTGATCTTCAATATTTTTCAATGCCGAATCTCTCTGAGACACGGTGATGTTCTTCCCGTCAGTGACCTGGTAATCAAAACAAAATTCACCGTAGGCTCCGCTGAGCAGCAGAGGATCGCCATAGACGTCACCGTAGGTTTCCCGGATGGCGGAGCCGCTGTATGTGGGGTTTTGGCGGTGGCAGGCATTATAATGGAGGTTGGAGCATTCTTCCCAGGTGTTGTAAAGGGTCGTCCGTATAAAATCACGGTTGGGATCATCCTCTGGGAGCGCATAAAATACCTTGCGAAGAATATCCTCGGTTTTGTGATAATTGTCCTCGTCCTCCCAGTTCAGCACCTTTTTATTATAATCCTCCACCTTCATGGATTCATAGCCGTCAAGCTTCAGCGCTGCCACAAAGTCATATTCAGCCTGGGTATACGACGGCTTTAAATCATGGGAGTTCCCTGAAATAGCTCTGGCGCGGTCATGGACCGGGGTATTGTCCGAAACTAAGACCCGATTTTCGGGAGCGGCGGCGTAGGAGCCGACACCGCAGGCGCACAGACCGGCGGCCATGGCTGCGATTATCATACACATCATAAACCTTTTCACAAAACATCTCCTCCTTCATAATCCAGATCGAAATCGTAAACATTGCCGCCAGTGTAGGAAATATGGCTGCCTGATGCAGCTTTTCCGATATCGTCCAGAAGCTTTTCGGCTTTTTTCGTATCACCGGCATCGTTTATGGTCAATGTTCCTTTCAGAAGCGCATCCTTCATCCCGGATTCAATATCCGCAAGAAATTTGTCGCGCTCCTGTACGGTCAGCTTGTCCTGATCCAGTATTTTATACGTAAATTTGTAATCGATCCAGCCGTGTTTGACGGTAACCTTGTCACCAAAAACGTCGGATTCCTCGGCAACCTCAGCGTTGTCAGAAAACTCAGGGTCCGTTGCCTTGCCGGAATAAACTTCTGTAAGCCGGGCGTTGTACTCATTGAGGGACGCCGGAATGGTGGTGCACAGGAAGGTTTCGTTGGGATCTCCGGCAGGAAGGGTATTCAGCACGATTTCATAAAGCTCATAAAAATCTTCGTCGTAATCATTATCTTTTCCGTCGATGACACGGAAGATGCCATTGATCTTACGGTTAAATTCTGCAATGGACATTGTTTCATAGTTGTCAAATTTAAGCTTTTGGATGACCTTATCATATTTTTCCTGAGAAAATTTTGTGTAATCCTCGTCGGAATATGCCGTGCCCTGTTCCTGGGCAACCGGTGCGGCACCGGCGCTGTCACTTCTGGAGCCATCCTGAACCTGAGTGCGTCCGGCCACGATATTCCCGCGGTCAGAGGCGGTGCCGGGCTGGACGTTGGAGGCGGTATCCGTCGTACCGGCATTGCTGGAAGCGTTGTAGGTGGTGCCGGTCTGAACATTTGAGGAGGTGCCCGCTGTGCCGGTTTCGCTTCCGGCGGCCATGGCCTGGCTTTGATCCGCGCGGGCGGTGGGCCAGAAAAGGCTGATGGATACGGCAATCAGTAAAAGAGCAGCCGCGGTTCCGAGCGCGGTCGTTTTCTTTGATTTCATAATGGATGTAATCCTCTCTTTCATTGCATTTTTACAAAAACTGTTGGACAATGGGGAGCAGTGGGCGCGGTGTTCCTCCAGGCTCACAAGCGTCAGGGCATAGGTCGCCCGGGTCTGACGGCCGTGCAGCCGGATCACGTAATCGTCGCAGGAAAGCTCCAGATCTCTATTAGCTAAAATATACATAACCCATACCATAGGATTGAACCAGTGGACGCATACAAGGGCGGCCAGAAACCATTTGGTCAGCGTATCGAAACGCCGGATATGGGCCAGCTCATGGGCCAGGATAAAGGAGAGCTGTTCATTGTTATAGCATCGTTTTGGCAGAAGGATCACCGGCCAGAGTATCCCGTAGGTCAATGGGGAATCGATCTGGTCGCAGACACGTACCTGTACAGGCCTGCGGAGCCTGTGGCTGTCCATCCACTGCTGTATGAACGGGTCATTTTGGGGCAGTGAGGTTTTGTAGATCCGTATTCCCCGCAGATGGGAAATAAGGAAGCCCGCGGCGGTGATCATGGCTACGATAAACCAAAGGACGGTCAAAAGGATCGACAGGTTTGGCGCCTGCCAGGAATCCTGCGCAGGAGATAAGCCGGTGATTTTAGATACGCCGGAAAGGCCGCTGCCTGCACCGGAAAGCCTGTCGCCGCCAGCGGCCAGCCTGTCGGATTCGCCGGAAAGGCCGCCGCCTGTGCCGGAAAGGCCGTCGCCGCCGCCAGCCAGCCCATCAGATCCGCCGGACTGGACCGTACCATTGGCTGAGCCTGAAATTTCAGGCGCGGGGTCTGTATGCGATGTGTGTCCGATATAATCCATCGCCGTCCGTGTCAACTGACTTGCCGCGGAATAAACACTTACCGGGGAGGCAATGGTCAGGGGCACGGCCAGCCGGAGAAAAGCGGCCGCCCAGAGTACCAGCATGGTGTATTTGGGAAGGCGGTTTCCGGCCAGGGAACGGAGTACCGTGATCGCAATGATAAAAATACCGCCGTAAAGGCTCATTTCCAAAAAGGACATGGTCGTAATCATGCGTCCGCCTCCAATCGTTCAATGAGCTGTTTTAACCGGCCGATTTCATCGGCGGACAGCTTTTTTTGACCAAGCAGCGAGGCCACCAGCTTGTCGGCGGCTCCATCGAAGTTGCGCTCGATAAATTCATCGGTTTCCTGCTCCAGTATTTCATCTCGGGTGATGAGCGCGTGGCATATGAAACCCGGATTGATGCGCTGCAGCGCGTTTTTTTCGATGCATTTTTTTATGACGGTGTAGGTGGTGGTTTTACTCCAGCCCACCTGGGTATTGAGCCGGGCGGCAATGTCCCTGGCGCTGAGATCGCCATGATCCCAAAGACATTCCATGACCCGGCGTTCAGAATCAAATAGTTTAATACACATTTAATGACACCTCCTTGTTCTATTGCAATAGAATATACTTGCATTCTACTGCAATAGAACAGACTTGTCAATGGGTATTCTATCGAAATAGAATGGTAAATGCTTTTTTGTCAGGTTTTACTAAAAAGCATGGGCAGAAACCGTCATATTTACAATTGAAAATGGACATCAATGCTTTTATACTCAGCTAAGAGCTGCAATTTTGAGGGTTTGAAGGAAGGAGAATAAACAATGCTGCAACAGGTAATGACAGCGCCGGGCGCGATCGAATTTCGCGAGGTGGAAATACCGGAGATCGGTGAAAATCAAGTACTTATTAAAATAATGAAGATCGGTATATGCGGTTCGGATATCCACGTTTATCATGGAGAGCATCCGTTCACCACGTATCCGGTGACCCAGGGCCATGAGGTTTCAGGAGAAATCGTAAAGACAGGAAGTGCCGTACGTGGGTTGACGCCCGGACTTAAGGTGACCGTACAGCCGCAGGTTGTCTGCGGAAAATGTTATCCATGCCGCCACGGAAAATATAATCTCTGCGAGGAATTAAAGGTTATGGGATTTCAAACGACCGGGATGGCCTCCCACTATTTTGCCGTGGATGCTTCCAAGGTGACCCCGTTGCCGGAAATTATGACCTTTGATGAGGGCGCCATGATCGAACCGCTGGCGGTGGCTGTCCATGCGGTTAAGCAGGCAGGAGATGTGCGCGGCCGCAACATTGTCGTGCTGGGCGCCGGGCCTATCGGAAATCTGGTGGCGCAGACTGCCAGGGGCATGGGCGCCGCCGGAGTTATGATCACGGATATCAGTGATCTGCGTCTTAAAAAGGCCGCCGAGTGTGGCGTGGAGCATTGCATCAATACAAAGCATGAGGACCTGGGCCAGGCGATTTTTGATGCCTTTGGACCGGACAAGGCCGACATTATTTACGATTGCGCCGGCAATAATACGACCATGGGCCAGGCGATCACGTATGCCAGAAAAGGCAGTGTGATCATTCTCGTCGCCGTTTTTGCCGGGATGGCCACCATAGACCTGGCCGTGGCCAATGACCATGAGCTGGATATTAAAAGTACGATGATGTACCGCAGTGAGGATTACGACGATGCCATCCGCCTTACCGCGCAAAACAAAGTGCGGCTGGCGCCTCTTGTATCGGCGCACTTTGCATTTAAGGATTATCTGGATGCGTATAAATATATTGACGCCAACCGGGAAACGACGATGAAGGTTATTATTAACGTGCAGGAATGACGCACTGACGGCATGGGCATGGTTCAAGCCAATGAGAATACCGGCACTCCGTCGTCTGTTTCGGCAAAGACATCCTTTGTTACGGCAAAGAAATCCCTTTGTAAAATTATGCGCAATATGTTAAACTATCCAAAGACATGTTTTGCGTAACAGTTCGGCTCTTTTGGACTGTTACTGTTTTGTCGAATATTTTGATTTCAGGGGGATAGAATGCTTGAATTTATTACTTCGATCGATCACACAATATTAATGTTCATACAGGAGCATTTGAGGGCGGACTGGCTGACGCCGATCATGCGCTTCTTTACCAGTCTGGGCGAGGTCGGCATTTTCTGGATCGTGCTCTCGCTTGTGCTCCTGTGCTTTAAAAAGACGCGCAAGGCCGGATTTTTGGCGCTCGTCTCCTTGCTGGTATGTGTTGTTATTACCAATCTGGGGCTGAAAAATATCGTGGCGCGGATGCGGCCGTACCATCGGTTTGAGGATATAATACCGCTGGCGGCCCATCCGGGAGATTTTTCATTTCCATCCGGACACACGGCCAGCGCATTTGCCGCTGCGGGCATCTACATACGGTATATGGATAAACGATGGGGCATTGCGCTCATTATTTTGGCGGCGGTCATCGCCATCTCACGGCTTTATCTGGGGATGCATTATCCAACAGATGTATTGGCCGGGCTGTGTACCGGACTGCTGAGCAGTTGGTTCGTCTATTTCGCTGCTGAAAAAATTATGCAAAGGAGAAGGCAGGTCCAGTGAGCCTGCCGGGAGAGCAGATTATGAAAAATAACAACACTAAGGGCGGCCGTTTATCGGCGCTGCTGCCCATCGGCGTCTTTCTTGTTCTTTTTCTTGGAACCGCCGTTGTTACGAAAAGCTTCGACAGTATGCCGGCCATTGTAGGTTTTCTTATAGCCCTTGTGGTGGCCTTTGTACAGTTTCCAAAAACACTGTTTCCGGAAAAAATAGCGATCATATCCAAAGGTATCGGGGATGAGAACATCGTCACCATGTGCCTGATCTATCTGGCAGCCGGTGCATTTTCCGGCGCTGTAAAGGCGGCCGGCGGTATGGACAGCACAGTGAACCTGGGGCTGAGCCTGATCCCCGGGAGCGTGGCCGTCGTAGGTCTTATGGTCATCGGCTGTTTCATTTCCCTGGCCATGGGCACAAGCATGGGAACCATCGCCGCCTTATCGTCCATTGCGGTGGGGATCAGCGAAAAGACCGGATTTTCCATGGCCATATGCATCGGTGCGGTTGTGTGCGGCGCCATGTTCGGCGATAACCTGTCCATGATCAGTGACACGACCATTGCCGCTGTGCGCACTCAGGGCTGCGAAATGCGGGATAAATTTAAAGCTAACTTTATTATCGTATTGCCTGCGGCCATTGCTTCATTGATCATTTTTGCTGTTGTGACAAAAAACAGCAGCTATGAAATCACCGAGACGCTGGATTACAATCTCTGGCAGGTGCTCCCCTATGTCTTTGTACTTGTGGGCGCGCTGATCGGTATTAATGTTTTTACTGTTTTGCTGGGCGGTACGGTATTATCCGTGATCATCGGTGTGGCCACAGGAGCCATGCCGGCGGGAGAAATATTCACCGCCATCGGCAGCGGAGTCACAGGGATGTACGATATTACCGTGATTTCCATAATTGTGGCGGCCATCGTAGCGCTGGTGCGCCATCACGGCGGGATCACCTTCATATTGCAGTTCATCCACAAAAGGATTCGCGGGCAGAAGGGGGCTCAGTTGGGCATTGCCCTGCTTTCTGTGCTTGTGGATATGGCCACCGCCAATAACACCGTGGCCATCGTCATTGCCGGACCTATTGCCAAGGAGATCGGCGACCAGTATTCGGTGGAGCCCAAGCGTGTCGCCTCGCTGCTGGATATATTTGCCTCGGCCACTCAGGGCCTTATCCCTTACGGCGCGCAGCTTTTGCTGGCCGCCTCCGCTGTGGGGCTGACGCCGTTTGAGATTATGCCGTACCTTTATTATCCGGTGATCATGTGCGTATCGGCTATATTATTTATTATTTTCCAGAAAAAGAAAAAACTGGCAGGTGCGAATTGATCTTAACCGCGTAACCGTTGAGAGAAGACGTCGTTTACTCAATATTATTGTCAGACAGGTCCGTGCTGTATATGCGCGGACCTGTTTGTACATAAAAAGCTGCGATTTGGTCATTCTATTAGAGTACCAATTTTAATTTCAGGAGGAATGACAAATGGCAAACTTAAAATGCGATGCTAAAAACTGTA
Organism: Lachnospiraceae bacterium; assembly: GCA_902363555.1. Classification (GTDB taxonomy): domain Bacteria; phylum Bacillota; class Clostridia; order Lachnospirales; family Lachnospiraceae; genus Catenibacillus. Next base: position 375,034 of record CABJAM010000007.1, on the reverse strand, counting down.
TCCACAATGCTGAGCCGTACTGCTGTATATCTCATATATGCGTAGGCGGTGCAAGAGCACAGGTGGAAGGTGAAACGTGCTGCGATTATTTTAAAGAGAAAACCGATGCGGCTGTAAATAAGGGCTGCGGCTGTGTGGACAGCCAGAAAAATCCGGTGGTGGATATCGACTGTAAGGCTGAACAATGTGTTTACAATAAGGACTGCCACTGCCACGCAGATGAAGTCTGTATTTGTGGATCAGCAGCCTGCGACTGCGAGGAAACATGCTGCGGCACCTTTAAGGCACGCTAAATCTGCCTTATAAAGCAAAACAAGATGGGCCTGCCAGCGGCAGGCCCATTAGATTTACATAGTTTTGGGGGCGATTGCGGGAGTGCGGAGCAATCGGCTTTCATGTTACTTTATGATATTTACGAGAAGGATCGCAGCTCCCAAAACGACTAATATGACACCGGTGGCCCGGTTCAATGTCTTGGCCGGCGCTTTGTTGGCAAAGCGTGCAGCCACCCGCGCCCAGAGCAGCGTAAATACAATACATAGAATAAGCAGCGTTATATCCGGTGCACCGCCGATCACAAAGTGGGATGCAGACCCGGTAAAGGCTGTAAAGGTCATAATAAAGACACTGGTTCCCACAGCGGTCTTTAATTCATAGCCGAGGACAGAGGTGAGTATGAGCAGCATCATCATGCCGCCGCCGGCGCCGATAAATCCACAGATAAATCCCACCATGATCCCGCAGACCACCGACTGTATAAAACGTTTTTTCGGTGCCACAGCGCCCATGGATTCCTTTGTGGTCATCACCGGGCGGACGATAAACTTGATTCCCAAAAGCAGTGTCATCACCGTGGAAAATCCGCCCATGGTGGAATTGGGCACAAGCTTGGAAACATAGCTGCCCACAAGTGTAAATAGCAGCACAGTCACCATCATCACAAGACCATTCTTAATATCCAGATTTTTATGCTTTCCATAAGTATAGGCAGAAACTGCACTGGCCAGCACATCCGACGCCAGAGCGATCCCCACGGCCTCATACGCAGGTACGCCCAGAAATGTGATCAACATTGGACTGATCACTGCGGCGGCGCTCATCCCCGCAAAGCCTGTACCAAGGCCGGCGCCCATACCGGCTAAAAAGCAGATTAAAATCTTCAGCAACATAACAGTTCCCCTTTTCCGTAAAAATTATAACAATTAAGCCGGTCAGCCGCCATAGGGCAGAAAAATACCAGCGCTCCATCCGGGGCCGGAAACGAAAATGTCAGTGCCATCAATATCGTTTTGGGCTGGATGGAGCATAGTCTGGCCTGCTCCCGGCAAAATAGTTACGCATCTAACTATATTACAATATTTTACGAAGGAAAACAATCACTCACTCTGAGACAGCTATAAACTTACTATAAACTTTTTATGAAATCTTTGTAACTGTTCAAAGTAACAGTTCATAGGGGCCGGACTGTTACCAGTTTTTAGATCAGCGAATCCACAGGTTTTTCCGTGACCTTTACATAAACATTTAAATTTCCCGAGGCATCGCAGGTACCTAAAAATACGTGGTCCACATTGCTAACCCCGGCGCCTTTGAGCTTATTCATCAGCCATTTTTCGTCATAGCCTGTGGTCCGAAGATTTTCCTTCATCACATGGCCGTCAATGATAACCGTAGCGGCCAGCGTTTCATCCGCCGGCTTGATCGACAGATCCGTCGGCGTCAGCGGCCGGTTATCCGCCTTGGGCAGAAAGCTTAAATGGCCATTGGGCTCCATGACGATGGTCTGGAGCTGGGAAATATCAAAATAACCAGCCACACGGCATTGGGTGAGAAACTCGCCCAGATCCAGCCGGACGCGCTTCATGTTGCTGAAATAAAGCTTGCCATTGTTAAACAGCACCTTCGGCCGGCCGACCACGATCCTCCGGCTGACGATGGAAAGCTCCGAGAGCCGGGAGAGCAGCAGGGCCGCCAGAGCATAGACGATCATCGCCGTCAGCGGCTTTAAAAAATCGTTTTCCAGCGAGGTGGCCATTTCGGCGGCAATGGAGCCGATGGTAATACCGTTGATGTAATCAAACATACTTAGCTGGGACATTTGCCGGTAGCCCATAAGCTTGGTGAGAATAAAAAGTGCAATGATCGATCCGACCGAGACAGCCAGAATGTGTAGTATTTCTTCCATTATTATTTACCTCCAGTCACAATCATGTCTGTTTAGTTTAGTATGGTAAAAATAACAAAAAAAATACATGGTCTATTGACAAAGAAAAGTCCTGCGGCTATACTGAAACTATAGGAAACATGCCTGCGCGTGGCTTCCGTGATACAAGTAAATGCTTATATATGTTCATAATTGGTTGAACGTTTCTACCAACTACCGTAATAGTTGTCTATAAGTGGTTTTTTGCAGTATGCTCAAAAAATCAGGACAATTATGGCGGTTTTTTTGTTCTCATAACAAAAATGACTGTCATAGATTCCGATGGCTGAGCATTACCATGAGAAAGGAGACGCAGTAATTATGGAAAAGAGTTTTGTTGTCAGGGGGCACATTTGTTACAGTCCGGTGCCTGAAAAAATCGAGATCGTGGAAAATGGTTATCTGGTATGTGAGGATCAGCGGGTGGCCGGAGTCTTTGAAACATTGCCGGAGCAGTACGCCGCACTGCCGTTGACGGATTATGGCGACCGGCTGATTATACCGGGGCTTTCGGATCTGCATCTTCATGCGCCCCAATATGCATTTCGCAGTCTGGGGATGGATATGGAGCTGATGGAGTGGTTAAATACCCACACATTCCCGGAGGAATCCAAGTACGCGGATCTGGATTATGCGGCCAGAGCCTATGAGATCTTTGCCAATGACCTGAAACACAGCGCTACCACAAGGGCAGCCGTGTTTGCCACACTCCATGTGCCGGCCACAAAGCTTTTAATGGATCTACTTGAACAGACGCAGGTGAAGGCCTTTGTGGGGAAGGTAAATATGGATCGGAACTGTCCGGATTTTTTATGTGAGAAGGATAGTGCCACATCTGAAATGGATACACGCCGCTGGATCGAGGAGACGATGGGGGCTTACAAAAACATTCAGCCCATATTGACGCCGCGGTTTACGCCAGCCTGTTCTGATGATTTGATGGAGCGCATTGGCCGGCTTCAAAAGGAATATCATTTGCCGGTGCAGTCCCACTTATCGGAAAATCCCGGGGAGATCGCCTTTGTCGGTGAGCTTTGTCCGGATGCGGGATTTTACGGGGAGACGTATGACCGCTACGGATTATTTGGCGCCAACGGGCCGTCCATCATGGCACACTGTGTGTACAGCGGCGACGCTGAGGTGGAGTTGATGAAGAAGCGGGGCGTTTTTGTCGCACATTGTCCGCAGTCGAATCTGAATCTGGCGTCGGGGATCGCTCCTGCACGCAAGTATATGGACCGGGGGCTGAATATGGGTCTGGGCACCGATATCGCGGGCGGATATTCATTGTCCATACTTCGGGCTATGGCCGATGCAGTCGGGATGTCCAAGATGTACTGGCGGCTTGTGGATGAGAGCTGCCGGCCATTGTCGGTTTCGGAGAGCTTTTATCTGGGCACGAAGGGTGGCGGCGCTTTCTTTGGGAAGTGCGGCAGCTTTGAGGAAGGTTATGCGGCGGATCTGGTCGTTTTGGATGATGCGTCACTGCCGCATCCGCAGGCACTGGATGTGGAAAAACGGCTGGAGCGGGTGATCTTCCTTGGGGATGAGAGGAATGTGTTCGCTAAGTATGTGGAGGGGGATCGCGTGTTTTAAAGTCATTTTATGACGCCAGGCCCGGTGCGGGCGCGGGGAACATCCGTGCAGCACCGGGCCTGCGGTGTGTGGGTGCGGGTGCGGAGCTGTGACACTGCCCAGGGGCCGACCCGGTTCGGGAGTCTGCACGGGGCCACGGCCGCTCAGGCCCAGGCAGCAAAGCGGCCAATAAAGCTGTCGTGCTGTCGGCGCAGCGGCTCCGGGCCGGGGATGGTTCCAGACACCGGGAGGACACATCACAAAGCAGTGCCGGACCTACGGTTTCGCCGCTTAAGTAGAACTATGGGATTCAGGGATTTGTTAAGGGCAATCCGGCGAAAAAGAGGGGAGTATTCTTATTGATATTCCGTTCTACGTCTTTTTCGCCGGATTAACACAAATTCCCTATATCCCAAGTTCTGCTAAAGCGGCTGCAATGCAGGTCTGGCACTGCTTTGTGATGTGCCCTCCCGGTGCCTGGAACGATCCCCGGCCCGGAGCCGCTGCGCCGACAGTGCGACAGCTTTGTTGGCCTTTTGCTGCCTGGGCCTGAGCAGCCGTGGACCTGCGCAGTCTCCCGAATCGGGTCAGCCCCTGGGCAGCGCCACAGCTCCGCCGAACACGCCGCAGCATGGTACTGTATGGATGTGGATGAATGCTGACTCCGGGGAGGGCATAAACAAAAATTCTGGAGGAGATACGGCGGGGGAAATGTGTGGGCGGGAAAGTGCCGGGGAGTGAATGGGGGAGGCGCTAAAGGTGCAAAAAGGCGAAAAATGGCGGATGGGCGGGCGGATTATGCAGAAAACTGAAAATTGTGTCGAATCTTGTTTTAATGTATGTTTTTACTGGTATTAGCATAAATTATAATTAAACATTTCTGTAAATCATAAATATTATATAAATTATCTGGAAATGGTTGACATTTTTGTGACATTTATTTTATAATAGAAGAACGATATGCTTTAAATACTTAAAGCTTTTCTTTTTTGATGTAGCGTGGCTACGGTGTCGTTCTGAAATTTATTTTCGGATGGCGGATTGAATTAAGGAGGATCACGGGGGAGACTTATAAGATATAATTATAGAATCTTAAAAAAAGCAGATGAATAATTGTAACAGTTCGGCTCTTTGGAATTGTTGCAAATGATTGATTTACCGGAAGTCCTTCTTTTGTTACTTTGTTGTGAGTGCCTGCAGTTTGGTGTTTTTACCGGGCTACGGGTGCGTTTGTAAAACTTAAGAAAGGCGGTGGCTTATGGCAGAGAGAGATATTAATGAAATCACTCCTGAGATTCTCAAATATGCCGAAACTTGCAGGGAGTTCAGCACGATCAACCCGGAGCTCTACACGAAATATGATGTAAAGAGGGGATTGCGTGATATTAACGGTAAAGGTGTTATGGCCGGTTTAACGCATATTTCCGACATCATTTCTTCAAAAGAGGTGGATGGCAAGAGTGTACCTTGTGAAGGTGAGCTGTATTTTCGTGGAATCAATATTCAGGATATTGTCCGCGGATTTATCAGTGAAGGACGGTTTGGATTTGAAGAGACGGCTTATCTGATATTATTCGGAACACTGCCGGATAAAGACCAGCTTGCGGATTTTAAAAATGTGCTGGCATCCTACCGAACCTTGCCGACGAACTTTGTGCGGGATGTAATTATGAAGGCTCCGAGCAATGATATGATGAATACGCTGGCCAGAAGTGTTCTTACCCTTTATGCGTACGACGACAAGGCCGATGATACATCGATTCCTAACGTACTGCGTCAGTCTTTGATGCTTATCAGTGTTTTCCCAATGTTATCCGTATACAGCTATCAGGCCTATAATCACTATATCTGTGGTGACAGTTTCTATATTCATAATCCAGATCCTGAATTATCAACAGCAGAAAATATTTTACGGATGCTGCGTCCGGATATGAACTATTCTCCGATGGAAGCGGCTGTGCTCGATCTGGCGCTGGTTCTTCATATGGATCACGGCGGTGGTAATAACTCCAGTTTTACGACCCACGTTGTATCTTCTTCCGGAACGGATACATACTCTGTTGTAGCGGCTGCTCTGGGCTCCCTGAAAGGACCGAAGCACGGCGGCGCGAATATCAAGGTTGTGGAAATGTTCCAGGATATGAAGGCGCATCTGACCAATCCCAAGGATGAGGACGAAGTCCGCACATATCTTAAAAAGTTATTGCATAAGGAAGCCTTTGATAAGAAGGGCCTGATCTATGGTATGGGCCATGCCGTATATTCCATTTCTGACCCGAGAGCAACGATTTTCAAAGCGTTCGTAGAAAAATTAGCCCGTGAAAAACACAGAGATGATGATTTTGAACTGTATTCCCTGATCGAGCGTCTGGCTCCGGAAGTGATCGGTGAGGAACGTCGTATTTATAAAGGTGTCAGTGCGAATGTGGACTTTTACAGCGGCTTTGTTTACAGCATGCTGGATCTGCCGCCCAAGCTGTTTACACCGATGTTCGCGACCTCGCGTATCGTGGGCTGGAGTGCTCACCGTCTTGAGGAATTGATCAATGTGGATAAGATCATCCGTCCGGCGTATAAGGCTGTACAGCCACATGACGCTTACGTGCCCATTTCTGAACGGTAAACGGATGGTGTTTTGAAAAGGAATGGATTTGCATGCAGGAGATTGGATATGGAGATTGAAAGAAAGTTTACAGTGAAAAATTTACCGGAGGAGCTTTCCGGCTATGTCTGTCATCAGATTGAGCAAGGTTATTTATGTACGGAGCCGGTGGTGCGTATCCGCCGGCAGGATGACGATTATTATCTCACATATAAATCCAAAGGCCTTTTGGCCCGGGAGGAATATAATCTGCCCTTGAATAAAGAAGCCTATGATCATCTGAAAACGAAGGCGGACGGAAACTTCATTTGTAAAAAACGTTACTGCATTCCTTTTAAAGAGCATACGATCGAGCTGGATATTTTTGAAGGCAGCTTCGCAGGACTGATCCTTGCAGAGGTGGAGTTTGACAGTGTGGACGCGGCCAATGCGTTCAACCCGCCGGAATGGTTTGATGAGGATGTGACCTATTCCTCAAAATATCACAACAGTACACTCAGTACTGTGGACCCGGCGGATTATATATAGCTGCGGCCGGCCGGATGCGTCCAGGGGGCGTTTTGCTGCCTGGAACGGTTGCTGAAAAAACCATAAATTTCCAACATATATTTATGAGTGTTGCAGATAATAGCATTACAGACATGAAGATGTCTAGTAAATAAATCTCATTTATATGGAGGAGAAAGATATGTCTAATACAAGTGGATCAGGCTCTAACGGCAGCCGTATGGAAGTTCCTGAAGCAAAAGAAGCTATGAACAGATTTAAAATGGAAATTGCCAATGAGATCGGTGTAAACTTAAAGCAGGGTTATAATGGCGACCTTACCAGCGCTCAGACCGGTTCTATCGGTGGCGAGATGGTACGTCGTATGATCAAAAAACAGGAAGAGCAGATGTCCGGACAGAGTTCTACAATGTAATCTTTCTAACCAGTCAATTCTAATGGTGCAGATCAGGGCTGTCACGGTGCCCGGAGTTTCGGCTCCGGCCCGGCTGTGACCGCCGATGCCAGATACGGTATCGGTGGCTGCGGCCGGGCCGGAACCGTTCCGGACAGCGGGGCGGCCCTTTTTGCGGCAGCAACGAGCCACAAAGGGGAGCTGGCTCACCTTTGTGGCGACTGCCGCGAACCGGCAGAGCGAAGCGGAGCCGGGTGGGAAGTGGGTTTTGAAGGGTGGTGCAGGGCCCCGGGGCGGCGGAATCCGCCCAGATCCCCGTAAACAGTAACCAGAATTTATAAGGCGAAAGCTGAAAAATTGGGCAATTTAAGTATTTACATATTTCGGCCGCTATAATATAATATGGTGTAGAGTGCGTAAAAATAGGTAAAAACCGAAAAGTCGCTGTAATACGAAAGATGGACGGCTTTAGGGTGTGTTTAAAAACATGCCCAGCACATATATCAAGGAGGATTATATAATGAGTGTACAGATCGAAATGTTAGAAAAAAACATGGCCAAACTCACCATTGACGTGCCGGCTGATGAATTTGAAAAAGCTATTACAAAAGCTTACAATAAAAACAAGGGTCAGTTTAACATCCCAGGTTTCAGAAAGGGCAAAGTTCCTCAGATGATGATTGAGAGAATGTACGGCCCGGCTGTATTTTATGAGGAAGCAGCAAACTATGTGATGCCGGAAGCTTACGAGACTGCTGTGAACGAATCCAACCTGGAAATCGTATCCAGACCGGTCGTTGACGTGACACAGATGGAAAAGGGCAAGGACTTCATCTTTACAGCAGAAGTTGCTGTGAAGCCGGAAGCCACTCTTGGCGAATATAAAGGAATCGAAGTAGAAAAAGCAGCAATCGAAGTGACCGATGAGGAGATCGAGGCTGAACTGAAAAAGACTCAGGAGCAGAACTCCAGAGAGATCACCGTGGAACGTCCGGCTGAAAACGGCGACACTGTTGTGATCGACTATGCGGGCTCCATCGATGGTGTAGCCTTTGAAGGCGGCACGGATCAGGGCCATGCGCTCGTTCTTGGCTCCAACACATTTATCCCGGGCTTTGAAGAGCAGCTTGTAGGCGCAGTTGCAGGTTCCGATGTGGATGTTCACGTAACCTTCCCTGAGGATTATCATGCAGCAGAGCTGGCTGGCAAGGAAGCTGTATTTGCCTGCACCGTTCACGAAGTGAAGACAAAAGAATATCCGGAGATCGACGACGAGTTCGCACAGGACGTTTCCGAGTTCGATACACTGGCTGAATACAAAGAGGATATTAAGAAGAATCTTGTATCCAAAAAAGAAACAGAAGCAAAGAACGCCAAGCAGCAGGCTGTTATGGATAAGATCATCGAGAATGCTACGATGGAGATCCCTGATGCTATGGTCGATACCCAGGCTGAAAACATGGTTGATGAGTACGCCCAGAGACTGAGCTACCAGGGTCTTTCCATGGATCAGTACTTCCAGTTCACAGGCATGAACGCTCAGTCCTTTAAAGAGCAGTTAAAGCCTCAGGCATTAAAGAACATCCAGAGCCGTCTTGTTCTGGAGGCTGTGATCGCCGCTGAGAATATCGAAGTTTCCGATGAAGAGATGGAAACTGAGATCGAAAAGATGGCATCCATGTATCAGATGGAGGTTGACAAGGTTAAAGAATTACTCGGCGATGCTGAGAAGGAAAATATCAAGAAGGATATTGCTGCTCAGAAGGCTGTGGATTTCGTAACAGAGGCAGCCGTAGAAAAGTAAGATAGAGATAACATAAGGTGGCCCGCGCAAAGTTCCCACCGCTGCCGGGCCACCTTATATAAATTATGTGGCAGTTCGGAAGATCTGAATACGGGCGGACCACGATACTTATAAGACAGGAGGAGTTTTTATGAGTTTAGTACCTTATGTCATTGAACAGACCAGCAGGGGCGAGCGCTCCTACGACATTTTTTCCAGATTATTAAAGGACCGCATCATTTTCCTTGGCGAGGAAGTAACCGATGCATCCGCCAGTCTGATCGTTTCCCAGCTTTTATTTCTGGAATCTGAGGACCCGGGAAAGGACATCAGCTTATACATTAACAGCCCCGGAGGTTCCGTATCCGCAGGTCTGGCCATCTATGACACGATGAACTATATCAAATGCGACGTATCCACCATCTGTATGGGTATGGCTGCCAGCATGGGTGCATTTTTACTTTCCGGCGGTACAAAGGGCAAACGTTTCGCTCTGCCCAATGCCACCATTATGATCCATCAGCCGTCCGGCGGCGCCCAGGGCCAGGCGACCGATATTAAGATCGTGGCTGACCGCATTATTGAAACCCGTAAGCAGTTGAACCGGATCCTGGCAGAGAACACCGGACAGCCGCTGTCTCAGATCGAGATCGATACGGAAAGAGACAATTATATGAGCGCCGAGGAAGCTAAAGCTTACGGCCTCATTGACAGTGTAATTATAAATAGAATGTGAGGTAAATATGGCAGGACGTGTTGATGACAAGAAACAACAGCCTAGATGCTCATTCTGCAATAAGACGCAGGAGCAGGTCCGCAAGCTCATTGCTGGGCCAAATGCTTACATCTGCGATGAATGCGTGGATATCTGCGCCGAGATTATCGACGAGGAGTTTGAGGAAGAACCGGAATATGATGATATCAATCTGTTAAAGCCGGTGGAGATCAAAAGTTTCCTCGATCAGTATGTCATCGGTCAGGACGACGCTAAAAAGGTGTTATCCGTTGCTGTTTACAATCATTATAAAAGAGTAATGGCTGTCAAGGACCCGGATGTAGAGCTCCAGAAAAGTAATATCATCATGGTAGGCCCTACCGGCTGCGGCAAAACGCTGCTGGCTCAGACGCTGGCCAAAATGCTGAATGTGCCGTTTGCCATTGCAGATGCCACAGCTTTGACGGAAGCCGGGTATGTGGGCGAGGATGTTGAAAATATTCTGCTCAAGCTCATACAGGCCGCGGATTACGATATCGAGCGGGCTCAGTACGGCATTATTTATATTGATGAAATTGACAAGATCACCCGTAAATCAGAAAATGTTTCCATTACCCGCGATGTTTCCGGAGAGGGCGTGCAGCAGGCATTGCTCAAGATTCTGGAAGGCACCGTGGCCAGCGTACCGCCCCAGGGCGGCCGCAAGCATCCCCATCAGGAATTTCTCCAGATCGATACGACGAATATCCTGTTTATCTGCGGCGGTGCTTTTGACGGGCTGGAAAAGATCGTGGAATCCCGGATCGGCAAAAAGTCCATCGGATTTAATGCGGAGATCGGCAAGTCCAAGGAAGAAATCGATGTGGGAGAGCTGCTGCGCATGGCATTGCCCCAGGATTTCGTAAAATACGGACTGATCCCTGAGTTTATCGGCCGTGTACCGGTGAGCGTGGCTTTGGATCAACTGGATGAGAAAGCGTTGGTGCGCATCCTGACCGAGCCCAAGAGCGCTATTGTAAAGCAGTATAAGCGTCTGTTTGAACTGGACGGCATTACCCTGGATTTTGAACAGGGGGCCATTGAGGCCATGGCTAAAAAAGCGCTGGAACGCAAGACCGGAGCCAGAGGATTAAGAGCCATCATGGAAGATACTATGATGGAAATGATGTTTGAACTCCCATCAGAGGAACAGGTGGAACGCTGTCTTGTGACAAGAGATGTGGTGGATGGTATCGCCCTTCCCATTCTCACCTTCGGCGACCGCTCGATTCCCATGAAGCCTGCGGCAAGAAAGCTGCCAAAGAAAAACAGCGGGGAGATCGCATAAGACATACGCGTTTGAAAGCCTGTAAAGGCTTAAGCGCTACTAAATATATTTCTTACACCAGATAAAAAAGGGCTGTGGCAGTGATCGTCTGACACAGCCTTTATTAAGGCAGGGGAAGAAAATGAGTGAAATTAATTTAACATTACCAATCATCGCCTTGAGGGGCATGACGATCCTTCCGGACATGATCATCCATTTTGATGTGAACCGTCCGAAATCTGTGATGGCTTTGGAGGCCGCCATGGTGGAGGAGCAGAACGTGCTGCTGCTGGGCCAGCAGGACCCGGATGTGGATGTGCCGGGGCAGGCGGATTTATACGACATTGGCACCGTAGCCAAGATCAAGCAGCTTGTAAAGCTTCCGAAGGATACGGTCCGGGTGCTTGTGGAAGGACACTTCCGGGCACGGCTGGATACATTGATCAAGGAAGAACCATTTTTGGCCGGAGAGGTTACAATTCTTGAGGAGCATTGCGAGCTGGATGAAATTAAATCCATATCTATGCTGCGTTATCTGAAAAATCTGTTGAATGTCTACGCATCCATGAATAATCAGTTCAGTGCCGAGCTTGTGAAAAAGCTGGAGGCCGAGGAAGATACACATAAGCTCATCGATCAGCTTTGCATCAATATTCCCATGGAATTTCAGGAGCGCCAGATCCTTCTGGAAACACTGGATGTGGAGGCGCGCTTTGAGACGCTGATCACACTGATGACCCGGGAGATCGATGTGATCCGCATCAACAGGGAAATTCAGGCAAAGGTTAAGGAGCGGGTGGATAAAAGCCAGAGAGAATATGTGCTCCGGGAGCAGTTGAAGGTGATCCGCGAGGAGCTGGGGGAAAATAATACCCTTACAGAAGCCGAGGAATTTGAGGCGGCGCTTAAAAAGCTGAAGGCCGCAAAATCGGTGAAGGAGAGGATTGCCAAGGAGATTGATCGCTTTAAGGCGACCGGAAATAATCCGTCGGAAAATGGCGTGCTCCGGGGCTATATCGAAACGCTTCTGGACATGCCGTGGAATAAAGCCGGCAAGGACAACTCGGATATCGAGAAGGCCGAGGCTGTGCTGCGGGCGGATCACTATGGACTGGAAAAGGTGAAGGAACGTATTTTAGAATACCTGGCGGTGCGCCAGTTAGCTAAAAAGGGAGACGCCCCGATTTTATGCCTTGTGGGCCCTCCGGGAACCGGTAAGACGTCCATCGGCCGGTCTGTGGCCCGGGCGCTGAATAAGGAATATGTCCGCTTAAGCCTGGGCGGTGTCCACGACGAGGCTGAAATCCGCGGCCACCGCAAAACCTATGTGGGGGCCATGCCCGGACGCATTGCCACCGCCTTAAAGACTGCCGGCGTCAACAATCCGGTCATGCTCTTAGATGAAGTGGATAAGGTGGGCAATGACTATAAGGGCGATCCGTTTGCCGCACTTTTGGAGGTGCTGGACGGCGAACAGAATAATAAATTCCGGGATAATTACATTGAGATCCCCATCGATCTGTCCAATATCCTTTTTATTGCCACAGCCAACACTGTGTCCACGATCCCCCGTCCGCTTCTGGACCGCATGGAGATCATTGAGATCGGCAGCTATACGGAAAATGAAAAGATGCACATTGCCAAGGATCATCTGATCCCGAAGCAGATCGAGCGCCACGGCTTTTCCAAAAACCAGATCACCATCAGTGACAAGGCGCTGGAAAAGATCATCATGCACTATACAAGGGAGGCCGGCGTCCGTAATCTGGAGCGCCGTATCGGTGACATTTGCCGGAAGTGCGCCAAGCAGGTGCTGACAAAGGGCAAAAAGAATGTAAAGATTACGGAGAAGAATCTGGAAAATTATCTGGGTAAGCCGAAATTTACCTTTGATATGGCGAATACGAAGGATGAGATCGGTGTGGTCCGCGGCCTGGCATGGACCAGTGTGGGCGGCGATACGCTGTCGGTGGAGGTCAATGTACTTCCGGGCACCGGGAAATTCGAGCTCACCGGACAACTGGGCGATGTGATGAAGGAATCCGCCCGGGCCGGGATCAGCTATATCCGTTCCATGATTTCCGATTATGGTATTCCGAAGGACTTTTTTGAGAATAATGATATACATATCCATATTCCCGAAGGTGCTGTGCCAAAGGACGGACCGTCGGCGGGGATCACCATGGCCACGGCCATGATCAGCGCCATTATTAAGCGGAAGGTCCGGGCGGATGTGGCCATGACCGGGGAGATCACTCTCCGCGGCCGGGTGCTGCCCATTGGCGGATTGAAGGAAAAGGTTCTGGCGGCCAAGATCGCCAAGATCAAAACCGTTCTTGTGCCCGAGGGCAACCGCCAGGATATCGGGGAGCTGGAGCCTGAAATTACCAATGGTATCGAAATCTGTTTTGTATCGCAGATGGAGGATGTGCTCAAGCTTGCCCTGGTGCCGGAAGAAAAATAGCGGGAAGGATGTCGGCGGGGATTCCCGCCGACATCCTTTGCCGAAAATATATGCAAAACTGTGCTCATAGAAAGGGGCGTGACGCCTGTGCACGTGATTAAAAATGTCAATCTTGAAACGGTCTGCGGTATTACAAGCACACTGCCGGAGAATATCCATCCGGAGGTGGCTTTTGCCGGCAAATCCAATGTGGGGAAATCGTCGCTGATCAATGCGCTGATGAACCGGAAGTCTTACGCCAGGACTTCCCAGCAGCCGGGAAAGACCCAGACGATCAATTTTTATAATATTAACGATGAGCTTTATTTTGTGGATCTGCCCGGCTACGGCTATGCCAAGGTTTCCACGGAGATCAAAGCGAAATGGGGCCGGATGATTGAAAATTATCTCCAGAAGTCCATGCAGCTTCGGCTCGTATTTTTGCTCATCGATATCCGCCATGAGCCATCTCAGAATGATGTCCATATGTATTCGTGGATTACGGATAATGGATTTTACCCGGTGATCGTGGCGACGAAGTCGGATAAGATCAACCGCAGTCAGATTCAGAAGCATTTGAAGATGATCAAAAATACACTGCATGTGCAGGAGGGAACGCCCATTGTGCCGTTTTCGGCGCTGTCGAAGCAGGGGCGGGATGAGATATGGGAGCTGATCGAGACGTATGCGCTGGGGGAGCCCGGCGAAGGTGAGGACAAAGACGAATAAATAGAGATCGTGGTGTTTCGAGGCCCGGCCACAGGATCGGGTATGGACATCGGCCGGAGCTGGCGCAATGTCTCTGGAGACATTCCCGGGGTAGATCCGGGCCGCCGCCGCTCTCCGGGAAGCCGCATCACAAAGTGGTGCCGGTTTCCCGGAGAGCGGCGGTTTTTACTTCATCATAAGTGTCTGGATGAGGTAGGTGTAGACTTCGGCGTTGTTTTTTTGCCAGTTGTCGCATATGGCGATGGCCTGGTCTTTTGTGGTGACGCTTAAGGTCAGGCTGACCAGGGGGTGACCGTTTTCGCGCACCTCGCATTTGACAAAAAACAGATCCGGCTTTTCCTGGTAGTAGTCGGCGATGGTTTCGCTTTCATTGCGAAGCTGATAGTGATGTTCTTCAAGAAAGGTATCGATATCCATGCGGATGGCCTCGGGGATATTTTTGCCGAAATATTCCAGCGTTTCCCGGCCGGCCGGAGTTATGGAATAGTGGGAGCTGTTGCGGATCTGCTTTGTGCGGATAAATTCGGCTTCCGATAATTCCGTGATGACCTGCTGGAGTATGAAATAATTGGTATATCCTTTATCCAGTATAAATTCAGATAACTGGGAGTTTGTCAGGGGAAAATCCACTTTTGCCAGCATATATAAGATGATCAGTTTATAGGTGGTCAGTGTGTCCGTCATTTCGATGTCTCCTTTCTTTTTCTTTGCAGATAAATATTCTATCAATCCGATACATATTTGCGGCCTTGCCAGGCGCCGCGTAATTTGAACTGGCGGTGGATCTCATTGAGGACATATTTTTTATGGCCGCTCCAGGCCGGTTCTATGAGCAGGCTTTTCGGTCCGTCTCCGGTCACGCGGTGGACAACGACCTGGGGCGGAAGCACCTCGATACAGCGGATGAGTATGTCTGTGTATTCTTCCAGCGTCAGTATATGAAAATGATTTTCCTCGTAATCGTGAGCCAGATCGGTATTTTTCAAAACATGGAGAAGCTGTGGCTTAATCCCCTGTATATTTTTGCCGGCCAGATAACGGGCGGTCTGCTCCATGGCGTCAAAGCTTTCACCGGGCAGGCCAAGAATCGTGTGAACGATAACTTCGATGTTGCGTTCATTGAGCTGCGCCAGCGCTTCCTCAAAGCAGGAGAGGGGATAGCCCCGGCGGATGTATGCGGCGCTGGGCTCGTGAATGGTCTGCAATCCCAATTCTACCCAGACCGGCTTAATATGATTCAGCTCTTCGATAAGGTCCAGCACATCCCGGCCCAGACAGTCCGGCCGCGTGGCTATGGACAGGGCTGCCACCTCCGGCTGCTCCAGGGCTTCGGTATAGAGACGGCGCAGCCGGTCCACCGGACCGTAGGTGTTGGTGTAGGCCTGAAAATATGCGATGTATTTGCTGCCGGTATTTTTATTTTGTAAGAGTGACTTACCCTGCCGGATCTGCTCGGCGATGGGAAGGGCGCGGTTCGCGGCAAAGTCGCCGGAGCCTCCAGCGCTGCAAAAAATACAGCCGCGGCGGTCCAGTGTACCGTCGCGGTTGGGGCAGGTAAAGCCGCCGTCTAGGGCCAGCTTGTAAACCTTTTCGTTAAATCTGTTTTTCAGATGGCAGTCCAGGGAATAATAAGGCTTGCCGTTCCAGCGGTGGAGCGCATCTGCGTAGGATGTTGGCGTTTCACAGGACCTCATTTTATGTGATCTTTGACTGCCTTGCTAACGGCTTCAACGGCTCTCGGGTCGAAGGCATAAGGCATGATATTGTCCTCGGACAGCTCCTCATCGGAGATAAGATTTGCCAGAGCGGCGGCGGCAGCCAGCTTCATATCCTCGGTGATCTGTCGTGCACGTCCTTCCAGAGCGCCCTTGAAAATACCGGGGAATGCCACCACATTGTTTACCTGATTGGGGAAATCGGAACGGCCGGTGCCGACAACACGGGCTCCAGCGGCTTTGGCCACGTCCGGCATGATCTCCGGCACCGGATTTGCCATGGCAAAAAGGATGGAGTCCTTATTCATGGAAGCCACCATGTCTGCGGTGACGATATTTGGGGCGGAAACACCGATGAAAATATCAGCACCATTTAAAGCATCAGCCAGTGTTCCGGTTTTATTTTCAAGATTGGTCACTTCCAGCATTTTCTCCTGCATCCAGTTCAGGCCTTCGTAGCCTTTGGCAATGATTCCGTACCGGTCGCACATGGTCACATGCTTAAATCCGTAGGTCAGCAAAAGCTTTGTAATGGCGATCCCGGCGGAGCCTGCACCATTGACAACAACGCGGCAGTCCTCTTTCTTTTTGCCGGTCACACGCAGCCCATTGATGACGCCGGCCAGAACCACGATGGCGGTACCGTGCTGATCGTCGTGGAATACAGGGATGTCCAGCAGCTCTTTTAAACGTTCCTCGATTTCAAAGCATCTGGGAGCGGAAATATCCTCCAGATTGATTCCGCCGAAGGCCGGAGCGATGTTGACAACGGTTTTAATGATCTCTTCTGTGTCCTGGGTGTCCAGGCAGATGGGGAATGCATTGACATCGCCGAAGGATTTAAAAAGGGCGGCCTTTCCTTCCATCACGGGCATGGCAGCTCTGGCGCCGATATTGCCAAGGCCGAGGACAGCGCTGCCGTCGGAGACAACAGCCACAGTATTGGCTTTTAATGTGTATTTATAAGCGGCCTCCGGGTCCTTTGCAATGACCTTGCAGGGCTCGGCCACGCCGGGGGTATAGGCCAGTGCCAGGTCTTCACGGCTTTCTACCGGGCATTTGGGGGTGGTGGAAATCTTTCCCTGCCATTGTTCGTGGAGCTGTAATGCTTTTTCGCTGTTTGTCATAACATTCATCCTTTTCTGATATAGTATATTAGTGGTATTGATTCGTTACTATTTTACGGGGGCGATGGCCCACAAGGGATTTATCGAACTTCTAATATTTTAACACACATTTTGAATCCGGGCAATAACCGGCCATGGCGAAATGAAGGTTTTGTTTTTTGGGGGATTGCTTTTTAGAAACAAATCGCCTATAATATAAGAAATAAATACCATATATTTTACATCTGTA
Organism: Lachnospiraceae bacterium; assembly: GCA_902363555.1. Classification (GTDB taxonomy): domain Bacteria; phylum Bacillota; class Clostridia; order Lachnospirales; family Lachnospiraceae; genus Catenibacillus. The sequence goes on along the minus strand of CABJAM010000007.1, from coordinate 357,706 downwards.
TAAATCCAAAATAACGGTTTGGATGTTTCTACCAGCTTCCTAAAGCTGACTATGGATGGTTCCTTTGTGATGGGAGCTTTTTGTAGGTCAGATTTGCGGGGAGTTTTTTATTTTTTCGGGAGGATTTTTGTACACCGGAACTGGAGAAAGGTTGTGATTTTATGTCAGTTGGCAGCAATGTAGTGCGTGTGGACGCGTACGATAAAGTTACCGGACGGGCAAAGTTTACGGATGACCTTATATTGGACAAATGCCTTGTGGCGAAGATCTGTCATGCCACCATCGGTAACGGGCGGGTGACCCGTATCGATACGTCCAAAGCGGAAGCGCTGCCGGGGGTTGTTAAGGTTGTCACTTTTAAGGATGTGCCGGAATGTACATTTCCTACGCCGGGCCATCCGTGGTCCGTGGAAACGGCCCATCAGGATGTGTCGGACCGGCGGATACTTACAGACCGTATACGTTATTATGGGGATGATATTGCGGCGGTGATCGCTGAGGACGAGGTGGCAGCGTCCAGAGCTGTCCGGCTGATCGAGGTGGAGTATGAGGAATACCCGGTGGTGACGGAGCCCAGGACGGCCATGGAAGGCGCGACGGTTCCGGTCCACACGGAGAAGCCGGATAATATTCTGGCTCAGAGCCAGTATGAGATCGGTGATGTGGACGGAGGCTTTGAAGCTTCCGACGAGGTGTACCGGGCGGTTTATAAGACGCCTATGGTGCAGCACTGTCACCTGGAAACACCGGTGAGTTACGCATATATGGAAAAGGGCCGGATCGTCATTGTGACCTCCACCCAGATCCCTCACATCGTTCGCCGTGTCTGCGGTCAGGCGCTTGGTATTCCGTGGGGAAATATCCGCATTATCAAGCCTTATATCGGCGGCGGATTTGGAAACAAACAGGATGTTTTATATGAGCCGCTCAATGCCTTTTTGACGACGCAGGTCGGCGGCCGTCCGGTGAAGCTGGATATATCCAGGGAGGAAACATTTAACAATACCCGTACACGCCATCGCATCGAATATGAGCTGACCACGGGATATAATAAGGATGGACATATTGTAGCCAAGGATATGGTGGCCATTTCCAACCAGGGCGGCTATGCTTCCCACGGTCATTCTATCGTGGCCAATGGAGCTACGGCATTCCGCCATTTGTACCATGTGGAAAATGTGCGGGCAAAGGCGTATACCGTTTATACCAACACGCCGGTGGGCGGTGCCATGCGCGGATACGGTATTCCTCAGTACTGCTTTGCCCAGGAAGCCATGATGGACGACATTGCCCTGAAGCTTTCCATGGACCCCGTAGAGTTCCGGTTAATGAATATGTACCACGGCTATTTCGGCGATCCTTTCCTCAAGGAGATTGCCGCCAATACAAACGGGGCCGTGGCCTGTATCGAGAAGGGGCGGGATTACATCCATTGGGATGAAAAACGAAAGCTTTATAAGGATCAGACTGGAAATATCCGCCGTGGTGTAGGTATGGCGGTGTTCAGCTATAAAACCGGCGTTTATCCGATATCTCTGGAAATTGCCGGGGCCCGGATGGGGCTGAATCAGGATGGCAGCATTCAGTTAGCCCTGGGGGCTACAGAAATCGGCCAGGGCGCGGATACGGTATTTTGCCAGATGGCGGCCGAGACACTGCATCTGCCGGTGGAGAAGATCCATATCGAAACCGTGCAGGATACGGATATATCGCCGTTTGATACAGGCGCTTACGCGTCCAGACAGACCTATGTTACCGGCACGGCCATCAAGGAATGCGCCCAGCTTTTATTGGAAAAAATACTCACTTATGCCCGGAAGCTTCTGGATGGTACGGAAGCTGAGCTGACGCTGGCTGACGGTGAGATTTATGAGGATGGGGAGCCGGCCATGACGCTGGAAACTCTGGCCATGGAAAGCTATTACAGCCTTACGGATTCTTCGGTGATCACAGCGGAGGTATCGCGGCAGGTCAAGAATAATACGATTTCCTTCGGCTGCTGTTTTGCCGAGGTGGAGGTTGACATAAAACTTGGCAAGGTGAAAGTAACTGATATCATCAATGTTCACGACAGCGGCATACTTATTAATCCTCAGTTGGCCACCATGCAGGTTCACGGCGGCATGTCCATGGGCCTGGGCTACGGACTGAGTGAGCAGATGATTCTGGATGAAAAGACCGGCAAGGTGCTCAATGGCACGCTGCTGGATTACAAGCTCCAGACGATGATGGACGCACCGGATCTTTCTGTGGATTTTGTACAACTGGAAGATCCTACCGGACCTTATGGAAATAAGGCGCTGGGTGAGCCTCCGGCGATTCCTGTGGCTCCGGCCATCAGAAATGCTGTGCTCCACGCTACCGGTGTGGCTATTAATGAAATTCCATTGTCACCGCAGCGCTGCTTTGAAGCTTTTAAGGCAGCAGGCTTATTGGACGCATAGGGGGTGAGCGTATGTACGATATCGAAAATTATTATAATGCAGCCAGCGTGGAAGAAGCGCTGGAATTGCTGGCGGCGCATCCATCAGCAAAAATAATTGCCGGCGGTTCAGATGTGCTCATCCGTATCCGGGAAGGCAAAATTGCCGGCTGTACGCTTGTGGGCATCCGGGATATTCCGGAGCTTCACGGTGTTACATTAAGTCCGGAGGGAGATATCTATATCGGAGCGGCCACGTCATTTTCCCATGTCACGGCCGACCCGATCATACAGAAATATATTCCGGTGCTGGGCCGGGCCGTGGACCAGGTGGGCGGCCCCCAGGTGCGCAATATCGGCACCATTGGCGGAAATATATGCAATGGCGCGGTCAGCGCCGACAGTGCGCCCACAGTATTTTCCCTGGGCGGTAGAGTGCGCATCGTCAACCGTGACGGCGCGCGGCTTGTGCCGGTAGAGGATTTTTATGCCGGGCCCGGGCGGGTACATCTGAATAACGATGAGCTGGTGACTCACATCGTGATACCGAAAGAAAACTATGAGGGCTATTGCGGTCATTATATTAAATATTCCATGAGAAACGCTATGGATATTGCCACATTGGGATGCAGCGTGGTGGTAAAGGTGGATCGTGAAAATAATCGCGTGGATGATATAAAAATCACCTTTGGCGTTGCTGCGCCTGTGCCGTTTCGCTGTAAAATGACGGAGGATAAGTTAAAAGGCCGCCCGGTGGATGAAGGACTTCTTTCACTGATTGAAAATTCTGTGCGCGAGGAAATAAATCCAAGAGATTCCTGGCGTGCATCCAAGGCGTTCCGCCTTCAGATCGGCGGGGAAATCGCCCGGCGGGCGCTTGCCAGAGCACTGGAGGATGGAGGTGTCTGTCATGGGTAAAAATATGCAGCTTGTACGGTGTATCGTCAATGGCAGGGAAATTGAGGAATATGTGGATGTGCGGGAATCGCTGCTGGATATGCTGCGCAACCGCCTGGGTCTGACCTCGGTGAAGAAGGGCTGTGAGGTTGGCGAGTGCGGCGCCTGCACGGTGATCATCGACGGCGAGACATACGATTCCTGTATTTATATGGCCGTCTGGGCCAATGGTAAAAATATCCGCACCCTGGAGGGCCTGACGGGTCCAAATGGAGAGCTGTCCAAAATTCAGGAGGCTTTCATGGAGGAGGGCGCGATCCAGTGTGGCTTCTGTACGCCGGGATTTATTATGTCGGCGGTGGTGCTTATGGAAAAGGGCGAGAAGCTGAACCGGGATGCCATCAAGGCCCATATGGCAGGAAATCTCTGCCGGTGCACCGGGTATCATAATATTGTGAATGCGGTGGAGAAGGTGTTGAACGAGTAGGCGGCGTTATTCCCTGGGGGTAGCGGAACGCCCCAGCGCATGATTCTGCTTTGGATTTCAGCTCGATTGTCGTGGCTGAAGTTCGGAGCGAGAATCATGCGATGGGGCCTGTCCGAGACGCTTTAAAGGCATGATTGTCAATCGAAAGTGACCGTTTTTGAAATACAATCTTGTTTCCTGATCCTTTGCAACCGTATCTCCAGTTCATGCTTTGGCAAACGTACTTTGCCCCCATTCTTCTCAAGCAATTTCTGAATACAATATGCATATTCTTCATCCGTTATATGCTTTCTACTATGTAGCTGATCAAGAATTCCAATTGTTCCCATGACTGTTACGCCCTCTATGACTGCCGCCTTTCTGAGTGGACCGTCACCTGTCAGAAGTATTAATCCACGAACTTTAGCTATTGCCAATGCGATACAATCATAGATCGATGGTTTCGCATATTTTGATGCCAGTTCCTCCGCCAGGAAAAATTCATCTTCTGTCAGCTCGGTCTTTTGCAAACCCAACTGCAATAATTCATTACTAAGGCCCGGCGGACTAAGCAATTCATCATCAACAGTTTCATCATTCATCAGATATACATATGGCAGAAGAAATGGAAGATTTAATCTATCAATTGCCACAAAATCAAGCCATACATTTGTATCACTGCTAATATACTCCATAGGCTAATCCTCTGCAGCAAAGCAGTGTTCAGTCACAAAATCGTAGGACTGTTCTAACAACTCTGCACCCTTCTGAACAGATATTTCATTTTCACTTACAGCTCTGAATACAAGTAATTCAAACAAAAATGGAACCTCAGCCTCACTTCGGACTGGTTCATTCTTTTTCCAACCTGCCTGCCCGGCTTTAATGTAAAAATCTTTTTCCATGCTATTGGTTATGATATTGCAAAGTGCCGCTCTTTTTACCAATAGATACATGGAAATGCCATATTCTCTGCAAATAAGAGCCATATCCTTACTAATCCGGGTTCTTCGAATACCAAGTTCTCTTTTCGCATCAGCTGCTGGGAAAAGGAATGCACCACTAATAGCAGTTGCCATATTTTCAATGTCCTTTTCTTTCATATCATCTGGCCAAATAAATATAAAGTGTGCCATTTCATGTGCAATTGTAGAGCGGATTCTTTCCGGAGTCATGTTTTTATTAAAAACAATATATGGTCTTTCGTTGACTAATCCGTTCATACCTGAGAAGGCATTGTCGTCTAAATCACAGGCATATACTAAAATACCCCGGTTCTCCAAAAGCTGAACCAAATTACCAACTGGTCCGGATGCCGCAACTTCAAGATACTCTCTCATTTTTTTTGCATCTTCCTCTGGATTATCTGCAAGCACGATCGCATGAACTTTTGGAGCCTCTGGTAATACTTCACCACCCAAAATATCCACTACAGCATAAAATCTGCTCATGTATTTTTCTACATCTTCGCAGATGTATTCCTGTTTGCTTCCAGCCAATTTACTGCCTTTACGAAACTCTCCGTGAGAAAAAACAAGATTTTCATTACGGTTACTCAAAAAATCTGCAACCTTTACACCGAGTGCTTTTGCCATAGCCTTAATGGTCATCATATCCGGTCTTCTTTCGCCACTCTCATAATAAGTGACTGCCATTGGAGTTACCCCGATCAATGAGGCGAGCTCCTTTTTGGACATATTGTTTTTTAAACGGTAATATTTCAAATTCTTATTAAACATATCATCGCCTCCTTCTGTTTATATTATATCATTTTTAGGTAAAAAGTAAACAGAAATAGAAGAAAATATGTAAATATCTAAAACACAAAAATGGCCTTAATCGTGTCTGCATAGCTAGCCATAGGGCCCGTTACGTCATCGGCTTGCAGACGCGTTTCTGATGCGGATATCAGGCGCTTATTGCAGCAAAATTAATGCAATACTGTATTAGAAGCTGAGACGGAAACCATTAAGGCATATATGAAGGGAAATTTATGTCAGCGTATCGTGTATCATAATGTTGTAAACGCAGTGGTGAAGTTTTTTGGGGCTTTTTAAGTTAGTAAAATATATGCTTATGTGATAAAATATTAAGAAAAAGTGATGGAAGGGGTAATGGAATGCCGTGCTATTTTGATATTATGAATCCAGATGCACCATATGACTGGCTACATAGTGTTTTGGATATAAAGAAGGGCGATTTTTTACTGATTATATATTAGAATGTAATAAAGTGGAGTGTGTAAACGTAGAATATAAATCGCGGATGAGTAGTGAAACTTTCGCATATTCACATGTGCGCACAGATCACAACGATGAACAAAACCGCAATCGGACCGATTAGGTCACGGAAAGCGATGGCACGTCCACAGCGGATGAAACGGAATCGGAAATCGGAGATACGTCCGCCGAGGATCGTACAGAATCATCAAGCGATGGTAAGTCTGCCGCGGATCATGTGGATTCAGAAACCGTGAATATTGACGAAACGGATACCAAAAAAGAAACGCCCCCCGACCGTCACGAACCGGGGATTCAAGATGTTGTGAAGGTCGATCTGCAGGCTGCATCCGATAAATTTACGCTGACTACAGTAGCCATCCCATTAACATATAATGATCAAATTTTAAGTGTTCTTTCTTTACTGGATAGAAATACATTATTGTGTGGTTTGTCCGACAACGGTGAAGACATATATGAAATAGGCATCTGGCAGATTGATCTGTCAAAATACACTAAATTGCTGGATGTGGATGCTGGATCATGGTATACCATTGCATCAAACGAAGAATACATATTTTTTGAATATTTAAGCGAATTCAATGACATGGGTATTATGTCAAAAATCGCTCAGTTATGGATGTATAACCTCCAGAATGGAGATTTTGAAAAAATATTCGACTATTCTCAGGATTCTGACGGTTATAATGGGGCAGTTTTTTCTAATCATCGTGTATTGCATGATGGCTATTGGTACTTTGAGGATCTTTTAAAGAACGAAGGACAACAGTGGGTTGGAACAGCGTACCGTTATAACCTGAAAACAGGACAGATAGAAGCTTTGGGAGATAATTTACAGGATGAGCTGTTGTTGAATGGAGCAGTTTGGTATTTACAAATAGATTCTGATGGATCGCAGCCCCGCCTGAAGAATATCACATCCGGGGAGACGATGGAGATTCCGGAAAATATATATGATTATGTTAGTACGGGGAATGATATCGCGGCCCGTTATTCTATCGGCGAGAATGCAGATAATGGTCTGCCGGTTATGGAACTGAAACTAATAGACTCTGAAACAACCATATTTTCTGGTGAATATAATATAGATAAGCTGAAGGCTAATGAATATTTTACGGTTTGGACGAACCTGGTTGATGAATACCCAATGTTATACGATAATGTTCATAATCAGATGCTGTATTTGGAAAGTATGGATAAAGCTGAGCATTTGTATTGGTTAAAAGATAACTACGGTCTTATTTTATCTATGATTCATCATCAGGATGGAACAGTGGAATATAATATACCTTATCGCGCTAAGCGCGCCCATGCGTAAGCATTAACTTTGCGCGTGCCCGAAGGGGCATACTTTTTTTGAATATGGGATGCGTTAAGGTCAAAAAGTTAAAATAACTTAAGGAAAAAGGACTTGACGAATCAGAGAGGTGGAATTTATGATAAATAAAGAAAGTACAATAAAAAAGTATAAAAAATATATGATAGCAGTACTTATTTTAATCGTCCTTCTCATAATTTTCCTCATTCTGCGTGAGCGATCAGACCAAAAAACGAGTATAACAAATTACGTGAAAAAGAATCAGGTTGAATTGGAATTATATGTCAATGAGGTATTGAAAAACAGGCCTGTTGAAAATGAAAAATATCATAACTATACGGTGTCCTATTATGAAAACCAGGTCCAATTCGATGTTTCCGCTTTTGGATTGGTAACAAATACAATATATAAAGGATTTTATTATTCTGTGGATGGCAATCCATGTGGGTTCCAGGGAACTGTCGTGGATTTTACAAAGGACGGAAATGGCTGGAAATGGGAGGAGATGGATGGCGATAATTGGGAGTATACGGAAAAAATAATGGATCACTGGTTTTATTATGAGATACATTTTTAAATATTAGAGTTGCTAAGATTGTAAACATAATGAGATTGTAAACCTAAATGGAAGGAATCAACCCAACTTATGATTAATGAAGAAAATGAATTTAAAGGGCCAACATTAGAAGTTCTAAACTTGAACAAAAGTTATAAAAATTTTCGACTGGACAATGTGAGCTTTTCCATTGAGAAAAATACGATCTGTGGCTTTGTAGGTATTAATGGGGCAGGAAAAACCACAACGATAAGAACAATGCTTGGTTTATCAAAGCCGGATTCAGGAACAGTCACTTTGTTTGGAAAAAAATTTACCGGCAAAGAAAAAGAGATAAAAGAGAAGATTGGCGTGGTTTTTGATGCCAGTGCATATTACGAAGAATTGTCAATTAAAGAGATGAAGTTTATTATTTCTAAAGCATATAAAAACTGGAGTGATGAAACATTTCATAAGTATCTTGAGAAGTTTAAGCTTGATAGCAATAAGCAAATTTCAGATTTGTCCAAGGGGATGAAAATGAAATTATCATTGGCCTATGCGCTTTCCCACGATCCGGCATTTCTTATTATGGACGAGCCTACAAGCGGGTTAGATCCACTTATAAGAGCGCAGGTATTGGATATTTTAATGGAATATAAGTCATCCGGCGAAAACAGTGTGTTTTTTTCAACGCATATAACATCAGACTTGGATAAGGTGGCCGATCAATTGATTATGATCCACAACGGTCGCATTGTATTTTCTATGTCCAAAGAAATGCTTCACGATAGAGCACAGGGAAAATCGATCGAAGATTTTATGTTAAAGTACATAAAGTCAGAAAATGGGGGGGAGATAGTTTGAGCTTAGTGATGAAAGAGATTCTATTAATCAAAAAATTTATTCCACTTGTATTTCTCATGGCGGTTATTTTGCCGATCGTTCTGAATCAGACAGGAAATGTTGGATCTACGTTAAACTTTATCTCGATAATTCTTATTTTTGCGGTTATGTTGCCGGGAAGCATATCAATGAATGAATCTAAATATCAAAAGGCATACGCATATTTGAGCATAACTCCGTATTCCAAAAGTACATTGGTCTTATGTAAATATGTATTTGATTTAATCGTATTTGTATTTACAACCCTTGTATATTCCATCGAGGCCCTGATCGTACCCCAATATATTACGTCTATTAATGTGATTACAGTTGCTGCCGCATTTCTGGGAATGTGTCTGCTGCGAGGCTTTATGATTCCGGCAGAATTTAAATTTGGTTATGAAAATACAAAGTACATAAGTATCATCGTGGTGATGGTGGTCGGCTTTGGAATACCGCTTATCATTAAAAGTATGGGAAATGCTGCTGTTGCTAATTCCTTTATGGATTTTTTCATGTCTCTGCCGCAATATGTATTGAGTATTTTATTGTTTGCGTCGGGCCTTGTCATTAGCATTGTATCATTTATTATATCGCTTTCAATTTTTCAAAACAAAGAATTGTGACCAGGCAGCAATTTGCAGGAAAAAAATAAATTAAAATAGTGGGGATGTATATGGAAAATTTGAATCAACACCAGATCGACAGTTTTAAGTCCTATCATAATAAAATTGTAAAAAATTGTGCGCAGGTGATCGTTGGCAAAGATGAGGTGATTTCTCTTTTGCTGACCTGTTTTATCTGCGGTGGTCATGTGCTTTTGGAGGATGTGCCGGGAACGGGAAAGACGATGCTGCTGCGGGCATTTGCAAAGTCCATCGGCGGCGATTTTAAGCGGATCCAGTTTACACCGGATCTGATGCCGTCCGATTTGACGGGCATTAATTTTTACAACCCAAAGAGCGGCGATTTCCAGTTTCGGCCGGGGCCGCTGTTTACAAATATCGTTCTGGCCGACGAGATCAACCGCGCCACCCCAAGGACACAGTCCAGTCTTTTGGAGGCCATGGAGGAGCGGCAGATTACGGTGGACGGTGTGACCAGCCTTTTGGAGGAGCCGTTTATGGTCATGGCCACTCAGAATCCGCTGGAATCTTCCGGCACATTTCCATTGCCGGAAGCGCAGATCGACCGCTTTTTTATGCGGCTGTCGCTGGGATATATGAACCGGGCGCAGGAAATGGACGTGATCCGCAGGCCTTCCACGCTGGATATTGTCAATGGTTTGCAGCGGGTAGTTTCCGATGAAGAGACGCGGGAGGCGCGCAGTATTTTTAAGGAAGTAAGGATGTCCACGGATGTTTTGAATTATCTGATGGACATTATTTCCGGCACCCGGGAGGAGAGCAATTTTGTCCGCGGGGTATCGACGCGTGGGGCAATCGCGCTTTATAAGGCATCGCAGGTAACGGCGCTTTTTCACGGACGCGGCTTTGTGATTCCAGAGGATGTGAAATATACGGCGCCTTTTGTGCTGAGCCACCGGATGATGCAGGAGCGCCGAACCGGCGTCGGGGAGGCCATGCGGTTTCTGGAAAAGATCATAAGGAATGTTAAGGTTCCGCTGGAGAGCGTATGATATTTATATTTATTATAATTCTTGTGGTTATGGCGCTGATCCTTCAGCGGCGGATGCTTCGCCGTGGGCTGCAGAGCCTTTCGGCGGTCTACCGGACGGACAGGAATGTGGCTGAGCCGGGGGAAGCGTTTCGTCTGCGGGTCACGCTGAAAAATAATGGAAGGCACACGATGTCCTATATTAAGGTGCGTGTGAATTTCCCTGAAACAATGCATTTGTCCGACAGTGAGGCGGCCGGGCATATCCAAAAAGGTCCTGGCGGCGGTCCTTCGGTTATCCGCACGTTGTGGCTGCGGCCTGGTGAACAGGCGGAGCTGTCTATAGAGGTGGTCATCCATGAGCGGGGTAAGTTTGTGATTCCCCACCCGGTCGTTTATGGCGGTGATTTTCTTGGGATTGCAGAGCAGGTGCGCCGGTTGGAGCAATATCGTGAGATCGTAGTGGCGCCCAGGGAGATTTCTGCCATGCCGGCAGCCGTGCTCTCCGGCGGCATTTTGGGCGATTATCCGGTGCGCCGTTTTCTGTATGAGGACCCGGTGCTGACGGCGGGATACCGGGAATATACAGGCAGGGAACCGATGAAAATGATTTCCTGGACCCAGAGTGCCAGAGGTCTGGGGCTTATGGTGAGAACTCTGGATCATACGGCTCAGCCGTCGGTCCGGGTGATCTTAAATGTGGACACGACTGTGGATGACAGGGAACTTGTGCTGGAATACGGCTTTTCCCTGGCACGCATGGTGTGCAAAGTATTGGAGGAGCGGGAAATTCCCTATGATTTTTTCACCAATGCTGTGACTGATGGCGGCTGGGGAGAGCCGGAGGTGGGCGAAGGGCTTGGCGGTAATCATTTTCAGAGTGTTTTAGAATGTCTCGGGCGGGCCACGTACAAGGCCGGTATGTCCTGTGCGTCGCTGGCTAAAAAGTCTTTGGAGCGGCGGACGACACCTGGAGGATGTATTTTTATTACTCCGGATGATGAATTTTCGGATGCCGGCCTGTCACTTTTGTTTCAGGAAGCAACGGATGGGCAGTATCAGGTGATCGGGATGAGGGAGGTAATGCCATGATTTTACTGTATTTTCTCAGAATGATGGCAGATCTGGCGTTCTTTTATGCCTTTAGCGGAGCTGCGGCAGCGTTTGCTGGCAGTGTGGCTGGAGCAGATGCATCGTTTCTGGGCAGTGGGAATCTGCTGCTCCCGGTTTTTATTATGTGTCTGTGTTTTGGCGTATGCGCCGGCATACGGAAAAAAGATGGCGGACAGAGCCGGCGGCGTTTTATTGCGCTGGCCCCACTGGTCCTGTGCTTTTTTCTTCCGGGAGCATCGCTGTTTCGATGCATCGTTTTAGCACCGGGCGTTATTTATGTGATTTATTCGGCGTTGACAGGTCCTGCGGAATTGTCCTGGTACCGCCAGGTAAATATATTTTCTTTGTTTTGCAAGGTTTACATAATATTCGCAATTTTTGTCTCCATGGTTGGTGGTCTGGAAGTAATTATGACGGTATCGCTTCCTCTGGCTGTGATGACGGTGATCGCCTCGGTGATTTTGATGCGGTCACTGCGACATGAACCGGTAGTGTACATGGCGCGCAACTTTCAAATGGGCAATTTTTTAGCTGTATTGGCACTGCTGGCGTTGTCTTGGTGCTTATCCAGTGAAGTTGTCCTGAAAGGGATCTTATCAGGTATGAAGTTCGTATATCTCCATATGATTGCTCCTGTTTTGCAGTTGCTCCTTATGGGGATCGGGTATGTGATTTGGGGGATCGCCAGTGTGGCGCAGTGGGGGCTTTCCAGGCTTGGGCTGCGTACTGCGATGGTGGAGAGCGTTACGGATGCTGTGGAGGGATCGCAGGAGCTTGTTTATGGTAGTGAAGTTTCTTCTTCCGGCAATTCTCTGGGCGTCTATATCATTGCGGCCCTGGGGATTTTTGCGCTGATCGTCTTACTATGGCTGTTTTTTCGGTGGATTTCAGGTCATGGGCCAAAAGATGCGAAGGTGACGGGAATGACGATGGTAAGTACTTTATCGGAACAGCCTTACGTAGCTATGGCATCGGCAGACCGACAAAGAGGGCCGGCGGCGGGGGTGCGCAGGCAGTATCGGAGATTTTTACGGCTGTATAAGGATAAGGGAATTGTTCTCCATGATTGTGATACAAGCCTTGACGTGCAGTCAAAAGCTGATAAGAAATTTAATGATCCGGAGGCGCTTGAAGCTCTGCGCGATTTGTATATTCAGGCCCGGTACGATGGCAATGCCAACGGTAAGGCAGCGGCGCTGGCACGGCGGCTTTATGCCCGGCTTCGAAAGAGTGACTGACTCCAGGTGGCCGTGAGCCCGTAATCGTTCAGCCTGTCTGAACTGTTACATTACATAAATTTACCGGCTGTTTTTTTCACGAATATCTTTACTTAATGCCGCCGGGCAATTATAATAAAGGAGCAGGACTATTTAAATTTGAAGTTTTGTAAGCGTTCGGCACCGCTGGGCGTTACTATTACTGATAAATGCGAATTGAATGATAAAAGGCTTCGGCGTCCAGCCGGCTAATTTTATAAAAGGAGATTGATAAGTATGATAAGCGAAAAAGTAGCAGCATTATTGAATAATCAGGTAAATAAGGAGTTTTATTCCTCTTATCTGTATCTGGATTTTTCCAATTTTTATGTGGATCAGGGCCTGAACGGTTTTGCGAACTGGTATAAGGTACAGGCGCAGGAGGAGCGCGACCATGCATTGCTGTTTATGCAATATATGCAGAATAATGATCTGAAGGTGACGCTGGAAGCTGTGGATAAGCCCACGGTGCTTTTGAAGGAGAATATGGACCCGCTGAAAGCCGGATTGAAGCATGAAATTCATGTCACCGGGCTGATCCATAATATTTATGATGCGGCATATCAGGAAAAGGATTTCAGGACGATGCAGTTTTTAGACTGGTTTGTAAAGGAGCAGGGCGAGGAGGAAACCAATGCCACGGATTTGATCAAGAAGATGGATCTGTTTGGCTCCGATCCGAAGAGCCTGTATATGCTTGACAATGAGCTGGCGGCCAGAGTTTATACGGCGCCATCTTTAGTACTGTAATCGATATTCATACGGCGGCGTGGCGGATGGCCACGCCGCCGTTGCGTTTCAGTTCCTCCATGGGAATCGTTACCGCGCTGTGGGCCCCCCAAGGGTTATGGGAATCCACCCGGAATATAAAAATGAGTGATATACATGATGATATCAGATTTTGGGAGTGCGTTGCTTTGTCGCCTTATGAATAGCCTTTTTAATGTTTTGATTCATGACTACGTCGGGATAACGTTCATAGCAATAATTTTTTAATCCAATGGCCAGGTCAAGAAAGCCTTTTCCGTAAGACGCAAGTGCGACGGACAGTTCGTGATTTCGTTTGCTTATATTAAAATAATCGTGAATCAGGTCGTTTCGCTGTTTGAGAAATTCGACTGCTTTTTCGGTATCCGGAGTGAGGGGGATATTCAGGGATAAATACTGGCGTACATAAAATCCAAGGCTCTCATCATATATCCTGCTGTTATTTAGACTGTCATTTATTAAGATATACGCAATGATATCTCTAAACGCCTGAGCAATATGATTTAAGTAGCTGCTCATTGCCTCAGACAGGAAATCTTTCAGCCTTTCATCATTACAAGTTGTAAACTCCTGATAGCAGGATAGTAATTTCTCGGATTGTTCAATCAGGATACGAATATTGTTACCGACGGTTTTATCGACCTCCGATGGTGTGTCCATGATTTGAAAACCATATTTTTTTATGTCATCAGGTAATTTTACCATTTAAATGGGGCACCTCCTTTTTATGAATTGATTTACGCTTATAAATTACATATTCCCAGTCCTGATATTTTTGCTGCAATGCATTTTCTCTTTTATGTGCTGCATAATTTTTTGCTATAATGTACAATTCATCTTTCAATTGCTTTGGAAAGTAATCCGTTAATGGAACTGAATTTAGAATTCCTATGGCATAAACGTATTCATATTCATAGTAATAATATTCCAGTACATCGCAGGGTAAACCCTGCTGGTAAAAATAATCGCGGCAGTAATCAACAATATCCATTCGCTTTATAATTTTATTGCAATAAACAATTAAATCGATATCGCTTTCTCCGGGGGTGAAATCTTCCCGGATATAACTGCCGAATACAAATACATTGTAGTCGTTTTCGCCAAATTGATGAAGCAGTTTCATTTGAAAATCTGCCAACAGTTCACGGCGTTCTTTCCATGTTGCTAAATCCGTTAACATAAGGAACACCTTCTTTTTTTATGTTAATATAGGAATTGCGTTGATGCGCAGGCAAGCTGTGCGTCACACATTGTTGGAGATAAGTTTCCAATCCGGGCGGCGTAGCGGCTGCGTTTACCGATTGGTAAGTCTATATTGTTATCTTACCAGAATAAATCTTGTTTTAAAAGCGAAAAAATGAAAATTATAATAATTAGCTGCTTAAAAGTGGTCTATACCCCCGTAAAATAAAAAAATTCAAAAAACCCTATTGACCCTAACGTTCCGTGATAGTGTACAATTTCATTAAACCAATAAAGGAGGTGAGGCTATGAGAACGGTGAAAGAGGTTTCCAGGCTGACCGGCGTGAGTGTGAGAACGCTGCAATACTATGATGAGATCGGTTTATTCAAACCGACGAAGTTGACGGAATCCGGTTATCGCTTATACGATGACGAGGCGTTAAAAGAACTGCAGCAGATCCTGTTCTTTAAGGAATTGGATTTCTCACTGAAGGCCATTCAACGTATTATGGAAAATCCGGAGTTTGACCGGGTGGACGCCTATCATCAGCAGAAAAAACTTCTGAAAAATAAAAGGGATCGTCTGAACAAATTAATTGGGCTATTGGAAAAACTGGAACAGGGGGAAGATTATATGAGTTTTAAGGAATTTGATATGAGTGAGTATTTTGATATGCTTGAGCATTTCCGTGAAAGTCATCCGGAAATCATAGAGGAGGGCTGGGGCGCTCTGAAGGATTTTGATGAATGGGTCAGCCGCTTTAAGGAAAAGGAAGTCATTCTGGCCGAGACGCTGGTAAAGAATTTTGGCAGCATAGAAAAGGCAACGGAGGCGATGAAAAATAATCTGCTCCAAATGCCGGATATGCAGAAAAAAGTGGAGATACTCAAAAAGGATGGATTGTTTGAACGGAATAAAGAGGTGTCTACACTGCTTTTATCCGATATCACCAGGGATTACACATCGGATGAGGTTCAGGATCTGGTGGCCGAGAGCGTGGATATGATGGAAAGTCTCTATGAAGGTATGGATGTCGGTATCGATTTTTGGAAACGATTTACGGATGATTACCTTCATAATGATGTGATGATAAAAAGTATTGACGACAGATTTGGTGAGGGGGCAGCGAGATATTTCGGGCTGGCGCATCAGTACTATTTAAAGAAAACCGGGCGTATGGAGTAAACGTTTGAAGAAAGCCGGACATATGGGGTAACCGTTTGGCGGAAGGGGAATTGTTCGGCGGAACGGTTACCGGATACTATTTATCGGCGGGCGGGGATACTTTTGCGGGAATCGATTACGATTCCCGCAATATGAGCGGTGTATCCAGCAGCAGGTTTTTCTGGGGAACCTCCTCATGGTCCAGGAGTCTTTGAAGGATTTCCAGACAATTTTTGGCCATATCCTCCATGGGAAGATAGACATTGGTCAGAGGGGGGATGCTGTACTGACTGTATTCGGATTCGCCGTTGCCGATGCTGATCACGGAGATTTCCTCCGGTATTTTTTTACCCTCGCGGTTAAGTGTGTAGAGTACCCCGTGGGCTATAGCATCAGACAGACAGAAAACACAATCACATGGGCGTTTGCTGCGAAGAATCTCCTGCATCATCCGGGCGCCGGACTCCAGAGAATTGACGGCGGTTTTACGGTCATCGGCCGGGCATGGAATGCCAAGCGCCTCCAATGTCTGGCAAAAGCCGTCAATACGCAGAGACATACCGGGAAAAACATCGGTGGAGGTAATGATCCACGGATGTTTTTTTCCTTTTTGATGAAAGGCTTCGGCGGCCAGCCGGCCCATTTTATAATTGTCCACGGTGACACTGTAATAATCCGGCGCTTGGCGGTTGTATAGGACGACCGGAACAGGGAAAACCACACTGTTAATAAATTCCATGTCCTTTTTTGAAGCATTGGCAATAATAGCCGCATGGAAACGCTTTCCGGAAAGGAGGGCCTTCTGCCTGTTAAGCTGATCATTGGCATAGGTAAAGACGACGATTTCATGCCCATCGTCGGCTGCGGCCAGCTCCAATCCCTTTAAAAAACGGGAGAGCATGGAGGTGCGGAAGTCATTGGCCCAGTACAGGGCGATGGTGCGGGGGCCGTTATCCTGACTGTCGCGCAATGTCCGTGCGGCGATGTTGGGCTGATAGCCCAGGCTCTGCACAGCCTCCCACACCTTTTTGCATGTCTTATCTGAAATTTTCCGTTCTTCATTTTTTCCATTTAATATGATGGAGACGGTGCTGGGTGACACACCGGCGGCTTTTGCAATATCCTTGACTGTAACCATTTCGTTTCCTTCCTTATTTTTGCTGGGCAAATTCGACTGTTATCGTTTCCTGCCTATCTGTGAACCATAGCCCTTGGGCTATATTTTCCGAACACTTTCCCTGGCGATATATTCCGTACTTACCTGTATTTTCAGCGGTATGCTTTGTTTATCGGAGGCGATCTCCACCAGACGGCGCACGGCGGTGCGGCCGAGCTCCTGCTTGGGAACCCGGATCGTACTCAGGGTGGGGGAGGAGATTTCGCAAAACGGCAGGTCGTCGAAGCCGATGATGGATATTTCCTCCGGAAGCCGGCAGCCATTTTCCTTCAATGCCTTCATGGCGCCAAAGGCAATAATGTCATTGTCCGCCAGATAGGCACTGGGAAGAGACGGCGAGGATTTCAGGTATTCCATCATATCCCGGTA
This sequence comes from Lachnospiraceae bacterium, assembly GCA_902363555.1. GTDB lineage: Bacteria > Bacillota > Clostridia > Lachnospirales > Lachnospiraceae > Catenibacillus. Next base: position 340,295 of record CABJAM010000007.1, on the reverse strand, counting down.
CGACCCGTCCATGGTGGGCTCCAGGCGGACGGTATGGGCCGGATCAATGGAAAGCTCCATATCCTGCATGGCCCGCTGGTAGCCGTGAAAGCGGTAATAAAAGTTTTTGATCGTCGTGCTGCTTTTTAAGTAGCCGATATTTTTGTGCCCGTTGGCCGACAGCACCATGGTGGCGTTGTACATGGAGTCGGCATTGCTGATCATAACTGAATTAAATTTCATGGAATCGGACCAGTTGTCAATGATGACCAGCGGACCAAGGGCGGATTTAAAGCGTTCCATTTCCTGATTGTTCAACTCCGTGGCCAGGGCCAGTATACCGCAGCTGCTGTCGGATAGGATTTCCGAGAGCCGCTCGTCATAGTCGCTGTCATCGGTGTTTAAATTACAGATGATCGTGTCCAGCCCTGCAATACGGGATTCCTTTTCCACCCCTTCAATGAGATTGTGAAAAAATGGCGTGTCGCTGACAACCTTTCCATGCTTTTTTATGCTGACAAATTTAATATGGGTCATTTTATTATCCACAAAATAGCCTAACTTTTTTGCTGCTTTAAAAATCGTTTCAGCCGTATCTTTATTGACCCCTTTTTTGTTATTCAGCGCATTGGAAATGGTTGCCGGAGAAAATCCCGTCACTTCGCTGATTTTTTTGATACTTACCTTCATAATTAAGGCACCTCCGGTCCATTGAATTTTACTCGAATATAAAAAAGCTGCTAAATATTTATCTAAATATTATCATAAATTATTTAGATGAATATTTCAATATAAAAGATGAAATATTTCCGATGAAACCATAACTATTCCTGGGCTTGTCTTAGCCCTGCGAGCCCCCTAGAAACAATAAAGCGTAGTGAGTGGCGTGGGTGTGAATTGTAACACCTGCGGGAATAGTAATGGTATATCTTATTTAAGGTATGGCATTTATATGCATGAACGATTATAATAGAAGTGTCATAGCTGTTTTATGTGACTGTTCAGCCTGGCTGAATGGTTACGTTTTTAGAAATACGACGCGGTGACCGGACAAAAATTTGAGGAGGCGTACATATGGATTTAAAAGTTGGTGTACAGTTATATTCTGTAAGAGATGAGATGATGAAGGACCCTATTAAAACGATCGAGAGTGTGGCGCAGGCGGGTTATAAATATCTGGAGGCGGCCAATCACAATGCTTTAGAGGACTTTGGCGTAGGCTTCGGAGTGGATGCAAAAACATTAAAGGGCGTACTTGATGAAAATGGCTCCAGCATTGTCAGTGCTCACATCTTCCCGTTTACACCGGACAACACGAAGGAACTGATCGAATACAATCATATTCTCGGAAATAATTATATTGTTTATCCTATGGATTTTTATGCGGACTACGATGAGGTTCAGCGTAAAATTGAAATGATGAACACTGTTGGAAAGATATTCAAGGAAGAAGGCATTGCCCTGCTGTATCATAACCATTTCCATGAATTTCAGAAATTTGGCGGAAAAACTGTATTTGAGATGATTTATGAAAATACGGACCCGGATTATATGGGATTTGAGCTGGATACCTTCTGGACGATGCGCGGCGGTCAGGATCCGCTGGAGATTATGGATTATCTGGGCCAGCGGTTAAAGCTTGTACATCAGAAGGATTACCTGAGCGTGGAGGGATATCCCCAGAATATTTTCGAGCGCGTGGGCTATGACGCCAGGATCGATATGGATGTATTCAATACCGGCTATTCCGAGCAGAATTTTACTGAAATCGGCACCGGCACCATGGACATCCAGGCCATTATCGATAAAGCCAATGCGCTGGGCAGCGTTGATTATATTATTTTGGAGCAGGATTATTCCCAGCATCCGCAGCTTGAAAGTATCCGTCTGAGCATGGACAGCTTTAAAAAATTCCACGGAATTTCCTGGAATTAAAAGTGCAGATCCGGCACAACCCCGGATATCGGCCGGTGCCCTTAATGGGTACGCCGGCCGTGTTCCTGGGGGGATTAATCCCACTCAACACCTTTATATTTTTTGAAGGCATCCATACTCATGGCGATGGATTCAAATTCGCCGCGTTTCGTGTAGTCCTGCTCCAGCGTTATGTACTTGATGCCCTCGTTATTAGCGGCATCGATGATACCCTGGATGTCCATAATACCGGTGCCTACCTCTGTGAAGCAGTTCATGGAGCTTTTTCTAAAATCGTCCATTGTTACGGGAACATTGGGATCGACCACGCCATCGAACAGATTGATCTGCTGGTCGGCATCCCTGGCAAAGTCTTTTTGATGGAGCATGACCAGACGATCTTTATAACGCTCGATCATGGCGACCGGGTCAACTCCGCCGCGCATGGCCCAGAAGGTATCCAGTTCAAAGTCTACAAGCATCGGATCAGTCAGCTCAAGAATCCAGTCAATGACATATTTGCCATCGATCTTCTGAAATTCATGGAAATGATTGTGGTAATGGAAGCCCATGCCGCGGTCTTTGCACATTTGGCCCACACGGTTTAAATTCGCGGCAAAGTTCTTAATGTAGTCCATATCCGGGAAGAAATCCATGGCGAGGCCCGGATTTTCACAACCCACAGCCGCCTGGTAATCGAGGAATTTTTCCAGGGTGGCGTTGTCGGCCATGCAGTCATTGGATATATGGCAGCCAATGATCTTTACGCCAAGCTCATCAATAAGCGCCCTGCCTTCGTCGGCCGGCATGCACAGACCGTAGTTATAGTCGCATTCCGCACCAAAAAGCTCACAGGTTTCCCAATACTTATAACCGATTTCGGCTACCTTTCTCATCGTAGCCACAGGATCTTTAGCCATCTCCTGTTTTACTGAAAACATCTGAATTCCGACTTTCATAATAATCTCCTTTTTATAATTTGTCAGGGATTTCCGAAGGAAATCGTTGACCTGCTTGCGCATCAGCGCAATTCCTTTATGTTATATGTCTATTATATTATATAGGAATAAAAAAATGGCGTCTATCAAAAATGTGACTATTTTATATCAAAAACAGGATGTGTTTTAACAAAATACGGACTTTATAGGCTATTTCGACAAAAAATTCACAGGAACTTAGGAATATTTACCTATATAAAAAGGGGAAGATTTTATGGATTTACGATGGGATATACAAATTATACAACGAAGTCCGGATTTTTATAATTTGTGGTCTGATTTTTTATAGATTTCGTCATGTTGTATACTATATAATTAAGTCACAGTTAAGGCAGTGAGAAATTGCTTAAATGCACAGATTTTAAAGGAGGATATCATTTATGAAATTCAAAAAGTTGTTAGCCATTTTACTTGTAGTCGCAATGACCGTATCTCTGGCAGCCTGCGGCGGCGGAGGAAGCAGCTCAGGCGGCGGAAGCGGCAGCGCCGGCGGGGAGACAGGCAGCGACGGCGTAACACGTTACACAGATAACGATGAAACATTTACCGTAGTTATGGGTTATATCGGTGATGAGAGAGCCGATGAAGCTCTGATCGAAGCCGAGATCAATAAGATTCTTGAACCGGAATTAAATGCAAAGATCGATTTAAGATGCTATGGCTGGGGTGATTACACACAGAAGATCCAGCTTGCACTGTCCGGTAATGAACAGTTGGACATCGTACCGATCATCGTTCAGAACGCCCAGGGCTATGTGTCCAACGGCCAGGTTATGGACCTGAGCACATTGATCGAAGATTACGGCACCAACATTAAGAAATATGTAGACCCGGATTTCCTTGCCTGCCCCAACATCGAAGGTTTTGTTTACGGCGTAACCTCCATGAGAGAGCAGATCACATGGGAAGGTGCTGTTGTTCGGCGTGACCTTCTTGAAGAAGCCGGCTATACTGTAAATGATGCCACAGATATCTGCGAAGAAATCACAAACCTTGATCAGTTCACAGAAGCTATGGCTAAGGTTTATGAAAAACATTCAGATATGATTATGATGGGCTCCGCAGCAAACAGTTCTCCTTTATTCCGTTGGGAGACATCGGACCTGCTGACCGATGGTTTCGGCGCTTTAATGGATTTTGGTCAGTCCACAGAGGTTGTGAATCTTTATGATACTGAGGAATTCCGTGAATTTGTAACACTTATGAAGGATTGGAATGACAAGGGATATTTCTCGAAAGATGCAGCAACAACAACAGATTCCCTTCAGGTACAGATGAAAGCCGGTAAGATTTTCGGCTACATGACACCGCTTAAAGCCGGCGCCGTAACACAGGATGAGCTGAGCACAGGCCAGGATCTGGCAGGTATTTCCTTATATGGCGATCCGTATATCACATCCTACTCCATCAACTTCCTGACATGGGGTATCGGACGTAACTGCAAGAACCCTGCCAGAACGATGAAAGTCCTTGACTATATTTATGGCAGCGCAGATGTTATGAACCTTCTGAACTGGGGTATTGAAGGTACCCACTACAAATTTGTTGATAAAGAAGCAGGAATTATCACTTTTGCTGACGGACAGGATCAGGCTAATCCAGGCTGGATGCTGAATATCGGCTGGGAATTACCGAACCAGGAGATCGCTTACACCGTTGAACCGGATACCGCTGAAAAGTGGACTTATCAGCATGAGCTGATCGACAAAGCAACCCGCTCCAAGGCTCTTGGCTTTGCCTACGACTCCAACGCTGTTTCCAACGAGCTGACAGCTCTGGCCAATGTAAAATCTCAGTATTATGATACACTGGGTACCGGCGCTGTTGAGAATGTGGACGATGCAATCGCTGAATTTAATGCAGCACTGAAATCCGCAGGTCTTGAAACTGTTATGAAAGCAAAACAGGAGCAGCTTAACACCTGGCTTGCAGCACAGGGCAATGCCGGTACTGCTGAAACTACCGGTGAGATAACAGCAGAATGATCCATATACATTTTCGATATGCCGGCAGTAATGCGGCAGGGACTGATCAACAAAGGGCTGCGGCTTTCCAAAACCGCAGCCCGTTAAAAATTAACGAAGGGAGATTTCCATATGGCGGCGAAGAACAATGAAACTCCTGCGATTCAGGTAAATAAAAGGAAAAAGAAAACTGTTTTTTTGCAGTGGGCTCCGGTTTACCTGATGATGCTTCCGGGCCTTCTCTATTTGATTATCAATAACTACATCCCCATGGCCGGACTGGTCATTGCTTTCAAGAAAGTCAATTTTACCACCGGTATTTTCAAGAGCCCATGGGTAGGCCTTCAGAACTTTGAATTTCTGTTTAAGACCAACGACGCATTTGTCATTACCCGGAATACATTACTTTATAATCTGGCATTTATTGTTGTAAATCTTATCCTTGGCGTTCTGATCGCTATTCTGATCAGTGAGGTGCGTGGCAAAAAGTCCAAAACACTGTATCAGAGCTCCGTACTTTTACCATTCCTTATGTCCTACGTTATCGTATCTTACATCGTGTACGCTTTCCTGAGCGGTGATACAGGTATGATGAACATGTCCATTTTACCGGCGCTGGGGATGGAACCCATCCAATGGTATAATACTGCAAAATACTGGCCGTTTATCATTATATTCGTCCAGTGCTGGAAGAGCGTGGGCTACGGCGTACTGATCTACACCGCCGGTATCGCAGGCATCGACCAGTCCTTATACGAAGCAGCTTCCCTGGACGGCGCTTCCAAGCTCCAGCAGGTGCGCCACGTGACGCTGCCCGCACTGACACCGTCCATTATCACATTGACACTGTTAAACATCGGCCGTATCTTCTATTCGGATTTCAGTCTGTTCTATCAGGTGCCGATGAACTCAGGTAAAATCTACTCAACGACAAATACAATCGATACTTACGTATACAGAGGTCTGCTGCAGCTTGGTAATGTCAGCATGGCGTCAGCCGCCGGCTTCTATCAGTCCTGCGTCGGCTTCCTGCTCGTATTGATCTCAAACCTGGTTGTGCGCAAGGTCAGCCCGGATAACGCATTATTCTAAAGAAGGGAGATAATAGATTATGGTTATAAGTAAAAAACAAAAAGTTTTTCTGGTCATCATTCATATTGTCCTCATTCTTATGGCGTTGATCATGGTGCTGCCGTTTGTGCTGCTGTTTTTATGTTCATTGACCGATGAGGCCACCCTTGTACTTAATGGTTATTCATTTTTCCCGGCCAAGTTCAGTCTGGCGGCTTATGAATATCTGATCAACAGCGGCGGAAAGATCATCCGCGCCTACGGTATGACCTTTGCGATCACCATCGTAGGTACGATTTTAAACACACTGCTTTCCTCACTTTTGGCTTACGGCCTGTCCTTAAAGGGTCTGCCCGGACGGAAGATTTTATCCTTCCTTGTATTTTTCACAATGCTGTTTAATGGCGGTCTTGTACCGACCTACCTGTGGTATTCCACATACTTACATATTACCGATACGTTTTTCGCTCTCGTTATCCCGCAGTTTTTGATGAGCGCCATGAACGTTATTATGATCCGGACATTTTTCCAGAACAGTATCCCCACGGCGCTGTACGAAGCATGTAAGATCGATGGCGGCGGCCACTGGCTGATCTACCGCAAGATCGTTCTTCCTCTTGGCAAACCGATCCTTGTTTCCATGGGTCTGTTCGCCGGTCTGGCTTACTGGAATGACTGGACCAACGGTCTTTACTATATCAATGTGAACAAGGATCTCTGGGGTATCCAGAGTCTGTTAAACCAGATGATCACCAATATCCAGTACCTGTCGCAGAACGCCCAGGCCGCTTCCAATGTGGATATGGCGAACCTGCCAAGTACAGCCGTGCGTATGGCCATCGCCTTCGTCGGAATACTGCCGGTGCTCATCGTATTCCCCTTCCTTCAGAAATACTTTGCAAAAGGTATTGCAGTCGGAGCCGTTAAAGGTTAAAATAATATCAGCAGAAAAGCCTATGACAGAGGGTTCTGTCATGGGCTTTTTTTGATATGGGATGAATTGCCCTGGCAATTCATCCCATATCAAAAAAGGGAGCACCGCAAAGCGGTGCTCCCTACGATAAATATAATAAACAATTGTCCATCTTATCTTACTTAAAAGGCGGGGGAAAAGATTTTGAAAAATACAGCTAAGAATTATGATTTTTCCAAATTGATCCGATGGATTGCCATAACCTTTGCAATTGTTATTCTTTTGAATTTTTCCATCAGTTTTCTGGCGATGTACTCGGCGAGCCGGGAGGTGGAGAATCTGGCGGATAATATTATAAATTCCAGTGTCCGGGAGATGAATAATGTTCTGACCAGTGTGGACCAGCTCCTCACCAGTGAGATCAGCTACGATACAGATATTGAACTGCTGGCAAATGAGGGAACGGGCAGTGTAAAACCTCTGACGACCCATGAGAAATATCTGATCACAAAGCGTCTGAAAAAAACACTGGAGTCCTGGGCGAGCCAGCAGGCGTTTACCGTGAATTATATGATTTTTATCCCGGATAAGGATATTACTATTCATAGCTGCTATAACGAAAAGTCTTATTTAGCCTGGTATGACAACGGTGATGCTGTCAAGGAATATCTGCTGGAGAACACTTCAAGTCAGCGGTATATTTCTGCCAGCTTCTGGGAACTGGCTAAGATTAAAGACCGTTATCATATGACCAAGTATTACCGCATGGATAATTATTATATGATAAGCTGGATCGACATTCAGGATTTTATCGAAAACTCTGTATTTGAGGGCTTTGGGGATCAGAGCTATCTTATATTTATCGATTCCGACGGACAGCCGGTGAATAATCAGGCGGTTTTGGAGACGGGAAATATAGATTTTTCTCAATATGAACGAAATGAGCGCGAGCTCAGCACATTTCGCGGACGCATTGTCGCCAAGGAGGAGCTGGACGGCGCCAGCTTTACACTGGGCCTGATCATAGGCGGGTATCAGCAGGTGGTCCGTTATCTGGAATTACAGATATTTATCGGCGTTTTGCTGGGTCTGGGCGGTATCGGCTACTTATGGCTGATCTTTTATATCCGGCGTACCGTTTTGGTGCCTATCCAGACTTTTTCTGAAAATGTGACGAAGCTCCAAAGCGACGAAAATTATTCGGTTGCCACCTACTACCAGATCAACGAGCTGGGCAAAGCCAGTGAGCTGCTGGCGGATATGGTTGGAAAGATAAAGGGGCTTAAAATCAGTATTTACGAAAAGACATTGGAGGAGCAGCGGATACAGACCGATTTCCTTTCCCTGCAGATCGAACCCCATTTTTATCTGAATTGCCTGAATATTATTTATAATCTGGCGGAGCTGGAAAAGTATAAGGAGATCCAGACGCTATCCCGCTGTGTTTCCGATTATCTCCGCTATATTTTCAAGAAGCATGATGATGTGGTGCTTTTTGGTGATGAGCTGGAGCACATTAAAAAATATCTGGAGATCCAGAAGATACGCTACCGGAATGGTTTTAATGTGACGTTGGACATATCGGAGGACGTGCTCTGTGCCGTCGTACCACCGCTGTTTGTCCAGACCTTTGTAGAAAATGCCATAAAACATACTGTGAACTGGGATGAGGAGATACGGGTTTCATTGTCGGCCCATATCGTGGAGTCTTCCGACGCGATGCAATGCGTGGAAGTCATTATTGAGGACAGCGGTGAGGGCTTTGACGGGGAAATACTTCGGAAACTGCAAAATGACGAGGATATTTCCGAAGGAGAGAAGCGTATCGGTATTATGAACGCCATAAGACGTTTGAAGCTGTCCTACGGTGACCGGGCGGCGATCCGGTTTTACAACTGTGCTCCCCATGGAGCCGGTGTTTATATAAGAATACCATTTGAGATAAAAGAAAGGGGAGTCGCCTGTGAATGTTCTGATTGTTGATGATGATGCCTATGTTTTGGAGGCGTTGACTCAGAAAATGGATTGGGAGAGTCTTGGAATAGAAAATGTATATACGGCCTATAATGTCAAGCGGGCGAAGCGGATTGTGGAGGATATCCCGATCCACATTATTGTCTGTGACATCGAAATGCCCAAGAAAAATGGATTTGCGCTGCTGAAATGGATACGCGAGCGCAACCTGATCATCCAGTTCATTTTTCTGACCAGCTATGCGGAGTTTGACTATGCCAAAAAAGCCATAGAGCTGCGCAGCTTTGCCTATTGTCTGAAGCCCATTGCTTACGATGAGCTGGCCGGGGAGATCAAAAGAGCCGTCAAGGCCGAGCAGTCGGCGCTGGAGGCGGTCAATTATGAGAAGATCTATACATACTGGAGCGATTCGGAAAAGAACCGGAAGGACATGTTCTGGTCCAGAGTGTGTCTGAATGAAGATTATTACCGTGATGCGGATGAGCTGTGGCAGGATGCCGTAAAGCTGGGCGTCGGTTATGATACCGCGGATATGTTTGTGCCGTTTGCTTTCCGCCTTCATAATTATGACCATGTGGTCCGGGAACTGGGCCGCGGGATGCTGGAATGGACGTTTAGAAATATTGCCGATGAGGTGTTTGACACGCCGACGTCGTGTATTCAGGGCTTTGGCAGGATCCAGTCCATGGAATGGATGGTCATTATCCAGCAAAAGGATGAAGCGCGGGAGACGATCTACGGCTGCGCTCAGGAATTTTGCGACAAGATACGTACTCATTTTAAATGCGATATCAGTTGCATCATGGGAAATACTGCCGCCATCGAGGGGATCGGGGCCAGTTGGCAGGACGTTTCCGAAGTCCTGTTTAATAATGTGGTGCCGGTCAATGAGATCTATGTGGTCCGCAATATTGATTTTTCAAAGGATTCGTATCAGCCGCCGGATTTTACTTTGTGGGAAAGCTTTTTCAATGAGGACAGAGAGCAGATGCTCCTGGAGGTGGTGGATGATTATATCAATCACCTGTCCGTGGGAGGCCGACATTCAAAAAAGGTGCTCCACAGCTTTGTCATGGACTGCATCCAGATGATCAGCTCCGAGCTGCGCCAGCGCAATATACTGCTCCATTCCCTGGGGGATGGGAGCTGCTTTGAGACGAAGAAAATTGCCTGGGCGATCCAGTCCTTTGAGGATGCCCGCAAATATCTCCGCGATGTGATCCATATCAGCATGGAATCTGTCCGGGATAACCGGGAGAATATGTCGGTAGTGGATCAGATCAAGGACTATATTGACCACAACCTGGAAAAAGATATCACCCGGGAGTCTCTGGCGGAGTTGGTCTATCTGAATCCGGATTACCTGGCCCGGATATTTAAGAAGGAAGCCGGAGAATCGCTGGGCGCCTGGCTGGTGCGCCGGCGTATTGAGAGGGCCAGAGAATTACTGGAAAAGACCAGCGATCCGGTAAACACCATCGCTTTAAAAGTAGGCTATGATAATTTTTCGTACTTCTCAAAGGTCTTTAAGGATATGGTCGGCGTTACGCCAAAGGAATACCGCAAAAGCGAGGACACACGGCCGTCTGCGGCCCATAATGGCATATATAAGGTTAAATAAACGATTGAAAGCGCTCCGTTTTGGGGCGCTTTCGTGCGTCCGACGACGGTACTTTTTTAAACACAGTTTTCTCACATTTCTTTCAAAATATTTTCACAATTATTCCAATAATTATACACAATTCCAATTTAAAATAGTGGAAGAAAGTAACAGTTCGGCCACTTGGAACGGTTACCCATAAAAGTAAAGGAGGCTCATACGGCATGGTAGAGGTTAAAAATCTCGTGAAAAAGTATGGCGATCACGTTGCCGTGGATCATTTAAGCTTTACGGTTGAAAAAGGCCAGATTTACGGATTTCTCGGACCCAATGGGGCGGGCAAGTCCACCACTATGAATATTATGACCGGCTACATCGGCGCGACGGAAGGTGAAGTGATGATCGACGGCCATGATATTTTAAAGGATGCGGAGGCGGCCAAGCGCTCCATAGGTTATCTTCCGGAAATTCCACCGGTCTATCCGGATATGACAGTTTTGGAATATTTAAAGTTTTCAGCAGAGCTTAAAGGGATAAAAAGAGAGGCGCAGGATGCACAGATACAAAAGGTTATGGAAATGACCCGGGTGACGGAGGTATCTGAGCGTCTTATAAAAAATCTGTCCAAGGGCTATCGGCAGCGTGTGGGGCTGGCCCATGCCATTATGGGATTTCCGCCGATCATTATCCTGGATGAGCCTACGGTGGGGCTGGACCCGAAGCAGATCATAGAAATCCGGGAATTGATCAAGGAATTGAGTAAAGAGCACACGGTGATTTTAAGCTCCCATATACTTTCGGAAATCAGTGAGGTCTGCGATTATGTAATGATCATTGCCCACGGCAGATTGATCGCCGCGGATACGACCAGTAATCTGACCCGGATGATGCAGGGCCAAAGTACGTATCAGTTTCTTGTCAGGGGAAGTGAGGACGCGGTGCGGCAGGCTCTGAGTACCGTGGAAGGCCTTAGTAAGATGGAAGTAAAACCCTCGGCGGAAGAAGGGATTGTGGATGTGGTCACAGAGTGTCTCGGTTTAGATGAGGACAGCAGTGCGGATGTGCGGGAATCCATCTTTTACGCATTGGCCCATGCCGAGTGTCCGATGATGGCGCCGTCACAGCATGTATCCCTGGAGGAGATTTTCCTGGAGCTGACTCAGGAGCAGCCGGAAAATAACAAGAAAGAAAAACGCCGTTTTAAAATAAAACGTGCGAAAGCAGAGGAGGCACAGGACAATGGCAGCGATTTATAAAAAAGAGGTCCGGTCGTATTTCACAGCAATGATCGGCTGCGTATTTATTGCGTTTGCGCTGGCAATCATCAGTTTATATTTTTATGCCGTTAATCTTTCCAGCGGATATCCGTATTTGGGGTATTCCTTATCGGCCACGATGGTTATATTTATGATCCTGATTCCGGTTCTGACCATGAAAAGCATGGCGGAGGACCGTCGGCAGAAAACCGATCAGATGCTTTTGACGGCGCCGGTGACGACATGGAAGATCATCATAAGTAAATATATGGCCATGGTGACTGTATTTATGGTTCCGGTATGTATAATTTTATTTTATCCGCTGATCATGGCCCAATACGGCACCATATCCTATGCTATGGCCTATACATCCATTTTGGGCTTTGCTCTGTTTGGCTTTCTGGCCATTGCCATCGGGCTGTTCATTTCTTCCATAACAGAGAGCCAGGTGATCGCAGCGGTGGTTACCTTTCTGATCCTGTTTGTATCCTACATGGCCGAGGCCATTGCCGACCTGATCCCGGCTACGGCCTGGGTATCGTTTGTGGCGTTGGCTGTGATCGTGGCTGTTATTGCCATGATCATTTACTGGCTGACACAGAGCTTTGGGGTCGGGCTGATCGTGGGTATCGTGGGGATTGGCGGGCTTCTGATCAAATATCTGGTGGACAGCAGCAGCTTTGAGGGGCTTATGGGAAGTCTGATCAGCTCCCTGTCGCTGACCGCTCATTTCAATAATTTTGTTTCCGGAATGATCGATATTCCCGGAATTATATTCTATCTGTCCGGAAGCTTCCTGTTCCTGTTCTTATCGGTTCAGGCAGTGGAAAAACGTCGTTGGTGCTAAGGAGGTTGCAATAAGATGAAGGAACAGTTTAAAGGAAAACGGTTTAAGCAGGGCTCTTATAGCAGCGTCCTCATTGTCATCGTTATAGCCATTGTTGTGGTTATAAATATGGTGGCTTCCCAGCTTCCGGCGCAGTTCGCCAAGCTGGATATTACGGAAAATAAGCTGTACAGTATCGGTGATCAGACGAAACAGATGCTGGCCGGGCTGGATACCGATATTAATATTTATCTGATCTGCCAGGAGGGCAATGAGGATGAGACGATCATGCAGATGCTGGACCGGTATAAAGGGGCGTCCTCCCATGTGCATGTGAGCCAGAAGGACCCGGTAGTGAGTCCGGGATTTACGAAGCAGTATACGGATGAAACGGTGTCAGACAACAGTATTATTGTTGTCAGCGGAGATACTTACAAATATATACCATACAGCGATCTGTATGTTTCGGAAATTGATTATAATTCTTATTCCTATAAGACCACAGGGTATGACGGTGAAGGTCAGCTTACCAGCGCCATTGCCTATGTCACCAGTGATGATCTGCCCAAGATGTATATTTTGCAGGGGCATAATGAACAGTCGGTGTCAAGCTCCCTGACGACCCGCATCTCCAAGGAAAATATTACGACGGAAACGCTGAGTCTGCTGACTATGGACAGTGTTCCGGAGGATTGTGATATTTTGCTGATCAATGCGCCGCAAAATGATCTGTCCGAGGATGAGGCCACGAAGATCATCAATTATCTGGATAATGGCGGCAAGGTATTCATGGTGTCCAATTATACGGGTACGGAAATGCCCAATTATGACAAGGTGCTTGCGCATTACGGCTTATCCCGTGTGGACGGTATCGTGCTTGAGGGAAATCCCAATAATTATTATCCGTCCATGCCTTATTATCTGATCCCTGATCTGGACAGTCATACGATTACTTCGCCGCTGAAGTCGGCCAATCGCTTTGTGATCCTGCCGTCGGCGCAGGGAATCCAAATCGGCGATGCTCCCAGAGATGGTGTGACCGTATCTCAGCTCATCGGTACCAGTGATTCGGCATATTCCAAGGTCAATGTGGCGGATGTGCAGACGCTGGAGAAGGAGGACGGGGATATCGACGGACCGTTCGCGCTGGCGGTGGCTGTCAGTGAGGAGATTGCTGGCGAGATGACCGATGAAAGCGGTGGCGAAACTAGCGGTGAGGTTGCTGGCGAAACTTCCGGGGAAACGGCAGGTGAAACTGGTGGCGAGGTTGCCGACGAGTCTTCCGGTGAAAGTAGTGGCGAAAGCAGTGATGAGGTTGCCAGCGAGACTTCCGGGGAAACGGCAGGTGAAACCGGCGGCGAGATTGACAGCGAGACTACGGGTGATACCAATGGTTCAGAAAGTAACAGTGAGTCTGAGGAAACGAAGAAAGCTCAGCTTGTGTATGTGACCACAGCCGGTTTGCTTGACGATACGATGGACGGCGCCGTGTCCGGCGGCAATTATGATTTCTTTATGAACGCCATTAGCTGGATGAGCGGTGAGGACAGCAGCGTATCCATTGAAGCAAAATCATTATCCTATGATTATCTTGTAACAACAGCAGGCAGTGCCAATACGTGGGGTATCATCCTTATTGCGGTCGTACCTGTGGCCGTACTTATTACCGGCGTTGTTATATGGGTTCGGAGGAGAAAACGATGAAAAATAAGCAGACACTGAAACTGGCGGCAGCCGTTGTCGTTCTTGTGGTGGTCATCGGCGCCTACTTTGGTGTTAAATACTGGAATCGTGCCGAGACCGCCAGGGCCGAGGCGGAATCGGACACGTCCATTGCTTTAACATCATTGACTGGTGAAGATATAACAAAATTTTCGTATCAATATAATGGCGAGACGATCACCTTTGCCAAGGAGGATGGCACATGGATCAACGTGGATGACCGGGATTTTCCTGTGAAGCAGTCTTCCATCGAAGGCAAATTAAGCTCAGTGGTCAGCACAACCGCTACCCGGGAGCTTGAGGCCGACGATGCGGCTATCTCGGAATATGGCCTGGATGCGCCGTCCAATATCATTACATTGACGGATAGTAACGGCAATGAGACAGTCTTTGAAATCGGGGATGTCAATGACTCCACTGGCGAGTATTATTGCCGCCTTAATTATGAAAATAAGGTCTACATGATATCCTCATCCCTGAACAGTATGATGTCCTTTGATATTTATACAGTGGCGGATATGGAGTCTTATCCTTATATTGAAACGGAAAATATTAAACAGATTTCTGTGAGTCACGGCACCGATGTTACGGAATTTGATCCTGAAACGGATTCTGCCGCATACAGTGCGGCCAGCGGGTTATATTATACTTCCCATGTGAATTATAACTGTACGGACTTAGCTGAGTATGGGCTGGATAACCCTCAATATACAATAACTATTAAGTATATTGAGGATAATGGCGAGGATGAAAGTGAGTCCGAAACGTTGGGAGAAACTGAAAACAATGGTGACACAGAAGCATCTGAAAGCAGTGAAACAGTCGCATCAGAAGTAAACAACGGAGGGAAGGAAACGGCTGCATCGGATGAATCCGGCAATGATGGTGAATCCGAAACTGACGGGGAAAAACCGGAAAGTTATGATGAGGCAGATTTGCAGCAGATTATTTTGTATGTAGGTAATGCCACAGATAACGGTTACTATGTGCGAGTGGATGGATCAAATCAGGTACACATTATGTCAACCACATCGCTGGAAAGCCTGTTACAGTAATTGTTTACATCGATGGCTTACCCTAACCGTAATACGTAGATGGGGCAGCTATAAGAATCAGAAAGGGTCAAGGTCCAGCAGCAACAGTGTGCTGGACCTTGACCCTTCCGTAGGATTGAGCTTATATACAAAAGCGTGGCCTTGCAGCTATGGTTTAGAGTTTACATAAATTTCTCGCCGTACCCATAGTTTTCAACGACGTAATCGATGTCCTTATCCCCACGTCCGCTCAGTGTAACAAGCAGCGCGCCTTTTTTGCGCTCATTAGCCAGCTTCATAGCGTAGGCTACCGCATGGGAACTTTCTATGGCGGGGATGATACCCTCCAGTCGTGAAAGCTTAAAGAACGCGTCCATTGCTTCATCATCACTCACGGAGACATACTGGATCCGGCCCATATCATGGAGCATGGCATGCTCCGGTCCAACTGATGGATAATCCAGACCGCTGGCGATGGAGTACACCGGAGCTGCCTCGCCGTTCTCATCCTGGAGCAGATAGCTTTCAAAACCGTGGAGCAGGCCCTTGGACCCGTAGGTCATGGAAGCTGCGTGATTGCCCAGCTCCGGACCTTTGCCTAAAGGCTCAACGCCGTAAATATCCACCGGATCGCCCACAAACGGTACAAAGCTTCCGATGGAGTTGGAACCGCCGCCCACGCAGGCGATGACTGCATCCGGCAAAAGACCGGTCATATCGAGGAACTGCTCTTTGGCTTCCTCGCCAATGCACATCTGGAAATCGCGGACCATCATAGGGAAGGGATGGGGGCCTACTGCGGAGCCGATACAATAAATCGCATCCTTATAATCTCTGGCGTAAGCTTCAAATGCGGAGTCCACCGCTTCCTTTAATGTTTTATTGCCATGGGTCACCGGTACGACCTTAGCGCCAAGAATCTTCATACGTGTCACATTGGGCGCCTGCTTGGCAATATCCACCTCGCCCATATGTACCTCGCATTCCAGACCAAAATAAGCAGCGGCCGTGGCCAGAGCCACTCCGTGCTGTCCGGCGCCGGTTTCTGCGATCAGCTTTTTCTTGCCCATATACTTTGCCAGCAGGCCTTCGCCCATGCAGTGGTTCAGCTTATGAGCGCCGGTATGGTTTAAGTCCTCACGTTTTAAATAAATCTGGCATGTGCCGTCGCCGACACTGGCGGAAAGACGTTCGCAGTGATACACCGGTGTGGGGCGGCCCTGAAATTCCTTGCGGATACGACGCAGCTCGGAAATAAACTGAGATGAGTGGCAGATCGCCTGATAGGCCCGGGTAATTTCTTCAAAGGCCGGAATCAGCTTCTCTTCAAGAAAAGCACCGCCATATTCTTTAAAATAGCCCCGTTCATCCGGGTACTGGCGTAAATAATTGTATAAATCCATAATAAATCTTCTCCTCTTTCCCAATATAATCGTAGAAATAAAATGAGTATTGGGCGGCTATCCTTGTGCGTGCAGTTGACGAAAAGTATTTTTCAGACACGCTCTAAGCCGCCTGCTAAATTTCATTTTACCAGATTCAGTGAGATATTGCAAAGAGAATATGAGATGCGGCGGCGCAATGGTTTCGCAGAAAATCAGCAGTTCAGACGAGCTGAATTGTCACTCACAAAAAATCAACTGAGTCTTAATAAAATCTTAGGAAATTCATAGCTGCAAGTTAAATCAAAATCGGCGCCCATAAGCTATTCTATTAGCATACGGACGCTGACATGCGCGAAGCAACGAGCCACAAAGGGGAGCTGGCTTCCCTTTGCGGCGACTGCCGCGACCTGGCGCAGCGAAGCGGAGCCGGGTGCACGAAGCAACGAGCCACAGTGAGCTGGCTTCACTTTGCGGCGACTGCCGCGACCTGGCGCAGCGAAGCGGAGCCAGGTGCACGAAGCATATGCAGTGCCCGGATTTTATGGATTAAGGCGGTATATTACGATGAATCAAAATAGAAAGCAGCAATTTCAAAGCTATCATGGCAGCTCAAATGAGGACGGCCCCCATTATGCAAAAAGTGCATCGATGCGTGGCTATAGGAATACGAAAGCGCGGTTCAGGCTAGCAAAGCGCCGAAGGAGACGCCGAAATTTAATGATCATGTTATTGACGATCGTATGCCTTGTTTCCGTAGTATTTGCACTCGGGATCCCGCAGCAGATCCATAATGTATATGGGATGCTCACTGACCCCGGAAGCAGCAAGGCGCAGGGCAGCAGCGGGAATTCCTTTAGGAACGCGGGTGGTACAGGCGACGTGGGCGGTTCCGGGGATGGAGGCGGAATGGGTGACGTGGGGGCCTGGAAAGGCCCCGAAGATGCAGGCGGTACAGGCGACGCGGGCGGTACAGGCAGCATGGGTGGAGCGAATATCGCCCCTACGCTTGAACTCGTCGATGGAAAGAACACGGATATAGGCAGCCGCATAGATTTAACACGTCTGTACAGCCCCAATGCCATTCTTGTCGCCCTGGATTCCGGGGAAATACTTGCCGGCCAAAATGAAGACAAAAGAATTTATCCGGCGTCACTGACAAAAATAATGACGGCATTGGTTGTTCTGGAAAATACGCAGGATTGGGAGGAGTGCATGACGATGCCGGAAGAAATTTACAGCGGGCTTTATGCCGAGGACGCGTCCATGGCTGGCTTTCAGGCAGGGGAAAAGGCCAGCATCAAGGCGCTGCTTTACGGTATAATCCTGCCGTCGGGCGCGGAATGCTGTGAAGCGCTGGCCCTCCATGTGGCCGGCTCCAAGGAGAACTTTGTCGATATGATGAATCAGAAGGCGCAGGAATTGGGGATGGAAAATACGCATTTTAGAAATACGACAGGTTTACATAACGAGAATCATTATACGACGGTCAGAGACTTGGCGGTTCTTCTGCGGTACGCCCTGAGAAACGATCATTTTCGTGAAGTATTTACGGCGCATCGATACAGCACCGCGTCCACAAACATCCATCCGGATGGCTTTACCTTTAACAGCACCTTGTTTCGATATGTGGAATCCAGTGTGGTTACCGGCGGTGAGATTATTGGCGGAAAAACCGGGTATACCGGTGAGGCCGGTTTGTGCCTGGCCTCGCTGGCAGCCATCAGCGGGCGGGAGTACATACTTATTACAACCGGCGCCGACGGCAACCACGAGACAGAGCAGTTTCATATAACAGATGCATTTACTGTATTTAATCAGCTTGGCGCCAGTGTTTCCGCTGGGCAGCAGTGATTACGCACGGCCAACGCTTTCGCCGGTTTTACACAATAAATTCATAAGCTGTTGTAAAATGATACGTTTCTCCGGCGTGCAAAATAATGGACGGAAAATGCTCAAAAGCCAGTGAATTGGGATAATACTGAGTTTCCAGACAGAAACCGGCCCGTTTTGCATATTTGGTTCCGGATTTGCCGATCTGGTCCTCCAGGAAATTGCCGCTGTAAAACTGAACGCCGGGCTTGTCGGAATAAACATTCATTTGAATGTTTGTTTTTGGTGAGGAAACATGAGCAATCTTACGCATCCCTGTACCGTCGGGAATAAAGTTGTGGTCATAGCCGCCGGCATTTTTAAGCTGCTCGTCCGCCTGCCCGATATCCTGGCCAATGGTTTTAGGCGTGCGGAAATCAAAGCAGGTTCCCTCTACGGAAGCAATCGTTCCGTTGGGCTGACATTCCCCGTCGTTGGCCGTAAATGCCGAGGCATTGAGGGTGAGCGTGTGGTCCAGGATAGAACCGTCATCCTCCCCGGACAGATTGAAATATGTATGGTTGGTAAGGTTGCATGGGGTATCGGCATCGCTGACGGCGTTGTAGATCAGCGTCAGTTTATTGTCATCATCAAAAAGATAGTCTACGGTCACATCCAGATTGCCCGGATAATTTTCTTCGCCATCGATCGAACGGCGGCTGGCGCGGATGCCGCCATCGATTTCCTCAATGGCAAAAATGTGCTTGTCAAAGCCCACATTGCCACCGTGAAGATGGTTCGCTCCGTCATTGGCGGCTAGATGGTATTCTTTGCCGTTTAAAGAAAAGTGGGCTTTGCCGATGCGATTGCCTACGCGGCCAATGCATGCGCCCAGATAGCCGCCGTTTTCCTGGTATTCCTTCAGCGTCCTGTAACCAAGACATACATCCACAGGGCCCTGGGGTATGGCCAAAACAATGGACGTGATCGTCGCACCATAATTCATAACAGTGACAAAACTGCCATGGCTGTTGGTCAGCCGGTATTCGTAAACCTCCGTACCGTCGGACATTGTGTCAAAAAGCTTTTTAGTTACTGTGGTCATAAAAAATCCTCCTCTTTATCCATCGGCTCCGGCAGATGTTTGCGGGAAGGCCCGCAAACTTTTTTGTAATCCGGTCCGTATTCTCTTAATATGTCGTGGAACTGTCCGCCCCACCGCTCGATCTCCCCGAGTACAATATCTATTTTTCCCTCGTCCAAAAACCAGTTTTCCCGGGAAATATCCTGGGTGACGGTGGGGCATATGAAAAACTGCGTTTCCGGATAGAGAATTTCGTAATAGAGACGGCAGCGCCGTGCGTGGTAGGCCTGGCAGCAGATGATGGCCCGTTTTATATCAAGGCCGCAGGCGTCGGTTACCTGGCGGGAGTAAATAGCGTTTTCATAAGTATAGGTGGCCTGATCCTCCCGTAGGATGGCTGATGTGGGTACCCCTTCACTTAAAAGTACGTGTTGGAGAAATTCCCATTCGGTTGATTCGCCGTTTGGACCGTCAAAAAATCCCTTTAACTTGCTGTGTTTTCCCGAAGGGAGCAGCAGGGGGGCCAATCCTTTGTGATAGAGCCTGGCCGCTGTCTGGGCAATAGCGCCATAGGAACCACCGGGGATGAATATAATATCCGATTTTTCCGGCTTATCCTCAAGAAACACCAGGTCGGTCAATTCTTTTATAAAATGCACGTTGTTTCCTCCTCATGCCATAGCGCGTGTTTTTCGTTTTGGCAGGCATTTTTCTAATCCAGACCGCCCTCGATGAAATCGGCCAGGCTGTGGGTCAAAACATAGGTGAATGCATCAAGCAGATCGTCTGGTGAGGGCTGGTCATCCATTGTCTGAGTGAGCCATTTCTTCAGAAATGTCACCAGACCGATCGTATAAAATTCGGCAATGTTTTCCGGGGTCAGAACAGAATTGTCTTTGGGCAGAATGGTCGCGGGCTGCTTTTCCATGGCGAATAGAAAGAGTTCGGTGAAATATTTTATGACGATATCTTCAAAGCTGTTCTGACCGGTGAGCAGAAATGCTTTCCGATAAAATGTTTTCTCGGAGATCAGACAGCGGAAGATGAATTTGATCGCTTCAATCTTCATTCCATGGCTGAGCAGACTCCGTGCCTCCTCAATGATTTCTGTATTGAAAATCCATTCCAGCAGGTCATACTTGTCGCGGAAATGGTTATAGAAGGTGGGGCGGATCACGCCGGCCTCATCCGAAATCATTTTAATAGTTATCTTTTCAAATGGGTATTTCTGCATCAGGCCCTTAAAGCTCTGCGCAATTAATTTCCTGGTAAGCTCTTTCTTTTGTTCCATTCTATCGACCTCGTTAAACTGGACAACGATTTACTCAACGAACAGTATATCATGTTTTAGCAAAAAATTCACCCGTCAATTTGAATTTTCTTCAAACGGCGGGTGAACTTTTGGAATGCGTAACCGCTCAGAGAGGATGAACGGTTACTGGCACAGCATTACTACAAAATTAATGCAATGCTGTACTGGAATTTATGCAATTAGAAGTTGACATAAGTTATGTGGCTTAATCCCCGGGCTTCCAGCCCTTATAGTTTTCATAACGCCGCTTTTTGACCGGGGTATGTGACCAGAGCTCATCGGCGGTATCCTGCCATTGATCGGCGTATTCCCGGCATTTCCCACACAGGTGCCCGACGCTTTCCGGGGATTCCAGGTCAGTGGACTTAGCTCCGGTTTTGGCGACCATGTCCATGAGCAGCTCGGGATTTTCCAGCATGGGGCATGGGCGCAGATGGTTCTTATTAAATGGCTGTCCGTCGCGGTAGGCCATGAATAAAGGCTGTTTGAGCGCCTCAAGCAACGAGACTTCTTTAATATTGGCGCCGGAATAGTGGATGAACACACAGGGTTCCACATCGCCATTGGCATTGATATGGCAGTAATTACGGCCGCCGGCAATACAGCCGCCGACAAATTCGCCGTCATTTTGGAAATCCATGGCAAAGATCTCTTTACCTCCGGTGGAGCTTCGGATTTCCCGGACGCGGTGGTACATGTATTCCCTCTGTTCCTTTGTGGGAAGCAGTGCAGGAACAGCGTTATTGCCCACAGGCATATAGTGGAAATACCATGTAAACCGGCAGCCCTTTTCAATGATCATATCCAGAAATTCATCGGAGGTGACGGTTTCAATATTTTTGCTCGTATAGCAGATCGAGGTTCCAAAAATCTGACCGGAAGCCTTTAATAAGTCCATGGCATCCATGACCTTATCAAATACACCGTCGCCGCGGCGCAGATCGTTGACCTCCTCAAAGCCCTCCAGGCTGATGGATAGGGAAAGGTTGCCTACGCGCTGCATATCCGCACAAAATTCCTCGTCCACCAGCGTGCCGTTGGTAAATGCATGGAAAGCGCAGTCGTTGTGCTTTTCGCAAATGCGGATAATATCTTTTTTCCGTACCAGGGGCTCGCCGCCGGTGTACATATAGAAGTAGACGCCCAGCTCCTTGCCCTGGGTGATGATACGGTCCAGATCCTCGTATGTTAAATTAAGCTTGTGACCGTATTCTGCTGCCCAGCAGCCGGTGCAGTGGAGATTGCAGGCGCTGGTGGGGTCCATAAGGATCAGCCATGGAATGCTGCAATCGTGGACCTTACGCATTTCGCGAATGACCTTTGTGCCCCGGAAGGCAGCTTCAAAGCCCAGATTAAGCGCGCTCATTTTGATCACATTGGGGTGAACCTCGTCAAGAGCTCGGTTGACATAATGCATCCATTTATTATCCGGGTCCTGGATCATTTTCCGGATATTTTCATAGGTTTCCGGAGCATAATCGTCGCCTAAAAATCTTTCGGACAGATTGACAATTTCCAGCAGGCCCTTCTGGCGGTCCTTATTTACATGCTTTATCGTCTGATCGATGGCCAGGCCGAACGCCGCCCGTGTCGCTTTGTGGGTTAATTCACTCATATTTCTTCCTCCCATATGTCTTGAATAAACATGTTTAGGACGCTGTCTATCCGCGTTATTTTATAAATAGTATAGCCGGAGCCGATTGGAATTTCAAAATACAGATCAATGTAAATGTTCAGGCGGTGCGACATTTATCAACATATGTCGTATTTTTTCGACGAATGAGGCATATTGTATAGATGATGTGACATGTGGTTATGGTAACTACATCGTTTGTATGGCAACTGCCGCGCCACGATGGAGCGATGTAGAGACGGGGGCGCTGGTTTGCCCTCCTTCGTTTTTGGGAATCTGCTTACCGGTATTGTCCGTTGTATAATTATCCTTATAGATTAGCTGGGAAATGGGTACAAGCTCGTAGCCCTTTTCCTGTAGTCCGGTAATGACCCGTTCCAGAGCATCCTTTGTATATTTTGCGCCGTTGTGCATCAGGATGATCGCGCCATTATCCAGCTCTTTACTGTCGAGGATTCGGGAAACGATATTGTCAGCGCCGTAGTCCTTCCAATCCAAGCTGTCGATCGACCACTGGATCACATGGTAGCCAAGGCCATTGGCGGTCTCCACCAGTGTATTGTTGTAGTCGCCATAGGGCGGCCTAAAGAGGATCATATCAGTGCCGGTAAGGCTTTTGACCTGGTCGTGGACCGATTGGATTTCTTCGCCGCATTCTTTGGCGGATAGCTGAGACATCTGCTTGTGGTTTTGGGAATGATTGCCCAGGTCATGGCCTGCGGCGGCGATGGCTTTGACATCCTCAGGATAGCTGCTGACCCAGCCTCCGGTCATAAAGAAGGTCGCCTTTACGTTATATTTGGCCAGAATATCCAGCAGTGTCTGTGTGTCCTCATTGCCCCAGGCAGCGTCAAAGGACAGGGCGACCTGAGGTTTGTCGGTATCTACACAGTAAATGGGGATTTTCCGGCTGCCAGAGGCGGATGTGGACAGTATTGTCGGGGCGGCAAAATTCCAGACCGCAAAGCCGACCAGGAGCAGGCTCAGTACGAGACAGCCGGTCCGGATGAAGGAATTGAGAGATTTCATGGATGGGTCACCTGTGGGTTTTGGTATATGCTTATGAAATTAGGAGGGGATTTATGTGAGGAAATTTGTAAAACTGTTTTTATTTGAAAATGTCAAATAATAAGATTTGTAGTTTGAAAAATTTCTGGTTTTACACATATAGATGAATTATGATATAAAAAATCTTAATAAATAAGATAGAATAGTTGTAATATGCATTAGAAAGTGTATAATATAAAGTAGAATAGAAAAAAACTTATAGTTACCGTTCGGCCCGTTCGGACGGTTACACCGTATAATGAGCGGGAGAAAGGAGGTCGGGGAAGATGACGAAATATATTAAAAATGTAAATTCCTATATGTCACAAATGAAGATTAAACAGACATATGTCAGCATGAAAACAGGAATTGATACAAAAAAATTGTCTCGTATTTTGACAGGTATACAGGATATCAATGGTACGGATATGGAGAAAATTGCCAGTGCGCTGGGGCAGAAGCCGGAATTTTTTATGAGTGATGATTTTTGCGTACCGCAAATCAATGATTTCATGCCGGAGAAGCTTGTTTTTTATGCGGGGGCTCCGACGACCCGCCAGGAAGATATTGCAAAGAAACTGGTGAAGCTGATAGAAAATGTCGATGAAGTTATGAGTGCAAAGTATCGTTTCTTAAATATGTCAGGGGAGTAGTCTATGAATATAGAGCGTTTAAGAAAAATAATTAAATATAGTGATGCCAACAGATGCGACATGGATTCTAAACTGAAGAATTTTTATTCTTTTGCAGGTATGAGCAGTGACCTGGAGGTTCTTAATATCATGCAGATCGTAAGACCATCTTTTCAGAAAAAGGGCTATCTTGTTTTTGAAATACCATTTGCAGATAAAGAAATAGGTGCACTTTGCTACAAAGGAGATGCATTGGGGTACATCGTACTCAATACATCTTTACCCAAGGTTAATATAAACTTTGCATTATGCCATGAGTTATTTCATGTTTTTTATCAGGAAACGGAATTCAGGCCGAAGGTTGAATTTGCAAATGATTGTTATTACGAACATGAGGAGGAGTATGCCGCAAATTTGTTTGCGGGCATGCTGTTGATGCCGGAAGCCGGTTTTCGGTTTATGTATAATAAATTTAAACAGGAGTCCGGAAATGAAGAAATGGATACGATCATACGCCTGATGAATTATTATCAGGCGCCCTATATGGCGGTACTTATACGCTGTTATGAACTGGATTTACCGGGGGATGACAGTATTACAGAGGAATTGCTAAATGTAGAGCAAAGCAGTATCCGGGAACGATTTATTGACCTGTGGTTAGATGACAGTATTTTGGATGCGACAAATAAGGATGATTATATTCATCTCAAAGTTGAAGTTCAACGTTTTGGAGGGGAATGTATCCGTGATTCCTATATAAACGAGAGAACACTTAAGAAGGTGCTTCAGAATATGCAGTCGCTCTATTATGAAATAAGGGGGGAGTAGCAGGTGGCAGACGGCTATACAGATACTCCTCATAATATGTCGGAGATCATACCCTATGTAATCATGGACAAAGAGCGGATGATTGGAGAAATTCTGGGAAAGCGGAGGTGTTATTTTTATGATACCTGTTCGTTTCGAAGGCATGCAAACTTGAAAAGCGAAGAAGCGGAATATCTTCTGAAATATATCAAAGTTCAGATGGGTATCATTGTTATTACAAGATGCATATTGATGGAATTGGCTTCCCACAGTGGTGTGCTGAACCGGGAATATGTAACATACATAAGGCATATAAACGCGTCCGGGATCGCTGTATTGGTTATTTACGAGGAAGATCTGTTCTCAGTCATGGAAATCGTATTCAGTACAAATGCTGCAATTAATATGTACCTTTGCTGGGCTGTGAGAATGATCCACGGTCCTGTCAGCACGATAACGGAGACACTTGCGTGTAACAGCAGCATATATGATGAAGTGATAAAAGGAAGAAATTTAAATCATAGGGAGGTTTTCAAACGCTTTTTTAGTGCAGTCCGGGAAAATAAAGAAGCCGGCGATAATTTAGGCGAGGAGCTTCTGGCAATTTGCCTTCATATCCTGTCACATATGCCTGGTGAAGAAGACGGAAAGTTTTGCGTTATTACAGATGATAAGGGGGCGGCGGGCAGGATAGACACCTTATTCAGGAAAACAGCAAGGCGGTATAAAGGAAAAAATATTGTTATTTTCAGCACGCCGAAATTGATCCAGGTGCTGCATCGGGAAAATATTATAGAGGATAAAGAGCATATAAAAGCAATTTTAAGCACAGGCATTGATGGAAATATTGTCGTATTGGGAACTCGTATCTTTGATATACGAAGCAGAGAAATATCAGTGAATAGTGAAACACTGGCAGATCTGATTTTGCAGCCCAATGGAATAAACATTATTTTTTAGATGACGTCATGGATTGCAGTTGCCTCTCAGATTGTGATATACTGATATATGAAAGGATTTTACATTATTGGAAGGAGTGTATGTTTTTATGAAGTCTTTTAAGTATACGATCAAGGATAGTCTGGGGATCCATGCACGGCCGGCAGGCCTGCTTGTAAAGGCAGCCGCGAAGTTCCAGTCGAAAATAACGCTTTCGGGGAATGGAAAGTCTGCGGATATAAAGCGGCTTCTCGCGGTTATGAGTCTTGGCATCAAGTGCGGCGTTGAAGTGGAGATTTCGGCGGAGGGGCCGGATGAGGATGCAGCATGTGCAGCTTTGGCGGATTTTTTTGAGGCGAATTTGTGATGATCTGAGAGTCACATAATATGAAAAACTGTTAGCGGGCGTCTTTTGACTGCTGACTGTTTTTTGCAGTCGTAGGAGGTGGTTTCATGGCGGATGGGCCGTCCTATGAAAGCCATATAGGTTTGACGGATAAATGGCTGCCCATTATTTTTAAGCCATATACGGTGTCTGTTGGCAGCGACCGGGATATTGTCCACTGGCATGAGGGGATTGAAATCTTTTTTATTACCGGCGGCCAGGGGGATGTGCTGTGCGATACCCAGCGGATATCCGCTCATGCGGGAAAGATTATTGTCATTAATTCAAATCAGATCCATCGGGCGATGGCGGGGCCGGAGGATTTAAATTATGAATATCTGATCATTGAACCGGCGCTTTTCGAGCTGCTTGGGCTTTCGCCCGAGCAACTGCGGTTTCAGTCCGGGATTGAGAAGGATGATGTGCTGTGGACATGCCTATATCAGCTTGTGGATGGCCGGGGCAAAGATACGCCTTACAATTGGATCGTCTGTGAGGGCCTGATTATCCAGATGATCGGACGGCTGATGGAGCATTATTTACTGCCGGAGGAATCGGTGGATATTCAGGAGCAGAACCGGATCAAGCCCATAAGAAAGGCATTGTCCTATATCCGAAGTCATTACATGGAAGCTTTGGATGTGGATAAGCTCTGTGCTTATACAGGCTTTAGTAAATATTATTTCTGCCGTCTGTTTAAACAACTGACGGGTCAGACTGTGGTCCACTACATTAATACATTGCGCTGTAATGAGGCGCAAAAGCTGCTGATGGCCGGAAATATCAAAGTAGAAGAAGCAGCTTATGCCTGCGGGTATACGAATATTTCCCATTTTTACCGGATGTACCGGCGGCATATGGGGCACCTGCCGTCGGAGGACAAAATTGCAAAAGACTGAGTGAAAAACGACGGCAGGACTCACCACGTTTTTTACTCAGTCTTTTGTATTCCTCACAAACAGCGATTTTTGACTTTATTCCTCAAAATAAGCTTTCAACATTCTTTTTAACTTATTCTTTTCCTCCGCCGTAAGCCGGTTGAGCATGATTTCCATAGACTTATCCCGGGGCTTTAAAGGCTGGGGCTCTCCATCCTTAATCTGAGCTATATGATTTGGGGAAGTTGGACCGGTTACGACAGATTCCCCGTCTACGGGATATTCCGGTGCTTCTGAAGGTTCGACAAAGAAATCACCAAAGGGTATATTCAGCAAAAGGCTGAGCTCGTACAGTGTTTCCACGCTGACCATGCCTACACCTGTTTCAAGGTGACTCACTGTACTTGAAGAGACATCGATAATTTCCGCCAGTTTTTCCTGAGTATAGCCGGCCTGATTTCTGGCATTTTTTACATTCTTACTTATCCATTTTCGCAGAGTTTCTTCATCTGGCATCATATACTCCCCCTTTCTTTTGATATAGTGTACCAATTTGAAAAAATAATGTGAAATGTGTAAATTATCTATAATTAAAATAGCGATTTTGAACAGTTGTGTAACAGTTCAGAGGGAACGAACTATTACAGAGTTGTAGCAAAATTTTGATAAAAATGTTATAATCTTTTACAGATATTTAGAGTTTCGTAGAGCACCGCATGTGAGGCCTTTAATGTTAAGGACGGCGCATGGTACGGCAGAGCAGTTTTCAAACATGTTTTGAAAAGTTAGGAAGAGGAAATTTATTTTGGAACAGATTACAATTAAGAATATAAGTAAAAATTATTCGGGCCATAGGATACTGGACAGTATTAATTTGACCATTGATGCCGGTGAGTCTGTGGCGTTTATGGGTCATAACGGCTGTGGAAAAAGCACTTTTTTAAAGATCATCGCCGGATTAGTGACGCCCACATCCGGAAGTGTGGTCTATCACCAGCCGGTGCTGTTTCATTATGTACCCGAAAAATTCATGCCTATGCCATTGACAGCGCGGGCCTATTTGAAACGAATGGGTCGGTTGGACGGTTTGTCCACAGCCGAGACTGCCCGGCAGATCGAGGCGCTTGGCAATGACTTTTTTCTTGGAGAACTGCTGGATGTGCCTCTCAAATATTTATCGAAGGGCTCCCTTCAGAAAATCAGCGTGATCCAGGCGCTTTTGAAAACACCTGAGGTGCTTATATTGGATGAACCGTTATCCGGCCAGGATGAAGCGTCGCAGGAGGTTTTTCTTCAAAAAGTGAATCAACTGAGAAATCAGGGCGTGACCATTTTAATGTCCTGCCATGAACAGCACCTTGTGGATGCCATTGCCCAAAAAACATATATGACCCGCGATGGAAAGCTTGTGCCATGTCAGCAGCACAGTGAGCGGACCTGTATCCTGATTTTGGCAAATGTCCATAACCGCCCGCTTTATGAAGGTATGGAGCGGTATGGCAATCATTACAGGTGGCAGGTAAAGGAAGGGGATGTGCAGCAGATTCTTCTGGAGCTGCTCCAAAATGGATGGGAATTGAGGCGGATGTATGATGAAAAAAGTTATTGAATATGTAAAGCTCCAGCTACACATGTACTTTAAGGGCAGCGGCTTTGTTATGCCTGTGATCGCAGCGGCCACATATTTATATATCATGTATTCTGTAAAGCCGTTGAATGTGGTAAGCAGCTATCTGATTTCCAGTACCGTTATTTTTCTTTTGATGATGTGGATCGGGTTGTCCGTTTCCTCCAGCGAGAACATGGTATCGGAACAGCTTGTATTACTGCGTATGCGCAGTGAAAGCGGTTATTACGCGGGCAAGGTTATTTTTCTCGGGTGTATCGTGCTGCTTTTTGACGGACTGTTCACCCTGTTTCCTGTGGTCCAGAATCTGATCAATCGTGGCGGAATGTTTTTGCGACCGCTGCTTGCCAGTGATGTGGCCAATGCATTTTTTATCCAGGGCGGATGTGCGTTTGCGGGAATTGCTCTGGGGAGCCTGCTCCATCCGCGGGTGATGAAGGACCGGAAGCTGGCAATCCTATTGACCGTGCTGCTGGCTGTGCTGTCCATTGCCCGGGTATCCATAACAACATGGCTGCTGCTTATGAATGGGATTTTGTGGGTGCTGCCGCCGGTGATGCTGCCAGCGGAAATATACGGAAATTCGGAATATTTTCAGGGAGGACAGACGGTATGGATATTTATGGGGCTGTTCATTTATGGAATTGTATACTGTGTGATAAAAAGCTGGATCTGCCATAGAAATAAGTTTTAGAAAATGCGCATGTTTGCATGGCAGTCTATAAAGACCGGAGAGGGAGTTGATATTATGGTACAGCCTGACGGCTTGAAGCGTGTATCAAAAATGGATACGTACTTAAATGTGGCGGAAATATTTGCCTATCGGAGTACTTGTATAAAAAGAAAGTATGGCGCTGTGATCGTGAAGGAGGATGTTGTCGTTTCCACAGGTTATAATGGTTCTCCGCGGGGGCTTGAAAATTGCTGTGATCTGGGGCGCTGCCCGCGGATTGAACTTGGAATGCATCAGGGAGAAGGCTATGGCATTTGCAGGGCAATTCATGCGGAGCAGAATGCTCTGCTCAATTGTTCACGGGAACAGACTATGGGAGCAGATTTGTATCTTGCCGGAGTCAATCCGGTGGATAATTCTGTGCATCGGGCAAAGCCATGTCCTTTATGCGCGCGTTTGATCATTCAGGCCGGAATCCGCAATGTCATTATGAGGGAAGGCGAGGCTGCCGGGGAGTATGCGGTGATTCCTGCCAAAGATTTATCATGGTTTTGTGACAATGATAAAAAGTGATATATTTGTACTATTTGTGTTGACACGTCCGATTGGAAGTGATATATTTATCTCATAAAGAGATGAATATATCACCTGAAAGGCGGGAGCAAACATGAGTAAAGCAAAGCAAGAATGGCCGGCCAATGAAATTACAAAGACTGAGGCCGATAAAAAACGAAACACTGACAGAGGATTTTGGCTGAATAGGAGAGGAGTTCTTCCGTGCCTGATTATTCTGGAAATTCTGGCCATCGTCTATGATGCCTTTGTAAATGACTCAAGAATTATCCGGCCCGTGGATTTTAGCACCTATTCGTTTAGGCTATCCGATTTGCCTTTAATCGTAATGACGGCTGTATTTGTGGTCTATGTTTTTTATATGGTGATCCGGATGCTTGTTTATCAATGGAAAAATCGCGGGAGCAATGATACAGGAATGACCCGGAAGCTGAATCCACGCTTCGGATGGTTTGGATTTGCCGGATTTTTCGGCTTTATGGGTATTCCGGCATATATGCTCCAGCAGCAGGTGTGGCCATTTTTCTTTTTTGTATTCTTTGGTTTTTTCGGCTTTTTCTATGAGGGAAAGCTGAGCAGCACGCTGATAGATGAGCGTTTTAAAGAGGAGCAGTCCAGAGCTTCGCTTAAAGCTTATAAAACAGGCTTTGGCCTGCTGTGGCTTGTGACATGGGCGACCGGTATGATCGGCAGCCGTCTGAGCGCCGGAAGTGTGGCAGTTATATTTTCTGTAGCCTCATCGTTGATTATTGCGCTTGTTTTGTTTCTTGGCAATTATCTGCTTTACAAATACGATACAGAGGAGCCGGAATAATGGGTGTGGAAGGATTTACGTGTTATCTGAAAAAGTACAGACAGATGCAGGGCATGACCCAGGAGCAGTTGGCGAACGCCGTCGGTGTACGGCGGGAAACGATCATGCGTTTGGAGAAGGCGCAGTATAACCCTTCGTTAAAGCTGGCAATCGATATTTCCAGAGCCGTGGGCGCGCCGATTGAAGAAATTTTTATATTTGATTAAAATTTAATTACAGGAGGTAAAGCATGAAAAAGTGGAATTATGATTTTGAAGTTCCGGATAAGAAAAAGATACGTATGATCGTACATACGGACTGCAAAAACGAGGCGGATGACCAGTTTGCTGTGGCGCATCATCTGATGACGCCCAAGTTTATTGTCAGGGGTATTGTGGCCGGGCATTTTAATTTTAATCCTCAGGAGTACGGCGATGGACATACGGCCCAGGCCAGTTTTGATGAAGTCAATAAGGTATTGAAGCTGATGGATGTGGAGGGAATATGTCCGGTTGTGAAGGGTTCTGAATATCCTATGCCGGATGAGCAGACACCGATGCCTTCTGATGGCGCCCGGCTGATCATTGAGGAAGCTATGCGGGAAGACCCGCACCCTCTGTTTGTGGCTTTCCAGGGCGCGATCACTGATCTGGCCACGGCTATTTTGATGGAGCCGAAAATTTGTCAGCGTATGACAGCTATATGGATCGGCGGCGGTGATTATCCCAGTGGCGGCCGTGAATTTAATCTGATGCAGGACATTGCCGCTGCCAATGTAGTGATGAAATCCTCTATGCCTCTTTGGCAGGTGCCCATCACCGTGTACAAGCAGATGGCGGTATCACTGGCCGAGCTTCAGTATTTTGTAAAGCCCTGCGGCGCTATTGGAAACTACCTGTTTACACAGATGGTTGAATTTAACAATAAACTGGCGGACTTTGATTTTCCGTGGCCCCATGGGGAAATCTGGGGGCTGGGGGATTCGCCGACCATCGGTGTGCTGCTGGAGGAGGCTGAGAAGGACGATATCTACGATATGGTTCCGGCGCCGTGCATAAATTATGAGGATATGACCTACTCTTTTGAACAGGAGAACCGAAAGATTCGTGTGTACAAGCAGGTCAATGCACGTCTGATAATGAATGATTTCTATGCCAAGCTGGCATTAAATTATAAGGAATAGTAGGCCGCCTGCGGAGATGTATTTGCGCTCCGCAGGCATTTACTTTTTTAGCGTGTTTTCCAGCCGTAGGAGATGATCATGCCGTTAAATTTTCTTGCAATTGTAAAACCATCGGTTATATGATAACATTATGTTTAACATATTTTAGGGGGAGTTTACGCTATGAAAAGAAAAGTTGACCGCGGCGTTATCATCCGGCTGTGTCTGCCGCAATTTGCCGTCGGCCTATTTACAGCAATGCTGAACAATTATCTGATTTATTTTTATCAGCCGTCCAGGGAATCGGGGCTGCCCACGCTTCTGACCCAGGGGATCGTTATTTTGGGCATATTGACCGTGATCGGGTTTATAAAGGCGGCCGGGCACATTATCGACGCTGTGACGGACCCGCTGATCGCCGCATGGAGCGATAAGAGCGCCCATAAAAACGGGCGGCGCATACCTATGATGAAGGCGGCCGCTGTGCCATTTGGCCTGTGCGCGCTTTTGATCTTCTGCGTTCCCATGTCGGAGCCCGGACTCATAAATTCCATATGGATCGCGGTATTTATCTGGGGCTATTATCTGTTTTATACATTGTATATGATCCCACATAATGCATTGCTTCCGGAAATGATCCAGGAGGGGCCTATGCGGGTCAATGCCTATACGGTGAGCTCCTTTTTCTTTGTCACCGGAAGTGCGGCCGGTTATGTGACGCCGCTGTTTGTCAATGGCTGGAAGAGTATGGGATTTTCACCGGTAGCCTCCTGGCGTCTGACATTTCTTATATTTACTGTGATTGGTATCGTGCTGCTTCTGATTCCCGCTCTGACAATACGGGAAAAGGATTATGTGCAGTCGGTGTGCCCAAAAGCCGGATTGGGGCAGTCGTTAAAGCATGCGTTTTCCAACAGGCATTTTCGGTGTGTGACACTGGGGCTGCTTCTGGAGAGTACCGGAATGGCATTTTTTCAGGCATGCATCATGTACTATGTAACGTCGCTCATGGGCCTGCCGGAAACATCCAGCGTGGCGATCCTGGCCATTTCCATCGCAGGCTCCCTGCTGCTGTACCCCATGGTGAACCGTTGGGCCAAGCAGAAGGGTAAACGGCTGCCCATCATTCTGGGGTGTCTTGTATTTACCGTAGCGGAATTTGTTATGTGTATTTGTGACTACATACCCGGAAATAAGATGGTGATGGCGTGTGTTTTTGCGCTCTTTGTATCATTTCCATTTGCGGTGCTCAATGTACTGCCCGGCTCCATGATGGCGGATATTATCCAATACGACACAGTGACGACCGGTGTGAATCAGGAGGGGATTTTCGGCGCCGCCAGGAATTTCGTTGTAAAGATGGGCAATTCTCTGGCCATTATGATTGTGCCGTCGCTGACCGTCATGGGCGCTGCGGCCGGTGAAAATGTGGGTCGGACGGGCCTGAAGACGACGGCCGTTGTGGGCGGATTATTTACGCTGCTGGCTGTGGTCGTATTTATAAGATATCGGGAAAAGGAAGTTCTGAACGTGATCAATGATCCGAAAGTTATGGCAGAATAAATGAATCCGGAGGCAGAGAAATGGGTTTGGTTATATTATTGACGGCCGCTTGTATTGTTGCCGTATTTGTATGTGTTTTAATTGTAAATGCAATATTATGTAAACTTAGAGGGCGACGGCTTACCGAAAAAAGGACTGTGGACACCGTGGAAGGAGAAGCTTATTATACACAGCGTCTGGCTAAAATGATCGCCTGTGCCACGGTTTCAGACAAGGATGGCTATGATGATACAGAATTTGCCAGGTTAAGAGCTGTGATACGGGAATTATTTCCACGGGTATCTGACAAGGCCGAACTTAAAATATTTGGTGATGACTGCTACGTTTATCGCATTCCGGGGCGGGATACAGCAAGGAATGTTATGGTCATGTCGCATCACGATGTGGCGCCGGTGAGCGGCGATTGGAAATACCCTCCGTTTTCAGGAACCGTGGCGGAGGGATGCATCTGGGGCAGGGGCACCGTGGACACGAAGACGCCGCTGTTTGCGGAATTGTCTGCCCTGGAGGAGCTGTTGGGGGATGGCTTCGTGCCGCCCTGCAATGTGTATCTGGCGTCCTCCCATAATGAGGAGATTGGTGGAGATGGCATCCCTCTGGCTGTTGCTTATTTTCAGGAAAACAACATTCAGTTTGAATGGATACTGGATGAGGGTGGCGCTGTGATCGATGCGCCCATGGGCGGTATTGACTGTAAGTGCGCTATGCTGGCTGTGCACGAGAAGGGGCGGCATACCCTTATTTTAACCGCCGATAAAGAGGAGGGCCATGGCGGGCTTTCCGGGAAAACAGAAACGCCGGTAGTACGCATGGCCCGCTTTATTGCCCATGTCCAGAAAAAGCAGCCGTTTATCCGTAAAATATCGCCGGAAATGCGGGCGATGTTTGAGGGGCTTGCGCCGTACATGGCTTTCCCCATGCGCCTGATTTTTGCCAATCTGTGGCTGTTTTCCGGCCTGCTCAAGCGCATGATCCCGGCTTTAAATGAACAGGCCGGAGCGATGCTTGGAACAAGTGGTACGTTTAGTAAGATCAATACCGGTACGGATGGCAGCTGCCAGGCGGAAATGCTCCTGCGCTGTGTTAATAAGGCGGATCTGGCGTCGGATATTACCGCACTCAAAGGGATTGCCCGTGAATACGGTATTCATGTGGCGGATGCTTTGGAGGGCAATGAGTTTCATAAGCCGGCCAGCATGGAGCGTCCGGGATATGGTTTTATCAAGGCCTGCGTGGAGCACAATTTCGGCTATGCGGCGTGCGCCCCGTTCATCCTTCCGGCAGGAACCGACGCCCGGCATTTTTGCGAAATGTGCGATTGCGTTATCCGTTTTGCACCCATTGACATTAATAATCAGCAGTTTAAATCGGTACATGGCGTGAATGAGAATATCGATACGGAAGCTGTGGTGCGGGCGGTTGCGTTTTATAAGGACCTTCTGCAACGTATCCAATAGGTGCCAGTGAACAGCAACTCCAATAGAGGCACAAAAAAGAATGTCGTTTTTGGGTGAAAATTTATGGATTTTTGTGTATAATAGAAATCAGGAAGTTCGTAATACATAAAATTTATTCGTTAGGGGGCATTCTTTAATGGAACTGAAAATGGAAATATCGCAGAGTATGGCATTGTCCCAGAAGATGATACAATCCACAGAGATTTTACAGATGGGTTCTCTGGAACTGGAAAATTACATAAAAGAGCTGGCAGTGGACAATCCGGTCGTGGACCTGGAAGATAACAGTGAGGTGCCAAGTCCGCAGGAGGATCTGATGCGCAAGCTGGAATGGCTTGGCTCCAGTGACGAGCAGAACCGTGTGTATTACTCTCAGGATTATGATCTGGAGGAGCGGGATAAATGGAATTTTTCTGTGGACGAGGGTGAAGATCTGGCGGACTATCTCATGTCGCAGCTCATCGGCGCCCAGTATTCGCCAAAGCAGATGGAAGTCTTAAATTTCATGGCTTTATGTCTGGACAGTAAGGGATATTTTACAGAGGACCTGGATGATGTGGCCCGCCGGTTTGATCTGGCGCAGACGCAGGTACAGGAACTTTTGGACGTGCTCCAGGGGCTGGAGCCGGCCGGCGTGGGCGCCAGAGATTTAAGAGAGTGTCTGCTGCTCCAGTTGGACCGGTTAAAAATCGAGGATATCGTTGTTCGGACGGTGGTCAGCGAGCATCTGGAGCTGCTGGGGAAAAACCAGCTCCATGTCATTGCCCGGAAGATGAAGGTCAGCACCGATGCCATCGCCTTTGCGGCCAAAGTAATCAAGGGGCTCAACCCAAAGCCGGGGAACAGCTTTTCTTCCCGGGAGCATTTGAAATACATTACGCCGGATGTGACGGTGGTCCGCCTGGGCGGCTATTATGAAATTTTACTCAATGAATATATGTATCCGAAAATCAATATCAATGGTTATTATTTGAAGCTTCTTAAAGGCGACGCGAATAAGGAGACGAAAAATTATGTGACAGAGAAGGTGCATCAGGCCGAATGGATCCAAAATTGCATTTCCCAGAGGAATCGAACGCTGCTTTCTGTGACAAAGGCCATTGTCGATGCACAGGAGCAATTTTTTGCCAATGGACCCGGCCATCTGCGGCCCATGAAGCTGCTGGATATTGCCGATAAGCTGGAGATCCATGAGTCCACGGTAAGCCGGGCGGTGCGCGATAAGTATATGCAGTGCTCCTGGGGGATCTATCCGCTGAATTACTTCTTCTCCAAGGGGATTGCCACAAATAACGCCGTTGCCGCAGTAACACCGGAGGATGTAAAGCGGGCGATTCATGAGATCATCGATGGGGAGAGCAAAAAGAAGCCGCTGAGCGACCGGCTGATTTCTGAAGCACTGGCAGCCAGGGGAATTAATCTTTCCAGACGGACCGTGGCCAAATACCGGGAGGAAGAGGGCATTAAGGATGCCAGCGGGCGAAAAGTATTTGATTAATTGTTCAATATCTGCTATGATTGTTTTTAACAGAATGTGATATCGTATAAGATATACAAAGTGAAATGAGGTAAAGAAATGGCGATATTGAAAAAGCAGTCGTTGGTGGACCAGATTTATGATCAGATACGCTATGAAATTATTGAATTGAAAATGCCCCTGGGCGGACGGTTAAATGTCAGTGAGCTGCAGGAGCGCTATGGTGTCAGCAGTACGCCCATTCGTGAAGCGATCAACCGTCTTCAGAAGGAAGGCCTTGTGGAATATGAAAATAATGTGGGCGCCCGTATTGTTTCGATAAATGAGGAGGACGTGCTGGAGATTCAGGAGCTGGCCATGACGCTGCACACTGCGGCCATTAAATTTGCCATGAAGCGGGGCGATCATCAGGCCATGGCCGAGGAGATCCGTCAGGAGATCGAGGGCTATAAGTCGGCGAAAAGCTATCGTGAGCGGACGCTGAGCGTCCATAATATCGTGGGTACCTTTTACAGAAGCTGCGGCAATTCCCGTCTGGAAAGTAACATGAGCGTGATCAAGGGGCTGCAGTTGATCCTGAGAAATATTTACGGTCAGGCCGCCTATGGGGAGGACACCGTACCGGGCAGCGATAATTTGGAGGACTTCGAGGAAATTTGTGCTGCGGTGGAAGCCGGAGATACGAAAAAGATCATTGAGACACTTGAAAGAAACGAGAAAATGGCCACACCGGTCATACTGGAGGCTGTTCGCGAGATGAACCGCTGATGCAGGAGCATTGCTTTATACTTATAAAAATAAATCATAACTTTGGGCGCCGTTCCAATGTTCACCAACATTTAGCCTGGTGGATATCGGAACGGCGCCCTTTTATGCCCGCGGGCAGCAAACCAAAGTCAAGCTTGTCTGACCCTGGCGGCTGCTGCGGGGGATTTGATTTGTAAATTTAAAATATCCGTTTGTACGAATAAATATCACGGTTTACGAATGAGGCAGGAACAGATGGTGCCGACCACAATCGCAGCCAGGAGCAGGATGAAGGTGCTCAGGTAGGACTGGCTGGAATCGTAAAGGGCCCCTGCAATAGTACCTCCGAAGGAGGCGATGATCAGGTTCAGGTTGATGATGGAAAAGTTCACCGGGTAGTGGGTCGCACCATAGAAGCTGTTTACAAAGGCCGAGTTGGTGGGGGTGATACCGCCGTAGGAGAGTCCACAGCAGATGAAGCCCAGCACAAGGATCGGGAAGCTTCCGGTCATCAGTGCGGCGATGACGATGAGGACGGATACGAAGAATGCCACGTTAATAAGCAGCATTGTTTTTCCCCGGCCAATCTTATCGAACAGTCCGCCAAAGATCACACGGCCAACGCCGTTAAATATGGAGATAAGACCTACGACAGTAGTGATCGTCGAGGCGCTGATCCCTTCCCCACCGACCTGAGTAGCTACCCCTGTAGCCTGGGCAATGAGCGCCAGACCTGCGGCGCTGAGCAGGATGGCCCAGATAAAGAACAGCCAGAAGGCTGGGCGGCGGATCATTACTGTGGCGGGTACATCGATGCCCTGTTCGGTATTTTTCTTTTCCTTAGCCTTTGCGGATGCTGGAGGAACAAAGTCCTTACCGGGTTTAACAAAGAAGAAACCGCAGATAGCCAGGACAACCAGAAGGATAACGCCAAAAACAAGGAAGGATGTCCGCCATCCGCCAATTTCTGCGGGGGTGAATGCCTGATAGATTTTACCGATGATAAAGCTACCGAAGCCAAAGCCCATGAGCAGGATACCGGAGATCAAACCCTGCTTGTCCGGGAACCACTTGGACATGGTACTCATAACCGCATTGTAGGCAAGACCGGAGGCAAAGCCTGCAAAAACACCGTAGCCGATGTACAGCCCCATGAGCGAGGTTGCTTTGGACGCCATGAAGAAGCCGATAAAAAACAATACTGCGGCAACCCATACGTTGATCTTAACATTGATCTTTCCGGATACAAGTCCGCCCACAAGACCGCCCAGGCAGAACAGGATCATACAGATGGTAAATGTCAGTGACAGTTGAGCTTTCGTCCATGAGGAAAACTCCTGTGCGATCGGGTTAGCCAGGACGCTCCATGCGTACACAAGGCCGGCCAGCAGCAGTACGATGACGCCCACGACGGCATAGACCCAACGATTCATTTTCGTCTTCATAATATAATACACTCCCTTAATATAACTATTTTAATAGCTATTCTAGCATATCTATTTGAAACCGAGAATAGTTACTTTTTGGTCATTAGACAAAACAGTTAAAATTGTGCGTTTAATTTTGGCTAATCCTCTGAAAATTTCATAAATCAATGAAAACAGACAAATTTCTCTTGAAATTCAGAAGGAACGTGCTATAATGAAAACACAGTAAATCTTGCAAGATATATAATGTATGATGTGCAGGAATCATTGGGAGTAGCATCTATTGTCAAAGGGCTAAACGTTTATTCCTCCAAATAAATATTTTATAAAATCAGATAACTGCCTATTATCTCCCTTTGACAATAAATGATACTTAAAATTGCCATACTCGCGTTTCTAAAACGTTAAATCTCCTTATATAAAACCCCTGTAACTGTCCTCCCGGAGGACAGAAGGAAAACTCCGCCAAACGGTTTGTGGAAAGGCTGTTTGGACCGGAGTTTTTTCTTTGCCGTTTACAGGGGCCGAAAACTGGCCCAACGCCTATGCACCCCAATCCAGACTACATTCCCGACGGCCGACGCTCCCCTGCGACACCTCCCTGGCCATAGCCTTCGTTCTGAAGCGACTCCGGAAAACAACTTCGACTAAGGCCGGTAAGCCCCATTTGGGGAGGACCGGCTCAATGCTCAGTAAGCTCTTTATGACCTTCCTTCGCTTGAATCTCATATTTGAGCCTGGAAATCTCAAATATGCCTCCCCAAATGGAGCTTCCCGTCCTAAGTCTCCGTAGGTTTCCCTCCGTATGCTCCAGAACGAAGGCTATGGCCAGGGAGGTGTCGCAGGATAGTGCCGGCCGTCGGGAACGTAGTCTGGACCGGG
Source organism: Lachnospiraceae bacterium (assembly GCA_902363555.1). GTDB lineage: Bacteria > Bacillota > Clostridia > Lachnospirales > Lachnospiraceae > Catenibacillus. The sequence goes on along the minus strand of CABJAM010000007.1, from coordinate 300,752 downwards.
GCGCATGGGCGTTGGGCCAGTTTTCGGCCCCCTGTAAATTGTTTCTGATTTTCTGAAGTTTTCCTTGCGAAATTTATAAAAATTTTATATTATATTAGTAATAGGAAATAATATTTTTATAAAAGGGGGCAGCTATGATAAAGAAATTCAGACAGTTTTGTATATTTGACACAGTGAGATGGATCGCTTTGTTTATTGTGGCTGCTTTTGTGATTTTGTTTCCGGTGCGGGGATATGCGAATCCGGAGGCGGACGATGAGACGGAGCAGGAGTATGTGGAGCTGGATATTTCCAAGGGGAAGGTTCTAATTACCGAGGATGGCTATTGTTATGGAGATAATGCCAGTGTTCCATTTACCGGCGTGTATTTGATTACCGGAAGAAGTAATGAGGCTTATGGGATCGAGGTAGCTGGCGGTAAGCATACGCTTGTGTTTAATGATCTTGTTATTGACCAGCGGACGCTTCACGATTGCTTTCCACTGATCATTGATAAGGATGCCACGGTGGATTTGAATTTTCATGGGGATAATGTTTTATATGCGGGCTCCGGGAACAGCGGCATCTTGGTGAACAGCGGGGCCGTGCTGGATATGGATGCTTATGGCAGCGGTACGATATCCATGTTGTCGTATCCGGTGATGAAGGATGACCATGTGTACGGAGAGCGGGCTGTGGCTGTGGCCGATGGGGCCAGCATCAGTTACCCGACGGCGGCGGACTGTGATCTGGTGGAGATGTATGCGGGAATGGACCGGAAGGATTTCGGCCGGATTTTAACTTACAGTGGACAGCCCTTTTTGCGCATTGAATTTAGTGTTGAGCATACGGATCATAAGCTGTCCGCAGAGCCGGATTGTACCCATGATCAGATATGCACGCTTTGCGGCGAGGTGATCCGGGAAAAGAAAAGTCATACGCCGGGAGCCGCGGCTACCTGTACGCAGCCTCAGGTTTGTACGGTATGCGGCGCAGTGATCCGGGAGAAGCTGGACCACAGAGGTGTATGGAAAGTTGTGGAATATGTGGATTATGGACTTTACCGCAGGGAGACGATGACCTGTAGTATTTGTGGTGAGACATTAAGCCGCACAGTGGCGGTGGAAAAATAAAGTAATAGTTTAGACAGTTTTTTGTAATACTATATATTAGAAATTGCGCTGATGCGCAAGCAGGTCAACGATTTCCTCTGGAAATCCGTGACAAATTATAGAACGGCGGCGCCGGATGGATTTTTATGAGCCGCCTAAAATGAGCCGCCTCGGGCGTTCTCATTTTAGGCGGCTGTTTTGGGAATATATGCGTACGGCAGCGCTGTAAATGGAGGTTTTTATGGATATCAGTATTTTTGATGTGTTGGGTCCTGTGATGATCGGACCATCCAGCTCACATACGGCTGGCGCGGCACGGCTGGCGCGGGTAGCGGCATTGATCGTGGGAAAGCCTTTTGATAAAGTCACCTTTGGTCTGCATGGCTCCTTTGCCCATACGTATAAAGGGCACGGCACGGACCGGGCGCTGCTGGCGGGAGTTTTGGGCATCCATGAGGATGATGAGCGGCTCTCCCGCGCCTTTGAGCTGGCGGCGACGCGTCCGTTAGAGTATACATTTTATGAGCTTGAGTTGGAAAATGCCCATGAAAATTCGGTGCTGATCACCTTTTATTGCCAGGATGGTACGATTCACAATATCGTGGGATCCTCCATTGGCGGCGGGCAGATCGTTATTTGCAGAGTGAATGAATTTGTCACCGAATTTAATGCCCAGGCAGCCACGCTGCTGATCAGCCACTATGACCACAAGGGTGTCATCAGCAAGATTTCCGGTATTTTGTCCGAGGCGGATGTGAATATCGCTGTGATGAAGCTGAACCGGCGTTCCCGGGGCGATGTGGCTTTTTGTATCATTGAAACGGACGATAAGATCAGCGATAAGGTGGTCCGGGCCATCGAGGCCATCGCAGACGTGATCGAAGTGCGGGCGGTGGACAAGCCGGAGTGATACGTATTCGCTTCATGGAATTAGGCCGTAACAGAATCCGGAAATATGGGAGATTAAAGCATGTATAATTCAATTAGTGATTTATGTAAACAAGCGGATGAGAGAGGAACAGCCCTCTGGGAAATTGTGCTGGAAAATGAGATGCTCGTTTCCGGCAAATCGGAGTCCGATATTTATAAAGAATTAAAGCGGCGTTTTGAAGTTATGGAGGCGTCGGCGAGCCGTGCGCTAGATAAGCCTTATGATACTGTAGGCAATCTGATCAAAGGCAGCGCGAATACCCAGTACAAATATACAAAGGAGAAGGGTGGCATTTGCGGTGAGTTTATGAATGAGGCTATGGCGCTGGCCCTTTCCTGTTGTGAGATCAATGCGTCCATGGGAAAAATCTGCGCTGCGCCTACGGCGGGCTCCTGCGGCATATTGCCGTCGGTACTCATTGCAGTGCGCAACCGCTATCTGTTTGAAGATAAAATCGTTTATCAGGGTATGCTGACGGCATCCGGAATCGGTGCGGTGGTGATGAAAAACGCCACAGTGGCCGGAGCCGAAGGGGGCTGTCAGGCGGAGTGCGGCGTGGCGGCGGCTATGGCGGCTGCGGCGGCGGTGCATATGTGCGGCGGAACCAATACGATGGTGAGCAATGCCTGTGGCTTTGCGCTTATGAACTGTATGGGTCTGGTATGTGATCCGGTGGCAGGCCTTGTGCAGCTCCCCTGTGCTCTGCGCAATGCGTCGCAGACGGTCAACGCGCTGACCAGCGCGGATATCGCGCTCAGCGGTGCTCCATGCCTGATCCCTGCGGATGAGGTGGTGGAAGCCATGTACAAGGTGGGAAAAGCGCTGCCATCGTCACTGAAGGAGACTGCCGAGGGCGGAATCGCAGGCACTGCGACCGGGAAACAGATCGCGGAGGAGATTTTCGGAGCATAAAAATATTGCAAAATTATGGGGCTATCACGGTTCAGAGTGACAGCCCCATGATTTTGCGCGAAGCAACGAGCCACAAAGGGGAGCTTGCTCGCCTTTGCGGCGGCTGCCGCGACCCGGCGTCAGCCGGGATGTGCGAAGCAACGACGGTTCATTCCTGGGTTTTTGGAGGGAATCCGTTTTCAGTCATAATGTCGCCCAGTTCATTGGCATAGCGGGGAGCCTGATGGACAACAAACGCGTCCGGATCGATGGGAACGCCGCGCTCGTGCATACGCTTGATGCTCCATATATAAATGAGGTCCAATGCGGGAATCAGCTCCTCCCCAATGGGGGTGAGGACATATTCGACTTTCAAGGGCATGACCTGATGCTGGATGCGGCGCACAAGGCCGTCACGCTCCAGCTCTTTTAACTGCTGGCTGAGTACTTTTTCGCTGATGGGCAATGTCTTTTTCGTCTCATTAAAACGGATACTGCCATAGGTATAGATGTGATGCAGGATCGTGGTTTTCCATTTACCGGAAATGCAGCGCATTCCATACAAATAAGGGTTGATATAGTCCATTCGATAACCTCCAGGATTTGTTTTTTTGTTATTTCATCGTTTCGTACAAATCGTTGTCTTCATTATATAATATATTTTTGCCTTAGTAAATAACAACAACAGAAACAATCGACAGTAACTAAAAAGTAACCACCTAACTTTATTGTAATTATTGCATAAAAGATTGTAATGTTATATAATAAAAACACGGTAAATGTAGATGTTAATTTTATCACAAAATTTACTGCTGTTATTTATGCTTCTTTTGAAGGCGAATTACACCTTCGCGTTTGTGAATTATGACGGACGCTCTGAAGGAAGCATTAAAACTTTATAAACATTCAATAAAATGCGGCGCTGTCCGGCCGGGAAACATTTATTATGTATGACCGGATATCTGCTCAATGAAGAAAAGGGGTAATCAAAATGGTTAAGAGAACACTTGCAGATTTATCTACTTATAATGCACCGGGCCATCATGGCTGTGTATGCATGCGCTATCATGGAAAAGATGAAACAGGCGCTTCCAAATTCTGGATGGGCATGAGCGAATTTTTACCAGGCGGCGGCGCTGATTACGCTTACGAAGATAACCCACTGGAAAAAGTTTACTATGTCCTTGAAGGCGAAATGACTGTTACAGATAAAGACGGCAAAGAATATGTGATCCATGCAAACGAATCCATCTCCTTCCCTCCAAACGAAGGCCGTTATCTTGAGAATAAGAGCAACCTTCCTGCAAGAATGCTCGTTATCATCAACTATCCGGAATGATCATTTACCTGACCCAAAAATCCGTTTTAACATTGGAAGATTAATCTAAGGAGGAAACTTAAAATGGTTCCAGTAAATAAAGATTTTGTGAATAATATGTTTTCCGTTGAAGGAAAGGTTGCTCTTGTTACAGGCGCAACAGGCGCTCTTGGCAGCGTATTGGCAAAAGCTTACGGCTATGCCGGAGCAAAGGTTTTTATGACCGGCCGTAACGAAGCTAAATTAAAAGCTCTTGAAGAAGAGTGCAAGGCTGAAGGCATTGAGTGCGCTTATGGCGTAGCTGATCCTGCAAAGGAAGAAGACGTTGACGCTCTTATTAAAGCAGCCGTTGCTAAATATGGCGAAATCAATATCCTGGCTGTATGCCATGGTTACAATAAGCCTCAGAACATTCTGGATCAGTCCGTAGCTGACTGGCAGTATATCATGGATGCAGACTGCAAGTCTGTTTATGTTGTCTGCAAATATGTTGCACAGCAGATGGTTGATCAGGGTAAGGGCGGCAAGATGGTTGTTGTTACATCTCAGCGTTCCAAACGCGGTATGGCCGGCTACACAGGCTACTGTACATCCAAGGGCGGCGCAGATCTGATGGTTTCCAGTATGGCCTGCGACCTGACTGCAAAATATGGCATCAATGTAAACTCCATCTGCCCGACAGTATTCCGCAGCGAGCTGACCGAGTGGATGTTTGATCCGGAATCCGCAGTTTACCAGAACTTCCTGAAACGTGAGCCGATCGGCCGTCTGGCTGAGCCGGATGATTTCGTAGGATTTGCTTTATTCCTTTCCTCCGAAGCTTCCAAGTATATGACCGGCGGAAACTACGATTGCAGCGGCGGTTACCTGACCTGCTAAAATCGTTGAGAGGCCACACCGGGTAAAACGGTAACTAAACTTAGGGAGATAATAAAATGAGCGATATTAAGAAATTCTTAGTATGCGGCGGCGGTATGATGGGCAGTGCGATTGCCCAGATACTTGCGGCTATGGACGGCGCCGAGGTTACAGTATACGATGTATTCCCGGTGGATGTTGAAGCAAAGGTCCGCAATAATATGAAGCTGCTCGTTGAAAAAGGGATTGTAACAGAAGCCGATGTGGATGCTATCGTATCCAAGATCAGCTTCACTCAGGATATGCACAGCGAGGGCGTGAAGAATGCCCAGCTTGTTGTGGAGTGTGTCCTGGAAGATATGGAGATGAAGCAGAACCTGTTCGCACAGTTGGAAGAGGTCGTTGCCGAGGATACGATCTTCTGTACAAATACATCCGTTATGAGCCCCACAGAGATTTCCGCAAAGTGTAAGCATAAAGAAAGACTGTGCGGTACTCATTTCTGGAACCCGGCATTTCTTATTCCGCTGGTTGAAGTGGTTAAGACACCGGAAACTTCCGATGCCGTTGCAGATACAGTGATGGATATCCTGACGAAGGCCGGTAAAAAGCCGGTGCTCTGTAAAAAAGATGTACCCGGATTTATTGCCAATCGTATGCAGCATGCCTTATGGCGTGAAGCTATTTCCATCGTTGAACGTGGGATCGCCGATGCCAAAACTGTGGACGAGGCCTGTAAATACAGCTTCGGCTTAAGACTTCCGTATTTGCCGCCACTGGTAAATTCCGATATGGTCAGCACACAGCTTACATATAATATCCACAGTTATGTTTTAAAAGATCTTGAAGACCGCCATGACGCTTCACCTCTGTTAAAGGAAATGCTTGACGAGGGCAAGAATGGCTTCCGTGCGGAAGCTGTGGACGGCGTCCATGAAGGCTTTATGAAATATACCGATGAGGAGATCGCCCAGATCAACGGCGGTTTAAATGAATATCTCATCAAAATGCTTTATAACAAATAAGTCACACACCATTTATGGAGGTAATAGTACAATGGGAAAGAAAGTTTTTGTTGATTTAACACATCCGTTCAGCGCAGAGATCCCCCGCTGGCCATATTTTGACAAGCCAGTTATCGACAGCAAGCACACGATGGCTAAAGGCGGCGTTTTAACACAGTACATCGGCTGCACCATGCATACCGGTACACACTGCGACGCTCCACGTCACGTTATGGAAAAAGAATTTGACGGCATGAGAGCACGTTATACCCATGAAATGCCTGTAGATGCTTACACTGGCGACGCTGTCTGCCTTGATGTCCAGGTAGAGCGCTGGGGCCTTATTACAGGCAAGCATCTGGATGACGCCTGCCGCCGCGCCGGCATTGATCCGGATTCCGGTGAACTTGAAGGTATGGTTATCTGCCTTGATACAGGTATGCACCTTAAATTTGACGATTCCAAGGAATACTATCATTATTCCTGCGGTACTGGCGTAGAAGCCGGTCAGTGGTTTGTTGATCACAAAGTAAAATGCGTAGCTATGGATATGCAGGCTCTGGATCATCCTCTGCACACCGCTATGGGTAATAACGGTATGACCAGAATGAACCTTCTTGGCGCATCCGGCAGACCGATCACTGAGGAATACAAAGAGCAGTTCGGCGAGGAGGCTTACGCTGAATTTGATAAAGAAGAATATATCCGCATTCACGGCAAAGAAGCTTACGATAAGAAGTTCGGCGCTCTTGAAGACATCGGATGCTGGGGAACCTGGGAGCCCTGCCATAAGACCATGCTCGGCCATGGTATTGTAGGTGTAGAAAACCTTGGCGGTGACCTGGAAAAAGTTAAAGGAAAACGCTTCAGATTCTACTGCTTCCCATTAAGATGGTACATGGGCGACGGCTCTATGGCCCGCTGCGTTGCAGAAATCGACGAAGATGATATGAATGATGTTCCAGACAGAACTTATCTGTACTGCGGCACAGGTGTTCAGAACAGATAAGATTACCGTTTGGTTTTAAAAATCGGTGATCAGACAGGCTGTCTGTGGAGCGAAAAACAGTAAATGATTAAATCCAGGCAAGGAATATTCCCTGTCTGGATTTATCGGATTTAAAAAAGAATATTGGAGATGATTGAAATGGATAATAAAGCTTTAAAAAATAAAACAATTATTACCGTAGCACCGACAGGTGCATGGCCGAAAAAAGAAAATAACCCGGCAGTTCCCATGACTCCTGCTGAAATCGCAGAGGATGTTTATGCCTGCTGGAAAGCCGGTGCTGCCGTAGCTCACCTGCATATGCGTGACGACGAAGGCAACGGAACGATGAACAAGGAAAAATTCAAAGAAACGGTTGAATTGATCCGTGCACATAAGGATTGTGATGTTGTATTAAATCTGACCACCTCCGGTGACCTCTATGCTACCGATGAGACACGTCAGGCCCATTTATTTGACTTAAAGCCGGAGATGGCTTCCTATGACTGCGGTTCCATGAACTGGTTAAACAGCGGTTTATTCCTCAATTCCCCGGCTTTCCTTGAAGAGCTTGGCAAGAATATGCTTGAGCTGGGTGTTAAGCCTGAGATCGAGGCTTTTGACCCGGGTATGATCGCCAATGCCGCTTACTATGTGAAGAAAGGTATTTTAAAGACACCTCTCCACTTCCAGTTCTGCATGGGCTGCGCCAATGGTATCCCAGGCTCCGTTAAGAATCTTGTATTTATGAAGGAAACGATGGAATCCCTTTGCCCGGGCTCCACATGGTCCTGCTTTGGTGTTGGCCACAGCGCTATGGAGATCATGTACGCCGCCATCGCCATGGGCGGCCATATCCGTGTTGGTATGGAGGATAATGTTATGTTTGCCAAAGGCCAGTTGGCTGAAAATAACGTTCAGTTCGTAACCAGAGCAAAACAGGCCATCGAGCTGTTCGGCAGACAGGCTGCAACTCCTGATGAAGCCCGCCAGATCCTTGGCTTGAAATAAGGCCGGGTTATGAGCTGGGGCGCGCTTTACTTCTATTATAAATGTCCAGAGTGCGGTAAGCTGTTTAAATATGCCACCGATTTAATTGCTGAATTTGGCGATGACTTTGGTAAATGTCCGGTTTGTGACGAAATGGGCACGTATTTAAAAGAAGGTGCCCGCACAAAGGATGATTTATTATATGAAGAAGTCGAATAAGGACAATTAAACGTAACCGGGAATTTTGTATTACAAAATTCCCGGTTAGTTGCGCGAAGCAACGAGTCACAAGAGGGAGCTTGCTCACTCTTGCGACGACTGCCGCGACCCGGCGTAGCGAAGCGTAGCCGGGTGCACGAAGCAACGGATGTTTGATAATTACTTAACGGACATTTTTATCAAAACCACTGAATTTTACCGAAAAAACGACCAATTATTTTGCATGATTTATATTTACTTATGGCAACTAATATTGTAAAATAGATTGTAGAGTAAAATTCAGAAAGAGAGGAAGTTAAAAAAATGTCAAATGTTTTATACGAAGTCAAAGGCAACGTTGGTATTCTGACCATCAGCCGCGAAAAAGCATTAAACGCATTAAACTCTGAAGTTCTCGAAGATTTAAACGCTGCTCTGGATGCTGTGGATCTTGACGAGATCCGCTGCCTGATCCTCACCGGCGCAGGAGCTAAGTCCTTTGTGGCCGGAGCTGATATTGCAGAGATGAGCAAATTAACAAAAGCAGAAGGAGAAGCTTTCGGAAAGAAAGGTAATGACCTTTTCAGACGTATCGAAACCTTCCCTATTCCTGTAATTGCAGCAATCAACGGTTTTGCACTGGGCGGCGGCTGTGAGATCGCCATGAGCTGCGATATCCGCATCTGCTCCGATAATGCACAGTTTGGCCAGCCGGAAGTAGGTCTTGGTATCACACCAGGCTTTGGCGGTACACAAAGACTTGCACGTCTCGTATCTCCGGGCATGGCAAAACAGCTCATCTATACAGCAAGAAATATCAAAGCGGACGAAGCTTACAGAATCGGCCTTGTGAATGCTGTATATACACAGGAAGAGCTGATGCCAGCTGCTGAAAAGATGGCCGCAGGTATTGCAAAGAACGCGCCTATTGCTGTGCGCAACTGCAAGAAAGCCATTAATGACGGTCTTCAGGTTGGCATGGATGAAGCCATTGTCATCGAAGAAAAGCTTTTTGGCGATTGCTTTGAATCCCACGATCAGGTGGAAGGCATGACCGCATTTCTTGAAAAACGTAAAGAGAAAAACTTTATCAATAAATAATAGAATTTCAGGAGGTAAATTATTATGTTAAACAAAGTATTTATCGTTGGCGCCGGACAGATGGGTCTGGATATCGGACAGGTTATGGCAAAAGCAGGCATTCAGGTTGTATTCAGAGATATGACCGATGAAATCCTTGAAAAGGCCATGACTAAATTAACAAAAGGCCTGGACAAGCTCGTTGCCAAAGGAAAAATGGACGAAGCCGGCAAAGCTGCCATCCTTGACAAGGTTTCCACTACAACAGAGCTGACACCTGCTGCTGACGCTGATCTTGTTCTGGAAGCTATCGTAGAAAACGTTGAGATCAAGAAAAACCTGTTCAAAGAGCTTGATGGCATCTGCAAACCGGAGTGTATTTTCGCAACAAATACATCCTCCATTTCCATCACACAGATCGCCGCTGCTACAAGCAGAGCTGACAAATTCATCGGTATGCACTTCTTCAATCCTGCAACTGTTATGAAGCTTGTTGAGGTTATCCGCGGTCTGCATACATCCGATGAGACCTTCAAGACTGTATATGATCTTTCCGCAGAAATCGGCAAAGATCCTATCGAAGTTAAAGAAGGCCCGGGCTTTGTTGTAAACAGAATCCTTATCCCGATGATCAACGAAGCTGTTATGGTTCTTGAAGAAGGCCTTGCAAACGTAGAGGATATTGATAAAGCCATGAGACTTGGATGCAACCATCCGATGGGCCCCTTAGCTTTAGGCGACCTGATCGGTCTGGATACATGCTTACATATCATGGACGTATTCTATGCTGAAACATGCGATTCCAAATACAGAGCAGCCCGTCTGTTAAGACAGATGGTCCGCGGCGGCAAGCTTGGCCGTAAGACTGGCATCGGCTTCTACGATTACACAAAATAAGCCCTTAAGTGGGAACTTTAGCCTTTAAGTGCAAAACGGGGCATCCCCTGTTTTATGAATACAATGACGTGCAGCCGATGTGGTCTATTCCACACTCGGCTGTATGTCGGCGTGTGAATTGCCGGAGGCTATATGCGAGTAACAGTTCGGCCCTTCTGAATTGTTACATATTCTAAATAGAGTTTATATGGAGGAAGAATAAATGGATTTCGCATTAGATAAGAAACATGAGATGGCCAGAAATCTCTTCAGAGATTTTGCCGAAAAAGAAGTTAAACCGCTTGCTCAGGAAACCGACGAAACCGAAGTTTTCCCAAGAGCAACCGTAGATAAAATGGCTAAATATGGCTTCCTCGGTATTCCTGTTCCGAAGGAATACGGCGGACAGGGCTGTGATCCTTTAACCTACACGATGTGTGTTGAGGAGCTGGCAAAGGTTTGTGGTACAACATCTGTTATCGTATCCGCACATACATCCCTTTGCATCGACCCGATCTTAACCTATGGTACACCGGCTCAGAAAGAAAAATACATTCCAAAGCTTGCTTCAGGTGAATGGTTAGGTGCTTTCGGTCTGACAGAGCCCGGCGCAGGTACAGATGCTCAGGGTCAGCAGACAAAAGCCGTTTTAGATGGTGACGAGTGGGTGATCAATGGCTCCAAGTGCTTTATCACAAATGGTAAGGAAGCCAATGTTTACATCGTTATCGCCGTTACAGGTGTTATTGAAAAACGTGGCAGAAAGTCCAAAGAAATTTCTGCATTTATCGTAGAAAAAGACACACCGGGCTTCACCTTCGGTACAAAAGAGAAGAAGATGGGTATCCGTGGTTCTTCTACATACGAATTAATCTTCACAGACTGCCGTATTCCTAAAGATAACATCCTTGGCGCAAAGGGCAAAGGCTTTGGTATTGCCATGCATACACTGGATGGCGGCCGTATCGGTATCGCTGCTCAGGCTCTTGGCCTTGCAGAGGGCGCTCTTGAAGCCACAGTTAAATATGTCAAAGAAAGAAAACAGTTTGGCCGTTCTATTTCTCAGTTCCAGAATACACAGTTCCAGTTAGCTGATATGGCCACAAAGGTTGAAGCTGCTAAGAATCTTGTTTACAGAGCAGCCATGGCTAAAGCGACACAGAAGGTATACAGTGTGGAAGCTGCTCAGGCAAAATTATATGCAGCCGAGGTTGCTATGGAAGTGACAACAAAGGCTGTTCAGTTACATGGTGGTTACGGTTACATCAGAGAATATGATGTGGAACGTATGATGAGAGATGCTAAGATTACAGAGATCTACGAAGGAACAAGTGAAGTTCAGCGTATGGTCATTTCTGGAAACTTATTGAAATAGGAGGTACGAATCGTGAAAATCGTTGTTTGTATAAAACAGGTACCAGATACTAAAGGCGGAGTACAGTTTAATCCGGATGGTACACTTAACAGAGCTGCTATGATGTCTATTATGAACCCGGATGACAAAGCCGGACTTGAGGCTGCTCTGAGAATCAAAGATCAGTATGGCGCAGAGGTTACTGTAGTTACCATGGGTCTTCCAAAGGCTGATGAAATGCTCCGCGAAGCTATGGCTATGGGCGCAGATAAGGCTGTTCTCGTGACTGACCGTGCACTTGCCGGTGCGGATACATGGGCAACCTCCTCAACCGTTGCCGCTGCTATTAAAAATCTTGAATACGACCTGATCATCACCGGCCGTCAGGCAATCGATGGCGATACCGCTCAGGTAGGTCCTCAGATTTCCGAACATCTGAATATTCCTGTCATTTCCTATGCTCAGGATATTAAGATCGAAGGCGATTACGTTATCGTACAGCGTCAATTTGAAGACAGATATCATGTATTAAAGGCTAAAATGCCCTGCCTGATCACAGCTCTTGCTGAATTAAATGATCCTCGTTATATGACTCCTGGCGGAATCTTTGATGCATTTGAAAAAGAAGTGACCGTATGGGGCCGCGCCGATCTGACTGAACTGGATGATGCCAATATCGGTCTGAAAGGTTCTCCCACAAAGATTGCAAAAGCATCCGATAAGGTAAAGAAGGGTGCCGGAGAAAAAGTAACTCTTGATCCGGATGAAGCAGTTGCATATCTGATGGGCAAATTTGATGAGAAACATATCATTTAATTAAGAAGGAAAAGTGGTGAATAAAATGAATTTAGAAGAATACAAAGGCGTATATATCTACGCTCAGCAGGTAGATAACGTATTAACCGGAATTTCATTTGAATTACTTGGTAAAGCCAGAGATCTTGCAAAAGACTTAAACACAGATGTTACAGCAGTGCTGGTAGGTTCTGATGTGAAGAATCTTTGCGGAGCGTTGGCTGAGTACGGTGCTGACAGAGTTATCGTTGTAGATGACCCTGAATTAAAGGAATACAGAACAGAGCCTTATACTCATGCGCTTGCTTCTGTCATCAATGAATTTAAGCCTGAGATCATGCTTGTAGGCGCTACGGCCATCGGCCGTGACTTAGGCCCAAGAGTTTCCGCTCGTGTGGCTACTGGTCTGACAGCAGACTGTACAGTGCTTGAAATCGGTGATTTCCCGTTAAATCCTATGCCGAACCAGGAACAGAAGCACAATCAGCTTCTGATGACCCGTCCTGCATTTGGTGGTAACACGATCGCTACCATCGCCTGCCCGGACAACCGTCCTCAGATGGCTACTGTTCGTCCTGGCGTTATGCAGAAGATCGCTCCTATTGCTGATGCAAAGGCTGAGATTATCGAATTTAACCCTGGCTTTACACCGAACAACAACTATGTTGAGATTCTTGATATCGTTAAGGCTGTCAATGATGTTGTGGATATTATGGATGCCAAGATCCTTGTATCCGGCGGCCGTGGCGTTGGCAGCCCTGAAAACTTCAAGATTCTTGAAGACCTGGCTGCTGCTGTGGGTGGCGAAGTGAGCTGCTCCCGTGCTGTTGTTGATAATGGCTGGATGCCGAAGGATCTTCAGGTTGGCCAGACAGGTAAGACGGTTCGTCCTCAGATTTATTTCGCTATCGGTATTTCCGGCGCTATCCAGCATGTGGCTGGTATGGAAGAATCTGACGTGATCGTTGCTGTAAACAAGGATGAAACAGCTCCGATTTTTGATGTGGCTGATTATGGTCTTGTTGGCGATCTGAATGTGATCGTTCCAAAGCTTACAGAAGCTATCAAGGCTTACAAAGCTGCTAAGAAATAATTTTACTTTGAAAGTCATCAAGTGGGGGCATAGTTGGGGAAGCAAGCTTTCTATGTACACATTTGATGACCCCAAAAGTATGAGGACGGGCTGCCGTAGGCAGCATAAAGTCCGAATACTTTTGGGGCGATTGCGGGAGTGCGGAGCACGGAGCAATCGGCTTTCATGTATAGTGATGATTGGGCCGCCAGGCACAATCATGTCCGTTTACTGTGTATATGTGAACGGCCTGCCGCGAATGCGGCGGGCCGTTTTTTAGTCCAGCTTTGGCAGTACCCGAAGCAGTGTTTCAATGGCCTGTGATAAATCCTCCATATCCTTTTTCCCAATCCTTTTTTCCAGCTTTTCATAAAAATGACTGTCCTCGCTGAAAATCCGGTAGAGGGCGGCCTGCCCCGTCGGAGTGATCTCGATATAGATGTAGCGCCGGTCCATGTGGTCGGGAATCCTGCGGACGAGCTCATGGGTACAAAGGCTGTCGATCATTTTGCTTGCCTGCTGCTTGGTGATTTTTAACCGCTGTGCCAGCTCCGTCATCGCCATAGAGCCAAACTGATTTAAGGTTTGAAGCGCATAGTAGGATTCCAACCCCATTTCATCTTTCAGTGCCTGACGCAGTGGCTTGACAAATTTATACTGCCAGTAAGGCAGCACTGTTAACAGATTTTCTATAAATTGATTTGTTTCCATGAAAAAATCCTCCTATATGCCAATTGACATTTGGCCAATAATGGTCTAAAGTTAATAGTAAATAAAAGTTTACTATTAACTTTGGATTACTACTTTCTTCGTGCGGATTGCTTTTATATACAGTAATTATTCTGTTGGGGAATGACCACAGAGTGCTTATTGATTTGGTATATCTGTTTTTAATACTATAACGGAGAATGAAAAAAATCAAGTTCTATTTGCTTTGATCGGAGGTCTTTATAAATGAAGTTTGGACGGATTGTCAGGAAGAAAGGGATTCTGATTTTGACCAATGCAGTCAAATTTGCCTTTAATGTTGTTTTTGCCTATGTTTACCAGATGATTTTCGGACCGGAAAATACGTTGGCTGGTGTCGCTGTGAATATTGGTTTTACGACACTGCCGGATATGGATGTGGGTATTTTGCCGCTGCCCATGTGTGGGATTATCATTGTATTGTATACATTGGCGGGAATCGTTTCACAATTTGCGTATGCCCCGATTGGTGTGGCATTTATCGTTTATTTTCTGTTCGTCGTTGTCATTCTTTTACTGAGTAGTGAGCCCATAGCAATGAAAACATCGATCAGCTTTTTGCTTTGCTTTGTATTTTGTCAGGCGAATCCTGTATCCGCAGAGCGTCTGCCAATACGGTTATTGTCATTGTTTATCGGAGGCGTCCTTGTATCCTTATGGCTGCTTTTTCGGTGGAAGCACCACGGCATTGGAAAGAATGGACGGACCTTAATGGAGCAGATCCGTTTTTGTGCAAAGCGGCCGGGATATATTTTCCGCTGTGCGTTGGGAATTTCCACAGCCATGGTCATCGGCATGGCGTTTGGATTAAAAAGGCCTATGTGGATCAGTATCGTGGTCATGTCGCTGACTCAGGTGACCTTTGAGGATACGAAAATGCGGATTAAATACCGTTCCATGGCGACCGTTCTGGGTGTTGCGGTCTTTTCCGGTATAATGGTCCGCTTTATTCCGCCGCAGTATGCCATGGTATTTATACTTTCCATCGGGTATCTCAGCTTCTTTACAAGCCAATATAAATATACTCAGATCGTCAATGCTATCTGTGCGTTAAATGCATCACTGTTTTTGCTGGATGCTCAGACAGCGGTGGTGGAGCGTATTACATGGCTGGCCGTGGGGATCGTGCTTGTACTTGCGGTATGGGGAATCGAATATATTATAAAGCGGTTTAATAAAACGCTGCAGGTGGTGGAGACATTGAAATCGCGGCGGAAAAACTGTGTGGATACATAAAATGGAGCGTAGGGCGGCGGTACTGGCTGTTATAGCGCTTCATGGCGATAGGTACTTAATTTTGGAATTGTTCGGTACTATTATTTCGTTTTAGGCTTTTTAAACAGTTTCAATTCGATGCCTTTTTTGGCGGCAGTCTCCTGAAAATAACCGACAGCAACAGCGGCCTTTTCTTTGCTCGTCATCATATCCAAATGTTCCGTAAGGGTCACCTGTTCCATGACTTTTCTGAGCTCTTCAAGTGAGAGAAGATTTACAGCGACACTGTAAAATGTTTTTCTCCGCCCATCATTATATTTTTGCAGAAGCTCATTTAAAATCACGGATTTTTCATTAAGCTCCAGAAGATAATTTTCGTATCCCACAGCTTTCGCCTGCATCAGATTGCTGTGACGGCTTCGATGTGTGATAAAGGAATCGTAGGCGTCAAATTTATCATAGCTTTTACATGGATATTCCCCACATTGCGAGCAGTATTCAACGCCGTGGGTTACACTGCATCTGGCGATGGCACAGGACTGATTTCCGTCTCCTCCGCCGCAGCCGGGGCAATAACCGCCAAGGTGCATGGAGCATAGGGCACAGTTTAGGCCGCACAGGGCAAATAAAGGATTTTTTCTTGTAAAGTTTTTCATAGATATTCTCCTTGGGAAATATGTACGAAGTATAGAAAATACTCACTCGTTTTGGTAATGGCTTAAAATATCATTTAAAAGTTTCCAAACATTATCCCCATAATTACTAAGTAAAGTGACCATCAATCTGCTTTTGATGTCGTAACAAGAAATAAAACTAACACCGGGGTCACTACCCTGAAAGTACGGGATAAAATAATCATCTTTTTTACTTAGCCATATGCCGTAACCGTAACACTCTGATTCACCACTTTGGTTGCGCATCATTTGTAGTGTCATTTCGGGAGAAAGCAGTTTATTTGCCAGTAAATTACACCAAAAAAGTTTAATATCCTTTGTCGTTGTAAATGCACCACCGGCACCTGTTCCCTTGGCATCTACGCTAAAAATATTGGTACGATACTCATTTCTTTTGGGGTCTAATATATAGTTGACTGCACATTTAGCGGGTAATCTGTCAAGTTCATAATAACCAGTATCTGTCATTTTACAAGGCTCAAATATATTTTGCTTTAAATATTCATCAAACGGTTTTTGGACTATTTTTTCAATAACCATTGCCAGAACAACAAATCCTGCGTTGTTGTATTGAAATTTGCTGCCACGAGGGAACATCATGGGTTTATTAATAAATAGCGGCAATAAATCTTTATTTGAACGAATTTTATAGTTGGGGAAATCTATCCACAGCTCTTCATACTCGGTCATAACATTTTCATCAAAATAATCAGGGATCCCGGAGGTATGTGTTAGTAATTGCTCGATTGTTATATTGGGGTCAATTTGTTTCAAGTCAAAGTCAAAAATATCGCCTATTTTGTCATGGAACATTAGCATTCCTTTTTCTATAAGCTGCAATATTCCAACCGCTACGAATACCTTTCCGGCAGAAGCTGTGGCAAACTTTGTATCGTATTCATTTGGTATTCGATTCGGTAAATCGGCATATCCGTAAGATTTTTGAACAATAACATTATCTTCTTTGCAAACTAAAATGTTACCTCTAAAATTGTTATCTTCTGATTTATTAAAGTCCATACCATCGTCTCCTAACAGAATATCAAATAAAGCCGTGGCTTGCATTATTTGTCAAAGTCGCATTAAATAACTACTTTTTATTTTATCACAGATGGCACCCGATGACAAATATTATGAAGATTATGCTGGCAAAGTTCGTATTATGTGATAAAATCTAATTGCAGAGATAAAAACACAACGTATAGCCTTTTGGACCGCGCCCGATATTTTATTTAGACAATCCGGGCATATTCACAGTCCGCAGGTGATACAGAGCCGGTAGGTAGTCCGGCCGTATTCGTAAGAATATAAGTAACCCTCCCTCCTTGGGTCGTCCATTCTTTGTGTATCAAACTTTTAAGGAGGAACAAAATGAACAAAGTATTTGTAACTGTGAACGTGATTTTTCAGGAGCCCTTTTGGGTTGCCGTTTTTGAGCGGATCGAGGCTGAAAAATTATCGGTCTGCAAGGTGACCTTTGGAGCGGAGCCCAAAGATTTTGAGGTGCAGAATTTAATACTGCAAAGCTACTATAAGTTGCGATTTAGTCCTTCGGTGACTGTGGCTGTAAAAGAGCCAAAGCAAAATCCCAAGCGGATCATGCGGGAAGTACATAAGCAGATGGAGCACAGCGGTATCGGTACAAAATCCCAGCAGGCTTTGAAATTGCAGCTTGAGCAGATGAAAACGGAACGCAGGACGCTTAGCCGCGAACAACGGGAAGCGGAGAAAGAGCGGCAGTTTGAAATCCGGCAGCAAAAAAAGAAAGAAAAGCACAGAGGCAGGTAAGATTTTGAAGAAATACTTGACTGTAAACCCTGTTTACACCTTATAATTTACAAAGAAAGAAGGTGTATTGTATGACGATAAAGGAAGTTGAAGAAAAGACCGGGCTTTCACGGTCGAATATACGGTTTTATGAAAAGGAAAATTTGATCAGCCCCGGAAGAAATCCTCAAAATGGCTATCGTGATTACAGTTCAAACGATGTTGACACGATTAAAAAGATCGCTTATCTGAGGACGCTGGATATATCGCTGGAGGAGATCCGCAAAATCATTGCCGGAGAAAGTTCATTGTACAATGTGGTTAAAAAGCAGAAAAGTATTTTGACGAAACAGATCGATG
Source organism: Lachnospiraceae bacterium (assembly GCA_902363555.1). Lineage (GTDB taxonomy): Bacteria > Bacillota > Clostridia > Lachnospirales > Lachnospiraceae > Catenibacillus. Next base: position 282,543 of record CABJAM010000007.1, on the reverse strand, counting down.
ATATGGAAAATGCCCGCAGTCTTTGTGAGCAGATGCTTAAATGCAGGGATATCAGCTTTGCTAAACTGGATGTGGAGACTTATGTTCCGGATCTGTCCGGCCACTGGGCTCAGCACAGGAGCGCTTTGAAAATCGACTCGGTAAGCTTTATTTATTTGTGGGGCGGCACCCTCACGTGGGGGATACTCACCGTTTTGTGTCTGCTTGCGGCGCTGCTGTCATTACCGCAGCTTCCGGAGCGCATCCCGGTGCAATGGAGCCACGGGCAGGCCAGCAGTCTTGTGAACCGAGGATTTATTCTGGTTTATCCGTTAGCCTGTATAATTTTGCGGTTCCTCATCCGGCCATTCATCTGGCGGTGGCTGCAGCTTCGGGTCAATACTGCCTTTGGGGATGTTCTGGCTGATTATATTAGCAATTATCTTTGCTTTATTGCCCTGTCTGTGGAATTGTTCACTCTGCTTTTTGTAGCCGGGCTCGTACAGCATGTGACCATCATTATCGTTGCAGATACGGTGGTGCTCATCGGTGTGCTTGTGATGGGATGGAAAACGTTACTGGAAAGGAACTTATTATGACAAAAGAAGAATTAGCTCTGGAAGTGATCGAGCGTTTGAAAAAGGAGTACCCGGAGGCCGGGTGTACTCTGGATTATGATGAAGCCTGGAAATTGCTGGTCAGCGTGCGGCTGGCGGCCCAGTGTACGGATGCCCGTGTCAATGTGGTTGTGGAGGATCTTTATGCCAAATATCCGGATGTGGACGCACTGGCTGCTGCGGATGTGGATGACATCGAGGAAATTGTGCGTCCATGTGGACTGGGAAAGAGTAAGGCCAGGGATATCAGCGCCTGTATGCGTATTTTAAAAGAGAAATACGACGGCAAGGTGCCCAGGACCTTTGATGAGCTGCTAAAGCTTCCCGGTGTAGGGAGAAAAAGCGCCAATCTGATCATGGGCGATGTGTTTGGACAGCCGGCCATTGTGACAGATACCCACTGCATCCGGCTGGTGAACCGGATCGGCCTGGTGGATAGTATTAAGGAGCCGAAAAAGGTGGAAATGGCTCTCTGGAAGATCATACCGCCCCAGGAGGGCAGTGATTTCTGCCACCGTCTTGTTTTTCATGGAAGAGATGTCTGTACGGCACGCACAAAGCCTTATTGCGACAAATGCTGCCTGGCAGATATTTGCGGAAAGTATGGGGTTTAAGGATCGCATGCGATGGCGGCGTGGCCGGATTATTGGATATCACTGGAATTTGCGCAGATCGATGATCCGGTCCGCCCGCCCGGCCAGTTCACGGCTGTGTGTCACCATGATCACCGTCTTATGGTACTGCCGGCAGAGATTTTGGAGCAGACCGAAAGAAATATCCGCAGCATGGGCGTCCAGGGAACCGGTAGGCTCATCCGCCAGTATGAGCTTTCCGGGTTTTAACAGTGTCCGGGCCAGGGCAGTGCGCTGCTGCTCGCCGCCGGAGAGGGTATTTACCGGCGCATCCTTTAAGGGCAGCAGATGTACCGTATCCAGTATGCTTTCCATGCGGGAAAGCTTTTCCCGGGTACTCAGCTTTTGAAAATGCATGGATAACATCAGGTTTTGGCTGACGGTCAGATCATTGATCAGAGCAAAGGACTGGAACAGGTAATTGATCATGTGCCGCCGCATCAAAGTGGCCTGATGGCTGTTAATGCCGGGCAGCCGCCGGCCGAAGATACGTATATCACCGCCGTCGATGGTTTCCAGGACGCCGATCATATTCAGCAACGTGGATTTGCCGCATCCGGAGGGGCCGATCAGGGCCAGCAGCTCGCCGTCACCCACGGTGAAGCTCAGTTTATTTATAATTGTCCTGGAACCATATTTTTTTGTTACATTTCTAACTTCAACTGCATTCATAGTCATTCTCCTTTAAATGCGGATAATAACCGCTTAATCTCACTTCGGGCCATATATCTTATAAAGATCACCAATTGCAGCAACGCAACAAAGGCGATGAGCAAAAAGCCGAATTTGGAGCGCAGAGCTGCCATAATGCCCAGCTCCAGCAATATAAGTGTCAACAGGAGCGTCACAGGTGTGCGGTAGAGCTGCCAGAAACTAAAGCCAAGAAATTTTTTGACATTGATCTTTTCCTGATTGGCAATGCGGAAAATGGCAGCCAGGGTCAGCAGTAAGCCTGCCAGTATAAGAATCAACACCACAAAAACCATGCCAAACCAGAGCAGTGTAAGGCCGATTTCTTTTTGCAGGCCGTCAATATAGTTCTGGACGGCTGTAAAGATCAGCTCATTGTCCGTTAAGTGATACGTGTTGAGAGTTGATGGCTGCACATATTGAGCCATCGTCTGTGCATCTGCAAATTTAATATAGCTTTCAAGCCCGGACGCTTTAAGGCTTTCAGTTTCAAAATACCGCATATTTTCCGGAGTAGCTACGTAGATGACCGGAGCTGTGGCGGTCATGGCAGCATCGGTGTCGGTGGCCCATGTGAACAGCTCTTTTTGGGGCGTATAGGTGGCAAATTTAAATGTGGGCTGCTTTGTAAATGCAGTTTGAATATCTCCGGGGCGTAAGCCTCTTGAAGTGGATTCCTGCAGCCAGGCCATCATGTTATCCTGAGATGCGGGATCCATTGTATCCGGCAGAAGATAGAGCCGGACGCCGCTTTGTGCCGCCTCAAGAAGCTCGATGCTCAACTGGATGTCCAGATTCGGCAGATAATTTGGGGAGACGGTGTAGTACCAGAACGCATTTTGTGGTGTACGGGAATAGATGCCGCTGTCTGCCCACTGACGCAGAAGGTCATCCCCATAAAAGTTGGTATGGATCAGATAAACGCCATTTTCACCGGCAATGGAGCTGTACCAGTCGTACATGTCCTGGTCCAGCGCATTGGACTGGCCGGTAAAGGCGTCGGCATCCTGTCCGACGGAGATACTGCGCAGTATCTGATATTGGGAAACGCTCTGCCATTGGGCGGACAGCCGCGCATTTTCCGACAGATAGTTCAGCGGCTGGTCCACATAGCCGCCGCAAAAGACGATACCGGCACTGATGAGCAGGTAAGCCGTGATTCCAAGCACATACAGGGGCTTTTTCGGGATACGGCCCCGGATGGCGTCCAGCTCGCGGGTCATCAGGATGACAATGGCTGCCACCGCAAGCTCGATGGCTACCAGTGCCACATTGACCAGTCCGGCTGCAAAAAAGCTGCCAAGCAGTGCCAGCGAAAAAGCCGTCCATCCGGACAGGAGCCAGCCGGCCGGTACAAAGAAAATAATCCCTAAAAAAGACACAGTAAAAAATCGTCCGAGTATGGCTTTGGAAAAGTCGATCCGTGACCAGCCAAGGAGCGCCAGTTTTCCCTGCTTTGGAAGATTTTTAACGGCAGCTACAAGGAAGAAAACCAGGTTTAAAAAAATCTGTGCGCCTAAAAAGATAAAGAGGATATCCCGCATAAAATTGCTGTCCGTCGTGGCGCCGCCGCTGCTTTCCATTAGCTCGGAAACGGTCAGCCCGCTGACGGCGGCCAATCCATCTATAAACGCCGATTTGCCCTCTTCTGTTCCAAGGATGGTATAGGTGCCGCTTACCGCGCCGCTGTCGCTGATGAGCTGCGGAAGTTTTTTGATGACGATACGGTCATAAAAGCGAAAACCGGGCAGATCGGCGATGCTGTGAATACTTCCGGTATCTACGCCAAGGGTGCTGTCCGGACTTTCAGAGGTCAGTAGCTGCGTCAGCAGTCTGGCGTCAATGACCTTCCGGTTCAGGAAGGTAAGCTGGCAGGTGTCTTCGGGCGCTCTACCCCAGATGCCGAAGGTATAACCGCTGGGCGTTCCGTCATTTTTCAAAGCCAGATCCCGCCGTGAGATAAAGAGCTGGTGCTCATTTGCCGAATCCATCAGGTAGTGTTCCACAGTGGGCTGGTCATCTTTGGAAACATTTTTTAAATATACGGTCATGGCCGTACGCTCATTGGGAAAATTCTGCCAGGCTTCCATGTACTGTCTGTTCATAAAGAAAATCGAAATCAGGACAAGCAAAAGGCCCTGCATAATGATTAACATATTGCCCAAAAAGCGGCTATTGCCCATAAGAGATATTTTTTTCATAAGAGCTGTCCTTTCCGGGCGCACAGGAAAAATAGACGCTTGCGGTTATCCGGAAACCGAAACAAATGGGCCGCACAGGCGACAATTTTTCTTGACTAAAAAACGCCCTGTTATGATATAAAAAATATATCACATCAGGGCGTTAAATGTTTGCGTATAAGCTTGGGAACTTCTCTTATTTCTATGATGGAAATCATACGTTTTTCTTACAATTGAGCGGAAGACTTATTTCAAAGGTAATGGTTTCATCCGCACTGGCGGCGGTGATCGTTCCGTGATGCAGTTCGATGATCTCCCGGGCAATGGCAAGGCCCAGACCTGCGCCGCCGGTATCCGCGCTCCGGGCGTCATCCAGGCGGTAGAACTGCTCAAAAATCCGCTCCAGCTTTTCCGGTGGAATCGTATTTCCTTTATTCTGAATACGGATGATTACTTTGTCAGCGGCCGGTTCAAGGGAAAAATCAATGGCCGAGTTTTCAAAGCTGTAATGCACGGCATTGCGTATGAGATTGTCCACTGCCCGCTCCAGTTTATCCGGATCACACTGGATGAGAACATTGTCGGGGATGTTCAGATCCCATTTAAGCTCTTTTTGAGCTAAAACCGGCTGAAATTCATAGGTGATCTGCATGAGCATCCGGCTCAGATTGGTAGGCGCCAGCTCCAGAGACAGCTTGCTTGTGCTGAAACGGGTGATCTCAAAAAATTCGTTGATCAGCTCCTCCAGCCGTTCTGCCTTGGACCGGGCAATGCCCGAATACTTTGCAATAAGCTCCGGGGAAATGTCCGGCTCATCTTCCATGAGCTTTAAATACCCCAGCACACTTGTGAGCGGCGTTTTCAGGTCGTGGGCCAGATAGACCAGCAGGTCATCCTTGCGCTGCTCCGTCTTGCTGGCATTTTTACGGCTCTCCAGCGTCTGTATCCGGACTTCATTTAAATCCGCCTCAATATTTCGGAGGTTTTCGGGGAGGAAAATGGGGGCTTCCGTAGGATGGGCAAGCTGACGGGCAGCTCCGGCAACCTGATCCAGATATTCCAGCGGCCTCTTGAAAAAACGGTAGGCGATCACACCCACACCGGCCAGCGACAGCACGACGCCGATGGGAATAAGCATGGGCTTGACCCAGTTTAAAGCATCGGTGTAATGGAGGCGTATCCATTCGATAAGCGTTACGATGAGGACGAGAAGCACGAGGAGTACTGTTTCGTAGATCAGTGCGGCGGCTATAAATTGCATCGTTGTTTTAAATGCCAGCTTTTTTGTATATTCCTGGTTGGAATCCGTAATTTTATTTTTCTTATTCAATGGTATACCCAACCCCCCATACCGTTTTTATAAATTTGGGCTTTCTGGGTGGCTCATGGAGCTTTTCCCGCAGCCGGGCAATATGGGCCATCACCGTATTATTGCTGCTCTCGAAAAATTCCTCGCCCCACACTGTTTCAAACAGCTCCTCGGCGGAGACGACCCGGCCATGGTTTTTACATAAATACCAGAGAATGTTAAATTCAATGGGTGTCAGCGCCAGGACTTCGCCGTTGAGTGTACATTTATGGTTGTGCGGACAAATATACAGCCCCCGGCTGTCGTAGTCCTCCGGCTGGGCGCTTTCCCCCTGGCCGTTATTATACTGCTTGTACCGGCGTAGCTGGGTTTTCACCCGTGCCACGACCTCCAAAGGATTAAAGGGCTTTGTTATATAGTCGTCGGCGCCCAGCGACAAGCCCTGGATCTTGTCGATATCGCCGCTTTTTGCGGTCAGCATGATGATGGGAAATAAATATTTCTCCCGTATTTTCCGGCACAGGGTGAAGCCGTCCATTTCCGGCAGCATCACGTCCAGCAGCGCCAGACTCACCGGCTCCCGGTCCACGCAGGCCAGGACGTCACTGGTATTGTAAAACTTGCGGACCTGATAGTTTTCATTTTTTAGATAGACCTCCAGCAGGTCGGCGATTTCCCGCTCATCATCTACTATAAGTATGATTTCATCGCTCATAATTGCTTTCATTCACTTTCTTGATGGTTTATGATCTGTTTGCAGTGCGGTTTCAAACACCCCTCCGGATGATTCGGATTGCACCTGTATCTATTTTAGCATTAACCGGAGGCGGAGTCATCATATATTTGGATTTTTGTTGACCTGCTTGCGCATCAGCGCAATACCTATTATAATTTGTCGAGGATTTACGAAGGAAATCCTTGACCTGCTTGCGCATCAGCGCAATACCTATTATAACTTGTCGAGGATTTACGAAGGAAATCCTTGACCTGCTTGCGCATCAGCGCAATACCTATTATAATTTAGAAATGAATCAATGGACTTAATGTTTTTATGGGAGGGTACTTATGAAGAGATGTCTTGAATGGATAAAGGGTATGCGATGGAAGATGACACGCCTGCTAAACTCCATTTCTACCAAGGTTATTTTGGTTATGCTTATTGTTATATTGCCATTTAATATTTTTACAATAATCCTCAGTAATATGGCTGTGAAGAATGTGACGGACCAGGCGCGTGTATCTGTGGAAAATGTAATGCAGAGTTACCTGACGGACATGAGGGAACGGATGGACAATGTAGTATCACTGCTTTATATTATGCAAAAGAGCAACGCTGACGCGGTCACCATGCAAAAGCAGGGCGATGGGGATGAATACAATCTGTCCAAGTATAAGTTTTATTTCTATTTCAAGGATACTGTTGGGATATCCAAATCTACGTCGGGCGCGTTTTTCTATATGGAAAAAATGGATGATCTGATTACCTGGAATATGGATACATCCATTCATAGTACGGATTGTATACAAAAGTATTTATCTGGGCTTTTAAATACAGAAGTTCCTTTAGGCTGGCATATGAAAATGGTACCGGCATCCGAGGACGGTCCGGACTATCCGCTGCTTTTATTTTGTACACGGATGAATCAAACCGTATCTGGCGGCTGGATTGAACTGGAGAGTACAGCCAAGAAGCTTCGCGAAGATTTTCAGTATGAAGACATGGACGTATTTTTTTCCGACCGCCCGGTTACAGATAATGATAAGGCATATATGACAGTTTCCACTGGATTTGAAAAAGCGGGGATTTATCTCCATGCAAAAATCAGCCGGATGGAGCTTAATGGCACCGTTTTTCGCGTTTATTCCATTATGCAGAAGGTTTCCTTTTTGGCACTCATACTTGTACCTTTTCTTTATATACTCTTGTCCTGGCTTTTGCTGAACCCGTTGAAGGTGATAAATAAAGCGCATAAACAGCTTCGTGGCGGAAATCCGGACTTTCGTATTTTAGATAAAGCCAATTCAGTGGAATACCAGGAAGCCTATGATTCCTTCAATGTGATGGCGGATTCGCTGAAGGATCTGAAAATACAAAATTACGAGAAGGAGCTGGAAAAACAGAAAATTCTACTGAAGAATCTACAGCTTCAAATCCGGCCCCATTTTCTTATTAACTCATTTAACCTGATTTTTACTTTGGCACAGGAAAAGGATGTGGGCCATATCCAGGATGTCATGCTTTACCTGTCCGAATATTTTCGATATATTTTTAGGAGCAATAAGGATCTGGAACTGTTCGGCCGTGAAGAGAAACTGATTGAGGGGTATATAAATATGGCCAAGCTGCGCTATCCGGACAGTATTAGCTATGCGATCGATTACGATCCGGAAATCGCCTGCGTGCGTCTGCCGCCGTTGCTGCTCCATAATTTTGTGGAAAATATTATAAAGCATGTGGTGGCGCTTGGCGCTATGACGTATATCGAGATCACAGGACGCTATGAAAATCAGAAGGTTATCTTTAAGATTGCGGATGACGGTCCGGGAATGGATGCCGCCCAGCTTGAACAGGTGATTGAAAATATGCGCAGAGCGGAGCTTTCCGGGAACAATGTGGGGATGGCCAATGCCTATCGCAGGCTGAAATACTTTTATGGTGATGATGCGGATATAGAAATTTCTTCAAGACTTGGCGAGGGAACTGTGGTTACTGTAGTGATTCCATATAATTTGGAGGCGGAAGATGAATCTGTTAATTGTTAATGATGAAATACGCACAGCGGATGTGATGAGAAGAGATATTTTGTGGACTGAATATGGAATTGATGAGGTTTTTGTGGCTTACGAGGCTGAATCCGGGAAAACGATGATTCAGGAAAATGATATCGATATTATGCTGTGTGATATTGAAATGCCAGGTGAAAATGGTCTGGCTTTACTGAAATGGGTAAGGGAACAGGCGCAGGATATCGAATGTATTTTCCTGACCTGCCATGCGAACTTCATGTATGCACAGGAGGCGATCAGTCTGGGCTGTCAGGATTATATACTTATCCCTGCTAAATATGAGGATATTGGCAAGGCTGTTTTCAAGGTGGCGCAGCGTATCCGTCAGCGGCGGAGTGACGAAACATATCTGGAATATGGGCGGCATCTGCTTTCGGAACAGGGTAAAAGACATGAAGAGCGAAGCCATAAGATGACGCCGGAGGAGACCGTAGCAGAGGTTTGTACAAACATTATAAATAATCTTGGAGATACGGAGCTTTCTGTAAACAGTATTGCGGAGAAATTTTTCTTCCATCCTGTATATTTAAACCGTATATTTAAGCAGGTGAAGGAAGTGACTGTATCCCAGTTTATTATTAACGAGCGGATGAAAAAAGCGGCAGCATTGTTATCCCTTGGCGAGCTATCAGCCACGGAGGTGGCCCGGCTGGTGGGCTATAATTATTATTCCAATTTTCATAATACGTTCAAACGGTTTTATGGCTGTACACCTTATAAATATCAGGAAGAAAACAGTCAAGGCTGAGTCGTAAAAGTAATATCAGGTTTGAAATTACTATACCTCTGGTTTGAAATTACAATTGTGGCCAATGGATATTTTTATTATGATTAACTCACAAACAAAGGCTGCAAAAAATATTCATAAGGGAGGTACTTAATGATGAAAAAGAAAGGTCTGGCATTAATACTTTGTATGGCAATGCTTGTATCATTATTGGCCAGTTGTGGCGGAGGTAATGGGGCAGCAGGTCCGGGAGAAGGCACGTCTGGAAAAGACACATCCGGTGTGGCCGGAACGGATGGAAGTGGATGCACGGAAGTATCCAATGCGGGGGGAGAGCTGGTAAATATAATCTGGCAGTGGCCATCGATTTCGGGAACAACAGGAACCGGCTTTCAGGCTGTGGAGGATGCTCTCAATGAAATGATGGAGCGGGATATCGGTGTCCATGTGACCCTGGAGCCAGTAAAGGTCAGCGATCTGGCCAATCAGACGACTTTAACAGTCTCCTCGGGAGAACAACTGGATATTTGTTTTGAGCTGGGAACCGGGATTCAGTCGCTTATATCCAATGGCCTGATCTTACCTATTGACGAATATGTGGATGCTTACGGCGCCGCGATTAAAGAAAAATGCGGTTCCAGACTGCTGGGCTGTTATTATCAGGGAAAACTCTATGCGGTTCCCAATACGGATGTGGATGGTAATTCCTTTGGCTATGTGGCCAGGAAGGATCTGCTGGATAAATATGGGATTACGGTGGACCCGGGTAAGCTCTATACGATGGAAGAGATTGAAGAAATCTTTGCCACAGTCAAAGCGGGGGAGGGCGACAGCTTTTTCTGCCAGATTCCTTCCACCAGTCTGAATACGGTAGAAGCCATGCTTTGGGGGGCTTATAAAGAGTTCGATACATTGGGCGCTACAACGGCTTCCGGTGTGATGATGTTAAACCGGAGCTTTACCGATCTGAAGGTGGAAAATCTGTATACGTCAGAGGAATATGCAGATTATGCCAATCTGATGTATAATTGGGCTCAGAAGGGTTACATATCAAAGGATGCAGCTATGAATACCGAGGATGTTTCTGTGCTTATGTCCAGCGGTAATTATCTGGGGTATTTCCGTTGGACGACGCCCAACGGTGTGTTTGATCTGGAATCCACCACCGGCTATGATATGGTGTGTCTTGAAACTGTACCCGCATATATAACAGCGCCTGCACCCACTGTGTCCTGGCAGATTCCTATAACCTCGGTAAATCCAGCCAAGGCTGTGGAAGCCCTGAATTATATTTATGAGAACAATGAGGCGGCCTGGCTGCTGCAATGGGGGCTTGAAGGGCAGGATTATGAAGTGCTGGAGACGAATGAGGACGGCATTTCCATTAAATACCTTTCAGAGGATACGACAAAGCTTCCTTATTATCAACCGCTGGGCATCTATGGTTCGCGTCTGGAATGGCCGCTTTTGGTTCCCAATCCGATTGATATGAACAAGCGGCTGTTGGATTTTAATGCATCCATTCCGGAATCCAGAAAATCCGCCGCTATTGGCTATATATTTAACTCGGAAAGCGTTTCTGCGGAGGTTGCGGCCATAACCGCTGTTATCGCTCAGTATGGTACCAGCTTTAGCTGCGGAGCCATAAATCCTAAGACTGCTCTTCCGGAATTTAATCGTGCATTGGACGATGCCGGAATCAAAAAGGTTATTCAGGAAAATCAGCGGCAGTTAAGTGAATGGGACGGTCAAAATAGCAAATAAAGCGCGCTTTCAGGGCTTAGGTTACATTGATGTGATCTAAGCCCTGACAAATAAAAAGGAGTTACTTATGAAAAAGAAAAGTTTTAAACGGCGCCTTCCCTTTTATATCATGGCTCTTCCTGGTCTGGCCTATTTGATTATCAATAATTACATTCCTATGTTTGGCGTCATTATTGCGTTTAAAAAAATTAATTTCGCTGAAGGGATAATAAGGAGTCCATGGAACGGGCTGAATAACTTTAAATTTTTATTTGCCACGAGAGATGCCTGGCAGATCACCCGGAACACCATTGGCTATAATGCCATATTTATTATTTTGGGAACGGCATTTTCCATTGCTCTGGCTATATTAATCAATGAGATTGTTGCCAAAAAAGCAAAGAAATTTTATCAGACGATCCTGTTACTTCCATTTTTGATGAGCTGGGTTATCGTCAGCTATCTGGCTTTTGCGCTGCTGTCCGGTGAGACCGGGCTGCTCAATAACGGTATTTTAAAGCCTCTGGGTATGGAAGCCATAAGCTGGTATCAGGAAAAGCAGTACTGGCCGTTCATTATCGTATTTTCACAGCTATGGAAGGCTTCCGGCTATAGTATGATCATTTATTTATCAAGCATTGTAGGTATCAGCCAGGAATACTATGAAGCTGCAAAAATTGATGGAGCTAATAAATGGAAGCAGATTACAAAAATCACTTTGCCATTGTTGAAGCCTACAATTATTACGCTGTTCATTCTGAATATCGGCGGTATATTCCGATCGGATTTCGGGCTGTTTTATCAGTTACCCAGAAACAGTGGCCCGCTCTATCCGGTAACGCGGACTCTGGACGTATATATTTATCAGGCTCTGATGCAGAATAATGATTATGCCATGTCCAGTGCGGCAAGCTTTTACCAGTCCATTGTAGGATTTATACTGGTCGTTTCGGCCAACGCTGTGGTGCGTAAATACGAGCGCGGCAGTGCCATATTTTAAGGGAGATGTATCCATGAAAACAAAAGAATTTCGGATAACGCAATTTATTGCTCACTTTGTATGTATCCTCGGCGTGATATTAGTACTTTTTCCCTTTGTACTGATGATCATTGCCTCATTTACGGATAATACATGGGCCACCACCAACGGCTTTTCCCTGTTTCCAAAGGCATGGAGTCTGGATGCTTATAAATATATATGGCTGGAGAAAAGTACGATTGGCCATGCATATTTAATGACGATTATTGTGACCGCTGTTGGAACTGCATTAAGTATCGTCATCACAACACTATTTGCCTATGCTCTGTGCCAGGATCATATTCCGGCTATGAGGGTTTTCGGCTTTATGCTGATATTTACAATGCTTTTTAATGGTGGGCTGGTGGCAACTTATTATTCTTATGTGAATATTTTTCATATGAGAAATACAATCTGGGCATTGATTTTCCCAGGGCTGTTTATGGGAGCCTTTAATGTGATCCTTGTGAGAAATTATTTTAAGTCAAGTATACCGCCCAGCCTGATCGAGGCGGCGTACCTGGATGGCGCCGGAGAGTTTAAAACCTTTATCGGTGTAGTTATGCCACTGAGTAAACCGATTGTGGCCACCATCGGTCTGATGACGGGCCTGTCTTACTGGAACGACTGGCAAAATGGACTGTATTACCTGACGCCCAGAGGTGGTTCCGGTCTGTATACGATCCAGGTGGTTTTAAATAATATTAATGAAAACATACAGCTATTGCAGCAGAACGCATCAAAAATGGCCGGCTTGAATATTTCCCTGCCGTCAACAACGATACGGATGGCCATTGCTTTTGTGGGAATACTTCCCATTTTGCTGATCTATCCATATTTCCAAAAGTATTTTATCAAGGGGATCACATTGGGCGGCGTTAAAGGTTGATCTGATTTCGATGACTGTAATGAGAAGGAGAGTAAATACGATGAAACAATACGAAATGTTTGAGCTGGAATTTAAAGGCAAGGCGCCCGAAAACTTTGAGGCTTGTATAAATGTGAAAGCAGAGTTCACCTGTAGTGACGAGACAAAAACTGTGAAGGGATTTTATGCAGGAAATAATATTTATAAAGTACGGTATTATCCATCAAAACCAGGCAGCTATACGTGGCATGTTCATGGCGCAGTGGAGGGCAGCGGAACTGAGGAATGTATTCCTTTTACGAGTCACGGTATGGTAAAGGTGGATGGTGAACATTTTAAATATGAGGACAATACCCAATATTATCCATTTGGAACGACGATCTATGCACTTTTACATCAGGTACCGGAGCTTATGGAAAAGACCATGCGGACATTGGCACAGGCCCCATTTAATAAGGTCCGCATGTGTCTGTTCCCAAAGCATTATGATTACAACAATAACGAACCACGGCTGTTTGCATTTGAGAAAAACGACGGACGTTTTGATGTCCATAAACCCTGCTTTGAGTATTGGGAACTATTGGAAGATACTATTTTAAGGCTGGACAAGCTGGGAATCCAGTGCGATTTGATTTTATTCCATCCATATGATCACTGGGGCTTTTCTAAACTCACCAAAGAGGAATGTATGGTTTATCTGGACTATGCTGTGCGCCGTCTCTCAGCCTTCCCGAATGTATGGTGGAGTCTTGCCAATGAATATGATCTGATGGAGAATTTTGAACGCTCCTGGTGGTATGACTTTGCCCGGTTTATCGGTGAGAACGATCCCTATGGCCATCTTTTGAGCAATCATAACTGGATGACTTACTGGGATTTTGATGACCCGCATACGACACACTGTTGTATTCAGGGCGGAAATGTTGGTGATGTTCCGAGTCTGAAGAAAAAGTATAACAAACCGGTTATTTTTGATGAATGTGGTTATGAAGGCGACCTGATGTATTCCTGGGGAAATTTATCAGGATTTGAAATTGTCCACAGAATATGGACGGCAGTGGCCGGTGGTGGATATTGTACACATGGAGAGACTTTCGCCAATGACGACGAAATTCTATGGTGGTCCAAAGGTGGTTCCCTTCATGGAAAAAGTCCGAAAAGAATTGAATTTCTTCGACGGATCGTCGAGGCTCTGCCCGGTCCGCTGACAGCCGTGCCTGATCCCTTTTTCGATTTTACACCGGAAATGGTGGAAGCGTGGAAAAATGATCCGGTGGCCTGGGAGAATTTGGGAAATGTGGGCCGGTGCCTGGCACAACTGCCGCAGGAAAAGCTGGAGGCGCTGGCTGCCGGAATGCGTGTGGTGAGCTCACAATGCGGACAGGAGGCTTATCTGACGTATTATGGGCGGCAGTGCATGGGCAACGCCATCGTAAATTTACCCCAGGATATGGATTATAAGGTAGAAGTTATTGATGTCTGGGATATGACACGTGAGGAAGTCGCTTATGGCGTCAGCGGTGAGGTGCGGGTTGTACTGCCGGGAAAGGAAGGAATGGCAGTACTTGCGACGCGTATTTGATCGGAAAACATGACAAAATAGTGGCAGGGCTGCGGTTTTGCAGTGCATGCCAGCAGAAAATATTTGGCCGGGGTCGGAGCATCATCACGACTCCGGCCATTCCTGATCAGCAGGTTTTAAATGGCGGAGGTTAGTTCAGGTACGCCATTAATAAATTCCACCATTGAATTTGCAAAAATGGCCTGTGTAAGCCAGTTATTCAATTTTACCATGTCTATTTCCCTGTGAATAATAGTAAGCGCAGCATCAGGTAAAGCACCGAATTTCTGTTCCAGTACGATTATAAGATTGGAGCGTAACTGGGTTTGGGCGGATTCAAAGTTTTTTTTCAGACTGTTATTTTCTTCTTTTAAATCAGTAGCTTCCTTCTTGAAACTATCAGCCTCTTTCTTGAAACTATCGGCTTCCTTCTTGAAACTATCAGCCTCCCTCTTGAAGTTGTCGGCTTCCTTCTTAAAGTTGTCCGCTTCCTTTTTGTAAATAGCAGCTTTTTCTTTGTAACTATCAGCTTCTTCCAGTGCGCGTTTAGTAGCCTCTTTTGCTTCCTCCTGTGCAGCGAGAATTGTCTGTTCATCCATGAGCTGTATAAAACGGTAAAAGGCCGCTTCACGATGATCCCTGTCAAGATTTAGGTCATCCATAGCCTGAGCCGCTGCCTTAATGTATTCATCCTGTTCTGTCATACATTCCAGCTCCTTTCTTGTCTTGATCGAAAACAACTGTGTCCACCGGTGAAGCCTGGGATATTTATCCCGGACACCGGGCGCATCTCTTTTTTTTAGCTGGATGACGTGGATTTCCAGTAGATTTGTGTAGATCAGACCGTATTCGTCATCCCTTAATCTGTAAACTGTGTAGAAATCATCCTCAATATCCGTGTAATTAAAGTCCAGAATACATACGTGTATGCACCGCTTAATGTTTGAATAACCGTTTGGGCCTTCGCGGTACTGATCTGTAAGCATCTTGCTGATATAGAACAGTGAGCGGGAATCCCAGTAAGGATAGCATAGAATCTGAAGCTCAATATTTATAATACTGTCATTATTCAGCTCCAGCTTGCAGTCGAGGATTCCAAGCTTTTGGGCAGGGTCATCTTTGTTTAGGTGCCGGGGCAGAACGGTAATGTTTTTGATGCTTTCTTCCTCTATTCCAGTGAGGCACATTAGAAAACCTTTGAGAACCTTTGTATCCTTCATGGCTTCAGTAAATATGTAGTCGTTTTTAAATGTGAAAAAATAAGGTGTATCATTGGGGATTGGATAATCCTGGGGTAAATTGGGTGTAGCTGCCATAAAAAGCTCCTTTCTTAAAGTATAGCAAAATTATGTGATGTGGGCAAGACTTTACAAAATGGAATGTTTTGTTGAAATACAGTTGATGATGGGGATGAGACGACGGAAAGCGTCTTTTGAAATAAAATGATTTTGAATAAATTTATTTTAACTGATGAAGAGCAAAAATGCAATGTATACACGTCGACAGCATTCGACGCCAGAGCAGCTTTAGAGTTGTAATTCACGGGGGTTGAAACAAACCCGCCGCTCATGGACAATGGTATCCCAGTGCTTCCGTACATGATTCGGAACTAAACGTACATGATTGTGCCTGGCGGCTCAATCATCACTAAATATGAAAGCCGCTTGCGAATAAGCGCAATTCCTTTTATAATAAAGATACTAATTGGCTACGAGTATTGTACAGGACACCGGATCAAAGCTGAATACTTTCTGCTTTTATAATACAAACACACAGAACGGAGGTTCATACTGTGGATACGAGGCTTCTATTTGATGAAGATGTAATAAATTATGATACATACAGACCGGGATACCCTCGGAAATTATTTGACGAGATCATAAATTATTCCAGTCTGACATCTCAGAGTCATGCCCTTGAGATTGGAATTGGAACCGGACAAGCTACCTTACCCATTTTAGAAACAGGTTGCGATGTAACAGCAGTGGAATTGGGGGAGAATCTTGCGGAGTATGTACGGGAAAAATATGGTACATATGGCAGATTCCGTGTAATCACACAGGATTTTATCGATACACCGATTCAAAATAAAAGTATGGATCTCGTATATAGTGCAACCGCTTTTCACTGGCTTCCGCCGGAAATTGCCTATCTAAAAGTGAAGGATATTCTTGTTAAGGGAGGAACCCTGGCTCTGTTTTGGAATCATCCATTTCCCAACCGGTTTGAGGACGAAACAAATGTTATCAACCATAGGGTATATGAAAAATACCGTTCCTCAAATAGACCTGTTGTAGAATTTTCGGAATCGGAGGGCACAAAAAGGGCTGATATGATCGCTGGCTATGGCTTTAAAGACGTGGAGGTAAGGATTTTTCACAGGAAACGCGTACTTACAGCGGAGGATTATATTGGTTTGCTAAATACCTATTCTGACCACAGGGCATTGCCGGAACCTGTGCGGAAAGCCTTTGAAGTGGATATGGTGGAGGGGTTATATTCGGTTGGCGGAAAGATTAATATATATGATACGATAGATTTGTATCTGGCACGTACATGATAAAATAAAAATAATTATATTGAGGAGTGTTATGAAATGAGCTTATTTTCAAAACCGGAAACCATTATTTTGAAAGAGGAAGATGCTGCCACAGAGTATTTACAAAAGCTTAGAGACCTCTATAGTTCGTGTGATCATTTGTCAACCGCGGTAAAAGATCGCATTGAAAAAGAAATTTGTATAACTCAGGCGGGGATAAAGGGTGAGGATAATATTATATTTGAACTGAAAAACAGTGGCATGGATATGGTAGTGCTCAGAGATATTTATCTGGAATGTGGAGATTTGTCTGCACAGATTGACTTTTTTGTTGTTACACCTAAAATAAATTTTATAATAGAGTGTAAAAACCTTGTAGGCGATATTGAGATTGATAACAAGGGTAATTTTATACGGAGCATTTCTTATGGAAATAAGAAGTGGAAGGAAGGGATATATTCGCCGGTTACACAAAATGAACGGCACTTAACTGTATTAAAAAATCTGAAAAAAGAAAATGCATCCTTTATCGTAAAAGCCAGTGTGAGCCTCTATTATGAAAGATTTTATAAGTCTCTTGTTGTATTGGCGAATCCTAAAACCATATTGAAGGATCGTTATGCTCCGAAAGAGATCCGCTCACAAGTTATCCGTGCTGATCGTTTGTCGGAAACAATCAAAAAAATGAATGATGAGTCAAAAGAGTCTAAATCCTCAAAATCGGATATGATAAAGCAGGGGGAGCGGATGTTAGCTCGAAATATTACAGATAGAAATTCCTATATAGAGAGATATTCAAATCTGGAATCAATGATTAATGACGATAGAACGAAGCTTCAGGAGATTGAAAAAAGCAGTAAAGTATCACTGGAAACAGCCGAGTTGTCTGATGTGTGTCCAAGATGTGGCGGTAATTTAGTTGCAAGGAAGGGAAAATACGGTTCTTTTATAGGTTGCAGCAATTATCCCAAATGTAGATATACTGAGAAAATAAAAGAGGATAAGTAAATGGAAAAATGGTTCAGTCGGAGCCGCAGCTATTTGCATCTCAATGGATACAGGATTATCCACTGTTAAGAAATTCTTTAATAGCGTAAACGCGGAACATAGAGTATAATAGGTATCGCGCTGATGCGCGAGCAGGTCATCAATTTCCTTTGGAAATTGGTGACAAATTATAATAGGTATTACGCAACTAAGGAATCGCGCCGATGCGAAATTGCAATTCACCTATGGATTTGAAAGGGGCATATATGATGGATAATGATAATAGTATGGCAACCCTGTGGAAGGACCGGAGACATATTCTATGGTTTCCCATAACCTTTGATAAATACCGTATTGCCAACGGAAGGATATACTGCCAGCACGGGCTCATCAGCCAGAGGGAGCATGAATGTCTCCTGTACCGGATTTTGGATATTTCCCTCGTCCGTTCCCTTGGAAACCGGCTGTGTGGTACCGGCACTGTTGTGATGAAAACGACGGATGATTCGGACCCGGTTCTGACGCTTAAAAATATAAAGAACAGCCGTCAGGTAAAGGATATGCTCAGTGAGCTGATCGAGAAGGAGCGCATCCGTAAGGGGATCAGCGGCCGGGAAATCCTGTCCAATGGCGACATGTACGAGGATTCTTACGAAGATGATTATTAATACCGGAAGCCGCACCGATATTCCGGCTTATTTTAGCCGCTGGTTTTATAAAAGGATCGAGGAAGGCTATGTGATGACCCGCAATCCGTTTTATCCGCAGCAGGTCATTAAGTACCGGCTGGACCCGGCGGTGGTGGACTGTCTGATGTTTTGTACGAAAAACCCGGAGCCGATGCTGGCGCGGCTGGATGAACTGAGGGATTTCCGACAATGCTGGTTTGTGACGATCACACCCTATGGCAGGGATGTGGAGCCCTGGGTGCCGGATAAAATGCGGGTCATGGACGCCTTTCGCCGGTTATCGGAGCTGGTGGGCGCCAGAGCTGTGGGCTGGCGTTATGATCCTATATTTATAAACGATACATATACGCTGGAATTTCATCTGGAGCAGTTTGAGCGGATGGCCGCATACCTTTCTGGTTATACCCATCATTGCGTGATCAGTTTTATCGATCTGTATGCGAAAACCCGGCGGAACTTTCCCGGTGTCCGGGAAGTGAATGCGGCGCAGCGGGAACAGATTGGCCGGTGCTTTGCTGATATTGGCAAAAGGTATGGTATGCTCATACGCACCTGCTGTGAGGGAACGGAACTGGAAAAATACGGAATCGACTGCGGCGGATGTATGACGCAGCCTGTGGTGGAGCAGGCGATTGGCGTCACCTTAAATGTGCCGGGGAAGCACTCGACCAGAGCCGGATGTGACTGCCTCATCGGCAATGATATCGGCATGTACAATACATGCGGCCATGGCTGTCTGTATTGCTATGCCAATGACGACCGAAAGCTTGTGGAACAGAATATGAAGCTCCATGATATCAATTCGCCTTTCCTTGTGGGCGGCTTTCAGGAAGGCGATAAAATCAAGGAAGCCCGGCAGATGTCCTGGCTGGATGGACAGATGCGATTATTTTAATTGTATTTTGAAGCAGTTCAGAGGGGGTGAACTGTTACACATATGGCCATTAGATATTACTATAAAAAAACTGCTATCCGTGGGATACATCATTTCCGCAGGACGGCAGTTTTTTTATTCTTCATTTACATATTGACAAAGGAAGTATTATTCGATATACTGTACTTGTTTGATAAGTACAGTATATATACACTAAGTACAGATTAAGGGTGAAGCCATGGAAATTTTTATCAGCAACAGCTCGGGCAAGGCCATTTACGAACAGATCACATCGCAGATCAAGGCCAAGGTTATGAGTGGAGAATTAAAGCACGGGGATGGCCTGCCAGGAATCCGGAGCCTGGCAAAATCCCTGCATATCAGTGTGATTACAGTTCAGCATGCCTACGAGGAATTGCAGCGGGATGGTTTTATTGAAACCGTTGCCGGAAAGGGTACGTTTATCGCTTTGAAAAATAAAGACTTTTTGCGGGAGGAGCAGCTTCGGCGGGCCGAAGACCGTCTCTCGGAGGTGGTGGACATCGCTAAAACCAACGGCATTTCCCTGGAGACGCTGATCAACAGTCTGAAGCTGATGTACGAGGATGATTAATCTTGAGCACGCATGCGGTTGAATCGCTTTGATGATGTATGGGATGTGAAAAAATGAGGATGTATCGACGAGGCAATGTATTGAAAGCGAAAAAGCGAGAATGTATCGACGTGACAATGTATTGGATATGAAATGGAGGCGAAATAATGGAATCGATTTTAAATGTCAGTCATCTGACGAAGCAGTATAAAAATTTTAAGCTGGAGGATGTGTCGTTTGATGTGCCCAGGGGCATGATCTACGGTCTGGTTGGAGAAAACGGGGCGGGAAAGACGACCACGATTTCCGCTATATTAAATCTCATGGATAAGGATGGCGGCGATATTGAGGTGTTCGGACAAAATCATATACAGTCCGAACGGAGTATTAAGCAGCGCGTGGGTGTGGTCATCGATGGACTTTACCCTTTTGACCGGTTTTTAGTCCGGGATATCCACTCCATTATGAAGTCGGTTTACGACAGGTGGGATAAGGACCGTTTTTTTGAACTGATGGAAGAATTTAAGCTGCCTTTAAATAAAAAGATCAAGGATTTATCCAAGGGAATGAAGGTAAAGCTGAATTTTGCCATTGCCCTGTCGCATGATCCCGAGCTTTTAATATTGGATGAAGCCACCAGCGGTCTGGACCCGGTCATGCGGGATGAAATTTTAGGGCTGCTCCAGGACTTTGTTATGGATGAGAGGCACAGTGTCCTTTTATCCACCCATATTACCAGTGATCTGGATAAGATTGCGGATTACATTATATTGATGCATGAAGGGCGTGTTATGTTTACGAAATCCAAGGAGGAGCTGGATGTGGATTATGGCATCGTCCACTGTGGCAAAGATCTGTTTGAAGCGCTGGCCGAGGAGGATGTGATTGCCTGGATCAAGGAGGATTTTGAGTACCGGGTGCTGGTGAAAAATAAAGCCCGGCTGCTTTCCTGTATCCATGATCTTCCGGTGGATAAAGCAACGATTGAAGATATTATGCTGTTTTATATAAGGGGGTGTAAGAAATGATCGGTTTAGTGAAAAAAGATCTGCTGTCCGCCTATCGGCGCGTATCGCCATTTTCCAATCTGTTTGTGATCGCAGTGAATGTGGCTCTGATTCTGTTTGTGAGAAATGTATACAGCCTTATAACTATTGCGCTGGTTTCTATGCCGGTCCAGATGGCGGGACTTGTGGCAACGTTAAAGGAGATCGATATGAACAGCACTGGGGAAATGTACACGCTAACACTTCCTTACAACTGGAAAGATGGCGTGCGCGGCCGCTTTTTGGCAGTGATGATCGATGGTATGGTACAGTGTCTATTGGGGCTGATTCTGGTGTGCCTCCATTTTTTCCTCTATCGTTTGTATGCATTTCCGACATATTTACTTTATTGGGCGGCTGGCGTACTTACGGGCCTCATATTTATTTTTATAAATACGATGGGAGGCTTTTTAGGTGGTGTAAATGCCAGTGCATTTATTTATTTGATAATGATCGCTGTCATGGTGGGAGGCTTTTTAATGTTCACTTTCATGGAGATTGATTACAAGATGATCTTTCGTGCATCACAGGCTGCCCTGTGGGGCGGTGGGATTGCCCTGTGTCTGGGGATTGGACTGATCAGCTACTATATTTCCATAAAAGTAACGGGCCGGCGGCGGAGAAAACAGTAAACGTGTCGGGTGAGGTTATATATAAAAATTTAAAAGAACACTTGTTCTGTTTGGCCGGATGTGATATACTGGAATAAGTATAAATCTTATGAATACGGTTTGAGAACGGAGTGGGTTTTATGGAACAGATGAGTCTTTTTGATGACCGCCAGCGCAGTGCACCGCTGGCCAGCCGTCTGCGGCCTCAGTCATTGGAGGAATTTGTCGGACAGAAGCACCTGCTTGGCGAGGGGATGGTGCTCCGGCGTCTGATCGAGAGGGATGAGATATCATCGATGATCTTCTGGGGACCTCCGGGCGTGGGAAAGACGACGCTGGCCCGGATCATCGCCGGAAGGACCCGGGCGGATTTTATAGATTTCAGTGCGGTGACCAGCGGTATTAAGGAAATCAAGGAAGTGATGGTGAAGGCGGAGAGCAGTCGGAAGCTGGGGATACGGACGCTGCTTTTCGTGGACGAGATCCATCGTTTTAATAAAGCCCAGCAGGACGCCTTTTTGCCCTATGTGGAGAAGGGAAGTATTATACTGGTGGGGGCGACTACGGAGAATCCGTCTTTTGAAATTAACGCCGCTCTCCTTTCACGCTGCAAGGTGTTTGTTCTCCAGGCGCTGGAGGAGGACGATATGGTGGAGCTTTTGGAAAATGCGCTTAAGCATCCTCAGGGCTACGGAAGTCAGAAGATCGGTATAACAGCTCAGCAGTTGACAGCGATTGCCCGTTTTGCCAATGGCGATGCCCGCACGGCGCTGAATACACTGGAGATGGCGGTCCTCAACGGGGTGATCAGCGCGGAGCAGATCACGGTGACCGATGCGGTGATGGAGCAGTGCATCAATCGTCGTTCCCTGCTTTACGATAAAAATGGTGAGGAGCATTATAACCTGATTTCCGCTCTTCACAAATCCATGCGCAACAGTGACCCGGATGCGGCGGTTTACTGGCTGTGCCGGATGCTGGATGGCGGGGAGGACCCATTGTATATTGCCAGGCGGCTCGTGCGATTTGCCAGCGAGGATGTGGGGATGGCGGATTCTCAGGCATTACAGGTGGCGGTGGCGGCATATCAGGCCTGTCATTTTAACGGGATGCCGGAATGTGATGTCAATCTGACCCACGCCGTCGTCTATCTGTCCATGGCGCCCAAGTCCAATGCTTTGTATATGGCCTGTGAGATGTGCAAGAAGGATGTGCGGACGATGCCGGCCCAGCCGGTGCCGCTCCAGATCCGAAATGCGCCCACGAAGCTGATGAAGGATCTGCATTATGGTGATGGCTACGAATATGCCCATGATACGGAGGAAAAGCTGACGAAGATGCACTGTCTGCCGGATTCCCTGGCGGGGCGGAAGTATTACCGGCCTACGGTGCAGGGCGCTGAAGCTGCGGTAAAGGAGCACCTTGAGGCGATCGAGGCGTGGAAGAGAAGCTAGAGCGTGTTTGAAAAGTATTTTTCAAACACGCTCTGGTACGGCATTGCGTTGATGCGAAATTAATGCAATGCTGTACTGTGTTTATTTAAGGATTAAAGGATTTTACACAGGAAGAGAAGCTCTGCTTAGAATTTGTACGGCTGTTGGCCGAAATCTGAGGGAATACCTTAAAGAGGTCTGTGTAAGGTCCTTTTTTGTTATTTTACGGTAACAGTTCAGACAGGTCTGGAATTTTCACAGTCTGTACGAAAACATAAATTTTGCGGCTATATGGCCACACGTGCTGCGATTTTAAACGACCATATGCGTGACAGTTCGGCATCTTTGAGTGGTTGCACTTTGTATAATTTTATGACAATTGTGGAAACTATTATTCATAATTCATCTTAATTGTTATTTTGCACAAACGAATTTTGCAAGGGAGAGCGACTATGGACAGGAAAAATGATTTTAAACCATATATCAGTGCCGGCAGGATTTTGCCGGAGTTAACGCCGATGGCCCTGATCGTCGGTGTACTGTTATCCGTTATATTTGGCGCGGCCAATGCATATCTGGGGCTGAAGGTGGGGATGACGATTTCTGCATCCATTCCGGCTGCTGTTGTGGGTATGGGCGTGATTCGCGTGCTGATGCGCAGGAAATCCATACTGGAGAGCAATATGGTGCAGACCATCGGCTCCGCCGGAGAATCTCTGGCGGCCGGTGCTATTTTTACAATGCCGGCGCTGTTTTTGTGGGCGGCGGACGGCATTGGAGCGAAGCCGGATTTTCTTGAGATCACATTGATCGCTCTATTTGGCGGGCTTTTGGGCGTGTTTTTTATGGTGCCGCTGCGGCGGGCGCTGATCGTCCGGGAGCACGGCAGGCTTCCTTATC
Organism: Lachnospiraceae bacterium; assembly: GCA_902363555.1. GTDB lineage: Bacteria > Bacillota > Clostridia > Lachnospirales > Lachnospiraceae > Catenibacillus. Next base: position 258,761 of record CABJAM010000007.1, on the reverse strand, counting down.
CCGAGGGGATGGCCTGCGCCGAGGTGATGATGGCTGGGGAAAAAGGGGGCTCCAGCGCAGCCACGGTTTTTGGCGGTATGGGGCTGGGGGCGTTGTTTAAGTTTATTGTGGACGGGCTGAAAGCGGTGCCCAGTGAGATCAATGCCAGTGTGAAGGGCTTTGCCGGGCAGATCGGCACACAGATTTATCCGGCCCTCATCGGCGTGGGCTACATTTGCGGGCCGAGGATATCTTCCTACATGTTTGCCGGCGGCGTTGTGGGCTGGCTTGTGATCATTCCTCTGATCGTACTATTTGGGGCCGGGGCGGTGATTTATCCGGGTAACGCCAGTATTGGTGAAATATTTGCCGCACATGGCGCGGCGGGGATCTGGGATAACTATATCCGATATATTGGCGCCGGGGCGGTGGCCTGCGGCGGTATTTTAAGTCTGGTGAAATCATTTCCTCTGATCGTGCGCACCTTCCGGGATGCCATGCGCGGCCTAAAAGGCAGCCGCGGGGCGGCCACCGGCGACCGGACCGACCGGGATCTGAATTTCGGCCTGATCATTGGCGCTGTGGCGGTGCTGGCTGTTTTAATCTGGCTTGTTCCGGTGATTCCGGTGACTCTTTTGGGCGCAGTGCTTATCGTCGTGTTCGGTTTCTTTTTCGCCACTGTGTCCTCCCGTATGGTTGGACTTGTGGGCAGCTCCAATAATCCGGTTTCGGGGATGGCCATTGCCACTTTGCTGATCGCAACGATCGTGCTCAAAGCGACCGGCTATACCGGTGTGGCGGGAATGACCGGAGCCATTGCCATTGGGTCCGTTATATGTATTATTGCCGCCATTGCCGGAGATACATCGCAGGATTTAAAGACCGGGTATATTCTGGGCGCAACACCGAGGAAGCAGCAGATCGGTGAAGTGATCGGCGTGACCATTGCGGCTGTGGCCATTGGCGGCGTCCTCTATCTTCTGGATGCGGCATGGAAATTCGGCTCCACAGAGCTTCCCGCGCCCCAGGCCACCCTGATGCGCATGATCGTAGAGGGCGTTATGGACGGCAATCTGCCATGGGCGCTGATTTTTGTGGGCGTATTTATTGCCCTCGTTATGGAAATCCTCAGGATACCGGTGCTTCCGTTTGCCGTAGGTCTTTACCTGCCGGTTCAGTTAAACGCCTGTATTATGATCGGCGGTGTGATCCGTCTGCTTATGGACCGGAGAAAAGCGGAAAATGCAGCGGAGGAAAATGAGCATAAACGGCAGGCGGACAGTGGTGTTTTGTACTGCTCTGGGCTGATCGCCGGCGAGGGCCTTGTGGGGATCTTACTGGCAGTGTTCGCGTTGATTCCGCTGCCTGGCGGTGAAAAGCTGGGGAACTGGCTGGGGCAGCTTATAAATCTTTCGGGTGCTGCGGGCACTTTGGGGGCTATCGTGCTTTTAGGACTGATCATCCTGTCGGTTTTGAAATTTTCTGTGTGGAGCAAAAAGCCGAAGGAGCATGTGTCTGATTATGAATAAAAAGGGAAACTTTCTGGATTTTGTACCTGCGGTCAGGAACGGGATTACTTTTATCGCAGGGAAGGACGGGCAGCCCGGCTGGCTGGAAATCGTTCATGGGAGCTGGGCGGACCGTTTGGCGCAGAAGCTTTTTCGCAGGCCGACGCGGACAGTGGTGGAGCTGGAGCGGTTTGGCAGCTTTATTTGGGAGAATATGGACGGAAAGCGGAGTATTTATGAGCTTGCGGGGATGGTCTCACAGCGGTTCGGGGCGGAGGCGGAGCCACTTTACGAGAGGATCGCAGGGTATTATCGGATGCTGCATAAAAATGGGTATGTGTATTGGAAACCAATCTGACAGAGGCTGGGGAGCGCGAGGGCGGATGTCGGCCGCTGTTGCCAGCGCCGGGAATGCTTGCTGGTATAATTTGTCAGGGATTTCCGAAGGAAATCGTTGACCTGCTTGCGCATCAGCGCAATTCCGCTTATAATTTGTCAGGGATTTCCGAAGGAAATCGTTGACCTGCTTGCGCATCAGCGCAATTCCGCTTATAATTTGTCGGGGATTTCCGAAGGAAATCGTTGACTTGCTTGCGCATCAGCGCAATTCCGCTTATAATTTGTCAGGGATTTCCGAAGGAAATCGTTGACTTGCTTGCGCATCAGCGCAATTCCGCTTATAATAGAAATTGAGCTGATACTCAAGCAGGTGATCAATTTCCTGGCGGAAATTGGTGGCGATATATAATGGAATTTGTTTTGAAATGAATAGGATCGAGGAGGTAATGTGTATGAATATTGGTACGATTGGTACTGGAACGATTGTGGAAAAGTTTATTACGAATATACAAAAGACAGAGCATCTGCGGTGCACTGCGGTGTATTCCAGATCGCTGGAGAAGGGCAGGGCGCTGGCGGATAAGTTTGGCGTGGCAAATGTACATACATCGCTGGAGGCGCTTTTTTCTGATGATGAGGTGGATGCTGTATACATTGCATCGCCCAACAGCCTGCACTATGCCCAGGCAAAGGCTGCGCTGCTTGGCGGAAAGCATGTTGTGTGCGAAAAGCCCATGTCACCATATTATGCACAGACTGAGGAGCTTTTTATGCTGGCGAAGGAAAAGGGGCTGATGCTTTTGGAGGCTGTGACCATCGCACATGCACCCAACTTTGAGGTCATGCGGGAGCACCTGGCAGATATCGGGAGGCCCAGACTCATGCTCTGCAATTACAGTCAGTATTCCAGCCGTTATGATCAACTGCGGGCAGGCGAGGTTACGAATGTCTTTAATCCGCAGTTTGCCGGCGGCGCACTGATGGATATTAATTTTTATAATATTTATGAGGCGGCGGCGCTGTTCGGACGTCCGGAATCGGTGTCTTATTATCCCAATTGCTATGAAAATGGTATTGATACCTCGGGAATCGCGGTGCTGCGTTATGGAGATTTTGTCTGTCAGTGTACCGGTGCCAAGGATACATGGGGGCGCAACAGCGTACAGATCGAGGGGGAAGATGGTTACATTTACGTGGACGGCAGCACGAATGCTAGCGGTCCGGTACATATTGTGACGAAGGCCGACGCGGTGGAGCTTGACCGGCAGTCGGATGGCGATCAGTGGTATTATGAGCTTTTAAGCCTTGACCGTATTTTAGAAAATAAAGATATGGAAGCCTGTGCGGCGCTTCGTCAGGCAAGCATGGATACAGCGTGGATACTGGAGCAGGCGCGCAAAAGCGCTGGGATGTGCTTTTAATTAATTAATACCCGGCATATACAAAGGATTTAAGGGGGAGTATTTAATGAAAGGTTATTTGACAGATAAGGAACTGAAATATATACATGAGCACGTTGATGAAGCTATCGGGCTGCTGGAGCAGTTGGGAAGGATTCCGGCGCCGTCGCACCACGAGGAGCAGCGGGCCGATTTTGTAAAGCAGTGGCTGGAAGCGCAGGGGGCCCGGGGCGTTTATATCGATGATGCGCTCAATGTGATTTATCCGGCAGGATGTACGGATGACAATGATGTTGTGGTGATTATGGCGCATATGGACATTGTATTCCCAGATACAGAGCCGCTGCCGCTTTATGTGGAAAATGGAAAAATGTTTGCGCCGGGTATTGGGGATGATACGGCCAATCTGGCGCTGCTGCTGATGTGCGCCCGTTACATAACCTTACAGGGTTTGACGCCCAAATGTGGTATTGTGTTTGTGGCCAATTCCTGCGAGGAGGGGCTGGGAAATCTGAAGGGAACGAAGGCTGTAATGGAAGCTTACGGCTCCCGGGTCAAACAGTTTATTTCCTTTGACGGGTATTTAAACGGTATCTCAGATGATGCAGTAGGTACTCACCGTTATGAGGTGACGGTGCGCACCGAGGGCGGCCATTCTTTTGGAAATTTTGGCAATGCCAATGCAATCTACTATCTTTCCAATATGATCCAGACACTGTATGCCAAACAGGCGCCTCAGAAGGCGAAGACGACATATAACGTGGGAACCATTGTGGGAGGAACCACAGTTAATTCCATTGCCCAGCAGGTATCTATGCTATATGAGTTTCGGTCGGTGGACAGGGAATGTCTGGCGGAGATGCAGACATTTTTTAATTCGGTCATCGATACCTATAGAAATATGGGGATTTCTGTGGAGGTGGAAGTAAAGGGCATCCGTCCGTGCCGGGGAGAGGTGGATATGGCGGCATTAAACCGTCTTACGGAGACCAATCGGGCCATTGTGGAGTATTACACAGATGCCCAGTGCAAGGTTGAAGCCGGCTCAACAGATTCAAATATCCCGCTGTCTATGGGGATTCCGGCCAATACATTGGGGGTGATCCGTGGCGGCCAGGCCCATACCCGTGAGGAATGGGTGGATCTTGAAAGTATTGAGGATGGATTTTGCGTGGCACTGGCGGTGATCCGGCGATATTTTAAATAGGCTGAGCCGTTCTTACAGGAACGAGTTGTTACAAATAGGATACGTAAACAGACACATAAAAGCGCACAGGGGTTGTGATCGAGTGAAGAAGAAAGTTTATTGGCTTATAGCTTTGGGGTTTGTTCTATGTATAATGGGGGGCTGCCGGAATGTGGGCGGCACAACGGATACTCACGGGGGTTGGGATACTACTGCCGGGGAGACAGGCGCTGTCGGAGGAACAGAGGCCTATGAGGAGACAGAAGCCATCGGGGGAACAGATGTCTCTGAGGAGACTAAATCCCTCGGGGGGACAGGAGCCACCGGGGAGACTGAAAATGTCGTGGGAACTGGAGCTGTCGGAAACGTGGAGACGGATGCGGCAGCGGGCGTTGAGGGAGAAACTAAAGCCACGGATGAATTGCCTGAGCCGTCGCCGGATGCGTCCATCGGTGATAGCGAAAATCCGGAAGTAGAGGGAGAGGTTTCATTTTACGCTCTGGATTGTCCGGACGATGTTGTTTTAGGCCTTTATTCATGGAGCGGCCGGATCGTTTTATATACTTATAATGAAGGAAGATATTATATCGTCCTGATGGACCCGGATAGCGGCGAAGTTCTTGCAAGAACGCGGGAAGGCTATGATCACCATGTATGGCTGGACTTTTCTGAGCCCGTGGAGCCGGACGCCAGTCCGCCAAACGCTACGGGTGCCAGCTTAGCAAACGCCCCGGGCGTGAGCTTGAAAAACTCCCCAGCTTCCGGCTTGCAAAATGATCCGGAAGTTGGATTGCAAAGCAATCAAGATGTTGGCTTGCCAAACGCCCCGGAGGCTGGGCCTCAAGGCTCTTTGCCAGGCACGGAGGATGGGAACGCTCCGGCTGGCGGGGATGCTGTATTTGAGACAGAGTTTCAGACAGAAAGGAATATTTTAATTGAGGACGGTATATTCAATTCCGGCCTCCAGGAGGATGCCAAGGATCTGCCCCAGCCAGCAAATGTTGTTTCTGATTCGGAACAGCTACGCATTTATGATCCGCAGACCCGGTCGTTTATGTGGCTGGATGGCGGTTTTAACCTTATAAAAACCTGGGAAATGCCGGAGGATGTTTCTGCCAATCCGGTGATGGACCAGAGCAATTGCTATGTATATTATGTAAACTTAGATGGCGATATTATCCGCCTGGAAATGGCTACGGGGCTGGCTGTAAAGCTGGATGCCGGTCTTGAGCAGCGGCCGGAGCCCAATCTGGAAGGCATTTTTAATCATGGCACTCTGCTAAAGGCGTCAGGGATGGCTGTGGATGACAGTGGCGTCCTGTTTGCCAGCCATTATATGGATGTGGTCAAAAACAAGGTGATTGCCAGCCGCTCGGATTTTTCTTCGATTTCCGGCCGGGAGGATAATTATCTTGTCTGGATGAATAATCAACTGAGTCAGATTGTTTATGGAAATTATTCAGATACGCATATCAGTGAGCTGATTTTTGAAAATTATGCAGAGTATCAATCCATGTTTGCATTTCCAGATGATGAACGGGTTTTTACTTACTTTAATAAAAATCTTGCGGATGGTACAAGTACAGGTGTATTGTCCATGTACTGCCTGACTGATGGCACGAAGCCGGCAGCTTTTACAGTTCCTGAGGACGCCGGTGTTGGCGGCAATAACCGGCCGCTGTATATGGCCTATTTACCGGATAGCGGCCGTGTCGTTTATGCTGTAACGAGCGAAAATCCAAAGCTTTATGTGTGGGATACACAAACGCCGGAGAGCCAGAGCGGCGACAATGGCTTATATAAATACCCATATATGGCTGAGGATGCACAGGATACAGATGAAATGGAACGCCTAAAAGCGTATGCCCAAAGTCTTGGTGAACAATACGGGGTGAAAGTATTTATTGCTGATGATGCGCCTACACAACTTTGGGGATACAAAGCGGAGCATGTCACCTCCGTCCGTTTGACTCAGCGGGCATTGATGATTTTAAGGCAGGCACTTGGCAGCTATCCGGATGGATTTTTTGAACAGTTACATAATGAAGCCCAGGGGCCTTTGAAGTTTTATATTCTTTGTAATTTTGTGCCGGATGGCTCGGACAGCCTGAGCACAACTACCGGTTTATTTGGCCAGGACGCGGCGCAGCAGTATGTGGCGCTGAATGTGGTGGATCTGGACCGGCTGGAGCCATTGATTTACCATGAGATTTCCCATGCCATCGATAATAAGCTTTTTGGCGTCAGTAATCAGACCTACCACAGTGAAGCGTGGGATATGCTTAATCCGGAAGGCTTCGCATACGATTTCAGCTATCAGTCCAATGCTCAGATCGCCAATTGGGATCATGTATACGGGGGTGGCGTTTTTATGGAAAATCAGGGAACGGCATATTTTATCGACGCCTATTCCAAAAGCTATCCGACTGAGGACCGGGCCAGGATTATGGAGTATGCCATGGGCTATTACCCTTCAAGCAAATGCTTTGGGGAGGAATATCTGTGGAAGAAACTGGAATATATCAGTAGAGATATCCGCGAACATTTTGATACGGCCGGATGGCCGGAGGTGACGTGGTGGGAGCGGGCATTGCAGCGCCAGCCGTGAACCGGCCGTGAAAGCGCCCGCTCGCGTTCAGGCCACTGAATGCGCCAGCCGTGAGTCGGACGCTGAAAGCGCTGCCCGTGCCCCAGCCACGGCCTGTGTCAGCCGTGAGTGGGCCGTTGAAAGCGATATCCGCGCCCCGACTAATGAAAGTACAGCCGGAGCGCGGATATCTGAAACATGATTGCAACTTATGTAGAATGTTTTATTAAAACGGTCCGAGGCCTATGCCATAGGCCAGGTATAAAAATCCCGTAGTCACGGCAAGGATGATAAGTTGGAGCTTCCATGTCCATTTGAACCATTTGCCATAGGATACGACGGTGAGGCCAAGGCATATGAGTAATACCGGGTTGGTCGGGTAGATGATATTGCTGAAGCCATCGCCGAAACAAAAAGCCAGAACCGAGGTCTGCCGTGTGATTCCTACCAGATCAGCCAGTGGTGTGATGATTGGCATCACAAGGAAGGCTTTGGCGGAGCCGGAGGCAATAAAAAAGTTCAAGATCAATATAAACAGATAGATGACCGGAATACAGGCAAAGCTTCCGGCGTTTTTGGCGGCCTGGGAGGCATAGTACAAAATCGTATCCAGAATCTGGCCGTTGGAGACGATCAGCTTGATACTGGACGCCATAAGGATAAGTAGCACAGCCGGCAGCATTCCCAGAATACCTGCCAGAAAATCGCGGGCTATGTGTCTACTGTAACGGGAGGCTTTGGCGGCAATGATACTTCCGATGGTCAAGGGGAGTATCATAAGGATGAGTGCATTGCTGCCGATGGCCGGAACGAGAACGCCGCTGACAACCACGGCCACCACAAGAAGGATGGCTATGACAAATATTTTTACTGCCCGGGAAAGCCCTTCTTCACGTTCCTTACTGTAAGAAGCTTCACTATTTGCAGCGCCCCGTTCCAGACCGAAGGTCAGCGAGCGTTCTGGAAACTTATCGATCTTCTTTGCATAGCGGTATAAAAACAGAGCTAATATACCATAGATCACAAAGAAGCAGAGCAGATGGAATAAAAATCCGGAGTAGATGGGAAGTCCGGCAATCTGCTGAGCCACGCTTAATGTAAATGGGTTGCTGACGGCTGTTGAGAAACCAAAGCCTGCGGCCAGCACACTCATTCCCAGACCCACAAGGCTATCCCAGCCCATAGCCAGCGACAGGGCCACCGCAAAGGGAACAAGTGTGGCGCTTTCCTCAAAAACACCCACAAAGGCTCCGAAAAACATGAAGATGAAAGCAATGAGCAGGAGCAGACGGTATCGGTGCTCTTTATTTTTTGCAACGACTCTGTGCATGGCGTAGGACATGACGCCGCTCTGGTTGAGCAGGCCGATGGAGCCGCTGATCAGCACGATAAATATGATAATACCGATGATGGTTACGGCGTCATCGCTGGCCAGTACCTCAAAGGGCGCTGTAAATATTCGGAAAAACGGCAGCCGTTCGCCGTTTTCAATAGCCGTATAGGAATCGGCGACGACGACCTCACGGCCATCGCTGATCGTGCGCTCATAGCTGCCCTGGGGCAATGTCAGCGCCAGGACACCGGCGGCGATCATTAAAAGTAATAGAATCAATACTGATGAGATGAATGTCTTTTTTGATATTTTCAAGGATTGATCATTCATAACATACCTGCTACTCAAAATGTGCGTAAATATACTCACATCGAGATGTTGTAAGTTCTCACGAACTTTACTTACTGCTTCGTTGTGTATGCTTTTGATGATATAAATACCCATCTACTTGCAGGTTCCTGTACACTCCACAGTCGTAAATTCCCGACAAGCCATCGGTACATACTTATAGCTGCTTTTTATAATGCAATCTCATAAGTTGTCGCATCCCTTAAATTAAGTGAAGCATTGAAATCCCTGTCCTCTATATATCCACAGTCACATTTATAAATCCGATCTGAAAGTTTTAAATCTTTCTTAATTGAACCACAACAGTGACACAATTTTGAGGATGGATAAAATCGATCAACAACCCTTAGCTCAATACCTTTATCACCACATTTTATTTTAAGTTTCGCCTTAAATTCATAGAACTTCTGTGATGAAACAGCCTTTGAAAGATGCCTGTTCTTCATCATCCCTCGTACATTCAAATCCTCAATCGTTATAAAAGATGGTTTGGTTTTCACTATCTCTGCGATTGTCTTATTGATGTAGTCGGTGCGGATATTATTTATCCTCTGATGGATTTTTTGTACCTTAAGCATTTGTTTTTGTATATTTTTTTGAGTAGACTCTCCTTTCTTAAAATTTTCATATTTCTGGGAAAGACTTCGTTGTCCTCTCCTTAGCTGCTTTTCTAATTGTTTTATTTTTGCTGACTTATTGATATTTTTATAGGCCCTGCCATTTGAAATAATCGCAAAATCTTTAAGCCCCAGGTCGATCCCAATACCCTGAGTGAAGTTCACTGTAAGCTTATGCTCATGTATGTCTACAAGGACTGACACATAATATCTTCCTGCCTTTATGGAAACAGTGCCGCTTTTGATGACCCATCCATCTTTGGTTGTTGGGATATAACCTTTTTCTTTGAATCTTACCCATCCCAATGTTGGTATGTTCATACGATGTCTTTCACAGCTACAATCTTTTGGGTTATTTTTCACAAAATACATTTTTACATCGGACCTGCTCTTTTTCTTAAATCGTGGAAAACAACTCTGGTGTTTAAAAAAGCGAGTAAATGCTGTATACGCATCTTCCATGGAATGTTTGACAGCTTTTGAGTATGCTTCCTTAATCCATAACTTATCCGGATGATTTGGAATATACTCGTTATTGAGCCAGACGCTGAACGCTTTACCGCTCATAAATTTTTCACCTCTATCATGGAGCGCTTTATTGTGGGCAATATAGAAATTGTAGATGTATCTGCAGGTTCCAATGGTCTTATTGATCTTATGCTTCTGTTCCTCTGTTGGATCAATCTCTGTCCTGAAGCTTTTTAACAATCTCCTCATTCCTTTCTGTTTGTTCAAAGATGTAATTTAAGTCTCTGAACAGTAACTTTGCCGCCCCATTTAAAGCTGTCTTCGATTCAAATATCCCCCGAGCTTATAGAGTAGTTTAGCATAGAATGGTATATTTCTGCAAACTTTTTTTGATATATTAAAATAAGAAGACTTGTACGGATGTGCAGACAGATGAAAGATTTCTTTGGGAAGTCCGTAACAAATTAGAATTTAAATTTATATATACACAAAAAGCAATGCCCCGATTCAGCATTAAATCAATAGACGCAGTGAGATACAGGGTTTATAATGGAAATATATTCCTTGAGAAAATATTTGTTTCTTTTGGAATAAAATGACCGTGTTACTCCGTCAACTAATGCACTCATAATTCGGGGAGGTTTTATTATGAGAAGGAAAAGGACAGGATTGTTTCTCGTTGTTGCTTTGGCTTTGTGTCTGATCGGAGCTTTGGGGGCTTCGTTGATACAAAATGATTTTGGCAGGGTGGATGTGACTGAGATCAGTTTCCGGACAAATGCCGGTGTGTATACCGGGTACCTTTTTGTGCCGGATGGTGCGTCTAAGGAAAATCCGGCGCCGGCAATTGTTACAAGCCATGGTTATTTAAACAATCGGGAAATGCAGGATATCAATTATGTGGAACTGGCCCGCAGAGGCTATGTGGTTTTTGCGCAGAACGCTTACAGCCATGGTGATTCGTCCGTTCCGGAGGCGGGAGAGGGCACAGAGGCTCAGCTCGGTACCGGCGGTATGGTGGATGCTGTGGAATACTTGAGCAGTCTGGATTTTGTGGATGCATCAAAAATCGGTGTTACCGGGCATTCCATGGGCGGCGGCTTTACTAATACCACGGCGGCATATTATTCCGGCCTGGAAAGAGAAGCGCTCAATAACGGCGCCTCGCCTGAGGAAGCAAAAGCCTTAAATAAAGTAGCGTCGGCTCTGATCGTGGGAAATTATCCGCTGGCTCTGGCCGGAAATGAGGATAAAAGCGGCGCCAGTGGTTATCTTTGCGACCTTGGCATTATTGCCGGTAAATATGATGAATTTTACTATGGTATGTCCGGAGATCGCGGCTATGAGCTGCTGACCAGTGATACGACGAATAATCTGGTGGCCGTACAGACCGGTATCCATCTGGATGCCCCGGCGGAGGAAGGACATTTCTATAAGAATGAACAAAACGGCTACATTCTGGCACTTTACAATCCGGGAGAATTTCATGCCATGAACCATTTCTCCACCGTGACCTCAGCGCACCTTATTGATTTCTTCCAGGAAACACTGGGCGCGCCGAAGCCGATCGCAGCCGGAAATCAGCTCTGGTGGCTTAAAGAAGGCTTCAACCTTCTTGGTCTTATCGGCTTCTTTGCCTTTATCGTGCCGTTTGCTGCTATGCTTTTAAAGATTCCCTACTTTGCATCCTTAAAAGCAGAAACAACGATCAGTGTGCCGGCATTAAAAACAGGTAAAGAAAAACGTAAATATATCATTACAAACGTTGTTAGCGGGATATTGTGCGCCATCGCCCTGATGCCTCTGCTCCTTGTGGGCTATCTGCTCATGGTCAACCGTTTCTGGCCCCAGGACACCACCGGCGGCATCGCCCTCTGGACCTTCGGCAGCGGCCTTATTGCCCTGCTGATGCTGCGCATCGGCTTCGGCAAATTTAAAGGCGGCGCAAATGCTCTGGGCGTATCCATTAAAAAGGGCAACCGTATCAAAACCATCGTCCTTGCCCTCACCGTCACCGCAGGCGCTTTTATGCTCGTATTTATCGCCGATTATCTGTTCCAGACCGATTTCCGTATATGGAGCTTTGACATCCGGATATTTAGCGCTTCAAAAATATGGGTGGCCATCAAATACCTCCCATTCTTCCTTGTATTTTACGTGATCAACAGTATCTGCGCCAACCGTAGCTGCTTTAGCCAGTGGAGCGAGCGCCGCCAGGCTCTTACCGCCGCCGCTTTCAATATGATCGCTCCGGTCCTGTTCCTACTGGTCAGCTACGTGCCGGTTATTTTCACGAAAATGACCGTATTCGGAGGCCTGTCAGGCATGGCCGCGTCCGCAGGAGCCCTGATCCCCATCCTGGTCATCCCCTTTGTACCTATCCTGGGCATCGCAGGCTACCTGAGCGTCAAGCTCCAAAAGCTCACAGGAAATATCTGGCTTGGCGGTCTTATAAACGCCCTTTTGGTCACCATGATCACCGTAGCCAACACCTCCTTCAGCTTCCCATATTAAACTGAAGCACAGGAAGCCCGATATTTATATTGATTTTATGTTCCTATTCCATGAAAACGCCGTCGGAGTCCATCTCTGGCGGCGTTCGTTTTCTAATACAACATTGCTGCGAAACTTATGCAATGTTGTACTAGCCACAGCTCCGTCTGCCCCCGGATAGTGCCGCAACCGGAAACTGTACCTTGCATAATCTCGCACACTTCGCCTGAAAATATAAATTTTTTGTATAACATTAGAATTTTTGGAAAAAATCTAATTGACATTTTCAAAAAGAATTGCTATACTCAATGAGTGTGCGTGGGCAGACGCTTTTTGTTTTGCCAAAACCCGTCGAATCCGCACCGAAACCGAAGAGAAATTTTCGGCAGCCACAGTTTATATTTTTTCAGGAGGTGAAAATAATGCCAACATTTAACCAGTTAGTAAGAAAAGGAAGACAGACTGTAGAAAAGAAATCCACAGCACCGGCTCTTCAGAAGAGCTACAACTCTCTGCACAAGAAGACAACAGATATGTCCTCTCCACAGAAGCGTGGTGTATGTACTGCAGTTAAAACTGCTACTCCTAAAAAGCCTAACTCAGCTCTTAGAAAGATCGCCAGAGTTCGTCTTTCCAACGGTATTGAAGTAACAAGCTACATCCCAGGTGAAGGACACAACTTACAGGAACATAGTGTTGTTCTGATCCGCGGCGGCCGTGTAAAGGACTTACCAGGTACAAGATACCACATTATCCGTGGTACACTCGATACCGCAGGCGTTGCCAAGAGACGCCAGGCCCGTTCCAAATACGGTGCTAAGAGACCGAAAGACGCTAAGAAGTAATTTGTTTTCATTTTGTACTATTTGCGACGAATGTAGCATTATTTTACCGAAGTAACGAGATGGTTGCAGGTTTATAAATATAGCAATTCGAGCGCGAACACATTGCTGGCATGAAAAGTGCCATGTGAGTACCGATGATTTAATGAATCAATTTATTAAGGAGGGAAGTAACGTGCCAAGAAAAGGACATATCCAGAAAAGAGACGTATTAGCCGATCCGATCTACAACAGCAAAATCGTCACAAAGCTTATCAACAACATCATGTTGGACGGTAAGAAGGGTGTTGCTCAGAAGATCGTTTACGGTGCATTTGACAGAGTTGCCGCAAAGACTGGCAAAGAAGCTTTAGAGGTTTTTGAAGAAGCTATGAACAACGTAATGCCAGTTCTTGAAGTTAAGGCAAGACGTATCGGTGGTGCAACCTATCAGGTGCCTATCGAGGTAAGAGCAGACAGAAGACAGGCTCTGGCTCTCCGTTGGCTGACATTGTATTCACGCAAGCGCGGTGAAAAAACAATGGAAGAAAGACTGGCCAATGAGATCATGGATGCTGCCAATAACGCAGGATCTGCTGTTAAGAAGAAAGAAGACATGCACAAAATGGCAGAAGCAAACAAGGCATTTGCACATTACAGATGGTAATTTGCCGCTTGCTTCATAAGTAATTAAGGAGGAATTATCCTTGGCTAGAGAATATCCATTGGATAGAACCAGAAATATCGGTATTATGGCTCATATCGATGCTGGTAAGACAACCACAACTGAACGTATTTTATACTATACCGGTGTAAATTACAAAATAGGTGATACCCATGAAGGTACTGCGACCATGGACTGGATGGAGCAGGAACAGGAAAGAGGTATCACGATTACTTCCGCCGCCACTACATGTCACTGGACATTGCAGGAAAACTGCCAGCCAAAGCCAGGCGCTTTGGAACACCGTATCAACATCATTGATACACCGGGTCACGTTGACTTCACTGTTGAGGTTGAGCGTTCACTGCGTGTTCTTGATGGTGCCGTTGGTGTATTCTGTGCAAAGGGCGGTGTTGAACCACAGTCTGAAAATGTATGGCGTCAGGCAGACACATACAATGTACCGCGTATGGCTTTCATCAATAAGATGGACATTCTCGGTGCGGATTTTTATGGTGCTGTTGAACAGATCAAGACAAGATTGGGTAAAAATGCAATCTGCATCCAGTTACCAATCGGCAAGGAAGATGACTTCCAGGGCGTTATCGATCTGTTTGAAATGAAAGCATATATCTATAATGATGATAAAGGCGATGATATTTCCGTTGTCGATATTCCAGATGATATGAAGGACGACGCAGAGCTGTACCGTACAGAGCTGGTTGAAAAAATCTGTGAATTAGACGATGATCTGATGATGGAATATCTTGAAGGCGAAGAACCTTCCGTTGATGCACTTAAAGCAGCTTTGAGAAAAGCTACATGCGAGTGTACAGCAGTTCCTGTATGCTGTGGTACAGCTTACAGAAACAAAGGTGTTCAGAAGCTTCTCGATGCTGTTATCGAGTTCATGCCTTCTCCTTTAGATGTACCTGCGATTAAGGGCGTTGACCTGGATGGCAACGAGACTGAAAGACATTCATCTGATGATGAACCGTTTTCTGCTCTTGCATTCAAGATTATGACCGACCCGTTTGTAGGAAAGCTGGCATTCTTCCGTGTTTATTCCGGTTCTATGAATTCCGGTTCCTATGTATATAACTCAACAAAGAACAAGAAAGAACGTGTAGGCCGTATCCTTCAGATGCATGCCAATAAGCGTTCCGAGCTTGACAAAGTATATGCCGGTGATATCGCAGCCGCTGTTGGCTTCAAGCTGACAACGACAGGTGATACGATCTGTGATGAACGCCACCCGGTAATCCTGGAATCCATGGAATTCCCGGAACCCGTTATCGAGTTGGCCATCGAGCCTAAGACCAAAGCTGGTCAGGGCAAGATGGGTGAAGCTTTGGCAAAACTTGCCGAGGAAGATCCTACATTCCGTGCACATACCGATCAGGAAACAGGCCAGACAATCATTGCCGGTATGGGCGAGCTCCATCTGGAAGTTATTGTAGACCGTCTGCTTCGTGAATTTAAGGTAGAGGCCAATGTTGGTGCACCTCAGGTTGCCTACAAGGAAACATTCACCAAGTCTGTGGAAGTGGACAGCAAGTACGCAAAACAGTCCGGTGGACGTGGACAGTACGGTCACGCTAAGGTTCGCTTTGAGCCGATGGATCCCAATGGTGAGGAAACATTCAAGTATGAATCCGCAGTTGTGGGTGGTGCTATTCCTAAGGAATACATCCCGGCAATCGGCGAAGGTATCGAAGAAGCTGCTAAAGCAGGTATCCTCGGTGGATTCCCTGTACTGGGTGTTCATGCTACCGTATACGATGGTTCTTACCATGAAGTCGACTCTTCTGAAATGGCATTCCACATTGCCGGTTCTTTAGCATTCAAGGATGCTATGAACAAGGGCGGTGCGATCTTACTTGAGCCGATTATGAAGGTTGAAGTAACAATGCCTGAAGAATATATGGGTGATGTTATCGGTGATATCAACTCCCGTCGCGGCCGCATCGAAGGTATGGAAGATATCGGCGGCGGCAAGATGGTTAAAGCTTATGTACCTCTTGCTGAAATGTTCGGTTACTCCACAGACCTGCGTTCTAAGACACAGGGCCGTGGTAACTACTCCATGTTCTTTGAAAAATATGAACCGGTTCCGAAGTCTGTTCAGGAAAAGGTCATTGCTGCAAAAACAAAGTAAAAAATATAAAAACAGACTTGAATATGCGGCTGAAATGCAATATAATGGATGATAGCCAAGCGCATTCAAATTATTAAAAACGCGCCCAATTTATGGGGTAATTAAAAAGGAGGACGTTAAAAATGGCAAAAGCTAAGTTTGACAGAAGCAAACCACATTGTAATATTGGTACTATTGGTCACGTTGACCATGGTAAAACTACTTTAACTGCCGCTATCACAAGAGTATTGGCAGAAAGAGTATCTGGTAATGAAAAAGTAGATTTTGAAAATATCGATAAGGCTCCGGAAGAAAGAGAGCGTGGTATCACGATCTCCACAGCTCACGTTGAGTATCAGACAGACAAACGTCACTACGCTCACGTTGACTGCCCAGGGCATGCTGACTACGTTAAGAACATGATCACTGGTGCTGCTCAGATGGATGGTGCTATCCTCGTTGTAGCTGCTACCGATGGTGTTATGGCTCAGACAAAAGAGCATATCCTTCTTTCCCGTCAGGTAGGTGTTCCTTACATCGTTGTATTTATGAACAAATGTGACATGGTAGACGATGAAGAACTTCTTGAATTAGTAGAGATGGAAATCACTGAAGTTCTTGAAGAGTATGAATTTACAGATTGCCCGATCATCAAAGGTTCCGCTCTGAAGGCTCTTGAAGATCCTACAAGCGAATGGGGCGACAAGATCATGGAACTCATGGATACTGTTGATTCCTATATCCCAGATCCTCAGCGTGAAACAGACAAGCCTTTCCTTATGCCTGTCGAGGACGTTTTCTCTATCACAGGCCGTGGTACCGTTGCTACAGGTAGAGTAGAGCGTGGTGTGCTTCATGTATCTGAAGAAGTTGAAATCGTTGGTGTTAAGGAAGAATCCCGTAAGGTAGTTGTTACCGGTATCGAGATGTTCCGTAAGCTCCTTGACGAGGCTCAGGCTGGTGATAACATTGGCTGCTTACTTCGTGGTGTGCAGAGAACTGATATCGAAAGAGGTCAGGTTATTGCAAAACCAGGTACAGTTAAACCTCACAAGAAATTTACAGCTCAGGTTTACGTATTAACAAAAGATGAAGGTGGACGTCATACTCCTTTCTTCAACAAATACAGACCTCAGTTCTATTTCAGAACAACAGATATCACAGGCGAAATCGCTCTTCCTGAGGGCGTAGAGATGTGTATGCCTGGTGATAACGTAGAAATGACCATCGAACTGATCCATCCGATCGCTATGGAGCAGGGTCTTACATTCGCTATCCGCGAAGGTGGACGTACTGTTGGTTCAGGCCGTGTTGCTACAATCATCGAGTAATTAAATATATCGATAAATTAAGGGCTTGCCGTTTTGGCAGGCCCTTTTTGATACTATTTTGATACTAAAAGCGTGTTTAATCTGTCAGCAACCTCACCGTGTTTATTGGGATATAAATGTCCGTAGGTGTTGTTTACCATCTGAACAGTGTCACCGATGCGCTCCGCGATAAGCTGCGGGGTGAATCCCAGTTCAATCAACAAGGAGACATGCGAATGACGAAGGTCGTGTATTCTTATAAGCGGAATACCGGCCTTTTTAGCATTACGCTTCATGTTTCCGTTAATCAGGCTTTTGGTAAATGTAAAAATCCTGTCATCTGGCTGGATATTGTAAAGCTTCTCTGTATATGCTTTGACCTCTGCCATGATGACCGGCGGCATAGTGATTAAGCGAATGCCGTTATCTGTTTTTGGTGGGGTAACGATTCCGCCGCTGGCTTTATGCTGGTATGACTTTGTAATGTTGATGGTAGATTTATTAAAGTCCAGGTCGGCCAGTGTGAGGGCCAGTAGCTCACCAAAGCGCATACCCGAGTAAAAGAGCACCTGTAAAGCTGTTTTGGCTGTAATATCGGTTACAAAGGCCAGGACGGAATTATACTCGTCAACTGTCCAGAACTTCATTGATCGGGTACGCTTTCCCATGTGGCCCGCCTTATTGCAAGGATTTACCGGAAGGTTATAATAATCGACTGCATAATTAAAGATGGTCGTTATCATATTCTGAATCCGATCCAGGTACGCATCTGCATAGCCGAGAGCGATTTGTTCATTTTGCCAAGCCCGGATGTCAACCGGGGTTATTTCGTTAATCTTTTTATCCTTGAAATACGGAAGAATACGATTCTTAAAAACGTTCTTTTTGCCGTCAACACTGTTTTGCCGGAGTCTGTGGCTCATATCCTCGATATACAGGTCATAGAGCGCCTGAAACCTCATGTCCGGGCTGCCAGCCTGCTTTTCAAGAAAATCCCGTTCCCAGGCTTTGGCTTCCCTCTGGAGGGCGAAGCCCCGTTTCATCTTCTGCTTTTTGGTGCCGGTATAATCGGTATAGTACAGCTTCACATACCATGTGTTTGTTTTCGTGTCTTTGTATGTTGGCATATATTACATCTTCCCTTCATTCTGGCCGGGCTGGTGGCTTTGAAATGAATGGAAGTTGGCGGCGGAAAAGTCCGCTGTGAGATGTGGGCATTCGCCCTATGGGGCGAAAACCGGTTCGTACTCTGGTATGAGCCTAAGATGGGAGGCGAAGCCCAAATTGGCTTGGGGGCATGATTTGCTCCTATTTGTTCATAGTTTGATTTTGGGTTTGACATATCCCTAATATTGACTTATAATATACTTAACAAGAGAGCCGTTAGCTAGTGCACACCTAGCCGCTGGCAAATTTTTAACTACAAAAGTAGCGCCTTAGTTTACCAGACGGGGGCGCTACTTTTTTTTGCGTACAGCGTAGATAACAAGAGTTATAACAGCGCAAAGCATAATTACAAATTGGATCAGATCCGAGTATGTAACCATAGCACCAGCCCCCTTTCATTCGTAAATGTCCAGCGGCTGGCATAGCACCCCAACGGCTCCCCAGTTAAGTATATTATATTGTCATGGTACATTTGGCTGTGGATACAAAAGCCGCTGTATGGTCAAGCTACAAGGTCTGGCGGGTCGGTGAAACACCGGGTCAGCTTCATTCCTCTTTTGTGACGATTGAACCCGTACTTTTTTGCACGGGATGGAATCCTGAATTGGTGCTCCATCTGGCCAGATCGGCAGCAGGAGCGGCCAAAATTGGACTGTCCTTACAGCATTAAGGGGAGGAATGCTATTCACACCCTTTTGCCGTGGGTGGTTTTCACCGCGGCAGCCTGCGGAATTTATTCCGAAGAATTACCCTTCTGATATTCCGGTATTTTTATTAATAGCTCCACCTGTTCAATAGCTTTTTCCTGTCCAATATCATTTAATTTGCAAAAGGTTGAAGTCATTCTATCCTGTCTGCTTACTTGCTTAGTTCTGGAAACTTCCTGCTTATGATCATTATTGTCTAAATCATCTTCAATTTCATTTTTAGAAAATTGTGTCCAGTCGTCTACTAAATCACCAATAGATACTCCTAATATGCTGGCAATATTACGTAATTGTTCAAGCCGTGGCTGACGCTTGCCACTTTCATATTGACGTATTGTTATTTCAGCAAGACCGGTCTTATAGGCAAGCTCTTTTTGAGTAAGTCCAGCCTTTTTCCTCAGGGCTTTTATACGGTTGGAATAATTTATATCTTCATCCATAGTTTATCACCTCTCGCCTATTATAGCATACTAAAAACAATTTGCATAGATTCAAAATGAATCAATTCTTATGTTTACAATTCATAATGAATCTGTTATGCTTTAACTAGATTCATATTGAATCGGAAAGAGGTGGAAACATGAAAGTAGACAAGAGAAAACTTGAGATTGCAATGGCCCGCGCCAAACTCAACCGCGATATGCTGGCCCAGAAAGCTGATATGCCGATTCCAACGATATGCAATGTTTATTCCCGTGGAACCTGTAAACCTGCCACGCTGGGGCGCATAGCCGAAGCGCTGGGCGTAGATGTAACTGAAATTTTAGCAGATTAAACCGCCGGGCTGGTGGCTTTGAAATGGGTGAGAAGCTCAGAGCATTACCAAAGAACACGTAAACTGCTTTTCGACACTGGAAAGCCGCTCAAGCCAAAATTGGATTGGGCGAACACCGAACGTTTATAATTAAATCTATCCATATCGGTCGTACCACAAGACGAGCCAGTATTATTTTGAAATCCAGTAGCACAGGGCGTGAAAGCGAGTAATTTTCAATTTTTATAGCGTAGGTGATAAATTCTACATCTGAAATTGAAAAGCAGTTTTTTACAAGAAATAATGCCACGGGAGTCGGAATATAAATTTTACTCAAATCTAAGTAAAAGCGGCCGGTCTGGCTGGAAACAATGTGAGTTATAAACGGAGTCCGTTGGAAAGTGAACGTGCTTGTCTCATAAGCAGGTGTCCGAATTTCGGACGGCTGTAAACGTATCGCTTAAACCGATACGTTGTAAAATGAAACGTATGGGCGAGAGCCACACGTTGGAAGGAGTTGAAACATATGAAGTATAGGATTGAATACGCCGACAGACGGTGTTGCAGCTTTGCGAGCAGCCGGGATGATCTGCTGGCACTGCTGGACAAGTTAAAAGACAAACCAGTGTCTGACATCCGGAAGCTTTATAAAAGCGGTGCTTCGGACTCTGTTTTGGAAAGATATCAGCAGTATTTAGGAAGGAGCTGAAAAGATTGAATAAACAATATTTAAGGGCCCGGGAGGTGGCCGAGGTGGTCGGGGTATCCGAGGGAAAAGGGTATGAGATCATCCGGATGCTGAACGCAGAGCTGAAAGCCCAGGGGTATATTGTAGTTCCCGGAAGGGTGCCGATCGCCTATTTTGAGAAGAAATATTACGGTTTTAAATCGGCGGCAGGTGAATAATTATGGGTAGAAATTTCCAATCAATTACATTATATAAGGACATGGCGCCGCAGGTTTTGGAGCTATCCAACGACGAAGCAGACAAGTTTATAAAGCCATATTCCGGTGTGCTTGTTATGGTGAAGATACGGATTTCTCTGAATGCGATAAACGCATTTTGTTATTATGGGAGAGTATTAAAAAACAGATTGGAACAAGATAGAAACAAGATTGTCCGTCCTGAATAGCTTTTGCGATAAAGAAGGACACTTTATATTTGTCCGTCCTAACCGTGTTTTAAGTATAGGACAAAATACTATTGTTTGTTCCGTCTTAAACGTATTTTTTGATTGAGACGGACAAAATTCAATGTCCGTCCTGACCGTATATATAAATATAGAGGTATAAGGACGGACGCGGGTCACGGATGGGGTAGTTGTAGTCGTGCGTTGAGCTTTCGCACGACGACTCCACCAACCCATCTATTCCGTGACAGGGTTAATGGAGAAAAAATGAAACTTTATAACTTTAAAGTGAAAAAGGAGATGAGCGCAGAGTCGAAATAAATAAGTGCGTGAGATAACCGCAAAGCTAAATAATGCGTTTTGCATCAAATACACTCAAAGTCGATAAATTTCGAGTTTGCGGTAGGCTCACTCAAACCTGTATGTATATACATACACAATGCGTCTTGCGGGTGGTGGTCCGGGGGTGTGTGGGAGTGGGCTAAAGCACAGCCCGCTCCACATCCCACCCCTGCCCCGGACAAGTTGCGCGAGTTGAAAAGCTGGAAATTAAAAAGAAACATGGCGGGGAAACCTTAAATACAGATTTCCGCCTACTGAATATTTTGGGCGGGGAAACCTATAAATTAGATTTCCGCCGAAAGCAAAAATAGTTTACGGGGAAACCTTAAAACAAGGTTTCCGCAATGCGGCGGGGAAACCTATACCCTAAAGGGTAATAATTTCCCCCGCATACGCGGTGTCACGGAGGTAGGAATGGACGGGCTTAAAGCACAGCCCGCCCGTTCCCTTCCCCTTCCCCGATGACAAAGGGCTGATGACAAAAAAATGATAATTTCATACGTTAAAGGAGTAAAATGTAATGGGAAATATAATTGGCTATGGTTTCAATGAGAATTGTATCGAATGGGTCAAGGATCAGGAACGGACCACGGTATCACTTTCACAGCGACGGATTATTTCCAGGGTTGAAAAGCTGGCACTGGAACGGCCTGAGGAATGTCAGATCGTGGCCAGAAATGCAGACGGCAGCATATGCGCCCATGTGCCGGTAACTTGGATAAAGATTTCACCACCTGCAATTCGGACTGAAAACCAGAGGGAGCAGGCCCGATTAAATGTTATGAAAATCCGCAGCGTGGGGCGTGAAAAAGAGTGATTTTCAATTTTTATAGCGTGGGTGATAAATTCTATGTCTGAAAAAGAAAAACGAATTTTGACGTGGAAAACTGCCCCAGCAATCGAAACACAAAAAGGCCCTAATCTGACTGCAATCAGAAAAGGGCCAGACAGCCGGAGCTATCAAAAACAATCAACTAAAGTATAGCATCCGGACACAGAAAATGAAAGGATAAGTTTATGAAAAAATTAACAACACTTTTTGAATTTGATAATGTCTTGACCAGTGCGGAGATAAACGCTGAAAAGGCCAGATACATGGTCGGCCAGTTAGTTGATGACTTGTCAATGGATAAGCCGGATTGCCAGAAAATATTCAGTTACGATACGCTGATTTTGATGGCTGATATTGTTGCAGATTATGTGGTTCGCTTGGATAACGAGGTGAAAGAATCGCGCAAGCTGTTCAATGCGTTATTCGATGAAGCAAGGAATGTCGATATTAAGCGCGAAACAATATAGTCGATACATAATCAGCCCATAGGCCCCGACGACCAGGGGCTTTGAAAGAAGGTGATCGTTATTTCGGTTAAGATAAAAGTATCCTACGAGCGGTCGGATGAACTGGCTTTGGTGCTTCAAATGCTCAGTCCACGGATAAAATCAACTCGGATGGCAAAATCCGAGGATGGGAAGTTTAAGCGGGCTTATGTGTACCTGATTGATGGCGGAGCCGGAACGAACATCGAGGACCATGGATATAAATAAACGAATAGTGCTTGAATATTTTGTATAAGTCTGATATAATAGTTATATAGCAAATAGAATAATAAGTACCCCGGCGGGAGTGCCATAACCCGCCGGAAGCCTTAAACAGGGCGCGGGAATGATGTTAAAGAGTCAGCATAGTTGACTTTTCAGAATGTCGTTCCTGCGTCTTTTTTATTTGCTGTTCATAAATTTAAACACAACTCCTTTACTCCTGGGCATGAGGTAAACTGCCCACCCTCAAAAAATAGTCCACTGGACATTAAACAGGAGGTTATCATGGATGATAACAAAGATTTAGAAATGACTCAGCAGAATGAGGATGAACAGGACACGGCACAGGATGAAAAAAGGTTTACCCAAGCCGAAGTTGACGAGATTGTTAAAAAGCGGCTGGCACGTGAGCGGCAGAAAGCCGATCGGGTAAATACTGGAACGGATGTCGGCAATGACAGGGAGTCAGCCCTGGCAGCAAGAGAATTGAAGCTGATGGCAAAAGAGAAGCTCCTGGACGCAGGTATGCCATTGAATTTAGCAGATGTTCTCAATTATAGTGATGAAGATTCGCTGAAAGCAGCGATAGAGACAATAAAGAATCTAAATCCGGATGCCGCCAAAAAAGGGTGGGGGATTAGGATAAGCGAAGGGAAAACAAGCCCGAGGACTGACCCGATTAGAAAAGCCTGGGGGCTTGAATAAAGAAATGAGGTAAAAGAAATATGGCAATAGCATTAGTAACAAAGTTTCAACCTTATGTGGATGAACAGTTTGCAACTGAAAGTAGAAAAATGCTTTTGACTAATCAATATTATGATTGGTCGGGAGCGCATAGTATAAAACTTTATAAGATCACCACCGCCAGCATGAACGATTATGGCCGGTCCGGCCCGTCTACGGGTAACTGGTCCAGATATGGCATTGTACAGGGCCTTGATGCAACAACAGAGGAATTGACGCTTAAGAAAGACCGCTCTTTTACATTTGCGATTGATCAATTGGATGAAGACGAAACCGAGCATAACTTAAAGGCAGCCACTGCATTAAGCAGGCAGATGCGTGAGGTGATTATTCCCGAAGTTGATACGTATACCTATGGCGTTATGGTGGCCGGAGCCGGATATAAACCGGCAGCCATTGCACTGACGGCCGAGAATATTTATTCCGAGATACTAAAAGCGAATAATGCTTTAGATAATGCCGAAGTGCCCGAAACAGAGCGTCAGATTGTTGTTACTCCGGACGTATACGCGCTTATGAAAAAGTGTAAGGACATCGTATTGGAAACCGATATCGGCAATGATTTACGGCTGAAAGGTGTTATTTCAAATCTTGATGGCTGCAATGTTATAAAGGTTCCTGCATCAAGGCTGCCTAAAAATTTTGGCTTTATGATCGCCCACCCATGCGCCTGTGCGGCTCCTACGAAGTTAGAAACTTATAACGTGCATACGAATCCGCCTGGAATCAGTGGCCAGCTTGTAGAAGGCCGTATTGTGTATGATGCTTTCGTGTTGGAAAATAAGGCCAAGGCTATCTATTATCAGGCATTGGCTACATCAGCAGCGTAGTTTAACAAAGTGCTCCGGGCTTTCATGCAAGCGATTGTCCGGGGCATTTTTTGAAAGGTGGATTATTACATGGAACTGAGAAAACGCGGCGGTCAGCCGGGAAATAGGAATGCAGTAGGTCACGGCGCGCCATCTGGAAATCAAAATGCAGTAGGCCACGGCGCCCCTTTTGGTAATGCAAACGCTTTTAAGCATGGCCGATACAGCATTTATCGCGATAGCTATAATCGTGAGCTAAAACTGGCTGCTCTGAACTTTATGGACAGAAATCATATACCCTTGACTCTGGCAAATATGGAGATCTGCATAGGTATCCTTCAGGATCTGCGAAAAGTACGGCAGGGCGTTAATTATTGGCAATCCATTGAATCTTCAATTGCACGAGCGTTCAAAGACCTTGTGCGCATGGTAGGAGGTGCCAAGGGTGAGCAATGAAGAACTTGTAAAGCAGATTCAGACCGGTGC
The DNA here is from genome assembly GCA_902363555.1 of Lachnospiraceae bacterium. Taxonomy (GTDB): domain Bacteria; phylum Bacillota; class Clostridia; order Lachnospirales; family Lachnospiraceae; genus Catenibacillus. Next base: position 233,893 of record CABJAM010000007.1, on the reverse strand, counting down.
AGCTCCGGATGTCATGGTGCAGCTCTACCAGCAAAACCTTTCATTCATCAAAAAGCTTGCTAAGCGATATCAGGGTTATGCCGAAATGGAGGACCTGCTACAGGAAGGATATTTCGGCTTATATGAAGCTGCGCAGCATTATGAGGGTGATTCAGAGGTCCTTTTTATCACCTATGCCGCCTACTGGATCAAGCAGACTTTACGCCGGTATGTGCGTTCCTGCTGCCAGATCGTGCGTATCCCTGAGGGGATGGCCGACCGTGTTATGAGATATCGGCAATTTATAGCAGGATACAGTCGAAGTTATGGCAAAATGCCATCTCAAAAGACTGTGCAGCAATGTCTGGGGTTGAGTGCGGCGGCGCTAAAACAGGTTGAAGGTGCTGCCAGCCTGGGGCAGATACAGAGCTTGGACGAACCACTGAGAGCGGACGAGGAATTGAGCCTTGCGGATACCGTCGGCAGTGATGAGGATGTTGCCGGGGATGTATTGGAAGACATTGCCCGGACGGAATTAAGACGAGAGCTGTGGACCCTTGTGGATGGCCTGGAAGGGAAGCTGCCGGATGTTTTACATCGGCGTTATGAAGATGGTTTAACAATGCAAGCCATTGGTGATTCGCTGGGAATATCGTCAAATTCCGCCAGATTGATTGAACATAAAGCCATCCGTACGTTAAGAAGGCCACAATATACTTGCCGGCTGCGGCCGTTCCTGACAGATCAGGAGGAAGCAGCAGCATATCACGGCAGCGGTGTGGGGAGTTTTGCCCGCACCTGGACCAGCTCAACGGAACGGGTGGCGCTGCACCGGGTATAATGTTGATACTAAAATGATACTAAAAACAGAATCAAACAGGATTAAATGGAGCAGACAGCCGTGTTTTACAAGGGAAAATCAGGGAAAACAATGGGTTTATGAGGAAAAACAGCTTCCTTAGAAGTGTTGCTACAATCATCGAGTAATCGTTGAACACTTAATGAGTGCATAGCACGAATTTAGTGGGAAGGCCGTTCTTTGAGTGAAGCGAAAAGAACTACTATATTATAAAATTAAGGGCTTGCCGTTTTGGCAGGCCCTTTTTTGATACGGTATATTTCATCGTTGGTTTTGAATTTGCAACAAAAATTATTGTTTTGTTGCGGTGCAGAAACAATACATTTCTGTGTCAACGCAATTTTCCCCATGATACCTAAAAATTAAGATGATATCACCGTTTAAAGCGTGCAGGTACAGGCCTCTGCGCGGCAATGACCGGTATATCCATAGATGGCTGCTCCTTTTTAAATTTGGCATGTCATTTGCTGTATATAAGAATGTGACTTTAATAAAATTAATTATAAAGGAGAATCATTATGGGAAAAACAGTTTTAGTTGACTTATCACATCCGTTTGGAAGAGGAAATCCATTATGGCCATCCAATGGCGACTTTCATATTGACCGTGTGCAGCATATGCCGATGCATTACAGACTGCTCCAGACGTTCAATGATTTCCATATGCACAACAGTACACATGCCGATTCACCTTCCCACGTTATTCCGGAATCACCGTATACACATGAACTGCCCCTTGAAAATTATTACGGGGAAGCTGTATGCCTGGATATTCCAAAGAAGCACTGGGAGCTTATCACCGTTGAGGATATTGAAAATGCGGCAGCCAAGGTAGAAGGCGGTATCAATGAAGGTGACTGGGTACTGATCTGTACCGGTATGAATAAACGCTGGGGAGAAAATGATGATTACTTCGCATACAGCCCGGGCTTGTCCATTGAAGGCGCTCACTGGTTTGTTGACCATAAGGTGAAGGGTGTTGGATTTGACCTTCAGGCACTGGACCACATTCTGTATACATATGCAGCAGAACATGGACCTGGCCCATATGTTCCAAGAATTGTAGAACAGTACATTAAAGAATTTGGCCATTCTCCGCTGGAGGATTTCCCTGAGTGGGAGCCGGTACATGAAATTCTTCTCGGAAACAATGTCATGGGTATCGAAAACATTGGCGGAGATATTGAAAAGGTGAAAGGCCAGAGATTTATGTTCTGTGCATTTCCTCTGCGCTGGTACATGGGCGACGGTACTATTGTCCGCGCCGTTGCATTTATCGATGAGGACAAGATCAATAAGGATGTGCCTGACCGTGTATACAAATACGGTGTTTATTAAATCGCATTAAATTTCAGGGGCTTGCCGCAGGGCAGACCCCTGGGTGAGCGAAGCTGCTCATACAAAATAAGGCAGCCTGTGCCGGTATTCTCTGGGCGATATGCCCATCTGCTTTTTGAAGATACGGCTGAAATACAGGGCATCCGGGTAGCCCATTTTATCGCTGATTTCGCGGATACTAAATAGCGTGGAGCCAAGCAGGCCACAGGCCGTTTGTATGCGCAGCCCGGTGTGGTATTGGAGGGGCGTCATGCCCTTTTCTTTTTTGAACACTGTTTCCATATGCTTATAGGTAAGAAAAAACTGGCTCTCAAGTGCTTCTGAGGAGAATGGCTCATACACATGCTCGTTGAGATAGACAATGATTTTTTCGGGAAGCTCCGTTTTTCGATCCGGAGCGGAATAGCCGGTCAGAGCACAATCACAAAGCAGTTCATACAATTTGACGTTCACGAACAGTTTTCTTGCCGGTTCTCTGGAATGGACGTAATCAATAAGGTTTTCCAGCTTCTTTTCAATAAGACTGTTTTTCAGCCCACAGAGCTTTTTGGGGATTTTTGTAAAGTACATTTCTTTTTCTTCCGGTATTTTGGGAAGCGCCGGTTCATTGAGCGTAAACGGACGGGCATCGGACGTCGGAAGCACCGTATAAAAATGAACAAATATCCATAGGGTTCCCGCTTTTATCTGTTTTTTTCCGTAATGATGAACATTACTCTTTAAAAAGAGCATTTCTCCCGGATTTATTTCATAATCGATATCGTCTTCCGTCACAAATATCTGCCCTTTGATCACATAGATCAGTACATTAAATGGGATGGTCCGGTCGGCGTGATAGAAGGCCTGGGGATTTGCGTAACGGGCCGCATTGGTCAATACAGGCAAATGCTGTGTTGTACATAAAATTTCGTGCATCATAAACCTCCATTTTATTTCCGCGAGCAACGAGCCAAAATCAAGCCTGCCTGAACCTGGCGACTGCTGCGGGGGTACTTGTGCTGTATACGAAAATAATCCATATATTAAAGAATATAGGCTATTTTATTTGCTGATAAACGGATTATAATGCATATATACAGATAAAACAAGCTCTTATTATAAGAAAGCGGGGAAAAACCATGAAGGTTCAAAAACAGATCGATATTGGTGATTACAGAGGTCAGGAAGGGTTTATTTATGATTATCAGAAGCTTATACAGGACGTAGTGATTCCATATCAGTATGAAATTTTAAATGACAGGGTGGAAGGGGCGGAAAAAAGCCATGCCATACAAAATTTCATCAATGCGGCTAAAACCTTAAAAGGTGAGCCATCGGATGACGGATTTTACGGAATGGTCTTTCAGGACAGTGATCTGGCAAAATGGCTGGAGGCCGCGGCATTTTCACTGAGCGCCTGCCCCAATCCGGAGCTGGAGGTTCTTGTGGACGAGGTTGTAGACATCGTGGCCGCAGCTCAGGACGACGACGGTTATCTCAATACATTTTTTACAATCAAGGATCAGGAGAAGCGGTGGACGAATCTTTTGGAAGCCCATGAGCTTTACTGTGCCGGGCATATGATGGAGGCCGCAGTGGCTTATCACGAAGCGGCTGGTAAGGATAAACTGCTTCAGGTGATGCTTAAAAACGTAAAGCATATTTATAAACATTTCGTGGCAGAGGCGGCGCCGGGATTTCCAGGCCACCCGGAAATTGAGCTGGCATTAATGAAAATGTACCGGGCCACGAAAGATCCGGATTGTCTGGAGCTTTGCAGGCACTTTATTGATGTGAGAGGTGTGGATGCCGATTATTTTAAAAAGGAAGCGGATCAAAGAGACTGGATGGTGTGGGGGATGGAACCGGGTGATGGCGTCTATAATCAGTCGCATCAGCCTGTGAGAGATCAGAAGGATGCTGTGGGGCACAGTGTCCGTGCAGTTTATCTTTACACAGGAATGGCAGACCTTGCTTCCGAAACGGGCGATGAAAGCCTAATCAAAGCCTGCCGGACGCTTTGGCGCAGTATTACGGACCGGCGGATGTATATTACCGGCGCCATCGGTTCAACAGGCATCGGGGAGGCTTTCACGGTGGATTATGATCTGCCCAATGATACTGTTTACGGAGAAACCTGCGCATCCATCGGTTTGATGTTTTTTGCATCAAAAATGCTGGAGCTTGACGTGGACGGCGAATATGCGGATGTGATGGAGCGTGCTTTTTATAATACGGTTCTGGCCGGAATGCAGTTGGATGGAAGACGTTTTTTCTATGTAAATCCTCTTGAGGTGATTCCAGGGATTTCCGGTGTGGCTGTCACACATAAGCACGACCTGCCCCAGCGTCCGGCCTGGTATGCCTGCGCCTGCTGTCCTCCCAATGTAGCGCGTACGGTCAGTTCCTTCGGAAAATACGCCTATGGCGGAAACGATACGACTTCCTATTGCCATTTGTATGCTGCCGGGGAGGTACATTTTCATAATGGCATGGAAATATGCTGCAAAACAGGTTATCCTTATGAGCTTAAGGTCGATTACGACATATTTAAGGGCGGCAAATCGCTGGCGATACGTATCCCTCAGTGGAGCCGGACTTATGCAGTCACAATAAACGACGAGACGGTGAACGCTCAAAAGATTAAAGGATATATTTACCTGATGGACTTAAAAGATGGCGATCATATTTCTATTACTCTGGATGATCAGATTTATAGAAATTATGCTTCTTCAAGAGTTTCTGCGGATTGCGGAAAGACAGCCTTTCAGAGAGGTCCGCTTGTTTATTGTGTGGAAGGGGCAGACAATGGCGGCGATATCCTTTCCCTGGCCGTAAAGGTCGATGGCGCTGTAAAAGCGCTGGCTTATGATCCTAAGCTGCTTGGCGGCATTGTTCCCATAGAAATCGAAGGACTGCGCAGAAAGGAACAGCACAGCTTATATACAACACAAAAGCCGGAATATGAACCGTGCGTCATAAAGGCCATCCCTTACTATACATGGGAGAATCGCGGGCTGAACGAAATGCGTGTGTGGCTCCCGGAAAAATAATCAAAATGGAGCGGCAGCGGTTCACGCAAGGGAGCTGCCGCTCCATTGAAAAAATATTAAAAATATTCCATGAACTGCTTGACAATTCAGGCAGTTCATGCTATCCTAGTAAATGTATTCGGAACACATTTGACTCACATATTTTTGTAAATCATTTGCTTGTCAGATGCTTTACAAAAATATGTGATTTTTTTGTCCGTAGTATAAAAAAGGTTTATCCGTAAGGATGAGCAGTTCATTTATTTCCCCAGGGAAATGGGTGAAAATTATAATAATTTTTTTCAGGAGGTACCCTAAATGAGTAACGGTACAGTAAAATGGTTTAATGCAAGCAAAGGTTTTGGTTTCATCTCTAACGACGATAATGGCGAAGAAGTTTTCGTACATTTTTCCGCAATCCAGACCGATGGTTATAAGTCTCTGGAAGATGGCCAGAAGGTAACATTCGATACAGAGCAGGATCCTAAGGACAGCCGTAAGCTTCGCGCTGTAAATGTTCGCCCATTATAATTAAAAAAGCTTGCGAGCTTTGAATGAATAAAGCGACATAAAAAGCCGCAGTGGACAGATGAGAAGATCATCCGGACACTGCGGCTTTTTTTGACTTTTTTTTATGAATTTGAGCGGAATGTACTTGAGATAACGAATAGATAGGTAGGAGGGAGCGATGGATGAGGACATATGATGAAAATAAACTAATAACATTAATGCGCAGTAATCCGGAGCGGGGCTTACGCTGTGCCATGGAGATTTTTGGCGGAGCCATACAGACCATTGTCACCAATATTCTTCGCAATTGTTCCCGGGAGGATGTGGAGGAATGTATTTCTGAATGTTTTTTTCGCTTCTGGAAGGATTTTGATACATGGGATTATGGAAAGGGGGCACTAAAGAGCTGGTTTTATAGTATTGCCAGGCATACGGCCATCGATTTTCGTAGGAAGATCAGCAGAGATTATCAGTTATCTTTGGATGACGGGGTGGAAATCGTGGATGGTGATCTGGAAGCGGAAATGATAAAAAGGCTGACTGCCCATGAAATCCAGCAGGCTGTCAATGGGCTTATGGAACCGGACCGCAGCGTATTTATACTTCGGTATTTCTGGTATTTTTCTTATGAAGAGATAGCTCACAAAACCGGGTTGACGCAGATCAAAGTTAAAAATATTTTATACCGATCCAAAAAGATATTAAAGGAACGGCTTATGGAAATGGGGGTACAGGAATGAAGTGGGAAGATATGCTCAATGATTGTTTTTTTGAAGATGATGTATTTAAAGACAGTAGATCAATGGATTATTATGCCAGACAGCGCATTTTAGAAAAAACGCTAAAGAAAACCGGGAAAAACAAATGGCGTAGAATGATAGCCAGACACTCAGCACTGACGGTCTGTGCGGTATGTCTGATCATGTTTTGTAGTTTAACTGCGGCAGCGGCGGCTATTATGAATACCGATTTTGGGAAATACTGGGAGTCTGGGAATACGGCCCTGGTACCGGTTAAAGAACTGAATTTAAGTCAGAAGCTTGGGGATTATGAAATTACCTTAAAGCAGATGGCCGGAGATTCTTTTGGGGTGCTTATCTTAGTTGAAGTTACCGGGAAAGATGCCGGGAGTGTGGATTGGATTTGCCGTAGAACGGATTGGAAACTTGAAAACTATGATGGTGGCGGTGGCAACGGGGGCAAAAGAGTGGATGATGGAGCGGTTTCCGATAAGAATCAATTTATTTTCTATTTTAGCAGTATTTCCCGGGATATTCATGGAAAAAATATGCGGCTGACATTGGGGGATATTGAGGATGCCGAAGGGAATGTTGTACAGCCGGGATCGGTAACCTTTGATCTGACATTGGATTATGATATTATCCAGATTGAAAAAGATGTAAATCTGGAAATGCCTGCCGTCGAGGAGGCAAAGCTGGCCCTGGAGAGGCTGACTGTGAGCGCCATAGGCCTGTGCCTGGAAATGTCCGGGGAAGTGACAGAGGAAGCCGGTAAGGAGTGCTGGGAAAATTTCAGTTATGAAATCAGCTTTACGGACGGTACAAAAATCACTGAAAAGGACAATATCGGCGGCGGAGCAGTTATTCCGGGATCGGACACGATAGACGGTAATGTTGATTTAAACTATAGATTCAGTAAAATCATAGACCCGCGGGAAATCGTATCCATAAAAGTAAATGGCTGCGAAGTTTACCAGTAATTATAGGACGACATGTGCCGATGAAATTACTGCTTACTGACCTGCCGGTGAACCGTAATATTTACATTATTTACATGCCACAATATATTGACAAACAGGTGCCGTTTCCTCATAATCAAAGTTAGAATACATAGATAAGGAACTGGGAGCGATAAAAAGCTTCTAAATCCCATAGGACAATGACTTTATTAAAGAGAAAGAGACACCATGGAATTTTACAAAATATTTAAGCCGCTGACCGCCAACCCCTTTCGGCACACAGTAAATTATATGGAATTTGAGCCGTGCGCTGCGTTGAAGCCATACATACGCTGCTTTTGGGGCGCAAAAGAGCCTTACAGCCCCGCGGCCCGGATCGTTCCACCCCAGAAACTGGTCATTCCTGATACGTGTATGGATATTATTTTTAATGTGAATTACACGGAGAATCGGATTAAAAATACTTTTTGCGGAATTTGTGATACATCGTTTTATTCGAAGGAGGCTGTGGACCCGAACCTGATGCTTTCTATTTTCGGTATTCGATTTTACGCCTGGTCCGCTGTATTATTTTCGGATGAATCCATGAAATCCGTAAAAAATAGAAATGTTGATGCCGGCGCCTATTTCTCGCGGATGAAACGGGAGCTGGAGCAGTTATTTTTCGATATTACAGATATACATACACGCATTGCCATTACACAGGATTATTTGCTAAAACATATACATCAGGACCGGGAAAATCCTGCGGTTATGACGGCCGTTTGTGAAATATTGCAAAATGAGGGGAATATTTCGATGGCACAGTTGGCGCAGCAGACATTTACCGGCACCCGGCAGCTTGAACGGCTTTTTAAGGAATATATCGGTACATCGCCGAAGCAGTTTTCATCGCTCATACGTTATCAGTATTTATGGAGCCATATTGTTCATACGGACCAGCTAAATATACTGGATGAGGTGTTCCGGCTGGGCTATACGGATCAGTCACATCTGTTGAGGGATTTTAAACGTTTTCACACACTGACACCGGCACAGGCCCGGGAGCTGGCCATGAGTGATACGACAATGGAGGCGGTGGCATTGCCACTTGATAAAATAGCTATTTTTTGATATACTAAAGTTAGCTAAAGGAGGTGCTGCTATGATTACTGCAACCGCAACTGCAACAGAAATGCAGAATAATTTTGGAAGATATTTGAATCTTGTTATGGCTGGACAGGAAATCATCGTTACAAAGAATGGTCGGGAGGTCGGGCGTTTTATTCCCAAGGATGCTGCTGTGTCATATTTAACAGATTCACTTACGGGTATTTTGAAGGGAAATGATGACCTTGATGAAGCAAAAAGTGAAAGGCTGAAGGAAAAGTATGAAATTATTGATTGACGCAAATATCCTGTTGGATGTCCTTCAAAACCGTGAACCGCATGTCCGGGCGTCTTCTGTCATATGGAAACTGTGTGAGACAGAAAGGGCCAAAGGCTATGTTTCAGCTTTAACATTTGCCAATCTGGTTTACATTATGCGCAGGGAACTTGACCCGAAGAAAATCGAGGATACTTTGCAGGCGTTGTCATTGATTTTTGAGTTTGCCGATTTCAGTACGTCAGATCTTTCACGGGCTGCAGAATTAAACTGGAATGATTTTGAGGATGCTGTACAAAGTGTAACGGCTGAGCGTCTGCATGCGGATTACATTATTACAAGAAATGTAAGAGATTTTGTCAGGAGCAAAGTGATTGCATTTACCCCAACTGAGCTGATTACAAGGCTGTAAGTGGTAACAGTTCAGAGGAGCCGAACTGTTCGTATATGGCCTTTAAAATCGTTGTATAATGGCTATGCGCATGCAAAATTTACGTTATCGTACGATTTGCACAGTAATTTCGCACACATGTCTGTTATTATAAATGTACACTAGCCATGGAGGATGTCGCATTTTTACAAGAAAAGCAGGATAAAACTGTTAGTATTTAATTACCCTGCGGTAATTGTTTATTGGTGCCGAATGGTTACACTTTGCGGCCTTTTTGCGGGGAATATTTTACAGATGATGAGGTGTTGTAATGCGTAATATCAGTTGTTGTGGAACCGATTGCGGTCGATGTTCCTACCACGGGAATATGTGTGCTGGCTGCAATGAATGTGCGGGAAAAGTTTTTTTTATGCCGGAAGGAAATACCTGTCCGATCTTTGACTGTACGGTAAACGGAAAAAAGTTTTCCAACTGTGGGGAATGTAAGGAAGTGCCCTGCGAAATTTGGAAAAACACAAGAGATCCCCAGTATTCCGACGAAGAATTTCAAAAGAGTATCGATGACCGTCTGGCGATGCTTAGAGAGTTGGCCGTTGATAGTGAAAACGTTGGCCATGAATCGTAAAGAATGCTATAAATGTGTAGCCATATAGGAGAAATCATATTACAAAACGAATGCTGCCCCGTTATGCAATCAGGCAAAACGGGGCAGCATTTTATGTGGCGGAGCGAAGCGTAACCAGATGCGGGATGCAACGAGCCGCAAAGTGAGTCTGGAGTGGCAGATATCAGGGCACGACAAATCCGTCGTAGGTCACTGTTATGGGATAAGGCGTGCATTGCTTTGCAAACCAGTCCACCAGCTGGGCATGGGTACTTGTATAGTGATTAATATGTGTCAGGTAGATCTGGGTCTGGTCTGTGATAGCCTCCAGCGCATAAAGCCGTGCAAATGTATCCATACAACTGAACGCGTCCAGATGGCCCTCCGGCTCCCGCCCGGTGGTCAGGCCAAAGGTACATTCACTAATCAGTATATCCAGCTTCTGACCTTTAAGATAATCATAGGTTTCATCATAATAAGCGCCGGTGTCCAGACCGTAATACAGCTTGCGGCCGTCGGGAAGCTCTATGAGATAATTTGCGGCGTTCTCACCCATATTGCCAAAATGGCTGCCGCGAAGCGGGGTAACCGTCAGTTGGCCAATTTTATAGGTTTGCAGAAATTCCAGCTTGTGGAAGGCAACCACGCCGTCATCGATCAGCTGCTGCATTGTGCCCTTTAAGATGGGACTGTTGTTGCAGTAAAAGTCGACCATATCATAAGCCTTGTCCGTCAAATAATAGTGCAGCGGTTCGGCCGGCCGTACACGGGCCATTTTGCGCACATTAAACATCATAAAATCAAAGTGATCCTCATGGGTGTGGGTCACAAGCACATGCTTGAGTTTCGTTAAATCGCCGTATTTTAAAGCCTGGCAATAGGAATCCGCGCCCAGGTCAATACTATGTTCATCATCAATCCTAAACATCGTCCGCGTCCGGATCTCTTTTCCGCCCACCTTTCGGGCATTCTCACAGACATCACAGTTGCAAAAGGGGCTTGGAATGCCCTCGGCTGCACTTGTTCCATAAAAAATCATTGGCTTTACCTCCTCATATACAAAGCATTGAAACTATAAGGCAACAGTTCGGAGGGCCGAGCTGTTACGAAATGAGCGCTTTGTATTTTTATTACTTAACATTATACTACGTCCATCGTTCCCATTCAATCATTGCCGGAAAATACTTAATCTTTATACATTATTTACACGAGCCGTTTTCCACTAACACCATTTTTATAAGTCCAATGCTAAAATCTGTAAGCAAAGGAGGAAGACAGTATGAATATTTTAATTATGCTTATAGGCCTGTGTGCCGCACTGCTTCTAATTTACTATGTTTACATTTTGATGAAGGGAGATGAACACAAATGAGTGCTGTACTTCAATACGTACTCTATCTTGCCGTTCTTGTGGTGCTGGCCATTCCGCTGGGCGCTTACATAAAAAAGGTCATGGATGGCGAGAAAACGTTTTTATCAAAAATACTTACACCGTGCGAGAACGCTGTGTACAAAGTAATGCGTGTGAAAAAGGATGAGGATATGAACTGGAAGAAGTATATGGTCAGTGTGCTGGTGTTTTCCGGTATCGGCCTTGTATTCTTGTTCCTGCTCCAGCTACTGCAGGGCGTCCTGCCGGGAAATCCCCAGGGGCTTCCCGGTGTGAAATGGGATCTGTCCTTTAATACGGCGGCCAGCTTTGTGACGAATACCAACTGGCAGGCTTACACCGGTGAGAGCACTTTAAGCTACCTGACCCAGGCTTTGGGGCTGACGGTACAGAATTTCGTTTCTGCCGCTACGGGTATTGCTGTATTATTTGCATTGATCCGTGGTTTCATTAAAGTAAAATCACAGGGGCTTGGAAGCTTCTGGGTAGATTTGACGAGAATTACGATTCATATTTTATTGCCGCTAAATATTGTTATTTCACTGCTCCTTGTGGGTGGTGGCGTTATTCAAAATCTGAAACCTGCCGAAACGGTTACTTTGGTGGAGCCGGTAGCGGTGAGTGCGGATGGAGAAATCCTTGAGAATGCTGTGATTGATTTAGATCAGCAGACAGTGACTGTAGATGGGCAGGTGGCTGCCGGTGCGCAGATTATAACGGAGCAGTTCGTGCCCATGGGGCCTGCGGCCAGCCAGGTTGCTATCAAACAAAGCGGTACCAACGGCGGCGGTTATATGGGTGTGAACTCGGCGCATCCGTTGGAAAATCCCAATGCGTTTACGAATATTATTGAGATGATCTCACTGCTTTTAATTCCGGCGGCTCTCTGCTTTACTTTTGGCAAAAGTATCAAAAATAAAAAGCAGGGCGTGGCCATATTTATGGCAATGTTTATCTGTCTTGTCATTGCTCTTGGTATTGTCGCTGTTAATGAACAGAGTGCGACGCCGCAGCTGGCACAAAACGGCGCTGTGGATATATCCACGGTGGACCAGGCCGGCGGTAACATGGAGGGTAAGGAAGCGCGCTTCGGTATAGCCACCTCGGCGACCTGGGCCACGTATACAACAGCCGCCTCCAACGGCTCTGTAAACTCCATGCATGACAGTTATACACCGCTGGGCGGTATGATTACAATGTTGCTTATGCAATTGGGCGAGGTGATTTTCGGGGGAACCGGCTGCGGTCTTTACGGTATGCTGGCCTTTGCCATCCTGACCGTTTTCATTGCCGGACTTATGGTCGGACGTACACCGGAATTTCTTGGTAAAAAGATTGAACCCTATGAGATGAAATGGGCCGTGCTGGTCTGCCTGGCAACACCCATAGCCATACTGGTGGGCAGCGGTATTGCGGCAGCATTGCCGGAGGTGCACGACAGTCTTAATAACGGCGGCGCCCATGGATTTTCAGAATTACTGTATGCCTATACGTCGGCGGGCGGCAATAATGGCTCCGCTTTCGCCGGCTTTAACGCCAATACGGTATTTCTCAATGTAACACTGGGAATCGTTATGCTGTTTGCGCGGTTCCTGCCGGTTGTAGGCACTCTGGCGATCGCCGGAAGTCTGGCCGGCAAAAAGAAGGTTGCCACTACGGCAGGTACGCTTTCCACCACCAACGCAATGTTTGTCTTTTTGCTTATTTTTATCGTTTTGCTGGTGGGCGCACTGAGCTTTTTCCCGGCGCTGGCCCTGGGGCCCATTGCAGAATTTTTTAGCAGTATTATGTAATATTGGAAAGTCTGACAGGAGGTTTTTAATATGAGTGCAGATACAAAAACTGGTTTTGTCGATAAAAAAATATTCGGCAGAGCTGTTAAGGATTCGTTTATAAAATTGAATCCGAGAATACAGGCTGAAAATCCAGTCATGCTGCTGGTTTATATTTCAGCGATTCTGACAACGCTCCTTTGGATCGTATCCCTGTTTGGGATTAAGGATGCGCCGACTGGATATACACTGGCCATTGCCATAATTTTATGGTTCACATCGCTGTTTGCAAATTTTGCAGAAGCCATTGCCGAGGGCCGGGGAAAGGCTCAGGCCGATACGCTGAGAGCTTCACGGCGGGATGTAGAGGCACATAAGGTCGACTCACCCGCCCAGAAGGATAAGTTTACATCTATACCGTCAGCAGCCCTTAAAAAAGGTGATTTGGTTATTGTTAAGGCAGGAGAGCAAATACCCGCCGATGGAGAGGTTGTTGAGGGCGCAGCATCTGTGGATGAAAGTGCCATTACCGGTGAATCTGCTCCCGTTATCCGTGAAAGCGGCGGAGACCGCAGCGCGGTGACCGGAGGAACGACTGTATTATCGGACTGGATCGTTGTTCAGGTGACCAGTGAGGCCGGAGAGAGCTTTCTGGATAAAATGATCGCCATGGTGGAAGGGGCCTCACGTAAAAAAACGCCCAATGAGATTGCTTTACAGATTTTCCTTGTGGCTTTGTCCATTATATTTATTTTAGTTACGGTATCCCTTTATACCTATTCCATATTCTCATCCAGAGAGGCCGGGATTATAAACCCGACGTCCGTAACAACGCTGGTGGCCCTGCTTGTATGTCTGGCGCCAACAACGATCGGCGCGCTGCTGTCGGCTATCGGCATTGCCGGTATGAGCCGTTTAAATCAGGCCAATGTGCTGGCTATGAGCGGCCGGGCTATTGAAGCGGCCGGGGATGTGGATATACTGATGCTGGATAAAACCGGTACGATCACCCTGGGAAACCGGCAGGCATACGCCTTTATTCCGGTGGATGGAGTTACAGAAAAGGAGCTGGCGGATGCGGCTCAGCTATCTTCTCTGGCGGATGAGACGCCGGAGGGCCGAAGCGTTGTTGTCCTGGCCAAGGAAAAGTTTGGCATCCGTGGCCGTAATCTGGAAGACAGCGGTATGCATTTTATACCGTTTACCGCAAAAACACGGATGAGCGGCGTGGATTTTAAAGGCAATGAGATACGTAAGGGCGCTGCCGATGCCATGCAGGCTTATGTAGTGGGCGCCGGTGGTGTTTACTCCACCCAGTGTGATAATGCTGTGAAGTCCATCGCATCGGAGGGCGGTACACCGCTGGTGGTTTCCAAAAATCATAAGATCCTCGGTGTCATCCATCTGAAGGATATTATCAAGCAGGGCGTTCAGGAAAAATTTGCAGATCTTCGGAAAATGGGTATTAAAACTATTATGATCACCGGTGATAATCCCATGACTGCCGCTGCCATAGCAGCCGAGGCTGGTGTGGATGACTTTCTGGCGGAGGCTACGCCGGAGGGCAAGCTTTCGATGATACGGGATTTTCAGGCCAAGGGTCATTTAGTGGCTATGACCGGTGATGGAACCAATGACGCTCCGGCACTTGCTCAGGCCGATGTGGCCGTGGCTATGAACACCGGTACTCAGGCCGCTAAGGAAGCAGGAAATATGGTGGATCTGGATTCATCGCCCACGAAGCTGATCGACATTGTGCGTATCGGAAAACAGCTCTTGATGACCAGGGGAAGTCTCACAACCTTTTCCATAGCCAACGACGTGGCCAAATATTTTGCAATCATCCCCGCCCTGTTCATGGGGCTGTATCCGGGGCTGGCGGCACTGAATATTATGAATTTACATTCGCCTATGAGCGCAGTACTCTCGGCGATCATATATAATGCGCTGATTATTATCGCGTTGATCCCACTGGCACTCAAAGGTGTAAAATATCGCGAGCTTCCGGCCGGAAAGCTGCTTTCAAGAAATTTGCTGATTTACGGTCTGGGCGGCCTGGCAGCTCCGTTTATATTCATTAAATTGATTGATATGGTGCTTGTTATGCTGGGGCTGGTATAAATAGGAGGTTATATTGATGAAAACTTTTAAATCTGTTTTGCCCAAAGCGGCGATGATATTTTTGATTTTTACGGTTGTATGCGGTATACTTTATACCGGTGTTATTACCGGAATAGCTCAGCTTATTTTCCCGGATCAGGCCAATGGAAGTCTGATCGAGGTGGATGGCAAAAAATATGGAAGTGAACTGCTTGGCCAGCAGTATACCGATGACCGTCATATGTGGGGCCGTATTATGAATATAGATGTGGCCACATATACGGATGCAGACGGAAAGGCGGTGATGTATGCGTCTCCGTCGAACTTGTCTCCGGCCAGCGAAGAATATGAAGCTCTGGTAGCCGAACGGGTGGAGAAGCTTCGGGCTGCCAATCCGGATATGGATGAGACCGCGGTTCCGGTGGATCTGGTGACCTGCTCCGGCAGCGGCCTGGACCCTCATATTTCCCCGGCAGCGGCCGAGTATCAGGTAGCGCGGATCGCTAACGCTCAGGGGATAGGCGAGGATAAGGTCCGGGATATTATCGATCAGTGCACCAAAGGAAGATTCCTTGGGATTTTTGGAGAAGAAACGGTAAATGTTCTGAAGGTAAATCTGATGCTGGATGGGATTCTTTCTTAAATATCAGTTAACCAACAAAAGGGTTTTATTTTAAGCCGTTTTGAGGTAGAATCTTTATACAATCTTAATGCAGGTAAAGGTTTATTAATGCCATATTAAGACGGGAATCGTTATACTTTGGGTAGGTTGATCGTAGTTTTGTAACGCTGCGCGGCTCTGTTATTTTGCCGTGTGCGGTTGTTTGGGAGGTGGTTATGTGGATGAGGTTCGCAGTGATCCGGAGGAGCTTCTAAGGCAGATCCAAAAGGAAGAGACAAAAGAGAGCGGCAGAGGCAGATTAAAGATTTTTTTCGGCTATGCGGCCGGGGTCGGGAAGACCTACACCATGCTAAAGGAGGCTCACGAGCTGCTGCATCAGGGCGTTGATGTGGTAGCCGGTTATGTGGAGCCTCATGCGCGGCCTCAAACGGCTGCGCTGCTTAACGGGCTGGAGGTACTGCCGACGCGGGCGGTGCCTCATGCCGGTATCACATTACAGGAATTTGATCTGGACGGTGCCCTGGCTCGTAAGCCGGACCTGATCCTTGTGGATGAGCTGGCCCATACCAATGCGGAAGGTTGTCGTCATGTGAAGCGGTATCAGGATGTGAATGAGCTCCTGAACCAGGGAATCGACGTTTATACGACGGTAAATGTGCAACATATTGAAAGCTTGAACGATCTTGTTGCATCCATTACCGGTGTGACGGTGAAGGAGCGGATACCGGATTCTGTATTCGATGAGGCGGCTCAGGTAAAGCTTGTGGATATTGAACCAAAGGAACTGATCGAGCGTCTTTGTGAGGGAAGGGTTTACAAGAAAGACCAGGCTGAACGGGCGCTGGATAATTTTTTTACAGAGCCAAACCTTGAGGCGCTTCGGGAAATAGCTCTGAGGCGCTGCGCCGACCGGGTCAATAAGATGTCGGAGCTTTCCGGAGGAAGGGATAACCGCCGGTTTACCGATGAGCATATCCTTGTCTGCTTATCCTCGTCACCTACCAATGCGAAGATCATACGGACGGCAGCCCGGATGGCCGGCGCTTTTAAAGCCAATTTCACAGCGCTTTATGTGGAGACGCCGGACAGCGCTTCTCTTGACGATGAGGATAAAAAGCGTCTTCGGGAAAACATACGTCTGGCGGGAAAGCTGGGCGCTGCGATCGAGACCGTTTACGGTGATGACATTGCCTTTCAGATTTCAGAATTTGCGCAGCTTTCAGGAGTATCTAAAATCGTTCTTGGCCGGAGCAGTACACGCAGGGGGCTGCTTTGGGGCCGGCAGTCGCTGACGGAAAAAATCACGCTTTTAGCACCGGAGCTGGATATTTATATTATTCCGGATCAAAAAGCCATGCCGCGGCCGAGACTTCGCAGGCTGCGGCAAAAACCGGGATTTACGGCGGCGGATACGCTTAAAAGTGTGATGATCTTTTTAGGCGCATCGGCCATCGGCGCACTTTTTTATCAGATTGGTTTTAGTGAGGCTAATATAATTACGGTCTATATTTTAGGCGTTCTTGTGACGGCGGCTGTTACTTCACTGCGGATTTATAGTCTGGTCAGCTCAGTGATCAGCGTGCTTATTTTTAATTTCCTGTTTACAGAGCCGCGATTTTCTCTTAATGCTTATGATACCGGTTATCCGGCAACATTTTTGATCATGTTTATAGCAGCTTTACTGGCCAGCTCTCTGGCGGTAAGGATCAAACGTCAGGCCCGCCAGGCGGCAGCCACAGCCTACCGGACAAAGATATTGTTTGATACGAACCGGCTGCTTGGAAATGAATGGGGGCTGGACGGTATCATTAATGTTACCGGGAATCAATTGACAAAGCTGTTGAACCGGGATATTTTGTTTTATGGTGTCGGGGATGGTACACTGACCCGACCGCGGCTGTTTCCGGCCCGGCCGGACGGGGATATGGATACCTATACAAATGCCAATGAAATGGCTGTGGCATCCTGGGTTTATCACAATAATAAGCATGCCGGTGCAACGACGGGAACGCTCGGTGAGTCCAGGTGCCTTTACCTGTCCGTCAGAGTGGGCACGGAGGTGTTCGGTGTGGTTGGCATTGCCATCAATGATGTGCCTTTGGATGCTTTTGAAAACAGTATCGTGCTCTCGATGCTTGGGGAATGTGCGCTGGCAATGAAAAATGACCGGATATCCAAGGAGCGGGAGGAAGCGGCGCTGCTTGCCCGAAATGAGCAGCTGCGGGCTAATCTGCTCCGTTCCATTTCCCATGATCTGCGCACACCGCTCACGTCTATTTCCGGGAATGCGGGTATTCTGCTGTCCAGCGGCGATGATATCGATCCGGAAAAGCGCCGGATACTGTATGGGGATATCTATGATGATTCCCTGTGGCTCATTAATTTGGTGGAAAATCTTCTTTCTGTAACCCGGATCGAGGATGGAACCATGAAGCTGCGGCTGACGGCGGAGCTTTTGGATGAGGTGATCGCGGAGGCACTGCAGCATACGGATCGACGCCGCAGCGAGCATGAGATCCGTGTTGTCTCCGATGAGGAATTTATGCTTGTAAAGGTAGATGCGCGGCTGATCATGCAGGTACTCATTAATCTTGTGGATAATGCCATAAAATATACGCCGGCTGGTTCAACGATTGAGATTAAGACGCGGCGGTCGGGTAAAAGAGCTATTATTTCGGTTTCGGATAATGGCGGTGGTATTTCCGACGAGGCCAAGCCCCATATTTTTGATATGTTTTATACGGCAGGAACAAAGGTTGCTGACAGCCGGCGTAGTCTCGGACTCGGCCTGGCTCTGTGCAGATCTATTGTCAATGCCCATGGCGGCGAGATTTCCGTTGCGGACAATCAGCCACAGGGAGCAGTGTTTACGTTTACTTTGCCCATAGAGGAGGTTACCTTACATGAATAAACCTTTAATTCTTGTTGTTGAGGATGATCCGGCGGTCCGGAATCTTATAACGACAACGCTTGAGACACATGCTTACCGCTATCTGACTGCGGCCAGCGCAGAAGCGGCGGTTATGGAGTCGGCTTCCCATAATCCGGATGTGATTTTGCTGGATCTGGGCCTGCCGGATATGGACGGTATTGAGGTGATCGGAAAAATACGTTCATGGTCCAGGACGCCGATCATTGTTATCAGCGCACGGAGTGAGGATACGGATAAGATCGATGCCCTGGATGCCGGAGCCGACGATTATTTAACGAAGCCGTTTTCTGTGGAGGAGCTGCTGGCCAGGCTTCGGGTGACGTTTCGCCGGCTGAATGATGCCGGCGGAGATATGGTGATGAATTCTGTATTTACCAATGGTGATCTGAAGATTGATTATATGGCGGGCTGCGTTTTTATGGGAGAACAGGAGCTGCATCTGACGCCGATCGAGTATAAGCTTTTATGCCTGCTTTCCAGAAATGTGGGGAAGGTGCTGACCCATACGTTTATTACCCGGGAAATCTGGGGGAGCGCATGGGATAATGATGTGGCCTCACTGCGGGTGTTTATGGCGACGCTGCGCAAAAAGATCGAAGCGGATACGGCCAATCCCAGGTATATACAGACACATGTGGGGGTGGGGTATCGGATGCTGCGGGTTTGAAGGCGGGAACGTTTTTACGCAGCTCCGGGCAGAAGAAGAATGCCGTTTCGCGGACGGGATGGCCGGCGAAGTCTTGGCTGCGGCAGGGCTGCGTTGAAACCCGGCGGTTATGCTGCGTGGCGGGGCGCGGGCGGACGGAGCCCTGGGGGGTCAGGGTTGGTTCAGATAGCGTGAGAAGGCAGTGATTTCCGGGGTTTCCCGGGATTCTACCCAGGCCAGGACGACGTAGACCGGGATGTAGCCTGCGGGGAGTGACCGGGTGATGAGACTGTTCCCCAGTGTATCAGCGATGTCCTGACAGAGGAGGGAGAAGCCCTTGTTCCGGTTGATGGCTGTGACCAGGGAGGTTATGTTGGGCGTATAGCGGATGTGGCCGGGATAGCAGCCGTTTTTCTGGCACTCACTGAGGACCCAGTTGGTTTCGTTTTCTGTGTCGGGTGTCTGCTCCAGCAGCAGGGTTTCCCCGGTGAGGTCTGAGAGCTTCAGATCCGCTTTGTGCGCCAGCCGATGGGCGGCCGGGATGGCGATACAGACCTGTGAGCGGTGGAGGTAGGCCGTAGAGATGCCGGGGATGCCGTCCAGATGAAAGTTATACGTATAGATCATGTCCAGGCTTCCGTCCAGAAGCCGTTTTGTCAGTTCTGAAAACTCATAGACTTCCACGGTAATATCCGTTTGGGGGCAGGCGCTTTCAAATGCATTCAGAGCGCTATTTAAATGGGCGCTGTTGTTGAGCACCGGAGCGCTGCCGATGTTCAGAGAGCTTCGTGTTTGGTCGGCCATGCTCCGGATTTCTTTCAGGCTGTTTTGGAAGGCCTGATATAACGGTTTCCACTCCTCATACAGATAACGGCCTTCGCGGGTGAGGGCCACGCCGTGGGCTGTCCGGGTAAATAAGGTGATACCCAGATCATTTTCAAGTCCGCGAATCCATTTGCTGATCTGGGGCTGGGAGACATAAAGCTTGTCTGCGGCCTGGGAAAAGCTGCAATATTCGGCGGCGGTTATAAAATAGGACATCCTTTGGATGGATATGTCGTTCATAAAATTGATTTCCCCCTAAATATCATGCTATGCGATTTGAACATACCGAATTTCCAGCGGTTTGTCAAGGTTATTCAGTGATATTCTAAAAAGTTATATCATTCTGCCAAAACAGATATTGGCCATTTTATTTATCCGGATATATAATAGGATCATAGAGACTGTCCTGATGGGCAGGCAGGTCAACGATTTCCTGCGGAAATCCCTGACGAATTATAATTATCTTATCAAAATATACGGAGGAGAAAGGTATGAGCGATTTCGAGTTTTTATTCAGTCCATTGACGATCCGGGGGAAAACCTACAAAAACCGGCTGATCGCCGCGCCGACGCTGTTCGCCCACGCGGTGTTGTTTCTGCCTGATGTGGCGGAAAATGTTTACCGCATGGTGGAAAAGCGGGCCAGAGGTGGTTTCGCCGCGGTATCCACCGGCGAGCTGCCCACGAATAATGAGGAGGGCTGCGCGGCTTTTGTGGAACGGCCCATCGATCTTGTATCCCATGAAGGGCCGGATTTTGAGGCTTTGAAGGAATATGCGGACCGGATTAAAAAGCATGGTGCGCTGGCTTATCTGGAATTTTCCCACGAGGGCGCCCGCTCAGAGACAAAGCCGCCGTATGTACCCTGGGGGCCGGATGATTACATCCGTGAGGACGGCGTTCATGTCCATGCGTTTAATGAGGAAATGATGGCAAAGGTGTGCAATGATTTCAAGAATATGGGCAGTCTTGCCAGAGCCTGCGGGTTTGATGGTATCCTCGTTCATGGCGGCCATGGCTTCTTGCTGCAGCAGTTTGTATCTCCGTGGACGAATCACCGTACTGATGAGTATGGCGGTTCCATGGAAAATCGTGCGCGTTTTCCAAAACGTCTTTTACAGGCTGTGCGGGAGGGGATTGGCGAGGACCGCATCATCGAACTGCGGTTTTCCGCTCAGGATGGCGTTGAAGGCGGTATGACCATTGACGATACGGTGGAATTTTGCAAAGAGATCGATGGTCTGGCCGATATTATACATATTTCCAATGGCCTGAAATGGCTTGGAAACCGGACGCAGACTTTTTCTGATTTTTTTGATATCCACGGCGTTAACGTGGAATATGCGGCGAAGGTTAAGGCGGCGGTGAAAATATCCAAGGTGGCAGTTATTGGCGGAATTAATGACCCGGATATGGCCGAGCAGATCATCCGTGAGGGGAAGGCTGACTTTATCGAGCTGGGCCGTCAGGGCTTTGCAGATCCGGAATTTCCAAATAAGGCGATGTGCGGGAACAAGGATCACATACGCAGGTGTGTGCGCTGCTTTTCATGCTATCCAGGTTCCTTTGAGCATGAGACGGATGTGCCCCTGGAGCAGCGCGGACTGACCAAAGCGCAGGTTATGGCCATATTTACGCCGGCGGCCATGGGCCGGTGCGCGATCAATCCGGATTCGGGCTTTGGCTGGTATGAGGACCGTCATCCATTGCCGGAAGCTTCAAGGAAGGTGCTGATCGTGGGCGGTGGTGTCGGCGGTATGCAGGCGGCCATCACTGCATGTCGGCGGGGCCATCAGGTCGTATTGCTGGAAAAGACCGGCGTGCTTGGCGGAACGATTAATTTTACGGATAATGATGAGGATAAGGTGGATCTGCGGAATTTTAAAAATCTTCTTATTCGCGAGGTATGGGAAAGCGGCGCGGATGTGCGTTTAAATACGCCGTGCACAAAAGAGATCATCGACGCGGTCCGTCCGGACGCAGTGATCATTGCTGTCGGTGCCCATCCGTCGGTGCCGCCCATTCCAGGGATCAAAATGGCCATGAGTGCTATGGAAGCTTATGGGCACATGGATCAGATCGGCAAAAATGTGGCATTGGCCGGCGGCGGACTGGTTGGCTGTGAAGTGGGGCTGCATTTGGCCGCACATGGACATCGCGTAACGGTCATCGAAATGCAGGATATGATGGCGAAGGAAACCTTTGCCTATTACCGCAATGCTCTGATGGATGAAATGGATAAGCGTCATATCCATCAGCTTTTAAATACCCGTGTGCTGGAATTTAGAGAGGACGGTATTTTGGTGGAAAATGGCAGCGGCCCGCAGTTGATTGAAGCGGATACGTGCATTTACTCCATGGGAATGAAGCCGGATGAAACGTCTGTTGAGGAAATCCGGGCTATGGCCGGCGCTGTAAAAACCTATGTGATCGGTGACTGTCAAACGGCTGGAAAAGTAGGTGATGCAGTCCATGGCGGATATGAAGCCGCCATAGATATCGTGTAAGCTTTGTGTACAGACGGATTTAAACGAAAGAACTAAGTTTTTTACATAGATAAAGGGGGATAACATTTTGAAAGCACTGATTATTTATTATTCTCAGACCGGAAATACGCAGAAGGCTGCGAGAAAGATCCGGGATGGGCTTAAGACTTCCGGCTGGGAGGTTTATGTTTCCGCTTTGAAGGATACAAAGGCGGAGGATTTGGACAACTATGATCTGATCGGCCTGGGTTCGCCCATATGGTACGAGATGACACCGAACATGCGCCGTTTTGTGGAATCGCTTCCGGATCAGAAAGGAAAACCGGCTTTCAGCTTCTGCACGCATGGAACTATGCCGGATCTGTATTTCCCGCTGGTCATTCCAAGACTTCAACGCACCGGATTTACAGTCCTGGACTGGGCGGCCTGGTATGGCGACTGCTCCATCCAGATATTTCCGGAGCCCTACTATACCCATGGACATCCAGATGCGGTAGATCTGCAAAATGCTTTTGAATTTGGCCGCAGCGTTGGGGAGAAGGCCGCGGCATTGCTCCATGGAGAGCATGTGGATATTCCGGAAGCGCCCATGCCGGATATGATGCCTATGCATGCCAACGCAGCCATTGAACATCTGGGCGGTTTTCACAATGTCCATGGAAAACTGGTCCGGGATGCGGACAAATGTCTGTATCCGAAATGCCATATTTGTGTAGACAACTGCACCATGGGGTATATTGACTATGCGGCCGAGACGCCCCGGTTTGGCAGCCAGGGAGACTGCTGCGATGACTGCCACGGCTGTACCTACTGTGAGATGCTCTGTCCGGTCGGCGCCATTCACCCGGAAATTCCATACGAGCAGGCGGCCCCGGTCGGCCAGGACCACGGCTCCCAGCTATTTTGCACCGTCCTGTCCAAAGCCGAAGCCGAAGGCAGATTCAGGCGTCTTATAAATTTTGAGGATGTAGGAACAAAGACCCCATTCTATTCCGTATATCCCAAACACCCCAGACTCAGGCCCTTATCAACAAAAGAAGATAATACGGAAGCATAAAACCTCATCGAAAAGGCGGGAATCCCAGCAAAAACTCCGGGATTCCCGCCTTTTTTTCGCGAAAGCAACGAGCCACAAAGGGGAGCTGGCTCACCTTTGCGGCGACTGCCGCGACCCGGTGGAGCGAAGCGGAACCGGGTGCACGGAAGCAACGAGCCGCAGGGGAGCTGGCTCACCTTTGCGGCGACTGCCGCGACCCGACGTAGCGAAGCGGAGTCGGTTGCGCGAAGCGGAGTCGATCGCACGGAAAAAAGTTACGTGATCCCATTTTCCGGTATGTTATACTTAACCAAATAAAGAAAAGGAAATTTCTGGGAATCCTCGGAGGTTTTTTATGACTGGATATACAAAAGAGACATTTACAGGTGAGCTGGTGGACATCAACCATGTTCTGGAATACCTGGATCATATGATAGAGGTTTGGGATTTCTCCCGTCTGCTGACCGAAATTTACTGTGGGGAGGGCTCTGTCTCCGAGCGGCTGCAAAAAAAGCTTGCAGAATATGATCCTGAGGAAAATCAAAGCCAGATTTCCCGAAAGGTACGCAACTGGATACACAACCGGAATCTTCCCGGAAATCGTGAGGAGCTGTTTAAAATATGCTTTGCCCTGGAGCTTAACGAGGCGCGGGCCGAATACATATTGGGAACAACGGCGGATAACGGAATTCATTATCGAAATCCCCGGGAACTGATCTACGCCTTTGCCATGCGCAGCGGCATGGATTACCCGGCGGCTGTGCAGCTTGTCTATAAACTGTGGCAGGAACCATTGCCCTCCGGCACACTGGAATACCGAAGGCAGATGAAACGCACAAGCGCTACGGAAAAATGCGGGAAAATGACGGCAAGCATACGCAATGAATTTAAGCGGGTAAATACAGAAGCACAGTTGGCAGAGTTTTTGCAGGATTACCGGCTGCATTTTGGCATCCATCATAATACAGCCTATAGGAAATTTATGAAAATGCTCAACTATCTTTTATTTCCCCAATATAATCTTTCGGATTTGCCGCCGGAGAAGGTGTACAGTGTGGAGCGGGTAGTGCGGGAGTATATCCGCATGGGGATTCCTTATGAGAAACAGTCCAAGGGCTACACAAAGCTTCAGAAAATGGTAAAACGCCACTGGCCCACAGCCAAGACCATTCACGAAATGTGCAGCCGGAAAACCGATGTGGACAGGAAAACGCTCATGCTCCTGTACCTGGCCACCGAAGGGATGGTAGTCAACAGTGGCACCGGAAAAAAGGTACTGCTGGAGCATTACCGCCGGGTCAATATGATGCTCACAGAATGCGGTATGGCCGGGATCAATCTCCATAGTCCTTTTGATTATATGGTCATGCAGGCCATAAATAAAGAAAACGAAGACGATTTTATGAGTTACCGGATGGAGTGGATGCTGAACCGGCTGTACAGTAACAGCGGCAAAGCTGCGTTTATTACCACAAAAGAAGGAAGGTGAAATCCATGGATCATAGGATCCGACTCCCGAAGGGCTCATGCCTGTATTGTCAGGGCCGGGTTTATATCATAGAGGATTATGTCAGCGCTGGGGCCAATTCCATTGTCTATCAGGCCGGTTATGCGGATACGCTCATGCCGGAGCATACACACACCGTTTTGATCAAGGAGCTTTATCCTCTGGATCCTTTGGAGCGGATTGCCCGGAGCCCTTCCATGGCGCTTCAAATACCGCCGGAAGCTATAGACTTTTTTCAGTATAATAAAGACAGCTTTCTTCTGGGCAATCAGGCCCATCTGGAACTGTCTGTGGATGGAAATGGATATATTGCTCACAATCTGGATTCTTTTTCGTGGAATAATACACTGTACACGGTGCTGACTGCCCGAAAAGGGGAGGTGCTGTCCAAGATGCTTGAGCAGGGGATGCATTTCCCAACACTAACCGCAGTGGTCCAATGTACTCAAAATATTCTTCAGGCCCTTTTACCTTTTCACAGCCACGAGCTGCTCCATCTGGATATCAGTCCGGACAATATTTTTATGCTGGCGCCGGAAACTGCGGGTGATTTTCCGACGGATGTACTGCTTCTTGATTTTAACAGTGTATTTTCTCTGAAAAACAGTGATGGTGAGAGCCCGTATTATTTTGGGAAAACGGGGTATCGGGCGCCGGAGGTGACGCTGCACAGGCGGGAAGAACTGGGGCCCTGGACGGATATTTATTCGGTATGCACTGTGTTTTATGAGCTTCTTACGGGGGCGCAATTGCCGGGGGATCGGGAGCTTTTTAAGGCGTCCGATCTTATAAATGCTTATGGCGGTCTGCTGCTCCACGAAAAAGAGCGGTCGGCCATGCTTGTATCGCGCATACTCGACCGGGGGCTGGCCATATTGCCGGAAGATCGTTATCCAAATGTACAGGCCATGCTCACAGATGTGCGGGAGCTTTTGGATACATTAAATGGAAGGCCCCATATTACGGCGGAGGCCGCCGCAGCATATATGAAGATGGAATCCGCAAATCAGCCGAAAGGTTCCACCAATCAGCCGAAGCGTTCCACAAATCTGGCGAAGCATTCCGCGAACCTAGCGAAGCGTGCCGCCAATCCGCCGAAGCGCTCAGCGAACTTGACGAAGCGTGTCGCTAATCCGCAGATACGTTCAGGCATTCCGGCGGTCCTTAGGCGATATGTTAAGAAATACGTAACTTTGCTTCTATTGCTGGCACTCTTTCTTGCAGCAGTGTCGTTGCTGGGAAAACGGCTGCCCATTGGCTCGGAAAAAAGCTGCGACCGTTCTAAAATAATGAAAGCGGGAGGCGAAAAAAATGAAGGCTGTTGATTACAGCACTATAAATACCGGGAAACGCCGCACCGAACTGGAGGCGGTCATTTCTGAACTGACCCAAAAGCTGGAAAAAGACTATGCGCTGCTTCTTGCGGAGACGGCCAAGCGGGGGAGCGTCTATAACCCGGAAATCAGCGGCGCCAGGCACCGCATCCTGGTCAATGAAAGCCTGCTGGCCCGCTATAAAAATGAGCTGAGCCGGATATGAAGTTCCCCTGGGCTTCTGTGAAATGTGTGGAGCTTGCCTGCGAAATCCAGTCGATGTGAAGGCAGGCTGCAACATGGATCAATGGAATGATGCAGTAATGCAACAGCATGTATTCTGTGGTGAAGCCCGGATGGAGTCCTATTCGGCAGTAACGTGATCTATAAAAGTCTTTGCGGGAGCCTTCGCAATGGCTTTTTTGATTTTTAGTCATCATTTAGGTGGGCCGGACTGTTAGGATTTTTTCTCCCGGATGAGTAATTATAAAAGTGGCATGAGATTTGCGGTTGTTATGTTATGTATTTTAGTTTATCGCAGATAAAGGAGTGTCATGTTATGAGTGAGAAAAAAAGAGTCGCAGTACTTGGCGCAGGAAAGATGGGCCTGGGGATTGCCCAGTTGTTTGCCACAAAGGGATATGAGGTGCGTGTTATTTATGTTTATGATGATAAAATCCGCTGTGATGCCCGCAAAGTTTTGCAGGAAAATCTGGACGTGCTCGTTGCCAACGACGTGATCGTAAGCGGGGATGTGCCGGCGATCATGGGCCGCATTGATTTTGTGGATACCATTGAAGAGGCTGCGGGATTTGCAGATATTGTATTTGAATGTATTGTAGAAAAGCTGGAAGTAAAGCAGGATTACTTTGCCCGGATGGACGCCATATTCCCGGAAAGCACCATCCTGGCCACCAATACGTCGGCCATTGCCATCACTGAGATTGCTGAAAAATCCGTACATAAAGAGCGTATCATTGGCACCCATTACTGGAACCCGGCTTATCTGGTGCCGCTGGTGGAGGTCATCAAGACCAAATATGTGTCTGAAGATGTAGTAAAGGCCACCTGTGAGCTGCTTTCGGAAGCTGGAAAGAAGCCGGTGGTTGTTAAAAAGGATGTTCCGGGCTTTCTTGCCAACCGGATGCAGCACGCTCTGTTTAGAGAAGCTTTGTCCATTATCGAAAATGATATTGCAGATCCTGAGGATGTGGACAATGCCATTAAGTACGGCTTTGGTATGCGCCTTGGCATTTGTGCGCCGGTGGAAGTGATGGATATGGGCGGTCTGGACCTGACTTACAATATCCATGAGTATTTGTTCCCCCACCTGGAAAATTCCACCACGCCGTCCAGACTTCTGACGGATAATATTGCCAAAGGCAATCTGGGCTTTAAGACACTGAAAGGTCTGGAGGACTGGACCGAAGAAAAGGTCCGTGAAGAAAATAAAAACCTGACCGAAGGGCTTATTAAGGTAGCCCGGGCGCTGGGCCGGTTATAGGAAGGGGGCAGGCTGTATGAGAGACGTAGTTATTGTGGCTGGCTGCCGCACGCCCATCGGAACTATGGGCGGACAGTTTAAAACGCTGACGGCGCTTAACCTGTCCATCCCCGTTATGCAGGCGCTCATATCCAGAGCCGGGCTGGACGCCGCCATGATCGATGATGTTATCTGGGGCTGTAATTATCAGCGGACTTACAAGGAAAATAATCTGGCCCGTGTGGCAGCGGTCAAGGCTGGACTTCCGGTGACCGTGCCCGGGATCACCATTCACAGAAACTGTACATCGTCCATGTCAGCGATCCAGATGGGCTTTTATCAGATCCGTGCTGAGGAGGCCAACTGCATCATGGCCGGCGGCGCCGATAGTATGAGTACTGCGCCGCACATGGTATTTAACGCCAGATACGGTCAGCGCTACGGCCATATGGAAATGCGGGATTCTATGTGGGATTCTCTGACCAATCTGGGCGTAGGTCCGGCCATGGGTATCACAGCGGAAAATGTAGCCGAAAAATACGGTATTTCCCGGGATGCGATGGATGCCTATGCCCTGCGATCCCAGCAAAGAGCTGTGGCGGCTGTGGATGGCGGAAAATTTGATGACGAAATCATACCTGTAACGGTCACATCTAAAAAAGGCAATCAGGTATATTATACCGATGAGTATCCAAAGCGTAATGCCAGTCTGGAAGGTCTTGCCAAACTGCGTCCGGCCTTTAAGGAGGGCGGAAGTGTGACTGCGGGAAATGCGTCCGGAATGAACGACGCCGCTTCCGGCGTGCTTCTTATGGCTGAGGATGTGGCCCGCGCTCAGGGGCTTCCCATCCTGGGCCGTGTCGTCAGTGTAGCCACCACCGGCGTAGACCCGGATTATATGGGCATCGGGCCCATCAGTGCGACCCAGGCGGCCTTAAAGAAAGCCGGACTGACGGTAGCGGATATGGATCTTTTTGAAATCAATGAGGCCTTCGCCTCCCAATGTCTGGCCTGCCAGCAGGAGCTTGGTATTCCGGATGAAAAGCTGAATGTGAATGGCGGCGGTATTTCCCTGGGCCACCCGGTGGGAGCCACAGGCTCGCGTATTGCGATCACATTGCTTTATGAGCTGCGCCGCCGTGGCGGACGCTATGGTGTGGCCACGCTCTGTGCCGGTGGCGGAATGGGCACGGCGCTGGTTATTGAGGCCTGCCGGTAAGGCTATTCCCCGGAATTGCCGGGGGATTTGGGATATTGGATATTATACTGCTTGATCTTGCGGGAAATGGTGGAAGCGTTGATATTGAGCTTCTGCCCCGCATCCCGCAGGGAATGGGAGTTTTCCAGCGTCTTTTCCAAAAGCTGCTTTTCAAACCGGGCCACGGCGGAGGTGAAATCCATATCTTCCATAGGCTCCTCCCCGGGGCGGGAAATATTCAGCAGCCCCGTAAGCACACTGTCGTCCACCTGTCCAATACCGGAGCTGCAAAGAACAAGGTACTCGATAATATTTTCCAGCTCACGGATATTGCCCGGCCAGTCGTAATGACTCAGATAGTCCAGTTGCCGATGGGTTAGCTCAAAAAAGCAGTTGTATTTATCCGTAAATTTTTGGATAAAAAACCGGCACAGCTCATCCAGATCCTGCAGCCGTTCCCGGAGGGGCGGCACATAGATAGGGATCACGTTGAGACGGTAATAAAGATCCTGGCGGAAGGTGCCTTCTTTGATCTTTTCCTTCAGATTGGAGTTGGTCAGCGCCAGGAAACGGATATCCAGCTTGATCGGCTGGGTGCCGCCGATGCGGGTGATCTCCTGGGTCTGGATCGCCCTCAAAAGCTTAACTTGAAGATCCATGGGCATGTCACCAATCTCGTCCAATAGCAGCGTGCCTTCATTGGCCAGCTCAAACAATCCGGGCTTGCCCTTGACATTGGCACCGGAAAACGCGCCCCTTTCGTAACCGAACAGCTCGGACTCCAGGAGATTCGCTGG
Source organism: Lachnospiraceae bacterium (assembly GCA_902363555.1). Taxonomy (GTDB): domain Bacteria; phylum Bacillota; class Clostridia; order Lachnospirales; family Lachnospiraceae; genus Catenibacillus. Next base: position 204,030 of record CABJAM010000007.1, on the reverse strand, counting down.
GATGGAGGCGCAGTTGATCTTTATGAACGGCTTTTTATTGCGCCGGCTGTTTTTATAAATTTCGTCGGCGATAACCTCCTTGCCGACCCCGGATTCGCCGGTGATCAGCACCGTGGCGTCCGACGGCGCTATATGGCTGATGATCGTCCATATATTTGCAAGGGTCGTATGTTTGCCGATCAGATCCTCCGAAAGCCGCTCATCGGACTTTTTATCGATGGGCTTTTTGTCCAGCTCGTGAATTTCTTTAATAAACGTTTGAAAATCATCCTTTAGCGCCTTCAAAGAAATGATCGTGCGGCTGCTGGCCACTATCTGGCGCAGCTCGCCCTTCTCATTAAAAATCGGTGTGCCTACCACATAGCCCATGCGGGGCGGATTCGTCTTATAAGTGGTGGACAGGCGGAAGGCGCTCTTTTTCGTCTTGATCACATCTAAAACCGCGCCGCCGGTATATATTTTATCTTTGCTGATGAGATCTGCTACATTGTGCCCCAGCACCTCGTCGGGCTCAACACCGGTATTTTTTGTGTAAGCCGGGTTGACATAAAGTACATTGCCCGCTGCATCGGTGATAAATATACTGTCGTCCAAACCGTCAACAATTTCTTTAAAATCAATATCCTTTTCCAGGAAATACTGTAATTCGCTGTCAATGCGCAAAAGCTGCTGTGTCATATTTTCATCGGAGGATTGACGGATGGTCTCCAAAAGCTGCTGGCGTATATTGCATATGGCTAAATACTGGTTCATTATTCTCCCCCATTTATGTTTTTATAGGAACTGCGCGGATGCGCAGGCAAATCGGGGATTCCATTTGGGAAGCCTCGATAAAATTTTATAGGAATTGCGCGGATGCGCAAGCCGGTCGGAGATTCTATATGAGAATCCTCGACAAAATCTGAATTATCTTTGGGAATCGGTTCGTGGTAAAATATAATAATAGTATAACAATTTTGTCGGGGTTTGTAAACACGGTGGAGAAAAGCCGCATCAAAGGCTCGAAGGCTTTTTGGTGTTTTTGAATGTAGGGAACTGGCTTCTCTTATAGCACTAATTGATCGAAACGGAATTTATGGGGAAGCTAAAATATGGAGTTTTAGATCAATTGGATTTCGAAAATCATTTACATCCGCCTGCTGTTTGGACTATAATTATAATATTGACAGAACGTAAAAAGGTGGTGATAACTATGGGATTTTACCTAAACAGCAGGAGACCGGCAGCGCTTTATGCCAGCGAAGCTGCAAAACTCTATTTTGTAGACAAGACCCAGATGCTTGCAGAACTTATGCCAATGGTTAAGACAAGTAATAATTATCTGTGTGTTGTAAGACCAAGACGATTTGGAAAAACGATTATGGCTAATATGATCTGTGCATTTTTTGGAAGGAGCCAGGATACGACAAATGTGTTCGGTCATTTGAAAATTGCCCAAAATGAAGATTACTGTAAACACATCAACCAATACAATGTGTTTTATATTTCATGCAATGAAGTGCCTCAAAACTGTCATTCTTACAAACAGTATATTCAAAGAATTGAAAATTATCTGCTTCACGATTTGAAAAACGCCTATCCAGAATATAGCATCTCCGGAGATATAGCTGTATGGGATATACTGAACGAATTGTGGGAAAATGAGAATGCTGAATTTATATTTGTATTGGACGAATGGGACTACATTTTTCATCAGGATTTTGTATCGGAATCGGATAAGAAGTCTTATATGCGGTTTTTGAGTAACTTACTGAAGGATAAGGCTTATGTAAGATTTGCTTATATCACTGGAATCCTTCCTATTGCGAAGTATTCAAGCGGATCTGAATTAAATATGTTTGCAGAATTCACTATGGCAAAAACTCCGGCTTTTAGTGAGTATTTTGGCTTCACAGAATCCGAAGTGGATGACTTGTATCAACGATATACAAAAAATTGTAAAAAACCTGAGTTAAGCCGGGAAGGACTTAGAACATGGTATGATGGTTATTATACGGCCTCCGGTGAACAGCTTTATAATCCGCGTTCGGTTGTTTTTGCGTTGAGTTTTAACCATTTGGAGAGTTATTGGACTAGAGCGTGTTTGAAAAATACTTCCCGCCATCTGCACGCCCCACTTCGCGGTATATTTGACCCGAATTCAGGTTACATAGCCCGCTATGCGCCCTTCATTCGGGCCAAATCTCCCACAAAGTGGAACGCACAGCTGACGAAAAGTATTTTTCAAACACGCTCTAGTTCGGGTCCTTATGATGAAGTTTATTATTATATTGAGAAAAATGTAGATGATGTCAGGGATGACCTCGCTTTAATGGTTTCAGGGATTCCGGTAGCAGCTAAAATACAGGAGTATGCTGCAACTTCTATGAACCTGACAACTAAAAATGAGATTTTTTCGGCCATGGTCGTCTATGGATTTTTGACTTACAGAAACGGGGCTGTATCTATACCGAATAAAGAATTGATGGATAAGTTCAGTGATTTAGTACAAAAGGAATCGTCTTTGGGCTATGTTTATCAGATCGCCAAAAGTTCGGAGAGAATGCTAAAAGCTACTTTAGATGGTGATACGACAACAATCGTCAATCTTTTAGAATTTGCTCATAACACAGAAGTTCCGCTTTTGAGCTATAATAATGAAACGGAACTGACAGCTATTGTCAATTTGGTTTATTTATCCGCAAGGGATTTATACCGGATTGAACGGGAGGATAAGGCGGGGATCGGATACGTGGATTTTATTTTCTATCCGGAAAATAAAGCTGCGGACTGCATTATCCTTGAGTTAAAAGTCGATCATACGCCGGAGGAAGCCATACAGCAGATAAAGGACAGGAAGTATGCGCTTCGTTTTGCGACCGGGCTTGGTGGGAAAACGCGTTATACCGGAAGAATATTGGCTGTGGGTATTGCGTATGATAAAGAAATGAAGAAACATAGCTGCAAAATTGAGGTTTTGAGAGAATGTTGTGACTAACAAAAACAGGCCAGGGCGGGATTCCAATTTGGGTATCCCGCCCTGGCCTGTTTTGGTCTTATTCTTCGATATGTGCCAGCGACTTCGCCAGTGCTTTCTTTTCTGCTAAATTCCCCTGACGGGAGATCATAATTCTCTGAGCCTGCGGGGAGCCTGCGCCGTGCATGGATTCTGTACGGTAGCCGACGGCCGCGGTGCCAAGGGTAAGGTTTTCAATCAGTCTTAATATTTTAAGACGGTTTTCCGTAGATACATTGGCGACACCCTTGAAATATTTTTCCACAACCGGCCCGATAACCGGATCCTTCAGATCTTTTTCCGATGGAGCTGTTACCATAAGGCCTCCGGCGATATCCTCAGCCAGCCGTGCGATTTCATACGGGAAGCGGGTGATGTTCTGCTTACATACATTGGCCAGCAGCAGATTGATCAGGTAGTTGCCGGAAGGCGTGGCGCTGCCTTCAGCGGAGCATGCGATACCGCAGCAGTACAGTGTTTCATTGAGATGAATCATTTCAATCAGCTTATCCTTTACGTGAGAAGCCTTCTGAACCCCGTTATATTCGGCGGCCACGGCAGCTGCACCGATGAGCACATCACCTACGCCGACCTTACATCCGCCGTAGGACTGGCGGTGATAGCCTGCAAAACGTTCAACGAGAACGCCGGCAAATTCATATTCGCCGTTGAGGAAGATACGGTCATTGGGCACGAATACATCGTCGAATACGACCAGCGCTTCCACACCGCCAAATTCCGGATTTCCCACATCCATTGTGGTGTTTTCCAGCTTTCTTGTGTCGCAGGACTGACGGCCGATGATCATGTAAATGCCTTTTGTGTCCACCGGTACGGAAAATGCCACGGCGTAGTCTTTATCCTTTTCACCCATGGAAATCGTGGGCATAACGAGAACCTCATGGGAATTGATAATACCGGTCTGATGGGCTTTGGCGCCTCTCACGACAATACCGTCCGGACGTCTTTCTACAACGCGGAGGAAAAGGTCCGGGTCTTCCTGCTCATGGGGAGCTTTGGAACGGTCGCCCTTCGGGTCGGTCATGGCGCCATCCGTAGTCAGATCGTTTGTCTGACAATATTCAAGGAATTTGAGGAAATTATCATGGTAGTTGGTGCCATGGGCCTGGTCACATTCATAGGATGTGCTGTAAACGGCATTAAACGCGTCCATGCCTACACAGCGCTGGAAGCAGGCTGCGGTTTTCTGGCCGCAGAGCCGCTGCATTTTTACTTTTTTGCAAAGATCATCGGTGCTCTGATGGATGTGGGCGAAACGGTTGATTTTCTCGCCGGTAATGTGGGATTTTGCAGTCATTAAATCTTCGTATTCAGGCATCTGAGCCAGATCGTAGGTCATCCTCACAGAATTTAAGGAAGGTCTTAAAATGGGATGGTCCGCCGGATTTTCGATTTTTTCACCAAACATGTACACCTGCATATTCATATTGCGGATGCTTTCCATGTATTGTTCACCTGTCATAAGTGCCATAATATCATCCTTTCTTTGGGTAAAATTTTAGTACTGCGTTGCTGGCTGTAACCGTTCAGAGGCCGAGCGGTTACGCTTCTGGAATTTATCAATATAAAATACAGCAATATTGATGCCAGATTCGGGGCACTGTTGGATGAAATAAATGACTTTATTAATTTGGAAGGATTTTGCCCGGGAATTGAATGAAGTACTGCATTTAAGAGCCGGATACAGACGGTGACTGGGGTGAGGAAGTACGGGTAAAGGTTGTAAAAATATTTTCGGTGTGGCAGAATCAGCATACATTGTTTCGCGAACGCAACAGAACTACACGAAACGCAGAATATTAAGAAGCAAATTTGCAAAATCACAAATCATCAAAGTCGCAGTTAGGCAGAAATGCAAATTGAAACTAAGCGTATCAGTTTAGCCTGTCTGAACTGTTAAAGCTAAGCAACAATGTACGCATTATTTAAAACATAAAATCGTGACATATGTTCAACACCATTGATTCCCCTGCGCATAAGTTCTTTAACAAATTTAAAACCGCATTTCTCAATGACTCTTTGAGACTGGATATTTTCGACAGAATGGCTGCATTGTAAAAAGTCGAGCTTTTCTTCCTCGAAACAGAACTGTACCACCCTGCTTACAGCTTCTGGCATCAGGCCGTTTCCCCAATAATCCATGCTGAGGACATAACCGATTTCCCGGCCTTTTAAGCGGGTATATGGTTCTCCGATATCCGTATATAATTCTTCCAATCCAAGAGAACCGATGACCTTGCGGTTTTCTTGGAGTTCCAATGCAAATTCTTTTTTATCGGCGATAAATGAATCCAAAATCCTCCTTGATTCATCGATGGAAGTATGAGGATTCCAGCCAGCCATTTGTCCGACACCGTCAATACTGGCATATGCATAGAAATCTTCCAGATCCTCGATTTTCCAGGGCCGTATATATAATCTTTCGGTTTGTAATGATACATGACTTAAGTCAATATTAGCATTCATAAACAGATACGTCCTTTTGAATAGTATTTTTGAACAATGTTTCTTGAACACGAATCCTTAAGGTATTTGTTAAGTATTTTAATCTTAACATAGGCTAAGGAATATGACAATGTTTGATTACAATAAAAAGTCTGCCCTTGGCATGGATTTTGCTCAACATTCATGGTATATTATAATTTATCACTAATACCCAAAGGAAATTGGTATGAAAGGAATATAAAGGTGAAAGAAATGTCTATTATTGAACAGATTGAAGGCGTTATGGACACGGATGTGCGGCCGCAGTTAAGAGAGCATCATGGAGATGTGGAGGTGCTATCCTGTGAAGACGGTATTTGCCGCATTCGTCTGCTTGGGCAGTGCTCCGGCTGCCCGTCGGCCCGGCTGACGACAGAGGAGCTGATCGGAAAAGCAGTGATGGAAAAGCTTCCGCAGATAAAAGATGTGGTTTTGGTACAGGAGACCAGTGATGAGTTGATGGACTTTGCAAAGAAGCTTTTAAACCATAACCGGGGCTGAAAAATCTTAGGTAGAAGGATATACAGATGAACGAGCAAAACATTCTCATTGTAGAAGATGATACAGATATAAATAACCTGTTGAAAAAAATATTGACAAGAGCAGGCTATCCGGTACACCAGGCATTCTCCGGCACGGAGGCCAGGCTTTTAATGTCCATGGAGAAGCCGGATCTGATACTTTTGGATCTTATGCTTCCGGGGATGCCCGGGGAAGCGCTTATTTCCTTTATCCGCAGTGAGCTGAACTGGAAGGTTCCGGTCATCGTGCTGTCGGCCAAAAGCGGTCTGGAAAGTAAGGTGGCGGCACTTGGCGGGGGCGCCGATGATTATATCACAAAGCCCTTTGAACCTGCGGAGGTGCTGGCCCGCATTGGAGCAGTGCTGCGCCGCTGTCAGCCTGAAACTGATTTGGCGGAGAATACACAGATTTATACATATAAGAAGCTGAGCCTGAACGAGGAATCCCGCAGGGTGACGGTGGCGGATGAGGAAATTTTGCTCACACCGCATGAGTATGATATTCTGCTCATATTGCTCAGGGAGCAGGAAAAAGTATTTTCCAGAGAGCGTCTGTATGAGCTTGTATGGCAGAATGGTTATTACGGGGAGGATAACACGGTCAATGTCCATGTGAGCAATATCCGAAAGAAGATTATGGCCCGGGATGGGGAAAATGAATATATAAAGACGGTCTGGGGGATTGGGTTTAAAATGGCATGAGGTTCCGGGATAATGCCATTATACGAGGAAAGAGTTGTCAGAATATTTGTCAAAGAACTTTGGGAAAGGATTTTCTGTTACAAATTTAAAGCAGATGCGACAATTTTATAAGATTTATTCATGTGACCAAATCGGTCAGACATTGTCTGACCAATTTGAATATTTGCCAAAAGTGGATACAGGACGTAAGTTTTTCTTGAGCTGGTCACATTATCTTCAATTGATGAGAATTGACAATGTTGATGAGCGCCATTTCTATGAAATAGAGTCTGCTAAGAATGACTGGAGTTTATCGGAGCTGGAAAGGCAGTATAATAGTTCTTTGTATGAACGTCTGGCAATTAAGTAAAGATAAGAAAGCAGTTGAACGGTTGGCAACAGAAGGGCAAATCATTGAATCCCCTCACGATTTAATAAAAGACCCATATGTGTTAGAATTTTTAGGCTTGCCAGAACTGCCAGAATATTCAGAAACTGAATTGGAAAACAGGATTATCAATAACTTGCAAAAGTTTTGCCCCTCGATAATAATCAGATTTTTGCGAGCAAATATGAAACGATACTGCCAAGTAAAAAGGATTTGCAAAAGTTATTAGATCAATGATATTTATTAGCTCTAACTGAAAGAACCGCTCATCTTTATAGTTTCTTTAATGTTTCTTGATGACTTATTGAAAGGGCGATCATTATAATAAGCTCATGGTTAAAGCATGGTGTACACAGCCGACGAGGCTTTGTCACTGTTTTTACAATTAAGCATCAGGGAAAGGATATAGGACATGTTGGAAAATGTTATTGAAACGAAAGATCTGTCCAAGCAGTATGGCAGATTTACGGCCCTTGACAATGTTAATATTCAGGTGAGCCGTGGCGAGATTTACGGTTTGATCGGTGACAATGGCGCAGGTAAGACGACGCTGTTAAAGCTGCTTACGGGCCAGATTTATCCGAGTGCCGGGGAAATGAAGATGCTTGGCGCTTATTTGCCGGGAGAGCTGGAAGTTGTGCGGCGGCGGACGGGAGTGCTTATCGAATCCGCCGGCTTTTATCCGCAGCTAAATGTGGAGCAGAATCTGGAATATTACCGGCTGCAAAAAGGTGTTCCGGGGAAGGCTCAGGTGGAGAAAACGCTTCATATGGTAGGGCTTTTGGATAAGCGTAAAAAGCGCTGCCGGGATCTGTCCATGGGGATGAAGCAGCGTCTGGGGCTGGCCATCGCCCTCATAGGCGAACCGGAGATTCTTATTCTTGACGAGCCCATCAATGGGCTGGACCCCAGCGGGATCATTGAGATGCGCCAGCTTCTGATGAAATTAAATCGCGAGAAGAATATTACCATTATTTTATCCAGCCATATATTATCCGAGCTGGAACAACTGGCGACGGTTTTTGGATTTCTCAGCCAGGGAAAGCTTCTGGAGCAGATTTCCTGTGAACAGCTCATGGATAAGTGCGCGGATTATATTGAGATCGCCGTGTCTGATGCCGCCAGATATACCGTACTGCTTGAAAGGACGTTAGGGCACAGCCAGTATAAGGTCATGCCCGATGAGACGATCCATATTTTAAATCCTGCCCGGGATATCGATAGTTACAGTGGATTGGCCGGGGAGAACCACCTTCATATTTACAGGCTGTCCAGAAAAAAGATGGCTCTGGAGGACTATTATGTAAATTTGAAAAATGGAGGTGTCCGGTTATGATGAATTATATAAAATGTGAATGGTATCGTATTATACACAGCAAGGAGATTTATCTGATCACGGGAATATTAACCGCAGGCGTAATATTTATGAATGTGGTGATGGCCATATCCAACCGGATCATCCCCGATTTCCGCTATGGCCTTGTAAGCTTTTCGTTGAATACATTGACAAGCAGCCTGCCGTGGCTGTTTTGCATCGGAATGATTGTTACCGGCAGCTTGTATGCGGATGAGCGTAAAAATGGAACTTTGAAAAATGCCATTGCCTATGGGATACCAAGAAGCCATGTATTTATTGGCAAATGCCTGGTGAGCCTGATTTTCTGTGTTCTGAGCATGGTGGTGGTCGTCGTGTTTCTTGTGGGCAGCGCCGTGCTCCTGCTGGAAGGGCCTGTGCAGGAACCTTTGCGACAGATGCTTTGCGGTATTGGCTCCGCGCTTCCCAGCGCTTTTGCATCGGTCATCCTGTCCATAGCCGTGTTATCCATATGCCGTAAGGAGATTGCGGCATATCTGCTGTGGGCTGTGGTCATGTATGGCATTCCGGTACTGTCCTTTTTTGCTGGGCTGCAATTTGAATTTTTTAATAAAGCAGCCGAGTGGATGCCGTGGAACTTTTTTAATTATGAGGTCCAGGCCAATATGGGCGGCTACAACTGCCTTTGGGATACGCCGGACGGCCTGATGAAATGTATTGTGGCCGGGATTATCGGTATTGGGATATTTACTGTGACCGGGCTTTTGGGTGTGAGGAAAATGGATATTCAGTAAATGTAACCGTTCAGACGGGCATTACTAATAAATGACTGTGAAACGACGCGCAAAAGGAGTGTGATGCTATGTATATTGCCATATTGCTCATGGTCAGTCTGGCCGCGCTCTGGTTACTTATGCGTTACCTGGCTTTAAAGCGGACGATACGCCGGGCAAATACCCAGCTTCTGGAGATTTCTGCGCAGATTGAAGAAAATTATATTGTTAAGCTGGAAGCTCCGGATAAGGATATGGAAAAGCTTCTGATGACGATCAATGAGGCGTTGGATGCCATACGCAGGGCCCATATGAATTACAGACAGCGGGAGCAGGCCTTTCAGAGCCAGATAGAAAATATCAGCCATGATCTTCGGACACCGCTCACATCGGTGCTTGGGTATCTGGAATTGATCGATACATCAAAGCTGGATGATGATGACCGGGAGTCTTTAGCGGTTGTGAAGAATAAAGCGCACTATTTGCAGCGGCTCATTCATCAGTTTTATGATTTGTCCAGATTAACTGCGGATGATTATCCATTAAACCTTGTGCCTGTGGATATCGGGAAGCTGCTTCGGGAAAGTATCGTAGGCTTTTATCAGGTTTTGGAAAAACGGTCACTGGCGGTAGACATCCACATTCCGGAGCTGCCATGTATGGTCATGGCTGACCCGGATGGGCTGGAACGGGTTTTTTACAATTTCCTGCAAAATGCAGTGCGGTATGCGGAGTATACATTTTCGGTCCGCCTGGAGACTGACGGGCAATCAGTTGACATAACATTTGAAAATGATACGACGGTCATCGATGCGTCCGATGTATCCCGGATTTTCGAGCGCTTTTATATGAGCGACAGCGCCCGAAGCCACGGAAACACCGGCCTTGGCCTGACCATCGCCAGACAGTTGACGGAAAAAATGGGCGGCAGCTTATCGGCGCAGCTTATAAAAAAAGGTGAGCAGCCATATTTACAGCTTTTGTGCAAAATGCCTGTAATATAGAACGGAGAATTTCGTGAAATCTGTACTCTCACGAGACTGCAAAAAATCTGCTATACGAACCAATAAAAAAGGTTGTAGCAATCATGTGATAAACACTCGCATAATTGCCGCAGCCTTTTTTGCGCGAAGCAACGAGCCACAAAGGGGAGCTTGCTCACCTTTGTGGCGACTGCCGCGACCTGTCGTAGCGAAGCGGAGACGGGTGCGCGAAGCAACGAGCCATAAAGGGGAGCTCGCTCACCTTTTCGGCGGCTGCCGCGATCCGGTGGAGCGGAACCGGATGCACGAAGCCACGACGAATGCGCGAAGCAACGCCCCAGGCCTGAGAAAAAATATATAAATATTTTCTGTATATGTGTTGACAAAATATATTATACAGAATATAATATGTGTAAGTTACATATATACGTAATGAAAATATATTGAAAGGAGTGGAAGCCATGATTTTTACGCTCAACGCCCCGATGATGGATTTTCTTGTTTTGTCGGTGATCGCCAGGGGCGACGCCTACGGCTATCAGATCAGCCAGATCATCAAGCGGGCGTCAAATACGAAGGATTCCACCTTATATCCCATACTGAGACGGCTCCAGGAGAATAACTATCTGATCACCTATGACCAGCAGTATCAGGGAAGAAACCGGAAGTATTACCGGATTACTGAAGAAGGGCTGTCGCAGTTTCGGGAACTGTGTGAGGAGTGGGAGACTTATAAGGCGGCCATTGATGAAATTGTTAACGGAGGTGCGGCAAATGAATAAGGACGCGTATATGGAAGCTCTGGCGGTACAACTGCGCAGGCTGCCCAGAGAAGATTATGAACGGGCCATGGAGTATTTTGAGGAATACTTTGACGAGGCGGGCCCTGAAAATGAACAGCAGGCCATCGAGGACCTGGGATCGCCGGAGGTTGCGGCCCGGCAGATCCTTATGGATATGGCCGTGAAAAGTGCTGAAAATCCCCAAAAGAGTGTGAAACGGGGGCTGAACGCTGTATGGGTGGGCATTTTAGGTGTCTTTGCAGCACCGATCGGCCTGCCATTGGCCCTGGCTGCGGTGATCGTGGTCCTGGCCCTTCTTTTTGCAGCGCTGGTCGTTGTATTCAGTATTGTCCTGGTGGCTGTGGTTATGGCTGTCACATCGGTTGTGGGCTTTATCGGCAGTGTCTGCCTGCTCTTTGTATCGCCGATGAACGGCCTGGCGACTTTAGGCCTGGCGCTGTTTTGTATAGGACTTTGCATTCTTGTAGCTATGGGCAGTATAAAGCTGCTGAGATGGTTCCTGGGAGCCGTCGGACATTTATTTGCACGTATGGTGAAGGGAGGCCGTAGAAATGAAAAAAAGTAAGATTTTTGTAGTGATCGCCCTGTGCTTTATGGCTATGGGCCTGCTGGTAGGCGGCCTTGGATATATACTGGGCGGCCGTCCGGGCTTTTATATTAATAGCAGAGGTATCCATGCGGCCAACAGCAACGATTCAAATTCCGTCTATACTCTGGAAAAGACCGAATTGAACGCATTTACGAAGCTGGATGTCACAGTTGGTTTTGCAGATATCCGTCTCGTTCCATCGGACGGGTATTATCTGGAATACCGGCTGATGGCCGTTGGAAAAGAGCCGACTTACGGAGTCAAGGATAATACATTTAAGCTTACAGAATTTGAAGAAAAAAGAACAAACTCGTTTTTCAATTTCTTCACAAACTCTGGTATGAACTTTTTCACGATCAATAGTGAGAGCTATTATGTAAATCTATATGTTCCGGAGGATGTATATTTTGAATGGGTGCATCTTTCCAACAGCAGTGGAAATGTGAAGCTGGATACCCTCTCGGCAAAGGAGCTTGTGTTAAACCTCAGCTTCGGAAATCTGGATATGGAGGATTTTGAGGGCGATACGTTTGAAGCCTCGCTGAGCTCGGGAAATATAACCGGCGGATCGATCCGTGGCAAGGATGTAACCATTGTCAACAGCTTTGGAAATATTAACTGCGAAAGCATTACCGCCGATACCGCAGAAATTACGCTGAGCTCGGGAAATGTCAAATCGGATGTTCTGGATGCTAAAACGCTCAAGGTTATAAATTCCTTCGGTGAAGTGACCCTTGATACGCTAATCAACAGCAATGGCGAAATATCTCTGAGCAGCGGGGATTTTGAGGCGGGAAATGCCGTGCTGGGATTTATAGATATTGAAAATTCCTTTGGTGATGTGGATATCCGCCTGAAGGATGATCCGGAAACGTACAGCTTTAATCTGGAAACTGATTTTGGCGATGTGCGTCTGAAGGATGGCGGTAAAAAGGGCAAGGCAAATGTGGGTTCCAGCTATGTGGCCGACAGAAATGATGACAATGAGATCAAGGTCTATTGTTCATCGGGAAATATCACCATATCTAAAGAAGATTAGGTAACAGTTCGGCCCCTCTGAAACTGTTATAAGATTAGATGAAGCATAGATGCCCAATGCAGCATTGCAGATGATACACGACAGGCAAAGCATAAACAGCCAGGGGATGGAAGACCGATGCGTTTTCCATCCCCTGGCTGTATTGCCAGTACCCCCCGGCGGAAATGCGCCGTGTTATAGCACCCGCTATCTACGCCAGGAGGCACTGGATTTTTACAGGTGCCAGATCTCGTTATTATATTCGGCGATAGTCCGGTCAGAAGAGAAGTAGCCTGCCTCGCTGATGTTGATGAGCGCTTTGCGTGCCCAGAGCATAGGATCTGCGGCGTAATCGGCAATGGCCTGATTTTTGCGGACTACATAGGCGTTGAAATCCGGGAATGTCTGGAACCAGTCTTTTGAGATCAGTTCCGAACGCAGGCGGGTGAGACTTTCGCGATGGCCGGCGGCGCACATGGCATCACCGGTGATAAAGTCCACAGCGCGGCGGATATTGGGATCGGCCTCATACCAGTCCGCGGCCGCGTAATCCCTGGCGGCATAGCGGTGGATGACCTGTTTGCTGCTGCGGCCGAAAATATAAATATTTTCATCCCCCACAAGATCCGCGATCTCCACATTGGCGCCGTCCATCGTGCCCAGGGTCAGGGCGCCGTTTAACATGAACTTCATATTACCGGTGCCGGAGGCCTCCTTGGACGCCAGACTGATCTGCTCGGACAGGTCGCAGGCTGGAATCATTTTCTCAGCGGCGCTGACATTGTAATTTTCCACAAGAACGATCTGAATCCAGCGGGAAACCTGCGCATCGGCGGCGAATACACGTGAAAGGGTCAGCAGGGCGTGAATGATGTCCTTGGCAATGGTATAGGCCGGGGCAGCTTTAGCTCCGAATACAGCCACCATAGGGGCGGCTGGAAGATGGCCGGCCTTGATTTCAAAGTACTGATGGATCAAATACAGCAGGTTTAATTGCTGGCGCTTGTATTCGTGGAGCCGTTTGGACTGGATGGAAAACATAGCGTTGGTGTTGACAGAAATCCCCTGGCTGCTGTAAAGCCACCGGGCCAAATCCTGTTTATTGGCAGTCTTGATCTGGATGAGCTGCTCCAGTACCCACGTATCATTTTTAAAACCGGCCAGGCGCCGAAGCTGCGAGGCATCCTTTTTAAATCCCGGTCCGATCAGCTTCTCGATCAGGGCGCAGAGACGGGGATTGCAGGCCATAAGCCAGCGCCGGAAGGTGATACCGTTGGTTTTATTATTAAACTTTTCCGGATAGAGCTCATAAAAATTATGCAGCTCGCTGTCCTTTAAAATTTCCGTATGAAGTGCCGCCACACCGTTGGTGCTGTGGGTAAAGTGGATATCCATATGAGCCATGTGGACATGTCCGTCATCGTCGATAATGGCTGTGGATGCATCCTCGCTACGGCTTTTGGCCATTTCATCCAATTGACGGATCACTGGCACAAGCTGGGGCACCACCTTTTCAAGAAATGCCAATGGCCACGTTTCCAGTGCTTCGGCCAGAATCGTATGATTGGTGTAGGCGCATACCTGTGTGACAATATCCACGGCTTCCTCAAAGCCGATGCCTTTTTGTGTAAGCAGACGGATCAGCTCCGGGATGACCATGGACGGGTGCGTGTCATTGATCTGGATTGCCGCATAGTCGGCCAGATTGTGGAAATCGCATCCACGCCCGGCGCATTCCTCCAAGATGAGCTGAGCTCCGGCGCTGACCATAAGATACTGCTGGTAAATGCGCAGCAGACGTCCATCGTCGTCACTGTCATCGGGATAGAGGAATAAGGTCAGGTTTTTATCAATAGCTGTTTTGTCAAAGGAAATCCCTTCCCGGATCAGGGCTTCGTCCACCGTGTCAATATCGAACAGATTCAACCGGTTAACGCGGCCTTCATAGCCGATGACGGATATGGTATACAGGTGGGCGCTGTATTCTCTGTCTGCCAGGCGGACGGTATAGGTTTTTTCTGTCCGGTCGGCCCAGCAGTCTTTGGTCAGCCATAAATCGGGGGATTCATTCTGAACGCCATCGGCGAAGCTTTGGTGGAACAGGCCGCAGTGATAGCGCAGGCCGATGCCGTCGCCGGGAAGATTTAAGGTTGCCAGGGAATCCAAAAAGCAGGAAGCCAGACGGCCCAGCCCGCCATTGCCAAGGCTGGGCTCCGGTTCCATTTCCTCCAACTGCGCCAGGCTTTTTCCATGAGATTTTAAACAATCCCGCACCTCATCGTAAAGCCCAAGATTGATCAGGTTATTGCTCAGCAGCTTTCCTATGAGAAATTCGGCCGAAATATAATACAGCTTGCGGCCCGTTACCGGCGTGACGTGCTGGCCGCTTTCTTCTTTGACAAGCACTAACAGCGCTGAGTAAAGCTCCTCATCTGAGCAGTTGTCTATGGTTTTATGACATATAGCTTCAATTCTTTGTTCGATCATAAGGAAACTCCTTTCTGTAAATCAAAAATTGAAACAGCTCAGCACATCTGAACTGTTGCTAATGGTTATTTAATATTTAACACTTTCTGACGAAAAATACTTGTAGAATACCCGCAAAGTATAATACAATTCTATCATAGTTAAAGAGCGTGACGTTCCTGTGAACCGGAGGTTAAATTTATGAAAAATTTTGGTGAAAAAATAGAAAATACAGACAGTGAGGGGTACCATGAGACGAAAAAGCATACAGAATCCTATTTCCCGTATAATGTCTACCCTTGTACGATACCGCTGGATTTTGCCTTTGTGCCGCTGCACTGGCAGGATACGATGGAGATCATCTATGTGAAGCGGGGCGGCGGAATGGCTCAGGTCGGGCTCCAAAGCTTTGAGGTAAACGGTGGAGATATTATCTTTGTGCCTCCGGGCTGCCTTCATGGGCTAAAGCGCCTGTCACAGCGTCGGATGGAATATGAGAATATTATTTTTGACCTGAATTTCCTTGGAAATATGAATATGGATGTGTGCAGCCAAAAGTATTTCCAGCCGCTGCAAAATCATCAGATGGCGCTGCCCCAGGTGTTGACGCCGGGGCAGCCGGGGTATGCGCAGGTGGCCGGGTGCCTGGATCAGGCGGACCGGCTGTGCGATGGGCGGCCGTACGGCTTTGAGCTGGGTGTGCGGGGGCTGGTGCTCCAAATGTTCGGGGCGCTTTTTGAATACGGCTATGTTCATGTTCTGGCCGAGCCGAACCCTGAACACCTGGATAAGCTTAAAGGGGTGCTGGATCTCATCGAACACAATTACCGGAGCCGCCTTACGGTTGAGCTGGCTTCGGGCGCCTGCGGCTACAGCGCCAGCCATTTTATGCGCTGGTTCAAGCAGATGACCGGCGTGAGCTTTTCGAGATACGTGAACGATTACCGGCTTTCGGAGGCGGCCCGGCTGCTGCGGGAAACTTCGGATACGGTGCTGAGTATTTCCGAAAATACAGGCTTTGACAATTTATCTAATTTTAATCGGCTGTTCAAAGCGCATTTTGGCATCACACCGACGAAGTACCGGCGGCCTTTTCCCTCAGAATAGAAAATCCGGAATGGATTGCTGTGAGTACGATAAATATTTCCAGGCGGCCCATAAGCATGCCGACGATTTCAATGATCAGTGTGGCATTGCCGGTATTTGGGCCCGTAATTCCGATAGAAAGGCCTACAGTGCCAAGGGCGGATGAAAATTCAAACATGGCGTCGGTGAGACTGCAGCCGGCGGTGACGGTGATGAGCAGTGAGCCGAGAATAAAAATAAACAGATAGCAGGCGATAAAAGCGGTTGTATCGCCAGCCAGGGAGGCGTCGATTTTCGTCCGGCCCTGAGCCTTTGTATAATAAGGCGCCGTGACTCTGCGCGCCGGAGAAATCCTCCGGCATATATTTTCTTTGACGATGCGTAGAAGCAGGTAGACACGGGTCAGCTTCAGACCGCCGGCAGTGGAGCCTATGCCGCCGCCAATGAGCATGAGCATTATTAAAAGGCCAATAGAAAGAGGCGGCCAGCCGGTGTAAGCCATGGAGGAAAAACCGGTGGTGGACAGCGCGGAAACACCATCCACAAAGGCGCTGCGGATACTGTGCCCCAGCGGCAGGCCCATCTGCATATGAAGAGAAAGGGTGAGGATAGGGAGGAACAGGAGCATCAAAACGCCTAAAAACCGCAGCTCGCTGACCTTAAATACCATCCTCCATTTTCCTTTTACAGCCAGGAGCAGGACTGCAAAATTGGTTGTACCGATGAGCATGAGCGCCAGAGTGATGACCTCTATGGCAATGTTGTTGTATTCGCCGATACTGCCCAGGCGGGTGGAAAATCCGCCGGTGGACAGGGCGCACATGGCATGGAGAAGGCCATCGAATACATTCATGCCGGCCACGGCGTAGGCGGCTGTTCCCAGGAGTAAAAAGACAAAGAACATTTCAAAAATTGTCCGGGCTGTCTTTTTTATATTGGGCATCAGCTTATCCGGGTGGCCTTCGGCTAAAAACAGGTTATTGGACTGCTTTTCATGGACAAGCATGATCATCATTGTAATAAAACCAAGGCCGCCGCAATACTGCATAAAGCTGCGGTGAAACAGATAAATGTGGGATGTTTCGGAAACATCCATGACGGACAGTCCTGTGGTCGTCCAACCGCTGACCGATTCAAACAGTGCGCCCACAAACGGGAGCTGTCCGGAAAGCATGAAGGGGAGTGCTCCCATAAGAAATCCCAGCCCCCAGGCAAACAGTACGGTCAGACTGCTGCTGCGCACATTTTTGCGCCATCCACTATCCGACGTCACAGGTCTTTTCAAACATAAAAGTATGCCCAGCAGGACGGAACCGGTGGCCGGAAGGATAAAGTCTATGGCATATACGGCATCCTCCGGATAAAATGGCAGTACGAGCAGCGGCATGTAGGTTAAAAATCCGATAAGAATGGCCATTTTGCCGCAATTGCTCCGGCCATGGAATATTTTTAACATAGCGATCACCTCCCGGTCAGCTTTTTGATGGCTGCCAGCTCCTGTTTTTTGGACGAGATCAAAACGACCACGTCGCCGGCGAGGATGCGGGTATCCCCCCGCGGAATAAGATTTTGTTCATTTCTTAGAATGCAGCCAATGATCACATCTCTTGGAAGCTCCAGCCGGGAAAGCTCCCTGCCCACTGCCGGTGAGGTGATGGGAATGGGAACCTCGGCCAGCCCCAGATTGCCCTCACCGATGGGGATAATGGTGGCCATCTCGTCCATGAAGGCCTGCTGTTCAATCAGGCCGGTGATGATATTAGTTGTACAGACCACGGAATCAATCCCCATTTTATAAAAAAATTCTGTTTTCTTCGGGTCATTGACAATGGACACGGTTTTGGGAATATGGAACATTTTTTTACAAAGCTGGCATATGACAAGATTATCCGAGTCTCTGGGCGTCAGGGCGATGGCAATGTCCATATTTCCGGCGTCGGCGTCCTCCAGAATATACGGTTTTGTGCCATCGCCAAGGATCACGTTGGCGCCCCGGATCTCCGCCAGTATTTCACATTCCCTGGGAAATGCATTGATAATGGTCACATGATACCCCTTTTGGGTCAGCGAACCGGCCAGAGAGCGTGCCTTTGTAAAGCTCCCTGCCAGCAGTACGTTTTTCTTCATAACAGCCCAGCCTCCTCTCTGTCATTTGCCAGCAGCCCGTCGATCTCCCGGGCGGAAAGCAGTGACGGGCAGATCGTGTCAATGCCCTGTTCCTTATAAATACACTGGTAATCCGGATTGTACAGCCGGGTGATCACATGGGCCCGGGGCGCAAGCCCTTTCACAAGCTGGGCCACCATAATATTTATATTATCGTTATCGGTGACAATAATGACTGCCGTGGCCTTGCAGATATCCAGATTGCTCAGCACATTCAGATCCGTAGCATCGCCTGCCTTCGTAAGCCCGCCGAAATCCGGCGACAGCTTCCGAAAAGCCCCTGGATTACAATCCACAACAAGGACATCCTGTTCCTGGTCCGAAAGGCTGTCGGCAATACCGGCGCCCAGCCGGCCGCATCCGATAATAATTGTATAGGTTTTAGAAATGTTCAAGCTTTTCATAAAGCAGCCCTCCTTTAGTATTTAACCCTGCGGTCCCGGCAGTCGGATGCATCAATAGCGAATGTGCCATCTTCATAAAATGTGCCAAACTTATCCAGATTGTACCGTGCCGGCAAATAGGTCGGGTCCAGCGCCCAGGCTGCCCGAAAATGCCGCATGGCCTCCGGATGCATCCCCTCAAGCTCCAGAACCACGCCAAACAGATTATGAGGCTCGGCCGCATGAGGAAACTTTCCCATTGCCTCGGCAACAAGTGTCTCGCATTCATCAAACGCGTCATGCCGGATCAAAGCTCTTACCGTCTTACAAAGTGAATCCATCGCAGTGTCCTGACTATTTTTTAATTCCAACATAAAAATCCCTCCTGGATCAAACCGTATTAAAACGGTTGCTATATAAATCAAATTTGTTTTCCTTTGTTGTCTTAATCATATGGGATTTTCTGTGAGAATGGTGTGAGAGCTGTGAAAACGTGTGAGAAAGCTGTGAGAAAATAAAAAGGGCGAAGCGTTCGCTTCCACCACATATGGGTACTCAGACCTGTGGTAGATTTGCGATACTCTTCGCCCTTTTTATAATTATTCGTCAACTAATCGATAGCCAACGCCAATTTCCGTCATTATATACCGGGGCTTCCCGGGATTTTTTTCAATCTTTCTCCGCAGCCCCGCCATTAGTGCCCGCAGCGCCTGCGTATCCGAACCGTATCCAGCCCCCCATATTTCCTTAATGATCATATTGCTTGTGAGCACCTTGCCCATATTTTTGAAAAACAGCGCCAGAAGTGCATATTCCATAGGCGTGACATGAAGCTCCTGATCATCCAGATAAACAAGACGTTTATCCAGGTCGATGGACAGACCGCCCACACGAAACACCGTCTGGACCGTACGTACCGACTGTTTATACAAATGGCGCAGTGCCACACGGATGCGGGCCATCAGCTCCGTGGCTGAAAACGGCTTGGTAATATAATCGTCAGCGCCGGCGTCCAGCGCCGCAGCTTTTTCTTTATCCTGATCTCTGGCAGAGACGACAATTATAGGAATGTCGGACCATTCACGGACCTTTTTGATCACATCCATGCCGTCATAGTCCGGCAGCCCCAGATCCAGCAGCACAATATCAATGGCTTCGGAAACAATCTGGCTTAATGCCCCCTGAGCGTTGCCGGCCATCAGTGTTTTAAAGCCCTCTTTTTTCAGGGCAAACAGCATAAAATTACGAATCTGAGGGTCATCCTCCACAACAAGCACCGTTGCTTTTACAGGTATCATTTTTTATCCTCCAAAGGTAGTGTGAATGTAAATTCGGCTCCTGGTCCGTCACTGCGGTTTGCCGCATAAATGTGTCCGCCGTGGGCATTGACGATGGCTTCGCAGATGGTAAGGCCCAGACCAATGCCGCGCTGGGCGTCGCCGCGGCTGTTTTGCCGGGTGTAAAACGCCTGAAAAATATTTGGAAGCTCTGTCTCAGGGATTCCCGGGCCATTATCCCGGACCTTAAACAGGACCTGGTTGCCAGCATCATCCTTTTGAACCAAAATATCGATAGAATTGTCCGGTGTCGTATGCTTTAGTGCATTATCCAAAAGATTGACAAGCACCTGGTCGATGAGACGGGCATCCATGGGTACAAAAAGCAGGTCTTCGGGAAGGACCACAGTGATCTCCCGGTCCGGATAGCGCAGTTGGATATGCGACAGGGCGCTTTCGATAATCTCGTCTACCACCTCCGGCTCCTTGCGAATGGCCAGCTGCCCGTCTTGAAGCCGGGTGAGGTTCAGGATATTTTCCACAAGGGAGTGGAGCCAGTCGGCATCCTTATGGATTCCTTCCGCCAGTGGATAGCGCGGGTCATCGGCCGTACTCATGGACATGAGCATTTCCGATGCGCCGATAATGCCAGCCAATGGCGTGCGCAGATCGTGGGATATGGAGCGCAGCAGATTGGCCCGGTAGCGCTCCTGAGCTGTCTCCGCAGCCCGCCGCTGGGCTTCCAGAGCGCTTTGCCGGACTCTGGAGGTCATGGTGCTGGCTATAAGGGCGATGGCGGTCATCACCACAAATGTGATGAGATAACTTAAATCATAGACCGACAGTGAAAAAAATGGCCTTGTGAAGAAATAATTGTAGGCCAGGGTGCCAGATATGGACGCCAGTATTCCGGGAATATAGCCGGTGGTAAAGCAGGAAAATATCATCACGGCTAAAAGGTAGACAATTACAATATTTGTTTCCGGGAATCCAAAATGACGGAACACATAGCCGACGACAGAGGCGGCCGCCATGAGTAGCGTTAAAAGCAGGAACTGGCGTAATATCCCCAGGAACCTGTTTTTATATGGCTTTTTATTCATCGTATTTATCCTGCCTTTCTGATCATATAGAATCTGATTGTATAGAGTCCATGTCTATTGTATTCCAAACAATAAAGAATAACAAGTAAAAAATCCAGCTTGGTTTTGGGCCTGTTTTAACCCTCAAAACATGTAATCTGGTCTTGTTGTATATCCTGATTTTTTCTATAATGAGAATTGTAGTTGCCAGAGCGTAACCGTTCAGACAGGTCTTCACATTTACTGCCAGGACCATAGGAGAACGCAGATCAAAACAGGAGGAGTATATGTATGCAGTATATTGAGTTAAACAAAAACTGGGAATTTTACGAAGCCGACGAAAGTATGAGCTTCATATTTGACAAACCTGAATCGAAGGTTGTCAACCTGCCCCACGATTATATCATTAATAAGCCGCGGACGGCGGATGCCGCCGGCGCTTCTGCCAATGGCTTTTTTGGCCAGGGTGAGGGCGTTTACCGAAAAACACTGGATGTGCCGGAAGCCTGGATGGATAAAACCGTTATTTTGGATATCGACGGCGCTTACATGAATACAGAAGTGTCTTTGAATAATGAGCTTTTGGGCATTCATCCTTATGGCTATACGCCGTATCAGGTAAACCTGACCAGGGCATTGCGATTTGACGGCAGGAAAAATGAATTGAAAATCATAACCCAGAGCCGACAGCCCTCCACCCGGTGGTACAGCGGCGGCGGGCTATACCGGAGTGTGGGGCTGTGGCTGGGAGGAAAGGTTTACATAAATCCGTGGAATATATTTGTCACTACACCAGATGTAAAGGATGGGAGCGCCACCGTAAATATCAATGTGATCGTCACCAATAAAAAGGATGATGCGCAGATGGCGGATGTATGCTGCGAGATTTTGGACATGAACGGCCAGGTGGCTGCCGCCGGCAGGGCTGTGGTCAATGCAGTGCCCGGGCACAGTGAGGACTGCGATGTGACACTGATCGTGGAAAATCCCCATTTGTGGGAGCTGGATGCCCCCTATTTGTATACATACAAAATTCAACTGACCAACGGGGATGAGGTGCTGGATACCGCCCAGGACACCTTTGGTATCCGTACCATTGCCATCGATGCAGAGCGTGGCTTTATGCTCAACGGCAGATCCATCAAGCTGAAGGGCGGCTGTATCCACCATGATAACGGCTTTCTTGGCGCCTGCGCCTACCCAAAAGCCGAGGCGCGCAAAATCCGGATACTTAAATCTGCGGGCTACAACGCCGTGCGGATCAGCCATTATCCACCGTCAACGGCTATGCTCAGAGCCTGTGACCAGCTTGGGATGCTTTTGCTGGATGAATGCTTTGATGTATGGCGCATGGGGAAAATGCCCATGGACTATCATTTATATTTTGAGGACTGGTGGGAGAGGGATATAGAATACATGGTGAAGCGCGACCGCAACCACCCCTGTGTCATTACCTACTCCATCGGCAACGAGATCGGAGAGCGCGACGGCAGCGGTGACGGAGCCGCCTGGGCCAGACGCCTCAATGACAAGTTTAAGTCGCTGGACCCGACCCGGTTTACTCTGTCCGCCATCTGCGGCGTATTTGATGAGGATGATGCCATGGGCACTAATTTTGATGCCAATGCCATCAGCAGCGAGGGGGATAAATGGGGCAATAAAACCGAGGGCTTTGCCGAGCCGCTGGATATCGTGGGCTATAATTATTTGTGGAGCCGCTATGAGGGCGATCATAACCGGTGGCCAAAGCGGATTATGATGGGCACCGAAACCCATGCTTTGACAACGTATGATTACTGGGATGCGGTCATAAAGCATTCCTATGTGTTGGGAGATTTTATATGGGCCGCTGTGGACTATCTGGGCGAGGTGGGCGTAGGCAAGACCTACTG
Organism: Lachnospiraceae bacterium; assembly: GCA_902363555.1. GTDB lineage: Bacteria > Bacillota > Clostridia > Lachnospirales > Lachnospiraceae > Catenibacillus. The sequence continues at coordinate 181,107 of CABJAM010000007.1, read as the reverse complement.
GGAAAAGGATAACGAGCCGTTTAGCTTTATGACGCCTTACCCGTGGCGCACCTCCTGGCAGTCGGATATTCTTCTGACCGGACGGCGGCGTCCGCAGTCCTATTACCGGGAGATCATGTGGGAGCATACGAAAAATACATGGCTGTTTACAACCCATCCGAAGCACTATGGCGAGAATTGCTCTGGCACCCCATGGCGCTGGCATGATGTGAATGACGACTGGTCCTTTGAGGACTGCTGGATCGGGAAAATGGTAAAGGTGGACGCTTACGGCCCCGGGGATGAAGCGGAATTTTTGATAAACGGCAGGACGGTGGGCCGCGCGCCTTATGAAAAGCTTATTGCCACTTTAGATATTCCTTATGAAAGGGGTGTTCTGGAAGCGGTGAGCTATAAGGATGGCGTGGAAATCAGCCGCGGGCGTCTGGTCAGTGCGGGCCCTGCAAGCCAGCTTGTACTCACACCGGAGGATACTTCCCTGAAAGCGGATGCTATGGATTTGTGCTATGTTCATGTGGACGTGTGCGATGCCGCCGGGCGACGTCTGCCGTCGGATGGGCGGGAGCTTTTTGTTTCGCTTGAGGGGCCTGCGGAATTTATCGCCATCGGCAGCGGAAGTCCGTGTACGGAGGATGCCATCGGAGATACGAAATGCCACGCTTACAATGGGGCGGCGGTGATCCTGTTCAAGGCTCACGCGCCGGGAGCGATCCATGTGCGGGTAACGGCTGACGGTGTCGCAGATGGGGCGTGTGTAGTCGAAGCATATTAAAAAGCTGCGCTGAAGTGCGCTGCGATTTGGCCAGCTCGACACTAAATGGGGGCTGCGCTGCCCTGGCAATCTATGTATTTGCTTCTTTGGCTGCTCCAAAATAGTCCTGGCAGTATGCCGCAAATGTCTGCTCCAGTACCGTTAGCTGCCGCCCTTCCGGGAATTTGAGGAACATGCTGCGGATGCATACCGGCCGCCGCAGCTCCACCACAGCCATATGATCCGTCAGTATTTCCGACAGCGCCATTTTCGGCCAGAAGGCAATGCCGTAATCCAACTCGATCAGCATGGTAACGTCCGTATTATTCTGGGCTGTATAAGAAAATTTGGGGATAAAGCCGGCCCGCTCGCAATAGGGCTGTGTAATATTCTTCAAAAAGCCGGTGGTATTATTTATAAAATCCATGGTCTTTAGTTCGGCCAGATCGACACTGCTCCGATTCGCCAGTGGTGACTTTTTCGACACGAGGAGGCGCATTTCGTCGTCGAAAAGGTAAACACCGTTTAGCGAATCGGTCCAGGTGTTGATAAAACCGATACTCAACGTTTCCTGCGGCGCGTCCTCATTGGACAGAAGATGAAAACGGGTGTATGGGTAGTCGTCTTTAAATTTCTTGATCAGATCTGAAAATATATAATGTCCGCCATACATTCGTATATAAATATCATTATTTTCATCGATAGCATATTTTTTGAATTCCGATTCTGTATTTTTTATATATGACAGTATAAATGTGGCTCTTTCCAGTAAAAGCTTCCCATTTTCATTGAGCTTAAGATGCTTGCCGTGCCGGTCGAAAAGCAGGACGCCCAGGTCCTTTTCCAGCCGGGCGATGACCTGGCTTAAGGTGGGCTGTGAGATGTGAAGCTTTAGTGCTGCCTGAGTCATATGCTCGCATTTTGCCACCGCGACGAAATATTCCAGTTGTAATAAATCCATAAATTCCCGGCCTCCTTTATTGTTCCCAGCCTATAAGTATATCTATATTATATATTGGACGGCGGGCTAAAGCAAATATAAAATATAACTATAAACAAGGTCAATTTCAGAGGAAATTGGCAACGAGATCAAGGAGGAGTTTACAAATGAAAACAAAGAGATTGGCGTGGCTGCTTGCTGTTGTTCTGATGATGACCGGGATTCTCACATCGTGTGGAAACGCAAATAGCAGTAAAGGTGCGGGAACAGGCAGTGAAAGCAAAGCGACCGCAGCATCGGGAGAGGGCAGTGACAGCAGGGAAAACAGCACTGAGAGTGTCGCTGGCAAAGCGGCAGAACAACCCAGCGAAGCGGAAAACGCGGCGAGCGACAGCAGCGCCGGTGTATCATGGGAAGATATGGCGGACATCCAGGTCGTATGTATCGTCAACGGCACGATCCCGTCCGGACTTTCGGCTGTGGAAGCTGAGATTAACAAGATTACAGAAAATGAGATCAACACTCATGTAAATTTAAACCTGTTTGAGACTGGGGCCTATGCCCAGCAAATGAACCTGATGATGTCCTCCAACGAAGCCGTGGATCTGATGGTTACGCTGCCCGGCGGACCGTGCTCATTTACGACCATGGCCTCCCAGTCGCAGCTTATGGACATCACGGATCTGGCGGCGGAATATGCGCCCGGCGTACTGAAGGAGCAGGAGGCGGTACTGCGTTCCACAACGATCAATGGAAAGCTTTACGGAATACCAGCCAACAAAGCATTTGTGACAGCCGTAAATATTTATATGCGCACCGATGTGCTTGAGGACCTTGGGCTCCTGGAAAAGGCTCAGAATATGCAAAGCTTCAGTGAGTATGAGGAAATTTTGGAGACTGTTAAAAACAGTGATAAATGGGGATATCTGGCAGGAATCGTAGCCCAGGGCAGTTACAGTGAAATTGTCAATGTTGCCAACAGCCTGCTGATCAAGGATAAATTTTCCGATTGCGCCTACTACGATAATCTGGGCGATAACATGAGTATTGTGGGCGTCTATGCCGATGATGAGACATCCACGGTATTTAATTTCTTTGGCAGTGATGAATACCGGACATTGTGCGATATCGCAAAGGAATGGTATGAAAAGGGATACATATACAGAGATTCCGCCACAACTCAGGAGATGGCGCCGTCACTGATCAAATCCGATGTGGCCTTTTCATTTTTGAGCCAGACGGAGATCGGCTCTGAGAATGCTGTAAGTATTAATTGTGGCACGCCGATCACCACAGTACAGGTCGTTAAACTGCCCATTGCCACATCCTCAGTGACAAAATTTGTATGGGCGATTCCTAATACGGCAAAAGAGCCGGAGGCCGCCATGGCTTTTTACAATATGGCTTATGCGGACCCGAGGATTGCCAATCTTCTGGCCTGGGGAATTGAAGGCGTGGATTACGAGATCAAAGAAAACGGTACGGCCGGTTTTATCGACGGCAATACGTCGCCGGCTTATCAGACCGGGGATACATGCTGGCCCAATAAGCTGATGATCACCCCGTGGGAAAATGATGAACCGACGTTAAGAGAGCGTCAGAGAGAAGCCCGGGCCAATGCGGACTATTCCAGATATCTGGGATTTTCCTGCGACACTTCTGGCATAAGCACGGAGCTGGGCTCGGTATCCGGCGTGATCGAGGAGTTTAAAAAGCAGCTCAATGCCGGCGTGGCCCCGGCGGGTACTCTGGATGCATTTATAGAAAAGCTGGAAGCCTCAGGCGTCAACGTGATCGTTGATGAATACCAGAAGCAGCTAAATGCATGGCTGGAGAATAATTGACAAGGCTGTTTTGGAAAACCTGGACGGTTACAAACTGCCGATGAAAGGATATATGAAATGAAAGCAATACTTGTACTCATGGATACATTCCGCTATGATGCTCTGAAAATGTGCGGAGGTGATGCAGCGCTGCTGCCCAACTTTAAACGTCTGACAGAGCACTGTGTGAATTACACCAGCCATTTTACAGGAAGTCTGCCCTGTATGCCCGCCCGCCGGGAGCTCCACACCGGTCGGTATAATTTTCTGCACAGGGGGTGGGGGCCGTTAGAGCCTCAGGACGATTCCATGCCTCAACTGCTGCGGGAAAATGGTGTCTATGCCCATCTGGTGTCGGATCATTACCATTACTGGGATGACGGCGGCTCCACTTACCATTCCCGTTACAGCAGTTGGGAAAATGTCCGCGGCCATGAAGCGGACCCGTGGAAAGGCTACCTTGGAAAGGTGGATATGCCCCAATTTGACTTTGTGTGGAATCCGGACTCTATACGAAAAAATTATGTTAACCGAAGATATATGCCGGATTTCAAATCCAGCAGCCTTGTGCGGACCTTTGACCTGGGAATGGAGTTTATTGATACAAATTATATGTATGATCCGTGGTTTTTACAGATTGAAAGCTTCACGCCCCATGAGCCTTTTGTGGCCTATCCGGAATTTCGGGAGAAGCTGCCGGCACCTCTGGTGGGCCAGGATTCCGAGTGGGGCAGTATGGCCAGCCGCGGCGACGCCCGCCGGGAGGAGGATACCCGCAATGATTACCGGGCCCTTCTTGTGGAATGCGACAGCCAGATGGGGCGTCTTTTGGACCGTATGGACCGGTATGATCTGTGGAAGGATACGATGCTTATTTTTACTGCGGATCATGGCACACTGATGGGTGAGCATGGCGAATGGAATAAAAACCGGCAGCCCTTATTTCAGGAGGTCGTCCATACGCCGTTTCTTGTGTGGAACCCAAAAGATGGGCGGAAAAATGTGGAGGATGCCGCGCTGAACCGGATGATCGACGTTCCGGCGACGCTGCTGGATTATTTCGGAATACCTCTGCCTGAAAACATGCTCGGCCGGCCGGTAGGGCAGAGCGCCTGCGAAGGTACATCGGCCGGCGCTTGCGCCGCGGACTGCGAAGGCGCCCTGTTCGGCTACTATGGTTCGTATGTCTGCTGTACCGATGGCCGCTATGTGTATATGCGGGCGGCGCAAAAACCGGAAAATAAGCCGTTATACACGTACTTCCTCATGCCCACGGAGCTGTTTCAGCGGTTTCCGGCAGAAAAGCTGCAAAATCTGGAGCTGATGCCCGGACGTCCATCCACAAAAGGCGTTCCCCTTCTCAGGATGGAAACGGTGACATCCATGCCGCCGGATTTTATGTACCGCTATGGAACACTGCTCTATGATCTGGAAAATGATCCGCAGGAATTGCAGCCGTTAGATCCTGCTAAAAGCCCGGAGGCCGCCGCTGTGGAAGCCAAAATGAAAGCCCTGCTCATAAAGCTGATGGTGCAGGCGGATGTGCCAAAGGAGCAGTTTGAGCGGCTGGGATTGGTTTGAGTTTACATAATGTTATATAATTTAATATGACCTGTTTTACTGAAAGCCGTTACTGTGATTTTAGAATTGCAGCGACGGCTTTTAAATTTAATTCCGTGGAAGCAAGCCAAGAACGTTTATCAAACAAAACAGGTATTATTTTTGATAGCCATAGCGTCGGCGTTCTTGTATAATGAAGGAATGTAAAGCTTTCGTAACCGTTCGGCCCCTCTGAACGGTTACAGGATTTGGGGGAGGAATCAATTTGGAAAAATTAAAGGGATTTTCCATCAAAAATTTTATATGGCTGATGCTGGCGGCACTGATGGTCCTGACGGTATTTCTCGGCGGCTATAACATGTACGCCCTGAGCGTATATCGAAAGGATCTGGTCAATTCCAGTGTTAATGCAGTAAACCTTTATGCAGATAATTTTGAAAAGGTACTGAGGGATACGGAAAAATACTGCTCCGCCAAGGTGAGCCAGGGCGCGGATTACGGTGTGCTGCGGCGCAAGGCCGCGGCAATCGATGCGGTTATAGCTTCGCAGAATCTGATCAATGATTTCGCTTTTAAAGAAACCACCTCGGGCAATGTGGACATGTTCTTTTTATACAGTGAGATCAACGATACTTACCGGGATTATTTTTCTCTGGCGTATAGTAAAGAAATGCAGTTTAAGGATCAGGTAAAAAATCATCTCAGGGCCTATTTTAAAGCGACAGACAATCCGTCCGTGCTGGGTTGGCAGATGATGACGGTGGCGGGCCGCGTCTTTCTTTTCCGGTGCTTCGGTCAGAATAATACATACATTGGGGCAGCCTTTGAGCTGTCACATATATCTACGCCCACAGTGGACGGGGATCATCAGCTTACAAGCACAGTCGTATACCGGTTTGACCACAATGTGGTGTATAACGAAAGCTTCGTGGCGGACAACGGCATTACCTTTCCGGAAGAGTACGCAGATTATCATACTACCGGAAATCGAAGAAATGCCTACGTGGTCGGGCGGAATATTTCTGGCACTGGTCTGGATATCTGCCTGATTATACCGAATTCCCATCTCATCAGTCAATCGGGGATCATTCTGATGATTTTAACCGTTATTTTCGTGCTGGCTCTGATCGTCATCTTCATCTGCTGGCGTTTTATCCGGCTTTCCATCATCGAACCGCTGGAGCATTTGACCCACATTATGGAGGAAATTGCCGGCGGCCATCTGGAAGTTCGGGATGAGGGGGTCTATGCAGTCTCGGAATTTAAGCAGATGAGCAGTACATTTAATATGATGCTGGAGGAAATCCGACATTTAAAAATCCAGTCCTATGAGATGCGGCTGGAAAAGCAAAAGGCTCAGCTCCAATATTTGCAGCTTCAGTTAAAACCGCACTTTTTCCTGAATTGCCTGAAAAATATATATGGTATGGCACAAATGAAAAAGTATGAGAAGATTCAGGCCATGGTTTTGTCGATATCCAATCATTTGCGCTACATTTTCCGGGAAAATTTAAGTCTTGTGGCGCTGGAGGAGGAGCTGGAGTATACAAAAAATTATGTGAGGCTTTACAATATGGCCAGTGTGAGCGAGGTCATCTGTATTATTGACGTATCCTCCTGGCTTGGCGGCTGTCTTGTGCCGCCTCTGGTGATCCAGACCTTTGTGGAAAATGCCATTAAATATGCGGACAGCCGTGAGGAGCATCTGGTGATACGGGTCTGCTGCCGCCAGCTTAAAACCGAAGCGGGGGATTTTCTGGACATTATGATTCAGGATAATGGCAATGGTTATGCCCCGGATATACTGGAATGGCTTACATGTCAGGAGGAAAATATTTACTCGGATACCCATGTGGGCATCTGTAACGTAAAAAATCGTCTGCGTCTGATTTTTGGCACTGCTGTGGAAATCGCTTTCCGTAACACTGAGGAAGGGGCGCTGGCGGAAATTATCATACCGGAGAGGAGACGCGCGGATGAAGCTGATCATCATTGACGACCAACTGGATGTGGTCGATGGTATTAAAAATGGAGTAAACTGGGAGCTGCTGAGGATTGACGAATTATCCGTGGCCTTTGATGCGGACATGGCCCGCCGGATTTTTTCAGAAGCGCCGCCGGATATTATGCTCTGTGACATTGAAATGCCCAGAGAAAACGGGCTAAAGCTGTTTGCCTGGGTACGGCGGAATTACCCGGAAACAGAGTGTATTTTCCTTACTTCTCATGCAGATTTTGAATATGCGAGAGAGGCTATCCATTTAGGCAGCTTTGACTATATTTTACAGCCGGCGACATATGAGCAGATCGAGGCCGCTGTATCAAAGGCCATTAATAAAATCCTGGAAAAGCGCAGAGAACAACAGCTCAGAGAATATGGCGAGGTTGCCCGGGAAAATGAGGACCTGATTGTGGACAATCTTGTCCGGAATCTGATTTTGGGCTATAACAGGGATTATGATAATATTTTTGAGAACTTTCAGAAAATGAAATTTGCTGTGGATAAAGAGACTCTTTTTTGTCCGATGATCATCCAGATATTGAAGTGGAAATCCCGCCTGGACGAAAAGGATCAGCGCCTGATCGGCTTTGCCTTTAATAATATCCTCTCCGAGATGTCTGCGGAAAAAGGAAAGGCATTTATGATGACTCAGCTAAAGGATTACGAGTATGTGCCGCTTTTTTATGGCAGCAGCCGTGAGGATGCCTTTGATCCTAAGGTGAGCCAGGTCCTTGAAGACTTTGTCAGCTTCTGTCTGGAGCCGCTGAAATTTTCCATAGCGATATATGTGGGGGAGCCGGTGCCGGCGGGGGAGATTCCGAAGCAGCTGGAGCGGTTGCAGCGGATGGAAAAGGATAATGTAACTTCCCGGACAGATGTGTTTTATTTATCCGATGCGGTTAAAAATACAGGTATGGATTTTAGCGGGAATGTCGTGGATCTGCCGGATATGGAGCGTCTTGGGAATCTGCTGCGCCAGGGCCACGTACTTATTGTCCGGGATGAGATTTACAGCTATATCCAGGAGATGGTGCGTAAAAATAAAATGACGGCGGATATTCTGCTTAAATTCCATCAAAGCTTTATGCAGATGATCATGGCTGTGATGAGTGAGAGTGGCCATCGTGTTTATGAAATGTTCCGGCCGGAATTTTCTTATGACGATTACATTAAGGCTGCGGTTACTGTGGACGATATGATGACTATGGTGGATTATATGCTGGACTACATGCGCCGGCATACGGATAATCTGACGCTGCGGGATATGGAGCAGTCTCAGTTTGAAAAGGCCAGAAGCTATATACGGGCAAATCTAGATAAAAATCTGTCCAGAACAGAGATTGCCCGCCAGGTATATTTAAGTCCGGATTATCTGACCCGGCTTTTTAAAAAAGAAACGGGTTACCTTCTCAAGGACTACGTACTTATGGAGAAGATGAAGCTGGCGAAATCGCTTCTGGTGGAATCAGATTTTTCTATTAGTATCATTGCCTCAAAGGTAGGTTATGTAAACTTCTCCCATTTCACTCAGACTTTCAAGAAGCTGGAGAACATGACGCCCCAGGAGTATCGGCAGACGCATCGCAGGACGTCGCTAACACAATAATCCAGGTCGTTAATTTGATAGTTGGATCGGGAAAAACATATTATCATAAGACTATCAAAAACAAAAGGAGAAGAAAGTTTATGAAAAAGACATTAGCGATTTTGTTGTCCATGATCATGGTTGTGTCCATGCTTGTCGGGTGTTCTTCAGGCAGTAAAGCAGCAAAGGATTCAGGCGTGGGAAGTACCGACACAGCAGGAAAGGCTGCATCCGGAAGTGTGGATGACGGCAAGGCGGATGGGAACTTGGGCGATGGCGAAAGCTCTCAGGCTGCCGGGGAAATCCAGACGATCAATGTGATCGCCCCGGGTGCCAGCGATATGGCCGATGCGGAGGCTGTTGTGGAAAGGATGAATGAAATCACCCGAAAAACCATCGGTATTGAGGCGAAAATCACATTTATTGCCACTGGTGTGTGGTCCGAGCAGACTAACCTGATTTTATCCGGCGGTGAGGTTGTGGATCTGATGCCCTGGTATAATACGACCATATCCACACTTGTGGCCAACGGTCAGGCCATGGCGCTGGATTCTTATTATGAAGCAAATAAGGAAGTTCTGGACAGTATCGTGGGTGAAAAATTTATCAATGTCGGCCGGGTCAACGGCCAGCTTTATGGTATCCCCACGGCCGGCGAGCGCGGCGGCGGTATGGGATTTGTGATGCGGAAGGATATTTTTGAGGAGACAGGTTTTGACAAGGCGGAGGTTAAAGACCTGGATTCTCTTTATAAGGTTCTAAAAAAAGCTCAGGAGCTTCATCCGGAAATGGATATCGTTATTCCTCAGAACAGCTCTATGTTGATCCTGGACCCTTATCATCAGATCGATAATCTGGGCGACGAGCTGGGCGTCTTAATGGATGCGGGCCAGAGCACCCATGTTGAAAATTATTATGAAACCGAAGAATTCAGATCTTTCTGTGAGACAATGAATCAGTGGTACGAGGAAGGCCTGATTATGAAGGATGCGCTGAATAATACCGCTGGATTTTATATTGTTCCCATGCGCGCGGGCAATTCCGTGGGAGCCTTTGCGGCCTACAATGTTTATCCGGAGGAGGGCGCAACGCGGCTTTGTCAATACGAAATGGTTCAATTCCCTCTGTCGGGAATTTATTCGAGTAATAAAAATGCATCCTGCTATTGGGGCATCCCCGCAAGTTCGGCCAATCCGGATGCAGCATTTAAGTATCTGATGGAGCTGGAGACGAATGCTGAGCTTTCCACACTGCTGTGCTGTGGTATAGAGGACGTCAACTATATTTATACCGATAAGAGTCAGTACAACGGCGTTATTGACTATCCTGAAGGTGTGGACGGTACAAGCTCCGGTTACGCCACTGGTCTGCAGTGGATGATGCCCAATGAATTTCTGGTTCCGGTATGGGCACCGAATCCTGCCGATTACTGGGAAGCCTGTAAGCAGCTCAATGAATCCGCAGTTGTGTCCAAGGCCCTTGGCTTCGTATACGATAACACAGAGGTGATCAATCAGGTGACTGCCTGCACCAATGTGGTCAGTAAGTATAAATGGGCGTTGATGGCCGGAGCTGCAGGAGATGTAACGTCGGCGCTTCAGAAGTTTAACGAGGAGCTCAAAGCCGCCGGCATCGACGATATTATCACGGCTAAGCAGAGCCAGTTGGATGCATTTTTAAAATAGCAGCGCTGGGGTGCACACCGGCAGGGATTTCCTGTAAGGATTCCTGCCGGCAGATAATTTAGATGCAGGATGACTGGAGGAACTATGGAAAAAGAACAGGCGTATGCCTACAAAAGAAAAACGAAGATACGAAGATTTATTCCGCTGTACATTATGCTGGCCCCCGGGATCATCTATCTTGTCATTAATAACTACATACCGATCATGGGACTGTTCATTGCATTTAAACGGATCAATTACAGTCTGGGCATATTTAAAAGTCCATGGGTAGGATTGTCCAACTTTGAGTTTTTATTTAAAACATCGGACGCCTGGCTCATCACCAGAAATACATTGCTCTATAATCTGGTATTTATAGTACTGGGAACTGTGCTGGGCGTGGCTGTGGCCATATTACTCAATGAGATTGCGTCCGTAAAGCTAAAAAAGCTGTATCAGACATCGGTGCTGCTGCCATTTCTCATTTCGATGGTCGTTGTCAGCTATCTTGTCTTTGCCATGCTCAGTAACAATAGCGGCTTTATCAATAAATCTATTTTGGAGCCACTGGGGTTTGAGGGGATATCATGGTATACAAAACCTCAATACTGGCCGGTCATCCTGACGATTGTAAATCTCTGGAAGGGTTTTGGTTACAGTTGCATTTTATATTATGCTACGGTGATCGGTATCGATACATCTTATTATGAGGCGGCGGTCGTGGATGGGGCCGGCAAATGGCAGCAGATTCTGCACATCACCCTGCCCTCCTTAAAGCCTACGATCATTACGCTGACCCTGATGAATGTGGGACGGATTTTCTACTCGGACTTCGGCCTGTTTTATCAGGTGCCTATGAATTCCGGGCCGCTGATGGATGTGACTAACACCATCGATACCTATGTGTACCGGGGACTTTTACAGCTCAACGATGTGGGCCGGGCGTCGGCCGCCGGATTTTATCAGTCACTGGTAGGCTTTGCCGTTGTATTGCTGGCCAACTATGTGACCGGCAGGATTGATAAGGAGCAGGCGCTATTTTAAACAGGAATCGCGCAAAATCGAAAATGGATCAGGGATTTTACGGCTGGAACGCCCTGATAAATACGAGGAGGAAAAGCTATGGTTGTTAAAAAAAGGGGTTATCAGCTTGGCGTAAACCTGGTCATGGCCCTGCTGGCTCTGGCCTGTGTATTCCCGTTTCTGCTGCTGGTAGCCTCATCCTTTACTGATGAGAATGCGCTGATTACCGGCGGCTACGCACTGATTCCAAAGGCGTTCAGTCTGGCGTCCTACGAATATCTGCTGACCAGTGCGGCCAAAATCGTCCGGGGCTACGGCATTACTATATTTATTACGGTGGTAGGAACGACCATCAGTATTTTATTGACGGTGCTCATGGGCTATCCTTTATCGCGAAGGGAGCTGCCCGGCAGGAACGGAATCGCGTTTTTTATATTTTTTACAATGTTGTTTAATGGCGGACTTGTGCCATCTTATATGATGTGGACGCAGATTTTCCATATTAAAAATACAATCTTTGCACTGCTCATTCCAGGACTGCTGCTCAGTGCTTTTTATGTGATTATGATGCGGACCTATTTTACTTCCAATATTCCGGATGCGCTTATTGAGGCGGCGCGAATCGACGGGGCCGGTGAGTTCCGTATTGTTGCTCAGATCATCTTTCCTCTGTCAAAGCCAATGGTGGCGTCTCTGGCGCTTTTGGTAGGACTGAATTACTGGAATAACTGGACCAATGGCCTGTATTATATTACCGATACAAAGCTGTTCAGTATCCAGAACATCCTGAACCGTATGCTTATGGATGCTCAATTTATCGCCAGCGGCGCCGGCGGCGCCAATTTGGCCGAGGCCTCGGCCGCCATGCCTACGACCGGAATCAAAATGGCGGTTGCAGTTATTGGTATACTGCCAATCCTGGTGATATATCCGTTTATGCAGAAATATCTTGTAAAAGGGATATCCATCGGGGCCGTCAAAGGATAAAATTTCTTGCAGTTATACGCAGAAACTATTATAATGGTGGTAACAGGACCACGGATAAAAGTGATAACGCCGGCTGACTGCCGGCGTTTTGCATAACTGTAAGGATAAGGATACTGTGATGAAGCGTGAACAGATAAAAAACAAATTCAGCATCGCTTTTTTTATTACGGCATTCGCTATGATATTTATTTTATGTATGGTGGCGGGAACTCTGTATCGGGATGTCTATAGAAAGCCCATGCTTTTAAGCCACAGCCATTCGCTTAGTGATGGGTGGTCTTTGACGCGTCCGGATGAAAGCGCCCCACAGGCTGTGAACATGCCTATGGAGATGAGCTTTTCCGGGGAGGGCGACTATGTGCTGAGCTGTACATTACCGGAAATGTGCGATGTGGGAACACAGCCGGTGATGCTTTTTGCAACAAACCATATGGATATTCGGGTCTTTATGGATGGCGAGGAAATCTATTCCCATGAGACCTTTGGCAAAGGTATGTCAAAAACACCGGGAAATGTTTATCATATGATCAGCCTGTCGTCGGATTATGGGGGAAAGGCGCTGCAGATCGTACTGCGGCCGCTTTTGGGCAGCAGTATCGTTTACACGGTGGACACGCCTCTGGTCGCGCCGAAAGGGGCGATCATCAATCATATTTTCCGTTCCGATATGCTGTCCGTCATCATCATCTGCCTGATCTTAAGCTTTGGCATTGCACTTTTCTTCCTGGCGCATGGGCTGAGAAAAATATCGGGCTGGCCAAGAAATTTACTCTACATCAGCGCTTTTGCCGTTATATTTGCTGTTTACGCATTTTGTGAAACCGAGGTGATCCATCTCTTTGTATCCAACAGCTACGTTATCTATCTGCTGGATTTTTTGACTCTGGCACTGCTGCCGGTGCCTATGCTGATGCTTTTAAAGGAATACGCGAAAAAGTCCTGCTGGAAATATATAAACATCGTGTTAAGCCTGGCGTTTTTTAACTTTTTTGCCCAGGCGCTGCTGAACTTTTTCAATATACTGGATCTGCGCCAGATGCTTAAGGCGACCCATCTCATCGATATTTTGTCCATTATTTGTGTGATCGGCTTTATCTTTTTTAACAGGGATAAAGGCCATGCTTCTGTGAAAAGGTTTGGCTATTCCATGCTGCCCATTGTTATCGGAGCCGTTTTGGACCTTGTCATGTTCTATATTCCGGGGCTTGTGACGGAAAACAGCTTTTTCTTCCAGATGGGCGTGCTGATTTTTGTGATCGTGCAGATGCGCCAGGTGATCATGCTGTATTTTGATATGTATATGAAAACCATCCGCGGATCTATTTATGAAAAGATGGCCTATACCGATGCGCTTACAAACATCGGCAACAGGGCGGCTTTTGAACAGAAGCTGATGCAGCTATCGGTGGCGTGGGCGCAGCATATGCCACTGTGGTGCATTACAGCGGATATAAATAACCTGAAGGTAATCAATGATACTTATGGCCACAGTGCCGGCGATGTGGCTATCAGTCAGACCGCCCGCATATTCAGTGAGTGTGTGGCGAATGTATACCGCACCGGCGGTGATGAATTTGTCATGTTTTTATATAATGCCGACGAAACACAGGTTTTAGACAGTATGGAACAGATTCACAGTCTGCTGGAAAGCTATAATAAAGCCAATGACATCCATCTGGATGTGGCGCTGGGCTGGGATTGTCTGAGGCCGGAAAATGACAGTGTACTGGATCTTTATATGCGTGCGGATCAGTTGATGTATGATGAGAAACGAAAGATGAAGGAACAAAAATTACAGGATATATAGCAGGAAGGCTCCGGGGCGGTACTACAGCATTGCATTAATTTCGCAGCAATGTTGTACTAGAAAGACGCTGCCGGAGCCTGTTTTATTTGTTTTGAGCCGGAAATTTACTGAAAGCTGTCTTTTCCCGCAGGATATATGACGACCAGCTTGAGCACATGGGGTTCCAGGCTGTAATGAATGATCGTGTCCGCATCCACCTTTGTCGGATGATAAGTAAAATCTATGTTCATCTTTTCCTTTAGATGGAGGATCATATGGTGCAGCAGGTTTGTGCCTTTTCCGCAGCTCAGCCATTTATCCAGAATACTGCCATGTTCCTTATCCAGAGTGTACTCGTTGATAAAATATTCGCCGGGCGGCAGTATATTTAAGTGGATATGGTAATCCGCGTTGATCTGGTCTGTAAAAATATCGTTAAAGTTCTTTTCGGTGATCTCAAAGTCCGGGTGCATACAATAATAATTATTGGGATGTTTGTAATTGTATAAAAGCAGCCGGTAGCTGCCGTCACGGTGGCGGGTGACGAAGCATCCGGGGAAACGGCCAAGGACGCTGTGCCCCAGATTGTGCAGCAGTAAAAGGCTGAAGTAGGGCGGCTTTCTTATGCCGTCTATGGTCATCAGTCCGTTATTGCCGCCCAGCAGCAGCGTGGAGTTTAACGGCTGATAGTGCAGGTCTGAGGCGGCTGGAAATGCGATACTGTCACACAGATCAAAAAGATCCAGAACATTATTAATAAAATAGGCGGCCGAAAAACGGGAATCGGAAATATAGCGTTTATTGATAAAGTAATAGGACATTTCTATGATGGACAGTGGGATATCCGTCTTGTACAGGTTTTTCAGCGCCTGCTTAAGCTCCAGCACCCGCTGGCGCTGGATTCTTGGGTTGGTTGAAAATACTTTTTCTTTCGTTGTATGAGAATCCGCCACCTCCCGCTCCACCGGGTAGGCGCACAGCGTAATAAAATCCGGATGGATTCCATTGTCCTCCCAAAGCTTCAGTATATGTAACACCGCGTCGGGCGACTGAGCCAGACGATGGCCGGGGCCTCCGAACCTTGAATTGGGGGACATGGTTTTTAATATTTTATAAGCGTCAACGCTGTTTTTCAGGAAATTGTAATAAAACTGGTTTTTGGCAAAGTAGCCTTCCTCCACCAGATTATACGAAAATTCAAAACGCCACCGCTCAAACTCGCCGATGCCAAAGCGCTGGATACAATGCTTTACAAAGGCGCGGAAGGCTTTGGAAAAGTCCGGAAATTCATTGGCGGAATACACATAAATGGGCTGCGACTGGGCGGAAAACACCGGCTCCGGCTTTCCAAGGACAATGATAGGTGTTAGCTGCAGCTCGTATAGGATATCCAATATGGTGTCCGATTCATGGAAGTTATAGGATTTTGTTTCCGGGTCATAGGCCATGATATCCGGGTGGAAAATACCGGTGATCCGGCCATATTCAAAGGGGATATCCCGCAAAAGCTCCCGAAGCTGCTCATGGAGTGAAAAGTCATTGAGCTCGTTCCCGTAGCCGATATTGAGAATACGGCTCCAAATATGGGGCAGCGGCAGGTTCATCCGGGCGTCCAGATAAACATCTGTATGGTATTTTTTTCCGCGCAGGCTGCTGCTTTTGTTTATTATAAAATTTTGATACACTTCCAGACTCTTTTCATAATCGAAAACAGTCACCGGCTCGATATTAAAATAGGCCAGGTTCTTTTTGTACTGGGCCCTGTAACTCAGCGGTGTTTTCTGATATTCCTGTTTGAAGATCCGGTTAAAAGCGCTCACATTGGGAAATCCGTAATTAAAAGCAATGTGGGTGATGCTTTCGTCGGTATTGACCAGATCCCGCACTGCGTAGGACAGGCGGATCTTGTACAGATACTGGTTGAAGGTCATATTCATGTTCTGCTTAATGAAGGTGGCCAGATACTGCGGGGTAATATCCAGCTCCGCAGCCATGTCATTTAACGTTATGGCGGACGTATAATTGCGCTCAATAAAGTCTTTGATATTTAATATGCGCTGTTCCTTTTTCGACATGGGCTCCGGACTTGGCGGCTGGTTGATGGCGTGCTCCTGCAAAAAATAGATATAATCGTAGGCCGCCAAGGTGCCTGTGGGGCCGGGCTGGGAGCCGGAGGAAAAATACTTGTCGATAAATTCCAGCGTTTTATTATAGATGGCCATATAGGCTTCTTCTGTGTAATAATCCTTCCGTAAAATAAGATTGGGCGTCTGGTTAGGAAAGTTTTTCAAAAAAAAGTGGTATTGGAAGGATAAAAATGCAAAGACGGGTTCGGTATTTTCCTGCATCTGGATACTGAAATAATCCTGGGGCCTTAAAAATATCATCTGCCCCCGGGTCATTTCCCTCAGCTCATTATTGCGCTTGAAAATAAGCTGGCCGGAGAGGACGGCGATGATGACAAACTGATAATTGATCTCCCGGATTTCGGGATATTGGTTAAATACTGCGATATCAAAGGGCAGTGAAGCTTTTGTATTCATGTGGATTCCCCTGTCAAATACGTTGTGCTCCTGGCGTTTCACGCAGGAGAGAATAAGGTTAAAGAGCCGCATCGTTTCATCGTAAATCTATTTTATCAGTGTTTTTGTGTTAAGACAATGTATAATTTGGGTAATTATGACAATATCGGGTTACTGTTCACTGGGCTGTTATCCCGCGAGGTGTTTTGCGGTGAGCGCGGGGCTTGACGAATCTGAAAAAATGCTGCAAAATATGGAGTAGGACACGTCGTGGAAATAAGCCGGGATGCGGCGGAATCAGGGATTTTCTGTGGAAGATCCCTGATAACTTTAGAAAGCTGCATTTTGGTTTTTAGTAAGTGAATGAGGTGAAAGTATGGCACAGATGACCAAGCGGGCCCTTGCGGCTGCATTGAAAGAGTTATTGAAAAAGAAGCCACTGGACAAGATCACAGTGACGGATATTACCGAGGCCTGCGAGGTGAATCGCCAGACCTTTTATTATCATTTTCAGGATATTTACGATTTGATCGAATGGATCTATACCAATGACGCCACAAAGGCCATCGATAATAAAAAGACTTACGCTACCTGGCAGGAGGGCTTTGCGGGGATATTTGAATATGTTCTGGAGAATCGGGCGCTGATCCTCAATACATATCATTCCCTCCAGCGGGAGTTTC
Organism: Lachnospiraceae bacterium; assembly: GCA_902363555.1. GTDB lineage: Bacteria > Bacillota > Clostridia > Lachnospirales > Lachnospiraceae > Catenibacillus. Next base: position 163,781 of record CABJAM010000007.1, on the reverse strand, counting down.
TGGAACGTTTTTTATACAATGAGACGTATCTGCTCCTTTACGGCGTGGTGGAGGAGGTGGCGCAGGGGCTTTTAGTGCGGGATGAGGATAAGGCTTTTATCGCTGATTTTTACAAATACGCGTTTGTCGGTGTGGTGCTGGATTGGGTGGATCATGGGATGAAGGGCGACGCCGGGGAAATCGTCAGCCATGTGAGCACGGTCATGGAGGATAATATCCGTGGAGCGCTGGAACGGTTTGAGCGGCGGAGATTTAAATAGAAAGGAACTGTGGTTTTAGACACTCGCCCGGTTTTGTCTAAAGTTTATACAATTCAAATCCGGTGTCTAAAGTTTTGACAAAGCCGCCGTCCTGTCTATGGCGATAAAATTCCCATTTGCTATAATAGGTATTGTCCTGATGGACAAGCAGGTCATCAATTTTCCAGGGAAAATTGGTGACAAATTATACAATCATCAACAATAAAACGTATAGCATACCGGTAGAGATCCAATGGATTTTACGGTTGCCTTAATATTCAAGGAGGAATGATTTATGTATTATAGCAATGGTAATTACGAAGCATTTGCACACCCACAAAAACCCGAAGGCGTAGATTCCAAGTCCGCATATCTTGTCGGTGCCGGTCTGGCCAGTCTGTCAGCGGCCTGCTTCCTTGTAAGAGACGGACAGATGAAGGGCGAACGCATCCATATTCTGGAGGAGCTGCCACTGCCCGGCGGCGCCTGTGATGGCTACGAATATGCCGACAAGGGATTTGTCATTCGCGGCGGCCGTGAGATGGAAAACCATTTTGAATGTCTGTGGGATCTGTTCCGCTCGATCCCATCCCTGGAAACCGAAGGCGCTTCCGTGCTGGATGAGTATTATTGGCTCAATAAAAAGGACCCCAATTATTCGCTGATGCGCGCCACTGTGGAGCGGGGCGAGGATGCGCACACCGATAAGAAATTTACACTCAGCGACAAGGCGTGTATGGAGCTGATGCATCTGTTCTTTATGAAGGATGAGGATTTATACGATAAGAAGATAGAAGATGTGCTGGATGAGGAATTTTTCAAATCCAATTTCTGGCTGTATTGGCGCACCATGTTTGCCTTTGAGGAATGGCACAGCGCTCTGGAAATGAAGCTGTACATCCAGCGTTTTATCCATCATATCGGCGGACTTCCGGACTTTACGGCGCTGAAATTTACGAAATACAATCAGTATGAATCGCTGATCCTGCCGATGATCAAGTATCTGGAAGCCAACAACGTGCAGTTTGTGTACAATACTCAGGTGACCAACGTACTGTTTGATTTTAAGGATGGTAAAAAGATTGCGCGCCAGATCGTCTGCGTCCGTGATGGCAAAGAAGAAACGATCGATCTCATCGAGGATGATCTTGTATTTGTAACCAACGGCAGTTGTACAGAAAACTCTGCGCTGGGCGATGACGACCAGGTACCGGAATTTAAGAAAACGCCGGGTGAGGGCGGATGCTGGCAGCTTTGGAAAAATATCGCCGCTCAGGACCCTGCCTTTGGCCGTCCGGAAAAATTCTGTACACAGACCGAGCTGACCAACTGGGAATCGGCCACGGTGACCACACTGGATGACCGTATTCCTCCCTACCTGCAAAAAATCTGTCAGAGAGATCCATTTTCAGGAAAGGTTGTTACCGGCGGTATTGTCACGGTGAAGGATTCATCCTGGCTTATGAGCTGGACGATCAACCGCCAGCCCCATTTTAAAAATCAGCCTGGAAATCAGCTTGTTGTGTGGGTTTACGGCCTGTTTACCGACCGCCCCGGCGATTTTATCAAAAAGCCAATGCGTGAATGTACCGGCTATGAGATCACACAGGAATGGCTGTACCATATTGGCGTGCCTGTGGATGAAATTCCGGAAATGGCCCGCACAAGCGCTCATTGCGTGCCATGTATGATGCCTTATATTACCGCATTCTTTATGCCCAGAACCGAGGGCGACCGCCCCAAGGTAGTGCCGGAGGGCTGCGTGAACTTTGCATTCCTTGGCCAGTTTGCCGATACTGTGAGGGATACGGTATTTACGACGGAATATTCTGTGAGGACCGCCATGGAAGCCGTTTATACGCTTCTTGATGTGGACCGCGGTGTGCCGGAGGTATTTAATTCGGTTTATGATGTGCGCTGTCTGCTGGATGCCACGGTAAAAATGATGGATGGGAAGAAGCTGACGGATATGAAGGTGCCGTTTATCGCAGAGATTCTGGAGAAAAAGCTGCTTAAACGGATTCATGGAACGGTCATTGAGGAAATGCTGGAGCGTTATCACGTGATCTAAAAATGGGCGGCGGCCAGCCGATGAGAGTTGGCCGCTGTTTCTGTGCAGGGCTTAACGTATAATAATATCTGCCTGCCGCCGTGGGGCTGTGCGGGCGTAGGTGATTGCCGGACGGCCCAGGAGCATCGTCACCTGCGGCGTTTTATCTTCCGTGTCCAGCCAGGTGCGAATGCCGGGGAGACTTCGGATGGCGTGGGTGAGGTAGCCATTGTACAGGGCGCCAAGCCCCATGGAAACACCCATTAACTCCATATTCTGGGCAGCCAGGGCGGCATCCACAGGATTAGAACTGCATATGACCATGACAGCCGGCGCGTTGCGGAACAAATAGTCCTTTTCCGGATGACGCCGGTGGGTTCGGTAAAAGCGGCGAAAATCCTCAGGAAGCTCCGAGGTTTCTCCGGGAGCGTCCAGCTTAGCCCCAATGCCATTCCAAATAAGCTCTTTAAATTCCGGGAGCCTGTCCTGTATGAAAATGAAGCGGCAGCCCTGGGTATTTTTAGCTGTGGCGGTGTAACGCCCGGCCTGGAAAAGCGCCTGCTGCTCCTTTTCTGATATGGGGGCGTTTGTGTAATCGCGGATGCTGCGCCGGAACTTTATGGCAGATAAAAGCTTTTCTGGATTTAAGGCGAAATTTTCCGGGATGTAATCTTGTACATCATCCATATCGTATTCCGGGATCGTGATTGCTCCTTGTGGACAGACGGCAGCGCAGTGGCCGCATAAAAAGCAGTCGAAATAGGCCTGAGCCTTATTATCTCTGATGACAATGTTTTCTGCAATGCAGTCCTTCGCGCAAAGGCCGCAGCCTATACATTTTTCTGTATGAATCTGAATCATAACGCGTCCTCCTTTTGTTTTTTCTGAATGTATAAATTTCATTTCCGCGAGCTGTGAGCCAAAGTCAAGCTTGCTTGACCTTGGCGACTACCGCGAGGTGTTTGACTTCTCAGTCATGGTTCTTACTTAATTTTAATCATATTCTTCTTCCAATGCAATAACTATTTGTAACAGTTCAGCCTCTCTGATTTATTATAACTATTTAGGTTTTGTTATAAAAGCCCCGGATTTATTATAGCCTTTTCGATGTGCATTTGCTATGATGAAATCAGTAAAGTCGGAAAGGGGCATAAAATTGAATCAAAGTTGTGATACCAATAAGAAAAAATTTATGGATAAGCAGGTGTTCTTGCACCCGGAGCAGGAGAAATCTCTCGGGGAGGCCCAGGCGCCGCTGTGGTTTTGGAATGATGATCTTAAGGATGACGAATTGCTGCGGCAGTTGGAGCTGATGAGTGATGCCGGCGTGACGGCCAATGCGCCTCATGCGCGGATGGGCTTTCATGGCGGATATCTGGATGAATCGTGGATGCATTCGATAAAAACCGTGGTGGATTATAAGAAGGCCCACCAGGAATCGATGTGGATCTACGATGAATTTAACTGGCCGGCCGGGGTGGCCAATGGCGAGGTGACTAAGGATGAGACGCTGCGGGAGAAGTTTCTCCTTTTCGAGCGTTTTGAAGTTCCGGCGTCCACAAGATTTCGGCGTCAATTGGAGCCGCTTGTGGCTGTCCGGGCAAATATGGAGGATTATTTTAAAGGCGGCGCTGCGGGCCGTCCGGATTTTAATGTGTTCTGTTATGATGCGGAAACGATGGAACAGCTTCCGCTTGCCGGGATGATGCCTGAAAGTGGGAACAGCCGGGATGTGAGCATGCGTATGAATGACTTTGAACTGTTCCGCGACCGGGATACTATTGTCATAACTGTACGTATCCTTGTGGAGCCGTTTCATGGGGAGGGCGCGCTGACGCCGGATTATATGGATGCCCGGGCCGCCCGTAAGTTTGTGGAGGTCACTTATGACGCCTATTATGAAAAGTTTCCGGATGCCTTCGGCAGTGTTATTACGGCAGGCTTTAACGATGAAACCCGGCTGTGCCATGCTTTCCCGTGGAGTGATCAATTTGCTGAGGAATTTAAAAAGAGAAAGGGCTACGATATTTTAAAATGCCTTCCTGATCTGATCCTGACCGGCGAAAAGAGCGGGCGGACCCGCTGTGATTATTTTGATGTGGTGGCGGATCTGTACAGGGAAAATTATCACGGCGTTATTCATTCCTGGTGCAGGGCTCATGGGATCGACTACATGCCTCATTTACTTGGGGAAGAATGTATGGCCGGACATACCCGTTTTTCCGGGGATTATATGCGGCAGACAAAGGCCATGGACCGCCCCGGCGTGGACCATCTGGGCAAAGGCATTGGCAGTCTTAATGCTAAATTTGCATCCTCGGCGGCGGATGCCTACGGGAAGGAAGGGCTCGTCTGCGAGGTATTTGCCGGCTGTGGCTGGGATCTATCTTTTGAAGAATATTTGCGGATGGTTTCATGGCTTTACAGTCAGGGCGTAAAAACTATCACCAACCACGGATTTTTCTATTCCATCCGGGATTTTCGCCAATACGACTGGCCGCCATCGGAATTTTTCCAGTGGGCCCACTGGGATAAAATGCCTTTGGCCAATGCCATGACACGCCGCATGTACGGAATGCTCACCGGCGGCGTCAGCGAGGCTGAAACGCTGGTCTATCACCCGATAGAAAGCTTCTGGCTTCATTACATTGCCGATCAGGGATTTACCCATGGTTACCATATGGGGCCGATCATCGGTGATGCCAGAGCTATGGAGATTGACCACAAGGAGCAGTTGCTATTATCCGGGCTTCAGGAGAAAAACGCGGCCTATTCCATCCTTCCGTCCGATGCCATTGATAATTTTACGGTGAAGGGCAGACATATGATCAATCGATTGACCGGTCAGGTGTACACCGCTGTGGTACTACCCATGTGCGAGGTCCTTCCTTTAAAGGCTGCATTGCTGTTTGATGCTTTTGCCCGCCAGGGCGGCCAGCTTTGCCTGATGGAAAATTATCCGGCTTTGGCGATGAAAAAGGCGGAGGACGCCCAGGTCCGAAATATTTTTGAAAATATGAAGTTGTTAGATAATGTCCATTTTATTGAGGACGCGGCCGATGTGGACCATCTCGAAACGTGGCTTACGACAGCGGCTCCGGCGCCCATCCATGTGGTTTCCGGCCGGTACGGCTGTAAAAATAACCACCCCAGCTATCCAGATTACATTATCGACCCATATATGCATACGGGCGAAGATCTGGACGGCGTGGGCTGTACCCGGTATTTGAAGGATGGACACAGGGAATATTTCTTTGTAAATTATACCAGTGTGCCGCAGAAGCTGAGTGTTCGGGTGCCGTCGTTATCGGCGCCGGAGGTTTGGGATTGCTTTACCGGGGAAATTTATGCGGCGGAGATTTTGGAGGACGGCGATGGCCGCCGTGCTTCGGATTTGACTGAATATACGGTGAGCTTGACTCTGCCGCCGCATTATGGTACGTTTTTAGTGACGGAGATTTAAAATGAACATAGAATATTTAAAAAAGCAGTGGGAAGCGGAGGAGCGGATCGCTCATATCAAGGGATGGGATTTCTCTCATCTTCAAGGCCGCTATGAAGAGGGGCAGGATCTGCCGTGGAACTATGCTGCGGAAATTCGCAAATATTTACGGCCCGATCACCGGTTGTTGGATATCGACACCGGAGGCGGAGAATTTTTATTGAGCTTAAAGCATCCGTACAAAAAGACAAGCGCCATTGAAGGCTATCCGCCCAATGTGGATTTATGCCGGTCGGTATTGCTCCCGCTGGGGATTGATTTTCGGGAAGCGCAGGATGTTTCGCGGCTTCCGTTTGACGATAACAGCTTTGACAGGGTTATCAACAGGCATGGCGATTTCGATACCGATGAGTTGTTTCGCATATTAAAGCCGGGCGGCCTGTTTATAACCCAGCAGGTCGGCGCGGAAAATGAGCGAGCGCTGGTGGACCTGCTGCTTCCGGGCCTTGCGCTGCCTTACCCGGAACAATATGTGGAAAAGGCGGCCAAAAGGTTTATGGATTCCGGATTTAAAATACTGGAGGCGCGGGAAGCTTTTCCTAAAATCCGATTTTACGATGTGGGCGCGCTTGTCTGGTTTGCCCGGATCATTGAATGGGAATTTCCTGGATTTTCCGTGGACGCATGTTTGGACCAACTGTGTAAAGCGCAGCGGATCGTGGAAGAAAACGGGATGATCGAAGCGGTGACACATCGGTATTTGTTGGTGGCGTTAAAGCCGGATGTGTGTTGATTTTAAATGGTAAATATCAGGGTGTGTGCGGTATCAACCGCACACACCGCACCTCATGGGGTTCCAGAACCACCCTATACTCCAGCGCCCCATTATCCGTAAGCACCTGCTTTTTCGTCTGCATCGGTGCCGACAACGCCCCAAGACGTTTTGTTTCTTCCGCATCCAGCGGCATAGCGCCCATGCGCAGCCACTGGTCAAATACACTTCCGTGTTCTTTGTTTACATAAGTTTCTGACAGCACGTAAGATGGCGCGGCCAGGCCGCTGAATTTCAGATGCAGATTCAGCTTTTTTTCTTCCGGAAATGCCGTGTAGCGGTTGGTGCTGGTCATGTTAAACAGCTCGCCCTGGGCGTAAAGCCGGGAATAATGCTGGTAATTATATAAGATGGCAATGTAATCGCCGCCTTTTTTGGTGACAAAGTAGCCGTCGCCCCGGGCAATGAGTGTATCGCCCAGCTTTGCCAGCATACAAAAAACGTGATAGGGCGGTTTCGGGAGGTTATTGGCGGTAAACATTCCAAGGCCGCCGTGAAACAGCTCCCGGGGCATTTTCTGTTCTTCAATCAGGTCGGTACAGGTCCAATAACCAAAACATTCCACAGCGTCATAATTTTCCAGAATATTTTTGGCTGCATAAGCGCCCTTCCAGGCTGTGTCCGACAGCCAATCCCGGTGAGAAACAGTGGAGTTCCATTCGGTCATGCAGTAGACCGGGCGGGGCACTGCCTGCGCCATCTGTCTGTACAGGGGCATCTGTTTTAGTGCTTCCAGCGTCTCTGCCATAAAATCTTTAGACGTATGATATTTTAAATGCCGTTGATTCCACGGTAATTCGCTCTGCCCCTGAGTTTTTTGTATATCGGAAGTGTTGGAGACCATGGGATAAAAGTGGAAATTAATAAAATCCGGCAGGCAATCATTTTCAAGGCAAAAGTTAATATAGCTTTCATTCCACGTCGGGTCCAGCAATGTATCGTAAACATAGGATGAGCTGCCGAAATGGATGTGCGGGCACAGCGTTTTTACGGTACGGTAAGTTTGCAGATATAAGCAGCGGTATTCATCCTCGCTGCAAAAACCAAACATTTTTGAAGAAGTATCCGGTTCGTTCCAGAAGCATACCGGCCAGCGGCTGACTTCGTCCTCGCCATAGCGCTGTATAAGGTGGGTCATAAGTCCGCCCACAAGAGCGTTCCATTTATTTATATCTTTGGGCGGTGCAATGCAGGATCTGCCTTCAAATATCCGGTGGCCTCCGGGAGCGGCCAGCAGTGTGGGCATAAAGCTCAGCTGCAGCAGCGGAGCCAGCCTGATGGACTGGAGAAAATCCAGGATTTTGTCCACGTAGGTAAAGGACAGGATCACATTCCCCTGCTCATCTTCGTCGTAGACCATCATATCGTCATCGAAAATCCCATGAAATTTTATGTATTTATAGCCAATATCTTTTTGCAGCAGACGCAGTGTATGGCGTACATCTTCATAGAGCAGCAGATTGGCTTTACCTATGCAGACAAGACGACGCCATGTATGGCGCAGCCTCTGGTGGCATTGGCCACAGTCGATTAGGATCTGGGCGGGGGAAATGGCTGCTTTTTCGGCTGAAATCGGGGCGGCCGGCATTTCTTCGGTGAGATAACCGGCCAGCTTTGCCAGGTAACGGCTGGGCTCAAAATCAAAATAATTGTCCAGCCGACTAAAACCTGAGGGCGGCTTTGAGGGAAGCCGGGTCCTGTTTTTACGGTAAACGCTGGGCAGCATACCGTAAGCCTTTTTAAATGCGGTTACGAAGGAACGGCTGTTTAAAAAGCCGCTTTCTCCGGCAATCTGTTCAACGGGAGTGTCGCTGGTGATCAGAAGCTCCACGCCATGTTTTAAACGGATATCGGTGAGATAATCGTAAAAGTTGACGCCAATGAGCTTTTTAAATTGCCGGGAAAGATACGCCTGGGAAATATAAAAACGCCGGGCTGTGTCTGAGAGCGATATTTTTTCTGCATAATTATGATGAATGTAATCCATGATATTGCCCATGCGCTCAAGCAGATCCGGACGATTTTCCGGGAAACAGTTTTCCTCTGTTTTTATGCCGTAGGTGTTCAGCAATTCATATAAAAGGGCATAGGCCAGCGCTTTGTTCATCACCTCTGTGTGATCGCCCTGAGTGGCATTTGTCTGGACCATCCGTGCCAGGAGCTGTTTTAAAGGCAGATATTTTTCCGGAGCTTTGATGAGCGCCGAGTTGCACTCGAACCGGAAGCGGGTGAAATCTTCAATATTGGCGTCGAACATGGACAGCTTGATTTGAAATGCGGCAAGCACTGCATGGTCAGCATGGAGCTCGTGTATATCGTAGGAATTGATGATGATCAGATCATCCTCGCAAAGTGTATAGCTATGCTCCCGGACAAATATCTGTACCTGGCCGGAGAGGACAAAAAGCAGCTCTGTGCTCTGATGCCAATGCCGCCCCACATCGCCGATACTGTGAATAAAAAATTTAATTGGGATGTGGCTGCCAAAATCAATGATTTCATGTATCGATTCCATAAATAATGCTCCTTTTATAATTTGTCACCAATTTCCTGTAGGAAATTGATGACCTGCTTGGCCATCAGGCCAATTCCTTTTATAATTTGTCACCAATTATAAAAGAAATTTCCTCACTTGTAAATAAGCTGAGGTAAAAATAGTGAATGTTTGACTTTTTAACTGTAAAAATTTGCTCTTGGGTGCGGCGCAGGCCTTCCTGATTTTTGAGCTTATAGAGGTGACAGCATATAAAAATCTGCTGTGCAGCCTTAATAGACATTGCCATCTTATCTCATAAGCTGTGACAAAATTTGTTTCCTGACAAATTTTTGCTATACAAGAATAAGGATTGGGATTTTTCCGGTGCCCGAAAAATGTTAGTATTAAGGTAAATAATTGACAAAGGGGTGTTCACCATGATTGATTTAAAAGGAAAACCATTTTATTTGAATGAGGACGGCTGCCAATGGGTCGAGGATACTTTAAATTCCATGACGACCGAGGAAAAAATCGGGCAGATATTTTGCCCGGTCGGCCAGTCACCGGACCCGGAGGAGCTTAAAGCGATGCTGGATAAATATCAGCCGGGCGGAATGATGTACAGAGCCGGTGTGGGAGCTGAGATCCAGGAAGCCCATCGCACATTACAGAGCTATTCCAAAATACCGCTGCTGCTTTCCGCCAATCTGGAATCCGGTGGCAATGGTATTGCTGTGGACGGCACTTATTATGCCAAGCAGATGCAGGTGGCGGCCACGGACGATGAAACCATGGCTTACCGACTTGGGGAAATCTGCGGCAAAGAGGGCGGCGCCGTGGGCTGTAACTGGGCATTTTCACCGATCATTGATATTGATATGAATTTCCGTAATCCGATCACAAATGTGCGTACCTACGGTTCGGACGCCAATCGCGTTAAACGCATGGCTGCGGCTTACATGGATGCCATTGAAAAAGAGGGGATCAGCGTATGCATCAAGCATTTCCCGGGGGATGGTGTGGACGAGCGCGACCAGCATCTGGTGGCATCGGTAAATTCCCTGTCCTGTGAGGAATGGGATAAAACCTACGGTATGGTTTACCAGCATATGATCGATAAGGGTGCGCGTACACTTATGGCCGGACATATGATCATGCCGGCCTACATCCGACACTTTAATCCTGAAATTGCCGATGCGGATATGCTTCCGGCCACACTTTCCCGAGAAATTCTTACAGACCTGCTTCGTGGAAAGCTGGGTTATAACGGTATGATCACGACGGATGCCACAGCTATGGTTCCGTTCAATCAATTTATGAGCAGAAAAGATGCTGTGGTGGCATCGCTGATGGCCGGCTGTGATATGATCTTGTTTAATAAAAATATCGACGAGGATTATCAGGCTGTGCGGGATGGTCTGGCAAGCGGCGCCCTGACCATGGAGCGCCTGGATGAAGCCATCACCCGGATTCTGGCCGTAAAGGCTTCACTAGGTTTACATAACAAAAAGGCGGACGGCAGTCTTGTTCCGCAGCCGGAAGCATTGTCCGTCTTAAAATGTCAGCAGCATGAACAGTGGGCAAAAGAGTGTGCGGATAAGGCGGTTACTCTTGTAAAGGATAATCAGAAGCTTCTGCCGGTGACTCCGGAAAAATACAAAAAAGTCCGTCTCTATGTGATGGGTGAAAATGCTGACGGCGGCTTTGGTGACAATGCAGTTGTCGGAAAATTATTTGAGGAAAAGCTGAGCGCTGCCGGGTTTGAAGTGGAAGTATTTGACAGGGCCCATTTAAACTTCGGGGAAGTTTTCGGCGGCGGTGTGGATTATATTAAGCAGCAGTTCGATCTGGCCATTTATTTGGCCAATGTGCAAAATGCCAGCAATCAGACGACGACCCGCCTGGATTACGTGCACCTGATGGCTGCGGATGCACCGTGGTATTTGAAGGATGTTCCGGCAATGTTTATTTCCGTGTCCAATCCGTATCACCTGCTGGATATCCCAATGATGTCTACCTTTATCAATGCATACACATCTAATGAATATGTGTTGGATGCAGTGATTGAAAAAATTATGGGAAAATCGGAATTTAAAGGGATCAGTCCGGTAGATCCGTTCTGCGGCGTGTGGTGTGCAGATAAATATTAAAGAATTGTAAATGTTCTAAGGAATACAGACAAGTCCGCCGTCCGTGAGACGCCGGGCTTGTTTTGCGCTAAGCGACGAGCCACAAAGGGGAGCTTGCTCACCTTTGTGGCGACCGCCGCGATCCGGCGTAGCAAAGCGGAGCCGGATGTGCAAAGCGACGAGCCACAAAAGGGAGCTTGCTCACCTTTGTGGCGACCGCCGCGATCTGCGGCGCATCTTTCCGTTTCTATGACTTGACAGATATATCAAAGCCTGTAAAATAGAAAGCACAGATATGTTCGCCAGATTAAGCGGATGTTCGATTTTACATATAAAAATACAGGAGGATTATATCTATGGAAGAGAAGCTGTCAAGAGAAGAAGCCTGGGAATTATTGACGGAGTATACAAAAACACCGGCCCTGCGTAAGCACGCGTTGGCTGTGGAGGCTGTTATGCGCCATTTTGCCGCTCTGGCATCAGAGGACGCGGATGTTTGGGGTGTCGTTGGACTCCTTCACGATGTGGATTATGAAAAATTTCCGGAGGAGCATTGCAAAAAAGCCGAGGAGATTATGAAGGAACGTGGCATCAGTGATTTTTATATTCACGCGGTATGCAGCCATGGCTATGGTATCTGCACGGATGTGAAGCCGGAGAGCCCTATGGAAATGACCTTGTATACAGTGGACGAGCTGACCGGGCTTATTAACGCCGTATGTCTGATGCGGCCGTCAAAGAGCGTTCTGGATCTGGAGGTTAAGTCTGTGAAGAAAAAATTCAAGGATAAATCCTTTGCCGCAGGCGTGGACCGGGATACGATACGCAGCGGCTGCGAGATGCTTGGTATGGAATTGGATACTGTCATCCGTGAAACCATTTCAGGAATGAGAGAAAATGCCGAAGCCATCGGATTAAAGGGGAATTTGTAGGAGGAAAATTATGGCCATAAGACAAATGCGGTATAGCGGCGACCCCATACTGCGAAAGAAGTGTAAGTATGTGGACGATGTCAATGATAAGATCCGGCGCATTCTGGACGATATGATGGATACGCTCCACGAGACGGAAAACGGTGCTGCTATGGCGGCCAATCAGGTGGGCATTTTAAAGCGCTTGGTGGTTATCGATTATTTAGATAATTATTTAAAACTGGTCAATCCTGAAATTATTGAACAAACCGGCGAGCAGAGCTGTATTGAAGGTTGCCTGAGCTTCCCGGGCCGCTATGTCCGGACGATTCGCCCTCAATCGGTGACCGTGCGTGCGCTGGATGAAAATGGTTCGGAGATCATTGTCACCGGTGAGGGCGATATGGCAAAGTGTTTTTGCCATGAGCTGGAACATCTGGATGGCATTGTATTTTTAGATAACGCGGTGGAAGAAATCGAGATATCTGCCGACGACGAATAATCCTGCCGCCCCGACGTCGAATAATCCTGCCGCCCCGGCGGCCGCAGGCTGACACGGCGGCAGGTGCCAGGACCGGGCGTGAATCTGAATTTTAGCGAACCATTGGCGGCAGCTAAGAAAATACAGTTTCACCCCCGGATTTATTTTCGATATTAATTTTTAGATTTACGGTAATATTTTAAATGGCAGATGTCATCGCCTCTGGCAATGGTTTTGGGCAGCTTCAGGCCGCAGCCGTAAGCGGCACCGATGCCCCGGTCGCCGCACATGGCGATATCACATAGCTGAGAGATTTCCTCGTCGCTGCATCCGGCCTTCTGCCACGCCTTGACAAGCGGACAGTAATGGAACTGGATTTCCAGAACATCGTCTGTACATTTTTTTACATCCATTTCAAAAACCCACTGAGCGGGCTTCGTGAACAATGTTTTGCGGAGCCCTTTCAGACTTTTTGTACCGCCCTTTTTAACCAGATCTCTGCCCTGGCTCAATCCGCAGCGGCGCACTGCCGCGCTGCCGAAATCCGTCGGGTCCAGGCCGCGCTTTTTTCCTTCATCGCAGAGCAGATACAGCCATGTGGCTCTGTGCTCCAACAGCTCCCGGATCGCCTTGATCAGCGGGTTTTTAATGCGTGGTTCGTTGACCACACAGCTTGTTTTACAACAGCAGTTTTTTGTACACTTTTCGGTTGACATAATTCTAATCCTCCCCAATTCATATGAAAATATATCTGCGCATCTGCATGCGTTTGATTGTATAATAATCATTATAAGGTATTGGTGACATTTGGACAATCAAATTTTTTATCAATTCCTGCAACCTTTAGCCCCTTAAAACGCTCTAATAAGTATAAAGTGAAAAAAATACCGGTATTTCATCATTTTAAAAGTACATACAGGGAAAAAGTTTGGCTCCTGCCAACGGTTATCCTGCAGGGAACGGGAGGATGCTATGACAAAAGAACAATTGGGCGCATTGATCATGGACTCAAAAGACAGTCTGTACAGAGTGGCCAAATCCATATTGAAAAATGACGCAGATTGTGAGGATGCTGTATCAGAAGCCATTGTCCACAGCTTTGCAGGCCTGCCGTCCTTAAAAAAAGACGTCTATGCCAAAACATGGCTGACGCGGATTCTGATCAATGAATGCTACCGGATTTTACGTCTGCGAAAGCGTGAGACGGATTATGATGAGTCCGTCAGTCTTCAGGAGAGTTATGACAATGAATACCCGGAGGTCTACCAGGATATCATGCAGTTGGACTTTGCCTACCGCATAACCATTGTGCTTTACTATATTGAAGGCTATACCATCCGGGAAATCGCCGGGATGACCGGGGATTCGGAAGGAACGGTGAAAAGCCGGCTTTCAAGGGCGCGGAAGCAGTTAAGGAAGATATACGAAAAGGAGGCTGGAATTAATGGAGCATCAGAATTGGCAGAAAGATAAGTATTTAAAAACGCCGGAGCATTTTTCCGAGACCGTGGACGCCTGTGTACGTCGTCAACTGGCGGCAGGTGAGGAGCGCATGGGCGTAGAGCAGGGGAATGTGTATGATTTTAATAAACATACAAAAAGCAGAGGGGATGCTAAGATGTATAAAGAAAATAAACGGACAATGAAATCTTTTGGCTGGAAAAAGGCTGTGGCCTGTGTAGCGGCGCTGGTCGTTGTCGTGGGGGGCTCCGCCTGGGCTGCGACAAATTTTCAGCTCGGTAATTATCTCGGCAGGGATGCAGGAGAGAATCCGGATGAAGCTGAAAAATATATAAAGGTAATTGACTCTTCTTCGCAAGAAAATGATCAAGGCCAGGCAAATCATCAGGAAATGGGAGAGGGCCAGACGATTGAGTCTGAGCTGCCAGGAGTGATGCCGCAGTTTCTACAGGAAACTGATGAAATTTTTATGGAGCCTTTAATCCAATTGAAGGAAGTGTACTTTGACGGTTCTGTGTTACATGTTTATGGGGAGGCTACGGAAGCTGGGAAGAATTATGAGCTGGCGACTTCACGTGTATTTGTGAACGGCACACAGTATGCTGCAGATGTAATGAGCGACAGATATTATGATGAAACTAAAAGCTCCTATGTTTACCATGGCAGAGTACAATTAACAGATGCACAGCTTACCGATGATTTTACTGTACAGATTCCTTTTGAAGTATTTAGTAATCCTGGTTCCTTAAGCAGTCGGTTGGGATTCCATGTCGTTTCTGTTAAGGTGGCTGTAACTGACAATGCTGTCGTGGTCATTGAACCCCAGACGATTGAAATTGATGGTGGTAGCGTTGAAGTTACTGAAATGAGTCTGACATTGTCTACCATGCATATTTGCTACACATATCGTTTTATCGGAGAGGACGCACAGGAGAAGGCTACTGCGCTTGGCAGATCGGGCTTTGCAGCTAATGATAGTCAGGGAAAATCTTATGATTTTATGTTTGACAGTAATGAGGGCGGAAAATTGTTTACTGATGCATATCTGGATGATTTGGGTGCATGGTGCGTTGATCAGGAATATTATATAACTGGGGTGCCCACAGATATAGTATCATTAACTGTTACACCATACTCTTTTAAATCAACGGAAGAATCGAATATAGATTTGAATAAAGGTGAAGATTTACATTATGGTGATTTTACAATAGCAATTGGCGTACAATAATTCTGTTCTATTTTAAGAGTGTCAGCTATCCTAATCGGGATAGCTGGCACTTTCCAGGTTATTCATAATTAAAATCTTCTTCCTTTTCCCCTGTGATTATGGTAAGTATTTTACCATAATCGACGGAGCCATCTATTCTATGCATACAGTGTATAAAATGATTACTTGATTTTAAAGTGAATATTTTTTGTATAACGATTCCCGATAATTTTTATCATCGATAACTCTTTGGATATCTTCTATTTGATGGTCGCTCAGTAATCGCTTTATGAGCAAAGACATGCGCTGTTCACCGGATTCCTGGCCCTGTTTTCTTCCAAGCTCTAAGCTTCGTTCTATAATTGCTTCACTGAGATTACACATAACATTCAACTCCTTTTCTAATGAATCATCTATCGCTATGTCAAAAATATTGTTCAATACCGCTGCCTTTTTTTCGGGCTGCAAATCAATGGACAGCAAAACATTCAGAAGATGTAGCAGACCATCGGTATTCTCATCCATCTTTTCATTAAGGCAGATTATGATAACAGACAGCTTATCGTAACTGTATTTTTTATCCGGCATAGTTCCAATCAGGTCATGCTTTGTGATTTTATATTCGCAAATAGCATTTCCTATGTATTTGGGGGCATTCATACAGATGAAAATGGAATACACTTTTTTCAGTTTATTATAATCACTGTGCGTAAATTCTGTATCCAGTTGGGCGGATATCATACGTGCGGCATAAAAAATCCCACGGGTCACCATTTCATATTTTGTATAAAATGACCGCTGCGCTTCGATGTCGATGATCAATAGAATACTTTCGTTTTCACCGGGTACAGTGGCATGGAAACGGATATCATAGGTTACAGTGCCCTCGCCGGGGATACGGCTTTCTGTTAAGTCACCGGTAATCATATGTGGCTGTTGAATAGAACTTTTATCAGCCATTTGAGCACCGCAGCCGGAAGAAACACGGGTATTTGTAGCTCCTGGATATACCGGAACCTTTCCAATCTGTACATCTTTTTCAATACACTCCATAGCGATTGTGTCTATGGGATAGTTTTTAAACTCTTCGGTAGTACTTTTTAGTATCCAGGCCAGAATATATTTATTACTTAGAACTCTTTTAACATATTCGTCGTACCTGACGTTATCTTTTGCAGTATCCAACTCTCTGTAAACGTTAGTTTTCATACTGCCTCCTTCATAGCTCTATTATATACGAGCTAAAGTTCATTTTCAATAAAATTACGTTTTAATTCATGCGCAGTTTCGAATAGGAATCGATTAGTGAAATCTCCGGAGAAAAGCCCGATTAAGAAGTGATATTGTCGATGGATTTAGAATAGCACAGGAATTTAGAAAATGCAACAAAATCTCGTTGACAGAAAGCATCATAATTCGACAGATTGTAAAAGTTCAGAAGGGCCAAACGGTTACGCAAAATCTTCTTCCTTTTCCCCTGTGATTATGGTAATATAATTAAGCGAATATATGACAGGGAGGAGAAGACATGAAGCAAAAAATACATGCCAATGGCAGCTTTACCGGCTCCTTTGGTTTTATTCTGGCCTGCGTAGGATCTGCCGTAGGTCTGGGAAATATATGGATGTTTCCTTATCGTCTGGGCCAATACGGAGGTGCGGCTTTTCTCATACCGTACCTGTTTTTTATTGTACTGTTCGGGTTGGTGGGGCTCTCGGCGGAATTTGCCATCGGCCGCCGGTCGGGCACCGGTACACTGGGGTCTTATAAATACTGCTGGGAAAATATCGGCAAGGGGAAGCTTGGCAGTATCCTTGGGTGGATACCGCTGCTGGGCTCGCTGGGCATTGCCATCGGCTACTCTGTGATCATCGGCTGGGTATTCCGGTCTGTTTTCGGTTCTCTGACCGGTACACTGCTGACAACGGAGGCTTCCGAATATTTTGGCCAGATGACCGGGGATTTTGGAAATGTGGGCTGGCATACGGCGGTGGTCGTTATTACGGCCATTATCCTGCTGGTCAATGCGGTAAAAGGGATCGAGAAGGTCAATAAGGTGCTGATGCCCATATTTTTCATCCTGTTTGCCATTCTGGCTGTGCGGGTGTTTTTTCTGAACGGCGCTGTGGAGGGCTATAAGTTTTTATTTGTTCCAAAATGGGAATACCTGCTGAAGGCGGAGACGTGGATCATGGCCATGGGCCAGGCGTTTTTCTCGCTGTCCATTACGGGATCTGGAATGATCGTTTACGGCTCCTACCTTGGGAAAAATGCGGATATCCCCAAAACATCCATCCGCACGGCAGCTTTTGATACATTGGCGGCCATTTTGGCGGCATTGGCCATTATGCCGGCCGTATTTGCCTTTGGCATCGAACCGGACCGGGGGCCGTCGCTGATGTTCCTTACGATTCCCAACATATTTAAGCAAATGCCCCTGGGGCGGTTGTTTGCAGTGATATTTTTCCTGTCCGTGCTGTTTGCCGGGATTACATCACTGATGAATATGTTTGAGGCTGTCATCGAAAGCTGGCAGAACCGTTTTCAATTAAAAAGAAAGACAGCGGTGCTGCTTTGTGCTATAATTACCCTTGGAGTCGGGCTGTTGATCGAGGGCGAAAGCCGGGTAGGAACCTGGATGGACGTGGTGACCATTGTCATCGTTCCCTTCGGCGCTGTGCTGGGCGCGATATCCATTTATTATATCCTCGGTTACAAAAAAATCCGGGAGGAGATGGAGACGGGGCGTAAAAAGCCGTTGCCGGCATGGTTTGGAGTGACCGCGCGGTATATATATGTGCCGCTGACCATTATCGTTCTCATTCTCGGCTTTATTTATAAGGGAATCGGTTGAGGTGATGAAATGCTGGAAGCTTTAGCCGGGCGTCATCCCGGGATTATCGGATATTCGGAGTATAAAAAATATGCAGTGACCGTTCCGGTGGTGGTAAAAGACGGGCAGGAACAGATTTTATTTGAGGTCCGCGCGGGGAGCCTGAGACGTCAGCCGGGGGAAATATGTTTACCCGGAGGAAAGCTGGAAGCCGGGGAAGACTTTGCCGGTGCGGCGCTCCGGGAAACGATGGAGGAATTATGTATCGGGATGGATCAGATTCGGATGATCGCCCCAATGGATGTGTATTTATCGCCGTCCGGTCAGATGATCATGCCATATCTTGTAAGACTTTTCGACTATAAGGAAACGATGAATCCGTCGGAGGTCGATGAAGTATTTTTTGTACCCGTGAACTATTTTATTGAAAATGAGCCTTTGTGCTTTAAAAATAAGGTGTATACCCAGGTGGCGGAAGATTTTCCTGTGGATAAGATTCCCGGGGGCAAAAGCTATCCGTGGCACAGCGGCTGGAGCGAGGTCTGTTTTTATGAGCCCAATGGCCGGGTCATATGGGGATTGACCGCGCGAATCATAAAGTCCGTGGCCGGGATCATCCGGCAAAAATGTCCGGATGCGCCAAATGGTGACGGGCTTTTGGAGAATGGTAAAGAATAAGGGAGGTGTTCGATGATGAAAGGTAAAAAGACAAATGACAAGAAGTTATCTAAAAAGGTGACGGCGGTAAAAAAGAATGTTAAGACGATTTATGAATTTTACTATATGTCGCCGGTGGCGATGAACGCCAAAGAATTGTCCTTGTGTATTGCGTCCGTGCCTGAGGAAAATGTCGAGGTCTGGAATGAGCTGAACCTGGTAGAGGTCGTGCTGGCCAATGATTCTCTGATTTTCCAGGATGCCCGGGAATGCTTTGTGGACCCGCTGGATCTGGATTATATCCGGGAAAATGATATAAAAACGATTTATCAGATGAGCTATGACGCCCTGGATCAGACGGCCGTGCGCCTTGTGATGCGGGAAATTCTGGAGCAAAAGGGTGGACGGATATGTTCCGATACCGATGACTTTGAGCCAATATTTACATTGGAAAATGTGGAAAAGCTGGATAAATGCCAATAAAGAACAGATATACTGTAAGAAAAGAAGCAGCCCGGCAGCCCGGAGTCGTAATCCCGGGGCGTGGGGCTGCTTTTTGCTGCGCAGTAAATGTGCAGACCAATCGGAATGAGTGCGATTTAGGAGCTGTACTTTTGGGGCTTAATCTGCCGTTTTTTAATACGCGTGCGCACCGCATCCCGCAGCAGGGTGTAGAGTACGGAAACGAGAGGGATAAATATGAGCATTCCGGCGATTCCCATGAGACTGCCGCCAATGGTCACTGCCGCAAGAACCCAAATGGCCGGGAGACCGATGGAATTGCCGACCACCTTCGGGTAGATGATATTGCCTTCTATCTGCTGGAGCACAAGGAAAATGATGACGAAAATAACCATTTTCATCGGACTGACCATGAGCATCAGCAGTGCTCCGATGAAGCAGCCGATAAATGCACCAACGATGGGGATCAGCGCTGTAAACGCAATGAGTACACCGATGAGCAGTGCGTATGGAAAACGGAAGATGGTCAGTGTGATGAAAAACATCGTTCCAAGGATGGTGGCCTCCAGGCACTGGCCGGACAAGAATCTGGAAAAAATCCGGTTGGATATGCCGGCAATTTCCACAATACGGTCCACTCTTTTTTCAGGTGCGTAGGCGTACATCAGCTTTTTAACCTGCCGGCTGAGATTTTCCTTCTGGAATAAAATATATATGGCAAAAACAAATCCGATGAAGAAGGTTGTCAGTCCGTTGACAATGGAGGCGGCAATGCCTACGGTGGATGTAAAGACACTGCTGACGCCATTTTTCAAAAACTCGGTCAGATGGTTGGCAATGGAATCCCAGTTGATTTTTATATCCCCCAGGGCTTCGGCCACAACCTGATATTTATCCAGCATTTCATTGATCCATAGCTGGACCTGATTAAACGAATCCGGTATCCGCTCGATGATGGACTGGATCGTTTCGCCAAGCTGCGGCGCAACGAACAGCACAACAATGCAGATAATTCCAAGAACGCAGATGAGCGTCAGCACAAAACTGACCGGCCGGCGCAGCCGGTTTACCAGCTTCTGGCGTTTTCCGTGGTAGCCGCCGAACAGGCTCCGCTCGATGGAGCGCATGGGAACATTCAATATAAATGCGATACAGGCGCCAAACAGAAATGGAAATACAAGTGCAATGACCCATTTCAGGCCGTTAAATACCACGTCCAGATGACCAACGCCTACATAAAAAAGAACGATGGCAAAGGCGATGAGAAGTATTTTTTTCATGTTTTCTTTATCCAGATTCATAAGGTTCCTCCAAGTGTTCTATGCTGTCCGGCTATGAGCGGTCCGGCGGTCCGCGCAGCGAATGCGCAGACCTGGCTGAGTTGTTATAAAGTATAGCATATGCCATGAAAAAATCACAGTACATCTTTCTTAAAATATCCAGCAAACTATGAAATTTTTATAAATTTACAGATTCTTGATTCTTCTGATATTTGTTGTTTATTTTTGTTCGTATTTATTATAATATGGTAGAGGAGCAAATAATAATGAACGGTTTTATATAGTCTAAATTTTAAGGAGAAATACGATGACAGAGCCGATACAATATAAGGGTGAAGACACCCGTGGGCGGGCCGCCCAACTGACGTTGCCTCAAAAACAAAACGGTGAGGACAGCGATTCCCATAAGCCGGAGCAACGCGGCGATAAAACGAAGTTGCCCAGCGAAAAGCCGGGGTATGACGCCGGGAAAACGGCGCAGCCCGGCGATATCCATGAGTCCGGGCGAAAGGTTTTGGATCTGGTATCCATGATGGGGGAGACGCTGCTTGCCAACGGCGCGGAGATCGCCAGAGTTCAGGATACGATGCTGATCGTGGGCCGGGCCTTTGACAAGGCGGATATCGATGTGTTTGCCATTTCCAACGGAATATTTGTAACACTGCACCACGAGGATAAGACCCGATGTACCCAGATCAAGCATGTGCCTTTAAAAACACCGAACCTTGGGCGGGTGGCCCAAATGAATCAGCTTTCCCGTGAAATATGTGAGGGGAGATATACGCTGGATGAGGCGATGGCGGAAATGGAGCGGATTGCGGCAACTCCGGGGGCCGGCCTTTTGCAGCAGGCATTTGCCTGTGCTTTGGGCAGCGGCTGCTTTTGCTATCTGTTTGGGGGCAGTGTGTGGGATTGCCTGGCTGTGGCGCCAGTGGGCGTTTTGCTCTGTCTGTTTCAGTATGTGATGGGGCGTGGAAAAATATCCAAGGTGATGCAGACCATACTTGGCAGCGCCCTGATTACACTTGGAGGAATGGTTATGGCGGCATTGTTTGCCGGCCTGAACATGGATAAGATTATTATTGGCGGCCTGATCATCCTTGTTCCAGGAGTTCCTTTGACGACGTCCATACGGGATTTCTTTAACGGCGATTATTTGTCCGGCGCCATACGGCTGATCGATGCCATTTTGGTGGCTATCTGTATGGCCATTGGCGTTGGTGTGATCTACCGGCTGTTTTATTAAAGGAGGGCTTGCCGTGATCGTGACATTGATTATTGAATTTATTGTGGCTTTTTTTGCTACGGCGGCCTTTGCCATTTTGTTTAATGTGCCAAGAAAGCAGTGGGCCTTTGGCGGTCTCACCGGCGGTATGGGCTGGGTGTTTTACCGGTATTTTTCGGAGGTGCAGGGCGTTGTTATTGCGACGTTTATCGCTGTCGTTGTGGTGACGCTGCTGTCACGGATATTTGCTGTGACCCGGAAGTCTCCGGTGACAATTTTTCTTGTGGCGGGGATATTTCCGCTGGTGCCTGGCGTGGGGATTTATTATACGTCTTATTATTTTATAATGAATCAGTTTGCGGAGGCGTCGGCCAGGGGCGTGGAGACGTTGAAGGTGGCTATGGCGATTACGATTGGGATTATGTGCGTGCTGATGATCCCGCAGAAATTTTTTATGCTGTTTGCACGGAAGAAGGCTTGAGGATAGATTCGTTGCGCTGCCGGGCTCCCGTCTCCGGGCTGGGATAGCCCCCCGCGCTGTCGGGCTCCCGTCTCCGGGCTGGGATAGCCCCCGCGCTGTCGGGCTTGCGCCCCGGGGCTGAGGTTGGCTGTCTATCCCCGGCAGGACGTCTCGCAAAGCAGTGCCGGACCTGCGGTTTCGCCGCTTAAGCAGAACTAAGGAGTTCAGGGTTTTGTTAAGGGCAATCCGTCGAAAAAGAGGGGAGTATTCTTATTTTGTTTTCCGTTCTACTTCTTTTTCGATGGATTAACACAAATTCCCTGAACCCCAAGTTCTGCTAAAACGGCTGCAATGCAGGTCCGGCACTGCTTTGTGAGACGTCCTGCCGGGGATAGACGGCCAACCTCAGCCCCAGGGCGCAAGCCCGACAGTGCGTGGGCCATCCCATCCCGGAGCCGGGAGCCCGACAGCGCGGGGGGCTATCTCATCCCAGAGCCGGGAGCCAGGCAGCGCGAGGGGCTATCCCATCCCGGAGACGGGAGCCCGACAGTGCGTGGGCCATCCCATCCCGGAGACGGAAGGCCGAGAGAGCGGCGGGCCTGCGCCGGCATAATATTACATAAGTTTTACAGGGAGCTGCCGCATCGGCGGGGCCTGCCCGATTTGGGGTGGTCCTGGGTGATGCGGCGGCTCCCTGTCATTTTGCTGATGGAAAGTGGCGGCTGTTATGTGTAATTTGGGAGATATGGGGATATATGTACAAAGAATGTTGGTTAATTGACAATTATATATATTTTATGGCTATCAACTGAAATAAAAAGACACTATTCTGATAAAAGTTGCACAATTGCGAGGCGGTAAAAAGACAGGATAGTGTCAATTTGCCGCAGGATAGTTCTTTTTCTTGCTCCGGCGGCACTGTATAATTGACTTATCTTGATGAGTACAACGGCCGTGACTCAGCGACAAAGAAAAGTGGCGTTTTAACCACATGAAAATTAAAAGAACTTCATTGTTGTTCATGTTTTAGGAGGAAAGGTGGGATGGATCATAATGAGTGAGACTAAAGCTGCTGTGAGTACGGTTCCCAAAAAGAAGCGCACTAAGATCAAACGATTCATACCGGTGTATATCATGGCGCTGCCGGGCGTTCTCTATCTGTTCATCAATAACTATATGCCGCTTCCCGGTCTGGTGCTGGCGTTTAAAAATTATTCGGCCAGAAAAGGCATCTTCGGTTCGGATTGGGCGGGATTGGCAAATTTTAAATATCTGTTTGCCACAGACGACGCCTTTATTATCACAAGAAATACGATCTGCTATAATGTAGTATTTATCGTCGTCAATCTGGTCTGTGCCATAGCGGTGGCGATCATATTATCAGAGCTGACAAGTAAATGGAAAAAGTTTTATCAGTCGGCCATATTACTGCCATTTTTAATTTCTTATGTTATTATCAGCTATCTTGTATTTGCATTTTTGTCCACGGAGAATGGCTTTATCAATAATACGGTGTTAAGTGCTTTTGGCGCAAGCTCCATCTCCTGGTATAACGAAAAGCAATACTGGCCATTTATCCTCGTCCTTGTAAATACATGGCGCGGTATCGGCTATAACTGCATTATTTATTTGTCCACGATCCTTGGCTTTGACCGGACCTTCTATGAGGCAGCGGCCATTGACGGCGCATCCAAGTGGCAGCAGATCACAAAGATCACCCTTCCCATGTTAAAGCCGACGGCGATCATGCTGACACTGATGTCTGTGGGACGTATTTTCTATTCGGATTTCGGTCTGTTTTACCAGGTGCCGAAAAACTCCGGCGCACTGCTGTCGGTGACCAATACGATCGATACGTATGTATATCGGGGGCTGCTGGAGCTGGGGGATATATCCATGTCGGCAGCGGCCGGCGTATATCAGTCACTGGTAGGCTTTATCCTTGTTCTGGGCGCCAATCTGCTGGTACGTAAAATTGACAGGGAAAGTGCATTGTTCTAGGAGGTGGAAAGATGAAGACACGCGAAGAAAAACGATTTCAGGTGATGGGAAATATTGTCATGGTGATCCTTTCGCTCTGCGCTCTTTTACCCATGGTGCTGCTGGTTGTGTCGTCGCTGACGGATAACGATACACTTATCCAGAACGGTTACAATTTTATACCCATGAAGTGGAGCATTTATGCCTATACATATATTTTCAGCACCGGCAGCGCCGTGATCCGCGCTTATGGCGTATCGATCGTACTGACGATCATTGGCACCACACTGTCACTGTGCATCACCACATTGCTGGCCTATGCGCTGGCTAAAAAAGGGCTTCCTGGCCGGGGCGCGCTGACCTTTTATGTATTTTTTACCATGCTGTTTAACGGCGGACTTGTTCCGACCTACATGAATTATACGAATACCTTTGGAATTAAAAATACGTTCCTGGCCCTGCTGATTCCCGGTCTGCTGGCCAATGGATTTAATATTCTGCTTATGAAATCTTATTTTGTATCCGCAGTACCCGACGAAATCCTGGAGGCCGCCTATATTGACGGGGCTACGGAGTTTCAGACCTTTTCCAGAGTGGCATTGCCACTGGCCAAGCCTATTGTGGCAACAATCGCGCTGTTTGCCGGCATCGCCTACTGGAATGACTGGCAGAATGGTTATGTTTATCTGACGACACGGACGGATCTGTATTCCATACAGAACCTGCTGAACCGGATGATGCAGAATATCCAGTTCCTCACGCAAAATTCGGGAAATATTTCCAATGCCAATGTGGGCCTGGCCGCCATACCGTCGGTATCGGTGCGTATGGCCATGGCTGTGGTGGGCGTGCTCCCGATCATCCTTGTATATCCGTTTATCCAGAGTAATTTTGTCAAAGGTATTACTTTGGGCGGAGTAAAGGGCTGATTATGAGATAGAACACCGCATAGCGGTGAATTTATAATGAAAGGAAGGGTTTTAATGAAAACAAAAAGATTATTGGCAATGATGTTGTGTTTGGTACTTGTTATGGGAACACTGGCATCCTGCGGAGGTTCCGGCGGCAGCTCAAGTGGAGGTACATCAGCACCGACGAAAGCTGCGGATGACGGCGGTAACGGCGGCGATGCCGGTTCTAAGGAAACAGCAGCGAAGCCTGCGGATGGCAATTACCCGTTAGTTGTTATGGCAATGATGAACTTCAGCGGTTCACCTGCAGGCCTGGATCGTATCCAGAAGCTGATCAGCGCTTATACCGAAGAAAATCTTGGTATCAGCTTTCAGTTGATGATTATGGATTCTGCATCCTATAAACAAAATATGACATTGATGCTGACCTCCGGTGAGCAGGTGGATATTTTTAATGCCATTGGTGTCGGTTATACATCCTGTGTAAATAAAGACTACTGTCTGGATCTGGAGGAAGATGACCTGATCGCTACTTATGGCGCCGGAATCCTTGAAACAATGGACAAGACCTATGTGGACGCCTGCCGTATTGATGGAACACTTTACGGTCTGCCGCAGCAAAGAGATATGGCTGCCGGTCTGATGGGTATTGCCATCGGCGCTGAATATCTGGATGACATAGGTTATGATTATGCGTCTAAATATGCCAATGAAGGTGACGAAGCCATTTACACCGATTTGGATGAGATCAGTGAGATTTTTGCACAGCTCCATGAGAAATATCCGGACAAATATGTGTTCGCACCTCAGGAAGCAACCATCAGCCAGGGCCCCAAGGTGGATGCCATTGGCGGAGATACCTTCGGTGTGCTCCTTGATCCGGAAAACAGCCTTGAAGTCGAAGATCTTTACAGTAGTGATATTTTTAAAAAATTCTGTGACGTATTTTACGGCTGGAATCAGGCTGGCTACATATCCGCCGATGCTCTGACCGATGATACCGCAGCAACATCTCAGGTAAAAGCCGGTACGACCATGTCCTATGCGACAGCGACAAAGCCGGGGATCAAGCAGCAGGAGAGCAACCTGTGCGGCCGCGATATGATCATTTTCCAGTGCGGTGATGACTTTATGAAATCATCTGCAGTGGCCGGTATGCCCTGGTGCATTAATTCCAATACGGCAGATCCGGTAGCCGCTATGAAGGTTTTGAATGCATTTTATACAGATCCTTACCTTTCCAATCTCCTTTGCTGGGGCGAGGAAGGCAAGGAATGGAAGAAGACAGATGACGGACATATTACCTTTGCCGATGGTGTGAGCGCAGATAATTCTGAGTATTACAACAACGTGAACTGGCAGACCCCCAATCAGTTTATCGCTGAAATATGGGAAGGCGACAGTCTGGATATCTGGGAGAGAATGGAAAAATTCAACAGCGAGTCTGTGAAATCCATTGCCTTGGGCTTCTCCTTTGATAACAGCGCAGTGAGCAGTACTTATACCGCATTAATGAATGTCTACGACGGCTATGTTAAAGCTTTATTCTACGGCTTTACAAATCCGGAGACCGGTATTCCGGAAGTGGTAGAGAAGATGAAAGCCGCAGGTCTGGATGATTATATTACAGCAAAACAGGAAGCTTTAAATAAATGGGCTGAGGAAAATGGCGTGACTGCAAAATAAGTCAAAAAAATCCGTGGGAGGAAGTGGATTCCCTTCCACGGATGTCTTTATAACGCAGCCGCATAGGGGCTAAATGTTCAATCAGATACTTATTTTCGAAATTCACGGGGCGTCATCCCCGTGGATTTTTTAAATTGCCGGGAAAAATACGATATGTTCTGGAAGCCACAGGCAATGGCGATATCCCGGATGCTCATTTCATTTTGCGCCAGCAGCAGTTTCGCTTTTTGGATACGTTTATCAATAATGTAATTGGTCAGGGAGCTGCCGGTCTCCTTCCGGAAGATGTGCGACAGGTAATCCGGATTCAGATAAACACTGGCGGCCAGCATATCCCGGCCCAGCTCATCGTAAAGATGGTTCTGTATGTATTCCTTTACCATAGCAACGACGCCGGATTCGCCGGAGCGGACAATACTGTTCTCGTAAATACTCAGGGTGACGCTGACCCAGTGCTTCATTTTCTCAAAGGAGGCATAGGGTTCATCCGGAGACGTCTGACTGAGCTGTTCGTGGAAAAGGCGGACCGATTCATCCTGCTTTTTTTCCAGTGTATCAAAAAGCAGTTGGAGAAAGCTGTAATAAAAGCTTTTCAGAGACTCCCGCCGGGCGGTGCCGGAGGATTTGAGCCTTTTCAAATAATTAAAAACCTCGGTCTGGAGCACATCGATCTTGTTTTGTAAAATAAGGTCAGCCCAGTGCTTTTGTGGGATCTGAAGCTTTTCGGGGTCATTTTCGGACCGGGCCGGGCTGGCCAGATCAAAGACATGATTTTCCAAAGCTACATTACTGCGGACCTCCGCCATGAGGGCCGTATAAGGAATTTCGGTTTCCTCCATGGGATAAGCCCGGTCGGCCACAAAGAAGTTAAAGGCGTATGGAAAATGGGGTACAAAGTCCGTTAATGCTTCATTACACCGTGCAACGACCTGAGCCTGGGAGCGGTTGTCTGCGATCAGCGGCAGAATGTAAATCTGCTCCGAGATGCGGACAATGACCGCCTGCTCCTCCTCACGGTAGAAATATTCCCGGGCGATATTTTTCATGGCAAATTCATAAAGGCCTTTATCGGGCAGGGCCAGAGGCGTCAGGTTGCACTGGATCATAAGCAGGATATAGGTTTTGGAGGCGTATGTCATGTCCAGCTTTCTGAACCGGAGCTCCGATTCGATATCCTCACGGTTTTGCGTGATCGTGTGGGCCAGCATATCCTGCCAGAACTGCTCGATGAGATAGCGGGCGCTTTCTTTCCAATAATCGGCGTACAAGGTGTTCTGTATGTCCTTTTTTAAATGCTCATACTGGGCGCAGGCTTTATTGACCGCGGGCAGCAGTTGTTCGTCATCCACCGGTTTTAGCAGGTAATCGCTGCTGGAGAGCTTCATGGCTTTGGAAATATAATCAAATTTGGCATAGGCTGTGAGAAAGATACATACGGTATGGAGCTGGAGCCGGCGGATCTGTTCCAGCAGCTCCAGTCCGCTGCCGCCGGGCATTTCAATATCGCAGATCATCACTGCGATCTCATACTGCGAAAAATATTCCATCGCGTGTTTTATATTGTAGGCGCAAAAAATCCGATCGAATTGAGGGCACTTTTCCGTCATTTTGATCCGAAGACTTTCTACGGTATAATATTCATCATCGACAATCAACAGATTCATGTAAGCCTCCTTTTTGTAAAGGTGTATTTTTCCAGGATATATAAGGCAGTTCAATATCGATCCGGGCGCCGCCAGGGGATTGGTTACTGAAATAAAACCGGGGGTTTTCAAAAACATGGCGGGCGCGCTGGAGGACGTTGGTAATACCGATATGACCGCTTTCTTCATCCAGGTAGGCATCGATATTTTTCAGCTTATCAAGGATATCGGGGCCAAAACCGCCGCCGGTATCCCAGAGGACCGATTTAAGTACCGGGCCGTGTTCTGTTTCTATCTTTTCGATGTCAATATGTATTTCCAGGAGCTGGCCCATGCGGACCTCATATTTGATCGTATTTTCCACAAAATTTAAAAACAGGAGAGGGATGACCGTGGCGTCGCAGAGCTCCTTTGGGCAATGGCAGAAATAGCGTATACTATCCGGATAGCGGATGCCCGACAGCTCAATATAATTTGACACAAGCTGCAGCTCCTCGCCAAGAGTGACCGTTTGCCCGGAGGACAGGATGAATCGCAGATGCCGGCTCAGATCCTTCAGCATTTTTTGTGATAATTCAAAATGGCTTGTTTCATTGAGCTGATAGGCTGTGTTCAGGCAATTGACGAGAAAGTGGGGGGTGATCTGCTGCTTCAGATACTGGGCCTCCAACTGCTGTTTTTGAAGCTTCCGCTCGTAGACGTCGATTTTCAGATCCTTGATCTCTGACACCATATCATTAAACGTGGTGGTCATTTTCTGAAATTCATCCAACTGGTTGGCCGCGGGTACATTAGTATCCAGATCGCCGGCCCGCAGCCGGTCGATGGCCCGCGTCAGCGCTTTCACCGGAGACAGGATCCATTTTCTCAGGGCCACCGCCCATATGCTCCACAAAAGCAGGGCGCAGACAGAAACGGCGATGATCACCTGGATCAGTTCTGTGCCGAAGCTGGTAAAATCACTGGCGGGGATGAGCAGCGTGAGATAAAGGTCCGTCTCGTTTAACGGCTGCAAAACGGCCATCATTTTCTGATTTTCCACCATTTCGATCTGGGGGGGGGGTATTTTGGTTTGTTGGAGGCGTGATGCTCAGGGCTTCCTGCCCATTGCGCAGCATGCTCCCGTCCGGTGTGGTAAAATAAAGCTGCATGGTGGAATCCGCTTTTTGCGCCAGCTTATCTAACAGCGTATCCATGCTGATCCATGCGCCCACATAGACGTTATTTAAATACAGCACCCGGAACAAATAGTGATTGCCGGCTTCGGTAAATGTCGTCCAGGAGGAGAGATCGATCTGCCCTTCGTTTATGGAATGAATGATCTGCCGACGGATATTCATAGCCAGCAGATCGTTTTGTTTATTGGATGTAATATAATAATCGTCCGATGGAAGGTAAAAAAACAGGCCGTCCACGGAGTAGGAGCTGATGGCATTGTCCAATGTGTTTTTGAGCTGTACCAGGTTGAAATACCAGTTTTCGATGACTTTTTTTGTGTAGGGCAGCGATTTCAATATAAGATTATCGGTTGCCATAGAATACAGGTAGGTTTGGTTCTGCTTTAATATATCATCCAGATGCTTTTGATAAAGCGCCGCCGTATCCTCCGTATTGCTGTGGACCCGGTTTAACAGCATCGTATAGGCGGAGTAGTTATTGTAAGCGACCAGCACAAAAAGAAGGAGCATCATTATAAGCAGGAGCGCCACCGTGCGGAAACGGAGTGAATTGATTTTTATTTTTTTCATCCTGTGATCCTCCCTTTAGTTTGTCAGACGTGGGTCTGTGTGCTTTCCCGGACGACCAGCTTCGTGCCGATTTTAATATGGCGGAACTGAAATTCCGGGTGTTCCATCGTATAGATCAGTTGCTGTACACTGCATACGGCCAGCTCCGGTTCAAAGGTGTGGACAGAGGTCAGCGGCGGCTCCAGCAGGGCGGAAAATGGCTGATTGTCAAAGCCGGTGACGGCGATATCCTTTCCGGGGGTGAAGCCGTGGCTGCGCAGCACCCGCATAAATGCGGCCGCGGCAAAATCATTGTCGCAGATATACGCGGTGGCCATGGGCGGATGCGCATCAAGCATCTGATCCATGCGCGCTATGAGGGCTTCGGTGCTGTCGGGGGCTTTGAGAAAGCTTCCGGCGGTATGGTCAGGACCTGCGGCTGAGGGAGCTTCGGCACTGTTTACCGCAGCCGCAGCGCTGGCGTTTGTGCTTATGGCGGCGCTGCCGGAAAAATCCCAGACGCTGGATGCTGAAAGCTGCCGTCGGGAGAGTTCTCTCACGTAAGCTTCATAGCGCTCCCGGGTCGGTGCCCCTGTAAGTGTTTGTATATAGCCGATCTGCCGGTGCCCCTGTTCGTAAAGATGGGTTACGGTCATACAGATCCCATAGTAATTATCGTGGGTGACGGTGGTCACCGGCTGGTCCTCCAGCGGATTACCGGCCACCACAAAGGGAACCGGACCATTTATATATGCGTCCAGTTGTCCGGGCGTCATACCGCCGCCCAGAATGAGCAGGCCGTCGGCCTCCGGGCGCTCGGATGGACTTATGCCCGCGGGAGGAAATGGACCGGCGGCCGTGTAACCGCTGCGGATGATTTCCGCGGCCGCGGCATCTGTAAATTGTGAGTAATAAGGAAACAGATCCCCTGGGTTACGGCCATAACCATAGTAAGTGTGGTCGATGATCTCGATAATGCCTTTGCTGTCCGCCATACTCAGGCGGCTCATGTCATAGCCCCTGTTTTTGGCCTCCGTTAAAATCCTGCGCCTTGTCTCCTCGGAAATCCCCGGCTTGCCCCGGAGCGCCACAGAAATAGAAGCGGTGCTGACGCCAAGAATACCGGCCAGCTCCTTCATGGATATGCCTGCCATAAAGCTCCTCCGTTTCATAATTCATCGCTGCGGCCATCCAGACGCGTTATGCCGGGCGGCCGCAGCAGATTTAGTTTATAGTAATTATTTGTACCTGTTCAGGCCGATGAAACTATTCCATTATTTTAGCATATTTACCTAATAAAATCTATAATTATTCCGCGGCCTTCACGATCAAAAACCAGCCGCCGCCCTCCGTCCGGGGCATGTCGGGCAGCGGCGCATCATTCAATCAATTTTCAGCTTTTAGAACCAGAAGCCAGTCGCCGCCCTCCGGCCGGGCCGGTGCCTCAAAGCAGCCATTTTCCGGAACGAAGCGTTCGGAAGCCGTGGTGTGCACCGCGGTTCTTGGATCAAACCATTCTGCCGACCAAACGCCGGGTTTCATGCCGGATATCCGGCAGCCGCCCCGGGTGAGCTCATTGTAATAGATGATGATACAGCTTCGATCCCCGTTAGCCGTGGCCAGTGGGTCAAACAGTGTCGGGGGCGCGTCATTGCCGGAGGTCACGCCAAAGGGGGTGATGGAATCTACCGGGATGGGGGTCATATCCTCAAAATGCGCGTCTTCATAAAAGCGCTTCATGTATCCCATCTGGACAGCCCCGATACCATCGATAGCCTGGTACCATGGAATACCGAAGCGGTTAAAGGCGTTAAACGGGTCCGGTTTTTCCGGGGCTTCCCAGACATTATCCCAGATTCCCTGAGCGCCGTAGGTGTAGCCGCAGGCGCCGCTTTGCATGGCTGTATAGGCCACACGGCGGACCATATCGGCCGTACACAGCCGGGTTCCGTTTTCTTCAAGGGTGGAACAAAATTCATACAGGCTTTCACCCTCCACAAATGGCTTGTCGGGATGGTCTTTCCGATAAGTGTAAAAGTCTGCGGCGCTGATAGGGAAATCACCGTGGCCGGCCTGATTCAATGTGAAATCGTACCATTCCTCGTCATAATAATAATCGGAAAATGGCCGGTGGTTATCATAGTGGGCGGTTTGCAGCGTACCGTAGCTGTCAATTTCTGAAAGATAGACAGCGACTTCCCGCCATGAGTTAATGAACTGAGAACGCATCGGCTCCGGAGAATATCCGGCCACTTCCCCGGCCAGTGTCCAAACCATGGGGAGAGCGCCATAGCGCGCCACCATATAGCGGGCCATATTTTTCCACAGGCCTATCTGGTTGTTGATGGACATGAACCAGGCGAAGCCCAGGGCATTGACAAGGCCCAGATCGGCCAGATAGTACATCCGGCGGTCCAGCTCATTTTGATAAAATTCCACATTGGGGAGTGTGCCCGGATGACCGTCGGCCCAGTAGCGGGAGGTTTCCGTTCCGCCATATGTAAAGTCGGCGCGGAGATTGGTCTGGTACACGGTAAAGCCCTGAGCTGCGCGGCGGTCGGCCATACCTTTAAACATACTTGTCATTTCCGGGTGGTTGGATTCCTCCCAGCGCTCACTGTATGCAAACGCCCAGTGGGTGTCGCCCAGCCAGAAAAAGGGCGTGCCGTCGGCGTAGGTGAGAAATTTCCGGGATTGATCCACTTTTAAAAAGCCGTGACGGTAGATGGGAAGCGGTCCGTCATAGGGCGTACACGACAGGGAGCCTTCCTGGCCGTCCACGCCTGTGTCCTTTGGCGCTTTGATGACCCAGTGCCACAGGCCGGGGCAGGTGGGCGCAAAGGCAATCTTGTAGCTGCGGCCGCCATCCCAGTAGGCTTCCCGTGAAATGCAGGTGCCGTCCGGCCCTGTAAATTCGGCGGTGATGGATACGTCAAGAAATGGATTTTCATAGTCACATGAAATTTCACAGGGGATGATAACCTGCCTCCAGGTTTGTGTGGTGATCGTGTTTGTCATTTTGAAACCCTCCGTTTCGTAATTTATGGAAATGTCTGTGGATTGTAACCGTCCGGTTTTTCTGGACGGTGACGGTTGATAGGATAAATTAATTATAGCAAATATTAGGTAAATAATCAATTGTATTAGGCTAATAAAATGCTTAAAACATATTGACGTTAAGCTAATATATGCTTATAATAGGGTATAACATTTAAATTACAGCCCGGGTACGGCCGCAGATAATTTTATATGCATTGTGCGAAAAGCCGTTCTGATGTGGCTGTTCAAAGCGAGGAGGAGGTTATTACCATGATAAAAGAGATGAAGCTCATACCAGTAAAAGTAGGGGAGCATCCATTTGCATCTGCCGCCCAAAGGTGTGATTTTGATTCCATCGGTTATGTGGAGGATGAATATTTTATGAGCGGTACCGCCAATATTTACGGTGAGGATACGGAGCAGAAGCCATTTGTACAAATCCCCGATGTGCCCTATACGACCCGGCTGCTGATCCGCCGCCCAAAAGACGGTGCACATTTCAGCGGTAATATAGTGATCGAGGTGCTTAACGCTACGGCGATGATCGACATTGACCGCATGTGGGTAAATTCGTGGAAGTTTTTTACGGGAAACGGCGATATTTACATCGGGATCACAAGTAAAGGCCAGGTGGTGGATGCACTGCTGCGTTTTAATCCGGAGCGGTACGCGCCGATCAACTGGAATAATCCGGATAAGGACCGTATCCCGCCGGAAGGCGTTCGGGATGTGCCTATGATGTTTATGGAGCAGTATGAGAGCGGACTGTTTTGGGATATGCTTATGGACCTGGCACGGCTGCTGCGCACGGAGGATGCCATGAACCCGGTCAGAGCTTATGGAAAGGCCCACCTGTTCCTCACCGGCTGGTCTCAATCCGGCGGATACATTGCCAGAATCCTGCATTCCTTTGCTTATCTTCCGGAAGTCGAAAAGGACGGCCCGCTTTTTGACGGCTATCTCATGGCCGGCTGTGCAGCCTCCGATGCGCCCATGAACGCGTACAGCTCCGCCTTCCGGTTCGGCCAGTCCGGTATCCCCCAGGGCAGTATTTTGGGCGGCAAGGAGCCGGTGATGGCGGTAAATACGGAGAGCGAGAACAAATATGCTTACTGGTACGGCGATTTTGATGAGCCGGAATTTAAGTTCCGCACATGGCAGATCCCGGCCTCCAGCCACGATACGGCCTATAATCTGCTGGAATATTACGAGGGTTATCAGAGAGAGGATCTGACCCGGATCGGCATTACCAATGCATGGGAGGGGTGCGAGGGCGAGCCGATGGACTGCCCTTATGAACATATATTCAATGCGGCTTTTTATCACCTTTACAACTGGGCGGTGAACGGTGTGCCGGCGCCCCATGCGCCGAAAATAAAGACGGAGATGACCTATGACACAGGTACGGTGGGCGGTTTCTTTGGAAATCGTGTGCGCAATGTGACCGATGCTTTCGGAAATGCCGTGGGAGGCATCCGTCACCCGGCCGTGGACTGCCCCACGGGAACTTATACAAGTTACAGCCGGACAAAGGACGGCGGTATTCAGGAAATGTTCGGCCATGTGATGCCGTTTTCTCCGGAAAAGCTGACGGCGCTTTATGGAAGCCTTGCAAATTACCGGCGGCTTGTGACAGAAAGTGCGGACCGGACGGTAGCGCAGGGGTTTGTGCTGGCGGCGGAACGGGATGAATTGATTGAACGGATTGTCAGGACCGGGGAGCGGAGAGGACTAAGATAATAAAAATCCGGCGGGAAAACTGTTTGAAGTTTTCCCGCCGGATTTTTATAGTAATTTTAGTATTTTATATCCGCCATAAATTCGTCTGCCGGAAGCTTCTCATTGGCAAGCCCCTGCTCATAAAGCCAGTTGATGTTTTCCTCCCAAACGGAAGCATCCTGGCTTAAAAATGCTTTTCCATCCATGTCCATCACCGGCAGCAGCGTTGCCATACTCTGGCGTTCTACGGTTTCGGACAGAGGGAAATTCTCTTCATTTTGATGATCAAGTAAAATCTTTAGCGCTTCCTCCGGATCGGCCTGCATATCCTTGAAGCCCTTTTCGCTGGCTCTGAGGAAGGCGGCCAGCAGTTCGGAATCTTCGGCCACGGTCGTGTCGCTGGCCAAAAAGACAAGCTCATAGTAGGTTGGTACACCGTAATCATCCGGCATAAAGTAGTTGACATCAAAGCCCTCCTCGATCATCTGAGGAACCTCATGGTTGACCATACAGCCGATGGTGGCGTCCACATTTCCGGTCGTCATAGAGGACATCAGGTCAAAGCCCACATTGATCAGCTTATTTTCATCATAAGCAATGCCGGCCTGCTCCATCATGTATTTTACAAGTGCGGCGCTCAGATCCGTACCTGCGTAGCCGATGGTTTTTCCTTCCAGATCCTTTGGCTCTTTTATATTTTTATCAGCCAAAGAGAGGATGATATTCAGCGGCTTTTGGGTAATGGCGCCAATGGATTTTACAGGTACGCTCTGATTGGTGCGGGTGGTGATGATGTCCTGCTGGTAAAATATCCCGATGTCCGATTTTCCTGCGGCCACAAGGGAGAGGGCGTCGTTGTCATTGGCCGGGAACTGGATGTTGACCTTTAATCCTTCCTGGGCGTAATAGCCTTTTTCCATAGCCACATACATAAAAGCGTGGATCGCGTTGGGATACCAGTCCAAAACGACGCTGATTTCGCGCAAATCTTCGGAAGCGCTGTTATTAGCGGCAGCGTCCTTGTTATTGCTGTTTGCAGCATCGCCGCCGCCGGAGGCTGTGTTGCTGCTTTCCGTGCTGCCGCTGCCTGCCGCCGTGGTTTCGGGCGGGGTACTGCCGTTAGCGGCGGCGCCATTTTTTACACTGCCGCTGCTTTGACAGCCGGCCAGAGATACGATAAGTACAGTTGCTAAAATAAGACATAGCAGTTTTTTCATAAATATTCTCCTTTGTGTTTCGTAATTGTTTGTTCTTGGGAACAGTTATCAGAGTTCCTTTCGCCACTTCACGAAGGCTTTTTCCAGTATGGCCACGATCCCCACAATAATCATAGCGACTGCCGACAGCAGTACGATAGGAGCAAACACGCCGGCGCCGTCGAGCTGGGTCATCATCCGCCGGCTGAAATATCCAAGGCCGTTTTGCGCCCCCAGCCATTCGCCGATGGCCGCGCCGATAATACTCATGGGAACCGCCATTTTTATGGCTGAGAAAAAATAGGGCAGGGCCGTGGGAAGCTTGAGCTTAATAAAAATATCCTTTTTACCTGCGCCGTAGCTTTGCATGAGCTCCTCCATTTCCCTTTTGGTGGATTTAAAGCCGTCAAACACCGTGATAGTTATGGGGAAAAATGTGATCAGTATGGTCACTGTCACTTTGCTCCATATCCCGTAGCCGAACCAGAGCACGAACAGCGGCGCAATGGCCGTGGTAGGGATAGTCTGGGAGGCGATGATGATCGGGTAAAGTGCTTTTTGCACCAGCGGGCTTAAATCCATGAGGATGGCAAAGCCCAGCCCCAAAACGATGGAGATCGCCAGCCCCAGCAGCGTCACGCTCATGGTAGCCGGAAGGTGCACCGTAAACAGCGGCCCCCGCAGCTCCCACAGCTTTTGCAGTATCTGCACCGGTGACGGGAGGATATATGCGGCGTTCATGCGCATGGCGCCCATCTGCCAGGCCATCAGCAGAATGAAAATCAGTATTAAGGCAGGCAGGTTATTTTTCAGCCAGAGATGATTTCTTTTCGTATTCATAAGCTGTCCACCTGCTTTCTCAGCTTGGAAATTAAATATTCCTTTAATTCAATGATTTCCGGTTCTTTTAAAGCTTCCCGGCTCCGGGGGTAGCCGGCAGGTACGGAAATGACCTCCAGGCTGCGGATCGGTGTTTCGGTGACCACAAATATTTTTTGTGACAGGAAAATGGCTTCCTCCACATCGTGGGTGATAAACAGGATCGTTTTATTAAAATGCGTCCACTGGGCCAGCAGCCATTCCTGCATGGACATCCGGGTCAGGGAATCCAGGGCGGAAAAGGGCTCGTCCAAAAGCATCAGGTCGGCGTCTGTGAGCAGTGTGCGGGCGAAGGAAATGCGCTGGCGCATGCCGCCGGATAAATCCTTGGGATACTTATTTTTATAGTCAAGAAGGCCAACCTCGCTTAAAATGGCATCAGATTTTTGGCGCATGTCACTTTTGGAAAGCCGGCGCAGCTCCATGGGCAGCCACAGATTTTTCTCAATGGTCCGCCACGGGAAAAGCAGGTCCTTTTGGGGCATGTAGCCGGCATAATTTTTCTGCTTTCCAATGGAAACGCCGTCCACAAGGATGTCGCCGGATTTTGGTGCAAGCAGTTGATTGGTCAGCCGGAAAATGGTACTTTTTCCACAGCCGCTGACGCCGATCAGGGATATAAATTCGCCGTGTTCCACTTTAAAGGAGAGATTGTCAATTATATTAAAATCCTCATCCTCGTACTGAAAGGTCACATTTTTAAATTCAAGCATAATTAAGGCTCCATTGTCCAGGACATTTCCCAAAACTGCCCTTCATAACGACTGCAGCGGATAAAGATGTCCTCCAGTTGTTTATAGCGTTCTTCGGTGATATCCTGGCCGTATGTATTGACCAGGTCAATATTTTCCTGCACGATGGCCCGGTAATCGTCGCTGATATAGCTGCGTATCCATTCACCGTAAAATGGATGGTCCACAGCCCCGGGGATGGCGGCCAGCCGCCTGCCAATGTGCTCGTAGCTCCAGGCGCAGGAGAGGACGGCTACGAGGATGTCCAGGACATCGCCGCTAAAGCCTACGGCCAGCATGTAATTCGTATAGGAAGTGTTTACAAGGGATGGCGTGGCAGCGACGGCCTCCGCTTCCGTTATGCCCAGGCGGGCCATGTAGCTTTGATGGGTTTTCATTTCCCCGTTTAATGTGCTGTCGGTCATGGCCGAAAAGGTGCGCATCAGACTGTGGTCTTTGGCCTTTACCACCCCCAGAGCAAAAAGTTTGGAATATTCGTAGAGGTACAGGTAATCCTGCATCATAAAGTAACGGAATTTTTCGATGGGCAGGGTTCCATCACCAATCCCTGTAACAAACGGGTGTGTATGATAGCCTTCCCATATTTTTTGTGCAGATGCATAAAGATGATCGGTTAATTTCATAAGCATTACTCCTTTGTATTTTTTGACAGCTTTTTTTGCTTTACCGGGGAATTTATAGATGGATAGGACTTGTGGGAAAGATTTTTCCATATTTTGAGCAATAAAAAAGCCTTCCTTAAAATGGGAAGGCGCGTTATACAGAAATCACTGCGAATCGAGAAATCATCTCTGCCATTTATCGCAAAAGTAAATTCTTAACTAAATTTGCTTCCCTACGGTGGTACTAACCACATCAAGTTCAAAGGGTCGAGTTCAAAATCTCTCTCAGCCAGACGGCGCCCCCAGCAACATTATTAAATTTATTATATACTGTCAGCAATTTTCCAGGGAAAGTTGCTGACCTGACTGCGCATCAACGCAATTTCTATTCTATACGAAAAAATCTGTTTTGTAAATACTGAATCGTAATGTTTGGCGGCTATGACTTGTTACTTTATAAAATTTGTTGCATTTTTCAGAAATGTCCGCTACTATATTGAAATAGAAGTTTTGCGGTAACCGTTTTGTTCCCCTGAACTGTTACGTTTTGGGCGTAACCGTTCGAATCCTCTGAACGGCCGCGTTTGACCAACGAAAGGATAAATTATGAATATAC
This sequence comes from Lachnospiraceae bacterium, assembly GCA_902363555.1. GTDB lineage: Bacteria > Bacillota > Clostridia > Lachnospirales > Lachnospiraceae > Catenibacillus. The sequence goes on along the minus strand of CABJAM010000007.1, from coordinate 124,886 downwards.
AGGAATATTTAAAGAAAAATCGTTTAGTTATGGATGGAGCCATGGGCACCTACTATGCGCAGAAATATGCCCGCCGGGGCGAGCCGTCGGAAATCGGGAATTTCGATGCACCGGCGCAGATTAAAGCAATCCATATGGAATATATAAGAAACGGCGCGCGGTTGATCCGGACAAATACCTTTGCCAGCAATTATCAGGCGCTGAAGGCGGCCGGCTATGGCGGCGAAAGCCATAACCCCAGGGAGGTGGTCCGCAAAAATCTTACCTGGGGCTTTAATATTGCCAGGGAAGCGGTCAATTCCTGCGGCCATCCCGTGTTTATCGCTGCGGATATCGGACCCATTGCCGAGACAGGCGCTGCGGATGAACAGCAGCTTTTGGACGAGTACATGCATATGGCTCAGACCTTTATCGGGCTGGGTGCTGAAATCATAATGTTTGAGACATTTTCAGACCTGAAGTATATTATTCCTGTGGCCCGGTACATTAAAGATCACAGCGATATTTATGTGATGACCAGCTTTTGTCTGAACAAATTTGGTTACACGAAGTCCGGGATCAGCGCAGGAAAGCTGCTGGAGCTGGCGGCCAATGAGAGCTGCATCGACACGGTGGGCTTTAACTGTGGCATCGGCGCGGCCCATATGTATCAGATATTGAAAAAGCTGGATTTTGGCCACAAGATCATAAGTGTGGTGCCCAATTCCGGCTATCCGGACATCATCCGCGACCGCAGCGTCTATCAGGAAAATGTGGATTATTTTACCGGTAAAATGCAAGAAATTGCCGACCTTGGCGTAAATATCATCGGTGGCTGCTGCGGTACGACGCCGGAGTATACGAAAATGCTGGCGGAAGGTGTGGATATTTCCCAGCCGGCTGCCGGGTTACGGCGTCATTTTGCGGACGTGGATGTGGATAGTTATGTAAACTTATCTGCAATGGAACCTAAACCGTCAGCTCCCAATCCACTGCTGGATCGATTAAATTCCGGGGAAAAAGCGATTGTGGTCGAGCTGGACCCGCCCTACAATGCAGATATGGAAAAAATGATACAGGCCATGCAGATATTAAAACAACAGTCGGTGGATATGGTCACCTTATCAGATTCTCCCATGGGAAAAATGCGTGCGGATGCCATGATGACCGGTGCGAAAATACAGCGGGAGCTGGAATTTCCGGTAATGCCCCATGTGGCCTGCCGCGACCGCAACCAGATCGCCATGGGCGGTTCGCTTTTAGGCGCCCATCTCAACGGGATACGAAATCTTCTGGTAGTGACCGGCGACCCGGTACAGCCCGGTGACCGGCAGGTGGTTTCGGCCGTTTATGATTTTAATTCGGTTACATTGATGGAATATATTCAGCAGATGAACGCGGAGTATTTTGCGGGAGATCCTATGGTCTATGGCGGAGCTTTAAATTATGGACGGAAAAATATTGATAAAGAGATCGAACGTATGGCGCGTAAAATCGAGGCGGGGGCCAGCTATTTTCTGACCCAGCCGGTTTATTCGGACGATGACATTGATCGTCTGGCCTATATAAAATCAAAAGTAAAGACAAAGATTTTCGGCGGGATCATGCCCCTGGTGAGCTACCGGAATGCTATGTTTATGAAAAATGAAATCTATGGCATTCACGTGCCGGATGAGATCGTACAGCTTTATCGCCCGGATATGGACCGGGAGGCAGGGGAGGCCGTGGGTATTGCCTGCGCCCTGAAACTCGTTGAAAAGATGCAGGAGGTGGTGGACGGCTACTACTTTATGGTGCCGTTTAACCGGGCTTCGATGATCGGCAGGATTATTGAGCAAATGTAGCATTTTCATACGGCCTGTGCATTTTGCTGCGCAGCGCTGTAATGCTTGCAGTGGAATGACAGAAAGGGCGGATGTCTTGTGTTGGATTTAAGAGAACTTTTAAAAGAAGGACCCATTGTATTGGACGGGGCTATGGGTACCAATCTGCAAAAAATGGGGATGCCCATGGGTGTGTGCCCGGAACAGTGGATTTTGGAGCACAGGGAGCAGGTGCTTGAATTGGAGCGGGCGTATGTGCAGGCCGGCAGCCGAATCCTTTATGCCCCGACCTTTACTGCCAGCCGGATCAAGCTGGCGGAATATCATCTGGAGGACCAGGTCGTGCCCATGAACCGGGCATTGGCTGAGCTGGCCCGCGAGGCTGCGGATACGGCAATGGACGCGGCTGGCGCCCGGCGCTGCTATGTGGCCGGTGACCTGACGATGACGGGGCAGATGTTAAAGCCTATGGGAACGCTGGAGTTTGAAGATTTGGTCGACTGCTATAAGGAGCAGGCCCAGGCACTGGTGTCCGGCGGTGTGGATCTGTTTGTCATAGAGACGATGATGCATATCGGAGAGACCCGGGCGGCGCTGCTGGCGGTGAAGGAAATCTGTGATCTGCCTGTGATGGTCACTATGACCATCGAAGAAACAGGTAAAACAATGTTTGGCACCGATGCTGTAACTGCGCTGGTGACCTTACAGAGCATGGGCGCTGATGCTGTGGGATTAAACTGCTCCACCGGCCCGGATAAGCTGCTGCCATGGATTTTGCAGATGAAACAGTACGCCACGGTTCCGCTGGTAGTCAAGCCCAATGCAGGATTACCCAAATTAATTACCGGCGAGACGGTATTTGATATGGGCAAAGAGGACTTTGCCCGACATATGAAGGGGCTCGTTGAAGCCGGCGCCGCCATTGTGGGCGGGTGCTGCGGTACGACGCCGGAGTATATCCGTCTGCTGTCCGATACGGTAAAGGGAATGAAGGCTTTTATACCCCAAAAGGGCAGTGTGCGTATGCTGACCGGGGAACATTCCCGAATCCTGCTGGAGCTGAATGCTCCTTTTGTAGTTATTGGCGAGCGTATCAACCCTACGGGGAAGAAGGCTCTGCGGGAAGAATTAAAAAACGGCTGCTTTGATATGGTCCAGGAGATGGCTGTTTCTCAGGCGGACAATGGGGCCGGGCTTTTGGATATTAATGTGGGGATGAGCGGCATTGATGAAAAGGATATGATGCTTCGGGTGATTGATGCGGTGAACGAGGTGGCGGACCTGCCGCTGTGTATTGATTCCAGCAGTCCGGAGGTGGTGGCGGCCGCGCTGCGCCATTATCATGGCCGGGCGCTGGTCAATTCGGTATCCTGTGAAAATCATAAGCTGGAGCATTTACTGCCTGTGGTGAAAAAATATGGTGCCATGTTTATTATGCTTCCTCTGAATGATGCCGGTCTGCCGGAAAATTTTAAGGAGCGCAAGGCGAATCTTCTTCAGATTATGGAAAAAGCGCAGAGCCTTGGCTTTTATAAAGAGGATATGGTGGCCGACGGCCTTGTGGCCACTCTGGGGGCCAATCCGATGGCCGGTGCGGACACTTTGAAAACGATTGAATATTGCCACGATGTGCTTGGGATTGCCACAGTGTGCGGTCTTTCAAACATATCCTTCGGTCTACCGGATCGAAGTTATGTAAACAGCATTTTCCTGGCGCTTGCCATATCCAAAGGCCTGACCATGGCTATTGCCAATCCGTCGCAGGAGCTTTTGATGCGCAGCGCCAGCGCCGCCGATCTGGTGATGGGGAAGCCGGAGGCGGATCTGCGGTATATCGAAAATGCGTCGAAGTATAATGAGGCGAAGGCTGAGACGGAAGCTGCCACGGAAGCTGCCGTGACTGGCCACGGTGTGGGGGGCGGACAGGGAGCTGCGGCCAGCCAAGGGGCTACGGTCAGCGATGGGGCTACGGTCAGCCAGGGTGCTGTAATGGGCCAGGGGGCTGCAATCAGCCAGGGCGTTGCCACCAGCCAAGGAGCTGCGACGGGCCATGGGGGCGCAGGCAGCCGGAACGCTGCGGTTGGCCCGGAAGCCGTCGGTCAGCGTGCCGACGATAGTCAAAGAGTTGTGATGGGCCAAGGTGTTGTCGCATCCTCCGATGAGATCGATTCTCCTATGCTGAAACAGATTTACGAGGATGTTCTCAAAGGAAAGAAAAAGCTGGTGGAAGGGCATGTGGCCGAAGCGCTGGCGCAGGGGCTGGAAGCGTCAGCCATCCTCAATGATGCCCTGATCCCGGCGATAAATAAGGTGGGCGACTACTTTAATTCCAAAAGATATTTCCTACCCCAGTTGATGCTGTCCGCGGAGACTATGCGCCGTGGCGTGGATTATCTGGAGCCGTTGCTTCAAACGGACGCAGAGAGTAATGGCTATACGGTAGTGATTGCCACAGTGGAAGGCGATATCCATGATATTGGTAAAAACCTTGTGGCTATGATGATGAAAAACTATGGCTTTCGGGTGATCGATCTGGGCAAGGACGTGCCGGCCGGTGAAATTGTGGAAACGGCTAAAAGGGAGCAGGCGGATATTATCGCACTTTCCGCGTTGATGACAACGACAATGCAGAAAATGCGCGATGTGGTCGCTCTTGCAAGGGCGCAGGCGCTAAAAGCAAAAATCATTATTGGCGGAGCTGTTATTACACAGGATTACGCTGATGAAATCGGCGCGGATGGGTATTCGGAGGACGCTGTTGGGGCGGTAGCTCTTGTTAAGCGGTTGATGGGTGAGGATCATAAGCGGTTGGAGAATGGCAACAAGTTGTGCTGATTTAAGCATAAAAAACTGTCTTTCCTCCGAGAATGGTCTGTTCTACCCGTATTTTATGCAGATCATCCGGTGCACAGTAAAACGGGTCAGTGTCCAGAACAATCATATCTGCCACCTTTCCAGGTGTGAGCGTACCCTTGATATCTTCCTCGTGAGCACAGTAAGCGGCGTATTTCGTATACATGCAAATCGCTTCGTAGACGCTGACCTCCTGGTGTACGGAGATGACCTCATCGCCGCCGATATCTCGGCGGGTAACCGCACACTGGATGCCGTTGAAGGGGTTGAGTTCCCTCACTGGCGCATCAGAGCCGGAGGCTACGATCAGCCCGTTATCCAACATGGTTTTAAAGGCCAGCAGACGGGTATCCCGTTCCGCACCAATGCGGGCTTTGGACAGATTGACGAAGTTGCGTATGAAAACCGGCTGGACATTTAGTATGATCGGCAGCTTTTTCGCCCGTTCTATAAAGGTTTTACTGAGCATGGTGGCATGGATGATGTAAAAGCGGCGATTCCAGCCAAGCTCCGGACGCCAGGCATTTTCAAAAGCCGTGAGCACCATATCGTTAGCGCGATCGCCGATGGCGTGGACCGCTACGTCATTGCCGGCATCATAGGCTGTCTTGACCATGGCATTGAGTTCCTCCTGCGTATGGGTCATGATCCCCCGCTCTCCGGGAAGATCCTCATAGTCCTCATACATTAATGCGGAGGCTGCACCCAGGGAACCGTCAATGAGATATTTTGTGGCACCGATTTTAAGGTAATCGTCACCGAAGCCAGTGGGAATGTTGCGTTCACTTTTTGTGTCCGGAACAAAATTGAAGGTGATCCGGCATTTTAGCCCCTTTTGCCTGCGCAGCTCCTCATAGAGCATGATTCCATCGGGATTGTCCTGCTGATAGGCGTGGAGCTGCGTAAGCCCCTGTGATGCCACGTATTGCAGATAGTCGTCAATATAATCCATGTTTTCTTTGGTGGTCCGTACCGGAAGTTTGGGCATGATATACATATCAAAGGCCCATTCTTTTATGGAGCCGTTCAGACTGCCGTCGGTCTCGTATTCCATCATGTCTTCCGGAATGTCATTGCGGTATTTTTCTATTTCACAGATTTCCAGTGCCTTTGAATTAAGCACATGGGTGTGCCGACAAAAACTGCCGATCATTATGGGCATTTCCGAGGATACGGTGTCCAGTTCTCTGCGGGTGGGGAGACGGTTTTCCTTTAAATAATCTGCGTGTACATTTTCACCGAACAGCCAGTTATTACCGGTGATTTTGTGCAGATCGGCTCTAAGCTTTTCCAGAATTTCGTCCACAGAATGTGTGTGCTGCAAATCTGTTTTCAGACGGTCCATGCTGTCTTGATACAAGTGCATATGTGTATCGGCGAAGCCGGGGAGAACCGTTTTGCCCTTCAGATCAATATATTCTTTGGCAGGAAGCTGCATTAAATCTTCGCTGCTGCCTGTGGCGGCAATATACCCCCGATAAATTGCGACCGCTTCAACGACGGCATTTTCCTGTTCCATCGTATAAATATGACCATTAAAATAAATCTTATCAGCTAAAATCATAAAATATGCCTCCTTTAGTATTTGTAAATTGTTTTGTAACAGTTCAGCCCCTTGGAACTATTACATTGATTTTAGTATAGAAGGTATATTTAAAATTGGATTGTAAAAAGTGGCGGTTAACAGAAAAAATATAAAAAAATGACTTGAATTTTTTGACAACATGATGTATAAAAAAGAATATAAAAATTACAGCAACCCAACTTTGAGGAACGAAGGTGTTTTCTATTATGAAAATACTGCCGTTCCTTTTTTTATGCGCCTGGCAGTGCACAGGCGACTGGATTGCTCACAGACGGGAGTGATTTTATTGAAAAAGACGTATTACTTTTTTAAAAAGAAGTCCGTGATCTACAATGAAGTTTTGGCTGACAGCGATGTTTTCGAGAAGTTTTATGAAATTGAAAATGGAAAGAAAGCCCAGCTCATCGTCATTCCGGATGGCAGTGTGGACATTCAGTGCGTGTGGAAGAATGGACAAATGTCCGCATATATTTGCGGAAGTGTAATGAACGGCATGGTCTCCCGTGTGAATGGTTATGATAAATGTTTTGGGGCCAGATTTCGGGTGGGCGTTCTTCCCGGAGAACTGCGGGAACATCTGGATATTATTATGGATAACCGTATTCTGTTGAATACAGTTTTGGATATTCCACAGATGGATGCTTATTTAAAAGAAGAATTATACCTGGAGCAAAAAGCGGATATTATGCTCAAGCTTTTTGAACATGAAAGTGTGGCTGCGGAGAATACACTGATCACATACCTTGTTAAAGAGATTGAAAAGAAGAAGGGGCATGTCCTTGTCAGCGAACTTGTGGACACTACCGGTTACAGTCACCGCTATGCCAATCATGTGTTTAAAACCAATGTGGGGTGCTCCATAAAAAAATATGCCGGCATCATCCGGTTGCAGGAAAGTCTTGCCTGCCTGATGAATCAGGACGATGACGCTATATACAGTGAGCTTGGATATTACGATCAGGCACATTTCATAAAGGATTTCAAAAACTTTACGGCGTCCACACCCAGTGTCTTTAAAAAGAATTCCGGAAAATTTATGGTTGTGTAGATGGAAACATCCATAAGCGATTTTTTACAATATTAAATAAAGAAATTCGATTATATTAATGATAAAGACAACGATGTCATAGAGGTCGGGGTCTTTTTTTAAATCACAGATAACAGCTGTCGATGCAGACCTTACTCAATGGAAGGAGAAAATCAGCCATGTTTTTAGATAACGAAGAATATTCAAAAGAAAAATCGCTGGAGCGGTGTCTGACCTATTGGAATCCAAGCCGAACCAAAGCCTGGCGTCAGATGGGTATCGATATCATGATAGGAAAAAGAGACGGGTATTATTTCTGGGATTTAGACGGAAAGAAATATATGAACCTGCATTTAAATGGAGGTACCTTTAATCTTGGACATCGTAATCCGGAAATCATCCGCACTTTAAAGGAGGCTATGGAGGAATTTGATATCGGAAATCATCATTTCGGCTCTGCGGCCCGGGGATATCTGGCAGAAAAGCTTGTGAAGACGGCAACTCCGGGAATGCAGTACGCAGTTTTTTCAAGCTGCGGTGGCGAGGCGGTGGATGTGGCGATCAAAAGTGTCCGTTATGCCACGAAACGGCGTAAAATCGTGTCACTGGTGAAGTGTTATCACGGTCATACCGGTCTGGCTCTTGGCGCTGGTGATGATGTGTTTAAGGAAAAGTTTTTCTCCGGACCTGGAGATGACAGTTATATACAGGTGCCCATGAATGATCCATCGGCCATGGAGGACGCCTTGAAGCATGAAGATGTGGCCGGAGTGATCATCGAGACGATCCCAGCCACCTATGGATTCCCGCTGCCGGAACCGGGATATTTAAAAAAGGTTCAGGATTTGTGCAAAACTTATGGAAGTCTCTATATTGCTGATGAGGTCCAGACCGGACTGATGCGCACAGGAAAGCTGTGGGGGATTTCTCATGAGGGTGTAGCGCCGGATGTGATCGTTACTGCCAAGGGCCTTAGCGGCGGCATTTACCCCATTGCCGCAACGATTATGACAAAACAGGCCGGTTCTTGGGTGGAGGAATTTGGCAGAGGCCACACAGGAACCTTTGGTGGTTCAGAACTGGGCTGTGTGGTGGGAGGTAAGGTTATGGATATCGTGACCCGGCCATCTACCGTGGATAATGTGCATTTTCTTGCGGATTATCTGAAACAGGGCCTTGACCGGGTACAGGCTCTGTATCCGGATTTCTTTACCTCATATACTCAGCGGGGAATCATTTTCGGATTGAGATTTGGCGTGCCGGAGGGCGGGATTAAAGCGATGAAGGCCATGTGTGATCATGGTATATGGGCGATCTACGCCCGGTTTGATCCGGAAGTCGTGCAGTTTAAGCCGGGACTTTTATGTACCAGGGAATACTGTGATAAGCTTCTGGAAAAATTTGAGATGAGTGTGGCTCAGGCAAGGCGTGAGTATTTCGGTGTATAGGAGGCGGTATGGATGGCTGGATCGGATATGAAAAACTTAAGCATGGAGAACTTAAAAGAGGCATTGCTGCAGCTTTATGATTTTTCAGGAGAGATGGATATTTATCTGCTGAAATATTCAGAAAATCTGACCTATGCGCTGGAAGTACCAGGGAATGGACCCCAATATGTACTTCGGTTATACCGCCCCGGATATCATGATCGGGAGGAACTGCTGGGAGAACTTTTGTGGCTGCGGCAGCTTTCCGGGGATACACAAATAAAGCTTGCGGCTGTGGTGCCTGGAAATAACGGCGAACTGATCCAGACGCTTTACATGGATGGCTGTTCTTTGTTTGGCGCTGTATTTGAATATGTTTCCGGGGATATTCTAAGAAATCTGACCGGACAGCAGCTTTACAAATATATGGAAAAGATTGGAGAGATCACAGCGGTGCTCCATGATCACGTGATCCAATGGCCCGGAGCGCGGCATTTAAAACGTTTTACGTGGGATTTTTTTGATTTGACCGGACCGGATGCCCGGTGGGGCGATTACACGCGAATGATGACATTAACGCCCGGACAGCGCAGTGTTTATGGCCATGCGGTGGCCGTGGCCCAAAAAAGGCTGGAAGTGTATGGAAAAGGTCCGGACCGCTACGGCCTGATCCACTCGGATCTGAATATAAACAATATTCTTGTGAATGGGGATGATATTTATGTTTTGGACTTTGATGACTGCGGTTTTGGATGGTTTTTGTATGACCTGTCCACCAGTGTTTTGGAATACTTCGACGATGTACTACATGACTGTGTGGAAGCTTTACTAAAAGGCTATGAAAGATACCGGCCTCTTAAAAAGGAGGACCGGGAGGAACTGGAAACCTTTATTGTGTTGAGAAAAATCGTCCGTGTGGGATGGATCGCCACCCACTGGGATAATGATACGGTTCGGGGGGTGAAGGCGTCCTACTATGTAAAAACGGCTGCCCTGGCTGCCGCTTATTGTGAAAAAAACCTGGAGCTTTTTGAAATGAGGGATGAGGATGCTGTTTAAAGCAGATAAGAAATATATGAATGGAAAAATATATTCCATACGCAGGGAGGACGAATGCTTTCAGGCGTTTTGTGTGAAGGACGGAAAATTTCTGGCGGCGGGAACCAATGCGCAGCTGGCGGACATTCCGGCGGATGAGGTCATCGATCTGCAGGGGAAATGTGTGCTTCCTGGATTTATCGACTGTCACCAGCATACGCTGGAATATGCCAAAACCCAGGTGGAGGTGGATTTGCGGGCGGCCTCATCAAAGGAGGAGCTGCTTAAAGTCTTAAAGGCCCGGGCGAAGCGGTCAAAACCCGGGCAATGGATTAAAGGCAGTGGATTTGATCACGAGAAATTTCCGGATAAGCAGTTGCCCACTGCGCAGGATCTGGATGCGGTTTCCCGGGTGAACCCTATCATTATAAGCAGATATTGCGTCCATTTTCATGTGGCCAATACATTGGCGATGACCATGGCGGGGATTACGGATAATCCTGCCGGGCTTCTAAAAGAAAGTGCGGTGACGCCGGTGATGGATATCATTCCGGACCTTCTGCTCTCAGATGAGGATAAAAAAGATGGCGTAGAAAAAGCTATAGCTCAGATGAATTCATGCGGAATTACAGGTATTCATGCAACAGAGGCCACCATCTCAAGGGTTAAGGAATATCTTAATGTTTATCAGGATTTGGAGGCTGAGGGAAGGCTTGGTGCACGGGTATATTTTTGTCCTGATGATTATCCGGGATTTGGTATGAAAACCGGTTTTGGAAACGAAAAAATACGATACGGATTTTACAAAATGTTTGCCGATGGTTCCCTTGGACCACGTACGGCGGCATTGACCCAGTGCTACAGTGATATGCCCGGTAACTTCGGAATTTTGACCAATTCGCAGGAACAGGTGATGGAAAAGATGAAAAAAGCCTGTGCCATGGGGCTTCAGGTGGGAATCCATGCGATCGGTGATAAGGGAATCGAGGTAGCGGTGACTGCCATGGAAGAGTGCTGCCGCACTTATCCTGAAAAAGATATGCGGTTCCGGCTCATCCACGGTATGTGTATGCGTCCAGATCTGATCGAGCGGATCCGGAAGCTTCCGGTAATCATCGATATTCAGCCGGGCTTTACATCCAATAAAAATATTTGGTGGTCCGAGGACCGTCTTGGTCCTGAGCGGGTAAAGTATGCTTATGCGTGGAAGACACTGATTGACAGAGGAATCCTGCTCACCGGGAGCTCAGATACGCCGGTGGAAAATTTCGCGCCGCTCCATGGAATTTATTCTGTTGTCTGCCGCCAGGACCTGACAGGAAAGCCCGAGGGCGGCTGGATGCCATGGGAGCGGGTCAGTGTCTATGAGGCCATTTGCATGTATACGAAAAACGCGGCTTTCGCATCCTTTGAGGATGACATTAAAGGAACCATTGAGCCGGGAAAACTGGCAGATTATGTGATTTTAGGCAAGGATCCGTTTGAAGTTTCAGGTCTGGCGCTTCGGGATATCCCGGTTTTGGAAACTTGTCTTGGAGGCATAGCCGTTTATAAGCGCCAGTGCGCCATGGACGGCAGTCCGGTCGGATGAAATGGTAACAGGGATTAGTGACAGTTCGGCGCTTTTGAACAGTTACGCGTATTAAATAAAACAGGAGGCATTGGATATGAATCAGCTTGTATTGACGAAAGGTGTGTTGGTCACCGGGGATAACGCCCTGGACTATTTGAAAAATATCGCCTACACAAAGGCAGTGATCGTTACCGGGGGAAGCTCCATGGAACGCACCGGTGTTTTAGACCGCATAAAGAAACTCATGGATAAAAAAGACGGGCGGATTAGTATTTTTTGCGGCATTAGTAAAAATCCAACCAGCGCCCAGGTGATCGAGGGCACCGAATTTTTAAAAAAGGAAAAACCGGACGTGGTACTGGCCGTGGGCGGCGGCTCAGCCATTGATGCGGCGAAGGTTATGGTATTGTTCTATGAGTACCCGGAGCTTAATTTTAATAATGTATTTTCCCAAAATTTGGATTCCAGGGTATTAAAAACACTTCTTGTGGCGGTGCCGTCCACTTCTGGAACAGCCTCAGAGGTCACTCATGTCAGTGTCATTACTATAGAGGATACCCAGTTTAAAGTGGCGATTAAAACGGAAAATATCCGGCCGGATATAGCGATTTTGGATGGAAATCTGCCCATGACCCTTCCGGAGAACATCGCAGCTGAAACCGGCATGGATGCGCTGACGCACGCGCTGGAGGCTTATATTAATAAGGGCGGCAATGATTTTACTGATGCCCTGGCAAAATCGGCTATCGAGGGAATTATGGAATGGCTGCCCATCTCTTGCGAGAGCGGAAGTCTGGAAAGCCGGAACAAGGTACATAATTTTCAGTGTATGGCTGGGATGGCCTTTTGCAACAGCGGTCTGGGTATGGTCCACGGCGTCTCTCATGCTTTCGGCGGCAAATACGATCTGGCCCACGGTCTGGCCAATGCTGTTATATTGCCCTACTCCATGGATTACAATAAAAAAGATCCAAAGGTGCTGGAAAAGTATGAGAAATTATCAGCAGCTTTGGGCGGCGATGTGATCGGAAAGGTCAAAGCGCTGAAGAAAACGCTGGGGATTGCCGGGGCTATTTGTGAAACCGGTGTATCTGAGGCGGATTTTCTCCGGGATTTTGAGTTGTTGGTGGATCATTCGATGAAGGGTTCTACTGTGGTTAATCCCATCACGGTTTCACGGGAGGATATGGCCAGATTTGTAAAATGTGTTTATTATGGAGTTCCTGTAGACTTTTAAATACGTATAACCGTTTAGACAAGCTGAACGGTTACACAAACACTTCAAGGAGGTGTTTTATGACGGAAATCGATTTAATGAAAAAAATATTCCCGGATGCAGCGGCTGGCAGCGGTGTTGATACCATGTATGCGGATTGTCTGAAATTAACAAAAGATATGGTGGCGGTGCCTTCGCAAAACGCCACATCCGGTGAGCGGGATATTGGCGATTTTATTTACCAATATATCAAAAAGATTCCTTATTTTAAAAAGCACCCGGAGCAGGTCATGGCCGTGCCGCTTAAGAATGATCCGTTGGGGCGCAGGAATATTCTGGCTCTGCTCATCGGCGAGAAGGACGACTGTAAGGATACTGTCATTCTCCATGGCCACACGGATACCGTGGGCGTGGAGGATTTTGGAAGTCTTAAGGACTGCGCTTTCGACTGCGACAGGCTGGCGGCCCGGTTATTGGAAATCCAGGACCAGCTGCCGATGGAGGTCCGTGAGGATCTGCTCTCAGGCGATTATTTATTTGGCCGGGGGTCCAGCGATATGAAAAGCGGCGATGCGGTTCATATGACGGTGCTGGCCCGGTTATGCGAGCAGCCCCAAAGACTTCGGGGCAATGTGCTCGTTTCCTTTAATCCGGTGGAGGAAAGTCTACATACCGGATTTATCGAAGCTGTGGATGTGTTATTGAAGCTCAAAGAAAAATATAGACTAAATTATTTATTTGCGATCAACAATGATTATATCTGCGGGATGTATCCCGGGGATGAGACCCGATATGTGTATACCGGCAGCGTAGGCAAGCTGCTGCCCTGTTTTTATATCCGAGGAAAGGAAACCCATGTGGGCCAGGCCTTTGAAGGTGTGGATGCCTGCCGCATCGGTGCGGAGCTTGTGCGGCTGATGAATCTCAACTGCGACATGTGTGATGGCTATAAGGGCGAATTTCCGGCACCGCCCACGGTGCTGCAGATGCGGGATTTAAAACCATACTACAGTGTGCAGACGCCCATATCGGCATTTTTATACTTTAATTATATGGTACATAACAAAAGTGTGTCGGAGATTTTTGATGGACTAAAGGCGTTGGCACAAAAGGCTGCCAATCATGTACTTTCTGAGATGGACGAGCGCTATAGACGCTATTGTGAAATGGTGGGTATCGCTGCGGCAGAACAAAAGGCCTCGATTCATGTGATGGAATACAGGGATATCTACCACCTTGCCCAAAAACATTATAGCGGGGATCTGGACGGACTCATTCTTCAGATTGCCCGGATATCTATAAAAGACTGTGCGGATAAGCGGGAGACAGCATTAAAAATCGTGGAACGACTATTCGAACTGTCTCAGATAAAGGAACCGACGATCATCTTGTTTTTTGCCACGCCCCATTGCCCGCATAATACGCTCAAGGATGAGGTGCCGGAGGAAAAGGCGTTGGCGGACGATATCGCCGCCCTGATTGCCAGGTTTGGGGCGGAAAATGGTGAGAACTATAAATTAATGCATTTTTTTCCCAGCCTTACCGACAGCAGCTATCTGAAAATTGATGATGATGATGCGTCGATCCAGGCGCTTAAGGAAAATTTTCCGGTGCAGGAGCTTTTATATCCTGTACCTTACGAAAAAATACGAGATCTGAACATACCCGGGCTGAATTATGGAGCCTTTGGCAAGGATGCCCATAAGTGGACCGAGCGGGTGAAGATGAGCTATTCCTTCGGCAAGCTGCCGAAGTTGATTATAGAGACAATAAAAACATACTTAATGTAATAAAGGCGGGCAGCCTGCTGACGCTGCCATTTGAAAATGAAAGGGGATATTATTATGACATTAGCACAAAGATGTAAGAATGTTATGCCGCCCATGGCAAATCGGGTGACGGATCTGGGAATTGTTAAAGGGGAGGGATGTTACCTGTATACGGACGATGGCAGAAAAATTCTCGATTTTGCTGCGGGTATCGGCGTATGCAATCTGGGGCATAACTATCCTGATGTGGTTGAGGCAGCGAAAGCCCAGATGGATCAGCTGGTTCATGGCTGTCACAATCTTGTTTATTACGAACCCTATGTGAAGCTGGCGGAAAAGCTGGTGGAACTTACCGGTGGTAATACAAAGCTGTATTTTTGTAATTCTGGCGCAGAGGCTGTGGACGGGGCCTTAAAGCTTGCTAAATATGTCAGCGGCCGCCCGGCAGTGATCGGATTTAAAGGGGCCTTCCACGGAAGAACAATGGGGGCTGCAACGATGACTGCGTCCAACAGCGCCTACCGGAAAAATATAGAAACCGGTCTGATGAATAATGTGTATCATCTGGACTATCCATATTTGCTGCATACCCCTTATCCGTATGATGGAGTGCATACCCCGGAATTTTATTTTCGGCAGTTTGATGAGCTTTTCAGCAAGCTTGTATCTCCGGACCGCGTAGCTTGCATTTTGATGGAACCGGTTCAGGGTGAGGGCGGTTATATCGTGCCTCCGAAGGACTGGATGGTTTATGTTCGCGAACTTTGCGATAAGTACGGCATTTTTCTTATTTATGATGAGGTACAGTCCGGCTTTGGCCGCACAGGCAAGATGTTTGCCCAGGAACATTTCAGTATCCGCCCGGATATTATGACCTGCGCCAAGGGGATTGCCAATGGCCTGCCCTTAAGCGCCATTATCGCTAAAGCTGAAATTATGGATCAGTGGCCGGCTGGTGCCCATGGTGGTACTTTCGGCGGCAACCCGGTTTCCTGTGCGGCTGCCAACGCCACCATCAAGGTGCTTGAGAGCGGTGTGGTGGATAATGCGGCCAAAATGGGCGATTATTTAATGGAGCAGCTTAAGAAGATTAAAGAAAAATATCCATGCATTGCCGAGGTTCGTGGGCTGGGCCTGATGATCGGAGTGGAGCTGTTGGATGAAAATGGAACGCCGATGACTGCGCTGGCAAGTAAAATTCAAAAGGATGCTTTGGATGAGGGGCTGTTTATCCTCACCTGCGGCAGTTATAAAAACTGTTTCCGATTTATCGCTCCGCTGATCGTGACGGAAAATGAAATCGATACGGCTGTGGCCATTGTAGATCGTGTCTTGGAGAAAAACTGTCAGTAGATCTGATCTTGGACGGTTGTGCGATTTTTTACAATAAAACCGGTGCTTTCCGTGATAAGATAGCGTCAACCAATCAATAAAAAGCTTTTGAGCACCGGGTACAAGCGAAGGCGTTTGTTTTACGAAAGTAAGGCAGGCGCCTTTTCTTTAGAATATTCGGGTGAAAGCGGGTTATGGTGCATTGAAAGAAGCCCATGACAAGTAAAGGAGGAAATGACTATGAAGATTTGGAAGAAATTTACCGCCATATTATTAAGTTGTACTGTAGCCATGAGTTTAGCAGCGTGTGGTTCCAAAACATCCGGATCATCTACTACAGGTGGTGATTCATCATCTGTGGGAACGGGAGAAAGTGCAGCCGCGACAGGAACCGAAGGCGTATCCGCAGGAAGTGGTGAAACATCCTCGGGGAGCTATAAGGACACTCTGAACGTGGCTTATAATGCCCAGCCGGCCACATTTGATCCGCATGTGACGGGAGCCACAGCTACCCGCGAGGTGGACCGGAATGTGTTGGAAGGTCTTTTTGAAGAGGATGCCGATGGCAATCCACAGCCTCAGTTATGTGAGAGCTATGAGGTCACTGAAGATAATAAGGAATGGACCTTCACGCTGAGACAGGGCGTCTTGTTCCATAACGGCGAAGAGATGACCTCTAAGGACGTGGTAGCCTCCTTAAACCGCTGGCTGGATAAAAATGCCATTGCAAGAAAATCAATCCCCACAGAGTATTTTGAGGCTGTGGATGATTATACCGTAAAGATCAGCCTTGAACAGCCCTGTCTGCTGCTTCCCTATGTTTTAAGCAATTATGCTCAGTTTTCCGCAATCCTGCCGGCCTCGGTCATCGAAGCTGCAGGTGATGCCAATATCAGTGCGGATCAGCTTATTGGCACCGGCCCATTTAAGTTTATGGAATGGGTGGTGGACAGCTATGTGAAGCTGGAACGTTTTGCGGATTATCAGCCGGCAGCCTCCGAATCCAGCGGCGCCTGGGGTGATCGCACAGCCTGTGTGAACACAGTCAATATTTATTTTGTTGCCGATACGACAACCCGTCTTAACGGACTAGAGACCGGAGAGTATGATATTGTGAATCAGCTGGCCTATACAGATATTGCCAAAATCCAGTCGATGCCGGATGTCGCCACAACGACTGAGAACTGGAACAGTATTACAATTACCATGAATAAGTCTGAGGATTCTGTAATGAGCGATCCGAAGTGGCGCCAGATCATCAGCTACTGCATGAATGCCGATGAAATTTTAGCCGGCTGCTATTCAACAATGACCGATTATGTTCCATATTATGCGGACGCCTGCTATTTTAATACAGACTCACAGTGGTATACTGATGTATCCTCCATCCAGTATCAGGATATTGATAAAGCCAAAGAACTGCTTGCTGAAGTGAATTATGACGGAACGCCATTGAAAATGATGACCACACAGGCTTATCCGGAGCTTTACAACGCCACATTGATCTTACAGCAGGAACTGGAAGCCATCGGTGTTTCTGTAGATCTGCAGGTTTATGACTGGGGTACCATGCTCACAAAGATTTCCGATACAACGGCGTTTGACCTGTATCCAATGAACTATCCGGCCTCCTCGGCTCCGGTATGTATCAACTATCTGACAAAGACCAATGCCTCCGGCTTTACCAACGATCCGACGCTCAATGCCTACATTTTACAGATGAATTCCTTCCCAACGGTAGAGGAAGCCAAGAATTTCTGGTATGAAACGGCCATGCCTTACTGCGCAGAGGAGGTATTTATTCTCCACCTTGGAACCTATGAGACGATTACTGGTATATCAAATAAGGTGGAGGGCTATGATGAGTACTATGGTATGAAGCTCTGGGGCGTGCAGGTCGCCGAATAATTAACTTAATAAGGAAGGCGGGTACTTGACATGGTTCGATATTTACGAAATCGTATACTTTCCGCGGTATGTACGCTTTTTATATTATCCATATTTATTTTCAGTATCATTCATCTGACCCCCGGGGATCCGGCCAGAATCATGCTGGGTGCCGATGCCTCCCAGGAGGCGGTGGACAATCTGACTCAGACTCTGGGGTTGAACGACCCGCTGATCAAACAATATGTGGACTGGGTGCTCAATGCACTGCATGGGGATTTGGGCACAAGTTATTCCCGAAACGGAAGTGTGACCTCTGAAATCGGCAGTTCCATGGGGCCAACGGTGACCCTTGCTGTATGGGCGCAGGTGTTGACCATCATCATTGCTATTCCTTTGGGTGTCTTTGCTGCAAAGAAGAAGGGAAAAATCGCCGATTCATCGGTGGTGGCCTTCTCGCTGCTGGGCATATCCATACCTTCCTTTCTGCTGAGTCTGCTCCTGGCGATCCTGCTGGGAGTAAGGCTCCAGTGGCTGCCGGTAGCCGGATATAAAACGATTACCGAAAGCGGTCTGCTGACCCATCTAAGGTATATTGTGCTTCCGGTGATTTCTTTGGCGCTGATGCAGGCGGCCATGTTGACCAGGATGACCCGGGTCTCTATGATCGATGTCATAAACAATGATTTTATTAAAACGGCTAAAGCCAAGGGCTTAAAGGAACGAAGGATTCTATACAAACACGCCCTTAAAAATGCGCTGATCCCTATCCTTACGACCATCGGACAGACCTTTGCAACACTGCTGTCCGGCGCAGCGGTGGTGGAGACGGTGTTTAATATTCCGGGAATCGGCCAGCTCATTGTTAATTCCGTATCCAAACGGGATTATCCAATGATTCAGGGCATTGTTCTTGTGATCAGCCTGATTTATATCATAATCAATCTGGTCATTGATTTTCTGTATGGTATGGTGGACCCGAGAATCCGCATCGGTAAAAAATCTTAGTGAGGCAGGTGGAATATATGAGTAAAAAATCGAATAAGGTCCGGACGAAGCAGGGCTTATGGGAATACCGCAGGCTCGTCATTAAAAACTTTCTCGGGAAAAAGCTGGTGGTACTGGGATTTTTAATGACTGTGATCATGGCGCTGGTGGCTGTCTTTGCCCCGGTGCTTGCCGCTGGCGATCCTTATGCGGTGGATGTGGTGGCCAAGCTGTCTGCTCCGAGCCCATCGCATTTTTTTGGTACAGATCAGCTGGGAAGAGACATTTTTTCAAGAGTCATCTATGGTACGAGAATCAGTATGATTGTGGGGCTGAGCACGGCGCTGGTGTCTCTGGTCCTGGGGCTGCTCCTTGGTCTGGCCGCCGGTTATGTGAAGGTACTTGATAACATCATCATGCGTGTATGTGAAGCGATGGGGGCTATCCCGCCGATTTTAATGGCCATTGCCCTTGTCTCTGCTCTTGGGGCAAGTATCGGTAACGTGGTACTTGCACTGTCGATCGTATATATACCAACGATTGCCAGAGTGACCAGAGCTTCTACCCTGTCTGTGCGTGAAATGACCTACATCGAGGCCATCCAGTCTCAGGGCGCCTGCTGGCCGCGGGTGATTTTTAAACATATTGCACCCAATGTCCTGTCACCAGTCATCGTCCAGACAACTTATATTTTTGCATCGGCCATCATTACCGAGGCGGCGCTTAGTTTTTTAGGCGCAGGAGTTCCGGCTCCGGCTCCAAGTCTTGGCAATATTTTATATGAAGCCAAGTCGTATATTTATAATGCTGCCTGGATGACACTGTTTCCCAGTCTATTTACGGTTCTGATCGTTTTAGGGTTGAACCTTTTTGGAGATGGACTGAGAGATATTATAGACCCGATGTCCAATTGATTCCGAAAGTGAGGTGCATGATATGTGTTTAGAAAAGGAAGCTTTGCTGGAGGTTCGTAACCTGAAAACAACGTTTAAAACCTTAAGAGGGCAGGTTACTGCTGTGGATGGCGTCAGCTTTTGCGTGGGAAAGGGCGAGATTCTTGGTATTGTGGGAGAATCCGGCTGCGGTAAGAGTGTGACATCCCAGTCCATTATGCGTCTGTACGATGAAAAACAACTGGTGTCATATGAGGGTGAAATTCTGTTTGAAGGCGAGGATCTGTTGAGAAAATCCTCGAAGGAGATGGAGCATATCCGTGGTATGGGTATATCCATGGTGTTTCAGGATGCGCTCAGCTCCTTAAATCCACTGTACAGTGTGGGGGAGCAGATTGTGGAAATGATTTGCTGTCATAAGGCTGTGAGCAAAAAGCAGGCCTGGAAAACTGCGGAAAATATGCTCCGGCTGACGGGGATTCCGGCGCCGGAGGAGCGGGTGCATGCTTATCCCCATGAACTGTCCGGCGGGATGCGCCAGCGCGCGATGATCGCCATGGCTCTGGCCTGTGAACCTAAATTTTTCATTGCTGATGAACCGACGACTGCTCTGGATGTGACCATTCAGGCTCAGATCATGGATTTGATTATTGAACTGAATCAAAAACTGGGAATGGGGATTATGCTCATTACCCATGACCTGGGGGTGGTGACTCAGACGTGCCAGCGGGTGATTATCATGTATTTGGGGCATATTGTGGAGGAAGGACGGGTGGAGGATATTTTTGACCGGCCGTTACACCCGTATACCATCGGCCTGATCAAATCGATTCCCACCATGAATACGAAAAAGGGTGAGAAGCTTTATATGATTAAAGGAACAGTTCCGGCGCTGAGCGAGGTGACAAAGGGCTGCCGCTTTTGCAGCCGGTGCGACTATGCTACTGACAAATGCCGTGCAGAGGACCCAGAGCTGGTAGCTTTTAATGAATCGCAGAGTGTCCGGTGCCATTATGCCGGAAAACTGACGCGCACGGAGGCTGTCTGAGTGTCCGGCGGCCTGGGGCACCGCGCAGGGCAATAAGTGTTGAAGGAGTGGAAAGCCATGGAAAAAGAAGTAATTATGGAAATCAGTCACTTAAAAAAATATTTTCCTGTTCAAAGCTCAATCCGTATGCAGCCGGCATCTGTAAAAGCCATCGATGACGTGTCTTTAACCGTTTACAGAAATGAGACGCTGAGTCTGGTAGGCGAGTCCGGATGTGGAAAGAGTACGACCGGCCGCTGTGCCATCGGTCTGCTTCCATCCACGGAAGGCTGTATTACGTATAACGGGCGGGATATTACCCATCTTAAAGGAAAGCAGCAGCGGGCGCTTTCCCGGGAAATGCAGATGATTTTTCAGGACCCTTATTCCTCTTTGAACCCGCGTATGACTGTGGGGGCCATCCTTGAGGAATCTATGGCGATCCATCATACCGGAAGCAGGGAACAGCGGATGAAGCGGGCGATGGAAATGTTTTTGAAGGTAGGGATGCGGGAGGACCAATATTACCGTTATCCGCATGAATTTTCCGGCGGGCAGAAGCAGAGAATCGGCATCGCCCGGGCGCTGATGTTAAATCCGAAGCTGGTGGTCTGCGATGAGCCGGTATCCGCGCTGGATGTGTCGATCCAGTCACAGATTCTCAATCTTCTTTCCAGGATGAAGGAGGAGGGGAACATTACGTATCTTTTTATTTCCCACAACATGAGTGTGGTCCGATACATCTCAGACCGGGTGGGTGTGATGTATCTGGGGCATCTGGTGGAGCTGGCATCTACCCAGGAACTTTATACACATCCGTTGCACCCATATACGATGGCTCTTTTGTCGGCGGTGCCGGAGGTCGATCCCCACTTTAAAAAAGAAAAAATCAAACTGAAAGGAGATATTCCTTCGCCGTTAAATCCGCCGTCGGGTTGTGTGTTCCACAACCGCTGTCCATACGCCACGACCTTTTGCGGAGATGCGGTGCCTACGATGCAGGAAGCGTCCGCCGGACATTTTGTGGCGTGCTTTCGTCATGAGGAATACTAAAGCTTATGATCATATTGCAAAAGATGCTTGTGCTTTTTCTTATCATGATGATCGGTTATGCGGCATGCAGACGGGAAATACTCACGGAAGCTGTATGCAAAAAGCTGTCGGGAATAATCGTCAATATTGCCAATCCGTGTATTATTTTAAGTGCAGTGGTGGATGGCGACATAAGCGCGGTGAAAGGAAGCGATGTGATTTTAACCATAGCCGTCTCCTGGGCAGTTTACGGCGTGCTGTTGCTGGCAGCAGAGCTGCTCCCACGCATTCTTCGTGTGCCTGCGGCGGATTTAGGTATGTACAAAGTGATGACTGTTTTTTCCAACATGGGTTATATGGGCTTTCCCATTATCTTATCTGTCTATGGCAGTACGGCGTTGCTGTACGCATCTGTTTTTCTCATTCCCTTTAATTTTCTTATTTATACTTACGGTATTATCGTTATGAAAAGGGATGGGAAGGGCAGTAGGCTCCGTTTGAGGTCTGTGCTCAATAATGGCGTTTTAGCTTGTATTCTCATGGTGATTTTATTTTTTGGGGGGCTGCGCCTTCCAACGGTATTGACCGATACCATTACAGGTGTGGCGGGTATGACCGTGCCAGTAAGTATGATGATCATCGGTGCGTCACTGGCAGGACTGAAGCTTTCGAAGCTGCTTTTGGATGTCCGGCTGCTTTTATTTGCTGCTATACGCCTGCTGCTCATCCCTGTGGCTGGAATGTTTTTGGTGTGCCGGTTTGTGACCCAGCCGCAGCTCCTTGGCGTTACGCTTGTGGTGCTGGCCACGCCGGTGGGATCACTCACCGCCATGCTGGCACAGGAATATGGCGGCGATTATATGCTGGCTTCCCGTGGGGTGGCGCTGACCACACTTTTGTCCGTGCTTACCATTCCCGTGGTTTTTGCGGTGACCGGGCTTTGAAAATTTTTGAATGGAGGGAATCAATATGGACTTTTCGATACAGCTGGATACCTTGTGGGTGCTTGTGGGTGCTGCATTGATCTTTTTTATGCAGGCAGGCTTTGCTATGGTGGAAACCGGGTTTACGCGGGCGAAGAATGCAGGAAATATCGTAATGAAGAACCTCATGGATTTTGCATGTGGATCTCTTGTTTTTTTGATTATCGGTTACGGACTGATGTACGGCGTGAGCGAAGGCGGCGTTTTGGGCCGTCTGGATCTGTTTGTTGCCGGGGATTATGCGGCAGGCAGTCTTCCTAAGTGGGCGCATGTGATTTTTAACACCATGTTCTGTGCCACGGCAGCGACTATCGTGTCCGGCGCCATGGCGGAGCGGACACAGTTTAAATCATATCTGATCTATTCGATAGTGCTCAGTGCCATCGTGTATCCCATTGGTGCTTCCTGGGCGTGGGGCGGCGGTTGGCTGTCTACACTGACCATAGGAAATGCCACTGGATTTATCGATTATGCCGGATCGGCTTTGGTGCATATGGTCGGGGGAATAGCGGCGCTTGTAGGCGCAAAATTTTTAGGACCAAGAGTTGGCAAATTTGATAAAAACGGCAAACCCAGAGGAATACCGGGGCATAACATCACACTGGGTGCTCTGGGCGTTTTCATTTTATGGTTTGGATGGTTTGGCTTTAATCCAGCCTCCAGTTACGGCCTATCCACAACGGCTCAAGCGCTGGATGTATCGAATGTATTTTTAACGACGAATACATCTGCGGCAGCTGCCGCGGTGATGGCGATGATCCTTACATGGGTGCGCTACGGTAAGCCGGATGTATCCATGACCTTAAACGGGGCGTTGGCCGGGCTGGTGGCGATTACTGCCGGCTGCTCGGTCATGGATCCGTGGGCGGCATGTATCACCGGCGCTGCGGCCGGAGTGCTTGTTGTGTTTGGCATTGAGTTTGTGGAAAAGATTCTCAAAGTGGACGATCCGGTGGGCGCCGTGGGTGTGCACGGCATCAACGGACTTTTCGGCGCTCTGGCCTGCGGCCTGTTTGCCAGGAATAACGGCCTGTTCACCACAGGAAGCTGGGGCCAGCTTGGGATTCAGTGTATCGGCGTATTGGCCGTTGGTCTTTGGGTGGGAGTGACTATGACGCTCCTGTTTTGGGGGCTTAAAAAGACCATTGGCCTTCGGGTTTCAATGCCAGAAGAAATTTCCGGCCTGGATGCTGCAGAGCATGGTCTGCAAAGCGCCTATGCCGATTTTGTTACATCAGGTTCTGCCGGTTTCTTCGGCCAGCAGGAGCCGGTCGGCAATTTTGCAGAGGAGCGTGCTTTATTCTCAGCGGACCTATCCGGCAGCCATGTGCTGGATGGCAGTGCACCGGAGGTGCATGTATCGCCGGAAATGGCGATTCCGGTGCAGATCGATTCAGCAAAGCGTGCCGGCATGGATAAGGCGCAGCTGACGAAAATCGTAATCATAACACGCCAGTCCAGGTTTGAAGCGCTAAAGGATGCCATGAATGATATTGGTGTTACTGGCATGACTGTGACTCAGGTGCTGGGCTGCGGTATGCAAAAGGGCCGTATGGAATATTACCGTGGCGCACCGGTAAATACGATGCAGCTTCTGCCCAAAATCCAGGTGGATATTGTGGTGGCCAAGGTGCCGCCGCGCAGAGTGATTGATGCGGTAAAGAAGGTGCTTTATACGGGGCATATCGGCGATGGCAAGATTTTTGTTTACGATGTGGAGAATGCGGTGAAGGTGCGAACCGGTGAAGAAGGATACTATGCCATGCAGGGGGTTGATGAATAGTAACGTAACTGTTCGGTCCCTTTGAGCTGTTATATAGTAAACGGACATGATTGTGCCTGGCAGCCCAATCCCCACTGGATGACTTTCATAGTAAATAAACCCATATCTTCGGTAGGATCGCTCTTGACAAATAATTCAGCGTGACATATACTTTGAATATCAAAGTATTTAGGAGGAAAGCGCCGTATTTTGTGTTCACGGCGCGTATCAGATAAATGTCGGAAGTGAAATTACTGGGCACAGGCTCCTGTGTACCGGAAAAGATTGTAACCAATGACGACCTGGCGGCGATGATGGATACCAGTGATGAATGGATCCGTACACGGACCGGAATATGCCAGCGCCGTATTGTAACGGAGGAAACGCTGACCTCCCTCAGTGTGGGGGCGGCGCAGCGGGCGCTGGAATCCGCAGGTATTTTAGCGGAGTCTCTGGATTTGATCATTGTCGCCACACTGACGCCGGACGAGCCGCTGCCCAATGCGTCCTGTGCCGTACAGAAGGCTCTGGGAGCGTGGAATGCCTGCTGTTTTGATCTGTCGGCAGCCTGCTCGGGTTTTGTTTTTGCCCTCCATACAGCGGCCATGTATATCCGTGGCGGCGCCGCCAAAACGGCGTTGGTCATCGGAGCGGAGGTTTTGTCCAAGATCATCGACTGGAGTGACCGGAAAACCTGTATTTTATTCGGTGACGGAGCCGGGGCGGCAGTGCTGGGGGCCAGCGATATACCGGGCTTTTTAGGCGCGGCGATGGGAACGGACGGAGCTAAGGGGCATACACTTACCATGCATGAGCGGGATATTGCCAATCCTTTCAGAACCCGGTGGCTTTCGGAGCATCCCGTTTTGGAACCTGCACAGAGCCTGTCCAGATTCGTTTACATGGATGGGCAGGAGGTTTTTAAATTTGCGGTAAAGCGGGTTCCGGAAAGTATTGGCCAGCTTCTTGACCAGGCTGGACTAACGGTGGCGGATATTGACCATTTTGTCCTTCATCAGGCCAATTACCGCATTGTTGAGGCTGTGGCCCGGCGCCTGAAGGTGTCTATGGATAAATTTATTTTAAATATGGATCGTTACGGCAATACATCGGCGGCCAGCGTTGCCATTGCCCTGGATGAACTGATGCGCAGCGGCAGCGTCCAAAACGGAGATTATCTGGTGCTTTCCGGCTTTGGCGGCGGTCTGACGTGGGGGAGTCTGTTGTTTAAAATGATCATCTAAAAAAGTTACGGATTCTGGGAATATTATTTATAGAAGTAAAGCTCATGGATATGCTAATATAGAAATCAATGTGGATTGCTGTTTGTCGATGGTAACAGTTCAGACGGGCCGGGCTGTTACGAAGGATGTATCGGCAGCAGCGTATGTTACGATGAAGGAGAATATTCATGGAAAATAAAAATGCACTTCTGGTGGTCAGCTTTGGAACCAGTTATACGGAGGCCATTGCAAGCTGTATCGAGCCGGTGGAGTCGGCCATAAGATCCGCCGCTGACGGCTGGGATTTTTACCGGGCCTTTACTTCGCGGATGATTTTACGAAAGCTGGAAAAAGTGAACGGGATACATATCCCTACCCCTCCCCAATGTCTTGAAATGTTAAGTGATGCCGGTTATACACGGATTTTTGTTCAGCCCACACATATTCTTGCCGGTGTGGAGTACCATGATCTGGAAGCCGAAGTACAGCATTTTGCTAAGGCGCATCCGGCGATTAAAATCCTTATGGGTCAGCCGGTGCTTTATGAAAATGCAGACTACGAGAGAGCTGCCGAGGCTCTGGGCCATTGGATGCCGGGAACGGCCGGGGATGAGGTGGTGCTCTTAATGGGCCACGGCACTGAGCACTTTAGCAACAGCTCATATTTTGCCCTCCAGCACTATCTGGACCGGTTAAAAACAAGGGCGGTGTTTGTGGCCAATGTGGAAGCGCCGCCAAGACTTGCGGAAGTCATGGACGAGATGCGCGGCAGAAAGATACGCAAGGTCTATCTGATGCCCTTTATGCTTGTGGCCGGCGACCATGCCCGAAATGACATGGCCGGTGACGACAACGATTCCTGGAAATCGATTTTGGAGCAGGGCGGCTTTCAGGTGGAGATCCTGTTAAAGGGGCTGGGTGAGAGCCCGGATTTTCAGGAAATATATAAAGAAAAGGCGGCACTTTCCTTGCAACAGTTTACTTCCGCTGATCATTGTGCAAAATAAAAATAGATAAAAACGCAGATTCCCAATGCAATGCGGTACACACCGAACGCGGTGAAGCTGTGTTTTTTGATGTAATTCATTAAAAATCGTATAGCGATAATGGAAACGATAAATGCGGCAGCCATCCCGGATATGAGGATGGCTGCTTCGCTTTGTGTAAAGCAACGAGCCCCGGAGACAAGCTGGCCTGCATCTGGGGCGGCAGCAGCGACCTGTAAGCCGGGGGATGCGAGAAAATATTTTACAAGCTTGAGCAGGCTTGCGCCAAACATCACAGGTACGGCCAGGTAAAAGGTAAATTTTGTGCCAGCCTCCCGGGAAATGCCAAGGAGCATGGCGCCGATAATAGTGGCGCCCGAACGGGAGGTGCCGGGAATTAAGGCCAGCAATTGAAAAATGCCGATAAAAAGCGCCATCTTAAATGTAATCTGTGAAAGATCAGTTATTGCGAAGGCTTTATTTTTATTCCAATGTTCAATAAGTATAAACAATATACCGTAGGCAATGAGCATCATGGCCACGGTCAGGGGCGTATAAAAAAGGTCGTTGATCCGGTCATCAAAGGGCAGTGCCACGATAACAGCCGGGAGTACGGCCACAGCGGTTTTAAGCCATAGCAAAAGCGCATCTTTGCTCCAGTGAAAGCCCTTCTTTTGGGAACGACCGCCGGGTGCGGCCGGGCCGATGGAAAAGGGGAGCATTTCCTTAAAATAAAGGACGATGACGGCCAATATCGCCCCAAGCTGGATGACGACAAGGAACATTTCCCAGAAAGCCTCGCTGGTATCCAGATGCAGCCATTGATTCAGTAAAATCATGTGTCCGGTGCTGCTGATGGGCAGCCATTCCGTGAGCCCTTCAACAATTCCGAAAATTATAGCCTTGATCACTTCCATAATTTATCTCCTATCTGCCGTTATGGGCGGCGTATCCATATGAAATAGCATCGTTCTATTTTATTTTTATACAGGGATCACTTATGCCAATGAATGGAAAAAACACTGATATTTATAAATAAAGTATGATTTTTTATTGAATTTTCCCTCCGGGTTCTTGAAACCTTGAGCAGGGATGTTATAATAGGAGCTGCGCTGATGCGCAGGTAGGTCATCAATTTCTTAACAGAAATTGGTGACAAGATATAATATGAATTGGCCTGATGGCCAAGCAGGTCAAGGATTCCCAAAGGAATCCTCGACAAATTATAATAGGAGCTGCGCTGATGCGCAGGCAGGGAGATTTTATAAATATGGTAGAAATAGATGATCTTCTGGCAGAGGTGGAGGCTTTTGCGCCATCCTCCCGCCGGGAAGAATTAGAAAAGGATATTATCGTTAATTTTATCCGGAACAATAAAAAGGACGTTTTGCTGCGGAGCAATGCCATTGCCCACATGACATCCTCATCGATGATTTTTGATGCATCCATGACCAAGGTTTT
This sequence comes from Lachnospiraceae bacterium, assembly GCA_902363555.1. Taxonomy (GTDB): domain Bacteria; phylum Bacillota; class Clostridia; order Lachnospirales; family Lachnospiraceae; genus Catenibacillus. The sequence goes on along the minus strand of CABJAM010000007.1, from coordinate 97,023 downwards.
AATGGCATATCACAATATTTACAAGTCGTGGGCCTGGAGCGGCGGCCATGCCGACGGCGACTGTGATCTTATGGCTGTGGCCATCCGTGAGGCCGTGGAGGAGACGGGAATCGACACATTGACACCCATTACAGAGTCGATCATATCTTTGGATATTCTTACGGTTCCGGCCCATGAAAAGCATGGGGCGCCGGTGAATGCACACCTGCATCTTTCGGTCTGCTATGGATTTACAGCGGATACGTCAGCGCCGCTGCGGATTAAGCCTGACGAAAACAGCCGTGTCGGCTGGCTTCCCATAGATGCGTTGGAGTCCTATGTCAGTGAGCCGGACAAGCATATGCTTCCAATCTATTATAAAATTATTGACCGTGCACGGAAGATACATTCCGGAAAAGGGGTCAATGTCTGGTAACAGTTCAGCTTATCTGAACTGTCACAATGTCTGAGAAACGGAGTGGAGAAATGAATAAAATAAAACAGATTTTTATAAAGCCCGGGCGTAAAATGAACATAAATTTCTGCATCATTGCAGCGCTCATCGGTGTTTATATTTATCACGTTGTGGGGGAGGGCTTTTCCTGGCCTGCCTTTTGGGCCTGTATGGGGCTGATCGCTGCCATTGGCCTGTTGTTAAATATGAAATTTAAGCTCAAGGGCGTGCCGGGCCTTGTGGCTATGCTGATCCTGCCGCCGGCCTGCTTCTATCTGATCGAAGCCTATTCCCATAACGCTTTTATGATGGAAGTGCCGTTGCAGCTTTTAAATATCGGCTTTTATTATGTATTATTTGCCCTGCTGTTTTTTATCACCGGAAGGGCTAAGGCAGCGGGGATCATCGGAACACTGTTTCCTATGATCGTGGGCATCGCCAATTATTATACGGTGTGCTTCCGTTCCTCGCCAATCCTGCCATGGGATCTGATGTCGCTTCGCACGGCCATGAGTGTGACAAGTAATTACAACTTTGCCGTGGAATTTCGTATGCTCGTTGTGGCATTGGCCTTTGTGCTCGTCATTGTCATTGCCTCAAAAATACAGCTTCGGCTTCCGAAAATTAACGTAAAAAACATTATTGGCCGTGTGGCCGGCGCGGTGGTTTGCTCTGCACTGGTAGTCCTGCTCACCTGGGGGCTCCAGGTGGACAGTGTGAAAAGCTTTTTTAATCTGGAGGAGACGCTTTTTACCCCCAATTATTTGTATAAAACCAATGGCTTTGCCGTGAGCTTCATATACGACCTGCAATATATCGAAATGAAAAAGCCATCTGGCTATTCGGTGGCCAATGTGGAAACGATCATGGAGCCTTACGAAGCATCCGATGCTGTGGACCAGCCGGATTCGGACCAGGAAAATGGCAATTCTGCTGGCAGTGTGGCGGATAAGCCGAATATTATCGTCATAATGAATGAAGCATTCAGTGACCTGTCGGTGCTGGGAGATTTTCAGACAAATGAGGATTATATGCCATTTATACATAATCTGACAGAGGATACAGTGAAAGGAAATCTTTTTGTATCGGTCAAGGGTGGTAACACAGCAAACACGGAATTTGAGTTTCTCACCGGACATTCCATGGCCTTTTTACCCCAGGGAAGTGTGGCCTACCAGCAGTATGTGAACCGGGAAATGCCCACATTGACATCCTATCTTGGCTCGCTTGGGTATAAAACCGCGGGGCTGCATCCTTACTATGCCTCCGGCTGGGACCGGGATGAAGTTTATCCCTACTTTGGGTTTGACGAAACATATTTCATCTATGACTTTAAACATAAGGATATTTTGCGAAAATATGTATCCGACCGCAGCGCCTTTGATCAGATTATTGACCTGTATGAGCAGAAGGACAATAACGACCGCCTGTTTGCCTTTGAGGTGACCATGCAAAACCATGGCGGCTACTATGAGGATTTTGACAACTTTATCCCCAACATAAAGCTGGAATTTAACGCCTCCAGCGCAAAGGTCCAGCATTATACAGAGCTTTATCTGTCTCTGATCCGGGAATCGGACGCGGCATTTGAATCAATGGTGGAGTATTTTAAAAACCAGGATGAAAAGACTGTGATCGTTATGTTCGGAGATCATCAGCCGGCGGATATCATCGCCTCTCCGGTGCTGGCTCTCAATGGCAAGAGCAATGACACATCGCTGGAAAACCAGCAGAACCGCTATATTGTGCCCTTTGTCATTTGGGCCAACTACGATATCGAGGAGAAGGAGATCGACCGGATCAGTGTCAATTATCTCAGCACTCTGCTGATGGATGTGGCCGGACTGGAAAAGACCGGATACCAGAAATTCCTTTCGGAATTGTACGAAAAGCTCCCGGTGATCACCGGTAATGTCTATATTGACAGCGAGGGCAATTATTACAATACATCGGACAATCCATATTCGGATATTTTGGAACAATATCAGGCACTGCAGTATTATCATCTGTTTGATAAGGATAAATCGCTGACGGACTTTTATGGGGTGATGCCCGAAACCGTTCAACAGTAAACGTTAGAAAGTGAAGGATTATAGGAACAAAAATGCAGAAATGGGTTGACATAGAGCGCTTTAACGTGATAATATGACATTTATTAAAAATCCACTGTTAATTAAAGCATGTGACACGAAGTACCGCATAAGATAAAAAGAGCAGAGGTTTGAAGGTTACTGTTTACTGGCCCTCCAGTGAACAGCAATGTTTGAAAGTATTCAAGACGTCTGTAATATATAAACAGGAGGCCAAACCCATGGAGAACCTAGTCATTCCGGAAGGATATGTTTCTCACCTGGATATTCGGGAAACAGAAATTGCCATAAAATATGTAAAAGATTATTTTGAACGCGAGCTCGCCAATCAGTTGAATCTGACCCGTGTCTCCGCGCCCTTATTTGTCGCGCCGGAAAGCGGACTTAACGATACGCTCAATGGTGTAGAGCGCCCGGTACGTTTTGGAATCAAGGAGCAGGCCGACCATGAGGTTGAAATCGTCCATTCCCTGGCCAAATGGAAACGTATGGCTCTCAAGCGCTATGGCTTCCATAAGGGCGAGGGTCTGTATACAGATATGAACGCCATCCGACGGGATGAGGACACGGATAATCTGCACTCGATCTTTGTGGATCAGTGGGACTGGGAAAAGATCATTTCCAAAGAGGAGCGCAATTTCGATACGTTAAAGGAGACTGTGCGCCGTGTTTATGATGCTCTGCGTTATACAGAAAGCTATATGTCTGAGAAATATGGCTACATAAAACCGATACTCCCGCCGGAAATTTATTTCCTCACTGCTCAGGAGCTTGAGGACATGTATCCGGATAAGACGCCAAAGGAAAGAGAATACGCCATCGCAAAGCAAAAGGGCGCTGTATTCCTTATGCAGATCGGCGGCAGTCTGGCTTCCGGAAAGCCTCACGACGGACGTGCACCCGACTATGACGACTGGTCTTTAAATGGCGACATCCTTGTCTATTATCCGGTGCTTGATATCGCCCTGGAGCTTTCCTCCATGGGTATCCGCGTGGATGAGGAGACACTGCTTCGCCAACTGGAGACCCGCAATTGTATGGACCGTGTCAACCTGCCCTTCCAGAAATCGCTGTTGGCCGGAGAGCTTCCGTATACGATCGGCGGCGGCATCGGCCAGTCAAGAATATGTATGTTCTTTCTGCGCAAGGCACACGTGGGCGAGGTCCAGTCCTCCTTCTGGCCGGATGGTATTGTGGAAGCCTGCGAGGAAAAAGGTATCTGGCTCCTGTAAAAGAGTAATGCATATGCACTATATATAATCCCAGGAACACATTTTGTGTTTCTGGGATTTTTTTGCGCGAAGCGACGAGACAAACTGGGGCACTTGCGCATCCGTTTGGCGACCACCGCGACCCGGCACAGTGAAGCAACGAGTTACATAGAGGAGCTGTTTTACCTTTGCAGCCACTGCCGCGATTCACCGCCAGGCAGGGTGCGAAAAAGTTACAGCGATTTTTTACAAAGGTTATGACAGGATTATACACCTTCTTTTGATATGTTTTATGATAAGATACAAGCATAACAGGAATCGCGCGGATGCGCGGTCCGGTCAGTGATTTCCTTTGGAAATCCATGACAACTTATCTTAAAAAATAGTAGGCGGCTAAAAGTCACCCGCCAACAATTTTTTATGCATCGCACGTAAGCGCCTAAAATACAGGCGCTAAGTGCTCATAGCAAAAAGGAGGTATTTTTATTATGATGAAAAAGATGTTAGTCCTGATTTTATCCGCAGTGATGCTCCTATCCCTGGCTGCCTGCGGGAACTCCGAGGGGAGTGCGCCAAAAACCACAGAGGCCAAAAAAGACGCAACTCAGGCGGCGGATTCTGGTGATGACACCGGTGAAACGGACGCTGCTGCCACCACAGCCGCTCCGGAGGACGGAGAAGACGAGGATATTTCTGAAATTGTCATTGCTTATTATTGTAATGGCAGTGCCACATCGGAGAAAGATAAGGTTGCCGAGGCCATTAATGAAATCACCCGTGATTTAATCCATGTGGAAGTAGATCTGCGGCCTATACAGGCCGGAACCTATAATGAGCAGATCAATCTTATGGTTTCCTCCAATGAGCAGTTGGATCTGGCGCCCACATTTTTCTTCGGGCCGACGACCTTTGCGGCCATGACATCTCAAAAACAGTTGCTGCCATTGGATGATCTGCTGGCAGAATACGGTCAGGATATCCTTAAGCTTATGAGAGAGGATTATATGGAGACGACCAGTCTGGACGGTCAGACCTACGCGGTTCCGGTAAATAAGGACATGGTCAGCAATATGTACGTGGCTATGCGTACCGATATTCTGGAACAGATCGGGATGCTTGAGCAGGGCCAGAACTTAAAATCCATGAGTGAATTGACCGAAATCCTTGCGGCTGTCAAGGAACAGACGGACCTTGTACCGATGGCTCCATCCGGCAGCTCGGGAAGTGTAACCACATTTATGCCCGTACTTGTTTCCGGTGAATTTTCAGAAGCCAAAACCTATGACCGTCTGATCAATGAATACATTGTTGCCTTTACAGACGATCCGACGAAGGTTGTCAATTTATATGAGACTCAGGAATATAAAGATGCCTTACAGGTTGTCCGTGACTGGTACCTTAACGGTTATGTGTATAAGGATGCTGCCACGACCCAGGACAATAACTATATGTTTGTAGCAAATAATGTGGCCTTTGCCTATTTCTTCGCTGCAGAAAATTCCACATTCATGGATACGGTTTCCCAGAGCGGTTATGATATGACAGTTGTTAAGGTAGCCAGCGCTCCGGTAACCACATCCACCGTAAATACCATTAACTGGACCATTCCGGTAACGAGCAAGGAACCGGAAGATGCCATGAAGTTCCTCAACTTAATGTATTCCAATAAAGAGATCATCGACCTGCTCAACTATGGTATTAAGGATGTCCATTATATTGTTCAGGACGATGGCGTATACACCTTCCCGGAAGGTATGGATATGAATAACAGCGGTTATTTTATCAACATGAGCTGGGAGATTGGCAATCAGTATCTGGCCGGTCTGTGGACAGGCTCTGATCCAAAGACGCGGGAAATTTCCGCAAAGGATAATGAAAATCCTGAGATTTCCTCCCTGCTGGGCTTTACAACCAATTCCACCGGACTTGAAAATGAGATTACAGCAGTAACGAATGTTTATAACGAATATATTAAAGGTCTCGGCAGCGGTATCCTTGATATTGAAACTGAATTACCGGCATTTAATGAGAAATTAAAAGGTGCGGGCATCGACAAGATGGTCGAAACCGCCCAGACCCAGCTAAACGAATGGCTGGCTGAACAGAAGTAGTATCCGTTCGGTTCCTCTGAACTGATACCAGGAATAATTAAAAACATCCCTTCATATGTTAGACAGAAAGCGATTTTCAAACAAGCTCTGGTTCTAAGTATGGAGGGATTTTTTGTGGACGAAAAAATTAAAGAAGTTTTGGATCAGTATTCTTTTGAGGTGACCAATGCATACCGGGGCAGAGGGGCGTTTATCTGCGAGACCAGCCAGGGGCTCAAGCTCGTGCGGGAGTATCCGCTCTCGCCGAACCGCCTTGTATTTGAATCTATGGCGAAATATATGATCCGTGACCGCGGCTATATGAATATCGACCAGATTACCGTGAACAGGGAGGGGGAGCTGTTATCTAAAAACCGCTATGATAAAAGCTTTGTGGTGAAGGACTGGTACGAGGGCCGGGAGTGCGATATGAAATCCAGGGAGGACCTGCTGGCGACCTCTGTGAATCTGGCAAGGCTGCACAAGGTCATGCGCCATGTGAATCTTTCCGGGGAAGGGATTGGCAGTTATTTTTATGGCGGCATGAAGGTTGTTTTTGAAAAGCACTGCCGGGAAATGAAATCCATTAAAAATTATATGCGCAGCCGCAAGCAGAAAAATAAATTTGAAACAATGTATCTGGACTATTACGATGAATTTTTTGTCCAGGCCCAGGCAGCGGTCAATGCGCTGGCCGAAAATGCCGCCTATGACGACCTGCTCCGGGAGGCCGGCGAGGAGAAGACACTCTGCCACGGCGATTACAATCATCACAATGTGATTCTTATGCGGGGAAATTCAGGTCTTCCTGCCAGCTACACAGCCTCCGGAAAGCTTCCCAATATGGCCACGGTCAATTTTGACAAGATGAACGTGAATATCCAGATCAATGATCTTTACCAGTTTCTGCGCAAGGTGATGGAAAAAAATCGTTGGGATATCCACCTGGGAATGGATATAATATACGCTTATGACAGTGAGCGGCCCATGACTGCCGGTGAAAAGGAATATCTGTACATCCTGATGCTGTTTCCCGAAAAGTTCTGGAAGATCGCCAATCATTATTATAATACGCGCAAAAGCTGGACATCCGCCCGCAATCAGGAAAAGCTGGAGGCCTTTGCGGCCAGTGCCGGAGCCCGGCAGCAGTTTTTGGATAAGTTTTACGGCTATATGATGTGCCAGATGCGGGCTGCGGACGTGAATGATCACACGCCGGCCGGCTTCTGAAAAGTTTGTCGAAAGAGTGACAAAAATGCACAAAAAAGACAAAGAAAAATCAAAAATAATGTTAATTATAGTTAAATTTTACTTTATTTTTCCAGCCAAATGTATTATAATAGGAATTGTAATTTTAACCCAATTGAAGAACACAGGAGGTAGATTCCAATGGACTACAAACAGATTTATGAAGACTGGCTTTCAAACCCTTATTTTGACGATGCCACGAAGGCCGAGCTTTTAAGTATCAAAGATAATGATAATGAGATAAAAGAACGTTTCTATATGGATCTTGAATTTGGCACCGCCGGTCTGCGCGGTATTATCGGCGCAGGTATCAACCGTATGAATATATATGTTGTCCGCAAGACGACCCAGGGCCTTGCCAACTATATTAAAAAGCAGGGCGGAGAGAACAAGGGCGTGGCCATTGCCTATGACTCCCGCCGCATGTCACCGGAATTTTCCGAGGAAGCCGCTTTATGTCTGGCTGCCAATGGCATTAAGGCGTACCGTTTTGAGTCTTTAAGACCGACGCCGGAATTATCCTTTGCTGTGCGCAGCCTTGGCTGTATCGCCGGTATCAACATTACGGCCAGCCACAATCCTCCGGAATATAACGGCTACAAGGTTTACTGGGAGGATGGCGCGCAGATCACACCGCCCCACGATTCCGGTATCATGGATGAAGTAAAGGCCGTCACAGATTATAATAACGTGCTGACCATGGACAAGGACGCTGCCATTGCCGCAGGCCTTTATGTGACCATTGGACAGGATGTGGACGACAAATACATTGCCGAGCTTAAAAAGCAGGTAAAGCATATGGACAGTATTAAGGAAGTGGGCGACAGCATTAAGATCGTCTATACCCCGCTTCACGGAACTGGAAACATTCCGGCCCGCCGTATACTTAAAGAAATCGGCTTTAATAACGTCTATGTCGTTCCGGAACAGGAACTGCCTGATGGCGAATTTCCTACGGTAAGCTATCCGAATCCGGAATCGGACGAAGCCTTTGTTCTCGGTCTTGAGATGGCCAAAAAGCTGGATGCGGATCTGGTACTGGCCACCGACCCGGATGCGGACCGTCTTGGCGTGCGCGTCAAGGATAAAGACGGCGAGTATCACTGCCTCACTGGAAATATGTCCGGATGTCTGCTGGCCGAGTACACGATCAGCCAGTGGAAAGCGCAGAAAGGACTTCCTGAGGACGGCGCGCTCATTAAGACTATCGTGACGACCAATATGGCCGACGCCATTGCCAGAGGCTATAATATCCGCCTGATCGAATGCCTTACCGGCTTTAAGTACATCGGACAGCAGATCCTCGGATTTGAGACCAGCGGCAAGGGTACATACCTGTTTGGTTTCGAGGAAAGCTACGGCTGCCTGATCGGAACCCATGCCAGAGATAAGGACGCCATCGTGGCTACCATGGCGCTGTGTGAGGCTGCCGCCTACTATAAGACACAGGGCAAGACCCTTTGGGATGCCATGATCGATATGTATGAGAAGTACGGCTATTATAAGGATGATGTGAAAGCCATCGGTTTATCCGGTATTGAGGGGCTGGCAAAGATCCAGTCCATTATGGAAACACTGCGCAGCAATCCGCCGGTCGAGGTGGGCGGCTATCAGGTGCTTTCCGCAAGAGATTACAAGAAGGACGAGATCGTGGACATGGCTACAAAGGCAGTGACGCCTACGGGTCTTCCGTCCTCCAATGTTCTTTATTATGATTTAAATGATGACGCATGGCTTTGCGTGCGTCCTTCCGGTACGGAGCCCAAAATCAAATTCTATTATGGGATTAAGGGCGCTTCGCTGGCGGATGCCGATGCAAAATCGGAAGCGCTTGGGAAGGCTGTGCTGGATATGATCAATGCGATGCTTTAATTCGCGGAGATTTCGCTGATTTGTCGCTGGCACTTGCCCGAAGCTGACTTGGATCGTTGGCCGGGCAGGTGCCAGTTTGGCTTTCGGACCTTCTGAATTGTTACGAATCGCAGGCATATTTCAGGTTTTGTGGACATAGCTATAATTAAACAAGTAATAACCCATCCGGAGGCCGCAAACCATGAAATTAAAGAAGCTGTGTACCCTTTTACCCATGCTGCTTTTTTGCCTTTTTCTGCTCAATGGCTGTGATAAGATCAGCGGGGAAGAGGCCAAGCTGTCCGATCTGGATTTCACTGTTGTTTCCAATGAAAATATCCAGCCGGATATCGTAAAGCTTATTGACGAGAAAAAGGAAAATCCATTCCAGATGACGTACAGCGACGGAAATTACAAATATATTGTCGTCGGGTACGGGAAGCAGGAGACTGGCGGTTACAGTATCCAGGTCAAGGAAGTGTATGATACGGAAAACACTATCTGTGTCAAGACGGCGCTGCTTGGCCCGGAATCGGAGGATGAGAAGCTTAAAGCGCCATCGTATCCGTTTATTGTGATCAAAATTCAGAATATGGATAAAACCGTGACTTTCCCATAACCGTCCGTCCTGTCTGAACTGTTACGAACGATTACACCTTTTCGGAATAAGATTGTAATTATAACGGAAACAAGACGGAAACATATTGGCAACACGTATGAAACATGGGCATTGTATACTCTCCTTTGAAACGCAGGGATTTGAACTGCAAATTAAAAAGGAGAACTTTAATTATGAAACCAAAACTACTCATTATTATGTCCTTTATTGTATTTTTATTTACGACAGGATGCTCTGGGGGAACATCGACTGAAACAGATCCGGCTGTTATATCATTGCCCGCGACCGAGGCACAGACTTCTTTTTCAAGTACGGAGCCTGTGCCTGATATGGAGTCTGAGTCAGGCCCGGAGCCTGTGGCAATTTCGGACAATACCCGGCCTGTGAATGTGTTTTCACTTTGCGTCACGCTTAATGACAGCGAACATAAGCTGACAGTTTCACAAAATCTCATATATTATAACAATACAGGAACAATACTTTCAGAAATATACTTCAATCTGATTCCTGAAGCTTTTAAAAATGACGGCGGCGGTACTCAGATGGGAGATATTTTAGTTGCCGGTGAAAAATGCGAAATGACGCAAGTGCAATCGACGGTATATAAGCTTGTGCTCCCGACAAATCTAGAGATTGATGAAAAACTGGAAATACAAATGGAGTATGATGTGAGCATACCTAACATTCAGAACCGTTTTGGCTATCAGGATAAGGTATTCAATCTTGGCAACTTTATAGTTACCCCCGCCATGTATGGAGCAGACGGCTGGATGCAGCAGCCCTATGTGGATCTCGGTGATGCATTTTTTACTGACATAGGGGATTATGACGTGAAAATAATTGTGCCGGAAGGCTATATCGTGGCGGCAACAGGCCAGGAACTGGAAGTGGGCAGCGGACTTTATCATGCCGAAAATGTACGTGATTTTGCATTTTGTACCAGCCCCTCTTATGAAACGATCAGCGAGACGTATGATGGCGTAAGCATTGTCGTATACTATAACGATGGGATTTCACAAACCGCTGAGCATGTAATGGATTCGGCCAAAAAATCACTGGACTTGTGTGGTGAAAAATTTGGTAAATATCCATATAATACGCTCAGCTTGGTAATGAACGGACTTACGGGCGGCGTAAACGGTATGGAATATCCAACACTGGTTATGCTGTCGCCTGATCCGCCGCTGGAACATTTGATTGACTACGGCGTAGATCTGTCCAACAGCGAGGAAGCTGCTCCGTATATCTTTCAGATTGACAGTGCAGTTTGCCATGAGATAGCACATCAATGGTTTTACAATATTGTGGGAAATGATCAAATCACTGAGCCATGGATAGATGAAGGCCTATGCCGCTATACGGAATACCTCTATGAAAAGGCATATCCGCCCACATCTGTGCATGAGAGTACATATCGTTTAGTGGACCGGTTCATGGACAGGTATGCGGCGTTATCCGGATTAAGTGCAAAGGCGGGCATGAGCTATGCGCCCGATACCACGGATCTTAATCAGTCTCTGTACGATTGGGCAAAGGACGACCCTATGGGTTATGGTGAAATCTATGATAAGGGTGCCAGCCTGATTTATCAGATGGAACAGCAGATGGGCGGGGAAGCCTTTGACACGGCGATTAAAGAGTTTGTGGACCGCTTTGCTTTTGGAACCGTCTCCACTGAGGATTTCGTGAATTTCTGGAGTGAAAAAGACGATTTTTCCGAGCTTTTCAGCCTCTATTTAAACCGATAATCCGAAATGCGGGAAACATTACTGTCAACGGACGGCCGTGAATAGTAAAGGAAGAGCATCTTAAAAGAATAATGCATAATATCCTCTTTTGCGGAATATCTTTTAGATAGAAATGCAAGGAGGATATTTTTATGGAAATATTAAAAAAGCGCATCCGGACCAATCAGTTTAAAGGACGTGCATTTACACAGATCACCCTGGATGACGACTTCAATGTTCCGGATGTGCGCCCGGATATTGACAAGATCATTGAAGAAAACGGCGATATTAAAATTTCCGACATCCGTGTGATGGAGGGCAAGGTTAGTGTCCACGGAAAGCTGGAATTTGCCGTGCTCTATGTGAGCAGCTATGACGCCCGGCCGATTCATCACATGGACGGGAGCATTGATTTTGAGGAAATCGTAAATATGGATAATGTGGCCGAGGGCGATGACGTGAGAGTTTCCTGGGATATGGAAGATCTGCGCACGAGCCTGATCAACAGCAGGAAATTGAGTGTCCGTTCCATTATTTCCCTGACGCTCAGTGCCAGTTGTATCAGCGAGGTGGAAGCGGCCCAGCAGGTCAGTGAGCCGGCCGATGTATGCTCCAACAGCCGCCGGATTGATACGAGCCAGATACATATCCATAAAAAAGATACGTTCCGCATCAAGGATGAGATCGCCGTGCCGGCCAATAAGCCCAATATTTTGGAGATCCTATGGAACGACGCTATGCTGGATAATCTGGATATCAAGCTTTTGGACGATAAAATAAGCCTCCGGGGCGAGGTGGGCATTTTTGTTATGTATTCCAGTGAGGAGGAGAAAAATCCCCTTCAGTTTTTCAATACGACCGTGGGATTTTCCGGAAATATGGAGTGCCATGGAGCCAAGGAGGAAATGATCGGACATATTACCGCCCGGATCATCCACAGTGAGATCGAGGTCCGCCAGGACGCCGATATGGAACCCAGAAATGTGAGCGTGGAAGTGGTCCTGGAGCTGGAAATGGCTGTGTATGAGGATGAGCAGGTGGAGATTTTAAATGATGTTTATGCATTAAACCGCCAGCTTGTGCCTGCCTGCCGCCCGGTAGTGCTGGACAATATCCTTATGAAAAATCAGTCCAATGCCAAGCTTCATCAGCGAATCAAAATTAAAAACGACCAGTCAAAAATATTGCAGATCTGCCAGACCGGCGGCCATATTAAGATCGACCGTACACAGATCAACGACTCGGGAATTTTAGTCGAGGGTGTTATCTATGTGCAGATTCTTTATGTGGCTGCCGATGATAAGGTGCCGGTAAATGCCATCAAGGGGATGGTGCCATTTTCCTGTCAGATTGAAATTCCGGGAATCGACCCGTCGTGTACTTTTGAGATCGCCCCGGTGCTGGAGCAGGTGAGCTCAACTATGATGAACAGTGAGGAAATCGAAGTAAAAATGCTCCTCGTCCTTTCCGCGATCGTATTTAAGCGTATGAAAGTGGATGTGATCGAGGATATTAAAGAAGAAGCGCTGGATATGAAGCGTATGGAAAGTATGCCCAATATTATCGGCTATATCGTAAAGCCCGGGGATGAGCTGTGGACATTGGCAAAGAACTTTAACACGACGATTGAAGAAATTATGTCAACTAATGTTCTGGAGCAGGAAGTAATACAGCCCAGACAAAAGCTGGTGATCATGCGGCGGATGTCGTCGTGAAAATAACAAGGCTTGCATCTTTTTGTGCTGTATCGTATAATGTATACAAGAAACAGTAATCCGTACAATCTGCCGGGGATTCACGGGCTTGGCGGTTAATGCCCGGCACTGCGTTATGAGGCTTTGCTTAACACATGGCAGCAATTTTTGAACTCCGGGCAATCCCGGTGCGGATGAACCGACAAAGGAGAAAGCGATATGAACAGTATACAGTTAAAGGCAATGGGCAAGATCAATCTGGGCCTGGATGTTGTGCGCCGCAGGCCGGACGGTTATCACGAAGTGAAGATGGTTATGCAGACGGTAAATCTTTACGACAAGGTACGTATCACTGCGGAGGACACACCGGGTATCCGGGTGACCAGCAACCTTTCATTTTTGCCGGTGAATGAGAATAATATCGTATATAAGGCGGCGGCCATGCTGATGGAGCGGTACCCGATCCAGAAGGGCGTTGCCATTGATCTGGAGAAGCATATTCCGGTGGCGGCGGGGATGGCCGGCGGCAGTACGGACGGTGCGGCGGTGCTCTACGGCATGAACCGGCTTTTTGATTTGAAGCTGACGCGCGATCAGCTCATGGAGCTGGGGGTGAAGCTGGGGGCCGACGTTCCCTACTGTCTTATGCGCGGCACAGCGCTCTCGGAAGGGATCGGTGAGGTGCTCACGCCGCTGCCGGGGATGCCGGACTGCCACATACTGATCGCCCGGCCGCCGGTGAGCGTGTCCACCAAATTTGTCTACGAAAATCTTCATTTGGAAAATATTGGGCGGCATCCGGATATCGATGGGATCGTGGCGGCCATAAAGGACGGTGATTTATATGGTATGTGCAGCAGGCTGGAAAATGTCCTTGAGACAGTGACCATTGTCCATCACCCGGAAATCGAGACGATAAAAACATTTATGAAGGAGCACGGCGCGGTCAATGCCCTGATGAGCGGAAGCGGCCCAACTGTGTTTGGAATCTATGATGACGAGGATAAAGCAAAGGAGGCCTGTGAGGCCATAAAGGAGAGCACGTCGGCCCGTCAGGTATTTCTGGTAAGACCGTTTAACCGGAGGTAAAACAGTCACAGAACGTGAACTGCTGCGGTAATCTAACAGTTTAGATACCCTGAACTGTTTCGGAGGTAATATACAAATGAAAGAATTTACAATGAGTGTAAATGAATATCTGCCATTGAGAGATGTGGTTTTTAATACATTGAGGGAAGCGATTTTAAGAGGTGATCTGGAGCCGGGAGAGCGGCTTATGGAGATCGCCCTGGCGAACCGTCTGGGCGTGAGCCGCACCCCCATACGCGAGGCTATACGGAAGCTGGAGCTGGAGGGCCTTGTGGTGATGATTCCCCGCCGGGGAGCTCAGGTCGCCAGTATTACGGAAAAGGATTTAAAGGATGTGCTGGAGGTGCGAACATCGCTGGAGGTGCTGGCCACGGAGCTGGCCTGCGAGCGCATGGACGAAGCCCAGTTTGAAAATCTTAAAAAAGCGCTGAAAGCATTCGAGCGGGCGCTGGGCGGCAAGGATGTGACGGAGATCGCCGGAAGGGACGTGGATTTCCACGATGTCATCTTTGCATCCACGCAAAATGCCCGTCTTGTGCAGATTTTAAATAACCTGAGGGAGCAGATGTACCGCTACCGTCTGGAATATTTGAAGGACTTTTCCAGCCATGCGCGGCTGCTTCAGGAGCATCAGCAGTTGGTGGACGCCATCTGGCGCAAGGATACAACGAGCGCAGTGGCGATCATCAAGGAGCATATTTATAATCAGGAAATATCCGTCATCCGTTTGATCGCAGCGGCGCAGAAATAAACCGGCCGCGCATATTTTATAAAAATAATGCATATGCTGTAACTATTAAAGGCTGTCACCTAAAAAGTGACAGCCTTTTGTGCGCGAAGCAACGAGCCAAGCTGGGGAGCTGGCTCACCAGTTTGGCGACTGCCGCGACCCGGTGGAGCGAAGCGGAACCGGGTGAGAGAAGCAACGAGCCAGACTCGGGAGCTGGCTCACCAGCCTGGCGACTGCCGCGACCCGGTGGAGCAGCGCCAAACCGGGTGCGCGGCAACGATATTAGAGAACGGGATGTGAGATTATGGATGAGAGTAAAGGCAGCCGGATCGCGCCGCAGCTTTCTGCGATTAAAGCGCGTGTGGAGGCGGATTTTAAAGACTGTGCGGATGTGGTTATGAAGGAGCTGTTTATCGGCAAAAACCATTATCCCATTTATATGGTTTATATGGATTCGATGATCAACCGCGAACTGGTCGAAACGGATATTTTAAAAATGCTGATGTACTCCCTTGGGGATGTGCCAAAGGAAAAGCCTCTGGAATTTATCCGGGATTACGGGATGACCACCGCAGATGTAAAGGCGGATGACGATTACTTTTCCGCACTGAAAAGCATGATGTCCGGAGATACGCTGATTTTTGTGGACGGCGCCACGCAGGTACTTGTGCTGGACAGCAAGGGCTATCCCAACCGGGGCGTCCAGTCGGCGGAGTCGGAGGTGGCCATTCACGGGCCAAAGGACAGCTTTACAGAGTCGATGCGCGTCAATACGGTGCTCATACGCCGCCGGATACGGGATACAAGGCTTAAATCTGTCCAGTGTGTCAAAGGCGTGCGGACAAAAACGGATATATCCATTATGTATATGGATGATCTTGTGCAGACGGACATCCTTGATGAACTGCAGCGGCGTCTGGATAGCTTTGAAATCGATGGGATATTCGACAGCGGGAGCCTTGAGCAGCTTTTAGAAAAGGAATGGTATTCGCCATTTCCGCAATTTCAGTCTACGGAGCGGCCGGACAAGGCGTCATCGGCACTTTTAGAGGGCCGGATCGTGGTCGTAGCCGATAATTCGCCGGAAGTGCTCATACTCCCGGCCGTGGCAGGCTGCTTTTACCAGGCGGCCGACGACTATTATAATCGCTGGGATATCGCCTGCTTTACCCGGATACTGCGGTATATCGCGTCCATCCTGGCATTTTCCCTGCCTGGGCTCTACATTGCCATCGCCTCCTTTCATCCGGAGGTGTTTCCCACAAGCCTGGCCTTGTCCTTTGCGGCTTCCCGCCAGGGCGTGCCGTTTCCGCTGGCGGTGGAGGTGCTGCTGATGGAGCTGGCGTTTGAACTGCTGCGGGAGGCTGGAATAAGGCTCCCCGGCCCCATGGGCGGAACGCTCGGTATCGTGGGCGGCCTGATCATCGGTCAGGCGGCGGTGGAGGCCAATATCGTTAGCCCGATTGTGGTGATCGTTGTGGCACTGACCGCACTTTCCGCATTTACCATTCCCACGGAGGGCTTTGCCACGGCCTTTCGGCTTGTGAAATTTTATCTTATATTTTTAAGTATGTTTCTGGGGATTTTCGGATTCGTTCTGGGCGTTTTGACACTGCTCATCCACCTGGCATCACTGGAAAGCTTCGGCGTACCTTATATGATGCCGTTTACTTCCGCGGAGGTCAATGGCGGCAGTGACCGAAAGGACGGGTTTTTGCGCCGCCCACTTCGGAGTATGAAAAAACGTCCGGTATTTACACGGCCCGGCGCCCGGAGGCGTCTTGTCATGCCTGCGGATAAATCCGGTAATTCAAATAAAGAAAAGGAAGGATAAACGATGTTTGCCAAAAATCATATCGTATCCGTGCGTCAGATGCGGCGGCTTCTCGTGCTGGATCTGTTTGCAGGAACAAGTCTGATCCTGCCGGCGGCAGTGGGGCGGCTGACCGGCAGGGCCGGGATTTTTTCCATTGCCCTGGGAGCTGTGGCTGCCGGGATATTTGCCCTGTTTTTATTGAATACCGGCCGCTGCTGCAAGGACAACTATACACAATTTTGTACACAGACGCTGGGGAAATGGGGCGGGAAGGTGTATTTGTCCATCTACGCGCTGAAATATTTTATAAGCGCGGCGCTGCTGCTGGGTGTTTTTTCCCAGATCGTCAATCATACATTTCTCACCGACATTCCCAGAGTTATTCTGGGCGTGGCCCTGCTTGCTGTCTGTGCCTACTGTACATCAAAGGGTGTGGAAACCCGGGCGCGTCTGGGGGAGATGCTTGTTTATTTTATCATCATCCCCGTAGTTCTTATAATCGTGCTGGCTTTGCCCCAGATCCAGTTGGACCGGCTCTGGCCCATAGAGCTTTTAGATGGCGGAAATATGGCAGCCGGCGGCGGGGGATGGCCTGGTTTTTTATGGGCGGCTGTGGTCACCTTTTCGCTTTTTTCCACTATCGAATGGCTGCTGTTTTTGCGGCCCAATGTGCGGCGGACGCAAAAAGCGCGTCGGGGTGTGCTTATGAGTATTTTGTGGCCCACATTGCTGTGCATCCTCATCCTGATCACCTGTATCGGTGTGTTTTCAATTGAAGGGATGAACGGGGAGAACTGGCCTGCGGTGATTCTTATGCAGATCGTCCGGTTCCCCGGGGGCTTTTTATCCAGGCAGGACGGCTTAATGCTGGCATTTTGGATGGCCGGGATATTTATACTCATCAGCGGCTGCATGAACTATGGTTCGGAAAGCCTGAAAGCGGTTTTTCCACGATATCGGAAGGCGTGGATGATCGTATTTCCGGCGGCTTTTGTATTTGCCTGTTTTCTCGGCATCCATCTTCAAAACGCGACGGCTCTGTATATCACATTTATGATCTTTGTCTACATGCCTTTAAGTATTTTGCTGCCGTTATTTCTGCGTTTCGTACACTGGATACGGGGTGGGGCAAAAGCAGGCGACCAGAGCCGCGGCAAAAAAGCGGCCGGCCGCGCGGCCAAGACGTTAGGTCTGCTTGTACCGTTTGTGCTCGTTTGCGGACTTCTCGGCGGCTGCAGCCGTGCGGTGCAGATCGAGGACCGGAATTATGTAATGTGCCTTGGTATTGACAAAACCGACGATGGTCTTGAGATCAGCTACGGCTTTCCGGACCTGAAAGCGCTCACCGGCGATGGCGACAACATTCACTATCCGGTATCCACATTGGAAGGCAGGGATATGGACGCGGCGGCCGAAGCTTATGCAAAACAGGCCAATAAGCGGCTGGATTTCGGCCAGCTCCAGATGATCGTGTTTGGCCGGGATATGATCGGAGATTCCAACGCCATGGCCGAGGTTCTCGATTATATTAAAAATCATCAGGAGTTCACCCGCACTGTGCTCGTGTGTATGGCCGATGACTCGGCGAAGGATATCGTGGGCCTGGACGAGGATGTGAACGGTTCCATCGGTATTTATCTGAGACAGATGTTTGAAAATAATTCCAAAGAATATCAGTTGACGGTGGGGGATCTGATCATTGGTATGAGTCTGCCCGAAGAAAAAAAGGAGATTGCAGTGATCTCCAAAGGAAAGGATGTACCCGTTATTAAAACGGTCGAGGACGTGGTGGGTTACCATCTTACGAAAGATGCGTCCGGTAGATGAGTAAAGCTTATAGCGAGAGTGAAGCTTACAAATGATAAACCAAAGGCTTATACAGAATCTGGTTTGATTTGGAAAAATATGGATATACTTCCTGTAAAGCTTAATGAATTAATATTACAGGGAGGCGCCTTTTTATGAAGCGGTTGGGCATTTTAATTTGTCTGTTATCCAGTCTGTCGTTACTATTATTTGTTCCTGAAAAAAATTATCAGCAGGAGCTGTCGGAAAAGATACTCCGCTTTCATGTGGTGGCCAACAGTAATTCTTTGGAGGACCAGCAGCTAAAGCTCACGGTCAGAAACCGTGTGGTGAATTATTTATCGGATAAAATGACCGATTGCCGGACACTGGAGGACAGCCGTGCCGTGATCGGGCAGGAGCTTCCTAATATAGAAAACGTAGCCCGGCAATGTATTAAAGAGCAGGGATTTAGCTACAATGTCCATGCCGCCTTACGGACTCGTTATTTTCCTGTAAAGACTTATGGGGAAATGACCTTTCCCAGAGGCTACTACGAGGCGTTGACTGTGGATATCGGCAGTGGAGCCGGGCGCAACTGGTGGTGTGTCCTGTTCCCCAATCTTTGTTTTACGGACGCTGTATCCGCCTATGTGCCGTCAGATTCTGAAGCGCTTTTGGAAAGTGAGCTGGATGCGGAGACGTACGCGTCACTTTATGAAGGCGAAAATGTTCAGATCCGGTTTAAACTGGGCGAAATCCTTGAGGACCTTTTTTCGGAATAAGGTTGAATAATCCCGCCATTTACGGTAGAATAAAAGGGATATAAAACTTTAGAAGATGAGGTTTGAATAAATGGACAGGAAATTGACGGTTGCAGCATTATTTGGCGGACAGTCCTCAGAGCATGAGATTTCATGCATGTCGGCAGTCAATGTCATCTCTGCAATGGATAAAGAAAAATATAATGTACTTATTATCGGCATCACACAGGAGGGCCGCTGGCTTAGCGTACCGGACGTGGATGCCATTAAAAACAATACGTGGAGAAGTGGCACCACACAGGCTATTTTAAGTCCGGATGCCACGGAGCGCGCTGTGCTCATTATGGATGGAGAACGGTTTAAAAAGTGTGAGGTGGATGTGGTATTTCCCATTCTCCACGGAATGTATGGCGAGGACGGAACCGTCCAGGGCCTGTTTGAATTGTCGAAAATACCTTATGTGGGCTGCGGCGTGCTGGCCTCGGCGGTGTCGATGGATAAAGTCTATACAAAAATCATTGTGGATACGCTGGGCATCCGCCAGGCCGATTATGTGGCTATCACTCACCTGGATATGAAGGATCTGGACGGCTGTGTCAAGAAGGTGGAGGCGAAGCTTTCCTACCCTGTTTTTGTGAAGCCATCCAAGGCCGGTTCCTCCAAGGGCGTCAATAAAGCGGTCGATGCTGACTCACTTAAAGACGCGCTTTTAGAGGCTATAAAGCATGACACAAAAATCCTCGTAGAGGAGACGATCATTGGCCGGGAGATCGAGTGCGCCGTTTTAGGCGGTTACGATCCAAAGGCGTCCAACGTGGGCGAGGTGCTGGCGGCCGATGCCTTCTATACATTTGAGGCGAAGTATTATAATGAAGAATCCCGCACCGATATCCGGCCGGTATTTCCGGAAGGGATATTGGAGGAGGTGCGCGACGATGCCGTGCGCATTTTCCGCGCTGTGGATGGCTATGGTCTGGCCAGAGTGGACTTTTTCCTGGAGAAGGATACAAATCGCGTCATATTTAACGAGATCAATACTTTGCCGGGATTTACCGGTATCAGTATGTATCCCATGCTTTGGGAGGATCAGGGCGTTGCAAAGACAGAGCTGATCGACCGTCTGATCGCCCAGGCCTTTGACCGCTACAAAGCATAAGGAGGAACCGTCGTGTTAAAAGATGCTCCAATCGGTGTATTTGACTCCGGTGTGGGCGGCCTGACGGTTGTCCGTGAGATTATACGGCAGCTTCCTTCGGAAAATGTCATTTATTTCGGAGATACGGCCCGGGTGCCCTACGGCAGCAAGTCACAGAAAACGATTATCGGATTTACAAGACAGATCATACATTTTTTAAAAACAAAGGAAGTCAAGGCCATCGTTGTGGCCTGCAATACGGCCAGTGCTTACGCCCTCGACGCGGTGGCGCCGGAGGTGGATGTGCCCATTATCGGTGTGGTGCGGCCCGGCGCTTATGTGGCGGCCAACGCCACGGTCAACGGCAGGATCGGCGTGCTGGGCACCGAGGGTACCGTCAACAGCGGCATTTACACGGAGGTTCTCCATGAGCATGAACCGCAGCTTACCGTTATTGGCAAAGCCTGCCCGCTCTTTGTACCGCTTGTGGAGGAGGGGCTTTTAAATGACCCGGTGACCGTGGAAATTGCCTCCAGATATTTACAGCAGATGAAGGATATGGACATTGACACACTGATCCTTGGCTGCACCCACTATCCGTTGATCCGCAATACGATTGGGAAGATCATGGGCAGCGGGGTGACGCTGGTCAATCCGGCCTATGAGACGGCCATAAGTCTGCGCCGGATGCTTCAGGATAAGGGGATCTACCGGGATACCGGCACGCCGGAGTACCACTTTTTTGTCAGCGATGGCGCCGAGAAGTTCAGCTCCTTTGCTAATTCCATCCTTCCGGTAGAGCTGGTGGAAACCCGGCTTGTACCCATCGATGAATACTGATGGCCATGTGGGGCGGCTCATGGAACAGCATTGTAAAAGCTATGTAACATTTTGGCCCCTCGAAAACGATTACAAAGCTATTAAGAAAGGGTAATACAGATGACAAAAGATGTGATTGTGTCAATCAGCGGGCTTCAGATGGATGTGGATGCCCAGACGCCGCTGGAAGTTATTACAATGGGCAACTATTATTTTAAAAATGGAAAGCACTACATAATGTTTGACGAAACGTCCGGCGAGAGTGGGGAGCAGACGAAAAATACGATCAAGATCGCCGATAACCGGGTGGATGTCATCAAAAAGGGAGAGAACAGTGTCCATATGGTATTTGAACCGGACACAAAAAATATGACCTTTTATCAGACGCCATTTGGCAATCTTCTGGTGGGTATCAATACTCTGGGAATCTCCAGAAAGGAAGATGATCTGAACATCAACACAAAAATCGATTATGCCCTGGAGGTCAATTATTCACATATGTCCGACTGCTCCATCGAGATCAAGGTGAAGTCAAAGGAAGATAAGGATTTCAGCCTGCATTAACAGGCATGATTTATTTATAAAACACGAGAAGGAGATGCGTATGAAAATCAGAAAAGCAGTCATTCCGGCCGCCGGTCTGGGCACACGTTTTTTACCGGCAACAAAAGCACAGGCAAAGGAAATGCTTCCCATAGTGGATAAGCCTACGATCCAGTATATTGTGGAGGAAGCCGTAGCCTCCGGTATTACCGATATTATCATTGTTACAGGAAGAAATAAAAAGCCCATCGAGGATCATTTTGACCGATCCATGGAGCTGGAGATGGAGCTGGAAAAAGCGCAGAAGCAGGATATGCTTGATCTTGTGCGCCACATTTCCGAGATGGCCAATATTTATTATGTGCGCCAGAAGGAGGCAAAGGGCCTTGGTCATGCCGTGCTGGCCGCCCGTCATTTTATAGGCAATGAGCCCTTTGCCGTAATGCTCGGTGACGATGTGGTCGAGGCGCAAAAGCCCTGTCTTGGCCAGATGATCGATATTTATAATGAATACCGCACCTGCGTGCTCGGTGTTCAGCATGTGGATCACAGCGTTGTCCATAAATACGGCATTGTCGATTGTAAAAAGATCGACGACCGCGTTTATAAAGTCCGGGATCTGGTGGAAAAGCCAAAGCAGGAGGAAGCGCCGTCCAATATCGCCATTCTTGGCCGTTATATACTCACACCGGATATTTTCGATTACCTGAGAACCCAGGATGCCGGAGCCGGCGGCGAGATCCAGCTTACCGACGCTCTGCGCCGCCAGTCCAAGGACTGCGCCATGTACGCTTACGATTTTGTTGGAAAACGCTACGATGTGGGTTCTAAAATCGGCTTTTTACAGGCCAATGTGGAATTTGCCTTAAGAAATCCCGAGCTGCACGATGAAATGGTGGAATACCTGAACCAGCTCCATGAAAATATGGATGATATGATCCGGGTGGATTGAGCAATTGCTCCAATGGAACCGTTTCGTACGAAAACGTTAATTTTACGAGCATATGGCCCATCGCGAAGCGATTTTAAATGGCCATATGCGTAACAGTTCGGCCCCTCTGAACTGTTACAAAAAATGTGTACCCAATATGGAAAATTTATGGTATACTATTGAGAAAGAAAGAATTTGACCGGATGGGAGGAGTTTTTTATGGCAGGTAATCTTATTATAGCAATTAACAGACAGTACGGCAGCGGCGGAAAGGAAATCGGAACAAAAATCGCCCAGGCGCTGGATATTCCAATTTACGATCAGGAGATCCCGGAGCTGGCTTCCAAGAAAAGCGGTATCCGCAAGGACTACTTTGAAAAGGTGGATGAAAAGCCTACGGACAGTTTTCTTTATGCCCTGGCGATGAACACATTCTCCATGAATGGAACGATGAACCCGTTTGATAACACGCTGTCCAGCGACCGTCTGTTTAATTTACAGGCTGAGGTCGTGAAGGATATTGCAAAGGAAGGCCCCTGCGTGATCATTGGCCGCTGCGCCGAATATATATTAAGGGAAGAGGCCAACTGTCTCAGCATTTTTATCTGCAGTCCTCTGGAGAAACGCATCGAGCGTATCACCCGTCTGTATAACCTGACGCCGAAGGAAGCTCAAAAGCGGATCACATCTACGGATAAGAAGCGGGAGAGCTACTACGGTTACTATGCCGGTAAGGACTGGGCATCCTGCGCCAGCTATGATCTTTCCGTGGATGCCGGTGTTTTAGGCGTGGATAAGGCCGTGGAATTAATAAAAAAATATATAGAATTGCGTAGAAATTAATTCTAAACCTGTGTAAAATGACAAAATTGTTAAAAATTTATCGAATGATATTTTATTTATCCGCAAAATGAGTTATACTGTTTCCGACAGAAAGTAAGGGCATCCCCTGTTGCCCTGACAGCATCCGCATCTTAAACTGCGTGGATTGTCGGAAACGATATCAGACGCGACCAGCGTTGCGGATAAGATAAAAGATGATATGGAGGAAAAAAAGATGTTAGTATCAGCAAAAGAGATGTTGACGAAAGCAAAAGCCGGCCATTATGCCGTAGGTCAGTTTAATATCAATAACCTTGAGTGGACGAAAGCTGTTCTTTTAACAGCAGAAGAATTAAAATCCCCTGTTATTCTCGGTGTTTCCGAGGGCGCAGGCAAATACATGACCGGTTACAAGACAGTTGTAGGTATGGTTAATGGTATGATGGAAGAGCTTGGGATCACTGTTCCGGTAGCGCTTCATCTGGATCACGGCTCATTTGACGGCTGCAAAAAGTGTATCGAAGCAGGCTTCTCTTCAATCATGTTCGACGGATCTCATTATCCTATCGAAGAAAACGTTGCCAAGACTAAAGAACTGGTAGCAATCTGCGCTGAAAAAGGGATGTCTTTGGAAGCTGAAGTTGGCTCCATCGGCGGTGAAGAAGATGGCGTTGTAGGTATGGGCGAATGCGCTGATCCTCAGGAATGTAAAGCCATTGCAGACCTTGGCGTGACCATGCTTGCCGCAGGTATCGGTAACATCCACGGTAAATATCCGGATAACTGGGCTGGCTTAAGCTTTGAAACGCTGGATGCGATTCAGCAGCTTACCGGCGATATGCCTCTGGTACTTCACGGCGGTACAGGTATCCCGGCGGATATGATCCAAAAAGCAATCTCCTTAGGCGTTGCCAAGATCAATGTAAATACAGAGTGCCAGCTTTCCTTTGCCGAAGCTACACGTAAATATATCGAGGCTGGTAAGGATCTTCAGGGCAAGGGCTTTGACCCGCGTAAGCTTCTGGCTCCTGGATATGAAGCCATCAAAGCGACTGTAAAAGAGAAAATGGAACTGTTCGGTTCTGTTGGAAAAGCTTGAGATATAAATAAATAAATGAATGAGGCGGCCGCGCTGTCCGGGGTTTTTGCTCCGGGAAGCGTGGCCGTCTCTATGCTGTGTACACGAAGGGGAGGGGCATTGGACATGAGTGAGGGTGTGGTCAGGGAGGTTCGCAATGAGCTTGCGCTGTTGGCGGATGAGAAGTACCGTAAGTTCAGCGCGGGGCTGCTGCCGGGAACGGAAAATATTCTGGGTGTGCGGCTGCCTGTGCTGCGAAAAATCGCAAAGCGGCTGGCCCGGGGAGATTGGCAGGCTTATGTAGAGAGTGAAGACCGGGAAAGCTTTGAGGAGATTATGCTTCATGGAATGATCCTGGGATATGTGCAGATAGATTTTGAATTGTTGAAGGTTTACATAAGTAAATTTGTTCCGTGGATCGATAATTGGTCCGTTTGTGACAGCTTTTGTTCAGGATTGAAGATTTTTCGGGATCATCTGGAAGAGGGCTGGGTTTTTCTGGAATCGTATGCCCGGTCGGAAAAAGAGTATGAAGCCCGATTTGCTATGGTCATGTATTTGAATTATTATGTAAACTCAAAACAGACATCCTGCGGCAGCCCGGCGGACGTGGATAGGATTCTTGAAAAGGTTGTAAATATGAATGCTGACGGCTATTATGCTCAGATGGCGGCAGCCTGGCTGTTGGCTGAGTGTTATGTAAACTCAAGCAATAAAATACTTTCCATGTTGAAGGCGCAGACATTAAATACTTTTATACATAACAAGACCATATCAAAAATATGCGAATCTTATAAAGTGCCAGCGGAAGATAAGCCGACTCTAAAGGCACTTCGACGAAAAGAAAACATTTAAACACAGCAGATGGCAAAATAGGCAGCGCCCGCCACGGGTCATCGGCCCGCAGCGGAGCATGCCATTGGCTCAGTTGTTGTCAGCTAACGGGGGTGCCGTCAGTTTATGATTTTTATAACCTGACCAGCGTAGATCAGATTCGGTGTGCGGATGTCGTTATCTGCAACAAGCCTGCTTACCGTCGTATGGTAACGCTGTGCTATACCCCAGAGTGTATCTCCCGGACGAATCGTATAACGCAGTACCTCCGGCTGATCCGTATATATTTCAGATGTCTCAATATTAAGTCTTTCTCCCACATAAATCCTGTTCGGATTTGCAATATGATTATCAGCCGCCAGAGCAGCAACTGTCGTATGGAACCGCTGGGAAATTCCCCAGAGCGTATCTCCCCAGCGTACCGTATAAACGTGATTGACCGTTTGTGCCGGAGGTGCTTCACCCGGTGACGGGCAGGCCGATGTATCATTTAAGAATACTGTAGATGTAAAATAATCTCTGTCCACAGCGCCATTAATGCCTGCAACACGGCCATTATCCGTATACTGCCAGCCGGCCCAGCTCTTCCAGAAATACGGGTTCTCCACCTCATTGACACCGTATTCCGCCACCCAAAGCGGAACATTGGAAAAAGAACTATCCAGCCGCCGGGCATTGGAAATATCACTGTAGATCAGAACATCCTTCCCAGTGTATTCCCTAAGGCTCTGCAAAAACACCGCAGCCACCTGTCGATATTCTTCATCGCTCAACCCTTTTGTAACCTCAAAATCCATAGCTGGCCGGCAGTCCAGCGCCTTGCCCTCAAGCAGCGACGCAAAACGATGCGCCTGTTGGCGCGCCTGGCTTTCCGTTTTCGCCGTCACAAAATAATAAGCCCCAACTTTCAGCCCTGCCGCTTTCGCATTCGCAAAATTTCTCTCCCAAAACGGATCAGTATAAGCACTTCCCTCACCGGCCCGCACATAAACAACCCGTACCCCGGAAGCATAAACCCTGGAAAAATCAATATACCCCTGCCACTGGCTCACATCGATCCCCTGATAAAGCTCCCCGCCATCCGAAGGCAGCCCCCCAGAAACCGCCTCCAATCTGACAGCCTTTTCCTCCAACAAACCATCACTACCCTTATTTACATCAAACCCGCCCCCATACACCCGCGGCGAATACAAACCCGTAAGCAAAAAAATCGTCATCAAAACAAAAATCGACTTCTTCATCAAAAAAACTCCTTTATTTTCAATCTATGAAAAAAAGGAGCCCCCCGTGACAAAACCCAATACAAATCCAAAAATCCTCCCCACACCCGCCGCCAGCTATAAGAACGATTCCCTTCCGCCCTCATTCATCCCCGTTCCCAGTCACGGTAATAAGAATAAATCCTCCCGTCCTCATTCTCCCATTTCCGTCCGCGAAAACGTTCACGGTTGCAGGAAGAACGGGCCGGGGCTTTGACTGCCGGGATATAAGTGGGGGCCGACAGGCAATTGCAGCCCACTTAGAATCACTTATGGCTCAGAATTTTGCGTTAATCTGTCATGGAGAAAGCCGTAGAACGCAACAAAAATGAGCATACTCACTTTCTCCATAACAGATTGCCCCTAGAGCGTGTTTTAAAAATACTTTCCTCCATCTGCACGCCCCACTTCGCGGTATATTTGACCCGAATTCAGGTTACATAGCCCGCTATGCGCCCTTCGTTCGGGCCAAATCTCCCACAAAGTGGAACGCACAGCTGACGAAAAGTATTTTTAAAACACGCTCTAGCAAAATCCTGAGCCATTAGTGAATCTTAGTGGGCGAAACCGCCTGCCGGGCCCCTTTGATATCCGGCGAGCCAATGCCCCGGCCCATACTTCCTGCAACCCAACAACCCAACCATTTAAATCGTAGGAAACTTCATATCCTTATACTTCTTATATTCATCCGCAATCGTATGCTGTCTCTGGAAGAAATCAATCTTAGTCGCCATAATCTCATCCAAATGCAGTTCCCTGGACTCATTCACATTCCGGTCACGGCAAAGGCCATTCTCAGCCAGAACAAACTTCATCTCGCCATCCTCATTACGGACAAGATCTCCGCCGGCGCCGCACACAGCACATTCAAACGGGAACTGGATACCATCCCAGTGAGGCTCACCCTTAAACACGAGATTGGAATGGCAGTTCGGACATAAGCCCATATCCGGCTCTCCAAGCCAGGTACGTTCCTCCACCGGTGTATTGACAGACTTAACAATATTTTCTCCCATCTTATGAGCTCTCTCGATCTGTTCCGGTCTTAAAAGCACATTGCCCGGACGGCCGTTGCGGATGGACATCATCTGATCCACGACTCTGATCGACTGAGTGAACATCGTAGCGCCGATACATTCCAGTGACAATGTCTGCCAGTCATGGCAGGAACCGCCCACAGCGATCACACCGGCCACCAGATGGGGATCTCTCTTAACTTTGCCAATCTTTAAAAGAAATGCCAGCTCATAAGCTAAAAATCTCTGAGCAAAGCGCAGATACAGGGAGCTTGGCATCAGGTCGTATGTAGGACATCCGATAATGATCGCGTCCTGCTGATGCATCACGCTGACGATCTTATCCATGTCATCCTTCTCTTTAAGAACACAGCCCTTATAATCGCCCTTGCCCATAGCCACATCGCCCATGCTCATCGTACAGGCTTCACAGCCAAGGCAGGATTCGATATGATAATCGAACAGGTTGATCAATGTACATTCGCCGCCAGCGTCCTGGACTGCGGATAAAGCCTCCTTCACAAGGATCTCGCTATTACCGTTATGTCTTCCGGCTACAATACCCAATACTTTCATAAAAATCTCTCCTTTGTTATAATGATATCGGCAGCTTAGCTAAAAAAAGCACAGCCGTCTTCGGACAGCCTTACAGTAGAAGCCCATCCATAAATATGATATTTACAGTATATCATTGTTAATAAAAAAACACAGCTTCCAGAATTGAGAAAAAGAACGGATATTTTGTCAAATTTGTCTCAGCTTGAAAGACCTTGTGAAAACATAAACATAACGAGCGCCCGCCCCGCATGCAGATGGCGGGAAGTATTTTTCAAATGCGCTTTAAGACTATGGAAAATAAAAATACCGGGATTCCTTCTTTTTTGCTTGCAATAACGCTCTGGTGGTAATAAAATGGTAACAGTTCAGAGCAACCGGACTGTTACATAAAATAGAACTATTCAGCTATGCGGCGGGCATTTGCCTGTGTCCTTTTCGCAGGGCTGGGGTGTTCAGAAGATAAAGAGTAGGGGCAGATTATGAATTTATTAAGAGAACGCCATGCGGGGATCACCCGTGCGGCCACAGTGGGGATCGCAGTACTGCTGCAGCTCATTGTCGTATTTTTCCTGGCAAATTTTTTACACGGTTATTCATCATGGGTGTACCTTATATTACAAATATTCAGTATATTTTTGGTGTTTATGCTGGTCAATGACGGACAGACGTATAAGTATTTCTGGATCATCATTGTTCTGCTGCTGCCAGTGACCGGATTTTTTTTGTATTTTATGTGGGGAAGAAAGCGGCAGAACAGTAAGGAATACCGGCGTTACCGCGCTGTGACGGAAAAGGGGCTCCGGTTTAAAAAGCAGGATCTTGAGATTCTCCAGGAGTTTAAAGAGGTCCATCCCAATAAGGCTCAGATCAGCCAGATGCTCATCAACAGCGGATTTCCCCTGTATAAAAATACACAGGTCACCTACTACAATGTGGGTGAGAAAAAGTTTGCGGCTTTGATGGACGATCTGGAATCTGCGCAGCGGTTCATATTTTTGGAATACTTTATTATATTTGAAGGAAAAATATGGACGCAGATGAAGGAAATACTGACAAGAAAAATCCGCGATGGTGTGGAGGTACGGCTGCTATTTGACGATTTTGGCAGTCTGATCGTTAATACAGAGGAGTTCCGCCATGAGCTGGCGACCATGGGTGTACGGTTTTCTATATTTTCACCGATCCATGAGGGCACCTCACGGCTGACCTTTAATTACAGAAATCATCAGAAAATCGCCATTATTGACGGCAATGTGGGGTATACCGGCGGCATCAACATCGGTGATGAATATGCCAATATTTACGCAAAATACGGTCACTGGAAGGATACCGCTGTCCGTCTGGAAGGGGATGGCGTCTGGGGGCTGACCTCTATTTTCCTTGAGATGTGGGAATTTTCCAAAGGCTATGAGGATCTGGATTATACAAAATACCACCGGACGATGCCGATGGATGTGCCCGGTTATGTGCAGCCCATGGCTGACGGACCGGCCAATAATCCGAAAAATCCTATTGAGGCTACATACACCCACATGATCAATAAAGCGCGGGAGTATATTTATTTTACAACGCCTTATCTGGTTCTGGATCAGAAGATGGTGGAGGACTTATGCCGGGCGGCATTAAGCGGTGTGGATGTGCGGATCATTACGCCAAGAATTTACGATAAGTGGTATGTATATATGGTGACAGTGTCCAACTATGGTGAGCTGATTAAAAACGGCGTGAAGATTTATGAGTATGTGCCGGGCTTTATCCATTCCAAGACCGTTGTCTCGGACGATGAGTGCGCGATCTGCGGCAGCATTAATATGGACTACCGCAGCTTTTATCTGCACTATGAGTGTGGCGTATTTATGAGCGAGAACGAAGCGGTACTGGACATCCGGGATGATATTTTGGAAACGCTGAAAAAATGTGAGCGGATTTCCTACGAGGACTGGAAAAAGCGGCCGCTGTGGCAAAGGGGCATCCAGTGGATCCTCCGCATATTTTCACCGATATTATAATTTGTCGGGGATTTCCGAAGGAAATCGTCGACCTGCTTGCCCATCAGGGCAACACCTCTTATAATTTGCCGGGTGCCGCCGCTAAAACCGGGTCCGGTATCCGCAGCGGCGGCACAGCGGTTCGCAGATGCTGTGGCTTTGAAAAGCCGTAAGCATGGCGCGGGCTCTGGGGCTGTCAAGAATATCTCCAAGTGGGGTCTGGAAAATATTTCCCAGGGGGATCACCCCGTCGCCGTCCAGGCAGCAGGGCACGACCGTGCCGTCGCAAAGGATGGCCAGATGGTCCTTCAACCCCCGGCACGTGCCGGCAGGGCCAAAATCCTGGGCAATGAGTGACGGCCACTGAAATTCGTGGTCAAAGCTTAGATATGTCTTATCGGCCATACATATATTTTTGCGGGAACCATTTGGGCAGCCGCAAAAATCCCGATGCTCCAGGCTTCCGTCAAACTGAAAGGCCTCTTTGAGTCTTGTTAAGATCAATAAATTTTTCTCCCGCTGCGGCGCGCTCACCTTTTCCGGGTCCAGATTCCAGAGACGAAAACAGGTGATGCCGCAGTCCGGAGAATATTTTTTTGCAAAATCCAGGGTTGACATAATGTATTCGTCAAAGGTCTGCCCCTTAAGGGCATTGGCTTCAAAGCTGTGAAGCGATATGTTGATCTGGCGCGGCGGGTTAGCCAATAATGTATCCGCGGTTTTTCCAAGAAGCGTTCCGTTGGTGGTAAGGTTGACATAAAATCCCATGCCGCGGGCCATTTTTAAAAGCGCCTCCAGATCTGGATGGAGCAGCGGTTCTCCCTTCACATGGAGATAAATGTAATCGGTCCATGGCCGGATGCGCTCCAGAAGCTGATTGAAGGCGTCCGGAGACATAAAATGGGGCGAACGCCGGGTGGGCGGGCAAAAGGCACAGGATAGATTACATACATTGGTAATTTCCACATATATTTTCTTAAATCTCTTTTTCATCATTTTTTCTCACAAACCAGAGGGCGGCCAGCATTGTCAAAATCTCCGTACATGGCATAACAAGCCAGATGGAGGTGGTGCCAAAAATCACAGGGAACAGGAATATAAACAGGGTGCAGAGGATGAAACCTCTTAACAGGCTTAAAATAAGTGCGTGGAGGGCCTTTAACGTCGATTGCAGGTAAGTGATCAGCAAAATATTCAGGCTCATAAAAATCAGCGCGGTAAAGTACAGGCGGATGGCCACCTGCCCCATGGCCATGATTTCCGGCGTGGAGACAACAAATATATCGATGATCACACCGGGGAAGGCAAGCCCGATGGCGGTAAAAAGAATCCCGAAAATCCCCACAGTGATCACGGCAATCCTGCGAAATTCACGGACACGGCCAAGCTTATGAGCGCCGAAATTGGAGGCCGTAAGCGGCTGCACCGCCTGAGATACACCGTTGAAAAATGAATTGGCGATAAGCACACTGTTTGAGATGATGCTGTATACCACAAGTCCGGTTTCCCCGATATAGCGGAGGATCTGTACATTAAAGATCAGTATGACAATGCCGGAGGCCACGTCCAGTAAAAAGCTGGAGATGCCGGATTGAAAAATCTTTTTGGCATTGCGCAGCCAACCCGTGACGCGGATCGGCTTTAGCGTACAGCCCTTGGAGAAAAAGTGGGTCAGCAGGATCGCCAGGTTCAGCAGATTTCCAAGGACTGTGGCAATGGCTCCGCCGGCCATCCCCATATTTAACACATAAATAAATACAAGATCCAGCACCACATTGGTGATACCGCCGGCAATCGTAGCAGCCATGGCCCGCCGGGGCGCTTTATCATTACGGACAAAGGCCTGGAGAAAATTGACGATCATAAATACAAAACAAAAGCGGGTAATGTAAATACCATACTGGGAGACAAGGGCATAAGAGCTGTCATTGGCGCCCAGCATGTACATTAAAGGCTTAAAAAAGATATTGCTCAGGGCGAATATAATGACGGCCATCAAGATCACAAGGTGCAGTGCCGTTGTAAAATAAGCCCGTGCCTGCTCCGGATGGTCATTGCCCTGGCTGACGGAAAATAATATGCCGCCGCCGACGCCAAAGAGGATGCCCAGGGCGAAGTAGAAGGAAAACAGGGGCAGAATGATATTTAAAGCGGCAATACCGTCGGAGCCTACGCCCTTTCCGATAATTATGGAATCGGCCAGTATATAAATACTGGTGACCAGTGTGGCGCTGATGGAGGGCAGCAGGTATTTGAAAAATAATTGTTTTGGGTTTCCACGGATTAAATCCGGTGTGTTGGACATGAGAGTTGCTCCTTTGCTTTAGTTTGCCGGAAATAAACAGGCGCCGCGCAGCATCGGATCGTGGGAGGATCGGTGCAGCTTACAGCAGATGGCAGGACCGGCGTCTATATAGTATAGCATGGGTAAATTTTAGTGGCAATCGAAAAAACTTCTTAATTTATTTTTAAATATTGATTTTATAGTTGTATTTTATTGGAACATCTGATATTTTAATAAGTAGCATCTATTGTTCCGGGCCGGAAGATCTTTTATGACGATCTTCCGGCTTCGGACTGTGCAAAAATATTTTATCAATGCAGTACTTGAATACTGTAAATTAAGTAACGGTTCGGACCTTACGGATGGTTACAAAAACGAACTTGAGAAAGAGGATTAGAACAATGAAAAAGGTTTTGACGATTGCCGGTTCTGATTGCAGCGGCGGCGCCGGGATACAGGCGGACCTGAAAACCATGACGGCCCACAGGGTCTATGGAATGAGTGTCATCACTGCTTTAACTGCACAGAATACGACCGGAGTGTACGGCGTCCACGACGCCGGCGCGGAATTTGTCGGAGCACAACTGGACTGCGTTTTCAAGGATATTTATCCGGACGCGGTAAAAATCGGCATGGTGTCCAACATCGAGACCATCGAGGTTATTGCCGAAAAATTGACAGCATATGAGGCAAAAAACATTGTCATCGACCCGGTCATGGTTTCGACCAGCGGCTGTGCGCTTATGAGTCCGGATGCGATGGGAACGCTCATAGAAAGGCTGCTGCCCCTGGGGGATATCATCACGCCCAATATACCCGAGGCCGAAAAGCTGTGCGGTTTTGAAATCCGCTCGGTAGATGATATGATAAAGGCTGCTGCGGTGATCGGGGAGAATATCCGTGGAAGTGTCCTGATCAAGGGCGGTCATCTGACGGGAAATGCCGATGACTTACTCTATAATCAGGGAAAGCTGCGCTGGTACAAAGGGGAACGGATCATTACCGAAAACACCCATGGTACCGGCTGTACACTTTCTTCGGCCATTGCCAGCAATCTTGCCCTGGGCTGTGATATGGAGCAGAGTGTGGCTAATGCCAAAGCTTATATTACCGGCGCTTTGAGTACCGGGCTGGATCTGGGGCATGGCAGCGGGCCTCTCAACCATTGTTTTAATTTATGATATGTATATTCGGGGTATGATCCTGGGTACACTTAACAATATTACATCCATTGAACGGAGGCGTTACTTACGGAGGACGTAAAAGCTAGATTGAGCAAAGTATCTCCGATGAAGATCATTTTATTCGGATATTGCTTTATTATATTGATAGGCACCTGTCTGCTGACGCTGCCCATTTCTACACGGGGCATGAAGATGACAGATTTCAGCGACTCATTTTTTACAGCCACAAGCGCTACCTGTGTAACCGGGCTTGTGCGTTTTGATACATACACGCACTGGTCCGTTTTTGGCCAGTGTGTTATCCTGGCTATGATACAGATTGGTGGTATCGGTTTTATGACCGTGACCATCTGGCTGGCCACACTGACCCGCATGAAGATCGGCCTGGCGAGCCGGGTTATTATGCAAAATTCCATTTCCGCGCCCCAGGTGGGCGGAATCGTGCGGATGACCAAGTTCGTCCTGTTTGGAACGGCTCTTGTGGAAGGCACCGGGGCGTTTCTGCTTTGTTTCCATTTTGTTCCAAAGCTTGGATTTTTGAAGGGGCTGTGGTATTCAGTATTCCACAGTATTTCGGCATTTTGTAACGCAGGCTTTGACCTGATGGGCTACCAGGAGCAGTATTCCTCGCTGACCGCCAGTGCCGGCAACTGGTATTTGAACCTGATCATCATGCTGCTCATCGTTATCGGCGGTCTTGGTTTTTTTGTCTGGAAGGATCTGCTGACGGCACGGTTTCGTTTTTCAAAAATGAAGCTGCACACGAAGCTGGTCATATGTATGACGCTGGCTCTGATCGTTGTGGGCGGCGTATGTATATTCCTGTTTGAGCTTAACGGTACGGTATTTGAAGGAAAGTCGGCATCGGACCGGATTGTTGGCTCCCTGTTCCAGTCAGTGACTGCGCGTACCGCAGGGTTTAATACGCTGGATATTGCGGCGCTGACCCCTTCCAGCCAGTTCCTGATCGTATGCCTGATGATGATCGGCGGCTCTCCGGGCTCCACGGCCGGCGGTGTGAAGACGACCACCTTTGCCGTGCTGCTCCTTAGTATTGTGGCGACCTTCCGTCAGCGTAAGCATACGGAGGTTTATGGACGCCGTCTGGCCGAGGGGGCAACCCGTATGGCCAGTTGTGTCTTTATGACATACCTGTTTTTATCCCTCAGTGTGAGTATGATCATTTCCAATATTGAGGGCGTGAGCTTTATGAGCGCGTTATTTGAAAGTGTTTCCGCAGTGGGAACCGTAGGGCTGTCGCTGAGTCTGACACCGGAGCTTGGGATGATCTCCAAGCTTTTGATCGCGTTTCTCATGCTTGTGGGCCGGGTGGGCTCCATTACCTTCCTGCTGGCATTCTCGTCAAATAAAGCGATTCCGTCGAAATTGCCGGCGGAAAATATTCAGATCGGTTAGAGTGTATTTGAAAATTAATTCGGAGGAGAATTATGAAGTCAATATTATTGATTGGCCTTGGCCGTTTTGGCCGCCATCTGGGACAGAAGTTTATAGAGGAAGGTAATGAGGTGCTAGCGATCGAGTCCAATGAAATGCTGGCGGACAGAGCCATCGATGTGGTTCCCAATATTCAGATTGGTGACGCCACGGATGAGCATTATATGGAATCCT
Organism: Lachnospiraceae bacterium; assembly: GCA_902363555.1. GTDB lineage: Bacteria > Bacillota > Clostridia > Lachnospirales > Lachnospiraceae > Catenibacillus. The sequence goes on along the minus strand of CABJAM010000007.1, from coordinate 61,796 downwards.
TAGGTATCCGCAATTTTGATCTGTGTATTGTGGCCATTGGAGATAATTTCCAAAATTCTATGGAGATCACAGTGCTTTTAAAGGACCTGGGCGCCAGATATATTATTGCCCGGGCCAGCAGTGATGTCCATGAAAAGCTGCTGCTGCGCAATGGTGCGGATTATGTGGTTTATGCCGAGAAGGAGATGGCGGAGCGTCTGGCCGTGAAGTTTGGCGCGAAAAATATTTTTGATTATATTGAGCTGACGCGGGAATTTGCGATTTATGAGATCGCTGTGCCGTCGTACTGGTGCGGTAAGAGTATTGTGGAAAATTCTATTCGGAATAAGTACCATATCAGTATTCTGGCGACGAAGAAGGGCGGACGGATTTATCCGCTGCCTACGCCGGATCATGTGCTGACGTCCGATGAGACGCTGATGGTTATGGCGGGGGCGGATGCGATTAAGAAGCTTACAAGGTAGTGGCGGGGGCGAAGACGTATAGGTGCCGTCGACGCCGGTTCGACACCGCGCCACATGGCCTCCTGGGCACTCCTGCCGCTGTGGATGGCCGGCACCTGGGGCTTCCGACAACTTATCGGATGCGTCAGGTGGGTGGCGTGGTCAGGGCGCGGAGGATGTCGGAGGGGGTTTTGCTTTTTGCGTGGATGCGGTGGGTGGCTTCCTGGATGTGCTCCAGGTAATGGGCGTCGGAGTTGGTGATGATACGGACGCTGTTCAGGTAGGGATGCATTTTTTTTAGTGCATCTTTTTTTGATGGATTTTTTACTTCGGCGCAGGTGAAGTGACTGTCCGGCGGGATGAAGCCCAGATTGGAGAGGAGACTTGTGGAGTCCTTGTCGATGTGGGCGGGGATCATAATACCGTGATAGCTTGTGACCAGATCGTAGACGCTGTCAAAGGAGATGTCGGTGGCGTTGATGAGCAGGTACGGATAGGTTCCGATGAGCTCATCTTTTGCGTCGCGGATCTGCTGCTTTCCGAAGATGTCCTCGTTGTTGGGGATGCGCAGCAGGTGGGCGTCCACGTAGGCGTCGAAGGCCATGGCGTCGTCCAGTGTTTCAAACAGACAGACGACGTGGACCTCCTCCTGGGTGCACAGCTCCATGCCGGGAAGGACGGTTATGCCGTATTCACCGGCCAGCTCCATAACTGCCGGGCAGTTTTTACAGGAGTTATGGTCGGTGACAGCGATCACATCCAGGCCGATGATGCTGGCCATGCCCACGATATTTCCTGGCGTCATATCGTCATCGCCGCAGGGCGATAGGCAGGAGTGGATGTGCAGGTCATAGGTGAGCGGGATATTTTGCCCAATGCCAGTAATATCGGCTGTGGACGCGTTTTCGGAAATATCTGCCGACGGCACAATTCCGGAATTATTCGCCGATGGCACGTTTCCGGAATTGCCGGCCAGGGGCACGTTTGTGGTTTTTGTTAAGCTTTCCATGGTCAGACCTGCATTTGCTTCCAGAGGGCCAGGGCGGCGTCAAATACCGGCATATCTGTGGTAAATACGGTAATGCCCTCGGCGGCGGCTTTGCTCTGGGTTGCTTCGTCAAAATGAACACCCTGGGCCAGGATGATACAGGCAGTATCTGTCAGAGAGGCTACAGCTAGCGTATTGAGATTGGCCATTACTGTGACCCAGGCACAGCCCTCGGGGGCTTTTCCCATGGCGATGCTTAAAAGGTCGCAGCAAAAGGGCGTCGTGATTTCAGTTTGTGGGTAGTCACCCTCATTTGCCAGTTCAAAAAGCTGGCTATCGATGAGATCCTTTACTTTCATAGGTTCTACACCTCCCATTTTATTTAAATAATACGGCAGATCTGCTGGCAACTCTCTAATAATATGGGCAGATCTGCTGACAATGCTCGCAGTCGCCGCCGTTTGGGCATCCGCTGCGCAGTGTGGCGGCATATTTTTCGTCCTCTGCGGCGCGGGAAGCCTGTGCAATCTGCGCGCGGGAGTTTTGCACGCTTTGTGCGCTGCCGTCGCGGCCCGGAGTGGCGTCCGGGCTGTCGCTTCTGCGGGCCGGGGCTGCTCCGGGCAGGCTGTCGCTGCTGCGGGCCGCTGATGTTGCACCGCCAGCGCCGCTCTCTGTGTCGGCATCGTCATCGGGCATTTTATTTTTAACGCCGGCGTTTTGTTCCTCCAGCCGGGCGTCCAGCAGCGAAATCTCCTCGGCCAGATTCCGGACATAATCTTTCATAAGCCCCACATTGATACTGGCGGCCGTCTCCTGGTCATTGAGGCTGTCTAAAATAGCCATGTAATTATTGGACAATTTATGTATGTGATTTTTTAAATACGGGATACAGTAATCCTTCGTGGCATCGCCCCGCACAATATCCTCCGCCAGAGCCCGGCATGTAGGTGCGCCGCAGGCGCCGCAGTCCAGTCCGGGAAATTCATTGCAGAGCGCTTCCACCCGGTTGAGCATGGAAATACTTTCGGAAAAGCTTTTGCCCAGCCGGAAGACCGGTTCGTACTGGACCGGCGTCGTCCAATCCAGTTCTGCACCCTCGTAATCGTCCAGGTGGGTGAGAGAAACCGGCATATATTTGTTCAACCGTTTCAGCTTGGCCTTGGCCACATACGGGTTTTCGATGGTGAGCACGCCGCCCACACATCCGCCATTGCAGGCGTTGAGCTCGATAAACTGCAGATGGCCGAACTTTTCATCCTCCAGATCTTCCAGGACCCGTATAACATTTTCAATGCCATCGGCTGCCAGGTAGCTGTCCGTTATAAGGCCGCCGGCCTCACCGCCGGTACCGCCCCAGCCCACGCCGATCTTTCCGGACATGGCCAGCTCCTTTGGATTTTTCTCGGCGCGCTTCATTTCAGGGAGCATCATCGGATAAATATCCTTGATGGCAATAACATTGTCAACGCCGCTGTGCTCCACCCCAAGGGGCGATTGAACAAAGGTCACCTTGGAGGGGCAGGGGGAGATAAAGACGATACCGATCTCCTCCGGCTTAAGTCCGGTGCGTTCCACAGCCCTTTTGCGGGCCAGTCTTGCAGCCACCTCCACCGGCGGATTCAGCGGCAGCAAATGGTCGATCAGGTTCGGAAAACGCACCCGGATCAGGCGGACCACCGACGGGCAGGCGGTGCTGATCAGCGGCCATTTCTCCCGGTGGGCCTCCACATATTTGCGCGAAGCCGCCGAAACCAGCTCAGCGGCGGCGCTGACTTCAAATACATCATCAAAGCCCAGATAGATCAGGGCCGTAAGAACGATATTTACATCGTCCAGATTGTTAAACTGGCTGTATAAAGAGGGCGCCGGAAGCGCCACCGTGTATTTGTAATTATGGATAACATCAATCGTATCCCGCCGGATAAGTTTTGCGTGATGGGAACAGATACGCACACATTCTCCGCAGTCGATGCAGAACTTGCTTGTGATGCAGGCCTTGCCGTGACGTACACGGATCGCCTGCGTGGGACATCGCTTGATGCAGTTGATGCAGCCCATGCACAGGTCTTCATCCAGATATACGGAATGGAAAAATTTATCCATGGCAATCACCTCCTAAATAAGTTAATAACCGTTCTTAAGAAACGAAACGGCTACATATGGATCACCATAGTGACCGTAGTTCCCACGCCAAGCTGCGTGTCGATCTTTATGTCGTCAGTATATTTCTTCATGTTGGGCAGGCCCATGCCGGCGCCGAAGCCAAGGCTCCGTATATCATCCGGCGCGGTGGAATACCCGGCCTGCATGGCCTTGTCCACATCCGGGATACCGGGGCCCGTATCCTTAAGCACCATGGTGATGTCCTCGGGAGATACGGTGACGGTGATCTCGCCGCCATTGGCATGGATGACCATATTGATCTCGCCTTCATACATGGCGATGGCCACACGGCGGACGATGGCGGGTGCCACGCCGATCTGTTTTAATTTGTTTTTAACGTTGCTGCTGGCTTCTCCGGCGCGGGTAAAATCGTCCGGAGATACCGTGTAGGTAAGGGTTATAATATCACTCAATGCGGGCACCTCCGCGCAGACCGGCGCCGTAAAGTATACCGCAGGCCGAAAACATGGGGAGCTGTGTGGAAAGTACGGCGATCTCCCGGTCTTTGGCCATCTGGAGCATATTTTCATCCGGTGTTTTTCCGCGGACAAAGACAAGACATACAATGTCCATCATTTCCGCGGTACGTATGGTCTGGGGATTGCACAGTCCGGTGATGAGTACAGATTGATCCTTAACATAAGCCAGGACATCGCTCATCATATCGGAACCACAGGCCGTATGTACCTGGGTATCCATTAAAGCTTCCCCAGCAAGTACGGTGGCATCCAGCAAATCTCGAATATCGTGAACTGTCATAAATTACCTCCTGAAGTTTATTTTATCGATTTCATTTGACAAGATAGATATATCCAGTATACCATTGAGTTTATATATTTTCAACAAATATAATTTGTTAAATATGTAACGTCTAACTAATGTGCACAGGGCCATTTTTTTCTTTGTTTGACTTCACAATTTATTTGTATTTTTTTTAACGAAAAAAAGAGTTGGTTACTATGGAAAATTGTGGACGTTAATGATATAATGTAAGAACTTGAGTATTGCCGCTGTCAGTTTGGCGTCGATACTTACAAATGAATGAGTTTAAGGAGGGATTTACTTGAGTTCTAGTAAAGATACTGTTCCGTTCAACGGAACAAAGGAACAGGAAGAAAAGCTGCTTGAAATTATCGCAGAACTTAAAAGTCAGCCGGGCGCCCTGATGCCGATCATGCAGAAGGCCCAGGAGATTTACGGTTATCTGCCTGTTGAGGTTCAGACAATGATTTCCAACGCTATGGATATTCCGCTGGAAAAGGTGTATGGCGTAGCCACTTTCTATTCACAATTTGCCTTAAATCCAAAGGGAAGATATCAGATTTCCGTCTGTCTTGGTACGGCCTGCTATGTTAAAGGCTCCGGTGATGTTTATAATAAACTGATGGAGCTGTTAGGAATTGTGGGCGGTGAATGTACAGCGGATGGAAAGTTTTCTCTGGATGCATGCCGCTGCGTCGGCGCCTGCGGTCTTGCACCGGTTATGATGATCAATGATGACGTTTACGGCCGTCTCAGTGTTGAGGAGATTGCCGGTATTCTTTCCAAGTATGAATAAAAGCTTATGATGACTGAAATTGCCCTGAATGTGCTGGATGTGGCAGAAAATTCCGTGCGCGCCGGCGCCTCGCTCATACAGATCGGTGTTTTGGTGGATACGGCGCGGGATGATATGCTCATATATATAGAAGATAATGGCTGCGGTATGACGAAGGAGCAGGTAGCCCAGGTGGAGGACCCATTTTTTACGACGCGAAAGACCCGTAAGGTGGGACTTGGGATTCCCTTTTTCAAGTACGCGGCCCAGTGCACCGGCGGTGATTTTACCATCACTTCCCAGGTGGGCAGCGGCACGCGGGTGGAAGCCAGGTTCGTGCTCTCCCATATCGACCGGATGCCGCTGGGAGATATGTGTGGCACCATGCACACATTGATCACATTCAATACGGAAATCGATTTTATTTATATTTATACCATTGATGAACGTTCATTTACATTAGATACCCGTGAATTTAAAGACATATTGGAGGGCGTTCCCTTAAACTCCCCGGAGGTTTCCCAGTATATAGAAGAATATCTGATGGAAAATACGGCCGAGGTCGATCAGGGAATCGTTTTATAGAAATTAGGAGGAGTTTTATTATGAAATCTCTTGCAGAATTAAAAGCCATCCGTGAGAAAATGCAGGGTCAGGTGGGACTTCGTGCTGAAAACGAGTCACAGACCCGCGTTGTGGTCGGTATGGCTACCTGCGGTATTGCCAGCGGCGCCAGACCGGTATTGAAAGCATTATCCGATGCCGTTCAGGAAAAGAACCTGGAAAACGTGGTGGTCACCCAGACCGGATGTATCGGCCTGTGTAAGTTCGAGCCGATCGTGGAAGTGATGGAGCCTGGCAAGGATAAAGTAACTTATATACATATGACACCGGAGAAGGCGCTGGAGGTTGTGGACCAGCATTTGATCCGCGGTCAGGTTGTTGCCGATTATACATTGGGAAATATTAAATTATAAGGAGGTCGTAACGTATGTATCGTTCACACGTATTAGTTTGCGGCGGAACAGGCTGTACCTCCTCCGGAAGCGAAAAAATTATTGATGCACTGAAAGCTGAACTGGCAAAAAATGATCTGACCGATGAGGTTGCCGTTGTAAAGACCGGATGCCACGGCCTTTGCGCCCTTGGCCCGATTATGATCGTTTATCCGGAAGCCAGCTTTTATTCCATGGTTAAGGTGGATGACATTCCAGAGATCGTCTCAGAGCATTTGCTTAAAGGCCGTGTCGTTTCCCGTCTCCTTTATAAGGAAATGGTTACGGACGAAGGCCTGCGCTCCTTAAATGATACGGATTTTTACAAAAAGCAGACCCGTATCGCTCTCAGAAACTGCGGTGTGATCAACCCTGAGAACATCGAAGAATATATTGGTACGCACGGCTATGAAGCTCTCGGTAAGGTTCTTACTGAGATGACTCCGGACGATGTGATCCAGACGATTCTGGATTCCGGACTTCGCGGACGCGGCGGCGCCGGTTTCCCTACCGGTCTGAAATGGAAGTTTGCTTCGGGTAACCGCGGCGAGGTTCAGAAGTTTGTCTGCTGTAATGCCGACGAGGGCGACCCGGGCGCATTTATGGACCGTTCCGTGCTGGAGGGCGATCCACACGTTGTGCTGGAGGCTATGACCATTGCCGGCTATGCCATTGGCGCCAGCCAGGGATATATCTACGTGCGCGCCGAATATCCCATCGCTGTGGAGCGTTTGAAAATCGCCATTGCCCAGGCCAGAGAGTACGGTCTGCTTGGTAAAAATATTTTTGATTCAGGCTTTGATTTTGATATCGACTTACGTCTTGGCGCTGGCGCATTTGTCTGCGGTGAGGAGACGGCCCTGATGACATCCATCGAGGGCAAGCGCGGTGAGCCACGTCCAAGACCTCCGTTCCCGGCAGTGAAGGGTCTGTTTGGCAAGCCTACCATTTTAAATAACGTTGAAACCTACGCGAACATCCCGCAGATCATCTTAAACGGACCGGAATGGTTTTCTGCCATGGGTACGGAAAAGTCCAAGGGAACAAAGGTTTTCGCTCTGGGCGGCAAGGTAAATAATACCGGCCTTGTGGAAATCCCCATGGGAACCACGCTGCGCACAGTTATTGAGGAGATTGGCGGCGGCATCCCCGGCGGCAAGAAGTTTAAAGCTGCACAGACCGGCGGTCCTTCCGGCGGATGTATCCCGGCAGAGCATTTTGATGTTCCCATCGATTATGACAACCTGATCGCCATTGGCTCCATGATGGGCTCCGGCGGCCTGATCGTTATGGATGAGGACAACTGTATGGTAGATATCGCCAAGTTCTTCCTGGAATTTACAGTGGATGAATCCTGTGGTAAATGTACGCCATGCCGTGTCGGCACGAAGCGCATGTATGAGATCCTTGATAAGATCACAAAGGGGCAGGGAACTCTGGAAGATATCGATAAGCTGGAAGAGCTGTGCTACTACATAAAAGATAACGCTCTGTGCGGTCTTGGACAGACAGCGCCCAACCCGGTGCTTTCCACACTGCGCTATTTCAGAGATGAATATATCGCCCACGTGGTGGATAAGAAGTGTCCGGCCGGCGTATGTAAGAACCTGCTGACCTACAAGATCGATCCGGATAAGTGCCGCGGATGTACGCTCTGTGCAAGAAACTGCCCGGCAGGTGCCATTGGCGGACGGGTTAAGGAAGCTCATTATATTAACCCGGATAAGTGCTTAAAGTGCGGTGCATGTATCGAGAAGTGCCGTTTTGATGCGATCTATATTGAATAATGGGAGGGTCAGACATGGAAAACATTACAATTAAAATCAACGGTGTCGAAGTCAGTGCGCCCAAAGGCTCAACCATTTTAGAGGCGGCCAGAATCGCACACATCAAAATACCGACACTTTGCTATTTAAAAGAGATCAACGAGATCGGCGCCTGCCGTATCTGTGTTGTGGAAGTCAAAGGCGCTAAAAGCCTTGTGGCTTCATGTGTATATCCGATCAATGAAGGGATGGAGGTCTGGACCAACACGCCGAAGGTGCTGGATTCCAGAAGAAAGACATTGCAGTTGATCCTTTCCACCCACCGCCGCGAGTGCTTATCCTGTGTGCGCAGCGGTAACTGTGAGCTCCAGCAGCTTTGCCATGAGCTCAAGGTGGATGATGAGAATAAGTATGAGGGCGCTATGCCTGAAAAGTGCATGCTGGACACCTCTGCTGCGCATATGATCCGCGATAACAGTAAATGTATCCTCTGCCGCCGCTGCAGCGCTGTCTGCGAGAATGTCCAGGGTGTGGGCGTGATTGGTGCCAATGCCCGCGGTTTTAATACATATATCGGCCAGGCTTTTGATATGGGCCTTGGTGATACAAGCTGTGTTTCCTGTGGTCAGTGTATCGCCGTATGTCCTACCGGCGCTCTGACAGAAAAAGACTGCACGGATGAAGTTTTTGCAGCCATTGCCGATCCGACAAAGCATGTATTCGTACAGACGGCACCGTCAGTCCGCGCCGCTCTCGGTGAGGAATTTGGTCTGCCCATCGGTACCAATGTGGAAGGCCGTATGGTCGCTGCTCTGCGCCGCCTGGGCTTTGAAAAGGTATTTGATACCGATTTTGCAGCCGACCTGACCATCATGGAAGAAGCGAATGAGTTCCTCGGCCGTGTGCAAAATGGCGGCGTGCTGCCGATGATCACCTCCTGTTCTCCGGGATGGATCAAATACTGCGAGCATTATTTCCCGGATATGACAGAAAATCTGTCATCCTGTAAATCTCCGCAGCAGATGTTCGGCGCTGTTTTAAAAACCTACTATGCTGAAAAAGCCGGCATTGATCCGAAGGATATTGTCAGCGTCAGCGTAATGCCATGTACTGCTAAAAAGTTCGAGATCGGCCGTGACGATCAGGACGCTGCTGGTGTTCCGGATGTGGATATCGCCTTGACGACCAGAGAGCTGGCCCGTATGATCAAACGTATCGGCCTTGACTTTACTGAGCTGCCGGATGAAAAGTTCGACGATCCGCTGGGTGAATCTACCGGTGCTGCCGTGATCTTCGGTGCTACCGGCGGTGTTATGGAAGCCGCTCTGCGTACCGCTGTGGAAAAGCTTACCGGTGAGACGCTTGCTTCTCTGGACTTTAAAGAAGTCCGCGGAATCGAAGGCATCAAGGAAGCTACGTATAACGTCGCCGGTATGGATGTGAATGTAGCTGTGGCCTCCGGCCTTGGCAATGCCAGAGCGCTGCTTAATAAAGTGAAGAACGGCGAAGCCAGCTATCACTTTATCGAGATCATGGGCTGTCCTGGCGGTTGTGTCAACGGCGGTGGTCAGCCTCAGCAGCCGGGCACTGTGCGCAACTTTACGGATATCCGTTCCCTGCGCGCCAAAGCTCTGTATGATCAGGATGCTGCGATGCCGGTGCGTAAATCCCACGAGAATCCGTCCATCATCAAGCTTTATGACGAGTATCTGGGTGAGCCGGGAAGCCATAAGGCACACGAGATCCTGCATACAACGTATGTGAAGCGTAAAGTAAATCAGTAAACTGTATACCTTACCGCGAATCGCGCTGATGCGCGGGTGGTTCAGGGATTTTCTTTGGAAAACTCTGAATTGCTGTTATGAGCCGTGGCAGCCTCTGCAATGGAAAATTGCGGATGCTGCCACGGTTTTGAATTATGTAAACCTGTCAGGAATTTATAAAAGGTACGCTTATTCGATCCTATTCGACAATAAAAGCGTTTGAATGTGATGGTATAATATGGTAAGATAGAAGTGTATTTTCAGGAAGGAAAGTGCAGGATGCATCTGTTGTGTGCCCTCTGATTTTTACAAAGGAGGGTGATGCCGATGAGCGTAATGGAAGTTTTAACCTTGCTGCTTGTTATATTTACGGCATTGTCATACATAGACAATAAACACAATAAGAAATAGCATCCTACTCCGCCCAAAGTTTAGGATGCTAGTTCTTAATTAAACATAAACAGAGGGCATCAGATTTTGTATCTGAACACCTTTCTAACCTGATTATACACGAGGCACTTGATTTTATCAAGTGCCTTTTGAAGATTTTATTGATTATTCAGGGGTCTGGAAGGGGAATACGATGGATAAATATTTACTGCACGCCCGCCAAAAGCAGCTCCTTTATCTGCTGAATTGCCAGCACGGTCTTGTGACCGGGAGTGAACTGGCGGCGAAGCTGAACACCAGTGAGCGAACGGTGCGCAATGATATTTTGCAGATCAATGAAGTCCTGGAATCCCAGGATGTACATATACAGGCCGTGCGGGGGAAGGGCTACTGGCTTTTGGTGGGGAACCGGGCGGTTCTCCACGAGCTGTTGTCCGACGGTGAAAATAAGCAGACGCGGCAGGACAGGATTCGTTATCTTCTGGAGCGGCTCGTGCGCAGTGATGAATGGTGCGATCTAATGGACCTGGAGGATGAAATGTATGTCAGCCGTTCCACGCTGGAAACGGACCTCAAGGAGATACGGCTGAGGATTTCTGAAAATCAGCCCTGCCTGCCGATGCTCCGCAATGGAAATTATATAAAGCTTGAAAATAATGAAAATAAAAAAAGAAATATTCTGATCCATCTGTATAGTGAAAACTGGGATTATGACTCCAGGGAGGGAATTGTTCTAAAGGACGGGATTTTTTGCGAGGATATATTCAACCATTTCCGGAAGGTGTGGAAGTTGATTTTGCGCCAAAAAAGAATTGAGCTGGATGATTTTGGGCTGATCTACCTGATTCTTGCCTCTGCCGTAGCGTACGCCCGTTTTTCGCAGCAGAATCATCTAATGATCGTGGACCGTCCGTGCCGGACTCCGGAAATCACCATGGCGGCAGAAGAGTTTTGGAACAGGGTGGGAGCAGAGCTTGGCTGCCAGGTTCCCAGGCTGGAATATGATGGACTGGCAGGAATACTGGAGCAGTTAGTCATATTAAATTTCGACCGTGTGGAGCGGCCGCAGATCGCCCTGCCGATGGATGAGCGGTGCGATAAGTTCGCCGCACAACTGCTGGAGGAGATCCGGGAGCTCTATTATGTGGATTTTTCAAAAGATGAGCGGTTTTGTGCAGAGCTTTTGCTTCATATACAGGCACTTTTGAACTGTATGATTTCCGTACAGCACCAGAACCGTTATATGGAGGAGGCGCTTCGGATAAAGTATCCGTTTTTGGGCGATATCGCCGGGTATTTGGGGCGGCGGCTGAAGGCATTGTGCGGTGTGCACTTAAAAGAATTTGATGAAAACTATCTCGTTCCGTTTTTGGTGACGGCCTGGCACCGTATGGAGGGAAAGAAGAAGAACCGGAAAATAAGTGTGGCAGTGGTCAGTCATCTGAATTTTGGCTTGACGTATTATCTGATGGAACGGCTGAATGGAAACCTGGGGCCAAATGTGGATCTCATGGGCCCATTTCCGATTTATGACCGGAGCCGGATCGATGAGGCCGGACCGATGCTCATTATTACCACAGCCCGTATGGATGCCTTCCGAAAGTATAATATTCCGGTGATCCATGTTTCACCTCTGGTAGAGGCTGAGGAGCTGGAAAATATCCGGCAGGGCCTTGATCTCGTCCGGAGCAGGCTTCATACACTGCCGCTGCCTTCTGGGAAAAGCATGGAAACGCCGGCGGATATTATATTGAATATTGAGAAAAAGACGGAGCTTTCTGAGGTGATAAAGCTTGTGGCGGAGACGCAAAAGCGTTCGGAAAGTCAAATTGCTGCAGAGCAACCAAAAGCAGCGCAGCACGGGTATTGTGCGGAGAGTCGCAATAGTGCGGAGCAGCAGAATGGCGGGCAGTATACCGCGGAATATTCCGTGTCGCAGATCAGCTCGGAGTGCCTGTTTTTGTATGACATCGGCGGTGTTCCATCCACGGTGAGCGCAGTGGTCTGCTGCCCGGCGGGAATCGCCTGGAAGCAGAACCGCGGCATAAAATGTGTTGTGATCCTTCGGATATGTGCAGATGAGCGGCGCTATCTGCAGGCCTATTATCAGTATGCCCATGCGCTTTTTGGTGGAACGGAAAAAATGTAACCGCTCGGAGGGCCGAACGGTTACTAAAAGACTTATTCCTGCGGGAAAAGCACGACCTTGATCGCCTCGCCGGAGCGTGTCAGCTCAATACCTTCGTTGATCTGATCCAGCGGAAGGCGGTGGGTGATGAATTTCTCCGTGGGGAATTTATCGGAGATGGCCAGGGCGTAGGCTTTTTTGGACTGCATGTAGGATGCGCCGAAATGGCCCTTGATCCATATATTGTTATAATGGATATAGTTCGTATCCAGCTCGGTCATGGAGCCTTTGGGAACGCCGCCGAAGAAGACCACAAGGCCGCCCTTTTTAACCATGAAAATACTCTGAGCCTGGGCTGAATTGGAAGGATTGGCGGAAATAACCTTGTCTGCGCCAAGGCCGCAGGTTAATTTGCGTACCGCTTCAATGGGGTCCTCATTAGCGCTGTTGATAATTTCATCCACGCCGAATTCTTTGGACATTTCCAGACGTGTCTGATTAATATCGATCATAATAACTTTCTGGGCGCCACGGATTTTGGCAAGCTGCGCCATAAAGCAGCCAATTGGGCCGGCACCGATGATGACCAGAGTGTCGTCGTAGCCCACGCCGATATTTTCCTCACAGGCGTAAACCGAGGTCAGCGGCTCGCCAAGGCTGGCAGCGTCATAGCTGACGTTATCTGGAATTTTATAAATGCCGCCCAATTGGATTTTTTTTGCGGAAACGGCAACATATTGAGCAAAGCCGCCGGTGCCGGCCAGATCCTTTTCCACATTGGTACAGTTTTCACTGTGGCCGCTGATGCAGTCGTCACATTCCATGCAGTAGGTACCCGGGAATAAAAAGAGACGTTCACCGACCTGATATTTTGTTTCCTCTGCGCCGATCTCATCCACCACGCCCACGATCTCGTGACCATAAATAAAAGGATAATTGCCTTTTCTTGAATCGCTGGTGAGATTGCGGATATCGGAACCGCAAAGGCCTACCGCCATAATTTTTAAAATCAGTCCGTCCTTCGGGCACGCTGGTTTATCTACCATTTCAACACGGATATCATTAGGTCCGTACATTAACGCTGCTTTCATCTTTTCCATAAGTTATTTCCCCTTTCAAAACATATCAATGAATAATCGCTGATTCCAGTTTAAGAAAAATACGCCCGTGTTTCAAATCGGTAATTACCATTGGCCTACGGCAAAATCCACTTTGAATACAGAGGATTCCTTTGTTAGGATGAAGTTAATATGTAACAGTTTGGCTTGTCTGAACTGTTACGTTAATATACGAAATCGGGGGAATATTAATGAAGAATACGAAGGATTACCTGCTTGGTATTGACCTGGGAACAACCAATGTAAAAGCGATTATTATGGACAGTGATGGTCATGTGGCTGCTTCGGCCTCCGAGGCCAATCATCTCATATTTCCGGGCCCGGGTCAGGTGGAGCAGAGCGCCTCAGAGTGGTGGGAAAATACAGCTAAAATATTGCGGACCATAACTGCGTCTGCCGGTGCCGATGTGGTGAATCGTATCCGGGGGATCAGTGTCAGTTCACAGACGGTGACCATGCTACCTGTGGATAAAAACGGAAATTGTCTCAGGAATGCCATGATATGGATGGACAGCCGGTCGGCGGCGGAGCTTGCGTATATAGAAAATACGCTGGGCTTTGAGCATTTTGTATCCATTATCGGCGCACAGCCGGATGTGGCATTTTTACCCAATAAAATATTATGGTACAAAAAACATGAACCGGAATTATTTGCCCGGACCTGGCGCATTTTGCAGGCCAGCTCCTATATAAATTATAAGCTTACCGGGGAAATGACTATGGATCAGGATCAGGCAGCGCGGAGCCAGTGCCTGGATATGCGTACGTTGAAGTGGTCGGATGAGATTTCCGGGGTGATCGGCGTGGATTTAAACGATATCCTTCCTCAGCCGGCGGAACCGACAAAAATCATTGGCCAGGTGAGCCCACAGGCAGCCGCAGAAACCGGGCTGGCGTCGGGGATTTTTGTGGTGGCCGGAGCCAGCGATGCCATGGCCTCCATGTATGCCACCGGCTTATCCCGGCTTGGGGAGGCGGGCGAGTCCTCCGGAACCACATCTTTAGTATTTGTAGGGCACGACCGGCAAAGCCCGACGCAGCTTCCCGTGGTGACAAAGCCATGCAGCATCCAGGGAATGCCCTGGATATTTGACGCACCCATTAATACAAGCGGCGCCAGCGTGAAGTGGTATCTGGACCGGTTTGGCCAGGAGGAGAAGGCCGAGGCCCTGGCGAGAAATACGGATGTGTATACTTACATTAATGAACTGGCGCAGCAGGTGAAGCCGGGCAGCAACGGCGTTATGTTTTTCCCTTACCTGTTGGGAGAGCGGGCACCGCTGTGGAATTCCTATGCCCGGGGCATGTTCATCGGTATGTCTCTGGACACATCGCGGGCGGATATGATCCGCTCTGTTTTCGAGGGTACTGCCTTTGCCCTGCGCCATGTGATGAGCACCATACGGGAGGCCGGAGGTCAGGCGTCGTGTCTGCGCATTACCGGGGGCGGCTCAAAGAGCCGGACGTGGTCGCAGATCAAGGCGTCCATGCTCCGGATGCCGGTCTACATTCTGGATGAGAAGTCCGGGGATGTGCCCTTTGGCGATGCACTGCTGGCGGGCTGCGCCGTGGGCGTGTATGATGATCTGACGGAAACGATCGACCGGATCATTAAGGTCAAGGAAGTGATTGAGCCGGTGGAGGCATGGGCAGATGTCTATGACCGGATGTATCCGCTGTATCTGGATATGTACCGGCATTTGGACGGGGATCTGCAGAAGTTGAGGGCGTTGGCGCTGTAAGAGGGCGCTGGATATAGCGGAGTGCAGCGGTGCTCCGGAAGCTTGGCAAAGGCCGGATCTGGGCGGCATCGCCGCCCGGAAGGCCGTGGCGGGCCGGACCGGCTCCTGGTAAGTTTCCACACCAGTGCTACAAGTTATATATTTTTCATCATCCTTAGAGACACATCACAGGAATACCCATTCGTAAGAGAGATGATGTGTTTCGATTTATCTAATTTAATTATATGATTTCTATTAACGAGAAAGCTGTTGTGACACCGGATAAATGTATCCGGCATTTTTTCTGAGATTTCTTTAAGCGTCATGTAACATTCCAGAACAGATTCAGTGGTATAGATATTAATTTTATGTGTATTCTTAATGGCTTCAACAAAAATAATTTTATCCGTATCCAGATAAAAGTTACTATTATTTTTACGGATTAAAATCTGCTCTTTGTGCTGTGTTCTATAAATGGTGTACTTATTCCAGGCATCCTGGATACATGCCTGAATCTGGGCCTTTACAGTTTCAGTTCCTTTTATAATATAATCCATAGCTTCCAGCTTAAAGTGTAATATACTTGGCATATGTTCATGGTGTGCCGTTAAAAATACAATAAAGCCCCGGGGGTCGTACTGGCGTATTTTACAGGCCAGATCGATCCCCGTCATATGGGATTTCAGATCAATATCAAGAAAATACAGTCCGGTATTCTTTTTTTCCTGAACGACTTCCAGAACCTTGTCCGGATCTGACGTAGCACAAACGATCTTCATATCCATGTCTTTTTGCCGAAATAAGTACTTTTCAATGACACTCTTTAGTGATTCCAATTGTTTTTTCTGATCCTCACAAATATAAATATATAGCATGATTACACTCCCTGTATTGTTAAAATATGGCTGAAGCTGTTATTGGAACACTGTATATCCCAATCAATATTTGGGTATTTGTCAATAATCTGCGAGGCATTGTACAGACCGATACCGCGATTATTTCCTTTCGTCGAATAGCCCGATTTTTTCAACTGATCAAGGCGTATCGTAGTACTGTCACAGGAATTTTCTATTTGCCACAATGTCGAGTTTTCCGTATGAATGATCGTCAGACTCAACTGTTTTTGCGCAGTATCCGCAGCGGCCTCAATGGCATTGTCCAAAAAAATCCCAAGAATTCTTGAGAAGTCCAGAAGGTCTATGGGAACCTCAGTTACTGGGGCAGGGATATGAATACATATGTTGAGTTCCCGGCTGATGGCATAGTTTAATTTTGCGGATAAAATCCCTTTGATCGCAGGTATCTGGATGGCAGAAAGCCTGCCAAGCTGTTTATCTGCGGCGCTTAGCGTCTGACCGGTAGGAAGGATGCTTTCATGGAAATATGCGCTCAGACCCTGAAGATCGTTACTGTCAATATACTGGCTCATGCTCAGTAAAATATTTGAGTAGTCATGTTTAAAGGTGCGGTATTCCGCATAGACCTGTTCCAACTGTTCCGTATAGGCCTGCATAGCCTCATATTGCTGAAGCCGGATCTTTAACTCCGTATCCTTTTTTATGGTTCGGGTAACAAGGACGAGCAGGAGGCTGCTGACTGCAAAAAAGGATATATACAAAAATGTACTTGCAGACATGACGGCCTTTGAGTACTGGTAGCTGTGTGTCATTGTTATATTTAAAATATAAATACCTGCGCACGCGACAATCTCCAGAAGGATGTATATGTAAATATCATTAGGCAGATCTGTGAGGTACTTATCATACAGCCATTTAAAAAATTTCCGGAGAAAAAAGGCTGACAGAACGAGTAATACGAAAAAAATGATCATAAACAGCCATTGATAAGCTGTAATGATCGTATCCATCGAGGTGCGCATCAGTGAAGCCATAAGTAGAATAAGCAGATGGTTCAGGACGATAGACAGCATATAGGTAGTTAAAGCACATAAAATATTGACAGCCTTTCTCCCTGAACAAAAAAATAATATAAGCACTAAGACGCCAATCGTAAAAAAAGTATGCCAGTTCAGGTTAAATATCAAATGCACCACATTCGTCAGCGTAGCGGCGGAAAACAGTATCAGGATGTGGCGTAGTTTTATCGGAAATATCAGTGGAATGACAAAACATGCCAGAAGGCAAAAAATATTAATAAGAAAGTAAAAGAACATATCCATTTAGCAATCGCTCCCTCGTTTGTATGCTCCAAATAAGCTTGCAGTTATGATGTCTTAACTGCTGATTGCTTCCATACTGTGAAGCACCTATGAGCTGATTTTAACAGATTAGGGCATTTTTGTAAACGGTCGAAAATGAATATGCTACAATATGCAGGAGGAGAGGCCAGGCAGATAAATCCTTATATCATGTGAAGGATTTATCTGATTGGCCGGAGGGAAAGATGAATGTTATTGCAAATATAGCTGTAAAAATTGCAAACTGGTGCTGCCCCAGGGCAGAAGCTGCGGAACATGAGGCTATTTGTTACGGGATAGAGCTGATGATCGAAACCGTGTATAAAAATGGCGCCGCACTGCTTTTGGGGCTGATCACCGGGTATTTTAACGAAACACTGATAATTCTTGTCATATTTAAGCTTCTGCGTATTCAGGCTGGGGGCGGGCATGCTGCCACAGGGCTGCGCTGTACCATTTATACAGTTGCCGTTGCCATCCTCGGCGCTGTATTCCATGAGTACTGGATACTGTCAAAACCTGCGCTTTTTGTTGTCTATGGTTGCTGTATAGCAGTGCTGTGGCTGTGGGCGCCTTCGGCAACCTTAAATAATCCGATTGTTCATCCGGCTATTATACGGAGAAAAAAGGTATGTGCTCTGCTTATGACCGGTGGAGGATTGCTGCTTATATGGTCCGGCATTCCCGGGCGATATAGCGGTTTAATTACGTATTCAATAGTCATTGAGGTGATATCAGTGGCTATGAATGAAATAAAAAAGAGGAGGACTTTAAAATGAAGAGGGAAGAAATTGTAAACAAAATGAGAGGCCTGATTGAAAATACGGCCAAAAAGGTAACACTGAATACCGTTGGGAAAAGCACACCGTGGGATTTCTATGAGCCTGAGATTTCCGAAAGCCTGAAAGCATGGGCAGATCAACAGAGCTCCGAAAAGTAATTAGATCGTTTATAGAAGTCTGGCTTTATTCCCACGGCCAACGCGTTTAAGTCAACAGAGTTTGACTATGACGCGTTGGCCGTATGGTTCTGTTTATGAAAATGGTATGTGAATCAAGAAAATGAGGGAGGAAATCAAATGATGAAAAAATGGAAACATTCCTGGAAGCGCCTGCTGAGCCTGGCTCTGGCCCTGCTCCTGATCCTGCAGATCGTTGATCCGGTAGCCGCCTATGCAGCAGAAGCCTACCGTCTCACCCCACGCCGCGTATCCTTCGTCCAGCCGACTCCGCTGACGGATATCGGCGCATATATAGACATGTCCACCTTGATGACCAATACAGCAGACATCACCGATATATCTCCGGAGTCAGCCGGGGATAACACAGGTGCATCAGCGGGAACACCTGCGGCCGCATCGGCGCCTGTGGAAGCGCCGCCTTCAGATCCGGGAGAGGAAACACCACCGGAACAGCAGCCGCCAGCTGACCAGACGCAGCCGCCGGCCACAACGCCATCGGACGCTCCGGCCCCGGACACCCAGCCGGCTACACAGGCCCCATCCGATCCTCCGGCACAGACGCCGTCAGAATCCCAGAGCACGGTGACGCCATCGGAGACACCCACCACCGACAGCTCTGAAGCCGGGCCGGAGAGCGTCGGGGAGACCGGTGAGACCGGAGAGGACGCCACCGAAGAAAGCGCCACCGAAGAGAGCGAGACGGAGGAAGAAGAACTCCGTGAGCCGGAAGAACTGTACAAGATCCCAGAGCCTGAAGGGGAGCTGGTCGCCTACGACGAGTACAGCCTGACATGGCGCGTGGGCGAAGGCCGCTACCGGACCCAGGTCGGCGGCTACCTTGGAACCTATAAAGATACGGACGGCACCGTAAAGCTGGCCGATAACACACTGATGCCCGCGATGACCCGCAGTGCACAGACCACGTATCATAATGCGGCCAACAGCTACCTGGTGGCCTTTCCGGAAAAGATCACAGAGGATGCGGGGATTGTACTGGAAAATGATGGTTACCGCATCGAGCTCATCCCTGCCGCCGGCGATTACAGCAAAAGCGTGGTCCGTGACAACGCCGTCCTGTACAACAGTGTCTATGAGAACGTGGATGTCCAGTACACTGTCATCGGCAACAGCATCAAGGAAGATATCCTGCTGAGCGCACCTTCGGAGGTGGCTTCCTATACCTATACACTGGACGCCGGGGGCCTAAAGGCCGTAGAAGAAAACGGCGTCATCTGCCTTTATCCACAGCTGCCCTCCGGAGACGGTGCGGATCAGCCGCCGGTATTCTCACTCTCCGCCCCGATGATGGTGGATGCCGCCGGTGATGTGAGCATCCATGTGGCCCTGTCCTTAAAGGAAGCGGACGGGCAGTATGTGGTCACCGTCACCCCCAATGCGGACTGGCTGAACGACAGCGCACGGCAGTATCCGGTACGTATCGATCCGGCCACCATCGTGGTGGAGCCGGAAAAGATCAGCCTCCAGTGCGTGGAACAGGGATCCCCGGACATCAACATCTCCGGCCAGGACAGCTACTGCTATGTCGGTTTCGACGACGGCATCAAGAGCGGCAATCTGGGCGCCTACGGCATCATGCACCTTATGACCCGCACCTACGCCTGGATCGATTACGACTTTTCAACCCTGGGCGAGCGGGTAAAGATCGACAGCGCCACCTTTTCCGTGTGCCCGCTGACCGGGTACAGCCAGGGGGCCACCGTCATCGGCCTCTATGCGGTGGAAAGCCCGTGGAACAATGCCATGCTGACCTGGAACAACCAGCTGGACTATGCCCACAGCTTCATCGCCCAGACCAACGCCACCAGCCGCGGCGTCTACATGGACTTTGAGATCACGGAGCTGCTCAATGACTGGGTGCAGGGCACCCGGGAAAACCAGGGGATCGTCCTGAAAGCCCTGGATGAGAACATGCAGTGTGAGATCTTTTACAATAACAAGACCGGAGTGACCAGCCGTCCAAAGATCACGGTAGACTGGACCGACCTTGGCCCCGTCGATCCGGACAAGCCCGATCCGGACAATCCGGACCCGGAGGAACCGGACAAGCCCGCCGACCCTGTGGACCCGGGGCTGGAGGAGTTGACCCTGGACAGCACCACACTGACGCTCAGGCCCATGACCGAAAAGACCGTCAAGGGCGCCCTCCAGTTTGACGCCGTTTTTGCTGACGGCCTGGCCATGCCGGGGGCTACAGTGGCCTACCAGCTGATGCAGGGCGGCAACGCGGTGGACGGTGCCAAAGGCGATGTGGACGCGGGCCGCCATTACACATTTCCGGATAATACGGATTACCTCCAGCTGTTCCCCAACGCCACGAAGTACAAAGGCCTGGATTCCAACTGGCAGACCGGTCTTTTAGCCAACCTGGAAAAGGACACCATCTATCAGATCAAAGCCCAGGCATCCCTGGATGGCGAGACCGGGGCGGAAGTATTGAGTGACAGCTTCCTGATCTACGAAGTGAAGCAGCTGGATACCCTGCCAAAGCTGGCGGCCCACTACGGCGTATCCCAGCAGACACTGATGAAGGACAACCGTGTCTATGACGCCATGGTCTGTGAAAAGAACACGTTATTTATCCGAAACCCGAAGACCGCCGAGCCCTACAGCCGGGGCGATCTGTCCGATGATGAAAAGAGCGCCATCGACAAAGCCCTCATGGGCCGCGGCCTACACTGTGAATTCGGCCTGGAGCCGGTGAACCTGAACACCGGGAACTTTTACATGGACCAGACCGACAGCACCCTGACGGACCTTGGTGGGGCCTTCGACCTGAGCCGCAGCTACAATTCCATGAGCGCAGGGACCCCGTCACCGTTCGGCTATGGCTGGTCCTTCGCCTACGCCCAGCAGTTATACAGGGATGCGGAGGGGAACTTCCTGTGGCTGCGCGATGACGGCAGCATACTGACCTTTACGGACAAAGGCGACGGCACCTACGCAGCCATGGATGGTTACGATGCTGAGCTGACGGTCAGTGAGGACGGGGAACTGATCGTTCCGGAAGCTGTCGCGGCAGAGGGCACCACTGCGGAAAGTGATGCTGTTCCGGATAGTGACACGGCGGCCGGTGACGCATCCTCCGGCAGCGGGCCGGTATCCGACAGCGCCGACACTGCCGCGCCATCCGATAGCGCCGCAATGTCCGACACTTCCGGGCCGTCCGACAGCGCCGAAAGCGGCGCCGCTACGAAGGAATCGAAGAACTCCGAGACCGTAAAAGCTTCCGTGGACGGGAGCACTCAGAGTTCCACAAGTGGAGCCACCCCAGCCGACGGAGCTGTTCCGGCCGACAGTGCCACCCCAACCAACGGAGACGCAGCGGACGGAAACACTCCCTCAGACGGGTCCATCGGTGGCAATGCCATCAGCGGAGCCCTTGGGGCGCTCGCAGATCCTGTGGGTGACACGGGAACGGAAACGACGCCGGGGGATAACGCCACCGAAGGGATCGGAACCGAAGGAGAACCCGCCGGAGACGATACGGCCCCACAAGACCCCGCCGGAGATGACCCTGCCCCGGTCAACCGTCGCTACACCATCACCACCCAGGACAAGACCCAGTATACCTTCGACACCTATGGCTGTCTCACGTCGATCAAAGATGCGCTCGGCTACGAGACCACCTTCACCTATGACAGCAGCTTTAATCTGTCCGGGATCACATCCCCTTCCGGCAGGACATTTGCCGTTACCAGCGACAGTAAGGGCCGCATCACCGCCATCGCGCTCCCCGATGGGAACACACTGGCCTACGCCTATGATGACAACGGCGATCTGACCACCTACACCAATGCGCTGGGCGGCACCCATACCTACACATACGACGACCAGCACCGCATGACCGCGTGGAAGGATGCCAACGGCCACACGGTCGTCACCAACACCTATGACGAAAACGGCCGCATCACAGCCCAGAAGGACGCCAACGGGAACACATCCCATCTGTCCTACGCGCCGGGGAAGACCGTGCTCACCGACAATGAAGGGCTGGAGACCACCTACACCTATGACGACAGCTATCGGACCACCGCGATTACCTATGCGGACGGCACCAGTGAGGCCTTCACCTACACCCCGGATAACCGGCTGGCCACACAGACCGACACTGCCGGGCAGGTCACTTCCTATGTCTATGACAGCGCCGGGAACCTGACAAAGCTGGTGCGCAGTGACGGCCGGGCCCGGACCATGACCTACAACGGCCGTAACCAGATGACCTCGGTCACAGACTTTGACGGCACCACCACAACACTGGCCTATGACAGCGCCGGTTCCGTGACAAAGATCATCTACGCCGACGGCTCTGTCAATACATTTGAAAATGACGCACTGCACCGTCCGGTACGTGTGACGGACGGGAACGGCGTGACCACCGTCTACACCTATGACGGCCCCAACGTCCTCACCCTTACCGATGGCGGCGGCCAGACCTACACCTACGGCTATGACGCCATGAACCGCCGTATCTCAGAGACCGACCCGATGGGCAATACCACGGCAGTCGCCTATGACGCCCTCGGCCGCCAGGTCCAGACCACCGACGGCAACGGCCACAGGATCACCTACGGCTATGACGCCGCCGGAAACCTGGCCACCCTCACCGACGCCATGGGCAACACCTACACCTATGCCTACGACGCCATGAACAATTACATCCAGGGCACCGACCCGCTGGGGAACACCGTCACCCGGGCGTACGATAAGAACAACCGTGTGACCCTTGTAACCGATGCCGCCGGCCATAAGACCACCTATACCTACGATGTGCGTGGCAACCGGCTCTCCGAGACCGATGCCGCCGGCCGTGTGTCCACCTATACCTACGATGTCCTTGGCAACCAGACCGGTGGAAAAGACCCCATGGGCCGGACCATGAGCGCTGCCTATGACCAGACCCTGGGAAAGGTGACGGCCCTGACCGATTATGACGGCACAAAGCTGGGCTATACCTATGACGCCTCCGGCAATGTCACCGGCATCACCTTTGCCGACGGCGGAAAGATGACCTACACCTATGACCCCATGGGCCGCGTCACCTCCGTCACCGACACACTGGGCCTGACCACCACCATGACCTACGATAAGAATGGCAACCTGCTGACCGTATCCGATGGTGAGAGCACCCAGACCTTCACCTATGACAAAAATAACCGGGCCGTCACCTGCACCGACGCTGCCGGCGCGAAAGAAACCTACACCTATGACAAGGCCGGGAGGAAGACCTCCGTTACCGACGCCCTGGGCCGGATGACGGCCTACGCCTATGATAAAGCCGGAGCCCTCATCAGCGTCACCGCCCCTGACGGTTCCGTGACAAAGTATGCCTACGACGGCAACGGAAACCTCATCAGCACCACCGACGGCAACGGCCATGTGACCCAGTACACCTACGACAAGCTGAACCGAGTCAGCCTGCTCACCGATCCTGAAGGCGCCATATCGATCCTTGGCTACGATGCCCTGGGCAATGTCACAAAGACGGTCAATGCCTTAAAAGGCGAAACGACCTACACGTACAACGACCAGTCCCTGGCCGTCACCGCCAAAGACGCCCTGGGCAACGTGTACAGCTATGCCTATGACGGCGGCGGGAACCTGACCACCCTGACCCTCCCCACAAAGGACACCCAGACCTTTAAGTACGACAGCCGTGGCCGCCTCGTGGAGACAACGGACGCAGCCGGCCTCACCACCACCTATACCTACGACGCCATGGGCCGTACCACGGGCATCGCGGACAATGCCGGGAACCGGACGGCCTATACCTACGATAAAGCCGGGAACATCCTCAGCGAGACCGATGCCTTAAAACGGACCACGCATTATACCTATGATAAGTTCTCCCGTCTGATCCAGGTGACCCGTCCGGATGAGAGCACCATCACCTACACCTACGACAGCGCCGACCGCCTCACCTCGGCCACCGACGCCGCGGGCACCGTGACCACCTTTGAATACGACATCCTCGGGAACCTCATAAAGATGACCGAGAACAAAGAAAAGGTATACACCTACGCCTACGACACCATGGACCGCCTGGCTGCCATCACGACACCATTAAAAGCGGCCACCGCCTACACCTATGACAGGGCCGGCAACCTCCTGTCCGAAAAGCAGGCCGACGGCAGCACCATCACCTACACCTATGACGGCAATGACCGGCTCACCGGCATCACCGACGGCAACGGACACACCACCGCCTACACCTATGACGCCCTGTCCCGGCTGATCAAAGAGACCTCACCGGAGGGCATAACTGAGGAATATATCTATGACGCTTTAAACCGTCCCACCAAATATAAGGACGGCAACGGCCATATCACGGAATATACCTACGATGCCCTGGACAACCTCCTGGCGGAGATCTCTCCCCTGGGAGCAAAAACAACCTATACCTACAATAAGCACGGGGACCTCACCGGTGTCACCGACCCTCTGGGCCATACCACGGTCTACGACGTCGACCTCAACGGCTATACGACAAAGATCACCCAGCCCAACGGCGGGAGCTACACCTACGCCTATGACGCTGTCGGCCGCCTGACGAAAGCCACTACCCCGCTGGGCCATGTGCGCAGCTTTGAATACGATGTCATGGACAACCTCGTCAAAGATACCGACGCTCTGAACGGGACCACCGCCTACACCTATGACGTCCTGGGCCGGCTGGTCAAAGTCACCGATGCCGGGGCCGGTGTCACGTCCTATACGTACGACGCCTACGGGAACATCACCGGATATCAGGATGCCCTCGGCCATAAGACCGGCTATGCCTACGACCTGGCCGACGAGCGGACCGCGGTCACCGACGCCCTGGGCCAGACCACGGCCTTCACCTACGACCCTGTGGGCAACCTGACCGGCGTCACCCTCCCGGGCGGGCGGAGCGCCAGCTACACCTACGATAAGAACGGCAACGTCGTGTCCGCCACCGACCCCATGGGCAACGTGACCGCCATGGCATATGATAAGAACGACCGCCTGACCGCCGTGACCGATGCCTTAAAACAGACCGAGATCTACACCTATGACGGCGTCAGCAACGTGACCGCCCATACGGACAAAACAGGAGCCGTGGAAAGCTACACCTACGACGCCCATAACAACCTCATAAAAAAGACCGGGGCCACCGGACGGGTAACGAACTATGCCTATGATGCGGCGGGGAACCTGACAAAAGTCACAGATCCCGCAGGAAACGTGACCACCTACACCTATGACAGCATGAACGATCTGACCGCATTTACCGACGGCCTCGGCCATACCACCCGCTACACCTACGACCTGGAGGGGAACATGACCGCCATCGAAGACGCCATGGACCGTGTGGAGCACATGACCTATGACACCCTCGGCCGCCAGACCTCCTATACGGATAACAGCGGGAAGACGATCGTTTACGATTACGACAAACTCAACGCCCTCATCGAAAAATCCTATGAGGACGCCGACGGGGCTGCCATGGCGGAAGCGGTCAGCTACGGTTACGACAGCACCGGACAGCGTGTACGCATGGCCGATACCAGCGGAACAAGCACCTATGCCTACGACGCACTGGGCCGCATCACCAAAGTGATCGACGGCTCGGGAAAGAGCATCCAATACAGCTACAATGCAGCCAACGAACTGGAGACCATCACCTACCCGGATGGCACAAAGATATCGTATGGGTACGATAAGAACGGCAACCTGACCAAAGTCACGGACGCGGACCGGAAAGAAACGGTCTATGTCTACGATGCCCTGGACCGTGTCACGGAGATCCGGCGGCCCGGCGGCACAAAGACCACCGTAGCCTACGACGCCGGTGACCGCATCGTGTCGCTGACCACCACGGATGCGGACGGCGGCGAAATCTCAGATTATACCTATACATATGACAGCCGCGGATTTATAATAAAAGAAGTGGGGAAAGAGACCACAGGCGCACAAAAGCCGGGCAACCACTATGGCTGGAACGGTACCGGAGCCTGGGGGCCGAACGGCCACAAGGGTTCCAAAGTGACTGAAACACAGATCCTCAGGGAATACACCTATGATGCCCAGGGGCGTCTGACCGGCTGCACGGAAAGCGCCGGTGACGTGGAGAACACCTACGCCTACACCTACGACGCCGCAGGCAACCGCCAGAGCTATAAAGAGACCTCTGGGGGAAAGGTCGTTTCCGAAAAGACCTACACCTATAATGCGGCCAACCAGCTGACCGCCTGTACGGAAAGTGCCGGCAAAAAGAAAACGACCACGACCTACACGTACGACGCGGCCGGCAACTGCATCGGGGAAGATGAAGGAAAGACCACGACAACCTACGAGTACACCGTTGAGAACCGCTTAAAAGCCGTCACCCAGGGCAAGACCCTGCTCATGGCCGTGGCGTACGACGGCGACGGCAACCGGATCTTCCAGGTGGACTACGATAAGGACAACGGAAAATCCATCCGTTCCGTAAAGCTCCCGGAAAACACGGGGAGCACCGCGAAAGAGCTGTACGAGATGGCTTACGCATACCCGGGGAATAAGTTCACCCTGACCGAGTACATCAACGATGTGAACCGTGACCACACGGAAACACTGATGGCGTACGACGCCTTCACCGGCAAAGTGGGCCAGACATACACCTATGGAAACCAGCGGGAGAGCGTAAAGACCAGCAGCGGGACCGGCTACTATCTGTATGACCGCCAGGGGAGCGTAACGGACATCCTGGGCAGCGGGAAAGCCCCGTCAGCCAGCTACACCTACGACGCCTTCGGTCAGGTGACTGCCGGAGCACCGGCCTATGGGAACATGTACGGCTACACCGGCGAGTCCTACAACGTGGCCACGGGGTACCTGTACCTTCGCGCCCGGTACTATGACACAGGGATGGGTCAGTTCACCAGCGAGGACAGCTACCTGGGAGACATCACGGAGCCGTCGACGCTGAACCGCTATGCGTATGGCGTTGGGAACCCGATGAACTACACGGACCCGACGGGGCACGCGGCGGAGAATGAGTCGTATGGAGGCATGACACCATCGCAGCGGAAACAGTACCAGCAGAAACAGATACTGGAGCAGAAGGTTACTCCGGCAGTCAATGTCGCCCGGACCGTAGGTGCTGCATGTTTGCAGACGAATCAAAAGAACCAGGCAAAGCAGATGCAAAACCAGATTGCAGAACTGAGTAAGATTATGACCCAGGAACATATAAATGCACTGACCCAGTCGATGTACAGTTATAATTTCACAAAGGTCTCCTGTACGGGAGAAGAACGTGATTCGGAGAGTGTTTGGGATAAACTGGTGAGCGGAGTGAAAGATGCCGGAAATGCCGTAGGCGATTTTGTCCATGCCACGTATTTGTCGACAAAGCCATTTATAGGGGCATATCTGCAGGATATCGGAGAGGACATCATCCATTCCATCACAGGTGAGGAAAGGAACGGCCCGAGCCATATGCAGCAGGCACAGCAGAAGCGTTATGAGGATATCCTGGAATCCTATGCAAAAGCCGAGAACAAGGAAGCCTTTGAAAACGGTCTTAAATTTGGTGATTTCCGAAATGAGTTAGTTCTAAAAAGTACGGAATATGGAATACAGTTAGGAGTAATGGCTCTTGGCATGGGTATGATGGGAGCAGGCTTATATGGGGATCCGTCCGCACCGGCTGCAAGTGCCGTAGGATACGATGTGATGGAACTCGTAAGGCAAATGCACTTTGGTGCAGTAGGTGCAGGTGGCACCTTAGTACTGGCTGATGGGATATTTATTACAATGGCGCCAGAAGTGACCACGATCAGTTACTTTGATATTTTAACGAAAGCGACGGAGAGTAATAGTAAGGGGGATAGTGAGACACATAAGAATGGTACTTATGAAAAAGCAGATTATCACGGAGCTACAAATAGTGGTAAAAAAAACAAGGCCCCGATTAACGGACAAGCAGCATTAGATAATTCAGTTTCAATTAAGGATACCACAACTCGACGTGTGGGAATAAGTGAAGGAGAAATTGTAGTATTTGATGAAACTACTGAAGGCGTTTTTCATGGACATGTAAGATCATGGGACGAATTAACAGATGTTATGAAAAATGCCCTTAAAAAAGCCGGTATGGTAACAAAGAAAGGAAAGATAATCAATTAATGAAAGATTTTCAACTAATGGATTTATCTGACGGTAATAGTTTAAAATTAAGATGTCTTGATAACAGTATATGTTTTGATGCATCTATACAAATAATATTTTGTTGCGAGAATAAAGAATATGTGCTGTTAGACGATACTTTGGGATATGCTTTGTCAGAATTAAAGTTTCATTTCTTTGAAACAGAGACTTTAGAACTTATTCCCGAATTATTAGAAGTGGAAATTGGTAAGGCACAAAATGAATATTATTATTGTAGTGCGGAAGACTTACCATTAGAGATTTCTGCTATAAGGGAAGTTAATGACAGGTGGATTGGAAGCAAGTATAGTTGTTTTGAAAGCAAAAACTTTTCTACATGGGTGTATCTTTTAAACGGCTATATATACTTAAAAATAACGCCTTTATATTCATGGCATTATGATGATGAACCTGAGATTAGTTATAATGATTTTATGCAAAATTATAAAATACTTTATAAAAAATGCCTGAAAAGCCAGGAAGTACATCAATGTCAAGAAATGATCAAGAAGATAATAGAATTGATGGACTAATTATTTGCCCGGTTTTGCAAAGCGATGCTCCCCTAGAGGTTATGCGCCTTCCAGCATAACCTCTTTAAACCAGTACACTTTTCGACCATGATTATTTTGACTTTTAAAGAGAAAATGTTATTATCTCTAGTCGGCTCAACGTGCTGGAATACCTGCGCTATGGTACATTTTTTCGCGTCGGAACTAAAATTGGCACGCGGGTCGTCATGGTGTGTCACAGAGGCAAGAGGATACTTGATAGAAACGAAGCATGATGGCGAGGAATGAAAATCGCTGAATTTTCAGCAAAAGGTCAGATTGTTCTGATTGAGCCGTCCTGAATCTCGATTTTTCTGCAAATGCCGTAAAACCGTATATTTTTGTGATACTTATGCAGTTCGCTGACATAATTTTTTCTGAGATTTCTGAAAAAGTTATGCCTGTCAACTGCTCGGACATCCTGGAAGTACACGGTTTTACTGCATTTCCTTGCTTTCGAGAGGAAAAATCATGACTCAATACAGCACAGCATTTGAGAAAATAAAATGTTAATGGATATGAAATATATTATGAATAAAATTCATTAGCGGGAGTAATGCAAATTTCGCTCCATCGGTCTGCCGATTTTGCTTTAAGCGGTCTGTTAAGTTCGCTCGAACGGTCTGACTGCTTTGCTTCATCGGTCTAAGCATATGTTTTATCTATGATAAAAATAATAAGGCGCTGACGTTTACAGATGCTCTGGGCCAGACGACGGCTTTCGCTTATGACCCTGTGGGGAATCTGACTGCCATCACTCTTCCGGGAGATCGTACGGCAAAGTATACGTATGATAAAAACGGCAACGTATTGACTGCCGTGGACCCTATGGGGCATGCCACCACAATGGCTTACGATAAAAATGACCGGATGACATCCGTCACGGATGCTTTAAAACAGACGGAGAGCTTCATTTATGACGGTGCCGATAACGTGACCGCATACATAGATAAGGCTGGTGAAAAAGAAAGCTATATCTATGATGCACATAATAATCTCATAAAGAAAACCGAAAGCACCGGACGGACGACGAATTATACGTATGATAAAAACAATAATCTGATCAAAGTTACGGACCCTGCCGGAAATGTGACCGTATATACGTATAACAACATGAATGAATTGTCTTCCTTTACAGATGCGCTCGGCCGGACCACCGATTACAGCTATGACCTGGAAGGTCATCTGACTATGATCAAAGACGCACAGGAGCGCGTAGAACAGGCCGGTTATGATACACTGGGCCGTCTGACCTCCTATACAGACAACAGTGGTGCAAAGATCACTTACGATTATGATAAGCTCAATGCCCTCATTGAAAAATCCTATGAGGATCCCGAAGGGAAAACATCCGCTCCGTCTGTGGCCTATGGTTATGACAGTACCGGTCAGCGTGTGAGTATGGCTGACAGCAGCGGAAACAGCAGTTATGAATATGATGCTCTGGGGCGTATCACCAAAGTGACCGACGGATCCGGACAGAGTGTGATCTATCACTACGATGATTGCGGCCAATTGGAAAAGATCGTCTATCCGGATGAAAGCACCGTGACCTACACCTATGATAAAAACGGCAACCTGACCCAGGTCACGGATGTCAGCGGCGACGCGACAGATTACGTCTATGACGCTCTGGACCGTGTGACAGAGATCCATCGTCCGAACGGTACCAGGACCATCGTCGTATATGACAGCCGCGACCAGATCATAGAATTGAGAAATCTGGGAACGGACAATGAGACAGAGCTTTCATCTTACACCTATACATACGATGCACGGGGATATATAATAAAAGAAGTGGGGAAGGAAACGACCACTTTAGAGAAGCCTGGAAATCATTATGGCTGGAACGGTACCGGAGCCTGGGGCCCCAATGGCCATAAAGGCGGTAAGGTCACGGAAACGGAGATCCTCCGTGAATACACGTATGACGATCAGGGCCGCCTGACGGGCTGCAGCGAGAAGGCCGGGGAAGTGAAAAACACTTACAGTTATACCTATGATGCTGTCGGAAACCGCCAGAGCTATAAGGAGACCTCGGATGGAAAGACGGTTTCTGACAAAACATATATTTATAATGATGCCAACCAGCTGATCCGAGTCACAGAGAACAGCGGTAAGAAAAAGAGTACGACTACGTATACCTATGATGCTGCAGGGAACTGCATCGGGGAATCGGACGGAAATACCACGACCAGTTATGATTATACGGTGGAGAACCGCCTTAAAGCCGTACGTCAGGGAAAGACACTGCTGATGGCTGTAGCATACGACGGAGACGGCAACCGCATCTTCCAGCTGGATCTTGATAAGGATAACGGAAAGTCCATCCGTTCGGTGAAGCTGCCGGAAGATACGTCTTTATCTGCCAAAGAACTCTATGAGCTGGCCAATACCTATCCGGGAAGCAAGTTCACACTGACAGCGTATATCAACGATGTGAACCGTAAAACTACGGAAACTCTGATGGAGAGCAGCATCTTTGGCGGAAAGAAGAACTCCGGCAAACGGATTTATACCTATGGTCTCCAAAGGGAGAGTGTAAAGACCGATCAGGGAACAAGCTATTATCTGTACGACCGGCAGGGGAGCGTCTCCGATCTATTGGGGAGCAGCGGTGCAGAGACCGCCAGCTATACCTATGACGGCTTTGGTCAGATGATCCAGGGAGCCCCCGCCTACGGTAACGTCTATGCTTATAATGGAGAGTCTTATAATGTACAGACGCAGTATCTGTATCTGCGGGCAAGATATTACGATACGGGAACCGGCCGTTTCACCAGTGAGGACAGCTATCTTGGAGACATCACGGAGCCGTTGAGCCTGAACCGTTATGCCTATGGCCTTGGGAACCCGATGAAGTATAAGGACCCATCGGGATATGCGGCAGAGATTGGAGGCGATTTTGGAGGCGGAAATCCGAAAAGGAATACCGGGAAACAGACATCGGTGTCGCCAATGGTTGGCGGAATGCTCAATGGAGCAATCAAAAAGAACCCATACAGGGTCGGGGTTGACGTAGTCAACACCGGAATATCTGTGAAAAATACAGTGGTGAAAACCAATAAATCGAACCAGGCAAAACAGCAGGATCACATCTGGGCGACATATCCTCCGTTTGATCCGGCTACAGGGTTGATGAACATGAATCGTTTTGGACCACTGGATGATATGTTCTTAAATACCTATTTAAACTATTGCGAAGGCCTGGAATCACGGGATTCAGATAGTATCTGGGATAAGATGAAAGATGCGGGGCAATCCGTAAGCGATTTCTGGACAGGTGCAAGACTGACGATAAATACGTGGCCGATGGTCGGTGCAGGGATCCTGGACCTAAAGGACGGTGCCGTGAACTGGTTCAAGGGATTGATCGGTCTGCCTGTGGAAGACAAACCTACGCATATAGAGCAGCTTCAGGAAAAGACCATGCAGGAGATCCTGGAGGGGTATGAAAAGGCGGAAAATAAAGATGCGTTTGCAAAGGGTGTGCAGATCGGGGATTATGGTAATACTCTGGGAATAGAAGGCCCAATGTACATCGCTTATGGGCTGCTGCTGTTTGGAGAAGTGGCTGCCACTGGCATTATGGGATCGGGATTAGGAATCAGTGGAAATGCTGGTAATCCAGCCCTTGCTATAAATGGAAATGCAGCGTTAGCCATGGCGGGAGTGGAAATCGCAGTGGCGGATGGGAATGTTCTCATAATACAGCCGCCGAAGCCGGTAACGGATTATTATAGTAATCTTAAGAAGGCCACTGGTGATGGGAATTCTGGAGATAAGTATGAACCAGGAGATAAAACTCCAAAAGGTCGTGAATATACTCAACATGCAGCAGAACGTGCGAATGAGAGAGGCTTTGATTCGCAAAAAATTGACAGTATAATTGATAACAATTATACTCACAGGGTAAAAGAAATAGATGATTTAACTGGTGAAGTAACTTGGCGTTATCAGGATAAGCGAGGAAATACGGTTATTACTAATGAATGGGGAGATAGAATTGTAACGGTATATTCATATCCTGAATCAGCAAATGGAGGCTATTATATTCCTAAAAATTAAATCAGGGAGGTATTTATGGTAAATAGTATAAAAAAAAGCATGGTAGAATTTCCTTCCCATATTGACGTAGGCATGAGCAGAGATATAAAAGCATTTATGGATGGGAGCAAAGAAATTTTATCTTATAAAATTACTGCCGATGCCGATTCGAAGATATTAATTAATATTAAGCTTAAAGAGTGTACAATTCCTCTGGCTAAAAATATCTTTCTTAAATTTGTAAATTTTGTAGGATATGGATATTTTAATTTATACATTAAAGAGGAATTGGGAGAACAGATAAAGTATTTATATATTACAGCAAATCAAGAATGGTATGGAACTAAAATGGAAGTATTTATTAGTTAAATTTGCACATCTTTGCTGGGTAAAGAACTTTGGTGGAACTAGAGCGTGTTTTTAAATCATTTTTGTCGGATGCAAGTTCCTCCTTGTGATAGATTTGTTCCAAATAAAGGATGTATAGCCGACTATGTAATTTGAATTTGAGTCAAATATATTGCAAAGTGAAGTGTGTGGATGGCGCTTAAAACACGTTCTAAGTCATCCAATCTTTAACCAGGCAACATCGTGATTGCTTTAGGCTCTAACTGTACCAGCTGATTATACGGTGGAGAACCGTCGTCAGGTAAAGACACTGTTGAGGCAAATGGTATACAGCAGTAACAGCGCCCCATCTTCCAGTTGGATAAAGTATTGGGCGAAGGATGAGCTTAGTTCCATTTTAGGGCAATAGTTGGATTTTTTTGCGCCGTATTGAATTACGTTTTTTCGCACGAAAGCCAGGTAATACCATAAAACCATGTGATTTTAAAACTTTCTTGCAGTGCATCAGCAAAACAATTTTTTTCCGTTGCCATTCGGAAATGGTTTGATTTTGTGGACGAATAAATGAAGTCTGAGCCTGGTAAGCTTTTGTTCAGAAAAGGCAAGAAAATAGAAATTGATATATCAGCCAGTCCAATGGTACAATTGTGTATACTTGAGGGAAAAGACACACATAGATATAACTATAAGAAAAACAGCTGCAGATTTACAAAAAATCAGTAGCTGTTACTTTCTCTGGTAATAATACTACTAACAATTTCAATCGGTGGGCTGCCGCTGGTGATGACTAGACCCTCACCTACGAATATGACGCAGCGGCCTGACCACCACCTATACCTACGACGCCATGGGCCGTACCACGGGTATCGCGGACAATGCCGAGAACCGGACGGCCTATACCTACGATAAAGCCGGGAACATCCTCAGTGAGACCGATGCCTTAAAACGGACCACGCATTATACCTATGATAAGTTCTCCCGTCTGATCCAGGTGACCCGTCCGGATGAGAGCACCATCACCTACACCTACGACAGCGTCGACCGCCTCACCTCGGCCACCGACGCCGCGGGCACCGTGACCACCTACGAATACGACATTCTCGGGAACCTCATAAAGATGACCGAGAACAAAGAAAAGGTATACACGTACGCCTACGACACCATGGACCGCCTGGCCGCCATCACGACACCATTAAAAGCCGCCACCGCCTACACCTATGACGCCCTGTCCCGGCTGATCAAAGAGACCTCACCGGAGGGCATAGCTGAGGAATATATCTATGATGCTTTAAACCGCCCCACCAAATATAAGGACGGCAACGGCCATATCACGGAATATACCTACGATGCCCTGGACAACCTCCTGGCGGAGATCTCTCCCCTGGGAGCAAAAACAACCTATACCTACAATAAGCACGGGGAACTCACCGGTGTCACCGACCCTCTGGGCCATACCACGGTCTATGACGTCGACCTCAACGGCTATACGACAAAGATCACCCAGCCCAACGGCGGGAGCTACACCTACGCCTATGACGCTGTCGGCCGTCTGACGAAAGCCACAACTCCGCTGGGCCATGTGCGCAGCTTTGAATACGATGTCATGGACAACCTCGTCAAAGATACCGACGCTCTGAACGGGACCACCGCCTACACCTATGACGTCCTGGGCCGGCTGGTCAAAGTCACCGATGCCGGGGCCGGTGTCACGTCCTATACGTACGACGCCTACGGGAACATCACCGGATATCAGGATGCCCTCGGCCATAAGACCGGCTATGCCTACGACCTGGCCGACGAGCGGACCGCGGTCACCGACGCCCTGGGCCAGACCACGGCCTTCACCTACGACCCTGTGGGCAACCTGACCGGCGTCACCCTCCCGGGCGGGCGGAGCGCCAGCTACACCTACGATAAGAACGGCAACGTCGTGTCCGCTACCGACCCCATGGGCAACGTGACCGCCATGGCATATGATAAGAACGACCGCCTGACCGCCGTGACCGATGCCTTAAAACAGACCGAGAGCTACACCTATGACGCCCATAACAATCTCATAAAAAAGACCGGGGCCACCGGACGGGTAACGAACTATGCCTATGATGCGGCAGGGAACCTGACAAAAGTCACAGATCCCGCAGGAAACGTGACCACCTACACCTATGACAGCATGAACGATCTGACCGCATTTACCGACACCCTCGGCCATACCACCCGCTACACCTACGACCTGGAGGGGAACATGACCGCCATCGAAGACGCCATGGACCGTGTGGAGCACATGACCTATGACACCCTCGGCCGCCAGACCTCCTATACGGATAACAGCGGGAAGACGATCGTTTACGATTACGACAAACTCAACGCCCTCATCGAAAAATCCTATGAGGACGCCGACGGGGCTGCCATGGCGGAAGCGGTCAGCTACGGTTACGACAGCACCGGACAGCGTGTACGCATGGCCGATGCCAGCGGAACAAGCACCTATGCCTACGACGCACTGGGCCGCATCACCAAAGTGACCGACGGTTCGGGAAAAAGCATCCAATACAGCTACAATGCAGCAAACGAACTGGAGACCATCACCTATCCGGATGGCACAAAGATATCGTATGGGTACGATAAGAACGGCAACCTGACCAAAGTCACGGACGCGGACCAGAAAGATACGGTCTATGTCTACGACGCCCTGGACCGTGTCACAGAGATCCGGCGGCCCGGCGGCACAAAGACCACCGTAGCCTATGACGCCGGTGACCGCATCGTGTCGCTGACCACCACGGATGCGGACGGCGGCGAAATCTCATATTATACCTATACATATGACAGCCGCGGATTTATAATAAAAGAAGTGGGGAAAGAGACCACGGGCGCACAAAAGCCGGGCAACCACTATGGCTGGAACGGCACAGGAGCCTGGGGGCCGAACGGCCACAAGGGTTCCAAAGTGACTGAAACACAGATCCTCAGGGAATACACCTATGATGCCCAGGGGCGTCTGACCGGCTGCACGGAAAGCGCCGGTGACGTGGAGAACACCTACGCCTACACCTACGACGCCGCAGGCAACCGCCAGAGCTATAAAGAGACCTCTGGGGGAAAGGTCGTTTCCGAAAAGACCTACACCTATAATGCGGCCAACCAGCTGACCGCCTGTACGGAAAGTGCCGGCAAAAAGAAAACGACCACGACCTACACGTACGACGCGGCCGGCAACTGCATCGGGGAAGATGAAGGAAAGACCACGACAACCTACGAGTACACCGTTGAGAACCGCTTGAAAGCCGTCACCCAGGGAAAGACCCTGCTCATGGCCGTGGCGTACGACGGCGACGGCAACCGGATCTTCCAGGTGGACTACGATAAGGACAACGGAAAATCCATCCGTTCCGTAAAGCTCCCGGAAAACACGGGGAGCACCGCGAAAGAGCTGTACGAGATGGCTTACGCATACCCGGGGAATAAGTTCACCCTGACCGAGTACATCAACGATGTGAACCGTGACCACACGGAAACACTGATGGTATACGACGCCTTCACCGGCAAAGTGAGCCAGACATACACCTATGGAAACCAGCGGGAGAGCATAAAGACCAGCAGCGGGACCGGCTACTATCTGTATGACCGCCAGGGGAGCGTAACGGACATCCTGGGCAGCGGGAAAGCCCCGTCAGCCAGCTACACCTACGATGCCTTCGGTCAGGTGACCGCCGGAGCACCGGCCTATGGGAACATGTACGGCTACACCGGCGAGTCCTACAACGTGGCCACGGGCTACCTGTACCTGCGTGCCCGGTACTATGACACAGGGATGGGGCAGTTCACCAGCGAGGACAGCTACCTGGGAGACATCACGGAGCCGTCGACGCTGAACCGCTATGCGTATGGTGTTGGGAACCCGATGAACTATACGGACCCGACGGGGCATGAGGCGGAGAATGAGTCGTATGGAGGCATGACACCATCACAGCGGAAACAGTACCAGCAAAACAAGGTGGTGAACAATGTTGCAGCCAGGGGCACTAAGGCGGCCGAAGCGACAGCCCGTAAAGCTTCTCAAATGAATTATAAGAATCGGTCGAAGCAACAGGATAACCAGGTCGCTAAAACAAATAAGTCAAAAGGCAATACGTCTCCCAAGGGAACATTTAGTCGTCTTGTATCCGAATGTGGCAGCAGTGACGGCGTATTCCGTCCATGGAATGTCGGCTATGTGGTAAATTGTGAGGATGGCGATAAGAGGGATACAGAGCTTGAACCGGTAACGGCCTTTGCGTCTGCTGGTGTGGTATGGATAATAAAAATCGTAGTAGACCTTGCGGTTAGTGCAGGCGTTACTGCTCATATCATCGAGGGTGCTGACAGAGCTTTGGGGAGTGATACATCTGTAGGACAAAAGATACCTTTTACGGATATAATTTCAGGACAGGAGGTTGAGTTCGGCACAAGTGTACGGCCTTCTCAAAATAAAATAGAACAGAATAGCGGGAACGAAAAAGAAGTCGACATTACGAACCCAAACTCCAATTCTGACAAAGACAAGAAGCCTGAATCTGGTGGTTACGAGATACCTGACGGGGGAGGTGGCGTGTCAGATAGTGTAAAAGTAGATAATAAAGAAGTGAATTTTGGACATGGAGGGCGACATTTGGAAGGAACTGAATTATCAGTGAAAGAAGTAAATCAAGCGATTGCCAATGATGTTGTTACAAAGAATCTTGAAATAGGACAATTCTATAAAGGTCATGTAGAAGTAGATGGGATAATCATTGAATATACTTCATATGGTGTGAAGGATGGTGTAATAAATATAGGAACTTATTTTCCTGTTAAATGATTGCTCTGATTTTTCTGCTGTTTTAGAGAATCGAGGAGTATATTAAAAAGATGCCTCCTATGATATTGGTATAATGTGATTAAGCCGAAACATAGGAGGCTGACCAAATAGGCATATACATTATAGGAGTACTTGATTTAAAACTTATTTCCTATCGGCCTTTGGTGAAGTTTGAAACAAAAAGGTAGTGGGTAGCCGCAAAAAGCGTACACTTAATAAGCCCCCTGAGAATCTTTAGGAGACATAGACTATAGCTATGGGTAATAGATCTATATAGTAATAAGCTATTGCTATACGATAGATAACCCCTAACCAACCCCTAACCCCT
Organism: Lachnospiraceae bacterium; assembly: GCA_902363555.1. Taxonomy (GTDB): domain Bacteria; phylum Bacillota; class Clostridia; order Lachnospirales; family Lachnospiraceae; genus Catenibacillus. The sequence goes on along the minus strand of CABJAM010000007.1, from coordinate 23,342 downwards.
AAGTCTAGGAAGTTCCAAAGCCTAAGACTTTATAAGAATCTTTGATTCATTCACGGGGCGATGTTCTAAAAAACCATCAGGATTATAAGACTCCTGTTTGCTTATAACATTCCAGATAGCGGTCAGGAACATTTTGCAGACAGCGATGACAGCCTTTTTGCGTCCACGATGGGATCTGATCCTGTGATACCTCTTTTTAAATTCAGGGTACTTTTTTGATTTGATCAGTGCATTGGCAACCTGAACAAGAAGAGGTTTCAGATAACTTCCAGCGCGGGAAATGCGTCTGGATTTCACTTTTTGGTTGCGCTGGTCATTGCGGGGGCAGCAGCCATCCCAGGAAACAAGATGCTTCGATGACGGAAACACGGATATGTCCGGACCAATCTCAGAGAGGATGGTGATCGCAGTCATCAGATTTTTAACAAGTCCTGTAAGTGTGTAGAGCCGCTACAAAACAGCAGAGAATGGTTCTGCCAACAGTAGGATCTCCTGCTCGATCTCTTTCCTGTGGGCTTCAAGCTCATCGATGTGTGCGAGACATTGACGGAGTTTGACAGCCTGCTCAGGGGAGATCGCACCATCGACAGCCGCCTGGATCTCTTCGAGTGGGGTTTTACAGCGGTCATCCACAAAGGGGGTAACATCGAAGGATTCCCCGGGATGATCTAGCATGTAGTTTGTGATAGATTGGGAGGATCTGCCAAAGATATCACTGAAAACCTCATCCAGTTTCAGATTGGATACTGTAAGACAGTTTTGTGCCCGGTTCTTCTCACCCGTTAGCATGTTTGTAAGCCTGATACGGTAGCGTATCAAATCACGGAGCTGACGTATTTGTGGAGAAGGGATAAAAACTTGGCTTGATCATGTCACACATAAAAAGATTGCAGATCCATCTGGCATCTTTTACATCGGTCTTATTCCCTTTTTGAGGCTTTGTATATTTTGGATGTGCAAGGATGACAAAATAAGATTTTTCAAGAATGTTAAACACAGGGATCCAATACTTGCCCGTATATTCCATGCAGACTTCCAGACAGGAATATTTTGCAAGCCATGCAGCTAAATCGTTTAGTTCTTTGTAAAGGAAGAAAAGCGGGCCTGTTTATACTCCGTACGTCTGTTTACATCCGTGATCCCGATACAGGCATAGATCCAGGTTTTGTGGACATCTAATCCACAGCAGTTTTTACGAAAGATTTTAAACATAGAGTTCCTCCCTAAAAATTTGTAGTGCTGGCAGGAACTGGCCATCCGGCGAAATTGAGTCAACTTCGGAAGAGATAAGTTTACGGGCTACGAGTATGCGCCATTCATTGATGACTTAACGGATGACCGACCTATATATTTATGCGAGGTTGCCACTATACAGCCCCGTCACTCACCTCCTCAGGTTCTGTAGTATGCCAGCTACCTACAAGAAGATAATAACAAAGAAAAGGGGCGAAGGGAAGATGGGCGAAGAAATGTTTCATAACCCCATCGGTGCCTTTCGCAGAAAGGCGGTTTATATTTATGATAATTGAGAATGAGGCGATAAAATCGAATGAAAAAAATTGGTTAGAAAAAATTTTATCTGTTGACTTTCGACATAAGGAAGAAATTGTAAATCAAATAAATAATTCAGTAATTGAAAGAGAGTATACGGATTTTTATTTAAGTCTTAAATTTAAAGTAAATAAAATAATTAAGCCTATTGAAACGAATATAAGAGTGCCTGTTGAAATGCGTGTTTATAAAGCGAATCAAGTACCGATACAGTTTTTATTGCATATTATACAAGGTTATGTTTCGGAACTGGAAATATTTAATGCGGATTCTTCTATAATTGATAAAAATATAAGCTTTACTGATTCAAAGTTAGAAATCATAATTTATTGACTCAAACTTCCCACATGGGTTAGTCAAATAAAGCCTGGATAAATGTAGGCTGAGATAAGGACGGCAACGGCCATATCACGGAATATACCTACGATGCCCTGGACAACCTCCTGGCGGAGATCTCTCCCCTGGGAGCAAAAACGACCTATACCTACAATAATAAAATACAAAATTATAAATAGCAATTTTGATGATTTCATTGGCAAAAATGGGTTTATTCAACTAGAGTTTAATGGGCATTTTTATGGAGAAGTATACTCAGTAGAATTGGAGGCGGTTGTTGAAAAAGAATCTCTTTATGATTGGTTTGACAGGTTGATCAGAGTTGCTCAAAATATTTTAACCAAGCATTATGTGTTTTTGAGCGATGTGGAATCATATAATACATGGTTGGAATTTAAAAGAAAAAATGAAAGGGAGTTGATTGTTAGTATTATTCAGGCTCATAAGGAAGAAGAATCAGCAGATATAGAATTCTATATATCAAAAAAAAGTATGGTAAATGGAGCAATCAAAAAGTACTTTTAAAACAATTCATTAATGAGGTGATTATTAAGGCTAGTGAATATGTTGACTATCTGATAAACCATAACCAAGCTATTGAAATCTATATACAACTAAAAGATAAGATTGATAATTTGAAAAATCAGTTGAGTTTGCTTGATACACCGTAGAAATTGAAATTTACGCTTTTGGTACGACTTATTTCCGTATTGAATTATAATGGTTATGAAATATAACCCGCACGGTGAATGCTCTGAAAGGGGAGAATAGTTATCCCCTTTCAGAGCATTCGCTCGTAGTCATAGCTAAAGACGCTGCCCTCATCGAAAAATCCTATGAGGACGCTGTGAACGTCATCCGGATCATCGGTAGCTACTCATCAAAGAGCGAACCGACCGAATATGATGAACAGATCGAGCAGCTCCAGCAGAGTATGATGACGCTCGTTGAGGACAGCGCCAAGGAAGAATGTGCGGACGAGATGTTCGACAAGGAGTACCGCGTCATCGCCGATGAAATCAAGGAGCTGAAGAAGAAAATGGCCAAGCTGATCCGAGAACGCCAGCTTGCTGGATACTATGACCAGCGTCTGCAGGATATGGAAGGTTACATGAAAAAGACCAGCTAAGTGAAGCGGGAATTTGATGATGACCTTGTCCGCAGGCTGCTGCAGAGGGGGAGGGTAATTAATGGGAGCAAGGTAGAAATACAGTTTAAGTCCGGCATCGTTATGACACAGAGAATTGGTTATGAGGGCTGAATAGAGCTGCAGGAGCCGGAGAAATTGAAAATGCTCCTGTCGTACAAATAAACACTGTTAATAGCTTTGTAATTATGAGCGGTTAGGATAGAAAATCACTGTTGAACATGATATACTTTATAAAGCAATCTGCGGAATGTGAGGTGAAAAATTTGGATAATCGAAATCAAATGGGGAAGAATAAAGATGGAGTGGTATTTCCTGTTGCTCCAAATCTTTCCGAGATGAGTGATACCTATTTGAAATTTATTGAAGAAGTAAAAGAAGAAATCCAAAGGCAGCGGATTTCGGTTGTACTGAATGCAAATTCCAGCATGATATGCCTGTACTGGAACATTGGCAGAGCCATTTTGAAAAAGCAGGAGGAAGAAGGCTGGGGCGCAAAAGTCATTGACCGCATGGCTAAGGACTTAAAGGATGCGTTTCCTGAGATGGCTGGATTTTCTCCGAGAAATATCAAATATATGCGGAAGTTTGCAGAGAGCTGGCCTGACTTTGAAATTGTGCAACGGGTTGTGGCACAAATTCCGTGGAGAACAAATCGGATGCTGTTGGATAAGCTGGATTCTATGGAGAGACGTATCTGGTATGCCCATAAAACAATAGAAAATGGCTGGAGCAGCAATGTGCTTGAACTGCAAATACAGGTCGATCTCATGGGGCGTTCAGGAAGAAGCGTGAATAATTTTCCGGCAGCACTCCCACCGGCAGATTCTGATTTGGTCAATCAAGTGTTCAAAGATCCCTATCTGTTTGATTTTCTTGGTACGGATATGCCCCGGCGAGAAGTAGAGATAGAGCGGCAGCTTACAGAACATATTCAGAGCTTTCTACTGGAGTTGGGACAAGGGTTTGCTTTTGTAGGCAGACAGGTACATTTGGAAGTTGGCGGTGATGATTTTTATATTGACCTTCTGTTTTACCACCTAAAACTTCGATGCTATGTGGTGATTGAACTGAAAGCCTGCGACTTTGAACCGGGATTTATCAGTCAATTGAATATGTACCAAAATGTAGTAAACGATGTTTTACGTCATCCAGATGATCAGCCGACAATCGGTCTGCTGTTGGTAAAAGGCAAGAACGAAACGGTGGTAGAGTATTCTCTGGCGGGATACCAGAATCCCATTGGTGTTGCGGAGTGGAAAAATCAGATTGCCAAGGCATTGCCGGAGGAACTGCGCAGCAGCCTGCCGTCTATTGAAGAAATCGAAAAAGAACTGGAGTAATAGTGCCACAGCCTGTGGCACTATTACAATCCAGATTTGCAGAACAATATTGATAAGAATAAGACGCTTGAGCCTTGATGGTTCGAGCGTTTTATTGTGAGTAGAAAACACGGTTATAGCGGTTGGCTTTAAGGTAAAATGGTGGTAGAATGTTATTAAATACATACACAAAGAGGTGGCAAGCCGCTTGAAAGAGGAAAAAATTTTTGGTGCAGAATAAAGGTACAGTTTAAAAACCTGGCATACTTGTGGAATGAAATACGATACGATTACCCTTTCTGAATTGTAGGAATTTAATAAAACATGGAGAAGACAAATATTATGGTTGAATTTTGTATCTTGGGTGCTGAATTCAATTTTGAAGAAGTGACTAAAACGTTATTATTAGAACCAACAGAGTGTTATAAAAAGGGCAGTAAAAGTATTCGCAATATTGAGAGGAAGGAGACCTGTTGGAGTTTGAGTACAGGTTATAGAGAAACATTGTATCTTAGTGAAGTGTTGGATGATCTGATAAATCAGTTAATAGGAGTAAAAGATAGGATACTTAAATTAAAAAAGGATTTAAATTTAGTATGCAAATTTTTTATTGTGATAAATATTGTGAAAAATAGTACACCTGCAATTTATTTAGATAAAAGGGCAGTTGAATTTGCAAATTCACTGGGGGCAGAATTTGATTTTGATGTGTATATTTTATAGTTTTGAAAATATCTGCCAAGTTGGATGATACAATTCAGTAGGAATTTGATAAAGATACAGTTGACTTTAATGATATTGAGCAAATAACTTACCCGAAGGTTAGATGGAGTAATAGGATAATGGTGGCAGGCACGTATAAGATATAGTCAAGGGCTGGGGGCTAATATGGTTGATCGAATAGAAATTCAAAATGCAATAGATAAATATCCATATGTTGACGCAAGAGTAAAAAAATTGAACTGTGAATACTTTGGCGATGAAGTGACATTAATTTATGAGAATAACGAAAAATATGATATTGGCTGTTACTTTTATGAATTTTTCCGCGTAGTCTTTAACCATGTGTTGGGTTTTGACAAAATGCGTCCTGTAAAAGATATGTCGTATGGTCAAATGCCATATTTTGTTTTTGACATAGCTATTACAGATTCTATATTGGAAAAAGAAAAATTTTTATCTTGTAAACTTGACTTAGGTTTATTGGAACTTGAAATATTGTGTAAAGATATAGAATTTGAGAGGATTCCATATCTGGAAACAGATGGAAAAGTATGTTCAGAATTTTAATTTAATTTGGAACTTTAAAGCAAAAAGGTCGTTGTTCCAAAGCAGGTAAACGTAAAATGGTTTAAAATGGCCCATCTGTTACAGGTTCATTGAAAAAAAGGAGGGTAATTATAGTATTAGGCAATCCATATAAGTTTTCGGTATTTATAATATCTAAAACAGGAATATGTATTTCGAATAAGCATGAGAAATGATGAAAATAAGTTACAAAATTATAAACAGCAGTTTTGATGATTTTATAGGCCAGAATGGTTTTATCCAACTAGAGTTTAATGGGTATACCTATGGCGAAATTTACTCTGAAGAATATGAAATGGTTGCTGAAAAAGAATCTCTTTATGATTGGTTTGACAGGTTAGTCAGAGTTGCTCAAAATATTTTAACCAGGCGGTATGTGTTTTTAAGTGATGTAGAATCTTATAATACATGGTTGGAATTTAAAAGAGAGAATGAAAGAGATTTGGTTGTTAGTATTATTCAGGCATATAAGGAAGATGGGGCATCTGATATAGAGTTTTATTTATCAAATAGAAAGTATGGTAAATGGAGCAATCAAAAAGTAATTTTAAAACAATTTGTTAATGAAATAATTATTAATGCTAGTGAATATGTCGAATATCTTATTAACCATAATCAAGACACTGAAATATATGTGCAATTAAAAGATAATATTGACAATCTTAAAAAGTTAGTTTCGTAAATAGTATAGTATTTTTTTGTTTGGACTTTCCAAATATTTAGGAAAAAAATGATATTAGGATATTTTATTTGATTGGGAAATGAAGTTGTCGGCAATACAATAACAACTTATTTAATTTACCGCCTGTCTTTGTGGTCGATGTTCTATGGACGGATGTAAAATATACGAGGAGAGAAATGATGACTAATAAATGGATTACAAACTGTAAAATGAAATGTTTGTTAGATTCTTTATCCGAACATTCGACTAAAGAAAAAATGGTACTAAATTTGCAACAACTGAAGATGCTGTTTGATCCGCCATTTAAACAAGTAAAAGATTGCATTATTATTTCAGAAAAAAGTTCAGAGAAATTGGAAGACTATTTTGATGATGTAATAAAAACATATATGGACAGAACAGGGTATGAAGCCAGTAATACAGAAACTAATATTAATGATTTTTTTGATAATAAAATTTCTATATTAACCGGTATCACACTCGGATTAATAACTATTGAAATTTGGTCATTAAAACTAAAACAATTAGATGCAAATTCAAAATTTTGTTTTATAATGTTCAGTGATGATGAACATGTGGAAATTAGATTTCATAAAGTTCGTCCAAACGAATATATGTGGTTATCCAATGACCTTGAAGGCTATGATGGTGAGGCAGTTGGATATATAATACTATAATTCTAAATTAACATCGTTGACGGGAGCCATTTGTTATCCAAAGTATATGGAGATTAACGTGAATAACGATTATGTAGAATTGTTTATTGATAAAATAGAAGATTTAATGGAACAAAGTGATGAGGAAGAATATATCCAAGATGAAGCAGGAACATACTTAAAGAGTTCATATTTAAGAGATTTGATTTTAGAGACTAGAAGATTAACTAAATATGGTGAATATAAAATTGCTTTAGAAAACATGTTGGAAAATTTAAGTGAAGTATCAATTCCATTAGACAAAGTAACAATTGAATTAGCCTACAGAGCCTTTGATAGACAGATTTCTTCGTATATAGAGCATCTTCTAAGTAAACTTATAAAGCTTTAATAGATTAATCGCTGAAATCTGAGCCGTGACTCCAGGGGGTATAGTTAAAGCTCCACAGCGGCATCGGCATTTGTAAGCGAATATCTGGATAGCAGTTCCCGAGGTTGACTAAGCAATAAATGCTGTCAGTCATTGATTGTAGATAAAAGGAGACGTTAATTGGCAAAAATTATTAACTTAGAAGATAATCTGGAATTTGAGCTATGTCTAAAAAGAAATGATATGCTAGATTATAATCCACAGAGAAACGAGTTTGAAAATTGGATTCCATTTACGTTATATGTGCATCTACCTGATAGATGCTGTGTGATCGATGAGGATGTTAAAGTTACAATGACAGTCTCTGAAATAAATAATTTTATTAATGGTATTGAAAACGTGTTGGTACATTTGGATAAACAGGAAAATTGTATTTATAAATATTATAACAGTGAAAGCTTTTTTGAACTAAGCTTAGAAGTAATTCATGAAGATGATGTTGTTGAAATTGAATTGTGGTTCAATGTAGGGAACCAGACAAAAGGAAGTATTTGTGGCTTTGACGAGGGCGTGAGATGGATTACAAGTAAAGCAGAATTAAACAAATTCATTAGAATTTTTAAATGCGAATATTACCACATCATCAGTTAAACACTTTCGAACCATGGAAAATTCCTTTACCTAAATAAGATATTTGGAAATGCCCCAATTGTAACAGAATATATGTAATACCAGCCAGATAGAATTTCCTACTGGCTGCTGATCTGAATGGCGGAAATAATATAATGTGTAAGAAAATCATAAAAAAGTTGAAAGCGAAAGGTGTAGTTTTTGAACCAGGATTAAAGGATAAAGACTTAAAAGAGATTGAATATAGATACAATATTCATTTTCCTGAGGAATTAAAAAGATTATTTACATATGCATTACCGATATCCGAAGGCTTTTATAATTGGAGAGATTTTAGCCCTGAAAATGTAGGCCTGATAAATTTTGCTATTGAGACCCCCTATTTGGGGATAAAAGGAAATATCGAAGAAATACTATGGAATAATCAGTGGGGCCGGGAACCAGAAAATATGATTGTGAGGAACGATATAATATTAAGTAAAATGCAAAATGCTCCGAAATTGATACCCTTATATAAACATCGTTATCTCTCCGGTTTGTATGATTATGACAATCCTGTTTTCTCTATATGTGATGCTGATATTATATATTATGGTAGAAATCTAGCAGAATATTTTGACCGGGAGTTTAGTAACAAAATATATTCTGTTATACCATACGACGAAGTGAAATTTGTTGATTTTTGGAGTGATTTAATATAATACAAAAAGTTAAGACGCAGGGAAAGAAATTAGTAGCAAATGTGGAACGATCCATGGTAGGATTAAGAGAAAATTTCGTTCATTTAATTAGTTATAAGTATGGGGATTAATTATGAAAGTATATTTATTACAACACAGTTATGAAAAATCGCAGGTGAAGATATAAAGATAGATGAAGTAAAAATTATTGGGATATATAGTTCATACGAAAATGCAGAACAGGTAAAAAGAGAATATATAAATAAACCTGGATTTAATAAGTTCGCTGAAGACTGTTTCTATATTGACGAATATGAATTAAATCAAAACAATTGGACTGAAGGATTTTTTACATGGAACAGCGGAGAATAAATAGAACCTGTTACTTCCAAATCAAATGAATTTTTTCGGGAATTGTTGATGAGTATTCAGCTTTAAAATTAAAAGCATATAAATTTATATAAAATAGGAGGGAGAGGAACGGATTGGAAATTGATATTTCTATATTACAAAGGTTAACTAACTTGATTTGTGAAAATTATATTGAAAGAAATGGTCAATTTATTAATATCAATATTGACTATTTTTGGAACATAGATTTAAAGCAGGCTGTTAAGTTAAGTGATATTCCGGATAAATTTGAGGTGGATTCATTGGAAGACGATTATAATTCATTAATAAGGTTATTAAGTTGCAATCGTGAGGTGAATATTTTAGATATTGATAGAATATCAAATATATTTAAAGCTATTTCATATGAGACTGAGATGCAAAAGGATAAATTATTTTGATTTGAAAAAGTCATTTTTCAATGATCCATGGCATGACATAACAGGAAGGTATATAAATGCAAAACGTTTTAATGAAGGCGGGGAAAATGGATTCAATAGATGATTTACTTAATAAAAAATTAATCAAAATTGGCAGGGCCAGTAATTTATTTTGGATGATTTTGGGTATTTCTTCGAAATCCAAAAATGAATTGGAGAGAATAAATGAAGGCGCTGAATATTCTATACATTGTCAGTCGCCCTGGCGCATTGTAGATTGCATAGAGCATACCATTAAGTTAGCCTCTGCTGATATGTATCAGCCAAATTCAAAAATAAAATGGAGTGAAGATTTTGATTGGGAACCGAAGGGGAACAACTTATTTGACGAAAAGATAAGTTCCTTTAATCAAAAGGATATTGAAATTAGAGTAATAGATATTGCAATGTCAGAAAATTATGATTTAAAATTATGTTTTTCCAATGGCCTTATTTTTGAATGCTTTGTAGATATTTCAATTGAACAGGAATGTTGGCGTTTTTTCAAAAAGGGTGATAAGAATCATTTAGTTATTAGTGGTACTGGTAAATTATATCAATAGTTTAAAGATATCAGAGCACATTTATTAATGAAAACATTGAGTGGAACATAATTAAAATATTAAGAGGTATATTATGTCAAATTTAGAATGGTTAGAAAAATGGTATCTTCAAAATACGGATGGAGAGTGGGAACATTTTTATGGTGTATCCATAGGTACACTGGATAATCCTGGATGGTTTGTACATATTGATTTAAGGGAGACGAAATTTGAGAACACTAAATTTGATGAAATATATCAGGACAGGGGTGAAAACGACTGGATAAGATGTGTTGTTGAGGATGAAATTTTTAAAGGTGTTGGTGATAGTTTGAAATTAAATCAGATTATAGAAGTTTTTAGAAACTGGGTTGAGTCATCAAAATTAGTCATACATTAATGTTCCGCACTATAACAGGAAGGCATAGAGATGTTTATTAGTGAAAGTATATTTAAGGAAATTTATAAGTATTATCCCATGAATTCATATGATTCGGAGAGTAGTATACTTAAGAAAAATAATTTACGCCTGAATAAGATAAAAAATAAGAAAGATTCTAAACAGAAAGAAATACTTAGGGATATTCAAAACATTGTTTCTGGATATGAAGTGATAGATTGGACGGATGATGAATCCTGCTGTTATGAATATAAAATTTTGTTACATAAAGACAAAACTATTTTAGATGATGACAAAACGTTAATTAAATCTTTAAATGGAAAAAGATATGATTTGCGAATTTTTATTAGCATTTTGGAGCCATGTTATTATGAGTTCATTGAGGTAACACAATATTTAGATGCTGAAGATAAATGGATGTTTCGAAGAATAAAAGATTATGATGTAAACCTCATGGGAATTGTGGAAAAGATTGATAATTATTTGTTTGAAAAGGGCTATATAAGACTATCAGATAATATTGCCAAAACAGTAGTTCCAGGTATTGAAACTGAACTTAAGATGTTAAATTGTGCCAGTGTATTCGATTGTTTATTTACAGATTTAGTTACAATATATTAAGCAAAGATATCAGTGCGTTCCAGAAAAGAAAGGACAGCAAAATGAGTATAAAAGTAAGCGGTTATTTTTGCATAAACAGTAGTAATTTAAAAGTTCAGGACGATATTTCTTTTCTTATTATGGAGTCCGCATGTGAATTTAGAATCGGATGTAAAATGGGTGGGAATATATCCAGGCGTGCCGTGGATAATTATAAATCGGTAATCGATGAACGGGCACTTATGTTTGAGCTAATGGATACCCCGTTAGATAATACGGCAGATGAGTTATTTGGAAATGAGACCTACGGGAATAATGTATATGAAGAAAAGCTTTTACAAAGGCTTAGCAGAATACAGCATTTTTTTCAAAAGTGCTTAAAGAATCCTGAAATTGATAAAATAGTTCTCGATATAAATTATTTAGATGGATTTAGAGAGAATTATGTCGAATTGCGAGCTGATAGATTTGCGGAAACAGTTTATGGTTTATATGAAAAGAATAGTATTTATAGTCCGGTTCTAAGTTGCCAAATTAAAAGGTAAAGCATGGCAGGCCATGGATGGCAGAATCAGACTCAGTATTATGATAGAGTGTTAAAGGAGAATACGTTATGTCATCTATAAATCCCCCTAAAAATATGGGCAACGCAAATAAAATTTTTGAAAATATTGCAGTTCCATCCAAACTTGCAATGATTAAATATGAACATATTTTTGATTATTATGCAGAGGAACCCGAAGCATTTATAATTAGAATAGATGAATATAGTGAAAGTATTGTCCTCTCAAGAATCTGCAGAATCAGATATTGGGGAAAGCTGGGTAAATGTTGTTCATGGAGTATATATTCAGATAGCCGACAAGAATTAAATAATGTTTTGGTCCGAAAAGTTATTTGGAATATGGATCAGGATAAAACGGTATTAAAAAAGCTTGTTAGAGATGATAGGGAAAAGGCTTTATCAACAGGTCCATCGTTGGATATATACAATATGTATATTCCTGAATTATTAACATTACGATTCATAAAATTGATAAAGGATTTTGATACGAAGATAGAAAATGGCATTATTCTGAAAGAGAATCCACATCCTATTTGGCCTTGGAGAGACTTGGAAGTACTGAGGTTATTTGATTGGGGGCAAATACATCTGACATGGGCTCCGAATAAAAGTAACGAGATTATTGAAGACTGCTTGTTGGATTTTACATTAGCTATTGATAATCTTCTCAAAGATGTGCATGATAATATTTACTCAATGGAATTACTAATGGAAAAACGGTGATAAAATGTTTTCATGGAATATTCCCCAATTATTGAATTCTTAAAAAAATCCCCATCTCCTTATAATTTCCTTAAAATTCCCTGTTATCCTAAGTATACAAGGTCAACAGACCATAAATGCGAATGGAGGAAGTTATAATGAGTGCGTACATTATCAAAACCAATAATGTTTCCAAAAAGTTTAAAAAGGCATATGCGATCAAGAATCTGTCCATGTCTGTAAGAAAAAATTCCGTCTACGGTTTATTAGGGCCCAATGGCGCCGGTAAATCCACGCTGTTAAAGATGATCACGGGCATCATCCGGCCGACCTCGGGCCAGATATTATTCGACGATCACCCATGGACGCGGAAAGATCTGAGAAATATCGGTTCGCTGATCGAGTCGCCGCCGCTGTATGAAAATCTGACCGCATTTGAAAATTTAAAGGTGCGTGCAACTCTTTTGGGAATTGAGACGGATAAATGCAATGATGTTTTACAAAGAATGGACCTGATGCATACGAAGAACAAAAAGGCATCCGAATTTTCCCTTGGTATGAAACAGCGGCTGGGGATAGCGCTGGCGCTCCTTGGCAGCCCAAAACTGCTTTTGTTAGACGAGCCTACCAATGGCCTGGACCCCTTTGGTATCGAAGAATTGAGGCAGATGATCCGGACATTTGCGGCATCCGGTATTTCTGTGATCGTATCCAGTCATATTTTAAGTGAGGTGCAGCAGGTGGCCGATGATATAGGCATCATCTATAATGGCTCGCTCCTGTATCAGGATGAAGTTGACGCCAATGACGATCTTGAACAATTGTTTATGGATATTGTCAGAAGGGAGCGTGAAGCCTGATGCTGCAAACCTATTTTAAAGCGGAAAATCTGAAATTTAAACGCACCCTGTTTCGCAAGCTTGTCTGGCTGATCCCGGCTGCCCTGATTTTGTCGTCCATTGTACTTATGTATGTGGGTATGGGGCTTGGCGGATTTTCAAGTGTTGTGGTCTGCAATTGGTGTATGCCCATGGCTTCTCTGACCGTTGTGTTTTTATGCCACCTCGTGAACCGCAAGGATCAGAAGCACCAGTACCGAACGCTTTACAGTCTGCCCATTAACCTGAGGAAAACATTTATTTCCAAAACAATTTTAATCGCGCTCAATCTTTTGTGTATCTCATTATTAATTGCGGTGCTGAATATTGTGACGGAATGGATATCGTCGGGTGCGGGGGCTGCCCTTCATCTTTCGGGATACTATATTTTAGGCCATTGTTTGCTTTGGCTATCATTGCTATGGCAGATCCCGTTCTGTCTGTTTCTGGACCAGAAGATGGGATTTGCAGGTTCAGTGGTCCTGAATTTATTTGCCAGTGTGCTGGGCGGCGCGTTCTTATATCTGACACCTTTGTTTTGGCTTTTTCCTTATAGCTGGCCGGCCAGGCTTATGGCTACGTTGTTTGGCGTTTTAACAAACGGCCTGTTGGTCTCGGCGGATTCCCGTGTGATTTTAAGTCCGGGGCAATGTCTGCTGTTGGTCGTTACAGCTCTGGCGGTCGCCGGTCTTCTGACCATTTTGTTTTCGCGCTGGTACAGAAAGCAGGTGGATCGCAAATGACGGTGGCCAGGGAATTTTTTTCAAACTTTACTAAAATTAAACGGACGCCGCTGCTTTTATTCCACTTGATAACGCCCGTGGTGGTCACCGCACTGTTTTTACTTTACTATGCATTTGCCGGGTACCATATTATTCCAGATGTGCGGTCATTTTTTATCCTGTTGCAGCTCGCTTATCCGATGTTTATCAGTATTGTGGTACCGCTATTCATTCATTTAGACCGGAATATCTATGGTATTCAAAATGCTCTGGGTTTAGTGGAATCACGGACCGGCGTCTATGCGGGAAAAATACTTTTTTTGCTGTTCCTTTCTGCAATGAGTATGATCATATATGAAGGCTGCTTTTATGCTGGCGCCAATGTGATTCTGGATATTCAGATGGATTTTGGTTCATACCTTATCATATTTGGTATATTTATGCTGAGCATCCTGTTCATATACGCGGTACACGTGCCCATTGCTTTTCGGTTTGGTTCCAGCGTTTCCGTTCTATTGGGGATATCCGGCACGATTTTAGCCGGACTCTTTGAAAACCCCATCGGAGATAAGATCTGGTTTTTTATTCCATGGGAATGGGGGATTCGGTTCCTGAAAAAATATTTTGGATTTTCCAGTGAGGCTGTATTTCCGGGAATAATAGCGATGGCAATGATGACCGCGCTTGTTTTGCTTTTGTCCATACTGTGGTATAGTAAATGGGAAGGTAAAGTGACACAGGAGTAATTCAAATAAACGATGAGGAGGAGCGGCGATGGCCAAATTGTTAGTGGTGGATGACGACCCGGATATGCTTGCCCTGGTGCGTGCGGCCCTGAGAAAAGACGGACATCAGGTTGATACCGAAGCGGATGCAGCAGCCGTGACCCCGGTCCGGTGCCGGATGTATGATCTTTTGCTGCTGGATGTGATGATGCCCGGCGAGGATGGTTTTTCTCTGTGCGGCCGTATCCGGGCTGAGGTGGATTGCCCTATATTATTTCTGACTGCCAGGGCTGAGGATTCGGCGCTTGTGCAGGGCTTTGGCCTGGGTGCCGATGACTATATCAAAAAGCCCTTCAGTATTGCGGAGCTGCGCGCCCGGGTAAACGCGCACCTCCGACGGGAGGTGCGCCAGCCGGCACGCATCCTGAGTCGGAGCGGCGTACATTTTGATATGCAGGCAAAGGCTGCCATGGCCGGTGAACATACGCTGCCCTTTACAAAGGGCGAATATGCCATCTGTGAGCACCTGGCCCTCCATGCCGGGCAGGTATTTACAAAGGAACAATTATACGAGGCTGTTTTCGGCTTTGACGCCGGGGGCGATGCGTCAGCCATTGCCGAGCACATCAAAAATATCCGTGCCAAGCTCAAGGCTGCGGGGCTAAGCCCCATAGAAACAGTATGGGGGGTCGGCTATAAATGGCGAAAAGAAAGCATTTGGTAAACAAAAGTTACATAAGTGCAAAAAAACGGCCGGTAAGTATTTCCTTTGTCCTTTTGCGTTTTGTCCTTGTTATGCTTGGCTGTATGCTGCTTTGCGGTATTGGATGGTTCGCTGTCCTGGGATGGCTCCGGGGGGCCGGTGTGATTTACCATGGTTCTGTTTCCAACATGCAGGTGGAACAGCTTTTGGCGACTGCGCCGGATCGTTTTATATCCCCGGGCGGTGATTTTCTGCCGGAGTATGTCTTATTTGACGCAGACGGTCAGATATTGGAAAGCAATGTGGATGAAAAGACGCAAAAGGCTCTGGCCATGTTTTTGCAGGAGGACCCTCAGGATATCCATATATCCAGACGTACCTATGACGATGGGAGTACTGTGATCCTGCGGTGGTATTACCGGGGTGAGTTTGCAGATCCCGCGCTGCGTCACAGGCTGCCGCCATTTGAATATCTGTGGTGGTTCACGCTCTGTGCGGCCTGGGTGCTTTGTCTGCTTTGCAGCACCCTGTGGCTTGGACGGCGTCTGGCCGCAAAGCTCCGGCTGTTTAGCGAGGTGAGCGCTAAGGTGGGGGCGCAGGAGCTGGATTTTACAGTACCTCATGCGGGTATACGGGAATACGACCAGGCGCTGGAGGCCATGGAACATATGCGCAGGGCTTTATATACGTCCCTGTCCTCCCAGTGGGCCGCGCAGCAGGCCCGCGAGGCGGAAATCGCAGCACTGGCCCATGATTTAAAAACGCCGCTCACTTTGGTGGGCGGCAATGCCGAGCTTTTGCTGGATGAGGATTTGCCTGAGAGCAGCCGTAAAATGGTGGAGACCATTGCGGCCAGCAACGACCGGGCCAAACAGTATGTAGCCAGCCTGCTGGAAACTTCCGCCGGTACGGATGAACCGTTTGTGAGTGTTTGCCTGCATGATGTGTTTGACCAGCTTTGCCAGGGCACAGAGGCCGTTGCCAAAGCCGGCGGCGTCTGCCTGAAAATCCGAAATGGTCTTGAGGGCAGCGCCAATGTTCAGAACGACCATTTGCTCCGTGCTCTTGGAAATGTGGTACAAAATGCCATCGAGCATACGCCGGCGGGAAAAAATGTGTATGTGGAAGGCGGCAGAATCCCCGGCGGCTGGCAGATCGTTGTGCGGGATGAGGGCCCGGGATTTAGTCCGGCGGCGCTGCATCACGCAAAAGAGCGGCTATGGCGGGGGGATACTGCGCGCGGCGCCGATGGCCATCACGGCCTGGGCCTTTGGTTTGCAGCGCAGGTGATAGAGACCCACGCCGGGCAGATGGCGCTTGCAAACGGCACAGCCGGCGCAGTGGTGACAATCCGGTTTTTAAGCAGCGGGCAATAAATTAGAAAACTATTCCCATTTAAAAAAGCGTATGGCAATTCCTCCGCACACAATCATAAGTCCGAGCATGACTAAAAAGGGTACCCAGACAATTTCCGCATTGAGCCCCAGGGCGGCGGCTTTGAGCAGTTTGATCCCCTGGGTCAGTGGAAGAAGGTCTGCTATTTTTTGCAAAGCGGCGGGCATGACCTCATAAGGGAGTGTGGCCCCCGAGAGGATCAGCATGGGGAAATATAAAACACAGGCGGCAACGCTGGCGGTTTTTACATCGCGGGCCACACCGCCCACCATCATGCCAATGCTGAAAATGGACAGCAGAACAAGAAAGTAAGCCAAAAGAAACATTGGCAGTGAGCCCGAAAAATGTACATGGAAAAAAAGCGTGGCGGTCAGGTAAACCAGTATGAGGGAAAATAATGCATAGATGGTATAAATGGCTACCTGGACGCCTAAAAGGAGCGTGGGGCTGCCAGGAGTCACCTGATAGCGTTTGAGTATTTTTTTCTGGCGGTAATCGGAGATGACAAGCGGCAGGCCCATGACGCCGCCTGCGCATATGGCGATGGTGGAAATGGCCCCGAAGGACTGCTCCATAAATGTATAGCCGGCGCCGTCAAAGGCCGGTTGATCCCCGTAAATAGCGCCCAGAATGAGGACCATGACCAGCGGCATGCACAGGGCAAATATGACCATATCCATCCCCCGGATTGAAAGCTTCAGTTCGATTTTGAGCATTGTAAAAAATTTATTCATCTGCTTTGGCCTCCTCACCTGTAAACCACAAATAAGCGTCCTCCAATGTGTCAAAAGAGCTTTGTTCAATCGCTTCATCCACAGTTCCTGTAAAAATAAAATGGCCGTCTTTAAGTATGCCGATCGTGTCGCACAGCGCTGCGACCTCATCCATGTAATGGGATGTCAGAAAGATCGTCAGTCCTTCTGATTTAAGTTTTTTCAGACTATTCCATACACTTCTGCGTGCCTTGATATCCAGGCCGGTGGTAAGCTCGTCAAGAAAAACGACTTTTGGGTTGGGGATCAGGGCCAAAATAATGAAAAGACGCTGCTTCTGACCGCCGGATAATTGACTGACCGGTGCATTTTCTTTATCTGCCAGATCGAATTTCTGAAGAAGACTTCTGTAATCCGCCGGATTTTTATACAGGCAGGACGTCTCCTGACAAAGCTCCCTTACCTTGATGCGGTCCGGGTAGTTGGCTTCCTGAAATTGAACGCCGACCTGCTCAAAAAGCTCCTTTCTGTTTTTTTGCGGATTCAGCCCCAGAATGGAAATGGTGCCCGAATCCGCTTTTCGGGTACCAAGAACACATTCGATCGTCGTACTTTTTCCTGCGCCATTGGCCCCCAAAAGTCCATAGACATGGCCCCTCGGAACAGAAATATTGATCTGATCGAGGACATTCTTCTGGGAATAGGACTTGCTCAGCCCTGTAATCTGGATTGCATGATCCATTATCTTTATACCTCCTTACGTGCCACAGCGCCCCGATGGACGCTTACGGCTAATTCGCGCCGACGCGCGGTTTTTAGTTGATTGGCCTTGGATTTCCAAAGGAAGTCCGTGACCTGTGTATAAAGATAACATCTGGCAGAAGTCTGGTGGTAAAGTGGAGACTTTTTTATTTGGACATATTTTTTAGCTTTTCAATTTGAGCGGCCGCAAAACGGGCATTTTCGCCGGCCTCATGGAGGGAGGTCAGCAGCCTGTCGCAGGCGGTGATAATATCCTCATCTCCATGGGGGGTATCAATGATGCGCCGGATATCAGCCTGCGGATCTGCCGAAAGAGCACCCAGCATCCTCAGGATGGATGACAGAGAATAGTTGGCGCAGCGGAGCGCCCGGATGATTTTTAAACGCTGTATATCGCCGGTCGTATAAACCCGGTAGCCGTTGGCTTTGCGCTTTATGGAAAACAGACCGTTCAGCTCCCAATTGCGCAGTGTATCCATAGTTACACCGAGATGCTCCGCCGCCTCCCTGCGGGTAAAATGCACACTGTCGTCATCCGGTATTTTTTCCATAGTGGAAAGCATGCTCCGGGTGATCTTAATGGCTTCCTCCGCATTGGATTTTTCTGCTTCAATCTGGGTGACATAGGCCTGGATCAACTGCTCCGCCTTTTTATACTCTCCCGCGGCGCTAGCCTTTATAATATCGACTGCCTGCCGGCGCAGGCCGTTTTGGAGCACCTCCACCTTCAGTGCGGCTCTGGCCAGGCGGAACTGCTCCAGGTGGATATCCGTAAATATGCGGTAGCCATTGGGGGCTCTTTCCGGCTTTGAGATCAGTCCGCAATCCTCATATAAGCGTACTGTATTTACATGGATGCCGATCATTTTGGCAATATCGGCGGTTTTATACGTATTCATAGATTTACCTCCGGTTACAGGATGCCGTATGTTTCCGGCACGAAAGCCTGTGCTTGCGCGTATTTTGCGTCATAAAATAATGCTGTTTCACTGTGTATCAGTGTCCAGGAGCGAACTGTTACCTTTATTTTATCACATTTTATAACTCTGGTGTTATAGTGTAGGGTTTCGTGGTGTTTAACACGTTTTTTTATATCTATACAGAGGATATCCCGGCATTTATAATTAAAAACAGAAGGCGGCGGTGGCCGTCCGGTTTATCGATACAAAAGATGGGGGCGGTGAGGAAATGGGTGTGGTAACTGAAATAAGCAAACTTTTTTTGTTTGATTTTTCTCTGATGGATTATGTTGTGGAAAAGGCTGTGGACGCGGGAACAGGCCGGCTGTGGAAATTGATCCGGGAAAGGATGGAGCAAAAGGGCTGCTCTGCCATTGAAGCCGGTATATATGAGGCCATTGAGAAAACGACCCGGGTCTTTTTGCCAGAGAACTGTCCGGAAGAGCCGCTGGCCTGCGTGTGCGAGCTTATTTTGTCTTCATGGTGCCGGAAGAAATATATGAATGATGCGGATATCCGGTCGGCATGGGAGCGCTGTGGTTTTGGCGGGAGTGTACATCCGGACGACTGGTTGTTTTTGTTTTATCAAAATGTTTATAAGGACGAAACTTTAAAAGCCTATTTGGAAATGTATCAAAACAGTGAGATTTTAAGGCTCCTTAATCAGTTAGTATCGGATGGCATTTCCCGGAGTCTGGAAAAAACGAAGCGTTCTGGAAATGGAACCGCCGGCGGGCGGCCGGACAGTGGGGGCCGGACAGACTGCGGGGAGCGGATGGGCTGCGGGAGTTGGCCGGATAGTAGGGGCCGGACAGACTGCGGGGAGCGGATGGGCTGCGGGAGTTGGCCGGATAGTGGGGGCCGGACAGATTTTGGGCGTGTTCCGGATTTTGGAACCCGTATCCGGTACGGCGATTTAAAGGAATACGTGGATGATTTTGTGGGCCGGGCCGATGAATTGAAGCAGATCCGGGAAATTCTGGAAGCACATAAGACTGCGGTGATCACAGCAGGCCCGGGCTATGGCAAGACCTCCCTGGCCGTAAGATTTGGACAACGATACGAGGAAGACTATGACCGGATTTTATTTATAAGCTGCGAGACGGCTGTGGATATTTACCGCTCCTTAAATATGATTTATGAAAATGAGGAAGTGTGTGACCTTGGCGTCCGGGGCAATATACTGCGCCGCATAAGAATGCTTATTACGGGTGTCCGGCGTCCGCTGCTGATATTTGATAATTACGGCTACGACCATATCGCTGACTATCAAAGGCTGGGCGCTTTGGAAAATGCCCTGCGCGCCGTGATCGATGAATTAAGCGAGGATTATGTAAACCTAGATATTATCGTAACAACGCGGATCACACAAACGCTGTTTTTACGGCAGGGGCTTTGCCTGGTGGATGAAATGAGCAGTGGAGATGCCAAAGAATATCTCAGGCAGGGCAATGACTGTTTTTCGGAAGCGGAGTGCGCTGCCATTATCCGCGATTGGGGAACGCTGCCCATTGTCCTGAATATGGTAAAAACGGTGACCGGAATCTGTGGCGGTTACAGTGAGGTTTCATCAATTTATATGAATATGGGCGGCGGTGTCCATAACAATCTGTATCCGCTCTTTAAGAAGCTTTTCCAGGAGCTTTGCGAGACGGAGGAGGGGCGGATATTTGCTGAAATACTGAATCTTTCATGTCTGCTGGACTCGGACAATATCCAAAAGGACCTGCTGTTTCGGGCGCTGGCCAATTCCTCCACGGCCGTGGACCGTCCGCGCTTTGATATGATCCTGGCAAATTATGTCCGGCGTCTGAACATACTCCGTGGAACCGGCGACAATTATACGATACACAGGATGTATCAGGAGACGATCCGTCATTTACTGAATACGCCCCGGCGGCAGGTTCTTATGCAGTGTATTGTCCGGGAGCTGCGGGCAAAGCTCCACTGGTTTTCCTATTACGGTTACAGCGAATGGGGGCGGATGAAAGATTATCTCAACCATATTGATCGGCTCTATGTGGCGATGGATGCGTCGGAGCGCGGCGCTTACGCCGATCTGTTTTTGCAGTCTGCCTGGTACAGCGGCTATGTTATCAATGATTTTGCGCTTTACGATAAATACAAATCAGCCATTGGCTCAGGCGCGGCTTCGGGAACGGAGACTTATATCCGTGGAATCGCTCTGTGCGATGATGTGCTGATTCATATCCATTCCGGGCAAAAGACCGCCCATATCCAGGCCGATCAGGTCTGGAAGCGGATTGAAAATTTGCGAAAGCAGCTGACCGGCAGCCGGAGCGAAATACTTTATATCCGCTATTGTCTGTGCCGGTCGGAGTATGAGGAGCGCACCAGCGGTTCCGAAATGGCGATGACATGGGCCCAAAATGGCGTGTCGGCGTGTCTGAATGAAGATGTTGTGATGGCGTGCCTGGATGAAGATTTGGCGCTGGAGGACGAGGATTTACTTAGGTCAACGTTTTTCCCGGAGCATTTGATGCTGCTAAAAAATCAGCTTGGCAGGCTGTACCGGCAGCAGGCGCAGACGGACAAGGCGATCGAGATGTTTACACAGGTGCTGGATATAATTGAGGATATACAGCAGAAAGCATTTGAGCCGGACAACAACTACGATGTCATCCGGGCGTTTACTGTCAATGCTCTGGCGGTCTGTTATTATGAAAGAAATCGGAGTGACCAGGACCTGAAACAGGCGCTTGCAAATTACAGAGAAGCGTATGATATTTATGAGCGCCTGCAATATTATTTTGGAATGGTCAATGAGCTGCTCAACTGCGCGGCGATATACCGGCTTCTGGCGCTGAATGTGCTGGAACACCGGGAAAGCCCCGGTGAGGGGGGAATGGATGATTGGCTGGCCATTTATCAGGGCTATTTACATGATGCGGGGAACTGCCTGGATGCCATTGCAGCGCTCCAAAAGCAGGGCGTGAGGATCAGTAAAAAGCTTTTAAAGGATTTTTATACATATCACTATGAGCTGGATATTGCCAGAAGCAGACACCCTTTACTGGGTACAGATCAAGTCAGAGAAATACTTTTGGAGGCCGGCGGGTGGCTGAAAAAATCCATGGAAATTGCGAAAAAGGAGGATTATAGAACGGATAAATGCCGTCAGGAGCGGTATCAGGGCATCCTTTACCGTAAATTGGCCATGCTGACGGAAGGCGAGGCGCAAAAGTCCTATCTGGTCCAGGCCATTGAAATACTGGAGGCGGCCATAAAGGACAGTAACGACTATCAATTGACGACAAGCCTTTACTATGCCCGGATGGAGCTGGCATTGACCTGGTATTATTATGGAAATTGGGAGAATGCCTGTCAGATCATCCTCGATATGGCGCAGGAAGTTGACCGATGCAGTCAGGATAGTGTGAAAAAAAGATATGCCGTCGTGAGATCCATGATAAAGTATGAGGATGGGATGAAATAGCAGCGCACAAAAAAAAGGTTCCGCTGCCGGAATCCTATCCACCCCTGTGTATAAAATACATAAGGGAGGATAAATTCCGGCATACGGAACCTTTCGTTAAGGCTGATTAAGCAACCTGTACGTTCACTGCCTGTAAGCCACGGTTTCCCTGAGCTGTATCATATGTTACTCTCTGGCCGTCTTCAAGAGTCTTGAAGCCATCGGTAGCAATACCGGAGAAGTGTACGAAAACATCT
Organism: Lachnospiraceae bacterium; assembly: GCA_902363555.1. Classification (GTDB taxonomy): domain Bacteria; phylum Bacillota; class Clostridia; order Lachnospirales; family Lachnospiraceae; genus Catenibacillus. Next base: position 492 of record CABJAM010000007.1, on the reverse strand, counting down.
TCGCCTGTGCTGTCGTTTGTGATAAAACCAAATCCTTTAGTGCTGTTGAACCATTTAACTGTACCGTTATTCATAATAGGTACCTCCTGAAAATAAAATATTTGTGACTCCTGGGCTAAAATAAAAAAATCACATATTTTTACAAGGCATCAATAAAATTAATGACTTGTAAAAATATGCGAAATCAAAATCTTATCAGAAACACTAGGGTTACTATAACATGGTTTTTACTTTAGTGTCAAGCAAAATCGTAAACTATTTTTCGACATGATTTGACCATGGTGCAACGATTCGGAGAAAACGAACGGTTACACCATGGTCAAATCGTGTTGCGTCGGGCTCTATATCCATAAATTTACGGTTCCATATAGGTCTGCGCAGTAAATGCGCAGACCCCCTGAGTTTGGAAGCATCCATTCCCAAAATATCCCAGTATTCCTTGTGGATGCTGGAAATTTTTTGTCAATCTTTTGTATTTTATATATGGTGAAT
>CABJAM010000006.1:517191-542219 GCA_902363555.1 Lachnospiraceae bacterium | reverse complement strand
CAAAGCCCAAAGGTCTAAATCATCAATATCTGCAATTTTCAAGGTTCTTTTGAGCCGTTTTTCTTTGACTCAGTTTTTCATAAATCACTTGACACTACCTAACTGTTAATCTGTGATTTAACCTCCTGTAAATGAGTGCGGCTTATGGGAAGAGATTCGCCCGTTTTCAGAACTGCCGTATGATCTTTAATCTGCATAATATGGATCATATTGACAATGCAGCCCCGGTCAATATAGATAAATTCCTCGGCGTTCAATTCTCCGTAAACCTGCTGCAGACTTTTGCGCACCTTAGATACGCCGCCGGCAGCGGTAATACTTGCATTTTTCCCGTCACGTTCGATATAGTAGATCTCCCTGTACGGGATCTTTTCAAGGCGGCTGTTCGTCTGAATCGTATAGGTTTTCCCTTCTTCCAGAACGATCAGCTTTATGGCATCCTTTATAGCGGTGGCAAGCCGCTTATCTATATCATTTTTCGGCACATATCGAAAAATTGACAGTTCAAAAGCGTCTATGGCATATTCGATATGCGAAGTAATAAAAATAATCTTCACATTGGGCAGACAGGTTTTGACTTTTTCGGCAATCTCCATGCCCGTATTTCCCGGCATTTCAATATCCAGTAAAATCAGATCAAAGAAAATATTGTCCTCCGTAATATCATAAAGCAGATTCTCACTGGTCGTATAAGTGGCAATTTCCCCCACACATCCGCATTGGCTAAGGCAGCATATTGCTATATCCTTATGTTTGGCAACTGCATTTGGATCATCATCACAAACAGCTATACGTAACATCCGATCACCTCACTTGCACGCTGTTATGCGCAGACTTATCTGAAACTTGAATTGCCACCATTATACGCCTTTTTAACAAAATTCTCAATGTCCTATCAGTCTTCGATGGCCGCCTTTTGTGTATTTATGTCATAAAAGACAGACACATCCACCTTTGGTGAACGGTCATAGTAATAAATCCCGTTACACTCCTGTTCCACATCGGTCAACTGCGTGTAGCAAAAGCCCATCATCCGGGGATTTTCCAGCAGGGCGGCAGTCAGCCCCTGATATCTTTCAATAAACTCAGTCTCCGTCTTCGGTCCGTCGCCATACCCCCATGCGCCGTCCGGACGGCCCGGCGCCCACTTGATCCCGCCATACTCGCTGATAAAAAATGGCAGCCCTTCGGTGTAATGCTGGCGTTTGGGGTACGTCTCCCTAAAAGGCCCCTCGCCCCGGCCAAAGGCGTCATAGGCTTCACGGAAAATTGCCGGGTCCTGCTCGTAATCGTGGAGATCATAAATATCCGTAATCACATGGTAATTACCGCTTGTATCAATGCATGGCCGGGTCGGGTCATAGAGCTTGGTCACCCGGTAAATCTGGCTCAATATACTGTCCACCTGCTTACGCCGGTCGGTATCCCACGTTTCATTAAACGGACACCAGCCGATAATCGCCGGATGGTTAAAATCTCTTTCAAGAATTTCCAGCCATTCCGGTTCAAAGGCCGCATAAGCGTTGTAATCGCTGATATCCAGCCCCCAGTTTCCCGTCTCCCCCCAGGCCAGATAGCCGTGAGCATCGCAATAGTAAAGGAACAGCGGTTCAAAAACCTTCTGATGGAGTCTGGCGCCGTTAAAGCCCGCGGCCATAGAAAGCAGGATGTCCTTTTCCAATGCAGTCGCTTCCGGCGCGGTGTAGATGCCATCCGGATAGAAGCCCTGATCCAGAACGAGCCGCTGGAAAACCGACTTGCCGTTGAGCAAAAAGCGGTAACCGTCCATGCGTACCTCCCGGAGTCCGAAATAACTTTCCACACGGTCCTCCCCAAAGGTTAGTACCAGATCATATAAATTGCCCTCGCCCACCTGCCACAAATGCTTCTCCGTCAGCGGCACAACAACAAATACCGAGCCGTTCTCACAATCAGCGCTGGCCGTGCCACAGCTCTTTCCATCATAAAATGCCTGTGCCGTGAAAGTAGAACAGCCCTCCACTTGACCCTGGATAGCCAGTGTTCCCGCGGAAACATTGGGATAATACCGCAGGGATTTTATATAGGTTTTCGGCACAAACTCCAGCCATACAGTCTGCCATATGCCGGTCGTCCTCGTATAATCACAATCGTGGGAATAAAACTGGCTGCTCTGCTTTCCCCGCGGCTGCTTCCGGCTGCGGACATCGTCATAAACACAGACCGTCAGTTCATTTTCGCCAGCCGCCGCAAACGGGGTTATATCGATACAAAAAGACGCATAACCGCCCTTATGTACGCCCGCCTTCTTCCCATTGACAAACACATGGGCTTCATAATCCACGGCGCCAAAATGCAGATGGATGCGGCCGGACAATTGTTCCTCTGTAATATCAAAGCACCGGTGATACCAGCAGCATGGGATGAAATCCTTAAAACCGATACCACTCAGTTCACTTTCCGGACAAAAGGGAACCTGGATCGTTTCCGTATAGTCCGCATGTTCATAAAGCTTCCGTTCCATTCCGCTGGCACTAAAATCAAACATAAAATCCCATGCTCCGTTGAGATTTTGCCAATGCTGCCGCTTCAATTGCGGGTTTGGGTGCTCCGGGCGGGGAATGGCTGCGTTCATTGTGGAATCCAAGGTCAATACGTTCATAATAAATCTCCTCCTGATTTTTTCTATTTTAAATAATGAATCCTGCACGTATTTATGCAGATGCGCACAATCGTGTAACAGTTTGGCCGTAACATTTCAGAGGGAGCAAACTGTTACGCTCGGCCCTCTGAATTGTTATGCGTTAAGTGGTTTTGCTTGTGATTCTGTGTAATTTATATTATACTTGCATTAATATGGATATAAAATAGAATATTCGTGAATAAAAGTTAGGAAAACAATCATATGGAGTATATTATCAGTAATCTTCCGGCGCAGTTTCCAAAACCGGAGCATTTTTATGTAGAAATGACGGGCATCACCTATCCGGATAAGTCGTACCACATTCAAAGAGCCTGCTCAGATATTTATTGTCTGGAATATGTCATCTGCGGCGAGGGCTGTGTCACCTGCGACGGCACCCAATTTCATCCGCACAGAGGGGATGTCTATCTCCTGCCGGCCGGCGTCCGCCATGATTATTATGCCAGCCCGGACAACCCATACGAAAAAATATGGATGAATGTGGATGGAAGCCTGTGCCGCCATCTTTATAACAGCTACGGTCTGGAGGGGTACTTCTATTTTCCGGACTGTCCGCTGCACCATCTATTCCGACGGTTTTTAAGCATATTTGAGCAGAAGTCAGCAAACGGCCATGAAGCCGCCCTTCACAGCGAGCTCATTTTCCACGAGATCATGGCGGCCCTGTTTACCCATAAGGAAGGCAGTCTGCCCCACGAAAAAAGTGCGGCTGAGCTTGCCAAAGAATTTATGGATATCCATATTTATGATCCCGTAAATATCACCCAACTGGGAAAGGAGGTGGGCTTGTCACCGGCCCAGTTAAACCGCGTCTTTAAAAAGGCCTACGGGGAAACGCCTTACCGGTACTTCCTCTCTCAAAAGCTGGCCACCGCCTGCTCCCTGCTGCGCAATACCGGACTGCAGGTTCGGGAGATTTCAGAAAAACTGGGCTTTAACGATGAGCATTATTTTTCTTCATTGTTTCACGAAAAAACAGGTCTGACACCCAAGGGCTACCGGCAAAAGGAGCGAAGCCCAGAGGACGGGCGCTGATGAGTGCAAAGATCACACATTTCTGCGCCGGTGCACTCCGATAATGATAAATGCAGCGGCCTGGACGGCCACCAGCCCGCACACGATAGAAATCCACCACTGTGAGGATCGGGGAATTTCCTCCTGCTCAGTCTCACCCTCTGGCAGCGTGATCTGGGTCATAACTGTAACATCCTGAGAATAAGATTTTCCACTTTCATCCTCGTACTGAACATGGATCACGCCGGTAGTACGGCCGTAAGCCTTTTGCTCATTTTCATTGTCCAACTTGCCAATAAGTGTCTTTAAGGTGATGGTTTTGCTCTCCCCCGCCGCCACATCGCCGCCAAAGGCCGAGCCGGCCGCGGTCACTCCCGGCATTTCCAGGGTACAAATGACATTTTTCACCGTACTCTGACCGGTATTATAGACATTTACCGTAATATCCTGAGTTGTATAAACAGCCGCAGATGCCGCCATGGAGGGCTGATCCACTTTGAAATCAAAGGATGGCGTGATCTTCAAAAAAATAGTTTCCGCCGATGCCAGGGCTGCCGCCGATTTATCCGTATACTCAAAGGCTAATGTGAGCTTTTGGGAATCCGAGGTCAGGTTATAGCCAATATCCAGCACAAAGGATATATCACATGTATTTCCTGCGCCAATGGCATCGACATAAATACTGTTTACAGGACTTGCCGGGAGCACCTCCCCGGATTCACTTTCGTACACGATCCGCAGATCCTTGATGGCGCTGACGGCACTGCTGTTTTTCAGCGTCGCTGTCACGGTCACCTGATGGCCGGGGTGAATTTCTTCCTTATCCACAGTACAATTGATCAGACGTATTTTTGCCGCCGGGTCCGGCGCTTCCTCGCCGCTGCCGCCAGAACCACCCATACCGCCGCCAGCGCCGCTGTCTGTCCATGTCACAGGGCCGTCGCTGCCGCCACCGCCATCGTTTCCGCCACTGTTGTCATCACTGCCGCCATCACTGTCATCGCCATTGCCGCCACCTCCATTGCCATCGCCGCCAGCGCCATTATCGCCACCACTGACATCGCCATTGCCGCCTCCTCCACTACCATCGCTAATATCGCCATTGTCCCCACCTTCGCCAGCGCCATTATCGCTACCGTGGCCACTGCCATCGCCGGGTTCGCCGGATTCGTTCGTTTCATCGTCACTTTCGCCGCCGGGCTTGTCGGTTCCTCCGTTACCTTCCCCGCCACCTCCAGTTCCACTGATGCCTTCGCCGCCGGGCTTGTCAGTACCTCCGGCTCCACCGTTACCATTACCCGTATCCTCCTGCCCACTGCCGCCGGAGTCCTCCGTCTGGTCACTATCCGATTCGTTGTCCGGCTTACCATTCGGCTCGCCGTCCGGAGCTTTTGTCTCCGATTCCGATGGACCTCCCGGCCCCGGCGGCGTCGCACCCCCTGGCCGTTTAAAAATCACATGGAGCGTCTCCTGCTCCTCCACACTTTTAACATTTCCATTGCTGTCTCTGACATTGGCCTTGATCAACACCTTCACATCCGCAGTACCCACGGCTCCCGCCTTTATATCCGGCCGCCACTCCATCAAAAAAGCCTTTTTATCTGCATTCTGGCGGGCCGATGTCCGGCTGGCTTTTATCTCATATTTCAGCTCATTTACAAGTGCCGACGCACTATTATCAAATTCCAGTGTGATTTTTATAAAATCATCAGTCACGGACATGTTCTCCCCCTGAAACACCCAGGGTATATACGCCGTACCGCCGCTTTCCAGCTCTATCCTCCCATCGGCATCCGCCGTTGAAGTCATGGCCCCATAAAGCCGGTCACTGTCCACGCGAAACATCCCGTCGAAACTTCCCGCAAGCGCAAAGCCCCGGCCGCCCGCAAGCACAGAGCTTTGGCCGCTGATAGGCGAAAAGCTGGGGTCGCCAGTAAGCGCAAAGCCAGGGCTGCTGGCAAACGCAAAGCCGCCATCAAACACAAAGCCATGCTCGCCCCCAAACGTAAAGCTTTGGCCGCTGGCAAGCGCAGCCGCCATACAAAATGCCAGCAGTATCACCCGTATTTTCTTCAGTATTTTATGTATCTGTCGTCCATATCGTTTACTCACACTGTTACCTCCCTGAGCACCCCGGCGTCCATCTCGCAGACAGTATCGCAGAGCACCTCGATATCCTTCATATTATGGCTGGCCAGCAAAATCGTCTTTCCCTGCTTTTTCAGGTCTAAAAGCAGCCGCCGTATATGAGCCACACCATTTTTGTCCAGGCCATTAAAAGGCTCGTCCAGGATCAAAAATTCCGGGTCCTCCATGATGGCCTGGGCAATACCCAAACGCTGGCGCATCCCCAGTGAATATTTGCTCACCGGCTTTTTAAGCCCCGGCGGCAGCCCGACGGTTTCCAATACCTGAATGATCTCATTACGATGGATTTTTCCATTGAGCGACGCTAAAATCTGAAGATTGCGAAAACCTGTCATATGGGGCAAAAACCCCGGTGTTTCAATAATAATCCCCGTCCTTTCTGGAAAATCCCTCTGTTTTCCGATAGTTACTCCATTAACACGGACACTTCCCTTATCCGGATGCATAAATCCGCAAATGCATTTAAATAATACTGTTTTTCCCGAGCCGTTATTTCCAATAATACCGTGCACCTGTCCTTCGGCAAAATCGTGACTCACTTCTTTAAGCACCTGATCTTCGCCGAAAAACTTACTCACATTTTCAATATGTACATAATCTTTCATTGCCAAACACTCCATCTATATTTCTGAAAAGGGTCTGCAAATCCCCCCTCGTACACAGCAGTCCTGCCGCCAACCGGTTACGTATCGCTGCCCCCTGAAAAGTAAAACGAGTAATGCTTCATCCGCCACAATACGAGCACCGCTAACATCCCGATCACCACCGCAAATATCCCATAGGTCTGACCAAGGGTCGGCAGCCGGTCGTAGCCAAAGTCATGGGCCGGAAATGTGGCATGGCGCAGCGGTGACAACCAGCCGCACCATATCCCCGCTTTATAGCTCAAGTTTTCATCCAGTCTCAAAATCTGGGCGATCCCGTCGGCATTGAGCAAAAAGCCATAAATATGATAAATAAATGCCGCCGCAATGCCCGCCGCCTGATTTTTTAACAGCGTCACAAAGTACATCACAAATACTGCGGTTAAAATATACAGAAGCATCAAAAGAAATATGGTCGTCATACATTCCACCGGCTTTGCCATTTCAAAGGTTTTTAAGCGGGCCGGGATAAAATAGCTGTCAGACAGCCCGGAATAGGCCAGCTTTGCCGCCGTCGGACTCCACATATTTCCTGCGAAAGCATTTCTAAAGCAAAATACCATCGTCATAACCAGAATATAAAGCGTATATAAAAAGCAGCTTGTGATAAGATAAAGCATCTGTCCAAGCACCCACGTGCGCACACGTATACGTATGAGATAATACGGTACACTTCCATCAAGAAAGGGCATATCCGCAAATAAAAGTATGACCGCCAAAGCCACAAGTAAAATCGAAGTTCCGTCGCCGAACACCCATATAAACGGTTCAAATATCTGGAGTGTCAGGCCATATTCCAACGAAAAATCCACGATATGCTCGGTGAGAAGAAAGCTGATGATCCCGCCCAGGGCAAACGCCATAACGATGCGCCAGTTCCTCCGCCAACGCGAATAATGGTAGGTACATACGCGCAAAATCTGATAAAACTCCATCACAGACACCCCCGTTTTCCACTGCCAGTCTTACTGTAAAGCAACTGGCCGTAAAGCATTGCCATAAGCAGGCACAGCTCGCCAAGAAAACCGGCGCAGCCCAAAGCCCCGCCCTCCCAGTAATGCTTTTGCACAAACCACTCCCGGGGATTTAATGTATAAATATCCGTCAAATAACGGCTCGTGACGATGATCAGCAGATAACTCAGCATAAAAGCGCCGCCAAAGGCCATATACCGGTTTTTAAAGATCAGCCCAAGGGCCGCCGCCAGCAGGGCAAACAATGCGCCGGCCAAAAATGCCACAAGCCCCTGCGCCATGCAGTCGGACCACCCACTCACAGCATCGGCGCCTGCGCCGTTTTCCAGAGGACGATAGATCAATGACATCAGTCCTGCCGCTGACAGATACCCCAAAAATACACTGGCACCGCCGCTGATGATCGACAGCAGCACTTTGGAAAAAACGTAGGCGCCCCGGCCGCACCGGGGAAGGTAGCTTTTTAAAAGTCCATTTTGCAGCTCCGTGAGCACAGAGATTCCCGCGGGGAAAGCCGCCAGCAGCGGCAGGCAGAAGATGAAGGCCTCCGATTGGTACCCGGCATCCAGAACTGTCAGATAATATTGCCAGGGCAGGCCCTGCTCCAATGCCGCTTCGTCAGGAAACCATACGGCGGTGCTTCCCAGAAACAGCACCACCACGGTTCCCAAAACACTTGCCACAAAGGCGGCGGAGAAAATCCCCCGTTCCAGCTCGTCTCCAATGACACGCAGCCAGTGTATCACATTTTTCTTCATTAATAGCCGCGCTCCCTGTTGATTATACTGCCATCCATGGCATTTACCGTCATTAATGACATATTTCCCAGACTTTTCTCAAACACATCCCACACCGGGATCAACGTAAAATTTGTTTCATCATTTTCATTTTGAATACGCATCATGGACAGTGTGATTTTGGATAAATCCAACGATTTGCCATTTTCAAAACCATCATAAAACATATAGTTTTCATAGGAAATAGCAATATGGTTTTTTATGATTTCTTCGATTTCCGAATAAGGCTTTAGTGAAACACTCTCTGTCAAGGTCTCCCCGGGTTCCATATAACTTGACCACTGAAGATAAGTCAGGCCGCTGCTGTCTACGGACATCATCAGGCTTTCATACTGATAAGGGAGAACACCTTCACTGTCACTGCCAATGTCACTGTTCCCCGGTGTATACATAATTGGATTCTCCGCCCGCACCGGAGGCATCTCCCCCAGACCATGGGCCATATAAATATGATAGCCCTGTATTCCCGGATAAACAATTTGCTGCTCGTAAGCATAACAAATATACGGCTGCACATCCATCACAAACAACGCTGTGGTATCTATCCCATTTTCATTTAGAAAATCCATGCACAATGCGACGGCCTGTTCCTGAGTATATGTGCAGACATTGGTCGTGAATGCTTCTTCCTGCTCTTTTAGTTCTCCGGCATACTGAGGTGCCTTGATGCTCTGTTCCAGTGAACTCTTCTCCATCGTACCCGTCATTTTATTCTCATCATCTTTTGATAAATACAGGTAAGCCCCCATATCCGCCCGAATTGATGCGCCAACCTCATATATCTTTCCATTTCCCCGGTTTTCACCGTTGAGGCTCACACCATCTGCACCACCAATCTCGGTCCATTCAAATATCAAAGGCTCAACTATGATCGAATCTTCATCCGGCAGGTCCTCTATACCTTCCTGATACACCCGGATGTGGTCCTCCAACTGGCTTATATATGCCTCATCATCCGATTTATTGATTTCCTCCTGCACATGCGCGATTGCTGCCAGCCTGTCCTGCTTTGTTGTCGGTTTTACTTTATTTACGGTCCTTCCGTCAAAAAAGCTTTCTGTCATGGTTTTCACCTGCTCCAGGGAAAATTCCGCCTTACGGATCACGCCGGAACCGGCCTTGTCCGTATCCGGTATTATGACCGGTACATGATCGGCAGTAATCTTCATGGAACCATCCCCCACGCTGACTTCAAAGCTGGTATTGTCCGGCGCCCCTAACTGCTCCCGCAAAGGCACACCGACATTTACGCTCCCGCTTTCGTCCTCATGCTCTGCCACCACCTGGTTGATATCCTGCTTTTGAGCGATCGCCTCGGTTTCCGGAGTGGGCTGGCAGCCGGATAAAAGCATACTGCATCCTCCAATAAGACCGATAAACTTATACCATTGTTTCATACACATCATCCCTTTTCTCGTATTTATACATTGCTGTCCGCAGCTTTTCCGTATGTAACTGCCAACTGTTTATATTTTAATAGCGCCGGGTTTCTTAAATGTATCCTTAATGTTTCCAAGATGTTTCTATTATTAATCCGTGAACAGGCTTCCCCCTCCCCTGGGGCTCGTCGCTTCGTGCACCCGGCTCCACTTCGTTACGCCAGGTCGCGGCAGTCGCCACAAAAATACGCCCGGTAAGGAAATACTTTTGTTTGTACTTCCTTACCGGGCGTCCGGTTTGTTATGTATTATTTATATATACAACGCTCTTGTCGCTATGATCAGCCCTTGCTCAGACGTTCCAGCATCTCGTGGTGGCGGCGGACTTCTTCGACCTCATTGGGCAGATTCTCATAACCCATATCCTGCTGATCTCTCTGACCCTCGTACTCAGAGTCGATATAGCCCTCGAAACCGTTCTCGCGAAGAATACGGAGCGGGGTTTCATAGTCAATGGCCTTATCCTCATACTGGCCCGGCTTGCCTGGAATTTCTGTCATCTGATAGAACTTGCCGTGCATGCTGACAATATATGGGATGATCTTCTTCAAATCTTCCGGATCACCGGACATTTCATGGAGACTCATGCGCTCAATGGTGCCGCCGTCCAGATCATTTCCTGGGAATTTATCCTTAACCGCTGCATGGATATCATCCATGGAATAGTTTTTGGAGTTTTCAAGAATCCAATCAATAACCTCCGGATTTTTTGTATGACGCTTGGCATAGGCCACAGCCACCTGTGACGGTGAATGCTGGAAAATACCGAAGTCCGGAACAAGTCCTACATGCTTGCTGCCGGTCTTATCAGCCAGCTCAAGAATCTGCTCAGCCATTCTGAAATCCAAAGCAGCAGCCATACCAACCTTGGGCTGTTCCTTATTCCCCTTAAAAATAGGCAGTGGTGCATGGATTTCTTTACCGATGCGGACATTACATTCCTCGGCTACCGGAAGTGCCATCTCAATAACATCGATGGGTACAAGGCAAAGCGGACGAACATTGGCAAAGCCTAACTTTGCGGCGAGACGGATATCGCTTTTAAGTCGCTCTGCGGCTTCGTAGTGGTTCATCACGTGGTCACGGAACTGATGAACATCCAGATAAATGTCCATGGTCACAGCCTTCATATTATATCTGGCCATATAGCTTCTGAAATCATATATAAATTCCTCGGAGGGGAACGGATAATCACGGATGGTTGCTTCATCAATGATTTCAATACCATCGGTTTTGAGATTATCGTGAACCTCGCGGATCATGTCTTTCCAATCCATTTTGCCAAAAAACTGTGTTTGCTGATAACTGTACAGAGATACGCCTCTTTTGATTCCCATTATGATTTCCTCCTCCTTATTCCTGAAGTTCCAGTTCAAACTGGCAGATTGCTGCGGTCTTACCTGAACCGGCACCACTGCCCGGAACCGGCGGGTTCTTTACCCATTCCTCATCCCATGGCATATAGCCGTACTGCGCAAGAATGGACTGCTGTAATCCGATCACATGCTTTCCGGGAGCCAGACCGCCGTCTTTAGTCACATAAACCCAGCCCTCATCATCATAGTTCCAGTGCTCCCAAACACATTTTTTAATTTCTTCAAAGTCTCTCGGACCCTTGCCATTGATTTCAAATCTCTGAAGCTCTTTTGGATATTCCACACCATCGCAGTTAATATAATAACCGTTATGTAAGGATAAAAAGCAGCCGCGGTAATCCGCGATTCTTACTGCAAATTTAAACCCCGTTACTTTGCCGTCTTCAACAACGTTTTGAAGACTGTCTTTTCTGATTAAATACTGGTCAAACATTGAATATACCTCCTTCTTAATGTTAAATTCATTATAGCACAGGGGAATTTTCAGGTAAATTACATTCCGTGAAAAAGCTTTCAGAATCTGAAAGTAGGAATCTCTTATTGTGCCAGTCGAAATTTCCGGCAAATTGGTGCTTTATATGCAGCCATTTATATCATAAATATCATCAAACCCAATTTTCGTATTCACGATCCGTATCACCCGCGCCGTCGCATCGATCCGCGATACCATCCCCGTCTGCTCCACATACTCTCCCTTACAAAAATAAGTCACAGTGATCATATCGTTTTTCTTTATCTGCCGCAGCTTTTCATCCAGCGTCTCCCGGTATTCCTCCGACAGCTCCGTCCGTTCCACAACGATCTTCTCCCGCCGGCGCAGCGCTTCCGGGTAGCTTTTCAGCGCGGCAAAAGGCATAAACTGCTTTGCCCGCTCTTCTCTGCTCATTTTCGGTCTATTCGCCACTTTTATGCCCTCCGATCTGCAGATTGCGCTCCATGGTCGTCGCGCCCTTTTCCAGGTTCATCCCTTTAAGAATCGCATTTTTCCCAAACTTTTCTTTAATATCCAGCATAGCCTTTTGCAGACGGTGCTCCTTCTCCAGCTCCGCCGGGTCCACAAACAGATCGTACTGCTGATACGTCTCATCCACCACGTTATTAAACGTCAGATAAATTCTGTGGATCGGCGTGCGGCGGTCCACGATCCGCTCATAAAGCTTCTCTGTGTAGGACATGATCTGTCTGGCCGAGCTGGTCGTCAGCGTCATCGTCGTCGTGCCGTGGGCCGACTTCCTGTCATAGCGTTTATTATAGCTGACATGGAGGGTTATGGAATCGGTCACAAGACCTTTATCCACCAGCTCCAGGCAGAGCAGGTCCGCCATTTCCTTCACCAGCAGCTTACCGCCCTCAAAATCCGAGTCGCATCCAAGCACCTGCCCGCCGCCGATGGAGCTTGTCTTCGGCTTGTACGCTTTTATATCGGCCATGGTCACAGGCTCTTTTCCCCAGGCATGATCGATGAGCAACTCCGCGTCGATACCGAACATGTGATACATCGCATCCTCATCCGCCCGGGCGATCCCCTCCATCGTGGTGATTCCCATACTCATCAACCGCCGGGCAATCCCCGGACCCACACGCCAGAAGTCAGTGAGCGGCTGATGCCGCCATAATGTTTTCCGGTAACTTTCCTCATCCAGCTCCCCGATATGGTCCGCCGAATGCTTTGCCGTAATGTCCAGAGCGACCTTGGCCAGATACATATTTGTTCCGATGCCGCAGGTCGCCGTGATCCCCGTGGATTTGAATATATCCTGCATGATCGCAATTCCCAGCTCCCTGGATGACATCTGATACATGGACAGATAATCGGTCACATCCATAAACACCTCGTCGATGGAATAGACGTGGATATCTTCCTTTGATATATATTTCAGATAGATCGAATAAATATCCGCCGCATAATCGATATAAAGCTGCATCCTCGGTGTCGCCATAATATATTCGATCCCTTTGGGGATTTCAAACACCCGGCACCGCCCAGGAACGCCCAGAGCCCTCATGGCCGGCGACACAGCCAGACAAATGGTCTTTTCCGTTCGTTCCGGGTCCGCCACCACCAGGTTTGTGGTCAGAGGGTCCAGCCCCCTTTCCCGGCATTCAACCGATGCAAAAAAGGACTTCAGATCAATACAAACATAGCTTCGATTCTGCACCAACATACCCACCTCTTTTTATAAACGCACGACATCCGGGCCATTTTCCTTCCTCCGCTTAGAGGGCCCGGCTGTCGAATTTCTTCATCTGATTTCACTACTATTAACATACCACATTCCCAATAAAATGTAAACGAAAAACCGAAAGTATGTTCGATATTTATCTAAAAAAATTAAAGAAACAGTGAAAGCTTTTCAATTACTATTTCCGAAAAAATGGTATACTATTAGTGTAACAAATAAGGAGGCGGTCATTATGAAAAAAAGTCGAAGGAAATCTGTATATGCATGTGCGCTTACTGCCATCCTGATCGTACTCGCCGGCTGTTCCCGGGCGCCGGAAGGTACGGAGCCGGTGGCAGAAAATACGAATTTACAATCACTTAAACAGGAGGTTCCTATGGACACAATAAAAAATCCACACACAATCTATTTGGCCGGCGGCTGTTTTTGGGGCATTGAAGCATATATGAAGAAGCTTCCCGGCGTCTACGACACCGATGTGGGATATGCCAACGGAAACACCCAGGATCCGACCTACGAGCAGGTATGCTATGACAACACCGGTTTCGCAGAAACTGTCAAGGTAAGCTATGACCCCTCTGTTATTTCTACAGAACAGATTCTTGACGGCTTTTTCAGAGTCGTTGACCCGACCAGTTTGGACCGTCAGGGAAATGATCACGGAAACCAGTATCGTTCCGGTATTTATTATGTAGATGCGGAGGATAAAGACACAGCCACGGCAGCTATTAAAAAGCAGCAGGCAGACTATATGGACCCCATAGTCACTGAGGTCCTCCCCCTGGATAGCTTTTATACAGCCGAGGACTACCATCAGGATTACCTAGACAAAAACCCGGGCGGTTATTGTCATATAAATCTGGGAGTGGCCGATGCCTTTATTAAAGAGCAGCAGCTTGATCAAAGTGATCTTGCAAGTCTCATTCAGCCGGAGGACTATCCCATGCCTACGGACGAAACGCTGAATAAAAAGCTTACTGATATTCAGTATCAGGTGACCCAGCTTGGAGATACGGAACGCCCCTATACAAACGAATACGACCAGACCTTTGATAAAGGCATCTATGTAGACATCGTAACCGGGGAGCCATTATTCAGTTCTGAGGACAAGTTTGATTCCGGCTGCGGCTGGCCCAGCTTTTCAAAGCCGATCATACCGGATGTAGTCAACGAAAACACTGACACCAGCCATAACATGCTGCGCACAGAGGTCCGTAGCCGCGCGGGAAATTCCCATCTGGGCCAAGTCTTTGATGACGGGCCGGAGGCATCCGGAGGACTGCGTTACTGTATCAACAGCGCCGCCCTGAGATTTATCCCCTACGAGGATCTGGAGACCGAGGGCTACGGCTATCTCATCCAATCCTTTAGTAAATAAGATCAATGCCGGGAGAACGCCTTGCTTTACCTCTCCCGGCATTATATAATGGAGTAAAAAAGGGGAGCAAAACACATGTATAATCTGTTGGTGGTAGAGGATGAAAATATAATCCGCCGTGGAATACGGGCGCTTATCGATTTTGGCGGTCTTGGGATCGGCGGCTTTTATGAAGCGGCCAATGGCGAAGAAGCGCTGAAAATTATGGATGCGCAGCCGATCGATCTGATTCTGGCGGATATTAACATGCCCAGAATGGACGGCCTGGAATTTTGCCGGCTGGCCAGGGAGCGTGATCCATACGTTAAAATCGCCATACTCACCGCCTACGATTACCTGGATTACGCCATCCGCGCCATCAAAATCGGCGTTGACGATTATATGCTCAAGCCGCTTTCCAGAAATGATATCCAAACGCTGCTCTTTCATCTCGTGGAAAAGAAAAAAGAGGCGGACAGCTTTGCCGCTGTCAGGCAGGCTGTGGATAAAATCACCGTCGATGCCGGCTCGGAGGAGCATCTTGATCTCCGCGCCCGGATTTCCGATATCGTAGAGGCACATATCGCAGACCCGTCCTTTCCCCTCAGCGCACTGGCAGCGGAGCTGGGGTACACGATCAGCTATCTCAGTACTTTATTCAAGAAAAACTTCGGCGAGAATTTCCGGGATCATCTGCTAGAACTGCGCCTGGAGCGGGCCAAGGTCCTGCTCCTTTCCACGCAAATGAAAAATTATGAGATTGCTGCCGCCGTCGGTATTGATAATCCCAACTATTTCAGCGTCTGCTTCCGACGCAGATACCACAAAACCCCCAGGGATTTCAGAACGGAGGCGCAGCGTGGAAAAGAAATTTAAGCTCAAATGCTGGCTCCGGCGCTTTGGCGTCCAGCTCTCATTATTTTTCCTCGGGATCGGACTGGCAGTCATCCTGCTTTTAAGCGGAGCTATTTACTTTTTCTCAGCAAATCTTCTCATGGATGAGACGGTCGCAAAAACCCACGAGCTGCTGGAAATGAGCGGCACCAACATTGCCACTTATATTGCACGCATCAAGGGGGAATCCTGTGTCTTTTCCAGTGATCCCACGCTTTTACAATACCTGTCCGGGGGCAGTGAAAGACTTCGGAGCGGTCTTCTGACCCGTATCGACACACTGCTTAAAAGTGACACGCATATAAAATCCATCGTTGTAGTTTCCAAGGACGGACGCATCCTTTCCAATGAAGAGGGCCTTAATATGTCCGTTTCGGAGGACATGATGAAGGAGGACTGGTATATGGAAGCCATACATAACACGATGCCCGTCCTGACCGGAGCCCGGATGCAGAGCTTCTCCCCCGACATGGATAACTGGGTGATTTCCGTCAGTACGGAGATTTCCGGTGATTCCAAAGAGAATCTGGGCGTTCTGCTGATGGATGTGGAATACAGTGTGATCGAAGATTATCTCAGCGGCCTTGACCTGGGAGCCGACGGCTATGTCTTTCTTCTCAATGACAGAGACGAGCCTGTCTATCATAAGGATACCGATTACTTTTCAGATCCGGTCAAACAGTCCAGTCTTCGGGAAATACGTATGGCCGGAAACGGCTACGATAAAAAGCATAACCTTCTCACCTACCAGACACCGATCCAGGATACGGGGTGGACCATGGTTGGCGTAGTGTCACTGGATACGCTTAAAATGCTGAAGCGCCAGCTCTTTGAAGTCGTGCTCCTGACCGGGGGCATACTCTTTTGCGCGGTCCTTTTGCTGGGCCTTCTCTTCACCCGCCGGCTGTCTATCCCCATGGCCGATCTGGAACGCGGTATGGGCGAGATTGAAAAGCTTGCCCAGATCAGCCTGCGCAAAAACAGCTTTTATGAAGTGGAGCTTTTAACCCACAATTATAACCGGATGATCCGCCGTATCCGGGAGCTGATGGATAAGCTTCTGGAAAAGGAAGGAACGCTGCGCCAATCCGAGCTCAACGCCCTGATCAGTCAGATCAATCCCCACTTTCTTTATAATACACTGGAAACCATTATATGGATGGCTGAATTTAATGACAGCGCCAGGGTCATTACCCTCACCAAGTCACTGGCCGCATTTTTCCGCCTGTCACTTGGCGGCGGACAGGAGCTGGTCACCGCAGCCGATGAATTGGAGCATGTACGACAATATCTCTTTATCCAGAAAGAACGTTACGAGGAAAAGCTCAGCTATGAAATCTTTGCGCCGGAGGAATTACTGGATTACACCGTTCCCAAAATCATTCTCCAGCCGATCGTCGAAAACAGCATCTACCATGGCATCAAGCCTTTGGATGGGCCGGGTAAAATCACGATAACACTCAGCGAGGAAAAGGAACGGCTTATATTTACGGTCACTGACAATGGCGTGGGCTTTCAGCCGGCCGCCGCCCCGGACAGCGAAGAAGCCGTCCGTTTGGGCAGTGTTGGTTTGAGAAATGTGGATGAGCGACTCAAGCTTTATTACGGCCAGGCTTTTGGTATCACGATCCAGTCCGCCCCGGGTGAGGGATGCACGGTCCGGCTCATACTCGGAAAGCGCACTACTTTCTCCGCATCCGGACCGCCATATACTCCTTCCCCGGAAGCTGTATCTTAAACTTGCCGGAATACGTTCCCACCGGCGTTATGGTCATTTCCCACGTATCGATAACGTCCACCTCATACTCTGCGCCCTCGGGCATAGCGTATTTGCGGAAGCCCGGACGGAAATAGCTGTAATAAAACAGCAGACAACTGCCGTCGTCATTGGAACCACACAGGCCATCCCAGCTATCCGGCACGCGGTGCAGGTACGTTCCCGGCACCTCCTTTAAAATATCATATAGGAACCGGATGCGGGCCGGACTGTCGCCGTGGAGCTCACCGCCGTGAGACCACCATAAAATATCCTGGAGATGCTGATACGTCTCGCCATGGCCCGGGTAGCCGCCGCGCAGTGAGCATTCCCAGAAGCGGCGGGTCATCTCCTGGCCGCTGATATTGCCCCAGGCATTGTCAATATTTCCCTCATAATTAATTTCGTCCAGAACGACCGGCTTCTGGTACTGAGCCATCCACTTATCTGTCAGCTCCGCGGAAGCGTACACGTCCGTCCGCTGTATGCTGCAATGGGTGATCCATGCACGGCTGAAATCATACATATTCATACAGTTATGGATGGAGCGCATGTGGCGGTACGGGTCATACTTGCATACCACCGCCGCATTGGATTCCCAGTCCATGATCGTCTTGTGAAAAAACAGGTCATATTCATTGGCCATGGACCACCATACATTGCGGTACGCCGCAAAGCGGGCCACGGCATATTTCAGGTAGAAGTTTTCATTCTCCGTGCCCATTTTGGAAAAGCCCCACCGGTCGTAAGGATGCATCAGTATAATATCCGCCTCGATGCCCAGCGCCATCAGCGACTGGATGCAACGGTCAAAATGCTGGAAATGCGCCACATTAAAGCGGCGGAAATCCCATTCATTGCCCGGAAGGATACTGCTGTCGCCAAACATGATAAAATTATCCTCATTAATGTTACTGCTGTCGCAGGGCGTTCCTTCGTAGGGATAGGACACCGGCTCGTTAAAGTTGTAAATATAATGCTTCGGAAATATACAAAAGCGAATTTTGTTAAATGGTCCTTCGGCCAGAGTTTTCAGCGTTTTTTCCTGGATTTCTTCCTTCTGGAGCGCCCACACATAGCAGGTTGTTCCCATACTGATGTAGGGTGTGCCGTCTTCATAGGCCAGATGGCACGCAGGCGCTACCCGCACTGGTCCGTGGTTGTCCGTTCCCGCCGGAGTCACCTCAAAGCTGCCGCTGTAAACCTGATCCGAAAAGCTCCCGGAAATCTCAAACTGATACGCGCCCTCAAAGCCCGGCATAAAACGTACCTTGTATGTACCCCCGCCATCATAAAAGCCGATCACCGTCTTCGTTTCATTTTCAGATGTAAATGTTCCTCGGATCTCATAGTCCTCAAATGGATTTCCCGCGCTGTATCCCGGCACGCTTACTTCAAAAACACCCCAGCGCTCCACACTTTTTGTAAATTCAAAACCCGTCATCTTGCACTCTCCATTCATACTTTTATTTTATCTGCGGCAAAACATTTCAGGCTGTAGGTATAAATATTTTTAATATCGATTTATATACACCCATAAAAAAAGAGCCGCTTTGGAAGTGTGTGGGTACCCACAATCACTTCACACTGATATATTCATGTTACCTATAACCAGTGCCAAAGTCAACTCTTTTTATATATTTCATTAAAATATTATTATAAAAATTTATACTTGATTTTTGTTTATTTTTTACACAAGCGTTGAGCCGCCATGCTTAACTTATCTGTCTGCGGTTCTGCCCCCAGCCCACGATATTCGCCAGCACTTTCGGCATCCCAAGCCCCTGGCGGTACGTCATCACGACCTTGCCCGGCTCCAGACGCTCTGTCATCTTAAACACATCCTGTACAAGCCGCTCGGGTGATAGCTGCCCCGGCTCGATATCATAAGTCGAACGGATCTGTGTATCGAAGATGAGATAATCCCCGCTAAAGCCCATGCGGTACATCTCCCGGGTATAATCCACAATAACACCGGGCACCCGCTGATTGATCGTCATCTGAAGATAAAGTTCACGCAGGAGCACATCGTCACTTTCTGCCATCCAGCCGATATCTCCTTGTAAAATCCGTTCGCATTGCTGCGTCGTTATATATGTATATTGACGGTAAATCGTTCCTTCACGGTTGCTCTGCTTATCCAGGGTCATATGTCTGGTGTCCCCATTATATATATTAATGGAATACCGGTCGGTATTCACGTCCTCCTGTCCGGATACATCCACGAGATAGTTGATATCCCGGTTAAAATATATTTTACGCTGACGCCCCTGACGGCTCACCTTATTGTCCTGATTTTTTTCAATCTTGTTGCGGATCACCGCATAATCACAAATGCCGATGACATTACTTTCTTCACTATAAATTTCATAGTTCATTCTGCACATACCTCCTATGTTTATTATTATATGCGCCAACTATGAACTTATGATGTAATTTGGCTGAAAATATTCTTAATTCTTCCGACAAAAATTTATAATTAATTCATATTTGTAAAGTTTAACCAATTGTGTTACCATAAAATTATGCTAAATGACATAAGGAGGCATTTTTCGTGGCAATCATTACTCCCAATATCGACCCTTCCAAAAAAACGCCGGTCTACACGCAGATCTACAAATATATACGGGATGAAATCGAATGCGGCCGTCTGGTCTGCAGCGACCGATTACCTTCCACGCGGGCGTTGTCCGCCCATCTACAGGTCAGCCGCAATACTGTGGATATGGCCTACGGCCAGCTTATGGACGAAGGCTACATCGAATCCTCGCCTAAAAGAGGCTATTTCGTCTGCGATATTTCCACCAATATCCTACCCATCGCCCATGCTGCGCCGGGTATCACAGGCACGCCAAAGCCCCGGACCGTCTACGATGTGGAATTTTCCCCCTACGGCGTGGACCTGGAAAACTTCCCATTTAATACATGGCGTAAAACCATGCGGGATATACTCTACGACGAGCGTAACACGGCCCTTTTTGAATCCGGCCACCGTCAGGGCGACGCCGATTTCCGGCAGGCCATTGCCGCCTATCTGCATCAATCCAGAGGGGTTTTGTGTACGCCGGATCAGATCATCGTCGGCGCCGGCGTAGATTATCTTCTCTTACTGCTGGCTCAGATTCTTGGAACAGACACTGTATTTGCCATGGAAAATCCATCCTATATGCAGGCATGGCGTATCTTATCCCATCTGAACTTCCAGATCGAGCCTATCGGCCTTGACCGCTACGGGATGGATATCCGCCAGCTTAAAGCCGGTGCGGCCAATGTGGCCTACATCACGCCCTCCCACCACTTTCCTCTGGGTATCATTATGCCCAGAGGGCGCCGCCAGGAAATACTGGCCTGGGCCTGCGAGCGGCCGGACCGGTATATTATCGAGGATGATTACGACAGTGAATTTCGTTATAAGGGCAAGCCGATTCCCAGTCTCCAGGGAATTGATACGCATCAGAAGGTAATCTATCTGGGCACATTCTCCAAGGCCATCGCCCCGTCCATACGTATCGGTTATCTGGTGCTCCCCGAGCCTTTATTGGACATCTACAGGAAGCACTACGCCTTTTACTCCAGCACCGTTCCCAGGACGGAGCAGCGGCAGTTGACCGAATTTATCAACCGGGGGTACTTTGAACGCCATTTGAACCGGATGCGCAATATTTATAAAACCAAACGGGATTATATATTAAAGGCATTGGAGCCCTACGCCAGACGCATTGAGATATCCGGTGAGAACAGCGGACTGCATCTGCTCATCCGTTTTCTGGACGGGCGCACCGAAGAAATGCTGCTTAACCAGGCCAAAGCCCACAGTATCCACGTCTTTGGCCTATCCGAATACATGATTTCGGAAATCCCTCCAACAGACTGCAATGCCACAATCATTCTAGGATACGCCGCCCTCACCATGCACCAACTGGAATCCGGCATGGAGCGCTTTATACGCTGCTTTTTTCCGTAACCGCCCGTTCCCTTGAAACGGTTACTTTTTAAGCCCCAGGAGCCTGTTCACAAAAAAATCACAGATTTGCAGGATGTTTTTTGAAAATATTCAAAATCCGTTTTACAAACATTTTCCAACACTTTAACATTGTAAATTGCAAACTGAAAATATCAGCTTTTTCCGCCATAACAGTAATAATTACTCCTTGTATTTTTGTTTATTTATCAATACAATTTATCCATTTGTAAGAATCCTGTAAGTTTTATAAAGAAATTTATTATTTTTTAGACACAAAATAGACACATTTGTTTTATATGATAGGTCTTGCAAATGAGTTAACAACTTGCAGAGAACAAAGTTACTAACTTGCAAAATTATCTAAGGAGTGATAAGAATGAAAAAATTTAAATTATTTGCAGCAATGTGTATCTTAGTATTAGCTATGGGTGCTATGACAGCATGTGGAAGCGATACGAAAGAAACAAAACCTGAAACAACTACCGAGGCTCCAACAACTCAGGCTCCGGCTACTCAGGCACCTGAAACAGATGCTCCGGCAGCTACTGATGCTCCTGAAACAGATGCTCCGGCAGCAACAGACGCACCTGCAGCAACAGATGCACCTGAAACAGCAGCACCTGAGACAGATGCTCCGGCAGAAACAAATGCTGAATAATTCAGACATTATCGTAAAGCGATAAAAACTAAGGTTCGGAATTTCCGAACCTTTTTTAATGCCTTTTTTATTGATTTTTTTGCGCCCATATCCGCAGCTATTTGCTGGCAGATATGGGCAATTTTTGTATTTTAATAGAATTTTGTGGAACTGCTCTGCTGCACGAGCTGATCAACGCTTTCCTCCGGAAATTTTCGACAAATTTCACGCAAAACTACGCTGCTGCGCAGGCAGGTCATCGATTTCCTTCGGAAATCTCCGTACGCTTCGTCAGATAGACCCGCTTCAGCTTTCTGCTGCAAAACGCCACTACAAATATGGTCAGAAATTCCGCCAGCGGCACTGCCAGCCAAATCCCGTCAATGCCCAGTACCGATGCCATGCCCACGATTCCCAGCGCTGTAAACAGAAGTGTTCTGGAAAATGAAATGCCCGCCGAAACCTTGCCATCACCCAGCGCCGTAAACAGCGCAGAGGCAAAGATATTTAAACCGGCAAACAAAATGGACAGGCAAAACAGCCTCAGGCCATGGGCCGCCAGCGCCCATACCTCACTGCCCTGTTTAAAGAACATGGAGGAAATACCATTGGCCCCCGCCAGAAAAACGATCAGCAGCACGCCGGAGGTGGCAAGTATAAAGCCGATACAACGCCCTAATATCTTCTTTAAGAAGCTTATATTTCCCGCCCCATAATTATAGGAGATCACCGGGGCAACGCCCATGGAAAAGCCGATAAACAGCGCGCTCATAAGAAACTGGCTGTACAGCACGGCCGTGATGGCCGCCACACCGTCCGGCCCGGCAAATTTCATCATATAAATATTAAAAAGAAACGTCGTCACTGACGAAGCCAGATTGCTCACCATCTCCGATGAGCCATTAAGCATACTTCTGCCAAGAACCGATAATCGCCTTGACAAAGCACCAAAGCACAGCCCTTTCCGGTTCCAGAAGAAAAACAAAATGCCGCCCAGCGCCGGTATACAGTAACCGCCGGCCGTGGCCAGAGCCGCCCCTGCAATACCCATATTAAAAATAACGATAAACACATAATCAAATATCATATTAAACACACCGGCGCCAATCGACAGGCCCAGGCCCAGATTCGGCCGTCCAGCCGCCACAAAAAAGCTCTGGAATAAAAACTGCAGTACCGAAGCCGGCGCAAATATGAGCAATATACGCAAATAATCCATACAGTATGCCAGCAGCCGTTCATCCGCTCCCAGAAGCCGTACAAGCGGCTCTAAAAAGATAAACGATACAACCGACAGCACAATGCCAATCAGAACACCGGTTACTGTGATCAGTGAAAAATCTCCATTCGCTTCCTTCTGCCGGCCCTCGCCCATTTTGATGGCGACCACGGCAGAACCACCCGTAGCCAGCATGATTCCCACAGCCAGGATCACCCCCAACAGCGGATATACTATATTTACCGCCGACAAAGCGTCCGAGCCTACAAACCGTGACACAAAAAATCCATCCACAATCGAATACATCGATGTAAAAATCATCATAACAATCGATGGAAATGCAAATTTAAGCAATTGTGGAAATGTAAAGTGTTTTGCAATTCCCTGATTCATTAAATCATCCTCCTTATAAAAGCTTGGAATTCCTCGTCCATATGATACTATAAAGTATAGGGTAACCCGATAGTCAAATCTTATTTTTAAAAAAATACCTGAACACGGTCTTCAACCGGCATACGGCCTGCCACGAAGTGTTAGCACGATCTGCAACCGCCTACGGCCTGCCGCGAGATGTTAGCACGATTCGCAACCGCACACGGCCTGCCGCGAAATGTTAGTACAATTCGCAATCGCACACGGCATGCCGCGGGGTGTTTTATGGAGGATAGCTTATGAACCACAATTTATATTTTACAACAGGAGAATTTGCCCGTCTCTGCCACGTCACAAAGCATACATTGTTCCACTATGATGATATCGGCATCTTCTCCCCGGAATATGTGGGCGAAAACGGCTACCGCTACTATTCCATTTATCAACTGGATGTATTCAAAATCATCACCGAACTGCGCGCCCTGGGCATGCCCCTGAAGGATATAAAAAATTATCTTCAGGAGCGCTCGCCCCAAAACCTTTTTCGTCTATTGTCGGATGAAAATAAGAAGTTAGATGAAACACTGAGACGGCTGAGAAGAGCCCGCTGCTTTCTGGAAGAAAAGTACCTTGAAACAAAAGAAGCTATGGACACCGCCAATGATACTGTATTCTGCCAACGGCTTCCGGCCAGCCCCATCCTCATCTCACTCCCCTTTAATAACATGAATGAGGCTGAATACGTGGATGCCTTTACAAAGCTCATCGGCGACAGTCTGGATGTCTACTGCCACAGTACTTACTGCGGCATCAAAACCAGGGATATGATCGACAAGGACCCGGAGGATTACGCCTACTATTATATGAAGCCGGTGCTCACAGAGGATAGCACAGTGCAGGACCCGAACCTGTCGTGGAGCGAACGCCCCGAAGGAAATTATCTTGTGATACTCCACAAGGGAGATTACAGCAGCCTGAACACAGCCTACGCCAGCCTGGTGCATTACGGCGATGTCCATGGATTATTGCTGGACGAATACTTTTATGAGGAAGAAGTGATTGACCATATGGCGGTAAAAGAATACAGTGAACACGTAACAAAGATTATGGTGCGGATTTTATAGAGGGCTTTGTTCCGTATATTGCGCGTATTTTGACTCAGGTCCGGGGAACGGCTGGGGTGGGATGTGCTTGGGCTGGCTGGCACTTTGCGGGGCTGGATGGGGGGGCCGAGCTGAGACTTCGGGGCTGTTTCTAGCGGGGGTGAGGGCCCTTAACGCTTCGGCCTGTGGCCCGTGGAAAAAGCCATCTCCGGGCTTAAGTTCAACTAGGATTAAAAAGGCACGCATTCCAGGCACCGGGCCAATGTTCATCCAAACCCTTTATGACTTTGGCTGAACTTGGCCCTCATAATCCGGCTTTGTAAGCTCGGATTATGACCTGGAATGCGCGTCTTTTTAATCCAAGTTTCTCTAAAAGCCCTGCGTAAGCTTTTTTCACGGACCACAGGCCGAAGCGTTAAGGGCCCTCACCCCCGCTAGAAACAGCCCCGAAGCCTCAGCCCGCCCCCC
>CABJAM010000006.1:17853-516994 GCA_902363555.1 Lachnospiraceae bacterium | reverse complement strand
AAGAAAAAGCAGTGTGAAAACTATAATCGTAGACGATAACGTTTAGGTGCGGAGACAAAGATGTGGAGACGCTTCATGGGTGCGTGGTATCGACGCCGGACTGTGGCCGGACCCGCCTGCCGCTTCCATGGCCCCGGGGGCTCGTCTCTTTGGCGGACATACGGAGGAGCCCTAAGGAGACTTATGCTTAAAATGCAGGATTTCCAGGCCAGATTTTGTGTACACAATACCAAAATCTGAGGGCCGAGTTCAGAAAGGTCATAAAGAGCTTACTGAACATCGGCCCGGTGCCTGGAAATCCTGCATTTTAAACATTAGTCGAATTTGGGCTCCGCAGTCCGTCCGCCAAAGAGACGAGCCCCCGGGGCCATGGAAGCGGCGGGCGGGTCCGGCCACAGTCCGATGTCGATACCGCGCGCCCATCAAAGCGTCTCCACATCTTTGCCTCCGCACAGCACAACTCGCACAGTTCGCGCGCGCCCACATTTCGCGATCCCGCTACATCCCGCTCCCGGTTACGACATGGTATATGTTGACAAACCCGGTAATGGTCACGATCAGCACAAGGATCGGGGTAATAAACCGTATACTGAAAGTCCAGAGCTTCGCCAGCTTAAACCGTACCCCATTTTGCTCGATCTCATCCACAAGTATTTGTGGCTTCCACTTCCATCCCAGGTAATAGCACATAAAAATGCCGCCGAACGGAAGTAAAATATTATCCGTGATCATCCCCATAAAATCAAAGAAATTATAATTGAGTATTTTAAAATCCGCCAGCGGTCCAAAGGCCAGGGAGCTGGGCACCCCGATGAGAAATATAGCCGCAGCCAGAATAAACACAGATTTTGTCCGGCTCCATTTCAGATTATCCATCGTAAAGGAAACGACCACCTCAAGGAGAGCTATGGCACTTGTCAGCGCCGCAAAAAAGATGAGCAGGAAAAACAGGATGGCAAAAACCGTTCCCCCGCGCAGCGCCGAAAACACCTTCGGCAGCGTTCCAAAAATCAGCGTCGGCCCCTGCCCCGGCTCCAGCCCAAAGGAAAAGACCGCGGGGAAGATGGCAATACCTGCCAGAATGGCCATACACGTATCCAGCCCGGCCACCGTCACACAGCTTTTGGGAATATTCTCCTTCCGGCTTAAATAGCTGCCGTAGGTCACGGTGATCCCCATACACAGGCTCAGCGAGTAGAACACCTGTCCTAAAGCCGCACTGACGGAGCCGATATTAAAGTGAGACAGGTCCGGCTTAAATATAAATTCCAGCCCGGCAAATGCGCCCGGCAGCGTCACCCCACGGATAATAATCACGATGAGAATAATAAACAGCGTGGGCATCATAAATTTACTTGCCTTTTCAATACCGCGGATACCAAAATAACAGACGAGCGCTGTCAAAAACATAAACACAAAATGCCACACAATAGGCTCCACCGGCGTAGCCGTATAGGCGGTAAAATTCTCCGGCGCTTTAAACGTGGTCAAATAGCTGGATACATATTTTAAAATCCAGCCCCCGATCACACTATAATAGGATAAAATAAAAAATGCGGCAAGAACGCCGAAAACACCTACGATTTTCGCCCGGGGATGGATCTGTGCATAAGCCTGCACCGGATTGTGCTTTGTTTTCCGCCCCAGGGTCATCTCAGCGATCATCACCGGAACACCGAGAATACATATAAATACAAGATAGGCAAGGAGAAATGAAAAGCCTCCGTTCTTACCCATAAGATATGGGAATTTCCATAAGTTACCCAGACCAATCGCGGCCCCCGCTGTCGCTAAAATAAAGCCAAATCTACTGGCCCATTGATTGTGCTGTTTTTTCATAAAGACCTCCAAGTTTTATCAGTTAGTATATTTTAAGCTCGGCCAAATGATCATTTTCATACCGCAGCTTTAAGGAAAATACATCCGGCCGCTCATCCAGCAGACGGAACATTTCCCGGTCGCCCTCCCATATGTTCAGATCACATACGGATGTCTTGGGCACCCATTCCAGCACGCCCTCATCACATTCCTTTGGCGTGCCGGTAAATTGATCGGATGTGTAGAGAAATATATATTCCGGCTCCTGCGTATCACATATAAATGTGAGCACGCCGCGGAACTTATAATCCAAAAGCGTATAGCCGGTCTCCTCGTATACCTCCCGCATCAGACATTCCTCCGGCGCTTCCCCGGGCTCAAACTTTCCGCCCACACCGATCCATTTTTCTTTATTCACATCATTTTTCTTCGTTACACGGTGAAGCATCAGATACTTACCGTCCTTTTCCAGATAACAAAGTGTTGTCTGAAGCATAATTACACCATCCTCAAGCGCAGCGGCGCCGTAACCGAAAAGCCCGCGGCGCCGCCCTGTATTTTGCTATGAGCACGTAAACGCCTGTACTCCAGGCACTTACGTACAATGCATAAAAAACTGTTGGCGGGCATTCTTTGGCCGCCTTTTACAAGCGGAATTTCTTATGAAACTCCTGCTGCATATCCTTAAACCGGAACATAGCCAGCCCCACAAGATAGAGGAAGCTCAGCCCTGCGCAGATGACCGACGGATAGACGATATCCACAGCGCCGGTAAGCAGCAAAATGAACGGAATGAGCCCATATCCGGCGCCCATGACCAAATAGAATAAATATTCCGTCACCTCCATCCGCCGCGCCCTGGCAATAATAAACATCGTGATCTGTATGGCAATGGTCGCCAGAGGGAATACAAAGTCCACAGACCAGCCCCGCCAGCCGGTGAACACATCCCACAAAATACAGGCCACCGAACCGATGACAAGCTGCCACATAAGGTTTTTCAAAACATTCCGCCGCTTCACAAAGCCTACCGCCGCACATACCCAAAGGCACAGCAGCGCCGCACAGGCAAAGGGCGACCAGTAAATGTCCGGCGAGAGCATCACATTGAACATGACGCACAGTACCGCGGCCACAATGCACACAAAGGAAAATGTCTGGAAAGCGATCCTGCCCACATAACTTTCCTTTTTAGGAAGCTCGGGAAAGCTGCTCTCCGGAATATGGCATTCCAGCCCCTGTTCTTTTAAAATGCGCAGAAAATTCCGCTGGATATTCATACTTACAAGCTTTGAGGAAAAGCCCAGCACCAGCTCGTCGCCGTAGGAGCAGGCGCAAAGCTGCATTTTATCCGTATTTGTAAACACACCGAAACGGCGGATGTAAGGCTCATAGCTGGGCGGCATTTTAATAACACCCACATTGGAAAAAACCGCGGTAATATCACCGGCGCGGATCCGCGTGCCGGCCTGCAAAAAAAGATTCTTAATCTCCAGGGGCACCGCCCTCAGAGCCGGATTTTTCTCCAGGCGTATATAATCATTCATACGCATGGCCACCCGCTCCTTCACCAGCTCCTTCTCAAAATACTGTTTTACGTGCGCCAGCACATCCTCAAAGCGGGTGTCCGGTGTGAATTTATAACCGGCCTCCAACCAGCCCCAGAAATTGGTCATGGAACCGGATGGAAAATACTTGCGCAGATTGACCGGGATCATCAGCGTTACCGGACGGCGCTGCTGCCGCTCGGTCATTTCCTCATAAATGGCGTACATCAGAGCCGCCGCCAGAAAAACAGTCATGGATACACCGTTGGAACGGGATTTTTCAAGCAGCTCCTTTACCGAGATAACGACCTCGGTCACCTGTATATCACTGTGCTCCAGCTTTGACCCTGCCAACTGGTATGATTTGGAGCTGTACTTGTCGCCTTTGGGCCGTTTTGACGAATAATACTGGGAGAAGCTGTCCTCCTCATTATCACTTTCCGTCTCCAATTCATCCGTGAGCACCACATCCTCAAGGCCATCGGCTTCATGGGCAAGGAACAGGTAATTTTTCACAAGCTCCTTGAAAAAAAGGATGGAGCCTGTACCGTCGGATAGAGCATGGAAAACCTCCAGATTGATCCGGTTTTTAAAATAAGTCACTTCAAACAGAAGCTTTTTGGCATCGGGTACGTAAATATAGCTGCATGGCTTTTTACTCTCCGGCTTTGAGATGGCGCGGATATTCCGGTGCTCCAGATAATACCAGAACAGGCCCTTGCGCAAAACAGCCTGAAACACAGGATAGCGCCGCATCGTTTTATCCAGGGCGTCCTGTAAAATCTCAGGGTCGATATCCTCCTTTAGCTGGCAGTAAAAACGAAATACCCGCGTGTCCTTTTTATCTGTGGCGGCCGGAAATGCCAGGGCCGCATTATCGAGCTTTCTCCAGCGCGAACGCTTCTCTTCCTTCGCTTCCCTCACGTTCATTCGCCTCCTTTAAAAATGCATTGATATAATCAAAGCTCTCCTGAACAAACAACTGCTTGATGCCAAGGGCAAAATAGCCGTGGAGAGCATCGGTGATCCGGTGAATCTCCACCAGATTCCCGGCAGCCTCTAGTCGGTGCCCGTAGTCCTCCCCCTCATCTCTGAGCGGGTCGAACTCGGCCGTAAGTATAAGCGTCTTTGGCATATTTTCCAGATTTTTGGCCAATATAGGCGAAAAATACGGGTTCTGCCGGTCCTGTGGACAGCTTTGATACAGCGTCATATAATCCTCGATCCGCCGGGCCGTCAAAAGATAATCCGTGCCGTTTTCATGGACAGAGGTATAGGGGGAGGTTTCCGTATAATCATTGCCCACCGCCGGATAAATAAGAATCTGACGCCTTGGGAAAAATTCCCCTTTATCCCTGGCCATCAGGCACAGTGCTGCGGTCATGTTCCCGCCGGCACTGTCCCCGATGATGGATATGCGGTCTGGGTCCACATTCAAAATGAATCGGCGGGTGTACAATGCTTTCGCCACAGCATAGCAGTCCAAAAGCCCCACCGGGAAATGATATTCTGGCGCCAGCCGGTATTCCACAGAAACGACGATATGTTCCGTGGACTGGGACATCTGGGCGCAGACCCGGTCATAATTTTCCACACTCTCGGTCACCCAGCCGCCGCCGTGGATAAATAACAGCACCGGAAAGGTGTGTCCTTCATTAAGCCCTTTTTCCATAGCTTCCTCCGACGGAAAATAAATCCGAACAGGAACCTCATAATCCTCATTATAAATCTTTTCATCCAGTTTCTTTACGAAAATACGCATCGGGTCCAGCTTTTTCAGATCAGCCAGCCACCTGGATCTCTCCACCTCCACACTGTCATTGGCATAGGAAATTGCTTTCAAAAGTAGCTTTACTGCTTTATTAATTGCCATTCATAATCCTTTCATTGTCCTTCCTGCGAAACTGAAGGAGCGTCTTTTGAAGCCTGTCAAAATCCACAGGCTTTATAATATGGGCGTTCATACCGCTGCTCATGGACTGGGCGATATCATCGGAAAAAGCATTGGCCGTCATAGCGATGATCGGTACACTGGCCGCGTCGGCCCTGTCCATGGAACGGATGGCTCTGGAGGCCTCAAATCCGTTCATTTTCGGCATTTGTATGTCCATAAGAATCATATCATAATAGTTTTCCGGCATTTGCGAAAACTTATCCGCAGCTTCGCAGCCGTCATAGGTTTTATCTATAAAAATCCCCCATGAGCTGATGATCTCACAGGCAATTTCCATATTGATCTCGTTATCCTCGGCGATAAGGATGCGGCAGCCTTCAAGACCACAATCGCGAGTCTCCGGCGCCTGTGCAGCCTCCGCGGCTTTATGCGTGTTTACGCCGTCCGCAGTGGTTTCTGGCGTCCTTGCACCGTCCTCCGTGGGGGCATGCGTGCTTGCACTGCCCGCTGTAATTTCTTTAGATCCCGCGCCGTCCGCCTGACCACGGCCATCCGCACGCTCCGGCGCTTCCGCAAACTCAAATGGCAGAAGGATATCAAAGGTGGAGCCTTTATCCGGTGCACTCACCACCTCCATCGTGCCATTCATAAACTGTACGACATTTTTTACAATGGACATGCCAAGCCCTGTGCCCGGTATATGACCGGCGCCCCTGGCCCGCTCCCGCTCAAATGGCTTAAAGTCCAGCTTCAGGAAATCCTCCGACATACCGATTCCCGTATCACGGACCATAAACCGGTACATGGCGCTGCTGCGGCTCATCTCCCGTAGCTCTGTCACACGTACAAAAATGTGATCGCCGGGGCGGGTATATTTCATCGCATTGGACAGCAGATTATTTAAGATCTGGTCCAGCTTTGGCGTATCGGCATAAATATGTCCATGGCGGACATGGAACTCATATGTCAGTTCCTTTTGCTCATGTGCCGCCTGGTCCTTAAATGCGGTCAAAAGCAGCTCCATATGCGCAGCAAGATCCAGCCATTCCGGATGAAGCTCCAGCTTTCCCTGTTCGATCTTGGACATATCCAGCACCTCATTGATCAGGCTGAGCAGTTGCTCCGATGAGAAGACAAGCTTTTCCAAATATGTTTTCAGCCGGTCCGGTTCACCCAAATGCTCGCCCATCAGCCGGGCATAACCGGTGACCGCGTTCATGGGTGTACGCATATCATGTGACATGCGGGATAGAAAATCACTTTTCGCCTGTCCATAATTTTGAGCGATCAGCAGCGAATCCGAAAGCAGCTTTTTCTGCTCCAGATCCTTAATCTTTTCTTCGTGAATCCGCCGGAATACAAGCATGACCTCCCGGCTCCGGTCAAAATCGGGCATTTTCATCAGATAACAGCTTACCCACTGATACTCCCCGTCAAGACTGCGCTGAAATTCCATCACCTTATGGACATCCTTCAGACAGTCCTGCTTTAATTGTTCCAGGCTAAACCCTTCGGCAAATAAAAGCCGGTGCTCCCCGGCAATGACATTTTGCAGCGCCTTATACAAATCGTCATAGCTTCCCGTTGTCGTAATCTGGCTGTAAATCTCCGGCGTGGATTTTATGATTTCGTAGCGCCCGGTCTGCAGTTGTACGGTATAGATGGCATAATAAGTATTTCCAATAGCCTCTAATATCTTCCGGTTTCGCTCAGCGCGGCGCCGTTCCCGGTACTGCGCGGCCCAAAGCAGCGCCATGGTCGCAAGGGCAATAACAAGGACAACCAGTTCACCGGACAGCATGCGCAGTACACTGGCAAATATACTGGAATAGGGCACGGTCAGCGCCACCACCCAGCCATTGGCAGTCGCCGCATCATAGACGAGCCAGCGTCTGCCATCACTGTCAATATATTCAAAGCCCGATGTTTCATTGAGCTGCGCCGCCTCAAAAAGTGCCGTCCGCTGACCGTCGTCCATAAAGCTTTCGTAACCGGTGCGCCCATCGGGGTGCTGGCAGGCCAGCATATTCCCGGATGTATCAAAAAGGCATAAAAATCCGTTTTCATCGGAAAATTTATCCGACATCACCGCCTGAAGCTCCGACACATCCACATCGATGGCCAACACATCTCCGCCCTCATTTATCGCCGCAGCAATCGTGACCACCGGGCGGCCGTCTTTTTCGTAAACATCCGTATACGCCGGTTCGCCGCCGGCCAGCAGCGCCCGCTTATACCATGACCACTGATCGGGGTCCGCCTCGGGCGTGGGCGTCCAGTCCGGCGCGTCAATTATATATCCATCAACAAAGCCATAAACTCCGTTATGCGCTTCTCCATTATTTTCTGAAATATATGCGGCAAATTCCTGCATCCACTGGGAAACGCTGTCCACACTGCCGGTACGCTCCTTCATCCTTAAAATGCCATATGTCGCAATGCCAAGCAATTCCTCATTGCTGCTCAGCACACCCTCCTCCTCCACAATGACGCCCATAGCCAGGCGGTCACCGGAAAGTCCGGACATGCGGATAGCATCCTGTGTAAAATAATAAAAATTTCCTATAATGACTACAAGCAGACACAGGATCAGCAGGAAACCAAACCACAGCGTTCGCCGCTTCTGTTTATAGGGAATTTCTGTCTTTCCCATGAAATTCCTCCTCATTATTTTTCGAGCGCATAGAAACGGTAACCGTCGCGCCCATGCTTTTTCTGCTGGTACAGAGCCGTGTCCGCCTCCTTGTAAAGCTGCTTAAACGGCTTTTCGCCATTCTCGCAGACAGAAATCCCTATGCTGCAGGAGCTTCCTGGCAGATTCCCGGCACCTTCCATGATCAGCTTCACCTGCTGGCAGATTTTGCGGGCGCGGGCGCCGATCTGCTCATTTGTAAACAACCCATGAAAGAATACGGCAAATTCATCGCCGCCCATACGGCCGATGACATCTGTGCTGCGAAAAAGACTTTTTAAAACCGCCGCAAACTCACAGATGACCCGGTCGCCCTCAATATGGCCGTAACAATCATTGATCCGTTTAAATTGATCCAGATCCATGATCATAAAGACACCCATCTGGTTTTTACATCCTTTTAAGAGAAGCTGGGTCACACGCATTTCTAAAGCAGCGCGGTTTAACACGCCGGTGGCCGCATCCAGCTCGGTCTTTTGAAGCAGCTTCATCTCCTCCTGCTTTTCCTTATGGATATCCTCCAATGTGGCCACGATACGCAGCGGCCGCCGCGCATTGTCGCAAACAGCCCGCCCGGTCACCCGATACCACCGGTAGCTTGTATCATACCTCAGCCGCGCCCGGATGGAATAAGCCTCCTCCAGACCGCGCCCATCCACAAACAGGGATAAAAACCGGTCAAAATCGTCCGGATGTATGATGGCGCGCCATTCCCTGCCGATATCCGTGTAGAGAATCTCCACGAGCCGGTTCGTATCCTTCTTTCTCCGCTCATTCATAAGCATGCGCGCCGTTTTTCTCTGGATATCATAGTAGATCACAACGGCATTGGTCGCCTCCGCAAGCATCTCTATGCGCCGATGCTCCTCGGAAAGTGCCCGTTCCACCGCCTTCTGCCTGCGCTCAGCCGCCAGCGCTTCCGTCTTTTTATCATGGACATCCCGCACAAGAGAGGCGGCCTTTAGCGGCGTACCATCTGTATCTTTACTCAAAATGACGATCATATTCAAATACCAGTGATATGTACCATCAGGCATGATAGACCTGTATTCAAATTCCTGACACTCGTGGCTTCTAAGATGATTTACAATATGCTCCATATCCAGCATGCGGATATAAAGATCCCGGTCCCCGGGATATACGACCGTCGCTGCCAGATGCCCGATCATCCGGGCATAATCTCCATCCTCAGGCAGATTCAGCAGGGCGCGCCCTCCGGCCTGGATCATCGAATCAAAACTGCCATCCACCAGATCAATATAGTAAATAGAGTCGAACCATTTTGCAATGCTTCTGAAAATCTCAAAAACTTTTGGGTCACCCGTCGAAAGTTTATCAATTTCGCTCATAATCGTTATTACCTCTCATCAAATATTATCTCAATTTACTTTATCATCTGTATCGCGCACCCGGTGCATCAGCACACTCCCCGGCTATGGAATAACCGGGGAGTCACGCTTGTTATCTTAAAGAAATTTCTGTTCATATTCGGCAATCGGCACCGGTCTGCTGAATAAATACCCCTGGGCCAACTGCACGCCACATTCCCGAAGCGCCTCTAACTGCGCCTCGCTCTCAATCCCTTCTGCCACGACCTGCACATTCAGCTTGCGGCAGATCTCCACAATGGATTCCACGATATCCAGAGCTCTCGGGTTATCCGCCACATCATCCACCATGCTCTTATCCAGTTTAAGCACATCAAACTCCACAGAGGACAGCAGCGAAAGATTGGCATACTCTGTTCCAAAATCATCCAGCGCCACGATAAATCCGGCTTGGCGCAGCTCCTCGATCAGCAGCTTGAGATCAATATCCTCAACACCGCGGACACTCTCCGTGATTTCAATCTCCAGATGCTGCGGGGAGACGTCGTATTTCTCACAGATCCTTTGCAGTTTTTTCGTAAAGCCCGGCTGTGCCAGAGAAAACCGGGAAAAGTTCACAGCCACAGGGATTCCCTGCTTGCCCTGCTTCGCCCACTCATTGATCTTGGAGCAGACAAACTCGAACACATAAAAATCTACCTGACTCACGGTCTTCGTTTCCTCCAGGAGCGGAAGGAAATTGCCGGGCAGTATCAGAGAACCGTCGGAAGGCTTATAGCGGATCAACGCCTCAGCGCCCATCGTCGTCCTGTCCAGGGAAGAAATTTTCGGCTGAAGATAGACAACAAACTGATGGTTTTTAATCTTCTCCTGCAAAACCGCAGGGTTGGACAGGTGAAGGATCTCATCACTGTGATGCCGGTAACGCTGCGTATTGGGGTGGGTCCGGTAAAACGCTTTTTTATCCTCATACATCTGCTCGTCGGCATTGGCCACGATCTGCTGCACATCGCCATACTCCATCGTCCACTGGGAGCCGATGGCCGCCCGGCACATTTCATCCCTCATAAAGATGGATTTCAGCTCGATGATCCGGTTTGCAAAATCATCCTGAGCAATGCCGGGGCAGATAATAACGAACTCATCCCCGCCGATCCGGTAAAAATCAAAACCGTCAAAAACCTGCTTCATGCGCTTGGCGCTTTCCACCAGGATCTTATCCCCGGCCGCATGGCCGTACATATCATTAATATCCTTCAATCCATTCACATCCAGATAGACGATGCCCAGTGGACCGCCATTGCGCGTGAGCGTATCCAGATCGCGGATATACCGGTTCCGGTTAAAAAAGGATGTCAGTGTATCAAAATAGCTCAGCCGCGACAACTGGCGCTCGTATTCCACTCTCCGGTAAGAGAGCAAAAGAAAATAACTCAGCGTCTGAAGGGCGGAGGCGATATTATGCATACGCTCCAGCGGCGGATTGTCAACGCCGATATAGCCAAAAAGCTCACCGTCTCTTTCCAGGGGTACCGCCACAAGGCGGACGATATTCTGGGCGGTTAAGGCGATGTACTCTGTCGGTGAGGATTCTTTATAATCTTCAATATTTTGAATGACCACACATTGCTGCTTATTAAATAGTACCTGCCAGCGGTCAATGAGATCCACCGGAAGATCCTGGAGATTATCAATCTGAGGCTCTATGCCGTCGGCGCACCACTCGAAATCATTATACATTTTCTGGTTCCGAACCGTAAAAATATACGTCCGTTCCGCCTGCAGAAAGGTTCCCAGCCGCTTTAACATGGATGGAACCGAAGCCCGCATATCCGTGTCCCGGTAAAGTGTACGCACACATTCCATCAACATATTTTCCAGACCAAGGCGGTATTTAAGCCGCTGCTTCTCTTCCTCGGCCTCCGTCATATCAAAGGCGATCTCCATACGGGCCCGGCGTCCATCCCATTCGATGAGCCGGTCTTTTAGCAGGTAGTGCCGTCCGGTTATCCGGTTTGTAAATTCCCATGTATAGATTTCTCCTTCACGGAGCTTATCGTTCACACAAAAATCGCAGGGCGCATCCAGATTCTGAAGCGCCTTGTAGCACTTTTGCCCCTCCAGATCATCAACGCCAACTGAGCTCCTTCCCTTATCATTCAGGTACAGCAGATCATATGTATCAAAGTCCGCGATGTAGATGACCTCAGATATATCATTCATCGGCGCCTTGAGAGCCTCGGACATCTGCTCCAGGTTTTGGCTGCGTTCCAGGTTTTTGGCGGCTTCGCTGTCCAGTGCGGCCTTGCGCTTATCCTGAAGATTATGATACCAGGTCAGCAGCGCGGTAATACACAAAAACAGAACAATGACCACTATAAGGCCGATTTGCATATGATACATACGGACCTTCGTATACTCTTCAGCGGCATTAACTACCACATCCGCCAGACCAAAATAAGCCTCGCTCAAATCGTACAGCCGGTCAGCCGGCTTTCCTGCGCGGACCTGCATGATCTCTTCCTTGATCGCACTCCACTCCTGCTTCATCTGTACCATCAGCTCCTGGTACTCATCGCTGCGCAGACGTATGAGCCCGTTCTCACCCTCACCAGTCATCAGCTCGTCAATAATACCATCCAGCCGCGCCATGAGCGCGTCATCCGGTTTATTGCTGATTTCCTCCTTCACCAGTCTCTGAGTGGCTCCCCGGACAACTCCGGTATAATTGATCACTCTTGCATTTCCCTGAAGTTCATTTATGGATATTACTGATAATGTTCCCATAACCAGCAGACCGACTGCCAGAAACAATGGAAAAAACTTTTTTATCATTACCCCGCCTCTAATCTCTTATGTTTTATATATCATAACAAATTTGGCGCATAAGTTCAACAAAAGGTTTGGTCAATTGCGCAAAGAGCCCCGGATATGGGCGCACTTACTAATCACGGAGGGCTGGAACAAG
Organism: Lachnospiraceae bacterium; assembly: GCA_902363555.1. Taxonomy (GTDB): domain Bacteria; phylum Bacillota; class Clostridia; order Lachnospirales; family Lachnospiraceae; genus Catenibacillus. The sequence goes on along the minus strand of CABJAM010000006.1, from coordinate 504,747 downwards.
CCCATTTTTCCAAGGCTCGTTCAGGGTGCCGTTGCCGATCCGTTACTTACATCGTTACAGTTTTCCCAAATTTAATCCGACAGATTGCGCTTATGTCAATATTAGTATATAATATACTGTACAGTATTTTAGAAATATACAGTTATACATATACCAAGGAGGTTTTATTTTATGGAAGCTTTAAAGAAATTACCTGAATGTCCGGTGGAAATGACGCTCCAGCTCATCGGCGATAAATGGAAGGTATTGATCATCCGGGATCTGCTCACAGGCACAAAGCGTTTTAACGAGCTTATGCGGTCGGTCACCGGCATTACCCAGAAGGTACTCACCAGCCACCTTCGCGCCATGGAGGCGGCCGGTCTTGTCAACCGCAAGGTTTATCCGGAGGTTCCTCCCCGTGTGGAGTATTCCCTGACGGAAACCGGCCGCAGCCTGAGGCCGATCCTGGATTCCATGGTGGCCTGGGGGGCTGAATATAAAAATAAACTGTCGTAGATCCCTGCGATTACGCGATGGTAAATATATGCGCAGCCACCAGAAGAACAGCAAAGCTGGCGCCGGTACATAGAATCATCTGGTTAAAATCAGCGCTAAAGTCGATCCCGGCTTTCAGCCGGGCGCTGCGGCTTATAATCTTTGTATAAACAAGATAAGCCGCGAAAATACTTATGCCCCATATAACGGCTTTTTTCAGATAGCCCCAAATACCGATCTCCAGATCCATTTCAAAAATCAACTGGAGCATGGGGGCGGCAAAAACGCCGGTAAGCAGGCACATAAGGCTCAGCAGCAGGACAACACCGGTGGCGCGGGCACTGACCGCGCTTGTGCCGGAGGCATGTGCGGCCGGGGCACCGCTATCGCCTGCGGCCGGAACAGGGGCGCTCACGCGGGCGGCTGAGGCACCGGCACCACCGACAGCCGGAACAGGGGCGCTCACGCGGGCGGCTGGGGCACCGGCATCACTGGCAGCACCGGCACTGCTGCCGGAGAAATCGGCAGTACGCGTATCCGGAGCGCCGGCGCTGTCCGCCACATGTTCCGGGCGTCCATTTCCGAACAGCATCCGCCCGAATTTCACGAAAGATAAGGCAGTGCCTAAGTTGATGACTAAAAAGGCGTAATCCGCCAGGGAGCCGCCCTGAGCCAGCAGGTATTTGGATATGCTGCCGTTAAAAAACGGAGCCCCGGTGATCCCCAAAATGCCTGCTGCCACGGCGATACCTACGGCTGGCATCTGCCTGAAAACCCCCCGGATTTTATATACATTCCGGGTGCCATAGGCCGCGATGAGCAGTCCTGCGGAAAGAAACAGCAGTGACTTGAACATGGCGTGATTGATAATATGGAGCATGGCTCCGGCCTGGGCCGCGGCGCTTCCCGTGGAAAGCCCGGCGATAATAAGGCCAAGCTGGGATATGGTGTGATACGCCAGGATCAGCTTGATATCACACTGGCACACAGCCATGATGATTCCGGCAATGGATGTGATGACGCCAAGCCAGAAGAAAAATTCTTCGGTGCGGATGACCGGTGAAAATAGATCCTGCACCCGGACAAACAGATAAATACCGCTTTTCACATAGATCCCCGACAAAAGCGCGGACACACCGGACAGCGCGCTGGGCGTTCCGTGAGCCAGCGGCAGCCAGAAATGCATGGGCACAATGGCGCATTTTAAGCAGACGCCGGTCATAATAAGAGCATATGGCAATGCCACAGAGCCGCTGGTGCCGCCGGCCAAAACAGCGGCCACGCCGTCAAAATCCAAAACGCCGAACTGGCGGTAGATCATGCCGATCCCCAGCAGGAAAAATAACATGCCGGTCATACTGGTCAGCAGGTATACAAGGCCGTCATATATGGACCGGCTTTCTTTTTTGTACATGATCAAAATGGCGCAGACAATGGTTGCCACCTCCACGGCCACATAAATATTAAAAAGATCCCGGGATAGAAAAATCAGCATCACCAGACCTTCCAGAACAGTCATAAGGAAGGAAAACATTTTATTCGTCTGCCCCGGTGAGTGGGTGTATACAAAGACACACAGGAAAATAAAAGCAACCAGCACGAGAAATACGGCCGCTGTCCTGTCGCAATACAGTGTTATGCCCAGAAAGCTGCCGCCGCTTTTTGTGGAGATGATCTCCCCAGCAAAGCGAACGCGCCAGAACAGATATAAGGTTACGGCAAGTATAGCCCCATAGATGCCCGTACAGAGCCAGGTAGTCACACGCCCGGGAATCAGAAATAAGAGCAGCGATGCAAAAATGGGCATGACGATCAACAGATAAAGTTCCATACAGGTCAGTTCCTCCGTTCTTCCTTGCGGATATTATGAGCGGTCTTCCAATTGGTCGTACCGTAGCGGTGGTACAGGGCGATAAACATCATCAGAGCCACCGCAGTCACAGCCACGCCGATGACGATAGCCGTGATCATCAGCGCCTGGGGCACGGCATCCGCAGAAACAGCGGCGTTGCCAGCAGCTAAATTCTCGACCGCAGCCACAGGCGCCCCGGCCGCTGCCGCCATGCTGTCACCGGCCGTAAGAGCCGCCGCCACGCTGTCGCCGGCCAAAGCTGCGCCACTGTCCGCTGCGGCTTCGGAAATCTCTCCGATAGGCGCAACAGCGCCTGGCACATAACGTATCCCAAGAAAAAACAGGATGATCCCGATATCCATGATCCCCAGTGACAGTATGGATTTTATAATATTGCGCCGGGCCGCCAGCCCGTAAAGGCCGATGAGAAATAAAAGCAGGCCGGCAATCTCAACGATATTATTCATGCTCACTCTCCTTTCCGGTACCGCTGGACATAAAATGCAGGTAGATCAATGACAGTCCGGAGCATACCTTAAGTCCGATAAAAATATTCATCAAAAGAAAATGCAGCCGTTTAACATCCACGCTCACATAAGGTCCAAAAATCAGATAGAGGCTTCCCAGCGCCAGGATCAACACATACATGATCTTCTCCAGCCTGGCCGCCCGCGATAGCGGCAAAAGTACCCGCTTCTCCACAAAATGGCAGGCGATTATAATCGCCGCCAAAAGAGCGCCGCCCTGGAATCCCCCGCCTGGGCCATCCATACCGGTGACAATAATATAACCGCCAAATACAGCTAAAAATACATAGACGATCCCCAGGCTTCCAAGCATGACATGGGAAGGGTTATCCTTCACAGGATTTTGGTTGACCTCCGGATGCACCTGCTCGGCTTTGGAAAGACCGGCAAACTGGGAAACGCCGATGACCGATACGAGCAGGAGCAGCGCCTCCAGCAGTGTATCAAACAGGCGATAGTCCAGATAAATGGCCGCCACCAGATTCTTTGCCCCGGTTTCCTGTATTCCCACAGCCCTTATGGCCTCCCAAAGGCTGGCCGTTCCCGGCGCTCCCATGGAATAATAACCGTAAAAGAGCGCTGCTGAAATCACAAGTATAAAGGCTAACGCCGGCCAGCGATGGCGCAGACGTCCTTCCTTCGGATCACTATGAAAATGCTCCTCATCTCCGCTGCCGGCATATTTTGCCAAAATACCGGCCTTATGGAAGGAATGCTTGATCCGTTCCAGTATTTCGCTGTGCTGTTCCCCGTGAATCACCACATGCCCGGACTTCTGCTCCACTACCAGATCCGTATCGCCATAGGATAAGAGCGTATCCACCGGCTCGCTGGCCTGTAAAACGTGGACCTCCATTTCTTTTTTCTCAAGAGAGCGCGACAGAACCGACATGACCTTTTTTAAGGAGCCCGAGTCGGAATCCTTTTCCGGAAGAAAACGGACCACAAAAATCCTGTACTTTTTAAGTGTCACTAAAAATACCACTGTAGATAACGTACTTCCGATCACAGCCTCCGCCAGAGCCACATCCGGCGCGCCAAGAAGCATGTAGGCAAATGCGGCCGCTGCCGAGAGCGTTCCCGCATAAACGACGGCGGTAAATAATCGCTCCATACTTACAGTAAGAATTGCCAGGACACATAGCAGCAGCAAAACGCCCGCCAGTATACCATTTTCAATCATCTTCACAGTCCTCCTTTTCCCCGGAACCGGCCGTATTTTCCCGATGTCCGCTTAAATAGGCGGACCGGCCCAGCTTATGGGTCACCAAAGGAGCCGTCAGCACCACGGCGGCCATGAGCAGTAAAAGCTTTGCGGAAAATTCTGTAAATCCCTGGCGTATGACAGCGCCCAGTAAAAACAGGAGCATCCCGGACGTATCGATCAGTGAACAGACCAGAAGCCTGCGGTAAAATGTATGAAAACGCACAAGCCCCACAAGGCCGCACACCATCACCAAAATCCCCGCCGCCATGATGATTTCACCCAAATATAAATGAAACATACTTACAACGCCCCCTTTCTGCGCAGATACACCGCGTAAAACTGAACGTCCATAAAGCTCAGCAGCGAAAAGACAAGAGCAATGTCCAGATACATACTCTGCCCTGTGTGAATGGCATATAATATGATTTCAACGACGATCAAAACCGAAAACAGACTCAAGAATAAAATACGGATAAAGCCCGCACCACTGCGGACCATGAGAATAAATACTGAGATCAGCATAAAAAATACGATGACTGCCAAAACTTCAACCATGACACTCCCCCTTCCCTAAGATCCGCTCAAAAGCGGCGACTTCTTTTCGGACATCCCCATCCGTCTCATCTCCCATCGATAATATTATGTATTCATCGGGCGTTTCCTCCAGCGTGATCGTACCCGGGGTCAGCGTCACGCTGTTCGATACGATCACCCGGCCCTTCTCCCCGGCCTTCGGACGGACATGGACGATGGAGACACTGTCCGGCCGGCCCCTGAGGGCACAGATCAGCATCCGCCAGGAGCTCACAGCCATGGCGCCAATCAGGTGTGCACAATAATGCAGATATTTGAGCATGAAAAACCTCCTATGCATCTGTATTGGCCATCGGTATTCCAGGGAATTGATGACCTGTATGCGCATCAGCGCAATCATTTATACATACAGAATAATGTATAGAAGGCTTTCCTGTCAAGCTATCATTTTTTGTAAATATTCTCAGCTCATTTTCACCAGTATTTCTCTGGGCTTCAGCCGCATAACGGCCGCCGAGGAGATTCCCACGGAAAAAACAATCATTATAAAACCGATAAGATAAAGCTTGGCCATATTCACAGGACTGACAGCTATGTCAAGCGGCTCCACTGTCATATCCTTTGATAGAGCTTCCGTGCTGCCATTGTCATTAATGACAATATTGTTCGGGTCCACATCGCCCTTCATAGAAATATTCATCCCGTTATCGTCCAGACTGTCCGTCTGCTCCTGTGATGGCTGAGTCTGCGCCTGCAGCAGATAATTGCCGATCTGCTCCGCCACAAGATTACTCGACAGGAAGGACAGCGCAAATGCAAGCACAGCAAGCATAAGCACCTCCGCCAGATATTGGCCGATGATGGAGGCCTTCCCAAAGCCAAGGGCAAGCAGGACGCCCGTTTCATGGATGCGGCTTTTTGCCCACATCGTCAGGATAAGAGACAGCACCACTGCGCTGACCACGACGATCAGGATAAGGACAGTGGTGATCAGTTTTTGAAATTTCTCAAGCGGCGCTGCGGCCGCCTCATAGGTTTTATTGTTCATCTCCACCCTGAAAGCCCGCCAGTCGATAGTATCGTCCTTTTTAAGCTGTGAAACAATATCGTCCAACTGAGCGGGATCATTGACGACAAATACGACACTGTAAAAACCTGCCATCACGTCCGGCTGCAGCTCCTCAAAAGCCTGAATGCCTGAAAAAATCTGATTTTCCAGTTTATCAAAAGTATTCACAGGGGTCAGCGTCTGCACCGGATTTACCACCTCAAATAACCCAATAATTTCAAGCTCGGTCTTACGGCCATCTTCCCCGGTCACAGACAGGTGGTCTCCGATACTCAGCCCGTTTTTTGCAGCCAGCTCCTTACTGATGACGGCCACCCGTCCGCCCTCCACCGGCACATGACTGCCTTCAACGAGTTTCAGCGTTCCATTGCGGAAAAGGCTGCTGTTTTTTGTTCCCGTCACAAACCGGCCATACACCATATTTCTGTATTTATCCTTGACCGGAACAGTGCCGGGGATCACTTCAAGATCTGTAGTGACAAGACATTGAGCTATACCGTCATAGCTTAGGATTCCATCGTTTTCCATCACCTTATCGATAATCTCCTGGGTAATCGGATATTCCGTGGAGATTGAATAATTGCCCTCGTCGTCGGTTTCCTTTTTATAATACGGATTGCTTTCTGTGTAGTCGGGTACAAGCTCAAATTCAGCCCCCAGCGCGTAACGCAAATGGTCCTGTGTGGCCCGTGTCGCCTTCTCTATGGAAAGTCCGGTCAGCACAAAGGTCGCCATGACAAGGAGAATGACGAACAGCAGGATACTTTTTCCTCTTTTTTTAGTAACGTACAAAAACGCCCGTTTAATAAAGCCCATAATGCACACCTCCATGTTTTTGTACGGACAGGATAACATGCCGGTGTGGAGGCTGTATGAAACGTATGTGGAATGGATATGGAATGAAATACAGGCTTACACAGGCTTCATTCGCCCGTGTCGTACTTATATCCGATCCCCTTAACTGTGACAATGCAATCGAGCCTGCATTTTTTCCGCAGATTTTTGATATATGTATCGATCGTCCGGTCGATGATCGGATTATCATCTCCCCACAGCTCGTCCAGAATTTGTGACCTTGTCAGCACCAGCCCTTTATTCTCCACAAACAGCCGCAGCAGGTTGATCTCCTTGGGTGTCAGCTCAATCTTTCCTTCCGGGTTCCAAGCCGTATAGCCGGAAAAATCCACAGTTACATCCCCGAAGGTCATCATTTCCGGCACTATACTCTGCCCACTTCTGCGCAGCAGCGCCGCGATCCTTTTACCCAGCAGTATCATGGAAAATGGCTTTGTAATGTAATCATCCGCCTGCTCGTCAAAGCTTTGCACCTGAGTGTATTCATCGCCCACTGCGGTGAGCATGAGCACCGGGAGCTGGCTTGTCCGCCGGATTTCGTGCAGGACGGCCAGCCCGGTCATTTTAGGAAGCATAATATCCAAAACAGCTAGATCCACCTTCATTTCCCGAAAAATCTGTAACGCCTCTGCCCCATCATAGGCCGGAACGGGCTTATGCCCTACATAAATCAAATATTCACAAATCGCTTCGTTTGTCTTTTTATCATCTTCAACAATCAATAGCGTCGCCATAGTAACACCTCCGGTCTTATAATACCATATTTATGTGGAGAGAATATGAAATGATGGCGCAGTCAAAGGCGTTACCCAAGTATTCTTTTATAAATGGCATAATCTTCCGGCTTGAAAACGTTGAATATCACCTTTTCAATCCCTGTATTCCCGGAAAGAAACTCCGTTACCGTTCCGACCGCAATTTCTGCTGCCCGCTCCTGTGGAAAATGAAATTCCCCGGTGGAGATGCAGCAGAAGGCAATGCTCTTTAAGCCACGCTTTGCAGCCAGCTCCAGACAGGACATATAGCAGTCCGCCAATTGGCGGCAATGCATTTGCGTCAATGGACCTGTGACAATAGGGCCCACCGTATGGATGACATAACGGCATGGCAGATTAAAACCCGGCGTTATTTTCGCTCTGCCAGTGGGTTCCTCGTACCCCTGCGTCATCATCAGCGCATTGCATGCCAGACGAAGCTGGATGCCGCTGACGCTGTGGATGATATTGTCCACACAGGAATGACAGGGCACAAAGCAACCCAAAAGCGCGCTGTTGGCGGCGTTGACGATGGCATCCACGCTCAGCGTCGTAATGTCGCCGCGCCACAAAACAAGGCGGCCATCCACAGGGGATGCCGGAAATGTGCCGGCATCTGTGATCCCTTTTTCCCGGACCTCACGACGCAGGTATTCATCCTGGATATCTAAAAATTCCTGGCAGATGGGCATTGGCGGACGGATGTTCATAAGACTGCGCAAAAGCATTTTTTGTCCGCGTTCATCGGATGGCAGGACTATATTTTTATACTGCGGCTGCTCGGATAAAAGCTTCCGGATGAGATAAAGCCGCTGTTCTTCCGGTGTCATGTTAATATTTCCCATGGTTTTCCTCCTTTAACGAGCCCGCCTTTTGGCCGGACAGACCGTCCACCACATCACCGATATCCCTGTCAAAAAGGAGTGTTTTTCCTTCCAGGCCGCCCGGAACCCACGCCTGCCCTTGATTCAGGCAAATATAAAAAGCATTGGGAAATTGAGCCGTCATCTGCCAGAACGGATATTTGATAATGCCCGGGGTGTTCGTTCCCACACCAAGCTCCACAAAAACAAGCTTCTTCTTTTTATTATTATTGATGAAGTCCTCATAGTGCTGTGCGGCCTGATGCCATGCCTCATCCTCCACAAAATATCCGTCACAGCGCAGATTGACTTCCATGTCACCGCCGCACACCGGACATTTCGGCACCAGAGCCGTAGGAATTTTACAATCCCTCTCATGGGCCATCATGGCCCGAATCTGGGCTTCATTGTCATAAAGCTTTTGATGGCAGGCTTTGGCACACTGGAACAGCCCGTAATCACCCTGGGTTGCAAAAATCCGCTCCTGAGGAAACCCGGCCAGTTGAAATTGATGGTCCACATTTGTGGTGAGCACAAAATAATTTTTGCCCGCCACCAGCTCCAGCAGCTTCACATATAATGGCGCCGGCTCCAGATCATACCGGTTATAATAAATGTGCCGGCTCCAGTAAGCCCATTTTTCCTCCTGCGTGGGAAATGGATAAAATCCGGCGCTGTACATATCTGCCATGCCATATTTATCGATAAATGCGGCAAAATTTTTATGAAACCGCTCCCCGTCATAGGTCAGCCCCGCCGCCGTGGAGAGGCCGCTCCCGGCGCCAAGAATAATGGCATCCGCCGTCTCCAGCTTTTCTTTAAAGCATTCAAGCTTATCCTGATCACTCATTTCCTCCCAATTTGGACTGCTGAATCTATGATCATCAAATACGCCCATCGTTTCCACCTCCATAATTTCCTCCACAATTTCCACCGTAATTTCCGCCCTAATTTCCGCCGTAGCTGCCCGGCACTCAATCGATAGCTTAAACCGCTGTCTTGATTTTATCTTAACGCTTTTTGTCGGCAATGGAAAGAACGCACATTAAAGTGGCATAGTATCAAAAAGATACTAAAAAGCAGCCCATTTACAGACTGCTTTTTTAAATGTACTATTCTATTTTGGTGCATTATAACTGCGCTTTCGATCCATTCTGGATTTATTGTCAAATGCCAGTAAATAGTTTTCATAATCTGCCACGCTCAATGCCTCTATGCCATAAGCCGTTTCATAATCCATGCCCTTTCGTGACAGAAAAAGCTCACACGGATATTTCTCACATTGGGAACAATCCTCAATCTTCCTCTTGAGCACGCAGGCGCGGATTGGACATGCCGGGTCAACAAGGGCCGCATCCTTTTTACCACACCGGCATCCGTCACAATATATGTGTTCCGCCGGAATCTCCAGAGCATAATACCGTTTCCAGTATTCCGACAATTTGACGCGCTCATCCGCCTTTTTGATATTGGCCGAATAAGCCTTACAAATATCACAGCAATAGCCGCACATAGTCACCTTCCGGTTCGGATTCTTTTTTATTTTTAAGAGCGCCGTAATTGTTGTAAACAGATGGCAGTCTCCGGCCTCGATCATCATCCACTTTCCATCATGGTACACCGGCATGTCATCATACTGTTTTGTAATAGCCTCCGGCAGTTCCGTTCTCATGGCCTCGAACCGCTCCCGCTCATCCTTTCCGAAGACAAACAAAACTCCCAGCATTTGTTCCCTGAAGAATAATGTACACAGCGTTTTTCCACTGCGCCGGTAACGCACGCAAAAATTCCAGTCTTTCCCACCGTCCGCCCATATGGGATTCACATTGTAGGTGTCCAAAATGTAATCGTTTAACCGTTCATACATTTCAAAGGCATCATTTCCCAGCATCTGTAACAGATCATCTTTTGTAAGCATTCTGTGTATCCTCCTGAATTTTCATCTGACACTCACTGCACTGTGCATCATGGATAGAAATAATTCCGCCGCAGGCCGGGCACGTATACCGCTTTCTCTGCTGTTCTAAAAAAACTTCCATCCCCAAAGTTCCGACGCTCCGGCTGTTTTCCATAAGGCTGGCATGGTATCGGGTACTGTAGCTTTTTTCCAGAGCCTTGATCGGTTTGCATGGATAGTCCGGGCACTGGTAACAATAGTCGAGCCCACGAGCACTCCGGCAATCTTTTATCTGGCATTTCCTGCAATGCTCCGGCTTTCCCTGATCACTGGCCAGACACCCCGCACATGGCTTTTTGTGATAACAATGCTTATAGCATACCATGCAGTTCATTCCACAGGGGGCAAACATTATAGGATCAATGGCTTGCGGCATCTTCATTTTATTTTCCTCCGCTTCTATCCGCTTCGTATATTTATTTTATCAGATATAAAAGGACAACTGTATGTCATGTTACGCAGATATATTCAATTATGTGGAAAAAGGTTGCAGCCAAAAAATAATTTATTATGATTTAAATTTAAAACTGACGATCTTCCCGCTTCACCGAAAATACAAGATGAGGCATTTCCATACCATAATAATGCTTTATGAATTTACCACAGACTGTCATCCCGTTTCGCTTCGCCACATTTTGAGATGCCACGTTATTATCACGAATAATAGAGTAAACCTCATCCGCCAGATGATTTTCAAAAGCATAGTTTTTACAGGCAATGGCGGCTTCCGCCGCATACCCTTTTTTCCAGTAAGCTTTTCGGAAAAGGTAACCGACCTCCAGAACCTCCCGGCCTTCCCATTCCTGCATGGTCAGGCCGCATTGGCCGATAAACTCACCGCTATCTTTTAGTATTACTGCCCATAAGCCGAAACCATAGCGCTCATAACGCCCCATCTGCCGGTCAAGCCATTCCTGCACCTCCGCACCAGAAAATGCATGCTCGTAGGCATACATAACATCTTTATCCTGCAAAATCTGACAAAGAGCTCCAAAATCAGATTGAGTCATCCGTCTCAGGTAAAGTCTGGGGGTTTGCAAAACTATACTATTTTTTGTATAGTCGATAAAGTCTTTCGGATATAATTCATAATCAACCGAGGACTGCAATTCCCCAAGCTGGTTCCTCCATGCATTTTCCCGCGTTCTAATTTTCCTAAAACCAAGACTTTCATAGGTATGCTGTGCTCTTTTATTATTCTTATTTGTATCAAGGATGATTTTTTCATATCCCATATCCTTAAATAAAGACGCAATAAGCATACTCAGGAACAATTTTCCCAAACCTTTGTCATATAATGAAAAGTCGCATATTTTTATGCCAATCTCCGCTGTTTTTCCACCCATATTACTGTAATTCATCTCACCTATAGGCTTTTGGGCAATCTCAAGAATCAGCCGACGGTTTGCCGCATCACTGTCATTTTTAAGGCTTTCAGCAATGGTGTCCGCAGATTCACCTATTCCATTGGGGAATCCCGCATGTGCCATAATAGTGCCGTCATTCCACCATTGCGCTAATTGCCCGGCATCCTCAGTGGTGGCATTTCTGATCGTCAGATCATTATACTTTAATAACATATAAAACCTCCATATCGTATACGTTTATCGCAGAGAGCTAACGCACCTTTACGGTTCGTTGATTTACGAAAAAAAGAACGGCAGCAGAAAAACTGCTGCCTTGATTTCAAATATTCAATCACATTCCGAATAAATCAGCATGGGTACCTGTACGGTCTAATCTCAACTCGTCATCCGTTTGTTTGTATATGAGCAGCCAATCCGGCTCTATGTGGCATTCTCTGTATCCAGAATAATTGCCAATCAAAGTATGGTCTTTATTCTTAGCCGGAAGTACTTCTGGAATACGTAAAGTGTCAATCACCTGTTGCAATAAGACCATCTTATATCCACGCTTTATGCAGATTTTAAAATCTCTTTTAAACTTGGTGGAATATCGTACATCAAGCATACTTATCCCTCCATCAATTCAGCAAACAAGGCTTCTGTACTTCCTGTAAATACAGTACCACCACCGTTTTCCAATTCCTCTATTGCCGCTATGGTTTCAGCATTAGGTGTTTCATCCGGGATTGCAGCCCCTTGCAGGTAAGCAATAATATAAATCAGTTTGTTTTCAGGAATTTGGTCTATAAGATTTTTAGCAACATCTCTATTACTCATAATTTCACTTCCTTAATATTTATTGACTTGAACATGGCAATTATATTGTTGAACAGTCTGGAAACAAAAAAAATCAAATTCCCCTTCTTCTTTCTTTACAGTCTAAAGCAAGCAGTGTAAAATGTCAAGCCATTGCTTAATAACTATCCTGTACTTAATAATTCACGTTACTATCCGCCCCCGCGCCACCCACTACACTTTCTTGTTTCCAGGGGCCCGAGACACCCCCGCTACGGATTTTGACGCTCCCAATTCCCTGTGGAGCCGTACCGCCATAAATGCGGCAATCACCGCGGAAAGAACATCCGCGATCGGCTGTGCATACATAATACCATTGACATCCCACACCATCGGAAGTATTAAAATGACCGGAACAAAACATATCCCCTGCCTGCAAACCCCCAGGAAAAATCCCTGTCCGGCTTTCCCCAGAGCAAGGAAAAGTGATGAATAGACCGTATAAAAACCAAAGAGCATAAACGACAGACCATTGGCCCTCAGTGCATTTTGTCCGATATGTATAAATTCCACATCGCCGGTTGTGAATTGGGCAATGATCGCGGACGGAAATATGACCAACAATAATCCAAAGATTACGCAAAATACTGTTGACCAGATGATGGATGTCCGAATCGCTTCATTCAGCCGGTTATATTTTTTAGCACCGTAGCTGTACCCGGCAATCGGCTGAAAGCCTTTAATAAATCCAAATACCATGAGGCTGCCCATGGAAATAATCCGTGTCACGACGCCCATTCCTGCCACCACCGAATCCCCATAGCCCTTCGCTTTCACATTTACAAGTGCAATGGCCAGGCTGGTCAAAAGCTGAAATACCAGTGTCGGAATACCAATCTTCATAATTTCCCGCATCATCTTTTTTGAAAAGCAGCAATCCTTCAACCGAAAACTGAAGGCACTTTTTTTACTGAGCGCATACCCCAGATATACCAGGGTGGATACCACCTGTGAAATGGCGGTGGCAATGGCCGCCCCGGCGACACCCCAGTTGAGAACATAGATAAACACCGGGTCCAGGATCATGTTCAGCAAAGCTCCGGAAAGCAGTGCCAGCATGGTCGTTTTGGCTGCGCCCTCGCTGGTAACGATATTATTCATTGTCACATTAAAAACATTGAAAATAGATGAGACAATATATATTCCCGCATAGGCCCTGGCGTAAGGCAATATACTCGGCGTCGCTCCCAAAAGCTTTAAAATCGGGCTTAGAAAAATAAGCGTTCCTATAATTATAACAGCTCCCGACACAATACTGCTGTATATGGCCGTGCTGGCTGTCTTATTGGCAGCTTCACTTTCACCGCGCCCTAATAATCTGGAAATATAGGACGCCGCCCCGTTGCCAAACAAAAGCCCAAGCCCTACGACGACCTGTCCTATGGGATAGGCCACCGATATCGCCCCCATTTGACTTGTTCCAAGCCCGCCCACAAAATAGGCGTCCACCAGATTATATAACGCATTGATCATCATGCCGACCATCGTAGGCAGCCCCATGGCCAAAAGCGCGTTAGGGATGGGCGTCTCTCCTAACAGCTTCATCTTCTTATTTTGCTCATTCATTTATGAAACATCTCCTTTTCTTTGTGAATCCTTCCGGAAGATTCATCCTTGACACAAGTTCTAATATATAGTACTATAATTTATAGCATAACAGCTGTGGAACACATATTACTATAATTTATAGTACTTGTCAAGCAGAAATGGAGGAACTTATGGCAACAATTGATCTGATCGTTCTCGGTATTTTGAAAAAGGAAGCGCTGAGCGCTTATGATATTCAGAAATTAGTGGAATACAGAAATATATCCCGCTGGGTAAAAATCAGCACCCCATCCATCTATAAAAAGGTTATCCAACTGGAGGAAAAGGGCTTTGTTACAAGTAATACAGTAAAAGAAGGAAAAATGGCAGAAAAAGCCGTTTACTCATTAACGGCGGCCGGTCAGAAAGAATTTGAAAAGCTTATGCTCGAAATTGCCTGCAAGCCTATTCATATTTTCCTGGATTTTAATGCCGTGATCGTAAACTTAGACAGCCTCCCATTGAAAAAGCAGAAGGAATGTCTGGAAAACATAGCAAGTAACGTTAAGATATTAAAAAGCTATCTGGAAGAAAATATTCAGATGAAAAAAGATGTGCCGGAAATCCCCCAGACCGGCATGGCGGTTTTGCAGCAGCAATTTGTATTGGCAGAGACGATCGAGGCCTGGATAAATTCATTAAAAGAAAAATTCTGACATAAGAACGATCGCGCCGCCCGGGTTCCTACTCCCGGGCGGCGCGATCACCTATTACGCCTCATCAATGGCTTTACCAATATCGTGGCGCATATATTTATTTTCAAATTCGATCCATTCTGTGGCCTTATAAGCATTGCCCCGGGCCGCCTTAAGGTCCTCGCCGGTGGCTGTAACGCCCAGCACCCGGCCGCCGTTGGTCACGATCTGTCCATCCTTAAATGCCGTGCCGGCATGGAAGCAGTAATAACCGTCCGCCGCATCGAATTTTTCAAAGCCTGTGATCGCATAGCCCTTGCCATAGCTTACCGGATAGCCGTCGGAAGCCAGTACGACACATACGGCCGCATTGTCCTCAAACTGAAGGTCATACTGATCCAGAGTACCGTCGATGCACGCCTCAAAGGCTTCCACCAGATCCGACGTCATCCGCGGCAGCACTACCTGCGCCTCCGGATCGCCAAACCGGGCATTGTATTCCAGCACCTTCGGACCGTCCTTGGTCAGCATCAGACCGACGAAAAGTATGCCCACAAACGGCCGCCCCTCGGCCTTCATGGCATCCATAGTGGCCTGGTATACGTGAGTTTCGCAAAATTCCTGAACCGCCTTCGTGTAGAACGGGCTGGGTGAAAATGTTCCCATGCCGCCGGTATTTAAGCCTTTATCGCCATCCAGAGCCCTCTTGTGGTCCTGGGCGCTGGTCATGGGCTTGATATGGGTTCCGTCGCAAAAACACAGCACGGATACTTCCCGGCCGGTCATAAATTCCTCGATAACGAGCTGGTCGCCGGCATTACCAAACTGCTTATCCAGCATGATCGTCTTTACACCGGCTTTGGCCTCCTCCAGCGTATTGCAGATCAGCACGCCCTTGCCCAGCGCCAGACCGTCCGCCTTTAACACAATGGGCATGGCCGCGTTTTCCAGATATTTGATCGCATCGTCCGCATTGTCAAAGGTTTCATACCCGGCTGTGGGGATGTTATATTTTTTCATCAGTTCCTTGGAAAATGCTTTGGAGCCCTCGATGATCGCCGCATTTTGGCGCGGTCCGAAAACTCTCAAGCCTTCCGCCTCAAATACATCCACAATGCCGCCCACCAACGGATCATCCATACCTACAATGGTCAGGTCCACACATTTTTCTTTGGCAAATGCCACAAGCGCATCAAAATCCATGGCAGCAATGGGCACACATTCCGCAATGGACGCAATACCGGCATTGCCCGGTGCACAGTAGATCTTATCCACCCTGGGGCTTTTGGCCACACTGACGGCAATGGCGTGTTCTCTGCCGCCGCTTCCGACAATTAAAACTTTCATCTCTATTCCTCCATATCCATTCAAGCCTATCCGCCGCATCCTTACTTGCAGCAGTTCGGCCCCTCTGAACGGTTACCCTTATTTCGCATGTACGGTTACAATATTATCCCTGAGCTCCACCTGTCCGTTGGCAATGGCGTCGATGGCCGCCGGCAGGAGCACCCACTCGGCATTTTCCATAATACGCCGCTGAAGTATCTCGGGTGTATCCCCTGGAAGCACGTCCACAGCTTTTTGCATAATGATCGGGCCGGTATCTGTCCCCTCGTCCACGAAATGGACCGTGGCCCCGCTCACCTTCACGCCCTTTTTAAGGGCGGCTTCATGGACCTTCAGCCCATAATAGCCGGTGCCGCAAAACGCCGGGATCAGCGACGGATGAATGTTGATGATCCGGTTGCGGAAACGTTCGATGACGATCTGAGGAACGACTACCAGATATCCGGCCAGCACGATCAGATCGATCTGAGCCTTTACAAGATAATCCAGCAGCGCCTCATTAAACAGCGCCCGATTTTCAAAATCCTTAGGGGAAATGCACACCTGCGCGATCCCATGGGCTTTCGCCCGCTCCAGAGCATAGGCATTTTTATTATTGCTGATAACCGCGGCGATGGTGGCATTGGTAATTTTTCCATTTTCAATATTGTCAATGATGGCCTGGAGATTTGTTCCACCTCCGGACACCAGAACCGCCAGCTTTAACATAAGGTCACGCCTGCCTCCCCGGCCGTTGTCTCACCGATCACATAGGCCGTTTCTCCGGCAGCCTCAAGAAGCTCGATTGCTTTTGCGGCATCCTCAGGATGAACGCCGATGACCATACCGATACCCATATTGTACGTATTATACATGATTTTTTCTTCAATATTGCCTTTGGCAGCCATTAAGCGGAAAATCGCCGGCACTTCGTAGCTGTCCTTGCGGATCACTGCATGAACACCTTCCGGAAGCATCCGGGGTACATTTTCATAAAAACCGCCGCCGGTGATATGGCTGCACGCCTCCACCTTCACGCCGCCAGCCTTTAAAGCCTTGAGCGCCTTCACATAGATCTTTGTAGGCGCCAGTAAAGCTTCACCAAGTGTTTTTCCAAGCTCGTCATAGTATGTATCCAGAGCTTCTTTTGTCATATCAAAAACCTTGCGCACCAGGGAAAATCCATTGCTGTGAACGCCGGAGGATGCAATACCGATGAGCGTGTCGCCGGGCTTTAACTCCTTGCCTGTAATCAAATCCTTCTTATCCACAACACCTACGGCAAAACCGGCCAGATCGTACTCATCCTCCGGGTAGAAGCCGGGCATTTCCGCAGTTTCTCCGCCAATGAGGGCAGCCCCGGCCTGACGGCAGCCATCAGCCACACCGCTGACGATGGTTGCAATCTTTTCCGGATAGTTTTTGCCGCAGGCAATGTAATCCAGGAAAAACAGCGGCTCACCGCCGGCGCAGGCGATATCGTTGACACACATGGCCACACAGTCGATTCCCACGGTATCATGCTTGTCCATCACAAACGCCAGCTTTAATTTTGTTCCCACACCGTCTGTACCGGATACGAGGGTGGGCTCCTCCATATTTTTAAAAGCATTCATGGAAAAAGCGCCGGAAAATCCGCCGATATCCGTCAATACCTCCGGACGCATCGTGCTCTGTACAAATTTTTTCATTAATTTTACGGATTCATAGCCCGCTTCAATATCCACACCAGAATTTTTATAATCCATGCTTAATTTATCCTCCATCATAGCAAATGTTAATTTTTCTAAGGTTACGCTTCTGCGCTCACGCCGGGTAGTTCCCGTCAAAGCAGGCGCAGCAGAACCCGCAGCCAGCCTCCGCACATGCCCGAAGCATAGCTTCCTGGGGCAGAAACGCCAGGGAATCGGCCCCGATATCCCGGCAGATCTCATCCACGGACCGTCCGCCGGCCTCCAGCGCCGACGCATCCGGCGAAGCCGCCCCGTAAGGGCAGACAAACCGCACCGGCGGCGCACTGATGCGCAAATGGACCTCTTTGGCTCCGGCCTCTTTAAGAGCGCTGACAAAAATCTTCGCCGTCGTTCCGGCAATCATGGAATCATCCACCACCACGACCCGTTTGCCCGCCACCCGGCTTCGGATCACCGACAGCTTCATATTAATGCCGCGGCCAAACATCTCCGCATCCGGCTTGAGCAGCTTTGTACCAAAATAACGGTTCTTTACAAACGCGTCCACCAGAGGGATTCCCGACATTTCCGAATAACCGGTGGCCGTGGCCAGACCGGAATCCGGCACCCAGATCACCGCATCGGCATTGGTCAGCGCTGCCTTTGCCAGCTCCCGGCCCATAGCCGCCCGGGCTTTATAAACTTCCAGCCCGGAAATTTCACTATCCGGACGGGAATGATAAATATATTCAAATATACACAAGGCACTGCCCTGGTCCGCGCCCACGTCCAGGAAATTGACGCCCCGCTGGTTGATCACTGCGATTTCTCCCGGATCTATGTCTTTGACGTAGTCCACATCCAGCTCGTTAAAGGCACATGTCTCCGATGATAAAAACCAGGAGTTTTTCTTTTTGCCCAGCATCAGTGGCCGCAGGCCGTGACTGTCGCGGACACCGATCAGCTTATGGCGGGTCATCACCAGCATGGCATAACCGCCTTTAAGCATGGGCATCACATGGGCAATGGCTTCCTCAATGGTCGGATACTGCGTCCGCGCCCTGGAGATGAGCACGGAAACCACCTCCGCCGCCTCCATCGTCTGAAACACAGCGCCCGTCAGCTCCAGCTCATGGCGCAGCTCCTCCAGATTGGTAAGCCCGCCGTTCATGGCCACGGCCATATGCCCGTTGGTGTATCGGATAACAATGGGCTGGGCATTTTCCACAGCATCATTGCCCGCATAGCGCAACACGTGCCCAATGCCGATGCGGCCCGGAAGCTTTTTCAGGCTGTCCTCGTCAAAAACGTCGGTCACCAGCCCCTTATCCTTTTTATAAAGAAACTTCCCGTCGTGATTTACGCAAATACCGGCGGCCTCCACGCCCCGGTGCTGCAATGAAAATAAACCGTAATAAATCACCCGGGCCGTATCGAAAGTATCCTGATCATACAGACCAAAAAGCCCGCAGCGGTCCATCACCTTGTCCATCTGTGTCATCCTTTCATGTAATCCTTGTAGCCTACCTTGGAAAGCTTGTCAGCCTTGGCCACAACCTGATCCTTCATCTTGGCGGAATAGGCTTTCAGGCGCTCCAGCAGAGCTTCATCGCTGGTAGCCAGAATCTTTGCGGCAAGAATACCTGCATTGGCCCCGCCATTGATTGCTACGGTAGCTACCGGGATCCCTGAGGGCATCTGAACGATGGAATAAAGGGAATCTCTCCCGCCAAGGCTTGTGGTGTGCATCGGCACGCCGATGACCGGCATCGGGAAGATCGCCGCGCACATTCCAGGCAGATGAGCCGCCATACCGGCGCCGGCGATGATCACCTTCCACCCTTTGCTCTCCGCACTCTTCGCATATTCAAAAAATACATCCGGCTCCCTGTGTGCCGAAATAATCGTCATCTCAAATTCTACGCCGAGCTCCTCTAAAACATCGGCGGCTTTGCTCATTACAGCCAGATCAGAATCACTACCCATTACAATACCAACTTTTGCACCCATGAAAGGATCCTCCTTAAATTAATTAAACTTATTATCAATACTTATAAATAGATAAATCTTCGGGTTTCGACACACTTATTGTAACTTCCCATTGTTTTTTCGTCAATAGGAACAATAAAAAAAGAACATATTTCTATGTTCTTTTTTAGGATTATCAATTAATCTTATTGGCTTTTATAAGACGTACTAATAGGATTGCTTACAGCGGATAAATATCCAGCCGCATAATCTTCCCCTCCGTATCCACCTCGGATATGTAAGCCGTCACCGGGATGACCACATCGCCGTACTCGATAAAATAGCGGACGTTGTCATGGGATTTGTACAAAATATTCGTAATATTAAATGGCCCGCCATTAAAGCCGAACTTATGGTGGAACATCATTTCAATAGCCATCTTTCCTTCCAGGTGTAAAATATCCGCATTGATCTTCAAAAAGGACGTGTCATGCAAAACGCCTTTATCATTAAACAGATCGGCCAGACCGATATTGTCACCTTTTTTCATACATTCCATATATTCTTCCAATACGCGCATCACGTCACCTCCTAAAATCTTTCCGAGCGCAGCAGCGCATCGATACCGCCGTCAATAAACAAGATCACGCCGTTGATCCCGCTGGCCTCAGGTGAAGCCAGGAAAACGATCCCATTGGCGATCTCCACCGCATCCAGAAACTCCTTGCGTCCGTAGCGGGTCGGGATCGGGATCAGCAGTGCCGCATCCATCTGCTTTTCCGTCATCCCTTTTGTCATCGGCGTCGTCGTATTTCCAGGGGCAACCGCATTAATACGCATCCCGTCTGCAGCCCAGGAGGAAGAAACCCGGCGCACCCAGCGGGCCAGCGCGTGCTTGGAGGAGCTGTAACAGGAGGGCGTCTTTTCCCTCGGAATCTGCTCCGCAAACTCCATGATCGGCTTCTCATCACCCACATTGGACAGCATATCCACCCAGTCCATCTTCACCGTCATATTCGTGATCGAGTTGGACGAGGTCACAACGCAGCTCCCGCCCTTCTTTTTAAGCAGCGGCCTCAGCCCGTCAGCAATGGCAATACTGGCAAAATAATTCAGAGCAAAAATCATCTTCGGCGGCGCCGTAGGCCCCACGCCCGCATTACAGATCACCGAATCCACACCATCCGGATACTTCAAAAACACAGCCTTGATCGCACCCTTGCGTCCTTCCTCCGTGGACAGATCCGCAATATAATCGCCACCCTTATAGTCAATATTAAAAACCTCATGCCCCTGATCCAAAAGCTTCCTGCGGACCTCAGCACCAATCCCGGTCGTACCCCCGGTAATCACATAAATACCCATAAAAATCACCTCGACATAAAATAATATTTCATGTCACTAATCATACCACCCCACAAATTGTTTGTCAATTTAAATAATATTTTATCAATTTACCCATTTCGTCCTTTATAGTTTGACATTTCTCAAACAACAAATCACTCCCCACAATCCGCTCCCCGCGAACATCCTCCCAAAATCCCCTCAAAATCCCACACTTTCCAATCATCCCCACGCACATTCGCTCCAACACCAATTCTAAATTGTCTAAAAATTCACACATAGATTGTTAAACAAAACATTAACAACTAAAAACCTGCCGCTCGCGCCCATCCCCAGATAATATTTTACTTATACACCGTCTCTCCCCCAAACCACCATAACCTACAGTAATACACCCTTTAAATTAAATTCTCCCCAAAACGTATCTCCACCAAAAACGTACAAAAGAACACCAATAAAAGAAATAGTGGGCGGCCGCGCTGTCCTGGCGGCTTTCCCGGGGCCGGGCCAGTTCACGCCCACGCTATCCGGGAGGCCGCATCACAAAGTGGTGCCGGCACTGCATTGCAGCCGTTTTAGCAGGACTTGGGTTCCGGGGAATTTGTGTTAATCCAGAGGAAAAGACGTAGAACGAAGTAAAAATAAGAATACTCCCCTCTTTTCCTCAGGATTGCCCTTAACAAATCCCCGAAACCCTAGACCTGCTTAAACGGCGAAACCGCAGTACCGGCACCACTTTGCGATGCGGCCTCCCGGATAGCGCGGGCGTGAACCGCCCCAGCCCCGGGAAAGCCGCCAGGACAGCGCGGCCGCCCACTATTTCCACCATCTTCTACGCCAATTCAAACGGCGCATTCAATCCTTCCGTACCCTCAAGCACAAACCGACCATCCCGAATAATTTCAATCCGGCTTCCATCCGCCCGAACCGCCGCGATCTCCCCGATCTCATCATAAGGGATCGTAATATCCGTATGGCAGCTAAAATAAGCCTTTTCCGGCGCCTCTATCCTCAATGCCGACACCTCATTTTCCCGTGCAATAATCTCCTTGCCATCCGGATTATACACCTTATGATCCTCCGCCCGGCTGTAACACGTATCGCCCAGAGCAAAATGAGGCCCCATCTTCTCGACAATAAGCGTCGGCAGCTTATGAACAATATGATATTTATTTGCCATCACATAAGCCGTCGTATTCGTGCCAATGGCAAACTCTCCAAGAGGCAGTGTATCATGGTTCATCAAAATATTTTCCTTAATATAGCGGCGGTTTTCAGCAGCCTCGCCAAAATTATCACAGGTGTACTCCTTCACCATACCATCCTCAAGAACAATGGACAAATTGGCAAAATTATAACCACTCAGGTAAACCGAGGACACATTGATAATACCGCTGGTGCCTTTAAGCACAGGGCTTGTAAAAACCTCGCCGGCAGGAATATTCACATCAGCCACGCAGTTTTCAAACTTGGACTGAGACGCGCTGTCCGTAAGGGCATGGAGCTGAACCCGTATATCTGTGGAATTTTTTTCCCTTGCTCCCCGGACATGGACATACTCCGCCTGATCCAGCGCATCGATGATCGTCTGCTGTATGCGGGTATATAAATCGTTATCCAGCGTATTGATCCGAACTGTCTCTTTAAAAATAGCCTCGAAATCATCTCCGATTTCCGGAAGCGGGTAAGCGATAATCGTAAAGCTCATATTATTTTTATCCATATACCGGTTGGAAAGCAGGGCGCTCTGATTATTATAATCGACGAGAAGCTTCTGCTGCTTTTCCGAGAGCTGGAGCCGTTCCGCCTTTACTACCGGAACAAAGGGTTCCTCCCCGAACACCTCAAGCACCGCAGGACCTGCAAAGCCTGCAAGGACCGGCTTATACTTTTCATAAATCACCCGCAGGACCGCCAGACGCCGTTCATTTAGCGCTTTATCCATATACAGCGCATTATCCTGACGGTGATCGTAATCATACTGTGGATTTGGGCTTGTACCAATAAAACCGTAACGGACCGTTTTTTTATTAATCCCCCCGGGATTTCTAAAAAGATGGACACTCAGCCCCAGCGCTTCAAATTTTTGTATGCTGGCCCGCAGCACCCGCTCAAAACCCAGATAGGCCCGAAGGCACACGCTGTCCTTTTTGGAAAGGTCCATCCGCGAAACCTCATAGCCACGCACAAAGCCATCCACAAAAGTATCCGCCATCGCCTCGATATCGGCCTGCGGCAATGTATTCAAATAAGCCGCCAGCTTGAGCTCATTTTCGCTGATATATTCGCCGTAACGGTAAAGATACCGCAGGTCCGATAAATCCTCCGTGCAGATGATATCCTTCAAAAACGACAACTGGTCATCCATTTGCTCCCGCAGAAAATACTCCATAGTCACATCGCTGTAATCGCTCATATACCAGTATACAATCTTTTTTAACGCTTTGTAATCCGGAAGCTCATCCGCCTCAAAGCAACTGTAAATTTCCATAAACAGCTCGGCCGCCATAGTCATATCGGATTTACGGCCCTCATAGGCATAGACGATCATAGTCCGCATTTCCGTATAAACAAAGGAAAGGAGCCGGCCAATATCCTGCCCCAGCCGGGAAACAGCCCAGGACGGATTGGCATAGCTGCTCCCGTAATTTTCCTCCAGGATATCCTCATAAAGACTTCGGTTAAAGTCCGCCAGCGCTTCCAGACTCCAGCCGGCCATATCACCGCTTTCCACCATCGTGTAAAGCTGGTCCATCTTCTTAATAAAAGCCCCGGTACGCACAAAATAATCCCGGAAAGGCTCTCTTACCGTATCCTCGCCCTCCAGCCGCAAAATACGCTCCATCACCAGTGCATAGCGCTCCTGGCAGGCTTCATTTTCCTCAGAAAATAATACTCTGTAATCCATTCTGAAACATTCCTTCCTACTGAGATTTAGGGGAACAGTTCGCCCCTTTAAGCGGTTAAGATTTAAGGACGCACATTGCCGTTGGCAATATTTTTGTCAAGCAATGCCTTTTGATACTCCCAAATAGCTTCAGATCCTTCCGCCGTATGGGCGTTGCGCTTTAATATCTGGGCGGCCTCAACACCGTGCTCCCGCCAGGAAAGACCGCCGGAAGCGTCATTGAGGAGCATAGGCTGACTGTGATCCAGTGTATGGGCAAACTTGGCCTCCGCACTCTCGCCGGCCTCAAACTCATCCCAGAGCGCCCGCAGCTCCGCCCCCTGATCTTTTGGCAGCAGGTTAAAAATCCGGTCCGCAGCCGCCAGCTCCCGCGCGCGTTTCGTTTCATTTCCCGAAGCATCATAAGCATACGTATCTCCGGCATCGATCTCCACCAGATCGTGGATGAGCACCATTTTCATCACCCGGAGTACATCCACCTCCTGCGTGGCATGCTCCGACAGCAAAAAAGCCATCAGGGCCAGATGCCAGGAATGCTCCGCATCATTTTCCTTCCGGCTCCCGTCAGAAATATAGGTCTGGCGGAAAATATTTTTCGCCTTGTCCACTTCCAATATAAAATCCATCTGCTGCTTTAACCGCAGCATTTTTTCTTCCTCCACAATAAAACCTCCAATCTGTGTGCCACACTAAAACCGCCGCAGCCTGGCCGCCGGCCGTACAATATCCATAGCTGTAAGCTTCAATCCCCATGGGCAGCCTGTCACATAATGATCACTAAAATCCCTATAAGAAATATGAGCAGATGGGCACATAACGAAACCATACAGGCGATATAGCCGGCATTTAAAAAGCTGCCGAAGGAATCCTCATCCCTCCGGGCAGAGCCGGCCACCAAAAGGCCTCCCACTGCCACCAAAAGGCTGATCAGGGCCATACCGGCCACCGGGTAAGGCAGTGCACCCTTGAATACAGCAGCCGCGATGAGTGTTCCCACAAGCACAGCGATCGTCACAAAGCCAATGATCAAAGTGATCAGCCCGGCGTTCGTTTTCTTCTTTTCTATTTTTGTAAAGCTATAAATCTGTCTTGCCAAATGCGCGCCTCCTGACACAATTTACTATCATATAGACAATAAAACCGGCGATACCGCCGATGGTATTTAAAATCAGATCATCCACATCAAAGGAGCCCACCCGGGTCAGTAGCTGTATCGTTTCGATACACAGGCTCAGCAAAAATGTGGATACCGCCGTATATAAAAACTTTCGGGGTCTTTTTCTTATGACAGGCACAATAAAGCCCCATGGCATAAATGCCAGAATATTTCCAAACAGATTGATGACAAACCCCCGAAAACCTATGATTTCCCGATATGTGTAAAAGCGTGAAATCTCGCGGAAGGGCTGCAGATTATAATGGTAAGTGTCACTGACCGTGCGCCCGTAGCGCTCGCTGAAAAAGCACACATACGCCAGCACCGCAATATAACCCACCATAAGCACAGCCGCCGCCAGACGGATTTTCTTTTTAAATTGAATACTCAAGTCTGTCCTCCATAAAATTGGAGAGGCGCTGCCACTGCTGACGCGCCTCCATATCGTTAAAATAAAATATTTGACTTACGCTTTAACAGCTTCGCCCCATTTACAATAGAAATGACGCCCACAGTCACTCCGGCAACAATACTGACAATACCAAAAACCAGATTGCCCACACCAACATTTTTCATCGTACCATAAATTTTTTCGTGAATTTTTTCGTGCATCTCACTGCCTCCTCTTTCTTCAAAGCTTGCTTTTGCCATTTCTTATCGATCCTTTCCTTATTTTGCGCCGTACTGCTCATAATATGTGTCAATGGCAGCCTTGAGCGTATCGTCGATAATGACCTTTCCGTTATACGGACGATTATACAAATGCTCCACCACCTCAGCCATCGTAACAATGGCTGTAGTCTTCATGCCATACGTCTCCTCGATCTCCACCAGAGCGCTCTTATCGCTGTTCATCCCCCGCTCCATGCGGTCTACGGTAACGACCAGTCCGATAATGTCTACATTCCCCTGGGCTTTGATGATCGGGTAAGTCTCGCTGATGGACTTGCCGGAGGTGGTCACATCCTCGATCATCACTACCTTATCGCCATCATTCATAGGGCTTCCAAGTAAAATACCGGTATCGCCATGGTCCTTGACCTCCTTGCGGTTAGCACAATATTTTACATCCTTATTATAGAGCTGATGGATGGCCATGGATGTGGCCACGCTTAACGGGATACCTTTATAAGCCGGCCCGAATAAAATATCAAAATCCAGGCCATACTTACTTTCAATAGCCCTCGCATAATATTCTCCCAGCTTGCATAGCTGGGCACCGGTCC
This sequence comes from Lachnospiraceae bacterium, assembly GCA_902363555.1. Classification (GTDB taxonomy): domain Bacteria; phylum Bacillota; class Clostridia; order Lachnospirales; family Lachnospiraceae; genus Catenibacillus. The sequence goes on along the minus strand of CABJAM010000006.1, from coordinate 478,627 downwards.
GGTAAAATCCTGTATTTACGAAAAATGGAGTCTTTCTTCCGCTTTTGGTCACAAAGTCTCCGAATTTTAAAACATTACTGTCCACCATGAATTCGATAAACTCTTTTTTGTACTGTTCCATACGTATGCTCCTTTATGTTTATTATATGAACTTATAACACCTATTATCGTTGATATCCGAGCAGATTTCAATACAAATTTTATTAAATTTGTGTAACTTTCATCCTTGTTTACGATTTGCAGCAATTTGAAGCAGGCCAGGCCCGCCGCCCATGTGCTCTGCGACATTCATAACAGCACCTATCATAACATTTATGGCGGCAGATATCACGTCATTTATTACGACATAAATAAAAAAACATTTTTTAGCCTTGACAAATAGTGGCAAAAAAAGCTATACTTGAGCCAATAAAGGGGAGTAGCTTACATGCCGCCGGACGTTTCATAACAAAAAACGCGGCCGCATGTGTACGAAGCCGTCAATACACGATATTCCAGGCCGGCATAGGCACGGAATGTCCGGTACGTATGAAAAGCAAGACTTTTATTGCATTTTCCTGTGCAATAAAAGTCTTTTTTTGCGCGAAAGCAACGAGCCACAAAAGGGAGCTTGCTCACTTTTGTGGCGACTGCCGTGACCCGGTGTAGCGAAGCGAAGACAGATGCGCGAAAGCAACGAGCCAAGAAGGGGAGCTTGCTCACTTTCTTGGCGACTGCCGCGATCTGTCGTAGCGAAGCGAAGACAGATGCGCGAAAGCAACGAGCCAAGAAGGGGAGCTTGCTCACTTTCTTGGCGACTGCCGTGATCTGTCGCAGCGAAGCGAAGACAGATGCGCGAAGCAACGAGCCACAAAAGGGAGCTTGCTCACCTTTTTGGCGACTGCCGTGATCCGGTGTAGCGAAGCGGAACCGGGTGCGCGAAAGCAACGAGCCACGCCCCAATGCCCCATAATAATTTACGAGAAAGGAAGATATTATGTTTCTTACGTGTATTCTTCTCCTTGTCGGATTCGTTCTGCTTATAAAGGGCGCCGACATGTTTGTGGACGGAAGCTCCTCCGTCGCCAAAATACTGAAAGTACCCAGCATCATCATCGGCCTGACCATTGTCGCCATGGGCACCAGCGCCCCGGAGGCAGCCGTCAGCATCACCGCAGCCATCGGCGGCCAGAACGACATTTCCATCGGCAATGTCATCGGCTCCAACTTTTTCAACCTGCTTATGGTCATCGGTGTCTGCGCCCTCTTCCGTCCGATGAAGGTGGACAAGAACATCCTGCGCAATGAATTTCCCATGGCCATCCTCATTCAGCTGCTGCTCCTTGTCATGTGCCTGGATACGTTCCTGTTCGGCAAGGACACCATGTCTGTGGGCCGCGTGGACGGCTTGATCCTCGTACTGCTCTTTTGCGGCTTCATTGCCCTGCAAATACGAAATGCGAAAAAGGCGTCAAAAATCACCAATGATGCGGTGCCCGCCGGCGATGATGAAATCAAAATCATGTCGCCGTTAAAAAGCGGTATTTTCATAGTCATCGGCATCATATGCATCATTGCCGGAGGCAACCTGGTCGTTAACAGCGCCTCGGAGATTGCCCGCACCTTCGGACTGAGTGAAAACTTCATCGGCCTGACCATCATCGCCATGGGCACATCGCTGCCGGAGCTTGTGACCTCCATTGTGGCCTCCAAAAAAGGGGAAAACGATCTGGCTCTGGGCAATGTCGTCGGTTCCAATCTGTGCAATATACTGCTTGTCCTTGGCGCCAGCGCTGCCATCCATCCGGTCACCGTAGGCATTTTCTCGATCTATGACCTGATCATATTATCCGTAGTCAGCATCATTGCCTACGTGCTCGTCTGTCTTAAAAAGGAAGTCCGCTGGGGCAAGGGGCTGATCTTTGTTCTGATGTATGCGGCTTACATGGTCTATATAGTCCTGAGATAGCCGCCGCTGCTCCTCCATATGGTAACTGAGATAAGCTTTATAATAACTGAGATAAACTTTACTGGAGTGTTATTTTTCCTGGCCGGCGCAGACCTGCAAGTCTGTGTCCGGCTGTTTTTAATATAACGCGCTGAATAAATCATATAAAAATTTGGTCAATACCGGCACCATCACCGAGCAGGCCACACCATTGAACACCGCCAGCACCACGACCTCCTCGGATGTATATTTCATCAGCATCGGCAGTGTCGTATCCTCACTGGTGGCCGCTGCCGGAGCGATAGCCGTATAGTGATTGAAATGTCTGGCGATCCACGGGATCGTGAGAAAAGACAAAATTTCCCGCAGAAGGCTGCTTAAAAAAGCGATTGTTCCCATCCGGGCATTAATCATACTGGTCACAAGCACGCCGGAAAGACTGTACCAGCCAAGGCCGGATACCACAGCCATACTGTCGTTAAGCTTATCCCGCAAAACAAGGCTGCACACAAATCCACCCACAATAGTTCCGGCAATGATCCCGATGGGTATTAAAAATATTTTCACATGATATTGGCGTATTTTTTTGAACACAGATTTGTTCATACCCACACTGATGCCCACGGAAAACATGAGCAGATAAAGCACGTAGTCCGAATTATCCGTAAACAGGCGGATCACATTTTCCGGAAATACAAACCGTCCGCACACAACGCCGGCCACAAGGGCGAACACCGCAATAAATACCATTTCCCTAGTCCTCCTTCTTTGGCTTCATAAACCGCTTTGTCAAAAGAAAAACGGCAATGACGGAAAAGATGACGGGAACAATGGAAAATATGGCGCTCTCAAACCCAAGCTCCGCCAATTCCGCAAAAAAGCTTTCGCGGCTGCCAAGCGACACACCCATGGAAAATATGAGCACGGCCGTACAGACCATCTGCAGCCGCGCATTGAACCCGGCAAACTTTTTCGGCGAGAAGAAATAGCCGATGAGTACGCCGACAAACATAATGATTTCTACTAACATTTACAACTTCCTTATTCTAAAATATTGCGCATAGCGCGCCACAGGCCATCGGATTTCCTCTGGAGCATCGTTGGAAACAGATGACTTTTTAACTTTTTACATGCGTCCTGCGATACTGCGTCGGCGTAATACCATAGGCTTTTTTGAACTTTTTATTAAAATGGCTCAAATCAAAGCAGCCCACTTCCTGGCTGATCTCCATAATGCTCATCTCCGTCTGTTCCAGAAACTGAGCGGCATTTTTCATCTGGATAACATTGATCAGACTTGAAAACGTCTTACCCGTGTATTCTTTCAGTATTTTTGACAGATAATTTTCACTGTACGAGAAAAATTCGGACAATTCCCGTATGGTCACATGGTTATAATTGACATGGATATAGTTTAACACCGCCACGATCTGATGGTTCAGCTTTGTGTCTATGGGATTGGGCACAATGGCGTCCATTTCAAAATCCCGCAGTAAGTGAAGGATCAGCTCACGGAAATACGTGGTCATAAATTTTCCGAAATACCGCCGATGATAATAGTCCTCCCGGTACATCTGCTCCACCACACCCCGGATGACCGTACTGTCTTTTGTTGGAAAGATGATATACGGACAGGCGCTGTTATTGTAGAGGATATCCCCGAAAAACTTGGCCAGCAGATGCTTTTCACTGAGCACGTCAAAAAAGGCCGAGTTGAACATCTTCTTCTGGATCAGGAAATTCAGGATGATATTGTCATCATTATAGGCCAGCACACAGTGCGGCGCATTGGGCGAAAGGATACAGAAATCCCCTTTATGTAAGTCGATGGTCTGACCGCAGATGAGCTGGCGGCACTCGCCGTCGTACACGTACAGCGCCTCCACATATTCGTGCGTATGGATTATGGGATAGCAATACCGCTCATGCTGGCACATATAGATCTCGCTTTCTCCCCATATGCTCATATCCCGTCCTCTCATGTTGAATTTTGCCGTGCTCATGGCCTCCCCGCTGGTAGCCATGTAAAAGTCAAAAATCTTTGGAAGGAACGGATATTGCTCAATGATCGTCTTTAGCTGGTCCAAATACATGGGCGTCATTAACAGATAGCCGTATTCGGATTCATAAATTTCCTTAAACCGCTTTTCATTTTCCGTAAATTCATAAAAATCCAGCTTGCGCTCTAATGTATTTCCTGCAAACTTCATCAACTGCCGTTCTGCCATAATATACCTCCAGTATCTGTCAAAAACAAATGCAGGTCGCATAATCCTCATTATATTAACACAAAATTTAAAGAATAGCAAATAGTTGATTTACCAATGGCATGGTATACAATAAAACATTTGACCATATGTCCGCTTTATTATATAATATTAGAAACTACGTTAACTGTTTTTTAATACAAGGGTGATAAATATGAGTGAAACTGAAAAGAATTTTTCTGAGCAGCAGCCGGAAGGTGTCTCTGAGCTTTCTAAAACGATTGCACGGCTGATTGCCCATTTAAAGGAAGATAAAAAGAATATTGATTATATCAAGCCGGAGATGCTCCCGGATATTGATCTGTATATGGACCAGGTGACGACCTTTATGGATACGCACCTGGTGTCGTCCAAGCGTTACGATGACGATAAGATTCTTACGAAAACGATGATCAATAACTACGCGAAGAACAACCTGCTCCCGCCGCCGGAAAAGAAAAAGTATTCCAAGGACCATCTTTTCCTGCTGACCTTCATCTATTACTTTAAAAATATGCTTTCCATGAGCGATATCCAGTGTCTGCTGGAACCGATCAAGGATAATTTTTTCCAGCGCACAGTAAATGGCGTAACTTTGGAGGATATTTATTCGGAGGTTTTTTCTGCGGAGGAGGGCATCCGGGAAGATATCATTGAAGATATCATGGAAAAATATGACGTGAGCCGCAAAAGCTTCGGGGGCAGCGATACCGAAGGCGTCTCTGCCGTCTCCAAATCTTCGGCTTTGGATGGCAAAAGCATTTCACAAAAGCCCATGCTCCAGGACTTCGCCTTTGTCTGTATGCTCTGCTATGATATCTTTTTGAAAAAGCAGGTTGTGGAAAAGATCATTGATGAGATTGCCAATGATAAAATACTTGCCGAAAAGAAGAAACACAAATAAACAATGGCCCTGTGGGCACATACGGTACGAATCTGTGAATCCTGTACGCTGTATGTGACCGCAGGGCCATCACTGTTTTTAATCTCTTATTTATTCTTTTCCATGCGTTTGATCACCATATCATAGCCGTCATTACCATAATTCAGAGAACGGTTTACACGGCTGATCGTGGCTGTGGACGCCCCGGTCTGCTCTGCAATTTCCAGATATGTCCTCTGCTCTCTGAGCATACGGGCAACCTCAAACCGCTGCGATAATGAAAGCAGTTCATTGATCGTGCAGATATCCTCAAAGAAATCGAAGCATTCTTCCATATTTTCGAGACTGAGAACGGCTTCAAAAAGCTTTTCCACAGCCGGTGTTTTAATCTTTTTGTTCATCATGTTTTACCCCTTTAATATGCAATTAGTCGAACAACACTAATATTTTAACATTTTACATCGATAAAGTCCAGATGTTTTCCCATAAATTTGCTTCCCCATCCGTCTCCGCTTCGCTTCGACGGATCGCGGCAGTCGCCATAAAGGTGAGCGAGCTCCCCTTTATGGCTCGTTGCTTCGCGCAAAAAAGCTCCCGACAGCATCGGGAGCTTTTGCAAAATCAGATTATTCTTTTACACCACCGATGGCGATACCTTTGACGAAGTATTTCTGGAAGAACGGGTAGAGCACCATGATCGGTACAACACCGATAACAGCCATAGCCATACGGATACCGGTACTTGGCATATCCTGAGTCACCGTTACGGAGGAGCTCATGGAAGCCAGCGCCTTGATATTACTCAGAATGTTATTCAGTAACTGCTGTAAGCTGTACAGCTTGTTGTCTGTGATATAGTACAAGCCGTTCATCCAGTCATTCCAGTAGCCGATACCAACCATCAGGCCTACGGTAGCCATAATCGGCAATGACAATGGAAGGATGATCTTGCGGTAGATCAGCAGCTCGCCGGCACCATCGATCTTGGCCGCCTCAATGAGAGCCGGATGGATATTACTCTGGAAGTTACTGCGCAGCAGCATGATAATGAAACCATTCATAAGCAGCGTTGGGAAGATTAAAGCAAATACCGTATTCTTTACATGGAAGATCTGCGTCCACATGATGTAGGACGGCACCAGACCGCCATTAAAAAGCATGGTGAAAAATACATAGAAAGACATAATCTTTCTTCTCGGGTAATCTCTTCTGGATAACGGGTAAGCGAGCATGGGCGCAATAAGCAGGCTTAAAACGGTACCAACGATCGTTACCAAAAAGGTGATCCCATAAGCCCGGAAAATGTTTGTCGCGTTGGACACGAACAGATACTCGTAAGCATATCCGCTGAACACTCTCGGGAAGAAGGAATAACCATCCACAAGCAACACTTTTTCATCGGTCACAGAGGACATGACCAGAAGGATGAACGGTAAGATTGCGCATAATGCCAAAATTATAAGAACCACATTACAGATAACCTGAAAGATTATCTCGCCTTTTCCTTTTACACTTGAATCCATAATCTATGCCCTCCTTTCTAGAACATTGCATTCTCGTTATCAACCTTACGTACGACGCCATTGGCGATCATTACGACAATAAAGCCGACAACAGACTGATAAGCACTGGCTGCAGAAGCCATGGCTATATTATTAAGCTGTAACAAACTTCGGTACACATATGTATCAATGGTCTGCGTCACCGAGTACAGGGCACCGGAATCCATGGGCACCTGATAAAACAGACCGAAATCCGAATAGAAAATACGGCCGATATTCATGGTCGTCAGGGTGATGATCGTCGGTTTCAACAGAGGTACGGTAATACGCATCACCTGCTGCAGACGATTTGCGCCGTCCACGTAGGCGGCCTCGTAAAGACTCTTATCAATACCTACGATCGCTGACAGATAAATGATCGAGTTGTAACCAAGGCCCTTCCACAAATTGACAAATACAAGTATGAACGGCCAGTAGAACTTCGTGTTGTAGAAATTGATCTCATTCCCCGCGCCTAAAATACCTTTATTGATCAGACCGGCTTCGTTGCTTAAGAAAGCAAAAACGATGTAGGCGATGATAACGATGGAGATCAACTGCGGCAGAAGGATCGTGGTCTGGTACAACTTCTGCAGCTTCTTGGAAAATACTTCGCTCAGGAAAATACCTACGATGATACCAAGGATCGTTCCCAGGATAATAAACGCTACGTTATACAAAATCGTATTCCGCGTCATCACCCATGCATCTGAGGATGAAAACAGGTACTTGAAGTTTGAAAAACCAACCCAGTCACTGTTCCAGATACCCTTGCTGTAATCCACCTTTTTGAAGGCGATGAAAATACCAACCAGCGGGAAATAGTTATTTACAAGGAAATAAATACAGCCCGGCAGGATCATAAAGTCCAGCGCGCAAAGAACTTTGTTTCTGTAAAGGATATGGAAGCCCCTGGCAATGACGATGACACCGAGAGCTACGATCAGCCATGCACCATACTCTGTGCCGACCTTTTTTGCATCCTCCAATATGTACTGAACCTGCATAGTGAAAAATACACCAAAGCCAAGCTGTAAAATACCGCACAGGATCACGAGGAAGCCGGAGAGACGGACTTTTTTGATCTTAGGAAAGACCACCGCTATAATAATACTGATGACGAGAACTGCCGCAAAAGCGATCAGCAGCCACTGTGGCGCGATGACGAGCTTTTTGTTCTGGATCGCAGTTCCGGTGATAAATTCCAGGCCGCTGATCGTATACTTCACTTTTTTGTAAGTATAGGTGGCAAACGGCAGGAGCAGGCACAGTGCGGAAATCACAGCCAGAATGATCACATCCAATAATGGCTTGCCCTGTGTCACTAAAAGACTTTTTTTCTTTTTCGTTTCCAAAACCTTATCCCCTTTCTTTGAATAATGATTAATTTTGTTATAGTTTATCCATTTTTTCTTCAAAATGCATCTTTTTTGGTAACCTTTTTATGCAAGTTGTCATCTCTTTTTTTGTATCAAAACACATCACCGCGTGAAAGCGCCCGATTCGCATTAATATTTTTATAAATATATTAACATTTTCAGAAATAATTTCTGTTTCTGAAACAAATACAAATTTTTTGGACACGGATTTCAAATATCTTTTTTATACATTTTTACTATAAATGTCCATTTTTCACCAGTTTGGGTCTAAACATAAACAAACACATTCAGAATAAGTGTATAATTTTAGCAACAAAATAGATATTTACAATAAAACAGCAGGATATTTACAATAAACACCCTGCTGTTTCGTCATTTTAGATACAATGATCTGTAATTTTAATTATTTATTGGCTGCTAACCATTCATCCAACTGCTTCTGGTACTCAGCCATAATTGTGGGAAGGCCGGAAGCATCCATTTTATCAAGGAATTTCTGGTATTCTTCCTCGCTGGCCAGACCGGAATCAATGGATGGACGGAACTCTGCAAGAACATTGACGATTGCGGAGGTTTCCGACTGGATGGCAGTCGTATCACAGGAAAAGCCCAGGTATGCGCTTGTAATAGCCGCATCCATTTCTTCTTTGGCCTGGGTACGGATATCCGGGTCCTGGCCTTCAAATGGCAGGCAGTTAAACTGATTGCCAAACAGGAAGTCTGCTGTATGATAACCACAGTTGGTGGAATCCTGTCCGTCCATATAGTAGCCGACGCCATCTTTTACCTGATAATGTGTGCCTTCAATACCATAAGCCAGAAGGTTTTCGACCTCAGGAGAGGTGTACATCAGGTTCATTAATTTCACTGCAGCTTCCGGCTCTGTTGCACCGGTAGGTACGGTCCATACAAATTTCGTACAGCTGGAGGTGGAAATCGGGAGTGTAACAATACGTACACAGGTCATAGGCATACCACAGGCGATGGTCTTGGCGGCTTCTACGCCAATCTCAGACTGTGAAAAATATGAAAATGCCACATTGGATTTTACAAGTTCTTCTGCCATCTCTTTTGTTGTTGTTACGTCTTTATAAACATAACCAGCTTCATACCAGTCTCTCATCTGCTGCCACATTGCTTTATAATCGTCGGTTGCAAAGTTATTCTGAACGGTTGGATCACTGCCATCCGGATTGATGGCGATCACCTTATTCAGATCCCCAAGCTGATCGTAAACATAAGCGTCATCAAAGCTGTCTACGCCGATATAGCCGCCAGACAGAGGCATACAGGTTCCCTGGCCGTCGGAAGCTACGATACCTGCCAGGTAGCTCCACTTATCACTTTCCTTTACCGCCTTGAGAATTTCCTCGTACTCACTCATGGATTTCATGTTCTTAGCTTTGTCAAGAAGACCAAGATCTACCAGAACATCACTTCTCATAACAATATATTCACTGGATACAAGCGAACGGTACGTGGTCACGCCCACGATCTTGCCATCCTTTGTTGTTGCATCCACAAGATTACCTACGGTATCCAGAACGCCCTTACCATATTCATTAAGCATATCGGTGATATCCATGAGCTGGTTCTGAGCAGCCATATTATTGAAGGATGAAGAACCCATCGGTAATGTCAGCATCAAATCCATCTTTTCATTGGAAGATGTCTTAAGGCCGATCTGTTGATCATAACTTCCGACATCGATCATTTCAATATTTACATGGGTATTGATCTGTTCTTCAGTAATCTCATTGAGAGCGTCCTCCACAAGCTGAAGATCATTGGGAATAGGGCCCATGGATAAAAAGACCATGTTTACCTCAGCAACATCCTCGTCATCCATATCATCCGGAGCTTCTGTCTCGTCTGCGGGAGCCTGTGTCTCGTTACCAGCCTCTGTCACTGCCTGAGTCTCTTTATTCTCCGGCTTTGTGGTTTCTTTGGAACCACCCTCTGTATTACCGCACGCGCTGAGCATGGAAATTACCATACAAAGTGCTGCAATAACAGCAATAAATTTCTTTTTCATTGTAAACTTCCTCCTTTAATTATATAGTAATTAATTGTTTACTCCATCATTTTATCACTTCCGCTGTGAATAAAAACCATTTTTGATAATCTGTTTGTGCATCTTGACATGTCACTTTTTTAATCCTGTCTATTTTCCACCTTAAATTGTCCAAAATACTTTAATATATTTATCAATTTATTAATATTTTCTTACGAGTAAAAAAATCGAGGTTATCTCTGTATTTGTTGAACTATGCGCAGGAATCTACTATAATAAGAGTGATTAACCTGGCGTGTTTGAAAATCGATTCCGGCAATCTGCAAGCACACCCAATTATACAGGAGGAGAAGGAATGAATATTTTATATGTACATACCCACGATACCGGCAGGTGTATCCAGCCCTATGACGCCGCTATCCCAACCCCCAATCTTATGAAGCTGGCCAGCGGCGGAACGCTTTTCCGCAACGCCTACTGCTGCGGACCGACCTGCTCGCCCAGCCGCGCCGCTCTGCTCACCGGACAGCCGCCCCACCAAAACGGCATGTATGGTCTGGCGCACCGGGGGTTCTCGCTGAACGATTATTCAAAGCATCTGGCCAACTATTTAAAGCGTTTTGGCTATGAAACCGTGCTTTTTGGTATGCAGCACGAATGTAAAGATCCCAACGGCATCGGCTACGACCGGGTGTTTATAGATCCCAGACGGGAAGCCGAGGACCTGACTTCATGGGATTTAAGCAATGGCGACGCCGCCATCGCTTATCTGCGTGAAAAGCATGACCGGCCGTTTTTCATGTCCTACGGCCTGGCCCACACCCACCGGCCGTTTTTAGAAGTCGATTACAGTGTCAATCCGGATTATCTCCATGTGCCCCACTGTCTCCCGGATACAAAGGAGACCAGGGAAGACTACGCCGGCTTTGTCACATCAGCCATGCGCGCCGACATGTGTATCGGACGGGTGCTTGAGGAGCTGGACCGCCAGGGTCTGACCGAGGATACGCTGATCTTATATACAACCGACCATGGCATCGCATTTCCACATATGAAGTGCAATCTTTACGATACAGGCATTGGCATTTCCCTGATCATAAAGTATAACAACAATCCCAGCGCCGGCACAGTCAAGGACAGCCTCGTCTCCCATGTGGATATTTATCCCACATTGTGCGATATGCTTGGCATCCCCAAACCGGAGTGGCTCACCGGACGCTCTCTGCTCCCATTACTGCGTAACGAAGCCGACGAAGTCAACGACGCTGTATTTTCCGAGGTGACCTACCACGCGGCCGCAGAGCCTTCGCGCTGCGTGCGCACAAAGAGATACAAATATATCCGCCGCTATGGCGTTACCGATGGCTATGTTCCCGCGAATATCGATGAGGGCGGCAGCAAAGCCGTGCTCATGGAGGAAGGACTCCTGGCACAGAAGCTTCCCATGGAGATGCTGTTCGATCTGTCCTTCGACCCGGCAGAACGCAACAACCTTATCGATCACCCGGATTACACTGCAGTGGCCCAGGATATGCGCAGCCGTCTGCATAAACATATGGAAGAAACCGGTGATTTCATAGAAAGCGGTCGTCTTCCAAGACCGGAGGGGATGATCCTCAATACGGTTACCTGTCTTGATCCGGACAGCAAAGATCCGGCAGACTACGAATAACACACAAAAAAGCAGCCCCCGGATATCCGTAGTTTAAAATCCTCGGATATCTATGGGGCCGCTTTTTTATAGCATTTTAATTATTTATTTGCTGCCAGCCATTCATCCAACTGGCTCTGATAAGCATCAATCACCTTCTGGATACCGGAAGCCTCCAGCTTATCAAGGAACTGCTGGTAGTCATCGGCGCTGGCCACACCGCCGTCCACGGCCGGGCGGAATTCTGCCAGTACATTACTGATGGCCGACAATTCTGTGGAGATCACCGTTGTGTCGCAGGAAAATCCAAGGTATGCACTGTTACCGCCCTCATCCATTTCCTTCTTGGCAACCTCTCTGAAATCGGCACTCTGGCCTTCCCATGGCAATACGATGAACTGATTGCCAAAAAGGAAATCGATCGTATGGTAAGCACAGTTATTGGCATCCTCACCATCCATATAATAGCCGATGCCGTCCTTTACCTGATAATGTGTTCCCTCGATCCCCCAGGCCAGTAAATTGGCGATACGTGAATCGGTATACATCATATTCATAAATTTTACTGCAGCTTCCGGCTCCGTGGCGCTGCTTGGAACGGTCCATACAAACTTTGTACAACTGGACGTGGATGTGGGAAGTGTGAGCATTTTCACACAGGTCACCGGCATACCACATTCCTGGGTCTTGGAGGTTTCAACACCAATCTCCGACTGACAGAAGAAGGAGAACGCCACATTGGATTTCACCAACTGCCCGGCCATTTCCTTGTTCGTCGTCACATCCTTGTATACATAACCATCATTATACCATTTCTGCATCTGCTCCCACATGGCTTTATATTCATCGGCCGCATAATTGTTTTTCACTACCGGATCACTGCCGTCCGGATTGATGGCAATAATTTTATTCAGATCGCCTAACTGATCGTAAGCTGTGGCATCGGCAAATTTATCCTGGCCAAGATAGCAGCCGCTCAATGCCAGACATGTGCCCACCGCATCGGACGGCACTATGCCGGCCAGAGAACCCCATTTTTCGCTTTCCTTGACAGCCTTGAGAATCTCTGTATATTCGGACAGGCTTGTCATGTTCTGAGCCTTTTCAAGCAGTCCTAAATCTTCCAGGACATCCGTTCTCATAACAATATAAGCGCTGGTTACAAGTGAACGGTACGTCGTCACGCCATAGATACGTCCATCTCTGGTCGTTGCTTTTACCAGATCACCCACGGTACTCAAAATGTCCTGGCCATATTCTTCCAGATAATCTGTGATATCCATCAACTGATTCTGAGAGGCCATATTATTATAGGAAGCCGATCCCATAGGCAATGTCACAAGCAGGTCCACTTTTTCATTGGACGACGTTTTTAAACCGATCTGCTGCTCATAATTTCCAGACTCGATCATCTCCAGATTTACATGGGTATTGATCTCCTCCTCAGTGATAGCGTTAATAGCATCCTGTACATCGGAAAGACCATTGGGAATAGGGCCCATGGAAATATAGACCATGTTGATCTCGGACATATCCTCATCATCCGCATCGTCCGCTGCCGTCGTCTTTCCTTCAGTGTCCGCCGCGTCCGTATCCTTTACATCCCCGTTGGAAGCCGGCGCCTGGGTCTGCTTATCCCCCGTATTACCGGAACCGTTCTCGGTATTGCCGCAGGCTCCCAGCAATGAAATCACAAGGCAAAGTGCTGCGGATAATGCAATCCATTTCTTTTTCATCGTAAACATCCTCCTTAATTTAAATTCGGTTCACACAAACTTGATGAATGTCACGGAATTATGTTGCTGTGTGTTTGAACCATTTTTGTATTTCACGTTTTTATTTTATCCATTTTGCACATTTTTGCATCCAATACAGCAACTTTTTTGTCATATTAGTCTCATTCAATTTTATCATTGCTTTTATCCATGAACAAATTATATATTTCAGCATTAATATTTCAAGCCAAACATTAATATTTGTACACATGCCCGGACACAGTGTGCAGTTTTTTTCAACATCAAAAAAGCCCGGAGGTTCCGAAAAATCCACCCCTATTTTATATCTTAAAATCTTGACATTTTCCATACCAAATTTTAATCATTTGAGTTTTTTTCAAGTCGAGAACATTTTTTCTTAATATTTATAGAAATGTATTAATATTTTTATTGTTTTTCCCCTGTCCATGTACTATTATAATAGGTAACGAAACCAGGAGGGATTACTATGGAGGATTTACCCGTATTGTCGCCCATCGACGATATCTGCACAGGGGTTATGACTGATACAGTTACATTTTATAATGACAGCTATTGCTTTTTCTGCCTGTTAGACGGTGATGCCAGGCTCACTTTCAATAGTGAGGACTATGCCATTGCCAGTCAGGATGTTGTTTTTATACCACCGGATACGACATACGGTGTACAGGCCAGGGAGCCGGTCATCTTCTTCTCGATCACCTTTAACTATATATTTATCGAGCAGATCCTGGGCAGCCAGGCCTTTGAAAACATCACCTGCAACTCGGCCGCCCATCCCGGCTACAACGATGCTTCCCTGTCACAGCAGCTTGCCGCCATCGCCACGATCGGTCTGGGCAACCGCCAAAATAACCGGCTGTATCTCTTATCCCAGATCTACAGCTTCCTGCACTACTTAAAATGCTATCACCTGGTCGCTCCCCTGGCGGTACGGCCGGAGCACCTCAGTGAAAAGCAATTTAAAAATATCCGAAAAATGACAGCGTATATTCACGAACATTATAACCATCCGCTGACCCTGGGGGATCTGGCCGCCCAATTCCACATGACGCCCCAGTACACCGCTAATTTCTTTAAGCAGGCGCTGGGCCAGACATTTTTTGAATATCTGGCCGCGATCCGTTTAAAGGCAGCGGAAACTTACGTATTCCACAGCGATGAGTCTGCCTTTCGGATTGCCGCTCTCACCGGCTTTCCCAACCAGAGCTCCCTGGTCAAGGCATTTACAGCCCGCCATCATATGAGCCCTGAGGATTGGCGGCTGAGCCACCCGGCAAAAGCTCCGGGGCTCATATGCGGAAATCTGTCGCGGATCACCTCCGATGATCTGGCCCGAGATTATATTAATAACTACATAACGATCCGGCAGTTGTCCGTTCCTATGATCCATGAAAGCAAATCGGTCCGTATCTCGATCAATACGGCCGGACAAAAGCCCTTTGAAAGTCCGTGGACATACCTTGTCAATCTGGGTTACAGCCGCAGCTTCATGCATGCCGACTACCGCCGGCAGATCCGGGATATGCAGCAGCTTATGCATTATACATACGGAAGGCTGCTTCGCCCCTTTGATATCGTCCGCCCGGTTTACGTGGACGGCCAGGCCCTGTACGATTTCAGTAAGCTTTTTCTCATATTGGACTTTTTAAACGCCATCGGCATGATTCCATTTTTGGAGCTGGGGAATAAAACGTACAAGATCAATACAAACTCCTTTGATCATATAAAAGTATCTCAGGAGGCCAGCCCGGCCGATTATTATGAGACGCTGGTGGATATCCTCCCGCAATTTCTCCGAAGCTGTATGAACCGTTATGGCGCGGATCTGGTGAGCCATTGGCGTTTTGAGCTCTGGACAGAGCACGTGGCTGTAATGCCCGGAAATGAATCGCCGGAGATTTATGCCCTCCATTTCTCCAAGGTTTATGATATTATCAAGGAACTGCTGCCGAAATGTAAGGTGGGAGGCCCCGGCTACAACACCTATGCCCCGATCAATCATTTTTCTGCAATCACAAAAGAACTTGCAGAGCTTCATCGGACACCGGATTTTATTACTGCCTATATTTATCCCTACGTACCCGATCACGAGGAACGGTCCATGCCCTATGGCTTAAAGTCCTCCATGATCTCGCCCGACAAAAATATTTACCGTCAGAGACTGACGGCGCTGTCGGAATACTGCAAGGAACACTTTCCAGATACGGAGCTTGTGATCACCGAATATGCGGCGGATATATCCTCCCGGAATTTTATCAATGATTCCATTTATCTGGCCACGTTTATCGCCAAGTTCAACATCGACGGTCTGGGGCTTTCCCGTGGCTTTGCCTACTGGCTTTTATCGGATATCCCTCTGGAATACAGCGACTCCAATAAAATCCTTTTTGGCGGCAACGGACTGATCAACCGCAACGGTATTTACAAGCCCGGCTTTCACGCCAGCCATTTTCTTAAGGATATGGGGGATAAGCTGGTCGCCCGGGGCGATAACTACCTGCTCACAGCAGCCAATCCCGAGCATTACCAGCTCATCGTCTACAACTATGCCCACATGCACGAGGATTTCTGCAAGGATAACACAAGCTATGCCTCGCTGAAAAACCCCACCGCCGTCTTTGAGCAGATGGAGCCGTCGGATATGACCTTTTCCCTGAACAATCTCCCCCCGGGCAGCTACCGCATCCGACACTATGCCATCAATAATGATTACGGCAATCTGTTAAATGAATGGATACGGCTGGGCGCGGTGGAGAGCCTTCAAAAAAGTGACGTGGAATATCTTCAGAGCAGCTCCAGACCTTATCGGGAGCTTTATTTTACAGAAGGGCACGGCTCCCTGGATATCACATGCCATCTCCAGCCCCAGGAAGTCGATCTGTATCTTATTGATTTAATTATTTAAGGAGATTTTTATAATGAAAAGCATCATACCGCCGATCAGCGATATTTCGATATACAGTATTAATAAGGAACATTCCATGTCAAATCCGTGCTATCAGATCGTGATGATCCTTCAGGGAAAGATCCAGATCCAGACTGAAACCTACGGACATGAGTATACATCCCGGGATATTATCATCCTGCTTCCCGGTAGAAACTACCATATTATCCCGGCGCCGGACAATCTGGCGCTCATCATGGGGCTGGAGCGGAATTTTATCCACGAGCAGCTTGGCAATAACAACCAGATTTTCTGTGATTCCAGGGAGGAGCCAGGGAAGGATTACAACCAGCTTCGTAATATTATATCCTCCATTGCATCCTTCTATTATGATAATGCGGAGGGAAACCGGCTGAATATTTATGCACTGCTGTTCCAGCTCATGGCGCTGATCCAGAAAAATCACCTTGTCAGCACCATCAACCTTTCCGGTGCATCGGAAAACGCCAGGCATCTGACACGTATACAGGAGATCATTAACTACATCAGCCAAAATTACCAGTCGGCCATCACGCTCACTTCCCTGGCCGAGAGCCTGTATTTATCGCCCCAGTATTTGTCGAAATTTATAAAGCAGCATTTTCATAAAACCTTTTATGACTATCTCAATCAGGTGCGCATTGAGCACGCATTGGCAGAAATCCAGTATACCGATACGTCCATCACAAAGATCGCCTTCAACAACGGATTTCCCAACCTGACGGCTTTCAATAAGATTTTTAAAGATTTTTATCAGACCACCCCCAGCAGCTACCGCCGGGAATTTCGCAACTCCGCCAGTGATGCGGCGCCCCCTGTGAGAGCCTCGATGGATGATGAAAATGTATCTGAGGAGGACTTTGAAAACGCCCGGGCTTATTTTTCCGATATCTCATCGGCAGATAAGCCACAGATTTCCCAGGAAGACGCCGCAGATATGAGCCATTATGTGGTCCATGCCAATACAAAGGACAATGCTCCGCTGAATAATCCGTTTACCGCCATCATCAATGCCGGCTTTTCCGTCAATATGCTTTCCTCAGATTTTCAGGAGCAGCTTTCAAGCGTACTTGAAACGGTTGACTTTAAATATATCCGTTTTATGGACATCCTTGATGACGAGATCCTTCCCCCGGTCAATGATAACCTGGCCTATAACTTTTCCAATGTGGATACGATCCTGGACTTTCTCCATGATCATCAGCGCATCCCGTTTTTGGAACTGAGCATAAAGCCCAGGAAAACGACCATCGTAACAACCAATATGGGGTTTTTGGTCAACCCACTGCTCAATCAGACCTTCCCCGAAAGCTTTTACGCAAAGCTCAATGCCCTGCTGCGCCACAGCATCAACCGCTACGGACAGGCCTATGTCTCCTCCTGGTATTTTGAGGTATGGGCCGCCCATACGGATTACCTGGACTACGTGGAAACACCGGAGGAGTATGCCCTCCGTTTTGGAAAAATCCGTCAGATCCTGTCCAATCACATTGCCCATCCAAAGCTGGGCGGCCCTGGCTTTAACACCAGTGCTCCAATCTCCATCCTTAACGCTTTATTGCAGGAGCTGACAAAAAAGAAGCTGACGCCCGAATTTATTTCACTTTATTTATATCCTTATAAGTTTACAAATGGAACCTTTCCAAAATCATCGGAAGTATCGGAATATATATTTCTTTCCTCAGATAAGGATATTTTGACGAAAAAGCTGAACTTTTTCTCAGAAAACATACAGAAATACTACCGCCAGATACCGCCCCTGTTTGTCACAGAATATAATTCCGATCTGGCCGGAAAGAATCATCTCAACGACTCCTGCTTCCAGTCGGCCTTTATATGTAAGACCTTTTTGGATCTCAAGGATTCCGTAGGAATGATGGGTTATTGGCTGATGTGCGATATCACCGAGGACTATTCTGAATATACAGCCACAAAAAGCGGCGGGATCGGTCTGCTCAATGAACGCGGTCATAAAAAACCGGCATTTTTTGCTTATGAATTTCTGAATGCTTTGGGGAACCGCGCCATCTGCGAAGGTGAAAATTATATTGTCACTCAGTCCGGCGCTGATGCCTGGCGGATACTGGCGTTTAATTACGCCCACGTGAGTGAATTTTACTGCCTGAACCATTCCGACAAGATCAGCGTGGAGGATACCTACTCGATCTTTGAGAAGGTTGCCCCCGTGACTATGGAATTTCGCCTTTATGAGCTGGAGCCCGGGCAATACAAAATAAAACGCCATCTGTTAAACCGGGAACACGGGAGTATTCTCGACCAGATGGCGCGGATGTGGTTTCATGGGAATCTGAGCTTTGAACGGCTCAGCTATAATATGCGCAATTTATCGGCGCAGGAGCTGGATTATTTCACGAAAACATGTATTCCGGAGCAGAACATCTTCTATAAGGAATCCGACGGCACCATGACCTTAAACTGCAAGATCGCCGCCCACGAAGTCGTGTTATTTGAAATTTCCAGGGAGCTGTAAATGCGGCGGCCTCGGCCACGCATCCAGCGGCTGGCAGCCCTATTGGCCATGTTCCGCGGCTACGCTGCCAGTGGCCGGCTGCCCCGCACGAGCCGTATTCCGCGGCAGCGGAGCCGTCGCCGCTAGTCATAGATTTCCGGCAGCGCCCCCGGCACATTCAGTGCTTTGAGGGTGCTGTCATGCAGGACCTCCTTCTGGTATTTATCCTGCTCAACATAGTAGGAATACCATATGTCCAGCATGACCAGCACCGGAAACTGGGGCGAGATCACATTGCCATGGTTGAGATGGACCAGAGACGGCACAAGGACGACCTCATCGCAGAACTCTGCCAGGCTGTCCTTGTTTTTTGCCGTGAGAAGAACGGTTTTCGCCTTTCTTTTGTGGGCCTCCTTCAGAAAAAAGAGGACCTCCTCCTTCTCGCCGCTGAGACTGATGCCCACCGCCAGAGAATTTTCATTTAAAAAGACGGCCTGCATCCGCATAAGATCGCTCTCAATGATCGCCTCGATGTCCACGCCCACACGCATAAAACGCATCTTCATCTCCCGGGCGGTGAGCCCGGAGCTGCCGATGCCGCAGGCAATGACCCGCACTGCCTTGGACATGTACCGCCGTATGCGCACCAGTTGGGCCTCATCTACCAGATTATAGGTCTTATTTAAAAGCTCCTGGTACGTATTGAGCACCAGACGCGTATTTCCGGTCATGGACTCCTTTTTTTCCACAAAACTTTCTTCATACTGATAAATAAATTCCCGGTACCCGCGGTAGCCGCACTTTTTAGCAAAACGCGACAGGGATGCCTCGGACACGTAAAGCATGGCCGACACAGCCCGGGCTGAAAAGTCCATCTTTGTCCGGTTCTTTATAAAAAAATCGGCAATCTGCTTTTCCATGATCGTAAAATTGTCATAATTGGATTCGATAATCGGTATAATAGATTTCAAATAGTATCCCATAAATCCTCATCCTTGCTGTAAGTGCGGCGTCACTAAATCTGCGGGTGCTGCTGCCTGAAATGGTAATACGCCCCCATCATCCCCGCGTCGTTTTTATATTTTGCAAACTCCAGGCGCAGGCTTTTTGCCACCGCAGGTACAAGCCGCTGTGACAGAGCGGATTCAATGCGCCCCCTTAAGTAATCCTCCTGGGCCATGATACCGCCCCCGAGGACCACCACATCGGGATTGAGCACATAGCATATGTTGGCAATCCCCTCGCCAAGCACCTGGACCATGGCGTCAATGGCCCGGATGCAGTCCGCATCGCCGCCCCTGGCTTCCCGGAATATCCGATAGCCATTCCAGGAGGACACCGGCTCCTGCTTCATCTCCGCCACGTTTTTCGTCAATATGGAGCTGGCGCCCAGCGTCTGAAAATCACTGTCGGACAACGTCATATATCCCACCTCACAGGCACTGTATCCGGCCCCGTGGAATACCCGTCCGTCCATGATCACCGCGCCGCCGATGCCGGTGCCCACCGTCAGGCAGAGAGCAACCGAAGCCCCAACAGCAGCTCCGGAAATGCTCTCCGCAAGCCCGGCGCAATTGACATCATTTTCAACCTCACAGGGAATCAAAAAACGCTGCTCCAAAACCGTTTTATAGTTCGTTCCCGTATAATTGGGGATCAGCGGGGCCGCGTGGAAAATCTCACCGGTTTTTGTATTTACCATCCCGGCGGTGGAAATGCATATGCCCGCAGGACTAAAAGCATCCTTATACCCCTGCACGATATCGATGACCTTCGCCACGATGGACGGACCGCCCAGCCAGGCTTCAGTCTTCATGTCATGCTTTTCCAGAATCCTTCCATCACCGCTGATGATCCCGTATTTTATAGCCGTGCCGCCAATGTCAATACTGATAAAATTATCCATGAGCTTCACCTTTCGTGTCACATCCGATCACCACCAGCCGGTGCGCCTGCCGCCTTTTTCCAAAGAGTCCGGCGACAGGCCCATCGCCTGAGCGCTTCTCAGATTTTTACTTTGAAAATAGCTTTCTTTACGTCGCAGGGCTCTCCCACGGCCACCGCTGTCCGATGCCCGTCACTTGGATAACAGATAAGGAAATCCCCCTGTTCCAGAACAACATGGCTGTTTGGCTCCCCGTCCATAGGCAGAAAATCGTCTGCGGGAACATAATCCTTCTGAGCCATATTTTCGATAAAGTTCAGGTCGATCTGCTCCTTTCCCGAAAAGACCACATGGACATCCAGATAAGCTCTGTGGGCTTCCCAGAAACGATTGTCCGGGGTCGTGGTCGTATATTCCACCACATTGACGAACAATGTATCCCCATGGATTTCATGGCTGCCCTTCGTTAAACTCATCATATCACGATTTTTCACATATTCAAAGCATTCTTTGACCGCTTCCGGCAAAAAATCATATTCATTCAAGCAATCCATATTTCCAAATATCATTTGCTCACGCCTCCTTATATTTCCGATAACTACTGGACATCCATGTCCTATTTCGATTTACGGCTGATGCCGTAAATGGTCGTTACAGGGTCGGGAACATCCTTATTGCCGGTCACCGCTCTTTGGATCAGGCTGACGATCATACCTACAACTACGGAAATGCCGATGGTAATCAGCGAGTAGGACCAGATCGACACGCCGGGCTGAGTATATTTTACCCAGATGATCACAATGGCCGACACCGCAAATGCCACATAGGCGCCAAGTGTGGTCGCTTTCTTTGTAAATGCGCCGAGCACGAAGGTTCCGGCCAGAACGCCCAGCACAAGGCCCATGAAGCCGTTGAACCATTCATAAGCGGACTTGATCTCACCATTGGCCAGCACCATGGATATGAGAATGGCCACAATGCCCACGCCCAGTGAAACAAACTGTGCGATCCGCGTCTGAAGCTTGAAGCTCATTTCCTTTTTGGCAAGCCGTGCCTGGATATCCAGCGTCCAGCTTGTCGCCACGGAATTTAAGCCGGTGGACAGTGTTGACTGGGAGGCCGCATAAATAGCCGCCAGCAATATTCCGGTAATACCTACCGGAAGCTGATAGGCGATAAAAGAAGCAAAAATCTGATCCTGCTGCGCGGTCTGTGCCAGCTCCGGATTCTGTCCGTAAAATACATACAGGCCGGTTCCGATCAGGTAGAATACTGTTGCGATAAAAATAGACAGAGCACCATTGGTCAGCATCATCTTGTTCAGCTTTTTCGTATCGGTCGTGGTTGTAAAACGCTGAACAATATCCTGGCTGGAAATGTAGGACGAACATGTATTTAAGCCAGCGCCCAGCACAATGATGAAAACACTGTTTTTCAGGAAATTGATGTCAAACCAGGGCTCATCGGCGCCGATGAATTTACCTGCGGCAAATGCATCAAAGATGGACC
The DNA here is from genome assembly GCA_902363555.1 of Lachnospiraceae bacterium. GTDB lineage: Bacteria > Bacillota > Clostridia > Lachnospirales > Lachnospiraceae > Catenibacillus. The sequence goes on along the minus strand of CABJAM010000006.1, from coordinate 456,442 downwards.
CCATTCCCCCATTGATATGGGCCACAAGGAAGATCAGCGCAAAGGTTACGCCCACAAGCAGCACGGAGCCCTGTATAAAGTCGGTCCAGAGCACAGATTTGAGGCCGCCGGTGTAGGAGTAAATTATTGCGATAACGCCCATGACAATAATAAGAATATTGACGTTAATGCCTGTCAGATTGGCCAGAACCATCGACGGCAGATACATGATGATGGACATACGCCCAATCTGGTAAACAATGAACATCACAGCGCCCAGGACACGCAGGCCCTTGCTTTTAAAGCGCAGCTCCAGGTAATGGTAAGCTGTATCGATGTCCAGCTTGCTGTAAATGGGCAGGAAGAAACGGATGGCCAGTGGAATGGCAATAAGCATGCCCAATTGGGCAAACCACAAGATCCACGTGCCCCCGTAGGAATTTCCCGCCAGGGATAAAAAGGATATAGGGCTTAGTAAGGTTGCGAAAATAGATACGGAGGTCACCCACCATGGAATCGTTCCGTCTCCCTTAAAGAACTCCTTCCCCTTCATCTCCTTTTTTGAAAAGTGCAGCCCTGCAAAAAGAACCGCGCCGAGGTAAACAATAAGGATGATTAAGTCAATGATCGTAAACCCTTTCATAACGTACTCCTTCCATATTCTATTTTTTAACAGTATTTTTCAAGCGCAGCACGGATCATTTCGGCGGCCTCTCTGGCGATTGGAAGATCCGATTCGATCAGCGCCGGCAAAGGCTCGCGGACACTGCCGATATTAAGGTCCTCATTGATGCGGAGGATTTCCTTGATGACCGCGTACATATTGCCATGGGCAGAGCACATTTTATAAATGATCTCATCGATCGCATACTGAACCTCCCGGGCTTCCTCAAAGCTGTTTCCACGCACAAGTGCATCGGCCTTTAAGAAAAGCTCCGGCATAACGCCGTAGGTACCGCCGATCCCGCCCTCGGCGCCAATGGCGCGGCCGCTGATAAACTGCTCGTCCGGACCGTTGAATACGATAAAGTCTTTGCCGCCGGCAGCCTTGAACATCTGGATATCCTGAACAGGCATGGAAGAATTTTTAACACCGATAACCTTTGGATTTTCGCGCATGGTTGCAAGAAGGCCCATGGTCAGCGCTACACCGGCCAACTGAGGGATATTGTAGATAATAAAGTCTGTGTCCGGAGCCGCTGCGCTGATCGTATTCCAGTACTGGGCAATGGCATATTCCGGCAGACGGAAATAGATGGGAGGAATCGCAGCAATCGCATCGACGCCCACACTCTGGGCATGTTTTGCCAGCTCCACACTGTCCAATGTATTGTTGCAGGCCACATGGGCGATGACGGTCAGCTTGCCTTTGGCCACAGCCATGACATTTTCCAGGGTTACCTTCCGCTCCTCAACGCTCTGATAAATACATTCTCCCGAGGAACCACAGACATAGACGCCCTTTACACCCTTGTCGATATGATACTGGGTCAGTGCGCGGACTCTTTCCGGACTGACCGAGCCATCCTCATTGTAGCAGGCATAAAATGCAGGGATAACACCTTTATACTTTTCTAAACGTTCCATATGTTGCTTCTCCTTTCAAATTCCTGTTTTCTTTGCTTTTTGCATTGCCGGTCTCTGACTTTTTATTATTTTTCGCCAGTAAATTAAAAATCCAGGGCTTGTGCAAATGACTTTGTGATCAGTTGGGGCCGGGTGATAATGGAACCAACGACAACGGAAAATGCGCCCAGCTCAATGACACGCTTCGCTTTCTCCGGTGTATTGATATTTCCCTCGGCAATCACACGGTGCTTTACCTTTGCCACGATTTCACGGATGATCTCAAAATCGTTATTCTCGATTTTAAGCTCCCGGCTCTGGGGCGTATAGCCTACCAGCGTGGTGCCGATGAAATCAAAGCCAAGGGCGTCCGCGTGCAGCGCCTCATCCACGGTCGAGCAGTCCGCCATAAGAAGCTGGTCCGGATATTTCTCCCGGATCTCCCGGAAAAATACATCCAGTGTCTTTCCTCCCGGACGCGCAGCGAGGGTCGCATCCACAGCGATGATTTCCGGTCTTACTTCCATAAGCTCATCGACTTCCTTCATCGTCGGTGTGATATAGATTTCGCTGTCGTCATAATCCCGTTTCACTATGCCGATAATGGGCAGATCCACGTTTTTCCTAATTTCAGCGATATCCTCCTTCGTATTGGCCCGTATTCCGTATGCGCCTCCTTCTTTGGCCGCCAAAGCCATCCGCCCCATGATAAACGATGAGTGCAGTGGTTCATGGGGTAATGCCTGACAGGATACAATGAGCTTTCCTTTTAAGCTTTCAATTTTTCCGTCCATATCTTTCGACCTCCTTTTTTTGCTTGTCGAGGATTTCCGAAGGAAATCCCTGACCTGCTCGCGGTTCTCTTGTCGAGGATTTCCACAGGAAATCCCCGACCCGCTCGCGCATCAGCGCGATTCCTTGTTACTCGCGATTCCTTATTACAATCACAGTATAGCACTTGTGATTTTATTTTCAATATCACTCGACGTTACTGAAAATGCTTTCATATTTTTCCTTGGAATTTGCCCAATGATAAAAAAATCAGGGCATCATTTAGTTATTATGCTCAAAAGCATGTTTTTTCTTTCGTGAATTAAAGAAAAATAATTGGACATAAAAAGGCCGAAGAAAAAACTGGCCTGATACCAGTATTTCCTTCGGGTTCTTTGTCTGCTTTTGGCGACTGTAAAAGTCTGTAATAATACTGTGTTCCTATATTTCTATCCAGCCTTCTAACACTACAGCTTTCCTGAATTGCTTCATTCATATACCAAAGTCTTGCCTGTTCATCCTGCACACGTAAAAGACTTCGAAAATGGGATCAATTCAGATTGTGAACACACGTGTTCACAATCTCCACATCTGGAAAATACAAATAAAATTTGCAAAAATAAACCCATATTAGCTCACACCAAAAATTTATTCGAATGGGCAACTGAATTCAAAGTTATGAGAAAAAAAATCCCCACAGCCGGTATTTCCGGGCTTTTGCAGGCGCGTGCCACACAAAAGCCCCAAAACCCGGACTGTGGGGATTTTATAGCTATGAGCACGTAAGCGCCTGCTTTTAGGCGCTTACTATTTTTATACTAACGAAGATCAGCGGAACCGGCCCACGCGTGTCAGCCGCTTGGGAAGCTTTGGTTTCACGCTGCCCACAACAACGATGGCGTCCTCCTCGCAGACGTCCATACATTTGCCGCATTTCTCACACATATCATTATCGATCATATGGATATAACCGGCCTTGCCCTCGATGGCATCCTCCGGACATACATCGGCGCATTCCTCGCAGCCGGTACATTTATCCGGCAAAATAGCAAGGGTCATAAAGCTCTTGCAAACGCCGGCCTCGCACTTCTTGCGCTTGATATGGCCCTCGATCTCCTCGCCCATAACATCCAGCGCCGACAGCATCGGTTTCACCATATGCTGGCCAAACTGGCAAAACGCGCCCAGGCCGATCGTCTCGCCCATATCTTTAAGCAGGGCGATATCACTCACCTTGCCCTTACCATTGGTAATTTCATTAAAAATCGTATAAAACTGATAGGAGCCCTCGCGGCAGAGCGGACATTTACCGCAGGAATCATTTTTTGCGCACTCCATCAGATTTTTTGTGGCGTCAGCGGCACAATCGGTCTGGTCCAGCACCTTAATACCGCCTGTAAACATATCGCTGCCCTTTTCCATCACGGTCGTTTCCAGAGCATCCGGAGCAATAAAGGTTCCCAGCTCTCCGCCCACAAGCACAGCCTTTACTGTGGAGCCATCCTTCACACCGCCGGCCATGGCAATGATATCCTTAAGGCTTGCGCCGTAAGCAGCTTCCACAAATCCCGGTGTCTGCACTGCACCGCTGATATAAAGAAGCTTCTTATCTTCCGTGCCCTGATATTTACGCAATACAACCTCGGCATTTTCAATGACTTTTGCCACATTTTCGTAGCCACGGAAGGTCTCCTGATCCTCCTCATAGTAAGGGCGGATAATTTTTCCGTTAAATGCGCTGATGAGCGCGGTCTTATCCCGGCAGACCGGGCTGTCCTCACCGGTGACCACAGAAACGCCGGCGGCATTTGCCGGTTCTGCGACTGCTGACACAGCAGCCTCATAGGCAGCGGGTATGTAAATATAAGCTTCATCGGCATCCTTTGCGGCGGCTGCCACAGCCTCCACAAGGGCCGCAGCGTTCTTTTCCACAAGCTCACGATTGATCTGTGCGCCCGGATCGTCGCCGGCTGCCGAACATATATAAATCGTCTTATTCGCTTTATCCATTACAGTATTCATCCTTTCCCCTTTTTAATTGATCGGATAATCGCTCCAGAACTTCTGCGGAGCCAACTGAAGGCGCAGGTCACACTGGAGGCACCGGCTCGCTTCACAATGAGCGGTTTCTTCATTAAATCCGTAATCGTTTAAGGCAAATCCCGGACAACGCTTATCATCATCGATCATATCGGTATGCTGGCGTTTAATTTTATCGAAGCCGTCAATTTTACCGATCCATGGATCTGCTTCCTGGTCCGGCGCAAGCTTTTCGCTGATATCGCCGTCGCCGCCCAGATACTTATCCATAGCCGATACAGCTTTTCTGGCTTCGGCAATGGCCTGGATGACAGAAGCGGTTCCGCTCACCACATCACCGGCGGCAAATACGCCGTCCACATTGGTGGCATAATTTTCATCCACGACCACACGGTTTCCACGGCCCAGCTCTACGCCGAAAGCATCGCTTAGATCGGGGCTCTGGCCGACAGCAAATATCACCGTATCACAGGCGATCACATGCTCGGAATTTTCTTCTTTCTCGATGATCGCCCGGCGGTTTTCGTCAAAGGTAAAGGATTTCACATTGGAAAATTCCACGCCGGAAACCTTGCCGTTTTCGGAAAGGATCTTGTTAAATGTCTGTGCCGGATGTACATGAACGCCATCCTTTTCCACCTCGGCCAGCTCATCGGCAGCAGCCGGCATCGTCTCCCGGCTTTCCAGACAGGCCATATGGACTTCGGCAGCGCCCAGACGGCGGGCCACACCGGCGCAGTCACAGGCTACGTTACCGCCGCCGAGAACAACAACGCGCTCACCCAGCTTGATTTCCTCATGCAGGGATGCGGCGCGGAGGAAATCCACGTTCACAAGCACATCCTCAAGGTCGTTGCCCTCGATTGGCAGCTTTGTGCCCTTATGGGTTCCGGCAGCTACAAATACAGCGTCATAGCCCTGGTCTTTAAGCTCATTCACAGAATTTACTTTTGTATTTAATTGAATCTCCACACCGATGGCCCGGATCTCATTTACCTCTTCCTCAATGATCTCTCTTGGCAGACGGTATTCAGGGATACCAAACCGGGGCGTTCCTCCGGCAAATGGCTTTTCTTCAAAAATGGTCACGTCGTGGCCAAGCTTTTTCAGATAATAAGCAGCGGTCAGACCAGCCGGACCGGCGCCGACCACAGCGACACGTTTGCCGGTGGCTTCCTTCATAAAGCCTTTGGATTTCCAGTCATCACCGGCGTGCTCACAGGCATAACGCTTAATATTGCGGATGGACACGGCCTCATTGATAAATCTCCGCTTACATTCCAGCTCGCAAAAATGGCTGCAAATATAACCGAGGATTTTCGGCAGCGGCGCTTTTTCACGGACCACCTCAGCGGCTGCGGTGTAATTGCCCTCTTTTAAGAAGCGGATATATTTGGGGATATCGATCCCCGCCGGACAGCCGACGGAGCATGGAACAAGGGATTCCTTACGGGGCTTGTCCGCATCAAAAACACCAAGCTGGTCACGGATGGAGCCGGTCGGACATACCTCCACACAGGCGCCGCAGAAACGACAGCCGGCATCCTCCAGTGTATCGCCATTGACAACAACTCTCAGTTGGCCGTTCACCTTCTTAAAGGCCAGTGCGCCCACACCGCGGACCTCCTCGCAGACACGCACACAGCGGCCGCAGAGCACACAGCGGTACATTTCGTGGAGCATGAGCTTATTGCGGTTATCCGCAGCAATGTTATTGGCACGGTGACGCACACCACTGCCGGAAATACCTACGTACTGGGAAAGTGCCTGAAGCTGGCATTTTAAATATTTCGGACATCCCACACACTCCTCCGGATGGGGTGTGAACATCAATTCCAGGGAAAGCTTGCGCACTTTTTCAGCCTTATCCCCATGGATGGTCACCTTCATGCCCTCCTCAGCCTTGGTTGTACAGGAGGCGATCACGCCGTCACGGCCTTCGATCTCCACAGCACACAGACGGCAGGAGCCTGACGGATGGAGATTGTCATGGCTGCAGATATGGGGAATATAAATACCTGCGGCAAGGGCGGCCTCCAATATGGTCTGCCCCGGCTCGGCATAAACTTCCCGCTGGTCAATGGTAAATTTTATCTTGTCCAATGTATTCACTCCTTTGTATTAATAAGGGCTTTCCACTGGCTCAAATATCCGTGAAAAGCCCTTTAAAATCGAATAGTTGGCGGGCGTATCCTGGCCGCTTACTATTTTTAATTATAGCATTGACACCAGGACACCGCAATTACACAATCTGAAACAGTGTAACAAAATCGGTGTTTTGCGTCAAATATCCGACAAATCCAATAAAACCGTCCAATATTTGGAAAACAATTTTTACGGTTCAGAGACAATAAGCGATCGTTTACTCTGCGTCCTGTACATACTCAGCAGCGCTCATACCGGCGATACGTCCGGTATTTACGGCAAAGCCCATGGTATTGCCCGGCAGCAGGAACATATAGCTGTCGTCATAGATGTTGCAGGCATCGGTGCCGGCTACGAACACACCTGGAATCGCATGGAACTCTTTATCCAGAACCTCGCAGTTTTCGTTCATCTTTACGCCGCCCAGTGTACCATATGCGCCCGGACGGATGCGTGCCACATAAAACGGAGCCTTTACGACCGGCTTCATATATTCACGCTTCTTGAAAAATTCCGTATCCACGGAGTCGCACATATCGTTATATTCATCCACTGTATCCAGGAATGCATCCATATCTTCGATGCCGCACCACTCAGCGATCTCTTCCAGCGTATCTGCATAGAAAAGGTCGGTGTTATTATTTTCAACAGCATGCTGTACCACATCGTCAAAATTATCCAGATTATCCGGATTATGTACGAAGCTGACCACATCCGGGCCATTCTTCTTATATCCCTTTAAGGTAGCCGTGTCGAAAATGACAAAGCCCATCATTTCCTTCTGTCTGGAGATGGCATTTCCGGTAAAGGTAGTGTTCTGCATCTCCTCTTCATTCATAAAACGCTTGCCCAGCTTGTTGACCATTAAGTTTGGCTGATTGAAAATACACGGGATGGACGGATCAAGCTCGTTGGACTGGGGAAGGAAGGTGATCATCTCCATGCGCATCTGTGTGGGCATACCGCCAACTTCGCGGAGCATACGGATACCATCGCCTTTAAGGCCCGGAATGGCAAAGTTGAACATATTCACACCGTATTCAAAACCGGTCTCATCCTTGATCACCTTTGGATTATCGCCAGCGCCGCCGGTAGCCACAATGGCTGCTTTACAATTGATGCGGATCTCCTCGCCGGTCTTATCTTTGGCCATAACCGCTGCCAGCTTGCCATCTTCCATCACAAGGCCAGTGCCCGGTGTCTCCAGTAATACTTCCACGCCCAGCTCAGCAGCACGGGTCATTAGCGCTTTTACCATGTATGAAGCGGCGCCGCGGCCAAAGCCCTGATCAGTCATACAAATATGCCATGTCTGCTCAGATTTTGGGAAATAACGGAAAGCGCCGGCAAAGCGCACGCCCATATCCTCCAGCCATTCGATCGTCTCTCCGGACATCTCAAAGTAACGGCGTACCAGGCGGGCGTCTGCCTGATAATGTGTATATTCCATAAACATGTTAAATGCTTTTTCAACAGTGATATCGACCATCTGGTCTTTCTGGTACTTTGTACCGATACCTAAAGGTCCCATACCCATATTGGCGGCTCCGCCGGGAACCGGGGATTTTTCAAGAACAATAACCTTAGAGCCGTCTTCGGCCGCCTGAACAGCAGCGCATAAACCGGCAGGACCGGCAGCAACAACAACGATTTCAGTTTCCATTGTCTTCATAAAAAATACCTCCATGTAATAAAATATTTGCTAACCCTTTCAGGTATGCCCTGAGAAAATACGTTTCCCGGGCGAATTTCCAGTAACTTGTTAAAATTTACTTAGATAACTGCTTATTCTTATTATACTTGTTTATTATGTATAAATCCAATACATTATTTTCATTACTGTTATGCTCAAAAGTTATTATTTTATCAAGTTTAATTCAATATTGTTATTACAGTTTTTCCAAATCGTTATTAGACCTTACAAATTCCACTTCAGTTAATCCGCCGCCACATCCTGCGGGTATACGTATAATCTGCCGCCATATCCTGTGGTATGCGTTTAATCTGCCACACCGGCTGTGCCCTGCCGGACGCGCCGTTCCTCTGTCCGGACATCACTGAGCTGGCTCCGGTTATTTCGATATTGCAGCGGCGTACAGTGCTCATACTTTTTAAAGACATAGCAGAAATATTCCGTATTGATAAACCCACATGCCACGGCGATATCCGCCACCTTTTTCCGGCTGGTGACCAGCATCTTTCTGGCCTTCTCCACCCTGAGATTGTTCACATAGGCGATGGGGCTCATATTGTATTTAGCCTTGAACTCCCGGCACAGGTAGCTGACGCTTGTGCCATACACATCGGCCAGTGTTTGAATGTCAAGACTTGAACAATAATTTTCCATAATATATTTGTTCAATATCTCCATATTTTTCCCGGCCTTTTTCCCCATGCCTGAATTAAAAATATCATAGATGATCTGCTGAAAAATAAGTGCCGCACGAAAGCCGTATTTCATCCGCACATTGAAGCTGATATGGTCAAAATCCAGCTCAAAATGAGGCAGATCCACTGCAAAAGTTTCCGCATCGGTGAGGGAAAAATAGGCGATGATCTGCGGCACACCGCTGCCGTCATACGTGATAATTTTCAATTTACAGCCAGAATTTTCAGTCAAATATCTGTATTTTTTTCCTTTTATCGTGAGCAGTCCGCTTTCCTGCGTTAATTTAATACATTTTCCGTCCGATTCGACCCAGACCTCCCCCTGCTCGCAGCAGATAAATGCATAGTGCTCCGCCACCGTCTCAAAGCATGAATTTTTATCAATAAATTCCGTCATGGCAGCCTCGATATACAGCGGTAAAATCTTTATTTTTTCATCACTGTACACGAATGTTGTATAATTCTCCATAATATTTCACCCTAGTTCAATATATCATAATTTTTACAATTATTCCATATATAAATTTTTTATAAAAAATTATATAATAAATATGGTTGTTTGTTAATACTATAACAAAATAAGGGAGGATTTTAGAGTATGTTTAAAAAATTTACAAACGGTTGTGTAAATCTTGTACAACGCTTCCTGCCAGATCCATTTATCTTCTGTATCATCCTGACAGTCGTTGTATTCATCGCCGACCTGTTCGTACACGGCAGCTTTATGCAGGTACTTACGTTCTGGGGCGACGGTGTCTGGGGATTACTTTCCTTCGCCATGCAGATGGCTCTTGTACTCGTACTTGGTACAGCCATGGCCAATGCACCGATCATTCAGAAGGGCCTGAAAAAACTGGCCTCCATCCCAAAAACTCCATTCCAGTCAATTATTTTCGTAACATTGATTTCCACACTGGCATGCTGGTTAAACTGGGGCTTTGGTTTGGTTGTTGGCGCTATTTTTGCAAAGGAAATTGCCAAGCAGGTGAAAGGGGTTGACTACCGTCTGTTAATCGCTTCCGCTTATTCCGGTTTCGTTGTATGGCACGCCGGACTTTCCGGTTCCATCCCGTTAAAGCTTGCATCCTGGTCAGAATCACTTCCAAAGGAAACCGGTAATATTATCGCCTCCGCTGAGAACGTGGTTTCTTTAAACAGGACCGTCTTTTCCGTGTGGAACATACTGATCTGCCTTGTTATTTTGATTTTAATGCCCATCGTCAATGCGAAAATGCATCCGACCAAGGATAAGGTTGTTGCCATTGATCCAAAGCTGCTCATTGAAGCAAAAATCGTAAAGCCAGAGAATAAAACTCCGGCTCAGAAGCTTGAAAACAGCAGAATTATGGCATTTATCGTCGTTATCCTGGGCGCTATTTATATAGTAAAGAAACTTATAGACGGCGGCATCGGTGGTCTTGACCTGAACCTGGTAAATCTTATCTTCCTTGTTCTTGGTGTACTCTGCCATAAGACCCCCATCGCCTACGTGAACGCTATTACCGATGCAGTCAAGGGCGCAGGCGGCGTGCTTTTGCAGTTCCCGTTCTATGCAGGTATCATGGGCATGATGACCGGCGCGAATCCGGAAACCGGCGCTTCCCTGGCAGGTATTATCAGTAACGGTTTTGTTGCCATCTCCAACAAGGTGACCTTCCCGTTATGGACATTCTTAAGTGCAGGTGTTGTAAACTTCTTTGTACCGTCCGGCGGCGGACAGTGGACCGTACAGGGGCCGATTATGATGCCAGCCGGCCAGGCTCTGGGTGTAGATCCGGCGCTGACAGCCATGGGTATTGCATGGGGTGATGCATGGACGAACATGCTTCAGCCGTTCTGGGCATTACCGGCACTTGGTATCGCAGGACTGGGCGCCCGCGATATTATGGGATACTGTATCATCGATCTTCTGTTGACCGGCGTCATCGTTGTGGTCGGCTTCCTTATCGTTGGTCTCGTCCTATAACAACAGTTTTTAAGGTTTTATCGAAGCATATTCTAACAACAACCACGGGAAAAGGCCTGCCGGATCATACGGCAGGCCTTTAAATTTGTAAATTATATGCGCATTGCAGAAATGTATTCAATTTATGAAGGCGCGCCGGACGTTCCACGCTGCCCGCTCCGATAGGCATCGATCTCCTCAATGATGGCTTTTAGCCCCTGGGTATCGTTTTTCTTCCGCCACACAGCGATCAGATCAGAATCGTTGGCACGGTCCGGTATGGGATAAAAACGCAGCCGGTCATCCGCATCAAACAGATCTCTGTCACTGTGGATGGCAATACCGTTGCCGTTGGCGATGGAAAAGGCCAAAGAGCTGATATTTGGCACATATTTTTTCACATTGGGCTGAAAGCCGTAAGTACGGCACAGATCAATGATCCGGTTGACCCCGCTGGGCGAATCATTGGGCGAGATTAAAATAAACGGTTCATTTTTCACATCCGCCAGCGTCAGGTCATCCCGCTGTGACAATGGATTGGACTTGGGCACCACAAGGCAGAGACGCATCTCCTCCACCCGCTTCCATTCAATATCTTCATTAAGCTGAAAATCAAAATCAAAATAAAAAGTGAAAATAATATCCAGATCACCGCCCAGCAGCTTTTCTCTCAGTTCCTTAAAGCTGTAGCTTTCAAAGGACAGCATCATCTGAGGATATTTTGCTGAAAAACAGGAAAAGATCGGTTCAATATACCGCTGCACCACCATCGTGTTGATCATGCCGACCTTGATCTCTCCTTCATAGGAAGCATTGGCTTTCACAGCCTCCTCCACGGAAATCTCCAGTTCTGTGATCAGATGCTTCCACCGCTTCGTCAACACCTCACCGGCCGGTGTCAGCTTGACCATCCGCTTATTGCGAAGAAACAGATGAAAACCCAGTTCCTCCTCCAGCAATCCGATCTGCTTGCTCAGCGAGGGCTGCGAAATGTACAGCGATTTTGCTGCCTCAGTAAAATTCAGCTTATCCGCCACTGCTAAAAAGTATTCTATTTGCTGAAGATTAATCCTATACACGATTTATCACTCCTGTATCTGCACCGGGGCCGACTTTATGGCTTCCCGTATCCTCTCCTCCACGATCCGGGCGATCTCATGGCTTTTAAGACCTTTATAATCGTCGTAATATAACGGTTTCAAATAATGAACCTGTACGGTCAGCTTTTGGGCTGAATGGGTATCAAAGCCTTTAAAACAGTCGATCAGCGCCGCAGGTACGATCGGTGCTCTGGCGTTCATGGCGCTTTTAAAAGCACCGCCTTTAAACTCCAGGATCTCATTGCCATTGCGGCTTCGGGTGCCCTCCGCAAAAATCACAAAGTTGCGGCCCTGCTTCACTTCATTGGTCACCTCACGGATCACAGTGACCGACTGGCGCAGATCCTCACGGTCCATCAGCTTTGCATTAAGTATCAGGCGTATCTTTTTGACAAGAAACCAGTTCTTTACTTCTTTTTTCATAATAATAGAAAACGGTCGTTCCAATGTCTCCAAAAACACCAGCCCGTCAAACATCCCCTGGTGATTTGGAAATACAACAAAGCCATTCGTCTTCGGAAGATTTTCGTGGCCGTAACACTTTACAGTAACCCGCCCCGCGCGGTTCGCCTTTATGGTCAGGCGCTGTAAAAACCTGTAACGGTCCATCTCACTGTATCTTTCATAATTTTCATCCCGGGCAATTTTGCAGATGCGATAATACCAGCCCGGAACATAGTAGAAAAGACGCAGCACCATCAACGCAATTCGTCTCATCGAATCCTCTCTCCTGTAATATCATATTTTATTACATTGTACCATACTTATTCCAAAATTGCATTACACTTTCAAAATAACTTTAGCAAAATACTCCCACGGCCGCTACCTCACTCCACCGCCCACCGTCAATCTGCCAGGGCACGCCGCTGCGCTCCGGCTCCAATACCTGATCATCAAGGCACTTCTGTGCTCCGGTTCCGGCACCTGCCGTCAGGTCAAGCCACGCTCCGGCTCCGGTACCGACACCTGCCGTCAAGGTACGGTTAAAACAGCATTGCAGCCATATTAGAAGGACTTGGAAGGCAGGCATTTGCGTTAATCTGGAGAAAAGGTATAAGAACGGAACCCCAAAAAAGAATACTCCCCCAACCTTTTCACCAGATTGCCCTTAGCAAATCCCTAGCTTCCTAGACCTTCTTAAATGGCGAAACCGCTGTTATAACCGTACCTTGACGGCAGGTGTCGGTACCGGAGCCAGAGCTCGGCGCGGCCTGCCGTCAGGTGCCGGAGACGGAGCACAGAAGTGCCTTGATGGTCAGGTTCCGGAGACGGAGCGCAGCGGCGTGCCCTGGCGGATTGACGGTGGGCGGCAGCCGCTTCATTCAAACAAATTCATACCGCTTCACCAGCCCCATCCCCAACGGATAAGGCCCGGTATGCACCCCGATCGTGGCGCCGATCTGATAAATTTCGATATCCTTAACCCCGGAATAAGTTTTAAGGCTATCCACAAGCTGTTCCTTAAACCGGACACATTCCTCAAAATCATAACCATAGCCCACAGCCAGCGCATACTCATCCGGATTTTCCCGGTTATCCTTAAAATAGTGGGTCGCCTGATCAATAATCCGTAAAAATGCCTTTTTTCGGCTGCGGGTCAGTCCATCCGGGTAAATTTCTCCGTTCTTTAAACAGATCAGCGGCTTAATCCCAAGCGTAGACGCGGCCAGCCCCTTGAGCTTCCCCACGCGCCCGCCATGGACCAGATAATCCATACTGCCCACAGAAAAAAATATTCGGCCAGTAACCTTCATCTTCTGAATCTTGTCCAGGGCCGCATCAAACGACACACGGCTGTCACGCATCCGGGCCGCCTCCATAACAAGAAGCCCCTGTAGAGCCGTGGCCAGCGTCGTATCTACCACAGCGATGCGCACGTCGGAGTATTTTTCCCGGACAATAGCCGCCGCATTGCACGCCGAATTATAAGAACCACTGAATTTTGAAGTCAGGCAAAGACAAATAATATCCTTCCCCTTTGACGCCTCCAACACAAAAGCGTCCACATAATCCTGTATGGACGGCAGGGAGGTTGAAGGAAATACTTTTGGATATTCCACCATGTGATTATAGAAGCTGCGCACATCCATTTCCTCAATCTCTTTATAAAACTGTTTGCCGTCAAAGGATATATAAAAAGGAACAACACCAATATTTAGCCGGGTCGTCCGATCGGTTCCCAAGTCGCAGGAACCATCGGAGATAATCTGGTAATCCGCCATTGCAGCTACCTTCCAATCCTACATAATTTAATTAAAATAAACAAGCTCATCCTCTGGCTTTGCGGCAGAAACCGCACGCTTGAGATAGAGCACAGGGCCTTCGCCGTGATACGCCGGGAAATATTCATACTTCACCGTTGCCGTCACTTTGATCCACCGGTTATTTTTAATCTCATCACCGTGCTTTGTTTTACATACAAAGCCTATAAAACGGATATCATCCGCACAGCACGTCATAGCGTGACGTCCGGGCACAAAATAACCGTCGGGAAAATCCTTTCCCTTAAAAGCACGGCCGGTAAACTGCACCGTCTTACCGTCGTACTTTTCTTTATTATCCATGGCGTCAATATACCAGAGCCCGAAATCCTCATCTTCGATCTCAATAACGTCCGCATTGAGGTCAAACGGCATTTCATCAATCTCCAGAGGGATCATTTCGCCATTTTCATTTTCAAAAATCACCTGCGCCCGCCGGTTCACCGCCTTGATGCTGCGCCGATAGCTGTTTAAAGGCATATCCGGATCACACCGGTTAAAAATGACCATTTCCGAGCGTGAAAAAATATCCATCATCAGTGAGCGCATATTATTAATGTACACATCAAAGGTGGAGCCGTCCACAACGGTCACGATCTGATTGATAAACCAGTTTTTTGGCAGCGGCATGTTCAGCAGCTCCTCCACCTTCCACATGCCGTTATATTCGATGAAAATACATTCCGGTCGATAAAATTTGGCACAATCCTCAAGAAACTGGGGCGTAAAATCTTCCCGGGAATCCACGGTAACTATATCAATATCCATAGCTGCCAGGGATTTTTCATCGTATTCCATCTCGCCCTCCTCACAGAGGATCAGTAACGTCTTATCCTCCTCGGAAAAGCCCTCCTCCTGAAGAATCTCCGTCAGAAAGGTCGTCTTTCCCGCATCCAGAAAGCCCGTCACTACAAATACCGGCATTTTCATAAGTGTCACTTCCTTCTAAACATGAAATAGTTCTTTTAAACGATCTTCTTTAATTTCTGAACCGATAACACAGATCTGGCCGGTATACTGAGCCGCACCCTCGCGGATCTCGTATTCTCCCGGAACAAGGTCGAAATAGATCCAGCCGCCTTCTGTGCCATAAACCATACCTTTCGCTCGCAGCACTGTACCATAAGTCTCAGAAGAAGCACTGAGAGCTTCCAAAATATCGGTCATCTCAGCTCTGGAATAGCGATGAGCCGTCTCTGTTCCCCAGCTTGTAAATACTTCATCCGCATGATGATGACCGTGATGGTGATCGTGACCATGGTCATGGTCGTTATGATGGTCGTGGCCGCAGGAGCAGCTTCCGTCGTGGTCGTGTGCCTCGTGATCGTGCTGATGCTCGTGATGCCCGTCGTGGCCGTGCTCCTCATGCTCGTGATTATGATGATGGCCGTGATCGTGCTCGTGATCATGGTCGCAGTGCTCGCCGTGGCTGTGCTCGTGATCATGGTCGCAATGCTCGCCGTGGCCGTCGTGATCATGGTCGCAGTGCTCGTCATGGCCGTGCTCGCCATGCTCATGGACATGACCGCAGTCCGGGCATACCCGCGCCGCTTCCAACAGCTCATCCTCAAGAGAATGCTTCTGCTCCATAGCGTCCAGGATCTGACGGCCGCTCAGCTCATCCCAGGGCGTCGTTATCAGAGCCGCCTTATCATTGTGCTCACGGATCATATGCACGCACTCTTCCAGCTTGTCCTGCTTTACATCCTGAGTACGGCTCAAAATGATCGTTTTCGCATATTCAATCTGATTAACAAAAAATTCGCCGAAGTTTTTAATAAACACTTTGCATTTCTTGGCATCCACAACCGCCGTAAAACTGTTCATTGTAAGCCCGGCGTCATCAGCCACATTCTGAACAGCCTTGATCACATCCGACAGCTTGCCTACACCGGATGGCTCGATCAAAATCCGGTCCGGATGGTACTGAGCCACCACATCCTTTAATGCCGTTCCAAAATCACCAACTAAAGAGCAGCAGATACAGCCGGAGTTCATCTCCGTGATCTGGATCCCTGCTTCCTTTAAAAATCCGCCGTCAATACCGATCTCACCAAATTCGTTTTCGATCAGAACAACCTGCTCACCTGCAAATACTTCTTTTAACAGCTTTTTGATGAGTGTCGTTTTACCGGCACCTAAAAATCCTGAAATAATATCAATTTTTGCCATTATATTCCGCTTCCTTTCACACTAACTGTAATACCAACAGTCCGTTAGCGGTAACTGTTCTAAAGTTACCGCTAACGCTAATTATATCCTATTTACACTGATAAATCAATGCATTACAAATCGTGGCGGCAATATTGCTTCCGCCTTTACGCCCCCGCGCCACAATACACGGAGCATCGGAACGAATGATCAGTTCCTTCGATTCCACCACGTTAACAAAGCCCACCGGCACACCCAGAATAAGCTCCGGCTTCACCCGCCCTTCCTCCATCAGCTCATACAGGCGGATCAGCGCAGTGGGCGCGTTGCCCACAGCAAATATTTTAGGTCCGGCAATGGCAGCGCCCCTTTCCATACATACAGCCGCCCGGGTAATGCCCCGCGCCCTTGCTTCATCGGCCACATCTTTATCCGCCATAAAGCAATAAACCTTCCCGCCAAACGCCTCCAGGCGCTTTTTATTAATCCCAGCCGCCGCCATCTGTGTATCGGTAATGATGGAAACACCGCTTTGGATAAGCCGGACGCCCAAAGCTGCTGCATTGTCCGAAAAATAAATATGATCGGCATAGTCAAAATCCGCGGATGTATGGATACAACGCTTTACAATAGAAAATTCCGGTTCCGGCCATGTGCGTCCGTTCAACTCCTCTGTTATTATAGCCATACTACGGTTTTCTATATCCTCCGGTTTAACAAATTGTATATCCTCTAACATTTCTACTCACCTTTCAATACCTTCTCTGGCCGCCAAATGCTTATCAAAGGGATGTTTTTCTTTAACAATATGCGACACATAGTCAGCCATTCCCTTCAATCTTTCGGATGGATAGTAACCCGTCATAATAACCTCCATACCATACGGCCGCTGTTCCAGAAAATCCACTACCCGATCCTCGTCGATCATTTTTTTATTGATCAAATGCAGCAGCTCATCGAGAAATAAGACATCGTAATTTTCTTCTATGGCACGCCGTGTCACACTTTCAAAAACCTCACTGCACCTGCAGGCACATTGGGCTTTTTCAGCATCCGTCATATGGAATGTAAATTTAACATCTTCTTCGCCATCTACCAGTGTAATATTCGGTATATTACCAAGTATTTTACGCTCATTGGAAGAATTATCCTTCAGAAACTGGTAGATCATTACTTTCAATCCAGCGCCCACAGCGCGGACACACAGGCCCATGCCGCAGGTCGTCTTTCCTTTACCGTCGCCATGATAGATATGCACACAGCCCTTTTCCATCCTTAACCTCCATATCAGCCTAAAATCTCATAAATTTTATCCATATCCAGTGAGTGCCGGACCAGATCAGCCAGCTTATCGTACTGGCTTTCACGGTAGCTGTCCATATCCATGATCGTAACAGCCTCAAGTCCTTTACTCTCCATAATTTTTCTAACCAGAGCGCGCACCACCTCCGGTGCGTCAAATAGACCGTGTAAATACGAACCAAATACAGAAAACGATGCATTGGCCAGAGCATCGGTGCGGCCGTCCTCAAGCAGGATCATCGGCTGACACTCGCCCAGGTTTTTAGTGATCCCCATGTGGATTTCATAGCCGGTCACCGCCATGCCCTCCATTGCCGAAAATACGCCATCGGCTGAAATCACCTGCCCCTTGATCTGGGTCCGGGTTTTAGCCTCCTCAAAAACAGTCTTTGTATTCAACAGCCCCATACCGCGCATGACACCCCCATGCTCCACGCAAAACGGGTCCTCAAGCAGTTCCCCCAGCATCTGAAAGCCGCCGCAGATGCCCACAACGGGTACTCCGGCCTCATGGCAGCGCAAAATGGCTCCTTCAAGGCCGCATTGACGCAGCCAGGCCAGATCATCCATCGTATTTTTTGTGCCCGGGAGCACGATCAGATCCGGGCTTCCAAGCATCGCTTTATTTTTTACATATCTCAAGGATACGCCATCCATCCGCTCCAGGGTGGAAAAATCAGTGAAATTAGAAATATGGGGCAGACGAATCACAGCCACATCCACGCCGCCAAGAACAGAGGTCTGCTCCAGACGGTCCGACAAACTGTCCTCATCGTCAATGTCCACAAATTCCATAGGCACCACGCCCACCACAGGTATACCAGTCAGCTCCTCGATCATCGTCAGGCCTGGCTTTAATATGTCCACATCCCCGCGGAATTTATTGATCACAAGCCCTTTGATCATCGCCTGCTCATCCGGGTCCAGCAGCTTTACAGTACCGTACAGAGATGCAAATACGCCTCCCCGGTCAATATCGCCCACAAGGAGCACCGGAGCATTTGCCATCTTAGCCATCCCCATATTCACGATGTCATTGTCCTTGAGATTTATTTCCGCCGGTGAACCGGCGCCCTCAATAACGATCACATCGTATTCCCGGTCCAGCCGCTCATACGCCTTCATCACCTCCGGGATCAGCGCCGTCTTATTGGCATAATAATCCATAGCCTTCATATTTCCCATGATCTCGCCGCCTACTATGACCTGGGAACCTACATTGCTGGTGGGCTTTAAAAGAATGGGATTCATGTCCGTGGTGGGCTTTACTCCCGCCGCCTGAGCCTGCATGGCCTGAGCCCGGCCAATTTCCAGCCCGTCCTCGGTGATATAGGAATTTAATGCCATATTCTGGGATTTAAACGGAGCTACCCGATACCCATCCTGCTTAAAAATACGGCACAGACCAGCAGTGATAAAGCTTTTTCCGGAATTGGACATCGTTCCCTGTACCATAATTGCCTTCGCCAAAGTAAATCTCCCCTTTTGTCAAATTTAATGCCGCCGTTCAAAATCGCCGAACAGCGACGCAAACAGTCGTGCACAATCGCTTTAGATTTCGATTCCCAGCTCCACCGGACAATGATCCGAGCCATAAATATGGCTTAAAATGTCCGCATGGCGCAGCCGGTTTTTCAATGCTTCGGATACGATAAAATAGTCGATACGCCATCCGGCATTATTCTTTCTGGCGTTAAAACGGTAGGACCACCAGGAATAGGCGCCGGTCTTATCCGGATAAAAGAAACGGAACGTATCCACAAAGCCATCCGCCAGCAGTGCTTTTATTTTCCCGCGCTCCTGGTCGGAAAATCCGGCGTTCATCCGGTTTGTCTTAGGATTTTTAAGGTCGATTTCCTCATTGGCCACATTCAGGTCGCCGCACATGATTACCGGCTTTGTCTCCTCCAGCGTCTTTAAATATGCATGAAAGTCGTCCTCCCACTGCATCCGGTAGTCGATGCGGGCCAGCTTATCCTGTGCATTGGGCGTGTACACATTCACAAGGAAAAACTTTTCAAATTCCAGCGTGATCACACGGCCCTCCTGGTCATGCGCCTCAATGCCGATGCCATAGGTCACATTCACAGGCTTGATGCGGGTAAATACCGCGGTGCCCGAGTAACCCTTTTTGACCGCATAGTTCCAGTACTGCTCATAGCCGGGGAAATTCATTTCCACCTGGCCAGCCTGCAGTTTTGTCTCCTGAAGGCAGAAAATATCTGCATCCAGTTCTTCAAATATTTCAGTAAAGCCTTTTCCAATAACAGCCCTCAGACCGTTTACGTTCCAGGATATTAATTTCAACATCACACATCTCCTTTATGTCGTAACGATACAGCCATGCGACGCCTGGGTGAAGCATGGCCGGATCGAATTTTCACACGCGCTCAAGTAGTACCGTTTAAAAAGGCCGAACGGTTACCTCCAGCGCTTTAAGCAGGCGCACGTTATCCTCATGGGAATTGACGGCAACACGGTAATAGCTCTCATCCAGATTTCTGTAATTACCGCAGCGCCGGATGAGGATGCCCATCTCCAGCAGCCGGTCGTACAGATGTATTTCCGGCGCCATGTGCAAAAGCATATAATTGGCCTGGCTCTCAAAATACCGGATTCCAAGTGCCTGAAACCCGGCGGAAAGAAACGCCCGCTCCTGCCGGATATAGTCGCGCACCTTTATTTTATAAGTGTCCTCCAAAAGTGCCGCAAGCCCGGCTGATTCCGCAAGGGTACTCACAGGCCAGGACTGACCGCAGCGTTCCATGCGCCGGATGAGCTGAGTATCGGCGCATACACCATACCCAAGCCGCACCCCCGGGATTGCAAACATTTTTGTAAATGATTTTAATACAAGGATGTGTCTATTTTGTGATAACTTTCTGACAACGGTCTTTAAATGTTCATCTTCGCAAAAATCCAGAAAACATTCATCGACGACGAGAAACACACCGCAGGCCTTTGTTTTCTCAATGATCTGGTCCAAAAGAACGCTATCTGTGAGCAGTCCGGTAGGATTATTGGGATTGCATAAAAACATGATATCCAGTTCCGGAACGATCAAATCCAGGATATCCGCTTCAATGGACAATGTATCGGCCGGACAGTTATAGAATGAGATCCGGGTGTCCACAAGCCGCAGCGCTTCCTCATATTCCGCAAAGGTTGGCGCCGCCAGCAGAGCTGTTTTCGGCCGCCGCGCCAGCACAAGCCGGTAAATAACATCCGCCGCGCCATTGCCGCAGCAGATCATATCCGGGGTGATCGAAGCCTCCTGGCCGCCGTCCAGCTTTGCAGCAATAGCGCCTTTAAGGCGGCGGTAATTGGGGTCCGGGTAATGACGGGCATTTTCCAGCTCCCCGATCATCCGGTTCCTTACCCCATCCGGAATCCCCAGCGGGCTTATATTGGCGCTGAAATCCAAAAGCGCTCCCGGCGCCGCTTTTCCGTTCGCATAAACGCTGTATATGTCTCCTCCATGAAGCATCATCCGATTATAACTCCTTTAACAGTTGTAACAGCTCCGACGGACCGAACCTGTTACGAATAGTTCTTCCCGTGTCACCACTTTATTATTACCAGTGCAAACCGCACCATATTTAAAAGAAATACCGCCAGCACAGACGTGATGGACATGAGCAGGCAGGCGTCCTTTATATGTACCGGGGCAATGGCGCACTGCTCATCCCCGATAGTGGGCTTTTCCACAGGCTTGCCAAAATAATCGTGGGTTCCGCCCAAGCAGATGCCCAGCGCACCGGCACAGGCACTCTCCGTCTGAGCGCTGTTGGGACTTAAATGCTTTTTGCGGTCCCTGGCAAATATTTTAAAAGCCCCACGGCCGTCATACCCGCACAAAGCCGCGCCCACCACCATCAAAAGCCCTGAAATCCGGGCGGGAATAAAATTTACCACATCGTCCAGCCGGGCGGAAATCCGGCCAAACATCCGGTATTTATCATTTTTATAGCCGACCATGGAATCCAGCGTATTCACCGCTTTGTAGGCAAAGCCCAGGGGCGCGCCCCCGATGGCAATAAATAGAATCGGCGCGATCACACCGTCCGTTGTATTTTCCGCCACAGTTTCCACTGTCGCCTTTATAACCTCCGACGAATCCAGCTTTTTTGTATCCCTTCCGACCAGATAGGAAATCATCCGGCGGGCCTTGGGCAGATTATTTTCATCAAGAGCGCGATATACCTTCATAGCTTCTGTTTGCAGACATTTCCCGGCCAGGATCTGGTAAATCCAAAACGTCTCCACCACAAAGGCCAAAACCGGATGAATGCGGGCGCACACCTTCAATATAAAAAAACTGATAAAAAAACTCAAGCCCACCGTGACCACCGCCAGAACACCGCCGGCTGCCAGCTCGCCCCGGTCGGTCTTTGGAAATAACTTTCTCAGCAGCTTTTCACCCACTGAAATGATCTTACCGATCACACGGATGGGATGATAAAGCCAGTACGGGTCGCCAAAAAGTAAATCCAGTATATATCCAATCGTAAGTTTATATAAAATCATCGATTTCTCCTTTGTAACGCTTCGTAAAGGTATGCGCAGTAAATGCGCATACCTGTCTGAACTGTTACTCGTAATCATGCATCGCCTTTACAAAATTGACGCCAGCCTGTGGATTGGAATAAAAATAAACATGGGGATATCCGGCATACATCACGTTATCCGCAAAAACCTCACGCCAGCTTTTTCCATTTCTTTTAGATACAAGGTAGCAGTCGCCACAATGATCCGACGCCGAATAATGAAACTCATGCCCGCGCATTTTAAAGCCCGGGCCGCCAAAAATATCCGACTGCTCCGAATCCAGACGGACATAGCCAAAGGGTCCAAGCGTTTTCGTCATACGGCAGGTGCCGCGGATAACTCCGGCCATGGGATAACCATCCATCTGCTCGTGAAGATACATAAAGCCGCCACATTCTGCTATCAGCGGCATTCCCGAAAACGCAGCCGCCCTGATCGACCGGAGCATGTCCGTATTCTGGCACAGCTCCCCGGCAAACAGTTCCGGATAGCCGCCGCCCAGGTACAGACCGGATATATTTTCCGGCAGCGCCCGGTCCGTCAGCGGACTAAAGGGCACAAGCTCCACCCCAAGCTGCTTTAGAAAAGAGAGGTTTTCTTCATAATAGAAGCAAAAAGCCTTATCTCTTGCCAGAGCCAGACGCACAGGCCGCGGCGATATATCCTTTGGCGTCAATGCGGCAAATTCAACATCACGGCAGCTCTGGAGGCGTAACTGGGCGGATATATTCTCCGGCACCAATGCGGCAAATTCAGGCATTTCATACGCCAGCGGCGGCGCACTGTCCGCGATAGCCATCACACGATCCAGCTTTATGGAAGTGACGGCCGCCTGTGAAAGCATCGTCATACGCTCATCCAGGTCATCGATCTCAGCCGCCGTTATCAGTCCCAGATGCCGGCTTTCCAAAGCGCCCACGGCCTGATCTTCAAAATATCCCACGACCTCCAGCCCGGTCTGTTCATAAACGGCATCTTTAAAATAATGATACATCCCCGCGCCCACATGATTGAGGATAACGCCCCGAATAAGCTCCTGTGCTCCAAGTTCCGCGGCATAGGCCTTAAACCCGGAAAGCAGTGCGATCAATGACAATGCCATCCCGCGGGCATTGACCACGAGGATGACTGGCGTTTTCGTCAAACGGGCCACTTCAAAACTGCTGGCCTCCGCGGTCAGTCCGATACCGTCAAAAAGACCCATGACGCCTTCCACAATGCCCACGCTTTTTGGCGCGCCCTGGGCTGGAACGCTTATTATGCCATCCGGCTTCCGCCAGGCCATGGAACCCTCCGGCTCCCGCCAGGCCGCAGAAATATCCGCATTTCCGGCGGACATATGTTTATCCATTAGCCACCGCAGATCATTTCCATCCAGAAAATAGGAATCCAGATTGGTGGAAGTCCTGCCGGTGATATGCGTATGAAACATAGGGTCGATATAATCCGGTCCGCATTTAAAGGGCACGACCTGCACGCCCTGATCACACAGCGCCTTCATCACAGCACAGGTCACCGTCGTTTTTCCGCAGCCGCTGTTCGTTCCGGCAAACATTACTCTGCTATGGCTCATCCATCCACCCCCGTTTGATCATCAGCGCTTTTAATTCTTCAATGGAGCCCACACCGTCACCCTGAACAGGCCTGCGGATAAGAATCACAGGAATCCCCATAAGCCTTGCACTCTCAAGCTTTTCCGGAAGTCCGCCAGCCTCACCGCTGTCCTTTGTAACAAGCGCCTGAATATCATAGCGTTTAAGCAGGGCCAGATTATCCGCGCAGGAAAAGGGCGGGTATGCGGCAATGATATGACTTTTTACCACCCCCGCAGTCAGGCATGCGCCAACAGAGGGCTCCGTATCCAGCACCCGGATATAGCACCGGTCATTAAAATCAGGGATTTCCGACAGATAGATGCCCGCCGTATTCGCCCCGGTGGTCAGCAAAATATTTCCCGGAAACTCCCGGAGAATACCAGCGGCTTGGACGGCATCCTCCGCGTAGATCCGGCGAAAACCTGCCGTGAACGCATCTCCGGACGCATCGCCATCTGTCCGCAGATAACGGACATATCCGATATCCATAGACTGGCACACATCCTTCACCGTCCGGCTCACCTCCACAGCAAAGGGATGACTGGCGTCCACGACAAACCGCGGCAGCAGACGCTCAAACAGCGCGCGAAAGCCATCCACATCCCGCCGCCCTTCAAACACAGCCGTATGCTCCATGCCGGTCACATGATCCAAAACCTGCCGGCCAAGCGACGTAGCCACAGTGACCGCCAGCTTTAATCCCTGGCGGTTTAAGGCTTCCACAACCTCCCGCCCCTCCGTAGTTCCGGCAATGACAATCCCGTCGATCAATCCCTTCACTGTCCTTTCTTATAAATCGTAACCGTGGCACCGTCTGCGCAGTAAGTGCGCAAACCTTTCCAAACTGTTATTATAAACCTTCCGCAGAAAGCTCCATCATCGCTTTATTAATGGCTTTTTTCGTAGCCGCCAGATCCGCATCACTGTGCTCCGCGCCCACAAAAACCGCTTCAAATTGGGATGGAGCGATATAAATCCCCTGATCCAGCATTTTTGCAAAATACCGCTTAAACAGCTCCAGATCTGTCGTGGTCACATCGGCGTAAGTCTCCACCGTCTGGTCCGTAAAAAATACGGACAGCAGCGAGCCCACCCGGTTGAGAGTTGCCGGGATATGGTATTTTTCAATCGCCGTGGTCAATGCATCCGCCAGTCCGGCGCCCTTTTGATCAATGGCCGCATAGACCGATGGATTGGCCTTTAAGAGCTTCAGCGTAGCAAGGCCCGCAGCCACAGCCGCCGGATTGCCGGACAGAGTTCCCGCCTGATAAACCGGGCCGGTGGGCGAAACCATGGACATGATTTCTTTTTTACCGCAGTAGGCGGCCAATGGCATCCCGCCGCCAATGATTTTGCCCAGGGTTGCCATATCCGGCGTCACGCCGTAATACTGGGAAGCTCCGCCGTAGGACAGGCGAAATCCTGTAATGACCTCATCAAATATGAGCACGGTGCCATAGTCTCTTGTGATCTTCCTTAAAAACTGTAAAAATCCCAGTTTTGGCGGTACGACGCCCATGTTGGCGGCCACCGGCTCTACAATAAGGGCCGCGATCTTATTTCCACAGGCTTCAAAAATATCCCGAACACTGTCCTCATCATTATAATTGGCCGTCAATGTACTGGCCGCAAAAGCCGCAGGCACACCGGCAGAATCCGGTACATTTTCCGTCAGCAGACCGGAACCGGCTTTTACAAGCAGTCCGTCGGAATGGCCGTGATAGCAGCCCTCAAACTTAACGATCAGCTCCCGGCCCGTATAACCTCTGGCTGCACGCACCGCGCTCATCACCGCTTCCGTACCCGAATTTACAAGGCGGACCATATCGGCGCAGGGCACTGCTTCGATGATCATTTCCGCCAGCTCCACCTCGGCCAGGGTGGGCGCTCCGTAGCTTGTACCCCTTTCGGCAGCGCGGCAGACTGCGTCCACCACCTCCCGCCGGGCATGGCCCAGGATCATCGGTCCCCAGGAACCGATATAATCGATATATTCATTGCCATCCACATCATAGATTTTAGAGCCCCTGGCGTGATCGATAAACCGGGGCGTCAGCCCCACCGCCCGGTAAGCCCTCACCGGAGAATTGACGCCGCCGGGCATCACCTCACAGGCATGCTCAAATATTTCCTTACTTTTCGTATCCTTTAACATATCAGGCATCCTCCCTCAGCCACCGGGCAATATCCGGCGCATAATAGGTAATGATCATATTGGCGCCCGCCCGCTTCATGGCCGTCATGCTCTCCATAACCACAGCCTTCTCGTTGATCCAGCCATTGAGGGCCGCCGCCTTCATCATGGAATATTCGCCGCTGACACTGTATGTACAAAGCGGCAATGGAAATTCATCGCTAATAAGCTTCACCATATCCAGATAAGCAAGCGCCGGCTTTACCATAAGGATATCCGCGCCCTCCTCCACATCCAGGCCGGCTTCGATCAGCGCCTCATTTTTATTGCGCCAATCCATCTGATACGAGCGGCGGTCGCCAAAGGCCGGAGCGCTGTCCGCAGCCTCACGGAACGGTCCGTAGTAAGCGGACGCATACTTAATGCTGTACGCCATGATCAGTGTGTCCTCACAACCGGCAGTATCCAGCGCATGGCGCATATGGCCGATGCGTCCATCCATCATATCTGACGGCGCCACAATATCCGCGCCGGATTTGGCGCAGCTCACAGCCGCCCTGGACAGAAGCTCCAGCGTAGGATCATTTAAAATCTTATCACCGGAAATAAGTCCGCAATGTCCATGACTTGTGTATTCGCACAGACATATATCGGCAATGCAGATCATTTCGGGATACGCCGCCTTTGTCAGCCGCAGCGCCCTTTGCACAATGCCGTCCATCGCGTAGGCCCCGCTGCCCACCTCATCCTTGTGGTCCGGTACCCCAAAAAAGATGATGGAGCGCACGCCCAGGCCGTACACCTCGTCTAAATGCACTTTAAAAGTGTCCAACGAATAGTGATATATTCCCGGCATGGAAGGGATTTCTTCTTTGATATTTTCCCCCTCCACAACAAATACCGGGTAAATTAAATCCGATACGCGCACATCGTTTTCGTGAACCAGATCCCGGATCGCCTTTGTGGCGCGCAGCCGTCTCGGTCTTCGTATCATCTCCATGATATTTTCATCTCCTATTTTATTATTGTCACCAATTTTGCCCGCAAAATTGATGACCTGCTCGTGCTTCTCTTGTCAGGGATTTCCGAAGGAAATCGTTGACCTGCTCGCGCATCAGCGCGACTCCTATTTCAGCGCGACTCCTATTTAATGCATTCGATAATTCCGTCAATATTATAAGTCTTTGCGGTTTTTGCAACCTTTAAACCATGCTGCCGGGCCGCACTTTCCGTCACCGGTCCAATACAGATCACCTGGACCTTTAGTTTTTCAAGATAATCGGCCAATGAAAGTGCTTCGTCCGATACAGCCATCTGGCAGAACGCCCGCACTGCGGAAGCACTGCAAAAGGTCACAGCATCCACTAAGGGCAGGGTCCGCACAAGCTCATCCGCTTTGCGCTCATCATAGAGCGTCTCATAAAGAGCTACGGCATCATAATCGATCCCCGCCGCATCCAGCGCCTGATCCAACGCCTTAGACGCCTCCCTGGCCCGCAGCAGCAGCACCCGCTGACCGGATTCCAGGCCGGGCACCCACGTTTGCGCCATATCCTGGCTGGAAAAATGCGTGGGCATAAAATCACTGAATATATGGTGGGCCTCCAGTGCCTTTGCCGTACCGTCACCGATGACCGCGAATTTCACATGGGCCAGCCGCCGCACATCCATACGCCGGGCTTTTAAGCCGTCAAAAAACAGCTCCACGCCATTTTTACTTGTAAACACGATCCAGTTATACGACGCCAACTGGTCAAAAGCCTTCTCCACCGCCGCGTCCAAAATAGGCGCTGTATGTATCAGCGACAACGTGACCGGCTGCGCCCCAAGGTCATTGAGCTTTTCGGCCATAGCATCGGCCATGGGCTTTGTAGCTGTCAACAGGACACTTTTTCCGGCCAATGGCTTTTTAGAATACCACTCCAGCGAATCATGCAGCTTCACCACATCGCCTATAAGCGTTATGGCCGGTGTCTGTATGCCTTTTTCCTTAACAAGCGCCTCAATGGTTTCCAGTGTTCCCACAGCCATTTTCTGCCGGGCCGTCGTGCCCGACTGCATTACCGCGGCCGGTGTCTGAGGATTTTTACCATGGGCAATGAGCTGGGCGCAGATATTTGGCAGGTTTTTAAGCCCCATAAGAAACACCAGCGTGCCCTCCTCCTTTGCCAGAGTGGCATAATCCAAAACCGATTCCTGCTTTTTTGCGTCCTCATGGCCCGTGATCACATGAAAAGAAGAGGCCATCGTCCGATGGGTCACCGGAATTCCCTGATAAGCAGCCACCGCATAGGATGAGGAAATCCCCGGAACCACTTCAAAATCTATGCCGTTTTGGCAAAGCGCCAGCCCTTCCTCACCGCCCCGTCCAAATATGAACGGATCGCCGCCCTTTAACCGGGCTACCGTTTTTCCTTCCAGAGCATACCGGACAATAAGCGTATTTGTTTCCTCCTGCTTCAGGTAATGGCTGCCCGCCCGCTTTCCCGCGTAGATCAGCCGGGCCGACGGCGACACCTCATTAAGAAGGGAGGCGCCAGCCAGATTGTCATAAATAACAACCTGCGCCTGCCTTAAGCATTGCAGCCCCCGGACAGTGATCAGGCCCGCATCTCCCGGACCGGCACCGATTAAATATACTTTTCCCTGTTTCATAAAAACTCCATTCTACGGCCATTGCCGCCAAACTTATGCAAAGCTGTATTCGTGTTCCACCTGGCTCAGCCACGGTTCAGCCACGGTTCAACCACGTTTTAGCCACGCTCCAGCAGCAACCGGGCCAGATCAGCTCCCAGCCGGGCCGCACAGGATACATCCTGCCGTTGTGTCAGCTTTTTCGCCCCCGCGCCATCCGGCGCAAACATGGCAGTCATAGTGATCTTTGATCCATGGAGCTGTGACAATGCCGCTGCCGGCGCGTTGCAGCTACCGCCGATCGCGTTCAAAAACGCCCGCTCGGCCGCCAGCATGATCTGCGCATTTTCGTCGTTGATCGCGGCCAGCACCGCATTTATATCCGAATCTTCCATGTGCCGCACATCCGTCCCGGCATCATCAACCGCGCATTGCCCACGCGCCCCAGCAACGCCAGCCTGCCCCGTTGTTCCGGTAGATTTACTGCTGACTCCGGCTGTGCCAGCGCATCCTGCGCCCGCCCGCGCTTCCACCGCCAGTATGCCCTGGCCGGCCGCAGGCAGCATAACATCGGTATCCAGTTCATAATATGAAAATCGCTGGTAATCAAATGTATCCGCTTCGTGGCGGTACTGCATCAGCCGGGTAATACCGGCTTTTGCAAGAATGATCCCATCATAACCGCCATCCGCCAGCTTATTTAACCGCGTCTGTACATTTCCCCGGATCGGGGCCACGCACAGACCGGAATTCACGTCCAAAAGCTGCAACTCCCGCCGCAGGCTCCCGGTACCGATCCGAAAGCCCTCCGGGAGCCCGGACAAAACATCCGCACCTTTAATGGCACGTTCATCCGCAGCGATTCGCCCGTCATTTTTGCGGACCACAAGCAGATCATGTACGTCCGCCCGCCCCGGCACAGCGCCGATCGTTAGCCCTTCCGGCAGCTCCATAGGCATATCCTTGGCGCTGTGTACGGCAATATCAATGGCGCCGGATAACAGCCCTTCCTCCAGCTCCTTAGTAAAAACACCCTTACCGCCAAAGCTGGCCAAAGACTTATCCAGCCGTTCGTCGCCCTTTGTGCTCATCGTTACCAGTTCTATATTTATATCGGGAAAGAGCTCCCGGATTTTATCCGTCACAAGCTGCGTCTGAACTAACGCCAACAGGCTTTTTCGGGTGCCTACCCGGATTGTTTTCATCATTTAAGACCTCTCCTCTATCTCTGTCGGATTCCATCGTCCCCAATCGTTTCGTACGGTCTGCACAGTAAATGCACAGATCTGTCTGAACGGTTACCGTGGCCCTATAATAGCTTTAAAAACACTATCCGGAATATCCCCCTCATGGTCAAGGCCGTATTCCGTCAATTCTCCCATGATCTGTCCGCGCGCCTGAGCATTGTCACAAAGCTCACGCAGCCTCTGTCTTAAAACAGCCAGACGTTTCGCCAGGCTTCCATACCAATCCGGAAGCGCCGCCTCCAGCTCCTGTCGGATGTGTCTGGACAATGCCGGCGCACATCCATCTGTACTGATCCCCACCGTTATATCCTCCCTGACGATCACCGCCGGAAATATAAAGGTAGAGTCCTCGTTTCCCGTGGCGCAGTTCACCGGAATATTCCGTGCCCGGCAGCGCAGGGCCACCTGGTGATTAAAATCAGCATCATCCGTAGCACAGACGACAAGAAACACCCCATCTAAAAGTGTATCCACATCAGCGCAGCCATCCGCCCGTAAAATACAGCCATCTGTTCCAAAAATCCGGCCCTCATCGGCAAGCTTTGCTACCGACGCACCCATCTGCCGGGCGCAGACCCATACATCGCCGTCAAATTTGAGCAGTGTGCATATTTTCCGATAAGCCACATGGCCGCCGCCAAAAACAAGGCAGCGTCTGCCTTTTAAGCTTACAAACATGGGAAATCCAGCCATGATAACCTCCTGTCGCGCCATAGCGTATTTGAAACGTAACCGTTCGGAGGGGCCGAACTGTTACTTTGAAACTTCATTCCCGCAAGCTCCAGCGCAATACTAAATCGTATAGCCTCTGGGCGTGATCATCCGCCCATCCTTTACATATGTCTGGGAGTTTCCGATAATGACAATGGAAAACATATCGATATCCGCCGTCTTTAATTCCCCGACAGTTGTTATTTCCATATGCTCATCCGGTCTTCCGGCATTGCGGACAATCCCCGCCGGCACATCCATTCCCTGATGCTTTGCCACAAGAGCGGCCGCCTTTTCCACATAATCCGCCCGCTTTTTGCTTTTAGGATTGTACAGGCATATTACAAAATCCGCCATTGCCGCGCATTCCACCCGGTGCATGATTTTATCCAGGGGCGTCATAAGATCGCTGAGACTGATCACTGCAAAATCGTGCATCAGCGGAGCCCCAAGAATGGAAGCTGCCGCGCTGGCCGCCGTCACTCCCGGCACGATCTCCACCTCGATCTTCGCCTGCATTTCCTCCACCATCTGGAGAACGATCCCGGCCATGCCATAAATACCACTGTCACCGCTGCTGACCATGGCCACCTCCTGCCCCTTCATAGCTTCCTCAATCGCCATACGGCAGCGGTCCACCTCTTTTTTCATCGGTGTGCTCAAATAGTTTTTATCCGGGAAAATGCCCTTCAGCATTTCCACATAAGTTGTATAGCCCGTAACCACATCGGCCCCTTCAATGACCTGGGCTGCCCGGTGGGTCATATGATCATAGCCGCCCGGGCCAAAACCAACCACATATAATTTTGCCATAATTTATCCTTCCTGCCAATCATCGTTGCCGTCTAAAGCGGCTGTTAGCATATAACATCCGACTCCTCTGAACGGTTACTTTACCATGTAACATCCCGCTCATCTGAACGATTCTGTTACCATTTATCCGGTTCAAGGCACTGCATAAACACTTCCAGCTGCTCCGGTGTGGCAGTTTCCCGCACCCGGAAAAAGAATTTATCCAGCGCTCTTTTTGCATCCTTTTTCTCAATGTCCTCCAGGATGAGCGCTTCCGTGCGGCGCATCTTTTCCAGAGAATTTTGAAAGATCATCCATTTTTCAAACGCTGTTTTATAATCCTCCAGGATCAGCTTTGCCTGGGCCGCCTCCGCCAGCTTGCGGTCGTTATTTTCCCTGGCCGTCTGGCCAAAATCATCGATATTACTGCACATAACGCCCGGCAGACTGCCGATACGGCTTTCAATATCCAGCGGCACGGCCAGGTCCATAAACGCCCGGCGGCGCGCCGCTGCCGCGTCACTTTCTCCAGCCAATACTCTGGCCACGGAATCATAGGTCAGCGTATAATGAGGGCTGGATGTGGCGCTGATCACCGCATCCATGGCTGGAAGATACTCATAGCGCCGGTCATAGGGAATCAGCATATAGTCCACATTATCCCTGCCGTGGGTCCAGGACACAGGGTGCCCATCTCCGGCGGACTTATCCCGGGTCGTCACATACAGCTTCGCCCTGTAATCCGCCAGCAGATTTTTCAGGACAATACCTCCGATTTTACCGCTGGAGCCGATGATCATCACGCGCTTTCCTTCCAGACCGCCCAGATATTCTTCAGCAGCCTTAATACAGATAGTCGCCGTGGACACCGGGGTTTTGGACAGCTCCGTATCCGTTTTCACCTTTTTCGCCGCCGTCACCGCGTAGCGGAACAGCGTATTGAGATATGTTCCGCAAAAACGCAGTTCCATGGCCAGCCGGTGGGCATTTTTCACCTGGCCCAGAATCTGATCCTCACCGATCACCATGGAATCCAGCCCGCAGGCCACATTAAACAGATGGGAAATCGCCTTTCGGCCGCCGAAAAAACGGAATATATTGCCAATATCAGCACACGTCTCAATACCCGCACTGCGCAGCAGCACCGTCTGTGCGTATTCATAAATTTCCCTCTCCCGGGTATCATCCGGGCACCATGTATATACCTCGGTCCGGTTGCAGGTGGCCACGATCACACACTCTTTAATGTCGTCGTGGGCAAACAGCCGTTCCAGTATTTCGGCCTGCGCCTCCTCATTAAAAGCGAAACGCTCACGGATATGCAGAGACGCCGTTTTATGACTGATGCTGATCAATTGTATACTCATTTGTAGATTCAACCTTTCTTTTACGCGCCCGCCCTGAGTTCGAAACGTGCCTGACGCCGGTTAAATGTAGTCCTCGCCCGCCACCAGATCATGGCAGCATTGTGCAAGTGCAAAAGTAATTCCGTCGTATTTTGTTTTTGGGCAGATCAGGACCGCCCTGCCGGGCGCCGCAGCCCCAGCCATATTTTCGGCCGCCGCCAGCGTTCCGGCTGTCGATTTCCCGTTATCCTCCAGCTTTTGCGCCAGCGCCAGCGCACTTCCCTCAGACACAGCGCCTACGCCAGTCGTCTTTTTCACAAATGCGCTGACCTGTACAGCCCCGGCACTTTCCAGCGCCTTTATGGCTTCATCCTCAATGATGTATAAAGGCAGCCCGTATTTTTCCGACAATTTCAAAATCGCCGGTTCATCCTTTTTCAGGGCAATGGTCGCCAGCCCGGCCACCTCACCGGAACAAATCTTATTTAATTCCAGAAAGTGCACAAAAGCATCCTCCAGCATCTGCGGAGGTATATTTTTTTTACAACCGATACCGACACATAAATCTTTCGGACTCAGATAAAGGACTTTATCGTAGGCCATTTCAGGCACTTCGATTTCAAACCGGTGTCCGATGACTACGGCTACATGGGCAGTTGTATTCTGGCGGCTGGACGCAACTTCACTGGCGGCGATCCGTTCGCCGACGGCAGCCGTTTGACTGGCAGCGACATTTCGATTGGCGGCATCCGTCTGGCCGGCTGCGGCATTTTGATCGGCAACATTCCTTTGGTCGACGCCAGCCTTTTGATCGTCGGCAGTAGTATAAACCCGCACGTTATCCGGCCACCGAAATTCTGCGGGGCAGGTACAGTAAACATCCACCGGCTCCCGCTCGATCATAGCACTACTGATATATTTCATGTCTTTAATATTCTCAATTAGGCACTGGTTCGCTTTTGCCAGCACGTCAAAGGCCAGCGTATGTGCCACATCGGTTCCGGTTGTAATGACCGCTTGGCCACCGCACACGTGGGCAAGTGCCTTCGCCAATGCATTGGCGCCGCCCAAATGCCCGGATAAAAGACTGACTGCAAAACGCCCGCCAGCATCCATGACCACCACCGCCGGATCACTTGTTTTGGACTTTAAAAGCGGGGCTATGGTCCGCACCACAATGCCGGAGGCCATAATAAAAACCATTCCGTCATACTTCCCCCACGCATCAGACACTGCATCGGCAAAGCTGCCGCATCCCGAGGAAATCCCGGCCTTTGCTATGTCCATGGATTTCCCAGCCTCTGCCATGTCCATGGGTTCCCGGGATTTCCCGGATTTTGTCAGGTCCATGGTTTCCCGGAACGGGATCACTTCCGAGCTTTCCCGCGCCGCCAACGCCGTCAACGTTTCCCGCGTCACGATATCCCCCGGGCAGGCCCGGCACAACTTTTCTGCCAGTGCCCCGGCACTTTTTGTCAGCGCAAAATAAATAAGCTTCATCGATCTATCCGTAGTTTTCACGGCCTGCCTTCCCGAAATTCCGTAGTAAATGTTTTATCATAAAGCTTTGAAAGCTCGTAATCGCTGCCGAGGAAATTCCCAACCACAGTCAGCGCGGTTTTTGTAATCCCGGCCTCCCGCACCTTTACCGCAATATCCGCCAGCGTGCCGCGGACAATCTTTTCATCTTCCCAGGTGGCCTTGTAGACCACCGCCGCCGGAACATTTTCGCCGTAAGCCGGAATGAGCGTCTTCGCCAGCTCATCAATCATACCCACACTCAAAAAGATGATCATGGTCGCCTGATGCTTAGCCAGATCCGCCAGCTTTTCCTTTTCAGGAACAGGCGTCCGCCCCTCCATACGGGTAAGGATCACCGTCTGGCTCACTCCGGGCAGCGTATATTCCTTTTTCAGACTGGCAGCCACGCCGAGAAATGAGCTGACACCGGGAATGACTTCATAATCCAGCCCAAGCGCATCCAGTGCGTCCATCTGCTCCCGGATCGCGCCAAAAATCGAAGGATCACCGGTATGCACACGAGCCACATCAAGACCTGCCTTTGCACTCTCCTCCATAACCTTAAGCACCTCCTCAAGGTTCATATACGCACTGTTATAAACCTTTGCCGAGGGCCTGCGGCCATCCAGCACCTTCTCATTAACAAGGGAGCCCGCATATATAATCACATCCGCCCCATCGATGAGACGTTTTCCTTTCACTGTTAAAAGCTCCGGATCTCCGGGGCCTGCACCGATAAAATGAATCATTCCTTTTTCCCGCCTTTTTTCACTACAAGTGTTGTAAAGTAACCATAATCCCGACTGGTATCTGGAGGCCCGATATACTGCCCGGGCATCCCGGCGTTGCTGAGCACCGTTGCACTCTCCAAAAGCTCCCGGCTTTCAAGGACGCCGGTAATCATCGGCATCTGCCGGCCGGCCTTCATCATCACCACATTATCAAAATCATCCAAAACCTTCTCCACGGCCGCCTGCCCCCGGATCGAGGATATCACCGCCAGATTTTCATGCCCTTCCGCAAGGGAAATGCCGGCCAATGCGGCGCCGGCGCAAAAGGATGGGATTCCCGGGATGATCTGCGTTTCATAGCCCGCAGCCCGTATTTTTTTCAGAACATAGGTACAGGTGCTGTAAATGGACACGTCTCCCAAAGTGATCAGGGCCACATCCTTTCCCTCATCCAGCAGACCGCGCAGCCGCGCGGCCGCAGCCGAGTGACTGTTTTCCATGGCCGTATGTGAATGTTCCATGGGAAATTCCAGCTCCACAAGCTCCTTATGTGCCACATTCACCACGGGTTTTATTATATTTAAAGCCGTACTTTCCTCGCCGGATTTCTTCACCGGCACAGCGATCACAGACACCCCTTCCAGGACCTCTTTCGCTTTTAACGTCAGCAGCTTAGGGTCGCCCGGCCCCACGCCGACACCATACAGTATTCCAGACATTTGTGGACTCCTTTTCACATTATTACGTAACAGTTCCCCCACTTCCGCTTCGTCTCGGCGAAGCGCCGTATTCGGAATAGTTACATAAAATTTTACCATTTATCGACACCTGTTATTTGTAATTTTTTTGGATTTCCAAAATAAAAACTCCCGTTTTTGTTTTTTCCGACAATGTTACAGAAAACAGTATGGAATATTCCGGGTAACGCCGGCATACACGCCGGATCAGCGCCGCGTCATCACAATAGATAAACAGCCGGCCGCCATCGCTTAAATGCTCCCGGCATTTATTAAAAAATTCCAAATAAAACTGTTCTTTTTTCTCCTGTGTATCAAATTTATCGGGCATATCGGTAATTATTTCATCAAACAGGTATTCATGGGTAAAATCAAAAAAATCTCTCTGAATAAAATTCACAGGGATTCCCGCCAGCCGGGCATTTTCTCTGCCGCCCTCAATGGCCTTGCCGTAAATGTCCACACCGTACAACGCGCGCAGCCCCTCGCTCTGGAGCTTCCGCTCGATCAGCAGCGTACCCACGCCGCAAAACGGGTCCAGAACATTGGCATTTTCTTTAAAATATGGCAGGGCGCAGGCAATCACCTGAGCGGCAGTCACCGGATTCATGGATGCAGCCACAAAATTTTTCCGATAATCAAAACGCGTATCGTCCATGGTATGCAGCTTCAAATAGACAAATACACGGCCATCTCTGCCCTCCATCAGTACAAATTCAATCTCATAATCTGACACTGAATTGACAAAACGGCCATGGCCCAGGCCTTCCAGTCCGGCAGCCATCCTCTTGGCCAGCGCCGCCTTCTGCTTTGCGTCATCCCGGGTATGTACATCAATCCGAAACCGCCAGGAGCCCTCGCCCTCATGCCGCGCATTTAGATAGGATAAAATCCCGGCATCCACAACGGCGCCAGCCAATACTTCCCCGTCTTTTGGAAAACCGTTTTCCCTGCAAAAGCAAAAAAGCATTCCGGAAAATGTGCGCAGCCGCAGCAATACCGACGGCCGTTTCACCGCAAGGCTGACGCCCCCCGCCATTTTCACAGGCGTGATCCCCGGAAGCTTCCGGACAATCTCATCATATAAAATATCCTCCCGGCCACGGCGGACTGTGAGGATCACCTTGGATGGAGCCGCCTTGTCACGAAACGTATGCCCACCATTGCCGGATACAAGATCAACAAGCTCCGCCAGCAGGTGGCGTTCCTGCGTCAGATGTTTTTTCTCCTCCGGCGCCATAACCATCCGGTCAATAATCTCCATGCGCTGCGTAAGTACCGGCACCGCGCTGCGATAATCCAACTGCCCCATAGCCTCCAGATATGCCGGGCGCACAAATAATGTATTTTCGGAAACATAGGCCTGGCACAGGGCGTCCATGGCCTTCTGCGCGCCGATCTCACCAAGGATCAGCGCCGCGTTTTTGCGTATTTTGGCATCCTCCGCACCCATCAGACCGCACAAAAAATCCGTATGCTCCAGCAGCTCACTGCATAAATTGCCGCCGTCCGCTCCATCCTTTAGCTGCTGGCGGATAGCTATGAGATTGGCCCGGGTATCGCGGCCTTCAAGTAATGCCTGTAAATTCGTATTATCCATAGATACTCCATTTCTATATACATTGCGACAAAATAATTAAAGTGTTTCCCCATAAAACAACGTCACCGGATGCGAACCATCCATCACATGATAGCTCCCAAGTGCTTTCCCCCGGCCAATATTTATCTGGATCATATCCACATTGGCCCATATATCATCATAAAACGTCAATGCCTCGGCAATCGTCTCCATAGTGACACAGGCCGTTATGACCCGGATATGACTGCCCAGCCCGCGGATATAGCCCAGCAATTCCTTTAATTCGCGGCCGGAGCCGCCGATAAACACGCAATCCGGCTTCGGCAAAGATTTTACGCATTCCAGAGCGTCACCCTGAATAATATGGACATTATTAAGATTAAATCTTTCTTTATTCTTCTCAATCAATCCGACAGCGGCAGCATTGCGCTCAACCGCATAGACCTGGCCAGTCGGTATAAGCGTTGAAGAAACAGACTCTGTTTGCATAGATTTTTGAGGAACAGAATCCGACTGCGCATTTTGATTGGATGCAGCTCCCAGCAGCGTAAGCATACGGGCACATTCCATAGTGACAGAGCCGGTGCCGGCGCCGATATCCCACATCACATCGCCGTCCTGAAGTCTCAGCTTTCCAAGAATTGCCCAGCGCACTTCCTCCCGTGTCATTGGAACTTTATCCCGAATAAAATCCCTATCATTTAAAAGTGCACCGGTATCAGTGGCGCATCCCAATGCACAGGCCGCCCCAGGTGTACCGGCATCAGCATCATTTCCCGATGTTCCGTCAATCCTCGCAGCAGCGCCTCCATAAAATACCGCAACAACGCAGAGCGCATCAAACGAACGATTACAAAGCTCGTCCGCTGTTCCATGAATGATCGCCTCGTCCTCATAGCTTAAACGGCTGCCCACATACATCAACGCATCCCCCAGTCCGCCGGAAACAAGCAGTCTGGCAATATATCCAGGGTGATTATTTTTATCACAAAGCAGGTAAACACCGTCATAATTTTTCACATCGCGGGTCAGCTCACCAGCGTCCAGTGTCCGTCCATGGGCACTGAAAAAAGCCGCATTTTCCGTGGTTTTGTTACAGCAGGCCGCCAGATATTGCAGCGAACCGATGCCGGGAATAATTTTCATTTCCACATCCGGCAACGCTTTGCGAATCGTTTTGGTCAGGCTATAAAAAAGCGGATCACCTGAAACGATCACTGTCACATCACATTCTTCCAGCTTTGCGCCAATGCGCGCCACGGTGTCCATGACTTTTCCAAAAATCTCCATCCGTTCATGCTTCACAAGGTGCACATAACGCTTATCTGCAAACACATACCCGGCCTTTTCTATGGCCTGCCGTGCTTTTGGCAACACAAATGTATCACTCCCCGGACCGCAGCCGGCGATTGTCAATATATTCATAAAAATCCTCCAACGATGGAACAGCTCAGTTCCCCCGAACGGTTCCTCAACGTTTAAATTTCATCGTCTAATTTATCGTACATTCCATCACAAAACATATCAAAATTTTCAAACATGATCTCCAACCTGTCAACCTTCTTCTCTGTGTGATAATGCCCACAGTACCACTTATCATAATCCAGCCGTTCCTCAATCCCATCCAGCCATTTTTCCGTAGATTTATCGACCCGGCTCTCGTCAATGCCCGTCAGAAACATCTCCACCGGCTCATATTTCAGAGGTGTTGTATGGCTCAGTACCACATCGATCTTCCAGCCCAGGGCATCAAGCTTTTGCTCCACATAGGCTTTAATCGCCTCCGAGGGCTGTTCATCCGGCCACCATCCAAAACCATAGATGAGCCGTACCATTTTATCAACACTGTACGCCCCACCCATGACAATCGTCTGCTTTCCGTCAAAATCAAACACTTCTCCATCCTTTGCAAACAACAGGTCCGGGTACATTTCCTCATAATACACTGTTCCGCCACGCCACAGCTTCTGTCTGTACGTGTCAATGGTACCCGGTCTTTGCTCATGGTTTCCGTGAATACAAAACAGTGTAATCGGCAGACCTTGTAAAAATTCCTTTTTTATCCGGTCCTGCTGCTCACCGCTAAAATTTATCCCGGCATCCCCAAGTATAATCAATATATCCTCACGGCTGGTTTCAAAACGCCCGCAAAACGCATCCACCCGCTCAAAGCGCCCATGCGTGTCTCCGGTTATATAAATCATACGTCCTCATCCCTTCCCCGGCGCCTGATCTTTAACAGGCTTTATGATTATATCATACCACAATCGGAAGCTGCAATCACATTAAATTCACAGAACATTGTTTACATTATCACTCTGCCCCAATATCCTTTGATCCTTATCCATTAAAACCATGGCCACCTCCACCGCATTGCCTGTCCGCAGCATACATTTTTGCGCCGCAGTTTCTGCAATGCGGGGCCATATTTCGTTCAAACCATTCCGGTCAATGATTTCAATAGCGCCCTGTACGGTTTTGCAATCGTAGATTTCACGGACGACCTGCGTTGAAGCGCCAGCAAGCGCTGCAAAGGTGCACAGTGTTTCCCGGCGGCCATCCGCCACATGGCTGTGGGTATTCATAATATCCGCGGCCACCTTCACCAGCTTCCCGGCAAACCCGGCCACCAGCACCCGGCAAACTCCAAGTTTTACAGCCTCATCCAGCATAAAACCGATGTAATTGCTGATCTGTATACAGCAGATATCTCCGCCAAACTGCTGCTTCACCGCTTTTTCTCCGGCTACGCCCAGAACGAACGCGATCCGATCCACGCCCTGACAAAGACGCACATTCATTTCCAAAACAAGAGATTCCTTCACGGCCTCCTCGCTCATGGGCCGGACAATTCCGCTCGTTCCCAGGACTGACAACCCGCCCATAACGCCAACACGCTCGTTAAAGGTTTTCTTTGCCAATGTCTCGCCCCCCGGAATGGAGATCGTCACGCAAGCGCTACGTCCTTTAAGAAGCGGCGCAATAGCAGTCGAGATCATCTGTCTTGGCACAGGATTGATGGCCGGCTCTCCCACGGAAAGCTTTAAGCCTGCGCAGGTGACCGTTCCGACGCCTTCCCCCGCTTTAAATGCTATTTCTTCCGTACCGCAAGCCTCATCCGCACCTATTTCTACATATACCGTCACCATACATCCATCTGTTACATCCGGGTCATCACCGGCATCCTTGATCACACCACATGTATAGGGCTCCAGCGGGCATATATCCAGATAAAGCGTCCGGCCGGCCGGAGTGTCTATTCTCACACGGTCCGGACACGCGCCCTGTAATTGCCACATCACGCTGGCCAGCGCGGCTCCGGCGGCGCAGGTGCCGGTGGTGACGCCTTCTCGTAAAGTTTCTGTCATAGAAGTTCCTCCGATCTTCTAGAGCGTGTTTTAAAAATACTTTTCATCAGCTGTGCGTTCCACTTTGTGGGAGATTTGGCCCGAATGAAGGGCGCATAGCGGGCTATGTAACCTGAATTCGGGTCAAATATACCGCGAAGTGAGGCATGCAGATGGCGGGAATTCAACTGGAAGTTATCACTCCCAGATTACAATACAAAAAGGATGTCCGGCCGGGTCTAACATTGTTAACCACGCACCATCACCATATTGACAATCTGCAATCGTTGCTCCCAGGTTTAAAGCTTTTTGAACCATCTCTTCCAGTTCTGATTTTGTTGCTACACCAAAATCTATATGAGCCATCATTTGTTGTTGGCCGACTTGAGAGGGCCATACCGGCGGAATATAATCTTCATCATATTGGAATGCGATACCAACACCCGTAACGGGAGATTGTATCCGTACAAAGCCTTCTTCTTCAAATACTATATTCCACTCTAAAAAGTTTGAGTAAAAAGATACCAGTCTTTTAATATCTTTACACTCCAAAATAACTGTTTTTAATTCCAGCATTATTTAAATACCCCCCCATAATCAACCGGCTTGCTTTTAGTTGCCATTATATCATCCATTTATCGCAATTACAATTCCATAACCCTGTCGCTTTGTTCATAAAGTTTAATGACAGGCTTCTTTCACATATTCGTTACCGCATTGACGTGTGTACCCACTTAAATATTGTTTCGGATTAATCGGTTTGTGAGAGAAAATAAATTCCCACCACTCGGAAGCATCCAATATTGGCAGAAAACCGCATACTTTACTGTTTACTTTTACCTCTACAACATTTTCCTGTTTAAAAATATTTTGTGATGCTTTCAGATTTATCAGATAAACAGTTATCCCCTGGCCATTATCAGTATATGTATTTTTTGTTTCGGAAATTTTTCCATTAAAAACAATATGCAGACTATCAACAGGATGACTGTGAGGTGTCGTCCACGCTGTATTTAATGGATGGTGAAAGATACAGCCATATAACTTCTGACCTGTACTGTGTTCCATAACTCGGATAAATATTTCCTGTGAATCAATTGTAAAACTCGTCTCCTGAAACCTACGCTCTTCCTCCACCCGGATTTCGCTTTTGGCTCCGCATTTAGGACAAAAATATACGTTTCCAGAAATTTTATTACCACAATAGCGGCAAATAATACCTGATTCAATATCCTGTTTAATAACTTTTTCTATTTCCTGTGTAAATGCTTTCATCCTCTTTTTTCTAAAATTAAGCAATAATTTATCATCTCCTGACATATTTATAAAATTCGCAGTACTACATTATCACTCTGCCACAATCTATTCTGATCCTTATCCTTCAAAACTACTGCCATTATACCATCCAAACGGTACAATTACAATTGTCGCCATATATGTCCTATTAATTATTCAGCATAGGCATCATCCTTTTTAATGTGACATACTTAAAATGTAAATGCTCCATAATTCGTGGGCTGACTTGCGACTGATTTTATGCGATGATGATCTCATCAAATCTACTTAAAGAACTCCAGAAACTTTGATTGGAGTTTTCTAAGTTTCAAAAGAGATTTCAAGTATGAATGAAGTAATGTAGGTTCGTGCGGCCGGTTGGACCGCAATGATCAAACAACGCAATGATAGCGGTCTGACCATCAAAGAATGGTGTGCCGCCAACGGAATCCGGAAGTCGGTCTATTATTATCGGCTAAACCGGTTGAGAAAAATGTCATGGAATGCTTGTGAAACACCAGATCCCGCAAAGGATCATGCGCCTTCCGGCACATTTGCGCAGATTTCAGTTTCTTCTGCTATACAGACTTCAAATGTAGCAATCCGCATTCGCCGTGGTGATACTGTCATGGAAGTAAGCAGTGATGCACCGGACCGCATCCTCTCTTTTTTGAAAGAGGTGATGTTCCGTGCTCTCTGAGCTCAACGGTTTTCAGGCCATCTATATCTACTGTGGAAAATGTGATCTTCGCAAAGGGATTGATGGTTTGGCGACGTTAGTAAAGGAACAGTTCCATCTGGATCCGTTTCAAAAGGATGTTCTGTTTCTTTTCTGCGGATGCCGCACCGACCGGTTCAAAGGCCTGGTCTGGGAGGGCGATGGGTTCTGCCTGCTTTATAAGCGGATCGAAGCCGGACGCCTCCGATGGCCGAGAAGTCAGGAAGAAGCTGCAAGGATCTCACCGGAAGAACTCCATCTTCTGTTGACCGGAATGACGATACTGGAACGTTCCTCTATCCAGGAATGTAACTGCACTGAAATCTGCTGACCGGCTATGCAGAACCGACTTTTTCTGCTATACTATCCCTTAGAAAACGGAAGGGAGGGATACAGCGGTGGCATTTCTGCTTAAAGAAAAAGAACTTGCGAACCTTGACAAACAAACACTGATCAAAATGCTCATGGCAGCCACCGAGTCCAACCAGAAACTTTCTGAGGCTGCCGAACAGCTCCAGAAAAGCGTAAACCTTCTGACTGAAGAAGTTGTAAATCTTCGCCAGTACCGCTTTGGCCGTTCCTCGGAAAAAGGACTGACCAGCGGGGAAGACGGATGCAGCCAGCTCTGCTTCGCTTTCAATGAGGCGGAGATGACCATAGATCTGAATCCGGCATTCCCTGAACCGGAACTCGAGGATATCTTCCTGAAACCATACAAACGCGGAAAAAAGAAAACAGGAAAAAGTCAGGAAGAGATCAAAGATGTTCCTGTGACTGTGGTTACCCATACCCTGTCGGAAGAAGAACTGCTCAGCGCATTTCCGGATGGCCGGTACAAAAAGCTTCCGGACGAAGTCTATAAACGTCTGGAATTCCATCCGGCAAGCTTCGAAGCGATCGAACATCACGTGGAAGTATATGTAAGTGGGGATGGCGGAAACTTTGCACGCGCAGAGCGCCCAGCTGATCTGTTCCGGAACAGTCTGGAACCGCGTCCCTGGTTGCCGGTATTTATAACCTGAAGTATGTAAACGCGCAGCCGATTGATCGCCTTTCCAAAGAGTTTGAACGCAGCGATGTATTTCTCCCGACACAGACCCTGTGCCGCTGGGTGATTATGGGAGCGGAACGGTATCTGAGCCGTGTATACGACCGGATGAAGCAAAAACTTCCGGAGTATCATGTGATGCATGCGGATGAAACCGTGGTAGAGGTACGCAGGGATGGACGTCCGGCAGGAGCTGAGAGCCGGATGTGGGTGTACCGTTCCGGTGAACTGGAGCCAAACCCGATCATCCTTTACGAATACCAGAAGACTCGGAAAAAGGAACATGCCCGTGGATTCCTGAAAGACTTCAGCGGAATCTGTGTAACGGATGGTTATCAGGTATACCATTCCATCGCAG
Source organism: Lachnospiraceae bacterium (assembly GCA_902363555.1). Taxonomy (GTDB): domain Bacteria; phylum Bacillota; class Clostridia; order Lachnospirales; family Lachnospiraceae; genus Catenibacillus. The sequence continues at coordinate 412,473 of CABJAM010000006.1, read as the reverse complement.
ATGAACGGGAGGATCTGACGATCGCCGGATGCTGGTCGCATGCCCGGCGGGGATTTGCCGATGTGGTAAAAGCTGCCGGGAAAAAGGATGGGAACATCAGGGAATCCGTTGCCTACAAAAGCCTTCAGTTCATACAGACCATGAGTCGGTATGAAGAGAAGTTTGCCAAACTGGAACCAACCGATCGTCTGGAAGCACGTATCCACCATGTATTCCCACTGGTGGATGCCTTTTTTGCGTATCTGAAATCAAAAGAAGGCAGCATTGCACCAAAATCCGCTGCTAGAAAAGCGCTCAGCTATTGTCTGAACCAGGAAGCATTCCTGCGTGTCTTTCTAACGGATGGTCATGTACCGATGACAAACAATGCCGCGGAACGCAGTATCCGCCCATTTACAGTCGGAAGAAATAACTGGTACCAGATTGATACAGTCAGCGGAGCAAAAGCAAGTGCGATCGCATACAGCATTGCTGAGACAGCGAAGGCAAACAGGCTGAAACCCTATGAATACTTCCGTTACCTTTTGGAAGAACTGCCAAAACATGGAGAATTAGAAGACCTGTCCTATGTCGAAGAGTTGCTTCCGTGGTCCGGGAAACTGCCGAAATGTTGCTATCAGAAAAAGGCATCTGAAAATTGATCAAGTTTGTTTATATTTGCCGTCCATAAAGGACGGCATTATTTTTAGTCAGGTACTGGCTATGGAGCGTTTACCATCCATCTTCAATTCCACTTCAATATATTTGCTCGATTTAAGTTAGGAAAGCAAACACACCGTCTCCACATGCGATGATAGTTTCTTCTTATACTAAATAGCGAAACCGTCACCTTTTGCGAAAAGGTTTATACCTCTCTTAGGGGGTAAATTTTTACCTCTCGTTATTTCGCCAATAAACCTATTTGTCCTTTCTTACTGCATCAAAAGACATTTTACTGTTTACTACATTTCTTAATCTGATCCTGATAGCTATACCATATTTTAAATCGAAGCCATTTCAAATTTGTATAGAAAATAAACGCCATTTTTATATCGTTATTCCAAGGAATAGGATCATACTATATTCTCAAAGTATGAAGATAAAAAAGTTAAATCTTCTTATGTTTTAATGGATCAATATATGTGACTTAGGTTGTGCCTTCTTAGCGATAATGCAGCTAAAATTATATTGTCCCATATGTACATAATTTTTATCAAACACCTCAAATCCACCACTTTCAAAATCCAAAGATAAATGATATTCGATTCCTACATTCTTTGTATAGACAATCCTTTTTTTATTTCGTGAAGAGTTTAAGGTACACAATCTTTGATTTTTTGTATAAAAATTATATATCGCAACCACGTTACCAATTTTCTCAAACAAAGCGTTCTTTTCATTCTGATCCATTCGTTTGCTTTCTATCTCTTTTATCACATAGGCATTATAATCCTTACACAAGCCTTCCATAGGAAACATCACATCATAATTTATATCTCTTCGCAAATATTTTAATAAAACGTCTGTTGTCTCAATAGTTGCTGCATGAGATGTATCTACGTCAAATTCCACATCACTCTTAAATCTAAAAGGTCTATCCAATCGATAATTATCTTTTCCAATAAACATTATCGCATCGCCTTTTACATAATTCAAATATCTTAAAAAGGCTTCTTTTCCTGGAACATTCGGTATTTCCATGTCTGTAATACATTCAGCAGGCTCTATTTCATCCAAATCTACATACGTTTTCTCCATCATCTTCAACAATTTCACATAAATATTGGTCATCACCAAATTATTTAAAGTAAGATTATTTTTATATTCTGGAATATCCATTTTATAACTTTCATAAGGTGCCTTTTTATAATATTCAAATCTTACATCACAATAATTTTCTAAAATAGACATTACTTTGGATACTTCCAAATAATGAACCATTTCTTCTTGTGAAGTGCTTCCTTCCTTAGGTTTCAAAAGGCATGGTGATAGAATGGCTTTATGCATATTTAATTCCCTTTACTTATGTTATTTAACCCAGCTTTCACAATAAGATTTGTTTCCGAGGCAAATTGGCCAAAAAAAGCTTCTGGGCATTGTGTAATTCCTGTGACTCTATCAATTACTATTTCTTCTACCGTAGATTGACCATTAACATTATCCACAAAATAAATAACAATATTATTAATCAAAGAATCATCTTTACATTCTAAAGCTCTCCTAACAATTCTATTAATAATATGATCGCTGTGGGTTTCAATAATTAAATTGTGATTCGTTGATGCCAGGCTAATCAAAAAATCTGCCATTCGCATTTGCATTCTCGGATGTAAATGAATTTCTGGCTGCTCAATCAATAGAGACTGCTCATAGTTCATAGTTATACCCTCAACAAGAATAGGTAACGCCTGTCCAACTCCAAATCCTACATCAGCTATATTACTATCTCCAATGTTTAACTGAATCGCGTTCTCGCTATTTCTAATCTCTATATTCCCTAATTCCAAATAATTCATCCATTCATAGACTAATTCCATAACCGTATTATTTTCACTATTAATTTGGGTACCAAATTTATCTTCCATAACAGGAGGATATATTTTCTTGTTTATTCGTTTTTTCTCATCTCGAGCTAACAAATAAGGAGCTTTTGCACCGGTTATTGTTGATGCGGTTGTGTTTTTATAAATAGCATATTGTCTGTCAGGAGTATCTCTTAATGGCCCTAAATATTTTATTCCGTCGTATTGATTTGCGACAATTCTACACACAGAGTAAAGGTTAACCAAAAAATCCTGCATCTTAACGCTTTTATAATTTCCTTGATAATATAAATTATTTAATCGCATTCCACTAAAATAACAAGAGCATCTTTCAAACTTTTCATTTACCACACCACCACTAATGCTAGGAAAATTTTCAAGAATAACATCATATTTTCCTTTGCCGTTCTTACAAAATACCAATTGAACCGAAAAAGCCTTATCTCTCATTAATTCATTCGATTTATTAAGTGGAGCAACATAAATTTTATAATTGGAAATATAATTTGATTCCAGAATCCCTTCTGTATGCTTTCTGCGAACAATACATTCAACTTCTAATTCAAAACATTTTACGTTATTCGATAACAAGCCTAACATTTTTCCAATTTCTCTCGCTGAAACTAGATCTTGTTTTGCCTCACCTCTATATTTCGTGCCATGATATTCTAGGCGAAATATATTACGGAGAGAAAAGCTGTCTCCTTGCCCCTTATAAATAACATCTTTCATGGTTCCATTGACGGTATAATCTCCATTTAATGTTATTTCATTAGTCGCTAACGAATTTTCATAACTTTGTTTTAACAATAATAAACTTTTTATTATTGATGATTTTCCACCACTGTTCACACCACATAATATTGTTAATGGTTTAATTGTTAAATTATCCAAAAATTCAAATGACTTAAAATGCTCTAATCTGATTGTCTTTAACATATATATCCCTATCTCTTTCTTCTTATCACCATAAGCCTTTACATAAAATATCTGAAATCATATGGCTTGTCATAAATGACTACATCCTGCTTTGCTACCTGTGAAAGCATCTTAGCAAAATCCAAAGTGACTGGCAAAACCTTATAAAAACTATCCCCACTATTCCAATTCATCTTTGTCAACATCATTATCTCATTTACTAAAGTTGCCCCATCTGATTTTCCCATAAACCGTTTCACTAAAAGCGGTGCTGGAATCCCTCGACCATTTTTATAATAATTCATATTCCTTCCAGCCAACTCATCATCTTGTACAGCTCCATGTGTCCAAATCAAAAACGTATCTTTATTTAACTGAATAACAGTTCCCCGCTGAATAGGAAACTTTGATATGTCTTTCATGTCAGATGAATTAAATCGTATTGCTCTCCAAGGTGTAAATTCTTGTATCTGCAGTAATTCGATATCTTCTATTCCAACCAAACCGCGCGTAATTCCCTCCATCTCCTCTTTCGTAAAAAACGTTGTTTTATGAATTACTACTCTTTTTAAGTCATATGTTGGAACAGAATCATCATATAATTTTTTTAAATTTAACATCAATCTGCAGGCATCTTCATTTCTCATAAAAGGATTTTTCTGGATATATTGCGGATTTTTCAAAGGCCTCAGATATAACCGCATACCATTCCCTTCTGCATCAAATAACTGGCTACATCCAATTGAAATTTTTTCGCCATTATTGACTGATTGCACATAACTAAGCCCTACAAAAGCAGTATTTTTATTATATATTGCAGGTTTCCATAAACGTCCGACTGCTTTAGAATAAAGCCCAGTAGATAACCCCCACATTATCTTTGCTAAATCATTATTTTTATTAGGTATAGCGGATTTTCCCTCAATCACTTGCACAACCATTCCTTTGTCCGCACAATATAATTTTAATGAATCATGCAAATCAAAATATTCTGATTCGTTTTTTCTTTCTCGCAAATGTGCCAAGCAACTCGGAATATATATTACCAATACATCAAATGACATCATATTTTTTGCAAACACATTGATATACCGAGTCAAACCTGTATAAAATGTAATTGCATCTAATTTTACTACCGTGTTCAAATTATAAGCCATAAATCTCACATTATCATTGATACTTGGAATATCTATATCTCGCCTAAATATCTTCTCAAACCCTAAATATTCCGGTAAAAAATACCGTTCTTGTTTCAAATTCGTGACATATTGTTGCTTTAGTTTTTCCAAATGTGTTATGACTTCCTGCTGTGTCTGATCTGGAGTTAAAATTGCTAATTTTATGCTATCAAAACTTGATTCATTTTTCAGACGTTCTATAGGTCCATAATTAACTAAACCTTTCAATTGATTAACTGCAACTTTACTTGCTTCATCTACAGAAAAGCACATCTTCGGTTCTTCGCATTGAAAACATTGAATCTCTGGCCATGATTCCTTCCTGCCAGAACCTCCACTTGTGTATACAATTTTATTAAATTCCAAAGCAAATCCTGCGATTCTAAAAGCCAATTCCTTATTGAAACATAATCTTTTTGTCCACTCATTTATGCGTTGGCTAACATCTTGATTATACAATTTTGAAATATGGAAATTAATAATTTTCTGTTTATACAATCTATCCATAGGTTTCCTGTTGTCTTTTTCAATGTAGACTGTTGGTAAAATAGTTAAGAGTATTTTCCTGCCAACACATGACAAGAACACCTCAATTGCATCATAAATTGTATTTCCATTCTCCTTTATGTTTGCATTTGGATCAAAAAATTTGTTTTTTCCAAAGCATATTAGTCCTTTAGCGATTAACGTCAATTTAATCAAATCATAATACATGCTCCAGACAAATGAATAATCTTTTTGTATCCAATCTTCCGGGAATTTTTGCATTTCTATATCTGATTTTAATACTTTTTCAAAAGTCTTCTGCACCTCCTCCTTATCCCCAAAAGCCCATACTTTGTCCTTGAATAAAGCAGCCACAATCCTATCTGAATTATTCAGATAGCTCCTCAATTCTTTCCAAGATGTAATAGTTGTTTCAAACGCATAACTTTTTTCTGGATATTCTATTGTTTCAAATGTGTTTGTCTTTGTAAACACATTTCTCTTTCTCAATCCTCCAAATAAAATCGGTTTAATATAATCCGGATTTTTCCACCTTTCGTCAATTTCCTTATATGACTTTCCCATTGTCAAATACAATCTGTACATTAAATCATCGAAACTATCAATATCCACAATACCTGATTGATCATTTTTAGAACAAGCAAACTCCATGAACTTTTCAGCACGTGCGCTTAAAACAGAGTTTTTAGGTTTACACCAAATTATTCCATATGGTAAACCATTTTGATTCACTATTTCCTCTAATACAGTCATTACTGAATTGTCATTTCCTCCATATCCAACTACGATAAGTCCTCTTTCACGCAATACGTCTTGAAGTTTTAAATTAATAGAATTTTCAAGTGCGCGCAATTCTTCCGATGTATTCTTTAAATGATCCACCAAATAATCCCCGTGCAGTTTCAATATTGTAGGAAACCCATCATTTAAGTTAAATCCTACACTATTCTCAATAGCAGAAGATATTGTTTTTATAGAATGCCCCGCATCAATAGCATACACACCAGCTTTAATCAAATCATCAAAATTAGTCGTACTTAAAAAATTTATACGTCCTTCGATAATTAATGCGCCCAAACAGAGGTATCCCAAATAAGGCGTTGCATTTTTCACTTTGCTTTGTATATACAAGTCTCTGTCCCTACTATTTCCAAACAAATGCTCAAAATAATGAGAATATTCTTCTGTTGAGTATAAACTTGGATGCTCTCCCTTTGCATCAAGGTAGACTTGTATTTCCCTTTGTGCAGTTTCCTTTGACATATCCGGAAACACAGCCTCAGAAATCTTATTTTCTATACAATAAATTTTTCTCTTAAAATCCCATACCATTTGCCCTCCTGACATAATACCAGAAGATATAGATGCTCCTGCCCCCAAAAGTATGGACATACTCCCACTCGGCTTTACCGAAAAACTACTTATAACATTGGTAATCGTATTTTTTTTCAATTTAGTCACCCCACAAAACTGTATCTTAAAACGGATATCTAAAGACTTTATAATATTTTACCATAAACCCCCACCTTTTACTATCTGAATAGGGCTGCTAATATGCGGAACGCATCATATAAGCCTGCTATATATGAATAATCGGAGTATTCTAAGTTCTGCCTATCCCTGCAATCCCAAAATACTTCACAGACCTGTCGCTGCTCTTTCGCCAATGCAAGTTCGTTATATTGCTGCTCCGCCAACTCTCTCGCATCACTTTCCTTTTGATACTCTGGACTAAGCTGTATCATCTGCAAAACGGTATCTTCTTTCAGTTTTTCCACCGCCACCTTTACAAGCTCGGTAAATCTTTCATCATACATCGCACCCTCCTGTCAGTCTTACTTTCAGTTTCTTTACAGGTGCATTTATGACCTTGAATATCAGCTCGTCAACGCAGTTTGTATATCTGCCCTGCTGAATGAGTTGATTTTTCAACTCCACAAGGCTATGTAAAACTATCTGTCGCTCGTGGCTATCCAGATATGCGTAGTATGTTGTTTCTCTCATAATTGCCACCGTCCTTTCTTGGCTTCATTATACAAGAAACTGACGATAACCCTCAAAGGTGTAAATGAAAGAAAAGGCCTTTTCATTTCTATGCTAACATCAAATCATACGGAAATGTTCCAGAGCTTCTTTTATGGCTGCTTCTTTCTCTGGTGGGCATTTCGGTTGTATGGAGTTTTCCGATTTTGGCAGATTATAATTGACCCTCTTAATAATACCATTCTTCTGCTTAACCTGTGCAATATAAAGATTTCTGACCTGTAATCCTGTCTGTTTCTTTACATAGTCTTTGATTTCTGCATAGGTTGCCTTACTCTCCGCCGCAGTTAAATCCAACTCATTCATCTTCAATTCCACTTCAATATGTTTGCTCGCTTTAAGTTTGGAAAGCAACACGATTGTCTCAACGGTATTACCTCTTTCCCACAAAACTTTCCTTACCTGCCTGCCGTCAACATAAATCGGAAAGTTAAACTCTATCGACTTCAAAGGCATTTCCGATTCTCCATTCGGGTATATCTGGATTTCTTTAATGAGGTAAGTGATAAGACTTTTCTTCTCCTCATCACTCATTATAGCATACAGTTTTCCAAAATTCTGCATGATTTTGTAAACATTATCAAGAGTGATTGCTTCCATCTCAATAGAGCTTTTCCTCAATTTTGCATCCTCAATGCGTTCCTCCAACTCTACCATTGTGTCATACAAAGCATCAAGCCTTAATGTCATATCATGGATTTTTCTCTCACGAAATCGGGCATCCGCAGGAAGATTATCAATCTCATTTTCCAGACGAGCCTTATTCAAGTCCACTTCTTTCAGCTTGTTTTCATAATTGGCAAGCTCTTTATCCACCGTGCTTGTATCTGTCTGCACTCCAATTCGCTTTTCAATCTCTTTCGCAAAATAGGCATCGCTTACCAGTTCTTTTACGGCTTCAACTACAAGCGGCTCAATGTCAATTTTACGCAAGGATGCTTTGTAGTCGCAGTGATGACCTCGCTCCTGCTTATTTCTGCCGCATATATAATAGTAAACTTCCTTATATGTGCCGTCTTTATTTGTCCATGCGTGTTTATTCGTGTACATCGAACTGCCGCAAATAGGGCATTTCAATACGCCAGTCAGAAGATGTGACCTGTCTTTGCCAACCTTTGACGGCTGCTTAACTCCTGTTGCTTTCCGCTTTGCATGAACTTTCTGCCAGAGTTCCTCGCTGACAATTCCCTCATGCTGTCCGTCCTCTAAAATATAATCATCGGTATGAACCTGCTTATATTCGTTTTTTGTTCCCTTGACCTTTTCCCGTGTCCTCCTGCCGTAAGCAATTTTTCCACAGTAAACAGGATTGTCTAATATCTGCCGTATTAAATGGCTGCTCCATGTTTCTAACTTTCCGTTCTGACGGGGAATTTTCTTTATTCCTTGCAAGTTAAGGTATTTCGCAACTCCGCCAAGTCCTATATCTGAATTTCCGAATTTGTCAAATATAATTCGGATTGCTTCAGCTTCGGTTTCTTCTATTAAAAGTTGATTGTCTTTTAGATAATAGCCATACGGGGCAAAGCCACCGTTCCAACCGCCCTGTCTTGCTTTTTCCCTGCGTCCGTTCATAGTCTGCTCGATAATGTTTTCCCTCTCAATCTCCGCAACAGCAGAGAGAACGGATATTAAGAGCTTGCCGCTTGTCTGGGATGAGTCTATTCCTTCCTCAATACAGATAAGGTTTATTCCATAGGACTGCACAAACTCCAGAGAATTTAGGATGTCGGCTGCGTTTCTTCCAAAACGGGAAAGTTTATAAACAAGAATATATTCTATCTCCAATCCGTTTTTTATGTCGGAAAGCATTTTCTTAAATGCAGGTCGCCCCTCGATTGATTTACCTGACTTTCCTGCGTCCTCATAGATGCCGACAATCTCCATTTCCTCACGGTCTGCAAAACGCTTCAAGCTGTTTTTCTGCCCCTCAAGGCTGTATCCGTCAACCTGCATCTCGGTACTTACTCTGGGATACAAGACACATTTCTTTCCTTCTCTGTTCATTCTACCACCTCCGATAATTTAGGAAAATGTGATATGTACGGTTGCGTAAGCCTACGCAACACTATCCAATTCCTGCAAAACAAATCTTCCGTATTTTTCAACAATCTGCACCATAGCTTTGATAAAAGTATCGAAATTTTCCTCTTCATCAACCTTACTTTCGTGCTGCTGTTCTGCATTTGTGGACGCTTTAACATTTTCCATCTGGCTACCTCCGCAAAACAAAGCGGCTGTATGCCCTAAATTATAGAGATACAACCGCAGTCTGACCAATGTGCAAATTTCTCCGTTTCCTCTAATTTGCACATTTTCCGTTGGGTCTGTTATTAAGTGAAATACTAATGGCAAGAGCTTTATCTACTCTTGCCATTATGTTTTCGGGCATCATTCCCATATGCTGTTTTAACCGTTGTTTATCAATCGTCCGTATCTGTTCAAGCAGGATAATGGAGTCTTTATCAAGTCCCTCAAAATCATTTACTGCCGTATGTGTAGGTAACTTTGCCTTTGTGTGTACTCGGCTCGTAATAGCCGCCACAATTACCGTAGGGCTATGCCTGTTTCCTATATCATTAGAAATGACAAGTACGGGTCTTGTGCCGCCCTGCTCCGAGCCGATAACAGGATTTAAGTCTGCGTAGAAAATATCCCCACGCTTGATAGTCCTTTCCATTATGTGTTTAACCTCCTATCTGGATTTAGGCAGGGGCTTCCTGCCTATGTAGCAGCCAGATACAAGGAAGTATTTAAGGTCGGGAGAGCATTAACAAAATCTCTGTTCTTATGACCGCCTTATATCTGGCTTTATGATAGGAGCATTTCTATTTGTCCTCGACATCCCGAAATGCAATGCGTTTTTGACGCAGGGAAGTCGCCAAACGGTCAGCAGCGAACTGACGCCACGGGAGTTCCACCCCAACTGTCGTTCTGACAGAGCCGCCCTCATTGCCTGCGACGGGTTGGATACCGTTCGGGCTGTGACTGGACGGGAGTACCATTGTTCTCTTTGTGGGTCATGGCGAAATCGGGAGCTGCCCGATATTTTGAGTCGGTATTTGACCGCTCACCACCTTTCATCGCTATTCTGCTTATCGGCAGGTCATGGCGTACCGCTGCACACGCTTATGCTCATCACAATCACAAAGAGGAAGTATTTGGCGAATGATTATTCGGTTGTCAAGGAGCTGTCCCCGTTTTCGCCACACAAAGGAAAATGGGGCGAAGGCTTTTTTGCCTTACACCCCATAGTCCTTGGGAAACCTCGATTTTCCCCTCTACTCAAAAAACTTTTTCAATTTTTCTTTAAGCCTGTCCATTCTTCTGTAAACAGCCTTTTCGGTAGTGTTGAGCCGTAATGCAATTTCATGGGTAGAATAACCTTGTATCTTCATCACAACAATTTGCAGGGTAAGCCTGTCCACCATGATAAGGATTTGATAGAGCCGCTGATTTTCAATGCTGTCTAAAAAATCCTCAACAGTTTTCACTTCGGGCTGTGCTGTTTCCTCGGCAAATTCCTCAAGGTATGTACCTGCGTCCTGCAATCTGCGGTAATACCGCCTGTCAGAATTAAAGACTGCCCAATCGTGGGTATGGAGCTTTTCAATGGTATCCTCACTGACACCCAAGCTCCGTAGCTGCTTTTCCTCGGCTTCTTTCCAGAGCCGCCATTTCTTTTCTTCTCTGCCATAGTTGAATGACATTCCTGTTTCCTCCAATCTGAATTTTTTGAAAAATCCAGATTGGCAGGCGGAGAACGGCATCTCACGCCAGAAACAGGCTTGTGCCATATTCCTGCAAAAAACGACAAAAGAAAAACCGCAAAGGCTGTCATACCTTTACGGTTTAGGGAGAGTTTATTTCTATTATGTAGAGATTTGTCTTCTACTTTTGAAGTGCAAAGTCCCCTTGCGGTGGCGAAGATTTTTTTAACAGGTTATCCGCCCATCTTCGATATGGTATATGTAAGTAGAAGCTATTGCTTGCAGGCAATAAAAATCCCTCCAAACTCAAACAGGCTTGGAGGGTAGTGCTATTTTCATTTGGGCGTGAAGATACAACCCACCAAAACGCTGTTTTTTTTATTTGGTGGGCACATTGATTTCAGAAAAAATGAGCCAATCGCTTTTATGGCATTGTAATTACAATGCCTTTATTTTGCTTAGCAAGTCATCCGTTTTGCAGCAAAACAAAGCATCATAACTTCGGGCTATATCAATAAATCGGGTATCATCGTTCCCCGACATAAGCAAAAATGGAAGTGTTATATTCTTGCATCGTATCTCTTTTATCAAATCTAAACCTGTGCCATCCCGCATATAAAAGTCAGAACAGATTGCATTTATCGGGACAGTATCTAATACCTTTAGTGCCTGACTTAGCCCATCTGCTTTATATACTTCAAAATCTTTTTCTAAGGCAATCGATAGAATTTGCAAGAAATCCCTGTTATCATCTACAAGCAATAGCTTCTTCATAAATTCGCCACCTCCTTATTTCAGCTCATTATCTGTCAGCATACTTTTTTCATCTGTCGTCCTAACAGATAATGTGGTCTGTAAATTTTCAAACAAACTGAATTAGAATTGTGAGTATGCCTATGGGTATCAGCAGTATCCATATTAAAACACCGCCAACACCCGCAGTTGCATACACAATAAATTTCCTAATCCTCAGCATCTTCAACTGTTAATTCAAGGCTGCCACTAAAATTTTCTCCTTTCAAGACGATATAATTATCTCCTGGCGAAATAGTGTATTCCTTTGTGTTTTCTGAAGAATCGTTGACAATCGTATATTCGTCGTTGCCTGTAATCCAATTCAGTTCAGCCGTTCCTTCAATTATGCTTAATTTATAGGTTACTTGCAGACAATTTCCATTATCTCGCTCTAAAGACGTTCCGCCAAAAATAAATTCTTTTCCGTTAAATCCATCATAGGTAGCCGTATAAGTACCTGTATAGGTATCTACACCATCTTCCTTTTTACCTTGTAAATCCTTTTCTTTAGTTAATGCGTGTTTACTGTATGATTGCATCCAGCTATCCCACCCATCAATCAAATTATCTTTGAGATTTCCTTTATTATGATTGGAACTGCACCCTGCAACGCAAAATGCCAAACACAATACAAGTACTATAGAGCCAAATATTTTTCTCATATTTAGAATACCTCTCTACTGAATAAAATTAAGGAATACTGCAAGTGCGAGAATACCACATATAAGTAATAGCCATAGGCTACTGATAACCGTCCCAATAATATTTACAGCATTTCTGCTATCGTGATTTTTAACGCAAATAACGGATAGAACAAACCCAATCAATACAGACAATATATTTACACCTGCCCAGACCGAACGCACTCCATCAGATAATGTAATACTCAGAAAGGATGGGATAAAAGTCGCCAACGGCAATACACTAATGAGAACTGCCGCTATACTCAGTTTTTTGAATTTTTTATTTTCCATAATCGTATTACCTCATTTCTTTTTTTCCAAAGCGTGTCACCGCCACTACAAGTACCAAAATAAAAATTAAAATCGCACATGGCAAAAACGGAAATAGCTGAAAAGCTGTACTATCACTTCCTACGCTAAAATCATGTAAAGAACACGAAACTAAATAGCCGCTATAACAATAGGGATAAGCAATCCAAAGTGGTGTGTTTGCTACTAAGACACTGGGAATGACAAGCAACAGGTTCAATCCGACAGAAAGCAGCGGTTTGCTAAACAATACTGTAATTGCCCACATGATTGCTACACTCGGAAGCATGGTAAGAAACAGACCGACGCTCCATTTCAGTAAATACATGATGGGTAATGTTTCCGTAATTCCTGCACTTTTCGTTGCAATCAATCCTGCAATAACAAATACACCAAGAAACACAACCATTTCCATGAACAAATAGAATAGCAACACACAAAATTTTGCAGCGGAAAGTGCATATCGGCTAACAGGTAACGCCAACATTTTTAATATTCCGTTGTTTCCCGTTTCACGTCCTGCAAGCATTACGCAAACAACAATCATACTAAATGGGAGCAAATAATAGGCGTATACTAATGCACTTTGAATAAACATTGCTGCCCAAGCATTGGTGTATTCGGGCGTAAAATAGCTTTGCAGATTTGCAATACCAGAAGCTACTACCAATATCGGGGCAATGAAAATCAAAGGAACAATTTTACCTCTCTTAACTTTCATAAATTCAATTTTGAGTAATTCCAAAAAACTCATATCGGCACCTCCTATTCATAACGCAGATTTTTTGCTGTCCATAATCCTGCAAAAAGCAAGACGGCTGTTTCAATCAATGCAATTATTACAATAGTCATATCTGGCTGTGCGTTCGTCGCAACGGCAGGCTTCAGCATAACTACAAACGGATGGACGCATAACCATTTTATATTTGATGTCGCTAACGCCATTCCACTTAAAAAGCCTGCCACTCCAATGCCAAGAGGTATCCACATATTTTCAAATCGAGAGGATACGAAAAGCATAAAAGCTAATACGGGCATTGATGTAGTAAAAGAATATCCTGCAAAAGACAGCAGCGTTCCAAGTTCAAATGTTCCCTCTGGCAAATCTGTCATTCCAATTTTAGCAAGAGCTAAGTGCTGCAAGCCTATGGCAAGTAAAAGCATGACTGTCAAAATTAAAAACTTACAAAAATACATAGCGGGAACACTCATTGGCAGCATATACATCTTTTTCACGGCACTTCCCTTAAATTCCATGTTATAAATGATACAGGAAGCAACGATAATGCCAAACATATTTAATACCATAATCATGCCATAAACCTGCGTAAGAAGAACATCCATAGGAGCTAACGGCAAATTAAGCAGCGTATCTTTCCGTACAATAAAGTTTACAAGTGCGTATGCCGCACCCAAAACTCCAACCGCAAGCATTAACGGGATAACGCCTGTTCTTTTTTCTTTCCGCAACTCAATAGATAACGCCCTCATAATATCGCCCTCTGCTTCCTGCCTGCATTATCCTTATCAACCATAGTTAGGAACATATCTTCCAGATTATCAGCAGCAAATCCAGACTGTATTGCATTTTGACGCAAGCTATCCAGACTGCCTTCAAAAAGCAAACGCCCATGATTGAGTATTCCTATATCGTCTGCCATCAGCTCAATTTCAGACAGCATATGAGAGGAAATAAGAACGGTACAATCATAGAGATTAGGCAACGATTTAATCAGATTTCGGATTTCATGTATGCCAGACGGGTCAAGTCCATTTGTCGGCTCATCCAAAATCAAAATAGGAGGTCTGCCAAGCAACGCACCTGCCAGTCCTAATCTCTGCTTCATACCCAATGAGTATTTTTTTGCAAGGCGGTTTCCAAACTCTGAAAGACCTACCAATTCTAATGCGTCCTCAACAGCACTTTGGGGCAATCCCAAAATACGCCTTATAATATCCAAGTTTTCTCTGCCTGTTAAGTTTGCGTAAAAGGACGGCGACTCAATGAAAGAACCAACTTCTTTCAAGATAGAAAGACGGTCATTCGGGAACTGTTTACCGTCAATTTCAAAGCTGCCTTTTGTCGGGGCAGTAAGCCCTAAAAGCATTTTCATTGTAGTGGATTTTCCTGCACCGTTCGGACCTAAGAAGCCATAAATACTCCCTTTCCGAATATGCAGCGAAACATCATTGACAGCAACAAAAGATTTGTACTTTTTTGTCAGCTGCTCTGTTTTGATAATATAGTTGTTCATAGCAACATCTCCTTTCTGTCCTTATGGTACAGCACCGACCTTGTGGCAACCTTCTCTCTACCTTACATTTACCTTACTTTTTCTGCTGGGCTAAAAAAGTTCATAGCTTTATGGTATAATGTAAATTGCAAAGGAGGTTGTCTTATGAACAACGATTATTTGTTGAGTAAACGCATACTGCTTGTCGATGATGAACAGGAGCTTTTAGATATGGTTGTATCAATTTTAGGAGAAGCAGGCTTTTGCCAAATAGCAACTGCCAAAACAGTAAAAGAGGCTCTTGATTTGGCAGATAGTTTTCAACCAGAGCTTGCTATTCTTGACGTAATGCTTCCAGACGGCGATGGCTTCTCTTTAATGGAAAAATTAAAAGGTGAATATCCAGTACTATTTTTAACTGCCTGCGGCGAAGATGATGATAAGTTCAAGGGGTTCGGTCTTGGGGCAGACGATTATGTTGTAAAACCATTTTTACCAAAGGAACTGCTATTCCGCATTAGAGCAATTTTAAGAAGAAGTTACAAAGATGAAAATCCGCTTGTTAAACTTCATGGAAGCCAAATTGACTTTTCACGAGCCGAAGTAATAAAAAACGGAGAGCATATTCCATTGACCGCAAAAGAGCATGATTTGTTATCTGCCTTATACCGCAATGCAGGACGAATTGTAACGATTGATACCTTATGCGAAGCTGCATGGGGGGATAATCCATTCGGATATGAAAATTCTTTAATGGCACATATCCGCCGTATCAGAGAGAAAATAGAGTTAAATCCCTCACAACCTGTTTCATTGGTAACAATAAAAGGATTGGGATACAAACTGATTGTGGAGGGCAGATAACATGAACAATTTACCTAAACTCATACGGCGTTTTACGGGTATTCTTTTGTTGAGCTTCGTGCTGTTGGTATTTGCTAATTTTGCTATATTAGCGTTCCTTATGGCTTGGCAATCGCCATCTGTTACTGACTCGCCATATAATGTGGCAATACAGACAGGCAAGGCGTTTCAAATATCCGAAAGCGGATATACATTGCAGGAAGATATTTCCACGCAATTAAAAAAACAAAATATATGGGCATTTGTTGTTGATAACGATACCCTGCAAATCGTGTGGAAAACAGAAAATGTTCCTGATACAATACCTGCCAATTACTCATTGTCTGATATAGCTGATTTATCTGTCGGGTATCTCGATGGGTATCCTACTTACACAGGCGAAACAGAAAATGGCATTGTTGTTCTTGGCTATCCTAAAGACAGCTTTTGGAAACATACAAGGGCGAGTTGGAACTATAACTTTTTTGCCCACTTACCACAAATCGTTTTTATTGTTTTAGCTGTCAATATTGCGGTTATCCTGCTGATTTATGTGATAGCAAATATGAAATTCTTAAAACCTGTAAAACCGATTACAAAAGGCATACAAGATTTATCCATCGGAGAGCCTGTTCATATTCCAGAAAAAGGTCTGCTTTCTGATATTTCTGCCAATATCAATCGGACTTCTAATATATTGCAGGAACAGCGGCAACAGTTAAGGAAAAAGGAAACTGCCAGAGCAAACTGGATTGCAGGAGTTTCGCACGACATTAGAACTCCTCTGTCTATGGTTATGGGCTATGCAGGTCAACTAAAAGATGATACAAATTTGACTGACGAAGAACGCCATAAGGCGGAAGTTATTGTAAAACAAAGTAAGCGTATGCAGAATTTAATCAATGACCTTAATCTCGCTTCTAAGTTAGAGTACAATATGCAGCCGATAAATCCTGCAAAGCAAAATCTGATTGCTATTGTTCGCCAAGTCGTTGTTGATTTTATCAATATGGATATTGAGGATAAATATCCAATTGAATGGCAAACAGATGAAGTCCTAACTGTATGTCCTGTAAACGCTGATAAGGATTTATTAAAACGGGCGGTCAGTAATCTCATTCAAAACAGTATCAATCATAATGAACAAGGCTGCAAAATCTATATTGGCGTTACGGTTGATGATGATTGTTGTACTATAATAGTTTCTGATGATGGTGTTGGAGCAACAGATGAGTTAATAGAAAAGCTCAACAAAACACCTCATTATATGCTTTGCGACGAGAACACAACCGAGCAACGACATGGTTTAGGGTTGCTTATCGTAAAGCAGATTGTATCCGCACATGGTGGAAGAACCGATATTGAACACAGCTCCTATGGTGGCTTCTCAGTGAAACTCACATTACCAATACTGGCATAAAAACAGAGCCGATGTACTTTTGTAGGTGCATCGGCTTTATATATGAATTTTTATCGCTCATAAGCAGATATTAAATCTCCTATATCAAGAGATTTCGCAGCGTTTAATCAGAACCCACATCTCTGTAAAATATAAGAGTAAGATTTTCAGAGAATAGGTGGTGAGCTTATGGACGAAAGGAACAATCATTTTGACTTCGATTTTACGCCAATAGGACAGGCAATTAAGAAAGCGAGAACATCTCAAGGTATGACCAGAGAGCAGCTTGCCCGTATTGTTGACTATGACCCATGACATTTGCAGGCAATCGAAAATGAGGGGCAATATCCAAGTCTGGAGTTATTCATTCAGCTTGTGACAATGTTTGATGTGTCTGTTGACGAGTACATATTCCCAAATAAGGAAGTCGAAAAAAGTTCTGTCCGCAGACGCTTAGACGCACAGCTCAACAGATTGGACGATAAAGAGCTTTCCGTCATAGAAGCAACCGTAAACGGACTATGTAAGGCAAAAGAGCCAGAGGAATAAACCTCTGGTTTTCTTTCGCCCTTTTTCTAATAGCTCGGACAGCCATAGCCGAGGATTTCATAATACCCTATGGGATAACTGTTCTGTCGGCAGGCATCACCAGAGTTGCCCTCCACGGTATAAACAACGCCGTTTTCACATTTCTCCACGATACCCACATGGTCAGCGTCTCCGTCCTGCCCGTCGTTGCTCCAGTCGAAAAAGATAATGTCGCCTGCTTTCGGCTCATAATCCTTTCCCTGCCATTGCCCGTTTCCATTAAACCAATCCACACCGTCCGAACAGAGGGAGAATTTCGGCACAATGCCGCTTTCCAGATAGCCGCACTGGTCGGCACACCACGACACGAAGCAGGCACACCATTCCACACGCCCATCAAAGCCGTACCAACTCCAATAAGGCTGACCGCCCTCATTGCCGAGCTGCGTCAAAGCGACTTCTACAATGGCTTGGTTGCCGCCGCTTGTGAACGCCCGTCCATACGGATAATAGCGTAACACATGGGCGGGGTACTGTGTGTCGCCGTACTTTTCCCACCCTAACCGCTGTGCCTGCATGGTGGAAAATTCTACCGCATTGGCGTAGGAATAACCGCCGTAGTTGGTTTTCGCCCATGAGATATACCCGTTGCCGAAGTTATAGCCCTGCAAGGCAAGCTTGATACGCTCCATGTCAATCGGGTTTTCCACCCCGGCAGAGATAAGGGCGGCTTTCAGCTCCTGCACGCCGCATTGGATGGAATACTCTGGGTCTTGTATCCCGTTCGGCTCATGGGGATACCTTGTGTTAAAGCTGCCCTCCGCCGCCTGCATGGGGTCAAGCCCACGCCCGCCGCTTTCCTGCATCATCACCGCCTTGATAAGCTCCACATATTCGGGGATGCCGTACTGCTTCGCATACTTCTGTATCAACGGCGTGTAGGCTTCCACCTCCGCACTGACGGGGGTATAGGAAGTGCTTTCGCTTCCACCCCCAAACAAAGACACGGCACATCCGAGCAGGACAACAATCAAGATAATCACGACGGCAATCCAGCCACCTGCGATTAGGGCGGAAACCAATGCCTTTGTGCCTGCGATAATCGCCTTGACTGCGGCAATGGTAGCCTTGACTGTCGCTTTTGTCGCTTCGACTGTCGCCTTTGCGGTGGCTTTCGCTGCCTGTGCCGCTTTCTGGGCGGCTTTGGCAGACGCTTTCGCCGTTTTCTGTGCCGCCTTGACGGTCTGCTCGGTGGTCTTAATCGCCGTCTTAGAGGTTGCCTGTGCGGTCTTTACGCCTTTTTCCGCTGCCTTGACCGTGCCTTTTGCCGTAGATTTCACGGTCTTTTCCGCATTTTTGGCGGTGGTCTTGATGGTCTTTTTCCCCTGCTGACGGGTCTTTATCAACTGGCTTTTCCCATTTGCGGGAGCATCGGGGGCAGGAGAACGGCTCACAGTTCCGTGGCGGATCTGTGAGCCGTTCCGTTCTGCAGCAGCCTGTGCTTTTTTCTGCTCAGCGGCTTTCACCGCCCGTTTGGTCTTAAACTCGGCAACTTTATCCTTTGCCTTGATGATATTTTCTTTCGTGGTCTGGACGGATTTCTGCCCCTGCTTATTGAATTGGTGGATGCCCTCGTCCTTTACACGGTCTGCGGTATGGGAGATTTTATCTGCCGCATACTCGGTGGCAGAGTTTTCCTCCGCATAATATCCCTGTTCCGCCTTGTCCTTTGTTTTGGCATAAGCGGATTTCATACGCTCACTGGCTATGGCGGCTTTGTCTATGGTCTTTATTGTACCCTTGACCGCATCTCTGGTCTTTATATCAGCCATGCAAAACCTCCTTTCCCAGAGGATTTGCGGTCATTTCAATTTACCTTTTTCGCCACCACGACAAGCCTGCCGTTCTGTGCGGAGTATTCGCAGGTGGAGAGGGTAATGAGCCTGTCGCCGTACTCGGCGGTCACGCCCGTATCATACAATGCAAGTTCCTTACACTTCCCGACATAGGCGTTAAATTCTTCCTCATTCTCCGCATCCACAAAATCATAATAGCGGTAGCCCTCCGCACTATACGCCACGGTCTTAAACACGGCGATGATTTCATATTCCGCCTGCTCCGTGAGAGTGTCAAACTGGATGGTCTTGTGCTTTTCATAAAAGCTCTCGGATTTGTAATCCTCCAACGCCCCAAACATCTTTTGACCTTTGATGTGGTGTCCGTAAATAATCAGATTGTCGCTTGTGGCAAGGTCGCAGTCCTCTTGGATATACGGCACTCCCAAATCGCTGTATTCCTTTTCAAAGTTGTGCTTCAGATAGAAATTCGGGTTGTTCTTCGTCTGCATGACAGGGTAATTGATGGTCGTTCCGTCAATGGAAATCCAACCTGCCATATCCTCATTCTGCAAATACAGTTCCTTATATTTTGCCAGAATGTCCTCGCCCTCGCTGACGGGCGTATCCTCTGGCGTTTCTTCCTCCGCAGGGGCGTTCTCCACGACCTCGGCAATCTCCGCAAAGGCTTCGGTCTGCTCATCCACCTGTGCATAATGGCGGCAGATATGCCAGCCGCAAAAAGCCGCCGCACCTAAAAGGCAGACGGCGGCAACGATGCAGATAACAGACTGATATTTTTTCAGATATTCTTTCATAGGCTTTTCTTTTCCTTTCTTGGTTTACCTTACATTATCGGTGTGCTGCTTGGGTGTGGGTAAATCCCTGCAATATTCGGGATACCTCACCTTGATGCCCTCCATAAAGTAGGGGGCAAATTCGCAGCAGAACAATTCCTCTGGGGTGAAATACCTCTCACGCCCGTCCTCTGCGTAACCGTTCCAGAGGTTAAAAGCAAGGTGGCAGACCTTGACCGTGCCGCTTGTCTGCCATCCGCCGTGCATCCCCTCTGGCTCAATGCAGTCCGTCTTAAAATCAAACATGGCATTGATGTTGTTCCTTGTTTCCTCCGCAATCCCCATCACATAGAAAAACGCCCTGTGGTAGCAGTCGTTTACCCTGCATTTCATCATATTTTCCAGAAAGAAATCACGGTGGGCTTTATTACGAAACCTTATCTCTGACATAAAAATCCCTCCATTCTTAACACTCCCCAAATTTGGTCGTCATCAGCTTGTAAAGCTCCGTATTGCGTGGGAACTTATTAACGAACGGCACGAGGGAGCTGCCCACTTTGAGTAACCCCTGACCTGCACCCACATTGGTGATATAGCTCATCTGCAAGTCGGAGATGTTAAGGAGCTTGGCAAGTTCAATCCTGTCTGTGGACGCTTGGTTTAACATGATGATAAACTCGGAGTTTGCAAGCATTGTCCTTGCCGTATGGCTCTGTAACAGGTCGTCCACATTCTGGGTAATGCCAGTACAGTACGCCCCGTACTTACGCACACGCTTCCAGAGGGTAAAGAGGAAGTTTGCCGAGTATTCATGCTGAAAGAGCAGGTAAATCTCGTCAATGAAAATAAAGGTGTTCCTGCCTTTTGCCCTGTTCTGGGTAATGCGGTTTAGGATGCTGTCAAGCACCACAAGCATACCGATAGGCTGTAACTGCTTGCCCAAATCCAGAATGTCATAGCAGATAAGGCGGCTCTTGGTATCCACATTTGTGTGCTTGGCAAAGGTGTTGAGAGAGCCGTCCGTGAAAAGCTCAATGGCAAGAGCGATTTCCTGTGCTTCTGGCTCATTCTGTTTCAGAAGTTCCTCACGGAAGTCCTGCAAGGTCGGCGGTGTCCCCATATAGTTGCCCTGCTGATAGTAGCGGTACACGCTCGCCGTACAGCGGTCTATGATGGATTTCTGCTTTGCCCCAAGGCTTGCCCCGCCGATGAGCTGCTCGCACAAAGACAAAATGAACTCTGATTTTAAGATGACGGGGTTTGCACCGTCGCCGTAATCAGAGTTCATATCCATAGCGTTGATGTGGTTTTCGCTTGTTGCAGAAATGTGAATGACCTCGCCCTGCATTGCCTTTACCAAAGGCGAATACTCTCGCTCTGGGTCTATAATAATCACATCGGCGTTAGGGTCGGTGAGGACGATGCTCGTCATTTCCTCTTTCGCCGTAAAGGACTTGCCCGCACCAGACACGCCGAGGATAAAGGAATTGCCGTTCAAAAGGTGGCGGCGGTTGGCGACAATCATATTTTTGCTGATAACATTCTGTCCGTAATACACACCGTCCTTATGGTAGATTTCCTGCACACGGAACGGGATAAACACCGCAAGGCTCTCCGTGGTGAGGGTACGCAGGGCATCAATCTTCCTCACGCCGAACGGCAGGGCGGTATTCAGACCGTCCATCTGCTGATATTTCAGCACGGCAAACTGGCAGAGATGCTTTCTTGCTGTTGTGAGCAGGGCTTCCGTGTCGTTGTCGAGCTGCTCTTTGGTATCAGCCGTATGCACCATCGTGAGGATGGCAAACATCATCCTCTGGTCACGGGTCGTCAAATCGTCGAGGAACTCCTTGCTTTCCTTTCGCTGCTGCTCTAAGTCATAAGGGATAACGGCGGAAAAGTTGTTGTTCTGGTTCTGTTTCCTCTGCCAGTTGGTGATATTGGTTTCCACACCCAAAAGACGGTTTTCCACCTCCCGCACGGCTTCGTCCGTGGGAACGGGTACGACATCCACGGAGAGCATCATGTTACGGTTTAATTCGCAAAGCTCCGCCACCATGCTGTCCTTGATATAGGCGGCATATTCACGCAGGAAAATCACACGCCCGTACCGATTGCCCATCTTGAAATAATCTTTTTCAAACTCAAAGGAGTCGGGGCAGATATAGTCCTTGAAGTCGTGACCTTTCCGCATGGTCTGGGAGAGGTCGAAGGAAAACGCCGTTTCCTCGCCTGTGCGGTAGAAGTCATGGAAGATACGCAGCTTGTCATTAGCATCAAGCTCCGTACACTTTGAGCCAAGACGGTTGAAATGCCCGATAAGGTCAGCACCCACACGGGCAAAATAATTCCTCGCTTCCTCGATGTTCTTCTTGCAGACGGAGATTGTCACATACTTATCCTGCACGATGGAGTTAGCCCCCGTCGCCTTATCAAGCAGCATCCTGTTGTATTCCTTGCGGTACTTATCCAGACCGTCCTCAGCCATAGGAATAAGGATGGTCTGCTCAAAATCCGCCTTGTTCAAGCGGCGGTTGTTGATGGTGATTTTCGTGGTCGCCCCGCTGTCGAGGGCATTAAGAAGCTCCGAGTATTCAAGGAACATGGCTTCCTTGTCCTCACGGCTCGCCACGGCATAGTTGATGTCCTCAAACTGAAAGGTCTTTGCATATTTGTTCTTCCCGACAAGAAAAATACCGTCCTCCCACATGGTTTTCAGCGGGATGACCGCCTGCACCGATTTCGGCACGATAAATTTTTCCTTGTCCTGCTTGAACAGGTTTCTAAGCGTCTTTATCATGGCTTACCTCCTTACGCTTTTTTGATTTCTTTGCTTTCTTTTTCTCTGGCTTTCCTGCCTGCCGCTTCTGCTTTTTGGTCGGGGCGGGCAAGCCTTTTTCCCTCGCTTCGATGTTGGGTTTCAACGCTTCATAGTAGAGATTGTCTGGGGAAAACAAAATCTTCTTTGGCATTAAGAACTCTGATTTTATCCACGCCCAGACGAACTGCTCCGCCGTCATGCCGTTGTACTTGATAAAGCCCATCATGGCAAAGGGGGAAGCCCCCAGAATACACATCCAGCTTAGGGTTTCCGTGCCGAACTGCGGGCGGAGCAGGAAATACAAGCCCACCGCCACGCCGCAGGCAAGGACAGAAAAAATGAACTGCCGCATTGACAGCCCGAAAAACATACTCTCCGTGTAGTTGCGGATTTCCTTATTTATCTTGACTTCCAATCGTTCTCACCTCCTTACCGTTGCATTTCATTCTTTCTCTTAGGTGCTTTCTTCTGGGACGGGTAGGGGATAAATTCTTCCTCCCCCTTGATAATGCTGAACTCTGCCCGCAGAAACGGGTGCATTTCCTGTTTCTGGTACTGGCGGATAAGGTCAACCGCACTTTCCTTGGTGGCGGTGCTGCCTTGCTGCATCCCGTCCTTGAAAATATAAAACCGTTCCATTGTTCCTCCTTTACAAGCCCATCATTTCTCTGACAACACGGTCTGCCATCTTGACTGCACCGACTAAGACGAGCATATTGAATACAAGCTCCCCGATATAGCTCCATACCATTGTGACCGCCGCCGCATCGGGATTAACGACAGGCGGGGAAGAAGCAAACAGGGAGAAGATAATACAGGCAAGCACGATGACAGCCCCCTCAAGGCATACGGCAGAATAGCTTTTGATAAAGCTCTTGCCGACGCTCTGGCTCGGCTCTCCCGCAAAGGCAGAGAGAGGAACAGGGGCGATTGCGGTATAAAGGTAGAGCTTGAAAAATCTGCCGTACACCGACATAATCATAATGAATGAGAGTACCGTAATGAACAGACCGCCGATGAGCGTGACTGCCCATAGGGGGATACTCTCAAAAAAACCGCAGTCCTCAACCGCCGTGACGATTTCCCGCGGCAGTACCGTCTGCTGTGCCGCACCGAAGCCTGCGGCGTTCATAATCGTGGATATGATACCCTGCACAATCTTAAACAGAGCCATCATCAGCTCCAAGCCATAGGTCACTGCACCTTTGGCAAGGGCAAAGCGGATAAACAGCTTCAACGCCTGCTCTGGACGTTTCACCTCTGCAAAATTGCCGCAGGTACGCATCACGCCTACCACAAAGAACAGGACGAGCAGGGCAAGCCCGATAGCCTGCACCGCACCGTGTATATCCACGATGACATTCCATATCGCCCCGCCCTTGAAATTCTCTGGGGATTGGGTAATGAGCTGCCATATCTCGGCTAACTTCTCATTCCAAGTATTTAGGGCGTTCTCTAAATTCTGTACTACCCAGTTATCAGACATTCGACCACCTCCTTGTTAAAAATCGGCTTATGGGGCAATCCGCAAAGCGGATCTGCCCCGTAAGCCCTGCCTTGTGTCTTTGGGTTATTTTGTCTGCCGCTTCCTAATCAGCCTGTGATAAGCGTCAGAATCTCCTTTGCAAAGGTAATGACAACGCCGCCTGCAAGGGTCAGAAAGCCGTTCGCCCTCTGGGAAGGGTCGTGGGATTTCAGCGACAAGCCAATCTGCACGATGCCGAAGCCGAGCATAATCATGCCGACAGCCCTCACCAGACCGAAAATGAAATCCGACAGGTTGTTTACTACCTGAATGGGGTCATTGGCGGCAAAGGCGGTCATGGAAGTGCCAAGCACCATCGTGAGGGCAAGCACCGCCACGCAGTAGCGGCGGAAGCCCGTTCTGACCTTGCCCGTCATGGGCAGCTTCGTGGTTGCTTTCTTCTGGGTGTCCTTTTTGTTGAAAATTCGCATAGATAAATCCTCCTTATAAATTGAATAGTTCTTCCAAGTCCTCCTCGGACAGAAGCTCATAGGAAGTGCTGACAGCGTTCACGCTCACGGCGTTCTCTGGGATGTCGCTGTCAAACACAAGGGTTGCGACAGCCTGCGTCGGCTCGCCGTGGATATAAGGCGGCTGTCCTCCGTCTGCTGTCAGTTTTACATTGGGGTGCTTCAAGATGTCATACTTAAAGTCCATGACGGGGCGTTCCCCACGCACAAAAAGAAGTGCGTAGCGGTTGTCGAGCATACGCACTTCATCGGGCGTTAAAAGCTCACGCCCCGAAATCTGGTAGTTGGTGGAATAGTTCCCGCTGCGTCCAGAGCTTTTCCCATAGGTGTTCGTGTCAATGGTTTCCTTGCCCAAAAGCTCCGACACATACTTGTGGGTACTCTGCTCGTTGCCGCCCAGATAGAGGAATTCATCGCAGTTGCCGACGATGCTTTCCCATTGCTTTTCAAAGAGGGCTTTGAGCTGTGCCAGATTTTGCAGGATAATCGAAACGGATACACCTCTGGAACGCATGACACTCAAAATCTTGTCAAAGTCATCGGGCAGCGAAACATTCGCAAATTCGTCCATAATGAAATGGCAATGGACGGGCAGGCTCCCGCCGTACTTGTGGTCGGCAAGGTAGAAAAGCTGTTGGAATAGCTGCGTATAAAGGATGCTGACAAGGAAATTAAAGCTCGTGTCGTTGTCTGGTATCAAGGCAAACAGGGCGACTTTCTTTTCCCCCAGAGAGGGTAAATCAAGCTCGTCCGTTGCGGTCAAGGACGCAAGGCTCTCCAGATTGAATTTTTCAAGCCGTGCGGCAAGGGTTATCTGGATGCTCTTTAGGGTCTTGGCAGAGCCAGAGTGGTAATCACGGTAATACTTGAGGGCGATATGCTCTGGGTTTACCATCTCCAGACGGTCAAACAGTTCGTCTAACGGGCTTACATAGCTGTCGTCGTCCTCCCGTACCTCGCCTGCACGGAGCAGCTCCATCACCATCGGGAAATTCTGCTCGTCTGGCGGTGCTTCGTATTTCAGATAGAACACCAAGGACAGGAGCAGCATACTCGCCGCCGTGTCCCAGAACGGGTCTTGGGACTGGCTTCCTTTCGGCGTGGTGGCTTTGAATAGATTGGTTACAAGCCGCTGCACATCATTATCGTTCCGAAGATAGACAAAAGGATTGTAGCAATGGCTCTTGTGCATATTGATAAGGTCAAGCACACGCACTTCATAGCCCTTCTTCTCCAAAAGACCGCCCACATCACGGACGATTTCTCCCTTTGGGTCTAAGATTACCATTGAGGTGTTGCACTGCATGGCGTTGGGCTTACAGAAGAAGCGTGTTTTTCCCGCCCCGCTGCCGCCGCATACCAAGATGTTTAGGTTTCGGCGGTGCTTCCTGCCGTCCAGCCCGAT
This sequence comes from Lachnospiraceae bacterium, assembly GCA_902363555.1. Classification (GTDB taxonomy): domain Bacteria; phylum Bacillota; class Clostridia; order Lachnospirales; family Lachnospiraceae; genus Catenibacillus. The sequence goes on along the minus strand of CABJAM010000006.1, from coordinate 385,951 downwards.
ACGGACATTCTGGGTCAAGAGCTTATTCTGGGTCGGGTCTTTCTCTCGGTACTTTTTATTGAGCGTATCTGCGTTGCCCCATTTGGCAGAGCCGTGTTCCTCCCGCCTGCGGTAGTTCCTGCGTGTGGAGAGATAAATGCCGATGCCCATAGCGTAGGCAAGCAAAAAAATAAGGACAGTCCTTAAACTGTCCTCACACACCGTTATGGAAAACGGCTGATTGATTGCTGCGGATAGACCGCCGATTATCTCCACGATGCCGCCGCTGACATAAGGTGCTGTCAGCAGGGCAAGCCACACGACAGGCACGATGCCGCATACGGCAAGGATTAGGCTCGTCCTGTTCTCATCGTTCCTCATTGCACCTGCACGGGGCGACTTTTACTTTTCTGGTCGGGGCTTTGGATACTCTGATAATCAACTCGTCAACGGGGTCGGTGGGGCGTTCCTCCCGTACCTGCTCGGTACGCAGCGTGTTCAGTGCGTTGAGCATAATGTTCTTATCATACTTATCCATAGCCAGATGGTAGCGTTCTTCTTTCATGGGCTGCACCTCCTGTTAGCGTTCCTGCTCTTTGGATTTGGGCGGCTTGTTCTTCTCCATGCTCTTATACATATCGCTCTGGATTTCCCCAAGCACATCACGCATCGAGCCAAGCTCGCCCTTAAACGCCTGCGTATCCATCCCCTCATACTCTTTGGGAAGCCTGCCGAAATTAAATCCTCTGGTATCCACGCCGTAACGGGAGCTTACCATATAGGCAACGCAGAAGGATTTGAAATCGGAAGCGTCACGGCTCTCGTTATGCTTGAAGTCAAAGACCGCCGCCGACACTTCCTTTGCCATGCTCACAAAGAGCTGTTCCTCGGAAAGCCCCGTCCTGATAAAAATGGTCTGCTGGGAGCTGTCATAGAACGCAGGCACTTCAAGCTCCTCGACGGGCTGAAAGCCGACAGGGCTTGCGTCAATCATTGCCGATACAAGCTCACGCATGGTCTTGGCTTCCTGCGGCTGCTGCCTGTCTTTCGCAGAGGTTTCAGAAACATCGAAAACCTCCTTGGCGTTATACCCGACAGCCTTTGTGCCGTCCTCACGGGTGTATTCCTTGCCAGGCTCAAGGATAACGACTTTCTGTGCATCCTTGTTCACATAGACACGGCTCTGTTTCCAAGCCGCCCGTTCTTTAAGCTGCGTCGCTTCGGGCATCTGTGCTGATACCAGAATGGCATTGTTGACGGAGTAGCGGTCAAAACGCCCCTGCACATCAAGGTACTGACGGAAGCTGTCACCGCTTTCCATCATCTCGGCACAGGTATTGTCAATCATCTCATAGGCTTCCTGCCGCTGAGCCTGCTTCTGTGCAGCCCATTCCTCTTTGTTAAAGGGGCGGCTGCCGCCGTTAAAAACATCATAGATACTCATTTATCTTGCTCCTTTCGATTTGCTCGGTTTCTTCCGCTTCGGCGGCTGCTTATGCTCCGTCTTTCCTGCGGGCAGTTTCTTCGCCTTGTCGGAAGATTTGTCTTTGCCGACGGCAGGGGCATCGGCTTCCTGCTCCTTTCGGCTCTCCTTGATTTTCCGCAGTTCTTCTCTGACGGACGGTTTCTCCGCCTTAGTCATAGTAGCCCCCTCTGCGGATTTCTTTGGCTGCTCTGAGGTAGGCTCGGACAGAGGGGATTTTTCCGTCTTTGCCACCGAGGGGTTTGAGGCGTTTTCCTCTTTCTGCACGGGCTTACCCATAAGGGCGTCCATGAGCCTGTCTTTCTCCGCCTTTTCGGGCGTTGTGATTTCTGGCTCTGGCTGACCGTCCTTTGCATCCCTGCTTTTTTCCGCCGTGGTAACGATGGATGCGGTATCCACCGAAGCAAGGCTGAAGCGTTCCACGATACGGCTGATTTTCGATGCGTCCTCGGCTCTGGCAATCACATCGACCTCCGCATTTGGGTCTTTGTTCTTGCGGTCTGCAAGGACGCAGTAGAGTACGCCGTATTTCTTTGCTTCCTGCGTGAATTTCTGCAAATCGCCACGCTTGACGGTAAAGACTTTCAGCTCCTTTCCAGAACGCAGCATATTCGTCAGTCTCGCCTTGCCTTTGGTTTTCTTTTCCTCTTTGAGAATGGAATACAAGAGGATGGCGATATTCTTCGCACCTGCCCCTGTGATTTTGGCAGCGACCTCAAATCCCTCCAAGCTCATTCTCACGATTTGCTCCGCCGCTTCGCCGCCTGTGTTCATCCTTCATCAGCTCCTTTCTTTGCTGTTCGTTTTCGTCTGCCCGTATGACCTGTAACTTTTCTCTGAGGGTATCGCTGCGGGCTTCGATGCCCCCGCACAGTCTGACCTCCTTCCGTAAAAATTTCATACGCTCCGTGATTTCCGAAAGCCGAGCCTTGACCGCTTCTTTTTCTTCGCCGCTTACCTTGCGGCTCTGGGAATAAAGCCCCTTACGCTGTTCGGTCAGCTCATGGATTTCGGATTCCAGAGAGCCTTTATATGAACAAAGCTGCTCTGGGGTGTCGATGTGACAACGGCAGAGCAGCCTTGTTTCCTGTGTGATGGCTTCCATCTTCATAAGGTCGTCCTTTAGGAGATAGTGAAGCCGTGCGTAATTCTGTTTTCTGTTCTTCGGCAGGATGCCGAGCTTATAGCAGTAGTGGAGATACAGCCCACGCAAGCCGCCGATTTTCTTGGCATCCTTTAATGAGCCTTTTACCCTTATGACCTTGACGGGCTTTGTCTGCTCGGCAAAACGGGAAAATTTCACCGCATAGGAATTTTCCTTAATGCGTTCCACAATCCTCTCGTTGGTATAGTCCTCCCCGAGCTTATAGAGCCGCTTCGGTCTTTGCCATCCTTTTCCGATAATCGTCCAGTATTTGCGGTTGGGGTCAAAGCTCACTCGGTATCCCATTTCCGACAACTGGCGGTCAAAGTCTTTGAGCGTATAGGATTTGGAGATGGCTTCGTCCACCGCCTGCCGTGCCACAGTATCCCTCGTAGGTCGCCCCTGCTTTTCTGCTTGGTAGAGGGCGTAGGGCTTTTTCTTCCCGCTTGGGTGTTCGATAACCGATAACGCATACTCCCTGCACAGCTCATCAGAACGCTTACGCAATAACCGCAGGTTCTTCTTGTTATCGTGGTAATGCTTGCCGTCCGTAAAGGAAACGGAGTTGACGACAAAGTGGTTGTGCAGGCACTCGGTATTTAAGTGGGTGGCGACAATCACTTGAAACCTGCCGCCCCACATCTTCTCGGCTAACTTCACGCCTACCTCATGGGCAACCTCTGGCGTGACCTCGCCTGCCTTAAAACTCTGGAAACCGTGGTAGCAGACAATCTCGCTCGTGTCGTTCCACTGGTGTTTGGCTATCATCATCTCGTCCCTTGCGGTGGCAGGGTCGCAGTTCACGCCGCTGACAAAAAACCTCTGCTCGGTCTTGTCCTTGTTAGTAGCATATTCCATGACATCCACCATCGCCTGCAAATCGCTTTCGCTGTATTTGGGGTTGGCGGTCTTTTCTGGGTTTTTGGCATAGTCGATGGGGTGGTCGAGCCTGCCTTTCACATCCCATATCTCGCAGACCGCCATCAGCCCGTCTGCTTTCTGGGGAGCAGGTAGCTTTTGCTGACCTCCAGACGGAACTCCCGCCACCGCTTGGCTTCCTCACGGAGCATCGGGGCGTCCACGAAGTCAAGGGCGTTGGCTTTCGCCGCAAGCTGGTTGATGCGGTTGCCGATAGCCGACAGCTCCCGCATGATTTTATAAAACTCTGGGTCTGGCTTCTCGCAGAGGCGGTATCCCATCAGCATGGAACGAAGCAACGCCTCCTTGGAATGCCCCGACCTCTCCACAAGCTCATAAAGGTAGGCGGCTTCCTCGTCATTCAGACGGAAAAGTATCTGCACATTTCTTTTTCGCATCGGCATCCTCCTTCCTTTCGGAGAGCCTGTTAATCTGCATTAGGCACATCAGCACAACGCCGATAATGCTGCCGAGCATCGTGCCGATGACAAAGAATAAAAACTCACTCATTCTTAAAAGCTCCTTTCTTCTGACCGCTTCCTTGGCGGCATCCTTTTTATGGGGTATTAGGGGCATCCCCTAACAAGCGAATTTGGGCGTCCATCGGGAGATGGATAACCAAATTCAGTGCTTGGTAAGACATTGCTTAGTCCTCGTCCTCCAGACGGCATTCTCCGCACATCGGGCAGAAGTACGGACATTCCGAACAATCCTCGTGCTTCAGACATTCGTCCTGCTCATCATCGGGCGTGTCATTTTCCTTTTCTCCGTCCCCGTCTGCTTCCGCAATATCAGCTTCGCCGCAGACAAAATCCTCATCGGAAAAGTCGATAAGGTCGGTGTCAAAGAGGATGATTTTGAGCTTCTCCGCCGCCTGTTCTGGGCTGTCGGCATAGACGGAAACGGTCTTTTCATAGTGTCCTGTGAGCGTTACATCATACTGTTTCAATAGTTAAAATCCTCGCTTTCATTCTTAAATTTGGTGTGGTCTGGCGGTCTTTCCTGCTAAAAATCTACTGCACAATCAACGGGCATCCCTCCTTTCACGGCTCGGCTTCTGCCTTGCAAGCCCCAGATAGGACATTAAAAAATCGTTGACATCCTTGCCGACTGGCGGCGGGGCGTCAACGATTTTGTAGTCTTTCTGCAATAATTCTTTTAGGGCGGCGGTACATAACCTGCCTGTCCTGTCGTTATCCAAGTGCAGGATAACGGTCTTGATTTGCGGATTTTTTTGCAGGTAAGTGGACAGGGCAATGGGGATTTTGCTCTCAGAGAGTTCCTTTTTGGGCTGATACACGCCCGATAAAGAGAGCAGGTTTGCCGCCTTATAGTCCTTTCCCTCGCATTTGAGGTAGGTGGCATAGGACAGTAAATCAATGGCGGCTTCAAATAAATGCACCTTGTCTGTCGGCTCTCTTGCCAGAAGTCGGAAGGAATACCGCTTGTCGCTGCCCGATGCGTCCTGTCTGAAAGAGCTGCCAAGCGTACTCCTGAGAGCCGCATATTTTGGCTTTCCGCTTTCGTCCTTACCCACAAAGACGGCGTTATGGTACGGTTTGCTCTCAAAGATAATGCCCTCTGCGATGCAGTCCTGTATGAGCTGATAATCAATGCCACGCCCGAAAAGATACTCTGTCACCTTATCGCAGTCTACATTTTTCTCTGGCAGGAGCAACACTTTCGGTTCGTCCTTTTTCACGGCAGGGGGCGGCGGTTTCCAGTCGCCCATGTCCCCCGTGAGGGTCTGCACGGCTTCCACGAAGCCAAGCTCTCTGACTTTCATCAGATAATCAAGGGCAGAATAGCCGCCGAAGCCCCGTGACCACCAGTACCATTTGCCGTTGGAAATCTTCAAGCTGTCGTGTTCCCTTGTGCAGTAGACATTGCCTGCCACACGCTTTAGGTTGCTCGGCTCGTACCGTTGCAGGTAGGAGAGCAGGTCGATTTGCCGTGCCTGTTCAATCACGGCGGGGTCGAACTGAACATAGCCGTTACTTCCCATTCAAATAAAATCACCTCCAGAAATGAATTTAGCCGAGGGGCTTTCGGTAAAGAAAACCTCTCGGCTATGTAATGGTATATATTTTAATGTAGAAGTACGGCTTATAAGCATCCGCCTAATGTAACGATTATTTGAGTATATTTGAATCCCTCATTTAATCTGCTACATTCCATAACAATGAAATAATCATCTTCGTTTTCTGCTTTTACCACAATTCCTTGTGATAATTCAGTCGTCCATAAAGGCTTTACTCCATAAAACTTAGATACAAAATCATTTGTTGGGTTAGGCATATTGACATCAAAGTTGTTATCAGCAAGCCATTTATGGTAATCCTTTAATGCAGGTAATCCCATTGTTTGTACCGCAGCCATGATTCCAGATTGTTCTTGCAGTTCATCTTCAATGTTGATGATATATTCCTTGGTAGGGTCAAGTTCATAGCCATGAGCCTTTACAAGCTGACCAAAATCCTTATTTAGTTTTAGCTTTTGCATAATCTTACCTCCAAACACTTATTATTTCTACTTGGAATTGTATCACATATCCATGAATTTTTCTACCACTCAGCTATGTAGATTGCAATCTCCGCTTATGTTTCATGTATTCCCTCAAGAGAATAGTATGGTGTACCATCAAAATTCTTTAATTCAAAAGTCTGGAACATAGCTTGTCCGTCTATATCCTCATAGCAGATATTAAACCACTTCGGTATCCCTTGTTCATTCCTTTCAAAATCATCTGTCAGAACTATAAGCTTTTTTGCCCATTTTTTTGCATCGTCCGTATCATAATAGGCACATACAATGCTTTTAGATTCATTGCATTTTAGCAAAGGACAAATATACCTATCAAAGACAATTACATGAGTTATTGGGTAGCTATTCACGTTTTCAATAGATATTTTGATATTATTATGCTTTGGGTATGTTGATGGGTCTGAGGGATTGAAGAATTCTCCTGTTCCCTCAATCTGCTTATTCATTGATGCAATATTTACGAAGAAAATAGGTTGAATTTTCTTTCTGTGTTCTTGCAATCTTCTCTCATTTTCCACTTTTGTATAATAGCTACTCTGGAAAAGTGCAATTAAACTGACTGCAACTGTGCCGACAAAAGAAAGATATGCCCCCAAAAAAGAAAGCCAGTCACTTTTTGTTAAATCCTTTCCTGCTGAAAGAAAGCCGTCACCTCTGAACGCCAAATAGATACCAACATACCCACCAACTACTGCGATAGTAAAAATAATAAGCGGAATTTTATTTTGCCTTATAAAATTGTTTTTCTTCTTTGATGCCATTCTAAACCACCTCCCTTACTGTTCTCTTAATCTTACAGTTACACCAGAGTAATGCTTTAATACTTTTCTTCCATTTATCTCTGTGTATGTAATATTTTCGCAGGGACACCATCCTACCATCGTTGGTATATCAAACACATCAATCTTAAAATTCCTGCCCTCCATTGTTTTTAAGATGCCCTTTTCAAAGTTAATTTCCAGAATTGAATACTCTTGCATAAGATTTCCTCCTCTAAAACAATCAATAAAAAAACACATTCTAACACCTATCAATAAATAAATGCACATATTTTTTGTGCTTTATCTTTAGTGTTTTTAGAATGTGTGTTCTCTGGTATTTTTATCCAGACTAAACCTTTTGCAGAGGCTTGTCAATACTTTTTTACGATTATCAATGAAAAAAATCGGGTTATGGGGGTTCTTGTCTGTCTCAGCTATGTAAAAACGGCATCAGCTTCACGCCAACGCCGTCCTTTTTCTCGGTCAGTCCGTCATAAAATCCCTGCTTTTTTCAGATAGCCTACGCTGTCATAGCAGCCACGGAAGTACACCGCCTGCATCTCCATGTCCGTGAGCTTATTCTTCAGCTCCATTACCTCAATGAGAGCCGCACATTCTTTCTCGGTCAGCTCGCTTTCCGTTTCGCTGTCAAACACAGCTAAAACCTTGGGATATTCCTCATAAATGGCTTCAATCTTTTCTTGCAGGGCTTTGTATTCCTCGTCCTCTTTCGACAGTCTGGCAACGACAGAGCTTAGATATTCGTTGAAGATATTGCCGTGAACATCTACAAAAGTTTCAAATCTGAACGCATCAGACATTTTCCTCACCTCCGTTTTTCTTATCGTCACCTATTATACTGCCCAGATTTCAGCAATACAAATGTGCAAATGGGATTTAACGCTCCCTGTCCTGTGTTCTCTTTTCGGGCTGTTCGTTTTCCTGCTCTGGCTCGGTATCCATAACAGGAGCGTCTTTCTCGTCCAGATTCAGCTCAATATTGAGGGCGTTCAGCCTGTCGTTCTTTTCTTTCAGCTCATCTTCAAAGGCAAAGGGCTTTAACACCTCGGTCTTTGCATTGGCAAGCTGCTCCAGAGTTTCCGCCTTTCGGGTCTTGGCAGCTTCCAGTCTGGCAGGGATTTTTCCAATCTCGTTTTCAATACGGGTGAGATTTCCCAGAGCATCAGAGCCTAAATCCACCTTGTGCTTTGCCTTTCCGCAGAGGTTAAGGCAGTAATGGGTGTTGAAGCTGTCGTAATAAACCTCCATCTTGAAACCTCGGTAGCTGCCGATTTCCACGGGATTTGACAGCGGATTTTCCTTGCAGACAGCAAGGAGCATTTCGCCTGCGTCCGCTTTCTCGGTATAGGTCACGCCCTTTAAGGTCATGGGGCAGAACTTATCCTCGCCCTGCGGCTTGTGCTGTTCGGCAAGGGCGGTATCGCTTTCATAGCTGACAATGCGTTCCTCAAGCTCCTTTATCTCCCTCGGAAAGTGTTTCAGTATCCTGTCCTCAAGGTCATAATGCTCGGAAAGGTAGCTCTGCTTCAATACTTTCAGCTTCGCCACCTGCATATCCAAGTCCATCTTTTCCTTGAAACGCTCATCGCCCGTGGCAAGCATTTTCACCTCTGCAAAGGAAAGAGCCACCTCGTCCACATCCTCGGCGGAACGCACGGGGCTTTTGCTCGTCATTATCTGGGAGATAAATTTCTGTTTCGATTCCACAAGCTGATAGAGGTAGGCGTCAAAGGTCTGCTCGGTCACATAGCGGTAAACCTCCACTTCTGGGAACATATTACCCTGTCTTTCAATCCTGCCTTGCCGCTGTTCCAAATCAGTCGGTCATTTTTTGCGGACAGTTCAATACATGCCTGTCTGTTTCGCTCCCTGCTCCTGCGTTTGCTCTCGTTTGATTTCTCCCTCTGTATCTTCTTGGCACAAGCAGGACAATACTTCGATATGCCAGAGCGGGGAACATATTCAACACCGCACACCGTACAATTCTTAGGCTTTAACGCAGTCCACCGCTTTGTCGGTGTGATATGTAATTCACCGACAAAGCCGATGAATTTATAATAAATCTTGATTTCCTGCCGCACCATTCCGTCTGTAAGTTTCTCACGTTCCGAAACAAGTATCTTGTCTATAAGTGCGTTTATGATGGTTGCGTCCAGTTCCTTAATGCCTTGATAGTTGCGGATTAGGGAGAGGAAATCACGGACACCCTGCGTCTTCTCATAGCTGTCGCTGAGAGTTTCCGTCACCTCTTTCAGCCTTGCTTCAATTTCAAGCTGCTCTTTCTGGTATTTCCCCGACATCATCTCAAAATTCCGCTCGGTAATACGCTCCATGACCTTATCCTCGTAGAGAGAGGAAAACAGCCTGTCCAGTTCCGCAAGGCGTTTGTTCAGCTTCTTACGTTCTTTCTCTAATGCTTTCGCCCTGCTCTGGTCTGTTTCCGTGAGCCGCTTTTCTATGGCCCTGACCGCCTTTTCATCATTCACTGCCATATCCGCAAAACAGTTGATGTCGGCAAGAACGGCATTGAATAAATCCCTTGCTTCTATATTGTGGGCACTACACTCGCTTCTTCCGTTTCTTGCATAATTATTACATGAATACTGTACACAGTCGATAATCTCTGGGCGTTTCCTCCTGTGTACGTTCATTGCCCGCAGAGCACATCCGCAGTCCACACACTTGATAACGCCTGCAAAAATATTTACAAATCCTCCCTTGTTCTGTGGAAGCCTACGACTTGTAATAAGCTGTTGGACAATATCAAATTCCTCCTGCGTGACTATTCCCTCATGGGTATTGGGTATCACTTCCCATTCTTCGGGCAGCTTAGAGGGGCGTTTCTTGCTTTTCATATTGGCGGCAATCCGTTTGTAGCCTACAAGATTTCCCGCATATATCGGGCTTCTTAAAATGCTCCTCACGCTGTTCCCACTCCAAATATAGCGTTTGTCCTCGTTCCCCTCAAAATGACGTTCAAAGCCTGTTTCGCCACGCTCCGCCGCATAAGCGGCAGGGCGTAGGATATGCTGTTTATTAAGATGTCTGCAAATTTTGGCAACTCCATTCCCTTTTAATGCAAGGTCGAATATCTCTTTTACAACATGTGCCACTTTATCATCTATCAGCAGATGGTTGTGGTCGGCAGGGTCTTTGATATAGCCATAAGGGGCGGTAGTTCCCATGAATTTCCCCTGTTGAAACCTCGCCCGATATGCCGATTTTATCTTAACAGATATGTCAGCGGCATACATTTCGTTTAAAATGTTGCGGAAAGGCGTGATGTCCATAGCAGATTTATTCAAGGTATCTACGCCGTCATTGACCGCTATATACCTCACGTTATGCTCTGGGAAGAAAACTTCCAGATATAACCCACAATCAAGATAGTTTCTCCCCAGACGGGATAAATCTTTCGTAATCACGCAGTTTATCAGACCGCTTTCAATGTCTTTTATCATATTCTGGAAACTTGGTCTTTGGAAAGCTGACGTTAGATAACGATACTTTTGAAAACACTGGAAAATCAAGGTTTTTCGAGCGACGGACAAGCAGGGTATTGTACTAAAAACTGAATACGACGCAGAAGCGGCGTTTCTTACTCTCTACATGGGAGAGCAGGAACGCCGCTTTTTTCATGCCCTTTGTTACGCAGTAGGGGCAGAAAAAGCCTTGCTACAAGCGGTTTTCCGGGCGCGTATCTGGCGCGGAAAGGGATTTATACCTTATCCCCCGAAACCGCGCTTCTACTGCGTAACAAATCCAAAGCAAAGGAGCTATGAACTATGGCAGTTTTCAGAGTGGAACGGAACAAGGGCTACACCGTAATGAGCAACCACCACCTACGCAACAAGGAGCTTTCCCTAAAGGCAAAGGGGCTGTTATCGCAAATGCTGTCACTCCCCGAAGATTGGGACTACACCTTGAAAGGCTTATCCCTTATCAACCGGGAGAAGATAGACGCTATCCGCGAAGCCATTAAGGAGCTTGAACGCGCCGGGTATATCGTCCGTTCAAGGGAGCGCGACGAGAAAGGACGCTTGCGGGGCGCGGACTATGTGATATTCGAGCAGCCGCAGCCGCCTACGCCGGATTTACCTACATTGGAAAATCCAACATTGGATAATCCAACGCAGGAAAAACCAACATTGGAAAAACCTACGTTGGAAAATCCAACGCAATTAAATAAAGATATACAAAGAACTTACTTACCAAAAAAAGAAAAAATAATTACTGATGAACAAAGTACCCATTCCATTCCTATCCTTTCCCCTAACCCCTCTCCTTGCAGAGAAGCGGCTACGCCGCCGGAACGGAAAGGAACGGAAGCGGCAGCACAGAGCGCAGTTGATATATACCGGGAAATCATCAAGGACAATATCGACTACCACATTCTCAAACAGGACATGAAGTTTGACAGTGACAGGCTTGACGAGATTGTAGACCTCATGCTTGAAACCGTATGCACCGCAAGGAAGCGGGTACGGATTGCAGGGGACGACTACCCGGCAGAGCTTGTGAAATCTAAGTTTATGAAACTGGACGGCGAGCATATCCGCTTTGTGCTTGACTGTATGCGGGAGAACACAACGAAAATCCGCAACATCAAGCAATATCTGAAAGCAGCCCTTTTCAACGCCCCGTCCACTATCGGCAATTATTACACTTCCCTTGTCGCCCATGACATGGCAAGCGGCGCACTGTCACCGAAAAAGCCGCAGTACGGCGACCCGGACTATTATTCATGCAAACCGGGCGAAAGCCTGTAAAACAACAAAAGGAGGATTTTATTATGGCACAGAAAATGACAGGAGCATTGGTATTTGACGAGCGCACCGACCGTTACGACATCCGCTTTGACTTAAACAGCTACTATGGCGGGCTGCATTGTGGAGAATGTTTTGACGTATTCGTGCGGGGCAAGTGGAAGCCGACCCGGATTGAGTACGGCGACAACTGGTATCTTGTGGGTATCAGAGCCGAGGACTTGAACGGGCTGCGGGTGCGTATCTGACCGCCGCCCCATAAAGAAACGCGAAAGGAGGACGCGACAAATTGCAGGACGAAGTAAACGAAAAGACCATAGCCCTTTACATCAAGACCGGGAAGCTGACCGCCCAGACGCTCCAAAAGGCAATGAAAGCCATACTGTCAAAGGGAAAAAAACAGCTTTCCAAACCGCCACAGGGCAAGCAGAGCTTAAAGCAGCTTATGAAGCAGAACGCGGGCGTTTCCAACATTGAGATTACCGAGGGCAATATCAAAGCCTTTGAGAGTACGGCGAAAAAGTACGGTATCGACTTTGCGCTGAAAAAGGACGCGACGGAAAGCCCGCCCCGCTATCTGGTTTTCTTCAAGGGGCGGGACGCGGACGTACTGACCGCAGCCTTTAAGGAATTTTCCGCAAAAAAGCTGACACAGGAGAAAAAGCCCTCAATCCGAAAGCTGCTCTCTACCCTCAAAGAAGCTGCACAGGGCAGAAACGCGGAACGGGCAAAGGTCAAGAACAAGGACAGGGAGGTATCGCTATGAAGCCGGAAATCAAGAAGCTGCTTATCCTAAATCTCCCGTATCTGCTCTTTGTCTGGCTCTTTGATAAAGTGGGCGCGGCTGTCCGGCTCTCCCCCGGCGCGGACGCAAGCGCAAAGCTGCTACATCTTGGGGACGGTTTTACCGCCGCCTTTTCCAGTATCGCGCCGAGCTTCCACCCGGCAGACTTAGCTTTAGGCATTGCGGGGGCGGTCATTGTCCGGCTGATTATCTACACCAAAGGCAAGAACGCGAAGAAATACCGCCGCGGGACAGAATACGGTTCGGCGCGTTGGGGCGGGGCTGACGACATAAAGCCGTACACCGACCCGGTATTTGAGAACAATATTCCCTTAACACAGACGGAACGGCTCACCATGAACAGCCGCCCGAAGCAGCCGAAATACGCAAGAAACAAAAATATCCTTGTAATCGGCGGTTCCGGCAGCGGCAAGACCCGGTTCTTTGTGAAACCGTCGCTCATGCAATGTACGTCAAAGGATTTTCCAACGTCGTATATCGTCACTGACCCGAAAGGAACACTGATTTTGGAAACCGGGAAAATGTTACAGCGGTACAAATACCGTATCAAAGTGCTAAATACGATTAACTTCAAAAAATCCATGAAATACAATCCCTTTGCCTATCTGCGGAGCGAAAAGGACATTTTGAAGTTAGTCAATACCATTATCGCCAACACCAAAGGCGACGGGGAAAAATCCGGCGAGGATTTCTGGGTGAAAGCGGAAAAGCTCTACTACACCGCGCTAATCGGCTATATCTGGTATGAAGCCCCGGAGGACGAGAAGAACTTCACGACGCTGCTTGAAATGATAAATGCGTCGGAAGCCCGCGAGGACGACGAGGATTTCCAGAACCCGGTTGACCTCATGTTTGAACGTCTGGAAGAAAAAGACCCGGAGCATTTTGCAGTCAAGCAGTACAAAAAATACAAACTTGCGGCGGGCAAGACCGCAAAAAGCATACTTATCTCATGCGGCGCGAGGTTAGCCCCATTCGACATTAAGGAGCTGCGGGAGCTTATGGAAACCGACGAAATGGAGCTTGACACCATAGGCGACAGAAAGACCGCCCTTTTCGTGATTATCAGCGACACCGACGACACCTTTAACTTTGTCGTGAGTATTCTCTACACACAGCTATTCAACCTCTTGTGCGACAAAGCAGATGATGAATACGGCGGGCGGCTTCCCGTCCATGTAAGGTGCTTGCTTGATGAATTTGCGAATATCGGGCAGATACCGAAGTTTGAAAAGCTCATAGCCACCATACGGAGCCGGGAAATCTCCGCGTCAATCATCTTGCAGAGCCAGTCACAGCTAAAGGCAATCTACAAGGACAACGCCGATACCATAGTCGGCAACTGCGACACCACGCTTTTCTTGGGCGGCAAGGAAAAAACGACGCTCAAAGAAATATCGGAGATTTTAGGCAAGGAAACGATAGACAGCTTCAACACTTCCGAAACAAGGGGGCGGGAGCTTTCGCATGGGCTGAACTATCAGAAATTGGGAAAGCAGCTTATGACGGAAGATGAAATCGCAGTCATGGACGGAGGGAAATGTATCTTGCAGCTACGCGGGGTGCGCCCGTTCTTTTCGGATAAATTCGACATAACGAAGCACCCGAAATACAAGTACCTGTCCGACGCAGACCCGAAGAACGCCTTTGACATGGAAAAGCACCTTAAACGCCGCCCCGCCATTGTCAAGCCCGACGAGGTTTTTGACTATTACGAGATTGACGCGGCAGACTTACAGGAGGACGCAGACCATGAGGAAACGTAGCGCAGAGGAAAAACAAAAGCAGCTTGAACGGTTTTTAATGAATGTTGCGGAAGCCGCCGACGCTGCATTATGGGAGTATTGGCGGGAAAAGGAAGCGGAACACCGCCGTTTTGCAACGGAGTATGTCACGCGCCGGGGGCTTATCCCGCAACAGTGACAGCATGGCAGACCGCCGGGGGACAGGGGAAGCTACACTTCCCCTACGCTGCCTGGCGGCAGCTACCCCTTTGTGAACTTGCGGGAAGCGAACACCTTGCTACGCAAGCTATTCACTTCCCGCAAGTCTGAAAAAAACGTCCGGCAGCACAGCGGGACACAGAAAGGAGCGATTGAAGCAATCACATCTATCCATACCGGCTACATGATACGCGCCCCCACTTTCCGGCGCGGTACACAGCGGCAGGAGCCGCACCCCTTACAACTGAATACCGCCGCGCCGCAGGACTTACGCAGCGCGGGGACAGCCGCCTTTACCAGAGGGCGGTTTTTTTGTGCGGCGGCATATGCTGACCGCCTTTTGTCCGCTTGCCGGACAGCCGCAGACGCGGCAGAAAGGATATATTTATGGCATTTTTCAATAGCGCAGTAGACGTTTTGCAGACCCTTGTTGTAGCACTTGGAGCCGGGCTTGGTATCTGGGGCGTGATTAACCTCATGGAGGGCTACGGCAACGACAATCCGGGCGCGAAAAGCCAGGGCATGAAGCAGCTTATGGCGGGCGGCGGCGTTGCCCTTATCGGCATGACCCTTGTACCGCTGCTTTCCGGCTTGTTCGGTTAAGAAGCGCGGGTAAAGGCTTATGCAGAGCATACTTGACGCGATTAACGAATGGATAAAGGAAATCCTCATAGGAGCCATAAACGGTAATCTGTCAACTATGTTCGGGGACGTAAACGAGAAAGTCGGCACTATCGCCGCAGAGGTAGGGCAGACCCCGCAAGGGTGGAACGCAAATATATTCTCCATGATACAGACGCTTAGTGAGAATGTAATCGTACCCATTGCGGGGCTTGTCATTACCTACGTCCTATGCTATGAGCTTATCAGCATGGTAACGGAAAAGAACAATATGCACGACGTTGACACTTCCATGTTCTTCAAGTGGGTGTTCAAGGCGTTTGTGGCAGTCTACCTTGTGACGCACACCTTTGACATCACTATGGCGGTGTTCGATATGGCGCAGCACGTTGTTTCCGGCGCGGCGGGGGTAATCGGCGGCAGCACAGAGATTGATGTTGCCGCCGCCCTTGCTTCCATGCAAAGCGGGCTTGACGCTATGGAAATCCCCGAACTGCTCTTACTTGTCATGGAAACAAGCCTTGTGAGCTTGTGCATGAAAATCATGTCCGTACTGATAACCGTTATCCTCTACGGGCGTATGATAGAAATTTACCTTTACTGTTCGGTATCGCCTATCCCGTTTGCAACTATGACTAACCGGGAATGGGGGCAGATAGGAAACAACTACCTAAAATCCCTGTTCGCTATCGGTTTTCAAGGCTTCCTCATTATGATATGCGTCGGCATTTACGCGGTTCTGGTGAATAACATGATAATAGCGGACAATCTGCACAGCGCGATATTCTCCCTTGCAGCCTACACCGTTATCCTCTGTTTCTCCCTGTTCAAATCCGGCGCACTGGCGAAGTCGATATTCTCCGCGCATTAGCGGCGTGTCAAGGGCAGGGTGGAGATTTTCAGAGCGAAGCGGCGAAAATACGACCCGACCTTGACGCGGATAACCCCCATAGAATACGGGCGGGCAAAGGGCATAGATTGACCTTTGCCTTGATTACCCTTATGGAAAATTACAGCAACACCAAACCCAGAGAAAGGAGGTTTTCACTTGGCGTATGTACCCGTACCCAAAGACTTATCCAAAGTCAAGACAAAAGTAGCGTTCAACCTTACCAAACGGCAGATTGTATGTTTTGCGGCGGCTCTCATTATCGGCTTGCCGCTTTTCTTTCTGCTCAAAGACAGCACAGGCACAAGCCTTGCGTCTATGGCTATGATTGCCGTCATGCTGCCCTGTTTCCTGTTCGCCATGTATGAAAAGCATGGACAGCCCCTTGAAGTAGTGGTGAAGAACATCATTCAGACGAAATTCATAGCCCCCAAAGAACGACCATACAGGACAGACAACTTTTATTCCGCCTTAGAACGGCAGAGAAAACTTGAAAAGGAGGTATCAGCGATTGCAAAAGGAAACACGAAGAAACAGCGCGGCGGGAAGCGCAAAGCCTAACCCGCCCCGCAAGCTCACCCGCGCCGAGAAAAAGCAGATTGCGGAAATCATCAGACAGGCAAAGGGCGACGGGAAAGCGCACACCGCGCAGCAGACAATCCCCTATATACAGATGTACCCGGACGGTATCTGCAAGGTTACGGGACGGAAATACTCAAAGACCGTCGCCTTTGAAGATATTAACTATCAGCTTGCACAAGCGGACGACAAGACCGCCATTTTTGAGAACTGGTGCGACTTCCTCAACTACTTTGACGCTTCCGTTTCGGTGCAGCTCTCTTTCATCAATCAGGGGACGCAGCGGGGCGAAGCGGAAAAAGCGGTCAATATCCCGGCACAGGAGGACGCTTTCAACTCTATCCGCACAGAATACCGGGATATGCTGAAAAACCAGCTTGCAAAGGGCAACAACGGGCTTGTCAAGGCAAAATATATCACCTTTGCCATTGAAGCCGACAGTCTGGGCGCGGCGAAATCCCGCCTTGCCCGTATCGAAACGGACGTACTGAACAACTTTAAGCTCTTGGGCGTGTCTGCCCGCCCCATGACAGGCTATGAACGCCTTAAAATGCTGCATGGCATTTTCCACCCGGAGGGCGGGCAGTTTGCCTTTGATTTTTCATGGCTTGCCCCGTCCGGGCTTTCCACAAAGGACTTTATCGCCCCTTCCTCTTTCCGTTTTGGCGAGGGGCGTTATTTCCGCATGGGGCGCAAAATCGGCGCGGTTTCATTCCTTGAAATCCTTGCGCCGGAATTAAACGACCGTATCTTATCTGACATTCTGGACTTGGAAACGGGCGTTATCGTCAATCTGCATATCCACAGTATCGACCAGACCGAAGCCATAAAGACAATCAAGCGGAAAATCACCGACCTTGACAAAATGAAAATCGAGGAACAGAAAAAAGCGGTACGCAGCGGCTACGACATGGATATAATCCCGTCCGACCTTGCCACGTTTGGCAGCGAAGCGAAAAATCTCTTACAGGACTTGCAGAGCCGGAATGAAAGAATGTTCCTCTTGACGTTCCTTGTGGTGAACATGGCAGACACAAAAAGGAAACTGGAAAATGACGTATTCGCGGCGGCGGGCATTGCACAGAAGAACAACTGCGCCTTGACCCGCCTTGACTACCAACAGGAAGCGGGGCTTATGTCCTCTGTACCGCTTGGGGAGAACCTTATCCCCATTCAAAGAGGGCTTACCACGTCAAGCACCGCTATCTTTATCCCCTTTATCACGCAGGAGCTTTTTCAGACGGGCGCGGCTTTGTATTACGGCTTAAACGCCCTGTCTAACAACATGATACTCTGCGACCGCAAGCAGCTAAAGAACCCCAACGGCTTAATCTTGGGTACGCCGGGAAGCGGGAAATCCTTTGCCGCCAAACGGGAAATGACAAACGCTTTCCTCATTACCGACGACGACATAATTATCTGCGACCCGGAAGCAGAGTATTTTTCCCTTGTGCAGCGGCTTGACGGGCAAGTGATACGGTTATCGCCTACGGGCAAGGGCATTGACGGGAAGCCCCAGTATGTGAACCCTATGGATATTAACCTCAATTACAGCGAGGACGACAGCCCCCTTGCGCTGAAATCCGACTTTATCCTCTCCCTCTGCGAGCTTGTCATAGGCGGCAAGGAGGGCTTGCAGCCCGTCGATAAGACCGTCATTGACCGCGCCGTTAGGAACGTGTACCGCCCTTTCCTTGCAGACCCCGACCCGGAGAAAATGCCTATCTTGGGCGACCTCTACAACGAGCTTTTGAAGCAGCCGGAGCCGGAAGCGGCGCGTATTGCGGCGGCGTTGGAGCTGTATGTTTCCGGGAGCCTTAACGTATTCAACCACCGTACCAACGTGGAGCTGAACAACCGCCTTGTCTGCTTTGACATCAAGCAGCTTGGGAAGCAGCTCAAAAAGTTAGGTATGCTCATTGTGCAGGACCAGGTATGGAACCGCGTCACCGTCAACCGGGCAGAAAGGAAATCCACCCGGTATTTTATGGACGAATTTCATCTTCTCTTGAAAGAGGAACAGACCGCCGCCTATTCCGTTGAAATCTGGAAGCGTTTCAGAAAATGGGGCGGCATACCCACAGCCATTACGCAGAATGTCAAGGATTTGCTTGCTTCCCGCGAAGTGGAGAATATCTTTGAAAACTCTGATTTTGTCCTCATGCTCAATCAGGCGGCGGGCGACCGGGCTATCCTTGCGAAGCAGCTCAACATCTCCCCGCAGCAGATGAAATATGTCACCCACACCGAAGCGGGCGAGGGGCTTATCTTCTACGGGAACGTGGTGCTGCCCTTTGTAGACCGCTTCCCGAAAGACACCGAGCTTTACCGGGTAATGACGACGAAGCCGGAGGAAGTGGGCGAAGCATGAACGGGCTGAAAACTGACACCATCATCAACCGGGACGCGCTCTATGCCTTGCGGGAGCTTCCAGAGGAAAGCGTACACTGTTGCGTCACAAGCCCGCCCTACTATGCGCTTAGGGATTATGGGCTTGATATGCAGATTGGGCGGGAGGACACGCCGGAGCAGTACATTGACAGGCTGACCGAGGTTTTCCGCGAGCTGCGCCGGGTACTGCGTTCTGACGGTACGCTCTGGCTGAATATCGCGGACACCTACTGCGGCACAGGGAACAAGGGCTACCATGCAGACCCGAAGAACCCGAAAGGCAGAAACGGACAGCAGATTGCAAAAAACAACCGCGTTTCCGGCTGCAAACAAAAGGACTTAATCGGTATCCCTTGGCTTTTAGCTTTTGCCCTACGCGCTGACGGGTGGTATTTACGGAGCGACATTATCTGGCAGAAAGAAAACCCCATGCCGGAGAGCGTGAAAGACCGCCCTACCCGCTGCTATGAACATATCTTTCTGCTTACGAAGTCAAAGAAATATTTCTATGACGCAGCCGCCATAGCCGAGCCGTTAGCCCCCACAACGGCGGCGCGGTACCGCACCGGGCGCAGCGCGGGACAGAAATATGCGGACGAAGTACCCGGACAGGGGAAAGTACAGGGGCTTAACCGGGCGAGAAGCGGCAGCTACTACGACGAAGCCCTCATGCCGACCATGCGGAACAGGCGGGACGTGTGGCTTATCAATACCGTACCCTACAAGGGCGGGCATTTCGCCGCGTTCCCGCCAAAACTTGCCGAAACCTGTATCAAGGCGGGCTGTCCGAAAGGCGGCGTTGTGCTTGACCCCTTTTTCGGCAGCGGCACGACGGGAGCAGCCGCAAGGCAGCTTGACAGGCATTATATAGGCATTGAGATAAACGCCGAGTATTGCGCCCTTGCAAGGGCGCGGATTGGAGGGACAGAAAAATAAAACAGTATCGAGCGCGTGAGAAAGTCACGCAGAAAATGACCCGCGAGGGGGCTGTCGAGGTAAACGCCGCCACCGGGAAAAAGAAACGTATCAGCAAGCGGATAAGGGACGCGGACTTTGCAAAGACCGAAGCACCGCAGCCGCCGGAACAGGCAGCGCAGACCATACCGGGCGGCGCAGCTCCCGCGCCCACAGCCGCCGCGCCGCCGCTTCCCCATGCGCCGGGGGCAGAACGGGAACAGGACACCGCCGCAGCCGAGCGCGTCTTGGAGCGTATCGACGGGGCGCGTACCAGAAAGGCGAGCAAAAAGGCGGCGAGGAAAGCACAGGCAGAAGCCACAGCAAAAGAAAAATCTTCCCGCTTGCAGTTTACCGACGAGGAACGGGCAACGCCGGAGCTTGAAAGGTATATCCGAAAATCGGACAAAGCAGCCGACCGTCTGGACGCGGCAAAGGCGGCTATCCCCAAAGAAAAGAAACTTGTACGGGAGCGCACCTTTGATGAAGCCACCGGGAAAGGCAAGACCCGCCTACATTTTGAGGAACAGGAAAAGCCCATAGGAAGGAATAAGCCCCACAATAACCCGCTATCCCGCCCCGCACAGGAAGCGGGTATTTTCGTCCACAACAAGATACATTCCGTTGAAAAGGACAATTCCGGCGTTGAGGGGGCGCACAAATCCGAAGAACTGGCAGAGCGCGGCGCAAAGTACGGGACGCGGAAAGTCAAGGAGGGCTACCGCAGCCACAAGCTCAAACCCTACCGGGCGGCGGCAAAGGCAGAGAAAGCGGCGTTCAAGGCGAATGTGGATTTCCAGTACCATAAATCCCTACATGACAATCCGCAGATTGCGGGCAATCCCCTTTCCCGCTTCATGCAGAAGCAGCAAATCAAGCGGCAGTATGCAAAGTCGGCAAGGAAAGGCGGCGCAAAAACGGCGCAGAAAGCCGCAGAGAACACCCGCAAGGCGGCAAAAAAGACCGCCGAGGAAACAAAAAAGGCAATCGCTTTTGTAGGGCGGCACCCGGCGGGCGTATGTATCGCCGTTGCCGCGCTGCTCTTATTCATCATGGTATCGGCGGGGCTTTCCTCTTGCGGCTCCATGTTCTCCGGCTTGATGAACGGCATACTTGGGACTTCCTACACGTCGGAGGACAGCGACCTTGTGGCGACGGAAAATAATTACGCCGCAAAGGAAAACGAGCTTCAGCAGCAGATTGACAATATCGAAAGCACCCACCCCGGCTATGACGAATACCGCTATGACCTTGACAGTATCGGGCA
The DNA here is from genome assembly GCA_902363555.1 of Lachnospiraceae bacterium. GTDB lineage: Bacteria > Bacillota > Clostridia > Lachnospirales > Lachnospiraceae > Catenibacillus. The sequence continues at coordinate 364,886 of CABJAM010000006.1, read as the reverse complement.
TAACCCCCATGAGTTAGCGTCCTACCTCACCGCCCTTTTACAGACCTACACCCCGCAGAGCGCACAGGCAGAACTAAACCGCGTCTTTGCCATGCAGTACACTTTGACGCTGACGGAAGAAACGGAAATCCGCTACCGCACAGAAACAAGCACAGACCCGGAAACAGGGGAAACGACCAGCGAGGAAGTACCCTACGAGTACCATATCCTCAACGTGAAGCTGACGAACAAGCCCATTTCCGAGATTGCGGAGGAACTTCTAACGCCACAGCAGCTTGAAATGTACCGCGTCTATCTGGAAACAAGCGGAAACAAGCCGCTGATTTTCGGCGGCGGCTCCCCCGATATGGGCGCGTCCGAGGATTTAAGCGGCGTACAGCTTGTAAACGGCACACGCCCCGGCAACACCGCCGTTGTAGACCTTGCGAAGCGGCAAGTCGGCAACGTAGGCGGGCGACCCTTTTGGAGCTGGTACGGATTTAACAGCCGCGTGGAATGGTGCGCCTGTTTTGTTTCATGGTGCTACAATCAAGCCGGGAAAAGCGAGCCGCGCTTTGCCGGGTGCCAGTCACAGGGCGTACCCTGGTTCCAGTCACGCGGGCAATGGGGCGCGAGGGGCTATGAGAATATCGCCCCCGGCGACGCTATCTTTTTCGACTGGGACGGGGACGGGAGCGCAGACCATGTAGGGCTTGTTATCGGGACGGACGGGGAGCGCGTCTATACCGTCGAGGGCAATTCCGGCGACGCCTGCAAGATAAAGAGCTACCCCGTCAATTACTCCTGTATCAAGGGCTACGGCTTAATGAATTGGAACTGACAACAAAAAAATGAAAATCTGAAAGGAGAAATTTATTGATGGCTATGAACAAAATTGAACGTATCGACAAGGAGATTGCAAAGACCCGCGAGAAAATCACCGAGTACCAGAATAAATTAAGGGGGCTTGAAGCGCAGAAAACCGAAGCGGAAAACCTGCAAATCGTACAGCTTGTGCGCTCCATGCGCCTTTCCCCGCATGAGCTTTCCGCTATGCTTTCCGGGGGCGGTATTCCGGGCATGGAAGCCGCGCCGGGCTACCCCGCAGAACCCGCAGACCACGACACCGAAGAAATGGAGGACACCGAGAATGAATAAGAAAATCCTTAGAACACTGACCGCACTTTGCGCCGCCCTTATGCTTTCGGGCGGCTTTTCCGTCACCGCTTTTGCACAGACCCCGGAGGGAGAGGACGACACCAACGACAGCGGCGTTGTCTACGAGGAACCCCAAAAGGAAGAACCCCTTACCCCGGACGGGAACGCGACCCTTGTAGACGATTTCGGCGGCAACAAGCAGCTTATCACCGTAACGACCAAAAACGGCAATTACTTTTATATCCTCATTGACCGGGACGACGAGGGCGAGAACACCGTACATTTCCTTAATCAAGTGGACGAAGCCGACCTCTTAGCACTTATGGAGGACGGAAGCACCGAAGCAGCCCCGCCCGCCGTTTGCAGTTGCACCGAAAAATGCGAAGCCGGAAAGGTAAATGTGAGCTGCCCCGTCTGCAAGGACAACATGACCGCTTGCAGCGGCAAGGAAGCAGAGCCGGAAACCGAGGAACCGCCGGAGCTGCCCAAAGAGAAAGGCAATGCGGGCGGGCTTGTGCTTTTCCTTGTCGTGGCACTTCTTGGCGGCGGGGGCGCGTTCTATTATTTTAAGTTTATGAAGCCGAAGCAAAACGTCAAGGGCGGCACCGACCTTGAAGATTTCGATTTTGACGACTACGACGAGGACGAGCCGGACGAGGGGGACGGGCTTTCTGATGAAGAACAGGAGGACGAGGAAGCATGACCCTGTTTACCGACAATCCCTTTGAAAAGATGATGATACAAAGACCGGGCGGGCGGCGTGACAATGCGCCGCCCGTTCCCCATTCCCCGGCTTGCGCTTCCTGTCCGTACAAAGGGCAGCTCCCTTGTGTGGGCTACTGTCTGAAACAGGTACAGGAGAAAAAGGCAAGTGAGCCGGAACGCTGAAAATGGACTTTTAATTTTCGTTTGCAACATCTATGAGATTTTCGTAATGCAAAAGTGTTATGTTATTTTCATTTTGCAGTTGGAGCTTTCTATCACGAATATTCTCAAAATCTTTACGGAGTCCGGCTATCACAGCATAGTAGATTTGATAAGGGCAATATTTGTATAATTGTCTGGGTAACTTTGTATTGGAGAATGAGTGCTTTTCCAATTCTGCTACAATTACATTCCAATTTGCAGCAATATACATTTGCCAATCCCTAACCTGTTCAATCCCTTTATTGATTACTTCCCCGAAACGAGTACCTTTTTCTTTTGTTATCCGCCCGTTGGGAGCTTCTAATTCCACAAAGACAAATTGATAACCGTCTGAACTATTACCTATGAGCAGATAATCAGCCACATAAGCCGACCCGATTTTGAACTCTGGAAAGATATAATTATCGTCATGGTGTCCTGTTCTGTAATAATGCCGTAATAAGCCAAACAAATAATTCCATGCACGATTAGAAGCTATCCAATTTAGTATAGCTCTTTCTGTTGTATCGGAAGAAGTAATCAGTTGATAAAACTCTTTTGTCGTATCATATATAGGTGTGAACCTTGAATAATGGTTGTTGGGAAATAGCGAAGTAGCACACTCAATAAAGTAATCCATTTCTTTGTTTTTACCGCGCCTGTAATGCCCGCCACGTTTTTTATTCATTGCTTCTTCCTGTTCATCAGTAGGAGCAAAAACATCGAAAGTATGTATTGATTTCATATTGTCACCTGTTTCTTATAGTAATGCTTAAAGTATAAACCAATTTCAAACCTAAAACAACCGAAAGGAGAACAGAAAATGAAACTGATTATTGCAGAAAAGCCGAGCGTGGCGCAGACTATCGCCGCCGCGCTTGGCGTTAAGGAAAAGAAAGACGGATATATCGAGGGCGGCGGCTGCCTCATTTCATGGTGCGTCGGGCATTTGGTACAGCTTGCGGAAGCTGCCGCCTACGGGGAGCAATATAAAAAATGGAGTTTTGAGAGCTTACCCATTCTGCCGGAGGAATGGCAGTACGCCGTTGACCCGGACAAGGGGAAGCAATTCAAAACCCTAAAAGAGCTTATGCACCGCGCCGACGTTTCCGAAGTGGTAAATGCGTGTGACGCGGGGCGCGAGGGAGAATTGATTTTCCGCTTTGTCTACGAAGCGGCGGGCTGCAAGAAGCCCATGCGCCGCTTGTGGATTTCCTCAATGGAGGACGGGGCAATCAAGGCGGGCTTTGCTTCCCTCAAAGACGGGCAGGAATACGACGCGCTCTTTGCGTCTGCCCTCTGCCGCGCAAAGGCTGACTGGCTTATCGGCATTAACGCCACCCGGCTTTTCTCCTGCCTGTATGGAAAGACCTTGAACGTGGGGCGCGTCCAGACCCCGACCTTAAAAATGCTCACCGACCGGGACGCGGCTATCTCCCATTTCCAGAAAGAAAAATATTATCATGTGCGCCTTGATTTATCCGGCGCGGAAGCGGCAAGCGGGAGGATTTCCGACAAGGCAGAAGCCGACGCGCTGAAAGGGGCTTGCGAAGCGGAAACGGCGGTATGCGTTTCCCTCACCAGAGAGAAGAAAACCGCAGCCCCGCCGAAGCTCTTTGACCTTACCTCTTTGCAGCGGGAAGCGAACCGCATTTTCGGCTACACCGCGAAGCAGACCCTTGACCTTGCACAATCCCTTTATGAAAAGCGGCTCCTTACTTATCCGAGGACGGACAGCAGCTTTCTTACTGACGACATGGGCGGCACCGCAGCGGGCATTATCGCGCTGCTTTGCGAAAAACTCCCCTTTATGGCGGGCGCGGACTTCACGCCGGAGGTTGTAAAGGTATTAGACAGTAAAAAAGTATCAGACCACCACGCAATCATTCCCACTATGGAGCTTGCAAAGGCTGACCCGGACGCGCTGCCGGAAAGCGAGAAGAATATCCTTACCCTTGCGGGGGCGCGTCTGCTTTTTGCCACCGCCGAGCCGCATATTTATGAAGCGGTTACGGCGGTTTTCTCATGCGCCGGGACAGACTTCACCGCAAGGGGAAAGACCGTACTTGCGGAGGGTTGGAAAGAGCTTCAACGCAGATACCGGGCGACGCTGAAAGATAAGCCCGAAGCGGAGGACGGGGAAAATGCAGACGTGACGCTGCCGAAGCTTTCCGAGGGACAGGGCTTTCCTAACCCCGCCGCAAAAGTAACGGAGCATACCACAACGCCGCCGAAGCCCCACAGCGAAGCAAGCCTTTTGTCGGCTATGGAACGCGCCGGGAACGGGGACACCGACCCGGACGCGGAACGCCGGGGGCTTGGCACTCCCGCCACCCGCGCCGCCGTCATTGAAAAACTGGTAAAGGGCGGCTTTGCGGAGCGCAAGGGGAAGCAGCTTATCCCTACCAAAAACGGGAACAGCCTTATCTGTATTCTGCCGGATATACTCACTTCCCCACAGCTTACCGCAGAATGGGAAAACAATCTGACGCAGATAGCAAAGGGAGCCGCAGACCCCGGCGAATTTCTGTCCGGCATTGAAGCTATGGCGCGGGAGCTTGTGCAGACACACGCCGCAGCACTGGACGGGAAAAAGGATTTGTTCCGGGAGGAAAAGCCCTCTGTCGGCAAATGCCCCCGTTGCGGTTCCCCCGTCCATGAGGGGAAGAAAAACTATTATTGCAGCAACAAAGAATGTGCCTTTGTCATGTGGAAGAATGACCGCTTTTTCGAGGAACGCAAGACCGCTTTTTCCGCGAAGATTGCCGCCGCGCTCCTTAAATCCGGCAAGGCGAATGTGAAGAAGCTCTACTCCCCGAAAACAGGCAAGACCTACGACGGAACTATCGTTCTGGCTGACACTGGCGGGAAATACGTCAACTACCGTATCGAAGTGCAGAAGAACTAAAAACTTGAATAGCAAGCATAGGAAGCGGGTACCCACTTCCGTAAATCCCCGTTGCGACGCTGACGCGCCGGACGGGGATTTTGCTTGTTGGGAAGTTTCCCAAACCCTCTTTTGCGGAGGGCTTCACCCTCTAAAAATTTTCAAAAATATTTGGCAGAAATGCGGGCGTACCCGTAGTAGACCATGCAGCCAAAAAATGCAGCTTATGACGCTGCCGCAGAGAAAGGAGGTTTTTCACTATGGCAAGTTTACGGGACACCGTAAAGGACTATCAAGACGAGCTTAGGGACGGTATCGCATGGGTGGCGTTCTGGAAACAGGGGCGTTCATGGAACGCGGAATATTTTCATCTTGATATGGACGATACGCTCTACCCGGAGGACAGGAGCCGGTTAGAGGAAATAAAAAGCATTGACCCCGCCGCCGTTATCTTAAACGGCTACTATTGCGGGCATTTAGGCGAGGACATGAGCCTTGACGAGCTGACCGCCGGAGTGCGTTACCACTACGAAAACAGCATGAACGACATTGACGGTTTTATCGGAGCGCATGACGACAGGCTTCCCCCGGAGGTTATCGAGGAAGCGAGGGCAGCCGCCCATGAAGCGGGGCTTCCCTTTTCCGAAAAGCCCTACCGGGACGGGGAGGATTTTAACCCCTATGTATTTGACGGGAGCATGAGCATTGAGGATTTTGAGCTTATGCACCGCATGATTGAAAAAGAAAGGAGCGAACAAATGGCAGAACCGATTTTAAGCGGCTATCTTTCCAATCTTGGGAAGTACACCGAGGGCAGACCCGCGGGCGAATGGGTGACATTCCCCACGACTGCCGAACATCTGAAAGAAGTCTTTGACCGTATCGGGATTGACTTCAAGCACTATGAGGAATGGCATTTCACAGAATTTCAATCCACTATCCCCGGCTTGACGGAGCATTTAAGCGAGTATTCCCACCCCGACGAGCTGAACTATTTAGGGAAGCTCTTGGAAATGCAGTTTGACGACGACCGGGAGAAATTCATTGCAGCCATTGAATACGGCGACCATGCCGACAGCTTACAGGACATTATCAACCTTGCACAGAACCTTGACTGCTACTGGATTTATCCGTCCGTCCACAATGAAGAAGAATACGGGCGTTATCTGGTTGATGAACTGGAAGAACCGGAACTTCCCGAAGAAGCGAAAAAGTATTTCATGTATGAGGAATACGGGCGGGACGCTTCCATTAACGACGACGGTATGTTTACCGAAAAGGGCTATATCTACAACAACCGCAACACCTTTACAGAATGGTACGACGGGCGCGACGTGCCGGAGGAATACCGGGTAACGCCGCAGCCCCCGCAGCCGGAAAGACCCGACCCGTCAAAGGTAGAAATGGACGCAGCCGCGCCGGGGCAGAGAACGGCGCAGACCGCAGAGCAGCCACAGGAGCCGCGCCCGGTTATCCCTATCGTGCTGACGAGCGAGAAGCCCGCCGAAAAGCTCAAAGAGATTACCGACCGTCTGGAACAGGGTATTGCGGAACTCTTTGACAGCGAGCGTTACCGGGAATATCTGAAAGTCATGTCAAAATTCCATAATTACAGCTTCCGAAACACCGTCCTTATCGCCATGCAGAAGCCGGACGCTTCCCTTGTGGCGGGCTTTTCCGCTTGGAAGAACAACTTTGAACGAAACGTGATGAAAGGGCAAAAGGGAATTAAAATCATTGCTCCGTCACCCTATAAAATCAAACAGGAAATGCAGAAAATCGACCCGCACACGCAGAAGCCCGTTATCGGCAAGGACGGGAAGCCCGTCACCGAGGAAAAGGAAGTCACCATACCCGCCTACAAGGTGGTATCCGTCTTTGACGTTTCCCAGACCGAGGGAAAGGAGCTGCCGGACATTGCGGTTGACGAGCTGACAGGCGACGTTGACCGCTACAAGGATTTTTTCGCAGCCCTTGAAAAGACTTCCCCCGTTCCTATCGCCTTTGAGAATATCGAGGGCGGCTCTCATGGCTACTACCACTTGGAGGACAAGCGCATTGCTATCAACGAGGGCATGAGCGAATTACAGACCTTAAAGACCGCTATTCACGAAATCGCCCATGCGAAGCTGCACGACATTGACCTCAACGCGCCAAAGGACGAGCAGCAGCCCCACGTTGACCGCCGCACCCGCGAAGTCGAAGCGGAAAGCGTCGCCTATACTGTCTGCCAACATTACGGGCTTGACACGTCGGACTACTCTTTCGGCTATGTCGCCGGGTGGAGCAGCGGGCGGGAGCTGTCCGAGCTGAAAAGCTCCCTTGAAACGATACGCAGCGCAGCCGCCGAGATTATCAATTCCATAGACGAGAACTTAGCGGAGCTGCAAAAGGCACAGGACAAGGAGCAGACCGCCGGACAGGAGCAGCCCACCAGAGAGGGACAGGAAGCCGCGCCGGAGAAGCCGGATCCGGAAGCAGCCGCACCGGGAAAATCCGGCGCACAGGAAAAAGCGGGCGCAGCCCCGAAAGAAGCCTTTACCCCGGAAACGATTTACAGAGTGCGCCGGAACCCTTACAGCGACAGCCGGGAAAACAGCTACCTCTTGCAAGCCTATGTGACACAGGAGAACGGGCGGGCGAAAATGGGCGACGTGCTTTATACGGGAACGCCGGAGAAATGCCGCGAGCTTATGGGGCAGCTCAAAAGCGGCGAGCTGACCGAGGGCGACGTGAAGCAGCTTTACGCAAAGGCACAGGAAACGGCGCAGACCGCCGGACAGGACAAAGACACCTTTTCCATTTACCAGATAAAGGGCGGGGACGAAACAAGGGATTTCCGCTTTGAGCCATACGACCGCCTGCAGGCGGCGGGAAATGTGGTTGACAGGGCGAACTATGAGCTTGTCTATTCCGCGCCCCTTGCGCCGGAAACTTCCCTTGAAGATATTTACACCTGTTTCAATATCGACCACCCCAAAGATTTTAAGGGACACAGCCTTTCCGTTTCCGACGTGGTAGTGCTTCATCAGGACGGACAGGACGCGGCGCATTTCGTTGACAGTGTAGGTTTTCGGGAAGTGCCGGAGTTTTTACAGGAGCAAAAGCAGCTTACCCCGGACGACTTGGAAACGGGCGAAACTGTCAAGACACCGAGGGGGACTTTCCATGTGACCGCCATGAGCCGGGAGCAGATAGAAGCCGCCGGATATGGCTTTCACCACCAGTCGGACGACGGAAAGTATCTGATTATGGGGAATGGGACGCGGGCGTTTGCCGTTGCCGCAGAACAGGCGCAGCGGGACAATCCCTTGAAAACCGCCGAGCAGACCACAGAGCAGAACGGGAACATGATTGACGGTATCATCAACAACACCCCCACCGTTGACGAACTGGAAGCAAAGGTAAAGGCGGGCGAGCAGATTTCCCTTGTTGACCTGGCTAACGCTGTCAAAGCCGACAAGGAGCGCGGCAAGGGAGCGAAGCCGGAAAAGAAACCCTCTATCCGGGCGCAGCTTAGAGCCGACAAGGAAAAGGCACAGAAGAAAAACGCAAAGCAGAAGTCACAGGACTTGGAAAGGAGCTGACCCATGCCGGAACAGAGCAAATTTGAAAACATGGATTTGTTTGCTTCCCTTGAAGCGATTATGAAGCAGAACACAGGCTTTTACCAGAGCGACTTAGACATTGACAAAGAGATTATCGCAAAGGCGGCGGCAAGCCCCCACAGGGAGGACAAAACACTTTTGTGGTTCTGCCGCCCGTCCGGGACGCACTGTTTCCGGGAGCGCGACGTTTTCCTCAAAGACACCGCGCCCCACAACACATGGCGTTTCTACATGGAGCAGACAAGCGACCGCGTTCTTGCCTATGCAATCGAGCTGACGGGAAAGGAGCGCGGGAAAATCAAGGGCAATCTGTACGAACTGGACTACTCTAAACATTATGAGCGCGTCAAGGAAAAGGAGCTGCCCGCCGATACGGTGAAGCTGATTTATGAGCATGGGGAAAGGGTACAGGAAGCCGGGAGATATTTTGACGGAACCCCAGACCCGCAGCTTGGGAAATTTGAACGCTTTGAAGCCGTACCCAACGACCCGGACGCGCTGCAATCGCTCTTACAGGAAGAACGGCGCAGCCGGGAGCAGCTTTCGCCGGGGGATTTCAAGGCGCATATTGCCGCTTTGCGGGACGGGCTGATTGAAACGGAAGCGCGGCGCATTGTGCGGGAAATGAAGCGGCATTACGAGCCGAACAGCCCGAACAAGACCCATTTCATGGCAGAGCTTTCCCCGGCGTTCATGCGGCTTGCAGCCACAAAGGACACTGACCGCCTTTTCTCCATGCTGCCCTACAAGACCCTTTCCTTTTCCAAAATCGAGGGCAGACATGGGACGTATGCGCTGATTGACAAGGGGGAGAACCGGGACAGGGAGATAAGGAAGCCCCGCCCCTCTATCCGGGCGCAGCTTAAAGCAGACAAGGCAAAGACCGCCCCGAAAAAGGCGGCGGCAAAAACAAAAAATCACGATATGGAGGTATGAGCATGATTAGACTGACTGTTGAAGAAACAAACCTTTTGAGCATTTACAACGAGGGCGGCAAGCGGGCTTTGATTGAGAATGTCAACGCCGCGCTGCCCTACATGGACGCGGATATGCGGGAGCTTGCAAAGCGCACCCTTTCCAAAGTGGACGCTTTGACCGAAGCGGAATTTGCAGAGCTTCCCATTTACGCCGCTGATGAAGTATGAACGGGGTTAAGCGGCTGACGCCGCCCCAGAGCCGGAAAGTCAACGCCCTTGTGCGCCGGACGTGCTGCAATTATGATAACGGGAACTGTATCTTACTGGACGACGGGGACGAGTGCGTATGTCCGCAGCTCATTTCCTATTCGCTTCTCTGCAAGTGGTTCCGGGTTGCGGTGCTTCCCGCCGACAGGCTGCTTTATGCGGAGCTTTACCAGACAGGGGATAAGAAGAAATGTACCGAGTGCGGCGCGTTCTTTGCGTCAACCTCTAACAGTGTCAAATACTGCCCCGTCTGCCGGAAACGTATCACCCGCAGACAAGCCGCCGAGCGCATGAGGAAAAGACGCGCCCCTGTTACGCAGTAGGCGCGGAAAATCCCTTGATTTACAGGGCTTTCCGGGCGTGAAAATCGGATAGGCGATACTTTATACCTTTACCCCCAAAAATGGCGTTCTACTGCGTAACATTCACGAAAACAGCACCCATAAAAAGACAGGGCGCGGAAGTCATATACTGGCTTCCGCGCCCTGTTCTTTTTTTGCCTATCTGACATTTCCCTTTTCCATTTCTTCAAGCGGGAACTGCGGGAGGGCTTCTATCAGCTTCTTTGTGATGGACTGGCGCATATCTTCGTTGATTTCCTGTTTCGTGCTTCCGTCCGGCTGTCTGACCGCTACCGTCGATAGCCTGTCGATTTCGTCCTTGTAGCACTCCACGACTTTCTCCACCGCCCATTTTTCCCCGGCAACGGCGGCGCGTATGGTTTCATATTCCGGCATTTTCTGGTTTTCCATGCTCAACGCTCCTCTGCTTTTTGATAGCCCTATCATAGCACAGCGGCGGGGATTTTGCTATCCTTATCCGCGCTCTGTTCCCTTTTCCCGTTCCGGCTGCCTGTCTGCCTGTAAAATGCTGTCAATGTTCTGCTTGATAATATCGTATTCCCGGACTTTCTTTTTCAGCTTCCCATAGTCGGCATAAAGGGCTTCTTTCTGCGCTTGGAGGGCTTCATATTCCGATTGCAGCGCGGCAAGGTTCGGGAGCTTTGCAATGCCCGCCGCTTTCAGCGACCTTGCGGCGGCTTCATGTAGGATAATCGCCTGTTCCTGTCCGGCGCGGTACTTCTCCCTGTTCCTTGCCTTGCGGTATGCGTCATAGACGGGCTTTGTCTTTTGGTAGGTGGAAACATTCTTGATAAGCACCGCCATGTCCGCAAGCCGCTTTTCCGCGTCCTTCAATGCGTCTGCCGCCTGTCCGCTTTCCGCTGCCATTTCTTCAATCCGGCTGACTAAATCCGCGTACTGTTCAATCTTATGTTCCGTCAAGAAATTCATGGTCTTTGCTGCCTGTTTCAGATTGTGGATTTTCGCCCACTGTTCATAGCCCTTACTCTGCGCCGCCTTGATACTGTTCTCAATGTCGATAAGCAGCGAAACGCCGCGCTGCTCTCTGGGGGCTTTCGCCGCCTTTGCCCGTCTGCCCGCTATCCGTTCCCTTATGGCTTCCTCTGTATAATCCGCGCCGAGGGTTTTAAGACGGGTGAAGCGTTCCTGTCCGGGGGCGCGGCATGACACATATTTCCCCGGCTTTATCTCATAGCCCGCCGCCTGTAACCGCTGCAACAATTCCTCAAAACTGGAAACTTGGGGGATAAGCGCGTCAACGGCAATCTTTAGCTTGCCTTTCCAACTTGTACCCGTCTTTTCTGCCTGGTACTCCGCATAGCTCTTTCCCTTGCTGCCCTTGCCGGGAACGACGACGGACAAGCCATTTTCCCGACACAGCTTGTCGCTCATGTTCCGTATGCCGTAATAGCTCCTTTTGTTGGAATTATATTTGCGGTGGTCTACGAAATTTACGGCGCAGAAAATAATGTGATTGTGGACGTGTCCTTTGTCAATGTGCGTCGTGAGTACATATTCATGCTGCCCCTTTGTTACCGCGTCGGCAAGCTGCTTTCCGATTTCATGGGCTTTCTGATAATCGACTTCCCCCGGCTCAAAGGACTGTATCAGATGAAAGGCTAAATTGTTCCCCTTTTGGAGTGCTTGGGACAAGGTATATTCAAATTCAATATCTGCCGTTTCATAGGAGCAGCCGAAAGAGGACACAAGCATTTTTCCGTCCGTCTTGTCCGGGTTTTCGATATAGTCAAGGGCTTTGCTTAGAGTGCTTTTAATAGGCTTAATCTTTGTAACCGCCATATCTCCGCAAGCACCCCCTTTATTTCCTCTATGTCCTCTTGGTATGCGTTCCCCGTCGCGTTTACGCGGCGTGCTATCTGGTTGACGTTGACACCGATTTTCTGTATCTCTGCGGTCATTGCCTTTATATCGGCATGGTCTATCTGAATGATATACCCGTCAATGGCAATCTTCCGCAGATATGCCGCCATGTTCCGGGTGGGTACGAGCTTCATTTTTTCCAGTATTAAATCCCGTTCCGCTTCCGTCACTCTGAATTTGATTTGCACCGTTCTTTTGCGTCCGTTCATGTATTCGCTCCTTTCCTTTCCGTTCCGAGGGTTTGGGACACTTCCCAACAAGCAATTTTCAACCGACGCGCCGCAGCGCGGGAGGGGAAAATACGGAAGTGGGTACCCGCTTCCTATGCTTGCTACGAATGTTTTTATCCCTTATGCCTTACTACGGAGCTATGCCCGGTTTTGCCAAACTTCCGCAAAAGAAAAACGCTGCAATCCTCAAAAAAAGATTACAACGCTCTCTAAACCTTATTCAATTCTGACGGACACTTCTTATCTGCCCTCTGTTTCGACTTCCGCTATCTCCTTTGCCGTTGCGCTCACAATCCGTATGCCTGTATCGCTCATACCGTCAAGAAGCGCGTCAAGCTGCCGCCGCTGCGTGTTCTTCTCTGGCGGCGTTTCCAAAAGAAACTGGTCTACGGATATATTGTAGCGGAGCATAAGCTCAAAGAAAATCTGTAAACTTGGGTGCTGCCCCTTGTTCTCAATGTTCGCAAGGTAGCGCGGCGAGATAAACATTTCGTCGCTCACTTTCTTGCGGCTCTCCTTGCGCCCTGTCCGCGCCGCCTTTATCGCTGCCCCAAAAGCCTTGAAATCGTATTTCGGTACTGGTCTTTTTGCCATAGTTATTCACCCTGTTACATTTTACTGTTCCCCTTTCTTCTTGGATATGTCTACACAATTCAATCAGTTAGCCAAAATAATTCATATGTATATGTTGACAATTAGCCGCTTTTTTTGTATAGTATTATTAAAAGGGGGAAATGTTTATGTTACATAGCATGCGTATTCGATAAGCATTGAAATCAAAAAAGATTTTTCCCATTTTCAATATGGGCTTTTTTGTCATGCTTATTTTGCGTATGCTATACAACAAAACTAACGATGTATAGACATAGTATAAAAACTATGCCTTAATTTTGTTGTAGTGTTATATGTATAAATGCAGGTCAATGCTCATGTTGAGAATTGACCTGTATTTTTTTGCACAAAAGGAGAAATATTATGCTTGAAAAATATTGGATAAAATGTCCAATTTGTAACGGAAAGACGAGGGTTCAAGTATTTTATAATACGGTATTAAGAAATTTTCCTCTTTTCTGCCCTAAATGTAAATTAACACATATCATTGATGTTGAAAAATTAGAAATCATAATCAAAAACTCTGAAAAACAAAAGGAAGGATATTAAATGAAACACTTACCTAAAAGTACACTTACGGAAATATTGAATGACCCATACGGATTTACTTACAAAGAAATGTCGGAAGTAATTGGAGAGGATAAAGCAAGAGCCTTATATGCGGAATTGTATAAACAGCCATTTCACAAAAAAAATCTATCAATATCAACAAAAAAAGTCTATAAAAGTAGCGATACTGAAAAGTATGTTTATGAATTGAAAGACAACAGGTATATCGAAACGGTTTTTATTAAACGGCGAGATGGTGGGACTGTTTGCGTAAGTACGCAAGTTGGTTGTTCTGTTGGCTGTATTTTTTGTGAGTCCGGACGCAATGGTTTCGTTCGTAATCTAACACCATCTGAAATTGTGCAACAGGTCATATTGATACGTCAAAAAGTAAATCGTATCGTTTTTATGGGAATGGGAGAACCTTTATTCAATTACGACAACTTGATTGCAGCAATCCATATTCTTCGAGATAGAAATGGACTTAACTTTCCAACCGACGGCATTACCGTATCAACAGTTGGTCCAGTTAATCAATTAAAAAAATTGCGCGAAGAACATCTAAAAATTCAGTTGACAATATCTTTACATGCAGCAACACAGGCTGCGAGAAACTGCATCATTCCTCATATGCACATGTACGCTATTGAAGATGTTGTTAAGCAAGCATTGTCCTATTCACAAAGGCATAATCGAAAAGTGGTATTTGCGTATTTGCTTTTACCAGGTATAAATGACCGTTCCTCAGATATAAGGCAACTTGCAAAATGGTTTAAGGGCAAAAATGTTATGATTAACGTGCTGCAATACAACCCGACGAGTAATTCAAAAATTAGAGCACCACAAAAACAAGAAATGGTTGCGTTCAAACATCAATTAGAGCAAACAGGACTTGAAGTTACCATGAGAGTTTCTCATGGTAGAGAGATTAAAGCAGCTTGTGGACAGTTAGCTAATACATATAATAAAGCCAAAAAACAACAAAAATAATTTAATTAAAAGAGCCAGACGCACAGACGCAGAGCCGATAATATGCAGTTTGAAATACTGCTGTTATCGGCTCTTTTTTGATTTAATTTGTGCCCCCAATAACCATATTGGAGCAAAATCAGAACTGTTGCTTGTCGTTCTTTGATTTCCGCAGCAGCTTTGAAAAACCAAAGCCGCCGTTTCTTTTTATCTTCTAATGAAATGACGCGGTATCACTGTTAAAAGCGGCGGCTAAAAGGAGGTAGCCGCCATGAAGCACATACCATATCGACAAAATCCGACGGTCATTGACACATCAAAAAAAGCCCGACCACCGCCGGGGAAAACTACGTCTATCAATATGAACTGTCTAATCATCTGAATACCGCTTACAATACCTATACGTCTGTCCGGGCTTTTCGGACAGGCGTATTTTGCTGCTCAAAAAATTTTTTGAAAAAAATCCGAAAATCTTCGGCGTTTTTTTCAAAAGGCAGTATTGCCCCGCGAAAAGGGGGAAGCACCACCAACTTTCCAACGAGAAAGGGGGTGAGAATGTGGAACCTAATCGCAGGGAGTTTATAAAACAGTGCGCTTTCCAGAAGTTTTGTAATACGGTACTGCACAATGAAGCGTGTGACGCTCACAAAGAGCTGCACAGGCATAAGGCAAGGGAGATTACCTTTTCCGACTTGACCTTAGAAGAAGCGCGGCAGCTTCATACCTTTGATGAATATTTCAAAGGGGAAATCGCCTTTGAAAGAGCCGGGAAGAAAATCACGCCGAAGCTGCTTCTTGAAGCAATCCGTACTTTGCCGGAAGAAAAGCGCAAAGCCGTACTCCTGTACTATTTCGAGGGAATGAACGACACCGAGATTGCGGAGCTGTTCGATACGTCGAGAAGCACGATACAGTACAGGCGGACAAGCTCTTTTGAGCTGCTAAAAAAATATCTGGAGGAAAATGCTGATGAATGGGACGAATGGTAACGAACCCGGCTACCCGGAAAAAGCCCTTGTTCCCTATCCTGTCATTTTGGCAGCGACAAAGGGCGACCCGGACGCTATGAAGATTGTCTTGCAGCATTTCAGCGGCTACATAGCCCGCCTCTCCATGCGGAAGCTGTACGACGAGCGCGGGAACGTCTATTTTGGCGTAGACCACGACATTCGGGAACGGCTGCAAGCAAAACTGATGATGGCTGTCCTCACCTTTAAGGCAGAGGAATAAACCGCAGCGGCGGGACGCTTTCTCTCTCCCCCTTTTCCGTTCCGCTGCTGACGCGGCAGCAAAGCCATTCTGAACCTTGACAAAGAAAGCGGCGCAAGATAACGGCGGCGCAGCATAGGGCAAATCGGATACGTTCCTTTTGCGCCGAGCCATACGGTGGGTGCGCCATGACGCTATCCGGGTGAGGTTATCCCCGCCCGGACAGCCGAGCGACCAACACCGCGCCGGAAAGCAAGTGTAGCGGCTTGCGGGCGACGACACGCAAAATATACAATGATACTTCCTTACAGCCACAGTCCGAGCGTTAAGAGCGTCGCAGGCAATGGGTAGGGCTGCATGAGAACCATGCCGGGGTGAAATTCCCATGAGGTTATGCTAATAACCGTCCGATTAAAGCCTTTGTTTTCTTGAATAGTGGACTTGCTGCTATTCATAGACTGTATTATATGTTTGCGAAAGAAAGGGGGATTTTCTTTGACGCAAAACCAGACGCCCGTTACCACAACGGAGCATAAAATCGGAAAAGTTACTTACCTTGTATGTTCGTCCGCAAGTGAACGCGCAACGGACACACTGGATAAAAAGATAAAGAAGCTCATTCGCAAGGACATGGAGCTGAACCCCGCAAACGCCCGGAAATAGGGCGTTTCTTCACATTTTATACATGACACAGGCAGCGGTATGTGGTATAATATAGACAGTACAAATACCATGCTTGTCTGTCGTCGGAAAGGAGGACAAAATGTTACAGACAGACAAGATTACCGCTTTATATTGCAGATTGAGCCAGGAAGATATGCAAGCCGGGGAAAGCGAAAGCATACAGAACCAAAAACTGATTTTACAAAAGTATGCTGACGAACACCACTTTTTCAACACACGCTTTTTTGTAGACGACGGATTTTCCGGCGTGAGCTTTGAGCGTGAGGGGCTTCAAGCCATGCTGCATGAGGTTGAAGCCGGGAACGTGGCGACCGTCATAACAAAAGACCTTTCCCGTCTGGGACGTAATTATCTGAAAACCGGCGAACTGATAGAGATTGTTTTCCCCGAATACGAAGTGCGCTACATTGCCATTAACGACGGTGTAGACACAGCGAGGGAAGATAACGAGTTTACCCCTCTGCGGAACTGGTTCAACGAGTTTTACGCCCGCGACACCTCAAAGAAAATCCGGGCTGTCAAACAGGCAAAGGCACAGAAAGGCGAGCGCGTCAACGGCGAAGCTCCTTACGGCTACCTTATCGACCCGGATAACCGCAATCATCTGATACCCGACCCGGAAACGGCACACGTCGTAAAACAGATTTTTGCAATGTATGTACGGGGCGACCGTATGTGTGAAATCCAGAACTGGCTGCGGGACAATGAGATATTGACCGTCGGGGAACTGCGCTACCGCAGGACAGGGAGCAAACGCCACCCCCGCCCACAGCTCAACGCATGGTACAACTGGCCGGATAAGACACTGTACGACATTCTGACAAGGAAAGAGTATTTAGGGCATACCATAACCGGGAAAACCTACAAGGTATCTTATAAGTCGAAAAAGACGAAAAAGAACCCGGAGGAAAAAAGGTATTTCTTCCCCAACACTCACGAACCTTTGATTGATGAAGAAACCTTTGAACTTGCACAGAAGCGGATTGCCACCCGGCAACGCCCGACAAAGGTTGATGAAATTGACCTGTTTTCCGGGCTGCTCTTTTGTGGGGACTGCGGCTACAAAATGTATGCAGTACGCGGAGCCGGGACGCTTGAACGGAAACACGCCTACACTTGCGGCAACTACCGCAACCGGGCAAGAAATGATATGCTCTGCACTACGCATTATATCCGCAAAAGCGTATTGAAAGAACTTGTCCTTGCAGACTTGCAGCGAGTAACGTCTTATGTGAAAGAGCATGAACAGGAGTTTATCGAAACCGCCAACGAGTGCAGCGCAAAGGCAGTACAAAAGACGCTGACACAGCAGCGGAAAGAACTTGACAAGGCGCAGAACCGTATTAACGAGCTGAACATCTTATTCCGCAAGCTCTACGAGGACAACGCTTTAGGGAAACTTTCAGATGAACAATTTGCTTTTCTGACTTCCGGCTATGATGAAGAAAAAAAGACGCTGACCCGGAGGATTGCGGAGCTGTCACAGGAAATCGACAACGCCACCGAGCGCAGCGCGGACGTAAAAAGGTTTGTCGCACTGGTACGCAGATACACAGCGATTGAAGAACTGACCTACGAAAACGTCCATGAATTTATTGACCGTATTCTTATTCACGAACTGGATAAGGAAACGAACACCCGCAAAATCGAAATCTTTTATAGCTTTGTCGGCAGAGTTGATACAGGCGACAAGCCTACTGAAAGTATCTCCTATTTCAGACAGATAGGAGCCGACGTAAAGAGTTATGCTATCTAACATACATCAAAAAGAGGTAAGATAACACCCTCTGCAAAAAAGGTATCGTTATCTTACCTCAACAAAATTTGTACCAGAATAACCATCGTCCACATACGTTTTTGCTATGTGCCATCCCTGCTTTTTCACATAATCCGTGAGGATGGATTTCTGTGTCGCAATGCTCGCACTCTCGTTATCCGTACCATCGTCTTTAGATAAGCGGCAATAAATGCCGACTAAATAGATTTTCTTTTCTTCTTTGATTCCTGCCATACTGTAAAACCTCCGTATCTGTCCTATCTGTTTTCATGTCCCATTGCGTACATTCTAAGCGGACAGCCCCTCATTGTCGAAGGTGTCGCCCTCGGCAATCTTCTTCCGAATATCCTCGGAGATAATCGGGACAAACGCTTCTGTAACGGTCTGTGTGCCGACATATTCACGGCTGATTATCATCTGCACTGGTGCTTTTGGCACGATACGCTTTCTCTTTTTATCTGCTTTCTTATCCTCGCCCATACTTAAATCTTCCTTTCCAGACAGGGCAGGAGAACGTCTGGAAACGCCCCGCCCTGTCAATCAGATACCATCAATCCCCGCTGTTTACTTCTTTCTGTAATGCTTCAAGGAGTGCTGCTGCTTCATCAGCGTTCAACGTGATACCCTTTCCGCACTTTTCACGGTTCGGGGAAAAGCTGCGGATGTCATACTTCGGCTCTTTCCCATTCCATGAAATGAGATTGATTTCCTTTGTGTAGCCACTGTCGCCCGTAGACAATACTGCGATTTCCTTTACGATTTCATACTGGATTTCTCTCATTCTCCATACCTCAACTCTCTGTATTTACTTCCCGAAAAAAGAAGATTAGCGGCTGTCACGGTTGCGTTTCCTCTGCAACTCACGCTCCAAAAGTTTGATGATGGTTTCCTCCATCTGCTTCGGCGTTGTGTTCTTCGGAAAGTATTTTTTCAGCTTGCTTGTGTTGATTTTCAAGGTTTCTTTCTGGTTGCCCTTTTCCTCCGTCATAATCGCAAATATCGTATCCATGTCAAGCCGCCCGCTCTGGCTTAACTGTTTCATCCGCTGTGCCTGTGAGAGTGAGGGCGTTGCTTCTTCGCTCTCCATCGTGGCAAAGAGGTTTTCCTGCTCGTCTTTCTTCAAGAAGGACAGTTCCACCGCAGGCGTGAGGGCGATTTTCCCCTCGTCCACCATCTGCAAAATCGGCGGTATCAGTTCCGTCAGGCGGATAAAACGCTGCACGGTCATCCTGCCCACGCCGAAGCCCTGTGCCACCTTGTCGTCCGTCCGCAACTTCGTCACAACTTGTGACGAGGTTAAGTCTGTGCGGAAACCCTGCCGCTTCATGGCTTCGGATTTCATCTTGTAAGCAAACGCCCGCTCCGATGGCAGGATATTCTCACGCTGCAAATTGCTGTCTACAAGGGTGATGATGGCTCGGTCACGGTCTAAGGGCAGGACAAACGCAGGCACGGTATTTATCCCTGCAAGTTCAGAAGCACGGACACGCCGCTGTCCTGCAATCACTTCATAACCGTCCCCGTCCTCTTTCGGGCGTGTGATTATCGGCGTGACAATGCCAAATTCCTTGATGCTTTCCGCTAACTCTGACAGTGTTTCATCTTCTGCCACATGAAACGGATTGTCGGGGAACGGGTACAAGTCTTTGGTCTTTAACACCTTAAAATCCTGTTTCTTCATTCACATATCTACCTTTCTTTCGCTCTGCTTCTATGATTTTTCTGCAATTCTTCCAACACTTCGGGCGGTATTTTTGACAGCAGCCGCCCCATCTGCTCGTTGGTTCTCTGCAATTCAAATATCTTCTGATTCGCTTTCTGCACCTTTAGTTCCTGCTCGTACTTTTCATCACGCATACGCCCCGCATAGTCTGATTCCTGCCCAATTCTCTCTTTCAAACTGTCGATATACGCCTGCTGTTTCCCGATTTCCTTAGAGAATTTCTCCACGTCTGGCAGCCATGCAGAGAGTAAATCTAACGCTTTATCCCTTTTCTTCCCTGCGTTAAAGGCGTTGATGTCGGATAGGGCAGACACGATTTCTTCATACTGTTTATCAAGCCTGCCGCCTAATTTATAGAGCCATGTGGGGACGTGTTTCCGCTTGGTTTCCATTGAGGACTGCCCCCGTTCAAGCTGATTCCACCGTGAGGACATCCGCTCATGGTAGGCGGTCTGCCACTCGGATAATGATTTCTGGTTGCCTAAGATAGCTTTCGCTGACAGCTTATTGTCTGGCGTAATCGGCACAAAGCAGAGGTGCATATGGGGCGTTCTCTCGTCCATATGGACGACAGCGGAGAGGATATTCTGCTTTCCAACACGCTCCGAAATGAAGTCAAGAGCCGTCTGGAAATACGCTTTTTGTTCTTCGGGCGGTAACTGGTTCATAAATTCTGGTGAAGCTGTGATGAGCGTTTCCACCATCATCACGCTGTCTTTCCTTGTCCTGCACCCCGCTTCGGCTACCATGCGGTTAATCTCTTTCTTGTAGGTGTACTTTGGTGGTGCTATGAGATGGTAATTGTTTTTAGAGCGTTCCATATCTATATCTGGGTTGCTTTTGTAGGCTTCTTTCTTCCGCTCGTTGTGGCGTTCACAAGCCGCAACGCCGCCCGCTTTTCGTTTCTGGAAACGCAGGATTGCATAAGGCATAGGCGGATTCCTCCTTTCTTTCGGCGGGTGACCGTCCTTTGGG
The DNA here is from genome assembly GCA_902363555.1 of Lachnospiraceae bacterium. Taxonomy (GTDB): domain Bacteria; phylum Bacillota; class Clostridia; order Lachnospirales; family Lachnospiraceae; genus Catenibacillus. Next base: position 344,193 of record CABJAM010000006.1, on the reverse strand, counting down.
GTGACAGCGGTGACGGTGGTGACAGCAGTTTTGGGATACCCCCTGCCGACTGCCGCAACTGTCACCCTCACCCCCTGCATGACGGTCATGTCGATGATGACGGTGTTTTTGGGATACCCCCCTCGCAAGAGCCGTCACCGTCATGCCGCCATTCTTTTATCCGAAGCCGTAAGGCGTAGGATAGCAGGGCACAGCCCTGCCTTAAGGGAGTCCAGAGGGAACGTCTGGCACACGACTTTGCAGGGCAAAGTGTAGTGTGTTACACCCTGTAAACGCAGTCGGAAAAATCGGAATGATTTTTCTGACCGCAGGGGTGGTTTTACACGACCGAAAAGGGCGAGTAAATCTCACGCCTGCATTTTGCGTTTACGGGGTGTTCTCCCGTAGGGATGACAGCGGCAGGGTATCCTAAAATCACTGTCACCACCGTCACTGCTGTCACCCGCAGGGCAGAGCCGCCAGCTTTACATGGCTTTAAGCGTCAATGACAGTAACAGGGGGGTATCCTAATATCGCTGTCACCACCATCACCGCTGTCACCCGCCCTCCTTGCAAGGGCAATCCGCCTGCCGTCTTTCCTGCGGCTGTACTGGTAGCAGATACGGTTCTCGCTTAAAAATGTGGTGCGGTATTCATTCAGCCATTTCGTAATCACCGTGGGTATGGTTTCCGTTTCCCCCATAGCGGCTAACAGTTCCGTTGCCGTGCCTATCCATTCTTCCTTATCCCTCATAAAATCCACCAACCGAAAAAGGACATCTGGTATCGTTTCTTTCGCAAGCTGCTCCTGCGTTTTCCGCTCCACAAGCTCCCAACGGCAATCACGGAAACGCAGCGTGTATTCCTGATAAGGCGTGTCCCTGCCCGTCACATACAGCTTGGCGGTGTCAGACGCACGTTTCTCCTTTTCCAGAACAAAGGTAGCGTCCGCACTCCCCGTTAATCCTGTCGTCCCAGACACCTTGTTGAACACGTCGCTGTCATTCTGCTTTCGGATGTGGTGTACGACAATGACCGCCAGAGAGTGCCTGTCGGCAAAGTCTTTGATGAGGGAGATGTCCCCATAGTCGCTTGCATAGGCATTGTCTTTTGAAGCTGTACGGACTTTCTGCAAGGTATCAATGACAATGAGCCTGCTGTCTGGGTAATCTTTCAGATAATCTTCAAGCTGCACGATAAGACCGTCTGACAGCTTGCAGCTTGCCACGGCAAAGTGGAGCCGCCCGCTTGCTTCGTCCGTCAAACGAAATAACCTGTCCTGTATGCGGCAGAACGTGTCCTCAAGGCAGAGGTAAAGCACATCGCCCTCCATTGTCGGCATATCCCATAAAGGGATTCCCTGCGACACGCATAAGCATAGCTTCAGCATGAGCCAGCTTTTGCCTATCTTCTGTGAGCCGCAGAACAGCGATAAGCCTGTCGGGATAAGGCTGTCCACCACAAAGGATGGTTTCTCAAGCGGTTCATAAAGGAGCGTTTCGGCGTTGACTGTCTGTAACTTCTGCATGGCTTTCCTCCTTTCGGGCGGTGTCTTTGTTTTCGTTGCACATAGGCGTTGACCTCCTTAAAAATAGATTTACTCCCACGGAAAAAAGTGAGAGTATGTAATGCCGCCAATCCCACACAAATAAAAAACAGATTTCTTTTTCGGGCGGTGTCGGTCACGGTTGGAGATATTTCTTCAATTTCCGCCTTTACTTTCTCCTTTGCAATCGCAACAGATTTCTGTATTGCCGAAGCGGTGCAATGCTCCATAGCGGCGATTTGGTAAAAATTGAACTCATACTCGTAGTAGAGCAGGAAACGCCGCCTTTGTATCTCTGGAAGGCTCCCAACCGCCTTATAGAGCGTTTCATTCCGTTCTTCCTCAACCATGCGTTCATCAAGGCTCTTAGGCACACGCAACGCCCGTCTGTAAAGGGTTTCGTCCCATACCTCGTTAAACTCCCTGTGCCGCTCGTCCCATTAGAAAAGATTCCTGTTCCTGCGCTCCATCTGCCGAAACTCCATAAAGAACTGTTCCGACACTTCCAACTCGTGGGATTTGCCCTGCCCGTCCTTAAAGCTGATAAAATACCTTGTGCCGCTTTCCGTGGATTCCTCCCGAAGCGTGTATGCCTTAACCCTGTATGCCATCCTGTTGTCCTCCTGCAAAAAATGAGTGAGGGGATTTCCATCCCTCACCCAGTAGCCCGCAGGATGGCAGGCTGTTTTAGAAGCTATAAAATTTTCCGCAGCTTCTTCCGCAGATGGTCTAACCTCGCATAGATGGCACCAGTCGTCAAATGCACAAGCGGGGCAATCTCCTTTGTGGAATACCCCTGCATTTTCAGCAGGACGATTTTCAAGGTACGCCCGTCCACCGTGACTAATACTTGATAGAGATTTTCGCTCTCAATCTCTTCCAGTAACTCCGCAACCGTACCCACTTCCGCCTGCCGCTCCCTGCCTGCCATGTCCTCAAGATATTCCGCAACGTCATTCGTCCATCGGTAAAACCGCCTGTTGGAATTGAAGTCTGCCCTGTCCGCCATGCGTATCTGCTCAATGGTCGCTTCATCAACGCCGCACTCACGCAGCAGCTTTTCCTCCGCTTCTTTCCAGATACGCCATTTCCTGTCCTCCCGTCCGTGGTTGTATGCCATTCTTACTTCCTCCAATCAGAATTGATTGAGAGGGCAGAGAAAAGCCCCCTCATCTTCCCAAAGGAAAAAACAAGGGGGCTGAACGCCTTAAATTTTAATTTTCTATTATCTTTCTTAGTTTTATTAGGATTCTGGCTTTGCGTTTGTTTACAACGCTCTGGGTTATGCCCAACCTCGCCCCGACTTCACGCTCGGAAAGTCCGTCAAAAAAGATTGCCTGTATCAGCTCCTGTTCACTATCCGACAGCAAAGGCAGGGCGGCTTTCAGCCTGTCCACCATGACCGCATTGACAACGGTTTCTGCAATGTCCACCGCTTCATCAGTGATAAAGTCCAGAGGATTCCCCTCGCTGTCCGTAAATCCGTCGAGAGATAGCAGTCTATTCTTTGTATCTAATTTTTGCAGATAACGCCACCGTTCCTTGTCACGGTAGAAGTCTGTGTATTGCTCCCTCACGACTTCAAGCAGACAGCCTTGAATGGGGATAAACAGCTTGTCCATATAGGTCTGGTCGGATTCCCTGCAACGGCAGAACTCCGTGTAGGATAATTCCACATAGCCGCCACTTTCTCTGATATATACCTTTCTTGGTGCATATTTCACCATAAATACCTCCCATCTGAATTTTTGAAATGTAAAAAATCCAGATGGAGAGGCGGAGAACGACACCGCATATCAGAAACAGCCCTACGGCACTTTCCAACAAAAATCGACAAAAGAAAAACCGCAAAGGCTCTGTGACCTTTACGGTTATAGGAAATAGTAATTCTATTGTATGGAGATTGTACTTCTACTTTCAAGGTGAGAAGTACCGTTGCACTGGCAGAAATTTTTTTAACTGGTTTCCTGCCGTTCTCTGATATGCTATGTATTGATAAATTTTGCTTCGTATGAGCAGATAGATAACTGCCCGAAAAAAGGACATAAAAAAATCCCTCCAAATTTAAAAACAAATTCAGAGGGTAATTTAGGGTATAACAAAATAACCCACCCGAATATCGTTTTTTTTATTTGGTGAGTTTGTTCTTTCAAATACGAAACAAATGCTCATGTACGGTAAAGTATCACAAGAAAATTATGTCGAATTGACAGCCGCCTCCGCTATACCGAATAAGGAAATAAAGAGTCCTCAAATTTTGCGCTACTAAATGAAGACGAGCGGAAGTAATCTCCCGCTCGTCAGTAAACTTAACTATGCCATATCAATCCCGCTTCTTTCCCGCCACCGGCACTAAGAACAGCGCGGGCAACAGCAGGAAAGCGGTACAGACCAGCCCCCAGGGTATGGACACCTGCTGGGCTACCAGCCCCACAATAGGCCCGCCGATGATCTGCCCGAAAGAGTCCAGCTGTCCGCTGGTGGAAAAGACTGTGGCGCGCATTTTCTCATCCACTTGGTCGTTCATCCAGGCGGCCAGCACAGGCTCCTTGATGGTGCGCATAAGCCCCGCCAGCAGGAACACCAACAACATGAACCAAAAGCTCCGCCCCACCGCGAAGAGAACCAGGAACAGGATATACCCGGCGCTGGTGGACATGACCACACTGGTTCGGCTGACAGTCCCTTTTTTCTCCATGCGGGCGATGAGCAACTGAGAAGCCAGAATACCTAAGCCGTTGCCGATAAGACTGATAACACCGAACCAAGTGACGCTGTTCAGCGGCCCGATAACGGGTATTACCGTGTCATCCAGAAAATGAGCGGTGGAGAGCCGGTCAAAGCCTTCACTGGCAAGTCCCCCGCATAGTGTGATTGCTAAGAGCGCCAGCAACACAGGTGCGCCTTTCACAAAGCCCAGGTTGAGCTTGAACAGGCAGACAAAGTCTTTAAGCAAGCCCTGCCGTTCCTCAATAGCAGGGGAGAAGTTGGTTTCTGGCATGATGCGAACCATCACCAGCCCCAACAACAAGCACAAACTGCCCCCCAAGATGAGAGGCATTTGCAGGTTTATGTTTCCCAGCAGTGTGCCCAGCACCACGCCCAGAACGCCGCCGATTTGCCCCATTTGACTGCCCCGCAGGAACACCTTGTCTATGGGTTTGTCCTCTTCCTCCGAGGCAATCCACGCCTCCAGAGCGCCGGTGATGAAGGTATCACCGCAACCCCAGACAACCTGGGCCAGCAGAACCGGCGCGAACCACGGTAGCGCACCCTCCATCAGAAAGCCCAGGCCGTAGAGGAACATTCCAATCAGCACCGAGCGCCGACGGCTATACAAATCCGCCACCACACCGGTGGGCATCTCGAACAGAAAGCAGGAGGTCTCCTGAACCGTCCCTACCAGGACAAGCTGGAAAGCATCCAGCTGCACCACCTCCAGGTGGTACACGATGGAAAGCACTGTGGACATAGAAACCGCCAGGGAACAGACAAATCGGAACAGCAGGTAGACAGAATATGCCTTTGAATTTTTAGCAAACATGAAGTTACATTCTCCTTTCAAATCTCATTTTATATGACTTTTGCAAGCTGTTAAGCTAACTTGTGGAACATATGCCGAACCTTATCTATACGGCTATTCGGGCGGCGGGGTTGGCAAATAAATTTACCAATAGCTGGCTGGTATCCTTTTAACTCTGTCAAGCAGACTCCCTGCCCATTTGTGAAATAAGTTAAATCGTTCCTGTATTCTTGAATACATCTAGCAGGGATTTCTCCTTTCAGAATGACCTCGTCATTCTTTATCTGAGTACTTACAATATCTGCACAATACCTTGGAGCATCATGATACGCCCGTGAGAGATATTCCTGCGGTGCATAAATTTCAAAGTGGAGATATGGCTCTAATAGTTCTGTCCCTGCTTTTTTTAAAGCCTGCTCCAATACGATAGGGGAAAGCAGCCGAAAGTCTGCGGGGGTACTTACAGGACTATAATACAATCCATATTCAAAACAGATTTTACAGTCTGTCACTTTCCATCCATACAGCCCCTGCTCGCAGCCATAAAGAACCCCCTCCATAACCGCATTTTGGAACGATTGATTTAAATATCCAAGTGAAACTCTGCTTTCATACTGCACTCCGCTTCCAATAGGGAGCGGCTCTATGGACAACCCGACAGAAGCCCAGAAAGGATTTGGCGGGACTTCTATGTGGATGGTATATTCTGCTTTTCTAAGCGGTCTTTCCATATATATAACAGTAGGCTCTTTTATTTCTGCCTCCACATGATATTTTTCCTCAAGGATGGCACAAATGACTTCCATCTGCACATTCCCCAAAAAAGAAAGTATAATCTCATGCGTTGTAGTATCCACATAATATTTTAAAAGAGGGTCGCCATCTGAAATTTCTGTAAGTGCCCCAAGCAATATTTCCCGCTGTTCAGGTTTCTTTACTGCAATCGTTGTTTGGAGCATAGGGAGAGGATTTTCAATAAATTTTCTCTGCGGCAACAGCATTTCGTTCCCCAAAATACTGTTTAGCTGCAAAACATCATTTGGTAAAATTACAATATCACCAGAGCAGGCTGTATCGGATGGATATAATTCACCGTTTGTCGGAACACACATCTCTGTGATTTTTATTTTCTCTTTTTCAGATATTCTAATAACATCCCTCAAATGCAATGTTCCGCTATATATACGCACATAAACAAAACGCCGCCTTTTCTCTGAATATTCAATCTTAAAAACCTGCCCGCATAATTCAGATTGACCTTCAGGCGTTGATGAATAAAATTTACTGGCAATCACTTCTATAAGCTGCCGAATCCCCAGATTGTTTTTAGCGCTTCCGTGATAAACGGGAAATAACGTTCCGTTTTGGAATCTCCTGTTTTCTTCCTGTTCCAGTTCTGACATTTTAAACGGTTTCCCTGACATATATTTCTCTAATAGTTCATCGTTTCCCATAATTACCGCATCCCACTGTTCCATATCGTCATTGTCCGTTACATTTATATGGGGATGCTGCCCAACCTTTTGCTTCACTATAATTTCCGAAGAAAGCTTTGCTTTCATTTCCCGATATACCATTGGCAAATCAATCCCCTCTTGGTCAATTTTATTGATGAAAAAGATTGTCGGAATCTTCATTGTCTGTAGTGCATGAAACAGTATACGGGTCTGTGCCTGTATGCCATCCTTTGCAGAAACTAATAATACTGCTCCGTCTAAAACGGATAAAGAACGGTATACTTCCGCCAAAAAATCCATATGGCCTGGCGTATCTATAATGTTGACTTTTACATCCTCCCACTGAAAAGATGTCACTGCTGTCTGGATAGTGATTCCCCTTTGACGCTCCAAATTCATTGTATCTGTCCTTGTTGTGCCTTCATCTACGCTCCCTAGTTCTGCAATTGCACCACTGGTATATAATAAACTTTCCGTTAATGTTGTCTTTCCTGCGTCAACGTGAGCCAGAATGCCTAAGTTAATTATTTTCATGTGATTTTCCTCCTATCAACACCCAAAAAAGGGCATAAAAATACCCAGTGATAAATACTCCTATCACTGGGTAAATAACTCCAATAGCCCCAAAACACTTATATGTTTTCGGGCATATAAAATTACATGATAAAAGTATTCTTAAACTGGGTACAAAAAACTAAGCCCCATATTAAAAGTGAAACGGGACTGCTACTTTTTGTTCCCACTATCAAATTGACAGTTTATTTAAGAATACCTTGCCGCATATTTATTAACTCCTTGTATAATACTGAATCTAATTATATTCCTTAACCCTTTATTTGTCAAGCTGACAAACTAAAGCAGAAAAAGCGGCAGGATTTCCCCCTGCCACTAATCATCTGTTTATGCAAAAATAATTTCCTTTTCCACAATCTCCCTCGCACAAGCCCTTATGTTATTGAGGCATCCTGTCCATTCTAAGGCGTTTTCTGCCTTTAGCTGTTCCGTTATGCCCTGTGCCTGTTTCATACCCTCTATGAGCCTTTCAAAGCGTTCCTGTGCCTGTCTGTTGATGTCGGCAAGGTAGGCGTTTAGCCTGCCGCTTGTAAGAAGATTGGTGTATGTAACTTTACGGTACTGTTTTAGATAATCTAAATGCCGTTGCCCCCAGATGCCTATTGCCTGTTCTTCTTCGGCGGGTACAGTTAAGCACGGTATCAAATAATCCCCTTGCCTTTCGTATTTGCCGCCCAGTTCCTCAAATAATGATTTTGCCATTGTCTGTTACCTCCACATTCTTTTTTATTTTGAATGTCCGCAAAATCCGTCCTACATCTGACGGTCGCCACGGGCAATCTAAATTATGAATCGCCACAAGCCTGTCCTGCACATTTGTACCTGCCCCCATCTTCTGGGTAGAGCCTAAGAGGACACGCACCTCGCCGCTTCTGACCTTGCCGAAAAGCTCCTTTTTCTGTGCATCGGTAGCTGCTTCATGGATAAAACGCACCTGCTCGGCAGGGATGCCACGGGCGATTAGTTTTTCTCGGATGTCATCGTACACATTGAAAGTGCCGTCATTCTTCGGTGTGCTAAGGTCGCAGAACAAGAGTTGTGCCGCTTTTGTGTCGGCGTGTTCCTCCCAGATACGGTACACATTATCCACGCAGGCATTGACCTTACTGGTGGGGTCGTCTGGCAGCATGGGGTCAATCAACCTCTGGTCGAGGGCAAGTTTCCGCCCGTCATTGGTTATCTTGAGCATATTGTCGATGTTCGGCTCGACAAGCCTTGCCCGTACTTTCTCAGCTCGTTTGGCAAGCCCCGCCACCATATCGGTCTGGATTTCGCTCGGTTTGGTCTTGATATTATGGTAGTTGACCTTGGGGACGGGGAGCTTTAACATATCGGCGGTCTGAATATCCGCCACCTCCCGAAACATCTGCATCAGCTCTGGCAGGTTGTGGAACTTGGCAAACCTCGTCTTTGCTCGATAGCTTGAGCCTTCGGGTGCAAGCTCCAGAGCCGTGACCGTTTCGCCAAAGGTGGAAGCCCATGCGTCAAAATGCTGCAAGCCGTTCCTTGCAAGGGTGTCATACTGCAAATACCTCTGGACGGAGTACAGTTCTACCATTGAGTTGCTCACGGGCGTTCCCGTGGCGAAAACCGTGCCACGGTTGCCCGTTATCTCGTCCAGATAGCGGCACTTCATAAACAGGTCGGAGCTTTTCTGGGCTTCGGTCTGGGCGATGCCGCCCACATTCCGCATCTTGGTGTAGAGATACAGATTTTTATAAAAATGGCTTTCATCTATAAAGAGCCTGTCTACGCCTAACTGCTCAAAATTTATCACCGTATCCTTTCTTTTCGTGTCGTTGAGCTTCTTTAACTTGGCTTCAATGCCTTTCCTCGTTTTCATAAGCTGCTTGACCGTGAACTGCTCGCCGTTGGATTTCTTTATCTCGTCAATGCCCATCTCTATATCATTGAGCTGCCGTTCTAACTGTTCCCTCTGGCGTTCCTCGCTCATCTGGATTTTCTCAAACTGCGAATGCCCGATAATGACCGCATCATAATCGCCCGTGGCAATCCTGCCGCAGAACTTCTTACGGTTGGCGGTTTCAAAATCCTGCTTTGTGGTGACAAGGATATTGGCACTCGGATAGAGCCGTAAATACTCGGAAGCCCATTGCCCTACAAGGTGGTTGGGTACGACAAACATGGATTTCTGGCAAAGCCCTAACCGCTTGCTTTCCTGTGCGGCGGCTACCATTTCAAAGGTTTTTCCCGCACCTACCTTGTGGGCAAGGAGCGTGTTGCCGCCGTAAAGGATATGGGCGATGGCGTTGACTTGGTGGGGTCTTAGGGTAATCTCTGGGCTGATGCCGCCAAAGGTGATATGCCGCCCGTCATACTCACGAGGGCGTTTGCTGTTAAAGGTGTCGTTATAATAGCGGACAAGACGGTTTCGCCGTTCTGGGTCTTTCCAAATCCAGTCTTGGAACGCCTGCTTGATAACTTCCTGCTTTGCCTGTGCCGCCGTGGTTTCCTTATGGTTGAATACCGCTTTTTTGTTGCCGTGTTCGTCATAAACATAGTCGAAAATGCGGGTGTCTTTCAGATTTAAGGTATCTTCGATAATGCGGTAGGCACTCGCCCTTTTCGTGCCGTAGGTGCTGTCCGCCTTGACATTCCCATAGTCGGAAGTCTTGTTCTCAATAAACCAGTCGCCGTTATAAGGGGTGTAGCGTACCTTGATACGCCCTGCGGCATGGCTTGACGGCGTTAAAAGCTCCATCACAAACTGCTGGATATCGGACTCTGGTATCCAAGTCGTACCCAGACGGACGGCGATTTCCGCTGCACTCAAATCTTTTGGTATGACCTGCTTCAAGGCTTCCACATTGATGGAGAGTGACGCATCCTGCTTTGCCGCTATCTCCGCAACTTTTAGCTTCTCCCGCACATCGCCAGAAAGGTATTCGTCTGCGGCGGCATACCATGCAGGTTCGGTGTTCGGCACACGGAAAATAACGCCCCGCAATTCCGTGACGATTTCCTCCTGCGTTTTGCCTGTGAGCTGTGCCATATAGGAGAGGTCAACACGGGCTTTCTCCCCGATGGAGAGTGCAAGGGCTTCGCTTGCCGTTTCCACGGAAGTGATTTCACGGTGGGGCTTTATCGTCCGTTTGGTGAACATATCCGCCTTGCGTTTGAAATTGCCCTCGTCATCAAGCACCTCAAGGGAACACAAAAGAAAGTAGCTCTCATCGGCGGCAAAGGCAAGGTAATTCCCTCGGTTGTTGATTAGCCCGTATTTCTGGGTGAACGCATCGTAGAGCCGATTAAGGTTTTCCTGCTCGGTGCTTATCACTTCATCGGGGTAGTCGTTGGTCTGGTACTCAATAAGGCTGCGTACACTATCCCGTATTTCAAGCAGCCCTTTGACACGGTTTCCCGCCGTCATGGAGAGCGTGGCAGGGGTCATGCGGTCATTCTCTCGAAAGTAAATCTGACCGTTTACCAGAGTATAGGAGAAGTTCCGCACATTCGGGTCGGCGGGGATGGAGTTATCCTGCTCATCGGAAATCTGGTCGATTTCGCTTTCATACTCTGGTATCTCGCCGTTTATCCGCTGCATGGCTTCGTGCAGAAGCTCGGAAAGGGGTCTGTCCTTGTCTGCTTTGCAGGCAGGCTCTAACTTCCCGAAGCGGGTGCTTTCCATCTGCATCTTGCCAAGCACCATTTCTGGGTGCTGCACAAAATAGCTGTTCATGGTGATGCCGTCCGCATTGGTATCAAGGTAAATCCAGTCTGGCTCGGCATCTATCACTCGGTCACGCTTCTGCAAAATGAGGATGTCGCTTGTGACCTCCGTGCCGGCATTGGCACGGAAAGTGTTGTCGGGAATTCTTACCGCCCCCAACAGCTCGGCTCTCTGGGCGATATACCGCCGCACCTCTGGGCTTGCCTTATCCATCGTACCCTTGGAAGTGACGAACATTACCACGCCGCCTGTGCGTACCTTATCCAGAGCTTTTGCAAAAAAGTAGTCGTGGATAAGGAATTTCTGGGCGTTGTAGCGGCTGTCATCTACCTTAAATTCCCCAAACGGCACATTGCCAAGCACCACATCAAAGTGGTTGTCTGGGAGTTTGGTATCCTCAAAGCCCTCCACGGCGATTTTGGCTTTCTGGTAGAGCTGCTTTGCGATTTCGCCTGTCAGCGGGTCGATTTCCACGCCGTGGAGCTTCGAGCCTGCCATGCTGTCGGGAAGCAAACCAAAGAAATTGCCCGTGCCGCAGGACGGTTCTAAGATACTGCCCTGTGAAAAGCCCAGACGGTCAAGGGCTTCATACATTGCCTTGATGACAATGGGCGGGGTATAGAATGCCGTTAAGGTGGATTCCTTTGCCGCACGGTATTCCTCTGGGGACAGGCTCGCATACAGCTCCTTAAATTCCTCCGCCCATGCAGCGTTGTTCTCGTCAAACGCCATAGACAGACCGCCCCAACCGACATACTTCGCAAGGGTTTCCTGTTCTTCGGGTGTGGCAAAGCGGTTTTCAAGCTGAAGCTCGTGCAGGAGATTGACCGCCGCCATGTTGTTCCGAAACTTCTCTTTTGCACCGCCAACGCCTAAAGCGTCATCGGTAATGCGGTAATTGTGGCGGTCAGCGGAAAGAGCAGGGGCAGAGGGTTTTGCCGTAGTCGGCTCTGCGGGAGCTTCTGCTTTTTCTTCGGGTGGTAATTCCTTTTCTGCCTGCTCCAAGAGCCTGCGGATATAGCCGATTTTCTCCACTCGGTTGATGGGGAAGCCCACATTATTCTGGAAAGTGATGTCACGCATAGAAACATCACCGCTGATTTCTCCAATACTTTCAATGAGATAGCGGCGGTTGTCTATGGTGATTTCTGTGCCGATAAGTTCAGAATTGTCCTGCTTCTGCTCGGCTTCACGCTCGGCGTCCTTTGCCGCAAACAGCTTCACGATATGCTCGGCACTATTCAAGGTGTCGGCGTATTCCTGTGCTTCTTCCTCGGTTTCAAAGGTCTGATGGATGCCGTCCACATCGTAATACTGACCGCCCCGCCCCTCTGGAACGGTGTTATCCCTTATGATAAACGGGTCGGCAAACGCATCGGAAGTCTGCTCTACGGTATAGCGGGGTGTTGTCTGAATGGGTGCAACAGATACTCCTTTCTGCTCGGCAAGCTCCTTAAAGTCTGCCAGAACCTCCGCATCCATGACCATTCCAACTAATTCGCCATTTCCGTCAAAATTCATGGCTTCATCAATCAGAAAATGATAAAATGCTGTGCCACGCCATTCGTTGCCGCCGTCCCTTGCCACAAGCTCATCGCCTACATAGGAAAGCCCTATATCGTCCATCTTCATTTGCGAAAGAACATCACGCAGAATATCTATCTCCCTGTCGGCAACAGACATTTTTGCTTCTTCGGCAGGCACAAACCATTCCTTTTCAAAAGACATAATCTCCGTAAGGAGCTTTTCATCTTCTGGGGTCAGCTCGGTGTGCTGCTCCAGAAAAGGAATAAACACATCACGCCCGAAACGCAAAGTTTCCATCTGCTCTCGGTAGTAATCCTCGCCCTGCCGTTTCCATTCTGGAATAAACGGGCAATTCGGTGAAAGGCAGTAATCATAAAAGTTCTTGATATGGGCAATCAAGTCACCCTCGCCATCCCCGATGTCAAACCGTCCCTCGTAGTGGAAGTCCTCGCCGCCCACAACGGCAGAGATTTCAAAATCGGTCTTATGATACCAACCGACCTGCCTGCTTTCGTCCTCCCGTTCCCGATGCTGCTTTTCGTCCAGAACGCCAAGCAGCTTATTTCCAAGGGCAAAGCTCAAATCGGTAAAGCGGTCATTAAGCTGCCTGTCATAAAAGGCGGGATGCTCGGAGAAGCCGATGGAAAAAGTGATGCTGTCTGGCTTTTCCTCGGTGAGTGTTTCTGCTTTCTGGCTTTCGGTAATGACTGTTTTCAGATGGTCGTTAGCAGGATTTTCACTGAGTTTTTCTTCAAAGTCGGCACGGCTCATTTCCTTGCCGAACAGGGGAAATTCCACATTCCGCAGGGATACGGCGTTCTCGTTAAAGTCGGAAATCTCGTATTTGTCCGCACCGATATACACCACATCGCCCTCATGGTAGAGGTAGCAAAGAGGGTAAAGCTCCGTAAGTTCCTGCGAAAAACGCCACGCATTGCTGCGGCTGTAAACGCTCGTAGTCTGCCCCTGCACCAGTTTAAGGAAATCAAGGAGCTGCTGCACGGCGGCAGGCTCGGAGAAAACCTGCTCCATCTGTTCTGCGGTCATATCGGCAAAGTCGGTACGCCCTACCTTTTCAAGCAGGTCTTTTTCGTAGCCGTCCAAGTCACGGATAAAGTCAGAGAGCCGCAAAGAGAGCGTATCCCGTTTGTCGGCAGGCTGCATCTCACTGTGGGCTTCGATAAACCTCTGGCGTGACAGCTTCCTCTGGGTGTCGATTTCATACTGCGGGGCAGAGATGCCCTCCAGAAAATCGGCATAGCGGTCTTTCTCTTTCGGGTTAAGATAGCGGTTATCCTTAATCAGCTCCCGCAGGCGTTTTTCTGCCTTAGACCAACTTAGAATAAGGTCATGCTCGGTGGAAACTCCGTGACGGTCAATAGAGATACCCTTGCCGTCAAACCACGCATAGCCCTCTGTGCCGTCCAAAAATGTGACATGAGAGCCGCCTGTGCCATACTCTTTTTTCAGAAAAGCAATGTTGCTTTTGCTGTCCTCCTGCTTCCAAAAATGGCGGTAGATACGGTACTTGCTGTCTTGGAAACCGCTGCCTTTGGTGAGGATAGCGTCAATATCCTCCTGTGAAACGGAAAAAGCAGAGGATTTTTCGTCCTCTGCTTCAACCATCATTTCAATCTGTTCGTCTACGGTAGGGAGATTCGCTTTTACTTCTTCCTCGGTTGCAATACTGAGCTGTCCGCCGCCCTCGGTTAGCTGTAAATCAGCTCGGTCAGTATCACTTCCTCCGCTTGGCTGCGGATGTTGTTCATCAGTCCGAGCCACTGCATCGGTGCTTTCTCTTTCAGTTCCTCCGTCACGCCCTGCTCGGATGCGAGCTGCTTCGTCAGAAGCTCCAACCTCTGTAACGCCGCCTGCTCCGTCTGGTGCAGGTGTGCGTTCAGCTCGCCCGATGTCAGCAGGTTGAGGTAAGTCACCCTCTTGTGCTTCTCCAGATAATCCCTGTGCATCAAAGCGTACCTGCCAAGCTGAATTTCTGGCTCTGTCGGTAATGTTAGGTCGGGTATAAGATAATCGCCCTGTTTGGTGTAAGTGATTTCGCTCATTGTTTTCGCTCCTTTCGGGTTGTTTCCTGCCTACATCATAATGATTTTGCTCTTGATATGCAAAGGTACGGTTTTGCCCTTTCTCCGCCATTTGCACATTTCGGATAGAAAGGGAGATTTCCCTTAATGCCATTTCCGCAATGTCGCTCGTAGCGATGCCGATAGCGTTAAGGGTCTGGGGCGTATTGAAATTGACAACAGCACCAAAATCCTCTCGGTCAAAATATTCCGCCGTATCTATGCCGCACCGTGCCATCAGCATATACGCCACACTGTTTGTGGCAAGCCCACGGTACATAACTTCTATATTATAGTCGTCCAGTTCCTCTAAAAAACTGTCTTTCACGCAGCCTTTTAGCTGTGCGGTATAGTCCTGCAAATTGTCCTCAACGGCGTTTTTTGCCGTTTCCATCAGCACCTCGGCAAGCCCGCCATTTTCCGCCCCGCCAAACCTGTCGGAGAGCCGTTCAATGACTGCCTGCTCGTACCGCTTATTTATCTGCCATATCGGGACGGGGCGGCTGCCATAATAGCCCTCATGGGTATCCGACACATCAAAATAGTATTTGAGGGTGTTCCTGCGTCCTTTCGTGTCAAACACGGCGATGCCCCTGCTGTCCTTGTTTACCCAACGCTTAAAGAGCTTGTTCCACACCTCTATGGTGGTGACGGCAACCGCATCGGGGCGTTGGGCGTAAATCAAGAGCTGTTCGTCAAAGCGGCATTTATAATTACGGCAGGCAGAGGACAGAAAGTTCTGCCATGCCTGCGGGTTTCTCGTAACCGTTTTGCCTGTACGCTGATACAGCTCGGTAATTAGCTGGTATTTCGCAGCCATGTGTGATGCACCTCCTTATTCTCTTTGTCCTGTGCCTGCCCCGCCGTTATGCAGGGGCGTAGCTGATTTGGTTTCGTTCCATGCGTCCTGCAAAGTCGCTGAGGGTGTAGGGAACGCCGTCAATCTCCGCATGGGTTTCGTCCAGATAACGGCAGACAGCAAAGGCTTCATCGCCGTTTCCATAGCCAAGCCTTATCATTCCGCCGTCAGAAACGGCAAACAGGGCATTGCCTTGGCTGCCCGTAAAACAGATTTTATTCTCCCTGCCCACGCTGCACCTCCGCCAGAAAAGAAATGACCTTGTTTGCCTTGATGCTCTTTTGCAGGTCGTTGATGAGTGCAATATCCGCCACCGTGATGCCCTGCATGGAGAGAATGTCGTCCATAGTCATGGCGGCGATGGCTTTTTCCTCGGTAAATCCTGCGTCTAAAATCTTATTCAAGACCTTGACGGCTTTCTGGTTTACTGCCATATTGAAAATCCTCCTTATCGTTCATGGTCTTTATGCTTCGGGGCTTTCTGGGGCGGCTCTTGGGGCTTTGGCTCATAGCTGTGTCCGTTCTGCTCCATACGCTCGGCAAATTCGCAGATGTGGTAGAGATTGTTGCCAACCTCGGTATGGTACTCGTCAATGAAACGGCAGGTCTTTTCCGCTTTTTCTCCCCACGCATAATGGATAATGATTTTGCCGCCGTCTGGGATGCGGAACTTCTCATTATAATGCGGGTCAATGAAACGGATGCCCTGCTCGGCTTTCTGGATATGCCCGTCAAGCCACTCTTTCACATAGCAATAGCAGTAAAAGTTATAGTCGCCCTTTGTCGGGTTGCAGCGGAGCAGGAAAGCGTGTTTGTCGGTATCCACACGGAAGCCGTACTCGGTGCAGTAGTTCCCCGTAAAGGCGGCATCGGGATTTGCCCTTGCAAACGCACTCATATCATAGCGGTTATGCAGAAGCCCCTTATCTTCACGGAGCGTGTTGATAACCTCGTCAAGCTCCGCCTTAAACTCGTCCGATTTCCATTGCTCTCTGGTGTCAAACCAAGTAGTATAAAAGCCATAGCCAGAGGGGGCAAAATCGCCACGCAGATGCCCGATGCAGCCTGTCTGCCCCTCAAGTTGCATACTCTGGGAATAGGTGTATTTCTGTTCGGGCTGTGTTAAAGGTCGTACCTCCATCAGCGTTCCTCCCTGTCCTTTGCTTTTTTCTCTTTCTCCTGTGCCTTGATTTTGGCAAGGGCTTCCTTTGCCCATTCGGGCGTACATTCGGGCTTGATTTCCCCAAGGACATCGTATCTTTCCCATCTGCGATGCTCGCCTGTGGCAAGGCAGGTTCCAAACACCGCCTGACCTCTGCCGCCAGTCGCACCGTTGCCGCCGTCCGCCAATATAAGCTGATAGGCAGGGTGCTGATACTCGTACCGCTTCGGCTCGGCGTTGATAACCACCACCTTGCCCACAATGCTGCTGTTCCTGTCATCGGGGATACAGTCTTTCACGGTGAAAACAGTCTTGTCAAAGGGATATTTTGCAAGCTCGGCTCTGGAAAGCTCCACCTGTGCCTGCACTCGGTCAAGGAATATCTGCATGGCTTCCAGATAATCGTCCGAGCCGACGGCTTCCGTTGCCCACGGAACGCCAAGGGGGTTGTCGTAGGTGCAGTAGCATACCATAAAAGGGTACTGTTCCTTTTTATTCACGCCCAAGACGACCTCTTTATCCCCAAGGTGGATGCTGTGTTCCACCTCATAAGAGCCAATCATTCTTTTTTCCTCACTCATTCGGCTGCTCCTTTCTCTGCTTTTTTTCTCTCTGCTCGTCTAAAATCTTACGGATACAGACATCGCAGAAAATAATATGACCGTCCTTATATCGGGGATAAGGGCAGGTCGTACAGTCATATTTCTTATCGCTCACGGTCATCGCCGTTTCTCTGCTTCGGGGCAGGGGGATTGTTGTAGGGCATACGGCTCTCGGTCTGGTATCGCTCATTCAGTTTCTCCCGTGCCGCCGACAGCTCGTTACAGTAATGCCCCCAGAAATAATTGTCGCCGCCCTTGCAGTACCAACACACATAAGGGTTAGGGGCTTTGGGGTTATGCCCGATGACAAGCTCCGTACTCCCGATAGTACAGCTCTCGATGATTTCATAACCGCCGTTTATGCGTTTTTCTTCATCCATAAATCCACCTCTCATTCCTTGGCATACTTCCGATATGCCTTTTCGCCAGTCGCCCGTAGCTTCTGCACGGGGCGGCTTCCCGCCAGTTCTGGATATTTCGCCTGCAACTTGCGGCGTGTCCTGCTGACACTCTCAAAGCTCGGCAAGCCGAGGTATTTATGCTGCGTCATTATCTCCGCAAGGGGCATCGCCCCCGCATCCTTCAGACAGACATTGCAGAGGGCAAGGTACAGCACCATATCGTCATTTCGGGCGTCCTCGTTCTTTTCCAGAATGGCTCGGACTTTCTTTTCAATGGTTTTCAGATTCCTCATTGCTTCCTCCATAAATGGAAAAGGGGCGGCTTGCTTGCCGCCCCCGTTCCTAAAGTTTCATGGGTTACTTATTCTTTCTGTTCCTGACATTGAGCCAGATTGCCGCACCTGCGATAAAAACCACAAGCACGATGGCGATGATAGTCTTAGCGTCCATCTCTTAGTCCTCCTTTTTCTTTCTGCCCTTAAAGGCGATTACGCCGAGAACGCCTGCACCGAGGACACAAGCCGCCGCAAGCCCTCCCCAGAGAGCAGGGTTAAAGTCGTCGCCTGTTTTCGGGGTGTCACGCAGCTCGTTGTGCATGGTTACAGTCACGGTTTCTCCTATCTTGACGGTTACTTTCTGGTCGGCAGGCAGGATATAGCCAGAGGATGCCTTGTCACTGACCTCGGACACGGTATATTCGCCAATACGCAAGCCCTCAACCATGATTTCGCCGTTTTTATCGGTGATAAAGGTCTGGTCGTACCCGTTATTCCCGATAACACGGAAAGAGAAGCCCTCAACCTTGCCGTCAGAGGAAGTCTTGACGATTTTCAGAGAGCCTTTCTGTGCTTCATTTAAGAAGCCCTTGCCTGCTTCATTTTCCACTACATAGGTTTTGCCGTTTTCTTCAATGGAAACAGGGTAAACATTATCGTCCAGAATGAAGCCCTCTGGGGCTTTCGTTTCCTTTACGAAATATTTTCCGTAAAGCAGCTCCTTCATCTGGTAAATGCCAATCTCAACCTCGGTCATCTTACCAAGCAGCTCATCGTCCTTATCCAATTCGCCGTTGCCGTTGGTATCGGCATAAACCTCAAACTCCGCACCTGTGAGCTTGTTGTCGGGATAGTCCTTATCCACCTTTGTCAGTTCAATGTTTCCACGGATGCGGTAGTTGACGAGTTCAATCTCCACAACCTCGTCCGCCTTGCCGACAGTCACGGCGATTTCTTCCTCGGAGAGTACAAAACCTTTCGGGCTTTCGATTTCACGGACAATCCATGTGCCATACGGTACTTTCTCAAAAGAAAAACTACCGTCCTCTGCGGATACGGTAGTCGCAATCGCTGTTTCCTTGGTGAATTCAGTTGTGCCAGTCTTAAAGATGCCGATTGTCGCACCGCCCAGAGCGTTTCCGTCCTCATCGGATTTCTTTCCGCTGACTGAGCCGTAGATGATTTCATTTTCAATGGCATTGCCGTCGTTAGCGGAGATGTGGACGGTTGCGGTGTCCTGTCCTGCGTATTCAAAGACAACAGGGTATTTGGTGTCATCTAAGAGATAGGCGGAGTTTGTGCTGGTTTCCTGCACATAGTAGCTGCCAATCGGCAGGTCACTGATTGCTTTCCCGTGACCGCTTTCATCAAGGAAAATGACCTCAAGCAGACCGTCAGCAGGAATCACCGTTCCGTCTGCGGCTTTCAGCTCCTCGGCGGCATACAAGCCAAAGGTCACATCAAAGATTTCGCAGTTTGTGCCGATGCCGTAAGCCTTATCTTCTGCAAGGCTCTTTACAAGGTCGATTTCCACACGCTGACGCTCATTGACAAATCCCGTTGCCGTTTCGGTCACTGCGATTTCCTGTCCTGCGTACACAAGCTCTACGGCGTGGGTTTCGTCATTTAATACCATGCCATACGGGGCAGTAACTTCCTTGACCTCATATTTTCCAAGATACAGCTCTTTGGATTTTGCCATGCCGTCCGCACCTGTGGTTACGGTGTCAACGACCTCGCCCTTGGAAGCCCTGAGCGTACCGTCCAGAGTATAAATGTCCTCGGCGGCGGTAATCTCATAGACAGCCCCCTCCAGACCGCTGACAGAGAAAATTGGCTGATACAAGCCCTTGTCGCCTGCCACGGTGGAGAACACCTCGCCAGACTTCTCCACGGTAATTGTGCCTTTCTGTGTCATGTTGGAGCGTACCACTTCAATGAGCGTAATGCCGCTTTCCTCCTCGGAGTTCTCCTGCACCACATCAAAATACACAGGCTCGGAGTCTAAGACATATCCATACGGGGCTTGCACTTCCACAAGGGAATATCCCGTGCCGTATTCCAAGGTCTGGGGCGTGATAAGCTCGCCGTCCGCCGTGGTGTAAAAGGTGTCGATGGTCGTTACTTCGGGGTAGGTGAAAGTCATTGATACAAGGTTTCCGCTTGGGTCGTAAATCTGGAAACCTGCACCTGCATACGGAATGGTATTGCCTGTTTCCGCATCTTTCTTCACGATTTTGATATAGCTCTCAAAGTTGGCGTTGTTGATTAAATAGCGGTAGGTCTGACCGTCCTTATTGATGAACACATCAAAGGGCTTCATCAGCTCCCGTCCCTCCCATCCAGAGGTCTGCTTTACGGTATAGATGCCGTAGGGCATATCCTTTGTCTGGGCGAAGCCGTTCTCGTCGCAGGTGAGGATGTCACGCTCGGTTTCCTTTGCATTTCCATAGCTGCCTGCGGATTTGAGGAACACTTCAAATACCGCACCTTCTTCGGGTGTTTCAATCTGGGTTTCGCCATTGTCGGTATGCTTGATGATGGCGATATTGCCCTTGATGACCTGCTCATTCACATCATTTTCAGCGGAGTTGTACTCGATAGTATAAAGCTCTGGCTCTGCACCTACATGGTGTACGGTTTCATCAAGCAGGTAGCCCTCGGACGGGCTGATTTCACGGACAGTCCAATCGTCGCCGCAGATATAATACTTTGTTGTAAACTGCCCGTTCTCGTCCGTGGTATAGGTGTCAATCAGTTCCTCACCCTTATAGATGCCGTAAACCGCACCTGCCAAAGTGGCGTCGCCCTGCGGATTTCCTGTTTCCACATCGGTCTTTGTGACAGTCACATTAAATTTTTTCAATACATTGTGGAAGCTGCGGTTTGTAACCTTTTTCCACTCAATCGGGGCGGTCTGGCTTTCGGGAACGACATAGCGGACAGCAGTATCCACTTCCTCAAGCACATACGGGGTATTTCCGCTGATAAGGACATTCTCAAATTTAGCCAGCCCGTTCTTGTCGGTCACGGCATATTCATCCACGGGCAGACCGCTGAGCGAAGTGCCGTAAAGGTGGAACTTCACGCCCTCCACCAGACTGTCCTCGGAAGTCTTTACCACCTCCAGACTGCCACGCTTTAAGGTGTTATTGAAATTGACAGTGGTCGTCTTGCCGCCGATGAGCGTAACCGTCTGGGTCTGCTGCGGCTCATAACGGTCAATGGGCTGCTCCGTGATGGTATAGGTGGCAGGGAACAAGCCCTCCACGGTGAGGCTGCCGTTGGCATCGGTCTTTACCGTCTTATCAAAGCCGTCGCCTTTGATGTGGAAGGAGATGCCTGCCACAACGCCGTCCTCGGAAGTCTTTTTGAGGGCAATCGTACCTGTGGGCGTTTCCACATTGATATACGCCTTTACGCTGTCGGCATTTTCCACGCCTGTCACCAAGTCCTGCAAGTTCGGGTCGCCATAAGCGATGAGCCTTGCACTGTCGCTGACAGTCGGCACGCCGTTTCTGGTGGCGGTGATACGGACAGAGCCGCTTATTGCCTTTTTGGAGCTGATAGTCAGCTTGTTTCCGTCCTTTGATACGGATACATTGGCATCGGAGCTTGTAAAGGAATAATCCGACAATACGCCGTTCTTATCGGTCAGCGTGATACTGTATTTCCCGTCCTTATAGGCAAGCTCTTTCGTGATGTCATTTTTACCGCCCGACAGAAAGCTCGGTATGGTGTTATGCCTGCTCATCAGCGAAACAATCTGGTCGTAAGCCGCCCTCGCACCGCTGTTGGCATAGTTAGAGCCAAAATGCAGGCTGTAGACTGTCGTGCTTGTCTGGCGGTATGAGCCTGTGGCTTCACGGCATCCCGTGACAAACTCCCACACAAGGGTCTGGGTGGCAAGCCACTTTTCATCATCGCTTCCCATGAGATTACTGCGGTTGCCCTGATAGCCGTAGAGCAGGGCAAGCCCGACAGCCTTTTTCTGGTTGGCGGATAAGGCGTTCCATGTGTCGGAAGATGCCTTTTTCAAGGTGTTTCCCGTTTTCAGCGGTACGCCAGGCTGGATACAGAACGCCGTTTCCCCGTCCACGGACATACTGTACTTGTAATTGCCCGTGCCGCCTGCGGTATAGCCGTTAATTGTGGCACTCGAATTGTACCTCATGGCGTTTCCGCCGCTGTCATAGGTGTGGGAAAAACTAATCGTGCCGATGTCGCCTGCGGCAAATGCCGTGGTCGCAGGGATAAGCGACAACGCCGTGACCGCAGCCATGCAAAGAGCCGCAGCCTTTTTGAATAATTTTGAAAACTTCATAGATACCTCCTGTTAGGTTGTTAAAAATTTTGCCTTGCTGACCGAAAAAAAGCTGCCCCCATGGACAGCTTAAATACTTTCTTTTTTCGGTTAGTTACTGGCAGTATCAAGGGGGTGAGGTGTGGAGAGGGGGAAGCCGAAAAAAATATGGCTATCCTCCAACGGACAGACCCCGCCCTCGGTGTGTGGCTTACCTTTCGTGAGCCTTGTTCCGCTGCAAATGGCGGTTGTAAAACTCCAACGCCTTTACCACAAAATCGGCTTCCTGCCCTCTGGGTACAGACTTCGGTATGAGCTTGGTTATCCGTTCATCACGGAAAGCGGGCTTTTCTTTCTGGTTCGGCTTTTCCTCCTCCATGATGCTCTGGATAACCTCGTTTGTGAGCTTCCCGTCTTGGTTAAACTTTTTCATCTTGATAGCCTGTGCAAGCGACGGGGTAGCGTCGTTGTAGCTCATGGCTTCAAGCAGGGTATATTGCTGTTCCTCGGTCAGATAAGAGATTTCAACCGCAGGGCGGAAAGCAATCTGCCTGTCGTCAACCATTTGCAGGATTTCGGGTACAAGCTCGGTCAGACGGATATAGCGGAAAATCTGGTTTTTACTTTCGCCTACTTTTTCGGCAAGTTCATCTGATGATTTCACGCCTTGCAACTTGTTACCCACTGGGGAACAAGTTAAGTCCGTGCGTTTTCCTTGCCTGTTCATCGCTTCAAGCCGCATCTTATACGCAAAGGCTTTCTCGCTCGGTAAAATGGTAGTCCTTTGGAGATTGCTTTCCACCATGACAATAATCGCTTCGTCACGGGTCAGCTCCTTGACCTCGCATTTCAGCGTTTCAAGCCCCGCAAGCTCACAAGCCTTTTTACGCCTGTGACCGCTGATAAGCTCATACCGCCCGTCCTCTTTCAGACGGACAGTAGCAGGGGTCATTACGCCGCTTCGCTTGATACTATCGATAAGTTGCTCCATGTCCTCGTCCATTAGAACCTTGAACGGGTGGTCTGGAAACTCGTCAATCTGGGAGATTGGAATATCCCGTATCTTGCTTAACTTTGCTTCCTCACGGCTCTGGTCTGTTTCAAACAGGTCATCGTATGCGGTCAGCTTGATTTCTGTTCTTTTGTTTCCCGCCAAGCTCTGCCACCTCCTTTCCGAACTGCTCATAAGCTGCGGCTACCTTGCCGCCTTTGTCATAGGCAAAAATGCTCTTTCCCTCTGCGGTGGCTTCCACCGCACGGATGGAATGGGGTATCTGGGTATCAAATACCTTAATCCTCTGTCCGTAGGCACTTCTCACTGTGGCGGTGATTTCCTTTGAGATGTTCGTGCGGGGCATTACCATCGTCATAAGGATGCCGTCAATCCGCAAAGGCGGATTGATTTGCCGTCTGACTTTCGACACGGAGCGAAGCAACAGCTCTAAGCCTTTGGCAGAAAGATAGTGGGGCTGCGTAGGGATAACCACGCTATCAGCCGCTGCCAGTGCGTTGATGGTGAGCATACCAAGGCTCGGCATACAGTCTATTAAACAATAGTCATAGTTTTTCTTGACCTCGTTCACGCAGGTTTTCAGCACACTTTCACGGCTTATGGCGTTAATCAGCCTTACTTCCAAGCCCGACAGTTCAATGTTGGACGGTAACAGGTCAACGCCCTCGCCGTGGTGCAGGATGCTTTGGGCAACATCGACGGATTTATCATCAATGATGTCCTGCATGATGGTGGAGAGCGTGACGGGTAAATCGTCTGGTCTGTTGTAGCCGAGTGACATGGTTAGATTTGCCTGTGCATCAGCATCAATGAGCAAAACTTTCTTGCCCTGCTGTGCCAGACTTACGCCCAGATTGACCGCCGTGGTGGTCTTGCCGACACCGCCTTTCTGGTTGGTTAAAGCGATTACTTTGCAATTTGACATAGAATGCGTCCTCCTTTCGCATAGATTTAGCCGCTTTGTCAAGGCGGCTATGTAACTATACCAGAGAACGCAAAAAAGCCGCTTACTCTTAAACTTGATAAGAATAAGCGGCTTCGTGGTGATGTGCCTTAGACATATTCAATTTTCATTCTCTTAACAGGAGCGTTGACAACTTTGAAAATGAGTTCGTCAACGGGGTCGGTATATCTGCCCTGTTGAATAAGCTGATTTTTCAATTCCACAAGGCTATGTAGCAATAACTTTCTTTCCTCGCTGTCAAAATACAAATGAGTTTTCTTTTCTCTCATAATCGCCACCGTCCTTTCTTGGCTTCATTATATAAGAAAGTGGCAGACAGCTCAAATATGCAATTCGAGCGAAAAAATAAGCGTACCACTATTTCTAATGATACGCTCATAATTTCAGATGACCTCAAAATGCTTCAAAGCATCTTTGATTGCTTCAACTTTTTCTGGTGTTGGGTGTTTCCTCGGCTGTTTCAATTCCTCTACCGCATTGGGAGCATCATACATCGGCAATCCTAAATCTCGTTTTACCTCTGCGATATATGCGGTATGTACTTTGAAGCCGTATTTTGCTTCTATGTACTCCTTAATCATTTTGTAGGTAACTCGCTCTTTCGGCTTATACGCTGCGGCTCTCTTGGCGATATTATCAAGCGGCACTTTGCCCTCACCCTCGCCAAACTCCACTTTTACGTTGATTACGCTGTCGGGTTTTTTGTGGGAAAGCATTACAACAGTCTCTACATGCACCGTTCCCGGAAAAAGGTCCACGCACCGCACCCTCTCCACCCGATACCCCCGCCCGATCAGCATCTCCAGATCCCGAGCCAGGCTGGTAGGCTTGCAGGAAATATAAACCATCCGTTCCACGCCATAATCGATGATCTGCTCCAGCGCTTTCGGGTGGATTCCATCGCGCGGCGGGTCCAGGACAATAAAATCCGGCCGTTCCTCAATATCCCCCAGCACCTTCAACACATCTCCGGCGATAAATTCACAGTTATTGAGGCCATTCAATGCGGCGTTTTCCTTAGCCGCCGCCACGGCCTCCGCCACGATCTCCACCCCGATGACCTTCCGGGCCACAGGTGCGAGGATCTGGGCAATAGTTCCGGTGCCACTGTACAAATCAAATAAAGTCATATCCTTCGTGTCGCCTATAAATTCACGGGCAACGCTGTATAAAACCTCCGCCCCTAGGGAATTGGTCTGGAAAAATGAAAACGGACTGATTTTAAATTTCAGGCCCAATATATGCTCGTAAAAATAATCCTGACCATATAAAATATGTGTTTCATCGCTGCGCACCACATCCGCCAGGCTGTCATTGATCATGTGCAATATTCCGGCAATACTGCCCTCCAAATGCAGCGCCAAAAGCCGTTCCACGAGCAGTGTTAAATCCGCATCCTTCTGGCTTGTGGACACCAGGTTCACAAGGATCTCACCGGTTGTATGTGCGCGGCGCACAAGTAAATGGCGCAGATATCCCTCATGCTGCATCTTTTTATAAAACGGCTGCGGAAATTCTGTAAAGTAATCCAGGACGCACCGGAGTATTTTTGTAAAATCACTGTGCACGATCTTACAGTCATCCACCGTCAGCACATCATAGGTGCTTGCCTTTTTGTGAAGGCCCAGAGACAGCGGCCCGTCCTTAAATTCATCTCCAAAGGAAAATTCCATTTTATTGCGGTAGCCCCACTGATCCGGGCTGGGGGATATGCCTTCAAAGGAATAGTCCGGGCGGCCATTTTTATCCACCTGTCCGCACTTTTGGATGGCCTCATCTAAAAGTTCCTGTACCTGTGAAGCCTTCATGGAAAGCTGTGCATCATAATCCATCGTCTGATACATGCAGCCGCCGCAGGCCGGAAAGTTTTTACAGACGGGGGCAATGGTTTCCAGCGGAGATTTTTCCAGCACCTCCAGGAGCATCCCCTCACAGCGCCCTTTACGTTTTTTATGTATACGGAAACGTATACTTTGACCCGGCATGACATTTTTCACAATAACCGGTGTGTCTTCAACGACAACTCTTCCCTTATTTGGAAAATCTATTTTTTCAACAATTCCCTGATAAATCTCACCTTTTTTCATAATTGACATCCTTTACATAAATTTAAAAAGCCACTGACCTGGCTTACACAGCGTCGAGTGTGGTTTATACAAGCCATGTAATAGCCGCACAATACGAATACTTTAAAAAAGGCAGATGCCCTTTGACCGGTATCTGCCCTTTATTATACAAATTATTCTTCGGAATCCTCAGGATCTTCGTCCTCAAAATCATCCTCATCATCAAAGTCGTCGTCGAAATCATCATCGAAATCGTCGTCGAAGTCATCTTCAAAATCGTCATAATCATCTGCTGTAAGGTATTTATATATAGCAAAGATAATGCCTGCGATGACTGCCAGCCCTGCTACTACTGCAATTACAATGATAGCGGTTTTCTTTTTTTCTTCCTTTTCACAGATTTCTTTTTTCTGGAGCAGATCTGAAATCTTGGCAAGATTTAAAACATCTTCAAGTTTATTCATCATACAACACCCTTTCCGAAATATTATTAGGTTTAGTATACCACTAACGGATTAAAATTACAACAAATAAAGCCACTAAAAACGATCAGACGCATTTTAATTTTGCAAAGCTGGCGCGCATTTTTTTAACACCGGCATTGTCAAAATTCACGGTAACCTCATAGTCCTGGCCATTGTCGTTGATATTTACCACAGTGCCTTCGCCGAATTTAATGTGACGAACACGGTCGCCTTCCATATAATCCAACCCTAAATACGGATTGGAGGAACGGCTCTTTGACGCCGGACTTTGCTGCATACCGGATGGCCTGGTGACAGCCCCCGCATTCGGATCTTTCTGCCCATAAGCAGCTCCGGCGGCAGACTTTTTATCAAAGATATCGCTGCCTTTAAATATTTTCTGACTCTTTAACAGCTCATCCAGCTTGGAACGCCCGGTGGCCGCGCTCTTTTCCGATGACGATGCGCCACCGGAATTTCCAAAGCCTGCCACTTTTGCGCTCTCGGCCGCCTTCATCCGGTCCTGCTGCTGCGTCGTATAAACGCCGCCGTAGGGCTTTAGATTTCCGCTAAAGGTTACAAACCGTTCCTCCGGCTTTTCCTTTTCCATAACGCCATTCATATCAATCAGATTTCTGGGGATTTCCTTGACAAATCGGGAAACCTTATTGTACTGCGTCATTCCCCGCACCATACGGCTCTTGGCGTAGGTCAGCGTCAGATGCTTCATGGCCCGGGTGATCCCCACATAGCACAGACGGCGCTCCTCCTCGATTTCCAGACTGTCATCGCTGACAATGGACATGTAGCTCGGGAACATGCCATCCTCCATGCCGGTCATATATACATAGGGAAATTCCAGCCCCTTGGCACTGTGCAGCGTCATCAAAACGACTCTTTCATTGCCGGAATCCAGATTATCGATATCGGCAACCAGGGAGACTTCTTCGAGAAATTCGCTTAAATTGGGCTCATCATGTTCTTCCTCATATGCGATGATTTTATTCATCAATTCATCAATATTTTCGATGCGCCCCATGGCTTCCTCAGTACTTTCGGCCTCCAGCTCTTTGACATAGCCGGTTTCGTCTATGATTTCCTGCATCAACTGGGCCAGAGGAATATATTCCAGCTTTGCCCGCAGTACCTGGATCATATTTGTAAATCCGGCAATCTTGTCAGCTGCCTTGCCCAGCGTAGGGATGGCATGGGCATCTGCCAGCGCTTCAAACAGGCTGATACCGCGGCTTTCGGCATAATCACTGACTTTATTGAGCGTTGTCACGCCGATCCCGCGCTTGGGCACATTGATGATACGACGCACAGCCAGATCATCGGAACCATTGTCAATGGTTTTTAAATAACAGAGCAGGTCCTTGATCTCCTTGCGGGCATAGAAGTTCTGTCCGCCAATGATCCGGTATGGGATTCCCCGGTACACAAATTTTTCTTCCAATATACGCGACTGCGCATTAGTTCGGTACAATACAGCGCAGTCACTGTATTTTGCATCCCCCTTCCGGGTCAGTGTATCAATATCATCTACTATACCGGCCGCTTCCTCATATTCCGTATTATACTGCTCAAATGCAACCTTATCCCCCGCGTCATTGGACGTCCAGAGTGTTTTTGACTTTCGCCCGGAATTATTTCGGATCACCTCATTGGCCGCATTAAGGATGTTCTGTGTGGAACGGTAGTTCTGCTCCAGCTTGATCACTTTCGCATCGGGATATTCATGTTCAAAATTGAGGATATTGTAAATATTGGCCCCTCTGAACTTGTAAATGGACTGGTCGTCATCGCCCACCACACACAGGTTTCGGTATTTGGACGCCAGTATACTGACAAATTTAAACTGAGCCGTATTTGTATCCTGATACTCATCAACCATGATATATTTGAACCGTTCCTGATAATAATCCAGGACATCCGGCTGAGTCCGAAACAGTTCTACGGTTTTCATAATCAGATCATCAAAATCCAGAGCGTTATTATTTTTAAGCACCTTCTGGTATTCCTTATAAACCTGAGCCGCTTTGGCCTTGGCATAATCGCCCGAGGATTTCAACAGCAGCTCATCCGGGGAGGTCAGCTCATCCTTGGCCGAGGATATGACTGACATCAGCGCCCGCTCCTTATATACCTTTGTGTCAATATTCAGCCGTTTGCAAATATCCTTAACAACTGATTTCTGGTCGTCACTGTCATAAATGGTAAAATTCCGGTCATAGCCCAGCTTGTCTATGTAACGGCGCAATATACGCACGCATGTAGAATGGAAGGTACTGACCCATACGTTTTCTGAGCCGTAGCCAACGATCTGATCCACACGTTCCCGCATTTCCCCGGCCGCCTTATTTGTAAATGTGATCGCCAGTATATTCCACGGGTTTACATTTTCCACATCAATAAGATAGGCAATACGGTGCGTCAGCACCCGTGTTTTTCCCGAACCGGCGCCGGCCAGGATCAATACCGGTCCACTGGTCTGATATACGGCTTCCTGCTGTACAGGATTTAACTTTTCGTAAATACTCATACTTTTCTGGTCCTCTTAATTCATTCAAACAGACTCTTTGTCCTTCTGATATTATATAAGCTTCCGTCCGCAATTCGGACAAAAACGCGCACCGTCAACCTTCGTTCCGCAGTCCGGGCAAAAGTTCACACCGCTGCCACCGGAAGCCGGTCCTGTACCGGATGCCCCATAAACGTCACGGCCGCCGGCAGTTCCCGAAGCCGCACCGGCGTTTCCGGAAGCTGGTCCTGCACCGCCAGCTCCCCCGCGGCTGTCCATGGAATTTTCCATCTGCCGGGCCATCTGCTGCCCCATCATCATCCCCATCTGCAGACCGGCCATATCGGAAGCCACAGCACCTGCGCCCCGGCCCGGCTGGCCCATAGCCTCGGCCATGTTCATCTGCTGATACCGGCCCACATCGCCTACCATGGATTGGGATGCCGCTTTGTTGATCATCGCCTGGACAGAATCCGGATACGAAAAACTGGATATGACAAAGCCGGTAATAGCTATACCAATCTTGCGCATTTCCATATCCATATCGATACATATTCCTTTAGAAATATCGTAGGCATTGGCCGACAAATTGAACATGTCCCGGCCCTCACGGATGATCCACTTCATCAGAAGCTGATCCAGGAAAGATACAACCCGCGTCTTTACATCGTCCACGGAAAACATCTTTTTCACACCGGCAATTTTCTCAATGAGCGCATCATAGTCACTGATCTTGCAGTTAAATGTTCCAAATGCCCGGATCGGCATGCCTCCCGGAAGGCCCGGAGCAGGAATGTTAATGGCATTTTTAGTACCCCATTTCACCGTCAGCTCTTTTGTATTTATAAACAGGACCTCCGCGCGCATCCCGCTGTTAAAACCAAATTTAAAACCTTTCAGGCTGGATAAGAACGGTATAATATCCGACTCGATATCGTAGCTTCCCTCATCGGTAAATACACCTTCTACCTTGCCATTGTATATAAAAACCGCATCCTGGCCCTGGCGCAGGATAAGC
Organism: Lachnospiraceae bacterium; assembly: GCA_902363555.1. Classification (GTDB taxonomy): domain Bacteria; phylum Bacillota; class Clostridia; order Lachnospirales; family Lachnospiraceae; genus Catenibacillus. Next base: position 314,169 of record CABJAM010000006.1, on the reverse strand, counting down.
TTACTGCTCCGCTTAATCTCACGGTTATCCCACTTCCAAAACAGCAGATCGTCGCGAAATTCTTCCCATTCTACAACATTGGCCAGTTGGCCGCCAAATAATGCCATTTGTTTATCCTCCTACACTGTAACATCAAAAAGAATCAGAGCCCCATTTCTGCTTTCAAACGGGCCAGCTCGTCATCCACTTCACTGGCAGGCTGAGTGTCATATTTGCTCATCAGATCCTCCACGCCGGACTTTTGTGTGGATCCATTCAGCGCCGCCATAGCGTTGGCCTCATCAAGCATTTTATCGGCCCTGGCTTCCATCCGCTCAAAAGCAGACATACTGTCAGCCACACCGGACATGCTGCCACCGATCCTATTGAGCTTTTCCTGAGTTTTGGCAACGGCCAGCTTTGCTTTAATAGCATCCCTGCGGCTGTTCAGATCCCGTATATCAGCCACCAGCTTGTCATGCATCGTACGCATCTTTGATGCATTTTCCGCAGCGGCTTCATAAGCCATACTAAGGCTTTCCTGTTTTTGTACAAGCTTTTGCTTCTGGGCAAGAAACTCACGGGCATCATTGTCATTGCCTGCATTTATAGCCCGTTTGGCGTACTCCTGCATCCGGTCGATCTCCTCACCGCACTCATTAAGCTCTCGTTTTGCGCGGGTCTCCTCGGCCATCACGGCCGCAGTTTCGGCCTTTACCTTACCAAGATCACTTTCCATATCCCTTAAACACTGATCGATCATTTTGGCCGGGTCCTCGGCCTTATCCAGCAATGCATTGACATTTGCCGACATAATATCTTTAAAACGTTTTATAATTCCTGCCATAGCTTCCCCTCCGATCGGCGATTCCAACACTTGTTAAGTTTTATCGAATCACCCGTTGATTGTGATTGTTTTTTGATTCTCTTAATTATAGTATAAATTCCTGAGGCTGTCACGTAAATTTACGATTTTTATAAAACAGCCGCTGCTCTAAAATTAACCGTTTAGGTCTTAAAATGCTGTATCTAAAGAACAACCGGCACCTCTTTCGTAATATCCAGTGAATTTTTGGTAACGCAGCATTCAAAGGCTTTAATAAAGACCCCTTCATCGGCGACAATTTTAAGCGCCTCCAAAAATTCCGGCTGGGTACGGGCATTGGGCGTAAAACAGCGGATGTTGTCCATCTGTATAACGAAGATGATGCCTGCCCCATATCCGGCCTTTACCGCCTCCGCCAGCTCGTAAACATGCTTAAGCCCGCGCAGTGTAGGCGCATCGGGGAACAGGGCCACACCGTCCTCCTCCAGAGTTACCCCCTTGACCTCGATAAAACCGGCTTTTTTATCCAGATTCCCATCCATCTCATAATAAAGATCAAAACGGGAATCCTTAAAGGTCTTTTCCCTTTTTATTAAAGAAGCCGGGCCAATAATATTCCCCTGAGAAATATATTCCCAGGCCACCGTATTGGGTGCCTGGGAATCCATATTGACAAGTCGTTCTCCTTTTTCTACGGTGATCAGCGAAAACGCGGTTTTACGTTTCGGATCATCGTGCTTTTGTAGATAAACCCGGGTGCCGGGGATAAGCAGTTCCCGGCATCGCCCTGTATTTTTCACATGCGCCATAACCTCCCGGCCATCTACCAAAACTCTGGCCAGGAAGCGATTTGGCCGCCCTAAAAATATTCCTTCAACAATAGATTCATAAATCATGGCAATGTTCCGCCCCCATCATCCAACGGAGCCGACAACAATACTATCCCAAATATCACTTGTCTGGATATCGGCGCTGCCTTTCCACTCCTGATATAAAGCTTCGTATGCTTTATTCACCGCCTGCTCGAACTCCTCATCACTCAGACCGCTGTAATTGGCATCGGCCTTCATGTCTGTGGAAAGCTTTTCAAGAACCGCATTATATACGGCGGTGCTCAGCTCGCCATCCTCATAAACTTTGGCAATGGCAGATGCGTTCAGACCAAACTGTTCACAAATATCCGTTCCCAGATTATCCACAAACTGCTGAGCGGAATCCGCGCACTGCGCACTGTTTTCTGCGCTCATGGACACGCCGTAAACTTCCGCTTTACTGTCAAGGAGCTGTGTTTTGATAAGGTCCTCGTAAAGCTGATTTTTTGCGTATTCGGCCACCGTCTGACCGTCCTCCATCGTCGTATTCCACGGCTCCTCACCGTATGTTTCCACATAGTAATCTCTCAATGAGTATAAATGATAGTTGATCTCCTCCATCATAATCTCCCGGCCATTGACCGAAAGCACAACCGCGCCTTTTTCACTGGTACTGCCCTCCATCGTTTCCGGAACAGTCTCCACCGGCTGAGACTGAGTGTCCTCCTGGGGTATGGTCTGGGTCACAGTCTCTCCTGCAGGGGGCTGCGTCTGTTTTGTATTATCGGTTTTCATGGACCTTCCGATAAGAATACCTATAAGTATACCTACAATCATTGCAACTATGACCAGCACAGCGCAGATTGCGCCGGCATTTGATTTTCTTCTGTGCATAAATTCAACTCCTTTAATCTTTGGTTTCATCAGTATATCATATAATTACAATTTTGTTAACCCTCAGTTCATATTTAGTTCATATTTAATTTTTATTTAATTTTTGAATAAACGGGAGTGCAGACGGCAGGAAGGCATTTTTTAACACGTACCTGCACCCCACAATCCATAAATCCCCGCATTAAGTCACAGAGCTAAAACTTAATGCGGGGATTTCCAGCAGGAAATCTATTCTAATTCCCTATATACATTTGCAAACTCATGCCTCCTCATCCATAACATTATCCTCACAGATTTTATTAAATATCATTTCTGCAAGCTGCTGCGCTTTCCTGCACAGACATCCCACCCGAATCGTTTCAAATTCGGCAGTTGTATCTTTTATGCTTCTTATACCGCCCATGGCGAACAGATTTTCCGTAAAGCTGTCTTTCAGGCGGACAACCATATAGCAGTCTGCCGATTCTACAACATCCGGATCTCTGAAGATTTCGCGTCCTCTGTTCCACATCTGTGGACATAATAAAATATAAATCTTTCCCTCCCACTGATTATGATTGAAACGCCCGATTTCCATAACATAGTTCTCTGGAAGTCCAAGCTTCTTTTCCAAATCGTGGGTATCATCATCCAAAACAATTTTATAGCCGCCACATTCCACAGAATGGGCATCTAATATTCTAGCAAAGTATTTTTTCACATAGAAAATGAACATCGCACGGACATCATCCTCCACTGTCAGGTCATCTTCATTAAAACCGTAGAACAGATAATTCAAAAGTTCCGGATATGACTTTACCATAATTTTCTTATAGGCAATACTGGAATCCGGCAGGCATAATACATCACAAATATGTAATTTTAAATCTGTTGCGTATCGGGCAAAGATGTCCTCACTGAAATAATTAAAGATTTTATCCCGGTATTTATCACTGATCATGCGTTTTCCGCTGAGCAGCTTACTGAATATACCGAAATCAATTCCCATGTCAATAGCGATGGATTTATTCATAACACCCCCTTTCTCCTTGAGAACCTTGCACATTCCTGCAAAGGCTTCGTAAATAATATTTTTGGCACTTGTCTTTTCCATTTTTATAACCTCCTAAATGCCTTATATATATACAAACGGAAGTTTTTCAAAAAACGTGACATTTTTTTTACAACTTTTATTTTTTATTTTTCTACTTTTTTATCCGTCATAGGCTTAATCATTGTGCGACATAATTTTTACCACTGCATACAATAGAAATATACGTGACTTTAAGGAGGCTATTGGATGAATAAAGTCTTGGAAATAGATTCACTTGATTTTTCATACCACACTCTGTCCGGTGAGACAAAGGCGATTGAAAACGTCTCCTTTGATGTTTTTGAAAATGAATTTCTTGGCATCATCGGACCTTCCGGAAGCGGAAAATCCACAATACTATCGTTAATTTTCGGCTTACTCACCCCCACATCCGGCGAAATCCATGCTGCGGAGCTGACGCACACAGCCGGGGATACGCCCATAGGATATATGCTGCAAAAGGACCATCTCTTTGAGTGGCGCTCGATTTATCGAAATATTACCCTTGGACTGGAGATCAACCATCAGCTTAACGATGAGAAAAAGGAATTTATCGATAAAATGCTTGCCGATTACGGTCTGGACGGTTTTAAAGACGCCCGGCCTTCCCAGCTTTCCGGAGGCATGCGCCAGCGCGCCGCGCTCATCCGCACACTGGCTTTAAAGCCCCAGATGCTGCTGCTGGATGAACCCTTTTCCGCTCTGGATTCACAGACCCGCCTTTCTGTAGCGGAGGATATTTACGGCATATTGAAAAAGGAACATAAAAGTGCTGTTCTTGTCACACATGATATATCAGAAGCGATCAGCTTCTGCGACCGCATCGTCGTATTGAGCCAAAGACCGGGAACGGTGAAAAATATCATTCCCATACACCTGTCCGTGGATGAGAAAACACCGCTCAAGGCAAGAAACGCTCCCGAATTCAGGGAATATTTCAATATGTTATGGAGGGAATTGCATGATGAAGGTTAATCTTTCTCCCGGCATTACCCAGGAAGAATTTCTTCGCCGCTATGAACGCAAAAAACGACTGATCACATTTTACCGTATCATCATCCTTATTGCGCTCTTCGTCCTGTGGGAGGCTGCGACCCGGCTGGGGCTTATCGATTCATTTATATTCAGCAGCCCGGTACGCATTGTTAATGCATTTATTTCATTGATCCCCGGAGGGGTCATATTTAAGCATATCGGAATCACACTGTTTGAGACCTTTATAAGCTTTCTCCTTGTACTGGCGCTGGGTGTGCTCATCGCTGTCATTCTCTGGTGGAACGACAGCATTTCCAATGTTATAGAGCCTTATCTCATAGCCTTGAACAGCCTGCCCAAATCAGCCCTGGCGCCGATTTTGATCGTATGGCTTGGAAATAATATGAAAACGATCGTGGTCTGTGCCATTATGCTGGCTGTTTTTGGTACGATCATCAATCTTTATACGGATTTTCGTACCACAGACCCGGATAAAATACTCCTTGTGCGCACGTTAGGCGGCAGCAAAATGGATATACTGCTCAAAGTCGTCCTCCCCCAGAATTTCCCGGCACTCATCAGCAGTATGAAGGTCAATATCGGCCTCTGCCTTGTCGGCGTTATTATCGGTGAATTTCTGGCGGCCAATTCTGGACTTGGGTACCTGATTATTTATGGCAGTCAGGTATTTAAGCTGGACTGGGTTATGATGAGTATCGTTATACTCTGTATCATGGCCACAGTACTTTACAGCATCGTTAATTTCTTTGAAAAAAAATACGAAGCAAAGCTTTAATCAGTAATACCATATTCCGGATTATTTCAATTTTTCTGCAACCGCTGGCGTACAGCCAACGGTTTACATATCTCTATTTTTATATATACCTCTCTAATTTCAGATATTGCTCTCTTTTTCAGATCGCTCTCTTTGTTATCAGATATTTTTCTTGACAGCTAAAAAAATTCGCTGTATACTCAAATCACAGTATCGATACCCCACCCGGGGTATAGGGATGTTTTGAAGAATCGATTCCACATTTAAGGCAATACTTAAAATACACGTTTTATGAAAGGAAGGTGTCCTTAATTCTATGATACAAAACTTTAATGTGACTGGCATGAGCTGTTCCGCATGCTCCGCTCATGTCGAAAAAAACGTTTCCAAACTCAAAGGCGTCACCCGCGTCTCGGTTAATTTGCTGGCTGCAACTATGAAGGTGGATTTCGATGAATCCATACTCTCTGCGGCAGACATATGTCAGGCAGTGGAGCATGCCGGCTACGGGGCTACGCCCTCCGGCACTTATAACCGCGGCCAGATGGCAGCGCAGCCGGGCGGCAGCGGAGGACCCAGCTATGGAGGGACCAGTTGCTGTACTTCCGGCAGCAGCGGGTCCGTTAGCTGTGGGGCCAGCCACGTCACTTCCGGCAGCAGCAGCCTGGCCGGCGGTGATCCTGCCGTTTATTCCCGCCCACGAAACAATATGATGGAAAAAGAGCAAAAGAACATGAAGTTTCGGCTCATCGTCTCGTTCGCTTTTATGATTCCGCTGATGTATATCGCCATGGGGCATATGATGGGTTTATGGGTGCCATCCATATTTATCGGCGAAGAAAATGCAGTCATTTTTGCATTTGCACAACTGCTGCTGACTCTGCCGGTTGTCTATGTTAATAGGAAGTATTATATTAATGGTTATAAAATGCTTTTCCGCGGCGCTCCAAATATGGACACGCTGATTGCCGTGGGCTCCAGTGCTGCACTCATTTACGGGATTTTTGCCATATTCCAGATGGCATACGGCCAGGGGCATCAGGATATGACCTATGTACACAGATATATGCATGATCTGTACTTTGAGTCCGCCGCCATGATCCTGGCGCTGATCACACTGGGCAAATATCTGGAAACCCGCTCTAAAGGTAAAACCTCAGAGGCGATTGAAAAGCTCATCAATCTGGCGCCCAAAACCGCCATTCGTATAAATGACGACGGCAGCGAGCAGGAAATTCCGGCAGACCAGGTAAGGCCCGGGGATCTGCTGCTCATACGGCCCGGACATTCTATACCCGTGGACGGCGAGGTGGCCGACGGCCATTCCTCAGTGGATGAATCCGCGCTTACCGGAGAAAGCATCCCTGTGGAAAAAACTTCCGGTGACCGCGTTCTGTCCGCATCTGTAAACGGCACGGGCATCCTGAAAATCCGCGCGCTCAAGGTTGGTGAAGACAGCACTCTGGCTCAGATCATCCGTCTTGTGGAGGAAGCCGGCTCCAGCAAAGCCCCCATCGCCAAGCTGGCCGATAAGATCAGCGGTATTTTCGTGCCTGCTGTAATGATTATTGCAGCACTGGCATTTATTATCTGGTACTTTATTGTGGGCGAAAGCTTTTCCTTTGCCCTCTCCATCGGTATCGCCGTCCTTGTCATTTCCTGCCCCTGCGCGCTTGGTCTTGCCACGCCGGTGGCTATTATGGTAGGCACCGGTAAAGGTGCTCAGTACGGCGTACTTATAAAATCCGGCGATGCCCTGGAAACTGCTCACAAAGTGGACACCGTGGTGCTGGATAAAACAGGAACGATTACCCAGGGTAAGCCCCAGGTGACCGATATATTGCCATCCAAAGGTATTTCGGAGTCGGAATTTATCCAGATCAGTGCTTCCCTGGAGCAATTTTCCGAGCATCCCCTGGCCAGCGCCATTATGGCCTATGCCGCCGAACAAAAGCTGGAGCTGCTGCCGGTAGATAACTTTAATGCGGTTCCCGGACGTGGTATCCGCGGTGATATCCAGGGAAAGCATTACATTGCCGGAAATATGAAGTATCTTCAGGAGGAGCATGTTCTCAATGACGGCAATGCTTCCGGTTACTGGGAACAGTTGGCACAAAAGCTGGCCGCCGAAGGTAAGACGCCACTGTTTTTTGCCTGTGATCATTCTGTCGCCGGTATTATCGCGGCGGCCGATGTGGTCAAGCCCACAAGCCGTGAGGCCATCGCCGCCCTGCATCACATGGGTATTGATGTGGTTATGCTGACCGGCGATAATCATCAGACTGCCCAGGCAGTAAAAAATATCGTGGCCGTTGATACAGTCATCTCCGACGTTCTTCCCCAGGACAAGGAAAAAGAGATCCGAAAGCTTCAGGACAAGGGTAAGTGTGTCGCCATGGTGGGCGACGGTATTAACGATGCTCCGGCACTGACCCGGGCGGATGTGGGTATCGCCATCGGCGCCGGAATGGATGTAGCGATTGAATCCGCCGATATTGTACTGATGAAAAGCGACCTTCTGGATGCAGTGACAGCGATCCAGTTATCCAAGTCGGTCATTAAAAATATCCGGGAAAACCTATTTTGGGCATTCTTTTATAATACCCTGGGCATCCCCCTGGCAGCAGGACTGCTTTATCCGCTGCTGAATTTGAAGCTGAATCCGATGATCGGCGCTGCGGCCATGAGCTTCAGTTCGGTCTGCGTTGTAACCAATGCGCTGCGGCTGAAATTCTTTAAGCCGAAAACCTATCCTGGTGCGGCTTTAAAGCCAGCCACAACCGGCAATGACCACAGTCAGGGCTCCAATCCTGCCATCTCCGATGCGCATACCGAAGGCGTCAGCCTTCCCCAATCCGAAAGTACTAAAATTACACATATAGAAAGTGAGGAATTTTCCATGGAAAAATTAATGACAATCGAAGGCATGATGTGCACACACTGCAGCGGTCGGGTTACTAAGGTACTCAATGATATTGACGGCGTTACCGCCACGGTCAGCCTGGAGGATAAAAACGCCAAAATCACGCTGAACAAAGAGGTTCCCGATGATGTTCTTATCAAAGCAGTCACCGATGCCGGTTACGAGGTTACTTCCCTGAGCTGAACCATTCCCGCCATACAGTAAAACATCCAGTCAAATACTCCGCAGCAGGCTACGAACATCAAATGTGCAGTGCAGCAAGCTCCGGGGATTTGACCCTCGCGGCAGTCGCCAAGGTCAGGCATGCTTGACTTTGGCTCGCTGCCCGCGGAAATAAAGGAGACAGCGATGAAGGCAGATAAAAAAAGTATCACACGGCTGCTGAAAACAGCCCGGGGCCAGTTGGACGGCATCCTGAACATGGTTGAGGAGGACCGGTATTGTATCGATATATCCAACCAGCTACTGGCCACTCAGGCCATCCTCAATAAGGTTAATAAAGAGATTCTACACGCACATATGGAACATTGTGTAAAGGAATCCATGTGCGCTGAGGATTCCTCGAAAAAAATTAATGAGATATTAATGCTCATGGACAAAATGATGAAATAATATTTCATTGTTTCAATTATGATTTTATTCTCAGTGCCGCAGGCCACAACGGTTTGCGGCACTTTTTGTTACTCCTCATAAAGATTCCCTGCTTGACTTATGCGTAAAGATTCGCTATGATATTTTTGACCCTTGTCTTTAGAGCATTTACTGCTATTTTAAGTAAAAATCGCAAAACTGCTGCCAGACAGGGAATTAAGGAAAGGATGTAAATTATGAATTTAATCAAGGACTTTTTTAAAGGGATTCTCATTGGCGTAGCCAATATTATTCCCGGGGTCAGCGGTGGTACGATGGCCGTATCCATGGGTGTCTACGACCAGTTGATTTCTGCAATTACAGGCATTGTTAAGAATTTCAAACGAAGTATGCGCATACTTCTGCCTATATTGCTCGGAGCGGTGGCCGGGATCGGCGGTCTTTCCTTTGTCATCAAGTTCATGCTGGAAAATTACCCATTGCAGACAAGCACTCTTTTTATCGGCCTGATCCTGGGCGGTCTTCCAGTGCTATTTTCCCATGTCAAGGGGGCAAAAGTCGGCGTACCTCACGCTGTGCTGTTTATTATCTTTTTTGCCATCGTTATCGCTATGGCCGTCTTTAATGGCTCTGCGGATTCAGCCACGGATATCGCCGTTAACTTCGGAACCGTCATACAACTGTTCCTGGTCGGCGTAGTAGCTTCCGCCACGATGATCATACCTGGCGTCAGCGGTTCGCTGGTTATGATGATTTTAGGCTTTTACAACATTATCATCAGTAATATCAGCACTATGCTCACCGCTGTTGCGAATTTAGACATGCCCGGTATTTTACACGGTGTCGGAATATTTGCGCCGTTGGGCTTAGGTATTATTGCAGGCATCGTTATCGTTGCCAAGGTTATTGAATGGCTTTTTGCCAAACAGCCGATTCTTACTTACAGTGCGATTTTCGGCCTTGTCATCGCATCACCTATTGCTATCATATGTAAGATTGGTATTCATTCCATATCTATAGGCGGCGTCATTGTCAGCATAATTACATTTGCAATCGGCTTTGCAGTGGCCTACTTCCTTGGAAAGGAATAAGCTCTGGTACATTTATAAATACTGAATTTTAAGGAGATGACTTATATGTCGACAAATGCATCGATCAAGCATTTAATTGACTTTTTGCAGGCCGGGGTTTCCCCATACCATACGGTCAATCAAGCAGCCGCCATTTTTGATGAGGCTGGCTTTACACCACTTAATTTCAAAGAAAACTGGTCGCTGACCCCTGGACAGTCCTATTTCTGCCGCACCTTTTCCGGAGAACTTTTTGCATTCAAGCTGGGAAAAGAACTGGATCTGCACAAAGGCATCCATATTGCAGCAGGACATGTGGACTGGCCGTGCCTGAAGGTCAAACCGGCTCCATGCTTTACGAAGCAGGGTTATCTGCAGGCCAATGTTGAGGTCTACGGCGGACCGATTTTAAATACGTTTTTGGATCGACCATTATCCATGGCCGGAAAAATCGCATTAAAAAGTGATAATATCATGCATCCGGTCATCCGCTATATCGACCTGAAAAAGCCTGTATGCATTATCCCGAATCTGGCCATCCATATGAACAGAAAAGTCAATGAGGGCGTGGAGCTGGACAGACAGATCCACATGATGCCGCTGCTGGGCATGGTTGAAGAAAAGCTCAATGACAACGATCTCCTTCTTGAATATATTGCCGCTCACGAAAATGTTCCGGTTGAGGATATTCTCGATTATGAATTATTTTTATACAATTTAGATGCACCGGCTTTTGTCGGGCTTCACGATGAATTTCTTTCAAGCCCCCGTCTGGATGATACGACGGCAGTCAGCGCCCTGGTCCATGGTTTGGTGGAAAGCACACCATCGGATACACTGGCACTGTGCGCGCTCTTTGACAATGAGGAAGTCGGCAGCCATACAAAGCAGGGCGCCGATGCCTCCATGCTCTCCAGAATACTTGAAAAAATCTGGGCGGCCTTTGGCAGATCAACACTGGACTGCGCCAGCGACATCCATGGCGGTATGATCTTGTCCATCGATGTCGGCCATGGCTATCACCCCAACTACCCAGCCACCTCCGATATCACCAATTTCCCGGTGCTTGGTAAAGGCTTTGTCATTAAGACCGACAGTAATCAGAAATATGCCTGGGATGCCGAAGCCGTCGGGGCCCTGATCCAATTATGCCGGCATTATGACATCCCCTATCAGAGATTTGTGAAACGCTCCAACATTGCTGGTGGCGGCACCATCGCATCTCTGATCTCCTCCCATATCCCACTGAAAACTGTGGACATGGGCGTATCCCTTCTATCCATGCACTCCTCCCGGGAGCTCATGGGATGTGCGGATCAGGAATCGCTGGAAAATGTAGTTAAATACATGTTTCAAGCAACCTGCTAAATCTTTCATATAATCCGGGTTTTTATCAGAGACTGCATAAATCAGACACTTCGCGGCAGTCGCCAAGGTCAGGCAAGCCTGGCTTTGGCTCGTTGCTCGCGGACATAAATTATTTATGTGGTCTCTTTTTCAGTTTTACCCCGATCGCCACAGCACTGGCCAGTGACACTCCCGTCATCGCCGCCACAAGCCCCAGAGGCATATCATCCCCCGTCTTTGGAGAAATAAAAGCTTTTTGCTCCATGGCCGCGGGTTCATCTCTGAGAAAAAATGTCTGAATCTCACTGGAATCAGCTACTGTAATCGTCACAGCCTCCATAAGCTCATAGTTATCCGGAGCACTCACCTCCTCCACAATATATTCTCTGCCCACGCCAAGCTTTTCGATATAATATCCTTCCGCTTCGTCCGATGTCCAGGATGCTACAATCGATCCTTCCTTATCCTTCAACTGCATTTTAGCGCCGGATATGCGTGCCTTCGTCCGGGCATCCACTTTTTCAAAGGCCAGCTTCGTACAGCCGTCGGACATACTCAACTGCTGTACTTTCTCCGTATCGGTCACTACAAATTCAATATCTGCGGTGGTCGCGTACCCTTCCGGCGGCTGTGTTTCTTTAAGAATATAAGTTTTTCCCACAACCAACATAGTAATGCAATGGCCTTCCTCATCCGACACCCATTCGTCGATCATGTTATTTTCCGCATCCACCAGCTTCAAGTGGGCGCCAGCCAAGGCCTCCCCCTGCTCCTTATCTTTTTTCTCAATAATGATCCGTGTTTTTACATCCGCCATGACAATTTCCTGGACATTTGGCGTATCCTGGACGACAAACTTTATATTGTCCGCAGTTGTGTAGCCATCCGGCGGTGCTGTTTCCATAAGCTCATAAGTTTCCCCCACTTTTAATCTTAAAATCTCATGGGGCCTGTCCTCGCTGAGCCACTCATCCACTACATTTCCTTCACTGTCCACCAGCTTTAAATGGGCTCCGGCAATACAATCCCGGCTCTCCGAGTCCACCTTGGAAATTTCTGTTACCGTATAGGCGTCCTTCATCTCGATCTTTAACATATTACTACTATCCTCCACTGTAAATTCAATATCCATACTCGTTACATACCCCTCCTTTACCGGCGGTTCCAGCTCCCGCAAAATATATTTACCTACGGGAATATATTCAATGGTATGCGGCTTTTCATCACTTACCCATGTATCCAGACAATTTTCAGTATCCGGCTGCCCCTTACTATCCACCGGATAGATAGCCAGCCGGGCACCGGGCACGGTCTTTCCGGTCACCGCATCGGTTTTAATAACCTCCAGCCGTGTATGATCATCCCTCATCTCCACCTTCACAACCGCTCCGCTGTCTCCCACTGAAAAAGGTACATCCTCAGCCGTCACATAACCGGCCCTTCCCGGCGCCATGGTCTCCCGTAAAATATAATTGCCTATGGGAAGATAATCGATGCGATGAGCCGCTTCCGTGCTTACCCAGGTCGCGCAGCACTGATCGGTGAGCGCCTTTCCGGATTCATCTGCCGGATATACCGCCAGCTTCGCTCCGGCCACCGGCTTTCCAGTAACGATATCCGTCTTTAAAATATCTACTTTTGTATAATCGTCCAGCATTTCGATCGTCTGTATTTCATTTGTGTCCTTTACTGTAAACTTCAGCTCGGCTGCGGTCACATAGCCCGAAGCCGGAGCTGTCTCTTTTAAAACATAGGTTTTTCCCACAACCAGCTTATTTACCCGATGAGGGCTGCCATCTGTCACCCAGGTGTCCAGCACCTTCCCATCGGAATCCAGCAATTGGAGCTGCGCCCCTTTGACCGGCGTCTTTTTAGCCATATCTAATTTTAGAAACTCTATTTTCGTGTAGTCATCTACCATCGTAATGGTCTGCACACCGGACGCCCTGGATACAACAAATTCGATACTGCCTGCCGTCGTATAGCCAGGCGCCGGGGCAACTTCTGAGAACACATAGGCGTTATCGGCAACCAGCCGTTCCACCCGGTAGCCATTTGTACCGGACTGCCACTGAGCCACAGTCTTTCCGGACTTTTTCTCACTGACTTTTAAAGTAGCGCCGGCAAGCATTTGGTTTCCGGAAATATCCAGCTTATGAAATTCATATTCAGTAGGTACGTTCTCCATAACTACCTGGATCTCCCCCGGGTCCGCCGTGACGGTAAATGTCACCGGTGCCGCCATCAGATAACCTTCAGGTGCGGACAACTCTGTCAGCGTATAGGTCCGTCCTATTTCCAGGCTGGTGATCTTGTGCGCTTCCTCCGTACTTGTCCACGTATCCAGTATATTCCCGGAGGCATCCGATAGCCTTAGTCTGGCTCCAGCCAGAGCTTTGCCTGTTTTAGAATCCTTTTTAAGTATACTGGCATCCCGCGTACCGGTCCATTCCACACTCAAAGCTATGGTCTTATCCGTATCCTCGACCCACTCGCCGTAGCCTATATCCTGAGTGGATGCGCCGGTCAGACACAGGATTGGCGCAAAACGGCCTTTACTTCCGGTAACCGCATCGCTTTGCCAGGTACCTTTAAAACTGGCAGGCGCCTTTAAGTAAAACGTATCTCCGCCATAAATCGCTGCGCTGCTGCCGGTCTGAGTATTTCTGGTGATGTTCACCAGTGTTACCCCTGTTTGGAGCGGCAGGTCGATGTATTCATTTTCAACATAGTTAAACGTTATATTTTCCGTCCTCTGAACGCCATTGTCCACATAGGCTTTTACACTGTTTTTAGAAAAGCTCATGGCTGCCGCTCCGCTGTCGTAGGGCTGAGCCTTAATATAATCCAGAAATTTATCAAAGCCCAGAGACTGAGAATAGCTCCCGTAAGCGCCGCCTGGCCAGCTCGGCGCAAAGTTGTAATCCCCCATATAAAAGTAGGATAATGCCAGGGAGGTCATAACAATACCGGCAGCCTCTGAACCAAAACCGCTGTACGGCTTCACACCATCGTAACCATAGTAAAGTACTTTCTGGATATCCACGTTATCATAAATAGCCGGTGTGAGCACCTGGCCATCGGCTGCCGATGGAATGGGATGCTGGAGACAGAAGGCCCGTTTACCGTTTATTGTAAAATCATACGTGGATGTGGTCGTTCCAGGAATATAGATCAGCCCCCGATTGACAACCGTTGAAGGGATTTCCGGCCGGGGATCATAGCTTCGGGTCATAGCCGTGCCCTGCACAGTGACGTTAATGTATGGCAGTGAAGCCCGGCCCTCCTCTATATCCCTGGCCAGTGTCTCATCAAGACAATACTGCTGCGAATCATAGTCCAATGTAAATACGTAATTGTTCAGGTTTGGATTTTCCCACTCTGAACACTGCCACTTTGCTTCCACGGTGATCCTATCCTGCGGATTGGATGTCACCACCGTAATTGTGGCCGGCAGCACCAGATATGTACGCTCGCCATTCACCCTCTGGATGGCAATGGACCGGTAGCCATCCATTCCATAAGGATCAAAGCCGTCAAAGCCCTGAATCACGAGCCGGGTGTCATCCGCCTCCGACACATCCTTTTCACTTTCTGCCGCAGTTTCCATCTCTGATTCCATTTCAGAAGAAGAGCTTTCCGTAATATCCGAAAATTCTGATTGTTTATCAATTTGTTCCTCTGATTGAACCGGCCCGTCCATGTCCGCCGCTGTTTCGGACATACGCTCCGTTTCGGATTCCGCCATAGTGTCTGAAAACGTACCCGCAGTCTCCCCATCAGTTGGTGTTTCTGCGGTTTCCGACATGGCTTCTGAGGCACTTTCGGCGTAGCTGTATCCGCTGCCGTTTAAATTCACGATCAATACACAAAATAAAACAATTAATGCACATATTTTTCTTAGTTTTTCTGTCATCTTTTTTACTCCTATTAAAATTTACGTTTTCGTACAGTCTGCGCAGTAAATGCGCAGATCTTTCTAAACGGTTATAAGCCCCTTCGGGCACGCGCAAAGTTAAAGGCTGCACACGAACGCGCGCCGCGCGGTAAGTTATGGAATATATAAAGAGCGTTCAAAATGATGTAACTGTTCAGAGTAGTCCAACTGTTTATACATACGGTCATCTAAGCTTGCCTGACCATGGCCATATGCCGCATAATCTGCGTTTTTTGTAAGGTCTGCGCAATATAAATGCGCAGGCCTGTCTGAACGTTTACAAAAAGATATATGTAAAGAAGCATGTTGAAGAAAAATATAAGATTTCAAATCCGGGCTTTTCCGGGCCGGTCATCCGGAGAAGATGTTTTATAACAAATTAAAAGAAAAAAGAGAATCTCTAAAAGCTTGAGCATACCAATCACAGCACTGGCATACGGTGTCTGAAACACCCGCTGCCAATACTATGATTACTTTTATACTTTGCTTTTATAAATTCTCTTTTGTATAATTCGTATATAAAACTTTATCTGTATGCCGGATCTATGTTCCGGCTATGAACATCAGTATATACTACCGGCGCTCAAATTACAATTAAATTTCTGTGAATTTAAATATAATAAAGATTTAACATTTGATGACCCCAAAAGTATGAGGACGGGCTGCCGCAGGCAGCATAAAGTCCGTTTAATTATTTCGCCAGAAGCTTCATAATCCGGTTGCTGCGCTCTACAAATTTAGTCAGGGCATCAGCGGACAGCGGCTTATGGGTCAACAGCGCCAGATCGTATAACTGCTGGCAGATCAGCTCCGTATTTTCACCGTCGGCGTTGGTAAGGACATACTGTACAAGGTCATTGTTGGCATTGAGCACCAATGTTTCGCCCTCGCCGCCAAACATACCGGTGTCATTCATACCATACATCTTCATCATATCCTGCATTCTGCGGCTGTCCTCGGATAACGTGATCATGGAAGATACATCGGCATTCTTTAATTTTTCCACCTTCACAGTCAGATTTTCACGGCCAAGAGCTTTCTTAAAGGTGTCTGTCAGCTTAGCTGCGTCCTCCTCAAGTGCCTTGGTATCCTCCTCAGACGGCTCCTCCTTGAAAATATCTGCAAGGTCCGTATCGATACGGCGGAACTTCACATCTTCTTTTGCCTGTTCCAAATTCGTTATAAACGGCTGGTCAATATTATGCTTTAAGATGACGGCATCCAGGCCCTCTTTCTTAAACATATTGATATACTGAGACTGCTGGATCTCATCGGTCACGTAGAATACCTGATTCTCGTGCTTTTCCTTGGCAGCCTCCAGGTAATCCTCCAGAGTGATGTACTTATCCTCAAGGTTTTTATAGATGATAAAATCTTTCATCTTCTCGTTGAATTTCTGGTCTTTAATGCAGCCAAATTTAATAAATGGATTAATATCATCCCAGTATTTCTCGTAGTTTTCCCGGTCGGTCTTGCACATACCGCTGAGACGGTCGGCCACCTTCTTGGTAATATAATCGGAAATCTTGCGGACAAAGCCGTCATTTTGCAGCGCAGAACGGGATACATTCAGCGGCAGATCCGGGCAGTCGATCACGCCCTTTAAGAGCATGAGGAATTCCGGAATAACTTCCTTAATATTATCTGCGATAAATACCTGGTTATTGTATAATTTAATCTTGCCCTCGATGGACTCATACTCATAATTGATCTTAGGGAAATACAGGATGCCTTTTAAGTTAAACGGATAATCCATGTTCAGATGGATCCAGAATAACGGCTCCTTGTAATCCATAAATACCTTGCGGTAAAATTCCTTATATTCTTCTTCTGTGCAATCATTAGGATGCTTGGTCCACAGCGGTGTCGTATCATTTAACAGTTGAGGGCGTCTCACGATCTTAGCTTTGTTCTGGGCTGGAGAGATTTCCACGGTTTCTTTCGTGCCGTCCTCATTTTCCTTTTCCTCGGTCTTGGCAGGCTCTACAATCGTCTCCACAACGGTATCTTCGTCGGTAACCTCGGATTCATCGATGGTTTCATACTCCGGTTCGCCGCCCTCTTTGGAGAGATAGATTTCTACCGGCATGAAAGAGCAGTATTTTTCAATAACTTCTCTGGCCTTGTATTCATTGGCAAATTCCACACTTTCCTCGTTCAGGTAAAGGGTGATCTCAGTTCCGCGCTCAGTGCGTGTACCTTCGCTGATGGCGTACTCGCTTTCACCGTCACATTCCCAATATACCGGCTTTGCATCCGGCTGCCATGAAAGTGTGTCGATCGTTACCTTTTCAGCTACCATAAATGCGGAATAAAAACCAAGTCCGAAATGACCGATAATCTGATCTTCATTCGTCTTATCCTTGTACTTTTCCAGAAATGCACTGGCTCCGGAAAATGCGATTTGAGTAATGTACTCTTCCACTTCCTCATCGGTCATACCGATACCGTTATCAATAAACTTTAATGTTTTATCTTCCGGGTTTACAATCACCTGAACTTTAAACTTCTCATCATCCGCAAGCTGATACTCGCCCATAACTTCCAGCTTTTTAACCTTTGTCACGGCATCGCAGCCATTGGAGATCAATTCTCTGAAAAAGATATCGTGATCAGAGTATAACCACTTTTTAATGATCGGAAATAAGTTTTCACTGTTGATTGATAAATTACCCTTTTTGTTCATTTATATCGCTCCATTCATTATAAAATATGTTACAGTTGTTTTTTGGCTTATGTCCTTATTTTAATCCCCTTCTTACGGATTGTCAAGAAAAAATTAGCACTCAATCAAATTGAGTGCTAGTAATTTTATATTTAATTAAAACTTCTCCTTAAAAACGGCAAAAAGCAACAGCGATAATCCTAAAAACACCTATAATTTCTCAACAATGATCTCGTTCTGCTTCATAAACTGGAGCAGCGTGGCATCCCAGAGCTGCTCCAGCGTCTTATCCATCACAAAGGTTTTAAAGGAAGTGCCGGTAATGAGGGTCACCGCCTTTTTCTCGTATTTGACATTCAGATAAAGACCGCCGATATCGGATGCCGAAACGTTCACATGATTATGGGTCAGAAGCCAGCTCATATTTTCATCGGACAATTGAAAAACAAGCTTAAAGCTCAGAGGCAGCTTCTTCCCCCGGATGACCTGGTAGGCAAAGGGCTTCATCTCGGACCAGAAAGGCGTTTCCCGCCCGTCAAGCCCCTCGATCTCATCACTGGAATAATACCCCTTATTGAGCCGGCCGCCAAAGCGAAAGGACGTAAAGGTTTCAATTTCGCCATCACATATATAAAACTTATCAAATGTATTTTTCACAAGGACCTTGGACATAAAGTCCTTGACATCTACAACGGACAATGCGATCACACAATCCCCCCTGACTTACCGGCGTATCTGTCCGCCATCAGACATTGATCTCAGCCTTTAATCCAAGCTCGTCCTTATTGGCTTCAAGAATGGGATTTACAACCTCAGCAAGAAATTCCTCCACCTGCTGCGGCGCGCGTCCCACAAAATTTTCCGGCTTCATAATCGCTTCCAACTGCTCCATGGTCATACCAAAGGCCGGGTCTGCGGCAATACGCTCAAGCAGATCGTTTTTCTGGCCTTCCACCTTCACCATGCGGCCTGCAGCCATGGAATGTTCACGGATGCGCTCATGGAGCTCCTGACGGTCGCCGCCGGCCTTCACTGCATCCATCATAATATTTTCCGTAGCCATAAACGGCAGCTCACTCATAAGACGCTGCTCGATCACCTTCGGATATACCACAAGTCCATCCACCACATTCATATATAAGTCCAGAATACCGTCGATGGCTAAAAAGCCTTCGGGAATGCTCAGACGTTTATTGGCAGAATCATCCAGAGTCCTTTCAAACCACTGAGTCGCTGCGGTAATGGCCGGATTAAGCATGTCGACCATGACATAGCGGGAAAGTGAGGCAATACGCTCGCTGCGCATAGGATTTCTCTTATAGGCCATGGCCGATGAACCGATCTGGCTCTTTTCAAAAGGCTCCTCGATTTCCTTCAAATGCTGCAAAAGGCGGATGTCATTGGAAAACTTATGCGCACTCTGGGCAATGCCGCCCAGCACATTGATCACACGGGAATCCACTTTTCGGGAATAGGTCTGTCCGGACACCGGATAGCAGGACTCAAAGCCCATTTTCCTGGCAATACGGCGGTCGGCTTCCTTACATTTTTCATGGTCGCCGTCAAACAGCTCCAAAAAGCTGGCCTGTGTACCCGTGGTACCCTTAGACCCCAGGAGCTTTAACTGAGACATCATATACTCCACGTCCTCCAGGTCCATGGTCAGCTCCATAAGCCAAAGAGACGCGCGTTTCCCCACAGTCGTCGGCTGAGCCGGCTGAAAATGAGTAAATGCCAGAGTGGGCAGATTTTTATAAGTATCAGCAAATCTGGCAAGCTCGGCGATCACATTCACCAGTTTTTTATGGACCAGCGCCAGAGCCTCGCGCATAATGATAATATCCGTATTATCCCCAACATAGCAGCTCGTGGCTCCCAGGTGGATGATCCCCTTAGCCGTCGGACACTGCTGGCCATAGGCATAAACATGAGACATCACATCATGGCGCACCTGAGCCTCCCTGGCTTTGGCCACATCATAATTAATATCATCCTTGGCCGCTTTCAATTCCGCAATCTGCTCATCCGTAATAGGCAGCCCCAGCTCTGCTTCTGTCTCGGCCAGAGCGATCCAGAGCCGTCTCCATGTTCTGAATTTCATATCCGGTGAAAAAATATACTGCATTTCCTTGCTGGCATAACGTTCCGCCAGCGGAGTCTGATATCTGTCGTTCATAAAAAAATCCTCCTAAAATCCATAATTATCGATTCAACCCTCAGTCATTAACTCAATGATCATTTCCTGATATCTTTCTATTTTACATGATTCACGGGCAAATAGCAACATTCCACGCCGTAAATTTAAAGCCATCAAAAGATGTTCTCTTTCGGTGGCTTTAACAAACTTTTATTCAGCTTTCAAAATCACCGCGGATATCCCGCTTCGGCGGGTCCACAGGGTAATTCCCGGTAAAGCACGCGTCACAATAATCCAGTCCGCCCACCATCTCACCCAGCCGGTTTACATCCAGGTAGCCCAGCGAATCGGCACCCAGCAGCTCACAGATCCCATCCACCGAATGGTGATTGGCGATGAGCTGGTCGCCCGACGGTATATCCGTTCCAAAATAGCACGGAAACTTAAACGGCGGCGAGCTGATGCGCACATGCACCTCTTTTGCCCCGGCGTTTTTAAGCATCTGGACAATGCGGGCGCTGGTCGTGCCCCGGACAATGGAATCGTCGATCATAACGATCCGCTTGCCCTCCACCACACTTTTTAACACGTTCAGCTTGATCCGTACGCTCTGCTCCCGAAGGCTCTGCCCGGGCTTTATAAAGGTACGGCCAATATAATTATTTTTCACAAAGGCCTGCCCATAAGGAATACCGGAGGCCAGAGAAAAGCCCATGGCGGCCACATTCCCCGACTCCGGAACACCAACCACCAGGTCGGCTTCCACCGGATGCGTCTGGGCAAGAATCTTCCCCGCAGCGATCCGCGCGTCAAACACAACCGCGCCGTCAATAACACTGTCCGGGCGGGCAAAATAAATATATTCAAAAATACAGCGCGCAGGCTTTTTATTGCAGTACTGAGTGTTGGACTGTAAACCGTCCGCGGTGATCGTAACGATTTCTCCAGGCAGCACATCCCGGATAAATTCGGCACCGACAGCATCCAGGGCGCAGGTTTCCGAGGCTACCACGTAAACGGAATCTTTTTTACCAATACATAATGGCTTAAATCCATAGGGATCTCTGGCGCAGGTCAGCTTTCTCGGACTCATAACCAAGAGGGAATAAGCGCCCCGGATATGCTGCATGGCTTTTCCTACCGCTTCCTCCACGGACCTGCTGCCGACACGTTCTCTGGCCACCAGATAGGCAATGACCTCCGAATCAATGGTCGTCTGGAAAATAGCCCCGCTTCGTTCCAGTTTTTCTCTCAGATCCACGGCATTGACCAGGTTGCCATTGTGGGCAATAGCCAGCGTACCCTTGATATATTTTGTTACCAGAGGCTGGGCGTTGGCGCGGACGCTGCTGCCGGCAGTGGAATAACGGACATGTCCGATGGCGATATCTCCATGAAGGCGGTTCAGATTTTCTGCCGTAAAGACCTCGTTGACCAGGCCCATATCCTTATAATAACGGATATCCCTGTGTTCGCTCACCGCAATACCGCAGCTCTCCTGACCGCGGTGCTGCAGCGCAAAAAGCCCATAGTAAACCCAGTTGGCAATATCACCGCCTTCCAGATCATACGCTCCGAAAACGCCGCACTCCTCGTGAAGCTCATCACTGATTGTCAAGTCGTTCCACTGTCTGTTCATGTATTTTACCTTTCAAAAAGTATTATAAACCAAGTCTCTTAAATACTTCTTCGTAAGCTTCTTCCACATTTCCCATGTCTCTGCGGAAACGGTCCTTATCCAGTTTTTCATGTGTTTTGCTATCCCAGAAACGGCATGTATCCGGAGAAATTTCATCAGCAAGAATGATCTGTCCTTTGTAACGGCCAAATTCAATCTTAAAGTCAATTAAGTCAATACCGATTTCAGCGAAAAATTTCTTCATAAAGTCATTTATTTTAAAAGCGTATTCCGTGATCGTATCGATTTCTTCACGGGTAGCAGCACCGATGGCAATTGCAAAATAGTCGTTGATCATCGGATCGCCCAGATCATCATCCTTATAGCTGAACTCCAGTGTCGGCGCAAGAAGCTTAAAGCCCTCCTCGATTCCCAGCTTTTTAGAAAAGCTGCCGGCAGCCACATTGCGGACAATAACTTCCAGAGGAACGATTTCCACTTTTTTAACGATTGTTTCGCGGTCGCTGATTTCTTCGATAAGATGGGTCGGGATGCCCTGTTTTTCCAGCATCTTGAACATCAGGTTGGTCATGCGGTTGTTGACAACGCCCTTGCCGGTGATCGTACCTTTCTTTTCACCGTTAAATGCTGTGGCATCATCCTTGTAGTCCACGATCAATACGTCCGGATCTTCGGTTGTGTACACTTTCTTTGCTTTTCCTTCATATAACAAATCTAACTTTTCCATGCTTCTACCATCCTTATCATTGATATTGGTGTAACAGCTCAGGGTGCCTGAACTCTACATATTTGTCGTGATATCCCCGAACTGAAAGCTTTGCGGGAAACCGACGGCCTGCCTGTGACTTAACGTTCGCATTTAATAAGTTCAGCTAATGAATACCATTAGTTCCGCTGAATATGCAAACTCGTTTATCTAAAGGTTTCGACCATATTGTACATCAACTTTTTATTGAAATCAATACTATTCTATTTTCCAATTCATTAGTATTACTTATCTTAATTGCGAATATTTCTTATATCACAAAAATAATTCTGTCAATATTCGTTTTCATGTACAATTTAACAATGAATTGTAATGCTATAAGATTTCAGTTCACAAACATTTTACAAAAGTTTCATAAACGGTTCCATTTTTCAAATTGAAACTTCCGTCTAAATATGGTAGAATTTTTATATTCGCGATACGAAAGGTGGAGAAAAATGGCTAACCCATTTAAAGGAGACAAAGAAAAACTGGCAAAAATGAATTTCCGCCAGAAAGTCGATTATATATGGACATATTATAAATTCGGCATTCTTGTGAGCATTCTGGTCATCATCCTGGCCGCATCATTCATACATGCACAGTTGATTTACAATCCTGATGCAATGACCCTGGTGCTGTGTGATACATACAGTGAGGACCCGACCACGGCCTATGATGAAATCAATCTGGATTTTAAAAATTATCTCGGACTGACCGAGGAGGATAAGGACCCCATCAGCTTTGATGACACCATATCCTTTTCTGCGGACACCGGTGATCAGACCTCGGCAATCATGCTTCAAAAGCTTATGGCTCTTGTGATGAGCGGCGGCGCTGATCTGATGGTTGCTCCGGAATCCGGCATTATCTATTACGGCGCACAGCAGATGTTTGCAAATCTTGAGGAGGTGCTTCCTGCGGATTTGTTTGAGGAATTAAAGGCTAAGGATCTGCTCTTTGAGACAACCTATGTGCCCACAGATGATGAGCGCGAGGAGGGCATTGAGGAGGAGACATTTTATTGCGGTATCCGGCTGGATGGGATCGATTATTTTAAAGATAAAGGCGTGATTCTTGAAAATATGGCCGTGGGTGTGGTGATTTCGGGAGAACATCAGAGCCTGGGGCTGCAGTTTATCGATATGCTGTTTGGACGGGCGGCAAGTGTTGAAGAATAGCGAGGATGATTATTAGATATAAATAGGCCCCGGCCGGGTAATGTAATTACATTATCGGACCAGGGCCTATATATTTTTTAGGTAATTATCCTAATGCCACATCGAGCACCATCATAATCACGAATCCTACGGCGAAGCCTATGGTGCCGATGTTGCTGTGTTCGCCTTCGCTGGCTTCGGGAATGAGTTCTTCGACGACGACATAGAGCATGGCGCCGGCGGCAAAGGCCAGCAGGTACGGCAGCACGGGTTCTATAAAGGAAGCCAGCAAAATGGTGATAAATGCCGCGATCGGTTCCACCACGCCGGAGGCGGTGCCGTAGATAAAGGCGCGTTTATGGCTCATCCCTTCATTTTTCAGAGGCAGGGATATGATGGCCCCCTCGGGGAAATTCTGGATGGCGATACCTATGGACAGTGCCATGGCGCCAGCCAGTGTGATCGCGCTGTTTTCACTGAGCATCCCGGCAAATACAACGCCCACGGCCATCCCTTCGGGAATATTGTGCAGCGTCACAGCCAGCACAAGCATGGTCGTTTTCTTCAAAGAGGTTTTCGGGCCCTCTGCCTGATCGGCTCCCATGTGGAGATGGGGAATGAGTCGGTCCATGCCAAGCAAAAATGCAATACCCAAAAGCAGCCCCACCGCCGCTGGTATAAAGGCCAGTTTGCCCATACCCTCAGACATATCCATGGCCGGTATGAGCAGTGACCATACGGACGCCGCCACCATAACGCCGGATGCAAAGCCCAGCAGTGCTTTCTGTACGCCGGGCTTTAGTTCCTTTCGCAAAAAGAATACACAGGCGGCTCCCAGCGTTGTTCCAAGAAACGGTATCATTAATCCAATAAAAGTATTCACGACATCCTCCTTACCTGAAGTATGCCGCTTTCAGGCACACTTCGCTCTTATTTTTAAGTATATACAAATATATATCATCTGATACTTCACAGGAAACTCAAGACCTCCTGCTCATATTCCATGTATTTATTTAAAGGCTCCGGGTTGCGATGTAAGAGGAAATCCACTGCGCCATCCTCCATCAGCCACATTTTAGCATCCTCAGCGGATAAAATCAGGGGCATCCGGTCATGGACGCCGGCAACGGAAGCATTGGCGGCAGTTGTCACGATGACAAAGCGGTAAGCATCGTTGTCATACCGGTAACATCCGGCCATATAAAGCTTCTTTTGATCCATGGGGGTAAAGCTGGCCTTCTGACGGCTCTTATTCCATTCATAGTACCCTGCCGCTTCAATAATGCACCGCCGACAGCGTATACTCTCGGCAAACATAGGCCGCTCCAGCGCGGATTCCGCCCGGGCGTTTATGATCAGACCACTTTTTCCCCGCGGGATAAAGCCCCAAAACATGGGTTCATATGTAAATGTTCCGTCTTTATAGAGAATAACTTGCGTTTGCTCCGACGGACGGATATCTACCAGCTTATTCGGATCACCTTTGTTATATTTAAAATATCTGCCACACATTCATTCATCGCCTGCCTTCAGGTAATAGTGTACCACAGCCGCCAGCGGCTGCGGTAGCCTCCGGCGGATTTTAGCGCCCGGCTTTTTGCGGCGGCGCAAAAACCGGTATGCGCAGGTACAATGACCACGCTGTGGTCATTGTACCACATTTTTTTGCAAATAGGAAGCCGCCGCCAAACAATTTTCACCAATATACCCCCTGCCCATTTCATAGAAATCACAATTATCCAACACGGGGAACACAGATCACAAAAAACCAACATTTGGACATATTACTATAACACCATTCTCTTGTATTAATCCCTATTTCAAGTATAATAGTATTTGAACTGGTAGACAAGCAGGTTAAGGATTCCCTTTAGGAACCCTCTACAAATACCAAGATAACGATACAAAAAACATAACGGTCATTAAGTCATTAAAGGAAGGGGATTATTATGCCAATCGTTTTTCACGAAAGCAGCAAAGATTTTCATTTATATAACGGACAGATCAGCTATATCCTGACAGTTTTAAGAAACGGGCAGCTTGGACAGCTTTATTTCGGCAAAGCCATACGGGATAAGGAAAGCTTCAATCATCTTTTAGAAACCCGCGCCCGTGCTATGGCGGTCTGTGCCTACGAATTCGACCGCGTTTTTTCCATGGAACATATAAAACAGGAATATCCGTCCTACGGTGCCGGAGATATGCGACATCCGGCATATGAAATTGTTCAGGAAAATGGTAGCCGCATCACAGACTTTGTTTATAAGAGCCACCGCATTTATGCCGGGAAACCGGCGCTCTCAGGCCTGCCGGCCACCTATACGGAGACGGATGAGGAGGCCACAACGCTGGAAATAACACTGGAGGACACACTGATCAAAACCGAGCTCATCCTCTCCTATACGATCTTTGAACAGCTTCCGGTGATTGCCCGCAGCGCCCGTTTTATCAGCCACAATCCCGAACAGCTTCGATTAAACCGGGCTATGAGCCTGAACCTGGATCTGCCGGACAAGGATTATGAAATGATCGAGCTCACCGGTGCCTGGTCCAGGGAACGCAGTGTTAAAAACCGCCGACTGGAGCATGGGATCACAAGCATTTACAGTATGCGGGGCTGCTCCAGCAACAATTTTAATCCCTTCCTGGCACTTAAACGGCCGGAAACAACGGAGCATACCGGCCCCGTCTATGGCTTCTCTCTTGTATACAGCGGCAATTTCCTGGCCCAGGTGGAGGTAGATACCTACGACGTTGCCCGGGTCAGCATGGGCATCCATCCGGAGGGCTTCCTCTGGCCGCTGAACAATGGCGATACATTCCAGACACCGGAAGCCGTCATGGTCTATTCGGAAAATGGCTTGAATGGCATGAGCCAGACCTTCCACACATTATATAGAAGCCGTCTGGCCAGAGGCTTCTGGCGTGACAAAACCCGCCCGATCCTTATTAACAACTGGGAAGCCACCTATTTTGACTTTAATGAAGAAAAAATATTAAATATTGCATCCAAAGCAAAGGAACTGGGCATTGAGCTGTTTGTCCTGGACGACGGCTGGTTTGGACGGCGCAATGATGACCTCTCCTCTCTGGGCGACTGGTATCCAAATCTTGAAAAGCTGCCGGAGGGTATCACCGGATTGGCGAAAAAGATCCAGGCCATGGGCTTAAAGTTCGGCCTGTGGTTTGAGCCGGAAATGACAAATTTTGACAGCGACCTTTACCGTGCCCATCCGGACTGGATTCTTTCCACGCCGGGCCGCCGTGTTTCCCACGGACGCTGCCAGTATGTTCTGGATTTCTCCAAAACCGAGGTTGTGGATAATATTTACGAACAGATGTATAAAGTTCTATCGGAAGCGCCCATTTCCTATGTTAAATGGGATATGAACCGGTGCATGTCCGAGGTCTATTCCCATGGACTGGACGCCGGCTTGCAGGGCACGGTGATGCACCGTTATATTTTAGGTGTTTACAGCCTTTACGAACGGCTGACCCAGGCATTTCCGGAAATACTTTTTGAATCCTGCGCCAGCGGCGGCGCCCGCTTTGACCCGGGCCTGCTCTACTATGCGCCTCAGTGCTGGACCTCCGATGACACCGACGCTGTGGAGCGGCAGAAAATCCAGTACGGCACCTCCTTTGTCTATCCGATCAGCAGCATGGGGGCCCACGTATCCGCAGTTCCAAACCATCAGGTTCTGCGGTATACGCCGCTGAATACCCGGGCCAACGTAGCTTATTTTGGTACCTTTGGCTATGAGCTGGATATTACAAAGCTGCCGGAGGATGAGCTTGAGACGATGAAACAGCAAATTGCGTTTATGAAGGAGAACCGCCGGCTGCTCCAATACGGCACATTTTACCGACTGCTCAGCCCCTTTGAAGGAAATGTTACGGCCTGGATGGTCGTATCCGATGATAAATCCAAGGCCCTGATCGGTTTTTACCGCACACTTCAGCCGATCAATGTGGGTTATCAGCGGTTGCAGCTTAAAGGTCTGGATGAAACGCAAAACTATCATGTAACCCTGGCCGGTCAGTCGTCGGAAGAAACACCAAAACGCCTGCATGTGGACATGTCTGCCTATGGCGATGAGCTGATGTATGCCGGACTGATCACATCCGATGCGGCTTCCGGAGAAAATCAGGAAGGCTATCAGGGGGATAACGGAGACTTCCAATCCCGAATCTATATTCTTGAAGCTATGGGGAAATAAAGGCATCCTTGCGAAACGTGCGCCGCCAGGCGCATACAAAGGGAGGCGCTTCGTTATGAAGCCGCCTCCTTCAATTTTTTCTGCGATGAAACTTTTAAAACTATAATTACTTAACCTTTTCTAAAAGGGCTTCCTGAAGCAGTTGAGAAAAATTAATATTCTGCCGCATAGCTGCTTCGTTAAGCCATTCCGGAATCGTCAGTGTTTTCTTAACAGCACGCGAGTTATGCTTTTTTTGATACTCGATATAATCAAATTCTACAACGACCAGAAAGCTGTTCGCTTCAACGGTCACCTTGTCGGGTTCAGACGCTGCTGGTAAATCTTCATTATTATCAATCATATCCGCCAATACAAGCCCCAGGGCATCCACTGCCATCTCGTAAGCCTGCGTCATATCATCACCATCCGTCAGACACTCCGGAAAATCTGGAAACGATACCCAAAAACCACCCTCCTCAGCCTTATGGAAAATTGCCGGATAGAATAATTTATCCATGTTAAATACCTCCATTTTGTTTCCGGTATTGTGTCGGACTGGCTCCCGTGACCTTTTTAAATGCCTTTGAAAAGGACAGCCCATTGGCATAACCACAGGAATAGGCCACATTTTCCATCGTTAAATCCGTATTTTTCAATAGCTCTGTGGCCTTCGTCATTCGGTATTGCATCAAAAACTGCTGAGGGGAAATATGGATATGCTTCACAAACAGCTCCGTCAAATAGCTGCGGTTGAGAGATAAATAATCGGCGATCTCCTGGACCGTCACGTTATTCTGATAATTTCTCTGAATATAGGAAATTGCCTTATTTATGTACAAATTGGCAATTTTCCCCTCAACGGCATAAGGCACATCCGCTTCCGCCGCCAGGCAGGACAAAAATGTCATCAGCGCCCCCTGGATATAAATTTCATTGGCATAGCTCAGTGTATTGTGAGCCATTATGTCTGTGATACAGGCCTCAAGTTTTTCCGGCTGCGCCGTATGGCATATTCTGGATTCCCGGCTAAAACCGGCCAGATGGAGAAACTGCTCCACCTTCTCACCGCCCAGCGCTACCCACATATATGTCCAAGGCTGCTGTCCGTCTGCCTGATAAAAGGTCAGCTCCCCCGGATAGATAAAAAAGCCCTGGCCCTTTTCAATGGTGTATTTACATTCACTTTCATAAAAGCTGCCACGGCCCTCAAGACAAATGTGCAGGAGGTGGCAGTCGCGCACGGCCGGACCAAAGGCGTACAGCGGCACACATTTTTGAATACCGCAAAAAAGCAGATAAATATCGTTAAATATACTATTAGAGCCTTCAAAATAAGAATCCATGCAAACCATCCCCCTATTGGAACTGATAGTTTCATATTAAAATGCAAATGACCCGATGTCAAGTTAAGAACGCTTAAAATAATCTTGATGTGATTTCCAGACGAAAGATGCACTAAAATGTGTTTTTAAATTCATCCCGGTAATCTGCACGCCCCACTTGGGGCAGTATATCGCCCCCTCAAATCTGGCAGCATAGCATCCCGGTTCACCATAAAAATGTCACAACATGCCGGATAATTCCGATAAATAAAACTTTTCATTCGATCCCTTTTGCGCGCTCGATTCGGCATTTTGTGTTATTCTTGTAGTGTACCCTAAAATATTTTTCAGTAACGGAAGTGCCGGCCAAATCCGCTGCACTCCGCCAGCTTCGGCCTAACGCCGTATGTAAAAACCGGAGGTATCCCGTGGCAGAACGCACTAAACTTTGCTACCGAAGACTAAAACCATCCGATGAACATGAATTGATAAAATTTCTCTATAAGCAATGGCATCTGCCGGACAAAGCGTCCGAGCTCTCCCCTGCCAAGCTGCTGGCCCGCAGCTACATGTACCAGCTTTTAGAACAGCAGAGCCGCACTTACATCGCCGCTCTAAACGGCCATATCGTCGGTGTCATCATGGGGCGCAGCCAACAGCTTCTAAGCGTCGATCGCCAGCAGCAGCCCCCCAACGGGCAACCGCAAGTTCCCGGCGACGGCCGTCGACAGCCTCCCCTCAGAATACGTCGGCACTTTCCCAGCAGTGGAAACATCCGCCGTCAGGATTCGCTCCGCCTGTTCAAGCTTAAAACCCGGCAGGCCGCCGTAAAGCTGCTTCTTTCACGCACCCAAAACGGCAGAGACTGCCAGGACCTGCTCCAATGTCTCAATGAAACCGATGACGCCCTTGTTAAAAACTGCGTTTCGGCCTTTGACGGCGAGCTTGTGTTTTTCATGGTGGACGAGCCTTATCGTGGCCGCGGGATCGGCACAAGCCTGCTTGGCCTGCTCCATCAGTATATGCGGCGTGTCGGCGTGAGAAAAATGTACGTCCTCACCGACACCGGCTGCGACTATGACTTCTACGACCGGCATAAATTCAGCCGCCTGATGAAAAAGAGCGTTGAACTTCCATCAGAGCGGCTGAAATTTACCTGCTATATGTATCAATACTGTTATCACGCTTCCCCTGCCCGGCGAATTTATTCACGATAAATACACCGGCGCTGACCAGGACGAGAGCGGCTACATTTTTGAGATTGAAGGCCAAAGCCCTCTCGCCCAGCAGCAGCGCCGACAAAAGGACACCAATGACCGGATTGGTGAAGCCATAAATCGTGACCCGTGATACTGGATTGTATTTGAGCAAAATCCCCCAGACAGAATAAGCCACCGCCGATAAAAAGGCGAGGTAAATGAGAACTCCGACGGAGGCCGGTGTAAAGCTGCCGGGCCGGCCGCCCATAACTGCACCGATGACCATAAGAATCATGCCGCCAGCCACAAATTGGTAGCCGCTGAGCGTCACAGGATTCTCCTCACTGGAGTAGCGTTTCAGAAACACCGACGAAAAAGCATAGGAAACTGCCGCCAGCAAAACAAAGCCCTCCCCCTGTATGCTCATGCCCATATCCATACCGGAGATGGACAAATTGGCCACGATCACACCGGCAAACCCGGTCAGGCAGCCGGCGATTTTGGCAATGCCCAGCTTTTCCTGACGGAAGATCAGGCTGGCGATCAGCATGGCCAGCAGACTGTTCGTTCCTGTTATAATGGCACTCTTAACGCCCGTGGTATTGGCCACACCTACATAGAAGAAAAAATACTGGATCACTGTCTGGAGCAGAGCCAGCTTAAACACTTTTCCCCAGGAAGAACGCTTTGGAACGAGCAGCCGCCGCTCCATCAAGCTGCCGAATACAATGGTCAGCAGCCCCGCCAGGAAAAATCGCATTCCGGCAAATAATATTTGGGAGCCGACGGCATCGGATGTGATTCCGAGCATTTCATAGCCAATTTTAATTACAGGGAACGCGCTGCCCCACAAGGTCGTACACAGCAGTGCCAAAATCCCCACCATCCATGGATTTTGTAACAATTTCTCTTTTTTCATCGTCATTATCGTGGCCGCATGCAGCAGGCCCGGAAACCTGTTCCGGGCCAAAAATACAACTTTGCCGCTTTTTGTGCCACTGTATCCTTTCAATAGATTTCCATACTTTATCACGATCCGCACCCGGCATGAAAGCTGTAAAGCTTCCGCCCCAAAGCTGGTATTCCGCATAAATTAGCTGGCATTCCGCATAAATTACTGGTATTCCGCAAAAATAGCCAGTATTCCGTATTAAATTAAAGGATACAATGGCCGGTTAAAATTGTCAATAGGACAAGACATCCTGTGACCCATTCTACAAGACAAGACATTCTGTGACCCGTTCTATAAGACAAGACATCCCGCGCCACGTTTTTACGACAAAACCTCCTGCGGCTCGTTCTCCACAGCTTCCTCTGTCTTTCCGTCCGGCAGCTTTGCCAGATAAAAACGCGTCACAATGCCCAAGAGCATTTCCACAACGACGGCAAAAAGCACGATCCAGAACAGGCTGGATGAAAATTTATCAAATAATACGCCGTACAGCGCCTGGCCCAGCGGGTAAGCGCACGTGCATATGGCTGCTACGAACGCGCTGACCTTCCCCATAAGAGCATTGGGTGTCTGGCTCTGCATGAATGCCTGGGCGTAAATGGTGAACATGCTGACAAACAGCATACACGCCACCGAGGATGCAAGGAGCACGCCATAAATGCCCAGAGCCGGCAGAGATAAAATCTCCGCAGCCACCACCGGAAGTATGGCAATACCGCCCAATACGATAAATATCCACGATTTTTTTACATTCAGCTTGTGGGCAATAATACCGCTGGCCAGGCCGGCGCCGATGGAGCCCACGGCCATGGCACCTTCCACAAAACCGTAAAGCTGGGAGCTGAGCCCAAGCTGGATCTTGACGATATAAGGAAAACCGACCATGATCATTGTGGAGAAAAACAGGTTGATGGCCGCCACGACCAGTAAAATTTTCAGCAGCACCGGATTTTCCCTGCCAAGAAACCGGACCGCCTGCCCAAGATCCGACACGACCATGCCCACCGCGCTTCCCTGACGCTGCTGGCGTTTAAAAGGAATATGGATAAATATTTCCATAACTGCCGATGCAAAGAATGCACAAATACTCACCACAACGATAACCTTCAGGCCGAAAAACCCATACAGCATACCGCCCAGTACCGGTCCGATAAGGTTTGCCAGGGCATTCACCTGCACAGCCACACCATTGGCCGCCAGCAAGTGCTCACCATCCACCAGCACCGGAATACTGGATTGGACCGACGGCTGATAAAATGACTGGATCACTGCAAGGATCATCATAAAACCGCCGATCATAACGGTAATATGACTGTTCCCCAATTGAGTAAATAAAATCAGGCACAGCGCAGATGTACAAAAATCCAGGCAGACCATAATATTGCGCCGGTTCACCCGGTCGGCCAGCACGCCGCCCACCGGTGAAAGTAAGATGGTCGGAACCATGGA
Organism: Lachnospiraceae bacterium; assembly: GCA_902363555.1. Classification (GTDB taxonomy): domain Bacteria; phylum Bacillota; class Clostridia; order Lachnospirales; family Lachnospiraceae; genus Catenibacillus. The sequence goes on along the minus strand of CABJAM010000006.1, from coordinate 281,498 downwards.
CAGTGCCAGGATCGTACCAAATACAGTCGCTGACCCGGTTACATCCAGAATGTACAGCGACAGTGCGAATCTCAGAATCGAGTTTCCAAACAATGAGATGATCTGGCCAATGACCATCAGTGTAAAGTTACGGTTAAATAATTTTTTTGTAGTCATACACAAACTTCCCTTCTTAAAATAAATAAAAATTTTTACAGCCATCCGGTAACCGGTAAGTACATTGGACCGGTTACGCTGTTTTACAGTATATGCCCGCATTGGCGAATGCATCGGAGGAACTATGGCATATTATACATACCAACCGACGGTATGTATAATGTTAAAAGTAAAGAGGCGCGTCCATTCATCGGCAGAAATCATGCTGCTGTCCGTTTTCCTTTGCGTTACAGAAAATCCGGACATACACGATTTGGACGGGCCTCTTTATTAAATTTCTTCATCCATGATATTCCTGAAATAATTGATAACCACCTCATAAACCTGGTCATCGAGTATGGGGATACCCATATTCTCAGTGAATTCCCGTAAAAACTCCAATTTTCTCCGAATAGCCTCTGGCGTGGCCGGTACGCACATAGGGTTCAGCCATACATTGATCAAAAGCATTAAAACCTCACTGATGCTCTGGCTGTCTTTGATCGTGATCGATCCATCGGCGACCCCTTCATCAATGACACTTTGCAGGATCGGCGCACTTCTATCAAAGAGCTGTGTCAGCATGGCCACCAATAGTTTAGGATTATCGACAAATTTCGCCATCTTATCGATCTGCAGCTTCTCATAGTTTCCCAGCTCCAAAATAAATACCTTACGTAGCTTTTCCAGCCCGCTCAGGCTTTTATCCTCCATGACCCTGGTAAAGCTGTCTCTTTCAAAAAACTGCATATCACCGATAGCGTCCAAAATATGATCTTTTGATTTAAAATGATGATAGATCGCACCCTTGCTCATCTTTAATTCGTCGGTAATATCCTGGATCGTCGTATTTTCATAACCTTTTTCCAGGAACAGCCGGGCCGAAATCTGCAGGATCTTTTCCACAGTCTGTTCCGGGTATTTATTTCTCGCCATAATGCCTCCTATACATACCAACGGTATGTATATATACTATCATCCGCAGATCCGGCTGTCAATACTCAAAATAATCTTTTTCCGTCCGATATAATTAAAATATTTTTTCAATCTGCATTTAATAATTTTTTCATAATTTTTTCGCCATTAAATTTGCAAAAATGCTGGTATATTTGGACATTTTGTATTATGATATTTAAAGAGTTCGGTCAGGCATGTCCGGACAGTAATAAATAGGAGGATTCAAAAATTATGGGAAGCATTTCAAACGGAACGATAAGTGTTATCTTAGTCGGTGTATCCTATAGTCTTGTATTACCCCTGCTGCTATGTGTCATTTTCAAAAAGCGTTTTAAAGCACATTTGAAACCATTCTTTCTCGGTATGCTGGCCTACGTCGCATTTTCATTTTGTCTTGTAAATCTCGTTAACGGCCTGCTTCTTATGTTTGTAGACACTTCCGGATTTTCCAGCGCCCTTATATTCATCTATTCGCTGTGCACACAGACGATCGGTGCGCTTTTGGCACAGTCCGGCAAGTATTATACGATCAAAATACTGAAGAATGACGCCAACCCGAACAAATATGCCATGCGCGGCGATGCCCTTGAGTTTGGCGCCGGCTTTGGCGGTCTGGAAGCCATTATGACTGTTGGTATTTCCATGGCCTCCTACTTCTCCTACGCAGCCATCATAAGCGGCGGTCAGATGGAGCAGTTTTTAAGCGGGCTTGCAGGTACGGACCTGGAAAATGTTCAGGGGATCTTTGACCTGCTTATGAACTCATCCACCGGGGATTTCCTGGCCATCATCATTCAGGGGCTGGCCATGATCTTATTCCAGATCGGTTCCTCGCTGCTTGTATTCCGGGCGATATTTGGCGCAAATGACAAGGCATATTTCCGTCTCGCACTGATTTTCCATATCATTATGATCGTACCGGGATGTATTACCAATGCCGGTTTCATCAAGAGCATATGGTTTGAGACAATTACTACATTTGTCTTCAGTGTGGCTGTACTGATCTATTCTTATGATAAGATCAAGGAATATGAAAAGCAGCATGTGAAGGATATGATCAATACAGGCAAAGGTAAAAAGACGATCCATTTAAAATAATGCGTTCGGTAAAACAACAGTAAACATTTATTATGGAGGTAAGTAATGAGACATTTAATCAGCCCACTGGATTTTTCCGTGGAAGAAACTGAAAAGCTTCTCCTTCTGGCAGAAGACATTGCAAATGATCCATCCAAATATTCCAAGGTCTGCGACGGCAAAAAGCTGGCAACGCTTTTTTATGAGCCAAGCACCCGCACCCGTCTAAGTTTTGAGGCCGCCATGCTGAACCTGGGCGGCAGCGTCCTGGGATTTTCCAGCGCAGATTCCAGCTCCGCAGCCAAAGGCGAAAGCGTGGCCGATACGATCCGGGTCATTTCCGGTTATGCGGACATTGCCGCCATGCGCCACCCCAAGGAGGGCGCGCCTTATGTGGCATCGCTCCACTCCACCATTCCTGTGATCAATGCCGGTGACGGCGGCCATCAGCACCCGACACAGACGCTCACCGATCTTCTGACGATCCACTCTTTAAAAGGACGTCTGGATCATCTAACCATCGGTCTTTGCGGTGATCTGAAGTTTGGCCGTACGGTCCACTCCCTGATCAACGCCCTGGTGCGTTATCCCAATATCAGTTTTGTTATGATCTCCCCGGAGGAGCTGCGCATCCCAACCTATATCCGCAAGGAAGTGCTGGATGATAAAAATGTGCCTTACAAAGAGGTTGAGGTTCTGGAAGATGTAATGCCGGAGCTGGATATCCTTTATATGACCCGCGTTCAGAAGGAACGTTTCTTCAATGAGGAGGATTATATCCGTTTAAAGGATCGTTATATCCTGGATGCGTCCAAAATGCAATATGCCAAGGAGGACATGCTCGTCCTTCACCCACTGCCCCGTGTCAATGAAATTTCCGTGGAGGTGGACAAGGACCCCCGTGCTGCTTATTTTAAACAGGCGCAGTTTGGCGTTTACGCCCGCATGGCATTAATAATGATTTTACTGGAGGTGGGATTATGTTAAGTATCAGCGGAATTGACGAAGGCTATGTGATCGACCATATCCAGGCCGGAAGAAGTATGGACATTTATAAATATCTGAAGCTGGAAAAGCTGGACTGCCAGATCGCTATAATAAAAAATGCTTCAAGCAATAAGATGGGCAAAAAAGATATTATTAAAATCCAGGGGCCCATGGAGCTGGATCTGGATATCCTCGGTTTTATCGATAATAATATTACGGTCAATATTATTTCCGGCGGTAAGATCGTGGCAAAGAAAAATCTTACCCTTCCGGAAACTGTGACCAATGTGATCCAGTGCAAAAACCCCCGCTGCATCACATCCATCGAGCAGGAGCTTCCCAATGTGTTCAAGCTCACCGATGCGGCCACGAAAACCTATCGTTGCATTTACTGCGAAGAAAAATTCAACAAAAAATAAAATAAACCCGGAACCGCCAGACAGAATCGGCAGTTCCGGGTTTTGTTTTATTTTAATTCAATCGTTCGGCCATATTTATTCACTTCATCGATGTAGATTCCAAAAATCTTCTCGTTGGTGGGGATATAGTAAGGCACATATCTTCCCTTATTTACGTATTTGTCCATACGGTAACGGACTTCCTCGCGCACCGTAGCTTCCGTGGCTCCCGGAGCTTCCATTTTCTGATTGTCCAGACCGCCGACCACAGTGATCTTTTTGCCAAAATTGTCCAATATGTAATCCACATCATTTTTCACCATCACCGGTTCGATACAATCCACGCCGATCTCCACAAGATCCGGGATGATCTGACGGATATACCCGCAGGAATGATGCATATAGATCATGCCCAGCTCGTGGATACGTTTGGCATAACGGATCTCATTGGGCTTGATAAATTCCCGCCAGATATCCGGTGAGAAAAACATGTTGTCGTTAGTGCCCCAGTCGTCATGCATATGGATAACATCCGGGTGGAGATATTTGTAGGCCAGGTCGATACATTTTAATTTATATTCGCACATAGCGTCGAAAAACTCGTGGACCTCGTCCGGATAATCGTAAAAAGCGCACAGAGCATTTTCCATGCCGATCATCTGGTTCATCCGCTCAAACTGTCCGGAAAGCATCAGACAGCTAACCACGTCCGTTTCCGGGTTCACATGCATTCCATAGCACATTCCCTTAAATATCTCCTCGATAGGCATATAATCCAGTGGTGGAAATTTCACATACTGCTTCCAATCGCACATCTCGTCAAACATACGGTAATCCTTCGCTACCATATTGCCATCGATCATAGGATTAGGCCCCTGATTAGTCCAGAGCACGCCCCAGGCGTCCGGTCCGGTGCCGTATGGATCAAACTTATCTCCCAGCTCAATATAGCGCTCTCCCGGAAATACCACATCCTTTTGAATACCGTAAACCTCCGGGATAAAATCCGCTTTTTCTCCACGGTATAAAGCCAGCAATGCCTCTTTGTTTGTCTGCATAAAACCTACCCCTTTTCGTTTTCTTTTCTTTATATTAGCACAGTAACGGTGTTTATAAAATCAGAAAAAAATTGCTATACGACAACCTGAGGTTGCAATACAACAATTTTACCGGAACCGTTTTCCCTTTCCAACGGTTCCATATATAGGGTATTACACGTTAAATTCATCTCTTAGAAGCTGCATGATCTCCCGAACTTCCGGCAGATGGCTTTCTTTTTTACATAAAGCTACCGTTTCATACTGGACGGCATCTCCCGGATAATCGAAAAACTTAAATCTGGATTCCTCCATATGTGCAAAGGCCATGGGGAACACAGCAAACGCCTCCCCCTGCTCCAGCAGCGCACAGGTTGCGGCAAAATTACTGGTCGTAAGTATTTGCCGGCACGGTATATTTTCATAAAAGCTCTCTTTTTCCGGCACATTATAATCTTTATGAGAGCGGTTCATCTTTAGAAAAACCGATTCCCGCATATCCTCCTGGGTGATCTCATCGCGCACAGCCCAGGGATGAAGCAAAGACACGACGACCTTTGCCGGGAAACTGCCGAAAACCACCTTTTCCTCCTGAGGCCATTCCTCCTCAGAATGGGTATTTGTAAATAAAATATCCAGCTTTCCCTCTAGCATCTGTTCCCTGGCTTCAAACAGATCCACCATATCCAATTCAATTTTATATTCCGGAAAGGATGCCAATATGAGACTGATCGCCGGCGTCACCAGCGTGTCTTTCGGCAGATGTGAGAAAAAACCGATACGCAGCTTTTCCTTCCGATGCTGTATATGCTGTCGGATGTCTTCCAGTGCAAAATTCAGATCCCGGTTGACACGGTCCAGCTTATCTCTGGCATAGCGGCCAACCTCCGTGAGCTGTGCCCCCTTGACCGAGCGTGTAAACAACTGCGCGCCCAGCTCCTCCTCCATCAGGCGGATCTGTTTATTCAGCGCCTGTGGCGATATATAGAGCTGTTTGGCCGCCCGGGAAAAATTTCCCGTTTCGGCCGCCGCAAGAAAATAAATGATCTTATTGTATTCCATAAATCCTATCGTCCGTTTACCGCGTTATCTATATATGCTTCCACATCATCATAGTCAATGCCCAAGGCTGCCGCCAGCTCACCGTGGAGCAGATCCTTGGCCTTCTTCATGTAACGCTCATCCGTCTGTGCCGGCTTTTTGCCATTTTCCGCAGCCTTTTGATTGCGCACAAAAACGGTGCGGATCAACTGGACCAGGTCCTCACAGTTATGGGTATTTAAAGAAGCCTCATAATTATCGGACAACATGCGCAGATTCTGGCCATCATAATTATTTTCCCGGATATCCGGGATTCTGGAGATCAAATCGTTCGCTTCATCCTTTGTAATTACAAGACGCATAAAAACCTTTGTATCCGCCGGAATATAAATGGTACCTTTGTCATAGAGCGGTTCCAACGTGTAATAAAGCCGGTCCTTCTTAGCCGCTGATATGTCATCCAAAGGCCCCACGGCTTTCACCCGGCATACGCCTGTATTACCATAGACAACTAAATCATTTTCCTGAAACATACTTTCCTACCTCCATTTGTGCAGACGAATGGTTCCTGTTCACTGGCGGACCAGTAAATAACTACTAAAACAAACGTGCGGTCTTGCAACTGGACTTACGTTTGCAAATAAACCGCACGCTGTATATTCATTATAGCACAAAATCAGGCATTTTGTTAGGGTAAATTTTCTTTCCCTGAAAATTTCATCAAATTGACCGGGGAAGGCGTTAAAGCAGTTCCCTATAAATCATAAATTTCCACCAAAAGCGCCGAAGGCTTTTCGTTCAAATTGACATTCATCCGCTCATCGCCATTGAGCACCCGGCCTTCAATAAACCGGCCATTTTCCAAATGTCCTTCCACGGCCCGGCTGATCATGGCGCAGTTTTTGTTCCCCGGTTTTGTATACACATCGAATTTATAATTCATGCCTACACATAAAAACTTATCCGGCGCCAGTTCAAAAATCATACCGGCGCCAACCGGCTGTCCTTCCCCCCGGCGCTTGTAGGACACGACCATATCGTATATTCCAAATCGCAGCCACAGGCCGCCGTCATTGGCCTCCCTCTGGACAAAGGCCTGGAGCATGGATGTATTCCGGTACTTGAGATATAAAGGCTTTATGTGCGTCATCATATCATAGGCCGCCGATAAGTAGGGCGCTGTTCCGGTTCCATCCATGGCGGTAATATCGATGTTCAGCTCCATCATCAGGAAAAGCGGTGGCTTTTTAAAGATGGACGGGTCCGCCATGAGGTCCTCGATGCCAAACGGCGAAATGCCGATGGCATTATGCTTTCCAAACGCATAATAGACATAGCTGGCGCACACCGGGTCCTTGCGGATTTCGGGAATAAACAGAGGATTCCCCGCCACCGCATATTCATCCATCACATCCGCCGTATGGGGATCGTAAATATCCGGCGCCATGGTAAATAAGGAGGGCGCACAGGCCTTCCACATCTTTGCCATTTTCATCACCGGACCGCCGCATGGATAGGTGCCTGGCCGCCACGGATGCTGCTCCAGCCAGGCGTTCACATACATAGGCAGCGGGTAACATGCCCGGCCGGCTCCGGCGATTTTTTCCACCGCTCTGGCATAGCTCCAGGCCATGAACAGCTCCGACGCCTCATCGCCAAAGACAGCCGCCCAGCCGCTCCCCTGCTGTTTACTTTTATCAAAAACAGCTAAAATCTCAGCGGGCACCGGCTGCTCGAAAATCTCCTGTGCATATGGTGAAAAATCCCGGTCAGCGCCAAGCACTCCGATCTCGTTTTCAATCTGGACAAAAATCACCGTATTTTCCTCGTGATCCACCCGGCTCAGATGCTCCATCATCTTTCCGAACGCATACGCATCCTTCGCCACCGCAGCTTCACACAATGGAGATATGATATTCAGCTTCTTTCCTGAATCATCACAGACTCTGAAATAAGTATCTGTATCCTTCTTCACCCAGCCCGGCGCATAATTGGACTCTGAATTTTTCCACAGGCCGAACCACAGCAGGACAAGACGCATCCCTTCCCGCCGCGCCTGCTCTAAGAGTCCGTCCAGCAGTGAAAAATCAAAGACGCCCTCCACGGCCTCCACCGACTCCCAGGCCAGCGGCAGCACCACTGTATTCATATTCAGCCCCTTAAGCATGGGCCAAACCTTTTCCTCCATGTACCGAAGATCCGAAGAACTGGAATTATGCAATTCCCCGCCCAGTACAAAAAACGGCTCATCCTTCACAAACAATGTTGAAACCCCGTTCAACTCCCCAATATAAGGCAGCGCACTCATAAAAATCCTCCTTAACATTCACAGATAAAATCCACACATCATGCAACTATATTAATATATTACACCACGAAGAGTGTCGATTCAATCCAACAATATTAAGGTTAGATAAAACAATATTAATTTCACATACTATAAAACGTTACTTCCAATTACGATTTTGGGTTTTCAGGAAAATCAGTCTCAATAACAACAACAAAGCAGACATCGCCAGCATAAATTACTGCCGGCGATGTCTGCCACAAACAATCTTCTGTATTAACTTTGTGCAATCCACTGTATTAGCTTTGTGCAATCCGCTCTCTTGCACAAGTCTCCAGTATATCCATGAATTCCTTACCGGTGATCGTCTCCTTCTCAAGCAGATACTTCGCTGCCCGGTCCAGCTCCTCCATATTCTCCGTAAGAATCTTCACTGCAGAAGTATAAGCTTCCTCAATGGTCCGGCGGACGATCTCATCCGCTCTGGCCATCGTATCCTCTGAACAGGTCTTCACCGGCCGGCCATCCATATACTGGCTACCCGGAAGCTCCAGCCCCATCATACCAAATTCCGCAGACATACCATACATGGTCACCATCTTGCGGGCTAAGTCCGTGGCTTTTTCGATATCATTGGAAGCCCCGGTCGTCACCGTTCCAAACTTAACCTCCTCAGCAGCACGGCCGCCCACCAAGGTCACGATCTCCTGGAGCATCTCCGGTTTCTTCATAAGGAAGTGCTCCTCCTCCGGCATCTGCATCGTATAGCCGAGCGCACCGGAAGTACGCGGGATAATGGTAATCTTCTGGATCGGCTGGGTATCCTTCTGTCTGGCGGCCACAAGGGCGTGTCCGATTTCATGGTAAGCCACAATATCCCGTTCTTCCTTGCTCATAATATGGTTTTTACGCTGCTGTCCGGCAATGATCACCTCCACCGATTCAAACAAGTCTTCCTGGGAAATAAACCGCCGGTTAAAACGTACGGCCCGAAGCGCGGCCTCATTGACGATATTGGCCAGATCAGCACCGGAAGCGCCGGAGGTCGCCAAAGCGATCTCGTCAAGATCTACCGTATCGTCCAGCCTTACCTTCTTACTGTGGACCTTCAATATATCAATACGGCCCTGTTTATCCGGCTGGGTTACGCTGATGGTCCGGTCAAAACGTCCCGGACGGCGCAGCGCCTTATCCAGTACCTCCGGACGGTTGGTAGCGCCCAGCACTACAATCGCCTTCGTATCATCAAAGCCGTCCATCTGCGTCAGAAGCTGGTTCAATGTCTGCTCACGCTCGTCATTGCCGCCCAACTGATTATCACGGCTCTTACCGATGGCGTCGATCTCATCGATAAATACGATACACGGCGCTTTTTCGGAAGCCTGTTTAAACAGATCGCGGACACGGGATGCACCCATACCTACAAACATCTCTACGAAATCCGATCCGGAAATCGAGAAGAACGGCACACCGGCTTCACCGGCCACAGCCTTGGCAAGTAAAGTTTTACCGGTACCCGGAGGGCCCACAAGAAGCGCGCCTTTGGGCAGCTTGGCGCCGATCTCTGTATATTTTTTCGGGTCATGGAGATAATCCACGATCTCCATTAATGATTCCTTGGCTTCGTCCTGTCCGGCCACATCCTTAAAGGAGATGCCGGTACCGTTTTCCACATAGACCTTGGCATTACTCTTGCCCATGCCACCGATACCGCCCATGCCGCCGCCCATTTTACCCATGAGCTTACGGCTCATAAAGGACATGAGCCACCAGATCAACAGCACCGGAAGAATCCACGATACAAGAATGGATATGATCGGCGATACTGTGGTCGGTATTTCAGAAGTAACATCCACACCGTGCTCCTGCAGCAGCGTTTGAAGGTTCGGGTCCTGCATCTGATCACTATAACCGGCATAATAATAGGAGACATTAAAAGGCATCTCTACCTTTTCATTGGGAATGATCACAATCCGGCTTTCGCCTTCCTGGAATCTGACAGCTTTTACTTTATCTTCCTTAACCATACTAAGGAACTGAGAATAGCTGATCTCCTCTTCTCCGGAGCCGAGCATCCTGGACATCATACTGTTGAGCAGCATGGTCACCACCAAACCGATAACTATATAGATGATTATTTTATCAAATCTTGGGGCATTGGGTGTAGGGTTGGGGCCTCCCGGTCCTTTGCCAGGTCCTGCGCCCGGGCCCTGCGGTCCACCTGAATTTTTCATATTCAGGCCGTTCTTATCATTACTTTCACCCATAGATTTTCCTCCTTATGGATCACAGGCTTGTATGTCTGTATCCTGCTTACAGTGATTATGTTTATGTATTAGCACTCTGATAGTCAGAGTGCTAATCTGTTTTTATCATAACACATCTTCTGCCAAATTCAATAGTTCTATACGATATTTAATACTTTTTTAATACAAACCTATGGCGCACCTGGATATAGGATCATCGGCTTCTTTGAAGCAGCGCTTTCAGCTCGTCCACATCAAACATATAGTGCTTGTTGCAAAAGTGGCAATTGACTTCCACAGGCTCGTGATCATCGATCATGGACTGGATTTCATCCTTACCAATGCTGATGATCACCTTTTCAACTTTTTCTTTACAGCAATCACAATAAAACCGCGTCGGAACCCTATCCAGGATTTCCAGATCCATCCCTGCCGTCAGCTTTTCAAGAATCGTCTCCGGTATCTCTCCCGCTTCCAACATCGTTGTCACACTGGGCAGACCATTGAGATTCTCCTCCAGCTTTGAGATCACCAGCTCGTCGGCAAAAGGCAGGAGCTGGATAATAAATCCGCCGGCCTGCTTTACCGTATTATCCTTTTCCATAAGCACGCCCAGAGCCACGCTGGAATTTACCTGCTCACTTGTGGCAAAATAATACGTCAGGTCCTCGGCAATCTCACCGGAAACAAGCTGAGTCTGGCCCACATAGGGCTCTTTAAGCCCCATATCCTTGATGACGCTCAGCACACCCAGAGCCAGCGCACCGCCCACATCCAGCTTTCCATAAGCATTTGGCGGAAGCATCACCTCCGGATTTTTTACATAACCTTTCACGTTCGCCTTTCCGTCGGCGGTCACGGTCAGCCCGCCAATGGGGCCGCTGCACTGGATCTGCAGGGTTAGTGTATCCTTCTCGCCCTTTTGCATACTCCCCATCATCGCCCCCGCCGTCAGCAGGCGCCCGAGGGCGGCCGTGGCTACCGGACTTGTATTATGGGCTTGGCGGGCGGTTTCCACCAGTTCTTTTGTGGATGCGGCAAATATGCGCACCTGATGGCCTGCCGCTGTTGCTCTTACAATATAATCTGACATGAAAAAATCCTCCTTTATCTTTCCCTTTGTAACCGTTCAGGGCCGAACGGTCACTTTCCTTTTTCTCTGGCAATAATATACATGCGCTCGCTCTTTGCCCCCACAGGCTCCCGGGTAAATGCATCATAGGCCGCCACAAATTCCATACCGGCCCTGCTAAGCTGGCATTTCACCTCATCTAAAGTGTAGGCTTTTTGATAATGTGTTTCCTTAAACCGAAGAAACGGTTCGCCGCCATAAATGTCCTGGCCGTCCGGTTCATCCTCCCAGTCCTCCCGTATGAAAATGCTTAACTCATACTCATTGACAGCTTCCTGCTCATAAAAATAATTATCCCATATAAAGCTGCAATCCTCCCGGTTTTCCGCAATCGTCCGGTCGCCAAGAACTTCCTTATATTTATACAGGGTATTCATATCAAAAATAAACACGCCGCCCGGGTCCAGATAATTATTTACAAGCCGGAACACCTGGCACAGATCCTCCGGGTCGGTAATATAATTCATACTGTCGCAAATGCTCACCACAGCCCGCACCGTGCCATACAGCTCAAAGGACCGCATATCCTGCAAAAGATAAAGGATATCCATGGCTTCGTCCATCGCCTTATCCCTGGCGATCATAAGCATTTCCTCCGAATTATCCACCGCGATCATATCATAACCGCCGGCGCTTAACAGCCGGGTCATATTCCCGGTGCCGCATCCCAGCTCCAGCACAAGACCGTCGTCCACACCGTATTCTTTTAACAGCGAGATCAAATACTGCGACCATGCATCATAGGGGATGTTGTCCATGAAGGTGTCGTAAACCTCCGCAAAACTTGTATATGCATTCATACAAATGACTCCTTGGTAAATAGTATTGTTAAATCCTTTGTTTCCGCGAGCAGCGAGCCAAAGTCAGACTGTCTTGACTTTGACTCATTTTATTTGAACAATTTCGCCTGCCAGTGCTTTCCAGTTCAGTCATTATACACTTACTTGCTTAAAATTTCAAGTAGTCATTGGAAGTAAACGCTCCTGTAACGCTCCACGCGGGCCCGAATCAAGTATCGTCCTGGTTGATTTTATATCGCAAAGTAGCGTATGATTCCATTGCCATCGGACCATAATTGGATTATGCTTAGTTTAAACCCAACGAAGGATTTGATACTTAGGAAGGAGATTTTTATGAATACGAATATGCTAAGGCTTTCTGATAATCTTGTTCGACTGCGCCATGAAAAAGGGGTTACCCAGGAGGAGGTCGCTGATTTTATCGGGGTGACAAAGGCATCGGTTTCCAAATGGGAAAAAGGCCAGAGTCTTCCGGATATTTTACTTCTGCCCCAACTGGCCGCTTATTTCGATGTGACGCTTGATGATCTGATGGGCTATTCGCCGTGGCTCAGCGTGGAGCAGATACGAAAGATTTACGTGGATCTGTCGGCAGATTTTGCAGCGCTGCCATTTGAGGAGGTTTACGGGAAATGCCAGATGCTTGTAAAAAAGTATTATTCCTGCTATCCATTCCTGCTTCAGATGGGTCTTCTTTGCTTTAATCATTATATGCTGGCAAAACCGGAACGGCAGACAGACATTCTTAAAGATATCGAGGCGCTGTGCAGCCGTATTGAACAAAACAGCAGAGAGCCGGGCCTGTGCAATGAGGCCCTTATTGTCAAAATGATGATCTGGCTTATACTTGGCCGGTATGCGGACGCAGTGGACACCTTAAAGCCTATGATCAACCGTTATAATCTCTACTCGGAAGCCCAGCGCCTGCTAATCCAGGCCTACTACATGAAGGGGGATGTCCATCAGGCCGAGCTTTCCACCCAGGTGGCCATGTACAGCCATCTGCTGGATCTGGCCGCCAATGGTACAACGTTTCTGGCCTTTTATATGGATGATCTTGAGAAGGGAACGGAGATCATCCGTCGGACCAACACTGTCATCTCGGAGTTTGATCTAAAGACGTTAAACCTTAATTCCGTTTTACAGTTTGACTATCAGTGTATCATTTTTTACTGTGCCCACCAAAAGCTGCCGGAGGCCATGGCGCTGGTGGAGGCGTTTGTCTCCGGCAGTCTTACGATTGCAAATAAAGGCGCATTTCTACACGGAGATGATTTTTTTAATCATCTTGAGGAATGGTTTGAGGAATTTGACCTGGGCACAAATCCGCCAAGGGATACGAAATTTGTTCAGGACAGCGCCCTCCAGGCTTTGGAAAATCCGGCACTGTCACCATTGTTCGAACTAAAGGAATTTAAACGCCAGAAAGAGCGTTTGGAAAGAAAGAAGGGTTAACCATGACATTACACGATATGCTTCCATTTTTGATACCTCTGGTCATTGTCCAGTTTTTGCTGATTTTTATAAGTCTGCGCCACATTCTGACCCATGACCATTATAAACGCGGCTCGCGGATGCTGTGGGTCATTCTCGCCATTGTGGGAATGCAGTTCTGGGGCCCGATCCTTTACTTTATTCTTGGAAAAGAGGACGACTGATGAATATGCTCACACTCTCCGATGTCTCCAAACGCTTTGGGAGACATTCGGTCATCGACCATTTGAGCCTTAATGTGCCTGAGGGAACGATCTATGGCTTTATCGGCAAGAACGGCGCCGGGAAAACGACAACCATGAAAATGATTCTGGGACTGTGCGCTCCCGATAGCGGCTGTATTCGTGTCAATGGCCAGCCAGTGGCCTATGGCCAAAATAAAACGAACCAATATATCGGTTATCTCCCGGATGTGCCTGAATTTTACGGTTATATGAAGCCTGCGGAATACTTAAATCTATGTGGTGAAATCACAGGGATGGACAGGAACCTGCGCAAACGGCGGATTGACGAGCTGCTGCCTTTAGTTGGGCTGGAGCACGATACAAAAAAGATTCAGGGCTTTTCCCGGGGAATGAAGCAGCGCCTTGGCATTGCACAGGCACTTCTTGGTGAACCGATGCTGCTCATCTGCGACGAACCCACCTCCGCCCTGGACCCCATAGGCCGAAAGGAAATACTGGATATACTGCGGACTGTACGGGGGAAGACGACGGTTATATTTTCCACCCATATCCTATCCGATGTGGAGCGTATATGCGATGAGATCGGCGTGCTCCACAACGGCCGCCTGGCCGTCCAAAAAACTATGGATGAGCTGCGCCAGATCCATTCGGGCAGCGGATTTGAGATTGAATTTTATAATACCGGGGATATCCTTAAATTTTCCGGACTCTATCCCGGCGGCCGCATGGACAGCCAGACCCATTTAAGCTTTGCCGGGCGCAGTGAAAAGGATATGGCGGCGGCCATGGGTCTGCTTTTGCAAAATCAAATTTATGCCCAGCGCATTGAAATGTGCGAGCCCACACTGGAATCTCTTTTTATGGAGGTGGTCGGACAATGAGACAGCTATCCGCATTTATAAGGAAAGAATTTACAGAACAGATACGCACCGGAAAGCTGACGATCATGGTCATTATCTTTGTGCTGTTCGGCATTATGAACCCGGCCATGGCAAAGCTTACACCGTGGCTTTATGAAATGCTCTCGGAATCCATGGCCGAGCAGGGACTTATCATTCAGGAGATTACCGTAAATGCCATGCTCTCCTGGCAGCAATATTATAAAAATATTTCTCTGACATTGATCGTGGTCGTCGTCATGTTCTGCGGATTACTCACGACTGAATACCAGAGAGGAACCCTGGTAAATATGCTCACTAAAGGGCTTTCCCGCTGGAAGGTAATCATCGCCAAGGCACTGGCCGCCGCCGCTGTATGGACACTGTGTTATTGGCTGTGTTATTTGATCACCTACGGGTACAATGCCTATTTCTGGGATAACAGCATCGCCCATCATCTGGTCGGCAGCGCCGCATGCATTTATCTTTTGGGGCTTTGGCTCATATCGCTGATCCTCCTGGGATCCGCCCTGTTTTCGGCCAATGTCTCCGTGCTGCTCTTTACCGGCGGTGTTTTTCTGGCCGTCTACCTTTTGAGCATGATCCCGGCGCTTGCTCCATACATGCCGGTACAACTGCTGTCCTCGGGAAACCTGTTATCGCAGGCCGTGGCGCCGGATGCTTTTTATAAGGCGGCGGCCGTGACCCTCCTGCTTATTTTACTGGCCATCGGCGCAGCCATTTTACGATTCAACAAAAAGCAGCTTTAGACACTTAAAGGCCGGTAGCCTGATTCTGTCAGGTGCCGGCCTTGTACTCTTTGGACCATAAAAAACTACTTCATTTCTCCAGTAAAATAGTTTCCTATAAAAACTGCTTCATTTCGCCTGAAAAGTTTTCTCCCACGCTGACGATATCTTTTGCCACCGCCCGGCTTTTTTCCGAGGCATCCGTATATTTATTGATGGATTCGCTCATGGACTGGATGCCCATATTGCTTCCTTTCATCATTATTTTGGCAATCTGATGACTGTCGTCCTTAAGCATCAGCTTAACCTCCGTACTGATCCAGGAAAAGGTGGAGGCCATGGCCCCCGGCTCCTTTTCCTCATCCCCCATAGCGTTGAGCAGGCCTGTAGTTTCCTCATCCAACCGCTGATATTCGCAATCGTAACGATCCAGCACCTCTTTTAAATGGCTGTCCTTTACATAAGGTTTGACCTGCTCCATACTGTTTACTGCCATTTTGCAGCCTTCACTGCACTTCTTTAATAATTCCGTTGTTTGTGTTTCCATCAGCATATCCTCGATTTCTTTCATTATTGTGAGCATTTTTAAAACACGCTCTTGTGCTTTTTAATTAGTATTTTCAAAAATGGGAAACATATTCTGCCATCGAATCGAAAATTCAAAAATATATCAGGCCTGCCATCCTCCCGCAACATTTGCAATGTCTACCGCAATTTTGGCAATTGGAATATCCCCCCATTTTCATATAATTTAATCAGATGAAATTTAAAAACTGCCCATGAAAGGAACGATTGATTATGGAAATGACATTAAGATGGTACGGTTCCGCCTTTGATACCGTTACATTACAGCAGATCCGCCAGATTCCCGGCGTCACCGGCGTTATCACCACACTGTACGACACAGCCCCCGGCCAGGTATGGAGCCGTGAGCGCATCAAAGCTATGAAGGATGAGGTTGCAGCCGCAGGGCTTCGCGTGTCCGGCATTGAAAGCGTCAACGTCCATGACGCCATCAAAACCGGCAGCGCGGACCGCGATATGTACATTGATCATTATATTGAAACCCTGGAAAATCTTGGACAGGAGGACATACACCTTGTATGCTACAACTTCATGCCTGTATTCGACTGGACCCGGACGGAGCTGGCCCGTGTAAGACCTGACGGCTCCACAGTTCTTGCCTATACCCAGGATGCCGTGGACGCTCTGAATCCCGAAGAAATGTTTAAATTCATCGCCGGGGATACCAACGGCGCCATCATGCCCGGCTGGGAACCGGAGCGCATGGCAAAGATCAAGGACCTTTTTGCCATGTATAAAAATATTGATGACGAGACATTATTTGCCAATTTAAAATATTTCCTGGAACGCATCATGCCGGTGTGTGATAAATACGATATCAATATGGCGATTCATCCCGATGACCCGGCCTGGAGTGTTTTCGGCCTGCCCCGGATCATCATCAATAAGGCCAATATCCTGCGCATGATGAACATGGTAGATAACCCCCACAACGGCGTTACCTTCTGCTCCGGCTCCTATGGAACCAATCTGGAAAATGACCTGCCGGATATGATCCGCTCACTGAAAGGACGAATCCATTTTGCCCACGTGCGCAATCTGAAATTCAACTCCCCCACAAACTTTGAGGAATCGGCCCATCTGTCCGCAGACGGCACCTTTGATATGTATGAAATTATGAAAGCCCTTTACGATATCGGTTTTGACGGCCCCATCCGCCCGGACCATGGCCGGATGATCTGGGGCGAGGTGGCCATGCCCGGCTACGGCCTGTACGACCGCGCGCTTGGTGCCACTTACCTGAACGGGCTGTGGGAAGCCATTGAAAAAAGTGAGAAAGCTAAAGCCGCTGCGTTAAAAGCCAGCGAAACTAACGAAAGGAGCTGTCGCCAATGAAGCTGAATAATTCCGGACTTACCGAAAAAGCCCCCTGGGAAGCCGCCGGCTATGCCCTGCCTAGCTTTGACCGTGAAGCTGTGGCCCAAAAAACAAAGACGCTGCCCTTCTGGATACATTTTGGCGCCGGTAATATTTTCCGCGCCTTCCAGGCCAATGTGGTCCAAAATCTGTTAAATAACGGCACTCTGGATCGGGGCCTTATCGTCGCTGAGGGCTATGACTATGAGATCATTGAAAAAATGAACCACCCCCATGACGATTACAGCATTCTTGTCACCTTAAAATCCGACGGCACTGTGGAAAAGACCGTGGTGGGAAGTGTTGTGGAATCCCTTGTTCTGGATTCGGATAATGCTCCGGATTACAATCGTCTCATACAAATCTTCCAGTCGGATTCCCTTCAGATGGCTACCTTTACCATCACAGAAAAAGGCTACAGTCTCACCGACGGCCAGGGCCGCCCGCTGCCCCAGGTGGCCGCGGATATGGAAAATGGGCCAACGCATCCCGAGAGCTATCTTGGCAAGCTGTCCGCATTACTTTATACCCGCTATCGATCCGGTCAAAAACCGATCGCCATGGTCAGCATGGACAATTGTTCGCATAATGGCACGAAGCTGCACGATGCAGTCGCCGCATTTGCGCAGGCCTGGAGCGAAAATGGCCGGGTAGAAAAAGGATTTTATGAATATATCAATGATCCCGGGAAGGTTTCATTCCCATGGACGATGATCGACAAGATCACTCCGAGACCCAATGAAGCAGTAGAGGAAATCCTGAAAAAGGATGGTGTAGAAGCGCCGGCTCCCATCGTCACCACAAAAAATACGTATGTGGCTCCCTTTGTCAACGCTGAGGAATGCGAATACCTGATCATCGAGGATGCCTTTCCTGCCGGACGCCCTGCCCTGGAAAAGGGAGGTTTCATCTTCACCGACCGGGCTACCGTGGATAAAGTGGAGAAAATGAAGGTCTGTACCTGTCTGAATCCGCTGCATACGGCGCTGGCTGTATTTGGCTGTCTGCTGGGCTATGAGCGGATATCTGAGGAAATGCAGGATACAACATTGAAAAAGCTTGTGGAAGGTATCGGCTACATCGAAGGACTTCCTGTGGTGGTCAATCCCGGCATATTAAATCCAAGGGATTTTATTGATACCGTATTAAACATCCGTATTCCAAATCCATTTATGCCGGATACCCCTCAGCGCATCGCCACCGATACGTCCCAGAAGCTGGCCATCCGATTCGGAGAAACGATCCGGGCTTATGAGCGCACTCCGGGGCTCCACGTTGAGGATCTGGAACGGATTCCCCTGGTCTTTGCCGGATGGCTGCGCTATCTTATGGCTGTGGATGACCACGGAAATGCCTTTGAATTAAGCCCGGACCCACTGCTGGATACCATGCGGCCGTATATGGCTGTGTTCCACCTTGATTCCGAAACACAGCCGTCACCGGAAAGTATATCCCGGCAATTAGAACCCGTACTGTCCGATGCTAAGATCTGGGGCGTCAACCTGTACGCCACCGGACTGGCCGGCCTTGTGTGCGATTACTTTTCACAGATGCTCAAGGGGCCAGGGGCAGTTCGGGCTACATTGGAGAAATACGTATAAATATTTTATAACAATAATTGTCCGGATAGATAAAAGTCGGGGATTCCCATTGGGAACCCCCGGATTTTCCTAAATCAACGGCGTAAAAGTTCCGAAAAAATATCCCGGCGGAACAAAATCCGCCTGCGAGATCTCTTTCGTTTGCGTCTCAAGCAGACATTCCAGTTTCCAGCTATAAATATCTTTTCTGGCAGCCAGAATAAAATCCTTATACATTTTCCTGTTCATTTTGAAAACATGACAGAACACATGTGACTCCTCCAGACCTCTTTCTCTGTCGTAATCCGACCACGCCCCAAGATCATACAATTCCAGGCTTTCATAGTCATTGACAGCCCATACCTGCGGCACATTCAACATAGGCTCATACATGCCAAAGCTCTTTGACAGATTATAAGGGGCGAGTACAGCATTACTCAGCGGTGATGTCCGTACCGCCGGTGTTTTCATCGTAGAAATCACATACCAGGATGGCGAATCTTTTTTATAATATATATGTACTTCGTCAATCTCATAACCGGTCGTGTGTTGAACGATCTGTGGCAGTACTCCGGCAGAATTTCCATAAACATCCACTTTATAACCACATTTTTTATCGCTGACAGTGATCATATCGGCGCTGAAAAACCGCTCTGCGACCGGGTCTGCCGGCCGGCTTAAAAATGCGGGAATACGTGCCGTATCCGCTTTGAGCGGCTCATTCGTCTTTCCATAATCCCTGTCTTTCGCCCTATCCTTACGCTTCCAAAACATAATAATACCTCCTCCAAAATTGTTATAAAGAAAAAATGTCGACCTGCGTGCGCCTCAGCGCACTTCCTAATTATAATTTGTCGGGGATTTCCAGAGGAAATCGTCGACCTGCGTGCGCCTCAGCGCACTTCCTATTATAATTTGTCGGGGATTTCCGGAGGAAATCGTCGACCTGCGTGCGCTTCAGCGCACTTCCTATTATAACAATGTTTTCGGTGGATTGACGCAACTCTTTTCCGCGTCGGAGTCCGGCTTCTTTTATAGTTCGTATATCTCCAGCTTTCCATTTGCCAAAACATAATTAAAAAATTCATCATTGGTCATATCATGGAAATATGTATGAATAATCCTGCACACGCCGCCGTGGCTGATAAGCAGTACATTTTTGTTTTCATAACAGCCCTTTATCTCATCAAGAAATCCGTAGACGCGGCAGGCCACCTGCATCATGGATTCTCCGCCGGGATACCGGTAAGCAAAATTTCTCTTATTTTTCAGGAAATCCTCATTCTTCCGGTCTACACCTTCATAAATACCGTAATCCTGCTCGATCAGGCGCTCATCCGTCACCAGCGGCACCCGGCAAATATCCGAAACTATCCTGCCAGTCTCAGCCGCTCTTTTTAGAGGTGATGTTATAATCCGATCCACATGATACATTGCAGCCTCCTGTGCAAGCGCGCCTGCCTGTAAAATTCCACGATCACACAGTGGAATATCCGACCTGCCGCATACTCTGTTTTGTTCATTCCAAATCGTTTTTCCATGCCTTGCAACGAATAGCTTCATAAACTTACCTCCATATTCAAATAAAAGCTGCAACAATTTCAGTATCACCCGAACGGTTATTAATGGCGGCAATCAAAGCTCCGTTTCAACAAAATGTACGTCCGACGTATTCCAATACTCCATGTACACCCGCTTAGTTCCATCAAAATTTATCTGATACATACGAAAGGTCACGCAAAAATTTTTCGGCTGCCAAAGCTCTTCATAGGAATATTTATACTGCATCCCCAACTGTTTCATAACACCGCCGCTGCGCGGATTTTTTACATCGTGGGTGGCCGTGACAAATAAAATCCCGTCACTTTTCACCTGCATAAGTACAGCTCTGGCCGCCTCCGTCACAATGCCCCTGTGCCAAAATTCCTTTCGCAGTCCATAGCCCAAATCGTGGCTTTCCCCCATGCTGACATTGACATAACCAATGGGTACATTGTCTGTTTTAAGGCAGATGGCATATTTGTATCCCAGATCCTGCGCATAGGCATCTGCATAATTTTTCTTATAGTAGACAGCCGCCTCCGCCAGGGATTCCAGCGGCTGCCAGGGCAGAAAGGTGTTGACCTCTTTATCACTGAATATGCGAAACAAAGCGTCCATATCATTTTCAGTAAATTTGCGTAATATCAGCCGTCCAGTTTCCAAATATGGTGTGTTTTCCATATGTCTCTCCTTTAATCTTCTGACAATGCAGATAAATCCGCCTTTTCATAGCGATGGCGGCCCGGAAGGCTCTTTTTATACTTCCAGCATCGAATGGCATCCTCCAGGGAGCTTCCGGCATTATCAGCGAAAAAATCCCGGATATATGTATTGTACTCAAACTGCGGATCGATCGTTGTTTTATTCTTTTTCTTTTCCGCCAAAATTTCACCATACGCGGATATCGCTTCGCCATAGGTCTTTCCTGTATGACTCTTGAGCCATTTTTGAAAAGCAACATTAAAGGAAAAGCTTTGTCCGATATGCTCCCGGAAGAAGGCCCGGTGCTTTTCCGAGCAGACAAAATCCGGTTCAATTTTCATATCCAGAGTTATGCCGCCGATACTGTTTTTCGCCTTCGGCTTAACCGAAGGCTGCAACACCTCGCCACTCTCCAGAAATGCTGCAATCCTGTCGGTAATTTCCATCTTGCCTCCGGATACAGGCAGGCCATTCTTTCTGCAAAAATCCACAAGCTCCTCTTTTAAGTAATAAAATTTCCGAAATGTTCCACTGTCCAAATTTTTATCCAGGGCAGGTCTTTCACTCATAAATCGTCCTCCAATCGTTCAGGCACACTGAACGCTTATGCTTTATTCCGTCGGATTAACATGGATCATAATATGCTTTATGTCCGGATACATCGCTTCCACACTGTCATGCACCTGTTCCGCAACCGCGTGGCTCTCCCTGAGAAGTACATCCCCATCGACCTTAATCTCCAAATCGATGTAAACCTTATTTCCGAACATCCGTGTGTGGAGTACATCAACGCATACGACCCCCGGCTGATCTTCGATAAATTTCCGCAGCTCTGCCTCAAAGCCTTCATCGCAGGAGGTGTCCAGCATTTTAGAAATCGCATCCTTTAGAATATCATAGGATACTTTCAAAATAAATACACAGATAACCACGCTGGCCACACTATCCATTACCGGGAAACCAAGCATAGCTCCACCGATACCGATCAAAGAACCAACAGAGGAAAATGCATCCGAGCGATGGTGCCACGCATCCGCCATAAAGGCTGAGGAATTAATGCGTTTGGCGTAGTACCGGGTATACTGATACATCGCCTCCTTTGAAAGAATTGACACAAAGGCGGCAACTAAAGCGATCACACCGGGAATGGCCAGAGTATCATAGCTTCCGGCCAAAATATTTTTGACTCCCGCCGCGCCGACGCCAAGGCCTGTAACCATAAGCATCAATCCCAGGACTAATGAGGCGACACATTCCAATCGCTCATGGCCATACGGATGCGACTTATCCGCTACCTTTTTTGAAATCCTCACGCCAAAGTAAGCAATGACCGTAGTAAATACGTCAGAAAAAGAGTGGATCGCATCAGATATCATGGCGCCGGAATGGCCGATCACACCAGCAATAATCTTGAAAATGGAAAGTACAGCATTTCCAACAATGCTTACCATCGACAGCTTCCGGATGATCCGGGCCTCATCATTTGCTGATTGTACCGAGTTTGTTTTTGTTTGATATTCTTTGTTGGCTGTCATAAAAAAACCCTCCTGAATTTCCGCAAAAGCGGTAGTCATAATTTTCTTATTGGCACCTCATCAGAGATATACTGTTCCAAAAATGCACCTCGTCTTCGCAGCAGCGGATCATGGAAATCGCCGCAGGGGCGCGCAAGCTCCCCATTGTGACGCGCTGCCTGGCATAAAAAAAGCACACCCATGGAACATACAACTGTCCCACAGATGTGCGGATACACGATCTGCTGCTGCTTTACGCACCCCGGCCCCATGACCTTAACGGTTCATCGCCTGCTCAGTTTGTACTGTGGATCTCGCATTCTGGATAAGAATGTAATGCAGTGCAAAGAGTTATTTTATTATATTCTATATCTATGCGGATGTCAAGAAATTTGTGACAAACGGCGGGCAGCTTTCCAAAGATACTTATATCGAAAACAGGGTATTTTCATAATCCTTAACATAGTACCGGATATTCTTTCTGCCTTTTTGAATAATTGTATGCCCTTCTGCTTCCAGCTTCTCTTTCTGTGCCTCAATACCACCGGGATATTTTGCGTTTAATTCCCCATTCGCCTTCAGGGTACGCCAATAAGGAGTTTTATCTTCCGAACGCTGATAACTTGCCCACGCAGCAATCGAAACAAATATTCCTGCTGTGATCGGCTCGGTAAAATCAGCTCCGTTTACATTTGCAAAATACTCTCTTATTGCACCTATGGTAAGCAGCTTTCCGTAGGGTACAAGCCGCATAACCCTGTCATAATCTATCGGTGGTGCAAAATACATTCTGTCTCCACCATACTTTTCTATGCTTTTTTCGTCCGTAATCGTCTGAAATTTCGGCATATCCTTACAATCATGCAGCATTGCGTTGAAATCTTTCTTATCTTCATTTGCCATTATAAGCACCTCCTGTAATCAAGTATAAGTCAAAGAGAAAACCTATGCAATGAGACAGTTTAAAAATTTCTATGAAATTCATACTTTATGATTTGCCTGCATAATGAACTTACAAAAAAGTCACAAAAAGCAGCCACCATAAAAAGTAGCCACAAAAAGCCCTTGGCCATGAGTTATCACCCACAGCTAAGGGCTTTCTTATATGGATTTATTGACCTCTCAAGTTATTCCCACTCGACAAATCCTAATCAATTTTGTTTAAATATTATTCTCTGCCGTATTTGTATTTCTTTTGATTATTTGATATATCCATATTATCCTATTTCTGCTATATTAAGTAACACAATTTTCTCCACCATAAATTTGCATTTTTTCGTTTTGTTCATTGCTCTATGCCTTTTTCAAACTTCTTAACTACCTTTACCTGTAAATACTTTGCGTTAATCAAACTTTCCTGCTTGCACTTCGGGCAATAGAGGGGGAAGGTTCTCATTTCGGTATCTTTTTGTATCATTGTACGAGTTTTGTTGCCACAGATAGGACAGCGTACTCATTCAGAGTTTGCTTTTTCCATTTTATTTCCCCATTATTTCCACGGTCTGGAACTATCAAGCCAACCTTGCTCCGCCCAATATTTTCCATCAAGGTATTCGGGGTCTGATTTATGTATGGATTTCTGCATCATACGGCAGAAGAAAAATTTAAATTTCGTAATCAAATTTGCGTGTACAGGTTTTGTATAATCTATATGGGCAAACTTTCGAGATAGTTTTTGAGCTTTTCCTGTGAGTTCATCCTGTTTCTTTTCAGAAAGTTTTTCCCAGACAATATCGCCCATCAAAGCCCCGGTAAATATCCCGATTTTGGATATTCCCCACCACGACAAACTGTGTTTTATATCTTTTGCCGCAGATTTTGCACCCATTCCCAAGCATTGGGTTATTATGACTGCCCGCTTTCCAAACATTTCAGGAGCAGGGCGGTGCGGCATCCAGCGGTAAGCAAAATGGTCAAGAAAAGCTTTCATTGCTCCCGTAGCGTGAAACACATAGGCAGGAGAGGTCATTACAATCAAGTCTGCTTCCAAAAGCGATTTCTCTATCTTCCCAATTTTCTCTGCTTCTTTACAGGTATCCTCTCCCTTTAATACGCAGTTCACGCAACCAGTGCAAAAACTCGGACAATCCTTTGGGAGATAATATTCTGTAATATTCGCTTTGCCCTTAAACTCTGCTAAAAATATCTCTTTCAAGCGGTATGTTACACCGTGTTTTTCTGTTCCGTTTATAACCGTAATATTCATTGACTATACCTCCAAAATGTCGTGTAAAACTTGCGTATGAAAGTTCCTGCGGTTTTCTTTCTGTCTAAGGTCAATCCCCAATGTCTGCGATATGATTTCATATCGCAGGAACAGTTGCTGCATAATGCTAATCAAATACAGCGTTTTTCGCTTTATTGCCGCTTCGTCAAGGTCAGGGCGACAGGCTGTAACAAGTGGAAGATATGCCGCATAAGTTCTGTCAGTATTGTCATTTTCTTTCGGTGACTGCATATCGGTAAGAACGGAAATTTTGGAAACAGCATAATGTTCAAACAGAAAATCAAGCGTCATATTGCCGAGATACTCCAACTTCTCAAAAGGGGTAAAACCATCTGTTTTCTCCCGTATATTTTGAAAATGCTCGACTATTCCGTTTATCATACGCTCAATACATTGCTCGATGAGTTTATCCTTGTTTCCAAAATGATAATTTACAAGCCCTAATCCAACGCCTGCTCTTTTGCATATCTCACGTACTGTGACTTCTTCTAAATGTTCCCCTTTTTCCTCAATGAGCCTAATCGTTGCCTGTATAATTGCTTCTTTATTATCCACATTGCACCTCCTGTTGAACATTGTTCAAATACATTATACTGAACACAGTTCAAAAAGTCAAGAGATTGTGACAAACAGGCGGAGTATATAACGCCTTTCGGTATCAAAACGCCTTATTTATGCGGCTCACAGAGCATAAAAAATGACGGGTAAGGAGTTTACCCCTACCCGCCACTATTTTACGGATATATTCGTTACATGGCTGTTATCAAAAGACTTCTCGAAGTGCTTGAAACCCGCATAAACACTGGTTTTCTTGGCTCCATCAAATTATTCCCACTCGATTGTAGCGCAAGGCTTAGGACTAAGATCATAGCAAACCCTATTGACATTCTTAACTTCTTTAAGAATCCTGTCAGTGATCTTTAGAAGCACCGGCCAGTCGATCGTCTCTATGGAAGCTGTCATAGCATCCACTGTATTCACCGCACGGAGGATCACCGGATACTCAAAGCAGCGGGCGTTATCCTTCACACCTACGGATTTAAAATCAGGAACAACGGTAAAATACTGCCATACTTTTTTATCAAGTCCGGCATTGGCAAATTCCTCACGTAAAATGGCATCGGATTCGCGCACAGCCTCCAGGCGCTCTCTCGTGATCGCGCCAAGGCAGCGGACGCCAAGCCCCGGCCCTGGGAACGGCTGGCGGTAAACCATATCATCCGGCAGACCAAGCTCCTTGCCGCAGGCGCGGACCTCATCCTTAAACAACTGCTTTAACGGCTCTACAAGCTGGAACTGTAAATCTTCCGGAAGGCCACCCACATTGTGATGGGATTTTACCATTTTTGCTGTCTTTGTTCCACTCTCCACAATATCCGGATAAATCGTACCCTGTCCGAGGAACTCGATGCCGTCCAGCTTTCTGGCTTCTTCCTCAAACACACGGATGAACTCGCCTCCGATGATCTTTCGCTTGCTCTCCGGATCGGCCACGCCGGCCAGCTTGCCGAGGAAACGCTCAGTGGCATCCACATAGATCAGGTTGGCATCCATCTGATTTTTAAACACTTCAATAACGCTCTCGGACTCGCCCTTGCGCATCAGCCCGTGGTTGACATGAACGCAGGTCAACTGCTTGCCAATGGCCTTGATCAAAAGCGCAGCCACAACAGAGCTGTCCACGCCGCCGGACAGCGCCAGCAATACCTTCTTATCGCCCACCTGACGGCGCACAAGCTCGATCTGGTCAGCAATAAAATTTTTCATATTCCAGTTCGCCTCAGCTTTACAGAAAGCGAAAACAAACTCCGTCAGAAGGTTCTGGGCCTCGGATTCATTTTCCGGCCACTCCTTAAGCACAATGTCGCCCCGGGATGGCTCGTGATCGACGCACATCACCGGCAGACCCATATTATAAATCGCACGGTCCACATCGATTTTTACACCGTTGACCATATGGTTCGGTCCGCCATTGACGATTATACCTTTCACATTCGGCAGATCTCTCAACTCATCTACAGAAATATCATGGGGGTAAATTTCACTGTAAACCCCCAGATCTCTCACTGCTCTGGCCACACCTGTATTATCCGTGCTGCCCAAATCCAGAATAACTATCATATCCTGCTGCATCTAAATAAGTACCTCCTTTAATTACTGGCCATATGTTGGCCTGACTTAACTTTAGTATAACACAGACAGGTATTTCTAAACAACAGGTTTTATCCTGTTACGACAAATTCTTACGTAGTTTCGACGTTACTGTTCACTGGCAAGCCAGTAAACAGTAGCTTCGCCGGCCCATTTGAAGTCGCCTGCGGCGAGGGCCAGCTCATTGGCCAAATTTACGTTCCGTTCCCAGCCACTCAGCGTAGTGAGTGGCATGGGTGTGAACCGTTTCGATTTCACCACTCAGTCAACCGCTTCAACCCAGAAGCGCAGTTCCCGCTTCCTGGCCGCGGACATCTGAAACTCCTCGTGGGTCCTCGCCCCCCAGCTGTCATCGCCGCCAACACCCATCTGCCCTGCCAGGATGCGCACTACAGTATGCTCAGGCTTTGGCAGCTCGTACCAGTGGCCGGCATTTTCCAGCTCATGCGGCGTATATGGCCCCACATTCACATCCAGGTCCTGGCCGGTAAAGATCAGCCCCCGGCCCGCATTGTCACACACTTTCATAAATCGGACCTGCGTATGATTGCCGCATTCCTGGGGAATCACATATTTTTCCGTATGTTCCGCCGCCTTTTTCGCGTAAAGGCCCAATTTAGTTCCAAGATTACGGTCGCAATAATTTTCCTCCGGCCCCTTACCATACCAGCATGTATTGTCATAGTCCGCCGGCAGTTTAAACACCATGCCAAACTCAGGCATGGGCGGCAGTTCTTCGCTGCCGTTAAAAATCATGTGTACATCCATACGTCCATTGCCATCCACCGAGTAAATCACCGTCACCGCAGATGCCGGAGCCGTGGCCAGGGCATATACCGCTATTAATTGCACACAGCCGCTCTCACACTTCCATGTAAAGGATGTCAGCTTCTGATAAAGGCTGGCCAGCTTCCACTGCGCATAATCAAAAGGCATATTGCAGCCCCGGTCATTATCCGTGGGTGCCCGCCAGAAGCCCGGCCTTGGCAGATCTGACAAAAGCTCCCGGCCATCGTGCCGCCAAGAAACGATGGATCCGTTTTCCCTTGAAAATATTATATGAAAATGGGGCCCGTGCACACCAATATTATAATCCGATACCACACATACAGGAGCTTCCACAGTGCTCTCCTGCGCCAGAGCACACACCGCATTTTGTACCATCACATATTGTTCAAATGCCACCTCATGTCCGGCTTTTGCCCAAAGCGTATCCGCCCCCAGCACAAAGGCTGCTGTCATCACGTATTCTCCCGGTGCTTTCGGCCACTCAAGCGGCCACTGTACGAACGACGCTTTTAACGGCTTCACAGCCACCTCTTGTTCCACCTGGGCAATGGTCACACCCTCCTTTGCCAGCGTAAAACGGCAGCTATACTCCCCGGTGTTGGTAAACAGCGCCCGATTGTATATATGGACGCCCTCCGCACAGGCCGACATACGTATATCCCGGTAATTATACTTTACCTCAGCCATTTTCGGTGAAAGCGTCCGGTCGGCGTATACGATACCATTAACGCAAAAATTATAATTGGTGGGCCGGTCACCGAAATCCCCACCAAAGGCGAAAAATTCACGCCCATACCGATCCTTTTTTACCAGCGCCTGATCGATAAAATCCCAGATAAAACCGCCCTGATACAAAGGCTCCCGCTCCACCAGATCCGTATACTTAAACATGGCTCCGTTGGAATTACCCATGGCATGGGTATACTCACAGCAAATAAACGGCTTCTCCCGATGCTCCTTTAAAAAGGCTTCGATTTCATGGACATAGGGATACATACGGCTCTCCATATCACTTGTATCATTGTACCTGCGGTCATGAAAAACACCTTCGTAATGAACGAGACGGGTATCATCCAGCGCCTTAAACAGCCGGCTCATCTCGTAAATATCCCTGCCGCCGCAGGATTCGTTGCCGCAGGACCACACGATCACCGATGGGTGGTTTTTATCCCGCTGCACCATGGAATTGGCCCGGTCCAAAACCGCTCCCAGCCATTCCGGCTTATCATCAGGCACCGTATTGGCATCTCTCCCCACATGAGCCGGCTTCTGCCACGTACCATGACTTTCCAGATTCGTTTCATCAATAACGTAAAGTCCATATTCATCACACAAATCGTAAAACATGGACTGGTTTGGATAATGGGAGGTACGCACCGCATTGATATTATGACGCTTCATCGTCTCAATATCCCAGCGCATCTCGTCCTCTGTCACCGCACGCCCATGGATACAGGAAAATTCATGACGGTTCACCCCCTTAAACACGATCCGCTGCCCGTTGATCTTCATCAGGCCGTCCTCCATGGCAAACTTCCGGATTCCCACCTTTTGACAGATCCATTCGGTCATCCGCCCCTCACCGTCGAATACAAAAAGCTTCAGAGTATACAAAAACGGCTTTTCCGCACTCCAAAGCTTCGGGCGTTCCACCGCCAGCGTCAGTTTATTTTCCGAAAGACTCACAGCTTCCGATGCCGCCAAAATATTTACCTTATCATCCCAAAGCTCCGCCGTAAGCCGTCCAGGGCCCACGCTCCCGCTTGCGGTCAGGGTTTCAAAGGCCACCTGGACCCGGGCGCTTTCAAATCCGCAATCCGGCTGCGCCTTCACAAACATATCCCGTATATGCACCGTTGGCACCGTATATAAAAATACATCCCTGAAAATTCCTGAAAACCGCCAAAAATCCTGATCCTCAAGCCAGCTCCCCGATGACCACTTAAATACTGCCGCCGCGATTTTATTTTCGCCATCCACCAGAGCCTTTGTAATGTCAAACTCCGCTGGCGTAAAGCTATCCTCGCTGTACCCGATCCACTGGCCGTTCACCCAGAGCGCCAATGCGCTTTCCACGCCCTGAAAGGATATAAACACCGGCTGCCCCTTCATAAATTCGGGAACATGGAAATACTTCACATACATTCCCGCCGGATTAAACAGCTCCGGCACCTGGCCCGGTAAAATAGCCTCGTGCCCATCCCAAGGGTACATCGTATTCACATAATGGGGCGCGTCAAACCCTTCCAGCTGCATATGCCCCGGCACCCGTATATCCGCCAGACTCCGGCAATCCACCTCCGGTTCCACAAGCTCCAGCGGCAGCTCCCGATACCGCTGTACAAACAAAAATTTCCACATACCATTCAAAGAATAGCGAAAATCTTCAGAAGCTTCCGGACGAAAAAATTTGTGATCCGAATGGGCCAAAATCCGTTCCACCGAAAACACCTCCGGGTCCTTAATCCAGTCAAAACTAAATAATTTATCCATAAAAATCTCCAATCAAATCCCGGGGAATGTCCGGCGAAACTCCACCAGCCATCCCCCGGAAAACATTCGTATTCGTACATCCGCGGTAACAGTTCGACCTCTCTAAACGATTACAATCCGCGCGCCTACCCCTTAACAGCTCCCGCAGAAATTCCTTCGAGAATATATTTCTGGAAAAAGACATAAAGGATGATTGTGGGAATCATAACAATGATGATCCCCGCCGCTAGCTTCTGCCAGGACCCCTGCTGCGCATTGGCAAAATTCATAAGAAAAGTCGTCAGCGTCCGCAAGCCGTTTTTCGGCATATACAGGTAAGGAATATACATATCATTGATAATATTGATTGCCTTAATAATCACCACCGTGGCCGTGGCCGGCTTGATCAGCGGGAAAATAATACTCACAAACAGCCTGAAATATCCGCATCCATCCAGCAGCGCGCTCTCATCCAGCGCCACCGGTATTTCCGAAATAAACTGCCGGTAAATATACAGCTGCATCAGATCTGAGGCCACATAGATCACAATGGGCGCCCCCAGCGTATTATAAAGCCCCAGTCCGTTGATGATCTTAAACCGGGCAATCTCGGTCACAAACGTAGGAATCAGCATTCCAAGGAAAAACAGCGCAAACACAAATTTTTTGCCCCGAAAATTGAACCGTTCCAGAATAAACGCCGTGATGGACCCCAGGATCACATTGAAAATAATACTGATGACAATAATTATACCCGTATTCTTAAAACCGATCAGGAGATACTTATCCTTCAGCACCTTGGCAAAGTTTTCAAAAGTAATCTTATCAAGCGACGGCAGCAGCAACGGCGACGTTTTCACCATGTCGCCCTTGGTTTTCAAAGCCGCAAACAGCGTCAGCAGGATGGGCGTTATGACGATCAGCACCATACCGATACAGACGGCCTGCTTTAAAATAGTAATTAAAATTTTATTCCGCCTGCCACTGTGTGACAGAGCCGCAACATCCTTTGTCATCATCAATCCCTCCTACGCTTTCTTTTTGCGCGCTGGTTTTTCCCGGCCAATGTGCAGTATCTTGTTCTGGAGCACATAAATGATCACGATCATAATCATAATGGCCACCGCCATGGTGGACGCCAGACCAAAGTTATTGTAGGTAAACGCAGTCTTGATGGTGTACAGTGTAAAGGTGGACGACGCGTAGCCCGGGCCGCCGCCGGTCATAACGAACGGGATATCGAAAACCTGGAGCGCGCCGCGGATGTTATCAAAGAGGATAAAATCCACCACAAGGGTGATGCTCGGCACCTGGATATATCGGAAAACCTGCCATGCATTGGCACCGTCCACATCCGCAGCCTCGATAATATCCCGGGGCACCGACTGGAGTGCCGCGATAAACAGCACGATATGGTAGCCGGAAAACCGCCACAGCGATACAAAGGCCAGAACGAAATTTACAATGGACGGATTGGACAGCCAGTTCTGGCTCAGATCACCAAGGCCCACCGCGTTTAAGATGGCGTCAAAGGCGCCGTTTACAGGTGAGAAAAAGTAGGAAAACGCATAGGCGATGGCCACACCGTTAATGATATAGGGCATGAATACCATGGTTTTGTAAAACTTGGCAGCTCTCAGCTTAGAGGTGAGCAGCACCGCCAGCATTAATTCCACCGGGATAAACAGCAGATGGGCCACAAAATAAATCCCGTTATTTCTCAGTGACAGCCACAGATCCGAATTTTTAAACATAGCCATGTAATTGTCAAACCAAATGAAATTACTTCCCTTGGAATAGCCATCCCAATCGGTAAAGCTCATACGGATCAGGTCGAACGCCGGCACGAGCACAAAGCCGATGAGCAGGAGCACCGGAACGGCCAGCGATAATAGAATAAAGCGTTTCTGCTTTCGTGATAATGATGTCATGGGAAACCTCCTTAGAAAACCTCCGGACTCCCAAACGGCCCCGTGCACGGCAAATGCCGTTACTCATAGTGGACCGTCCGGCGCACCGGCAGCCGGTATAGAAACGGGGCGCCGCTTGGACGCCCCTGTGATCTATGCCATTGAATAAATTACTGAATACCAAGCTTGGCTCTTGCGGCCGTCCATTTTGTATTCAATTCGTCTAAGGTTCCCTGTAAATCAAAGCCGTTGACCAGCATCTGGCAGCCCAGCTTCTTATAATCAAAGGTTGTTTCAGATACAATAGCTGTAAAATCATCACCGCCTCCGTCATAAAGAACAACCTCGGCATCCGGTGCAAGCTCATCGGCCTGGGCCAGTATGGGCGCTTTTTCCTTAGGTGCGGTCGCCATGGTAGAGTCATCGGCAATGGCTGCCACATATTCCGGATACCATGCATCGCTGAAATAAAATTCTACGAAAGCCTTGGCAAGCTCAGGGTTTTTGGAGCAGGTAGTCACAGACATAAAGCAGTCACCCTGGGTAATGGTGCGGAATGGGTCGCTCTTGGAATCTCTGGAAGGTAAATAGAAGGTTCCCAGCTCATCCACACTGTCTGCGCCGTCGGTAATATTTACAAGGCCCCAGCCGCCAAGAGCAATCATTGCGGACTGTTTTTGTGCAAATAAGGACACAGCCTGGTCATTGCCAATACCCAGAGGGTCTTTTCCAAATACGCCGGAAGTAAATAAATCATTGGCTTTCATGTAAGCTTTATACACATCGGTTCCCTCAGCAAAGGGAGCGTCCTGCTTGGCCATATCATTCCAGTTCTGGCCGTTGCCGCTTTCCAGGGCAGGCATATATTCCATAAACGGATATGTAACCCATTCATCCTTGCCGCCAAGACCGATGGCTGCAAAATTGGCATTATCTTTTCCATAGTATTCCTGCAGTTTTTTGGACACATCAATGAAATCGCTCCAGGTGGTAGGTACTTCCACGCCGGCCTCTTTAAACATATCCTTCCAGTAATAGACATATTCCTGGGTTTTTGTGGACGGAAGGCCTAAAATCTTACCATTGGTTGCATAGCCTTCAGCATAAAGATTATTTTTCGTAGCCTCCAGGCCAGACAAATCTACAAGGTATTCCTGGAATCTGGACAATGTGAACGTTTTATTAAACATCACATCCGGAAGCTCATCTGCAGAAGCACGCATTTTCATGGCATTCCAGTATTCAGAATCATCTTTTAATTTTTCAATTTCAATATCAGCGTTGGGATAAATCTCCTGGAAACGACCGACCAGATCCAACTCGTCATACAGCGTCTGAGCGGTATTATCCCATATGGCAAAGGTCAAAGTACCTTCCAGGTCCTCATTGACTGCCGGTGCATCTGCTGCCCCAGCATCGGTTGCCGTAGCCTGTGTGGCGTCCGCCGGAGCCTGCGTCGTTTTCTCCCCGGTCGTTTTCGGGGCCTGCGTATCCTTACCGGACGTACCCGTTGTGTCGCTGCCGGAACCACCGCCACAGCCAGCCAGAAGAGTTAAACTCATTATGAGCGCCAAACCGAACGCTATCATTTTTTTCATTTTTCATTGCCTCCTTAAGCTCTTTTTGATAGTCTTATCATAGCATTTTGGCCAAAGCAGGACCATGGAATATCGTTTGATTTATTGACTTTTCGTTAGGACTTTGATTTTTTGTAGGCACTTGGCGACATATTGCATATCTTTTTAAAGGTCCGGTTAAAGTTTTCCACATTGTGATAGCCCACATGCTCACAGATTTCGTAAATCTTCATATCTGTGTGGTCCATGAGCTCCTTGGCCTTTTCGATCCGCAGCCGGGCCAGGAAATTGGAGAAGGTCTGCCCCGTCTCCTTTGTAAAGCGGCTGGAAAAGTATTTCTCATTGAGCCCCACATAATCGGCCACGATCCCCAGGGTCATCTCCGAATTGCCGTAATTATCCCAGATAAACCGCTTGGCCCGCTCGATCATGTCGGCCTGACGCCGGTCGTACTTGTGCTCCATGTAATCCATGACCCAGCGGAAATAATTGGTCAGCCACATTTCCAGCTCCCGCATGGTCACAAGCCGCCCCACCTTATCACAATAGTTGATATTTTCCCCGAAAATATCGGAAATGTCCTCGTTATTGCGCTTAAACAGCATGGCTACCTGATAGATCACCACCAGGCTCTCCTGGCGGGCTTCCTCAAAATCCATGGCATAAAGCCGGGCAAACAGAGCCTTTGTCTCACCCGCCATGGAAAATTCATCGCCGGAGGACAGGGCCGCCATCAGCGGTGCGTACAATTTTTCCCCCGCAATCCCCCGGGAAATGTCAAATAGCGTCGGACCGCCCACAAAGTAAACACAATCACGTTCAGTCATATATTTAATATCCAGTTCCTGGGTAAGCCGAAAAAAACAGTCTTCAAAATCCTGCGAGGACTGGCAGGGTCCGCCAATGACCGCACATACGGTGAGATTCATATAGGTTTTCCACGCGCCGGTAAGCTGGCGGCAGAGCTGGAGCATCCGCCCCCCTAAGGCGCCCGTTTCCACCCCATTTTCCATAGGATAATAGAGCAGATATTGCGACGGCCAAAGATCCGTCACCGTACATTTCTTCCGAACCCTTGGAATCTGCTGGGCAAAATTCAGCATGGGCCGGATAAGATTTTCTTCCAGATCCGGACCAAAACGCAGCGACTCATGGCGGAACCCGTCAATTTCAAACAAAGCCAGTCCGAAATGCCCGGCCAGCTTTAGGCTGCCCGCGGGCATTTTTCCAAGGGCCGCATTTTTCAGGGCAGCCCCCATATCCAGCTCGTTAACTGTCATGGGCGTTTGTCGAGTTTTTGCATATTTTTCATCCAGCACGCTGTGGATACTATTCATAATGGCCATCATGCCATCTTCATGAATATCCGACTTCAGCAGATAATCGTAAGCGCCCAGCTTAAAGGCCTCCCGCACAAGGGCAAAATCATCATAGCCGCTGAGCACAAGGATCACCGGGCAAAAGCCCTCCGCCGCCATGGCCTCTATGAGCCGGATGCCGTCCATTACAGGCATCTTTATGTCCGTAATGACCACATCCACCGGCATCGCATGCAATATGTCCAGAGCCTGCTCCCCGTGGATTGCATCGCCCACCACATGAAAGCCCAGCCCTTCCCAGTCCAGCAGCATATGGAGCCGGCTTCGCATGACCAGTTCATCATCCACAAATAATATGTTATACATCCTGTTCTCCTCCCCGGACATTCTTTGGAATTTTTAACACCACCGACGTGAAATCCCCTATGACACTGGTTATCCCGAGGGTGCACTGATCGTTGTAGTTAAGCCGCAGGCGGCTGAGCACATTATTTATGCCGATATTATAATTGTCATCCTGGCCCCTCTCCCGTCCGGATAATATTTCTTCTATCTGCGCCTGTGTCATCCCCCTGCCATTATCCTTTATCGTTATTTCTATAAAATCTCCGGCATCGGCAAGCTTTACAAGAATTTCCCCCACATCCTCCATATCCCCGAAGCCATGGACAATAGCGTTTTCCACAAAAGGCTGAAGGATAAGCCTGGGCAGCTTCACATCAAGGACACGGTCATCGATATCGTAGATCACATCAAATCCATCGGAATAGCGTATTTTCATAAGATAAACGTAGCTTTTAAGAACAGTGATCTCCTCAGCCACCGTATAAAAGCTGATATTGCTCCGAAAAGAACATGATAAAATTTTTATCAACGCTTCGGCCATATTTTTAATACCGTCAAACTTGGCTACCTGTGCCATAAACTGGATGGAGGACAATGTATTTACAAGGAAATGGGGATTGATCTGGGACTGGAGCGCCTTGATCTCCGCCTCATGCTTGAGCTGCTGCTCCCGCTCATTTTGTATATTCAGCTCTTTAAGCTGAACAACCATGTGATTGAAGGAATTTGTCATGTGACGTATCTCCGACTGCCCCGACGCCGTAAGCTGTACGTCCAACCGGCCCTCCTCCACCTGAGCCATACCAAGCACCAGCTTATTGACCGGCTCCAGAATATTTCTCAGGAAATAGCTGGAGAACATATAAAACAGCGCCAATATACCCACGGTCAGCAGCAGGATGGCCACAGCCACCCGGTTAAAAGACTTCATCAACGTCGTATTATCCACCAGCGTCACAATCTTCCACCCGGACACCGGCTCCGAATAGACAAAACAGGCCTTCTTTCCCATGGGCGTATGTATATAATTATAAAAATCATTCTGAGTATATGAAGCAACGTCAAAATCTGCCGGAAGCTGGTCATAAATTCCCGCAAGATCCAGCAGCACGTCATTTTTTTCATCCAGGATGATAGTCTCTCCCAAGGTCTTTTGCTTATGATAATTTAAAATCCTTTTTGTCACTCCGGAATTCATATGTAACGTAATCATCTCGATCCGCTCACTTTTATCCATATCCACCCGCGGTGAAACGGCCACCACAATAGAAAACGGATGACTACCGTAGCGCGACTGGGTGATCTGCTGGTCATAGCAGCCCACCTGCACCATGTTTTTATCCGCCAATGCCGCCTGATACCAGTCCGCCGTCTTGATTTCTGTTTCATCCAGCACCAGATTATCCTTCAAAAAACAATTCTCACCGGATTTCATGTAAAATCCCGCCGATAAAATATCCGTGATTGGCACCATCACATAATTGAACGACTGCTGCAACGCCTTCATATTCGCGTATTTTTCATTCACATCCGTTGTATCTGTCTGCGCCGCCTGGCCCAGTATCTCACCGTCATTTACATAGCAAAAATGGGACAGGCGCATCTTTGCATCACGGATCTCATTGCCCAGGCCCTCTGCAATATTTTCCTGGGCCAGCTGCACCTGGGAAACCGCCGACTGTGTCATCATATGCTGCACAAAAATAAATACGGCTATAATGATCAGCAGGATCGGCACAGCAATCAAAATCATAAAGCTTTTATAGTAGCTCTTTCGCAGCGGATCTCTTTTATTGACAAACATAAACTACCTCCCCACACCTTCATTTACTACGTAATTTTAATATATTCCGGATAAAAGCGCAATCTTTTTGTGGCTCGTTACTTCGCGCAAAAAGGGCACCGGCGGCCGCCAGTTTTGGCGGGCTCCGGTGCCCTTCAGCACGATTTCGTTATGATTTACTTTAAAAAGTCCTCAACCTTCTGGCAGATACTTTCTCCATCCAGCCCGTACTTCTTGATGAGCGCCACAGCCGGTCCGGATTCCCCGAACGTATCAATGACGCCGATTTTAAGCACCTGTGTTGGTGCCTTAGCACAGAGTACATCACAAACAGCACTGCCAAGGCCGCCGATCACGGAATGCTCCTCAACGGTCACAACCTTGCCGCATTCCTTCGCAGCCTGTACCACCAGCGCCTCATCCAGAGGCTTGATCGTATGGATATTGATCACTCTGGCGTTGATCCCTTTTTCAGCCAGCAGCTTTGCGGCTTCAAGAGCTTCGTTGACACAAAGGCCTGTGGCGATGATGGCCACATCCGTACCTTCTTTGAGCACAACGCCCTTGCCGATCTCAAACTTGTAATCCGGCGTATCATTGATCACCGGCACAGCCAGACGGCCAAAACGCATATATACCGGGCCAACATATTCGTAAGCGGCCTTCACGGCAGCTCTCGCTTCAATATCATCGGACGGGTTGATCACGACCATTCCGGGAATGGTGCGCATGAGGGCGATATCCTCATTACACTGATGGGTTGCGCCGTCCTCACCCACAGAAATACCTGCATGGGTTGCGCCAATCTTTACATTCAGATGAGGATAGCCAATGCTGTTGCGCACCTGCTCAAAAGCGCGCCCGGCGGCAAACATGGCAAAGGAGCTGGCAAAAGGCACCTTGCCTGTGGCGGCAATACCTGCGGCGATGCCCATCATATTACACTCGGCAATACCACAATCAATGTGGCGCTCCGGGAAAGCCTTTTTAAACGTTCCTGTCTTTGTGGCCGCAGCCAGGTCGGCGTCGAGAACGATCAGATCCTCGTGCTCCTTTCCCAGCTCCACAAGAGCATTTCCATAGCTATCACGTGTTGCGATCTTCTTTACATCTGACATAATGCTGCACCTACCTTTTCCAAGTCTTCCATAGCGACCTTATACTGTTCGTCGTTTGGCGCTGAACCATGCCAGCTCGCCTGGTTTTCCATGAAGGACACGCCCTTACCCTTGATACTTTTGGCAATAATGGCCGTGGGCATTCCCTTTGTTTCTCTGGCTTCCTTAAATGCTGCCGCCAGGGCGTCAAAGTCATGGGCGTCCACGCAGATCACATGGAAATTAAAGGCTTCAAACTTTTTATCAATCGGATAGGGTGAGCAGACATCGGCAATATTGCCATCGATCTGCAGTCCGTTATTATCCACGATCACGACCAGGTTGTCCAGCTTTCTTGCACCGGCAAACATGGCGGCCTCCCATACCTGGCCTTCCTGGATCTCGCCATCCCCAAGAAGTGTGTATACACGGTAATCATCCTGACTCAGCTTGGCGGATAATGCCATACCCACAGCAGCGGAAACGCCCTGACCTAAAGAGCCGCTGGACATATCCACGCCCGGGATATGCTTCATATCCGGATGCCCCTGCAGATAGGAGCCCACGTGTCTTAATGTGGTCAGATCCTCCACGGGGAAGTATCCGCGGTGTGCCAGTGTGGAGTAAAGGCCCGGAGCCACATGGCCCTTGGAAAGGACAAATCGGTCGCGGTCCGGCTTTTTGGGATCTTTAGGATCAATATTTAACTCTTCAAAATATAAATAGGTAAAAATGTCGGCTGCGGACAGAGAGCCGCCCGGATGACCGGACTTGGCGCTGTGTACGGCCGTAACAATCCCTTTGCGGATCTCATTGGCCGTCTTCTGAAGCTCTAACTTATTCATCGATTAACCACCTTTATGTAATATTCCCGTGATGCTTTGGTGTAACAGTTCAGAGGGGCAAAACCATTACGCCTGCGTCACTTATTCCCGTTCATAGTATCAGTTTTTTCCTGAAAAGTCAATCCGGCGAAGCTAAGGTTTACCGGCCTGCCAGCATATATCATAAATTATTCACCGAAAACAGCAATATAATCCTTCTGGAATTTCTCGATGCCCTGATCCGTCAGCGGATGCTTTGTCATCTGCTCCAGTACATTATATGGCACGGTGGCAATGTGAGCGCCGGCCAATGCGCAGTCGATCACATGGATCGGGTTGCGGACGCTGGCAGCGATGATTTCTGTATGGATATCATGGATTGCGAAAATTTCTGCAATGGTGCGGATCAGATCGATACCCGGCATGGATATATCATCCAGACGGCCCAGGAACGGGGATACGTAAGTTGCTCCGGCTCTTGCGGCTAGCAGCGCCTGGTTTGCGGAAAATACAAGTGTCACGTTGGTCTTAATACCTTCGGCGGTCAGTACCTTTACAGCCTTTAAGCCTTCAACGGTCATAGGGATCTTAACAACCATGTTTGGATGGATGGCGGCGATTTCACGGCCCTCTTTGATCATGCCCTCAGCGTCCACTGTGGTCGCCTTCACCTCACCGCTGATAGCGCCGTCAACGATGGATGCGATCTCGGCGATAACCTCTTTAAAGTCTCTGCCTTCCTTGGCAATGAGTGACGGGTTCGTTGTTACACCACAGATGATACCCATATCATTGGCTTTCTTAATATCCTCTACCTTGGCAGTATCCACAAAAAACTTCATAATGACTCCTCCTTGATATAAATGTTTTTATAAAATATCATTAAAATGTTTATATTTACATTTTACTACTTTTTTATATACAGTGCAAGAGTAAAACGCATATTGTTTAATCATTAAACTAATATATTTCCACCGGTTTGTCAACTGGTTTTGCAAAATTTGTTACAAATTATGCGGAGTCGTGGTGAAGCATGGCTTATAGGCCCCGATTCCGGCGCTGATCCCCGAGGGCTGCTTCTTAATGGTCCTCACTGCCCTGGCCATAATAGGCATTGGCCCCGTGCTTGCGGAAATAGTGCTTATCCAGCAAATACTGAGGCACCCGGGATACTCTTGGGTTTAAAGTCATGGTTTTATATGCCATTTCCGCCACCTTATCCAGCACGACCGCATTATACACAGAGCCGGCCGGCGTCTTTCCCCAGGCAAACGGACCATGGTTCTTTACGACGATCCCCGGCACCGCCATAGGGTCCTGATCTCCGATCGTCTCCACGATCACCTTACCTGTATTGACCTCATAGGCCTCCCCGATCTCCTCCGCCGTCAAATCCCGGGTGCAGGGTACATCTCCGTAAAAATAATCGGCGTGAGTCGTACCCAGTGCAGGAATGGAAAGCCCCGCCTGAGCAAAGGTCACCGCCCAGGTGGAATGGGTATGGACGATCCCGCCCATCTGGGGATACGTATTATAGAGCACCAAATGCGTGGGCGTGTCCGATGACGGTTTATAGCGGCCTTCCACGACCCGGCCGTCCAGATCCACAACGACCATGTCCTCGCTGGTCATCGTCTCATAATCCACCCCACTGGGCTTGATCACCACCAGCCCTTTCTCCCGGTCAATGCCGCTGACATTGCCCCATGTATAGATCACCATTCCTTTGTGCCAAAGCTCCATATTGGCATCGTAGACCTGTTTCTTCAAATCCTCAAGCATCCAACATATCCTCCTTATTCTCCTAAAAATAGAAATGCGGCCGGCACGCTGCCCAAAAGCTCTGCGTCGCCTGCCGCTTGATTACCATAAGCTCATTATAGCGCTTGTACGGTCATCCCTACAAGTTGTTTTTAAAATATTATGTCTTCGTTTTCAAAACACATGGCATCCATGTAGCACTGGTTGAAAAACGCATCCCCGCCAAGACTGATCTCCCCGGCGCAAGCCCCAAGCATTTCCGCTGCCGATAACTGTCCTTCATCAAAAAGACAGGCCCGCGCGCCCTGAAGGGACGTATTTCCGGCGACCCGGATTTTTCCGCGAAAGCCCTCCGGCAGCAGTCCGATAGCCATAGCCTTATCCGTATCGATCTTAAAACCGAAGCCTCCGGCCAGATACACCGTATCGATATCCTCGCAGCCCACGCCAAAACGGCGCATCAGCACCTCAATACCGGCCCGGACCGCTGCCTTGGCAAGCTGTATTTCCCGGACATCCTGCTGTGTAAATACAATCGGCTCACCGCCGGGGCTGTCCGCGATCTTTACACCATCATCAAAATAATCATCGTCCAAAAGACCGGTTTCGTCCACAATTCCCCGGGCCACCAGCTCCGCCGTAATATCCAGCACACCCGTTCCACAGATGCCCAGCGCCGGCGCATTTCCAATGGTATCGTAGAATATTTTCCCGTCCTCCATGCTCACGGAACAGATCGCACCACGGACACTGCCGATCCCATGGGAAATATTTCCGCCCTCAAAAGCCGGACCGGCTGCCGTGGATGTACTGATGATCCGGTCTTTATTGCCGATGGCCATCTCCCCGTTAGTTCCCAGATCGATGAGCATACACGGCTTCTCGCTTTGTTCAAAGCCGCACACCAGCAGACCGGCGACAATATCCGCCCCCACAAAGGTGGAAATTCCCGGCAATAAAATCAGAGGCGCCTTTAGCGGCAGTTTGCCGGCCGCCTCGCCTGAATTTATACATCCCAGCAATTCCCCCAGACTTGTCCGGATCGTATGGATATTCACCGGCGTAAACGGGGAAACGCCCAGCGTCTCGCAGTTATATCCCATGAGCAAATGCTCCATCGTCGTGTTAGCCCCCACGACAATACGCGTGATCCTGGCGCAGTCAATACCGGCCTGTGCCGCCATCGCCGTCAGGCCATCGCATATATCGTTGAGGATCGAGCGCTGCAGCGCAGCCTTTTCCCCGGAAGTGGATGCCAGTATCCGTGAGATCACATCTGCGCCAAAGGCGCGCTGGTGGTTGATCCGGCTGTCCTGGGCATACATGCACCGGCTATTTAAGCCCCACAGCTCCATGGCAATGGTGGTCGTTCCGATATCCACGGCAACGCCCAGCAGCTCGTCCTCCGGAGCAGCTCCATTTTCAGCGCACGAGATTTCCTCCCCGCCGCCGCTTAGAATCTCAAAAGCGGATTCATCATCGGTACAGAGCCTTACGGTACAGTCCTGCTCAGGATATGCCTTACAGGACAGGCGCA
This sequence comes from Lachnospiraceae bacterium, assembly GCA_902363555.1. Classification (GTDB taxonomy): domain Bacteria; phylum Bacillota; class Clostridia; order Lachnospirales; family Lachnospiraceae; genus Catenibacillus. The sequence continues at coordinate 239,024 of CABJAM010000006.1, read as the reverse complement.
TGCCCGCCTTAAGAGCATCCGCCGAAAACGCCAGCGCGTCCTCATCCGTGACCGGAAGCTCCCCGTCCATGACCTGAACGCCGCATTTTTTACATGTTCCCCGGCCGCCGCAGTACGCCGGCACATAAATGTCCTGCCGCTTCATGGCCGAAAGCAGACTTTCCCCCCGGTCGCATTGGATTTCCTGTACAGTCTTTTCTGTCATTACCTTTATAATCATTTGGTTCACCTCTCGTTAAACGTTCTGCGGTCAGCGCAGTTTATGCGCTGACCAATGAAATACTTCCCCTCATTGTAACAGCCAAAGGGGCTAAATGGCTGCCCTCATAACAGCCAGAAGGGAGGCTAAACGGCTGCCCTCATTTTACAGTTCACCGCCGGACAATGGCTGCAATCATGCTGGGCGCGGAATATATGTACGTCTTTCGTCAATCCGAATACGACGCAGCTCGTCTTCACCGGTGCAAACATATCCCCGGAGGACAGCGACATATCCCACAATGAAGCCACGCCGCACACCTGGAGCACCCGGCGGTGGAAGGCCATCGGAAAATCCTGGGGAGCCTCCATCCGCTTTTGTATCCCCATGCCAATGCGCCCGCAAAGCAGCCGCATTTCTTCGGAAACCTTATCTTCCATCTGGAACAGATAATCGTCCGCCATGGCATCTAAGAGCATCCCTTCCAGATAATCGCCTGTGGCAAAGCACCGGCCGGACTCCGCTTCCACCTCCGGCCCCAAAGTCATCAGCAGATACATCAACCCGGCAAAGGGAGCGCCGGCCGCCACATCCGCCTCCGCGCCAGTCTCTGCGCCGCAGTCCACGGCTCGGCCTACCGCCGCATCATCTTCTGTCTGTCCAGCCGTCGCGTCCGCAGCCTCTGTCCGGCCAGCCGCTGCAGCCTCTTTTCGGTCGGCCGCCGTGTCGGCGTCCGCGTCCAGCTCCTGCCTCAGCGTCTTAGACCATGGCTCCCAAGCCAGCACCGCCCGGGGCCGCACGTGCGCATAAAACCACGGCTTTCGTTCCTCAAAGGCATCGCAGACCTCCTCATACACCGGACTGTCCTCAAAGCAGTCCAGCATATTAAAAACCGTATCCCGGTTCACATCTATATGAAAATCTTCAATAAAATACTTATTTTCCATTATAAAATACGTTCCTGTCTTATATTTAAAAAGGAGGCCGGCAGCAAACTTTGCTGCGGCCTCCCAGGCTATTATTTTTATTTTGCAAGCACAGCCTGCTTTGCAACCTCGGCTGCGGTGGCAGCGTCCGGTGTATAGTAATCGGCGCCGATCTGCTCTGCAAAAGCTTCATTCACAGGAGCTCCGCCAACCATAACGATATATTTATCTCTCAGACCTCTGGCCTTTAATTCATCGATCACAGCCTTCATATTCGGCATGGTGGTTGTCAGAAGTGCGGACATACAAATAATATCTGCGCCTACATTTTCAGCCTCAGAAATGAACTTGTCAACGTCCACATCCACACCGATGTCGGTGACTTCAAGGCCTGCACCCTTGAGCATCATAGCTACAAGATTTTTGCCGATATCGTGAAGATCGCCCTTAACTGTACCGATAACAACCTTTCCCACGGGTTCGTTACCGATTTCGATCAGCTTCGGTTCAAGTATGGCAAGACCTGCGTTCATAGCACGGGCAGCCACAAGAACCTCCGGTACAAACACTTCATTTTTCTTAAACTTTTCACCAATGATCATCATTCCGGAAAGAAGGCCTTCATTTAAGATTGCTTTCGGATCAATACCTTCCTCCAATGCCTGTGTTACAAGCGCTTTCACATTTTTTGCGCGGCCCTTCTGTAAAAAGCCGGACATCTCTTCTAAGATTTCCATTCCCATTTGATTTTACCTCCGTAAATTTTTTTATGGCGCCATCGGTTTTCGCCGAATCGCGGCAACTGCCACAAATGAAACACGTTTCCCTTTGCAGGTCATTGCTTCGCGTAAAACGCGCCTATGCGCAGTCAACTGCGCGTGCCCGAAGGGGCATATATATACCAGTGTTTCTATTATAGCATATCATACGAAATAACATGGAATTTTTTACAGAAAAACAGTAATTTTTTTGTATTTTATATAAAAATCCTATAATTGCTCACAACAATCTGTAACTTTTAACACTGCGCGGACGGTCGGTGTCGGCACCCGGAGTGGAACCTTATGGGCGGCGGGCTTGTTTCAGACTCCCCGTGAACAGTAACCCGTTTTCATAAATCATGCGATGAAATTAATTAATATGCTTTAAAATAATTCCAATATATGCTATACTATTTTAGGAATAATTTTGTATTTTCTATTTTTTTTACTATTTTACCGAACAAATTTTGGGGGAATTACGAATGATACCATATCTATACACCATCGTCGATCAGAATAAGCTTGAGGAAATGCTCAAGGCATTCCATATTTGCACAAATCTTCCGGTCCAGGTGATCGATGAAAAAGGGGATTTTCTGGATGCGCATTGTGAATCCTGCCGGTACTGCGAAATTTTCCGAAAATATGCGGACCCGGAGCATAGCTGCGAAAAGACCCATCTGGATGCCAGCCAGTATGCCATCTCTCTTGGGGAAACCTATATATTTACCTGTCCTGCCAATTTAAATCATATTATCTTTCCGTTAATGAACCGGACGACCCTGTTCGGCTCTATTTTGGTGGGCCCGTTCCTCATGGATAAGCCGGATGCGATCATGCTTTCGGAGCTGTCCAGGCGCTACCCGATCCCCACTGACGATCTGCTGGAGCTTTATGAGGAGGCGCAAAATCTCCCGGTCATATCCCCGGCCATCACCGGACAGATCAGCAAGCTTTTATATTACCTGTTCTCCAATCTTATGAATGAGAGCAGGCAGGTATTTCTTGAGAAGCAGGAACGGCTGCAGCAGCAGTCCAAAATCAATGAAAGTATCCAGATGTATAAAAGCCAGATCATTGACGCCACGCCCTCCTATCCGTTGGAAAAAGAACAGGCGCTGATCACCAAGGTGAAAAACGGCAATATTTCCGAAGCCAAAGGCATTTTAAACGATCTGCTGGGCTACGTGCTTTTTGTGGATGGCGGGAAGCTGGAAACGATCAAATCCCGGGCGCTGGAGCTTTGCACGCTGCTCTCCCGGGCGTCCATCGAGGGCGGCGGCGCTTCGGACACGGCGCTGAACCTGAATACACAATTTATAAAAAAGATCGCCGCCTGCACCTCCTATGAATCGCTCTGTTATACGTTGCAGGAAATCGTTGAAACCTTCGCAGATAATATTTTAAGCCATGGCAATATTAAAAACCGGGAAATTATGAAAAAAGCGGTCAACTTCATCAGCCAGCACTACACCGAGACACTGACGCTGGATCAGGTGGCCGGCCATGTCCATCTGAACCCGGCCTATTTTTCCACCATGTTTAAAAAAGAAGTGGGCCTGTCCTTTAAAGAATATCTCAATCATGTGAGGATCGAGGAAAGCAAGCGGCTTCTCACCAACAGCAACTTCTCCATCATCGACATCGCTATCGCCGTCGGCTTTGAGGACCAGAGCTATTTTTCTAAGGTGTTTAAAAAATATACAGGCATGACGCCCAAGCAGTTCCGATAACAAAGGGCTGCCGGGCGTCATCCGGCTACAGCAATGTTACCGATAAAATCAGTCCTATTGCCCCGGCTGCCAAAAAGATCAGGCCCACGCCCGCTTTTTTCTTTCTCGATTCCATCTCCGTACGGTCCTGCTCGGACATACTTATCACAGGGTATTTTTTTCTTCCGATCAAATACAGCAGCAGACCGGAAGAATTATTTCCATTCATCGCCACCAGGCCCCATAATTTTGGATGCTTTAATCCACGGGACCTGGCGTCGATTTTAGTCATTTTATAAATCTGACACGTTATATCAAAGGCTCCCACAAGAGCAATGGCACTGCCAACCAGCGCTGCGATCATTTCTTTATTTTCCATATAAATCAACCTCCAAAGTAATTAAATGTAATCGTTCGATCCTCTAAACGATTAAAGCTTACGTATGATCTGATACAATAATATCGATGCGCTGACGACAGCCAGCGTAAAAATGCCTGCCAGAAAATAGCGATTGTCCGGTATGATCCCGTAAAAAGCGATCAATATCGCCAAAAATATAATATTGGCGAGGATCGCCCCGATCAGCTTTTTGTTGCTGCTTACAATATTTGTACTTTCTTCCAGATGTTCGATCATTTTTTTATCTCCCTTCAATAATTCGTCCAGGCTGATCGCGTAAAGACTGCTCAATTTAATAACACTGACAATATCCGGATAGGATTTCTCATTTTCCCAATTTGAAATTGTCTGGCGGGATACCTGGATCAGCTCCGCAACCTTTTCCTGGGTAAGACCGGATGTCGTCCGGGCCTCTCTCAGCTTCTTTCCTATTTCCATTTCCCATTTGCTCCTTTCACAGCTATCATGCCACCGGAACGTAAAAATGTCTATCAAACACCGCTGACATCCGGCAAAATCCATGTCAAAATCGTTTGACATCTCCATTTACGGCACTATACGGTCAGCGCAAACCATGCGCAGGCCTGTCTGAATGGTTACAAAAAGGCTGCCGCACTGCCCCGGATAAACTTCCGGACAGAGCGGCAGCCTGAAAAAGACCTGTACTTATTAAACAATGTTGTTTGCAATAACCTCTAACAGCGCCCCAGAGAATTTCCCATTTTTATAACTGTTTCATAACCTTCCAGCGTATTGGCCACAATGTCGCAGTCGGGCCAAAACACATCAGGCTCCAATAAAAGGATCACCGTGGAGCCGCCAAACTGAAAGTATCCCTTTTCTTCCCCCCGGTGAACGCGGGCCTTTTCGTGGTGATTGGAAATGCGGCCCACCATCATGGCTCCCACCTCCATCTGGAGGATATCGCCAAAGTGTTCGGATCTTATAATTGTAAACTCCCGGGTATTTTCCTTGTAGACCGGCGCACACGACACCGCCACAGGATTGACCGTATGAAAAACGCCCGGTATCCTGTAATTTTTTGACTTGCGGCCGTTGTCCGGATAACAGTAGCGGTGATAATCGTCCACTGTAAGACGTATGAGAACGCACCAGCCGCCGGCATATTTTTCCGCCAGGCGGTCACTCCTGGTCAATGATTTTACTGTATATACCGAATTTTTTATATGAAACTGGCTGTCCTCCCAGATTTTAAATACGGACACCTTACCGTCACAGGGCGAGATCAAAACGGACGGGTCCGTTTCCACAGGGCGCCGCCCCGCCTTGATCTTCCGCGTAAAGAAGTCGTTATAAGACATAAATTTCCGGTCCTCATACTGGCTCATATCGATGTGATTGGACCGTATAAATGATGGGATCGCCGCAGCAGATATGCGGGTATTTAACGCCCAGCCGCCCAGTCTTGAAAGGAGTGGCAGTGTCAGCACCCGGAGCACCATGCGCCCCCACCGGCTGTGATAAAGCCGTCGCAGCAGCCTGTCCTGACTGTTTTCTTCTTCCCATCGCGAGCCATCCCGTGTACTGTATTTGATCATGGCATCCCCAATCCAAGCATGACAAGACGCACCACGATAAATGCGCCGATCACGCCTAATATCAAACTCATTTTTGTATCCGGCTTTTTAATTTTTATATCCAAAACAAATAAAAACGCGATGCACAGGAGCACAACTTCGTAAAAGACGATAAATCTGGAACGAAAATAGTGCTTCATTAAAAAGACAAGAGGTATGATAATGGACACGCTGGTCACCGGCAGCCCCTGATAATAATGCCGGTTCTCGTCCGTCTCCTGCTGCCGCTTATCCTCACTGACATTAAAGTAAGCCAGACGGATCACCGCTGCAATAACAAACAAAACAAGATAAATCTTGCCAAACACGGAATGAACACCCAATGAATAGCCGATCACGGCCGGGAACACACCGAAACAGACGAGATCACACAGAGAGTCGATCTGTATACCAAACTTCTTTTCATCCTCGGTACGGTTTTTCTTTGACCGGGCGATCTTACCGTCAAACATATCGCATATCCCCGAACCCACCAGGCACAGCAGCGCTATGGGATAATTCCCCTCCAATGTCTGGATCATCCCAAAAAACGAAATTGCAAGACTTATATATGTCAAAATAACTGTATAGCTGTAAATTCCTATCATTTGTTTTTTCTTTCCCCTCTCTGACTGCTAATATGTGCCCAGCAGGTCACCAGCCCGCTGATGAGTACAAGTATATAATAACTGATGCCACGGCTTAAAAGCATCCCCGGCAGCACCAGCTTTTCTCCGAAAATCTGTTCAAACATGACCATAAAGCTGGCCTCACTGGCTCCGATCCCTCCCGGAAGCGGGAGCATATCCACAGACAATGAAATGATCGTCTGGAGCGATACGATCTGCCACACACTCGTGCCCGACAAGCCGAAGGCTTTGTAAACAAGCCATGTGACGATAAATAAAAACACACGCTGGGCGATAGTGATGAGCAGCACATTGACCAGCACCATCAGGTGCCTGCGCAGATACACCGCGCCAACGTGATACCGGTCCAGTGAGACAAATATTTTTTCAAGACGCTCCTGCTCATTTTTGACAATCCGCAAACGGGCCAGTAAATGCACGGCCCACTGGCAAAAATGGCGTACCAGGGAAGTCTTGAAGATCACAACCAGCAAAAAGGTTATAAACGCCACATTGACAATGACGCCATAAATTAAAATATAACGGACATTTCCCAGGTGGGAATGGATAAAATCACTCTCCGTCAAAAAAGCCAGTCCACTGAGTATGAGCAGGACTGCCTTATATGCCACAGTAATAACCATAAGCACCAGCGACGAGACAGATATATCCAATCCGTCCTTATTCATATAGTAGACCTGCGCCGGCTGGCCACCGGATGCCGATGGCGTCACACAGCTAAAGAAAAATCCTATAAATGAATATTTAATACAATTTTTCATGGGAGCCTTATAATTTAAGCTCCGCATCATATAGTTAATAATTACCGACTCACTGCATACGAAAACAATGACCAGTACAACCCCTATGAGCAGGTAGGCCGGCTTCGCCTGGCCGATCGCATCAAATATTTGAGGCAGCTCCTGGTCCTTTAATAAAAAGTACAGCGTGAGGCCGAGCAACACCGCAATAAACAGCGCGTTTATCAGCGCCTTACCGTATTTCTTCAACACGACGTCCTCCCTGGCGGCATATCTTATATCCCGTTGAAATACCGCTGTACAATAGTATATCCTATAAACTGAAACAAAACAAGTCATCCTTTAATATTGTCAAAAATTCTTTAAACTTCCCGGCCAAAAATTAAAAAAATCTTCATAAAAAGCCCCCTGGCCATTTGTCGCGTTTCTGTTGTTCCTGCTGGGGATCGTGGTATTGTTCGCCGGACGGGTGGACGGATTTATCGGCTTCCTGGTTCTAGAGTGGCTGGTAAGCCCCTACAGAATGCCGCTGGCGGCCTCCTGGCTGACGGAACGGGTGGCGGACTTTAACCATATGCTGAAATCTATTTGATACAAAAAAGCTGACCGGGCGCGGCATTCTAAACGGGTGCTGCGTCCATGTTCTTAAAGCAGATCAAAATAAAGGTGAGGTGTGACTATGAAATCTTACGATGAAATAGAAAAAGCATATGCGGATATGGTAGCGGACGGTAAAATATCCGATAGGCTTAAAACTCTGCAAAAAGAGAAACGCACCAGAATGGAGCAGGTGCAAAAGGAACAGATATATGGTTATAAAGTGAATGACAAAAACCTGCTTGTAGTTGATGATCTACCGGCTGAGAATGTGAAATTTATCTTTTACAAGATAGAGGAATATATACAGAATCCTCCGGCTGAACTGGTAACAGAAGTAATGGAACGCCATAAAGGCTGGAACATAGAATTGACCTACTAGGAAGCTATCCCACTGGTTAGCATTTCAGCCATTCAGGAATATGTAGCAGAAGAATTGTCCGTTAAAAATATGGCGTTCATGCTCTCTGAGTGCCCACAATCGGCGGAAAACCTGCGGGCAATCCTGGCACGGCTTTTTGCTGATTTTCCTGCTGATGATATTCGGAGGGCATACCGGGATAAAGTACAGGCGGAGGCTTCCAACTCGCTTCTGTATTGGACAAAGCGGGTACGTTGAAGCAGCCAAACGGGCCTTTAACGATTTAGGCACAAAGGAACTGCCCACGGTCAAAATTTTGCAGGCGGAATATGCTGACTTGCTCGCTAAAAAGAAAACGGCTTTTGCTATATCCTTGCTCTTTAAGCGTCCGCCACGGCGAGGCAGCCACCATGCTCTACATGGTGTTCGGCCCACACATTTCTGTGTTGGGCCGGGGACTTGGGGAACTCCCCAACAAGCGGAAAGGATATCTCTTTCCATTGCTTGCAAACTAATATTTTTCTGGAACCCGAATATTAGCTACATTACGAAATTTATATTTTTCTACCATATGCTTCTTCATACGGCTCAAATTGTAGCGATAACAATCTGCTATGCCATCCGCAAAGGCGTCTGCATTACCTTCCCTTAACTGTTGAAGCGCAAGAATGACTTGCTTGTTGAGTTGTGAAAGTGTATGTTTCTTGGACGGATAATAAGCAAAATGGTGTCCCCATTCAAGAAGATGATTGGTTTCAGATAATATAACATATAAAGGTTCTAACGTGGTATTTCTCATTATGGCTTCCAAAATATCTGCCAAATAAACAGAGTCAGAGGAAGTAAATCTATCAGCCAACTCGTCCAGTTCTTCACTAGTAAACTGTGGAGTTGCAGCTAAAGCGGCCGGGCGAATGATTAGCACCATTAGCTGCAGGGCGTGAAGGTAACGTAGTGATTTTTCTACATATCCGGAATTAAGAGCCAGCTGATGAAGCTTCGTATCATCTGGTTCTATCACTATAGTGCCTTTCCCATTTAATGTCTTTACGAAACCTCTTTGCTCGAGTTCTGATAATGCCTTTCTGACCGTCGATATAGAGACCTCATACTGGTTGGCCAGTTGCTTTTCATATGGTAGAAACATTCCAACAGAATACTCTCCAAGACCGATTTTTAAATTCAAGTCATCAACAATTTTTGAGTAACAATAATCCTGACCACGCATGGGATTCCATGAAAACCTTAAACCAGTTTGTGAATGACATTTTGGGGTGGCCTCTGACAGATAATTTAAGGTATTTTCAATGAATTCCGTAAGTTTCTGATACATATTTGAGAGCAGGTTGTACTTTATGTGTGGATCATCGCCTTTTAAGACATCTGGAATGACATTGGCTACAGATACCGCTTCCTGTGAAAAATGCTTAGAGAAGTAAGTACACTCCTCTGTAAAGAATGTAAGTTTATTATAAAGGCCAAACGTAGAGTAGAGTTCGCTGAATAGGGAATTACCGCCTATTCTTAATATCTCATATCCTAATTTAGAGGGAGGACGCCATCCACCAGCAGTATATCCTAAACGCAATGCTTTCACAGCCTGTTTATAGTAAGGCAGTACCTCCACATCACATCCCTGTAAGGAAAAAACCAAAAGTGAAGGCAGTATTAGGGCAAAAGTTTGATATACCTGTAAAATACATTCCTTTTGTTTTAGAATCTCAAAAACAGTGCTTGATGAATTACAGGTATCTTTTGTTGAAATAACAATCGGCGCAAGGCGAGGCTGAATATCAATCAGTCCTTCCGCCCTCAATGCTTCGAAAACACGGTTAATCGTATATCTGCTAACATGGAATTGTTCGCAATACATCCTTGAAGATGGCAAGGCATTTCCATGAGGTATCTGTCCATCTAAAATACACTGCTTAATTTCATTATATACAAATTCAAATTTTGTCTCTTGTGGTTTCATAACTTGCCTCCTATCTGCTTGATTATATCATGGTGAACCTATTTTGTCAGTATAAAAAAACACTTACCTATTTGCACACCTTACCAATATGGATATTGCCAGTATATATGGATGACATTTATAATGAAAATGTAAATCAATAGGAAAGAGTTTAAGTATCATGGATAAACAAAAAATTTTAATTGTGGACGATTCAGAGATGAATCGAGCTCTTTTGGTGGATATTTTGGAAGAGCAATATGATGTGGTAGAGGCTGAGAATGGTGTAGAAGCAATTTCTCTCCTTTCAAAGCAAAGAGCAGATTTCTCCCTTTTGCTTCTGGACATTATGATGCCTGAAATGGACGGATTTGAAGTATTAGCTTACATAAACAAATACCATTGGAATGACACCTTCGCTGTTATTATGATTTCTGCTGATGACACTCCTGCTAATATAAAGAGGGCCTATGACTTGGGGGCTTTTGACTATATCAGCCGACCTTTTGATTCAACCATTGTCCAGCGTCGAATTTCTAATACGATGTTTTTATACGCAAGGCAGCAGCGCCTTGAAAAAATTATTGCAGAACAATTTCACGAGCAGGAAAAGAATAATAAGCTGATGCTCTCAATTTTGTCTCATATTGTGGAATTTCGTAATGGAGAGAGCGGCCTACATATACTGCATGTTAATACGATTACAAAATATTTGCTGAAGCAGTTAGTTCAGCTGACAGATCAATATCCTTTGTCTAAAGCAGATATTTCTTTGATCAGCACTGCTTCAGCGCTGCATGATATTGGGAAAATCTCAATTTCAGATGCAATATTAAATAAACCCAGCCGACTTACGACAGAGGAATTTGAAGTGATAAAAACGCACTCAGTAATCGGTGCTAACATGCTGTTAGACCTGCCCATAGAACAGCAGGAAGATCCGCTTGTCAAAGTGGCTTCTGAGATCTGCCGATGGCACCACGAAAGGTATGATGGCAATGGTTACCCGGATGGATTAAAGGGAGACGAAATTCCCATAGCCGCTCAAGTGGTTGCGCTGGCTGATGTATACGATGCCTTGACCAGTGAGCGCTGCTATAAGAAAGCTTATTCACATGAAGAAGCTTTAAAAATGATTTTAGAAGGACAATGCGGTGCATTTAATCCTACTCTTTTACTATGTCTGCAAGAAATTGCCGATACACTTGAAAACGAACTAGTGGATGCCTCTCAGGAACAAGAGGCTAAAAATATTCAGGATATAAGAAATAAAATAGACTACGATAGGCTGTTTTCTTATGAAAAATACACCGTCTTGTCTCGCAAACAGCAGCAACTGCAATTATTATATATTGATTCCTTGACCAGTATTTATAATCGCCGCTATTATGACGAGCATTTTCAAGGCGCAGATGATATTCAGGCAATGGTCGTAATAGATGTGGATAATTTTAAGTACATCAATGATAATTATGGCCATGCTGTTGGCGATATCGCATTGCAGAGCATTGCACAAACTGTTTTATCCTGTGTGCGAAAAACAGATGCAGTTATCCGTTATGGCGGCGATGAATTTGTAATCATCTTTTTCGGTATACCCCAAGAGACATTTGAGAAAAAACTGGAGAGAATCAGGCGTTCTGTTGATGGTCTGATAATTGATGAACATCCCGAACTACATATGTCTGTAAGCATAGGTGGAGCATATGGAAGCGGAACTGCAAAAAAACTGTTCAAAGTTGCAGACAATATGATGTATCAATCAAAAAAGCAAAAAAATCAGGTAACCATTTGTTTTCTGAACGAGATGGTAGGCAGAGCAGACAGCATTTAAAAAGGAGGAATTGTGATTATGAATCTAAAAGATTGTTATATAAAATTTGGCGGCGATTTTGATGAAGTGCTGGGTAGACTGCGCCGTGAGCAAATCGTTCAGAAATTTATGTATAAATTCCTGGACGATAAAAGTTTTCATTTGTTTGAAGCGTCTATGGAGAATAAGGACTATGAAGAGGCCCTAAGAGCCGTTCATACACTCAAAGGAATTTGTCAGAATCTTTCTTTTACCAGATTATTTGAAAGCAGTAGTTTGGTAACTAACGCATTAAAAGAAAACGCTTGGAATAAGGCTGTCGATATGATGCCGAAATTATCAAAGGATTACTATGAAACCATCAATGTTATTAAAGATTTTAAGAATTACAGGGAGGAATAACAACAATGAGAAATAGTAAAACCAAGGATTCTACAACACGTTTCCTGATATACAGTTTCATTGGACTATTAATATTTAGTATTATTATTTTCAGTCTGCTCGGAATCTATATGAACCGAAAAAGTAAACATGCCGTTTATGAAATTGGAAATATTTATATGTCTGGAATGAATAAAGAGATGTCCAGACACTTTGAAACTGTGATTAAACTGCGTTTTAATCAGGTCAGCGGCGTTGTTTCTGTTGTTTCAACAGATAACCAGGATAAGGAGACTCTATATGAGGAACTCATCTTCAGGGCGCAGGTTAGGGGATTTGACTATTTAGCGCTTTGTTCTGTCGAGGGAGAGTTTCAGACACTTTATGGAGAATCCATACAGCCACTTAATCCAGAACCTTTTGTAGAAGCATTATTACATGGAGAACAACGAGTCGCTGTAGGTGTTGATTTTTCTGGAAATGAGGTGGTATTGTTTGGCGTTGACGCTGCTTATCCGATGAACAATGGCGATAAGAGCACAGGCCTGATCGCAGCTGTTCCTCTGGAATATGTTACCGACTTCCTTTTCTCAGCAAATGACGGGCAGTTAATGTATTATCATATCATCAGGCCAGACGGTAGTTTTGTAATACAGAACTCTAACACGGAGTTGTGTCATTTCTTTGAACAACTACAAAAGCAGCTTGATTCTACGGCCAAGGAGTTATCTGTAGAAAATTCAGTTAAAGAATTTGGTGCTGCACTAAAAAACCATAAAGAATTTACCACAACACTTGAAGTGAATGGTGAGGAACGGCAAATATACGGAATATCATTACCCTGTTCTGAGTGGTATTTAGTATCGGTAATGCCTTATGGTATATTGGACAATTCCATAAACAATCTGAGCAGCCAGCGTATGTTTATGACATTATTGTCTTGTGCTTCTGTTTTGATTATCCTAACATTGATTTTTCTTCGGTATTTCTCCATAACCCGTTCTCAGGTGCATGAATTGGAGAAGGCCCGGCAGGCGGCTCTTGAAGCGAACAAAGCCAAAAGCGAATTTTTAGCAAATATGAGCCACGATATCCGTACACCCATGAATGCAATCGTAGGCATGACCGCGATTGCCACAGCTCACATAGATGACCGGAAACAGGTACAGAACTGTCTTAGAAAAATTACATTATCAAGTAAACATCTATTAGGGCTGATCAATGATGTTTTGGATATGTCTAAAATTGAAAGCGGGAAATTAACTTTAACAACAGAGCAAATTTCATTAAAGGAAGTTGTTGAAGGAATCGTTAATATTATGCAACCACAGGTTAAGACAAAAAAGCAAACCTTTAACATACATGTTGAAAATATCTTAACCGAAAATGTGTGGTGCGATGGAGTACGCCTGAATCAGGTTTTGTTAAACCTTTTATCGAACGCAACAAAGTATACACCGGAGGGAGGTTCGATACTATTATCCCTCTCTGAACAAAAATCTCCGAAAGGAGAAAACTATATCCGAATTCATATTAAAGTTAAGGATAACGGAATTGGTATGTCGCCAGATTTCCTGAAAAAGATATATGAATCCTATAGCCGTGCGGATGGAGCCAGAATACATAAAACTGAGGGTGCCGGTTTGGGAATGGCGATTACTAAGTACATTGTGGACGCGATGGAGGGAACCATCGATATAAAAAGTGAACTTGATAAAGGCACCGAGTTCTTTCTCAGCTTTGATTTTGAAAAAGCGGTTGCCGAGGAGATGGATATGGTTCTTCCCTCGTGGAATATGCTGGTGGTTGATGATGACGAATTGTTATGTGAGACAGCAACGGACGCACTAAAATCTATCGGAATAAAAGCAGAATGGACATTAAGTGGAGAAAAAGCAATAGATTTGGTAATTCAACACCATAAAAAGAGAGATGATTATCAAATTATTCTATTAGACTGGAAACTGCCAGGTATGAATGGGATTCAGGTTGCAAAGGAAATCCGACGTAATTTAGGAGATGAAGTTCCGATTTTGCTGATTTCTGCATATGATTGGAGTGAATTTGAAGCGGAAGCTCGTGAAGCAGGTATTAGTGGTTTTATTTCCAAACCCCTTTTTAAATCCACTCTGTATCATGCTTTGCGTCAGTATATGGGCGCTGAAACAGAAAATGATCAGACATTGAACCACAATATCGATCTATCCGGACGTCGTATTCTGCTTGCTGAGGATAATGAACTAAACTGGGAAGTTGCTAAAGAATTACTTTCCGAGTTAGGCGTGGAACTGGATTGGGCAGAAGATGGCCAAATCTGTCTGGACAAGTTCCAAAGATCACCAGAGGGATATTACGATGCCATTCTTATGGATATACGGATGCCGCATATGACAGGGTATGAGGCTACAAAAGCTATCCGTGGACTGAATCATCCTAATGCCCTATCTGTTCCAATTATAGCTATGAGCGCAGATGCTTTTTCTGATGATATACAGCATTGTCTGGAGTGCGGTATGAATGCCCATATAGCAAAGCCAATTGATGTCATAGAATTGACTCGCTTATTGAAAAGATTTTTAATTTAAATCTATCCATAAAAGCGCGTGTCCGAAGGCACGCGCTTTTATATTTATCTCCAATTCCCACCTTTTCGTTTTTAGGTGTAGATTGCCTCCATTACGCTGCTTATCACAAAATTAAAAAGTTTCCTTAACCGGCTCCCTCTTTTCAGGACAGGGGGCTTTGGATCAAAGCTGGTCAAGACTCTGTTTTAAGTCTTCGATTATATCCTCCACATTTTCAAGGCCTACGGAGACGCGGACCATTCCAGGAACGACACCGGCGGCCACAAGCTGCTCGTCCGTGAGCTGACGGTGGGTAGCGCTGGCCGGATGAAGGACGCAGGTTCTTATGTCAGCTACGTGAACTTCGTTGGAACACATTTTAAGAGCGTCCATAAACTGGATCGCTTTATTTCTGCCGCCCTTGATCACGATGGATATAACGCCGGAGGTTCCTTTAGGCAGATACTTCATCGCCCGCTCATGGTCCGGATCACTCTCAAGGCCCGGATATTTCACTGCCTCAATCTTATCAGATGCTTTAAAAAATTGAGCCACCTTTAAGGCATTCTGGCAATAACGCTCCATACGCACCGGCAGCGTCTCCAGACCGATATTTAACAGGAATGAAGAGTGTGCGGCCGGGTAGGCGCCAAAATCTCTCATCAACTGCATCCTGGCCTTGATGATATAGGCCATGGCGCCGAAATCCTTTGTATAGACAACGCCGTGATACGTTTCATCCGGTTCGGTAAACTCTGGGAATTTTCCATTGGCCCAGTTAAACTTACCGCTGTCTACGATCACGCCGCCCACCTGAAGGGCATGGCCGTCCATATATTTTGTGGTGGAATGAGTCACAATGTCCGCGCCGAACTCAATGGGCTTGCATAAAAACGGCGTCGCAAATGTATTATCCACGATTAGAGGTACGTTATTTTTATGGGCAATATCCGCCCAGCGCTCAATATCGAATACGACCAGCGCAGGATTTGCCAGTGTTTCGCCAAAGACTGCCTTTGTGTTTGGCTTAAAAGCTTTCTGGATCGTCTCCTCATCGGCATTGCTGTCCACAAATATGCATTCGATACCAAGCCGTTTTAAAGTCGCAGAAAACAGATTGACCGTGCCGCCGTAAATATCCGGCACACTGATGATACTGTCGCCGGCCTTGCAAAGATTCAGCACAGCAAACAGATTGGCAGCCTGGCCGGAGGACGTACACATGGCGCCCACGCCGCCTTCCAGATCAGCGATCTTTTTCTCCACCACCTCTGTGGTCGGGTTGGAAAAACGGGAATACATATGTTCTGTGGGCATATTAAATAAATCACCGATATGTTCTGTGGAATCAAATACATAGGTCGTACTCTGTACAATGGGCATAACCCCGGGAGCGCCGTTGGCCGGCGTATATCCGGAGCGAAGGCATTTCGTTTCGTCTCTCATTCTGAATTTCTCCTATCTGTACGAATGCCTTTAAATCCACCGGTTTTCTGGCGGCAGGCATTCAAAATTTCTTTTGTATAATATCATAACATATTTCCACAAAATAGCCAATATTTTTTGACACTTCTCTTTACTAAAGTGAAGCCGAAATGTATAATAATAAAGAGAACTCGCGCTGAGCGCAGGCAGGTCAGGGATTTCCGCTGGAAATCCCTGACAAAAAAAGCGCGGGCAGTTTCCCGACAAAATAAAAAAGGAGCCACAGCATGAAAGAAACCATATATACGATCCCCGTAACCGATGCGGTAAACGCCAACGATGAATGTCTTTTCTGCTACCTGGAACGCAAGCTGGAGCAGGAAGCCATTTCCTTTATTATGGGCCCGGCCTACATGGAGGACGATATCCGGGAGCAGACCGACAAGCTGGGCTTTTGCCGGCATCACCACAAGATGATCTACGACTATGGAAATAAGCTGGGTACAGCGCTGATGCTGCACACCTATTACCAGAAGCTGAACGTGGATCTGCATAAACAGCTTGAAAGCTTTACCCCCAAAAAGACCGGCGCATTTTCCCGTATAAAGAAAGCCGACGCCGCCGGCACAAAAAAAGAAAGCCCTCTGGGCCAGTGGGTTCAGGCCCGGGAGGACAGTTGTTACGTATGCGACCACTTCAAAGAAAAATATCCCCGTTACCTGGATACGTTTTTTAACCTGCTTGTAAGCGACAGGGAATTTTTCCAGAAGGTTGAGGCTGGCAAGGGCTTCTGCCTCCACCATTTCGGAGATTTGATGGAATACGCGGAAAAGAAGCTCTCCACCAAAGAAAAAGAGCAGATTTATCCGGTCCTTTTTAATCTCATGGAAACGAATATGAAACGGCTGGAGGACGATATATCGTGGTTTGTGGACAAATACGACTATCGCAACCACGACGCCGACTGGAAAAACTCCAAGGACGCCATCCAGCGGGGCATCCAGAAAATCACCGGCGGTTATCCCGACGATCCGGTATTTACGCAAAAATAATGGAACCGATCAGAGGGCTCTATGCCCGCAAAATTTACGTTTTCATACGGCCTGTGCAGTAAATGCACAGGCCTGTCTTAACTGTTGTTCAATGGATAATTCTGGATATATAATCGTCGAATTGTTTATTTCGCAGCATTTCGATCTCGTATTTATAAGGTGCGTAGGATTTTTTCTTATCCTCCGGGTCAGGAATATACGGCGTCTCCAAAATCTTGGGCACAGCCTCGAAGTCCTTGTGATGGACGATGTAGGACAGGGCGTCAAATCCGATATTCCCATAGCCGATATTGGCATGGCGGTCTTTACCAGCCCCCGGCGCATTTTTGCTGTCGTTAATATGAAATACGGCGATCTGATCTTTGCCGATCACCTGGTCAAACCGGTCCATCACGCCGTCAAAATCATGGATAATATCATAGCCCGCATCGCTTGTATGGCATGTATCAAAGCACACCCGCAGCCACTGATTTTCCCGGACCCCATCGTAGATGGCCGCCAGCTCCTCAAAGCTTCTGCCAATCTCGCTGCCCTTGCCGGCCATGGTCTCCAGTGCGATATACACGCCCATATCTTTAGTCATCACTTCATTCAGACCCTCGACGATCTTTTTCAGACCAGCGTCCACGCCCTCACCGACGTGGGCGCCGGGATGGAGCACGAGCACACTGCTGCCCATAGCTTTTGTCCGCTCCAGCTCCTTTGCCAGAAACTCCACAGCCAGCGTAAATGTCTCCGGCTTAACAGAGTTTCCCAGATTAATAATATAGGGGGCATGGATCACAAAGTCATAGATGCCGTGGGCTTTTAAGTATTCCCATCCGGCATCGATATTCAATTCGCTGATATCCTTGCGGCGCGTATTCTGAGGCGCACCGGTATAAATCATAAATGTATCCTCACCAAAGGCCACCGCCTCCCTGGCGGAGCCCAAAAACATTTCCTTACCACTCATCCCGATATGGGAACCAATCTTTGGCATCTTTATATCCTCCTAAATCTATGATCAACAGCCCGGACCTCCGCCCGGCGGGTAACCGTTAAAAATGGCTGAACTGTTACGCCGGCAGGACATTTTGCTGGGCTGTCAATACGTTTTTCTGTATACTTTTCCGGATTCCATGGAAATGCCGTTTTTTTCAAACAGCTCAGTTACCGTGACAAAAGTATATCCGTTTTTTTGCATGGTGTCAATGGCCATCAGCGCGCCCTGTACACTGTCCTTATAAATATCGTGGAGCAGGATGATATCCCCGGTCTTTGCCGTAGCCACAATATAATCGGCGATATCCCCCGCGCTTTTTCCGGTCCAGTCCCGGGTATCCACCGACCAGAGCACGATCGGACAGTCGATGTTCTTTTTCAGCGTATCACTGACCTCCCCGTAGGGCGGCCGCACAAGGCAGTCCTCCTGCCCGGTCAGAGACTGGAGCTCGCCAAAGCATTCCGCAAGCTCTTTCGCTCCGTCCGTGGAGGAAAGCTTTGCCAGATTTACATGGTTAAAGGTATGATTGCCCACCAGATGGCCGTCCTCAGCCATTTGCCGGATAATCTCCTCATTTCCCTCCACCTGCTGCCCAATAATAAAGAACGTGGCTTTTACCCCCCGTTCTTTTAATCCATCCAGAAGCACATCTGTCGTTCCCTGCTTCGGCCCATCATCAAAGGTTATGGCAATATATTTCGGCTGCGACGCGCCTCCGTCCGCAGGAACCCCGGAACTCTCCGGCGCCGAGCTTCCACCTCCGGGGATTTCCGCGTTTTCCGCGCCGGAGCCTTCCGCCATAACATGGCTATTGCCGGCTTTTAGATGAAACCTGGAGCCGGCAACAAAAAATTGATAGGATATACTCAGGATCAGGGCCAATAGAATCAATAAGATCATACGTTTCCATATATTCTTTTCCATAAAATCATCCGGATAACTTTGCTCTTAGAATATTGTATGTAACCATTCAGACAGGTATGCGCATTTGCTTCGCATACCAGATCACGCTTTAAAGTATTTTTCAAAAATCCGGTCAACCGACGCTGCTGCTTCCTCCAGGAAGCTTTCATAACACACAAGAAGTTGTCTGCCCTGGTCGGTCAGCGCAGCTCCCCCGCCCCCGCTGCCGCCGGCGTGGCGCTCCAGCAGCTTAAAGCCCAGAGCATCCTCCGATTCATTGAGTATCTTCCAGGCCTTACTGTAAGCCATCCCCATGGCTGCCGCCGCCTTATTGAGGGAATGTGTCTCATCGGTCAGCCGGAGCAGCCTGGCGATTCCCGGCCCGAATGCCTTTTCATCCGTAAACAACCGGAGCGTCATTTTATATTGCAGTTTTTCATCAAACATCCTATTCCTCCTATGAGAAAAGCATCTTATTTATAATCTAAGATGCTTTTCCTGAAATAAACGTTATTTAATTAAAATCTTAATCCGTACTCTGAGACTGCTTCGCTGTTACAGTTACTGTACATTTCCTGAAACAGTCTGTGGAATATCCTCCATGGCAGCTCCGCCATCGGTGCTGTCTGCAGTATTATCCACGGACTCTGTACTCTGACTGGTGCTTTCCCCGGCATCAACGCTCTCCGGTGAAGTCTCCTGCGTTTCCGGTACATCGCTTGGCGGCACCGTCTCGGACATACTCTGAGACTCTTCCGGTTCACTCTGAGATTCTTCGGTCTCGCTTTGAGACTCCGGTACATCGGAGCGGTTCACAGTAATGGTGTAGGTACCTACATTGCCGGAAGGCGCGGTCACTGTGATCACGATCGTATTGGCACCAAAGCTTAATGTATCAGCCTTTTCCATAGTAACTACGGCATTTTCATCCATAGGGATGGCGCTGACGGCCACAGCCTCGTCCTCATAAGCCACATCCACAGTATACTCATACACATCCGGATCAAAGGTTTCATTCATAGTTCCCGGAGCTACCAGCAATTCGCCAAGGCGTGTTTCTGTGGATTCCTGGCGATTGGTGATCACCTCCATGCTCACAGCATCGGAGGATACAGGCACCACATTAAAGGTTTCCGCCTCGGAAATAAAGGTTTCTGAAACCTGGAGGCTGGAATTGCCCACCTCCAGAGCCTTAAATGTAAGATTATAGGTAATGTCGCCCACGGGGTCCAAAAACTCTTCCATAATGTGGATCATTCCGGAAGCTCCGGCCACAGCACTGCTGTCGCTGGATACAAATTCCAGTACCTCGGGATCATAAGAGAGCATCGTATCAATATTCTGCATCGCCGCATCACTGGATACGTTGACCTTCACCGTAAATTCCTGTTCCTTTTTTACGGTGGAATTGTCCACCCCAATGGAGATATTGGCGCTGCTGGCCTTGGATGTCATACCTGAGACAATAACACCGCAGACAATTGCACATACAAGGCAGGCTGCAACTGCGATCTTCTTTTTCATAAATCACTCCTCCTGTTAATTATTGGGCACGGCTGATATTCAGTGTGTAGGTTGTCGTCGTTCCATTCCCCGCCGTACATGTCACCTTAAAGGTATTCATGCCCGGGTTAAGATTATATGTACCTGTGCCGGAAATGCCCTTGGCATATGCGCTCACAGAGCTTCCGCTGATATTTACCTGGCTGACATTGCTGCCCACAACGATATCGTAGGTCGTCGTGTTATACTTAAATGTCGGTGTCAGCAACAAATTCTGTCCGCCGCCGGTCACACTCAGCGACTTTAAGTAGCTGTTCGGATTGCCGGCAAAGCCAGGAAGCTGGCACTTACTTGACGGCATATTGTTATAAACCGGAATGTAGAATACAAACGCCTGATTCAACACGCCCAGGTTTTTATAGGAATTGTATACCGTGGACGCCTCGCTGCTCGGTGCAATGATGGCGCTCATATACTGGTGCTTGTACAATGCCTGATGATAAACCACATTGAACTTCTGGAAATAGTTCGTGTTCTGTCCAATACGGATATAGGATGCGCCGAGGAAATCCGCGCCGCCCATGATGGCCTTGTATGGGTTTGTCCACGGTCTGCCGTAGCTGGTGTTCTTACCATCGCTGCCACCCTTGGCATAGTTAAGGCCGTTGGCAATCGGGTCTGAACCTGCGTTGGCGCCAATGTTAAAGTAATTGTAATAGCCGGCATAGCTACCGTAATTACCGGATACGGAACCGCTGCCATTTACACCCACCTCCTGGCGGCTTCTGGCTGCGAGGAAATACGGGCTGACACCGTGGGTCTGTCCGGCTTCCATAAATGTATCCGCATAGTTTTTCGTCACGGAACCATAAGTATAATTGCCTTTCATAAAGGTGCCATTTAATATACCCTGAACCACTTCCTTCTTCTGGGAAGAATCATAGGCATGGGATTCAAACTGGAAAATATTCTTTTCATCGAACATATTCCGCGGGTCCATATAGTACTCAAGCACTTCCTTGGATACGGTATAGAAGCCGCCCGCATCACAAAGTGTGTATTTATCTGTTGCCCAGTCGTAAGCGCCCTCCATGGTGGAAAGCTTGCCATAGTCTGTATTGGCGTTGATGGCTGTCTGGATAACATTGATTGCAACCACGTTCTCCTTGGAAATAACTTCATTCCAGTCAAGGCCGGTATTTACTGCCTTAAATACCCAATTGGGGTATTTTTCGTGGAGCGCCCGAAGGGATGCCTTGTAGGATTCCGGGAAGGCTGCGATCTGCTGCTCAAAGCTTGGATCGGTCGTGCCGGAGCCACCACCCTCATTTCCTGAACCGCCTGTATTGCCGGAGCCGCCGCCCTCATTACCTGAGCCGCTGCTGACAGTCACATACTGTGCGAAAACGTAACCGGTCACGGTCTTTCCGCCAATAACTACGGAAACCTTATACCAACTGCCCTCTGTGGCTAGGATTTTCACACTGGCGCCCTTGGAGAGATAACCAAGGACCGATGTGCCTGTTGAGGGCCCGGAGCGGACATTTAACGGACCGTCATTGACGATACCGGTGGACTCGCTCGGTGTGGTTGTACCGCCGGATGAGTTTCCTCCGGAGGAGCTACCGCCGGAGCTGTTTCCGCCGTCATCGGTTTTTGTCACATATTTTGCAAATGCATAGCCGGTCACTGTACGGCCGGAAATATTAACAGATACTTTAAACCATTCACCCTCAGTGGAAAGGATCTGCAAAACAGTTCCCTTATTTACATAGCCGAGGATCGAATGACCTGTGGATGCGCCGGAGCGGATATTTAACGGGCCGTCGTTGACTGTACCCTTGGCCTGTGTCGTCGTGCCGCCGGTGCTGCCCCCGCCTTCATTTCCAGAGCCGTTACTTCCTCCGCCGGAATTTCCGGAGCCGGTGCTTCCCGTGGAAGTGATCGTTATGTATTGAGCCGATACGTAGCCATTCTGGCTTCTTCCGTTGACAGTGGCAGTTACCTGATACCAGTCGCCGCTTTTTGCCAGGATCGTTACTTCTTCATTCAAATAAATGCAGCCGATACGGGATGCGCTTGTGGAGGCACCTGTACGGACATTTAATGCACTTGTATTTACCTTGCCCTTGCTTCCCGAAGTCACAGTGCCGGAGCTTCCCCCGCTGGTGGAACCGCCGCTGTTTCCTGTACTCCCACCGGAGCCGCCGTCTGATGTACGGGTGATGTACTGGGCAAAAACATAGGCAGTCACCGTATTCCCGTAAAGATTTACGGAAATTTTATACCACTGGCCGCTGGATTCCAAAATCGTCACTGTTGTTCCGCTGGAAATCGAGCCAAGTATACTGGAACTGGTGGACGGGCCGGAACGGACATTCAGTCCGCTGACGTTCACCTTTCCGGTACCGCTGCCGCTGGTTGTGGAACCGCTGCCGCCCGAGGTGCCCCCGCCTGTGGTGCTCCCGCTGTTGACCTTGATATAGTCCTTATAGACATAACCGGTTTTTGTCGTTCCGTTGATGTTGGCACTGATCTGATACCAATTGCCGCTGGAACCGAGAATCGTTACGGTGTCGCCCTGGTAGATCAGGCCGATGCGCGAATGTCCTGTGGACGCGCCGGATCGGACATTCAGAGCGGAAGTATTTACTGTTCCCGTTGTAGCTGCATACGTCTTCATCGGTACGGCTGCGCCTACGATTTCAACGGACAGAAGCACTGCTGCCAACAAATAAACTATCTTTTTCATCTGCTTCTCCATCCTCCATTTATTACAATAATGTTACATACTTTTTTATAATTATGTCACACTTCTGCAACTAAATCAAGTATTATTTTTAAAAAATAGTTTATTGTTTCACTATTGATGAAGGATTTCCATCGCCCGAACGTAATCTTCGGGCGTATTCATATTAAAAAGCGCCCGCTCCCAGCCAGCGCCATAGGCCTTTGCAAGGGCCGTCTCCGGGATGCGCCGCACATGCACACGATCCGCCAGCGACGACAGGCGGTAATTTCCCTGTGCAAGCATCGCTTCCATAGGCTTTAGACAGGCCAGAGAATAAAATCCAAACAATGGTTCCAGCCGCCCGCTTTCCCACTCCAATAAGCACAGGTCCGCCGGACCGGGCCTGCCACTATCCTGCGAGCAGGTTTTCATTTCACCGCTGGCCGCCGCAATGATCAATTCGGCCAGCCGCACATCCGCAAAGGGCATATCCGTGGCCATGACAAACACATCCTCCCCGAGCACTTTAAGCAGCGAATAAATCCCCCCCATAGGCCCGGCTCCCCGTACAATATCCGCCACCTCCGTCAGGCCGCCGGATCGATACGTCATCTTATTTTGCAGATGCATCGGCTCTCCCGGCAGATGCGTCATATTATCTGGCAAATGTATCAGCCTTGCCGACAAATCGCCATCAGCCGACGACAGACAAAGCTTGCGCCCCTCCCCCATAAACCTCTCAATCAGCACCTCCACAACATACCTTCCGCCCATATTCAAAAAAGCTTTATCCTGCCCCATACGGCGGCTTTTACCACCAGTTAAAACACAGTAATACATACAATTTCTCCTTTATTAATTAACCGGCCATTACGATCCACGGAGGTTCAAGGCAAGCCCGACACTCCTTGGGTTTGCCTTGGATCTCCGTTCACGATAATGACCGGCTCCAGCTTCATTTTTTTACTAAATTCAAATATCGATAGATCGTAGGCACCGAGACCTCCAGCCGCTCCGCCACATACCCCACAGCCCCCTTCATAAGAAATGTTCCCATTTCCGAAAGCTGAGCCACAATATCCAGCTTCTCCTTCTGCCCCAGCTCCTGAGGCTTCACGCTCACATCCGGATAGACCTTCTCAAAATTAGATGCGATCAGATCCATCACATTCACATTAAACGTCTCCGTCACCTCGCCGGTCTCCTCAGGAATATTCATCGCATCGATCAGCTCTGTCATCAGATCCCTGGCCATGACCATATTCTGACAGTCCGTATTAAGACACATCATCCCCACGATATTGCCGTGATTATCATGGATAAAATACGTGGCCGATTTAAGCACATGGCCGTTCCTGGCCCGGCTCTGATAGCCGCTGATATAAGGCACATCCTTATATCTGGCCTCATTGAGAACCTGCAGGGCCAGGTCCGTCACCGGCGACCCAACCTCCCGCCCGCTGATATGGCCATTGCGGATAGCTACCACCGAGCAATGCCAGTCCGTCAGGTCATGGAGCACGATCTCCGTACTTTTTCCAAGAAAAGCCGCAAGAAAATCCATCATAGGTACATAAGGTTCCAGATATTTATTCATCTCCAGCGCCTCCTATTCCTTATCCTTTGGCAAAATAATATTTAAAAGCACGGCCACCAGCGTTGCAATCACCACCGGAGACTTTCCAAAAATTGTCGTCACCCACTGAGGAAATGTGGACAATGCCGCGCTGGCCTGAGAAATACCCATGCCCAGTGCCGCTGCCAGACCGACAATAGATGTGTTGCGATAACTCAGCGGCTGTGAAACCACAAGCTTCATCCCGGTCATGGCGATGGATGCAAACACAGATACCGTGGCACCGCCCAGCACGCACTGGGGGATCGTCGTCAACAGCGCTGAAAACTTGGGCACTAATCCGGCCACCAGTATGATTCCGGCCGCCAGACCAAGCACACAGCGGTTAATTACCTTTGTCGTCGCCACAATACCCACGTTCTGGCTGTATGTGGCTGTGGGCAGACCGCCAAACAGTGCCCCTACAATATTGCTGACGCCATAACCGATAATACCGCCCTGAAGTTCCTGGTTTTCCGGCTCCCGGTTCATACCGCCGATGGTCGTCGCCGAGTAATCGCCGATGGCCTGAATGGAATTAATTGCAAACAAAATGCCAATCGCCACACAGGAGGATATCTCAAAGGTCACTCCGAAGTGGAAAAACTGGGGGAGCTGGAAAATGCCGGCGTCAGCCACATTGGCAAAGCTGATCATTCCAAAAAACGCCGAGACAATGTATCCGCATATAATACCGATCAAAATCGAGGCCAGCTTCAAAATGCCCTTAGCGAAATGATTCAGAACGGTCACGATGATCAGCGTAATGATCGCCACCAGCCAGTTCTGCCAGGAACCGTAGTTCTCACTTCCCGTTCCGCCGGCCATATAGTTGATCGCCGTGGGATACAAAGAAAGACCGATGGTAAACACCACGGTACCGGTGATCAGAGGCGGAAACAAATACCGTATCTTTTTCACAAAAATACCGATTACGATGGCCACAATGCCGCCCACGATCTGAGCGCCCATGATCGTGGCTATATCATACCCTTCGGCAATGGCCTGCAGGCTGGGCACATAGGCAAAGCTGACGCCCATGATCACCGGCAGTCCGGACCCCAAATACTTCCCAATAGGAAATAACTGCAGAAACGTAGCCAGACCGGCGATCACCAGCGCCGCCTGTACCAGAATCACTTTCTCCGAAGCCGGCAGATTTGCCACACCGGAAATGATCAGCGCCGGCGTCACACACCCCACGATCATCGCTACCACATGCTGCAAAGCCAAAGGCACCGCCTGCCGCATCGAGGGCACGCCCCTCAGATCAAAAACCGTCGCCTTAGCCTTCCCGCTCCGGCTGCCGCTCCCCGGCTGGCCACCGCCGATATCCTGATTGCCGCTTTCCAAACGCTTACTCATAAAACCATCCCCACTTTCATAAAAATTCGTCGATCTTCCAATAATTTTTTATTACCATCTGTTTCAATTATAAAATATTATCACAGAAATAGCAATCAAAAAAAGCTTTTCAATGAATTTTCGTAAAAAATGCTGACTTTCGGCCCAGGAATTTAGTAATAAATTATTATCACATTGGTCGTATATATTTTCCAACAACAAGGCGGCGCCCGCAAAAGTTACTTGCAGGCGCCGCCACATTAGATACGAATTTAATTTCCATAAAAAATCTGTGCGATCGGTGAATCCGCGGAAAGAATCAGCGTCTTATTTCCTCCCACAAGCGAAGCCTTCGCCGCATCCAGACTTCTCACAAATGCGTAAAAATCTGTGCGGCTCTCATCGGCATAGGCCTCCTGTAAAATACGCATATACTCCGCCTCGCCCTCGGCCACTAAAATATCGGCCTGCTTGCGCGCCTCGGAAAGCTGGATCGCCACATCCTTATCGGTCGTATTTCGGATCACTTTAGCCTCAGAGCTTCCCTGGGCTGTGTAGGTGGCGGCAATATTATCCCGCTCAGAAATCATACGCTCATAAACTGCCGCCTTATTATCCGCCGGCAGATCCAGCTTTTTCGTCTCCACAGACACAAGCTGTATACCGTACTGCTCCATGGTTGTGCCCACATTATTCATAATCGCCGCCATCAGCTCGCCATCACGGCTGGTGATCACCTCATCCTGATTCATACTGCTGATCACATTTTTCGTGGAATTATAAACGACCGTATTAATACGGCTCTCCGCACTGGCAATGGAGCTGTTTAAGCTCTGGGCAAATTTCAGCGGGTCCGTGATCCGCCACAGTACATAACTGTCCGTAATCATGGTCTTTTTATCTTTCGTAATAACATCGGAAGCTGCCAGATCATAGATCAGCAGTTCCTTTGGCAGCGTATCCGCACTTTGGATAAACGGGATTTTAAAATGCAGGCCTGCATCGCTGACCACATAATTTACTTTTCCGAACTGGCGCACCAGCTTGTATTCATTTTCCCCGGCCACATAAACCGATGAGGCGAGGCACACAAGGACTACGACGGCCACAATGGCCCCGACAATTTTCTTTTTCATTTAACGTACCTCCTGGAATCAGTCATTGTTTTCATTAGCATCACCGGCCGTTTCCCCGGTATCCTCGCCATTATCGCTGCTCACGCTCTCGGGCTGCCCCGCAGTGCCGCTGCCGGACGCCGCCGGTACTCCCGATGTACCGGATGTCTGGTCACTGCTCTCCCCGGAGCCTGCCGCCGTACTATCGGAGCTGTCGGATGTAAATGGCTTCAGCGGCAATATTTTCTGTACGCCGTCAGAACCGTCGATGATCACCTCAAGTCCGGGTAATATATCCTCCATCGCTTCATAGAACATACGGCGCTTTGTCACATCCGGATTCTTTATATATTCCTCATACATGGAATTAAATCGCGCCACCTGACCCTGGGCTTCGTTAATACGCTCCTGTTTCTGGGCTTCGGCTTCCTTGACGATCTGATCCGCCTCCGCTTCCGCCTCAGGAAGCTTCTCGTTTTTATACTTATTTGCATTGTTAAGCGCTGTATCCTTGCCCTGCTTAGCCGTCTCCACGGCCTTAAACGCCATCATAATCTCCTGAGTGGGCGGTTCGGAATCCTGTATCGTTATATTAACAAGCTGAAGGCCAATGTCCTGCTGCTCAAGCTTGCGGGTGATCATCTCCTTGATCGCCGCCTGGATCTCATTCTTTCCCGTCGTCAGGACGCTGTCCACGTCATAGCTGCCGATCACTGTACGGATACAGCTCTGAGCCATGTTTTTCAGGATGACCTCCGGGTCCTTGGAAGAATAAACATATTTCACCGGTTCAGTGATCCGGTATTCCACAAAGAAATCCACATTGACAAAATTATAATCCGCGGTGATCATCACGGCCTCGTCCTCATTGGTATCCGCAGCTAAATTTTCATCATTTCCTGTGTAGCCAATAGCAAAGCCCTGGATCGTTGTGTTTACTTTATGTACCTGCTGGATCAGCGGAATTTTAAAATGCAGACCGGAGGTTGTGACTGCGGAGGCTTTACCAAAGGTGGTCACCACAGCCTGCTCCTGCTCCTTGATCTGATAGGTGCTGTCCAGGCCAAGGACAGCCACCACTGCGATGATAATAACCGCAACAACGATCCACTTTGTCTTGTTAAACATCTTCTTAACCTTTTTCGAGCCATCGCGGAATTTATCGTTATTAAACGGATTTCCCGGGCCCTGATTCATTGAATCCATAATCTGCTCCTCTTGTGTGTGCCGCTCCCTCTGGCGCCGGTCCAAACAGGTCCGGTGCGCCCGGAAGCCAGGCATAAATAAAACAGGTCCGAACCGCGGCAAATTCGGCAGTCCGGACCTCATTGTCCTCTAGTTACTATTTATTCATAGCATTTCTTCATTTTTTTAAGAAATGCCAGAAATCCTTCATAGGTACAGTAAACATCCACTTTGCTTGTCACCTCAAAGGGTGCGTGCATGGATAATACCGGAACACCGCAGTCGATCACATTCATGCCCTTATTGGCCATGTCCGCGGCTATGGTTCCGCCGCCGCCCAAGTCTACACGGCCCAGCTCGCCGGTCTGCCATGGGATACTGTTCTTTTCAAAGATCCGGGTCACTTCATTGAAAAATTCACTGTGAGCATCATTGGAGCCGCTCTTTCCCCGTGAACCGGTATATTTCAACAGGCAGACGCCCCGTCCGGCAAAGGCCGTATTGCTCTTATCAAAAGCACTGGCATAGGTGGGATCATAAGCCGCTGTCACATCGGAGGACAGCATATGGCTATTATCCAGACAGGAACGGAAATCCCACAGGCTGCACTGACCGTTAGACTTTACGATCAGCTCCATGAGCGCATTTTCATAAAGCGCGGATTTGGCTCCGGAATTACCGATGCTTCCTACCTCCTCCTTATCGGAGAACAGACAGATACATGTGCGGGCCGGATTTTTAACCTTCATCAGCGCGGCTAATGCTGTGTATGCGCACACCCGGTCATCCTGGCCGTAGGCACCGATGTAGGAACGGTCAAAGCCCACGTCTCTGGCCTTATGGGCCGGCACAAGTTCGATTTCCGCCGTAAGGAAATCCTTCTCCGTCAACTGGTATTTATCGAAAAGCAGTTTTAAAACGTTAAGCTTTATCCGCTCTTTTACATCCTTATCCTCATAAGGGATACCGCCCACAAGAAGATTTAGCTCCTCGCCCTTAATGGCCTCGGAAGCCTTGCGGGTCAACTGCTCCTGACTTAAATGCACAAGCAGCTCATTTATGGTAAATACCGGGTCCTCCTCAGCTTCGCCAATGCTTACGCTGATTTTTTCGCCTTCGCTGTTATATAAAACGCCGTGGAGCGCCAGCGGGATCGTAGTCCACTGATACTTTTTAATACCACCATAATAGTGGGTTTTCATCAGCGCCATATCCGCATCCTCATAAAGAGGCATGGGCTTTAAATCGATATGCGGGGAGTCGATGTGAGCACCAAGAATATTCATTCCATCGATCACCGGCTCAGTTCCCATAACAGCAGCCACAAGGCCTTTATTGCGGATGTTGCGGTAGACCCGGTCGCCGGCGCTCAGACTTTCCTTACTTCCGGCATCCACAAAACCCGCCTTTTCAAGAAGCGCCACGGCGGCAGTCACACATTCCCGCTCGGTTTTTCCGTCATCCAGAAACTTTTTATAATTTTCTGAAAAGCTCTGTACTTTCTCGTTTTGTTTACCGCTGTAAATATCCCATGCACTTTCAGAAGAATATTTCAGCTTTTTTTCCAATTCCTGTGAATCCTTATTTTTCATGTCCATTTCCTCAATCATTTATTATTTTAGTAACTGTAACATTCGGTTACACCGTCATCACAGCATTAATCCTTAAAAATATCATCGGCCGCGCCTGCCGTTGCATCAGCGTTTTCGCCGGGTTCCGCCGGTTCTGATGCACCGCCAGCTTCGCCGGGTTCCGCCGGATCTGTTGCACCGGCATTTTCGCCGGCTGGTTCCTCCGGATCTGACACATCGGCAGCTTCACAGTCCTGCGCATCTGCGGCGGCTTCTGCTGTCGCTTTACTTTCGCCCTCGCCCTCCACAGTGACATCGTCCGGGGAGATGACCTCCTTTTCAGGTTCCGGTTCCGGCTTTTCCAGCTTGGCGCCGCACTTCGGGCAGAAATCAAATTCTCTGGAAACATCCTGACCGCAGGTCGTACAATGAACCATACCTCTGGCTTTTATGAGCGCCTCCTGGATGCTCCTTATCTCCTTTTTTGCCTCTGCAATCTTCTCAAGAGCTGAAGCCGCTTCCTCATCTGTCTCCTCCGATTTTGTCAGCTTCTTCTCATAAAGCTTCCCGAGCTGCACATAATAATCCCTCAGATCACTCTCAAGAGATGATTTGCGCATACGCATTTTCTGTGTCTCAATCACTGTGGAAGATTTTTTGGCTACATTTTCTGTGAGATCTGTAACGTTCTTTCGGATTTCATCAAATAATGACATAGTAATTCCTCCTGACTTTTTTATGATGTAATTAATATTTCAAACGCATTGTATAGGTCCAGCGTTCCATAACCCCAAATACGGCTTGGATAGATCACGTCCGGCTTGCGGTTTGCGCCCCGGATCAGATACTGACGAATCTGTACCGTAGATATATTATATCCCCCCCGGTTAAACAAAAACCATTGCAGGAATAAAGCGGCCGCACCGCAGGCATGAGCCGCGGCCACACTGGTACCGCTGCGGGTCGTATATCTGCCGGACAGGCCAGGACCAAAGACATTTACTCCCGGCGCACAAAAATCCGGCACGACCAGCCCCTGGGGCGTAAAGCCCCGGCTGGAATAAAGATAGATACTGTTATTATAATGGTTATAAGCCCCTACAGACAGTGTTACCCACGTATCCGCAGGCGTCGTTACGGTCATATCCGGCTGAGGCTGCAAAAAATAAGTATCCTCTACAATAAAGCCATGGATGGGCAGCCACATATGAAAGGTGCCGTTGAGCAGGTTCGTTCCATAGACACGGATTCGCCAGATGCCTGGCACCGGGTCCTGAAACCGGAAAAAGATCATCTGTCCTCCGGATAAGGATTCTACAATTTTCTGGGTGACCGATATGACCGTGGGCTCCAGCACAAAGGCATAGCGCGAAGTATTGCCAAGCCTTGGGGAAATCCGTTCGATAACTTCTCCGCCAGGCGATACAAAGCCAACTGAATAAATCTCCGGAGCCGCGCCCCAAAGCTCCATCGAAAAGCCGGCGCCCTCATCGCCCACCCTCAGTTCAACCTCCACATACGGCGTGTTCGCCTCGACGATCCCGAGATAATGACAGCCCCGGTTGGATTCATTCCCTGCCGCACAGGAGATACAGATGCCATTGAGGGTGCCAATGATATCCAGATAGCGGCTGATATAGGCGCCACCGCTGTGGTTTCCGGAATTAGTACCCAGACCGATGCAGATCGACAATGGCTTATTTTCACGGCGGGACAGTTCAAGCAGGTAGGCCACCGCCGTCATAATGTCATTTTCCTGGTAAGCAGGCACATCATCCTGGATCAGATAATACCTGCGCAAATATTCCTTGGCCGGCTTTAGCTTCACCACAGCGATATCCGCCCGGGGGGCTGCGCCGATAAAGTCATTGGCCAAATCCTCACTTCCGGCGGCGATTCCTGCCATAAAGGTGCCATGACCGTCCGTATCCACAGAAGGAACGATGGACGCAGGATCATCGGATAAAAGGGCTTCATTGATCATCCCACTGGTATATATGGTTCCATAATCTACCATGCCATTTCCCCGCCCGGCATCGTCCTCACCGGACTCAATGGTCTGATCCCACAAAGCGATAATTCTCGTGGCTCCATCCGAGCTTCTGAAAGCCGGATGTGTGTAGTCAATACCGGTATCGATCACCCCCACGATCACGTCCTGCCCCTTAAGGTTCAGATACGGCTGATTTTGCACCCGGGTGATCCCCGAGCCATCCATGGATGACGTATCCATCAGCCCGAACAGCTTGGGGATCGAACTGTAAGGTAGGGTATTGACCGCAACGCCCATAGATACCACCGGCTGATGGAATACGGCAAAGCGCTCGTTGATCACCTGAACACAGCTCGTTTGATATATATTGTAAACATTTTCAATAATACTGCCGTACTCCACAATGTAGTCGGCATAACCTTCCGATAGGATCTGATCACGGCAAGAGGGCATAGCATCACCCAAATTTAAGTCTTAACCTTACTTTATGCCTTCAGGTCCATATTTTATTCATTTTCAGTCACTTTTTATGTGACCTTTCAGACAAGTGTGCACAGTTTCTGACCGTACAAAAACGTAAATTCCGCGGGCTTATGACCATATGCGTAACAGCCCGGCCCATCTTAACGTGCCCGGGTTATTTTGCTTCCAGCGCTCGCACGCCCCGCATCTCGATCAAAGGTCCACCGGTATTTTCAATATAAGCCCGGGTAATGGTCACCCGGCCGATATTATCATCCTTGGGGATCTCATACATAATATCCAGCATAAATTCCTCGATGATCGAGCGCAGCGCCCGGGCCCCGGTTTTCTTTTCAATGGCCTTTTCGGCAATGGCTTCAATGGCGCCATCATCGAACCTCAAATCCACCTCATCCAGTGACAGCAGCTTTTGATACTGCTTTAAAATAGCATTTTTCGGCTCTTTTAAAATCTCCACCAGCATTTCCTTTGTCAGACCCTGGAGTGTAAATATAATGGGCAGACGGCCAATAAATTCCGGAATCATCCCAAACTCGCGCAGGTCCTCGATGGTCACCTTGTCCATAATATTGGGAACCTTGTCATACTTATCATTCAGGTCGGCGCCAAAGCCCATGGAGCTTTTTTTATTAAGACGCTCCTTGATGATATTTTCCAAATCCGGAAAAGCGCCGCCGCAGATAAATAATATATTCCGGGTATTTACAGTGACCAGCGGCACCATGGCGTTTTTACTGCTGGCACCCACAGGCACTTCCACATCACTGCCCTCTAAAAGCTTTAAAAGCCCTTGTTGTACCGATTCTCCACTGACATCGCGACTGGTCGTATTTTTCTTTTTAGCGATCTTATCGATCTCATCAATAAAGATGATCCCCTGCTGCGCCTTCTCCACATCATTATCCGCGGCGGCTAACAGCTTTGAGACGACGCTCTCAATATCATCGCCGATATAGCCGGCTTCTGTAAGAGACGTGGCGTCTGTGATGGCCAGAGGTACATTGAGGAGCCGGGCCAATGTCCGCACAAGGTAGGTTTTACCGCTGCCGGTGGGGCCAATCATAAGCATATTGGATTTTTCAATCTCAATATCGTCCATGGTATTGGTGGCTACCCGCTTATAATGATTGTATACAGCCACAGACATGACCTTTTTGGCATATTCCTGGCCGATAACGTAATCATCCAACTGAGACTTGATAATGTGCGGCGCCGGGATATTTTTCAGATCGATCATCGGCATCTCTTCTTCCTTGGGCTTCTTTTTCTTGATCTTCTGAGATTTTGGTACCGGGTCCTGCATAAAGTTATTTCCAAGGGGCCCACCGAACAGATCCTGAAGATTCATCTGGTTCATCATTTCGGAATAGTTGAAATTACTGTTGTTCATTGTATCCAGACTTTTCTGCATACAATCGGAGCAGATACATATACTGTTGTTCATAGGCAGATGGATCATCTTGCCCGCCTTGCTCTCCGGCCGGCGGCAGACGTAGCATATATCCTCATACTCCTTTTCTTTATGATCATCTGAGGTCTTTTCCATAACCTCATCCTTTTTATTATCATCACTCATGTTTTTTCCTCCTGCGTCTAACTACTCATCATTTATTATAGTCGATTAAATCGCCACAATCAACTTAATAATCTATTAAAATAATAAAATATCATTTTATAAATTACAATTTATGTTCTCGACAATCCCTGCGCATTGTCGTTCCCAGGCATTCAAAGCAGGCCTCCCTCTCCCACACCGCCCAAAGTAATAAAACAGGTCCGGGCCGGAATCAGGGATTTCTTCCCGATTCCGGCCCGGATCTGTTTATTTTTATTCGACCGTCTGCTTACCGTGATCTGTAAAGTTCACCGTACACAAAGCCCGTTTAGTTGTTATTATACTGACTTCCATTCGTATCTGCCGCAGAACCTAATACTGTTGTCAATGTCTGTTCCTGAGTATATCCATTATTCTCATCGGGTATCTGGACTGTTATACTTACATTGTCACCAGGATTACACTGGCCAATCAATTCCTGAAGCTGCTCCATCGTCGTGATCTCCTCACCATTAAAGGCGGTGATCACATAGCCGGCCTGAAGACCTGCCCACTGTGCAGCAGAATTCTGGATAACGGCGGCGACATAAACGCCTGCAGGTACGCCATAGGAATTTGCGGAATCCACCGTACCACCCCGGATACCAAGAACTGCGGTATTCTCATCGGTCTTATTAACGATCTTACCACTGATGATATCGTTAACTGTTTCTACCACACTGTTGATAGGAATCGCATAGCCCATACCTTCCACGCTGGTTTCGGAATATTTTACGGTATTGATACCAATAACCTCGCCTTTTGTATTTAACAGGGCACCGCCGCTGTTACCAGGGTTGATGGCCGCATCGGTCTGGATCAATGTCATCGTTCCGTCGGTCAACTGTACCTCACGGTTCACTGCGCTGATCGTACCTGTGGTGGTGGACTGGCCGTAGCCCAGTGCATTACCGATGGCAATGGCCCCATTACCTTCCTTAAGCGCATCCGAATCACCGAGAACAGCAATCTTTATGGCGTCCTTTGTTTCCTGGCTGAGCTGGCTCATATCCACAGTGA
This sequence comes from Lachnospiraceae bacterium, assembly GCA_902363555.1. Classification (GTDB taxonomy): domain Bacteria; phylum Bacillota; class Clostridia; order Lachnospirales; family Lachnospiraceae; genus Catenibacillus. The sequence continues at coordinate 203,870 of CABJAM010000006.1, read as the reverse complement.
GGACGGCCACATCGGCACTGGGATCATAGCCTTTGATAACAGCGTCGGCTGTGGAGCCATCATTGAAGGTTACGGAAATCTGTTTGGAATCCTCAATCACATGATTATTTGTAACAATGTAAAGCAGTCCATCCTTTTCACTGAATATAATTCCCGAACCGGCTCCGGCGCCTTCCTGTGAATAGGTTCTTCCGAAAAAGTCCTGGGAAGTCTTTTCAACAACTGTGCCCACAGCCACAACCGACGGTTTTACCTGCTCCACAATATCCGAAACATCGTTGGCTTCGTAGGTTTCCACGTCCTTGGAGGATGTTTTTACCACATTGAGTGTGAAATTACTATCCGTATCGGTTGGCTCTGTCACCTGATTGGTTGTTGTTTTTGAACTACCTGTGGCAAAGTTTCCAAGAGCATTAACGCCCCACATGGTGCCGCCTGCGATCAGGCCAAAGACAAGACCGAAGCATACAACCTTTGCAAACTGCTTTCCAGTTCCGCCTTTTTTCTTTTTCTTTACCGGGCGGTGCGGCTGCTGTGGCGATGACTGCTGATAGTAGCTGTACTCGTTTTGGTTATAATATCCATTCCCCGTATTATTGGGATTTGGGCCGGTACCATAATTATTATAGTAGTTATTATATCCGCTGCCGTTGGGGTTCTGGGAACCATTTCCATAATAGCCGCCATTGTAAGAACCGCTGTAATTGTTATAACCATCGACATTCTCACTGCTCTCGCCGTTTCCGAACTTCATGCGATACTGGCTGCTCCCGTTTCCTGCAGCAGTGCTGTTTGCGTTTGTGTTATCACCTGCAGGATCACTGCCTGCCACATTATTATATTCGGCACTTTCCTGTGCCCCATTCTGAATGTTTTCTACGGACGGATCGTTGCCACCAGAAACATGATTTTCTTTGTCAAATTCGTTATACATATATCTCACCTTTCTTCTTTTTATTGTGCTCAGAAGCTGCTCTGCTGTACAGACAGACCACCGATTTTTCCATAAGCTGCGGCGATGCGCTCCAGGCACTTTCTATGATTAAACTGCTTTGTTTTTCTTTATGGTTTTATATTATCAGCGAATTGTGTCTTTGCTGTGAATACAATGTTAAAAAATTTTGAAAAAAGGTGATTCTTTCATGGGTTTAATACCGGCTCAGCCGCTTCTGTAATTTAGCTTTGGCACGGTGAAGTCTCTGACGCGCCAGCGGCTCACTGATTTCAAGTAGTTCACCAATTTCTTTAAATGTGTATTGATGAACATAATATAATATCATCACCTGTGAATAGGATGGCGGCAGAGCGCGGATTTCATTCAATAATTCTCCATAGCTTACCTGCTCAAATATACGATCATCCGTATCCGCACCTAAAAAACCATCATCTTCACTTTGATTCGCATTGGCATACTGATACTTTTTATTCTCTCTGATAATGTTATAAGTTGTATTAAGTAATGTTGTATAAAGATATCTCTGCGTCCTTTTACTGTTTATATCCAAGTCTACTTTATCCGAATTTCTGAACATTGCCGCAAATGTTATTTGTACCGCATCCTCTGCCCGATGGTGATCCTTCAATACGCTGTACGCCTTTCTCCGAAGCCTGCCGGAATAGGCAAGAAATAATTCCGAAAAAAAGGCGGTGCGCTCATCCTCGTAAGAAGTCATCCCTCCATCATCCATAACATCCCTCCACCTGCAAAAAAGTCTGCTTTTAAAAATCTTCCAGGTATAAAACACCTTAAAGCGACAAATTGTGACAGTATTCGCCAAAAAATTTTTACAAAAGTGGAGTATGCACTTTACACGTGTAAAATAGCGCCAAAATAGCCGGGTCGTGACAACCGCCACAAAGCCGTACCAGGACTTTGATCTCTGGTACGGCTTTGTGAATGTTCATTATTTAAAGTTTGAATATTACCAATACCGATACGAACTTACCATGAGGGCTCCCATAAGTATAGCGGTCACGAGAACAAAGGCCACGATGCCTGTAAGTATTTTAAGTACAGTCTGAGCGGCTATATAAAGCCAGATCATCTGTTCCCTGCGCTCACTCAGCCGGGTAACAGCGCCGTAAAGCAAAAGCACTGTGGCAAGGCTGGCCACCATAGATACAAGACCTCCAATGATCGCGGTAAATATGCTGAAGGAGCATATAAATGAAAATACCGTAGCCACGATTACAGGAACGTAGGCAACCGCTGTCACATTGCAGATACCAAGGAAAGGTATATGCTTTCCGATAATGGTAAACAATACCCAAACGACCAGCATTGCCAGAAACAGGGATACCGCAAAAAACAGCAGGCCGCCAAAAAAGGCTGAAACGACCAGGCTCACGGAGCCACTGTGATACATATGATCCAGACTGCTAAATAGTCCTATATTGCTGAAAAGCGCGGAAATTCTGCCGATGGAGCAGGCTACAGCCAATGCGCCAAATACCGCGTAAATCGCCATATAAACAATCCACACCGGCGATTTAGAATGGCTCACCGACTCAAATATTGCTGTGGGATCTTTTTTGAAAATCCCAAGAAACCACTGGAGCAGATTGGAGCCAAATTCACTGGGCTTACGCTGCGGATATGGACGGCCATAGTAAGGCTGCCCCTGAGCGCCCATACCCGGCCCCTGTGGACCGTAGCCGCCCGGGCCGCCCTGTGCATAGCCTCCCGGGCCACCTGGGCCCTGTGGACCATTGCCTGCCGGGCCTTGGGCATAGCCCCTTGGACCATGCGGGCCATTGCTTCCTGGCCCCTGTGGGCTATTATTTCTTGGGCCTTGTGGACCATTGCCTGCCGGGCCTTGGGCATAGCCCCTCGGACCTTGTGGGCCATTGCTTCCCGGGCCCTGTGGGCCGTTATTTCTCGGGCCTCGTGGGCCGTTGCCCGCCGGACCTTGTGGTCTGTTGCCTGCCGAACCTTGCGGGCCGCTGCCTGCCGGACCTTGTGTATAGCCTCTCGGACCTTGCGGGCCATTGCTTCCCGGACCTTGAAAATATCTACCAGGCGCCTGAGGACCATTATTCCCCGGACCCTGCGGATCATTTCCACTTCCCTGTAAATTACTTTTCTTCCAGCGTGAGTCAGGAACCGGATCAACTGCTGGCTCCGGCACAAACTCAGCCATCGAATCAGCCGCGGGCTCAGAAGCTGACTCAGACGCAAACTCCACACTCAACTCCACCACCGGTACATCCACCGGGGCTGACACCGGTTCATCTGCCGTAGCTGGCACCGATACATCCACCGCGACTGGTACAGGTTCATCTGCCGCGGCTGGTGCCGATTCAGCCACCGCGGCTGGTGCCAGTTCATCTGCCGTAGCTGGTATTGGTTCATCCACCGGAACTGGTGCCGACGCAGCCGCCGGGGCTAATGCCGACCCAGATTCCGCCGCTGGTCCTGCCACACTGTTTACAGCTTCCGACAGATCATCGAGCTGTATCGTTTTTTCAAACGACCGGTTCCCGCCCATATCCTCAGGTAGCGGAAACTTATCCCTGTTCAGCACATAACCACAAACCGGACACACGCCAGACGCATCCAGCACTGTTCCACACTTCGCACAATAAGCCATATTCATACACCCTTTCCACAAAAATCACATCGCCGGCCGCCCCACTCCCGCATCACAGGACCCCCGTCTCACATCCATTCAGTACCCTGGCATTCATCTTAAAACATCCATTAGCCAAAATCAGGACTCTTTCGGCTTCCGGAAAATAATAAGCTTACTAAATATATAATTAAAGATTACCACAAATACATTAGCCAGAATCTTAGCTACAAGCCCCGGCAATCCGATCACGGACACGCATAAGAACATGATCAGCATATCCCCGGCGCCGGACATAACGCGCCCGCTGACAAACAACCCAAACTCCCGCAAGATTGCCGCAGCCCCCCGCTTTTTGCTTTTAAACACCCATGTGCGGTTGGTCACATAGGCAAAAAGCACGGATAAAAACCAGGCCGCCAGATTAGCGATCAGGTAATAAATCTTTAAAACATCGGCGCACACGCCATAGACGACAATATTTACAACCGTCGTCAGGCCGCCGAAAAATACATATAAAATCAGTTCTTCATACTTATAATAAAGCTTTTTTATCGTTTCAATCATGTTTAATCCTCGCTGTTACCACTGCCCGGTACATTTGTATCCTGTACAAGATAATGCGGGCGTCCTTTCACTTCGTAGTAGATCCTGCCAATATATTCCCCAAGCACACCGACAGAAATCAGTTGGACGCCGCCGATAATGAGTATGGCGCAGATCGTCGTAAAGTACCCCGGTACATCAACACCGTGCATTAGTATCTGTATCAGCGTTATCAAAATATATACAAAGCTGAAAATGACCAGCAGCCCGCCCATAACAAAGCAGATGCGCAGCGGCTTGTTATTAAAAGAGATCAGACCATCAATGCCGTAGGATAGCAGCCGCTTAAAGGACCATTTTGTCTCCCCGGCCACCCTTTGCTGATTCTCATATTCAATGATCTTTTCCTTAAAACCGATCCAGGAAAACAGCCCCTTGGAAAAACGGTTGTACTCCTGCATGGACGTCAGGGCATTGACCGCCTTACGGCTTAAAAGCCGGAAATCTCCGATGCCGTCCACCATCTTTACGTCAACGATATGATTGACAATACGGTAATAAAGCCGGGCCATCAGCGTCGCCCGCTTTTTATCACCCTTGCGGTTGCGCTTAGCGATCACCTGGTCGTAGCCCTGCTCAAACCAGGTCACCATCTCAGGGATAAGCTCCGGCGGATGCTGAAGGTCCGCATCCATGATCACCGCACAGTCACCGGACGAATACTGCAGTCCGGCCAGCATGGCCGCCTCCTTGCCAAAGTTGCGGCTGAAAGATACAAAACGGACACAGGCATCCTTATCCGCTGCCCTCCGAAGCTTCTCCAATGTATCATCGCTGCTGCCATCATCAACAAATATCAGTTCATATTCATATGCCCGTTTACCGGCATCCTCCCCCAGAACCTCCCTAAGTCTGTCCACAGTTGCTTCGATGACCGCACTTTCATTGAAGCATGGAATAATCACGGATAATAACACACTGTTCCTCCTTCATCCTAACAGTCCGACCGCCCGGAACTGTTACCTTTAAATTTCCTTTTCCACCAATTTCATGGCGGACTCAATCACTTTATCCATATCATAATATTTATATTCCGCCAGGCGTCCGCCAAACATAACTTTTTCCTCATTGCGGGCCAAAGCATCATATTTTTCAAATATTTCCTGATTGCGGGCGTCATTCACCGGATAATAGGGCTCCATGCCGGGTTCCCAGGCCTTGGAATACTCCCGGGTGATCACCGTCTTTGGCTGTGTGCCGTACTCAAAATGCTTGTGCTCGATCACACGGGTGTATGGCGTTTCACTGTCTGTATAGTTGACCACAGCAACACCCTGATAATTGTCGGTATCAAGCAATTCGCTCTCAAAAGCCAGGCTACGGTATTCCAGATAGCCAAACTGATAATCATAGAAGGAATCCAGCGTACCGGTATACAGGACCTTATCACCCATAGCCATGTACTTTTCCTTATCCTCGTTAAAATCAACACCGGTCAGCAGATCACAGCCCTCAAACAGCTTGTCAACGATCACATTATAGCCGCCCATGGGAATGCCCTGATACAGGTCGTTAAAATAATTATTGTCATACGTGTAACGCACCGGAAGGCGCTTGATGATAAACGCAGGCAGCTCGGTACAGCTTCGACCCCACTGCTTTTGCGTATAGCCCTTGACCAGCTTCTCATAAATATCCACACCGACCAGGCTGATCGCCTGCTCCTCAAGGTTTTGGGGTTCATGGGTGATCATCTCCCGCTGCTTCTTAATGATCGCCTGGGCCTCCTCCGGTCTGGAAATGCCCCACATCCTGCTAAATGTGTTCATATTAAAGGGCATATTGTAAATCTCACCCTTATAATTGGCAATGGGTGAATTGGTATAGCGGTTAAATTCCGCCAGACTGTTGACAAAATCCCATACTTTTTTATTACTCGTATGGAATATGTGCGCGCCATATTTGTGAACATGGATTCCTTCCACGTCCTCGCAATAAATATTTCCGCCAATGTGGCTGCGCTTTTCCAGAACAAGGCAGCTTTTACCGGCCCTGCGGGCATGCCATGCAAATACGCCGGCAAACAGACCGCTGCCTGCGATCACGTAATCATAATGTTTCATACAACTAACCTCCAAAATTTTAACACTTCTACCGTTCACAGCAAAACGCTATGATTTCGTCACAGTTCGACCTCTCCAAACGTCTGCGTAATGTCCATCACATACCGGCAAATATGGTCCTCCTCCGTCTCAGGAGTCATGCCCAGTTTTTCCGCCAGACGGCGTGATGCGTCATTATCTGCGGCAATCTGTGCCGCCGCCTTTGTAAATTCTGTCTCCTCGCGGATATAATCCACAATAGCCTTCATACACTCAAAGCCATAGCCCTGGCGGACGAAATCACTGTGGATAACGTAGCCCAGCTCCAGCAGCCAGTCATCACCGATCTCCGAAGGCCAGGCGCCGCAGTGGCCGATCACACGGCCATTTTCCTGCAGGCATACCGCCCACAGGCCAACGCCGTAAAATCCATACATACACTGGATATAGCTACGAAGCTTCACACGCTCCTCATCTCTATCGCCGCTTAAAGGATAAATTCCTGGGATAGACTCCCAGGAATTATAAATGTCATATAATGCGTCCAGATCCTGTACACACAACTGGCGTATCAATAGCCGGCCAGTGTCCGCGATCGTGACGACCTCCTCCTTACTGCACATAGTACAGGCGGTTTAATGCACTGAAAATAGCGCGGATCGAGGAACGGGTAATATTGGAGCTGACGCCCACACCAAAGGCTTTCTTTCCGCTCTCGGCATCCATCAGCTCAATATAGCTGGCAGCCTGGGAATCGGAGCCCTTGGTCAAAGCATGCTCGGTATACAGTGTCAATATCGTATTGTAACCGGCCTGCTGGCAAAGCCCGTGCTTCACGGCATCGATAGGACCGTTTCCGAAGCCTTCGATCACCTTTTCTTCACCATGATCTGTGTATGTAAGAATGACCTTTGTATCAAATGTATCGTGCTGTTCGCTGATATCCTCGATCTTCACCTTGCGGAAATGCAGCGGCTCCTTGGCCTGGATATATTTCTCGCGGAAAGCGGCCATGATCTGCTCGGGAGCAACCTCACCCTGCTTTTCGGAAATCTTCTGGATCTCGTCGGCAAAATCTTTGTGCATTTCCTTAGGCAGCTTGAATCCGAAATACTGATCCATAACAAAGGCTACGCCGCCCTTGCCGGACTGGCTGTTGATACGCACGATGGGCTCGTAGTCGCGGCCCACATCCGACGGATCGATCGGCAGGTACGGAACCTCCCATATATCCGGATGACGCTCGTTCATCGCCTTTACACCCTTGTTGATAGCATCCTGATGAGAGCCGGAGAATGCGGTAAATACCAGCTTGCCGGCATAGGGGTGTCTCGGATGGACATCCATCTTGCAGCATCTTTCATAAACCTCGATAATATTATTGACATTTTCCAGGTTCAGTTCAGGGTTCACGCCCTGGGAAAACATATTGTAAGCAACCGTTAAAATATCCACATTACCGGTACGCTCACCATTTCCAAATAATGTTCCCTCCACACGGTCCGCTCCGGCAAGCAGAGCCAGCTCTGTGGACGCTACGCCGCAGCCGCGGTCATTATGGGGATGGACGCTTAAAATAACAGCTTCCCGGTTTGTTAAATGATTATTCATCCACTCGATCTGATCGGCGTAAACATTCGGTGTGGTCATCTCCACCGTCGCCGGAAGATTGATGATCATCGGATGCTCCTTTGTCGGCTGCCACTCCGCCTTCACAGCCTCGCACACATCCAGGGCAAAATCCAGCTCTGTACCGGTAAAGCTCTCCGGTGAATACTGCAGCCATAAATTCCCTTTAAAGTTTTTGGCATAGCTTTTTACCATGCGGGTTCCGTCGATGGCAATCTGCTTAATCTCATCGCGGCTCATATTAAATACCACATCTCTTTGCAGAGTGGATGTGGAATTGTAAATATGAACGATTACATTTTTAATACCCTCAATCGCCTCAAATGTCTTTTCGATCAAATGGGCGCGGCACTGAGTCAGTACCTGAACACGGACATCGTCCGGGATCATATTCCGGTCCACCAGTGTTCTCAAAAAATCGTATTCAATCTGAGAGGCCGATGGAAATCCGATCTCGATCTCCTTAAAGCCCAGCTTTACTAACATATTGAAAAACTCGATCTTCTCATCGACGATCATCGGGTCCACAAGCGCCTGATTGCCATCGCGCAGATCGACGCTGCACCAGATGGGCGCCTTCTCGATCTGGCGGTTCGGCCACTGTCTTTCCGGGTAATCAACCACAGGTACTTTTTTATATTTCTTATAATTTAACATATTTTATTCCTCCTGAATTATTTTATGGATATGTTTTTGAATAACAGCTCAAAAGAAACGAACTGTTACGATCTGGTTTCAATCTGACAAGTTCAATGTGCTTACCCCATATCGGGGAGTCGGAGGACCACACTGTACATATCCAGTATAAATAATGTCGGCCGGCGGACTATACTAACCCCATCCTTCATCATCCCTTTAATTAAAATTTTTAATATACCTACTTTATCAAATAAATGTTCGTATGTCAAGAACGGCTATTCCTTCAGCCCTTTTTCGATCAGACCGCGGATCGTATTCATGGCAGCTTCCTCGTCCTCACCGTCACATACCAGCTCGATGATATCCCCGCATTTTACACAGGCGCCAAGGACACTTAAAACACTTTTCGCATTGGCCACGCTCCCCCGCGCCCCAAAGGTGATCTGCGCTTTAAACTTCATGGCTTCCTTACATAAAAGACCGGCCGGCCTTAAATGCAGTCCTGAAGGATTTTTTACAACAATCTTATCTCGTAACATGTGGACTCCCCCTATAATGATCTTCCAAATGTATTATGATTCGCCGGATTCACCGGTCGACTCCGCCTCCCCGGTGGATTCGACGATAATCGTAAGTTCCTGCCCCGCCGCCAGGTTCACACTTTCCGCGGCGAAATTCCCCTCCACCTTAACGGGATATTCTCCCGGTTCCGTGATCAGAGAGACATCCAGATAAATCTCATATGTGTCATTTTTAGCCTTATCAACCTCCGAGCCAATGCCGGTTATGTTCAGACTGATCGATTCGTCAGTCTCTTTCAGCCTGTATGTGAGATCTTTCCGCGCGCCCTTAAACTGGATCTTATCGGTGGATACAGGCAGAGCAACCGTCACATTGGGCTCCACGGTGATCTGATATATAATACCATTCTCCCGCACCTGGGTATCCATGATCTTATATTTATCCGAAGCGATACGATCGCTGATCAGGAACGCACCCTCTTTACTTTCTGTCAGATTTGTAAGGCTGTCTGAGGAGACCACGCTGAACGGCAAAACACCATCCTTTACATCATAATTCGCTTCAAAGTCCACCCAATCCTCCGGCTTTGCGGCAATGACGAGCTCCTGGGGAGTATACACCGGAGCGCCCACGATACTGTATCCTTCTGCAGCACTGCATACAATCTGCAGGTCCACTTTATATGTTCTGGCTTCCCATATTTCGATAGTCACCTTTACGGACGTTACGCCGATCTCGATATTTTTGTCAATGATCTCATCCCCGTTTTTATCGTAGAGCTTAGGCACCTCCTCCGAGGTTACATCCTTCTTCAGACCATTCACATTCACGTAAATACCAAGTGTATCCGCGTTTTCCAAAACCTTTTTAGGGCCCCTGACCTTCACAAGATTGGGCTCCGAGGTTATATTTCCCACAGCATAGCCATCGGCCGGAGTTCCCTCGGTTGCGACAGACACAGACATGGTCTTTTCCACAATCTCATCCAGCTCCACCTGGATCGTATTGGCGTGGGGCCGCACGCTGATCGATGAGGCATAGCGTTTTGGCACGATCTCCACCGGTACGGAATACACCTGCGACAGCTTTCTCATATCCGCATATACTGAAAAATCCGATGCGGTTAAACGGCTGACAATGGATGTGGGGCCTTCGATTGTAAAGCTGGCCGTTTCGCCGCCTACTACGGCATATATATAATTTTCATCCTGCTGCTGGAGAGCTTCCTCGGCGTTGCGGACTTCAACCTTCGCGGTCAGGTCTTTGGTCGTCTGCGGGTCCGCAAAGCTTTGAATAATCAGCCACAAAACGACCGCGATCGCCAATGCAGCCAACTTCATCCCCAGATTATTCGTCAGCTTCTTTTTCATTTCTTCATAATACCTTTCAATTTTTTGAATTTACGGACTTCAGTGGAAGGCTTGCGGGCAATCTCCAGCTCCTTGCGCAGCGCCTCGGCGCTGAGGTTGCTGTACAGCCGTCCGTCTCTGGCCACGGACACAAACCCTGTCTCTTCTGAAACGACCACGGTAACGCTGTCGGACACCTCGCTGATGCCCACAGCCGCCCTGTGCCTTGTACCCAGCGCCTTGCTGAGCATTTCGTTGTCCGAAAGCGGCAGATAGCAGGTCGCCGCCACTACACGGTTATCCCGGACAAATACGGCGCCGTCGTGAAGCGGGGTATTATGTTCAAATATATTGATGAGCAGCTGGCTGGATACGATGGCATCGATGGCAATGCCTGTGCGCTCGTATTCATTGAGAAGCACCTGGCGCTCCACCACGATCAGAGCGCCGGTCTTTACCTTGGCCATCTCAAAAACAGCTTTTACAATCTCGTTATGACACTTTTCCATATTTTTGTTCGTCTTTTCTACGGAAGCTGACGGGGTGAAGATCGACGACACGATATTCTTTCGTCCAAGCTGCTCCAGCGCCCGCCGCAGCTCCGGCTGAAAAAGTACAAATACAGAAATTACGATCACATTAAAGGTTTTCGTAAACAGCCACAATATGGTGGACAGATTGAGAAGATACGCGGCAACAGCAAAAATCAAAACCACGATGATCCCTTTAAACAGCGTCCACGCCCGTGTATTTTTTATCCACTTGATCACCTGATAAATTAAAAAGGCAAGAATAAAAATTTCTATAAAATAGCTTGGTCTGAGTGAGTCTAAGGATGGCAGTGTCAGCCATGAAAAGCTCTGCTTTATGAAATTTATGATTTTATCCAACACCGTCACCTTCCATTGTTTGATATTTTATCAGTCAAAGTCATCATAATCTGAGCTATCGGAATAATCCTGCATGGAATCATCATAGCCAAAATCATCATCATAGCTGTCCAACGAATCATAATCATCGAACTGTTCGGATACACGGCGTTTGCCAGACGCAGCTTTCGGCTGCGCTTTAGCCTTCGTGCCCGAGGTCTTGCGGCTGCTTCTTCCGCCGGCAGAGGCGCCTGTGTCGGAAGCTTTGCGCTCATGTCCAATATCCGGCAGCTTGATTTCAGGGATCACATTGTCAGCAATCCCGGAGTCCGGTTGATCCATGGGCATTATAGGCGTATTAATGATCGTATCATCCGAAGCATACTTTGCAAAGAGCTCATCCTCATCCGTAAAATCATAATCCTTTACAGAAGTCTCCTCAGGCATATGCATATCCGCTTCATTATTATTAGTGTTCCTGCCGGACTTTTTAGTCTTTCCTGACTTTTTGCCGGAAGTCTTTTTATCATTCTTTTTCGGCTCATCCATGCCGCCGAACAGATTATCCAGGCTTCCCTTGATCCGGCCGCCGAAAACACTGTCCGTATCTTCGTAGTCATCATCCTCCACAGGCATTTCCTCATCCGCCTGGGCATCATCGAGAATGATGCTGTTATCTTCATAGATCGTGCGGACGTTTTTATCCGGCTCCGCCACAACGATCTTTGGGATCGCCTTCACATAGTAATAGTAATCATCGTCCTCAAACTGAACAAATTCCTTCCGTGAATAGTCCACAGAGCAATGCAGAAACTGTATGACTGCCATGATCAGGCCGCTGATGATCAGGCCGAAAATGGAACCGCCTGCGGAAATCTCCACATCCATCATCCCGCTGCCCATGAGCATACCTACGATCCCGGCCACAACACCGGCACCAATGCCCACATACCAGGAATAATCAAAGGGCAGACGGCTGATCAGATAGGTCACGACGACGATCAGGGCAAATACTGCCGCATACAGAAGCATTTCTTTGTTATCAAGCACATGGTCGATCACATACTGGTAGGCTTCCACGATGGCCGTCACATCCAGCTTTACAGTATCTACCATAGGCGCCGCCTCAATAATATACTGCACAAACTTCATCACGATGAAGCAGCAGCCGATAGGCACGATCGTAAAGGGCGTGAAAAACAGGCCCGCGATCAGCGGCACGATAAAGTGCATGTTCAGCGGCATCAGAACGGGTATCACCATCATAAGCACACCGTGGCCCGGTGCAAACTTCAAATAAAGAAAATAAAACACGATAAAGATCACAAGTGCCAGCACCATCATAATCAATGACAGCTTGTACAAATGCAATATAGATATGACCGCTACAAGCAAAACAAAGACCGACGACGGAACAATGGCGCTTATAAGGGACAGCACTGTCTGAATCCCAAGATTGTCGAGAACCTTATAGTATCCCAGACTGTCATTGACGTAACCGAATACGAAAAAGGCCACAAGGAATTTGAAAATGATCCGGAACCAGACTTCAAAATCCTTATAAAATTTCGCCACCTTCGCTTTATACACAAAAAAACTAGACATTATCTTCGTTACCTCCTGCGTCTTCCGTCACTGAAAGATTCTGGGAATATTTTTCAATCAGAGTCAGATTTCTATTATAATGTTTCAGACGTTTCTTCGCCCTGCTGTACCGATACTGATAATACAGTATGCAGATAATAATATAGACAACGAGCGAAAGAAAATAAGCGGTCAGCAATAAACGCGCCAGCGCCTTTAAGTCTACCTTAAAGAATATTTCAAAAATATCCTGGGAAGAGTACATCACATAAATACAGCTGCATAAAAAAACGGCAATCGTAACGCCGATCAACGTTTTAAGCATATTAAAACGCACATAATCGCTGCTGCAGTACTGATTGATTTTTAAATCCTCTTTCCCTTCATGCTTTTCGTAAATCGCTGTGCGGGCCATCAGCCGGATTTTTTTTTCGTTTAGCATACATCTACCTCTCACACTCATAAGCTAATTTGCCCGGCAGATATAAATATGATCCGCCGACACTGCGTATTGTTTCGTGCGCCGTCATGCCAATCCCAAATTTTGGAAGCGGGCACGCAAAAAAAACGCGGTATAATAACTGCTTTGCAGCTATTATACCACACAATATTGCCAATTTCAAAATTTTTTATAAAAATTAAGAACATTTAAGAAAATTCCTGTTTTTGTTCACTGGCAGGCCAGTAAACAATAACTTCGCCGGCCCATTAAAAGTCGCCTGCGGCGAGGGGCCGGCTCATTGGCCGAATTTACGCTCCGTTCCCAGCCACTCAGCGTAGTGAGTGGCGTGGGCGTGAACAGAAACAAATTCTTTACTATTGGGGTGGAACTCTGGTATAATAAAATCGCACAGTCCATATAATTAAAGTCACATTGGAGGAAAAAAATGACGAACAGGGAATTGATATTAAAGTTTTATGACGAAGTATTTAATCAATGGGATGTTTCCAACATCGACGCTTATATGCGTGACGATTATAAGCAGCACAATCCGGAGGTTCCAGACGGAAAAGACGGTTTTCTGGAATTTTGCAAAAAATTCCTGGCATTAAAGCCCCATATGGAGATCGCCCACATTGTATGCGAAAACGACATGGTCGTTGTATTCTTTAAGTGCACCATGGGTGTCAATGGTATGGAGAACAAGGTTTTCGATATGTACCGCATCGAAGACGGGAAGCTGGCAGAGCATTGGGATTGCGTGCAGCATGATATCGGCGGGATCGTACCCGTCAACGGAAACAGCTTATTCAATTAACAGACAGGCTCCGCAATTTCACAAAGGAAACTGCGGAGCCTGTAATGCCTACTTTTCATAGAGGAACCGCTCCGGCAGCGATACTTTAAAGCCCTCGGCCAGATCTCTGAAATTTTGCGGCGTGATGGTCTGGAGCTTTTCCGAACGCATGGAAAGCACTTTGACCAAAATCTCCGCAGACTTTTCCACCGTATGCATCAGACCGATGGTCAGGTCAAAATCTTCCCCGGAGCAGAACATGCCATGGTGGGCCCAGATGGCCACATCGTATTTTTCCATCATCTTACTTGTCTCCACGGCAATTTCCCGGCCGCCTGGAACCATCCATCCGATCACACCCACGCCATCCGGAAATACAACCGGACATTCCGTGGCCATTTCCCAAAGCTCCCGCGTAAATACTTCATCATTGAGCGGCAGGACAAAGGTTAAGGCGATCACATTGGTCGTATGGGCATGATAGATCACCCGGTGCTTACCGCCGGTCACCCGCTTTTTAACCTCATGGTTCATCAGATGGGACGGCAGCTCGCTGGTGGGCCGCCCGCCTTCCACAAGACCCCAGCGGATGCGGTAGTTCTCACCAAGAGCGTCCACCTCGATGATCGCAATGCACGCCTCCGGATCGATAATGATATTCCGGAAATATTTACCGCTGCCGGTCACAAGGAAAAACTCGCCGGCAAGCCCTGGAACCTTTGCGCCTATGGGTGTCCACTCTTTATTATCATTTAAACGGCTGCGGATGCTGTCAACCTCCTCCGGCTTAATACGATAGGAAAGGTTTCCGCCGTTTCTTTCATGCCAGCCGTGGTGGAACCCGTCATCAGCCATTTTAATAAAGCCCTGTACAAACTTTGTATCGAGTATTTTCATAATCCAAATCCTCCCGCCATGTTTATTTTTTATAAGTATAACCGAAACCCGGACGGGTTGCAATATTTCTGATGATTACATTATTTTCTTATATGATAACCATTTTGGAATGACCGCTACGCCTCCGCCCCGATGCGCACCAGATCCTCCCGGCTGTAAGGCAGCTCCCAGAGCGGCAAAAAGCGGTTGTGCATCATCAGATCCTTTTGCACGCCATGGCTTCCTATTAAACCGGTGCCTCTGTATTTGCGGTAATCCCTGGGCGGCATCCCCACAAACTGATGAAAGGCGCGGTAAAAATTACTGAGACTTGAAAAACCGCACCTGGCCGCGATCTCCGTCATACTCAGATCTGAATTTTCCATAAGGCCGCAGGCCGCGCTGACCCGGACCGAATTGAGATAATGATTGAAGCTGAGCCCCATATTTTCATGGAATAACCGGTAAATCGTAGGCTCGCTAAAACCGATTTCCCGGGCAAGCAGCCCGGCACTCAACGGCTTATCATAGTTTTGGTGGATCATTTCCACACAGCGGGTAAAGCGGCCATAAGGCTGGCTTTCCTCCCGCCCCACTGCGTCAGGCAGCTTATACCGCGACAGGCACATCAATATCGTGTAGAGCTCCTTATGAAACTGGTACCACTGCTCATCCGTATAATCATTTTCATCCGTGCCGTGATGTGGCGCGCGCTGCGCGTCCGGCATCAGCGCTGCCGCCAGCCTGGCGATGGCGGCACGTACCTGACATATATCCTTATGGGTGCGTGAAAGCGCCCCATCCCCCACAGTGGAAAAGGCATACCGGCCGCCCCCGGCGGACCGCAGCAGTGACGGGTCCGCAGAAAAGATAACCTGAAGCCCATCGGGCGTTCCTTCGGTAATCTCGTGGCTGAGCCCGCTGCTCACCGTCACCACATCCCCCGCCGTGAGCGCATAAGCGGTTCCCTGTATATTAAAGCGAACACTGCCGTAAATACAGCAGAAAATTTCCAGGCTTTCATGCCAGTGAAGCCGGTTAAATAACACATTTCCGGCAATCACATTCATCCGCAGCCCTGTCCGGTCCTCCGAATGATTGACGATCTCATAATATCCCGAATGATCCATAGCCTTCCCCCCTTTAACGATCCGTGCAAAGTATATATATAGGATTCAGTTTATCATAAAAATGGAATTTTAACAATGAAATTAGACTGTATTTGATCGAATACTGGAATATCAAGCTCGGATTAAATAAGACACCGGTGTATTTTTGTGATATGATCTGAGTATATTCATTTATACAAAAAGGAGGACCCACCTATGCAGTGCGAACAAATAATCACATATTCCGCCAATGGCAAAGCTTACCCTGAAAGCTTCACCATTCCTGTGACCGCGGAGGCTGATGAACCAAGACATCTGGAATCCGGCGTCCTGAATATTTATCCGGACATCACCTATCAGACCATCGAGGGCTTTGGCGGTGCAATGACCGAAACCTCCGCCTGGCTTTTCTCACAGATGGACGAAGCGACACGTCACGAAGCGCTGAAAGCATTTTTCGGTGAGCACGGCAACCATATGAAATTCTTGAGAGTCCACATGGATAGCTGCGACTATTCCCTGGAGGAATATACCGCAGTGGATGATCCCATGGCTGACCCGGATTTTGAAACCTTTTCTTTAAAAAGAGATAAGAAATATATCCTTCCCGTTTTAAAGGAAGCGCTTGCCATGTCCAGCGAGCCCCTGTCTGTGCTCTTAAGCCCATGGTCGCCCCCGGCCTGCTGGAAGACCCCACCCGCACGTCCGAAAAATGATGCCGCTGTTTATGGCGGACTTCCGGAATCCATGATGCCAAAGATCGATTACGACACGCCCTCCCGCTGTAACGGCGGCAGTCTGAAGCCGGAATATTACAGCTCCTGGGCCAAATATCTTGTTAAATTTGTCAATGCTTACCTGGATGAAGGTATTCCTGTGACCATGATGTCCATCCAGAATGAATCCATCGCCGCGACCAACTGGGATAGCTGCGTGTGGACTGCCGCCGAGCAGAAAACCTTCCTCCGCGATTTCCTTTATCCGGAATTTGAGGCTGCCGGACTGGTAGGCAAAGTCGGTATCTACATTTGGGATCATAATAAAGAAAGAGTTCTGGAATATGCCATGGATATCATCGACGAGGTTACGGACAAAATGGTGGAAGGGCTGGCCTTTCACTGGTATTCCGGTGACCATTTCGAGGCCGTTGCCATGGCCGGCCAGAAATATCCGGACAAGGTTCTTATGCTCAGTGAATGCTGCGGGCTCCACATGCCCGGCCGCACAGGCTTTATGGAGATGATGGGCTTTGGCGGCAGTAATAAAACACCGGAAACCGTAGAATATGAAGATGCCGTCGCATATGCCCACGATATTATCGGAAACCTCAATTCGGGAATGAACCGGTGGATCGACTGGAATCTGTGCGTTGACAAGGATGGCGGCCCCCGGCATGTTCCCGGTGGATTTACAGCCTGCATGATCGTGAACGACGATTACAGCTTCCGCAAAAATCTGACCTATGATTTTATCGGACATTTCTCCAGATACATCGTTCCGGGAGCCCGGCGTATCGGCTTTTCCAGATGTGATGATAGGGTGGAAATGACCGCCGCCAAAAACCCCGACGGCTCCATAGCCGCTGTCATTCTCAACAAGACCAACGAGGATCAGGCTTACGCCATCCGCATCTGCGGCCAGGTTATCCGGATCAAAACACCGGCCCGCTCCCTGAGCACCGTTGTGATCAAATAAAACATTTCCGTTCCGCCCCTTCCCGGAGCTGTGCCCGTTACTGCTTATGGGATTTCTGGCAGGCCGCCGTTTTAAGGGCTGCCAGGAATCTCCGTGAGCCATAACTTATACAGCCCCGGGATTTTTGTTTCCCTCCGCATACTGTTTACATTTAATTTTATATGTATTATAATTATCAGACCAGTAACACTACTCTATTAAAGGACAAAATTTCGGAGGAGGCCCCAATGCAATCAATAAAATCGGCGCTAAAGGTGCTTAAAAGAAACTGGAGCACATTATTATGGTTTGAAATCCTATATCGGACAGCAGGCTACGTATTCATCTACCCGGTGTTAAACCAACTGCTGGGCCAGGCATTAAAGGCGGCCAAAACAACATACATCAGTCAGGAAAATGTGATGATGCTGCTGAAAAGCCCTCTGTCCATTCTTTTATTATTGCTGACACTGGTAATATTTTCTTTTTACGTCTATTTTGAGCTGGCTTCATTCATCCTCTGCTATGAAGCGGGCTGGAAGGGTGAGCATATTTCCCTGGCTGCTCTTGGGTGGAAATCGCTCGTAAATTCCGCCAGTTTGTTCCATTACCGGAACATCCTGCTTTTCATCAGCCTTGTACCGCTTTTTGCCATCTCCTTTTTCCGGGTTTCCAGCAGCGTATTAAACAACTTTCGGATTCCCGAATTTATTATGGAGTTTATACAGGCCAACACCGTACTTTTTGTACTTTTTGCGCTGCTCCTGCTGATCATAAATCTCTACGTCTTCTTCTTCCTTTTCGGATTGCCCGAGGCGATCGCACACCGCCAGGGTATTCGCGGCGCACTCCGTTCCAGTAAAAGACTGCTAAAAAAAAGGAAGCTGCGGACAATACTCTCCATCGTTTTGTGTCTGCTTGGCCTGACACTGCTTGTTATCCTTTTTGCCGCCGCATGCATCCTTGTTGTGTACGGCATAAACCAGGCCGCGTATCCTCCGGAAGAAGCCCGATACAGCTTCCGCTGGGACCTGGTTTCTCTGGCCAAAATCGGGAATGTACTTCTTGAAATATTTTATACAGCGGCGGTCATGGCCATCATCGTCACCCTGAACCACCGCTATAACGGCGAAAGCCCCGCTCCGGCGCCCGCCCGGTCGTGGCGTCCTTTGCATCTTCTGAAAAAAATAGGCGCCATCGTTCTGGCCTTTTTTATGCTTGGAATTTTCAGCGAATCGGAGCTATCCGGTAATCCGGTCCACCCGCCCAATCCGGCCACAGAAATCGTTGCCCACCGGGCCGGAGCCACCTTTGCCCCGGAAAACACGCTGGCAGCGCTGGATCAGGCCGTCCTGGACCGCGCAGACTGGGCGGAGATCGATGTTCAGCAGACAAAAGACGGCGTTCTTATCGTCATGCATGATTCCAATTTCAAACGGGTGACCGGCTATGATGCCGATGTTTGGGATACAGATTATGAAACGGTCAAAGGCCTGGATGCCGGCGCTTTTTTTGATAGTGATTTTACCGGTGAAAGGATACCCACACTGGAGGAAATGCTCATCCGGGCCAAAAACAGGATCAACCTTATGATCGAGTTAAAATATACCGGACACGAACAAAATCTCGTGGAAGAAACTGTGAAGCTCATACGCACATATCATATGGAGACGCAGTGTGTCATCGTTTCCATGAACATGGAAATACTGCAAAAGGTCAAGGAGCTGGAACCGGAGCTGAAAACGGCTTATGTAACGGCGCTGCTCCTTACCGATAACTACGATTTGAAAAACATCGACGGTTACAGTGTGGAGACGACCAATCTTTCTTACGCCATGGTTGCCCAGGCCCACCTTCAGGGCAAAAAGGTGTACGCATGGACCGCAAATTCCAAGCGGACCATCACAGCCATAATAAACAGTCTGGCCGACGGTATTGTCACCGATAATCCTGAGCTGGCCAGATATTACCTGGATGATAATGGCGAGGTATCTCTCATAAGCAGCCTGGTGGACTTCTTTTATCCCGTCCGGCAGTGATCCGTCAAAATGTAACACAGGAGAACGAGCATGAAACGATATATACAAAGACTTACCCATTGTGTCAAAAAGCGCTGTCTGTTTTTAGCAGCCCTGGCCTTTGCCGCATGTTTAATCACAGGCATAATCTCTACAATTTACATCTATACAAAGCCCCTTGCCGGCCAGAATTTTGACCTTACGATCACTTTAGACGATACACAGGGCTGGTCGGTCTACACCTATGAGAATGGGCAAAAAAATCCGCTGGAGTCCGTGGGAAATGGAGAATACACTGGTCTGTCCTATACCGGTCAGACCTATTATGCATCCAGAGTCATGGCAGAGCAGCTTGACGCTCCCATTTTGAGCGTATCGTTAATCGACAAGCCCGGAAGTATTTTTCTTGATGATGCGCTGATCTATACGGATGCGCCGGACGCAGATAACAGTCCTGGACATCTTGACCTGCTTTCTTACGAGGTTTCCCGTTCTTCATCCCTGATCATCTCATTACCACCGGATTATTATGGAAAAACTCTGGCGATCGCACAGTGTGACAAATCGGGAGAAAAACCTGGATATTCCACGGTTTTTCCCGCTGCCGTCCATATGTACACGGAATCCGGACAGGCCAGCCAGTGGATTGCCGCCACCACAAAGGACATGATCCCCATTCTAATCCTGGCCTTTATCACACTGATCCTGCTCGCCGTTTATTTGTATCAGACATACGCCAGACAGCCGGACTTCGGCGTCCTGTTCCTGACGCTGTACGCTTCTGTCTGGATGTTTAATCAGCTGCTTATATCAAAAGCTTCCATATATTATACACTCGGGCCGCTCGATCATGCCCATGCCCTCCTGCGATACGGCAGTGTCACCTTCATTCTCCTGTTTCTCCGGACCCGGATGCAGAATCGAAGCTGCCGGCGGGCCATGTTTCCCATAATTGTCCTGCAGATCGCCGCCGTCCTCATATCTTACATATCCGGTTTTGTTACAGTTCCAAACACAGACTTTTATTATGCCGGCGCATACTGCAATTTATTCGCACTGCTGCTTTGTATGCTGATGATTTTTATGGAACGCAGATCGGGAACGAAATTTTACCGGAACATGAGCAGGTTTCTGGTCTTGCTGCCGTTTTTTATACTGCTGTGGCTGATCTTTATTATACTGCAAAGGTCCACCGCATATGACAACCTTAAGTTTATCCTGTCCAATCTCCATTTCCTTACGATCTGCATCCAACTGACGGCTGTATTAAGAATATTTTTTCTCGTATCCTCAACGCTGCTCGTCCTGTACGACTATATTGTCAAGCTGATCAACCAGAAGACGACCATACAGCTTCTGGAGATGAAAAACCGTATGGCCATGGACAGCTATGAAAATTTACAGCGATACATGCATGATGTGGCGCGGATAAAGCACGATATAAAAAAGCATTATTCCATGATC
Source organism: Lachnospiraceae bacterium (assembly GCA_902363555.1). Lineage (GTDB taxonomy): Bacteria > Bacillota > Clostridia > Lachnospirales > Lachnospiraceae > Catenibacillus. The sequence goes on along the minus strand of CABJAM010000006.1, from coordinate 182,682 downwards.
TACGCGTTTTTAAAAAATGATGATACACCGCAGGCACTTTCCTATATCGGAAATTTAATGGATGAAGCACAGCAGATCAAAACCATCGCCAACACGGCCAATTATATGATAAATACAATTTTCAACAGCAAAATGACACTGTTTGAAAAAGAAAACATACGCACGGATTTTCAGGCCGGTGAGGTGCCTGCCCACCTGCCACTATCGGACCCGGAGCTGTGCAGTCTTCTTTTAAACATCCTGGACAATGCCGTGGACGGCGTACGCCCGACGGCTTTGCCGGACCGGACACTGGAAATCAAAATGTTTACGAAAAACCATTATTTTTATTTTTACTGCAAAAACCCAACACAAAATTCCTCCCAGGAAGATACATCAAATACTCAGGGCCCTATGGATCATGGCTATGGCCTGGATATCGTCCATCAGATCACCAAAAAGTATAACGGGATGATGAACATTGAAAATAACGGCGGATTTTTCGCTATAACTCTGGCTATCCCCATCCATGAATAGAACCAGGCGCCTTTCTTTGAGGCGCCTGGTTCTATTCATGTGATTCACAGCCTGCAGATCTGAATATACAAGTGCTACGCGTGCAGCGTTCTGGAAGCAATCTCACGCTGCACATCCGGAGACAGGGTGACAAATCTTGCAGAAAACCCTCCGACGCGCACCATAAGATTACCGTACTTCTCCGGGTGTATGATGGCGTCCTGAAGTGTACCCGGGTCCAGAACATTGATCATGGCCTGCTGGCCGCCGTTCTTAAAATAAGCCGTGAGCAATGCTTTCAGAACCGGAAGCTTCTCTGTAAACAGTTCCCGAGAAAAGGTCATATTCTGGACAGCACCTGCATGAATATCCGTCCGGAGCTTCACTAAAGAATTAAGCATGGCCGTGGCGCCGCTTGTATCCGTTCCCCCCGCCGGGTTGTTGGCATTGGCCATAGGCTCTCCCGCTCTTCTTCCATCGGCAGAGGCCCAGGTGAACCGGCCCAGCACCGTATTCGCTTCATTATTAATAATGACCACCATATAGGAGTGCATATTTGTAATACGCCTGAGATCTCTTACCCGGTTACATATATACTCGTGCAGATCCTTTGCCAGTCCGTCCACCCCATCCAGATCATTTCCATATTTTTCCGCAGATAACAGCAGGCTGCGCACCTCCTCAAATCCCACAAAATCCGCCGCCACTGCATCAAGCAGCCGCTCCCTGGATATCAGCCCCCGGTCGTAGATCACATCCTTGATGGCGTAGAGGCTATTGGCTGTGTTAATATTTCCATAAGTCTCCAAAGTTCCGCCCAGGTAGCGGACCCCACCGCCGCAAAGGCTCTTATTCCGCTCCAGACAGTCATCCATAAGCATGGTGATAAAGAGAAATGCCCCCACCCCGGCACAGTAATCGTACTCCATCTGCTGCTGACGAGCCAGCACGTAGAAATAATGATCCAGTTGTTTTTTGTAGGCCCCGTAAAAATCCTCAAAGGTATCAAAATCCGTAAGCTTTCCAAGGTTTAGCCCCATGCGCTTTCGGTCACGCAGGTCAAAGCCCCCTGTCATTGTGATCTCCAGCGCCTTCAGCAGATTAATGATCCCATTGGGGGAGCCCAGGCTCTTTTTATTCAGTACATATTCTCCGCATCCGAAAAAAACGTAGTCCTCAGCATCTTCCCGGCAGACACCAAAGGCATTCATCACCGACGGAATGTTCACATCGTCATTGTACAGCATAGGGTATATCTTTCCCTCACCTATAACTGCCAGAGCCTTCTCCATAAGTGCCGGGTTCTGCCCCTCGTAAAACCGCAGAGATAACTGCGGCTCCGCCTCCGCAACGATTCTTGAGGCCTCCATAGCCAAAAGAGCACAGCGGTCCGCGTTTGCCTCATTATGACGCCCCCTGCCGCCTATGATGATTCTACCGTGGAACACTGTTTTTCTCGCGTCAATGAGCCGCCACCAGGAGCAGAAAATATCAAGCGCTTCCTTTTGCGTAAGTATCCCTGCTTTAAGATCGCGTTCCAGATAATCCCCCAGATAGTTATCGACTCTGCCATAATTGAGCACGCCGCTGATCAGACTGTACAGCCAGCTAAGCTGCACCGCCTCAAAAAAAGTCTCCGGAGCTTTCGACGCAATATTTTCCAGAGCCTTCGCCAGCGACTCCCGCTTCTGTGCCCTGGCATTCCGGGCATAGCTTTGACAAACACCGCTGAGCGCGTCCAGCGCACGATAACACGCATCATATAAACAAACGTCCTCCCCGCGTTTTTGTGCCTGCGCCTTATACTTACTGACCATGGCCCGCATACCGTCAAGACCAAGCCGCAGCAGCTTGTCATAATCGATATACGCCCCCACCACGCGATACAGTGGAAACGCCACCTGGGAATGCTCCCAGTAAATATCATAGGGCATGGCATTTTTGATATCCTCCGGGTAGGAAGCTCTCAAATTGCTTCGGGTCTCCTGAGTTTTCCAGAAATCCAGCAGCGCCTTTCCCTCCAAAAACTGTTCCTCCGTGGCCGACTCCGCCTCCAGGGCCTGTAAAAACCGCTCCTCGTCATAAAACCACCCCACACTTCTTCCAAGCAGAGGTTCGTTGGAAAAACCTACCGGCAGTATCCGTTTCCGACCGGCCAACAGCTCCTCCTTATCCAGCGGCAAAAATTCATACCGGCTCTGGACTTCAATGCAGGCTGCCTCCCGCAGAGCCGGACTCATTTTTTCATACGCCCGGTAGGTTTTCGTTAATTCTGTAATATATTCATAAAAAGTCATATACGTTCCTTTCCTTTCTATGTATCCTTCCAGGGTTTATGGTTTAACAGCCCTGTATCAGGGAGATGATCCTGTGGTTGACAAGCGGCGGACAGCGGTTATAATATGAGTAAACGTTTACGATTGGAGGACGATCATGGGTATCATTTTTGACATACAACGCTGTTCCTACCACGACGGACCAGGCATACGCACCACCATATTTTTTAAGGGCTGCCAGCTGCGCTGCGCCTGGTGCCATAATCCGGAGTCCTTCCTGCCCGGACCTCAGCTGCAATATTTTTCTCATCGCTGCACCGGCTGCAGGGCCTGTGCAGCAGTCTGCCCACACCATGTCCACACCTTTAAGGAAGGTGTCCATCAGGTGCATTATTCAGACTGCACCGCCTGCGGCCTCTGTGCCGAGCGCTGCCCGAACCAGGCTCTAAAGCTGATCGGTCAGGAAATGAGCGCAGCCCAGGTGATGGACGTTATAAAGCGGGACCGTTCCTTCTATGAGACCAGCGGTGGAGGTCTCACCATCTCCGGCGGAGAACCAACCACTCAGCCGGAATTTCTGCTGGAGCTTTTGGGTCTGGCCAAAAAAGAATCCATCCATACCTGCCTGGAGACCAACGGTTACATCCCAGAAGCACTTCTTACAAAGCTGATTTCTCTGGTAGATCTTTTCCTGCTGGACTACAAAATTACCGGCGCAAAGGAACTCTATCAACATACCCACGCCTCTGGAGCTCTCTGGCAGCATACGCTGGCCACCCTTGCGCAGCAAAATGCTGCGGTCATCCTGCGGCTCCCAATCATTCCCGGAATCAATGACACCCCCGCCCATTTTGAGCATGCGGCTCAGTTAAAGCGCGATCACCCCTGTATTCAGGCGGTGGAGATCATGCCTTATCACGCCATCGGCGCTGCCAAATGGGAGCAGCTTGGCCTGTCTTACAGTCTGAAGGATCTCCCCTCTGCCACGCCACGGCAGAAGGAGCACTGGCAGGCTCTCTTAAATGCCTTTTTGTCAGTGCAGTAAGTGTCTGGCGTTCCTTTTTGGTACGCTTATCATCTGAAAGATCACGCCGGACACGATCAGCACCAGGCCGGAAAAGGACCAGGCAGTTATATTTTCATTTAAAATAAGCTTACTAAACGCCACTGACAAAAAGGGGGTAAAATACGCGATATTGGAGATTTTCGCCGTATCCCCCTGATTGAGCCCTTTCGCCCACAGCAGATACGCCACGGCATTGACCACCACGCCATTCCAGAAGATCCCGGCAGCCTCCACCGGGCCGATCGACGTAAAGCTTCCGTTCTTCCAGCATAAAATGCCAGAAAATATCATGGTGACAAAATAGGCGATACAAAGGAGCAGCGTCTCGTCATAGGCGTATTTTTTCAGCAGCACACAAAATATCCCATAACAGACAGCCGCTCCCAGACATAACAATACGCCCGAAAAATCCAGCCGCGAGAGGTTCCAAAGCTGCCCCTGCGTTGCGATCAGCACAATGCCCACAAAGGAGGCCAGTATCCCAGCCACTTTCCTGCCCGTCAGTTTTTCCTTCAAAACAGGAATAGAAAAAATGACGATCATCATAGGCCAGAGATAGTTGATGGTACAGGCCTCCGCCGCCGGCAGCCGGGCGATCCCCGCATAATACAGGTAAGTATACAGGGCAAGGCCCACAAATCCCAGCAGGCCCATGGCCACATAATCCCTGCCCCGGTAGTTCTTCGCCCGAAGCTTTTTTTTGTTGAGCAGGTTCAGTATCAGCAGGAAGATGAAGGACAGTCCTGCGCTTGCAAATAGCAGAAATTCCTCCGCTGTATTTTCCATAGCCGCCTTCAGGACGGGTGCCGCTGTGCCCCAAGCCAGCACCGCCGCTATGGCGTAACCATATTCTCTTTTTATTTTTCCAGTCATTAAAATCTTCCCATCTAATTTTATCTCATTGAAAATCATTTCAGGCCCCGGCGTTTCACTTCATCTCATACAGCCGGGCGGATGGAGCCTCAGGCAGCTCCGCCTCTAAAATGCTCCCCTTCTCCAATAGTCTTACCGGACAATGGTAGCCCGCAGGATAGAACTGCCTTACTTCCCTGAATCTGCGCGGCAGAAGGATCCGGCAGGGCATTTCCCCTTCCTGGATCCTCCATACCGCAAGCAGTGATCTGCCACCCAGGTCCATGCCCAGGCACAGCACCTTGCTGTGAGGGCCGGGCAGGCCCAGGGGCCAGAAGGGGATCCCCCGGGGAAGTTCCTTTCGATAGGTTTTATATAGGGCGACAGCCTCCTTAAGCAGCGCCAGCTGCTCCCCGGACAACTGGTCCAGCGCCCCGCTCTGGTGAATCCGAAGTAGAAGTGTGTTCGCCATGGATAAAATCATCTGTTCCGCATTTTCTCCAACCTGAGGCAGGGACCAGCAGGCCGCCTGCTCCGGCGTTACCGCGGTGGGCGCTGCCGCCGCAATGGGCGCCAGCTTCACCGCCTCATCCTGGTCGGACAAAGACTGTATGGACAGCCGGGATAAAAAGCCATATTCCATCCGCATGCCGCCGCTGGCACAGTTCTCGATCACCAACTGGGGCCATCGCTCCTGCACGCGAGACAGCCAGGCAAAATACGCCGCCTTGTGTGCCTCCAGCCCTGCGCCTGCGCTGGGCGCGTCATATTCCGTTCCGTAGCCTCCGTTGATGTTATAGTCCATCTTGATATAGCCCACGCCATACGCCCCTGCCAGACGGTCTACCACCTCATCAGCGTGTGCGATCACTAATGGATGACGGAAATCCAACTGGTAGCGGCCATGATCAATAACTCGTTTGCCGCCCCGAAGGAAAAAGCATTCCTCCGGCCACCGGGCCGCAAGTGGACAGTTTACGCCCATGACCTCCAGCTCCAGCCACAGGCCCGGAATCATGCCTTTTTGTCGAATATACGCCATCACATAGGGAAGACCTCTGGGAAACCGACGGGGTTCCGGCTGCCACATGCCTACACTATCCCACCAATTGCCGTCGGCATACCAGCCGGAATCCACGCAGAAATATTCTCCCCCAGCCTCCGACGCCGCATCGATCAGAGGCAGCAGCTTATCCTCCGTGGGGTCGCCCAGCAGCGCCATATAATCATTAAAAATAACCGGCAATTCCTGATTATCCCGGCATGGTCTTCGTATATGGCGCCGATAACGGGTCAGCCCTTTAAAGGCTTCCTCACGGTTCCTTCCAAAGGCAACGGCCACCTCCGGCGTTTTGTAGCAGCTTCCCGGAGAAAGAGCCATACGCCAGTGATGGCGCTCATCATCCGCTCCGGCCGCCTGTACATAATACTCTCCACCGATGGTAGAAACCTCCCACTGCCATGGTCCGCCCGCCTCAACCTGCCAGACAAGAGCCCGGCCACGTCTGGTATCCTCAAAGGCCCCCATGGGCAGATATTCGCTGGTAGGCCAGGTACCCCGGCCGCAAAAGCTGGCCGCCTGCAGTGAAAAATTCTGATACTGCTCCTGACGCCGGAGGGTTTCCATGGAAGAAATAGGCGAAAGCCCCAATTCCTCCAGGCTGGCCCGACGCCACTGAAGTTCACTGCACCAGCTATTATATGCCCAGCTCAGCAGACATCCCCGGGCAGGGTCTTCGGCGCCTTTGGACAGGCCCGTCAGCGCAAAGGAGGACACATAGGTAAGGCAAAGCTCCGTCTCCCCCAGACACGACACCTCCGTATGAGACCGCAGAGCACAGACCTCATGGAAAAATTCCATAACACATACAACCCTCAGTTTTTCCGCCCTGAGCGCCACCCGCAGCACACTTCCTGTGGGCGTGGGCTCCTGGGAATGAGACTCATAGCGCAGCGCCTGGCCCGGTTGACACCCGGTATGCTTATTTCCGTGATGGTCGTTTTGATCCTCTCCTATGGCCTGTACCTCCACAAGGCGGTACCAGCGCAGGGTATGGAACGGTATATCCGTCTCGTCAAAGGGCTCCATGCCGCAGTGCAAAAGCAGCACGTCACCATTTTCAAGAATGCGCAAGACGATATGTAAGCTTCCCTCTTTCAGATAAATATCCTTTTTCATATTTTTAATCAACCCTTTACAGCTCCGGCCGTAATACCGGACACAAAGAACCGGCTTGTAAAGCAATAAAACAAAATCATAGGTATCAATGAAATCGCCGTGCCGGCCAGCATAATATCATAGGCTCCCGCACCGCCGCCGCTGCTTTTGAGAGAAACAACACCTACGGTCAGCGTCTTCATGTTATCATTGCCCAGGGTAAATACCATAGGTTTCAAGTAATCATTCCACACGGTTTTAAAAGTCAGCAGAGCAACCGTGGCCAAAATAGGCTTGCACAGGGGCAGTATCACCCGCAAAAAGGTCTGGAAAAAGCCACAGCCATCAATGCGCGCCGCCTCGTCCAGTTCCCGCGGCAATCCCTTCACATACCCCATCACCAGGTAAACCTGTGACACATCAATGGTAAAGATGTAAATAATAATCAGCCCCCACAGGCTCGTATTTAAGTGGGCGCCCTTTGCCAGAGAAAAAATCGGGTAAATGGTAATAGCGCCCGTAGCTAAGAACATAGCGCCTAAAAACATACCCATGATCAGCTTTTTCCCGGGGAAATCCCCTCTTGCGAACACGTAACCCGCCATGGAAGTTAAAAGCACTGCACCTGCGATGGCACAGAGTGTCACGATCACACTGTTCAGACTGTAACGGGCAAAATTCGCGGTCTGCCATGCATTGATATAGTTGACCGGATTCCAGGACTCCGGCAGGAGCTTGCCGGCTGCCGTCAAAAATTCCATGTTGGACTTAAAGGAACCAAATATTACATAAATGATGGGAAAAAGACTTATAATACAGACGACGATCAAAATAAGATAGGTCACCCCGTTAAATACTCTCGTTCCCACAGCTTTTTCGGTTGGTTTTTTACTCCGACGCATATTATCCCTCCTCTATGAAATATCGTCCATTTTTCTGGACACGATCAGATAAATTACAGTGACGACACCGATGATCAGGGAAGCCATCACGCCCAGTGAGCTGCCATAGCCTACCTGAGAAATCGCGCTGGCTGCATAGGACGATGGGAAGAAATAGGAATAAATCTTCGTCATCATAACCTCCGTAGCGCCGGAAGGACCGCCGCCGGTCAACACCTTCATCAAATCAAAGATCTGCATACTTCCGATGATCGCCAGCATCAGGATTACCTGCAGCATCCTTGCCATCAGCGGCATGGTGATATAGACAAACCGCTTCCAGCCCACAGCGCCGTCCATGTCAGCGCTCTCGTACACGTCCTGGGGGATCCCCTGAAGCCCCGCCAGAAACAGGATCGTGTTGATACCGATACTCTGCCATGTAGAAACCAGAATACAGACGATCATGGCCGCAGGCATGGAGCCCAGCCAATCCACCGGCCGGTTCAGTATATCCAGCTTTAAAAGTGTGCTGTTGAAATATCCGTTATAAGCGGAGAACAGCAATGCAAACACTACGGACATAACGGCCGTACTTGTAATATTGGGCAGGAACAAAATACCCCGGAACAAGCTGGTTCCCTTGAGCTTCCGGTTCAGCAGCACTGCTAAAAACAGCGCCAGCGGCATCTCGACCGCTAGCTTACCGATAGCAAAGATAAATGTGTTTCCAACTGCTCTCCACCATCCCGGATCTCTTGTAAACATACGGATATAATTATCCAATCCGATAAAGTCCGGATTCGTAACGCCGTCATACTTGAAAAATGACAGGCCGATCACCCATAAATTGGGGTACAGGGTCAAAGCTACAAAACCGATCATAACCGGCAATAGCATGAGATATGCGCCCTTATTCTCCCGGATCCTCTTCCACAGTGACTTCTTTTTCACTTTCCGCACCGCCTTTTCTATACTCCATAATCGTCATTATTTATTATGGGTAAACGTTTTCTCTTACTAGATTCTATCATCTTTTTCCGTTTTTTTCAACCCTTTCTAAAAGAGCCGCTCATTTTCGTTAAATTACATACATTTTTTAAATTTTTTTGTATATATTGTACGCTGTTAAATATGGATACTCATACGCATCGGCTGGCCGCCGCCCGCATAGAAGCTCTCCCTTAAAATATCCCGGTGAACAGTCTTCTGGATGCCATCGACCGCCACTGTTATCTCATAGTTTCCACAAAACAGCCGGGCCCGGCAGTTTCCAGCGGTTCCAGTGGTCACGTCCACATCAGAGTGCCATTCCCGGTGGATCAGATCGTACAGGGCAGCATACACCGGCTTGGGGTTCAAATCGTCATCCACCAGGCCCGCCGGGGCATTTAACCACCGGTGCTCTGTGAAATCAAACCAGGAAAGAGCTTCAACTGCCGGCTGGCTAAACACCAGGGTATAGAAGTCCTTTGTAAATTCTGCCTGCCAGTACAGGTCCTCCTCGGTTTCCCTGAACTGATTTACCGCTCCGGCTCCATAGGACATCTCACCGATGGGCGTTCCGCTGCAGACCGAACATTCTGGAAAATGGATGGGCCAGCCATACTCCGACGCCCGCTCGATCACCCGTATCGTCTCTTCCTGGCTCCACAGATCCCGGTGCATATGGCTCTGCATGCCGATGATATCAATGTCCACATCCTTCTCCCGCATTTCCCGCAGGAAATCAAAATATTCTTCCCCGTGGACATTCCAATCTCCGAACAAAAGCTTTGCCTCCGGCTTCCATGCCCGCACTAACCCGGTGCCAAATTTCATCATATGGATCGGACCGGATCGTTTTACCCAGCGGGATACCGGATTGTCAAACCGGTCGTTGACCGTGGTCTCGTTGGCCAGGTCAAAGAAGTCAAAATCCTCCCCGTAAAGGCTCATCAGATGGTTGATACGGCGCACATATTCTGCCTCCACCATATCGTCCGTCAGCCAGTCCGGACAGCACTCATGCCAGATCAGGGCATGGAGCTTTTTCTTTAAATGATTCGTATCCGCCCAGCGCACCAGATTCCCAGTGTAGGGCTCATTATACGCCCCGCGCTGTGGCTCGTACCAGCTCCAGTGAAAGGGAACCATCGTATAATTAAAAAGCTTTGTAAAATGACGTGTGAACTTCTCCTCTTTCCCCGGGTGGTCCAGGGTGCCGTGGGCATAGCTGACCGCCCCAAACAGAAACTGATGGTTCTTCATACGGAAACTGACACTGGCGTTCTCCACCGGCTGTCCATCCTTCAAAACAAGAAGCTCCACATCCTTCTGCCGTACCTCCCGGATGCGCCGTCTGGCGCTTTGAATGATCTCACTGCTCATCTTCTGTAACCTCCATTTCTTCCGCACATAAAAATGGGGATACCTGCAACCAGGTATCCCGGTGCTTTCTCAGGTTTGGGTGCCGGCGCGTCCGGCCTGTGACTCCGGGGCCGCTTTCCCGGGGCTGGGGCAGTGCCTTTGGCGGCTTGGTCTGTGGCCCCTTGGAAAAAGCTTACGTAGGGATTTAGTGAGACTTGGGTTAAAAAGGCACTCATTCGGGGCCAAAATCCGGGCTTACAAAGCCGGATTTTGAGGGTCAAGTTCATCCAAAGTCATAAAGAGTTTGGATGAACATTGGCCCGGTGCCCCGAATGAGCGCCTTTTTAACCTTAGTCGAACTTAAGCCCGGAGATGGCTTTTTCCAAGGGGCCACAGACCGAGCCGCCAAAGGCACTGCCCCAGCCCCGGGAAAGCGGCCCCGGAGTCACAGGCCGGACGCGCCGGCACCCAAACCTGAGAGAGAGCCGGGGGCCCCACCATTGGCTCTTAATTATTCGCCGGCAGGATTCATACAGGAGAAGCCTTTTACAATATAATCATCCAGATTAAAGTCACCGGCTTCTGCTCCGGCCTTCACTGCCGCATTGTAACGCTCGTTCAGATCTGCCACTGCACTTTCCATGGAGATTGCACCATTGAGAACAGAGTTCATAATCAGGCCGTATCCATCGCCTTCAATCGTGATCGGCGGCTCATAAGGATAGAAGCGGTCCGTCGTTACATCAGAAAACTCTGCAAAGCCAGGGCGGTCAGACTTCTTTGCAACCTTATCCGCAACGCCATCATAAACCGGAACGCCGTATCCGCCTTCGCAGTACTCGATCAATGTAGGTTCGCTTAACAGATACTCATAGAAAGTCATCGCAGCCTTCTTGTGAGCATCGTCGCTGGCGCCGTTGATCAGCAGATAGCTGCCTGCGTCAAGCTGTGTATACCCGTGAAATTCACCGTCATAGGTGGGCAGTGTGGCTACACCCCATTCATTTACACACGGGAACTGGTCGTTAAATACACCGATATCCCAGGATGCTGCAAGAATCATACCAACGTTGCCAGCCGCAAACTGTGCGCGGGCCGGGTCGTTCTGCATAGTCGTTCCACCGGGGAACAGGCTTCCATCTTCCTGCAGTGTCAGATACAGATCCATAACCTTATCATAAGCTTCCCACTGATATGTACATGTATTCAGGTCGATCATGCTCTCGCCATTTGCGTAGGCCATCTGAGAGCCGTAGATCCACCAGATCCAGTCCTCTCCAGTCGGAAGCATGAAGCCATATTTCTGGGAATCCTGATCTTTGCCGTACTCGGTAATCTTCTTCGCATACTCGATCACTTCATCATAGCTCTTTGGTGGCGCTTCCGGATCTAAGCCAGCGGCTTCAAACAGATCTTTGTTCCATACGAGACGGAAGTTGTAACCGCGGAAGGGTAAGGAATACCACTTACCGTCAAACCAGTTGTTGCCAACCATATTCTTGCCCTCTACCCGTGCCAGCATCTCGTCGCTCATCAGGTCGTTTAAAGGAGCTGCATAGTTCATCTCAACCAACTGTCCTAACTGGAGGCCATCGGCATAGATATCCGGGCCGTTGCCGTTCTGGAGCGCCAGCAGGAGCACGTTATTAAAGTCATCGGCAATATGATTCAGCTCTACATGAATCTTTCCGGCGTACTCATTGTTAAAATCCTCTACCTTCTTCTTTGTGAAATTAATATCGTCGGTGTAGTGAGTCCAGAATGTAATGTCAACCTGCTCGCCATCGCCTGCATCTGTATCACCCACTGCCGCGCCGCCTGTACTCTCACCCCCAACAGTCGCGTCGCTGCCCTGCTTTTGGCTCTCACCGGAGTCCGCAGTCTTTTTGCCGTCGCCCTTGCCGCAGCCTGCCAAAGCAGCTACAACCATGATAAGGGCTAAAACCATTGCTAAAACTTTTCTTTTCATCGTAAATCCTCCTGTTTGATAAATTCATTGGGTAATCGTTTACTCTTTGTAAGACCTAAGATAACACATTTTATAACTTTTTTCAAGCTTATCCGGCGAAAAAAATATGTTTTTTCATCTTTTCAGCATAATATACTATTTTATCGAGTAAATTTTATGCATACCTGCTAATTTCAGGCTGTAGCCAAATTCACCTCCACTGTAAGGCCTTGGAATATCCGCGATTTGGCGGATTATCAGCATATTTTTACCCGCTTTTAGAGGAAGCGTCAGGGATATATCCCTGGCATTTTTTTCCCGGCCGCAATAAATTTCCTCCCCGTTGAGCCATAAAGTGATCGGGCTGTCGTAGCGCAATTCAAATTCCACATTCTGGGCTATTTTTGAGTAAAGGTTTTCTCTAGCCCATGCTTCACCGAGCATCGCTTCGCCCCGGCGCTCCGGGTCAAGACGGCGAAATTCCACATACCCAAAACAATTATGTGCAAACAGCGGGTCCTTTGTCCAGCGGTAATATTTTCCATCAAAGGAATACTCCGGCAATGCCGGCGCCTGCTCCGGCGAAAAGCCCCGTTCAGAAGCTCCCGGAGGAAGACAGCCCAGTATGGAAGGATCTGAGAGGAATGGGCCATCCCACCGCGCTGTGAGCGTATGGCACTCCCCGTCCTGGCCTTTAAGTGTTATTTGTGCGGTCTGCACTCCGATCCGGCGCATAAGTTCTGTGTGATAAAGCTGCCAGCAGATCTTTTCACCTGCCAAAGCCACAAGCTCTCCCTGCCATCCGTTCAGATAAGCGGGCTCCTCCATATCCCAGCCACAGCCCCCCTGGGTACAGTGGTTCACATACCAGCCCTCCCCCGGCGTTACATCAACGTGATAGCTTCCTGCCTTTAGGAAGGTCAGCGTAATACTTGCGCGATCGCCCTGCCATTGGGTATCCACAGCCACAGCAGCCTCCCCGGCGCGGGCGCCAAATTCCACCACACAATACTCCGGCACTTCCCCCGCATACGCCACAGCACGGATGCTTCCTCCGCTTTGTTCAAACCGCACATGAGTATACCTGCCCTCCTTATAGCCGAAACCATCACCCGCGTCGTCATAATAGTCGAAGGCTCCCTTTCCACCGGGCACGCGCAATAAGGCCAGCCCGCCGCAGTCCTGTACATTACGCCCCACGACAGTATAAATTGGAATCAGAGCTCCGGCGCGCACAAAGAGAGGGATCTGGCCCAGAGGCGCCGGTACAGTATGCCAGCCGGCCGTATATTGTTTCCCGCTCCACCAGTGATACCAGGTGCCCTCCGGGAGATATACACGCCCGCTGCGCGCGCCCGGCTCTGTAATGGGCGCCACCAGCAGCGACGGGCCGAACATATACTGGCCCTGACAGGACGCCGCCACAGCATCCTCAAAAAATGCGCAGGCTAAGGGCGTGATTATGGACGTGCCCTCCAGAGCGCACCGCATAGCCAGGGAATAGATATAAGGGAGCAGTGTGTAGCGCAGGCGGATCAGTTTGCGGATCTGCTCCCGGGCCTCCTCACCGAAACTGTCTGGCTCATTGCCCGGCCGGGTACCGTGGGTGCGGAACAGGCCGCAGAACACGCCCCATTCCATCCAGCGCACATACAGCTCTGGCGTACACTCGCTTCCACTTAAAAAGCCGCCGATATCCGTTCCCCACCAGGGCATACCCGACATGGCCATCGTCTGGGCCAGCACAACCTGATCCTTTAGCACCTGCCATGTGGCATTGATATCTCCGGACCACATGGCTGTGCCATATTTTTGTATGCCGGCACAGGCTGCCCGGGACAGAATAAATGCACGGGTGCCAAATTCCTCCCGCTGGCCTTCCTGTAAGCCTTTGGCCCAGAGAAGCGAATATGCGTTGTGAGTTTTCGTACGCCCACCCGCTGCGCTGATGCTCCCGTCAAAATGCTCCTCCAGCTCACCCATATCTGTCCAATAACCCCGAAGGCCCTGGCGGTACAGCCTGGCTGTCTTTTCCCACCAATGGGCCCGGGCCCGGGGATTCGTATGATCGTAGGTGATACGTTTTGTTTCAGGAACGCTATTTAAATAACCCTCCTTCACATACTGCGCATAATACTTGCCCTTTTCGGAAATAAATGGATGCTGTGCGCTGACAACGGAATAGCCAAGTGCACTTAATTGCCGTAACATCTCCTCCGGCTCGGGCCAGTCATCCTTACGCCATTCAAGATCTCCAAATTCCTCAAACCAGAGCCAGTCAATCACAAGTCCATCACAGGGGATTCCCAGCTTCCGTATACGCCTTGCCGCAGCCAGTAAGTCCTCCTGATTCATGTAACGGTTTTTACACTGGATAAAACCATAGCTCCACTTCGGCAAAAGCCCTGGAAATCCTGTCAAGTGGTAATAATCTTTAAGCACCTCCTCCGGCGTGCCAAAAAGCAGGAACACATCTGCCGCACCTCTCACCTCCACACATCCGGTGCCTAAGGAACGTGGCACCGCCTCCGCCCACAGAGATGGCACCATGGCCTCCCCCAGAGGGTCCAAAGGCTGAGGGTCATTTTCATTAAAGCCAAACCGTGCATCCGCAGGCGTAGCCAGCAGCATGCCGTAACCGCCCGTGGAGGAAAAAAATCCAATGCCATTATTTCCGCTGCGTTCATGGCCGCCCCACTGATTCCACATCCGCCGCTCCTGATGGTTGTGATCCAGCCGGGCCGCCGGGTCCTGCCCCAATCCGTAGATCCGATCCTCCGGCGGCGAATTAAACTGAAAGCAAACCACATCCTCCGTTACTAAAAAAGCATGGGCCGGTGCTGCAAAGCATTCTGCGCCATCCTTTCGCACCTGAAGGCTCTCATCCCCGGTAAACATCAGCTCTAATGCGCCGCTTTTTACCGTCAGTCCATCCGTCTCCTCCCGTACCTGAATATCCAAAAGCTCCGGTTCCCCGTTAAGCACCGGGCTCCACGCTTTCTTCGGACCATCCGGACCAAAGGCCAGACGGATACCGCCGATAGCCGGAAAAGAAACCTCCAACAAAACCTCCCTGGCAGAAATTTCCACCTTGTTTCCTTTTTTTATCCACTTCATTCCTGTTCCTCCGTCAGAAATGCCAGCACATCTTCGATGACCTTTCTCTCCTCCTGCGTCACCGCAAGTTTTTCATTGGAAAGTCTGGCCCTTAAATAGCGGATAGCCGTTTTTGTATTCAGCGGCCGCGGAGCACCTCCCACCATGCCAAGGAAATTGCCGCGGTAAATCTTTTGAAGGACATCCTGAGGCAGAGCGATCCCCGTCGTCTGCTTATCCCATGCAAAAACCGTTCCACTGCTTTCCAGAAAGCTTTGCTGCAGGTCGTTGGTGATATCTGCGTTTTGGATCTCCTCCGCATCATAGAGATTCATATTATCGGTTCCGTAGATGATACGGTCCTGATAGCGCATGAAAAATTCCCGCCATTCCTGGCTGCGTTTGCCAAAATTCCAGTACATTTCTGTGCCAGATACGATATCCAGGCAGACATTGGGATGGCGCTCCATCAGGTCGGTCAATCGTTCCAGGTCTGCGGACATGAAGAAAAGGTGGGCCAGTATCACCTTCAGCCCCGGGAAACGGCACAACACATCCTCCATCTCCGCATACAAAGTCTCCTTCGCTACATAGGTGCCATCCCCGTAGAAATACCCTGCATCATAGGCCCAGTCGGGAATCAGCGCCCGGTCCCAGCACTCCTCCGGGTCCGCCACATGCGCAACCAGCGGGATCTGCGCCTCCTGAAGCTTTTCATAAAACCTGTCATACCTTGGGTCGTTTGAAGGAACGCCCAACTCCTTTCTCAGGGTCGGCTTATTCTCCACCATCTTCATGCCATCGAAACCGATTTCACGAAGTTCCTCAAGTTCCCTGGCAAAATCACAGTCATACCGGTAGGTAAGGCCCCCGAAGGCAAAGTTTTCCGGTGCCAGGGCCTTTAAGTAAATGCCCAGCGCATTTTGCGCTGCATCTCCCATGCATTCACAGCTTAGAAAATTGCAGGCGGTATACCCCTGTTTTTTCTCATAGGCCAGCATATCCTTCACGCCCTCAAGCCCATGCCCGAAAATATGCACATGCCCGTCAATAATATTGTTAAAACGGCTCCCCATAGTAGTCTCTCCTCCTGTCCATATCTTTTTACTTATAAATGTTTTACTATAACCTGCTGCGCCAACTGTTCCACCAGGCTTTTGTCATACCGCGGGCTCATCCCGCCGGCATAGGTCACCGCCAGCGCCCCGGAGGCCGCGGCCATTCGAAGCTGAGCTTCGGCATCCATCCCTGTGAGTCTGGCCCAGAGCAGGCCCGCGTTAAAAAGATCTCCGGCTCCGTTTGCATCCACCATGTCCACCCTGGGCGGCAAAACCTGATACATCCCCCCGTCCAGGACGGCTATGCAGCCGTCGCCGCCCATGGTCACAACCACATTGGAGCACACCTCTGCCAGCTTTCTTAACGCAGCGATGGGATCTGTCTCCCCGGTCAGCAGGCAGGCCTCCCGGTCATTGGGAGTAAATAGCTCCGCCTGTAAAAGAAGTGCTTCCACGTCCTTTAAGGTGACCTCCGCCCCGAAAGTAGCATCCAGTGACAAAGGCACGTGGGCCATACGGCATACCTCCGGTAAGAAAGGGAATTTTTCACAGTAACAGGTATAGGTATGGACCCATTTTGCCTGCTTTACCAGCGCAAGAAGCTGTTCTCTTGTGCAGCTCACATCTGTTCCGGCATAGGAGGCAAACGCCCGGTCTGCCGGGGTGGACAGCACTGCGCTGACCCAGGTACGGCTGTTTTTTCTTTGCTGAATGAAATCCCCGGCCACGCCCGCCTGGGCAAGATTTCCGGCCACCAGCGCGCCCATATCATCGGTTCCCACAGCCGTCAGGTAAGCCGTCCGGCTTCCCAGCCGGGCAAGACCCATAGGGGTGTTGGCACCGCCTCCGGCCTGCATAAAAAGCTCCCGGCAGTATTCCTCTGTTCCCGGAGCCGGCACACGGGCAAGGCCCTGAAAGATCAGGTCACAGCAGCAGTCACTTACACACAGTACATCAAACATACGCTTACCTCCATGCGCCTGTGTAGGGCTCGTTGATCGCTGCGTATTCCTTTACCAGTTGTTTTGCCAGCGAATAGCTCCCTACCAGCGGGTGCTGCATGAGCGCCATTGTTCCAAGCTCTAAGGAGCGCTCCCGCACTGCGGCCACCGTCAACTTTTCATACCGCTTAATCGTCCGGGTCAGCAGATATTCGTCCTCGGGCATTGCGCCGATATGTACCGGCCTGGCGCCGTCTTTATCGACAATACATGTAACCTCCACCACGTCATCATCTTCAAGGCCTTCGATGGAACCATTGTTGGGCACACACAGCGCCAGATCGATGGGCTTATTGCGAACCACACTCTCGATATAATTAAAAGCCACGCCTGCATAGCCCTCGTAAATCTCCGGACTCTCCCCGACGGTGCTAAGCTCCGGTATTCCCAGCGTGTGCACGTCGATCTTTGCGGGATGGGAAATACCTCCGGTTTCCATCTGCATATAGCTTCCCTCCCGCTCCTGCATAAATCTGCGGTAAATCTCAATCATTTCTTTGGCCTGGGTATGCACATCCATCCGGGTAAGCTCCGCCATCATCCGTTCATTGATGGCATGAATGCTCTCGCCCCGGGTAGCCTTGGCAGCCATGATATTCGCCAGAGCTTTTTCCCGGTGATAGAAATAATACAGATAACCATTGGGGATTTTTTTGATGGTACGGATCAGATCCTTGTCAAAATAGGCGAATTGATGAAAGTTCTCCACAAAATTATCCCGCTTTAACAGCTCCGGTAAAATATCATGGCCGCCAATCTCCACCCGGTCTGCCCAGGATAAATGATTTAACCCATAGACCCGCACATACATATCACCGCCGCCTACGTGAAGGGCCTCGGACAGATCCATCTTAATCCCCGTAGCGTTATCACATATACCGATCACTTCATATCCTGCGTCATGCATCGCCTGAGTCACCAGCCCGGAAGGATTGGTAAAATTAAAGGTGATCACACCCGGCTTTGCATATTCCCTGATGGCTTTACAGATTTCCAGCATCGCAGGGATCGAACGGGTAGCGTAGGAATAGCCTCCGGCCCCCGTGGTCTCCTGACCGATGACGCCGTAATCCAGCGCAATGCGCTCGTCTTTACAGCGCGCCTCATCCTTGCCGGAGCGGACTGTGGTTACTGCAAAATCCGCATCCTTCACCGCCGCCTTCAGATTTCCGGTAAGCTCCACCTTTAAATTTTCCTCACTGTGTTCTGCCAGATATACGGCAAAACCGCCGAAAATCTCCAGCTTTACCGGGTCATTGTCCATGATGGACAGCTCGGTGATCTGAAGCCGTTTACAGAACTTTAAAAGAGATTCTACAAAATAGTAGGTGCGGACACTGCCGCCGCCAATTAATACAAGCTTCATTATTCTGCCTTCTTTCTGATCAGCTTTCGATCGGCCGAAAGCTATCGTTATTTTCAATGGGTAAGTTTTGGCTCTCCACGCCGCATCATACATTCAGTTCAAATACAGGCTCTGCCATGAGGGTCAGGCTCTGGGCGCCGGACGCCTGTATATGCCCTTCCAGAAGGTTGACCAGTGTATTCACTACGCGCACCGTGAGCTTGTTTTCCCCGGTATGTACTTGTCCGGTGAGGTCAATGGCATAAGGTCTCCACAGACGTTTCCTCAGTTCCCCTCCGTTGACGGAAGCCTCCAGTATATCAGAGCCAACCTCACCTTTTAGCATCATGCGGTACCCGTCCATATCCTCTGGCAGGATCACCGTTCCTGTATAGCTTCCGGCGCCGGAATAGTAGGGATATCCCATCGCGGTCCAGTTCCCGGTGGTCAGCTCCCGTGAGGGCGCCGTGATCACCGGCAGCTCCTGTCGCATCTCCACACGGAAATCTCCTGTAATTTTCAAAAGATCCAGCATACCATCGCTCTTTTTTGTCACGGTCAGCTTCACAGCCACCGTATTCAACCCCACCTTTAGCAGTGCGCCAACAGGGGCCTGCAAAATCTCCGCATCCAGCCAGCTTCGGCCAAAGGGGCCCTCCACCTTCTGTCCATTAGCATATAGGGTAAAACCGCTTCCGGCAAATCCGTCGATTAAAAGCATGGCGTCCTCTGGCACATAATCTGCCCGGATCCGGGCCGCATACCACAGCTCCACCGGATAATCATCCACATCCCGCTCGGTGGGAAGCTGCATCTCCCAGGCGCCCATCTTAAATTCGTACCAGCCCTCAAAGGCATAATCTTCCCGGCAAACCTCCCGGGCCACGGCTTCGCCCTCCTCCGGACAGGCATAGCGCATTTTAAAATCTCCGGTCAGTATACAATTGGGCTTATCTAAGGCAAACTCCCAGGTCTTCGGCAGAGAAATCTCCCGGGCCGTACCGGCAGCCAACGCCGTAACAGCTTTTTTCTCATTCCCGCACACAGCCACGGCATATTTTTCGTTTTCGCCGCCAACGCCCCGGATCGTCTTTCCATCAAAGGACAGCACGGTAAAGTTTGCTTCCTCCAGATGGGGCTGCCCCTGGTAACCCGCCGCACTGATCATAGCGGAGCCGCAGGGCTCAAAATGAAGGGGAAAAGTGGTCTTATTTTCTTCAATCTTATATATATAAATGGGCTCAATGCTTCCGTCCTCTAAATTCCACTGCTCCGGTGCAAAAGCTCCATCCAGAGTGATCTTTGCGTCCACAGCCTCCATCGTAGGATTTACAAGGAAGAACAGATTCTCCTCATTTTTTATATGGTGCAGGTAGAAGATTTCCTCGCTGTCAATAACGATTTCCGGTTCCACCAGAGAAAGCACCGCGCTGCGCAGCGTCTCCAACTCCCCATCTGCAAAAAAGCCACGGCCCTCTGCGAACAGGCACAGCCCCGGCCCGTGAGTCGTTCTGTGAAGGGCATAGGGAACCGCTTTTCCTGCTTCATAGGCTTCCCGCACAGCTTTTCCATCCATGCCAAAAAGTGCCCGTATACGAGCATCAAAATCCTCTGCCCCGCCGGATATACACTGCATGGGCAGAAGTGTATCGGCCAGCACCTTACCTCCGGCTGCTACGAACTTTTCCAGCATATCCAGGGTCGATGCCTTAATGTGGGTCATGGCCGGCAGCAAAAGAGCTTCATACGCTTCCTCACGGATACACAGCCTGCCGTCCTTTAGCTGGCAGTCGGCTAAAATATCCTCATCCAGATAATCATAATCCACATGGAGCCGAAGCAAACGGTCCGCCAGATAGGGGAACTCCGCCTCAATAAGCGCGCCTACAGCAGTAGGCGCCTGTGGTGTGTAGGTCGCCCAAACCGTATTGATGGGATAGAGCACCGCCAGCTTGGCAATATGCTTACCGCCGCTTAACGTATAACCCATTCTGGAAATATAACTGTTAAAATCCGCATATTCCGGCCACCATGTATGATGATAGAACTGTGAGGGCGGCCAGTCACGTTTTCTGGAGCCCTCGATGGAATAGTGAAAGCCATGGGGATTTAGCACATTCACACCCAGCACATACTCCCAGTCGGCCACCCATTTCATCCGCTCCATAGTACAATCCCAATACAGGCCGCCCATGGATTCGCAAATCAGCCGCTCACTGCCATTTTGGTGCGCCGCAGAGGACGCAATTTTTAAGGCCACATGTTCACTTGGCATCTCTCTTGTTCCTACCCGTGGATAGAGATGGTCCACGCCCGTCATATCCATGTGCCGAAGCATATGGAACAGATTTCCGCCGGTTCTGGCGTGGAGGCGGATGGACTCCTCGCACAGGAGGTGGCCGGTAAAATTAGTGTCATTCTCGTGACACCAGTCACTGATCTGTTTGTAATAGGTCTCCTCATACTGCTCGGACAGTGCGCTGAAATAATCGTAGCGGACCTGCTCGGTCTGTTCACCGATGGAATAATACAGCATGGGCAATAAGGGCTTCAGATCATATCCCTTCCGCTCCCGAAAAATCTTGAACATCTGGGCGGACCATGGCAGTGTCTTATTATCATGGAAAATTTCAAAATAGAACATCGCCGGTTCGTCCGTGTAGAAGCCCCGCACCTTATCGCCAAAATTCTCCTTGCCAACAGCCGCCTTGTACCGCTCATGGGTCCGGTTTAAAAATTCTTTCGTCGTCTCCGGGTTTAGTACATCCGCATACCAGGAAGCCTGCCTTTCTATAAAGAAGAACAGCTTCCACGGCCCGGGAGGCGCCTCCCAGGAGATCACCTTGTCAAAACAGAGCGAGGGCATAAGATTGATAAAATTGGGATTGCCCTCCTCCAGATCCTTCTTTAAAATAGCGCAGGCATAAACCGGTTCGCTCTGTTCCAAGTCATTGTAGCGGGAATCTGTTCCTTCCATAAATGTAAAATACTGGCCTGGAATATCATCCTCGATCACTTCCAGATAACGGTTGGTCAGTTTGGGGCGGTCGCGCATAATGGTCTGGCCGGCCGTTCCGCTGGGCCAGTTGTACTCATCGTAAACCCACACCTGCAGACCAATCTCCTGGGCCTTTTCCACCGTAAATTTTACCCGATCGAACCAGTCCTCGGATATGTAAGGCACATGGTCGTTAATGCCGAATCGGGAATGAATATATATGGCCGGGATTCCTTTGTCATAATATTCTCTGAGCTGATATTCCATCTCCTCATATGTAAGCTTTCCGTTCCAAAACCAGAAGGGCATAATTCCGAACTCTCTGGCCGGGGAGAAAAATTTTTCACGGGTCAGGGGTTCTCCCTTTGTCAAAATATTGTAAGCTGCCATCGTTTTGTCTCCTTATTCCGTAATCTCTGCAATGCCGTAAATGCGCAGTGCCGGCAATGTCACTGTGATACAGGTTCCGTCGTAAGTGTAATCCGGCTCTGAGGGTTCCTCCCCGAAACCGTACCAGCATACCTTCTGCGGCGCCTTCTTCACCGGAACATTAAGAAGGATGCCCTCCTCCGGTATACAGGCGTCCTGCGCGGTATCATAATGATAGTTCAGGAGGTGTACTGCCATTCCACTTTCCAGACGATGGGTCTGGATGCCCAGCTCCGGCTTATTCACAGTCACGCTCAGTACCTCTTTTGCTGCCTGGCCATAGCCTTTACAAAAGCTTTCCAGCGCGGCAGCCTTTTCTGTAGGATTTTCGCAAGATACAACGCTGGGCTGCGCCCTCAGCCATGTGGAAAAATCGCTGTCATCCACTGCGATCTGTCCAAATACCAAAAGCCTGCCTCCGGCCTCCACAAAACCTCTTAAGCCCGCCTTCTGTTTTTTTGTCAGCACAGTGCACTCCGGTGCAACTACCAGCTCGTAGCCCTCCAGCACTTCCGGTGAAAAGTCATCCGCCACAAAGCTTCCGCAAAGCGTCACCACGTCATAGATCGCCTGCTGCCCGCTCATCCACCGGATGGCCTCCCAGAAGGGCAGCCGGGTAGTATTTGGGTCGTCCAGATTGGTCGGCGTAAAGAAAAGAATACTGTTCGCATCGGCCTTCAAATTTCCTGTGGATTTCTTGGTGGACTCGATCCAGTAGTTGCTGGGCCAGCTATATAATACCGCCACCTTAGCCCCGGAAACCCGGCTCATACGTCCGTCGTTCGCCGCCAGATAATCCGCCACCTGTCGGCTTACCTCCTTGGGCGGACAAAAGGCGTCCTTCCTCGTATTGCCCATCCATCCGCCGTAGGGGATCGCCATATTGCAGCCATAGGCAGTGGCTTCCAGCAAAAACAGGCGGTAGAGGTCGCTGCCTTTTCCGCGATTTAACTGATCCACCAGCTCTGGAATAATACCTCCATAGGGATTTTCTGCGATCACTGCATCCTTATTCCCAGAAAAGCCGCTGATATAGCGGTACCAGTGAGGCTGACGAAACAGGGTGGCTTCCATCTCTGTGGTCACCACATCCACCGTATTCCGGATAGTGTAGTACACCGGAGAGCCATTGAAAAAGTTTCCTGAAACAAGTACGGCCTCCCCCCGGGTTTTAAGACTGTAGCTGCGGATAAAATCCGTAAGCTCCGTAAAATATTTTGTGATCTGGGTCAACTGAAATTCCCAATACTCCCGAAATAATGGTACATCCTCGCCATCCGGGAAGTCAATTCCGTTTTCCAAAATATACGCTTTATAGTCAAAGTTATCAAGGTCCAATTCCTGGTAACGCAAATCCAGCGCGCCCTTTGCCCGAAGCTTACGAAGATACTTTGTAAAGCCCTTCCTGCAGTCCTTACAGAAACAGCCGCCATGGCGCAGGGCTGTGATAGGAAGCTCGCTTTCGTCCAACTGCACGCCCGCCACGCCGGCGTCGATCTGCAGCATAATGATCTTCTTCAGATATTCTCTCCATACAGGATTGTTCCGGCACATCTGGTAACAGTACTGTCCGTCGCCCTCCTGTTCCACCCACTGGGCGTGAATCGGACGGCCATGGTAATCCCGGGCGGCACACTCCTCCAATAGATCGGTCACTTCCTGCCCATCGCTGTTTTTCACCCCGTCAGGATAGAAATCATGCCACTTTTTTTCAAATAGCTGCTCATGCTCCTGTTTGGAAAATTCCCGCAGTCCATAAAAACCGTTGGTCCTGCCGTCTGTAAGATTCAGACCCAGCAGCTCTCCCCCTGGGCCGAACTCGGCAGGAAACTCCCATCCCTGCACTTCAAACACGATGCCAAACAGCTTGATGCCCCGCGCATTGCAGCGGCGGATAAATTCCGCGTCATTCATATAGCCATACATCCGAAGGCGGGGATCTACCGGCCCGAAAGCCTCATGGTGCAAAAAGGGCAGGGAGATGCTTCCTCCGCCCAGGCCGGCCCACACCAGCATTGTGGCGTGAAAGCTCTCCAGATCCTCCAGCGCTACCGTGCTCCGCATCGGCATGCTTGGATGAAAACAATATTGATCCTTTAACCATCCGTCAAAATATACAGAACGCTCCATCCTCCTCGTCCTCCTTACTCCAGAATCTGTTTCTCTTCCAGTATCGCAAGCTGCTCCACCCTGCGCTGATGGCGTCCGCCCTCATACGGGGTTTCCAGCCAGATTTCCGTGATCATCCGGGCCAGATCCTCACCCACCACACGGGAACCCATGGCAAGCATATTGGTATTATTATGAAGTCTGGACAGCCTGGCGGAATAGGGCTCACTGCATACGACACAGCGGATACCATGGATCTTATTGGCGGACAGAGATATGCCCACGCCGGTTCCGCAGATGACGATCCCCCGGTCACATTCCCCGCTGGCCACTGCCCTGGCTGCCGCCGAGCCAAAAACGGGATAGTCGCACCGCTGGGTAGTATATGCGCCAAAATCCCTGTATTCCAGCCCCTTTTCCTCCAACAGCTCCATAATTACTTTTTTAAGCGTAAGACCAACATGGTCTGATGCAAGTGCTATCATTGTCGTCTCCTTTCTCCATCCGGCGAAAGGCATCCATGCCTGCGCCGATGACGCCGCTTTCCTGATTCTGTTTTGATATAACAATTTGAAGGTTGTCATTGGGCAGCGGCTTTCTTGTATGGTGCTTTATGTAGGTTTCAAGCAGCTCTATGGGAAAATCCTGCATTTGCAGTACTCCGCCGCCCAAGATCACATAGTCCGGGTCCAGAATGTTGATCTCCAGCGCCACCGCTATGGCCAGATACTCCACATACTCCTTAAGCACCGGACTATCTGCGTGATCTCTGAACAGACCGGCTAAGCTGTCCTTTGGAAAATGCTTCTCACGCAGCTCCTCCAGATATTTTCCGGAGGCGATCGTCTCCATACATCCCACATTGCCACACTGGCAGACACGCTTGCTCCCAAGCACCGGAACATGGCCAAGCTCACCTGCTACGCCATTTTTTCCACGCAGCATCTGCCCGCCGATACAGATGGCGTTGCCCAGCCCTGTGCCGATATAACAGCCGATGACGATATCGGCCTTCTCCAGCTCATAAGCATGAATATCATTCATCATTAAAAGATTTACATCACGGTTGATATAAACCGGCAGACCCAGCTCCTTTTCCAGCAGCTCCACCACAGCCAGCTTGTTAAATCCCGGCAGATTCGGTGTTGAGAGGACCTCCGTCTTATCTTTATTTATCGTCGACGGAAATCCGATGGATACAGCCCTTGGGAAAGCAAATTCCGCATGCCGTCTGCAATAGCCCCGCACATGGGAAGCCAGGGCCTGAATCTCTCCACCGGGAGCCCGAAACAAATCCACACTGGAGGTCATCTCGAATCCATACAGTGAAAAATCATCGCAAACCACGCCTGTACGAATATTGGTACCGCCAATGTCCAATCCCAAAACATAGTTCTTTTCTAACATAAAAATCCACTCCGTTATCTTTGTTATTTAAATCCTTATTGAAACTTTTCACGTAAGACCCGCCAGCGCTTCCTCCTGCTGCTGTTTCATAAGAGCCGCAGCCCGGGCAATGTCCGGAGAAAGATTAAACAGGCCGGAGCCCATTACCAGAATTTCAGCGCCCGCCTCCGCATAAGTGCGATAGGTGGTCCTGTTACAGCACCCGTCGATCTGTATCTCGTACTTAAGACCGCTCCGCTTCTTAAACTCCGCCGCCTCCCGGATCTTATCGATCACCTGGGGCACTATGGGCTGTCCTGCATAGCCTACATCCACCGTCATCAGCGTCAAACGGTCGGCCTCATCAATATAGTGGCGGATCGTATCAAAGGGCGTGGCCGGATTCAATACGATTCCCACCTTGCAGCCCGCCTGACGCACCTTGCGGATCAGCCGGAAGGCTGCCGTATTGATCGTCTCCGCATGAACGGAAATCATTGCCGCACCCGCCTGGGCAAAACGGTCGATCCAGTCGTCCGGGCGCGTCGTCATCAGATGTACCTCCACCGGCTTTTTTGCTACGCTGCACACGGCCTTCACCATATCCGGGGATAAGGTAAGATTGGGGCAGAAATGCCCGTCCATCACGTCCGCATGATGCCAGTCCATACAGGCGTCCAGCACTTCCAGTTGTCTCCCGATATGCAGCATGTCCACACACATCAGAGAATCCGATAGCATAAATGTCATAGTAACAGCTCCTCCTGTCTTTGTTCTTTTATACTCTATATTTTTTTCTCCCGTTCTTTTTTAGTGCAGATAGAGAAAACGTTTACTCATTGTTTAAAAAAGAAACGACCTTCCGATCGTTCTTTTTTAATTTTTATCATTCTTATGCCGTATTCTTACGTCGTACCACGTCGGATCAGAGAAACATCGACGAGGATTCGGTGCTTCCGGTCCGGCGAGCCCTGCATCATTTTCACAATCTCCTCCGCCGCCATCCGGCCCAGCACATCGGTTTTCTGGCGGATGGTCGTCAACGGCGTGGTGCTCAAGCTTGCCACCGAGATGTCGTCAAAGCCGACTACCTTCACATCCTCCGGTACCTTTAGACCATGATCTTTCATGGCTGCCACCACACCCAGGGCCAACCAGTCCGATGTACAGAAAATGCCGTCAAATCTTTTACCGATGTCTAGAAACTGGTCCATCGCCTGTCTGGCCGCCACGAAAGAAATCTCGTCCACCCGAAAATCCAGCTCATTCTGGGCGGACAGTCCATACAGCTCCAACTGATCCCGATAGCCGCTGTACCGGGAGCTGTGGGTCGAAATCACTCTTGCAGAGCGGATACAGGCAATGCGCCGACAGCCTTTTTCATATAATTCCTGCACAGCCAGCTTTGCCCCGCCGTAGTTATCCGATTCGATCACCGTCACATCTCCGGCTCCGGTCATGGGCGCACGGTCGATGTAGATCGCCGGCAGATGCTTCAAGCCTTTTCCCAATTCACTGTTATTACCGGAAATAAGAATCATCCCCGAGGGATTTACTGCCCCCAGCATACTGAGATACTGGCGCTCAATCTCCTCATCCTCCCCGGTATTACATACCAGGGCCATATAGCCGTGGATACGCAGGCCGTTTTGTATCTCCCGCACGATCCAGCCAAAGAAATCATTGGTAATATCCGGCACGAGAATTCCTACAAAATTCGTCCGCCGCGTCTTTAAACCTTTCGCCGCCATGTTCGGCGTATAGTGATACTTCTCAATGATGTCGCGCACTCTGCGCTCCGTCTCCGCTGAATAACGGCCATTTTGGTTGATCACCCGGGAAACGGTCGCCACAGAGACGCCTGCCATCCGTGAAATATCTGTCATGGAAATGGATTTATCAAGCTCTTTACCCATGGTGCTTCCTATCCTCATCCTTCTGCTATAATGTTCGTCTCCAGCATACCTTTTCATACATATATACTATATTTATAGCAGATTTCCATAGGATAGTCAAGTTGAGTTGCCCATGTTTTACCCATAAAATCCGGATTTATGTAACCGTCCAGATTGGCCGGACTGCTGAAATTATATAACTATTCTAAAAGGTCAAACGATTACCTGATTACAGCCGTCAAAGCTGATACATCTGGTAACCGTAAGCGGGCACTACCCCCGGCTTAGCAGCCTCCGATCCGCCGCCCCAGGTCAACAGCTCCGCCGCATAGCCTGTAAGGTCAAAGTTCTTCGCCTCCCCGGACAGATTGATCAATACAAGCACGCGCCCGCTTCCCATGGTTGCATATCTGTCACAAGGCTCCGGCACTGGCGTCTCCCTGGGTTCCCGGATAAACGCCATCACCGGCGTGCCGGTATGCAGATAGGTCGTCTGGTTACTCTTTGCAGGAATAAAATTCCTGCGGTCGTGAAACAGCTTCGTGAAGAAAGGAACCAGATTTTCCCCGGTGCCTCCGTAAATTGAGGGGTCCTCATCCCCCTGATAGATCATTGGCACGCCGTCGATGAGGGAAATCAAAGCAAAAAGCGCCCGGGCCGCCGCCGGGCCGTAACAGTCCACCGCTCTGGCCGACTGCCATACCCAGGAAACCGTATCGTGATTATCCAGAAAACGCATTTTGTGATAATCCGGCGGCGTAGTCCACGCCTCCCTCTCCAAAAAATCTGTGAGGTGAGCCACATATTGAGCAGGCTTTTCCTTCAGCAAATGCTCCAGCTCCACAAATGCACGGTACAGGTTCATTCCGTAAAATAAATCCGTACAGTGATAATAGTTTGGCAGCGGATTAAAGTTTTCCGGAAGGATAAAGGATGGCTCCCCTCCCCTCAAAAAACCATTGCGAATACTTTCAGTAATATGTACTCCCGCCAGCACACTGTTGCCGCTGGGCCGGTTTCCCCTGTAAGGGCGCCAGTTGGACAGACCGCCCATGGCGCAGTCGATCCTTGCGCCGTCGATCCCAAACCGCCGCACATGGTCGTGTACAAGCTCTGATGTATACTCCTGATACCCCGGGTGATTATAATCCATGGAGACACAATCCCACTCCTCCTGTAATGTGCCATCCCGGCGCTTCCCCGGCCAGTCGGGATGCTCCGCCACCAGTGGATATTCCGGTACGGGCCCATGGGGCACATAGTCAAACAAAATGGTCATACCCAGGTCATGGGCCAGATCACAGAAATACCTGCAGCCGTCCTCGCCGCCATAGCGCTCGTGGATCACGGACTGGTCGTTGGAATGATACACGCCTTCCTCCGTATGGTCAAAGACCGGAAGCAGCCATATATGATCCACCCCCATCTCCTTCAGAGCCGGAAGACCCTTTGCATAGGCATACAGATCATCCTTTAATGGAAAATCCTTATCCATCGTTCCCGCCGGATGTCCGGAGTACATCACACCTTCTGTGATTCCTCCGGTACATGGGGCATACCCCAGCGACTTCACCAACTGCCGTATTTTAAGATAGGGGTTCCCATCGTCCGGCTCATGCTCCGTTTCCGGCGCACAGGGTTGAATATACAGACTTCCCACCGCGCAGGAGGCCCCGGGCGCCAGATCCATCTCAAGACCGGCGTGATACACCTGACATGTGTGATCCTGTTCCCGGAAGGTGCCGCATCCCCACTTCTCGATCGGATCAATAAACAGCAGGTTCAGATTCCCTTCCGGAAGGGCGAAATGCGTGGCAAAATTGATCAGCCCGGTCTGCACGGGCTTTCTCTCCGCCAGCTTTTCCACCGCATAATGGAAAATGGGCGCGTTGGCCGGATAATCAAAGACAACGCCCTTTGTCTGTGCCAGAGAAAGAAGTATCCCGCACGTATTTAAATATAATGTCTCCTGTGATGTATTGGTCAGCTCCAGGTCCACCTTCACAGAACTATCCAAAAGTTCATAGGATACCTGCATGATCCCCATAGACATCGGATAGCTCACCCGGACAACCTTCTCCCCGGTCTGTACCTGTTCCGGTTCCAGAGAAAACGGCTTTCCCGTAGGTGCAATGTCCGGCAGGTTCCATGTGCGAAAATCCAGCATGGACTCGTAGGCCAAAAGCCCGACTGCCATCTCCCCGTTACAGCCGAAGTCAAAGGCCAGGCCGCCGAAAGGAATGGTCAGAGAGCCTCTTTCCACCGTCAGAAGCTGTCCGGAAGTTTCGTCAAAACAACACGTAATACCCTCGTTGCGCAATGTGACCATTGCTTTGTCACCCCCCATGTTCTTTTACTCTTTGAGTAAACGATTACTCTTAGACAAAGCATAGCATGAAACTACAGGAAAGTCAATGCATTTTCTGACTTACATCCGCACTTTGTCTCCCTGGCATAACAGTTTCTGGCCCTCTGAACGGTTAGGCCCTGACGGTAACCGTTTTATGGGGCTGTATAGCGTTCATGGAAGCTCCGGAACCCGGAAGGTATCCCCGGTTTTTTCCACCCATGACTTAAGGAGTCCGTTCAGCTCCTCCCGCTTTTTTCGATGCGCAAAGGAGTGCGCCAGATTTTTCTGTTCATAAGGATCTGTATTCAAATCAAACAGCAGCCATTCCGCATTCTGGAAACAGACATATTTCCAGCGATCCCGGGTCACCACGGCCCGCCATACCTGATCACAGCCCTCGCGTGCATCCATCACCTGAATATATGCGGACTGCGGCTCCTCTGATTGGGGCACTGCCGGTCCATGGGATCCATCCCCATACCGATAATACGAATAATCATAGCCTTCCATGCTGTCAGGTACTGGCAGGCCACATAAACCCAGGGTTGTTGGGGCGATATCCACATCATTAAATACTACGTCACTGGGGCCGGTGCGATAACCGAAGAATTCCGCCACTCCACCGCTGATGATCATGGGCACACGGATGGATTCCTCATAGGGCACGACTTTTCCGTATAATCCATGGGAGCCCATCATATCTCCATGGTCACTGAAAAACATGATCTGAGTGTTCAGATCCAGGTCCAGCTCCCGCAGAGTCTCAAGCACCCGCCCCACGTTCCAGTCCAGATTTTCAATCATGGCATAATACCGGGCCAGTTCGGTTTTAGCCTTCCTCTGGTCCGCCTCCGTACACGGTACATTGGGCCTGAGTATTATATCGTTCCACTGAAAATGACCGAGAAACTCCGGCGGCGCTACATAAGGCTCATGTGGCGGCTGCACGGAAAGTACTGCAAAAAAGGGCGTATCATCCGGATCTTTTGCCCGCTCCTTCAAATAGTCGAGCAGCAGATCCGTAAGTGCGTTCGTCTCATAGCCTTTAAGCTGGTACTGCTCTACCTCCGCTTCTTTTTTATGGCCGTGAACCCATGTATTCCACTGGCAGTTATTATTCTCATAACCAATCCATGTTCCAAAACGGCCCCGGCGCTCCCTGGGCACCACATGCATTATGGGATTGCGGCGGCAGCCGTCTAAATGCCATTTTCCAAAATACGCCGTATCATATCCGTGTTCATTGAAGACATCTGTAATCGTCCTCTGCTCCGGCGGCAGTTGGTATTCATGGCCCACAACGCACTTATTATGATACCTGCCTGTCAGCATAGTTCCCCGAAAGGGGCAGCACAGCGGATACCCAGATACCGCCTGGCGAAAGTTTACCCCCATTCTGCACATAACGTCCAGATTGGGGGTACGCGCATTGGGATCTCCGTTGCCAGACAGAGACTGGGCCCGCTGCTGATCACTGATCAGCCAGATCACATTCTGCCGGGGCCGTCCGGCTGGCGGAATCTGGCCGCATCGTTCATTTTGCTGACATTGGTTTTCCTGATAGCACTGGGATAAAAAATCCCTGTAAGCTTTGCTTTTCAATCCGATCACCCTCCTCTATTTTTTCTCCTGAGATATGCTCAATATAGCACAGCACAAAATCCTTGTCAATTTGAAAAAAGGGTGATATACTGGCAAAAAGAAAACGATTACTCAAGATCATTCAGGAGGTTACAACATGCGTATTTTAAACTTTGGATCCGCAAATCTGGACTATGTCTACCAGGTTCCCCATTTCGCCGCCCCCGGAGAAACCATCTCCGCCAGAAATCAGACGATCAACCCCGGCGGCAAGGGTCTGAACCAATCCATCGCCCTGGCGCGGGCCGGCGCTAAAGTGTTTCACGGTGGCTGCATTGGTGCGGGCGGGGAATCACTTGGCGCACTCCTTTCCGAAAACAGCGTGGACACACGTTATCTTAAAAGTGTGGATGTCCTTCAGGGGAATGCCATGATCGCAGTCAACGACGACGGCGAGAACTTCATTATGCTCTACGGCGGCTCCAACCAGGCCATCACCAAGGCGCAGGTGGATGAGACACTGGCCGGTTTTGAGGCCGGAGATTTCCTGGTCCTTCAAAATGAAGTTAATCATCTGCCCTATTTGGTGCAACAGGCCTATGCAAAGGGGTTGCACATTGTGCTCAACCCATCCCCCTTTGAGGATTCTCTGCGAAGCCTTGATTATAATAAAATCGCATGGCTCTTTGTCAATGAGATCGAGGCTGAGCAGATCACCGGCAGGACAAAACCGGAGGATGTATGGAGTACGCTCCACGAAAAGTATCCCCATCTCAGTCTGGTACTCACCTTAGGTGGTGCAGGCGCCATGTGCTTCACCGCTCAGGAACAGGTACAGCAGCCCATCTTCCCCACCACACCGGTGGATACCACCGCCGCAGGAGACACCTTTACCGGATTTTTTCTGGCCGCATTGACCGCCGGCGAACCGCTGCGCGTCTGTATGCAGCGGGCCGCCATGGCTTCCTCCATCGGCGTGTCACGGCTGGGCGCCTCCTGCTCCATCCCCACAGCAGATGAAGTGAGCGCGGCGCTGGCGCTGGAAAGGTGAGCAAGCTCCCCTTTGCGGCTCGTTGCTTCGCGCAAAAAAGACAGGCGCCCTAAAGGCGCCTGATGTACTTACAGCGTATCACTTTCAGCATATATAAAGTCATACAGTGTCTGATACAGACGCTCCGGATCAATGGGCTTGGCCAGGTGGGCGTTCATGCCCGCCGCCTTGCTCTTTTCAATATCGTCATCAAAGGCATTGGCCGTCATGGCGATGATCGGTATGGTCTTTGCATCCGCATTGCTCAGATGACGTATATTCACAGCCGCGGACAGACCGTCCATAAGCGGCATCCGGATATCCATAAGAATGGCGTCATAATAACCTTCACTGGATTTACTGAACATCTCCATGGCCCGCAGGCCGTTCTGAGCCGGCTCCACGGTAAAGCCCCGGCTCTCCAGCAATAATACGGCGACCTCCGTGTTAATGGCATTATCCTCGGCCAGAAGAATCCGCTTCCCGGTAAAATCATAGTCGGTCTTTAGCTCCTTTTGAGACTGCTCCTCCTTGACGCCCAACGCCCTTGTAAATGCGGAGACAAGAGACGATTTGAACATAGGCTTGCTCATAAGCAGATTGACCCCGGCCATTTTAGCTTCATGCTCAATGGACGCCCAGTCATACGCGGTCATAATAATGATCGTCACCTCCGCCCCCACGATGCTGCGGATCTGGCGGGCCGTCTCGATGCCGTCCATTTCCGGCATCTTCCAGTCAATCAAGATCATATCAAAAAATTTACCGTTATTCCAAAGGCTGCGCACCAGGTCCACGGCCTTGCGGCCAGTATCCACCCATTCGGCCGTTATACCCATCTCCTTTAAGGTTACGACGGCGCTCTCGCACACAGCCACATCATCATCGACGACCAGTGTTTTTAAATAAGAGAAATTGTAATTCTGCTTTTTCTGATTATGGCGATGCTTTTCCTCATCCGTGATCCCCAGCTTCACATCGACGGTAAATTCCGTACCGATATCCTTAATGGAGCGCACCGTTATCTTTCCGTCCATCATATCCACGATATTTTTGGAAATAGACAGTCCAAGGCCGGTGCCGCCGTACAGAGCTGTCGTACCCGTGGACTCCTGGGCAAAGGGCTCAAAGATGTGGGGCAAAAATTCCTCGCTCATGCCGGTTCCCGTGTCGTTGACGATAAAGCGCAGCACCGCATTATTTTTATCCTTTTTGTGAAGTGCCGCCGAAAACGTAACCTTACCTCCCTCACCGGTAAACTTGATCGCATTGCCCAAAATATTGATCAACACCTGCTGGAGCTTCATGGCATCACCGATATAGTAGTCATCCAGCATCGGATCAATAATACATTCATATTCCACGCCCTTGACGTCGGCCTGGGAAAAGCATATGGAATTGATACCGTTTAAGAAATCCTCCACCGGTATCTTTTCATTTTTCAACAGCATTTTCCCGCTCTCGATCCGGCTCATATCCAGAATATCGTTGATCAGCGACAGTAAAAAGCGCGAGGAAATCCCAATCTTTGAAATGCAGTCCGCCACTTGCTTATCGTCGCCGATGGACTGGGCCGCAATGGTACTCATCCCGATAATGGCATTCATCGGCGTGCGGATCTCATGGCTCATACGCGATAAGAAATCGGTTTTAGCCGCATTGGCCTGCTCTGCGGCGGCCAGGGCTGCGGTAAGGGCATCCTTCTGGCGCTGCTCCTGCCGGACAATGTCCGTCACATCGGCACGGGTCAGGCAGATCCGTTCCAGCTCCCGGCTGATATAAAAGATCTGATACTGCTTTACACGCCTTTCATTATTTTCTGTCTTCATCTCCACAATAAAGGTATACGAATCCTGGGTGTCCAGCTTCATTTTCATGTAATCGAAATCCAGCATTTTTAAATACCGTTCCTTCGCCTCATCGACGACAAACTGATCGCGTATTTTACGGATCTCCTTCTGAAATTCCCCCTGACGTGGGATTGTGATCTCTTCCATTTCATTATAGGCGATGAGCAGATGCGTGCCTTTGGATATATCGATTTCAGTCACAAAATCATAATCCAGCTCTGCGATACGGTTCAAAAGCTGCTCCTGCATCTTCTTTTCCGTAATATCCAGAGTATAGAAAAACACGATGATATCGCCATTTTCCGGATTTGTACAAAAGCGGAAGCTGGTACTGCCCCAAAAGGCCCCGCTGCCATTGCGTTTTCGAAAATACTCGAACTTATAATCCGACTTTCCTGCGGCAAACGCAGCGGTCACCCGATCGCGGGCAAGCGTCTCACGGATTTTTTCTCCGTAGGCCGCATCCACGGCCGAGGCCGCCAGATGCTCTATCGTGCTGTCATAGGTATCTCCCACCCGGGCAATCGCAGCGTCACTGGCCGCCATGTAGCTTTCCAGACGGTTCCTTGTAAGATTCATCCGGCCATGGATGCCTTCGGCGGATGAGATTTCCGCAAAATAGGCCAATTCCTTTTCAAACAGCTCGTTTTCCCTCTCCTGAAGCCGCTTTTCATCGGTAATATCCACGAAAACACAGTAAAAATGCTTCTGTCCATCCTTTTCATTGAACAACTGAGCTTTTATGGAAATCCACTTCACAGACTTATCCTTGCAGATCAGGCGATTTTCATTATGTATCGTATTGCCGTATTTAAGCTGGGCGTTGAGCTTATCCGTCATCACTGCCAGATCCTCGGGGTAGATCACCGCTGACATTTTATTGCCCATGGCGGCAAACTCCTCACGGGTATAGCCGAGAAATTCAAACAGACTGTCATTGGCGTCAATGACAGAAAAATCCTGGTCAAACCGGCAGCGGAATACCGCCCCCGGAATATTATTATAAAGATGGAGCAGCTCGTCCTGCATATGCCGCTGCGCCGTGATATCTATACATACCGAAGCGATGGCCGGACGGCCGTCCTCTGAAATGATCTTCCTGCCCAGATCATGTACCCAGATATAGGAATTATCCTTTTTCTTCATCCGGTACTCGACGATATATTCATTCCCTTTTTCCAGTTGAGTGGACACCGCTGCGTCCACCAGCTTCCGGTCGTCCGGATGCATACAGTTTGTGATACTCCCGCCAATATCCGTCACAAACTCAGCTTCACTGGCATACCCCAGATAGGAAAGCATCTGCCGGTTGATAAAGTAAAAAGGAAAGCCTTCCTCCATATATCCGCCCATCATACCTCCCGGCAGAGAATCATTGAGAAGCTCCTCCCGCTGCCGGGCCAGATTTTCCATGACCAGCGTGTGGGGATAATGCTCATTATCCCGCTGGCTTCCCCCTGGCTCAGCAATATGAAGGCTGCGGATACGCCAGATGCCATCCTCCTCCTTCACCATTATAAAAAAAGCGCGCAGGTTCCACCTGTATGTGGAATTTCTAAGTACGAGCTCTGCCGACAGATTTTTAGCGGACTGTGTGATCTCCTGCTCGTTGAGTGCAGAAACGTCCACCGTAAAGGGCTCCGGTATTTCGGTAATATCCTGACGGATATACTGTTCCATCTCTGCTTTTCCCCGGGCAAATTCATTCTGCCCGGTTCCGACAAAATTCACATCCTCCGTAAAAAATTCCATTGTCCGATCGGCATCGCGCTTTTCAAACCACATACGGCAAAATTCCCGCGCGGTCTTTTTAACCGTTCGCTGCTCCATGTATTTCATCCTTTCCCCGGATGGCATTATCTACTGTTTTACAAACCATCGCCAAAACTGCTTTTTAACTGTTTCTATTCTAGCATAGGCGCACTAAATGTGCAAACGCTTTCCGGGAAAAGGGGCGTCGGGAACAGGCTTTTTCTTTACCGGATTTCGGCGCGTAAAGTCACACAGAAATAAAGCCGGTATTGGAGGAGCAGCCCCCGCTACCGGCCGGATTTTTGCGCGTTACTCATAATAAAACGGAGATGTTTTCCACTGCGCAAAGTCTTCCACATCGTGACCGAATATAATTTTTGCATCATAGGTTTCTTTTAATAAACGAAGCCTGATAATATTTGTCCTGTAAGCGTCCTCATCCACACAAAGGCCGGGAAATACGATAGGCGGCCCAAAATTCAGCTTTGAATACGCCGCGTCGGATACAAACATAAAATTGCCATTTTCGCCGGTACGGACGATCATCCCAAGAACGCCCGGGGTATGCCCCCTCTGGATAAATAAAAATATATCATCCGATATCCATGTATCCTCCGAAATCGTCTCATATCCGATGCCCTGCATAATTATTTCATCTCTGAAATAAGCGCCGGACACTCCGGAAGGACTCATCGCCACCCTGGAAAATGCTTCCTGGGCCTCGGCCTGGCTGATCAGTACCTTCTGGCCGGCGTGTGTATTTTTAAACTGTTTCACATTGCCCGCATGGTCATAGTGGAGATGGGAACAGATCAGCAGATCGATGTCTTCCACGGTCATTCCAAGCTCCGCCAATTTACCCGTCAGAGAATTTAGACGGCGTATCTTATAATCCCTTTTAAATTGCTCCGGCCAGCCATTTTCCCAGTCCTGTGCGATCCCCGTATCCCACAGCACATTCCCAAGCTGTCGGTCCTGGATCAGCACACAGTATCCGATAATTGTATATCGCCGGTTCTCGGCATAAATTTCCGGTGACTCCGCCCGTATAATCTCATTTCTCGGCACATCCCATAAGCCTGTCTCAATAATCGTTAGTTTTGCCATGTATTCCACCCCCAACATTTAAATGAATTAATTATGTGTTTTATAAATCTGATACAACTGAAACCTGTTATTTACATTATACTTACCAAATATGTTCTGAACATGATTTTTTACTGTATGGAAACTGATATACATTTCATCTGCAATCGCCTGATAGGATAACCCCTGGCACAACAGGTCCGCAACCTTTTTCTCCGTTTTTGTCAAAACAGCCGGTTCGACCGACGACAACTGCTTCCTGCTATATTCCTCACCATCATAAATCGAAATCCAGTGATACGTCTCTACCATACCATGGACATAATTCATGGGAAATGGATGGACCTGAAACACATAGCCGTTGATCGTTATTGTCTTTATAAGATTTGGTTTTAAACCCTGAAGTATGAATGAAAATAAGGCGTCCTCCGCCTTCAGATCTTCATTTTTCAGGTTCCTGCCAGTAATGGCCGACATATATGCCAGTGCTTTTTTATTACATGTCAGGATTTTATGGTCGATATCTGTAATAATGTAAGCATCCTCCCTGGCAAGGATGATCTCATCCTTTATATTTGAAACGATTTTCGGTTTTTCCAGAACCTTGAAGGATTTAAAAGTTCTGGCAATATATTCGTAGATCTTCTTAAAATAATCGAGCTCCTGTTCGGAAAAATCCGGTTCATTCTCTCCTCTGTAAATACATAAATGGATACAGCCGTAGATATCAAAGGGCATGATGACCAGATGATCCGCGCCCATGATCCCGTGGAGGAAGCGCACGTATTCCGTCGTTTCTCCGTCATTTCTTGCCAGAAGATCACTGGAGCGGTAGACGTATGGTCTTGTATTATCATGCCACATTTTATCCTTGCGGCATTCCTCATTGATCTTCTTTGCGCATATATCCTTCTCCGCAATGGCGGCATAAGGGTGCTCCGTTCCGACATACAGCTTGTTTAAGTCGGTCAGCGACAGAAACCGGCCCTCAAAGTCAAATACCGTAATAAATGCATTGCATATATCAAAATATTTTTTCAGATTGTTCAGCAATACGGTATTAAAAATTTCTGTGGCAGACACCATCGTCTCCATCATCTCATAAGCAAATCCACTCTGCACATTCTCATCCAACTGCATCCCGTTTTCTCTCCTTTGCTGCCGTCTGACAAACGGTTACGGACACAACAAATTGCATACACATACGATCTCATTTGCATTTTAGCACACCTGAGTCCTTTTGAGAAGGTCATTTAACGAGGATATTCTGCGACATTATTTATTCGGCCGGATCATTGAAAAATAAGCGCTGATTTTTTTAATAACCGGCGCTTATCTTTCAATGCTTACAAAATAAAATTACAAATTATGGATTTATTTTAAGTTTCTTATACGTGCGGACTGCGAGGACTTTTTAAATGGCCACATCCAGCTCCCATTTTCCGCTATAAAATGTGTGCCTTCATTACAAAGTAACCCAAGGCTCACGCCAAGACATAAGGTGACGCATAAGGGGATCAGATGTTCCCCGCCCTGGGAAAAACAGGCGGCGATCCCGCCAAACATTGCGGGTACTTTATTGATGAGCAGTTTATCCCTGATGATCATCATAAAGCAGCATGTGATCGTTAAAATACCACAGGATACCGCGTTGGAGCCCGCAGTGCCCAGCCCCCATATACTCAGGCGTCCGGCAAAGGCCAGCATTGCCACGCCCCATAAAACACCGACGATACTGCTCAGCATCTGGGGCACATAATCCTTCCTTGCCGCACCGCCGTTAAAATAAATCGGCAATGCGATAAATGTACACCATATAAATCCATATTGCCCAAGAGGGCTGAGCAGATACAGCAGCACATAAATGCCTGTCCACACACCAATCCAGATCGACCAATTAATTTTACCTTTGACAGTCATACGCTTCTCCCCTTACACCTGATGCACGGTTCGCTTCATAATCTGATTTTGCAGATTCCGGTCTAATTCCACAAAGTAAGCGCTGTATCCGGTGACACGGACGATCAATGTGGGATAGGCCTCCGGGTGCTCCTGTGCGTCCTCAAGAACCGCTTTGTCCATAATATTAAACTGGAGCTGGCCCACGCCCTCATCAAAAGCCCCACGTATCATGTCGATGGTCCGCTGCCGCCCTTGCGGAGTTTCAAGCACATCCCGGGTAATATACATGTTCGTTATCGTACCGTGAAACTTCTCATGGGACTGGCGCGCCACAGATTTCAGTGAAGCTGTGGGCCCGTTAATATCAGCCCCAGGATATGGCGAACAGGAATCTCCCAGCGCTTCCATGGCTTTACGGCCGCTGGGTAGCGCGCCAACCACGCTGCCGTGAGGTACACAGCCCGACTGGGGCACTAATGCAAGACCTCTTTGATGCCTGGTAGCCGCTGTCTCCTGATCCGGATCATATTTTGCAAACACACCCGGATACTTAACGATTTCAGCAGCGATCCATTCCATGGCATGCTTGCCTACAAGGTCGACACTTAAATCATCATTGCCATATTTGGGTGCATTTTTACATAGCTGATAAATATCCTCGTAGCCTTCAAAGTCTGCCGCTAAAGCATCTCTTAACTGGGCCATGGTTATCACCTTATCGTCATATACAAGTCTTTTTACAGCAGCAAGCGAGTCGATCATATCCGGGATACCCACGCCCACATAGCCGGGGTAAGAGCTTGAATAGGAGCCTCCGCTAAAGAATGGAAGTCCTCTTTCAAGGCCGGAATTTGCAAGGACGGATTGAACCATCAGCGGATATTCCTGATAAACATCCATCAGATACTGGTCAGCGATGTAGATCAGATCGATCTGCTCCTTCACATGGGTCAGTACGGCAGCTTCAAATTCCTCATAGGTTTTAAATTCCGTACAGTCGCCGGTATCCTGGCTTAACTGCTCGCCGCAGCGCCCCATATTAACGCCCTCACGTTTTTTTCCGCCTGTAAACGCCATATCAATGGCCATGGCAAGATTAATATACTGCCCGGGCCCCCATGTATAATGACCGGTCTTACCAATCTCCTCACAGCCGGTGGCGATCCATTCATTGGCATCCTCGTCATCCCAGCCGTAACGCTTCATGGCTGCGACCGCGGTATCATCGTTAAATACAGACGGATAACCCATACCCGCTTCAACCAGATCGAGTATCTTATTCATCCACCGGTCCGAGGAATTTTTATTTACCCGGCAGCACATGGCTGGCTGGAGACAGTGGGCGTCGATAAAAGCATCTACCAGCAGATATGACATCTCATTGGAGCAGTCATTTCCGTACCGGTCCACACCGCCGGTGATCACATTCTGCATAACAGCAGTTCCCTGGAAAAACTTGGATGTGGCCGCATCTGTAAAAAATAACGTATTGTTTGTCTTAATATAAAAGCACTCAATAAGCTCCATGGCCTGCTCTTTTGTCAGTGTGCCCGCAGCCAGCTCCTTTTCGTAATAGGGCTGCAATATCTGATCCATGCGTCCAAACCCAAGCAGCAGACCAGTTCCGTCATTTTGCAGTACGTTAAAGCAGAACCAGTAGCACTGTAATACTTCATGGAAAGTCCGGGCTGGCTTCATCGGCACATGGTCACATATATCCGCCAAATGTAATAATTCATCATTTCTTCCGGGTTTTTGTTCCGCCAGTTCTCTTAAATAACCAGCCCACCGATGAGCATAGGCCTCCACAGCCTCCAGCGTAACAACGACAGCCCTGTAAAACATATGCTGTTCCAACTGCTTCGGATCATTAAAGTCATATTCGTCCAGCTTCTTTAAAGCAATGGCTTTATAGTAATCCGTGCCATTTGCAAATATTTCCTCCCAGTTCATCGTCATATGGGAACCATAGCAATTGACAGGGAACCCCGGCGCCGAAAAGCCTGTACCGACGATTTTGCTGTAAATTTCTTCGGGCAATTCCCCGCGCCATTTGGCCCATGCGGTCTTATCCTTCCAAAACGGATAAATCTCATTTTCAAACTCCGCAACTTCCTCGTCGGTTGCAAAGAATTTATTATCCTCACGGGTTCTAAGTCTTTGTAAGCCGCCTTCCTCAGCAACCCATGTGGAATCGATTTCCGGCTGAAAAGCATGCGCGTATGGCTTTTCTGTGGCAAGACCGACGATCAGCTCACCTTCCGTATATGTAAGCTTCATCGTTGTCATCGTCTCTTTAATGGCCAGCGCGCGCTTCATGTATTTATCCAGCTCCGCATGATCCCTGTAAATTCGGGTGTAGCACCGCGCCCTGTGCAGATCTACGCCGGCTTTTCTTGAGCGAAGGTCTGCGTTCAGGAAACGGACTCGCTCTGTACATCCATTTTCCATTGTCTTCCCATAATACGTCGGATCTTCTTTGATTTTTAACTGAATATCCATATTTTCTGTCAACTTACTCATAGCTTCTCCTCCAATTTAAATGATGATATAGTTCCCCTTACAATCCGCCAATGTTACATTTTATACCGGCTTCCGAAATCCAGCGATACGGCTCGGACAAATCGCCTTTTTCAAGCATCAAAACGCCGTGAAGCGCATAACTGTCCGTTCCCGGTATTCTGTAATATTTTTCTTCTCCAAGATTGTGATAAGGCAGGATTTCAATGCGATCGACAACTTTTAGTGCTTTTACAAATTCCGCAGTTTTCCGGATATTTTCCTCAGAATCATTCATATCCGGAATAATGGGAATCCGTATCACAAGATGCTGACAACTGGTGTCGATCATTTGGGCCGCCATTTTGATATTTTCCAAAATCGGCTCATTGCTCACACCGGTCAGCCGTTTATGTATGTTCGGATCCATATGTTTAATATCTGTAAATATATGATCGGTCACTTCATAGATTTTTCGCGCATTCTCCCCGGATGCATATGATGAGGATTCCAGCGCCGTATTGATTCCTTCTGCATGAGCCGCCTGCATCAATTCTCTCACAAAGTCAGCCTGCAGCATCGGTTCACCGCCCCCTACCGTAAGTCCGCCGCCGGATTTCCGGTCGTAATAGGTTTTATCCTTCCGAACCTCATCCATCAACCCGGAAACCGTATATACGGTTCCACATATTTTTCTGGCATGTGATATTTTGCAGGCGGACGCACATCTTAAACAGTTTGTACATTTCTCACGATGCCATTGGACTTCGCCATTTTGGCCAGTAATTGCACCGCTTTGGCAGACAGCCGCGCATCGGCCGCAGCCGTAACACAGTCTTGGTGTAAACATAATATTGGGCCGCATGGATAGTCCTTCCGGATTTGAACACCATTTACAGTGCAGCGGACAGCCCTTCATAAAAACAAGCGTCCTTATCCCCGGCCCATCATGGATGGAATATCTCTGGATGTCAAAAACAGTTCCGGTCATTCCCAATGCTTTCCCTCCTTTCTCAAAATTTGTTTATACATTTATTATATAAAAAAATGTTTTTAATAAAATCCGCCATGTTTCCTATATTAACTAGTAAATTATTACTATATTCCAGTCCACTTATATCTGAGGCCTGATATCTAAATTACTGAGCTTCAAGTATAAGAGCCGCCAACGCCTGCTCTTGTAAAATGCCTTCATGGCGCTTTTCATCACCCCTGGAACTGTGTGGATGCGCAGGACGCCCGGCGCTTTCCCCCGGAAATTCCTGACAGGATATTATAAATGTAGGCGTTATATGAATAAAATTCATCCCCGCCCATCGTTTGTCGTCCTCAAGCTTCTGTTTCGCCCCAAAATTCCCCAGCATCGTTTCAAGGAATTCCGGAATTTCCAATGCCTGGCATACCCGGCCAAGAACTACATCATCCCCGATATCGCTTATTTTTGCATGGTATAATTCATATATCCGGTCATCATAACTCTGCGTTTTTTCAGGGTAGTGCTGCGTCACGTAAGCTCTCAGAGTGATCGCCTTTTTAGAGCTGGATAGGCGGGCTCCGATCTGAGGCTCGATTCCATAGGGCTGCCCAAGCTGCTTTAACTGCCTGTTGATCTGCTCCCGTCTTTTATCAGAAAAAAGGTGAATACTCTGCGCCCCCTGCGCCGGCAGGTCCGGATGGATTTCCATATAGACCGGCCAAAACACACAGCCCGTCTCCT
Source organism: Lachnospiraceae bacterium (assembly GCA_902363555.1). Lineage (GTDB taxonomy): Bacteria > Bacillota > Clostridia > Lachnospirales > Lachnospiraceae > Catenibacillus. Next base: position 139,573 of record CABJAM010000006.1, on the reverse strand, counting down.
TTTCAACCTTTTTGCAAATTTTATATGCGATATAACAAAATGGACAGGCATAATCAGTAAATACATATAAGTTCATAGGGCATCCCTCCTCATGTGAGATCGGCCAGATGCAAGACCGTGTTTCCAAAAGTATTATCAATTTGTTTATATATAGTTATTATATCCCAGCCTGTCATACACCACATGATACGGCTTACCTATATTTTCTAGTAAAACTTTACTATTTTATAAAGTAGACGGGCCATTTTGTTTCAGGCAAAACAAAAAGAACCGATTGTTAAGGAATTTTAGTCAGGTCCGGGCACCGCCATATCCGGGCACCTGAACCAGAGCAGAAAGCTTATTCCTGAGCATCAGTTCTTTTATTTATAAGTTTAAGATGAGTTTATGCAATTTTCATTGTATCGATCATTCGCTTGGCTGAAAATACCAAGCATCGATCACATTACTTAATTGAGGTCCAGAATGTCGATCACATTACCTAGTTGAGGTGCAAAGTGTCGATCACATTTCCCAGTTGAAGTGCAGAGCTGTGGAGCGCTTCGCTCTCCTTCGCGTTCAACGGGATTTCCAGCACCTTCTCCACGCCGTTTTTGCCTACGACCGACGGGATACTCAGCGCCAGACCGGAAAGCCCATATTCGCCGCCAAGGATTACGGAAACGGGGAGCACCGCCTGCTCATCCTTGACAATACACTCCGCGATTCTGGCCACCGCCATGGCAATTCCATAATAGGTGGCGCCCTTGCGCTCGATGATCTGGTAAGCGCTGTCGCGCACATCCTCATAAATCCTCTGCATCGACTCAGCATGGGCAAAATGGCCCCGGATCTCACAGAAATGATTCAAATCGATGCCGGATACATTGGCCCCGCTCCACACAGCAAGCTCGCTGTCGCCATGCTCGCCGATGATGACCGCATGGACACTGCGGCTGTCCACGTCCAGATGTCGGCCCAGAGTAAACTTCAGCCGGGCGGTGTCCAGGACGGTGCCGGAGCCGATGACTTTGTGAGCCGGATAACCGGAAATCTTCCAGGCAGCATAGGTCAGCACATCCACCGGGTTGGAGACGATCATTAATATCCCTTCAAATTCCGTGGCCGTAATCTGAGGAATAATACTCTTTAATATAGCTACATTTTTACCGATCAGATCCAGGCGTGTCTCCCCTGGCTTCTGATTGGCTCCCGCCGTAATGATGATGAGCGCGCAGTCGGCGGCATCCTTATAATCGCCTGCGTATATATCCATGGCCGCCGTATAGGGCAGGCCATGGCTCAGATCCAGTGCTTCGCCCTCGGCCTTGGCATGGTTGGCGTCGATGAGTACAAGCTCGGAATAAATGCCCTTTTGCATCAGACTGAACGCAATGGAGGAACCGACAAAACCACAACCGACAATTGCAACTTTTCTTGGATTTAGCATAGTAAAATCTCCTTTCTTGTAAAACAGATACTGGAACTGTTCAAAATGGCCGAACTGTTGCCAGATGCTATCTATTTTTATCCATCTGAATGAATATATCTAAATGAAAATATTTGAAATTACAATCTTACTATACACGATTTGGAAGGAATTGTCTGTTGTTTTAACAACATAAAATTAATATTTATAAAATCGATACTTATATCAAGCACAATTTTTACCGCTCCAAGATTTGTGATTTTCGCTGCCGGACCAGTCAGCATAAACGCCGCGGCACTGCCAGGGCTCATGCCATTAAGCAGCCTCAAACTGGCTGTTATAAAGTTCCGCATAAAACTCGCCTTTAAATGGATGGCAACGCTTACGAAAAAATCAATGTGCCTTCAAATTATAATGATTAATGAGCCGTCCGCAACGTCCTTGTAATTGCCCGCATATATTGCAGGTCAGTCCATGGCTTAAATCCAGAGCTTCGACCTTGGCCTGGCATAAATTATATGCACACCCTGCAATGCTACGCAGGGTCGCGGCAGTCGCCGCAAAGGTGCGCAAGCTCCCCTTTGTGGCCCGTTGCTTCGCGCACCCGTCTCCACTTCGCTCCGACGGGTCGCGGCAGTCGCCGCAAAGGTGAGCAAGCTCCCCTTTGTGGCTCGTTGCTTCGCGCACCCGCCTCCGCTTCGCTCCGACGGGTCGCGGCAGTCGCCGCAAAGGTGAGCAAGCTCCCCTTTGTGGCTCGTTGCTTCGCGCAAAAAGGCAGCCGAAATTTTCCGGCTGCCTATACTTTATCTAATATACAATTTTTAAATTTAATACAGCTTTGCCCCAGCCGGAATCCGTTCATCCACCATCAAAAGGTTCAGACCTTCATGGCCGTCCTCCTCATGGACTGCTGAAATCAGCATTCCGCAGGAATCAATGCCCATCATTTTCCTCGGCGGCAGATTGACAATGGCGATAGCCGTCTTGCCGATCAGTTCTTCCGGTTCGTAGTACTCGTGGATACCGCTTAAAATCGTGCGGTCTGTGCCGCTTCCATCATCCAGTGTAAACTGGAGAAGCTTCTTGCTCTTGGGAACAGCCACGCAGTCCTTGATCTTCACAGCTCTGAAATCCGACTTGCTGAAGGTTTCAAAATCAACCATTTCCTCAAACAGCGGCTCGATCTTCACATTGGAAAAATCAATTGCTTCTGCTTTTTCCTCAGTCACTGCCGCTTCCGCCTTTGGCTCTTTGACCGGAGCAGGAGCACCGCCAATGCTCTTCATCGTCGGGAAAAGTTTCCCAACTAATTCACATACCATCGTATCGGTTCAAATCCTTTCATTTCCTTGCTTTCCCATTCTTCACAATGCTTCATATCACATCAGGGAAAAAAGAAAATTGTTGTCAAACTGTTGTCTTCGCAGAATGTTTGTTGTCAGCGGCTCACGCCGAGAACCCTTCCTAAAAGATGTCCAATTTGGATAGGTTTTCAAAAGATTCCTGTTTCTTTTGATCTGTAGCTTCGGCATAGATATCCATCGTAGTTTCGATATTCCGATGGCCCATAATTGCCTGAATTACTTTTAAGTTTGTTTCATGTTCACAGAGTCTTGTACAAAAGGTATGCCTCAAGTGATGACAAGAGAAATCTGGAAGTATAATCGGCTCTCGCCGCTCACGCTTGGCATTGATGACCTCTTCCGCATTGTACCCACTGATAATTCGCTTGATAGTACGATTCACAGCCTGCGGATTTAAAACTGAGCCAAAACGATTGATAAATACAAAACCCGTCATTCCATCAATCTCGGTTTCGTTGCTTCCTGTTGCTTCCTGCTCCTCACGCTCCATGTGAAAAGCATCACGTACAATATCAAGCATAGGAATCGTTCTGATACCTGCATCTGTTTTCGGCTTTGATATCCGCAGAACGGACTTTCTTGATTCTCCAACTGGGTAATAAACCAGACTGTGATTGATACTCAGAATCTGATTATCAAAATCAAGATCTTCCCATCGGAGTCCAAGTGCTTCTCCGATTCGGCATCCAGTTCCAAGTAAAACCGTAAACAACGGCCACCAATGATAATACACTGGGTGATTGGATATATACTCCATAAATGCCCGCTGCTGCTCTATTGTTAAAGCATGTCTCACACCTCTTGACTTATCCGCCTTCTTGCTGACTTCCTTCATAACTCCATCTGACGGATTTTTCCGAATGATTTCATCTCGAACCGCCAATTGGAATGTCGGATGCAGCAAGGTGTGAATCGAATCCAGCGACCCTAACGATAACTCTTCCTCTTTAAGCAAATAGCAGTAAAATTGGAGTACATCTGAATACTTAATGTCTGCGATTTTCTTCTTACCGAATGTATGTCTGACAAAGCGATTATACATGTAATCGTAGTTACTACGTGTAGTCGCACGCAAATCATACTTCGTAGAAATATACCGATCATAGGTATCATTTATGGATGCCTTACCTGCAACATACAGATCTAAACCATCCAATTGATCCTTCATCAGCTGCTTTTCTTTTTCTCGAAGTGTTGCCAAATCCTGTGCGTATATGGACCTACGCCTGCCCAATGGATCAGTATAGGTATACATATACCGCTTATCTGACGCCCTCTGTACCTCTCCTTTTCTGAGTGCTCTTCCCCGCTCATCTTTCCGCGTCTTTGCCATGTCTATAACCTCCTTCAAAAAATGAAGAAGGGACTCACAGCACTTACTTTTGCTTGGACAAATACTCTTCCAAACTTCGCAGGGCAACCTCTGTCATTGTCACCTTGTGTTCAGCAGCATAAGTCAACTCATCATAGGTTTTTTCTGATAATCACACCGTAATGGACTTACGCTTTGCGTTATCCACCTTTGGTCTACCCATTTTCGTCATACCGCTACCTCCACATGCATCCATTATACTTATTGCAAAACAGAAAGTCAAATCCCAAAGTGCTTCAAATCCCTTTATGTAAAAAACATAGTTGTCACCTGCTTTAATACTCTCGGAATGATTCTAAAAATTTTTCAAAAATTTCGCAATTAACTAAAGCGATGCCATCAATCCTATAAACGGCTTTTGCTTCTTTTGCAAGCTCCTGAAACTTTGTCAACCCAAGGCTGTACTTCTCTGCTCCTTCTTTGTAGCGCACAAATTTTTTTGCATACTGCTTTGTCTGCTCTACGTCTTTCCTTTTATATCCCATAATCTGCCTCCTTACTATTAAAAGAAACTTATCTCAAAATAAATGCCCCCTTCTCCGCCTGTGGCTGTCAGGTCCATAGAAATCTCATCTCCCCGCCTACTATGGCCGGGCCGCGAATTACGGAAGTATCATTATCCCCGGCCGGATCATTGCGTTATACAGGTGCCGCCCGTATATCAGTGCTCATGGTTTTGCTCGCCACACAAACGGATAGCCGCTTCTCGGTTCGGGAAAGTAGAGTTGGAAGCTATGAAGTTGTCAAGGTGCCATGGCATGGGGATGCCTTTACCTATAAAAAGCCTCATCATCTCTCAAATCTCGAACAGAATTTTAAAAAATGTGAAAACGGCCTCAGAAAAATCCGAGACCGTCTTCGTCTAAATGACAAACTTTGAAATATTGAGTGCGATATGTATCAATATATACTGTCTTAAATCTTCATCTATCTGGCCGTCAATCTTACTGTGCTTATCAATTAACGGTGCATACAGTAAAAATAGTTGCTCTAAGGCCTCATGACTGCCGGAAACTGCCGCCTGAAGCATCTTTTCAAATTCCATGCGATTCAAGATTTATCACCGTCCTTTGTCAATGCTATGCGCAGCTTCTTCAATGCCTGATAACGCTGGTCGTAAACATGCTGCGGAGAACAGTTCAATATCTGGGAAATCTCCTCCGGTTTTTTCTCCTCCACAAACAACATTGTCAATATCTTCTGTCGCTTTATTGGCAATTTTGCAAACGCCTCTGCCAACCGTTCCTCTTCAAAATCAAAAGCGAATTTTGAATGCTCATAATATGAAACTTGTTCAGAAACAGATAAAGCGCTCTCTGGCAATTCCTCAATTGAAACTGTATCTACCCTAGGGTTCTCCCGTTCCAGATACTTGAGTCTGGCACGGTAAACTGTTGTTTCCAACCATACTGTGAATCTGGCCCGTAGCTCGTCACGTTCAGACTTCTGCTGGTGGTTCATCTTTGTACCTCCTTACGGGGCACACCACCAAGGCAAAAGTCAAGGCACGCCGTGATGGCGTGCCTTAATTTTTTGATTTGTTACCTTTTTGCAGTTGTTAATGGCTTAATCCAATGGGATCACCTCCTTATTTTCAGATAACAAAAAACGACCATACTGCACTTTCGTGTAGCATAGCCGTTCTAAAGCGTAAACTTTTTCTGTTGGGTTATATGCGCATCATTCATCTGTATAACTGAATTTTTCAATGGTATTCAGAAATTCAGCCAGACCTTCGCAAGCGTATACACGTTGCTTTACCGGATACTTCTCGATGCGTTCTGCAATCTCCCGCAAATAGACCTTCTCAGGTTCTGTATAGTACTCTCTGAGCAATTGATCCACCGTTACAGAAAGAGCATTTGCAATCCGTACAATCATATCCAGACTTGGAATTCCTCTCGCATTTTCAATCTGACCGATATGGCTGTTACCACAATCACAGATCTCCGCCAAATCTTCCTGGCGCATTCCGCGCATTTGTCGGTACTTCCTAATATTCTTGCCTAAAACAACATAGTCCATGGTTCTACATTCTCCTTATATTTATATTTTATATAATCTGGCAATTGAATTGAAGAACTTGATATTCCGATACACGCACCATAAGTGGAATATAAGCTTTTTTACATGGACTTTTTTAATTTTTAAGCGTTAAAAGGCCATTATTATCCTATCAAATGCACTGCAATTCTATGAAAACATATCCAGATTGTCCAGCATCTGTGCAATGTCTGCTTCCAGAGTGTCTGTCCTATTTTCCTCTGAAAAAGCTATTGGGGGTTCGTCTTGGCGAACCGTTGCAAGTCTTTCCTCAACAATACGCCGTATGATTTCCTCAATTCCATCCCGATTATAACTGGGTATTAGCTTAACTTCTATTTTACAATGTGCATCCTGTAAATTCGGGTTAGAATCAAGATAATCATTCAAAGCTGCAACAACAACTACACTTTTCCTGTTTCCCAGTCTTTCAAGCAACTCTCCAGCTCTTACCTGCTCCTCTGAATTTGCGCCAAATTGAAGCGTAAAGCGGTATTTTCCATCCTTTTTCATTATGTATTCCTCCGTCCCTTATCCAAGCGGGTGAAGAGAAAGAGTTTTCCTGCCTAGCATTTCATATCCCAGTGCATTTGCATTCGGAGATTCCACAAAGTCTGCCTTTGCTACCAGAGGCGAGTTTATTAGGAAAGGTTTTAAAAGAATACTTCCCCCGCCGATAAAAACTGCAGGATTGGAACGCAGATCCACTTGCAATTCTCTAAGCTGGTTCAGAATATCCTGTGCATGTAACTTCGTTGCTTCACGGATTGTCTCCTTGACATCCTCCGGCAGAATGGTATTCTCGTACTGAAGCACTGCACTAATATGCTCATCTTCGATACGCATATCATGAAGCGCACCAACCTTTCGTATGATTTCATTGTTCATAGTAATAATACCAGTTTCCAAGCTCCGGCAAAACTGCAAATCAGGTTTTCCATTCTTCAAGAGCAGTACATCGGTGGTATAGCCACCAATATCAACGACAAACATACGAACAGTATGAACCACAAGACTGCTCTGGGGAATAACAGCGGCATATGCCTGCGGAAACACCATAACACGGTCTATCTTAATGCTGTATGGCCTGTCACCATAGACGAACTTGATGATTCCGTCCCTTTTAAAATAATTAGCAAATCTGTCTTTTAAGGCGCCAAAATGCTCCGGAGGCAGCCCGACAGCCAGCTGAATCTGCTCTACCGGCGTATATTGCCCTCTGTTCTCCAGCTCTTTGGCGATTGCGAATAATGTCAGGATGAAATAACGGTCATCTTGGGTTTTGTCCCTCATATAACTCAGGCGGCGTCCGCTCAAAGTCCAGTATTTTCCTCCATACTCTAAAATCTCATCCGTCATGGGCGGCTTAACCGTATGCTCAGAAAGCCCGGAAATAAATGAATGCTTTGTAGTCTTTATGGCGTAGTTTCCGTGGTCGATTGCGATTAACATATGTATACCTCCTGCAAAATTTATTCTTATACTTACCATTACACGATTTGCCATGCGTATTTACAACTTTTATACGCATTCGATCTAAAAAACGCACGAAAAAAGGGTGAGGCATTTTTGCCCCACCCCGGTTCTTATTGTTTCTTTTGAAAACAATATTCCCAGATATAATCATCCAGCCCTTTATAGCGTGGGTCCCACAGGTAAGTACCAAACCGGAATCCCATATTATCAAGAAGGCCGAGAAGATTGTTGTAACCGTTTTGCACATGGCTGTTCGTTGCAAAATCCATATCAAAAGCAGTCTTAATCTCTGCTACCCCTTCTGCGCGTAGATCGCTAAGCGTCGTTTCAAGCTGCGTCAGAGAATTAACACCAGGAACTGCCAACACCGTCAGACCAGTCAGTGCATGAATCACATCAGCCTTCATTGGGCCCTCTGTCAGCACCAGCATAGGTCTAACCGGGCCTGCAAGATGTGTCCACCCTTCTGCAGGGCATCCATCCGGCCGCTCTGTACTGGATACCCAGCGAAATTTTCTCTTTTTTACTTTGTCTCTGCGTATCTGAAGTCCCTGAATTCTTCCTTGCCTATCCCTCATTGGAATTAAGATACCGCGCTCTTCATGAATGAAAGTCCATGTACCGCTTTCACTCCTGTAAAAACCAGGAACACCAGCTAAGTACATCCCTTCGGACTGAAGTTTGCCGGCAATCGCTGTCATACCGATTACAGGCGTTGTCCTGTATCCAAGGCGGATGATGTCATCCTCCGTCAGCCCCCTGCCAAGCAGGTTTTCTTTATGATCTGCCGCCAGCGTCAGCTTATTAAGCAGCGCACTGTATGTGGCATGGCGGGTATCAACATCTGTTATTGGACATTCCAGCTTTGCCTGCGGCTGTATCCTCGTTTTAGGTTTTGGCCGGTTATCAGGCATTCCCAGTTTCTCCACCAAGGCTTTTCGCACTTTATCACGTGGAACCCCAGTATAAAGGGAATACAGGTCAAATATGCCGCCGGACACTCCACACCGTGGGCAGCGATACACTTCTTTTTTCAGGTTGATGTTCAGATGCTTTTTCCTTGGGCTTTCGTCACAACAGGGACACTGCACATAATAGGAGCTTCTTCCAGACGGCGGCATCGGGATTCCCAGCAGCGAAACAACGTCGCTCATATGAAATATTTCCATGCTGCCTCCTTTCCTTTTTCAAATATGCGGGGAACAGCACGCTGTCCCCCGCTTCTTCTCATGGCTGCTTCCCTATAACCCACTGTTTTCCTTAAACAACGCAACACCCGTAGGATCGTATTCCGCCAGCTTTTCCAGATCGAAAGCCACCGCCGCATATCTGCCGTACCCGGATTTCACGGTATATGGCAGCACCTTTCCCAATTTGTTCTCCCTGACAAACCTTAACAGGTCTTTGCTGATATCTCCGTTAATAAATGCTTCGTTATCCTCCAGATCATAGGCTGGTAGGTTTACCGTCATGTCTGCAAAGGGTTCCGGACCATATTCTCCGTAATTGATCATACCGATGTACAACCGCCCGCCATAAGCATATTGGTTGACATGCAGCGAGACCATTTCATCTCCAAGTTCCCATTTGAAACGAAGCTTTTTCAATTTTTTACACATTTTTGTCCTCCTTTTCGTCTTATTCCCGACCTCAGGGGATGACTGCATTAATCCCTGGTCTTTAGCACCTGTTATGCAATTGTCTGTTGAAGGGAAAATTCACAAATCAGCTTCGCAGCCGCTTTGATTTCCTCACCGCCAGTGAATTTCGTTGCCACCCATTTAATTGCACCGGGATCCAGCGATAATACCTCGCCAAGTGTTTTTCCGCTGAATTTTGAGATTGGGCAAGGTACATTCATTGCCTGTGCCAGCTTTTCTTCTGGGGTCAGTTCCTTTTGCACCGGTTCATTTACAGCGTATTCCTCTTGTGCCGGTTCCGATTTTGGTTCTGACACCTCTTGTTTTTTTGCTGATTCTGTTTGAGGTTGAGCGGCGGAGATTCCCAGCTCATCCACAACAGAAGACTCAAAATCTTCACCTGCCATGGAAAACTGCAGTCCAAAGCCTGCATTCCGGAGAGCAATGCCGACAGCAGCTGTCTGAGCCCACTCCCGTGGGGAAACAGACGGTTTATCTTCGCAATATCCCCTGGAGGCTGTTGCCTCTGCCAGATAACAGTCTGCTGCATCCTTATAGTTCGGATACACGCGAGCTGTTGCCACAAAGCAATCCTTTGCAGAATTCACCTGTACAGCAATGCGGCCTTCCGGATATTTCAGACGGAACCACGCCATCTGTATCATGACCGGGAGGCGCTTGCGCACCTCTCCGGTTCCCAGATCCGTATAATCCACAGCAAACGGCGTAGGATCAAATCCATCCACCTGATGAATTGTTTCGATTTTGGCGAGCATTGCCGCCTTCTCATTCGAGTTATTCTGACTCATAATTGTAGCCTCCTTATAAATTGATATATGTGTTCCGATACTGCATCCAAACCGGAAGAATCGTATGGACATATTGACTGATGCTTGTTTTGTACTGCTCCTGTGTTCCTGCCTTAAAGCTGGAAAACCGCTTTCTGCCGTCCTGTACAACGTGTTCAAAAGAACTGAGTGCTGTTTCACGACGTTTCTGGCCTTCTGCATCGGCTTTTAATCCGAATCGTCTTTCATTTAAGGTAAAACGTACATACGCATCTACCATCTGAAAGTGATAGCCCATGACCTTTGTATCCATTGTAATTGGCGCGGACTTACAAAAAGACTGAAATGTTTCCAAGACGCAAATGCGGTAATTCAGTTCCTGCATAATCAGCAGATCTTCCGGCGGAAGACTGTTCTCGGCAATCTGGGATCTGATAGTATTCTGTTTCTCAAGATATTGATCTAATATTGTAGCCATAGCTGCTCCTTTCTTCAAGCAAGCTCCTGCAACCGCCTAGCGAGGCAGGTGCCGCGTTTTTCTGTGTCAGTTCTTTTAATGGAAATACAAAGCGCCCTTTTTTCCCCGACAATGGTTACACGCTCCTTTCCTCGTGTAATTGCCGTATAGATAAGCGGCCTTGTCAGCATGATGGAATGGGCGCACTGCAGGTTGATGATAACGGACTGGTATTCCGACCCCTGTGATTTATGGATGGTAGAGGCATAGCCTAAATTCAACATATCCAGTTCACTGGAATCGTACTCTTTCATGCGCCCGTCGCCAAAATCCACATGAATCGTAGTGTCATCGCCAATGCGGATAATTTTTCTGATATAGCCGATATCGCCGTTATTGACATCATCATGGTTTTTGATCTGCATGACCTTATCCCCACACCGAAATTTTCGGTTTCCGAAAACAACTTCCGGTTTATGTGCATCCGGCGGATTCACCTTCTCACGCAAGCGCTCATTCAGTGCGTTGACTCCGGTTTCTGTCTTTTGCCGGTATGGCGTAAGCAGTGCTACGTTATCGACCCCGTATTTCTCAGTTTCCTGCAGATAGAGATCGACAATGAGTTCAGCAGAATCAGAAAGTCTGGAAGAATTGATAAACTGAAAATCGTTCCCATACTCCAGACCCACATTCCCATGGCGGATCAACTTCGCGTTTGCCGCTATGCGGCTTCCCGCATTCTGGCGAAACACCTTGTCCAACCGCACAACCGGGATACATCCGCTGGCAATCATCTCACTGAGCACCGCGCCGGGTCCTACCGAGGGCAACTGATCCGCATCGCCAATCAGCACCATCTGGGCGCCATATTTCACTGCTTCAAACAGATATCCGGCTAGGTAAACATCCAGCATGGAAATCTCATCTACCACTATCAGGTCTGCAGTAAGTGCTTCGGGGCCATCATAGTCTCCGTCCTCATCTGCCATCAACCCGAGAGCTTTATGGACGGTTGAAGCCGGAACTCCGGTTGCCTGTTCCATCCTCCTCGCCGCCCTGCCCGTAGGGGCGCAGCAGCAGATTTCACTTATTGGATTGTTTTTTTGGTAAATATCCAAAATGGCACGTTGTATCAATGTCTTTCCTGTTCCAGGTCCACCGGTAATGATGGAGAGCCCCTGTGTCAGCGCCATTTTTACCGCTTCACGCTGCTCCGGCGCAAACTTCATTTTCAGCTTCTGCTCCTCCGCATCTATGGCGGTATCCAAATCCCCATAACTATGCACCTTCCGGTGCTTCATCTGCTGATGAATAGCGGAGGCAAGCTGTTCTTCCGCATGTGCGGTTTTTGCCCTATACACATTGCCCTGGTACGATACCAACTGTCCGCTGAAAACCAGTCTGGCTGCACGGTTCGCCACCATTTCTGCTGTCAGCATAGGCGTATCCAGAATTTTCAGGCAGGCTTTCACAAACTCATGTTTCTCCATGCAGAGATGCCCTTTACCTTCTGCATCCGCCAGCGTATACAGGAGTCCTTCATCTACACGCTCTGTCGATAGCTGGTCAAATCCCATGCTCATAGCAATATGGTCTGCCGTCTTGAAGCCGATCCCAGCCATGTCGCAGAGCTGGTAGGGATGATTTTTTACAATATCCATCGTATTGTCCCCATACTCTTTGTACAGGCGTACCGCTCGGTTCGGCGTAATGCCATGCGGTGACAGAAACGCCACCACGTCCCGGGCTCCACGATTGACCAGATAAGAATCATAGATTTTTTTCAGTTTTATCTCACTGATCCCCGGTATGGCAAGAAGCCTTTCCGGTTCTTTATCCAACACCTCCAGTGACCGCTGGCCAAAAACTGCGTATATTTTCTCCGCTATCTTGGGACCAATCCCTTTAATCTGCCCGGAAGAAAGATAGGCAATGATGCCTTCCTTCGTCGGTATTACCACTTCGTTATAACTCTCCACTTCAAACTGGACGCCGAATTTGGGATTTTTACTCCAATGCCCAAGCATGTCGTAGCGCAGGTTACTCGATATAGGTAAGCAATATCCCACTGCCTTCACCTGTGTAACCGTGTTCCCTGTGCTATCTTTGATTTTTTCACATGGATGGTAAAGCGCAATCATATAACTGCTGGCATCAACAGCCGTAATACTTTGTGGATATATGAGCCTATCAAATTCACATAGCAAAATTTTTACTCCTTTCTCTGAGACGTGTTATAGATACAAAAAACTCCCGGATCGTATCCAAAGATACAACGGGAGTTTTTTGTGAAGCTGCAGCCAGTTGTCCGTTCATCGGAACATCGCCGCATTTTCAAGATATGACAAAGGAGCAGAGATACCCATCAGGAAGTTTTCCCTATCCAGGCGAACTTTCCGCTTATCGCAGCCACGCTTTGTCAGTTCCTTCTGTACTTCCAGGTATATACCCTCATCAAAAGCAATCATTGGCATCTTCAGGCGGATTGCATGGGCGATTTCCCCACGCATCCCACTGCTGATCCGATTTCCACACATCAACAGAATATCGCTGTCTTTCAGCAGTTCCAGGCCGAACTGAAGAGCGAGTGCTCTGTCAGACGGGACATTGTCGCAAAGGATCATCGGGAGGTACGCATGTGGCGCACTTGCGTTCATGCCCATCCTTTTCATGGCATAGAACATATACGCCCTTGCCGCCTGCATATTCTGTGCAATCCCTTCATCCGTGTCTGCACTGAGCGGCGAGCAGATATACGCCCTCTTTTTGCACCTGTCATATGGCAGGAACTGATAAACCAGCTCCTGTTCCCAACCTTCATGATAAATGTTTTCCATTATGATCTCCTTCCTAAATTGGCTGGACCGACACCTTTACCTTACGGCTTTCCGACGCTTTCAAAACATCGGTATAAATTGCCGGGTACTTTTCTTTCAAAGCCTTGGAATCGGGCCTGCGGGTTGTTTTTGTCACGAAATCAATCAGAAGCTTATCACTGGTCGTCTCCAAGACGCCATGCTCATGCTCTTTCATGACTTCGGCAATTCGCACACTATGTGCTTCAATCTCCTTTTCATACGTTTTGATGTCTCTGTTGCATTCAGAGATTTTTCCCTGAAGCATTGCGATTCTGCGCAAGGGCGATTCATACTTGCGTGAAAACTCTATCGTTGGAAGCCCAGCCTGACTTGCACCATAAATCCTTGCCAGTGATTCCAAAGCAAGCTTTGGTGCGACATCCGCCATAGTTGGAGGCTTGTCATTCTCAAGGCTCCAGATCCATTCGTCCAGGCGTTCAAAAATCATATTCTCTTTCGCCTTATCCCGAATAATCTCAGGCATTGCCAGATCATTGTCCGGATTATTTCCCCAAACTGCGGAAAAGGCGCCGATGTTCACATCCGCTACTGCAAGATAAAACCTCAGCTGCAGTTCATAGTAGAGCGGAATCGCTCCATCTGCCCACTCATCCGCTTTGTGATAAGTACAGCTTTTACACTCCAAAATCCCCGGTTCGTTATCAGACGCCCGTGTAAAGCGCCGATCGAAATTGGCAAGAGCATAAGGATGATCTGCGTGCTGATACAGATTAGTATCTTCAATAACGGTGTTGCCTGTCTTTGCACCATACCAATAGGCAGCAATCGGCTCTAAAAGGTGCCCCATCTGCAATTGATTGGCATTGGTTTTTTTAGCAGGCTTCATTTGCCCTTTTTTGATTTTCCACAGTTCCAGTGGAGTCGTCCATGGTGATACGCCAAAAATGGCTGCAACATCACTTCCGCCCACGGTATAGGGAATGTTTCCTTTCGGTCCATGCATACGGCATTCCAGCCATCTGTCATTGGTCATACCCGCAGTGTCGCAAAGAATAATCGGTTTTGCCATCAGTAACTCACCGCCTTTGCAAGGTCATAATCGCTCCATCTGAGTGAGAGCGCACGGGCCATATTTTCTTCTATGACCAACATCTTGCTTTCCGGCGTGTTCTCCGTCCTCAAAATAAACGGGATCTCCTGCATAGCAAGAAATACGTCGTGGGCTGTCGCCGGACCACCTCCGTATGCCATCTCGTACATAGCTATGGCCTCAACTGCAGCCTTTTTTGGCAGACTCAGTTTTTTGCAAACCCTGGTCATTGCGTTTATCGGATAATCCAGATGAACCTCCAGCAGTTTTTGTAATTTGGCAATGCTATCCCCAAATTGGGCAAACAGCTGATCCAACGCCGTATCAAAATCGGAAACCTTAGACTGATGCCTGTGGTCAACTGCGATACACCCCCCGATATGGATGGAGCGCTTTCCACTCACTAAAAGAGCAGAGACCTTTGCCGAAGCCACACCGGTATCCGAACTCATAAAACGAACGCCCGGAGTCAGTTTGGAGGCCATCGCTGATTTCCCTTGAGAATCCAAAAGCTTTGTATACACCTCCAGTAGATCCTCTTTCTGATCCGGCATCGTCCATGATGCGCTTACCATGGCGTGATCGCAGTATCCAGACTCGAATACATTTCCGTTGAATTGTGCATCCAACTTTCCCTTCAGTGCAACAAGAAGTTCATCGACTGGCAACACTGAATAATCAACCGCATCTCCAGAATGAACCGCTGCCACCTTCTCATCACGAATGAGAAGAAGCGCTTCTGACGAATAAAGTTCCATGCAAGCATTTAATACCTCTGCCAGAGCCTCACGGCTGAGCTTAGGCAGCGCTGTACCTCCGATTTTTGCCCGGTCAAGCAGACTTTTGTAGGCCGTCATACGTATAGGGAAAAGTTCTCCGTTAATACGCATGGCCAGACCAAGATTTTCAACTGTGTCATCCACAGCATCCTGTGTGGTTCCTGCCGCAAATGCTGACAGATTAGCACTCAGAGCAGAGCCTTTTCCCAACGGCTGAATCTCAAGGTCGCTGACCCTGGCTTTCACCCAACGACTGTTTTTCGATTGCTCCTTGTGATAATCCAACATAAAAGGGTAGGAACTGAATGTGGTGTAGAAACCATCCTGACATTGTTTTGGCATATTTCATGCTCCTTTCTTTTTTGGCGAGATTGTCGCCTTGATATATAACAAAAGCCAGCAATCTCGAAAGACTGCTGGCTTATGCCCAAATATAAATTGGCCAGAAAACAAAAAAAGTGCCATCTGCAGAATTGCAAATGACACTTTGATAAACTCTGTTAAACTATGTTCAGCCGTAGCCAAACTTGATACTGATATAGATATTGTAGCAGAATTCATCAAAATAGTCAATCCATTTGGGAAAGAGCATGTAGTTGGCTTTATTGTACTTTTACTTGATACACAATGCCTACTCGTATTTGATTTCTTTGAATCCTCCAAGCGAAGTGAATAATTCAATAAAAGTTTCATTAATGTTCGCCATATAAAGATTCTCTCTAATAAATTTTACAACTGCTGGATTGATTATTTCCATTACAAGGTGTTCTTGTTTGTCGATGAGAAAAAACTGTTGTGTATCGCCATTATAATAAAACCGCTGGGTTTCGCCTTCCCATCTGTCAAGCATATAATTGAATGTATCTATATTAGCATTTTTGCCCCAATCATATACCCAGCATTCTTTTCCATCCCTGATAATCTTTTTGTATGTTTCCGGACTATAATAAACAGACATATTTCGCCTCCTATTCACTATTTGCATTATAGCAAAAAAGTCATCTTTCTTCTATACCTATTTAAATCAACTGGGGGATGCCTACAAAAGACATCCCCCAGCTTTTTTACTTCACAGGGCAGTTCAGGAACCTCAAAGGAGCAGTACAGATCCGGCGTTTCATTTTCCGTTTCCTTATCCTCCCCATCACGGATTTCCGTAATCATCCCATACAGGCCATCATATTCGCTTCCCGGCGTTCCCACAATGGGAGCGCCGACAATATAGGTTGTGCCTTCATATTCAAACTCAGCACCAATTCGATTGATAATTATTTTTAATACCTCCTTTATTCCGAAACTTTTATTGCAAACAGACAGCGTGGATCATAGCGCATTTCGATAGCCGCATTCTTACAGGCTTCCTCCTCGTTCTCCGCTTTTATGACTACGATAAACGGAATCGGCTCCATATCGCGCCATCTGCCTTCGTTGTCTGTACCGCACATATCCAGGTCCGCCAGTTCATCATCTGTCAGACCGACAATATCAAACATTTGTGAATCACGAACCCATGACGAGTCCATGCAAACGACATATGTGTTCATCTATGTCCTCCTTAAATGTGGTAGTCTACAGCAGCCAATACCGCATCCTCATCCATCTCATCAATGTGTCCGTCAATGCAACTGCGCCAGTCTACCGGAACATAGTTTCTGGATGCCGGATCCAACACGCTGTCTTCAATACTCAGCCACTGGCCTACATCCACAATATCGTGTGAGCCTATCGGGTACTTCCAGCTGTTTGGAATCCCATACTCTTCAAGGTATTCCTCCAGCGCAGAGCCTTTTCGGTAAACGTATCTGCCCCAGTGCATAACTCCGTCCGAAACAATTTCTCCGTCAAAGTCGGAATCGGTCTTACCAGCCAAAAACATTCGTTCAAGCTTGTAAAAACAATCTTTTGCTTTCTGATTTCTCCAATTCCGCATTTCTTCCCTCGCAATATCCTTTTTTCTGGCTGCACATACCCATAAGTATCCCTCTGGCGCCTCAGCTTTTTCGCCCGAATTGCACCAGCTTGTCTCACCAATGGAATACTCAAGGCAGATGTCTTTTACCAGAAACATCTCCGGCCAGCGTCCACCAATGGAATACCAATCCCATATAGCATTTGGATTATAGTAGTACCCATAGCCTTGATGCTTTTCGTCAAAAGAAAAGCCGCATCTTTCTTCCGCATATTCCTCAAAACTTTTATAAAGTTTCTTGCGGGGATAATTGGACAGAGCCATCATTCGTTTTGCTTTCTTAGTACGCTTTTCATGGTGAAGCGGTCCTGTATCCCTTTGGAATACCTTTCCGTCACGGACTATAAACCTGCCCCAGAGCGGATAACCGTATTGCTCCACAATTGTACCTTGGGGAAGCTTTATACAGTCAACCACACTCTCGTATTCTTCATGCAGTTTCTCTGTCCGGTCATCAAATTCCAGATATTCCGGATCCTCTATCGACGCACAATAGGGATACATCAGCTCAGAAACGCCATCATTCACTGCACGGGAGAATGATGAGCGAAGATTTTGACATCTCCCAATCGCAATGTCCAGCATAAAATTCTTTGTTTCCATTTGCTTCTGAAGTTCTAATTCCTTCAGAGCCTCTGCGATCTGGCTGTCCAATTCCTTGTCTTCCTGTATCTGAGGGATTTCTAAAGCTGCTAATGTTAAAAAGTGCATAATTACCTTCCTTTCTGAATAACAGACGGGCAGCCGTAGAAGCCCAGCTGCCCGTCGTGTTTTTTATGATTTGGTGCTGTTATACCCTCACATGCCGCTTAACAACAGCGGTCAGTTTTGTGGGCAGTTGGTTTAAATCCGAGATATCCAGGAATGAGTCTCCGTAGCTTCTCTCAATGTTCTGCTTGTCATCTCCGATTGCCGCAGCGACAAACAAAATACCTTTGCGCTGATACTCCTGTTTGAT
Organism: Lachnospiraceae bacterium; assembly: GCA_902363555.1. Lineage (GTDB taxonomy): Bacteria > Bacillota > Clostridia > Lachnospirales > Lachnospiraceae > Catenibacillus. The sequence continues at coordinate 121,410 of CABJAM010000006.1, read as the reverse complement.
GCCGCGAAGATCCTCCTCAGCTGCAGAACCGCCATACCCACTGTCGGCAGGCTGACCGTCTGAAACCAGTATGAGAATTTTTACAGCTTCCGGCCGCTTAGACAGTTGCTCCGCCACAAAACGGAGTGCCGCCCCGTCACGGTTACTGCCTCTGGCCGCAATATCCATCATGCGGTATTTATCATCATGGTCAAAACCATCAAATTCCGCATAGGAATACAGTGCCACCGTATTTCCGACATCAGTATAATCGGTGGAATGACCATAGACCATTACTGGGATGTCCAAGCTCTGGCAGAAATCATACAGAATGATAGCCGAAGCCCTGGCATAAGTACAGCGATCACAGGAACACATGGATCCTGACTCATCCAGAAGCAGGCCGACTGCCAGCTCGGGGATCTCATTGGGCAGGTTGTTTTTATAAAATACCTTTCCATCATTTCTGCATAGTGCGTGCGCATCCAGACGGCGCCCCATGATGAGACCGGTCTGCTTGCCGCCTCTTCGATTTTCCTTGAGCTGCTTCAGCAAACTCTTCTGCAGCTGGCGGGAAATATTGATCAGAGGCCCCGCAATAGCGTTATACTGTTCTATAAGCTCCTCATCCACAGAGGCAATCCGGTTGATTCGGATAGGTACTCCTTCATGGATATTCCCATAGGAAATGTTTTGAGCCACATTATTCAGCTCCTGAATCCTTTCATTCTCTAGCTGCTCGCAGGCCGCCTTTTCCGCCATCTTATCCAGAAGACGTTCAATATCAGCAGCCGCACGGTCGTAGTGCTCTCGCTCGTAATCTTCGTTTTTTTCCACGGAACCGCCAACTGGTTCTGAAAGTGATTCTGACTGGTGATAAGAAATACGCCCCTGCTCAGTATCAGAAGTTTCCTGTTTTCCTGAACCGGAATTTCCCCCATCCAGCGGAATTGCGTCTTCGTCTAAAGAATTATCGCTTCCCCCAGACTCAGATGAATTTTCTTCCGTTTCAGAATCAGTCTGGGAATCATCCTCAGTCTCGGCATCTGCATGGGTCTGTGCCCGTTTGCCGGCCGTCACAGATTCTTCTGTCCCGCCGGATGTTTCCGATACCGGCGTACTGCTTCCTTCACCCATTTCGGAACCGCCGGCAATTGCGCCCAGCACCTCCGACAAGGTTTCTGCAAGACTGGCGGAACCACCTGAGGCTATTGCCTCTTCCTGACGCTTTTTGCATTCTTCGCAAAAAGATTCGATATAGTCCCAGCACTTTACCAGTACCATATTGACAACATTCAGCCGGTCTTTTCCAGACCTGCTCATTAAAGCACTGTCAATGTCGGTAATCAGTCCGAACACCGCCTGAATTCTTTCATCGCCGAGCGGTTCATCCCCATACTTGATTTCGCCAAACTTGGCATAGGACAGCATGATCTGAAGGATGCTTTCAAAGATATGCTTTCCTTCATCCTCATTTTCAATCAGCTGTGTCACTGTTTCAATATGTTCAAAATGCTGCTCCCGCAGCTTTTCAAGGCCGTATCCCAATGTGCCCGGAAAATTATTCAACATCCTGTTTTCGATATACCCATCCTCAATTACATTGGAAATATAATGGGAAACCATCTGCACCATCTCAAGATTTTTTGGATCGGTTTTCACATAATTCCAGAATGCCTTTTCGTTCCGTGCATCCGCTGTCGTTTTCAGATCCGGCGGATAAGGATACCAACGGTAACTTCCCAAATAATTGGTATGTGTCTGCGCCGCCAAGAAGTCCGTATAAAGGACATGACCCAGTTCATGTGCGAACATGCCGCATACGATCTGGTAGCGGTTTTCCCGCCCCTTTACCTTCGTGACCATAGAATTCCCGGCATTGATACGTATAAGCATATTATCTGTTGATGCCACATGCTTTTCTCTCGGTTTCCAGTAAAGATTAACGCGGACCCGTCGGTTATAACGATACCGCCTCGTCTGTGCTGCCGCCAAATCTTCAAAATGTCCCGCCAAAAGACGGGACGAGAAGAATTGTCGGTCTGAGATTTTACTGCGCTGCTCATTGAGCCGCTGTTTTACTAACTTATGATTCACCCTCGCCATACAGGGTTGACCTCCTTTCTAAATACGTTTATGCGATTGCTTTTCTTCGCCTCTTTGTGAAAATCGGTTCCAGAACAGCACTGATCAGCGCCTCACGGTCTACTTCATCCGTTGTTGCTTTACTGATAATCGTGTACAATGCCGACTCATATACATCGCCGGTAATCTCACTGCTCACAATCCAGTCAATCAGGCTGCGCATACCATAAGAGCCGTCCGTAATACTGTTCTTTCGGCAATACTCCGACAGATCGTTGACCACCTGCACCATCTGGGATATCTGATACTCATCTGTTGCGCCCGTGACGGCCATGGCGCGCTGCACCATAACTTCAGGCGTCGGAAGTTCCACATCCCGTACTAGACTCATTCTGTCGATAACAGACTGGTTCATGCTGCGGCATCCCTCATATCCGACATTAGTTGTTACTACGACCACCGCATCCGGATGACGCTCTATCACCTCTCCGGTAGGAAGCGTGATTGTCCCGGTCTGCTCCAGCAGAGAATTCAGTCCTGGCAAAACGCCGGGCTGGACAATTGTCGTAGGCTCCTGGATCTCAATGACATACCCATACTTCAGAGCCTTGATAAAATCTGTCTCAATATAAGTATAGGTTTGACCACTGCTCTTGGAATTTTCATCTCGTCTGGACAGGGCACACACCTTCTCCGTTACGCGATCCAGCACAATGCTCATACAGTCCTGAGATGTTGCGGCTGCATTTTCTACACCAGTTAGAGCCTGATATACCCCCGCCGGATCATAATCCATATCATCCAAATCCGGCAGATTCATTATTTTGGATACGTTGGCATAGTTGATTCCACCCATACTCGCCAAAATCGCTTTTTCATGATCAAGCTGTGCATCCCCGGTAGAACCCGAATCGGTATCCGGAAAAATCTGACCTATGAAATCATATATCTCTGTTCCTGCTGAGCAGGTATATGCCATATACGGAAGCCCCAGTCCTGCTGCAATCGCTTTTGCACTTCTGGTCTTTCCGGTTCCTGACGGTCCACGGAGGAGGAAATTCCTCATCTGCGTCGGTTTCCCGGTAGTTGCCTGAGCATGTTTACAGATATCAACGACTTCCTGCGGAATGATGTACCATTCCGGGAGCACCGGTATGAGCTGCTTTTCCTGGCTGCTCATAGTCCTTGAATGCAATTTATATTTTCCGACAAAATCTGCGTGTTCAACGATCTCCTCTGCTTTTTTTACAGTAACCCTTTCTGTCTTCGCAAAGATTGTAAATTCCCCCGCAATCACATGGGTAGGCTCAAAAGCGCCGGAATCCAGCTGCACCTGAGATACACGCATCAGATTTCCGGCCTTGTCCACACTCACCTTGACGGCTGCTGTACAAGCGGTATTCTTGATACGTCTGTAAGCGTTGTCACAAAGCATGGCCATATACTCCGTAGCCGAGGGTAAATCTGAAAATCCATGACTAAACTGATTGCGGTACAATTCAAAATTATCACTGAATTCCTCGTCATTCATAAGCACTGGAAATAGTGCCATCATAACGGCAGCTCCGTCACGCCCTGATGTGTTCAGCACATAGTTTTCAAAAGTTTCCGTGTTCTTGTCATACACACTTGCCATTAACGAACCGGAATTGCTGTCATATACTACCAGATGATAATCATCAGGCCCCATGGACGATTTGTATTCAGCAACTGTCCTGTGGTCGATGACCCCGACAGCTCCTTCGGCGCTGCCATCCATGCAGCGGCAAACTGCATGTACCGCTTTTATGACTGTTGAACACAAAGTTGCATTTGTCCCATCTCCATATTTCGATGACACTGACACCTTTTTGTTCGTCAGCGTATCAAACGGTTCCGGTAAGGAACGGCTGTAATTGAAAATATTGTTCATATATGCACTCATACGTTATTTCCTTTCTGCATTTGACTGCGTAAGATTAATTTTGATTCCCTCAGGCACACACTGGACATCCTCCAGGCCGGCTCTTATCAATTCCCGGCAGATATCCGCCCAGCTCTCACGGACCGGAAGTTCTTCCGCAAGCAAAATCAGTTCTGAGAGATTTTCTCCAATTGCTTCATTGCATCTGGCATTCAGCTCAAAGATATGAGCATCTGCCCACTCAAAGGCCAGTAATTCGTAATTCTGCACCTCTGGTTCTTCATCAGAATCCGGCACATTATTTTCCGGCTCTAAAGTTGCCTCCTCCTCAGTCTGTGGATTGTAATCAATTCCAACCACCTGCAGATTTCGGATTACAACCTTAGCACGCCGATATCCACCCGCGCGATTGAGCAGAATAAAAACTTCCTGGTTTTCCCGAATAAGTTTCTCAGCATTCGGCGCTTCCCAGACCCATCTTGCTTCCGGATACTCAGATAATACAAGCTCTGTAACCCGTCTGAGTATGACCGAATACGCAAGCACCTGCACATCCTTCTCGGTCGCTTCCTTTACCGGTTCCGGTAAAAGAGGAAATGGTGCGATTACTTCAATCTTTCTGGACGAAAGAAAAAGCAGTCTTATCACTGCTGCAAAAATACCGAGAATAATCAGTAACAGGATGGGCCATAGCCGGCATATAAAAGTAAGCAAAGCCAGCATACCTAACAGCACCAGCGCCTCATAAGCCATGTGCCTTTTTTGATCTTTCTTATTCATCATTCTATTCCTTTCTGACTCCGTTCCTTTGGGATAAAGATATAGAGACAGTTTGCATTACTGCAATCAACAGCATCATGCAAAATTACTGCCGCTGCCTGCGATGAGTCAAATTGTTCTACCGATATTCCTTCAATACCTGCGGCTACTTGACCAAGAATGATTCTTCTTTTGAGACCATCCGTTGCTGTCAAAACACGGCAAAACTCCTCCCCATCACGGTAGACCGAAATAGCATACTGTCTGTTCAAAGAAATCTTCATCAGAATGCAATGAAGTTCCTCTTCATTCAGACATCCTCTTGTCTTTCCCTTCATTGCAGCCTTAAATTTTGTGTGTTTTTCCTCCTCAGAGAGAAGGCAAAAGGTTTCATTTGTCATAAGACACCTCCTTTAAAACGCAAAAAAGCGCACATGAGCATACAATGTCTGTAACTCATGTGCGCCTTAAAACGCCGGATTCAATTATTGCTCCAATCAGTTTTCATCAAAGAATGATCCGCCGCCAAATGCCTCATATCCGGTAAAATTTCCGGACGTTTCAGCACCTGTCGCAGGAGCTGCCGCAGCATTCTGCGGAGCTGTATTCTGGGGAGCCGCATTTTGGGGAGCTGCATTTTGCTGTCCTGCAGCTGTCTGGTTCTCCTTGGACTTTCCTCCACCGGAAGCATACTCAATGTCATCCAGAATGATAACCATCATTTTTCTGAGTTCTTTTGTATCCTTATCTTCCCAGGAATCTTCGTCCAGTCTGCCGATCAGATTCACATAAGAACCCTCTTTCAGCTGCATCTTCTTGATGCGTTCGCATACGCCGTTAAACGCCTTAACCGGAAGGTTGATCCAGCGGCTGTCGTTTTCAGCATGAGGGTCATAGACCTTCTTGCCAATACGGAACCTCACAGAATCTCCATTCTCAGAAAAGCGAAGAGCTGGCGTATTGTCATAACCTTTGGATACGACGACTTGTGTTGCAAAAACTTTTAACATGGAAATCTCCTTTCTTGCAGGGGTTGCCTGCTATAAAAAATTATTTATTTCAAACCTGCTTTGCAGGTAGAAATCAAAAGAAACAAAAAAAGTGCCAACCAGCACAATTGTGCTAATTGACACTTTGAAAACTCGGAAACTCATGATTCCTCTTTGGAAATCTTGAAACTGATGTAGATATTATAGCATATGCAGCTTCAATAGTCAATCCATCCGAAAAATCACTTGAAAATTGCTTTTTCAATCTCTGTTTTTGCAAAATCCAAAGCAATGACTGCCTTCAACAAGTCAAATCGGTAGGTGCCATCTTCATTTTCGTTTTCTCTGACTAACTCCTGAATTTCATTCAAGAGCCGATTTAACATCTCCTTATCTGCTTCCATTTTAATTACCTCTCTTTTCTGTTCCCAGTGCATAGTAGCTGCATATCATATAGCCGCTCTCATGCTCATATACCGGGGTTTTGTCTGATAAGTATATAATAACAGTATCACCAATGGAGAGCGTCTTCATTCTTTGCCGAATAGGAATCTTCACTATGTTTTCCTCCAGTTGAACCCAAATCCCTTTGGTTCTTTTTCGGATCCCGGACGTCTCAATTTTCTCGCAGGTTCCCTGGATGCACATATAGTTCCCCGCAAAGCTATTATAGCATAGCCGAATCCCATTTATAAGCAGAAACCCAGACAACAGCAAACAGGGAAGGCTGAAATAGAAATCCTGGAAGCCAAGTAAGATGATAATAAATAACAGCAGAAAAACAGCACCCCCTACAAGTCTAATGGCAATCTGCTTCTGTAAAGGCACTGGTAACTCATAAAATCTCTCCTTCATCCGCTTCACCTCACAATACTATTAGTTTCTTTTTCTTCAACAGCACGAGCAATATCCTTACGGTTTCATCCCTGCATTCTGCACATTCCATGATCTGCTCCAGACAATTATCTACGATGGTATTCTTTGTGTAGATCGCCTCCACCAACGCCTGTCGGTTTTCAGAATGGAGATATCGGGGTTCAGGTCTGATCTTATGCTCTCTAAGAAAGATAAGTTCTGCTACTGTCAACCGAAGTCCCGCATTCCGAAGCCAGGTTAACGTTTCCTTTTCCGCATGACCCAAAAAGAACTCCGGTTTTGTATTAACCGCCGGACAGCAAATACACTGTGTCAGGATTCTGTATCTTGCCACATCCGTATTTTCCGCTTCTGTTTCTGTCAGACCCATTCTTACTAAATGCCCAAGCGTCCGCTTCTCCGACTCTGTTTTTGCCTGGGAAAATTCCAATCTCCCATTCAGCCACAGCGCCGCCTGTTCTCCGGATAAGCTGTATTCCTGACCACATCTCACCACCTGGAGAAGATGTTCCGTAGAGTTTTCTTTTACAATCCCTTTGGATAAATAAATCATGTTCATCACCTCTTTGACCTTTCAATTACATTACACGATTGGATAAGGTGATTTACAACATTTTATTACGCTGCTTATATCAAGTACATAAGGGCAACACAGACTCCGGCAATTAACAGAACACAAGCCACCACCAGTATAATCTTTTTAACCAATATCTTGTCAATCTCCTCACGGCCTCCCCCTTCATCAAAGGGACGGACATCATCATAATAGCCGTCATAGTCATCTTCTCTCACCGGATCAGATACTTCACTGGCTTTTGCAGGAGCAACTGGTCTTTTTGTTTTTTCCGAATATCTTCTTTTCTTTACATGTTTCTTGCTTCTTTTTTTCTTCTCCCCGTGCGTTTCGGCAACCGGAACAACCTCCGGTGTCACAGGGGATAACGATTTCCCGCATTCCGTACAAAAGGATGCTGCTGAATTTGCAAGTTCTCCGCCGCAATATGGACAGTATTTCATAGTATCGAACTCCTTTCCTAAAAATAAAAAAACAAGCAGATTCCTGAGAACCCACTTGTAGACGATATAAGTATAACAGTTTTTCTTTTCCATGTCATCGGCATTTCTTATGCCACTTTTGTGCCATTTTATTTGCCATACCGAGCCAATGAAGTTTTTCACTGCAATATCTCACCACATGGTCATTATCAAGAAAAAATGCGGCGCAATCATCAGACTGCACCGCATTTTCATTCTTAACTTTAGAACATTGGATCTGAAGCGTATTCTGCTTCTCCCTCATTCTCCTGATACTGTGAGTTCTCCTGTGGCTGCGCTGTTCGCTGATTGACCTGATGATATTGATCTGCATACCATGCACTAAGCCATGCTGTATAATGCATTCTTGTCATGAGTAATAACTCACTGAACACCTCATATGTCATACTGACTGCTACATGATTTTCCGGTTTACTGCCGAATTTAGGCACAATTAAGCCTTTCTGATCTGTTTCGCCGGGGCCGCTATCCGCCACAAACAGGAAATCTGATTTGCTTCCTGCCAATAGCTGTGCTGTTCTGGACAGACTTTTCCCATCTGCTCGGGAACGTCCGTATTTTGCAAGCTTCTCGGCAGAAGTTCCGCCCAAGCACTGATAAACAGGTGTTTTATCCCCTGTTGTCTTCTTGTTCTTCAGAAGATAACGAAGCTCCCCACCTTCCAACTTGCGGCATAGTTCCAAGAACTCATCCACCGCAATATAAATATGGATGTTGTTCGTCTGCCGTTGTCCAGTCGGACGACTCAAATCATAAGTTGCAAAGGCGAGATGAATTTTTCCAATCTTAAAAGCATCATTCAGACTCTCCACAAAACAATTGCGGGCATCTTTTCGGATAATCTGATGCTGGTTACGATCCTCATTCATTTTTTCCACCGCCTTCCTTTATGGGTGCCAGTTGCAACAATGCAGTGATTTCTTGTGCATTCTTTTCAAACTGCGGCATAAAATCCTGAGCCACATCGTAATGCAGATATAATCCGATAAAAGCCGCTGTCCATGAAAGCTCCATAATACGCTCACTGGCTGTCTTTTCCGCTTCACGGAAAAACTGCCCTAATTCCACAATTGTCTGCTGCCATTTAATAAAGAACTCATCCTCTAACGACATTCCAAACTCCTCAAGCCATTCACGTATCGTATGGGTTTTAGAATTATCACCGCACCCTGGATTGGTAAAAATATACTGTATCTGGCTTACCGAAATTTTCTCCGAAGGATTTATATCCTTTTCAAATATAAGGCATCTTCCTATTGGAAACAGCGCGCATACCGTTGGTTTTGCCTTATGGACAGAGCATTTTCTATCTTTCATCAACGGGCATCTTCTTATGGAGCCACGAGGCTTCAATCTGACTATCGGCATACGGGAGTCGCAGCCAATAAAAGTCTCGCAATAGGTTTCAAACAGTTCTTTAGTCGTTATCCCAAGCTCCTTTGCCATGTTATAAATATCTCTCGGCGTTAATAGAATATCCTCCCGATTGATGCAGCATTTACCGCACATAGTGCAGTGAAACGGAAACGGCTCATCCACACCGATTTTCATTGCTTCTAAATTATCAACGATATTTTTTAATCTTGTATCCATAGTTTTTCCTCCTAAAAATAATAGAGGCGCCGAATTCCGACGCCTTGTTGTTATATCATACTGACCTGAAAATTTATTTGTCTCCGTCATCTGCCATTTTGCGCAAAGCAGCCAGCAACTTATCGTTATTGCTTTTGAACTGTGGAAAGAAAGACTTATCCAGATCGTAATCCGAATACTTGTAGAAAAGGAACATCATCACGGCCCTGGTCCGATTTTGCTCAGGAATTCTCTTCAGTAATCTTTCGATTTCCTGTACCGAACCGATATCCGTGTTCAAAAATTCAAAATCCTGCTTGCTGCAGCGCTTCTGAATCCATTTTTTCACGGATATCTGCGGACCAGAATAGTGATGCGGCTGTTCCATACTGAGATACTGTTCATATCCGCCAAGTTCATACGGTCCCACAGCAATGGGATATGTACGGCACGCCCTTGGATGAACCGAATGAATCGTACACCGATTATCTTTCAGAAAAATGCACGCATCATCCGCTCCAACTGTTTTCAGCATAAATACCGTGTATCCATTTTCACTAAGCAAGACAGGCTCCGCATAGGCAGCAAGCACATCTTCCATACTGTTCACTTTTTCACCCTTGTCTCTCAGATGTTTAGCCAACCGAAAAGCATCCAGACTCTCCAGCGGCACGCTTTCCCTGACATGCCGGCAGCAAGCGCCGCACATCCTGCATTTGAATGGAAATCGGTCTGACAGATTGACAGGAACCATTTTTGTCATGAATTCTTTCATATGTCCTCCTCGCTTACCAGATATCCCGGCACGGAACAAACTCCACAACGGTATCTTCGGCAATCGGCGTATCCGGCTTTCCATCAAACTCCTTGTTGCATTTCGTACAGATATTCGGTTTCCAGCCTTTGCGTGGATCCACATCCACATACAGACAGCCTTCCGATTCATAAACCGGTCTGTCCCAACTGTCGCGCCCTTTATAGTTCAATATCAGTTTCTTCATGATTGTATCCTTTCTGCGCCCTACAGGCGCCCAAAATCAGCTTTTTCCTTTTCAAATTTAATCTCCTCAAACACAAACCGGTCACAGAAGAAAAACCTGCTTTCCTTTTCGGAATGGATGATTTCGACTACATCCGACATGGTCATGGAGCGTCCACGGAAGCCTTCCGGATGCGATACGTTAAAACGTACATATACCGCTTCCAGTTCGGCAAGTTCTTGATCCATTTTGTTTTTGGCATTCCGGGGCACGGCGATGTCCAAATCCCCGCTGAATACGGCTTCGTAAATCTCAGCCGGGACATGTCCGCCACTTGCCGCCCGGATGCTTCTCAAATCGCTGAATATCAAGTATCTGTTTTCCGGTTCCGGGATGATTTGATACAACGTGATTTTCACGATGGTATCCCCCTTTCTGCGCAGAGCTCATCTGTCTTCAAGAGCTGCAGACAGTATGGGAGCGTACAATCTCCTTCCCTGGGAAGATATTGTTCGCATCCGGTATGATGACCCGCAAAACCTTGCGCCCGGTTTCCTCATACTCATCCAAGCGCACATCGCAGTCTTCATAAATTCCGGAAACCATATCTCCAGACTGGAAGCGTTCTCCAGACTGAACTCTTAGCCCCAAAGTATTGAGGATTCGTCCAATCTCCTCCGTCGGCAAAAAAAGTACCATTTGGAAATCCAAGTGCCCATAGCGTTCCAGCCCGTGGGTGTGGGCATTGCACATATAGGGCAAAAAGTCTGTTTCTACCTCACCACATTCATCACAGGCACCATTGGCCACCAGATGGATGAGCCAGTCAATTTTCTGATCCATGTTGCTCCTCCTCTCTGCGGTAAAACGCCAACATGCCCTGCATGGCGGAGCGTAAATCCCGGTCGAAGCTATCCCACTCAGTTATGAGATTCTCCATAGATTCTCTGTCACACATTTTGGCATCGTCCAGACAAAGCAGCTCATAGTCCACCTTATCTGCATCGTCATAAGGAAGAGCCAGAACGCCTTCCTTTACAAGAACGAAAAACGTGCCAAGATGCAGCCCATCAGAGATTGGATAGTTCCAGCAGAGTTCGTTGTGATACCGCTCCCTGTAATCCGCGCAGAAATCCATCAGCGTGGAATGCGTTGGACCGTTTTCGTGGAGATAAGCAATCAATTCACTTTTGCTCCTAAGGTTATCCAAACAAATATCATGCGGACTGATCTCAACAATCCGTCTATAGACTGCCGGCCGTTTTTCCCGGACGTTGACCAGCCAAAGAGCCGATTTCGTGGTACTCTCATGACACCAGAACAGCCTTAAAGCTTTTTCCAACAGTGCACGAGACAAACTCTCACCGATTGAAGCGGATTCTCCGGAGTCTTGAGGAATTGCTTCCTTTTCCATCTCCTCATTCCCATTGACAAACCGGATAAGCTTATCTATCTCGGCAATGGTAAACCGATCAGTGGTGGCCTGAAATCCCCAGTAATGATCATCTTCATAACCCGCTATGCCATGAATCGTTCTGTCTAAAATTTTGCCTGCACATTCTCCAATCAATCTGGAGGCTTCTTTCCAATCCAGTTTGAGTGTACGGCAATATGTGTAATTACTCATTTGATTCCCTTTCTGCCATATATGGCTTGTAATAAACTGTGTCGTCTTTGTCAGATTGGTAAGCTCCTATGCAAACCTCGTGGCAGGGGCCGCGTTCAGGATTGTATTCTGCAAAACAGATTGGCTCGGCAATTTCCGGCTTTTCTGTATCCCAGTACACATTGATTGCAGGGAAATTCTCATCGTCGATTGCCACTGCCCTAAGACTGGTTCCGTCCGGCAGAGGCAGTACAATAGTCGGATATTCCGTCTGGGGGATTTTATTATCCCGAGTTTCCACCACACATCGGAAGTGATCCTGTTTTGACTCACTCATGATAGGACACCTCCGTTTTGTACACACTCAATTTCAAATACACATCCTGAAAAAATTTTTGATTTCTGTCCAAGTAGTCTTGTGCCGCCTTTTCGGTCTTGAACTTCCGAACTATCTGTGACTGCGGCTCCTGAAACCTTGCAAGCCAAATTTTCCGGCTGCTCCGCTTCACAAAATATCCCTGCTCTGCCCGAAGCACATAAAATTCCGACAGTGTACCGAAATCAAATGGGGTTCGCTTGCGCCTCATGGGCAGATGGATAACATGGCGATTATTCCTGAAGGATACTGTAATGCTGTGGCCAGAAAGCTCATCAATCTTATCCAGCAGTTCCTCTGTTGTAGCGACATAGTGCCTCTGCCAATACTCATGGTCATAATCAACCACTATCACGGCATTCCCGTGTTTTCTGTAGTCCTCCACGGTATGTGCCGATTTCATCCCTGCCAGAATCCAGCGTCCGAACTCGCCTTCTTCAAAAGCGCGGTTCCTGCTTTTGCGTGTCCCGCCCCGGTTATTCATGTTGGCTTCCTCATAGATGGACGCTATCTCCTGCATTTCTTCTGCAGTAAACAGCATCCTCCCAGTATGGGGATAGTTCAGAACCGACCAGCGCTTTTCTGGGATCTCACGTCCTCGCCTGTCAATATCAAAGCAGTTTGACGATCCATGATTTACGATAGGAATATACTTTTCTCCGACACGTATGAATGCCTTATCATAAAAGATTTCACTGCTCATACTGCCACCTCCTGCCGGATAAGATGCAGGCGGTAATTGGTATTACACGTTTCAAAACAGATCTCATCCGGAGAAATCTTCTCCATCTGAAGAACCTTACTTGTCCTGCGCATCCCTCCGTTTTCAGCGATAAAAGCGGCAGTTCCAACAGCTAATGGGCAGATAAGCCTGCCAGTGATTTCAAGATTTCTTTTTTGTGGGTTCATGTCCATTACCTCCTTTATAAAAGTGAAAAGCGGAGCAGAAAATCTGCCCCGCCACTGTTATTCTGACGAATTTACGCCAGCATCGCCTCAAATTGTTCCTCTGTCAGTGTCCTGATACCGAGCTGCTGCGCCTTCGCAAGCTTGCTGCCGGCCTTCTCTCCAACAATCAAATAGTCTGTTTTCTTTGTAATCGAGCTTGCCGGTTTGGCGCCAAGCTGCATCAGCTTCATCTGAATACCGTCACGGGTGTAATTCTCCAGTTTCCCGGTTGCCACTACGATTTTTCCAAAGAATGGGTTTGTTGTATTTGTATTCATATCAAAATTCTCCTTTTCAAATTCAATTTTTTCAAGCAGCGGACGCCAGAGTTTTTCTTCCTCTGTATCCGCATACCATGTATAAATGTTGTTGTACATCGTCTCGCCGAAATCCGGAAGCTGTGTAAAGTCGAAGCCGTCCTCAATGGCCTGTTCAAACGCTTCCCACGATCCATGAAAATAGCTGTCCAAATCACGTCCGGCATGTCTTCCCACCATGGGAATTCCCAAGCCTGCAATAAACTTTGCTAACGTACAATGGCGGCTTTTTTCAATGGATGCCTGCAGCCGCTCAAAGGATTTCTCCCCAAAGCCCTCCGTCTGGACAATCTCATCACGATATTGCTCCAACGCATATAAATCTGCAAACGTCCGAATCCAGCCATGACTTACAAACTGCTCAAGAGTTTTTTCCGACAGGCCCTCAATATTCATTCTCGTTTTCTCACAAAAGTGGGCAAACTTTCGCACCAGTTTGGCAGAACAATGCGGATTCTCACAAAATAGCTGGCCAATACCACCGTTGCTTTTCCGAAAACTCAGCATCTGACCACAACAGGGGCAGCTGAGCGGAACACAGCAGGTTCCGGTCTTATCGAGATTCTCTGCAATCTGCGGAATAATCATGTTTGCCTTATACACGCGAATCTTATCGCCACGCCCCAAGGCAAGGTCCAGATAATTCTCATAGTTATGCAGATATGCCCGGCTGACTTGAGTGCCGTCAATAGACACCGGCTCGAAGATACCTGTCAGACTGACCATCCCAGTACGAGTGACCGCCACATCCAGACCAATGAATGTGGTTTCATACAATTCGTCTTCCCACTTCAATGCAATCAAACGGTTTTCGTGATGCCCTGTGGCTCCCAGACCTTTTCCGTAGGCAACATCATCATATTCCATGATAATTCCGTCTACTGGGTAAGGGAACTTCTTAGGATCCATAGCGGCAATTGTATCACGAATCATTGTTTCATTATGAAGTGCATCCAGATAAATGTATGGTACAACCGAAAAACCGTTATGCTCTAAAAACTGCTGCTGAGCAAGTTTACTTTCCGGCTCAAGATAATCGCTCACAAGCTCAAACGCCCAAAACTCAAGTAATCTCTTTTTTGCCTCGCCGGCGTCAAGCTTGCGCGTGCTGCCAGATGCAAGATTTCGGGGATGAGTATAGGGATCCTCCAGACCGGAATTGATTTTCCCAAAGTTTGTCCATGAGATGACGCCTTCACCTCGAACCTCAAATGAATCCTTAGTGGGTATAGTAAGAGGCACGTTAAGAAAATTGCGCACAGTATGCGTTACATCCTCTCCAATAATGCCTTCACGCCCACGGGTAATGGCCTGAATCAGCTCGCCATTCTCATAGCGGAGTACCAGTGTCAGACCATCCATTTTCCAGCTTATCAGCACCGGCTGTTTTGCCGCAAACTTCACCAGATCTTCAACAGATTTGGTCTTATCCGCTGAAAGCATAGGTTTACTATGGCGCACCTCAGCCAGACTTTCCAATATTTCGCCGGACACCTTTTGAGTCGGGGAACCGGAAAGGATCAACCCGGTTCGGCTCTCAATGTCTTTCAATTCATCCATCAGGATATCGTAATCCCTGTCCGACATAATGGGATTATCATCCCGGTAATAGGCAATGTCTGCCTTTGTGAGCTGCTCAATCAATTCCAGCATACGCTCATGGTTTGTTTTATATTTTGCACTCATGTGCATTCTCCTTTCAGTCAATTCTGTGCATCAGTTCCCGAACTGCCTCATACCGGAATTGAAGCGCTTTTTCCTCCTCTTCCGTTCTTTCTGTCGAATCGAAATCAAGAACCTCCGCATATAGCTCATTTGATGATTTTGTGCTGTAGACTTCCTCTACGCTGCCGCCCTTCACAATGATAAACAGTCTATCCATTTTCGCTCACCTCCTTAGGCGAGCAGATCCGGAATGCAGACCATCGACCGCAATTGGGGCATGGAATTCCTAAAGTATTTCCAGCAGATTTGTCCAACTGTTCCTGTGTGATTTGCCCGGGTATCCCGCAGCATTCTGTTTTTACCCAAACCAGTCTGGCGGAATGGAGAACTTCAGGACGATACTTACGGTTGAACGGGATGTAGTCCACCCAGAGCGGATCATCAAAAATTCTGGCCATGTGAAGTTCCAGTGCAGTCATCTCCATCTCTTTTCGGGAACTATGACAATAATTATGCTCTTGTTCCCATTCCAACAGATTTTTCTGCATCTGCTGCTCTCCACTTTTCTGAATCAAATCCGAAGCCAGCTGTATC
Source organism: Lachnospiraceae bacterium (assembly GCA_902363555.1). GTDB lineage: Bacteria > Bacillota > Clostridia > Lachnospirales > Lachnospiraceae > Catenibacillus. The sequence continues at coordinate 105,705 of CABJAM010000006.1, read as the reverse complement.
CAGTCTTTTTCCTCCAGATCTCCCACATCCGTTTTAATGCCTTTTCGGTATCCGTAAATTTTCTTTCTGCCCTCCTGTCTGACCAGAAAAGCACGTCCGGTTCCGTAATGAACCCGAAGATCAGAAAAGGTCAAAGCGTCCAATGATTTTTCTGTATTATCCAATCTTCGCCACCCCTTCCTCTGTGCTATAGGCAGTGCATTTCCTTTTTCCGAAAGGAACTGACGCCAATGGAGTGTACCACCGGGACCATTCTTTCATTGCTAAAGTGTCGCCATGAATGACCACAGCCGGAATTCCGTACAGACTGAGTTGGATATACGCCATCCACACGCAGCGGATATCAATATCCTGGGCAACAAAAAAACTCTTGTGCCGAAAATCGAAATTTTTCCGCTTCATTGCCCATACTGCACCAATCACTATCGTACCCGAGCCACAAGCTGGTTCGTTGATCATGATAGGTTCTTCCGCTTCTGAATACTCATCCACTGGATCTACAATCTCAGCCATCAACCGGCAGATATGATCCGGAGTAAAATATTGTCCGTTCCACTCGTTATTTAAGCGAAGCTCATGATAAATACTGCCAAGAATATCGCAGGGATCCTCCTCATGCTCATAAATAGCAAGGGCAAGCAGAGCAAGCATACGCGCGTAGCAGTTAAGGATTTTAGGTTCCATCGTGGATGCCATCTCCTCATACCGCTTCTCACGCTCTTCTGCGTTTGACGGATCCATCTGCGCAGAGATACAGTTTGCTGCAATCTCCAAAAAGGTAGTAAAGACATGATTCAACCCCTGTGACTGCGCCAGATTCTTGATTTCATCAACCAACTCATCTTGATATGTTTTCTTTTTAACCACATTTAACACTCCCTTCCTTATTGCCGCCTTCACCGACCCATTCAAAATGGAACGGAATCCCGGCCTGATATGGGTAAAGTGTAAAATCATGGTCACTCCATATGCGCATGGCATGGCCACCTTTGGACTTTGAAATCACGACTCTTTTATTCTTGTCGAACAGCATATCCATCTGTGCCGGACTATACCGGCTTACATACTCAAGCAATTCAAAAACATATGACTTCTCCGTTTCCCTTACGGACATCACAATCCGGTATTGGTCAAGTATTCCGTTATCGTGTTCGTCGATATATTTTCCACGTTTCAACATGATATCACCTCATCACTTTCGTTCTGGCAAACAATGTTCCCATGTAAAATGGGAACTTCAAGCTTCAACAATCTGCCATCGTCTTCAAACTCCATTGAAGTGATACAGATATTGAGGGGATCACAGCTTTCAGAATACAAACCGATATCGGTTATTTTCATATCCTGCAGCTGCTCCAGTCTGCCATTGGCATAGACTTCTCCAAAACACACCCCTTTGTATCGGGCACTGAAACCATTGCCAGTACACTCAATTTCGCTTTCATCCCAATTAAGAGATGCAGTTTCTCCGTTTGCCAATTCCACCTCAATATAGTCAATGATCAAATCCTTGACGGTGGTTCTGGCATCCAAATAAAGAATCATAGGCATTTCCTTTCTGCATTCCTGCGTGGTTTTATCTATATACACGGGTATGCCGAAAGGCTCCCCGGAACAAAAATTAGGGGAGCCATAAAAGCTCCGATCTATATAAAAAAAGCACCCAAAGAACCGAAATTCTCTGAGTGCCTTTATTGCCCGAGGGCCTGATATGAAATTGTAACAGATGGGCGGAGGATTTGTGCCTCCGCACTCCCCGTTCTGTGCTTCTTAGTAAAGAAGCAGAAGAAACAAAAAAAGTGCCTGAAAGTATATACTCTCAGACACTGTGTAACCGGAAAACTCTAATCGCTCGAAAGCAATTACTGATACTGATGTAAAAAGTATAGCATATTTATTTCAGATTTTCAAGAGCAGAATAATGTCAATCTCCATTACGAATAAACAGGGAATTGCACCATTTTTCGTAATAGCATTCTCCTGATTCAATCAATTACTCTGTTTTCCTCTGAATCAGTTACTCTTCCGGCCTTAATACGCCCAGCAATACAAACCTGGCATTGTTAAATTCGTAACTGCAGGTAGAGAACGTCAGAATCTGGTCTGTGACTGCCGGGGTAATTTCACTGGTAAAACATGAACGCTCTCTGGCTTTATCCAGCCACTCTGTAAAATCTGAGTCTGAGGGAAATGCCACTTCCCACGCCTTATCCTGAACGCTGGCCACATACCCGCCGAAAATCTCTATCTCATAGTTTTTATCCGGCGTCAATAACAGGGCAATGGGATGTTTGTTATAATACTCCTGCTTCTTATACTCCGTCAGCCCGGAAAACATGGTGCCATTTTTCATATGATGCCCATAGATGATGCTGTGTCGATCTGAGAAATCCAATCTGTTTCTGCTATCCAGAAATATGCAGCCGGATCCGTTCCACTCTCCGCTGAATAAATGCTTTAGATAATACTGGTTATCCCTGCCCTGCACAACCGGGTAATTGATTTCTGTTCCTTCAATATAAATCCACCCCACGATATCCGGATTGATTTCCTGCAGGGAAGCAAAATCTACAACCGGCCATTCCCGTCCTCCAGACTCAGTTTCATCTGTGGGAGATGGGGAAGGTTCTTTAGGCTCTTCAGGCAGCTTCACATAATGGTCCAAATCAGTATAGGAGTCCTCGCCTTCCGAATACTCACGGTGCTGCTTATATAATTGGATGGCACCTATCACAATACCGCTTGCAAATATCAAAATCAGTATAGTACAAATAATCCTTTTTATCTTCATGTTCTTACCTCACAGTCGATTGGCTTTGTCTTTCATTTCTTTTGCCGTCGGGTTACTATAAATGAGTGTGGTTTGCACATTGCTGTGCCCTGCCTGATTGGCGACTTCGTGAATGGAATATCCGTTCTCCAGAGCATTGGAGCAGAAATAATGCCGCAGCGTCTTCGGTGTAATGACATCCGAGTATCGGTTAAATATCTGGTTGATACGGGAAGGATTCAGCTTCTCACTCTGGCGGCTGACGAACAGATATGGGCTGTCCGAATTACGCACCTTTAGGTACTCCCGAATCGCGTAAACAATTTTGTCATTGATATAGACCAGGCGGTGCTTGTCTCCCTTGCCGACAATCCGGATTTCCTTTGCTGTCAGATCAACCTGATCCAGCTTGAGATTGACGCATTCACTCCGCCGCATACCGGAATAGGCATAAAGTGTGACCAGACAAAAGTCCCGTTTACTTCCACTCTCCAGAAGGCGTTGGCGGAATGCCTCTACATCTTTTTTCTCCACAGTGCAGGGACTGGCATACTGTATCTGGATTTTCATAAAATCGCTGTCCAGCACAGCAGCTTCCGTCTGCCGCCCACTCATAATCAGATACTCATTTAGGCTCTTCAGGGAAGAAAGGTGGTTATTTACGGTACGCGGATGATAACGCCGAATATTTCGCATATAGGAAATGTAATCCAAAATATTGGCACGGTATAAAAGCTGTGGCTCCTCTCCAAAACTGTCCCGGCACCAATGCAGATACATCGTTACATCATGACTGTACGTCCGGATTGTGTTTTCAGACTTTCCCAAGCTTTGCAGATGAGCAGTAAATTCTTCGATCATTTGATTCGCCTCCTCATTGTTATTACACGATCCATCAAGGCAATCTACAACCGATTTGATTATATTTAACTCATTTAGGCAGGATATCTTTATGATTGTGTTTAACTGAGAGCAGACTTTGCCACTCATTCGTTCTGCGAGTTCAATATAATTAGCATTATATCGAGGTCGTTCTGTATTTAAAAACAAAAACTGTTTGGCTGATAATCCCTGCTCGCCTTACACATAATATATAAGTCGAGTTTTTATAATTAAAGACTCTTAAAAGCTCCATATTGTTTCATTCGTATTTGACATGTTTCATCATATGTGGTATAATGCCTTTTCGATGAAACAAATTCGCAGAGTCTTGAAAGGGGGAAAAATATGTTTGATTTTTTGGAAACGATATTTGGGGACAATATAAAAGTTTCAGAATTTGATTGTCCGGCCAAAACGCCTTTTTATATTCGTGACGGATATAAGATTCAAAGCCTGTCCTGGAATAAAAGCCAGTGTATACTGCTGTCTCCCATTGATTCTTCCTGGAGACTTCCAACATTAAAAAAGCAGTTAATTAAATTTCAGGAGATATGCGAATTCCCCTGTGCGCTGTGTCTTGAAAACATAACATCCAAGCAGCGGCGTAACCTGATTGAAAGCAATATACCATTTATTTCACCATCCCAACAGGTTTATCTCCCATTCTGGGGCTGTTCCTTTTGGGAAAAATTTAAAGCGGAAACAACTGTTCCTGACAAAATGGCGCCCGGAACCCAGCTCGTGTTCCTGTATCTGTATTATTTGCAGACTACTGATACAGTCAATTTGACGCAAATATCCAGAGATCTTCTGCTCTCCAAAGCTACCTGCACCAGAGCAATTGATGATCTCACCGTATCCGGCCTTATTACTTACAGGACCGAGGGAACAAACAAATGGATTTCTCCATCCTTTCAAAAGCTTGAATTTTTAAAGAAAGGTTATCCCCGCTTAAAATCACCGGTAGAACGACTTATATACGTCAGAACCCCCTTCTATGATTCGGCATCGCCCAAAAGCGGTATCCTTGCTTTGGCGGATATTTCAATGGTTGGGGCAAACGAACAGGATGGGGCAACTGCCATCTCAAAAAAAGCCGGCACACAAATCCCGTCTGCAGAAATTATCTCTGAGCAGGATTTCCGGGATTTTGGAGGGCACATTCTTGAAGTATGGCGCTATGATCCGATTTTGTTGGCAAATAACGGGCGGGTTGATGATATCTCATTGCTGTTAAGTTTAGAAGATAATCCAAATGAACGGATTCAAATGGGTCTGGACGATATAAGAGAAAAACACGAACTTCCAATCAAGCATGAGGAATAATAAGGAGAAATACACATGGTAAACGGAATAGATATTTTCAGAGAACATTTCGACAATTATAAAGACCAGTATACGGTTATTGGAGGATTTGCCTGCGATCTGCTTATGTCAGATGCCGGTCTTGACTTCCGCCAGACCGTTGATATCGACATGGTAATTATCGTGGAGGCACTGACAACAGAATTTGCAAAAGCATTTTGGGATTTTATAGAAGCCGGAGGCTATCATGCCAGACAGCGAAGCACAGGACAGCCTGAATTTTACCGCTTCATTGACCCGGCCAATCCCTCTTACCCTAAGATGATAGAGCTTTTCTCCAGACCGCAGAATCATGTGGAGCTTCAGGCTGATACCCATCTCATGCCCCTGCATATTGATGATGAGGTATCCAGTCTGTCCGCAATTCTTCTTAATGACGACTACTATCATTTTCTTTTAGATGGCCGAACCGTCACGGATGGGATATCCATCTTAGATGCCGAGCACATCATTCCCTTGAAAATGAAAGCTTGGCTTGATCTCAAAGACAAAAAGGCGCAGGGATTCCATGTGAATTCCCGTGACATTCGGAAGCATCGTCTGGATGTATTTCGCCTTTTTCCGTTAATTCGGGAAGACCTGAGGATTCCAGTACCATCCTCCGTTGGAGAGGACATCCAAAACTTTATTGCACAGATACGTGAAACTGATATTAGACTAACAGATATCGGTATTTCCCGTTCCAAAGATTCGATTCTCGATATCTACAATAATATGTACATAGTAGACTGACATTCAACAGTATTTTCACGAATCAAAAAGCCGGAGGAGAAAACGTTCGCAAGCAAGAAGATTCTGGACTCTTGAATAACAGATGATTGTTAAGATAAAGGTGGTGGGCAAATGCCGAGATATTTTAAGAAAGCAAGGCAAATTAATAATTTGAAAGTAATTGAGGCTGCCGAAAAACTCGGCATATCCCAACCAACTCTAAGTGCATGGGAGGGAGAACGCAAATCTCCTTCTGTTGAAGGACTTGAGAAAATGTCCGATTTCTACGGCGTAACAACCGATTTTCTTCTTGGACGGTCGGAGCAGGGAATCACAGTTCAATCTGTACCAGTTCCTTCAGAGTCGCTTCCAATTTTTCACGGAAAACCGGTTTGGTCCGCGAAGCATGGTTGGATGCTGGTCAACACCATCAATCATACTCTGATGCTCTCAAACGGGCAAACCATTCCGTTCTCTAATGCCCAAAAGCTGTTTACGCTGCCGCAGCTGTTTTCCGAACCGAGTCTGCCATCCGGAAAGCCTCTTGTCTTATCTGAGATCCGGCAATTTACTCAGATATGGCTGGAACCCATTTCCCCAGACTCAGATCTGCGGACTGAATTACGCGGTTGGTATCAGGTAAAAAAACATTACGTTCAAAATGAGTATGGAAACCGGTTTTATTTAGATACTTATGAAGCTAAATGGCTCGCCTTTCATCCTGAATAGCAATAAAGTAAAAACACCGATACCCAATATAAAACCCGGCATCGGTGTATTTGTTGTTTACGCTTTTGAACAGGCCGCCAAACAATATTCAATTGTAAGACTTATGCCGAACCACGGACAACGATGTAAGGAGATTTTCTATTTTCTTTACATGGCATAGCACCTCCGCTCTTGGAATTAACACAACCAGAGAAGAATCCATCCTTCTGCTCTGGTTGTGTTAATTGTGCCAGGGGAAATTCTATTTTGTTTCTTGATTTGTCCTGCTATCATCCTATATTTTGCGAGTTTTTTCACTAACAATTTAATACAAGTATGTCAGGAAGATTTAGCAGCATTCCTGTATAGATATTGTTAATACTCATTGCTGCATACAAATATAGGTTCTATTTTTCTTCATCTTCATCTGTCAGTTTCAGACTGACACTAAAATCATCGCCTATAAATATTATGCGTAGGAAGCTGTGTGATATAGAATTTAGTTAAAAAATTGATATAGAAAATCCGATTATTTCATTTTTTTCGTCATAAATCCAGAATCATTTAGGGAATCTTCTTTACCTATCTACTATTGGAAATAAAAGTATAATCCGAAAGAAATCCTTATCCTTCTCAACAATACACTTTCCGCCCATCTGTTTCATCATATTTTTTATGTTCTGTATACCAATCTTAGTGCTCTCCACTTTTTCTTCAAGTTCTCGGATCTTATTTTCAAACATAAAACCAACCATACGAGCTTCCTTTACAGATGAAATCACCACTGGTTGGGATGTAGACGCATATTTTACGATATTCGAGGTCATATTATCCAAGATTCGCATCACATAGTCCGTTGATATCCTAAGGAAACAATCCGTCCATGACACATGGAATGCGACAGAAAACCCGTTCTGTTCCAGATAACTGCATGTTTCCGAGAACAGGTCATAAAAGAGTACCTCATATTGCTCTGGTTCTTCCAGTTCCACTTCTTCTTCCCCTGTGATCAAGGAATATTCAAACAAGTGGTCTGTCAGGTATTTCATACGATGTGCTTTTTGACCAATCTTCTCCAGATACTCCATAAGCTGTTCTTCGTTTTTATATTTGCCTTTCTTCAGAATCTCTGTGTAGAGCATAATGGAAGTTATCGGCGTTCGCAGGTCATGGGACATCTCCGTAACATTCCTCTGGTTTTCCCGTACAATCTCTGCTTCCTGCAGAATGAGGTTCTGGAAAGCGATCCGCATGCTGTTAAGCCCCTCTGCCAGAGTCCCAAGCTCATCCTTCCCCTTTACGGTAATCGCATAATCCAGGCTCCCTCCTTCCAAAATCTCTATTTCAGAGCTGAGCGTCCTGATATAGTCCATCTTACGACGAATACCCAAGAGGACAAGCACCAGGAACAATACAAAAGAAAAAAGCAGTTCGGTAATTAGGAGATAATTGTAATATTGATAGCTGTATGCACCCGTAATAATTACTTCTGCAGAACCATCGGAAAATTCCACAATATAATAACTTTCCCATGCATAATTGCCAGCGGCAATCTCTTCTTCCCAGATTTCCTGATCCGGGTAATCCGAATCAAAAACCTGAATCTCATCCTTGTAAATCTTAACAGACAGAATTTTCTGCTTCTTTAGCCATATATTCAAAGCATCAGTATCTCTGGACGAAAGTTGTTTCTGCCTGATATAATTCTGGAATTTGTCAATATATTCCTGATTCTTCCTGTCTATATAGCCTGTTTCTTCCAGATATTTATCAACCAGATACTCCCCCGCAAGATCTAATCCCCAAAAAGCCACAACTGCTACAAAAGCTGAGATAAGTAACAACCGCAGCAGTTGAGCATAAATAGAGTCTTTTTTATTCGTTGCCTGCGTCAAACTTATACCCCTTTCCCCATACAGTCTTAATATACTTCGGATATTTAGGATTATCTTCTATTTTTACTCTCAACTTCCGAATATGAACCATTACCGTACTGTTACAGGAATAGAAATATGGTTCATCCCACACACTTTCATAAAGATTCTGAGCCGAAAAAATCTTTTTGGGATGTTGCATTAGCAACAACAAAATATGATACTCAATATCAGACAGTTCTTTTTCTACACCATTTACATATACCTCATTAAAGGATTCATGTGCCCGGATTTCCCTGATTTCCAGATATGGTTCTTCTTTGTCAGACCCCGATGCATTTCTTCCCATATAAACATTATAACGCCGCATCAGCGCTTTAACTCTTCCCAAAAGTTCTGCATAGGAGAATGGTTTCGGAAGATAATCATCTCCTCCCGCCATAAGTCCAATTAATTTATCTGATTCTTGTGCTTTAGCGGTAAGAAAAAGTACAGGAACAGTAGATACCTTACGAATTTCCTCACAAGTACGAAGTCCTGACATTCCCGGCATCATTACATCCAAAATAACTAAATCTGTATTCTCATCCAGAAGTTCCAGCCCCTTACTACCGTTTTCCGCTTCCTGAACACTATAATTTTCACTTTCTAAAAGGATACGTACACCCTCACGAATATCTTCATCATCTTCTACAATCAATACATGTTCTTTACTCATACTGTATTCCCCGCTTTCTTTTGAAAATCCCTACCATTGTTCCCATGCGAACTTACGTTTCTTGATCCTGCATGATTCTTTTTTCAATTTTTACCCTATTTTTTCTAACAATATCAAAATCTAGAACCACCAAATTCAAAATAGCCTTTTTCCTGGTCCTGTAAAACCTTGCTGCCGCTATGATTATTACAAATTTTCCCTACTCGAAGTGCCCCAATCTCCATATGTATCACATATCCCAAAAGATTAGGCTTAATCTTGTCTCTATCGCAGATATTAAAATATTTGTGGTAATGCCTTGGAGTCAGGCTAAATATCATACAGTATCCTCCTAAAAACTTCTTCGCCAATGCAATGCTGTCAAATAATTGTTCCAAATGATATTCTGTATTTTTAATCTTATATGTTCCACTTTCTTCTATAGGATATACACCCAAATATCCATCACATGGATTGATCAGATGATTTTATGTTATATCAATCCGTTCTTTGTTTCGTTTCCGTATAAAAAAATCGTTAAAATACTTATAACCCTTTTTTCTTATTCATCTATATTTATCCCTTGCTTTTTCACAAACACAGACACCAGCCATCTGTAAAATTTGGAGTTTAAAAAGATTCCCATTTGCCGTGACACTCACAGTTGAACTAAAATTTTCAATATGCTCCGGCCGGGCACTGTCTGATAAAAAAACGAATCAGCAAAGTTTTTTTCTTCATACTTCTAACCCTAAACCCATTAATAGAATAACAAATTCTATCAGTCCCGTAAACACTATCCCTATTTTCCCCGCTAAATAAGGTTTTTTCACTTTGAAAGGTAATATAAATGCCACCGCCATCATTACAAGAACTGTCTGCCAAAGCCCTCGGCTTCCATATGAAATTCTGTTTCCAATCATATAAAATGCTGGCAACAATAATGCAGACGCAGTTACCGGAAGTCCAAGATAATATGACCTCCTCCCACTTTCTATTTTCTGTCTTTCTTCCTCCATTACATTAAAATACGCCAGACGAATCAAGGCACATAACACATACAAGCAACACACCAGAAATCCCAAATAACTTTTACCGCTGATATTGTATGTAAATAATGCCGGGAGGACCCCAAAGCAAACCAAATCACTTAGTGAATCTATCTGAATACCAAATTTCTTTTCCTGTTCGTCACGCTGTTTTGTAGCAGCAATCGTACCATCAAACATATCACAGACACCTGCTATCATAAGACATAGAACCGCCTGCCGATACCAGCCTTCCATTGTATATATAATCCCGGTAAATCCCACCAGCATTCCCAGATACGTTAGTACCACTGTGTAATTATAATAACCGTTTAATTTTTTCCTTTCTTCCATCTCTCTTCTTCACCTCTCCCCACGGCCTATGATGCCGCCGTAGAAAATATAATACTGTATGCCAAAATACACCATGGTTTTCCAACAATAATAATTGCTGCAAATTTACGGAAACTCATTTTCGTAATCCCTGTAAAATAGCAAAAATAATCGTCTGGAAACAGAGGCAGTACCATACCAAGAAAAAGCAGAACCGTATAGGATTTGCTTTCAGCAGCCCATCCAGCCCATTTATCATATTTTTTTCCTGGAAACATCTTACTCACAAGCCCCTGTCCATACTTTCTGGCAAGGATAAAAGCAATAAGGGAGCCCATTGAAATTCCTATATAATTGCACCAGAATCCTCCTGCCCATCCAAACATAACAGCACCTACTATGCATCCAAGAAATCCAGGCAGCACGGGCAGTACCACTTGGACTGCCTGAACCGTCACTAATACAACTGGTGCCAGCAATCCAAATCCGGCTATATATTGTTGTAATGTCTCCGCAGAATCAAATTTTCCATCCAGATATGCTTTAATCAATACCCCACAAAGCGCTATACAGAATATGAAAAACAATGCAGTCATTCTCTTTTTCCATTTTTCAGCCTGTTCTATCATCATTTTTTATCATCACTTTCAGATTATCTTCTGCCTTTTGACTATATTCTTCCGCTTCCTTATCCCATGCTGCATAAGGAGCTTCCCCACGATGATCCGGAAGTTCATACTCCGACTTTAAATACTCTCCCAGATATTTCGTGACTTTCTGTGCACCAGAAATATTTAAATGATCCCCCTTATCCAAACTGTCTGTCTTCCAGTCTATCCCTACTTCATTTAATTTCAGATTCAGGTCTAAATAATCCAATGAATGCTCTGTTGCATAGGTACGAACACTATTATGTCTGCGATAATTATAGTTTACAGGGGACGGTGTACCAAGCAAAAGCAGTTTTACATTCTTCTCTTTGCAAAGTTCCTCAATTTTTTCCATATATGTTATAACAGTATCCGTCATCTCTTCTCTTTGCTCCGTTTCCTGCATATACTCCCCCTTCTCATATGGATGCACATCACAGCGAAAAGCAAAACCTTTATAATTTTCTTCCGGATACTGCTTTTCTATCAAAAATGATTTCCAAATGTCATGACAACGAAAGATAGGAATATAATGATTTCCCCACGCTTCAATGGTTTCCCTCAAACTTGCCAGCCCAGGATTTCCTCGAAACATCACATTTGTTTCCAAAATCACCAATTTGGGTGACTGTGTTTCCAATGCTGTTTCCAACATATGATAGGTTTCCTGTATCTCTTGTCCGGATTGCCCGCATACATAAGTCGTTATCCCGTGATATTTCCATAATACCATCGGAGAAATTGCGGAATAACTTAAACTATCTCCTAACACAATCACATCTATACTTTTTTCCGGTTCTCTTAAGATCCGGAACACACTTTTATTTCTACTGTGTACCAAATTATCATTTTCTATTAATACTGTCTCCATTTTGTTTGATACTCCCGCAAAAATGGCAAACAGGATAACAAAAAAAGTAAGGTTTTTTACAATCTTCTTAAAATCCCGCATAAATCAAATCTACCTGCTGATATCCGATTCCGTATGCACCGAAAATAACTACCGCAAGAATCAATCCATAGTAGACTGCCCACCTTACCGGAAACCATAATTTTCGGAGCCCAAGTTCGCCCAACAGTTCCCTTTCTCTTATCGTTCCAACGAAGGCCACTACCACACATCCGGCTGTAATGATAAGATAATCCGCCTTATCCAGGCCAAATGTCAGGAATGTGCCATCCCATAAATTCTGCAATTCAAAATTGTTAAAAATACTCCTGAACATTCTTAACCCCGCATATAATCCATTTGCCCGGAAAAAAAGTTCTCCTGTAAAAATAATGACCCATGTCTTTAAAATCTGGGGGATTTTAAAGTATAGCGCATCCTCATTTATATGGCAGATTTTTATGAATTTATTTCTTGCGGGTTCCAGTGCAATCCCACCTAAAAGAATCACAAAATAGTACATACCATAAAAAATATAACTCCATCTCGGTCCGTGCCACAGTCCATTGCAAACCCATACCGGGAAAAGTGCAAATGCGGAAACACCCAATTTTGTTATGTATTTTTCCAAATATTTCCGGCCAAACCGATTCCATTTCTTGACGATTCCAGATACTGACACTGGATAAAAAACATAGGCTTTAAACCATGCCCCCAGGGTAATATGCCACCGTCTCCAAAAATCTGCAGCATTGCGTGCCATAAAAGGCTGTCGGAAATTTTCCGGTAAGACTACCCCAAACAGTTTACCGCTCCCAATAATAATGTCCATGCAACCGGAAAATTCCATATACAGTTGAACAGTATACGCCACTGCCGCTGCTACAACAATTACGCCACTATATTTTTCATAATTTTCAAAAACAGCTGTTACGAATACATACAGCCGATCTGCAATGATCATCTTCTTAAATAATCCCCAGAGAATACGTACAATGCCCTGTGACAGATTTTCTCCTGTAATCGCCTTTCCTTCCCATAAAGCATCCGCTGTCTGGGGATACATGCTGATCGGCCCTTCCATAATCTGTGGAAAAAATCCAAGAAACAAAGCTATTTTCCCCGGATGCTGCTGTGCGGTAATCTTCTCCCAGTACACATCTGCCATATAGCCGATAGCCTGCAGTGTATAGAAAGAAATCCCAATGGGGAGTAACAGTTCTTTTGCCGTCAAAAGGATCGGACTTCCTGCAGCCTCCAGCACAATATTCGCATTCCTTGCAAAAAAATTATAATATTTTAAATATGCCAGAACCGACAGCAACAATATAACTCCACCAGCAAGTACTATTTTTTCTTTCTTCTTATATTGCTTTTTAATACCGGCACATTCCTTCCAGTCTTTCCCTGCAGTTTCCATTTTAGATTGCAGTTTCAAATCAGCCAGCCATACACCGATATAGTGAGTAAACATGGTAGTGCCAATCAAGTAAATCACAAGTTTTCCACTGATCATCCAAAAAAACACATACCCAGATAATAATAATGTCAGCCAACGTATCTTTTTAGGTGTAAACTGATAAACCAAAAGTACAATCGGAAGGAATACAAACAAATATAGTGATGTATGATAAGCCATTTTATCTCTCCTGCAACCTTAGTATCATCTCTCTCATAGCCTCCACAGAATTGAAATTCCCCGGTATCATCTCAGATGCTTCAATCTCTATTGAAAAAGCTTCTTCTAATTCGGACACCAGTGAAATTACCCCGAAAGAATCCAATATCCGATCATCTATCAGGGCATCTTCCTTCTCCCATGCAATACTGTTATCAAGTTCTGTTAAAATATTCATCAAAGTGTCCATTTTTTATCTCCTTTTCCATATTATCTTCATAAGTGGAACGTTCTTCACGAATTAATTTCCATCCCATTTCTTTACTGTAAAAAGCAACTTTTGGAAGTGCATGACTCAAAAACAGCGCCATTCCTTCTGTCATGGAATATGCCCCTGCACGCTCAAATATGAGGATATTTCCTATCCTTAAGTCTTTTATAACTGCTTTCTGCATCAGCACATCATTGGTTGTGCAAAGCGCACCACATACCGTCCATTCCTTAAACTTTCCCTGTTCATGCTCAGGACTTACCCGAAACAGAGGCTGATACATTCCACGGATTTGTCCATCATAATTCATCTGATGAATCCCACCGTCAACGATACAATAATTTTTCCCATCGTTCTGTTTTATATCGTACACCCCAGTCAGATAATAACCGCATGAAGCTGCAAGGGCACGCCCCATTTCCAACATAATCGAGCCTTTCCACTGCATTTTGGATACCGCTTCTGCAAGTACGCTTATATCGCTTTCCATCGTATCTTTCTGACCTTCAAAATAAGCAACTGAAATTCCTGGGCCATACTCCAGTTCCTCTATTTCAAATCCCGTCTCTTCTTCCAGTTCTTTACAGAACTGATCGAGATATTCCAGTTCTTTCCTTACCTTCTCTACTGTTTTTTTCTGCGTACCGGTAAAATAATGAATACCTTGAATTTTTAGAAACGGACACATTTTTCCCACTTCAATGATATTTTGGATAATCTCTTTATCCATTCCGAATTGGTTTCCGCTGGTCAGTCTAAGATACACATGAATCACTTCATTATTAGCATCACACCAATCCACAAAACAATAAAACTGATTCAGCGATTCTACCGTATAAGTGCATTTCCCCCGGTAAAAATCCAGTATATGATAAATGTCCTCTTTTTTCTTCAATACTCCGGACACTAATACCTTCTCCGGAGGAATTCGACGTGCTTTACAAATCTCAAATTCCCCCATAGAACACACCTCAATCCGGTCTACCACTGCACACATCTGGCTGACAAGAAAAGGATTTGCTTTCATCGCAAAACACAAACCTATTCTGTCCTTAAGTATGCTGCGGAACTCCTGAACACATTTCCTCATTTCATCAATATTAAAAATATATAATGGGGTTCCATATCGTACAATTCCATACTCCAAACATTCCATGTCCATTACATTGCCACCTCCATCCGATTCCTGAAATATTCACGATCCATTTTTCCGTTTTTATTCAGGGGCATCTTGTTTATCTGCACTACTTTATGAGGAATCATATAAGACGGAATTTTTTCCGCTAATTGCCTCCGGATTTCATCTACTGCCACATTCCCCAAATAAAAGGCAACAAGCTGGTTTTTCTTATGATTCATTAAACAACAGCTCCTTTCCAGACCCTCTATCTGGTTCAATGCGTGTTCAATCTCTTCCAGCTCGATGCGGTGCCCCATATGTTTAATCTGAAAATCCTTTCTCCCTGAAAAATAAAGTTCACCATTAATATCGTAATACCCCAAATCACCTGTCTGGTAATATCGTCTGTTTATTTTCCCCTGAAAAGCTTCAATAAACTTTGCCTTTGTCTCTGACAGATTGTGATAATATCCTTCTGACAAGGACTCCCCTGCAACACATATTTCTCCGATTTTCCCTGCAATGGCAATCTCATTTCCTGCCTCATTCAAAAGAAATACTTTCCTTCCCGGAAACGGTTTACCAAGCGGTAACTTTTCTTCATCACTAAAAATCCGTTTCACCGGATAATATGTACAATTACAAGTAATCTCCGTAGGTCCATATAGATTCACAAATTCTGTTTCCGGCAATGCTGCCTGCCACAGTCTTAATTGTTTTGTTGGCATAACTTCCCCACTGAACATCACCCTCTTTATATCTTTAGGTACCTTGTATGTGAGTCCTTTCAGTGCAGATATCAACGTCAAAGCAGATACTGCCCAAATCAACGTATTTATCTTTTTCTCGCACAGATAATCCAAAAGCACCGGAGGAACCGCAAAAAATGTTTTTGGAATCAGTATCAGTGTTGCTCCGGTCATCACGCTTGTATAAATGTCTTTTACAGAAACATCAAAATCAAATGGTGCCTGATTCCCAATCCGGTCATTTGTCGTAAATCCAAATGTATCTATGAAATGAGTAATAAAATCAATAACAGCTTTATGGCTTACAACTACACCCTTTGGAACCCCTGTAGAACCTGATGTAAAAATCCCGTACAGCAGATCTGTATCATGGCTTTTGTCTCGAACGGAGATGAGTTTTTCCATATTTATTTCTTCATGTATGGCATCCTTCAAAAGATATTTACCTTTGCTATACCCAGCTTGTTCCAACAGTCTCTCACTTTCTTTATTTGTTACCACCAGTTCCGGAGACAAAACCCGAAAAATTCCGCGTATCCGCTCAGGCGGCTGTGCCGGATCTATCATTACATAAAAGCAACCTGCATAGACAACACCAAACATGGCTGCTAATGCCAATGCACTTTTTTCCATCAATAAAACAACAGGCTTGCCCATATATGTTTTTTTGCAGAATATTGTCCCCATTCTTCTGGACAACTCTAATAATTCTGTCCAGGTAAGACAAATACTCCCGTCATCAACTGCCACGTGATAGGAACGCTCCGCTGCTGTTTTCTCCAAATATTCTAGGATATTGTTCATTATCGTATTCCTTTCACATAAAATGGGCTGTGTCGAATGCACAGCCCATTTCCCTTAGTTATTTTTGTCCTTTACTGTGTCGCCTTTTTTATTTGACTCCTGTGTTCCTGTACTCCTATCCTTCTTATTTAACTTATTGTTTTTATTCGTTGTATTTTTCTTGCTGCCTGACTCAGTATTGTTATTCTCTTGACCCTGATTTGATTTAGTATCTGTCTTGTTCTGCGTTGATCCCGCGTCCTTCTTGTTCTGCGTGTTATCTGCATCATCTTTCTTATCGGTTGTAGTTTCCGATTTCTTCTTTGTATTCTTCTGTTTCTTATCGGTTGTAGTTTCTGATTTCTTCTTTGTATTCTTCTGTTTCTTATCCGTAGACTGACTAGACTCTGTCTTGGTCTTTGGCTGATCAGCGTTTGATTTGGTGTTTTTGGTTCCGCCACATGCCACCATACTAAGTGCCATGACACCTATCATGCAGAATACAAGTCCTTTCTTAAAAAATCCCTTTACCGTTTTTTTATTATCTGTCATTTGTTGCTCCTTTCACAATTTGGATTTATATATGTATTTAGGCTATTTAAAGTGCCTACCTCTTAACTTTTTCATCTCCTTTCTCCCATATTTCAAGGAATTGTTTCTTTTGATATTTTTATTATCACAGAAGAATCTTAAATATTCCCAAACAAATTCTAAACAAATATAAACCGTCTCCTCCTTTAGTCTTTTTTACATCGTTTATAGAAATCAAATGTCATACTTTTTCTATTGAGTCTTTTGATGTCCTTTAAAACCTGGCCTGCTCCCGGTTGGCTCTTTTTCTCATCCGCCGTATCTTTTTCTGCTTCTGTTTCCGATGATGCAGATTCATATCTAATCATCTCTTTATTCTGAATTAGTGTATTTAAGGTATTGACAGTAAAGTTCAATATGACAAATGCTGCCAAAACAAGCATCTTACTATTTCCGCTGATTCAATTACCCCCTTTCATTCAATGAGTATCCACATTATCTCAAAAGGTGTTGAATATATCCTGAAATGAATCTTAACAAATCTAAAACTTACCTCAGCAAAATACTTTGGCGTTGTGCATACACAGAACACCGGCAAAATTTTTCTTCTAGAACTCTCTATGCAATGTATACCAACAAAAAGCAGCACCTATTACAAGTGCCGCTAACTTGAAACATATATTCATACATATTCTCCACACTATAATTCCATTGCATGTCTTTTTGACCCTGTAATTTAAGTGTTAATGAATTTCAATTATGGATGTTCCTCAACCTTTGTAACAATCCAGTCATTGTTTTCCAATTCAATTTCCCAACGTGATGGAACATCAAAACTGGCAGTAATTAAACGATTCTCCTTATCATAATAAGCTGCTGAATATTTAATCCAAATATATCCCTTATTATGTTCCTGTTTTGTTGTAAGCAGTTCTATATTAACATCTGCTGATTCTATTCCGATATACTCACCATGAAATACATAATATCGATCTAATGCACCCACACCTTTTCTATCAGCCTCATCTTTAGAACCTGTATAAGATAATACTTCCCGGGCTCTTTCAATAAGTGTCTCAGCTACATTTATTTGATTTTCATCTTCGCACTTTTCTTTTATTTCATCAACTTTTTCCTGTCCATAGAACCTCTCTAGCCTCACTACATCCATATTATCTTTCGATTGTTTATTGCAAGCCGACAGACATGACAATAATATAACAAAGCATACTATATGATGAATGTTTTTACCCATGCAATACCTCTAGTTTTCTACTTATCCATAGCCTTTTCAAATCGAAAAAACTCATTACTGCCCGGGATTGAATCATCTGTCATACAAGCATCCCTGTGATGGGAATTGAAAAATTCCACAATATGGAAGCCACATTTGTTCACATAAAAGTGAATATTCCGTTTTTCAAAATAAGGGGTTATAGTTTCCCACACTTTCGTTTTCGGATATCTTTGTTCTATCTTCTTCCATACAGCATGTCCGATTCCCCGACTATGGCTTACTTGTCTGACAAATAACAGATCCAACGAATTATGCTGTGTTTTTTCATCTATAACAACGACAACACCTCCAACAGTTTTTCCATTTAATACAATATGGAATGTCTCCGCTCCTTTTGTATCCATAGACTTTTCAATATCTTCTCTTGGAATGATTTCTCCTTCCTGTTCTCCATATTCTTCTATCACTGCAATGCGAAAAGCTTTCTGTAAATCCTTAATAAACCATTCTTTGTCATTTTCTTTAATAGGGATTAATTCTACAATTTGTTTCATGATTTGCACACCTCCTCCTCCATACTCCGAATTTTAAAATACTTCTTTATTTTGTTCCTTTTCTTTATACAACAGTTTGAAATTTATTATTTCATATAATCTTAAATGCTTCCTTAAATAATTCTTAACAATTCTAAACTCACCTCTCATAAAGTGATGGATTTAAATTTAGGTTTTCTTTATACTAAAAAATCATTGTGAGTAAAAGCCAATCCCCAATGCAGCGCAATTCCGATTAGCCTTACACGTACAAGATGCCTGTCTGTAAATCGCAGACAGGCATCTTGTGCTTTGCCAGAAAACCTTTTCAATCAGCTATTTTATTTCTTTAAATTCCTTCTATGCTATGCAAAAATTGAATCTCTGAGCCGAACGATATAAGTCATAACAGTATTATTGTTATCCGTGCATTTTTCGCCCCATACTGCTTCAAATAGTTCCTCCGTTACTAAAATAGAAAACTCCGTCGGCTTCCACTTTCTATATAGCCTAATCCATAGTAATCATGAAAATGGAGGCATAAATTTTCTATCATTCCTGTCTGTGTTAATACCTCTATATTAAGTTTTTAGTCAAAAACAAACCTGCTGCAGAGATATCCATAAGTTACCTCCACAAAATCATTCCAATTATAACATTATAGTTGATGCATATCTCGTTTTCTTGCATAATGTTGCTATCTTCATCAAGCATGTCGAATATGGTGCTTTATTCTTTGGATATAAATAGGAAATATTGTAGCCCACTAATTGAGCCACAATATTTCCTGTTGTGACGGTATATACACCGTTAATTAAGTAGATAGTGATAATAAATATAAAAACGAGTGCCCTCGGACAGGCGCTTTTAGAGATAACTTTATGATAAATATCTTTTTAATATACGAGTCAATTCAATGACATCAATCGGCTTTGCTATATGGGCATTCATACCACATTCCAAGCAATTCTGTATGTCGTCAGAAAAAGCATCTGCACTCATAGCAATAATTGGAATGGTTAAGGCATCGGGATGATTCAGCCCCCGAATTGATTTTGTGGCCTCATATCCTGTCATATGCGGCATTCGTATGTCCATAAGTATGGCATCGTAATAACCATCTGGTGAACTTTGGAACTTGTCCAGACAGATCTGGCCATCCTCTGCCCAATCCAGCTCTACGCCTAAATCTGATAACAATTCTCTTGCCACTTCCCAGTTAAGCTCATTATCCTCGGCAAGCAGGATACGCCGTCCGGATAGATCAATATTTTGATCCAATGTCTGGTCATTTTCTGTTTCAATGTCCATATACTGACACAAAGCATGATACAGCGTAGATTTAAAAAGCGGCTTGGAAATAAAACCATCAATACCTGCTTCACGGGCCTCCGCTTCAAATTCACTCCAGTCATATGCAGAAATCAGCAGAATCGGTACTCCATCCCCTAAATTACGTCTGATTTCTTTTGCAACCTGAATCCCATTCATGCCAGGCAATTTCCAATCCAATAGAATGATTTGATAATCATCTCTCTTTTTATGGTGTTGGTTTACCAGTTCTATCGCCTTTTCTCCGCTTAATGTCCATTCGGCTTTTATTCCGATAGATTTTAGCGCGTCCGTGGCTGTCTCACATAATAATTCATCATCATCAACCACGAGCATATTCCAGGATGGAAGAACCATATCCATATCCATTACAACCGCTTTCTCAAAATCAAACGTGAGAAGAAATTCGGTACCTACACCAAGCTCACTTTGTATATCTATGGTTCCTTCCATTGCATCCACAATATGCTTAGTTATCGCCATTCCCAAACCGGCACCCTCTGTTTTATGTATTCTGGCTCCATCCGCCCGACTATAGGATTCATATATTTTTTCCAGATATTCTGGCGACATGCCAATTCCATTATCTTTAACAGTGATATGAATTCGAACATAGTTTTCTCCCTTCGGAGAATTTTCTTCTGAGAGGAACAATCGTATGGAACCGCCCTCCAGTGTATATTTAGTTGCGTTAGATAAAAGGTTTAACAAAACCTGATTCAAACGAACACCATCGCACCAAACATTCTCAGTTAAGATATTTTCTACATGTATGTCAAAGGATTGCTTTTTTGATTTTATTTGTGGCTGTACAATGCTAACAATCCCTTCTATAACCTCTTTTAAAGAAATCTGCTCTGTTGTTAAAGTCAATTTTCCACTTTCAATTTTGGACATATCTAAAACATCATTAATCAACCCTAATAGGTGTTTACTAGATAATGTGATTTTTCTAAGACAATTCTGTAGTTGTTCCCGGTCATCTATGTGGGCTGTGGCAATCGCAGCCATGCCTACAATTGCATTCATGGGTGTACGGATATCATGGCTCATATTTGCTAAAAATTCACTTTTGGCTTTGTTCGCTTCAAGAGCTCCCTGCCGGGCCTTCTCCAGTTCATGCATCTGAGAACGGAGTATGAAGAAATACCGAATAAAAATCAATGATAGAAAAATCAAGATAGAAGCACAGGACAATCCTACCATAAACATGCGCAGTTTTCCCAGAGCTTCCACATTTTTGCTCAATATACTATAAGGCATTACCGATACTAAATACCACTCGGAACAGGGTAATGGTTTACCATATATTTGAAGTGTTTCACCATTCACTTCAAATGTTGTACCATATTCGTCATGATTCTTTAGTGCAGCACCAAATTTTTTAATAGAATTTTCTACAGATAGCTCATTTGCTGTAGCATTAAGCTGCTTTTGTAGTTGTTCAAAGAAATACCACAACTCAGTGTTGTCGTTCTGTATTACAAAACTACCGTCTGGCCTGATAATATGATAATATATCAGCTGCTCTTCCTTCTCTAAGGAAAGGAAATCAATGATGTACTCCAGTGGGACGGCCGCTACCAGTCCAGTGCTCATACTTCCATCCTGCATAGGGTAATCAGTGGCATCAACGCCAAACAATACCACTATATTTCCGGCAGAATCACTACCTAAAGCGACTCTTTGTTCTCCTCGTACTAATGCTTCTACAAAGGGCTCTGGGTTCAGTGGTTGTATTGATTGTCCATAAAGAGTTTGAAAATCTCCCTCAGTAGAACAAAGTGCTAAATAGTCAAAGTTCCTGACCTTCGTCCTGTAAACAAGTTCCTCATATAACTTTTCTTTATCGTTATTATCTGCTGAGACAACAGAAACAATGCCGCTGACCTGATCAAAACGTAATTGAATGACATTTTGAAAGTGTCTGGACATTTGTTCGTTCATTCCAGACATATAAATCTGACCAATCTCATTAATAGCCTTGTTGCTTTTTCGACTCATATAAATTCCGAGCATACCGAAAACCATAATACTAAAGACAATGAGCCCAATAAAACTGCCTATTAGAAAATGTGTTACAGAATGCTTTTTTTTACTGTTTCCCATTGATGTTATTCCTCCTTAGAATTCTTAAAATTTTTAATAACATTGATTATTTCATGGTAATCCTTTGATAATTTTGGCATCATTTCGGCAGCCGTATTCCAATCGTTTTCTTTTAATGCTTTTGTTACCAAACTACTACTTTCAAACAGTCTGGTAAAAGAAAGGTTCTGACAAATTCCTTTGAGTGTATGAACAGCTCTAAGAGCCTCGGCATAGTCTTTATTTCCCATAGACGCTTCAAACAAGAAAAAACTTTTATCGTCTAGGAACTTATATACAAATTTCTGAATGGTTTGTTCACGACGCAGTCTACCCAAAACTTCATCAAAATCACCGCCAAATTTCATATAACAATCTTTTAGATTCATAATTATTATTCCTCCTTTTTTTAATAACTTCTCGGAATCTTCAGTTCTGATTTTATAAGGCTTTCAGACACCTATTTAAAAAATCACCCGTTTTTTTGCAAAAAATGCTCGACAAATCGCTCAAAATTTGCAGCAAAGCCGATTGATTATATTTTATTTCAATCGACTGGAGGCAATTTTTTTATTGCCTACAAATTTTTAGATCTAATTCTCATCTTCATGTACTCTACTTCCTTTCTCGATTTCTATTTTGGGATAATCACGATTATAATCTAATAATTAGCTTAGCAAAGAGCATACTGAAAAACCGGAACTCCATTAACAATTTTCATGCTAGAACATTTTCTTATATTCTTTTTTCTGTTCGTACATCATCGCATCTGCCTGTTCCAGTAGTTTCATAACGTCATTCTCATTATGCTCCTCTTGCACTTCAATAATTCCGCAGCAAAAATTCTTCGGATATTCCTTAGAATGATCACTGTGAAATACCTCTTTCATCTGCCGTATCTTTTTCTCCCCTGTTGCATACTTGCAACCTCTAAGTATGATACAAAACTCATCCCCTCCAATACGGGCGAAAATATCTCCAGTTCGAATATGACTCTTTACAATTTCAACAAAATTACGAATATAGTAATCGCCCTCCGAATGTCCATACGTATCATTGATATATTTCAAGTTATCCAGGTCGCAATAACAGAGTATAAACTTCTCATTTGCTGCCAGTAATTCACTCATTTTATCCAAAAAGAACTGTCTGTTTCCAATCTGAGTCAAAGCATCCTGGTTCGCCTTAACTTCCAACTCATTATTACAAAGTTTCAGCTTATATGAATACTCTTTTTCCTTCTTTACTTTCTCCAAAGCTGCTTCCAATTTGTTTCTGGTAATAGATATCCGGTAAAGCATCAGGCAAAGAGTCAGAATAATAAGTCCAGCCAGACTCAATACTGCTGTCATATGTGCTTTGACAAAATCACTGAACGTTACAACTTTATTCACATAAGAGTTTTCCGCCAATACTACACCATTCAATCTGTCGGAAGATAAAGTAATTCCTTTATTCAGAATAGCGGCCGCCACCCTGTTGTCTTTTGTTGTCGCCAGACATATCTCTGCCGGCGCTGATGTATCCGAAAACTGAAGTTTTTCCATTGCTGGGTACTTCCTTAACACATTCAGACGCACAGAGGTAACAAGTGTACTGTCTGCTTTCCCAGATGCAACTGCATTCAGACATCCCTCTATCCCATCACACAACAATATCTCCGCTTCTGGATACAATATGCGAAGAACCTCTTCATGAAACAGACTTTCGTTCGCCACCGCAATTGTTGCACAGTTTATATTAAAATCAAGCTGCTTATAAATAATAACCGGTATTGTAGAAAAAAACGCATTTGTCAAAACATAATTTTCCAGCTCTGCCAAATAGAAATCACCGTATAAGGGACCGATTACATCTACTTCTCCCTTTTCCAACGCTTCCTTATACTGCCTGCTCGTCTTATAGCATTTTGTTTCCACCAGGATTCCAAATTTCTCCTCCAGCATATCAGCTATCGTTTTCATAACACCGCCCATTTCCCCATCCTCTAATTGTGTGGAATAAGGAAGGTTATCGTCAAGATATCCGATTCTAAGTATATTTTCATGATCAGCCAGCCATTCGCCCTCTTTATTACTTAACACCTGAGTGTTTGTCATCTGTTTATAATACCGGCTGACCAGCAGATTGTTGTAATCAAGCTCTGAGCTCTGAATCTCATACAATGCTTCATTTAATTCTGCCAAAATATCAGGCCGGGTCTTGGAGACGGCAAAATAGTAATCACTGAATCCAATATTGATAATGGGCAGATAATCATAACTGCTGGAAAGATCAGGGGTGGCAATAGCATCCAACTCCCCGGCATCCAGCGCAGACATCAAGGTGTCATAACCGTCAAACTTTACGGCTTCTGCCTGGATATGATTGTTCTCCATCCAGTCCATCAACAAACCTTCCTGAAAGCTCCCAACCGTTACACCAATTTTACACCCGTTCATCTGCTGAATGTTTCCACTAAGCAGTTTCATATGTTTTTTCGTTGTATACAGCAGGTAAGTGTCTTTTCCCTGTGGGTAGGAGGCGAAATCAAATAATTCCGCACGCTCTGGTTTATAGGATACGTTGCCAAACAGATCAATATCTCCATTTACCAGCATTTCATAGCATTCTTTGAAGGAACCATAGACATACTCATACTTCCAGCCGGTAATATATGATATCTTCTGAAGATACTCATAACCATATCCACGTTTATATTCGCCCTCTCCGCCTTCTTCATAGGCTGCCACATTTACGTAACCGACTCGGACTGTCTTCTGTTCCTTTCCTGTCTCTGCTGCAAATACAGTCATCGGACAAACCGAAGCCAAAAACAACACGAAACAAAAAATTAGTGTTCCTATCTTTTCTTTTATTCGTAAAATGTGTGTTATTCTAATATCCATTTCTTTTCCTCCCTTCTACTTCTGTATTTCTTATGAAAACTTATAAAAGACTTAAGCAATGTATCTCCCATATCATATCCATACGTATCATTGACCTTTTTTAATTATCCAGATCAAAAGGGCACACAGACAGAGGATAATCATCCTTACAAATGGAATTCATGGCAAACTGAAACTCCGTCGATTTAGGACTCCTGCCAGATAGTCACGGTTTGCCCCATTTTTATTCCAAAAACATCTGCCCGATTTTCCGGAAGCGATATACTCATAAGAATCGCAGAAATACCTTCACAACCATATTTTAACACTTATAGGATATCTTCCTTACGCTGGCCTTTTAGTAATTCTTCAAATTCCGTAATAGGCATTGGCTTTGCGAAAAAATATCCCTGCGCATAATCACACCCCAGAGACTGTAATCGTTTCATTTGTTCCCTTGTTTCTATTCCCTCTGCCACTATGGTCAGATTCATTCTATGAGCCATGTTAATGATATCATTCAGAATGCTTTTCTCCATTGATTTCGTCATTTCGTTCTTGACGAGTTTCATATCCAGTTTTAAAATATCCAATGACATTTGGCTCAGCAAATTTAAAGAAGAATATCCGCTTCCAAAATCGTCCATCTCAATAGAGAAACCTAACTTTCGCAATTCCTCTATTGTATTACCTATCCGATTCCCACACTCTGCATAGGCACTCTCCGTAATCTCCAAATGGAGATATTGCGGATCAATATCATATTTTTTTATAAGTCCGCTAAAAATGTCTACCAAAGACCTCTGAAAGATATCGTTTCTTGATACATTTACCGACACCGGAAGAAGCAGATCCCCTTTCTCTTTCCACTCTTGAAGTTTTGCACACACGTTCTCCCATACAAATTGATCCAGACTGGAAATAAAACCATTCTTCTCAAACAATGGAATAAACTCTCCAGGGAACATAAATCCCCATTCCGGATGTATCCACCGTACCAAAGCTTCCGCACCGACTATCCGGTTATTATTCAAACTGTATTTTGGCTGAAGATAAACAATAAACTCCCCCTCTTCCAGCGCTGTCACCATGACATCCGTAATCGCCTTTTCCCGCAGCAATTTTTCGCGAAAGGAATCATCGTAAACAGCGATGCTTTGATTATACATTCCTTTTACACGATCCACGACCCAAAGTGCCCTGTCACACATTTGCTCAACAGGAATGGAGGAATCCATAATCTCATAAATACCGAGTTTTACAGAAATGTTTTCCGTCAACGATGAACGTTTGCTCTCCCTGCTTTTTACAAAATATTCCCGTCCAATTTTTTCCCGTTCCTTGTCAAGAAGACATAGAAAACGGTCTGCATTATATCGACAACAGATAGCATTCTCTCCTACTCTTTCCTTGAAAATTTCAGCTCCCTCTCTTAGAATCTTATCTCCTGCTTCCCGTCCAAAGGTATCATTATACCATTTGAAATCCTCAAAATTTGAACATAAAATTGTATATTCCTTTTCAGGATTTGCCTCAAGACATTCCCTGGCTTTCTGATAAAAGAACTCTTTTGTATAAAGTCCGGTAAGCCGGTCATATCGGAACTGGTTTATCAGGGCTGCAGTCTCACGCAGTTTGATGAAATTTGCTACCCTGTGGAGAATTACCTGAGGGCGATAAGGCTTTGGTACAAAATCTGTTGCACCATGAGCAAGAGCATTTACTTCATCCGCTTCACTGTCTCCCTGAGTTGTCACAATGACTGGAATCAATGCTAGTTCTGCATCCGTCTTAATCGTGTCCAAAAAAGTATATCCATCCATAACGGGCATCATAATATCCAAAAGAATTAAATGGATATCATCCCTATTTTGCTCCAGAATATCCAATGCATCTTTTCCGTTTTCCGCTTCTAAAACTTTATAGTTGTCTGACAATATCTCGCTTAACATAGCTCTGTTGAGTTCATTATCTTCTACAATTAATATCTGTTTTTGTGTCATATTTATAATCCGCCTTTCTGCGAAAGGCACCAATGCATCATGAAACACTTTGGCTAACTTTCGCTTTTTTATTTCCTATTCTGATTTCCTTCTGATACAATTCTTTTATAAGACTGACATACTACAGAACACGTGGAGGTGAGTGGCGGGGCTGTATAGCGGCGACCTCGCATTTTTATATGTTGTCGGTCATCCGTTGAGGCATCAATGATTGGCGCATTCCCGTAGCCCGTAAACTTATCTCTTCCAAAGTCGACTCGGTTTTGCCGGATGACCAGTCACTGTCAATCTTATAACTATAATGTTTCAGGAGGTTATTTTATTGTCGTTTAAAATCCTAAAAAACAACTGCTATGGACTTGATATCCACAAAACTTGGATCTTTGCCTGTATCGGTATTACCGATCCCAACAATCGTACAGAATATAAGCAGGCTCGCTTTTCTTCCTTTACCAAAGAATTGCAAGAGTTGTGTGACTGGCTTGCCAAGTATCACTGTAATGATGTTTGCATGGAATATACCGGTAAGCATTGGATCCCTGTTTTTAATGTCTTGGAGGAGAATAACATCTGGGTTACTCTTTCCCACTCCAAATATACCAAGCCTCAGAAGGGCAACAAGACAGACCGTAAGGATGCCAAATGGATTTGTGATTTATACATGTGCGGAATGGTAAAGCCCTCCTTTATCCCGCCTGCTGACATCCGTGAATTAAGAGATTTGGTAAGATACCGTTTCAAACTCACCTGTATGATCACCAGCGAGAAGAATCGTGTTCATAACTGTCTTACTGTATCGAACTTAAAATTAGATGATGTCTTCTCTGATATATTTGGTAAATCTTCCCATTCCATCACGGAACAGATTTTATAACACCCTGGGGAAACTTTTGATGTGACACCATTCGTAGATGGCAGATGTAAGACCCCTATAGAAGAAATACAGGCTGCTGTTGATGGCGCTATCTCTACGGAACAAACTGTGAAACTCAGACAATGCTTAAATCACATCGATGAATTAGAAGTGATGGCAGACATCACTTTCACACGGTCACTTTGTATCCTGATGGATGCTTTGATGGCAAGTCTTCAGGAGATTCTAAAACTGAACGAAGAACAGCTTGCTGCATTTACTGCTGATTTTATATCCAGACTGCCGCAATATCTGCAAAATGCACTTGATTCGCGGGCAGCTAGAGCATAAATTGCTATTTTGTTAGCTGAAATATTGAATTTTCAAGGTGCGAAGCCCATTTTGGGTATGGGAAGTCTTAGTTACTTAAAGTTTCTTCCTGCAGTCTGTCAAACTCTGCCATGCATTCATCTACCGTTGCACCTTCAAGCAGTTTTCTCACGATCAGACAGGTATTCCCCCATTGTTCCAGTTTCATTCCCGCATTAGAACCAAGGACAAAAACATTCTCTTCTATTCTGTCATTCAATGGTTTCAAAGCCGGTATACAATCTACCTTAATATTTTTGGACGGAGAAATCACCTTATTTGTTTCAGTATAAACCTGAAGAGCTTCGTCAGAGGTCATCACATCCAACGCACGCATTGCATCTTCTGCATGTTCCGAACCCACTCCGATCGCCATTCCTGTCATAGGCATAACGGGCATCTGCCCTCGGCTGCTGGGAAATCCGATAACCTGCAGTTCAAAATCAGGGGCTCCATAAGCAGTATCCGAATTTGCGGCGCCCCAATAAGCCATAACAATCGGTGTTTTCTGGGCAAGGAAATCCGGACCTTCCCCTTCAATTGCCTCGCTGACAAGCGCTTTTTCGGCATCAATATATCCACAGTCGATCAATTCCTGCAGAAATGCAAAGCCCGGACGCATATAATCGCTATATTTCCTTTCTCCGCTGTTTAAGGCGGCTACTTCTGCCTCTGTATTTCCTCCATTATATAAATCTGCATAGGCCTGTGCCAAAACAAACGTCTCCAGCCACCAGCGATTCGCTCCTACCGGCGTTTCAATTCCGTTTTCCTTAAATACTCTGCAGCACTCCAGAAATTCCTCCGGCGTTTCAGGCAATTCCAAGCCATAATTATCAAACATATCTTTATTTACAAATAGGCCATATGCCACTACTTCCTGAGGAATTGCCACAAGCTTTCCATCATAAACATTCGCAGCCTTCACAACCTCCCGCAGATTTTTCGCACTATCAAGTTCTGACAGGTCCATCAATTTTCCCTCTTCCGCCATTTTCTGGATCACATCCGGATTCAGTAAATACACATCATCCATGTTATTGCGAATTCTGTCAATCGCTACATCATCATATGTCTTATCCTGATAATTCTCTGCGGTATATGTAACATATTCCACGTAGATGTCCAGTGCTTCCTCTGCCATTGCAATGGTTTTATCAGATGCACTCCTCGCAACATTCTCCGCATCCGGACTTGTTTTTTCCATTGGGCTATATAATCTTACGATTCTTGTTTCCTCTTTTTCCGATTGTATCAGATTACAGTCCGTACCCCCTTGCTTTTCGCATGCAGTTATTCCCAATACGGACAAACCAGCCATGCAAACTGCAATCTGCCTCTTTAATCTTTGTTTCCAGTTTTTTCTCATGACATATTTCCTCCCATTATACATTGTTTGATTGCTCTTTTTAACACTTCAATATCAATAGGTTTTGCCACATGGACATTCATTCCTGCTTCCAGAGCGTCTTTTTCATCCTCTGCAAATGCGTTCGCCGTCATGGCAATAATCGGAATCGTCTTGGCATCCCTGCGCTCTAAGGACCTGATTGCTCTTGTAGCCTCATACCCATTCATGACCGGCATCTGCACATCCATTAAAACTGCATCAAACTCTCCGGCTGCGGAATTCTTAAAACGTTCCAGAGCCAACTTGCCGTTCTCAACAATTACACAATCCGCCCCTTCCATTTCAAGTATTTCTGATAATATTTCTGCATTAATTTCATTATCCTCTGCAGCAAGAAAATGCAGCCCTTCCAGACTACTATTATTGATATCTGTCAGACATTCTTCTTTCGATTCTGCCCGATCTTCCGATATACGAAATTCCAGTTCAATTCGAAACAGGCTGCCTTTATCTACCTCACTGAAAACCTGAATCGTTCCTCCCATAAGCTCTACAATATTTTTGGTAATCGCCATGCCCAGTCCGGTTCCCTGAACCTTATTTGTCGTGCTGTTTTCCGCTCTAGTAAATGCATCAAAAATAGTCTCTAAAAACGCCGGCGCCATTCCAAAACCATTATCTTCAACCTCAATGCGAATATGTTCAAACTGGGCTGTTCTCTGTGGAAGTCCAATCAGACGGAGCCAGATATTTCCTCCTTCCGGTGTATACTTTACCGCATTAGAGAGAAGATTGAACAAGATCTGATTGACTCTCGTATCATCTCCCATGAAATACTTATGCTCAATCCCTGATATCTCGACAGAAAACTTCTGATGCTTCTCCTCGGACATGGGGCGGACAATATCCTCTACGGTTGATACCAGATCAGTGAAAGCGAACCTCCCAAAGTTCAGCACCACTTTTCCGCTCTCAATCTTGGAAATATCTAAAATATCATTTATCAGACTGAGCAAATGCCGTCCGGATGTCAGAATCTTTTTTGTATATTCCCTGACCTTATCCGGGTTCTCTGCATCTTTAGCCAAAAGGGTCGTGTATCCAAGCACCGCATTCATTGGGGTACGGATATCATGAGACATATTGGAAAGAAAGGTTGTCTTGGAATTGTTCGCAACCTGCGCTGCCTGCAGCGCTTCTGCAAGTTGTTTGTTATAGAGTTCTCTCTCTTCGTCTCTTTCCTTTCTGATTTTATCCTGCTGTCTTCTGTTTACATAGAAAAGAATACAACATAAAGCAAAAGCAATCAGCATTGTGAATACAACGGTGTTAATATTCTGATTAACCGTTTTTCCCTCCTTCTGAATCGCTTCGACCGGTACATAACCAACCAGATAAGTTGAGCCGCTGTTCACCGCCCACATATAATTCAGAGCGTTCTCCCCCTGAACATTATGGTAAAACATAATATCTTTGCCATTTTTCAAACACTCAGAAACTTCCTGCCGCAAGTTTTCCGTCTGAATATCATTCGCTCTGTAGAAATCCTCCAGATTCAGATGACCTGCGCTGCGTTCCCCCATCCCTTTCGGTTTCAATACAAATCTCTCGCTTTTGGCGTCCATAATATATAACATCGCCTTTTGGTCATAAAATCCTTTGGGAAGAGATTTGTCAATGGAATCATATATATATTCTATATAGAGAACTGCAATTTCCTTTTCATCCCGAATAACAGGACATTTCATGGTATATGCCCATGTTCCCATATAATTCAGATAAGATTGGGATATGGCCATTCCCTCCACAGTTTTCCCCAAAGAGAACTCCAACTCATTTTCAGAAAATGTATCCCCTACATTGGAAACTCCTTCCGTCTCACCTGTTAAAATCAATGACATTTTCACCATTGTTTGATTTTTTTTATACCTCTGGACATATTCCTGTGGATTATCTGTATCGGCAATCTCCTGCGCAATGAGTTTCTGGAACTCTGCTTCATTTTTCAAAATTGCCTCAATCGTACACTTAATCAAGTCCAGACTTTCTGTCAAATTCTGAATTGCTGACTCTGACATTTCGGCAGATGTTTTCCTTGAAACAGAACCAACAAAAACGCCTAAAATACAAAAAATAAGTACCATGGAAAAGAGCAGTGAAATACCTTTTTTCTTTTTGTTTCTATTCTTCCACATCTTTTTCATTGGTGTTAGTATATAAGTGTGGACAATCATCTTACTTACTTCAATTGGTGTAAACTCGTATAATCGCTTTTTTAACAAGAACACTAAAAATTCTTTTTCTTTTGTATTTAAATAAGACAGACTTCCTTCTAATTCATCTTTCTCCGACGCTTTCGATAACTCGTATACCTTTTTAGAATACAATCCCATCATTTTCAAAAAATAATTGATCCAGATTTCCGGATGAGGAGGATTTTCTCTTCCTGAATAATACAATGCAGGTAATCCCATTTGCAGCGATGCATAATACTCATCTGGATCATAGGCAAAATATTCTTCCAGAGAACCAATTCCATTAAAACCGTATCCATAATAATCAAGAATATACCCTGACATTAGTCTGGCAGTTCTTCCATTCCCATCTTCAAAAGGATGAATGGTAACCAGTTGATAATGGACAACGGCGGCAATGATTAACGGATGATCATCTGTAGTATTTACATATTCAACAAGTTCATCCAGTAACACCGGAATATCTATATACTCTGGCGGAATATATTCTGGTACTCCTGTTTCAGAATCATATACTGCAAATAATACGCCTGGCGGCATAGGACCTCTTAATCCTATCTTTTCTTTCCCGGCACCTTTTTCAACCATTGCCTGCACTTCAAGAATTATCTCTTTTGAAAAGAACTCTTTCTTTTTCAGTTTTTCTTCCAGAAGATTTAAGGCCAGAAAGTAATTGCGAACTTCCTGTTCCGGCTTCAAAAAGTGTTTGTGCGGATCACTGTCAATGGCTTCACTTGCCTGTTTTTCAGTCAATGGATTCCCCTCAATCTTATTAGAAGCATATGAACTTTTTTTCTTGGAGGTTTCTCTAAGGCTATTCTTTGTAACAGGTGGCAGTTCTATCGTGCTGAGAGAAAAACGATTTTCATCAATTTCCGATATCCTTTTTAAAATTTCATTCGTTAGTGTAACCTTTATCAAATTGTCTACCTCCATTTCATCAATATCTATTATATCGATGGTACTATGTCAAGAAAAAGTACAAGTTAAACGTGAACTTTTTTCGTAACATCTTTTATGTTATCCTGCCAACTTTTCTAATTCATCCAAATCTTTTCGATACAGATTCTCATATTCATCAGGTGAAAGATATCCACAATGACTATGAATTCTTACGGTATTATAAAAAGTTTCTATATATTGGAATATCAGTCGGTATGCATGACTATTCCTTCCATTTCTTTATTGAAATACAAGCTCGGCAATATTTTTACTGGAAGAAGTATGTACATACAACAGCTTACCCATTCTTTTAAAGAAGGATTTTCAAAAAATACTTTTTATAGATTTTTGAACTCTGCTAAAACCAACTGGCTCCGTTTTACTTCTCTTCTTGCTGCCGATATCATCAATAACGATATCAAAGATCTGACCGATGAAAAGCGGAAAAATGTATTTATTGTCGATTACAGTCTTTTCAGTCGCACCAGCTGTAAAAAGACGGAACCCGGCTCCAAAGTCTTCGACCATACAGATATGCACTTTAAAAAAGGCTTTCGGATGCTTACTTTAAGCTGGAGTGACGGAAATACATTGATCCCTGTAAACAGCTGTCTTTTGGCTTCTGCTAAGGATACAAATATTATTGGGCCAGTAAAAGCGCTTGACGGAAGGACTGTTGCCGGGAAAAGACGAAAGCTGGCGCAGACAAAGGCTCCGGAAGCTATGATGACATTATTGGATACTACAGTTACCTCCGGGTTAAATGCGGAGTATATCCTTTTCGATTCATGGTTTTCTAATCCTGCACAGATAACAGCCATTAAGTCAAAAGGAATAGATGTTATTGCCATGATCAAAAAAAGCAGTCGCATCAAATACGAGTATTGCGGGAAAAAGCTTAACATCAAGGAAATCTACTCCAAAAACAAGAAACGCCGCGGCAGATCAAAATATCTGCTTTCCGTAGATGTCATGGTTGGAAAAGAGAATCCTGTTCCTGAAAAAATAGTCTGCGTAAGAAATAAAGCGAATCGTAAAGATTGGCTTGCTTTCCTCTGCACAGATGCCAGCCTTTCCGAAGAAGATATCATTCGTATTTACGGAAAACGTTGGCAGATCGAGGTATTTTTCAAAACCTGTAAATCGATGTTGAATCTGATCGGGGAATGTCACAGCTTATCCTATGATACACTGACTGCTCATGTAGCAATCGTGTTTACCCGGTATATGCTGCTTGCAGTGGAGCAACGTCAAAACGATGACCAGCGAACCTTCCTTCTAGATTCTTAATCGTCATAACCTTGCGAGAGTTTTCTTGTTGTCTGTGCTTCCTCTTTCCTATTCAGAAAACATATGGTCACCTGATTTTTAGTTTTTTTTGATTGATACATCATATTGTCCGCAGCTTTGAAGAACTTTTTTGTAGTTCCAATTCCATATGCTCCACCTATGCTTACAGACATATGCAGTTCGGGACGAGCATCAATTGTCATCCTATCAACAGAGTGCCTGATCCTCTCCAGTTTTTTCTCAAATATATCTGCAGGTATACTAAAAAAGATAATTACAAATTCATCGCCACCATAACGGATAACGACATCTGTTTTTCGTACGCAGGATAACACAGTTTGTGCAATACTCTGCAATACGATATCGCCAACATCATGGCCATAATTGTCATTGATATGCTTAAAATTATCTACATCTATTACCACCATAGCCTGAATATCATTTGCGCCTTGAAAATGTTCGTCGTAATAACGGCGATTGTAAATACCGGTTAAGGAATCAATATATAATAATTGCAGATGCCTCTGTTTACGGGACAGAAAAGTGTCTTTTTCATAGGGAAACAGCCGGTCGTAGTCTATTTTATTTCTTATATCCTGAATATTTTTAGTCTCTTGTTCCGGGGAGGCATCCAGAAGCTCACTTTCAAGTATGTCCGCAATTTCTTGCAGACACAGTAAAAGAGTAGGATTAAATGCACCACATTGTCCTTCTAAGATCATTTTCAAAGCTTCTTCATGTGAATAAGCTTTCTTATAGCATCGCTCACTTGTCAAGGCATCGTAAACATCGGCTAGGGCAACCACCTGGGCAGCTATGGGAATCTCCTCCCCCTTTAATCCATCCGGATAACCATTACCATCATACCTTTCGTGATGCCATCGACAAATCTCAGCAGCCACTTTGACAAGCGGAGCCTCCTGCTGCTCAATGGGCAGGTCTAATAGAATATTGGCACCAACTATTGAGTGAGTTTTTATTACTTCAAATTCTTCTGCCGTCAGTCGACCAGGTTTATTCAGTATTGAATCTGAAATTGAGATTTTCCCAATATCATGAAGCGCAGAAGCGGTGCTAATTAAAAAAATATCTGCTTTGGACAAAAGATATTGATCTGTAAGCTGAATCAACTGCTTCAGCAAATATTTTGTAATCGTATTAACATGCAGAATATGTAAGCCGCTCTCTCCATTACGGAACTCCACGATATGAGCCAGGATTGAGATCATCAGTTTATTATTCTTTTCCGTCTCCTGAAATTGTTCTATGATAATTTTCTCAAGATGTTGCTGGCGTGCATATAAAAACATCGTATTAGAAATTCGACGCCGGACAATAGTCGAATCAAAAGGACGGCTAATGTAGTCAAAAGCCCCCAAGTCATAGGCACGCTTTATATTAGCAGGAGAATCATCAGCAGAAATCATAATAACAGCGAAGGTGTCATCCCAGTGGTGTTTCTTTATGTAGGCTAATACTTCAAATCCATCCATTTCAGGCATCATAATGTCCAGAAGCAGAAGGGAGAAATCTGTTCTTTGCTTTGAAAGAAGAGAAATTGCTTCAACACCGTTCTCAGCCTCAACTACATCATAGTGCTCTTTTAAAATGTCTATTAAAAGATAACGGTTCATTTCTGAATCGTCCACAATTAAAATTTTTTGTTTTTCCATGATACTCAAACCTTTTCCTAGTAGTTATATAGGATTTTATTATAACCAAAAACCTACATGATAGCAATCTCCATATTGGTAAGGTGTACAAATAGGTTACGTTTTATACTGACAAAATAGGTTCACCATGATATAATCGACAGATAGGGAGGCGGATTATGGAACCACAAGAAACAAAATTTGAATTTGTATATAACGAAATTAAGCAGTGTATTTTAGAGGGGCAGATACCTCACGGAAATGTCTTACCATCTTCAAGGATGTATTGCGAACAATTCCATGTTAGCAGATATACGATTAACCGTGTTTTTGACGCATTGCGGGCAGAAGGGTTGGTTAACATTCAGCCTCGTCTTGCACCGATTGTTGTTTCAACAAAAGACTCCTGTAATTCATCAAATACTGTTTTCGAGGTTTTAAAACAAAAAGAAGGTATTTTACAGGTAAATCAGACCTTTGCTTTAATACTGCCTTCACTTCTGGTTTTTGCTTTGCAGGGCTGTGATGTGGAGGTACTACCTCACTATAAACAGGCTGTAAAAGCATTGCGTTTAGGATACGCTGCTGGCGGATGGCGTCCTCTTTCTAAATTAGGATATAATATATTAAAAATAGGTGGCAATCCCCTATTAAGCG
The DNA here is from genome assembly GCA_902363555.1 of Lachnospiraceae bacterium. GTDB lineage: Bacteria > Bacillota > Clostridia > Lachnospirales > Lachnospiraceae > Catenibacillus. The sequence goes on along the minus strand of CABJAM010000006.1, from coordinate 69,297 downwards.
AACTATATTCTACGTTTGGTCTTTATAACAAGCTTACATTTTTTATAGAAGAGTGCCCCTATTTCTCTAAACACTTTTTACCGGAATCTATATCTGCAACCAATGTCATTATGGATATATTAAATGGCGATGAACCACTCACAAGGTACAAGCAGCTCTCAAATATGTATCAAAGACTTACGGATTCCATCCAAAATACGTTAAATTACCTGTCAGAGACCAATACCAAATGTCCTGCACAAACTGGTTTGAAGTTTTCGTGGAATCCCATGCGTGGTCAGGATTATTTTTACTCAAAAATTATTGATGATCTGAATCTAAAAATTGGTCTTGGAGAGTATTCTGTTGGAATGTTTCTTCCATACGAAAAACAACTAGCCAACCAGTACGATGTATCTATATCGACAGTCAGAAAGGCGTTATCAGAACTTGAACAAAGAGGTTTCGTAAAGACATTAAATGGTAAAGGCACTATTGTTATAAAACCGGATGATACGAAACTTCATCAGCTGGCTCTTAATTCCGGATATGTAGAAAAAGCACAACGTTACCTTCACGCTCTGCAGCTAATGGTATTAATTATTCGCCCGGCAGCATTAGTTGCAGCTCCACGGTTTTCCAGAGAAGAACTGGACGAGTTGGCAGATAAATTCACTTCTTCTGACTCTATTCATTTGGCAGATATTTTAGAATCTATAATGAAACATACCACGTTAGAACCTTTATATGTTATATTATCTAAGACCAATTCCCTTCTTGAATGGGGACACCATTTTGCTTATTATCCGTTCAAAAAACATACTCTTTCACATCTCAACAAGCAAGTCATTCTAGCACTAGAGAAATTACGTGAAGGTAATGCTGACTCATTTGCGGATGGCATAGCAGATTGTTACCGTTACAATTTGGTTCGTGTGAAGAAGCATATGATTGAAAAATATAATCTTCGTAATGTAGCTAATATTCGGGTTCCAGAAAAATACTAGCCTGAGTAAGACCAGTAGGGCAAGGACATCTTGTTTCTGCTGGTTTTTCTCATTTTCAGCCAGAATCTTCTACCATTCTACACTAATGAGTTCTGAAAGGGTAAAGCCGTCCCCATGGCCTTATTCCTCCAAAGCGGATTCGTTGTGCTAACAGCAGACTGCATTTTGTAATACTTCAAAATCTTTCCAAGGCTTCAAAAGCTCCGTATAAATTTAATGTTCCATACCCCCAGGAACGGTTAGGATACAGTTCATTATTGCTTCTGTCAGCCCCTCGGATAAGAAGTTGCTTAATTTCTAAACTGCTCATGGCAGGCCAATTTCCCCTTACGATGCCCCACTCCAAGATCAATGCTGCTGCCCCAGCTGTCACTGAAGCCGCCATGCTGGTTCCGGTCATGAACACAGAACGGTTTCCCGGTCCTATCGTTTTCACGTCTACCCCCGGAGCTATAAGATCTGGTTTGATTCTTCCTCTTCTTGTGAAGCCTCGGCTGGAGCTAATATAAAGGCTTTTATTCTGCGCATGATAAGCCCCCACTGTAATAGGAATCTCTGCATTTGAGGGTTCGGTCAGAGTAATATCTGGATTTGAACTTAAAAATCTCGTACCTTCCGCTATAAACCCAGTTACGGGCATCCAAATATTATAAATCCTACTGAGCACGTTAGTTCCATAGACCCTCAGACGCCAAATCCCCGACATAGGAAAGAACATGCGGATTACAATGAGTTGATCTCCACTCTGAGCTTCCAATGGCTGGAAATCAATATATATGATTGTCCTTTCAAATATAAAATCAAACCGCTGACTTCCGCTTCTAGCAGAGGGTCGGGGTACCATTTCTCCTGTCGGGGAGATTAAAGAAACAGACAGCACATCCGGTGTGCTTCCCCAGAGTTCCATTGTAAACCCATATTCCCCTTCTGCCACTCGAAATTCTACATCTTCATATTCCTGCCCCTCTTTCAGAATCCCATAAAAATGATGCCCTTGATTTGCCTCATTGCCTCCTGCCACTACAATACAACGCCCCACACGAGAGCCAATGGCGTTGATATAAGAAGCAAGGGGAGAAGTCCCTTCATGTCCTCCCATATTAGTTCCCAAGCCAATACAGACCACAAGGGGTTTTCTTTCTCGCAATGCCAGTTCATGAAGATACCGGAGTCCCAGCATAATATCATTTTCTTGATAAGCAACCACATCCGCTTTTACACCGAAATATTGTTTCAGATACCCTTTCGCAGGCTTCAACTTCACAACTGCAATATCTGCTAGCGGGGCTGCACCAATCCAACCAGTTTCTTTATCCCGGCTTCCAGCGGCTATAGCAGCCATCTGTGTTCCATGTCCTATTTCATCCCTGCTGGGAACAATTGAAAAAGGGATGTCGCTCTTTAACGCTTGATTGATGATCTCCCGTCCATAAATACTGCCATAGTCAATTCCATCCGGTGTGTTTCCCGTCTGAATAGACTGATCCCAGATTTCTATAATCCGGCTCTTCCCTACCGAGTTTTGAAAACAGGAGTTGGTATAGTCAATCCCCGTATCCAAAAAGCCCAAAATCACACCTGCTCCTTGTAGCTGCAGTACTGGATGGTTTTGTATTTGCAGTATACGTGAATCTACCAGACTTTCATTTTCCAACAAACCATATAGTTTTGGAAATACTTCATATTCATAATCAGTTCTGGATCTTGTTTCCAAATATTCTCTGGATACATAATATACATCATAATAATCATTTATCATCTGAAAACACACTTCCGGGAAAAAACTTTCCAAGCCATTGGGACTCCAGCTGGACTTCCATAAAAAATCAGCATATTTCTCTGAGACAATTTTCTCTCTGCAGCTTTCCATCATTCCCATACTCCGACAATCTTTGTTTTTAATATATGTAACTTCTATGGCTTTGTGTAAACTAAAAAAGGGAAAAACCTTATCATAGCAATAGTAAAACAGCATGGTGGCCTTGATTTCTCAAAGCCGCCGCCAGCAAAATGTAATATGAGTGTGGGAAAGGAGCTGCTCAACAGCGTTTTTCTTTTTTACCGCTGGACAGATATAATAGTTTATTAGCGATTACAGCAATAGACTTTAATTGCTTCACCAAAAAATTCCGCAACATTCCATGTGGAAAATCTATTGATATACTCGACAAATCGTTCATCTGTTTGATAGAGTTCGCCCAGATACATCAGAACTTCTCTAAATCATTTTCAGAATATAAACGATATTTTGTCTTATCTGCTTTGGTAGGTTCCAGCAGACCGATTACATCATAGTAATGCAAAGCACGTATCGTAATGCCGGTCAGCTTTGCAACCTCGTGAATCATCATTTTTTTAGGATTCATCCCAAAATCCCTCCACTTCTTTCAGTATTTCATCCGCAGGTATCTTGGTAGCCTCAATGATAGATTTTCCTGTTTTTTTCAGATAGTATTTTATCATATGATAGCCACAAGCATATCCGGCACAATAGGGTAGACCAACAGGAAAATAATTTTGCATTTTTGCCATTTCATCACCATACAGATATGCTGTCAGGTTATCTAAGCCCTGTACATCAAGACCTCCCCTAATGATAGGCTTGATATATCCATTCAAAGTTTCCAAATCTGTCTTACTTACCCACGGCCCTACATTTTCCTCACCATATAGGTAAGTAGCAAAGTTTTCAGCAAGTCCCTCACTTACCATCATTTCAGCAAGAGTAATGTCATTGTGCCATTTAATAAACTGTAAACGGACATTATGATTTGTTTCATGTGCCAACGCTACGGGAAGTCTGCTCTTAGTGTGTTCAGATGGAACAAGCCATGTAAAAATGTAGCCAGGAATCCCTCCATCTCCACAGTAATTATCATTCATTATCATATAAGGGTTCTCTGGATCAGCCAGCAAAATGGTATAGAGATATTCTTTTATCGGCAACTCAATTTCTGCATCAGTAAAACACTTTAAGGAGCGCTCGATAGACTTTTGACAGTTATCCCAAAATTGGTTATCGTCTAACAGTGTTATACTTTCGGACCATGTTTCATGAATTTTTTCCGGCAGAAGAAAGCCTAACATACCACTTGCCATAATAACATCATAGCCATTCGGTTGTGCAGCCTTCATTGGCACATTGTAGCAGGCCCATTTCTTTTCAAAAGGCTTCATCATTTCATAGCGATAAATATCATACTTTTTAGAAACTGGCGCTTCCATGATTTTTCTGTAGATACCGTCAGAACGAACGGCCTGTACTTTTAGGTTACTCATATTTTGTACTTCCTTTCGATATTTTGTAACTTCATTCTACGGTATGACGGAACGTCAAAGTCAATAGTTTTTGAAATATTTCTTTTCTACATCCGTTTGCCAGTTTATCCGCATCTTTCGGAATTAACCGTACCCGGCTAAGGTGAACCACACCATCGATCCGGTTCTTTACACATAGTTTCTGCACCCGGTGCTTGTATTATACCCATTTCTTTGCAGTTTCTTACATTGTCATTGCGTTCTTTTACAAACAAAAAGCGCCACTGAAAATATGTGGCGCTTTTTCAAATACATTATCTCTTTTTCTTGTGTAACTTTAAGTCAATATTTTTCGTTGCCGCTGCATCCTGCAGTAATCCAGCAACAAAAGCGCTTTTTTCTTTGGGCGTCAGTGTTTCCATATCAGGTTTACGGTCAATTTCTTTAAGTACCGTTTGCAGTTCTTGCAGTTCCAGCAAGTTGACGGCTACGCAAAAGAGTGTCTTTTTGCGGCCATCATTATAATTGGATAATAAAACCTCCAGAATGTTGGCCTTCTCCGCCTGCTCTGCATTATAAGTGTCTATTCCAAGGCGTTTGGCCTTTTCCATATCGAATTTTCGATTTCGATGTGTTATAAAGGAATCAAAATCGTCAATATGATCGTATTTTTCGCAAGGGTATTCGCTGCATTGGAAACAGTATTGGGCGCCGTTGTGCTCCATGCTGCACCTTGCGATTTTGCAGGATTGATTTCCCTCACCGCCGCCGCAGCCGGGACAGTTTTTATTCAGGAACATGGGGCAAAGCCCACAATTCAAACCGCAGAGGGAAAATAATTGATTTTGTCGGTTAAATCCTTTCATGGAGCCTCCTTAAACAGCCTACCTGCAAACGGTTAGGATAAGCTATAATAATACTTGATCTAACACAGTAGGAAATTTGAAAATCTAAAACTCATATCTTGTACCATGCGAGAGCAACAGGCCATCTGTTAATTCCACACGCAGAATGATGGTGTTTTCATCGTTAAAATCAGTATGTCCGTTATCGATCCATTCAGCAAAGACCTTTTTCAGCTTCTCAGCAATCACACAATTCTCTTTTTTCCCGAAATAACCCAGACTGACGCCGTTCCCGTGTGCTGTAAACCACTCGCCGGCGATTGCAACAACAGGGTTATCTTTTATATGTTTCATTTTATTTGAGAGTGCATGAGTAATGACATAAAATGCCCCATTTTCGTAATAGGCATTGACGTATCGCACATAAGGCGTTGCATTTTCCGTTGTTGCTAATGATATAATTGTATCTTTCCCGAAACGCTCAATCATGACCTGTTCTGCTTCTTGACTAAATTCTTTCATTGAATTATTCTCCTTTTAAAATACACTTTTTAACTCTGATCAAATTCCAGATAAACCGGAAGCTATATTGTTATTGAAAATGTTTCAGTACCATTGCTGAGTAATTATCATATTGCTGAAACCCATATCGTTCATAAAACGCAATCATCTTAGGATCAGACGGCATAATTTTGACATAAAGGAGGTTTTCAAAGCAACTCATAATCCTTTTCATCAATTCATCGCCAATATGATGCCCCTGATATGCAGGGTCTACCAGAAGATAATGTAGAAATGCAACTGTTTCGCCATCATCAAGTGCCCGTACCAGTCCAATCAGTTTGTTATCATCCCATGCTGAAATTACATGTGAAGAATTTAGCATCGCCCGAACAAGTTTATCCGGGTAATTCCCGGACTCCCATCCCACGGATAAAAACAGTCTTTGCAGTTCTTTCTCTGTAAAAATATGGGTGTCTTTATACTAAATTTTCATACCACAATCTCTCAATATTTCTTATTTATTTTCTGCTACTCCTTGACCAAGTTTGACTTAATGAAAGACTTTACTTGATCAAGAACATTATCAGTGCCTTTGATACCCAGCATAGGAATATTCAAGTTTTCCCCATTTATTCGATTGCTAAGTTCGCTTGTAAAAATACCTTTACCGCTTATCTCTTTGTTAAAATCTGATGTGGTTTCCACACCGCAGTTCGGCGAACGATTTGCACCAATAATCCCGATTATCTCGAAACCGTAGGCATTGTATTCTGTTATTTGTTTCATCACATAATCAACTTGGACCGTTAGCATTTTGTAAGATTCCGCTTTTTGCATTTCTTTACGAATACGGGTATTTTCAATAACGACAGGAACATCTGCCCCATCGTTGTTTCCTCTATTAAGCCCTAAACAGCAAAGTTCAGGACATGGCATTTGGACAATACCAATATCAGCATCAAGAATAATTTTTATTACATCCTTAAAAGCTGCTGGAAAAACGGCTGTTCCATCAGATATTGAATTTTGATTTAATATACAATGCGCTATAAAAATAACTTTTTTGCTTCGACCGTCCTCAAACATAAAATTTCCTCTTTTTAAGCCCGAATTTGTTTTTTGTTGTTTTATTCTCTGATAACCGGAAGTGGCGTTACTCAGCAAACTGTGTTAATGTATCGCCTGCAATGCGATAGACTGTCCAATCAGACATGGCCTCTGCTCCGAGCGACAGATAAAAGTCAATGTTGTGTTATCCTCAATAAAACGAAAGTTGTCAGATTGTCCTGTTTATCCTTCCTTTCAGATTTTCCAAAGCTTCGGGAGAATTTGAGATAACCTCTCCAACAGTCTGACATTTTTCCATATCCGGACAGTCACCGCATGTCGTCACATCTTTTTTCAATGCACACTGACGAATTCCGCAAAGACTATCGCAGAATACAGTTTTAATTCCATCAACACGACATCCTTCACAATTGATATGTTCAGCCGAAATGGGAGCATTATTTAACTCTGCCCACCGTTTTGCAGTTTTCTCACGCAACGCCTGATCGTGATTGATTGTTGCAAGATATGCGTCGCATTTTCCACAATCCAGCCCACAGTATGCAATCATATTTCTCATGCTTATGTACCTCCTAAAGCCTTACTTTATACCCTATAAATGTTTTCATATACTTTTCTCCGAATACTGATTTCTTACCCTTTATATTAACTTTAGCAGTTCTGTATGGATATATCCGTTTGTTCCCGCTACGCTGCTGCCTTTCCTCGGATCAAGCGGTTTCCCCGTAAAATCAGTTACCCGGCCTCCAGCCTCCTGAATCAACAGCATACTGGCAGCATAGTCCCAGGGATTCAGGTATATCTCGAAATAGCCTCCTTGTCTGCCGCAGGCGGTATAGGCCAGTTCCAGAGCGGCAGAGCCAATCCTGCGGACATCCTGGCACTGGCCGAACACTCTGCGGAACCGGGCAAAGTTTTCATCCGCCAACTCTCTTTTTGCTGTTCCCAACCCAATCATCGTGTCGGATAGTTTTTTGCGTTTGATACATGTATGGGCTGTCCATTTAAGAAGCTGCCCTTGCCTTTAACCGCTGAAAACACTTCTTCATGGAAGGGATCATACACGATCCCCATAACAATTTCCCCCTGGCGGCAAAGGGCTAAAGATGCAACGATGTGCTGGTAGTCGTGCATAAGGTTTGTAGTCCCGTCAACCGGGTCTAAAATCCAAAAGCTCTCCGCTTTCATTTCCTGTAAACCGGTTTCTTCTCCAAGAAACTGAATATCCGGTGCAAGGGCAAACAGCTCCTTCTTTAAGAAATTTTGCACGGCAATATCTACCTGCGTTACATAGTCTGCAAGCCCCTTCTCTTTCACATGGGTAGCCATTTCACGGTTTTTTATTAACCCCTGCGTTTTTGTTACTAAGCTGATAATTTTTTGAATATCCATATTCGTTTCCTCCATTGGCTACAATCACTGCTTCCAAAACATCGCTAGAAAAATAAGATTTGAAAGAAGTTATTGTTCTAATACGAAGTATGAATCATACTCTGTACCGTCATGTCCAATCAACTTTTCTTCTGAATACTTAAAGCCTAATCTTTTCAATGCTGAAATACGTTCCACCGCTAATTCAATCGCTTTTGTAGCAATTTTATCACATTGAAAAAGTACATATGCAGGTTCAATTATCAACTCCAAAATTTTAACAATCTCACTTGCAATTTCATAATCGCTCCGAATATCCAATCTAAGTAAACCACAATTTGTAAAATAATCTTCGGCTTCTCGATGAAAAAGTTCTATCGTACCTATCGCCTCATTTGTTTCCTTTGAAACAATTGTCCAACGGACAAAACCTTATCTATCATATTCCCAACACCAATATTCAATCGCTTGTTCCATTCTGTTTTCGGTTGTATAGTGAAAATCATCTTCACCACAATTATCACTATTAAAAAATGGTAGTGATTTTTCATCAGAATATACTTTTAACAAATCCGCCTTGTCCTCTTTGTTTGTCATTCTTAGCATATAATATTCATTTTTATAACTAGGGCAATTTTTATATACATCAACCGTCATGTTAATCCTCCTCAAATACCGATTTGTTTCTCCATCTACTGTACCTTAACTTTTCAGAAGTTTCGTCAAGTCCTTTACGGAAGCATCCATTTTCACAGAAACCTCTTCCATGGTCATGCCGGAAGCAAGAAAGCGCTTTATCACCATTTTCATGTCCTCGCCGACCTCAATGATATGGCCGTCCAAATCGTAGAACCGGATCACCCGCTGGCCCCAGCTATGCTCGATCACTTCTCCCAGATATTCAATGTCCGGGTGCGCTTGCAGCTTGCTCAGGAAACCGTCAAAATCCTGTTCCTCAAAGACGATTTCCGCATTGTTGGATTTCTTTAATATCTTTTCTTTTGGCAGATTCACAAGCCAGTCAAAATCCTGCTGCAGTGCCAGGCCGCAGGTAAAGGCGATGTTCTTACCGTAATCCTGAAACACCTCTAATCCAAACAGATCCTCATAAAATTTTCTTGCGGCGTTAATATCAGCCACAGATATAAGCATACATACGTGTTTCATGCAAATACTCCTTTCAAACTGTGGTTTCCCATTTTCATAAAAGTTGATTGATTATTTTATTAAAAATCCAACCGAATTGACACTGGTCTTCACGGTTGAATATTTATTATACCATAGAGCAGCCTGTACCTCCACTTTTTCATTTCCGGTTTTGTCCAAGATTTGTCCCATTTTTGTCCAAGTTTAACCCTACGGGAATTTCCGCAGTTCTTTTCGAAATTGGTGCGCAAAACGAATCGTCTTAACTGTACCGCCTTTTTCCCGACCGTCATACACTGCAATTACACGGTCTGAATGTTCCACCATGTAGCGGTTACGCTTGGCATAAACATTGGGCTTATATTCTTCCTGAATTACAATAACCTCTGCACAGGCGTCCAGAAGGGCGTTTGTGTGTTCCTTCTGGCACAGACTGTCCATCCGTTTCCGGTATGGAAGCACCGCAATCAACCGCAGCTCAGGAAAATCCTTTTGCAGAATCACTACAATTTCCGCAAAGTATTGATCTGCACCATTGGCAAATCCGGTCATAAATCCGGTTTAACCATCCGAAACCGCCTTTACAATTTCACGCCGCAAAGCATATTTTACCGCGTCTATCTGTTCATCCGGTATATCTCTGTGTCCTGTGACACAACAGGTCTTTTCTTCCATTAGGTTCCTCCGTTTAATAGATTTAATTTTGTATCTATCATCATTATAATAGGTTTATTTTTTCAAGTCAACGCAAATACCCTTTTTCTATTTGCGAATAGAAGTTATGTATGAGGTACAATCTATTACAGAATAGGAGGTGGGTCTGATGTACGAAGAATTCGTTCCGGAACGGCTGGCAAAACTGAGATTACAAAAAGGTGTATCTGCGCGCGACATGTCATTATCGTTGGGACAGGCAAACAACTACATCAATAACATTGAAAACAAAAAATCACTTCCTGCCATGCAGTCCTTCTTCTATATCTGTGAATATCTTGGCGTAACACCTAAGGAATTCTTTGATGAAGAAAATCTTTATCCAGAGACCCTGCAGGAATTTATTGCAGAAGCAAAGAAACTGGATTCCAAATCAATGGCATATATCCTCGGTATTATGAAAGAACTGAACAGCAAGAAGTAAAGCGGTCACACGGATTGGCTGCTTTTTTCTTATTATCTCCTCTGTGTTCCTAAATCCATCCTCAGAACATTCTATATTCATACTTTTTTTACCCTGTCAGAGCCACTCCCTCCCTAATTCAAATACATTCTTTTCCATAATGTCTGTTACAGCCTGAAATATGATAAAAATTTTATGGCCAAATCAGTTTCGCCACAATATCCTCTTCCCTCACAAAAGGTTCTTCCCAGTATCTGGAGTCCAGTGAATGCCCTGCATTGTCTCCAAGAACATAATAACAGTTCTCCGGTACTGCCACACTGATTCCATTGTGCTCTATTTGTTCATTTTTTACCGCTGCAATCCGCTTGACCAGCAGCTTCCCGTCATGATGAAAAATAATAATATCACCTGTTTCAAGTTTGGAATAAATCCGGACTCCAACAATATAACTGTCTTTTTTCAATGTCGGTTCCATAGACTCCGTAGGTACATAACCCAACAAAAATATCATCCTAAATAAAATCAATGTAATGATCATAATGAGAAACGGAATTATCCATTTCCATGTGCTCTTCTTCAGTCTACTCATAATTTGCTCCAAAATAAAAAAGCGGGATGCTGAAAACCAATCAAGGCTATCCGCATCCCATATGATCTGCCCGTCACCCTTCCAGATGATAGGCATCTGCAAGCTGCACAAACTCCGGCCGGCTCTTCAGGAACTTCCGTGCTTTGGATACCCAAGCACAAACCAGTTTTGCTGAAGCATTCATTTTTACTCCAATTTCACTGCTTGTATATCCTTTTGACATCATGCAGATGGCGTCTATGCCTTTACTGGTGGAAGGCGGCGCCTCGGCCTTTGCCTGTTCGAGTATACGATTGATGTCCATACGAAAATCCGATAGTTCCTCCGGAGTTTCCTGTTCTGCTGCAATATATGGGGTCACATCGGAGAGAATCTCTTTCGCCTGTCTTCGGGTAGCATAAACCATGGCATCACAGATCTCATGCCAGATCAGCCGATAGGCATAGGTGGAAAACGTGCCGCCCTTGTCAGTTGCAACAGCTTTGCATAGGCCAATGCTTCCAATCTGAAAAAGATCTTCGTAGGAATACTTACCCACCTGATAAGGGGGCTGCAGCTTATCCTGAATCACTCTATGTATCAGACCGATATTCTTTGCAACCTTTTCCTGTTCTTTTCCTGTCAATATCATGAGGCTGCCACGCCCCCTTCTAATGCTCGAAATCGGTATCTGTTCTTTCCGGATTTACGGCGCTCCATCAGCCTACGGCTCTCTTCAATAACCTGTTTGCAGTAATATTCCCCCAGATGGCCAATATGTGCCTCCGATAAAGGAGCACAAATTAAGTCTGCCAGCCACTGATAAGCATCCTGTTTGCTCATCATCCCAGACTGGTGCAACTGGTCAAAATAGTGATGTGCGGTCCGCCTGAGGGTGCGAAGTTCATGATTGGCCAGGCTTCCCACTGGGATATTGGTTCCAGCATGGACCCGTACATAAGCGTCACATTCCGGATAACGGCTGCATACATAGAGCATTATTTTTTTACTGTTATCATGATAAATCCCATCCGCACTCCGATAAATAACCGGACTGCCACAATAAGGGCAACGCATCGAACCTACCTGAAATCCCTTTCTTTTCTTTTTTTGTTTTTTCATCGTCTTAACCTCCGTTTGGATAAAAGAAAAAGCCGGAAGGTCTGCAAAAAAGCATACAGAGCCAAAGCACTGGAATTTCAATGTCTCATCCAGCAAATTGACTCTGTAAGTATTTAAGCAGCCTTCCGGCTTTAATATTCAAATGACTTGCGTTGTTGTGGATCCGCTCAATGCGCAGAACCCGTAACGGTTCCCTGATTCCCTTGAATCAGGTCTGACGCTATACCACAAACGTACCGAGAGCCTGAACGCAAGTCCCTGCCACGGTTATAGTATAGCAAATTAAAATCCGCATATCAATCCTTATAGGAATATTTACTTAGAATTTTTATATAAATTATTCCTATAAGGGTGTGTTCCGAAATCAGTCTGAGACTAATCCTCTTCATATTCATCCTCGTACTCAACATCGCTTTCTCTGCGTTTTTTCATCACCTGCATGACGACTAAACTGCCGACAGCCAAAACCATGCCGCCTGCAAATAGTACGAGATGAAGTACCGGGATGCCTTCAACTGTGCCCTTTGTATCTTTCCCGCTATTTGAACCATTGCTTTTCTGGTTCTCACTGCTCTCATTTTGCATCTCCTCTGTTGTGGCAGGGACTTGCGTTGCTTGTGGAGCAGATACAGAGGAATTCATACAGGTCAGCACATAGGATTTGCTGCCGCCCAGTTCCATTCTCAGGACACCGTCTTCGCCAACTGCTATGGTTCCAGGGTACATCCCGGAATCCGTTTTCAGCTGAAATTCTACTCCAGCCCAGTCTGAACCGAGCTGAATTTCCAGTTTCTCAGGTTCTATGATCTGCATTTCCGTTCCATCCGTTCCCTGCGGCTGCGCATAGATCGGTGTGACCAGAATGCAGAGGATACAGATGAGAGAAAGGACTGTCAGAATTCCTTTTAACAATTTTACTTTCATGGTCATTTCCTCCTAAAATCAAAACCGGGCAGAGAATTTCTGCCCAGTTCCTTTCTGCTTTACAGATTCTTACTTCGTTTCTTTCTTCTTGCGTTTTTTGGCCCATATGCTTGCACCAAGTCCAGCGGCGCTGACAGCACTCAAGCCAACCCACATCCACGGATTGAAGTGATCTCCTGTCTTGGGCACATCTACCGTCACCTTATCATTATGGACTTTGACAGTCAGCGTCTCATCCGCAACAAGTTCGACTACCACAGGCGCAGGACGCTTGTATCCGGCGCTGAGGCTGTCTTCCACCTCGGTGATCGTATATTTTCCGATCCGTAGGTCCTCAATATAGATTTTACCGTTAGAATCCGTCTTGAACGTCTTATCGTAATCATCACCGACAATATGGAAACTGAATCCCTCTACAACCCCGTCACTGGATGTTTTGATAATCTTCAGGTTGCCTTTTTGGGCCTGATTAAGGAATCCTTTGCCAGCTTCGTTCTCCACCTCATAGACTTTTCCGTCTGTATCTATGCTGACATAATAGACGCCCTCGTCCAAATAGAAACCTTCCGGGGCCTTCGATTCTTTTACAAGATAGCCGTTGAAACGCAAATCAGTCATTTGATACTCACCAGGCTCTGTTTCATCCAGTGTTCCAAGTAGCTCATCTTCATCATCAAGCTTTTTGTTGCCATTGCTGTCAAGGTAAACCTCAAACTCTGCACCCGATAACTTATGGTCTGGATAATCTGCATCATATTTTGTCAAATGGATACTGCCCACGATAAACTCGTTGGTAATCTTCAATGTGACAACCTGCCCATCCTGCTTAATTTCAACGGAGAAAGACTCCTCACATAGGACAAAACCTTCCGGCTGTTCTATTTCACGCACAATCCATGCTCCGTATGGCACCTTGTCAAAACCGAAGCTGCCATCCTCGGCAGATGTAGTCACCAGAATGGCATTTTCTTCCGTAAAATCTTTTGTGGACTCCGTAAACAGACCAATCTTTGCGCCTGCCAATGCGTTGCCGTCTTCATCCTGTTTCTTTCCGGAAATGGAGCCGTATTTTAAAGTGTTTTCAATGGCTTCTCCATCATTGGCCAGAATCTGTACCAATGCTGTTTCCTGCCCGGCATACTCAAATACCACAGGGTACTTTTTGTCAGTTGGCAGGTAATGAGGATCCGTACCGTCTTCGCGCAGGTAATAGCTACCAAAAGGCAGATCCGTCTGTGCTGTGGCGGTTCCATCCTCCTGAACCTCCAGTATTTCGATTAACCCATCTGCCGGAATGACCATTCCGTCTGCCGCAGCAATATCCTCCGCCGCATACAACCCAAAAATAACGCTGTGGACCTCACCGTTCATTCCAATACCGAACTGTTTATCCTGTTCCATCACTTTTTCCAGGCTGATCAGCACCTTCTGGCGCTCATTATAAAAGCTGGCTGAAGTTTCTGTCACTTCGACTTCCTGTCCGGCATAGGACAGTTCCACTAACTGGGATTTTATATTCAGAACCATTCCATACGGCGACTGGACCTCCGAAATTGTATATTTTCCCAAATATAAAAGGGTACTGGATGCCTGCCCGCTGCCATCCGTTGTAATGGTATCAACTACCGAACCTTTTTCAGCTCGGAGCGTTCCATCCTGCGTGTAAATGTCTTCTGCTGCACGGATTTCATAAACTGCACCTTCCAGCCCGCGGGTTTCATAGACTGGAGTATAGCGGTCAGAAAATCCTTTGTTCTCCTCTACCATAACCGTGGAAAAAATCTCGCCACTCTTGGTGATATGAATCTTGCCCTTCTGCGGCATATTCTGTTTTTCTACTACCACCACGTCCTGACTTCCATCCACCTGAAAGGATACAGGTTCGCTACTCAAAACATAACCGTAACACGTTTCCACCTCTATTAGCTCATAACAGCCATAAGGGAGCTCGCAGGGGAGCATCAGCCAGCCTTCGTCATTGGTAAAAAACGTATCGATTACAACAGGGGTCGGATAATACACATTCTGCGAAATCAGTTCTCCCGTGGAAAGGTCGCGCACCTGAAATCCAACGCCGGCGGCAGGGATGATTTTCCCAGTCTCTGCATCGTGTTTTTCAATACGGATAAAACTAGACTGGGTCAGGTTGTTCAGGATATAGGAATAAGTCTGGTCATCTTGACGGATGTACACAGTGAAGTCCGGAACAAATGCCTGGCCCTCCATGCCTTCGATCTGATGGACAGTGTACCTACCGTAGGGCATATCCTTGGAAACAGCAAATCCATCTGCATCTGTTGTCAGGATATCACGCTCCGCTTCGCGGGCATTGTCAAAACTGCCTGCACTGGAAAGATAAATTTGGAACTTGGCGCCTTCCTCCGGCTGTTCAATAATGCCCTCATGTCCGGGTGCCTTAATATCCTCTTCCGGAATCGGGACTGAAGGAACTGTTTCTTCGGTATCTGGTGCCTGAGACTCCTCTGGAACTGTTTCTGTCTCCGATTCCATCTGGGTATTCCCGTCGCTTACTGCAGTATCTTTTGATTCTTCTGTTACATTGCTACCATTATCTTCCGCTTCTGCGGTTTCAGCCTCAGTCTGGGGATCGCTGCTACTGACATCCTTCTGAGGGTCGCTACCGCTTTCCGTTGCAAGCATGAGAAGCTCCGCTACCTGTACACCAAAAGCAGATGAATTCTCAGTGTTCTCAGTATCCTTCGCAGTTTCCGTTTCCTTAACGGTCTCAATATCCTCCTGCTCCTTGTCAATATGCTTAATCAGACGGATGCGACCCATGATGACCTGCTCGGTAACATTTATAGGAATTTGATTCAGCTCTATCTCAAAATTACCAGGGTCTGCAGGGATAGTGTAAACGGACTCGTCTAAAAGATAGCCTTCCGAAGAACTGATTTCTTTCAGCGTCCAATCGGAATCACAGATAAAATAGTCACTGATAAAGGAACCTTCGGCATCCGTTGTATATGAAGCAACCAATGTATCACCCTGATACAAACCATACACTGCTCCTGCCAGGCTTGCATCACCCTGAGCATAGCCTGTTACGCGATCCTTTTTATTCACTTCCACACGGAACTTCTTCAGGATGTTTTCAAAACTGCACTTTGTTACTTTATTCCATTCTATCTGCGCCATCTGGTTTGCAGGAATCACGTATCGCACTGCCGTGTCAGTTTCTTCCAGTGTATAGGGCTCTGTACCACTGATCAGTACATTTTCAAACCTGGCTACACCAGATGAATCTGTGACTGCATACTCATCTACGGCAAGCCCTGCAAGGGAAGTACCCGATAACCGGAAGGTAACTCCCTCTACGAGACCATCTTCAGACGTTTTTGTCACTTCCAGCTTTCCCCGTTTCAGTTTATTGTCGAACGTTACCGTCGTCGTCTTTCCTCCGACAATAGTAATCGTTTGACTCTTTTGAGGCTCATACCGATCATAACCAGCCTCAGTTACCGTATAAGTGCCTGGGAACATGCCCTCGACAGTAATGGTACCATCTTCCTGTGTTGTCACGGTCTTATTATAATTATTTCCGGTAATTGTAAACTGGATGCCGCCCACGACTCCGTCTTCCGAGGTCTTTTTCAGGCTCATCGTTCCGACAGGTGTCTCCACATTCAGGTAGGCATTAACTGGATTGGCCTTCTCCACACCGGTCACAACATCCTGAAGAGCATCGTCTCCATAAGCAATCAATTTTGCACTTTCACTTACTGCCGGTATATTATTTCTGGTTGCCGAAATGCGGACGCTGCCCTCAAATGCCTGCACCGAGGTAATCTCCAGCCGATTCCCCGACTTGGTTACTTTTACGGAAGAATTAGACGAAGAAAAGCTGTAATCACTTAACACGCCGTTGCTATCCGTTAAAGTCAGCGTATATTTCCCATTGGAATATTTTAATTCCTTTGTGGCTCCGTTTGTTGAACCGGACATAAAGCTTGGAATCGTGTTATGTTTCGTCAGCAGGGATACAATCTGATCATAAGCTGCCCTTGCACCACTATTGGGATAATTGGAGCCGAAATGGAGGTTGTACACCGTGGAGCTGGTCTGTTTGTATGAACCTGTGGCTTCACGGCATCCCGTAACGAACTCCCATACCAACGTCTGTGTAGCAAGCCATTTCTCATCATCACTACCGGAAAGATTGCCCCTGTTTCCCTGGTACCCATACAGGAGCGCCATTCCGACTGCTTTTTGTTGGGCATTGGAAAGGGCATCCCATGTTTTTGACGATGCTTCTTTCAGGTTGTCCCCTGTATGCAATGGAACACCGGGCTGGATACAAAAGCCGGTATCACCGTCCACAAACATCCTGTATTTGTACTTTCCCTGGCCTCCGGCAGTATAACCATTGATGACAGCGCTGGAATTGTAATGCATTGCATTGCCATTAGAATCATAAGTATAGGAGAATGTAATCACCGCCGCATCACCTGTTGCAGCAAATACATTCTGGATCGGTATCACAGAAAAAGCTGTGACTATGGCAAGCAGCATGGCTGCCGCCTTTCTAAACATTCTTTTAAGTTTCATACGTTTCCTCCTGATTTTAATAATTAATTCGTAGCATGACAGAATAAAAACCCCGGAAATTAAACCGGGGTTCCTGCCTCTATACTGATTATGCTGTTAATTTTACATATCCACGGTCCGCCTCATCAACGCACCGGTCAAGTATTTCAAAAAAACGCGGCGCATCCAGTTCTGCATCAAGCCACTGAGTTGCACGGTAAGAATAGCAGCCGACCTCATCATTGATGGCATGGCTGCCGAGAATACTGTGCAGATTCAGTTCGTTTGTCATCTGTCTCTGTCTGGCGGTGCTCGGCTTTTCAAGTACCTTGGCCAGGCAGAATACCAAAAGTGGATGAAGCTCGGAAAACGAAATCTGCAGATAATAATCCCGGTATCCTGCCATCAGGGATATTTCGTCCTGACTTTCGATTTCCAGTTCAGACAGGATCATCTTTCGTGTATGCTCGGCAATCTCTTTGCGCTTCCTCTGCTCAGACTGGCTGAGATCACAATGGTTCATGGATTTCCTCCTTTCTCTCAGATTGAGTTTCATATATTATCTGGGGGCAGCGATATGTGTGATGGCGCCCCAAATCCTGTTGGAGTCATGGTTGATTCCCAAAATTCTGACGGTCACTCTCGAACCTCTGGGCGGACGGCCACGCTTGGGATAACTGCACAAACAGTCGATACCGCCATCCAATGCCACAAACACACCGTTGGTATCCACCATACTGACTGTACCCACATAGCGGTTGCCGACGGAATATCTGCGCAGTGCTTTCTCATACGGGTTTTCCCCAGACTGCTTGACCGAGGCTGTTGCCTTGACATGGTTCCGATCACTGCGGTCCACCTCAAGCACTTTTACCAGGATACGCTGCCCGGACTGGAAATGCGCTGCTGCGTCCATCCATCTTTGGTAACTGAGTTCCCTGAGTGGAATGTAAATCTCCAGCCCGAAGATATCCACGAAAATGCCAGCACGAATCACTGATACGATTCTGGCTTCTGCACACACACCTGAGTAAAGCAGATTGTTCCCATCCCTGTCTGTACCCAGATAATACTGCTTGCGTTTTGCCTTCATCGCCTCCAGACGACTCGCTGCCGCAATGCCGGATGACGGATCAATTCCTCTGACGATATAATCCACCTCCGCACCCAGACGCTTAGTAAGCATGTAATGCAGCACGTCCTCCGGAAGCCTGCCACGATAATCCGCTGGCGGTTCTACCGCTTCCTCTGCAGGAATGATGACTTTGAACTCACCGTGGTAAATGACTGCGAAAGAACGGGATGGGTTGTCCTCGGGACGCTCTACGCCCTGAATGGTTCCAGTCAGAATGCGCCCGGTTTTCTGGGATTCCAGCAGATCCAGCAAATCATTTTTGGCTTTTTCAGCATCCGTCTCGACGCTGAGCTGGTCATCAATGGCCAGTACCGGTGTTGTCGGTCTGACAGATACACGCCTTTTTCTTGGCTTAGGCGCCTCCTCGACGCCGTCGGCGATATTTTTTCCCTCGGAATTTGCTTCTGTGTCAGACTGAGATGTATTTTCCTTAGTCTTCTTACGCCCGCGGGGCTTTTTCACCTTTTCCGGCTCAGTCTGAGAAACATCCCCTTGAGAGGGCTCTTCGCCTAACGCGTTTTCTGAAGAGATATCATCTCTGGGAGAATCTGCATCGGTCTGGGAAGATATTTTCTCTTCCGGCTCCGAAGGCGGCTTCCCATCAGCCATTTCCATATCAGTCTGAGGGAGAATTTCACCTTCAGAATCTGCATCTCTGAATTCCTCTGAAGGGACTCTCTTCAGGGAATCCTCTGTATCAGTCTGGGACAGCTCCTCAAGCTCCGGATTCCCATCAGTCTGAGGGGTTGTTTCCTGCAGAATTTCCTCACCGGAAAGCTTTTCTTGTTTTTTTGTTGCCATAATTAGTACCTCCTGTAAATTTAAAATTCAGCCGGCGGTTTTGCCGAGCTGTAAAGGCTTTTTTTACGTGCCGGCTTTTTCTCCGGCTCTGCTACTGGAACTGGTTCACTAAGTATCGGTGCAGTAAATATTGTTGCTGGCTGGTAATCCATGATGGATGCTCTCACAATCTGTCTTGACATGGGATGTTTTGTAAAATCCAGTTTTTCAAGCTTCAAGAGATTGCAGCCTCGTATGACGCAGAGCATTTCTTCGTTTGGAAGCCGCAGGACCTCATCCGGAGTCAGAAGCCGCCTTCGTCCCTGACCCTCAGTATGACGGTACTGGGGTATGACCTGAGCGACTGCAATGGTTTGCCTCACCGTCATAGTAGAATTTACCTGCACGGACATATCTCCGGATCTTGCTGAGATATACTCAGCCGTAACCTCATCCGTACATCCAAGCATCAACTGGATGTCGCAGTTGCCGATGATTTCGGCCCACAGATTATTTGGATACCGGTTCTGTAACTGACCCAGGCTCTGCACTGCCAGCATCACACGGATGTCTCTGGAACGCACCACCGAAAGAGAACGGGCAAAATCTGATCCGTCTTCTGCACCACCGATGCGACCCACGTTGTTAAACTCATCCAAGATCAAATTTACGGGCACATCGCAACGGCCGTTTGGCCGGCTGTCTGCATAGCGAGTTAATTTAATAAACATGAACGAAAAAAAGAGCGATGACAGGAATGCCATGGTGGCATCTTGATCGCTCAGGATAATATAATATGCGCATCTGTGTCTGGCAGGAGAGGTCAGATCAATGTCAGACTGACTTGTAATCCGCTGCACTGCCTGGTTTTGCAGCACTTGCAGCCGCGTGCCGAGACCTAAAATGATTCCTGATTTTACAGTATCGCTGGACTGGGCAAACAGATTAAAAGGCGCCCTCGCCGGATGGTCAAGAGGAAGCTTATCGAACATGGCTGTCAGCTGTCGCTCACTGTTCTGAGTCAGAAGCTGGTATACTGCAGTAAGATGTTTCATGTCCGGACTACGGGTTCTATCCTGGTCTACCAGAAGAATCAGAGCCTTTAAAAGATTGCCCTCGCCGTTATCCCAAAAGTGATCTCCTTTACCAGAACTGGTATTGCCGATAATAACATTGGTCAGCACTTGTGCCATTAGGGTATCACCGTTTAAGTCTGACATGCAGTTCCACGAATCTCCATGCTCAGGTGTGACGAGATTGTAAATCTTCACCTCGTAGCCTGCCTGCCGGTACATTTCTGCTGTGTCTGCATACAGTTCGGCTTTACTGTCTGTGATAATCACGGATTCGCCACGCTTTATTGCCTGAAACAGTGAATTCCGGATGATTGCCCGGGATTTCATGGTGCCCGACGCACCAAATATGGCGATGTGTCGATTGAGTCTGGTATCTTTTGGCATACAGACCGCTTTTCCCTTATACTCACCCAGAATCGTTCCTTCAGCCTTATCAACAGAAGACACCTCCAGTACCTCACGCATTTCTTTTTCTTCCATCCATGAGGCGGTTCCGTAAATCCCTGACTTGCTTTTGGTGAAGCCTCTGGGGTCATAGCTTTTTCCATCAAACTTATCGTGAAGCTTGATGTAAGCAAAAATCCCTCCGCCAAGGATCAGGGTTCCAAGCATTCCTTTCAGCCCGTCTGGGGTAAACGCCATTGGGAAACAGACCGCAGGATTCCAGCTGACCGGTTTCATGGCGGCCTCGCCTGCAAGCCCGTCTGCCTGCATCCATGCTGCATAGTTTGTAAACAACTGGCCAAGCATTCCACCAAGATATAAAAACGCTGCGCATCCCAGTATGATGGCCGCCACAATGGCAGCCGTTCTTTTTTTATCTTTCAAGCAAATTCCTCCTTTCTGGGCAAAGCTCCTCTTCCACCGAGTCCATTCCGATGGTTTTGATGCTGGCAAGCCCGCCCAAGTATTCCCGGAGGAAGTGCGTCTGATGGGGAAAACATAGAACCTCAAACTGTCCGGTTCGGTTTTCAATTGCTTCCCGAAAACGAATGAGTCTTGCAATGTCCCCGTCCAGATGCGATAAGATATTTACGCCGTCCACACAGGCGTCATATTCAAAAAGCCCTCGGTCGTAGGATCTGACCTCAGGCTCAAATAAAAGTTCAAGGAGCTGCGCTTTCCAGTCTGGTACAGAAAAGAGACGCAGCTGCCGGATGCCATCCCCGTTCATTGGGATAAAATGGATATGGCGGTAAATGGAATCGAAACGAAACTCCAACCGCCTGGTTTTGTCTGATTCTAACAGTGTCCGCAGGGCTATCTCTCCAGACCGGCCAAATAGTATCGCTGAGTCTACCTCAGAAATACCGGCATTCAGTCTTGTAAGCTCGATCAGGCTGTGGAGAGCTTTAAACTCACCCATGCCGCTCCACTTCATTACGGCATCCCTTGTATTATAAACAGCATAACAATTGCTGGAAGAAAATATTGCGCCGGCCATACGGGTGAACATCGTCTTGTTCATCTCTGTCTCTCCGACTTTTTTCATATCCTTTGCCAGATAAAAACAGGGCTTGTCAGGTATAACCTGCAGCATCTCCCGGTTCTGAAGTCTGGGGAGAAGATAAGGTCTTGCCTCCATACCGGCTTTCATACACATTGCCGCAGCCTCTGAAACACGATGATTCCTATCCCGGTGCGAGGCATCACCCGGAAAACGATGTTTCCAGAATGAGTCCATATAATATTCATACACACCCGGATAAAGCCATTCCAGTATGGGAAGTGCACCCTTATAGAGCCGGATGCTTTTTCCTGCCCCTTTTCCAGATATGGTCAGCAGGCGGCAGGTGATTTCATCACAGGAATGATAGTTGCGAATCGTCTGAAGCGTAGTCAGCCTGGAAACGAGAGCCTTATAGACCCGCTCACTCCCAAGCAGGGAAAGGCTATGAAATGGGAACTCTCCCGAAAATGAGAGAAGCATGACGAGCTGCCAGACCTGACTGCCCGGGCGAAAATGCACCATAGCACTCACCTCCGCTCATAAGCATTTTCCGACAACATGACTGCTCTCTTTGTCGGAATTTCCGGCGTAAATACGTCCCCAAATCGCTGCTATACTGGGCTTTTTGCTCCTTTTGGAATATATGTAATTTTTCTTGTCCAAAAAAGTTCCGTTTTTACATAGGTTTTTACGGCTCAATTTACCTTTTTTCATAGAGTTCCACCCCCTCATCCGGCATTGTGTTTTCCATAGCCAGCCATATAGGAAATTCTTTCTTCGGCACCACATATACCTCCGTCCGTTCCTCCTGTCCTGCTGTGCTACAGTAATAGTGAGAGCATACCGCCGGACTGTCGTCCGGCATCACATACATGGCAACAATATCTGAAACCATGTTGATTTCAATGTTATCATGATCCCGCATTTTTCTTTCGGGTCTGGCTCTGTCATATACATGACGGTAAATCAGAACACAATCCTGATACCGCACAGGCGGTCGCTTTTCAAAAAAGGCCCGCATGGCAGGATATAAGAAAGAGCGGATATAATCCGCTGACCCGCCCGCCTTCTTTGGGAGCAATGCTGGGATGCGAAGGCAAAACCAACGCTCCTCTGTAAAACCAATTTCTACGGGAATACAATCCTTTATACGGTGCTCCACCTCAAGCTTTGCATTCCGCACGCCGGTATACGCGGGAAGCACCCGCGTCAGAAGCACCAGCCGCTCCGCCGTTTCTTCCAGATTAAGAGAATGCAGATAAACTTCATAGATACTCCCGTTTTCACAAAACCATTGTACAGAAGCAAGCTGCTCCTGCAATTTCTTATCCAATCTCCCGATCTTATCCAACGTGTCCAGAAATTTCGTCATCGCTCACTGCCTCCTCTGAATAGAAAGTAACCCCCGGCTCCTCGTCCCCCTGAAAGTCCACTGTAGCAAACAGGCAGGGAGCGTGAGGAAGCCGCATCCCATATGCCATAGAAATACGGGGAAGAACGATAATATACTTCAAATCCTCCTGAGGCTGGAGCAGTTTCAAAAGGTTCTGCTCACCTTCGTATAACACCACGATTTCGTAACCGGTATTCTCCTTTAAGAAAAAAAGCTGAGATGGATAAACCGCCGGATAATGTGCCATCGGGTCTACATAATCAATGAATTTCAAAAGAACCCATACGGCAAGAATCGTTCTCTGATCCGGTTTATCCATTGCATCCAGCCCAATATAATAGCCGCTCGACACATCCGCAATCCGCATCTGCTTCTTCAGGTTCCGCAGGATTTTATCTGCGGTCTGGGCTGGCTTTTGC
Organism: Lachnospiraceae bacterium; assembly: GCA_902363555.1. Lineage (GTDB taxonomy): Bacteria > Bacillota > Clostridia > Lachnospirales > Lachnospiraceae > Catenibacillus. The sequence continues at coordinate 45,584 of CABJAM010000006.1, read as the reverse complement.
AGCATTCGTGTAATCTGAGTTTTCGGCAAGGCTCCGTACTGTGAGAGCCATTTTACAACATACTGCTCATCTTGCAGCAACATAGGCAACACCTCCTTTTTGTGAGTATTTTCCTTAAAATGCGTATTCTACGCAGAATGCGTTTGCTCCTGCTGGCGTTCCTTTAGCAACGCTTCCAACTCAGCCCGGTCAGTCGTAATCATTTCCTGCTCCTCTTTGGAAGCTTTGATTACAACAGGAACTTTGTTATTGTTGGAGCAGACCAGCGCTTCACCCCGTTCAAACCGGGTAACAGAACGGATCTCTGTTTTTGTCAGCTTCAACACTTCCTGCACATACTTGGCCTCATCCGGCTCCAGATTCAAAATAATCTTGTTCTTACTGTTATTGATGATTGCACGTCCATACTTGCCGTCCTCAAGCCCAAAGAAGTCAGATAAATCCTGTGTCGCAGAGACGGCTGCTCCTCCGAACCCTCTTATGGTTTTAAAGATGGTCAGACAGAACTCTGCCGCCATCCGATTGGAACTGGCGCCAATCAGCTGCCATATTTCATCAATCATTATGGCTTTCTTTTTGGTACGGTCTGCCTTGACCGTATCCCAGACGTAATCCAATGCAATAAACATCCCGACCGGAAGTAATTTGCCTTTCAATTCTGAAAGGTCAAGCACGATATACTTATTACTGAGATCCACGTTTGTCTGCTGGTTGAAACTCTGGGCTGAGCCTGTCACGAATCGGCTGATGATAATGGCAATGCGCTTTGTCATCGGGTTCTCCAACAGTTCCTTGTGAAGATCCCCGATAATCGGCATTTTCTTCATCTTTGGCGGAGATACGCTGCGATCTATATACAGTGAATCATTGTCATGAGTAATGCCGAACTTCGCATAGGTCTGAATCAAAGCCTCGTCTAACATCTGCTCCTCCTCATTGGACATATCCGGTATCAAGAGTGAGAAGAAAGTCATCAGCTGCTGAATCTTACGAGCCAGCATAGAATCCATTTCGCTGTAATCAATCTCATCTATCAATTCCATCTCCGGGGAGATGGTATGCCGGATCTCCATTATATTGATACAGTTCGGAGAACCAGGGGCGATCTTAATGAACTCGCCGCCAATTTTCTTGCAGGCCCTGCGGAATTCATGCCCCTTGATTGGAGCCAGGATAAAACACTGGATTCCTCTCATTCTCATGCGGAGCGCCAGAAGCTGCATGGTAAAGGTCTTGCCTGCGCCGCTGGTACCTAAGAGGTTCAGGTTGGCGTTCTTGTTTTTCTTCGTATTAAACAGATCCACGATACACAGTGAATTATTGTGCCGGTTGATACCGAGCAGCACACCCGTATCGTCCGACATTTCAAAAGAAGTAAACATATAAGCAGATGCGGCGCCGCTGGTCAGCACATTCCGTCTCGACTTCTTTTCCAGTGATGGTTCAATTTTCAAAAACGGCATCACGGAGCGAAGTGCCGCTTCCTGCTGAAATCTACAATCACTTACGTACATATCCATGGATTTTAACATATCCACGATCTGCTGCTTACGCCACATCAGTTCCTCATAGCCTTTGGCGGAAACTGTGATGAACACAGACATATAGAACAGATCCTCATTGTTATTGGCAATTCCGTTCTTGATAAAGTAGCCTGCCTGTATGGAATTGGTCAATTCCTCATAGTCGGTACTGGTATCCTGCATACTTTTCAGCTTTGTTCTGTTAAGTCGGATGCGCTGTGCCACCTTGTCAATGGTCTTGCTTCGGTTCTCACGCCTCAGCTGTATATCTATGTCAATCCCGTCCCCGGCATTGATAAGGGCCGACATCCATCCTGCCCGCACCATACCCGGATAACCATTCCCTTTTATGAACAAGAAGGAATAATAAAGCCCATCCATCACGACATAGTTATAGTGGGTCAAGTCAATTCCACGCGGCGACAGAAAGTGCGCCATGCGAATCTGCGGGATAGGATCCACGCCAATGACCTTGTCTTTCGCCGCCATCGTATCCACGACCACACGGTTCACACGGGACGAAAACGGCTCATCCACACAGGACCGGCGGTTAAAAAACATATATAAAATCTCCGCAGTTGCCTCATCCGGGTCTTTCTGTTGGAGAATCGTATTCCCGCACTGCAGGAAATAAGCGCGGGCATTCTGCTCCGCTGTCTGCATCATGCCATAAATCTGGGAAAAATCATCCCCATCCCCACGACGAATCTCTTCATACTGGAAAATCAAAAAGAAGCGCCTTGTAAGCGCCTCTCTACTTCCCACATCCTTAATCAGGCGGATATAGCCGTCTCCAAGATGTCGGCATTCTTCACTTTCCTCTATTTCCAGTTCTTCATGGATCATGGCAATGTGTTTATCTGAGTCTGCCTTTCTTGTCATACTCTTAAACTGAAGCCGCATAGGAGAAATTTTCAACCAGCTGGCAAAAGACGATATGATATTAAATTGTTCTTCTCCGGAACGCAGCATAAAGTTAATCGGCTCAATTTCAAGAATCCGAATATATCTCCCATCGGTCGTTTCAATAATACCGTGCTGGAGACTTTTAACTGGAATGAAGTCCTGAACGAACTCCAGCTTTTCCGGTTTTTTTGCCTTTTTTCTTTGCTTTGCCGCCTTTTTTCTTTTTTCGGAGCTGTTTTGGATCATATCTGTATCCCACCCTTCTGTAATGTAGTTTTCTCCTGCTCGCAAAATATCGGATGATGTGTCCGATATACTGAAACAGCGAATCGCCGTCAATCCCCATCATGGAAAGAACCGCAAGAGGTAAAAGTGTAAGAGTCATGACAACAATGCGAATCGTTCCGGACATGGGAATCAGCACCAGTTCCGGATATCCCAAAATAATTAACAATATCCCTGTTTCTACTGCATTTCTCGGCTCCAGCATTCCGCCAAAAATCTTGCCGGAATCTGTGTAATTTGCCGGTATAGCATAAATATTACTGTACTCTTTTTCATCCAAGATTTCTCACCTGCCTATCCTGTAAATTGTAGCTGTTGTCTTGTATCTGCCCAAACGTAATGCTTCATTATGATCCGGCACAAAAATATCCACACGATGGATATCATTCTCAATGCCGGAACCACCGCGATCTTCTACGGTATACATGGTTCCGTTTATCATAATCTGCGTGCCAAACGGATAATGGCTTGACATTGCAACCATGCCGCGAGCCACCTTTTTACCACTGGCAGTAATCCCGTCTGCGTTGCTTCCGCAGCATTTTGCACATGCACAGTAATGGGTAACATCTACTTCTAAAGTAGAAATCGGCGTTCCTGAAACCTCACCGGATACCGGCGCATCAAAATCCACATTAACAGGCCGGCGTAAAGAAAGCGATGCTTCGTAACTGGGCGTATTCAGGATTACACCCTGTCCGCCGGAAGAATGCACCCACATCCGTTCTCCGCTCTCACCGTACCCGGCAAAAATCAGTACATGGTTCCATCCGTTTCCACCAGATTCTGCTAAAAATCCTAAATCACCGGGAAGCAGCCCACTTGCTGATACCCCAACGGTATTTGGATACTGTCCGGACGTACCTGCTCCGATATCTACACCCACAGCTGTCATAAATACCCATGTGCTGAAGCCTGAACAATCAAGCCCATACGGGCGTATTGTGCCTGTTGTAGAAGACCCTGCAGCTGTTACCAGCCTTGGCGTATTCCATTCATCGTTCCAACCAGGTGCCGACTTCCCACCCCAAAAATATGGAACCTTGCCCACAAGGGACAGGGCGGTGCTGAGGATATGCTTTCTTGTCGCATTACAATTCTGTCGGTTCACAAAAGCAATCAGCTCGGCATCCGTCAGAGGAACCGTCTGTCCACTGCCTACAGAACCATACAGCGTCCGTTTTAACGCATTCGCCATGTTCTGAATTACCTCGCCATAAGTGAGGTTAAACTGATCATATTTTGCATTCAGGTCAATGCCAAACGCTTTGGAAATCACTGTATTGTCAAACGGATGAATGGTACACTCCAGATATTTGATAATCTCAGTACCAGGGCTCAGGGTTTCCTGCCCGTTTGCCACATAATAACTTGCTGTGGTTGTGCCTGTAATCTTCCCACCGGAATAAACAGGGATATCCACCGCTACCTCTTTATAGGCATCCACCGTGACAGCCGTATCACTGCTATGTGCTTCATCCGGGAGATAGTAAGTTTTTGATGCTGTCTCATACCGGTATTGGGGTGTGCTGTTAATCGTACCTGTCTGCACCTTGTTTGTAATCACAGTGAGCGTTACTGATTTATAGGTGTAATAGGAAACAGGAATGGTTATCTCTTTTTCCTTTTCTTCTGCTGTAACGGAAAACATATCTCCAGCACAGCCTCTGAGCTTTGATACCATATCGTCCTTGCCAGTGTTTTGCTGTTGCATGGACGCTGAATAAGCCGCCAGTATGTAACAGACATCATATCCGGCGGAACTCTGTGCATAATTGACCAACGCATCCATAGAAAGATCGTAATCATATCCACCGTCTATAATCAACTTATCCGCATAGGCAAGCGATTGGTTATATCCTTCATCTACCACATCGGAAACGGCACCTGACATCTCCGTATAGGCTGACATCAGAGTTGCGCCTTCCGCCGGCTGCGTACCATCCAGCCCAAAAATACTGTTTGATACAATCGTCGGCAAGGAAACAATCATGGTAATCAGGAACAACAGAAACAAACAGATACATATCAGTATCTTGAAAAGAGTATGGCGCATTGCCCATGCCGCAGACAGGATAGCGCCCCACGGACCACCAGCCGCAGTACCGGCAGCGATTTCTGCAGCTGCCTTTCCGCCCTCCACACTGGCTTTTACAGTAGCAGCGGCCGCATTAGCTGTAGCCTCTGCACCCTTTACTGCCGTTTGCTTTGCTGCTTCCTGTCCTGCCTGCTTCGCCGCTTTTGCCATTTGTCCGGCGGCCTGTCCATAATTATCAGAGCCATCACCGATTTGCTGTTTCTCTGGCTCAGCCATGCAATCCACCTCCTTATATCAAGCTGCTGCAAGAGCAGCGTTATTTCAACATGAAAAATGCAAAACAGCCGAACCAGTATCTTTCTCTGATTCGGCTGTCTGCACTTATTTTACCGTTTCCGCCTTGGCGGCTTAATTTCCCCTTTGCTGCGGGGCTTTGGCTCTCCAAAGCGTGATGGCGTATTCTTATAACGAACAGTTTCCACAGATACTGTCCGTACACTGTCACCATCATAAACCGGTTTTCCATCCTGATAAACCGGTTTGCGTTCCACAGCGGCTTCGCCGCGAATAGCGAACCACTGCCCTCCGCGGGCATCTTCAAACACCTGATAGTCCCCTCGGGGAGCCGCATACTGAGATGTATCATAGAACATGGTTCCCGATCCATTTTCATGGCGAACCTCAAAATGACCATCCATACGTCCGGATCCATCCACAGAGGATACCTGTTGTTCATATCCTGGCATAAATGCCTGGAACTGTGCCTGGTTATATGCAAAAGCAGCCTCGCCCTGCTCAAATACAGGCGCTTCAGCGTGTTGCTGCATAGCGTACCAGTCTACACCGTTTGCCGACTGCATAATCGTATGTGGTGCATCCGGCTCATCATAGTAAGCGCTGTTGTACCACATGGTATTGCCAGAATCGGAACTTGCTTCGATTACGCCATCGCCAACCGTCCTGAGGGTCGTTCCTTCGGAAGCGTCTGGGAAAGTTGCTGCAACCTGTGCCGCTTCTGACGGACTTCCCATAAATGCCGGCGCATCATAAAACGCACCTGCTCCGGCTCCGCTTGCCATCTGATACCACTGGCTTCCATCGGATGCTGTAACAACAGAATGCGGTGCATCCGGTTTCTCAAACTGTGATGCGTTATACATTTCAAGCGCTGTACTCTTTCCATCTGCGCCAATTGAAGTTGTACTGATCTGACCACCTGTAATCTGGGTATCTTTCTGCTGCTGACCCTGCATCTGAGGCATATAGTTGCCAAGGCTTCTGTCTGCAATGTCACCGGCAATCGTTCCGGAAACACCGAGATTTCTTGAAGCTACAGAAGAAATGGAGTCACCTGTAAGCGTGGCACCGTTGCGTGCCGCCATGCCACCAAAGGCACGACCGACAAAACCGATGCTGCCGCCGGCACCCATACGGCTTCCGCCATCCACAACTGCATCACGGACAAAGGAATTCGGTTTAAACCTGGATGCAAACCCAGAAGCAAATCCGCTTGCTGCTGCACCCGTTCCGGTTGCAGTGCTTGCACTATGAAACATACTGCCCGCATTTCTCACACCGCCTCCAACACCGCTGATCACCCTCGCTGCCATCATAAGCTCCATGCCCATACTGGAACCAGTCTGGGCTACATTCAGCCCCATGGCCGCCAGATAGGAGTCAAATTTTTGTGCCGTTTTTAAAAAAGCCAATGCACAGAACAGCCAGAGAAAAATGCTTCCCTGACCTGTGGAAAGAGCACCGCCGTTTCCGATATACTGTCCCATGGAACTATTAAAGCCCCTGAGGAACCATACATTCATCACCAACAGCAAAAGCTGTGATCCCACCATACGGCACCAACTCTTGAAAACCGGCGCTGTTGTTTTGGAAGCACCCATGGAAAAAGCCAGAGGGGAGGTGTAACAGAGCACGCCAACCACAATATAGCGTTCAACGGTTTCCAGTAACAGCTTAAAATAATTCCAGCCAAGAGCGATCTCTAAAATAATGAGAAGCAGCAGCCCTACCACTGATACGATGGCTACAATGGTTGTCAAACCATTAGACAGTGCCTGTTCCACACCCGCAAAAGTAAAGTCCTCTGCCGACATGGTAATCTCCATCAAAGCCGTATATGGCGCTCGGGCGATATCCAGCACAATCATAAAAATCGGCTTTGCATAGCCGATCAATAGGGCAAAAATAGAACCTCTTGCCAAAAGCACCCACGGATTTTCTGCCTCCGTGATTGGTCCTCCAAAGACACGGAAAAGCTGCCATACCGTTACAAGGAACAGAATCGCCCATGCTGTGTATTGCATGACCGTAAATGCCTTAGACACAAATGGAAAGTATTCTTCCATCGCTGTCATATCCGTTCCCAAAGCTTGAAGGAACAAACCGGATACTGCATCCATCATCTGTGAAACAATGCTGCTGATCCACGTTACGATCCCTTCAAAAATCCAATCCAGCATCTATTATCACCTCCTCCATCTGCTTTCTCTTTTTTGGTTATCCCGTGTAATTGCCGCCGGCAATAAGGGGCTGCAGATAGGCGACAATGAACCCCAGGGAATTGAGGACAATCCACGTCACTACAATTCGTTTAAGCCATGACGTTGCCTCATCGACTGCGCGCTGGTTTCTGGAAATCATCCTGACAATCAATGCGATGGCCGCCGCTGTAACCGCCACAATCGTGCTGATTCCAACCAGCTGGCCGTAAACATCCTTCATGATTGTCGAAAAACGGTTCCAGATTGTGTCAGCCATAACAGGCTGCAGCGAAATAAGCATTGCAGACGCCATACTGACCAACGACCAGTAGGCGGTCTTCATACGCCCTCCGCCTCTTTTGATTTGTTTAACCATGCCGAGTACCTCCTTTTTTGATTTTAGGCAATAAAAAATGCCGCTTCTCAAAGCATTTCAGCTTTAGAAACGGCATCTTTGTCTGCCCAATCCCAGTTTGGGATGATACAAGTATAGCACGGCTTTATTCCCCTGTCATCGGCAGAACTTATGCCATTTTTGTGCCAATTTATTCACCCTGAATTTGTCATTCCAAATGTTCAAAAAGCGTCAGAAGCTCCAGCCATACATCCACATCCTCACTTGGGGCTGACCACAGGCGAATGGAAAGAATGGAGATTGCCTGCTCACGAAGCCTGTAATAGTGCCTCTGTGACAAGTCCAGCCGAAACAGAATCTCCTCCAGTTTCAGCTTTTCCGGTGCCAGATAGGCCGTATAGATCAGCTGATACAACTTTTCGCCCCGTGTCGGCTCCTTGCGGAGAACTGCCATCGCTTCGTTAAACCGATCCAGTAGCAATCTTGACCTTGCCGCTGCCTCCAGACGGCTCTCCATCCGTTTGTTCCCAATAGCCATCTCCAGATCCAGCCTGTCCACCATTCGGTCAAAGCTTTCAAACGGGGCCTCCAGCTCCTGCAAAATCTCCTCTGGGTAACAACTAAACACCCAGACCATCTTCCGGTAATTCTTGAGGAGCATCTGGGTATTGTGATAAGCATTTCGCTTTTTCTCCTTTTGAGCAGCACGCACTTTCTCATCATCAATTTTTTGGTCTCCAAGAATCCCTCGCTTTGTAAGAAGGGAAATAAATGCGTCTGACTGCGCTAATATCCTGTTTTCCTGTTGTTCATACAACTTTTTTTCATCCTGCTTGCTCATATGTAAAATACTCCTTTGCTATTTTCGTGATATCCACCGGCTCACATGGCCCGCGGATTTTACTCGTTTCTATCACTGCCTGTGTTATATAACCTTTACCTTGGCAGTCATATCCACAATTCTTACAATTCCTACACGGAGAAAGATACGCGCGTATTATAGGGTCTGAAAGTGCAACGCGATTTTCAGCGTTCTGTGTGTCTGCATCTGGCAGGTTGCTTCTGGTCAGTCTGCGGCTGTACCATGTGATGAGCTTGTTCATATGCTCATGGTCTGAACCCGTTTTATGCGTATCTGCGCCATAAATGCGTATTTCATCAAGAATACATTGTATTTCCTCCTGGTTTGGAACTGAAACCTCTGATCCTGTCGGATACAATTTATTAAAAATGAGACAGCCATAGGAACCTGGAAGACGGTATAGAGCAAAGACATCCCCATACTTTTTCATGAATCTCCATACTTTCGTCTTTTCCCAACCCCAACGCTGTCCCAAGGTTTCCAACGTGAGTAAGGCTCCGTATTTTCCATACTGGATGACCGGAGCCATAAAAGAAAACGCATTGTTCGGATCTTCATACACGGAATGGCACCAAAGATCCATCCAAGCGTCAGCTTCTTCAAATATATATTGTTTTTCCGCAAGGCGTTCTGTGATATTGCGAGGAAGGCAGAGAAAACCATATCCATCCGTTGCATAAACAGCACCCTGCATACATTCTTCTCCGGAACATTTCACTACCCAGTCTGTTATCTGATAGGTCAGCTTTTTCGTATTTGAGTCAAGCGTATACTGTACATAACCTAAGCCAGACAGTGTCTGAAGTGCCTCCAGAGCTTTCTGACGGCTTTTTAGGCCGAGAATACTCTTTAGCCCTACAACGCCTCCTGACCACATTCCGGGGCTTACAGCGTTTATATGCCCGCAGTAGAGGGCTTGTCCCTTGCGAAATGCTGCACGGGATGCCAGACGCGCCCATGCACCCATAATCCCCTTTCCCTCAGGAAGATAATTTCTGGGCAGCTTTACCCACTGGTATTTCATCAAACATTTCACTTAGGTTCCCTCCTTTCATAATTATGGGCATAAAAATAGGGCGGTTCCTGTTAAAGAAACCGCCCGGCGATATAATTTAATTAAATCCTTACAATTAATCCTTCAAGCCTGTCCGTCTTAATCCCAGTTAAATACCAACCATTTCCCATTTCAATTCTGGCAGGCCTCCAGTCTCCATTGATAAAGACATCCATACGCTCCCCACACTGAAGACCTCCGTAATATTCCTCCAAATCAAATCGAATGTCCATTCGCCCAGTCTGGGCATCTAAAGTTAATGCTCCTTGTCTCATATCATTATCCTCACTTTTCATACTTTCATCTTGCTCAGACGCATCATCTTTGCGCCTCAAGATTCTGAGATACTCTTCAAAAATATCTCGGCGTATTAAAACCCGCTTTCCAATCTTATACACTGCTCCTGCCTCATGAGCCAGTCTTGTAAAAACTTTCAAGCCCAGTCCGTAATAATCAGCGCCTTCATAATAGGTAACGAACTCACGCTGTATCATCTTCGCATCCTCATCGTCCAACATATCCGAAAACATCCATAGATTTCCGCTCATTCTTTATCCTCCTGTGAAACCAACGTACTCGGCTCATGAAACTGTTCCAGATACTCATTAAAAATATCCCGGTTAATCAGAACGGTTCCATCCATTCGATATATGGCTCCCGCTTTACCAGCAAGTTCCAACAGCTTCTTGTGTGTAATGCTATAAACTATTTCCGCATCCTTATACCTGAGAAACTGTCTGCGCAATCTTTTTGCACTTTCCCGCACATCATTTCGCTTTTTCAATTCATAATAGGCTTTCGTCTTGTCACTAATCATAAAATGAATCCTCCATTCGATTTGTTGTTTGACAGAGAGTTGCACCAAAACGAAAAAAGAGAACACCTTTGAAATTTCTTTCAAAAAAGTGTTCTCTCAGCAATCTGTGCTGTATTGCGTTTCAGCCGCCAACTATTCATTCTGCGTCGTAATTCTTCGTATTTATACGAAAAATTGTTGTCAATTTGTTGTCAACTCGGATTTGAGGAGCCGCAAACCCTTGATTTTACTGGGTTTATTTGTCGATGGGCTTCATTGTCGGGAACAGCAGGACATCCCGAATCGCCTGAGAGTCTGTCAGCAGCATTACAAGACGGTCGATACCATACCCAATACCGCCTGTAGGAGGCATACCGATCTCCAATGCGTTGAGGAAATCCTCATCTGTATGGTTCGCTTCCTCATCGCCGGCCGCAAACAGCTCTTCCTGAGCCGCAAAGCGTTCGCGCTGATCGATGGGGTCATTAAGCTCGGAATAAGCGTTGGCCATCTCACGGCCGTAAATAAACAGCTCGAAGCGCTCCACCAGCTCTGGATTATCCGGTTTCTTCTTCGTCAACGGCGAAATCTCAATAGGATGATCCATAACAAACGTGGGCTGGATCATCTTATCCTCGCAAAATTCCTCAAAGAAAAGGCTGATAATATCGCCCTTTTTATGGCGGTCCTCAAATTCCACATGGTGCTCTTTTGCCAGAGCCTTTGCTTCCTCATCGGATTTAACTTCATTAAAATCAACACCGGCATACTTCTTCACGGCATCGATCATCGTAATACGTTCAAATGGTTTGGACATATCGATCACAGTACCATTGTAAGAAAGCACGGCACTGCCGCAGACCTTCTCAGCCACGTAGCGGTACATGCTCTCGGTCAGCTCCATCATGCCCTCATAATCGGTAAACGCCTGGTACAGCTCCATCAGGGTAAATTCCGGATTATGGCGGGTATCCACACCTTCATTACGGAAAACGCGGCCAATCTCATAAACGCGCTCAAGGCCGCCCACGATCAGACGCTTTAAGTACAATTCCAGAGAAATACGCAGCTTCACATCTTCATCCAGGGCGTTGTAATGGGTCTCAAACGGACGGGCAGCAGCACCGCCGGCATTGGATACGAGCATCGGTGTCTCCACCTCGATAAACCCACGGCCGTCCAGGAAATTACGGATTTCCTTAATGATCTGGGAACGCTTGATAAATGTCTCCTTAACCTCCGGATTCATAATCAGATCCACATATCTCTGGCGATAGCGGATATCTGTATTTGTAAGTCCATGGAACTTTTCAGGAAGGATCTGAAGGCTCTTTGTCATCAGAGTCATCGCCTTGGCATGGATGGATTTTTCACCGGTCTTTGTGGTAAATACAAAGCCCTGAACACCTACGATATCACCGATGTCGTACTTTTTGAACTCTTTGTAGGCATCCTCACCAAGATCGTCTCTGGCCACATAAACCTGGATCGTTCCTTTTAAATCCTGAATATGACAGAAGGAAGCCTTACCCATGACACGTTTAGACATAAGACGTCCTGCAACGGAAACTTCTTTTCCTTCCAGTTCTTCATACTGTTCTTTGACATCGGTCGTATGGTGAGTTACATCATATTTTGTGATTTCAAAAGGATTCCTGCCGTCCTCCACAAGCTGGCTCAGCTTGTCGCGGCGAATCTGTAACAGCTGGTTCATGTCCTGCTGCGCGCCATTTTTTGCCTGCGCATTACCTCTGCCCTGCGCATTGTTCTTTTCTTCTGCCACTTTTAATCGCTCCTTTAGTTTGCTCTCTGAATTTCAAGTATCTTATAAATAATCGTTCCGGCCTGAGTTTCGACTTCCACAGTTTCACCGATCTTGCGGCCGATCAGTGCGGCGCCCACCGGAGATTCATTGGAAATCTTGCCTTTTAAGCTGTCAGCTTCGGTGGAACCTACAATATAGTATTCCACATCCTCGTCAAATTCTGCATCGTACAGCTTGACACGGCAGCCGATGCTGATCTTATCCAGCTCAACCTCATCCTCGTCAATAACTTCCACATTTTTGAGCAGCTTTTCCAGCTCCTCGATACGGGCTTCGATATCTCTCTGCTCGTCTTTGGCAGCATCGTACTCAGCATTCTCTGATAAGTCGCCCTGCTCTCTGGCCTCTTTAATCTTCTGCGCCACCTCTCTGCGGCGGTTTACCTTTAAGTCAAATAATTCGTCTTCCAATGCCTTCAGACCTGCGAAGGTCAATATATTTTTCTTTGTTTCAGCCATAATCACATGATTCCTTCCTTAACAAAATTTAATGCCCAGCTTCATACATTCTTAGTATTATAGCGTATTGAAATATCGATGTCAACAATTTCCGCGGGGATTTTGGCCACTGTTTACTGGCAGGCCAGTAAACAGTAACGTCGCCGGCCCATTTGAAGTCGCCTGCGGCGAGGGGGGGCCGGCTCATTGGCCAAATTTACACTCCATTCCCAGCCACTCAGCGTAGTGAGTGGCGTGGGTGTGAACAGTAACGCCATTTCCATTTATAATCCTCTGGCTTCCTCCATTTGCAGGTATTCCTCCAGCAGCGCGCTCAGATCCTTAAAGCTTTCCACATGGTTGGCTCTCTGGCGCAGCCTGGAAGAATTTGCATATCCGGCCGTATACCAGCCGATGTGCTTGCGCATCTCCCGGATTCCCAGATATTCGCCCTTGTAGTCCATAAGCATCTGCGCATGGCGTAAAATCATCTGCACCACAGCGGAAACATCCGGCCTTGGAAGCACCACGCCAGTTTTCTCATAATGAAGTATCCGCGAAAACAGCCACGGATTGCCCTGCGCCCCACGGCCGACCATCACACCGTCACAGCCGGTCATTTCCACCATTTTTTTGGCATCCTCCGGCTGGAAAATATCTCCGTTTCCGATGACCGGGATATCCACCGCTTCCTTGACCTGACGGATGATATCCCAATCAGCTCTGCCGCTGTAATACTGCGAACGGGTCCGTCCGTGAACGGCCACGGCGCTGGCGCCGCTCTCCTGGGCTACCCGGGCTATTTCCACCGCATTGACGCTGTTCATATCAAAGCCCTTGCGGATTTTCACCGTCACCGGCTTGTGGATAGATTTCACAATAGACTCAATAATCTTCCCGGCCAGCACCGGGTCCTTCATCAGCGCGCTGCCCTCGCCGTTATTGACCACCTTGGGTACCGGGCAGCCCATATTTATATCCAGAATGTCAAAAGGCTGGTCCTCTATTTTTTTTGCCATCTCGCCCATAAGCTCCGGCTCACTGCCAAAAAGCTGGAGGGAGGCCGGCCGTTCCTTTTCAGAAATTTCCATCAGCGGCGCCGTATTTTTATTATCATAATAAATGGCCTTGGCGCTGACCATTTCCGTAACTACCAGACCACAGCCCTGCTCCTTGCACAGCAGACGAAATGGCAGGTCGGTTACCCCTGCCATTGGCGCCAGAACCAAATGATTATCCAGTGTCACATTTCCTATTTTAAGTTTCATTTTTCAATCCCCCGGCAGCGGTTCCGAATGAGCCGCAGGCCCTGAAGCGTCAACAGATTATCGTAAATATCGATCTTATCGGTTTCCTTTGCGATCATCCGGCCCAGACCGCCGGTGGCGATAACCTTTACATTCTTCAGTCCGGATTCCTCGATCATTTTTGTGACGATATATTCCACCTGGCCTATCGTTCCATAAACAATACCTGCCTGAAAGCACGCCGTCGTCTCCTTGGCCAGGATCGATTTGGGCTTGCGTATCTCGATATCCGGTATTTTAGCGGTTCCAGCAAACAGGGCGTCCACGCTGATGCGGATACCCGGACAGATGACCACAGAATCCAGTGTTCCGTCCGCCAGCACCAGTTCATACGTCGTCGCAGTGCCGAAATCGATGACAATGGACGGACCGCCGTACAGCTCCTTGGCAGCCACCGCGTCCACGATCAGGTCCGCGCCCACTTCCTTTGGATTTTCAGCCCCCAGCCGTATCCCGGTCTTTACACCCGGTCCGACAATGATCGGCGTCACATTAAAATACTTCTTGATCGCGCTGGTGAGCGAGTACATGATATTCGGAACAACAGAGGCAATGATCACATCCTCCACATCCTTGACACCAAATCCGGCGCCGGTCAGAAACTCCCGTATGAGTACGCCAAATTCATCGGACGTCCGAGACATCTGTGTGGTCATCCGGTAGGTGCCCACGATTTTCTCCTGACAGAACATTCCTATGGTAATATTTGTGTTTCCCACATCAAATACAATGATCATCAGAGCTCCTCCTCATCATCTTCCTCGCCAAACAATCCGGAATCCTCCAGCTCGCCGTCGTATTCCTCACCGAGGAAAAATACCTTATAGTACATTTCCAGAGCTTCAAAAAGCTCCCGTTTATCATTTTGTAACTGCTTGATCTTTAACGCGCTGCCAATTTCATCAAAAAGCAGATCATTTTCATCCACAGAAACCTTCAGATCCAGATTCCCGTCATCGTCATATTCCAGTGTCAAAACGCCGCCCACATCCTCGGTAAACAGCACACAGATCACCTGCAGCTCCGCCCGGACACTCTCCGGCAATGTGGAAAAATCTTCATTAAAGTAAAACTTTTTCTCATAAGCGCTGGAACCGCACAGCACAACATTTTCCTGATACATAAACGTCACTTCCTCCATAATACTTTGTCAGTGATTTTCCTTCGGAAATCACTGACTCGCGCGTATACCCTGTCGAGGATTTCCCAGCGGAAATCGTTGACCTGTTCGCGCATCAGCGCGATACCTCTTTTTGCGCACTTCCTCTCAGACATATCCCAAAACGCCGCGTACAGAAACCTCACCGGACACGATATGCTCCTCCTGCCCGTCAATGACCGCGATCAGGCAGCCACTATCATCGATTCCTAAGCAAAGGCCGCTGCGTTTCTTATCTTTTTCAAGAATATACACTTCTTTTTCAAAATTCACAAGGCGTTTATTATATTCTTCACGAATAAACGCCAGACTTTTTTCCTTCACAAAAGTCTCATAATATCCTTCAAACGCCTTCATAATCCTGGCGATCAGTGTACTGCGGTGTATATTTGAGGTCATAGAACCGGCCGCCAGATCCAGCGATGTCGCCACCTGGGCGATCCCCTCGGGAAATTCCCGGTTATGGACATTGACCCCGATACCGGTCACCACGTAATTAATATATTCCAGCTCCGTACTCATCTCCGTTAAAATACCGCAGATTTTCCTGCCATCAATAACAATATCATTGGGCCATTTGATCTGACTGTGGATGCCAAAGCTGTTCACCGCATCCGTCACCGCCATTCCGGCCAAAAGCGTCAGCATAGAGGCGTCCACCGGCAGCAGCTTAGGGCGCATGATCACGCTCATCCAGGCGCCAAGCCCCGCCGGTGACGACCACTGACGGCCCCGGCGGCCTTTTCCGGCGTTTTGGATCTCAGCGACCACTAAAGTTCCATGGACCGCACCCTGCTCGGCCAGCAGCTTCGCCTGATTATTTGTAGAGCCGACTTCATTATAATAGCATATATTTCTTCCAAAATGCTCAGTCTTCATCTGACTGGCGATTTCCGCCTCCGAGAGCACATCCGGAGCTTTCGACAGACAATACCCCTTCCGGTTTACCGATTCAATTTCGTACCCCTCGTCCTTGAGCTGATTGATCACCTTCCAGACGGCCGTCCGCGATACGCCCAGCCGGTCGCATAGCTCCTGCCCGGAAACAAAGCCATCACTTTCATATAATACTTTAAGAATCTGTTCTTTCACACCAATGCCTCCCAAAAGGTTTCGTTCCAATAGGGCAACCATTCATAGAGGAGAACAGTTACCTGATAATATATCCTGTACAAAGGTCAGGCTGTACAAAATATACCCTGCTAATCATCTTACATTACCATTCCTCAAAAATCAATCCTTTTCTTATGGAAAAAAGGAAAGGTTCCCGTGCGCGGTATCGGCGGATCGCGCACCCGTCTCCGCTTCGCTTCGACGGGTCGCGGCAGTCGTCACAAAGGTGAGCCAGCTCCCCTTTGTGGCTCGTTGCTTCGCGCACCCACCTCCGCTTCGCTCCGGCAGGTCACGGCAGTCGCCGCAAAGGTGAGCCAGCTCCCCTTTGTGGCTCGTTGCTTCGCGCAAAAAAGCTTCGGCGGCCGCCACCCACACAGTGAGCGACAGCGCCGAAGCACATCATTTTTATTAATAAGGACATTACTGCCCCAAAGTAGCCACCATCACAGCCTTGATCGTGTGCATCCGGTTTTCAGCCTCATCAAAGACGATACTGCACTCCGATTCAAAAACATCTTCTGTGACCTCATTTCCCTTTACTGCGGGCAGACAATGCATGAATTTCGTCGTGGCCTTTTTCGTTGCAGCCATCACACCGGCATTCACCTGATAGGGTTTAAGCAGAGCCACACGCTCCGCAGCCTTATCCTCCTCACCCATGGAGCACCACACATCAGTGTAAATACAGTCAGCGCCCTCTACGGCAGCCATATCCTCGGTCACCACGACTGTACTTCCGGCCTCCTTAGCATAGGTCCGGCTCAGCTCCACCAGCTCCTCATCCGGCCACAGGGATTTGGGGGCTATGATCGTACAGTTGACGCCCATCTTCCCACAGCCAATCATCAGACTATTGGACATATTATTGCGGCCATCACCAACAAATACGAAATTCAGGCCCTTTAAATAACCGAAATGCTCCTTTAATGTAAGAAAATCCGCCAATATCTGAGTCGGATGATATTCATCGGTCAATCCGTTCCAGACAGGCACACCGGAATACTGAGCTAAAAGCTCCACATGCTTATGCGAAAACCCGCGAAACTCAATACCGTCAAACATTCTTCCCAGCACCCTGGCCGTATCCTCCACGCTCTCCTTTTTACCAAGCTGGATTTCATTACTGCTTAAATATTCATGGTATCCGCCCTCATCGTTACAGGCCACGGAAAATGCACACCGCGTCCGCGTCGATGGTTTTTCAAAAATCAGGGCAATATTTTTACCCTTCAAACTGTTTCCTGTAATCCCCTGTTTTTTCTTAGCCTTTAAATCTGCGGCCAAATCTATTAAATAGCCAATTTCCTCCGGGGTGAAATCTTTCAGAGTTAAAAAGCTTCTTCCTTTAAGATCCATGATGGTCATCCTCTCTCGTTTGTGAATAAATATACACTAGCACAATGAATTCAAAACGTCAATACCCTTTTTGTAATTTTATGCACAATTTTATGTATATTTATGCAAGCATATCTTAAATATGATATTCCTCCATAAGACGTGCGCAAAACTCAGGGCTGTCTGCCGCCTTTTTCAGATCCTCCATTCGATTATCATTCAACAGTAATTTTGTAAGCTGTAAAACACGCTCTGCCCCTTTTTCTTCGGACTCCTTCAATTCATCAGCAAATAATTCTCTTAATGCATCACACATTTCCCGTTCTACCTCCACTTCTTCCCAATTAGCTCTCAAAATCACATCAACAAGTGCCTGATACCTGGGAGATGTCCTTTTCTTCTCATATCTTGCTATAAGCTCCCGGATTTCTCCTCCCGCCTTTAGGTCATTTCTGAGACTTTGCAGCCAATAGTTTACTGTCTTAGATAACTGACCCGTTATGATCAACTGTATGCTGAATATATCTCCCTGAAAATAGTATATTCCATTATCATACCGGGAAACAGCAGCTTTCCTGACCTCCTGCATATGTCTGACCATTTTATACGGATAGTGGCTGCAAATGAAGGTGATTGTAACATCGTTTGGATTTATATTTCCCACTGTCTCTGTATCCGCCACATAAAAACAGGCATAACCCAGTATCTTATAATAATCATTCGTACTCAGATAATCCTCCGGTGATTTATATTCAATAATATTATGGCCTTTAAATATATGACCAATATTTTTATGAATATGTACATCTGACCTTTTCTTTATAATCAACAGGTCGATCTGCATTGGTTTTTTACTAAGAAGATGCTCTGCATCAAAGATAAGGTCCGATAAATTTTCCTCCAGCTCAATCTGAAGCGCCGCATCAAGTGCCGGATGCCACTGTAATTTAACATCTTTCATATCATTCTCCTTTTTAGTATATACAATTACTCATAAATTTACAATACGTTCCTTTAATCTCCTATGTTTACTATTCACAAGCAGGCAGTCAGGCCCGCTAACCTTATCCCTTTTATAGTGAGTAAACGGACATGATTGTGCCTGGCGGCTTTAAATCCATGTCACAAAGGTATTATTTATAATGACTGTCTTTTGTAAATCAAAGAATGAATAATTATAGAAGGAAATTATGAATTTTATAAAGAAATGCTCCTACAGATATTAAAACAAGAAATGAATACACCCTTTTCGTAAATTCAGATGATATTCATCATAGCACAGAAGAGTATCGACGGCAACAGAAACCCATCGACGCATTTCGACTTTGCCAGGTCGCGGAAGTTGTCATTCCGCATTTTAAAGTCGACGAATGCTTTGTTTTAGTGTAACAGTTCATAAAGGCCGAACTGTTACACATAGTTTACACTTTATTTTGCTTTATCGTAGTTAATCCATACACCCTTTTTGACAACCGAGTATGCCCTCTGTCCGCCAAACCATTCCATCATCTCTGCCTGGCTGTCCAGCTGCATCATATACACTTCCATAATACTTTTGCACGAATCCACCGTCTGTGTCTCCAAAGCATCCATATAGCTTTGAGTACTGGATATGAGTAAAATGTTCATCGGAAAAATAATACATATAAAGATAATTACGATCCAGACAGTAATGGACCTGCGACTGAGAAACTTCCCCACCTTTGATTCCTCTCCCCTGTATAAAATAAGGCCTTCCGGGTTACCGCAAAATAAATTGCGATAATCCCCGGAAAGCCTTCTATTTCCGCGCCATCAGGCCGGAGCATCGTCCTTAAATACCTCTGCGGCGGACTTCACAAGTCCAGCCATCCCCTGGATCTCCGAAGGGATAATGATCTTCGTAGCCTTGCCATCCGCAGCTTTCTCAAAGGCTTCCAGGCTCTTGATCTGCAATACGGCGGCATCAGCGCCGGCATCCTTGAGGAAACGGATACCATCGGCATTGGCCTGCTGCACCTTCTTAATGGCCTCGGCCTCACCTTCAGCCTCACGGATTTTCGCTTCCTTCACAGCCTCTGCACGTAAAATAGCGGACTGCTTATCGGCCTCGGCCTGTAAGATCACAGACTCCTTATGACCTTCAGCCTTTAAGATAGCGGAACGCTTCTCGCCCTCGGCGATGAGGATCGTCTCACGGCGCTCACGCTCGGCCTTCATCTGTTTCTCCATGGCATCCTGGATCACAGCCGGAGGAATGATATTTTTAAGCTCCACACGGTTGACCTTAATGCCCCATGGGTCGGTGGCTTCATCCAGTGTGGCGCGCATCTTCGCATTGATGATCTCACGGGAGGTGAGCGTCTCATCCAGCTCCAGATCACCGATAATATTACGCAGTGTGGTCGCTGTCAGATTTTCAATGGCCATGATCGGATTCTGAACACCGTAGCTGTAAAGCTTCGGGTCGGTGATCTGATAGAAAACGACCGTATCAATACGCATCGTTACGTTATCCTTTGTAATTACCGGCTGCGGTGCAAAATCCACAACCTGCTCTTTGAGCATCACTTTTTTGGCAATCTTATCGATCACCGGAACTTTTAAGTGAAAACCAACAGACCAGGTGCTCTGATAAGCGCCCAGACGTTCCACAACATAGGCGTGCGCCTGGGGAACGATCTTAAAGCAGGATGTTACCAGCAGCAGCACAACCAAAATAAGAACGACAATACCGATGATCGCAGGTATACTCGTACCTGCCGCGAGAAGATAAATCATATTACTCATTTTCTGTACCCTCCTTTTTTTCTGTCACAATAAGTTTAACACCGCTGATTCCCTCGATAGTCACAAGAGCCCCCTCGGGAATAAGCACAGCGTCATCTGTGGACCGGGCGGTCCACTCCATACCACCGATCACGACCTGACCTTTGGATTGAATATTATCAATTCCGGCAGTGACCCTCGCCGTTTTTCCCACAAGGCTTTCGGCGTTCGTCTTAGTCGTTCTGGAGTTTAAATAGCGCGTCGCAAGCGGCCGCGTACACAGTAAAAGCACCAGTGACACCGTGATAAACAGCGTGATCTGCAGCCACAAAGGCAGCCCAAAAATAGCAACAATAAATGCTACCAGCGCGCCTGCGGCAAACCATATGGTCGTCAGCCCCAGTGTGGCGATCTCGATCACCAACAGCACAGCCATGGCAATTAACCAGCCTATCGCAATCATAAAAACCCCTCCTTCTTTTCGGGTTGAATGCTTATCTATAGTTTGCGGATGTCTTTGGACCGCTCACTATTTGTGTTTATTATATCACGGAATATAATGCAAAACAATCACAATGTTGGCAGCTTTCGCATTGGCATTAATATTTTGACCGCTGACGCGCCGATTCATACATAAGTATCCCTGCCGCCATGGCCGCATTGAGCGATTCCAGCTTACCGGCCATGGGGATGCGCACATATTCTGTCGCCAGCGCCGCCGTCTCATCTGTAATGCCATTGGCCTCATTCCCGATGATAAAACCGCACCGGCCGGTAAAATCCGCATCATAGTAATTTTTCTTTCCCCTCAGATGGGCCGCAAACAGGCGTATGCCGCCGGCCTTCATCTGCCCTATGGTGGCTCCCAGGTCATCCACATAAACAAAAGGCACCCTGTAAAGCGAGCCCATCGTGGAGCGCACCACCTTTGGATTATAAATATCCACGCAGGTCCGGTTTAAAATCACGCCGTCCACACCGGCCCCCTCCGCCGTGCGCAGGATCGTGCCCAGATTTCCTGGGTCCTGAAGCGTTTCCAGCAAAAGGAACGTGCGCCCTTTTAAAATATGTTTCAGATCCCGCTCCGCCATGCGCACCACAGCTAAAATCCCCTGGGGCGTCTGAGTCTGAGAAAGCTCCTTAAACACCTTCGATGAAACGACCTCACGGCTGTGAGCGCGAATCCACCCGGCAGCCTCCGGCTCCGGTGCAAAGTCCTCGCTGATATAAACCTTCACAAGCAGATCCTCCGGCGTTTCCAAAACCATCCGCTGCCCCTCGGCCACAAACTGCCGCTGCTCATTGCGGTACCTGGATTTTTTTTGAAGCTGGACAATATGCTTCATCTGGGGATTTGATAAGCTGCTGATCATAATTTCCTCCTAATTTAGTCTTTGTAAAAAAGGCGGAGGCGCCGGCCCCAACAGCACGCGCTTCCGCCTTTATCTTTTTTATTTTACAGCATTAAGCAAGTTCCTGTAAATACAGACCTGCACCGTCGTTTTAAATGGACAATATCTTCGCAACACTGTACTGGAACGGATCGATGTCCTTCTGCATTGCCAGAGCTTCATCGATATCATAATCCACATACTCGCCGTGCTTGTAAGCCACAACACGGTTGGACTTTCCGGCCATGAGCGCATCTACGGCATAAGCGCCCATGATGGATGCATAAACGCGGTCCTTGGCCGTGGGGCTTCCGCCTCTTTGCAGATGGCCCAGGATCGTCGCACGTGTCTCGATCCCAGTAGCCGCCTCGATCCTTTTAGCCATGCTTGTGGAATGGCCGACGCCCTCAGCGTTAATAACGATATGATGCTTTTTCCCGCGCTTTCTGTTTTTGATAATATTATCAATAATGGCAGCCTCATCGTAATTATAAATCTCCGGCAGGAGGATATCCTCCGCACCGTTGGCAATACCGCACCACAGGGCAATATAACCGGCATTGCGGCCCATAACCTCGATAATACTGCACCGCTCGTGGGATGTGGATGTATCGCGGACCTTGTCAATGGCTTCCATGGCCGTATTTACCGCCGTATCAAAGCCGATGGTGTACTCTGTACAGGCGATATCCAGGTCGATGGTGCCCGGGATACCGATCGTGTTGATCCCAAGATTTGCCAGCTTCTGCGCCCCCTGGAAGGACCCGTCGCCGCCGATGACAACCACGCCGTCAATCCCATACTTACGGCACACATCTGCGCCCTGCTGCTGCCCCTCCAGCGTCTTAAACTCCGGACAGCGTGCGGTGTATAAAAATGTACCGCCGCGGCTCAATATATCGGAAACACTCCCGGCTGAAAGGTCTATGATCTCCTCATCCAACAGCCCGGAAAAACCTTTCTGTATGCCCTTTACTTCACAGCCATAGGCAATCGCCGTACGTACAACCGCACGCACTGCCGCATTCATCCCCGGCGCGTCGCCGCCGCTGGTCAAAACACCGATCGTCTTAATTTTATTCTCGCTCATGACGTCAACCTCCAACTTGTCATTTTTTTATCAATAATGCCTGCTCATTCTCTCTCACTGAATTGTAATTATGATCCATTTTTTTGGAACCCGGCCATACCCACCTTGCCCCTGCTGTGCATGGCCTTCAATAAAACAAATCACGTCTATTCTAATATATATTTAAGACATTTTCAAGGCATTTTGCTGAATTTTAATATTTTCGGCGCCAAAAGTCTCACCCAATCGACGGAGCATTTCGTCATCAGCCTCAATATTATAGATCGGAGGCAGACGCTTGACCGCCTTCTCCTTCTGGCAGAAGATGACCACCCGGTCATTTCCGTCGCTGTTTTCAATGCTTTCAAACACCTTACCCTCGACGGCAAGGAAGCTGTCCTTATCCGGAAATCTTATCCAGACCTCCTTTGGAATCTGCGAAAATGCGACAATTTTTTCACAAATCAGCTTTGCCTGGGTATCCTCACTGGCGCTGACCCGGCCCTTCACATAGATTTTATTTTCCTCATTGAGATATTCTCTGTTTTTCTCATAATCTCTCGGGAAAACAATAATCTCCACAGACCCTACCAGATCCTCCAGCGTTATAAACGCCATGAGCTGGTTCGTCTTTGTGGTCTTTACGGTCTTTCCAGTGATCATGCCGCCGACAATAACGTTCTGCCCATCCTTAACTTTCAGCGCGCCAGCCTCATCGTCATCATAAAAATCCGAAGTCAGCGCCGTAATGTTTTTGCGCCAGGCCGCCTCAAATTCCTCCAGCGGATGTCCGCTGATATATACGCCCAGCACTTCCTTCTCATAGGCCAGCAGCGTCTCCCGGTCATACTCACCCACATCCGGATAGCGGACCTCAAAGGCCTGCTTCACATCCTCACTGACAAAATCAAACAAGGACATCTGGCCGGTCATGGACTTTTTCTTTTCCATATTTACCTGATCGAGCACCTGGGCGTAAACCATCATCTGCTGACGCCTTGTGGCCCCCAGACTGTCGAAAGCGCCGGCCTTGATAAAGTTTTCAATGGTCCGCTTATTGACCTCCTTACCGGTGAGCCGCTCACAGAAATCCTTCAGGCTCTTATAGTGTCCGCCGATTTCCCGCTCAGCCACGATCGCTTCGATCACCGGCTTTCCAAGGCTCTTTATGGCTGAAAGGCCATAGCGGATCTTCCCGTCGGATACGGAAAATGAGCTTTCCCCTTCATTAATATCCGGCGGCAGGATCTGGATATTCATCTGACGGCAGGACATAATATACTCGGCGACCTTGGAAGAATTTTCAATAACGGACGTCATAAGCGCCGCCATAAATTCCACAGGGTAATAGCATTTCAGCCAGGCGGTCTGATAGGAAACGATCGTATACGCGGCCGCATGGGATTTATTAAAAGCATATTTGGCAAAATCCGTCATTTCATCAAATATCTTATTGGCAGTTTTCTCATCAATACCGTTTTTTATACATCCAGGCACATTCAGCTCTTCATTTCCGTAAACAAAATATTCCCGCTCTCTGGCCATAACATCGGCCTTTTTCTTAGACATGGCACGGCGCACCAGATCGCTTCGGCCCAGGTCATAGCCGGCCAGCTCCATAACGATCTGCATAACCTGCTCCTGATAGACGATACAGCCGTAGGTGGGCGCCAAAATCGCCTCCAACTGCGGACAGTCATAGCGGATGCTGTCCTGGTCATTCTTTCCCCGGATATACTTGGGTATGAAATCCATTGGTCCGGGTCGGTAAAGGGAAATACCGGCAATGATATCCTCCAGATTGGCCGGCTTTAACTCCTTCATAAAGTTCTTCATACCTGAACTTTCAAGCTGGAATATACCATCACATTTACCGGAGCTGATCAGCTCGTAAACATTTTTATCGGCATAATCAATGTTATCGATATCCAGATGAACGCCGGGCCTGCGGTTGATCAGCTTCTCCGCGTTCTGGATCACTGTGAGCGTACGCAGCCCGAGGAAGTCCATTTTCAAAAGCCCCAGCTCCTCCAGCGTCGTCATGGTAAACTGGGTCGTTATGGCATCATCAGCGCCTCTTGAGAGGGGCACATACTCGTCCACCGCCTTGGGGCTGATGACAACGCCGGCCGCGTGCATGGACGTGTGCCGCGGCAATCCCTCCAGCCGTTTAGCCATGTCGATCAGGTAGTGTATCTGCTCGTCCGACTCATAGGCGCTGCGCAGCTCGGGATTTTGCTTCAACGCCTTATCGATGGTGATTCCCAGCTCCGTGGGGATCATCTTCGCCACCACATCCACCTGGGAATAGGGCAGATCCAGCGCCCGGCCCACATCGCGGATGACACCGCGGGCCGCCAGCGTACCGAATGTGACGATCTGCACCACCCGGTCCTTGCCGTATTTGCTCACAACATAATCGATAACCTCCTGGCGCCGCTCAAAACAGAAATCCACGTCAATATCCGGCATGGTCACACGGTTCGGGTTCAGGAAACGCTCAAACAGCAGACTGTACTTGATCGGGTCCAGCTTTGTGATCTCCAGGCAATAGGACACGATACTTCCGGCAGCGGAGCCACGGCCCGGTCCTACGATGATCCCGTGATCCCTGGCATACTTTATAAAATCCCACACAATAAGGAAATAATCCACAAAGCCCATGGAATGGATCACGTTTAACTCGTAGTCCAGACGCTCCTTCAAATCCTCCGGCTCATCGGGATACCGGCGCTTAAAGCCATCCATGGTAATCTTCTGGAGATAGCTCCACGCATCATACCCCTCCGGCACAGGAAAATGGGGCAGCTTGTACTCGCCGAAGGTGATCTCCACCTCACACCGCTGGGCGATCTTGTGGGTATTTTCCAGCGCCTCCAGGGCATAGGGAAATAGCTCCTTCATCTCGTCCTCAGACTTGATGTAGTATTGGCCGCCCTCGTAGCGCATACGGTTCTCATCGGCCACCTTCTTGCCTGTCTGGATACACAGCAAAATATCGTGGGCCTGGGCATCCTCCGCGTAAGTATAATGAATATCATTGGTGGCTACCAGATCGATCCCGGTCTCCCGGTTCATCCGCAGCAGCGACTGGTTCACTGTCCGCTGCTCGGGAATCCCATGATCCTGAAGCTCCAGGAAAAAGTTCCCCTTGCCGAAAATGTCCTGCAATTCCAGCGCCGCCTTCACAGCCTCCTCATAAAAGCCTTTAACAATGTAGCTCTGTACCTCACCGGCCAGACAGGCGCTCAGGGCAATGATCCCCTCGCTGTACTCCCGCAGCAGCTCCTTATCCACCCTCGGCTTATAGTAAAAGCCCTCGGTAAAACCTCTGGAAACAATCTTCATCAGATTGTGATAGCCGATATCATTTTCAGCCAGCAGTACCAGATGATAATACCGGTTGTCATCCCGGCCTTCCTTATTAAAGCGGGAGCCCGGAGCCACATAAACCTCACAGCCGATGACCGGGCGGATACCGTTTTTCTTCGCCTCCCGGTAAAAATCAATAACGCCGTACATCACACCGTGGTCCGTAATCGCCACGCTATCCATACCCAGCTCCTTCACCCGCGCGATCAGCTCTTTTATCTTATTTGACCCGTCCAGCAAGCTATACTCCGTATGGACATGCAAATGCGTAAAACTCATAGCTCCTATACCTCCATATCCCGCAGCACATAAAACGTCACCGAAGCTCTGGCAATGAACTTATCCCGGTCATCTGTCACCCGCACGTCAAAAACCGCAATATGGTTCCCGATCCGCGCCGGCTCCGCCCTGGCCGTGAGCACCTTCGAGCCGATCGCCCCGTTTAAAAAGTCAATATTTGAGGAAAGCGTTGTGCAAACCTTCTCAGTACTCACAAATGCCGTACCTGCGATCGTATCCACCAGCGTAAAAATACATCCGCCATGAATCGACCCTATGGGATTCACATGCCGCTCATCCAGCACGATCCGCCCCACAGCCATCCCATCATGCGCCTCTAAAACCTCAATCCCTGTATATCGTGCAAAGCCAGCAGACTCTACACGTGCCTTAATTTCATCCAATGTCATAAAAATCTCTCCTGTCCTTCAAAAAAGCCGTCAACAAAAACCTACATCTATTATAATCTATCCTTTGCCCTCAACACAACCATTTCGCCAACATTTGCAAAAAAACTTCTGAAAACGTATTATAGTTTTACGAAGGTCTGAGGCAAGTACGATGCCTGGGGGGCCTGCTGCGGAGACTCCGCCACTGACCGCCTGGGTTGCTCTGCCGGCTGGCGCTGTCCATAGCCCCTGCCATGAAGCGACTCCGAAAAGCAACTTCGACTAAGGCTGGGAAGCCCGCTTTTTCGGGGATCAGGCCAATGCTCAGTAAGCTCTTTATAACCTTTCTTCGCTTGGCCTTCATATTTGGGACTGGAAATCCCAAAGATGCCCCGAAAAAGCGGACTTCCCAGCCTAAGCCTCAGTAGCTTCCCTCCGTATGCTTCATGCAGGGGCTATGGACAACGCCAGCCGGCAGAACAACCCAGGCGGTCAGTGACAAAACTCCCCCAGCAGGCCCCCCAGACATCGTACTTGCCTCAGACCTCTGTAAACTGTAATATGTATTCATATAGCCGCTGATAGCGGCTATGTTGGACTCCATCTCATAAAAAAGAACAGCTCTCAACACATGTAAGTCGTCGTCAGAAACAAAGTTTTTTTCCTGCGTCTGAGATAACGTTGGGGCTGCGGTTTTGCGGGGGTGGATTTTTTTGACGGGGCCGGGGGGCGGTGGAGCTTGGGGGCGGGGCTGTGACCGGCTTGCGGTGAGCATACACAGGGATGCTAACTAAGACTTAGGTTGAAAAGTCCAAAATACAGGGTCAGCTTTGGTGCCTACAAGGCCCAAAGCTGAGGGCCAAGTTCAGCAAAAATCATAAAGAATTTTGATGAACATTGGCCCGGTGCCCTGTATTTTGGACTTTTCAGCCTTAGTCGCAGTGCATCCCGAAGTAAGCTCACCGCAAGCCGGTCACAGCCCCGCCCCCC
>CABJAM010000006.1:0-17781 GCA_902363555.1 Lachnospiraceae bacterium | reverse complement strand
CGGATCGCGGCAGTCGCCACAAAGGTGAGCAAGCTCCCCTTCGTGGCTCGTTGCTCCACGAAAAAAACCGCCGAAGGCATATTCTCCCTCCGGCAGTTATATAAACAATTTTTCTTATTCCAGTTTTCCGGATCACTTTCCGGTATCTTCCCCACTGAGATACTTCTCAATTTTATCAATAGCCTTATCTTCATCCTTGCCGTTTGCAGAAATCACAACGGTTTCACCCTCATCGATGACCAGACTCATCATACCCATAATACTTTTTGCATTCACCTTCTTATTTTCGGTTTCAACATAGATGCTGCTTTCATACTGGCTAGCCACCTGAACCAACAATGCCACCGGTCTTGCCTCAAAACCGGTAGGGATTTTAATTGTAATTTTTTTTGCAACCATAATTTGTACCTCGCCTTCCTTTTTGCGTTCCTAACGCCCGTGACACCTAAGTTCTTCTGCTATCATGCTCAGCTTCCTCAAACGATGATTCACACCGGATTTCCCCACAGGGGAACTGAGCATCTGACCCAATTCGACCAGCGTGGCCTCCGGATATTCCAGCCGTAATCCGGCCATCTCCCTAAGACCATCCGAAAGTTCGCTAAAGCCTATGGTATCTCTGATAAGTGTAATGTCCTCAACCTGCTTTACAGCCGCAGAAACAGTCTTGTTGATATTCGCCGTCTCACAATTCACCCGCCGGTTGACAGAATTACGCATCTCTTTTAAAATACGCACATTTTCCATCTCCATAAGGGAGTTATGAGCCTCCATCACATTGAGCATATCAACAATCTGGGAGCCCTCCTTGATATACACGACATAATGCCGTTGTCTCAGGATGATCTTACCCTCTATATTAAACTGAGCCATGAGCTGCGATAGTTGAAGCGCTTTTTCGTTACTGGAACAAGAAATTTCAAAATGATATGTCTTCTGTGGATCGCTGACGGAGCCTCCGGCCAAAAACGAACCTCGTAAGAAAGCCCGCATACAGCACGGATTTTGAATAAGTACGTGATCAGTCACAGAGTAATCCTCCGAGACTTCCCCATCCGGGGTCATCAGCCGGGTCGCGTAAAGGATCTTCCTTGCAACAGCGTCCTCCGTCACCGATACGATATATGTCCGCCTCTTTTTTAAATAATAGTTACATCGAACAGAAACATCGCTATTAATATTAAATGATTTTTTTAATAATGTAAAGTACTTTCTTGCGACAGAAATGCTTTCCGAATGAATTTTTATGGAAATTCGATCATTTTCATCGAAAATCACCCGTCCGCACATCGATAAAATCGCCGCGATCTCTGCGATCCGGCAATGTCTTGCCGGAGAAAGCTGTCTTGACAGCTCATCCTTGACAACAGCGGAAAATGACATTTCCCTACTCCTTTGCATATGAACCATGACGGCATTATCAGGCCGGTTTATAACGGCGGTCCTTTTCAATATCCCGGTGCTCCACCTTCAGACCATATTCGCTGCCCGACAACGCCTGAAACAGGGCATTGGCCAGGGTCACCGAACGATGCTTGCCGCCGGTACAGCCGATGCCGATGACCAACTGATTTTTTCCTTCATTAATATAGTTCGGAATCAGAAAGCGGATCATATCCACCAGCTTCTCAAGAAAGATACCCGATTCCTTATATTTTAATACATAGTCGGAGACTTCTTTGTCATTGCCAGTTTTTGGGCGAAGCTCGTCGATATAATAGGGATTGGGCAGAAACCGCACATCAAAAACAAGATCCGCATCTGCTGGTATACCGTACTTAAACCCAAAGGATAAAATCGTCACAAAAAAGCTCTGATAGTTCTCATTTTTTACAAAAATCCGGTTCATCTCCGTTTTGAGCTCCCGGGTCAATAGCTGGGACGTATCAATAATATACGTCGCTTTCTTCTTCAGAAAATCCAGCGCGCTGCGCTCGGAGGCTATGCCTGCCTCGATCCGCCCGGATTTGGATAACGGATGGGAACGCCGCGTCTCCTTAAATCGCTTGACAAGCACCCGGTCATTGCAGTCCAGAAATAAAATTTCATACCGCATATCATCCGCATCAAAGGATTCAAGGACCGGCGTTAGCTGGGGGAGATCTTCACCGCTGCGTATATCGATCCCCACTGCCACCTTGGTCATCATGGAATTTTCCTGGATTTTGGCGAACTTGGATATAAGCGGTATGGGCAGATTATCCACACAAAAATACCCCGCATCCTCAAGCATTTTAAGAGCCGTAGTTTTTCCCGCACCGCTCATGCCGGTGACAATTACAAAACGCATTTCATCTACCTCATTTAAGAAAAATCCGTAACCGTTCAGTCGTTTAAAACGGTTGCAAATTCTCCGATCATCCGTACCTCCGGCTCCAAAGTGACGCCGAATTTCTCCAACACAGTGGCCTGAACATGCCGGATCAGTTGAAGTACATCGTCGGCAGTGGCCTCCCCGGTATTAATGACAAAGCCACTGTGCTTTTCGGATATCTGAGCGCCGCCCAACTGATAGCCCTTCAATCCGGCATCCTGGATCAGCTTTCCGGCAAAGTAACCCTCCGGCCGCTTAAATGTACTTCCGGCACTGGGATATTCCAGAGGCTGCTTCTCCCGGCGTCGGCCGTTAAGCTCAGCCATCTGTGCCAAAATCTCCGCCTTATCCCCCCTGCGCAGCACCATGGCAGCCTCCAGGACGATCAGGTCTTTCTTCTGTATGATGCTTGTCCGGTAACCCATGGAAAGCTCACACTGATTCAGAGTCAGGATTTCTCCGCCGGGAGTGAGCACCTTCGCGTAAACGATCAGCGGCTTCATCTCCCCGCCGTAAGCCCCGGCATTCATGGTGATGGCCCCGCCAAAGGTGCCCGGGATACCGCTGGCAAATTCAAAGCCGCAAAGCCCTTCCTCCGCCACCCTCCGGGCCAACTGGGATAATAAAATCCCCGCCCCTGCGGTCACCGACACGCTCTCTCCCTTTAAGGGTTCAAACGTCACGCTGTCCATGGTCTGACAGATCCTGAAAACAGCGCCCCGGATTCCCTTGTCGCCCACCAGCAGATTACTCCCTTTTCCAATGATCTGCCATGGTATATTATAAGCCTTACAACATTCCACCGCCCGTTCCAAAGCTTTCGGGCTTTCCGGGATAACAAAAACGTCCGCCGGCCCTCCGATCCTGAATGTTGTATGATTTTTCATAGGTTCGTTCAATCTTATGGCGTTTGCTCCGACAATCTGAGTCAACTCATGTATAAATTCTGTCGTCATTGCGTTCTCCATTCTCTTATTTTCACAGGTCTGCATCTTTGCGGTTTCATAGCAATTTGAATCGCCCGGATACACTCCGGTGCCGATCCAATTCACAGCAAAATCCAGACTCAACATTATATTACATGATATGGGGATTTTATTCAAGGCTTTTCAAATTCGTAATCGTGGGCAGAGTTGTAATTCTATGAAAAATTGCCAATGAAGCCGGACTTAAGCGGGGCAATTTTATAGACTTTTCTGCACACATTCATGGATTATTGGCATGCCTGACATGCTGTAAATTCAATGGCCCAGTCAAAAATATCGGGCCGCCGCATTTTTCCTGAGCAATGCAGCCGCCCGATCCTTTTATTTTAATGTAGCCTCTGTATAGGTCAGGCTGATATCCTCATAAAAATACCGCCAAAACTGTCCAAAGACGCCCTGCTCCGCCACAGCGCCCGCGCTGCTTTTTAGCAGTCTGTGCCCGCACTCCATATATTTATCGATATAATCGATGGTGATCGGAGCCACATGATGCCCACCGTAAACCGCATCGACACAGCAGGACACGTGCGCTTTCAGCTTCTCCATAGAATCCAGAAATGCACTGACCGTGGTGGAACAGTCAAAATTCAGCATGATCCCCATGGTGCAGAGCATATCTCCCGAAAAAAGCATCCGATTCGCAGCGTCCAAAAAACACACAGACCCCCGGGTATGCCCGGGAACGCTGATAACCTCCAGACAGCGTCCGCCCAGGTCGATGATCTGGCCATCACTCAGATAGGAAAGCGTCTCCGGCTGGCTGACATGGACCAGGTCTTCAATGACTGAGGCCGGAATCCGCGCGCCGATCTCCTCCATAAATTCCGGAAGACACTCCTGTCTGTATGCAGAACCTCCATGCTGTCTTAAAAGCGCTTCGTCCGCTGGATGGATATAAACATTTTCAAACGCGCCGTTGGCCCCCACATGGTCCACATGGCCGTGGGTATTTAGCACAATGACCGGCTTATCCGTCAGGGAGCGGACCACATCGTCAAGTCCGCGAAAGCCCATGCCCGTATCGATCAGGGCCGCCTGTGACTGTCCTTTGATCAGATACATATAATCCCCGAAAATATCCTCGATCCGCCACGTGTTGGCATCGATCGGATACGTCTTATAAAACATATTTTCCATCGCCGTCACACCCCCAGCCATGCACTGCCCGAATCCCTGTCGGCCTCCGACACCACTGCCTCGTCATACCGGATCGGCAGCACATCGTATTTTTCACAAATTTCCATAGTTTTATCCGAAATAATAAAATCCATATCCATGCGCCGCCCATTGACAATATCCTGCGTGGGCGCGGTTTTATTTCCCGTAAGATACATATCCTCCGTGCTCACAGCCGGATGGGTCAGATAAAAATACTGGCCGTCGGGCTGCTCCCGGATGATTTCCTCAAAAAGACCGTCCGTTTTAGAAATATCATCGATCCGCGGCAGTATCCGGTAAAAATACCGATGGTCCACCAGACCTTTTTCTTTGTACCAGCCGGACATAATATCCGCCAGCCCATCAAAGACCAGCTCCGGAAACATATGGGTGTCCGCGTAGCGCACGTCAAAGCCCAGCTTCGTCAATCGGTCCAACTGACTGCACCACTCCGTATGTATATCCTCGATCAGCGCCCCCGCATCGCGGCTGGCCGCCGGGTCCGGATAAAACCATCCGTCACGATCCACAAGGGAAGCCACCTTCGCCGCTGAACTTACCGGCCCCCATTTTACCCGATCCCATTCCGCATTCATCGTAAAATGCAGGCCGAAGCAAATATGCTTCTTCCCCTTTAGCGCCTGGGCAGCATCTTCGATATAAGCCCCGGTGGCCATCAGGGAAATATTTTTTACAAATGGATGCGCAGCCGCCCGGATCATGGCCTGATTGGCCCCCTGACTGGAACCTGCATCATCACTTCTCGTAATTAAACGTATCACTGCTGCCTCCTCCTGGCGTGTTTTAAAATTCATTCCGGCAATCTGCAAACACGCTCTAATCTGTAAATGCGGGTTCAGTATTGCCGCCCCCGCCATATGCCGGCTTTTCCCGTGCCGCTCTATTCAAAGTCCACGACCTGATTTTTCGCCGCGGATTCAAACATACATTCCATCAGCCGCAATACCCGCAGCACCTCTTCATTTTTGATCAACTGCTCCGTCTTACCGGCGATGGTATCCATCACATTTTTGTAATGATCGCGGATATCACTGTGAACGACAGGCAGTTCCACCGTCTTTATCGTATCCTCGGTGCGTGGGGCCATGGTCTTTGTCAGCCCTGCGGCCGTTTTCACAGGAACAGCATCATTTTTATCCCAGTTAGTGATGCACACCACCTCACCGCTTAAATCCCAGTCTTTGATCACCGCGGAGCCATCCCGGCCCAGCACATACCACCGGGGCAGATTGATGAAGTTGCTTGTACCTACCTCAACTACAACAAGCGGGCCATTTTCAAACTGAAGATTCACCGTAAACCCATCATCCACGATCTCATTGGTCACATGGGTCAGCGTCGTATAGACCGTCTTAATCTTTCCCGGGAACATCTGGAGCACCTGATCCAGCAGATGAACGCCCCAATCCAGCACCATACCGCCGCCATGCTCCAGCGTACCGCGCCAGTCACCGGGAATACCTCTAGAGCCATGGACTCTGGACTCTACCTTAAACACCGGGCCCAGAAGCTTCTGATCCAGAATATTTCTCACCGTCAGATAATCCTCATCCCACCGCCGGTTCTGATGTACAAAAAGCTTAGACGTTCCCTGAGCCGCCATCATTTCCTCAAAATCCTTTGAGCTCATCGTGGCCGGTTTCTCGCACACCACCGATTTTCCCGCACTCAGCGTCCTAATCACAACTTCCTTGTGCACATCATTGGGCGTCGCGCAAAGTACAAAATCGATCTCCTCATCCGCCAGCACCGCCTCCAGGCTTTCATAAGCCACCAGGCCCAGGGAAGCCGCAAAATCCATCCGGTCCTTCGCAATATCAAAAACGCCCTTCACCGACAGCCCGTCAATCGTCTCCACAAGCTCACGGTGCCAGTTTCCCATGCCGCCAAAACCGACAATCGCCATCTTAAATGCTCGATCCATCCTAAAAACCTCCATAACTAAATATTTTGTCCGGCAGGCATACACCTACGCCCAGTAAATCTCCCCAAGCTCTTCAAACATCAGCGATTCCTTCAGCACTCCAATCGTCTTCGTCAGGCCTTCATTGGGGCTCATCAGCGGATCCTCATGCTCAATACTGATCGCATAATCATAGCCGGCCAGCCGCAGCTCCGACATGATCGCTTTCCAGTAAGCCGCATCATTGCCGTAGCCAAGAGAGCGGAACGTCCATGAGCGGTGAATAATATCGCCATAATGGGTTGTATCCAGAACACCATTTAACCGGCAGTTATATGTATCGATCTTCGTATCCTTAGCGTGGAAATGGAAGATTGCCCCGGCCTTGCCCAGCTCACGGATACATAAAACCGGGTCCATCTGCTGCCAGATCAGGTGGCTCGGGTCAAAATTCGCGCCGATTTCCGGACCAACTGCTTCTCTGAGTCTCAGCAGAGATTTCGTATTATAAACGCAGAAGCCCGGATGGAGCTCCAGTGCGATCTTATGCACATTGTGGGATTTTGCAAAGGCAACTTTATCCTTCCAGTAGGGGATCAGCTTTTCATTCCACTGCCACTCCAAAACCTCCATAAAATCATCGGGCCACGCACAGGTCACCCAGTTGGGCCGTTTGGATTCCTCACAATCGCCGGGGCAGCCGGAAAATGTATTAACAATAGGAACGCCCAGCTTTTCCGCCAGTAAAATCGCATCCGTCAGGTCATTATCAAACTTTGCAGCAATCTCCTTATTTGGATGGAGCATGTTGCCGTGAGCGCTCAGCGCGCTGATCTCCAGGTTATGGCGCTTTAAGGTCGCCTTAAATTCTTCCAGCGCCGCGTCATCATGGAGCAACACCTGTGGATCACAGTGAGCCTTTCCCGGATAGCCGCCGCAGCCGATCTCGATCATCTGCACACCCTTGGCAGACAAATAGGCACAAGCCTCATCAAAAGTCTTATCCTGTACTATTGGATTAAAAACACCGATTTTCATACGCATAATCTCCTTAATATTGTCAGGGATTTCCAACGGAAATCGTTGACCTACTCGCGCATCAGCGCGATTCCTCTTAGTTTAGAAATTCACAGCCCTGCCGGTTTTTGCAGATTCATAAATGGCCTCCAGGATCTGCGTCACCACGTAGGCCTGCTCCGGCTTAACAACAACCTCGCCGCCGTTCATCACCGCGTTATAAAACACCTGCTGCTCAACCAGGTCCGGATCTTCTCCGGAGCCGTCAAAGAAACGGATTTTTTCCGGGTCCAGCTCCGGGCGCTCCACCACCTGCTTATTATACTGAACCTTATTGATGCGCAGCCCGTCCTTCATATCCGCGCCGGCCTTAGTTCCGCACAGAGATGTTTTAGCCTCATCCACATCCAGCGTGTTCAGCGCCCAGGCGGACTCCAGCATCACAGTCGCTCCGTCGGCCATTTTAATATAGCCAAAGGCGGAATCTTCCACATTAAATTCCGATGGGTTCCAATCGCCCCAGGCGTTGGCTGTTTCCGTCTGATCGCCCAGCTTTTTATAGACAGAGCCCATCACCGATACCGGCTTGTAATTATCCATCATCCACAACGTCAGGTCCAGCGCATGGGTTCCGATATCGATCAGCGGACCGCCGCCCTGCTCCTCCTCACTGAGGAACACGCCCCAGGTGGGTACGGCTCTGCGGCGGATGGCATGGGCTTTGGCATAATAGATTTCCCCCAGATCACCATTGGCACAGGCTCTTTTTAAATAAATGGAATCCGGGCGATAGCGGTTTTGATAGCCGATGGTCAGTATTTTACCACTTTTTTCGGCCGCGTCAAGCATCGCCTTCGCTTCCGCCGAAGTTTTTGCCATGGGTTTTTCGCAGAGGACATTTTTCCCTGCATTCAATGCATCTATAGTAATATAGCTGTGGGCGCGGTTTTGAGTCAGTACATAAACAGCGTCCAGCTCCATCTTCAATAATTCTTTATAATCTGTAAATATTTGTGCATCCACTGTGCCGAATTTGTCTTTTGCAGCCACAGCCTTCTCCTCGATCAGGTCGCAAAATGCAACCAGGTCTGTCAATCCCAGTTTTTTTATGGCCGGCATATGCTTACTGTTTGCAATGCCTCCACAGCCGATGATCCCGGCTCTCATATGTTTCATTATGTCATTCCTCCGTTCGTCCTGCTCTGCTCCACGCATCCGGTTCCGCTTCGCGCATCCGGTTCCGCTTCGCTCCACCGGATCGCGGCACTCGCCGCAAAGGTGAGCAAGCTCCCCTTTGTGGCTCGTTGCTTCGCGCAAACTAAAAAGAGGCCGGACCGGCTGGGAACTGCCGTCCGGCTTCTGGTTATGACCGGCTCGCCGGTCAGGCATTCATGGGCACGGTCAATGTATCTTTCAGCGTATAAGCCTTTCCGTACACATTGATCGTTTTTGCATCACCATGGATCAGCGAGAAAATACTCTCCTCCGGTTTTACTTCCACCTGGATCTGGCTCTGCTCGTAGTTGATCTTAAATTTGTAGCTCTTCCACTGCTTTGGCAGCGACGGCGCAAAGTACAGGCCGCTTTCTTTCAGGCGCAGACCGCCAAAGCCGTACACGATGGCCATATAATTGCCGCCCATGTTAGCGGTGTGGATACCATCCTTTGTATTGTGGTGAAGATTAAACAGGTCCAGCTTGGCCGAATCTCCAAAATAGGCATAGGCCTTATCCGCAAGTCCCAGCTTGGATGCGACAATACTGTAAATACACGTGGACAAGGAGGAGTCGTGTGTCGTTACCTTCTCGTAGTAAGCAAAGGACTTACGGATGGTCTCGATATCCTGTGCATCCTCATAAATGAAATGAGAAAGCACTGTATCTGCCTGCTTGCAGACCTGATATCTGTAAATATAAAGCGGATGATAATGGAGCAGCAGCGGATAATGGTCTTTTGGTGTATTTTCAAAATCCCACATTTCCTTGTGCAGGAACGAATCATCCTGCGGGTTGATCCCCAGCTCCTCATCATACGGCAGGTACATGTTCTTCTCAGCCTTTTCAAATTCAGCCACTTCTTCCTCTGTCAGGCCGATCTTTTCAGCCACAGAGAGCTTTCCGGCTTCCTTCAACAGGTTGTAGAACCGCACTGCCCAGTGGAGATTGTACTGAGCCGACGCATTGGTAAAATAATTGTTGTTGACGATACATGTATATTCATCCGGTCCGGTCACATCGTTAATATGGAACTGGCCATGATAATAATTTCCTGTATCCATCCAGAGCCGGGCCGTTTCAAAAACGATCTCAGCGCCTTTTTCGGCAATGAAATCCAGATCCTTTGTGGCCAGGTAATATGCGATGGTGGAATAGGCAATATCACCGTCAATATGATACTGGGCGGAGCCGGATGGGAAGTAGCCGCTGCACTCCTTGCCCATGATGGTACGCCACGGATAAAGGGCGCCCTTTTTGTGGCCGAGGATGCGCGCATTGGCACGAGCCCCATCCAGAATACTGTAACGGTACGAAACAAGGCTTCTGGAAATTTCCGGGTTGGTCAGTGTAAAGAACGGCTGCATGTACATTTCCGTATCCCAGAAATAGTGGCCCTCATAGCCCTCACCGCTTAAGCCCTTGGCTGCGATGTTGCTGTATTCGTCCTTACCTACGGACTGTAAAAGCTGATAAATATTATACTTTGTGGCAATACACAGGTCGTCATCGCCTTCAATCTCCAGCATGGACTGCTCCCAGAAATTATCCATATAGGCCTTCTGTGCAGCATAATGTGCCTCAAGGGAAACGCCAAGTGCCTCTGTCATCTCCCGGGCCGCATCGGCGCGGCAGTCCTCGTGGCGGATGGAATCGGAAAATACGGTGTATTTTACCAGTGTCACCGTCTCATTTTCGTCGATATGGGTGCGGATATGAGCGGCCGTTTTGTGGCCGTTTACTGCGCATTCCACAGCGCCGTCCTTCATAAGCACATTCTTAACCGCTGTACATACCGTCAGACCGGACTTGGATGTCCCGGTCACGATATAGGACACCCCGTCATCGATGTCTGCACTTACAGGCACAAGATGATCGAAGCTTTCGCCGGCCACACGGGGGTCGTTGGGGTTGCAATAATTTTTCACATCGCCGATATGGCTGGATTCAAAAATCAGATCCGAGCTGAAGTTCAGTGCCTTCACGGAATATTCAATCGTAAACAGGGGCAGAGATACAAAGCTTGTCATACGTTTGCTTGTGATCTCCACTTTTTTACCTTCCGGAGAACACCATACAACGCGGCGTCCGGTATAGCCTTCGGCCATATTGAGGAAACGGCTGCTCTCCACAACCTCACCCTCAAACATGGAAAACGTCTCGTTCCCGAACATCACCGTAATGCCCTGAGGGTCGGCAACATTTAACATGGTCTGCTTTTCTTCGCAGAGCCCGCACAGCTTTTCGGCCTGCTTCATTTCCGCGAAATCGTAAAAGCCATTGATATAGGAACCTCTAATGGAGTCGAAACCTTCTTTATAGCCTTCCTCGAAATTGGAGCGGACGCCGATATAACCATTGGCATTGTGGAAAATGGTTTCGTTCAGGATCAGGTCGTCATTGTCCAGGCTCAGATCATTAATTTCATATAACAGGTTATTTTTGATTAAGTCGTTGTTCATTTTCTCCTCCTGATAGCAATTATTCAGCAGTTTTAGGCTTTATGCGCACTGCTGAATAATTGTATTTTACTCGATTTTGTAACTATTTAACTGCACCTGCTGCCACACCTTTGATGATATACTTCTGAGCGCAGAGGTAGAAAATAATAACTGGAATAATGGTCAGTGTCAGACCTGCCATGGCAAGGTTCCACTGAATTGTAAACTGTCCGAAGAAATTGGCTGTGGACAGCGGGATCGTACGGTTGGCACGGCTGGACAGGACGAGGGATGGAAGCAGGTAATCGTTCCAGATCCAGATCACGTCCAGAATAATAACGGTCATGGTTACGGGCTTTAACATGGGGAATACAATTCTCCAGAAAACGCCGAACTTGGAGCAGCCGTCGATGGTAGCGGCCTCTTCCAGTGCCACAGGCACCGACTTAACAAAGCCGTGGAACAAAAACACCGACATACTGGCGCCAAACCCAATGTAACAGAAGATCAATCCGCCCAGGGAGTCCACCACCGGAAGATGCAGTGTATCACGTCCAAAGCCAAGCACCTGCATCAGAGGCATCATCAATGTCTGGAAGGGGATCAGCATGGTAGCGACAAAGATCATAAAAATAAGCTTGCTGATGATCATGTGCTCCGTGCGGGCCAGCATCCATGCGCACATGGAAGCCAGGATAATGATAAAGAAGATCGAAACAAGAGTGACAATCAGTGAATTTTTCAGTGCATTGAGAAATTCCATCTTTTTCATAGCTTCAGCAAAATACTGGAACGAGAAATTGGATGGGAACGCAAGAATGTTTTCATACAGCTCCGCGCGGTTCTTGAATGCGTTGACAACGATAATGTATACCGGGAACAGATAAACCAGGCATAAAAGTATTAATATAATATTGGCAAAAACGCCTCTGGCTTTTTTCATTACATTGTCACCTCTTTCTTCTTAGTGATAGTAACCTGAACAAGGGTGATACATGCCACGACGATAAAGAACAGGATCGCCTTTGCCTGGCCATAGCCGTAATTGTTCAGCTTGAAAATTTCATTATAAATATTCATGGCGAACATTTCTGTTGCATTATTCGGTCCGCCGTTGGTCAACGAAAGGTTGGTATCGAAAATCTTGAAGCAGTTGGACAATGTCATAAATAAACAAATCGTAAAGGAAGGCATGATCAGAGGGAATTTAATTTTAAATAATGTCTGCCAGAAGCCTGCGCCATCCACCTGCGCTGCTTCAATAACATCATCCGGAATACCCTGGATACCGGTAATATAGATGATCATAATGTAACCGGCCATCTGCCACGTGGCCACAACGATCAATGCCACAAGGGCAAAATGCTTATCGGTCAGCCAGTTAAAGAAAAAGTTTTCCAAATGAAGATTCTCGCCGATCATCTTGAAGCCCTCGCCAAGGATGAACTTCCAGATATAACCGAGAATCAGACCGCCGATCAGGTACGGCATGAATAACATCGTTCTGGCAACATTACGGGTTTTTAACTTACCAGTAACAACCAGTGCAAATATAAGTCCGATCACGTTAATTAAAACAACGGCGACAATCGTAAAGATCAGTGTATGCAGAGCCGAT
Organism: Lachnospiraceae bacterium; assembly: GCA_902363555.1. Taxonomy (GTDB): domain Bacteria; phylum Bacillota; class Clostridia; order Lachnospirales; family Lachnospiraceae; genus Catenibacillus. The sequence continues at coordinate 5,109 of CABJAM010000006.1, read as the reverse complement.
GTCATAAACCGTGTATCGGTAAACAGCTTGGCGTAATTTGAAAATCCCACAAAAATCTTTGGGTTGATCGGCAAGCCGTCCCATTTAAAGAATGAATAAACAATACCAATAATAAAAGGTATAATAACAATAATCGTAAATACTACAACCAGCGGCAGCACAAAAAGGCAGTACCAGCCAATATCTCTTCTTTTTCTTGCTCTCACGCTCATTTCCTCCCGTCGTTTCTAAAGTGGATACCTTTAATAGAGAAAGACCCCGGCATACACCGGAGATATCTCAATCCCATGATGCCAGAGTCTTCCCATTAAGTATCAACCGGTAAGGTCATATAAAATTTTGATCGATCAGCCCTGATTTGCAACAGCGTCTGCATATGCGGTATCAAGCTTTTCAAGGAATTCAGCAGCGGTCATTTGGCTTGTGAAGAATTCCTGAGCCAGAGGTGCAAAGTAAACATTTACAGCACTTGCCGGCCACAGCTTGTTCGGCCATCCGATGGTCTTGCCATCAGCAACATATTTAGCAACGTCTGCAGAAAGGACATCGAGGTTTTCATTGGTGTCGCCGTCAATTAATGGAATAAATAAGAACTTGTTGTATAAGAAATCCTTACCTGTTTCAGAGGTATACAGCCATGTAAGGAAGTCTTTACCAGCCTGCTGCTCTTCCGGTGTAGCTGCGGAGTTTACAGACCAGTATGTAGGTACAGCAACAGCCAGCTTATCGTTTTCTGCTAATGGAAGCGGAGCAAGACCAGCATTTGTGAAGCCATAGTCTGTGAACATGCTTGCGCACCAGTTACCCTGATGGATCATAGCTGCTTTGCCTGTGCAAAGGTCGCCGACTTCACCATCATAGTTTTTCTCAAGAGGATTGGAGCAGTTTTCTCTGATGGATACGAGCATATCTGCAAATTCCTGGAAGATTGCGTTGTCTGCCATCTTAACGGTACCAGCGGCAACATCTTCTACGAATTTTTCAGGATCATCCTGTAATGCGAACGGTGTGTTTAAGATATGGCCGATCAGGAAGTAGTCCTCCTGAGATAATTCAAAGCCTTCTACGCCGTTAGCCTTCTGCTCTTTGATCGCGTCAATGAAATCCTCTGTGGATTTTAATGTTGTAGCATCGATGAGGTCTTTGTTGTAAACAAGACCAAAGCCTTCTACGGTGTAAGGAATACCTAAAACTTTACCGTCGAGTGTAGAGCTGTCGGTCATACCAGGAGCAATACTGCTGATAAATGACAGGTCACTTAAATCTGCACAGTAACCCTGGATCTGCTCAACCTCAGCGCCGCCGCCCTGATTGAAAATGGTCGGGCCCTGGTTGTTTGCTAACTTGGTTTTTAACTGCTGTAAATAACCGTCGCCTGTGGTTCCCCAGATTTCAACTTCCACTCCGGTTTCTTCTTTGTATAAATCTGCGCACTCCTGGAGAGCATCCTGGATTTCTACCTTGGACTGGAAAATGATAATCTTGTTTGCAGCTTCCACACTGTTACCGCCTTCATCAGCAGCCGGTGCTTCAGTCTCTGCGCCTTTTGTCTCACCAGCATCCGGTGCAGTCGTTGCTGCCGGTGTTTTTGTATCGGGTGCTTTCGTTTCACCACCGCCGCCACCGCAGCCGGTCAGTGCCAGGCCAGCAACCATCACTGTTGCGAGTAATACACTAAGTGCTTTCTTCATTTTGAACTCCTCCTTTTTTGTACGTTTATTTTATAAAACGTTATACCAATATAATAAGGCGTTTTGCTCAAATTGTCAATATGTTTTTCATAAAACATGTTCATGTTGCCACTTTTTGATACTTTTCGCCAAAAATAATTACTAAGAAACAGGTTGAACGGCATCGCTGTTGTTAGAAATATACATTTCGTTTTACTTTGCTTATACTTGATTTTACTAATATTTTACTATTTTTTACTTTTTTCGACTTTTTGCGCGCAAAATTCCGGTTTCAGCCAGTCATTTATGTATCCCGACTCGCTGCTTGCGCGCAACCGGTTCATGGCTCGTTGCTTGCGCGCAAAAAATGCCCCGGCCATTGTGCTTGGATTGCGGAATATTCAGCAAGGCAGGGCAATGGCCGGGGCATATGTGCAGACGATCCGTTTTGGATCACTACTTATGGTATTTTTTGTCCGTGGTATTTTTGTGCGATTTAATCATCGTTTATGGCGGTTTTTAACGCTGTCTCCGTGGCCCACAGTTTTACGCCATAAAACCTTGGCGCTGATCTTTAATGGCTCGGTGTCCATGTTACCCCGGATATTTTCGATCAAATACTGAGCGGCCATATAGCCCCGCTCATAGTCCGGAATATCCACGGTGGTCAGCCCCATGGGCTCCGCCAAAACACTGTTATCAAAGCCGGTCACAGCCACATCGTCGGGCACCTTATAGCCGCCCTCCTTCAGCGCCTTCATGGCGCCGATGGCCATATTATCGTTGGCGCAGACGATACAGTCCGGCACCTCATCGCTGAGGATCATAATCTTTGCAGCCATATATCCGGACTTTTGACGATAGTCGCCGGAATAATAATTCTTGCCCGAAAAATTTATATGATTGCTGTCCAAAACGTCCATAAACGCCCGGTATCGCTCCTTATTATCGTCCGTATTTTCCGGACCGCCCAGGAAGGCAAACCGCTTGTAGCCCCGCTCGATCACGCCCTGGACAAGCTCGGCCATGGGCGTATAGCTGTTCACCACAATACTTTTCATATAAGGACTTTCTATGTAGCGGTCCAGAAGGACAATGGGATAATTCTCACTGGCCACGTCCAGCAAAAGATCGTTTTTCATCTGCATATCCAAAACAATACAGCCGCTGGTCAGGCCGCTGCGCATAAACTTTTCGCAGGATTTTTTCGGGCAGATCATCAGGTCAAAGTCATTATCCGACGCATAGTCACTGATCCCGTTGATAATATCCAGATAAAAGTTTCGGTCAAAATCACTGAAGTTAAACAAAATCGTATTGGCATCCCCGTTTTTAAGGCTTTTGCCGGCAGCATTGGGGTAATAGGACATCTCCTTGCAAAGCGCAAGTATATGCTCCCGCGTTTTTTCCCCAACATTTTTCTTGCCGTTGAGCGCATTGGAAACCGTAGATACAGACACCCCGGCCGCCTTTGCGATATCTTTAATTCCTACCATTTGTGCATTTCCCCCAATTTTTATTTTTACCTATATTTTACTATCATCAGGTAAAATACACAAGTTTTTTACATGTGAAATTTTTACCAATTTTATTCTGCAAAATGTATACAATAATACAATACCAGCGCCCAACTATCCAATCCATACAAAATATCTTTACTAAAATCTGCGCATTATGTATAATACTATAAAAGTTCACGAAAATCTGCGCTTAACCGCGCATGGAACTGTTATAGTACATGTTAAAGGGGGATTTTTTAATTATGAAAGCGATCATGGTCATGTTTGATTCTCTGAACCGGCGTTATCTGCCGGCTTATGGCGACTGCCAGAGCCTGACGCCCAACTTTGAACGGCTTGCACGGCATACGGTGCGTTTCGACCAGTGCTATGCCGGAAGCCTGCCCTGTATGCCCGCCCGAAGAGAGCTGCACACAGGACGCTACAATTTTCTGCACCGGAGCTGGGGCCCCATAGAGCCTTACGACGACTCCATGCCTGAAATTCTTAAAAATCATGGCATCCACTCTCATCTGGTCAGCGATCATTCCCACTATTGGGAAGATGGCGGCGCCAATTACCACACCCGCTATTCCACCTGGGAAAATATCCGCGGCCAGGAGGGCGACCCATACCGGGCCGACCTGAACCCGAGAGCGGATGCGAGCCCGAATCTGGTACATTTTACAGGGATGCGAGGCCGGCTGTACCATCAGGATCTGGTTAACCGCTCCTATATCCACAGCCGCAACGATTTCCCACAGACAAAAACCGTCTCCGCTGGCGTTGAATTTATAGACACAAACCACAACTGCGACAACTGGTTTCTTCAGGTGGAATGCTTCGATCCACATGAGCCATTCTTTTCCTCTGAAGAATTTCAAAAGCTCTATCCAAAGGTATATGATGGCGGCCGCTTCGATTGGCCGGACTATGCCGCCCTCACCGAAACCCCACAGCAGGCCGGTGAAGCCCGCCGGAACTACATGGCTCTATTATCCATGTGCGACTGGAGCCTTGGCCGTATCCTGGACAAATTTGATGAATATAACCTCTGGGAGGACACCCTGCTCATCGTTAATACCGACCACGGCTACATGCTCGGCGAACATAATTTCTGGGCCAAAAACTACATGCCCTTTTATCAGGAGCTTGTCCACCTGCCCCTGTTTATCTGGGACCCGGTGAGCAAAAAGTGCGATAGATCCACCGACGCCCTCGTCCAGACCATAGATCTTCCCGCTACAATACTGGATTACTTTGCTCTGCCAAAACCAAAAGATATGTCCGGCAGCTCCATATTGGCCCACCTGCGTGAAAACAGGCCCGTACGCCAAGCCGCCCTGTTCGGCATCCACGGCGGCCACATATGCTGCACCGACGGCCGCTACGTATTTATGAAAGCCCCGATCCATGCGGACAATACTCCGCTGTACGAGTACACACTCATGCCCTCCCACACCACAGCCTTTTTTACCGCCGCCGAACTGGAAAATGCCCGGCTCCATGAGCCCTTTTCCTTCACCAAAAACATGCCCGTACTCCAATGCCCCACCCACTGCCCCATCGATGCCTATAAATACGGCGACCTCCTCTTCGACCTCCAAAACGACTACGAACAACAACAGCCACTGGAGGACGCCGCCATCAAAGAGCACATGACTCAGCTTTTGGTCGCACTTATGAAGCAAAACGACGCGCCATCAGAGCAATATCAGCGTGTGGGGATTGTTTGACGATATTTTAGGCTTTGTTTATGGCGGAAGGGGCGGGGGATTACGGCGGGGCGGGGCTGCGGGGGCTGGGGGAAATATAATGTACCCATAAGTGTGGACACTTTGGAAAGTGGGGGACCCTCTTTTTAGACAAATCTCTTCGTCTGCCCCTTAAATATGAACATACCCCTACATTCTCGTTCCCTTATAATGCACACACTCTGC
>CABJAM010000005.1 GCA_902363555.1 Lachnospiraceae bacterium | reverse complement strand
TTATACCAGAAAAGGGAGGTCAATGCTCTTTTTATTGCAGATTTCCCATAAAATCAAGGTTTACATTAAATTTTACAATAAAAAAACAGGTAGTTTTTGACACTACCAACAGTTATTGGGGGAAAAATATATGACAGAGTGGCTTATTTTGTTTTCCAATGCTGCAGCCGGTGGTGTGCGGGCGGTTGTCTGTCTGTTCCTCATTTACCGGCTGCTATCCGCCCAAAGGTCGGAAGGGGGAGGGCTGACGGTTCAAAAGCCGCAAGGGGGCGGTTTGACGGTTCAACGGCCGGACGGAGGAGGTCTGACGGTTCAACGGCCGGACCGGAGAAGTATAGCGGCCGCCTTGGCCGGTATTGTAGTGCTTTCTATGCTGGTGTCTGTGACCGGATTGCCGGAGCTCTATCAGATGCTGCTGGAAGCGGTCCTGACCGCCGTTTGCGCCAGACGCTTTCAGAGCGCGGATATGAGGATGAGCCTGTTTATCGGATTTTTCTATGCGATCGCGGTTCACCTGTGGCAATTCCTTTTTGGAGCGTGGCTTGGGGTATTCTTCCACGCGGCTGTATTTTTGGACAATGCCACAGGATATGGACAAGCTGCGGTCTGGCTGGTCCATTTGCTGTTGGTGGTGCTGGCGGCGTTTGCCCTGAAATATCCAAATATGACCGGAAAGCGTGCATTTGGCATCATTTCCGGGCTTGTCGTCGCGGGCTTTATGGCTGTCATCCTTTTATCTGAGCAGACGGTGCTTGAGGTAGACAGTGACACGGAATATATGTGGACGATTTTATCGGTGGTCTTAATGATGGGCGTTCTTGTATTCAATATGAACCGGCAGTACGTGATTGAAAAAGAGATGGCAAGGCTGAAATCCCAGCAGGCCGAATTGCTGGAGCGCGACTATACGACTTTAAATAAAGCGTATGCATTCAACGCAAAGCTGTTCCACGATTTTCATAATCATATTGGCGCGCTGCGCCAGTTGCTTTTACATGAAAAACTGGAGGAGGCCATGCAATATCTGGACGAGCTGCAGACGCCTGTCCGGGGAATGGCCAATACGGTGTGGACCGGTGACGAAACGGTGGATTACCTTATTAACAGCAAAGCTGTCACTGCTGCAAATCACGGTATCCAGTATGAGGTGCAGGTGGAATTTCCCCGCCATACGAACCTTAAAAGTGCGGATTTATGCACCGTATTGGGAAATTTGCTGGATAATGCTCTGGAGGCCGCTATGCAGATTCCGGAGCCGGAACAGCGGTTTATTCATCTGACGATGCGCCGCATCAACCAGATGTTGATTATAAAGGTAGAAAACAGCTTTGTGGCGCCGCCTATTCTTAAGGATGGCGCGCCCAAAACAGCAAAGGAAGAAAATGGACTGCATGGCTGGGGCTTAAAAAGCGCACAGACTGCTGCCGAAAAATATGACGGTATGGTACAGACGTCTTTCACTGACAGCACATTCCGGGCGGTTGCTACATTATCCTTTGAGAGCGTATCCGTGGAACACACATCATCGTAAAAATAAAGAGCAAACAGATCGCGGTCAAAAACCTGCTGTTTGCGGACGTTTCCGCACAGCCTTCTTTTTGGGGTTATGATAGAGTCATAACGAACAAAGTTTAAGGAGGTAAATGTGATGCGTCATGTATATTTTCGTGTAATTGGCGGTTTGATTTGGCTGACAGTAGCTATTGTGAATCTTGTATCCGGTGTTTATGCAATGTCAGCTCTTTATATTCTTCTGAGTGTTGTGTTCTTTTACTCAGCCTATGCCACATGGAAAAAGGAAAAGGGCAGTAGAGGGGGAATGTAATATGCAGACCCCTCTTTTGTCGATACGGAATTTAAGTGCGTGGTACAGCAAAGAAACAATGGTTCTATCCGATTTTTCTTTAGAACTGGCGGAGCATGAGGTGGTCGGCCTGATTGGTCTTAACGGGGCCGGGAAAACCACGTTTATGAAAGTGTTATCGGGGCTGCTCCCTACGTTTCGGGCGGAAGATATATGTTTTCACGGACGCCCTGTAAAATTACGGGAGCCGTCGTTTAAGCTATGCCGCTATACGGTGTTTGCCGAGGATAAGTCCTTTCAGTATTTTACATTCCGGGAGTATCTTTCTTATGTCTGTTCTGCCTACAAAAAAGCATTGCCGGATGTATCCCGGCTGATGCATGGGTTTCACTTTGAGGCTTATGCCAATGCTCTGTTAAAGGATTTGTCCACCGGCAACCGGAAAAAGGCATATCTGATCACTGCATTTGCATTAAAACCGGAGCTGCTTTTTCTTGACGAACCGGTCAATGGGTTGGATTTTGAGAGTACAGAATATTTGTATGGGCTGATGGCCGGTTACAAGGCGTATGGAACCGTCCTGTTTTCTTCGCACATCCTGGAAAGTATCACGCTGACCTCGGACCGGGTTTTCGTTTTGGAAGCTGGAAAAATCCGGCGGACATTTGAAAGCGGACAATTGAATGCCGCGGACATTCGGGAGGCTTTGCGCTATGAAAATGATATTTAAAGCATTCTCAAAAAATTTCTTTGGCGCCAGGTATGAAATACTGAAACGTACAATTATTATTATCGCGATTATGTTTTGGGGCTTATATATGGCCGATTTTCAGGTGCAGATCGCACCGTTTGTTTTTTATTTGACTGTAACTGCTTTTACTGGAGGTGTGATGTGGCAGGCGCTTTCATCCGAGGATAATTCTGCGGGTATGCAGAATATGGTGATGCTGCCTTTTAAACCGCGGGCATTTGTATTTTCTTATATAGGGGCTTTGGGCGCCTATACATTTTGGACAAAAACCGCGGTGCTACTGGCGGTTTTACTGGCTGTGTCGGTCTGGAACCCGGTGGAAATATTTGGCGGTATTCTTTGTGCCGCCAACGCGATTCTTATGGCCGCCGCCATATTTTCCCGGAAGAAATACGGGTATATCGGGTGCTTGTGGATAGCCGCTGTATTGGCTGCACTCTTATTTTTATGGGATAAACCATGGTTTTTACTGGTCCTCATCGTCAATATCATCCTTTCATTTTTTCTGCTGTACAATGTGGATGGCTATGCGTTTTATCGTCCGGAGGGCAAAAACAGCCGGATCGTAAAGGCGCACAGCCATTATTCCATATGGCGTTACCTTTTCCGGTATCTGACAGCGCATAAAAACTATTTAATGAATACGGCGGTGCTCTGGTGTGCCGCCTGTGTACTTCCGATGTTTTTTGGGCAGCTTGGAGGCCTGTTTGCAGCTCCCATAGGTTTTGCCATTCTCTCCCTGAATACACCGATTTGTATTTTGCTGTCCTGCGACCCGGCATTCGAGCAGGCTGTCCGTTTTCTGCCCGGTTCCCCAAAAGCATTTTGCGTACCTTATGGCCTGTTTATCTTTTCTTTTAATATGGCTGCCAATATGATTTTTCTTTGTAGCTGGCAGATCCAGTTGGGCGGCGTTACCGCTGTGATGATTTTAACGGCAGTATTTTTTGCAATGCAAAGTGCGATTGGCTCCGTTTTGCTGGAATGGTTTTACCCCATTCGCGGCTGGAAGATAGAAAGTGACCTGTGGCATCACCCAAGGAAATACATTGTTCCGGTAACTATGCTTTTAATTGCTGGAATTGTTGGGGCAATGCCGATGATCATGCCTGTTTTAATGATATTGTTGATTATAGAAATCACAGTGCTGCTTTTGAAAATATGATGCCAATTTTGAAAAATTTGGTTTCATTTTCTGAAAGCAGTTTCTTTTATGGCAAACATATACACAACTAAATGATGCTATAATAGGAACTAGCCTAACAGAGAAATCGCGCTGACGCGCGAGTGGGGCAACGATTTCAAGTAACAGTTCCGAAGGAACGAACTGTTAAGTAAAACAACAAAGAAGGGGGTAACTAATTAATGTTTGACCAGTATTTGATCCGGAAGGATAGTCTTGAAAATGTTGTTTGCGATGGCAAGGTAGTGGGGTTTAAGTTTGCTGTCCGTATCGCAGATTACCGGGGATGCTTCCTGTCGCTGCATAATGGCTACTATATTAATTGTGACGGCGTCGTGTATCCAAGAGAGGTACAGCGGTTTGAGGTGAATGGAAAGCCGCCGAGAGACTTTGAGGAGATCAAGAAATGTGTCTGGGAGCACTGGAACTATGATGATGAAGCCTATGTTTATGTGTCCAAAGAAGGCGGACTTGCGCCAGGTAAGCATGTGATCGGCCTTCAGCAGTCGATCTTAGCGCAATACGGCTATATGCCCTGGGATGAGGAGTGGGTGAAAAATCCACCGGTGCCGGGCAGCGGTGCGGGCTCCGGTAAAACGGCAGCCATCTGCCAGTTTGAATTGGAACTTCAGAAATAAGCAAGCAAGGGGGAAATCATTATGGGTATCAAAAGAGGCGTTTCTTTATATAGTTATCAGCAGGCACAGTTTTTCAAACAGATGGATTGGAAGGATATGATCCTGGAGGTTCACGACAATCTCAAGACCGATGGTATTGAGATCATCGATGAAGCGACGATCCGCGATTATCCGTTCCCATCGGAGGAATTTATATACGATTTTAGAAGCTACATGGCCCGTTATAATATGAAGGCCGTGACTATGGATATTTACATGGATGTCCATCAGTTCCGCGACCACGTTATGAATGTTCGGGAGGTGGCTGAACGGCTGAAAAATGATATTGTCCTGGCGTCCAGACTTGGTTTTGCCAATGTGCGCCCGCTCTGCGCCGTTCCCATTGAAGCATTTGAGCTGGCATTGCCCACCGCCGAGAAATATAATATTCGTATGGGCAAGGAAATCCATGCGCCGCTGCCGATCAAGCCGAGAGAGCGGAACTATAAAAATCCCGGCTATCATTCCATGGAGCTGAATATGGCCGAGCAGATCATGGAGCTTTCTGACCGTACCGGCAGTAAGTATGTGGGGCTTGTTCCGGACTTTGGTATTTTCCAGCATTCACCGTCACAGGTGGCTGTGGATTACGCCAAGCGTCATGCGAAAAAACCGGAAGCTGTGGATTTTATCCGGGAAAACTGCCGCAATTATGAGCGGGATGAAATGGGTAAGATCGTAGATGAAAAATATCCGGACCATGGTATAAATGATATGACCATCGGCCAGATGTGGCTCCATGAATCCTGCGCAGATCCGGAAGATCTGGCGGATATCGTACCTTATATTGTCAGCATGCACGGTAAATTCTATCAGATGACGGAAATTCCCGGCAAGCCCGGACAGTATGAGGATAAAGCTATCGATTATGTGAATCCCATGCGTGTGCTCCGTGAAAATGGCTTCGAAGGCTATATCGATTCGGAGTACGAAGGACAGCGTAGCCAGCAGGATATGGGATTTGAAAATCTGCCGAACGAGATCGAGGAGGTTCGGCGGCACCATGAGATGCTAAAACGGCTGAGCGAGGGCTAATGTCCTACAATTAGTGAGAAAACGACACCGACTGAGGCCGGGAAGCCACGGATTCGTGCAGTTTTGTGATGCTGCGATGCTGCGGGCGGCACCGACGATAATAGAATAAAGAATAGGGCCTGTTCTGAAAAATTTTTGGAGCAGGCTCATTTTATTTGTGGGAATGGTTGTGTGGGAAAAATATCCGTGATATACTTAATTTATAAGCAGGAGTGATAAGTTTTTATGGCGATATATATGTTGCAAAAGAAGAAGGAGGGAAATCGATGATTTATCTTATTAAGAACGCGCATATTTATGCACCGGAGGACAAAGGGATGAATGATGTGCTTGTTGTCAATGATAAAATTGCTGTCATGGACAAAAAGCTGCACATAGGACTTCCCGGTATGGAAGTCATTGACGCCCAGGGCCGGCGGCTGGTTCCGGGGCTGATCGATCAGCATGTCCATGTCACCGGCGGAGGTGGTGAGGGCGGCTTTGCCACAAGGGTGCCGGAAATACGCCTGTCGGACTGTATTAAAGCGGGAGTGACGACCGTGGTGGGGCTTCTTGGCACCGACAGCCGGACGCGGAGTGTGGAAAATCTTGTGGCCAAGGTAAAGGGTCTGAAGGCGGAAGGCCTGTCCGCCTGGTGCCTTACGGGTGCCTATGAATATCCGTCGCCCACAGTTACCGGGAGTGTGTCTAGGGATATTATTTATATCGATGAAGTGCTCGGTGTAAAAATTGCTCTGTCGGACCACCGAAGCTCCAATATGAGTGAGGAAGATATGATACGTCTGGCATCGGAGGCCCGGATCGCCGGGCTTCTTTCCGGAAAGCCGGGGATCGTACATATACATACCGGCCGCGGCCGCAATAAGCTGCGTATGATCATCGATATTTGCAAAAACACGGATATTCCTGCATCCGTTTTCCGGCCGACCCATATGCGGGAGGAACTGATGGAGGATATGGTTGAGCTGGCCCGGATGGGCACTTATCTGGATTTTACGACCGGAAGCAAGCCGGATGAGACGGCTGATCTGATGATCCGTTCCATGCGCCGGCTTCCGGTTCATAAAATGACCATGAGTTCTGATTCCAATGGAAGTATGCCCATATGGAACGATGCGCATGAGATGGTGGGGATGGGCGTAGGAAGTATCGCCACACTGCCCCAGGCTGTCCGGGAGCTCTATAATAAAGGCGTAACCCTGGACAAAGCCCTGAGCTTTTGTACATCAAATGTAGCTAAAGCCTTGAACCTGTATCCGCAAAAGGGCTGCATCAGCACCGGTTCCGACGCCGATCTTTTGCTGCTGAGCAGGCAGGGCGATATCGATATGGTTATGGCCCGGGGGCAGATCATGCTTAAAGACGGAGAGCTCCTCGTAAAAGGAATCTTTGAAAACCAATAATTCTCAAAAACGCCCACCTTAAAACGTGGGCGTTATGTAATATGTGACAATTGTATATAATTGTTGCGAAGACCCGCCCCTTAGTGTTATAATTACGCTATATGTGTTAAATTCTGTCGAAACTATGAAGAAAATGCAGGTGAAGAAGTTGAAGGAAAAGATTAATTTACTATCCAGAGGAATATTTGAATATGAAAAACCGGATATTGTAGTCTCCGAGGAAATCATCCATATTGAAGCTGAGGCGGGCACTCCGTGCAGCGGGCATTTTGATGTGAACAGTATTAACGGGATGACAATACGGGCGATGGTCTTTTCCTCCAATAAATTAATACAGTGTCAGGAGAGCTCCATTGTGGGCACATCGAGCGCCGTAAACTATACCTTTGACCCGCGGACACTGGAGCCGGGGGAGAGCATCGAGGGGCATTTCAGTATTATAAGCAATGGCGGGGAGATCGAGATCCCTTTCAGAGCCCACGTATGCATGCCCTATTGCCGTACAAGCATCGGTGATGTCAAGGATCTGTATCAGTTTGCAAAGCTTGCTCAGTCCAACTGGCATGAGGCGGTGAAGCTGTTCCGTTCTCCGGATTTTGTGCGGGTATTTCTCGTCAATAAAAAGTTTTTGCATATTTATGAAAATCTCATCAAGGCCCGGAACACCAATCAGGCGCTGGAGGAGTTTTTGTGTACATTAAAGCGCAAAAAGCCAGTGTCTATTTCCGTATCCCAGGATGAGATTTATTTTGAAAATATAAGCGAGGAGTTAAGCGAACGCCTCGTCATCGAAAAGGACACCTGGGGTTATCAGAAGATTTCTGTGCGCACGGTGGGCGATTTTGTGAAGGTGTATAAAAAAGAGCTGACCACCGAGGATTTCCTGGGAAGCTATTATGAGCTGGAATATATGATCTATCCCGACGCCTTCCGGCAGGGAAATAACTATGGGAAGATCATCATTTCCACCTTTGATAAGACGATCGAAATCCCCGTAAACTGTATGAAGGAAGCCCGGAGTGTACAGACGGAGCAGCGGCGCTCTGTAAAGAGCAGTGTCTATGAAATTTTCAATAATTATCTCAAGCTGTCGATGCACCGGATCCCAAAGGACGAGTGGGTGCGTCAGACGCGGGAGGCTGTGGATTGCTGCCGCAATAACAGCAGCGATGTGATCTACGAGCTTATGGAGGCTCATTTTTCTATTCTGGCCGGTGAGCTTGACAATGCCCACGAGCTGCTGGATAAGAAAAACAGTTGGGAGATCCGCCACAAGTCGGTGATTTATTTTGGATATTACCAGTACCTCACGGCACTTTTACAGGATAATCCGGAGCATACAAAGTTTGTCATTGAAAAGATCGAATCCGATTATAACCGTCAGTATGATTACTGGGAGCTGCTCTGGTTCGTACTGAAATTGTCGGACAAGCTGCCGGCCCAAAAGCGCTTTGCCCTGGTCAAGGGCCAGTTTTATAAAGGCTGCCGCAGCCCTCTGATGTATTGGGAGGCGATTCAGGCGCTCAATGATGAGCCGTCCATGCTGCGGGAATTTGGTGCCTTTGAGGTCCAGTTGATCGCCTGGGCATCCCACTATGATTGTCTGAAAAATGATGTGGTCTACCAGTTTGCGGAAATTTGCGTCCGCAGCCGGACTTTTGATGAACTGGCGCTTAAAACGCTGATCGAGCTGTGCGAAATCTATGAGAAGAAGGAAATACTCATGGCGGTATGCAGTATGCTCATTAAAGGCCACAAAACGGATTTTGCCTACAATAAATGGTATGCTCTTGGAATCGAGTCGTCGCTGAAGCTGACGGATATTTACGAATATTACATGTACTCGCTGGACGAGGCCAATGTAAAGGAGCTTCCTCTGGGCGTGCTCATTTATTTTAATTATGATAATCAGATGTCCGTATCTAAAAAGGCGTTTATTTATGCCTACGTGGTCAACCACCGGGATACGCTGCCGAAAATTTACCGGGATTATGAAAATATCATCAAGGCCTTTACTTATGAGCAGTTAAAAAAGGGCTATATCAACCGGCATATGGTGACGCTTTATCATCAGTTTGTATCCATGGAGCGGCTCAACAGCAAGACGGCGGGGCTTTTGCCGAAAGTATTGTTTAAATATCAGGTCTTTTGCGATCATCCGGGAATCCGGGGCGTCATCGTTTCCCACCGGGAGGTGGAGGATGACGGCTATTATCCGCTCAACGATGGTGTGGCCTTTGTAGATATTTTCATGGATGAGTACCAGCTTGTTTTTGTAGATAAGGATGAAAATCGCTATATTGGCTCCGTGGAATATACAATGAGCCGACTCATGGAGGATGCGGGGCTGCTCAAGGAGTGCTACCGTATGGACCCGGATCAGGGGATGATCCTGTTAAACCGCAGTGAGCGGGCCATGAAATACCAGAAGATCGACGAGGCTTCCATAGATATTTATAAGCGTACCTTAAAGCTTACAAATATCTGCAAGGAGTATCAGAAAAATGTTCTGAAAAACCTGATCGATTTTTACTATGATAATTATGAGGGCGAGACGCTGGAAAAATATCTGCTGCGGCTGGATATCAGCCTTATGGATACGGCGGAGCGGGCTCGGATCATCGAATACTATATCCAGCGCGGCCTGTATGAAAAGGCGCTGGATGCCATAAAGATTTACGGCTATGAAAATATCCAGGATAAGAAGCTGATGCGGCTGTGCTCAAGGCTGATCCGCAGTACGGATTTTTCCCAGGACAGCCTGATCACCGATATGTCCTACTATGCGTTTTCCTGTGGGAAATATGATGATGTCATACTGGAATATCTGATCCAGTACTACCTTGGAACGACGAAGGATCTGTACGCCATCTGGAAAGCTGCAAAGGATTTTGAAGTTACGGCCTTTGCCCTGGAGGAGAAGCTTTTATGCCAGATCCTGTTTTCAGAATCCTTTGTCAGCAATGGACTGCAAATATTTGCTTCCTACTATAAGACACGGCCGGATGCGCGGATCGTGCGGGCCTTCCTTGTATTTTACTGCTACAACTATCTTGTGAAGGATGTGGAAACGTCGGACGAGTTGTTTAGCTATGTGGAAATCGAGCTGGAACAGTTGGAGCAGGCTTACGATGTGTGCGCTCTGGCACTTTTAAAGCACTACGCGGCCAACGCCGACGCCCGGACCGGACACGAGGAGTGGGTGCGTACCGAGCTTGGCCGGTGTATGGAGCGTGGAACGATTTTACCCTTTTTCCGGGATTTTGTGGACATTGCCGACCTGCCGGAGGAATTGCTTGGAAAGGTGTATGTACAGCATTGTACCAATCCTAAAAATACGGTAACGATCTGCTACGAATGCCATGAGGCCGGCGGACCGGCGGGAGAGTACCACATCGAGGATATGACCAATGTATTTGGCGGGATTTTTGTCAAGGCCTTTACGGTCTTTGCCAATGAGGAAATCCGCTATCACATCACGGAAAAGAACGGTTATTCAGAATCCATCACCGACGGGCAGACGCTGACCATTGCCCCGGATGTGAACGAACCGCCGAAAAACGGAGCGGACTGGGTGAACCGGATGATCCTGCAAAACCGTGATGGCGCCGATGCCAGACTGGAGGAAACGATGGAAAAGTTTGAAATCCAGCGGTATATGGCGAAAAAATTATTTACATTAATACAGTAGAGGTGAGAATATGGCAGAAAATTACATAAATCTCTGGGTTGGCTATGATCTGGGAAATGCTTATTCTCAAATCAGCTGTTACAATGAGCGGAAAAACGAGGTGGATTCCATCTGTCTGCCGGGAAAAAAGGCCGCTTATGAAATCCCGACAAAGCTGAGCAAAAAAAGCAATGGCGACGAATGGTTTTTCGGCGAGGATGCCGAAGCGCATATGGAGGAGCCATGGATATTTATCCGGGATTTTCTTGTGCACTATGAGGATGAGCCGACCATGATGATCGGCGGGGAGACCTTTGAAAAAAAGGCGCTGCTGTTTAAATTTGTCACGCTGTCACTGGAGCTGATCGGGCGTTATTATCCCCACGGCAAGGTGGAGTGGCTCACATTTACAGCGCCGGAGTTTTCCAGAAAGCTCATCGAAGACCTGCTGGAGCTTGGGCGGACGTTAGACATAGCGCCGGAAAAGCTGAAGATCCAAAATCATGTGGCCAGTTATGAAAATTATGCGCTGTGCCAGCCAAAGGAGCTGTGGCAGCACGATGTGGGCATGTTTGAATATAACGACACGGGGCTTTCGTATTGTCATCTAACTATTAACAGAAAGCGTTCTCCTATGGTCATCCAGGCGACCACTCTTGCCCTGGGGGCTTATTTAAACGGCGAGGATTACAAGGTGCTTTCTCCGGTGGAGCTGGACCGGCGTTTCCTCAATGTGATCAAGGAGGTGCTGGGCAACCGGAACGTTTCCACCATCTATCTGGTGGGCCGCGGTTTTGAAGGCGACTGGATGAATATGTCGCTGAAAATCATGTGCAGCAACCGGAAAGGCTTTATTGGCCAAAACCTCTATGCCAAGGGCGCCTGCTATAACAGTATGCTGGAGGCCACGAAGTCAAAAAATCAGACCTTTATCGCCCTGAACGATGAAATTGTTCCGGAAAATATATATCTCCAGGTGACCCGGGGGCGTGAGAGCTTCCGCTATGATCTGGTGAAGGCCGGTTCGGACTGGTACAATATCCAGGAAACGGCGGAATTTATTTTGGACGGCACGGACACGATCCCCCTTCATGTGCGGGATTTTGTCACCAATAAGGAGCGGCTCATCCCTTTAAAGCTGGAAAGTATGCCCCAGCGCCCAAATCGGACGACCCGCATCCATATGCATCTGGAATTTGAAGATTCCAATATATGCAACGTGATCATGGAGGATAAAGGCTTTGGCTCCCTGTTCCCCGGCACCGGCAAGACGTGGAAAAAGCGGCTGAACGTGGTGGAATACGAGTCGCCGGATAATTTTGAAATCACCGGGCGGCTGATCTTAAACCGGGAAGTGGCGGAGCGCGTTCCGTACTATTTTAATATGAGCGGAATGAAAGTATTTTCCGTGGAAGAGCTGTGTTATTATATTTTTGAAAATATATATGCCGTAAATATGGACACCTTCGGTGAGGACCTGCTTTACTGGCTGGAAAAAAATATGAATGAGGTTTCCCTTACCCGGGGGCTTAAAAATCTCATTAAGGGCGGCTCCACCTTAAAGGAGATCATCCGCTATTTTATGAATTACGTGGATTACTATACGGCAGAGGAATGCAAGCATCTGATGCAGATCATCGATGATCTTTCCCATCAAAATCCCACGGAATCCAAAAAGCTGGAGGCGGACAATTATATCCGATACTGCCGCTATATGGAGGCGATCCGTGTATATAATGATGTGATTTACGATATGGAGCATCAGGCAAAGGATGAGGTGACCCGGGAATTTAAAGGGGATACATGGCATAACCTGGGCGTTACCTATACCCGCGTTATGAATTTTTCCGCAGCGCAGGAGTGCTTTAAGCGGGCGTGGCGTCTGAATCAGAATGAAAATTCTCTTAAAAGCTTTTTGTGGATATCCAAGCTGCTGCTGGATGAAACATCCTTTTTTGACGCTGTGGAAAACAGCAGTCTGGAGGAGGACGATATAAATGCCATCCTCGGGGAATTTGACCGCGTCCAGGCGGCGGCCGGCAGCGACAGGAATGAGCGCCTAAAGCTTGTCCGGGATATTAATAATGATAAATCGTCGGAAATGTATCATCAGAGGATGGCGGGGTATTTGGATGAATTAAAGGAATGGTACCGCGGGTAGCGGCGTTAGCTGCGGCTGCCGCCGCTAACGCTCTGCCCGGGGGCGCTCCGGGCAGGGGCAGGGCAGCCTGGGCGGTACTGTAAATTTAACGGGTATATCGCCTGCCGCGAAGCGTATAAAATTTAATATAGTGAAATCAAGCCCGGAATATGATACAATTAATTGAGCATATCAGGGCTTCTTTTATTTTGGCGGGCAACGAGCCCAAGTCAGGCTTGCCTGACCCTGGCGGCAGCCGCGAGTGTTAAATACCCCAAAGTCAGCTTAGGAGTGTCTAACTTTAAAGACAGGTCTTGTAAAGTGTCGAAAAAAGATCGGATAATAAAAATTAAGTTCGGAGGATTATATGAGAACAGAAGTATTTGACAGAAATCGAGTGAAAGGTTTTTTACACGCAAAGGGCCGGATCATGGTCAATGGAGATGGTCAGGAAATAATTTTAAGAGGTCTTGGCGCCGGCAACTGGAATAATCCGGAAGGGTTTATGATCGGTGGCTTTTCTGATTTTCAGGTACCGGTGAAAAAGGTGAACGCCCCTATTGGCCGAATGGACCGGGGGCGCAGCTTTTCCGCCTTGATCCGGGAGCTGTGCGGAACAAAATACGAGGCGGAATTTTGGCCCAGGTGGTATCGAAATCATCTCGGCGAGGCGGATATCCGTCAGATGGCGGACTGGGGCTTAAATTCCGTGCGCCTGCCATTGGACGCCAGAACGCTTTTGTATGAGGAGCCGGGGATTGAATTTAATGAGGATACCTTTGCCATGCTGGACGATGTGCTGGGCTGGTGTGAAAAATATCATATTTACGCCATACTGGACCTTCATGCAGCTGTCGGCGGCCAGTCGGCGCTGCCATGTGATGACGGCGTGGATGGGATGCCTCATCTGTTTTATGACGAGGAGAGCTGGGAGCGCACGATGCTGTTGTGTGAAGCGCTTGCCAATCGTTATGCAGACCGGGAGATCGTGGGCGGCTATGATCTGATCAATGAGCCATTGTCCGGACCTGTTTGGGAGGAATATGTGCCCAAACTGAAGGAATTTTACCATGAGCTGGTGACGAGAATGCGCCGGTTTGACAAAAACCATCTGCTTTTGCTCAATGGCCATGTATTTTCATCCAGGGTGGACATGTTTGACTGCGATTTTGATCCGGAATGTCATAACTGGGGGCTGGCAATACATAATTACGGAGCTATGCCCCAATATGATATGTTTTCAGCGTCCGTAGCCAAAAGTGCGGAGCTGGATGTTCCCGTATGGTTTGGGGAGGGCGGCGGCAGCCCCAAATGGATGACGGCCATGTATGAGCTGTCTGTGGAATATCATATCGGTTTTAATGTGTGGTGCTACAAGGCGGCCTATGATGCTATGGCGGACCGGTATTTTGCCGCGCATGATCTGCCGGATGAATGGCCCATGATCATCAGCTACGCCCGGGATGGCGGCGTTCGGCCTTCCTATGCCCATGCCCAGGCGATTTTCGATCAGTACCTTGATCAGATCCAATATGAAAACTGTCATATTTCGGATAAGGGAATCTGCTACATGCTGCGGACGCCCGGATGCACGGTGCCTGCGGTGGCCTACGATGACATTTTGGAGGACGGGAGTAAGGTGTTTAAGGGAAGCTTTCCTTATGGCAATGGCTTTGGCTGCCGAATCAACGATGGTATGAAGATTGTGACGGAGGACGGTTACACATCGACGCTGGGTGTTATCGGGCCTCAGGATACCGCTGGAGACTGGGAGCATTACGAGCTTGTTCTGCTGGCCGGTGATCACGCTTCGTATACACTGCGGGAATGCACAGACCGGGCATCGCTGGAGCTTGTATATAAATTGGGTGAGACTGCTGTCATGCAGGTGCTTGCGGATGATGGCAGGAAAAGTAAAGTGATTTTCTCTGGTAAAGTGTCAGGTAAGGCTGTGGGCAGCGCTGCACTGCCTGCCGGAAGCGGTATGTTGTCCGCGAGGGGTGGTGCGCTGTCTGCCGGGAGTGGTGCGCTGCCATCTGGGTGCTGTGACCGGCAAGTTCCAGAGAATTATGGCCTGCTGAGATTGGAGCCGCAGATGAATGCGCGGACCGTTCGGCTGATTATTGAAGTGGTACAGGGGAGTGTCGTTTTGAAGGAAATCAGATACTGCTCTTAAATTTAATTTGCGCTTTGGTATTTTTTAACAGGAGGTGTGCATGGCTGATATATTAACGTTTGCGGACAGAGATGAATTTAGAAAATGGCTTGCTGAGCATTGCATGTCAGAGCAGGGCGTCTGGCTGTTATTTGGAAAAGCCGGAGGCCTGGTAACCTTAAAGGCTGGTGAGGCGCTTGAGGAAGCCTTGTGTTTTGGCTGGATTGACGGTGTGATGCAGAGTCTTGATAATAAGACTTATAAAAAATATTTTTCTTCTCGCAGGCAGAACAGCAAGTGGTCGGAGAAAAATAAAAAGCTGGTGGAAAAGCTTGAGCAGCAGGGAAAAATGACCGATTATGGCAGAGCTAAAATTGAGGCGGCCAAAAAGAACGGACAGTGGGATGCCCCCAAAACTCCGGAGGTGACCGGGGAGGATATTGCTATGTTATCCTCAATTTTACAGGAATATGAGCCGGCTTATACGAATTTTCAAAATATGTCCATGTCGGTTAAGAAAACGTACACCCGGGCCTATCTTGATGCCAAAACGGAAGCCGGCCAAAAGAAGCGCATCCTCTGGATGGTTGACCGGCTCAATAAAAATTTGAAACCGATGTGAAAATATGTTAGATATAATTTGCAGGTCCTACAAAAAAATACTTAAAGACAAGCTGGTAGGTATTTATATTCATGGTTCTGCCGCTTTTGGATGTTTTCGATGGAATACAAGTGATTTGGATTTTCTTGTGGTTGTCAGTAAACCTCTGCTGCCGGAAGAAAAGATGGCGCTTATTAAGGTCTTATTAGATCTGGAAAATGTCAGTCCTAAAAAAGGGCTGGAGATGAGTGTTGTCCTTGAGGAATATTGCCGGACATTTGTTTATTCAACACCGTATGAACTGCATTTTTCCAATGCACATAAAGCCGGGTATAAAGCAGATTTGGCGGGGTATTGCGAAAAAATGCATGGAACGGACGAGGATCTGGCCGCCCATTTTACAGTGACTAAAGCGGTGGGCAAGGTTCTTTGCGGAAAGGATATTATTGATGTATTTGGCGATGTGCCCAAAGCTTATTATGTGGACAGCATCCGGAAAGATATCGAAAATGCCCACGCAGAGATCGCGCAGTCTCCGGTATATATTATACTGAATTTATGCAGGGTGCTGGCTTATGTTCAGGATGGGGCGATATTATCAAAAAGGGATGGCGGTCTGTGGGGGATAGCCCATTTGACGGGAGAATATCGGGAGTTGATCGAGGCGGCGCTTAAAAGCTACACGTTGGATAAGGTGTTTGCTATGGACGTGGCGGCCGGAGAGAAATTTGCCTGTGATATGCTAAAGCAAATCGATGCCTTGTGCTGTGCAATAAAATAAATGTATTTTGCTGCCGTCAGGCGCCTTGGCCGGGATGGGCTTCATGTGTGGTGCGATAAAATAAATGTGTTTTGCTGCCACCAGGCTTCTTGACCGGGATGGGGTTCATGTGCGGTGCGTTAAAATAGATGCGGCTTACTGCCGCCAGGCTTCTTGGTCGCGATGGCCTTTATGCGCTATACGTTAAAATAGATGTGGCTTACTGCCACCAGGTCAGGCGCCTTGGCCGCGATGGGCTTTATGTGCCGTGTGTAAAAAAATGTGCTATGCTGACGCGGGGCAAACGGGGCGGAATCAGTTCTATGTGTTGAGTGTTAAAAGTGTATAGATAAATGGGAGGGGAAGAAGTAATGAAAATAGCCATATTTTATGAAAATTTTCTGGAAGGTATTGGAAAAGAGGGCCGTCCGGAGAAGGAGACGTTAGCGGAGCTTAAAAATTTCGGGCTTAACCGGGTTTATATGAGCTATCAGACGATGGCGGAACGGGAAGCTGAACTTACAGCGCTTTTGGAAGAATTACAGTTGGGGATCGAAGGGTATTACTGGTTTTATGATTTTGGGCATCACCCGGAGGATGAAAGCTGGAAAAATCTGATTGATATGGCGGAGAGGACCGGTGCCGGCAGCGTCCTTATCGTTCCGGGAATGGTGACAGAGCAGAAGCCGCAGGAACGTCAGCGCTGCTTGGAAAATATGGCTTTTGTGTTAAAGCG
The DNA here is from genome assembly GCA_902363555.1 of Lachnospiraceae bacterium. Lineage (GTDB taxonomy): Bacteria > Bacillota > Clostridia > Lachnospirales > Lachnospiraceae > Catenibacillus. Next base: position 531,719 of record CABJAM010000005.1, on the reverse strand, counting down.
TGCGGTCGATTATGGCAAAAACAAAGGCATTGTGGTGACAATGGAAGATTTTGATGGACTGGATGCACCTTATTGCTGTGTGGATGGCCTGAAGTGGTTTCTCGATCATGTAGATGGCCTGAAATGTGGTTTTGATACGGGAAATTTTATTATAGACGGCGAAAATGAGCTGGAGGCGCTGGACGTATTTATTGACAGGATTTTTGCTGTGCATCTAAAAGACAGGGCTAAGCAACCTCATCGACCGATGGATAAAGCGAAGTATGGACGGGATGGCCACGCAGTCTATGCAGCTCCGGTAGGCAGCGGCTACATTCGGATAAAGGAAATAATTGACAGACTTAAATCCTTTAAATACGAAGGAACGTGGATCATTGAGCTTTTTGACTATTCAGATATGCTGGAGGGGCTTCGTCAATCGATTGAGTGGGTGATGTTGAACGGCTGATGTGTGTTATTGGGAAAGTAATGGTATGATTGGGTTTGTGGTGCGTAGAACAGAATTTGGGCCAGTGATGGTATATTAAGGTTTTTTATTCACCGGAGGACTAGCCGTTGGGTGTTTTGGCCGTGAGGTAAATTTTATTAATGGTAGCTAGGGATGGCGTTGGAAAGATGTAGAAGGTGTAACTGGGAATATACTGAAAAGATATTGGATGAGCAGTATTTATTTGGGATGGATTTTTTTATTGGACAGAAGATTGAAAAGATGGTAGAATCTTTGTAGGCGTAAATTCATAACGTGTATAGTGCGAATATGGAGTGTACATATATTTTCCAGGGGATTCGTTCTAAAAAGATGTTGTTTTAGCTTTGTTGGTAATGAAAAGGGCTTTGGCTAAAAATAGAATTTGTATATTGTGTCTGAAAATGTATGCTTTGTATGAATATTATAGAAAATATATTGTGTAATTTTGCCGTCGAGGTCCGCTAGGGTCTCGTGGATTGAAACCCGCCATAATACCTCCGATGACCAGCGATTACACGTCGGGGCCCGCAAGGGCCTCGTGGATTGAAACGCTAAATAACGTGCTCGTGGTACAGGTTACGTAAAGTCGGGGCCCGTAAGGGCCTCGTGGATTGAAACAACAGATCGAAGCTCACACCATTAATTACTTTGCGTCGGGGCCCGCAAGGGCCTCGTGGATTGAAACCCCATTTTCATAGGCTTTCCGAATAATCCTATCCCGTCGAGGTCCACAAGGGCCTCGTGGATTGAAAAAATCCACACCGCCATAGTTTGGGATAGCGATGGCCGTCGGGGCCCGCAAGGGCCTCGTGAATTGAAACATGATCATCGGAGTCTGATGGTTTTGTGATATGCTCTGTCAGGGTCCGTAAGGGCCTCGTGGATTGAAATTCTCCCGCCCCTGCGGATTTGCATTTGGGCGCGGTCGAGGTCCGTAAGGGCCTCGTGGATTGAAACGTGTAAAAATCATTACATTCCTCCATTTGATATCGTCGAGGTCCGTAAGGGCCTCGTGGATTAAAACTACGTTATGCTCGTCTGGATCACTCTGAGCTATGTAAAAAAATTTAACTCTTGACAAACATCTCAGAACCCGCTAATATTAAAGAAATTCCAAATTAAAAATGTAGTGATAAAGAGGAGTAAGAGTCCAACCTTGTCAGAGAGGAATGTTCACCGGCTGAAAGACATTCTAAAGAAGTAGATTCCGAAGGTAGCTTTTGAACAGTATTTCCCAACGGCTGCAGATGCGCTCAGTAGGAAGTAACGGGTCGTTCCGTTAAAAACGTCAGAGATATGAGCATACACGTGCTCATAAACAAAGGTGGTACCGCGAGCTTTCGCCCTTTCAGGGAGGAAGCTTTTTTTGCGCGAAGCAACGAGCCACAAAGGGGAGCTGGCTCACCTTTGTGGCGACTGCCGCGACGCGCCGTAGTGAAACGGAGGCGGGTGTGAGAAGCAACGAGCCACAAAGGGGAGCTGGCTCACCTCTGCGGCGACTGCCGCGACGCGCCGTAGTGAAACGGAGGCGGGTGCGCGAAGCAACGAGCCATAGGTGAGTGAAACGGAGGTGTTTTTCTGACAATATTATCTATTCTGCTGCTAGCAGCAGCGGTGGTCCTCGTCCTCATCGGACAGATGTTAAAGCGCCGTCAGGCTGAAGCCTCCTGGGAGCTGTCGCAAAAACTGAACAACCTGTCGAACACAACGCCTGAAACATCCACAACGCCCGCTGAAAACAGCGACGACTGGGATGCCATGTGGGATGAGGCGGATGCTCAGATCGACGAGGATTTTTACCACCTGATGGGCACCACTGCCGGTGTATTTAAAGGCATTGCCATATTCCTGGCAGCAGCGGCGGTCATAGTGTTTATTATATCACGTGTTTTAATGTGAAAATGCGCTAGAGCGTGTTTTAAAAATACTTCCCGTCATCTGCACGCCCCACTTCGCGGTATATTTGACCCGAATTCAGGTTACATAGCCCGCTATGCGCCCTTCATTCGGGCCAAATCTCCCACAAAGTGGAACGCCCAGCTGGCGAAAAGTATTTGTAAAACACGCTCTGGTGCAGCATCATCTGCACCATCAGGCGGATCTGAAACATGAATTTTATACAGAGAAAGGAAGAACAACATGAATCTTGAAAAGACGTACAATCCTCAGGCCATTGAAGGAAAGCTTTATGATAAATGGCTCAATAAGAAATACTTTCATGCGGAGGTTGACCGCACAAAGAAGCCTTTTACCATTGTGATCCCGCCGCCAAACATAACCGGAAAGCTGCACATGGGTCATGCGCTTGATAACACGATGCAGGATATTTTGATCCGTTATAAACGTATGCAGGGCTATAATGCGCTGTGGCAGCCGGGAACTGACCACGCCAGCATTGCCACAGAAGTCAAAATTATCGAAGCTTTAAAGGAGCAGGGCATTGATAAAGCGGACCTTGGCCGGGAAAAATTTCTGGAGCGGGCATGGCAGTGGAAGGAAGAGTACGGCGGCCGCATTATTGAACAGCTTAAGAAAATGGGATCCTCCTGCGACTGGGATCGTGAGCGCTTTACGATGGATGAGGGCTGCAATAAAGCCGTTGAGGAAGTATTTGTAAGACTGTATGAAAAAGGCTACATTTACAAAGGCAATCGGATCGTCAACTGGTGCCCGGTTTGCCAGACAACGATTTCTGACGCAGAGGTAGAATATGAGGATCAGGCCGGACATTTCTGGCACATAAATTATCCGGTTGTTGGCTCCGATGAAATGGTGGAGATTGCCACAACCCGTCCGGAAACTATGCTGGGCGACACAGCAGTAGCTGTACATCCCGATGATGAGCGCTATCAGCATCTGATCGGCAAAATGGTTATTCTTCCTATTGTGAATAAAGAGATTCCGGTGGTGGCAGATGCCTATGTAGACATGGAATTTGGTACCGGAGTGGTAAAGATTACCCCTGCACACGACCCAAATGACTTTGAAGTGGGGAAACGTCACAATCTCCCGGAAATCAATATTATGAACGACGACGCCACAATCAATGAAAATGGCGGCAAATACGCCGGTATGGACCGTTACGAGGCCAGAAAAGCCATTGTGGAGGAGCTGGACAAGCTGGGGCTTCTTGTACGCATCGAGGACCACGCCCATAATGTAGGAACGCATGACCGCTGCAAGACGACCGTTGAGCCGATGATGAAAAAGCAGTGGTTCGTGAAAATGGAGGAGCTGGCAAAGCCTGCTGTGGACGCCCTTAAATCCGGCGATTTGAAGTTTGTTCCGGAGCGTTTTGACAAGGTTTATATGAACTGGCTGGACAATATCCGCGACTGGTGTATTTCCAGACAGCTTTGGTGGGGCCACCGCATCCCGGCTTATTATTGCCCGGAATGCGGCGAGATCATTGTGGCCAGAAAGTCTGATGTGCCGGAAAAATGTCCGAAATGCGGCTGTGGCCATCTGCATCAGGATGAGGATACGCTGGATACATGGTTTTCTTCTGCACTGTGGCCGTTTTCCACTCTTGGCTGGCCGGATAAAACGGAGGATCTGGACTATTTTTATCCGACAGATGTCCTCGTAACCGGATATGATATCATCTTTTTCTGGGTGATCCGAATGGTATTTTCCGGCCTTGAGTATACTGGAAAATGTCCGTTTAACACGGTTCTTATGCATGGCCTTGTTCGGGATTCCCAGGGCCGGAAAATGAGTAAGTCTCTTGGCAATGGTATCGATCCTCTCGAAGTGATCGATAAATACGGCGCCGACGCCCTGCGTTTTACCCTTGTGACCGGCAATGCACCGGGCAACGACATGCGCTTTTACTGGGAGCGCGTGGAGGCCAGCCGTAATTTTGCCAATAAGGTTTGGAACGCTTCCCGTTTCATGCTGATGAACTTTGAGCAGGCCGATGAAGCAGGTATTTCTATTGAAAATGTATCTCTGGACGATCTGACTCAGGCGGATAAATGGATATTGTCCAAAGCCAATTCCCTGGCTAAGGATGTCACAGATAACATGGATAAATACGAGCTGGGCATTGCTGTGCAAAAGCTGTATGACTTTATCTGGGAAGAATTTTGCGACTGGTATATAGAGATGGTTAAGCCCCGTCTTTATAACAATGAGGATACTACGAAGGCTGCCGCGCTGTGGACGCTGAGAACCGTTCTTATTCAGGCGTTAAAGCTGCTCCATCCGTACATGCCGTTTATTACGGAGGAAATTTTCTGCAACGTTCAGAGTGAAGAGGCGTCCATTATGATCTCCAGTTGGCCGGAGTACAGGGAAGCCTGGAATTTTGCCGATGACGAGGCGGCTGTTGAGGTGATCAAGGAGGCTGTTCGCAATATCCGTAACGTACGGGCGGGCATGAATGTTCCGCCGAGCAAAAAGGCGAGCGTGATCGTTGTTTCGGATAATGAAAAAGTATGCGGTATTTTTGAATCAAGCAAGGTATTTTTTGCCACCCTGGCTTATGCCAGCGAGGTGCTTGTACAGCCGGATAAGAATGGTATCGGTGATGACGCCGTATCCACAGTGATCCATGACGCTGTAATCTATATGCCATTTGCAGAGCTGGTAGATATGGAAAAAGAAATTGAGCGGCTTACAAAGGAGGAAGAGCGGCTGGGTAAGGAAATTTCCAGATGCAGCGGAATGCTCAGTAATCCCAACTTTGTTAATAAAGCGCCGGAAGCCAAAATTGCCGCTGAGCGTGAAAAGCTGGAAAAATATACGAACATGCTGGATCAGGTGAAGGAACGCCTGGCTGCTCTGGCAAAATAAAAATTGTGCGGATACAAAATAAAAGCTATCCGATCCGTACAGATGGCCGTGGCTGACGCCAGTATAACAATCGATAAAATCAGCAATTTGGCTAAAATAATCCGCCATAATTTGGCAGAAACATGACTTGATAAAAGAACTATGTTTGTAGTATAATTATAACTACAAACATAGTTCTTTTTTCTTTAAACGTGGAGGTGATATCTGTGGAAAAACTAAGTGAGTCTGAGGAAATTGTCATGCGGTGTATTTGGGATGCACCCACAGGCCTGGGGCTGTCGGATGTTATTCAGGCATGTGCGGCTTGGGGAAAGACGTGGAAGCCTCAGACGGTGTCCACCTTTTTGGCCAGGCTGGTGGAAAAAGGCTATCTGGAATCCCACCGGCAGGGCAGGAGCTATATTTATACGGCCAAAATCGGACAGGAGGCTTATTTGGATGCCCAGATGAGCAGCATCGTGAATTTCTGGGGGAAGAAATCTGTTGGCGCGCTGATGAGTGCCTTTGGGCGGTCGAAGGCGCTGAGCCGGGATGATTTGAAGGAATTGAGGGATTTTCTGGATGAACTGGATGAGTAATGGGATGCTTTTGATTTTCACCAATGCTATTGCCGGTACGATAGCCTATGGGTGCTGGAAGCTTTTTGCACTGGCTATGAAAAAGGCCGGGATGTATATGGCCGGGCGCCGCCTGTTTTGCGTCATGCTGTTTTTCTGGCTGATCCCGGCAAATTACATCCTTATGGCGATGCGCTACTATAAAAAGGACGGCGCATGGTATGGCCTGCCGTACCACGCAGACGTGTTTTGGCCGCTGCTTAATGGTCTGGCCTGCCTTTGGCTTGCCGGCATGTTTATCAATATATGCCAGATACTCTTTGCGCTTTATCATTTAAAGGCGCTTCCACTTTCCAGGCAGCGCAGCAGTGTATCTGCCGCCGGGAAAATGGCGAAGTCGATGGCCTTTGACGCCTGGGCCAGAGATGATCATGGAAATTTACAGCTTTATCCGGGGTTTAACTGGAGTGAGGATATTTCTGTCTACTGCGCGCCGGTACCTGTGCCTGCGGCCTGTCCGGGGCTTCGTACGAAAATCCTCCTTCCGCCAAGTTCTTATGAACCGGAGGAGCTGCAAATGGTTGTAGCCCACGAGGTATCACATATTTTACGGGGAGATCTGAAAGTACGGTGCTGCCTGTTATTGCTCAGGACGATCTTCTGGTTTCATCCGCTCGTTTATCGGATGTTTGACGATTTTGAATACTGGAGTGAGATTTCCTGCGATATCGATGTCTGCTATGGCGGAAGGATTGCCGTAGAACCTAAAAAATATCTGGCGCTTTTGCTGAGCATATCGGAGAGCTCTGCCCGAATATTTAACGACCGGATTTATGCAAGAAAATATTTTATGTCCGATTTAAGCCCGGATGCAAGGCGTTTAAAACAGCGTTTTCAGGAAATCCTCGGATATAAACAGCGGAAGCTTGATAAAACCATGAATGCAGTATTGACGATACTGTTTATAAGCGTGGGTGTAATTGTCACATTGCTGGCCGGGGGCTTTGCCGAGCGGGCGGTAGCCCGGGGCATTGATACAGAACATATGATGTCTCTGGAAATTACTGATGAATCGCCATTTCTTGTGACAAACTATGTATCCGATGGCGTTATCCGGTCATGGTCGCTGGAATGTGTACCCGAAAATGAGAATACATTTTACAGGTATTATGAGTATACAAAGGATTATGACAAAACCGATGGAATCTACTGGTTTATGGGAAACGTCGGGGCGAAAAACGGAGGCTGTGTCCAATATGTTTATTTTACGGCCGGACAGACGGTAACTTTATATACGGAGCCTTCATTGCGGCAGGACGGAGTAATTGCGGGATTTATTTATCCGGATGGCTGCCTCCACTATATTTGCCTGGAAGAAGCGGTATATGGAAGTTTTGAGATTCAGGAGAGCGGCATTTACCAGTTGTATGTGGAAAATACCAGCGAACAGCCGATCGTGATTGGCGGAAGTGTTATGTATAATGTTGGAAAATGATGGGGCCATAATACGGTCAGGGAGGGGTTTTTATGTTGAGTGTGGAATTTTGTTCGGACCGTGGGGTTAAACAGCGAAAGGAAAAGCTATATTATAAAAATCAGAACATTGCCCATCGCAGGCGGGTCCGTGCGGCGACGGTGGTATGTTTTATTCTTGCGGTGATCGTTGGGCTGTGGGGTTCCGGGAAATGGCAGGATATTTATATTTTTAATCAGGTAGGATCACAGCCTTATGTGTTGGTAATGGCTTTGTGTATCGGTGTTTGCGCGGTAAGCCTGTTTTTGTTTTTTAATTCCCTGGGAATGCTCCAGGTACGTTTCCCCGGCACAAAGCTGGATTACGAGGGAAGCTTTGAAAAGGATATGTTCCGGGTGGATTTTGGGCCCGACACGATTGTGGTGACGAAAAACGGGGCGCAGACCAGCTACAAGCTGGATCGCATCGGACCGGTGTTTGCCGATAAAAAAGGGATTTTGCTGGCAGACCTGGATCTCTATATTCCTGTGGAAGCCATGGATGCGCAATGCGGGCGGCAGGTCCGCGGTATTTTGACGGGAAGAAAGACTGTTTGAAATGTTAATAAATCCTTCATATTTTTGGTAAGCAGCACCTAAAATATCCGAATACTGCTAAAAAAAGTCTAATTAGTTCAAGTTTATTTGTTCAAAATATGGTATAATTAGCCTATCTGTTATTTAAGGAGGAAATGTACATGGCTAAATTTTACGCGCCCACCTGCGGCGAGATCAGCGAGCGGGAAAAAACACATATGGATTTTATCCGGAAAGCTGCGCCGGAGTGTGTGGTCTTATTGGAAAATGACGGAGCTTTGCCATTAAAGCAGACCGGAAAGATTGCTCTTTATGGCAATGGTGTCCGTATGACTGTGAAGGGCGGCACCGGCTCCGGCGATGTCAATTCCCGCATGGTGATCAATGTTGAACAGGGCTTTGAGGAAGCCGGATTTACGGTAACGACGAAGGATTGGCTGGATACATATACGGATCAGGTGGCACAGGCCAAGCAGGAGTACTTTGAAAAAATGAATAAAGCGGCTCAGGAGCAGGGGATGCCCATGATTGCACTGGCGCTGTCCATGCCGTTTAAAGACCCGGAGGCTGGACTTGTAAGCGACGAGCAGATCCAGGCGTCTGACACGGATACAGCTATCTACGTGATCGCCAGAAATTCCGGCGAAGGAGCCGACCGCTTCAACACTGCGGGCGATTATCTGCTTACGGAAACAGAGCTTGCCAATCTCACAAAGCTGGCGGCTGCCTATAAAAAATTTATCGTCATTCTCAATGTGGGCGGTGTCATCGACACAACAGCGATTAAAAATATTGACGGTATCAATGCCCTTGTACTTATGAGCCAGTTGGGCAATATCGGCGGCTATGCTATTGTGGATGCGCTTTGCGGCAGGACTATGCCTTCGGGTAAGCTGACCACTACCTGGGCCGCGGCTTATGCCGATTATCCGTCCTCAGATGAGTTCAGCCATAATAACGGCGACACGGAGGAAGGCTACTATACCGAAGGGATTTACGTGGGCTACCGTTACTTTGATACATTCAATATAACGCCCAATTACTGCTTCGGCTACGGACTTTCCTATACGGATTTTAACATCGAGGTATTAAGTACAAAGGCGGATGCGCAGACCGTTTCTGTGGAAGTGAAGGTGACCAATACCGGAAAAGAACATGCCGGGAAAGAGGTTGTTCAGGTTTATTATTCCGCACCGGACGGACGGCTGGAAAAGCCGTATCAGGAGCTGGCCGCTTACGGTAAGACCGATCTGCTGGCACCGGGCGAGAGCCAGACCATGACCATTTCCTTTAAAACATCGGCCATGGCATCCTACTGTGATAAATGTGCTTCCTGGGTACTGGAGCCTGGAAAATACTACATTCGTGTGGGTAACAGCTCCAGAAATACAAAGATTGCCGCTGCCGTGGATTTAAGCAAGAGAGCCAAGGTGGAGCAGCTTAAAAATCTGTTTGCCGATACGGTAGAACTGGAATTACTCAGCCGGAACGGACATGCACCGTACACATATGATGGCGAAGCTGAGGAAATGGCTGCTGCGCCTGTGATCGCGCTGGATGCGTCCGAAATCATCACGAAAGAAGCCGTTTATGAGGATGGGAAAAAGGCTGTGGGTCCGGTAAATACCGAAAGGAAGACGACCATGGACGATGTGATGGCCGGCCGTACATCTCTGGATGATCTGATCGCAGAGCTCACGGTGGAGGAAATGACGGAAATCTGTGTGGGTACTTCCAGAGGTATCAGCGGCCGCAGTATTGTGGGCGCGGCTTCCGCCAATGTTCCCGGAGCTGCCGGCGATACGACCTCCCTTCTTTTGGAGGACAGAAATATACGCAACATTATTCTGGCAGACGGACCGGCAGGGCTGCGTTTGACACCAGTGTTTAGTACCACTGCCGACGGACAGATGCTCCAGTCAGAGATGATGATGGGGGATGTGAAGCTGGTGGAAGGCGAAGCGATTCCCGAGGATGCCGTTACATATTATCAGTACTGTACTGCCATACCCATCGGTACCGCGCTGGCCCAGTCCTGGAATCTGGAGCTGATCGAAGCTGTGGGCAGTATTGTGGGTAAGGAGATGGAGGACTTTAACGTTCACCTGTGGCTGGCTCCGGCCATGAATATCCACCGCAACCCTCTGTGCGGACGTAACTTTGAGTACTATTCCGAGGACCCGCTGGTTGCGGGCTTAAGCGCGGCGGCAGATACATTGGGCGTGCAGTCTCATGCCGGCGTGGGCACGACTATCAAGCATTTTGCAGCCAACAGCCAGGAGGATGACCGGTATTTCACCAATGCTCATGTGAGCGAGCGGGCCATCCGTGAAATTTATCTCAAGGGCTTTGAGATTGCCGTAAAGACATCCCAGCCCATGTCCATCATGTCCTCCTATAACCTGCTCAATGGCACGCACACCGCCAACAGCTACGAGCTGCTGACCTCTGTGGCCAGAGATGAGTGGGGTTTTGGCGGCCTGGTGATGACCGACTGGTTTACCACACAGGATATTTCCTTCCTTGTAGGCAATAAGAAGTTCAAATACGGCAATTCTTCACCGGCCCAGTGCATTAAAGCAGGCAATGACCTGATCATGCCCGGCGGTGAGACGGATATTACCGGCATCCTTGCGGCCGTGGAAAGCGGCGAGCTGACCGTGGGCGAGCTACAGGATTGTGTGAGACACATCCTCGGCATTGTGATGAAGTCCTCCTGCTACGCGGGGGCAAAGCCTTATGGTGAGCATTTTGACAGCCTGGATTGGGCCGTGAAAGTAGAAAAGTAAACGTATTATAAGGGGCTGTTGTGAAAATTAATTTAACAACAGCCCCTTAGCTATGGTTTTATATCTGATATTTTTTGAAAAGTTCTTCCCGGTATTTTTTATCCTCGGTAGCGCGGTCCAGGTCGCCGTAACGCTTTTCTTTGAGCAATTTCTTTGTCAGATTGCCCATGCGTTCTACGCCATCTTCCAGACCCTTTTCAAAGTTTTCTTTATCTCGCATGAGTAATGTCATATATTCACGCCTCCATTCCTCATTTACTTTTGCTTTTTCCACAGCATTATCCAAAGCCTGAACAAAGTGATTATCAGACGTCTTGCCAGCTATGTACTCCAAAAATGCTTTTAAATCGCTGCTGACATCATCCATAGTGCCTTCTGAGTTTAAAAATATTTTTGTGGTTTCATCACCCAGAAGCAGCTCTTTGTGCTGCTGGCACGTATTTTTAAATGTATAAATGTGCCGCCCTAAACCAAACAAGTCAAATGTACAGATAAAGATAACGTAGCTGTTTTTAAGTTCCTTGTAATAAGCGCCTTTTTCAATCAGATCGAGGTCGATCATCCCCTGGTAGTATCTGCTGCGTTTTGGCAGATCATCCATGTTGACTGTCTGCATCTCCACATTATAGACTGTGTGCTGATCATCCATGACATAAATGTCCAGCCTTACGCTTTTGGCATCTACGGCGATATCAATAACCTTTTGTTCCTCCGGATATTCGATGCGCTCAATTTTAATATCCAAAATAATTTCCAGCATCCTTTTACATAAATCCGGATTTCTCATTACCTTACCAAAGAGAAAGTCATCGCTGATCTTCAGGTCTTCCCATGCCTTTGCCTGCATATATCAAATTCCTTTCAGATTTATTCTTATATTTTTTCTCTTTTGTAAGTGTAGTAACAAGTATTCCTTTGTTATAAATTTATTATATCAATTCATTTAAATAATTACAATCTGTAATTATTATGGACAAATAACTTTGCATCGGACGATATCCCATACAATATACGCCTCCTCAAAGGTTTCGCAGAGCCAGCCAATCATGTTAAATGAAATAGCGGAAAGATTACGGCAGGCAAAAGTACTTGACAGTCCGTCTGTTTAAATTTACAGTATAGAAAAGAATAAATATGAGCGCCGCAATAACCGGCGTCGATACAGGAGAAAGATTATGTACCGGATTTTAATTGTTGAGGACGACCAGGGCATTGCCGGGGCGATTGAGAGCCTGGCGAAATCCTGGGGGCTAGAGGCCCGATGTGTTGAAAATTTCAGAAATGTAATGTCCGAATTTGCAGAATATGCCCCTCATCTTGTTTTACTGGATATTATGCTGCCATTTTTCAATGGCTATCACTGGTGCGGTGAAATACGCAAGGTGTCCAAAGTGCCGGTGATATTTATATCCTCTGCAGCGGACAATATGAATATCGTAATGGCGGTAAATATGGGGGCGGACGATTTTATCGCCAAGCCCTTTGACCAGAGTGTTCTCATTGCCAAAATACAGGCGCTGCTGCGGCGCACCTATGATTTTGCGGCTGCGGTGCCGGTGCTGGAGCATCGGGGGGCTTTGCTGAATACCGGCGATAATTCGCTGACCTATGAAAATGAGAAGATTTCTCTGACGAAAAATGAATACCGCATCCTGCTTGCTCTGATGGAAAATAAAGGGAAGGTGGTCAGCCGGGAACGGCTGATGGAGCGTCTGTGGGAGACGGACAGCTTTGTGGATGAAAATACGCTGACGGTGAATGTAAACCGCCTGAGAAAGAAGCTGGACGCCGCCGGGCTGACGGAGTTTATCGTGACAAAATTCGGTGTCGGATATATTATTGCATAAGGTGGTCGCCGGTGCGTGCACTGTGGAATCGTGCTGTCTTGACAGGCATGATCTATGTATAGGCAGTGCAGCGGCGTGTAATGCAGCGACAAGGTGGCGGCACCGAGGAATGGAGGCTTAAATGAGATTTTTTGCATCATATATCAAACAGCGCCGGCGGGGCATCGGCGCATTTATCCTGTTTACCCTGATTTTTCTTGCCGCCTTTGTCCTGTATCATCTTCCGGCGGAGGCGGTCGCTTATCCGGCGCTGGTGTGCGGCCTGCTGGGGCTGATCTTCGTGATCCGGGATTACCGAAAAGCCTGGCTGCGGCACGGCCAGCTTCAGGGGCTTTTGCGGCTGTCCGTAAATTTGCAGGAGCAGCTTCCGGAAGCGGACACACAGACGGATGAGGATTACCAGCGGATTATCGCCATGCTTCTTGAGGCTTACCGCCGGCTGGAAAATGAAATGAATTACCGGTATTTGGACATGGTGGATTACTACACGTTGTGGGCCCATCAGATCAAAACGCCCATTGCCTCCATGCGCCTCAACATGCAGGATGAGGACTCCGCCCAGACCCGCCAGCTTTTGGAGGACTTATTCCGTATCGAGCAGTATGTGGAAATGGTTTTGTGCTATCTCCGCCTGGATGCCGGTTCGACCGATTATGTTATCGGTGAATATGACCTGGATGCGATCGTGCGGCAGGCGGTAAAAAAGCTGGCCGGGCAGTTTATACGAAGGAAGCTGACCCTTGTGTATGAGCCGTTAAATGTGCCTGTGCTCACCGATGAAAAATGGCTGCTTTTTGTGCTTGAGCAGGTATTGTCCAATGCATTAAAATATACGCCCTCGGGAAGCATCACCATCGACATGGAAGCGCCCAAAACGCTGTGTATCCGTGATACGGGTATAGGTATTGCCCCGGAGGATCTGCCCCGGATTTTTGAGAAGGGCTATACCGGCTACAACGGACGCGGCGACAAAAAGGCCAGCGGTATCGGACTTTATCTGTGCCGGCGGATATGTAAAAATCTGGGCCATACAATCACGGCCAATTCCTCTGTGGACAGCGGAACGGTCATACGTATCAACCTGGAGCATAAAAAGCTTGAAGTAGAGTAGAAATGAGGTAACAGTTTGGCTCCTTTAAACGGTTACGAAAGAGAGGATTTTATGACCAATGAAATATCCGCGCCAAAGAAGATCCTGATCCGCGGCGCGCGGGTGCATAATTTAAAAAATATCGATGTGGATATTCCTTTGAATAAAATTGTGGGGATTGCCGGCGTGTCCGGCTCCGGAAAATCATCGCTGGCGCTGGGGGTGTTATACGCCGAGAGCTCCCGCAGATATCTGGATGCCCTGTCCACATACACACGGCGGCGGATGACCCAGGCGGCCAAGGCTTCGGTGGACGAGGTGCTGTATGTGCCGGCCGCCCTTGCTCTGCGGCAAAGACCGGGCGTTCCCGGTATCCGGTCCACCTTTGGTACGGGAACTGAGCTTTTAAATAGTCTCCGGCTCATGTTTTCCAGGCTGGCCAGCCATCGCTGCCCCAACGGACATTATATGGAGCCGACGCTTTCGGTTGCCGCCGGGCATGCGCTTGTCTGCCCGGTCTGCGGGGAGCATTTCGATGCGCCCTCGGCGGAGGCGCTTGCTTTTAACAGTCAGGGCGCCTGCCGCTGCTGCGGCGGAACGGGAACAGTTCGGACTGTGGATATATCCACGCTCGTGCCGGACGAATCGCTCACCATTGACGAGGGCGCTGTGGCGCCGTGGAATTCTCTGATGTGGTCACTGATGGTGGATGTATGCCGTTCAATGGGTGTCCGCACCGATGTGCCGTTTTGTGACCTGACGGATCGGGAGAAAGATATCGTCTATCATGGTCCTGCGGAGAAAAAGCATATTTTATATCAGGCAAAAAAGTCAAATCAGGCGGGAGAGCTGGATTTTACTTATTATAATGCCGTTTATACGGTGGAAAATGCCCTTGCGAAAGTCAAGGATGAAAAGGGCATGAAGCGGGTCGCCAAATTTTTAAAAGAGGATGTCTGCCCGGACTGCGGCGGCACCCGGTTATCCGAAGCGGCAAGATGGCCTAAACTTTTAGGCATTTCTCTGGATGAAGCCTGCAAAATGACATTGACCGAGCTGAATGCATGGACGAAAGACGTACCTTCCCGTCTGCCGGAGCCGATGTATCCCATGGCGAAAAGTATTTGCGATTCCTTTGAAAATGTGGCCAAACGGCTGATCGATCTGGGGCTTGGCTATTTGACCCTGGACCGGGCGGCCGCCACACTTTCCACAGGGGAGCGGCAGCGTATGCAGCTTGCCCGCGCGGTGCGCAACCGGACAACCGGGGTGCTGTACGTACTGGACGAGCCGTCCATCGGGCTGCATCCATCGAATATTACCGGATTAAACGGCGTGATGCACGATTTGATCGCGGATGGAAATACCGTCCTTCTTGTGGACCATGACACGCAGATACTAGGGGAAGCGGACTGGCTCATCGAAATGGGGCCGCAGGCTGGGGCGGACGGGGGCAATGTCATTGCCCAGGGCACCATCGAAGATATAAAAGCGGATAAACATTCGCAGATCGGGGCGTTTTTTGCAACATCATCGGGGAAGCTGGCAGAGGAAAACATGTCCTCTGAAATGCTGTTTTCCGGGGGTGAGATTTATCTGGCAACATCGGCCATTCATACGGTAAAGCCTCTTGAGGTGCGCCTTCCAAAAGGAAAGCTGACAGTAGTTACGGGCGTCTCCGGCTCCGGCAAAACGACAATGATCCTGGAAAGTCTTGTGCCCGGTCTGGAAGCGCTGATCGCGGGGCAGAAGCTGCCGGAGCATGTCCGGGCGGTCCATGCAAAGGGTATTTCCCATGTGAAGCTCATCGATTCCACGCCCATCGGTATCAATGTCCGCTCCACAGTGGCCACCTATGCCAATGTCCATGATGAGCTGCGTAAAATCTATGGGCGGACTGCGGACGCGAAAACGTGTGGCTATAAGGCCGGGGATTTTTCCTATAATACCGGGAAGCTGCGCTGCCCGGTGTGTGACGGAACAGGAACGATCAGCCTGGATGTTCAGTTTTTGCCGGATGTGGACGTACCCTGCCCGGACTGTAAAGGTTCACGCTATGGAAAGGCGGCATATGGCATAAAATATGCCAATAAAGAAAAGCTCTCGGTTTCGCTGCCTGAAATTATGGATATGGATGTAAATACCGCGCTGACATTTTGTAAGGATATGAAAAATGTGCACGCCAGGCTTAAGGTGCTGCAAAGTCTCGGCCTTGGTTATCTGACGCTGGGGGAAGAAACGCCAGGGCTGTCCGGAGGTGAGGCGCAGCGGCTGAAGCTGGCCAGCGAAATGGGAAAAGCGCAGTCGGATTCCGTATTTGTTTTTGACGAGCCGACCATCGGACTCCATCCTCTGGATGTGCGGACCTTGCTTGACGTTTTTCACATGCTCATCGAAAACGGCGCCACGGTGATCGTGATCGAGCATGATCTGGACGTGATCAAAAGCGCGGATTATATCATCGATATGGGCCCGGGCGGCGGCAAAGAGGGCGGCCGGATCGTTGCCGCCGGTACGCCGTGGGCGATTAAAAACAGTAAAGAAAGCATCACAGGAAGATATCTATAAATCGTAAATTTCTAACGAAAATGTAAGAAGTTCCCGCAAAAATGTCACCACATTCGATGGCGGCTGGCGTTTCCAATCTGCTAAAATAGTGTCATAGTCCAAACAGGTTTGCGCATTTACTGCGCAGACCGCAGGATATGCAGAGATTTTAAACAGGAGGAATTATTATGAGTATTTTAGAGGTCAGCGGCCTGAAGAAAACATATACGACCCGTTTTGGAGGAAATAAGGTGGAAGCCTTAAAAAATGTATCCTTTGGGGTAGAAGAAGGGGAGTACGTGGCGATCATGGGCGAGTCCGGCTCAGGAAAAACGACGCTTTTAAATATATTGGCCGCACTGGATAAGCCGACCGGCGGCAGAGTGTGCCTGGACGGGCAGGAGCTTAACAAAATCAAGGAGGCGCAGATTTCCGCCTTCCGCAGAGATCATCTGGGCTTTGTGTTCCAGGATTTTAATCTGCTGGATACTTTTTCCGTGGAGGATAATATTTACCTGCCCCTTGTTCTGGCGGGCAGACATTATACAGAAATGAGGGAGCGGCTGACGCCTATCGCCGGGCAGCTTGGAATTACGGAGATACTGAAAAAATATCCCTATGAAATATCCGGCGGGCAAAAGCAGCGTGTGGCCGTCGCCCGGGCGCTGATCACCGGCCCCAGGCTTATCCTGGCCGACGAGCCCACGGGCGCGCTGGATTCCCGGGCCACCGACGAGCTGCTTGGCCTGTTTAACGCCATCAACCACAAAGGGCAGACCATTTTAATGGTCACTCATTCGGTGAAGGCGGCCAGCCATGCCGGGCGGGTGCTGTTTATCAAGGACGGAGAGGTTTTCCACCAAATTTACAGGGGGAACAGCACCAATGAGCAGCTCTATCATAAGGTTTCCGATACCCTCACACTTTTAGCGACAGGTGGTGACCGGCGATGAAAAGTGGTTTTTATGCAAAAATGGCGTGGACGGGGATGCGCAAAAACAAACGGCTGTACACGCCCTACATCCTCACCTGTATCGGTATGGTGATGATGTTTTATATTGTTTCCTTTTTAACGTCCAGCAGCGTCCTCGCAGAGACTCCCGGTGGAAATACGATGCAGGCCATGCTTGGGATGGGCTGCGCTGTTATCGGTGTTTTTGCACTGCTGTTCCTGTTTTATACCAATTCCTTTCTTGTCCGCAGAAGGAAAAAGGAGTTTGGCCTTTACAATATTCTTGGTATGGGCAAATGGAATGTGGGCCGGATACTGCTTTGGGAAAGTGTGATGATTGCCGTTATTTCCCTGCTTGGCGGTCTTGTGGCCGGCATTGTTTTTTCCAAGTTTGCAGAGCTTGGGATGGTGAACCTTTTAAAGGCGGACGTGACCTTTACCATGAGCCTTGAGCCTGGGGCCATCCGGCAGACGATCACACTGTTTTTGTTCATATTTTTGCTGATCCTGCTCAACACACTGCGGCAGCTCCATCTGACGAATCCGATCGAGCTGCTCCACAGTGAGAGTGCCGGGGAGAAGCCGCCCAGAGCCAATTTTTTGCTGGCGCTGGTGGGGGCTGTGATTCTTGGGGCCGCCTATTACCTTGCCATAACGATCGACAGCCCTATGGAGGCGATCATCTGGTTTTTTGTGGCGGTCGTCATGGTCATTATAGCCACCTATCTGCTTTTTATCGCCGGTTCCGTGGCCATATGCCGGATTTTGCAGAAGAAAAAAAGCTATTATTATAAAACAAACCATTTTGTTTCCGTTTCATCCATGGTTTACCGCATGAAGCGCAACGGCGCCGGGCTGGCGTCCATCTGTATTTTGTGCACTATGGTCCTTGTTATGATGACGGCTACGGTCTGCCTGTATGTGGGTACCGAGGACAGTCTGCGCAGCCGCTATCCGAGAAATATAAATCTGGACGCAACTCTTGGAAGTATGGAGCAGTACGATTCCGATCAAATGGAACAGGTACGCGCTCTGGCTGTCCAGGCAGCGGGTGAAGGCGGTCAGACGGCTGAAAATATTCTGGATTATAATGTGGCGGCTTTTACTGGAACGATAGAGGATGACCGTATTCGTTTGGATACATCTGGTGGGCTCAACAGCTATTCCAGCTTGTGGCAGATATTTATCGTATCCCTTGAGGACTATAACAAGTTGATGGGGCAGAACGAAACGCTGGCGCTCGGGGAGGTCCTTGTCTATACGACTAAATCCGACTATGCGCCGCAGACGATTGCTGTAGGTGACGGTCAGGTCCTGAACGTCAGGAAAAATCTGGAGGAATTTGCCGATAACGGCGTGGATGCCATGCAGGTCATTCCGTCCATCTATATTTTTGTACCGGATTTTGTAGACTTTGTAAATCCGCTGCTCCCGCTTGTGGACAGCAAAGGCAGAGCTGTGCTGGAGCTGCACTGGTATTACGGCTTTGATATGGAAGGCTCCGATGATATACAGATCGCCATCCAGGAGCGGCTGGAGGCGCAGCTTGCACAGTTATCTCTAACCCGGGAGACTGGAGCGGCCGGGGGATTTTGGGTGGCCTGTGAGGGTGTGGCCAAAGAGCGCACCGGTTTTTACGGCCTGTACGGCGGCCTGTTTTTCCTGGGAATCCTCCTGGGGCTTGTGTTTATCTTTGCCGCGGTGCTCATCGTCTACTATAAGCAGATTTCAGAAGGGTACGAGGATCAGTCGCGGTTTGAAATCATGCAAAAGGTGGGGATGACCCAAAAGGAGATCAGGCGGAGCATAAATTCACAAATATTGACCGTCTTCTTTTTACCGCTCATAGCGGCGGGGATTCATCTGGGCTTTGCATTTCCCATGATCTACCGGATGCTTGTGCTGTTCGGCCTTTTGAACTTAAAGCTCCTGCTTCTTGTAACCGGCGGCTGTTTCCTTGTCTTTGCACTGTTTTACATGGTTGTTTACCGGATCACTTCCAGAGCGTATTATTCCATCGTCAGCGGCGCAAAAGGACGGGAGTAAGCGACCGGGGATACTCGTGATGTACGCATAACGTCTGGCACGCGTATCCCCGGTCGTTTCGACGCCCTGTTATTTTATATATGCCGGCAGGCTGATGATGAATGCCGCCCCGTGCTGTTCTTCGGGGATGTGGGCGGTGGTATCCTCCACCGTCAGCCGGCCGTGATGAAGATTTATGATCTCCCTTGCGATGCACAGCCCCAGGCCAAAATGCTGCTTATCCTTATGGGCCTTGTCCATTCGGTAAAAGCGTTCAAAAATCTTTTTCTTCTCATCCTCCGGGATTCCCGGGCCATTATCAATGACAAGGAGCAGCAGCCGAGAACCATCATTGACGGCGCGAAGATAAATCCGTCCGCCCTCCGGCACGTAGGACAGGGCGTTGTCTATGAGCACAGACAGGACCTGTGAAATCCGGTCGGGATCGCAGTCCACCTGGGGCAGGGGGTCCGTCGGAAGCTCAATGCGAAGCTCGATATGCTTACCCCGGGCCAGCGGTTCAAACTTTTCATAAGCCTCCAGCAGCAGCGTGTCGGCATCGCACAGACAGGTGTTCAGCGACCAGCTCTGATTGTCCGCCCGGGCCAACGCCAGCATATCGTCAATAAGCCCGGCCATACGGTGGCCCTCATTTTCAATGGTGCGTATAAAGCTGTCCGCTTTGTCAGGCGGCGCAGACTTTAAAGCCGTCATACCGGAGAGGATGACCGTGAGGGGCGAGCGCAGCTCATGGGAGGCCGCGGCGATGAACTCGGTCTGCCGCCGGCGGCTTTCTTCAATGGGGCGGATCAGATGCCGGGTGAAGAACCAGGCAAAGATGCCAAGAAGCACAATGGCGATCACATCGACGCCTGCAAACAGCCAGCGCTGCTGGTGGACTCTATGGACGACCGGTTCCTGGGGGTACATGATCAAAACATTCAGATTTCCATGATCTCTGGGAAAAATAAGCTCTGTAATACTATAAGAACCATAGTCTTTAAGACTGATCGCGGCGGAAACCTTCTGGGTCAACCGGCTGTCCGCTTCTGCCGCCAGGTTATTTTCTTTGTAAAGTTCAGCCGTCGTCTGGCGGGCATAGTCGATGACCTTTCCGGAAGTATCGGTATCGTGTGTGCGGTTATATAAAAATTCCCTGCCATTATCATAGATTCGGATCACATATTTGCCGTTGGATTCCATCTGCGCCAGCCACTGCTGGGAGATGGTCGTCTGAGCCTCGATATAGCTGGAGATGGCATTGATGGCAGCCTCATATTCGGCGGTGCCGCTTTGATAAATGCTTTTTTCCGCAATCGACAGGCAGACGCAGGACATGGCTACAAGGATAATACCTGTGACCAGTGTGCAGAAAAATGTCAGCTTCCAGTGCAGTCCTTTAAACATAACTATCCCTCCAATCGATAACCGATCCCCCGGACGGTTTTAAGCTGTGCCCGGCTGCCCACAGATTTCAGCCGCCGGCGTAAAAAGTGGATGTAATTGTCCAGATTGCCGTCCTCCACCGGGGCGTCCGGCCCCCAGACCCGTGACAGCAGCAGGCTGCGGGGCAGTACCTGGTTCGGGTTTTTAAGGAAGGCTTCCATCAGTGCGGATTCCCGCGGTGAAAGAGAGCAGGAGGCGGCGCCGCAGTAAAGCAGGTTCTGCCCGGCGGAAAAGCTTAAATCGCTAAAGGCCAGGGGCTTTGGCGCCTCCCACTGCCTGGGCCGCCGGGAAATGCTGTAAATCCGGGCCAGCAGCTCCTCAAATGCGAATGGCTTGACTATATAGTCATCGGCGCCCCCGTTTAATCCCTGAACCTTGTCGGATATTTCGCCCAGTGCAGTCAGCAGTATGACCGGCTGGGAGTAGCCCTCCTGGCGCATTGTCTTTAATATGGAAATGCCGTTCATAACCGGAAGCATCCGGTCCAGCAGGATCACATCGTGGACATTTTCCCGGATCCAGCGCAGACCGTCGTCGCCATCGTGGCACATATCTACCGTAAAGCCTTCATTTCTCAGCGAGAAGGCCAGCATTTCACAAAAACGTTCGTCATCATCGATCAGTAATATTCTCATAACCTCACCCTTTACAACTGTTTATTTCTGCGAGCAACGAGCCAAAGTCAAGCTTGCTTGACCTTGGCGACTGCCGCGAGGGTCAAATACCCCGCAGCTTGCTGTGGGATGTTTGACTTATCCGGAGCGCGCCGCCTGTGGGAATCCATTTCAGACACACCCGGGTATGGTTTATTTTTTATGGTCTAAGTATAGCACAGGTTTCTTTAAATTTTATCTAAAAAACGCCATTGTGTGAAATTTTTAAAGAAAGTTTAGAGAAATATGTGGTATTCTTTAAGTAATCCGATAAGATGTGCCGGGAATCGGCAGTTGTTCCGGTCGGATGAACAGGAGGTGCTCTGAATGAAAAAGATTGTTATAAGTATGATCGTGCCGCTGATGTTTATTTTATTATCCTGTGGCTGTGCTCAGCAGCAGGCGGCGTCTGGTGGGAATCAAAACGCAGGTATGGGGCGTTATGTGGAGGAAACACTGCCGTTGCCTGCGGTGGCGGGGAAAGAGGAGTATCCGGTGCTTCCTTTTACTGTGGGTGTATGTTTAGACGGCTCTTTAAAAATGGCCGCAGTGAGCAATAAGGACATTTATTTTTTCAGTTCTGAGGATCACGGAGAAACATGGCGGCCTTTAGAGCAAATGAAAGAGGCATATTATGAGATGCAGTATCCGTACGCAGGGGATATGGTATGGACGCCCGATGGCAGTATATTGCTGGGCTCCTATCAGCAGTCGGGGCAGGAAATGATCCCTGTATGCAATAAAATAGATCCCAGTGGAAATGTTTCCGTCATAACCTTAAAGCTTCCGGAGTTTGACGATTTGGGTAAAAGCAGTATGTCAGTGAATAATATACCGGTTAAAGAGAATGAGCTGTCCTTATTTCAGTGTGATGATGCGGGGGATATATATGGTATCGATCGAAATCGCAAGCTTATGAAATTTTCCGGAACGACCGGTGAGCTGCTCATTGATTTTTACACCTATAATGCCGGAGTAAACCGCTTTCATCTTGCAGGAAATATCCTCGTGGCTGAGCCGGGGGATCGCTTCTGGTGGTACGATAAGGACAGCGGCGAGCCATTTGACAAACAGGAGCCGATCCACAGTATGCTAATCGGTGGTGATGCATATAGCATGTATGATATGGTTTTTGCCGGTGGAACACAGGAAAACGAAATCCTCTTTTACAGCAACGGTAATATTTACCGTTATATTATGGATGGAAATGCTCTGGAGCTGGTGGTGGACGGCACTTATAACAGCCTGTCGGCCCCGGATCTGGAAATATACTGGATGGATGCTGTCAGTGATGAGGAGATCATTGTTTTATGCAGGACGAATAATCAGTATCAGTTGAAACGATTTGTATATCGGCCGGATGTTCCCACTGTGCCGGAAAAGGAATTGAGGGTCTATACACTGGAGAAAAATGACTTTGTGGAGCAGGCCGTATCCATTTTCAGAAAAAACAATCCAGACATTTATGTATCACTGGAAATCGGTATACCGGATAAAGACACAACCCGGGAAAGAGCCATTTTAAATCTGGCAGAGCGGCTTGAGACTGGCGGAGGACCGGACGTCCTGTTTTTGGATGGAATGGAAGGCGAAAGCAGTATTTATGATTATCTTGAAGATATCCACAGGTCGATTTCCAGTATAAATGAGGAAACGCCGTTGTTTGAAAATCTTCTCACCGGTGATAAAAGCGCATCTGTGTATGCTGTTCCGACACGTGTCCAAGTCTGGATATGTGCTGGCCGGACAGTTGCGGCAGATAACGGGGAAACTTTTGACGCCCTGTCAGCTTTTGCGAAAAATCCCGAAATATCAGAGTCGTATGTGATTCCTTCGGTTTCTTATGAAGCGCTGTTGACAAAGCTGTACGGAATATTTGGCAATGAGATTTTCGATGAGGCCGGCGACATTCAAGAGGACAGGCTTACAAAGTTCCTCCAGGGCTGTAATGCCGTTATGCATTCCGATCATATTCAGGTATCGACATCCTATAATTGGGAAGAAGATGAGACGCTAAAAGATCGGATATCAAACGGTTTGAACGGTCTTTTGTCGGATAAACTGATTTTCACTTATGTAAGGCTGGGCAGTGCACAGCAGTTTTCAGGGGCTGTTTCGTTAAAAAATCAGCTCTATCCAGAGATGGATTACTGTTTTGTACAAAATGGGATTGAACCGGCGGGGCATGTGGCGGTGAATAAAAATTCCGGAAAGCAGGATAGTGCGGAGCTTTTCGTGAAAGCCATGTTGTCCGTGGAAATCCAGCAGATCGATATCGGCGGATTTCCAGTGGTCGTATCGGCATATGATAAGCTTTCAGAAAATCTGAATATCAGTGGATTTTATGGCTTTGGCGGTTTAATGAATGGGGAGCAGGTCATGGTTCATGTAAAATGGGCCGATGAAGAAGACATCGGGCTGCTTAAGGAAAACATACAGACAGCGGACATACCGCCCGCGGTCATAAATTTTTATTCAAAACCGGAATCCGCAGCCGGGCGGCAGCGGCTCCTTTCGCTTATGCTGGAAAATCTGCCAGATATCCGGCACCGGGATTTTGATGTCGGTGCGTGTGTAAAAAAGCTGATACAGGAGATCGAAATTTTATCCCCAACGGACCAGGAACCGCAGAAGTAGCCGGCGGTTCCTGACATCCACTTTATTCTTTATTATAATCAAAATCCTCCGGAATCCCAATTTTCCGTATTTCCTGCTTTTTTATCAGCTCCACATATTCTGTGGGGCTGATATTTTCATATTTCTTAAAAACCTTGCTGAAGTGATAGGGATCTTTAAAGCCGGAAAATGCCGAAACTTCCCGGATGGTAAATACGGAGTGATACTGCGCAAGCTGGCGCTTAGCGTACTCGATGCGCAGTCCGTTAAAATACTTCACAGGGGACTGTCCGGTGACCTCCCTGAATACGCGGCGGAAATATCCTTTGCAAAAGCCGGTGTCATCGATGGCCTTTGAAAGGTCAAAATGAACATTGGAGATGTTTTGTATGAGCAGATTTTGAAAGGACTCTATAAATGTAGTATTTTTTTGATTTTCTCCATTCCAACTGATGAGCAGTTGATACATGGCGTCTCCCAGAGCATTGGCCAGAGCCTGGGCGTTGGGAACATTTTTTTGCAGGACGTCGTAGGTCAGATTGACCAGATAAAGGAAATTTCCATCGGAATCATCACAAAATTCCCCGATTTTTCGTTTGTCCAGCGGTGTGAAATCTCTGAAAAAGACGCAGGCGTCCGTAAAGCCGTCCTCGGAATTGGAGCAGTGGGGCGTGTTTGGAGGGATATAGACGATTTTTCCGGGATAAAAGGGATAAGCCTTTCCGTCGATCATCTGGCTGCCATGGCCCTCGGTAGTAAGAATGACTTCCCAGTTGGGATGACTGTGGGTTGGAAAATGATGAAATTTTCTGGCGGCTTTATTAACAAAGATGACCTGCATATCCGCACCTCCATTTCCTGTTGTCTGCTATTTAAATTTTAACGAATAAAGTTCGTTTTGTCCATCATATAATCGCTCTTTTCATTTTATGAAAGTGTGAAAAATGCTAATATTTTATTAGGGCGTACAGATGGCCGGAATGGATTTTCGAACGCTCTAAGGCGTGCAGAATGTCGAAATGAATTTTCGAATACGCTAAGCATTTTAAATTCGCATGGGATTTCCTGAGAAGTATTAAAGCCGCTGCTGCTCCGGCCGGCGGCAGGCCGCAGGATACCCATGCGCAGCAACACATGGGGAGGAACAGTTCGGCACATCTGAGCAGTTCCTAAGAAGAAAGGAGAAGACAGGAATGTATGATACGCACATATTGACAGACGTTGGCTGCCGCAGTCTGTGGGAGCATGGAAAAAAAGTGGGGTACTGCGTCAACATTAAGATCAATTATTACAGAGGGCTTCCTCTGTGCTGTATTGACCAGATTACTTTGGAGGTGGACGGAGAAAAAATCGCCCCCGAGTGTATGATCGTCCAGCATAATGGCCGGGAATATCCATACACGGAGCTTTTACAGGATGATTTTCCAACGGATATTTACTGGATTTTTGGCGAAATGCTCCGTGTGGTCGTGAAAAAGGACGGAGGGATCCAGCAGGGTCGCCATCATGTTAAGCTGACCCTGGGCACACGCCGTTCCTACACGCCGACGATGGTTTCCGTATGCGAGAAAACATTGACATTTGCCTGATTTGGGATATATAAGGGGGAAAGTAAAATGAAAACAAATCATAATATTAAGCTGGGGGTATCCCTTTACAGCTATCAGGATAATTATTACTTTAAAAAGTTCGATCTGGAAGGCTGCATTGCCGCCGCAGCCGGTGCCGGCGCCGAGGGGATCGAGGTATTTCCGGACGCTATGATGCCGGAATGGCCGTACATTTCCGATAGCTTTGTGGATAAATGGAACGGGTGGATGGAGCGCTATGCTATCGAACCGGTGTGTGTGGACCATTTTTCAGACAGGGCCATGTGGCACGATAAACAGCTTACAGATGACGAAATGTACGAGCGCAGCGTCTGGTACATAAAGGCGGCTCATAAGCTGGGCTGCCATGCGATCCGTCTGCTGCATAATGAACATATCGGTCTTGGTATTTCTCCGTACAAGCTGACCGATGCGGCCATTGCCGAGCGTCTTTTGCCTGTGGCGGCTCAATATGATGTGATGATGGCATTGGAATGTCATTCGCCCACCAATGTGGCCGACCCTATACATCAGCCATACCTGGAAGCCGCAAAACGCCTTGGACTGCCCTATGTAGGTCTGCAGGCGGATTTCAGCTCCTATGAATACTGTATCAGCACCGCGGACATCATCGACGCCGGGATGCAGGGGATGAGAGCAGATGTCCTCAATTATGTCCGTGACGCCCAGAGGGATGCTTATTTTTCCGGAAGAGTCTTTGATTTTGACGAGATTGCGGATAAATTCCAGGCGTTGAATCCCACAGAGGCGGAGATGAAGTTTGTTCTGCGTCAGAGCAGCCGTGTGTCTCATAACTTTAGCAGTGTGGATGCCGATGGCGGATTTTCAGCCTACAAGACGCTGAAAGAATATGCCCCGCAGCTTGTGTATGTCCATGGCAAGTTTTATGATTTGGATGACGATGGCCAGGTGGACAATATGGATTACCCTAAGATTATCGATGCATTAAAGGCCGGTGGCTATAAAGGCTACATTTGCAGTGAATTTGAGGGCAATCGCAGAATGAACGGCGTCGGCTGGGTGGATGAGATCGAGTACGTCCGCCGGCACCATGTATTAATGAGAGACTGCCTGGGATATAACGAGTAAATAACAGGGGCTGTCACACGACTTTATGCGCGAAGCAACGAGCCACAAAGGGGAGCTGGCTCACCTTTGTGGCGACTGCCGCGACATGCCGCAGTGAAACGCAGGCAGGTGCACGAAGCAACGAGCCACAAAGGTGAGCAGGCTCCCCTTTGCGGCAATTGCCGCGACCTGCCGCAGTGAAACGCAGGCAGGCGCGTGTGACAGGCCCCTGTATTATTTGGAAAATGTGACCTGAATATGGCAGATTTCGCTCCGGGTGCCCACCCGCATATTGGGGCCCCATATCCCCAGGCCGGAGGTGACAATATTGTGCATATTTCCTTTTTGCAGATATCCGCACGAATTTTCCCAGAACAGATGGATTAGCAGATTGCCAGGAAATACCTGGCCGTCATGGGTATGCCCGCACAGGTCCATGTCTGCTCCGGCCTGCGCTAAGGCATCAAGCTCCCGGGGCTGATGGTCGATGACAATGATCGGCTTTGTGTGATCCAGGGAGGATAACAGTTCATCCGGCGCCATTCGTCCATTCTCCAGCTTTCTTGCTCTGGATCTGTCTTTTCTTCCCACAACATAAAATTTACCATCAATAAGCTGGGCTTGATCGTTAAGCAGCGTTATGCCGCAATCCGTGAGAAAATCCGCCATGACCTGCTGGTCGGAAGCTTTCAGACCGGAGCCGCCAAAAGTAAAACCGCCTAAGATCGGCTCATTGATATCGTGATTCCCCCAGCAGGCATAGCAGCCATAGGTGGAACGTATTTTTTTCATCTCTGCCTTGATCGCATCCGGATCGGCAACCGCATTAAAATCATTATCAAAAAAATCACCGGCAAACAGAACGATATCAGGATTTTGGGCATTGATCGCCGCCACCATATTTTTTGCGTGGTATTCACCGATGCTGTAACCGAAATGGGTGTCCGAGACAAGGACGACGTTTAATTGCTCCAGCCCGGGAACTTCCTTCTCGATGGTGACCGAGTAGGGGGTTACATGTAGCTGGCGCTCGTTCCAAATGCCGAAGCCGACGAGCGCAATGGTTATGGCCATACATACCGCGCCGGTGACTGCGAATATCTTTCTGGATTTAATAAAGTTGGCCTTAAAAACATATTTGAGCAGCAGGCGTAAAATATCTGCAATGATCACGCATAATATAAGATAGAGAAAGGCACCTAAAAAATAGTTGGAAACACTTTTAAGAAAGCGGTGCAGCCCCTCCGGCCGGGTGATCAGGAAGCTGGTCAGCGGTGTCAGCGCCACAAGGCTATAAAGGATTGAAAAACTTATTTTAAACGGACGTGTTTTTGTCACCGGATGCAGAATAAAAAACCAGGAAAAGATCCAGCGCAGAATATAAAGATTTATAATAATATATATGGGTGCTATGAGTAAAATCAACATTTTATTACCTTCTTTTGCATATTATTGATATAGGAAACATTATTCTTATTGTACATGAAAGTATAAAAAAATCCATTAATAATTTATTTATATTTTTTAAAGTTTACTTTTGGGGCGATTGCAAGTGTGCGGAGCACGGAGCAATCGGCTCATATTTCCGTCCATGAAAAAGTTGATAAATACTTGTATAAAACGACGAAAAATGGTAGTATGAACATGGTGAAAAATTTAATGGTAAATACAAGGAGCTCAGGGCAATGTTACTCAAAAAAGGAAAATGGTTTTTCTTGTTGACGATCAGCACTGTACTTATGGCTGTCGGAGTGTATTTTTTTAAGTTCCCCAATAACTTTACGTTTGGCGGCGTCACTGGTCTGGCTGTTATAGTTGCACAGTTTATCCCCATGTCGGCCAGCGATATCAGCTTCTGGATGAATATGCTCCTGCTGGCTTTAGGCTTTGCGTTTTTCGGCAAAAAGTTTGGGGCGAAAACCGCGTATACATCCATTTTACTCTCGGTCCTGCTGTCCTTATTTGAGCGGATATATCCCATGAGTGGACCGCTGACCAATGAACCTATGCTGGAGCTGTGTTTTGCCATCGCCCTACCCGCCGTAGGCTCGGCCATTTTGTTTAATCTGGGCGCATCCAGCGGTGGAACCGACGTCATTGCCATGATACTGAAGAAGTATACTAGCGTAAATATAGGCAGCGCGCTGCTGATCAGCGATATTGTGGCCGCGGCCGCAACCTGTGTGATCTTTGATATTAAGACCGGTCTGTATGCCTTTCTGGGGTTGACCGTGAAGTCCTTTATGATCGACGGTATTATAGAAAATATCCATCTGTGTAAGTATTTTACTGTTGTATGTTCAGATCCGGACCCGATCTGCCACTTTATCATCGAGGAGCTGAACCGCAGTGCTACAAAGGTGGAAGCCACGGGAGCCTTCAGCGGCCAGGAAAAGCATATTGTCAATACGGTGCTGAGCCGGACCGAATCGGTTAAGCTGCGTAACTTTATAAAAATGACCCAGCCTTCGGCCTTTATCCTCATTTCCAATACGAGTGAGATCATCGGCAAAGGCTTCCATAGTATCTGATTTCGCGAGAAAGGATGATTTTATGATTAAATTAAAAAAAGTAATTCTGCCAATGATGCTCTCAGTTGTGCTTATTTTGGCGGCTATATTGACCGGCTGCAGCAAAACGGACACCTCTGGCGGTGGAAATTCCGGGCAGAACCAGACAACCGATAATGCCGGTGGAAATTCCGGACAGAGCCAGGCAGGCAATGCTGCGGGGGAGGATACCTCCGGCGGTGGTCTGGCGGAAAGTAAACAATCCGAAGATACTGCGGAAGGATTTGGGGAAAGCGCGGGAGCTGAAAGTGCAAAAGAGCAGGAGACGCAGAGCAGCCTTCCAGAAACGCCAGATCCCGGCAGCAGTGAGATATCGGCGGTATTTCATTTGGACCTGCTGGAAAATAAAGGGCTCCAGGACTACGACGATGCCCGGATCAAAGAAATTATTGTAGACCCTGATGGCAGCAGCTTTGTATTCTGGACGACAAAAACATTGACCGATCTTAAGCTCATCAGCGTGGAATATAACGGCGATCAGTTTCTGGAAGGAAAAATTTATTGCAGCTACGATGAATTTACAAGCGCGGATGCGATTTTATTGACCCACAGCTTTCCCGAGAGTATGCCGGATATTAAGATCACCTTTTATGATGATAAGGGAACTGCTCAGATGTACTACATAAGCCAGAGCGGGCAGGATAACAGTCCACTGCTCATAAGCGAGGAAGCACTGCTTTTTGGAAACTGATGAGGGCGGAGCCTGGCTAAATATTAAAATTAAATAAAAAGCGCGGGTTTCCTTGAAATCCGCGCTTTATTAATGTATAATGTCACGTAGGCAGTGCGCATGAAGCATGATCGTCCGTGCGTAACCGTTCCGAGGAGCGGTTTGTTACGTCAGTGCTGCTGCGACCGTACATTGTACAAGAAAAAATGATTGAATAGCAAAGGGGATTAATCGACTATGGGTGGTATATTCAGCTTGGACAACCCTCTGATGCAGGGTATTAATAAAGTGATCGACTGCATCTTTTTAAGTATTTTGTGGGTGATTTTTTCAATCCCGCTCATTACGCTGGGCGCATCGACATCAGCACTTTATTACACAGCAAACAAAACAATACGTAACGGACGCGGTTATGTATGGCAGCAGTTCTGGAAGGGCTTTAAGTCGTCCTTTAAGCAGTCCACGCTGTTATGGCTCATATTCGGAGTGATCGCCTTAATCCTTTATAACGATGCCCAGATTGTGGATCTGTTATTGAAAGACAGTTCGTTTGCATTCGCGGCGAAGGTATTTTTCTATGTCCTTATGGTAGTTGTTTTATTGATCGTTATGTATATTTTTCCGTATGTGGCCAGATTTTCCGCGCCGTTTAAGAGTGTGATCAAAAACTGTCTTTATATGATGGTGCGTCATTTACCGATGACGATCCTGGCTGCCCTTGTGGTTCTTATTACCGGATTTCTGATGTGGCTCGTTCCTATTGCCCTGCTTTTCATGCCGACTTTGGGAGCACTCGTCTGTACATTCATTTTCGAGCGTGTTTTTGTGCGCTATATGAGTGATGAAGATAAAGATAGAGAACAGAAGCTCAACGGGAAAGAGTACCTATAAGATCAACCGACCCGGAGCTCAAAGCGTTAAGGCTGTTCCATGAACACCGCCCCGCTTTGGAATTGCTCCGGGTTTCATTTTTAGTATTTTAATTTGGAGGTTATCGTTTTATGAGAGAAAAATTAGTCCGGTTTATGCAGGGGCGTTATGGTGTGGATCAGCTATCCAGATTTATGATGATTTTTGGTCTGATCGTTCTTATTATTGCCGCATTTTTCCGACGGCCAGCCATCGTGGGAAATATTTTGTACCTGATCGGGCTGGTGATCGTTGTGCTGGGCTATGTTCGGGCTTTTTCTAAAAACCGCGCTAAACGGTATGCGGAAAATCAGAAGTATTATCAGTTGACCGCTGGTATTCGCCGCAGATTTGGCAAAGAGAAGTATATACTGGAACAGCGGAAGGATTACAGGATATTCACATGCCCCCAGTGTAAACAAAAAATCCGGATACCCAAGGGCAAGGGAAAAATCGAGATAAGCTGCCCAAAGTGTCAGACAAAGTTTGTAAAAAAGGCATAAATGCGTAAATTGGAGAGGTTCTTTCTCAGGTTCGGGTACCGGCGCGGCCGATTTGTGACTCCGGAACTGCTTTCCCTGGGCTGGGAGCACACCTTGGCGATTCGGTCTGTGCCCCTTTGGAAAAGACCATCTCCGGGCTTAAGTTCGGCTAAGGTTAAAAAGGCGCTCATTCGGGGCACCGGGCCAATGTTCATCCAAACTCTTTATGACTTTGGCTGAACTTGGCCCTCAGAATCCGGCTTTGTAAGCCCGGATTCTGACCCCGATTGAGTGCCTTTTTAACCTAAGTCTTACTAAAACCCTGCGTAAGCCTTTTCCAAAGGGGCACAGACCGAGTCGCCAAGGTGTGCTCCCAGCCCAGGGAAAGCAGTTCCGGAGTCACAGGCCGACCGCGCCGGTACCCGAACCTGAGAAAGAACTTCCAGAGAAATTAAACGGCTGCGTAAAACCAGCTACAAAAGTAAGAAGGATGAACTCCGGCAAAATGCCACGGATTCATCCTTTTTTTGGTATAAGGCAGGAACGGCTTTCATATATTGAGACAGGACAAGGAGGTAGTTAAGGTGTATGAAAAACGGACTGTCCGGCAGACTGCCACGGATTTTCACACAGATATAAAAAACGGACTTACGCAAAAGGATGCGCGCGGGCGGCTTGACAAGGCCGGCCCCAATGAATTGCAGGATGATGAAAAGCTGTCGGTCTTTTCCATGATCTTTGATCAACTGAATGACCCGCTGATCTACGTGCTGCTGGTAGCTGCCGCCGCCTCGCTGTTTTTAAAAGAGGTCAGTGATACATTTATCATTCTGATCGTGGTGGCTATGAATTGTATCGTAGGCGTGATCCAGCAGGGGAAAGCGCAGAAGGCCATGGAAGCCTTAAAACGGCTGTCCAGCCCCCATGCGCTGGTGCTGCGGGATGGAAGCTTTCGCCGGATCGAAGCCCGGGAACTGGTGCCCGGGGATGTGGTAAAGCTATCGGCCGGCGATCAGATCCCTGCGGATGTGCGCCTTGTATCCACCGGCAGCTTTAAGGTGGATGAATCGGCGCTGACCGGGGAATCGGTGCCGGTGGAAAAGGACGCGCTTTTCCTCTCGGAGAAGGAGCTGCCGCCGGGCGATTGCAAAAATATAGCCTATATGTCCACGGGCGTTACCGCGGGCCACGGAGTGGGCATCGTCATTGCCACCGGAATGGAGACACAGATCGGTCATATAGCCGGGCTGATCCATCATACGCACACTGAGGCCACACCGCTGCAAAAGCGCCTGGGGGACCTGGGTCGGCTTTTGAGCATTCTGGCCGTGGGGCTGTGCGTCGTCCTGTTTATTATCGCGGTGCTGCAAAAGCGAAATATTCCGGAAATGCTTATGACCGCCATTTCACTGGCGGTAGCTGCTGTTCCCGAAGGGCTTCCAGCGATTGTGACGATTGTGCTTGCACTGAGTGTCTCCCGAATGGTTAAGGTGCGCACCATCATCCGCCGCCTGCCCTGTGTGGAAACGCTTGGCGCGGTCAATGTGGTCTGCTCCGATAAGACCGGAACGCTGACGCAAAATCAGATGACGGTTGTCAAGGGCTTTGCGGAAATGCAGGTACAGGATATCGGCCAAATGCCGCCGGCCGCTTACCCATTATTTTACCGCGGTTTTCTGCTCTGTAATGACGCCTGGATTTCGGGAAATGAACGGCTGGGTGACCCGACGGAGCTGGCCCTGGTGGATATGGCGGCCAGTCAGGGATTATTGAAAGCGGCTGCTGAGGAAAGCTGCCCAAGAATCGGAGAACTTCCCTTTGACTCCACACGAAAGATGATGACAACACTCCACCCTGTGGACGGGAAGGTGCTGGGATTTACAAAGGGCTCCTGCGATGTGCTGCTTGGGCGGTGCAGGTATATATTAAGCCGGGGGCGGGTAAGGCCTTTGGAAAACTACGACCGGCAGAAGATTACCGCGGCGATGGAGCAGATGTCCCTGCAGGCGCTCCGGGTCTTGGCGCTGGCTTATAAAGAGTATCTGGGTGGGGGAACAGGCGCGGATAAAAAAGAAAATAGTATTAAAGTGGGAAATAATGATGAAAATGATCTGATATTTGTGGGGATGGTGGGGATGATAGACCCACCAAGGCCGGAAACAAAAACAGCGGTGGAGGAATTTAAACGGGCCGGGGTCCGCACGGTAATGATCACCGGGGATCATGCGGATACTGCGCTGGCCATTGCCAGACCCTTGGGGATTGCTAAATCCAGAGAAGAATGTATGACAGGAAGCCAGTTGGAGGCCATGGATGATACGGCGCTGGCGAAGATCATCGACCGGATTTCCGTGTTTGCCAGAGTTTCCCCTGAGCACAAGGTCCGCATAGTCCAGTTGTTGAAGGCCCGGGGAAATATCGTGGCTATGACCGGTGACGGCGTCAATGACGCACCGGCGCTCAAGGCTGCGGATATTGGCATAGCCATGGGCAAAAATGGAACCGATACGGCGCGCAGCGCATCGGATATGATCCTGGCTGACGACAATTTCGCTACGATCAAGAAAGCGATTGAGGAGGGCCGGGGGATTTATGGCAATATTAAAAAGGCTATTTTATTTTTGCTTTCCTCAAATTTCGGCGAGATCATTACCATGTTTGCGGCTGTGATCCTGGGGCTTGGAACGCCGTTAAAGGCCAGTCATATTTTATGGATCAATCTCATTACGGATTCTCTGCCGGCATTGGCTCTCGGCGTGGATAAAAACGATACAAAGGCGCTGATGCGCCGCCCGCCCAGAAATGCTTCGGAGAGTCTTTTTGCCCACGGGGGGATGTTTTGTACGCTGTTTTACGGCTGCCTGATCGCCCTGATCAGCCTGGCCGCCTTTTTAATGATCCCTTATGGTATGTTAAGGGCGTCCGGTACGCCGGTGACCGTGGCCTCGGTGTCGGCGCTCCTTGCGGACAATGTGCTGCTGGGGCGCTGCCAGACCTATGCCTTTACAGTGCTTGGGATGTCACAGCTCTTTCATGCCATAGGCATGCGCAATGTGGAAAAATCCTTTTTCCGCATGAATCACCTGGAAAACCGTCTTATGATCGGTGCCTTCGGGCTGGGTATTTTTTTACAGATCATTGTTACCGAAATCCCATGGCTGATCAAAGCCTTTGGAACGGTGAAGCTGGAGCTTTCTGAGTGGGGGCTGCTCATTTTTCTGGCAGCCATGCCGCTGATCGCCCACGAACTGCTTCTTGTACGTATTCCCGGCGGACGTGGTGAGAAAGAAACGTCCAGGAAGGCCCGGCAGGCGTCTAAAACGTGAGAATTAAAAGCAGCGTTATAAAAGCGGCGATATTAAAATTTGGCAATATTATAAAAACAGCCGCTCCACGAATAATAAATACTTCGTGGAGCGGCGTTTATTGGCGTGGATAACAGCTGCTGCACTCATCGCAGCAAAGACGCCTTCGCTATTTTTAAATCTCCGGGGTTTTGCGGAGCTTTGAAGCGCCTTTTGCATGGATCACCGGCGTTTGTTTTAATTTTGTGGGCAAAGCTTTTGCGGCCTCTTTATTTTTGAAGATGGCCTGCCAGTCAATACGATAGACAACAATGTACATAACAAAGCAGAGAATCGCGGCGGCAAATCCGTCGATGACCGAGTGCTGTTTTAAGAATACGGTGGCCAGACAGACGGAAAATGCAAAGAGCAGTGAGCTGCCGTGAATCCACGGTGATTTTTTGATAAAAGCACTGCGGACAATGGCGATATGGGTGACCAGTGCCGCGTATACATGTATGGACGGGCATACATTTGTGGGATTATCCATGGTAAACAGGAAAGCGATTACTTTTGTGAAAAAGTTGGTGCCTGTAACTTCCGGGCGGAAAGCGACGGAAGTGGGGAATATAAGGAAAATGATCAGGCAGACGGTTGTACCTCCAAATAAAAAAGCACAGTACTGCAAAAATTCCTTTTTATCCTTAAACAGCAGAAATACGATGGCGAAGGCCACATATAAGTACCATAAAACATAAGGGATCACAAAGTATTCGTTAAATGGGATCATGTCATCCAGTGTGCAGTGGATATCCGCCACAGGTGTCCGATAATTCCCAAGAAGGAAATAGGACAATGAGTAAGGGATAAAATATAGTAACACAAGACAATATTTGTGT
Organism: Lachnospiraceae bacterium; assembly: GCA_902363555.1. Lineage (GTDB taxonomy): Bacteria > Bacillota > Clostridia > Lachnospirales > Lachnospiraceae > Catenibacillus. The sequence continues at coordinate 496,390 of CABJAM010000005.1, read as the reverse complement.
GATAAAAACCACGATTTAATTGTTTTCATAACCTGCCTCCTTTGACAACTGCCATTATAGTACATATTTAAAAAATAATCCATAAAAATATTCTGAAGAATATTAAAACTTCTATGAACACGTAATGTACGGGCCTGTGCAGTAAATGCGCAGATTTGTCTGAACTGTTTTATGAACACGCCATTTTATAAACTTTTCCTTGCAGGTTGTCAGGGTTTTCTTTATAATAAAAGTGGCCGGGAACTTCCAAACATGCTCCGGGGAAATCTCTGGCAAATTATAAGCGGTTGCACAAAATGATGGACAAAGAGGTTGGAGAAATGAAGACAGAACGACAGAAGATGACCGACGGCGAGGTTTATATGACCGGCGACCCACAACTTATGGCGGATAAAAAGAGGGCCCGCACACTGGCCTCCCTTTATAATAATACGACGGAGGAGGAGCCGGCCCGTCGGCTGGAGCTGCTGAAGTCGCTTTTTGGCGCATGTGACGATAAGATATTTATTAAGCCGCCGTTTAAATGCGACTATGGCTATAATATTTTTCTGGGTAAAAACTTTTTCGCGAACTTTGATTGTGTTATGCTGGATGCGGCGCCGATCTATATCGGCGATAACTGTCTGATGGGACCAAAAACATGTATTTATGCGGTAAATCACCCTATTAAGGCAAAGGCGAGAGTCAGCGGGGTGGCTCAGGGAAGCGCGGTGCATATCGGTGATAATGTATGGTTCGGCGGTAACTGCGTCGTCCTTCCGGGCGTTACGATTGGCGATAATGCGGTCATCGGAGCCGGCAGCGTCGTCGTTTCCGATATTCCGGATAATGCACTGGCCGTGGGAAATCCAGCCCGTGTTGTGCGTGTTATCGAACAGGATTAATGCTGCGCATGGGCGCGCTGCGCGCGTCAGGGTATATTTCCCTGGAAAGCGTTAATGCTAACAAAAAGTGTAACAGTTTTACTTTTTTGTACTGTTACTGCAAAAAAACATTTAAGGAGAAGCTTACATGAAAAAATTTATGAAGATTGCAGCATTGTGTCTGGTATGTATGGCCGTATTTACTGCCTGTAAAAAGACGGAGGCACAGCCGGATGTATCCCTTACGGACATTGCAGATAAGGTCCGGGAGGCTTACGGCGACAGCTATATCCCACAGGGAACGGTGGATGCGACAGCTCTTGAGCAGCAGTACGGGTTGACAACGGATATGTATAAGGAAGCCTATGGCGAGGTGGCTATGATCAGTGTCCAGGTGGATGCCTTTATTGCGGTCCATGCCAATGAGAGCAAGGCCGACGCGGTGGAGAAGGCCTTGAACAGCTATCGTGATTATCTTATTAACGATGCCATGAATTACCCGATGAACATTGGAAAGGTTAATGGCAGTACGGTGTACCGCAATGGCGATTATGTGTTTTTCATAATGCTGGGCGATATGCCGGATGATGTGGTGGATCAGGGCGAAGCTGCCGCTAAGGATTATGCTGCAGAGCAGAATCAGATTGCCGTCAAGGCGATTGATTCCGTGCTTGGTGGAAAATAGAGCGTGCCTGCAAAGCCAGCCGTAGGAGCTGCCGCACGGACCCGGGGGAAATACCCGCGGATCTGTGCGGCAGCTTTTTTTGCGCGAAGCAACGAGCCACAGAGGGGAGCTAGCTCACCTCTGCGGCGACTGCCGCGACGCGCCGTAGTGAAACGGAGGCGGGTGCGCGACCTTATGGCTACGGCCGCGCCCTGGCGTCAGCCGGGGGCAGCGGGGAGCAGCCGCGGTGCGCGTGGAATTTTCGGGGCGTCATTTACGAACAGCCGCAGTCACAGGGATTGCTGTTGTCGTCGCAATCGGAGGTTTTTCCGGCTACCGACAGCTTTTCCGGTGTTTCACACGGAATCCGAGCCAGCGTCACATTATCGCAGGTGCGGGAGCGCAGTAATGCGACTGGATGCTCCGCGGTCTGATATCGGTAATCTTTTCCGAAGGCACAAATATGCCTGTCAATAACATTGTGGCTGGCAACGCTGCGCACATCGTGATTGACGATCTGCTGGTAGACGAAAAATTCATTGCCCTTTTTCAGACTGTTCAGGGAGACAATATCCTCCTCCTGGCGGGTGTTGCCGGTGGTTTTTGCAATCATTCTTCGGACGTACTCAATGTTGGGCCCAAGTATGAGCAGTTCCGGGAATGTGCCGCAGGGGATGATCTGCTGCCAGTCCTTGCGCTCGTATTTGCGGAGCATATCCTTTGCCATATGAAGATGGCAGATTTCCTGGGTCAGGCAGTCCTCCCAGATACAGCGGATGTATGGATCACATTCAGACTGCATGCAGGAATAATATAGATAACATTCTGTATATTCATGCATGAGCAGATCCTCCAGCCAGGTGACCCGTGTATCTTTAAGACTTTCGTACTCACTGACGTGCTGCTCCTCGATCATGCCGATTTCCTGATATAGACGGCGGCCATGATCGGATTTACAGTAGAGTGGGGCCACGTTCATATAATAATTCATTGTCTGCTGCTCGGCAGCGGTGATAATATTGACCTGGAGCTGAGTAAGTATGGATGTTTTTTTATTTATGATGTACCGGTTGATACTGTCCTTTGGGCAGCGGTGCTCGGCGATGGTGGGCCTTGCCGGCATGATTTCTGTATAGCCGCCCACAAGTTTTTTTGCATCCCGGTTATATTCCATTTCCAGAAGGTTGGAATAGCGGTAGAGATGGTCGAAATCCTCCAACAGTGCAAAATTCATGGTGCTGCGCACATCGCAGTCGGTTTCCTTTTGGGCCAGCCGGGCGGTCAGATCCACAGCGAGCTGCTCATAGGTGATCGTATGCTCTAAAATGGTTTCATCCTTTGGTTTCAGGCAGGAGATGCGTTTTTGCTGCTGCTGTTCCGTGCGGCGCATCATGGCCAACTGGCGGCGCAGGTCATTGTCCGGACAATGGCGGGAAAAATTGCGGGAGAACCACTGAGCCTCAAACTCAGTGCCGTTCATAAGAACAATGCGGCATTTGGTGTACGGGTCGGTAGTTTCTTTGTTATAAGGCCTGGGATACATGGTTTTCCAGTCCATGTAGGTCATTTCTATGGGAATGGGTTTTTCTTCAAATGGATTGAAGGGCATGTTTAAAAACTCCTTATGCTTTATTATTCAGTATATGCCGTGGGCGGGCGGGGGTGTATTACACTATGTGAGTAGATACTTAGATTGTAACAGTTCGGCCCATCTGAACTGTTGATTCAGTTTGGGGATTCAAATGAAAAAATATGCGAAGGGTATATTCAAAATGGCTTTTCTCTGGTAAAATAAAATATTAAGCGGACAAAATAACCGCTCAGGCGACATGAATTGTTACTGATTTATGAAAAAGAGGTCATATTCTATGGAAGAAATTATTATTGATACACTGGGAACCCTGGTGGATCGGGGATTTTGTTACGAGCACAGGGCGCACTATTATGAGACGGACCAGATGGGCATTGTCCATCATTCCAATTATATCCGGTGGATGGAGGAGGCCCGCATCGCTTATATGGAATTTATCGGACTACCCTACAAAGCGGTGGAAGCGAAGGGCGTGCTGATCCCGGTGCTTTCGGCGGATTGTGAATATAAAAGTCCGGTGCGGTTTGATGAGACGGTGGAGATTTATCCATCCGTAGCTTTTTTCAATGGTATTCGGATGCAGCTATCGTACCGGATGGTGGACAAGGCTTCCGGGCGGCTCTGTACTGTTGGGCATACCGGCCATTGCTTTACAACACCGGATATGAAACCATTGTCTTTGAAAAAGTTTGACCGGGCGATGTATGATCTGCTGGCCGGCTGCCTGTCCGGACAGGAGCCGTCCAAATAATATAACAGTTCGGTGCCTCTGAACTGTTGCCAAATAACGAAGAAAGCCGGAGGCGATGGTGCCATCGGTGATGTGGAATGGAGCAGGATTGGATGCAGAATGATAAATTTCAGAGAAATACCCACCAGAAGGCGGTAATCCTTGACTATATCAAAACCCGGGGCGGGGCCCATATACGGGCGGAGGATATTCTGGAAGGGCTGGAGGCTGCGGGGCAGCACGTGGGGAAGGCCACGGTCTACCGCTTTTTAAAGGCTCTTGAAAATGAGGGCCAAATACGCCGCTATACGATTTCCGACAAAGTACCGGCGTGTTATCAGTATATTGGAAATACACCGGAGTGCCAGCAGCACTGCCATCTGATGTGCAGCCGCTGCGGCCGTCTGATTCATGTGGAGAGTCCGACGATACGGGCCTTTGCCGCGGAGACACTGCGGCAGGAGGGTTTTGCCATCGATGAGGGAAAAACAGTTTTTTATGGAATTTGCAAGGATTGTGGGGAGAAAAATAATGAATGATTTTATGGATGTCACATATTCAATGGATGATACGCTGCTGATCTATCCCGGAGACCCGGTTTTTAAAAAGGAATCCTTCCTTTCTATCGGGAAGGGGGATATGTGTAATGTGGGCAATATTTCTATGGGCTGCCATACGGGCACGCATATGGATGCGCCGCTGCATTTTGTGGATGGCGGCACGTCCATCGACGCGGTGGATCTGGATCTGGTCAATGGCAGCGTGCGGGTGATCGCTTATGCCGGGGATTTGGCAGATACGAGGGATATTAACCGGAGATTTTTGGAGAGCTGTCATATATCACCGGGTGAGCGGGTAATTTTTAAGACGGAGAACAGCAGCCGTTTTGCCGGCGTTCACCTGTTAGAGGATTATACCGCCATTGATCTGGAAGCCGCAAGTTATTTGGCGGAACTTGGCGTAAAGTGTATCGGGATCGATTATCTGACCGTGGAGCCTGTGGACAGCCGGGAGGGAAAGGTCCATAAAACCCTGCTGGGGGCTGGGATTCCTCTGATCGAGACACTGGATCTGCGTCAGGTGACGCCGGGGATTTACTGGCTGCACTGTCTGCCGCTGAAGCTGGCCGGAATGGATGGCAGCCCGGTGCGGACGGTGCTGGAGCGCGGGCTTGCAGCCGTTTAGAGAGGTCGGACGGCTGCGCGGGCTTGCAACTGTTTAGAGAGGCAGGACGGCTGCGCGGGCTTGCAACTGTTTAGAGAGGCAGGACGGCTGCGCAGGCTCGTAACCGTTAAGAGGAACCGGACGGCTGTACGGCATGATGATGTTTTGCAGGATAAAGAATAAGGTCTTGCAAATTTTGGCTTATCCCGGTATAATAAATATTAAACACTGTATGCTTGTATACAATTTAAATACAATATAAGGAGGTCCATTATGATTAAACTACACAATGGAGGCGCATACCTGTTAAATGGTATGGAGATCGTGGCGGATGGTCCGCAGGCTGCGGCCGAGATTACTGCAAAAACAGGCTGCGAGGTATCCAAAGAAGAAGCGGCCAGACAGACGATGGCCTATGGGATTCTTGAAAAGCATAATACAGCTTCCGATATGAAGAAGCTGAAGATCCGTTTCGACAAATTAACTTCCCATGATATTACATATGTTGGTATTATCCAGACAGCCAGAGCTTCAGGTCTGGAGAAATTCCCCATGCCTTATGTGCTGACAACCTGCCACAACAGTCTTTGTGCTGTGGGCGGCACGATCAACGAGGATGACCATATGTTTGGTCTGACCTGCGCTAAAAAATACGGCGGTGTATACGTTCCACCACATCAGGCGGTCATTCACCAGTTTGCCCGTGAAATGCTGGCCGGCGGCGGAAAAATGATCCTGGGCTCGGACAGTCATACGCGTTATGGCGCTCTTGGAACGATGGCCATTGGCGAAGGTGGTCCGGAGCTTGTTAAGCAGCTTCTGAACAAAACCTATGATATTAACATGCCCGGCGTTGTGGGCGTTTATCTGACAGGAAAGCCAGTGCTGGGCGTTGGTCCGCAGGACGTGGCGCTGGCCATTATCGGCGAGGTTTTCGGCAATGGCTATGTGAATAATAAGGTGATGGAATTTGTCGGCCCAGGTGTTGACAATCTGAGTGTGGATTTCCGTATTGGCGTGGACGTTATGACCACAGAAACAACCTGTCTTTCTTCAATATGGAAGACCGATGACGCTGTGAAGGAATTTTATGAGATTCATGGCCGCACAGAAGATTATGCCGAGCTGAATCCGGGAAATGTGGCTTATTATGATGGCATGATCGAGATCGATCTGAGCACGATCCGCCCCATGATCGCCATGCCGTTCCACCCAAGCAATACATACACCATCGAGGAGCTGAATGCGAACCTGATGGATATTCTGGATGATTGCGAAAAGAAGGCGCTTGTAAGTCTGGACGGCGCTGTAAACTTTACACTTAAAGATAAGGTGCGCGACGGAAAGCTCTATGTGGAGCAGGGGATCATTGCCGGCTGCGCCGGCGGCGGTTTTGAAAATATTTGTGATGCAGCGGATATTTTGCGGGGCACGAGCATTGGCGCCGATGAATTTACTTTAAGTGTTTATCCGGCAAGTACACCGATTTACATGGAGCTGGTACGCAATGGCTGTGTGGCTGACCTGATGGAGACCGGAGCTGTGATCAAGACGGCTTTCTGTGGTCCTTGCTTTGGCGCCGGCGATACACCGGCCAATAATGGCTTAAGTATCCGCCACTCCACCCGTAACTTCCCCAACCGTGAAGGCTCCAAGCTGCAAAATGGCCAGATCGCTTCCGTAGCCTTGATGGATGCCCGTTCTATCGCCGCAACGGCTGCAAATAAAGGCTATCTCACCGCAGCGACAGATATCGATGTCATTTACACGAAGCCGAAATATTTCTTCGATAAGAGAATTTACGATAACCGGGTTTATGACAGCAAGGGCGTCGCAGATCCCAGTGTGGATATCAAGTTTGGCCCTAACATTAAAGACTGGCCGGCCATGGAAGCGCTTACGGACAATCTGGTGCTGAAGGTTGTATCTGAAATCCACGATCCGGTAACGACGACCGATGAGTTGATTCCATCCGGCGAGACCTCGTCCTATCGCTCCAATCCTCTGGGACTGGCGGAATTTACCCTTTCCCGCAAGGACCCGGCATATGTGGGCCGCGCCAAGGAAGTTCAGAAGGCTGAGAAAGCCCGTGTGGCCGGCGAACATCCGAGAGATGTGCTTCCGGAGCTTGTTCCGGTGATGGAAGTGATCCGTAGCAGCTTCCCCGATGCCAAACGTGATAATACCGGTATCGGCAGCACGATTTTTGCGGTGAAGCCCGGCGACGGCTCCGCCCGTGAGCAGGCCGCATCCTGCCAGAAGGTGCTTGGCGGCTGGGCAAATATTGCCACAGAATATGCGACCAAACGTTATCGCTCCAACCTGATCAACTGGGGCATGCTGCCGTTTATCATTGACAAGGGCGAACTGCCTTTTGCCAATGGCGACTATCTGTTTGTACCGGGTATCCGCCAGGCGGTTATCGATAAGGCTTCTGAGGTGAAGGCTTATGTTGTGAAGGATCAGCTTGAGGAGTTTACTTTGAGATTGGGCGATCTGACCGATGATGAGCGGGAGATTATACTTAAGGGATGCCTGATCAATTACTATCGCGGATAGTTAGTTTGTGTTGTTGAATATAATAGGAAAATGAACGCCGCCGGAGCAGACTCTATGGGGAGACTGTTCCGGCGGTTTGCTTTGAGGCTTTTATAAATTAACATTGGTATGGAATAAATCGTCTGGAACGGCTTACTGATCCAGCTTTACACTCAAAAAGCCTTCTTTTACCTTCGCGGCATATTTGAGTTCATAGGAAGTCTCACCATTTTCAAGTGCGGACAGAATCTGGCTTATTTCCTTTTGTACACTGGCATCATCGGCGTACCACCCTAAAAATATTTTATTTTCACCCCAGAAGGTGGCGCTGTCGATGCCAAAAAGGGCGTATTTCGGCTCGTCCGGGCTGCTCTTGAAAATCTTGTTAAAAAGTGGAACAGATGCTACTTTGTAACAGTTAATAAGTTGTTTGCCATCATGGGTTTTTATAAATATTTTGCCAGTTGGCTGCCTTTGGATTTTAGGTGCGGCTGCTTCCGGATTTTGACCGGACACCAGGAAGTCCAGTGAGACATTTAACGTTTTGGCCAATGTGATCATTTTTTCCATTTCAGGGTAGCCGGAGCCCTGCTCCCATTTTGAAACCGCCTGTCTGCTTACATTTAATAATTCAGCAAGATCCTCCTGGGATATATTCCTCTCTTTTCGGACCATTCGTAGATTTTCACCGAAGCTCATTGTAGGATACCTCCACATACTTTTTCTGACGCCATACTTCTTTTTGCGTAGTTCCTATTATAGCGTTCCCAGACATTTTTGGCTACCAACTTTATTTTGCGAATGGTCAACTTGAGGTTGCAGGCTGTTATATATGGGCTAACAGTGGTGTCGAAGCAAAGACCGGACTTCGCTCTGGCGCCGCAGCAAAGGCCATGCTGCCGACAGTGCGATGAGCACCTGAGCCGGCAGGTAGAAAAACCACATGGAGAAGGTTGATATTTCCCGAAAGACTGGGTTGGCCAGTATAGGAAGCGCCCTTAGCATAGGCCCGGAAATAATGTATCGTGCGTTCATAAATCCCACGTTCAGATCGCAGAGACAGTAGAGCACCAGTCCTGCGGCAAACATAAAGGCGGGGGGCTGCGGTGCGGCCAGCGCCTTATGCCAGGCCAACGCGATGTTTATGAGCAGCATTGTCAGATAAAAGAGCGCCAGCGGTACAAGAGGATGATGGACCTGATAAATCAAAGCCAGCGCCGCCGATCCGGTCAGAGAGACGGCGGCAGGAATAAGAAAGATCTGCCATAGTCTGCGGATTTTACTCTGATACAGAAAATAGAAGCACTGAACAAGGCAGAAGAGTGCGATGCCAGGTGCGGCTGCGGTTGTAAACAGCAGGCAAAAGTCGGAAAACAGGACAAAAAAGCCGGCAAAGGCCAGCCATATCAGAGGCTGCCGGGGCTTATCCGGACGGGCGGCCTTTTGGGTGCCCACAAGGAGCAGTGTATATAAAAAGCAGAGGATGATCCCACCATATTTAAAGGCATCGGACAACAGAAGACTCCGTCCGGTGATGGCATCCAAAATGAGATATGCCAGATAAAAACTCAGCTCTGCTGTCAGAAATAAGGGGGTGACGCGACGCAGGAGATTATGAAATAAAGGCTTGCCAGGATTCAATATTTTCACCTCTCAAATTATTTTACGAATATGATATACGTTTAATATGTGTCAAATCCTTGACTTGGATACCAGGAATGTATAAAATAAACGTATGCCCTTTTGAGATAACAGTTCAGGGCGCCTGAACTGCTGCCTTTTGAAAACGCGCAAAGTTGAGGAGAGGATATTATGAGCACTTATGATGAATATGAGGCCCCTGTGACGGCGAAAGATGTTACTGTGCTGAAAGCAGATGTCAATAACCGGCATCTGGTGATCGACCGTGGCATTGTCTATAAACAGGCATACCGCCTGGATTTACATATACATTTGATCAGTCCGGAATATTTGGAGGTCCGGGAAGAACCGCTGATCATTTTTGTCCAGGGCTCCGCATGGATGAAGCAGGATATGGACAATCACCTTATGGATCTTTACCCGATCGCAATGGCTGGCTATAAGGTGGCTATTGTAGAGTACCGGCCATCCACCCTGCGGCCATTTCCGGCTCAGGCGGAGGATGTGAAGGATGCCGTGCGGTTTATGTATGAGCACCGAAACGAATTTGGCGTGGATGGCGATAAGATTTTCCTGATGGGAGATTCCTCCGGAGCCCACTCGGCACTTATGGCGCTGATGCGCTGGGAGGAGGATATGCCGAAGGTTCGGGGGCTTGTGGATTACTACGGGCCTACGGATATCGTGGCCATGAATGATGCGCCATCGGCTATTGATCATGCGGGGCCGGATTCCCCGGAAGGCCTGCTGATCGGCGGGTATCCGGTGCTGGAATCGCCGGAGAGGACAGCGCCGACGATCGTTATGAATTATATTAGCGAGGACCATCCTCTGCCACCCATTGCCATATTCCATGGCACTGCAGACCGGCTTGTACCTTATTCCCAGAGCGAGCTGCTCTATAACCGGCTGACGGCATGCCATAAAATCGCCGAGCTTTATCCGGTGGCGGGTGCGGACCATGGCGGCTCTACGTTTTACTGCTCGCAGGTGTACGAAAAGACACTGGAATTTTTAAATAAATATTCTGAAGGAGACTACTGCTTTGTATAATGACTTATTTTCTATTGGCGGCCTGACCATCCACGGCTATGGCCTGATGATCGGACTTGGTATTTTATTTTGTGTGCTTTTGGGTGTTTATCGGGCTAAAAAGCACAATATGAACCCGGATGCAGTGCTGGATATTGCCATATTTGGCGTGATCTTCGGCTTTATTGGAGCCAAGCTTTTATATGTGATCGTGGAGTTTAAAACGTTTCTTCAAAATCCGCTCCAGGTTATCGGTTCCGAGGGCTTTGTTGTTTATGGCGGGATCATCGCCGGTGTTCTGGCTGCAGTCGTTTACTGTCACCGCAAAAAGCTTGTCTTTTTGGAATATTTTGACCTGGTGTCGCCATGCATTGCCCTGGCCCAGGGCTTTGGGCGGATTGGCTGCTTTCTGGCCGGCTGCTGCTATGGCTGTGCCACGGATTCGTGCATCGGTGTCGTATTTCCGGAGGGCAGTTTCGCCCCGGCCGGCATTAAGCTGGTGCCCACGCAGCTTTTATCATCCGCGGGCGATTTTGCTATTATGGTGATTTTGCTGTTGTTTAGCCGGAGAAAGCATAATACGGGCGATGTGGGCGCGCTGTACCTGCTGCTCTACGGTGTGGGCCGGTTTATTATTGAATTTTGGCGTTCCGATGCCCGGGGCGCAGTGGGAGCTTTATCCACATCCCAGTTCATATCCATCGGCATTGTGGCCGTAGCTGCGTTCCTGTTTTTGCGGACGCGGATAAAGACGAAGAAGGATAAATCGGAGTAATGTAGGAGAGTGGCAGAACAATGGATTTTGATTACCGCCTGGCTACGGAGGAGTGGCTGGATTTATTGGATGGCGCCATGAAGGAGACGGCCGCAGGACTGCGGGATTCCGATATTTTTGTGGCTGATGACAGGGAATCGCTACGCCGTCATCTGGAGGCTGAGGGGCGTATTTTGATGGCGCTGGATACGAGTTTTAAAACAGGCTCCAGCGTTCAGGATACATCTCTGGCCGGATTTTTAATGGTACGGTTTCCGGGAGCTGCCAAGGACAATCTGGGTGTCTATGCCGGTATTTCAGCGGATGAGATGGACCGGGTCGCCCATATGGAATCGGTGACGGTGCGGGCGGCATACCGCGGCTATGGACTTCAGCGCAGGCTTGTGGAACAGGGAGAGTCGCTGGCCGTACAGTTGGGATATAAATACAGTATGTGCACCGTGGCGCCGCAGAACCCATGGAGCCTTGCCAATATGCAGGATGCCGGATATTCTATTGTGGCAACTGTGCCCAAATACGGCGGGCTTATGCGGCACATATTATTTAAAGTATTATAAAGGCTGTGCCGGGAAAAAGCCAAAATCAAGCTTGCTGCGGGGGGAACTTCCCAGAAGAGAGGATAATGACAATGAAAATGACAGCTCTTGTAGAAAATAAAGCAGGAGAGGGCTTTACCGGCGAGCACGGCCTGTCGGTCTATATCGAATATGAGGACCATAAAATTTTACTGGATACAGGAACCACCGGCCTGTATGCGCAAAACGCCGTAAAGCTGGGGATTGATCTGAGTCAGGTGGATATGGCCATTTTATCCCATGCCCACTACGACCATTCCGGTGGGTATGAGGAATTTTTCGCAGTCAATCCAAAGGCATCGGTATACCTTCAGGAAAGCTGCCGGGAAAACTGTTACAGAAACAGCCAAGACGGAAAAAAATATATTGGAATCCCCCGGGGGCTTTTAGAAAAATATGCGGACCGTTTCACTTATGTTCACGGTGACATGCAGCCTGACGGCGGAATCTATCTGATTGCCCATCACACACCGGATTTGGCGCTGACAGGCCAGCGTGCTGGTATGTACCGCCAGGAGGACGGGCAGTGGAAAAATGACGATTTTTCCCACGAACAAAGCCTTGTATTTGAGACATCCCGTGGGCTGATCATTTTTAACAGTTGTTGTCACGCTGGTGCAGACGTGATCATAAAGGAAGTCCGCCAGCGATTTAATGACCGCTTTGTCTACGCCATTATCGGCGGCTTTCACTTAAAAGATATTATGAACCTGGGAGAAGAAGGCGCCGCCCGGGTACGGGAACTTGGCGAAAGCCTGAGAGCACTGGATGTACCTAATATCTATACCGGCCATTGTACCGGAATCCGGGCCTTTGCCTTACTAGAGGAAATCCTCGGCGGACGTATTCACTACTTCAAAACCGGCGATACGGTGATTTTATAAAAACCGCAGCGCCTGGGATGCAGAAGCATTTCGCTTCCAACCCGGGCGCTGCGGTTTTTGCGCGAAGCAACGAGCCACAAAGGGGAGCTTGCTCACCTTTGCGGCGACTGCCGCGACCCGGCGCAAGCGGGGGTACGTTTAGGGGTTATTTATTTTTCGCAGCCTCGGCCATTTTCATAGCGCGTACCTTTAAAGGCAGACCGAATAATGTAATGAATCCGGAAGCATCGTGATGGTCGTACAATTCACCTGTCGTAAAGCTTGCCAGAGATTCGCTGTATAATGAATATGGAGAAGTTGTGCCTGCTTTAATAATGTTTCCTTTGTAGAGCTTAAATTTCACTTCGCCGGTCACATATTCCTGCGTGGATTCCACAAAAGCCTGAACTGCTTCGCGCAGTGGAGTAAACCATTTGCCTTCGTAAACGATCTGAGCCATCTTATTGCCCATATCCTTCTTAACATCCATTGTAGCGCGGTCAAGCACCAGCTCCTCAAGCTGCTGATGTGCTTCCATAAGGATGGTTCCGCCCGGTGTCTCGTAAACGCCGCGGGATTTCATGCCAACCACACGGTTTTCAACGATATCTACAATACCGATGCCATGCTTTCCGCCCAGTTCATTTAATTTTGTGATGATTTCAGAAACCTTCATATTTTCGCCGTTTAAGCTGACCGGAACACCTTTTTCAAAGGTCATGGTCACATATTCCCCTTCGTTCGGAGCTTTTTCCGGAGTTACGCCAAGGACGAGAAGGTGGTCGTAATTCGGTTCATTGGCCGGGTCCTCCAGCTCCAGACCTTCATGGCTGATATGCCATAAGTTGCGGTCACGGCTGTAGCTGCTGTCTGCGGAAAATGGAAGATCGATGCCATGCTGTTTGCAGTATTCGATTTCATCTTCGCGGGACTGCATGGTCCAGACATCGGTCATACGCCATGGGGCAATGATCTTTAAATCCGGAGCGAGCGCCTTGATGCCCAGCTCAAAACGGATCTGGTCATTTCCTTTACCTGTGGCGCCGTGGCAGATGGCGGTAGCGCCTTCCTTGCGGGCGATCTCCACAAGCCTTTTGGCAATAACCGGGCGGGCCATACTTGTGCCCAGTAAGTATTTGTTTTCATAAACAGCGCCAGCCTGTACACAAGGAACTACATAGTCGTCACAAAATTCGTCGATGACATTTTCAATATATAATTTGGAAGCGCCGGATAATTTAGCGCGTTCTTCCAAGCCGTCCAGCTCGTTGCCCTGGCCGCAGTCGATGCAGCAGCAAACAACATCATAATCAAAATTTTCCTTTAACCATGGAATAATCGCTGTAGTATCCAATCCACCGGAATATGCTAAAATAACTTTCTCTTTCATAATAAATAACCTCCTGATATTAACGCTTTCTTTTTATTTGCAATCCATATTTTATAACCGGCTTGTGTTTGATGTCCGGTCGGTACCCGGGCAATTTCTGTCATGCGCCGGTTCTTTTTTGTGGGCTGTGGGCTTATCTCTTTGTCGCTGCCCTGTCCGTGAGTCTTAATATACACGAAGATGAATAAAAATGCAATACAAATCCAGTAAAAAATGTATTTTTATGTATTTTTATTGCATAAAACATACATTTGATGCATATTTCGGGTAAAACGCACAAAGGACGGGAAAGGGCGGGCAAAAAAAGGGCTTTTGCCGGTATTTTTATTCAGTGCCAGTGGCAGAATTGCCAATGAATTATGTATAAATATGAATAAAGTTATTGAAAATTTGGCTTTACTATTGCACCAAGATGTATTAATATATATGCAGCATACTTTTACGGCGCGGCAGCCGTAACTTGCAAAATGTATAAAAATGCATCAAAAACGAAAAATATTCATTTTTAATGCATACGTTATAAAAAATTACAGAAAGAGATGAGACGAAGATGATCAAAGCGGGAATTATCGGCTCCACCGGTTATGCCGGCCAGGAGCTCGTGAGAATTTTATTACAGCATAAATATGTAGAGATCGAGTGGTACGGCTCACGCAGCTATATAGATAAGAAGTATTCCGATGTCTATGCCAATATGTTCAAGCTTGTGGATAATAAATGCATGGATGATAATATGGAAGAGCTGGCGGAAGCGGTGGATGTTATATTTACCGCCACACCCCAGGGGCTTTGCGCCTCTCTTGTGAATGAGGACATATTAAATAAAGTAAAGATCGTGGATTTGAGCGCCGATTTCCGTATAAAGGATGTGGCTGTCTATGAGCAGTGGTATGGGATCGAGCATAAAAGTCCGGAGTTTATCGGCGAGGCGGTCTACGGCCTGTGCGAGATCAACCGTGAGGACGTAAAAAAGGCCCGGCTGGTGGCCAATCCCGGCTGCTACACGACCTGCTCCATTTTATCGATTTATCCGCTGATGAAGGAAGGGCTGATCGATCCCCAGTCGGTGATCGTGGATGCCAAGTCCGGCACCAGCGGCGCTGGCAGAGGTGCTAAGGTAAATAATCTGTACTGTGAGGTCAATGAAAATATTAAAGCCTATGGTGTGGCCTCCCACCGCCATACGCCGGAGATCGAGGAGCAGTTAGGCTACGCTGCGGGCGAGCCCATTGTGATCAACTTCACACCCCACCTTGTTCCAATGAACCGTGGGATTTTGGTGACTGCTTATGCAAATCTGAAATCAGACGTTACGTGGGAGGACATCCGCGCCGTCTATGAAAAGTATTACGGCACTGAAAAGTTCATCCGGCTTCTGGATCAGGGCGTCTGCCCGGAAACCCGCTGGGTGGAGGGCAGCAATTACGTGGATATCAACTTTAAGGTGGACCCGAGGACGCACAGAGTCATTATCATGGGCGCCATCGATAACCTGGTCAAGGGCGCTGCCGGCCAGGCGGTCCAGAATATGAACCTGATGTTCGGGCTGGACGAGAGCGAAGGTCTGGAGCTTGTTCCTATGTTCCCGTAATTGGGCAGCAGACGTAACAGTTTGGTCTCTCTGAACTGTTACCGGCAGACATGAATAATAGAAAGCAGCAGGATATTTTAATTATGACGATTCGTACGATGACAATGGACGACTACGACGATCTGTATGCTCTGTGGAAGAGCATCCGGGGGTTCGGCATCCGCAGTGTGGATGATTCCAGAGAAGGGATCGGTCGTTTTTTGCGCAGAAATCCCACCACCAGCGTGGTGGCTGAATATGACGGCCGCCTTGTGGGCAGCATTTTGTGCGGCCATGACGGTCGGACCGGATACTTTTACCACGTATGCGTCCACAGAGATTACCGGATGCACGGCATTGGCAAATCCATGGCACACTTTTGCATGGAGGCGCTGCGCCGCGAGCAGATCAATAAGGTGTCTCTTATTGCCTTTACTCAAAATAAGGTAGGAAATACATTCTGGCAGGATCTGGGCTGGAGTGACCGGGAGGATGTCAATTATTACGACTTTTCTCTCAATGATGAAAATGTGACCATATTCAATCCGGAAAATTAAAACAGCTTTGGATCATTGTGAAAAGCTTCACTGGCAGAGCAAAATGCGCGGATGCGCCGCGCGCCCGGTAATACTTATGGGAAAACCGGACAGATAGATACAAGGAGGAATCGGGATATGAAAGTAATCGAAGGCAGTGTAACAGCGGCAAAAGGCTTTGAGGCGGCAGCAGCCGCCGCCCAGATCAAATATAAAGGAAGAAATGATATGGCGCTTGTGTACAGCACAGTGCCGGCAGTGGCTGCGGGAACCTTCACCACCAACGTGGTCAAGGCTGCCCCGGTAAAATGGGATCAGGAGATCGTGTACAATCAGCCGAAGGCTCAGGCGGTCGTTATTAATTCCGGCATTGCCAATGCCTGCACAGGCGCGGAGGGCTATGACTGCTGTAAAGCTATTGCCGATACAGCGGCTTCGGTGCTGGGCGTGGATGCCGGCGCAGTTTTAGTGGCTTCTACCGGCGTGATCGGTGTGCAGCTTCCTGTTGAAAAGCTGAAAAACGGCGTGAAGCTGCTGGCAAAGGCGAAGGCGGCCACACCGGAAGCGGGCGATGCGGCGGCGCACGCCATTATGACGACGGATACCGTTTCCAAGCAGGTGGCCGTCACTGTGGAGATCGGAGGAAGGACCGTGACTATCGGCGGTATGTGTAAGGGCTCCGGAATGATCCACCCCAATATGTGTACGATGCTTAGCTTCGTGACTACTGACGCCGCTATTTCCAAGGAACTGCTCCAGGAGGCGCTGAGTGCAAGTATCCAGGATACATACAACATGGTTTCCGTGGACGGCGATACGTCCACCAATGATACAGTGCTGCTTTTAGCTAATGGCATGGCTGAAAATCCGGTCATTGACAAAAAAGATGAAAACTATAAGCTTTTTAAGGATGCTTTAGACTATGTAAATACGGAGCTGTCCAAAAAAATTGCCGGCGACGGGGAAGGGGCGACCGCCCTGTTTGAAGTAAAGATCGTGGGCGCTGCCAGCAAGAAGGATGCCGTGACTCTGGCAAAATCCATTGTCACCTCCAGTCTGGTGAAGGCGGCGGTTTACGGACATGACGCCAACTGGGGCCGTATTTTATGCGCCATGGGCTATTCCGGCGTGGCGTTTGACCCGGAAAAGGTGGATCTGTTTTTTGAGAGTGCGGCCGGTAAGATCCAGATTTGTGAAAATGGCGTAGCCATAAACTTCAGCGAGGAGACGGCGACAAAAATATTGTCCGAGAGCGCAGTGACTGCTGTGGCGGACGTGAAAATGGGCGATGCAGCCGCCACGGCCTGGGGCTGTGATCTGACCTATGACTATGTAAAGATCAACGCGGATTACCGTTCGTAAGATGGTGGCGGTCCGCCGGCATATAATTTCGTAGCCCTCTGAACGGCTACATCATTTCAGATTTTCGGAGGTTTTAATCATGGATAAGAGTATGGATAAATTTCTTGAAAAGGCGGAGGTGCTCATCGAGGCGCTCCCCTATATACAGCGGTTCAACCGCAAGATCATTGTTGTAAAATACGGCGGCAGCGCCATGGTGGATGAGGAGTTAAAGAAAAATGTCATTGCCGACGTAACTCTTTTAAAGCTGGTGGGCTTTAAGCCGATCATCGTTCACGGCGGCGGCAAGGAAATCAGCAAGTGGGTGGAGAAATCCGGCATGACGCCCAAATTTATCAATGGCCTGCGGGTGACCGACGATCTGACCATGGAGATTGCGGAAATGGTACTCAACCGCGTGAACAAATCCCTGGTGCAGCTCGTGGAGCAGCTTGGGGTCCTGGCTGTGGGCGTCTCCGGCAAGGATGGCGGCCTTTTAAAGGTGGAAAAGAAATATTCCAATGGCGAGGATATCGGCTATGTGGGTGAGATCAAATCGGTCAATCCCAAGATCTTATACGATCTGCTGGAAAAGGATTTTCTTCCCATCGTCTGCCCCATCGGCCTGGATGATAATTATAATACGTACAACATTAATGCCGATGATGCGGCCTGCGCCATTGCCCGCGCCGTCAATGCGGAGAAGCTGGCGTTCCTCACCGATATCGAGGGCGTTTATAAAGACCCGAAGGATAAGGAAACACTAATTTCCGAGCTGACCATCGAGGAGGCCCGGGCGCTGATCAGTGATGGTTTTATCGGGGGCGGTATGCTTCCAAAGCTGAATAACTGCATTGATGCCATTGACAACGGTGTTTCCAGAGTGCATATTCTGGACGGCCGTATCGCCCACTGTCTGTTATTGGAAATCTTTACAAATAAAGGAATTGGCACAGCCATTATCGGCGACAAGGAAAGCAGGTATTACCATGAAAATGACTGAATATATGGAGCGCGGGGAGGATGTGATCCTTCACACCTATAACCGTTTTCCGGTAGTTTTTGAAAAGGGCGACGGCGTTTATCTGTATGATACTGAGGGCAAAAAGTATCTGGACTTTGCCGCAGGCATCGCCGTATTTGCATTGGGCTATAATAATAAAGCCTACAACGACGCGTTAAAGGACCAGATTGATAAGATCATCCATACGTCCAATCTGTATTATAATATTACCATGGTGGAGGCGGCCGAAAAGGTCGTGAAGGCCACGGGAATGGATAAAGTATTTTTTACAAACAGCGGCACGGAGGCCATCGAGGGTGCTATTAAGACCGCAAGAAAGTATGCCTATATGAAGGACGGCTGTACAGATCACGAGATCATTGCCATGAACCATTCTTTTCACGGCAGAAGCCTGGGCGCCTTATCGGTCACTGGAAATGTCAAATATCAGGAGCCGTTTAAGCCGCTCATCGGCGGCATCAAGTTTGCCGATTTCAATGATCTGGACAGCGTGAGGGCTCTTGTAACCGATAAGACCTGCGCTATTATCGTGGAGCCGGTACAGGGCGAGGGTGGCATTTACCCGGCCACGCCGGAGTTTTTGTGCGGACTGCGCAGTCTTTGTGACGAAAAGGATATTCTGCTCATTTTTGATGAGATCCAGTGCGGCATGGGCCGTACCGGTTTTATGTACGCCTGCCAGGCCTACGGCGTGCTGCCGGATATTATGACGCTGGCCAAGGCGCTGGGCTGCGGCGTTCCTGTGGGCGCTTTTGTGCTCAATGAAAAGACAGCCAAAGCCTCCCTTGTGCCCGGGGACCACGGCACGACTTATGGCGGCAATCCATTTGCCTGCGCGGCTGTGAGCCGGGTGTTCGATCTGTTTGAGGAAGAGCATGTGCTGGAAAATGTGCGGGAAGTGGGCGCTTATCTGGAGGAAAAGCTGGATCAGCTTGTGGAGGAATATGACTGCTTTACTGCGCGCCGGGGCCGTGGGCTCATGCAGGGTCTTGTGGTTTCTGGACGTCCGGTGGGCGCGGTTGTAAATAAGGCTTTGGAGAACGGGCTTGTGGTGATCTCGGCTGGGGCGGATGTGCTGCGTCTTGTGCCGCCGCTGGTGATTTCTAAGGGGAATGTGGATGAGATGATCACATTGTTGAAGGCTTCGATTTAGTATTTATGAGTGGGGCGGCTGCCGCGCTGTCCTGGAGGCTTGCCCGCGCTCAACTCCGTGCGCCGCTGTTCGGGCGGCCGTATCGCAAAGTGGTGCCGGTGCTGCGGTTTCGCCGCTTAAGCAGAACTAAGGTTTCGGGGGTTTGTTAAGGGCAATCCGGAGGAAAAGAGGGGAGTATTCTTATTTTTATTCCGTTTGACGTCTTTTCCTCCGGATTAACACAAATTCCCCGAAAACCTAAGTTCTGCTAAAGCGGCTGCAATGCAGCGCCGGCACCACTTTGCGATACGGCCGCCCGAACAGCGGCGCATGGAGTTGAGCGTGGGCAAGCCTCCAGGACAGCGCGGCAGCCTTATTTACTGTTTTGGGTGTTGTTGTTGGATTTTTTTGAATAATTTGTATGGACATGGTTAAGATATCCACATAAGGAATTTGTAAGATTCGGCGGTTTTGAGGGGCGGCTTTTGTGAGCTGGGCTTTGGGGCCGTGAGAGATGGAGGAATTTGATTATGATGGGTATTTTGATCGCGTTGATTTCCGGTGCGCTGATGAGTGTGCAGGGCGTTTTTAATACGGCGGTGACGAAGCAGACGAGTATTTGGGTTTCTAATAGCTGGGTACAGTTTTCGGCGCTGATCGTTTGTCTGATCGCCTGGGTTTTTAAAGGCCGGGAGAGTTTTGGAAAGCTTTTGCAGGTGGATCACAAGTATTTGCTGCTGGGCGGTGTGATCGGGGCGTTTATTACGCTGACGGTTATTATGAGTATGAATAATCTTGGACCGGCTCAAGCGGCGCTGCTGATCGTGGTGGCTCAGTTGGCGGTGGCTTACCTGATCGAGCTGTTTGGGCTTTTTGGCGCTGAAAAAGTGGATTTTCAGTGGAGCAAGCTGGTGGGTCTGGCTGTGGCTGTGGCAGGTATTGTTATTTTTAAATGGAAATGACGAAAATAAAACCGTAAAAGGCTTGTTTTTGCGGGTATTATTTTGTAGAATATATATGTATGGTTTATATGGACAGAAATCTTTCCTTTTTTATCCAAAAGGAGGATTATTATGTCTGAAGTGTGTTTGAAACATGGAACGATCGTGCGGCTGTGCTGGTCTGTGATTATGCTGCTGACCGTGACCGGTCTGGTTATGTGTTCCGGCTGTAAAGGCGCGGACGAAGCCGAGACGATTTTTCTGGATACGATCGGTGTGCCGGAAGCTTCTGCAAAGGAGCGGATGGATACTTCCGAAGCAAATCTGCCGGAGTCTTCCAGCGTGGAAGCGACGGAGACTTCAGGAGCAGTATCGGACGTTTCTGTGGAACAATCGCCGGGGGCTTCCGGAGGGGAAGCGCCGGTATCGCAGACACCGGAGAGCCAGGGGAAAATTTTTGTTTATGTTTGTGGGAGTGTAAGTTGTCCGGGCGTTTATGAGCTGGAGGACGGAGCGCGGATTTTTGAGGCTGTGGAGGCTGCCGGAGGTATGCTTTCCACCGCGGATACAAGCGCTGTTAATCTGGCAGCTCAGGCCGCGGATCAGATGCAGATTTATATTCCGTCGCTGGAGGAAGCCGGGAACCGGCAGGATGATTCGTATATCCGTACCGGTGAGAGCGGCAGCCCTGGTTATGCCAGTGGTGGTGCTGGCGATGGCAGTGCGGGAAATGGCGGTGCTAAAGATGGCAGTGCCGGAACCAGCGGTACTAAAGATGGCAGTGCCGGAAACGGCGGCGATAGTTCGGCCGGCAGCAGGATCAATATTAATCTGGCATCGGAGGCGGAGCTGACCACGCTCCCGGGAATCGGTCCGTCTAAGGCAAATGATATAATAGAATACAGAGAAACACACGGTACCTTTTCTTCTGTGGAGGAGCTGATGAATATACCGGGGATCAAGTCCGGTGTATTTGAGAAGATCAGAGATAAAATAACAGTTTGAGGAACTGTTATAAGTTTAGGTTACCGTGGATTGAGGTAAAGTGATGGATAGAAAGATTTTGGTTGTGGATGATGAAAAGCTCATTGTCAAAGGTTTAAAATTCAGTCTGGAGCAGGACAGCATGGAAGTGGATGTGGCCTACGACGGGCGGGAAGCCCTGGAAAAGGCCAAAAATAATCAGTATGATGTGATCCTTTTGGATGTGATGCTCCCGGAGCTTAACGGCTTCGAGGTATGCCAGCAGATCCGGGATTTTTCGGATGTACCGATCATCATGCTCACGGCCAAGGGCGATGATATGGATAAGATCCTTGGTCTGGAATATGGCGCTGACGATTATATTACAAAGCCCTTTAATATTCTTGAGGTAAAGGCCCGGATCAAAGCAATTTTGCGCCGGCTCAACAGCAAACGCCAGAAGGTGGAGGAGAGCGCTGCTCACACGGTTATTTCCGGGGATATGCGCATCGATCTGGACAGCCGCCGGGTGTTTATCGAAAATGAGGAGGTCAATCTGACGGCCAAGGAGTTTGATCTGCTTGAATTACTGATTATGAATCCGAATAAGGTGTATAATCGAGAGAAGCTTCTGAATCTGGTTTGGGGATATGATTATCCCGGAGATGTGCGTACAGTGGATGTTCATGTGCGCCGTCTGAGAGAAAAAATCGAGAAAAACCCAAGCGAGCCAAAGTATATACATACAAAATGGGGTGTTGGTTATTTCTTCCAGAAGTAAGAAGAAACGTAAGAGAAGACTGGGATTTCTGCACAGCATGTGTTTCAGGCTCATTGCCATAACCACAGTGCTTGCAGTGGTCCCTTTATTCATTGTCCAGGCCACACTCCTTATGAACATCCAGGAAAAGCTTTGGAGTGAGCGTGCAGACAGCATAGAGCAGCACAGCAGCTTTCTGGCCGGACAGATTATTAATCTGAATTATTTTGCCGGGAAAAATATCGATGTTATCAATAACCTGATCCTCCAGTTGGATTCCATCTATGAAGGCAGGGTCATTGTGGTTGATGAAAACTTTACGGTCCGCAAGGATTCTTATTCCCGGATCAATAAAAAAACAGTGATAACACCCAGCCTTGTGGCCTGCATGAATGGCTTTCCGCCCGAGGGCTTCTACGATGAGGTCTACGATATGGTGGAAAAGGTGGTGGCGATCACCGACAGCGACGGCGTTATCCGCGGGGCGATCATTATTAATGCATCCACGCGGGATCTGACGGATACGTATCATTCCATCCGCCGGATGAGCACCTATGTATCGATGGGGTTTGCTGTGATCCTGATCCTGGTCGCTACGCTCATTGGCCGGGCATTTACAAAGCCCTTTAAAAATGTGGCGAAGTCGATCAACCGTATTTCCGAAGGGTACTTTGATGAGGAGGTGCATCTGAAGGGATATGCGGAGATTGAGACGATTTCCGACGCTTTTAACGCCATGTTAAACCGGTTGAAGTCTCTGGAGGATTCCCGGCAGGAGTTTGTATCCAATGTGTCTCACGAGCTGAAAACGCCCATTACCTCCATCAAGGTTCTGGCGGATTCGCTGAATACCCAGGCGGATGTGCCAGTGGAGCTTTACCGGGAATTTATGCAGGATATCGTGGAGGAGATCGACCGTGAGAACACGATCATCAATGACCTGCTTGCCCTTGTCAAGATGGATAAAAAGGCCGGTGACCTGAATATTACCAATGTGAATATTAATGAGATGCTGGAGCTGATTTTAAAACGTTTAAAACCGGTGGCGGCTAAGCGCAATATTGAGCTTGTGCTGGAGAGCTTCCGCACGGTAATGGCGGACTGCGATGAAGTCAAGCTGACCCTGGCATTTACCAATCTTGTTGAAAATGCCATCAAGTATAATATTGCCGGCGGCTGGGTGCAGGTGTCTCTGGATGCGGATCATAAATTCTTTTATGTAAAGGTTTCCGATTCCGGTATCGGTATTCCGGAGGAATATCAGGATAAGATTTTTGATCGTTTTTACCGGGTGGACAAAGCCCGCTCGCGGGAGACCGGGGGTACAGGGCTTGGGCTTGCCATTACAAAAAATATTGTCCTTATGCATGACGGGGCGATCCGCGTAAAAAGTAAAGAGGATGAAGGCACCACCTTTACCGTCAGGATTCCTCTGACTGTGAGCACTTGATGGAACTGTTCAGAAGGGCCTAACGGTTACTGTCTGATCGACAGGGAGGAAAAAATGAAGAAATATGCATATCTTTTGATACTGTGCATCCTGGCGGCGGCCTTCGCCCTGACTGGCTGTAAATCCAGGGCGGGGAGCAGCGGCGATAAAAAGGATGGCGTGGTGGATAAGGCCACGGTAGATACGACCTACAAGGTTTATTATTTAAGTAAGGATAATACCCGTATTGAGGGTGTTTCTAAAATATATACGGCCGAGACGCCGGAGGTGCTTGTGACCGAGTGCCTGGGAAGCCTTCAGACAGCTCCGGAGGATGAGAATCTTAAAATGACCATCCCTGATACTGTACAGGTTCAGGAAAGTAAGTATGACAGCGGCAATAAGCAGGCGGATATTTATTTCAGTGAAACGTACAGAGAGATTCCTAAAAATGAGGAGATCCTTGTGCGGGCAGCCGTGGTAAAGACGCTGACCCAGTTTGACAAGGTGATCGATTACGTCCAGTTTTATGTGGGCGGGGAGCCGCTGCCGGACAGTAACGGCAATACGATGATTATGATGAACTCTGATTTTGTGGAGGATACGAGAGCGGATGTAAAGCATCTGAACCAGAGCCTGGTCAAGCTGTATTTTGCCAGCACCGACGGCACTCAACTGGCTTCGGAGGATGTGAACGTTCATTATCTTAAAACGACGTCGCTGGAAAAGGTTATCGTGGAGAGTCTGATTTCCGGACCTATTTCCAGAAACCTGAATCCTACATTGTCATCGGATGTTAAGATCAACAATGATGTCAATGTGGTGGACGGTATTTGTTACGTGGATTTTAACCAGCGTTTTCTGGACCGGGTCAATGAGGATTTTGCACTGAATGTGTATTCGGTGGTCAATTCCCTGACGGAGCTTCCGTACATTGAGAAGGTACAGATCACCATCGATGGAAATACGGTGACAGGGCCGGATGCCAATGTGTCGCTGGCCGCGCCTCTGGCGCGCAATGAGGATATTATCGTCAAGCCGGTGGACACGCCGCCAGTGCTGGAAAATGGCGAAAGTACGCCAGCGGCAGGGGATGAGACGGCGCCGGATACAAGTGCTGCCAGCCCTGAGACATCGCCGGATGTGGGAGCTACGGGAACGGATACGCCGCCGGATGGCGGAACAACGGGATCTGATGCGTCAGACGCGCCGTCGGATGGCGGTTCTACGGGAACAGATGCGCCTGATGCACCGCCGGAAGCGGGAGCGTGATGGTATGTCTCGTTGCCGGTAGCGAGAGCGACCTGTTATCGGAAGCGCCTGCGGGCGCGTGATCTGTCGCACCGGCCATTAAGAGAACGCCGCATGACGGTGAAAGCGAGATATGCAACGGTTATAAATAGAAGAGGTGCTTATGGTATTACGACCTGTATTATGGCTCGGGCTTGCTTATATTACAGGGGAGGCACTGAATTTACTGGATTTGGGAGCAGGCTGGTTTTTATGTCTTGTCCTGCTTTTGGAAATCCTTACGCTGCTTAATTTTACAGGCAGATTACCAATGAAAAAATACAGCAGAGATGTATGGTTATTGGTGCTGCCTGTTTTTATTTGTGCCGGCTTTTATAATTGCCGGCAGGCTATGGAAAAGGCCATGGCAATCGACGCTGCGCTGATTGCGTCTGTGGAGCGTGGCACTACTGGCCAAAATACCGATGCCGCCCGCCAGAGCTCCAGTGCTGTTGACCAAGGCGATGGTGCAGCCAGCCAAGGCTCCAGTACTGCCCGCGGGGATTTTGGCGAGTGGCTTCTGAGCGGTCGGGTGGCGTCCGTGGAGGAAAAGGCAAATAGCTGGTATCTGTATGTTTCCGGCTGCAAGGCGGAGTACGGTGCGCTGCCTGCGGGCCGTCTGCTCGTGGTCGTCTCCAAAAGTGGGAATGATATGGATGCCGCTGTTGGCGATACGATAAGCTTTACCGGTACGCCGGAAGTTTTTTCACATCCGACCAATGAGGGCATGTTTGACGAATGGCTCTACTATAAGGCCAAAAAGGTTCAGGCCCGGGTTTTTACCGATGTCCTGACGGTTACGGAGCGCGGCGGCAATCTTTTGGCCCGGTGGGCGCAGCAGCTACGCCTGCTGGTGAAGAAAAACTGCACCGACTGGCTGTCACAAAGCAGCAGCGCTGTGGCGGTAAGTATGATCACCGGGGATAAATCGGACTTGGACGCAGACTTAAAAACACTGTACCAGCAAAGCGGTATCGCCCATATATTGGCCATATCCGGGCTGCATATCAGCTTTCTTGGGATGGGAACTTATAACTTTTTCCGCAGGCTCAGACTGCCGCTGAAAGTGTGCATGGCGGCCGGACTTGTGCTGACCGTCAGCTACGGCTGGTTTACAGGGCTGGCGCCGTCCACCATGCGGGCGGTGATTATGACCAGTATGGCTATTATCGCCAAAGCTCTCGGGTATACCTATGACCGGAAAACTGCCATTGGGATTGCAGCGCTGGTCATTTTAATCCCGTCACCTTTGATGGTGACACAGCCCGGCTTTTTACTTTCCTTTATCGCTGTGGGCAGCCTGGCGCTGTGCGGGGAGCTGCTTAAAAATCTCCAGGGGAGCGCCCTCAGGGTCTGCCGTCTGGCGGGCTGTACACTGGCTCCGGGCCTTTGTGTAACTATGGGAACAATGCCGGTCATTGCCTGGAGCTTTTATGAAATACCAATTTACGGTGTTTTGCTTAATCTTATCGTTATCCCATTAATGAGTATCGTTTACCCGGCCATGCTGGTGTGCGGCTTTTTGGGCGGCGTGCTTAAGGTCGCGGGCCTGCCGGTATATTGGCTGATCGACGGTATTTTATGGCTTTATGAAAAGCTGTGCCAGATGACGCTGTGCCTGCCGGGCAGTGTTGTGATCACTGGGCAGCCGGCGATCGGAGAGGTTTTCTTTATTTATATTTTACTGGGTGGGCTGCTGCTTTTTTATCATTGGATGTTTTGCAGGAAAGCGGGCGGATATAAAGTCGCCGATATGCTGCTCTGGCTGGCGTCCTTTATGGTTGTGGGCATCCTTTTTCTGCCCAGGCGTCCGTCTATGATGACAGTGACCATGGTGGATGTGGGGCAGGGGGATTGCTTTTTTATACAGCTTCCCAGTGGGGAAAATATATTGGCGGACGGCGGGAGCAGCGACATAAAAAATGCCGGTAAGTACCGTTTGATCCCATTTTTAAAAGCCAGAGGTGTCCGCCGCCTGGACGCGGTTTTTCTATCCCATATGGATATGGACCACATCAATGCGGTGGAAGAACTGTTTCAGGCCGCCATAGGCGAGAACGGCGGCAGCGTGGCCAGTGGCGGGCTGCATGGCGGCCGGACAGCTCCCGGAGCTATTGCCATAAATCGGGTACTGTTTGCTGATATAGCCGCATATCCTCAGGCGGCCGGAGCAAACTATAAAGACTGCCTCAGCCTGGCCCGGCAGGCGGCACGCCACTGCAATATCATAAAAACCGGCGAGAGCCTGAATTACTCCGGCCTGATCATAACTGCGGTCAATCCCCCGGCATCAGCCGCAGACGACACGAACGACAGCAGTCTGGTGCTTTACCTGACCTATAAAAACTTCACTATGCTTCTTACAGGCGATATCAGTGACCGTATAGATCCGGCCATCCTGCAAAATCTGAAAAGTATAAATGCGTTCCAGTGCACCGTCCTGAAGGTTGCCCACCACGGCTCAAAAACAAGCACCAGCCCGGCCCTCCTGGACGCGTTGAATCCCGGCCTGGCCCTCATTTCCTGCGGGAAGGAAAACCGCTATGGCCACCCTCACAGGGAACTCATTAAACGGCTGGAGGAAAGAAATATAAAATTTTGCATCACCAGCGACACCGGAGAAATAATCGTTCAAACCGACGGAAAAAACATAAAAACAGTTGTATGGAGGTAATAGACATGAAATATAAAACTAAAAACCAGCTCGATACCCTGAAAATCCAGGAAGCCACCTTATCTGCCATCACTCTGGCCCCAATGCGCCTTACCCTGACCATCGAAGGCGCCATCATCAAAGCCAACAATTCCAATAATACCCGCTTTGAGGATATGTACAGCCCGCTAATGGAATTAACTCTGTCCGGCGCGAACGTCCTCAGCTTCTGCCAGCAGGGCTATAAATATTACAACGCTGATGGCGTCCTTGAAAGCGAGACACCGGACCGCCCACTCACCGAGGACGAGCGCCGGCAGGTACTCATGGATGCCCCCGGGGCCTATCTGTTTTACTTTGGAGAAAATCCCGACGCCGACAATTACCTGCTCATCTTCGACATCGAAAAGGACGAGGATGCCACCACCTATCAGTTGGAGATCACCTTTGAGGAAAGCCTGGCCCAGTGGGACCGCTACGCAGGCCCGGTAAACGAATAAAAGGTGTTGGCCGGCAGAACTGTTACGATGAATGAGCAAATAGCGAATAATGAAGAGGACTCAACATGCGCATATTAAACGAACATATAAAAAATCATACATTTAAAAACGTCTACCTCATTTATGGACCGGAGGATTATCTGCGCCGCCAGTATCGGGATAAAATGAGAAACGCCATATTGCCCGAAGGCGACACGATGAATTACAACTATTATGAAGGAAAAGGGATCGATGTCAATAGCGTCATAGCCATGGCTGAAACTCTGCCTTTTTTTGCCGATTACCGGTTGATCATTCTGGAAAATACAGGCTTTTTCGCCGCCGCCTGTGATCCTCTAGTGGAATATGTCAAGCAGGTTCCGGAAAATACCATAATGATATTTGTGGAGGAAAATGTAGATAAGCGCAACAAGCTGTTTAAAGCTGTGACAGCAGCCGGTTACGCGGCCAATATGACCAGTCCGGACCAGGAGACGCTGATCAAATGGGTTGCCGGGATGTTGAAAAACGATGGGCGGAAGATCACCCGCAACGACGTGCTGCTGTTTTTGTCCATTATTGATATGGATATGGAAAATATCCGCCAGGAGCTGGAAAAGCTTGTGTGCTACACCATGGGCCGGGATGTGGTCACCGCAGATGACATTCGTGCGGTGTGCAGTATTCATACGGAAAATAAAATATTTGATATGATCGACGCGATCGCCGCCAAAAACCAGAAGGGCGCCATGACTTTGTACAATGACCTGCTGACCTTAAAGGAGCCGCCCATGCGCATCCTGTTCCTTATTGCCCGCCAGTTTAATTTACTGCTTCAGATCCGTGAGCTGGCCGGTCAGGGCTTTCCGTCCAAGATCATATCCGAGCGCACCGGAATCCGGGAGTTTATCGTCCGCAAAAACCTGGGGCTGGCTAAGCGGTTTACCACCGCAGAGCTTATGGAAGCCGTGGAATTTTGTACGCAGATGGAAGAGGACGTGAAGACCGGAAAAATGCAGGATCAGATCGCTGTAGAGCTGGTCATTTATAAATATGCCCGCAGCTCTGAGAATAATGTGGCCCAAACGGCAGAATACAGGCGATAATACAGTAATGTAAAAGACTTTTGACATGGAATTTGGCTGTGTCAAAAATGTTTTATAGACATTTTGGTTCTCTTATGAAAAAATAATCGTGAAAGGAGCGTATTCATATGGAAATCGGTCAAAAGCTAAAGGAGGCTCGTATCCGTTCCGGTTTTACACAGGAAAGTGCGGCTGAAAAAATCGATGTATCCCGCCAGACGATTTCAAATTGGGAAAATGAAAAATCATATCCGGACATCGTACGTGTGATCGAGTTGAGTAACCTTTATTCCATAAGCCTGGATGAATTATTGAAAGGAGATTCCAAAATGCTTGAGAAAATTGAAAAAGATACAAACATCGTGAAAAGTAATCTTAGAATGATAAGGATTGGCTGGCTTGCCATTATATTGTCGGTGATACTGGCCTTTACCAATTTTACGTTATCACAGTCATTGATTGCATTTATATCCTCGGCTGCGCCATGGGTGCTGCTTGGTGTGGGCGTCGCTATTGTGTGTGCTTATATGAATCATCAAAAGAAACAGTAAAGCTCTTTAAAATAAGCCACGCTTCATATCGGGCCAGGACCGGTCCGGTACGAAGCGTGGCTACAAAAAAACCTCAGGAGTGAGGGTGGGGTTCCTGAGGTCTTCATATTCATTTATATCAATTAAGCAAGCTTGTTCACTGCAAGGTTAAGACGGCTGATCTTTCTGGAAGCAGTGTTCTTATGATAAACACCTTTTGTAGCTGCCTTATCGATAGCGCTGGTAGCTGCAAGAAGAGCTTCCTTAGCGGCGGCTGCATCTTTAGCTGCAACGGCTGCATCAACTTTCTTGATCGCGGTCTTAACACCGGATTTGATGGATTTGTTACGAGCTGCTTTCGTCTGATTAACTAAGATTCTCTTTTTAGCGGATTTAATATTTGCCATTTACGTACACCTCCAAACGTTTTGGTTTCGTTTAATATATTTTGTCTTAACTGAATCCGGACACGGACGTTCCAGCCAAAACATACTCTTATATAATAAACGCCGGTCTCTTAAATGTCAATACATAAAATAAAAAGTTTTGGAAAAAATATATAATAAACAAGTGCAGATCTGCACCTTCTAAAGGAGCGTTTATTATGCAGGAACTATTATCCCATATTCGCACGGACCTGGCCATAGAATCCGCGGAAACTTTTTCTGAAAACGAAAATTCCCTGGCCGGCGTCAGTGTCCATGAAACCTCAGACGAGGAAAGCCATATCCGGATCACCCATGTGCATATAAAAAATGAAAAAGGCGCTAAGCAGCTTGGAAAGCCGGTAGGACGTTATATCACATTGGAAACACCCTATCTGGCGGAGGAGGATGAGGACTACCACAAGGAAATCACGCAAGCGCTGATGGAACAGTTACAGGTTCTCATACCGGACATAAAGTCTAAAAAAATACTTGTCGTAGGTATCGGCAACCGGGAGATCACCCCGGACGCCCTGGGGCCTATGGTGGTGGATCATCTGTTTATTACCCGCCATCTGATCAATGAATACGGAAAAGACTCCAAAATCACAAAAGGCTTTGGCATCGTCAGCGCCATTGCGCCCGGCGTCATGGCCCAGACCGGTATGGAAGGCCGGGAGGTGATCCACGGTGTTGTGAAGGAGACCCGGCCGGATGTAGCCATTGTCATCGATGCGCTGGCCGCCCGCAGTGTCAGCCGACTGAATACGACGATCCAGCTCACCGATACGGGCATCAGTCCCGGGGCAGGCGTGGGCAATCACCGCCACGGCCTTGATGAAAAAACACTGGGCATTCCGGTGATCGCCATCGGCATCCCTACGGTGATCGATGCGGCTACCATTGTCAACGATACGATGAACTCCCTGATGGATGTGCTGGAGGAGCACGGCTTATATAAGGAAGTCTATGAGTCTACCAAAAGCTTCGACAATCAGGAAAAATACCTGCTCATGCGGGAGCTGATGGCGCCGGAGATGGCCAATATGTTTGTGACCCCAAAGGATATCGACCAGAGCATTACAAAAATCAGCTATACCATATCCGAGGCCATCAACTCTCTGTGCCATGATCTGCAATAAGCTATGATGATCTACATCCGCTTTAGTGCAGTCCGTACATTGGCATCGATCTTTTCGGACAGAGCGAGATACTGACGCTGCTGCTCCGGGGTAAATCCGGCGAAGCGTGCGGTGTCGAAATCCTGCTGGGCGGTAGCCAGCGCTTCCAGGATTGGCTGGGCATCCGCCAGCAGCGTCAGCTTAAAGCTGCCTCTTTTCACCGTTTCCTTCTGAATGTAATTCTTTTTTACAAGTCGGGCAATGGCGTCAGAGGCGGCTTTTTTGGACATGCCGGAAATATCGGCCAACTGCTTTAAGCTTGTGAGTGAAACGTCCTGGCTCAAATAGAGCAGGATATAAATTTCGTTCATGGAAAGGCCGCTCCGGATACTGATGGTTTCGCAGTACCGCGTGAGGAGCTTGCTGTACCGGTACAGCTCCATAATGATACCGTCGGCGTCAAGTGCCTGGGGAACAATGGTGCTGCGCTCGCTGCCAAGCTTCATGCTCCCTGAAAGCGGCGCGGGAGGGATAAAATTATCTCTGGCGGCAGCCAGAAAGAAGCGGTACACCTGGAGCCGTATATTGTCATAACTCTCTTTGTCGTAAACCTCTTTGTAAAACTGTCTGTAATAATCAAAAACATTCAGCTTCATTTTTATGGTAGCGCTGATGCCCCAGCCCTGATCCACAAGGCTTCCCTTTCTTTTGACATAGTAATAGACAGGAACATGGAGGGCGTATACCGTCCGGCAATGGCGCAGATATTCCAGATTGAACATAAAATCTTCACACCAGCTAATATCCGGGTCCATGCGCAGATGATGCTTTCGGATAATATCATTGCGGTACAGCTTGTTCCATAAAACACCGTAATAAAAATCCGCCGGGTTCTCCATCATACAGTTGGCAAATTCTTCGCGGCTTAATGCGCCTTCTTTTTCAATATCTCCCTTGTGGGAAAGACTTTCACCCACGACCCGGTAAAAATCAGATATGACCAGATCACAGCCGCTGCCTTCGGCGCTGCGGACAAACAGCTTTGTGGAATCCGGGGTCATCCAGTCGTCACTGTCAAGAAACTGGACATAAGTTCCGCGGGCCGTTTCAAGGGCCGCGTTCCGGCTGTGGGATACGCCGGAATTTTCCTGGTGGATCACCCGGACGCGCGGGTCCTCTCTGGCATAGGTATCGCATATATTTCCCGAATCATCCGTACTTCCGTCATCCACAAGGATCAGTTCAAAGTTTTTATATTCCTGAGAAATAATGCTGTCCAGACACCGCCTCAGATAGTCCTGGGCATTATATACAGGTACGATTATTGATACAAGTTGGTCCATACTGCAAATCCTCTTAAATTTCTAAAAGTTATATTTATGTAACAGTTCGGCTTCTCTGAACGGTTGCATATTTATTTACTACCTTATCATTTTACAATAAATTCCGGTAAAAATAAACCCATGATTATTTAGTACCAGGCGTCAAGACGTTGATCGGCCGTAACAGTTCGGTCTGTCTGAACGGTTACTATCAGTCATATCCTGTCCATTGTGGAATATAATGTATTATGGTCGGCAATGACAAATCAGGTAACTGTTCGGCTCTTTAAACAGTTACCAAATTCGAGCAGGATAGGAAGTGATGAGGGTGCGGGGAAAAACGAAGCTCGTTCTATTTGCCGCCGCAGTTTTGTTCGCTGCGGCGGCTTACAAATATACCCGTGACGGCCATCTGATGGAGGATTTTTCCATCGATGTCTACGCCATCGGTCAAAGGGCTGTAAATACGGTATTTCCGGCAAATGATTATAACGGCAGCATGGCGGGAGCCGATTCCTCCACAACTGTCCTGGAGGATATTGTCCGGTGGGTAAAGGATACGCTCTTTCCGGCCGATGCCTATGTAAAGGACGCCATGGCGGACGATGCGCTGACGTCGGTGGATGAATATTATCCGTCACAAAAAGATTTGGAAGCCTTCTGCGAGGAAAATGATAATTATGAGGCTCTGGAGCGCGAGGCGGAAAGCCGGAAGGCCGAAAGCGACGCGCAGGCGGCAAAGCTGGCGGATAATGAGGGCGCAGCCGGAGAAAGCTCAGCGCCCGGAACGGGTGCTCCGGCCCCAAATGCCGACGCATCTCCTGAGGGGACGGATGCCCCGGTCCAAAATGCCGACGCGTCATCTGGGGGAACGGATAGCAGTGGCGGAGAGAGTATGGCCAGCGGTGGAGAGAACATGGCTGGCAGCGGAGAGAACATGGCCAGCGGCGATGACGGCAGCGGTGCCATCCCTGCGGTGGCGACTCCGGCCAATGCGATTACATATCCGTTGGATTCTCTTTATAACTACACATTTCTGATGAATAATTTCTACGTTGTGGATTCGTCTACCGCGTCGGATTCCAGTCTGATCAACGGTGAAACGCTGATGAATAAGGACCTGACCATGGATTTAAGCGGGGATGAACCAAAGGTTCTTATTTATCATACACATTCCCAGGAAAAATTTGCGGACAGCACTCCCGGCGACCCAAATGATACGGTGGTCGGCCTTGGCAACACATTGGCCGAAACACTGAAAAATAAATATCATATCAATGTTTATCACGACACCGGCGTCTATGACATGATTGATGGGGTGGAGGACCGGAACGAGGCGTACTCCCTGTCCCTGGCGGCTGTGGAGAAGATTCTTGCGGAAAATCCATCTATCAAAGTAGTGATCGATCTGCACAGGGATGGCGTAGCCGAGGGCACGCACCTGGTGACGACGGTAAATGGGAAACCCACGGCCAAGATCATGTTTTTTAACGGGCTTTGCCGCAGTGCTACCGGCGGCCCTAATGGTTATCTGCAAAATCCGTATCTGGAGGATAATCTGGCGTTCAGCCTGCAGATGCAGATCAAGGCGGCCGAAAAATACCCGGATTTTACCCGGAGGATTTATCTGCGCAATTACCGGTTTAATATGCATGTGATGCCGCGGACACTCCTTGTGGAATGCGGAGCTCAGACGAATACAGTGGAGGAGGTGCAAAATGCCATGGAGCCGCTGGCGGATATACTTTACTGTGTGCTGTCAGGGCAATAAAGCTTTTGGCGATTCCATAGCAGGTATCAAGTAACAGTTCACAGGCTGAACTGTTACGATATCAAAACCTAAGCAGCGAAAAATAGTTGCATTGTATATTGTCCGAAAAATAAAACTATGCTATAATTGGAACACTGAGCATCCGGAGTAACGGTTCCGACAGACCGCGCATTTACTGCGAAGAATGTACGAAACGTCTATGGATAACGAATTAACAGGATAAATTTTGAGGGCCTTTTGGCAGAACGCCAAAGGGTTACAGCTTTAGGAGGAATAACTTTGAGTGTAGACCAGAGTAAAATACGTAATTTTTGTATTATAGCCCATATTGACCATGGGAAATCTACGCTGGCAGACCGGATCATCGAAAAGACGGGGCTGCTGACCAACCGGGAGATGCAGAATCAGGTGCTGGATAACATGGATCTGGAGCGTGAACGGGGGATTACGATCAAAGCTCAGGCCGTGCGTATTGTATATAAAGCCCAGGATGGCGAGGAATATATTTATAATTTGATCGACACGCCGGGGCATGTGGACTTTAACTATGAGGTTTCCCGGAGTCTGGCGGCCTGCGACGGGGCCATACTTGTGGTGGATGCAGCCCAGGGTATTGAAGCCCAGACACTGGCGAATGTCTATCTGGCTTTAGATCACGATCTGGAAATCATGCCGGTGATCAACAAGATCGACCTGCCCAGCGCCGAGCCGGACCGGGTCGTGGCTGAGATCGAGGATGTGATCGGCCTGGAAGCCCATGATGCACCGAGGATTTCTGCAAAGAACGGATTGAATATCGAGGAAGTGTTAGAGCAGATCATTACAAAGATCCCTGCGCCGGAAGGCGATGCCACGGCACCGCTCCAGGCACTTATTTTTGATGCGGTTTATGACCCGTACAAAGGGGTTATCGTCTTTTTCAGGGTGAAGGAGGGCCGGATCGCCAAGGGCACTTCGGTGAAAATGATGGCTACCGGAGCCCAGTTTGAGGTGATCGAGGTGGGCTATTTCGGACCGGGGCAGTTTATCCCGTGCGAGGAGCTTTCCGCCGGTATGGTCGGCTATATGACTGCCAGCATTAAAAATCTGAAGGACACCCTGGTGGGCGATACGATCACCGATGCCCAGAATCCATGCGCCCAGCCATTGCCGGGCTACAAGAAGGTCAATCCTATGGTCTACTGTGGTATGTATCCGGCGGACGGCGCCAAATATCCGGATTTAAGGGATGCCCTGGAAAAGCTCCAGCTAAATGACGCCTCCCTCCAGTTTGAAGCAGAAACCAGTGTGGCTCTTGGATTTGGCTTCCGCTGCGGCTTCCTCGGGCTTTTGCATCTAGAAATCATCCAGGAGCGGCTGGAGAGGGAATTTAATCTGGATCTGGTCACCACAGCGCCCTCGGTTATTTATAAGGTCCATAAAACCAACGGCGATGTGATCGATCTGACGAATCCGTCCAATATGCCCGATCCGTCGGAAATCGAGTATATGGAGGAGCCGGTCGTGTCGGCGGAGATCATGGTGACGACGGAGTTTATCGGCCAGATCATGGATCTATGCCAGGAACGCCGGGGTGTTTACTTAGGTATGGAATATATGGAGACAACCCGGGCGCTGCTCAAGTATGAGCTGCCGCTCAATGAGATCATCTATGACTTTTTTGACGCATTAAAATCCCGTTCCCGGGGCTACGCCTCCTTTGATTATGAGATGAAGGGCTATGTCCGCTCGGAGCTTTGCAAGCTGGATATCCTTGTGAACCGGGAGGAAGTGGATGCCCTGTCCTTTATCGTCTTTGAGGGCTCAGCTTATGAGCGGGGCCGCAAGATGTGCGAAAAGCTTAAAGAGGAAATTCCAAGACAGCTCTTTGAAATTCCTATCCAGGCGGCTATCGGCAGCAAGATCATTGCCCGGGAGACGGTGAAGGCCATGCGCAAGGATGTATTGGCTAAGTGCTACGGCGGCGATATCAGCCGTAAGCGTAAGCTGCTGGAGAAGCAGAAGGAAGGCAAGAAGCGGATGCGCCAGATTGGTAATGTGGAGATTCCGCAAAAGGCATTTATGAGTGTGCTAAAGCTGGATGATAAATAATTGTGTTAATGTATAAATATTGGCGTCAGCCGTTGGATTTTGCAGTGCAGATTCAGCGGCTGGCGCTTTTTTTGACGCTGTATAGCGGAAGCTATCGCATTTCCAGGGGAAATATGGTAGTATAATTTTCGTGGAAAAATGTTCAAACCGTTTAATACAGGGGGGATAGCGCTTGAAGCGTAAAAATCAGTGGATAAATACACGGAACAGGAAAAAGTCATTGGCCGGAAAAATTGTGTGGATCGCGGTGATTTTAGTTTTTGCCGGTCTGCTGGAGGTGGCTGTGGGCTACACGCTGCTGAATAAATATCACAGTCAGGTAGCTGATATGGAATATAAGCTGACGGATGTGTATATGACAAAGACCAACCAGAACTTCAATATGATCAATACAAGTGTGCGCAGTATGCTTTTTGATGGGCAGGAGATTAAAAAGGTCAGCGATGCTTACAAAAAGGCAGCGCCTTACTATAAAGATGATGGCGCGCTGGGCGATGTCCTTGTGCAGAACAGCTCTGTCACGGAGCTTAAAAATACTTTTTTGAGTATGAGCCAGAGCTATGGAAATACGTTTAACTTTTTTTATTATGACACTGCCAATGAACGGATGACCGAATATGGCGGGTGTGAATATTATGTGCGCAAGCCATTTATCGATAAAATCAGTGAATTGATCCACAATAAAACGGTGGAGTATACGAAGGAGGGGAAATGGTTTTTATACGACGATTACTTGTGCACTATTTATAAAGGCCCCAATGGTATCGCCGGAGCATGGATCCGTGCGCTGGATTTTGCGGAGAGTATGCTGGAATTATCACCGACGCAGTGTTCCAGTATTGAGATTTATGACAGCAAGTATGACCAGGCGCTCATCTATACGCGCCAGAAAAACGGCACGCTTGCCCTTGAGCGGTCCGGCAAAACCCAGGAATCCTACTATGGCATGAATAACGCCCGGTTTGAATGCCGTTTTATCATGGATACCCGGGATTATGACAGCACCTTTCTCTATCCTATGATCTTTTTGGGCCTGATCATTATTTATCTCATCATCGTCAGCGCGGTGCTCATTTACACAAAACGAAATATTCTTGGGCAGGTGCGGTATTTTTACGATAATCTGCTGGCCTTTAAAGACACCGCCCGGTTTAACGAGGAGAGCGGGCTTGTGGAATTTTCCGAGGCCGGGAAGGTGCTCAATCAGCTTTCGGAGGAAATACATAAATTAAAAATCGATATTTATGAGGAGCAGATCGCCAAACAGAGAGTGGAGCTGGATTATGCACAGCTCCAGATCCGGCCGCATTTTTATATAAACTGCCTGAACATTATATACAGCATGGCACAGGTGAACCGCATGAAGGAAATACAGGAGATCGCCCTGCAGGTTTCTACCTATCTGAGATATATTTTTAAAAAGAGCATGGAGCCTGTGTCTGTCTTAAAGGAGCTGGAGTTTACAAAGAATTATCTGAAGGTGCTGGAATGTATGAATGATATGACATATATGTGCCACATACAGATGGATGAAGCTCTGGGTGATTTTGGGATTCCACCGCTGCTGATCCAGACCTTTGTTGAAAATTCTCTCAAGCATAATATGGATGCCGGAAATGACTGCGCTCTGGATATTTGTGTGGAAAGGGGGCAATGGGCGGATAAAGACGGCTGTGCCATCACGATCCGTGATAATGGCCGGGGCTTTGATGTGGATGCGCTTGGCGCTTTAAATTCCGGTACATTTTCAGAAGATGCCAGTTATCATATCGGTATTAGGAATGCGGTGGCCCGGCTGAACATGCTCTATGGTCCGGCCAGCAGGGTACATTTTTATAATAATCCCGAAGGCGGAGCTGTGGTAGCTATATTTGTGCCAGACAATGAAGAACTGCTTAAAGATAAAAACGATATAAAAGACATAAATGCCAAAGATGACGGGGAGGATTCGTGTTGAAAATATTATTGGTGGATGACAATATTTATATATTAGAAGGATTAAAAGCAGGGATCGATTATGCGGCCCTTGGCGTGGATGAGATTTTTGTGGCTCGAAACATTCAAGGGGCCATACAGATGATGGAGCAGGAGGACATCCCGCTTGTATTGACCGATATTGAAATGCCGGGCGGCACCGGACTGCAGCTTTTAGAGTGGATCAATGAGCACCATCCGGAGACGGTCACGCTGTTTTGCACAAGCTTTGCCGATTTTGATTACGCCAGAAAAGCGGTGGAGCTGCACAGCTTTGATTATTATCTGAAGCCCATCCAATATGACCAGCTCCAGGAGCTGCTGGGGAGGGCGGTGGCGGAGGTCTGCCGCAGACAAAAGACACGGGAAAAGGAGCTTTTCGGGGAATATTGGCTGGACAGTCTGTCTGTGCGGAAAATGCATTTCTGGGAAGATGCGCTGCTCCATATTGACAGCTATGATGAGGACGAGCTGGAATTTCTGGCGCAAAGCGGCCATCTGACCTACTCAAAGGACGATACATTCACACTGGGGCTTTTGCGTTTTGAAAAAGAAAAATCCAAAATGGAAGGCTTTTCCGGAAATCTGGAACGATTTGTTATGAACAATATGATGGAAGAGCTGCTAAGTGGTACGGGTGTACGCATTGAAATTCTGATGAAATGCAGGAAGGATACATGGACCATGGTTCTGGCCCATGAACCAGCTGTGTCCGTGTCACAGATCGGTCAGGTGTTTACAACGATCGTAGATGCGGTGCATGCGGCCATCCATTGCCCGGTAAATGGCTACTATGCCTACATGAGTGCTTTTTCCAATATACGCAGCCGTTATATGGCACTGGAAGCTGCTTTTCAGGATCAGGTGGGCGGTACGACCCGGGTGGTGGACATTGATAATTATCAGGCGGAAAAGATTGTCTATGAATCTGCGGACCTGAAAACGTGGGAGCAGCTCTTTCGCAGCGGCTGCCGCCGTGAGCTGACGGCGGCCATCGAAAAATATCTGGCGGGTAAGACGATGGCCCGACAGGTGAATAAACAGGTGTTGTGCGGTATTAAAGTCAGCGTTATGCAAATGGTTTATACCGTTTTGTGGGAAAAACAAATTGATGCCGGACATTTGTTTGGAGATGCCATCGATGATGCCATGCAGGCCGATGCTCTTTTATCTGTAAGCAGTCTGCTCCGATATCTGAATTATGTTTTTACCCAGGCCATGGATTATATGGAGGATTCCGGCAAAGAAGAAAGCGCCGTGGCTAAGGTAAAGAGCTATATCGACCAGCATTATTGCGAGGATATCACCCGGGAAAATCTGGGAGAGATCGTATATTTAAGTTCCGGTTATCTGGCGCAGTCGTTTAAAAAGGAGATTGGGATATCTCTGGGCGGCTATGTCATCGAGAAGCGGATGGAAAAGGCCCGGCAGCTTTTGCAGGAGGGCAAAATGTCGGTGTCCGAGGTGGCAGTAGCCGTGGGATATGATAATTTTACATACTTTTCCAGGATTTTTAAAACAAAGGTCGGCCAATCACCCAAGGAATACAGAAAAAAATTCATAAATTGATTCAAATTGTGCAAGTCAGTATTTAAATAGTGAAAGAAAGATTTATTTAAAAAAGATAGAATAGTTACATCAGCCAGCGTGGTTGCAGAAAAAATGATTAAAGGAGAGGAACAAAATGAAAAAAAGAGGACTTGCACTTTTATTATCCGTTGTCATGGTTTTGGGGTTAATGACCGGCTGCGGCGGCTCCGGCAGCGGAAAAGACACGAAGGAAGGTAATGAGGACGGTACGGTAAAAACGACCGCACAAAATGGAGACGCTGCGGCAAATGCGGATTCTCCGGCGGTAGATTTTGATGAGGAGCCCTATGAAGCTACCTTTATGTACTGGGCGGGCAACGATGCCAGAGATCTGGCTTCGGTTCAGGAGGCCTTTAATAAGCTGACGATGGAACAGTTAAATATGAAGGTCAATTTAATGCCTGTGACCTTTGGTACTTATATGCAGCAGATACAGATGATCTTGTCTTCCGATGACAAGCTGGATATATTTCCTTATTTTTCATCAACTATGGGAAGCTATATCGAGTCCGATTATCTGGTGAATTTAAATGAATACCTGGATACATGCGGACAGGATATGATCAGCATTATCGGCCGTGAGGATATTGAGTGCTGCGGTATCGGCGACTTTCTGGGCGGCGTGCCGACCATGCATGAGCGGACCAATCCGGTGACCTATGTGCTCAGGACAGATTTGCTTGAGGAGAGCGGATTTGCTGCGGAGGATATTAAGACAGCCAGAGATCTGGGCAAGGTATTTGCCAAGGTGAAGGAGCTGCATCCGGATATGGTTATGTACGGTGGAACTAATAATCTGACATTACCAATTATGATCAGCAATGCCATTGTAGACCCTATGGGCGGCGGGAATTTTGGCGTGCTTATGGATAACGGACAGTCCACCACTGTGACCAACTGGTATGAGACGGACGAATTTATGGACACATGTAAAATGATGCGGGAGTGGTATCAGGCCGGCTATACATCCGCAGACCTGGCGACCTGTACCGACAGCGGTGAAGCCTTAATGCGCGC
The DNA here is from genome assembly GCA_902363555.1 of Lachnospiraceae bacterium. Taxonomy (GTDB): domain Bacteria; phylum Bacillota; class Clostridia; order Lachnospirales; family Lachnospiraceae; genus Catenibacillus. The sequence goes on along the minus strand of CABJAM010000005.1, from coordinate 455,520 downwards.
CGGCAATCTGTTTTGCTTTACGACTTCCGGAAAACCGAACACAAAAGCAGAAAAGGATGCGATGACCGGCTATGATACGACCTGTATCAAGGTGACGCCGGATGTTTGCTATACCACCGCCACGAATGCCGTGCTCTATGGAATCTCCAGTAATTCCCAGTACCCGGAAAAGGCGATGATCCTCTTAAATTGGATCTATAAAACCAAAGAGGCCAACGATCTGATCAACTGGGGCATTGAAGGTAAGGATTACGTAGTTACGGATAATGGCACCATCGATTATCCGGATGGGATTACTGCGGAAAATGTCGGGTATCATCAGGATTTTGGTTGGGCTCTGCCAAATCAGTACAATAGCTACATTTGGACCGGCAATGATGCGGATTTATGGGAGCAGTACCAGCAGGTACGCGACAGTGCACAGGTATCCAAAGCCTATGGTTTCCATTTTGATACATCATCGGTCGTTGATATAATTTCCGCACTGACGGCCATCTCAGATCAGTATTTGATCACCATTGGTTCCGGTTCTGTGGACCCGGAGACTGCCGTTGCTGAATTTAATGAAAAGCTTTACAGCGTCGGACTTCAGGACGTGATCGATGCCAAGCAGGAACAGTTAAATGACTGGCTGGCCAAGCAGTGATTTCCGGAAGGTGGAGACTTATGAGACGGAATACAAAAAAGGAACGTTTAACCTGGACGAAATTGAAGGAATTTATTCCTTTATATATCATGCTCCTGCCGGGAATCATTTATTTTTTCATCAATAACTATATGCCTATGACCGGCATCATTGTGGCTTTTAAAAAATACAGCAAGAAAAAGGGGATTTACGGCAGCGACTGGAACGGCCTGGATAATTTTAAATTCCTGTTTAAAAATGACGCCGGAACGATAGTCAGAAATACGCTGCTTTATAATGTCGTATTTATTATACTGGGAATGATCGTCGGCGTGACTCTGGCCATTTTGATTACCGATGTATATTCCAGACGGGGGAAGAAGCTTTATCAAAGTGCGATCATGCTGCCGTTTTTAATATCGATCGTTATCGTCAGCTATATCGTATTTGCATTTTTGAGCGTGGAAAACGGGATGATCAATAACGGCGTTCTAAAGCCTCTGGGAGCGTCGCCTGTCCAGTGGTATTCGGAGCCGAAATACTGGCCGTTTATCCTGACCTTTGTGAATTTGTGGAAAGGCTGCGGCTATGGCACGCTCATCTATATCGCGGGAATTACCGGAATTGATCCGTCCTATTACGAAGCGGCCCGGCTGGACGGCGCCAGCCGGTGGCAGCAGATCACACGGATCACGATTCCCTGTCTGACACCATCGCTGATCACGATGACCATGCTCAGCCTTGGGAGGATCTTCTGCTCTGATTTTGGCCTGTTTTATCAGGTACCTCAAAACTCCGGAGCACTGTTTTCCGTGACGCAGACCATTGACACCTATGTTTACCGGGCTCTCATGGCGGCTGGCGGCATCGGCCGCTCCGCAGCCGCCGGATTTTTCCAGTCGGTGGTGGGATTTATTCTGGTTATGAGTGCCAACGGACTGGTCCGTAAGGTCAGCAAAGAAAACGCCATGTTTTAGAGAGGAGCGCAGGAATGATCCATTCAAAATCAAATCGCAGATATCAGATCATCATTAATATAATTTTGATTTTGGTCACAGTTATTATGATCGCACCGATGGTGCTGCTGTTTATGTCTTCGGTATCCTCGGAAAAATCGCTTTTAGTTTTCGGCTATTCTTTTATACCAAGAGAATTCAGCCTGGATGCCTATAAATATATATTCAGCAACGGTCAGACGATTTTCAGAGCATATGGTATTACAATCCTGGTGACGGTGGTGGGTACCGCCTGCAATCTGCTGCTTTCATCCATGACGGCTTATGCGTTATCGGTGAGAAAGCTGCCGTTTCGGAATGTTATCAGCTTTTACATATTTTTCACCATGTTATTTAACGGCGGCCTTGTGCCCTCATATCTGATGTGGACAAGCATCTTTCATATAAAAAATACGCTGTGGGCGCTTATTGTTCCAAATTTCCTGCTCAGCGCCATGAACGTTATTCTCGTGCGTACCTACTATATGTCCAGTATTCCGGAGGCGCTTTATGAGGCGGCCAAGATCGATGGCGCATCGTACATGTACATTTATAAAAAGATCGTGCTTCCTATGGGCAAGCCGATTCTTGTGACCGTGGGGCTGTTTTCCGGACTCGGGTATTGGAATGACTGGACCAATGGTTTATACTATATTAATGATGCGAAGCTTTACAGTATACAAAATCTTTTAAACAAGATGATCCAGGATATCCAGGCGCTCCAGGCAAATGCTTCCTCGGCCGCCGGCAGTGCCGCCTTAAAGATCCCTACGGTCAGCGTCCGCATGGCCATCGCCTTTGTGGCGCTGCTGCCAATCCTTTTGGTGTACCCGTTCCTTCAGAAATATTTTGCAGAAGGAATTGCTTTGGGTGCTGTGAAAGGGTAAACGTGTCCGGCATGGCGTATATCCTGGATTTTAGAAAATTATTAATTACACAGCATTAAGAAAGGACGATTTTATCATGGCAAGATTTCAATGCAACCTTATATCCTATGTTTTACAAAGAACCGTAGATATTACCGTGGTCGTGCCCAGTGCCACCATTCCCGAATCCATGTCCATGCAGGAGAAAAAGCCGTCGCATAAGATTGCGGAAAATTATCCGGTACTGTATCTGCTCCACGGTTATGGCAATAATCACGCCACCTGGTGCAGCTATACGAATATTGAGCTTTACGCCGAGGAGCATAACATAGCGGTCGTTATGTTTTCCGGGGAAAATAAATTTTACAGAAATGTGCCCGGCGGCGATAAATACTTTGAATTTATCGAAAAGGAATTGCTGGAATTTATAACGAACTATTTCCCCATCTCCGATGCACCGGAGCATACATACATCGCCGGGCTGTCCATGGGCGGCTATGGCGCGCTGCTCCACGGTCTGACACATCCGGAGCGTTTCGCGGCCATCGGTTCCTTTTCCGGGGCGGTGATGCCTGCCACAAATCCTGACGGAACACCGGCAGACCCAGCGCTTGATATTACAAGCCTGGCCAAAAAGACACTGGATGCCGGCACTGCGCTTCCGCCGTTGTATATTGCCTGCGGTGAAAAGGATTTCCTTTACAAAGCCAATAAAGCGTTCACAGATATGCTGACCGCCCATCAAACCGATGTTACCTGGGTGACTCTGCCTGGATATGGCCACGAATGGCGTTTCTGGGATATCCAGGTCGAGGAATTTTTAAAATGGATTCCAAGGACCGATGGATACAGCAGCGCAGGACTTCGTCAGATTTAAGTCTGCTCTGGGCCGGAATGAATTTTTTCAAGCATGCTCCAGGTTCCTGCGCTGGTCTGACGGCACAGCACATCACAAAATTAAAACAGCCCGCAAATGGTCGGAGAACATCCGACAGCCATTTGCGGGCTGTTGATTATACAAGAACTTTTACGTCTATTTTTTCCTTTTCCGTTTTGCGCGTTCGCGTTCTTCCTCGATGGTCCGCCCGATCTTCTTTAAAACAAGCACGCAACTGGAAATATTTGCAATACCATCCACAATAAAGAAAATACCCATACAGCGCACCAGCGTCAATGTGGCGCCAAAGGGGTTAATGATCAGTATAACGCCCAGCACCGCCGTGATGATCGTAATGGCCAGCGGTATATACCAGTAGAGAAAGCCCACCCGTTTAAGATCCAGCGCGTTTTGAAGCTTGATGATGCTGTCAAACAAAATGCACAGCCCGATGGCAAAGGGCAGCAGTGAAATAAACAGCACCGGCTTGAATACGATAAACAGGCCGAAGGCCACGGCCACGATACCGACGACCAGATCATACTGAAAATAGCGCCGGGTATTATCGGAGCGCAGATAGATCACCACACGGATCAGCCCATAAATGATCAAAATGGCGCTGATAATGTAGCAGACGATCTTAACGGCCACATCCGGCCAGATGATTAAAATCAGCCCGGCGATGAGATAGAACAGCGACGCAACCCCCAGATATTTGTTATAATCTTTGGATTCTGGCATAAAATCCCTCCTTCACAAAAAAACAGTAGAATTATTTTCATAAGTCCAGTATAATCCTTTTTAGTATAATTTAAAAGAAAATGTTACGTATTTTTACGTTCACAGGAGAGAACTCATGGAACTTTATATACACTATCCTTTTTGTATCCAAAAATGCCGCTACTGCGATTTTTTGTCCGCGCCATCCACGGCCGATGTGCGTGGCGCTTATATGGATGCGCTCATTAACGAGATCTGCGCCGAGGCGGCCAATTACAAAAGTGAACCGGTAGAAACTATCTTTATCGGCGGCGGTACACCGTCGATCATGGCCGCCCGGGAGCTTGAGCGTCTCATGGCTGCCCTCCATAAGCACTTTAGCATAAGCGCCCGGGCGGAAATTACCATGGAGGCCAATCCCGGAACCCTGACAAAGAGCCTATGCACCGCCATGACAAACAGCGGTATCAACCGCCTGAGCCTTGGCCTGCAATCTGCGGACGATACTCAGTTAAAAAATCTGGGCCGCATCCATACCTTTGAACAATTTTGTGAAAGCTACACGATGGCCGCCAATGCCGGCATAAAAAATATCAACGTGGATCTGATGTCAGCGCTGCCCGGCCAGACGCAAGCGTCCTGGGAAGACACCCTGGAAAAGGTGTTGGACCTGGGGCCGCAGCACATTTCCGCCTACAGCCTGATCATCGAGGAAGGCACGCCGTTTTATGAAATTTATGGAGAGAACCAAAACAATGCATTAAGTGCCCCGCCGCTGCCGGACGAGGACACAGAGCGGAAAATGTACGAGCAGACAAAAATCATCCTTGAAGGCAGCGGCTTTAACCGTTATGAAATATCCAACTACGCCCTTCCCGGCTTTGAGTGCCGCCATAATATTGGCTACTGGCAGCGGAAAGATTACCTGGGCCTGGGGCTTGGCGCGGCCAGTCTGATTGAAAACGTACGCTTTACGAATACGGGCAGCCTGTCCAAATACATGCAGTTTTACGGAAATAACCCCAACGCAGCAGAATCGTGCTATCAGGAAATCCATCCGCTTACGCTCAAAGAGCAAATGGAAGAATATATGTTTCTCGGCCTTCGCCTTACCCGGGGAATCCAGGCTGCCGACTTCCAAAGGACATTTGGCAAAAGCATGATGGACATCTACGGGGAAGTGATACAAAAACATTATAAAGAAGGTCTCCTGAATTATATAGAAGAAACCGGGCAGCTCCAGCTTACCCCCCGCGGCATAGACGTAAGCAACTATGTTCTGTCTGATTTCCTCATTGATTAAAATAGCAATAGTAAAAAATAAAAAAAGAAATTTAAGTTCCCCTATTGACAAACTAAAAAGATAGTGCTATTTTATGTACATAGGTATTAGCACTCTAATCAAATGAGTGCTAACAGCAAGAACAAAGAGAGGTGATTCGGTGGACCTGGATGAAAGAAAAACTAAAATACTAAACGCGATCATACAGACCTATCTGGACACCGGAGAACCGGTAGGGTCCAGAACGATCTCGAAATTCACGGACCTGAATCTAAGTTCTGCGACCATCCGAAACGAAATGGCGGACCTGGAAGAGCTGGGTTACATTCTCCAGCCACATACATCCGCCGGCCGTATTCCTTCCGATAAAGGTTACCGGTTTTATGTAGATAACCTTATGAAGGATAAGATCGCTGAGGTCGATGAGATGAAGGAGCTTATGATCCAAAAGGCCGATAAGGTCGATCAGCTTTTAAAGCAGGTCGCCCGTCTGCTGGCTGTGAATACGAACTATGCTTCATTGATATCCACGCCTCAGTATAAACGGAATAAGCTTCGGTTCATTCAGCTATCCAAGGTCGATGACACCCAGATTCTTGTGGTGATTATGATCGACGGAAATATTATTAAAAACAAGCTGGTGGATACAGAATTTCCCATAGAGCAGGAAGATGTGGTTAAACTAAATCTTCTGCTGAACACGTTCCTTCAGGGCCTGAATCTCCAGGAGATCAACATGGAGATGATCCAGCAGTTAAAAGCCCAGGCCTCCGGCCACTCACAGGTGATCAGCGATGTGATCGACGCTATTGCCAGTGCGATTCAGGAAGAGGATGACGTGGAGATTTATACCAGCGGTGCCACAAACCTGCTGAGCTATCCTGAGCTTGGAGACAGAGAAAAAGCCAGAGAGCTCATGTCGACTTTTGAGGAAAAGCAGGCGCTTGTCCATCTGATCGAAGAGAATCTCGATACGACCGAAGGAGAGAATCACGGAATACAGGTTTATATCGGTTCCGAATCTCCGGTAAACTCCATGAAGGACTGCAGTATTGTGACTGCAACCTATGAATTGGAGGAAGGCGTTCAGGGAACCATTGGTATAGTGGGCCCTAAGCGTATGGATTACCAGAAGGTTGTTAAAAATCTTCAGACGATGATGAATCAGTTGGATATCATATTTAAGAAAAAATAAAAGAGGTGAATGCAGTGGCAGATTTAGATAAAGACACACTTCAGGAAGAACAGGAGCAGACCGATACCGCTTCCGAAGAAATCAAAGCCGAAGATAATGCATGTGAAAAGGTCGAGGCAGAGGTTGAAGAGACCGACGCGGATGTGCAGGAATCGGAGGAAGGTGAGGATACGCAGGATGAGGCTGGTACAGAGGATGAAGCCGATCCCAAAAAGAAATCCCGCCTGTTTGGCAAGAAGGATAAGAAAAAAGATAAAAAGGATCAGCAGATTGAAGAATTGTCCGACCGTCTGATCCGTCAGATGGCAGAGTTTGATAATTTCCGCAAGCGTACAGAAAAAGAAAAATCCCAGATGTTTGACACGGGCGCCGGCAGCATTGTAGAAAAGATACTTCCGGTCATAGATGACATGGAACGCGGACTGGCAGCCATGAGTGATACTGAAAAGGATACATCCTTTGCAAAGGGCATTGAGATGATCTATAAAAAGTTTATCGGTATTTTAAATGACACCGGTGTGACAGCCATTGAGGCTGTAGGTAAGGAATTTGACCCGAATTTCCATAATGCGGTCATGCAAAGCCCAAGTGAAGAATTTGAATCCGGTTATGTGATCCAGGAGCTTCAAAAAGGCTATTTATATAAAGAAAAAGTAATCCGTCACAGTATGGTTATTGTAGCAGAATAGTGAAATTAATTAGGAGGAATTTATTATGAGTAAAATTATTGGTATTGACTTAGGAACAACAAATTCATGTGTAGCCGTTATGGAAGGCGGCAAACCCGTAGTAATCGCAAATACAGAAGGCGCAAGAACGACCCCCAGTGTGGTTGCATTTACAAAGACCGGCGAACGTCTCGTTGGTGAGCCTGCAAAACGTCAGGCAGTGACTAACTCTGACAAGACTATTTCTTCCATTAAACGTCATATGGGCTCTGATTTCAGAGTGAACATTGACGACAAGAAGTACTCCCCGCAGGAGATTTCCGCAATGGTTCTGCAGAAGATGAAAGCAGATGCTGAAAGCTACCTTGGAGAGAAAGTAACCGAAGCTGTTATCACAGTTCCCGCATATTTCAACGATGCTCAGAGACAGGCTACAAAGGATGCTGGTAAGATCGCAGGCCTTGATGTTAAGCGTATCATCAACGAGCCGACAGCCGCTGCTTTAGCTTATGGTCTTGATAATGAAAAAGAGCAGAAGATCATGGTATACGACCTTGGCGGCGGTACATTCGACGTTTCCGTAATTGAAATCGGTGACGGCGTTATCGAGGTTCTGGCCACAAGCGGTGATAACCGTCTGGGCGGTGATGATTTCGATGAAAAGATCACCCGCTACATGCTGGATGAATTTAAGAGAACCGAAGGCGTAGACCTTTCCGGTGATAAGATGGCTATGCAGAGACTTCGTGAAGCTGCTGAAAAGGCTAAAAAAGAGCTTTCCAGCGCAGCTACCACAAACATTAACCTGCCATTCATCACAGCCACAGCCGAAGGTCCGAAGCACTTTGATATGAACCTGACCCGTGCCAAATTTGATGAGCTGACCCATGACCTGGTTGAAAGAACCGTTATTCCTGTACAGAACGCTTTAAGAGATGCCGGTATCTCCGCTTCCGAGCTGGGCAAGGTACTTCTTGTTGGTGGTTCCACACGTATCCCTGCTGTTCAGGATAAGGTTAAAATGCTCACAGGCAAAGAACCCAGCAAGAACCTGAATCCGGATGAGTGTGTTGCTATCGGCGCATCTATCCAGGGCGGTAAGCTGGCTGGTGATGCCGGTGCCGGGGATATCCTCCTTCTTGATGTAACACCGCTGACACTTTCTATCGAGACGATGGGTGGTATTGCCACACACCTGATTGAAAGAAATACAACGATTCCTACAAGAAAGAGCCAGATCTTCTCCACGGCTGCTGACAACCAGACCGCCGTTGATATCAACGTTGTTCAGGGTGAAAGACAGTTCGCAAGAGATAACAAGAGCCTTGGCCAGTTCCGTCTGGACGGTATCGCTCCTGCAAGACGCGGTATGCCTCAGATTGAAGTAACCTTTGATATCGATGCCAATGGTATCGTTAACGTATCCGCAAAGGATCTCGGCACCGGAAGAGAGCAGCATATTACTATTACTGCCGGTTCCAATATGTCCGAGGATGATATCAGTAAGGCTGTTAAAGAAGCTGCTGAGTTCGAAGCTCAGGACAGAAAGCGTAAAGAGGGCGTTGAGGCCAGAAATGAAGCCGATGCTATGGTATTCCAGACCGAAAACGCATTAAAGGAAGTTGGCGATAAAGTCAGCGAAGATGATAAAGCAAAAGTTCAGGCAGAAGTTGACAGCGTGAAGAACCTGTTAAATCAGACTGCCAATGTTGAAGATATGACAGATGCCCAGATCGAAGACCTGAAAGCCGGCAAGCAGAGACTGATGGATGCTGCACAGGGCGTATTCTCTAAGATGTATGAAGCTGCAGGTGCAGGTGCACAGGGCGCCGCTGGCCCGAACCCAGGCCCGGATGCTGGTGCAGCAGGCAGCACTTCCTATCAGAATAACGATGACGTCGTGGACGCAGATTACAAAGAGGTTTAATCAACAGGTGAATACGGTCTGCCGCATTAGTGGCAGACCGCATCTTTTTGCTGGCAGCAAGAAAGAATGGAGATAAGTTATGGCAGAAACAAAGAGAGATTATTACGAGGTTTTGGGCGTATCCAAAACGGCTACGGATGCAGAACTGAAAAAAGCTTATCGCCAGCTTGCCAAAAAGTATCATCCGGATATTAACCCGGGCGACAAGGATGCGGAAGCCAAATTCAAGGAAGCATCCGAAGCCTATGCAATTCTCAGCGATCCTGAAAAACGCCGTCAGTATGACCAGTTCGGTCATGCGGCCTTTGAACAGGGCGGTGGCGGCGCCGGAGGCTTTGGCGGCTTCGGCGGATTTGATTTCAGTGGTGATATGGGTGATATTTTCGGCGACATTTTCGGCGATTTATTTGGCGGCGGCAGAAGCCGTAAATCATACAATGGGCCAATGCAGGGCGCAAATGTTAAAATCAACATGCGCGTTTCCTTCATGGAGGCCGTTTTTGGTGTAGATAAGCGTATTGAAATTAATTTGAAGGACGAGTGCCCTCATTGCCACGGCTCAGGGGCAAAACCGGGTACACAGCCGGAAACATGTCCGAAATGTGGCGGCAAGGGTCAGGTCGTTTATACCCAGCAATCCCTGTTTGGCGCTGTCCGAAACGTACAGACATGTCCGGATTGTCATGGAACCGGTAAAATTGTCAAGGAAAAGTGTACCGACTGCGGTGGCACCGGCTACGTTAAGAATAAGAAAACGATCGAGATCCCAATTCCTGCCGGTATTGATAGCGGACAGAGCGTGCGTATCCGGGGCAAAGGTGAACCGGGTTCCAATGGCGGCCCCAGAGGCGACCTGCTTGTGGGTATTAACGTGGACCGTCACCCGATTTTCCAGCGTCAGGATTTCGATATTTATTCCACAGTGCCGATTTCCTTTGTGGATGCGGCGCTTGGCGGTGATATCAAGATCCAGACCGTGGATGGCGAGATCACTCAGAACATACGGCCGGGAACTCAGACCGATACCCGTATCCGCTTAAAAGGAAAGGGCGTGCCGACCATCCGTAACAAAAATGTCCGCGGCGATCACTATGTGACGCTTGTGGTACAGGTTCCGGAGCATTTGAATAATGAGCAGAAGGAACTGCTCAGGCAGTTTGATGTATCTCTGCGCGGAGAAAATGGGGCTGTGACCGGCACAAGCACCGGAAGCACAGCAGCATCGGGCGAGCCGAAGAAGAAAAAGAGCTTTATGGATAAAGTAAAAGAAGCTTTTGACGACTGACGTTTGCATATATTGAAACAGATACAGGCCATCGGAGGGCATAGAGCGATCAATGTCTTCCGGTGGCCTTTTGCAACAGTTCAGAAGGGCAGAACTGTTACGGCCTTTTAACTGTTTATAGAAAAAATACGGCTGTCAGCCTTGGAAATCTTTATTGTTTGTGATAATATGAGTTGTAGAGCAATTCGACGCAGGGTCTGCGCCAGAGCGTGTTTTAAAAATACTCTACAGCGCAGGCCTGTCTGAACTGTTACACATAGGAGGCAATTTAAATGAAATGGAATAAATATACATTGACCACGACGACGGAGGCTGTGGATCTGATCAGCTATACATTGGGCGAGATGGGCATCGAGGGCATCGAGATCGAGGATAAGATCCCTCTGACCGAGGATGAAAAAAAGCAGATGTTTATCGATATACTGCCGGAGCTGGGCCCGGATGACGGTAAGGCTTTTGTGTCCTTTTATATTGAGCCGGAGGAGGATCACGAGGATACGATCATCCGGGTCCAGGAGGCTGTAAAGGATCTTCAGGATTTTGTGGATGTGGGCGAGGCCACGATCGTCAAGTCGGAAACCGCTGACGAGGATTGGATGAATAACTGGAAAAAATACTGGAAACCGTTTAAAGTGGATGAGAAGATTATTATAAAGCCCACCTGGGAAACTCTGGAAAATACAGAGACGGACACGCTTGTTGTGGAGCTGGATCCGGGAACTTCCTTCGGTACAGGAATGCATCATACGACCCGGCTGTGCATCACCCAGTTGAAAAAATATTTAAAGCCGGAGCACAAGCTTCTGGATGTCGGCTGCGGCAGTGGGATTTTGTCCATCATCGGTCTGATGCTGGGCATTAAAGAGGCTGCGGCTACGGATATCGATCCCCATGCCGTGGAAGCTACGATTGAAAATGCCGGTGTAAACCATCTGGATATGGATAAATATACAGTGATGTGCGGTGATATCATAACTGACGCCGCATTTAGAGCAGACATAGGAAAAGAATATTTCGACATTGTTGTGGCCAATATTCTGGCGGATGTCATCATCCCTTTGTCTGCGGTTATTAAGGAAACTATGAAGCCCGGAGCCTTATTTATATCCTCCGGCATCATCGATATGAAGGAAAATGCCGTGCGGGAAGCTCTGCTGGACAACGGATTTGAAATTGTTGAGGTTACCCGTTCCGGCGAGTGGGTATCCTTCACCGCCAGAAAGCCTTTATAAAAAACAAAACAGTTCGGCCCGTCTGAACTGTTACGAGAAACGTCCGGTTATTTTATGAAATGGAGCGACACTATTTGACAGCCCTCCCACACTTATGCTATCATAAAAATCCGGTGACAGTTCGGCTGTTGTGAACTGTTATTTAACTTGAAGGATATCGAAAGGAAGATAACAATGCCCAGATTTTTCGTGCAGCCGGAGCAGGTGGACGGCGACGCCATCACCATTACCGGCGGGGATGTGAATCATATAAAAAATGTGCTGCGGATGATCAGCGGCGATGAGCTCTCCATCAGCGACGGCTGCGGCAGGGATTATTTTTGCCGCATTCAGTCCATGAACCGGGAATCCGTTACTTTGCATATTGAAAATTCCTGGGATTCTTATGTGGAGCTGGATACAAAGCTTTATCTGTTCCAGGGGCTTCCCAAAGGAGATAAAATGGAACTGATCCTGCAAAAGGCCGTGGAGCTTGGCGTGTACGAGGTTGTTCCGGTGGTGACGGCCCGCACTATAGTGAAGCTGGATGATAAAAAAGAGGCCAAAAAGCTGGCCCGGTGGCAGCAGATCAGCGAGAGCGCGGCAAAGCAGTCCGGACGGGCGATCATTCCGAAAATACAGCCGCCTATGGCCTTTAAAGAGGCGCTGGCCTATGCCGGAGCGCTGGACTGTAATCTGATCCCCTATGAGCGCGCAAAGGGCATGGAAGCGGCCAGAGCGGCGATTCATGGGATGCACGATAAGAAATCCGTCGGCATTTTTATCGGGCCGGAGGGCGGCTTTGAGGAATCGGAAGTAGAAGCGGCCAAAGCTATCGGTGTGACCCCCATAACACTGGGCCGCAGGATATTGCGGACAGAGACGGCCGGACTGGCGGTGCTGTCCATACTTATGTTTGAGCTGGATAAATAATATCCATTTGTTTGAGCTGGATTTAAATGATCCGGTGGAAGGAGTTTTTATGGAAGCATATTTTGACAATGCGGCCACCACTCGTGTCTACGACAGTGTATGCCGGGTCATTACGGAGGCTATGCAGTTGAATTTTGGCAATCCGTCGTCTCTGCATATGAAGGGGCTGACCGCTGAACATTATATAAAAGACGCCAGAGAAACCATTGCCCGGGAACTGAAGGTGGAGGAAAAGGAGATCACCTTCACCTCCGGTGGTACGGAATCCAATAATATGGCACTGATCGGCGGGGCGCTGGCCAATCAGCGTGCCGGCCGTCATCTGATCACGACCCGCATTGAGCATGCGTCGGTATATAATCCCATGATCTATCTGGAAAGCCAGGGCTTTGAGGTGACCTATCTGCCGGTGGATGCACGGGGCACCGTGGATCTGGAGGCACTCACGGCGGCAATCCGGCCGGATACGATTTTGGTTTCGGTGATGTGTGTCAATAATGAAATCGGAACGATACAGCCGCTGGATCAGATCGGCCGGCGGATCAAAGAAAAAAATCCACAGACCTTATTTCATGTGGATGCCATCCAGGGCTTTGGGAAAATGCATATTTATCCAAAACGCCTGAATATAGATATGCTGTCGGTGAGCGCCCATAAACTCCATGGTCCTAAAGGTGTGGGTTTTATTTATATACGTGATAAGGTGAAGGTGCGTCCGTTGATCCTTGGCGGAGGCCAGCAGAAGGATATGCGCTCCGGCACGGAGAACGTGCCCGGTGTGGCAGGTCTTTCTCAGGCTGTAAAGGATGTTTTTGACGGTCTGGATGAAAAGCTGGACCGGCTGTATGAGCTTCGGGATTATTTTATAAAATCGGTAAAAAAGCTGGAGCTTGTGAAGGTCAATGGTTATGAAGAGCGGATGGAAGGCTTTTCAGGGCCGGCACCCCATATTGTCAGCGTCAGCTTTGCCAATGTGCGGGCGGAGGTGCTGCTCCATGCTCTGGAGGAAAAGGGGATCTACGTATCCTCAGGCTCCGCCTGCTCATCCAATCATCCGACGGTCAGCGGCACATTAAAGGCCATCGGTGTGGATAAGAAGCTGTTAGACGCCACGATACGCTTCAGCTTCTGCTTTGATACGACTAAGGAAGAAATTGATTACTGCCTGGAGGCACTGAACAGCATTGTTCCCATGCTCCGGCGGTTTACTCCGGGAGGAAGACGATAATATGATGTTTAAAGCTTTTTTGATCAAATACGGCGAGATCGGTTTGAAGGGAAAGAACCGTTACCTGTTCGAGGATGCTCTGATCCGCCAGATCCGGTTTGCCTTAAAGGGTGCCGGTGAGTTTAACGTAACGAAGGAGCAGGGCCGGATTTATGTGGACGCCCTGTCCGATTATGACTATGATGAGGTTATCGGTCGGCTGAAGCGGGTCTTTGGCATTGTAGCCATCTGCCCGGTAGTCCACTGTGAGGACAGTCGGTGGGAGTGTCTGACGCAGGCTGTGGGCGACTATATCGACGCCGTATATACAGATAAGCATTTTACTTTTAAGGTGGAGTCCAGACGGGCGGATAAACGTTATCCAAAGCGTTCCATGGAAATCAACGCCGATATGGGCGAATACCTGCTGGATCGTTTCCCGGAGCTTTCTGTGGATGTGCATAAGCCGGATGTGCTGTTAAATATTGAAATCCGGGAACAGACCAATATTTATTCCCTGTCCATCCCAGGCCCCGGCGGTATGCCTGTGGGAACCAATGGTAAGGCTATGCTGCTGCTTTCCGGCGGCATTGACAGCCCGGTGGCCGGTTATATGATCGCCAAGCGGGGCGTGAAGATCGACGCCACTTATTTCCATGCGCCTCCATATACGAGCGAGCGGGCCAAGGAAAAGGTTGTGGATCTGGCAAAAATCGTGGCCCGTTATTCCGGTCCGATCAAGCTGAATATTATCAATTTTACTCAGATACAGCTGGCGATTTATGAGAAATGCCCCCATGAGGAGCTGACCATCATTATGCGCCGCTATATGATGAAGATTGCCGAGCGTATTGCCAGAGAGGACGGTTCCCTGGGCCTTATTACCGGCGAGAGCATCGGTCAGGTGGCCAGCCAGACGATGCAGAGCCTGGCGGCCACCAATGCCGTATGCACTATGCCGGTGTACCGTCCGGTGATCGGCTTCGATAAAAATGATATTGTAGCCGTGTCCGAGCAGATTGGCGCTTTTGAAACATCGATCCTGCCGTATGAGGACTGCTGCACCATTTTTGTGGCCAAGCATCCGGTGACAAAGCCGAATATCCGTATCATCGAGCGCTCCGAGCGCCATCTTGAAGGAATTATTGAGGATATGATCGAGGAGGCCATCGCGAGCCGGGAAGTTGTTATGTGCGAATAGCATCTGGCGCGGAGCCGGGGAGCCGTTATGTGCTGATAGCGTCTGCGCAATGGAATGTCGGGCGTAGTGAGCGCCAGATGGTGACAAAAAAGGGATGTCCGTTTTTCGGGCATCCCACAGTTTCGTTGTCTTGTCAGCGCTTTGTAAAGCGCCGTATGCAGATATACAAATGTAGCAGATATCAAATATGGATCAGATGATAAATGGTTTTAAAACGTCCAGAATCTCATCGCAGCCATCGTTATGGATCGCCAGATCGATCGGTCTGGATAAGTCGAGGCTGAAAATCCCCATAATGGATTTAGCGTCGATAACATATCTGCCGGAAATTAAATCAAAATCAGTATCGTACTTTGTGATAATGTTTACAAAGGATTTTACTTTGTCGATAGAGTCAAGACGTATTTGAACGGTTTTCATAAGAAATTCCCTCCTGATAGTGTTTTTATATTTTTTTATTTCATAGATATATAGTACAATTCAGGAGCAAAAAAGTCAATACGATATTCGCAAAGTTCGTGTAAAATATATGTGAAACCTGAATGAAATTTCAAGACATGTTGTGACAGTAAAAGCCGGATAAACCGGTAAAATGTCTAAAAAGGATAAATAACGGAGGATGACTATGAAAAGTGTTGCATTTTGCACATTGGGCTGCAAGGTCAATCAATATGAGACGGATGCCATGGAGGAGCTTTTTTCAGCCGCCGGCTATGAGATCCGTCCTTTTGGCGGGGCAGCGGACATTTATATTATAAATACATGCACAGTGACCAACATTGCGGACCGCAAGTCCCGTCAGATGCTCCACCGGGCCCGGAAGAAAAATCCCCAGGGGATCATCGTGGCGGCGGGCTGCTATGTCCAGGCGGCAAAAGACCAGTTGCTTGAGGATTCTGCAGTGGATCTGATCGTGGGCAATAACAAAAAGTCGGAGATTGTGGCGCTGGTGGAAGCACTGATGCAAAGACGGGCGCAGCAGGAAGGCGCAGCACCTGCCGCTGACTCGGCTCCGGACGGTGACGCTGCACCGGATAATGACGAAGCGCCGGGCCGTGACGCGGCGTCTGACCGCGTAAATGCGTCCGGGGCTGACGCTGTGGCCAGCGTTATTGACATCAACCATACAAACGTGTATGAAACTCTGCATATCAGCCGCGTCAGCGAGCATACACGGGCCTACATCAAAATCCAGGACGGCTGCAACCAGTTCTGCTCCTACTGCATCATACCCTACGCCAGAGGCCGGGTGCGCAGCCGGAAGGCGGAGGACATTATATCTGAGGTTGCCGGGCTGGCAGGGAAGGGCTATAAGGAAATTGTACTTACCGGGATACATATCTCATCCTATGGACTGGATTTTTCCGGTGAGGAATATAATGATTGTACAAAGGACGAGCATCTGACCCGGCTGATCGAAGCGCTGGCCGACATTCCGGGGCTGGAGCGCATCCGCCTGGGCTCCCTGGAGCCACGGATCGTAACGGAGGAATTTACAAAGCGTCTTGGTGCCATTGACAAAATCTGCCCACAGTTCCATCTGTCCCTGCAAAGCGGCTGCGATGCCACCCTTGCCCGGATGAACCGGAAGTATACGACCCGGCAGTACGATGCGTGCTGTGCGCTGTTAAGAAAATATTTTGACCGGCCGGCTATTACGACGGATGTCATCGTAGGATTTCCCGGGGAGACGGAGGAAGAGTTTGCCGAGACGGAAAAGTTTCTGGAGCATATCGCCTTTGCCCAGATGCATATTTTTAAATACTCAAAAAGAGAGGGAACCCGGGCGGCTTCCATGGAGCAGCAGGTGGATGAGAGCATTAAAAATATCCGGAGCGCCAGGCTGCTGGCTTTAAATGAGCGGCTGCACGATGACTTTATCCAGGCGTGGAAGGGGAGCCCTGTGGACGTCCTTCTGGAAGAATCGGTGGAAATTGACGGAAAAACCTATATGACCGGACATACGAAGGAATATATCCGGGTGGCCATGGATCTGCCGGAAGAAAAGGCCAATTCCATCGTCCGGGGGCGGATATCTTTAAAATTAAATGAAGATTTTGTGATTTGCGAAAGCGAATAGAAATATTAGCATTGGTATTTTTCAATAATATCAATGCTATTTTTTTATAAATGATAATTCTAATGGGCCTTATCCATCAGCAATAGTTTTAACACAGATTGTCTCACAGATGCTATTATTTCTTCGGGATTAGAAATATGATGACGAAAAAGAAATATATTTAATTCCATTAAGCGTCTGTTTGCGTTGACTATATTATGTAAAAACGATATAATAAAATTGAACATATCTGAAAATAAAAAACATTTGGAAAATCTGTAAGAAAAAATATTGTCTATGTATAAAGTGGGGCGTCTTATGAACCAAAAATCTATTATTAGAAAGATTCTATGCTTTTTTATTATCGCAATTTTTCCGTTAAATATTCTGTTGCTTTTTAGCACTAAAAGTTATATTTCAATACTTACGTCTCAGCAGGAGACATCTTATAACAACCTGATGGAATTATCTATGAACAATCTGGATAATAAAATATACTATATTGAGAGATATATGTATCAATTAAAGAGTGAAAATTCTGATTTTATAAAGATGTCGCTGGGAAAAAATAGTAGTGCGACTATTTTGGCTCAAAATAAAGTATATAGAGAATTAAATAATCAGGTTTTAATAAATGATATTGATGGATTTTTCTTTTACAAATTTTACGATACAGAACATGCGATTATTGCATATTCTGGGATGAGAAGTGAAGAACATCGTAAAATTCACAATGCTATAAAAGAGATCATTCAAGATAATGATCAAAAAGAATGGAAACTGTTGGCGGATGGATCAGATATATACATATATAAGGTTTGGTTTTATGGGGATTTTATTTATGGCGCGATACTTAAGGGTAATACCTTTTTAGAAAAGACATTAAGTATGTTAGATGACTTATCCTTTGCAGATAATTTTAAAACGGATATTACATTGGAATTCCAAAAAGAGAATCCCGAAAAAAATAAAGATAGTATATACGTAAAATCCAATGTGTCCTCTTTGGCATTAGTAGCCAATATAAAATATAACGAAATTTTTCATCGATTAACTTTCTTCGGAAAGTTGGAAATAATTTTATCTTTTGTATATTTACTATTAGTTCCTTTGATATATATTTGGTTTAAATTCGTACTGATTCGTCCACTGAAAGCTGTAGAGAAGGCTTTAAATCAACTTGAGAGTGGAAATCAGAAATATCGTATCCAGGAGGATTTACAATCTAAGGAATTTAATCATGTTGCTGTCTTATTTAATAAAATGTCAAATCAGTTAGAGCATCTGCGTATTGAAAACTATGAAAAAGAGATTGAAAGGGAAAAGATTATTCGAAGAAATATCCAGTTACAAGTACGGCCACATTTTATTTTGAATATTTTCAACATTATCTTTAATATGTCTGTTTTAAAAAATTATAGTGGAATCCAACATGTGGCTAAGTTTTTATCGCAATATTTCAGAGAAATATTTGAGTCGGATGATTATCATGAATTAAGAATGGAGATGGCCTTAATCGATAATTATTGCAGTATTTTAGAATATCAATATCCTGACATGTTTACAATAAATTATGATATTGAATCAAAGCTTTATGATTATAAGATACCAACCATGATATTGTTGGAGCTTGTGGAAAATACTGCAAAATATACGTTGTCTCCCGGAAATGAAATTGCAATATATGTCAGGGCCCATTATTTAAACGGATATATAGAATTATCTGTGATGGATGATGGCATTGGTATTGAAAGTGAAATATTGGAACACATTCAGAATAATGAAAAGGTGATAAAAAAGGACGGAACGCATATTGGCATATGGAATTCAAAAAAGCGATTGAGAATGTTATACGAAGAGTCTGCAGAAATGTATGTGGAGTCGGAATACGGACAGGGAACTAAAGTAATAATCAGAATTTATGATGATCGATTTGGGGGAAATCAGCCGTGAAAGTATTATTAGTGGATGACGAAGTACTATCATTAGAAACTATGAAAAAATCTATTTCATGGGATAAATATGGTGTTACAGAATTGTTTACAGCATCAAATGTGCAGGATGCTAAAAAAATATATGAAAAAGAAGTCATCGATCTACTGCTTCTTGATGTAGAAATGCCCATTGAAAATGGCTTATCTTTTTTATCGTGGATCCGACGCAGTTATCCTGAAAGAAAAACTAAGGCTGTTTTACTTACATGTCATGCTAAATTTGAGTATGCAAAAGAGGCAATTGCTCTTGAGTGTATCGATTATCTGCTTAAACCTGTTACGAACGAAGATATAGAAAATATGCTTATAAAGGTTGGCGTTTTAGTTCAGGAAATGGAAACAAATAAAAGAATGATTAATTATGGGAAGCAGTTGTATCAGGAAAAATGTGATGTGATATCCAATTCGGAAAATTATATTAATAGCAAACATGCTGTGGATAAAGTTAAAGAATATATTTTAAATCATCTGACAGAGCGGTTTTCTGTGGAGGATTTGGCAAACATCTGCCATTTAAATGCAGATTATTTGAATCGGGTTTTTAAGAAGGTTCATGGAGTTTCGGTCAATCGTTTTATTATTAATGAGCGTATGTACCTGGCGATGGAGCTCATACAAAAAAAGGAAATGTCTCCCACAGTTGTATCCGAATTATTGTGCTATGAAAGCTATGCAAATTTTGTGAAAATGTTTAAAAAAGTACATGGATGTCTTCCAAGCCAAATTTGTAATCGTGAACAGAATTAAAATGTCGGAAATCGATAGGTTTTAATCGCTTGGCGCTATTTAGCCGGATGCTGTCCGGCTATATAATAGGGTTATAAGTTCAGAACTTAAAAACACTATTGGGAGGTCAGGAAATGAAAAAGTTTACAAAATTATTTACGGCTCTGCTGACAATCATGTCAGTCATGTGCACTCTGGCAGGATGTGGAAACACGTCATCCGGAAGTGGTGATCCAGGCGGAAGTATGGATGACACTCAGCAAACGCTAAATAAAGCGTCTGACAGTGCATCAGTTTCCGAACACGAATCAAATGATGGGATTTACCATTTGGTAATGGAATATGTTTATCCAGGTACGTTAAAGCCAGATATCCAGATGGTGCAGGATGCAATTAATGACATTTCGAGAGAAAAAATAGGGGTAGAGGTAACGATTTATCCGGTAACCCTCCCGGAATCTATGACACAGATGTCTTTGATGATCACATCAGGGGAGCAGGTGGATCTGGTCCTCGGGTCAAGATTTTCAGGATTTCTTCAGTATGTCAGTAACAATCTTGTGATTCCGCTGGACGACCTGTACGAGCAATATGGCACTGAAATTGCAGAGGATGTGGGCGAGGCTATTGCAGGTGGATATATTGATGGAACGCTTTGGGGAATCCCATCAATTGATGTATTTTCAAAGCAGTATGGCTACCTGGCCAGAACAGATTTACTTGAAAAATATAATTTACAGGAATATATGGATGAAACAAAGCAATTGACTTATGAAGACATTGATAAGATTTTTGAAGTTGTAAAGGCCGGAGAAGGTGAAGATTTTTATCCGTTAATTATGGTTGGATCAAGTGAGACATCCTTTGACAGGTATAAAATTGTTGATTATCTTGGCTCAAGTGCTGCTACCGGAGGTATTATGGACAACGGTCGTGCAGGAAAGACTATCGAAAATGTTTATGAAACAGAGGAATACGCAAATCATTGTAAATGGATGAGAAAATGGTATGAAGCCGGATATATTAATCCAGATGTATTGACAAGCTCTGAAACCGTGGATTCTTATATGGTTAATGGCCGTGGCATGATGGTTTCAAATTATACCTATCTGGATATGGAAGAACAGACAGAAAGAAATTATAAGATGGATATGACTGCGTTAAATGTATCGCAGAGATATGTTAATACGAATATGTATCAGGATGCAAATTGGTGTATCCCTGTAACATGCGCGGACCCTGCCAAAACCATGCAGTTTTTATCACTGCTCCACAGTGACATTGATATTATTAATTTGATTTATAATGGTATAGAAAATATACATTATGTAAAAACAGATACCGACCGTATCATTGATTATCCTGAGGGTCTGGATGCATCGACTGTAGGCTATGGTATGCAGGCAAAATTTTATGGATCACCGACAAAGCGTGATATGTTTGCACCGCTTGACAAGAGTTATTTTGCCGATTTGGAAGATTGGAATTATAATATTCCACAGGAATGTATTTCCCCATATTTAGGTTATGTTTTCAATCCAAATACAATGAAAACAGAGATTGCGGCGATCAACGATGTCATGAATCAGTACAGACCTGCTTTAGAAACGGGATCCGTTGATCCGGATGAAGTGCTTCCACAGTTTATTCGGGCGCTAAAGGATGCCGGTATTGATGATGTTATTAAGGAAAATCAGACAAGATTAAATGAATGGATTGCCCAAAACAATAAGTAATATAAAGAAATAATTTAGTGGATGAGATTGTTTGGCGTACTGAAAATCCGTTTTTAGTACGTCATTTCAATCATACAGAGTATCGGACAGGGCTCTGATAATATATGATGCAGCCAATGGTGCCTGATATGATAGAGAGGAAAATAATGACAAAGCAGAAAATAAAATGGAAGCGGGCCATTCCAATTTATATTATGGCCCTTCCTACTTTGATCTACTTGATTATCAATAATTACATACCAATGTTTGGAATGATCATTGCATTTAAAAATTTGGATTTCAAGGTAGGAATATTAAAAAGTGAATGGATCGGATTAGAAAATTTTAAATTTTTGTTCAGAACAAAGGATGCCTGGACAATTACGAGAAATACCCTGTTGTATAATCTTGTGTTTATTGTACTTGGAATTGTTATCGGGGTCGGTATTGCTATTTGCCTGAATGAGATACGCAGCAGGATCAGGCTTAAAATTTATCAGAGTATCATATTAATCCCTTATTTAATGAGCTGGGTTGTTATTAGCTATCTGGTATATTCTGTGCTGGCTGTGGATACAGGTTTTGTAAATAAGTCAATTCTTGAGCCATTGAATGTTGGTGCAGTTAACTGGTATATGCAGCCAAAATACTGGCCTGTTATTTTAACAGTATTAAATATATGGAAATCCATGGGCTTTACATCGGTGATGTATTACTCCAGCATTATTGGTATCCAAACGGAGATCTTCGAAGCTGCAAAAATTGATGGCGCAACGCATACACAGCAGATTCGTTACATTACGCTTCCTTTGTTGAAACCGACGATTATTACTTTGGCTCTTTTAAATCTAGGCCATATATTTAATTCGGATTTTGGCCTTTTTTATCAAATTCCGAAAAATTCAGGTCTTTTATATTCAACGACAAGAACACTGGATGTTTATGTGTATAATGCCTTAATGAATAATAATGATTATGCCATGTCCTCAGCGGCCAGCGTATACCAGTCCGTTGTAGGGTTTGCCACATTAATGATAGCCAATGGGATTATTCGTAAAGTAAATAATGAGAATGCTTTGTTTTAACGAGGGGGATGCATATGATCAAATCTAAAGAACAAAAAAGGGTTTCCTTTATTACAAATTTTATAATGATCTTTTTATCATTGGCTGTTCTTTTGCCATTCGTCTTGTTGATAATGTCTTCTCTTACGGAAAATGCCTCTGCAATTAAGTATGGCTATTCATTTATTCCGAAGAAGTTTAGCCTGGAGGCTTACAGATATTTGATCACTGAATGGAAAACACTTGGAAAAGCGTATTTTATGACGATTGTTGTTACCGTAATTGGAACTGCTTTATGCCTGATCCTGACATCTACAATGGCCTACGCGTTGAGTAATAAGGATATTCCCGGTAAAAAGATTCTTACATTTTTAGTTGTCTTCTCTATGCTTTTTAATGGCGGTTTGGTAGCTACCTATTTTGTATATACTAACTTAGTTCATATAAAGGATACCATTTGGGCATTGATAGTTCCCGGAGTGCTTGTAAGCGGCTTTAATATTATATTGATGAAAAATTATTTTTCCGGAAATATTGGGGATGAGATTTTAGATTCTGCCAGGATTGATGGCGCAGGTGAAATCAAAATATTTTTGAAAATTGTTGTACCTCTGTCCGTACCTATGTATGCGACGATTGGCTTGTTGAGTGCTGTGAGTTATTGGAACGAATGGAAAAATGGCATGTATTATCTGACCCAGCAAAATGGCAGCCAATATTACACGATTCAATTGATCCTGAACCGGCTAAATGATAATATCAGCTATCTTGCCGCCAATGCAGCCTCTATGGGGATTGCAATAGATATGACAGAATTACCTACAACGACGATGAGAATGGCGATCGCTGTGGTAGCCATACTCCCTATAATTATTGCATATCCCTTTTTTCAAAAATATTTTGTGAAAGGAATAACTGTTGGAGGTGTTAAAGGCTGATGGTAAACGTTCAGAGGGCCGAAATATTAGTTGATGAACTATAAGGAGATAATAAAGTAATGGACACAAAAAGAATAACATGTATGAAACAGTTTACAGAATTGCTTATGGAGGCATGGCCCTTTGGTCATGCGGGGGATATACTCCTGCAGCATATGAAAAATGATGAGGATGCTTATATTTACTGTCCGGATTTTGGGATTGAAGCACGTGGATTTTCGGACGCGGAAAAGGCCTGCGCTGTTTTGTCTCAAAAAACGAAAAATCAATTCCATTTACTGCACACATTTGGCGAACGGACGATAACCAATGGAAATTCCCAGACGACCTGCAACAGCTTTGGATATGAAATATTGAAAGACAAAGGTGGTGAAAAAATCCAATTTTCTTATTGGCGTATAGAAATTGAAAGCTGGCCGACAGGGGGATCTCGATTTATTAAAAGTTTTTCCGCTTTGAAATTAATACATATGAATCCATGGTGCTATGATCATACAAGTGAGCCGGGAATATTTAACTTATCTGATGAGGATATTGAAATGTACTGGCAGAAGAACATAAAAAATAAAAATATATGTTTTGATATTGAGCCGGATGACTATGTAAGAATACGCAATGTGGTCAACCGCTATCTATATGGCTCTCCGGAAGATCAACTGGCCTTGTCCAGGTTGTCAGAAAAAAGTTATTGGAAAAATCCATTTTTTGAGGTCTATAAGACAGTTGGCGCAGACGCTGTCGGGGAAGGCTACCATAAGCTGCAGCAACTTGAAAATTCCAATGCACCGCACTATATGTGGAAAGTATTTGCTGCAAATGATCCTCTGATCATGGAGTTTAAACCAGATCGTATACATCTCAGAACTGGAACCGGAGCTTATCAGTTTTACGGAAAGGCTTATGGGGAAACGAAAGTACCTTACCCGATGATGATTCGAATTGGTATTTCGGATATGATTCTTACGAAAGCAGACAACTGGAGAGTAGAATCCTATGAATTTATATCCTTACTTAATCCGGATAAACAGGATTACATAGAATCTAAAGCACCGCATACCCTTGATGTTAGTATGGAGCGCCATGCGCCCAAAATGCAAAAGGATGAAAATCTGAATGCAGAAGATGTGTATCAGATCGAAACAATTTTGGATTTTTGGACGACCAGGCTTAAACGCGGCGGACTGGAGGACTTTGTTGACGAGTATATGATAAATGATTCAGGGAAGGAGTTACATCTGCTTTCTGGTACGGCAGGATATGAAAAAGTCCGGAAGACCGCGAAAAAAATGCTGACCGATATTTTAGAAAAAGAACCCTCTATGAGAAAATATCCTCAATTTCATAATGGCGGTGTGCCTGTTATTGAAATTTCGGATGATGGAACGGAAGCAGAAATGATGTGTGTGGATTATTGCTTCGGTAATATTGGCATGGGAATCCTGTATAATGAGCATCAAAAGGAGCGAACCTATTATCCGGGATTAGGGTTATATTATAATCGCTATGTAAAAGACCATGGCGAATGGAAAATGTATAGCTTAGGTACAAACAATGACGGACTTTTTAATTTACCGGATTTAAATTATACGGTTGGACACTCCGGAGGCTGGTCGGAACATCCAACAGAAAAATTATGGCCCATGCCATTTGAAGAATTTCATTATTAATTAGACAGGGAGGAACTTTTTATGAATTCTAAAGGTATTGTTTCAATGTCAAATAAAATTGGTTTTTTACTACAGGGAATGGCATTGGGAGAGAAAAAGCTCCATATAGAAGACATGATTGAAAAAAGTGACGCAGTAAGTGTTTATATGCCAGATGAGGGAATCGATTGTAAAGGTTGGAAAGATTGTGTGGAAGCACTTTGCAGATTTGCTGAAAAAAGCTATAAAACTATTGATTTAACTCACAGTGCGGCATGGAAGGAATGTGAAGATGGGGCGTTGATGGGCCATTGGAATACATAT
Source organism: Lachnospiraceae bacterium (assembly GCA_902363555.1). Lineage (GTDB taxonomy): Bacteria > Bacillota > Clostridia > Lachnospirales > Lachnospiraceae > Catenibacillus. The sequence goes on along the minus strand of CABJAM010000005.1, from coordinate 430,062 downwards.
ACATATCAATTATATTCAGATGATACAGGTATGCATATGTTATATTCTTATTGGCGAATAACAGTTACTTTTGTTTTCGTATCAAATGATTGGAAGATGAGATCTTTTTCCAGGTTGAAGCTTTTACACGTATCTCCCTGGGATTATGATAGTAATGATGAACCGGCAGTGTGGGATAATGATCAAAGGATTAACTGTATATATCCGGAATCCGATGTGCTGCCTCAGGATTATGTGGAATTACGTAATCTGGCAGGTCACATTTCCCATGATGGATTGGCCGAATGCGGGAAATTGTTTGCAGTTGATCATAATATTTATATTGATTTGCCTGATATTTTAGAAGAACCTGTGTATGGCAGAACAAAAGTTATGGAAACATTTGATATGATTGCCAGAAAGGAACATCAAAACCTTGAAATGTATCCTCAGTTTATAACTATGTGCACACCTGTAATTTATACGCATGGAGAAGAGGCCGTGGGAGACTTTGTTGGTAATCTGGTTAATTTCAGAGGTCCCGCTTATGGGTATAAAGATGTTCCATATAGAATGCAGTATCGGTTAGCTAAAATTCATTTTGATTATGTGCAGGAACACGGTGTTTGGAAAATTCTTGGTGTAAAGATAACTGAATTATGCAAAATTAATGATTTGGATTATTATAATATTAATCATGATGGTTTGGATAACATGCCCGGAATGGTCGAGTATATGGGCAGAAATCCAAATCGCAATTTTGCTCCGCGATGGAAGGGATGTAAAAATTGTGCAGAGGATATATTTGAGATTGAATCGTTGCTGCCGCAATGGACTGAGCGTTTAAAACGTAATGATCTGTCGGATTTTCCGGATTTATTTATGGTTAATAAACAACATGCTCCGGTGATTCAGCTCACCAACTCTTATGTCGGCTACGAGGCTGTTATGTCTCACTGCCGTAAGATGATTAATGGCATATACGAAGGTCATGAGTCGATGTGGAACAATCCCCAATTTCATACAGGATGTTCACCGGTAATTGAATTAAGTTATGATGGTAATTCGGCAAAGGCCTGGTTTGTAGATAAGTGTTGGGGAAATATCGGAAAAGCTGCTGAATATGATGGTGTTATCGATCGGGAGTATTTACCTGGATTTGGAACATATTGCCATGAACTCATCAAAGAAAACGGGAAATGGCGGCTATGGCACTTTGGCTGGACACCTATGGTTGGCGGCTGGACTGCTGAAAATCCTAAAAAATATGTATATAAATACAGATATGGCGAGACCGGCGGCTGGTCTGTAAATAATCATGGAAAAGCGTGGCCGTTACCGTTTGAAACCTTTGAATATTGATCATATAATCAGAACTTATCTGAAAATTTTTATAATTGACTAAAGAAAGCCATTCCTGTAAAATCATGCTTATGCATCGGATATTTTATAGGAATGGCCATTTTAATGTGATTTAAAATTTATAAGCTGCTTAAAACCTATAAAATACAGGAAAAATAATTAAGATTTTGTGATTTGTAAAAGAATTGATTGAATTATTTTAAAATTTATATTAATATAATAGATAACCAGAAGTTTTAGATCCGTAAATAAGAAAGTAAAGGTAGTGATAATATGCCAGATATGAACAACACACAATATTTTAAGGTGAATAATGAAACCGAGATCGCGGTTAAGGACATTCTGGAAGCGGTTTACATTGCATTGACCGAAAAGGGATACAATCCGGTGAGCCAGATTGTAGGGTACATTATGTCCGGAGATCCGACGTATGTGACCAGCTACAAAAACGCCAGATATTTAATTATGAAGGTGGAGCGGGACGAACTGCTGGAAGAGCTTTTGAAAAATTATATCGAAGTGAATCTGAAGTAATCCATGGCCGGACGGATTATTGGATTGGACTATGGCTCAAAAACGGTGGGTGTGGCGCTGAGTGATCCCTTCAGACTTACAGCCCAGGCCGTGGAGACCATCAAACGCAAGGATGAGAACAAGCTACGCCAGACATTGGCACGGATTGAAGAAATAATTAAAAACGAAGGTGTAGAGCTGATTGTTCTTGGATATCCTAAGAATATGAACAATACCATAGGAGACAGAGCCATAAAGACCGGTGCGTTTGCCGACAGCTTAAAGCGGCGGACCGGACTTGAGGTTGTGCTCTGGGATGAACGGATGAGTACGATATCTGCACAGCGCACGCTCATCGAGGGCGATGTGCGCCGTGAAAACCGAAAAACCTATGTGGACGCACTGGCAGCGGTTTTTATATTGCAGGGTTATCTGGATTATTTAAGTATGCACGGGCCGCAGGACGAACCGTCAGGTGCGCCTGAATGAGAATTTGTCACGGGAATTGCCATTCCCGCAGACGTGGAGGTCAATTTATGGCAGAGCAGGGAAAAGTAGAATTTACACTGACAGATACCGGAGAAAAAGCAGAGTTTTATATTATTGAACAGACACGTATCAATAATATTAATTATATATTAGTTGCCGATTCTATGGATGATGAGGCGGAAGCTTTAATCTTAAAAGAAACTTATGAAGGTGCAGAATCGTCAGACCTTATTTATAATATCGTGGACGATGATAAGGAGCTGGATGCCATATCCGGCGTATTTGCACAGATATTGGATGATGTAGATATCGAAATGGAATAGATATCTTTTTATCATATAAAAATTAGAAATTGATGTAATGAGTCACGTTACTCGGACAATGTTTTACGTCAGGGGAGGAGGGGATCATATGGATGAACGTCTGGAACGGTATAAAAAGCTTTTAAAAGAAAAGGGAATGAAAACCACCGGTCAGCGTCTTGCCATTTTTGAAGTCCTCGCAAATGAACCTGACCGGCATTTTACCGCAGAGGAGATTTACGAAAAAGTAAAAGCCAGCTGGCCGGAGATCGGGCTGGCTACTGTTTATCGCAACATACAGAAACTATCGGAATTTGGTGTGATCGACAAACTGAATCTGGACGACGGATTTGTACGGTACGAGATCGGAGATCCGGACAGAGACAAGAGTCATCACCACCATCATCATTTAATATGCCTGGAATGCGGCGGCGTCTTCACCTTTGAGGACGACCTGCTGGAACAACTGGAGGGCAGGATACGTGATACGATGGGATTTATTGTAAGCGACCATGAAGTAAAGTTTTATGGACGCTGCCGGGCGTGTAGTGAAGCGTTGAAAAAGAAATAAAAATATTGTTCGGGTATCGTTGTCGGCATTGCACAATCAGCAAAAAAATGCGGAGGTGCGATTTTGAAAACGAATAACTCAAAAACGAAGACAAAAAATGAAACTAAAAGTGAAAAGGTGAAAATAATTCCCCTGGGCGGTCTGGAACAGATCGGTATGAATATTACCTGCTTTGAATACGAGGATAATATTATTGTTGTGGACTGCGGGATTGCTTTCCCTACGGAAGATATGCTTGGTATCGACCTGGTCATCCCGGATATCACTTATCTTAAAAATAATATCGACAAAGTAAAGGGCTTCGTCATTACCCACGGCCATGAGGACCATATCGGCGCGCTGCCTTATGTGTTAAAGGACGTGAACGTGCCGGTCTATGCCACAAAGCTGACCATGGGTGTGATCGAACATAAATTAAAAGAACACAATATGATGAAAACGACGAAGCGTAAGGTGATCCGTCACGGACAGTCCATTAATCTTGGATGCTTTCGTATCGAATTTATCAAGACGAACCACAGTATTGCCGATGCTACGGCGCTGGCCATTTATACACCGGCCGGGATCATTGTCCACACCGGTGACTTTAAGATCGATTATACGCCGGTATTTGGCGACCGCATCGATCTGGGCCGCTTTGCCGAGCTTGGCAAAAAGGGCGTGCTGGCGCTGATGTGCGACAGTACCAATGCGGAGCGTCCGGGCTTTACCCAGTCCGAGCGCACGGTGGGACGTCAGTTTGACCATATATTTAATGAACATCAGAAAAACCGTATTATTATTGCCACATTTGCATCCAACGTGGACCGTGTGCAGCAGATCATCAATACGGCATACAAGTTCGGCCGCAAGGTTATTGTGGAAGGGCGGAGTATGGTAAATATCATCACCATTGCCCAGGAGCTGGGATATATCAGCATGCCGGAAAATACACTGATCGAGCTGGATCAGATGAAAAACTATCCGCCGGAGCAGGTGGTGCTCATTACTACGGGAAGTCAGGGTGAGACTATGGCTGCGCTGTCACGTATGGCTGCCAGTGTTCACCGCAAGGTTTCCATCGTACCCGGGGATCTGGTCGTGTTCAGCTCCAATCCAATCCCGGGCAATGAAAAAGCAGTGTCCAACATTATCAACGAGCTGTATCACAAAGGCGCTGAGGTTATTTTCCAGGACGCTCATGTGTCCGGACATGCCTGCCAGGAGGAGATCAAGCTGATCTATGCGCTGACCCGGCCGAAATATGCCATTCCGGTCCATGGCGAATACCGCCATTTGAAGGCTCATGCGGGCCTGGCCCAGCTCATGGGTATAGAGAAGGAAAATATCATCATCATGGAGAGTGGCGATGTGCTGGAAATCGGTGATGACAGCGCCAAAAAGACGGGAAAGGTACAGTGCGGCGATATTTTTGTGGACGGCCTGGGCGTGGGCGATGTGGGAAATATCGTGCTGCGTGACCGTCAGATGCTTTCTCAGAACGGTCTGCTGATCGTTGTCATTACTCTGGAGAAGTTTACAAATCAGATCATGGCAGGTCCGGATATCGTATCCCGCGGCTTTGTCTATGTGAGAGAGTCGGAGACTCTGATGGAGGATGCCCGCCACGTGGTCAGCGAAGCGCTGGAGAGCTGTCTGAGCCGTCGCTGTACGGATTGGGGCAAGATTAAAAATGTGGTCCGCGAATCTCTGGGGGATTATGTCTGGAAACAGACGAAACGCAATCCGATGATCCTGCCGATCATCATGGAAGTGGAATAACCACAGCCTGCCATGCGGGGGGCTGCCTTATACGGCGCCCGCCGCGGAAATAAACATGACGATAGAAAGTAGGCGTATAAGTTATGCCGGGAGTCAGTAAACGGACGGAAGGCTTAATTGCCGCAATACAACAGAGTGAAGAATATATATCCTACAATGAGCTCAGAAGTTTCATTACACGTGAATCCGGAATTGCAGACCGGGTCAATGGTTACCGCAGACAGCTTTTTTATCTGCAAAACCGTGCGGTCCAGGACGATGACCAGGCAGCCATAGAGCAGTTGCAAAAGGACTACCAGGATATACTGGAGCTCCCAAAGGTTATGGATTATCTGGCCGCAGAACAGGCGCTGGTGGAAATGATGCGTAAGGTTTATGACCGCATCGGCAGCGCTGTGACTTTAGATCTGAGTTTCCTGGAGGAGTGAAGGGATGAAGGAGTGAGCATATGAAGAAAGTGGTTTTAGGTTTTTTTGAACTTTGTATTCATGTTTTAGTCTATGCATTTGTTATTTTTCTGGTGTACCAGGCAGCGATGTTTGCATATGACTATTCCTATGAAGTGTTTGGGGATCCGGTGATGTCCAAGTATAATACGGAGACGACGACCATTGTTGTCAGTGAAGGTACGACGGCGTCCGATGTGGCCAAGCAGCTCAAAAAAGCCGGCCTTATTAAGTATGAAACCGCCTTTACGCTTCGTGTAAGGCTTGAGAAGGTGGGCGATAAGATCATGCCCGGAACTTTTGAACTGAGCCCCAATATGACGGCGGATGAGATGATCACCAAGCTCACCACCGAAGGGGATATTAAACAGGACGACAGCGGAGGAATAAAACGATGAATGTGGATGAGCGGATGATCACATATATCCGTTCATTGGACAGAGGTGAAAATGAACGTTTACGTTCCATAGAGCAGGAGGCCGTCAAAGATCATGTGCCCATTATCCGCAAGGAGACGGCCGGACTCTTAAAGGTGCTCCTGCGGATGCAAAAGCCTGAGAAGCTCCTGGAGGTGGGAGCTGCTGTGGGCTTTTCCTCTATTTTGATGAGCGAATATATCGAGCCGGGAGCGACGATCACAACGATTGAGAAGTTTGAGCCGCGGATCATTAAGGCGAAAGAAAATATAAAAAAAGCCGGTAAAATGGATGTGATCACCCTTTTGGAGGGGGATGCTCTGGAAATATTAAAAGGATTGGAGCCGTCCTATGATTTTATATTCATGGACGCAGCTAAAGGCCAGTATATCCATTTCCTGCCGGAGGTACTGCGGCTTCTGGCTCCGGGCGGAACGCTTGTGTCGGACAATGTACTCCAGGACGGCGATATTGTCCAGTCACGCTATGCGGTGACGCGGCGCAACCGGACGATCCACAGCCGCATGCGGGATTATTTATGGGAATTAAAGCATAATGACGCCCTGGAAACCGTGATCCTGCCGGTGGGCGATGGAATGACGATAAGTACGAAGCTGACGGCGCCTGCGCCAGAGGGAGTCTGAGTTTTATTCGGACTGCGTGGTAGCGCTGTGATGCCGCAGGGAAGACCGATATTAGATGTAATAGGAGAGAAAACGTGAAGAAACCTGAATTACTTATGCCTGCCAGTTCGCTGGAGGTGTTAAAGACCGCAGTGAATTTTGGAGCCGACGCCGTGTATATCGGCGGCGAGGTGTTCAGCCTCCGGGCCAAATCCAAAAACTTTTCTTCGGAGGATATGCGGGAGGGCATCGCTTATGCCCATGAGCATGGTGTGCGGGTGTTTGTTACGGCCAATATCCTGGCCCACGACCGGGATCTGGATGAATTTGAAAAATATCTGTACGAATTAAAAGATATCAAACCGGACGCGCTGATCATTTCCGATCCGGGGATATTTACCATGGCCCGCAGGATCTGCCCGGAAATCGAGGTCCATATCAGCACCCAGGCTAATAATACGAATTATGCCACTTTTAATTTCTGGCACAGTCTGGGCGCCAAACGGGTAGTGACGGCCAGAGAGCTGTCCTTGGAGGAAATAAAAGAGATACGGGAAAATATTCCGGAGGACCTGGAGATCGAAACCTTTGTTCATGGAGCTATGTGCATCTCCTATTCGGGCCGCTGCCTGCTCAGCTCTTTTATGGCGGGGCGGGATGCCAACCAGGGGGCCTGCACCCATCCGTGCCGTTGGAAATACGCGCTGATGGAGGAAAAGCGTCCGGGTGAATATTTTCCGGTATTTGAAAATGAACGGGGAACCTTTATTTTTAATTCCCGGGATCTTTGTATGATCGAACATATTCCGGAACTGATCGCGGCCGGTATCGACAGCTTTAAGGTCGAGGGCCGGATGAAGACGGCGCTTTACGTGGCGTCGGTGGCACGGACTTACCGCCAGGCCATCGATGATTATTTCACGGACCCGGCGCTGTATGAAAGCCGCCTGAGCGTTTACCGGGAAGAAATATGCAAATGTACCTATCGGCTGTATACGACCGGATTTTTCTTTGGAAAGCCGGATGAGAACAGCCAGATCTACGACAGTAATACGTATATTAAGGAGTATACGTACCTGGGCCTTATTGGCGGCTGTAACGGGGATGGGCTGTACAGCCTGGAGCAGCGCAATAAGTTTTGTGTCGGCGATACCATTGAGGTGATGAAGCCCGACGGGCGTAACCTTGAGGTGGTCGTGGCGCGCATGACGGATGACGAGGGGAACGCTGTGGATAGCTGTCCGCACCCAAAACAGAAAATTTTTGTAGATTTGGGGATCGAGCTTGAGACGGGAGATCTTCTGAGGAGATATGACCACTAAGCAACAATTTTTAGGAGGAAATGCCATGGAAAATTTTACGTATTGTATACCAACTAAGATTTATTTTGGTAAAGGGCAGATTGAAAAGCTTCGGGATATTGTCAATGCGTACGGCAAAAAGGTGCTGTTAGTTTATGGCGGCGGCAGTATTAAGAAGATTGGGCTTTATGATGCAGTCAAGCGGATCGTGGATGACTGCGGCGGCAGCATTACGGAGCTTTGCGGTGTTGACCCTAATCCCCGGATCGAGTCGGTGCGGGAGGGCGCAGGGCTGTGCCGGGAAAATGACATTGAACTGGTGCTGGCTGTGGGCGGCGGAAGCGTGTTGGACTGCGCCAAGGTAGTGGCTGCCGCAGCGGCCTATGACGGCGACGCATGGGATCTGGTCGTCAGCCCCAAAAAAATTACAAGGGTGCTGCCCATTGCCACCATACTTACGCTGGCGGCCACGGGCTCGGAGATGGACGTGTTTGCGGTGATCTCCAATATGGAGACGAACGATAAGATTGGCACGGCCCACGAAAAGCTCCGCCCGGTGGCTTCCATCATGGACCCAAGATTTACCTTTTCGGTGTCCAGATATCAGACGGCGGCCGGTACGGCGGACATTTTATCCCATCTGTTTGAGGGGTATTTCGGTACGGAGGACAGCGCCTACCTGCAAAACCGCTGTGCCGAGGGCGTGATCAAAACGGTGCTCCATTACGGCCGTATAGCTCTGGAAAATCCAGAGGACTACGATGCACGGGCCAATCTGATGTGGGCATCCTCCTGGGCCATCAACGGCTTTTTAGAGGCTGGCAAGATCCACGGCTGGACCGTTCATCCGCTGGAGCATCAGTTGAGTGCTTATTATGATATTACCCACGGCGTGGGTCTGGCTATTTTGACGCCCCACTGGATGCGCTATATCCTCTGTGAGGACACGGCGGGCAAGTTTGCGGAGTATGGACGCAACGTGTGGGGGATCGACGGCGGCCGGACGGATATGGAGATCGCCCTCGAAGCGATCGCGCTGACGGAGAAATATTTCCATGACCTGGAGATTCCAAAGACGTTGACGGAGCTTGGGATCGACGAGACGTATTTTGATGCGATGGCCGAAAAGGCCCATGACGGACTGTCACATCCTTATGTGGATCTGACAAAGGAAGATATCATTGAGATTTACCGGCAGGCTCTGTAATGCCGGGGTTAGAAGGATTTGGATGGCGGCGCCAGATTTTGGCGGCCGCCATTTCTGGTTTTAGACGGCTTACAGCAGGGTGAACCCTTTGGATTTTATACAGCTTTCCACCTCGTAAATATCTTCCGTGTGGAATACCATGACCGGCATACCGGAGTCGCGGTTAAATGAGAGGTATAAATAATCCACATTAATATTGCTGTCTGAAAGGGCATTTAACAGGCGGTTCAGTGCGCCGGGCTTATCCTCAAGCTCCACGCCCAAAACCTCGGTTTCACGACAAAGGTAGCCGTTATCGGAAAGCAGCCCCAGAGTCTTTTGCGGGTCCGACACGACCATACGGATAATGCCGTATTCGGCGCTGTCATTGGTAACCGAACCGAGAATATTGATATCGCCATCATGTAGGATCTTTGTTATGGCTAACAGCTTTCCTTTCGTATTTTCTGCAAATATTGAAATTTGTCTAAGCATAGTATGTACTCCTTATAATGAATGGATTTGCCGGAATGGCATTTTTTAGTAGTATAGACGCTCAGGGCGGAACTGTCAACTCAGCGTCTAAAATACTTTTCTTTGATGATCTCCACCGGCATTGTTTTTCCTGTCCACAGGCGGAAGGCTTCGGCGCCCTGATATAAAAGCATATACAGGCCATTGAAGGCGGCGCAGCCTTTGGACCTGGCCAGCTTCATCAGCATAGTTTCCTCCGGATTATATATAATATCTGAAACAATAAGTCCGGGATGAAAGACGTCGGTGTCCTTGATCAGACAGCCATCCATATCCGGGGCCATGCCCACATTGGTGGAATTGGTGAGGATATCGCTGGTGAGGATGCTCTCGTAAAGGTCGTCACTGTGGTTTAGATCATGGAGCGTGACACGGCAGCCGGTAGTCTTATTTACCTTTTCAATAAGCGCTGCGGCTTTATCATAGGTGGGGCTTTTTCGGTTAAATATCCGGATTTCTTTCATGCCATCCAGGGCTGCCTGAACGAAAATGGAAGTGGCCGCACCGCCGGCTCCGAGTAAGGTCATCGTCTTGTTGGGCAGGTCATAACCGGCGTCCTTTGCCGCCTGCATATAGCCAATACCATCGGTCGTATAGCCTTTTAGGACACCATTGTCAATGACAACAGTATTGACAGAGCCGCAAAGCTGCGCGGCAGGGGAGAGCTCGTCAGCCAGCACTGCCATTTCTGTTTTATGGGGCATGGTCAGGTTAAAGCCCCGCGCGCCCAGCGTTTTCAGACCTTCCACCGCAGTTTTTAACTGCTCTTTGGGCACGTCAAAGGCCAGATAAACATAATCCAGATCCAGCCGGCGGAAGGCTTCGTTATGCATTAATGGGGATATGCTATGTCTTACAGGGCTTCCAAGAAGGCCTGTAAGCACGGTATTTCCAGTGATTTCTTTCATTTTAATCTCCTGTTAATAAAAAATGCGTAACAGTTCAAAGGAATCGAGCTGTTACAGAAACTCATACTTCTTTGCTTTTTCGTTGCTTGGCCTCAAGCCAAGTCCCAAGCTACCTGCGGTGATATAAGGGGAAAGTCGAATTCGGCTTTCCCCTTTGCTTATCTTTTGTAAACAGGATTCCTTCATTTATTGATGGTTCTGTTTACGATTATCATTCTGTATCCTTTTGGAGGATAACACTTTATCTTTCGTGTCAGTGAAAAAGAATTACATCTGTTGACAAAAATCCTCGACGGTTTCTGCCGTATACGCAAGCGTCAGCCAGCGTTTCAGTGTGTCCGAATCCGTTTCGTCCTCAATACGTCTACGGATGTTTTCTGGAATTTCACTTTTGGTGTCAAGGAAGAGGAGCAGGCTCTGTTTCATGCCGATGGCTTTACCGTTAGCTTCGCCGGCCTTACGTTCTTCCTCAAATTTTTCCTGAAGCAACATAAATCTCGCCTCCCAATCTCTGCTCCGCTTGATGGTGCTGATCTGCTTTTGAATAGAGCGAACCAGGTCAGCTTTATACTGTGGCGGCATAAACCTTGCCGGATCGCCCACATAATGCAGAAAGTTCATCAATTCCTGCGGAATCTCTGTATCATTTGTACCTTTTGTACTAAGAAAAACAGTATAGCGTCCATCTTCCAATACATCGCCATTTTCCTGGCACACATTTCGATATGTATACTTATACAGTGTGGTTCCCTCAAAGGGAGCAAAATCGCAGATAAAGATGACGTAAGTATCTGGCAGATCACCATAAGAATGTCCGGCCAGCAGTGCATCCATGTCTAAATGCGCGTGATAGTACCGACTCCTTTTGGGAAGATGCTGCTGAAATTTGATTTGCAGTTCCACATTGAAACGGCGCTGCCGCCCTTGTTCTTCAGCGACGACATCAAGGCGGATACCGTGGAAAGTATTGTACTCAAAGGTTTTTTCAGTGACAACATCGACGGATAAAATGTTCATCTCAAGTGCTGTGGACAGAAACTGACGGCACTGTTCTACGTCGGTCATAACTGCGGCAAACATAAAGTCGTCGCGGATCGTCAGTTCTTGTAAAGTCTTAGTCATATGTTCCTCCTTACGAAGGAATCCTGATACTCTAAGTATAAACTAATATTAGTGGAAAATTCAAGGGGTTAGAGAAATTTAATTAAAATCAAGACCGTCATATTTGATTGCAGAGGGATATTAGAGTATGCTATAATGTTAGAAAACAGTGGCTTAAGAGAAAAGAGGTATGCATATGAATACTGTAACCGTAAGAGGCGTATCTATCGGGCGCGGGATGCCTAAAATCTGTATTCCGGTCGTCGGAAAGAACGATGATGATATTATGCTCCAGGCCGGCGAAGCCGTGGCCAGGGGCGCAGACCTGATCGAATGGCGGGTGGACAGCTACGACTGTGCGTTCCAGCCGGAATGTATCCGTGCCGTTTTGGAAAAGCTCCGCAGAGGCATCGGGGATATCCCGCTGATCTTTACATTCCGGACGGCCTATGAAGGGGGAAAGCGGCCCATCGAGTCGCCGTCCTATATACGTATCAATGAGCTGGCGGCCATGAGCGGCCTTGTGGACGCCGTGGATGTGGAGGTCAACCGGGAACCGGTGTGTGTGGAGGCGATCATTTCCAATGCCCACGAGGCCGGGATCAAGGTCATCGGCTCCTGCCATGATTTTCATAAAACGCCGTCCGAGGCGGAGATGGCAAAGCTCTTTAAAAAGCTTCAGGCCTCTGAGGCGGATATACTAAAGCTGGCGGTCATGCCCCAAACCATGGATGATGTCCTGCGTTTGATCGAGGTGACGCATCATGTGGAAAAATATGGGGTCGATAAACCGGTGATCACCATGTCCATGGGAGATATGGGAAGCATCAGCCGTATATGCGGCGAATTTTTCGGCAGCTCCGTAACCTTTGGCGCAGCCCATCAGGCCAGTGCGCCGGGCCAGATTTCGGCCGAAAAGCTGAAAACTGTGTTGAGTATTCTCCACGAAAAGGCGCCCCGGCCGTGGGAGATCGGCGGGATGCCCGAAGAACTGTTTTTCCTTGTGGGATTTATGGGCACCGGCAAATCAACAGTGGCCGAGCGGCTTCACGAGATCACAGGCATGGAGGTGATCGAAATGGACGAGGAAATCGTTCATCGCACCGGCCGCAGTATTTCCCAAATCTTCGATGAAGACGGTGAGGAATATTTCCGCAGTCTTGAAACGACGCTGCTTTCCAGTATATCCCAGAGAAAAAAGGTTGCCGCGATTATTTCCTGCGGCGGCGGCGCGGTCCTGCGTCCGGAAAATGTGGAGCTTATGAAATCCTGCGGCCGGACCATCCTTCTGACGGCAAAGCCGGAGACGATCTACGCCCGCGTGTCCAATGATAATGGCCGACCGAACCTTAAAAACCGCAAGTCGGTGGAGGATATAAGGGAGCTGATGAATGAGCGGCGGCTTAAATATGAAGCGGCGGCGGATATTATCATTGAGACGGACAATAAAACTATTGATGATATATGCCATGAGATCATCGCAAGATTTTAGTAACCGTTCGGCACCTCTGAACTGTTACGGATTCTAGTGGCTTTACATCTCACAGATTGGAGTAATAAATGTTCCAAAACTTTTTTCCGGACAAAATGGTTCGGTCAACCTACGATATTGATTTTGAAAAGCTTTATAAAGACGGGGTGCGGGGATTGATTTTTGACATCGACAATACCCTTGTGCCCCATGGCGCTCCGGCGGATGACCGGGCCAGGGCGCTGTTTCGCCGGCTGAAAGATATCGGCTTTGCCTGCTGTCTGCTGTCTAATAACCGGGCGCGGAGAGTAGAAATGTTTAATAAGGATATCAAGGTGAATTATATATGCGATGCCCGAAAGCCTTCCAGAGCGAACTATGAGAAAGCTATGAAGCTTATGGGAACGGATAAGTCCAATACAGTATTTATCGGCGACCAGTTGTTTACGGATATTTATGGTGCAAAAAGAACAGGCATTGCCAATATTTTAGTTGCACCCATACATCCAAAGGAAGAAATTCAGATTGTTTTGAAACGAAAGCTGGAAAATATCGTATTATATTTTTATAAGAATAAATAATGACGGTACACGTCCGAAGCGATGACTTCGGGTGTGTTTACGTTGCTGGGGGAATTATAATGAAATTGATCGACATGCACTGTGATACTCTGACGGAGATCATGGCCCATCCGGAGGCCGGAACGATGATGGAAAATTCGCTGAGTGTGGATATTTCCAGACTCAGATCCCATGATCAGGCTGTTCAGTTTTTTGCGTGCTTTGTCCATTTGGATAAATTTAAGCTGCCGGAGGATGGGTCCGGTGTTTTATCACGGCCTGGCAGCCCGTTGGCGTCGCCGTGGGATCTGGATGCGGCCTATGACTATACGTGCCGGGTACTGGATTTTTTTGATGAGAGCATGAAAACTTACGCCCGGAGCGTGATACCTGTGAGGACTGTGGGGGATATGGAGCTTTGTATCAATGATGGCAATGTCTCCGGGGGCCGTCAGGCAGCGCCCACCGGTGCTCTGTTGACGGTGGAGGAGGGTGGCATGCTGGATTCCAAAATCGACCGCCTGACGCATTTTTTTGAAAAGGGCGTCCGTCTGCTTACATTAACATGGAATTACGATAACTGTATCGGTCATCCCAATTCCAAAAATGAAAAGCGTATGGCTCTGGGGCTTACACCTTTTGGTTTTCAGGTCATTGAGCAGATGTCAGAGCTTGGGATGATCGTGGATGTTTCCCATCTTTCCGACGGCGGTTTCTGGGATGTGGCAAAGACGGCTAAAAAGCCGTTTGTTGCTTCCCATTCCAATTCCAGAGCCATCTGTGACCATCCACGAAATCTGACCGATGATATGCTCAAAGCTCTGGCGGATAGCGGAGGTGTGGCCGGCCTGAATTTTTGTCCAATGTTTCTGGATGCGGAAAATGGCTGTACAGTGGAGGCCATGATCCGTCATATTGAGCATATGATCCATGTGGCCGGGGAGGATGTCGTGGCGATCGGTACAGATTTTGACGGTATCCGCGGAAATCTGGAAATTCCCCATACAGGGAAGCTTAGGATGCTGTATGAGGCGCTTGAGAAAACTATGATGCCGGCAAGGATCATTGAAAAGATTTTTTATGGCAATGCCCAGCGTGTTATGAAGGAGGTGCTGCCGGAACATTGATACTGTCCGGTGGAATAAATCGATGGAGGTACACAGGATGCAGAGTGATTTATGCAGTGAAGCAAGTCTTTTAATGCAGCAGATTATGGAAAGTTACATTTCAGGTGATCCGGAGCGCATCCGGCAGGTTCTCACCTGGCTTTCGCCGGATATTTTAGTCATAGGTACAGGAAAGCACGAATATTATCATAACCTGGAAGCTTTGGCTCAGGGTCTTGAAAAGGATCAGGAGGAAGCTTTGGGGATTAATTTTATAATCAATAAGCAGTGGTATACGGCCAAGCTGATCCATGAGGATGTATGTCTTGTCTATGGCGAATTTTGTGCCTGCGAGGCAGATACTAAGGGTAAGCAGATGGTGATCGAGATGGATACACGGATTACTGCGACGGTCCACCGGGAGCCGGATGGGCGGCTGATCGTGGACAGTATCCATCAGTCCGTGCCTTATATTTACCAGCAGGAGGGCGAATATTATCCCAAAACCTTTGCAGATAAGGCGGAGGAGGCGCTGCGGCGCAGTGAGATGCTGGAGAAGGATATTCAACTGGATTTAATGACCGGGCTGTTTAACCGTAAATATACAGAATTGCATATCACAGATTACATTAAGAATGAGATGGACGGTGTCCTGTTTTTGCTGGATCTGGATAATTTCAAGAGTGTCAACGATGTATACGGCCACCAGATGGGGGATGCGCTGATCAAAAAAATATCTGCGGTACTGCAAAGCAGCACGCGGGAGACGGATATTGCCGGGAGAGTGGGCGGAGATGAGTTCATGCTTTTTATGCCGGGCGTTATCGATCACTCGGATGCAGAAAATATCGCAAAACGCCTGTTGGCACAGATGAAGGATGTGTTTTTGTCAATGAATCTGGAGCAGGGATGTTCGATCGGGCTGCTCTGGGTTCAAGGAGAAGATATGACCTTTGAGGAATCTTACCGGAGAGCGGACGCCGCCCTTTACCGCGCAAAGGCTGAGGGAAAGGGAAAGTTCTGCTGGTACGAAGACTGAAAATGCCGGCTTTAGCTGAGGATAAAAAATAAGGGGCCTCTTTGACAGAGACCCCTTATTTTTATACTCTTGAAAGATATTCGCCGGTTCTTGTATCGATCTTGATCTTATCGCCGATCTCAACAAATAACGGAACATAGACAAGCGCGCCTGTCTCCACAGTGGCAGGCTTTGTAGCGCCAGTGGAAGTATCACCCTTAAAGCCGGGTTCGGTTTCGGTGATCTCAAGCTCTACAAATAATGGCGGTTCTACGGAAAAGACATCCCCGTTATGGGAAAGGATCTTAACCATTTCGTTTTCCTTGACAAATTTTAATGTGTCGCCGATATCATCGGCATTCAATGCGATCTGCTCATAGCTTTCCACATCCATAAAGTGGAATAAATCACCATCGCTGTATAAATACTGCATGTCCGCTCTGTCAATATGAGCCTGCGGGCACTTCTCTGTGGGTCTGAAAGTTTTTTCTACCACACCGCCGTTTTTGATGTTTTTTAATTTAGTACGAACGAACGCAGCACCTTTTCCAGGTTTTACGTGCTGGAATTCGATTACCTGATATACGTTTCCTTCATATTCAATGGTCAAACCGTTGCGGAAATCTCCTGCTGATACCATATATGAAATCCTCCTTCTGTATTAGCTCCTTATAGTATAAATAATAAATCCATATTTTTCAACTGTTTTTTGCAAAAATAGAAAAAATAGAAAATAACTTAAAATTATTGTAAAACGTCTGCGTATTTATTATACTAAAGGATATGAACTTTGATAGAGGAAATGATGATATATAAATGGAAAGGATATGAAGATTTTGAAAAAGATGACTTTTGCTGTCGGCAGGTTCATCCGGCGGCATTGGATTTTCTGCCTGATCGTGGTCGTATTACTTTATTTGATACTGGGTGCGCTGGGGCCGTTTTTTAATTACAAAAAACTGTCCAGCGCCTTTACTCAGTCCTGGGATGCCAGGGAGGTACTGGAGCCGGAGGACTCTCCGGACCGGGCCATGATCCTGGAGACGAATATGAGCGCCTGGGAGGAGCGTATCCGTCTGATCAATATGGCAAAGGAGAGGATCATACTTTCCAGCTTTGATATCCGTGACGGAGAAAGCACCAGAGATATCATGTCCGTGCTCTTACATAAAGCCGATGAGGGTGTGGATATAAAAATACTTGTGGACGGCTTTAGCGGCTTTTTAAGGCTGGAGCGCAATGCCATGTTTTATGCGGTTTCTTCACATCCCAATATTGAAATACGTATTTACAATCCGTTACAAATATGGTTTCCGTGGACGACACAGGGCCGTATGCATGATAAATATGTGATTTCCGATGAACAGGCCTATATTCTTGGCGGCCGGAATACCTTTGATTATTTTATCGGAAATTATGAGACGGATGGCCGCAGCTTTGACCGTGAGCTGTTGATCTATAACACAGCGGCGCCGGGAACAGAGCCGGCATCAGATCCAGCGTTCGGGAACGGCGCCAGCGGCGGCAAAAGCCCACAGACGTCCAGCTCCCTTTATGAGGTGGAAAATTACTTTAACAGTGTGTGGAATATGGATGTGTGTAAACCTTTCCACGATGATGAGAAGCTGCGTGAAAAAAATGATGTGAAGGAACAACTGGAATTTTTAAACCAGAGGTATGAGACGCTGGCTGCTGATTTTCCGGAGCTGTTTGAAGCTTATGATTATATGGCGGTGACAAAGCCTACGGAAGGTGTTCATCTTATATCCGGGCCCACGACCATTTACGGCAAGGAGCCGCAGGTCTTTTATAAGCTGACTGAACTGATGAAGCAGGCCAAGGATAAGGTGATCATCCATACGCCCTATGTGGTCTGCAATGATTATATGTATGAAACGCTGGCGCAGGTGAATGCGTCCGTGCCTGATGTTCGTATGATGATCAATTCGGTGGCCAATGGCGATAATGTGGTGGCTTCCAGCGATTATATCAAAAATAAAAAGCATGTGATCGACACGGGCATCACGATTTATGAATATGATGGCGGCACCTCCTACCACGGAAAATCGGTTGTTATTGACGATTACGTTTCCATCGTCGGATCTTATAATATGGATCTTCGGAGCACGTACATGGATACGGAGCTGATGCTCCTTGTAAAAAGTAAGGAGATTACAGAGGAATTGACCGGCTATATGGACGTGATGCAAAATGACAGCCGCAGGGTTTTAGATGCGAAAAATTATGAGACACCGGAGCATGTAGTTGTGGCGGAAATCCCTCTGGTAAAGCGGGTCGCCTTTAAAGTTCTTGGGTTCTTTCTGGCACCGTTTCGGTGTGTGATTTAAGATTAAATTTATTGTATTCTTTTATATATTTAAGCATTAATATGTCCGGGCTGTGATTCACAGCCCGGTTTTTTTGTAATCGTTAACCGAACGGTTACACCTGTAAATTATAATTTTGAGAAAAGTATAAAAAGGGTATTGACATATTGTAGATTATCGTATACTATATGAAATATAATATTAATAAGAAAATAATATTGAGAAGAAAACAGTATTAGTGAAAAAACAGTATTGTCAATTAAACAGTATTTGGAAGGAGTGGTTGCATGGTATTTAATACAGGAGCGGCCCTATTGGATGCGATCGTCCTGGCGGTAGTCTCCAAAGATAAAGAAGGAACATATGGTTATCGGATCACCCAGGATGTACGCAGTGTTATCGATGTTTCGGAGTCCACACTTTATCCGGTGCTCAGGCGGCTGCAAAAAGATGAGTGTCTGGAGGTTTACGATATTCAGTATGGCGGCAGAAACCGCAGATATTATAAGTTGACGGAGAAAGGCCATGCGCAGTTAAATCTTTATAAGACTGAATGGGAGTCTTATTCAACCAAAATATCGATGATATTTAAGGGAGGAGAATGTTAATGAATCGGTATGAATTTATGAAAAAGCTGGAGGACCTGCTCTCCGATATACCGCCCAGCGAGCGCGAGTCGGCGATTGGTTATTACGAGGATTATCTGGATGATGCGGGCCCGGAGAATGAAGCGTCCATACTGGAGGAGCTGGAGAGCCCTGAAAAGGTGGCTAAGATCATCCGGGCAGGTATGGAGGACGCCGATGATAACGTGGGTGAGTTCACCGAGCGCGGCTATGAGGATACCCGGTTTGCAAAGGAAAAAGAGACACCGGATATTATCCACGGTGTGCCTGTGGTCAAAGGTGGAGCTAAAGGCAAGTCCGAAGATGAGACGGATGAAAAAAAGGCGGGATCGACAAGAAAAGCCGGTTATACAGGCGCCGGGAGCCGTAATGCGGACGGCGGCCCATGGCAGGGAGATCCGGGCAAAAGCCAATGGCAGAATGGTTCAAATAACAGCCGCTGGGAGCATGGCGCAAATCGTGATCAGGGCGGCAGCCGCTGGGATAACCGCCAGGGCTATGACCATCAGTATGGCGGCAAAAAAACGAGCTACACGGAAAAATATGGTGACCGGCCAAAGATGAGCCGCGGTGCCAAGATCGCTCTTATCATTATTTTGTGCTTTCTTGCCATACCTGTGGGAATCCCTTTGATCGCCGGTGTGTTTGGCGTATTGGTCGGCGTGATCGCGGCTGTATTTGGCGTATTCTTTGCTGTGGGTATTGTCGGCATCGTTTTAATCGTCTGCGGCCTGATGGTAACCTTTATCGGTTTAATAAAGATGATGGTCGTTCCAGGTGTGGGCCTGCTTGCAGGCGGTATCGGCCTTATGATGGCGGCATTGGGTCTGGCGGCGCTCGTCTGCTTTATCTGGCTGTGTGGCCGGGTGCTCCCCGGGTTTATACGATGGATTACCGGACTTTTGCACCGACTTGTACGTAGAGGAGGGAACATGGCATGAAAAAATTTACAAAAATCAGTTTAATTGTTGCGGCAGTTTTATTTGCCTTGGGCCTGATCATAACCATTGCTGGTGCAGCACTTGGTGGAACACTGGTGGCGGCCCGGGAATTGGCCGGTGCGTCAGATTGGTTATTTTACAATAGTGCCTGGCACAGAGGCGATCACGAGACTACCGCATATGTTGCCGGTGAGGAAGCGGCGGCGCCATCCGGAGATTCGGTGACAGCCTCAGGAAACGAGGCGCTGCTCGGCTCTCATATTCAGGGGGTTTATGATATCAGCGATATTACCCGTCTTGAGGCGGAAATGACCTTTGGCGAATTAAGCGTGGAAACAATATCCGGTCTTGAGCAGATCCAGGTGGAGACAAACAATATCGACAGTAATTTTAAATGTAAGCTGAACGGTAAAACACTGGAAGTGGAATATAATAAAAATAACCCTTCCAAGTGGCTTGATGGCGATGAGAAGCCTTATATTTATATTCTTATTCCTGAAAATATGAATTTTGATAAGGTGGAGCTCAGCCTGGATGCGGGATATGTTTACACATCAGAAGTCCACGCAGATATGCTGGATGTGGATGTGGCGGCCGGTCAGTTTGACGGCGTTGATTTTCAGATTAACGGCAAGACAAAACTGGAGGTAGATGCCGGTCAGATTTCAGTGACAAATCTGAATACAGAAGATCTGGAAGCGGATTGTGACTTTGGCGCCATTGATTTTTCCGGCAGCGTGTCCGGTGATGCAAAGGTCAAGACCGGCGCGGGAACCATCAATTTAAATCTGGATCAGAATTATAGTTCGTTTAATTATACATTAAAATGCGGTGTGGGTCAGATTTATCTTAACAACGAAAGTATCGGCAGCCTGAACGCCAAACGAACGATCGATAATGGTGCATCCAGTGATCTGGCAGCCGATTGTGGTGTTGGGGAAATCAATATTTCCCTGTATGACTGATCGTATATGAAATCATTAATAGAAAGGTGATTATTATGGAAGGAAAACGTTTATATAAATCCAATAGGAATCGAATTTTATGTGGTGTATGCGGAGGTATCGGAGAATTTTTCGGCGTAGACCCCACGGTGATCCGGGTGGCCTGGGTTTTATTTGCCATGACCGGCACGGGTATTCTGGCCTATATTGCAGCGGCGATCATCATGCCGTCAGTTTCCGAAGCGTAAGGCTGTTAGCGCGGGCAATCTCAGGATTTACCGGGATTTCCGGGGAAATCCCTGACATGCCTGGTGGCCGGATAATACTCCGGACCGTGGTATTTTTACCGCAGATAAGTTCTTTTTAATACCTTACCTGCATATATTGTAAGCAGGCAGGTGAGGATATGGACAAAACAATTCCAATGGACGCAAGGAGAGCATCGCTGTGCCGGATTTTCGCAGCTTCCTTGCGTCCTCTTTTTGAAAATTTAAATGCAGATTTTGAAAAGCTCCAGGAAATAAGGCTGCGCGTCAATGGGCCGCTGATGGTTGTCTATAATCACCGCGAGGCGTTTATTTCACAGGAGGGCCGGATGATCTCCAAAGAACAGGGCGCTATAACGGTAAGCTATGCCCAGATCCGGGAAACGATGGAGTATATCAGCGATTATTCGCTTTATGCCTATGAGGACGAGATACGCCAGGGCTTTATAACGATACAGGGCGGCCACCGGGTAGGTATTGCCGGAAAAATCGTACTTGAGGATGGAAAAATCCGCAATATAAAATACATTTCTTTTATCAATATTCGTCTGTCACATCAGATACCGGGCTGCGCCAATACGGTGATGCCCTATATCAAGTCCGGAAAGGACATTTACCATACGTTGATTATTTCCCCGCCAAGATGCGGAAAAACGACTATATTACGGGATATCATCCGACAGATTTCTCAGAGCCCGGACGGTATCAATGTGGGCGTTGTGGATGAGCGTTCCGAAATCGCCGCCTGTTATCTGGGCGTTCCGCAAAATGATGTGGGTATCCGCACCGATGTGCTGGACTGCTGCCCGAAGGCGGACGGCATGATGATGCTCATACGATCTATGTCGCCCCAGGTGATCGCTGTCGATGAGGTAGGGAGCCGTAAAGATCTGGAAGCTATTGAATATGTCATTAACTGCGGGTGCAAGCTGATCGCCACCGTTCACGGCAGCTCCGTGGACGATCTGCGCAGCCGCCCCATCCTTCGCCGGCTGGTGGAGGAGCGGCTTTTTGAGCGCTATGTGGTCCTGGGCGATCTGGCGCGGGCCGGGTGTATAGGGGCGGTGTTTGATGCCTTTGGAAGCAATCTTTTACGTCCTTAAAGCGGCCGGAGCCATATGCGTGCTTTGCGGCTGTGCGGGGATGGGAATGGCCATGTGCGCAGGGCTGAACCGGCGGCTTTTGGCATTGCAGGAATTACAGCAGCTGGTAATGAAGATGGCCGGGGAGATCCGCTGTATGGCGGAGCCTCTGCCCC
Source organism: Lachnospiraceae bacterium (assembly GCA_902363555.1). Lineage (GTDB taxonomy): Bacteria > Bacillota > Clostridia > Lachnospirales > Lachnospiraceae > Catenibacillus. The sequence goes on along the minus strand of CABJAM010000005.1, from coordinate 408,053 downwards.
AGGTGCTTGAGCATATAAGCCACAGTGCAGGGCCGGTATATCGGGATTTTTTTTCGGATGTATGCGCCATGCTCCGTGATGGACAGGGCCGGACGTTTGGCGCAGTCTGGGAGCAAAATGTGGACAGGCATTTTAAGGGCGGTGTATTAAAGCCCCAGGATATACGGCTGATCCGGGAGCTGGGCGCTATGCTTGGCAGCCATGACGGGAAAATGCAGTTGTCAGTGCTGGAGCTGTTTGCCGGCCGGGTGCAGGCGGCGATTGATGAACTTTCAAAAAATATTGAGGGCCAGAAACGGGTTTATGGAAGCTTGTGGGTATTGGGCGGAATATTTCTCGTAATCGTGTTCATATAAATGTCTGGTACAGTTATCGTGTGTCAGCAAATCGCTTTTGGCACGCACTGATGCAGATGATGTCTGGAAGACGCCGGAAATCTTAGGACTGGGAGGAGTTATATGACCATCAGCTTAATATTTAAAATTGCCGCTGTCGGCATTCTGGTGACAATTTTAAGCCAGGTACTCAAACATTCCGGACGGGATGAACATGCTTTTATGATAAGCCTGGCCGGTCTGATCCTTGTCCTGCTTTGGATTGTGCCCTATATTTATGAATTGTTTGAAACCATTCGTCAATTATTCGCATTATAAGGATAGCAGTTCGTTTCCGATGGACTGTTACCTGTAAGGACAGGTGATGGAATGACTTTGTTTAAGGTGGCGATCCTGGGCATTTGCGCGGTCATTCTGGCGCTGGGCTTTAAACAGATCAAGGGGGAATATTCCAGCCTTATAAGCCTGGCTGCCGGCGGACTTATATTCGCATTTATTTTTGGCCGGCTGGAAGCAATCATCTCTACGATCCGGCAGATCAGCAGCTATATTTCCATAAACTACCAGTATATCGGCATACTGGTCAAGGTCATTGGGGTAGCTTATATTTGTGAGTTTTCTTCATCCCTCTGCAAGGATGCGGGCTATTCGGCCATTGCCTCACAAATTGAAATGGCCGGGAAATTGACAATTCTTGTGATGAGTATGCCGATTCTCATGTCGCTGCTGGATACGGTCAGCAGTTTTTTGAAGTGATGCCTATGGGAAAAATATGGACAGGCATGGTTAAGGCCGCCGGCGGGGCGTTTATCCTTACGGCCGCGGTGATTTTGGGCTTTGGGGGGATGGGAACTAAGGTGCAGGCGGCAGTGCAGCCGAAAGTTGCGCCGATGACGGCGGCTGCGGCACAGCCGGAAAGGCCGGCCCCGGAACTGGCGACGGCAGCGGTACAGCCGGAAAGGACGACAGTGGCAGCATCTCCGACGGTGGCATCGGCGGCGTCTGCGGCCGAACGGGAGGGGAGCGGTGGGGAGACAGACATCATTTCTGAGAATGATTACGATCAGATACAGGAAATCATCAATGAGACAAGCGTCAGCTACACCGTATCCTTTTCGGATATCGTGGCGCAGCTTCTGGCCGGGAACATGTCCATGACCTTTGAGAGTATTGGAAAATATGTGTACGAGCATATTTTTATGGAGGTGGGGGCCAATAAAACGGCGCTTTTGCAGATCATTGGCATTGCCATCATCGGGGCGGTATTTACAAATTTTTCTGTGGCTTTTTCAAAGAACTATGTAGCGGAGACCGGCTTTTACATGACCTATATCATCCTGTTTTCACTGCTGCTCACCTCGTTTTTGGCGGCCTTTTCCATCGCCTCGTCGGTGCTCAAATTTCTCGTGGGCTTCATGGGCGCGCTGCTGCCGGCATTTTGTACGGCGCTGGCCTTTGCGTCTGGAACAAGCAGCGCTTCGGGCTTTTACTCCGTGATGGTTATCGCCGTATCGGTGGTGGACTGGCTGATCTGCCGGGTGCTGTTAAAACTGATCCAGGTATATATGGTGCTGTCGCTGGTCAATCATATTTCCAGGGAAAATTATTTATCGAAATTGGGGGAACTGCTTCGGACAATTATTTCCTGGAGTATGAAAACATTGCTTGGGATCACTTTGGGGCTGAATATTATCCAGGGGATGATATTGCCGGCCTTTGATTCCTTCAAAGGCTCTATGGTTATGAAGGTATCCTCGGTGATCCCGGGGGTGGGCAACGCTTTAAATGCCGCGGCCAGAACGGCCATCGGTTCGGGGGTGCTTATCAAAAATGCCATCGGTGTGGGCGGTCTTATTGTGATCCTCGTGCTGTGTGCGCTGCCGCTGCTGAAGCTGATCATTATTTCATTGATGTATAAGGTGGCCGAGGCGGTGATCCAGCCGGTATCCGATGAACGGATCGTGGAATGCATCCATATCACGGCGGACAGTGTTGTGCTGCTGCTTATGGCTGTGGGAACGGCGATGCTGCTGTTTATTTTGTCTCTGGCAGTGATCGCATCGGCTTCAAATTTTGGAATCAGTTAGATTTCTGTAATGTTGTTATATTGAAACGCTGTGGCAGTTGGGGCGTCGTCGGGAGTGAGGCTATGGAAGCGATATTTTCATGGGTAAAAAATATTGTAGTGTTTTTTCTTATATTGACACTCATCGATGAAATACTGCCGGATTCGGATTACCGCAAGTATATCCGGCTGGCCGGCGGCATGGTCCTGATTCTCATTGTATTTTTGCCGGTGCTGAAGCTGTTTCATATGACCGATTCCATGGATTATTATTATCAGTGGGAGAGCCTGAAGACCGCTGTGGCAGGCAGCAGCCTTATAGACGACGGCTTTGACGGTGCGGCTGCGGACCAACGTAAAAATGACTGGATACTTTCTCAATATGAGGAAAATCTCGGCGCGCAGATTGCTGCGCTTTTGGAGAATGAAGGTTTTGGGCTGGATGCGGTGTCCGTAAGTGTCAACGAGGATGATGCCAGCGAAGACTTTGGCCAGATACAGGCGATCACACTTGAAATCTACCGGATTGGTGATACGGCGGCCGCCGGGAACGGCGGCGCAAATGCGGAGATCGGTGCTGACGTAAAGCCTGTGACCCCGGTGGCACCGGTGCGGATCAATGAATCTGCGGCTGTGACGGACGAACCGGATGCCGGTGCCATAGCCTCCGATGAAATTCTGGCATTAAAAAAGCTTTTGTCAGGCAACTATGGCGTCCATATGAACCAGATCACAATCCATGTGCGGGGGCGGTGAGGAAATGAAGGAGTGGGTTGAAAAAATCATAGAGGGGTTTAAAAAGGATAAAAAGCATTCCCTGTTGATCCTTGTTCTTGTGGGTGTGCTGATCCTCATTATTGCATGGCCGGTGGGCAGCAGCAAAGATAAGGACAGCAGTAATATCAACAGTGCATCAGGAAGTGCCGGGGATGACGGAAACCGTGGAAACAGCGGCAGCAGCTCTGCGGGCGTTGACGGTGAAGGCAGCCAGGGGGCCGACGGCTCTTATGGCACTGGCGGAGCCGGCAGCGCGGCCGCCGATGGTTATGGCCTGACCAATGGCCAGACGCTGGAGCAATACGTTGCAGATCAGGAGGAACGGCTGCGGTCGCTCCTGTCAAAAATTAAGGGCGCCGGTGATGTGGATGTGATGATCACTGCCCGCGCCACCCGGGAAAAGGTGGTGGAAAAAGATGTTACCCGAAATTCTTCAAATGTTTCAGAAACCGACAGCAGCGGCGGCAGCCGGACCACATCGGAAAGCGCCTATGGTGAGACGACACTTTACGCCGGCGGCGGGAGCGCTTCCTCCGGTACAACTGTCGGCAGCTCTGACTCTGGCATGCCATATGTTGTCAAAGAACTGGTTCCGGAAATTGAAGGTGTCGTTGTAGCAGCCTCCGGCGCGGACGATGAATATATAATTGATGAAATAACTCAGTCGGTCAGCGTTCTATTTAATCTTCCCGTGCATAAAATTAAAGTAGTAAAAATGGATTCTTAACAGGAGGGAAACAATTGAAACGTATTTTCAGGAAGAATCAAGTGATTATCACATCCCTTGTCATTATGATCATTGTGGCCGGATATCTTAATTTTACGGCGGACAGGGTGACAACCACTAAGGATGGGGGCAGCGTCAATACGGTGACTCAAAACGTGGACGATTTAGGCAATATTAATGAGGCCAATGCTGCGGACGACGGAGAAAATTCACTGGTTGATGTGGACGTGGCACCGGAAGAGGATATGGATATGGTCATGGGTACCGGAGATCATGTTGCAGCCAATGAAACCGATGATATCGGGGATGTCAATGATATTGGCGAAGCTGTACTTACAAGCACAAATTCCACCGCTGCCGTGAATTTCTGTTCCGCAGCCCGTCTTTCAAGAGAGCAGACACGCTCCAAGAATAAGGAAACGCTGCAGCAGGTCATTGACAATGAAAATGTGGCCCAGGATTTAAAGGAGGAGGCCGCCAATGACCTGATGAACCTGACCAACGTGGCAGAGATGGAGCTGGCCGCCGAGACATTGCTGGAAGCCAAAGGATTTGCCAATTCTGTGGTCAGTATCAATGATGAGAGCGTGGATGTGGTGATCTGCCTGGAAACACTCACCGATGCCCAAAAAGCTCAGATTGAAGATATTGTCACCCGGAAAGCCGAGTGCAGTGCGGATAAGATTGTGATCACAACGCTCAAAAGTGAATAATAGATCCGACCCATGGGCGTTGCCATCCGGCAGCGCCTTTTTACTGAAATCATTCGTTATTTCCCAATGTAATTATAAGAATTAAGGATAAATTCGTTATAATAATAACAAGGGTATGCGCGCATTATTTGAATGAAACTTTTAGCATAGCACAGATGTGTTTATAAACTTAAGTGGATCAGCGGGCATTATCAAAGAGTAACAAGAGATAAAGGAGATGTGGGAATGAAAAGAAAGACAAGACTTATGGCATGGCTTATGGCCATAATTATGCTTCTAACTTCAGTGCCATCGTCTGTGTCAGCATCGGCCTCCGGTGCGGATAGTTCGCAGCAGATACAGGAAACCGGCCTTACCGAGTCTGTGGCGGGCAGTGATGCGGATACAGAGGGGGAAACTTTAACGGAAACAATTCCGCAGGAGTCATCGTCCGAAGTTGAAAGCGATACATTTTCGGAGACAGCAGAGACGGTGCGCAGAGCTGCGCAAAGCTATACCGGAAAAGACGAGGTGCTGGAAATTCATTTTGAAAAAGTGCAATATTCCCTGCCTGAGGGTGAAAAAGGTGAGATTTCGGGTCAAAATGATGTGTTGGATATGTCAGGGCTGCCGATAGCTGCTTTAGATGGATGTGTACTGTCTATCTATTTTCAATTACATGGGGGCAAGGTTGATGGCGGCATTTTGGGTGGAGATACATTCGATCTGTCTATTCCGCAGACATATTTTGTTGTGGAAAATACATCCGGACCGGTGCCTGTCTATAATTGCTCGGCGGCGGATCATAATCAGTCCATGGAAAAGCTAATCGGTTATTACGAGATTAAAAATAACGTTCTCACATTTACGGCGGATGCCGACATTGAAAATAGTGACGCCGATGACCTGATGGGTGTTCTGAAGCTCAAAGTCTCCGTAAAGGAGACGGCGTTGACGCCAAAGGATACGACAAAGGTTCTGATCAATCACGATCGATCGGTGATATTGCTCCCTGCCTTACCCGAGGCTGATCCGGTGGACACCCGGAACGTATCAGATACGGAAACAGAAACGGCAGGCACGGAGGACATTCAAGAAAGCGGGGAAGTGAATGAAACAGTTGCCGAAACAGAAACCGAAGGGGAAACTGCGGCAGATGTCGAAACGAAAAACAAAGAAGAGATCCGTTCTATTTTAGGCGGCGTTCGGATTATGTCCAATGCACCGGCCGGTGCGGGCGGAGCCTTAAAAACCAGCCATACATTTACAAAAGCGCAGCTTCCGGAAGGCTTTGAGGAAATAAAGCTGACAGTGTATAGTAAGGATGGCGGGTATTCCACCACGGATAAAGGTTCAAACCCTACGGTGACCTTCGGTTACGATGTTTTTATGGAAGAAACCGTTTTATATGAGATGTCTGAGAAGATTGCTGCGGACAGTACGTTTCCTATGGAGGGCTCGGATACCAGAGAATGGCTGGTGAATGTAAAAAATTGGCTGGAAAATAACGGGAGTTACCCAAATATCGAATATAGCTATGATGTGGGAGATTATTTTAAAAATTCCGGGCCGGACGGACAGGAACTCCAGTATGATCTGATGATGGAGCAGTATAATCTGGCCGTGGGAAGCTTTGGTATCAAAGATGGAAAGATTATCGTATCCATGAATCCGGTCTGCAGCTTCCTGGACAATGTTTATTTTAAATTTGATATTGTGGCGGCGCTGGATGAGGACAAATTAAAGGAAATGCCGGAAGAAGCCGTTGTCAAGGATGACGGGGCGCTGGCATTTCAGTCGATAGGCACTGCCGGCGGTGGCGGCGGAGCTGTGGAGGACCCCAAATATGTGATTGAAAAGGAAGCGCCGGTTCAGGTCAACGGAACGACCATCGACTATACGATTCGGTTGAATGCCAGGGAGAGTGAGCGGCTCAACGGTCTGACGTTCAAGGATGCGATTCCTTCGGGTCTGGAAGTGCTTTCTGCAAAAATAAAGATTAATGGTGGAAGTGAAAGTGGCGGTCAGGACATAACGCTTTCCAGCTCCAGCGCTAAAGAGGGTAAATACATCTTTGCGGCGTATGACGAAAATAAGCCGGCCAGCGCCATAACATCGGCTGAAATATCTTTGACCATGGGGCTGGATACGGACACCTATATCGAATACATGAAAAATGGTATTAATCAAACCTTCAAAAATAAAGCCGCTCTGTTTGGTGAAGACCCGTCCAAGCCTCTGGCGGAGTCTGAAGAAGTCGGTACGAAGATGTCCGCCCGGTTTATTCAGAAGGACGGTAAGGTACAGAATCTGGATGGAACGAGATACGCATGGACCATTCGTGTTCAGACGATGCTGCCTTACATGGATTACGGTTATCTGGTGGACACGATCAGCTGGATCGATCATATGTACGATTTTGAATCAGGGATACAGGTGACCGTCGATGGTATATCTTACACGATCCCTAAAGAAAATATTGTTGACGTAACCGGTTCACTACAAGGAAACCCAGGTGTGAGCGGCAGTCTTAGCTGGGGCAAATTAAGTGCTGAGACGCTTCATGGAATATCCGGCGTGAGCGATGCTTTTGACATAAACGTACCAAAGGCATATTATTATATGATCGAAGATGATGAGGCCAATCCATTTTATGATAAAACGCAGCCATCGGATGAGCCTGAGAAAAAACAGAGGGCAATCCTGATCATTCCTTATAAAAATTTGCAGGGAAGCGCTGAAGAAAAAAATGTGACGATAAAATATTCTACCGAATTAAACCTGCACGGTCTTGCGCCCCAGGCTTATTGGGAGCTTATGACCGCAAATAACTATAGTCCGGCAGTCAATAATAAGGTTAATCTGTTGTGGAAAAATATAGCGGGCGGCGTCGGACCAGAGCCCTTACTGCAGGAATCGGTAAATTTCGGCAAGGATGTGGCGCCGAAAACCGGAGCCGTCGTTAAAAAAGGTATCCGGTATGATGAAAAAACCCAGATGCTGACGTGGTCCATCGATGTGAATAAGCTGGGAATCCCTATGACAGATGTGATTCTATCGGATATTTTGCCGGAATCGGTCTATGCCCTTGGCGCTGACTTTTCAGTTCAATGGTATAAGTATGACCGCAATAAGCAGAGTCAGATCGACAGCGGTATGTATACGGTGGGAAACGGCTGTACAGTGACAGGCACAGGGGATGCAAGATTACTGAACATACCTTTGGGTAGTGTGGCGGCAGATGAAATCTACACACTGACCTTTTCTGTTAAGGTGATCGATACGAGTCTGTTGAGTCAACATTTACAGTCATTGTCGGCAACGAATAAGGTGCAGATTTCCTATACCACCGAAGGTAAACCTCAGAACTATACGGTGGAAGCGCCGATGCCTTTGACGAATACCCTTATCGAAAAAGAAGCTGTGGGGGCTTATGATTATCACACCCATGAGCTTACCTGGAAGGTGACGGTGAATCCCAATCGTCTGGAAATAACAGACGCCGTTGTGGGTGATATGCTTGAGAGCGGCTTTACCTTTGGAAAAGTGACCGGGGTTGAGTATGACGGTCAAAAAGCGGAAGAACGTCTGGCTGAGTTACAAGAACAGTCAGAAGCAGCGAACTTTAATAGTGCGCCTCAATTTATTCTTGGCAATATTGATAAGCCATATACGGTTTATTTTACCACAGTTACCAGTCCTGATTGGCGGAACAACAATTTGAAGAAAAACACCGATGGCACGCCGATGACAGTCACTGTGCCGAATACCGCCTGGCTGACGGGTAAGGTTGGAGATAAGGATATTACGGGCCCGGGCGGGAGCGGACGGGCCGAGGATACGGCAAATAATGTGGTTACGATCAATCCTATCGGTAAATCCGGTGTGTACCATCCAGACGAAGGAACGATCGACTGGACGCTGGAGATCAACCGTGAACAGTTCGACCTGTCCGGCCTGAAGCTGGTGGAGAACCTGTTGAACCCAGAGGGCAGCTCAGCGGAACCCAATAAGACGTCCATACACGAGCTGGATGTTGATACACTGCGTATCGTCCGCCTTGATACAGATGAAAATGGAAATGTTACAGAGGTTGAGGCGACCGATGCTGAAGTGACGGTGCCGGCGGACTCGCTCAATCCCGATGGATTCACCTGTGAGTTTCAAAATATTAATAATGGAGGAAATTATAATACATACCGTATATATTTCACCACCTGCCTTACCGGCGATGCTCTGGGCCAGACGATTTCCAACCGTGTGTATCTCAAGGATGGTTCGGGGGATGATGTCAACAGCTCCGCCAGCAGTAACGGCGGGTATGACGGAAACTTTGATCTGGATAAAAACTCTCAGGCCACTGCGCGCCCGAGGGTGCGCCTGCGCAAAATCAGCACGAACAGCCAGGGGGTAGCTTCTGAGGATAGCCTTGCACTGGACGATGCTGAATTTGAGCTGGATGTGTGTACTTTTAAATATGAGAATGGTACGCTGGCCATCGGTGACGTTGTTCAGAAGTTCAGCAAAACGCGTTCGACAGTCGATGGTGGAATTTACTTTACGAATATAAAAATATCCAAAGACAGCACGTCGGATAAAAATGATCTGATCTGTGTTTTCCGTGAAATTAACGCGGCTCCAGGATATGAAAATGTGGATCGGCCGCAGTTCATTTACTTTGCTACAACGGATGGAAACCTGGTTGATCAGAATTTATCAACGATAACGTATGATAACAAAATCTATGGAGCTGTGGATCTGACAGATATTTATCAGTATCACAATATCGATGGTGATGGTAATCTGGAAGCCGCAAATGTTGTATTTAAAAACGAGCCTGTATCGACGGAGCTTACCTTTACAAAGTATAATGCGGACTGGGCTTCTTATGAAGAGAAAAATGGAAAGGCAGACTGGGGCTACAAAACTGCCCCGGAAGGTGTTACCTTTACAATTACGCCAATAAATCAGTACGGAAAGCCATCCGGAAAGCTGGAAACGAAAACCGTTGTGACGGATACGAGTGGTAAGATAACTATTTCAGGACTGGATGCCGGTGAGTATATCATTGAAGAAACAAAAGCAAGTCAGGGAATGAAGCCTGGAAAAATGAAGCTGATCGTGGTGTGGAACAGTAAGGATAATAAGTACGACTATGGCTACGGTGATTTTGCCGGGGGTCTCAGCGTTAAGGATGATAAGCTGTATAATGCGATAAATACCACGGATGTAATGTTTACTAAATATGCAGGGTATCATCAGGGAACCGGAGATCAGATTGTATCTGATAATCAGGAGCCGCTGGCTGGAGTTAAATTCCAGATCGTCAGTGCTGCACCTGACGAAGAAATCGGTGTTCCTAAGGATAAGATAGACCGAACCGTAACGTCCGGTATTGACGGAAAAGTTACTTTAAGTGACCTCCCTGTTGGAAATTATGAGATTTATGAGCTTTACGGTTCCGATGCCAAAGAAGGTTACAAAACCGGCGGTTCTAACGGAAAAGAGCTTGTATATACGCTGGCTGTTACGGAAAAAACGGATAACGTTGGTCTGAACCAGAGTCTTGTATCAAAATTGACGCCAAATCGCACCGGTCAGAGTGAAAAAGTGGATACCGAAAATAGCTGCTATAACCAGCCGATCGAAGGAACGATTACTTTTACCAAGACGGTTTCCGAAAGCGTTCTGACGGCATTCAACCAGATGAAGTTAGAGAACGCCGAATTTGGCCTGTACCGGAAAATCGGCAATACTGTGGCGGAAACGCCATTAGCAACACAAAAATCCGATGCTAATGGTATAGTGACATTCACCAATGTTGAATATGGGGATTATGTTCTAAAGGAGATATCAGCGCCAGACGGTTATAACGTGATGACGTCCACAATCACCATAAACCGGGCCGATTTGACAGTTGCCAGCGATAATACCGGTTTTACTTATGCAAAGACATCGGAGCCGGTGACCAATACTTTATATAAAACCGATATTAAGTTAAAGAAAACTGACGTTGAGGGAATTGTTATGACCAATGTCGCCTTTGATGTGTACCGTAGAGGTGCCGGGGAGGTTCTTGACAGCGGATCAGCAGTGTCACCTGCATCGACACCGATGATTCTTGATGTACCCATAGCGACAACGACTTACTTCGAATACGCGCCGGCAGGTAATGGCAGTCTGTTCACAGGCAGTGATGGAACATTGACCTTAAGCGGCCTGCCCATGGGCGACTATCTGCTTGTGGAGAATACTGTGGGGCTAAACCTGCAGAGTGACAAAAATAAAGTCGCCGTACATATCCGTATCAGCCGAAATGCCGAGGGTGAGTATATAACCGTGGTGAAAAATACCCAGAACCTGTCATTGAATGACGGAACTATTTCTATTACGGAAGATACACTGGCAGACTGGACGGAAATGAATCCGGTCAGTGGCACCTATACGCTTGTGAATTATAAAAAATATGGCTATGTGAATCTTCATAAAGTCCTGGCGGAGCAGATATACAGTGGTAATGCGGTATCCGGCCTGGATGTAAAGGCGGACCATCCGGTTGCAGGTGTTGTCTTTGAAATTTATCATAAGGATGCGTCCGGAAAAACGGAAACCGTGCCTTATCTGACACTGAAAACGGATGCCAGAGGGAAGCTTGCCTATGAAACTGTCGGGAATAATGCCGGGGCCTACAAGGACGAAGTCAGCGGCACTTACAAACATCTGTGGTATGGAGACTATTTCATAAAAGAGACGAGTGCACCGGAGGGCTTTCACATAGGTTTAACGGAGCCTATAGCATTTACAATCGGCGAAGGCGGTGAGCTGGCCGGGCATGAAGGCTGTGCATGGATATCGCTGGATGCCCCGGCAACCCCGGATGGCAGCCTTTCCGGGAAGGTTACCTATGTTGCCAAAGGCCATGCGGAGCTGGAAACTTCGGTAAATAACTACCCGAATATTGTTTACCGGAATAAATTAACTCTGAAAAAGAGTGATAAGGAGGCTCCGGAAACGATGTTGTCCGGCGCTGTATTTGAAGTGCGGACAAAAATCGGCGGCGATTTGGCGGAAACGACCGTGGCCCGATTGACCGAGTCTGTTTCCGAAAAAGGAACTTACCAGTTGACCAATGCGGATGCGGCGGGAAATCCCTATGGGAAGAACAATAGCAGTGGTATTCCCTATACAGAAGAAATTGATGGCCGGTGGATGCTGCTTCCCGGTGAATACAGTATTGTGGAGACAAAAACACCGGATGGCTATGTCACGCCGGTCCAGGCCAAAACCACGTTTTCGTTCAGTGAAAGCGGACTGACGCTTGGCAGCGAAAACGGTCTGGGGGCATCCCTTAAGGATGGCGTGCTTTCGATTGCCAACACAAAGACATACGTGGCGGTTAAAAAGATTTCCGGGGATGCGTCCGAAGCATTCGTTCCAGGTGCAGCGCTTGCAATTTATGAATGGGATGTTCAGAGTAAGAAAATCGGCAAGGAGGTTTATGCTTGGACAAGCACTGACAGCGTTCAGGTTCTCAACGGTGAAATCCCTGAAGGAACCTATGTACTGAAGGAAGACGGGCGGCCGGACGGATATCTCCTGGCAGATTCGATCTACTTTACACTGAGTGCCGGAAATAAGATCGAATTGATCAAGGGCCCGGATGACAAAGTGAATGGCGTGCTTGACGGAAATACACTGTCGATGACCGATATAAAATTTACCGGTGATATTACCATAAATAAAGGCTTTACCGATGAGGGCGGCAGTGCGATTGCGAATGTGGCTTTTTCGCTCTATGACAGCCACAAGACCGGCGATGCAGCCCTCGTGACCACACAGTATACCGCAGCCGACGGAAGTCTGACCTTTAATGACATACCGGAGGGAAGCTATATCATTAAAGAAAACCTTGCGGAATCTCTGAAAAAAGGTGTGGCCGATGACGTTCATATTGATGAAAACTGGCAGGCAGAGGTGCAAATAACCACGGACGATACCCAGAAGCAGATGGTCATCAAAATCAACGGTGAGAAATCCGACGGGCAGCTCCTTGTGGAAAACGATCGTTTTGCGGCGTCTTTGTCGATGACAAAAACAGACGCGACGGACGGCACGGCACTGCCAGGCGTAACCTTCCTCCTGGAAAAGAAGGATGGCGCTGATTTTAAGCCTTATATTCAGGGGAACAACGATGGCCGATATGTGACCACTGCCGCTGGCCTCAAGATTGAAGGTCTGACCCGGGGCGATTACCGACTGACGGAGACGGCCACGATCTATGGCTACGAACTCGATGGAGATGCGCCATTTACAGCGAAATTTACCGTAGATAATTCAAAACAGGGTTTGGAGCTTAAAATTACAAAGACAGAAGCACAAAAGGCAGAAACAGATGCTTCATCCTGGAACCTTCGTGTAATCTCCGGTGACGGATTGCTTACGGATAACGGTCTGACCAATATCCGTACCCTCGGCTCCGTCACACTGAAAAAGGTGGACGAGGGGGATGGCGCTGGTCTGAATGGTGTCGTTTACACACTTTATCAGAAAAAGGACGGGAACTGGCTGGATAATGTCTTGAACTTTATAACAGGGAAGCAGTATACGAGTATAGCCGATGTGGATGGCAGCGATCTGGATAAAGCCAACGTCGGGGAAATGACCATCAGCGGTCTTGAATGGGGCGAATACAAGCTGGTGGAAAAAACGGCGCAGTCCGGCTATATTCTGGATACGACCGAACACACCTTTGAAATCGGACGGATCAACACAGAAATCATCCTGTCGGTGGATAAAGGCAGCATTGAAAATGTACAAAATGAAGTGACTCTGGAAAAGCGCGGCGCAGATCTGCTCCCGGGTGATGACGGTGATGGGAATTTGCTGGATGGGGCTGTATTTACCATAACAAATGTAAATCAGGCCGATGATACCCGGACAGTCACAGTGACCGGCGGAAGGATCACATTAACCGGTCTGCTGACCGGCGGCGAGACCTACATGCTTAAGGAAATAAAAGCACCGGTGGGATATGCGCTGAATCCGGAAATCCTTTGTTTTACGATGGGAACGGATGGACAGATCACGGTGGATGATGAACCGCTGCCGGGGAATATACTAACCGTATTTGATTCGCCCACAAGGCTTATATTTACTAAAACAGGGTTATATAATGAAGCCTGTGCCGATGAAACTCTGAGCGGAATTGACGCAAATGCCGCCATACCTCTGGCCGGCGTGGAATTTAGTGCGTATGCGCAAAATGCTCCGGACAAGGCAGTGGCAGTGTCCGTCAGTGACCAAACAGGTACGGTAATTTTTGAGAAGCTTCCTCCTGGACGGTATTTGATCCGGGAGACAAAAGCGCCTGAGGGCTACCGGATGGATACGAACACCTACACGGCGGATGTGATTTCCGGAGAATTTGAAGGCCTCCGGAACGCGGACGGCACGCTGGTTAAGGATAATACCCTTGTCAATGATGTGTACCGGACGGATATCCGGTTTACAAAAGTCAATGAAAAGGATACGAATCAGGTACTGGCAGGTTCTGTTTATGGACTTTATAAGCGCGGCACATCCGTACAGCCTGTTTCGGCATTTTTAAGCCGGGCCGGCGGCCTGTCCGGGGATAACACATCGTCAGAGAATACGTTAGATGTCCGTCAACGGCGTTTTATGGACTGCCAATCGGCGGATAATGGGGAATGGCAGCTGATCGCCACCTCAGTGACCGATACCGGAGGAATCCTGGAATTTAAGGGGGTTCTTATGGATACGGAATACATGATAAAGGAACTGGAAGCGCCGGACGGCAGTTATGTGTCGGCAAATCCTATGAAGATGACCTTTACTATGAATGATCAGGGCGAAGTTTTGATGAAGGACTTTGACAGTGGCGATGGAACGGTCGTTACGGACCCGGTTACCGGTGAAATCACCTGGCTCGAACCTCCGGTCGAGGTGTCCTTTATAAAGCAGGATGAAAACGGTGCTCCTCTGGCGAGTGCAAAGCTCCAGATTCTGGATGCAGATGGAAACATGATCGAACAGTGGACTTCCACTGAAAATGCGCATATTTCCAGCGGTGTTCTGGTGATAGGAAATACTTACCGGCTGGTGGAGACGCAAGCTCCGGCCGGGTATCAGCTTGCGGACCCTGTGGAATTTACAGTGGAGAATGTGCCTGTGGCTCCAGGGGCTGATAAGATGATCAAGGTTGTTATGACGGATAAGAAGATTGATGAACCCGTAAAAACTCCGGAAAAACCGGTAGGAAATAATGGTAATGGGGTCAAGACCGGGGATGAAACACCTGTGGTGCCTCTACTTGCACTGTGCGTGGTTTCCCTTGGTACTGCCCTGTATGTGCGCAGACGGAGAAAATCGGCGTAAACCGGACCTGTCTGCAAAACATAAGAATTTATATGCTTTAATAAAATGGCGGATGTCGAATCATGGCAGCCGCCATTTTCAGTATCACATCCGAATATAAAAAATGTAAAAGTGAATAAAAGCTTTGCAAAGCACATAAAATTTGGTATAATAGTAACTACCCTGATAAGGAACCGCGCGGAGGCGCGGACAGGTGATCGATTTCCTTTAATATTTGGATTTAAGCTTGAACTAATTATAGAAGATGTAAATGGAGGTTGTAAACATGGCGAAAGAACAGGAAGAAAGAAGCACTTACAGAATCCAGGATGATGGTATTGGCGGAGAAGTTCGCATTGCCGACGAGGTAGTGACGATCATTGCAGGCCTCGCTGCCACAGAGGTTAAGGGTGTGGCTTCCATGGCCGGGAACATTACGAATGAACTGGTGGCAAAGCTGGGGATGCGCAGCCTTTCCAAAGGCGTTAAGATTGACGTTGGGGAGGATTCCCTGTCTGTGGACCTGGGGATTAATATTGAATACGGCTACAGTATTCCGGAGGTGTCCAAGGCTGTTCAGGAAAAAGTAAAGAATGCCATTGAGACGATGACCGGACTGACTGTTTCCGAAGTGAATATACGTATTGCTGATGTGAACCTGGAAAATGATAAATAGTTGATGAAATTAGCTGACTGTCTTCATTTTTTTGAGGGCCGTTGGCTTTTTTGTTATGGCGGCATTTTCATAAAAATCTTATGTATAGAGAGGATAACACTATGACCAGGAGAGAGTTGAGAGAACATATTTTCAGGCTTTTATTTCGTGTGGAGTTTCATCCCATGGAGGAGATGGCCGAGCAGAGGGCTTTATATATTGAACATCTTGTGGAGCCCACAGAGGCGGATCTGACATACATACAAAAGAAGGTGGACGGTATATTGGAGCATCTGTCCGATCTGGATGCGCGGATCGATGCGGTGGCTACGGGATGGAAGATCAACCGGATGGGTAAGGTGGACCTGACGATCATACGGCTGGCACTGTTTGAGATGGCTTATGATGAGGATGTACCTACGGGCGTGGCCATTAATGAGGCTGTGGAGCTGGCCAAGCGTTACGGTACCGACGAGTCCCCGTCATTCGTTAACGGTGTTTTGGCGAAGCTGGCGTAGACGGGCGTCAGGGTGAGTGTATGAAAGAGGTTTATTCGGTTGGGGCTCTCAACCAGTATATTAAGCATTTATTTACAAGCGATTATGCTCTGAATAATATTTATGTCCGGGGCGAGGTATCCAATTGCAAATATCATACGTCGGGTCATATTTATTTTACGTTAAAGGATAAGACGAGCGCCGTGGCCTGTGTGATGTTTGCCGGCTCCCGGGGCGGCCTGGGCTTTAAGATGTCGGAGGGGCAGCAGGTGGTTGTCTTTGGCAGCATCAGCGTTTATGAGCGGGATGGCCGGTATCAGCTCTATGCCCGGCAGATCGACCTGGACGGCCAGGGGCTTCTCTACCAGAAGTATGAGGCTTTAAAAAAGGAGCTGGAGGCCAGAGGGTATTTTGACCCAGCCCACAAAAAGCCGATCCCCAAATATCCGAAAAGGGTGGGGATCGTCACAGCGAAAACAGGGGCGGCCATCCAGGATATTATCAATATTTCCACCCGGCGCAATCCTTTTGTACAATTGGTGCTTTATCCGGCCATCGTTCAGGGGATGGAAGCGGCGCCTACGATCGTGCGGGGGATAAAGACGCTGGACGCCTACGGTGTGGATACGATCATTGTAGGCCGGGGCGGCGGCTCTATGGAGGATCTGTGGGCCTTTAATGAGGCGGTGGTGGCCAGGGCTGTTTATGAGTGCCAGACGCCTGTGATCTCTGCGGTGGGCCATGAAACGGATGTGACCATTGCCGATTTTGTGGCGGATATGCGTGCGCCCACACCATCCGCGGCTGCGGAGCTGGCGGTGCCGGATGTGCGGGAGCTGTTTTTGCGGCTGTCGCAATACGAGGATAAGCTGGACGCCCTCCTTGTGGGGAAGGTCCATCTGAACCGGCAGTATGTGGACAAATACCGTTTGAAGCTGGAACATTTAAGTCCGGAAAGCCAGATCCGGGAAAAACGGATGCGGCTTTTGGACATGGAGGATATACTTTCACGGCTGGCAGCCTCGGCTATCGAACGCAAGCGCCACCGTGTGGCGTTGTATGCAGAACGGCTGTCCGGACGTTCTCCGCTGGAGCGGCTTTCGGCCGGTTATGCGTTTGTGACCGGAGCAGATGGCCATTTACTGCGCAGTGTGTCGCAGGTTACGCCCGGAGATACGCTTATGGTTTCTCTGGCCGACGGAGATGTTGAGGCGACGGCGGTAAAGACGATCATCAACAAAGACCGCGCTGATGCGCGTATGAATCAAGGGGTTTTAGAGGAAAGCCCCGATAATAAAAGATAGGAGGGCTGCCCATGGCGAAGGCAAAGACGCTGGAAACAGCATTTGAGGAATTGGAAACAACAATTACGGCGCTGGAAAATCCCGATGTGTCGCTAGATGAGGCGCTGAAGCTTTACCAGCAGGGCGTAAAGCTTTTAAAATACTGCAACGATTCCATTGATAAGGTGGAGAAGAAAATCATTGAATTAAAAACTGAGGATGAAGTGAATGAATTTTGATGAAAATGTAATGGAAAAGGCACAGCAGGTGGAAACTGTTATTAAGGCCTGGCTTCCTGCACAAAACGGTCCGCAGGCCACTGTTTTTGAAGCGATGAATTATGCGGTCAATGCCGGAGGAAAGCGGCTGAGGCCGATGCTTATGGCTGAGTGCGCCCAGCTTTTTGGCGGGGCCAGGGATGCGCTTATACATCCGTTTATGGCGGCGATCGAGATGATCCATACGTATTCGCTGATCCATGACGACCTGCCGGCGCTGGACAATGACGAATACCGCAGAGGCCGTAAGACGGTTCATGTCGTATACGGTGAGGCGATGGCCATACTGGCTGGCGACGCTCTGTTAAACTTTGCTTTTGAGACTGCCTCTAAGGCGATTCCGGAAGCTTCACCAGACGAGCTGCCAAGAGTGGCGCATGCCATGCAGATTTTGGCTGCGAAGCCTGGAATTTACGGGATGATCGGCGGACAGGTCGTGGATGTGGAGCTGAATGGGAAACCGCTGGATGAAGCGACACTGGAATTTATTTACCGGAATAAAACAAGCGCTCTGATCCAGTGCTCTATGATGATCGGCGGGATTTTAGCCGGGGCCGGTGATGATGATGTAAAGGCGCTGGAAGCTGCGGCCGATGCCATTGGCATCGCCTTTCAGATCCAGGACGATATACTGGATGTTACCGGAACACTGGAGGAGCTTGGAAAGCTGGCCGGCAGTGATGCAAAAAACGAAAAGACGACTTATGTGACATTAAAGGGAATGGATGCGGCAAAAAAACAGGTGGAAGCATTATCGATGAAGGCCATTGCCATACTTGAGGAACTTCAGATCGACAGTGCCAATCCGTTTTTAAAGGCCTTAATCCTGTGGCTGATACACAGAAAAAAATAAAAGCAAGGTGTACAAAAATGGCGAAAATTTTGGATAGTATTCATCAGCCCAATGATATAAAAAATATTCCTCCGGAGCAGTATGAGGAGCTGGCACAGGAGATCCGCGATTTCCTTTTGGGGAGCATCAGCCAGACCGGCGGCCATCTGGCCTCCAATCTGGGGGTGGTGGAGCTGACGATGGCGCTGCATTTATGCCTCAACCTGCCGGAGGACAAGATCATCTGGGATGTGGGCCACCAGTCCTATGTGCATAAGATCTTGACCGGGCGCAAGGATGCCTTTCCAGGGCTGCGTTCTTACGGCGGGATCAGCGGCTTTCCCAAATGCCGGGAGAGCGATTGCGACGCCTTTGATACCGGTCACAGCTCCACGTCCATATCCGCCGCCCTGGGATATGCAAGAGGGCGTGATCTGCTTGGGGAAAAGTATACGGTGGCCGCGGTGATCGGTGACGGGGCCCTGACCGGCGGTATGGCCTACGAGGCATTAAATAATGCCGCCCGTATGGACACGAATCTGATTATCATCTTAAACGATAATAAAATGTCTATTTCCGAAAATGTGGGCGGCGTTTCTAAATATTTAAATGATATACGTATTAATGAGTCGTATATTGATTTTAAAGAGGATGTGGAGGCAGCCCTGCGGCGGATTCCAAGAATCGGTGAGAGTGTTGCCAAAGGTGTGAAACGGTCTAAGGATTCTCTGAAACAGATTTTAATGCCGGGTGGTTTTTTTGAGGATTTAGGCATCGACTATATGGGGCCGGTGGACGGCCACGATATCGGCCAGCTTGTTAAGGCGATCCAGGCGGCCAAGCGCAAAAAGCAGACGGTGCTCGTCCATGTTATAACGAAAAAGGGTAAGGGCTATCTTCCGGCAGAGGAGGACCCGTCGGCTTATCACGGTGTGGATAAGTTTGACGTGAGCACCGGCCAGCCGTTAAGTACAAGTACGGCGCTGTCCTACACTCAGGTGTTTTCACGGATCATGCTGCGCATGGCGGCTGAGGATGAAAAGATCGTGGGTGTGTGCGCGGCCATGCCCTACGGTACCGGCTTGTATAAATTCAGCAAGCAGTATCCCAAACGGTTTTTTGATGTGGGGATTGCAGAGGAGCATGCCGTGACCTTTGCCGCCGGGCTGGCGGCGGCCGGGATGAAGCCTTATGTGGCCATCTATTCATCGTTTTTACAGCGCGCCTATGACCAACTGATCCATGATGTCTGTATCCCTCATTATCCGGTTGTTTTTTGCATTGACCGGGCGGGGATCGTGGGGGCTGACGGCGAAACGCATCAGGGAATTTTGGATTTGTCCTTTTTATCCTCTATCCCGGGAATGAATGTATTTGCGCCGAAAAACAAATATGAGCTTTATGATATATTGAAATTTTCCCGGACCTTTGATGAGCCGCTGGCCATACGTTACCCCAGAGGCAAAGCTTATGAAGGACTGAGAAAGTTTCGGGCGCCCATTGTGGCAGGTAAAAGCGAGCTGCTCTATGAGGGAAAGGATGTGGCTGTACTGGCCGTGGGAAGCATGGTCCAGGTGGCGGAGGATATCCGTGAACGGCTTTTGGAAGCAGGCATTGCACCGACCCTCGTTAATGTGAGATTTGTCAAGCCTGTGGATACGGAACTGATTTTAAAGCTGGCGGCCGGTCATAAGCTTGTGGTGACCCTGGAAGAAAATGTACTGAGGGGCGGCTTTGGTGAACAGGTGGATGCGCTGCTGACCCGTGAATGCAGCGCCGGCAGGCATACTTCTGACAGCCCTGCAAAGACACTGAATTTTGGAATCCCCGATGTGTATGTGGAGCATGGCAATGTGGATTTCCTGAAGGCGACTCTTGGGCTGGACGCCCATTCAGTGACCGAAAAAATTTTAGAGGAATTAAAAAAATTATGAAAGAGCGTTTGGATGTACTTTTAGTAAAACAGGGGCTGGCGCCCTCCAGGGAAAAGGCCAAGGCCATGATCATGGCCGGCAGTGTGTTTGTCAATGACGACCGGGAGGATAAGGCGGGAACTACTTTTGATGAAGAAAAGGTTCGGATCGAGGTTAAGGGGCACACATTAAAATATGTGAGCCGCGGCGGTCTGAAGCTGGAAAAAGCCATGGATGTCTTTGGCGTGGATGTGGCCGGAAAGGTCTGTATGGACATCGGCGCCTCCACTGGCGGGTTTACGGATTGTATGCTGCAAAACGGCGCGGTTAAGGTTTTTGCCGTGGATGTCGGGTACGGGCAATTGGCCTGGACGCTTCGTCAGGACGCCCGGGTGGTCTGTATGGAAAAGACAAATATCCGCTATGTGACGCCGGAGGATATCGGTGAGCCGCTGGACTTTGCATCGGTGGACGTATCATTTATTTCTCTGACCAAGGTGCTTCCTCCAGCCAGAAGGCTGCTGAAAAGTGACGCCCGGATGGTCTGTCTTATAAAGCCTCAGTTTGAAGCTGGACGGGAAAAGGTGGGCAAAAAGGGCGTAGTCCGCGATCCTGCGGTCCACAGTGAAGTGATCTGCAAGGTTATCGACCATGCTAAAAGCATTGGCTTTAGCATATTAAATCTGGATTTTTCTCCGGTGAAGGGGCCGGAGGGAAATATTGAATACCTTGTTTATCTGCAAAATCACGAGGACGGCGCAGACTACGATGATACATGCGCACCGGTCGGCCGGAGTGCGGCGCAGACGCCGGTGGACGTGGACGCAGTGGTGGCCAGAGCGCATGAAGTGTTGGGATAAATATTATGGATAAATTTTATATAGTGACAAATGAAGATAAAGATCCGGACTGGTCGAATACCATCCGAATACAGGAGTATCTGCAAAGCCACGGTAAAATCTGCGTGACCCAGGAGGAGGGCGGCCTTCCGAAGGATACCCAGTGCCTGATCGTCCTTGGCGGCGACGGTACGCTCATCCATGCCGCCAGAGATTTTGTGCGGGCCAATATTCCGATTCTTGGGGTAAATCTTGGAACGCTGGGATTTCTTACATCTCTTGAGAAGGAGGAGGTATTTGAGGGGCTGGACCGGCTCATGGCCGGGCAGTATGCCATCGAGCACCGGATGCTGCTCCATGGCCGGGTTTATAAGCATGGCAAGCTGGTGGAGAGCGCGCCTGCACTCAATGACATTATTGTGACCCGTTCCGGCTTTTCCCGCCTTGTGGAGACAAAGCTTTATATTAATGATGCTATGGTGGACAATTATGCCGGCGACGGTGTGATCATATCGACGCCTACCGGCTCTACCGGCTACAACCTGTCGGCCGGCGGTCCGGTAGTGCTTCCGGAAACAGAGCTGATGATCGTAACGCCTATCTGTCCTCATTCCCTTACGGCCCGCAGTATTGTTGTATCCTCGGGGGACAAGGTCCGCGTGGAGATTGGCCGGCGGCGGAAAACCCAGCAGGAGGAAGCGCTGGTCACCTTTGATGGACAGACGGTGGTGGAGCTGGAATCCGGCGACCAGATCGAGATCGAGCGCTCTGACGCGCAGGTCCATCTGGTAAAGGTCGTACCTCGCAGCTTTTATGAGATACTTCGGACAAAAATTGGGAATAATCAGTAAAATATTGCTGGTTTCTATGACAGACATTGATTTTTTGTCGTCATTGCAATAAAATAGAAGATGTGATAATAATAAAGATTATACCTTCGGGTATATTTATTAAATGGCAGTGGTCTGACAGGAGAAGTATTGGCCGGATTGCTGTACAAAATGTATATGAAAGGGAGATTTTAGACATGAGTGAATTATTGAACATTGGTATCGTCGGCTGCGGCGGTATGGGTGGCGGACATGCCATCGCTATTGCCACAGGTACAGGCAATGCCATCTGGAATGCAAATGACACTGACGGCACAGCATTTAAGGGAGAGCACAACACAGATATTTCTAAAAAGATGGCTTTAGCTGGTATTTATGATATCGATCCGGCCAGACAGCAGTGGGCTGCTGAGCGCGGCTACTATAACTATGACAGCTATGAGGCTATGCTGGCAGATGAGAAGGTGGACGCGATTTTGATCGCTACGCCCAACCATCTCCACAGAGATATGGCTATCAGTGCTATGCGTGCCGGTAAGCATGTGCTTTGCGAAAAACCAGTAACACCGTCAAGCGCTGAGCTTGAGGATATCCTTGCCGTATCTAAGGAAACAGGTAAGGTATTTTATCCCCGTCAGAACCGTGAGTGGGATGAGGATTACCGCATTATTAAGAAAATCTATGATGAAAAGTTACTGGGCGATACATTCAATATTGAATGCCGTATCATGGGTTCCCGTGGTATCCCCGGCGACTGGAGAGGCGTTAAGGCTTACGGCGGCGGCATGATGCTGGACTGGGGCGTACATATCATCGACCGTTTACTTGTTATGGTACCCGAAAAAGTTAAGAAAGTATTCTGCTCCTGCACCCATATTACGAACAAAGAATGTGATGACGGCTTTAAGATGCACCTGACCTTTGAGAGCGGCCTTACCGCTGTGCTTGAAGTAGGTACCTGTCATTTCATTAACCTGCCATTGTGGACCATCTATGGCAACTTCGGCAGCGCCAAAATCGATGACTGGAGCTGCAAGGGCCAGATGATGCGCTTAAAGAGCTGGGAAGATAAGGATACGACACCGATCCTTGCCGGCGCCGGCCTGACAAAGACCATGGCTCCGCGTTTGAGCAACTCTGTGGAAGAGCTGCCTCTGCCGGAAGTGGATTTCGACAGAAACGAACTGTACTCCAATTTCGTGGACACCTGCCGTGGCGAGGCTTCTCAGATCGTTACAGGCGAGCATGCACTCCGGGTTCTTAAACTGATGGAAGCTGCATTCGAGTCCGACGAAAAGGGTATTGTTGTTAATTTTGAATAATATTGGATCTTGATTGAATGGATCTGATAATATAAGGGCTTTCTTAGTCTGAGCTGCGGCTCCTAGTAGCATTGCATTGATGCGAAATTAATGCAATGCTGTACTAGCTGCGGCTGGCATCGCCGGCTGCAGTTGGGTCGGCTGTCCGGACGGGGAAAGCCCTTTTTGTTGTATCATGTTTTTAATTCTTAAGAATTCCTGTCTTGCAATAGCGGTCTGTTTGGAATATACTATTCTTATACAGGGTTTCATCGACAAAAAGGGGGAATACTTATTTGATAAAAAGTTTTCAAGAACTGACAATAAAAGATGCTTTCATGTTTGCCGCAGTAATGGCTGATGTTGAACAATGTCGGCACTTTTTAACGATGGCCCTGGAGATGGATATATTGGAAGTTTAAGTCGTTTTGTTGTATCACTAAAAAATCAGATCGAGGCCATCAAACGGAACCGTGATTGGGAGGCGAAGTTTATGTTGTTGGAAGAAATGTTGAAGGATGAGCGGACAGAAGGAAGGATTGAAGGCAGGCATGAAGGTAAAATTGATAGTATACTGTCGATTTTGAGCAGCCATGGAAATATTCCTGAATGGGTGAGCCGGAAGATTCGGTCTGAAAAGGATTCTGCTACGCTGGATTAATGGCTTTTGCTGGCAGCTTCATCTTCTTCCATAGATGAATTTTGCAAAAACACAGCATTGTATGTTGATCTCTAATTAAAATAAAAGATATAGGAAATCTAATTTAATTATAATAAAGTGTAAACAGTGCGTAACAGTTCAGTTCTTCTGAACTGTTACAACGGTGTATTTTTACTACGGAGAAACCCTGTTTACTAAAGATAAGGGAAGCGAAGTGCAAGATATGGATTTCCTTTCCGATATACATATGATAATTCTTAATATTCATTAATTCTGTATAATTGCGCATAATATGTCGTAAAATATACACAAATTCCCCAAATATATTCAGCATATGCATAAATATTGATATTATCAATTGAGTTTTAAGCTTTGGAGTGGTATAATGTACGCGACGTTACTGTTTACCCGATTATTCGCGGACAATAACAAAACATATGTTCCGAAACATATGTTCGTAAAAACTCTTGATTTAAAACTTGAAGTGTGTTATTCTATAAGTGCTAAGAAATTAGGGAGATCTCATGAAAACTAAAAGACATGCAAAAATCATTGAATTAATCAATCAATACGAAATTGAAACCCAGGAAGAACTGGCCCAGAGATTGATCGAGGCCGGGTTTAATGTGACCCAGGCTACGATCTCCCGGGATATCAGGGAGCTGAAGCTGTCGAAGGTGGCCGGTCATAATGGCCGACAGAAGTATATTTCCCTGGCCAGTCCGGATAATGGAATTACCGATAAGTATACTCGTGTTTTGCAGGATGGTTTTGTATCCCGGCAGATGGCTACGGATATTGTCGTTATAAAGACAGTTTCCGGTATGGCCATGGCTGTGGCGGCTGCTCTGGATGCCATGGATATTCCAGGCATTGTGGGTAGTATCGCTGGTGATGATACGATATTTTGTGCGATCCACAGCGAGGAAGAAACTTACAAGGTCATGGAAATTATTGATAAGGTGGTGGCTAATAAGTATTGATTGGTTGGATAGAATAAGGAGTGAGTGGATGTTAACAGGTATTCACGTAAAAAATCTGGCCTTGATCGATGAAATCGAAGTGGATTTTACACAGCATTTAAATATACTCACAGGAGAAACCGGCGCCGGTAAGTCGATACTTATCGGCTCTGTGAATGCGGCGCTGGGCAGGAAGGTTTCCAAAGACATGATCCGCAAAGGGGCGCAGGATGCCCTAGTGGAGCTGTTTTTTGATGTGCACGATGCAAAGGTTTTAGACTGTCTGGAAACCATGGAGATACCGGTGGAGGACGGACAGGTTATCATATCCCGGCGTATTACTCCCAGCCGTAGCGTTGGCCGTATCAATGGCGAGATCGTCTCCGCTCAGAGTATTAAAACTGTGGGCGAGCTGCTTGTGGATATCCACGGACAGCATGAGCACCAGTCATTACTCCAAAAGCACAACCATCTGGATATACTTGACCATTTTTCTAAGAAAGCGCTGGGTTCCCGCAAGGAAGCTCTGGCCAGAGCCTATGATACGTATATGGCATTGAAGAAGGAGCTGGCCGCAGCGATTACCGACGAGGATAAGCGCCGCCGGGATATATCTTTTATGGAATTTGAAATCGACGAAATTGAATCCGCCCATCTGGAGCCCGGTGAGGATGACGAGCTGGCTGCACTGTATCGGAGGATGAGTAACAGCCGTCAGATCATGGAAGGTGTTTCCCAGGCATATGGACTGACCGGCTATGACAGCGGCGCGGGTGATGCTACAGGACGGGCGCTCCGGGAATTATCCACCGTATCCAACTACGATGACGCGATTGCCCAGCTTTACAGTCAGTTGGAGGATATCGATAATCTGATCAATGATTTTAACCGGGAGCTTTCTGGGTATATGTCCGAGCTGACCTTTGACAGTGAGCAGTTCCAGGAAGTAGAGCAGCGCCTGGACCTTATAAATAATTTAAAAGCAAAATATGGAGATTCCATTGACGATATATTTGTGTACAGAGATAAGCAGATCGAAGCTTTAAGTAAATTGCAGAACTACGATGCCTATCTGGACGACCTGAAAAAACGTCAGGAGGTTGCCCGGAGAAATCTGAGGAAGTTATCTGAGGAGGTTTCTGTGATACGAAAAAATTCCGGAGAAATCCTGGCTCGGGAGATCACCCAGGCACTGAAGGATTTGAATTTCTTAGATGTACGCTTTGGGTGGAAGTTTGATACTCTGCAGGAGTATACACGTAATGGTATGGATGACGCTCAGTTTATCATCTCCACCAACCCCGGCGAGGATATGAAACCATTAACCCAGGTGGCTTCCGGCGGTGAGCTGTCCAGGATCATGCTGGCCATCAAGTCGGTGCTGGCGGATGTGGACGCTATCGATACGTTGATTTTTGACGAGATCGATACCGGGATCAGCGGACGAACGGCACAGAAGGTATCTGAAAAGCTGGCGCTGATTGCTAAAAAGCATCAGGTGCTTTGCATTACGCACCTGCCGCAGATCGCTGCTATGGCCGACAGTCATTACCGCATCGAAAAATCGCCGCAGGGCGACGGAACAGCCACAAACATCTATGCTCTGGATGCGCCCGCCATGACCGAAGAGATTGCCAGATTGCTGGGCGGTGTGGAAATCACCGACAGAGTTCTGGAAAATGCCCGGGAGATGAAGCAGTTGGCCGCGCAGGCCAAGCTGGGCACCATCCAAAGTGCTGTCGCCTGACTATGATATGTTCGCATAAGCGCAGCAGACCCGGCGATTTAAAGCATTACAGCGGAGCTCTTTAATTCAAAAAAATCGAGATTTTAATTTGGCAGCTTTGGTAAATTAATTCTGGTTTGAAATCTAAACTTTATTCACATACTAAGAGAGGATGATGCAAAAGCATTATCCTCTTTTTGCGCGAAGCAACGAGCCACAAAGGGAAGCTTGCTTACCTTTGCGGCGACTGCCGCGACCCGGCGTCAGCTGGGGTGCGCGAAGCAACGAGCCACAAAGGGAAGCTTGCTTACCTTTGCGGCGACTGCCGCGACCCGGCGTCAGCCGGGTGGACTATGTGAAAGGATGAGAGCCATGAAAATAAATAACGAGGAATCCTGTCAGGATCATGGGTTATCGCCATCCATGAAAGCTTCGGCAGGTAAAAACAAATACCGGCGATTTTTATTGTTTTTACTGATTATCAATATTATTGGCATTTTTGTCTACGGCTATTACTTATTGGACAGTAAATTGCCGGACGTATTAAAAGTGGAGGTCGGAACCGAATCGGCATTTGACCTGGAGCTTCCGTTTGTGGCCCGGGCGCATGTGGACGACGTGAGTGTGGTGTCCATAGACCGGCAGCCGCTTTCCCATGAGGAATTGACACTGGATTTAAGCTCCCCATTTTCAGTGCAGCTATCACAATCAGGAAACTACCAGGTCCAGCTTCAATTTATGGGGATCACCTTAAAAAAGATCAATGTGGAGGCTGTGGACCCAGCCAGAGTTATGCCGGTGGGCGCACCGGTGGGCATCCATATTAAAACCAACGGCGTCATGGTGCTTGGTACCGGAAAGATCACGGACAGCACCGGCACCAGTGTGGAGCCGGCTAAAGGGATCATTAAATCCGGCGATTATATATTGGAAATCGACGGCATACACGTGTCGGATATTTCCGATATGACCCAGCTCGTCCGGGAGAGCCAGGGGGAACCGATGATGCTGACGGTGCTTCGGGATAATCAGCAGATCAAGCTTCAGGTCATCCCTGTGATGGAGGCTGGCGGTGAGTATAAGGCCGGTATATGGATCCGGGATGATACTCAGGGCATTGGTACGTTGAGTTTTGTGGATCAAAACAATAATTTTGCCGCTCTGGGCCATGGAATCACTGATGTGGACACAAGCCTGCTCATCGATATTAATGGCGGTTCGCTTTATCCGGCGCAGGTCCGTTCCATTGTCAAAGGCGAGGACGGCAGTCCGGGGGAGATGGTGGGAACCATCTATTATAGTCAGAATAACCGTCTGGGCTCCATTGTCAAAAATACAAATTCCGGCATATTCGGACATTTGCAGGCGGCCAATGAATGGCGCTATGACGACAGTAAAGCGCTCAACGTGGGCTTTAAACAGGATATGCACGTGGGAAAGGCACAGATACGCTGTTGTGTGGATGGAACTGTGAAGGATTATGAGATCAATATTAACAGTATCGATTATAACAGCCGGCAGGACAACAAGGATTTTGTTATTGAAATTACCGATAAGGAGCTGCTTTCTAAAACCAATGGGATCATTCAGGGAATGAGCGGCAGTCCTATTTTGCAGGATGGAAAAATTGTCGGCGTGACGACCCATGTTTTTTTAAACGACTGTGCAAAAGGCTACGGTATTTTTATTGAAAATATGCTGGCAGGCATGAAGGATATTTCGACATATGCCGACACGAACTAAAGAAACCGCTTCTTATCTTTTGTGGCTTTTGGAAATTGTTCCCAGACAGTGGCGAAATATGCGACCATTGATTCTTGCGAAAAAGCACGGGGGAAAATATAATACTCATAACAAAAAGAGGAGGATTTCGTTATGAGTAAGATTAATGTTGCAATTATTGACGACAATGAAAGAATGGTTCATTTGCTTGACAATATATTAAAAACAGATGACAGCATCCAGGTTGTAGGTAAAGCGTCCGACGGCATAGCCGCTCTTTCAGTGATCAAGGAGCAGGAACCGGATATTGTCCTGCTGGACCTGATCATGCCTAAGCTGGACGGGCTGGGCGTGATGCAGCGGGTGAATAAAGATACGACGTTAAAGAAGCATCCTGCATTTATCGTGATATCAGCCATTGGCAAGGAAAGTATCACGGAGGATGCTTTTAGTCAGGGCGCCGTCTACTATATTATGAAACCGTTCGACAATGATGTGGTCATCAATAAAATCAAGCAGGTATCCCTTTCTAAATCCCAAAAGGCCGCGGCCATGCGGCCTGGTACACCGGCGCAGCCGCCCAGGGAGGCCATGGAAAAAAATCTGGAAACGGATGTTACCAATATCATCCATGAGATTGGTGTACCCGCCCATATTAAAGGCTACCAGTATTTACGGGATGCGATCATTATGTCGGTGGACAACCGTGAGGTTATCAATTCCATCACAAAGGTGCTGTATCCGACCATTGCTAAAATGAATAAGACGACGCCGAGCCGTGTGGAGCGGGCGATCCGCCATGCCATCGAAGTGGCCTGGAGCCGGGGGAAAATGGATACGATTGACGATCTGTTTGGTTATACGATCAACACCGGCAAAGGCAAGCCGACCAACTCCGAATTTATAGCTCTGATATCCGATAAAATACGTTTAGACTATAAAAAGCGCGCCTAGAAGGTACTTTCAGCCTCAGATAAATCCCGTAAACCATAGTCATTTTACATAAAAAAACAGATAAAACTAAAGAAATATCTTTTAATATGCATAAAATTGTGATATACTGATTCTAACGTTGAGCCACATCATATAGGAATGCTCAGCCGCAAAATGCATAAAAGATAATTCAGGTATGGGAGGAATTCAATAAGATGAAAAATATATTATTCGTAGCATCTGAAGCAGTACCTTTTATAAAGACAGGCGGACTGGCCGACGTAGCCGGTTCTCTGCCGAAAGCATTTAATAAGCAGGAATTTGATGTCCGTGTCATTCTTCCTAAATACCGCGTAATACCGGATAAGTACAAAAGCCAGATGCAGTACAAGACGCATTTTTATATGGATATTGGCTGGCAGAACCAGTATGTCGGCGTCCTTGAGATGCAGCTTGATGGCATCACCTTTTATTTTATTGACAATGAGCATTATTTTTCCGGAGATCAGGCGTATGAAGGCGGTCTGTGGGATCTGGAAAAGTTTGCCTATTTCAGCAAGGCTGCGCTTTCCTGCCTGCCGCTGATCGGTTTTCATCCGGATATCATCCACTGCCATGACTGGCAGACCGGACTTGTGCCTGTATATTTGAAGGACAGCTTCTGCCACGGTGACTTTTTCTGGAATATTAAGACGATTATGACCATTCATAATCTGAAGTTCCAGGGCACATGGGATCCGAAGACGATCATGGGTATGACCGGTCTGCCGGAATACCTTTTCGCGCCGGACAAGCTTGAGGCCTACAAGGATGCGAATTACTTAAAGGGTGGTATTGTTTACGCCGATTATGTGACCACGGTCAGCGAAACCTATGCCGGTGAAATACAGATGCCATTTTATGGGGAGCGTCTGGACGGTCTGATGCGTGCCAGAAGCAATAATCTGTGCGGTATTGTCAACGGTATCGATTATGAAGAATATAATCCGGAAACCGACCCGATGATTCCGTACCACTATAATGCTATCACCTTCCGCAAGGAAAAGTATAAAAACAAATGTGCGCTCCAGGAGGAGCTGGGCCTGGAGGTTAACGGCGACAAATTTATGATCGGCCTTGTATCCCGTCTGACGGACCAGAAGGGGCTGGATCTTGTGGATTATGTCATGGACCAGATCTGTGCGGATGACGTACAGTTTGTTATCCTCGGCACCGGCGACGCCAAGTATGAAAATATGTTCCGCTACTTTGCATGGAAATACCCGAATCGGGTTTCCGCGAACATATTCTATTCCAATGAACGCAGCCATAAGATTTACGCGGCCTGTGACGCATTTTTGATGCCGTCCCTGTTTGAGCCGTGCGGCCTGAGCCAGCTTATGAGCCTGCGTTACGGCACCGTTCCCATTGTCCGGGAAACCGGCGGCCTTAAAGATACGGTCGAGCCATATAATGAATATGAATCCACTGGCACAGGCTTTAGCTTTGCCAATTACAATGCTCACGAAATGCTCAATACGATCAACTACGCCAAATCCGTATTTTATAATAAGAAGCGGGAGTGGAACAAGATGATCGACCGCGGCATGGCAAAGGATTATTCCTGGAATAATTCTGCCCGCAGGTATGAGGATCTGTACCGCATGCTTTGAGTATTGACGTATTAGAGCAGCCATTTCCCAGGGCTTATAAGTGAACGATCAGGCAAGTCCTCCGAATCAAACGGCGGAGAGCTTGCCTGTTTTGATGTTTTGAGACATCTGTGTGAGACAAAAGAATTTAGCAGCAGGAGGAACAAATGATGAATATTGCAATTCTTGAAGATGATGCAGAGTGCCGCCGGGGGCTGGAAGCCATGCTTTCGCGATATTGTCAGATGAATTTGGAGCCGGGAACGACTCAGATCCGGCAATTTTCCGATGATAAGGCACTTCTGGCGGCATTTGAGGAAGAAAACTTCGATATTGCATTTATTGACATATACATAGAAAACAGCGGAGATGTGGGGATGCAGGCGGCCCGCCGGCTGCACAGCCAGAACAGCAGCTGCGCGATCATATTTACGACCCAGAGTACGGACCATGCGGTGGAGAGCTATCAGGTACGGGCCTTTGACTATCTGTTAAAGCCGTTTACTTATGAAAAGCTGGAAAATACGATGAATCTGTGTTGTAAGCATCTGGAAAAAGCCCGCAGTCATATTCGCATTAAGGAGGGCCGCATTTATACCAATGTGCTTGTTTCCGATATTATATATACGGATTACTATAATCACTATATACAGATTTACTTAAAGGACAGGATGTTGCGCTGTTACATGCCCTTTGCGGATTTTTATGAGCTCTTAAAGCCCTATCCGAATTTTCTCAATTGCTACCGCAATTGTCTGATCAATATGGAAAAGGTGGATTATATAGAAGACCGTGATTTTGTTATGATCGGCGGAAGCCGTGTGCCCATCGCAAAAAGCAGCCGACAAGAGCTGCTTCAGCGATATGCGGATTATGTTTTTGAAAAAAATGAAGGGGCCGCGGGGATTTAGCCCCGGCGGCACCAAACCTTCAGGCCATTTTGATCGCATCAATTTTGGGTTCGATGACCATCGAGTAGTTTGTGTGGTAAATAACAAATCCGGGCTTGGCTCCGGTAACCTTTTTTATATGCTTTTTCTGGATATAATCAATTTCCACCTTATCTGCGCTCCGGCCTTTGGAGTAATAGGCGGCCAGGCGGGCGGCCTCCTCAAAGGTCCTGTCCGGAAGCTGATCATTGCCGGCCTTGACGATCACATGGGAGCCCGGGATCCCTTTGGCATGGAACCACCAGTCATTGCCTGTGGCTACCTTAAAGGTCAGATCCTCATTTTGAAAATTATTTTTTCCGACATAGATATCGTAGCCATCGGAGGATATATAGTGAAAAGGCCTGCTTGTGATTTTTCGCTGGCGGCCGTTTTTGCCCGGGGCGTGTCGGCGGATATAGCCGTATTCGATCAGTTCCTCCTTGAGCTGAGCCAGATCCTCCTCATAAAGCGCGATATCCAGCGCGGTACTGATGGATTCCAGATGGTCGATCTCATCTTTTGTCTCCACGGTGAACTTTTCCAGAGCTTCATAGGTCCGTTTAAGCTTATTATATTTATCAAAATATTTAACCGAATTTTCGCGGGCAGAAAGCTGCGGGTCCAGAGGAATAGTGATCTCCTCGCCGTTATAGTAGTTGAGACAGGTTAAAGCTTTGGCTTCCGGCTCCAGCTCGTAGCCGTAGGTATTGATCAGTTCGCCGTAAACCTTATACTTATCCCGTTTTTTCGTATCCTCCATCTGCTTTAACTGGAGCTGGTATTTTTTACGGCTCCGGTCCAGTGCGGTGTTAACGATTCTGCGCAGATCTGAGGATTTCTGGCGGATACGGGTGATGGTGTTTTTCATGGCGTAATAAGTTTCCAAAAGCTTGGACATGGAAGTAAAGCTTTCGGTTTTAAGATCGCCATAGCAGGTCAGGGGTACGCAGGAAAATTCCACAGGCTCACCACCCCGGTAAACGATATTTGGGGTGAAGCGGTGCTCCCGGATCAGGTCCATAAAGGCTTCAAAGCCAGTATAAAGCGAATCTTTTTCGGCAGCGTCAAGGGTATCTGTGCTGCGGTCGCCGTCAATGCCGCACCTGTGACAGATTTCTGTGGCAGCTATGGGGCTGATGCCTGTAAGGGCGGTGTAGATCGCTTTGGATGTACTGCTGGGCCGTGTGAGCACAAAATCGCCAAATTCCTCCCGGGAGACGGTCAGGGGATTTTTTTTCTCCATCGTTTTCGGGATAAAGTATTCCCGGCCGGGCAATACCTCGCGCACAGAGCTGACATTGAGGGAAATGTGCTTGATGCTGTCAATGATCATGCCGTCGGGCTGGGTGAAAATAATATTGCTGTGCTTGCCCATAAGCTCCACGATCAGGTATTTCACACAGGTGTCGCCCATTTCATCCAGATGCTCGATCTCAAATCGTAGGATACGCTCCATCTCCGGCTGCACAATATCCAGCAGCTTTCCTCCAGAAAGATGCTTTCTTAAAAGCATACAGAAATTCGGTGCGGTGAGTGGGTTGGTGCGGGCTTCCTCCGTCAGGTAGATCAGGGGGAGAGAAGCGCTGGCTGAAATGAGCAGCCGGTAGTTGGTGCGGTTATTTTTAATCGTCAGTATGAGTTCGTCGCCTTCCGGCTGATATATTTTACTGATACGGCCGCCGCACAGGGCCTCTTTAAATTCATGGGCCAGATTTGCGATGACCAGTCCGTCAAATGCCATTGTAATTACTCCTTTTGGTAAATTTCTAATGCGCATCTTTTGTCAGGGATTTCCAACGGAAATCGTTGACCTGCTCGCGCATCAGCGCGATTCATCTTTTGTCAGGGATTTCCAACGGAAATCGTTGACCTGCTCGCACATTAGCGCGATTCATATTTTAGCGCAATTCCTATTTTACCAGATAAACGGGGAAAAGTCACCTGTTTTGGGAGCCATATCGTTTAAAATGGCTTAAACAAAGAAGTGATTGACGTACCCGGCAATTTCATTTATAATGTTTTAGATAGTTATAAGATAGCAGTCGTATGCAAAAGGATAACTATGAATGATAATAAAGACTTTTCAAGAAATGCAGGTGACCCAATGATTAAAAGTATGACCGGTTTTGGCCGGTGCGAAGTGGCCGATGAAAACCGGAAGATCATCGTAGAGATGAAGGCGGTCAATCACAGATATTGCGATATCAATATCAAGATGCCCAAGAAGCTCAGCTTTTTTGAGTCCACTATCCGTAACCTGATGAAAAAATATATCCAGCGGGGTAAGGTGGATGTATTCATTACTTATGAGGATTATACCGAGCACAATGTATGCCTGAAATACAATAAAGAGCTGGCCGGCGAATATATGGAAAAGCTTCGGATGATGCAGGAGCAGTTTCAAATAACCGACGATGTGACTGTGACCTCCCTTTCAAGATATCCGGACGTCTTTACTCTGGAGGAGCAGAGTATTGACGAGGAGGAGCTGTGGAAGCTGCTGGAAGGTGTGATCGAGACTGCCTGCCGGCGCTTTGTGGAGACGCGGATCGCTGAGGGCGAGCAGTTGAAGGTGGACCTGATCTGCAAGCTGGAGGGTATGCTGGAAAAGGTGGCCTTTATTGAGGAGCGCTCACCGGAAATCGTAAAGGAATATCAGCAGAAGCTCAAAGCCAAGGTGGAGGAGCTGCTGGGCGATAATACACTGGATGAGGCGCGTATTCTTACAGAAGTGACCATTTTCGCCGATAAGATCTGTGTGGATGAGGAGCTTGTCCGTTTAAAGAGCCATATTGAAAATATGAAAGCTACGTTGAATGAGGGCGGCGGTGTGGGCCGTAAGCTGGACTTCATTGCCCAGGAAATGAACCGTGAGGCCAATACGACGCTTTCCAAATCCAACGACCTGACACTTTCCAATTGTGCCATCGATCTGAAAACAGAGATCGAGAAGGTGCGCGAGCAGGTGCAGAATATCGAGTAGGAGGATATCTATGGCCGGATTAGTGAATATCGGTTTTGGCAATATTGTCAATGCCGCAAGGATCGTAGCCATTATCAGTCCGGATTCGGCGCCCATCAAGCGTCTGGTGCAAAACGCCAAGGACGGCGGACAGGCTATCGATGCCACTCAGGGCCGCAGGACCCGCGCCGTGATGATCATGGACGACGGCCACATAATTTTATCCGCGCTGCTGCCGGAGACGATTTCCAGCCGTATGGAAAGCCACCAGGCGCTGACGCAAACCTCAGATGGCGGGAAGTAATTTACAAACACGCTCTAGCAAAGGATGAATGAGATATGAAGAAACAGGGAATTTTAACCATAATCTCCGGATTTTCCGGTGTGGGCAAGGGAACGATCGTTGCCCGGCTGCTGGATAAATATCCGGACGACTATTGCTTATCCATATCAGCCACCACCCGGGCGCCCAGAACCGGAGAGGTGGACGGTGTAAACTATTTTTTTACAAGCCGTGAAAAATTTGAAGCCATGATCCTGGAAGGACAGCTTTTAGAATATGCCTGCTATGTGGATAACTACTATGGTACGCCAAAGCAGTTTGTACTGGATAAGCTGAGTCAGGGGATCAACGTGATCCTGGAGATCGAGATGCAGGGCGCTTTGAAGATGAAGGAGCAGTATCCGGAAGCTTTGTTGATTTTTGTAGCCCCCGAAAAGGCGTCGGATCTGGAGGAGCGGCTGCGCAACCGGGCGACGGAGACACAGGAGCAGATATACAGCCGTCTTAAACGCGCGGCTGAGGAAGCTGTATTTATGAAGGATTATGATTATGTTGTCGTTAATGACCAGGTGGAACGTGCTACCGGCGAGATCCATGAGATCATAACCAATGAACGAGACCGGGTGCCGCGCCGTGGTGATTTTATAGAAGCATTGACACAGGAGCTTAACACATTTGTGAAAGGAGAATAAATTTATGTTGCATCCATCTTATACAGATTTAATGGCTGTTGTAAACAGTGAGGTAGAGGAGGGCGAGCAGCCTGTTGTACAGAGCCGCTACTCCATCGTGATCGCTACCGCCAAACGTGCCCGTCAGCTTATTGCCGGCGATGACGCCATGGTTGATGACCGGGGCAAAAAGCCGCTTTCTGTGGCTGTTGATGAGTTATATCGGGGAAAGGTAAAAATCATGGGTGTGGATGACACCGATGAGGATGATGAAAAAATCCTTGGATTATCCAATGAAGTGCTTGAAGTGGCTCTGGAGGATGATGAGGAAGATCTCTTCGACGACGAGAAGGAGAGCGATGAGGACGAGGACGAAGGTCTGGATGACGACGATTACGACGAATAATTCCGAAGGATATATGAAAAGAGGGCTGTCGCATGGCAGCCCTCTTTTCGTATGCCTGGAGGTATACGTTCCTATAATTTAGTAGCCCATTCACTGCAATCCCACACAGAGGTAACGATATCCTGATAAAATTCCGGCTCATGGCAGATGAGCAGTATGGTGCCTTTGTACTCCTTTAAGGCCCGTTTAAGCTCATCCTTGGCGTCCGCATCCAGGTGATTGGTCGGCTCGTCCAGCAAAAGGACATTAGTTTCCGTGTTGATGATCTTGCACAGGCGGACCTTGGCCTGCTCACCGCCGCTTAAAACGCGGACCTGGCTTTCGATATGCTTTGTGGTCAGGCCGCATTTGGCCAGGGCGGAGCGGACCTCATACTGGGTCCAGGACTGGAAATCGTTCCATATTTCTTCGATACAGGTCGTGCGGTTATCGCCCTTGACCTCCTGTTCAAAATAACCTTTATATAAGTAGTCGCCCAATGTGACTTTGCCGCTGTACGCAGGGATCAGACCAAGGATGCTTTTGAGCAGTGTGGTTTTTCCGATGCCGTTGGCGCCGATGAGCGCAATCTTTTCGCCGCGCTCCATGCGCACGTTGATAGGGCGGGATAAGGGCTCGTCATAGCCGATGACAAGGTCGCTTGTCTCAAAGATCAGCTTGCCGGAAGCACGGGCCTGTTTAAAATTAAATTCCGGCTTTGGCTTTTCTCTGGCCAGCTCGATCACATCCATTTTATCCAGCTTTTTCTGCCGGGACATGGCCATATTCCGGGTCGCTACCCGGG
Source organism: Lachnospiraceae bacterium (assembly GCA_902363555.1). GTDB lineage: Bacteria > Bacillota > Clostridia > Lachnospirales > Lachnospiraceae > Catenibacillus. The sequence continues at coordinate 370,982 of CABJAM010000005.1, read as the reverse complement.
CTTTATTGCGGGCCACAAAATCCTTCAATTCGCTGATTTCCTGCTGCTGTTTATTATAGGCGGCCTCAAGCTGCGCCTTTTTAACGGCGTAGACCTCCTGGAAATGGTCGTAGTCGCCCACATAGCGGTTCAACTCCTGATTTTCCATGTGATAAATGAGATTGACCACGCTGTTTAGAAACGGGATATCATGGGAAATGAGGATAAACGCACTTTCATAATCATTGAGGTAGCGTGTAAGCCATGCGATATGCTGTTCGTCCAGATAGTTGGTGGGCTCATCCAAAAGCAGGATATCCGGTTTTTCCAGAAGCAGCTTTGCCAGTAGTATTTTCGTGCGCTGCCCACCGCTTAAGTCGGTCACATCCCGGTCCAGACCGATGGCGTCAATGCCGAAGGCTCTGGCGATCTCATCCACCTTGGCGTCGATCATATAGAAATCGTGCTGGGTAAGCAGATCCTGGATCGTGCCCAGTTCTTCCAGCATGGAAGCCATCGTATCCTCGTCGGCTTCCCCCATCTTATCACAGATCGTGTTCATCTTTTCTTCCATATCAAATAAATAGCCGTAAGCGGACTTCAAAACGTCACGGATGGTCATGCCCTTTTCCAGCGCCGTATGCTGGTCCAGGTAGCCGACACGGACATTTTTGGCCCACTCCACTGTACCCTCATCGGGCATGAGATGACCAGTGACAATATTCATAAAGGTCGATTTGCCTTCGCCATTGGCCCCCACAAGGCCGATATGCTCACCCTTGAGCAGGCGGAAAGACACATGGGAAAAAATAGCCCGGTCGCCAAAACCGTGGCTTAAGTCTTTTACATTCAGTATCATCTTAAAACTCCTATTTAAACAGCCGGTACGTCACCGTTTTGTTCCGCGAAACGGTGACGCCTGTGCCGTATTTATTTCCGCGAGCAACGAGCCAAAGTCAAGTCTGCCTGACCCTGGTACAGCATTGCATTAATTTCGCATCAATGCAATGCTGTACTAGCGGCCTGCTGCGGGGTGTTTGATTTTTATGCAAAATTTATTTTACCTGATATATCCATAAAAAGCAATGAAATCTATCAATTTCATATTTTGCGTCTGGAAATTTCCCATTAAATGAGTTACAATAATAAGAATCGCGCTGATGCGCCGGCAGGTGACCGATCCGCCGATATTATTTTTGAATGAGACAAAAGAGGGAGGAAGCTATGGAAAATAAAACGAAGGGAAAAAAGCAAAGAGTATTGGGTAAAAAGTTTTTCAGCTATTACAGGCCTTATATGGGGCTGTTTTTGATGGATATGTTCTGTGCGCTTGTGGTGGCCGCCATATCGCTTGTTTATCCGCTGCTCATCCGCTACATTACCAACACAGTCCTGGTAAATTACGCTCCGGATGCTGCCATAAAGGTGATCCTGGAGCTGGCGCTTGTGTTTGTGGGCCTGATACTGATCGAATTTGCATGTAATTATTTTATTACATATAAGGGGCACTCCATGGGTGTTTACATGGAGCATGATCTGAGAAATGAGCTGTTTGAGCATTTCCAGAAGCTGTCCTTTGGTTTTTACAATAACCAGAAGACCGGACAGCTCATGTCGCGTCTGACAAACGATCTATTTAACATTACGGAGCTGTTCCATCACGGCCCGGAGGATATTATCATTTCACTGATCAAATTTATCGGTGCTTTTGTGATCCTTATGCGTATTAACGTGAAGATGACGCTGATCGTCTTTGCCTTTGTGCCGCCAATGCTGATTTTTGCCTATGGCTTTAATATCCTGCTCAACCGGGCGTATAAGAAAAACCGGGTGAAGCAGGCGGAAATCAATGCCACCATTGAGGACAACCTGTCCGGTATACGCGTGGTCAAGTCCTTTGCCAATGAGGCCATTGAGATTGAAAAGTTTGGAAAGAATAATGATGAATATGTGGAAAGCAAACGCAATTCCTATCGTTATATGGCCGGCTTTCATTCAGGGCTTACCGCATTTACGACACTGATCACAGTGGTTGTTATCGTGGCCGGGGCGCTGTTCATGGCCGGAGGCGATGTTAAGGTGACAGATCTGCTCACATATCTGCTTTATATCAGCAATCTGACGGACCCGGTGAAGAAGCTGATCAACTTTACAGAGCAGTTCCAGGAGGGCATTACCGGTTACGAACGTTTTCTTGAGATTCTCGCGGTTGATCCGGAGATCAAGGATAAGCCCGGCGCAGTGGCGCTTGAGAATGTCCGCGGCGATATTACATTTGATAATGTCAGCTTTAAGTATGCCGATGCCAATGAATATGTGCTGTCAAATATTAATCTGGATGTGAAGGCCGGTGAATATATTGCCCTTGTGGGAACGTCCGGCGTAGGTAAAACGACACTTTGTAATCTGATCCCCCGGTTTTTTGAAGCAACTCAGGGCTCGGTCCGGGTGGACGGCAAAGATGTGAGGGATATTACGACAAAATCTCTGCGGGATAATATCGGTATGGTGCAGCAGGACGTTTATTTATTTGCTGGCACGGTGATCGACAATATCCGTTACGGGCGGCCGGAAGCCACCGATGATGAGGTGATCGAGGCGGCGAAAAATGCCAATGCCCACGAATTTATTATGGAACTGCCGGAAGGTTATAACACGAATATCGGCCAGCGGGGTGTGAAGCTTTCCGGAGGACAGAAGCAGCGTCTGTCCATTGCCCGGGTATTTTTGAAAAATCCTCCGGTCCTGATCTTTGACGAGGCTACGTCGGCTCTAGATAATGAGAGCGAGCATGTGGTGCAGGAGTCGCTGGAAAAGCTGGCGAAAAACAGGACCACCTTTGTCATTGCCCACCGCTTGTCAACGATCAAAAATGCGGAAAAGATCCTTGTGCTTACCGGAACCGGAATTGCCGAGTCCGGCAGTCATAAAAAGCTCATGGAGCAGGATGGAATCTATGCCGGTCTTTATAATCTTCAATTTGCAGAACAATAAAAAATAGTAAGCGCCTGAAATACAGGCGCTTACGTGCTCGTTGCTATAAACAGTAAAGTTTATACTTTTTTAATTTGACGCCCGGGTAACCCCGGGCGTATACTTTATATAACATCGTTCCGACCGACCGGTCGGACGGAAATCAATGGAGGATATAGAAGATGTCACGATTTAGCGTAAAAAAGCCATTTACCGTGGTGGTCGGTGTGATCATCGTGCTCATTATGGGCTATATGGCATTTACAAATCTTTCGACAGATCTGCTGCCAAGCATGAATCTGCCATATGCCATGGTGATGACGACCTACGGGGGCGCAAGCCCTGAGGAGGTGGAGGAGGTTGTAACCAAGCCCATCGAATCGTCCATGGCCACTGTAAGTAATATTAAGCATATTACATCCACATCCAGCGAGAATTATTCCATGGTTGTTCTGGAGTTTAATAACAGCGCCAACATGGACGCTGTGACTATTGAGATGCGGGAGAGCCTGGACATGCTGGAGTCCTACTGGCCGGATACGGTGGGAAGTCCGATCATTATGAAGATGAACCCCAGTATGCTTCCTGTGATGATGGTGGCTGTGTCCGGTGAGGGAATGACGACCGCTCAGGTGTCAGATATGGTCAGCAGCTATGTGGAAGCCGATATTGAAAGTATCGACGGTGTGGCCAGTGTGAGCGCATCCGGACTTTTGGAGGAATCGGTCCAGGTGATCATCCGTGAAGACCGGGTAGAAGCGCTGAATAAAAAGTTTAAGGATAAGATCAATGAAAAGTTCGACGAGGCACAGCAGGAGCTGGATGATGCAAGGGATCAGCTGAGCAGCGGCAAAGAACAGTTGGACAGCACAAAGGATAATGCAGCTTCGCAGCTTGCCAATGCAGAAGCGCAGATCAGCGGCGCCCAGTCCGAATTATCAAAGGGTGAAAATGAGATCGCTATCCAGAAAGCTCAGCTCGCAGAGAAGGAAGCCGAGCTGCTCCAGATGGAAAGTATTCTCACCAAGGCCGAGGAGGAGTACCAGTCCTTAAAAAATCAGGAAGCGGAGCTCAATGCGCAGGCGGCACAGTATGCGCAGCAGGCATCGGACCTGGCGGCCAAAAAAGCGGAGCTTGAGGCGGAAAAGGCGGCCCTGGAGTCGGATGCCGGTAAGGCAGCTTATGATGCATTAGTCGAGCAAAAAGCTCAGCTTGAAGCGGAGATCGAACAGATCAAAAATAATCCTGACCTGACGGAGGAAGATAAGAACAGCCAGCTTGCAGGTCCAGGCAGCCTGCTGGAAGGCGTGAATGCCCAGATCGCCGCAGTCGACCAGAGAAGGAACGATAATCCCACAGAGCTGGCACAGGTGGATGAGCAGCTTGGAACCCTTGCTGAACAGTCATCCGGTGTGGCATCAAAGCTGGCAGAGCTGGCGGCGCTGAAAGCTGTCTTTGAATCACAGCAGGAATCGATGGATGCTCTGAGAAAACAGATCACAGATGGCAAGGCGGCAATCGAACAGGGAAAAGCTGCCATTGCCCAGGCTGAGGCACAGGTTGCCTCAGGAAAGACGACACTTGCCCAGGCAGCGGCGCAGCTCAGCAAAAACAAAGCGCTGGCGACCGTAGAGATGAGCGTTGCAGAAGCGAAAATGTCCATGGGAGAAACACAGCTTGAACAGTCTCAGAGCCAACTGGACAGCACAAAGGAATCGACGCTTGACAGTTCGGATTTAAGCAATGTGCTGACGGTGGATATGGTTAAGAATATCCTGACCGCGCAGAATTTCTCCATGCCGGCCGGCTATGTTACGGAAGAGGGCATCTCCTACATGGTCCGCGTGGGCGACAAGGTACTCAGTCTTGAGGAAGCTGAAAATCTCGTACTTATGGATCTGTCGGACCAGGATCTGGGCGTTGTCCATCTGAAAGATGTGGCCGACGTGGTTGTCACCGATAACTCCGCGGATATTTATGCGAAGATGGACGGGGCAAATGCCGTTCTGCTGTCCATTGAAAAGCAGACGGACTTCTCCACAGCCGATGTGGCCAAGCTGGTGCGCAAGTATATGTCCGGTGACAAGGTGGCCGGTTATGGACTGAGCATGACAGCGCTCATGGACCAGGGCGTTTACATAGACATGGTGATTGAATCCGTATTGAGCAATCTGATCATTGGCGGTATCCTGGCGATCATCATATTGATCTTCTTCCTTAAAGATATTAAACCGACGGCGGTGGTTGCCATATCCATACCGGTCAGCGTGGTTTTTGCCCTGGCGCTGATGTATTTCTCTGGAGTGACGATGAATATTATTTCATTGTCAGGTCTGGCCCTGGGCGTAGGTATGCTTGTGGATAACTCCATTGTCGTTATTGAAAATATATACAGGCTCCGGCATCTGGGCGTACCGGCTCATAAGGCGGCCATCCAGGGCGCCAAGCAGGTGACCGGCGCAATTATCGCTTCCACGCTGACGACGATTTGTATATGGACGCCGATCATATTTGTGGAAGGTATTACAAAGCAGTTATTTATGGACCTGGTGCTGACCATTGCCTATTCGCTGCTGGCCAGTCTGATTGTGGCCCTGACAGTGGTTCCCATGATCTCGTCCAGAATACTGGATAAAACAAAGGAGCGCAAGCACGGACTGTTTGATAAGGTGATCAATGGCTACGGACGGGCGCTGCGCTGGGCTTTGAAATATAAGATTGTTGTTATTGCTATTGTCCTTGTCTTGTTTGTGGGAAGTATCGTGGGCGTGCTTTCCAAGGGTATGGAATTTATGGGCGATATGGACAGTACACAGATTTCCGTCTCTATTAAGATGGAGGAGGATACACCTCTGGACAAGACCTCAGCCATGGCGGATGAGGTGATGAACCGGATATTGTCCATGGAGGATGTGGATCATGTGGGTGTTATGGCTGGCTCATCCCTGAGTATGATGGGCTCTGCATCCGCCGCTGCCACGGATAATGCGACGATGTATGTCATTCTCAAGGAGGATAAGAAAGCCACAAGTAAGGCGGTGGCCGCACAGATCGAGGATATGATGGCGGATCTGGACTGTGAGGTGACGGCCAGCGGTTCGACCATGGATATGTCTGCGCTGGGCGGCTCCGGCATCAGTGTTATGATCAAGGGCCGGGATATCGATACATTAAAAGCCATTGCTGATGACCTGGCGGCTGAGCTGGAAAAGCTTCCAGGTACTGTGGAGGTGTCCAACGGCCAGGAGCATCCGGTAGCGGAGCTGCGGGTGACTGTGGATAAAGAAAAAGCCATGCTTCATTCGCTGACCGTGGCCCAGGTGTATCAGCAGCTTGCGGCGATGATCAAGTCGCCTACATCGGCGACAACCATTACAGATAATAATAAAGAGTACGCGATTACAGTGATCGATGAGGCGGATTCCACTATGAGCCGGGAGGATTTAAAGGATGTGATCCTGAAAACGACCAATGCCCAGGGTGAGAGCGTGGAAGTGCCATTGTCCGAAATTGCCGTATTTACTGATGATACAGGTCTGGCGTCCATACGGCGTGATGCGCAGCAGCGTTACATTTCCGTATCCAGCGGCATTGATGAAACACACAATGCCACACTGGTGGCCCGCGAATTTAAAAACGTGTTGAAGGATTATGAATTGCCGGATGGCTATACACTGGAGTTTTCCGGCGAGGATGAGTCGACGCAGGAGGCTGTTCAGGAGCTTGTGAAGCTGCTGGCTCTTGGTATCATTATCATGTATTTGATCATGGTAGCCCAGTTCCAGTCGCTCTTATCTCCATTTATCGTGCTGTTTACGATTCCTCTGGCATTTACCGGAGGTTTCCTGAGCCTGCTTTTGACCAATAATATATTAAGTGTTATCGCAATGGTTGGTTTTGTCATGCTGTGTGGTATTATTGTAAATAACGGTATTGTGTTTATTGATTATGCCAATCAGCTCAGAGCGGCGGGAACGCCCAAGAAGGAAGCTCTGATCCTTACAGGTAAGACCCGTTTAAGACCGATCCTTATGACGGCGATGACGACGATCCTTGCCATGTCCACAATGGCGCTGGGGCTTGGCTCCGGCAGTGATATGGTCCAGCCAATGGCAATCGTAACCATCGGCGGTCTGATCTATGGTACATTTATGACATTGTTTGTAGTGCCGGTCATTTATGATATTTTTAACCGGAAGGAAAAGAAAAATGTAGTGACAGATGATACGATAAAGATTGATATGACGCTTATTTCCGAAGATGGTGAGGATAAAAAGACGATGACGGATAATGAGATCATCCCCGAAATTTATGGAAATGGCGCGTCAGATTCACAGATGAAGGAGGAACAGGGGCCGGATGCGTAAAAGCTTGGATGCATCCCCGAAAATCGTTGCAGTATATGAGGCGGTGAACCGTCTCATCTGTGACGGTCAGGACGTGACTCAACTGATCGTGGCGGATATTGCCAGAGAAGCGGGGATTGGTAAGGGAACGATTTATGAGTATTTTGACAGCAAAGAGGAGATGATCGCCCGGGCGCTGTTTTACCAGTTGGATGTGATCATGGTGGAGACATCCGGTGCCCTGGAGCAGGCAAAAACTGTGGAGGACTGTTTTTTGATTCTGGTGGGTATGATGGATGAGGGCAGCCGTCTGGGAACCTTTTTTGACCTGGGTAAAAAGCTGGTCAGCGACGCGCCGGCGGTGGCCAGGAAAATGCAGGACCAGGGGCGCATTTGTGAGCTGCTCCAGAAATATATTGACCGCATCATGGACATTTTTTCGATGAAATTAGAACAGGAGGGGCTATTGCGGGAGGATACGGATCGTGACTATGTTTATTTTCTCATTCTTGGATTTTTGCAGATGGTCATGTCTCCCGGGTATACGCCCCAGAAACGGAAAAAAATGGTTGAATACTCCATGATAACTCTGGAAAAGGCGTTGAAGTAGTTATTGCCTGTTGTGTCATTTTTTGTTAGAATAGAGTAGCAGTTAAAGACATTTGAATATTTAAAGGTCTTGAATGTCTGCGAAATGAAACGAAAAGAGATAAGGGAGGAACTTTTAGTGATTGATAAATTAATTGAAAAGATCAAAAAGACAAATGCACCCATTGAGGTGGGTCTGGACCCGATGCTTTCCTATGTGCCGGATTTTATTAAAGAGAAGGCTTATAAGGAGCTGGGGGAGACTTTGGAGGGAGCCGCAGAGGCCATCTGGCAGTTTAATAAAGCTATCGTAGATGCAACCTGTGATCTGATCCCGGCAGTGAAGCCGCAGATCGCCATGTATGAGCAGTTTGGTATTCCGGGAATCATGGCTTTCAAAAAAACGCTGGATTACTGCCATGAGAAGGATCTGCTCGTGATCGGTGATATTAAGCGTGGGGATATCGGTTCGACCTCCGGTGCTTATGCTACCGGCCATCTGGGAAAGGCAACGGTGGGAAGTAAGACCTGGTATGGTTTTGATGAGGATTTTATTACGATCAATCCTTATATGGGAACCGACAGCGTACAGCCATTTATCGATGTGGCCATTCCTGAAAAGAAGGGCATGTTTATTCTGACAAAAACATCCAACCCGTCCAGCGGTGAGTTCCAGGATCAGCTTGTGAATGGCCGTCCACTTTACGAGCTGGTGGCTGAAAAGGTTGTGGAATGGGGAGCTCAGCATATGGGCCAGTGCGGCTACAGCTATGTAGGCGCTGTTGTTGGCGCTACCTATCCGGAGATGGGCGCCGTGCTCCGCAAGCTGATGCCAAAGGCTTTTATCCTCGTACCCGGTTACGGTGCACAGGGCGCTAAAGGCGCTGACCTGGTCAATTATTTTAATGAGGATGGCCTGGGCGCTATCGTCAATTCCTCCAGGGGGATTATCGCAGCTTATAAGCAGCCGAAGTATGAGAGCTTTGGACCGGAAGGCTTTGCAGATGCTTCCCGTCAGGCTGTGATCGATATGCAGCAGGACATTGCGGCAGCTCTTGGTTGATTGCATTAAAGCAAACGTTTGCGTGCGTTTGCTTTGACCATTTTGATGGGTTTTCGTTATAATTCTTCTCATAAAATAAAGGTTTTGTAACCGTTTAGTTTCTCTGAACGGTTACAGGTTATTATGAGGAGGATACATATGAAAAAAAGTAAAACTGTGAATCTTGTTTTGGCGGCTCTGTTTCTGGCACTGGGGATCGTCCTGCCGTTTTTGACGGCTCAGATCCCAAGCATTGGCAGCATGCTTTTGCCCATGCATATCCCTGTGCTGATCTGCGGTTATGTCTGCGGGTGGCAGTATGGGCTGGCAGTGGGCTTTATCGTGCCCTTACTGCGCAGTATGCTATTTGGCATGCCGCCTCTGTACACGGCCATAGCCATGGCTTTTGAACTGGCAGTGTACGGCCTGGTGACCGGATTGTTATATTATAAGTTAAAAAAGGGTACAGCTTCAATCTACATATCGCTGATCGGAGCTATGATTGCAGGAAGGATCGTCTGGGGGATTGTACGATTTCTTATGACGGGTCTGGGATTGTTTGAAAGCGGTTTTACTTTTACGGCTTTTTTGGCCGGAGCGGTTACCGGGGCGATTCCGGGGATCATTATTCAGATCTTACTTATCCCTGTTTTGATCATGGCTTTGAGAAAGGCAAAGGTAATGGATTAAAGGCGGGTACCAGGCGGATACACTTTTGTGTATCGATGGAGTAGATGAATGAAGGATGTAATATTACAGCATTTAAACATGTATCCCCAGATGGAGATACAGGACATTATAAAGCTGATCTATCAGAGTGAATTTGGCGGCGGGCATATGATTTCCAACAGCAGTGAGAGCCTTGACCGGCTTTATAAGGAGTGTATGCGCCTGTCTCCTGTGCCGCCGGGAACACCGATAAGATATGAAAGTATCGGCCATCAATTGGGCCGGCTGTATCTTAACGGGATTGAAAATCATTTAAGTCTGAGTACGGTTAACCGTTTTTTTGTAAATACGGCGAATCAGGTCCATTCGGATAAAAGTGTTTTCATACAGCGCCTGGATAAACTTGTGGCGCTTTGTGAGCAGGGGGAGCTGCCCTTTGATGCCTGTATGGTACGGGCTTATGTGGAGGATTATAAGAAGGCCGGCTGCCCGATGACCCATCATTCACCGGCTTACCGGAAGGCTTACGCACCGGCTTATCGGGTGATCAGCGCGGATTTTATGCGCTATATTGAGGTTTTTGAGCGGGTGGACCGTTTACTGCGTAACGCAGACGGACGGCCGGTACTTGTAGCGATCGATGGGCGCTGCGGCAGCGGTAAAAGCTTTTTGTGCCGGCTTTTGGGCGAGGTCTATGACTGCAATCAGATCCATGTGGATGATTTTTTCCTGCGGCCTGAACAGAGGACTCAGGAGAGGCTCACCGAGGTGGGCGGCAACGTGGATTATGAGCGTTTCCAAAAAGAAGTCCTAAAACCTTTGCTTACGCGCCGCCAGGTCTTTGATTATCAGCGCTACGACTGTATGCAGCAGCGTCTGACAAAGCTTGTTACCGTTCGCGAAAAGCCGCTGACGATCATCGAGGGCTCCTACAGCCTTCATCCCTATTTTGGAGATATTTATGATCTGAAGCTGTTTATGGATCTGGATAAGGAGACTCAAAAGCAAAGACTGTTGGAGCGCAACGGGGAATATATGCTGGGGCGTTTTTTGTCGGAATGGATACCTAAAGAAGAGGCCTACTTTAAAACGCACAATATTCGCGAAAAGAGTGACCTTGTGCTCAGCTCTGAACTTCAAAACAGTTAATAAATATAAATAAATAATTTAAAGCCCGGCTGTTATCGCTGGGGTTTCGTTCCGGTTGAGATGGATCTGCCTTACTTAGGGCAGTTGCACTTTTACCGGGGAGGAATCCGCAGCTTTGCAGCCGGGCTTTTATTACAGCTTTCTTTTTAGCATATCCGGGTTCGTGGCATAAAGCAGGGCGGTGGCCTGAGAGATGCGGCCGCTTTTATAAAGCGCCAGCAGGCTGTTGTCCATGGATATCATATCCGCAGTGGCGGAGGAGTAGATGGTGCCGTCGATCTGATGGATTTTGTTATCGCGGATCATATTGCGGATGGCCGTATTCACATTCATAATCTCAAATGCCGGAGCCTGAGTGCCGTCGGTGCAGGGAACTAACTGCTGGGAAACGACAGCCTGTAAAACCATAGATAACTGGATAGCGATCTGGTGCTGCTGGTTGGCCGGAAATACGTCGATGATCCGGTCAATGGTATTGGCCGCGCCGATGGTGTGTAGTGTGGAGATGACCAGATGGCCGGTTTCCGCGGCGGTCATGGCGACATTAATTGTTTCGTAGTCGCGCATTTCACCAAGGAGGATAACATCCGGGCTCTGGCGCAGGGCGGCGCGCAGCGCTTTGACGTAAGACTGGGTATCACTGAGGATTTCCCTCTGGCTGACAATACTTTTTTTATGGCTGTGGAGATATTCCAGTGGGTCCTCCAGGGTGATAATATGGTTTTCCCGCGAACGATTGATCTCATCAATAATACATGCCAATGTGGTGGATTTTCCGCTGCCGGCGGGGCCAGTGACCAGCACCAGTCCTTTCGTTTGGGCGGACAGGCGGATGACCGCGTCGGGGATACCAAGCTTTGCCGGGTCCGGCAGTTGGAAGGTGATGATACGTACCACGGCGGCCAGAGATCCCCGCTGCTTGTAGGTGCTGACCCGGAATCGGGAGACGCCCTTGATGGAAAATGAGAAGTCGTCGTCGCCGGTCTCTGAAAAGGTGGTCATATCCCGGTGATCAGCCAGCTCATAGATTTCCTCCACAAGCGCCTGTGTATCCGCAGGCATGAGACGGATATCGTTAATGCTGTTGATTTTTCCGTTGACTTTATATGAAAATGGGAGGCCGGCCACGATAAAGACGTCCGAGGCCCCCATATTTGCTGCATCTGTGAGTAAAGCTTTAATGTCCATGATTGCCTCCTTGTAATTAAATAAAGTGACCTACTGGCCGTCAAACAGCTCCAACGTGGAATCGTCTTCCCAGGAAACTGTGGAAACGACCTGCCACCGATTGACCGTAAAATAACTGCCGCTTTCAAATGGGTCTGTCAGATTTAAGACGACGTCCAGTGCCTGCGTGTCCGAAAATGGAAGCTGCCAGTGCAGGGTTCCCCAGGAACCTTCGGGGCTGTCTGCTGCCAGAGCTTCCGCCGCCTGGAGTTTATAAGCTTCAAGGTCCGCCGACCGGGTTTTGACTTCGGCTAAAATATCTTCGATTTCCGACAGGCGCTGTTCCGCGGTGTTGGAGACGGTATAATATCGGGTGGTCCGGGTTTCCAGGGATTGGCTCAGCTTGTAGTCGGCGTTGGCGCTGACAAAAGAGAGGGCGGCAAAGGTAACCATGCATAGCAGGACGAAGACCAGAAGTATGGAGGATGTGCCGATATTCAGACCAATTCGGGATTTCTTTTTCATGCTCATCGTCCTTTCACATATTTTTGGATATCCAGTGTGTAGATCGCATCGCTGCTTCCAGCAACGGTTACATCGATGTGCGCACGGACACAATGGCCCTCATCCATAAGCCGGATGAGTGTCAGCTCATAGGCACTCTGCCTGTCACTGCCGGTTGGCACCCCACGGGTATCCTCTGTGCTGGTACCCTCTGTACCGGTATCCTCTGTGCTGATACCCTCTGTACCAGAACCACTGTTTTTCACATCGGCGGTGAACGGCTGCCAGTCTGCGTCGTAGCTGATCGTCAAAGTGTCTTTGTCCAGAGCAGCTCCGGGAAATAGTTTCGCCATCGCTTCCAGAGAACCATTGACGGCTTTAAAGCTTTCGGCAGCGCTTTCGGCCTGGGCTACCGCATGGTTTAGCCGGGTGGTTTTCGTACTGAGTATATGCGATTTTGCGAATATCTGTGCGCATACGGCGCTGGTTACGGCAAAAAATAAGATGGCTATGATCAGTACCATGAGAAAAAGTGTGGATTTGGAATTACGGTATTTCATGCTTGTATTCCCTCCTTCACATGGCCGCTGTCATGGCTGCCTGTATCGCTGGCGGTTCTGCTGCCATGGCTGCCTGTGTCGCTGCCGGTTCCACTGTCGTCGCCACTGTCATCGCTGCCGGATTCACTGCGCACAGAAATATACATTTGAGTATGCTGTCCATCGGCGTCCACCAGCGATAGCTGATAAAGTCCTGGGGCGGCCAGCTTCATGTCAAAGTCGCGGATTTCAATGACTGCCTCACCCATTTCCGGGGAGAAGCCCAGGCTGTCACGGATAAAAAGCTCCCGCAGCCAGCCATTATCCGCATAAATGTAGGTCGTATAGCCTTCACCGTCATAGGTCTGGCGGAACAGAAGACATGTATAGCCGTCAATATCCTCAACCAGGACACCCTGGCTTTGGTCATGCTGGCGGATTTTTTCCATAATGTAGGCCATGGATGTCCGGTTGTTGTAATTATCCGACATATTCTGTGTTGTGGATTTATAAACATTGGCGCCAATGATGACGGCCAGCAGCGCGGAGGCGGCAAAAACGCCAAAAAGCGCGATGGTAAACAGGAAGTCGATCATGTGCGTCGTCTGTTTGTCTGTTTTCATTGATCCGCCTCCCGCTTGATGATTGTCACATTTGGCATAATATTTGACGCCATGACTTGATAATCAATATAATATTTGTCCTTATCGTAGGACAGTCCGTAATGCTCCTCCATATATTCCAGACTGGGCGGATACTGGCCTTCAATGGCATAGCAGTGGGTCATATTTCGGCGCAGCGCCGTTTGAAGACTCTCGTAGGCCTGGGCATCGCTGGTGCCGGAAATTTTATTGACACCGGCAAAAAATAGGGCCACGATGAGCACGAAACCGGCCAGTGGCAGAATTACGGCTTTTTTATTGCCGGACATACTTTTTTTTGCAAAACGGTTCATTCGCTTCACCTCTAATCAGTGACTGCGCAGTAAATACGCAGACCTGTTTTAACTGTTACTTTAATCAGCCAATATTGGACATGATGCCAAGCAGCGGCAGCATGACGGACAGCAGAATCATACCTACGATGATCGAAAGGATGGCGACCAGAGTAGGTTCCAGAATGGAAATCAGCCGGTTCATGCGTGTATCGATCTCATCCTCATAGGCCGAGGCGATTTTATCCATCAATTCGTCCAGTGCGCCGGTTTTGTAGCCAATGGAAACCATACGGGCATATACGCCGGTGAAAATGCCGGTTTTAGCCAGCGCCTGGGAAAAATCCAATTGTTCCTCCACGATCAGCGCTTTACAGGCATCAATGCTTTTGGAGATTTCCGGATGGTCGATCAGTTTTCCTGTCATTTCCAGGCTTTCCTCCACATCCAGGCCGCTGCCAAGGGTCAGTGCCATACCGGCGGCAAATTTGGAAACGGCCATCTGGCGGGTCAGCTTCTTTGTGGCAAAAAAGCGGCAGGCCATACGGCTGCGCATCGCGGCTCCTTTTTTTGTGCATCCGAGAAAAATCACGGCGGCGGCAATCACTGCCAGCACTATAACAAAGATAAAAGAGTAACGGCTGAGTGTCATTCCGATATCCATAACGGAGCGGGAAATCCCTGTCATTTCGCTGCCAAGCTGGACAAAAACATCGTTGAACATGGGCAGTACCTTGATAATAAGCACAAGAATAATGACAAGCATCATCCCGATCATAATCAATGGGTAGGAGACGGCGCTTTTTATGCTTTTGCGCACGTCCTCCTGGCGGGTATAGTAGACCGCCAGTGACCGCAGCACCTTTTCAAGATGTCCGGTCTGCTCGCCGATACGGATAAGCTCCGTGGCATAGGGCGGGAAAACTGCGGCATCCTCCATCGCAGTATAGAGAAAACCGGTAGCTTCCATCGTTGTATAAAGGCTGTCCAGAATTTCGCCGCCTTCTTTGGATGCGGCGTCCTCCTTCATAATCGCCAGACCTTCAATGGCCGGGATTCCGGCATGGAGGATCATAGCCATCTGGTCAAAAAATGTAGACAGTTCGGTATTTGATAATTGCATAACAAACCTCTTTTCCTGTTTATAGATTAATAGCAGTAGGAAGTTGTATAATTACTGCCGTCGGATATGAACTTTTCCGTATCCTTGCTGCCTTTTCCACTGGCCGCAAACGTGGGGTCCATCATGGTCCAGGACTTACCGTCAAACTGGATAATATTGTCGATCCAGCCAACATCCGTGATATATGTACTGATCCAGGCGTGGAACACCGTTCCCGCATAACCCGTCACCAGCTTTGTGGGAATACGCTGGCTGCGCAGCATCGTGGTCATCAGCGCCGCATAATCAAAGCATATACCTGTGCCGGAATCAAGCGTATCATCCGGTGTGGGGAGATACAGCCGGATCTTTTTATCCTCCACATCCTGGGCCTTTCCTGTATCGTAGACAACATTGTCCACAAGATAATGATACACATTGGCCACCACATCCAGATCCGTATCCGCCGAAGCGGCCAATTGTGCGCCTTTCTTTACCGACTGGGAATCCTTCGTAAAATTAACATATTGATTCGGATAGAGAAAAGGTGTAAATTCATCCGCGATGGTAAATTCTGTTTCCAACTGGAAAATCGGGGAGTATTTCTTTTCCTCCACGGAAACACTTTCATATACGATAATTTTATATGTACCGCTCCCTCCGGTCAGAGGAAACGTCTCGAAATCACTGCTCCGGGAGGTGTACTGGTAGTCCTTGTCATAACCCGGTGCAGTGATGAGGATTTTTACCATCTCATTTGTTCCGTTATATTTAATCATTATATACCCGTCATCCGAATGGGAAGCATCGATGGTCACAAGCTCATTGCCATAAGTTACGGCACCATCTGCCCGGGCCTCCAATACGACCGGCGTATTATCCCGGCTTCCATCCGCCAAAGCTTCATCGCTTCCGTCCGCCGTCTGGGCCATCGTACCCGCCAGCGCCTGGGAGCTTCGCCCGCCGCTTCCTTGGGGCCCCGTATCCGCCCCTGCACCCGAGCATCCGGACCCCAAAAGACAGGTGATCACCAAAAATCCAATAAGCCTTCGGAACAGCCTTTGGTTGTCCATAAAACAAAACTCCTTGTTTATACTTGTTATACATTGTTATACATAGTTATGTTATACATAACAGTTCTATTATATAACGAATTACGTTCAAATTACAATGCCTTTTTCGGTAACGAAACCACAATCGGGGCCACAGAGTTTGCGATAAGCCCTACGGCACCATGAGCCCCGCTCCAGGCTTTGAACCCGACTGGTGGTTCTGGAAACACTTGCCCGGAACTGAGGCTGCACCTTTGACGGTTCAGTCTGTGCCTCTTTGGAAAAGGCCGTCTCCGGGCTTAAGTTCAACTAAGGCTAAAAAGGCAGCAATTCCGGACACCGGGCCAATGTTCATCCAAACTCTCTATGACTTTGGATGAACTTGGCCCTCAAAATCCGGCCTTGTAAGCTCGGATTTTGGTCCGGAATTGCTGTCTTTTTAGCCTAAGTTTCACTAAAGTCCTTCGTAAGCCTTTTTCAAAGTGACACAGACTGAACCGTCAAAGGTACAGCCCCAGTTCCGGGCAAGTGTTTCCAGAGCCACCGGCCGGGTTCAAAGTCTGGAGCGGGGCTCATGGTGCCGCAGGGCTTATCTCAGACTCCGATGTACGATGCATAAGTACCAAACTGTAAAAGAAAATTCGGCCACCAAACAGATTTTAATCCTTTTTATTCGTCCGAGAAAACGTTCGTGGTTTTGTGGAGGCTGTGCGGCGTCTTGGGCGGAGGCGGGCCGGCAGGGGCATACGGCATTACAGCCGCTTTAGACAGACTTAGCGCCCGGGCATTTGCGTTAATCCTGGGGGAAGGAAGCCGTCAAACGGAACAAAAATAAGAATACTCACTTCCTTCCCCCAGGATTGCCTTTAGCAAATGACCGGACGCTTAGCCTGTCTTAAGTGGTGAAACAGCCGTATGCCCCTGCCGGCCCGCCCCCGCCCAGCCTCTACAAAACCCCTCGATATGTTCCGCCCCCTAATAAAAAAATTAAAATTTACATTTCCTATAAGTGTATGTTATACTAATGAGGTTAAAGAAGATTAAGGTGTGATAAAATGCCTGTTTTATATGCAGATATCGTCGTCGACATCTCCGCCGGAAACCTGGACCGGATTTTCCAGTACCGTATCCCCGAGTCTCTCGCAGGCAATGTGGATATCGGTTCCCAGGTTATGATCCCGTTTGGAAGAGGAGACAAGGCGCTCAAGGGCTATGTGGTGAATATTACCGACCAGCCCGGCTATGACATTGAAAAAATAAAGGACATAACCCAGGTCATCAACAGCGAGCTGGCCATGGAAGGGCAGCTTATTAAGCTTGCGTGGCAAATAAAAAAGGTCTATGGCGGCACCATGAACCAGGCATTAAAAACCGTAGTTCCCGTAAAAAAGCAGATCAAAGCCATCGTCCGCCGCCGGTACCGGCTGGCCGTACCGCCGCAGGAGGCCGAAAACTATCTGAATGAGATCCGGGAAAATAAACGGTGCAGGGCGCGGGTACGCCTGCTGGACGCCCTGATCGGCAAAACCGCAGAGCAGGGCGGCGGGAACTTCGTTGCCGAGCGTGCAAAACAAAGTGGCGGGAGCACCGGCGTCGAAACCTCTAAACAGAGCGGCGGGAGCACCGGCGTCGAAATCTCCGGACAGAGCGGTGGAACAGCCGCCGAGCCGCCGCTCCATACGCTAACCCAGTCCTACATTGAGGATACTTTAAAAATATCCCCCTCCACCGTGCGCAGCCTGATAGATGCCGGTTACGTGGAGGAAGTGGCCGAGGAGGAATACCGCAGCCCGTGGCGCCGCTTAACGCCCCAGGGGCGCCCGGTGGAGCTCAACGGGGAGCAGGCCGCCGTGGCAGAGCAGATCTGGTCCGATACATCCCATCAGATCCATCTGATCCACGGTGTCACCGGCAGCGGTAAAACAGAAGTTTATATGGAGCTGATCGCCCGGACCATTGCCGAGGGTAAACAGGCCATCGTACTGATCCCGGAAATATCCCTGTCGCTCCAGACGGTTTCCCGGTTTCACAGCCGCTTCGGCGACCGGGTTTCCATTATGAACTCCAGGCTGTCCGACGGTGAAAAATATGATCAGTACCTTCGGGCAAAGAGGGGCGATATCGATATCGTTGTGGGCCCCCGCTCCGCATTATTTATGCCGTTTCAGGATCTGGGCCTTATTGTTATGGATGAAGAGCATGACGGCGCTTATAAAAGTGAGACAACGCCCAGATTTCACGCCCGGGATGTGGCCGCCTGGCGGGCACAGATGACCGGCGCAAAGCTGGTACTGGGATCGGCCACACCGTCGATGGAATCCTATGCCCGGGCACTTTCCGGTCTATACGGGCTCCACGAGCTGACACAGCGGGCAAAGGCGGGCAGTGTATTGCCGGAAGTGAAGGTTGTGGACCTGCGCGAGGAATTTAAACTGAAAAATAAAAAAATATTCAGCGGCGCGCTCAGGGAAATGATCGGGGAGCGGCTGGCCCGCCATGAGCAGGTCATCCTGTTTTTAAACCGCCGGGGCTACGCCGGTTTTGTATCGTGCCGGAGCTGCGGCCATGTATTTAAATGTAAACACTGTGAGGTGTCCATGACGGCCCACAATAACGGCTGGCTCAAATGTCATTACTGCGGCTATGAGGAAAAACTGCCGAAGATCTGCCCGGAGTGCGGCTCCCCCTATGTGGCGGCTTTTGGCACCGGCACCCAGAAGGTGGAACGCATGGTCATGGACGAATTTCCCGGGGCGCGGGTGCTGCGGCTGGACCGTGATTCCACCGCGAAAAAGGACAGTATGGACGAAATACTTGAGCGCTTTAGAAACCATGAGGCAGATATCCTTGTGGGCACTCAGATGATCGTCAAGGGCCATGATTTCCCAAATGTCACCCTTGTGGGCATACTGGCTGCGGATTTGTCCATGTTTTCCAATGACTTTATGGCGGCGGAGCGGACATTTCAGCTTTTGACTCAGGCGGCTGGGCGTTCCGGCCGGGATGAAAAGGGCGGAGAGGTGGTCATACAGACGTACAATCCACAGCATTACAGTATTGTCTGCGCCAGCCGGCAGGATTACAAGGAGTTTTACCGTCAGGAAATGCTGTACCGGCGTATGCTGGGCTACCCTCCGGTAAAACATATGATGGTGGTGCTTGTACAGTCAACAGATGAAAACAAAGCTTCTATATTTATAGAAGAGCTGTTAAAGGCCGCCCGACATTATTGCAGCCAGTTTGGCCTGGAAAATATGGAATTTATCGGACCGGCCAGCGCATCCGTATCCAAAGGAAAGGATACGTACCGCAAGGTATTTTATGTTAAAAATAAGAAGTTCCCTTATTTGATCGCGGCGAGGGAATATATGGAAATTTTCGGGCGGGAAAGCCGTCTTAATAAGGATGTGAGCTTACAGTTTGACGTAAACCCCATGTCCATGTATTAATAAGAGAGGCAGCTCCAGAGCGTGTGCAGTAAAAGGACATGATTGTGCCTGGCGGCCCAATCATCACTATACATGAAAGCCGATTGCTCCGTGCTCCGCACTCCCGCAATCGCCCCAAAAGTATTCGGACTTTATGCTGCCTGCGGCAGCCCGTCCTCATACTTTTGGGGTCATCAAATATGTGCATAGCTGGGAAAGCAAGCTTCCCCAGCTATGCCCCCACTTGATGACTTTCACAGTAAATGTAAATACCTGTATGAATTGTCGCGAAAGGGCTGTATTTGACAAAAGAAGGAGATTGATAACTATGGCTATAAGAAATTTGCGCTATCAGGGCGACCCGATCCTGAATAAACGGGCAAAGGAAGTAAAGGATATAACCCCGAGGATCCGCCAGCTTATTGAAGATCTGTTGGATACGATGTATGATAACAATGGCGTGGGTCTGGCGGCGCCTCAGGTCGGCATATTAAAGCGGATCGTGGTCATTGACATCGGTGAAGGCCCGCAGGTATTTGTAAACCCGAGGATCATTGCCACCGACGGAGAGCAGACCGGCGACGAAGGCTGTCTGAGTGTGCCCGGAAAGTGCGGTACGGTGACCCGGCCCAATTATGTGAAGGCTGTGGCATTTGACCAGGAAATGAATGAATTTGAGATTGAAGGTACAGAATTATTTGCAAGAGCCATGTGCCATGAATTTGACCATCTGGACGGACATCTTTATACTGAAAAGGTGGAAGGTGAGCTTCGGGAAATGACCTATGTTTCCGAGGATGACCTGGAGGACGAAGAAGCATAGAGGCCAGGAATAAAAGCCCGGAAAAGAAATCAGAAATAGGAGTCAGAGATAGAAGTCAGGAATAGAAGTTATAAAATAGGAGGACAATAACTATGCGCGTGATATTTATGGGAACACCGGATTTTGCCGTGCCCACCCTGCAAAAGCTGATCGATCACGGCTATGAGGTCATCGCCGTGGTGACTCAGCCGGATAAAGCCCGGGGCCGGGGCAAGTCGGTAACCTTCCCGCCGGTGAAGGAAAAAGCGCTGGAATATAATATCCCGGTGTATCAGCCGGTAAAGGCCAGAGCTCCGGAGTTTGTGGAAATTCTTGAGGGGCTGGCGCCGGATGTGATCGTGGTCGTAGCTTTTGGGCAGATATTGCCCAAATCCATTCTGGATATTCCACCTTACGGCTGTATTAATGTCCATGCGTCTCTGCTGCCGAAGTACCGGGGCGCAGCGCCGATCCAGTGGGCTGTGATCAACGGTGAAAAAGTCAGCGGCGTGACGACGATGTATATGGGCGTCGGGCTGGACACCGGCGATATGATATTAAAGGAAGAAATCGCTCTGGCACCGGATGAAACCGGAGGCAGTCTCCATGACAGGCTGATGGACATTGGCGCAAATCTGCTGATCCGGACGCTGGACATGTTAAAGGACGGCACGGCTGTGCGGATTCCCCAGGATGACAGCCAGGCCGGTCAGTATGCGAAAATGCTGGATAAGAATCTGGGAAAAATCGATTTTACAAGGCCTGCTGAGGAAATCGAGCGGCTCATACGGGGCTTAAATCCATGGCCCAGCGCTTACACGGCGCTGGACGGCAAGACGCTGAAGCTTTGGAAGGCCAGCGTGATCGATAAAGAATACGAGGGAACCTGCGGAGAAGTTGTGGAAATCACGAAAGACAGTTTTGTTGTAAAAACCGGAAAATGTGCGCTTGCGGTCCAGGAGCTTCAACTGGAAGGTAAAAAACGCATGAGCGCCGACGCATTTATGAGAGGATATGCTCTTAAAAAAGGAACGATCCTCTCCATATAGTCAGGAGTGATTGAAATGTTATATATCGGATATGGGTATTATCCAAGATTTTATTTTGACTGGACGTATATTCTTGTGCTTATCGGCGTGGTGCTGTCTCTCTGGGCCTCGGCGGGGGTAAAATCGGCGTTTAACCGGTATTCCACCGTGCTCACGTTAAAGGGGATCACCGGCGCGCAGGCGGCGGAAGCCATCCTGCACCAGTCCGGCATTTATGATGTGCGGGTGATCCATGTAAAGGGCAATCTCAACGATCATTATGATCCGAGAAATAAGACGCTGGCCCTTTCAGACCCGGTTTACGGCGCAACCTCGGTGGCGGCTGTGAGCGTGGCGGCCCATGAGTGCGGACATGCCATCCAGCATTCGGAAAACTATGTACCTCTGAAAATCCGTGGCAGCCTTGTGCCTGTGGCCAACTTTGGCTCCGCCATTTCCTGGCCGCTGATTTTATTCGGTATCCTTATGGGCTATAACCAGACGATGATCACCATCGGTATAATTTTATTTTCCGCCGTTGTTTTATTTCATCTGATCACACTTCCGGTGGAATTTAACGCATCGGCCCGGGGGCTGCGTATTTTATCCGGCAACGGGATGCTTATGGGCGATGAAAATGAGGGCGCGAAAAAGGTTCTGCGGGCTGCGGCATTGACCTACGTGGCCAGTGCGGCCGGAATGATCCTGCAGCTTTTACGTCTGCTGATCCTCACCGGAGGCCGCCGGCGCAGGGATTAAAAGAAAGGAATTTTATTGTGACAAATTCAGTAAATACACGGGAGATCGTCCTGGACCTGCTCATGGAAGTGACGAAGGAGAAAAGACCCTCCCATATTGTGCTTTCCCAGATGCTGTCCAAATATCAGTATTTGGAAAAGCAGGAGCGTACATTTATCAGCCGGCTTTTTAAAGGCACGCTAGAAATGATGCTGCGGCTGGATTATTGCATTGAGCAGTTTTCCACCGTGAAAATATCGAAAATGAAACCGGTCATCCGCAATATTTTGCGGCTGTCGGCCTATCAGCTTTTATTTATGGACAATGTTCCTCCCAGCGCGGCCTGCAATGAGGCTGTAAAGCTGGCCGGCCGCCGGGGTTTTAAAAATCTGAAGGGCTTTGTCAATGGTGTGCTGCGCAATCTGAGCAGGGGGGCTGGGGAGATTTCTTACCCTGATGAAAAAAAGGAGTCGGTGCGGTATTTATCGGTTTGGTATTCGGCCCCTGAGTGGCTTGTGCGGCTGTGGGTGGACAATTACGGCCTGCCATCGGCCCGGCAGATGCTTGCAGACAGTGTAAAG
Source organism: Lachnospiraceae bacterium (assembly GCA_902363555.1). Classification (GTDB taxonomy): domain Bacteria; phylum Bacillota; class Clostridia; order Lachnospirales; family Lachnospiraceae; genus Catenibacillus. The sequence continues at coordinate 348,361 of CABJAM010000005.1, read as the reverse complement.
GAACGGCCGGTAACGATTCGCTGCATTGATGAAGCCGATGCCGGCGCATTAAAGGAGACACTTATAAGTGAGGGCGTCACTGTTGAGGCCGGCAGCTTTCTGCACTACGCTTTTAAAATATCCGGTTTTAATTATTTAGATGATCTGGAAAGCTTCCGCAGCGGCCGGTTTGCGGTTCAGGACGAGAGTTCCATGCTGGTGGCGGAGCTGGCCGGTTTAAAAGCCGGAGATACGGTCATTGACGTGTGCGCCGCTCCGGGGGGCAAAAGTCTCCATGCGGCGGCAAAGCTTAAACTTTTGGAGCGGGAAAATCCGGACGGGCCCAGGGGCCATGTGTATTCCAGAGATTTGACGCAGGACAAGGTGGCTCTGATCGAGGACAATATCATGCGTTTTGGTTTTGATAATATCACCGCTCAGGTAAAGGACGCCGCTGTTTTCTATCCCGAAGACTGCGGCCGGGCCGATGTGGTCTTTGCCGATCTGCCCTGCTCCGGTCTTGGGGTGATCGGACGGAAGGCGGATATTAAATATAATATGTCGCCGGAGCAGATGGAAAAGCTATCCGGCCTTCAGCGGGAAATACTGCCTGTGGCGGGTCAGTATGTGGCCCCGGGGGGAATACTTATGTACAGCACCTGTACAGTCAATCCGGCGGAAAATATTGAAAATGCCCGGTGGTTTGAGGAAAATCATCCGTTCCGCCTTGTGGAGAGCCGGCAGTATCTGCCGGGGGTTGATGACTGCGACGGCTTCTTTATCGCAAAATTTCAAAAGGAGCAGCCATGAGTGATAAAATAGATATTAAATCCATGAATTATGAGGAGCTGGAGCAGTTTGTGGTGACCGGACTCAACGATAAGAAATTCCGGGCGCGGCAAATCTATGACTGGCTTCATGTGAAGCTGGCCCGCAGCTTTGATGAAATGAGCAATCTTTCCAGGGCATTGCGGGAAAAGCTGGCGGACCAGTGTGAGCTTACGGCTCTGACCGTTGTGAAATGCTATGTGTCGGAAATCGACGGCACCCGCAAGTATTTACTCCGCCTGCCGGATGGAAATATTATTGAGAGTGTGCTGATGAAATATAAGCACGGCAATTCGGTCTGTGTATCCTCCCAGGTCGGCTGCCGCATGGGCTGCCGTTTCTGTGCCTCCACGCTGGATGGTCTGGCCAGGAATATGACGGCATCGGAAGTGCTCGACGAGATCTATGTCATTCAAAGAGACATTAATGAGCGCATTTCCAATGTGGTCATCATGGGCAGCGGCGAGCCTCTGGATAATTATGACAACGCCGTCCGCTTCATTAAAATGCTGTCGGATGCCAATGGTTTAAATATCAGCCAGAGAAATATCACCCTTTCCACCTGCGGTATTGTGCCAAGGATTTATGATCTGGCTGGCGAGGATCTGCAGATCACTCTGGCCATATCCCTCCACGCGGTAACCGATGAGCGCCGCCGGGAGCTGATGCCCATTGCCAATAAATATTCGATTGAAGAAATCCTTAAAGCCTGCCGGGCTTACTACGGACATAATAACCGGCGGCTTACATTTGAATACAGCCTTGTCAAAGGGGTCAATGACAGTGAGGAGGACGCCCGTGCACTTGGCCGTTTACTTCGTGGAATCAACGCCCATATCAATCTGATCCCTGTAAATCCCATTAAAGAAAGGGATTTTCGCCAATCGGAGGCAAATGCCGTAGTTAATTTTAAAAATAAACTTGAAAAATATGGCGAAAATGTTACTATTAGAAGGGAAATGGGTAGAGATATCCAGGCCGCGTGCGGCCAGTTGAGAAAAAATTACATAGACGCACTTGAAAGTGAGGAATAGAATGAAGGTATTTGGTAAAACAGATATTGGCGTGGTGCGGAAAATGAATCAGGATTTTTTATATTATTCTGAGAAACCCGTGGGCCAGCTTCCCAACCTTTTTATCGTTGCCGACGGTATGGGCGGACACAGGGCCGGAGATTACGCATCGAGAATGTCTGTGGAAAATTTCATTGATTATGTTATGAAAGCGCCGCCGGACCTGCCCATTCGTATTGTGGACAATGGTATCCGTTACGTGAACCAGCTTGTGATGGAAAAGGCGGAAAAGCATCCGGAATTAAACGGTATGGGAACAACGCTGGTAGTAGCCTTTATCGACGAGGATATATTATATGTGGCCAATGTGGGGGACAGCCGGCTCTATCTTGTGGACAGCGACGAGATCAACCAGGTGACCGAGGATCATTCCTATGTGGGGGCCATGGTGCGCGCCGGTGAGCTGACCTGGGCCGAGGCCAAGCATCACCCGGATAAAAATATTATTACACGGGCCATCGGGGCTTCATGGGAAGTCCGTGTGGACTTTTTTGAGGTGGATCTGGAGCCGGGCGATAAAATACTGATCTGCTCCGACGGCCTTTCCAATATGGTGGATGACAGCGATATGCTGGATATTATGAGCCATACACCCACAACGGAGATTGTGGACGCATTAATTGATGAAGCAAAGAAAAATGGCGGCCTTGATAATATCACGGCCGTAGTGATAGATCCATTTGATGAGGAGGTGGACTGATGGTAGTTCCAGGTATGTATTTGGCAGACCGGTATGAGATGATCGAAAAGATCGGTTCCGGTGGTATGGCTGACGTCTACAAGGCGAAGGACCATAAATTAAACCGTCTGGTCGCTGTCAAAGTCTTAAAACATGAATTTAGTGTCGATGCGACATTTGTAAAGAAATTTCGGGTGGAGGCACAGTCTGCGGCCGGCCTTTCCCATCCCAATGTAGTCAATGTGTACGATGTAGGTGAGGAAAATGGCATCCATTATATTGTGATGGAGCTGGTCCAGGGCATCACCCTGAAAAAATATATTGAAATGAAGGGCAAGCTGGATATTAAGGAAGCGCTGAATATTTCCGTACAGATCGCTTCCGGTTTGCAGGCAGCCCATGATAACCGTATTATCCACAGGGATATCAAGCCCCAGAATATTATCATGTCCAGAGACGGCAAGGTAAAGGTGACCGATTTTGGTATTGCCAAGGTGGCCGATTCCACCACTGTCACCACCAACGCCGCCGGCAGTGTGCACTATATTTCGCCGGAGCAGGCCAGAGGTGGTTACAGTGACGCCAAGAGCGATATTTATTCGCTCGGTATTACGATGTACGAGATGCTCACTGGTAAGGTACCCTTTGAAGGTGAGACAAATGTGGCGGTGGCGCTGCTGCATATTCAGGGCGAGATGGTTCCGCCGAGAAGGCTGGAGCCCTCCATTCCCCGGAGCTTTGAGAAGATCATTTTAAAATGTACCCAGAAAAAGCCGGACCGCCGCTATGCATCGGCCCGGGAGCTGATCGCGGATTTACGAAAGGTGCTGACGCACCCTGATGGAGAGTATGTCGTTTTAGCAGGGGCCGCAAGTATGGCATCCCCGGCCAACGATCAGACGGTCGTGCTGGATGAGCAGAATATTAACCGCGTCCGCCAGGGCGCCGCCGGTGCGGCTGGCGCGGCAGGTGCTATGGCAGGTGCAGGTATGGCCGGACGGAGCGCTTACGCCGCCGGAAGTAACGGCACAGGCGGTGTCGGTGGAAACGGGGCCGGAGGCGGTGTCCGTGGTGGCGTCGGCGGAAATGGCGCCGGAGGCAGCGGCCAGGGTGTCCGTGGTGGTGCCGGTAATGGCGCCGGAGGCAACGGCCGTGGCGGAAACGGTGGTAACGGAAGCCGCGGTGGTTCCGGCAGCCAATATCCACGCAATAACCGCCGCCGTGATGAGTTTGACGAAGATGAGGATGGCGATAATGTAAATCCGGCATTGGAAAAGGTTATGATGGTGCTGGGGATCGTCGGCGCGCTGATTCTTGTCGTTGTTATATTTTTTATAATCGGAAGGGCCGCAGGCTTATTTTCAGGTAAAGGCGGAACAGAATCGACGACAGAGCTTACGACGGAAGCCACAGAAACGACCGAGACACCTGAACCGACGACGGAATCTGAGACAGAGAATGAGGAAGTTGAAGTTCCAAGCTTATACGACCTGACGCAGGCGGATGCAGAACAGAAGGCCAGAGAGTATGGCTTTAACATCAGCGTTCTTAAGGAAGCTAATACTGATGTAGAGGATGGACATGTATTTGAGCAGTCGCCAAAAGCCGGTGAGAAAGGTAAGAAGGGCGATGTTATCCGGGTGAAGGTCGCACAGGCGGAAGAGGTAACTGTTGACGACATAAAAGGATTGACTGTTGATCAGGCGCGGACAAAGCTTGGAGTTAAAGGACTGACGATTGCAGATGTAATCTATGAATTTAACGACGAATATGATTCAAATATTGCGTTGCGGACAGATCCCGCTGCCGGCACAAAGCTAAAAAAAGGAGATTCCGTAATTCTTTATGCAAGTAAGGGCAAGGAAGTAAAAAAGGTAAAGGTGCCGCAGTTGGTTGGAATGACATCAGCAGATGCACAGAATACCATATTACAGTATAATCTTACATTTGGTGGTGCTACAGAGGCATTTAGCGATTCTGTTGCCGAAGGAAAGGTAATCAGTTCGTCGCCATCTTATGGAGAAGAGGTGGATGAAGGATCTTCTGTTTCAATTGTTGTGAGCAAAGGTAAGGAAAATAAGACATATACCGGTCTGGTCGGTATTTATAACAGCCCAATCGGGGGGATGCCGGAGGGTGAATCCGTAAGCATAGTTGTGACGGTGACCAAGCCGGATAATACGACAGAAACAGTATTCTCAGGTACAGTTAATGTAAGCGATGGCTGGGTTCCTATTGAGAAAACTGTAACAAGTACGGCTCCGGGCCAGGGCAGCTATACGATAACCAGCAGTGATGGTTCCATATTGGGCAGCGATGTCGTTGTATTTGATTAATCAGGAGCGTGTGAATGCAGGGAAAGATTGTAAAAGGAATTGCAGGTTTTTATTATATCCATGCCGACGGCCATGGCGTTTACGAATGTAAAGCCAAGGGGGCTTTCCGTAATCAGAAGGTTAAACCGCTGGTGGGGGATATGGTGGAATTTGACATTATTGACGAGACGACAAAGAAGGGCAATATCGTAAAGATATTGCCCCGTCTTAATGCTTTGATCCGGCCGGCGGTAGCGAATGTGGACCAGGCGATGATCGTTTTTGCCGTAGCCCAGCCATTGCCCAATCTGAACATGCTGGATCGGTTTCTGATTATGATGCAGATGCAGCAGGTGGAGACGATCATCTGTTTTAATAAAACCGATGTCTCCAATGAAGCTGAGGTGGAGAAGCTGGGAAAGATTTATGCCGGAAGCGGCTGCCGCATCCTTTTCACCAGTGTGGAAATGGGTGAGGGGCTGGAGGAAGTGAGAGAGCTGCTTCTCGAAAAGACCACGGTCATGGCCGGGCCCTCCGGGGTGGGAAAGTCGTCTATGATGAATTATCTCAAGCCCGAGGCGGACATGGCCACCGGGGATATCAGCCGGAAAATACAGCGCGGCCGTCACACGACCCGCCATTCCGAGCTGTTCCATCTGCAGGGGCAGACATACGTTATGGATACACCGGGGTTTACATCGCTGTATATCAATGAGATCGACGCCCCGGATCTGAAAAATTATTTTACGGAATTTGATCAATATGAGGGGTTATGCCGGTTTAACGGCTGTGTTCATATTAATGAACCGGATTGTGCCGTAAAAAATGCACTTGAAGAAGGTAAGATCAGTAAAAACCGGTATGATAATTATGTGGTGTTGTACGATGAGCTTAAAGCTCAGCGGAAATACTAAAAATTTCGTAACTGTTAGATGAACCAAACGGTTACGGCAGACGCGCACTTTTAAATACTAAGGAGAGTTACGATTATGCTAAAATTATCCCCATCGATATTATCTGCGGATTTTGCCAATCTGGGAAGGGATGTGCAGGCTGTGGACCAGGCCGGCGCTCATTATATTCATATTGATGTTATGGACGGCAGCTTTGTTCCAAACATATCCTTTGGCCTTCCGGTCATTAAATCCATCCGGAAATGTACGGATAAGCCATTTGACGTTCATCTGATGATCGAGGAGCCGGTCCGTTATGTGGAAGCCTTTAAAGATGCCGGGGCGGATATTATCACTGTGCATGCCGAGGCCTGCCGTCATCTGCACCGGACGATTCAGTCCATCAAAGCTACGGGATTAAAAGCCGGTGTGGTGCTCAATCCTGCCACACCGCTGAATGTGCTGGATTATGTTTTGGAAAATGTGGATATGGTTTTACTGATGACGGTAAATCCCGGCTTTGGCGGTCAGAAATATATTCCCGCGATGACGGATAAGATCCGGTCCTTAAGAAAAATCATTACTGACCGAAATCTGCATATTGATATTGAGGTGGACGGCGGTATTGATACACGTAACCTCAGAATGGTCATTGATGCCGGAGCCAATGTGATCGTGGCCGGTTCCAAGGTGTTCCGTCAGCCCATTGCCGATAGCGTGAAAGGATTTCTGGATATATTTCAGGAATATGAGAATTAAAGGTATTGGGATAGTACAGTTCAGAGGGAACGAACGGTTACCCGATATCCGCTGAATTTAAATAAGGGAGCGACATACGTTGAAAATACTATTAGTCACCGGTGGAACCATAGACCGGGCATTTGCGGCGGAGTTTCTGGAAAAACATGCATTTGACAAGGTTATCGCTGTGGACGGCGGACTGAAATTTGTCCATGAGCAGGGCGTTTGCCCCCTGACCGATATCGTCGGGGATTTCGATACGATCGAACCGGAAATCCTTGAAACATATGTAAAGCTGTGGGAAGCAAAGAAGGTTCCGGTCATCCATAAGTTTAATCCGGAAAAGGATAATACAGATACGGATATTGCCCTCCGTCTGGCCATAGAGGCGTGTGAGCAGTGCGCGGACGCGGTTCGTGAGATCTGGATGCTGGGGGCTACAGGAAGTCGTTTGGACCATGTACTGGCCAATATTACCATGCTTCTTCTGCCATATAAGGCGGGGATCGATGCATGGATCATGGATAAAAACAACAGGATCTCATTGCTCCATGGAACACGGATCATTAAAAAGGAAGATTCTTTTGGAAAATATATTTCACTGATCCCGCTGACGTCGCAGCTAAGAGGAATTACCCTCAAGGGGGTCAAATATCCGTTAAATGATCACAGCATTTCTCTGGGAGACAGTCTGTGCGTTAGCAATGAACTGGCCGGGGATGTGGCAGAGCTGACGGTGGGAGACGGGATTGCGGTGCTGTTGGAGACGCGCGATTGAAAACGAAGAATGCGGCATGCTCAGGAGTTTACACCTGGACATGCCGCATTCTTTTGCGCGAAGCAACGAGCCACAAAGGGGAGCTTGCTCACCTTTGCGGCGACTGCCGCGACCCGGCGTCGGCCAGGGTGCGCGAAGCAACGAGCCACAAAGGGGAGCTTGCGGAGACGGGGGATAAAAATTCCCATCGGTCTTTATACATTAAAGCGGAATAAAACAACATCTCCGTCTTTGACTACATAATCTTTACCTTCCATGCCCACAAGCCCTTTTTCCTTGGCCATGGTGTAGCTCTGGCAGGCCATGAGATTTTCATAGCTGACCACCTCGGCCTTGATAAAGCCGCGTTCAAAATCAGAATGGATCTTACCGGCCGCCTGGGGTGCCTTTGTTCCTTTTTTGATGGTCCATGCCCGGGTTTCCGTAGGTCCGGCGGTGAGGTAGCTGATCAGGCCCAGGAGACTGTAGCTGGCTTTGATCAGTTTTTCAAGACCGGACTCCGTAAGCCCCAGGTCCTCAAGAAACATCTTCTTTTCATCCTCGTCCAGCTCGGCGATCTCCTGCTCGATCTGAGCACAGATCACGAATACCTCGGAGCCTTCCGTAGCGGCAAACTCACGAACTTCCTGAACGAAAGCATTTCCGGCGCCGTCGTCGGCCAGATCGTCTTCTTCTACATTGGCAGCGTAGATGACCGGCTTATAGGTAAGGAGGTTAAAGCTTTCCAGAAGAAGCTGTTCATCCTCATCATTTGGCGTAAAGGTTCTGGCCAACTGGCCATTTTCCAAATGCTCCATAAGGCGCTGTACAAGGTCGGCTTCTTTGGCCTGACTCTTGTCATTTTTGGCCGCCCGGGATACTTTTGAGAAGCGGCGCTCCAAAACTTCCAGATCGGCGAAGATCAGCTCCAGATTAATGGTTTCAATATCACGCAGCGGGTTGATGGAGCCATCCACGTGGATAATGTTTGCATTTTCAAAGCAGCGGACCACATGGACGATCGCGTCGACCTCGCGGATGTTGCTTAAAAACTGATTGCCCAGGCCTTCGCCCTTAGATGCGCCTTTGACAAGGCCGGCAATATCTACGAACTCGATGACGGCCGGTACGATTTTAGCTGAGTCATAAAGCTTGGCCAGATCATCAAGTCTGTGGTCGGGCACGGTGACGATCCCCACATTGGGGTCAATGGTACAAAACGGGTAGTTGGCGGATTCTGCCCCGGCCTTTGTCAAGGAATTGAACAATGTACTTTTGCCTACATTGGGCAGTCCTACGATACCTAATTTCATATTAAATTTCATCCTTTCAATAAATCTGCATTTATGCATGAGCGCCGCAGGCGGACCTGAGGACGCTGATTTCCATTGAGACATTTTAACACAAATTGCGGTAAAAAGGAATAGGGAACGTTAAATATGTTACTAATCATGGGGCTTGTCTCAGTCAGTGGTAAACAGTAATAAAACTCTGGATAACGACCATCGACCGGATAAGGCGTGAATGGTAAGCGCCCAAACAGTAACAATAATTATAAAATTTTTATAAACCTCTTGAATAGTCCACTATTATTCGCTTATACTTAAAGTATCAGGATTCCTTCGCAAGGAGGAACATATGCCAAAGACTTTACAAGAACTGACAATCCGTGATGACTTTATGTTTGCGGCAGTTATGACTGACAGGGAACAGTGCCGTCAGTTTCTGTCCACAGCACTTGAGATGAACATTTTATCCGTCGATGTTGCCACTGAAAAAACATTTGAGTATAACACATTTCACGGCATCCGCCTGGATGTTGTTGCCGAAGAACAGGGGCAGAAGCGTCGTTTCAATGTGGAGCTGCAGATTAAATTTCAACAGCATCTTCCGAAAAGGAGCCGGTATTATCACGCGCATCTGGACATGGATGCTTTGCTGTCCGGACACTCTTATGGCAATCTGCCGGATACATACGTCATCTTCATTTGCGATTTCGCTCCCTTTGTGGGAAGCACATTGTATAAATATACATATCGAAATGTGTGCCAGGAAAACGGCGATGTATTGGACGATGGACGCTATACTGTTTTTCTTAGTACAAAAGGTACAAATGATACAGAGATACCGCAGGAATTGATGAACTTTCTGCATTATGTGGGTAATCCGGCACGATTTATGCCGCCGCAGGATAAAGCAGACCTGGTACGCTCCATTCAAAAGCAGATTGACACCATCAAGCGGAGCAGAGATTGGGAGGCGAGATTTATGTTGCTTCAGGAAAAGTTTGAGGAAGAACGCAAGGCTGGCGAAGCTATCGGCGAAGCTAATGGTATGAAACGGAGCTTGCTTATCTTCCTTGACACCAAAAGTGATATTCCGGAGAACATCCGTAGACGCATTGAGGACGAGACGGATTCGGACACACTGAAACGCTGGCTGACGCTTGCGTACACGACAGCATCTATTGATGATTTTTGTCAACAGATGTAATTCTTAACTGAGACGAAAGATAAAGTGTTATCCTCCATAAGGATACAGAATGATAATCGTAAACAGAACCATCAATAAATGAAGGAATCCTGTTTACAAAAGATAAACGAAGGGGAAAGCTGGATCTCGGCTTTCCCCTTAATACTCCTATCCTGACATCCATCCCCCCTGCACAAAATCCACAGCCTTCACAACATTACATTGATAAACTTCAAATATGTGAATTATCCGTGTACTGTCTTGTAATACGATGCGGTTTATTGTATCCTTTAATTTAAGTTGCACTGCCGGAGTTTATTTTAGGGGTATAAACCTCCGGGTTGTGGAATAGAATGTATATTTAGGAGGTTATTTATGGAAGGACCAGTGATTCGTTTCCCTAATTTGGGAATTGAAATTGAACATTTAAGTAAAAGTATTTCCATTTTTGGTTTTGAGATTGCCTGGTATGGTATTATTATCGGCTGCGGGATGATCGCGGGGATCATTCTGGCCTGCGCTGTGGCCAAACGGACGCGGCAGAATCCTGAGAATTATTTTGATTTTGCCATTTATGCGATTATTTGTGCTATTGTTGGTGCCCGGATCTACTATGTGGTATTTTCGTGGGATTATTATAAGGATAATTTGCTCGAAATTCTAAATCTGAGGAATGGCGGTCTGGCAATTTATGGCGGTATTATCGCCGCCGTGATCTGTTTGATCGTCTATACGCGTATAAAGAAGCTGTCTTTTTGGCAGATGGCAGATACCGGCTGCCTGGGGCTTGCACTGGGGCAGGTGATCGGACGGTGGGGAAATTTTGTGAACAGGGAAGCCTTTGGCGGTTATAGCGACGGCCTGCTGGCGATGCAGATCCGTCTGGATGAGGCCAGTTATACGACGCCTGAGCTGATGGATAAGCTGGTCCATGTGGGTGGCGCGGACTATATCCAGGTGCAGCCCACATTTCTGTACGAATCCTTGTGGAATCTTGGTCTGTTGTGCCTTTTACTGCTTTACAATAAGCATAAGCGTTTTCATGGAGAGACATTTCTTCTGTATCTGTGTGGGTACGGTGTGGGCCGTTTCTGGATCGAAGCGCTGCGGACAGATCAACTGCTTCTTCCTATTATAAATATACCGGTTTCCAGAGTGCTGGCCGGTGTGCTTGTAGTGGGGAGTCTGGCCGTGATCATAATCAAGCGTATGCGGTTAAGAAGTGCAGGAATTGCCGGCGCAGTTTTACAGCGGGAGATCGCTGCGGCCGAAGCACAGGCGAAAACCGTATCCGGTGGTGAGAAAGTGGAGGATAAACCGCACTGTGTAAATGAAGTGGAGGACAAGCTGCCCGGTGGTGAGAAAGTGGAAGATAATCTGTCCGGTGGTGAGAAAGTGGAGGACAATTCATCGGGTGGTGCCAATGCGGATGAGGTGGAGAAAAAATAACCTGGTGGTATAAAGTGGAGGAATTTTTTCTCTGGTGGGAGAGGTTCCCACAAAAATGCAAAAAAACAAGAAAAATGGTTTTTAAAAGGCGGATGAGGACTGAAAATGGCTTCATCCGCCTTTGTTTTTCACAAAAAACGGTCAAAAAGTGGGGAATGAGGTCATATTTTGGCCTCAAATTGCTCTCTGGAAGTTTCTGGAAATTTGGGAGAAATGTTGATAAAACAGGCAAATTTTAATATTTTTTTAAAATTTAGCTATTGATAAATCGAAGCGATTAATATACAATAGTAACATAAGTGGTGAAAAGTGGTAGAGAGTGGTGGAGAATGGGTGAACCGTGTGGTAGCGGGGAGCTATTTCCCAAAACGGGTGATGCAGTATGTTTATAGGAGAGTACAATCATACAATTGATACTAAGGGCAGATTAATTGTTCCTTCTAAGTTCCGTGAAGCCTTGGGTGATGAATTTGTTGTGACCAAGGGCCTTGACGGCTGCCTGTTTGTATACCCTATGGAAGAATGGACTGCTTTCACCGACAAGTTAAAAGACCTTCCGTTAACGAAGAAGGATGCCCGTCAGTTTTCACGTTTCTTTCTGGCCGGTGCCGCTTCCTGTGAAGTGGACAAGCAGGGAAGAATTTTAATCCCGTCAGTTTTAAGGGAATTTGCAGGACTGGAAAAGGACGCCGTGCTTGTGGGCGTTTCCAGCCGTATCGAAATCTGGAGCCGCAGCAACTGGGAGAAGATCAGTGATGTGGATATTGAAGATATGGATAATATCGCTGAGCATATGGAAGACATCGGGATCACATTTTAATTATTTTTAGCGCAGTAAATGTGCAGGTAACAGTTCATCCCTTTGAACGGTTACAGACAAGACCTGTCGGAACAGTTATGCGGAGGTACCTATGGAATTTAAGCACGTATCCATAATGTTGGATGAAGTTATAGAAAATCTGGATATAAAAAGCGATGGCGTTTATGTGGATGGCACCCTGGGCGGCGCCGGGCATGCATGGCATGTATGTAAGCGCCTTGGTGAAAACGGCCGGTTTATCGGCATTGATCAGGACGCGGCGGCCATTGCGGCCGGAACGCAGCGGCTGGCGGAGTTTGGCGACCGTGTGACCATCGTCCGCAGCAATTATTGTCATATGAAAGATGTCCTCCATGACCTTGGCATTGAAAAGGTGGACGGTATTTTGCTGGATCTGGGGGTTTCCTCCTACCAGTTTGATAATGCCGGACGGGGTTTTTCTTACAGAGAGGACGCTCCGCTGGACATGCGTATGGACCAGCGTCAGGAGCTGACGGCCAGAGATATTGTAAATAATTACAGTGAAAGTGACCTGTATCGCATCATCCGCGATTTTGGTGAAGATAAATTTGCTAAAAATATAGCCCGCCATATTTGTATGGCCCGGCAGAAAAAGACCATTGAAACTACTTTTGAATTGACAGAAATCATCAAAGCGGCCATACCTATGAAGGTGAGAGCTACCGGCGGCCATCCCGCCAAAAAAACCTTTCAGGCCCTGCGGATCGAGCTTAACCATGAACTGGAGGTGCTGCAAAACAGCCTGAACGACATGATCGATCTGCTGAACGAGGACGGAAGGATATGTATTATAACCTTCCATTCCCTGGAAGACCGCATTGTAAAGACAATATTTAGAAAGAACGAGAATCCCTGTGAATGCCCGCCAAGCTTTCCCGTATGTATGTGCGGGAAAAAGTCGAAGGGCAAGGTGATCACCCGCAAGCCCATCATCCCGGATGCTGTGGAGATGGAAGAAAATCCCCGCTCTAAAAGCGCAAAGCTGCGGGTATTTATGCGGCGGACACAGGAATAGTTACTGTTCACTGGCAGGCCGGTAAACAGTAAACAGTAAACAGGAATAATCGTCAGGACCAGAAAGGAGTGTAGGCTATGGCACAGACAGATCGTCCGGCAAGAAGAAACCATCCGGCAGGCATGTATAATATGGGTTATGTGGATGGCAATACCGTCAGGAAGCTGGACCCGGCTCCTTATGAAAGAAAATCCCGTGAGGAAGAAAAGGAACGGGCACGCCGTGAAAGAGAACAGGCGCGCCGCGAGGAAAAGCGCAGAAACAATCAAAAGATTGCCATGCAAAACCGCGAGAAGGTTCTTAAGCTTGATTTAAAATATACGATGTTTTTGGCGATCGCTGTGGCGGCGACGCTGCTCATCTGCATTTATTATCTGAGCCTGCAAAGCCAGTTGACTTCGCAGACGAAGACGATCTCCAGCCTGAAAAGTGAACTGAACACGTTGACCGATGAGAATCTGGCAACACAGGAGCGTATCAATAACGCGATCGATCTGGAGAGGGTTTATGAGGTGGCCAAAGGCGAGCTGGGTATGGACTATGCTACAAAGGGCCAGATCATTTATTATTCCGGAACAAGTGACGATTATGTGAAGCAGTATAAGGAAATTCCCCAGTCGAAATAATTTTGTCGGAATGAAGAGAATAGATGTAACCGTTTTAAGGAACCGAGCGGTTACGAATAGATAACTGATGATAAGAAACGGGGCTGTTGCATCAATTGCGGCAACCTCGTTTTGGTTGATATGTAGTAGCTGTGGGGAAGCCGCCGTTTTGCGGCAAATGTCCACAGTGATGGAGGAATCCTATGAGAGAAGACGAAAACAGGCGCAAGGCAAAACGCCGGCGCCGTCCGGCAGCAGGCCGACCGGGAACGGACGGCAGAGCGGGTCAACTGCGAACGGCTGGCGGCACAGGGTCGTCGCGCTCGGCTGGCGGCGCAGGCCGACCGGGAACGGACGGCGGCGCGGGTCAACCGCGAACAGCAGGCGGCACCGGCCGTCCGCGAACGGCAGGCAGCATAAGTCAGCCCCGCGCGGCGTCGGGCGTCCGGCCGAGTATAAAGACGATAGATGGGAAACCGGTGAAGCGGCAGAATATTGTGCGTCTGACGCGGAAAAAGAAAGAGCGGCCGCCACGCAGGTTTATAAATAACAACCGGCGTAAGCTGATGATCTCCTTTGGGGTGATCCTGCTCTTAATGGTTGCTCTTGTGGTGCAGTTAACTTATATCAATGCCACCAGCGGCGATAAATACCGTAAGCAGGTGTTGTCGCAGTTGAATTACAACAGCACGACGATCCCTTACCGGAGAGGGGATATTACCGACCGCAACGGCACCATACTGGCCACCAGCGAAAAGGTATATAATCTTATACTGGACCCTTATGTGATGACCAACTCCAAGGTAAAGGACGTGGGTGACTGTGTGGATACTACGCTGGATGTGCTGGAGAAATATTTTGGCATGGACCGGTCCGAGGTTAAAGCTCTGGTGGAGTCCGATAAGGATAACCGTTACCGCGTACTGAAAAAACAGCTCACCTACGAGGAGCTCCAGCCCTACTATACATTGATGAACTCTGAGGAAAAGGCGGATACAGCGATCAGCAAGTATGTGAAGGGTATCTGGTTTGAAGATGACTATATCCGGCGTTACCCGTACAATACCCTGGCCTGCGACCTGCTCGGCTTTACAGTTTCGGGCAATGTGGGCACTTACGGCATCGAGCAGTATTATACCGATGTACTCAATGGCACCGACGGCCGGGAATACGGCTATCTCACAGAGGATACAAGCCTTGAGCGGACGACTATTTCTCCGGTCAACGGCAACAACATCACGAGCACCATTGACATTAATATACAAAGGATCGTTGAAAAGCACATCTGGGAATTTAATGAAGCCATCGGAAGTAAAAATACGGCGGTCATTGTCATGGACCCCAATAATGGGGAAATCCTTGCCATGGCCAGCTATCCGGTGTTCGACCTGAATAACCCCAGAGATCTGACCGGCTATTACACAAAGGAGCAGATCAAGGAAATGACCTCAGAGGAGAAAATGGAAATTTATAATTCCCTGTGGCGGAATTTCTGTATATCCGACCCCTTTGAGCCCGGCTCTACGGCCAAGGTTATGACCGTGGCCGCTGGTCTGGATGAGGGTGTCATTACGCCTTCAACGGAATTTACCTGCGACGGCGGCGAGGATTTCCAGGATGGAAATGGCGTGACCCGTATTTTGTGTAATAATACGACCGGACACGGAACGATGGATCTGGCCGGTGCATTGATGGTATCCTGCAATGATGCGCTGATGGATATCGGCGCCCGGCTGGGGAAAACCTCCTTTACGAAATATCAGGAGATGTTTAACCTGGGCCAGGTGACCAATGTGGACCTGCCAGGTGAAGCCAGTGCCGAGGGCCTGATCTATTATGAAAATAATATGGGTCCGGTTGAGCTGGCAACCAACGCTTTTGGGCAGGGCTATGTGGCTACGGCGCTGCAGATGACTGCATCCTTTGCATCCATTGTCAATGGCGGCTATTATTATAAGCCCCATGTGGTAAAACAGATCAGTACCGAGTCCGGCAGCACGGTGGAGGTTGTGGATAAGGAGCTGGTGCGCACGACCGTTTCTGCGGAAACAAGTGAGTGGGTTCGGGGGGCGCTGCTGAGAACTGTCAATGAAGGTACGGCCAAGAAAGCTTATATCGAAGGCTATACGATCGGGGCCAAGACCGGTACAGCAGAAAAGAAGCCGATCACGGATAAAAAGAATACGGTTTCCCTGATAAGCTGCGCGCCGGCAGAAGCCCCCCAGGTGGTCGTCTATGTGGTCATCGATGAGCCTCAACTGGATAACCAGGCGGAAAGCGGTCTGGCATCCATTATGAGCCGCAAGATCTACGAGGAAATGCTGCCCTATCTGCAAATCTTCCCGAGCACCGACGACGGTGAGATCAGCGGCGGCGAGAGCGATGCACAGCAGACCGATGAATTTGGCAATCCAGTGGAAACGGATGAGTTCGGTAACCCTGTGGAGACCGACGAATTTGGAAACCCTGTGGATTCTCAGGAGACGGATGAGTTTGGCAATCCTGTGGACAGTGACAGCACCAATCAGCCTGAGACAGATGCCGACGGCAATCCTGTGGAAGGTGGCACCAGTGATACCGGTGAATCCGATGAATCGGATGGCTCCGGAACCGACGGGGATGGCAGCGATGTTGGCAGCACAGGTTCCGGAACCTCCACGGTATGGAAGCACCTGACGGATACGCAAAAAGCAAATCTTGTAAACGAGTATCTGGCAGGAACTAATAAGCAGTTGAAAAAATGGGATGAATAACCTGGCGTCTTTTCTCATAAAATAAACCAATCAACAGGTAAAACGGAGACGATCAGTTGCGCTTTTATCATCGGAAAAAGGTCCGGATCTTTATGTGGGTATTCCTGTTCGTTGCATTGGCCCTTCTTGGGTGGCTGGCATTTTTAATGATCCCTCAGTCCGGCTATTACGAGCAGAGGGCCAATGACCTGCACGAGCGGGAACGTACCATAAAGGCGGCCCGGGGCCTGATCTATGACAGGAACGGCGTGGTGCTGGCCGATAATCAGTCCGTCTGCACCATTACTGTCATCCACAATCAGATCACCGACCCGGAGCGGGTCATTGAGGTATTGTCAAAGGAACTGGATATTGACGAAGCCACAGTGCGTAAGCGGGTGGAGAAGGTCAGCTCCATAGAAAAAATCAAGTCCAATGTACCCAAGGCCACCGGTGATATTATCCGCAGCTACAAGCTTTCCGGCGTCAATGTGGATGAGGATTATTCCAGATATTATCCATATAACAATCTGGCTTCCAAGGTACTTGGCTTTACCGGCGGCGACAATCAGGGCATTATCGGCCTGGAGGTCAAATACGATGAATATCTCCAGGGGACCGAGGGCGCTATTTTGACCACCACCGATGTGCGTGGGCTGGAAGTGGAGAACACGGCGGAAAAGCGGATTGAACCCATCAATGGGCAGAATTTGTATACAAGCATTGATTACAATATCCAGGTCTATGCCCAGCAGGTGGCCGATAAGATGGTTGAGCAAAAGGAGGCCAAGGGTGTTTCCATCATCCTTATGAACCCTCAGAACGGGGAAATTTACGCCATGGTCAACGCCCCGGAATTTAATCTCAACGAGCCCTATGTACTGACGGATAATCTGGCTCTCCTTGAGGCTCAGCAGGAGACAGCGCAGACGCAGGACGAGAGCGGGGAGCAGGAGAATGCTGCTCAACCAAAAACGCACAATGACTGGTTGAACCAGATGTGGCGAAATACCTGTATCAACGATACGTATGAGCCTGGTTCCACCTTCAAAATCGTTACGGCCACAGCCGCGCTTTCTGAGAAGGTGGTCAGTTTGACGGATATGTTTTCCTGCCCCGGCTTTCGGATCGTGGAGGACCGGCGGATACGCTGCCACAAGGTGGCCGGCCACGGCTCTGAAACATTCCTCCAGGGCTTTATGAATTCCTGCAACCCGGTATTTATGGATGTGGGCGCCCGGGTGGGCATCGACAATATGTATAAATACTTTACGGATCTTGGTTTATTTGAGAAAACCGGCGTGGACCTGCCGGGCGAATCGGCCTCCATCATGCATAAAGCGGAAAATGTAGGCGCAGTGGAGCTGGCGACCATTTCCTTCGGCCAGTCGTTCCAGATCACGCCCATGCAGCTATTGCGGGCGGCCAGCGCGGTGATCAACGGCGGTACGCTTGTAACGCCCCATTTTGGCGTGAAGGTGGCCAGCGAAGACTTTTCCCAGGTGGAGGTCTTCCAATACGAGACATCGGAGGACGCCATAACCTCTGAGGTTTCTGAAACGATGAAAATGATGCTTGAGAAGGTTGTGGCGGAAGGCACCGGTCACAAAGCCTATATCGAAGGCTTTCGCATTGGCGGAAAAACAGCCACATCCCAGAAGCTCCCCCGGGGCTCCGGAAAGTATATTGCTTCCTTTCTGGGCTTTGCGCCGGCAAATGATCCCCAGGTTATCGGGCTGATCCTCATTGATGAACCCCAGGGCACCTACTACGGCGGAACGATCGCCGCACCGGTGATGAAGGAAATCTATGAAAATGTTCTTCCATATTTAAGTATCGAAAGGACAGAGCCGGAGAGCGAAAGCGAAAGTGCGTCATAGACTTTTTCGTAACAGCTCATTCTTCTAAACGGTTATACTTTTTCGTGGGGATTCCTGACGGAAATACATGCCAGGCTTTACAACCGGCGCTTTTTGTACTATAATATTTGACCATAGGCTTCCGGGAGCCATAAAGATACCGGAAAAAATAAAGACGTAAGAGAGGTAAAGTACATGTTCTCTGATCTGAAATATTCGATTTTACTGCCAATACTTATCGCATTTGTTATCAGTGCCATCCTGGGGCCCATTGTTATACCATGGCTCCATCGGCTGAAATTCGGGCAATTCATCCGCGAGGAGGGGCCGAAGGCGCATCAGAAAAAATCCGGAACTCCGACGATGGGCGGTATTATTTTCCTGCTGGCAGCCATGGTGGCATCTTTGTTTTTTGTGAAGGACTATCCGAAGATCGTTCCGGTGATGTTCACCACCCTTGGCTTTGGTATTATCGGATTTTTAGATGATTATATAAAAGTGGTCAAAAAACGTAATCTTGGATTGACGGAGATCCAGAAGCTGATCCTGCAGTTTATCGTGACCGCCGTGTTTGCCTTTTATTTAATAAAATACAGTGGTGTAGGTACAAAAATGCTCGTACCGTTTACCGGGGGGCTGGAAAATGGCTATTATCTGGATCTTCCCATGTGGCTTTTTATACCGGCATTGTTCATTATTATGCTTGGAACTGTCAATGGCACCAATCTGACCGATGGACTGGATGGCTTGCTGTCCAATGTTACCGTGCTTGTGGCCGCCTTTTTCATGGTGGTGGCTGTGGCTATGGGCAGCGGACTGCATCCGGTGGCCGGCGCTGTTATGGGCGCTCTGCTGGGCTTTTTACTGTTCAATGCCCATCCGGCCAAGGTGTTTATGGGCGATACGGGGTCGCTGGCACTGGGCGGTTTTGTGGCGTCCATGGCTTACATGATGAATATGCCCATATTTATCGCTATCGTAGGTCTTGTTTATCTTGTGGAAATACTTTCGGATATTTTGCAGGTGACTTATTTTAAAGCCACCCATGGAAAGCGGATTTTTAAAATGGCCCCCATTCATCACCATTTTGAGCTTTGTGGCTGGGCGGAGACCAAGGTTGTGGCTGTATTCACCATCGTAACGGCCATGTTATGTCTCATTGGATTTTTAGCATTATAGGTAGGATTGAGTTGAACAGTTCAGAAGGGACGAACTGTTACGATTGAGTTTACAGCGGAGGAAGAAACAATGGATTTTAATCATAAAACTGTTCTCGTGGCCGGTACGGGCATCAGCGGTATCGGGGCTACGAAGCTATTACTTGGGGTCGGCGCCCAGGTCATTTTATATGACAGCAATGACGCGCTGAATGAAGAAGAAATTTTAGGCCGCTTTGACACGCAGGTTCAAAATGTCAGTGTCATCGTGGGATTATTAAGTGATACGGTGATCGATACCCTGGACCTGGCTGTGTTAAGCCCGGGGGTTCCCGTAGATGCAGAGTTTGTGCGCCGTATGAGAAATCATGGCGTCAGAGTATGGGGAGAAATCGAGCTGGCCTGGCAGTTTGCAAAAGGCACACTGGCCGCCATCACCGGTACCAATGGTAAGACGACGACGACCGCGCTGACCGGACAGATCATGCAGGCCTGGTGCGAGCATGTATTTATTGTGGGCAATATTGGAAATTCCTACACGGAGCGGGCGCTTGAGACGACCGATGACAGTGTGACCGTGGCTGAGATCAGCAGCTTCCAGTTGGAGACGATTGAAAGCTTTCATCCCCATGTCAGCGCAGTGCTCAATATAACGCCGGACCATTTAGACCGGCACCACACGATGGACTGTTATATCCGCACAAAGCAGCGCATCTTTGAAAATCAGACAGCGGAGGACTTCGTTGTACTCAATTATGACGATCCCATCACCCGGGCCATGGCCACGGATACGACGTCTCAGGTCATCTATTTCAGTGGGCGCCACGTGCTTGAGGAAGGGTATTATTTTAAGGACGGGGAAATTGTTTATGCCCACGGCCAAAAAACAGAGCATGTGTGCTATGATAAAGATTTGAATATTCTGGGCTTACATAATATGGAAAATGTCATGGCGGCCGTAGCGATGACCCGCTGTCTGGGCGTGCCGATGGATGTGATCTTTAACGTCCTCACCCGGTTTAAGGCTGTGGAGCACCGTATTGAATATGTAGCTGAGAAAAAAGGTGTTGTCTATTATAATGATTCCAAGGGAACCAATCCCGATGCGTCCATCAAGGCGGTGGAGGCCATGAACCGGCCCACGCTGCTGATCGGCGGCGGCTATGATAAGCAGTCGGAATACGACGGCTGGATCAAGTCCTTTGGCGGGAAGGTGCGTTATCTCGTACTTTTGGGCCAGACTGCGGATAAGATCGCTGTCTGTGCAAAGAAGCACGGCTTTAACAATATCCTGCGCGTGGATACGCTGGAGGAGGCCGTTAAGGTCTGCGCCCAGTATGCCCATGACGGGGATGCGGTGCTCCTGTCGCCGGCCTGCGCCAGTTGGGGGATGTTCTCCAATTACGAGGAGCGGGGACGTCTTTTTAAGGAATATGTGTATCAACTGGCCGATTAAGAGTCAGCACAGTTGGAACGTGGCCCTGTGAGCGGCGATCGATTTTTAGAACAGCAGTCTGTAAAACTGGGAGTGGTAAGATGGAGCAGAATAAAGAGATAAGTGAAACGGGGAAGAACCGGAAAAAGAAATATCGGTCCGAGAGATTTTTTGACTACAGCCTGTTTTTTGTGGTTATCTTTTTGGTATGCTTCGGGCTGGTGATGATCTACAGCACAACCTCATATAGTTCACAGTTGGAAAATGGTGATTCCTTTTATTATTTGACGCGCCAGGGGATTTTTGCCGCGCTGGGAATTGTGGCGTCAATCATTATCAGCCGGATCGATTATCATTTCTGGGCCAGGTTTGCTTTTATTGCTTATGCGATTATGATTGTTGCGCAGGTTCTTGTATTATTTGTAGGACATGAGGTGAATGGTCAGAGGCGCTGGTATAAGTTTGGTCCGATCCAGTTTCAGCCCTCGGAGATATCCAAGGTGGCGCTGATTCTGTTTCTGGCGTTTATATGCAGTCAGGCGGTGAAAAGCCTCCATACTTTTAAGGGGATCATCAAGGTCTTTTGTCTGGCGGTTCCCATGGTCGGGGCGGTCGTGCTGACGAACCTGAGTACGGCGATCATCCTTTTAGGTATTGCCTTTGTCATTGTATTTGTAGCCAGCGACCGCTATAAGCCGTTTGTGGCGATCATCGGTATTTGTCTGGTCGGTATGCTCATCGGCCTGCAGATGTTCAGCTATCGTATGGGCCGTATTGATGCATGGCTCAATGTGGAGACGGACCCGGACGCCTATCAGATCCGCCAGTCGCTGTACGCCATCGGCTCCGGTGGTATTTTTGGCAAGGGTTTGGGGCAGAGTATCCAGAAGCTGGACTATCTGCCTGAGGCGCACAACGATATGATTTTTGGTATTATTTGCGAGGAGCTTGGGCTGTTTGGCGGCGTGGCGATCATCCTGCTGTTTATCATCCTGCTGTGGCGCTGCATGATCATTGCCAATAACGCCCCGGATCTGTTTGGCGCATTGCTGGTGGTGGGGGTTATGACCCAGATCGGTATACAGGCGTTTATCAATATCGCTGTGTCCACCAATTTTATCCCCAATACGGGTATCCCGCTGCCGTTTATCAGCTACGGAGGTACGTCGGTGGCTTTCCTGCTGTGCGAGATCGGGCTCGTGCTGGGTGTATCGCGGCAGATCAAGCTGGAGAACTGACCCTTTGCAACAGTTTTGACCTGCTGATCTTTTTTTGACACTTTCTGTAAGGTGGCTGCATATAGTATTATATAGCACAGCCTGTGGAGGTGTCGGTATTGGCATCCTTAGAAATTCACGGCGGAAACAGCCTCATGGGCGAGATTCGTGTTCAGGGGTCCAAAAATGCGGCTCTGCCGATCTTGTCGGCGTGTCTGCTTGCCAGGGGAGTGACAAAGCTTTATAATTGTCCGAAAATTCTGGACGTTTATAATATGATTAAAATACTGGAGAATATGGGCTGCCATACACAGGTTGAGGATGACTGTGTCGTTATCGATACGTCACCGGATCTTTCAGGCATAATCTCCGAGGAGGATGCGGCTTCCATGCGTTCCTCCGTAATGCTCATGGGCGCGGTTCTGGGCAGAGAAAAGTATGTATATCTGCCGTGGCCCGGTGGCTGCTGTATAGGAAAGCGGCCGGTGGACCTGCATCTGAACGCCCTTGAGAAAATGAATGTTTCTGTGGAGGTGGAGGAAACCGGCTTTTGCTGTAAAACCACCGGCCTTACGGGGGCAGATATTGATTTCCCCTATCCCAGCGTCGGGGCGACTGAAAATGTCATCCTTGCTGCTGTGCTTGCCAGGGGAACGACGACGATCCGTCATGCGGCCAAGGAGCCGGAGATTGTGGATATGTGCCTGTTTCTAAATCAGATGGGCGCGCAGATCCACGGCATGGGCACCAGCCAGATCATCATTCACGGCGTAAAGGCGCTAAAGAGCATCTCCTACACAGTGATGGCGGACCGGATCGTGGCAGGCACTTATCTGGCGGCAGCGGCAGCTACCGGCGGCAATGTTCTCGTCTATGATATTGATGAGAAGGATATACGCTCCACATTGGATGCCCTGGCCAATATGGGCTGCGGCATTATTGTGCAGAAGCGGCAGGTCCGGGTCATTGCCCCCCAGATGATCCTACCTTTGGAAAGTATTCATACGCAGCCATTTCCGGGCTTTCCAACGGATATGCAATCTCAGATCATGGTCTGCCTTCTGGCGGCCAGAGGTGAGAGTACCATCTATGAAAATATTTTTGAGGACCGGTTTAAGATTGTTCCTCAGATCCGGAAAATGGGTGCGGATGTACTCATAAATGAGAATAAGGCGGTTATACGCGGTGTGAGCGCGCTCCATGGCAGTAATGTCTGTGCCGGAGATCTTAGAGGCGGAGCGGCACTTGTGATTGCAGGCCTAATGGCAGAAGGTGATACGAAGGTCGACGGCTCCATCTATATCGAACGCGGATACCAGGATATTTGCGGTGATCTGACATCCCTTGGCGCAGATATCCGAAGGATATAAAATCAGGTGATAATATAATGGAAAAAGACAGACAAGAAGCTACGCATAAGGTGAGAAAAAAGAAAAAAGTGGACAGTGACGACATCTGGTACGATGATCTGGATGACGATGAGATAAGTCCGCCCAGGCCGAAGAAAAAACGGCCGCGGCCCCAGACGGATACCGGCGGGAGCGGGCCGGCGCGGCGAAAGCCGCGTCCGGAGGCGGAAAGTAGTGCCGTGCACCGGCGAAGTCAGCGCGCGGATGCCGAGGCTGCGTCGCAGGATATATCGCATCCGGAGGCGGACGGCGACGCGCCTCAAAATGGCGGAGGCCGCAGTTCTCCCAGCCGAAGGCAGGCCCATGCGCGTAAGCTGAGAAAACAGCGGGGATTAAAACTGCTGAAGCGGCTGGCCATAGGGGCCGCGGTGATCGCAGTACTTGTCCTTCTCTTTATTTTTCTGTTCCGCATAAAGACAGTAAACATGCAGGGAAACACACGTTACACAAAAGAAGAGATATTGGATCTGATCCATTATGATGAGCAATCTCATAATACAATTCTTTTCTATCTGCAGAATCGGAATTTGAAGGTGGAGGATATCCCATTTATCGATGCGATCCATATCGATATCGGCGGCCGCGATACGATTAATATCCAGGTCGTTGAAAAGCTCATTATCGGATGTATAGAAAGTGGCGGGCAATATGTTTATTTCGATACAGACGGGATGATCTGTGAAATCGATGGAACAAGGCAGACTGATGTGCCTCTCATCGATGGGCTGACGTTTGAAAGCCTGGAATTAAATACCGAATTGTCTGTGGAGGACAAAAGTATTTATGACGCTCTTTTATCTCTGACGTTACTGCTCAATAAGCATGAGCTTACCATCGACAAGGTTACCTTTAAGGAGGATTCCACCATGAGCATGCAGATGGGAGATATCCAGGTACTCCTTGGAAATTCCAGGAATATCGAGGATAAAATATCTGAATTAAGGAATCTGCTCCCTCAGTTAGAGGGCCTGAAGGGAACGCTGCACCTGGAAAATTATGATTCAACAAAGGACTCCATCGTGTTTACGAAAGAGTAAATGGGCAGCAGTTCGGCCCTCCGAACTGTAACTCGATGGGAAATGACGGAAATTTGATATTTTTTACGAAAGATTCTTAAATAGTAGTTGAAAAATTCCCGAAAAAAATATATTATATAGTATAGAAGACAAAACCAGAAGATTAATATTAAAGGAGGACGTACTCTTGCTTGAGATAAAGACAAATGAAATGGACGCAGCCGCAAAGATTCTTGTGATTGGTGTTGGCGGTGCAGGAAACAATGCGGTAAACAGAATGGTTGATGAAAATATTATTGGTGTGGAATTTATCGGTATAAATACAGATAAACAGGCACTTCAGATGTGCAAGGCCGGACAGCTCGTTCAGATAGGTGAGAAGCTGACAAAGGGTCTTGGCGCCGGTGCTAAACCGGAAGTAGGTGCCAAAGCGGCAGAAGAAAACCTGGAGGACCTTTCCGAACTTATGAAAGGTGCGGATATGGTATTCGTTACATGCGGCATGGGCGGCGGAACAGGTACAGGCGCTGCACCGGTGATCGCAGGACTTGCAAAGGAGATGGGTATCCTCACCGTTGGTGTTGTGACCAAGCCTTTCAGATTTGAAGCCAAGCAGCGTATGAATAATGCGATCCAGGGTATCGAGCGGTTAAAAGAAAGTGTCGATACATTGATTGTAATTCCTAATGATAAGTTACTTGAGATCGTTGACCGCCGGACAAGCATGCCGGAAGCTCTTAAAAAAGCCGATGAAGTGTTACAGCAGGGCGTTCAGGGTATCACCGACCTTATTAATCTGCCTGGTCTTATCAATCTGGACTTTGCAGATATCCAGACAGTTATGAAGGACAAGGGTATTGCCCATATCGGTATCGGCGAAGGCCATGGCGATGATAAGGCGATCGACGCTGTTAAGCAGGCGATCACAAGCCCGCTCCTTGAGACGACCATCGAGGGCGCTACGGATATCATCATTAATATTTCCGGTGATATCGGTCTGATCGAGGCGAACGAGGCTGCTACCTATGTGGAAGAGCTGGCCGGAGAGTCCGCCAACATCATCTTTGGTGCCATGTATGATGATACGACACCGGATACCGCAAAGATTACGGTTATCGCCACAGGCCTGGAGGAAGTAGCCAGCGCCGGTCAGGGTGCCGCTTATACGAAGAAAGCTGAAAAGCCTACATTCCCGGGTTCTGTACCAGGGTCCTTCAGAAGCTCCAATCCTACGCCGGTTCAGCCAAGCTTTGCTCCGCGCAAGGAAGCTCCGGGAAGCAGCACGATTCAGATCCCCAGCTTTTTACAGAAGAGATAATTAACTGAATCGTAGAATTAATTTTAGGTTCAGATAATCAGGTTTAGAATTTTAAGTTCAGATAATGATGCGCTCTGGCGTCGGTAAAACCCGGCGTGAGAGCACATTATTATCTGAACTTTTTTTCAAGAAGCAATGAACCAATAAAGGGAGGGGCAAATCCGCCATGAAGTTGATGTTTCACTATATCCGCAGACATATATGGATATTTATTGCAGGTCTTCTTTTTTTATCTGTGGAGACCTTTGCCGATCTGGCCCAGCCGGCGCTCATGTCCTACGTGGTCGACGAAGGGGTTAAGAACCAGGATTTTTCACAGATTTTCCACTATGGTCTTATTATGCTGGCGGTAACGGCTCTGGGGGCCGTCGGAGCGGTGATGCGCAATATTTTTGCCAGCCATACATCTCAGACGATCGGCATGGAGCTGCGGGGGGATATGTACAGGAAGGTCCAGACCTTATCTTTTGAAAATATTGACCGGCTGGAGCCTTCATCGATCATAACCCGGATTACCAATGATGTGACTCAGATCCAGAATTTTATCAATGGCATTATGCGTATCATGTTCAAAGCGCCCATCACATGTATCGGTGCCATTATTCTTATAATTATCCAGACGCCCCGGCAGTTTCCGGTAATGGCTGCAATTTTGGGGATCTCCGCCATTCTTATCGCTGCCAATATGAAGCTGGGCTATCCAAGGTTTGGACGGCTCCAGGAGCGTCTGGATAAGCTCAATGATGTGAGCCGTGAGTTTCTCACCTCCATACGCGTGGTCAAGGCGTTCAATGCAGAGGCTACGGAGGAAGCAAAGTTTATCCAGGCCGCGGGGGATTTTGCCGATGCCGGAGTAAGTGCCATGCGGATATTGGCCATATTTTCACCGCTCATTAATCTGACGGTGAATCTGGGGATCATTATTCTGCTTTTCCTTTCACAGCGCCAGGATGCCGGACAGATCGGACGGCTGATGGCTTCTGTGAACTATATGACACAGATACTTTTTGCCCTGGGGATGGTAGCGAATATTTTAAATAATGCGGTCCGGGCCATGGCGTCCTCACGCCGCGTTCAGGAGATTCTTGATGAAGAACCGGTTCAAAAGCCTGTCCGTCAGCCGGAGGCTTTTAAGGTCAGCGGCGATATTACATTTAAGAATGTGACCTTTGCCTATGCGGGAACGTCCAGGGCCGCTGTGGAAGATCTGGTTTTTCATGTAAACAGCGGTGAGATCATCGGTATTATAGGGCCCACCGGCTCCGGAAAAAGTACACTGGTACAGCTTGTTCCAAGATTTTATGACGCTACCAGCGGTCAGGTGCTGATGGATGGGCGGGATGTGACCTGTATGGATGTGGATACTTTGCGCAATGCTGTGGCGGTGGTACCTCAAAAGGCCCTGCTTTTTTCCGGTACGATCGCGGAAAATTTAAGATGGGGAGATATGGAGGCTGCGGATGCTCAGTTGATTTCGGCGGCTAAGATCGCCTGCGCCCATGATTTTATCGCCGGTTTTCCTTCCAGCTATGAAACACAACTGGGTCAGGGCGGTGTCAATCTGTCCGGCGGGCAGAAGCAGCGGATCTCTATTGCCAGAGCTTTGGTGAAACGGCCGAAGGTGCTTATTTTGGACGACTGCACAAGCGCACTGGATGCGGATACTGAAAAAAATGTGCTGGATGGCCTGAACCGGGAAATCCGGGGCATGACGGTGCTGCTGATCAGCCAGCGGATCTCCACTGTTATGCGGGCAGATAAAATACTGTGCATGGAGGACGGCCGGTTGTGCGGCTTTGGAACCCACGACGCGTTGATGAAGAGCTGCCGGCAATACCAGGAGATTTACAGATCACAGATCGGGGGTGTGGACATTGGCTGAAAATCAGAAAAATACATTTAACGGCGCCGTACCGCCGGGGCCTAAAATGGGCGCTATGCGCCGGGGGATGCCGGTAGTAAAACCAAAGGATATGAGGGGCACGCTGCTGCGGCTGTGGGAGCTGACCCGGGGGCAGAGAGGCGGTCTTGGCTGGATCTTGCTTTTGTCGGCCTTTGCCTGTGTCTCGGCCATATTATCGCCGTTTTTGATCGGACGCGCAGTTAATGCCATCGATGCGGGAGAGCCGGCGCTGTGGCTTTTAGGGCTTCTGCTTGGGCTTTATGTGGCAGATTGGCTTGTGCGGTTTTTGCAGCAGTATTTTATGGCCTCTATCGGTCAGCGGATGATCCTCCATATCCGGACGGCTCTGTTTAAAGCTATGAAAAAGCTGCCCCTGGCTTTCTTTGATACCCATCAGCATGGCGAGCTTATGAGCCGTCTGACCAATGACGTGGATAATATCAGCACGACCATCTCGGATTCCCTGTCGCAGCTTATGGTTTACGGTTTTACCATCGTCGGTGTTTTTGTGATCATGCTCAGTCAGAACGTGCCGTTGACCTGCGTGGCTTTAGTGTCGGTGGTGCTTGTATTTATTCTGACCCGGACGATCACCAAAAGAACGCGCAAGCTGTTTGCACGGCAGCAGGAGATTCTTGGAAAGCTCAACGGTCAGATCGAGGAAAGTATTTCCGGATTGAGCATGGTCAAGGCTTTTTCCAGGGAACATCGGATGATCGAGCAGTTTGATGAGAATAATGAGAAGTTTCGGGCCGTAGCCACCCGGGCGCTGATCTGGTCAGGGTATCTTATGCCCATTACGAATGTGATCAATAACCTGAGTTATGTGAGTATTGCCATTATCAGCGGAATGATGGCGGCCGGGGGAATGATCACGGTGGGCATGATATCCAGCTTTTTACTCTACTCCCGGCAGTTTGCCAGACCCTTTGTGGATATTGCCAATATTTACAATAATTTTCAGACCGCAGTGGCCGGGGCTGAGCGTATTTTCCAGGTACTCGACGAGACGCCGGAGCCGGAGGATGCTCCCGACGCACTGAGTATTGAAAATCCCGGTGGAGACATTCGGCTGGAGCATGTGACCTTTGGCTATGATGCCAGTGCGCCGGTTTTAAAGGATGTCAGTTTGTCCATACCTGCGGGAACCCGGACAGCCATCGTGGGCACCACCGGCTCCGGAAAGACGACGCTGACCCATCTTTTGACACGGTTTTATGATGTGGATGAAGGAAGGATTTTGCTGGATGGCCATGATCTGAGAGATTACCGGATGAGCGAGCTGCGCCGGGCCTTCGGCGTGGTTTTACAGGATACGGCACTTTTTGCCATGAGTGTCAAGGACAATATCAGCTATGGCCGTGAGGATGTGCCCATGGAGCGCATCCGGGCGGCGGCCGTCACCGCAGGCGCAGATGCGTTTATAAGACGGCTTCCCCAGGGCTATGATACGCTGTTGACCCAGGGCGGCGCGGCCTTGAGCCAGGGTGAACGCCAGTTGCTCACCATCGCCAGAGCCGTACTGGTGGATGCGCCGATCCTCATTCTGGACGAAGCTACCAGCTCAGTGGATACAATGACCGAGCAGAAGATCCGCGAGGCCATGTTAAAAATCACCCGGGGGCGGACCTCATTTATCATCGCACACCGGCTGTCGACCATACGGGATTCGGACCTGATCATACTGATCGAAGATGGGCGCGTGGCCGAGGTGGGCGACCATCAGGAACTGATGGCGCTGGACGGAAAGTACGCGCATATGTATCGGACGCAGGTGGGCGCATAGGACATTTTTACATGTTTCTTTCTTCTTCAAGTATATTTTCGATGAGGTTTTCCAACATGGCATAGTCCATGACAAAAGCTTTGGAGCTGGCCAATATCATATCTTCGCGGCTGATTTTAGAAAAGTCCAGCCGGTAACCCAGCGTATGCGCCAGGTGCTCAATAAACATACGCTGAGCCCGGCCATTGCCCTCACGGAAAGGATGGACCGCATTGATCTCGCCTAAATAATATGCCAGGCGTTTAGCGATCATCGTGCGGTCCTTTAAATCCTTCAAATAATTTTCTTTTTTTAGCTGTGTCGAAATCCGATCCATCTGCGCATCAATAAAAGGAACCTGACAAAAAGGGTTCCCTTTGGAAATATTCACCAGCCGGGTCTGTCCAGCCCAGTCGTATACATCACCGAAAAGAAAACGATGGATCCGTTTTAAATGGGCATAGTCAAAATGCCCCGGAATATGTTTTTGAGCAGCCTCCAGAGCGCGCAGATAAGTAATATCCCGTTCCGCCGTCTCCAGCAGCTCCCCATCGGTAATATTCAGCTTATTTTTAAGCACCGGGGAGCCGGGATAACAATAAAAATCATCATGTTCATACTCATAATCATGGCTTCGCAACGTGTCCATCACATCACCGGCTTTTGCATATATTTCTTTTTAAGATCCTCGATCGTCTCCGTAAACGAAAGCTTCCCTTCCAGGCACTCCCGGCCCAAAACTTCCAGATCTTCAGGAATAGAAAAACCTTCCATCTCCATAGTAGCCCTGGCATTCGCCAGAATCCAGTCAATATTAGACATCCAAAACCTCCTGTACACTCTATAAAATCTAAAATCCACCTGGACATATTATCCGCCATTATAAAAAAGGCCAGATGAACCCATTTCTTTAATCAACTCTACACCCTTATTATACCACCATCTCCCTCATAATAAAAGAAAACAAAACAAAAAAGTCGCTTCATCCGCAGACGATAGACAGCGAGGGCCCGCGGGAGAGTACGGACGATCGTGGTCGGAGCTGGGGGCGGGGCCTTATGGGTCCACTTGTCGCTATCGCTCCCCGGCGAATTACGTAGATAATATTTACGTTTTCGCGTGTCCAATTTGACAAAAACTGCATGGCCGCCACGTTATAATAATCCCAGTACTTCATCAGGAGGTGATCCTACAATCGTCATCTATGTGGACCTGTTGTTTTTGGAAAATCTGATGATGGACAGCTTCCTGCTCCTGTTCGTAAGCCTGTTTCTAAAGCAGCCTACCACCTGCCTGAGACTTCTTACAGCGAGCGCAGCCGGCAGTATTTACTGCTGTGTCCATACAGTATTCACCCTGTGGCAAAAGGTTAATCATCCGGAGCTTACATCTGGCATTCCGGGAGCCCTGTGCACTATTGTAACGACAATCCTTTCTTACCTTCTTTTATGTATGCTCATGCTGCATCTCGCATTTGGCATACATGATAAGCACAGTCTGATGAAGAACATGGCTGTATTCTATGCAGCTGCCGTATTTACCGGCGGTGTTTTTCAATCCGCAATAAATCTGATCACACAAAGTCACCACTTATCTGCTGCATACGACAGGAGTCAAAGTCTATTGGGGAACAAAGGACTGTGGGCCTCCTGGGGATTTATGCTGGCTGCGGCCACGGCCGCATTTTTCTTAGGCGTCGGAATTGTACGTGCCTGGCACAAAAGCAGGACGACGGTGGGAAATATTTACGATATTTTTCTGGAATTTGGAAGCTGCCGGATACACACAAAAGCACTGCTGGATACGGGAAACCAGCTCTATGATCCACCAAGCCGCCGGCCGGTGACTATCGTGGAACAGGGAGTGCTTGGCGGTCTTTCATTAATTGACTATAAAAATTCACTGCGGGCAGTGCCTTTTAAGTCTCTGGGCAATGAACACGGGATGATTTATGCCGTAAAGGCGGATGCAATGATCATCCGGCTGGATAAGAAGCTATGGCAGTATCCGGAGCCGCTTATCGGCATTTATCCGGGAAGCCTTCAAAAAAACGGCGGATATCACGGGATTTTACATCCGGATATGGTAAATGGCGGGCAATGTATGTAATCTAAATAAATATATAAGGGGTAGAGGATATGTTTTCTAAAATGAATGCGTCGCATAAACTTTCATCAAAAATGATGCAGGGCTTTTGCAGTATTATTTATCCGAAAAATGGAGAGATTTATTATATCGGCGGCGCCGAGGTGCTTCCGGTGCCTTTGGAGGGCGAGGAAGAGCTGCGGGCCATAAATATGATTGGCACAAATAATGAACAGTTGGGAAAAGCACTGCTGATCGAACATAATCTGCGTCTGGTCGTCTACATTGCAAAGAAATTTGATAATACCGGCGTTGGGGTGGAGGACTTGATTTCCATCGGAACCATCGGCCTGATCAAGGCCATCAACTCTTTTAATCCCGGTAAAAATATCAAGCTGGCAACCTACGCTTCAAGATGTATTGAAAATGAGATCCTCATGTATTTAAGGCGTAATAATAAAACCCGCATGGAGGTATCCATTGATGAACCGCTGAATGTGGACTGGGATGGCAATGAGCTGCTGTTATCGGATATTCTGGGCACCGATGAGGATGACGTATCCAAGGGGATGGAGGATGAGGTGGACCGTATGCTCCTGAAAAAAGCGCTCTTAAAGCTTTCGGAGCGGGAGCGGACGATCATCATGCTGCGCTATGGGCTGGGAACGAAGGATGGGCAGGAGCGCACCCAAAAAGAGGTGGCCGATCTGCTGGGCATTTCTCAGTCGTATATTTCCCGTCTGGAGAAAAAAATCATCCATCGTCTGAAAAAGGAAATGGTGCGGCAGGATTAGGGCGCCATTCGGACAGAAACAAAACAGGCATTGACGGCGGGCCCCGGGTACGTTAAAATAAAAACAGTAATATCGCCGGCCTGTTTGAAGCCGCCTGCGGCAGAGCACCGGCTCATTAGCCAAATTTACGCTCCATTCCCGGCCTCTTCGCGCGGCTCGGGGGTGAATCGTAACGCTAAATGCTCATAGATAAAAGGAGAGAAGCTTATGGAAATTTATCAGGGAAAAAGTGTTTTTGGCGGAATTGCCATTGGAAAAGTCTGCGTTTACCAGAAGGAAGAACAGCAGGTCAAGCGCAGTAAGATCGAGGATGTGGATAGCGAGCTTGCGCGTTTTCATACGGCGAAGGATACAGCGCTTTCTCAGCTTCAGGGCCTGTACGATAAGGCAGTAAAGGAAGTGGGCGAGGCCAGCGCCGCTATATTTGAGATCCACCAGATGATGCTGGATGATCTGGATTATATTGAATCCATTGAAAATATTATTAAAACCCAGATGGTGAACGCGGAATTTGCCGTTGCAGAGACGAGCGATAATTTTTCCATGATTTTTGCGTCCATGGATGATGAATATATGCGCGGCCGGGCCGCCGATGTTAAGGATGTGTCCGAGCGGCTGCTGTCGGTGCTCCATGGCAATGGAAAGAATGCCCTGCATCTGGATGAGCCTGTGATCATTGCCGCCGACGATCTGGCACCCAGCGAGACAGTACAGTTGGATAAGGATAAGGTGCTGGCTTTTGTGACGGTCCATGGCTCTGTAAACTCACACACGGCTATTCTGGCTAAGACGATGAACATTCCCGCTCTCATCGGCGTGGATATCCCTCTGGATGCGTCAACAGACGGAAAGATGGCGGTGATCGATGGCTATGAGGGTAAAATATACGTGGAACCGGATGCGGATACTTTGGCTGACAAGGAAGCTAAGCTTAAAAAGGATCTGGAACAGAAGGAGCTTTTGCAGACGCTCAAAGGCCGCGAAAATATAACGTTGGACGGCCAGAAGATCATGGTTTATGCCAATATCGGCGATATCAAGGATCTGGGCATGGTGATGAAAAATGACGCCGGAGGTATCGGCCTTTTCCGCAGCGAGTTTATTTATCTTGAAAAGGATAATTACCCGACGGAGGAGGAGCAGTTTAAGATCTACAAAACCGTGGCCGAAACCATGGCCGGTAAGCGGGTGATCATACGTACACTGGACATTGGCGCGGACAAGCAGGCTTCTTACCTGGATTTGGGAAATGAGGACAATCCGGCCATGGGTTACCGGGCCATCCGTATCTGCCTGACCCAGCCTGAGATTTTTAAGACCCAGCTTCGGGCGATTTTCAGGGCCAGCGCTTACGGAAAAGTAGCTATCATGTATCCGATGATCACATCGGTGGAGGAAGTGCGCCAGATCAAGGAGATCGTCGCAGAGATCAAAAGCGAGCTGACGGCTCAGAAGATCGGCTTTGGCGATGTGGAGCAGGGAATTATGATCGAGACACCGGCGGCCGCCATGATCAGCGACCTTCTGGCAAAGGAAGTGGATTTCTTCAGTATTGGCACAAACGATCTGACCCAGTATACACTGGCCATCGACCGTCAGAACTCCAAGCTGGATGACTTCTATAATCCCCATCATACCGCCGTGCTGCGTATGATCCGTATGGTTGTGGATAATTCCCACAAGGCCGGGATATGGACCGGCATTTGCGGCGAGCTGGGGGCCGACCCGGAGCTGACACAGCTTTTCCTCAGTATGGGCGTGGATGAGCTTTCTGTATCCCCGGGCCGCATTCTGAGTCTGCGTAAGATCATATTGGAAACGGATGTTTCAAAGTGCGCAGAAGCGATGCTTGAGAAATATTTATAAATATAATAAAGACGGCAGTGCCTGAAGGAATATAAACCTTCGGACACTGCCGTCTTTTTGCGCGAAGCAACGAGCCGCAAAGGGGAGCTGGCTCACCTTTGCGGCGACTGCCGCGACCCGGTGCAGCGAAGCGGAACCGGGTGCGTGTTCGGTTTACCGGAGCATTGCCGGTTTAAAAATATAGTTTCGTGTAAATAGCAGACCGGCCAGAAACAGCGCCGTGCCGAGCCCTGAGTAAAATACGGCGATAAATACGTCCGGACAGATACCGGACACTCTGAGGCCGATGCCAAAGCTCATCATAAAAGCCATAATACAAAAAGATTTCACGTCAAAAAATTTGAGAAAGAATTGCCGTTCTTCTGTATAATTAATAATTCTCTCAGTATGTCTGCGCACCAGCGGGCCAAAAATCATAAACCAGAATGCTGCAAATACCGCTGCGGATAAGATAAAATTGATAATACCAGTATAATTCTTATAGGCGATGATCCCAATGCGCAGTATGTTAAAGCCTGCGGCTATCCATATGATTCCTGCCAGTAGAAGCAGGGTTCTCTTTTTAACCTTCATTTACCTTCACTCCTTATCTTGAACGTGTTCATTATACGCTCATTCCCCTGTCCTGTCAATAACCGAGACGGCTTCGGAGAATGTTTTTTTGATTTGTCAATGGTAAATGAAACCAGCCCTTTTTCGGTATAAACCCATCTTAAAATGTGCATGATTTATCTATGAGTTAAATCAATTCTAAGGAGTTAAATCAACTCTACTCTATAAAGAAGGGTCGGTGATTTTTCTATTATGGCAGGATATAAAGTTGAGATTTGCGGCGTGAATACGGCGAAGCTTCCACTGCTTAAAAAAGAGGAAAAAGAAGAACTGATGAAACGCATTAAGGCTGGCGATGAGGCCGCCCGTGAAAAGTTTATTAAGGGGAACCTGAGGCTGGTGCTCAGCGTGATCGGGCGTTTTTCGGGAAGCAGTGAAAATGTGGACGACCTGTTCCAGGTGGGCTGCATTGGCCTTATAAAAGCGATCGATAATTTTGATCTGAGTCAGCAGGTTATGTTTTCCACCTATGCATGCCCCATGATCATCGGTGAGATCCGGCGCTATCTGCGGGATAATAACAGTATCCGTGTGAGCCGTTCGCTGAGGGATACGGCTTACAAAGCAATTTATGCAAAAGAGGCTTTTATAAAGAAGAATAACAAGGAACCGACCATTATGGAGATTGCCACGGAAATCGGTATCAGCAAGGAGGATATCGTGTTTGCAATGGATGCCATTCAAAGCCCTGTGTCTTTGTACGAGCCGGTGTATACCGAGGGCGGCGATACCTTATGTATTATGGATCAGGTCAGCGATAAGAAGAACGATGAAGAATGCTGGGTGGAAAGTATTGCACTGCGGGATGCCATGAAGCGGCTGACCGACCGGGAGAGCAACATTATTAAGATGCGTTTTTATGAAGGTAAGACTCAGATGGAGGTTGCTAAAGAGCTGGGGATTTCTCAGGCGCAGATTTCCCGGATTGAGAAAAATGCATTAAAGAGCATGAAGGGATATCTAAAAAATTAACGGACGGGTTCTGCGCGCAGCGTGGGCTCGCAGGCCCGCAGGCGCACAGCGCGAGTCCACGGGCCCATAAAAAATCTGGCGCCCGCCGCTGGCGATAGCCCTTTGATGACCGGAGCTGTTCGCCGCACGCTGGACGAAAAGGCAGTTATAAGTTGCAGAGCTCTTTAAATGGGAGCGGGCCTCCGAAAAGGTCCAGTGCGGAGCCAACGGTGAAGTCGATGCGGGATCGGCCAAGCTGACGAATTGCGGTGATGTCTTCCATTGTATGGATTCCGCCGGCATAGGTGGTGGGAAGCGGGCTTATCCTGGCCATAAGCTCTAAAAGCTCTGTTTCGATACCTGAGCTTTTACCCTCCACATCCACGGCGTGGATCAGAAATTCGTCGCAGTAGGGCGCCAGCATGTCAAAGGTTTGTTCGCACAGCGTGACATCCGTATATTTCTGCCACCGGTCGGTGACAATATAATACAAATTGTCATCATCTCCCGCAGAAGGCTTTTTGCGGCAGCTCAGATCCAGGACCAGATGCTCCTTCCCAATCTTTTGGCTGAGATTTCGGATACGGTCCATATGGATCTGCCCATCCCTGAATACATAAGATGTAACGATCACGTGGGAAGCTCCAGCGTCAAGAAATTTTCCAGCATTATCTATGTTTATGCCGCCGCCGATCTGGAGACCACCGTTTAACGATTTTAAA
This sequence comes from Lachnospiraceae bacterium, assembly GCA_902363555.1. GTDB lineage: Bacteria > Bacillota > Clostridia > Lachnospirales > Lachnospiraceae > Catenibacillus. Next base: position 311,873 of record CABJAM010000005.1, on the reverse strand, counting down.
GCACCCATGGCCTGATTCACATCCGCCTCGTAGTAGGGGGAGGTGGAAGGATTCAGTAAGATCATATGACCGCCGGTAAGACCGTGCTTTTTGTAAAGTCGGGCGTACCAGGCGGCATCCTTTTCGGATATAAAGTTTTCTACGGCCTGGTCCTTTACATCGGTCAGACTTCCGCCGACGATCTGCTTGACCTGGCCATTGTGGATATCGATACAGGGCCGGAATTTCATGGGATCCATCCTCTTTTCCTAATATATTTTTGAATATCGCGCACACGATGAAAGATTACATGACCTGCTTGCGCATCTCTTGTCAGGGATTTCCGGAGGAAATCGTTGACCTGCTCGCGCATCAGCGCAATTCCTATTATAACTTGTCACGGATTTCCGAAGGAAATCCATGACCTGCTTGCGCATCAGAGCAATTCCTATTATAACGGATATTTTGAATTGTGCATAGATATTTATTGAGAAAATGTATAAAATAGACAGATTGTGCTATGAATATGGACAAATGTCTTTCCCCTGAGCACGCGTTGTGATTGTGCACAATTTTTATCCATGAGTTTATCGACTTCTGTCAATAGAATTTATCGAATTTTTATGATATTCTTATCAGGCAGTACAAATTGGAGAAGGTTACTGATATCAAGGCAGATATATGATTACAAAATGTGATCATATACCTGCCTTTTTTACGCGAAGCAACGAGCCAAAAAGGGGAGCTGGCTCACCTTTTTGGCGACTGCCGCGAACTGGCGAAGCAAAGCGGAGCCGGTTACATGAAGCAACGAGTCAAAAAGGGGAGCTGGCTCACTTTTTTTTGCGACTGCCGCGAACCGGCGAAGCAGAGCGGAGCCGGTTACAAATTTCATGGCTTTGCAATAAAACAATCCGCGTTGCATAATACGCAACATATAAAGCAGATCTTATTGAATTGAATTCATAGAATTGATATATTTAATATAAACGAAGCGCTTCGGTAATACTGTATAATCTTTAGGAAAGATTTTGTAGGAGGAGGTCAAATAATGTCTCACAAGAAGAAATTTGTGATCGTAGGCTGCGGGCGTATCGCAACACTGCACGTAGCAGGATACAAAGACCGTGATGATGCACAGTTATATGGGGTATATGATAAAAAGAAAAGTGCGGCAACCGCATTTGCAAAAGAACATGGGATTCCAAAGGTATATGATTCTTTCGAGGAGGTTTTGAGCGATAAGGACGTGTGTGGGGTGGAAATTCTTGTTCCGCATCATCTGCACTGCCAAATGACGATTCAGGCATGTGAAGCAGGAAAGCATGTATCCGTACAGAAGCCTATGGCCATGAATCTGGAGGAATGTGACCGGATGATCGAGGCGGCAAAGAAAAATCATGTAAAACTGAAAGTATTTGAGAATTTTATACATTATCCGCCATACAAACATATGAAGAAAATGATACAGGATGGGGAAATAGGTGAAATCAAGGGCATCCGTTACAAAATGAACAATTGTTCTTTGAAGTCTGAAAACCTCCCGGCCTCAAAAATCAGAGCAAAGTCTGTGGCGGTTGAAGATGAGCTTCCCCAGACCGGCTGGAAAATCGACCCCACAAGCTGGACATGGCGCTTAAACGATACGCTCTCCGGCGGCGGCCCCCTTGTATTTGACGATGGATATCACAAATTTTCACTGTTTTATGACCTGTTCGGAAAAGTCGAAAAGGTCAATGCCATGATTGATGAGACGCCGGTTGTGGGGGCGATCACACAGGATTGCCCGGCAGTTGTAACGTGGAAATATGCGGATAAAAAGCTTTATGGTATATGGGATATTACATCCTCTGACGAAATGTATATCCAGTCAAAATATTACACCTGCGACGAGCGAATGGAAATTACCGGTTCCAGAGGTGTCCTGTGGCTGACACGGTGTACGGCAGTGCTGATGCCCGACGTGGCGCCGGTCGTCATGTACAGGGATGGAAAGGTGACCGAGTTTTGGGAGGACCCAAGCGACTGGCAGGAATCCTTCCGCAATTGTACCCATGATTTTATTGATGCGATCAATGAGGACCGTGAACCGGTATTATCCGGAGAAACAGCCAAAGAAGTTATGCGGTTCGCATTGGCGGCCATCGAATCCGGCCGCAAGGGGGAAACGGTTTATCTGACAAATTATGCGGACAAACAGGTGCCAAAGAAACAAAGCTTCCTGTATTCACTTTTTATGAATAAAAAATAAAACCTTATCGCGGGGAGCAAAGGAGAAGTCTATGAGAAAAAAACTATGTTATGGTGCGGGGGATATTTACGGCGGCGGAGCATTTATGGTATTCAGTTTATTTTATATGAATTTCCTGACACTGGTAGAAGGTGTTCCGGTGGGGAGTGCGACGCTGATCATTTTAATCGGAAAGCTGTGGGATGCCGTCACAGACCCGATGGTGGGAAGACTTTCGGATAAGACGAAGTCCAGATTCGGCCGGAGAAGATTTTTCTTCCTGATCGGGATACTTCCGGTAATGCTGTCATTTATTATGCTGTTTTATTCCTTTGGGATCGAGAACATGACGGCCAAGATCATATATCATGCATTTGCCTATATGTTCTTTGGCACAGCATTTACAATTGTTATGGTACCTTATAATGCGATTTTATCGGATATTACCGATGATTACAACGAAAGAACCGTATACACAACGGTCCGCATGATGATATCCGGCGCAGCATCGCTGGTGTGCGCTATTCTTCCGGGAATTATTATCAAAAGTGTGGGCGGTGCAGTCAATGGAGAATCACAGCGGCCGGGCTATTTTATCATGGCGCTCATTCTCGGCATCGTATTTGGTGTGGCATGGCTGATCGTATTTGCGGGAACGAAAGAGAAAAAGAATCCTGAAATTGTTGAAAGGGTCACATTAAAGGACTGGGCCGGCGTGTTTAAAAATAAAACCTACCGGAATTTTCTTGGAATGTTTCTGACATTTCAGGTAGCGGTCGATCTGGTGCTCGCGATTTTTATTTTCTATGTGGATCTGGTCGTTTTGAAATATCAGTATTATGAAGTCATGGTAGGCCTTTTACTCATATTCCAGGTGATATTTATGACCGTCCACAGCGCCCTGGCACAGAAAAAAGGAAAGGCATTTCCCATACTGATCGGGCTTCCCATATGGATTATCACATCCTTGTGCTTTATCGGGATTGACAATACGACGCCGGTATGGATACTGTGCGTGCTGTCGGTACTCACTGCCGTAGGTTCTTCCGCCGGAAATCTCTCAACATGGTCAATGCTTGCAGATATTTATGATGTGGATGAGATCGTCACCGGAAAGCGCCGTGAAGGCCTTTACAGCGGTGTTACAACCTTTGCCCGTAAAGCGGCAAGCGGACTGGCCGTGTTTATTCTCGGAATGAGCCTGAATCAGATGGGCTTTGATAAAGATAATTATAATTATATTAAGAGCACAGCGGCAAATTTTAACCCGGCAGATTACGCCAGTGCAGACCTTGTTTTTGGAATCAAATGGATGTACATCATCATTCCCATTGTCCTTTGTGTTTTATGCCTTATATTTGCAGTGCGCAATAAAATCAATAAACAGCGCTTTGATGCGGTTCTTAAGGGAATCGAGCAGTTTAAAACTTACGGAAATATCGACCGTCTGGATGCCGATGTCATCGCGGATATTGAGACTGCAACCGGTGTGAAAAAGGATAAGCTGTGGGATCGGGGAACAAAAATACAAAAATTATAAATCAAAAAGTAAAAATTAGAAATTATAAATGGAGGCGTTATCTATGAAATTAACTGGTGGACAGATGATCGTTAAATATCTTGAAAAAGAAAATGTTCCTTATGTGCTTGGTATCCCGGGCCATGGGATTCTGGCATTTACAGATGCCCTAAGAGAAGAGGAGGAAAAAGGAAATATCAAATATATGCAGGTTGTCCATGAGCAGTGTGCGGTACATATGGCCGATGGCTATTATCGTGTGAGCGGGCAGCCGCTCGCCTGCTTTACATCTATAGGACCTGGCGCATTAAATACAGCCATAGGCCTTGGCACAGCATATGTGGATTCCAGCGCTGTTTTACAGCTCTGCGGGGATGCTCATGTAAATATGAAGGGCGTGGGGCTTTTACAGGAAGTGGAGCGCAGCCAGGATTCCAATTATATCGAAGCGTTAAAGCCATTGACCAAAAGAGCGTGGAGAGCTGAAACACCGGGGCAATTGCCAAGACTTCTCCAGAGAGCGTTTAGCCAGATGCTTACAGGAAGAAAGGGGCCGGTCCTCTTATCCGTACCGATGGATGTTCAGGCAAATGCTGCGGATGTGACGCTTGCCGAACCTGAAAAACATAAAGCAGTAAATGCCACAGCCGCAAGTCCGGATATGATCGATGCTGCAGTGGAACTTATGAAGGACGCAAAACGCCCGGTCATGGTCATTGGCGGCGGATGCTTACGGAACGGAGATTCGGATAAACTGGTAGAGCTTGCCCAGTTGTGGGGCTGTGCCGTCGTCACAACGATGAACGGCAAGAGCGCATTCCCCGAAGACCATCCCCTTTATGGTTTTCACAGCGGCTCCAAAGGAACACCGGTGGGCGTGGAGCTTACGAGAAAGGCGGACGTCGTTCTGGCCATCGGCACAAGATTTGCCGATGAGTCAACCTGTTCTTACAGAAAAGGTGCGGCGTATAATTTCCCGGAAACGAAGCTCATCCAGATCGATACAGATGCATCGGAAATCGGGAAAAATTATGGTGTCGATGTGCCTGTGCTTGGCGACTGGCGTCTCGTCGTGGACCAGCTTATTGAATGTTACACACAGAAGGCAGGCGTTGTGGATTACCGCACAAAAGAATACACAAAAGAAATTGCACGCTTAAATGCGGACTGGGCAGAGAAAAAAGCGCAAAACCGCGCAAAGAAGCTGGCGAAAATTTCCATTTCCCAACTCCTTGGAGAACTGAACCGGTGTCTGCCGGAGGAGACGATCGTCACAACCTCGTCAGGAAATGTCCAGGCTCAGTGCCTTCAGGAATATGTATTTAAAAAACCGGGCACCCACCTGACCACCGGCGGATTTTCAACGATGGGATGGGCATTCCCGGCAGCTATGGGCGCCAAGCTTGCAAAACCGGATACGCCCGTGGTGGCGCTCATGGGCGACGGCGATTTTTCCATGGTCATGCAGGAGCTTGCCACAATGAAAAAATACAATATTCCGGTGATCGTGATCTGTGCAAATAATGCCTGCTGGATGGCCATCCGCGACTTACAGGAAGCAAATTATGGTGAAGACCACAGATTTGCCAATGACTTTGTTATCGATGACACAAAAGAGATATATTCTCCCAAATATAAAGAAATCGCTGAGAATTTTGGCATTTATGCACAGAAGATCTCACAGCCTGAGGAAGTGGAAGCTGCCGTTAAAAATGCGCTTGAATGCGGCGGGCCTGCATTTATAGAGGTGGATGTTTACCGGGAATTTCCGGAATCCGGCGGCGAAGCCTACGGCTGGTGGGATGTTCCTGTGCCGGAGGTTGCGCATATGAGTGAACAGCGTAAAAAATATGTCGATGGAATGGCGGAAGAAATGGTATAATAGATTGTAGTGATACGCGAGCCGGTCATGGATTTCCGCAGGAAATCCATGACAAAATCAAGGAAGGGTGAATTCAAATGCGAATAGCAGTGATCAATGAAGTGAGCGCCAGCTTAAAAAATGTGGATATTATAAAGGCGCTTGAAGAGACAACCGATGCTCAGATATTTAACGTGGGCATGCAAAATCCGGAGCAGCAGCCACAGCTTACATATATACATACCAGCTATATGGCGGCGATTTTACTGAATACAGGCGCCTGTGATTTTGTGGTCGGCGGCTGTGGTACAGGCCAGGGATTTTTAAATGCCGTGATGCAGTTTCCAAAGGTGTTTTGCGGCCTTGTTTCGGACCCGCTGGATGCCTGGCTGTTTTCACAGATCAATGGCGGGAACTGCATATCCCTGCCGCTGAACAAAGGCTACGGATGGGCGGGAAATATCAATCTCAAATATGTATTTGAAAAGCTTTTTGCAGATCCTGCAGGCCGGGGCTACCCTCTGGAACGTGCGCAGAGCCAGCAGATGAGCAGGGAAACACTGGCAAGGCTGTCGGATATTTCCCATCGTGACCTGACGGATATTTTGAAAATTTCCGATCCGGAGATTCTTCGTGCTATCGGCGGAAGCAGCGCTTTTATGGATGTATTAAAAAATTCCACACCGGAAGCTTTAGAAATTATGGAAATATTAAAATGAAAAAAATGAATGTTGTTATCGCAATCGACTCATTAAAGGGGAGCCTGACATCTGTGGAGGCAGGCGCTGCCATACGTACAGGGATTCAGAACGTATACCCGGATGCAGACATAGAAATATTACCGCTGGCCGATGGCGGCGAAGGTACGGTGGAGGCACTCACCAGCGGCATGGGCGGCGTTTTGCAGGAAATCTGTGTTACAGGGCCGGCTGACGCCCCTGTAATATGTAAATATGGAATTTTAGAAGCATCACAAACAGCCATTATTGAAATGGCCGGCGCAGCAGGGATCACTTTAATACCTGAACATGAACGCAATCCTTTGCATACGACCACTTATGGCGTGGGCGAGGTCATTAAAGATGCGATACAAAAAGGCTGCCGGAAATTTATTATCGGCATTGGCGGAAGTGCCACCAATGACGGCGGCATCGGAATGCTTCAGGCGTTGGGATTTGAATTTCTGGACGCCAGTGGACATCCGGTGCCGTATGGCGCAGAAGGCCTTTCAAAGGTTGAAACAATTACAGATGATAATGTAATTGCGGCGTTGAAAGAATGCCAGTTTAAGATCGCCTGTGATGTTTCAAATGTCCTGTGCGGCCCATTGGGCTGTGCCAGTGTATTTGGGCCGCAAAAAGGCGCGGATTCTGAGATGGTCCAGAATATGGATAAATGGATGGCGCATTATGCAGAAATTGTACAAAGCATACGTCCAGAGGCGGATGCCATGCGCGCGGGAAGCGGTGCAGCCGGTGGATTGGGATTTGCATTTTTATCTTTTACCAACGCCGTATTGGAGCCGGGTATCGATATTATCCTACATGAAATAAAGCTTGAAAACTATGTACGCTGTGCGGATATTGTTGTGACCGGCGAGGGGCGGCTGGATGATCAGACGGTCATGGGCAAAGCGCCGGCAGGTGTGGCAAAGCTGGCAAAAAAATATCAAAAGCCGGTGATCGCCTTTGCCGGAATGGTTACGGAAAATGCAAATATATGCAATGAATATGGCATCGATGCATTTTTCCCGATCCTTAGAGAAGTGGTGTCTTTAGACGAAGCAATGAACCGGGAAACGAGCCGCAATAATCTGTCAGCCACTGCCAAGCAGGTTTTCCGGCTTATTAAGGTCATACAAAACAGTGAGAAAGGATAAGCAGACCATGGAGATTATAATGGAGCAGAATGTGGAAAAAAAGCAGGTGGAAAGCCGCTGTCTGCAGTGGATCATATCCGATCACGGTGCGATCCAGTCGGATTTGTGTGCCTGCTGTATTGTGGAAATGCAGCCGGGAAGTACAGCCCGCCCGCCCCATTCCCATGCGGATGAGGAGGAAGCCATTTTTGTACTGGAAGGCTGTGGAGCCATGATCACTGAGGGCGGTCAGAGGTATCCGGTGTCGAAGGGCAGCTTTATTTTGATGCGGCGAAACGAGATCCATATGCTCTGCAATGACAGTGATGATACGATGCGGGCAATCTGCTTTTATTCCGGAAATACAGATGTGAGTAAATATACTTTATACCCGATGGAAGCCGTGGGGATAAAGGAGGAGCCGGATGAAAAGTAAGATGATGACGCCCGAGGCCGCGGCTTTGCTCATCCAGGATGGTGATGTGGTCGCCCAGGCCGGATTTATCGGAAGCAGCCTGGCAGAAACGATCAATAAAGCGGTGGAGAGACAGTTTCTTGAAACCGGGCATCCCTGCGGCCTGACGCTGATTTTCGGCGCAGGGCAGGGTTCCAGGGAGGGGCATGGCTGCGAACATTATTCCCATGATAAGATGGTCCGCCGGGTCATTGGCGGCCATTGGGGCAAGTGCCCTAAAATGGGGAAGCTGGCGAATGAAAATAAGATCCAGGCGTACAATCTGCCCCAGGGCGTTATTGCGCAGATGTATCGGGATATCGCAATAAAGCAAGGCTTTACCTTATCGCATGTTGGCCTGGATACGTTTGTGGACCCACGGCTGGAGGGCGGAAAACTAAATGCAGTTACAAAAGAGGATTTGGTAAAGGTTGTCGAGATCGAGGGAAAAGAACTGCTGCTTTATAAGCATGTGCCGATTGATGTATGCATTATCCGGGGAACCTACGCCGATGAAAAAGGTAATGTTACGCTTAAGCATGAATTTGCGCCGATGGATGCCACGACGCTTGCACAGGCATGCAAAGCCTGCGGCGGAAAGGTGATCGTTCAGGTAAAGCAGATCGTCAGTGCCGGAAGTCTCGACCCCAGGCTTGTGAAAATTCCCGGAATCTATGTGGATGCGCTGGTTGTTGGAAGCCCTGAAGAACATGAGCAGTCCATTGGAACGTACTATGATCCATCGGTCAGCGGTGAAACCCACGGGTTTATACAAAAGCAGACGGGCACAGGTCTGGACAGTAAAAAGATTGTAGCCCGCCGGGCTGCCCTGGAGCTTTATGACGGTGCGGTATTAAATCTTGGCATCGGTGTACCTGAATATATCGCGGCTGTGGCTGTGGAAGAAAATATTTATAATGACGTGACACTCACCATTGAGTCCGGTGTGGTCGGCGGCATTGCACTGGGCGGAAATCAGTTCGGCGCTGCAAAAAATCCGGAGGCGCTTATTGATCACCGGCAGCAGTTTGACTTTTACGACGGCGGCGGTATCGACCTTGCTTTTCTGGGGCTGGCAGAGGCGGATTCCTTTGGAAATGTAAATGTCAGCAAATTCGGTGAATTTGTGGCAGGCTGCGGCGGATTTATCAATATTACACAAAATGCCAAAAAAGTATTTTTCTGCGGCACATTTACTGCCGGGGGATTAAAAACAGAAATTACAGGCGGTCAATTAAATATTGTGGAGGAAGGGCAGAAGCTTAAATTTGTTGATGCGGTGCAGCAGATCACATTCAGCGCAGGGTACGCCCTAAAGCATGGGCAGCCGGTAATGTTTATTACAGAGCGGGCCGTTTTCAGGCTGGAAAAGGATGGGCTGCATTTGATCGAAATCGCGCCGGGGATCGAGCCAGCGCGGGATATACTGCCATTTATGGAATTTGAACCCGTCATTGACAGCGGGCTGCGTGAAATGGATCCCAGGATATTTAGTGAACAGCCGATGGGGCTAAAAACATTGAGATGATTGAACAGGGGGAACAGTAACATGAGAAAAACCATTATTACGGCGGCCATTACCGGCGCCATCCATATTCCGTCCCAGACCGAGTATCTTCCGATCACGCCGGATGAAATTGCAGACGAGGCCATCCGGGCCTGTGCGGCCGGGGCGGCAGTTGCGCACATACATGTGAGAAATCCTGAAAATGGAAAACCTTCGGCAGACATCGAGCTGTTTGCGCAGATATGTGAAAAAGTCAAAAAGAACTGTGATATTATTTTATGCCTGACCACCGGCGGAGACCCGACCACAATGACGCTGGAGCAGCGTTTAAAGCCGGTAACAAGCCTGAAGCCGGAGCTGGCTTCCTTTAACGGCGGTTCATTTAATTTTGCACTGCATCCGCTGGCTGAAAAAATAAAAGAATATCGTTTTGACTGGGAAAAGGCTTATATCCTCGGTACGGAAAATAATATCCATGTCAATACGTTCCAGTCCATGCGCATGTATGCGGAGGCTTTTAATGAAGCCGGCACAAAACCGGAATTTGAAGTCTATGATATGGGCCAGATCAACAATATCCGTTATCTTGTTGACAGCGGGCAGGTCAAAGGCCCGGTCTATATCCAGTTTGTCCTTGGAATACTCGGTGGAATGCAGGCGACTGTGGAAAATCTTGTGCATCTGGTCGATATGGCTGAAAAAACTCTGGGCAGAGATAATTTTATCTGGTCCGTTGTGGGCGCCGGAAAACAGCAGATGCTTCTTGGGGCAGCCGCACTGGCGATGGGGGGCAATGTGCGTGTCGGCCTTGAGGACAGCATATGGCTTTCCAAAGGCGTCAAAGCAAAAAGCAACGCGGAGCAGGTGGAAAAGATTGTCCGTATTGCTAAAGAATTGAGTAAAGAAATCGCCACGCCAGATGAGGCCAGGGAAATACTTGGGATAGCCGCCCGGTCAAAAGGAGAATAAGATGGTTCAGTCGCTGGACAGAGGATTAAGGATTTTAGAAATCCTATCGGAAAATGGGGAAATGAGCATTACCGAACTGACGGATATTTTGAAGGTGGATAAAAGCACGGTATCCAGGCTCGTGGAAACGCTGCGAAGCCACGATATGGTACAGCTAAATAAGCAGACGAAAAAATACCGTCTGGGGCTTCGGATTCTGCACCTGGGAACCGCCATGGAAAAGAATCTGAATATTATCGAAATTGCCAGACCGATCATCCGGAGCGTATCCGAAAAGCTGGAACAGAGCGTGCATCTGTGCGCATACAATAACACAATGGCGTATGTGATCGATCAGGTGGTCTATAACGCCATGTATTCGCTTTCAGCGACGATCGGAATGATCGAACCGATGCACGCTTCGTCGGTGGGCAAATGTATCATCGCCTACCGGCGCGAGGATATTATCGCGCAGATGCTTGAAAATTATGATTACGTGAAATATACGGATCAAACGATCACGGATAAAGAAGGTCTGATCGCAGAACTGCAAAAAATCAAAGAACAGGGCTACGCCGTTGATGACGAGGAAGTGGCTGTGGGCGTGCGGTGTGTGGCGGTTCCGATTTTCAGCTCCCGCAATCAGGTGCGTTACAGCATCGGAATTTCCGGACCGGTGGGATTAATGACCGGAGAAAAGATGCAGTTATATATTTCCTGTCTGAAGTCCGCCGCGAAAAAGATCAGCAGGGAGCTGGGCCATCAGCATTCCTGACGGATAAATACGCTATGGAAATTCACACCGCCGGGGCTTTGGCATATAATATATAAAGCAGGGTATCGGGAGTGATAATATGCGTTTTTGTGAACTGCGCCAGAAGGAGGTCATCAACGTTCGTGACTGCCAGCGGCTTGGTTTTGTGGCGGATATCGAGTTCGACCCAAACTGCGGAAAAATATGCCAGCTCATCATTCCGGGCCCCGGGAAGTTTTGCGGATTTTTCGGCCGGGAGACAGAATGCGTCATCGGCTGGAACTGTGTGTGCCAGATTGGCACCGATATAATTCTCGTGGATGTGGATGTTGAGCAGATACGAAAGAAGTGCGAGGAGTAGGACGGAGCCTGCAGCGCCGGACTGTCGGATAGACAGCGCCGCAGCTCGGAGTGGAACCTTATGGGCGGTGTGCTTGTTTCAGACCCCTGTGAATGGTAACTGTTTGAGGTAATTACTGGAAAAAACGAAAAGAATTTCATTGACCAACAAGTAGGGATTGTTTATAATAGGAGCAGGACGTACAAGTAACGGTTTTTCCGGTATTGTAACGAATAGGAGGACATGAATTTATGAAGTGCCCATTTTGTAATGAATCCGATACAAAGGTAATCGATTCAAGACCCGCGGACGATAACAGTTCTATCCGCAGAAGACGGCAGTGCGAAGCCTGTGGCAAGCGTTTTACTACATACGAGAAGGTGGAGACGATCCCCCTGATCGTTATTAAAAAGGATAACAACCGTGAGCCGTATAACAGGCAGAAGATTGAGGCTGGCATTGTCCGTTCCTGCCACAAGCGGCCGATTTCCGCCGATCAGATCCGCAAGCTGGTGGACGAGATCGAGACAGAGATATTTAACCGGGAGGACCGGGAGATCAGTGTCAATGTTATCGGTGAAATTGTTATGAATAAATTAAAATCCCTGGACCCGGTGGCTTACGTTCGTTTTGCCTCGGTGTACCGTGAATTTAAAGATGTGAATACATTTATGGACGAATTAAAGAAGATTCTGGATCATACGGATAGTATAAAAGACGACGAATGATTCCGCAGATGAACGAATAATATAAGGACCGCCGGGCAGTGTCTGATGTAAAACAGACGCTGCCCGGCGGTCTTTTTGCGCGAAGCAACGAGCCAAACTGGGGAGCTCGCTCACCAGTTTGGCGACTGCCGCGAACCGTCGTAGCGGAGCGGAGACGGTTGCACGAAGCAGCGAGCCACAAAAGGGATTACGAGTGAATATCAATTTTGTCCAGTATGCCCTGGAGAAAGGCAATAGTAATGCCGTAATTGGTCATGGGAACACCGCATTTTTTTGCGTCCTCGATGCGGGAAAGGACGTATTTCCGGTTGAACATGCAGGCGCCGCAGTGGATGATCAGATCATAAGGACTTAAATCCTCCGGAAAGTCCTGGCCGGATACCATATCGATCTGAAGCGAGCTGCCCACCCGTTTTTTCAGCATGGCCGGAATTTTTTCTCGGCCGATATCCTCCGATAAAGGTGCGTGGGTGCAGGCCTCGGCGATCAGCACCCGGGAATCGGGTGTCAGCCGGGCAATGGCTTCGGCGCTTTTGGTGAAATAGTCCATATCCCCCTTATACCCTGCAAATAGTACGGAAAAGGAGGTGAGACGGCTTTCCTCAGGCTTTTTATCATAGACGGTCTTAAATACCTGGGAATCTGTGATAATGACCTTTGGCGGGGCTTTGAGCGCATTCAGGGCAGCGTCCAACTGGTCCGTGGTGCAGCTGATAACGGTGCATTTTTTATCCAGAAGCTCTCTGAGTGTCTGAACCTGAGGGAGGATCAGGCGTCCTTTTGGCGCCTGAATGTCCTGGGGCATCACAAGCAATACGGTATCGCCGTTTTGGACAAGCTCTCCGGTGATCGTATAAGCCTCGTAATCCTGGGGCAGCGCCCGGATAATGGCCTGCCGCAGGATGTCGATCCCTGTGCCCTGCACGGCGCTGACCGGAATGGGGGATATGCCGCAGATTTCCTCAATCTGGCCGGTGATTTGTGAAGGAACCTGGCAATCACATTTGTTCAGCACGGTGATGACCGGAATATTGGCGGCTTTAAGCGTTTGCACCCATTTATCCTCCACAGGAAGGGGCGGTCCGGAAAAGACCATGAGGGCAATATCCGTTTTTTTCAGCGCCTCACAGGTTTTGTCGATGCGCAGCCGGCCAAGCTCACTTGTATCGTCGAAACCGGCAGTATCGATAAAGACACAAGGGCCGATCCCGTGGATTTCCATGGATTTATATACCGGATCTGTGGTGGTGCCGGCCACGTCTGAGACAAGGGCGATGCTCTGATGGGTCAGGGCGTTGATCAGTGAGGATTTTCCGCTGTTGGTCCGGCCAAATATACCGATGTGGAGCCGGTCGGAGCGGGGCGTATCATTTAAACTCATTGGAACCTCCTTAAAATCGGAAATCTCTCTGGCCGTCGGCAATTTTTCCGAGGCGTTCTTTTGTGATTTCCCGAACTTTATCGCTGCCGATATTTTCTAGTTCCTTTACAATAAGCTGTTCGCCGACCGCTTTTGTTTCCGGGGAAGCATAGTCCTCAAGATATTCCTTAAAGGTCATAAGGGCGTTAGGCTGGCAGCAGTTGACGATCTGGCCGGATTTGAGCAGGCTCATAAAGCGGTCGCCGGTGCGGCCCTCTCTGTAACAGGCGGTGCAGAAGCTGGGGATATGACCCATGGACGCCAGCCATGCCACAACCTCGTCCAGCGTTCGTGTGTCGGAGACATCGAATTGTGCGGAGTTTTCTTCCTCTGGCTCCGGGTCCACATAACCGCCCACGCTTGTGCGGGAACCGCCGCTGATCTGGGAAATGCCAAGTTGCAGCACACGTTCACGCATCCGCTTGGATTCTCTTGTGGAAATGATCATACCGGTATAAGGCACGGCGATGCGGATAAGGGCCACGATCTTTTCAAAAAGCGTGTCCGGCACAGCATTGGAGAAGGTGGCGGGGTCAATATCATCTGCCGGGCAGATGCGCGGTACGCTGATGGTGTGTGGCCCGACGCCGTGGACGGCCTCCAGATGCTCTGCGTGCATTAAAAGACCGATCAGGTCGTATTTATACATATTCAGTCCGAAAAGTACGCCGCAGCCTACATCGTCGATGCCGCCCTCCATGGCCCGGTCCATGGCTTCGGTATGGTAGGCATAATCATGCTTGGGGCCGGTGGGATGGAGATTTAAATAGCTTTCTTTATTGTAGGTTTCCTGAAATAAAATGTAGGTGCCGATTCCGGCCTCCTTTAATTTCTTATAGTCCTCCACGGTGGTTGCAGCGATGTTCACATTGACCCTGCGGATTGCGCCATTTTTATGTTTAATGGAATAGATCGTGTGGATGCTTTCTAAAATATAATCCAGAGGATTCATTTTCGGGTCCTCGCCGGCCTCCAGAGCCAGGCGCTTATGTCCCATATCCTGCAGGGCGATCACTTCTTTGCGGATTTCTTCCTGTGTCAGTTTTTTTCGGGCAATATGTTTATTTTTCAGATGGTATGGACAGTAGGTGCAGCCGTTGATGCAGTAATTGGATAAATACAGCGGCGCAAACATAACGATACGATTACCGTAAAAACGGTTTTTGATGGCCCGTGCCAGGTCAAACATTTTCTCGATTTCATCATCCAGCTCGCATTCCAGAAGTACAGCGGCCTCGCGGTGGCTGATACCTTTCATATTTGCCGCTTTTTCAAGAATATGATCGATAAGCGGACGGTTATTTTTATTATGAGCGGCGTATTCCAGACAATCATTGATCTCCTCGTCATTGATAAATTCTTCCGCGGTCATAGATTTCATATCATATTTATACATTAGAATTCTCCTTTTACTTTTTAAAGCCGGGATGATCGCCACGGCCAAAATCAATTTTATAATCGATGGCTGCAAAACGGCGTTCCAGAGCAGCCAGGTTTTCGGCGGCCTCCGCGCCGTCAGACAGCTTGTTGTCGTAGAGCATATATTTTTTCCGGACATTTGCCGGCGACAGATTGGGCATCACCACGTTGGCGCCGCAAAGGATGCCCTGTTCCCTGCCGTCGGGGGCGATGGTACCTAGGGCGGTGGTGGCGGGGATCAGCGCTGCGGGATGCATTAGCCGGAGGATGGCGATAAGGATCAGCGTCTGCTCCAGAGTACCTGCCGGCGCATAGGCTAAGGGGGTATCCTTATGGGGGATAAACGGACCGATCCCGATCATCTGAGGCGAGAGCTCTTTGATAAAGCGCAGGTCCTTTAAAATATGCCCGGCTGTTTGTCCGGGGGAGCCTACCATAAAGCCAGTACCGGTTTGATAGCCGATGCGCTTTAAATTCCAGAGACATTCTTTTCTGTGGTCCAGAGATAGTGGCTGAGGATGGAGCTGACGGTAATGGGTATTGTCGGCCGTTTCATGGCGGAGCAGGAAGCGGTCGGCACCGGCGTCGAACCACATTTTGTAAGCCTCAAAGCTGTGTTCTCCGATGGACAAGGTGATGGCGCAGTCCGGAAATTCCTGGCGGATCGCGGACACGATATCCCGTATTTCCTGGTGACTGCGGCCCGGGTCCTCGCCGCCCTGGAGTACAAAGGTATGCAGTCCTAAGCGGTAGCCCTCACGGCAGCTTGCAAGGATATCCTCACAGGTGAGACGGTAGCGGGAAGCGGCCGGATTCCCTGCCCGGATACCGCAGTAGTAGCAGTTATTTTTGCAATAATTGGTAAATTCAATAAGTCCGCGGATATATATACGGTTGCCGAAGGTTTGCTGTGAACATGCGCGGGCGGCGAAAAAGAGCGTATTTCTATCGCTTTCGTGTTCCGGCCGGCCGATATTTTCTAAAAGGTACAGCAATTCGTCATTATCCAGATTTCTATCCCGGGCCAGTTTCTGTATCAATGCTTGCATAGTCACCTCATTCCAGTATGGCATTGCATTGCTGCAAGATTAATGCGATGCTGTACTGGCTTGCTTTGTATGGTCTGTGTCGTCAGGTTGTAACGGTTCAGACTGTCTGAACTGTTACGTCAGGTCTTTTTGGAATAGACGGTTTTTGTATTTACATTGGGCAGCATTCCCAGCTTGCCGGATAACGCGCTGATCTCATTGGCCGGGGCATCCATGACAATGCTGATAATGGACATATTTTTTTCGCGGTAGGGGATGCCCATGCGGCCAAGAATGTAGGGGCTGTAATTGTGTAAAATGGCGTTGAGTTTTTCGACGCTTGACGGATCCTCGACGATGATGCCGATGACGGCGATGCGGCTGTCACTGGCCGGGGATGTATTGTTTTTTTCCATGTGAAACACTTCCTTTCATTTAAAACCGGGCTTGTTGCTTCACGCACCCCGGCTCCGCTGCGCTGCACCGGGGTCGCGGCAGTCGCAAAACTGGTGAGCGAGCTCCTCTGTTTGACTCGTTGCTTCACGCACCTGGTTCCGCTGCGCTACACCAGGTCGCGGCAGTCGTCAAACTGATGAGCAAGCTCCTCAGTTTGACTTGTTGCTTCACGCAAAATAGCCCTCATCGTGGGATGAGGGCTGGATAGACGTATACTTTTTGCAGCATCTTTAAACCGGCTTCTGGTCGACAGAAACTGGAGGATGCTGTAATTTTTAACAGTATGTGCGCCTTTACCCTCAGGATATCCTTTAAGCTTAGTACGTGGTTTTTATAATGGCATCTTGAACGATACCGATACCGGCTTGCCGAAAGACGGGGAATCTCGCGGCTTGCTATAGATTCATCATAAAATATTTAGCAGATAATGTCAATTACTTTTGTGTATAGAAAAACTTTACTTTATGAGGATGCGTAACAGTTCGGCCCATCTGAACTGTTACGGATGCAAAAACTATACGGTATATTTTCCATAATTTCACAAGTAGTAGTGTCAAAATAAGAAAATATGTGTTATACTTTTTACAGGGCAGGCTTCACAGCGTTCGCAGTGTGTAACGTTGTGAAGCCTGCTGTGACCCGGAGGGAAGACGTGAAGAAGGAGAGAGATAAGAAGTGAGTAAGTTTAAAGACATGTTTAAAGCAACCGACATGACCGTGGGAGCACCATGGAAGAAGATCGTATTGTTCACTGTGCCCATGCTCATCGGAAATATTGCCCAGCAGCTTTATAATACGGTGGACAGCATTGTTGTAGGGCGCTATGTGGGGGATAATGCACTGGCGGCCGTAGGCAGTGCGTCGCCGATCATTAATCTGATGCTGGTTTTGTTTATCGGTATATCCACCGGCGCGGGGATTATGGTATCCCAGTACTTTGGGGCGAAGGCCAGAGAGGATTTATCTAGAACCATCGGCAACTGTGTGACGATTTCCGGTATTGCCGCCATATTAATGATGGTGATCGGGCCATTGCTGACGCGGCCTCTGTTAAATCTTTTAAATACACCGGCGTCAATTTTTGACTGGTGCACCTCCTATCTGAATATTATGCTTTATGGCATTGCAGGTATGATCTACTATAATATTTTAAGCGGGATCTTAAGAGGCCTCGGGGATTCGCTGTCGGCGCTGCTTTATCTGCTGGTGGCTACGATCCTTAATATTATTTTGGATATTCTGTTTGTGGCTCAGTTTAATATGGGTGTGGCCGGGGTGGCTTTGGCTACGGTCATTGCCCAGGCGGTGTCGGCTGTTCTTTGTATTTTTAAGCTGATGCGGATGACCGAAACCTTTGATCTTAAGGGGAAGCATTTTCTCCCGCATAAAAAGTATGTAAGCCTTATTATTAAGCTGGGGCTGCCGTCGGGTATTACTCAGGCTATTTTTTCCGTAGCTATGATCGTGGTCCAGTCATTAACGAACAGCTTTGGTGAGATGCTTATTGCCGCCAATGTTATAATTATGCGTGTAGATGGTTTTGCCATGATGCCCAATTTCTCTTTCGGTACGGCCATGACCACCTATGCCGGTCAGAATGTGGGCGCTCGCCGCTATGACCGGGTGTTTAAGGGCGCAAAGCAGGGAACACTTATTGCTCTTTGCACGTCGGCCGTTATTACCCTGCTGATCCTGCTTTTTGGCCGAAATCTGATGGGTATATTCACGGAAACGGACGCATTGGTAAGTCTCAGTTTTCATATGATGCAGATTATCGCGGTGGGGTATCTGGCAATGGCAATCACCCAGTCTTTGTCCGGTGTTATGCGCGGCGCCGGTGATACGATGACGCCTATGTGGATATCACTGGTCACTACGGTTATTGTCCGCGTACCTATCGCCTATGGTATTGCCTATCTGACCCGTTCTCCGGAAAATCCGGGCGGAATGCAGGAATGTATTTTTATCTCCCTGCTGGCCAGTTGGGTCATCGGTGCTGTGATCACAGTGATCTTTTACAAGGCCGGCGGCTGGAAAAAGAAAGCCATACAGGAGGAAAGCAGCGCGGAGAATGAAGGCGCGGCGGCTTCTGTGAATATCTGATATAAATAAAGCGCCGTAACAGTTCAGAAAGGCCGAACTGTTACGCATATGGCCATTTAAAATCGCTTCGCGATGGGCCATATGCCTGTAAAATTTACGTTTTCGTACGGTCGGCGCAGTAAATGCGCAGACCTGTCTGAACTGTTACAAAACGCTCCATATACGTGGTTTTGGCCAGTGCGTGTTTTAAAATCGCTTTAAATGGATTTAAAAACATATGCCAGGGTGGAACCACATATATGGGGCGTTTTTGTGACTGTGAGTACGGCAAATATGCCCGTATAATTCATGTTTTCGTACGATAGGCGTAGTAAATGCGCAGACCTGTTTGAACAGTTACACTTATTTTGCTTTTTCGGCAAAAGTGGTGTTGACAAGCGTTGCGTAGTCTACCGGCTGCTTTAACTGCCCGGCATTGTCAAGGATATCCTGGAGAAGATTGAAAGCATCCTCAGTGAGAATGGTATCTGTTTTCCATGTATCCTGTTCATAATAACGCTGGACAATGGTCTTGAGTGCTTCAAAGTCCGTTTCCTTGAACTGGGGCTGGATCACCTTGGCGATTTCCTCCGGTGTGTGGCCGGCAACGTAATTTAAGCCCTTCTGGATAGCGTTTGTAAAGCCCTGAATGATTTCTGGATTTTTTTCCATATAGCTGCCCAGGGCGCTAAAGCATGTATAGGGTACATAGCCGCTGTCCACGCCGAGAGAGGCGATAACATAACCATTGCCGGACTGCTCCAGTGATGTGGCAAATGGCTCAAATTCCACGGTGTACTCACCGGTGCCGGAGGAGAACGCTTCCGCAGTCACGCCGAAATCGATGTTTTGGATAATGTCCAGATCAGTGGCTGGATCAATATTGTTCATCGCCAGAATATACTCAAAAATCATCTGGGGCATTCCGCCGGCCCGCCCGCCGATCACGGTTTTGCCTTTTAAATCATCCCACTTAAAATCGGCATCCTGCTCTCTGCCCACAAGGAAATTGCCGGCCCGCTGGGTCAATTGGGCAAAATTGACAGCATAATTTTCGGAGCCTTCCTGATAGACGTAGATCGTGGCCTCCGGACCCATGAAGCCGATGTCTGCTTCACCGGCGACCAGAGCAGTCATAACCTTGTCGGCGCCGTTGCCATTGACCAGGTTGATATCAATGCCCTCGTCAGCAAAGTATCCTTTTTCGATAGCTACATACATGGGGGCATAGAAAATGGAGTGGGCCACTTCTGTCAGATTTACTTTAGTAAGGCCGCCATCCGATTTTTGGCAGCCGGCCAGTAAACCGACGGTCATGGCCAATACGCTAAACAGCGCACATATTTTTTTTAACATGTAAAACCTCCTGAGATTGTACTGCTTTATTATATGCGCGCCGATATAAATTGCTCCTGTGGATTATGGTAATCCATTGTTGCCCACGTCTGCTACGTGAACAGTATTCCGTTTTTGGCTGTTCGGACGATCATGGATACTGTCGAACATAAAGGCGCAGGAAATTTTCATAAGAATTGCGAAATCGTATCTGCAATATCTGCGGATATTGTTTTGGGGATAATTGAAACAGGAATATAAAAATGTATTGCTCTTATCAATACAATGTTATATAATAAGTATTAGGTAAATGAAATGCTTTACTACGAAAGGAGCTCTGGATTATGGCAAAATCAGCAAGTGTCTATGCGAGGATAGACCCAGATTTAAAAGAAAAGGCAGAAACGATACTTTCTGCATTAGGTATCCCGGTTTCCAACGCGATCGATATGTTTTTTAAGCAGATCGTACTTCGAAAAGGTCTGCCCTTTGAGGTCAAGCTTCCATATGAAAAACCAATCAGCATGGGAGCTCTTACAAAGGAAGAACTAAATGCAGAGCTTGAGAAAGGGTATGCGGATATACTGGCAGGACGTACAAAACCAATTGAACAGACCATTGCCGATATGCGCAAAGATTTTGATATATGAAATTTCGGGTTGAATTATCAGAAAGAGCTGACAGGGATTTAAGAAACATTTTTCTGTATATTGCATTCGACCTAAATTTACCAGAATATGCGGAAAGACAGCTAAACCGATTGTGGCGGGAAATCCGTTTGCTGGATGAGCTGCAGGAAAGATACCGCCGCTATGAGGAAGAACCGTGGTATAGCCGCGGTATGCGTATTCTTCCAGTGGATAACTATATTGTTTTATATATTCCTTTTCCAGAAGAAAAAGTCGTACATATCGTTACTGTAATGTATGGCGGCCGGGATATAAGTGAGCAGCTTAAACAAATGTAACGAAGAAATGTTAAAGAGAAAATTGAAATTTGAAAAGTAAAACAGAAATGAAAATTAATTTTTAATTGTTGAATTTTACCACGGACCATGTTACTATAAATATATATTTATTCAAATTGACAAGAGCATATGGAATCGGATGAAGGATTCAGGAGAGACCTGCCGCGGATATTTGGTTTTACGCCATAAAAGCCGCAGCGGCGCCGAAGGAGACATTTGCCAAAAAACTCTCAGGCACAGGGACTGGATCCGGACGAACCTCTGGAAAGTGATATCACACCCAAGAAGCAATTTTGCGTGATGGATCGCGGCCATTTTACCAATGGCGGGCTTTGTAGTAATGGGCCTTTGTGTTGGGAAAGCAGCTAAGATAATTTCGCGAAAGAATCTTTCAGGTAAAAAGACAGAGCCATGGCAGCGTATTTTTTATGCTGTCATGGCTCTTTTTAAGTAACAGTTCAGCCTTTTTAACGAAGTGATATCGGATTTCCGATTTTGTAACCGTTTGGTGGGGCGAATGTTTATCCGATTTCAGCTTTTGCCATGAAAGGGGGATTTATACCATGGAATTAAAAACATCACTCTACGATACACATGTCAAATATAAGGGGAAGATCGTACCGTTTGCGGGATATCTGCTCCCGGTGCAGTATGCGTCGGGGGTGATCGCCGAGCATATGGCTGTGCGCACCGCCTGTGGTTTGTTTGATGTGTCTCATATGGGTGAAATTCTTTGCAGGGGTAAAGATGCAAAGAAGAATCTGAATTATCTGCTGACCAATGACTACACGCAGATGGATGACGGCCAGGCCAGGTACAGCCCGATGTGTAATGAAAAGGGTGGGGTTGTGGACGATCTGATCGTCTATAAGGTCCGGGAGGATGTGTACCTGATCGTGGTCAATGCATCCAATAAGGATAAGGATTATGCGTGGATGTGCGGGCATCAGCAGGGCGATGTCGTCTTTGAGGATTTGTCCGAAGGTATCGGCCAGTTGGCCTTACAGGGGCCAAAGGCGGAGGCGATTTTAAAGAAGCTTGTACCCGAGACGGATATTCCAAAGAAATATTACAGTTGTTTATTTGACCGGGATATTGGCGGGATCCGGTGTATGATTTCAAGAACCGGCTATACCGGTGAGGATGGCTTTGAAATTTATATGGATGCCGGGGAAGCGCCAAAGCTTTGGGAAATGCTTATGGATGCAGGAAAAGATGAAGGCCTGATCCCATGTGGACTAGGGGCCAGAGACACGCTCCGGCTGGAGGCGGCCATGCCGTTATATGGTCACGAGATGGATGATGATATCTCACCCAGGGAAACCGGGCTTGGTATCTTTGTGAAGATGGCCAAGGAGGATTTCATCGGAAAGAAGGCGTTGGAGGAGCGGGGCGTTCCTACCGTAAAGCGTGTGGGGCTGTCTGTCATTGGCAGAGGTATCCTGCGTGAACATATGCCGGTCTATGTGGGGGATCAATGCGTTGGGCATACGACCAGCGGCACCCATTGCCCATATTTAAATCACCCAGTAGCGCTGGCGATCATTGATAAGAGCTGCGCGGCTGTGGGGAACAAGGTAGAGGTGGAAGTGCGGGGCCGCAGGGTAGCGGCCGAAATCGTAGCGCTGCCATTTTATAAAAAATTGTAAGCGGCCCAAAGACGCCCGCTAACAATTTTTTATGCATCGCACGTAAGTGCCTAAAATACAGGCGCTAAGTGCTCATAGCTACAAAAAATAGTAAAAATAAGGAGGAATAAAAAATGAATTTTCCAGAGGAATTAAAGTATACGACATCCCATGAGTGGGTAAAGGTTATTGAAGATAATGTGGTGGAGATCGGTCTGACCGATTATGCTCAGGGCGAGCTGGGGGATCTTGTTTTTGTAAATCTGCCGGAGGTGGATGATGAGGTTGTCGCCGGCGATGCGTTTGCCGATGTGGAATCCGTGAAGGCTGTATCCGATGTGATCTCCCCGGTCAACGGTGTGGTGACGGAAGTCAATGAAGAGCTTTTAGATACGCCGGAGGCGATCAATGAAGCTCCCTACGAAGCCTGGTTCGTGCGGGTGGGCGATGTGGATTTTGGCGAAAAGCTTATGAGCGCGCAGGAATACGAGGACTACTTAAAGACGCTGGAATAAGGCGTGTAAAGGTAACAGTCCGGCCGCTTTAAACTGTTACGTGTAAAGTCCTGATAAGCTTAAAAATACAGGGGGTTTTAATATGGGATCATATGTTCCGAATACGCCCGCGGAGCAGCAGGAGATGTTAAAAAGCATCGGCTACGACAGCTTTGACGCACTCTTTGCGCATATTCCGGAGGCTGTTCTTTTAAAAGATGGTCTGACGCTGGATGCCGGACGTTCAGAGCTGGAGGTTTTGCAGACCATGGAGGCTATGGCTTCCAAAAATAAAATATACCGGCAGATTTTCAGGGGAGCCGGCGCCTACAATCATTATATACCGTCGGCGGTGACAAGTATTGTGAATAAAGAAGAGTTTGTCACGGCGTATACGCCCTACCAGGCTGAGATCAGCCAGGGCATTTTACAGTCAATATTTGAATATCAGACAATGATCTGCCAGCTCACCGGCATGGCCAGCGCCAATGCGTCGGTGTACGACGGGGCATCGGCAGCAGCCGAAGCCTGCGCCATGTGCAGGGAGCGTAAGCGTCAGGTGATCCTTGTCTCAGAAACCGCCCATCCCGATGTGATTTCTGTGATCAAAACCTATGCCTTTGGCAGCGACAGTCCGGTGGTTATGATTCCGTCGGTCAACGGTGTGACCGATGTGGAGGCGCTAAAGGAGCTGCTTGAGGAAACGAGCGCCTGCGTTTATATTCAGCAGCCGAACTATTATGGAATTATCGAGGATGCTGATGCGATAGCCGGACTCACCCATGACGCCGGAGCAAAACTGATCATGGGCTGCAATCCTGTGGCGCTTGCCCTGCTGAAAACGCCGGCGGAATACGGCGCGGATATTGCTGTGGGCGAGGGGCAGCCGCTGGGGATGAGCATGGCCTTTGGCGGTCCGTATCTGGGATTTATGGCGACTACAGAAAAAATGACGCGCAAGCTTCCGGGCCGCATTGTCGGTGAAACCGTGGACAGTGCCGGGGAGCGCGCATTTGTCCTTACTTTACAGGCCAGAGAACAGCATATACGGCGGGAGAAGGCCAGCAGCAACATCTGCTCCAACGAGGCGCTATGCGCTCTGACGGCGTCGGTTTACATGGCGGTGATGGGGCCAAAGGGGCTTACCGATGTGGCGAAGCAATGTACGTCAAAGGCACATTATCTCCAGGAGGGATTAAGCGGGGCCGGTCTGCGTCTGGCGTATGACAAGCCGTTTTTCCATGAATTTGTCACGACCTCCGGCGCTTACAGCCACATGATCGTATACGCCCTGGGAGATCGGGGGATTCTCGGCGGCCTGCCCATTTCCGAGCACGAAATATTATGGTGTGTTACGGAAATGAATTCCAAAGCGGCGATGGATGAAGTGATCGCTATTGTGAAGGAGGTGTGCGGCAAATGAAACTGATTTTTGAAAAAAGTTATCCAGGCCGCGGTTCCAGTGTACTTCCGGAGTGTGATGTACCGGAATGTCTGCCGGATGTGCCCAAAAGAGGCATTGCCCTTGAGCTGCCGGAAATATCTGAAAATGAGCTGGGCCGCCACTATACGGCGCTGGCGAAACGGGCGCACGGCGTTAATGACGGTTTTTATCCGCTGGGCTCCTGCACGATGAAGCATAACCCGAAGATCAATGAAGCTGTGGCAGCCCTGCCCGGATTTAAAAACGTTCATCCGCTGGCGCCGCAGCACAGTATCCAGGGCTGTCTTGAGGTTTATCATAAGGCGGAAAAATCGCTGTGCGCCATTACCGGCATGGATGCCATGACGATGCAGCCGGCGGCCGGCGCTCACGGTGAATTTACAGGTCTTTTGCTGATCAAGGCTTACCATGAATCCAGGGGAGATAAAAAGCGGACGAAGATGATCATTCCCGATTCCGCCCATGGAACGAATCCGGCCAGCGCCACCATGGCGGGCTACCAGGTGGTCAATATCGAATCCACGCCGGAGGGCTATGTGGATCTGGATAAGCTGCGCCAGGCAGTCGGAGAGGATACGGCGGGGCTTATGCTGACCAATCCCAATACGGTGGGGCTGTTTGATAAGAATATTCTGGAAATTACAAAGATCGTCCATGATGCCGGTGGACTTAATTACTATGACGGCGCCAATCTCAATGCGGTCATGGGGATCGTGCGGCCGGGCGATATGGGCTTTGACGTGATCCATCTCAATCTCCATAAAACATTTTCCACACCTCACGGTGGCGGTGGTCCTGGCAGCGGCCCGGTGGGCTGTAAGGCGCATTTAAAGGAATTTCTTCCGGGGATTTGTGTCAATGAGATCGGCACGGCCTATGAGATGTGCCGGGCGCCCCATACCATCGGCAATGTGCGCAGCTTTTACGGCAATTTCCTTGTGGTCGTAAAGGCGCTCACCTATATTTTAAGTCTGGGCCGGGAAGGTCTGCGGGAGGCTGCCTGCAATGCGGTGCTCAACGCCAACTATATGATGGAAAACCTTAAAGATATCTATCCCTGCCCCTTTGATGAAACGTGCATGCATGAATTTGTATTGAGTCTGGAGGATATGAAGCGGGATATCGGCGTGTCGGCCATGGATATTGCCAAAGCTCTGCTGGACTACGGGATCCATCCGCCGACCATGTATTTCCCGCTCATCGTCCATGAGGCGCTGATGATCGAGCCCACAGAGACAGAGAGCCGGGAGACACTGGATGAAGTGATTGAAATATTCTGCAAGGTTTATGAACAGGCCGCAAAGGACCCGGAGAGCATGCATCAGATGCCTGTGAAAGCACAGATCCGCAGACCGGACGAGGTACGTGCTGCGAGAAAGCCGGTGCTCAGATATGGTGGTGGGCTATGATTTCCCGAATCAACTATTACATCGCCCGGGGAACAGACCCTTATGAGAACCTGGCGGTGGAGAAATATCTCACCATGCATACTGAACCGGGCCAATGCATTCTTTATCTGTGGCAAAATGAGAAAACTGTCGTCATTGGCAAAAATCAAAATGCCTGGAAGGAATGCAAAAATGAGCTTTTGGAGGAGGACGGCGGACATTTAGCCCGCCGTCTTTCCGGCGGCGGCGCCGTGTTCCACGATCTGGGCAATCTCAATTTTACTTTCTGTGTACGCCGGCCGGATTATCATGTGGACCGCCAGTTGTCGGTAATCGTGGAAGCTGTCCGGCGGCTGGGGATCCAGGCGGAAATTTCAGGTCGCAATGATGTGACTGTGGATGGGCGGAAAATATCGGGCAATGCTTTCTACCGCCGTGGTGATTTCTGCTATCATCATGGCACTATCCTGATCTCTGTGGATAAGCAGCAGATGAGTAAATATTTAAGAGTATCCGAGCAAAAGCTCAGATCCAAGGGCGTGGACAGCGTGAAGGTCCGGGTGGCCAATCTGTGTGAATGCACTTCCAGTCCGGTAACCGTGGAATCGGTAAAAGCGGCGATGCTTGTAGCCTTTGAGTCCTGCTATGGGCTGAGCGCGCAGCCTTTTAAGCTCCCGGTAGAGGCCGGGGCGTCTGTGGCGGCGGATACCCGGTTTTTTGATTCCTGGGAATGGAAATATGGACAGAAGATCCCATTCACCCATGAAATGTCACAGCGGTTTGACTGGGGGGATGTGGATCTGCAGTTGTTTGTGGACGGCGGTATTGTCCAGGCGGCAGTGATCTATTCAGATGCCATGGAGCAGGAATTGATCGAGACGCTTAAAAACTCTCTGCCTGGAATCCCTTATGATTACAGGAAAATGACGGAGCTGGTGCATAAATGTGTCGAAGCTTACACGAATATGGACGGCCTGGAGCGCGTGGCAGCGGCTAAGCGGATTGAAAACGATATATGCCGGCTTTTAAGGGATCGGATGGTGACGGCAGGCAGTACGGAGGATGAAGCCTGATTTTGAGATAATGATGTGCATGAAGGGGGGATTTTGTTGGACAATTTTGATCTGATCGTGATCGGGGCCGGTCCCGGCGGTTATATGGCCGCGCTGGAGGCGGCGAAATACGGTATGAGGACGGCATTGGTAGAAAAGGACAGCCTGGGCGGCACATGCCTGAACCGGGGATGTATTCCCACAAAGACGCTGATGCATTCCTCTGAGCTTTACAGAGAATTAAAAGGCTGCGGTGATCTGGGCGTATTTGCGGAGCATGTCCGGTATGGACTGCGGCCGATGTACGAGCGCAAGGATGCAGTAGTGAGTCAGCTTCGCGATGGCATTGCCGGGTTGATGAAAAAAAATAAGGTGACGGTTTATCATGGTACAGGCCGTGTGGATGCAGAGCATCAGGTAACAGTTGTATCAGAGGAGAAGGAGGAGACGATCGGCGGCGATTATATTCTTATTGCCAGCGGCAGTGAACCGGCAGTGCCGCCCATACCCGGCGCCAACCTTCCCGGCGTGATCACCAGTGACGCGCTGCTGCGGACGGAGGAGCTGGATACATGGGGCGAGGACCAAAAGCGTCTGGTCGTTATCGGCGGCGGTGTGATCGGACTGGAGTTCGCCTCGGTGTTTAATGCGCTGGACTATTCCGTAACGGTGATTGAGGCATTGGACCGGATCCTTGCCAATATGGACCGGGAGATTTCTCAGAATACGAAAATGATCTATAAAAAACGGGGGATTGATTTCCATACCGGAGCCATGGTGGAGCGGATCGAGGCGGCGGAGGACGGCAGCCTTATATGCCACTATACAGAAAAAGATAAAGCCTTTGAGGTGGCTGCTGACCGGGTGCTTATGGCTGTTGGGCGGCGACCGTATATCCATGGGCTGTTCGGTCCGGATTTTGAGCTTGCCACGGAGCGGGGAAGGCTGGTCGTTAACTCGATTTACCAGACATGCTGTCCTTCTATTTATGCTATAGGTGATGTCATCGGGGGCATACAACTGGCCCATGCGGCTACGGCGGAGGGCATATGCGCCGTGGAGCATATGGCGGCGTGCCGAGCTGCCGGCGGCGGAGACAGTGCGGCCGTGGGCAATGCTGCGCCTGCGTTTTCGCCCTCCTATAATATGTCGGCGGTGCCATCCTGTGTTTATACGGACCCGGAGATCGCATCGGTGGGCCTGACCTCTGATGAAGCTAAACGGCAGGGCATCGAAACCATCGTGAAAAAATACCCTATGTCCGCCAACGGAAAATCTCTGCTGTCCGGCCAGGAGCGCGGCTTTATAAAGCTGGTGGCCCGCAGTGAGGACCATGTGCTGTTAGGGGCTCAGATGATGTGCGGCCGGGCCACAGATATGATCGGCGAGGCGGCCGCAGCCATCGTCAACGGCCTGACGCTGGAGGAAATGGCCGCCGTGATCCACCCCCATCCCACATTCTGTGAAGGCATCGGGGAGGCGCTGCGCTGTTAAGAGTATGTAACTATTCAGACAGGTCTGCGTATTTACTGCGCAGGCCGTACGAAAGTCATCCACTTTTCCCGCCGGGAAGTAGTGGATGACTTTTTTTCTCGGGTGTGGTATGATTAAGGAAAGCTTTTGAAGGGTGAGGTCTGACATGAAGATTGGCCGGCTGGAAATCGAAAATTTTAAATCCATTCGGAGCATGGTCATAGAAGATATTGACAATGCTCTGATTTTAGTGGGTAAAAATAATACAGGAAAGACGGTAGTGCTGGACGCCATACGTCTGCTTGGGGGAGAATACACGGTAACTGCCGATGATTTTACATTTCCGGAGCGAAATATTGTCATAAAGACCGAGATCGTATTTGAGGACGAGGATTACGAGGAACTGCACAGCCACGGGATTATCTGCAAATATAAAAATTTTCAATCGTGGAAACGCACGTTTTTATCCCATTTCCCATCGCTGGAGGAGAACCGGCTGAAATTCTCCCTGGTAGTTTCCGGCAATGGCATACGGCGTTATGATGATGGATTTAAGAAGGATAATGCATTAATACGCCAGGTGCTGCCCAAAATCTATTTTATCGACAGCCAGCGCCATCTGGGAGCCATAGAGGATGATCTGCTCATGTTCCAGGATGACGAGAATTTACAGCGGCTCAAAGATCATCAGTGTATGTTCAACAGCCGTCACCAGTGTCGGAAATGTTTTCAGTGTATTGGCCTTATTTCCCAGAAGACGGCGGGGGAGCTGAATGTGATGGAGGCCATGCGGCTGACGGAATTTAAGCTGTACTCATCCAACCTGGGCGCTTTTGCCGGGAAAGTGAACCGGTATTTTAAAATGAACGGCGGTTATTCCGAGACGATCGAATATCAGGCCGGTGTGGATTCGGACCAGTTGTATAATATTCAGGGCATTGCCGTCAACGAGGCCCGGGGCAGCCGTCTGCCGGTAGCAAAGCTTGGGAAGGGTATGCGCAGTATATATGTACTGTCGCTTCTGGAGGCTTATATTGACGAAAAAAGCCGCAATTCCTGCATCATCCTTATGGAGGACCCGGAAATTTTTCTGCATCCCCAGCTTCAAAAATCAGCCGCGGAGGTGCTTTATCATCTGTCGAAGAAGAACCAGGTGGTATTTTCCACCCATTCCCCCAATATGATCTTTAATTTTACTTCCCGCCAGATCCGTCAGATCGTGCTGGATAAAGACTATTATTCCATTGCCCGCCACCCGGAGGATATCGATGTGATCCTGAATGATCTGGGCTACACGGCCAATGACCTGATGAATGTCAGCTTTGTCTTTATCGTGGAGGGCCGCCAGGATAAAAGCCGCCTGCCGCTGCTTTTGAAGAAGTATTACTCGGAGATTTATAATGCCGACGGTACCTTGTCCAGAGTTTCTATTATCACGACAAATAGCTGTACGAACATTAAGACCTACGCCAATCTGAAATATATCAATAAATTATATTTTAAGGACCAGTTCCTTATGATCCGGGATGGCGACGGGCAGGACCCGGAAGTACTGGCACGGCAGCTCTGTAAATACTATGAGGAGCGGAATCTGTCGGATGTGGACCGGCTGCCTAAAGTGACCCGGAGAAACGTTCTGATTTTAAAATATTATTCCTTTGAAAATTATTTTCTGAATCCTGAAATTATGGCAAAGCTGGGAATTGTAAAAAGCGTAGAGGATTTTTGGGATACGCTGTTTATGAAGTGGCAGGAATATCTGTACCGTCTGAGCAGCGGGCGGCACCTGGTGGAGGTTTTAGGCCACGATATCACATCCGTGCAGGACATCCAGGAAAACATGGAACTGTTCAAAATATATATGCGCGGCCATAATCTGTACGATATTTTTTACGGACGCTTTAGGGATAGAGAAGAAGAACTGCTTGGGAAATATATAGAACTGGCCGGCCGGGAGGAATTTGCCGATATTTTGGACGCCATTGACAAATTTGTCTATTTTGACAGCCGCAAAAAAGCATGATGAACCGTAACCGTTCAGGGGGCGGACTGTGATGATCAATGTACAGTTCGACCCTTTTGAATGGTTACGGATGAAATATATATAAAGGAGTTTTTGACATGAATTATTTACTTGATCTGCACACCCATACGCTGGCCAGCGGCCACGCTTACAGTACAATCACTGAAATGGCACACGCCGCGGCGATGACCGGTCTGGATATGCTTGGAATCACAGAGCATGCGCCGGAAATGCCCGGTACCTGCCATTCGTTTTATTTTATGAATCTGAATGCCATTCCGAGAAAAATGGAGAGTGTGAAGCTGCTTTTCGGCGTGGAGCTTAATCTTTTAAATGCTGACGGCGATGTGGATCTGCCGGAGGAAACACTGGCTAAAATGGATATAACGATCGCAAGTCTCCATACACCCTGCTTTAAGCCTCAGGGGATCAAGGAGAACACCCAGGCGGTTTTAAATGCCATTAAAAATCCATATATCGACATTATCGGCCACCCGGATGATGGCCGTTATCCGCTGGATTACGAGGCTATTGTAAAGGAAGCGAAAAAATATCATACGCTGCTGGAAATCAATAACGCTTCGCTAAATCCCGAAGGCTTCCGGAAAAATACCCGGGAGAATGATATCGAAATGCTGAAGATATGCAAGGCTTACGGTGTGCCGGTGGTGCTTTCCAGCGACGCTCACTATGCCGATGCTGTGGGAAAATTTCCCTTTGCCAAGGAAGTGATCAAGGCCGCTGGTTTTCCGGAAAACCTTATTGCAAATCATAAAAAAGAACTGTTATTTGCTACTCTGGCAGAAAAAAAGAACCGGTCGGGACTTTATAAATTTTGACTTTTTTCAAAAAGTGATGGAAAAACTAGGAAAATCCGTTCACCTCGTTTTTTCGACTTTTGCGTTCATCGAAATCTCTGAAACTATTATAACTTACAAGAATGAAAAAGTCTGCTTATTCGTTCAAAAAATGTATTTGGGATGGAGATGAGAGAAGTGGATCTGATTGATGAATTGTATGAACAGGTTGGCTGTGATTTTATATCTTCGCTGCGCAATCCGAGAAATTATCCGGCGATATTCGTCGTTCTGAACCGTATGGAACCGAAGGATTACCCGCTAAGGCAATGGCTGGATGCGGTGCAGTATATCAGTGGGCGGACTGAAAACTTTCATTCATCTTCAGAGGCCTGGGAGTTTTTAAAGTCATTTTTATCGCAAAATAAAAACGCAGCCGTGAGTGATTGATGTTCACGGCTGCGTTTTTGCGCGAAGCGGAGACGGGTGCGCGATTTAATTATTTCAGATCCAGCTTAAGTCCGGCCAGTAATGAACCAAGACCGGTCGTTGCTTTTCCGTCCTCTTTATACTTAAATGTATCCTCAGAAGTCTTTTGAGTAACCTCCTCGGCATCCTGAAGCGCTTTCATGCTCAGGCTTAACTTGCCTTCCTTGATGGCGATCACTTTAACCTTGACAGCATCGCCCTGCTTTAACACTTCATTGACAGACTGGATACGCTTCTGGCTGATCTGGGAAATGTGCACAAGTCCGGAAATGCCATCGCCCAGGTCAATGAATGCACCGTAGGCAGTGATTGTTTCCACTTTACCATCCAGTATATCGCCGATCTGGATACGGGCCATTTTTTCCTGTTTATCCTTTGCGGCTTTTTCTTTTTCTACTTCCTTAACGGAGAGTACAAGACGCTTTTTATCGGTATCTACAGTAATGATCTTGGCGCTGACGGTCTTATTTAAAAATGTATTTAAATCTTCAACGTAGCCTAAAGCAAGCTGGGATGCCGGGATAAATCCGCGGACACCGTTTAAATAGGTCACAACGCCGCCGTTGACAACACCGCCAATCTTTACGTCGATGACTGTGCCATTATCCATCATTTCTTTTAAGCCATCCCATGCCAGAATATCATCCGCTTTTTTCCTGGAAAGAAGAATATGGCCTTCGCCGTCATCTTCTGAGAGAACGATAGCTTTTACAGGCTCGCCTACGGCAATATCCGTTTTGATGGAAAATTTCGGGTTGTTGCTCAGCTCTTCCAGCTTGATAATGCCATCGCTGTAAATGCCAAGGTCAACGGTAACCTCTGTGTCGGATATACCGGCGACCGTACCGCTTAACATATCGCCTTCCTTGATCTTGGTCAGAGACTGCTCCAGCTCTGCTGCGTAAGTTTCCATTGTTTCTTTTTCTTCACTCATAACTTTACTCCTTTTCATATGTAACATTTGACTTAAAAGACCTGCGGCCTTAAGTCCTGCCGGCAGGTCTTTATATACCTTGTCGCGCCAGTGTATAGGATTAACCTTGCGCGTTTTTAAGTGCTTGTCTTATTTGTCTTCGGTCAGATCGTCAGCGGCTTCTTTGACATCGCTGGCAGCTTCGGAAACGGACTGAGCAGCGGCATCGGTCATATCCTTTGCAGCATCGGCGACGTCCTTTGCACCTTCACAGACAGCTTCCTTGACATCTTCGGCACCCTCGGCTGCGGTCTCAACAGCTTCGCCGGCGGCTTCACAGGCAGCATCAGCCACATCCTTGCAGGCATCCTTTACAGCTTCACCGGAGGGGATGTTAATGTACTCCCGCTGTTTTTCTTCGCAATCACAGGCGTCCTCATCGGTATCATCATCGAAATCATCCTCAAAATCGTCGTCAAAGTCTTCATTTTCGGATTTTTTATCAAGGATTTGTTTTATAACGTAGGCAATACCGGCAACAGATGCAGTCACTGCAATTGTTTTTGTAAAAACTTTTAAAAATTTTTTCATTTTCAGCACCATCCATTCTTGAAATTGATATTAATGTAGTTATTATAATTCATTTCCGGGAAAAAATAAAGAGAAATCTTTTCTTTTATCGGACTTTATCACGATGTAACCATTCTGAGGGAGCGAAGAGTTACATTACGATTTATAGTTTTGCCTTTTTTAGAAAAATCATACGCCGCCGAATTGATTGACAATGTCGATTTAACGTGATAAACTGACCCTACTGGAAAGATCGAGGGTGAGAGGATATGTTGTTTTTTGCAGGTGCAGGTCTGGTCTGCATTATTTATTATGTTATAGTCATCATTTATTCCGGGCTTACGGGTACATTTTCACTGTTCTGGCTGGCACTTGGGCTGATGTGTGAAGGGATTTTCGGACTTGGCCGGTGGATGCATAACCGGCAGATCCATTTGCCGGGATGGCTTTACGGGCTGATGATTTTGACGTTAGCTGCGGGATTTGTTGTATTTGTTGTCATTGAAGTTCAGATTATCGGAACAGCTTTTAAAAAGGCAGAAAAAGGCGCGGACTATGTGATCGTTCTGGGCGCACAGGTGCGCGGCGATGTTCCTTCCAGGACACTGGAGCGGAGAGTCCGCAAGGCCGCCGGATACCTGAAGGAAAATCCGGAAACGCTTGTGATCGTGTCCGGCGGTCAGGGCAGGGGTGAGGACATTTCCGAGGCACAGTGTATGAAGCAGCTTTTAATGGATCTGGGGATTTCCGAAGATCGGATTTTCGAGGAGGACACGTCCACAGATACCTATGAAAATATAAAAAACAGCTTCCGTATATGCGGCAGTGATAAAAAGCTGGTGATCGTCACCTGCGGTTATCATATGTACCGGGCGAAAGCATTGGCGGCCAAAGCCGGTGCTGTGGACGTGGAAGGGCTGGCCA
Source organism: Lachnospiraceae bacterium (assembly GCA_902363555.1). Taxonomy (GTDB): domain Bacteria; phylum Bacillota; class Clostridia; order Lachnospirales; family Lachnospiraceae; genus Catenibacillus. The sequence continues at coordinate 277,793 of CABJAM010000005.1, read as the reverse complement.
GCGACAGTGACCGGCTGCTCATGGTCAATTATTATGTCCGGGAATTTTTTGCTGTACTTAAATATAAAGTGTGCGGACAGATTTAAGGATGAAGGAAATGGCATTATTTAAAGCCGGCGCGGACATGTGTATTTACTGCGCAGGTATATGCCGAAATAAGAGGTAAAGGATGTTTTAGAAATGACAGGTTTAGGAACGATTGTGAATGTGGGCGCGGTTCTGGCCGGTGCCACCATAGGATTTATTATTAAAGGAGGGCTGTCCAGACGGTTTGAGCGCACGGTTATGAGTGCCATAGGACTGGCTACATTTTTCATTGGGATCACCGGTGCTTTGTCGGGGATGCTGGTCATCGGAAGCGACGGCTCTGTAAGCTCCCAGCATACGATGCTGATGATCATTTCTCTTGTTGCCGGAGCCTTTATCGGCGAGTGGGTGGACATTGAAAAGCGGCTGGATGGTTTTGGCGAATGGTGCAAGCGGAAGTTCCGGTTTAAAGGTGAGGGAAGCAGTACATTTGTGGAGGGCTTTGTTACAAGCTCATTGTTATTTTGTGTGGGTGCCATGGCGATCGTCGGTTCTTTGGAGGATGGCTTAAACGGGAATTATACGACACTGTTTGCCAAGTCGATCATGGATGGTGTGGCCGCCGTTATTTTTACGGCCTCTCTGGGCGTGGGCGTTTATTTTTCTATTCTTCCGCTGATCGTCTATCAGGGCGGCATAACGCTGCTGGCCGGCGTGATCAAGCCGTTTTTATCTGACGCGCTCATCAGTCAGATGTCCTTTATCGGCTCTATCCTGATTTTTGCCATTGGCTTTAATTTGGTGTTTGGAAAAAAGATCAAGGTGGGCAATCTGCTCCCCGCCATATTTATCCCTGTTATATGGGAAATCATTCAAAGATTTATACCATGATAAGATTAATGATTACATAATCCTCCTGGGCAGGTATGTTAAAAACATATCTATCTAAGGAGGATTCTTTTTTTATCGTTTTATGTCAAAAAAACATGGTGGAGATTAAGATTTGTGTATTATGTACTAAAATAAATACAATTTTAAAATGTAAATGCGTACTTTTTGTTATAACAATATGGAATGACATTATTACTTATCGGTATAATTATAATAGCAAATTCAATTGACAGGAAGTTTTTAGTTATATATACTAATAGAGAAATGCAGGCGCTGACCAGACGCCTGTAAAAAAATGCCATAGGCATCCTGATTTTGACAGTTTATCGTTAATGATTTGACGAACAATGTGTCATGGATGCGGCATAAACATGGGAGGATATGAATTTATGGCTATTGGTATTATTGGTATTGTAGTCGCCCTTATCGTATTTCTTTGGGGCGCTTACAAAAATGTATCTGTGCTTTACCTGGCGCCGATCGCGGGGATTATCGTTGCTGTAACAAACGGTATTAATCCGACAGAAGCATTTACATCTTTACATATTGGTAAAGTGGCGCCTAGCATGGCGGATCCGACGGTGTATGAAGTCGGTGGTGTGGCAGGAATGCTTATCCAGGTATTCCCCACCATATTCCTTGGTGGACTGCTTGGTAAGGTGATGACGGATAGTGGCGCTGCAGATTCAATTGCAACAACACTTGTAAGAAAGTTTGTATTATCTGTAAATAATCAGGAGAAACAGGCCAGACGTGCGGTTCTGATCATGCTCCTTATCGAATGTATCCTTACATTTGGTGGTGTTGACGGTTTTGTTGCTGTATTTGCAACATTCCCAATCTGTATGATTATGGCTGAAAAGGTAGGTATTCCACGCCGATTTGTTCCGGCAATGCTCTGCTTAAGCTGTGGTGCGAACTCTGCGCCATTTGTATTGAGCATTAATAACATTATTGCTATGGGCGTATTAAAAACAAAACCAGGTGCAGCAGCGATCCCAGGTTTTATCTGTTTTATTGTTATGGAAATTGGTATCTACTTTATTTGCTCCAAAATGATTGTTGGTGCTCTGCGTAAAAATGAAAAATTTGATGCTGGCAATGTACCTATCAGAGAAGCTAAAATGGATGCAGACCGCCCGAATTTCTGGATTTCCGTTCTTCCGATGGTTGCGGTATTTATTTTGTTTGCTGCGATTGGAAACGCTGCTTTGGCCTTAACAGTTGGTATTATTGTGACTGTTATTCTTATGAGCAAGTATTTTCCGAAGCATGAAGGTGCAAACAGCAGTATCGGCGCCTGGGTGGGAAAAATCATAGATTCCTTGAATGGCGGCGCAGCTAACGGAGCCACAGCGCTTATGACGGTAACCGCGGCTGCCGGCTTTGCAGCAGTTGTTCAGAATACCGATGCATTTCATGCATTTGTAGATATTTTGTTTGGACTTCCGTTCCCTCCACTGGTGGTTGCAACGATACTTATTATCGTAATTGTTGCATTTACATCCTCACCGCCAGCAGCTCTCGGCATTGCATTACCGATCGTTGCAGCGGCCTTCCTGCCATTGGGAGCAATAAACCCGGATGCATTAGCCCGCGTGGCTGCCATCGCAGTGTCCACGTTCGAGACGCTTCCTGTAAATGGCTTGATCATCTTGACAACCAGCCTTGCACAGGTTAAGATTAAGGATGCTTACCTTCCGATGTTCCTGCAGACGGTTATTATGACCCTGATTGGAACGTTCCTCTGCCTGGCACTGGTTTCATTATTTCCGGGCATTGTATAAAAGAAAAGTTTTCATTACTGTTTACTGGCCTGCCAGTGAACAGTAACAAGTTTTCAGAAGTTAAACATCTGGTCATAAACGAAGCGGGAGATTTGCAGTGATATTGCAGATTTCCTGCTTCTTTCATATGAACAGTTATGGAAAGTACAGGCAGCCGACTCTTTTTGACGGCAGAATGGAGAAATTATGAAACTAAACAGAAATGGAATGAGCAATCTGGCACTGATCATAGCCTGCATTGCCGTTGTGATTATGATCATGGCCGGGGTTACGCCGCAGTATGTTTTTGGGATTATCGGCATTTACGCCATCTATATGGGCTGGCAGACCATACATTACAAAGAGGTTCCAAATCGTAAGGATTATGGGAATGTCAGGGATAAAGACCGATTTTGTATCCATACCGGCGTCTGGATGCTTTTACTTGGAATCTGCCTGATCGGTCTGTGCGTGGCACTGACTCTGGGGATGGCCGATACTTACTTTTGGGGCGGAGTATTGCTGGCCATAATCCTGGCCTTTTTCTACAATTTTGTTGTAAACCGTATTTTTGTTATTGGATTTAAGAGCAATCTGGAAAAAGTTATTGATCTGCTTAAACATGCAAAGCGATAATATGTAATAGTTCTGAGGGGCCTAATTGTTACAATAATATACTTATTTCATATGTATACCGCCGGGATAATGTTCGTCTGAATTGTTCCGGTGGTATTTCTTATATCAGATACGTTGAATTAACAAATACGTCGAATGCGGTCGACGTGTATACATTGCTTTTTTGCTCAAAATCAGTTACACTATGAACCATAAGAAGTTTTTCTTTTTCATTTCAGAGGGCACCTTCAATTGCCCTATTCCCATGACTTATTTTAACGTTAAAGTATGAAAGGTATTGTAACTATTTGGCAGGATTGGAACGCTTCATGGCGGGCTGGTTTCAACCCTTCGTGAATGCTTACGCCAGATCGGCAAATAACACATTCTATTTTGTTAAGTATTGCCCGCTGAATAACTTTTTGTTATACTTTAAGAAAGGAGCTTTAAATCCGGAATACGTAGATGGCGAACCTCGATTTTTTTTTCATTCAACTAAAGAAGAGAAATTCACCGGGAGTGGCGGAAAAATACCCAAGTCTTTTCCGGTGGACGCAGTTGTTTTCAATTAAGACAAGGAAGGAGCTGGAAAGTATGACTGAACAGGATGAAGATATTCGGGCTGCTGCACAGGCCATGAATGACCTGAATCTTGATGCTGCTCACCGGGATGCCGCTTTTTATCGCTTTTTATATCTTATGGATGAACGGACGCTGCTCAAAGAAAAGGAAGATTTGAAATTACAGAATAGCAGCCTGATGGAAGAGCAGGAAAGACTAAAAAAAGAAATTGAACGTCAGAAAGAAGAGGCGAAACGTCAGAAAGAAGAAGCGGAGCGGGAGAAAGAAGCGATAGAACGTCAGAATGACGACGTGGTTTCCCAGTTGCGCGTTACGTTTATCACAATTTTAGAGGATAAGTTTGGGCCGGTGCCAAATCAGGTTATTGATAAGATTGGCCAGCAGAAGGATTTTTCTAAAATGAACCGTTGGCTTACCCAGGCTTATCTGGCCGGTACGTTTTCTCAGTTTATCGAAGCCGTGCCGGAGTTGAGTGAATTATGGTTGAGCGAATAAAGGGCAAATTATTTTAAAACCAGGTTGAGGTTTTATCGATTTTACATTATAATGTTATAAGAAATGTTCCGTGAGTTTGGAAAAAAATAGTTGACAGTTGCAAAAAAGATGATATACTTTGAATATCAAAGTAATTAAAAATGAAAATTAAAGGAGATATTTATCATGTTTGAAAAAATCCAGAATATTATTGCAGAGCAGTTGAGCGTTGATGCCAGTGAAGTAACGATGGAGGCAACCTTTGAAGACGATCTGGGCGCAGATTCCCTTGATCTTTTTGAGCTTGTGATGAATCTTGAAGAAGAGTACAAGATCGAGATCCCGACAGAGGAGCTTGAAGCATTAAAGACTGTTGGCGATGTTGTTAATTATTTAAAAGAACACGGTATTGAGGACTAATTAATGAAAACCAGGATTACGGAACTTTTAGGTATTGAATATCCAATCGTCCAGGGCGGCATGGCCTGGGTGGCCGACTACCACCTGGCCGCTGCTGTGGCCGGTGCCGGCGGCCTTGGGCTGATCGGTGCCGGTGGGGCGCCGGCATCCGCTGTGATCGAACAGATCAAGCAGTGTAAGGCGCTCACGGATAAACCCTTTGGTGTAAATATTATGCTTTTAAATCCGGAAGCGGATGCCATCGCACAGGCTATTGTGGACATGGGGGTTAAGGTAGTGACCACCGGTGCCGGAAGTCCTGAAAAGTATATGGCTATGTGGAAGGAAGCCGGTGTTAAGGTGATCCCTGTCGTAGCCAGCGTGGCTATGGCCAAACGTATGGAGCGCTGCGGCGCTGATGCGCTTGTGGCCGAGGGCACGGAGTCCGGCGGACATATTGGCGAGCTTACGACGATGGCGCTGGTTCCCCAGGTGGTGGATGCTGTCAGCATACCCGTTATTGCTGCCGGTGGTATCGCCGATGGCCGCGGCTTTGCGGCAGCCCTGATGCTTGGCGCCTGCGGTGTACAGATGGGCACCCGTTTTCTTGTCGCGAAGGAGACGAACATCCACGCCAATTATAAGGAGCGGGTGGAAAAGGCTTCGGACATTGACACTCAGGTGACCGGCCGGTCCACGGGCCATCCGGTGCGTGCCCTTCGCAATGCTATGACCCGCCAGTATCTGAAGCTGGAAAAAGAGGGCGCAGGCTTTGAAGAGCTGGAGTACCTGACCCTTGGCGGTCTGCGTAAGGCAGTCGTGGACGGGGATGTGAAAAACGGCTCCGTTATGGCCGGACAGATTGCCGGTCTTGTAAACAGACAGCAGACCTGTGCTGAAATCATACAGGAGATTACCGACGAGGCAAAGCAGGTGATGTCTGACCGGTGCAAGCTGCTGTAAAGTATATGCTTATGATTGCTGCAATTAATCTTTGCGGCGCAGGTAAAGATACTTTTACGGTGCAAACGCAAATGTTTTGGCAGCGCAGGTAAAGATGTTTTTACGGTGCCGGTGCAGCATGTCGTTACAGCCGGAATAGTTTCCAAAATAGATTTCATATTGTTATTACTATTATTAGGGCTGTTCCGGCCATCCCATGTCAGATTCGGTTAGAAAAATTTTTTTAGAACAATACTTTGAATATCAAAACTTTACAATATCAAAATAATAAATCAGGTGTAACCGCCAGAGTGGTTTTCAAACATGCTTCTGACGACTCTGAACGGTTACAATTTAATAAATTAGATCGAGGTGTGCATATGAGCCAGACAGCATTTATTTTTCCGGGGCAGGGGGCCCAGTATTTTGGCATGGGCAGGGATTTTTATGAGAACTGCCCGGAAAGCGCAGCAGTTTTTGAGCTGGCGGAGGACGTTACCGGATTGCCGGTGAAACGCCTGTGCTTTGAAGAAAATGATCAACTGAATATTACCGAATACACGCAGATATGTCTGCTGACGGCGGAGCTGGCGGCTTTAAAGGCTGTTGAGGCCAGAGGCTTTACGCCCTGCGTGAGTGCGGGACTTAGTCTGGGCGAATATGCGGCGCTGGTGGCCGCCGGCAGGCTGGATATGGCCGCGGCTATGAAGCTAGTGCGCCAGCGGGGGATCTATATGCAGGAGGCGGTGCCTGCCGGCGGTGCTATGGCAGCAGTTCTGGGCCTGGACTATGGGGCTGTGGAGCGTATCTGTGTAGACACCAAAGGTCTTGTGGAGCTGGCCAATTATAACTGTCCTGGACAGATCGTCATTTCCGGTGAGGAAGATGCAGTTACCGCGGCTGGTGAGGCATTAAAGGCGGCCGGCGCCAAAAAGGTAGCCATGCTCAAGGTCAGCGGACCGTTTCATTCCTCCATGCTTTCCGGTGCAGGAAAGCGTCTGGCCCAGGCTCTGGAATCGGTCGAGCTGACAGATTCCCAAATTCCCTACGTATGTAATACGGATGCGGAATATATTACCGATAGCAGTAAGATCAAGCCGCTGCTGATCCGTCAGGTATCGTCCTCGGTGCGCTGGGAGCAGAGCATAAGAAAGATGATCGATGCCGGTGTGGACACCTTTGTGGAAATCGGCCCCGGAAAAACACTGTGTGGCTTCCTTAAACGGATCGACCGCAGTGTGACCGCCATAAATATTGACAAATACGAAGATTTGGAAAAGCTTCTGAAAATAGAAAAGTAGAAAACAGATGAATGAACTGTGGCAAACTTGCAGGAGGTAATTATGCTTGAAGGAAAAATAGCTTTGGTAACCGGCGCCAGCCGGGGCATCGGCAGTGCGATCGCAAAAACACTGGCTGCCCGGGGGGCTGTGGTGATTATTAATTATAACGGCTCCAAGGATGCGGCCAATGAAGTGAAAGCGGAGATCTGCGCAGCCGGGGGCCAGGCGGAATGCTATCAATGCAATGTGTCGGACCATGACGGCGTTAAAGCTATGATCGCATGGATCGTAAAAACATATAAGCGTCTGGACATTGTGGTAAACAATGCCGGTATTACTAAGGATACGCTGATGATGGGCATGAGCGAAGCAGATTTCGATTCCGTTATGGATATTAACTTAAAAGGTACTTTCAATTGTATCAAACATGCGTGCCGCCCCATGCTAAAACAGCGCAGTGGACGCATTGTCAATCTGTCCTCCGTGGTGGGCCGGGCAGGAAATGCCGGTCAGGCCAATTATGCCGCATCCAAGGCCGGGATCATCGGTCTGACCATGTCGGCGGCCAGGGAGCTTGGCAGCCGCGGGATTACGGTCAATGCTGTGGCTCCGGGATTTGTGAAGACTGAAATGACCGATGTGCTGTCCGATGATGTGAAGGCAGCCATTGAAAAAAGCATCCCGCTTGGATATCTTGGCGAGACAAAGGATATTGCCGAAGCCGTAGCCTTTTTAGTTTCAGATGAGGCGCGCTATATCACCGGCCAGACAATCAGTGTGGACGGCGGCATGTATATGGGTTAAGGAGGCTGTTATGCGTAAAAGAGTAGTTATTACCGGAATGGGAGCCATTACTCCGGTTGGAAATAATGTGAATGAATACTGGGAATCGTTAAAGGCCGGCAAAGTGGGGATCGGACCGATCACCTATTTTGATACGGACGGATATAAGGCCACACTGGCCGCCCAGGTGAAGGATTTTAATCCAAAGGATTTTATGGACCCAAAATCCGCCCGGCGGATGGAGGCTTTTTCCCAGTTTGCCGTGGCGGCAGCGAAGGAAGCGCTGGCACAGTCCGGTATTGATATGAGCGCGGAAGACCCTTACAGGGTCGGCGTGTCCATCGGCAGCGGTGTGGGAAGCCTGCAGGCTATGGAAAAGGAAGAGAAGAAGCTGCTGGAAAAGGGTCCTTCAAAAATAAGCCCCATGCTCGTGCCTATGATGATTTCTAATATGGCTGCAGGCAATGTGTCGATCCAGTTTGGCTTAAAAGGAAAATGTATCAATATCGTTACGGCCTGTGCCACGGGAACCCATTCCATCGGCGAGGCTTACCGCAGCATTCAGTACGGCGATGCCGATGTGATGGTGGCCGGCGGTACGGAAAGCTCGATCTGCCCCATTGGCATCGGCGGGTTTGCGGCGCTGACTGCATTGACCAGTGAGACTGACCCGGCCCGGGCATCGATCCCCTTTGATAAAGACCGTAGCGGCTTTGTCATGGGCGAGGGCGCCGGTGCTGTGGTTTTGGAAAGTCTGGAACATGCCAAAGCCCGGGGCGCGCGGATTCTTGCGGAAATCACCGGTTACGGAGCGACCAGTGACGCCTTTCATATCACCTCCCCGGCGGAGGACGGCATGGGGGCGGCCAGAGCTATGACAGACGCTATGACGGAAGCCGGTGTGGCTCCGGAGGATGTGAGCTATATTAATGCCCACGGTACAAGCACGCATCATAATGATCTGTTTGAAACCCGGGCGATTAAGCTGGCGCTGGGGGATGCGGCATATAAGGTGCCTGTAAGCTCCACCAAATCCATGATCGGCCATCTGCTGGGCGCGGCCGGAGCCGTGGAGTTTATCGCCTGTGTAAAATCCATTGAGGATGGATTTATCCATCCCACCGCAGGCCTTAAAAATCCCGATGAAGAATGTGACCTTGATTATGTGCCCGGCAATGGCATTGCCAGGGATGTGGACGTTGTTCTGTCAAATTCCCTTGGCTTTGGCGGTCATAACGGCACGGTGCTTGTAAGAAAATATAAGGATTAAGAGGTGATTTCCTGATGGATATGGATAAAATTATGGAATTAATTGAGAAAGTGGACAATTCCGGCATTTCCAGTTTGACGGTTGAGGAAGGATGCCTTAAAATAAGTATTGAAAAGAACAAAGGCCAGGTCATTGCCACAGAAGGAACGATTCCGGTGATGTTAAACAACGGCGCAGCCATCGGTGCCTATGCACAGGGCACAGGAATGTCCGTGCAGAGCAGCGCAGGTGTGCACGGACAGGGCGGCACAGCAGGAATGCCCGTGTTAAACGGTGCAGGAACGTCCATGCAGGACGGCAGCGCGGGTATTGCACAGAGCAGCGCAGGTGCGTCCATGCAGGGCGGAGCAGTTGCGCCCGCGCAGGGCGGTGACGCTGCGGCTGCACCGGATGTTTTCATTACATCTCCCATCGTGGGCGTATTTTATACCGCCTCCGGACCGGATGAACCGCCGTTTGCCAAGGTTGGGGATACGGTAAAAAAAGGTCAGGTCGTAGGTATCGTCGAAGCCATGAAGCTGATGAATGAAATCGAAAGTGATGTGGATGGTGTGATCGGGGAAATCCTTGTGGAGAACGCTCAGGGCGTGGAGTATGGTCAGCCTTTGTTTAAAATTAAGTAAAGGAAATGATAAAATGACCACTTATGGCGTAAAAGAAATTATGGAAATTATTCCACACAGACATCCGTTTTTATTGATCGACAAGGTTGAGATTATTGAAGAAGGAAAAAAAGCTGCCGGTTATAAAGGCGTCACTTACAGTGAACCTTATTTTGCCGGGCATTTTCCACAGGAACCGGTGATGCCGGGCGTCTTTATAATGGAAGCTATGGCGCAGGTCGGCGCGGTACTGATTTTGTCTCAGGAGGCATACCGGGGGAAAATCGCCTATTTTGGCGGTATCAATAAGGCCCGGTTCCGCAAAAAGGTCGTACCGGGAATGCTGCTGCGCATGGAAGTAGAGATCATAAAGCAAAAAGGACCCGTAGGCGTAGGCTACGGCCGGGCATACAGCGAGGACACGCTTATGGCCGAGGGCGAATTAACCTTTATGATCGGTTAATGGTAACAGCTCAGATAAGCTGAACTGTTACGGTAATGAGGTGAAAGTAGAATGAAAAAGGTGTTGATTGCCAATCGTGGAGAGATTGCCGTCCGGATCATACGGGCGTGCCGGGAACTGGGGATAGAAACCGTTGCCGTCTACTCCACGGCAGACGCCGATGCGCTGCATACGCAGTTGGCCGACGAAGCCGTCTGCATCGGACCTGCGCCGTCAAAGGACAGCTATCTGAACATGGAAAATATCATCAGTGCCACGGTGATCAGCGGCGCTGACGCCATTCATCCAGGCTTTGGTTTTTTATCTGAAAATACAAAGTTTGTGGAAATGTGCGAGGAATGTCATATTACCTTTATCGGGCCAAATTCCGATGTGATCCATAAAATGGGCAATAAATCCCAGGCGCGTAAAACCATGATGGAAGCCGGCGTGCCGGTAGTTTCGGGCACAAAGGAGCCGGTCTACGATGCGGCCAGCGCTCTGGAGATCGCAAAGTCTATCGGATTTCCGGTAATGATCAAGGCGTCCAGCGGCGGCGGGGGCAAGGGTATGCGTATTGCCCGGGATGCGGCGGAGTTTGGATCAAGCTTCCACACGGCACAGATGGAATCGGTCAATGCCTTTGGCGACGATACGATGTATATTGAAAAGTATATCATCGATCCACGCCATATAGAGTTTCAGATTTTAGCAGATAAATTTGGAAATGTGATCCATCTTGGCGAGCGTGACTGCTCCATCCAGCGCCGCCATCAAAAGGTGCTGGAGGAATCGCCCTCCTGCGCCATCGATGAGCCGCTGCGCCAGCGTATGGGTGAAGCCGCCGTGAAGGCTGCAAAGGCCGTGGGCTATGAAAACGCGGGAACCATCGAGTTTTTGCTGGATGCCAATAAGGACTTTTATTTTATGGAAATGAATACACGGATACAGGTGGAACACCCGGTGACGGAGATGGTGACCGATATGGATCTGATCAAGGAACAACTGCGCATTGCCGCAGGGCTGCCGTTGTCCGTCTGCCAGGAGGATATCTGTGTCCGGGGCCACGCCATTGAGTGCCGCATCAATGCTGAAAATCCTGCGAAGAATTTTCGGCCGTCTCCGGGGAAAATCATCGACGTCCATCTGCCCGGCGGCAACGGTATCCGGGTGGATACGGCGATTTATCCGGGCTATACGATTCCCCCCACATATGATTCCATGATCGCAAAGCTGATCGTGCGTGGCAGAGACCGGGCGGAGGCCATTGACAAAATGCGCAGCGCCCTGGGAGAGTTTATTGTTCAGGGAATTGATACCAATCTGGACTTTCAGTTCGAGATCATTAATAATAAGGATTTTCGGGAAGGCCATTTCGATACCGGTTTCATTGAAAAATACTTTAGTAAGGCATAAGGCGGGGCGTGATCATGTTAAAAGGAATGTTTAAAAAGACGACCTATATTAATATTACCAATGAGGTCATAAATGAGATTGCCGGCGCCCCAAAGGCGGACGTACCGGTGGAGGTACCGGAAGGGCTGTGGACCAAATGCCCCAAATGCGGTCAGGCCAATTATACGAAGGATTTAAAGGAAAGCTTTTTCGTATGCGGTCATTGTAGACATCATCTGCGTATGGGTGCCATGGACCGGCTGGAAATGCTTCTGGATGAAAACAGCTTCACATCCTGGGATGGGGATGTGGAAACCGGGAATCCGCTGGAATTTCCCGAATATCCGGAAAAAATAGAGCGGGCCAGGAAGGCGACCGGCTTAGATGAGGCGGTTGTCACCGGAACCGGCAGGATCGACGGCCTTGAGACCGCGATCGGTGTGATGGACGCCGCCTTTTTTATGGGCAGCATGGGTCACGCGGTCGGTGAAAAAATCACGCGGCTCATTGAGCGGGCTACAAAAATGCGCCTGCCGGTAATTATTTACTGCTGCTCTGGCGGCGCGCGGATGCAGGAGGGAATGATCTCTCTGATGCAGATGGCCAAAACCAGCGCTGCGGTTCAAAGGCATGGAGAGGCGGGGCTGGCATATTTTACAGTGCTGACCGATCCGACCACCGGCGGCGTGACCGCCAGTTTTGCCATGCTGGGGGATGTGATCATGGCCGAACCCGGAGTGCTGGTAGGCTTTGCCGGCCCCCGGGTGATTGAGCAGACGATCGGGCAAAAGCTTCCCAAAGGCTTTCAGCGGGCAGAATTTCTGCTTGAGCACGGGCTCATTGACGCCATTGTGGAGCGCCAGGATCAAAAAGAAGTCTTAAAGAAACTGATTTTATGGCATCAGCCCGGGTGTCTGGATGATGAGAATCGAGGTGCTTTGGAATGAGTCTTTCTCCTTGGGATAGAGTTCGTATTGCGCGGGGGAAGGATCGTCCGACTGCGTTATTTTATATTGAAAATTTATTTGAGGATTTTTTTGAGCTGCACGGCGACCGCCATTTTAAGGATGATCCGGCCATCGTGGGCGGCCTTGCCACCATCGACGGCCGGGCTGTGACGGTGATCGGCCAGCAAAAGGGGCGCAGTACAAAGGAAAATGTGCTCCGCAACTTTGGTATGCCTTATCCGGAAGGCTACCGCAAGGCGCTGCGGCTTATGAAACAGGCTGAAAAGTTTGGTCGGCCGGTCATCTGCTTTGTGGATACGTCGGGGGCCTACTGCGGTATCGGAGCCGAGGAGCGGGGCCAGGGCGAAGCCATTGCCAGAAACCTTCTGGAAATGTCGGCCCTGAAGGTTCCTGTGCTTTCTATCATAATCGGTGAGGGCGGCAGCGGAGGCGCTTTGGCGCTGGCCGTGGCCAATGAGGTGTGGATGCTGGAAAATTCCATGTACTCTATTTTGTCGCCGGAGGGCTTTGCTTCTATATTGTGGAAGGACAGCAAGCGGGCTAAGGAAGCGGCCGGAGCCATGAAGATTACGGCCAGAGAGTTAAAAGGCCTTGGTGTGATCGATAAAATCGTTGGCGAAAAGGAACTGCTGACGCCGGAAAGCAGTGTTGCGGTTCTGGCAAAAATGAAAAAAGGAATTGTGCGTTTTCTAAGAAGCTATGACACTAAGTCCGGCGAGGAAATCGCGGGTGAACGATATGAACGATTTCGGAAGTATTAATAGTGCCGGAAGCTGTCCGGCGGACGATGCAGTGTGCGGCGACGTAACTTGCGGCGGTTTGAAATCATGCGGCGCTGAGTTAAAAATAAGCAGCCGCCGGCCCTTTGAGATCGGCGGGCACATGCTGACACTTCCTCTGATCCAGGGGGGTATGGGCGTGGGCATCAGTCTGTCCGGGCTTGCAGGAGCTGTGGCGGCGGTCGGCGGTGTGGGCGTGATCTCCACGGCTCAGATAGGCTTTAACGAGGAAGGCTGGGATAAGCATCCGGTGGAAACCAATCTGATAGCGATTGAAAAGCATATTACCCGGGCAAAGGAAATCATGCGGGAGGCTTCCCGGGCCACAGGTGCAGCAGCCAGTGGTATGGTGGCTGTAAATATTATGGTAGCCACCCGTTTTTATGAAAAATATGTCCGGGCGGCCGTGAAGGCCGGGGCAGATCTGATCATCTCCGGTGCGGGGCTTCCCGCGGCGCTGCCGGACTTTGTCAAGGGTACAAAAACAAAGATTGCCCCCATTGTTTCATCCATTAAGGCGGCAAAGGTGATCCTGCGGCTCTGGGATAAGAAATTCAAGCGGATTCCGGATCTGGTAGTGATCGAGGGGCCTTTGGCCGGCGGCCATCTGGGTTTTCATCGTGAGGAGCTGGATCATATTGATATGGCGGCCTATGATGAGGAGATTCGGGGAATCATGGACATAACCCGGGCTTACGGTGAGAGCTATGGCTGCCATATCCCTGTGGCTGTGGCTGGTGGTATCAGTGACCGGACCAGGGTGGAGCACTGTCTGGATGAACTGGGCGCCGATGCGGTCCAGGTGGCCACCCGTTTTGTGACCACAAAGGAATGCGATGCGCCGCCTGCCTATAAGCAGGCATATATCAATGCTTCACCGGAGGATATTGTCATCGTAAAAAGTCCGGTGGGGATGCCCGGGCGAGCTATCCGTAATGCATTTATGCAGCGAGCGGAAAGTGGGGAGCGTTTCCCTATCCACTGCCATAGCTGCCTGGAAAAATGCGATCCTGCCAAAATCCCATACTGCATCACAGACGCGCTGGTAAATGCGGCGCGGGGCGATGTGGACAATGCCCTGCTGTTTTGCGGAGCTGATGCGTGGAAGGCGCAGAAGATTGAGACAGTGGCGGAGGTCATTGCTGATCTGTTTGACTAAACGGACATGAAAGCCGATTGCTCCGTGCTACGCACACATTTGATGACTTTCATAGTAAATTTAAATACCGGCCATGAGCCAAATGCTGATTGCAGTGAGTTGTGATCGCGTTGAGCTTGTGGCCGGTATTTTTATGTGGTAAACTATATTAAAATGGAAGTTGAATATAATGGGGAACGCGGAAGGGGGATTTTTATGGAGCTGGCACGTTGTCCGAATGGGCATTTTTATGATAAAGAGAAGTTTGAACAATGTCCGATTTGTAAGGATAGCGGCGGAATACAGGAAAAAGTCCGTACGATACAATATCCGCCGAAAGATTCCAATAAAAAGAGTTCTTACGAGGACTGCCCGTTTTGTGATGGCAAAAGGCTGCCCCGGGAAACCGTTCTCCGAGGCCTGAATGGAACTTACAGCATTATAGATACATGGGCTTTGTCGACCTGGCGCGGTATGTCCTATACGGCGTGCCGGCAGTCGGATGGCAGGATGGTAATCGTCGAACAGTATTATCGATTGAGCGAACTTAATTTAGCAGGATTCCATACGCCGCCTGTAAATTATCCGGAGGAGAGAACCTGTGTCCATAAACAATTTTATTATGAGGGGGAGACGCTGGCTTCTCCGGCGGACATTAATTTTTATTATCACAGTTATCTGCCGGCAATCCAAAATGACCCGATACTTTCATCGCTGGTTACAGTGCTGGATTATACGGAGTGGAAGGATACTGAATGTTTTATATTGGACTATAAAGAAGGACCCCCTTTTTACGGAAAGGATAAGCTTCATCCATTAAAGATGATGATGCCTGTTTCGTCAGGCCCCGCTGATGCCTGGCTGCAAATCTGGGAGGGGATAAATCCAAAAAGTTCAGGATTATGCTTTCCTTTAAAAGTAGGACGTAATTATTTGGTTATGCGGGGAAATGAAACTTTTGATATTGAAAACAGAGAGGTGCCACCCCGGCATACGGTGTGTTCTGTGGATATCAATAACGATGGGGAGATAACTGTCCATCCATATCCGGCAATGTTATTGAGAGTAAATGACAGCATGCTTTTTGATGTCTGCAAGCTTGCTCCATTTGATTTTCTGGATGTGCAGGGAAATGTTTTTATACTTTTAGCGAATATGTAAAAACGGATCGGCCGAAAGGCTATGCGAAAACAACAGGAATATAAATCGCAACGGATTTATTCAATAAAACGGAAGTCAGGAGGATCAAAGTGTAATGAAAGAAGGAAACATAAAAGTCATAATTAACGGAAAGCAGTTTACTAAACGGGATATGTATAACTGGAAAAAGCAGAGAATAAAAAAAGCATACAAAGCTTTGCATATAAAAATCCCTAAAAATGTAACATTGTCAGAAATGAGCAGGAAATTAACGGAACTGAAAGTTCAAAAATCTGATGATGAGATTCGGACAATTTTGAGTAAAAAATTATTTTTTAGCCGGTACGTGATGAAAATTGCCGGTATTCTATCTGGAAAAAGACGACGTGTTGCCAGAACAACGATCACAGCAAAGGGAATAACTGCTGATAAATTTAGTCATGTACTGGATTCGTTGATGGTAGAAGCTACAGAGGAAAATCGCAAAGTGAATCTATCAGTTTATCCGGAGCATTATGTATTAACACCTGATAAAAACGGCGTTTTGGAAGTTATTGAAACAACCGGGAATGCCCCGATCCCAGTACAATTTTTTATTACATTTGGTGACGAAAATGGCCTTACAGAGCCTAAAAACCCTCAATTTACGCACCAGTCGGCGGGGGTGGCAAAATTAAAAGATGGAACGATCATAGGTGGCGTAAGACATCAATTCAGAAATACGTCTGCCGGAATAGAGTGTAGATTAGCCGTTGAATTTCCGGCATTGTGCCCGAAAATGATCGTTAATGCCCATCAAAAACATTTAGCTGTCGAATTTACAAATTGGTTGGTCTGGATTATCAAAAATTGTTCTGTTCGCCCTTGAACCGATGAAGGTGGCAGTATTTATTAGCCGAACTGGAAATGGAGATTGATATGATTTTTAAAATAGCCGGAATAATGATAATGCTCATTTTTTATGGAACCTATCTGGGAAAGATGATATCTCAAAAAAGAAAGGGGATCAGGACGGACCAGATTGCCAGAGGAAAAAAGAGCGGAACGCTGTTTATGATTGAAGTACTGATGAAAATTGCAACGTATGCGATCGTTGTTGTGGAGCTTGTAAGTCTTTTTTGGGATTTTAATGCGTCACCGACGTGGCTTAGATATGCAGGGATGATTATTGCCTGCGTGGGATGTATGTTTTTTGTGATTTCTGTATATACGATGCGTGATAGCTGGAGGGCCGGTATACCTGAATCGGATAAGACGGAGATGGTGACCGAAGGTATTTATAAAATCAGCAGAAATCCTGCATTTGTAGGATTTGATCTGACGTATATCGGGCTGCTTTTAATGTATTTCAACCCGGTGCTGCTTATATTTACTCTCTTTGCTATGATTATGCTTCATTTGCAGATATTGCAGGAGGAACGGTACCTGCCTGGGGTGTTTGGCGAGGCATACGAGGCGTACCGGAGGTCGGTTTGCAGGTATTTGGGGAGAAAATAGATTTTCTTTTGAACAGCATTAATGCTCTTATTGTGTAAAAGGTGTGTATATTTTAGATCAGTGAACTAAATTGTGAGGGGATTTAATTGGAAAATATAGTTGTAAGAATTGAACGTGAAGAGGATTTCAAACAAGTTGAGTTGATTACACGGCAGGCATTTTCATATCCCGGAAGGGTGGAGAAGGGTGGTATTGGATGTCCTTTTGAGCATTGGATGGTTCATAAATTACGCAAAAGAGATGGGATACAGGAGTTAAGTTTTGTAGCTGAATATAATGGAAAAATTGTAGGGCATATTATCGGAAGTAAAGCGTGTATAGAATTGCCAAAAAATAGTTCAATAAAAGTTCTTAATTTTGGTCCGTTAAGCGTCTTGCCAGAGTATCAAAGAAAAGGTGTTGGGAAAGCATTACTTAATACTTTTATTGATAGGGCACGTGAAATGGATTACGGTGCTATTATGTTTTTTGGACGACCGGAATACTATCCTCAATTTGGTTTTGTCGAGGCCTCAGACTATGGTGTGACGGATTGCTTTGGACATAATTACCCGGCGTTTATGGCAATGGAATTGAAAAGTAATTACCTGAATGGTGCAAGTGGAGGAAAATTTTATGAATCCGATATTTTTAATGAACAATTGCACTGCAATGAGGTTAAAGAATTTGACCGATATTTTTTGAAAGGAATTAATAGTGTATGATATATAAAATCGAGGATACGCAAAAAGTAATGCCCCTTTTTAGCCATTGGCAGGAAACGCTTATATGGTCCTGTCTGCAAAAGATTATGGGATGCATCTATGCGGATGATCCGGCGCACCCGTCATCGGCCATGGCCATTATTGCAGATTTCTGCTTCTTTGCGGGGAATCCTGACAGGGAGCTGGTAATGTATAAGCCGGAGGAATGCGCAAGTGGTTTTGTGATCATGGTTCCGCAAAATGAGCGATGGTCACAGTTGATCGAACAGTGCTATGGAAATAAAGCTAAACGTGTGAGCCGTTACGCGATTAAAAAGGAGCCGGATGTTTTCCAATGGGAAAATTTGCAAACGGCAGTGGAATCCTTACCAAAGGGCTATACATTACGGATGATTGATGCAGAAATTTATGCGCAGTGCAAAGCCAGCCGTTGGAGCTGTGACCTTGTTTCTCAGTTTGATACATATGAAAAGTATGCGCAACTTGGTATAGGGGCGGCGGTGCTTAAAGACGGGCAGATTGTTGCCGGGGCATCTTCCTATACGCGGTATAACGATGGTATTGAAATCGAAATTGATACAAAGACGGAGTACCGCCGTCAGGGGCTTGCCTATGCCTGCGGTGCGCGGCTGATTCTGGAGTGCCTTAAGAGGAAGCTATACCCCAGTTGGGATGCACAGAATCTTTGGTCTGTGGGGCTGGCGCAAAAGCTGGGTTATCATTTGGACCATGAATATACGGCGTATGAAATCTGCGATTATTAAAATATTTGTTAAGTATTTTAACGGTGAAGAGAATTATGAAGTGTTCATCTTAAAGGGGTAAAGTGTATGAAATTACATGAGGATAATAGTTATTCAATGAAATTAAATGAATTAAAAGCGCATTGTGCTGACTGCTGCGGCCTGTGCTGTACGGCTCTATACTTTTCTAAAATGGATGGATTTCCGCAAAACAAACCGGCAGGAAAGCCGTGCATGCATCTGGAAAAGGATTTTAAATGTAAAATACATCCGGATCTGGATAAAAGAAAAATGAAAGGCTGTATCGGTTACGACTGTTTCGGTGCGGGCCAATATGTCACTCAATGCCTGTTTCATGGAGAGGACTGGAAGTCGGCACCGGGCAGGGCAAATGAATTATTTGAAACATTTATTAAGGTATTCCAGCTTTTCCAGATCCGCTATTATTTGCTTGAGGCGATGACTATAACCTGTGCGAAAAGTTTATGGAAGGACATCGATACTCGACTAAATGAAAACGATAAACTTTGCAGCCTGACGCCGGAGGAGATTTGTCGATTGGACGTTGATAGTTATCGGGAACAGGCAAATATATTATTGAAAGAGGTTTGCGCATGTGTTGAAAATCAATTTCCGAAACGGGATCAGCGGCTGCCACTGGAGCTTTTCGGAAAGTCTTTTAAAAATAAAAGGATGGATGGCCAAAATCTAAGTATGAAATTACTGATCGCCTGCGATTTTTCCGGTTGTCGCTTGGATGGCACCAATTTTTTAGGCGCAGATACAAGAGATGCAAATTTTAGCAATGCGGATTTGAGGGAGTGTGTTTTTCTTACGCAGGTGCAGGTAAATTCGGCCAGGGGGAATCATAAGACCTTACTGCCGGGGCATTTGGATTATCCTGTGACTTGGAGATAAACGGAGCGTTTATTCGTTATGCGGAATGGAAGGATACATATACACCTATGCGTAGGCAGGAACGATAATTTATAGTTTACCTGGAGAGGTAAAACGGAATTTATGAGGTTAAAATGGAATTTAGAGAAATTGGCAGATCAAACTATTGGGATTGTATGATATTGACTGTCGATGACAGTCAAGTAGGGTTTGTTGCAGATAACAAACAGTCGTTGATTGAAGCTGCTTATGAAGATGGATTATATGTTTTGGGCATCTATCACGAAGAAACGATGGTAGGCTTTGTTTTGTATGATTACGATGATACTTTTCCAGGGTGGTCTATGAGTCGTTTTATGATCGGCAAACAGTTCCAGGGGAAAGGGTATGGGAAACGGGCAGTCGTAGCGTTTCTTGATTATTTTAAGAAAAAGCACAATGCCGATAAACTGTATATCAGTGTGTCTCTGGATAACGCAGTTGCGCGCAAAATGTATTCCAATATTGGTTTTGTGGAAGTTAAAGAGGTCGTATACACATTTTTAGATAAGCAATTTAGAGAAATGCAGATGGTAAAAGTATTGTAATAAATCTCATTTAAAATGGTGTTTAAGTTGTTTTAGTGAGTTTTATTTTTCTGAAACTTAATGTCCGGTCTGTAGCATTGAAAAAAACATTGCTGTATTGCCTGTGTATCAACGAAAAGGTTACGGGAAAAAATTAATAGATTTTCTCGTTGCTCATTATTTCGATTGTAATACTCTATTTGTCGGAACTGGAGACTGCCCCTCTGTTCTTTCCTTCTATCATAACTGTGGTTTTGAAGAATCGCACAGGGTAAAGGATTTTTTTATCGATAATTATGATCATCCAATGTTTGAAGATGGTATTCAATTAGTTGATATGGTTTATCTAAAACGACAATTTTAGAATATATCTGACTATTTGGATATTCAGAATATGGGATTGAGGTGAAGAGATTGAGAACGATACATTATGCGGTTTTAAATGAAATTAGTTGTTTACAGACAATTCCGCAGACTATTTTAGATGTCGGCTTCGGAAATGGGTCATTTACTCAAGCGGTTTCTGCCACATTTCCTCGTAGCGATATTACTGCTATTGACACTTCTATTCCCAAGTTGGTTTCATCTGATAATATAACATTTATTAAAGGAAGTGTGGAACAACTGCCCTTTGCTTTAGAATCGTTTGACTTAGTTATTACCGTACTGTCGTTACATCACTGGAAAGAAAAAAGCAAAGGAATTAGCGAAATATATCGAGTTCTAAAAAAAGGTGGCAGGCTTATAATCGGTGATCCGTTGCTTGAAGATTGGATGAGCAATCGTATTCTTGGATTGTTAATGCAAGTATTAGATGGTGGCTCCTTTACAGATAAAAAAAGAATAAGCGGATATTTAAACACGGCAGGATTTGAGGATATTAGTGTAAGGCTTATCCCAAATACGATGAAGTCGCTATATCTTATAACAGCAAAAAAGTAATACAACTTTCAGTTTATAAACGGGTAAATCAGAAGTTGAAAAGGAGATATTTTATGAGAAGTTTAGATAGCATGTTAAATATTGGAAAAGAAATGAAAACAAAGCTTTTATCAATTGGTGTTGCTTCATCGGAAGATTTAATTAGAATAGGGAGTAAAGAAGTGTTTTATCAATTAAAAGAAAAATATCCAAACGTATGCTTAGTTCATCTATATGCATTACAAGGCGCAATTGATAATATTGATTATGATAAACTTTCGGATGAAGTTAAACTTGATTTAAAGCAATTTAGTGATAGTATTAAAGAAAAGTAAATGTTGGTTTGGCGACTTAAGAAATTAGAATTTGTGAGATGATGCAGATGTTAAAAAAATATAAGTTAAGCTTTAATATTGAGGGATTACTGCTATTCCTAATTGTTATGATACCTAATTTTATTTGGTTTGCTATACCTGCGCCAAACGATATATTAAGGGTAAATTCAATTACAGAAACGTTTGATACAGTAGCTTCTGTGTGTCAAGTATTGATGATTTCCGCCTTATGTATTTTTAGAAACAGAGAAAGTAAAAAAATGTGCGGAACACCTTTTATTATCATTGTAGCAGGTTGCTGTTTACTGTATTTTACAAGTTGGATAGTTTATTATATTGGTATAGTAAATGCAATTGTTATTTTAGGATTGACTGTTTCACCATGTTTAGCTTTTTTGTTTTTTGCCGTTGATAGGAAGAATGGAATAGCAATTATTCCTATTTCGGTTTTTACGATTTGCCATTTGATATATGGAGTAGTCAATTTTATAATTTGATAAATCCCAGTTTATCTGGATAGAAAAATCGGAATATATGGAGGCGAGAATAATGAGCAAAGAGTATATAATACCAGCATGTTCAGGAATAAAAATTGATGTTCAGCAAGGACAAAGTATTACAGTGGTTGACATTGAGGGTGGTCAAGTGGTTGACTTTTTTGCAGAAGTAACAGATAAACCGAATGAGTTTCTTTCAACCGGAGTGACGATTGACTGTAATGAATCTTTAAAATTAAAAATTGGGGACACTATTTATACAAACTTATATACACCTATGATGGAAGTTCTTTCTGATGATGTTGGCGAACATGATTTAATACATCCATGTTGCCGACCAGAAATGTATGATTATTTCTACCATAATGGTAAAGGACATCGAAACTGTTTGGATAATATCAATAATGCACTCGAAGAACAACGGCCAATTATTACACCTATTAATCTATTTATGCACACGAAAATCAATACTGACGGTAATATCTCAGTAGAAAAGCCTATTTCTGAAGCTGGTGATAAAATCATATTAAAAGCATTGTTGAATATCACATTAGGAATTGCCGCTTGTAGTGTTTCTGAAAGCCAATGCAATAGTGGCAAATGTTCATCTGTTAAGGTAATCATAGACTAATTCAATTTAGAATTTGCGGAGGTAGACTATGAAAAAAATATTAGTCGTCATTGGCGGTGGACGACCCAATGGAAATACAAATCAATTAGTGGATGCATTTATTAAAGGGGCTGTTGAGGCTGGCCATGAGGTAGAAAAAGTATCCTTGAATAAGATGGAAGTTAAAGGGTGCATTGGATGTAATGCCTGTCGTTACGGCAAACCGTGTGTGCAAAAAGACGCATTTAACGATTTAGTACCTAAAATTATGTCAGCAGATTGTATTGTATTTGCTTCGCCGCTTCTTTTTTGGACGATATCTTCAAAGCTGAAAGCTTTTATTGAACGTTTTTATTGTATTGCGGAAGTAGATGATAACCCACTGTATGGGCGATATGAGAAATACCCGATCAAGGATGCAGCATTATTAATGACATCGGCTGATAATTTCTTTTGGACATACGAACAGGCTGTATCTTACTATAAGTTTACAATTATAAATTATATTGGCTTTAATGATAAAGGAATGGTGCTGGCTGGTGGCTGCGGAGATACAAATGGAAAACCGCAGATAGATAAAACTGGGCATTTAACTAAGGCTTATGAGTTTGGTAAATCCATCTACAAAGAATAATGTAATTCCCTAGCTTATCTGCAATAAAAATTTTGATTTTGGAAGGATATAACGATGAAGAAAGATGTTATTTTTTTATTGATAGCCGTTGTGGTGTTAGTGAGTTTTGCTTTACCAAAACCAGCAGACACAATAGTAGCATTAGTAGCTTTAATTCCCACAGCCATTTATTTGATTATTGATATAGTTAAAAATGGGAACAAGTGGAGAAAGGATTAACATTCAATCTGTTACATTGAAAAAAAGAAGTTAGAGAGGTGAGTAAATGTATTTATCTGAGTATTGCGATGTGAATTATGAAGAGTCTTATAATGTAGTATTGGTGAAGTGGAAAAAGTTTTGTTGTAAAGGTAATTATAGAAAGCCTTTAGAGTATGCATTAGAGGTCATAAAGCAATATAAATGTAATTATGTTGCGGACACTAGAACTGGATTTGAAAACATACCAGAAGATACTAAATGGGTTGCTGACTATTTTATGCCTAAGGCAGTTGAATATGGTTGTCAATGTATCTATTTTATCATTGATGAAGAGAATACATTGAAAGAAGAATTGGAAGGGCAGGAGAAAGATTCTGATAGTCTGATACAGTTTAAATATATCTTTCAAATAGAAGAACTTTTAAATGATTTATGAGATGAATCATACTACAAATTCCAGTTTGTAGGACCGATTTAATACGCCTTGGCCCCAAATTACAAATAGTTTGAATTAGACCTGGAGGGATATTATGATTCGACAATTAAGCAGTTTTCTTACAAAGCCGCAAATATATGCTCCCAGCACCGGAGAGTTTTGGAATGACGCGCATATATCCAAAGGGATGCTGGCGGCACATCTTAACCCGCAGGAGGATGCAGCAACCCGAAAGCATGAATTTCTTGACCGGTCGGTTCAATGGATTTCTGAAATTGCACCGCCAGCCCAATATAAATCACTGCTGGATTTAGGCTGTGGCCCCGGCCTTTATGCACAGCGGTTTCACGAGGCCGGATATAGCGTCATAGGCGTGGATTTTTCCCAACGTTCGATTACATATGCAAAAGAACAAGCGAAACAGCAAAACAGCGCCATTGAGTACCATTATCAAAATTATCTGACGATTGATTACAACAATCAATTTGATGTTGTTACGTTGATCTACTGTGATTATGCTGTGTTGCCTATAGCGGACAGGCTTCTTTTATTAAATAAAATATATAAAGCGTTAAGACAAAACGGAAAGTTTATCGTTGATGTTTTTACGCCAAGTATGAGAAAAAATGAAAGCCGAACCTGGCAATGCTGCGAAGAAGGCGGCTTTTGGTGTGAGAAGCCGCATATCTGTTTGGAGTCTGTATACCAGTACGATGATGAGGACGCCACAGAGCTCCGTCAGTGCGTTGTTTTGACCGACGAATCGATAAATTGCTACAATATATGGGATCATTTCTTTACCAAAGAAAAGCTATTATCGGAAATTCAAACAGCAGGCTTTAACCGTTTTGAATTTTATGGTGACGTTGCCGGAAAGCAATTTTCGGACAATGGCGAAACGATTTGTGGTGTGTTCACAAAGTAGGTTTTATAAGTGAAAAAAGGATGAACATCCTTTGAGAAAAAGGAGATTAAGAAAAACGAAATGACTAAAGGTTTATGGAAGTATACACCCATAATAACAATGTTTCCTGCGATAGCAATTGGAACAACTGCTATGTTTTTAAGTGGTATTTCAGTTTCTATTTATATCCAAAATATTATATGTTTTATAGTATTAAGTCTTTGTAATATTTTTTTTCTGAAAAGAAATAATATTTTAAATCGGCTGAACCCGATTATTTTGATAATCGTATGTATCGTAGCATTGTTGTTTACTTTTATAGATCCAGGAATAGAGGGAGTTCATAGGTGGATTGTTATTGGACCGATCGGTTTATATATTTCGGTTATTGTTTTGCCTGTATTTTTCATAAATGTTTGGTGTTTGCTGGAAAAAGAGAAAACTTGGTATTTGATTATCGCTATAATATTTGTGTCAATAATACTTACACTACAACCAGATGCTTCAATTATGACTGCCTTCACTGTTACTTGTATATTATTTTTGTGGAAAAAATAAAGAAAATATATTGGCTATTACTTATGTTGTTTCTATGTAGTTTAACCACATTTACGTGGGTATTTTTAGACTCACTTGCACCGGTTGAATATGTTGAAGGAATATTTCAATTGGTTTCAGATATGGGAATTATCTGGCTATTATTAGGTGTTGTATCTTTTGTGATTATGATCGCACCATTTTTTATATTTCCGGCACACGAAAATAAAAGATTATCAATATGTTTTGGAATGTATTTTTCAACAATTTTAATTACAACGTTATTTGGGAATTTTCCAGTTCCTCTAATGGGATATGGGATTTCACCAATAATAGGTTATTATATTTTAATTATATGGTTTACAAGAACAAAACTTTATAAGAGTTGTTAGATATTTTGAGTAAAATAAATCCCAGCTTGTCTGGGGAGGAAAATCGGAAATTTCGGAGGAGATTGGAATATGGAAAAATCAATGTATATGATGATAATTGAGAAAAGTAAGACCTATAATAGAATCACAAAGAAAGTGATTGAAGAACATGTTGCGAACATAAGAAAATTAGATGATGAGAATAAGCTGGAAATCTGCGGCGTGTTTAAAGGTTATCCAGGGGTGGCAGGTATGTATATCCTGAAAGTAGAAAGCCGTGAGGAAGCAAAGGAACTTTGTGATAGTGAGCCATTGGTTGTTGGGGGATATGCAAAATACAAACTGATAGATTTTTTTGTTGCAAATCGGGATAACAATTATCTACTCTAATAGTAGACAGACAAATTCCCATTGATCAAGAACTTGCAGAGTATAAAATATGAGTAAAAGGAAAATTAAAATTTAACAGGTGAATAGAATGTATGCTTATCATGTTGTAACGGATAAACCTATGTATGTAGGGCAACAGATAGTATTTGATGAAGAACACCATAGTGGTGTATTTCAAAGAGTACGCGATAAATTAGATATTGTAAATGATATATACTCTAATCCGTCAAAGTATAATATGGAGAAATTGGAACATCATACAGCAGTTGCACTAAGAGAATTGGCATTAGAAGAAGTTCGGCAAAAAAAGTATCCGAAATACCCATCAAGAATGAGCTGTTTATATGTTTCTAAGACTTTTGAAGAAGCGGATAACTGGGGGAAATTTTTTGTTGAAATTGGTCGACCAACTTATCATATTGTTAAACTAGAAATCGAAGGAAACTGCTTTATTGGCGACGCAAAAAAATGTTTTGATGGACAGCTGGATAAGAATGAAAATCTAAGATTGGCAGAAATCTATTGGGAAAACAAGATAGATAATATAGATAATCAATCATCAATTTATGAAATGTTAGTGGATGGAAAAATTACAGTTATTGAAATTGTTAAAGAAATAAATGCTAATTTAGAACATGAATGATAATTTTAGTTTATAAAACGGGTAATTTTTAGAATTTGTAGAGGAGGTATTGGTAATGAACGGAAAAGATGTACGTATCGGTGTGAGTCTGCTGGTCGGTGACATAGAGAATATGGTTCGATTTTATAGAGATACACTAGGCTTTCAAACTCAATGGAGTGGTGGACCTTTTGCGGATTTTGAAACTGCAAGTGGAGAACTGTCCTTATTTATGTATAGCAGGAAGGAATTTGTAAAGGCAATAGGAGAAGACTATGTACTTCCAAAGGGTATCAATCAGACATTTGAAATCGCCCTTTGGCTATCCAATTTTGCTGAGGTGGATTTGGAGTATGAGCGTCTGTCAAAGCTGGGTGTGCAGTTTCCTACGGGAGAACCCATCACTTATCCTTTCGGTATCCGCAATTTTTATGTGGCTGACCCAGAGGGGAATTTGCTTGAAATTGGAAGTACAAGTGAAACATAGGCTAGAAACTCTACAAACCATAGGGCCGTTTAAGTACGCTTTATTGGAATAAGACTTTTTCTAATTACAGGAAGCTATAACAGAGTAAGATGATATGAGAAAGGTTGTGAAGGAGGATATGATTCAACTTAGAAAAATGGAACAGACGGATTTGCCTGTTTTCAGGAAATGGCTGTATACGCCACACGTTGCCAGGTGGTACCACGATCCACTGGATTGGATCAATGAAGTTGAGGCGCAGGATGGTGAGTTTTGCTGGATTCACCACTTCATTGTGGAGCATGAAGGTCAGCCCATCGGCTTTTGCCAGTATTATGCCTGCAAAGACAGCGACGAGTTGTGGGAGGGCTACACAGCATTGGGCGGGTCTTACAGCATAGACTACATGATTGGGGAACCCGACAGCCTCCGTAACGGCTTTGGCAAAATAATTGTGGCGGAATTGACAGGCAGGATCGCTCTCCACCCTGATGCCAAAAGAATTGTGGTGCAGCCGGAACCGGAAAATAAGGCGTCCTGCGGTCTGCTGCTGTCCTGTGGCTTTGTGCTTGACACGGAAAAAGAGATTTATGTAAAACTTTTGCCTTGAAGGCAAGGAAAAATTGTCCGATAAATTAGAATTATATGGAGGGGTTTATAATGGAAGCTGATATATTACATATAACAGACAAGCCGGAAGTGAAGAATTTGAAAATAACCAGTCCGTCATTTGAAAACAACAGTTGGATTCCAACTAAGTTTAGTGGTTATGGTGAGGATTTATCTCCGGAATTAATAATTGAAGGTATTGCCAAAGGGGCTAAATCCATGGTAGTCACTCTTGATGATTTGGAACATCCGATTTTTCCCGGATATAATCACTGGTTAGCATGGAATCTTACGCCAATTAATAGAATACCACAAGGGCTTCCCAAAGGTGCAGTCATTGATACGCCTATTCATGCCGAACAAGGCCTTGCCTATGGAAAACATTGCTACCGAGGGCCCAAACCCCCATTCAACTGGAATCATAGATACCGTTTTACGGTGTATACACTTGATACAATGCTTTCCATTAGCACAGATTCCAATAAATCAGAGCTATTGAGGGCAATGGAAGGTCACATGCTCCAAAAAGGTGAATTATATGGCAGCTATCAAAGAAAACACAATTGAATTTTTATTTGTAAGACCGGAAAACGGGTGTTTTTAACGGAAAAAGGAATTGAATATTATGAATATAGAAAACAGTATTATGGCTACAAAGCAAGGATTTGAATATAGTTTTTCTTCGGGGGATTTTTACAATAAGCAGACACAAGATGGAAATCATTTGAAAAGCATTCTTGATTTTTTGCCATTTAAAATGGATATGAAAATTTTAGATTTAGGTACAGGAAGCGGTTATTTGTCATTTCCTATTGCAAAAAAATATCCGAATATATCTATCATTGGACTGGATATTGTTGAAAAGGCATTAGAAGTCAACAGGATTAAGGCAAACGAAGAAAATGTCCAAAACATTAGTTTTATAACCTATGATGGTGTTGATTTTCCATTTGCTGATAATGCGTTTGACATGGTTATTACAAGATATGCGTTACATCATTTTCCAGATATACAAAAAAGTATTTCTGAGATTAGCCGTGTTATTAAATCAGATGGCTTTTTGTTTATTTCAGACCCTACACCTAACGTCAATGATACCAGCAGATTTGTTGATGGATACATGCAGCTAAAAAAGGATGGTCATATTAAGTTTTATACAAAAGACGAATGGTTACAAATATGCGGAAAGTATGGGCTGCGATTCAAGAAATCTTTTGATAGCACAATTCGGTTTCCGAAGAAAAAAGATACAGCTTATGGTTTTGATGAATTATTAAAGAAACATGATAAAGAGATTATCGAAAGTTATGAACTTGAGGTGGTTGGAAATGAAATATATATAACTGAACAGGTTAATAATATTTTATTTTGCAAACGATAAATCCTATAGGAGATACGTAAAATGATTAGGACAGAGTTTGGAATTATCGATGGCTGGTGGAGCAGACTTGTTCTGTTTAAGACTTATTTTCATAGTCTTAAACGTCCTGGATTTGGTCTTGCAAGGTGGGGTGTTACACTGATTCCGCCAGAATCTCTTCCGGCTTTTCAGGAAATAGTTCTATCGGATAAACGTCTTAAAAATCGTTGCTATAATCGCCATTTTACTTGGAATCTATGTATCCTTTACGGCCAGAGGTAAAGGACCTGTGCTTTCAAATACGTATTTGCGATCGTTGACAGTGTTAAGACGGCTTCAAAAAAATAAGGCAGGAGTTTATTATGATACGCGAGATTACAGAGAATGATTTAACGGAACTGCTCAGTTTGTATATGTACCTGCATGAAACGAAAATGCCTGATGATTCACAACACTTGAAATCGGTATGGAAACAGATTATAAATGACGAAAATCATCATATTATCGTTGCAGAAGAAAATAACCGTCTCGTATCATCATGTGTTTGCGTAATTATCCCCAATTTGACCAGAGACATACGGCCTTATGCATTTATAGAAAATGTTGTGACTCACGGACAGTACAGGGGAAAAGGCCTGGCAACCGCATGTATTCAATATGCCCGGACATTGGCTATGTCCGCAGGCTGTTATAAAATGATGCTTCTTACGGGAAGTAAGGACGAGCGCACGTTGGGATTTTACCGACATGCTGGATTTAATAGTGAGGATAAGACCGCATTTATCCAATGGCTTTAACATTTACAAAAAAATGTGGATTTGTGGAGGAAATATCATGGTTAAAAATGTAGCTATAGTCAGTTTATCTAGTGGAATTCTAGGAGAAGATTTTATTAAACATGAACTTGATTTAGGCATAGAAAGATTAGAAAAGTATGGACTTAATGTTAAATTTATGGATAATGCACGCAAAGGGGTAGAATATCTTTCAAAACATTCAGAGAAACGAGCGGAAGATTTACTTCTCGCATTACAAGACGATAATATAGACATGATATTATGTGCAATCGGCGGTGACGATACATATAGATTATTGCCATACTTATTTGAAAATGACGAGTTAAAAAAAGCACTCAAAAAGAAGATATTTTTAGGCTTTTCAGATACTACTATGAATCATTTTATGTTTCATAAGGTAGGTATGAATACGTTTTACGGTCAGGCATTTCTTCCTGATGTGTGCGAATTATCAGAGGAAATGTTGCCGTATACAAAGAAATATTTTGAAGAATTGATTCAAACAGGTACAATATCGAAAATAGAGCCAAGTAATGTATGGTATGACGAAAGAACGGAGTGGGATTCCAGCCAAATTGGCATGAGTATGCCTGCTCATAGAAATAATGGTTTTGAACAATTACAAGGCAATCCAGTATTTAAAGGTAAAATATTAGGAGGCTGTATCGATACGATTTACGATATTTTTAACGCAGACAGATATCCGGATAGTGTAGAATTGTGTGAAAAATATGGATTATTCCCAACAGTAGAGGAATGGAAAGGGCATATTTTGCTTTTGGAAACAAGTGAGGAGAAAGCAACTCCTGAGTTATATAAAAAGATGATAGAGGCTCTCAAAAATACTGGCATTTTTGATGTTATCAGTGGAATTCTCGTCGGGAAACCGCAGAATGAGATTTATTTTGAAGAATACAAACGAATACTTGTAGAAGTGGTAGATAACCCGGAATTACCAATTGTTGTAAATATTAATATAGGTCACGCAACCCCTCGTTGTATTATTCCATTTGGAGTTCCGGCGGTTGTTGATGTCGAACAACAGAAGATAATTTTTGAGAAAAATTAGATATTTAGAAGTTATAGGGAGTGAGTATGTTAAAAATTTTAAAGATTATATGTATGTCAGTCATATGTTTTATAGTGTTATCGGGGTGTTCTTCTAAACAAGAAAAAGTGGTTCAGATTGAATCAAACCAGTTAGAACATTCAGCAGCAGATGATGAAACAGAAAAAAAGGAAAGTGAAAACATTCGGGAAGAAATGCTTGATTTAAGTAATGCATTTAATAGTATAAACGGTTGCGCTGTTTTGTACAGTCCATCAGAGAACAAGTATTCTGTATATAATAAAGATATGGCGGAACAAGAAGTATCTCCATACTCAACTTTTAAAATTATTTCTACGCTGATAGGATTACACAACAATATTATTAAAGATGAAACTTCTACCATGAACTATAATGGAACACAATATCAAAATACAGAATGGAACGGAAATTTGACTCTGCAAAAGGCATTTCAAACATCTTGTATATGGTATTTTCATCAGATTATATATAGTGTAGGGGAAGAAGAAGTCAGAAAAGAGCTAAGTGAGTTGAAGTATGGTAATTGTGATGTTTCCGAATGGAAAGGAAGTAGCATAAATCCATACGAAGAATTAAACGGTTTTTGGCTGGGTTCATCTTTAAAAATTTCGCCTTATGAACAGGTAGAGGTTTTATCAAAAATTTTTGAAGGTGAAAGTTTCTATGGCAGCGATAGCGTCGAATTGTTAAAAAAAATTATGCTGATTCAAGATAGTAAAGAGAGGAAAATATATGGAAAGACGGGGTCTGGTTTAAATGGAGAAGCATGGTTTATAGGCTTTGCTGAAAAGGGGCAACAAAGACAATATTTTGCTGTATATCTCAACGACAGTTCACAAAAAGAACGGATTTCAAGTAGTGTTGCTAAAGAAATTGCCCTGAAAATAATAGAGTAAAGATTTCTTCAGGCTTATGAAAATTGCATGGAGGGAGTACAATATGATTCAAGTAAAAATAAGGAAGTATCAGACCGGTGACTGTGATGCTATATGGAAATTGAACAATATTGAAATGGGGTATAAGTTTCCATTGCCAGATACTGAAAGAAAGTTAGAAGACTTATCAAGAAGTAGCAAAGATAGAATTTTTGTGGCAGTTATAGAAAATAAAATTATAGGCTATGTACATGTAAATGATTACGATGTAATTTATGCACCCCACATGAAAAATATTATGGGGATTGCAGTGTCATCTGAGTACAAGCGGCGCGGTGTAGGTAAAGCACTGCTAAAGGAAGTTGAGCTATGGGCGAAAGAAACCGGTGCCGATAGCGTCCGTCTCGTTTCCGGAGCACAAAGAACATCTGCCCATGAATTTTACAAGGCTTGTGGCTATGATGGTGGGAGACAGCAATTAAATTTCAGGAAAAGGGTGTAGGAGGTCTTAGATTATGAATATTATTATCGGATGTGTCGTTGCTATAATCGCTATATTACTTGGAATCTATGTATCATTTACGGCCAGAGGTAAAGGGCCTGTGCTTTCAAATACGTATTTGTGGGCTTCTAAACAGGAACGCGAAAGAACGAAAAAGGATGAGTACCGCCTTGTTACCATTATCTTTGGATGCCTGGCAGTGATTTTTGCACTTTTATCCCTATACATATTTACATCGTGGAAATGGGCCAATATATTAATGTGGGTTCTCATCGTTGGTGTTGTCGTATTTGCGATCGTTGACAGTGTTAAGACGGTTTCAAAAAAATAAGGCAGAAGTTTATTATGATACACGAGATTACAGTGCTGGATGTAATAGTGAGGATAAGACCGCATTTATCCAATGGCTTTTATGGCGGAAGGCTCATCGGATGTTTCCCTGATCGACCAACGTCTGGGCATTCCGATAACGGATGGTGCTCTATTTAAAATTGAAGAAAATAAGGAGGATGATAAAATTGGCAGTAAATGAACTGACCTTCAGGTTTGCAGAAAGAAATGACGTACCATTAATATTAAAATTCATCAGAGAATTGGCAGAGTATGAGAAGATGCTGGACGAGGTGGTGGCCACGGAAGCACTTTTGGAGGAATGGATCTTTGATAAAAATAAGGCGGAAGTGATTTTTGCAGAGCACGGCGGTAAGGCTGTCGGCTTAGCTCTGTTCTTCCATAATTTTTCCACATTTTTAGGCCGCTCCGGAATATATCTTGAAGATTTATACGTTCAGCCGGAGTACCGTGGTCACGGATATGGAAAGGCCATTTTAAAGAAGCTGGCGCAGATTGCTGTGGAGCGGGGCTGCGGCCGCCTGAAGTGGTGGTGCCTGGACTGGAATCAGCCGAGCATTGATTTTTACTTATCACTTGGAGCCGAGGCGATGAAGGATTGGACCGTCTACCGGATTGCAGGAGACACCTTAATACAATTGGCGGATGCTCAGTAACATAGAATGGAATTATAGATAAGAGAGGTGGATTAGTGTGAAAAATGAAAATATTGACGGCGGAAAGGCTTTTGACTGGGGCAGGACGTCCAGCGATTATGCAAAGTTTCGGGATATTTACCCGGAGGAATTTTATCTCAGTCTTATAAATCGCGGACTGTGTATCAAGGGTCAGGAGGTTTTGGATATTGGCACGGGAACCGGTGTTTTACCGCGAAATCTGTACCCTTACGGCGCTGCGTTTACCGGAATGGATATTTCGGAAAATCAGATCGCACAGGCCAGAGCGCTTTCGGAAGCGGCTGGTATGGATATCCGATTTTTGTGCGGTCCGGCGGAACAGATCGCTTTTAAGGAAAATTCCTTTGATGCTGTTTTGGCATGCCAATGCTTTACATATTTTGATCATCAGGTCCTGGCGCCGAAAATCCATAATATATTAAAGGACGGCGGAAGATTTGCCATTTTATATATGGCCTGGCTGCCTTATGAGGACGCTATTGCAGGGCAGAGTGAAGCGCTTGTGTTAAATTATAATCCTCAGTGGTCCGGCTGTGGTGAGGTCCGTCATTTTATAGAGGTGCCGGAGGTTTATAAAGAATGGTTTGAACTGGAAAGTCAGGATGTTTTTGACCTGCGGGTTCCTTTTACCCGGGAAACATGGAATGGCCGGATGCGTGCCTGCCGGGGAATCGGAGCTTCGCTTCCAGCGGCTGAAGCTGACTGTTTTGAACAGGAGCATCAGCGGCTGCTGGAGCAAATAGCGCCGGAGCGTTTTGAAATCTTACATTATGCCGCGGTGACGGTTTTAAGAAAACGGTAAATGCAGCCATATATTTGATATCAATGGAAAGGGTTCGGAGGTGGAACCAATGGATTTTTACAAACGGGTTCAGCTTGTATGCAATGCCATTCCAAAAGGAACTGTGGCGACCTACGGGCAGATCGCACTGCTCTGCGGAAAGCCGAAAAACGCCCGGCAGGTAGGCTATGCTCTGGGGCACGATCTGGCCGGAGATGTGCCGGCGTATCGTGTGGTCAATTCCCGTGGAATATTAAGCGGGGCCGCCGCCTTTGAAACGGCAGGACAGCAGCGGATGCTTTTAAAGCGCGACGGCATCCGCGTGGAATTTACGGAGGACGGATGGAAAACAGCACTGGACCGGTATGGCTGGAAGCATACATTTGATGACGCGCTTTGGTTTTGTGAAGAATTTAAAAGGCTTGGTATATAAATTATGAATAAAACGATTCTTATAGTGGAGGACGATAATGATATCTGCCGGTTATTGACCGGGGTATTAAATGCCCAGGGCTATATTATAGAAAGTGCCCATAATGGCGTGGATGGGCTGTTAATGGCGAAGACCAGGGATTACGCCCTGATCCTGCTGGATCTGATGCTGCCTCTTAAAACCGGTGAGGAGGTTCTCAGGTCTTTGCGGGAGAGTAAAAATACACCGGTCATCGTCCTGTCGGCCAGGGATTCGGTTTACAGCAGGATTCAGCTTTTGCGCCTGGGGGCCGACGATTACCTGACAAAGCCGTTTGATATTGATGAACTGGCGCTTCGGGTAGCCGCAGTGCTGCGGCGCCTGCAGCCGGATTTTGGGAAATGTGACCGGCTTCAATTTCGGGATATCCTGATAGATAATTCGGCAAAACGGGTGTTTGTTTCGGACCATGAGGTGATCTTGACGGCGATGGAGTATGCGATCCTGGAGGTAATGCTGGAGCATCCCGGGCAGATATTTTCTAAAGCAAGGCTGTTTGAAACGGTTTGTAGGGAGGACTACATCAGCGGCGACAATACGATCCATGTCCACATAAGCAATATCCGAAAAAAGCTGGGCAGTGTGAGCGATTCCGAATATATTGAAACCGTTTACGGCATGGGCTACCGGCTCATCGATGCGCCGGAAAATGCTTAGCCAATTGGGGAGTGGGGGAATTCTTTAGATTTTCTTTAAGATTCATTTGGATTTAATTGCAGATTCTGCCTTATATTGATATTAATGAAATCTGAAGCCGAATGAGGCCGCATGTGAAGCGGTCGTAACAGATCAGTCGGACTTTCGGATAAACTAGGAGGCAGAAAAATGGATGATGTAATAAAAGGACCCGATGTGGTTATTGAGACGCGAAATCTGTCAAAGCGCTATGGCAGCTTTACGGCGCTCTCGGATGTGACAATTTCCCTGAAAAAGGGGCATATTTACGGATTTATCGGAGAAAATGGCGCCGGGAAGACGACGCTGCTGCGGATCATTTCCGGGCTGTCTTTTCAGACCAGCGGCGAATTAACCTTATTTGGCAAGAGCACACGGAAGGAAATGGAGCAGGTCCGCCGCCATATTGGCAGCACCATAGAAGCCCCAGCCCTTTATCCGGATTATACGGCCATGGAAAACCTGGAGCTTGAACGGCGTCTGCTGGGCAATCCGGACCGTTCTATCTGCGGGGAAATGCTGGCGCTTGTAGGTCTGTCGGAGGCTGGCCGTAAAAAGGTAAAGAATTTTTCCATGGGAATGAAGCAGAGACTTGGCATCGCGGTGGCGCTGCTTGGAAAGCCTCATGTGCTCGTGCTGGATGAACCTGTCAACGGTTTGGACCCGAAGGGCATCACGGAGATCCGCGGGCTGCTTAAAAAGCTGAATCAGGAACATGGCACGACGATCATGGTTTCCAGCCATATTTTAGGGGAGCTGCGCCTTCTGGCTACGGATTATATCATTATCAGTCAGGGAAAGATCGTGGATGCGCTTTCCGGTGAGGAGCTGGAGGCCAAGTGCCGCCAGTATATAGCCGTGCGTATGGATAATGTTCCGCTGGGGCTGACCGTACTGGAGCGGGGGCTTACGGATGTGCGGTATCAGGTGATGGAGGATGGCACTGTGCGGATCTATTCCCATGTGCACGCAGTGGCAGATATTGCCCGACTGCTTCAGGACAATGGCGTGCTTGTGACGGGGCTTAACGTTTCGGAGCAGACGCTGGAGGATTATTATCTCCGTGTGACTGGAGGTGATGGCCGTGATTAATCTGCTTTCTGTGGAATTTTACAAGTTGCGCCGCCAAAAGTCGGTTTACGGAGTTTTGCTCATCCTGGTTCTTTTGGGCTTGATCCAGGCGTTTGCAGGAGCCCGGCCGATAACATCTATAGATACGGCGGTCTATAGCATCTGTGATACATCCCTGGTATTTTTAATAACCCTGGCGATCTCCGCCTATGTGGGCAATGATTTTTCTAACCGGACGATCCATAATAGTATAAAGCTGGGATATGACAGAAAGATGCTTGTGCTTTCTAAAATGCTCCCGGCGCTGTGCCTGGCCGTATTTTTGCAGTTGGCCTTTGCTCTGGCTACGGTGATATTTGTGGGAGTGCGTTACGGCTTTTCATGTACGATTCCAGCGGGGAACCTTATCCTATGGTGGTTTGTCTGTCTGATCCAGTGCTGTGCGGCCGAGAGCTTTGTTGTGCTTTTGGGATTTTTGTGTAAAAATTTGTCGATGACCATGGCGGCAGGCACGTGCTTTACGATTGTTACCTGTAATATATTGCGGAATTTTATGGATAACAGATTTTTTATATTTTCCTGTTTTCATTTTGCAGAGGATTATTCTTACAGCCACCTGCTGACGGCCCTGGCGGCTGCTGTGGTCGTGCTGGCCGGTGTTATTTACGCCGCCTGCGCAGTTTTTAAAAATGCCGAGGTGAAATAATCGAAGGGAGGGTGCAGCCATGATAAAAAATATAATAATTCTTGGTGCAATACTTTTGATCGTGCTCTTCGCCCTCCGTCTGTATGTGATTAAAATGCAATTGCGCCGGGTATCCTTGCAGTTGGCCGGGAAGGACCCGGAATGCAGCTTTATTTCCATTGAAATGATGGATAAGGATGTGGACCGGATCGTTGTGGACATGAACCGGCTGCTCCTGGAAAAGGAGCAGGAGCGCATCCGTGGGGCGAAAAATCTCATGTGGGAGAAGGAGGCCATTGCGGCAGTCTCCCACGATATGCGCACACCCCTGACGGCCATGCTGGGCTATTTGCAGCTCATGGAAAAGGAGCCATTGACACCGGTCCAGAAGGAATATATGGATACGGTTATGCGAAAGACGCAGTCCTTATATAAGCTGATCCAGGATTTCTTTGAATTATCGGCGCTGGAAGCCGACCCGGAAAAGCCGGTTGTTGGGAAGCTTGATCTGCCGGCCATTGTAAGTGAATGTATTTTGGACAATTACCCTCAGTTTGAAGCCCGGGGCATCGTTCCGGAATTTTTGGATTCTCAGCGGCCGGTATTCGTCCTGGCTCAGCGGGATATGCTGGAACGCATTGTCCAAAATCTTATAACTAATGGAATCCGGTATGCCACCGGCAGGCTTTCGTTTTGGATGGAGGACGGCCGGGATTTTGTGGCGCTCCATGTAAAAAATCCTGTGGAGCATCCGGAGCTTTTGGATGTGGAACACGTATTTGATAAATTTTATAAATCCGATCCTTCCAGGGCCGGACAGAGTACGGGGCTTGGGCTGGCAACCGTAAAAGCTCTGGCTGAGAAAATGGATGGGGCGGTCCAGGCAGAAACGGAGGATGGATATTTTATTATATCCGTAAAGCTGCGGCGCTGCCCTGCGGATATGTCAGGAAACTGAGATACGTCACAGGCACCGGACGGGCCTGACGCTTTAGCAGACCGTAGGCAGTATGGTAGAATGGGCAGGTCAGAATGTTATTTTTTTGTTGGAATTTACCTTCCTGAGGAGTATAATAGAAAGCAGCCGGGGAAATCATGCAGCCGTGGAATCGCGCTAGAGTGTGTTTTAAAATACTTTTCGTCAGCTGTGCGTTCCACTTTGTGGGAGATTTGGCCCGAATGAAGGGCGCATAGCGGGCTATGTAACCTGAATTCGGGTCAAATATACCGCGAAGTGGGGCGTGCAGATGGCGGAAAGTATTTTTAAAACACACTCTAGGCGCGGTCTGGTGAAAGATTTCTTTCGGGATCTAATTTCGACGGAAGGGAGAAACAGCCCTATGATTTACGCACTTGGAGAGCAATTACGGGAGATAACACTGGAACAGGCCATTGAGGATATGATCCCTTCTGTTTTTCTCACAGATTCCGGTCAATGCTGTGAAATATTGCAGCGGACGGGGATTAATTATGAAGGTGAGATCAATTTGGGGGATGCTTATTTTTGTAAGATAGAGACGCAGCAGGAATGCCTTTACGGTACGCTGGCCGTGCCGCGGCTGCTGGATGTGCTGGGCGACCGCTACCGGATGCTGCTGTTTGTGAACCGCAACTATATTGTCATCGTGGATGATCAGGGCTTTGCCCAGCGTCTGGTGAACCGCATTAAAAAGAAAAAGCTGCACCAGGGGGAGACAAAGGAGCATTTTCTCTATAACTTTTTTGCAGAGTTTATGAGTAAGGATAATATGGTCCTGGAGGATTTTGAGCGGAGTATTATGGATATGGAGGACAATATCCTTCACGATAAAAACCGGAATTATCAAAATCAGATGATGCCTATCCGCCGCCAGCTTTTGATCCTGCGCAGCTATTATGAGCAGTTAGCGGAGATGGGGAAGGCCTTCGAGGAAAATGAAAATCGTTTCTTTATGAAAAAGCAGTTGAAATATTTTGGAACACTCACCGACCGGGCGGACCGCCTTATGGGCCGAACCGTTCATCTGATCGACTATGCAAAGCAGGTCACCGACGCCTATCAGGCTCAGGTGGATGCAAAGCAGAACAGCAATATGCAGTTTTTGACCATTATTTCCACGATTTTCCTTCCATTGACCCTGATTACAAGCTGGTATGGGATGAACTTTAAAAATATGCCCGAGCTGGATCACGGTTATCCGGTCATTATTGGGCTGTGTCTGCTTGTTATCATCACATGTATTATCATATTCAAGAAAAAGAAAATATTGTGACATTTAAAATGGCGGCGACTTCAATACTTTTGGGCTCAGACTTATGAGCAGAAATATTGAAGGCGCCGCCGAATTTATCCGGCACAGTTTTCATAAAACCTGTCGGTACAGCTTTAGCTGTCTTTCCCGGCTTCAAAGGCTTCAAACGCCATTTCCTTTTCCAGAAGCTTTTCAAAGAAAAGTCCGGCGCCAAACCAGAGCGGGGTATATGATAAATCGATCAATCCTTTAACATTGGCCGGATGCCTGCTGTAATCCCATGGGCATACATTGAATTTTTTCAGAATAGACCCGGTGGTATATTCCGTGACAAAAATGCAAAGCGTATAAATACCTCCCCGCAGCATCATATTTTTGCCTTTCAATTGTTTGCTGATCGGGGCCAGCAGCGAGGCCATACCATAGATTGGAAACATCCACACAGAGGTCTTACAGGTCAGCTTGGGGTCACGTGACATTATGGCGTGCAAACCCGTCCATAATACTTCCATACACCAACCTGAAAGACCACAAAGAATAAAATTTTTCTTCATAAATATATTATGTCTGGATCTGTCCGAAATATGCTATAAAAAATAGTAAGCGGCCCAAAAACGCCCGCTAACTATTTTTCATGCATCGCACGTAAGCGCCTAAAGCACAGGCGCTAAGTGCTCGTAGCAAAAATTCTCAATTTTTTATTGCGAAATATGCCGACAGGTGATAAAGTTTATATAACTTAAAATGGCGCGGCCATTAACGCCGGTGAGTGATTCCCGGTGATCATAGCGTCTGTTATGTAAGATGGTACCGCGAAAAAAGGAGATTTTTAATGAGCAATGCAATAGCAACTTTAAAAAAAGGTGAAGGACGTACTTTAAAAGCCGGCGGAATGTGGGTCTACGATAACGAGATCGACACCATTATGGGCAGCTTTGAAAACGGAGATATTCTATCGGTTCGGGATTTCGACGGCTTTTATCTGGGCCAGGGCTTTATCAATACAAACTCTAAAATTACGATCCGGATGATGAGCCGCAGCAAGGACGCGGTCATTGACCGGGATTTTATTTTTAAACGTGTCAGCGATGCGTGGGAATACCGAAAAACAGTGACCGACACGGGAAGCTGCCGCCTGATCTTTGGTGAGGCGGATTTCCTTCCGGGAATCGTAGTGGATAAATTCAGTGACGTCCTTGTCGTTGAATCTCTGGCTATGGGAATTGACCGGTTAAAGCCTGTGATCGTGGACTGTATCCGTGAGGTTCTCGCTGCCGACGGTATAAGCATCCGTGGCGTTTATGAACGCAGTGACGCGAAAGTCCGGCTCAACGAGGGGATGGAGCGGGTCAAAGGATTTATTGGCGAACCCTTTGACACGCAGGTGGCTATTGAGGAAAATGGCGTCAAATATATGGTAGATGTGGAAAATGGCCAGAAAACCGGATTCTTTTTGGACCAGAAGTACAACCGTCTGGCCATACAAAAGCTCTGTAAAAATGCCAGAGTGCTGGACTGCTTTACCCACACCGGTTCCTTTGCTTTAAATGCAGGCATTGCCGGGGCGCGAGAGGTACTTGGGGTGGACGCTTCTGAGCTTGGTGTCGCCCAGGCCCGGGAAAACGCTATACTGAACCACCTTGAGGACCGGGTTCAATTTAAGTGTGCCGATGTGTTTGAGCTTTTGCCGGAGCTGGAAAAAAGCGGTGAGCTGTATGACGTGGTCATTTTGGACCCGCCGGCATTTACAAAGTCCAGAAGCTCCATAAAAAATGCGGTGAAGGGCTACCGGGAAATCAACCTGCGGGGGATGAAGCTTGTAAAGCCCGGCGGCTACCTGGCCACATGCTCGTGCTCCCATTTTATGTCCTATGAGCTGTTTACCCAGACGATCCATCAGGCGGCGAGAAATGTACACAAGCGGCTGCGTCAGGTGGAATTTCGTACACAGGCGCCGGATCACCCCATACTGTGGTCGGCGGATGAATCTTATTATCTGAAATTTTATATTTTCCAGGTGTGTGACGAATATTAGTAACTGTTCGGACTGGCCGGCGCATCCGCTGCGCTGGCCGTATGAAAACGTAAATTTTGCGGACATATTGACAGGCAGCAAAGAGGTGATTATATTTGGAAAATAGAAACAGTCATGCCGTTATGACGTATGTGGAGGCTCTGGCATACATGAACGGCCTGGCCGGCTTTGGAATGATGCTGGGGCTGACCCGTATTGAAAAGCTGGTGGAGGTGCTTGGACATCCGGAGGCGGATTTAAAGATCATTCATATTGCGGGAACGAATGGAAAGGGGTCTGTGGGCGCATTTCTGGCGGCCATCCTGCGGGCGGCGGGCTATAAAACCGGACGCTTCGTTTCACCGGCGGTTTTCGATTACAGGGAACGGATACAGGTCGATGGAGAATTTATTTCAAAAGAGGATTTTGCCCGGTGTACGGCTCAGCTCAGGCAGGCCTGCGCCACGCTTTCGGCCATGGGGATCGAGCAGCCGACGCAGTTTGAGATGGATACGGCTATGGCTTTCTTGCATTTTAAGCAGACCGGCTGCGATTATGTGATCCTGGAGGTCGGCCTGGGCGGGCGCATGGATTCCACCAATGTGATCCGCAGCTCACTTATGTCGGTGATCACGTCCATTGGGCTGGACCACACAAAGGTGCTGGGCGATACACTGGAAGAAATCGCCGGTGAAAAGGCGGGGATCATTAAAACGGGCCAGTTTGTGGTCACTGCACCCCAGGCGGATGGCGTTATGGAGGTCCTGCGGCGCCAGTGTGAAACGGCAGGCGCCCATCTGGTGATGGCCGATGTTCCGGTTTTGGAGACGTCCTTACCGGATGAATTTTCTCAGGCGTTTACTTATAAAGAAGAGGAACATTTGAAAATAAACATGCTGGGACTTTACCAGCCGAAAAACGCCGCGGTGGCCCTGGAGGCGGCGCAGGTGCTTCGCCAGGAGTACGGTGTGGAACTGACGAAGGCGCATATGGCCCGGGGGCTTATGGAGGCCCGGTGGCCGGGGCGGTTTGAAATACTTTCCAGACAGCCTTATATCGTTGTGGACGGCGCGCACAATCCGGACGGTGCCCGGATGCTGGCCGCTTCTGTAAAACGCTGGTTTGCCGGAAGAAGGATACTGCTTCTCATGGGCGTTTTCTCAGATAAGGATTATAAAAACATTTTGGAAATAATGAGCCAATGTGGGAATACTATAATTACCCATAAGCCGGAAGGACCGCGGGGCCTGGATGCGGGAGCCTTGGCCGGTGAGGCCGGCCGCTATTTTGCCAACGTCATCAATGGCGAAACGATAAAGCAGGCGCTTACCGTTGCGACCGAGATGGCGCAGCCGCAGGATGTCATCGTATCCTTTGGATCATTGTCCACGATTGCAGGGCTTTATGAAGCTTACGGCCTGGCCGTGAACGGAGTATAAATTTGGCAAATGAGCCGGCCCCACGCCGCTTGCGACTTACCGCGAGGATGCAGATTTTGCGGGCATAAAACTTGATAATATATATATTAATGTGATATACTATAAGAAATTCAGGAAATAATTAACCTAAATATCTTTTGGGAGGTGATTTTGATGAAAACAGAAATTAAAAGAGATTATTATTTGGAGCAGTTGATTAAACGTAAGGGTAATGGTCTCATTAAAGTAGTGACAGGCGTAAGAAGATGCGGAAAATCTTTCCTGCTTCGTAACTTATTTAAAAATCATCTGATTCAGGATGGTGTGGAGGAGGACCATATTATTGAGATGGCCTTTGACCTGTTCGATCATATAGAGTTTAGAGATCCGAAAATATTTTATCCCTGGGCGAAGAAGCAGATAAAGGATACGAAAAATTATTATTTTCTTTTAGATGAAGTGCAAATGTTGGGAGAATTTGTCAGCGTTCTTAACGGTCTTGCGGATAAGGAGAACTGTGATGTATATGTCACCGGCAGTAACGCAAGGTTTTTGTCAAAGGATATTGCGACTGAATTTGGTGGCAGAGGTGATGAAATCCATATGTATCCGTTGAGTTTCTCTGAATTTATGACAGTTTATAGTGGAAACCGCTATGATGGCTGGAATGAGTATATTACGTATGGCGGGATTCCACTTGTTGTCTTAGCAGACACAGATGAGCAGAAGATGACACTTCTTGATAATTTGTTTAAAGAAACTTATATCCGTGATATTGTTACAAGAAACAAAATCAGAAATGTCGGTGAGATGGAGACATTACTTGATATCTTATCCTCGGCGATTGGGTCTTTGACAAACCCGAATAAGCTGCAGAGAACTTTCAAGAGTGTGAATAAGTCAAAAATAACGGCTACTACGATCACAAAGTATATTGAGTACCTGGAGGATTCATTTTTAATTGAAGAAGCGAAACGCTATGATATAAAAGGAAAATCTTATATTGGCACTCCTTTAAAATATTACTTTATGGATATGGGGCTTCGAAATGCGAGGATTAATTTCAGGCAGATGGAAGTGACACATTCAATGGAGAATGTCATCTATAATGAGCTTAGAAAGAGAGGATACAACGTTGATGTAGGAAATCTCAGTATCACAGAACATGGAAAGAACGGCAGGCCTGTCAAAAAACAGCTTGAAGTAGATTTTATCTGTAATAAAGGTTCAAAGAAATATTACATTCAATC
The DNA here is from genome assembly GCA_902363555.1 of Lachnospiraceae bacterium. Lineage (GTDB taxonomy): Bacteria > Bacillota > Clostridia > Lachnospirales > Lachnospiraceae > Catenibacillus. The sequence continues at coordinate 234,108 of CABJAM010000005.1, read as the reverse complement.
CGCTTATATGCTCGAAACAGAAGAAAAAATATCGCAGGAGATACGGCCATTTTTGAAAATCGGCGATTCGTTTAAGAAAATTGTAATCACTTCAAATACCCCAATCCCTTTTTATAGTGATGAGGGGATTCTGATAATGAATGTATATGATTTTCTGCTAAATCCGGATTCATTGGAGTTGTGAGTAACAGTTCAGACAGGTCTGCGCATTTACTGCGCAGACTGTACAAAAACGTAGATTTTACGGGCATATGGCCCATCGCGCAGCGATTTTAAATGGCCATATGCGTAACAGTTCAGCCTGTCTGAACTGTTACAGTTGTGAACCGAATGGGGCTCGTCGAATTTAAAATGCAGTTGAGAGGAACAGATGCATGAATAAATATATTACGATTGGAAAAAGAGATTTTTTCCGGCAGGGGAAAACGTATATTATGGGGATTCTTAATATGACACCGGATTCTTTTTCTGACGGCGGCAGTTATAAGGCGATATCGGACGCGCTGGCGCGTACAGGCCAGATGATCAGGGAGGGTGCCGATGTGATCGATGTGGGCGGGGAGTCCACCCGGCCGGGATACACAAAGATCAGTGACAGCGAGGAAATCGACCGTGTCGTGCCGGTCATACGGGCCATAAAGTCGCATTATGATGTTCCCGTTTCTGTGGATACCTACAAGCCGGCGGTCGCCAGAGCCGCCCTTGCGGCGGGGGCTGACATGGTCAATGATATATGGGGGCTTAAATACGATCCGGAAATGGCCGGTGTCATTGCTAAAAGCGGCGCAGCCTGCTGTCTGATGCACAACCGGGAAACTGCGGACTATAATGATTTCGTGGGCGAATGCGTGGCGGATCTTTTCCAGTCCGTAGATATTGCCTTAAAAGCCGGAATCGCTCCGGATAAGATCATTTTGGACCCGGGCGTGGGTTTTGGAAAAACGTATATGCATAACCTGCTCGTATTAAAGCATCTGGATGCCTTTAATGCACTGGGATATCCCGTGCTGCTGGGTACATCGAGAAAATCGGTTATCGGCCAGACCTTACATGTTCCTCCTCTGGAGCGGGGCACCGGTACGGCGGTGACCAGCGTCAGTGCTGTGGCTCACGGCTGCATGTTTGTCCGTGTCCACGACATAAAAACCAACTATGAGGCCATAAAGATGGCGGAAGCCATCAAATACGCCCAAGAGCCGGTGGTGCCGGCGCCAGCCGCTGGCAGCGAAGACAATGCGGAATCAGCCGCCGGCCAGACTGCCCGGAAAGTGCCGGGGGCTCCTTCCGGCGGCAGAGGGCCGGCGCCGCGCTGGCACCGCGTCTGGCTTGGCATCGGCGCCAACATGGGCGACCGCATGGGCGCCATAAAAAAAGCGGTGGATGCCATGAAGGCAGCGCCGGATGTCCGCTGGTGCCGGATGTCGGATATTTTGGAGACAAAGCCCTACGGTGGTGTCGTCCAGGAGGATTTTCTCAACGCCTGCGCATGCATTGAGACGTCCAAAAGTCCGCAGGAGCTGCTGAAATTTTTAAATGGCATCGAGCAGGACCTGGGAAGAGAGCGGATCATCCGTTGGGGCCCGCGGACCATCGACCTGGATATTTTACTTTATGAGGATCAGATCATTGACGAGGAAAATTTGAAAATACCACATATAGATATGCAAAACCGTGAATTTGTCTTAAAGCCGCTGGCCCAGATCGCCGGGCATGTGCAGCATCCCGTGCTGCACCGGACGATCCACGAATTGTATAATGATTTATTCAAAGGGGGAGCTATGGAATGATCGAACTGCACATCCATTTGGAAGGGTCCGTAAGACCCCGGACACTTCTTGAGCTGGCCAAAGAGCAGGGCGCGTATATGCCGACCTATGATGAAAAAGCGCTGGAGCGTTACCTGCGCGTGCCAAATTGCTGTACCGATCTGGCGGAATATCTGAAACGCTTTGATCTGGCTTTTACAGTCCTTCAGGAGAAAAAGGCCATCCGGCGGGCTGTTTATGAGCTTGTAAAGGATCTGGATGACCAGGGGGTATTGTATGCGGAAATCCGCATGATTCCCCAGTATCACACGCTGCGCGGCCTGAGCCAGTCCCAGGTGGTGGAAGCGGCCATTGCCGGAATCAACCGGGGCGTGGAGGACAGCCGGCGCATCCGCGCCAATCTGATCCTGTGCACTGTGCGCGGAGCCGATGAGAAGGATAACTTTGCCACCATCGTGGAGGCTATGGAGTATTTAAGAAAAGGCGTGGCCGGCATGGACCTGGTGGGGGATGAGGCGGGCTTTCCCACAGAGATGTACGTGGAGCAGTTTCAGGTGCTCAATCAGGAGGGCATTCCGTTCTGTGTCCACGCCGGTGAAAAGGCAGGGCCGGACAGTATCCGACTGGCGATCAATAACGGCGCTCTGCGTATCGGCCACGGCATCCACGCCATAGAGGACCCGGATCTGGTTGAACTGATCAAGGAGCGCAGGATCGCCCTGGAGATCTGCCCCACAAGCAATCTGCAGACCGGTGTTGTGACCGACATTAAGGAGCACCCGATTAAAAAGTATTATGATGCCGGTGTTCGTGTCACAGTGGGAACCGATGATATGGTCGTCTGCGATACGACGCTCCGGAAGGAATATACCCTTTTACACAACGCCTTTGGCTGGACACGGGAAGATTTTAAGAAGATGAACCAATACGCCATCGACGCGGCGTTTCTGCCGTCCATGGAAAAGGAACGGTTACGATATTTACTTGAGGAGATATACAATGGATGAATTACTGAAGCTTCGCGATCAGATCGATGATATTGACAAAGAGATCGTGGCGCTGTTTGAAAAACGTATGGCTGTGTCCGAGGACGTGGCCGAATATAAAAGAAAAATCGGTAAGCCGGTGCTGGATAAAACACGGGAGGATGAAAAAATCGCTAAAGTGCGTGAGCTGGCCCATTCCGATTTTAATGCACAGGGTGTGAACGCGCTGTTTAATCAGATTATGACCATCAGCCGTATGCGCCAGTATATGATCCTGACCGGATTAAACAGCAAATACAGTGGTTTTACCCAGGTCGACGGGATATTGCCCGACGGTCTTTCCGGCTTTTTGCGGATGCCCTTTGATCATAACACCCGTGTCGTTTACCATGGCGTGGACGGCGCCTACGGTCACCAGGCCATGCTTGGATATTTTGGCGAAAATGTGCAATTTTCCAATGTGCCCACCTTTCGCGAGGGCATGGAAGCCATAAAAAACGGCGATGCCGAATACGGCGTCCTGCCCATTGAAAATTCATCCACCGGAATTATTACGGATGTCTACGATCTTCTTGGTGAATATGATAATTATATTGTAGGTGAATACGTGGTCAGGGTTTCCCATGCTCTGATGACACTGCCGGAAGCCGATCTGTCGGATATAAAGACCGTTTATTCCCATCCCCAGGGTCTTTTACAGTGCCGGAAGTTTCTCGCCACGAAAAAGGAATGGCGTCAGATCAGCCTGACGAATACGGCCATTGCCGCCAAAAAGGTGAAGGATGACGGAGACATTTCCCAGGCCGCCATAGCAAGCGAGAGCGCCGCTGCCTTTCATGGACTGAAGGTGCAAAAAGCAAATATCAATGATCTTAAAAATAACTCGACACGTTTTATCATTATTAAAAACCGGCGGGAACATCTGGAATGTGCCAATCAGGTGAGCATATGCTTTGAGCTGCCCCACGCCAGCGGTACATTGTACAATATTTTGTCTCATTTTATATTTAACGGACTGAATATGAACAAGATCGAATCCCGGCCCATCCCCGGGAAAAAGTGGCAGTACCGGTTTTTTATCGATTTTGACGGCTGCCTGTCGCAGCGGGAGGTGCGCAACGCCCTCACCGGTATTGAATCTGAGACGAAAAACTTCCGGATTCTTGGCAATTACATTCATGCCGAATAAATATAAGTCCATGGGCTCTGTCCGCCCGTTAAGCCGTATCCGCCGCACATGTGCAGCGCCGCCGGTATAAAAAATTACAAAGATAGAAGGTTTTTATTTTGAACATAAGAATTAATGAGCTGATTTTATACAGAAACTTTGAAGACCAAATATTTTCCAGAATGGCGGCCGTGGCCAATACATACCAGGATGAGCATCTGGATAAGGAGCAGGCGGTGGACGCTATTTACGACTGCATCAACGCGATCATCAACATTGCCCGGGATCACGGCTTTGCCGGAAATCTGTGGCATGGATATCTGACGTATCTTCTGACGACCAATGAGAATGCGTTTACCATGTCCTGTGAAAAGGTGGGGGCCATCGAGGGAAGTCTTAATCTGCTCGCCCTCCACGATATGAAAATATTTTACGAAGCCTACCATGTGGACTGGGAGGACGTGGAGCAGACGCTTGGTATCCATTTCCTGAGCCTGATCGGCTGCTACGAGGGAAGCAAAAATAAAGGCGTGGTATACAGTCATACACTGCGCGACCGCATTGAGTCGCTGAACGGTCTGCTTTCGGCGGCTGAGGACGAGCAGGAGATGTATGAGGCGCTGACGGATTTTTATAAGGATTACGGCGTTGGCAAATACGGCCTTCACAGGGCGTTTAAGGTGACCAAAAAAGGTGAGGATACAGTGATCTCACCCATTACCAAAACCGAAAAAATCTATTTAAGTGACCTTGTCGGTTACGAGATACAGAAGAAAAAGCTGGTGGATAACACCGAAGCTTTTGTCCGCGGGGAGCGGGCAAATAACGTCCTGCTGTTTGGCGACAGCGGTACTGGAAAATCCACTAGCATTAAAGCGATTTTAAATGAATATTATAAAGACGGACTGCGCATGGTGGAAATATATAAGCATCAGTTTAAAGATATTCCCGATGTGATCGCACAGATCAAAAACCGGAATTACCGCTATATTTTGTATATGGATGATCTGTCCTTTGAAGAATTTGAGATTGAATATAAATATCTCAAGGCAGTCATTGAGGGCGGTCTTGAGACAAAGCCGGATAATGTACTGATCTACGCCACCTCCAACCGGCGTCATCTCATCCGTGAGACGTGGGGCGAGCGCAAGCAGACCAGCGACGATGTGCACGGCGGCGATTCCATGCAGGAGAAGCTTTCCCTGGCGACCCGTTTCGGTGAGACGATCTATTACGGCGCACCGAGCCAGAAGGAGTATGTGGTTATTGCCAAGGAGCTGGCAAAGCGGTACAACATCGTCATGGACCCGGCGGATATCGAGCGGGAGTCTGTGATCTGGGAAATGAAGCACGGCGGACTGTCCGGACGTACGGCGCAGCAGTTTATCAATCATCTGGCAGGGCTTCAGGCGCTGGCATCCGGTACAAATTAAAAGGTACAGTTTATAACAAACGTAGACGTATGACAAGCCCCGGTCTATGCCGGGGGCTCTAAATGAAAAGTGGGGTGAAAATTATGGCAATTAAAACTTTTGCTGCCATTGAGGTGGGTTCCAGTAAGCTGGAAATGAAAATCTACGAGATTTCCAAGAAGCTGGGCTTTCGGGAGCTGGACCATGTGCGTTATATGATCGCTCTTGGTGTGGATACGTATACCCGGGGATTTATCAGTTACGAAATGGTCAACGAGCTGTGCGACGTGCTCAAGCGGTTCCGGCTGAAAATGGGGGAATACCAGATCGATGATTACACGGCCGTGGGCGGCAGTGCGCTGCGGGAGGCCAAAAACCGGGATATGATCCTGGATCAGATTTTTATTAAAACCGGCCTGCGGGTAAAGATCATCAGCAACGCGGAGCAGCGTTTCCTTGTATTTAAATCCGTGGCCTATAAAATGAAAAATTTTGAACAGCTCATTTCCGAGGGGGCTGCCATTGTGGATCTGGGTTCGGGAAGCCTTCAGGTGTCCTGCTTTGAGGACGGTATACTCGTATCCTCACAAAATATCAAGCTGGGCTCTTTGCGCATCCGCGAGATCCTTGCGGGCATGGAGGGGCACACCACAAGCTTTGTGGATGTTATGGAGGATTATATTGGCAACGATATGCGCACGCTGCGCCGTCTGCGGCTGAAAAACCAGAAGATCAGCCACATGATCGTGGTGGGCGAGGAGTTTTCCTCCATTGTCAATTACGTGAGTATGACAAAAAATAAAGAATATCTCACCGGCGAGCAGTTTAATAAAATCTACAATAAGCTGCTGAAATCGTCTCCGGCGGAAATTGCCGATAAATATGGGATTCCCTATGAGCTGGCGACGGTGATCATTCCATCCAGTATTATTTACAAAAAAATGCTGGACTTTACGACAGTGGAAAAGCTTTGGGAGCCACAGTCGGATATGTGCGACGGCCTGGCTGTGGATTACAGCGAGCAGTCGGAAAAATTTGTTTTATCTCACAGCTTTGAAAAGGATATCATTAACTGTATCCGTATTATGACAAAGAAGTTCGAGAGCAGCGAGGAGCATATACAGAATGTGGAAATGCTGGCATTGCAGCTTTTTGACGGGATGAAGCGTATTTCGGGCTTAAACAGCCGCCACCGTCTGCTCCTTCAACTGGCCGCCATGCTCCATGACTGCGGGAAATATGTGACCATGTCCGACAGCATCCGCGCTTCCTATCATCTGATCCGGCTGACAGAGATCATCGGTTTGTCGGAAACGGAAAAGGATATGGTGGCCGCTATCGTGCTTTATAATTCCTACACGGAAATCCCGGATTATGAGGAAGAAAATCCGAATATGACGAAAGAGGAATTTATTGCCGTCATAAAAATGGCAGCCATGCTGCGTATGGGGAATAGTATGGACCGCAGCCACAAGCAGAAGATTGAGAGCATCCGCATTTCCATTAAGGAGCATGAGTTGAAAATCACTGCCCAGTCTCTTTATGACCTGACATTGGAGCAGGGTACCGTGGACGCCCGCCATCCGATGTTTGAGGAAATATTCGGCCTGCGGCCGGTGCTGCGGCAGAAGCGCAGTCTGTGACTAAAAAACAGTAAGCGCCTATAACACAGGCGCTAAGTGCTCATAGCTAAGGGAGAGGTAATTATGGCAGAACTAAATAAACCGGAATATTTTTGGAACAGAGAACTGAGCTGGCTGGAATTTAACTACCGGGTTTTATCCGAAGCCAGAGATAAAAGTCTGCCGTTATTTGAACGGCTGAAGTTTTTAAGCATTACAGCGTCCAATCTGGATGAGTTTTTTATGATCCGGGTGGCTTCTTTAAAAGATATGGTCCATGCCAGATATAATAAAAAGGATCTGGCCGGAATGACGCCGGCGGTGCAGTTGGAGCGGATCTACGACAAGACCCATGAAATGTGCAGTATGCAGTACAGCACCTATAACCGGTCGTTCTTACCGGCGTTAAAGCAGAGCCATCTGATCATTATCAATACTTATGAGGAGCTTTCAGCGGCTCAGTCAAAATATGTGGACGATTATTTTATGCGGGATATTTATCCGGTACTTACACCCATGGCTGTGGATTCCTCCCGGCCGTTCCCGCTCATCCGCAATAAATCGCTGAATATCGGCGCGCTCATCTGCAGCCCCGAGGGCACGCAGGAGGATTATGATTTTGCTACGGTCCAGGTACCAAGCGTCCTGCCGCGTTTCGTCCGCATCCCGTCTGAAGACAAAGAGGATACGACGATTATTTTGCTGGAGCAGATCATTGAGAAAAATATCGACAAGCTGTTTTTAAACTATAAGGTGATGTGTGCGCATCCTTACCGGATCACAAGAAATGCCGATCTGAGTATCGAGGAGGAGGAGGCAGCGGACCTTCTCAAGGAAATCCAGAAGCAGCTTAAAAAACGCCAGTGGGGCGAGGTGATCCGCCTTGAGGTGGAGGAGGCCATGGATAAACGGCTTTTAAAAATCCTCAAGAGAGAGCTGGACGTGGAGGATAGCTGTATTTATAAAATCAGTGGGCCTCTGGATCTGACCTTTCTTATGAAGGTCAATGGACTGGAAGGCTTTGAACATTTGAAATATGAAAAGTACATCCCTCAGCCGGTGAAGGAATTAAATCACGAGGAGGATATCTTTACTCAGATCCGCCGCCATGATATCGTCCTCCACCATCCCTATGAGACCTTTGACCCGGTGGTGGATTTTGTCCGCCAGGCGGCAAAGGACCCCAATGTGCTGGCGATCAAGCAGACGCTTTACCGTGTCAGCGGCAATTCGCCCATTATCGCATCATTGGCGGCTGCTGCGGAAAATGGCAAGCAGGTGTCGGTGCTCGTGGAATTGAAAGCTCGTTTTGATGAGGAAAATAACATTATATGGGCAAAAATGCTGGAAAAAGCCGGCTGCCATGTCATTTACGGCCTTCTGGGCTTAAAAACCCACAGCAAGATCACATTGGTAGTGCGCCGGGATGAGGACGGCATCCGCCGCTATGTTCATCTTGGCACCGGCAATTATAACGACGCCACCGCCAAGCTTTATACGGACCTGGGCCTTCTCACCTGCCAGGACCCCATCGGCCAGGATGCCACGGCTGTATTTAACATGCTGTCCGGATACTCGGAGCCACTACACTGGAATAAACTGCTTGTAGCGCCACTGTGGCTGCGGGATAAGTTCCTGGAGCTCATTGAGCGGGAGAGTGAGAACGCTTTGGCAGGAAAACCGGCCAGGATTATTGCCAAAATGAACTCCCTGTGTGATGCGAAAATCATTTCAGCGCTCTATGAGGCGTCCAACGCCGGCGTGAAGATCGACCTGATCATCCGGGGAATCTGCTGCTTAAAAACCGGAATCCCCGGTGTCAGCGAAAATATCACCGTGCGCTCCATCGTAGGGAATTTCCTGGAGCACGCCCGTATTTTCTATTTTTATAATAATGGCTTTGAGGATGTTTACATGGGCAGCGCCGACTGGATGCCGCGAAACCTGGATAAGCGGGTGGAGATCACCTTCCCGGTGGAGGATGAGTACTGTAAAAATAAGGTTATGGAAATTCTGCGCATCCAATTGGAGGACAATGTAAAGGCGCACATCCTTCAGCCGGACGGCTCCTATGAAAAGGTGGATAAGCGGGGCAAGGCGCTGATCTGCGCCCAGGATTATTTCTGTGAGCAGGCTAAAATGGAGGCGGCCGTGGAAGACAGCCTGGAGGATAAGCGGGTATTTGAACCGCTGTATCATGTGGAGTAACAGGAGCACCATTGACCGCAAGATCAATGATGTGTACGATAAACTGACTAATGTGGAGAAGAACATCGCGGATTTTTTTCTTACGAATCCGGAGGATTTTCAGTTCTCCTCAAAAAATATAGCGGCGCGACTGTTCGTGTCCGAAGCCTCCCTGTCGCGTTTTGCAAAAAAATGCGGCTATAAGGGTTTTCGGGAATTTATTTACGAATATGACCGGGAGTTCCATCTGGAAAAGAAAAAAGACAGCTTTAACCAAGTAACGAAGCAGGTGGTGGATATTTACCAGGAGCTGCTGGATAAAAATCTGAAGCTGGTGGATGAATCTCAAATGGCCCGCATTGCCGGGATGCTCTCGCGTGCACGGCGGATTTTCGTGTACGGTATGGGCAGCTCCGGGTTTGCGGCCAGGGAGTTTTCTCTGCGGTTTATGCGGCTGGGGCTGTTTATGGAAGCGATTACCGATGCCCATATTATAAAGATCAATGCGGCGCTGGCCACAAGTGAGACGCTCATCATCGGCGTCTCGCTCAGCGGCACGACCGCCGAGATCGTTGACGGTATGCGCATCGCCAGAGAGCAGGGGGCATCGGTGATTTTGATCACAGCCAATGGGCGGGCGAAGGCCGGAGAAATCTGCGATGAGGTGCTTGTGGTGGCCGGCATGAAGGAGCTGGACTACGGGATCATGGTATCGCCCCAGTTTCCTGTTCTTGTGATGGTGGACATATTTTTTGCCTACTATCTGAACACAGATTTCTATCAAAAAACTGCCCTGCATACTGAAACCGTATCCGTACTCAAGCCAGGAAAGTACCGGGAATAGTTGCTGTGGGGATCGCAGCGGCTGCTGGTACAGCGCCCTTTCAAACCTCAAACAATCATAAGAACAACCATAAGAACAAAAGTTCAGGCTCTGACACCTGGTGCCACGGCTATTTCCAGCCGTCAGCATCTCCGGTGCCGGAGCCTGAACTTTATAGGATCATATTAAAGAATACGCTTCCCGCGCAATACAACGCCCGCAGTATCCAGGCTGTCTTTTTTCAAAAGCACCAAATTGGCCATCTTGCCATTTTCAATACTTCCATAACGATCGAAAATCCCGATTTCCTTCGCCGGATTGACCGCTGCACACTTCACAGCGCTTTCCAGCGGAATCCCCATGCACTTAACAACCGTGCGCAGGCAGTCCATCAGGTTCGTTGCGGAGCCGGCCAGTGTACCGTCGGCCAGCGTGGCGTGGTTTCCCTTCACCGTAACCGGCAGTCCGCCCAAAGCGTACTGACCGTCCGGCATTCCGGTCGCTTCCATGCTGTCGCTGATCAAAATAATGCGGTCATCGCCGAACATTTTAAAGGTTGTGCGCACTGTGGCCGGATGGATGTGGATACCATCGCAGATCAGCTCCACATGGCAGGCGTCGTTCTCGCAGGCGGCGCCGATAACGCCCGGTTCCCGGTGGGCCAGGGGCGGCATGGCATTATAAAGATGGGTTACATGATGGGCGCCATGGTCTATGGCTGCCTTTGCCGTGTCGTAGTCGGCTGTGGTGTGGGCGATGGAGATAACCACATCGTCCTTAAGCGTGTCGATAAACTCCATAGCTCCCGGTTCCTCCGGAGCGATCGCGATCGTTTTTACCAGATCTTCAGACTCTGCCTTGAGCTGACGGAACATATCGATATCCGGACAATGTATAAATTCCGGATTCTGAGCGCCCTTTTTCTTCAGGGAAATAAACGGGCCCTCCAGATTAATGCCGACCAGGACCGCTTTTTCATCGCTGTTCGTATCCTGGGTCCGGGAATACTGTGCAGCATTTTTACAAATCGCCGACAGTGTTTCCTTTGCCAGCGTCATCGTGGCCGGACAGATGGTCGTTACGCCCTGGGAAGCCTCGTAGGCAGCCATCACGTCGATGGCTTCCTTTGTGCCTTCACAGAAATCGTGGCCCATACACCCGTGAAAATGGATATCCGTCAGCCCCGGGATCAAATAACAGCCCGAAGCGTCCACGATATCTTCATCAGGGAAGCACTGCTTTAAGGCAGCGCTATCCTGCGGATCAATAATATCAGTGATCGTCTGACCGCTGATAACAACATCTTTTTTCTCAAAATGGGCGTCCTTCATAAAGACGTCCGCATTTTTGATAATCAATAAAATCACCTCACTGTGGGATTTTGCGGTTTATTTTCAGACTCGTCTACCAAAGCGTGTTTAAAACATGCTCTGGCGCGTCCGGCCTGTGTCTCCGGGGCCGTTTTCCCGGTACTTAAGCTGTTACAACCTTTGAAAGGGCAGCTTCATCAGCGACAAGTGTAAAATCGCTGTGCAACTGTAAAACAGAAGCCGGAACCTGAGGTGTCACAGGGCCGAAAAATGCCTTTGCGACAATATCTGCTTTATCCGCACCGCTAACTACCATCAGTACTTTTTTCGCCTGCATAATCGTCTGGATACCCATAGTAAACGCATATCCAGGAACCTCATCGATACTTGCAAACAGGCGGGAATTGGCATTGATCGTACTCTGTGTCAATGTCACAAGATGTGTCAGGGTAGGGAACGTATCATCCGGCTCATTAAAACCGATATGTCCGTTATGGCCCAGGCCAAGCAGCTGCAGGTCAATACCGCCAAGACTGTCTATTACGCCATTATAGCGAGCGCACTCAGCGTCAGCATCCTCAGCCATACCATTGGGCAGGTTCGTATTGGCCATATCAATATTAATATGTTTAAATAAATTCTCATACATGAAATAAGCATAGCTCTGATCATGCTCCGCCGTCAGACCCTTATACTCATCCAGGTTCACAGACTTAACCGCAGAAAAATCCAGATCCCCCTTCTCATACCATTCGATCAACTGCTTATAAGTGCCAATGGGAGAGGACCCCGTAGCAAGCCCCAAAACACAATCCGGTTTCATAATCACCTGCGCAGAAATAATATTGGCTGCCTTACGGCTCATCTCAGCGTAGTCCTTAGCTTTAATAATCTTCATAAAAAAATGACCCCTTTCGCTTTTAATATTCACACTTTCCGCTATTATTATAAGTCCCCTTCACCATAAAATCAACAAAATATCATCAAGAGAAGCTACTTTCATTCCCCCCAACCCCATCCACCCCCCAAAGTCATCTACTTTCACCCCAAATTCCTATGATCATCTCTTTGACCTCTTTAACCATTTTCATAAACATAGTGGGTTTCACCCCCAAAAATAACTCGGAACGTAAAAGCTGGCAAAGCGCGGTCTGTGCGGGAGGCATGGGCGGCAGCGGCAACAGCTATGGGCTGGCCGAATGTCATACGCAGATGATTAGAGAAACTTAAATTAACGACAGCCGGATTTGAGGTAAAAATCTGCAATTACCACTGCAGATTTTTAGGGGCACGCGCACCGAAACTCATCAAGATTTCGGTAAGCTTGCCCCGGCCTCAAATCCGGCTGCCGTTAATTTTAGTTGAACTTATCATCGAAGACTGACATTCGGCCAGCCCATAGCTGTTGCCGCTGCCGCCCATGCCTCCCGCACAGACCGCGCTTTGCCAGCCTCTCCACGCACCGTATTTATTTTCGATTAGCCCGCATTCTAAGCTTAGGATCCAGTATTTTCTTGCGTATCCGAATATTTTTAGGCGTCACTTCCACCAGCTCATCATTCTCAATAAAATCCAGAGCCTGTTCCAGAGAAAGGATCTTCGGCGGCGTCAGCTTCAACGACTCATCGGAGCCGGAAGCGCGGGTATTGGTCAACTGCTTGCGTTTACAAACATTGATCTCAATATCATCGCCCTTGGGATTTTGTCCAACGACCATACCCTGATAAACCTTCTCGCCGGGGCCTACAAACAAAATACCGCGCTCCTGGGCGTTAAAAAGGCCGTAGGTGATCGTTTCGCCGGCCTCAAAAGCAATGAGAGAGCCGGTCTGGCGGTAAGAAATATCCCCTTTAAACGGGCCATATTCATTAAACAATGTATTAATAATACCGTTGCCCTTTGTGTCGGTCATAAATTCCCCACGGTAGCCGATCAGACCCCGGGCCGGAATGGAGAACTCCAGACGGGCGTAGCCGCCGCTGGCTTTGGACATGCCGATGAGCTCGCCCTTGCGGTAGCTGAGCTTCTCAATAACAATACCGGTAAATTCTTCAGGAACATCGATATAGGCGATTTCCATAGGCTCCAGCAGATGTCCTTTTTCGTCTCTGTGATAGAGCACCTCAGCCTTGCTCACAGCAAACTCATAGCCTTCACGGCGCATATTCTCAATGAGGACGGACAGATGGAGCTCGCCGCGTCCGGAAACCTTAAAGCATTCGGTCGTGTCCGTCTCCTCCACACGAAGACTGACGTCGGTATTTAACTCACGGAACAGACGATCACGCAAATGGCGGGAGGTGACAAACTTGCCCTCCAGACCGGCCAGTGGGCTGTCATTAACCATAAACTGCATGGCGATCGTGGGCTCGGAGATTTTCTGGAATGAGATCGGCTCCGGATTTTCCGGGGAGCACAGTGTATCGCCGATGTGAATATCGGAAATACCTGAGATGGCCACGATGGAACCGACAGTGGCCTTTTCCACCTCCACCTTGTTCAACCCGTCAAACTCGTACAGCTTGCTGATCTTTACTTTGCGGAACTTCTCCGGATCATGGGCATTGACGATGACGGAATCCTGATTTACCCGGATCGTGCCGTTGCTCACCTTGCCAACGCCGATACGGCCCACATATTCATTATAATCGATCGTGCTGATCAGAACCTGAGTCTGCGCGTCCGGATCGCCCTCCGGCGCCGGGATATGGCTGATGATCGTCTCAAACAGCGGCTGCATATCCGTCGCTTCATCAGACATTTCCAAAACAGCCACACCGGATTTTGCGGAAGCGAACACGAACGGGCAGTCCAACTGATCGTCAGACGCATCCAGATCGATGAGCAGCTCCAGCACCTCGTCGATGACCTCATCCGGGCGGGCCTCAGGCCGGTCGATCTTATTGACACAGACGATCACGGCGAGATTCAGTTCCAGTGCTTTTTTCAGCACAAATTTTGTCTGGGGCATGGGGCCTTCAAAGGCATCGACCACAAGCACAACGCCGTCCACCATTTTAAGAACGCGCTCCACCTCGCCGCCAAAATCCGCATGGCCCGGTGTATCGATAATATTGATCTTAACATCCTTATAAAAAACAGCCGTGTTTTTAGACAGGATCGTAATACCGCGCTCGCGCTCAATGTCATTGGAGTCCATGACGCGCTCCTGAACGACCTGATTGGAACGGAATACACCGCTTTGCTTGAGCAGTTCATCCACCAGCGTCGTCTTACCATGATCGACATGGGCGATAATAGCGATATTTCGGATATCCTCACGTTTTATGTTCATATATTTTTGTCCTTCCTTCTAACGGGCGCATTATTAAAGAAACCATGCGCACCCGTTCATTGCAAATCTTAGTCATAACTTTAATATTTTATCACATCAACCGATTTTTTCAAGGCATTTTATAGCTGAACGTGGAAATTTCAGCGATTAACACAGCAAAAGTTTCCATTGCTTACAAAAAAGGCGACTATTCGCCCAGAAAATTAATGACAGGAACAGACAGGGGCAGGAAATGCCGGTTTGTAATTCCCCCGGGCCATTGAGTGCATTGCCGAGGTCTGTAAAATACCGTCGATTTTTGATAATTTCTGAAATTATTTTTCTATGCTAATGTTAGGTTCTAAAACAGAGGAACGGTGAATAAATATAATTTGTATCCATAATTGTATTTATGCCAGGCGAGAAATACAAAATATTTTCAAAATCAGAAAGGGGAACAAAAGCGATGGCAGATAAGGTGCTGGAAAATAATCAGGTGAGTGTAACAGGGGTTGTGGATTCGGAATTCACATACAGTCACGAGGTCTTCGGGGAGGGCTTTTACATGCTGGAGATCGTCGTCAACCGGCTCAGCAGTATGGCGGACCGGATACCACTTATGATTTCCGAACGGCTGGTGGACATTTCACAAAGCTACATAGGTAAGACCGTGGAGGCCAAGGGGCAGTTTCGATCGTACAATAAACATGAGGAAGGCCATAACCGTCTGATCCTTTCCGTATTTGTCCGGGAATTTGACGTCCTTGAGGATGATGTGGAGTGCACAAAGCCCAACAGTGTGTATCTCAACGGCTTCATCTGCAAGCAGCCGGTGTACCGTATGACGCCGCTCGGCCGGGAGATTGCCGATCTTTTGCTGGCTGTCAACCGTCCATATGGAAAATCCGACTACCTGCCTTGCATTTGTTGGGGCCGGAATGCCCGTTTTGCAGGCAAATTCCAGGTGGGAGAGCATATTCATCTGTGGGGCCGTATACAGAGCCGTACTTATCAGAAAAAAGTGGATACGGATACGGTGGAGAAGCGTACGGCATATGAAATATCTGTAAGTAAAATTGAGTGTGTGGACAATTAAAGTCCTGTGAATGATAAATATTTTACAATTCAATGAACTGCGTTTTAAAATTCAGTAACATTGTAAAAATAACCATTGACCTTTTGAGTAACATGTGATATTACCTATAAATATCGGATACAAATGATAAACAGGCAATCGCCTGTCGAGGTGAAGAAGTGGATAAAGGATTGATCAAAATTTATTTTGGTGAAGGCAAGGGAAAATCAACAGCTTCTCTTGGCCGGGCACTCGTATGTGCCAGCGAAGGTAAGGAAGTCTTTGTTGTACAGTTTTTAAAAGGCAAGCTCAATGGACGCCTGGAATATTTCAAGCGGCTGGAGCCGGAATTAAAGGTGTTCCGTTTTGAAAAAGCGGAGGGCTATTATGAGGATCTGCCTGCGGATATACAGGAAGATGAGAATGCCAACATTAAAAATGGACTGAACTTTGTAAGAAAGGTTCTGACCATTGGGGAATGCGATGTTTTAGTGCTGGATGAGATTCTTGGCCTTGTGGATCTTGGGATCATCGATGTGCAGGATGTGATCACCCTGATGGAGCTAAAGCCGGATTCCGTGGAAATGATACTCACCGGAAGAAATCTGCCGGATACACTCATGTCGTACGCGGATTACATATCCCGGCTGGATATCATAAAGATTGCTCCAAGTGGTATGGAGGAGCGCAATTTTTAGGATATTTTAAGAATGCGTGTCAGGACGTGGGATACGGTATTGACAGTTTATAGAAAAAGTGATAATCTAACTTATAGTAGAGGCGCATTTTACATCAGTAATGCTGAGGATATGGCAGGCATAGACGATCCGGCATGAAAGGGTACGATGCCGAAGATTTATATATCCTGACGTATATATTTCTGGGCATACAGTTAAGAGCTGTATGACTGTCATCGAAAGATGGAGTGCTGCTTAAAGAATTTGAAGACATTCATGGCTATCCATAGAGTGCGTATAGAATTTTTGGGGTCGGCATCTACCGACCTCTTTTTTTGCGCGTATGCAACGAGCCACAAAGGGGAGCTTGCTCACCTTTGTGGCGACTGCCGCGACCTGTCGAAGCGAAGCGGAGACAGGTGCAAGAAGTAATGAGCAGCAAAGGGGAGCTTGCTCACCCTTTCGGCGAATGCAACGAGCAGCAGCGCAGCGGAGACGGGTGCGCGAAGCTAATTTTAAGGAGGAAACATTTATGGCAATTTTTAAAGGTGCCGGTGTGGCTATCATCACACCAATGTATGCAGACGGAAAAGTGAATTTTGAAAGACTGGAGCAATTGATCGACGAGCAGATTGTAAATAACACAGACGCTATTATCATATGCGGAACGACCGGCGAATCGTCCACCTTATCGGAGCCCGAGCATGTGGAATGTATCAAGGTCGCTGTATCGGCAGCCAAAAAGAGAGTACCTGTCATTGCAGGAACGGGTTCCAACGATACTCAGACGGCTGTCTACCTGACAAAGGAGGCACAGAACGCCGGAGCAGACGGCGCGCTGCTTGTTTCTCCCTATTATAATAAGGCTACCCAGAAGGGGCTGATCGCCCACTATTCGGAAATTGCCAAAAATACGGATCTCCCATTGATCCTTTATAATGTGCAGAGCCGCACCGGCGTTAATATTGCTCCGGAAACTGCCGTAACTCTGGCAAAGACCTGTGACAACGTTGTGGCGATCAAGGAAGCTTCCGGAAGTATCGCGCAGGTTGCCAAGCTGATGAGCCTGGCTGAGGGCTGTATCGATCTGTATTCCGGCAATGACGACCAGATCGTGCCATTACTTTCCCTTGGCGGTATCGGCGTGATCTCCGTGCTCTCCAACGTGGCTCCCAAATACACCCATGATATTGTGGCGAGCTTTATGGAAGGCGACGTGGCTAAGAGCCGCGCCATGCAGCTTCGGGCAATCCCTCTCATCGACGCTCTGTTTAGCGAGGTAAACCCAATTCCGGTGAAGATGGCGATGAACCTCATGGGCAAGGACGTAGGCCAGTTGAGACTGCCGCTGACGACGATGGAGGAAGCAAACGCAAAGAAGCTGGCGGAGGCCATGAAGGCTTTCGGACTGTCACTGGCATAAGCTTCCGGAGGCTGCGCTTCCCAGGAAATTTCAATAACATCGTTATTAATAACGCTCTCATATAAAATGGTTATTGGCCCGATATCAGAAAAGATGTCGGGCCTTTTTGTTTGCGCTCCATGGCCAGCCTCAGCGGCGGGAAGCGGGGCGCGTAAAGCTGCGAGCCGTCAGGGGGCTGGCTCGCTTTTGCTGCGAGCCGCCGCAATCCTTCGCAGCGACCTGCCGCAATCCTCCGCAGCGACGCCACGATGTCTGCGCAAAGCAGTGATATGCAGTAACGGTTCATCTCAAGAACTGTTGCGAATGCATTGAATGGCGGTCGTGCTTGTGCATCTGTTGTTGATTTTGTGGAATAAAGATGGTATTATTATAACTATACTTAATTATTTTCACGGACAGTTTCATTTATTGCCGGATGTAAACGCCGGCAGATCAAAAGTAATATCAAAATCAGGTTCAGCAGGGGGAATTTATGCGTAAAAATACACATACAAGCAGTGGTTTAACGGGAAATCGGAGGGGCAGTCGCCTGGGGATAGCGTTGACGCTGCTTCTTTTATTCATATTAATACTGCCGGCCGGCATGGCATATGCGGCTGCACAGGATGAGGATGAGCCGCCTTCCAAGGTGCTCCGTGTGCCTGTGACGCAGACCGTGGGCTTTTCTGAAATCGATGCATATGGCAACCGTTACGGGATGCTGGTAGATTATCTGAATGAAATCGCAAAATATACGAATTGGACATATGAATATATTGACATATCGCCGGATGAAATGATCGAAGGTTTTCTTGAGGGCAAATACGATCTTATGGGAGGCACCTTCTATTCGGAGGATTTTGAAAAGTATTTTGCCTACCCGAATTACAGCAGTGGACATAGTAAAGCAACACTGCTATTCCGGGAGGAGGATACCCGTTTTAAAAGCTATGACCTTAAAAGTCTTAACGGTGCAACCATTGGCGTCTATGATAGAGCTAAGGAAAAAATCGTCTATCTGGAGGAGTTCCTTGAGGATAATGGTATTCAATGCCAGTTTAAGTATTATACGGTTGATGATACTAAGGATGGTAATTTATATGAGCATCTGAAAAATGGCGAGGTAGATTTGCTGCTTGGAAATGATACGGACAGTGTGGATGGTTTTAAGGTTATTGTATCCTTTGATGCGCAGCCTTATTATATTGTGACGACTGTGGGAAATGATGAGGTACTGAACGGTTTGAATATGGCTCTGGAAAAGATACTGGACGCCGATCCAAATTTTGAAGAGGAGCATTACCAGATCAACTATTCGGATTTTGCCACTCAGCAGCTCATGTTTCGGGATGAGGAGCTGGCTTATATCGCGCAGAAAAAAACATTGAAAGTGGCTACGATCCAGGACTGGCATCCGTTTTTCTGTCTGGATAACGATGCAGAGCTCCATAATGGCATCGTTCCGGATCTTCTCATGGAAATCAGTAATGTGACCGGTCTGGAGTTTGAATATATTTATACAGACACTTATGCACAGGCCATTGAGCTGGTACAAAACGGTACCGCGGATCTTGTGGGCAGTTATATGGGCAGCGAAAGCATGTCTGTATCCCACGGACTGGCATTGTCCAAGCCTTACTTAAGTATGAACAGTACGGTTGTTAAAAATAAGTCGGTCAGTTATCCCGGAGCGGATCTTGTGGGGGCGATAATTAATGGCTGGTCACTGCCGTCGGAAATCAATGCCGGTCAGATTGAGACGTTTGACAGTCTCGTGGACGGCCTGAAAGCTGTGGACCGCGGAGAAGTGGACTTTATGTATGCACTGGCGACCTCCATAGAGCCAGAGATACAAAGGCATCATTTCAGCAATATCGTGCCGGTGTATCTGGCCAACGATTATACGAACATCAGCTTTGCCGTAGCCCGCCCGGCCGTACCGGAGCTCTTAACAGTTCTCAATAAGGCGATAAACAGTATTTCCGATGAACAAAAAAACACCATTGTGGACACAAATATCGTATCTATTGGCACAACGAGTATGACCCTGGCCGATATGGTCTATGCCAATCCGCTGACCTTTGTGGGGATTTTTGCAATCATTTTGCTCATGCTCGTAGCTTTTGTGCTTTTGGCTGCCCGGGCCCGCCTGAAAAACTCTCTGATAAGGGCCGACCTTGAAAAGGCGGAGGCTAAAAGCCGGGCAAAGGGCGACTTTTTGTCGCGGATGAGCCATGAAATACGAACGCCTATGAATGCCATCGTAGGTCTGGCGGATCTGGCCGTCGATTGTGACGATACACCGCCAAAGGTGCGGGAACGGCTGAATAAAATCCAGGTGTCCTCCCGGTATTTGCTGTCGCTGATCAATGATATACTGGATATGTCCCGGATCGACAACGGAAAGATGGAGCTGTCGTCGGAAAATTTTTCCATAGAACGGATGCTTGGCGAAATTGAAGATATGATGCGCATACAGGCGCTCCAGAAAAATGTAGAATTTTCATGCAGCTATGATACCGGATGGAACTGGCTTTTTGGCGATGGCGTGCGATTGCGGCAGGTACTGGTCAATCTTTTATCCAATGCCTTTAAGTTCACGCCGGCAGGCGGCAGTGTGTCTTTAGATGTCATTTTAGAGAGTGAGACACCGGAAGCTGCTGCCTATAAGTTTTCTGTGTCTGATACAGGCGTCGGTATAGAAGATGCCGATCAGCAACGCGTATTTGGCGCATTTGAGCAGGTTGGATCAAATTATTCCAAAAGTGAGGGCACAGGCCTGGGGCTGGCGATCAGTGACAGTATTGTCCGCCTTATGGGGGGAGAGTTAAAGCTGGAGAGCGTGCCAGGAAAGGGATCACGGTTTTATTTTACGGCGTCGTTTAAAAAGGCTGTGGAGCCGAATACGACGATCGAGCCTGAAACGGGCATCGATGAAGGCCGTTCCCTCATCCGTCTGGATGGCATACATATTTTACTTGCTGAGGATAATGAACTCAATGCGGAAATTGCCATGGATCTCCTTAAAAATCAGGGAGCCCTGGTGACCTGGGTGGAAAACGGCCAGGCTGCGGTCGATCGTTTCACTGAAAGTTCCCCCGGGGAATTTGGGTGTATCCTCATGGATATCCGGATGCCGGAAAAGAACGGGCTGGAAGCGACGGAGGAAATACGCAGGAGCAGCCATGAAGATGGTAAACGTATCCCCATTATCGCCATGACGGCCAATTCCTTCAGGGAAGATACGGAGGCGGCCGAAGCGGCGGGAATGGATGGCTTTGTGCCCAAGCCGGTGGATTTTGCACTGCTGCTGGATACGATACGAACGGCCATGGCTAAGAGGGAGGAACTATGAAAAGAGATACGATTCTGATTGTGGATGATCAGGAGTTGAACCGGGTTATCCTGCGAAATGTATTTGAAAGCGAATTTAATATATTGGAGGCCGTCAATGGGGAGCAGGCCATGGTTCTGGCCCGGCAGTATCACGAAACGATCGTGGCCATACTTCTCGATCTGGTCATGCCGGTCATGGATGGTTATCAGGTGATGGAGGAAATGGATGCGGCCAATCTTTTTGCGGAATTTCCTGTGATCGTTATTACGGCCGAGGATTCGGCTGAAAATGAAGTGAAGGCCTTTGATCTGGGTGCTTCCGATATTATTATGAAGCCCTTTGAGCCCCATGTGGTCCACCGCAGAGTACAAAATGTGGTGGAGCTGAGTCTGCGCCGCCTTAACCAGCAGGAGCTCATTGAGGAGCAGGCTGCTAAAATACGCGAATCCAGCGCCGTTATGATCGATGCGCTTTCTTCCATTATTGAGTACCGGAGCATGGAAACCGGCCAGCACATCCACCGCATACGTCTGTTTACGGAGGTGCTGCTACGGGATATTGCCAAATGCTATCCGGAATTTGGGCTGGATGAACACCGGATTGAGGTGATCGCCAGTGCATCATCCATGCACGATATCGGAAAAATTGCGATACCTGATAATATATTAAATAAACCGGGCCGGCTGACTCCGGAAGAATTTGATATTATGAAGCAGCATACGACAAAGGGCTGCGAAATGCTGGCCAGTATGGACCGCATGGGTGACCGGGAATATTTGCAGTATGCCTACAATATCTGCCGTTACCACCATGAGCGGTGGGATGGCCGCGGCTATCCGGACGGGCTTAAGGGCGACAGTATACCTATCTGTGCTCAGGTCGTGGGAATCGCCGACTGCTATGATGCATTGACCAATGACCGCGTTTATAAAAAAGCCATCCCGTCGCCGCAGGCCTATAATATGATTTTAAACGGCGAGTGCGGCTCGTTTTCCCCCAGACTTCTGGAATGCTTTAAAAATGTGCGGGAGATGTTTGCCCAGTTGACCCGGGATTATGCCGATGGCATGGCTCAGCCTCAGACGATGTCCATGCCGCGTAAAACCGGAGCTTTTAATCCGGATGATACGCTTGAAATGGGGCAGCAGAAGTATTTTACTTTATTGCAGTACACGGACGCCACGGTGGTGGAGGTAGATTTCAATAAAGGCTTTTATCATGTGATCTATTTGTCCAGCCCGGATTTTGAGCTGCTCAGGGCCGGCACAAGCTTTGAGGATTCCATGAATAAGTTTATTTTGGGCGCTGTCCACCCGGACGATCGACAGGCGCTGATGGATCTGGCCGGAGATGGGATTTTGAAATTTTTTGATGACGGACGGACCCGGCAGAATATGCGATATCGTGTATATCAACGGGCTAATGGCGGCTATCAGTGGTGCCAGGTGACGCTGATGCGGGTAAATACAGATAATCCGAAACGGCGCCGGGCCATGCTTATCTGGAAACCGGAAGCTGTGTCCGAAACGGCAGTTCATTTAGAACCCGCAGATAAGGCGCTGGATGGCCGGTCCGGTGCTCTGGCTGAAAATATTTGGGCGGACGATAGTATTAATATGTCCAGGTACAGCTTTATACTGGATAATCTTCTGGACGGGATTCAGACGTGCAGAAATGATAAATGGTTTACCTTCCTGCATATTAATAAGAGACTTTTAAACCTGCTTGGATATACGGAGAATGAGATCGAAGAACAGTTTAAACGGCATTATATTGAACTGATCCATCCGGCGGACCGGGGCGTTGTGGCCAGTCAGGTGCGGGAGCAGCTCAATGCTGGTAATTATGTGGAGCTGGAATACCGGCTGTGTGCAAAGGACGGTCACTGTATATGGGTTCTTGACAAGGGCTGGCTGATCACAGAGCCGGACGGCGGCGATTACTTTTTGTGCATACTTGTGGACATTACTCAGTCAAAGAAGGCTCAGGAGGCGCTGCGGCAGTCTCTGGAACGCCATCGAATCATTATGGAGCAGTCCAATGATATTATATTTGAGTGGGATATTGCCAGCGATGAGGTGACCTATTCCGGAAACTGGCAGAAGAAATTTGGATATGAGCCGATATGCAGGGCGGCCAGCCGGGATATTCCCCGTATTTCCCATGTACATCCGGGGGATCTGTCCATATTATCAAAATTATTTAAGGAATTGGCTGCCGGAGTACCTTACGCGGAATATGAATTTCGTATTGCGGACACCAATGGCCGTTACCGCTGGTATAAAATCCGTGTGGCAGCTCAGTTTGACGATGCGGGCAAGGCCAACAAGGCGGTTGGCGTGCTGATGGATATTGACGAGGAAAAGCGGGCTTCCCAGATGTTGAGGGAGGAGGCCCAAAGAGACGGGCTGACGCGGCTTTATAATAAGAACATGAGCCAGAAGCTCATCGAGGAGCAGTTGGAAAATATCGGTGATGCCAATGCCGCACTTTTAATGATCGATATGGATAATTTTAAAATGATTAATGATACATATGGTCATATGTTTGGCGATACTGTGCTCCAGGATTTTGCTGACGAGTTGCAAAAGCTTTTCAGAGCCAGTGATATCATATCCCGTATCGGCGGGGATGAATTTCTTGTGTTTATGCAGGATATACCGGAAATCGATGTGGTGGAGAACCGTGCGGCTATGATCATCGAGGCCTCTCACCGGACATTGCGGCTGAACGATATCCCACACAGAGTATCGTGCAGTATCGGCGTTGCCTTTTATCCAGAGCATGGAAAGGACTTCCACACATTGTTTAAATGCAGTGATCTGGCCCTTTATAGTGCCAAAGCCAAAGGGAAAAATAAATATTCCGTTTATGATGCCACGGTTATGGGAAGCTCTTTTGAACTGCCCCGGCAAGGTAAAGCTCAGTTGATCGCCTGTGAGACGTCTGCCGGCGCAAACGCACAGTAAGGTATGCATATATGTGCTTTATATAAGGAAATAGCTGTGGATGAGATTTATAGATAAGCAGCAATCATATTTGCTCTAAAACCTGCATAGGTATGTAAAAACATACCAATCAGGAGAGCAATCTTGAAAGATTATATTGAGGAACGCGCGACCACGATTGCTAATTATATTATTGAAAATAACGCTACTGTCCGCCAGACTGCCAGGCAGTTTGGTATCAGTAAAAGTACTGTACATAAGGACGTTACCGACCGTCTGGGAACGATCAATCCCACGCTGGCCAGACAGGTGCGTATTGTGCTTGATGTGAATAAATCCGAAAGGCATATACGCGGCGGACTGGCCACACGTGAAAAATATCTCCATGCGGGGGCAAAATAAATGCGGGCCGGCCGCTGCGCAGTGAATATGGTCCGGTTGTCGTGTACTGTGCATTGGCCGGCTGCTGCGCAGTGAATAGGCCCGGCCGTCGTGTTCAGTGCATTGGTCGGCTGCGTGCAATAATTGCCGGCCCGCGGGTGTGAGCCTTACGGCTCTTAGTTGCCGCCGGGGCCGTCTCTTCGGGGAACCTCATCCGGGATGACATTGGTGGCCGAGGATTCCCTGGGCATATCGATCTCCGGCGTATTGTTGTCGCCGTAGCCTTTTTCCGGTGTTTCCGGAATGGATATATTTTTTTCGGTATACTGCGGTCCTGGATTTCCCATTTCAAATGTACGCATATCGAGTCTCCTTTCAAAATAATAAGGCCGCCGAAAATATTCCTGGCGGTCTTTATTATTATGTTCGGGGAGAGGATATACTATTCGGTTTTTGCGATGAAACCGGTAACCGATTTTTCATAAGCTTTGCTGTCGGTCATGTAGGACATGGCGTGCCCGGCGCCGTGGACGACCAGCAGCTCCTTTTTGGCTTTGCAGGCATTGTAGAGCTTGTAGACCATAGTGGTAGGAACATAATTGTCGGCATCCCCATGAATAAAAAGAACCGGAACTCTGGAGTGGGCCACACAATCGATGGGGCGTATATCTTTAAGATTAAAGCCGCCAACAATGCGGCAGATGGCATTATACATATAGAGCATTGGAAAGGATGGCATATGACATGTGGTGCTGAGAACATGTCCGATCTGCTCCCAGCCGCTACTGTAACCGCAATCAGCGATAATGCCCCGGACCTGCGGCGGAAGCTGTGGGTCGTCGCAGCAGGAGAGGACAGTAGCGGAGCCCATGGAAATTCCGTGGAGGTAGATATTGCAGTTTTCACCGAAGCGTTTTACCAGATATTTGCACCACGCGATACAGTCAAAATGATCATGGTAGCCAAAGCCGATATAGCTGCCATCGCTTTTGCCGTGGGCGCGGTCATCGGGAAGGCACAGGTAGTCGCCCTGATTATGGTAAAACGGAGCCAGAACTGCAAAATCCCCAATACCATCCGAACGATAACCATGGATGCCCAGAATAATCGTGGGGGCCTTGGATGCTGTGGGCCGGATTTCGCCTTCGGATGGGCTTTCGCCTGCAGGCTGGCTTTCGGCGGCCGCCGGGCTTTCAGTTACAGGCCGACTTTCGGCAGCCGACGGGCTTTCGCCTTCTGGCGGCAGCAGGCGTCCATACAGACGCAGGCCGTCGTAAGACTTTATATAGATATCTTCACACGGCTGCTTTAACAGCCAGGCCTTACGGGCTTTTATGGCCGGCTGGTACTTTTTACTGGATTCCGGTATCTTCTTTTCCTTTTTGTCTCTGTCGGCAGGCGTCTCCCGTCCAAAAGCCTTGAAAAAAATGTATGTGCTGGCGGCGCCCATCATTGCGGTGACACACGTGGCGACCGCAGCTATACGCTTAAATAATCTTTTCATAATCCATCCCTTTCCAGATAACTCCCATCTTTTGGGGGCTTACGTACAATCTATTATAACATATCGGCTGTGGCAGATTATGTCAAAAACATAAATAAATAATGAAAAATCTTTAAAGTTTAATGTTTCCGTATAAGTGCTTTTCATGCATATTTTTTCCAAAGATTGCGCATATTTACCATATTGAAAAATTGATAATAAAAGAGGTATGTAAAAATGGAATATGATAATCTCAAGCAAATGTATGTGATCCAGGACGGCAGTGCTTTAGATGCCCAGCGAAGCAGCAATAGTGAAGATGCATCTGGCGCTGAGAACAGCAATGAGGACAATGGCTGCCGCCGCAGACAGCCGGATAATAATCAGCCGGATAACGCCCAGCCGGATAATGCGGATGATCCGCAGAATCAGGCGGAATTAAAGCGCCAGCAAATGATCGATGAGCGCATAGAAAAGCAGGGGCAGGTTGTACTGGATAAAAATGAGCGCAAGCATAAAATCCATCTTTTAAGCATCATCGGTGAAATCGAAGGACATGAGGCTTCATCACCCCAGACGAAAACAACAAAGTATGAGCATATACTCCCACAACTGGCGGCCATCGAGGACAGTACGGAAATCGACGGTATACTTGTACTGCTCAATACCGTGGGAGGCGATGTGGAGGCGGGGCTGGCCATTGCCGAAATGATCGCATCCCTCACAAAGCCTACCGTATCCCTGGTGCTTGGAGGAAGCCATTCCATCGGTGTGCCTCTGGCCGTTTCCACCGATTACTCCTTTATTGTGAAAACCGGAACGATGCTCATCCATCCGGTACGCATGAACGGCATGATCATCGGTGTGCCCCAGACCTACGATTATTTTAAAAAGATACAGGACCGTATCGTAGGCTTTATCACAGCGCACACCGAGGTGACGCCCCAGCGCATTGAGGAGCTTATGATGGAAACCGGGGTGCTCACCAAGGACGTGGGCACGATCCTTGTGGGTGAGGACGCTGTCCGTGAGGGGCTTATTGATGAAATCGGCGGTATACGGGAGGCTCTTCACAAATTGCACGATATGATTGACGAACGTGAAATCACTTTTTGACAAACGGAATAAAATGTAGTATTATATAAATTGAGTTTGCATGGAAAAATTTCCGGAATATGGTTATTTTTTCATTCATAATATATTTAACGAGAGGATAAAGCTGTCTGAGGCTCGAATGTGTTTGAAAAATACGCTCGGACAGGCAGCAGGAAGGTATGACGTTATGAATTTATTACAGGCAATATTCATGGGATTGATTCAGGGGCTTACGGAGTTTCTGCCTGTCAGCAGCTCCGGACATTTGGCGATATTTCAGCAGGTTTTTAACATTGAGACAGACACCGGTGTGTTATTTGAAGTACTTTTGCACCTAGGTACTTTGGTGGCCGTATGTATTGTTTTCTGGAAGGATGTACGGAACCTTGTGGTGCATGGTGTTGGACTGATCGTGGACGCCTGCATTAATGCATGGACCTTTATCATGCGGCTGATCAAGAAGGACGACCGGAAGTACCGGCGGCTGATCACCAACGCATATCGCAAGTTTGCAGCATTGATCATCGTAACGACCATTCCCACGGGAATCATCGGTATTGTCTTCGGTGATCTTATTGAAAAGGCCGGATCGAATTTGATCGTGCCGGGAATCTGCCTGGTTATTACGGCTATCATACTTCTACTTGTGGACGGACGGCCGAACGGCCCAAAGAAAGCCAAGGCGACCAATTACAAGGACGCCGCTATTATCGGTGTGGCCCAGGGTATTGCCACATTGCCGGGAATCTCACGCTCCGGTTCCACCATCGCAGCCTGCCTGTTCCTTGGTCTGGATCGTTCCTTTGCCGTGAAGTATTCCTTCCTGACTTCGGTACCGGCTATCGTGGGAGCGAATCTTTTGCAGTTGCGGCATATTGGGGATTCCTCTATTACCGGAAGCCTGGTGCTCAACTATGTTGTGGGTATGATCGTGGCCGGCGTAGTAGGTTTTGTTTGTATCAAGCTGATGATCAACATCGTTAAGCGGGCGCGCTATGAATATTTTGCCTATTATTGCGCGGCGATCGGTGTGATTTCCATCTTCTGTTACTTCTTCATTAAGTAACAGTAACGGTTCTAGGGAGCCGGACTGTTACATGTAACAGTACTAAGCGTATAAAAGGATTATGGATTGCGAAACGTTTAGCGCCCTGCGGGGCGGGAGGCGTTTCGCAATTATGTTTAAATTAAGGAGGATGATTCGATGGCTGCAAGGCAAACCAGCACAGCGGGTTCCGGCAACCGAAGAACAGCAGCGGCCGCCGGCGGCCCGGCTGCAAAGACATCAAGAGGAAGTACGGCAACTAAGGGAAAAACCTCAAGTAAAAAAAGCAGCACTGCCACAAAGAGGGGCACTGCGGCAAATAAAAGAACAACGAAAAATACAAGTACGGGTAATAAAAAGGATGTGGATTACAAAGCGCGCAGCGGCATGTACGATGAGATCCAGATCATAGTAGCTCTGGCTGTTTCGATTTTATTACTGCTCAGCATCTATGATCTGTGTGGTCTTGTGGGAAATTATATTTCCTACTTTATTTTTGGCGTATTTGGCTGGATCGCCTATCTGATTCCTTATGTGATTTTTTTCGGCACCGCATTTTACATATCAAACCGGCATAATAAGGTGGCTGTGGTGAAGATCATTGCGGGGATCACTACGTTTATATCGATTATGGCATTTTTGCAGATGCTGTCCAATCCCGGAGACGCCTCCATGACCGTTATGAATTTTTATGAGGACTGCGCGGTTTATAAAAATGGCGGCGGCCTCATTGGCGGCGCGATCTGTAAAGCATTGGCGCCGTTGTTTGGCAAGGCGGGCGCTTATCTTTTGATCGTGGCGCTGTTTGCTGTGAGCGTGGTGCTTCTTGCCGGCAAGTCCGTATTTATATCCATCGGAAGAAAAATCCAGATGGCTGCCACGGAGGCCGGTAAGCGTCACAGAGAACAGCGGGAGCTTCTCGATCAGGCCAGAGAGGAGCGGCGTCTTGAGGAGGAAGCGCTTCGCATGGAGCGCATGGAAGACGAGCCGGAGCTGTTTGCCGCTCAGACGGCCATGGATGATGGGGATTTCCCGGATATTGATGATTTTGATGATCTGGACGGTCCGGCGCCTGCACCTGCAAAGGGCCGGCGTAAGCGTAAGACCAAGGAAGCGTCCAATGTGCGCATGATCGAGCCGCAAAAGGCTTACGGGGAGTCGATCCAACCGATTGACTTTGAATTGCCTAAAATGGAGATGGACAAGATTCCTGATATTGTTCTGGAGCCGGAACCGGAGGCTTTGTCCAATGTCCGTGAGGATTCCGGTAAGAGCACAGATGCGTTTGACAATCATTCGGATAGCCAGGGGAAGGACAGCGACCCGCTGATAAATCTGACGATTACCCGGATGGACAGTATTCAAAAGGCGCCGGAGCCGGATTTTGAGTTCACGCCGGACCCGGTTTATTTAGAACCGAAGGGGCTGGATACGCTATCGGAGGATATTGTTTTTGATACTCCGTCAAAGATCGTGTCGCCGGATATGATCCAGGATCCCTTTGGCACCACAGAAAAGCTGCCGGATCTGTCCGGGCTGGATATTCGCAGTGAGGATGCGAAGGTAAAAAAGGAAAAACCGTCTAAGGTGACCACTGGGTCCAAAGTGACGACCGGGGCGAAGGTGACGACCGGAGCATTTCCGGAGATGGAGGAGCGGCCGGTGCCCGATGTGCTGGACATCCGCAATAAATCCATCGAGGAGCGTTATACAAATCTTCCGGAATATGAGCCCAGGGAGGATGACATATCTCCGCTGGAAGCGATACGTCTAGCTGCGGCCAAAACGCCGGCCGGCGGCGCAAGGCCGGGAACTGGCAGTGGGGCGGGAGCCTCCGGCAATAGCTCAGGGCCGGGAGCTGGCGGCGTTCAGGGCCCTGTGGATGCCGCAGGACGTTTGGCCGGACAAAGTGGCGCAAATGGCCATGGGAGCCGGGCTGCCAAGGCGGATAATACGCCGGTGGAGGTAAAGCCGGAGGAATTTGTTCCTGTGGTGAAGGAGTATGTATTTCCGCCGCTGGATCTGTTAAAGCCTGGCAAGCCTGTGACGGCCACGGCCGA
Organism: Lachnospiraceae bacterium; assembly: GCA_902363555.1. Classification (GTDB taxonomy): domain Bacteria; phylum Bacillota; class Clostridia; order Lachnospirales; family Lachnospiraceae; genus Catenibacillus. The sequence continues at coordinate 204,057 of CABJAM010000005.1, read as the reverse complement.
ATCCGATAAGGAGCTTCAGGATACTGCCAGAAAGCTTCAGGATACACTGGACAGCTTCGGCGTCAAGGTTCAGGTGACAAACGTTAGCTGTGGACCTTCCGTGACCCGTTATGAGCTCCAGCCAGAGCAGGGGGTTAAGGTCAGCCGGATCTTATCTCTGACCGATGATATCAAGCTGAATCTGGCGGTGGCTGATATCCGTATCGAAGCGCCCATCCCGGGCAAGGCAGCCATCGGTATCGAGGTGCCTAATAAAGAGAATACGACGGTCATGCTGCGGGATCTGCTGGAAAGCTCGGAGTTTAAAAAGAGCAGTTCACTGATCGCCTTTGCAGCCGGGCGGGATATCGGCGGCCAGGTCATTATTGCCGACATTGCCAAAATGCCCCATCTGCTCATCGCCGGAGCCACCGGTTCCGGTAAATCCGTATGTATCAATACACTGATTATGAGTATTATATATAAAGCAAAGCCGGAGGATGTCCGGCTGATCATGGTCGACCCGAAGGTGGTGGAGCTGAGTGTATACAATGGTATCCCCCATCTGCTCATCCCTGTGGTCACTGACCCGAAGAAGGCGGCCGGAGCTCTCAACTGGGCCGTAGCTGAGATGACCAAGCGCTACGAAAAGTTTGCGGAGTTAAATGTCCGTGATATGAAGAGCTATAATGCGAAGATCCAGGCCTGCGAGTACGAGAGCGAGGAGCACAAAAAGCTTCCGCAGATCGTCATTATCGTGGACGAGTTAGCCGACCTTATGATGGTGGCCTCCAATGAGGTGGAGGACGCGATCTGCCGTCTGGCACAGCTTGCCAGAGCCGCAGGGATACATCTGGTCATCGCTACCCAGCGGCCGTCGGTCAACGTTATTACAGGGCTGATCAAGGCTAATATTCCTTCGAGGATCGCATTTTCCGTATCCTCCGGTGTGGATTCCCGGACGATTATCGATATGAACGGCGCAGAAAAGCTGCTCGGCAAGGGCGATATGCTCTTTTACCCCACAGGTTATCAAAAGCCGCTGCGTGTTCAGGGGGCATTTGTTACCGATCAGGAGGTCAATTCTGTGGTTGAATTTATCACCAAGGATCAGGAGCAGCCCCAGTACAATGAGGCCATTGTCAATAGTATCAGCTCCGGCGGTCTGTCCGGAGATAAGGGCGGCGCCGATGACCATGATGTCTATTTCGCTGAAGCCGGCAAGCTGATCATCGAGAAGGACAAGGCGTCCATCGGTATGCTCCAGCGGGTTTACCGCATTGGCTTTAACCGGGCTGCGCGGATCATGGACCAGCTCTATGAGGCTGGCGTGGTCGGACCGGAGGAGGGCACAAAGCCCCGTAAGGTGCTGATGAGTCCGGAGCAGTTTGAGCAGTATATTGAAGACTATTTGTAACAGTTCGGCCATTATAAACGGTTACGATAATTTGTAACAGTTCGGCCATTTTGAACGGTTACGATGATTTATAATTCTTATATAGGAGGTCATTACGAATGAAAACAGATATTGAAATCGCTCAGGAGGCGAAAATGTATCCGATCAGAGATGTTGCTGCAAAGCTTGGCATTACCGAGGATGATCTGGAGCTCTATGGCAAGTATAAAGCAAAGCTGAGCGATGAGCTGTGGGAGCAGGTGAAGGATCGGGAAAACGGCAAGCTTGTCCTTGTGACGGCCATCAACCCCACACCTGCCGGCGAGGGAAAGACGACCATCAGTGTCGGTCTTGGACAGGCTTTAAACGTTATTGGAAAAAAAGCGGTTGTGGCTTTAAGGGAGCCTTCCCTTGGCCCATGCTTTGGTATCAAGGGCGGAGCAGCCGGCGGCGGTTACGCGCAGGTCGTTCCCATGGAGGATCTGAACCTTCATTTTACCGGTGATTTCCATGCCATTACGTCTGCCAATAATCTTCTTGCGGCGATGTTGGACAACCACATCCAGCAGGGCAATGCTCTGAATATTGATACAAAGCAGATCGTCTGGAAACGCTGCGTGGATATGAACGACCGCGCCCTGCGCAATATCATCGTAGGTCTTGGCGGAAAAATGGACGGTGTTGTCCGTGAGGATCATTTTGTTATATCCGTGGCCTCCGAGATTATGGCGATCCTCTGTCTGGCGGAAAATATGGAGGATTTAAAAGTCCGTCTGGGCCGCATTATCGTGGCTTATAATTATCAGGGTGAGCCGGTGACCGCGGCGGATTTAAAGGCTGTGGGCTCCATGGCCGCACTGCTTAAGGATGCCATCAAGCCGAATATGATTCAGACGTTAGAGCATACGCCGGCCATCGTTCACGGCGGCCCCTTTGCCAATATTGCCCATGGCTGCAACAGTGTCCGTGCCACACGGATGGCATTAAAGCTGGCGGATGTGGTTGTGACGGAGGCTGGCTTTGGCGCAGATCTGGGCGCGGAGAAGTTCTTTGATATCAAGTGCCGCATGTCCGGGTTAATGCCGGATGCTGTCGTCCTTGTAGCAACAGTGCGGGCGCTGAAATATAACGGCGGCGTAGCCAAGGCGGATTTGTCTGCTGAAAATGTGGAAGCTCTGAAAAAAGGTATTGTCAATCTTGAAAAGCACATTGAAAATCTGCATAAATATAAAGTGCCTGTTGTTGTGACGCTGAACGCTTTCGTTTCTGATACTCCGGCCGAGCTGGCGTATGTAAAGCAGTTTTGTGAGGAGCGGGGCTGTGAATTTGCCCTGGCAAGAGTCTGGGAAAATGGTGGCGAGGGCGGCCGCGAGCTGGCCGAAAAGGTCGTGGCTACGCTGGAGAATAAAGAGAGCCTTTTTGAGCCGCTCTATCCGGATCAGCTTTCACTGAGAGAGAAAATCGAGACGGTTGCCAAAGAAATTTACGGTGCTGGCAGTGTCAGCTATGCACCGGCCGCCTCTAAGGCTTTGGACCGCATCGAGGCTCTTGGTTTTTCGAATCTGCCGGTCTGCATGGCAAAAACCCAGTATTCCCTTTCCGATGACGCCAAGCTTTTAGGACGCCCGGAGGGCTTTAATGTAAATATCCGCGAGGTTTATGTATCCGCCGGCGCTGGGTTTGTCGTGGCGATTACCGGTGCGATCATGACCATGCCGGGGCTGCCGAAAAAGCCGGCGGCTGAAGGTATTGATGTGGATGAGAGCGGAAGGATTACAGGACTTTTCTAAAAGGGGGCGTAAATATGGCATTATTAATTGACGGAAAGCAGATTTCTGCTCAGATTAAAGAGGAATTAAAAGAAGAAGTCGGTAAAATGACTGAAAGAGGAACGACGGTGACACTGGCAGTGATTCTTGTGGGCGAGGACCCGGCCAGTTGCGTCTATGTGCGCAATAAAAAACGGGCCTGCGAATACATTGGCATCCGTTCCATTTCCTGTGAGCTGCCGGCAAAGACGACCCAGGAGGAGTTGCTTTCGGTGATCAAAGGATACAACGAGGATGACAGCGTGGACGGTATCCTCGTGCAGCTTCCGCTGCCGGAGCATATTAATGAGGATGCGGTGATCGAGGCCATTGATCCGAAAAAGGATGTGGACGGCTTCCATCCTCAGAGTGTGGGCGCTTTGTGGATTGGAAAACCGGGCTTTGTGTCCTGTACGCCGGCGGGGATCATTCAACTGCTTAAGCGCAGCGGTGTTGAAATCGAAGGCCGGGAGTGCGTTGTGGTGGGCCGCAGTAATATTGTGGGCAAACCTATGGCGCAGCTTCTGCTCCGTGAAAATGGTACGGTGACGATCTGCCATTCACGGACCAAAAATCTGCCGGAGGTGTGCCGTCGGGCGGACATTCTTGTATGCGCCATCGGCAAGCCGAAGTTTTTCACAAAGGATTATGTAAAGCCGGGCGCTGCGGTCATCGATGTGGGTATTCATCGGAACGCGGAGAATAAGCTTTGCGGCGATGTGGATTTTGCTGACGTGGAACCGGTAGCCGGAGCGATCACCCCGGTGCCTGGCGGCGTGGGGCCTATGACCATCGCGATGCTTATGGAAAATTGCGTGGAAGCGGCTCGGCGGAAGGAAAGCTTAAAATAGCAGCAACGAATATTTTAGAAATCGGACCGGGTACGCCAAGTCCGATTTCTCTTTTTGTGAAGTTTTGATTAAATCATCGAAATAGTCTTTAATTTTGTGCGAAAAGCTGATAAAATGGTACACAGGAATAACTCTGTGGCATTTTGTTGGCCCCAAACGGGCCCAAAGCTGTAAGGCGGATGAAATCGTGCCATATTGGAGTTATAATTTTGTTGCATGAAGGAGAAACTTATGAATATATACTTTGTATCCCTGGGATGTGATAAGAATCTTGTGGATTCTGAGGTGATGCTGGGGCTGCTGGCCGAAAAGGGCTATTCGCTGACCGATGACGAGGCGTCGGCGGATGTGATCGTGGTGAATACATGCAGTTTCATCCATGATGCCAAGCAGGAGAGTATTAATACGCTGCTGGAAATGGCGGAATACAGAAAAAGCGGGAGTGCCAGGGTTTTAGTGGCGGCCGGATGTCTGGCTCAGCGGTATCAGCAGGAGATTTTAGATGAAATCGAGGAAGTGGATGCGGTTGTGGGAACGACCGGCTATGGCGATATTTGCGACGTGATCGATCAGGCACTGGCGGGGCAGCGGCAGGTGGATGTGCACAGCCTTGATGAGCTTCCTGCGCCGGATGTGCGGCGGGTGGTGACCACCGGCGGTTACAGCAGCTATCTGAAGATTGCCGATGGCTGTGACAAGCATTGCAGCTACTGCATCATTCCAAAGATCCGCGGAGAGTACCGCAGCTACCCTATGGAGCAGATTTTAAAAGATGCCGGGGAGCTTGCCCAGTCCGGTGTGAAGGAGCTTAATATCGTAGCTCAGGAGACGACCATGTACGGCAAGGATATTTACGGCAAAAAGGTCTTTCACAAGCTGCTGCGCAAGCTATGCCAGGTGGAAGGTATTGAGTGGATACGTATACTTTACTGCTACCCGGAAGAAATTACCGATGACCTCATCCAGGTGATGAAGGAGGAAAAGAAAATCTGCCACTACCTGGACCTGCCCATACAGCACGCCAGTGATGATATATTAAAGCGGATGGGCCGCAGGACAAACAAGACTCAGCTAATGGATGTCATTGCCCGGCTGCGGAAGGAAATTCCCGACATTGCCCTGCGCACGACGCTGATCACCGGTTTTCCTGGGGAGACGCAGGAGCAGCACGAGGAGCTGATGGACTTTGTAGAGACGATGCGCTTTGACCGGCTGGGGGTATTTACCTATTCCCCGGAGGAGGGCACGGCGGCGGCTTTGATGCCGGATCAGATCGACGAGGATGTGAAGGCGCAGCGTCAGGATGAATTGATGCAGCTCCAGCAGGAGATCGCTTTTGAAATTTCCGAATCCATGGTGGGCCGGACGCTGGATGTTCTTGTGGAAGGGCGGCTTCCGGAGGAAGGCGTCTATATTGGAAGAACCTATAAGGATGCGCCGGATGTGGATGGCTACATATTTATTACCGCACCCTATGAACTTTTTTCCGGCGATATGGTTCCGGTGAAGGTGACCGGATCTAATGAATATGATTTGATAGGAGAAGTGCTATATGAATCTGCCGAATAAACTGACCATATTAAGAGTGATATTGATTCCGATCTTTGTCGTGTTTTTACTGGCTGCGGACAGCTTTGGTCCATGGTCGGTCTATGTGGCGCTGGTCATATTTATTATCGCCAGCCTTACGGATCTGCTGGACGGTAAGATTGCCAGAAAGTATAATCTGGTGACAAATTTCGGAAAGTTTATGGACCCGCTGGCAGATAAGCTGCTGGTGGTTTCCGCGCTTGTGTGCTATATTGAGCTGGACCGGATACCTGCATGGATCGTGCTCATTATCATTGCCCGGGAATTTATTATCAGCGGTTTTCGTCTTGTGGCTGCAGAGTCCGGTGTGGTCATTGCCGCCGGTTATTGGGGCAAGTTAAAAACCGTGGTCCAGATGATCACCATTATTTTTATGATGCCAAACTTTGGCGGCACGGTGGTTTTTTGGATCGAACAGATCCTTATATATCTGTCGCTGGCCCTGACCATCATATCTTTGGTGGATTATCTTATGAAAAATAAAACTGTACTGACAAGTGGAGGAAAAATCTGATGGTAGCAGAACTTATTTCTGTGGGAACAGAGATTTTACTCGGCAACATTACCAATACCAATGCCAGCTATCTGGCCGAACAGTGCGCAGCCCTGGGTCTTTCCTGCTATTATCAGGTGAGCGTGGGCGATAATGAGGAGCGCTTAAAGGATGCTCTAAAGCTGGCGTTATCCCGTTCGGATGTGGTGATTCTTACCGGTGGTCTTGGACCTACGGATGATGATTTGACAAAGGAGGCGACAGCTTCCCTGCTGGGCCTGCCCCTTGTGGAGGACGCCCACACAAAAGAACGCATTGAGGATTATTTTAAAAATGGTATCCATGCGCCGGTGACAAGTAATAACTGGAAGCAGGCCATCGTGCCCCAGGGCGCGACGGTGGTGGATAATCATAACGGCACGGCGCCGGGCCTGATCATAAAGACCGATGAGGGAAAAATCGTAATTTTAATGCCCGGACCGCCCAATGAGCTTTATCCTATGTTTTCACAGGACATCCGGCCGTACCTTGATAAGCTGACGCCGGAGGTGATCGCATCCCGCACCGTTAAAATCGGAGGTATGGGAGAAAGCTATGTGGCCGATCAGATCGAGGATATGCTCAAGGCTCAGACCAATCCAACCATTGCCCCCTATGCAAAAACCGGCGAGGTCCATCTGCGCATAACGGCCCGGGCCGCCACGAAAAAGGAAGCGGCCAAGCTTATAAAGCCGGTGCTAAAGGAGCTTAAAAATCGGTTTGGGAGCAATATATTTACTATCTATGAGGATATAAGCCTGGAGGAGCGTTTTGTACGCATGCTTAAGGACGACCATCTGACCGTGACCACGGCGGAGAGCTGTACCGGCGGACTTTTATCGGGGCGCATCGTCAATGTTTCCGGAGCCTCCGACGTGTTAAATCAATGCTTTGTGACCTATGCCAATTCTGCCAAGCACAAGCTGCTGGGGGTTAAAAATTCTACTCTGAAAAAACATGGAGCGGTGAGTCCTCAGACAGCCAAAGCCATGGCTGTGGGCGCAGCAAAGGCCGCCGGGGCAGAGGTGGCGCTTTCAGTTACAGGTATTGCCGGACCCGAGGGCGGTACGGATAAAAAGCCGGTGGGGCTTGTGTATATCGGCTGCTATGTGAATGGCTATACAGAAGTGCTGGAATGTCATTTTAACGGCAACCGCCAGAAGATCCGCGAGGCCGCCGTGGCCCGGGCGCTGGATTTCGGCCGCCGCTGTATAATGAAATATGGAAAGTAATTCTACGGAGTACTATTATGAAAAATATCAAAAGGAATGTACTGATTCTCCTCGTTTTTGGGATCATGCTGTTGTTGGCCGGCTGTTCTTCCATGAAGCCGCTGGATGTGAATACCCGCCTGATCATTGATGAAAAGTTCAATGGCCAGCGGGTGATGACAGCGACCCTGACGAGTAAAGAGTTTAAAGCGCTCTTTGACGGGGATCTGGAAAAATTAAATAATCTTTTAAGTGATAGCTGTCCTGCGGATATGTACAGTATTGCCACGCAGAAGGATAACAAGGATGTGGAGATGACGCTTACCATTCCTTTTGCCACCTATGAGGAATACTACGATAAGGTGATGAAAATATTTTCCGGGAGCAGCAGTTATGACGCGGAAAATATGCCGTCGGTCTATTATGAGTATTCAGACAGTCTGCTTAAAAAGGGATTTACGATCGAGGAAAATTTTGACTCCACCGAGCTTTTTTTCTGGCTGATCGACGCGTTTGTACAGCAGGTGCCGCAGCTTTCGGACAAGACTGCCGAGGAATTGTTTACGCCCGGAACGACAGTGCTGGAGTTTAATGGGGAAGCCATCGAGGCCGGGAATTGTATCGCTATTTCCCGGATGGATTCCAATGCCCTGGATAATATCCGGGTAGAGACGACACTTAATAATACAGGCAGCTATGATGTGGTCATCGATTACTATGCAGGGAGCGCTGTGGTGGAAAAGCTGGGGTCATCCCTGACCGTGATGATGAACGATCTGCTTCCTGAGGGCGGCGTATTTTCCACAAAGACGACGGAAACCGGAAAGGTATTTACGATTAAGGTGAATGCGGTCAGCTCCGAGGACTATGTAAATAAGCTCAATAAAGCGCTCCACACCGATAATACTGTATTTGAGGTGGCGGAGGAGAGCGATGAGCAGGACACATTAAAGGCCCGAAAAAAGATCACCCAGTATTTGGACGGCTCGTATTTCCTGGATTTTTCCAATGAAAATACGACGATGACCTACGCCCTGAAAGCCTCACCAGAGCATTCTTTTGAGAATTGTGAAAGCGAGTATAAGTATATCCAGAGCTGTAATTTTGAAAATACCGACGATTACTGTGGCACCTATGTGACTGTCCGCCCGTCGGATAAGATCACGCTCTACCTTGGGTACAGTGTGGATATCGATAAAATCGAAGTCGACACGACGATGAATAATGAAAAGGATTTTATCCGTACCATGAAGTTTACCCTGACCGGGGAGCAGAAGGGTATTATTGGCCAGCGCTTTGAGGACCGTATAAAGGAGCGTTTGCAGGATAATATTACTTATGAGAAGACGACCTCCGGAAACAGTATCGTCTATAATGTAACGCTCCACAGTGACAGCGCTGCAAATCTTTCGCTGCTGACCTGTGCGTTTCTGGACGGCGATTCCAATACGGGAAATTCCGCCGTATCCGGCGGACTGGCCGACGAAGGGCGTCTGAAAAAGATTCGCTATGAGTTTGTGGATAAGATCAACTTTATGACCTTTTTAAGCGGCTCACAATCCACAAAGGGGCTGTATTATCGTTTTCAGTATCCGAAAAATTTCAATGGTCATTTTGCTGAAAATAATAATTATGAAAATATTCTTGAGGATTACAATGTTCTGACATGCGTGACCCACAATAAGGTGATCGAGGTGCGCTCTTATGCAGAGAAGGCCAATGTGGTAGGCATATTGCTGCGGGTATTTTTACTGCTGTCACTGGCAGGTATACTTATCGTTCTGCTGCTGAACATGGGCGGGATTTTGCGATGCATAAAGAAACGACGTCTGGATGGGGCGGAATTTGACCTGTTTGGCCATAAAGGCTATATCTTTGCCACAGTTCTTGCACTGTGCGTGGTGATTTTCGCTATATCGGCCATACGGCTTTTGTTTGGTATTTATTAAATAGAGCTGTTTAGTATTTACGAATATCGTGATGTTTGGTTTTTATAGATGCAGCCGGGAGGCGGATATGCTGGACATATCCGCCTCCCGGCTGTTTGCGCGAAGCAACGAGCCACGAAGGGGAGCTGGCTCACCTTCGCGGCGACTGCCGCGACGCGTCGAAGCGAAGCGGAGACGGGTGCCTGCTACTTTTTATTGACGGGAAGCCATATCTGGCTTTCGTAATCCGGAGAGCTGCCGTCATCCAGGGAATACCATTCGATGTTTAAGCCGTCGGCCAGCTCATAATCCGGGTTGCCGGGCAGCCACTCTTTGAATATTTTTGTGTTAATGGACTGCAGGGAGCCGGGGAGCGGCCCGACACACTTAAACTTTACCCATGTATGGGCCGGGATTTCACAGACCGTCATACCCTCGGGCACGTGGCCGCCGTCATAGTTACCTGCGATGAGATACTTGAAATTTTTTCCATCATTCATATTGTCAAGGCATATGGCGAACTCCCCAACCATACAATCCTCGATGACCTTATGGACGTCGTCCGGGTATTTTCCATTCTGACAGGTCGTACAAAATTCTGTCCAGAACCGTGGGATAGCCTCGTAAGAGTTATCAAACGAAAAGCTTTTCTCAAATCCGATCATCTTCATAGCGTCCATTTTTTCAATAACATAATCCATATCATTACCTCCCTGGATCGTAACTGTGATTTTCAGGGGCAGGAAAACCTTGATCAGGGATGTGTCGTTTTTTAACTGGGTGGGCGGGCATCCGTGGAAACGGCTGAATGCCTTTGTAAAGCTTTCCGGTGTGTCGTAGCCGTACTTATAAGCCAGATCAATGATCTTATCCCTGCCGGCAATGACATCCAGCGCAGCCAGGTAAAGCCGGCGGCAGCGTATGTATTCACCGACGGAATAGCCCGTCATAATTTTGAATCCCTTCTGAAAATAAAAGGAGGACATATAGATCTGCTTTGCTACATCCCCGGCATCAATACTTTCCAGCAGATGGCTTTCCATATAATCGATCGCCCGTTTCAGGCTCACTGTCCATTCCATTAGTTCCTACCTCCTGAATAACTAAATTATAGATCATTGGAAGCTATAAATCCTGTCATTTTATGGCCGGATCTGTCCGAAGGCGTTACTGTTTACGATCCTGCATACAGCAGCCGGACGGTGAACGGCTGCTTATTGATGACTGTCCTGCGGGGGCAGAACCGATTTGAGGCGTTTTGACCGGAGTCTGTAAATGACAAAGCACAGGACGCTTCCAAGAATCACGGTGCCAAGTATCATCATGGCGCAGTGGAAGAAGAAGGTGTCCGGCAAAATTGTAATGACCGGGTCGGTGCTGGGGCTGAAGATCCAGTAGTCATTATTAAAAAAGATGTGGTGGAACGTGACAAAGCTTTGTTCCCAGTTTAAGCTGAATATGAGCCCAAGGACGACGGGGATGGCAATGGTCAGGATGGAAGTGTATTTTAAGTAATGCACATCCCTTTTTTTATGCTGCCATAAAATGCCGGCCAGTCCAAGAATAAAAGTAGCGATGCAGAGGATTTCCACAGCTACGAAAATATCCTTGACCTCCTCGAAATGTATACGCCCCTCGGTGGACATGGCAAGGGTAGGAAATTCCAGCGTATCCGGTCCGAAAATATTGTTGTAGTCAATAAGTACATCATAGTTGGCCCGTATATCGCTGTCGGAATAGCCGGAGGTTTCTGAAATATTCAGATGCCCTATATCAAAGTAGTACAGCGGCCGGATATTCAATGTAAAAACGACGGAAAATGAAATGATAAACAGGACCAGGATCAGTGACAGCGCCAGTTGTATGGCAGTCTGCCCGGGATCTTTCTTTTTTGTATTCATATTACATGTGCCTCCAAAGTTTTTATAACAGCTCATCCGCGTGGGTGATTCACCGAGATGAACTGTTATCAGTATACCACTATTTTAAGTCAAAGTGGAAGTTTTTTCTTGAATACGGGAAAAAAGGATGATATAATTGGAACACTTAGTGAGCCCGGGCCGCAGGCGTGGGGGAAGTAAGTAATTGTATTTCATATAATCGGCGCGCTGGATGCGCCGGACTGGTTCGCGAACTTCCCAGGATAAAAAACCAAGTATCGAATCACTGTAAAATTTTGGTAACAGTTCGGTCCTTCTGAGCGGTTACGATCTTTGTGAATGAGATTGGAGAATGAAAACATGAGAAAACAAAATATTCAAAGCTCCGGGCTTACTCCCGGCAGCCATACCGGCGCGCGCAGACAGGGCGCAACTGTCCGCCAGTGCTGTATGGCTTTTTGCGCGGTCCTCAATGTGGTTGGCGCATTTATTGCCATGAATTTAAGGCTACCCGTATATCTGGATTCTATCGGAACCGTCATGTGCTCGGCGCTGCTGGGTCCGGTAAACGGCGCCCTGACCGGTGTAGTCGGCAGCCTTATTTCCGGATTTACTTTTGATGTCTATTCCTTCTACTATGCTCCGGTACAGATATTTACCGGCATTATGGCGGGGATGATGTTCCGCACCGTCTGGCTTAAGGGATGGCGTCTGCCCATCGGCGCGTTTATTGTATCTTTGCCCACATCTATTTCCAGTGCACTGGTTACCACATTTGTATTTGGCGGAATCACATCCGCAGGTTCGTCTTATATTGTCCAGATTATGACAAAGCTGGGCGTCAGCCTGACGGCCGCCTGTTTCAGTGTGCAGATATTCACCGATTATGCCGACGAATTTATAGGGATACTCATCGCTGCTGCGGTGATCAAGGTTATGCCCGGCGATCTGCTGGGGAAAATACGGAGGGTTAAGTAATGGACAGATATAGTAAGATTACAAATAAAAATCCAAGAGAGATCGTGCTTTTAAAAGCCTTTCCCTGTGCATGGGGCAAGTGCGCCTTTTGCGATTACATAGATGATAATTCCAGAAATGAGGCCGAGATGACAGCACTCAACGCTCAGGTACTCCAAAATGTTACCGGAGAGCTTGGCGTGCTGGAGGTTATTGATTCCGCCAGTTGTTTTGAGCTGCCCAAACCAACCCTGGAGCTGATCCGAAGGATCGTTAAGGAGAAAAATATCCACCGGTTGTTTTTTGAAAGCCACTGGATGTACCGCCGGCAGCTTCAGAAAATGCGGGATGCCATGGGCGTTCCCATTACCTATAAAATCGGTGTGGAAACCTTTGACAATGATTTCCGCCAGAAAGTTCTTAATAAGAATGCGGATTTTAAGACGCCGGAGGAAGTGGCAGAGTATTTTGACTCGCCGTGTATCATGGTAGGCATCAAGGGCCAGACGAAGGAAATGATCGACCGTGACATTGACATACTGAAAAAGTATTTTAAGCTGGGAACAGTTAATGTCTATACGAACAATACCACTGCCATAAAGAAGGATGATGCGCTCATCGCCTGGTTTCGGGAGAAATATAAGTATCTGGATGATGACCCGGCCATTGAGGTTTTGTATGAAAATACAGATTTTGGGGTGGGAGATTGAAGTACTGGGGAAAATAATAAAAGCAATCGAAAAAATAATAAAAGCAGGTTGACAAGGACAGTACGGCATGATAGATTATAAGTAATGAAAAGCATAAGAGCTTTTGCGGCGACAGTGAGGAGCTACCCGTTCCGACCTTGCGGGCAATACAAATACAAGGAAGCTCTCTACCTATGGAGATCATAGGTCCGCTCCCAGAATTGCAATTCAAAAAGAAAAATTATTGCCTGAGCTTAATTGCCCAGGCATTTTTCTTACTATCACGAAGGGAAAATGCGGATGGCAGATCATAGATTACTGAAAATTTTTCAAAATACAAAAGAGATTTGACAACAATCCGCATACTGGCATGTGCGTAATGCACGGACATTCATACGCGCTGCACGCAATTTTTGTCGTTATTACTCTTGATATGGAAAAAACTATATGCTATAATCAAGAACATATTCTAAAATATGTTCAATATACTAACGTGCGAAAGTGAGGAAATTCCCATGAGTCTGATATATAAAAGTACCCGAGGCGGGGAAGGCGTTACAGCGTCCGCAGCTATTTTAAAAGGTCTGGCAGAGAATGGCGGACTTTTTGTTCCAAGCCAGATCCCGGCGCTGGATGTACCTGTGGAGAAGCTGGCATCAATGACCTATCAGGAAGTGGCTTATGAGGTTATGAAGCTTTATCTGACGGATTTTACGGAGGAAGAGTTAAAAAAATGTATTAATAATGCCTATGATTCCAAGTTCGATACGGAAGAAATCGCTCCATTGGCTTATGCCGACGGCGCCTATTATCTGGAATTGTTCCACGGCTCCACCATTGCTTTTAAGGATATGGCCCTGTCCATCCTCCCCCATTTGATGACCACCGCGGCAAAGAAGAATAATGTGAGCAATGAGATCGTTATTCTCACAGCCACCTCCGGAGATACGGGAAAGGCCGCCATGGCCGGATTTGCCGATGTGGAAGGTACACGCATTATTGTTTTCTATCCGAAGGATGGCGTCAGCCCGGTGCAGGAAAAGCAGATGGTGACTCAGAAGGGAAAGAATACCTTTGTTGTGGGTATCCATGGGAATTTTGATGACGCCCAGACCGGCGTAAAGAAGATGTTTAATGACAAGGCGCTGGCTAAAGAGCTGGCTGATCACGGTTTTCAGTTTTCCTCTGCCAATTCGATCAATATTGGCCGCCTTGTACCTCAGATCGTATATTATGTGTATGCCTATGCCATGCTCGTTAAAAACGAGGAGATTAAAAATGGCGAGAAGATCAATGTAGTCGTGCCCACCGGTAACTTTGGAAATATTCTTGCCGCTTACTATGCCAAGAACATGGGGCTGCCCATCGACCGTCTGATCTGTGCATCCAATGAAAATAAAGTCCTTTACGACTTTTTCACGACCGGAAGCTATGATCGCAACCGGGATTTTGTCCTGACATCCTCACCGTCCATGGACATTCTCATTTCCAGCAATCTGGAGCGTCTGATCTATAAGATCGCCGGAGAAGATCCGGAAGCCAACAGCGCACTTATGAGCGCTTTAAGTGGCAGCGGAAAATACGAGATCACGCCGCAGATGAAGGAAAAGCTGGCGGATTTCTATGGAAATTTTGCTGATGAGACGGAAACTGCCGGCATGATCCATGATCTTTATACAGAAACTGGTTATGTCATTGACACCCATACGGCTGTGGCCGGTGCGGTTTATAAAAAATATGTGAAGGAGACCGGAGACGATAAAAAGACTATCATCGCTTCAACGGCCAGTCCTTACAAGTTTGCCCGCAGCGTGATGACAGCCATTGACAGCAGGTACGATGCCATGGACGATTTTGCCCTCATCGACGAGCTTTCAAAAATTGCCAATGTCGCCGTGCCAAAAGCAGTGGAAGAGATACGTACAGCTCCGGTGTTACATAACAATCAGTGTGATGTGGATGCTATGGAAGCTACGGTAAAGGGCTGGCTTGGAATCTGAATTGCAATTTTAAGATAAGCGAAAGAGAAGTGCAGATTTCAGTGAAAGCATTTCTCTTTCGTTATTAGGCTAATTATTTACTTAGCAATATTGTATGTTAGATTAGTAAGACTTCCTGACTAATATATATTGACATTAGCTAATAGTTAAAAGTTGCTTAAAATGACATTGCAATATTATTTATAGTATTGACGACGACATCTCTGTAATGAATAAAAAATGTATTTGTATGATTGGGCATAATAGTATTTAAAAAGCTAGATGTATTTATATTTCTTGGCAATGATCCTAATTTAGTACGAACAAGTCCTCGAAATGCGCGTTCACTTTCAATAGAAATATGAGAAATGGCATTTCTAATTTTTTTCATTTCTTCAAAATCAACTGAGATTGAATTCAAATATGAATATGTACCGCCAAATTCAAAAAAGTTATTGGCCAATTTTATAATTGTATCACGGTTTGTAAAATCAGCAAAACGGCTTGTTCCCTTTAATATATTAATTGCCTTTTCCTCATCATCAGGAAATATGTATCTTTTGACTATATTTCCATTGATTCCTCGTTGGCCCATCATATAGCATATAAAAGAATTCTCTAAAAACCTTTCCAATGTCATAAAAAGAGTCAAAAAAGCCCCATTAATAATACAAGTATGTATTTCTGATGAAAATGCTATACCATTGCTTTCAACATGATTATTAAATAGTATGTTTGTATCATTTATCAGTTTAGAAGCTTTTTCACATTCTTGTAAAGCATCATTAAACACATCGTTTAATATCATTATTTTATCCCCAAATGTGTATTGATAACTGACATAACGTAATTACAACGAGTTACCTTATTAATCTTATGGCCAGTTGATTTTTTACATGAGATTATAAATTTTTGCTCTTCTGCCGTTATTCCATCTTCTTTATGTAAAGTTTCTTCTATTTCGTCTAATGCTGATCGAACTTTTGCATTATCTTCTTTTGTTAATGGTCGTCTTGGAAAAGTAAAATCATTTACACCGTAATTTAGATGGTATATCGCAACAAATATGCTATAAAATAATGGTGATGAACTGTAACTTGTATTGGAAAAATCCCCATCGTATAGATTAGCTATAAAGTCCATTATTTCACAAAACTTATCTTCTAATTCAAAACGAATGTCAAATTTCTCGTCATATTTTGAATAATATTTTTCAACTGCTTTTAGATCCTGTATTCCATCAATCATTGCAACTAATAGTTCAGATACAAATTCGGCCTCTTTCATTCTCATAATATTTGCATTTGAAAAAAGTTTATTAATTTCCCAATATTTCGTGAAATTAAACCCTAGAGAATATACAAGTTGTTTAAAGTATCCAAAGTATTTAGCATTTATAAGTTCTTGCGTGTTTAATTTAACTCCATATGAATTCAATCGAGCAAAAATGTCTAAGACATCTTTGTCATCCAGATCAATTAATACATTTACTGTTAATTCATAACTTAGAAAGTCTGACTGTACGTCAGATGGTAACTCGGAAAAAAAATAACCACCAAAGATTTCATTCTGAGCTTTCCTAAGCTGGAAGCCATTATCTATGAAATCAAATATGGCCCTTAATCTTTGCTGACCATCAACAACCTCACGTATGGTTTTTTTACTCTGTGGATCTGTGTTTTGGCGCAAGAAAAATATAGGCAATGGAAGCCCTAACAACACAGTATTTATTAGATATGATTTTGATTGAGGCGTCCAAACAGCTCTACGCTGAAATTTAGGATTTAATATTAGTTGTCTTGGTGTCTGATTATACCAATCATATAAATCGGATATCGAAAACGATCTCGGCTTAAATGTTTTCAAAATTAAAACCTCCTGTTTCATTCTTTACCTCCATTATATCTTCAAATTTAAATTTTAACAATAGTTATAATAATTTCTGTAATTAATATATGCTATACAAGATTAAAATATATCAGTGAATTACAGTCTAAGTAAGTTTTTTAAATAACTAGTATTTATAAAAAATATATTTTTTTATAAATACTATATTGCATTATAGAATAGCATGTGTTAATATATACAAAAAGGAGGTAATGCTGTGAATACTCAATTAAAAAAAGGTGCTCTGGAATTGTGTGTATTAACTCAGCTCACCCGTCGGGACCGCTACGGATATGAGATGACGGAGCTGATTTCCAAAGAAATGCAGATTGCCACCGGAACATTGTATTTGATTCTCAAGCGTTTGAAAGACGATGAATATGTACAGACTTATCTGGTGGAGTCGGAGGGCGGTCCGGCACGAAAATATTACCATTTAACTGAAAAAGGATTTCAGTATCATGGAAAGCTTCAGGTAGAGTGGAAGGAATTTGTGGCCGCGGTCACAAGGATCATGGAAAGCGAGGGATTTGAATGACTAAGAACATATATATGACACTTTTAAAAGAGGGTCTTAAATCAGTGGACGAAGGCTTTGCCAGAGAAATTGAAAGTGACTGCGAGATGCATTTTACCAACGGCCAGGCCCAGGGTAAAGGCGAAGATGAATTATGCAGGGAGCTGGGCGATGTGAACGAGCTCATCCGGGATTGCCTGGAAATGTCCAGAATGGAACGGATCGCTGAGTATGTTCCTGTGACCGGAGATGTGACGGCTGACGGAGCTGAAGCGGATGCAGATCTGGACAGAGAAGGAGAAGCAGAAGCCGCCGATGGAGAAGGAAGCGAAGCTCAGAGTGAAGCTCCGGCGCCGGTATATTCCATTGCCAGAAGACTGGACGATGATCCGGTGTACCATAATGTGTCCGTGATCTGTGATAACTTTGAGTCGAATGTGGTTCCGTCCACCGACGGCTGTATCCACATTCAGCTTGTAGGTAACAATGACGGATACTATGATCTGGAAGAATCCTACGACCGGGAAAATAATACGTACCGTGTACGGGTACGCAGAAAGAAGAGCTTTATCTACTTTTTCGGCATCGGCGGTCTGTGGGTGAAGCTGAATATCGCTATTCCGGAAGGGCTGGAGAGCTTTTCACTGAAAAGTACCAACGGTAAGATTTCCATGGGCGATATCCGTGCCGGCCGCATTGAATTAAAGACGACCAATGGCGCCGTGTCCATGCATAATCTCCAGGCTCAGGAAATCATTTCCTCCTCTCAGAACGGTGCAGTGAAGGCGTCTAAGAGTGAAGCCTATACGATGGAGATCGTGACGACCAATGGCTCTGTCAATGCGGATGAGGTTTATTTTGAAAGAGGTAATTTCCGCTCGCAAAACGGCAGGGTCCGCGTCAAGCTGGATTCCCATGACCGCGACTACGTGGCGCAGGTGACCACACGTGTGGGCCACACAAGTGTAAAGGGTGCTGTGGATATTTTTGATATGCAGACCCAGGGGATTTCCATGGATGACTGCATTCAGGTACGTGCATCCACCATATGCGGCAGCGTCGATATATTTAAAGTTTGATAATAAACCGGTGCTGCTAAACGA
The DNA here is from genome assembly GCA_902363555.1 of Lachnospiraceae bacterium. Lineage (GTDB taxonomy): Bacteria > Bacillota > Clostridia > Lachnospirales > Lachnospiraceae > Catenibacillus. The sequence goes on along the minus strand of CABJAM010000005.1, from coordinate 185,750 downwards.
TTTGGGGTATGAATGGTGTTATAAATAAAAGAGGGCAGGGGCCCGCACATTCTTAAAATACTTCTCAGAGGTACCGGTGCATCCGGCCTGTGACCTGAGAAAAACATTTAAGCTATGTGCGGGCCTCTGATTGTTTTAAAAATTAATAGCCCAGTTCTTCGCCCACAAGGATCACCTTGATCCGGTTGGGGATAAAGCTGCGCCGGGTAATGACGATCTGGTCACAGATACAGTCTTTGCTCAGGCAGTCGGCACAGCGGCCAAGCTCACGGCAGGGCGTATTATAGTTCAGACGCACGGTATTTGGCGGTGCGGCCATATTGCGGATACGCTTGATGGCGCTTTCCACATCGGGTACGATCTTATTCATTCCGGCGATGACCACCACATTTTGTGGGCCGTGGATCAGGGAGGCTACACGGTTGCCGTTGCCGTCAATATTTACAAGCTGGCCGTCCAGTGTGATGGCATTGGAGCTCATAAAATAATAATCGCAGGTGGCTATCTTACCGAAGATTTCCCGCTTTTCTTCCGGCGTTTTTGCGGCCAGCCGGTCATAGATGATACAATCTGAGGTTTTGATGGCATCCAGCAGTCCGATTTCGCCAAGGGTGACGGAGCCGCCCCAGGCTACGCTGCATTCCGGAGTGAGAAAGCGGCAGGCCCGTTCCAGAGCTTCATCGCGGTCCACGGCATAGTAGGCCTCGATCTGGCGCAGACCGAACTTTTCGATTAAAGAGTCTGCAAGGTTTTCGTAGTATTTCTGTTTTGGTGTCATAAAAAATTCCCCCATAGAAATTAGTTGCAGCCGTTTTGGATTACTAAACGGTTACAGGTTGTTTTCTCTATTTTAACACAGATATATTTGTGCGTCATCTGTATTTGATTTTTTACGTATGATTTTTTACGACGATTTTACCCGGTGCTGATAAAAAAGATTGATAAAAAAACATCCGGCGCTGATAAAAAAACAGTTGAATAATTTTTATCTGATGATATAATAACAAACGTGTGTCATTCAGAGGATAAAGTGTATTTGGCACATGTATTTTATTGTATGGATTAAGGAGTGAATTATTTGACAAAAGAAATGACGACCGGAAAGCCGTGGAAGCTGATCTTTTTCTTCTCGATTCCACTGCTGATCGGCAATGTTTTTCAGCAATTATACAGTATGGTGGATACGATCATCGTGGGGCGGTTCGTCAGCACTCAGGCGCTGGCTGCCGTGGGCTCCACAGGCGCCATATCCTTTCTTGTCCTGGGCTTTGCCATGGGGATCACAGGTGGATTTTCCATCGTTGTGGCCCAGAAGTTCGGGGCGGGAGATACGGAGGGCGTGCGCAGCAGTATCGGCATGGCGATCTGGCTCAGTCTGCTGACGACCGTTATTCTTACTGTGGTAGCAGGTTTCACCGCCCGGCCGCTGTTGATGCTTATGAATACGCCGGAGGATATTTTTGACGAGGCCTTTTTGTATATTATGATTATTTATATCGGAATGGGCGCCAGTGTCTTTTATAACCTCATTGCCAGTATTGTGCGGGCATTGGGCGACAGCCGGACACCACTGTACTTTCTGCTGTTTTCATCGGCATTGAATATCGTGCTGGATCTGGTGTTGATCATTAATTTTCGTATGGGCGTGGCGGGCGCAGGTATAGCTACTGTATTTTCCCAGTTGCTGGCGGCTATCCTTTGTACCGTTTATTCTGTGAAAAGATATGAGATACTGCGGCTGAAACGGCGGCATATGCGCTGGAACCGGAACCTGTGCAGCGCTGAGCTGAAGGTGGGGCTTCCCATGGCCTGCCAGTTTTCCATCACCGCCGTGGGTGTTATGGTGCTCCAGGGAGCGCTGAATGTTTTCGGTTCATCAGTAATCGCGGCGTATACGGCGGCTTCCAAAGTGGAAATGCTTGTAACTCAGCCATTTCAGGCGCTGGGTGTGACGATGGCCACCTATTGCGGCCAAAATATCGGCGCGGGAAAATGGAGCCGTGTGCGCAGGGGGATGAAGGCCTGTTCGCTCATGTGCATGGTCACCGTCGTTGCGGCGATGCTCATAAATATATTCGGCGGCCGCTGGTGTACCGCTTTGTTTATGACAGATCCCAGCAATGAGATTTTAACCTACGCACAGACCTATTTAAATATTATTGCAGCATTTTATCCTGTACTGGGGCTTTTGTATGTGTACCGGAACGGCCTGCAGGGTATGGGCGACGCCTTATTCCCAATGCTTGGCGGGCTTGGTGAGCTGCTGGCCCGCCTGGCAGTGGCTACGATCCTGCCTGCATTTATGGGATTTTTAGGCATCTGCGCCGCCTCCCCGGTGGCATGGTGCGCGGCCACAGCTGTTTTGCTGGGCCGTTACTTTACATGGGCCCGGCGCTGGCCAAAAACTGATTAAGCTTACAGGGCTTTGGCTGCCCGGTCCTGCGTCAGATACATAAATATCAGCGATCCCATTTTTCACACAGATCATTCAGCTCGCGGATGAAGGCGCGCAGGTCCTTATTGGCCCCGCCTTCATTGTGATCGATAACGGCTTTCAGGCGGAGACCGGTATCGATAAGCTGCTGATATACCGGATTGACATGGCGTTTTCCGGGGGTGGCGGCCGGAGCTTCTATTTTCCGACGATTGCCCTCCTCAAGGCATTCGCCTGTGATCAGATCATATACTGCGCCGTTAAAGGGCGCCACGGCATTAAGCTTTAGTTCATTGTGGAGCCGGTCTGCAAATATCTGGCAGACGTTATCCTCCCCGTGATTGATAAAGACCTGCTGTGGTCCTTTTTTTATGCTTTTGATCCAGGTCATCAGCCCCTCATTATCGGCGTGGCCGCTGATGCCGGCCAACTGGCAAATCTCAGCCCGGACATGGATGTGCTCGTCAAAAAGGCGTACCTCTGTGGCACCCTCCACGATCGCCCGGCCAAGCGTTCCCTCGGCTTGATAGCCCACAAAGAGGATGGTGCTTTCCGGACGCCACAGATTATGCTTCAAATGATGGCGTATACGGCCGGCCTCGCACATGCCGCTGGCGGAAATGATCACCTTGGGCTGGGGGTCCTCGTTGATGGTGATGGAATCATCGCTGGTGATGGCCACCTTTAAATCCTGAAAATTGATGGGATTGATCCCCCGGGCTATGAGCGCCAGCGCGTCATCGTCAAAGTAGTCGTGCATACTCTGGCTGAAAATCTGAGTGGATTCCACGGCCAGCGGGCTGTCTACGTAAACGGTGAAATGATCGTGGCCGTGGATCAGCCCATCGTCCTTGATCTGGCGCAGGAAATAGAGCAGCTCCTGAGTGCGGCCCACGGCAAAGGAGGGGATGACCACATTGCCGCCCCGATCCAGTGTCCTCTGGATAATGGGGGTTAGCTGGGAAATATAATCGATGCGCTTGTCATGGCTCCGGTCACCGTAGGTGGATTCCATAACGACCACGTCGGCCTCGGAAAGGTAGTGGGGATTGCGGATGAGCGGCTGGTCCGTATTGCCGATATCCCCGGAAAATACGATTTTCTTTGTGACGCCGTCCTCCGTCAATGTGATCTCGATACTGGAGGAGCCCAGCAGATGGCCGGCATCCACGTAGCGCACCTGGATATCCGGATAAATATATTGTGTATCTTCATAATTACATGGAACAAACTGGCCGCGGATGCGCAGCGCATCGTCCACGGTGTAAAGCGGTACATACGCCGGTTTTCCTGCACGGCGGGCTTTTCTGTTGCGCCACCCGGCTTCAAATTCCTGAATGTGCGCTGAGTCCTGGAGCATAATGTCGCACAGCCGGCAGGTGGCTCCCGTGGCGTAAATATTTCCCTTAAAGCCCTGGGCGCCAAGCAATGGAAGGCGTCCGGAGTGGTCGATATGCGCATGGGTTAAAAGGACACAGTCGATGTCGGACGGGCTGACCGGCATTTCGCAGTTTTCATACGTATCCGGCCCCTGCTCCAGACCGCAGTCGATGAGAATGTGCCGCCCGCAGGCTTCCAAAAGTGTACAACTGCCGGTCACCTCATGTGCGGCGCCTAAAAATGTAAGTTTCATAAGAATACCCTCCCAAGTCTGTAATTTGTCACTCATCCCCTCAGGGAAACGATGATCTGTGTGCCCATCCGGGCACTTCCAGTTATGATATGTCACTTCCTATTATACTCGCAACGTACGAAATTGTAAAACAAAAGGTAACTGTTTACGGGAATCTGAAACAAGCCCGTCGTCCACAAGGTTCCACGCCGAGCCGCGGCGCTGTCTGTCCGCGTTCACCTGCCCGCTCCACTGTGCATAGCTCCTGGCGGCTGGCACCAGCGCTTGAATTGTAAAGAGTATTAAATTAATTTACGGATTTTACACAAACTTTACAATAACCACGTTTAGAATTTACATAAAGTATTTATACTATCATTGAAAACAATTTACGGGAGGATGAAAATGTCTGTTAAAGATGTGGAAATGATTTTTAAATTTGTGGGCGGCCTGGGAATGTTCCTGTACGGTATGAATATTATGGCCGATGGCCTGCAAAAATCCGCCGGAGCCAAGATGAAGCGGCTCATGGGGATTTTGACCAATAACCGGCTCATGGCCGTTTTAGTGGGAACTTTAGTGACGGCTATTATCCAGAGCTCCTCGGCAACCACTGTTATGATCGTCGGCTTTGTGAACGCGGGGATTATGAACCTGACGCAGGCCGTGGGCGTGATTATGGGCGCCAATGTGGGAACGACGGTGACCAGTTGGCTTGTGTCCATGAGCGAATGGGGCGCGTTTTTAAAGCCGGAATTTTTTGCGCCGCTGCTCATCGGTATCGGTGCGTTTATCATGCTTTTTGCAAAGCGGGATATGAAAAAACAGGTTGGGGAAATACTTGTGGGCTTTGGCGTTTTGTTCATCGGCCTGAGCTTTATGTCCGGAGCAATCACGCCATATAAGGATGCGCCCATATTTTCCGAGGCGTTTAGGGTGCTTGGCTCCAATCCGTTTCTTGGAATACTTGCCGGTATGGCTGTCACTGCCATTATCCAGAGCTCCAGTGCATCGGTTGGTATTTTGCAGACATTGGCACTGAATGGTATGGTGACATGGAATTCGGCAGTTTACATTACATTGGGCCAGAATATTGGTACCTGTGTAACCGCACTGATCTCCAGCGCCGGTGCAAACAAGACAGCTAAGCGCGCGGCAGTCATCCATTTTCTTTTTAATTTTATCGGCGCGGCTTTATTTGGCGTCCTCATGTTTGTTATATTCCAACTGAACCCGGCCTTTGCCGACGGCACGATAAATAGCGTGCAGATTTCCATTTTCCACACGATATTTAATATAACAAATACGGTGGTGCTGTTTCCGTTTGCCAATAAGCTGGTGAAGCTGTCCGGTGTGATCATCAAGGATGTGGCTGAAAATAAATCCGACGAGGACGAGACATCGGTAGTTCTTCGCCACCTGGACGAGCGTATTTTTGAAAACCCCACATTTGCCGTACAAAACAGTGTGGCCGAGGTGATCCATATGGGCCAGATCACTTATGAAAATGTGAAATGCGCCTTTGACGCCTGTCTGACCAATGATGAAAAGAAAATTGCCAGAGTTTATCGGAGGGAGAAGGATATTGACCTGATGGCCAGTCAGATTTCCGATTACCTTGTGAAAATTTCGGGGCTTTCCCTGACAGAAAAGCAGCACGCGCTTATCAATCACCTTTTCTATACGGTCAGCGATATCGAGCGTATGGGCGACCACGCGGAAAATCTGGCGGAGCTGGCGCAGTTTAAGGTGGAAAACCAGATTTATTTTTCCGATACGGCCAACAAGGAGCTGGAGGGCATTATGGAGTACGTGACCAACAGTGTGGTCTATGCGCTCAGAGCCAGGGAAAATACGGACATGGCCACCATTAACCGGGCCAGGGAATATGAGGAGCAGGTGGACTATGTGGAGGGCGAGTTGAGGGAAAAGCATATAGAGCGGCTGGCGGCCAATCTGTGCGCCCCCCGTTCCGGTGTGGTTTTTCTTGATATTTTAAGCAATCTTGAGCGCATATCCGACCACGCCGACAATATCGCCGGATACGTAAAAAAAGAATTATAGAAGTGAAGGTGGAATTATGGTACAATGTCCACAACGTGGTCATTGTACCTGCGCATACCGGTTTTTGCGCCGCCGCAAAAAGCCGGGCGCTAAAATCCGCCGGAGGCTACCGCAGCCGCTGGCGGCTGTGGTACAATGTCCACAACGTGGTCTAGGGTGACAGAAGGAGGCAGGAATTTTGGACAAGCTGGATAAGACGATTTATTATATTGAAGATGATGGAAATATTCGGGAGCTGGTTATTTATGCGCTTAAAGCTTCCGGCTTCCAGACGGTGGGATTTGAAAATGCCCGGGATTTTTACAGGGGGATCAAAAGTGTTTTGCCGGATCTGATCCTGCTGGATGTGATGCTGCCCGATGAGGACGGTATTTCTGTGCTGAGAAAGCTGAAAAGAGATGACAAATATAAACGGATCCCGGTGATCATGCTCACTGCGAAATCCAGTGAATACGATAAGGTTATCGGTCTGGATCAGGGGGCTGACGACTATGTGACCAAGCCCTTTGGCGTGATGGAGCTTGTATCCAGAGTCAAGGCCGTGCTGCGCCGAAGCAGCGAGGCGGTCCGGGAGGATATTATTTCCATAGGCAGTATTTGCCTGAACCGGGAAAAGTATACGGTGACCGTGGATGATGCGCCAGTGGAGCTTACGAATAAAGAATTTGAGCTGTTAGATTGCCTGATGAAGAATAAGGACCTTGTAATGACCCGGGAAAAGCTGCTGGATACGGTATGGAACATGTATAGTGAGTGCGAGAGCCGCACCGTGGATGTACATATCGGAATGCTCCGGCAGAAGCTTGGCCGGGCCGGCACCATGATCGTGACGATCCGTGGAGTGGGTTATAAGCTGGAGAGCCGCTGATGAAACGACGAATCTTTAAAAATATGTGTTTTCTGGCCGGAGGTATTTGCTTTCTGGCCTATACGATTCTATTCTTTGTATTTAATTATGTTTTTGGGGTGCAGAATGAGAAATACGTTCAAAACGAAGCGTATTATCTGGCCTCTGCGCTCAATGAGATGGACAGTAGTGAGAGCCGTATCCGGTGCCTGGAGGATATGAAGGAGAACAGCCCCACGCGGGTGACCTGGATCAATGGGGATGGTCAGGTGCTTTTTGACAATGTCAGTGATACGTCGGGCATGGATAATCACCTGGAGCGGCCGGAAATCGAGCAGGCCTTTAAGGAGGGCGCTTCCTCGTCGGTCCGCCATTCGTCCACATTGGAGGAGAGCACTTACTATTACGCCATGCTGCTGGAGGATGATACTGTGATCCGTCTCAGCGTCAGCACAAAAAGCGTGTATGCGATGTATTTTTCCACACTGCCGGTGCTGCTGATCATTTTTGTTGTTTTCCTGGGGATTATATTACTGCTGGCACGGCGCATTACCAATGCCATTGTCAGCCCGATAAATAATATCGATCTTGTAAAGCCGGAGGACGGCTGCCCTTATGAGGAGCTGCGGCCATTGCTTGGCAGGATCCACCGCCAGAATGAGGAACGGCAGAAGGTAGAGAAGATGCGGCGGGAGTTTTCGGCCAATGTTTCCCATGAATTAAAGACTCCGCTGACATCGATTTCCGGATATGCGGAGCTGATGAAGGATGGGATGGTGCGGCCGGAGGATGTGCCGACCTTCGCGGAGAAAATTTACAAGGAAGCGGCGCGGCTTATCGGGCTGGTCAATGATATTATTAAAATATCCCGTCTGGATGAGCGCAAGATCGGTATTGAGAAGGAGCCTGTGGATCTGCGGGAGATTGCCGATGAGGTACACCAGCGCCTTGAAACGATTTTACAGAAATATAAGGTGTCCATGGAGGTTTTGGGCGGTCATGTTATGACCCAGGGTGTTCCTCAGATGATGGAGGAGCTGTTTTACAATCTTTGTGAGAATGCGATCAAGTATAACCGCAGCGGCGGCCACGTGTATGTCCGCCTGGATTATGCCGACGGCGGGGATGATGAAGCCGGGAAGGCGCGGATTGTTGTGGAGGATACGGGGATTGGTATTCCCAATGAGCATTTTGAACGGATTTTTGAGCGGTTTTACCGGGTGGATAAGAGTCATTCCCGGCAGAGCGGAGGCACCGGGCTGGGGCTTGCCATCGTAAAGCATGTGGTGGAATACCATGATGGGGATATTTCGCTGGAGAGCGCGGTGGGGAAGGGAACACGGATTACGGTGACTTTGTGAGGGCGCAGCGGGAGGTGGCGGGGGCGCACCGAATCGGGTTTGTTCCCCGGCAGGCTTTCGGCCCCGGCTCCGGCTGGCAAAGCGGCGCTGCGTCCGGGTGTTTTTACAACTTATTCCGATGATTAAGTCAATCTAAGAGCGGCAGGCACCGGTTTTGATGCCGGCGCAAGTTCACCGAAATCTGGATGAGTTTCGGTTCACGTGCGCCTAAAATGGCTGCGATGGTGACGCAGCCGTTTTGACTCAAATCCGGCGCCTGCTGCTCTAAGATTGTCTAAATCATCTCCACATGTTGTTAAAACACCTGGACGCAGCGCCGCTTTGTCGGCCGGAGCCGGGGCCGAAAGCCTGCCGGGGAACAAACCCGCTTCGGTGCTGATTTCGTTTTCGCGGACGTGTTATGTGTAACAGTCTGGCTCTACTGAAGGTGATTAGTAAAGGGATGAAGGTGGGATAGAAATGCTCACTTGTGGATTTTGGGGAGTCGTGTTATAATTAACCTCACTTAATTCAGGTTCAGGATAAATATGTTATTGAGCTGCCGGCGTTTTTTGTTTTAAGGGCAGCAGGATACAAGAAGTGAGGTTTTTATGTCGAAATCGTTATATATTGCGGAAAAACCAAGTGTGGCCAGGGAATTTGCCAAGGCTTTGAAAATCGAGGGCAGGAACCGGGATGGTTATCTGGAGTCGGGGGAGGCTGTTGTTACGTGGTGCGTGGGCCATCTGGTGACGATGAGCTACCCGGAGGCTTATGATGAGCGGTTAAAGCGCTGGACCCTGGAGACGCTGCCGTTTATTCCGCAGGAGTTTAAATATGAGGTTATCAATGATGTTAAGAAGCAGTTTGATATAGTCAGCGGTCTGCTGAACCGGGAGGATGTGGATACGATCTATGTATGTACGGACTCCGGGCGTGAGGGAGAGTACATATACCGTCTGGTGGAGCAGATGGCCGGTGTCCGGGGCAAGAACCGGCGCCGTGTGTGGATCGATTCGCAGACCGAGGAAGAGATCCTGCGGGGTATCCGGGAGGCAAAGGATTTGTCAGAATATGATAATCTGTCGGCCTCGGCCTATTTGCGGGCCAAAGAGGATTACCTTATGGGAATTAACTTTTCCCGGCTGCTGACGCTCAAGTATGGACAGAATATATCCAATTTTATGCATACCCGCCATACGGTTTTGTCCGTAGGGCGGGTTATGACCTGTGTGCTTGGCATGGTCGTCCGGCGGGAGCGGGAAATCCGTAATTTTGTCAAAACGCCATTTTTCAGGGTATTGTCAAAGCTGGCCCTTAATGATAAGGAATTTGAGGCCGAATGGCGGGCGGTTCAGGGATCAAAATATTTCCAGTCGCCGCTGCTTTATAAGGAAAATGGATTTAAAAAGCAGGAGGATGCCCGCGCGCTCATCGATTTATTGAAAGCCGTGGAGCCGTTTGAGGCGAAGGTGGCGTCCATTGAGCGGAAGAAGGAAAAGAAAAATCCGCCGCTTTTATATAACCTGGCGGAGCTGCAAAATGACTGTTCCCGGATGTTTAAGATCAGCCCGGATGAAACGTTGAAAATCGTCCAGGAGCTGTATGAGAAAAAAATGGTCACCTATCCCCGTACGGATGCCCGTGTTTTATCCACAGCAGTGTCCAAGGAAATTTCCAAAAATATTTCCGGGTTAAAGGGCTTAAACGAGCTGGGCGGCTTTGCCCAGGAAATACTGGATATGGGCAGCTATAAATCCATCGCAGGCACGCGCTATGTCAATGACAAGCAGATCACGGACCATTACGCGATCATTCCCACAGGACAGGGGCTTGGCAATCTTCGCGGGCTGCCGCCGCAGAAATTTGGGGTGTATATGACCATTGCCCGACGTTTCCTGAGCATATTTTATCCGGCTGCGGAATATCAGAAGATTTCTCTGACGGCGAAAATTGGTGATGAAAGCCTGTTTTCCAGCTTTAAGGTGCTGCTGTCCGAAGGCTATTTGAAGGTAGCCGGCAACTCCGAAAAGAAAAAGGCCGATACGGCTCAGGGCAAGGGGGCCGGTGCTTCGGAGCCTTCGGCGGACGGTGATAAAAAGCCGGCGGAGGATGCCGTGGAGGATGTCAAGTGTGACGCGGTTTTTCTGGAAGCGCTAAAAAAGCTGAAAAAGGGCGATCTACTGAATATCAACGATCTGTTTATTAAGGAAGGCGAAACTGCGCCGCCCAAGCGTTATAATTCCGGTTCTATGATCCTGGCCATGGAAAATGCAGGGCAGCTCATCGAGGACGATGAGCTGCGGGCTCAGATCAAGGGCAGCGGTATCGGTACCAGCGCCACCCGGGCGGAGATTTTGAAAAAGCTGGTGACGATCAAATATCTGGCGTTAAATAAAAAGACTCAGATGATCACACCGACCCAGCTTGGGGAAATGGTGTTTGACGTGGTGGACTGTTCCATCCGCTCTCTGCTCAATCCGGAGCTGACGGCGAGCTGGGAAAAGGGCCTGACCTATGTGGCCGAGGGCTCCATCACCCCGGATGAGTATATGACAAAGCTGGAGAACTTTATTACTTCCCGTACGAATGGGGTGCTGAATTTGAATAATCAGTATATGGTGCGGAATAAATTTAATGAGGCTGCCGGATTTTATAAAAAATAGTAAGAGCCAAAAGACAGGTTCTTACTCAGCTTTGGGTACCGGGCCATTGTTCAGGGTGACAGGTAATTTACATATGGAGGGCGCAAAATGAGTATCAATTATCAAAAAAGTTTAACAAATATTACAAGCGAACAATTATCTCATTTCTGCGTTGGATGGAAACACCCAATTAGTGGTGACGAAATGTATAAAATTTTAAATAACAGTTACCGATTTGTTCTGGCTCTTGATAATAACAAAGTAGTGGGTTTTGTGAATTCTTTATCCGACGGTTTAAAATTCGCTTTTATTCCTATGCTTGAGGTATTGCCGGAATATAAAAATCAGGGAATCGGAAGCAGTCTGTTAGAAATTTTATTTGATGAATTGAAGGATATTGAAAATATCGATCTGACTTGCGATGTCCAATTACAGAAATTTTATTATAAGTTTGGAATGCTAAAATCAAATGGAATGGTATTTAGAAAATATTTATCAAAAGAAGAAATAGAATGGTGCAGGAACAATACGTGAGTTACTGTTAAATGCGAATTTATATATTTGGGGTTCGTGAGGTGTAAATTGTATGTTGTATTTGAAAAAGGTATATGAAGATATTGAAAAAGAGTATTTGTTTGTCCGAAATATGCCTATTGATGAAAATGGTTTAACAAATAAATGGAATGGTATTTCCCGTGAAGATTTTGAGAACATAGCTTTAAAGGAAATGATTGCGTTCTCAAAAGGGGAAAATTTACCTGACGGTTTTGTGCCGGAAACATTTTTGTTTTTGTGGAATGATGATGAAATTGTAGGGCAATTTCGCATACGCCATTATCTTTGTGAATCTTTGAGAACAGGCAGTGGACATATAGGATATTTCATTGCAAGAAAGTTTAGAGGAAACGGTTTTGCAAAAGAAGGCCTTAGGCTAACGCTGGAAATAGCAAGAAAAATCATACCCGAAGATGAAATATATTTGCGTGTAAATAAGGATAATCCCGCTTCACTCAAAGTGATGTTACATAATGGCGGATATATCAAATATGAAGATAAATATAAATATTATGTTAGAATTAAAAAATGACAGATTCTATTTTTGTGAGGGTACCATTACACACTGCCCCGCATATGTTTTTTATTTTATGCAAAAAAAATTATAGACAACAGGAAAGTAACGTGCTAAAATTGGTGTGATTTTATAGAAAAAGCGAAAGTACTTTCATATGCGTGCTTTTAGCGGATGTCCAGGAGAGCCGATTCATTTTTTTCTGAGGACGCTATGTATGAAATCACCGAAATTTGTATATATATTAATGATACATCCGGGTATCGGATGGTATGAAACGGAGGTTATTGATATGTGTGGTATTGTAGGATATATCGGTGTGCATGAAGCCGCACCCATCTTACTGGACGGACTGACAAAGCTGGAATACAGAGGCTATGATTCCGCCGGTCTGGCGATTTATGACGGCGAACGGATTAACGTGATTAAAACAAAAGGTAAGATTAAAAATCTCAGGGAAGCATGCCAGGACGGCGCTGCCCTTAAAGGAACGGCTGGTATCGGCCATACCCGCTGGGCGACCCACGGCGCGCCCTCGGACACCAATTCTCATCCTCATTCTAATTCCAGTGAGACGATTTCCATTGTACATAACGGTATTATTGAAAACTATCTGCAGCTTAAAAAACGTCTGGAGAAAAAAGGCTATGTGTTCCAGTCGGAAACCGACACGGAGGTTATTGCCCAGCTTTTGGACTATTATTTTGACGGCGATGTGCTCACCACTGCCGCAAAGGTGCTGACCCGCCTGGAAGGCTCCTATGCTCTGGGAATCATCAGTGCTCAGAATCCGGATGAGATCATTGCCGTTAAGAAGGACAGTCCGCTGATCGTGGGGCTTTCGGATGAGGGCAATTTTATCGCATCGGATATTCCGGCCATTTTAAAGCACACACGCAAGGTATATATTCTTGAGGATGGGGAGATCGTCCGGCTGACCCGGGATGGCGTGACTATTTACAATCAGGATCTGGACCCCATTGAGAAAGAGGTTACGGAAATCATGTGGGATGTGGCGGCTGCAGAAAAAGGCGGTTACCAGCATTTTATGATGAAGGAGATCCATGAGCAGCCCAAGGCTGTGCGGGATACGGTAAATCCCAGAGTCAAGGATGGACGTATTGTTATTGACGAGCTTCATATGAGCACGGAGCAGCTTCAAAGTATCCGCCGTATATTTATCATAGCCTGCGGCTCGGCTTATCATGCCGGTGTTACCGGAAAGTATGTGATCGAGCAGTTGGCCAGAATACCGGTGGAAGTGGACCTGGCATCGGAATTTCGCTACCGCAATCCCATTTTGGATGAAAACTGCCTGGCGATCATCATCAGCCAGTCCGGTGAAACGGCCGATACACTGGCGGCGATGCGGGAGGCGAAAAAGCATGGTGTGCGCACCCTGGCCATCGTCAATGCGGTGGGCAGCTCCATTGCCAGAGAAGCCGATGATGTGCTCTACACATGGGCCGGTCCGGAAATTGCCGTGGCTACGACGAAGGGCTTTACAAGCCAGTTGTCCGCCCTCTATCTGTTAGGCATGTATTTTGGAAATGTCCGCGGCACTCTTGGCGACGGCGAATATGATGAAATGCTGGCGGAGCTGAAGGCTTTACCGGATAAGATCGATTCCCTGCTGTCTCGTAAGGAGGATATCCAGTATCTGGCTACACGGTATATCGGTCTTAAAAATGTATTCTTCCTGGGCCGGTGTATTGATTATGCCACGGCGCTGGAAGCTTCCCTGAAACTTAAAGAAATTTCCTACGTCCATTCGGAGGCCTATGCAGCCGGCGAATTAAAGCACGGCCCCATCGCCTTGATCGAGGACGGCACGCTTGTGGTAGGTATTGTGACTCAGGAGCCATTGTATGGCAAGATCGTCAGCAATATGGTGGAGGTTAAAAGCCGGGGCGCATTTGTGCTGGCAGTGACCAATGAGGACAATAAGGGTATCGAGAAAACTGCGGATTTTGTGTTCTATATTCCCAAAACCCACCCCAGGTTTACCGGCCTGCTGGCCACGATCCCTCTGCAATTGTTTGCATACTATGTAGCAGTGGCCAAGGGCTACGACGTGGACCAGCCGCGGAATCTGGCAAAATCCGTCACAGTGGAGTAAATTAAATTTCCGAAGGAAATCGATGACCTGCTTGCACATCAGTGCAATTCCGCTTATAATTGAATTAACAGCTTGAAAAAACCGCAGATGGCAGGCGCTGTCCGCGGTTTTTAATTAAACTATTTACGGAGGGAAAAATAATGGTTGAAGTTACATTAGGAAACACTGGGATCACCGTCAATAAAAATGGTTTTGGCGCACTGCCGGTACAGAGGGTGACGAAGGATGCGGGCGTGGCTCTTATCCGAAAGGCTTATGAAAACGGCATTAATTTTTTTGATACAGCCCGGTTTTATACGGATAGCGAGGAAAAAGTGGGAGAGGCATTAAAGGCTGTCCGGGATCATGTTTATATTGCCACAAAGACCGGTGCATTGACGGCAGAGGACTTTTGGAAGGACCTTGAAACGTCTTTGGAGCTTTTACAGACCGATCATATCGATATTTACCAGTTCCATAATCCGCCGTTTTGCCCGAAGCCCGGCGATGGTTCCGGCCTTTATGAGGCGATGCTTGAGGCCAAAGCTCAGGGAAAGATCCGCCACATTGGCATCACAAACCATCGGTTGGCCGTGGCGCAGGAAGCCATCGATTCCGGCCTTTATGAAACGCTCCAGTTTCCGTTTTGCTACCTGGCCACAGAAAAGGATCTGCAGCTTGTTGACAATTGCAAAAAGGCCGGCATGGGCTTTATTGCCATGAAAGCGCTGTCCGGCGGCCTGATTAATAATTCTGCCGCCGCGTATGCATTTCTTGCTCAGTATGACCATGTGCTGCCCATTTGGGGTGTGCAAAGAGAACGGGAGCTGGACGAATTTTTATCCTATATCGACAATCCACCGGTGATGAACGCAGAGCTTTCCCAGGTGATTGAACATGACCGCAAAGAACTTCTGGGCGATTTCTGCCGGGGCTGCGGCTACTGTATGCCCTGTCCGGTGGGCATCGAGATCAATAACTGTGCCCGCATGTCACTGATGCTGCGCCGTGCGCCTTCGGACAGTTGGCTGACCCCTGAGGTTCAGGAGAAGATGCGGAAAATCGAGGACTGCCTCCACTGCAACAAGTGCGCCTCCAAATGTCCGTATGGGCTGGACACCCCGGCGCTTCTGGCGAAAAACTATGAGGATTATAAGGCGGTGCTGGCCGGAACGGTCAGTGTGAAGTAATGCCGGTACTGACTCTGCATTATCCGTCCGCCTATGGCCGGTTTCGCTGCGTGGGCGCACAGTGTCCGATGACGTGCTGCGCCGGGTGGCGAATCGCGATCGATAAGGCGTCCGCAAAAAAATACCGGCGCGGGGGCGGTGCCTTTGGCCGCCGGCTGCGGTCGGCAGTGGATTGGAGAGAGCGCCGTTTTAAGTCCGAAAATGGCCGCTGCCCCATGCTCAGCGAGGATTTATTGTGTGATATTTATAAGCAGATGGGCGAGGAAAATATGTGCCGCACCTGCCGTAATTATCCCCGCCACAGGGAGGATTATGGAGCGCTCCATGAGATTGTGCTGCTGCCATCCTGCCCGGAGGTGGCCCGGCGGATCGTGATGGCCCCGGAACCATTAAAAATCGTATCGGCCCAAAGAAATCGTTCCAGTGTGGATGTGGCGGGCGTGGATCATCAGTTTCTGCACAATATTCTGTCGGTCCGGGCACATATGTTTCATATTTTGTATGCCAGAAAGCTGCCGCTGAACCGGCGGCTGGCTGCCGTGCTGGCATTGGGGCGCGATGTTCAAAGGTGTGGCGGAAATGATGAAAGAGCAGTACGGCTGGCAAAGCATTATGAACAGTGGATATTTACGTCGAATTTTGACCACCGGCTGAGATCGGTCGGGGAAAATGCTTCGGCCGGATTCGACAGAAATGTACTTTTTTCTCTGGAAACAGTGGTGCCCCAATGGCCTGGGATGCTGACGGAATATGTGCGCTTATGGCAAAGTGGAAAGCTTGGGGCCATGGTAGCTAAAGACGGCGGAAGTATGGACGATTATCGTTATGAGAATCTCATGGCTTATTATCTTTATATGTATCTTCCCGGGGCCGTTTATGACGGTGATATATATACGAAGGTCCGGCTGGCTTTGTTTAGTGTGCTGGTCGTGCGCCAGATGTATCAGGCGGCGCAGATCCGTATGGCGGCCAAAGAACAGCCGGAGGATAGAAATGAGTACGAAACAAAGGAACCAGAGGAATATGAAATGTTTTTACAGTGTGTCTGCGTTTATTCCCGTCAGATCGATCATTCTGATAGTAATCTGGAGATTTTGGAGGACGCGTTGTGTCACAATCCGGGATTTTCACTGGCTGAGCTGTTTTATGAGATCAGCGTGGCGTTTGGTGGATTTTAAATCGTGTTCCTAAGGATTCGCCGCGCCGGATAGATATGTTATATGAAAAGGCCCGCCGGTGCCAGGATTTAGATCCTGCAATCGACGGGCTTTTGGTGTTTTAAATTTGAAAAATTCCAGGACATTTTTCAGTTTACTGGAACATATCATCCCCGCTCTTAAAGCCAAATGCCGGATGAAAATCAAATTTTACAGCGCCTACGGCCACATTGGGGCCTACGGCCTTTTTGATTCTTGCGATGCCTTCGTTGCCAAAGCCTGCGCACAGTTCGATGGCAGAGCAGCCTTTTGCAGCCATTTCCTTAGCGACAACCTCGGCCTCATCATAATTTTTTACACCGATCACATTCATATTAATCGTATCCGACGGGATCACCGCCCGCTGTTTGGAACCATCCAGGCCATCGGCCACATAAATAAACGCACATTCAAACATTAAAATATCCCCTTTCGTAATTCTTTTTATTCCGCGGGCTTACACGGCCGCGCAGTCGGCTGGCCGGCGTGGCAGGAACTCGTAACCGTTCAGGGTAGCTGAGTGGTTGCAGGAAATCTGCTGTCCGGCATTGTTGTTTACAGTCTAATAGTAGCTTTTTTGACAAATCATGTCAATTCATTTTTGGGGCATGGATATGTATTTTTTGCGCATTTGCCAGCGCACCGGTGTGGCTTGTTGTTGCGCGCAGAGCGTTTAAAGCCGGTTCGCGGCAGTTGCCAAACAGCTGATCAAACTCCCCAGCGTGGATCGTTGCTTTGTGTAGAACGTCTGAAGCCAGTTCGCAGCAGTTGCCAAAAGTGTGAGCAAGCACCCTGGCATGGCTCGTTGCTCCGCGCAGAACGTCGCAAATAGGCGAAGTTTGTCGAATCGGGGCGAAATAGAGAAGGGCGGCGAAAATTAAAAGATAAAATGTCGAAAAAATTCTTGAAATCCGCGAAGAATATCGTATAATGTCTAGTGTAGCTAAACGTTGCTGCTCAATGGCCTGGCTGTGAACAGCAATGATTAAATTGCAGCGATTCAGTCTGCGTTTAAAAATACTGAATATTCTGGAGGAATAATATTATGATAAAAGTAACTGTATGGAATGAATTTGTTCAGGAGCAGTTTGATGAGGCTCAGGCTTTAAAAATGATTCCCGGCGATGATAAAGCGGAGATCCGTAAAGGCATGGTAGCCCGCACACAGGAAATACTTCAGGTACATAACGGAGCGATCCATAATACTTTAAAAGACCTTCTGGAGGAGGACGAGGACATTCAGGTACGCCATATATGTACGCTGGAAATGGATGAATGCGGCTTGACGAAAGAGGTTCTTGATGACACAGATGTGCTTGTGTGGTGGGCTCACATTGCCCATGACCGTGTTCCCGATGAGATTGCAGACCGTGTCCGTGATTATGTGCTTCGTGGCATGGGCTTTATCGCCCTGCATTCCGCTCATCCTAGCAAGCCGATGCAGAAGCTGCTTGGTACGACCGGCTCCTTACAGTGGCGGGAAGGAGATTTCTGCCGTGTCTGGAATACATGTCCGACCCACCCGATTGCAAAGGGTATCCCGGCATCCTTTGAGCTGGAGGAAGAGGAGATGTACGGCGAATTTTTTGATATCCCAAAGCCGGATGACCTTGTATTCATTAGCTGGTACAGAGGCGGCGAGGTGTTCCGTTCCGGCTGCACATGGACCAGAGGCTACGGAAAGATGTTCTATTTCCAGCCCGGCCATGAAACAAATAAATCCTACTTTAATGAAAATGTCCGTAAGATTATCCGCAATGCGGTGAAATGGGCTGAGCCGACTGTCCGCGTTGATGAGCTGACATGTCCTCATGCGGAAGTATCTCCGGAGTCGAAATACCAGAAGTAGATCCTTTGCGGTAACAGTTCAGAGGGGTCGAACTGTTACCCTTTGCGCACATCCTGCGGGAACGCGCTGATGCTCAGGGAGGTTTCGCATGAATAACGAACTGATGGCGGTTTTGGAAAAGATAACGGATGAGGAGCGGGTTATCCTGGAGGGTCGTACACAGGTCAGCAAGGATATTTATACGGACAACAGGGAATTTGTCATTGACAGCGAGAAAATGCTTGAAAAGGGCAAATTAATGGATATACGGACCCATACCCGGTTCATACGATTTCCAAAACATAAGCATAATTATATTGAGATCATTTATATGTGCTCCGGTCAGACCGTACACATTATCGATGACAGCGACGAGGTGGTGCTCCATACCGGCGAGCTTTTGTTCCTCAATCAGAATTGTTACCATGAGATCCTTCCTGCCGGCGAGGGGGATATCGCGGTAAACTTTATTGTGCTGCCCCAGTTTTTTGATGAAGCTTTCAAAATGATGGATGATGAAAATATCCTCCGGAATTTTATCATCGGCTCCCTGACACAGAATACGGATACGTCCAATTATCTTCTGTTCCAGGTGGCGGATGTGCTGCCGGTCCAGAATCTTGTGGAAAATATGGTCTGGTCGCTGCTCCATGACCAGCCCAATAAGCGGCAGATGAACCAGACGACCATGGGCCTGTTATTTTTACATCTGGTCAATGCTTCGGACCGCATTTTATATGGCCAGGGCAATCAATATGAGCGCCAGGGCACGCTTTTTGTGCTGCGCTATATCGAGACGAATTACCGGACGGCTACCCTGGGCGAGCTGGCCGGGCTGATGAATCAGAGTCTTTATCAGCTCAGCCGTTTTATCAAGCGTCATACCGGCCATACCTTCAAGGAGCTTTTGCAGGTTAAGCGGCTCAATCAGGCCGCGTTCCTGCTGACGACTACAAAGCTGTCCGTAGCCGATATCATTTACCATGTGGGCTATGACAATACGAGCTATTTTCATAGGGTTTTTCGCGAAAAATATGGTATGACGCCAAAGGAGTACCGTGGGCGTGGGCGGCAGGAGTAGCCGCGCAGCGGCCGGGGGATATCGATGCGCGCGCGGTCCGCTTAAATTTGATGCGCAGCAGCCGGAAGGAATAGATGTAGCGGCCAGCTTGGATTTGATGCGTAGCCGCCGCAAAAAATAGCCGCGCAGCGGCCCTCTGGCGCAAATCGGCAACTTCTGTGGCGGCGGAATTTGAAGTTTTGCGGATGAATTTGGCGAATTTAAAGGTAAGTCCGGAGAATTTGTGGAAATTTATGTTATTGCAAAAAAAGTTGCGGAATTTGAATCTGGAATTTTTGTTTTTGTCGTCGCGGTGCCATAAAATGGCGAGTCAAGTAGGCTATAAATGTGTCAATTATTTTATCTAAATGTCAATTTTATCTCTTTAATGTCAATTACACTTCTGAAATGTCAAGAAATTCAAGTTAATTCAGTTGCTAGTTTACAAACTTGGAGTATATAATGCTGTTGTCTGGAGTAGAAAGATGGGACAAAAAGTTGAAGGAGAGTAAGTTATGGATAAGATTAATTTTATTGTCATTGATGACAGCGAAAAGATGAAAGAACTGATCAAGCAGTTGATAGCGGAGGATAAGGTGGACTATTCTATGGGAGATTCAGAGCCGGCCAAGCCGGTGACTGAGGATATTAAGCGCCGTGTTACCCGTATGATCCAGGATTTGGGAGTTCCTGCGAATATCAAAGGGTATACTTATTTAAGAGATGCTATTTTAATCGCAATTTCCAATCCAAATGCCATCAATTCCATTACAAAGGTGCTGTACCCGGAGGTGGCAAAGCTGAACCAGACCACGCCGACCCGTGTGGAACGGGCGATTCGGCACGCGATCGAAGTGGCCTGGGCCAGAGGGAATAATGAAACAGCGGTTAAAATATTCGGATATACCGTAAACCTCGCAAAGGGAAAGCCGACCAATTCCGAATTTATCGCTTTAATTGCCGACCGTATCCGCATCAGCACCGAAGAGAAGCAGATCATCTAAGATGAATCGGGCAGTGGAGTTCACGGGGTTGAAATTCAATGTGTATATATAGAAGCAGTGTGGTTTCAAGAGAGAATCACACTGCTTTTTATTAAAGTTATGGGATGACATTTTTTTCAGGGCATGCTATGATTGTCATAGATATCTAAAAGAAACAGTTCATTTTCACGGAACTGTTACGGCAAAATATAAAATAAAGCAGGTGATGGGATGGAACATATTCTTATCGTGGAGGATGAGGAGAAGATCCGCCGCGAATTACAGACATTACTGGAGAAAAACGGATACACGGTTTCTGCCGCCGATGATTTTTCCGACATTCCGGCGGTCATTTTGACAATGGCGCCGGATCTGGTGCTTCTGGATCTTAATCTGCCGGTCAATGACGGCTTTTATATTTGCAGGGAGGTGCGCAAAACATCCGATGTGCCCATAATCGTCGTTACAAGCGCCGATAGCGACATGGACGAGCTGATGAGCCTGAATATGGGCGCCGATGATTTTATCTCAAAGCCTTATAATATCCATATCCTTCTGGCCCATATCGGTTCCGTGCTCCACCGGGCCGGGGGCCGTAAAACGTCGCTGGTGCTCAGCCACCGGGGCGTATCGCTGGATGTTCTTGGCAGCAGCGCCAGCTATAACGGGAAAAAGACGGACCTGACGAGGAATGAGCTGGGAATTTTGAAATTACTTATGGAAAATGCAGGCATTGTTTTATCAAGAAATGATCTGATCTGCCAGCTTTGGGAGATGGACGAGTTTGTGGAGGACAGTACGCTGACGGTGAATGTCAACCGGCTTCGGAAAAAGCTGGCCGATATCGGTTTTGAGGATTATATCGTAACACGGCGGGGCCAGGGGTATATGGTATGAAATTTGCAGATTATGTGAAGGACCGTTGGTTTACGCTGGCCGTAATGGGCGTGGCCGCATTTTTCGCAGCGGCATTTATGGCTGTGATGGAGGTGCCGGCACCGGTAATCGTTGCAGTCCTCCTGATTTATTCCGCCGGGCTGCTCATGGCTTTTTTGTACGATTTTGCCCGAAAGAAGCAATTTTATGATAAATTGACAGAGCTGGCAGAGGGGTTGGAAGAAAAGACCTATCTTTGTGAAATGATCGAGGAGCCGGACTTTTTTGACGGCCAGATGCTCTATTCCATCGTTAAGATGAACGGCAAGTATCTCAATGATGTTATTGCAAAACAGCAGCAGGAGCTGCAGGAATATAAAGATTACGTCCAGACCTGGGCCCATGAAATCAAGACGCCTATTGCCGTACAGCGGCTGATGATTGAAAATAATAAAACGCCACTTACCAGAAGTCTGGAGGAAGAGGTTATTAAAACAGAAAATTACGTGGAGCAGATGCTTTATTATACAAAGGCGGGAAGCCTGGAGGAGGATTATCATATCCGGCCGGTGCTGCTTAAATCCCTGTGTATGGGCGCCGCACGCCGAAATTCCAAGCTGATGGTGGCCGAAAAGGTATTTCCCAAATTTGAAGGCCTGGATGTGACGGTATTGACAGATGTAAAGTGGATGGAGTTTATATTGGGCCAGATCATCACCAATGCCGTGAAATACCGCAAAAAGGACGGGGAACACCTGCTGTATTTTAGTGGAAAAACGACAGATATGTGCCCACAGGGCTATGTATGTCTTTGTGTGGAGGATAATGGTATCGGCATGCCTTCTCAGGATGTAGCCAGCGTTTTTAAAAAGGGCTTTACCGGCGAGAACGGGCGTATTTATAAAGGGTCCACAGGGATGGGCCTTTATCTGTGTAAATGTCTGTGTGATAAGATGGGAATAAAAATAGAGCTGGATTCTACCCTGGGAGAAGGAACGATGATCCGCCTTTATATGAAAACCACAAATGACGTGCACGGTCCGGCACAATAAATAATTATGAATATAACAAAAATGTAATATTACTGTTAGGTAAATCCGTGGATGCCTGGGAATACTTGTGGTAAACTTGGTTTATCAAATGAAGGAGGCAATTTCCATGGATACGATTTTAAGAGTTGAAAATCTGGATAAATTTTATAAAAATAAAGGCAGTCTTACAAAGGCTGTCAATCATATTAGTTTTGAGGTGGAGCGCGGAGAATATATCGGAATCATGGGGGCGTCCGGAAGCGGAAAGACGACGCTTTTAAACTGTATTTCTACCATAGATAATGTGACGGCCGGACACATTTACGTAGGAAATTCAGATATTACCACATTGAATAAGCAGGAGCTGTCAAAGTTCCGCCGTGAGGCTCTGGGATTTATATTTCAGGACTTTAATCTGCTGGATACACTTACCGCCCGGGATAATATCGCTCTGGCGCTGGCCATTAAGGGGGAGGCGCCAAAGAATGTGAGACGGAAGGTGGAGGCCGTGGCCCAGACGCTGGGGATCATGGAGGTTATGAATAAATATCCTTATGAAATGTCCGGCGGGCAGCGGCAGCGGGTGGCCTGTGCCAGAGCCATTGTGACGGAGCCGGAGCTTGTACTGGCTGATGAACCGACCGGCGCTTTGGATTCCAAGTCTGCGGGGATGCTGCTGGAAAGCTTCCAGATGATGAATGAAAAGATGGGAGCCACCATACTGATGGTTACCCACGACGCATTTACGGCCAGTCATTGTAAACGGATACTCTTTATCAAAGATGGAAAGATTTTTAACGAGCTTGTGCGCGGCAATAATTCGCGGAAATATTTCTTCGATGAAATTATGCAGGTCGTTTCATTTTTGGGAGGAGGGCAGAGCCATGCGATCTGAAAACGTAGAGATGAGCGGCAGGACGTTATCCGGAAGCAAGGCCATTCTTCACGAGCTGGCCATGAAAAATGTGAAGAAAAATGCCAGAGATTATCAGATTTATTTTCTGACGCTGACGCTGGCGGTAGCTTTGTTTTATACATTTAATTCCATTGAGGCCCAGTTTGCTGCACTGGGAATCCCTGATAGTTTAAGCTATCTGTCATTTTCTGCGGGAATGATGGCGGGGGTATCTGTGTTTATTTGTCTGATCATGGGCTTTTTAGTCGTGTATGCCAATCGTTTTATGTTAAAGCGCAGGCAAAAGGAAATGGGCATTTATATGACGCTGGGGATGGAACAGAAGGATATCGGAACGCTGCTGTGGCGTGAAACATGCGTGATCGGCGGTGCTTCCCTGGCAGCCGGACTGGTGCTGGGCGTCGTTTTGTCTCAGGGGCTTTCCCTGATTACTGCAAAGATCATCGGGGCAGGTGTGGAAAATTATCATTTTGTCCTGTCATCTCGGGCAATTATTACATCCATCCTTTTCTTTGGCTTTATGTTTCTGGTCGTATATCGCCGAAACGTGCGGGAAGTCAATAAAATGCAGCTCATCGATCTGATCAATGCACACAAGAAAAACGAGAAGAGTTACGGGGGAAAAGTCAGAGATATCCTGTTATTTATTGTGGCAGTGGCACTTTTGGCAGCTGGCTGCGCTGTTGTTTTCTGGGGAACAAATATCCAGTTTTTCCGCTGGCTGTTTGTGGGAATTGGACTGATGATGGCGGGAACCCTGCTGTTTTGCATATCGGTGGCCGGATTTTATGTGAAACTTTGTAAGGGAAATAAAAATTATTATTACCGGCGGCTGAATATCTTTGTCGTGAATCAGTTGGGCAGCCGGTTAAAAGCGGCGGGCCTGTCCATTGGCGTGGTCAGTATGCTCATATGTCTGTCCATAACGACCATGGCTTTGGGGCTTGGTATCGGCAAATATATTATTAAAGGTGTGGAGCGGATGGCACCTTATGATATTAGTATGCGGATGGAAGCGTCCGAAGCCGGCGGTAATCCGGAAGGAGCTACGGTCGGGCAGATATTGTCCGACAGGGGCTTTGATCTGTCGGAATATGTGGGAGCGTCCGTTTCGTTTAATATTTACCAGGCGGAGGGTATCCTCAGTACTATTTTTGGAAGCACAACATTTGATTTTGATGGAACGAATAAGCCGTATCCGCTGACGATTCTCGGCGTGGATGATTATAACCGGCTTCTGGAGCTTCAGGGCATAGATCCGATCGCGCTTGAGGAGGGGCATTTTACTATTAATTATAATGGTGATGAGAACGAAGAGCGGGTGAAAAATTACGTGAGCACTTCGGATGGCCGTTTGGATTTTAATGGTACGACACTGACGCTTTCTGGCCAGCCGTATCACGATAACGTTTATTTTGATAATAATTATTTGTCCGATTGCACGTTGATCGTTCCCCAGTCTGTCGCTGAAACATTGACGGTGGATTGGCTGGCTATGTGCGGAACGTTTCAAAATGAGGATTCCTATAATGCGCTAAGAGACGCTTATCTGAACTCACCTATGATTTTTTCTTATACAACGGGTACAGATATTTTAGTTGAAATGACATCCACGAATCTGACATTTACTTATATCGGTGTCTATCTTGGGATTACCTTTTTGATCATTGCCGGTGCTGTGCTGGCATTACAGCAGCTTTCACAGTCCGCGGATAATGAACAGCGTTATGATCTGCTCCGACGGCTTGGAACAAAGGAGAAGGATATGAAAACTTCCCTGTGGATGCAATTAAAGGTGTATTTTGGACTGCCATTCATCCTTGCGCTTGTTTGTTCCGGATTTATTATCGGGGGCTCATATGTGAACATTCCCTATATGTCTGTGTGGACGATCACCCAGACGGTAGTGTTTGCGGCTGGATTGGTTACTGTGGTATTTGCGCTGTATTTCATGGTGACTTATATGGGGAGTCGGAGGATTTTGAAGCTGCGGTGAAGTCGTTTGCGCCCAATGGCGGTATTTGATTGAAATTGCAAATAAGGACGCTAATTTATAAAAATAGCGTCCTTATTTTTTATGCCTGGTTGCGCTATAATATGAATTACGTTGATACATAAGCAGGTCAAGGATTCCCTTCGGGAATCCTCGACAAATTATAATGACATTATCAAAAAGGTACGGAAGTCAATCCGTACCGCAAAATTCAGAACACAGGGGAGGATAAAATGGAGAAGTATTATTTAGCCATTGACATCGGTGCATCCAGCGGTCGTCATATCCTGTGCCATATGGAAGCGGGTAAGATGATCCTTGAGGAGGTCTGGCGCTTCGACAATGGCATGAAGGAAAAAAACGGGCATCTGTGCTGGGATATTGAGAATTTAAAGGAGAATATCATTCTCGGAATGAAGCAGTGTGCCGAAATTGGCAAAATTCCCGTAAGTGTGGGGATTGACACATGGGCTGTGGATTTTGTGCTTTTAGATGAGAATAACGACATTCTTGGAGATGCTGTTGGCTACCGCGACAGCCGTACCACAGGCATGGATAAGCGCGTCTATGACGTGATCTCCCTGGAGGACCTTTATGGCCGTACAGGTATACAAAAACAGATATTTAACACTATTTATCAGCTTATGGCTGTAAAACAGGAAAATCCGGAGCATTTGGAAAAAGCCGTATCCATGCTGATGATCCCGGATTATCTGAACTTTGTGTTGACGGGCAATAAGGCTACGGAATATACGAACGCCACGACGACCCAGCTTGTAAATCCGGAAACGAAGGATTGGGATTTTGAGCTGATAAAAATGCTTGGCTATAATGAACATATTTTTGAAAAGATTCAGATGCCGGGCTATGTGGTGGGTGACCTTCTTCCGCAAATGCAGCAGCGCATTGGATATAACTGCCAGGTGGTACTTCCGGCGACCCATGATACCGGTTCCGCCGTGCTCAGTGTGCCGACCAACAGTGATGACGCTGTTTATATCAGCTCCGGTACATGGTCGCTGATGGGGATTGAGCGCATGGACGCTGATTGCTCCATGGCCAGCATGAAAGCGAATTTTACCAATGAGGGCGGTTACGATTATCGTTTCCGTTATTTGAAAAATATTATGGGCCTTTGGATGATCCAGTCTGTGCGCCATGAATTAAATGACGCCTACAGCTTTGCAAAGCTTTGTGAAATGGCTGCGGAGAATACAGATTTTCCTTCCCGGGTCGATGTGAATGACGACTGTTTCCTGGCTCCTAAAAATATGATCAAAGCCATCCAGGATTATTGTACGGCCAAGGGTGAGCCGGTGCCTGAAACGCCGGGGCAGTTGGCGACGGTCATCTATCAGAGCCTTGCTGACAGCTATGGCGATACGGTAAAGGAGATCGAGGAGATCAGCGG
Organism: Lachnospiraceae bacterium; assembly: GCA_902363555.1. Taxonomy (GTDB): domain Bacteria; phylum Bacillota; class Clostridia; order Lachnospirales; family Lachnospiraceae; genus Catenibacillus. The sequence continues at coordinate 159,157 of CABJAM010000005.1, read as the reverse complement.
CCGCAATTATTCCAAAATACATATTGTGGGCGGCGGCTCCAATGCGGATTATCTGAATCAACTCACGGCCATAGCCACAGGCAAGATCGTTTATGCAGGCCCTACGGAGGCCACAGCCATCGGAAATCTGACGGCGCAGATGTTAAAGGACGGTGTGTTCAAATCACTCGGTGATGCGAGAAACTGCATATTTGCTTCCTTTGGTGTAAAAACATTCCAGCCCTGATGTTGGATCAACATTCGCTAGGGCGGGCAGTGATTTACAGACACGCTCTGGCCTTATATAATCATAATAATTAACAAAACCATAACAAATTAAGTGGAGGTAATAAAAATGACGATCAAAGAAAAGTACGAAGCTGCCAAAGAGGCCTACGCTGCATTTGGCATCAATACGGATGAGGTTATTGAAACTTTAAAGAGTGTTCCTATTTCTATGCACTGCTGGCAGGGCGATGATGTAGGCGGTTTTGAAGGTGCTGGTGAGCTTTCCGGAGGTATCCAGGCCACGGGTAATTATCCTGGAAAGGCAAGAACACCAGAAGAATTAATGGCAGACATTGACAAGGCCCTAAGTCTGATTCCCGGAACGCACCGTATCAACCTTCATGCCAGCTATGCTATATTCGAGAATGGCGAGAAGGCTGACAGAAATAAGCTGGAGCCCAAGCATTTTGCAAAATGGGTTGAATTTGCAAAAGAACGCGGGCTTGGCCTGGATTTCAATCCGACATATTTCTCCCATCCATTGGCTGAACAGTTTACACTTTCAAGTCCTGACGAAACAATACGGAAATTTTGGATCGATCACGGCAAGTGCTGCTTAAAGATTGCCGAGTATTTTGCCACAGAGCTTGGCACGCCTTCCCTTGTAAATATCTGGATTCCGGACGGCTATAAGGATATCCCGGCGGATCGTATGGCGCCGAGAGCCCGCCTAAAGGACTCTCTGGATCAGATATTATCCATTGATTATGATAAGAGCAAGGTTCTCGTAGCCGTGGAATCCAAGGTTTTCGGTATCGGTATGGAATCGTACACCGTAGGCTCCCATGAATTTTATATGAATTATGCTGCTCAGAATGGCATTTTATGTCTGCTGGATAATGGCCATTATCATCCAACAGAGATGGTTTCCGATAAGATTCCGTCCATGCTGCTGTTCAATGAGAAGCTTGCGCTCCATGTAACCCGTCCAGTGCGCTGGGATAGCGACCACGTAGTGCTGTTTGATGATGAATTAAAGGAAATTGCCAAGGAAATCGTCCGCAATGACGCTTTAAACCGGGTGATCATCGGCCTTGACTTCTTCGATGCCAGCATTAACCGTGTCAGCGCATGGGTTGTAGGTATGAGAAATATGCAGAAAGCGCTGATGTACGCCATGCTTACACCAAACAAAAAGCTGGCAGCTCTTCAAAATGAGGGCAACTTTACTGAGCTGATGATGATGCAGGAGGAACTTAAATTCTATCCGTTCGCTGATGTCTGGAATTATTTCTGCGAGATCAACGGCGTTCCTGCCAAGGAAGACTGGTTCAAGGACGTAGTCAGCTACGAAAAGGATGTATTATCCAAACGGGCTTAAAAATGATAAATGTGTACCGGCACATTTCGTGCCATAGATAAATAGCCGCGCAGGCGGCAGAACTCCTCTAAAAATTTTCAGCCGGCGTAATCGTAAAAGATTGCGCCGGCTGTTTGCGAGTAAGCTGATTTTCAGGTGCCGGGGATTACGGCCAGATATGCTGTACAAAATCGATTGATTTACTACCGGGAGGGCGGTTTCTATGAGTAAAATTCCTGCATACGACGAGTGTTACCTGGATAGCATGTTACAAAAAAACAGATATCTTTTTCGCCTGATGGCAAGAAATTGCAGTAATATATTTGATCGAATACGTGAGTATATGAAGTGTGAATACAGGCAGCTTATGGATATGGGAAATCCATTATATCTTAATAAAACACCGAAGCAGATTTTATCAACGCTTGGTATTACAGTAGCTTCGGACGCGGAAATCAGCCGGGATTATGATGAATTTATTCTGGACTGGATGGCGGATATTTATAATTATATGCAGTGGAAATATGGTCTTCGGTCGAAAAATATTGTTGAGACGATCCCGCCGGAGGAGTTGTATAAAAAGTATTATCCACTGCACGAAACATCATTGGTTAATGGGGTGGAAAAGTTAAGAGTGATTTATGGTATGGAAGCGCAGGTTCCTGACAGCAGTAAAAACTCTTAGCGCGTATTCACATAGGAGCGGTTACGTCTGAAATATATTTTTCTGCAAAATTCCAGAAAGCTTTGCCGCCTGCCGGCAGCAGCTTATTGCGGGCGCTGATCATATAAAGCCGGGACATATGTTCCGGCTTTTCGATTTTTAAATAAGCCACCTGCCGGTCGTCGGTATACCGGCGGACGGATTCCGGGCAGATGGCGGCCCCCATATTTTGAGTGATGAGCGGGATGATACTGGAAATCTGGTTGTAAAATCCCATGACAGCAGCACTTTTTGGGGCCGTGGAAAACCATTGCTGGATCTCAGTTTTCAGCGGCTGCCGGGAGGGGATGAACAGTGGTTCACAGCAGAGCTGTTCCAATGTGATCACAGCCGTTTGTGCCAGCGGATGGCTGCGGCCAACGACGGTGATCCAAGCCTCGTCTTTTAGATAGAGTGAATCAAAGCTGCTCAGCTGGGGCGGATCACGGACAATGCCAATGTCTGCCACACCCTGTTCGATACGCTGGCATACATCATTGGTGCTGCCGGACCAGATGTCATAGCTGATCATCGGATGCTGCTTAGAAAATTCCGGTAATATAGCAGACAGTATATTTGCACTGCATGTTTCGGTGACGCCCAGAGCCAGCGTACCCCGGACGGCATTGTTTTGCATCTGGACAAGCTGCTGTGTGGTATGCTCTGCCATATTTAAAATATTCTCAGCCTGCTGGGCCAGATACTTACCTTCCTCGGTCAGTTGTATCCGGCGCTTTCCTCGGATAAAGAGCTTAACACCCAGCTCCTCCTCAAGTTGTGCCAGTTGGCGGCTCAGGGGCGGCTGGGATATGTTTAGTTTTTGGGCGGCGTGGGTGATATTTAATTCCGTTGCAACCGCAAGAAAATACTTAAGGGTCCTTAATTCCATGACTATGATACCTTTCAAGTATGATGATGTATATATTATATGTATTTCACATTATTTCGTCAATATGTTATTCTATTTAACAGTGAGTAAAAGTTTGAGCTTAGTAAACGTTCAGACAGGTCTGCGCATTTTACGTGCAGGTCGTATGATAATGTAAATTTTGTGGGGTGATGGCCTCCTGCGTTGTAATTTTAATAAATATAATGGTGATAAAAATGAAAAGATTAAAACAGGATATGGATATTTTGCTCCACTGCAATATGTGCTTCGTGGGTGGATTTTTAGGCGCCTACGCCATACTGCTCCGAGGTGGTAATTTCGGTTCGGCTCAGACGGCGAATCTGATTCATCTGATCCTTCACTGGAAGAGTGGCAGTGCTTTTGAGATTGTGGCCCGGCTGCTGGCATTAGCTGTTTTTGTAGTGGCCATAGTGGCAGCATTTTTACTGCCCAAGTATATTAAAAGCGATGCGCGGAGAATCTGTCTTTTGGTGGAGGCCGCAGGCTTGATGATTGCAGGATTGCTTCCGGCAAAGATGAATGATATGATCGCTCTGCTTCCCATCTTTTTTATCACAGCTTTTCAGTGGGGGAATTTCAGCGGTGCCAGGGGATATAACAGTGCAACGATATTTTCCACCAATAACCTGAAGCAGATGGTTCTTGGATGGACGGAGTATATACGGACGAAAAACAGTAAGGAAAAGGAAAAAGCGCTGTTTTATACGGCAACACTTGCCTTTTTCCACCTGGGCGTGCTGGGTGGTCTGCTGGCTGTGCGCTGGTGGTCCATTTACAGTGCATTTGCCTGCCTGATACCGTTGGGCTGCGCGTGGGGGCTTGTGGAGACGGACCTGGCACGGTCGCGCAGACAGAGCAGCGTTATGGTGGTGGCCGAAGATCCCTGTGGGGGCGTTCAGACGTTGGCTGAATAGGTAACCTTCGGCCCCTCTGAACTGTTACCCTTCGGTGCTGTTATTAAGTAACAAGATGATCGGGGTATTGTATTCCAACTTAAATAATAGTATAATTTATATATGATTAGATTATAATATTACTATGAAGGAGGCATCTATTATGCAAACTTTAATTAAACCATCTGCAAACATACGACAGAATTATAATGATATATCAAAGCTTTGTAAAGAAACTCAGGAACCCGTGTTCTTAACTAAGAACGGAGAAGGTGATTTAGTTGTTATGGATATTGCAGCTTACGATCATCGGGAGAAGCAATTGGAATTAAGAGAAAGGCTAATAGAGGTCGAGGAGCAGAGGCGGCTGGGAGCTGCTGACTTTTCTGCCAAAGATGTTAGTTCGAAGCTTCGTGCTGCCATCAAGGAGAAGAAGGCTTATGTACAGAGTTGACATTTCCCCAATGGCAAAAGAAATATTGGAAGATTATGTGATTCTTTGTTATCAGGACAATGGTGAAGAATGTGCTTTAAGTCTTTTAGATTCTTTTGATGAAAAAGTTGAATTTCTTAAAAACACGCCATTGATTGGATGTGCTCGATTGAGATATGTTCCCGATAAGTATAGGGTATTGAATTTCTGGCCGCATATTTGGTTTGTATTTCAAATCAAGGAACATGAAGAATGTGTGAAGATTGAATATATTATCGATGATCGGCAAAATTATGGCAGATTTTTACGATGACAATGGCATTTACAAATATATAGTTCAGTGGCAAAAGCAGGGAATTGAAAGATTTCCTGCTTTTGGGTTGTGTATAAAAAACAAAAGTAATCCATATACAAATTTATGACAAATTTACTTATAATTTTTCACATACTTTATTTGCAGGTTATGTATAATTGAAATAGTGCAGATGCAAAGCCGGGCCAATGATTCCTATTGGAAATGCCTGAGAGGAGATGCACAAACGGTACATTATCCGGCGACCATGGGGTGCCGGGCCGGGTGAAGAAACAAATTAATTTATAATTACGAAAGCGGGGATATTTTTATGAAGGGACAAAGCAGAAAAAAGCCGCTGCTAATCGGCATCGGCGTCTTAATAATTTTAGCGGTGGTCGTTCTGGCCGCCTACATTTTCCTTAAACCGGACACACAAAAGGGTTCCAAGGAAGTCACCATTAAAGTTATCAACATGGCTGGTGAAGAAAAAAGTTATGTGGTAAAAACGGATGCGGAATTTTTACGGCAGGTCATGGATGAAGCGGAAGGTCTGACTTATGATGGGGCGGAGGATGCCACCGGATATATGGTAAGTACTGTCAATGGTGAAACAGCCGACTATAACATAGATGGCGCTTACTGGGGCTTTTTTATCAACGGAGAGTACTGCAATTACGGGATCACCCAGCAGCCGGTTTCCGACGGCGATGTATTTTCCATCGAATATACGAAGGGATAAGAATTTATGCTGAAGGCAAGGGATATTGTTGTAGCCGCGCTGATGGCGGCCATAATGCTTATATCACAGGTGGCGCTGGCGGTATTGCCCAATATTGAGCTGGTGTCCATACTTATTATAACCGGCACCATTGTATTTGAGCGGAAAGCTCTGTTGAGTATTTATATTTTTGCCTTGCTGGAAGGGCTGATTTATGGATTTGGTATTTGGTGGGTGAATTATTTATACGTGTGGACTATTTTGTATATCATCGTCCGGTTATTGCGCAGCCAGCGCCAGCCCTTGTTCTGGGCGGTGATATCGGCAATTTTCGGCTTGTCCTTTGGCCTTTTGTGCGCCATTCCTTATGCTGTAGTCGGAGGCTTTTATGCCGGTGTGGCCAACTGGGTTAGCGGGATTATCTTTGACCTGCTCCACTGCGTGGGGAATTTCGTCGTGGCCCTCGTACTTTTTAAGCCGCTTTATTCGGTGATGCAGCGGGTGAAAAATATGACGTAAAACGCCAATGCATAGATAAAAAGTTCTATTATAGAGGAATACACAAAGTGTGAAAAAAATAAAATACGGAAATCGTTATTAACGATGAACCCCACCCAAAGCCGCTGTATAACATTGCGAAACAAGAAGGAGAAAACCCTTGAACCCCCGCAATGCCGTGCAGCGGCTTTTTGCGCGAAGCGACGAGCCGCAACCTGGCGGAATGAAATGGAGCCGGGTGGGTGAAGCGACGAGCCACAAAGGCAAGCTGGCTTGCCTTTGCGGCGACCGCCGCGACCTGGCGGAATGAAATGGAGCCGGGTGGGTGAAGCGACGAGCCACAAAGCAAGCTGGCTTGTCATTGCGGCGACCGCCGCAACCCGGCGAATTGAAATAGAGCCGGGGATTTTGTGCATTTCGTACACGAATCATAAAAATGAGGACATTTTCTAAAATAAAATGCCTGTAACTCCCGCCTGCAAAATGATACCATAGGTTCAGAAAGAAAGGGGGAGACAAATGAACCGTATATTAAGCAGCAAAAAGGCGATTGGAGTGTTTATGATTCCCGGAGCCGTGGTCTATCTATTTGTTGTAATGATACCGGTGGTATGGTCCATCGTATATTCGTTTTTTGAGGGTGCGCCTGGTATCAGCTTTAAATTCCGGGGCATTTCCGGGTATCTGCAGTTATTTACGGACCGGCAGTTTCGCAGCAGCCTTATAATCACATTAAAATACTGTTTAACCGTGACGGCTTTTCAGATGATTCTTGGGCTTGGGCTTGCTTTTTTGTTTACGTATGGGATTAAACGATGCAAAACACTGGCGCGTACCATCACGTTCCTGCCGGTTGTGCTGCCCATCGTTGCGGTGGGGCAGTTATTTTCAAAAATTTATGATATTGCGCCGACCTATGGCCTTATCAACAGTTTGCTGGATATGCTGGGCCTTGAGCAGTATATTCAGGCCTGGATCGGATTGCCGTCCACAGCGCTGGGAGCGCTTTGCGTACAGGATGTATGGATGACAATGGGATTTTATGCCATTATCCTCTATGCCGGGCTTGTGGATGTGCCGGCCAACCTGCTTGAAGCCGGAAAAATCGACGGAGCCCGGGGCTTTACGCTGGCCCGCTATATTACACTGCCGTTGATGCGGCCGGTCATCGGCACCGCATTGATCTACAGTCTGAGCAGTACATTGAAGGTGTTTTCTTCGGTTTTGGCCCTGACCGCCGGAGGTCCGGCCAAGTCCACCTATACGCTGTCGTTGTATATGTATGATACGGCGTTTAACTTTAATAAGTATGGCTATGGCAGCGTTATCGGCGTATTTATTATGTTGGAATGTATCATTATTGTGGCGGTGGTCAACCGGATCATCAACAAAAAAGAGCAGTGAGGTGAAGCATATGAAAATCTTAAAATCTATTCCATTAAAAATCCTTGTTGCACTTGTCATGGTGATCGTGATATTCCCAATTTTCTGGATGGTGGCCGCATCTTTAAAGGCACCGCTGGAATTTACGGCCAACCCTATATTTGCTTTGCCGGAAGGGTTCTATTGGAAAAACTATGTGGATGCGTGGACTATCGGTAATATGAGCGTGTTTTACAAAAACAGTATTATTACGACCTTTGTATCCCTGGCCTTTGTGGTCATCTTTGCCGCGATGATTTCCTTTGGCTTAATAAAGCTGCGTTGGAAGGGGGCCAGTCTATGTATGCTTATGTTTTCCATGGGTATCGTGATCCCGGTGCAAATGGTGCTGATTCCGCTCTTTACTATTTACAATAAAACCGGGATCATCAACACAAGATTCTGCCTGATGATAACATATATCGGTTTTAATATGTCACTGGCTATCTATCTGTTTGCGGGCTATATCCGCTCCATTCCTGGTGAGATTATGGAGGCCTCAGTGATGGATGGCTGCAATATTTACAAAATGTTCCTGAAGGTCATTATGCCAATGATAAAAAGCGCTGTGGCCACCGTACTTGTGGTCAGCTTTTTTACCATATGGAATGATTTAATATTTTCCATGACATTTATCAGCTCGTCATCACTGAAAACACTTCAGACCGGCCTGCTCTATTTTCAGAATGAGTTTGGCAATAAGGACTGGGGGCCGATTTTTGCAGCCATCACCATGGTTATCGTGCCGACCATCGCCGTCTATATCGTGTTAAATAAAAAGGTGATCAAGGGGATGACCGAGGGCGCTGTCAAGGGTTGACGACAACAAAAAAGGAGAGAGTAATTATGGAGTACAGAAATGTTGGAAATTCAGGATTAATGGTCAGTGAAATTTCATTAGGTAGCTATATGACCTACGGGCAGGCCAATGGCTTTGAGACTGCGAAGGCTTGTGTCCACACGGCATTTGACCTGGGGATCAATTCCTTTGACACGGCAGATGTCTATGGAAACAAGTTTGGAAAAACCGGCTGTGCGGAGGAGCTGTTGGGGGATATTCTGTCCGGATACCGGAGGAGCTCCTATGTGCTGGCCACTAAGGCGGGATATTCCGTAACAGAGGATGCCAATGGTAAGGGCCTGTCGAGAAAGCATTTGCTGGAAGCCTGTGATGCCAGTCTTAAACGTCTTAAAACGGATTATATCGACATTTACTATATGCATCTTTATGATGAAAATACACCAGTAGAAGAAACAATGGATGCTCTGGATATGCTTGTCCGGCAGGGGAAGGTTCTCTACACGGGAATCAGTAATTGGCCGGTGGAGGCGGTCCAAAGGGCGAATGCCATTGCAGAAGGTAAAAACAGGACAGGTTTTAAAGTCGTGCAGCCGCCGTACAATATGTTTGACCGGAGGGCAGAGGCAGATTCCTTTTCACTTGCCGGAGACGGTTTAGGCTGTGCCGTTTATTTTCCTTTGGCACAGGGAATTTTAGCCGGGCGCTACCATTCGGTGAATGATCTGCCAAAGGACAGCCGGGCCGCCAATCCCACCGCCGGACAGGTGATCAAAGCCGTAGGCTGCCTGACGGAGGAAAATCTGAACAGGGTTTATCGGATGGAGGCTCTGGCAGGTGATATTGGCCTGACTATGGCTGAACTGGCATTGGCATGGATACTGCGTAGAAAGGAAGTATCTACAATCCTTGCCGGGGCCAGTAAGCCGGAGCAATTGATCGATAATGTCAGGGCCAGCGGCATAAAGCTGCTGGAGGATGTGTTGTCGGAAATCGAAGTCATATTAGCCTGAGGTGTGTCCGGAATATTATCGAACAAAGTGAAAAGGAAGAAGAGAATTGATGAATAAGTATCCGTTTAAGGAAGTTGGGGCCAGCGTTTACGCCTGGGATATGCACGATGAGAGCGTGGAGGCCGTGCTTGATAATCTTGAGGGTATGGCTCATGTGAATTCGGTTTATCTCGTTGCCCTGATGCATGAGGAGCGTCACCCATGGCCGGAAAATACGGATTTTTTACATAATCCGGCGAGAAAGGAATATATGACTGAGGACTCTGTCGCTTACTGGCATGTGGATGCCCATAATTACGGCAGAATTGTTCCGGCAGAGCCACGGAATTTTTTGAAGGGAACCGATTGGCTGGCGTTGCTTGTTAAGGAAGCGCGACAGCGAAACATGAAGGTGGGGATGGAGTTTTCCCATACCTTGATCGACGGGAAAAGGCTTGAGCATGAGCTGGCGGATGTGTGCCAGATTGATATTTTTGGAAAGCCGCTGACGGTGACCCATATCGGGGAAAATCACAGGGTGCCATGTATGAATCACCCGGATTTTCGTGAATATGCTAAAAACCTGTATACCGATGTTGTGACCAATTACGATATTGACTATGTGTTAAACTGCATTATGCCCTATCCGTCACCGGCCACTTATCTGCTGGCAGAATATGATAGGGAGCATCAGCCGCTGACCCGGATCGTGGCGTCCATCCTTACCTCCGGATGCTTCTGCCCATCCTGCCAGGCCAGAGCAAAAGCCATGGGCTTTAATCTGGAAGCTATACGCAGGTCATTACTGGTACTTGTGGAAGAGGACAGACAGGAGCCAGGTTTTGATAAGACAAACATGTCGTTAATGGAGCTGCTGATGAAATATCCGGACATCCAGAAGTGGTTTCAGTTTAAATGTGCCAGTGTTGCATCCTTTCATCGCGAAATTAGTGAGTGCGTGCATAAGATACGGCCGGGAATTGACAATCGATTGAATATGTATGTCACCTCTCATCCGGAGTATGCCGGTTTTTGGGGGAAGGCTCTGGCTCCGGCGTTTGATTCCGTGCGCATCTGCTGTTATACGGAAAATCTTGGAATCAAAGACGCTGCGGAGAAAAAGCGTCGGGTGATTCGTTCCGTCCAGAAAAGCTTTGGAAAGGACATGGAACTTATCAGCGCCATCGGAGTGCTGCCGGGAGCGACGCCTGACAGTATCCGTGATGGGCTGCAGGTCAGCAGTGAATGTGGCGTGTCATCCATTGCTCTGGGGCATTATGATGGCGCCAGCTTTGACATGTTGAAAACCGTCGGTGCGTATGTTGGAAATATATGGAAACATGACGAAAATTGACAGTATATAGCCCCTGTGTTAGTATAAAACTTACATATGAACGTTAGAGAAGGTGGGGGAGCCGATGAAACGAGTCCTGGAAGCTGTGCGCAGTTTTATTCAACAGAAAAAATTCAGAAACAAATTGTTTGTCAGCATGGCTGCAATCGCATTTCTGCCAATCGTACTGATCGGTACGATATCATCGAAATTGTCGGAGTCGGTCATTTGCAAAAACTATATCCAGTCTCAGGAAAACAGTCTGAGCACGGCTGATCATTTTATCGACAACGTATTGGTGGGAATGGTCCGCAGCAGCAGGAATATGCTGGCCAACCCGACCATTATGGATATTTTGGAGGGAAATGAGGGGTACAGTCTTAAAAACTGGAATATTCTGGACAATGAAATGAGTCTGATATTTTTTGACAATCCGGATCTGGAATCGGTAATTCTTATGAATATGAACGGCGAGGTTTATTTTTATGGGCGCGGCGGCTTCTCCTACCGGATGGCCGAGGGTGTCAGTATCGGCAGTGTTTCTCAGGAAGACTGGTTCATAAAGGCGATGGAAGCTAATGGCCGGGAGATATTTATCGGTTACGACGTTATTGCCGGGGAGCATAGCGATAAAATTTCCTGTGTTAAGAAAATGCGATCTCTCAACTATGCAACTCAGGATAATATGGAAGGGCTGCTGATTGTCAATGTGCGTAAAAGCAAGATTTTCGAGAGCTTTTTCAAGGATACAAAATCGGAGAGCTGCTATTTTGTTTATGATAACAGCAGCCGGGGGCTGCCCATGGTGTTTCAGTGGGGTGGAGAGAATGCGGCTGTTGGGGAAATACTGGAAAAGCATTATTTTGGAGACGGTAATGAAAAGAAATGGTCCGATTATGTGATTAGTGAGGCCAAAAATGATATAACCGGCTGGAAGCTGGTAAATGTTATTTCACGTAAGGGGCTGTTTCAGGATGCTAAATGGCTTCAGGGTGCGATCATACTTGTATCTGTTTTTACAGGTGTACTTATGATAGGCTTCTTTTTGCTCCTGACAAGGTCGCTGTACCGTCCACTGGCCCAGTTGGAAACGTCTATTACCATGGCCGCAGTGTCGCCCAGAGATGCATTGAAGCAAAATTGGGATTATGGAGATGATGAAATCGGCAATATCGGCACTAAATTCAATGATATGCTCAATAAAAATCTGATTCTCAATGAACGGATCGTTATACAGGAGGTCCAGCAGAAGAATGCGGAGCTTCAGGAGCTTCAGGCAAAGATCAATCCACATTTTCTTTATAATATACTGGATTGTGTTTACTGGATGATTCAGGTGGAGAGAAATAAGGATGCGGCGGCTATGATTGTAAAGCTTTCCAGAATTATGCGCAGCAGCCTAAATCAAGGCAAACCGGTGACAACATTGGAAAGAGAATTTGCCCTGCTGGAGGACTATCTCTTTTTGCAGAATATGCGTTTTGACAATCAATTTCGATTTACGTTGGCTCTGGAGGAGGATTTAAAGGGGATTTCCATTCTGAACCTGATGTTGCAGCCATTTGTTGAAAATGCCGTGATCCACGGTCTGGAAAACAAAATGGAGGGCGGTTATCTGGATGTGACGGGGAAAAGGGAAAATTCATGGGTCGTCATAACCATTGAGGACAATGGCTGCGGTATGACCCAGGAAGCACTTCAGCACCCGGGTTACGGAATCAGTAATGTGATGAAAAGACTGGAACTGTTTTATGGTGAAAAGCATGAACTACAGATACACAGTGTTCCAGGTCATGGAACAACGGTCACTTTAAAACTGGATTTTTGCGGAATTGAAAAGCCGGGGAGGGTGTGAGCATTTGTATCGGGTTGTATTAATAGATGATGAAATCATGGCTTTGCGGGGAATGGCTGGCAGTCTGCCATGGAATGAGATGAATATGGAAATTGCGGGAACTGCCAGGGAGGGGATGGCCGGACTTGCATTGATACGGAAGCGGAAGCCGGATATAGTCATAACAGATATACGGATGCCGGGGATGGACGGTCTGGAAATGATAAAAGAAGCGCTCAGCCTCAGACCGGATACGATATTTATCATCCTCAGCGGATACAGTGAGTTCCAATACGCCAAAAGGGCCATTTCGTACGGAGTGATGGGGTATTTGGAAAAACCTATTGACGTGGGTGAGTTTAAGGCCATTTTAAAAAAGGCCTGCGATATTTTGGAGCAGAGGACACAGCAGGAAAATAACAGTAAAATCCAGAGTAAAAATGAGCTGCAGGCTTTGCTCAAAAAAGTGGTTCAGGAAGAAACGGTACCAAAGACTGATTTGCAGCTTTATGGAATCGTTCCTGAGAAGCTTCAGAGCTATACCGTGGCGGTCTGCCGGCCGGTCACGGATGTGGTGCTGACAGAGCGATCCTTCTACTGGGCGGAGGAAGCTGCCCGGGAGCTTGGTAAAGGCCATGACACCTGCTATACGTATCGTGATAATGGCCAGCTTATCCTTCTGATAAAAAAGCAGGAACTGCAAAAAGAGGAAGAACGATTCATTGAAAGCTTCCGCAGAATCATGTCCGCCAAAGGCTGCTGTCCGTTGAAAATTGGTATATGTCGCAGTGATAATGCATCGGGGAGCCTGGCCAATACTTTTAAACATGCCCAGTATGCCCTGCGGTTTTGCATCTTTTATGGCTGCGGTCCGATTCTTTACTTTGCCCGGAGTCTTAAGGATAAGAGTATGGATATGTGGCCATGGAAGGATCAGATTAGCCACAATACGGCTTTGATGGATAAGGAGGAGATCCTGCGGCTTGTGCGGGAAGCGCTGGATGCTATGTATGCCGGGCGCATGGGTCTGGATAGTTTTATCCATGAGTGCATGGAAATGCTCTATTGTTGCGTGGACGCCATGGATACTTTACAGCGGACCCGGGTTAAAAAATATATATTGGAAAAAGAAAATCCTCTAAGCGTTATTTCCGGTTTTTCACGTTACGAGGAGGTCCGGACCTATCTTATTGAAATGTTTTTAAAAATTATGAGTGTTTGCCGTGTGGAGGAGAACCGGGAATATCACTATAAAATTGCAAAAGCCCAGGACTATATGCTCAAGCATTATAAGGAAAGCATCACCCTGCAGCAGTTGGCGGACCTAGTGGAGATCAGCCCGGCCTATTTCAGCGTGCTGTTTAAAAAGACTACAGGTGTTTCCTATTTGCAATATCTGGCGGATATTCGTATGGAGGAGGCCAAGCGGCGGCTTTTGGCCGGGGAAAAAGTCGTTGAAATCAGCAGGGAGGTCGGCTATTATAATTACCGGCATTTCAGCGAGGCCTTTAAGCGGCATGTGGGAGTGACGCCCAAGGAGTTTCGGAATAATCGTAATAATACGGACAATATCTAAAAAAATATACCTGTTTTAAGGTAAAGCCGTATGATACATTTATCTTACAAAAACACTGCGCAGTGAAGTTGTTCTATAAGAACCCAGTTAAAAAGAATGTACTTAGGAGGGTATTATTTATGAAAAAGATAAGAGTAACTGCTATGGCTTGCGTGCTCGTCATGCTCATATCCGCACTGGCTGGCTGCGGCCAGAATACAGGGGGAGGCGCCAAGGCACAGACAGCCGGGAATGACACTAATGCACCGAAACAAACATCAGATAATGAAAATAATGCACTGGCACAGTCAGCCGGGAATGGAAACGAGACAACAACACCGGAGCCGGGAAGCCTGGATACATCTGAAAAGAGAGTGATCCATTTTCTATCCACCTGGCCGGAGACAGATCCCAATGTGAAAATACTTCGAGAGCTGACCGAGCAATACAAAAATGAAGTGGACCCTAATATTGAACTTGAGGTGGAGGTCATTACCGGTGACGCCATCCAGCGTCAGGTAAAAATCTATAATTCCAGTAATGACCTGCCAGATCTGTTTACCTATTTCCCCGGTCGTCCTTTACAGGCGCTGATTGATATGGATGCTGTGGTGGATGTGGAAGCAGAATTTGGAAAGCTTGGCATTTTTGACAGTATTGACAGTGGTGCCGTAAGTCTGCTTAAAACCTTTGAAGGCAATCAGGGCGGACTGCACGCATTGCCCATCGGCATGAACCTGGAGGGCTTCTGGTACAATAAGCAGATCTTTGAGGAAAATAATCTTGAGGTACCTCAGACCTGGGATGACATGTTCAATATCTGCGAGGTATTAAAGAGTAAGGATATGACCGCCATAGGCCTTGGCGGCAAACAGAAATGGCCTATCACACGGTTGATCAATGCCTATATTATGCGTTCCATGGGGCCAGACGCCATGTATAAGGCAAGCATCGGCGAGATTCCATTTGATGACCCGGGCTTTGTGGAAGCAGGAGAGGTCATTAAGGACATGGTGGATAAAGGATATTTTGGAGAAGGCTATATCACCCTGGAAAACTCTGATGCAGAAAATATGCTTATGAACGGACAGTGCGCTATGATTTATGATGGCAGTTGGATTGTAGGAAACCTGCTCAATGATCCGGAGAAAAATCCTTTGGGAGAAAACGTTGGCTTTTTCAACATACCAAAGCTGGCCAATGGTGCAGAGGATCAGGATGCCTATTCCATGAACTGCGGCTCCGCTCTGATTCTTGCAAAGTCCAAATATGATGATCGTCTGGCTGGCTGGTGCGCCTATGTATTTCCAAGAATGGGCAATAAGGCTATGGAGATCTGTGGAGAATCCAAGGGATATACAGTAACGCAGGCTCCGGAAACCGTCTCCCATTATACGCAGCTTGTGAATGATGAGATGGCAAAGGTGAAGAGTACGTCACTGTTCTTCGAATCGCTGATGGATGATGAGACAACGGCGCTGGCCAGAGATAACGCACAGGCGCTCTGCCTCGGAACGATGACCTCCGAAGAGTATTTTGAAACGCTGAATGAGGCAAATGGACGGTACTTGGAGAATCAGAAGCAATAGCAGAGATAATAGTAGTCTTATGGACTTACCAAAAACGTCACGATAAGTAAGCATAGAAATAAAAGCCGCCCGGTAATGGCGGCTTTTATTTATGATAAACCATTGTGTACAGACAATTCATTGAGAATAATATTAAGCTCTTCATCGCTTTTGGAATCCTTGGCGCGGTTGATGATTTCTTCTTTTTCGGATTCAGTCAGATTGGAAAAATTATTTCTGGCCAGGTCATCGTCTGAAAGGGCCAGCAACATTGCCACGGGCATCATATTATTATACATATCCATCTTTATCACCTCGCACATAGGATGTGCCGATCATTCTGAAATTATTCTATTTAACATCTGTTATGATTTGATAAATTTTCCCGGATACAACAATATGCGTTTACTTCGGATTTCCGTAACCTGTGAAAGAGAAATATATTTTGGGTTGCAAGTATGAATGCTTTACAGTATAATATATGGATGAGGTACCAAGTAATTTTTCTGATGGAAATATTTGGTTGATTCACGCGGAGACATAGTATTGATGCTCGGCGTTTTATGTTGAAAGCGGTTTGCGGAAAATCTCCGGCCGCCTTTTTAAAGAAAAATGTGAGGAGATAAGTGTATGAAGCGCAGTGTAGCCAGGGGGATTTTATGTATAATAAGCATTGTTATACTGTCGGGGGTATTGTCAGGATGCAGCCAGCAAGCTCCGAATGAGAAAATCGTGATCAAAATTTTATATAATGGGAATTTTAAACAGGTGGAGGAATTGGTGGAGTCCACTTATGAAGATATCGATTTGATTACGGAGATGACGCCCTACCCAGACGAGCAGATCCGCCGCCTGAACAGGGGCGTGGGGCCGGATTTGGTGATCACAGCACAGCCGGATTCCAATCTGGAGCAAAATTATTTACTGGACATCAGCGATACGAGGGCCAGTGCTGCCTATGACGGTACCATAATGAACGCCTGGAAAACCGACGGAAAAAACTATATGATTCCTCTGCCCGGTGTATACAGCGGATACGTGATCAATGAGACTTTGTTTGAACAGGCCGGACTGTCGCTGCCAACCAATAATGCAGAGATGGTTGCCGCGCTTTCTGAATTAAAGGAAAAGGGGCTTGGCGTCGGAGAAGATGGCGTCTGTTTTTCTATCAGGAGCGATTACAACACGGAGGTGGGTATGTTCTACGTGGGGAACATGGTGCCTGACTTTCTGGGAACTGTGGAGGGTGTAAAGTGGCTGGCAGATTTCAGAAATAAGCAGGCGACCTTTACCGGTGTCTGGGAACAGAGCTTCGCCCTGTCCGATGCCCTTATAGCCGCTGGCATCATGGATTCTGATGATGTTACCCGTCAAAGGAGGTCTGTCCTCGGTAAAAAGCGATTGAGCAATGGTACACTTGCGGCAGCTTTTGGGGATTCCGCTTTCTATTATGAGTGTGTTGCCGGCAATCAGGAAGAAGTAAGCAACGGCACATCAGAGGCATATACTTATCGGATGCTTCCGCTTTTCAGTGATGAAGGAAATGAGCCATGGTTTCTGTTTTCTCCGTCGGCGTTTATAGGAATTAACAATAGCATCAGTGAAGAAAAACAGGCCGCCTGTAAGCGTATATTGGAATTACTTTCGACACAGGAGGGGCAGTTGGCGTTGATAGAAGATATGGGCGGAGGTATGTCCTGCCTGACGGATTTTTTGCCGCAGGAAAATCTGATTCCACGCGGTGTAGAAGAATATGTGGAATCCGGATATATTTACAATGTATTATTTCCAAGCAAGACCGTGGAGTACCTGGGCGGCTACGTGAGGAATGTTCTGGCTGGCCAATGCTCGGTAGAAGAAGCATTGCAGTCGATCGATAATTTTTACTTTGATGGATCAGACGATGCCACCTATGATTTTTCGATTATTGGAATGGTCGACCATGATATGCTGTTGGAAAACTTTAATGTCCGGCGCAAGGAAACCGAGCTTGGAAATTTCATCGCAGACTGCGTTGCCGAGGCTTCAGGTACCACCATTGCGGTGGTCAATGGCGGCGGAATACGGGCAAGCTTTTATGAGGGCGTTGTCTATGGCGGGGATATCGAAGTGGTGTGTCCATTTGAAAACAAGGTCATTGTTCTGGAAATGGACGGGCAGACACTGCGGGCCATGCTGGAAAACGGACTGTCTACCTGTACGGATGAGTTTCCCAACGGAAGCTTTTTGCAGGTTTCCGGCATCCATTATACGTTTGACAGCAGCAAACCGGCGGGCAGCCGGCTTTTAGGCGTGACAACGCCTGATGGAAAAGAGCTGGATATAAATGTGAGCTATCAGGTTGCGGTGACGGACTATATGGCCGGTTCTAAGACTTATGCGGAAGGCAATGGGGACGGGTATACAATGCTCAATTATTATGACGATGATACCCCGAAAGGAAACGTGACACTGATAAAGGAAACCGGATTGACCTACCGTGATGCACTGGCACAGTATTTTGAACAGCATCGGGATTATACGGTGGACGTAAAACTGGAAGGCAGAATCAAAGATTTGGCGCAGGAAGATTAAAGCGGTCTCACAGACGGAAAGGATGAAGGCGCAATGAAAACTCACATAAAAAAGAAAGATAAGCGCAGAATGTTGATTTTTATTCCAGCGCTGCTTCTGATCGCTGCAATCCTTTGTGTTTCTGCGATGACAATATACCAAAGCGTATCCCAACGCACGGTGACCAATATCAGCGGCGTTTACCTGGAGGAGATGACGACACAGATTAGCAGCCATTTTCAAACGAATCTGGACAGTCAGTTTTCTCAGATACGAACGATTACCAATGCCATATCGGCGGAGGACCTGGAGAGTGAAGAAAGTCTGAAACGCTTTCTTGTACAGTCTCAGAACGACAATGCTTTCACGCACATTGCATTTATCAGCGACAAAGGAATCGCTTACGCTCCGGAGGGCGCTGTTCCTGCAATGTCTAAGATTTCCGGCCTTGACAGACTGCTGACGGATTCAGGAGTTCTGATTTCTGTCAATGAAAGCATTTGGGAAAGCAGTACGATCCTGCTGGGTACGACAATAACACCCCTGCCATTTCAGGACAGCCAGTTGGTCGCTGTCATTATTGGGCTGCATACATCTGATATAGGGGCAAGATTGGGAATGGACAGTAAGACGGAAACAAATTCCTACACGAATATTGTCACTAAAAACGGAGATTTTGTCATCAAAAGCAATTTTTCAGAAGATATTATACACGGAACAAATCTGTTCACCGTCTATGAGCAGCAGGCAAGCTTTGACGATGGTTATGATTTTAAGTCTTTTAAAGCCGCTATCGACGCGGATGAAAGCGGTTTGACGCTGTTGTCCATCGGCGCGCATCATGTATATCTTTATTATATGCCGATCCAGGGAACGGACTGGTATATGATAACAAGCATGGCATTTGAAACCGTGAACGATCAGATTGTCTATTTAAGTCAGTTTATGGTGGCTGTAGGTGTGGGGATTTTTATTATCGTATTTGCCACCGTACTGTTTTTCTTTTTGCTGCTGAGACGCAGTGAGAAGCGCAGCAATGTGCTGCTTCGGATGGAAAAGGAGCGGGCAGAGACTGCAAACCGGGCCAAAAGCGATTTCCTTTCGCAGATGTCCCATGAAATCCGCACACCCCTCAACGGTATTATGGGGATGGCCGAGCTTGGAAAAAATCATATTGACGAACCCGGACGGATGCGCAATTGCCTGGATAAAATAACGCTTTCGTCAACGCATCTGCTCTCCCTGATCAATGATATTTTAGATATGTCTAAAATTGAAAGCGGCAAGATTGAGCTGCATTCGGAGCGGTTCGATCTGGGCCGCCTACTGCGGGCATTGACGACGGTGTTCCATGTACAGGCCATAAGCAGGCAGATCGATTTTCAAATATTTATTCGCGGTGAGGTTGCGGAATATTTTGTTGGAGATGCGCTTCGCCTGAATCAGATTTTGACGAACCTGCTTTCAAATGCTGTAAAGTTTACGCCTGCTCAGGGGCATGTCGTTCTGAACGTAGCAACCCTGCGCTGCGACGGGGAAAGCGTATGGCTGCGCTTTGAAGTCAGGGATACCGGCCGGGGGATTGCTCCGGAGAATATTGAACGGGTTTTTGAAGCCTTTACACAGGAGAATAGTGGGATTGTCCGGCAGTATGGCGGTACTGGGCTTGGACTGCCGATTACGAAAAATTTCGTGGAGCTTATGGGCGGCTCGATCAATGTCACAAGTAAAGTCGGTGAAGGCAGTGTATTTACGGTTGATCTGCCCTTTGCACCGGGAGATGCCAGCGATGGGATCGAGCATTGCGGGAACGGCCGGCCGGTCCTTGTAGTCAATCAGGCAGCAGAACTGAGAGCGCATCTTGTGGAAATACTGGAAAAGGAGGATTTTCGGGTGGACTGGGCCTCCGATATAGAGACGGCCATACAGATGCTACAAACGTCCGGGCAAAAGGGAGCGCCCTATGAATTATGCTTTATAAAGTGGAATATTTCCGGGGAGATGCAGCCGGTTACAGAAAAGCTGCGAAAAGAGGGTAAAAATGCCGGTCTTAAAATTATTTTAACCGGGCATGATCAGGACGAACTGGATGATACGGCCACTCTGTGCGGCGCCGATGCGACCTTATGCCGGCCGGTATTCCATTCAGATATTGTTGCGCTCATGGCGGAATTGACGGATCAAAAGCGTACTCAGCCGAAAAAGGATCTTGCGACTGCATTGGCCGGTGCCCATGTTTTGGTCGTGGAGGATAATGAAATCAATATGGACATCGCTGTCGCCCTGCTTCAGGATTCGGGAGCGACTGTCACCTTGGCTCAAAATGGGCAGGAGGCAGTTGCGCGGTTTTCCAAAGCGCCTGAGGGCTCCTTTGATTTAATTCTTATGGATGTGCAGATGCCGGTGATGGACGGTTACAGTGCGGCGCAGGCGATTCGCGCGCTTCCGCGTTCCGATGCAAAAAGCACGATTATTATAGCTATGACGGCGAATTCCTTCCGCGAGGATATCCAAAAATGTTTGGACAGTGGCATGAATGACCATATCGCTAAGCCATTTATGATGAGTGATATTATCAGGGCGTACACAAATATAATTCGGGAGCAGGAGAAAAGTCCGGATAGCGTATAGTAACGTGGGGATATAGGACCGGATGGTCAGATAAGATTATATACATACAAAATCTAATAATGAAACAGACGCTGGGGCAGCAGGAGTGTATCGATATCCTGCTGCCCCAGACGGTATGTGCGGTAAAAAGGCTATAACATTGCTAGTCAATATGTTAAGCTGCTTCGGTGTTCCAGCACCAGGGCGGTTTTTGTATTATATCATTGTGATTTGAAGCAATTTTTTTATTGATCAATTTTATCAATATATATCGCAGGGATAGTGATTGTTCCACCCATGGTAGACTGATAGCTTATCAGCCCTGCCGAAGTTCCGTAAATAGTTATTATATCATCTTCCAAAATTCTTGAAGATACAATGCTTGGGTCATATCCACAGTATAGAATTGTATCATAATTACTGTTTACAGCTAATCTAATCTGGATTTCATCAGTTCCGTCAATAACTTGTACGACTTTGCCACTGAATTTTACCAATTTACCTGTATAATCATCTGGTGTCCGGGCTAATTGGTTATATGTAATTCCAGTTTCATAACCTGCTTTGGCCTCGGCTTCAGCAGCAGCTAAAGATTCGGATTCTGCAGCTGCCTTGGATTCTGCTTCGGCTTGGGCAATAGATTCTGCTTCGATTCGTCTGGCTTCCACTTCTGCGGCTGCAAGTCCTTCATATTCACCCATAGACTCTTTGTAGGCAGCATAATCATTTTCAACTTCGCTCAGGGCAGTTGAAAGTGATTCATTATTTTCCTGCTCTTTGCTAAGATCTGATTGAAGCGAGACGAGATTGCTTTCAGCGGTGGACAGATCGGTCTTAACCGATTCATATTGTGAGTTTACTGACTCGTACCGCGAGTTTAAAGCATCAAAATCCTCTTGACTAACTCCGGAGCAGCCGCCCAGTAGTACCACAGAGGTACATGCAACTCCCACCAACATACATACTTTCCTTTTCATAATCTTCTCCTCTTTTCTTTTGCTTTTTTATTAAAACGCCTTTGATGGCGAATTAATTTCCCCATTACTTTTAAACTTATTATCATAATAAGAACTAGTTTTTTTACCTCCCTGATAATATTAATTATAAACATTTTTTTCAAATTTGCAACAAAGAGGGAACGGAAATTTGGGGGGATCAAATGTCTCAAATATGCAACAAAAAATCGATGACATTCTATCCAAGTGTGCCAGAAAGATACTAGGAGGTGAAATTCTGATTAATAGGACTTACTGCCGTGAAGCCTGTCGTCATTATATTAATGTCAATACGTTACGCATCTACAATTAACCAGAAAATAGACGATGCAGGGTTACTTTATAAGGTAACCATTTTTTATAATGGACCAAATTTCTAAACGTTATAGAGAGGCTGAAAATGGAGGATGCACAGAGGTTATGGATAAAGTTCATATCGCAATTATTGATAGTGCAACTGCAAAATTTCGATAGGTCTTATTATAGAAGAAAGGTTAGTCAAAGGTTAGTCAAATTCAATAATCCAACGATTAGGTTTTTCTATGAAAAACAAAAAACCCTTGAAATTCAAGGGTTTCATCGAGCTGCCTAGCGGAATCGAACCGCCGACCTCCGCCTTACCAAGGCGACGCTCTACCGGCTGAGCCAAGGCAGCTTGCTTAACTTTTACTGTTCTGTACGAGTCAGCTTCATTAATATACTACATTTTTCCATGAGTGTCAATACTTTTTTTGAAAAATATTTGAGTGTAAAAGAATGTCATAAAAGAATGATTTTTAAACAATTTAAGAAGCAATTAAAGAAGCCGGATGGTTATAATGATTTTTCTCTTGCCCTGATAACGGTACCTATGCTATTATATAAGGACGAAATTGACTCAGGGAGGAAACAGGATATGGAAAATGAAGTTGTTTCTAAAAATTTTATTGAACAGATTATAGATAAAGATCTTGAGGAAGGCTGTTATACGCAGGTAAAGACCCGTTTTCCACCGGAACCGAACGGATATCTGCACATTGGCCATGCCAAATCTATTTTATTAAACTATGGTCTGGCTCAGAAGTATGGTGGTAAGTTTAATTTGAGATTTGACGACACCAATCCGACAAAAGAGAAATCCGAGTTCGTTGAGTCCATTATAGCGGACGTGGAATGGCTTGGCGCAAAATATGACGGCGAAGTTTTATTTGCCTCCAACTATTTTGAACAGATGTATGATGCAGCAGTGAAGCTGATCAAAAAGGGGAAAGCGTTTGTCTGTGACCTGACAGCCGAGGAAATCCGCGAGTATCGCGGTACGCTTACCGAGCCTGGAAAAAACAGTCCATACCGTGACCGCAGTGTGGAGGAAAATCTGGATTTGTTTGAACGCATGAAAAATGGCGAGTTTGAGGATGGCAGCAAGGTACTTCGGGCCAAAATTGACATGTCCTCCCCGAACATTAATATGCGCGACCCGGTCATTTACCGTGTGGCCCGTATGAGCCATCATAACACCGGCGATCAATGGTGTATTTATCCAATGTATGACTTTGCCCATCCGATCGAGGACGCTATTGAGGGGATCACTCATTCCATATGTACATTGGAATTTGAGGATCACCGTCCGCTTTATGATTGGGTAGTTCGTGAGCTGGAATATGAGCAGCCGCCAAAGCAGATTGAATTTGCCAAGCTTTATCTGCAAAATGTAATTACCGGCAAGCGTTATATTAAAAAGCTGGTAGAGGATGGTATTGTGGACGGCTGGGATGACCCGCGGCTTGTTTCCATTGCTGCGCTCCGGCGCCGTGGATTTACTCCGGAATCCATTAAAATGTTTATGGAGCTTGTGGGTGTATCCAAGAGCCAGTCCAGCGTGGATTATGCCATGCTGGAATACTGTATCCGCGAAGATCTGAAACTAAAGCGGGGCCGCATGATGGCTGTGCTGGACCCTGTCAAGCTGATTATTGACAACTATCCTGAGAATCTGGTGGAATATATGGATGTGGTCAATAACCAGGAAAATGAAGCGCTGGGCGCAAGAAAGGTACCGTTCTGCCGTGAGCTTTATATTGAACGGGATGATTTCATGGAGGAGCCTCCGAAGAAGTATTTCCGCCTGTACCCGGGCAATGAGGTCCGTCTGATGAACGGCTACTTTGTGACCTGTACAAGCTATGAGAAGGATGAAAATGGCAGGGTGACGGAGATTCACTGTACCTATGATCCGGAAACGCGCAGCGGCAGTGGCTTTAACGGCCGTAAGGTCAAGGGAACGATTCATTGGGTGGCCGCCCCCTATGCGATCAAGGCCGAGGTACGGCTTTATGAAAATCTGGTCGATGAGGAAAAGGGTGTGTACAATAAAGAGGACGGTTCTTTGAACCTGAATCCTAATTCCCTGACCATATTGAAGGAATGTTATTTGGAGCCGAATTTATCCGATGTCAAGGGCGGAGATAGCTTCCAGTTTGTCCGTCAGGGCTATTTCTGTGTAGATTCCAAAGATTCTACGCCGGAGCATCCTGTATTCAACCGGATCGTGTCCTTAAAGAGCTCCTACAAGCCGGGAAAATAAAAAATCACCGCAACAGCTCTGGTAGTTGGCAGAGCTGCTGCAAAAAAATATCTGAACCCGCCGAAGCCGGCACTGTGGTATATAAATAGTAAAAACCCACAGTGCCGGCTTTTTGCGATTGCCGCGACCCGGTTAGCGGAGCGGAACCGGGTGCGCGTAAGCATTTATGTGATTAAAAAATTAAAAAACGGAGAAAAAGAGAGATAAACAGAGATAAATCAAGTAAATATTAGAAAACATCGCGATTTTGCTATCATATTGCTGTTGCATAAATAGAGCAAAAAACATATTATATTTACATCAGTTAGCACTCGATGTGAGTGAGTGCTAATAACACAAAAATCGACACTTTAAGGAGGAATTTAGATATGAAATTAGTGCCATTAGGAGACAGAGTTGTATTAAAACAGTTAGTTGCAGAAGAAACAACAAAATCCGGAATTATTTTAACCGGACAGGCAAAAGAAAAACCACAGGAAGCAGAAGTTATTGCCGTAGGTCCTGGTGGAGTTGTTGATGGTAAGGAAGTTGTTATGCAGGTAACCGTTGGTTCTAAGGTTATCTATTCCAAATATGCCGGAACCGAAGTTAAACTGGACGGCGAAGAGTATATCATTGTAAAACAGGGCGATATTCTCGCAGTTGTTGAATGACATTAAGTAAACCAAACTAATTTTCAGGAGGAATCAATCATGGCAAAAGAGATCAAATATGGCGCAGAATCCAGAAAAGCGCTGGAAAACGGCGTGAATCAGTTAGCAAATACAGTCAGAGTAACTTTAGGACCCAAAGGAAGAAACGTAGTGCTTGACAAGTCCTACGGCGGTCCATTGATCACCAATGATGGTGTGACCATTGCAAAAGAAATCGAGCTTGACGACCCGTTTGAAAACATGGGTGCTCAGATCGTTAAAGAAGTTGCCACAAAAACAAACGATGTGGCTGGTGATGGTACAACTACAGCAACCGTTCTTGCTCAGGCAATGATCAACGAAGGTATGAAGAACCTGGCTGCCGGTGCAAACCCGATCATTTTAAGAAAAGGTATGCAGAAAGCTACGGATACAGCAGTAGAAGCTATTTCCAAAATGAGCCATAAGATCACAGGCAAAGGCCAGATCACCAGAGTTGCTGCTATTTCCGCAGGCGATGATTCCGTAGGTGAGATGGTAGCCGACGCTATGGAAAAAGTAACAAACGATGGTGTTATCACTATTGAAGAATCCAAAACCATGATGACCGAACTGGACCTTGTGGAAGGTATGCAGTTTGACAGAGGTTATTTATCCGCATATATGTGCACAGATATGGAAAAGATGGAAGCCAACCTTGACAATCCATATATCCTTATCACAGATAAGAAGATCAGCAATATTCAGGAAATCCTGCCAATCCTTGAGCAGATCGTTCAGACAGGCGCTAAGCTGCTGATCATTGCCGAAGATATCGAAGGCGAAGCTTTAGCAACTCTGGTTGTTAATAAATTAAGAGGTACATTTTCCGTTGTTGCTGTTAAGGCTCCGGGCTATGGCGACAGAAGAAAAGCTATGCTGGAAGATATTGCCATCCTTACAGGCGGCACAGTTATTTCTGAAGAACTGGGCTACGATCTTAAGGATGCTACCATGGATATGCTGGGCCGTGCAAAATCCGTTAAGGTTCAGAAGGAAAACACGATCATCGTTGACGGTATGGGCGATGGCGAAGCTATCAAAGCAAGAGTTGCTCAGATCAAGACTCAGGCTGATGAAACAACTTCTGAATTTGATAAAGAAAAATTACTTGAAAGACTTGCCAAGTTATCCGGCGGTGTTGCTGTGATCCGTGTAGGTGCCGCTACCGAAACCGAGATGAAGGAAAGAAAACTCCGTATGGAAGATGCCCTGGCTGCTACAAGAGCTGCTGTTGAAGAAGGCGTGATCTGCGGCGGTGGCTCTGCTTATATCCACGCAGCAAAGGATGTTGCAAAACTTGCCGATACTCTTGATGGCGATGAAAAGACCGGTGCAAATGTTGTATTAAAGGCTCTTGAAGCACCTCTGTTCCACATTGCAGCAAATGCCGGCCTGGAAGGCTCTGTCATTGTTAATAAAGTAAAAGAGAGCGAGATTGGTGTTGGTTTTGATGCTCTGAAGGAAACCTATGGCGATATGATCGATGCAGGTATCATCGATCCGACCAAGGTGACAAGAAGCGCTCTTCAGAACGCTACCAGCGTAGCTTCCACCTTCCTGACAACAGAGTCCGTTGTTGCCGAGATCAAATCCGAAACTCCGGCTGCCCCGGCAATGCCTCAGGGCGGAATGGGTATGATGTAATCCATCACGGAAAACCGTTTCAAATAAAAGATAATATCACTGCCGCTGTGGTACCACTCAGTACCCGGCGGCAGTTTTATTTTGCGCGAAGCAACGAGCCAAAAGGGGAGCTGGCTCGCCTTTTTGGCGACTGCCGCGAACCGGCAAAGCGGAGCCGGTTACGCGAAGCAACGCCCCCACAGCCCCACAGATTATAAATTTTTTATGAAATTTATCGAATTAAGGAAAATATTCAGTTTTTGGTCTTTATATTCCGGGAAAAATAAAGTATAATAGATTTTAAGAATTTATGCATCTATTGGAGGAAAGAAATATGGTTAGTTCATCTGGAGACGTATTCTCCGAAGTACTCGTAAAGAGGAAGATTACGACGGGCAATATTATCGTCCGCGTTATCTGTGGTATTATTACTTTTATTATCGTCGCATTATTTGTGCTCGGCTTTTTTGCCGCACTTCCCGGGCTGTTTATTTTTGCGGTGATCATTGTGGTCATTGAATATTTTATCATTCGTTTCCAAAAGGTGGAATATGAGTACATATTCACCTCAGGAGATCTGGATTTTGACCAGTTAAGCGGTGATTTCCGGAGAAAGAGAAAATTGAGCGTCAAGTTTGAATCGCTGGAGGTGATAGCTCCGGAGGGGTCACACTGGCTGGATCAGTATCAGCATGGCGAGATGAAGGTTTATGACTTTTCTTCCAGGGATAAATCCAAAAAGAGATATATTTATATCGGTGCCGGTACAAACGGTCGGGTGAAGATCTTCTTTGAGCCATCCGAGAAGATGCTCAAAAATATGTTTAATTATTCCCCTAGCAAGGTTAAGCTGGATTAATGCAGCCTTCGTTTCCTGCTGAGCGGTTACAGATTCATAAACAGAACCGTTTCGGGTATCTTAATGGATATGGAATAAGTGGTGTTAATAAATCTGTTAAGTATTAATTATAATCTCGTGTGTTGACTTTTAAAGAATGATTTGTTAAACTGGTAAACACTAAATAGCTACATTATTCGACAACTTATTATTCCGATAGTAAGTTGTCGAATTGTATATTCAACTTTTTATGAAATTCTATTTAAAAGAAAGTGAGGAAGAAATCGTGGGAAAGATTATCGGTGAAGGCATTACTTTTGACGACGTACTTCTGGTTCCGGCATATTCTGAGGTTATTCCGAATCAGGTCGACATCACGACACATCTGACACAGAAGATTAAACTAAACGTACCCTTAATGAGTGCCGGCATGGATACGGTGACAGAGCACCGTATGGCTATTGCCATGGCAAGACAGGGCGGTATTGGTATTATCCATAAAAATATGTCCATCCAGGCGCAGGCAGATGAGGTGGATAAGGTTAAACGTTCTGAATACGGGGTCATTACGGACCCATTCTATTTATCTCCTGAACACACCCTGGCCGATGCCAATGAGCTGATGGCCAAGTTCCGTATTTCCGGTGTGCCCATCACAGAAGGCAGAAAGCTGGTTGGTATTTTAACGAACCGCGATCTGAAATTTGAAGAGGACTTTACTAAAAAGATCCGCGAAAGCATGACTTCCAAAAATCTGATCACTGCCAAAGAAGGCGTAACGCTGGAAGAAGCAAAGCACATCCTTGGCAAAGCCCGTGTCGAAAAGCTTCCGATTGTCGATGACGATTTCAACTTGAAAGGCTTAATCACTATAAAGGATATTGAAAAAACAATTAAGTATCCGCTGTCTGCCAAGGACGGACAGGGCCGTCTGCTCTGCGGTGCCGGTGTCGGCGTAACGGCAGATATTCTTGACCGTGTGGATGCTCTTGTAAAGGCTCATGTGGACGTGATCGTTATCGATACGGCGCATGGACATTCGGCCAATGTATTAAGAGTTGTCCGTATGGTAAAGGATGCGTATCCGGACCTTCAGATCATTGCCGGTAATGTGGCCACAGCCGAGGCTACAAAGGCGCTGATCGAAGCAGGTGTGGATGCTGTTAAGGTAGGTATCGGACCTGGCTCCATCTGCACGACCCGTGTGGTCGCCGGTATCGGTGTACCCCAGGTGACAGCAGTGATGGACGCTTATTCAGTTGCCAAGGAATATAATATTCCTATTATCGCAGATGGCGGTATCAAATATTCCGGCGATGTGACCAAGGCCATTGCCGCAGGCGCTAATGTTTGTATGATGGGCAGTATGTTTGCAGGCTGCGATGAGAGTCCGGGAAGCTTTGAGCTGTACCAGGGCAGAAAATATAAGGTTTACCGCGGTATGGGTTCCATTGCCGCTATGGAAAACGGCAGTAAGGACCGTTACTTCCAGGCAGATGCCAAAAAGCTGGTGCCGGAAGGCGTGGAAGGCCGCGTGGCATACAAAGGATATGTGGAGGATACCGTATTCCAGTTGATCGGTGGCTTGCGCGCAGGCATGGGTTACTGTGGTGCGGCGACGATAGAGGACCTGAAAGAAAATGGCCGCTTTATCAAGATTTCCGCCGCTTCATTAAAGGAAAGCCATCCTCACGACATTCAGATCACGAAGGAAGCGCCCAATTACAGCGTAGATCATTGACGACTTTGGGTGACCGTTCGGCCCGTCTGAACTGTTACGATGGAATGCTCTTTTTGAAAGATGTGGGGTAATGAACAGAAGACGAAACCAACAGATGCGGTGGCTGTATGTGGCGTTAGTCATTATACTGGCCATAACCGTGATTATACTGGCAGTCCTGCTGATCCAGGAAAAGAGTAAGAAAACTGTGCCGGCGGCTTCCGGAGTGTCCTCGGACGCTGCGGATAAGTACCGGCCGGATATCGATGTGGAGCTGTTGACGCCCAATTCTTTTTCCAGGCCGCAGACCGCCACGGATAAGATTACAGGGATCGTGATCCATTATGTGGCCAATCCGGGATCCACGGCCATTCAGAACCGAAATTATTTTGAAGGCCTTAAGGACAGCCAGGAAACCCAGGCCAGCAGTAACTTTATCGTAGGACTGGATGGCGAGATCGTTCAGTGTGTTCCCACCTCCGAGGTGGCCTATGCTTCCAACAGCAGGAACCATGACACGGTTTCCATCGAGGTATGTCACCCCGATGAAACCGGTAAGTTTAACGATAAAACCTACGATTCGCTCGTATGGCTCACCGGATGGCTCTGCGAATATCTGAATGTGGAGCCGGAAAACGTGATCCGGCATTATGATGTGACGGGCAAGGATTGCCCGCTGTACTTTGTGGAGCATGAGGATGCCTGGCTGCAGTTTAAAGAAGATGTGAAAACATGGATTTCTGAGCATCAGTGAAAAATAGTAAGCGGCCCAAAGACGCCCGCTAACAATTTTTCATGCATCGCACGTAAGCGCCTGAAAGACAGGCGCTAAGTGCTCGTAGCTATGAAAAATAGTAAGCGTCCCAAGGACGCCCGCTAACAATTTTTCATGCATCGCACGTAAGCGCCTAAAGGACAGGCGCTTACGTGCTCGCAGCTATGAAAAATAGTAAGCACTGTTCTCCTGCTGTAATTGGCAGGGGAACAGTGCTGTTTTATTTTTTGCCATTAAATGAATTTGAAAGGCGAAATTGTTGGATGCTTGGAATTTGTCCGTATATATGCTATAATCTTAGCTAATGATATAGAATAGAAGATTTTAACAGGAGGCCAAAGAGTATGGTGAAGGATTTTACAGATATTCATCCGTCGTATACCCTTGTTTCGCAGGAGTATATTGATGAGGTGAAGTCTTTTGCGGCGCTGCTGCGCCATAACAAAACAGGCGCGATGGTGGCGGTACTGAGCAATGAGGATAAAAACAAGGTTTTTGATATTATTTTCCGGACGCCCCCACAGGACAGTACCGGAGTGGCGCATATATTGGAGCACTCGGTGCTGTGCGGTTCCAGACGGTTTCCTGTCAAGGACCCGTTTGTGGAGCTGGTGAAGGGGTCCTTAAATACATTTTTAAACGCCATGACCTATCCCGATAAGACGATGTATCCGGTGGCCAGTTGTAATGATAAGGATTTTCAAAATCTGATGCACGTCTATCTGGACAGTGTTTTTTATCCAAATATTTATCAGCACAGAGAAATTTTTGAGCAGGAGGGCTGGCATTATGCCCTGGATGATGTGGAAGGGGAGCTGACCTATAACGGCGTCGTTTATAATGAGATGAAGGGGGCATTTTCATCGCCGGAGCAGGTGTTGACCCGGAAGATATCATCGCTTCTTTTCCCTGATGTGACCTACGGCCAGGAGTCCGGTGGCGACCCGGATTATATTCCTGAGCTGAGCTATGAGGACTTTTTGGATTTTCACCGAAGATATTACCATCCGTCCAACAGTTATATTTATTTGTACGGTGATTTTGATGCTGCCCAGAAGCTGGATTTTATCGATAAGGAATATTTAAGCCATTTTGATGCGCTGGATGTGGATTCTGAAATCGGACTGCAAAAGCCTTTTGATGAAATGAAAGAAGTGACGGAGTATTATTCTCTTGGAAGCGCTGAGGAGGAGACGGACAATACGTACCTTGCATACAGCGCGGTATTGGAGGACAGTCTGGACCCGGAGCTTTACATCGCTTTTGGTGTACTGGATTACGCCCTGATGAGCTGTCCGGGAGCGCCGCTTAAAAAGGCGCTGATCGAGAGCGGTGTCGCTAAGGATGTTTACTGTGAGTACGAAAAATCCTCGCGCCAGCCATACATTTCCATTGTTGCCAAAAACTGTAATCCATCTGATAAGGATAAGTTTATGCGGGTGATCCGTGAAACGCTCTCGGGCATCGTAAATACGGGCCTGAATGAAAATTCCCTTAAAGCAGCGCTGAATACGATGGAATTTCGTTTCCGTGAAGGGGATTACGGCTGGATCCCCGGCGGACTCATGTATGGTATTATGATGATGGACAGTTGGCTTTACGATAAGTCCATGCCGTTTACCCACCTGAAATGTTTTAAAACCTTTGAGACACTTAAGAAAAATATCGGCAGCGGTTACTTTGAACATTTGATCGACCGGTATCTCCTGAACAATCCCCACGCGTCGCTGCTGATCCTGGCGCCCAAGAAGGGGCTGGCCATGGAAAAAGAAGCACAGCTAAAATCAGAGCTTGCCAGATATAAGGATTCCCTGAGCCGGGAGCAGATCGATAAAATTGCTGCGGATACTGCGCATCTAAAGGAATATCAGGAGACGCCATCTTCCCAGGAAGCGCTGGAGACGATCCCTATGCTGGCCCTGGAGGATATTGATAAGTCGCCCATACCGGTGCGCAATGAGGAGATAGAAATCGGGGGCTTTCGGGGGCTTCTCCACGATTATGAGACGAAAGGCATCGGCTATATGAAGCTGATGTTTGATATGACCGGACTGCCCAAACGGCTGATTCCCTATGCCGGACTATTAACCAATGTCCTGGGCAATATAGACACATTGTCGTATGATTATGAGAATCTGAACAATGAAATCAATATGTATACCGGCGGCATTTACACGACGATTTCCGTATACGCCCATTCCTTTGATAAGGAACACAGAGATTCCAATGGCGGTGATTATTATCCGATGTTTGAGGTGGGCGGGAAGGCTTTATATGCCCAGCTTGGCAAAATGCTGGAGCTGATGCAGGAAATCATGTTTGCGTCACGGCTGGATGATAAAAAGCGGCTAAAGGAGATCATCGATGAAATCGCATCCAGACTTCAGATGGCGATGAATTCCTCCGGGCATTCGGTGGCTGTGGCCAGAGCCACATCCTATTTTTCCGAGGATGTCTATTATAAGGAAATGACCAGCGGGCTGGATTTTTACCGCTTTGTTCAGAACCTTGCCAAAAACTTTGAGGATCAGGCGGGAAATCTCGTGGCGGCCCTCAGGGAGACGCTGGCATTTATTTTCCGCAAGGATAATATCATGGTGGACTACACAAGCAAAAAAGAAGGGCTGGATGTGCTGGGTACGGCCATTTCCGGGCTTGAAGCCCATCTGAGCGGACATGTGCCCCAAAAGGAGACGCTGGCATTTTCTCCGGAAAAGAAAAACGAAGGGCTGATCACCTCCGGCATGGTCCAATATGACGCGGTGGCCGGAAACTTCCGAAACGGCGGGTTTTCCTATCATGGCGGCCTGAATGTATTAAAGGTGATTTTGGAGTACGATTATCTGTGGATAAATCTCAGGGTCAAGGGCGGCGCCTACGGCTGCATGTGCGGCTTCGGACGCAGCGGGAATGCTTATTTTACATCCTATCGCGACCCACATCTTACGGAAACGCTTGAAATCTACCGCCAGTGCGCCGAATATTTAAGAAGCTTTGACGTCAGCGGCCGGGATATGTTAAAATACATCATCGGTGCTGTCAGCGCGGCAGATGCGCCACAGATGCCGTCTATGGCCGGCGTACGTTCACTGACCGCATGGCTGGGAAATATCAGCAATGAGGAGCTGGCGCGCACCCGGACTCAGATGCTTGAGACAAATGTGGACGTGATCCGCGGCTTTGCTGACCTGATCCAGTACTTTGTGGATCAGAATAATGTATGTGTTGTGGGCAGTGAGAGCCAGATAGAGGATAACCGCGGCCTTTTTACGAATGTAGAAAATTTATAGTAACAGCTCAGCGTCATAGAACGGCTGTAACTTATAAGATGGAGAGAATAATGGAAGAAAACTTTAAATCCGGATTTGTGACACTGATCGGCCGTCCCAACGTGGGGAAATCAACACTGATGAACCGCCTGATCGGACAGAAGATTGCGATCACATCCAATAAACCTCAGACAACACGCAACCGCATTCAGACGGTTTATACAAGCGATGAGGGGCAGATCGTATTTGTGGACACGCCGGGAATACACAAGGCTAAAAATAAGCTTGGCGAGTATATGGTCAATACGGCAGAGCGCACATTTACCGAGGTGGACGTGATTTTATGGCTTGTAGAGCCGTCCACCTTTATCGGCGCCGGGGAGCGCCATATCGCCGAACAGCTTGGTAAAGTAAAAACACCGGTCATTCTGGTGATCAACAAGATCGACACTGTAAAAAAAGAGGAGATTCTTAAATTTATCGATGCCTATAAGGACATTTGCACCTTTGCGGAAATCATCCCCTGTTCCGCACTCAAAGGGGAGAACAC
The DNA here is from genome assembly GCA_902363555.1 of Lachnospiraceae bacterium. GTDB lineage: Bacteria > Bacillota > Clostridia > Lachnospirales > Lachnospiraceae > Catenibacillus. The sequence goes on along the minus strand of CABJAM010000005.1, from coordinate 125,467 downwards.
CGGTGAAATTATTGACGTGATTATGAAATATCTGCCAAACGGACCTCAGTTTTACGATGAGGATACGATCACAGACCAGCCGGAGCGTCAGATCGTGGCCGAGCTGATCCGCGAGAAGGCGCTGAGACTTCTGGACGAGGAGATACCCCATGGGATCGCTGTGTCCATTGATCAGATGAAAACCCGGCGTCACGGGCATATCGTGGATATCGATGCGACCATCATATGTGAGCGGGAATCCCACAAGGGCATTATTATCGGCAAGCAGGGCGCCATGCTTAAAAAAATCGGCACCCAGGCGCGGGAGGAGATTGAAAATCTTCTTGAGATGAAGGTGAACCTCCAGCTATGGGTGAAGGTGAAAAAGGATTGGCGCGATAGTGATTTTCTTATAAAAAATTTCGGCTATGACAAGAAGGAGTATTGATATGCCTTTGCCCGCCGTCAGAACCTTATGATTTCTGACCTGATGGAGCACTGGATGTACAAAGGATAACGGAGACGATGAAGCGATGACAGAACAGTTAAAGCTGACCGGTATGGTTATTTCCTCCATGCCTGTGGGCGAGTATGATAAACGGCTTGTGCTGCTGACCACACAGCGCGGTAAAATTACAGCATTTTCCAGAGGCTCCAGACGGCCGAAAAGCGCCATGCTGGGGGCGACGGAGCCCTTTGCCTTCGGCGAGTTCATGCTCGTGCCGGGCAGGGATGCCTATACACTGGTGGCCGCCAGTATATCCAATTATTTTATGGAGCTTCGGGAGGATCTGGAGGCGGCCTGCTATGGCTTTTATTTTCTGGAATTTGCCACCTATTACGCCCGGGAAAATATCGACGGCACGCCGCTGTTAAAGCTTTTGTATCAGACGCTTAGAGTATTGTGCCGGCGTATGATCGACTTCAAGCTTGTCCGGCGCATCTATGAATTGAAAATACTTGTGCTGGAAGGGGAATATCCTCAGTGCCATAGCTGCTGTCATTGCGGGAGCAGTGAAAATCTGGCTTATTTCAGCTTTTTTAGCTGCGGTGTCGTCTGTGAAAACTGCCGGGGGAAGGAGCATGGCCTTAAACGGCTGCATCCGTCCACCATATATACGATGCAGTACATTGTTTCATCGCCTGTGGAAAAGCTGTATACATTTACCGTTGCACCGGAGGTTTTAAAGGATCTTGATAATGTTATGGAGCATTATCTGAAGCTCCACATTGACAAGCCGTTTAAATCACTGGAAATGCTGGATTTGATAATTTCGCCGGGATTTTGAATAAAACCGTAGAAATGTGTTGAAAATCTATGAAAGAAACGCTACAATAATAAAAGTCCGGCATAGAACCTGGCCGGAAATATTAAGACAGGAGGCAGGCCGATGACCATAGGCAGAAAATGCGCGGCGCTGATACTGGCGGCAGTACTCACACTGAGTGTGACCGGCTGCGGAGGAAATATCGACGTATCCAAATTTACGGAAAATACACTGGTGATCAACAAGGATGGCAGCGTGACGGAGGTCAGTGTTGAAAGCTTTGGAGAGGATTACTATACCCAGGAAGCTCTGGAGTCGTTTGTAAACGCGGAGGTCGACGGGTATAATGGACAGCATCCGTCAGCGTCCGGCAAGGAAAAAGACAAGGTTGTCACGGTCGATACGATCAAGGTCAAGGACGGCAGTGCCCGCGTGGTGCTTAAATATGCCGATGCTCAGGCATACCGTGATTTTAATAATGCAAGTCTGGACTGTGTGAAAGCATCCGAGCTGTCAGCAGATGCCAGGGCGCTTGGCTTTAAGGATGAAAAAGGTGAGAGTATCGGGGCCTGGTCCGCTGTGGAAAAGCCGGAGGACTATCAGGCAGTTGTCATTTATTCGCCGCTGCAGGTGGCTGTGTCCGGAAAAATCGCTTACGTCAGCGAAAACGTGACCGTTACGGATAAATCTACGGCTAAGTGCGACAGCACGCCGGCCGTGATTGTATATAAATAAATTTGGAGCCGGTAAGCTTTCCGGCTTCCTACATAAAAATTGAAACAAGTGTGAGGTAGAAAAGACATGGAAAAGACAATGGAAAAGATTGTTGCACTGGCCAAGGCCAGAGGTTTTGTATATCCGGGCTCGGAGATTTACGGCGGTCTGGCGAATACATGGGATTATGGTAATCTTGGTGTTGAGCTTAAAAATAACGTAAAGCGCGCCTGGTGGAAAAAATTCATCCAGGAAAGCCCTTATAATGTAGGTGTGGACTGTGCGATCCTTATGAATCCGCAGACATGGGTGGCTTCCGGCCATCTGGGCAGCTTTTCCGATCCTTTAATGGATTGTAAGGAGTGCCACGAGCGTTTCCGCGCGGACAAGCTGATCGAGGATTATATGGAGGCCCACGGTATGGCTCTGGAGGGCTCTGTGGATGCCTGGACCAATGAACAGATGACCAGCTTTATCGAGGAAAATAATGTTCCATGTCCGTCCTGCGGCAAGCATAATTTTACCGATATCCGTCAGTTTAACCTGATGTTTAAAACATTCCAGGGTGTTACTGAGGATGCTAAAAATACAGTCTATTTAAGACCGGAAACCGCTCAGGGTATATTTGTCAATTTCAAAAATGTACAGAGAACATCCCGCAAAAAGATTCCGTTCGGTATTGGCCAGATCGGTAAATCGTTCCGTAATGAGATCACTCCGGGTAACTTTACGTTCCGTACCCGCGAGTTTGAACAGATGGAGCTGGAGTTTTTCTGCGAGCCGGACACTGATCTGGAATGGTTTGCTTACTGGAAGCAGTTTTGTATTGACTGGCTGACATCCCTGGGCATGAAAGAAGAAGAGATGCGTGTGCGCGACCATGATCAGGAGGAGCTTTCCTTCTATTCCAAGGCCACGTCCGATATTGAATTTTTGTTCCCCTTTGGCTGGGGCGAGCTGTGGGGAATTGCTGACCGTACAAATTACGACCTGACACAGCACCAGAATGTATCCGGCGAGGATATGTCCTATTTTGATGATGCTAAAAAGGAAAAATATATCCCCTATGTTATTGAGCCGTCTCTCGGCGCAGACCGCGTTGTTCTGGCCTTTTTGTGCGGTGCATATGACGAGGAGGAAATCGGAGAGGGCGATGTGAGAACTGTGCTTCATTTCCATCCGGCACTGGCACCGGTGAAGGTGGGCGTGCTGCCATTGTCCAAAAAGCTGGGCGAGGGTGCGGAAAAAATCTACATGGATCTTTCCAAAAAGTATAACTGTGAGTACGATGACCGCGGCAATATCGGCAAGCGCTACCGCCGCCAGGATGAGATCGGTACGCCGTTTTGTGTTACCTACGATTTTGAGACGGAAACCGATGGCTGCGTAACGGTTCGCGACAGAGATACGATGGAGCAGGTGCGTATTAAAATTGAAGCGCTGGAAAGCTACCTGGATGAACGCCTGGCGTTTTAATTCCAGGAAGTATACGGTAACCGTTCAGTTTGTTGGAACGGTTGCCGCACCTGCTGTGATGGGGCGTTTTAAGGTGGATGAACATGTTTAGTTTAAGTAAAAGTAAGACAGTTCTGCCGCAGCAGAAGCTTATATTCAGCAGCGTGGATTTAAAGAAGCTGATCGTACCGCTGCTGATCGAACAGCTTCTTGCTGTCATGGTTGGTATGGCGGATATTATGATGGTATCCTCGGCCGGGGAGACGGCCGTATCCGGCGTGGCCCTTGTAGATTTGATCAATGTTCTGATCATTAATATTTTTGCCGCGCTGGCTACCGGAGGCGCGGTGGTGGCGGCCCAGCTTGTGGGTGCAAAAGACAGCGACCGGGCCAGAAAGGCGGCCAATCAGCTCATTTACATCACGGCCTTTATGGGTATTGTGATGATGCTCGTCGTCTGCCTGTGGCGCGGCCCGCTGCTAAACGTCCTGTTTGGCGATACGGACGCCGCCGTGATGGACAGCGCGATGATCTACTTTTTGATTTCCGCATTTTCCTATCCATTTATCGCTGTTTATAACGCCGGCGCCGCCCTTTACAGGGCGCAGGGAAATTCTAAAATATCCATGTATACGTCGGCACTTATGAATGTGATCAATATTGCCGGCAATGCGGTATTTGTGTTCGGCTTTCACCGGGGGGCCGATGGTGTGGCCATGTCCTCCACGATATCCCGGGCTGTGGCGGCAGTGATCGTCATGGTGCTTTTACACCGGAAGGGGCAGACGATCTATATTGAAAAGCTGCTGCGGTTTAAAATCGACTTCCGAATGATTAAAAGGATTCTGGCCATTGGCATACCGAGCAGTCTGGAAAACAGTTTTTTCCAACTGGGTAGAGTTCTTCTCGTGAGTATGATCTCCGGCTTTGGCACGGCTCAGATCGCCGCCAATGCGGTGGCCAATAATCTGGACGCCTTTGGCATTCTTCCGGGTCAGGCCATGGGCCTGGCACTGGTGACGGTGATCGGACAGTGCGTCGGGGCGGGGGATTTTGAACAGGTCCGCTATTACCTGAAAAAGCTTATGAAGCTCACATATATGATCATGTGGGGGCTGAATATCTGTTTATTTATCGCTCTGCCATGGATATTGCAGATTTATAATCTTTCGCCGGAAACTTATCGGATCACATTTACGCTGATCTGCATACATAACGGCTGCGCTATGGTACTGTGGCCCGCCAGCTTTACGATGCCCAATGCCCTCAGGGCGGCCAATGACGTGCGTTTTCCCATGGCTATCTCCATATTTTCCATGTGTGCGTTCCGGTTGGGATTCAGCTATATATTTGGCGTGGTTATGGGCTACGGGGTGATCGGTGTGTGGATCGCTATGGTCATTGACTGGATCTTCCGCGTCGCCTGCTTTTTGCTGCGCGTGCGCAAGGTCATATGGAAGGATCATCCCCGGGATCGGGTGTAGCGGCGTGTACATGGTGTGCGCCAACAGTTCGTTATTTCGGAACTGTTTCATAAAATTATTTGGCATTGCTTAGTGGAAATATAAATTCTGGTAATCCCGTAGAATATGGGGCAATTTCATACTGCTGATAATAGATGGCAAAATGGCCGGGGAGCAGATAAAAGCTCTGAGGGTTAAAGGATTGATGCAAAAGTTCCGCATAATCATCAAAATAGGAACCAGGATTTTCCTTCAGTCGTTTTGTGATCTGCTGGCGGATGCCGTCTTTTAGCTGGTCCAGGGCGCCCGGATCTAATGGATAAACATCGTTTAAATCCAGCCGGGTGCCGGTCTTAAAGCTCCACGTATCGGAGGTGCGTTTTGTTTCACCATGAGCGCCGCCCATGTAGGTATAGCTTTCTATATAAAGACTTGTGATACATTTTTGATTATAGGTTATTTTATAATCCACATACACTTCGTAATAATTGAATGGCTGTCCGGGGCCAATATATTTTGCGGATTCCACGGCCTGGGGATAGAGAACTGTGCGGCAGTAGGTCTCGCAGCTTTTTGACGCCAGTTCATAGTAGCCAGTAATATGTTTTGCCGCATCTGAGTTGCAGGTGGAGGTAAAGGCTGGGTAGCTGATGGTATAGACAAATACGGGAATGGTGTTATAGAACATAGTGTCCTTGCGTATTTGCTTGAGAATTGTTTGCATATGGACCTCTGTATAATGACTAATATTAAGATAATATATTTACAATCTCAGAAAATGCTACATTAAAAATCAGATATATCTTCAATATACTAAGTACACAATAATTCTATTAAAAATATATACAAAAATGTACAAAAAACAGTTTGAAAATCATACCCAATTTATGTTATAATATCAGCGACGCAGTTATTAGGGCGTTCTTGCTTGATGCAAAGAAATTGAAATAATAACATGTGGTTATACTATGTGTTCACTTTATTTTCCAGATTATGTATGAATCTGAAAAAATTGGGTGACCATATATTAAAAACAAAATACATTTTAGGAGGAATCAAACAAATGGCTAAGAAATGGGTTTATTTGTTTAAAGAAGGCGACGCCAGCATGAGAAACCTTCTTGGTGGTAAGGGTGCAAACCTTGCAGAAATGACAAATTTAGGTCTTCCGGTGCCACAGGGCTTCACGATCACTACTGAAGCTTGTACACAGTACTATGAAGATGGCGAAAAGATCAATGACGAAATCAATGCTCAGATTATGGAAAGTATCGGCAAGATGGAAGAGATCACCGGCAAGAAATTCGGTGATACAGAAAATCCATTACTTGTTTCCGTACGTTCCGGTGCCAGAGCTTCCATGCCTGGTATGATGGATACCATCCTTAACCTTGGTTTAAATGAAGAAGTTGTTGAGGTTCTTGCTGAAAAATCCGGAAATCCCCGTTGGGCCTGGGATTGCTACAGAAGATTTATCCAGATGTTCTCCGACGTAGTTATGGAAGTTGGTAAGAAATATTTTGAAGAGCTGATCGACAAGATGAAAGAAGAAAAAGGCGTGACACAGGACGTTGACCTGACCGCTGATGACTTAAAAGAGCTTGCAAATCAGTTCAAGGCTGAATATAAAGAAAAAATCGGCGCTGATTTCCCAACAGATCCGAAGGTTCAGTTGATGGAAGCTATCAAAGCCGTATTCCGTTCCTGGGACAACCCACGTGCCAACGTATATCGTCGTGACAACGATATCCCATATTCCTGGGGTACTGCTGTAAACGTACAGATGATGGCATTTGGTAACATGGGCGAAACCTCCGGTACAGGTGTTGCATTTACCCGTGACCCGGCCACCGGCGAGAAGAAGCTCATGGGCGAGTTCCTTATGAACGCACAGGGCGAGGATGTTGTAGCCGGCGTTCGTACACCTCAGAAGATTGCTCAGTTAAAAGAGGTTATGCCTGAAGTTTACGAGCAGTTCGTAGGTATCTGCGATACTCTGGAAAACCATTACAGAGATATGCAGGATATGGAATTTACCATCGAGGACAGAAAGCTTTACATGTTACAGACACGTAACGGTAAGAGAACAGCTCAGGCAGCTTTAAAGATCGCCTGCGATTTAGTTGATGAAGGCATGATCACTGAAGAAAAGGCTGTAGCTATGATCGATCCGCGTAACCTTGATACATTACTTCATCCTCAGTTTGACGCTGCCGCTTTAAAGAGCACAGAGCCTGTTGCAAAGGCACTTGCTGCATCTCCTGGCGCTGCCTGCGGTAAGATCGTTTTCACTGCTGAAGACGCTAAAGCATGGGCTGCCAGAGGCGAGAAGGTAATCCTTGTCCGCCTTGAGACATCTCCGGAAGATATCGAAGGTATGAAGTCCGCACAGGGTATCCTCACTGTCCGCGGCGGTATGACAAGCCATGCAGCCGTTGTTGCCCGTGGTATGGGTACATGCTGTGTATCCGGCTGCTCCGATATCGCTATGGATGAAGCAAACAAGAAGTTCGTTCTTGCCGGCAAAGAATACCATGAAGGTGACTGGTTATCCCTGGATGGTTCCACAGGTAAGATTTATGACGGCCAGATTCCTACCGTAGACGCTACCATCGCTGGCGAATTCGGCAGAATTATGAGCTGGGCTGACAAATACAGAGTCCTGAAGGTTCGTACAAATGCAGATACTCCTTCCGATGCAAAGAAAGCCCGCGAGCTGGGCGCTGAAGGTATCGGCCTTTGCCGTACAGAGCATATGTTCTTTGAAGGCGACAGAATTGAAGCTTTCCGTGAAATGATCTGTGCAGATACTGTTGAAGAGAGAGAAGCTGCTCTTGAGAAGATCCTTCCGGTTCAGCAGGGTGACTTTGAAGCCCTTTACGAAGCTCTTGAAGGCAATCCGGTAACTATCCGTTTCCTGGATCCGCCACTCCATGAATTTGTTCCTACCGAGGAAGAAGATATCAAGAAGCTTGCTGACGCTCAGGGCAAATCTGTTGAGCAGATCAAGAACATTATTGAATCTCTCCATGAGTTCAACCCGATGATGGGTCATCGTGGATGCCGTCTGGCTGTGACCTATCCTGAAATCGCTAAAATGCAGACAAAGGCTGTGATCCGTGCAGCAATTAATGTTGCCAAGGCTCATCCGGACTGGAATGTTTGCCCTGAGATTATGATTCCTTTGATCGGCGATGTAAAAGAGCTTAAATATGTTAAGAAGTTTGTTGTAGAGACAGCAGACGCTGAGATCGCAGCAGCCGGAAGCAGCATCAAGTACGAAGTTGGTACGATGATCGAAATCCCAAGAGCTGCCCTTACAGCGGATGATATCGCTAAAGAAGCTGATTTCTTCTGCTTCGGTACAAACGACCTGACACAGATGACTTACGGCTTCTCCCGTGATGATGCCGGTAAGTTTCTGGATGCTTACTATGATGCTAAGATCTTTGAAAATGATCCATTTGCTAAGCTTGACCAGACAGGTGTTGGCAAGCTGATGGAAATGACCATCAAATTAGGCAAACCGGTGAACCCAAGCCTGCATATCGGTATTTGCGGCGAGCACGGCGGTGACCCAAGCTCCGTAGAATTCTGCCATAAGATTGGCTTAGACTACGTATCCTGCTCACCATTCCGTATTCCTATCGCTCGTTTGGCTGCTGCACAGGCTGCTATCAATAATAAGTAGGAGTTCTCTTTCCTTTGAATTACCGCTTGGTTTTGAACAGGCAGGATAGGCGTATCACTAGAAATAGTGATACGCCTATTATTTGTCCCGATTTGTAGATTTGAATTTGGGTGCTGACATACCTATAATTTATAGTGTAATCGGAATTTGGAGGAATACTGAATAAATTCGATTAAACTCCACCGAAACTCCACATTTATATGCTAACCTTATATTGGAGGTGTCTATATTGGATAAAACAATTCTAATTATAGAGGATGAAACATCTATTCAAAATATTATTAAAGCCTTTCTTGAGAACGAGGGCTACACGATTGTAGTGGCAAGTGATGGTGTAGAAGGCATTGCTAAATTTCATAAGCATCCTCCGGATTTGGTACTGCTTGATTTAATGCTTCCAAAGATTGACGGGTTTGCAGTATGTGAGATATTGAGGAAAGAAACAAAAACACCTATTATTATGCTTACAGCTCTTGATGACGATGACAACCAGATGAAAGGTTTTGACGCACTGGCAGACGATTATATTACAAAGCCTTTTTCTATGCCTTTAGTAGTGCGGCGTATTGAAGCAGTGCTGCGTAGAACAGAAAACGATAACAATGATAAAAGCGACACGATAATACGATACAGAGATATTGAATTAAATGCGGAGAGTTATGAGGTTTTTGTTGATAATCGTTCCGTATCACTTACCGCCCGTGAATTTGAAATCTTAAAACTTTTCCTGGAAAATCAAGGAAGGGTATTTTCAAGGGATAATCTGCTGAATAGTATCTGGGGTTATGATTATTTTGGAGATGAAAAAATAGTCAATACGCACATTAAAAATATCCGCAAGAAGTTAGGTGCTGATTACATAGAAACTATCAGAGGGGTGGGATATAAAATTGATAAGGAAGATTAAGGAAAGCATTGGACTAAAAACATTTTTAAGTATGATGTCCTTGTTGGTAATATGCTGTATCATAATATATAGTTTAGTATTATGTTGTTTACCCAAAAATTTTCAAAATGAGCTTGAGGGCCAGTTTACAGCAGATTTTCAAGAATTGGTAAACATTCTTGAACAAAACGGTATTGAGGAAAACACGAGGCAAGTTGCCGATTTTTCAATAAAAAATAATGCTTCTGTATTAATAACAGATGCAAATAAGATTGAGATTTTTTCCATAAATATGGCAGCAGCAGAAGGACAATCGTCATCGGACAAATCACTTAGCACTGTTGCAAAATTTGACTACAATGGACAGTCGTTTGCAATAAATGCAACGGCTTCATTTATTGCAGTCACGCAGTCTTACGATGTGTTGCTCAAACTATTGCCTTTCATAGCTGTTGTCATCATTTTAATAGCTATTATGGGTGCATATATCTGTTCCCATTCGTTTTCAAAACCGTTAGTTGAGATATGCGATGTAGCGAAGCGAATGACGAATCTGGATATGACTTGGAAATGTAATACATCCCGAAGCGATGAGATTGGAATATTGGCTTTAAGCCTTAATGAAATGTCGGGAAGACTTGAGGCAGCATTAACAAGTCTGAAAGAAGCCAATAATCAGTTGCAGAACGATATTGAAAAGGAGAAACAACAAGAAAAACAGAGAGTTGATTTTTTTACTGCTGTTTCCCATGAGTTGAAGACACCAATTACAGTAATTAAGGGCGAATTGGAGGGCATGATATATCAAATTGGAGAATATAAAGACAGAGATACTTATCTGCGGCATTCATTAAAAACGGTTGATGAAATGGAAAAGCTGGTAAAGGAAATCATTGCTGCTGCAAGAATGGGTGGTAGCGATTTTAAAATGGCTGTGGCCTCTTTAAATATTAGCAAGATGATACGGAAGTGTTGTAGAAAGCTGCAAGGTGTTGCCGAAGATAAAGGTATAGAAATGATTTTAGACATACAACCAGATTTTTACTATAGAGGTGATGAAAAGTTAATAGTAAAGGCATTTTCCAATATCATAGGCAATGCGGTATCTTATTCGCCAAAGGATGCTAAAGTTTTTATAACGTTAAAAGATTTGGAATTATGTGTTGAAAACACAGGTATCCATATCTCGGATAATGATTTGGAGCAGATATTTATTCCATTTTATCGGATAGACAAGTCACACAATCGCAACACAGGCGGCAGCGGCCTGGGACTGTATATTGTAAAGACTATTTTTGAACATCATGGAATTTCATATCAAATGGCAAACACAGAGCAAGGTGTAAAATTTACAGTTTCGTTTTGCAATTAAGTATACGGAAAAGACAGGCTGATTGTGTACCTGTCTTTCTTTTTTGAAAAAATACATCGGAACTATTCCTTAACTCCACCTTAACTCCACATAAACGAATTATCCTTGTATCATCAGCATACAAGGAGGTCATCAAATGAATGTACTAAAACGGGCGATTTTATATGTCGCACGAAAGTGGAAAAAAACACTTCTCATTTTCACGTTATTGTTTGTAATATCAGCACTTGTTCTCTCAGGACTTGCTATTTCAGATGCAAGTGAGAAACAAACCGCGGAACTTAGAGGAACAACAGGAGCAAGTTTTTCTGTTAGCCGTAATACCGCAACAGGTGGCTGGAGCAGTGGTTCTAATGGCAGTTACAGTACCCAGGAGTTTCTTTCGGATGAAATGCTGGATAAAATTAAGCGGATTGACGGCATTAAAGGCTACAATGCAACGATTACAACTATTCTGGGATTATATGACGAGGAAAGTCATTATTTGGAAAACACAACGCCTCGTGGTATCGAATATGTTGATAGTCAGTATTATTCTTATGGGTGTGTAAACTCCCAATACAGTTCCCTGTTCTTATCAAATACTTTTTCCCTCGTGGATGGACGCCAAATAACAGAAGATGATAAAGATTCCATATTAATCAGTAAGGACATTGCAGATAAGCATGGTTTGAAACTTGGCGACAAAGTAAAGGCAATCAATGACCCATATGCCAATGACCCCGAAAAGCTTCTTGAAATCGTTGGTATATTTGATGTTGTTGCTGACAAAACAGATGAAAAAAATAACTATAATATGTCATCCTATTATGATTATTCTAACTATGCTTTTGTGAGCCAAACTGCGATGAAAGAAATGCTGATTAATTATTCGGATTCCAGAGAGAGTGATTCAGCCGATTTCTTTGTATCTGACCCACAGAAATTAGAGCAGGTCATTCAAGAAGTGCAGGATATTGATTCCATTAATTGGGATAACTTTAATATTACAGCAAACAATGAGGTATATGAACGTGTGGCGGGTTCTGTATCCAATATTGGATCACTGATTTCTGCGCTGATTCTTCTTGTGGTTATTATAAGTGTAATGATTATCATTTTGATTTTGTCTATGTGGATGCGCAGCAGAAAAAAGGAAATCGGAATACTTCTTGCCATTGGAACATCGAAGCCTGTTATCTTGGCACAGTATGTAATCGAAACGCTCTTAGTATCCGTGATAGCTTTTCCAGCATCGTATTTATTCAGTAATAAAATAGCAGGAACGTTAGGTGGACTGTTGGGTAAAACGGAAAGCAGCGTTTTCGTTACATCGTGGCATTTCATAGTTGTTGCATTGGTTGGCATTGTCTTAGTGGTGATTTCAGTCTTGGTGTCTTGTATTCCTGTAATGAGATATAAGCCGAAAGAACTGCTTTCCCAAATGGAATGAGAGGACAAAAATGAATATGATAAAACGTACCTTTCTTTATTTGGTTAGGAAAAAAGGAAAAACCCTTATGCTCTTTGCTTTTTTATTGGTGATAGCGACAATGATGTTGACGTGTCTTTCGCTTTATTCTGCAATACAAAATGCAGGAGCAAATTTAAAAAAAGAATTGATGGGCAGCTTTACTGTCAATGCAAAGCGGTTAGATAATGGTCTGACCGAAAACGCAATAGACAGTATTCTCGCGTTAGAGGGATTAAGCGGGCAGTATGTGCTTCGTTCTTATACCCAGGCTGCTTATTATGATGAGGCGGGAAAACCGCTGGAAATTGAAACGGAGGGAGCAGCAGAAGTTCCGCAAGGATATGAACATGCAGGTAAAGTTGTTGCAAACAGTGACTCAGAAAAAGATACTTATTTTTCTGAAGCGGGATTTGAACTTATAGAGGGCGATTTTATCACAGATAAGCAAAAGAATGTTGTACTGATTCACAAGAATTTTGCAGAGAGAAATGGATTATCCGTAGGAGATACAATGCTTTTGGGAGATGTCACGGAATGGCGCAGACGCATTCCGGTAAAGGTTGCAGGGATATTTATGAATACGCAGGCACAGGATGCCATCGGTATTGCACCATCCTATGACCTCTATCCCAATATTGTATTTACTGATATATCCACCTGCTCCTATTTGATATATAAAAGCGAAAGCAACAATAGTCAATATGGAGATTTCTATGTAAATGCCCCCGAAGAATTGGATGCGATTATGGAAAAAGTGAAAGAAATACCTGATACGAATTGGAACAGTACTATAATTCAGAAATACGACAAAGATTATCAGAATGCCAAAGAATCTTTGAATGGACTGCTTAACCTTATTCGTGTTGCAATGATAGTTATTTTGGTTGTTTCGTTTGCTGTTCTATCGTTGGTTTTAGTTTTTCGATTACGAAATCGTATCCACGAAACGGGAGTGTTATTGGCAATGGGAATTTCCAAACGCTCCATATTATCACAACATTTGCTTGAAGTGCTTATCATTGCGATGTTTGCATTTATCTTTTCCTTTGCCACAAGCTCTCTGCTTGCCCAAAAAGTTGGAGATGTTTTGATTGAACAGACGACAAATGACAGCTACAATGTCATTCAATTATCAGAAGATAAACAAGATAGAGATACAGCGCAAAACGGAAACACTGCACAATTACTTACTGAAATAAAAGTGTCTGTATTGGCAAGGGATTATATGGCAGTGTTGGGTGTTGGCATGATGCTATGCTTTGCTTCCACCGCACTTGCGATTATCCCTGTTTTGCAGATGAAACCAAAAAATATCTTATCACAGATGAATTAAGGAGGCGTTACCTAATGAGTATTATGAAGATTGACGGAGTTTGCTATTCTTATGACAACAAGCGGAATGTATTAAAAAATGTAAGTGCAGATTTAGAAGCAGGAAAAATGTACGCAATTCTTGGTCCGTCTGGCTGTGGAAAAACAACACTTTTATCTTTGCTTGGCGGTTTAGACAGCCCTGCTGACGGACAAATCCTTTTTAACGGAAAGAACATTGAATCCATCGGATTATCTACACACAGAAAACAAAATGCTGCGTTTATTTTCCAGAGCTATAACCTGATTGATTATCTTACACCAAAGGAAAACGTGGCGCTGACTTCAAAACTGCCCCCATTGCCTATATTAGAAAAGGTCGGGTTGACTGAGGAAGAAAGCAGCAGAAATGTTTTAAAACTCTCTGGCGGTCAGCAACAGCGTGTAGCGATTGCTCGTGCATTGGCATCTGATGCAAAAATGATTTTGGCAGATGAGCCGACAGGAAATCTTGACGAAGATACCGCAGTAGAGATAACTGATATGTTAAAAGAATGCGCTCACAAGATGCAAAAATGTGTAGTTATTGTTACTCATTCAAATGAACTTGCGAGGCAGGCGGATGTTATTTTTAGATTGAAAAAAGGTGACTTACGCATATCAACGAATTAAAAATGCAGAACAGGGCAACCCTCCAGACCCGTTTTTGAGTTTGGAGGGATTTTATTGGTATAATTTTAAATAATTTTTTGGAGATACCCCAAGCTGCTTTTTAAATACCTTGCTGAAATAATACTCATCGCCATAACCGACGGCGCGGGCGATCTCGTAAAGCTTTGTGTTTCCCGAAACGAGTATTTCCACGGACCGGTCAATACGGATGGCGTTTAAATAGGTAAATATAGGCATACCGTTTTTCTTTTTAAAAAGACGGTTCAGGTAATCAAAGTTCATGCCGAATTTATTTTCCAGATCCACACTGGTCAATTTTGTATCATAAAATTTATGAAGATATTCCGTAAGTTGTGTCAGTACCTTTTGCTGTGATTTTGAAAATCCTTCATGGGCAATCGACAAAGCATTGGCTGAGAAGTAGGCGGCCAGCTCTGTGAGGATCTGCATAAAGCAGGTGGAGCAGATCAGCTTGTAATACTCCTGGCGGTGGGCTGTGGCAAACATGGCCTGCTCCATGGCCAGTTCAAATCTATTCCGCACCTTAAGATCCTTGATGGACATATATTTCGGAAGGATAAGCTGGGATTTTTCATACATTTCCTGGGAAAAGGGGGAAATGCTGCTATTCAGATCACGGTTTCTTCCAAGAAGCTGTGTGATGCTCTGTCCGTCCGGCAATTCAAAGGGGTGAAAGACGGACGGGGCCATATGTATATAATAATGGGCGTCGGCACAGGGCCCGGTTCCCTCATGGACACTGTCGGGATCAAGGAGCAGCACATCCCCCTCGCCAAGGCAGTAATCCGTCGCGTTTTCGCGGATCATCAATGTACCTGACTTTACGAAAAGCATAATATATTCACCGGGGATCCGGCGGGGGTGCGTATAAAGCCCGCAACTGTTATATAAACTCATATGGGAAATATGAGGCAGTTCTTTATCGTTAAATTTATAGTACATATTGAAATCACCCACTGTTCTTAAATCTGATATTTTCTGGCAATCTGGAGCTTATACCATTCTTATTATACTATACTTGCCTCGGGATAACAATAAATATATTTAATTTAAATTAATATAAATTAATTGATTGTCGGTTCTGGTGAAAATAATGATAATTAAACGTATTTTGTAAATATACAAGTCGCTATTGGACAAATAATAACGATATGCTCCATTTTAATTATCACTTTAAAAAGTTATATTAATTAATATATATTAAGGCTTTAAAGTCTATATATGAAATGAATGGAGGTATTTGGTATGACACAGGATTTTGAATTTATAAAAGGCTTTACCTTTCGTTTTGAGCCAAGTGAAACACAGACATTTGCTGGGGAGGAGACAAAGGCGTCTCTGAAAACCTTAAAAGAGGAGACACATATTGATACTGTTGTTATGGCTGTTGTGGCCCTGCAGGATACGCCGCACTCGGAGTCCATCGATTATACAGGCAGCCATATGCCCTCAGACGACGAACTGAGGGAAATGATCGTCTATGGAAAATCCATTGGCCTGAGAGTGATCTTAAAGCCTATGGTGAATTGCCGTGACGGAGCCTGGCGGGCCTGGATCAATTTTTTTGACAAGGAGGTTCCCTGTGAACCAAAATGGAGCTGCTGGTTTGAAAGCTATACAAAATATCTGATGCACTATGCCGGGCTGGCTGAGGAATGCGGCTGTGAGATGCTGATCATCGGCTGTGAGCTTGTGATGGCCGAACGGCAGGAAGCGCGCTGGCGGGAGCTGATTAAAAAGCTCAGGAGCGTTTATACGGGGCTTATGACCTACAATACCGATAAATATCAGGAGGAGCAGGTGACCTGGTGGGATGCTCTGGATGTTATATCCTCCAGCGGTTATTATCCCATCGACCGCTGGGAAGAAAATCTGGCCCGGATCAAGGTGGTGGCGGACCGGTTCCATAAGCCATTCTTTTTTGCCGAATGCGGGATACCCTGCCGCCGGGGCAGCGCAGGCAGGCCCAATGACTGGACCTTTGAGGGGCCAATGGATCTGGAGGAGCAGAGACGCTATTACGAGAAAATGTTTGAGGTGAGCCGGAATCATCCGTGGATCAAAGGCTTTGTATGCTGGGATTGGGTTTCCAATTATTTGGAATATCCGGTGATCAATGACGGTTACAGTGTTTATGGAAAGCCGGCTGTCTCGGTGATTAAAGCTTTTTATTCGGAAAATCACAAAGAGCACCAGAGTTTTGTTTAAAACGTTCTCTGGGAATATAGAGTAAGGAGATCGTGCCATGAGAGTGGAATACAATGAAAAGGAAAACATATTTCAACTGGATACAAAGACCACATCCTACCTGATCGGTATCGCTGATCATAAGTATATCGGCCATATTTACTACGGTAAGAAATTAGCGGACCGGCGGGGGATCGGGGCGCTGCTGCGCACAGAGGAACCGCCCTATGTGCCATCTCAGAATTTAAGGGAAAAGTGCTCGTTTATGGATACATTTCCCATGGAATATCCGGCGTGGGGCGTAGGTGATTACAGGGAAAGCTGCCTGATGGTCCGCACGGAGGAAGGACACAGAGCCTGTGAGCCGGTCTATGCGGGATACCGGATTTTTGATGGGAAGCCGCAGCTTGACGGCTTACCATCCACCTTTCCCACAGAAGAAAATGAGGCTAAAACATTGGAGATTGTATGTACCGATGCATGTATCGGACTAAAGGTTCTTTTACGATACAGTGTTTTTGAAGATTCCGATGCGGTGATCCGCAGTGTGACGCTCATAAATGAAGGCGATAAAACGCTTTATATTGAAAAGGTTTTGAGTGCCTGCCTGGATATGGATAATGAGGATTTTGAACTGCTCACACTGAGCGGTTCGTGGGCGAGAGAACGTCATATGACATCCTGTCCGGTGACCTGCGGTAAGCATGGGGTATCGTCAGTGCGGGGCGAATCCAGTCATCAGGAGCACCCGTTTATGGCACTGACGGCGCCTGGAACGACGCAGGACTATGGGGCTGTCTATGCAATGCATTTTGTCTATTCCGGAAATTTTATGGCGATGGCCGAGGCTGGACAGTTTGATTCGGTGCGCATGGTCATGGGAATCCATCCGGAGGGATTTGAATGGGTTCTGATGCCGGGGGCATCCTTTGTGGCCCCGGAGGTGGTATGTGTTTACTCGGATGAGGGTCTTGGAAAAATGAGCCGGACATTCCATGATCTTTATCGGGAGCATTTAATACGCAGCCCGTATTTACATAAAAACCGGCCTATATTGATCAATAACTGGGAGGCCACCTATTTTGACTTTAATACCGAGAAACTGGTAGATATTGCCCGGGAGGCAAAAAAAGCGGGAATCGAGATGCTTGTTATGGATGACGGCTGGTTCGGCCACAGAAACAGTGATGACAGTTCCTTGGGCGACTGGATAGTCAATGAGGAGAAATTGCCTGGTGGTCTTAAAGCTTTGGTGGACCGCGTAAAATCGGAAGGCCTGATGTTTGGTCTGTGGATGGAGCCTGAGATGATTTCACCGGATTCGAAGCTGTACCGGGCGCACCCGGACTGGGCGCTGCATATACCGGGCAGGACAGGAACATTAAGCCGCTGTCAGTATGTGCTGGATCTGTCCAGGCCAGAGGTGGTGGACTATGTATACGAGCGTATTGCCACGATTTTAAGAAGCGCGGATATTGATTATGTGAAGTGGGATATGAACCGGCAACTGAGCGACGTGGGCAGCCTGGGCTTTCCTTCCGGGCAGCAGGGTGAGATTTTCCACCGCTATGTACTTGGGGTGTATGCATTGCAGGAACGGCTTATTTCCGAATTTCCACGGTTATTGCTTGAAAATTGTTCCGGCGGCGGTGCCAGATTTGATCCCGGGATGCTCTATTACAGTCCTCAGATCTGGTGCTCCGATGATACGGACGCCATTGAGCGGCTGGCCATACAGGAGGGAACGGCCCTGCTCTATCCACTGTGCTGTATGGGCGCTCATGTCAGCGACTGCCCGAACCATACTGTGGGCAGGATGACGCCGTTTGCGACCCGGGGCCATGTGGCATTGGCCGGAACCTTTGGCTATGAGCTGGATATCACTAAAATTTCGGAGTCTGACCGGGAACAAATAAAAGAACAGACGTTAATGTACCATAAATATCATCCGTTGGTGCGGGAGGGGGATTATTACCGCATTGCCTCATGGCAGCATAATCATTTATATGATTGCTGGGAGGTTGTATCCAGTAATCGGCGGGAGGTGCTTCTGACTTACGTTCAGGTTTTGGCGCAGGCGAATTTTAAGAGCAGGAAGCTCCGCCTAAAAGGCCTGGACCCGAATGGGCTGTACCGGCTGGAGGAAAACGGCGCATTATACAGCGGTCAGGTACTCATGTCCGCCGGATTTCTTGTGAAGCGCTCCTTTGGTGACTTTGTAAGCCATCTGTTTCATTTTGAACAGGTGGAAGCGTGAAGCAGCGGTTTCCGATGCCATAATAGAGAGCGCGAAAAATCGCTGCTACTTGCTTATGACTGGGTGGCAGCGGTTTTTCTTCGCTTTTAAGTATAATAAAGCCATTTTCTTTGAAGATATTGACAAATTTAAGTAAAATTAATATAATTAAACATAGTCAGGAAATGATGTGCCAATACAACCGGTATCAACTAAAAATCAGGAGGAGGGCACAGCTTATGAAAAAATCAGTAAGACTTGCGGATATCGCGCAGCGTCTGAATGTGAGTACCGTGACGGTATCCAATGCTCTTGCGGGGCAAAAGGGCGTCAGTGGTGAGCTGAGGGATAAAATTATAACTACGGCGGCAGAAATGGGCTATCAGACCCGTCAGGGTCCGGTCATTGCTGATAAGACAAAGGCGCTGAATATCGGCGTCATCATCTCAGAAAAATATCTGGGGGATTATCCGTCTTTTTACTGGAAGGTCTATCAGGAGCTATGCATGGCGGCCAAGGTTAAAAACTGCATGATCCTCTATGAGGTTTTAAATCTGGATGATGAATTAAATCTGGCAATGCCTTTATTTGTCCAGGAAAAACGTGCGGAAGCCATTGCGGTGATCGGAGAGATCGGAACGGAGTATCTGAAGCATTTGATCGCTGTGTCCGGGCTCCCGGTTGTGTTTGTGGACTTTGTTAAAAAGGATATAGATATCGGCGCCGTTATTTCCGATAACTTTTATGGGATGTACCATGTGGTAAACTATCTGGTGGAAAACGGTCACCGGGATATTGCCTATGTGGGCACAGTCCTTGCCAATAACAGTATTACCGACCGCTATTTTGGCTATTGCAAGGCGCTGCTGGAAAACGGCATACCTGTAAACCCGGCCTGGATCATTAATGACCGCGGTTTTGACGGGCGGATGGAGATCGAGGGGCTTATACTGCCGGAACATATGCCCACAGCCTTTGCCTGCAATTCGGATCTTACAGCCAGCGAGATAATTAAGCTGCTGGCGTTAAATGGCTACCGGGTGCCAGAAGATATATCGGTTGTTGGTTTTGATAATTATCTTTATACCGGTCTGTGCGATGTGAAGATCACCACCTATGAAGTTAATATTAAAGAGATGGTGAGGATCGCGCTGGAAAAAATACTGCTCCAGTTGCGGTATTTCAAAAAGGATACGGAAAAGCTGCGTATCGTCACAGGCCAGGTCGTCATTAAGGACAGTGTCAATTGTATTATAGGGAAGCACCGCTAAATAAAATAAGATATAAAATCAGCCGCACTGAAAATAAATAAAAAGTGCGGCTGTTAAAATGTATGGCGGCTGTTCCGGTAAACAAGGGGCGTCATTCCGGTCAGCTTTTTAAAAGAATTGATAAAATGGGTTGTGTTTTCATAACCTACAAAATGTCCGACCTCATTAATCTTTAAGTTTGTTGTGGACAGAAGTTTCTTCGCGTTTTCGATTCTCTGCCCGGTAAGGTAGTGGATCGGAGCGGTTCCAAAGTAATAGGTAAATTCCTTGGCGATTTTATATTTATTAATGCTGTATTTTTTCTCAAGCATATCTAAAGAGTAATATTGTCTGTAATCCTTATCAAAATCCTGCTTTATGGCCAGAAGATATTTTGGGATATTCTCAGTCTGGACTAAGCTGTGCTGGCCGTCAATGGCCTCGCACAGCAGCGCAGTGAGGCCGGAAAGCTGCCTTAGCGGCGACTGGGCGTAATATTCCCTGTTTGTCTCCATGGAATAGATGATGCCCGGGAGACGGGAGGCCGGTGAAATATCCGTACGGTACAGCTCCCCGCCGGTGAAGTTACTGAAAAACCAGCCGGCCTGCGCGCCGCCGAAAATGATCTGATAATATTCCCACCGCGAGGAGCGTATGCGTATGGAGGTGAGCAGCCGCTGGGGCAGCAGACAAAGTGTGCCGGGGCCGGCGTGAACCTCGGTGCCGCCCACAGTTAAAGCGCCCTCGCCGTTTTTCGTAAGGATAAGGCTGTATTCGCCGCTGTCTGTGAGACTGGCGCGGTAGTGATACGGATATCGGGCGTCGATATGTACAAATGCCCGGATATACAGATAGGGTAGTGGTTCAACCGATGCATTTATGATCACCGGTAAAAACATCTGAAGGTTTTTCTTTAAATCACCGGCTTCACCGGTTTGTATTCCCAAAATTCCCATAAGCTCATCAATAAATTCCATAACGCCTCCTGAGTATATGCTAAACAGGTCCATGACCTGCTTGTGTATCAGCGCGATTCTATAATTATTATATTACATTAACAAATCAAAAATCAAGCTAAAAATTAATTAAAATAAAGCAGAGATTAAATATAGTTTTAAGAGAAAAAGGCTTTTTTAATAAATGATAAATTAAAAATACATAAGAAAACAATTAAATAAGATTAATAATTAATCTTGAAAGATGGCAAAATGCTTAAAAATTAAAGGCTGAAAATGTAAATAATGACGAAGTTACGTTATGACGCCAAGATAATGAGATAAACACCAAGATAATATGATGTATTGTGTATAATGCTGTGTTAATATAAATTAAAGTTAATTTTACTTAAATAACTTAAAATTAAAAAAACGGAGGTAATCATTATGAAAAAAAGAAAAAGACTTTTATCGTTAGGTTTAGCCGCTCTTATGGCAGTATCACTGTCGGCCTGCGGCAATGGCAGCAGCCAGGGGGATGGCGCTACCGCCGGAACAGATTCCAGTGCGCCAAAGACATCGACAGGCAGCACGGAAGCCGGAGCAGGAAACGAAACCGGAAATACGGCTGCGGACAGCGGCCTGCCCCAATTTGCGGATATCAAATTAGGTGAGGACTACACCGATTTAAAGGCTGACATTAAGATGCTCACACATAAGACCGACGTGGTGGATACAAAGTTTGCCGAATACGTTACCGAATTTCAGAAGCTGTATCCCAATATCAACGTGACCTATGAAGGAATTACCAACTACGCCGACGACATGACCATGCGTTTGACAAACGATAGCTGGGGCGATATCTGCATGATCCCCACAACCGTGGATAAATCAGAGCTCCCGAATCAGTTTATCAGCTTCGGAGATACCGCCACACTGGAAAACAATTACATTATGCTGAACAACTACGCCTACGAAGGTCAGGTTTACGGCATCCCGTCCATGGGTAATGTTCAGGGTATTGTTTATAACAAAAAGGTATTTGCGGATGCCGGCGTAACGGAGGTGCCCAAAACACCCGATGAATTTTTGGACGCCCTCCAAAAGATCAAAGATAATACCGACGCCGTTCCGCTGTACACCAACTTTGCAGCCGGCTGGACGATGGGTGCATGGAACGCCTATATCGCAGGCAGCGCCACAGGAGATCCGAATTTTACCAATGATGGCCTGACAAAAGGCGAAAATCCGTTCCAGAAGCATGATGATATGACCGGACCTTATGCAGTTTACTATACGCTGTACGAAGCCGTAGCCAGAGGCCTGACCGAGGATGACCCCACCACAACGGACTGGGAGGGCAGCAAGGGAATGATCAATAACGGCCAGATCGGCTGCATGGTTCTGGGCTCCTGGGCGATCACACAGATGCAGGCCGGCGGAAGCAACCCGGACGATATCGCCTACATGTCCTTCCCGATCACTGTCAATGGAAAGCAGTATGCAGCAGCAGGCCCTGACTATAATTACGGCATCAATGTTCATGCTTCCGATAATAATAAGCTGGCAGCCATGATCTATGTGAAATGGCTTGTTGAAAAATCCGGTTTTGCCGTAAGCGAAGGCGGTATGTCCGTTGTTAAGGATGATCCGCTTCCGGATACCTTAAAGGATTTCCAGGGTGTTGAGCTTGTTATGGATAATCCGGCGCCGGCTGGCGAGGAGACGCTGTTTAATGATATTAATAATGAATCCGAGCTCGGTATCAACGTGGCAAATGAGCCGATCCAGGGCATTGTGGAGGATGCATTGCAGGGAACACGGACATTGGATGAAATTATGGAGGACTGGAATCAGAAGTGGACGGCCGCCCAGGAAAACTTTGGCGTGACGCCGGCAGCCTATGATTACATAGCCGCAATCTCCAAATAGAGATTTACTAAGAGCCGCGGATGCACCGGCCCGGTGGGTCCGCGGATTCGGAAAGGGAGGCCATGATGCCGAGAAAAACTCAGACCTTGCATAGAAAAAAGGGCTTTGGTGAGTGGTTGAGAAGCCGGAAGGGGCAGAAGGTTCTTATACTGATTGCGTTTATGGCGCTGCCGCTTCTGCTGCTGACCGTATTTACCTATATTCCCTTTGTGGAAATGTTTAAATTCAGCTTTTATGATATGAAGTATTTAGGCGAGCGGACCTTTGTGGGAATTAAAAACTATCTGGATGTGTTCGCACGGGATGATTGCTTTGGTTCGCTGAAACTGGCGCTGTTTTATATTGCCGGTGGTATTGTCCAGTTGGCGCTGGCACTGTTTTTTGCGACCATCCTCTGTTTTAAAACAAAGGGCGGCGCCATATTTAAAGGATTTCTTTTCTTTCCTTATTTGATCAGCGGTATCGCCATCGGTTTCATCTTTAAATTTTTCTTTACCCGGGGCTTTGTGTTTGATACGGTCCTTGGATGGATCGGTCTGAATCTGGACAGCCTGCCCTATTGGCTCAAAGATACAAGCGTTAATAACTTTTCTCTGGCGGGAACGTCTGTATGGCGCTACATGGGCCAGAACATGGTCCTGTTTTTGGGCGCGATGATGTCTGTGGACCAGACCTTATACGAGGCGGCAGCCATTGACGGCGCCAATTCCTGGCATAAATTCCGTTATATTATGCTTCCAAGTATCAAATCGGTGGTGGTCCTGAATGTGATCCTGTCCGTGTCCGGGTCATTAAGCGCCTTTGAACCGCCCTATGTGATCACCAACGGTTCTTTTGGAACCGCCACATACTTTGTTGTTATGAATAAACTGGCCCATGTCAACCAGAAGGTAGGACTTGCATCGGCCATGGCCATTGTTCTGTTTGTACTCATATTTGCCGCTACCATTTTGCAGAAAGTCATTATGAACCGTATGTTCCCCACCGACGACGATGGCAGCAGGGCCGGAAAGCAGAGCCGCAGGCTGGCGGCAGGCCGGGCAAAGAAAGGAGGCAGGACGCTATGAATAACGGTAAAACCTTAGGCATGAAGATCCGTCAGGGTATATGGATCGTATTTAAATATTTTATGCTCTGCCTGGCCTCCTTTATCGCAGTCCTCCCCATCGTCAGTTGTGTGATCACAGCCTTCAAGACGCCGGAGGAATATGCCAATACAAATGTGATGCAGCTACCGAACTCCTGGCTGTATTTCACCAACTTTGTTGACGCCTGGAAAAAGGCCAATATGGGCCGGGCATTTTTGAACTCGCTGATCGTCCTTGTTTGTGTACTGATCGGCTCCATTTTGATCGGCGCCATGCTCGCTTATGTATTAAACCGTTTTAAGTTCCATGGGAATGCTCTGATCCGCAACCTGTTCCTTTTTGCCAGTCTGCTTCCGGGCATCGCCATGCAGGTGTCTGTCTATGCGATTATGACAAATCTGGGATTTATCAACCATTTGTGGGGCTACATTATCGTTATGATGGGAACCGATATTATCTCAGTGACTATCTTTATACAGTTTTTTGAAAATATATCCCCGGCGCTGGATGAATCCGCCATTGTGGACGGCTGTACGTATTTTGGCGTGTTTTTCAAAATATTATTTCCGCTGCTCAAGCCAGCCATTATCACAGTGATGATTTTAAAAGGCGTGGGCACCTACAATGAATATTATATGGCGAATCTGTATTTGCAAAATAAAGATAAGCTGGTGGTCGTCGCCACCTCCCTTTACACATTTACCGGCCCTCTGGGCAATCAGTATAATTATATTTGTGCGGGCGTCATTATCACGCTGCTCCCGGCGTTGATCATATTTATATGCTGTCAGAAGCAGATTTACGGCGGTCTTGCGGCCGGCTCCGTCAAAGGATGATTATGGAGGGCAGTATGGATTGTAAGGAAAATGAACGGCTGATCCTGCCGGATGATGCCCATTTACAATACATGGGAAGAATCGATGACCGGTGCAAAACCGCTCCGGTGCTTGTTTTTCCGTACACGATGATAAACACCTGTTTTACGGGAAGCTGCGTGCGCATGTGGCTTAAAAACCACAGAGGCTGCTGGGATAATTACATAGGCGTCATTATTGACGGTGAACAAAGAAAGCTGCGGCTGCCCCATACCGATGCGGCGGTCTGCCTGACCCTGGGAGAAAATCTTGGGAGCGGACGGCACGAATTGACGGTTTTTAAGCGGATGGATTCCTGCCACACGATTACCTTTTTGGGGCTGTGCATTGAAAAGGATGCGGTTTTAGAGCTGCCAAAGGCCCTGCCGATGCGCAGGATGGAGGTTTACGGCGATTCCGTTTCTGCCGGGGAGGTTTCAGAGGCCACCGATTATGTGGGGATGCCGGACCCGAACCATCAGGGTGAGTTTTCCAATAGCTGGTATTCCTATGCGGCCATAGCTGCCCGGAAGTTAAACGCCCAGCTTCACGACATTGCCCAGGGCGGGATCGCGCTGTTAAACCAAACGGGCTGGTTTGCGGCCCCAAACTATATCGGTATGGAGGATGTATGGGATAAGGTGCAGTATAACCCGGAAACCGGGCCAGTGACATTATGGGATTTCGGCCGGTACACGCCCCATGTGGTGATCGTGGCCATCGGACAAAATGACAATCACCCGGAGGATTATATGGCTGATGATTACGACGGCCAAAAAGCAGCCCGCTGGCGCCGGCATTATGAGCGTTTTCTTCGCAGTCTCCGGGAAACGTACCCAAAAGCGCTGATCATAGCTGCAACAACGATACTAAACCATGACAGTCGTTGGGATCAGGCCATTGACGCGGTGTGCCGGAACATGAATGATGGAAAAATCGTCCATTTCCTTTATGAACGTAATGGTGTGGGAACACCCGGACATGTACGCATATCGGAGGCCGGGGAAATGGCCGGACAGCTTGTGGACTATATCCGCTCCTTCGGTGAGGATATATGGAAAGATGATGATTGATTTGGAGGACATGAACATGAATAATTTTAGATTACTGACGCCAAAGGC
Organism: Lachnospiraceae bacterium; assembly: GCA_902363555.1. Classification (GTDB taxonomy): domain Bacteria; phylum Bacillota; class Clostridia; order Lachnospirales; family Lachnospiraceae; genus Catenibacillus. Next base: position 99,579 of record CABJAM010000005.1, on the reverse strand, counting down.
GGCTAATGTACCCTGGCAGGAACGGCCGGAGCATATAACAGGAGCGCCCATATGGCGTTACAGTGAAAACCCGGTCATTGGCCGGAATCCTGTGGAGGGCGTGGCAAGAATATTTAACAGCGCCGTTATCCCTTACGGTGATGGATTTATCAGTGTACTGCGGGGCGAGCAGGTCAACGGCGTGCCTTATATTTATATGGGGCGCAGCCAGGACGGGTTCCACTGGGAAATTGATAAAGAGAAGATCCGGTTTGTGGATGAGAACGGGGAAGCCTTTATGCCGGTCTATGCCTACGATCCCCGGCTGGTTAAGGTGGAGGATACTTATTATATTATATGGTGCCAGGATTTTTACGGGGCTGCTATCGGCGTTGCAAAAACAACAGATTTTAAAACCTTTGTGCGTACTGAAAATCCGTTTCTTCCATTTAACCGGAACGCTGTTTTATTTCCACGAAAGATCGGCGGCAATTATGTCATGCTTTCAAGACCCAGTGACAGCGGCCATACGCCTTTTGGAGATATTTTCCTGTCGGAAAGCCCGGATATGGTTTACTGGGGAAAGCACCGCCATGTTATGGGCAAGGGCAGTGAATGGTGGCAAAGCCTTAAAATCGGCGGCGGCGCGGCGCCCATCGAAACCAGTGAAGGATGGCTGCTGCTTTATCACGGCGTGACCGGAACATGCAATGGCTATGTGTACAGCATCGGCGGCGCGATATTGGATATCGATAATCCATCGATCGTGAAGTACCGTTGTGAAAATTATCTACTGACGCCGGAGGAATGGTATGAGGAGCGGGGCTTTGTTCCCAACGTGGTTTTCCCATGCGCAACGATCCAGGATAGCGAAACGAATAAAATGGCCATTTACTATGGCGCTGCGGACAGCTATGTGGGTCTTGCCTTTGCCTATGCCGATGAGCTGGTGGAATATATTAAAAATCACAGTGTCGTTACTGAATCGGATACGGAAATCGGGAGAAGATAAGGAGACTTTATGGACACACAATTATTAAAGGCCCAGGTGCGCCGCCACCTTGAAGAAAAAATCCTGCCGTTTTGGGAAAGGCTGATGGATGTGGAAAATGGCGGATTTTACGGGTATGTGGATTTTAATCTGGGTGTGCATAAGGATGCGGTCAAGGGCTGTATTTTAAACAGCCGTATCCTATGGTTTTTTGCAAATGCATCGATTCTATTGAAGGATGAGTCTTTACGGACGTATGCGGACCACGCCTATGCATTTTTGGAAAATCACTGCCTGGACAAGGAGCACGGGGGAATCTTCTGGTCGGTCACCTATGACGGCCAGATCATGGATGATACAAAGCATACATACAATCAGGCCTTTGCCATTTATGCCCTTGCTTCGTACTATGATGCCACCAGGTGCGAAAAAGCCTTGGAGCTGGCCCGCGGCCTGTACCGGTTGATCGAAGAGCGGTGTACGGATGCGTCCGGTTATATGGAAGCCTTTGACCGGAGCTTTCATCCGGTGAGCAACGAAAAGCTGTCGGAAAATGGCGTTGTGGCCGAAAAGACCATGAACACGCTCCTCCATGTATTTGAGGCCTATACGGAGCTGTACCGGGTGACAAAGGACGAGGATGTGGCCCAAAAGCTTTACCATATCCTGGATATTTTTGCCGGAAATGTTTACAATCCCAAACGCTGCCGCCAGGAGGTCTTTTTTGATAAAAACTGGAATCCGCTCATCGATATCCATTCCTACGGCCATGATATTGAGACGGCCTGGCTTATTGACCGGGGCTGTGAGATCCTGGGGGATGTGGCGCTCAAAGAGAAAATGGGCGCGCTGACCCGGGCGCTGACCCGCCAGGTGTATAAGGATGCGTACCGGGAGCATTCGCTGCTGAATGAATGTGTCCGGGGCGTGGCGGATACATCCAGAGTATGGTGGGTTCAGGCTGAAGCGGTGGTAGGCTTTTTAAATGGCTATGAAAAGACGCCGGAGCATGGGGAATATATTGAAGCCGTCTTTGCCCTGTGGGATTATATACAGTCAAACATCGTGGACCCGAGAACGGATTCCGAATGGTTTTGGGATTTGGACAGCGACAAAAGGCCGTCGACCAAAAAGCCCATTGTGGAGCCATGGAAATGTCCGTATCACAACGGAAGAATGTGCTTTGAAGTCATCAGGAGGTTATGAAAATGCTGCATCCCCAATATTATGTGGAAAAAGAAAAGCTGGAAGCTTTGATTCAGCGAAAAAATAAAAAGAGTTCATTTTATAATGGTATTTTTGACCGCTATGAAGACCCGGTGCTGACCCGGGCGCATATTCCGGTGGAATGGAAGTATGACCTGGACCCGCAGACCAATCCATGGTTTATGGAGCGGCTGGGCGTCAATGCGGTGATGAATTCAGGTGCGATCGAATTAAACGGCAAGTTCTATCTGGTAGCCCGGGTGGAGGGCGCTGACCGAAAATCATTTTTTGCAGTAGCAGAGAGCGATACAGGGATCGATGGCTTCCGTTTTTGGGATACGCCGGTCGTTTTACCGGACATATGCCCACAGGAAACCAATGTTTACGACATGCGCCTGACAAAGCATGAGGACGGTTATATTTACGGCGTGTTCTGTTCTGAGAGTAAAGATACGTCTGTGGATGATCTGTCTGCCGCCACAGCGGCGGCCGGAATCGTGCGGACAAAGGATTTAAAAAGCTGGGAGCGCCTGGACAATCTCACAACACTGCGCAGCCCGCAGCAGAGAAATGTGGTGCTCCATCCGGAGTTTGTGGACGGTAAATATGCCTTTTACACACGGCCCATGGATGACTTTATTGACACTGGCAGCGGCGGCGGTATCGGCTTCGGGCTTTGCGATGATATCGAACATGCGGTGATCGATGAGGAGATTCTGACGAGCTGCCGTAAATACCACACCATTACCGAGGCCAAAAACGGGGCGGGAGCGGTGCCCATTAAAACCGACCGGGGCTGGATACATATCGCTCATGGCGTGCGCAATACGGCGGCCGGTTTAAGATATGTGATCTATGCCTTTGCCACCGATTTTAAAGATCCGAAGCGGGTCATTGCAGAGCCGTCCGGACTGCTCATCGGACCTCTGGGGCAGGAGCGGACCGGCGATGTGTCCAATGTGGTTTTTACCAATGGGGCAGTGGCAAGGGATAACGGGGATGTGTTTATCTATTATGCATCATCGGATACACGGATGCATGTGGCGGTCACAACCATCGACAAGCTGAAGGATTATGTATTTCATACGCCGTCGGATGCCCTCAGGTCTGCGGATTGTGTCCGGCAGCGGATGGCGCTGATCGAGAAAAACCGGAAGCTATTGGAGGCGTTTTGATGAATGTACAGGAATATTTGCGGCATGGCATCGTGCACCGTGGAAACCTGGCTCGGCTGAAAGCCTGTATGGCGCGGGCGGCGGCTGGAGAAACGCTCTGTATCGGATTTTTGGGCGGTTCGATCACTCAGGGGAGTCTGAGCTCCTCACCAAAGCTGTGTTACGCGCACCGCGTTTTTGAGTGGTGGAAGGAGAATTTTGCGGAAGGAGATTTTACATATATAAATGCGGGGATCGGCGGCACCTCCTCCCATTATGGCGTGGCCAGAGCGCAGAGAGATCTGCTGGCGTTCCGGCCGGATGTGGTCATCGTGGATTTTTCGGTCAATGATACAGCCGATGCCTTTTTTGAGGAAACCTTTGAGGGGGTTATACGCAGGCTTTTAACCGGCAGTTCCCGGCCTGCGGTGATCATTATGAACAATGTATTTTATAACGATGGACATAATGCACAAGAATACCATAACCGCATCGGTGCCTGGTATGATCTGCCGTGCATCAGCATGAAATCCGCCATCTATCCCATGCTTGAGGATGGACTTTTTACAGCCCGGCAGTTGACACCGGATGATCTTCATCCCAATGATCTGGGGCATAACTATGTGGCCGGGGCGCTGCGGTATTTTCTTGACCAGGTACTGGCAGATTTAGGCCACATAGAAACAGAAGCGGCGCTGCCGGAGCCGTTGACAAAAAATGCCTATGAAAATAGCCGTCTGTATCAAAAGGACAGCCTGTGCTATAAAACCGAAGGCTTTATGGTGGATACGGCGCCGAAGGCCGGGCTGCTGGATCTGTATAAAAACGGCTGGCTGGCCTGGGAAAAGGGAAATAAAATCACCTTTGATATCCGGTGCAGTTGTCTGGCTGTCCAGTATCGAAAATCTGTCCGCCATCCGGTACCAGCAGCGATCGCAGTGATCGACGGGGATACGGACCACCCCGTATTACTTGATGGTAATTTTGATGAGGACTGGGGCGACTGCCTGTATATTGAAAAACTGATCCATCACGGTGAGGATAAGGTTCACCGGCTGGAAATCGTCATCAGCGAGGCCCATGAGACGGATGTCCGTCCGTTTTATCTTGTGGCGGTGATCGCATCCTGATGTCTGCGGCGGCTGAGGATACCGTTAGTCTGCCGTAACCGCCCGGCCCCTCTGAACTGTAACGATTTGTCCAGGCTTACCTGGTTATGAAGGAGATAAATATGGAAATGAATAAAGAAGTCATGGAAAGGTACAGATTCTGGTGTGAATCACCGGTTTTTGATGCGGCCACACAAAATGAACTGAGAGCCATCCAAAATGATACGGATGAGATTATGGACCGCTTTTATAAGGATCTGGAGTTTGGCACCGGAGGATTAAGGGGCGTGCTGGGTGCGGGAACGAATCGCATGAACATTTATACTGTCCGTAAGGCCACCCAGGGGCTTGCGGATTACATTACCGGTCAGGGCGGAGCTGAAAAGGGCGTGGCCATTGCCTTTGATTCCAGAAATATGTCGCCGGAATTTGCGGACGAAGCCGCCCGGTGTCTGGCGGCCAATCATATCCGGGCGTATATTTTTGAAAGTCTGCGCCCCACGCCGGAGCTTTCCTTTGCGCTGCGCACACTGGGCTGTATCGCCGGTATTGTCATTACTGCCAGCCACAATCCGCCGGAATATAACGGCTATAAGGTTTATTGGGAGGATGGCGCCCAGATCACTTATCCCAGGGATGTGCAGATCATTGAAAAGGTGAACCGGGTTTCCGGCTTTGATGCGGTTAAGACGATGGACCGGGAGGACGCCATAAAGGTCGGACGGTATCAGGTGATCGGCCGTGAAATCGATGATTTATATATGGAAGCGCTAAAAAAGCTGGTGCTTCATCCCGAGGCTATAAAGGCGATGGCTTCCCGGATTAAAATTGTCTATACGCCGCTTCATGGCACCGGAAATATTCCTGTGCGCCGGATATTAAGGGAGCTTGGTTTTGAACAGGTCTATGTGGTTGAAGCGCAGGAAAAGCCGGATGGCAGCTTCCCCACGGTCACTTCCCCCAATCCGGAGGATAAAAAGGCGTTTACACTGGCCCTTGACCTGGCCAAAACCGTGGATGCCGATCTTGTACTGGCCACGGACCCGGATGCGGACCGGCTGGGCGTCTATGTAAAAGATTCGGAGAGTGGGGAATATATGGAGCTTACAGGCAATATGTCCGGTCTGCTCCTGTGTGAATATGAGCTGTCTCAGAAAAAGGCGCTGGGAAGGCTTCCGGAAAATGGAGCCATCGTCACAACCATCGTCTCGTCAAATATGGCCGGGGCGGTGGCCAGGGCTTATGATGTCGCCTGCATGGAGACATTGACCGGATTTAAATATATCGGGGAGCAGATCCGGATTTTTGAGGAGACGGGCAGCTATGAATATTTGTTTGGCTTTGAGGAAAGCTACGGCTGCCTTGTAGGTACCCATGCCCGGGATAAGGATGCCTGTGTGGCTGTCATGGCGCTGTGCGAGGCTGCTGCCTTTTACGCTCAGCACGGAAAAACGCTCTGGGATCGGATGCTCCATCTGTATGAGAAATACGGCTATTATAAAGAAGCCCTGTTTACAAGAAGCTTTAAAGGCGCCCGGGGAACCGGGGAGATGGCGCAGCTTATGGAGCGTATGCGCAAACATCCGCCGGTTTCGGTCGGAGGGCTGAGTGTGAGAGCAATCCGTGACTACAAGGAAAAAACCATAAAAAACATCACTGACGGCCAGGTGCGTCCAACCGGTCTTTTGGCGTCCAATGTGCTTTATTTTGACCTGGAGGAGGACGGCTGGGTTTGCGTCCGGCCATCCGGAACAGAGCCGAAGATCAAATACTACGCCGGTGTCCGGGGAGCGTCCATGGAGGACGCGCAAAAAAAGCTGGACGCTGTACTGGAGGACCTGAAGAAATAAAAAGTTTTAGACAGAAGGGATGCAACAGGTAATGGCAATTTTAAAACTGATTCCCGCCTGCAAAGATTATCTTTGGGGCGGAACAAAGCTGATGACGGACTTTAATAAAGAGTATACCGGAAATAAACTTGCGGAGACGTGGGAGCTGTCCTGTCATCCGGATGGCGCCAGCCGGATCGGCAACGGCGCATATGCAGGAAAAACGCTGACCGACTATATCGACTGGTTTGGCCGCTCCGTCCTTGGAACCCATGGCTCGGACTTTGAAAACTTCCCGGTACTTATTAAATTTATAGATGCAAAGCAGGATTTATCCATCCAGGTTCATCCCAGTGACGATTATGCATTGAAAAATGAGCACCAATATGGTAAAACAGAGATGTGGTATGTGGTGGATTGTGAGCCGGGAGCAAGCCTTTATTTTGGCTTTTCCAGGGAAGTCTCTGAGGAAGAGTTTAAAGAACGGATTGAAAATAACACATTGACCGAGGTTTTAAATAAAGTACAGGTTAAAAAGGGCGACGTGTTTTTTATAAATGCAGGCACCATCCATGCCATCGGGGCGGGCATTGTCATTGCCGAAATCCAGCAAAATTCCAATGTGACCTATCGTGTTTACGATTATGGACGCATAGACCAAAACGGCAGGCCAAGGCCGCTGCAGGTGGATAAGGCGCTGCAGGTGACACACACAGCACCGATGAGCTGCCCCCAGAGCTTTGCCTACCATCTGGGTTCCTGCCGGTATTTTACCGTGGACAAGCTGGTCATGGACGGCAGCTATGTCCAGGAGATTTCAGGCAGGGTGGATGAACGCTCATTTTTAAGTATCCTTATACTGGATGGCCAGGGCACGGTGTCCGCCATGGAGGACTGTGTGGAATTTCAAAAGGGCGACAGCCTTTTTATTCCGGCGGGAACCGGTACATATAAGATCCGGGGCGTCTGCGAGGCGCTTTTGACAACGGTCTGACCGGGTGGCTGCACGCTCAATGGCAGATTGCATGAATTTTAAGGAGGAGATTCCATGTTTTCATTAAACAGCCTGTTTAGCAGAAAAATGACGAAGCTGTTCGATCTGTGTCTGCTGAATGTTTTATGCATTATCACGTCGCTCCCTGTCATTACCATGGGCGCGTCATTTACGGCGCTCTACACGGTGCTGATGGCGATGAGTAAGGATGAGGAGGGGCCTGTGACCCGAATGTATATAAATGTATTCAAAAGTAATTTTAAAAAGTCATCGCTGGCCGGTGTCATCCTACTGCTGATCGTGGCCGTGCTGATTGTGGATCTGGAAATATGGAATGCCTCCGGGAGCGAGCAAAAGCCCATGTTTGTCACGGCGACCTTTGTATTGCTGGCATTTGTGGCCATGGCCGCCGGCTGGCTGTTTCCGCTCCTGGCCAAATTTGAAAATTCGCTGAAAAATATGTATAAAAATGCTTTTTTGTTCGCTATGAAATATTTTCCTGTGAGTCTGTCCATGGGTGTTGTAACGATCGGCTACACGATGCTTTTAATGGAATACTTTTTTACGCTGTGGATGCCTGCACTTTTTATCGGGATCATTATTCTGGCTTATCCGTGGTCATTTTATGTCCGTTCCCGTTTTGAAAAGTATTTGGAGGATCTTGAAACAGCCCCCAGCGCGGGAGCTGCTTCTGAGAAGGAATTTCCGGCGGACGGAAAAATTGCGGCACAGGAGGAAAACACTTGTGTTTAACGGACTGCGGCAGAAAATGACGGCTGAGAAAAAGAAAATGTCCAAAATGGCTCCGCGTGAAAAACGGGAATATATTTTGGAATACTATAAAGTGCACATCGGCTTTCTTGTCCTTTTCGTGGCGGCGGTGGCGGGGATTTTATGGCAGCTCATATTTAATAATCAGAAGGCCGTTTATAACTTTGCCATCGTCAATGAGATCATGGACGTGGAGCGGGATAAAAACATGATGGAGGCGCTTTCGGTGTTCTGGGCGCTGAATCCACGCAGTGAAAAGGTGGTTGTGGATTCCAATTATAATATTCCCTATCTTTACGATGAGCAGACCGATCAGATGCTCTATGCCGATGGCAGTCCGGCGGCGGATTATTCCACTTATGACAAGTTCTTTTTGAACCTGTCCGGCGGCGTGATCGATGCGGCGGTGATTCCGGAGGACTTTTTAAATTACTGTAACGGTCTGGATACTTATTTTTATGATTTAGAACTTATTTTGCCGGAAGACTTTTTAAATACTTATTCCGGGCGTTTCTGCTACGGCACAGATGTCTGGGGGGAACAGCATTTGTTTGGGCTTTTTATGGACGGAACAGATTTCGACCCGGCTTATTTTGCGGCATCCGCGGATAAAGAGGTGCAGGAGGCTTATGGCCGACAGGTGCTTGTCTTTCCCAAAACCCAGAAAAATGGTGGCAGAAATGAGGCTTTCATCCGCTTTTTGATGGAGCAGCACTCCTGAGATTATTCGCTCCGATGTTCTTTCTGTGGGTATTAAAAATTTATAATTTCATAAGAAAGCGGACATCAATTCAACACATTTCAACGGTATGATAATAATGGCAATATTTGTGAGTAACAGCAAGTCACGCGGTATATGCCATTTTAAACAGATACCGCGCCAGTCAGGAGGAGTAAGCTTATGACTGATGAACAGTACTATGAATTTGTACAGTCTTATGAGGACGCGAAGCAGATGCTGCTGACCCGTCTGGATGTGTTGAACCATAATTTGTACGAGCCGTATGATTACCGGCCCATTCACAATATTCAGGACCGAATTAAAAAGAAGAAAAGTATTGAAGAAAAGCTAAAGAAAAAGGAAAAAGAAGCGACGGTGGATAACGCCAAGGATTATCTTCAGGACATTGCCGGTGTGCGTGTCATCTGCTATTACGTGGATGATATTTATAATCTGGTGGATATTCTAAAAGGGCAGGCGGATCTGATCGTTATCCGGGAGAGCGATTACATAGCGGCGCCTAAAGCCAACGGCTACCGCAGCTATCATTTAATCGTGGGCGTTCCGGTGTACTGTCTGGATGGGATGGAATATTTCCCGGTGGAGGTACAGTTTCGGACAATGTCCATGGATTTCTGGGCCAGTATGGAGCACCGGATCTGCTACAAAAAGAAGCGGGAGGATAAGGCGCTGCTCACCGAGGAGCTGCGGGAATACGCCAACATGCTTGCAAAGATCGAGAAACGCTTTGAGCAGTATAATGAGGTGGGGAAGCTGGCCGGTGATTAGTACGGCATAGTAGTGGATTTACAGCAATGAGCACGCGCTATCCACGCCAGAAGCGTGTCTGCAAAGTTCGTCGTAGGGTCCGCTACGCCGTTGCTTCGCAGACATGCTTTTGCGCGGGGCGAATGACCGTTCATAATGACCGCCGATCAACAAAATCCTGGGAATGACTGAGATTCTGGCCCAGGTTTTATTTTGACTATAAAAACGATAAAAGTTCTCATTATTATTTATTGACAAAAGTAAAATTTATGTGTATTATATGCATAAGTTAGAAATAACTAACCCATAATAAATAGCAATACACTTTAGGAGGTAATGATATGTCACTTATTAATAAAGAAATCAGTGATTTTAAAGTTCAGGCATATGTTAATGGAGAATTTAAGACAATTACAAAGGATGATGTTTTAGGAAAATGGAGCGTGTTTTTCTTCTATCCTGCGGATTTCACCTTTGTGTGCCCCACCGAGCTGGAGGATCTGGCTAATAAATATAATGAGTTTAAGGAGATCGGCTGTGAAATTTACAGTGTATCCTGCGATACCCATTTTGTTCATAAGGCATGGCATGATGTGTCCAAAACGATACAGAAGATCCAGTACCCGATGCTGGCCGACCCGACAGCCGCACTGGCCAGAGATTTTGATGTTCTTATCGAGGAGGACGGCCTGGCGGAGCGGGGCAGCTTCATTGTGAATCCGGAAGGAAAGATCGTGGCCTACGAGGTTATCGCCGGAAATGTGGGCAGAAATGCGGACGAGCTGTTCCGCCGCGTACAGGCATCCCAGTTCGTGGCTGCTCACGGCGACCAGGTGTGCCCGGCCAAATGGCAGCCGGGAGCTGAAACACTCAAACCGAGTCTGGATCTGGTTGGCCTGCTCTAAGCCGCCGGGCCTGGCTCTGGCCGGTCTGTTCTAAGACAACGATCTTGGCTCCAATCGGTCTGCTCTAAGCCGCCGGATTTGGCTCTGGTCGACTTGATTTAAGCCAAATTCTCTCAATCCGTAATAGTTTAGAGGAATAAAACGGTTCCTCCATCCCCGTCTTGCACTTATGTGAGGCGGGGTTTTTAAAAGGCGGAGAAAAGTCACCGTTTAGCCCTTTGAGCTGCAACGGAGAAAAGTAGCCGTCGGCCCCTCTGAACGGTGACGGAGAAAGATAATATTTTATAAATAATAAACAGGAAAGGACGATACTTGATACTATGGAAATAAATGAAAATCTCTATGACGTTGTTATTGTCGGCGGCGGTCCGGCGGGGCTTTCTGCCGCAATCTATATGGCCCGGGCCAAATACCGGGTGCTGGTGCTTGAAAAGGCGGGCATCGGTGGTCAGATTACGATTACTGAAGAAATCGTCAATTATCCGGGCGTTGAAAAGACCAGCGGCAAAGAGCTGACGGAGCGCATGCGCCGACAGGCCGTAAGCTTTGGCGCCCAGTTTGCCATTGGCGAGGTTCTTGATATGGAGTTGTCCAATGATATTAAGGTGCTTCATACAACCAAAGGGGATTACAAGGCGCTGGGCGTTGTTTTGGCTACCGGAGCCAATCCGAGAAAGCTGGGATTTAAGGGGGAACGGGAATTTCAGGGCCGAGGCGTGGCTTATTGCGCCACCTGCGACGGCGAATTTTTCACCGGCATGGAGGTCTTTGTCATCGGCGGCGGCTTTGCGGCTGTGGAGGAAGGTTTGTTTTTGACCAAGTATGCCAAAAAGGTGACGATGATCGTTCGTGAACCGGATTTCACATGCGCAAGGACTGTATCCGACAAGCTGAAGGGTCAGGAAAAAATACAGACTATTTTTGAAACGGAGCTTGTGGAGGTGGGCGGCGATTCCATGGTGAGCTATGCCAGATTCCACAATAATGCCACCGGGGAGGAGTGGACCCATGAGGCTGGCGCTGATGGGGCCTTCGGTATATTTGTGTTTGCAGGCTATGTGCCCAATACGGACTGGATCGGAGCGGCATTGGAAAAAACTTCCCAGGGCTACATTGTCACCGATGAAAACCAGAAAACAAGTCTGGACGGTGTCTATGCCGCCGGTGATGTTTGCGTGAAAAATCTTCGGCAGGTGGTGACCGCGGTGTCCGACGGTGCAACGGCAGCTACGTCACTGGAAAAGTACCTTTCAGAACTGCACGAACGTCTGGAAATCCCCGACCTTGTTGTAGAGCGGGGGGAAGATGCGGCTGCCAAGGATTTAGACACTTCCGGACAGGCGCAGACTTTAGACCATGCTTCGGAAGACCACCGGGAGGAGGGCTTCCTGGATTCCGGAATCCGCCAGCAGCTTGAAGGGATATTTGCCAGGTTCCAGAGTAAGGTGATTTTAAAGGCATGGCTGGATGACAGTCCGCTGTCCGGAGAAATTATAGGATTTTTGCGGGAGCTTGAGCCTGTAAGTGACATGGTCCGCTGGGAGCGGGCGGATAAGCCGCAAGGAAGCTCCGGTGAGCGCCGGAGGCATATCCTGCCGGGAATCGAGGTTTGCCGGGAGGACGGGAGCAGCAGCGGTATATGGTTCCATGGCGTACCGGGAGGCCATGAGTTCAATTCCTTTGTGATCGCTTTGTATAACGTGGCCGGGCCCGGACAGCAGATCGACCTGGAGACGGAGGAAAGATTGAAAAAGCTGGACAAAAATCTGAATATAAAGGTGCTTGTTTCCCTGTCCTGCACCATGTGCCCGGAAACTGTCATGTCTGCCCAGAAAGCGGCGGCTGTTTCGGAAAACATCGAAGCAGAAATGTTTGATCTGGCCCATTTTCCACAGTTGAAGGAAAAGTATAAGGTGATGAGCGTTCCCTGTATGATCGTTAATGATGCGCAGGTGTTTTTCGGTAAAAAGGGTGTGGAGGAGATTGCCGGCATTTTAAGTGAATGCTAAAACTTGTAAATTTTATGGGGAAATGGCCGGAATATGCAATAGAAATTCCCTTTACTTATAATTCTTCTGGGTGATATAATCGGACTTGCAAAGTAAATATTAACGGTTTCAGGTTCATAAGATCCAGGGTGCGTCGGAGTATCCTGGCGGCTTATGATTAAAAGGGAATGCAGTGAGAACCTGCAGCAGCCCTCGCTACTGTAATGGTGACAAACTGTTCATAGCCACTGGCGGTAATGACTGCCGGGAAGGGAACAGGGCGGAGGAACCAGAGTCAGGAGACCTGCCTTTAACTGGCAATGTATTATTTTCGATGGGAAGATAGATGCATTATCCTGAAAACTACCGTGGTATGGCGTAACCGTGCTTTACAGGCTCGACCTTTCAAGGTTGAAAAATATCAGGCTCTAATTGCGTCCGGATTTTTCCGGGCGCTTTTTTGCGCGAAGCAACGAGCCAAACTGGGGAGCTTGCTCACCAGCTTGGCGACTGCCGCGATCCGACGAAGAGAAGCGGAGTCGGGTGCGCGAAGCAACGAGCCAAACTGGGGAGCTTGCTCACCAGCTTGGCGACTGCCGCGATCCGACGAAGAGAAGCGGAGTCGGGTGCGCGAAGCAACGAGCCAAACTTGCCGCAGGATGTGTATGCTCCTTCACCAAAACAAAGGAGAGAAAAGATGAAAAAGACAGTAAGTATTTTGCTGGTGATCGCCATGTGCCTTACATTATTTGCAGGCTGTGGCGGTTCCCCCGCAAAAAAAGACAGCAATTCGGTTCAGACCAATGAAAATGCAGGCGGTGAGATCGTGGACAGCAAGGGTGCTGCCGGTTCAGCAGGTGAAACAGGCACAAAGAGTGACGAGAGCGGTGGTCAGACCGTCGGTGGCCATGTGGAAAATCTTATTATTGGCACCACCGCTGAGAATAATGTGTTCAGCGCCTTATCTCAGAAGGACGCCTTTGGCCGCATGAATTATAACGGTCTTACTCAGGGCAACTTCGTATATCAGGATGCCAATAATGAGCTTCAGCCCTACTTTTGGAAATCCTTTACGATTTCTGATGATGGAAAGCAGATTGACTTTACCATGCCTACAGATGCTGTGTGGCATGACGGTCAGCCGGTAACAATGGACGATATGGTATTTACCTTTGAATATATGAGGGATGTGAGAAAGGTAGGCAGTCTTAAAAATCTTACGGAGGTCAAGGTCACCGGGGAGGACAGCGCATCGTTGATCTTTTCTGAGCCAGACGCCTACTATTGGGTAAACTCCTCCTGTATGAATAATGCCTGTGTGTACCCGAAGCATATCTGGGAAAATGTGGAGGACCCCACTGCTGTGACCGGTGATGAATATGCCATCGGCTGCGGACCTTTTAAGCTTGTTTCCCATGACTCGGATTCTCAGACATCCTACTATGAGGCAGTACCTGAAAACAACTTTCTTGGAGAGATTACTGTGGATAAAGTGACCGTACAGAGCTATTCCGACGAATCCACATTGATGATGGCTATGATGAACGGCGAAATTGACGCTATGTTTAACTATGCCAATCCGATTGACGCCACGATCATTGAAACGGTTATGGGAAGTGAAGATATTGATTTAGGCAAAAGCCCGTTTTCTGGCTGCTATCAGTTAGAGTATGGCAAGGACCGTGCTCCGGGAAATGACGAAAGCTTTAGAAAGGCCGCCAGCCTTGCTCTCAATTATGAGCAGCTTGCCGTTACCATTAACGGTGATTACGGTCAGGTTCCCGGCAGCGGTGTCATCCCTCCGTCCTGCAAGGGCTATGACGAGACTCTGCCGATGCTGGAATATAACCCGGAAAAAGCTAAGGAGCTGCTGGATGAGGCCGGTTATGTGGACGTGGATGGCGACGGTTACCGCGAATTGCCGGACGGCAGCGCCATGGATGTTTCTGTGACACCTCAGTACAGTTCCAGTATGGATCTGCGTATGCGTATTGCCGAGGTCATTATGAAGTGTCTGGACGATGTGGGTATTAAAAATCACATTGATGAGGAAAGCCTGGCCAATAGTGAAGTGTGGGAAGACAATATGACCAAAGGAAACTATGATTTTTCCATCACTCTGACGACCTCGGGCGTGGCTTCCTATAACACGGCTTTCCGCTATTTTCTCGGGGGGCTTAGGGAAGGGGAATCTTCATGGCTTTGGGGAACCATACATGATCAGGATGTTATTGATACATATTATGCCATGACCCAGGCGATTTCCGATGACGCGTACATTGAGAACTGTAAAAAATTGCAAAAGTATGCCTCTGACACCATGGCCGCTCAGGCGTTGTGCTGGGAAACAGCATTTTTCCCGTACCGCACGGATAAGTATACCGGCTGGGAAAATTATCCGTCCTGGGGCGTGATCAACTGCCGCACCTGGTTTGATCTGACGACAAAATGATCGTGATCTTGTTTGGGAGGTGGCGGATTGGCCAGACATATTTTAAAAAGGCTGCTGATTGCATTATTGACGATATATATCATTATTACATTAAGCTTTATTCTTGTACATATTATGCCCGGAGACCCGGTGATCCATCTGGTCGGTCAGGAGGAGTATTATTATCTTCTGGACAATGATCCGGCGGCGCTGGAGCAAATGATTGAAAAGTTTGGTCTTAATGACAGTCTGCCGGTCCAATATGTTCGATATTTAAAAAGCATCGTGACGCTGGATTTTGGAGTTTCCTATGCCAATCAGCAGCCGGTGCTGGACAACGTGGTGCGGGCGTCCGGCTGGACACTGTTGTTATCGGTGCCCACATGGATATTTGGAGGGATTATAGGGGCTATTCTTGGTGTTATTGCCGGGTGGCGTCCAGGAAAATTGTTCGATAAAATTACGACACCTTTCTTTTTAGTAGTAAACACGATCCCTTCAAACTGTCTGTGCCTGATTTTATTGATAATATTTGCATACAAATTGAAATTTTTTCCTATTAATGGCATGGTTTCTCCGGGCGTGGCCGGAATGGAACGAATGCTTAGTATACTAAACCATATGTTTTTGCCTTTGATGATTCTTGTTCTGTTTCGCATTTCCGGAGATTTTATGCTGATGAAAAGCGCCGTATCCCAGATCCGGGGGGAGGAGTACATTATTACGGCCCAGTCCAAGGGCCTGACCGAAAAAAAGGTATTATTTGTCCATGTATTGAAAAATGCCATGCTGCCTTATCTTACTTCGTTTTGTATGCAGTTTGGCGGGCTTCTGTCCGGCTCGATGATCGTGGAGGTGGTTTTTGGATGGAAGGGAATGGGAACACTGATGTACAATGCGGTCTCAACACGAGACTTTCCAACCGCCCAGTTCTGCTTTCTCTTATCGGCAGTGCTGGTGGTTTTCAGCAATTTGATGAGTGATATCATCAATGCTGCTGTGGACCCAAGATTACGGGAGGAGGGTGTCAATGAATAAGCCAAAGGAATTAACGGCGGCCCGGCGGCCGTATATGCGTATGAATGCACCTATGCTTGCCGGAAGCTTTATTATCCTGTTCTTTATAGCCGTTGCCATATTGGCACCAGTGCTCACGCCCTATGGGCCGGATGATATGATGTTTGCTTATCAGCCGCCCAGCCGGGAGCATTTACTTGGAACAAATGATGTGGGGCAGGATATATTTACGGAAATGGTCTACGGCACGAGAGTTTCGCTGTATATTGGTATTTTTGCCGCGTTTATCGTAACTGGCGTGGGAACGGTATTGGCCTTGCTTTCCGGTTACTTTGGCGGTAAGACCGATAAAGTGATCACAGCGGTGACCAACGTGGCCATGGCTGTACCCGGACTGCCGCTGACCGTGCTTCTGGTGGCTTACCTCAATCCTGGGAAATGGAGCCTCATTATTGCCATAAGCATTACATCCTGGACGGGAACGACAAGAATACTACGCTCCAGAGTGATGCAGTTATCCCAAATGCCCTTTGTGAAGATTGAGAAGGCTATGGGTGTGCATCCGGCAGTTATTTTATTTAAACACATACTTCCCAATACTCGTGATATTATTCTGACCCGGGGAGCGCTTTCTGTGTCCGGCGCCATGATGACGGAAGCCAGTCTGAGCTTTCTGGGCCTTGGAACCTTTGGTGAAAAGAGCTGGGGCGGTGTACTCCATTATGCTTTTTTCAGAAACAGTATTATGAAAAATCAGGTGTGGTGGTATGTGCCGCCAATTGTATGTATTTCCGTAGCTGTACTGGGATTTATGCTAGTAGGCTACTATGGAAAAATGAAAAGAGTGGGGGCTAAATCATGATCTTGGAGCTTAAAAACATTTCCGTCAGATTTTCCTCGGGGCATAATGTACAGGCGGTGGAGGATGTAAACCTAAACGTGGCGTGGCAGGACAAGGTGGCCGTTGTGGGCGAGACTGGCAGCGGAAAAAGTATTTTGCTGCTGGCCATTTTACATCTGCTTCCGGAAAATGCCATCGTTACCGGACAGGCGCTTTTTGATGGGATCGACCTGTTGACCTTAAAGCGCCGGGAACTGGACAAGATCCGTGGTGCCCGTATATCCTATGTGCCTCAGGGCAGCGGCAATGGCATGAATCCCTTATATAATGTGGGATTTCAGGTAGCGGAGCCTATGATCGAGCATCAGCATGTTCCAAAAAAGGAGGGCTTTGCAAAAGCGGTGGAATTGATGCGGCGCTTTCATATGGGCAATGAGGAGAAACTGGCCAGGCAGTACCCCCATACTTACAGTGGGGGTATGCGTCAGCGGGCGCTTATAGCTATGGGTATCGGGGCGGGTGCTGAAATGCTTTTAGCTGATGAGCCCACCAAAGGGCTTGACGAGCGCCGGATCGCTCTCGTTGTGGAAAGTTTTAAGCTGCTGGCGGATAAAACGATTCTGTGTGTGACCCATGATTTGAACTTTGCAGGAACAATCAGCAATTATATATGTGTGATGTATGCCGCCATGCAGGTGGAATATGCCAGGACGGAGGATATTCTTAAAAATCCTCTTCATCCCTATACCCGGGATATGCTGGCGGCTATGCCTGAGAATGGCTTGAATTTTAATAAAGGCTTTGCCATGTCCCATGAGGATTACGAGGGCGCCGGCTGTAAATACGCTAAGCGTTGTTCGGATTGCTTTGAACGCTGCATGGAAGCGCCGCCGTTATTTAATATAGGCGGCCGCCAGGTGCGCTGTTGGAAATATGCCGGGGATGATGGAAACGATCAAATGAAGGAGGTAGCAGGTCGTGTATATACAGACCCGAGATCTGACAAAGAAATATAAAAGCCGCACGAAGGACGGGAAGGCCTTTGTGGCGGTGGATTCGGTCTGTCTGGATATACCGCCGGGGCAGACAGTGGGGCTTTTGGGGGAGAGCGGCAGCGGGAAATCTACGATGGGCCAGATGGTTACTGGACTTATAAAGCCCTCTTCCGGGCAGATTTTATGTGATGGCCAAGAGCTTTCCTATCCGATAAAAGGGCGGGCGCGGCAGAAAATACAAATTTTATTTCAGCATCCGGAAATATCCTTTAATCCGGTGCTACCGCTGATAAAGAGTATGACGGAGCCCTATCGATTATGTCATAAGGATGCTTCGGAGTCAGTAGTTTTAGAAGATATTGAAAAATTCGGCCTCCACAGGGAGCACCTGTACCGGACGCCCAGAGAGCTGTCGGGCGGCGAGCTCCAGCGGGCGGCGCTGGCACGGATTTTAGTCCTGGAGCCGGAGCTGATTGTTCTGGACGAGCCTACGAGTATGCTGGATGTGATTTCTCAGGCGCAGATCATCCATTTCCTTATAGACTATCAGGCGTTACATAAAACCTCCTATCTATTCATTACCCATAATCATAAGCTGGCCGAAATGGTCTGCCGGAAGATTTACCACATGGAAAATGGAAGGTGTGAAAGTTAATTAGCATCTTGGCAAAGCTGCACAAGTGCTAAAAAGGAATTCATTTGTTTATATGATTACCCATGAGCCGGATGTGGAAGCCGCCTGCAGGCATATGGAGCCGATGATCCGTTACCTGTCTGTAGGCTTCTTCGGAATGTTTAAAGTTTGAGCCATGAAATATAAAACCAGCAGCCGTTTTGAGCACTGAGCTATTCATAAATTCGGCAAATTGGAGGATGTATTAAAAGGCGTTATTGTTAATCGCTTTTAATACATCCTCTATATAAAATATTTTTACATAACAGTGTTATGTTATTGGGATCATGTATCATTAACAGGTTGACAACCATTGACAGGAGGTCAGAGCATGTATTTGGCAATCAGTGTAACATATTTGGAGGTAAAGTGGAAGAAGAAGGGGATTTAAAAGAAAAAAATGATTGGATTATGATACATATGTTACAAACATAGAACGTATGGTGATATTGTCGTTAAGTGATGAAACAATTAAAATTAATAACAGAAAGGAGAGGATTTTTAACAATGTATGACTCGACCCTGCACCCTGCAAGATGCATGGACAGACCCCACATTATCTATAATAAGAAAACAAAAAAGTATGTCTGCTGGCTGAAGATTATGAACAAGGATTATACCCAGTCAGAGACTATTCTCACAGCGGATCATATTTTAGGTTCCTATACAAAGGTGCGGGAAAATTTAAGGCCCCTTGAATTCAGCCTGCTGGATATAGACTGGAAATTAAAGAAGGGGTCCAAAATCAGAGTGGATATTTCATCTTCTAATTATCCCGCCTATCATATTCATCCAAACACAGTGGGCGCCTGGTATGAAAATACAGAAAGTAAGAAGGCGGTCCAGAGAATTTACTGCGGAGGAGACACTCCGTCAAAGCTTGTATTGCCCATCAGAACAGAAGTCTGATGATTTACAGAGTTGTGCCAGGCATGTATTGCAGTATTTACTGCGTTCCAACGCATGGATAGAGATGAAAAAACAATTGGAGGAAGAAGAAAAATGACACTGACAACAGAAAAAATCGTACTCAATGAAGAAAGAAATGTAACACTGGTGGCTATGAGACAGAGTGTGGAGGGAGAGTTCCGGTTCCAGGAAAGACCGGCAGTCATTGTTATGCCGGGAGGCGGATACTCTTTCTGTTCAGACCGGGAGGCAGAAGTGGTAGCCTATCCTTATCTGGCGGCAGGGTATCATGCTTTTGTTCTGCGTTATTCTGTTGCGGAACATCGTACCTGGCCGAATCCTTTAAACGATTACGAGCAGGCTTATGAGCTCATACAAGAGCATGCAAAGGAATGGCATGTCATTCCGGATAAGATTGCAGTCATCGGTTTTTCGGCAGGGGGCCATCTGGCAGCCAGCGCGGCAACCATGAGCAAATATCGTCCCAATGCGGCAATTTTAATTTATGCAGCGCTGGGGCAGGAAATTTCTTCTGCCTGCCAGCCCGGTGTGGATATGCCCGCACCTACGAATTATGTGGATGGAAAAACCCCTGCCTGTTTCCTGGCAGCGGCGAGAGATGATATGGTGGTACCGATTTCCAACACTGTTAATTTCTTAAATGAATTGGACAAGTATGGTGTTACTTACGAATGTCATATTTACCCTTTTGGAAACCATGGATTCAGCACAGGAAGTTCCTCTGTGAACGGACCGCTTTGTTCCAGAATACCCAACTGGGTGAACGACAGCATTGCCTTTTTGGGGGATCTGTTTGGTTCTCTGACATCGGATGGTATGAGTAAACCACTTACGATGGGAAAACAAAACGGAAATACGGAGGAAAGACTTTCTACCTGGTGCACCATTGGATATCTGCGTCAGTTCACAGGAGAGGTACCGGAGTTAATTCCTTATCTGGATGCTTTTGATGCCTTTTCCAGCCAGTTGTTTGGGGATGCAGGCGCTACCGTTGTAGATCAGTTCTGTCTGCAGGACTTAATGGGATCCCGTGGGGCCAGCGCAGAGGATATTCAGGCACTGAATGAAAAATTAAACAAGATTGCAAATCCCATGAAATAAAGACGAAAAAGGGAGGAAGTAAAATATGATATGCAGATGGGATTTCAAGGCAAAATTCATTCAGACTGTGGCCTTTCGAAAGTATTTTGGAAGAAAGCAGCCCAATATTTTTAAGGCGCCGGCACAGGCGAAGGATACCCTGCGGGAAGACGGTGTAAGGGTGATCACGGAGGTACCTTACGCTACAAAGTATCCTAATAGTTTTTGTGATATCTATTTACCCAAAGATGAATTTTGGGAAAAAAGAGGAGAGAAAGGCGTTCCGGTCTTTGTTTATTTCCACGGAGGCGGATTCCTGTTTGGAACCAAGGATACAGGAGACCCGATCGCAAAGGTATCCTCCGGACTGGGATGGCTGTTTAACCATTTTCTGGAAAGAGGGATCGCGGTGGTCAGCGGTGGATATGCCTTCGCACCAAAGTATCGGTTCCCCATACAGATTGAACAGACCAATGAACTGTTAGGTTTCTTAAAAAAAGAAGGAAACAGGTATCACATAGATACAGAGCAGATTCTCCTTGGAGGTGGCAGCGCAGGTGCGGATATGACGGAGATATATGGCTTGTTTTTGGCAGATGCTGACTATGCTGCCAGGTTTGATTTTGCACCTTCTATTCCGGGAAATTGTCTTAAAGGACTGATCATTGATGAGGCTGCTTTGGATTTTCCTCATTTTAATGATAAAGCCATGGATACGATGCTGGGATGCTGGGTTGGGGAGAACAATCTGAAAACCGGATATTTCTCCAATCTGGTCAATGTGCCTTTGCATATTCAAAACAGCTACTATCCAACCTTTGTTACAGGCAGTAACAGCTATTTCAAGGATTCTGCGGAGCAGCTCAAGGCAAAGCTGGATGAGATCCATGTGCCCTGTACTATTTATTGTCCTCCAAAGGAACTTGGTGTTTTTAACCATGGTTTTATGACAGAGGCCGGTACACAGGCGTCTGATGAGGCGATGACTCTGTTGGTAGCGTTTGTAGAGGAAGTCCTGAAGGGATAATCAATATTAGTTTGGAGGAGATAAAATGAGAGTAGGAAGATTGGAAATACCGGATGAGAATACAGCAAAAGGGGTAGCTGCACTGGAACAGATCAGAGCAGCCTATTTAGCAAAACCATCTGTGGGTGAGCGATTCTCAGTGCCAAGAGAAGATGGAAAGTTACCGGTTCCCGTGTTGATTTACAGACCTGCTGAGAAGACAGAGCAGTTGCTGCCTGTATTTTTTAATATGCATGGAGGTGCATGGCTTGGGGGAGATGCTATGTTAATGGAGAGCTTCTGCCAGCTTCTGGCGAACAGCATCCCTGCGGTGGTTGTAAATATCAATTATCATAAGGCGGATGTGATCCCTATTACAGAGATGTCAAAGGAAGCCTGCGACTGTGTGACCTATTTCCAGGATCATGCGGAGGAATTTGGGGTGGATCCTGACAGGATGGCCATCGGCGGTCATTCCGCAGGTGCAAATATTACAGCCGGAACGGTGCTTCGGTTAATGGAAAATCATCGCAGAATGAAGATGCAGGTATTAGTGTATCCCTGCGTGGATCTGCGCCCTGAGATAAACTGTGACTGGATGAATGGGGCGATTCTTTCTCTGGTGCCGGAAGGAAATCTTGGAGAGATTCATATGTCACCTCTGGCCGCAGAGGATGAAAAGATAAAGGGTATGTGCACTACCCTGATTGTTACCTGTGGCAAGGATGATCTAAGACCCCATGGTATTGCATATGGTAAAAAATTGATAGAAAACGGTGTCAGTGTACATTTTAAGGAATATGCTCTGGCAGAGCATGGTTTTTTGGAGACGAACCGTCCTGATTATGAGCCTGCTAATGATACGAGAATCAACGAGGAACAGGATGGTTATGCAAGAGACTGCGAGCAGTGGCTGATTAAAATGCTCCGGGCGGAATTGTAGGATGCAACTTTTGAAGTGATGGCAAAGGCCCATGGCATATCAGATGCTGGTATTCCCCTTTTGGTGCCTCCAACCTACAATATTGATGTACCACATGGAAAATAGAAGGTATGAAAGTGGTAATTAGCATCTTGACAAAGTTGCATAAGTGAGATAGGATAGAGATATGATAACAGTGTTATGTTGGAGGCCGCAGTGAAGGACGAGAGAGAAACGAGGAAGAAGCTTCTGGCCAGTGCCAAAAAGGAATTTTTAGAAAAAGGCTATGCATCAGCATCTTTACGGAGTATTTGCAAGCAGGCGGAAGTAACTACAGGAGCTCTGTATTTCTTTTTTAAAGATAAAGCGGATTTGTTTGCAGCTCTGGTGGATGCGCCGCTTAGTAAGCTGTATCAGGCGATGATGGACCATTATGAGGAGGAAGCATCCACACCACCTCAGATGCTGCCTGATAATCTGACGGAGAGCCGTGATTTTCAGGCTGCCTTACAGATCATCCGCTATATGTATCAATACTATGATGAGTGTCAGCTTGTTTTGACGAAGTCGCAGGGCTCTGGCTACGAAGCCTATGTGGACCGTCTGGTGGAGATTACCCAGAAGCATTACCGTGCATTGTCGGACCGGTACTGTCAGATATTTCAGCAACCGCCCCTGGAGGATTATACAGTACATTGGATGGCTCATATGCATATAGATATATTTGTTCATATGATCACCCATGAGCCGGATGTGGATGCCGCCTGCAGGTATATGGAGCCGATGATCCGTTACCTGTCCGCAGGTTTCTTCGGAATGTTTAAAGTCTAAGCCATGAAATATAAATCCGGTAGCCGTTCAGAGCGTATGAGCTGTTCATAAACCCGGCAAATTGGAGGATGTATTAAAAGGCGTTATTGTAAATCGCTTTTAATACATCCTCTATATAAAACGTTTTTACATAACAGTGTTATGTTATTGAGATTGTGTATCATTAACAGGTTGACAACCATTGACAGGAGGTCGGAGCATGTATTTGGCAGTGAGAGATATAAAGAAAAGTTATGGAGAAAATGAAAGCTACATTCAGGTCCTAAAGGGCATATCCACGAATCTGGAGGCCGGGAAAATGTGTGTGATCCAAGGCAGCAGCGGGTCGGGAAAATCGACGCTGCTCAACTGCATCGGCGGTCTGGACCCGGTGGATTCCGGTTCCATCTGCGTGGATGGAAAGGAGATCGTGGGGCTTAGTCCGCAGCTTCTGTCCGATTACCGCAGGGCCTGCCTGGGATTTGTGTTCCAGTTTTACAATCTGGTGCCGAATTTGACGGTAAAGGAAAATATCCAGGTTTGCGAGTATCTGGCAAAGCAGCCCCTGTCTATGGATGAACTGCTTGAAACGCTGGGGTTGACTCAGCATCAGAATAAATTTCCATCCCAGTTATCCGGCGGCCAGCAGCAGCGGTGCGCCATTGCCAGGGCGTTGATTAAAAATCCCAGGCTTTTGCTGTGTGACGAGCCTACGGGAGCGCTGGATTCAGAAACCTCCAGAGATATCCTTATTCTTTTGGATGAGATCAATAAAAAATACAAAACGACGATGTTGATCGTCACACATAATAATTCCATAAAAAATATGGTACATAAGGTTATTCTCATTAAGGATGGCCAAATACACAGGGAATATGACAATGAAAACCGTATACCTCCGGCTCTGCTGGAAGATCTGTAAGTGGGGAGGCTTAATGGTATGCAGAAAATATTGATAAGAAGGGCCCTGCGTGATCTGAAGGTGAATATTTTCAGGTATTTGGCACTGAGCCTGTTGATCCTGTTTTGCGTTTATCTGATCGTCAGCCTTATCGCCGCTGCGGATACGGTGATCGTTGGGGGGCGGGATTTAGCAAAAACGCAGCATTTGGAGGATGGACAGTTTTCGGTATTTACACCGCTGACAAAAGCTCAGGAGGAACAGCTTAAAGATACCGGGGTGACAGTGGAGGCCATGTTTTATATGGATATTGAGGGCTCTGCGAACAAGGAAACACTGCGCCTGTTTAAAAATCGGGAATGTCTGGATCTGATTGCTCTGGACGTGGGGCGTTTGGCCGAAACCGATGGCGAGGTCGTGCTGGAGAAGCGTTATTGTCAGGAAAATAATCTTGCCCCGGGGGATGATATTTCACTGGATGGCGAAAAACTGCACATTGTTGGCATCGGTACTGTACCGGATTATGACGCCATGTTTAAGAACTTATCGGACAGCAGTGTGGATAGTAAAAACTTTGGTCTGGCTTTTGTGTGTGACGGACAATATGAAAGCTTTAAGGCCCGGAACGCTGGCTATCGCTCGGAAAGCTACACCTATGCTTATAGCCTGGGGGATACGATCCGTGAGAAGGAATTAAAGGATTTACTTTCATCCTATAAATTTACTCCCAGGTCGGTGAAAAATCTTATACAGTTTCTTCCCGCCTCGGATAATCCAAGAATTGGAGCGTCCGCCAATGACCAGGTGATTAACAGGATGGCCGGATATATTGCCGGTGTTATTGTCCTGATTTTGTTTTCCTATGTGATTTCTGTATTTATCATCCATAACATCGAGGCGGAAAGCAGTGAGATCGGAGCCTTGTATGCCCTTGGTGTGCGCAGGCGGGAATTGATTGTTCACTACCTGACCCTTCCGGTCATCATTACTTTTATATCGGGCATTCTGGGAACTGTGGCTGGTTTTTCTCCTCTGGGCCTGAACTGGCAGCTTAGGAGCTGCTACGGCTATTTTTCCATACCCGAGCTTCCGTTAGTGTATTCGCCGTCTGTTCTTGTTTACGGTCTGCTCATGCCCCCGGTGGTGGCAGTTGTGGTCAATACTATTGTAATGAATAAAAGGCTGTCCAGGCCGGCGCTTGCCCTGATCCGCAAGGAACCGAAGGAAAGCCGGGGGCGCAATATTTCATTGGGGCGTCTGGGATTTATCAGCCGGTTCCGTATAAGACAGATGCTTCGTGAGACCAGGAGTACAGGTGCTGTATTATTGGGCATGTTTATCGCACTTCTTGTGATGATGATCGGTGTTGACTGTTATGTCCTGTGTGTGCATATCCGGGATCAGAACAAAGCTGACACCAAATTTGAATATATGTATACCTGTAAATATCCCCAACCACAGGTGCCCGAAGGCGGAGAGGCAGCCTATGCGGTGGCGCTGCAAAAGGAAAATCTCGGCTATACAATGGATGTCACCCTGCTTGGGATCGACAGGGATAATCCATATTTTGATGTCAATGTTGAGCCCGGTGAGAACAAGGCCGCTCTTTCTTCAGCGGCGGCTCAGAAATTCGGCGTAAAAAAGGGTGATACGCTGGTACTTACCGATGGAGAAAATGACAGGGGTTATGAATTTACAGTGACGGATATTGTCCAATATTCCACGTCCTTATACGCTTTTATGGATATTAAAAGTATGCGGCAGCTCTTTAGCCAGGAGGAGGATTACTATAATGTGGTATTTTCCCATAAAGCGCTGGATATTTTACCGGATCATCTTTTGGCGGTGACCTCCAGGGCGGATATTGAAAAGGCGTCTGATGTATTTATTTCTATGATGATGCCGATGATCTCCATGCTGATCCTTGTGTCTGCGGTTGTTTTTTTTGTGGTTATGTATCTGATGATGAAGGTGATGATCGACCGTTCGGCGTTTGGTATTTCTCTGATCAAGGTGTTTGGATTTCGGGATAAGGAAGTAAAGAAGCTTTATCTCAATGGGAACTTTTATGTGATCGCGGTGGGAGCTGCCATTTGCCTGCCATTATCCAAGATCGTTATGGACAGGGTGTTCCCTGTAATGGTGGCCAATGTCTCCTGTGGTCTTGACTTAAGCTTTTCCTGGCAGCTTTTCCTCGGCATTTATGGCGCAATATTGTTGCTTTATCTGCTGATCAACCGTATGCTTGTGGGCAAGGTTAAGCGGGTGACACCGGCCGAGGTGCTTAAAAACAGAGAATAGCGTTTGGGTGTTATATTTTACAAGATTTTCCGACTTAAGAATGTTAAACTTTATCTGATACGCGATTATGCGCAGGATAAAACCTGCGTATAACCGCAAGGGGATTGATTTAAGGATAAAGGAGATTTTTAAGATGGATAGTAAAGATTTTAAATGTGTCATGGTGATCGATGAAACGCTTCCCACGGGTATTATTGCCAATACTGCGGGAATTATGGGAATTACACTGGGAAAGTTCATTCCGGAAGCTGTGGGCTGTGCGGTGGCGGATAAGGACGGGCGCATGCACCTGGGGATCATCGAGTATCCGGTGCCTGTTTTAAAGGCCAGTAAGGAGCGGCTTATGGAGCTTCGGGAAATGCTGTATGATCCTGCATTTTCTGAGCTTACAGTGGTGGACTTTTCCGATGTGGCCCAAAGCTGCAATACTTATGATACGTATATTCAAAAGGCCGCATCTGTAAGTGGGGCGGATATGACTTATTTTGGTATCGCCCTGTGTGGAAATAAAAAGCTGGTGAACCGCCTGACCGGAAGCCTGCCGCTGCTCAGATAAGCTGGCTGTTTGCTGGTCCGCCGGTGAACGGTGACAGCCGTCGTAACAGAATGATAACTGCGGTGGGTAACAGAATCATAACCGCGATGGGTTGCAAAATTCCTGATTTCCTGCTAGAATATGTAAAAAGTAAAAGAAGGTAAGATCATGGATATACATTTTGAACCAATAACTGAAAAGAATCGGGCAAAGGCTCTGACATTGCATACGGCTCCCGGGCAGGAAGGCTTTGTGGAGAGTGTGGCGCAGTGTCTTTCGGAGGCGGACCGGCGAAAATCCTGGCGTCCTGTGGCAATCTGCGACAAGGATACGATGGTTGGTTTTGCCATGTATGGATATTTCTGGGAATATCTACCCTTTGGAAGGGTTTGGCTGGACCGGCTTCTCATCGATGCGCAGTTTCAGGGCAGAGGCTACGCAACGGCGGCGTTGGCGCTGCTTATAGACCGGCTTAAGGGAGAATATAACTGCAGGAAAATATACCTCAGTGTCATTGACGGCAATGCGACGGCGGTAAAGCTGTACCGAAGATTCGGCTTTGAATTTAATGGCAAGAAAGATATTCATGGAGAGAAGATTATGGTAAAGCACTTATAAGGAGGAAGTTACATGACCATTGCAGAAGTCAGCAAAACCTATGGACTTACAGCGGATACGCTGCGCTACTATGAGCGCATCGGCCTGCTTCCTGCGGTCCACCGCAATAAGAGCGGCATCCGGGATTATACCGACGAGGATTGCCGCTGGGTGGAATTTATCAAATGCATGCGCAGCGCCGGGCTGCCCATTGAGGCGCTGATCGAGTATGTGGGCCTGTTTATGCAGGGGGAATCCACTGTGGCCGCGCGAAAGGAGCTGCTGATAGAGCAGAGAAAGCTGCTTGCGGACCGCGTGGAGGAAATGCAGCGGACGCTGGCACGGCTGGACTATAAGATCGAGCGTTATGATCAAATGTTTCTGACGGACAGTATCGGCTTTGCGGATGAAGAATGTGGATGTGAACATATGCATAAAATATAAATAGAAGCGCAGTGAAACGGATGAGTGAACCATCTGTTTTGCTGCGTTTTTCCCGTTTCAGGAGCCGTTTCAAAGATTGCTAATTAAAGGATTCTACGGTATAATTATCTTTATCAATAATTAATACGTGGGAGCGAATACAATGATTAAAGACAGAAAGTTTTATCACACATTTTTCTCCATTGCCGTCATGGTGATTTTACAAAATGTGGTATCCCTTGGCGTCAATATGCTGGACAATATAATGCTGGGCCGCTATGGGGAGGCGGCGTTGTCCGGTGTGACGGCGGCCAATCAGGTGCAGTTTGTTTATCAGCAGTTGCTGATCGGGATTGGCGACGGTATCGTGATCTTATCGTCGCAATATTGGGGAAAGCGGCAGACGGGGCCTATTAAAAAGGTGTCCTCGGTAGCCATGCGGTTTATGCTGGTTCTTTGCCTGCTGCTGTTTATCATAGCCAGCGCGTTTCCTGGCTGGATGATCGGCCTGTTCACCAACGACGCGCAGATTATTGAGGCCGGCGCTGAGTATGTCAATGTGATACGGTTCACCTACATATTTTTCGGTATCACCAATATATTACTGGCCACGCTGCGCAGTATCCAGGTTGTGAAAATCGCCTTTTATCTGTCTGTGTCCACGCTGATCATTAACGGCGGGCTGAACTGGATATTGATCTACGGGCATTTCGGTTTCCCGAGGCTGGGTGTGACCGGAGCTGCCATTGGAACTCTGGTAGCGCGGATAGCGGAGCTTTTGTGGCTCATTATCTATCTTGCAAAGAAAGAAAAGGTGCTCACGCTGCGTCTGCGCGATTATCTTCATGTGGACCGGCTGCTTGCCAAGGACTATTTCAGACTGAGCGCGCCCATTATATTACTGCAAAGCCTGTGGGGCGTCAATACCGCGCTTCAGACCGCAGTTTTAGGGCATTTGTCCAGAAGCGTCATTGTGGCCAACAGTATGGCCTCCAATCTGTTCCTTATGGTCAAATCCGTGGCAGTGGGGGGTGCATCCACGGCGTCGGTACTGATCGGTAAGGCGATTGGCGCAGGAAATAAGGACACTGTCCGCCAGTATGCGAAAACCTTCCAGATCATGTTTTTGGCCATGGGCGTGGTCTGCGGCGCTATTTTATTTGCATTGACCGAGCCGGTGCTGTCGCTGTACAGCTTTACATCGGAAAGTGAATATTATGCGCGTAAATTTTTACATATTTTGTGTATTGTCATGGTGGGCATGTCCTACCAGATGCCTGTAAATTCAGGTATTATCAAGGGCGGCGGAGATACCCGGTATGTGATGATCATGGATTTGATCAGTATATGGTGCATTGTCATTCCGGTTTCATTTCTGGCGGCCTTTGTATGGAAGCTGTCGCCGGTGATCGTGGTCTGCTGCCTGAATGCGGACCAGATTTTTAAATGCATCCCGGCCTTTATCAAGGTAAATTTCGGCCATTGGGCGCGGAAACTGACCCGGGAGGTTTCATAAATGAGTTAAGGAGAAGGAAATTATGGAAAAGATAAAAATCGATACTTTTTTGGAGTACAAATTCGTCAGTGATTCCACGTTTTCCCCCGATGGACGGTATGTGGCCTTTGTGGTCAGCCAGGCCGATGCACAGGCAAATGACTATAAAAAGGACCTGTATTTGTATGATGTGGTAAAGGACAACACCCGCCGTCTGACGGTGGACCGCAGAGTCGGGTTGTATGTCTGGGCGGACAGTGATCGCCTGCTGTTTACTTCCGGCGGAGCAACGGGGAAAAGCTGCTTTTATGAAATACGTATTTCCGGCGGGGAAGCCTGCAAGGCCTTTGAACTGGACATACAGGTGGTGAAAATGGACCGGATGGCGGATGGACGCTATGTACTTCTGGGAACCGCACCAGTAAAGCCGGAAACAGGCGCGGGCAGTGAGGAAGAGAGTGCGGAGGATGCGGGAGCTTATGAGATCATCGAGGAAATCCCTTTCTGGTCCAACGGCGCGGGTTTTACAAACCGGCTCCGCACAGGGCTGTACATTTTTGACGCGGCATCCCAAAAGCTTACCCAGATCAGTTCACTTTGGGAGGATTGCAGCACATACAGCGTGCTCGGGCAATACATATTATTTAAATCCTATGAATGGCGGGATGTCCGCGGCATAAAAGAGGGGATTTCCCTGCATGATCTGGATAGTGCCATGACCCGCGTTCTGGTGGAACAGGACCAGGTGGTCAGCGATGCGGTGGCTCTGCTGTCTGAAACGGAAGCTCTGGTGGCGGCCACTGACGGCAGCCGGTACGGCGATGTGCAGTATCCGGATTTTTACCGGATGAAGCTTTCTGACGGCTCGATGACTTTGATTTCACCCTGGGGCAATGGCCTGGATAACACGGTGGGCTCCGATGCCCGTTATGGTGGCGGCCGTTCCCTAAAGCTGTGTGGCAATGACTTTTATTTCCTGAGTACGGATGGGGAAAACGGCGGGCTGTACTGTTTGAACGCCGCCGGAACAGTCTCCGGAAATCTGGCGGGGGATGGGTCCTGCGACAGCTTTGACGTGTTCGATGGCGCTGCCTGTGCAACTGGCAGTGACACCTGCACAAGTGGCGGCGCGTCTGTCCGCCGCCTGGTGACCTGTGAATTTCGCGGCGATCATCTGGCAGAGTTATTTGTGGACGGGCGTCAGGTGACTTTTTTCAATGATATGAGCCGCTTTGATATCAGCGCCCGGGAGTACCATGAGATTCAATCCCGCGATGGCATGGCGGTTCATGGCTATGTTATGAAGCCGGCGGACTACGTTCCCGGCAGAAAATACCCGGCCATATTAAATATCCATGGTGGTCCGCGCACCAGCTTTGGCGCGATCTTCCACCATGAAATGCAAATGTGGGCCAGCCACGGCTACTTTGTCTTTTACTGCAATCCCCATGGCTCCGATGGTCGGGGCGATGCCTTCGGTTACATTGACGGCAGCTATGGGTCCATTGATTATGAGGATATTATGGATTTTACGGACGCTATGCTGGAAGCTTATCCGGACATGGATAAGGATCGGCTTGGCGTGGCCGGCGGCTCCTATGGCGGCTTTATGACCAACTGGATCATCGGGCACACGGACCGTTTCAGGGCGGCGGCATCTCAGCGGTGTGTGACCAACTGGATATCTATGGAGCATATGTCAGATATCGGTCATTTTTTCGTGCCCCAGAGTGTGGGGGCGGATACCTTTGGAGATATGCATAAAATGTGGGATCAGTCGCCGTTAAAGTATGCAGCCGCCTGTAAGACGCCCACACTGTTTATACATTCAGATCAGGATTTCCGCTGCCCGCTGGCGGAGGGGCTGCAAATGTTTTCCGCGTTGAAGCTTGGTGGCTGTGAGGCCCGGCTGTGCGTACTAAAGGGTGAGAACCATGAGCTTTCCAGGTCCGGAAAGCCAGCAAACCGAATCCGGCGAATGGAGGAGATCATTAACTGGATGGATAAATATTTAAAAGCCGGGGAAGGTCAGGTGTGAGCCATGAAAAAGATTGTATACGAAGATTTATATGAATTTCATATGCTGTCGGATGTGAAGCTTTCTCCGGATGGCAAACGGGCCATTTTTATGGAGCATCAGGCAGATAAAGCTGAAAATAACTATACGAGCCGTCTGTGGCTGCTGGATGTGTCCACCGGCGCACAGCGGCTGCTGGCTGAGCGCGGCGGTGTAAAGCTGGCACAGTGGCTGAATGCGGATGAAATCCTGTTCGTGTCGGAGCGCGGCCAGGACAAGATGAGAGCGCAGTCGGCGGGCAAGAGCCGGCAGCAGGATCCCGTAAGCACTCAGCCGCGGCAAGCGGGCACCGTAAGCTTGCAGCACCCGCAGCCGGCTTCCTCAAATTCTGCGTTGTCACAGACTGAGATTTACAAAATTTCTGCGGATGGCGGCGAGGCCGGGCTGTTTATGCTTGTGCCTGAGAAGGTCAGCAATATTTCTCCGTTGTCGCCGGGCCGGTTTCTTATTACTGTGTATTCGGACGCGCTTTTGGAAAAAGGGGAGGACTACTATGTTGTGGATGAGCTCCCATTCTGGTTTAACGGTAAGGGCGTGATAAATAAAAAGCGGACGCGCCTTTATATAGGGGAGCAGGATGGAATGACGTGCCGCCTCACACCGCTGACGGACGGCCTGACGGATGTGCTGTCATTTGCCATATCCGCGGATAAAAGTCAGATTGCCGCAGCCTGCCGGACCTTTACCGATATGTCGGGGCTGCCCTCGGACCTGTGGGTTTTTGATGCTGCCACGGGCACGGGAAAATGCTTGGTAAAAGGGGGAAGCTGTGAGCTGTTCGGCCCGGTATTTATGGAGGAAGGCGTGCTGTTTTATCAGGAACAGCCCTATGAGTGGGCCGGCCGCAGCCCACGTTTTCATTTGGTAAATACCATGACCGGGGAGGCTGTGACCTTTGATGCATCCGGGCGTAATGATGGGTTTGGTGGAAATGAACTCCAGAAGTTACCAAAGACGTCGTGGGTGTTAGAGCTTGACCGGGCGGTTCAAAATTCTGTCGGCACAGACGCGAAATATGGCGGCGGAAAAAGTATGGTATATGACGATGGCCGTCTCTATTATCTGGAAGCCAATGAATGTGATACCTTTGTGGCTGTTCTGGATACGGCCGGCCGCCGTTCCTATATGAATGCGGTGCCTGGAGCCGTTACCGGTATTGATGTGAAACATGGGGTATTTGTTATGACGGCCATGCGTGAAAACCGGCTGGCGGAGATTTACAGCGTATGCCTGGAGGATGGCGCGGAAACGCAGCTAACCCATTTCAATGACGGATTTTTGGCGGACCATACGGTAGTGTCTCCGGAAGTATTTTCTTATGATTCGGCCAATGGGTATTCGATGAAAGGTTTTGTGTTAAAGCCGGTGGATTTTGATCCGGCAAAAAAATATCCGGTAATTTTGTCCATGCACGGCGGCCCAAAGGTTACTTTTGGCACGGTTTTTCACCATGAGATGCAATGCCAGGCCGGGGAAGGCTATTTTGTTATTTATACAAACCCAAGAGGAAGCGATGGCCGGGGGGAGGATTTTGCCAATCTGACCGGGAAACTTGGCGGCCCGGATTTTGATGATTTTATGGAATTTACACAGGAGGCGTGCCGCCGGTATCCTCAGATGGATGAAAGGCATATAGGGATTTGCGGCGGCTCCTATGGCGGGTTTATGTGCAACTGGATGATCGGCCATACAGACCGGTTTGCCGCTGCCGTTTCCCAGCGCTCCATCGCCAACTATGCAACAAAGCTGCTGTGCACGGATATCGGCTTTTATCACAATAAACTTCAGATCGGCGCTTATCCGTGGGAGGATATCGATAAGGTGTGGGCCCATTCGCCATTGGTCAGCGCCCATAAGGCAAAGACGCCGACCCTGTTTATTCAGTCGGATGAGGATTACCGCTGCTACATGAGTGATGCCATACAGATGTATTCCGCCCTGAAGCGTCACGGCTGCCAGACCCGTATGATTTTATTCCATGGGGAAAACCATGAGCTGTCACGGAGCGGAAAGCCTCACAACCGGATAACGCGGCTGAGGGAAATGGGGCGCTGGTTTGAAGAATATTTAAAAGTATAACGCACAGAGTCATCTGAACGGTGACTTTAAACGTTGCACATTCAGAGCGAATCATGTACAATAGGAATTGCCCTGTTGGGCGGGTAAAAAATAAAAGGAGGGATTTTTATGCGGCTTTGTATTGTAAAAGCTCCATGCAGGGCCTAAAGGGCGATTTGCTAACAGTTCAGCCTTTCTGAACGGTTAACGATTTTGCATGGAGCTATGCATGAGCGTATTTTTCTAATACGTCTAAGCCCGACGGTCTTGCATTCTTAAAAACATAAATAAATTTTAAGGAGCAAAGACCATGAAGAAAAAATTACATAAAGAAAATCAGTTACACCCGTTTATTATTCTCTGGGGGAGTCAAAGTATTTCGGAGCTGGGCAGCAGTATGACCAGTTTTGCCCTGGTGCTGTGGGCCTACGGCCAGAAGGGAACGGCTATGAGCACAGTGTCCATGGCATTTTTCACCTATCTGCCCTATGTCCTTGTGAGCCTGTTTGCGGGAACCCTGGCGGACCGCTGGAAAAAGAAACATATCATGTTCGTGTGCGATACTATCGCCGCCATGGGCAGTATGGCTATATTTGTTCTGCTGTTATCCGGGCAGCTCGCAATGTGGCATCTGTATGGGATTAATCTGGTTATTGGAGCCATGAACGCCTTTCAGCAGCCGGCGTCCATGGTGGCGGTCACACTGCTGACACCCAGAAAGCATTATTCCAATGTCAGCGGTATGCAGGCGTTTTCCAATGCACTGGTGGCCATTTTACAGCCGGTACTGGCGACCTTTGTCATGTCACTTGGGGGCCTTACGGCCGTGCTGGTCATTGACCTGGCCACCTTTATTGTGGCTTTTGTAACACTGGCGTTTTTTATACGGATACCGGAGGTTTCCGGCAGCACAAGCGGGCAGAAGAGCGGCTTTTTTAAACAGACCGCCGACGGCATACGATATCTGAGAAAGCAAAGAGCCATCTGGCGGATGATCTTATTTTTTGCACTGGTCAATCTTTTGTCCTCCATGGCGGGAAATGCCCTGATGCCGGCGATGATACTGTCCAGGACCGGCAATGATCAGAGGACTTTAAGTATTGTATCCGCATGTCTTGGTATTGGAACGATGGCGGGAGGTCTTTGGGCAACCTTTGCCCGGCCGGTAAAAAGCCGGAGGAGAGCCATATTTTTGTCCTGCGGCCTGTCCTTTTTATTTTGCGACTGTCTGTGGGGCTTTGGACGTACATGGCCCATATGGGCTTTTGCGGCGCTGATTGGCAATTTTCCCATTCCAATACTCAATGCCGGAATGACCAGTGTGATGCGGGAACGGATTCCCGTGGAATGGCAGGGCCGGGTATTTTCCACGCAGGCGGCCTTTCAGTTTTTCACCATACCGCTGGGGTATTTGCTTGGAGGCGTGCTGGCCGATTACGTGTTTGAGCCGTTTATGCTCAGGACTTCCTACTGGCAGAATATGCTTGAGATGCTTGTGGGCAGCGGTAAGGGCTCCGGGATCGCGCTGATTTTTCTTTTGACGGGTATGATCGGATTTATTATAAGTATAGCCGCATTAAAAAATCCTGTTTATAGAGAACTGGATAGTTGATAATTGGAGGTAACAGCTCGGCCCCTCTGAACTGTTACATTTGGAGGAAGCTGTCATGGAGAATAACATTAAAAATAAAGCAGAAGAACCAGATTCGGCCATGGCGGCCGGCGAGCGGGCTTTGCGCAGTCTCGGCCTGGCGCAGGAGCATTTAAAGTCAACGGGAAAGTATGGTCTGTGGGATGTTTTTGGCGGAGGCTTTTTGTCCGGCGCCATGAAGCGTTCCAAGGTGGATGAAGCTAAAAACTGCATGGCCAGAGCCAGAGATCATCTGGCGGTGTTTAAAGGCGCGCTGGAGGATATGCAGGCACCTGCGGATTTTCTGGTGGATCTGGGGGAATTTATTAAATTTGCGGATTATTTTATCGATTCCAATATTGCCGATTGGGCGGTCCAATCACGGATCTCCGACGCAAAAATACAGGTTAGTATTATTACCGAAAAGGTTGGGCGAATGGTGAGCTGGCTGCGGGATGATATCTAAAAATGGCGGCGCCATCCGGCTTCACGCATCCGGCCTTGCGTTGCTACGCCGGATTGTGGCAGTCGCCAAAAAGGTGAGCCAGCTCCCTTTTATGGTTCGTTGCTTCGCGCATCCGGCTTCGCGTTGCGTCGCCGGATCGTGGCAGTCGCCAAAAAGGTGAGCCAGCTCCCCTTTTTTGCTCGTTGCTTCACGCAGAGTGCGGCCGTTGCAGAGTAGTAAACTTTGCAGCGGCCGCTTTTTACGTCTTTATGAGCGCTTTACGAAGCATTTTTATAATAATAACGGGTTTTTGCTAATAGGTTCAGGCCTGGCAGCAGGCTTTGATGGCAGCGCTTAAGAAAGCTGCGCAGCCGGAGCCGCCCTGAGCGTCGATGTTTTTTGTGAAGCGCTCATCCTGGATATAGAGGTCAGCCAGGGATAGCAGTATTTCATCGGTGAGTGTGTAGTAGTTTTTTGTGATGTAATCCTGATATTCCCGCACCAGTCTGCGGACCGCTTCGTCATCGGCGGGTCTGTCCTTTAGCTCTCCAAAGGCTTTGAAGTATTTTCCCATCTGTGCAGCCTGGGCGGCGTATGATTCTGGGGTAAAATCGCCGTCGTTGTTTTTGTGGGCAGCTTCCCATTCCTTGTATGCTGCGGTTTCGCCCCAGCGCTTGCTGGCTTCCTTCTCGTAATCTTTTATTTTGCTTGTGTCAAATGCTGAAAAATCCATTGTCATTTCTCCTTTTTCCTTATATTCAAGAGCGAGGTCGATAATCTGCCCCAGATGTTCCCGCTTCATGCGAAGGATACGGATCTGCCGTTCCAGTGCGTTATGAATGCTTTCGTCCTCCGGGGAATCCAGCAGGAAGGTGATGTCTTTTAATGAAAACTGCAGCTCGCGAAGCAGCAGAATTTTCTGAAGCCGAATCAGTGCCGTATCGTCATACAGCCGGTAGCCGGCATCGCTGATTTCCTGTGGTCTTAACAGACCGATCTGGTCGTAATAGCGCAGGGCGCGTACGCTGACACCGGTGCGCCTGCTCACTTCTTTAACGGTCATCATGGGTTTATGCCTCCTCTTGGATATAGGATAAGGGGTGACGCGATGGGAAGGTCAAGGGTTTTTTTGTTTTTTTTATAAGTTCTGGTTTGGGTTTGTTTTTCTGGCGCTTTGCGGAGCGCTCCGGAGGGGCGAAGGGGTGTGGGTGACCGGGGCTTGCGTCCGCTTATTCCGATGATTAAGTGAATCTAAGAACGGCAGACCTCCAATCTGGGGCCGGCGCAAGCTCACCGAAATCGGATGAGTTTCGCTTCGCGTGCGCCTAAAACCGCTGCAGTGGTGATGCAGCGGTTTTACCCCAGCTTAGAGGTCTGCCGTTCTAAGATTCTCTAAATCATCTCCACATGCGAACGCAAGCCCCGGTCACCCACACCCCTTCGCCCTCCCAGAGCGCTCCGCAAAGCACCAGAAAAACAAACCCAAACCAGAACCCAACCTTATCGCAGCCCACTAAGTTAGATCAATTCGTTCTACGGAAATGGACAAGAAATTTTTAGGCGTCTATTTTACGAGATGTTTATATTAACGAGTACGTGCATATATACGAGCATATATTATACGGAGTGTAGATGTTTAGCTGATGGGGCCGGGGGGCGGAGGGTTGGGAGTGTTTGGGCTGGTTGGTGGGGATGGGGCTGGTGCTGTGGCAGCATATGGAGATGATTTAGAAAATCTTAAAGTGCGCGTCGACGGATTTGGGGTAAAACAGTTGCAACACCAGTGCAACTGTTTTAGGCGCACGCGAAGCGAAACTCATCCGATTTCGGTGAGCTTGCGCCGGCCCCAAATCCATCGGCGCGCGCTTTTAGAATTTCTTAATCATCGGAAAAAGCTGCCACAGCACCAGCCCCATCCCCACCAGCCAGCCCAAGCGCCCCCAACCCTCCGCCCCCCGGCCCCATCAGCTAAACCGCCTAAACCACTCTACATTTCAAAGCTCTATATTGCGCCCCTTCTCCATCTTCTGAAGCTGCCTTTCGCCTTCCTCCGCGATCGTCCTGAACTCCTGGATCGTCTGCGCCATCTGAGGCAGTGCCTTTGTCTTGTAGTCGCTGATATCATCCAGTGCAGAAATCGTATCGGCGAAGGCCTGTTTTAACGTATCCGGAGAAATACTGGCCTCCACAGCCTCCCTCTGGATGGCCACGCCCTGTTCCTTGAGCATTCGGGATGTGGCGCTGATCATATTATTAGTCGTCTCGTTGAGCATCTGAACCTTTTCGAGAACAATTTTCTGGTTATAGAGAGCACCGGCCACAGTGACAGCCACGCGGAGAGCGGAGACGGTGACCGTCTTGGCGCGGTCCACGGCGCGGATAAGCTCCAGGTTATTTTTGCGCACAACCTCCATGGCGATGATCCCCTGTTGATTTACAGCCAGAAGCTGCTGGAAATCCATGAGCCGCTGGCGCAGCGGGAAGATGATTTCTTCCTCCACAAACTTAATGCGCTCCGGGTCATCACCGGCGGCCCTGGCATTTTCCACGGCATTGGTAAGATAGCTGTCCAACTGGGTTCCCAGCTCAATGTTTTGCATGAGCTGCTTTGTAATCTCGCGCATATTGGCCTGTTCGATTTCCAGCGTTGTATTATCATTTTTGAGGATATTGCGTCCTTTGTCCAGAGACTTCACAATGGTGGCAATTTCCGCATCGGCTGTTTTATAGCGTTCGAAATATCTGCGGATCGGATTAAAAAGCTTGCCAAGCATTCCGGTTTTCGTAAAATCAAGACCTGACGGGTCCAGATCCTTCATCTTTACAGCAAGATCTTCCAGGCCACGGGCCACCTCGCCGGATTCACCACCGGCTTTGCTGAAATCACCGATCCTTTTTTGAAGAATACTGTTTTTAGACTCCGACTGCTTGATAATATCGGCGCCAAAGGTTTCCACTACCTGGATAAACTCCCGGCGTTCGGTGAGAGAGTCCAGATTCACAGCCATGATCATATCGGCTTTATCCTTTACCGCATTGGTAATGACAGCCTTTTCCTGCTCGGTAGGCATCAGCTCTTTGACAACAGTTTCTTTAATTTCCTCTGTTTTAGGTATTTCCAATGAAAATCCGCTCATAATTAATCTCCTTTACATGCTGGCATTAAACAGGTTTTTAAGCTGGTAGACAACGTCGTCAGTAGATGCGTCGATGCTGGCAGCCTCATTTATGGCGCTGATCGCTGCAAGGGCGTCCAGATCCGCATTGTAGCCAATGGTGTATACAGGAACCTTCAGGCCGCTTAAAATATCGCGGATATCGTTGAGGCTGTACCCGGCGTTGGTTTCGCCGTCGCTGAGGACAAAGAGCATCGGCTTGGCGTCGGGGTATTGCACCATTGCCTCGTTGATCATATTAAGAGCTACGCAGATCGCATCAAAGGTTGCCGTTCCGCCTCTGGCATAGAGATTTTCCACGGCGCCCTTAAACAATGCCTGCTGATTCAGGTCAAACTGGCCGATGGGCAGCTCGATGGTCACGTCGTCGGAGTAGCTGACAATGCCAATATAATTATCCGAATTGATATATTTCATACTGTTGGTCAGGGAATCCTGGAGTGCCCGCATGGGGGAGCCGTCCATACTTCCGGACGTATCTGTGACGAACACGCCGATGACCGGACGTCCATTATCCTTGTTGGTCTTATAAAGTTTCTGAGCGGAGATCAGCACATCGCCGGAAACCGCATCATATTCCGGAGTGTAATCGCTCATGCCGTTGAAGCCGTAATCTGTGGCACGCTTCACAGCATCTGGGGAAGCGCAGTATTCTGAGAACTTTTCAAGGACTTCTTTTTTCTCCTGACTGATCTCACCCACAGCGACCAGCGGATTATCATGGCGGTAACCAAAGGGCGTGAACTTATAGTTTTTCGACAGGACCGCATCATTGACGTAGGACTGGTATTCCAGAATAAAGCCGTTCAGGGAGCCTTTTTCTGCGGCCTCGCGCATCTGCATGGTAGTCAGAGCTACAAAGGGCACGTTTTTCTGGAATTTCTGGAAGCCTGCGATAGCCGTATCGGAGAGCGGATTTTTCAGGTCATAGCGCTCCAGTGTACAAATGAGGAAATTAAGGCCGGCGCTGCTGGCGAATGGATTGGTGTAGCCCATGGCAAATTCTCCGGCTTCCGTAGCCTCTGTGATCGCCTTTAAATCCACAGTACCGTATTTTTCCGTTACCTGCTTATATGTATCGTCAGACAGAAGGATACCGGCCACATTTCCAACCATGCTTTCGGAAATTGTTTCTGTCTTAACGCCCTTGGCATTTAACATATCCACCCACAGCATATTTGACGGAGATAGACCGTCCGGCACAGCCTTACCTGTGGCAATATAATCCAGAGCTTGCCCGCTGTTGACCTTGCGGATCTGGACAGAGATCTTCTGGCCATTGACTTCAAAGCCCTGGCGGTTAAATTCATCGGCCATCTCGCACAGCCAGCCGTCTGTACCGGTACCGGCTTTTTCCGGAGAGGAGTAGATCTCCGCGTAAAGTTGAGTTGTAGCGCTGGTGGTAACCTCACATGTATCAATGTCCGGCAGCTCATTGGCCTCATCCTCAACGGCGTCATATTCCACCGGTGATTTCACTGGCTGGGCAGTGGTTGGGTCGATTTTATCCACCATTTTTGTCAGCTTGCTTTTTGCATTGTCCTGGGAAATCACTTTGTCGGACTTTCCAAGATTCCGGGTCAGATAAATACCGCCGAAGACGAGCGCACATACGACGATCACGCCAACGACCAGTATCCCCATTTTTTTCTTATCCATAACTTCCTCCATTCCCGGCGTTTTACGCCTATTGATAATATTTTGTCTCTTCGATTAATTTCTCGATTTCCACAAGGATATCGCTGTTCATTTCCTGAGTTTCACTCACCTCAAAGGACGAGAGCTCTATGGCCAGCGCATCTAGCTTGAGCAGCAGCTTTTCATTGAGGGCAATGACAGACTTTACGGCATCGAAATTATCCTTGTACAGCTTTAGCTGTTCCTCCTGGATATCGTCCGGGATGTCGTCCTCCTTGTAGTGCTGCAGCCGGTTGTATTCTTCCTCGTCAAAGATGCTCATGCGGTTGGCCATAACGACCACATTTTTGATGGTAGAATTTTCAGCATCCTTGACAATGGCAAAAAATTTATCATAGCTCATGGTACCTTTGGTGAACTTCCGGTCCAGAAGATCGGAGAGCTTTTTCTGGCTTTTTAATATGCGGTCCAGCTGGCCGGACGCCGTCTTTGCATAGCTGCCGAAATACTTGCTGTCCACATGGCCGCCAAGGATGCTCTTGGCCTTATCCAGACTGGAAACCTCATCTGCGCCCACCAGCGCCGGCTTCGGCTTAAATAATACCCTGAGATTGATAAAGAAAAAGCTGCCCGCCAGCGCCAGTCCTGCGATGATCGACATTCCTGCCCGGAATATACTCGCATCACCCGGCCTTAGATTGACAAGCCCCGGTGAGTATAGGATGATGGCAATGACAGCAATGGCCACGTCGGCAGCAATTAGTTTTATGTATTTTTTCAATATATGCCGTACCTCCCCTGTTGTTGGATTATAATTGTATAGCTAATATTATACCCTACACAATAAATTCTGACAAGTGAGAATCAAAAGTAACGCATTTCATTTTTCAGACTAAATTTTTTGGACTTGATAAATAGAAATAAATCATATATATTAAAACAGGAGGCGGTACGCCGGCCATTTTATCACGAGGGAGAATATACAAATGCTGAAGGAATATTTCAAAAAAATAGGGGCCAGACGTTTTTGGGTGATGCTCATAGGAAATGTGATCCTGGCTCTGGGCGTTGCGGTTTTTAAATTTTCAGGCCTGGGCAATGATCCGTTTAACGGGATGGCCATGGGGCTGGCGGACCGCACCGGGATAATTTACGGAAACTTTGTCGTGATGATCAACATTGTTTTACTGATCATCGAATTTATTTTCGGAAGATCGCTGATCGGTATAGGAACCCTTGTCAATGCCGGTCTGCAGGGATACATAGCAACGTTTTTTTATAATATGATGGTGAACCTATGGGGCGCTCCGGCGGCTTTTTGGCAGCGCGTCATTATCGTCTGTATCGGCGTCATTGTGGCCAGCCTGGGGCTGTCGATGTATCAGACCGCGGATGTGGGAATTGCGCCGTGGGATAGTATATCTATTATTATGTCAAAGCGGTGGCCGCGGATACCATACTTCTGGCACCGTATGTCCAATGATGCGCTGGCGGCGCTGGTGTGCTTTTTGTCGGGCGGCATCGTGGGGCTTGGAACCTTGATCTGCGCTTTCGGGCTGGGGCCGGTGGCACACTTTTTCTCGGAAAAGTTTTCTAAAAAGCTGGTTGGAGCAAAACGTGGGTCTGGCCAATGAGAAGATAGGGTTACTGTTTGCCGGTCCGCCAGTGAACAGCAATAAGATTTTATGAATTTTATTTTAGTCTTGATAAAAACAAGAGAATCGTATATACTAAAAAACATAGGAAATACAGCGATGACGAAAGCTACGGTGCTTACTTTCTCTCAGAGAGCCGGTGGTTGGTGTGAACCGGAAGAAATACGTGCCTTTCCACTTTCATAGGAACATGGTGGCCATACGCATGGCCGGCCGTTATCCTTTTACAGCTGCCGGTGAAAGCCGGAGGGCCGTGACCTTTATATCACGAATGAGAGGCTCTTATAAGAGCAAGCTGGGTGGCACCGCGGTTATATAACTTTCCGTCCCGGGATTTATTCCGGGACCGGGAAGTTTTTTTGTTTCCCGTGCGCCGTCCGGCCCAAAATCACACTGTCAGTGGGGTTTTGGCTGGATGACGCGTAGAAAATCACACCCACGGAAATGATTTAGAAAAAACAGGAGGAATGAAACATGTTAGACATTAAGTTTTTACGGGCCAATCCGGATGTGGTCAAAGAAAACATCCGAAAAAAATTCCAGGATGCAAAGCTTGTCCTGGTGGATGAAATTCTTGAAATGGACGGTCAGATCCGTGACGTCCGTACACGTTATGAGTATTTAAGAAGCCAGAGAAATACCATCAGCAAGCAGATCGGCGGCCTGATGGCAAAGGGCCAGAGAGAGGAAGCCGAAGCTAAAAAGGCCGAGGTTGTGGCTATGGCCGATGAAATGGCCCAGCTTCAGACGAAGCTTGACAAGCTTTCCGCAGATATCCGCGAACGGATGCTTGTTATTCCAAATATCATCGACCCGTCCGTGCCTGTGGGTAAGGATGACAGTGAAAATGTGGAGCTGGAGCGCTTCGGTGAGCCGGTCGTTCCCGAATTTGAGGTGCCTTACCATGTGGATATTATGGAAGGCTTAAATGGTATCGATTTGGACAGCGCCCGTAAAACAAGCGGCGCCGGATTTTATTATCTGAAAGGGGATATTGCCCGGCTGCATTCCGCAATTTTATCCTACGGCCGTGACTTTATGATCGACCGGGGCTTTACCTATTATATTCCGCCCTACATGATCCACAGCAACGTAGTTACCGGCGTTATGAGCTTTGCAGAAATGGAAAATATGATGTATAAAATCGAGGGTGAGGACCTGTATCTTATCGGTACAAGCGAGCATTCCATGATCGGTAAATTTATCGATACGATGCTGGATGAGGATCAGCTTCCCCAGACGATGACCAGCTATTCCCCATGCTTCCGCAAGGAGGTGGGCGCCCACGGGATCGAGGAGCGGGGCGTTTACCGTATCCATCAGTTTGAAAAGCAGGAGATGGTTGTCGTATGCCGGCCGGAGGAGAGCCCGGAATGGTTTACCAAGCTGTACATGAACACCGTAGATTTCTTCCGTTCCATGGATATTCCGGTGCGTACGCTGGAATGCTGCTCCGGCGATCTGGCCGATTTAAAGGTTAAGAGTGTGGATGTGGAAGCCTGGTCGCCACGCCAGCAGAAGTATTTTGAGGTGGGAAGCTGCTCCAATCTGGGCGATGCACAGGCCCGTCGCCTTGGTATCCGCGTGCGCAATAAAAATGGCAACTATCTGCCCCATACCTTGAATAATACCGTCGTAGCTCCGC
The DNA here is from genome assembly GCA_902363555.1 of Lachnospiraceae bacterium. GTDB lineage: Bacteria > Bacillota > Clostridia > Lachnospirales > Lachnospiraceae > Catenibacillus. The sequence goes on along the minus strand of CABJAM010000005.1, from coordinate 55,883 downwards.
CCCGGATGCTCATCGCTTTCCTGGAAAATAATCTTCAGGCAGATGGCCGGGTGCGTATACCTGAGGCGCTGCGGATGTATATGGGCGGGAAGGAATACCTTGAGGCTGCAAAAAAGTAAAACCGTAAAGAAAAACTTGTCCTGATATAAGAAGCAAAAAGCGGCCGCGCCCTTTTGCGATGCTGGCATCCTGCCAATTTCGCGAAGGGCGCGGCTGTTTGTCCGTCTAACGGATGATGTGGCGTTTTATTTATTAATATTTTTATTGGCTGTCGCCAGCATCAGCTTGATCCTGTTTACCTGATTGACCTCGCTGGCGCCCGGGTCGTAGTCGATGGCCACAATATTGGCCTCCGGATGCTGACGGCGCAGCTCCTTGATCACGCCCTTGCCCACAATATGATTGGGCAGGCAGCCAAATGGCTGTGTACACACGATATTGGGCGCTCCCTGATGGATCAGCTCGATCATTTCTCCGGTTAAAAACCATCCTTCACCTGTCTGATTTCCAAGAGAAACAATAGGCTCGGCATATTTAGCCAGATCTTCAATGCGCGCCTGCTCATCAAAATGCCTGCTGGCCCGCAGCTCCTTTCGCGCCGTCTTACGGATGTACTCCAGGAATTTGATACCCACATTGCACATCAACGCCGCCTTTTTCGACTTCCCGAGAAAATCTCTCTTGAAGTTGGAGTTGTAGAAGCAGTACAGGAAGAAATCAAGTAAATCCGGCATAACCGCTTCGGCGCCCTCGGCCTCTAAAAGGTTGACCAGGTAATTGTTGGCCGACGGAGAGAACTTCACGAGAATTTCTCCCACGATACCTACCCGCGGCTTTTGCAGCTTTTCATCAATGGGCAGGGCGTCAAACTCACGGATGATCCCCTGGATATTTTTCTTGAAATTACTCTTTGACTTGCCTGTGAGCGAATCAATACAGATCCTGGCCCATTTGGCATGAAGCTTGTCGGCGCTGCCGGCTACCTTTTCATAAGGCCGCATGTGATAGAGCACCCGCATGAAAACATCACCGTAGACAATGGCTTCCATAGCGGCCTTCAGCATAGGCAGCGTGTATTTAAAGCCCGGATTTTTTTCAATACCCTGGGCGCTTAAAGCAATGACCGGAATCTGGTGCATCCCGGCGTTTTGCAGGGCGCGGCGGATAAAGCCCACATAGTTGGTGGCCCGGCAGCCGCCGCCGGTCTGAGACATGGCCACGGCGATCTTATCCAGATCGTACTTGCCGGAGAGCAGCGCTTTCATAATCTGGCCTACCACACAGATGGACGGGTAGCAGGCGTCATTATTAACATATTTTAAACCGATATCAATGGCTTCCCGGTCGCAGTCCGGCAGCAGCTCGATGCGCAGTCCATTGGCATTTAACGCCGGGGAGAGCAGCTCGAAATGGATGGGCGACATATTGGGAACAAGTATTGTATAATTTTTAGCCATTTCCTCAGTGAAAATCACACGGTCATGGGCCGCGGTATGTATCTGTCCTTTGATCTGCTTCTGCTCGCGCATGCGGATCGCCGCGATGAGAGAGCGGATACGGATGCGGGCGGCGCCCAGATTGCTCACTTCGTCAATTTTCAGACAGGTATAAAGTCTGCCGGAGCCGGTGAGGATATCCTTCACCTGGTCGGTCGTCACAGCGTCCAGGCCGCAGCCAAAGGAGTTGAGCTGTATGAGCTCCAGATTGTCCTGAGTTTTTACAAACTGGGCGGCCCCGTACAGCCGGGAATGATACATCCACTGGTCGGAGACGATGAGCGGCCGCTCCGGCTGATCCAGATGGGAAATACTGTCCTCCGTAAGTACGGCAATGCCATAAGAGGTGATCAGCTCGGGGATTCCATGGTTGATCTCTCCGTCGATATGGTATGGACGCCCGGCCAGGACGATTCCCTTCATATCGTGTTCCTTTAAAAAGGCAAGTGTCTCCTCGCCCTTATCGCGCATATCCTGACGCGCCCTGTCAAGCTCATCCCAGGCCTTCTGGGCGGCATTTTTGATTTCCACAGCGGGGATATCAAACGTTTTACCAAGCTCCTCGGACAGCCGTTCTTTAATATGCTCCGGATTATCCAGGGCCAGGAACGGGTTCATAAAGCGGATATTTTCATCTCGCAATTCTTCAACATTATTTTTAATATTTTCCGAGTAGGACGTAACGATGGGGCAGTTATAGTGGTTATTGGCTTCACTGACCTCATTGCGCTCGTAAGGGATGCTCGGATAGAAAATGAAGTCGATCCCCTGCTTTAACAGCCACATGATATGTCCGTGGACAAGCTTGGCCGGATAGCATACCGATTCACTGGGAATGGATTCGATGCCCAATGAATATATTTTGGACGAGGACGGGGGGGATAAAATGACCCGGTAACCCAGTTCGTTGAAAAATGTGAACCAGAACGGATAATTTTCATACATGTTCAGCACTCTTGGAATACCCACAGTGCCCCGGTAAGCCTTGTCCTCATCCAGCGGCTCATAGGAAAAGAGCCGTTTTAATTTATATGCGAACAGATTTGGCACATCACTTTTTTTCTTTTCGTGGCCAAGTCCCACCTCACAGCGATTTCCGGTGATAAACTGGCGGCCGCCGGAAAAACGGTTGATGGTCAGGTGGCAATTATTCGTACAGCCTTTGCACCGGGCCATGGAGGTGGTGTATTTCAGATCGATGATCTTATCCAGAGGGAGCATCGTCGATTCGCTGCCGTCATATCGTTCTCTGGCAATGAGTGCGGCTCCGAAGGCGCCCATGATTCCGGCAATATCCGGACGGACGGCTTCGCACTGGGAAATGCGCTCAAAGCTTCGCAGTACGGCGTCATTGTAAAATGTGCCGCCCTGCACAACGATCTTTTTGCCCAGGTCCTTCGGGTCTGTAAGCTTGATTACCTTTAAAAGGGCATTTTTAATAACAGAATAAGCAAGACCTGCGGAAATATCGCCCACCTCGGCGCCTTCCTTTTGAGCCTGTTTTACATTGGAATTCATAAATACAGTACAGCGGGAGCCCAGGTCCACAGGATTTTGGGCAAACAGTGCGACCTTGGCAAAATCTGCAATCTCATAATTGAGAGACTTGGCAAAGGTTTCTATAAAGGAGCCGCAGCCGGAGGAGCAGGCCTCGTTTAAAAGGACGCTGTCTACCGTATTATTTTTTATTTTGATACACTTCATATCCTGGCCGCCGATATCCAGGATACAGTCCACATCCGGTTCAAAAAAGGCGGCGGCATAGTAGTGGGCCACAGTTTCCACCTCGCCCTCGTCCAGCATCAGCGCAGCCTTTATCAGCGCTTCGCCGTAGCCGGTGGAGCAGGAGTTGACGATACGGGCCGAATCCGGGAGCATTTCAGTAATCTCTTTGATGGCCCGGATCGTTGTTTTAAGTGGATTTCCGTTATTACTGCTGTAAAAGGAGTACAAAAGGGTGCCATCCTCGCCGATCACAGCCACCTTTGTGGTGGTGGAGCCGGCGTCTACGCCCAGGAAGCAGTCGCCCTCGTAGTCGGCCAGGCTGCCCTTTTTTACGCTATGTATACTGTGCTTTTTAATAAATTCGTCATATTCCTCATGGCTTTCAAAAAGCGGCTGCATACGGGTCGTCTCGGCCTCGATCTTTATATCCGAGGAGAGCAGGCCGATCAGCTCGTCCACTGTCGTATGTCCTTCTCCCTGGGAGTTCAGCGCAGCTCCGATGGCAGCGAAAAGATGGGAATTATCCGGGGCAATGATCTGTGGTCCTTCCAGCTTTAAGGTGCGGATAAAGCACTGGCGCAGCTCGGAAAGGAAGTGGAGCGGACCGCCTAAAAAGGCCACATTGCCACGGATGGGCTTGCCGCAGGCCAGACCGCTGATGGTCTGATTGACTACGGCCTGAAAGATGGAAACGGACAGGTCCTCCTTGGTGGCGCCCTCATTGATCAGCGGCTGGATATCGGATTTGGCAAATACACCGCAGCGCGCGGCAATGGGATAGACCGCCTTATAATTTTTAGCATATTCATTAAGGCCGGCGGCATCGGTCTGGAGCAGGGATGCCATCTGGTCGATAAAGGAGCCGGTGCCGCCGGCGCAAATACCGTTCATACGCTGCTCGATATTGCCGTCATAAAAATAAATGATCTTGGCATCCTCACCGCCAAGCTCGATAGCTACGTCGGTCTGGGGCGCCATGCTCTGCAGGGCTGTGGATACGGAGATAACCTCCTGCACAAAGGGGATATTCAGCGCCTTGGATAAGGACATGCCGCCGGAGCCTGTGATCATGGGATCGACCTCCATGGGGCCCAGCTTGTCATAGGCTTTCTGGACAAGCGCCAGCAGTGTTTCGCGGATATTGGCAAAATGACGCTCATAATCCGAGAAAAGTACATTCTTCTGTTCATCTAAAAAGGCTACCTTGACAGTGGTGGAGCCAATGTCAACGCCTAAACTAATCTTTTGAGTCATGATGTTAATTGCAGATAAAGTCCTGCAATGACCTCCTAACTATATTTCTTTTATGTTTCACGATAGTTACCGAAATTTGTATAAGCCACCTGCTTTATTGATTTTCGCAGGATAAAACGAAACTCAATCTATTATACGCTATCATTTTCAAAAACACAATGGATAAAATATGAAAATACAATAAAATACATTTAATAGGAAGTAATGGACTGATTTTTCCGATGACTGTTCGTGTCAAAATAACAGGATTTGAATATAATAATACAAACTTTATCCAGGTGAAGCTATGAATTATTATCAGAAAAAATGTGATGGAATCATGCATACGGTCAAAAAAGGGGATACACTTTACCGCCTGAGCCGTATGTACAGTGTGTCTGTGGATGATATTATGGAGGCCAATCCCGATGTGAATGTGTATAATATGCAGATCGGGAGCAGTGTGTGCATTCCCATGGTGATGCCGGCCATCCCTACGCCGGCAAACTTAACGTCTGACTTTCCTGCACCTTCAGATGAAAACGAAGCGGCGAAGGGCAGAAGCAGAAACACAGACTTTGTGTGGCCTGAGCTGTCGTCCGGAATGCCGGAGCCGCCAGCCGCAATGCCGGAACCGCAAGTCGCAATGCCGGAATCGCCAACCGCAACGCCGGAGCTGCAAGCTGGAACGCCGGCGCCGTCAGTCGCAACGCCGCCAGCGGACACATGGTCTTCGGAGGACTTTATTGTTCCGGGTATGCCGTTTTTTGTTCCGGAAAACATGACCGGAGCAAACGCAGAAAACGGAACGTCGGATCGGGGAAACATGAATCGGAATACTACCGATAGTGAATTTATGAATCCGGAGCCGATCGATAATGGATTTATGAATCCAGCCCGGACCAATAATGAATTTATGAATCCGATGCCGACCAATAATGGATTTGCCAATCCGGCGTCTTCAAACGATGAATTTATGGGATGGCGAATGGACGATGATGATTCTATGGGCTGGAATATGCCAAACGATGAATCTGTGAGCTGGAATACGCCAAACGACGGATCTGTGGGCTGGAATACACCGGACGATGGCTCTATGGGTTGGGATATGCCGGACGAAGATTCTGTGGACCAGGGGATGAATGAAACAACCTACCCTTACCGGGTGATCCGGGGAGATACGATCAACAGCGTGCTGGAGGCTTTTGATATGGATTTCGATACCTTTGCCCGGCTGAATCCTCAGATCATGCCCATTCCGCTAAAGCCCGGCGATACGATTTTTGTGACGCAGCCGGAGCCGCGCGCATAACTGTTCGGTTCCCGGGGCGTGCTGCTGGTGGGAAATAATTTTAAAACACGCTCTGGAATGACTACATTTTATTTTTTCTTAATGTTTGAATCACAGTATAACGGTTGACAAGGGTTTGGGGGTCATCTATAATTAGTACTATCCACGTATGTGCGCAGCGTAAGGACTGCAAGCTTTATGCTGCGCACATGCCATAATATCGAAAGTGAGGAATCAGACATTTATGTTAGACAAGCTTGAAAGAAAGTTCGGCCGGTATGCCATAAAAAATCTGATGCGGTATATTATCGTTTTGTATGCCATCGGATTTTTCCTTCAACTGGCCATGCCGGAAGTTTACTATACCTATTTTTGTTTGGATGCAAGAGCGATACTGCACGGACAGGTATGGCGTATATTTACTTTTCTCCTGAACTCACCCAACAATAACCCGATCTTTGTTATATTTTCACTATATTTATATTATTTGCTGGGAAATACGCTGGAGCAGGCCTGGGGAGCCTTCCGCTTTAATTTGTACTACCTGACCGGTGTGCTGGGCACAGTATTGGCGTCGATCTGTGTATACCTGATTACCGGTTTATCCGGTCTATTTGCTTATATGGATACTTACTATATTAACATGTCGCTGTTTTTAGCTTTCGCCACGATCATGCCGGACATGCAGTTGCTGTTTATGTTTATCATCCCAATTCGTATGAAGTGGCTGGCGTTGCTGGATGTGGTTTTTATCGGTATTTCTTTTTTTCAGGGAACTATGGCCACAAAGGTGTCGATTATCGTAGCACTTGCCAATTTCCTCCTCTATTTTCTCGCATTTATGCGGCGGCGCGGCTTTTCACCCAAGCAGGCGCACAGAAAGTATACGTATAAAAAAGCGTCGGCGGCGGGGGCGGCCAAGTCTCCGGCGGGCGCTGGCGGAGCGGGCAGATATCCCGGCGGCGCTCATCACCGCTGTGCCGTCTGCGGCAGAACAGAGCTGGACGATGAGACATTGGAATTTCGTTACTGCTCCAAGTGTAATGGCAACTATGAATATTGCCAGGACCATTTATTTACCCATACCCATGTGAAGTAAAATACAATAAATACGAAAGGTTGAACGAATGTGAATATTAACCGGTTGATTAAAGATCTGAAAAACGGAAATAATCCAGAAGAAAATCTAAGTACTTACAGCCAGCTTTTATTGTCCTCCTATCAGAAAATTGCTTATGGAGAATATGCGCTGGATTTTACGGAAAAGTACGATCTGCTGGCGGAAGAAAAGTCAGGGATCATTTATGACAGCTTAAAGGTTGTCACAGATATTACCCGCAGCGTCGGTGAAGGTGATTTTTCCGCGTTGGAAGCGGAAGTCAAAGCGCTTGATCAATGCAGAAACGATGTCATTGCCATGATGTCAGAGCTGGAAAAGTATATTCATTATTTAGGCTTGTACGAGCATATTTATAACCGCCTCCAGTTTAAGTATGAACAGGACGCCGGAGACTATGATGCGGACGTGCTCATGGAAAAGCTGATGGCCTATATAAATGACGCGGACGATGTCGAGACTGCCAATGCCCGGATTCAGTCCGTGCTTGGCGAATTGCCGGTGCGAATGACCCGGCTGAAGTTTTTGGAGCTGCTGGAGAATGGCTGTCTGTGCTATGTGGGCGCCAGAAATGATATGGCCGACGACTTTTTTTCCCGGTTGAAGGTGTGTGCGCAGGCCCCCGGGGTCTGTGAGCTGAATCCCAAATGGGAGGATTTGTTTAGTATTGCCCGGGAACTGGAACAGACGGATCTTACCGCCGTGACAAAGGCGCAGATCAGGGATCTGTCCGTTAAGATCCAGGTAGGCGGCCAGCTTTTAGCGAAGCAGTTAAGCTATGCCATGGATCTGCTGGATCTGATCAACACGCTGTATACGATTTTGATAACCACACCTTACATTGTCCAGCCGGACAGAGACGTGGAAAAAGACCGCCGTATTCTGAAAGCCTATATGAAGGCTGTGGACAGCGGCGATTTCCTGGATATTGATGAGGATATTTTGGGCGGTCTGGAGAAAACCGTTGAAAATCAGGAAAAATACCTGGGCGAACATATGCTTTTGGAGGATACGCTGGATTTTGTCTGTGAAAAATATGCTTCACAGATCCAGGGAATGATGCTGAGCGGTCCATACAGCGCCCTGAGTACGGCGCAGCGCCTGGGCGGGATCAATCCTACGGCGGATATAAGTCATACGGCTCCCTATTTTAGTGCGGATGAAGCTTATATCCGCAAATATATAGAGGAGATGAGCGACGTTTACTGCGAATCGTTTAAGCAGTCGGGCCAGCTTATAAAGAGAGCCCTGATCAGTATGGCTTTTGAAAATATGCCTGTGCCCTTTGACAGTCTGGATAAGGTGACGGATTTTATCCGCCAGAGTCTGAACAGTTGTACGGAAGGCTATGAGCGGGCTGCTACCAGGAGTCTGCTTGACGGGATCATAACTATGGAAATGTAGGCTGATCCGCATAGTCCGGCGTTTTGCCAGAGCGTGTTTTAAAACATGCTCTGGGATGTGGCTGCGGAAGTCTGCCTGTAAAGAGGTTGGTGTGAATGATAAAATGGATGCGTCCGATGTATATGGATGAGGCCGTCAAAGAAAAAGTGGCGGTGATCCGATACCGGTTTAAGTTTAAAAAGTTTCCGGGTAATTATTATTTTGTCATACTGCCTGATGGGCAGGATATGCCGGAAATAATCCGGGCGTCCTATTTAAAGCAGGCTTATTATAAAAGCCGGGATTATACGATTATCGGTATTGCCTCCGGCAAGACTGCGGCCATGGAGCTGTTTAAGGATATGGCGGAGGACGCTTATAAGACGTGCAATAATGTAAATATCCGGGCGTTTTTGGAACAGGCGGCTATGAAGGAATAAATATTTGAGAAAGGAGCCTGAGAATGCTACATATTCTTTTATTGATATTAAAAATCATTGGAATAATTATTCTTGTGCTTCTTGGTCTTTTCCTGCTGGCCGTGGGCAGTGTGGTGTTTGTACCGGTGCGTTACCGGGCCCATGCGTTATACGATGAAAAGGCCTGTGCCCAGGCGAAGCTGTTCTGGCTTTTTCATCTAGTGTATTTAAAGGCGGATCTGTCGACAGAGTCACGGTTCCATCTGGTTGTCAGAATTGCCGGCATTACTTTTTTTGATAATCAGAAGCCGAAAAAGCCTAAGGTAAAAAAAGAAAAGAAAACAAAAAAGAAGCCGGAGAAGAAGACGGATACGAAAACGGAAGAGAATCCGGAGAAGAAGTCGGATGCGAAAACGGAAGAGAATCCGGATCAGAAGTTGGAGGCGAAAACGGTAACGAAGCCGGAGCAATTACCGGATCACGGACTCACATCCGGGGAGGAACCGATTTCTGAGGACACGCATATATCCGGCCAGCCAGAGGAGCCACCGGTATCTGAATCCGCTCCGGCTGCGGAGGATGCGCAAAAACAATCAGATTCGCAGAATGAAACACAAAAGGATGAACATACTATAAATGAGCCGGAGGCTCAAAGCTTTGCCGGCAGATTTTTCTTAAAGATCAAAAATATAGTAAATCAGATCACAGAGAAGATAAAAAGTGTCATTGCATCGATCAAAGGCTTTTTTAACGGATTGGCGGACAAAAAGAATAAGCTTTTGTCCTTTCTTACCAATATTGGTGCAAAGAAAAACGGCATCCTGGCGATTTTAACCGATGAGCAAAACCGTACGGCGTTTCTTAAAGTAAAAAAGCTTTTATTCCGTATTTTAAGGCACTTACAGCCGACCATGTTATCCATCCGTTTAAATTTCGGATTTGACGATCCGGCGGCAACCGGTTATGCTCTGGGGCTCTTAAGCCTTTTGTATCCGGTTTATACCGACCATATTCAGTTATATCCGGATTTTGAAAATCAGGTATTAAAAGGTGAGTGCACCGCCCGGGGGCGGCTGCGGGCCAGCGTTTTTTTGTTTGTCGTGTGCCAGCTCATTTTTGATAAAGATGTACGAAGAATTATTAAATCCTTTAGAAATATTTGAGTAACCGTTTATATTTAAAATGCAGGAGGTATGAGAAATGGCAGATAAAGAAAAAACTAAGTTCAGTACGACCGTGGAGTCGCTGTTTAAGGGCATGGACACATTTATTTCAGCAAAGACGGTGGTTGGCGATGTGGTCACCATCAATGACACGATCATTGTTCCGCTTGTGGACGTATCCTTTGGTGTTGCGGCCGGAGCATGGGAAAAAACGGACAAAAACAGTGCCGGCGGCGGTATGGGCGGCAAGGTAAGGCCTTCAGCCGTGCTTGTGATCTCCAATGGTGTCACAAAGATGATCCCGGTCAACCAGCCTCAGGACGCAGTTTCTAAAATCATCGATCTGGTACCGGATGTGGTGAATAAATTTATGCCGGATAAAAATAAGCCGGAGGAAGACCCGGAAGTAAAGAAGGCTGTGGACGACATCATTGACGGCGGGGAGAGTAAGGAATAAGGACTTAAGCTGTGTTGGCCGAAAAATAAGCCTTTGAAATATTTTTATGCACGATCCCGGAATTGGTGCATATAATAAATGTAACATAAGTGTATCCGGGTGATGGTCATGAAGCGGTTGATTGGTTTTGTACTTTTTTGGATAGCAGTTGGGATGACCATTATGTTATTGATGAAATTCAGTCTTTTAAGCTTATGCGTGCTCATATTCTTTTTAGTGCTGGGATATAACATGTTTAATTGCTGATTGATATAAGATATAAATTTTTAACTTCAGGAGGAATCAAAATGAACATTGATAAATTTGAGATGGATACGGCCCCCTTTGAGAAAACATTATCTCTGCGCCTTCCGTCCACCGCTATGATGGACGATGAAGCCGCCGAGGTGCTGGGGGAATGGAACAGCCCGCTTGTCTATGCGGAGCATGATAAACGCAATTTTTATTATGATGTGACCGGCCGGGTGCCTCTGCGCAGCCAACTGACCCGTGTGATGACACGGGAGGAGGCCGTGGGCCTGTTCGCTTCTGTGGCCGACGCGCTTTTATATGGTTTGGAAAAGGGGATCAATCCTAAATTTATTTTGCTGGATTCAGACCTGGTATTTGTTTCCGAGGAAAGCGGAAGCATGCGTTTTATCTGCGTTCCGGCGGTCAATCATGGACTCCAGGCCAAACCGCTTCGTGCGTATATTAAAGAGCTCATAGCCAATATGCAGTACGAGCCGTCGGAAAACCTGGACTATGTAGGTAAGATCATTAATTACCTGAATCAGAATAAAAAACTGGACCCGGCGGATTTTATTGATTTCCTCGACAGCCTGGAAGCCTCCGGGGCTCCTGGGGCTGCACCGTCTGTGGGCTTTATGGCGGCCGATTCGGCAGTAAAGCCGGTAGCTGTGGACATGTCCGGGGATATTCCGGAAATAAAGTTACATAAAGAAAAAGAAAAGGCAGCGCCGGTGATTCCGGATTTTGCGCCGGAGCCGGCTAAAAAAATGGCGCTGGAAGACATTGACCTGAGTGCAGCCTTTGAGCCGGCCCATGAGGTTAAGCCGGAAGCTATGGCGGATATTCCGGAAATCTCACTGGATGTGGCGCCCAAAGCCAAGGCGGCTCCTCCGGTCATCGATCCGGAGCCGATACCGGTCAGCTTTGCTTCACCCCAGCCCTATCTGATACGTAAAAAGAACGGCGAGCGTATCCCTGTGGATAAGGACGAGTTTAAGATCGGGAAAATACCCGGTATGGCCGATTATCTTTTAGCCGATAATCCGGCGGTCAGCCGTATGCACGCCATTATCCATAAAATTGACGGCTCCTATTATATTTGTGATAATTATTCCACAAACTCGACGTTCCTCAATGGGGAGCAGCTTGAACCGGGAAAAAATTATATATTGTTAAACGGTGTCCGCATAAATTTTGCCAATGATGAATTTACCTACTATATGGATTGATCATTGACGGCGACAAAAGCGCCTGGAAATGTACCGCGCAAAATGGATAAAACTACGGTTTTGTCATTTTGCGAAGTACCTTTCCGGGCGCTTTTTACATGCTTCGACAAGTTTTACCAAAATGTAAGAATTTATTACAAAAATAGTAACGACATAATGGCGAAAGCATTGTATAATAGAAAATATATTGATGCGTACGCATAAAAAGACAGCTCAAAGGGGCTGTATGATTACAGGACTAAACAAAGGATAAGGGGTTGGAAACCATGGACGAACAGGAACGCAGAGCAGAGTGGCGCCGCCGCAAATTAAGAAGAGAACGCCGTAAAAAGATAAGCATCATCGCATTTTCGGTGATCGTGATCGTTGGTGCCGCCGCGGCCATTATCGTGTCATTAAATGGCGGTAAGGGAGGAATGAGTGGTTCCGGCAACAAAAAAGGGAATGTTCAGGTCTCTGAAAATACAAACGGTAACGTAGGTGAGAGCCAGCCGGAAGAAACGACGCCGCCGGCCGACGCCCGGACATCAGCCATAGCCCTGGCCAACCGGACTGCCGCCATGTACGATTACGATAAAGCTATCGAGATGGTCAAGGCCATGGAGGGCTATGATTCAGACAGTGAATTACAGCAGCTTGTGGCCGGATATGAAACTAAAAAGGGAGAATTAGTACCATGGACCGATATGGCATCCGTTACCCATATCTTTTTCCACTCCCTCATCAAGGATACGAGCAAGGCCTTTGGTGATAAGGTGGCCGCTAACGAAAAGGACGGCTATAATGAATACATGACAACCATCGACGAGTTTAATAAAATCATGCAGTCCATGTATGATAAAGGCTATGTCATCATAAGTCTACATGATCTTGTAAAAGAGACAACGGATGAAAACGGAAATAAAGTATTTGTTCAAAACGATGCACTGATGCTGCCGCCAGGCAAGCGTCCGTTCATATTGTCACAGGATGACGTCTGCTTTTACCATTACATGGACGGCGACGGCTTTGCAACCAAGCTCGTTCTGGATGAAAATGGAAGACCGACGGTAGAATACAAAGAAGATGACGGAACGATCACCACCGGCAACTACGAAATGGTGCCATTGATCGAGGCCTTTGTCGATGAGCATCCGGACTTTTCCTACCATGGAAGAAAAGGAATCCTGGCGCTGACCGGCTATGACGGCGTCCTTGGCTACCGGACCGACCCGGAATATAAGGACATAAATTCACCGCATCTTGTGGAAGATCAGGTACAGTTTTTAAAGGATAACCCAAACTTCAACTGGGATGAAGAAGTCGCCCAGGCAAAAATCGTCGCCCAGGGCTTAAAAGACAACGGTTGGGAGTTTGCCAGCCACACATGGGGCCATATCCACTGTGGATCATCGCCTATGGACCGCCTGCAAGCGGATACACAAAAGTGGGAAGAACGTGTCGTACCGATCATCGGAGCAACAGACATCCTTATATTCCCCCACGGTGAAGACTTTGGTGACTGGCACCAGTATTCCTCGGACAACGAACGCTTTAACTTCTTCAAACAGCACGGATTTAACTACTTCTGCAACGTTGATGGAGCAAAATATTTCGTACAGATTTTTGGGAATTACGTGCGCACCGGCCGCCGCAACGTTGACGGTTACCGCATGTACGATGCCATCGTCCATCCGGAAAGTGAATGGTTCACAGACCTGTTCGACGTCAATGATGTCTTCGACAAAGCCCGCCCCGTACCCGTACCAGGTGTAGTTATATAATATATACATATCAAAAGCCCCGCCCTGCAATAAAATCATATTCTTAAATCAGACCGTCCACAGCGTCCGGCCAAACTCGGAAATATGATTTTATCGCAGGGCGGGGCTTTAATACTTTATAACCTTTCGTAGAACACTTACCCTACCAGCGGTTCTTTTTTACCAGAGGAATCGGAACGTTAAGAGGGGCGGAAGGCGGCCCCTGCTTCCGTCACACGAAAAAAAGAGCCGCGATACTTCGCAGCTCCCCACATTCCATTAAGCTCTTTCAACTAATCCGGACTTCAGACAAGAAGTACATACGTACATCTTCTTTGCAGCGCCATTGATGTTTACTTTCACTTTCTTAATGTTGGATTTCCACATTTTGTTGTTTCTTCTATGTGAGTGAGACACCTGGATTCCGAAGTGAGCTCCTTTATCACAAATTGCACATTTAGCCATTTAAAAGCACCTCCTTGAGTGATATTAACCCTTACAGGCTTACAACAAACCCATTTTAACAGAAAGAATATATAAATGCAAGGGAAAAACATTATTATTTTTCAAAAAAAATGAAAATTGTAAAATAATCCAAAAATAACAGTTTGCTTTTTACCCAAAACCGGGTATAATACATTATAGAAAAACGAAAAATGGAGGTATATCTATGAAGGGTCGAGTTACAACAGATTTGGGTCAGATAAATATCGATCTCGATGTGATCGCTAAATGTGCGGGTCTTGCAGCCATTGAGTGCTTCGGAATCGTGGGCATGGCAGTGGTCAACATGAAAGACGGCCTGACAAAGCTGTTAAAGCGTGAGAGCCTTGCCAAGGGTGTTGATGTTACCATCGAAGATAATGTTCTTCATATAGATTTCCACATCGTCGTTGCCTATGGTGTCAGCATTGCCACCGTTGCAGATAATCTGATGAGCAACGTCCGCTATAAAGTGGAAGAATTCACCGGGATCAAAGTAGGCACAGTCAATGTATTTGTTGAAGGTGTACGGGTCATTGATTAAATACGGTAATTTATCAGACGAAGATTAAGGAGGACTCTTAAAGTGGCTATAAAAACAATCAATGCCGGTATGCTCCAGAAGATGTTTCTTTCAGGAGCTCGCAGGATCGAAGGGAAAAAAGAATGGATCAACGAACTGAACGTTTTCCCTGTACCGGATGGTGATACAGGAACAAATATGACATTGACCATTATGGCAGCGGCAAAAGAGGTTGGACAGATTGGGGAGCCGACCATGGAGAATCTGGCCAAGGCCATATCTATGGGAGCGTTGCGCGGAGCCAGAGGTAATTCCGGCGTTATTTTATCCCAGCTTTTTCGTGGGTTCACAAAAGAGATAAAGGAATATGAAGAAATCAGCATGTCCGTCATGGCTGATGCGTTTGCACGCGCCACAGAGACGGCCTATAAAGCGGTTATGAAGCCAAAGGAGGGCACAATCCTTACGGTTGCCCGGGGCATGGCTGAAAAGATCGAGGAGGTCGCAATCGACTGTGAGGACCTGGAGGAAGGTCTGCAGGAGGTTTTAGAATACGGCGATTATGTCCTTTCCCAGACACCGGAGCTTTTACCTGTACTCAAGCAGGCCGGCGTCGTGGATTCCGGCGGACAGGGCCTTATGGAAGTGCTCAAGGGCGCTTATGACTGTCTCATCGGCAAGGAGACGGATATCGAGATCACCCCGGTGAGCACCGGCGGCGCTGCTGTTTCCGCAGAAAAGATTGATACGGCGGATATTAAGTTCGGCTACTGTACCGAATTTATTGTCATGCTTGAAAAAGAATATACGGAGGAGACAGAGAAGGAATTTAAGGCGTTTCTGTCCTCCATCGGTGATTCCATCGTGTGTGTAAATGACGAAGACGTGGTCAAGGTTCATGTACATACCAATGACCCGGGCCTGGCGATCCAAAAAGGTTTAAGCTATGGTTCATTGACGAGCATGAAGATTGACAATATGCGTGAAGAACATCAGGAAAAGGTGATCAAGGACGCCCAGAAGCTGGCGGCAAAACAGCTTGAGGATGAGCAGATGACCGATTCGGGTCCACGCAAGGAAGCCGGTTTCATCAGCGTTTCTGTGGGCGATGGTATGAACGAAATATTTAAAGGCCTTGGCGTAGATTATATAATCGAGGGCGGCCAGACGATGAATCCAAGTACAGAGGATATGCTCAATGCCATCGATAAGGTGAACGCTGACACCATTTATATATTGCCGAATAATAAAAATATCATCCTTGCCGCCCAGCAGGCAAAGCAGTTGACCGAGGATAAGAATATTGTAGTGATCCCGTCCAAGACGGCGCCCCAGGGCATTACCGCCCTGATCAATTACGTCCAGGGCCAGCCGGCACAGGATAACGCCGACCGCATGACTGCGGAGATGCAAAACGTGAAGTCCGGTCAGGTGACCTACGCTGTGCGCGATACGATTATCGATGATAAGGAGATCAAGGAAGGGAATATTATGGGTATCGGCGACAGCGGTATTATGGCTGTGGGCGAGGATATTTCCGAGACGACAAAGGGTCTGATCGACGCCATGATGGATGAGGATGCAGAGCTGATCAGTATTTATTATGGCCAGGATATCGATGAGGAGACGGCTCAGGCGCTGGCTGATGACGTGGAGGAGGCATATCCGGACTGCGATATCGAGCTGCAATGCGGCGGACAGCCCATTTACTATTATATCGTATCAGTGGAATAGATTATAAATTTATGGCGGCGGTGCATATCTATGTGCCGCCGTTTGCGCGTAAGCGATGAGCCGCAAAGGGGCGCTTGCTCACCTTTGCGGCGACCGCCGAGACCCGGCGTAGCGAAGCAACGAGCCCAAAAGGGGAGGAGGTAGCATGGACTTATACAGCAAAATCAGTGCCTTGAAAGGTGTGGGCGAAAAGACGGAGAAAGCGCTGAACCGGCTGGGCATTTTTACAATTGAAAACCTACTGGAATTTTATCCGAGAAATTATGATATATATGAAGCTCCGGTGATGCCGCAGGATATCGTGGAGGGCAAGACGGCGGCGGTGGCTTATTCCATCACGTCGCCGCCGGCGGTGGTTCGGTCCACCCGGACGCCGATGGTAACGCTGAAAATGGCCGGCCCCGGACGGCTCCTCTATCTGACCTGGTATAATATGCCTTATCTGAAAAATACGTTAAAGAGCGGGGAACATTTTATATTCCGCGGAATGCCGGTAAATAAAAAGGGCAGTCTGACCATGGAGCAACCGGAGATATTTACTCCCCAGCAATATAAAGACAAATTGGACTCCATGCAGCCCATCTATCCGCTGACCGAAGGTGTCACCAATAAGCTGCTGATCAAGCTGGTGCTTCAGGCCATCGATACGGTGGATCTGTCCAGGGAATTTCTTCCCGATCATGTGCGGAACCGGTATAAGCTGGCTGAATATAATTATGCCCTGACCCAGATCCATTTTCCGGAAAACTGGGATGCCATGATGTTAGCCCGCCGCCGTCTTGTATTTGATGAATTTTTCGTATTTGCCCTGGCGCTGCGGCGGATGCGGGAGCACACCGAGGCTGTGCCCAATGTATATCCGATCCAGACGCCGGCTATCTGTGATGAACTGATCCATTCGCTGCCCTATGAGCTTACGGGGGCACAGATAAAGACATGGAAGGAGATCCAGGCGGATATGGCATCGCCAAAGGTGATGAACCGCCTTGTGCAGGGCGATGTGGGTTCCGGTAAAACGATCGTGGCGGCGCTGGCGCTGCTGGCCGTGGCTGGCAATGGCTATCAGGGCTGTATAATGGCGCCTACGGAGGTTTTGGCCAGGCAGCATTATGAGTTTTTTGATAAGCAGTTAAAGCCCTTTAACATCCGCGTGGAGCTGCTCACAGGAAGTATGACGGCTAAGGAAAAACGGCTGGCTTACGAGCGCATTGCCGGCCATGAGGTAGATGTGATTATCGGAACCCACGCCTTGATCCAGGATAAGGTGGCGTATGACCGGCTGGCGCTGGTGGTGACCGATGAACAGCACCGTTTTGGCGTGCGCCAGCGGGAATTTCTTTCGGGAAAAGGACAGACGCCCCATGTGCTTGTTATGAGTGCTACGCCCATTCCCCGGACACTGGCGATTATTTTATATGGCGATCTGGATATTTCCGTGATCGATGAGCTGCCTGCCCGGCGGCTCCCTATAAAAAACTGTGTGGTCGGCACCAGTTACCGGAAAACCGCGTACCATTTTATTGAAAAGGAAGTCCAGGCCGGTCATCAGGCTTATGTCATCTGCCCAATGGTGGAGGAGAGCGAGATGATGGAGGCCGAAAATGTGATCGATTATACGGAGCAGATAAAAAGGGCGCTGCCGAAGGATATTCATGTGGAGTACCTTCACGGAAAGCAGAAGCCGAAAGAAAAAAATGACATAATGGAACGGTTTGGCGCCGGGCAGATCCATGTACTCGTTTCCACCACGGTTGTGGAGGTGGGCGTGAATGTGCCCAATGCCACAGTGATGATGATTGAAAACGCAGAGCGATTCGGCCTGGCTCAGCTCCACCAGCTCCGGGGCCGCGTGGGCCGCGGGGATGCACAGTCCTACTGTATATTTGTCAACACATCGGATAAAAAGAACGCCCAGGAACGTCTGGAGGTGCTTGTAAAATCCAACGACGGTTTTTTTATTGCCGGGGAGGATCTGAAGCTGCGTGGGCCAGGCGACTTATTTGGATTGAAACAGAGCGGTATTATGGAATTTAAGATCGGTGACGTGTTTAATGATATGGACGTATTAAAGGAAGCCACCGCCACAGCGGCGCTTTTGCTGGAATCCGATGAAGCTCTGGAAAAGCCGGAGCATCAGGCGTTAAACGGAAAACTGAGCCGGTATATGCTCAGTACAAGCGAAAATCTGGTCCTTTAAATAATTTTACGAATCCGCCGGGGCCAGGACAAGTCAGCCAGCTACAAGGCTCATCCCAGGCTCCGTATCCGACCGACAGCGTTTCCCTGCAAGCCCTGCCGCCCACGGCCCTTGCAATGAAGCATACGAAGGAGAACTACGAAGACTTAGGTTGGGGAGCCCTCTTTTTCGGGGCATATTTGGGATTTCCGAATCCAAATATGAGGGTCAAGCGAAGAAAGGTCATAAAGAGCTTACTGAGCATTGACCCGATCCCCGTAAAAGAGGGCTCCCCGGCCTTAGCCTGAGTTGTTTTCCGGAGTCGCTTCATTGCAAGGGCCGTGGGCGGCAGGGCTTGCGGGGAAATGCCGTCGGTCGGATACGGAGCCTGGGATGAGCCTTGTAGCTGGCTGACTTGTCCTGGTTTCGGCGGATTCGTAAAAAATTCGATGTCGATTTTTGAAATTATTGCCAGTGTATTTCATTTGTTGATGGTCATAATAATAGTGTCACCAGACAACAAATAAATTTCTTATGGAGGTAATGGTTATGAGTAACAATCGTTCATCGAACAGAACCGAAGTTCCGGAGGCCAGAGCCGCTCTGGACAAATTCAAATTTGAAGTTGCCAGCGAACTTGGTGTTCCATTAACAAACGGCTATAATGGTAATCTGACATCTAAACAGAATGGTTCCGTAGGCGGAGAAATGGTACGTCAGATGATCAGACGTCAGGAAGAGCAGATGTCCGGAAAAACTTCTATGTAATTGGAGCAGCGCAGACACCAACGTGATTGCGTGAACGCAGCAGATAGAGGCTGAAAGGCTGTGAAGTAAACATCCTGCTGTAAAAATAACGGAAAACTTCTCTTTACCCGAAAAAAGTGCTGCAAAGAAATCGGATTACAAAATTTGATTTCTTTGTCAGCACTTTTTATTATTCACAGTTTTACGTAAATTTCACAGGAGTTGGTGGTAGGCTCAGACGGGGGCTTACCGTTCAAACGGGCGTGTATGGATGGTCGTAAACGGCAATTCGCCGTATTCTGGGGCCAAGGCGGCACAACAGCTCATTTGTGATGGTCTGGGCCAGGCCTGCGACTTCCTCGGCGGTAATTGTTTCATTGCCATCGCTGCCAATCAATGTAACCTTATCGCCGATCTTTACGTCGGAAATTCCGCTGACATCTACAGTGAGCTGGTCCATACATATCCGGCCCAGGATGGGCGCCCGCTGGCCGTGGATCAGGACATTGCCCCGGCCGGACAGCGCTCTGGGATAACCGTCGCCATAACCGATAGGGATCGTTGCCAGTATTTTGGGTGCGTCTGAAATAAAAGTGCGCCCGTAACCCACGGATTCACCGGCGTTGATCTTTCTTATGGAAACCACACGGCTGTGAAGGGAAAGTACCGGACGCAGCGAAAGCCTTGTGGGCGCTGATGGGGCGGAGTCCAGAGCCGGACGGTTGGCGCCGCCGATGTCATTGACATTGGCGCAATCGAAATTGCCGTTGGCGTTGCCACAATCGATGTCACTGACATCGCCGCAATCGAAATCTCCGCTGGTGTTACTGACATGGATGTTGCTGACATCGAAATCTCCGCTGCTGGCGCATCCATACATCATAATCCCTATCCGTGCAAAGTCGCAGGGCAGGTTGGGATAATTTATGACGCCATAGCTGCTCTGGATATGTATGGGCGGTACCGGATAATTGCACGCTTTAAGCTGGCTGACGAGTGCATAAAAACGGGTGGTCTGCTGCCGGGTATATTGGACATCCTCTGAGTTTTGGCTGTCGGCGCAGCAAAGATGGGTAAACATTCCGGTGACCTGAAACGGGAAATGCATCAATAAGTCTGACACATCCTGGAAATCATCGCAGTTTAAACCAAGACGATGCATACCTGTGTCTATTTTAAGATGGACTTTTATGGGAAGCAATGTATCTGCCAATGCCCGAGCGTGGGCCAGGTCCACAATCGTCTGTGTCAGGTCGTAGCGCAGCAGCAGGCGGGCGCAGGCGGCTGGTGTATAGCCGAGAATAAGGATATTTCCGGGAATCTTGTGCCTGCGCAGGGCAATGGCTTCCTCGATCGTGGCAACAGCAAAGTCCGTGACACCGATACGTGCCAGATGACGGGCAACGATGAAATCTCCGTGGCCGTAGGCATTGGCTTTGACCACCGCCATAAATGCACAGGATTTGGGCAATAAGCCAGTAATGGCACGGACATTTTCTGTGAGTGCATCCAGGTGGATTTGGGCCCACGCCCGGGGTGGAAGCGTCCGTCCGGCAGAAATTATCGCTGTCTTTGCCGGTATTTGTTCAAGAAGATTTGTTTGCATATCCATAATATCACCGCCATAATGCAGGAGCCGATAGCTACTGCTATAAAATGTATGAAGCTTTGATCAACAAGTAACTTTTCCATATGTAAAACTTTTGCTGCGCCGCGGACGATCACGATCATCCACGGATGGAGAATATAAATACTCAGGGAAACACTGCGCAGCATGGCGCCCAGCCGCCGTATATCCATACCCCGCAGAAACCTGCGGCGACTGCCGCGAGCCGACGAAGCAGATGGCACAGCGGAGTATGGCGCGTACGGCACAGCGGAAGATGACACGTACCGTGAAGTGGAAGCGCCAGCGTAGCAAACCCGCCGCCCCGCCAGCCATGCAAACAGAAAATACATACAGGGCGGCAGAAAGATATACATGCTGTCATGGCGCTGTACGTTTAAATTTCTCAAAAGCAGTGCTTCCGCAGTCATCAAAATTAAAAATAGGAGCATTGGCCATATACAGGAGATTTCCCGACTCAATAAAGCCATGGGCTTTTTGGGGGCATTTTTCCGGGTGTCGCCCATCTGCCAGCCAAGACATATGAATATGGGGGCTAAAAACAGGCCGTTTCTCGTATAGCTGCTAAAACTGAAAATTCCGTCATAAAACGCCCTCACCGGCGGAATCTGCGAAGCAAGCCCATAATAGCTGTCACCGCAAAGCCCGATAACATAAAGAATGCAGCACAGGATCAGGCAGCCCCTCAAGGACAGGAAGCGCCGCAGGACCGACAGCAGCAGTATTCCCAGCATAGCTGCCGGCAGGTACCACAGATGATAAAAGGTTCCGTCAAAAAATATGGCGCGCAGTCCTTCACCAAAAGATGTGGTCTGCTGTCCGGAGTAAATATTTAAAGGCAGATAAAGCAATATGGACAATAAATAGATCAGCCCCAGCTTTTTTACTGTGGCCATGACACTCTTTGCCCTGGGCAGCAGGAAAAATCCCGTAGCCATAAAAAAGAATGGCACTGCTGTCCGGGCCAGAATCCGGGTCAGCATAAAGTCGGCCGTATCTGAAAAGGATGACAGCGGCGAGGTGTGGATGGTAATGACAAGCAGCGCTGCAATCAGACGGAAGATGTCGATATTTAAATACTCACCAGTATTCGACTTCGTATGCTCAGGATGCATTTTGTTCCTCCTCCTGCATATATTCCTCCAGAACAAGTCCATTTTCTGTAATGATCTGAGCGTGAGGTGTGCCTATATATCTGAAATGCCATGGCTCCTCGCTGATCTGTGTAATGTGTTCTTTCCCGCGGGGATAGCGGAGGATGAACCCATATTCCGGAGCCAGCCTGCGAAATTCTCCGTAGACACCGTCGTAAGGAAGGTCCGGACAGATGAAATCAATATCCGGGCGGTTGGCGGCCAGGTCGATGGCCAGTCCGGTCTGATGTTCACTGCAGCCGGGAATGGCCACGTAGCTTTTTGTATAATCGGGTCCATGGCTGGACATCGTCTCATCCCAGATTGCCTGCTGTTCAGCCTGAGAACGGAATCCGCTCACGGGGATGATTTTATCAAAGGCATCCAGCCGGGCCAAAAGCGCCCTAAGCGCCGCCGCGGCCCGCCGCTCCATTAAAATATCCGGATAATCGGGATGGGGCGCTGTTAAATCCCGGCCGTCCGGAAGAAAACGCACCGGGTTTTGCGGGTCCACCAACTGTAAATAAAATTCCCTGTAATTCATCACAGCACCTCCTGTTTAACGATGCGGTTTACGGTTTCCTCAAAGCTCAGACCGGCGCCCTTCATCATATTGGGGTAGCGGCTGTGGGAGGTAAAACCGGGGATTGTATTGATTTCATTAAAGACGATTTCATTTTCCGGTGTTAAAAACATATCGACCCGTGCAAATCCGGAGCACATGAGCGTCCGGTAAAGAAGCCGGGCCGTTTCCTTTATGCGGACAGCGGTCAGCGCGTCAATGCGGGCCGGCATATGGATTTTGGATGATTTTAACGTATATTTTTCTTCATAATTAAAAAATCCGTCTGAGAGCTCGATCTCATCCACTTCGCCCACAAGCAGCTCGTCATTGCCCATCACTGCACAGCCGACCTCAAAGCCCTGGACGGCTTCCTCTACGATGACCCGTGTATCATGCGCAAAGGCCGCCACAATCGCATCTGGGAGCGCCTCCTTTTTTTCAACCTTTGTAATCCCAAAGGAGGAACCGGCGCATACCGGCTTGACAAACAGCGGGTAGTGAAGGTGTCCGGTCTGCTCCTCAAAATAAGCGGCATTGCCCATACGCTCCAGCACCACAGCTCTCGGCACCCGGACACCGGCCAGCTCGGCAAGCTGGTGCGCAATGAACTTGTCCATACAAAGGGCGGAGGCGAGCACTCCGCAGCCAATACAGGGAATACCGGCTAAGGCTAAAAGCCCCTGCACCGTGCCGTCCTCTCCAAACTTGCCGTGCAGCACAGGAAAGGCGCCGTCCAGATATATGGAGGAAGTTCCTGTTTTGCCTTCCATTACGATCAGGCCGTGCGTCTTACGGTCCGGAGAAATAAAGGCGGGAACACAATCGCCATGCGTCCATGTGCCGTCCTCAATGGCAGATTCATCCCCTTTAAAGAGGAACCACTGTCCATTTCTGGTAATCCCCACCTTGACCGCATTGTATAAATCCGAATCGAGACTGCGTAAAACCGCAGCCGCAGATTGAAGCGAAACCTCATACTCACTGGAGCAGCCACCGAAAATAATTGCAATATTTTTCAAATCCATAAAAATTCCTCCTATAATAATTTTGTTTAACCGTTCATAGGGGCAAAACGGTTACGATCTTGTTTTATTATAGAAAAAAAGCCCCGACACTTTGTAATCAAAGCATTGGGGCTTTCTTAAGATTTTATTGAGATAAACTAAGTGGTTTATTAATCCGGTGTATGATCTGGAGCAGCGTTTTTTTCAGAGCGCTCCTCACGCATGGGCAGCATTACTGTAAATACAGTTGCCGAAATATCGCTTTCAACAGATATCTTTCCACGATGGGCTTCCACAATTTCCTTTGCAATCGCCAGCCCCAGACCGGAGCCTCCGGTTTTCGAGGAGCGTGCGTTGTCCAGCCGGTAAAATTTTTCAAATATCGTATCCCGCTGATGTTCGGGTATAGGTATCCCTTCATTTGTAAATGTCAATACGATATAGTGGCCGACCGTCCGGGCTTTTACGAAAATCGTCGTGTTTTCGTAGCTGTATGCGGCCGCATTTTTCAAAATATTATTAAATACCCGGGCCAGTTTATCCGCATCACCGGTAAGATAGAGATTTTCCGGAGCATCCACCTCGATTTGTTTATGCTCGGATTCTAAAATCGGGTAAAATTCATCGGCCAATTGCAGCAGCATGGGCTTTAAATGGATGCGTGAGGGATTGATGATAATTGTATGAAGGTTGTACCTTGTAATCTCAAAAAACTCATTGATCAATTGTTCCAGCCGATAGGCTTTTTCTAATGTAATACCTGTATATTGCTCGCGCAGCGCGGCCGGAAGGGATGGATTTTCTTCCAGCAGGCACAGATAGCCGATGACGGAGGCCAGGGGGGTTTTCAAATCGTGGGCCAGAAAGGTGATCAGGTCATTTTTTTGCTGCATTTCCTGCTCCAGCTGCTTTTCCTTTTTCATTGTTTTGTTGCGCAGCTTGCTTAACTGGAAGCAGACGGCTGTAAATTCATCGGAAAAGATGGACAGGTCCTGGCCGGTATTTTCAAGATAGGTGTCCATCTGCGCGGCGAGACATTCCATAAGCTCACGATTTTTTCTGCGGGCATAGTAACGGCAAAGCAGCCAGATGGCGATGACAATGGCGATCGTCAGGAGAAGGAAGCAGCAGATGAGCTGGTATTTCAACTGTGGCCAGCGTATCCATACGGTATTTCCGTTAATATCCCGGGGAGCGTAAGCTTCATCGGACCAGATGAATTTTTTCTCAATCCAGTCTGCAATAATACCGTTGAACAGATCATCCATGATATAAAAGATGACAATATCAAAAAGCAGGACGCTGCCCAGAAGTTTGAGTAAGGATTTCAATGTGCTCTTTTTAGTATTATTCATCGATTTTATACCCCACGCCCCAAACCGTTTTTATATATTTGGGATGCTCCGCGGAATCCTTCATTTTTGAACGGATATGGCGGATGTGGACCATGACCGTATTGGCAGCGTTCTCGTAGTATTTTTCTTTCCATACCAATTGAAAAAGCTCCTCGGAGCTGACGACCTTTCCGGACTGCTCGCACAGAATCCTCAAAATTTCAAATTCGGTGGGTGTCAACGCCAGTGGGCGCTCGTTGAGACGGCACTCATGGCTGTCCGTATTCACTGTAAGCCCTCTTATGGTCAGCGTTGTATCCGGCCCTTTTGTCGGCACGTTGTAGCTGTTTGCCCTGCGTAGCTGGGCTTTAACCCGGGCGACCAGCTCCAGCGGCCGAAACGGCTTTGTAATATAATCGTCGGCGCCCAGGGTCAGCCCGTTGATCTGGTCCACTTCCCCGTCCTTTGCCGTCAGCATAATGACAGGAAATGTGTGATTTTCCCGTATTTTCTGACAGATGGACAGCCCATCCATATCGGGCAGCATAATGTCAAGTATGGCCAGATCCAGCGGCACCTCCCGGATACATTCCAGCGCCGAAGCGCCGTCAAAGCATTTATACACCTGAAACCCTTCATTTTTTAAATAAACTTCCACGAGCATGGCAATAGACTGCTCATCGTCCACAATAAGTATATTTGTCATAAGTAAACCTCCGTATTCAACTGAGCCATTGGCTGAATTAAATATATCAGAAAAACCTTAGCGTTTGCTGGTCATTCCCTTGACATTTTCTTAAGATTTCCTAAATCCATCCCAAACCCGCCCTCGGGCTGTCGGCTGACCGGGTTTTCCCGGGCTATGACTGGTCGGCTGTGCGTGTCCACGCGATGGTTCCGGGGGCGGCTGACATTACGTTCACAATTAAAGAAAAATCCAGAAAAATTTGACTTCAAGACTTGACAAATCAGCGAAGTATAATAAAATGAGAATATCAATTTTTCGGAGAAAAGAGGAAAATATGAGAGTTATTGCAGGAAAAGCAAGAAGATTACCGTTAAAAACCATCGAGGGTCTGGATACGCGTCCAACGACCGACCGGATCAAGGAGACTCTGTTTAATGTCCTGGCTCCGGATCTGGCGGACTGTCGTTTCCTCGATCTGTTTTCGGGCAGCGGCGCCATCGGTATTGAAGCTCTGAGCCGTGGAGCGGGGAGCGCCTGCTTTGTGGAGCAGATGCAAAAGGCGGCCGACTGTATTGAGGAAAACCTGAAATTTACCCGTCTTGATAAAGATGCCAGGGTTTACCGGAGAGATGTATTGTCCGCGCTGCGTATATTAGAGGGTGAAGGCCGTGCCTTTGATATAATATTTATGGACCCACCTTATGGAAAACTGCTTGAAAAGAGCGTTCTGGAAATGCTGGCGGATTCCTGTCTGGTCGATGAAAACACCATCATCGTGGTTGAGGCGGATCTGGATACATCCTTTGATTATGTGGAGCAGTTACCATTTCATATATATAAAGAAAAAATCTATAAGACAAACAAACATGTATTTTTAGCGCGCGACTGAAAACCGTCAACTTTTTATTGCAAAATATGCTAAATAAGTATATGATATACAGGAATATCAGTGCGTGCCTGCCGCCTGCATGAATTATGACAATTCAGAGGAGCAGAGCAGATACAGTGAATTTTTAAATACAAAGAAGATGAGGTATGGTTAAGATGCGTATTGCAGTCTATCCGGGAAGCTTTGACCCGGTCACCTATGGACATATAGATATAATCCAGCGTGCTTCGACGATGGTGGACAAATTAATTATTGGAGTTTTGAACAATAGTACAAAAACGCCGTTGTTTTCTGCCGAAGAACGTGTTAATATGATAAGTGAGGTATGCCAGGACCTGCCCAATGTCGAGATTCGCTATTTCGAGGGGCTTATGGTGGATTTTGTAAAAGAAGTCGGTGCGACGATCGTCGTGCGGGGCTTACGTGCCGTGACGGATTTTGAATACGAGCTGCAATGGGCTCAGTCCAACCGGATTGTATGTCCGCAGATGGATACGATGTTTTTAGTGACCAATGTACAGTATTCCTATTTGAGTTCCAGCGTTGTCCGGGAATATGCCTCCCATAACGGAGATATATCCGCATTTGTGCCGGGCATTGTGGCGCAGAAATTAAATCAGAAATTTTCGTAACTATTCAGCCATGCGGAGACTACTGTAAACAGCCTGGCGCAAGCTGGCTTGCAGAAGGCTGTTTATGGTAGGCTGCATACGGCGTTTAGCCGAAGCGCATGGCTGCGAAGCAGCTATGCGTTTAATGGATGAACAGTTACAATAAATCCCAGAATAGTGTAAAGGAGTAGTAACGATGAGCAGAATTGAACAGTTAATTGACGAGATCGAAGAATTTATTGAAAGCTGTAAGCCGCAGCCATTTTCCCAGTCCAAGGTGATCGTACCCAAGGACGAATTATATGAATTATTGACAGAGCTCCGGTTAAAGACACCGGATGAGATTAAAAGATATCAGAAGATCATTGCCAACAGAGATAAGATCATCAGCGATGCTCAGGCTCAGGCTGAAAAGATGCTTGAGGAGACCACCGCTTATACCAATGCCCTTGTGGAAGAGCACGAGATCATGTTAAAGGCTTACGAAAGAGCAGAGGAGGTTATGAATAATGCCAATGCTCAGGCGGAAGCCACGATTAATGCGGCCAATGAGGACGCCGAGGGAATCCGCCGCAGTGCGCTGGAATATACCCAGGAGCTGGTGACCAATCTGGAAACCATCGTGGGCCGTACGTTAGAGGGCGCCAGAGCCAATTCTCAGGCGCTGATCGAGGGTCTTTCCTATAATTATGATATTATCGTCAGCAACAAGGATGCTCTGGCCAGCCAGCTCTCCACGCCTTTAAGCTATGATGATATGACTGTGTCCGCGCCGTCCGCCGCTCCGGCAGCGCCGGCCTATGACGAGACACCGGTTTATGAGGAGCCCGAAGCTTTGCCGGAGCCGGAGGAAGTACCGGCAGCGGCCGAGGAGGACGAGTTTGACTACGATGATATCGACTGACCGCGATATCCATAAAATCGGTAACTGTTCTTATGCGATCCATTGTATATAAGCTGCGGTCAGACCGAGAGCGATGACACCGGAAAGTATTTTGCTGATTATGTAATTTTTTATAGACAGTCCTTGTGTATGGATGACACTGTAAGTCTGAGCCGTTATGGACAGGCCTCCAAAGCAGATGAACACCATGGCGAGGACTGTTTTTATTGTCGGCAAAAAGGTCTGTGTCTTAAGAAGCCCCAGACCGGTCGTCTGTTCCAGCAGGCCGCTGATCACGCAGGTGGCCATGGGCGGCATAAACGGCAGCGCCATAAGGCAGCGGGAGAGTATGGAAAATAAGATCATATAGCCGCCCACCTTTACGAGCAGTTCACAGGCACTCATAATCGAGCTGTCAAACAATCCCTGACCGGCTTCGGCTTTCCTGTAAACAGGCGTCCATTGAAGCGCCGGACTGTGCTGTCTGGTGAAATAATGGAGCAGACGGTAAACACAGGAGACGAGCCAGGCGGTCAGCAGGGCGATGATAACGACGGGCAGGCGCAGGCTTTGGTCATCCAGTGTGTAGAGCGCCACATAGCTGAGCATGTAGATCGGGCTGGGATTGTTCGTAAAGCACAGAAGATAATTGGCTTCCTCTTTGCTGATACGGCCGCAGGAATAGCTGTCGGTAACTGCCTTGGCGCCCATGGGATATCCGCAGAGAAAGCCGATGATCACCGGATAGCTCCCGCCGCGGGTCGTTTTAAATATACGGGAAAGTATGGGCGAGAAAATCCGTTCAAACAGCGGAATCCCGTTTAAATCACGGATAATGTTCGTGACAAGAATAAATGGAAAAAGTGTGGGAATAATTGTGTTAAACCACAAAAGAAGGCCGGACTTGGCCCCTTCCACACAAAGCGCCGGAAAGGCCAGTAATAGACAAAGCAAGATCAAAGCTGCCGCCAGCATTTTTTTCATAATCTCTCTCCGGACATGAAAACATGTTTTATTCAGATATATGCCGGATATCCGGAGAGTATGTCAGGCAGCCCCCGTCAGATCCGGATCAGAGGGCGCAAAAACTCGTGGTCTGCCGCCTGCTTCGCTTTGATGTTCCATGCCAGCCGGTAAATATCCGAAGACGAAACATCCAGGGCGAAAAGCCTTCGGGCGCGGCTGTCCTCCAGTAATTTCGCATAGTGCTGGGGCCGTGTGATCATGGGAACGGCGGCCTGCTTTTTGATTTCAGAAAGAAGGGGCGCGGCAGTTTGGCGAAATCCGAGGATACGCAAATAGCCGCAGCCGCCAAGCTCTGTGAAAGCCTGGCTGT
The DNA here is from genome assembly GCA_902363555.1 of Lachnospiraceae bacterium. Taxonomy (GTDB): domain Bacteria; phylum Bacillota; class Clostridia; order Lachnospirales; family Lachnospiraceae; genus Catenibacillus. The sequence goes on along the minus strand of CABJAM010000005.1, from coordinate 26,664 downwards.
CCTGGCGGGTAATATCGAGTATGACGTGGAGCAAAGCCCGCGATATCCGTGTGCGGGTGTAGGATCGGTGCTTTAGCTGATCGGCAAAATCTGAAAAGCCGGTAAATGTATTTAACTGGTTTGTTATTCGATCCGCCAGAAATCTGTCCACGTCTGAAATATCTGTAAGCTTTGTATCACCTGGGGCACTGCCGGTCAGGTGGTGAAGACGCCAGGCCAGCATGGATGAAAAATCGTCGGCCGTTATGGGCGGTGTGTCAAGGCATGTCTGCCGGGCGTTTTTTGCAATTTCCCCGGGAAAGTGGCCAAGATAGTCTTCCGGCGCTTTTTGTCCGGTAATGGCCAGACGCAGGGCGGTGGCTGAGCAGATCGGTGTATCCAGTGTGATATCGTGGTATCCGGAATGGATCCTTGCTACCGGTACCGGTGTGATATGGGCGCCGAGCCGATGCAGTGCCATCAGATATTCCAGAGCCAGTATGTTATTGGACTGGCGGAGCATAGAAGCGGTATCTGTATGCCTGGCAGAATCCGCATCCTCCTGCCTGGCGAAATCTGCATCGGCCTGCCCGGCTAAATTTGCATACGCCTGCCCGGCGATATCCTCATCGGATGTATAGCGGATCATTGCCCGGCTGCGGGCGTCCGGCCAGGCCAGCCCGGCCTTTAATCCGGCCTTCAGATGCTTTTTGTAGCCTTCCGGTTCTTTGCCAAATATTTCCGCCATACGCATTAACTTGGATAAATCCGGATTTTCACAGCCAAAGGCCAGGTGGGTGACGACGCCGGAAGAAAAAAGCTGCGCCACACCGCCCAGAGCAAAATCTCCGGCGCTTGCCGTGGCGGACACAACAGGCAGCTCAATGACCAGATCGGCGCCGCACATGAGCGCCCACCGGGTACGGATAAATTTATCATAGATGGCCGGCTCCCCGCGTTGGGTGAAGTTCCCGCTCATAACGACGATGGTATAGTCGGCCTGACACTGTTTCTTTGCGGTTTCCAGTAAATATTTGTGGCCGTTGTGAAATGGATTAAATTCTGCGATGACGCCGAGTATGTTCATGGATAAACCTCCGTATAGTTAAAGTGTGTGCCGTTTGACTATGATTATACGTGAATACGGGCCATAATGCAATTTGATGGTCCGAAAAAAATACAATTTATGCTAAAATTAGTCAGGAAAATCTCTTGTATACAATCGATGATTATTATATAATAAACAAAGAAGCGGCCACGGGATGAATGTCCGCTGACATTTTTTATGCATCGCACGTAAAATCTATTATAAAAAAAGGAGAAATTTGATAATGAATGTATTAGTAATCAACTGTGGAAGTTCCTCCCTCAAATTCCAGTTAATCAACTCCGACACTGAGGCTGTACTGGCCAAGGGTCTTTGTGAGCGTATCGCCATCGATGGCAGCCGTCTTGTATATCAGCCGGCCGGACAGGAGAAGATCCGCAAGGAAGCTCCCATGCCGACCCATACCGAAGCGATCGCCATGGTACTTGGCGCACTGACCGATCCGGAAATCGGCGTGATCAAGGATATGAACGAAATCGATGCCGTAGGACACAGACTGGTGCACGGCGGTGAGAAGTTTGCAGCTTCCACAATTATTACAGATGAGGTCATTAAAGCCATTGAAGAGTGTAATGAACTGGCACCTCTGCATAATCCGGCCAATCTGATCGGTATTGACGCATGCAGAAAGCTGATGCCAGAAACACCGATGGTTGGTGTATTTGATACGGCATTTCATCAGACGATGCCGGAGGAGGCCTATCTTTACGGTCTGCCCATCGAATATTATAAAAACTATAAAGTAAGACGCTATGGCTTCCACGGAACAAGCCACAGCTACGTATCCCAAAAAGCTGCTGAGCTTTTAGGAAAGCCTTACGATCAGGTGAAAACCATTGTCTGCCATCTGGGCAACGGCGCCAGTTGCTGTGCCGTTAAGTACGGCAAATCCGTAGATACATCCATGGGTCTGACACCGCTGGAAGGTCTGATCATGGGTACCCGCTCCGGAGATATCGATCCGGCCATCGTTGAATTTATCGCCAAAAAAGAAAACCTGGATATTGCCGGTGTTATGAACGTGCTGAATAAAAAATCCGGTGTGCTTGGTATTTCCGGTTACACAAGTGATTTCATGGATCTGGAAGTGGACAGCATCGCTGGCAAGCCGGAAGCGCTTCTGACGATGAAGGTGTTCGCTTACAGAGTTGCTAAATATATCGGCGCTTATACGGCAGCTATGAACGGTGTGGACGCCATCGCATTTACCGCTGGTCTTGGTGAGAATAACAAGTATGTCCGCGCCGACATCTGCGAATATCTTGGCTACCTTGGCATTACACTGGACCCGGAAAAGAATGCGCTGCGCGGCCAGGACGTGATCATCTCCACACCGGATTCCAAGGTTGCTGTGATGACCATTCCTACCAACGAAGAGCTGGCCATCTGCCGTGAGACGATCGCATTAGTTAAATAATGGCGTACAGGCGCGTGTAACCGCCCGGCTCCTAATAAACGGTTGCCGGCGTACCAGTAATGGCCGCACTGTCAAGTAAAAATACTTGACAACATTTAAAAATTATGTTGACAAAAAGCGGCTGGCTATGTATAATTACAGTCGTATGAAATTTGGGAGATGCCTATGATAATAAATATTTCTGAAATATTATCGACAGCAAAAAAAAGTGAAACTTACAGTGTTCCCATCCAGTTGGACGCGTTTACCATGAACGGTGACCGTTATCCCATGGTGAGCAGGGAGTCTGTAACCTTGACCATTACCAATATCGGCAACCGGGAGGTTTCCATCCAGGGCCATATTGATGTTGTTCTTAATATTCCATGTGATCGGTGTCTTGAGGACGTTCCCACGCGGCTTTCCATGGACGTGGATAAAGCCATTGACCTGAAAAAGACCGATGAGGAGCGCATTAACGACCTGGATGAAACATGTTATATTGATCATAGCAGCCTGGATGTTGACCGGTTGGTGTCCAACGAAATCCTGATCCATTTCCCTATGAAAACATTATGCCGTGAGGATTGTAAGGGAATCTGCTTTAAGTGCGGACAAAACTTAAACCTCGGCGAATGCGGATGTGACAGGGAGTCACTAGACCCGAGAATGTCGGCCATCCGAGATATTTTCAGTAATTTTAAGGAGGTGTAACCTATGTCTATCTGTCCAAAAAATAAATCTTCTAAAGCAAGACGTGACAGCCGCAGAGCGAACTGGAAAATGACCGCTCCTGCTTTAGTAAAATGCAGCAAATGTGGAGAATTAATGATGCCTCACAGAGTTTGCAAAAACTGTGGTTCCTACAACAAAAAAGAGATCATCGCTCAGGATTGATATGTGCGAAGATGAAAGCTCCCGGTTTCGGGAGCTTTTTTGTTGTTATGCACTTCGGAAAATACAATAAACCCATTGTTTTTCGTGGCGTTTCAGTATAAAATAGAGATGGAAGATTTCTTTCAAAACGCACTTTAAAGATAGGAGAGCATTGATATGTTTGGATTTGGAGCACTTATTGAGATTTTAAAGAAAAATCCCAAGAAAATCGTATTTACGGAGGGTACAGACGCACGTATACTTGAAGCGGCATCCCGGCTTTTAGCCAGCAGCTTCCTTCACCCGATCCTTGTAGGAAATCCGGAGGAGGTTATGGCAGCCGCAGAGGAGACAGGATTTAATATCCGCGGCGCCCAGATCGTCGATCCGGCCAACTATGAACGCATGGATGAGATGGTGGAAGTATTTTGTGAGCTGCGCAAGAGCAAAGGCGTTACTCCGGAAGAAGCAAGAAAGACCTTATCCCATGCGAATTACTTTGGCACCATGTTAGTAAAGATCGGTGTTGCCGACGCCCTTTTAGGCGGAGCCACATATTCCACAGCCGATACGGTACGTCCGGCACTCCAGTTGATCAAAACAAAGCCGGGGAACAGTGTCGTATCCTCCTGCTTTATCATGGTACGTCCGTCGGCTATCGGTGATAACGAGGTGCTGGCGATGGGCGACTGCGCGATCAATATTAAACCGTCCGAGGACGAGCTTGTGGAAATCGCACTTGAGTGTGCCGAATGTGCAAAGATTTTCGGCGTTGACCCGAAGGTTGCCTTCTTAAGCTACTCCACACTGGGCTCCGGTAAAGGCGAGGACGTAGATAAGATGCGCAATGCTGCTGCGAAGGCCCGGTTAAAAGCACCGGAACTGCCCATTGAAGGTGAGATCCAGTTCGATGCTGCCGTAGATCCCCGTGTTGCACGTACAAAATGCAAAGACTCCAAGGTTGCCGGACAGGCAAATACATTTATTTTCCCGGATATCAACGCCGGAAATATCGGTTACAAGATTGCTCAGCGTCTTGGTAATTTCGACGCTTACGGCCCGATCCTTCTCGGTCTGAATGCACCGATCAATGATCTGTCCCGCGGCTGTAATGCTCTGGAGGTTTACTCCATGGCCATCATTACCGCGGCACTGGCATAAGGCTGTCGATATAATAAAAAAACTCCCGGACCGGCCATAATCGGCGTCCGGGAGTTTTTTTATAGTGGGCTTATGTCGTTTGTTATACGAACGACATCTTCAATATTACATTCCAAAACCTGGCAGAGCTCTTCGATGGTATGAAGTGTAATATTTTTGTTTTTCCGTAGTCTGTCCAATAATCCCGTACTGAAGTTGTATTGATTGATCAACTGGTACTGCGAAATATTTTTATCCCTCAAAGTGTTCCAAAATGGCTCATAACTGATGATAGCGCACACCTCCCCTTATATATAGTCATTATATAGGCTACTTCACAATTGAACATTACCCAGATATGGGCTATAATCTAAATATCATTCCGATTGACTATAATCTGGCGAAATGAGCCCATAATTGGTAATGTATGTACGAGGAGGGAAAGTGATGGATGAAAAAACACAGACAGAAGAGGCACTTTTTATTTCATTATGCGGAAAAAAGGATAAAGCTATACTCACTGGGAAAGAAAAAATGACATTGTGTGATTTGGAGCGTTTCCTTTTCATTACAAGGCGGTTAGAACTGTTTGATTATGAATTTTATTTGTCCGAAAAATATTATGAACTGTTTAAAAAGATTGTCGAGGTGGTGGACCGTCAGTTTGATATTTTAAGTGAATATCCGGAATACATCCGGGACGAGGGGATTTTTGAGCTTCAGGAGGGCTGGCTTGCGGATTTTTATGAACAGCTTCCGCCGCGAAAGAAAAAAATATATAAGGACAGGCTTTTAATTGACAGATAGTTGATGCAGACCTGGAAGCGGACATCTATGGGTTCTTTCAGAAAATCATTGCGAAAATCGCGTAAATTTAGTATATTAAGTAGTAGAACAATTTTAGGAGGCATATTTATGCAAAAGACAGTGACTGTTGCTGTGGACGCCATGGGCGGCGATAACGCACCCGGTGAGATCGTAAAAGGCGCCGTGCAGGCGATTAATGAGCGCAGTGAAGTTAAAGTGCTCCTTGTGGGCGATGAAGTGGTTGTGAACCGTGAACTGGCCTCATATTCTTACAACAAAGATCAACTGGAGGTGGTTCACGCTTCCCAGGTGATTACAAATAATGAACACCCGGTGGCCGCCGTCCGCTCCAAAAAGGATTCCTCTATTGTGGTGGCTCAAAAGCTTGTGCGTGAAGGAAAGGCTGACGGCTTTGTATCGGCCGGAAGCACCGGCGCGGTTTTAGTCGGCGGACAGTTTGTTGTGGGCCGGATCAAGGGTGTGGAGCGCGCTCCACTGGCCCCGCTGATCCCGACCACGAAGGGCTTTTCTCTGCTCATTGACTGCGGCGCCAATGTGGACGCCCGGCCTTCCCATCTCGTCCAGTTTGCCAAGATGGGCACCATCTACATGGAGAATATCATGGGCATTAAAAATCCTACGGTGGCTATTGTCAATGTGGGCGTGGAGGAGGAAAAGGGCAACGCCCTTGTAAAGGAGACCTTCCCTCTGTTAAAGGAATGTGAGGATATTAATTTTATCGGAAGCGTGGAGGCCAGGGAAATACCCAATGGCTGGGCGGATGTCATCGTCTGCGAGGCGTTTACAGGAAATGTGATCTTAAAGCTGTATGAGGGCGTGGCCGGAGCGCTGATGAAAAAGGTAAAACAGGGGATGATGTCTACCCTTCGCTCGAAGATCGGCGCGCTGCTTGTAAAACCGGCGCTTAAAAATACATTAAAGGAATTTGATATATCACAGTATGGCGGCGCTCCCATGCTGGGGCTTACCGGACTTGTGGTAAAAAGCCACGGCAGCAGCGAGGCGGTGGAAATAAAAAATTCCATTATCCAGTGTATTGCCTTTGCACAGCAGGATATTCCGGGAAAAATCCGGGCTCATATTGGAAAACCGGACAAAAAAGCCGAAAAAAATCCGGAGGGAACTGCTGAGGCTTAGAGCGCGTTCGTTTATGAGAAGGGAGCTGCATTATGGAATTTGAAAAGCTGAGAAGTATTATTGCCGACACCCTTGGCGCGGATGAAAAACTGATTACAGCGGATACGGATTTTGTCAGCGATCTGGGGGCGGATTCCCTGTCTCTTTTTCAACTGACCATCGCCATCGAGGAAGAATTTGAGATTGAGATTTCTCCGGAGGCTATGGAAAATATACACAGTGTTAAGGATGCGGTGGAATATATAAGAAATGCGGTGCGTTAGGGCATGCCCACAAATTGTCAAAATTGATTTTTGGACAGGCGCCGGTTTGACGGATGGAACGCAGCATGTTTTGCGATTAAAGGAATCCGTGCGGCGCTCCGCATATTTTGGGAGAAAATATTTATGGAAAATTTACAAAAAGCAATCAATTATGAGTTCCGCCAGGAAGGCCTTTTAAGGCATGCGCTGACCCACAGCTCCTACGCCAATGAGCATCATCTGGATAAGCTCTATAATAACGAGCGTCTGGAATTTCTCGGAGATGCGGTGCTGGAGCTGGTGAGCAGCGATGTGCTGTTTCGGCAGTTTCCTAAAATGCAGGAGGGCCAGTTGAGCAAAAAAAGAGCCAGCCTTGTGTGCGAGCCTGCACTGGCCTACTGTGCCCGCCAGATCGGCCTGGGCCAGTATTTGAGACTGGGGCACGGTGAGGATCTTAACGGCGGCCGGGAGCGGGATTCAATTTTATCCGATGCGCTGGAGGCGGTGATCGGAGCCATGTATCTGGATGGCGGCATTGGCGTAGCGAGAAATTTCATTATGACCTTTGTGCTCAACGATATTGAACATAATGAGCTGTTCCATGACAGTAAAACAGCGCTTCAGGAGCTTGTCCAGAGCCAGATCAAGGAGACGGTGAGCTATGAGCTGGTGGATGCGGTGGGGCCTGAGCATAACCGCAGCTTTATCGTCCAGGCGATGATCGGGGATCTGCGTTTGTGTACCGGCAGCGGCCGGACAAAGCAGGCGGCCGGTCAGGATGCAGCCTATAAATCCATTCTTATGCTGAAAGCAGATCCCGGGCTGCTTAAAAGTGAGGCGTGATGACCCGGTAAGCACAGGCAGAATAAGAAAAGTTGGTGGAACATGTATTTAAAAACGATTGAGATACAGGGCTTTAAGTCCTTTGCCAATAAGATCACACTGAAATTCCATAAAGGGATCACCGGAATTGTCGGACCTAACGGCAGCGGAAAGAGTAACGTGGCGGATGCCGTGCGGTGGGTGCTGGGCGAACAAAGCGCCAAGCAGCTGCGTGGGGCTAAAATGGAGGACGTTATTTTTTCCGGTACTGAGAGCAGGAAACCGCTGGGCTTTGCCTATGTGGCCATTACCCTGGACAATTCGGATCACAAGCTGGGGATCGCCTACGATGAGGTGACCGTGGCCCGGCGGGTGTATCGTTCCGGCGAAAGTGAATATCTGATCAACGGGAGCGCCTGCCGTTTAAGAGATGTGCAGGAGCTGTTTTTTGATACCGGTATCGGCAAGGAAGGCTATTCGATCATCGGCCAGGGCCAGATCGATAAGATACTGAGCGGTAAGCCGGAGGAGCGGCGGGAGCTGTTTGATGAGGCGGCCGGTATCGTGAAGTTTAAAAAGCGTAAGCAGGCGGCCGAGAAAAATCTGGAGATTGAAAAACAGAATCTTTACCGCGTTAATGATATACTGACGGAGCTGGAAAAGCAGGTGGGGCCGCTGCGGCGCCAGGCGGAGACAGCCCGGGAATATTTGCGGATGCGCGACCGGCAGAAGGCTCTGGATGTAAATCTTTACATAACGGAATTTGTCCGCATCAAGGAAGCTTTAAAGGAGCTGGATGGGAAGCTGACCATTGTGGAAGGTGATATGGCCCAGACACAGCAGGCGTTTGAGAAGACCCGGGAGGAATACGACCGGCTGGAGCACCTGATCGAGGACTATGATACTAAAATCGAAGAAAAACGGGGCGCATATAATGACGGAAAGCTGAACCGGGAAAAGCTGGAAGGCGAATTAAAGCTTGTCGCGGAGCAGATGAACACGATTCGCCAGAATGTGGAGCACGGTGAAAAGCGGATCGAAGATATCCGGCGGTCCATCGGCGAGCGTGAGGAAGGCGTCAAAAAGTACGAGGACGAGCGCAGCCAGATCGAGGGGGAGCTGGCCCGGCTCAATGCGCTGCGCAATGCGGCGGATACACGCCTGGCCGTTATGAATGGAAATATCGAGCAGATAAAGGGCACCATTGATTCAGGGAATGCTGATATTATCGAGATTCTCAATGAGGCCGCTTCTGTAAAGGGAAAAATCGGCCGTTATGATACGATGACCGAGCAGATCAATATCCGAAAAACGGAATTGAACCAGCGGCTCATCGTCCTTCAAAGCGAGCAGGCGTCCAATGTGGAGGCCGTGAAGGAATATGAGGCGGAGCTTGCCCGGGTGCTGGAGGAGCTGGATAGCATGAACGCCCTGCTGGCGTCTGAGAAGACCCGGAACAGTGAGATTACCGAGAAGCTGAACGATGTCCGGCAGACGGTGAGCCAGAAGCAGCAGGAATACCACGCGGTCAATTCCCGATATGGGGCATTGCGCAATATCAGTGAGCGGTACGAGGGCTATGGCAACAGTATTAAGCGGGTGATGGAGCGCAAGGCGGAATATCCCGGTATCGTTGGGGTTGTGGCGGACATTATCAAGGTGGAGCAAAGGTACGAGACGGCTATTGAAATCGCACTTGGCGGAAGCATCCAAAATATTGTTACAGAGGATGAGAATACGGCCAAAAGCCTGATCGCCTATTTGAAGCAGAACCGTTACGGACGGGCTACCTTCCTGCCGCTGACAAGCATTACGGCCAAGGGAGCGCCGGTGTCGGAGGTGGTGCTCCGGGAAAAGGGCGTGATCGGCCTTGGCAGCAGCTTAGTGCGCAGCGATAAAAGGTACAGCGGCCTGGTGGCCTATTTGCTGGGCCGCATCGTTATCGCCGATACCATTGACAACGCACTGGCATTGGCTAAAAAATATAAATATTCACTGAGGATCGTCACTTTAGACGGCGAGTCTTTAAGCCCCGGCGGCTCTCTGTCCGGCGGCGCTTATAAAAACGCCAGCAATCTTTTGGGCCGCAGCCGTGAGCTGGATGAGCTGGCTAAAAAGATTGATAAGATCAAGGTGGATATCGACCAGCTCAATTCCGATCAGGCCAGATTCCAGACTGAGCGGGCGATGGTCCGCCGGGAAATCGAGGAGACGACCCGAAAGCTCCAGGAACTGTCACTGAATGAAAATACAGTGCGCATGACGCTGAACCAGGCCAAAACAGCCAGGGATACAAGCGCTTCGGCCCACGAACAGCTATCCGCAGAAAACGCGGAGCTGAACCGGCAAACGGCGGATATTTGTGCAAGCAGGGGGATTTTGGAGACTTCTCTGCGGGAGCTGGAGCAAAAGCGGGCGGACACAGAAAGACAGGTGGAGGAAGCCAATGACCGTCTGGACGATATGCTTGCTGAGGAGAAGAAGTTTTCCGAGGAAAATGCCGGGCTGCGGCTGAAATATTCCCAGTTAAACCAGCAAAGAGAATTTGCCAATGAAAATATCCGCCGTGTGATGGATGAGATCGACGGGCTGAACGGGGATATCAAGACAATCCGTGAGACGATGGAAAACAGCGGCAGCGAGCTTTCCAGACGCCAGGAGGTTTCCGATGGATACAGCCGGAGTATGGCCAGGCTGGATACGGCCATCGCACTGGCCGGAAAGGAGCTGGAGGAGCTAAGCGCTGCGCGGGAGGAGATTTCCCGCGGACATAAGGAATTTTTCACAAAGCGGGAGGAGCTGTCGGACCGGTTAAATGCGCTGGATAAGGAGCAGTTCCGATTGAACCACCAGAAGGAAAAGCTGGATGAGAGTAAGTCCGCCCAGAGTGATTATATGTGGCAGGAATACGAGCTGACCTTTAATGGGGCCTATGCCTTAAAGGATGAGACATTGACAGAAATGGGCACAGCCGCCCTGAAAAAAGCGGTGAGTGACCAGAAGGCGGAGATTAAAAAGCTGGGCTCGGTCAATGTGAATGCCATTGACGAGTATAAAAGTGTCAGCGAACGGTATGAGCTGTTAAAGAGCCAGCATGACGATCTGGTGGAGGCGGAAACGAAGTTGTCCGGGATCATCGAGGAGCTGGATAAGGCGATGCGCGAGCAGTTCACGGAAAAGTTCAAGGAGATCGCCGTGAATTTTGACCGGGTATTTAAGGAGCTGTTTGGCGGCGGACGGGGAACGCTGGAGCTGATGGAGGATGAGGATATACTCTATTGCGGTATCCGGATCATCGCATCTCCGCCGGGCAAGAAGCTTCAAAATATGATGCAGTTGTCCGGTGGTGAGAAGGCGCTGACCGCCATCGCTCTGCTTTTTGCGATCCAGAGCTTAAAGCCGTCGCCCTTTTGTCTTCTGGATGAGATCGAGGCGGCGCTGGATGACGCCAATGTAAAGCGTTATGCACAGTATTTAAATAACTTGACGAAAGACACGCAATTTATTATTATAACCCATAGACGGGGCACGATGAACGCCGCCGACGTCCTTTATGGTATCACCATGCAGGAAAAAGGTGTTTCAACGCTGGTGTCCGTCAGTCTTATAGATAATAAGCTGGATGATTAAATTAAATTCCGGTACAGCGGCGCGCAGACGTTTGATCGTAATCGCTCAGAAGGCCGAGAGATTCCTATGGCGCCGCTGGGCCATAGCTTAAATTGATTATAGAAAGAAGGCGTTTTATGTCGGAGGAGAAGAAAGGTTTTTTCGGCCGCCTTGTGGCCGGACTCACAAAGACAAGAAAGAGTATTGCCGCAGGCTTTGATTATATTTTCAGCGGTTTTACCCACATTGATGATGATTTTTACGAGGAGCTGGAAGAGGTGCTCGTGATGGCCGATCTGGGCGTTCACACGACCGGAGCCATTATCGATGATCTTAAAGAAAAGGTAAAAGAAAACCATATTAAGGAGCCGGCGCAGTGCAAGGCGCTGCTTGTGCAGTCCATTAAGGAGCAGATGACGGTTTCCACCGATGCCTATGATTTTGAAGATGAGACGTGCGTCGTGCTGATCATCGGCGTCAACGGTGTTGGTAAGACCACGTCTGTGGGCAAGCTGGCCGGCCAGTATAAAAAGGCCGGGAAAAAGGTGCTCATGGCGGCAGCGGATACGTTCAGAGCCGCAGCCATCGAACAGCTTACCGAATGGGCGAACCGGGCAGGTGTGGACATTATCGCCGGTCAGGAAGGCTCGGACCCGGCGGCCGTGGTCTATGACGCCATCGCCGCCGCTAAAGCGCGGAAAACGGATATTCTGCTGTGCGATACGGCGGGGCGTCTCCACAATAAGAAAAATCTTATGGAGGAGCTGCGCAAGATCAACCGGATCATCGATAAGGAATTTCCCCAGGCCCGCCGGGAAACACTCATCGTTCTGGACGGCACCACCGGGCAGAATGCCCTGTCTCAGGCCCGCCAGTTTAAAGAGGTGGCCGATATTACCGGCATCATCCTCACTAAGCTGGACGGAACGGCCAAGGGCGGCATCGCCATCGCCATTCAGGCGGAGCTGGGTGTGCCGGTGAAGTATATCGGCGTGGGCGAGAAAATCGAGGACCTTCAGAAGTTTGATCCGGATTCATTTGTGGACGCGCTGTTCACAACCCAGGAGCAGCCGTCGTAGGCTGCCCGGCCTGGCGGCTGTCGGACCGTCAAATCCCGGCGGTATGCCCGGCCCGGCGGCTGCCGGACCATCGAAATCAGGCTGTATGGCCGGCGCAGTGGCTGTCGGCCCGCCAAAATCAGGCGGTATGCCCGGCGCCAGCGGCTAAAAAATATGTAAATTGTAAATACACAATAATAAAAATTAAGGAGTCTGACCGAAAATGTTAACACTTGAGAAGTTTGAGGAAGCCTGTGAATGTCTGGAAAATGTCATCTCCACAACAAAGCTGGTATACAGCGATTATTTTTCAGACCAGACCGGCAATAAGGTCTATTTTAAACCGGAAAACATGCAGTATACCGGAGCCTATAAAATCCGCGGCGCCTATTATAAAATCAGCACTCTCAGTGATGAGGAGCGGGCCAAGGGGCTGATCACAGCGTCCGCCGGCAATCATGCCCAGGGTGTGGCCTACGCGGCCTCTCTGATGAAGACCAAAGCGGTCATCGTTATGCCGACCACCACACCGCTGATCAAGGTGAACCGGACGAAAAGCTACGGCGCCGAGGTGGTCCTCTACGGTGATGTTTATGACGATGCCTGCGCCCACGCCATGAAGCTTGCCGAGGAAAATGGCTATACCTTTGTCCATCCGTTTAATGATGAAGATATTGCCACCGGACAGGGCACTATCGCCATGGAAATCGTTAAGGAGCTGCCAACGGTGGATTATATCCTCGTACCTATAGGCGGCGGCGGTCTGGCCAGCGGCGTTTCCACACTGGCAAAGCTGCTCAATCCCAACATCAAGGTCATCGGCGTGGAGCCGGCCGGAGCCAATTGTATGCAGAAATCTTTAGAGGCCGGCAAGGTCGTTTCCCTGCCAAGCGTTACAACCATTGCTGACGGCACAGCCGTAAAGACTCCGGGCGATGTGATATTTCCCTATATCCAGAAAAATATCGATGAGATCATCGCTGTGGAGGATGACGAGCTGATCGGAGCTTTCCTGGATATGATGGAAAATCATAAGATGATCGTGGAAAATTCCGGCCTTCTTACGGTGGCTGCCCTCAAGCATCTGAATGTGAAAAACAAAAAGATCGTTTCGATCCTAAGCGGCGGAAATATGGATGTGATCACCATCGCCTCGGTCGTACAAAACGGACTGATCCAGCGGGGCCGGGTCTTTACTGTATCGGTACTGCTGCCGGATAAGCCGGGCGAGCTGGTGAACGTAGCCTCGATCATTGCCAAGCTTCAGGGCAATGTCATCCGTCTGGAGCACAATCAGTTTGTCAGTGTGAACCGCTCTGCGGCGGTGGAGCTGGTGATCACCATCGAGGCTTTTGGCCACGAGCATAAGGATAAAATCTTTAAGGCGCTGAAGGATAAAGGATATCGGCCCATTTTGAAAGCGCCGAAAGCGATTTTTTAAAAAACAATTTAAAAAACTATTGACAATTACCCTGATATTGGGGTACAATACCACCTGTAAAGTAAAAGTACTTGACAGGTGGTGCTTTTTTGGATAAGATATTAGAGCAGTCGCTGCTTTATGATTTTTATGGTGAGCTGTTGACCAGCCATCAAAAAGAAATATATGAAGACTTCGTACTGAATGATCTGTCTCTGGGTGAGATTGCTCAGGACCGGGAGATCAGCAGGCAGGGCGTTTACGACATCGTAAAGCGCTGCAACCGGCAACTGGCCGGATACGAGGAAAAACTCCGCCTTGTCGAAAAGTTTCTGGACACAAAGAAAAAGGTGGAGGAGATCCACCGGCAGGCACAGACGATTTTAAGCAGCCGGGATGACCGGAGCAGAGTGCTTGATTGTGTGGAGAAGATCGAGAGCATTTCCAATGGGATTCTGGAAGAAATGTAGCCGAATTTTAATTGATCAGGAGGTAGCCCATGGCGTTTGAGAGTTTATCCGATAAACTTCAGAATGTATTCAGGAATCTGCGCAGCAAAGGCCGATTGACCGAAGCCGATGTGAAGGCTGCCCTGAAGGAAGTTAAGATGGCCCTTCTTGAGGCTGATGTAAACTTCAAGGTTGTAAAACAGTTTATCAATTCTGTCACCGAGCGGGCCATTGGCCAGGATGTTATGACCAGCCTGACGCCGGGACAGATGGTTATAAAGATAGTTAATGAAGAGATGGTTTCCCTTATGGGAAGTGAGACGAAGGAGATTGCCTTAAAGCCCTCCAACGAGATCACCGTCATCCTCATGGCCGGTCTGCAGGGTGCCGGTAAAACAACGACCACTGCAAAGATTGCCGGAAAGCTCAAGCAAAAGGGCAGGAAACCACTGCTGGCCGCCTGTGACGTCTACCGTCCGGCCGCGATCAAGCAGTTGGAGATCAACGGTGAGAAGCAGGGCGTTCCCGTATTCTCCATGGGAGATAAGAACAATCCTGTAAACATTGCAAAGGCTGCCGTGGAGCACGCCAGAGTCAATGGTTTTAATGTAGTTATCCTGGATACGGCCGGCCGTCTGCATGTGGATGAAGACATGATGCAGGAGCTGGAAAATATCAAGGCAGCGGTGGATGTGCACCAGACGATCCTCGTCGTGGATGCCATGACCGGTCAGGATGCGGTGAATGTAGCCAAGTCCTTTAATGAGCGCATTGAGATCGACGGTGTGATCCTCACAAAGATGGATGGCGACACCCGGGGTGGTGCGGCACTTTCCATCAAGGCAGTCACCGGCAAGCCGATCCTTTATGTCGGCATGGGTGAAAAGCTTTCGGATCTGGAGCAGTTTTATCCGGACCGTATGGCGTCAAGAATCCTCGGTATGGGCGACGTACTCACCCTGATCGAAAAGGCTGAGGCCCAGATTGATGAGGATAAAGCCCGGGAATTAAACCGCAAGATTAAAAAGGCTGAGTTTGGTTTCGACGATTTTCTCGATTCCATGAATCAGATCAAAAACATGGGAAACATCGGTGATATCCTTGGCATGATGCCGGGAGTCAACGCATCGGCACTTAAAAATGTGTCGCTGGATGACAGCGAGGCGCAGATGAAGCGCACCGAGGCGATCATCCTTTCCATGACACCACAGGAGCGGGCGAACCCCGATCTTATGAACCCGTCGCGCAAAAAGCGTATTGCCGCAGGCGCAGGCGTGGATATTACGGAGGTCAATAAGCTTGTGAAGATGTTTGATCAGATGAAAAAGATGATGAAACAGTTTTCCGGCCAGATGTCCGGTAAAGCAGCCAAAAGAGGAAGATTTCGACTTCCTTTTTGATAAATAATATTAAACAAATTCCTTCAGGAGGTGAATTTACATGGCAGTAAAAATCAGATTAAAGAGAATGGGACAGAAAAAGGCTCCTTTTTATAGAATTATCGTTGCTGATTCCAGATCCCCAAGAGATGGCCGTTTCATCGAAGAAATCGGAACATATGATCCGTCCGCAGAGCCAAGCGCAGTTAAGGTAAATGACGAGCTTGCTCAGAAATGGCTTTCCAACGGCGCTCAGCCGACAGAAACAGTAGCCAAATTATTCAAGAATGCAGGTATTACTAAATAATTTTACCTGTGGAGGTGTTCTTATGAGAGAATTGGTTGAAGTTATCGCCAAGGCACTGGTGGATCATCCGGATGAGGTTGTTGTCACAGAAACTGAGAATGCCAAATCTGTTGTTCTTGAACTGAAAGTGGCTCAGGAAGATATGGGTAAGGTGATTGGCAAACAGGGCCGGATCGCTAAAGCGATCCGCACGGTTGTTAAATCTGCCGCATCCAAAGATGATAAGAAAGTTATTGTGGAAATATTACAGTAAGAGATGGCCCCGGAAGTCTTTGGACTTGCGGGGTTGTTTTGTATTACGGTGCGCCTGCACGCCTGGGGGCGCGGCTTTGGCTGCGGCTGTGGATGGGCGGCGCTGGGGCGAATAAAAGATGTTTAATGATTTGTAAAGGAGTGTTTGTATGGTTGATTTGCTGAGAGTGGGCACGATTGCTTCGACGCATGGGATCCGCGGGGAAGTGAAGGTATTTCCGACGACGGATGATATGGAGCGGTTTAAGCGGCTGAAATCTTGTATTTTGGATACGGGGAAGGAGCAGCTTGAGCTGGAGGTTGAAGGGGTCAAGTTTTTTAAGCAGTTTGCTATTTTGAAGTTCAAGGGCTTTGATAATATAAATGATATTGAAAAGTATCGGGGGAAGGATCTGCTGGTGACCCGGGAGGCTGCGGTGCCGCTGGCGGAGAATGAAAATTTTGTGGGGGATCTGATCGGTCTGGAAGTTGTGACCGATGAGGGCGCTCATTTTGGCAAGGTGAAGGATATTATGGCGACGGGGGCCAATGATGTTTATGTGATCGATGGGGATGACGGTAAGGAGTACTTATTTCCATCGATCAAAGAATGTATTTTGGATGTGGATCTGGATGCAGGTAAGGTGACGGTGCATATTATGAAAGGACTTTTGGATTTATGAATTTCTATGTGATGACGTTATTTCCTGAGATGATCGAACAGGGGCTGGGAACGAGTATTACCGGACGGGCGATCGAGAAAGGGTACATTTCGGTGAAGGCGGTAAATATCCGGGATTATTCGACGGATAAGTACCGGCATGTGGATGATTACCCGTATGGCGGCGGTGCCGGGATGGTGATGCAGCCCGGACCGATTTTTGACTGCTATACGGATATTACAGGGAGCATGGAGAAAAAGCCCCGGGTTGTGTATATGACGCCCCAGGGGAAGGTGTTTTCCCAGAGCATTGCCCAGGAGCTGGCGAAGGAGGAGGACCTGATCTTTTTGTGTGGTCATTATGAAGGGGTGGATGAACGTATTCTTGAGGAGATCGTGACGGATAATCTGTCCATCGGCGACTATGTGCTCACCGGCGGCGAGCTGCCGGCGATGGTGATGATCGATTCTATTTCCAGGCTTGTTCCGGGCGTTTTAAGCAATGAGACATCTGCCCAGTATGAGTCGTTTCAGGACGGGCTTTTGGAATATCCCCAGTATACCCGGCCGGAGGAATTTCACGGAAAACGGGTGCCGGAGGTGCTGCTGTCGGGGCATCACGCCAACATTGAGAAGTGGCGGCATGAGAAGTCTCTGGAGCGGACGTATATGCGGCGGCCGGAGCTGCTGGCGGGGGTGGAGCTTAGTAAGAAGGATAAGGCGTATCTGGATGACTTTGTGGATAAGATGGAGAAAGGATTGCAGGAATAAGTGGAAGATAAATTCAGACTTATGTTGGTGGATGACGAGCCCTGGGCTTTACTTGGTCTGGAGGAAATTATAGATTGGGAGGCTATGGGGTTTACGATCGTAGCCCGCTGTGAGTGTGGGCAGGAGGCTTTGGAGGCTGCACATAAAGTCCGGCCAGATGCTGTGATTACAGATATCCGAATGCCGGATATGAGTGGTATTGAGCTGTTTGGCCGTCTTACGGATATATATCCCGGGATGGCCGGCGCCGTAGTCAGTGCCTATGCCGATTTTGAAATTGCTCGGGAAGCTATAAAAATGGCGGTACTGTATTATATGTTAAAGCCTCTGAAGGCGGCTGAGGTTGCAGAAATGGCAGCGATGTTAAAGGAGAAACTGGAAGCCCAGAGGGCGGAGGCTCAAAAAAATGAAAGTATTCAGGTAGATTTAGAGTCTCCTGTATTTCCTGTATCCGGCAGTGAAGGACGCCCCTGTTATTTACTGATAACCGACCAGGCACAGCTTCTTACTCCGCTTGAAGGAAGCGTAAGCACTCTTGGGAGGGTGCATATGGACGGATATGAGGGCATTCTTATGGATTCACTGCCGGAACAACTGCCAAATGGTGTGGGTATTAGCCGTCCGGCATCGGATTTTTCCAATGGAAAGCAGCTTTTACGGGAAGCGCTGGCTTCTTTAAAGGGTGGATTTTGGTTTGCGGAAAAGGCATCCTCAAGGCAGATATCCTCAGCAGGGGATATTCAATTATATTTGTATGAACATTTGGCGGATGATATTTCACTGAAAAAGCTGGCGGGGGAATTTTATCTGACAGAGACTTATTTATGCGATATGTTCAAGAAGTATACAGGCGAGAGCATTTTCGACTTTTTGAAGCATGTTCGCCTTTATCGGGCTAAAATGCTGATACAGACCACACCGGAGGAAGCGTTGACCTTTAAGGAGATCGCCGCCCTGTGTGGTTATCAGAATTATTCTTATTTCGGACAGCAATTTAAAAAAGCCACCGGCAGTACACCGGAGGCTTATAGAAAAGCGTATCAAATGCGGGGAATGATCACCTCCACACACGTATAGTATCCGGTTTTGGATGTGATCAACAGATGTGCATGCTCACCAAATGCCAGCTTTAAACGATTGCGTATATTGATAAGTCCAATACTTGAGCCTTCCATATCGGCTTTTGTTTCCTCCTGGCGTATCCTCTGATGGATTGCTGCCAGCTCATCACTGGTCAGACCTGTACCGTTATCCGTGATGCGTATGGATAACCGGCCGTCCTTTCGGGGAAATGCCTGAATAAGGACTTTCCCCTGTTTTCGCCCTTTGAATGCGTGCTGGATGGCGTTTTCCACGATTGGCTGGAGCAGCATGGAGAGGACCGGGAAAGCAAGCACGTCCGGAGATATCGATTGTTTTATCTGATAGCGTCCTAAAAAACGAACATTAATGACTGAAATATAGCCGTCAAGATGGTTCAGTTCATCTGATAGCTTGACCATGGTCGATGAATAGAGGGAATAGCGGAACATCTGCGACATACCGCTGATCAACTGCTCCAGTGGTTCAATTTGATAATGATGTGCAAGGGAGCGGATGGTTTCTAATGTATTAAAAAGAAAATGCGGATTGATCTGTCTTCTGTAAGCCTGCATTTCCGCTTGTTTCTGGGCGAGGAGTGCCTCGTACCGGTCAGCGGTCAACTGCTGCTTTTGGTGATTTGCTTCCCTGAGATTTTGCAGCGTATCGGTGAGTGTTGTTGTGATAATCTGAAATTCCTCCATTTGCGGAACCCGTATGGGAAACGTTTCTTCATTTCGATAGGTCAGGTCTTTTACCATATGACGTATATCTCTGTGTACTGTAATCAAAAGCCGGAGAATGAGCAGGGAGATAAAAAGCATGAGCATAAGTATAAATATAACGGTCCAGCCGCCGGATATGAGGGAGGACATGCTGCTTTTGGGCACCAGATAAGTCAGCTCCCAGTCTGTAGGACCGATTTTTTCTTTGCATGTGAACCAGGAACGTCCATCTGCAAAAACCGTTGTGTCATTTTTCTGTAAGTTGTTCAGCTCCATTTGCAGATTTTGAGAGAGAGCTTCGCCGGAATTTCCAAGAATTTCTCCATCCAGCATGAGAATCACGGTACTTCCATCGTAGCCCTTTAAAGACAGTATATCAAGTAAGCTTTTCAGGTCGTAGATAATACAAGTGATGATCACATTATCCGGAGTGCGGTACCCATCGATGGAGCCCGGGGCTGACATGAGACAGACCAGATACGCTTCACCTTTATAGTTGATTACAGAAGAGTATCGAAGGTTGTGAAAAGTAGCGTCGGTTTGTAAGCCGAGACTGTTCATCGCAGCTTCAGCGACCGGCACATAAGAATTTGTTACGGACAGCTTTCGGCCTTTGCTGGAAAGCAGCACAATATCCCGGGTATTCCCCATGGAGTAGGACATAAAGTTCAATACATCGATGGTAGCTTCCTTAGCTTCGATGACGGTTCCCGGCGTATCTGAAAGTAAATATTTTTGAAAAGCGTTGGAATAGGTAGCATATTGGGCAATATCTATAATTTCGTCAAAAGATGTTTCAAATCTTTCTCTGATATTATCTGTTAGCTGTAAGAAATTATAATTGGCCTGGCGGTCGGAACTGCGGATCATATTTATATAGAAGTAGATGACGACGAGCACGGCAGCGGCCATTAATATAATCGCAAGAAATACAGCTCTTCTCAAAGATGTAATATGAAGGAATGGGCATTTTTTTCCTCTTTCGTGCATTAAGACATCCTCCTTTTAGAATCATTTCTAAGTCTAGTATAGTGTCTTTATGAAAATCTACAATAGAATTCATATGAAAATCCGAAAATCGTAATAGTGAATATGAATATTATTTCTTAAAAATACAATAAAACTTTGTTATAATTTCCATAGTTCGAACGGCGAATGTTTTATAAAACATAAAAAAACACAAAAAGAACATTGGAAAAGAGGGATGTAATGAAAAATGGGGCGAAAGCTGAACACAAACTGACTTACGCGGAGGCTACAGGGGCCCGTAGGGTACTGATCAGTATGCGAAAGCACTGGCAAATATATGTTTTGCTCATACTGCCGGTTTTGTGGTATATACTGTTTGCCTATTATCCTATGGCCGGACTGCAGCTGGCCTTTAAGACCTATAAAGTGCGGGATGGGATATGGGGATCTCCGTGGTCTGGTCTTCAGAATTTTGAGGCGGTATTTCGGGATACCTATTTCTGGCGCTCCGTTGGGCGGACACTTGTCATTAATATAGGAAGGCTGATCTTTATCTTTCCGGCTCCGATCCTGCTGGCGCTCATGTTCAATGAGCTGAGGATGGGCAGATACAAAAAAATCATGCAGACGATATTCACCTTTCCTCATTTCCTTTCCTGGGTTATCGTGGCATCCATTATGATCAATTTATTCTCTGTGGATGGACTGCTCAATAATATCATTCTGGCTTTGGGTGGCTCCTCGGTGAATATACTAGGCAGTGAAAAAGCATTTCAGCCCATGCTGTACGTGACCGATATATGGAAAAGCGCAGGGTATTCATCGATCATCTATCTGTCGGCAATATCAGGCATTGATCAGGATCAGTATGAAGCTGCGGAGGTCGATGGGGCAACACGGTGGCAGAGGATCATCCATGTAACGCTTCCAAATATTCTGCCTACAATTTCTGTTATGTTTATTCTGACCTGCGGCAATTTGATGACCGCCGGCTTTGATCAGATATTTAATATGCAGAATGCTGCGACTAAAAATGTGGCTGAGGTGCTGGATATGTACATTTATCGCGTTACCTTCCAGGGCTCTGTGGACTTTGGTTTTTCTACGGCAGTGGCGCTGTTCCGCTCGGTGCTCAATATGGTACTGCTTGTCATTGCCAACAAGGGTTCTAAAATGATGGGCGGAAGCGGTCTGTTTGGCTGATGATGAGGAGGGATGAAATGACTAAAAGAAAATCCATTTTTAAACGTAAAAAGTTTACCTTGATGGACTGGATACTATTTATAATTTTAACACTGCTGATGTTATGTATTTTAGTTCCCTTCCTCAATGTGATCGCAATTTCTTTTACTTCATATAAAGAATATATGCAGAGTGGATGGGTGATCTGGCCCAAGATGCCTACATTGGCCGCATATGAAGAATTATTTAAGGACAGCAGGATTTTTATCGGGTATAAGACGACGCTGATGTACATACTTATAGGCGTTCCCATGAATTTGCTGTTATCTACAACGATGGCGTACTGTCTGTGCAGAAAGGGATGGCCGGGTAGACGGCTGGTACTGCTAATGGTGCTTTTTACGATGATATTTAACGGTGGTATCGTTCCCCTTTATCTTATTATGAAAAGCCTTCATTTGACAAATACGATATGGGCGATCATCCTGGCTCAGGGCATGAATACGTTTAATATGATACTGATCTATAATTATTTTAATTCACTTCCCGAAGTGCTGATTGAATCCGCATCTTTGGATGGGGCCAGTGAGTGGACCATTTTGTCCAGAATCGTTTTGCCGCTCGCCAAGCCGATTTTGGCCACTGTTGTTTTATTTGTAGCAGTACAGCTTTGGAATGAATATTTTATGTCCATGATCTTTTTGAGATCAAACAACTGGCAGTCGCTTCAGCAAATACTGCGCTCCATCGTTATGGATTCCCAGGTGGTGGATACGGCGTCGGCCATGGTGGATACGGGGGAAAAGAATTTTACCGATGCCATCAAAATGGCAGCAGTTATTGTTACGATGCTGCCCGTCATGTGTGTTTATCCTTTTTTGCAAAAATATTTTGCCAAGGGTATTATGATCGGCGCTGTGAAAGCATGATCGTCATAGTCCGCTGATCATCAAAATGAAAATCGCGCATTTGCGCGGGTAGATTATGGATTTTATAAAAATCCATGAGAAATAAGAGGAGGTACGTTTTATGAAAAGCAAAAAGTTAACCCGTCTACTTTCTATGGTTTTATGTCTGGCCCTGCTTTTTAGCCTTGCGGCATGCGGTGGAGGAAGCCCTGCGGGCAATGATGACAAAGTACAGAGTACTGAAAAGGAATCCCAAAAAGATAAAGCAGATGTCGGAACAGATGCAGGCGCAGCCGGAAGTGATATAACGGCTGAAGAAATACTGGCAAGAGATTTCAGTGAACCGGTAAATGTTACATTTGCCGGGGTACAGGTCACAGATGGTCTTGACTATAACCACGGAAACGAGTATTATTCGTGGTGGACGGACACTTTTAATGTGGAGTGGGATATTACTTCGTTGACCTTCGATAACTGGACAGAGCGTATGAACACATGGATTAATGCGGATGATCTGCCGGATTGGAGTGTGTGGAATTTTAATGCTGGAGATGCCCAGAACTATGTGGATCAGGGTCTTGTTAAGCAGATGCCGGAGGACTGGCGGGAAAAATATCCGAATCTGGCGAAGGCTTCTGAATATTGTGACGCCAATGCTTACTATGAAGATTTGTATGGAGGGATGTATTATTTCTTCCGTCCGGCTTTTGCCAGCAATTTCCCGGCAGATGTGATCACAAATCATATTTCCGTCTTTTTGCGCACAGATTTTGCTGAACAGGCAGGGTATGACCTTTCGGAAAATATCAGTTCGGGAACCATAACACTTTCCCAGTTTATGGATTACCTCCGCGCTGTGAAAAAGGCAGGCATATGTGAATATCCGTGGTATAATACGAGCCAGTATGTAGGTAATACGTTAGATCTTTGCTCGGAAGCTGCCGGTGCGATGCAAAATGTTTATTATAAAGGAAAGGATGGGAAATATCACTGGGGGCCGGCAGAAGAAGAAACCGGAATCAAAGAAACGCTCACTGTGATCAAGGAAGCCTATGATGAGGGGCTGCTTTACCCGGAATTTTATACATTACAGGATCCGGATGATATCGGACATTTCTATGCGGCCGGTGATGCGGCAGCCGTATTGTATACTGGAATGGCAGCGTGGTTTGACCGTTTTGACAACTATATGCAGGAAAATCTTGGCCTCAGTTACTGGGATACATCCGTAACGCTGGTTCTTACCGATGATGATGGGATAGCTCATGGCGATCCGAATACCAACTACTGGGCCTGCAATATCCTTTCGCCAAATATTGATGATGCGACGCTGGATCGTATTCTGACAATCTGGGATTATGGCTGTACAGAGGAAGGACAGCTTAGAATCCGGCTTGGTATCCCGGGCGTTGACTGGGATTATGCAGAGGATGGCACGATTGTAAATTTACTTGCCGACACGGAATACGGCTCCGCAGATGTGAAGTATACGTCTCAGTATCCGATTCTGGGGAATATGTTCATACTCTCAGACGACTATTCTTTTATAAATCCTTCCTTTACGGAGGCGGCGAGAAAAAGAGTTGCCGAGCTGTATCAGATCCGCGCCGGTGTAACCAGCATAAAAGGTGAGGAGATCGACTGGGATCTGGCCAGCTATTCTTCACAGGCCATGAATCTGGCATCCATGACATATTATGATGAGTACGCGAACCTTATTACAAAATCGGGTGACTTTTCAACGAATTATGACCAGTGGGTTTCTGATAAATTGAAAATGGTGCAGCCTGTTCTGGATGATTTAAATGCACAGTTTGGAAATTGATCCAGGTACTCCATCCGGTCAGAAATGAACTGTCCGTATATGTCGTTTGCTTCTGGCCGGGGCATGAATCGTTGTAGTAAGAATAAAGATGGGGGAAATATAATGAGTATCATAACTACGAAAATAACAGGTCAATTGTATGAGTTTACCGAATGCGCAGATTTATCCGGCAATGGCCGGCCACAGCCGTATGTGGACGCCTATCTGCTTATTGGAAAGAAGCGGGCGGCCCTTATCGATGCGTTGCAGTATACTCAAGGGTTATATGAGGAAGTGAGAAAATATACGGATCTGCCTGTGGATGTGCTGATCACTCATGGACATGGCGATCACGCAGGGCGGGCACTTTCGGAATTTGCAGAGGCCGGCTGTCATATATACATGAGTCTTGTGGATTATGAATGGCTGATCTCCATGGCTTCATTTGTAAAAAAGGAATGGTTTACAGATATTTCCGACGGGGATGTATATGACCTGGGTGGTTATACATTGCAGGCAATCGCCTGCGGCGGACATACTCCGGGCAGCGTGGCTTTTCTTGAAAAGGAGATGGGATATCTTTTTTCCGGGGATACGATCGGCTCGGGAAGTTTCTGGTTGCAGCTTCCAAGTAGTCTGCCTGTGAGCCGGTTTTTGGAAAATGTATCCGTCTTATGGGAGAAGGTTAAGGAAATACCTGATTTATTAGTTTATCCGGGGCATCGGAATCAATCCCCTGTTCAGCTTACGATTCAATATGTCAGTGACTGCCGGTATATTGCGGCCGGTCTTGTGGATGGAACTCTGGAGGGCGTTGATAAAGTGCTGGATATGCCGGGGCGGCATATGGAATTTAAAACTGTGGCATATGGACAGATGCTGGATTTTTGTTATGCTCCGGGGAATATTTAAAAAGAAAGGGGCGCTTGGAATTTCAGGCGTCTCTAAAAAAAATAAAAACTGTACGTAACAGCGTCCCTCGCTTCTGAACTGTTACACTTTACCAATTGCTGTCGATTTTGGTCGATGAATTGTTGTTGTATTTCCCATACTCTTGTGTTAACCTTAATCTATCAACAAAAACATTTCTTTATCGGGCTTTTCTCCGGAGATTTCACAAATCGAAACCGCGCTTAAACTAAAATTATTTTATTGAAAATGCACTTTAGCTCGTTTATAATAGAGCTATGAAGGAGGCAGTATGAAGACGAACGTTTACAGAGAGTTGGATACTGCAAAAGATAACGTCAGGTATGATGAGTATGTTAAAAGAGTTCTCAGTAATAAATATATTCTGGCCTGGATACTAAAAAGTACTACCGAAGAATTTAAAAACTATTCCATAGACACCATCGCTATGAAATGTATTGAAAAAGACATACAGATTGGAGAGATTCCTGTATATCCGGGAGCAACTAATACCCGTGTTCCTCCCAGCGGTGGTATTCAGAAGGATAATGAAAGCATTTATCAAAAGCCGCATATGATCACCGGCGACTTGACGGAAAGTCGTATTCCCGGCGAGGGTATTGTAACCTATGATATCCGTTTCCGCGCTACTGTACCCGGTGAAACCGATAGTATTCTCTTGATTATAGACATCGAGGCTCAGCAGTCATTTTATACAAAATACGAAATGGTTACCCGTGGCATTTTTTATGCAGCACGTATGATATCCGCCCAACTGGATACAGAATTTACTCACAGTGATTATAATAAGCTGAAAAAGGTATATTCCATTTTCATCTGTATGAATGCCCCCAAATACATAGGAAATGCTATTTGTGAATATAAAATAACAAAGCATGATCTTATTGGAACTATGCCGGACAAAAAATACAGCTATGATAAGCTGTCTGTAATCATGGTCTGCCTTAATGAAACAATGGATGAGAGCTCCGATGGCCTGCTCCATCTTCTGAATGTTTTACTCTCCATTGATATGCAACCCGATAAAAAAGCGGCAATATTGAACAATGTTTATGACATATCGGCAGATGATTCATTAGAAAAGGAGTTGAATATTATGTGTAATCTCAGTGAGGCAATCGAGGAACGCGGTGAAAAACGTGGAGAGCAGCGTTTGTCAGCGCTTATAAAACAATTGCTGATTGACGGACGCTTAGAGGATATCCGAAAGGTTACTGAAAACACGGCATATCGTGAAGCATTGTACAAAAAATATTCTCTTTAAACCGATAAAAGGCTTTTACTAGACAATCATAACCGTAAGCATTGAAAAAGCTATCCTCTATCAACCCATAGAGGATAGCTATAACTAAAAATTATACCTATCGGGCAACCAAAGGAAAGCCTTTGATTATTTTTATTATACACTGAGGCGCTTGAAATTTCAATCGTTTCTAAAAAAGTACAGAAAAAAATCGCAACTTTTTAATCGATATTTGCATTTTTTCCTTGCATTTGTTCCCAATTCATGGTAGAATACGTTGTTGTGAGAATAGGATGGTCCTCCTGAGTTTGGAAGCATCCATTCCCAAAATATCCCAGTATTCCTTGTGGATGCTGGAAATTTTTTGTCAATCTTTTGTATTTTATATATGGTGAATATTAATGAACTGT
>CABJAM010000004.1:3777-558507 GCA_902363555.1 Lachnospiraceae bacterium | reverse complement strand
CTTTTTTAATAATTTTAATTTTAAGAAGGGGTCTGTTCACCATACACATAAATCGTCAGAAGCTCTGTATTTACAGGGATTCTGACGATTTTGCTTCCAAACTTGAGATATAAATAATAGCATTATTCCTCGCCGCCGTCTACACTTTGTTCCGACGGCTCGCGGCAATCGCCGCAAAGAAAAAGTGCCGGTTTTGTTCTGCAACCGGCACTTTCAAAAGATGTTTAAATATTAATTTTTCCGCTTCTGTAGATACTTCACTAAGAACAGGAAGCCCAGCGTCAGCACGATTCCGATAGGCAGGCAGATCCATGCGCTGCGCACAAAACCGGCGATAATGTAAGTTATAAATGAGATCACAGCCACACAGATGGCATAAGGAAGCTGTGTGGACACATGATTGACATGGTCGCACTGGGCCCCGGCCGAAGCCATGATCGTCGTATCCGATATAGGCGAACAGTGGTCACCGCAGACAGCACCTGCCATACATGCGGAAATGGAGATGATCATCAGTGTCGGATTGGAATCGCCAAACACATACACAACGATGGGGATCAATATACCAAAGGTTCCCCAGGAGGTTCCTGTGGCAAATGCCAGGAAGCATCCAACAAGGAATATGATCGCCGGGAGGAGATTCATCAGGCCGCCGGCCACGGACTGCATGGAAGCAGCAACAAATTCCTTGGCGCCAAGGCTGTCAGTCATAGCCTTTAATGTCCAGGCCATGGTCAGGATCAGGATGGCCGGAACCATGGCCTTAAAGCCTTCCGGCAGACAGGACATACAGTCTCTGAAATTCATCACCCGACGGATCAGGTAGAAAATGATCGTAATGACAAAGGCAAAGAAGCTGCCCACTGCAAGACCGATGGAAGCATCACTGTTGGAGAAGGCCGTAACAAAATCAGCGCCCTCGAAAAATCCACCGGTATAGATCATACCGATAACACAGCAGATCACAAGGGAAACGATTGGCACGATCAGATCGATAACGCGGCCCTTTGCATTGGCACCCTCCACGGCGGCATCCTTAAATGCAGGATTAGGTGTGGAAAACAGATCGCCCTTGAGTGCATTTTTTTCATGCTTAGCCATGGGGCCGAAGTCCACCTTCATCACGATCAGAGCAACCATCATAACAACTGTAAGTAAAGCGTAAAAGTTATAGGGGATAGCTCTGATAAATAAAGCCAGGCCGTCCTCGCCCTCCACAAAGCCGCTGACAGCAGCAGCCCATGAGGAAATCGGTGCAATAATACATACCGGAGCTGCGGTAGCGTCAATTAAGTAAGCCAGCTTTGCCCGGGATACATTCTGCTTGTCCGTTACCGGGCGCATAACGCTGCCCACGGTAAGACAGTTAAAATAATCATCGATAAAGATTAAAACGCCAAGAACGACCGTCGCAAGCTGAACGCCCACCCGGCTTCTTATATGCTTGCTTGCCCAGTTACCGAAGGCTGTGGAGCCGCCGGCCCGGTTCATCAAAGATACCATCGTTCCCAATATAACAAGGAAAATAAGGATACCCATATTATAGCTGTCACACAGCGCTGTCAGGAAGCCGCCCTGGAAAACATGGGTAATGGTGCCCTCTAAGCTGAATCCCGAATAGAAAAGGCCACCAACTAAAATACCGATAAACAGGGAGCTGTAAACTTCTTTAGTGATCAGTGCCAGCACAATGGCGACCACCGGCGGGATCAACGCCCAGAAGGTGGCGTACATGGTCGGCTGGCTGGCTGCGCCGTCGGCTTCCGATGCCATCGCCGCGATGGGCATCAGCGTGGCGATCACCGACACTGCCAGCAGGACGCGAAACAGTTTGCTTTTTTTTGTCCGCATAAAAAAATACCTCTCTTTCTTTGAACGGCAGCCACGCGGCGCGCACTCAGGGAACAGACAGGTATTATTATCCGATCTTTGATAGCGCTCCACACAATGTGACAGTCCACAGCATCTTCTGCTATGGCCCAGAAAAACCACCGGAAGGCGGCGGCCCTTCTTCGGCAGGCTCCCCTTTCATATCTGCGGCCGCCCTCCGGCCTCTGACAGATACTACTGATGAATCCCGCACCTCTACCATTTCTTATTCATACATATATATATGTTTGTACCATACTTATACTTTAAAGTCAAGTATTTTGACAATTTTCGATGACGATTGGTTTTCACAATAATGTCAACAGGTTATTGGAGATACAAAATGAAATGCTCAGTGTTTTCATCGTTTTATCTGCTTCAAACAGGATCGTCGCCGATGTCTGTGTTATTTGCACGATCCTGCCCTCACCATAGACTTTGTGGCGCACCCGCTGGCCCACGGTAAACTTATCCCGGTCCAGCAGCAGCTCGCCCACAAATCTGGACATGACAGCCGGCTTATGATACCGTTCTTTGGCAAAATAAATATGCAGATATTTCCTGGCCCTGGTCATGGCCACATAAAACATCCGCCGCTCCTCCTCCACGTCCTCCTCCATCACCGCTTTTTTGTGGGGAACAACGCCCTCGTTGGCATCTATGATAAATACCGCGTCATATTCCAGCCCCTTGGCGCTGTGCATGGTGGACAGCACTACGCCGTCACGTTCGGCGTTCTCCCGTCTGCGGGCCTGAGCCTGTAATCTTAGCCCATAATTTTCCATATAGGAAAACCATTGCTCAAAGGTTTTAAAATCCCGGGCGCTCTCCTGAATCTCCGTCACCACATCCAACAGCTCATCCTCCGCCAGCCGGCGCATGGACGCGTATTCTGTAAGATAACCGTCATAGCCCACGGCGTAGCGTATGTAATTCACAGCGGCAAATGGGTCCATATCCCGGATGGTCTTCATATCATAGATCAGCTTATCCAGCCGCTCCACCGCCCATTCCTTCCCGGCGTGACGCTGCCGCAGCTCCTCCAGGGTCACATTGGCCCCTTCCATATACTGTCTGGCAATGTAGCGCTTGGGCCGGTTGATGATCCGCAGGAAATCACTGCGCGCCTGGCTTCCCATGGCCACTTTAATGTAGGCGATGAGATCTCTGGCGATCCAGTGCTCGAAAATATTGGGCACATTATCCTTCATCCGGAAAGGGATATTATATTCCATCAGCTTGGCGATCATCTGGCGGGAGCCGGTATTGGTGCGGTATAAAACAGCCATATCTTTCAGGGGCATGGCCGCATCCTTATGATACCCGCAAATCTCCTTAATGACCGTATCATATTCCTCCCGCACATCATTAAACAGCTTCACCTTTAAGGGCTCGCCGCCTTTATGAAAAGCCGCCAATGCCTTGGCGTAACGCTTTTTATTATTTTTGATCACGCGCAGAGCGCCTTCGACGATCTCCTGGGTACAACGGTAATTCACGTCCAGCAAAGCCTGCTTCGCGCCGGGATAATCGTTTAGAAATCCCAGCATGATTTCCGGCTTCGCCCCCCGGAAGCGGTAGATGGACTGATCGTCATCGCCCACGATGAACAGATTATTTTTCGGCGCGGCCAGCATACGGATGATCTCATACTGGAGCCGGTTAATGTCCTGAAACTCGTCGATCAGAATATATTGAAACTTGTTCTGCCAGGCTTTTAAAATATCCTTCCGCTCCCTGAAAAGCTCCCATGTAAACACAAGCATATCGTCAAAATCGATCTGCCGGGCCTGGCGGAGCTTGCGGTTATAGGCGGCATACACCCTGCGGAAAATATCCTCGGCGCAGGTGGTGGAATAATAGTGGTCCAGATTCATATTCTCACCTTTGACCAGACTGATTTCCGAGGCAATGCCTGTGATAAAATCATTTTCATCATCCAGCTCCAACTGCTCGTCAGCTACGATCTCCCGGAATATCTCCATGCGGCGGCTGTCGGTGATGATATCCCCGGCCTGGTAATTATAGGCGGCCTTTAATATAGAAAAAAAGATGCTGTGAAAGGTGCCGAAGCTCACCGGCATGGAAACGCCGCCGCAAAGCTGCAAAAACCGCGACTTCATTTCCACAGCCGCGGCTTTTGTAAAGGTGACCACAAGGATGGTGCCCGGGTGCACACCGGCTTCCTCAATGAGGCAGCGGATGCGCTCCGTGATCACCGTCGTTTTTCCCGATCCGGGGCCTGCCAGCACCATCATGGGCCCATCCTTATGGCGTATGGCTTCAAGCTGCGCCGGATTAAAGCTTCTCATTGTACGGCAGCTTCAAGCTTTTCGATACCCATTTTGATCCGTGCGATGGATTCATCCCTGCCGAGAATTTCCATCAGCTCTGTGGCTCCGCCGGGAGTCATCTGCTTTCCGGAAACGGCAGTGCGGATGGGCCACATCACATAACCGTTTTTATAGCCATGCTCTTTGACAAAGCTCACAAGCATCTCATAAAGGGCGTCATTGGAGAAATCCTCCTGTGCCTCAATGACCGGAAGCACCTCTTTAAGGACAGCCAGGGAAGATTCAGTATTTGTTTTCATCTTTTTATGGGTGTACATGGCAATATCATATTCCGGCACCTGTTCAAAGAAATCGATATGCTCGCGGATATCCGGGAAGACCTCGATCCGGGTCTTTACCAGCTCTGCGATTTTGCGCAGATTTATATCCCTTGTCACCGTATTTTTAATATAGGGCTCAGCCATGGCATAAAAGGTTTCAAAATCCATAGCCTTCATATACTCGCCATTCATCCATTTCAGCTTCGTAATATCAAAAACCGACGGCGTCTTGCTCATATGATGATAATCGAAGGCGGCCACCAGCTCATCCAGGGAAAAGATCTCCCGGTTATCCTCCGGACACCAGCCCAGTAAAGCCACGTAGTTGACAATGGCCTCGGAAATAAAGCCCTGATCCAGTAAATCCTCATAGGAGGAATGGCCGCTGCGCTTGCTCAGCTTTTTGTGCTCCTCATCGGTGATCAGCGGGCAGTGAACGTACACCGGCACTTCCCAGCCAAAGGCCTCATAAAGACGGTTGTACTTGGGTGATGAGGACAGATATTCATTTCCACGGACCACATGGGTGATGCCCATAAGATGGTCGTCCACCACATTGGCAAAATTGTAGGTGGGGTAGCCGTCCGACTTGATAAGGACCATATCGTCCAGCTCGGAATTATCCACCGTGATATCGCCGTAAATCTCATCGTGGAAGGTGGTCGTTCCCGTGGTCGGGTTGTTCTGGCGGATCACATAGGGGATGCCGGAAGCCAGCTTCTCTGCCACTTCTTCCTTTGTAAGGCTCAGGCAGTGCTTGTCGTAAACAGAAATCTCCTTGCCGGCCACCTCCTGGCGGAGGGAATCCAGACGCTCCTTATCGCAGAAGCAGTAATAAGCTTC
Source organism: Lachnospiraceae bacterium (assembly GCA_902363555.1). GTDB lineage: Bacteria > Bacillota > Clostridia > Lachnospirales > Lachnospiraceae > Catenibacillus. Next base: position 553,181 of record CABJAM010000004.1, on the reverse strand, counting down.
TCCCTTGTCCACAAGCATTTTGGCATATTCCATATAGATACCGGAAGCCTGGCGCTCACTCTGAACATAGGGGCCAAAGCCCTTGTCCTTATCCGGACCTTCATCATGGATCAGACCGGTTTTCGCCATGGTGCGGTATATGATCTCCACAGCGCCCTCAACGTAGCGTTCCTGGTCGGTATCCTCAATACGGAGCAGGAAATCCCCGCCCTCGTGCTTCGCTATTAAGTAGGCGTACAGAGCTGTACGCAGGTTCCCCACATGCATTCTCCCCGTGGGGCTTGGGGCAAAACGTGTCCTTACTTTGCTCATCTTTCTTACTCTCCTTAAATTGTAACAGTTCAGACAAGCTGAACTGTTACCTTAAATTACTTATGTCAGCGGGGTAAATCCGCCGGTCTCCGTTTCCGGAGGTGTGGGCACACCGCCCATCGGACCGTCTGTCTCCGGTGCCTCACTACCAGTCTCCGGAGCATTTGTATCCTCAGATTCCTCTGTCTCCGAAGGCGCTTGCGTTTCGGCAGGCTTTTTGCTCTCCGGTTCTGTTTCCGGCTCAGCCGGTGTATCGCCGCCCTTTTGAACCTGAGCGGTCCTGGTGATCTCGCTGATATCTATAAACTGGGCGTCGGATTCCACATAGCCCACCTTCACCGTATCGCCCGGCTTTAATACGGCCAGGACCTCGGAAAGCTGTATGGACGCCACAAAAACATGATCATTTCCTTCAAGCTCCAGATAGTAATAGGTGTTACCGTCACGGACGGCACTGGAAATACTGGCGACCACCGCTTCCTCCGACTTGAGCGCCGAGGAATCCACCTCTGTATTCTGGGCCAGTGCTTTCAGGTACTGGGTATAGGCTTCGTCCAGCGTGCTGCCGATGGCCACGATCTGGTAGCGCTCAACATTAACATAGGCAAACCGTTTTACAAGCCCGGCATTATCCTTCAGGGATATGAAGTAGGTCGGCTGGTTGCCGATATTGAGCAGTATGGGGAAGGTGGCTTTGTAGCCAAGGTTTTGTACCTGGCCTTCCGCGGAGGACATGGCCGAATACTCCGTCGCACCGGACACCGTATAATAATGGGATTCCTTCGTACGCATATTTACTAGAACGAATCCGATATTGGACGCATCATTGCCGGCGGAGGTCAGACCTGTATATAACCATACATCATCATCCAGGGCCAGATAATTATAGCCGCCGGAGGTCATACATACATCCTTCTGACCAAAAATCGTATTGATAAAGCCATTTTTCAGCTTGCCCCAGTAATCGATCTGCTGAACGACAACGTCGGCGGAATAGGCCTGGTCCACCCATGTGGGCGCATTAGCGATATCATAATATTCGCTGTCGCCGCTGCTGGCATTGACAAGGACGACGCCCTTGATATCCTTACCACCGAACAGACCGATCGTATAATCGATGACCGGGCAGATCCAGTACGGATTACCTTCATCATCTATTTCAAAACGGTAATCGTCAAAAATCAGTGTCGGATAGCTCAGTCTCAGATGACGGTCCAGCTTGCGGAAGAAATATTCACCCGGCGAATACTTAATGCCGTTTTCCAACTGCACAAGGGAAACTGTCTGAGTGGTCATATCCACGGAGATGTATCCCGGCAGGCCCTGAGACTGGTTATTGAACCATTTGATAATGTCGCCGTAGCGCAGCGGAGCTACACGGGTCGGCACACCTTTATAGTTGATCTGTGTGTAGGAATATGGATTTTCGTCCACCTCAAACTGAGAAACCAGCTCTACCAGCTCGCCCAGCTTACGGTTACCCAGACGCACCGCACTGTCTCTGTCTACGATCGGTACATCTTTAATAGACATCTGGCTGATATCCTCGGAAAACTCCCGGCTCTCCACCGGCATCAACTGCTGGTAGCGCTTGGCATGGAAGAACTCTCTTGAGAAAATATCTCCGCCGATGAGCACGATGGCTGCGATAACGATAATACCGCCCAGTACCTTCGTACTCTTTTTCAGACGGCCGATGCCGCGGATATTGATGCTCCCTCCCTGCATGGTTCCTGCAATGGTCGACAGCTTTGCGCCGGTCAGGAAGGATACGAGCAGATACACAATAATGATGGATATCACATAGGTGTAGAAGCTTTTTGATTTAAAGTTAATGGCCGGCAATGAAAAATAAAACGCCACCACCGCATAAATCAATGTGATAATCAGGCTCTTAATTACCTTTTTCATTTTCTGATAAGACTCCTCTTTCTCTGTCATCTCGCACCGCTTTCAGGAACGCGGGGGAAATCCAGAGATCATTTAGTTTGGTTATCAAGTTACTATTGTTTATTATATTTTGTCACCAATTTTCGGAGAAAATTGATGACCTGCTTGCGCATCAGCGCAATTCCCATTATACATTATTTTTTTACATCTTGGAACACCTGATGTGATTTCTTTATAAAAAAATTACAAAAAAGGAATATCTCCCGCCCATACACAGTGGCTGAGAGATATTCCTTTCATTTAATTACAGCAACGCGCAGCCTTACAAATACGCCGACGCATCACTGCGAAGCTGCTGCTTTTTCCTTTTTTTCTTTGAAATGCTGAAATTCCACGATTTTATAGGCATTAAAGGAATAGGCGAAAAATCCCAATACGATCACGCCGGTGATCACAGACTGCCATGCACTTGGTATCCCAAGCTTACCGATGCCTGCAAATATAATGGATTGCGTCAGCGCGCCCATGATCACTCCTGTATTCCGGTCAAAATACCGGGCCAGCAGATTGCCGATAAACATTGGCATAAATGCATTTTGAATATAGGATGAGCTGCCCAGCCCCATCTCTGGGGATACCGTACCAAGAACGCACATATTGATCACACCGGCGGCCGCCAGACATATGCCGGCAATGATATAGCATCGGATCGTATTCTTCTTTTCATTAATACCGACACTCACGGCAATCTCCTGCCCGGATTGAAGCGCACCGCAGTGATAGCCGAACTGTGTTTTATTCAGCAGAATATACAGCACCGCCACGATCACAATACATAAAATATAAAGATAGGGCGGCTTGGACCATATGAGCAGATCACTTCTTCCGATCAGACTCAGACCGGCCCCGCCGCTGACTGTGAAGCCGATGGCCTCGTAAATCATGGCGATTCCCAGGGAGACAACCATGGGCGGCAGACGCAGCAGCGTATAAACCTTGCCGCCGATACCGCCCAGAATCGCGCCAAAGATCATACATAACAACAGCATAGGCACCGGTCCAAGCCCCAGACGTACCGACAGCATCCCGCCAAGTATTGTTGAAAGCAGCAGGGTTGCGCCCACACTGAAATCAAATCGGCCGCTGGTCAGATTGTAGGAAACGGCCAGCGCGATCAGGCCTGTATACACCGTGTTTCTTAAAATAACCTGCAAATCCGTTCCCACGCCAAAGCCGCTGATCCCTCTGATTTTACAAAGTACAAAAAAGAAAAGGTAGGCTGCCAGGGGAATTATAATCATAATCATAAAGTTTTTTGAATATTTTTTTAGTTTATCCATTGTTCTCTCCTTTGATGAAGCGTAACCGTTCTTGTTTTGAACCGTTACGATGAAACATCCCTTATCGCGGCAGCAGCCGGGTGCGGTAGCTCATTGACGTTATAAATACAACAATCAGGAAAATAATTCCGCGGACGATCTGGATGATATCATTTCCCACACCATAGACACTGAGCCCGTTATTGAGAATCGTAATGGTCGCCGCACCGATCAATCCGGCACTGATCTTACTTCTCGGGCCACCGGATAAGGGCATGCCGCCCAGCACAATGGCCACCAGAATATCATTGCCGATCCCGCCGCCGGTGGACGCCGTTACAGTCTTTGTGCGCAGCATCGTAACGATCGCCGCCAAGGATACGGCAATACCGCTGATCAAAAAAGAAATAATAATACTTTTTTTGCGGTTAATGCCCGACTGTTCCGCAGCGATTTCATTACCGCCAAGGAGTTTAAAGGATTTTCCGATTTTCGTATAGTTGAAAAGGACCAGAGCGAAAATAAAAAAGCCGCCCAGCACAAATATATTGATCCATGTCATATTTGAAATATTCAAAAGACTGCCCAGTGACAGGGTTGTCTGATTTCCCAGTAAAACCAGGCCGATAGCTGACAGCAGGCTTCCGAAAATGATCGTTACAATAAATACCGGCAGTGTCAGATAGGCTGCGACAACACCTTTAAACAGCGCGATCAGCATAGATACCAGAAAGGTTACAGCGATCATTACGGCCACGGAGCCTGTTTTCATTCCCGCCATGGCTCCGGCAATGGCACAGAGGCACAAAGAGCCGCCAATGGACATATCCAGCGCCCGGCAGGAAAAAGTAAATACGGCTCCGATGGCTGCAAGCGCGGTGATAAGAATCTGATTGGATATTATTTTCAGATTCACAGAGCTGACCGTTTTTCCACCGGTAAGAACAGCAAATACAACAAAGACTAAAATAAGGCCAATCAGAGGCGCAAGGTTTATTAATTTTTCTTTAACAGTCTGTTTATTCATTGTTGGCCTCCTAAAGCATGTATTCAATGACTTCGTTTTCCGTCAGTGACGGTCCGCGTTTCAGTTCCCTGACCAGTTGCCCGTCCTTTAGAATCAGTAGCCGGTCGCACATACCGATCAGCTCCGTCAATTCCTCAGATATCATAAGAATAGAACAGCCCTCTTTTTTCATGCTTTCCATCAGCTCATACATCGCCGCCTTAACCCCGATATCCACGCCGCGCGTCGGACAGTCCAGAATCAGTATTTTTGACTGACGGCCCACCCATTTGCCAAAAACAACCTTCTGTTTATTTCCTCCGGAGAGGAATTTAACCTGCTGATTCATGGATGCGCATTTAATACTTAATGTATCAATCTGTTTTTGGACATAAGCCTTTTCCCTGCCCGGCAATATAAAGCAGCCGCTGTGGACCTTGTCAAACCCGGCGCCCACGATATTATCCCGGACACTGGCGGTCAAAACAAGCGCCTCCATATCCCTGTTTTTTGAAACATAGCCCATTTCATATTTCATGGCGATATGCGGTGTAGTAATCACCTCGCCGGACGGCGCATAGGTAATACTTCCGGTAAGCACAGGTTCCGCGCCGAAAACCGCCCGGCCCAGCTCGTGCATACCGCAGTGAGACAGGCCTCCGATACCAAGAATTTCCCCTTTATGAAGCTCAAAGGATACATTCTGCGTCAGACCGTGCCCCGTCGTCACATTCTCCGCTTTGATCACGACCTGCTCATCATAGGAGCAGACAGTGTCCTCACGATAGTAATGCTCACCGATCTCACGCCCGACCATATATTTTTTTATCAGCTTTTCTTCAAACTGCTGCTTTTCCACGGTGGCGATCAGCTTTCCATCCCGGAGCACTGTCAGCGCATCACAATGCTCCATTGTTTCTTCCAAGTCATGGGAAATAAACAGGACTGCCTTGCCCTCCGCCTTCATCTGCTGCATGATCTTATAAATGATACTGCGCCCCTTCTGAGACAGAGCCGTGGTCGTCTCATCCACGACCAGAACTTCCGGCTGGTTGTACATAACCCTGGCGATCTCCACCAGTTTACGGTCCTGCATATCCAGCGTATCTATAAACTGTGACGGATCGCAGTCCGTAAAGCCGATGGCCGCCAAAGCCTTCCCGGCCGCCTCATACATGGCTTTTTTGCTGACCAGACCATGCTTTTTAAACATGTACTCATTTCCAAGGAAGATATTTTGTGCAATTGTAATTCCGGAAATCGTTCCCATTTCCTGAACGATCATGCCGAAGCCGGCTTTTTGCCCCTCCAGCATGGAGGCTGGCCGGTGTGGCTTTCCGCCAAAATACATGTCACCGCCGGTAGCCGGTAAAATACCTGCGGCAATGGATGTGATGGTGGATTTACCGGAGCCGTTTTCACCGATCAGGCCCCGGATCTCTCCACGATAAACGGTCAGATCAACATGATCCAATGCGACCGTTGGTCCGAAATTTTTACACAGCTTCCTGGCTTCAAAAAGTATTTCCTTTTCTTTATTCATAGAAAGACATTCCTTTTCAATTGTTGCCCAGCAGCCGCTCAGTGGAAGATGCATCGACCAGATCCATGAGCGTCTGACTGTCCGCCTCCGGATTTTGTGAAACACAGATGCTTATTATATCAGCAACCGTATATACTCTTTCTCCATTTTGTATATCCAGCAGTTTCTGGCATTCCTCTGCATTATTGACAGCCCATGCATGTGCCGGGATATTTGTTGCAAAACCGTCACTCTTGAGCGCATCCGCATTTCCGTCCACAGCGTTGGCGATCATCCCAACAGCAAGACCAAAACGCTGGATATTACCGGAATATAGAAAATCTAAGGCCCCGGATTTAAAGGCATCGACACAGGACTGATTAACCGAACCGATGGTGGCCAATTTTACCTTACCGCTAAGCCCTGCAGATTCTATAGGCTGTGCCCAGAAATTAACACCATTAAAGGATGCTACCACCGCCTGTACACCCTCCTGGCTCAAAGCAGCGGACTGATCTGCAAAGAACTGGTCGCCCGGGAAGCCAGAAACTGTAATCACGTCAACATTGCTGCCCTCCAGTCCGTCCGTAAAACCCTTCTGCCGATCTATAAACATAGATACACCGATATCTGCACCGCCGCTGGCGTAAATAATCTTGTCAAACCCCTGTGCCAGTACCCATTCAGCCAGAGCATGACCGCCCTCGTAATCACTGTTGCCTGTATGGATGCTTCCTAAATAATACGGATTTTCTTTGTTGGCTTCATAAATTTCGGTTTCATTGGCCATCCCCCAGTAATACATTTCATATTCCGAAGTCTTATTGATCTGCTCTGCGCCTGTCACATTATAATAGGCGATAAAACCTTTGCATCCGGAAATTGCACAATCCTCAATAAACTGAATTTCCTCGTCAGCCGTTGTGACAGCCTCGGAATATTTGAACTTAACGTTCATATTCTTTTCCAGATAAGATAGGTATTCCTGAAGAGCAATGGTTTCAGAATCTGTCGGGTCGTATAATTCAACACCGATCATAAGTGTTTCCACCGGATAGTCCACAGCGCCCGATGCATCTGGGCTGTCCTTACTGCCCTCCGTCGTAGCTGGTGCTGATCCACCGGTCTGTGTATTTCCCGATGCACAGCCAGCCAGAGCGGCCACCATAGATACAACGAGTAACACTGCTAATAATTTCTTTTTCATCCTGATTTCCTCCTTGATCACATAAAGATATCACTGTATATGGGACATGGTGTCCATTGTATAAGCAGCCATCCGGTATTTATCTTCCGGAACTGACACCTTTAGAATTTCCAGTAACAGCTCCGATGTCACTTCAGATGACTGCACCTTTTCATAAAATAATTTTTCGATATTTTCCTTTGAGGTATAGCCGCCGGCAATCTTGCACAATGTCCAATATTGCCATTTTAATGCCTTTGTCCATTTGTAATCACCGGCCGGAACATTTAAAACCATAGCTTCATAGCTTTTATCTCTGTCCAGTACCGCCGACAGGCCATTCCCGTCCGCCGGCAGGCCCAGACGTTCGTACTGCTCCTCTGGCGCATCATTTTGGCGCATCAGTTCAATCATAGCCGCCATCAGATCCAGCTCCCTGGCTTCATCCCGGATGGGCGTCAGCTGCCTGGGATCCTTTGCAAGATCAAACAGCATATGGCCGAAATGATAATGAGGCGATATATTATTCCAAAAATCATTCGTTTCTATCTGCAGCACCGGACACCCTTTAGTAAAGGCAAAAGGTTCGTGAAGTGCCGCTTTTTGAAGCGATTTTACCGGCATGCGCTCATGCATATCCAAGGGCATCAACGTATAATTATTCAACGGTGCATTTTCCAGATTGGCCGGCCCTCTCATATACACATACTGGCCGTCGGTAATATTCACATGTGAACCGTAAAATCCAAATAAAGCATAGTCTCGTATCTTTTTATCTGAAGCGATCGTTTCCCTCAAACTACGGCCCTGCATATCCTCGGGTATGGGCAGCCCAAAATAATCCAGCAGTGTCGGCGCCAGATCAATCGTCTGTGTCAATGCCTGACGACGCTGCCCCTGTACACCACTGCTCGGATCCCATATAAACAGCGGCGTGTGGGCAATTTCATTATAAGTAGGCATGGCACCTTTGGACCACCAGTCCTTCTCTCCAAGAAAATATCCATGATCCGTATTTACAATGAGCATCGTATCCTTCCACATATCGTTGGCATCCATCAGATCCAGCACCTGACCAAGGCATTCGTCACACATACTTAATAACGCACAGTATTTTGCACGGACGCTGTCCACGATTTCTCTGGATTCCCGGCATACGCCATAGGGTGGCCAATCATAAGTATATTGACTTTGTTCTTCATAAATCTGGATAAACCGCTGTGGAACAAAAAATGGCTCATGGGGGTCAAAGGTTTCCATTTGTAAAAACCAGTTATCCTGATTTTTATTCGTTTCTATAAATTCCAGCCCTCTGGCAAAGGTCATCTGCTGAGGGTATTCATTATGCTCCCGGATATATTTCCGGTTAGCCTGGTCCTGTCTGCGCTGATTCGCCAATGGGCCATAGCTGCTGCTTTTCTCAATGTAGGTACCCTCGTCCTTTAAACCAATATCTCCAATCCACGGGTCACCCTCCTGTCCCCGGATGCATTCCCAGCTCTGAAATCTGGAATGATACGTGGAACCGCCATCCTCCCAATAATGATAGTGGTCGGAAATCAAATGTGTGTATATCCCCTTTTTCTTTAAAAGTTCCGGAACGGAATCATCAAACGGCTCAAGGGGCGACCAGCCGCGATGCAGAAAATTGTACCGCCCGGTGTGCAGCTCACGTCTGGCGGGCATACATGGCAGGCTTCCCGCATAGTTATTGCAAAAGGTAGCACATTTTTTACCCAATCGTTCAAAATTCGGCATCTGAACATATGTATTTCCATAGTTTGGCAGATATCCCAAATTCAGAGAGTCATACATGACCATTATTGCCTTCATAATTGTTTCCTCCTTATGCGCTTTATTATAATTGGGATTTACCATATGTACCATATGATAAATTTACAAATAATTAGTAATATATTTACTTTATTTAATCCTCGTTATATAATAGGAATGGTCTGATGGACAGGCAGGTCAACGATTTCATAAAGAAGCTTTGGGAGGAAAGCCTATGGCATATATAGAAATTACAAAGATACAGAATGAATTGAAAAAATATTTTGAAGCCTTTGGTACATGTACAACGATTCCTCAAGTCATACAGAGCCTGGTCAGGAATCCTGATAATCTTCTGGATGATGATATCAATCCATTTCCACCAGATTCCGCAGAACTTGATGATGACCTGTTTATTGACTATTTTGACAGATCGCGTTTTCCTGTGCATTTATTAACGAAATCTCTGACTATGGATAATTGGAAAAAAGGTGACAGCATATTCAGCAGGAACAAATACGTGCAGATTTTCCGACATATGAATTTTACAAACCAGCAAAATCATTGTCACATGTATTATGAAATAACCTATACATTAAAAGGAAGCTGCGTCATGAATTTTGACAACAATCAGGTTCCTATGCGTTCCGGCGACGTATGCATTATCGCTCCATTTTCCATGCATGAAATTATGCTTCTCGATGAAAATGCTTTTGTAATGAATATCATTATGACCAAAGCAGCGTTTGAAAGTGCTTTCCGGCCTATTATGATCTATGGTGATCTGATTTCCACCTATTTGCAGACAATTTTGTATCAGGAGGATATGGCCAATTATTTATATATATCCACTTCCAATTCAAAGGAAATCAAATCTTACTTAAAGGCGGCTACCTACGAATCACGGGAAGAAAGTTATTATTCCTCCAGCCGGGCGATTAATTGGATCGGTCTGTTTTTTGGCACCATCCTCCATGAATTTCGACATTCCATACATATGCATCATTTTGATAATTCCATGGTCCGGGAGGATTATCTGCTCCTGATGCAGTACATTCAAAATAATTATAAAACAGCTACTCTGGAATCGGTCGCCCGGATTTTTAATTATAATAAATCCTATCTTTCCCGACTGATAAAGAAGCTGACTGGCAAAAGCTTTATGGAGATCGTCACAGGCCTAAAGCTTGAAAGGGCCTGTGATTATTTGAGAGCCACAGATTTAAGTATTAATGATATCGCTGAATTGTGCGGATATAATGACCAGAATTATTTTACTAAGGCGTTTAAAAAAATGTATCAGATTATACCGTCCGACTACAGAGCAAAGGAGCAAAGAATTCAAAAGGAGAATAACGATACATTTTATTTATAAAAGTATTGAACAGAGGACTGGTATTCACGGGAGTGATTTGTTATAATTGGAACTGCGCTGATGCGCAGGCAGGTCATCAATTTTCTTCGAAAATTGGTGACAAATTATAATTGGAACTGCGCTGATGCGCAGGCAGGTCATTACATTATCAGGGAGACTTTAATTATGAAGAACATAAAATTTAAACAGCTATGGAAGGACGGGCTGCCCGCCATCTATTTTCCGGCACTGCTTTTTTATCTGGAATGCATTTTTCGGATTTTTGTTATTAGAACAGCGCCATCAGCAACTTTCATATTGACATTTTTCATGTGTATTACCGCCGGAGCAGTGCTTGGCATCGTCTGCGGACTTTTCAAGCCGCGGATCAACCGGATACTATCGGTGATATTTTCGGTTCTGGCTGTTCTTATCTTTGCCGTTCAGACCGTTTATATGGGTGTCTTTCAGACACCGCTGGTACTTTTCGGTGTGGGCGGAGCCGGCCAGGTGCTGCAATTTATGGATATCATTGTAAGTACGATCATTTCCCGGCTTTTGCCGCTGCTGTTGATGATCGCTGCACCTGTGGCGGCACAGCTTGCTATGGTTCATTTTCATATTGAGTTTAGAAAATATCCACCTAAAGTGCTTCCTTTTTTCGCAGTTCCTGTGTTTGTTCCAATGCTGATCATTTTTATCAGCCTGACACTGGGCGGAAAAAGCGCCGGCTCCGCGTACAGCGTCTATTATTATGAACGCCCGGGAACATTAGTCCTCAATCGGTTCGGCCTGCTGGCCTGCACTAAAAACGATATAAAGTCGCTGATATTTCCTGAAAGTGCATCGCTCGTTTCCTATTCCATGTCCTCTTTGCAGGAAACTCTGGATGAACGGGAGGAGGACACGGCTGCCACAAACGGCACCGGAAGCGCTATGGCAAATAAAGATACCGGTAACGTCGGCAGCGGCACCCTGGATACGCCGTCAGAAACGGTCGTGGAAACTGAGGCCCCGGTCATTATTGAGCCTAATGTGATGGACATTGATTTTAATGCCCTGGCTCAATCGGAAACGGATGCCAACTATAAAGCGATGAACGAATATTTTTCCTCGGTCAATCCGACATACACCAATGAATATACCGGTATGTTTGAGGGCTACAATTTGATTTTCCTCACGGCCGAAAGCTTCTCTCCCTATGTCATTGATCCGGAGCTGACGCCGACCCTTTATAAGCTGGCAAATGAAGGCTTTGTCTTTAATAATTTTTATAATCCGGTCTGGGGCGTGAGTACCTCCGACGGGGAGTATGTCAATTGCCAGAGCCTTATTCCCAAAAGCGGTGTATGGAGCATGGCCAAGTCCGGTAAAAACTGGCTCCCCTTTACCATGGGCAATCAGTTCTGGCCGCTGGGCTATAAAACGCTGGCCTACCACAATCATTCCTATGATTACTATGACCGGGATATTTCCCACCCCAATCTGGGTTATACATATAAGGGCTACGGCAGCGGTCTGGACGTGACCTATGTCTGGCCGGAATCGGATCTGGAAATGATGGAGCTGACGATCCCTGAGTACATTAATGAGGATCATTTCAGCATTTACTACATGACCGTCAGCGGCCATATGCCTTACAGTTGGGGCGGCAATGCCATGGCCACCAAGCATAAGGATGCGGTGGCGGACCTGCCCTATTCAGATAATGTGAAGGGCTATCTGGCCTGCCATATGGAGCTGGATAAAGCACTGGAATATTTACTGGATGAACTGGAAAAGGCCGGTAAGCTGGACAATACGGTGATCGTCATGGGCGCCGACCATTACCCCTACGGCCTGGAAAGCTCCGAGCTGGCTGAGCTGGCCGGCCACGAGGTGGAAAAGAATTTTGAATTGTACAAAAGCTCTCTGATTTTGTGGAATGCGGGGATGGCCGATGAACCGGTGCAGGTGGATAAATACTGCTCCAGTATGGATATCCTTCCGACGATTTCCAACCTGTTCGGCCTGGAATACGATTCCCGTCTGCTTATAGGCCGGGATATATTGTCCGATTCCACACCGCTGGTCATTTTCTCAAATAAGAGCTGGATCACCAACAAAGCCTTTTATAATTCCCAGACCGGGGAAGTCACACCGGTGAAGGAGGGCGACACGGTCAGCGACGCATATGTACAGGCGATCCACCAGCAGGTGGCTGACAAATTTACATTTTCCAGGTACATATTGGATTATAATTATTATGAGTATTTGTTTGGGCGGCCGGAAAATCCAGCGGAAACCGAAGATGACACGGTTGGTGAAAGTGAAACGGTTTCTGACACACAGGCGGATGAACACGATGCTGGCACAGGCGGTTCGGCGTCTGCTACGAAATCAAAGTAAAACGACGATGTCTGATAAGTAAAAAGGCAGTCTCATTAAATCCAGGTATTTATAAACATACCAAATTAATGAGGCTGCCTGTTTTATTTTATAAGCATTTACAAATAGCAACAGAATAGCAACTAAATAGCAACTTTATCGCTCAGGTTGACAACTTTTCGTCCAGAATAGCAACTAATAATCTCAGGATAGCAACTTTTTCCTCTGAATAGCAACTATTCGCCTCAAGATAGCAAGTCCTTTGCCAACAACTCACTTGCTATACCGTATGTGTATCAGTTTATCGAGAAGTCTCTGCACATCCTCCGGACTCTGCGAGAATCCTTTGATATCCTCGCCGACCGCCTGCGTACATTCCGCCAAAGTCAGCCGCCCCGTTCCGGCGATGGCGCCATCATCCGCATCTTCTGTATAGGTCCAGCTCACTTCATCTAAATTATCGATCAGCGCGATCAATACGCAGGCATAGTCTTTAATCTGAGCATTAAACAGACCTTCGTCGGTGATACCGTGAAAATTCAATGTCCAGCCGTAGGGCTCCTGATCTGTCTGGAGCTCATTATCAAAATTGCCCAGGCTTGCGGCAACACCTAAAATCATCGCAAGCCGTCCATTGGCAGGCATATCGCCCACATAAGGATTTTTGGCGGCGTATAGATTATTGGCCAGCTTACTGACGATCGTGCCGTCCTTGTCCACCGTTATTCCGTTGATGTCTAATTGCCCTTCCACCTCAGACATATCGATGTCCAGATTAAATGAGCCGTCGCGGTTCCATGGATTGGACAGACAGCCGTAGATCACAAGCTTTGAAGTGCCGTCCTCCTGGGTAACGATCCGGTATTTTTTGTATACAGAAGATGAATCATAAATCATCCCGCCAATGGACAGATGATTTTCGCTGACATCCGTATAGGTTATGGAATAGTTATTTACCGGGTAGCCCAATACAAAAAGCTTCAAGGCGATCGCTGCCACGATGAGAGCCACGCCGAGAAACAGGCAAGCCACTGCTTTGCCCAAGCTGCGTTTTTTAACCTTATTTAAATAGTCAATTTCCCTGATATCCTCAGTCTTTCGGCTCTGCTCCTCCTCCGTGATTGTCTGAGACATACGCCCATACTGCTCCCGGCAGCTTTGGCAGTTCTCCAAATGCGCCCGGACTTCCTCATCCGTTTTTTCGGACGTAAGTCCGTCCACGTATAAAGGTAGTAAATCACGTATAATCTCACAGGGTATTTTGTGCTCCATTACAAATCCGCCTCCTTAACAAGCTTTTCCTTTCCCCGGTAATAGGTCACTCTGGCCCAGTTTTCACTGCGTCCCATGATTTCCCCAATCTGACCAAAGGTGAGATTTCCGGTGAGCCGAAGATACATGACCTCCCGCATCGGGTCCGGCAGCCGGTGAAGCTGCTTCATCACCTGGAAATTATCCCACGCCTTAAACACCTCCGACTCTGCGGAATCCGCCGCAGCCACAGGTGCCTGCGTTTTCGTCAAATCCTCCGATACAGCCAGCGCTTCCTTCAGCGCCTCATCTCTTTGCTGCTTTCGCACATATTCATACGAGAGGTTTTTGGCAATACCGCAAAGCCAGGTGGAAACGCGGCTGTCACCTTTAAATTTATGGATATTTTTTACAGCCTGATAAAAGGTTTCCTGAGTCAGCTCCTCCGCCACATCGTGACTGTGTGTCCGGGTTAAGAGAAAAGCATATACTATTTTTGCATACTTTCGGTATATTTCTTCCATGGAATCCATATATGTTTTCCTCCTCTATGTAAATAAGTGTTCTTAAGGGGCGGTTTGTTACAATATTCATTTAAAAAGTTTTTAATTGGGACCGCGTACTATAAGCGGTATTCCACATCCCAGGACCTTATAAAAGGCCTCATTCCAGTCGTCCACAAACAGGTGCTCATAAGTTCAGTATAGGGTGCCTCCCGTGTACCGTCAACGAAAACATCTTCGGACATACCACTCTGCTAAATCCTCCAATGTCCACTCCCAAAAATCTTTGTACCACTTCCCGAATCCACCTGAGCCGTCATGCCGTGAGGTATCTCCAGATCATATCGTATCCCATCCTCCGTTTTATCCCAGCGCACCTTGAGCAAGCCAAATCCTGTCTCATAGGACATTTGGGCAAAATCCAGCCCTCTGGTCATCTCGGGAGCTATTTTTACCGACCGGAACCCCGGTTCCATCGGCACGATCCCACCGATTTTCCGATAAATAAAGTCGCAGACACAACCATAGGCATAATGATTAAAACTGACGCCGAATTTTGTTTTACCATCCGGGTCCACAGCATCCCAAGACTCCCATATCGTTGTAGATCCCATCTTTACCTCATAAAGCCAGGATGGACAGGTTTCCTGATAGAGCACCGCATATGCCGTATCCTTATAACCGTTATCCCATAAGGCATCCAGTAAAAACGGCGTTGATAAAAATCCAGTCTGCAGGTGATATCCGGCATCCCTCACTAACGCGTTCAATCGGGCAGCAAAACGCTCTCGCATACTGCCATCCACTATGCCAAATGCAAGCGCCATAACATACAGCCCCTGAAGCTCTTTCGTCAGTCGGGCATCCTCCACTATATACGTCCTGTGAAAAGCATCCTTAATATGGTTCTTTAAAGAAGCGTAATATTCACACCGCGACGCCAATCCCAATACTTTTGTAACCTTCTCCATAGTCACAACCTCCCTGTAATAATAGAGTGACGCTGTGATTTCTTTACTGGCGGCAACGCCCGCATTATCACTAAAACCCGGCATGAGCCAGTCGCCCCAGTGATATCCTGTATTCCAGAGATACTTTTGGTCACATCTGTGCTCATAATCCATATAATATTTCTCCGGCATAGTTTCCTCTGCACAGATACGCACATATTCCATCCATTTTTCCATAGCATTGTAATTATCCGTTAAGAAACGGATATCGCCATAAGCCCGATACATATCCCATGGCACAAAAACAATAGCATCACCCCAGCCGGCCGACGTCCACCCAGGATTGGGTGCCCCCTCAGAATATGCCCTTGTATAGGGCACAACAATGGGAATCTGGCCCCGGTCCAACTGCTCTAAACGGCACTGTTCCAGCCAGCGCCCGAAAAATATCGATACATCCTGATGCCAGGCCGCTGTTGTCGCAAATACCTGCGCATCGCCGGTAAAACCGCCCCGCTCTCTCTGGGGGCAATCCGTGGGAATGGACACCATATTACTCTGCTGGCTGTAAAATGCATTTTCGGTCAGCTTATTAAGCAGCGGATTGCTGCTTTCAAACCATCCAGTCCGCTCCAGTGCCGTAGATAAAACGTAAGTCCGGCAATGCTCCCGCCGCAATTCACTTTTAAGTCCGCTGACCTTTATATAGCGGTATCCCTGAAAGGTAAATTGCGGTTCATACTTAAATAAAGCTGTGTTCCCCAATACAACTACATTTCGCTGGTCGTGATACGGGAATACACCAATGATATTTTGTAAATCACCGTTTTTATCCAGCGCCTCGCTGTGCTCAATACAAACAGTACAGCCTTCATCTCCCTCCAGAACCACGGATTCCCGTCCGGCCAGCGTTCTGCCAAAATCCACAATATAAGTGCCCTCAGAAAGCTTACGGACATTAACGGCATCCACCCGCTCCACAATCTCTACCAGCATTCCCTTTTGGGGTGTCAGTACATCCCTGCTATATTCCATCACAGCAGTTTTATATGTATTGAAAACATCAGCTCCATTCTCAGACTCACTGCCCTGTTCCACATCCAGATATTCCCCCATAAACGGGTCCGCATAAATCAGTTCACCTGTCCGCGCCTCAAACTGTCCATCACTGACAATCGTTTCGCAGGTTCCATCCATGTACGTGATCTCCATTTGAAGAATCAGTGCCGGCCTTTTCCCGTAAAGGTGATTAAGCCCGGGAATACCCTGGCTATGTCCAGCATACCAGCCGTCAGCTACGGGAACGTTCAATGTATTTGCTCCAATTTTGAGGGTATCCGTCACATCCAGCGTCTGATAATAAATACATTTATCATAGGCTGTAAAATCCGGCGCAATCGTCCGGGAACTAATACTTTTTCCGTTAATGGACAACGCGTAGCTTCCATGAGCACTTATATAAATCCGTGCCTTTTTTACAATATTTTCGATATAAAATCTGCGAAAAAAATATGGCGGCCGCCGTAAGCCCTGGTCCACTTCGGGATATCCATCCAGATCCGTTTTATCAACATCCTGAAAAAGAAAAAGGTCCTTCTTTGTTTTCCAAAATTTGCGGCATATTTTATCCGCATCCCTGTAAAAGTCCTCACCAGCTTCGATCCAGTCCGCTTTCCATGACTTACTATTTGCAAATGCAGTTTCAAATATAGCTGTGTCGCTCCACGCCGTCCACCGGCCGCCATTCTCTCCGGAAATAATATAGAGCTTAATACGCCAGTAATACGTTCTTTTCTCTAAAAGCTCCTTTTCCAGTACGTACTTCTGTTCCCATGTATCTCCCGTGATATCATAACTAATTTCCTTCGCACTAAAATCCGCCACAGAGCTTACTTGCAAGCGGTACCCGCTCTGCCGCGCATGACATCCGTTCCCAAGTATTTTCCATGTAAAACATAAATGATCACATGCCGTTCCCAACGGATTTTTTAAACCATTACATCTTAAATCTCCAGGGTAAAATTCCATCGTATTCTCCTCCTCACATATTATAAAAAGCCGGGCAGGTATGTTCCAGCCCGGCATTTCACAAAATTACTTCTGTTGTTGCAGCCATTCATCCAATTGCCGTTGATTTTCCTTAATGATCTTATCTATACCCGCGTCCTTCAGCGCTTTAAGGAACTCCGGATATACCTCGTCCACATCCACCGTTCCATATTCAAGCTGAGTCATATATTTAGCGATCACACTTTTCACAGTGGACTGCTCCGTACTTACCTCTGTACCGTCAAATTGATAACCGAAGGCTTTGGATGTATGATCCAAAGACACTTTCAGGTATTCTTTCCGTGCTTCCAGCAAATCTGGTGTCTGAGGTGCCGTCAGATACTGCTGGCTCTGATCCCCCCACACGCCGAAGGGATTGATATATTTCTCTCTGTTTTCTGTAAAGTCAATGACCAGGCCATTATCCTGAACGGTATAATGGTCATCCCTGATTCCATAGGACAGAAGATTCTGAACATCCGCATCTGTAAAAAGATAGTTCAAAAATTCCATGGCCTTTTCCGGATTCTGACTGTTTTGGGGAATAAAGAACATGCAGCCTGTATATACATTTGTAGTCATATAATTGGGGCACAGATCCAACTGTACGACATCAAATCCAGCCTGTTCCACGATACCCTCACGAAAACCACTTGTGCTCATGGAAACCATAGTTGCTGTACGTCCTGCTTTAAACATCGTATCTGCAGCTTCTGTGGAAGTAGCCGCATCCTTTGAAATATATCCATCCTGATACCACTTACGCATCCACTCCAGATATTCTTTATAAGAATCTGAGGCAAACAGGTTTTCCACATTTGTATCCTCCATGGGATTGAGTAATACGCCGGCTGAACCTCCAGCCACACCCAGATTATCAAAATTCTTCAGGTAAAAATAGTTTGTTCCTGAGGCAGCCGTATCCCCCAGAATGCCATACGTTGTATATTCTGGAAATTTATCCCGGATCTGAGCAAACAGATGATCCATATCCTCATAATCCATATAATCCTTTGAATCAAAGGCAGAAGTATCTAACTGGTCATATACATCCTTACGCACATACAATGAGCCACCGTTACCCGGTGCTGACGGAATCGTTGGTATTCCATACTGTTTTCCCTTATAGACACCTGCACCCAGGAAATTTTTCTCCTCATCTTTTTTCAAAATGTCTTTTCCATTGGCAGTCAGAAGCTCATCCATTTCCATAAATGCACCTGCGTTGATCATAGAAACGTAATCCTGAAATACGGTAATCATAATATCAATATTTGTACCATTGGCAAACCACATATTATATTTTGTAGCCTGATCTGCAAAGGAAACTGGCACTAGCTCCACTTTACAATTCATTTTTTCCATGGTCATTTCCGAAAGCTTATCCTGAATTTTTCCCAGGTCCTGAGGTTCAGCACCTGTGGACAGCCAAGTCATTTTGATGGATGTTGCTTCACTCTGGTCTTTCGACTTGTCAGCCGTGCCAGAAACGTTTCCTGAATCATCCGGAGATTTCGCAGAAGAACATCCCGCCAACATAACGGCAAACATTAACAATACTGTCACTATTTTAAATAATTTCGCTTTCATTTATAAAATCCTCCTTCTCATGTTTTCCGGGCGCACTTAGCCCTTCACAGCGCCCATCGTAATCCCTTTGACAAAGTAACGCTGAAAAAAAGGGTAAGCACATAGTATGGGTACAATTCCAATAACTGCAATGGCCATTCGCGCCGTAACCATGGGCAGTTCCGCTTTATTAACAGATATGTTGGAGCTTGCCATAGATGACAAAACAGTGATATTTTTATCAATAGCATTTAGCACATTCTGAATAGAATACAGCGACGTATCATCCAGATAGTACAGGCCGTTGGTCCAGTCATTCCAGTAACCCAGAGCCGTCATCAGACCAATCGTGGCAATGATCGGCTTAGACAGCGGGATAACGATCTGGCGAAATACCGCAAACTCTCCGGCCCCATCCAGCATAGCACTCTCGATCAGTGCATCCGGAATACTGCTGGAAAAATAGTTTCGTACCAGCATTACATTAAATGCATTTAAAAGCAGTCCTGGAATGATGAGCGCCCACAGCGTATTGGCAATATGAAAATATTTTGTGTAGATCAGGTAAGTCGGTACAAGACCGCCATTAAAGAGCATGGTAAAAATCACATAAAAATTCAGTGCCCTTTTTCCCGGTATATTTTTCGTAATGCCGTAACCCAGCATGGATGTAATAATAAGTGACACCAGTGTTCCCACAACCGTGACCAGAATGGTGATGCCGTACGCCCTCAGGATCATCGGCGCCTGGTTCACCAAATATGCATAGGCATCCAGACTGAATACCCTGGGTATAAAATTGAAACCGTAATTGATTGCCGCACTTTCCTCGGTTAAGGATGCGGCCAGCAAAAGTATAAACGGCAGCACCGCGCACAGGCACAGGAAGATCATCACAATATGAGCTGCAATCTGCGTATGCCTTTCACTTTTTCCAACCATTGAATCACCTCCTAAAACAGCGCGCTTTCCTCACTTAGTTTACGAACGATAGTATTGGCCGTCATCACCAGCATAAAGCCTACAATAGACTGATAAAAGCCTGCAGCCGACGATAATGATATATTACCCTGCTGCATCAGAGCATTGTACACATAAGTATCAATCGTCTGAGTAACATCGAATAATGCCCCTGAATTTCGTGGAATCTGATAAAACAGACCAAAATCAGAGTAAAACATGCGGCCGATATTCATTATAAATAAGGTGATGATCGTAGGCCTGAGCAGTGGGATCGTTATACTTTTAATCTGCTTCCATTTTCCCGCCCCATCAATTTTGGCTGCCTCGTAATATTCCTTACTTATACCCACGATACTGGATAAATAAATAACCATGGAAAAGCCCAGCGATTTCCAAAGATTGACGATAACGAGTATGTACGGCCAATATTTTTTCTCCTGATACCAGACAACAGCCTCCTGACCGAGTGACTTTAAAATTACCTGATCGATAAAGCCGGTTTCCGTATTCAACAGGGCGTAGGTCAGATAACCTACGATCACCCATGAGATTAAAAATGGCAGCAATATGAGCGTCTGGTAAATTCTTGATGAAACCTTTGATGTAATCTCATTGAGCAGTATGGCTACAGCAATAGCCGCCACGGTTCCCAAAATAATAAACGCCACATTATATAGAATCGTATTCCGGGTCATAACCAACGCCTCTTTGGATGCGAACAGGTATCTGAAATTATCAAAACCCGCCCAATCGCTTCCCAATATCCCCTTGTTCCAGTCAATTTTCTTAAACGCGATGACCAGACCGAACATAGGCAGATAGTTATTGATAAACAGATAGATGACTCCCGGTAATATCATGGCGTATATGGGAAGCGCCCGTTTCCATTTTTTTCTTCCTGCCGGCATTTTTCTCCCTCCTTCCAGATTTTAAAATCATTAAAATGACTTTTTATGGCTTTATTATAATCCGGTGCTAAGGGGTATTATAGAAAAATTCCGGAAACAAATAGCAAATTTCCGGAATATAACACATTTATCCTATTTTTCATAATGGCTTCGAAACTCTCTGGGAGTCTCGCCAAATTTCTTTTTAAACACCTTGGTAAAGTAGCTGTAATTGTCATAACCACACTCATAGGCTACACGGGATATGGAAAGTGCCGGCGATTTCAGCAGCTCCTGGGCCAAAAGCATACGTTCTTCCACAATATAATCGTTAATACTTATGCCTTCCTCCTTTTTGAAAATACGCGACAGATAATCCTGTGTAATGGATACAAGGCCTGCCAGTGTATCCAGCCGCAATTCGTCCTGTAAATGGGTGCGTATATAAACCTTCACCTGTTGGACCATCTCTTTTTTCGTTGTGTAGGCCATGCCATTATCAGAACTACTGATTGTTCTTATCCAATCTCTGCCGTACTTCTGATACTTATCATTCTGCCATTTTTCATCAATCTGCGTGCATATCTCCCGAAGCTGTTCCTCCAGTTCACCATAATCCACAGGTTTCAGCAAATACTCCCGACAGGCAAGGCTGACAGCTCTTTTGGCATAGGAAAACTCCGCATGACAGGTCAACACAATACTCAGTACTGACGGATATTTATCATTGACCCACTCCAGCAGATCCAATCCGGAGCCGTCTGGCATTTCAATATCACATAATACAGCATCCATCCGATGGGCTTCAAACATTTTCTTCGCCTCATCCACACAGATTGCTTTAAATACGTTATGAAACGGAAGTTTATCCCAGTTGACCCCGGTAATGATTCCGTTTATCGTCTCAATCTCATCATCAATGATCAGAAGATTCATCGTCATCCTCCTTCATAAATTTATTATTGCTGTCAGAGCTGATACTGTTTACCTCTGATAAAGGGCTGCTTGGGATATGGAGCCAGATCTGGGTGCCTTCACCTGGTTTTGATGTTATCTGAAGTCTGGCCGTACCGCCATAAAAGCTCTGCAGGCGCTGCCGGCAGTTCCATATACCAATATGTTTTCCACGGCTGTCGGTAATGATCTCCCCGGACCGCAGCTTTGATAGAAGCTCCTCATCCATGCCCTTTCCGTTATCACAGATCGATATATCCAAAAAGTCCTCCCTTTTTTTAATTATCACAAAAATTTCTATTTCCATTCCAGGTATAAGGGCATATTTAGCGCTGTTTTCCACGAAATTCTGAATGATCAGCGGCGGGATACGCTCCTCCATAAGACTCTCATCCACATCAAACATCAAGTAAAAAGCATCTGGATAACGTATTTTTTGTACTTTACTATAACTTTTAATAAACTCAAGCTCCGAAGCAATCGTCACATACTCTTCCGAATCTCTCAACGAATAGCGGAAATATTTCGCCAGGTTCATAGAAAATTCCTTAATTTCCTGATTTTTATTATTCTCGGAAAGGCTGTAAATCGTATTTAACGAGTTTAAAAGGAGATGAGGGTTAATCTGCAGCTTTAAACTTATCAACTGCTGTTCCTCCTTTTGCAAACGATACTCATAGGCTTGTATTTTCAAAGTCTCGTTATGATCCAGCGTCCTGTTAAAGGCCTGTTCAATCTCCAGAAATTCCCGGTCTCTGGAAAAGTTATTAATGCGGTAAGCAGAATTTCCCGATAAAATCTCGCCCATTGCTCCGGATAGCTTTTTCATAGGTACAAGAAATATCCTGCGCATAGCCAGAAGAAAAAGTGGAAGCAGTATGATCAGAATAAAAGAAAAATACCAGAGAAGCCTGTCCTTAATAGGTATCATCGTACTCAGCTTCACATCCGGTATCCAAAGGTTCAGTTTTATATCCGCATGTTCAAAATCTATGGAAAAAGTCTCATAACCTCCCATATCCGGACTTTGCTGAATTTTATTACCATAAGAAATCTCAATGGTCTGATGATCGACCTCAAACTGAACAAACTCGTCATTGGTCAGACTCTGAGATAATAGTTCCTTCAAATAATCCGCCGAAATCATATAGCCGATTTCCATATATGTGTTTGTCATGGACTTAATGATAAACGAATGGCTTTTGGACGCGAAAATTTCCGTATTCAGAAAGCTTTGCCCTGAAAGCAGCGCCGAATATAGCGCTTCTTGGTCTTCCAGAGCCACCCATCCTCCATTTTTAACAAGGAAAAAATCTTCTGAATGAGGTATGTACACATAAATTCCGGCCAACTGCGGGTAATAGCCCACAAAGGCAGTCAGCTCATCCTTAAGCCAGATCAGGGATTGCTGATAACGCGTTTCGGTACGCTCTAATCTAAGAGCTGGATACTCCTTTGTTCCATAAAGCGTTGTCTGCAGATTCTTTTCCACCGCTTCCAATGCTGTATCGTACTGCCTTATCAGCATACGCATGGTGCTTTTTTCAGCGTTGATCAGTTGATCTCTGGCACTTTGCAAATTGGCCTGACCGGCAAACATGGATAAAATCAGTGCCGGAATGCTGATCAATAAAAATAGAATTATCATTTTAAATGTCAGTGTATGTCTTTTCATCGCATGCTCCTGAATATAATATAAATTCTATTATAGATGGTTTCTTTTTTTACTGCAACACGAAATTCGCATATCTTAGCGCCTATGTGAACACTACCATTAACTGTTCAGCGCCTCTGTACGGATACCTAAAATCCCAAAAACACTTTTTTAACTTATATTGCATTTTCAATTTATGTATTGTAGAATTAACATACAACCAAGAAAAAATTTTGCTTTATGAGTATGTTATGACCTATATCAGGCACGTCCGAATAATTTGTCAGCCGAAGTGAATACTTTTTTTATGAAAGGAAGTGTTATTATGCCAATGCCCAAAGAAATTATTTACACGATTGAGGATATCTATAACCTCCCTGAAGGTCAGCGCGCCGAGCTTATTGACGGTGTGCTGTATGATATGGCTCCGCCAAACAGGATACACCAAAAGCTGGTTATGGAACTATCTGCTACATTAAGGAACCACGTACATTCCAAAGGCGGCTCCTGTGAGGTCTACCCAGCCCCATTTGGCGTACTCCTGAATGCCGATGAAAAAACATACGTTGAACCCGATATCTCTCTGATCTGCGATAAGAACAAGCTCTCAGACCGTGGATGCGAAGGAGCGCCGGATTTCGTCATTGAAATTGTATCGCCCAACAGCCGCCGAAAGGATTATTCCACTAAGAACGCACTTTATTCTGACGCAGGTGTCCGCGAGTACTGGATCGTGGACCCCGCCAGAGAACGCACAACCATCTATCATTACGAAGAAGACGCTGCTCCGATGATCGTGCCTTTCAGCCAGCCCATTCAATGCGGTATTTTTAATGATCTGCTGATTACCATTAATGATCTGCTGTAACAGTCTGGTGCCTCTGAAGTATTAAGACCAATGTTCCCTGACATTACGGCCAGCTCCATCACAGAGCGGAACTGCTGATTCGATTTAAAATCTGTTCAATACAAAATACCATATGATCGCACCCGTCTCCGCTTCGCTGCGACGGATCGCGGCAGTCGCCGCAAGGGTGAGCATGCTCCCCCTTGTGGCTCGTTGCTTCAACGAAAAAAACCTCAGTAAGTACTGAGGTTTTACGTGTGCAGTTGACGGGACTTGAACCCGTACGGTCGCAATGACCACTAGATCCTTAGTCTAGCGCGTATACCAATTCCGCCACAACTGCATCTTTATGAAGTTTTCAAGGAAAGCTTCTGCTGTCCTCTCGACAAGTGATATAATACCATTATCTTCCCCAAAAGTCAATACCCGATTTCAAAATTTTTCATTTTTTTTGTTCAATTCAATCAATATAAATTGCCCAGGGCTATATAAACCAAATGCCCTCATTTGTTGAAGATATAGCCAATGCACCGGCGGAAAGCATCGCCATCACATCCTCCTTGTCGCCAATGAGTCCACCGGCGATAATGGGAACGCTGCACATTTTGGTCAGCCGTTTGATGACTTTGGGCATCAGGCCCGGCAGCACCTCGATGACATCCGGATGAACCGCTCCCATCTGCCGCCCGATATTTTCAAAGGCCATGGAATCGATGACAAAAAAACGCTGAACCGTATAAAGCCCTAAGTCTCTGGCCCGCTTGATCAGCGCCGGCTTTGTGCTGATGATCCCGTCGGCATGGGTATATTTTCTCACAAAATCCACTGCAATCTCCTTGGCGCTCAGACCTACGATCAGGTCCATATGTACCATCGCCAGCTTTCCAGCCGCCTTCACCCGGTCCACAATATCGCTGATATTACATATGTCGCCAAATAATATAAAGATCACGCCAATATCCGATGTCAGGCACTTTTCCAGTCCTTCCATGCTTTTCACCGCACCGATAATGGGGGAGTCCTCGATTGCTTCTATAAATTCCCGGTTCATAATGTATCCTCCTGAAAGTGTCATTGCCGGAGTCTTTTGAAGATTGCGCAGAACAATATTCATCTTTGACCGGCTGCGCAGCAGCGCTATTCCTAATTATAACTTGTCGGGGATTTCCCTGGAAATCCTCGACCTGCTTGGCCATCAGGCCAATTCTTATTATAATCGGATTTGCACGGATGCGCAAGCAGGAGCTTTATATTTCGGCTCGACGTTGCTTCACACACCCGGCTCCGCAATGCTCCGCCGGGTCGCGGCAGTCGCCACAAATGTGAGCTAGCTCACATTTGTGGCTCGTTGCTTCGCGAACATGCAACAGCGGCCTGCTCCTGGTCTGGAGCAGAGCCGCCAAAATAATCCGATCAACAAACGTCCTTCGTAGCTATCACATCCACGCCGGTGCCAGCCACATCCGCCGCCACTACGTCGCCGATATGCACCGGCGCCGGTACGGTCACCCCTTTGAGGGCGTGAACGCAGTCAAAAATTTTTCCTTTTGGAATGTCCGACCGGGTCTTTACAGACACCATGGGGGCGCTGCCGCCGCAAACGCGCACCGTGCTTGTGACGATACGTGTCGGATGCGTCACTTCCTTGCGGGCGTAATCCTCCCCCCGCTTACATGTATTTCCGGTGACATTGATCACCTGACCGTTTTCCAATGTTACCATCACCGCACAGCCCAGAGGGCAGCCGATACAGGTCAATTCTCTCGTTTCCAT
This sequence comes from Lachnospiraceae bacterium, assembly GCA_902363555.1. Lineage (GTDB taxonomy): Bacteria > Bacillota > Clostridia > Lachnospirales > Lachnospiraceae > Catenibacillus. The sequence goes on along the minus strand of CABJAM010000004.1, from coordinate 527,052 downwards.
CTTCGCTCCTCCTTACTGCTCTTCGATTTTAATCGTTATTTTTTTCAATTCAGGACGTGCCAGCAAATCCTTCTTTTTCAGCACAATATTTTCCATTTCGCCCGGTGCCATGACCATTTTTTTACGGCGGGATACGCACTCGTCATCAAAATAAGTACACAAAACGCAATTGCGGTAAACATTGCCCACACGGAAACGCACGGTCAGCGTATCTTCCATCCGCGCCGGAGCCACCGTGGAGGGCACTGTATAGCGCACGCCGTTTTCGCCGCACAGGACAATACTTCCAGCTTCACACTCAGTACCGCTTTCAAATTCCCCGCGGACATATCTGGCCGCATTTTTACCGGCCATGGTAGCCTCCTCGGAAACGTAATCCACAAGATCATGGACATGGAGCACATTGCCGCAGGCAAAAACGCCGTCAATATTTGTCTCCAGCAGTTCGTTCACGACCGGACCGCTTGTGATGGGGCTTAAATCCACGCCAACGCCGCGGGATAATTCATTTTCAGGAAGCAGGCCCACGGACAACAGCAGCGTATCGCAGGGTATATATTCCTCGGTTCCTGCAATCGGCTTTCCGTCCGGCCCAACCTGAGCTATTGTCACACCCTTCACCCGTTCCTTGCCGTCAATGTCGATCACAGTATGGCTCAGCTTTAGCGGGATGCCAAAATCATCCAGACACTGGACAATGTTACGCTTCAAACCGCCGGAATAAGGCATGAGCTCGGCGACCACCTTCACCTTGGCGCCCTCCAGCGTCATTCGGCGGGCCATGATCAATCCGATATCCCCGGAGCCTAAAATAACGACTTCACGACCGGGCATATACCCTTCCATATTTACAAGACGCTGAGCCGTACCAGCGGAAAAGATACCGGCCGGACGGTAGCCCGGAATATTAAGCGCCCCTCTGGAACGCTCCCGGCAGCCCATGGCCAGGATCACAGCGCCAGCCTTGATTTCCACCAGTCCATCCTCCCGGCTGATGGTCGTCACCACTTTATCCGGGGAAATGTCCACCACCATTGTATTTAATTTATATTCGATCTGGTACTCCTGCACCTTTGCAATATACCGCGCCGCATACTCCGGACCGGTCAGCTCCTCCTTAAAGGTATGTAAACCGAAGCCATTGTGGATACACTGGTTTAAAATACCGCCCAGCTCCTTATCCCGTTCCAGAATTAAAATTCGCTCAATGCCGTTTTCTCTGGCAGCAGCGGCTGCCGCAAGGCCGGCAGGACCACCGCCGATTACTACAATATCATATGCTTTCATATTTCCTGCCATCCTTTCTCACTGTACACTGGTCTGCTCTAAATCGCTGTCAGCCCCATCGCCCAACTGTTTATTATTTGTCGGGGATTTCTCTGGAAATCCCTGACCTGCCTGGTCATCAGGCAAATTCTTATTGTATCCGATAACAATATGGGATTCGTGGCCGGCCTTGGTAATATCCAACATATCCATAGGAACCTCCCGGTGAAGGATCTCCATCGTCCTGGGGGAACAAAAGCCTGCCTGGCAGCGGCCCATACCAGCCCGTGTCCGGCGTTTCACACCATCCAAAGAACGCGCTCCCAGTGGGCGGTGTATAGCATCTAAAATCTCGCCTTCGGAAATCATCTCGCAACGGCAGATGATATTGCCATAGTTTGGCTGCTCCTTAATAAGCTCTGCCCGCGCTTCCTTGGACAACTCCTGAGGATTGATAATGCCTTTGCGGGTTCCGTTAAAGGACGTGTTCCGCTCCAGCCCCAACTGTTCCGCCACCATTTCAGCCACCATCACGCCGATGGCCGGCGCACTTGTAAGCCCCGGAGACTCAATCCCGGCTGCATCAAAAAAGCCCGGTGCATCCGCAGGTTCTCCAATAACAAATTCATCCTTATCCTCATGGGCGCGCAGTCCGGCAAAGGACGTGATGACCTGGCGCATAGGCAGCGCCCGGACGCTCTCGGATGCCTTGGCAGTGAGGAAATCCAGACCGGTTCTGGTTGTATTGACGCCCTCCTTGTCCTCGATATCCGTAGCCGTCGGGCCAACCAGAAGATTTCCATGGACCGTAGGAGTCACAAGAACGCCTTTACCCATAGCATTCGGTAACTGGAAGATTGTTTTTGACACATAACCGCCCACGGATTTATCGAGCAGGCAGTACTCGCCCTTTCTTGCAGTAATATGCAGCTTGTCAGCGCTGACCATATTATGGAACTTGTCGGCATAGACACCGGCGGCATTGATCACGGTCCGGGCTGCCAGCTCACCACTTTCGGTAACAACAGTATAGCCCTGATCCGTTTTCTTAATATCGATGACCTCAGTGTTTAATTTAAATTCCACGCCATTGGTGAAAGCATTTTCAGCCAGAGCAATGGTCAGGTTAAATGGACATACGATCCCACCCGTCGGTGCATACAGTGCAGCCACCACATGATCTGAAAGGTTGGGCTCCATTTGTAACAGCGCCTCTTTATCAAGGATTTCAAGACCCGGAACACCATTTTTATCGCCCCGCTCCTTGAGCTTCCTTAGTCCGGAAATGCCTTCCTCCTCGGTACAAATAACAAGGGAACCGTTGCGCTTAAACGGGAAATCCAGTTCCTTTGACAACGTTTCCATCATCGCATTTCCTTCCACATTCAGGCGGGCCTTTAACGAACCGTTAGCCGCATCGTGACCTGCGTGGACAATCGCACTGTTGGCCTTGGATGTGCCGCAGCATACATCCTCCTCACGCTCTACAACACAGGCCTTCAGTTGATACTTGGATAATTCTCTTGCGATCGCGCAGCCGATAACACCGGCGCCGATAATCACTGCATCATACATCTTATCATCTCCATTTTCTTCATTCAAAAAAGCCAGACGAATAAAGTACACCTTTTTGTGTACTTTATATTGCCTGACTCTCATTCTCTGCAATCCATATTCACTTATCTAAAACTATATCTTTATGGTAACACACCGCCATCGCTTTTGCAAGGCCAATCGCCACTGCCGGCTTTCAAGTTTTGCAGCCCCAGGGTAACCGTCCAGACAATGCTGCGGCAGTTCGCCGGGAGCCGTAAATACGCCAACGCATTAATCCACGCTCCGCTATTCCTCCTGCGCCCACATCAGCGCACATTTCACGGCTCTTGCCCAGCCTTTAAGCTTATGTTCCGCCAGTTCTTTATCCATCTGAGGATGATAGGTGGTCCGCAGCTTCCAGTTGGTGCGAATCTCCTCCTTGCTCTGCCAGTAACCAACTGCCAGCCCGGCCAGATAAGCAGCGCCCAGCGCCGTCGTTTCAAGGTATTCCGGCTTGAGCACATCGGTGCGCAAAATATCGGCCTGGAACTGCATGAGCAGCCGGTTTGCCGCAGCGCCGCCATCCACCTTCAGCGATTTTAAACACATGCCCATGTCCTTTTCCATCGCCTTGAGCACATCGTAGGTCTGATAGGCGATGGACTCCAGGGTCGCACGCACAAAATGGGTATTTTCACTGCCCCGGGTCAGCCCCACCACAAGACCTCTGGCGTAAGGGTTCCAGTAAGGCGCTCCAAGTCCTGTAAAGGCTGGAACAATATAAACGCCATCGGTATCCTCCACCTGACGGGCCAGCGCCTCCGAGGCCGGGGCACTGTCGATCATCTTCATGGAATCCCTCAGCCACTGGATGGATGCACCGGCTACAAACACACTGCCCTCCAGGGCGTATTCTACATCGTCGCTGCAACTGGCGGCGATGGTGGTCACCAGGCCATGATTGCTCTCCACCGCGCGGCGTCCGGTATTCATCAGTAAAAAGCAGCCGGTACCGTAAGTATTTTTCACATCCCCAGGCTCAAAGCAGCACTGACCGAAAAGGGCGGCCTGCTGGTCCCCGGCGGCTCCGGCAATTTTGACCGGCGCTCCGAAAATCTTTTCATCGGTTTCACCGTAAACAAAGCTTGACGGACATACTTTGGGAAGCATACATTCGGGGATGTCGAGTACTTCCAGAATATGATGATCCCAGCAGCGCTTGTGGATATCAAACATCATCGTCCGTGATGCGTTTGTATAATCGGTGACAAATACCCGGCCCCCCGTAAGGTTCCAGATCAGCCATGTATCCACAGTTCCGAATAAAAGATCGCCGGCCTGGGCCATTTCTCTGGCGCCAGCCACATTGTCCAGAATCCATTTTACTTTGCTTGCAGAAAAGTATGCGTCCGGCACAAGTCCGGTCGTCTTTTTTATGTAGCGGCTAAATTCCTCGTCGAAGTCATCCACCATTTCGGCGGTTCTGCGGCATTGCCATACGATGGCCTTATAAACAGGCTCCCCGGTATGACGGTTCCAGACAATGGTCGTCTCCCGCTGATTGGTTATGCCGATGGCGGCAATCTGAGACGCTTCGATCCCGGCTTTCTCCACAGCCTCCCGGGCTACCGTAAGCTGCGACTGCCAGATCTCCATGGCATCATGCTCTACCCATCCGGGATTTGGATAATACTGGGTAAACTCCTGCTGGGCTGTTCCCACAGCCGTGCCGTCACCATCAAAAATAATCGTCCTTGAACTGGTCGTGCCCTGATCCAGGGCCATAATATACTGCTTCATAAATAAATTCCCCCTAATTTGAGCCCCCGGCTCCACCTAGCCCACCCGGCTCCGCTTTGTGGCTCGTTGTTTCGCGGCAGTCGCCGCAAAGGTGAGCAAGCTCCCCTTTGTGGCTCGTTGCTTCGCGAAAATAAAGAGCATAGAAACCAAAGGTTCTGCAACCTTTTGTACCTATGCTCCTTCTCTCTCGGCCAACATGTAATTGTATTACAACTATTGTCAGTATAGCACAATTGATTGTGAAATACAAACATTAATAAAGTCAAAATTTGCCACAAAATTTTGTGCAATATTACCTAAATTCACAGATAGTGGTCGCTCATAGCGCTGCCTCAGCCCAGGGAAAAGCGGCCCCGGAGTGACAGGGCGCACACAGCCCTACATCTGCTTCCGCACGATCCGATATTCATCATTAAACTGAAAGTAAGGGCAGCCATCAAAGGTACCGGTGAGAAACCGGGCCATTTCATCCTCGTCCAGATTCATATCGCACACATAGCAGTCATAATCATCGTCATAAATATAATTGCCGCAGCACTCGCAATTTGTCTTACCCTTCATCTAAATATTGCTCCCCTGAATATGATAATCACAGTTGATGCCGGCCATGCGCCGTTCAAAATGCTCCTCCTCTGAAATAGAAATGAGCATATCGTCCACAGCCATATCGCCGTCGCCGTCTATATCATTATATTCCAGATCCATATCATACAGTACGTCACTGATATCAGACATCATTTTGTCGTACTCCGGCGTATCCATAGCGCCCAGAATAAATTCCTGCACGGTTTTTTTCTTACTTTTTTTATGGATGGTTGTTAATATCACTTTATACATAAAGGCCTCCTGAAAATTATTTTGAAAGCGCAAGTATCGCTTCGACTGAACGTTTAACGTCGATGACCAGACACAGGCCACCGTCATACTTATAGGCATCTTTGCACCGCCAGATATCGGAAATACTGGCCTCATCCGGCGCCTTTACCCGGAGGGCATCCCGACCGGAAAGTATAAAAGGCTCCTCCTTGCAAAGAATGCCGAGCATATATTTTCCGTATTTGATCACCGGCATTACCAGCCGCCCTCCGGACAGATCCGCGGTAGTGTTTCCCAGGTCCAGAACAGGAATGATCGTTCCTTTATAATTATACACCCCCAGAAATTCCGGCGGCAGACAGGGCACCGCACTGACCTGGATATTGGAGCAGATCTCCGCCACATAGGAAAACTCCACCCCGTATACCCTTTTTTCAAAAGGCATGCAGAGGATATTCATCCCTTTATCAGAATCCATAAGTGCCCTCCTTTATATATCTGGAAATCAGGATTTCAACATCCAGAGCGGAACAGATCTTACCACTGCCCATAATGCTGCAGCCGCACAGACCTGTATTTCTGCGAAAATCCGGTCCGCACAGCGCCGGCAAAGGCTTGATGACAATCCTTTTCTGCTCATACATGGCGTCCACGATGATGCAGCCCTCATTCTCGCCGGTCCGGACATAGATGACCATACTGTTATCCGGAGCTTCCCCGCCCATTCTGAAATAACGGCGCAGATCGATCAACGGCACCATCCGGTCCTCATACATAATATATTCCTGCTCATTGATCCGACGTATATTCTCCCGGCTCTTTTCATAATCCAAAAACCGGAACACATAGCGGGCCGGCAGTGAAAACCGGTAACCCGCCACCCGGAAGCGGACACACTCCATCGTAGCCATATTCAGCGGCATCGTCAGCGTAAACGTACTTCCTGCGCCGTATTTACTGGAAATATAAATATGGCCGCCCGCATCGTTGAGCAGCTTATTGACCACATCCAGGCCCACACCGCGCCCGGAATATTCCGTAACCGTTTCATTGGTTGTAAAGCCGGGATGGAGAACCAGCTCATAAATCTCCTGGAGACTGTAATCCTTCTCCGAGCGTGTCAAAATACCCATCCGCTTGGCCTTTTTCAGTATTCTATCCGCATCAAAGCCGCGTCCGTCGTCCGTGATGACGACCTTGATCTGGCCCACCGCACCCTCCACAGTCAGCGTTATGCGGCCCTTTTGGGGCTTTCCTGCATCCAGCCGCTCCTGCACAGTCTCGATGCCATGGTCCAGAGCATTGCGCATGATATGAACAAGCGCCTCAGACATATAGTCCACCACACTTTTATCGGCCTCCAGTTCGCCGCCGGAAAGGATCAGCTCCGCTTCCTTTTCCTGCTCTCTGCAAATATCCCGCAAAATCCTCTGAAATTTGGGAAATATCCGCTTTACAGGTACGAGCCGGGCAGCCATGACATTGTGCTCCGCCTCCGCGATCAGGCGGTTTAACTGATGGACCACGCCCTCCTTGATATCCCCAAGCCCGGCCTGGTCCAGCTCATCCTCCAGCGTCAGCATATAGATCATCATCTCGCCGGTCAGATTTTGTAAATTATCCAGGCGGTCCGACCGCACACTTAAAAACTCCGCCTTTTTTCCATCCTCCGCCGCGGGGCTTAGGATTTCATCTTTTTCAGGAGCTTCGGCAGCTTCCGGCGTATCGGAAAGCAACTGGCAGGTTCCAACAAAAAGTCCTTTGCCAAGAGCTTCCAGCACCTCATCCTTTTTATCGCTGACAAAACGGATGAACACGCCATTTTCCTTAATATAAGATGCCGCTTCTGCATTTTTATCCAGATCTGCGGGAAAGGTTTCCAGCACAGTGCACAGGCTGCTTATCTGACGCACGAGCATGAACGCCCGAATATTTTCCATGCGGCAGCCTTCCTCAAACACAATACGCACGATCGTGCCGCCGGACGTCCGGAAAGCCTCCGGCACGGTCACCGGCTGCTGCTTAACCTCATCCTCCTCAACAGCCGCATCATCCGTCACTTCAGTCGGAGCGGCGGCATCCGTACCACCACTCATCAGGCGTTCTAAAAACTCAGAAACCTGTGTCTCGATATGCTTTGTATCCGCCGGGCTATAATCCGGCTTATCCATCTTTTCCAGTTCACCCGCTATAAAATCATATGCGGCAAAAAGCAGATCGAACAGGGCCGGCGGTATATTATCAAGCTTTCCAAAATTTTCTCTGTAAAAGGAGAACAGATCTTCCAGCCTGTGGGCCATGGAGGAGAGCTGCTCCAGCCCCATCATGGCAGAGGAGCTTTTAATCGTATGCATCACCCGGAAAACGGCATGGATATCCTCCTCCGAAAACGCATTATTTTTTTCTGCCGCCAGCAGCACACCGTTCATCTGCTCCAGCAATTGCTCTGTCTCAAGCAAATAGATCTCCAGCATTTCCTCCGCATCCAAATCCCAAAATCCCATAGTCCACCACCACTTATTCTACAATTTCATCATACCACACGCTCCGGTTCTTTCCATGTCTTTTCCCGTAATACAGCGCTTTATCCGCACAGTTGATACTTTCCTCGATCCCCTTCTCCTCCTGATACACCTGAAGTCCAAGTGTCAGCGTACATGAAAAGCTCTGCTCCTCACTGAATATGATAAAGCTCTCCACTTCACTGCGGATCGATTCGCTCAGCGCAAAGGCCTCATCACGGGTCACCTCAAACAGTATCATAAGAAATTCCTCGCCGCCCCAGCGCACCACACGGTGGTTACGGCAGGCGCCCTCTAAAATATTGGCAATGCACACCAGCGCCATATCTCCGGCATCGTGGCCGTAAGTATCGTTCACCTTCTTAAAATCATCAATATCCGCAAGGATCAGCACGTTCTCCCGTTTTTCCTTTTTATGGACATGCATATCGTCGATCAGATCCCCAACCACATAGCGCCGGTTGTAAAGCCCGGTCAGCCCATCTCTGAATGCCATGTAATTCAGCTTTTCCATGTTATTGCGCAGCTCTTTATTCTGACGGTTCAGCTCATCCTTCTGGCGCTTGATCATCAGATGCGCATGAACTCTGGATTTAAGCTCACCCTTGGCAAATGGCTTCTTTATATAATCACAGGCGCCGAGGGCAAATCCCCGGATCACATCCTCATCCTTGTCCTTGGATGTAAGGTAGACGATGGCCGCCTCGTTTTTATCCGCAGCCTTTAAGCTGGTAATAAGTGTATAGCCGTCCGTATCCGGCAGTACCACATCCAAAAGGATCAGATCCGGCTGGTGCTGCCGCACCATATCCACCGCCTCCTGGCCATTGTGGGCTTCTACGATGATCAGTGGTTCCTCTCGCAGTGCAGATACAATCTGCTTGCAGATCAATAAGCTGTCGTCCACCACAAGAACGATGCCTGTACTGTTATTATCCATAACTATCCTCCATATTTTACAAAATGGCCGGCGAACGTCTTACATTCTGAATTTCCAGCACTCCATCATCTGCATGAAAAATCAGGGTCCGGCCATAATTTTTACCCGTATCCTCCCCCACAACAGGGATTCCCTCCCGGGCCAGGGCAGCTTTTACCGCCGCCACATTATGTGTTCCTATATTCCACTGATCACTCTGTGTGTTAAACATCCGGGCCCCGCCGGCGATCTTGGCTCTGAGCCGGTGCCTCTCACAGCCCATGGCGCACATATGGGCGATCAGTGCCGCAACACCTTCATCTGCAAATTTATAAGCATTGCTCTGACGGATATTGCGGGGATTTTCCGGCAGCACGATGTGGGCCATTCCGGCCACCCGTTTTTTACTGTCGTAAATGCAGACGCCCACACAGGACCCCAGCGCGTAGGAGACGAGAACCTGGCCCGCCATTGCGGTTTTTCCCTCCGCAATTCCAACAATGATCCGTTCTTCCATAATTATACTCCAAGCTTATCAAGAACCGTCTCCAGTGATATCCTCTCCGGTAAAAACAGGATACGCCCGAAATAGGAACGGTCATTCATATGAAACCCGTTTTCAATGAGCAAAATATCGTCGCTTTCTTTTAAAAACGGGAATAAAGAAGTACTCAGTATGGCGCCGCCCATATCTACACACAGGGATGGCACCGATACATCAAACAGCATTCCCGTCATCTGTGACAACGCCTGGATATAAGCGCCGCACATCATATTTCCCAGCTCGCACAGATAGGACTGCTCTAATTCATCCAGCTCCAGCAGATTCCGGGCAGCCTCGCCCAGCGCCTGATCCAGCAGCGCACCGGTAAACTGCTCATCCAGCATAAACAAAAAGACACCGCGGGCATCGCCGAACAGCCCGACCATAATGCCAGTCTGGAGCACCTCTGCCGTCTCTAGTATTTCAAATATATTCTGATACTTGATCAGTCTCAGCCTTGGATAATCAATATCCACAAAATGGCCGGACAGGGCATACAGGGCGTTCATAGCATTCCCCGTGCCGATATTGCCAAGCTCCTTTAGCGCATCCCAGGATAGATCGTCCTGATGAAATTCTCTGTCCATAAGTTTCCCCTTTGCTTATACTTCAAACTGCTCCACCAGCTCCTTTAAGATCTGTGCCTGGGCCGAAAGCTCCTCGCTGGCCGCCGCGCTCTCCTCGGAGGTGGCTGAATTGCCCTGGACGATCTCGGAGATCAGCTCCACACTTTTCCGGATCTGGGCAATGGCGTCGGCCTGGGATACAGAAAGTCTGGAAATATTGTCAACCATCTGGCTCACCTCCTGAGCCTGGTTCACCGACGCCTCCAGCGACCGGGCCGTTACATGGACGATATCCATACCGTCCTTCACGGCATCGGAATTTTTCTCCACCAGGTCGGCCGTCATCTTGGACGCCGAGGATGTTTTCGACGCCAGCCGGCGTATTTCCCCGGCCACAACGGAAAATCCCCGTCCGGCATCACCGGCTCTGGCCGCCTCCACGGAAGCGTTCAACGCCAATATATTTGTCTGAAATGCGATATCCTCGATTTCCTTAACAATACCTGTAATTTCCTCAGAATTATTTTTAATATCAATAACCGAATCCAGCAGCCGTGTCATATCCGTATTACATTCAAGCAACTGCTTACCCACACTGCCGGCCAGATTGCTGGCGCTCACGGCGGTATCGGCATTTTGGGCAATACCGTCGGATATATCGTTCATACTCACTGCCAGCTCCTCCACAGATCCGGCCTGCTCCGAAGCCCCCTGAGCCAGCACCTGGGCATTATTGGATACCTGCTCAGCCCCTACGGATATCTGTTCCGCACTGCTGCTGATCTGGGCAATAGACTCCCGCAGCAGATGGCTGATCTCATTTAATGATTCGCCAAGAGCGATGAAATCCCCATTAAATTCCAACCGGGTTTCATAATTGAGCTTACCGCTGCCGACTGCTCTCATGCCCCGGCGTATTTCATCCACATAGGATTTCAGCGCCAACGCAGTTTTACGTATATCCTCAGCAAGCTGTCCCAGCTCGTTTGCCGACTGGTAATCCAGCCGTGCATCCAGATCCCCTCTGGCAATGGCATTGGCCGCAGCCTTGACCGAACGGATCGGCCCAAGGATACTCCGGGTAAAAACAAGCCACAGCAGAAGCGTAAACAGGATGACAATAATCCCCAGCACGATCATAAATATGAGGCTCCGCGCATTATCCGCCTGGACGGAATCCATCGTAGCCTGGGCGTCCGCCACACATGCATCGGATACTGTCTCCAGTTTTTGTTTTACAATTTCCGCCTTTGGCAGATAGCTGTTTATATAAAGCTCCAGCGCCTGGGCATCATTTCCACGCTCGATATATTCAAGAATCCGGTCCCTGGGTACAGCCAGCTCCGAAAAAAGCGTCTTTAATTCAGCCACAGATTCTTCATCGTAAATATACCCTGATGCCAGCGTCTCAAGTTCGATCTCCTCTTTTTTGATAATTTCCTTCGTGGCCTCAATAAAGCTGTCCTCGTCCACCACATCCTCCGTGGCCGACAAAATCGTTATATTCCGCCCCACAGTCTGAAGATTAGCAACCAGCTCAAGCGATGTCTGGACATTATCAAACGGGCCGTCGTACATATCCTTCATCTGCCCGGCCATGGATCGGATGCTGGCTATGGAAACCACCACGGTGGCGCTATAAAAAATCAGTACAATAACAAGAAAAAATAGCAGCTTTGTACCTATTTTCAAATTTTTAAACGTTTCCTTCATACATTCGCCCCCTGTTTTCTATAAGTAATAGTCCAATACCTTCCGAAATTCATCCGCTTTAAATGGCTTTACTATAAAATCCAGCGCTCCCAGATTCAACGCTTTTGTTATCATCGGTTCCTGCCCCACGGCAGAGCACATAATGATCCGCGCATTGGGATCACTCTCCCGGATCTCCTCCAGCGCCTCAATCCCGGTCTTATTGGGCATGGTAATATCCATCAAAACAAGATCCGGCTTCCACTGAGCGTACAAACGCACCGCCTCATCACCGTCACAGGCTTCCATGATCTGGACATCCGTATGCTCCTCCAGATTTCTTCGGATCACCTTCCGCATAAACAGCGCATCATCGACAATTAATATTTTATTCATAACTTTATTTACCTCCATTACGCTCAGGCTTTCGGTATACGGCCGGGTAGGCCAGCTCCAGCCCCGTTTCATTTTGCGACAGCAGCTCCGCATGACCTACAAACAGATAACCGCCCGGATTTAAGGCGGCTTCCAGGCGTGAAAGCAGCCGGGCCCTGACATCCTTGTCAAAATAAATCATTACATTACGGCAAAATATAATATCAAATTTTTCCGGGTAGGGCGGCCGCTCCATAAGATTATGCTTCACAAACCGAATATCACGCTTAATACGGTCATCGATACTGAACTGCCGTTTATTTTCCGTATGGCAATAGCTAGTCTGCCAGAATACCGGCAGCGAAGCCAGTGTTTTTAGCGGATAGCAGCCCAGCCGTGCCTTTTCCAGCACACTTTCGGAAATATCCGTCGCAAGAATCTTCGCTTTATGCGCCGGCGGCGAAATATCACAAAACTGGGCCAGCTCCATGGCCAGTGTGTAACACTCCTCGCCAGTGGAACAGCCCGCGCACCATATATTGCAGTCCCGGACACCGTTATCATTAAGCACTATGGGCAGTACATTTTCCCTCAGTATGGTAAAATGCTCCGGCTCCCTCATAAAATATGTATAATTGGTCGTCAACTGTTCCACCAGCTCTCCGGCAATCGTTCCGCTCTGATCAATCCGCAGCAGCTCCAGATATTTACCGAAGGAAGTAATTCCATGGGCCTCTAAAACCTTTGTCATCCGGCATTCGATAAGCACCTTTTTCTTATTCAGATTTATCCCGTAATGCTCCTTCATATAGGCGACAACCGCCTCAAATTCACTGTCATTTAATCGAATCACTCTGCAACTCCCAAACTCCCGGATAAACCGGGCATAATTCCGTCTCCGGCACCGATGATTCCCCGGATACCGTGCCGACCACGCCGCGCAGCCACCGGCCATCGCCCCGAAGGATGATGCCGCACCTGCCTGCTTCTGCTCCCTGCTCACTTTGGGCTCCGGCGAATTTATAATACATGACCGGGCATCCCTGATACAGGGAAATACCCGCTACACTCTCTCCACTCCCTGGAACCACAAAAAGCTTCGGTTCTCCAAGAAAGCCTTCAATTAAAGTCTTATCCACATAGTATTTTGCGCCGCCGCAATCTAAGATCATACACTCCATTTGTTCCACCACGCATCATTATATTCTCAAAACAGGATTTATCAAAACGGTTGTTACATCCGGCTTATGGAATATAACATCTCCGGTTCAATAACATAAGCCATGTGTAACTCGTTCCCATCATCGAATGGTATAACGGCTTCCAGAAAACGGTTCGCACTTGTTTTCACAGCTTCCGGCAGCGCGATCAGCTTCTCCTTTGACACCGTCCGAACCCCATCCACCTGGTCTGCCGCCAGAGCCATGCTGTGCGGACCATTTTTCAGATAGATCATATAATCGCCGGAGTCACCGGTTTCCCGGCTCCCAAAATGCTTCGACAGATCCACGATCCCCACGTCCTCATATTCCGGATGCGATGACTCACTGTTCCCGTCTTGCACCGGCGTTCTTCTGGCATCAGCGATTTTTTGCACCCACGCCAGAGGTACAAGGTAATCGCTTCCACCGCACCCGAAGGACATATATAGTATCTCCATTTTTCGAGACCCCTCTCTCATAAAGTCTTACTATAATAATACTGTATTGACAGAGAAAAGACAAGCAAAGAGATGAAAATAAATCGTAACAGTTTGCCTTTTGAAACATTTGCAGTAAATAAACAAAAAAAGACCCGTAAACTCTAAAGCTTACGGGCCTTTTATACACTCCCCCTGCCGGGCTCGAACCAGCGACAACTCGGTTAACAGCCGAGTGCTCTACCGACTGAGCTAAGGAGGAATAGTATGTCATTATAATATTCCTTTTGCGTAGATTTGTCAATAATATTGTGCCGACTTTTTTCGCACTTTTTTAACATTCTGTTCTAAAATGATTTTTTTCTATTGAATTTTCGGTTCTTTTGCACTAAAATCTAAATAAGGACCTCACATCAAAGATTTTAGTATGGGTATGTGGCAAGGAGATAAGACATGAAACTCAGTATGTGGATTTTTGCAGATCGTTTGAAGGAATTTGCACCAAAAACACAAATCACATCGGATTCATTTGAAATTGAAACACTGCGTTTTTATTCATCCGGGCAGACGTTTAATAAAAATACGCTATACATAGGTACACAGGACCTTTTATTTCATAACGGAAGTACACTTATTTTCTGTCAAAATCAAAGTGACCGGATTTATTTGGAAACCAGTGATATGCAGTCGGTTATGAACTGTATTTTTGAGACAATGGAATGCTACAGCCTGTGGGACAACGCGATGATCGAACTGCTGTCCTCCACAGATATTGTCCAGGATTTATTTGACGCCACCGAACACATTATCACACAGCCCATGTTTCTGGTGGATCTGATGCAGCGCATGCAGGCGCACAGCAGAAAGTATCCTATAGGCACAGTGGATGCCCACTGGGATGCCATGCTCATGGAGGGGAGCTGCGATATTGAATATTTAAAAAAGATTAACGAAAATAATCCTCAGCGTTTTGACCTGAGGGGATTATATACGTATGAGGAACCACTCTATGACCATCCATGTTACAGCTACAACTTTTTCATTAATAACATCTGGAGCGGAAAGGCTCTGATCATTGACCGGACCGGTCAGATCACTAAAGGAGAGCTGGATACCTTTTGTATTTTTTGCGATTACCTGAACCGCTGGTTTCAGATACATATTCAGGGGCAGGATTCACTTTTGCTGGATACATTACTGATCCGGGCCATCAAAGATCCCACGGCCGACACGATGGAGCTCCATCGAAAGCTGACCCTGCTTGGCTGGTCAGAAAATGATTCGCTTTTATTTGTAAAGCTGGATTCTCCCTTTTTACCTTTTGGTATTAATACACACCTGTGCCGGACACTCAACGGCAGCTTTTCGGCTCAATATGCCGCAAACGCAGACGCTTCGATCTGTATGCTGTGCAACATATCAAGACAGTCGCAGTACGAGCTGGCCCACAGGCTGATCCCCCTGATCACGGTCAGCAAATGCTATGGAACTACGGGGATCCCTTTTACGATCCATGACTCTGTTTATGAAAACTGGGCATATGTGGAACAGATTTCAGAATACTGTCCAAAGGAGATCGGGCATATTTATGACGGTATGGACTACACCCTGCCCTATATTATGCACAAAATGCAGCAGACGATCAATCCGGCGATACTGCATCCGGCACTTGCATTTTTGCGCGATTATGACAACAAACATCATTCCACGCTCTATGATACGCTTTATGCTTATTTAAAAAATGAGCGCAGTCCTCTGGCTACTGCCAAGGATATGCATCTCCACCGGAATACACTGGCCTACCGTTTAAACCGTCTGAACGAAGTCCTGCCCTATAATCTGGATGATTTTCAGACACGCATGCATATACTCATCTCGTTTCAGATTACAGAGCATGAAAAATATGAGAAACGTAAAGAGGACGACGCATAATGCACCGTCCTCTTTTTAATTATTTACGTCCGACTAAAGCGTCATCCAACGGCTTGCCGGCAGCTTTTCTGTATTCATCATCTTTTTCTTTCACATGCTTTGAACTGAACAGAAGCATTAAAATAATGCTCAGTACGCCAACAACTGCAATGACAGTAAAGATCATATTATAACCAAAATTGATCATAAGCATTGCGATAAGCACTGGACCTAATGCACAAATAAAGTTTGCGATCGGGTTAACGGCTGCAAATACTGTACCAAAGTCTTCACGGCGCCAATACTGAGCTGCCAGAGAAACGGTAAAGTTTGAGGATGCACCCATAAATAATGCCAGGCAGATCAGAGCTGCAACTAAAAGTGTTGGATTCTCAGGACTGGAAAGTGCACCGAGAATACCTGCTAAGAGCATAAACACACAGGATATGATCATGGCCACTCTCGTACCAAACTTCTGATCCAGAAGACCAAGTACGAAGCTTCCGACCAGGCCGAAAATCATAATCATCATCATAACGCCTGCAAAACCGCCAAATTTGTTAAGCCCTTCGCCCATCTGGCCAAGAATCGCATTCGTCTGTGTCATCGTTCCTACGGAAAACATCAGAAGAAATCCGGCCGGAATCGTTATGAACCAAAAATCACGGGTTGCCAGTGAATGGTTCAGCTTCCATACAGTCGTCTTTTTATTTTCAATCTCAGCCTCCATCATGGCCTTTGCCATCTCAGGAGTCATATTCGCGTTATTATCGCGGTAAGCGCCAACTTCTTCCGGATAATCCGGAACAAATATCATACCAATGATCCAACCGATAATAAAAATGATCAGAAACGGTGCAAAAGCTGCTGCAACATGGGGTGTACCATCTTTAAATACGGCTGCGGCGAATGCGCCGATAACGCCATTACCGATGGGGAATGCAAATGTGGCAATACCCATAACGCTTCCCTTTTTGGTAGGAAACCACTGTCCTACAAGGATGGACAGTGCAAAGGTACCATACATAACGGAAAGAACTGTGCCAAGGCCATAAACAACACGCCAGAGCATCTGCATCGGGCCCGGTATGTAGCCTGGAATAAACATAATACCAAGCAGTGCGAGAATCGACAGGATACCCATAAGGCCGCCAAACTTTTTGATGCTCTTCAGTCTGCCGATATAACCGGAAGCTACCAGCTGAAAGATTACACCAGCAATAGATGCAGCTGTGTAGATACTTGAAAGAACCTGCTGCCCTCCATACAGATCTGATAAAATATTCAGTGGATAGTTACCAATCGCCATGTAGGCAAGAAAAGCCGTAGCGATCCAGATAATAAGTACCCAGCCTCTTGGCCCGTACCCCTTTACTTTAGTTTTTCCCATAAAAATGCTCCCTTCTTAGTGATTTGTTATTATTTTATCATAATCCGATTATTTTCAGAACGTGTTTAATGCACAAATATGGAATAAAATTTTTTTGTACTTTTTATTTTTCGTGCAAAAACACCAAATCACCAAGTGGATTTATTTCGCTTTACAGCAATTTTACAAGCCTTTTATTTTTAATCCCAATAGCCTTCATGTATTTTTGCGGCTTCCTCCACCACCTCATCGATGGGGCCTGTCACCTGGATTTCCTTTTGTCCGCATGAAAAGACGTTGCGGCACGGCAGGTCAAATGTGGGGTTTATTTCATTGCTCCCGGTCATGGAAAGAAGCTGTCTTTCGGTCATTCCATAAACTACATTCCCGATATTGGCCCAGTAAATGGCTCCGGCGCACATAGCGCATGGCTCCGCTGTTGTATACAGTGTACAGTTCCAGAGAAAATCCTTCGTATATTTATGGGAGGCCCGGGCAGCTAGTGTCGTCTCGGCATGGCCCGTACAAATATTTTCTGTTATTTCCACATTTCCCTGTTCCATGAGAATGTTCCCTTCGCCGTCTACAAGAATGGCCCCAAACGGGGTGTTTCCGTGCTCGCGGGATTCTCTGGAAACCTCGATCGCTCTCTTTAAAAATCGAATGTGATCCTTATGATTCATATACTTCTCCTTTCGTTGCTTCGCGCAACCGGCTCCGCTTCGCTGCGCCGGTTCGCGGCAGTCGCCAAAGCAGTGAGCAAGCTCCCTGTCGCGGCTCGTTGCTTCTTTGCAACCGGCTCCGCTTCGCTACGCCGGTTCGCGGCAGTCGCCAAAGCAGTGAGCAAGCTCTCTGCTTTGGCTCGTTGCTTCGCGCAAAAAAAGCTGCCATTCCGCGGGGTGACCGGCGGATGGGCAGCTTGTCTTTTTGGTTTTGTTGCTTAAGCTAATTTTGCCTTTGCTACATCACAAAGCTTTGTGAAGCCTTCTGCATCGTTGATAGCCATTTCAGATAACATCTTTCTGTTGACTTCAACTTCGGCCAGCTTTAAGCCGTACATCAGTTTGCTGTAAGATAAACCGTTCATACGGGCTGCAGCGTTGATACGGGCGATCCAAAGCTGTCTGAACTGACGCTTTCTTTCCTTACGTCCTGCATATGAGGATGTTAAAGCTCTCATTACGGACTGTTTTGCTACTCTATACTGTTTGGAGCGGGCTCCTCTGTAACCTTTTGCCAGCTTCAATACTCTGTTATGTTTCTTTTTTGCGTTCATGCCGCCTTTAACTCTTGCCATTTTTTACAGTACCTCCGTTTCTTCAAATTAAAGATATGGTAAAATCTTTTTCATGTTCTTTACATTAGTTGCATCTGTGATTGTCGCTTTTCTAAGATTTCTCTTTCTCTTAGTGGACTTCTTTGTCAGGATGTGACTCTTGTAAGCTTTCATTCTTTTTAATTTACCAGTACCTGTTTTTTTGAAACGCTTTGCTGCTGCTCTGCTTGTTTTAATTTTTGGCATTATGATTTCCTCCTTAATATCAAATATAGTGACAAATATTAATTACGTTTTTCAGATAAAAACATAACCATACTTCTTCCTTCAAGTTTGGCAGGTTTGTCAATTACCGCAATATCGGATAATTTTTCAGCAAACTGATCAAGGATGACCTTACCGGAAGCTGTGTGCGCAAGTTCGCGTCCACGGAAGCGAACACTGACCTTCACTTTATTACCGCCAGTTATAAACTTGCGTGTCTGATTCATCTTGGTGTTCAGATCGTTGACATCAATGTTTGGCGACAAACGGATCTCCTTCACTTCGACAGTTTTCTGTTTTTTCTTAGCTTCTTTGTCTTTTCTCGCCTGCTCGTATCTGAATTTACCGTAATCGATAATCTTGCAGACCGGCGGCTTTGCGGTCGGAGCAATTTTTACAAGGTCCAGATTGGCCTCTCTTGCAAGTTTGTAGGCATCCTTGGAAGACATAATTCCAAGCTGTTCTCCGTTTTCACCGACAAGTCTTACTTCCTTGTCCCTGATTTGCTCGTTGATCATTAATTCGCTAATAATTGACACCTCCATATGTCTAAATCAAAAAAATAATGGTGAGCAGCATACTACTCACCATTTAAGCACACAATCGTGTTATCCTCTTAAATATTAACCCGAGTCATCATCATAGGATGCTGAGGTGAGAGCGAGTACTCTGCTTCGTTTTACGTGTATTTTCATACAACTTCTATATGATAGCACTAAATCCAGGACACGTCAAGAACTAATCGTAATTTTTTTCAGTAATTAATCGCTGTCTAAAGTAGAAATCGGTTGAGTCCAACGGTATTTTGCGATATAATAGGAATAAGCTGGAAGGCCAGGCAGGTCATCGTTTTCTCAGGAAACTGGTGACAAGATTACAAAAGGAATTGACCGGAAAGCTTAGCAGGTCATCATTTTTCTAAGAAAATGGTGACACGAAATAAAATAAAAAAGGAAAATGGCTATGACGGAAAATATTTTTACAGAAAATTTAAAAGAGGTATCCTTTCAGGACTATCTCAAAACCAGCGGCGGTGAACGTGGAAATCTGGGTGATGAACTGCCGGTGCTGGTCTACCGGCTTCTGGAATATTCCCTGCGCGAGCAGCTGATCGAAGCCTTTGGCAAGGAACGGCAGATCGATATCTTTCGCCGGGCCGGATATCAGGCAGGCGTTTTCTTTGCAAATAATGTGCTGGATACAACGCTTGAGTTTAATCAGTTTTTGGCCAATCTTCAAACCAGTCTGGCCGATTATAAAATCGGCATTTTAAGGATTGAGAATGTGGACCCTAAAACAGGTCACATCCTACTGACGGTTTCTGAGGATGCTGACTGCTCCGGCCTGCCCCTGCTGGGAGAAACCGTGTGTAATTACGACGAGGGCTTTATTGCCGGTATTTTAAGCACCTATACAGGAAAACCTTATGAAGCGACGGAAATCGACTGCTGGGCCACCGGCGACCGTGTCTGCCGGTTTCGTGTGAATCTTCGGGAAGCCTGAAGGAATGAACCATGGATGATAAAACATGCGACATTTTATTTGAATATCTGAGAAGTATTCTCTATGACACCACCGTGAAGGCGCCCGACATTTCCACACTGGAGCCTTCGGCCAGGAAGCTTGGCATGGGTCTTTTGTATCTGCAAAAGGCTGTGGAGGAAATGCAGGCCTACACCGCAGACTTATCCTGCGGAAATCTTTCCGGAGAATTTCCAAGTAAGGAAAATTTTCTCTGTGTAAACCTGAAAAATCTTCACGCCAACTTAAACCATCTGACCTGGCAGGCTCAGCAGGTGGCCGCCGGAGACTACTCCCAGCAGGTTTCCTACCTGGGTGATTTTTCCAAAGCATTTAATGAAATGACTGCCCAGCTAAAGGAGCGTGAAAAGCAACTAACCCGAAAAGCCGAAACGCTTTTGAGCTACAATGAATTATTCTACGAATTGACCCGATCCCGAAAAGAATGGATTCTCGTAGTGGATTCCCGGACCAGCAATATCCTCTACTGCAATAAAGTCAATCATCCCCCGGCGTCTTTGGACTTAAACCCACACAATTTCTGTGAGGGCTGTACACATACACTGCCGATCAAATGCAATCTGCTTAATTGGACCGAAGAACGGCCCAGTGTCTGGGAACAGGAGGACGCCTCCGGCGCTGTTTATCAGATCACGACCTATACCCTTGAATGGATGGAAACGAATGTATTTGTGCATATTGTCACAGATATAACAGAAAACCGTATGGAGGAAAAGGCGCTGGCAGATAAAGCCTACCGGGATGCAGGAACAGGTGTCTATAACCGGCATTTCTTCGATGAATATATGAACAGTATGCTCCGTGAAAAGAGGGATATCACCCTGTGTTATATGGATCTGGACGGATTAAAGTATACCAATGATGCCTTTGGTCATACAGAAGGCGATCAGTATATCCATGACTATGTGGCTGCCATCCAGAAAAATATACGGACAACCGATATTTTTGCCCGTCTGGGCGGCGATGAATTTTGTATTATTTTTCCCGGCTGCTGCAAGATGGCGGCGTCCGCCAAAATAGACGCTGTTCTCTCCGAGTTTATCACAGAAAACGGCCGCAAGCCTTATCCGGTCAGCTTTAGCTACGGTATCCTTGATGTTCATGGCCAGGAAAACACCTACAATCCTGAACAGTTGATAAAGATTGTGGACAGGGAAATGTATCGCTGCAAGCAGATCAATAAGCAGAAGTATCACACACATCCGGCTGCACCGGCGTCACAGCAGCCTCCGCAAAGCTGAGTAGCCGCAGCAAAGGTAAGCCGCAGCCGGAATGGTGAACAGGCACCCATTTGTGGCTCGATGCTTGGCGAAAAGAATAACAAAGTCAAAAGCCCGACGGACCGCCTGGAAATTTTTCCGGACGCCCGACGGGCTTTTTTACTTTTCAAAAGTACATCCATCGTTTCCGGCGCATCTGCACGGATGGACGGAAACGACTGCATTATTCTTTATTTATTTGCCGTCCTCCACATGGATCTCACGGATTTCCTTTGTGCGGATCTCACGGCAGATGTCATCGATAAATACGGAAATCGCCTTCTGGCCCTCATCCCCGTTATAACGGCTTCTGACAGAAACAAGACCCTGTTCTTCTTCATTGGCCCCGACCACGAGCATATACGGCACCTTATTCAATCTGGCATCACGAATCTTATAGCCAATCTTCTCAGAACGTTCATCCACTTCCGCGCGGATGCCGTTAGCTTTCAGCTCCGACAGTACCTTATTTGCATAATCCATATATTTGTCAGAAATAGGAAGCACGCGCACCTGCTCCGGGCACAGCCAGGTTGGAAAAAGTCCGGCATATTTTTCAATAAGCCATGCCAGTGTCCGCTCATAGCAGCCAATACTTGTTCTATGGATAATGAACGGGCGCTTCTTCTCGCCGTCAGCATCGATATAATACATATCAAACTGCTCAGCCAGAGCGAAATCCAGTTGGATCGTGATCATAGTATCTTCTTTGCCGTAAACATTCTTGGCCTGCACATCCAGCTTCGGACCGTAGAAAGCGGCCTCGCCATCGGCTTCCTCAAAAGGAAGGCCGATCTCATGGAGAAGATCGCGCATCTTAGCCTGGCTTGTCTCCCAGTAAGCGGCATCGCCGATATATTTCTCCTTATTTTCCGGGTCCCACTTGGACAGACGGAAGGTCACGTCCTTATCCAGGCCAAGTGTTTTCAGACAATACATCATCAGATCCACGCAGCCTTTAAATTCCTCGTCGATCTGGTCCGGGCGCATGATCAGGTGGCCCTCGGAAATGGTAAACTGGCGCACACGGGTCAGGCCGTGCATCTCGCCGGAATCCTCATTTCTAAAAAGTGTGGACGTCTCGCCGTAACGCAGAGGCAGCTCCTTGTAGCTGTGCTGTGTGGCTTTATAAACGTAATACTGGAACGGACAGGTCATCGGGCGCAGTGCAAAAACTTCTTTATCCTTTTCCTCATCACCAAGCACGAACATGCCGTCCTTATAGTGATCCCAATGTCCGGAAATCTTATAAAGATCGCTTTTCGCCATAAGCGGTGTCTTTGTGCGGACATACCCGCGCTTTTCTTCCTCATCCTCGATCCAGCGCTGCAATGTCTGGATCATAATCACACCCTTAGGCATGATCAGCGGCAGGCCCTGTCCCACCACATCAACGGTTGTGAACAGCTCCATTTCACGGCCCAGTTTATTATGATCGCGCTTCTTTATATCTTCCAGATGCTGCAAATGAGCGTCCAGATCGGCAGCCTTTGTGTAGGCAGTACCGTAAATACGGGTCAGCATCTTATTCTTCTCACTGCCCCTCCAGTAAGCGCCAGAGGAGGAAATCAGCTTGAACGCCTTGATATTTTTCATATTCATCAGATGCGGTCCGGCACACAGATCGGTAAAATCCCCCTGGGTATAAAAGGAAATCACCGCGTCCTCCGGCAGATCATTGATCAATTCCACTTTGTAGGGCTCGTCCTTTTCCTCCATCAAACGGATGGCGTCCGCCCGGGGCAGCTCAAACCGCTCGATCTTCGGATTTTCCTTGATGATCTTCTTCATTTCCTTTTCGATTTTATCCAGGTCCTCACGGTTTAAGGACGGCATATCGAAATCATAGTAAAAGCCGTCGTCAATGGACGGTCCAATAGTACATTTTGCGTCGGGATACAGGTGCTTTACTGCCTGGGCCAGTATATGCGAGGTCGTGTGGCGGAAGGCTGCCTTGCCGCCTTTGTCGTCAAAGGTAAGGATATTTAAGGCGCAATCCTTATCTACTACGGTGCGCAGGTCCACAACCTTGCCGTCGATTTCTCCGGCACAGGCCACGCGGGCAAGGCCCTCGGAAATGTCTCTGGCAATGTCATAAACAGATATGGCGTTGTCGTACTCTTTAAAAGAACCGTCTTTTAATGTGATCTTCATAGTCTATCTCTCCTTTAAAATTTTTAGAATGTGTGCTTTAAAAACGCAAACGCAAAAAAATCCCTTCCTGTATGTTTGATACAGAAAGGGACGAGGTCTTTTACTTCTCGCGGTTCCACCCTTGTTGCTTTAACCGGAAGTCCACAGCATCTGTGCTTCCCGGTAAAAACCACTTTATTTGACGGTAACGGTGTCAGCCGGACCGGATTAGGGCCGCTTGGAGTTGGTCTTCGATCATTTCACTTTAAGACGCTCGCACCTTGTGCGTCTCTCTCTGCAAAGCTCCCTGACTTACTCTTCTCTTCATCGCGTTAGCTTATATGATGTATATTAATTGTGTTCTCATTCATTATAACATTTAAGTTGAATATGTCAATCAGGATTTTTTCCAAACCAGAAAAAAAGTATGGACATTCCCATAAATACGCCGGGTAAGATGCCGATCAGGCCGGCAGCAAACGTGTTTTCAATCCAACCGAACCGCATGACTGATGCAAGGACCGCAAAAAATCCAAGACATAAAAGCAGACACAAAAGCGCGGCAACCGTAAGCCGGCGGTTTACGCGCCTGGAACCAGCCGCCGGACACCCGTCCACACGGTATTTATATTCATTTAGCGCCTCCAATTCCTGGACCCAGCCGCTGGCCAATGTATCCATACCCGCAGCATTGGCGTGAAACTGGTCTGAGGTTTCATATCCCCGGACATATTTGGATACATCTGCGACTTGGCAGCCATACTGCTGCGCACAACTGCGAATCACATGATTATAGTCCTCCAGCCGCACACCATAAATATTTTGCACGGTCAACGATACATTTTTATTTAGGACAAGAGGCGGAACGATGGTCGCACAGTATATTTCAGCCGCTGGATATGTCTTTTTCAACTTCCAAAGCATCGTCTCATACGCGGAGCGAAAGTAGCCATAGTAATTCTCCCAGGTCAGCGTCAGACTTTCATCTTCTATGGGCATACCATAGAGAAAATCCCATGTTCCCATACAGACCAACACAACCTCCGGCCACAGATTCCCTTCGTGCAATCCAAGAATACGGAAATCGCTGTTTCCACAGTACCGCGAATCACCGCAGGCGGTCGTGTCCGCGCAGGAATTATTTACGAGCAGACTTCCGCCAAAATACCGCAGCACTTTCTGCCACCATGTATCCTCAACTGTATAAATACCACAGCTAAGGCATCGCTCTCCCTCATAGAAAACCTTAAAACCTCTGGGGTTACTGCCCCAATAGGTGCTCAGAGAATCCCCCAGAATTGAAACCCGCTTTCCATAAAGAGGATTTTTCTGCCAGGGGCACAACACCGCTTTAAATGTTTCATTAACGCGCCAGGCCGCCGGACCATCACATGGAATGGCAAAAACAATTTCCCTGAACGTATTTTTATACATCCCCCGGTTCAATTGCTCTTCAAAAGCCCGGGCTACAAGCTCGGGAGGGTTCATAAAGGCGCCACAGCCAAAATCTCCAAGAACAAGGCAGGAAACGGCATGGGCCTCCGCAACCGCCAGTATATTTTGGATCCTGCCAGCCAGCAGCCGTTCCAGACGGCGCTCATCCATCTTATCCACACCATTCAGATTGGGCGCCGGACAGGATATAACATCCGCCATAAACCAGTTCTTCGTAGAGGCGCAGACGGGCAGATCGGTTTTAAAAACAGTCACATTTTCCGTATAAATGATCCGATCGCTGTAATAGCAGTCCATCTGATTATTATAATCATAAAAATCCGCAAATATCTCAGGCTTTGTCAGACAGGGATACAGATTCGTGCATCGGCACAGACGTTCTTCCCGCCCGTCACCGCCGTAAAGTACAGCGCCGCCGGGATTTACCGCATTGGCAAAATTAAGCACAGCCACCTTTTGGCGGGCACCGGTAAGACGCCTGGCAGCGGACAATGCACTCTCATCCGTCACAGAAATCACGGTCTGCACACAGCCCATGACCCGGGTCGTCTCGAATTTTTCGGGAAATACCCGGGTACACATCACCGCCGAGCGGGTCAACCGCTGCAATTCTTCATTTTCCCATAATAATCTCTGGGTATCGTTAAATTCCGATATATTATCCATTTTCACTGCTCCCAGCAGGCTTTGGCGCCGCTAAATCACATGGTTATCATACCAGACCTCGCAGTCCGGATGTCTCTGTTTATATTCCAGCGTCTGCTCGTAGCTGACGCCGGTTTCACACGTATGAAGGACGGTCAGGCTCATATCCATGATTGGTGAAATATCTGAAACACCGCTGCAACTGTGCAGGTCCAGATACGCAAGGTTAGAAAGCCCGCTAAGAGGACGTATATCAGAAAATCCCACGGAGCCGCGCAGATCCACGTACACAAGTGATGTACAGCCCGCAAGCGGTTCCAGACTTCCAATCGTGCAGTCTTCAAGTATGAGCGCTTCCAGTTGGCTGCATCTTGACAGCGGCGACAGGTCATCGATACTCTGGCTGTAAATCTCAATTTCTGTCACATCATACGTATAGGTCTGGCCGCCCAGGACAAAGGTTTCTTCCTCGGTTTCTTCACTTTGAGTTTCTGGTTCCTCCCAGTCTTCTTTTATGAGATTGTGGGGTGAAAATGAGATAAATGGCTTGGATTTATAAACATTCCCTGCGGAATCCGTCTCAATTACCACATGACAGCCGGCAAGCTGAAATTCCAGACAATACATTGCCAAAACCTCATCATATTTTACATCCACATCGGTTTTAAAAAGCTGACAGAGTCTCTCGTAACTGATATAGCCTCCATAATTTACAAACAAAAACGAGGGTGATGTGAGCAGAACTTTATAGGGGCAGGCATTTTTCTCCGGAATCCTGGTCGCATTATCGATCAGATGTGGATATTCCTGCGTATTTTTAAAGTAAGTTTCTGCACCCAAACCAGCAAACCGCACCCGGTATCCTTCGTCGTCCGAGACAAAAACTGCCGTCGCACTTCCAAATTCATCTACATATTCCTGATAACAATACCCCGCCAGTGCCTCCATCTCAAGGCTGCGCAACGTCACCTTGGAATCATCCCTGGCTTTGGCCACAAAGGCTTTGATAGCGCCCGTATCTTCAGGATCATTTTCATCGTTTTTATCCGCATTGGCGGGATTGCTCCCCCGGGTATAACGGACAGTGTTGATCTCCTCCAGCAAAGACTCGAACCGCCGGTCTCTTGTGGCAGTAAAACCCAGCCGGGCATAATCGGCAGCTTCAACATACTGACCATCTTCCATAAAAAGTGAAATCAGCTCCACATAACTTTCCGGATTTTCTGGCTTTAAATCAATGGCCGCCTTGTAGCTGGCGATAACATTTTCGTAATCACCATCCATGAGATACTGGCGGGCAGAGCGCACCAGCTCATAATATTTTTCATTTTTCATTTGTCCAGAGACAAAGAATACCGCGGCAATACATATACCGCAGATCAAACCCCCGGCAACCGGTAAAAGAATCCGCAACAGCTTGTTTTTTTGCATAGCTATTATCCTTTGCACATTTACTCATTACTCCACGGCTATACAAAGCTTACCCTTTGCAAGTATCAGCCTTAACAGCTTCAGAAGTTTCCTGCCTGATTTTTCTTTTTTGCATAAAGATCCAAAGCTTCAATACGATGTACAGGAACAGAAGGAATATCCATACAACCATAGCTCCATAAAACATAGATGCATCCCTCACTCTTACAAAAATTATTTAACAGCCAATAACCTATTCCAGCCACCCCTTTCCCCGCAGTTGCTCAATTATACTATCCAACTGTGCCATTCCGGCATCGGAACTTATGTCTTTACCGGAACTTTGGAACAGGTCCACTGCTTTTTCATAATCGTCTAAAACCTTTGCATAATCCCGTTCAGCCAGCGGGCGGTCATTTTCCAGACGGTAATATATGTAAGACCTCTGCATCGGTATTTCGTAAGATTCCGGATACATAAGCTCCATCTTCAAAAGCATATCCAGACAGTCCTTCATCCGGCCGCTTTTTTCATATAAATAGATCAGATTATTATAATCATCGTGTCCGGCATAACCACTCTCTATAAGCTGGTTATAACAGTTGATTCCCTCATTAAGCCACTCCGTGGCCTCTGGTATTTCAGAAGCCACAGCCTTCACACACAGCTCTGCACATTTTTGCAGCCAGAGCATGGCTTGCGGACCACGGGTGCCCGCTGCCATTTGTTTTGCAAAAGACAGGCACTCACTGTAATTTCCCAGCCGTTCCGACGCATTCACTGCCAGAGCCGCTGCGCGCTGCACGAGCTCTCCATCCGCAGCTTCGGCCGCCTCCACCGCCAGGGTGTAAGCCTGGGCATCATCGCCGCTCACATAAGCGATCTGTGCTTTTACAAGTGCAACTTCCTGCTCAGGAAGGCCCAGCGCTCTGGCTTTATTAAGGCATATATCAGCCTGTTCAAAATCTAAAAGTACAGCCCGGACGATGGCTATATCCCGGTAAATATCCGGATTGACAGGATTATACTCAGCTGCTTTTTCCATACAGGTTAATGCCTGTATATAATCCTCTGCACCAAGCGCGGCCTGCCCCACACTATAAAGTACATTGGCCTTTTCCACGGCATTCTTGTTAAAAAGCTTTGTCCAGCGTGAATCATTCAAAAGGGCCAGGCCTTCCTCCTGCACAATCACAAAGTCCTCCCCGTCTGCCATGGGAGAATATAAAACCTGTGCTGTATTTATATAAGTCTCATAAGCATCAAAAAACTGCTCATTTACCATATTTTTGTAGCCCACAATCATCAGACAGACAAGTATAAGAGATAACAGCGCCATGGCTCCGTCGGCAATCCGCCCCACTGCCGTCAGTCTTTTCCATGTATGACTCCATTCCTCCATATGGTCCAGAGCCTCCATAAACTGCCCGGCGCTTTTAAAGCGACGCGCCGGGTCGTTCATCATAGCCTTGTCAATAATCCCCGCCAGGGCGCCGCTGTACGGATGGACTATATCCGTCAGACGTATACGGTTCTCCCGCCGTTCATTGGGCGACTGACCACTGATAAGTCGGTAGAATACAGCGCCCAGACTGTAAATGTCCGTACGCGGATCGATTTTAATTTCGCTGCCGCTAAGACCGCTCATCAAAGCCCTGGCTTTTCTTATCTGCTCAGGAGCTGCATATTCACTGCTGACGCCCACCAGATCTTTATTATTTTCACCGTCCAGGGAAATGTTAAAGTCGATCAGACAAATATCTCCCGTCGTAGTGATCATAATATTGGCCGGCTTAATATCACAGTGGATCACTGGAAGCTTTTGTGAATGGAGATATTCCAGCACCTCGCATAGCTGTCTCAGCCACAGGCAAAGCTGCTTCTCTGAAAACTGCCAGCCATGATCCAGATAGTATTTCATATCATTACCTGGAATATAATCCATGACTGTAAATACACCGTCACTCATCTGTATAAAATCATAAACCTGGGGCAGATATTGGTGGTGAAGGCTCTTTAGGATGTCCACCTCCAAACGGCAGTTCACCAGATCCATAACCTGGTCGCGTATCTTTTTCACCACCACGTATTTTTGAAGGTTTTCATGGTAGGCCAGATAGATTGTGCCAAGGCCGCCCTGACCGATGGGAGACAGAATACGATAGGTGTGGTTTAGTATATCTCCTATTTGCATATTAGCCTCTAAATGCCTTTGCAACCTCCTGATCGGCAGATTCAAGAGCATCCGCCGCACCTTTTAGCTGGGCAGCAATTCCGGAAATAACTTCAGGAAAGGTATCCTTCAACGTTGGAAGCATTTCCTCAAAGCTGGCAACAAACGATGATTGGGCAGCACCTGACCACTCGCTTGTCGTCTGAGTTACCTTACTTTCAATAACGCCCACAGCCGCAATAATTTCATCTCTTTTTCCTTCCAGGGTCGTTGCCGCCTCCCGAAGCTCCTCCGGTGTGATTTTAATAGATGCCATAATTTTTTCCTCCTAAAAAATATTTATATGTATCCCAATGACGTTCATTTTATACGCTCTGGGAATCATATACACAATCATTAAAATGTTATGTGTCTTGCCTGCGCCTCTAAATCTGCATATTCATTTCTCGCCTGCTGGATCATCTGCGCGAATTCCATCAATACAATAACATATCGGTCCACAACATCTGCCCAGCCGTCCTTGTATTTCTCCATAAAAGCATCACCGCCCTGAGATTTCCAGTATATATTCTTCAAATCTTCAATATGCCTTGTAAGAGTATCCTTTAATTCTGAAATATTCTTAGCGGTATTTTCATAGCCGGAAACGGCTCTGTCAAATTCATCCAGATTAAATTTTAAATCAGGCATAATCTATACCTCCCCGTCGGGAATACTTGCACCGAGCTTTTTGGCCTTTTGGTATGCGGACTTTGCACCACGGATATCGCCTTTTTCTTTCAGAATATTTCCTTTAATTAATTGTATATTCCCATTCTCCGGCTGCAATATGCCAACATAATCGGTCAGCTCTAAGGCTTTGTCATATTCCTTTAAATCCCTGTGGCACATGGCTCTAAATAGATATGCATCAATACGTTCTGGATTTTCCATACTGATCTGCCGGTAATAGCGAATCGCATCTTTGTACTTTTCCACTGAATTATTTTTGTTCAGGTTTTTATACGCTGCGGCTATATAATATTTTGCGCATAGAACATACGGATCACTGTCTCCTGCTTTCTCTGCTCTAAACGCATATTCCAAAAGCTTTTCATAATTTTGCCGAGCCAGATATGCATTCATCAGGAAATATAAAATTTCCCCGTCCTCTGGATCATTTTCCAAATCACCACCGGTGGAAAGCGCCCGCTCAAAGCATGTAATAGCCTCATCAATCTTTTCCTGCTGCCCAAGTAATTTCCCTTTGTTCAGTAGAAGCTCTCTTTGTCCTTCCTCATTAAGGCTCAGATGTTCTGCATCATCTACTAATTTTAAAGCGCCGTCCAGATCACCTTTGGCCGCCAATACGCGCAGACGGTCAAATAATATGTCTATATCGTCCGGAAACCGCCGTCTGGCATCCTCCAGGATACGCTGTGCATCATCGAACTGCCCCTGCATCGTATACGCAGCAGACAATAAATGATAGCTGTCAAAGTTATCCGGAGCGATCATTCTCAGCTCATTTAACGACTGGATCGCTTCCTCATATCGCCCTGTGGCCAAGTGCAGTGACGCTTTACGTATACGATAGGTCGTATTTAGTTCATCCATGGCTATGGCCTTGTTGTAACACCGTATTGCTTCATTAAAGTCTTCTCTATCCTCGTACATCAGTCCTAAATGAAAATAGACATCCGGATGCGAATATCCTAAAGCAATGGATTTATTAAAGCATTTAACACCTTCACTAAATGAATCCTGCATAAAAGCAATATTTCCCAAATGAAACCAGGCTTCCGCATAATTTTTGTTGATCATCAATGCTTTATTCAGCATTTCCTTAGCTTCATCCAGTGCACCGCGGTTCGCCTTCACCAGGCCTTTATATACATACGCCTCTGCATGCATCGGTGATTTCGCCAGTATTTTATCAAAGTATTTATCAGCCTCATCAAAGGCCTCTGCCCCTATAAGCATTTGCCCCTGATTCAACCATTCCGCTATTATATCTTTTTCTGTTTCCATCTCAGCAAATCCCCTTTATATTTTTTCCAGCTTGTATACTGAGCTGTTGTATTAAAAGTTCCATACTATCAAAATAATTATAAATATAAAAAATTCCATTATTTACGGTTTCAGAGGTGTAATTATCCCGGCTTCTTCCTTGTGAAAACTGACGGTACTGGCCATATGTATAATCACAATATAATTCCAACCGCTGCTTTTCCTCATTCCACACGATTTCGCGAATATCCATATATCGGATCGCATATTCGGCAATATCCGTTGTAATATTGGTACTATTTTTAAACCGAAAGGCAAACTGATCGTATATCGTTTCATTATCCAGAATTATGCGCTCATTTACGCGTGCCATAATGATCTTACGCCCCCCGGAGGACGCCCACGCAAAAACCAACAAGGCCGGAATTGAAAAAATCAACGCCAGGGCTGCTGTCATAAGCAGACTCTCACTTAAAGATAAGGCATACATACCTCCGGATAAGGCAGGAAGAATCCTGTACATACAAATGCATGCCCCAATAACACTTAAAATGACCATTAAAACGGATATTGGAAATGCTGTGCGCCATCTTTTAAAAGCTTTTTTTACTTTTCTTTTTATCGCTTTTTGTTTATTTATATTTGAATAAAATACCGTTTGCATCAACGCCCCCTTAGCTCATCTGCCACCAAAAAAAGCCCCTCCACCTCCGCTTCCACTTCCACGTCCTCCCATACCGCCTCCACCACCGGCATACGATAATGATGGTTTCTGCCTGATTTTAATTGCAGTAGATTTCTTCCATATTTTATCTATATTACTTAATATTTTGGATTTTTTATAAGTATTTTCTTTAATTACATCCCAGGTTAAAGCCCCTAAGCCCTCGCTATTATATTTTGTGATATATCC
The DNA here is from genome assembly GCA_902363555.1 of Lachnospiraceae bacterium. Lineage (GTDB taxonomy): Bacteria > Bacillota > Clostridia > Lachnospirales > Lachnospiraceae > Catenibacillus. The sequence continues at coordinate 495,038 of CABJAM010000004.1, read as the reverse complement.
CCCGAATTTTGTAGTTGGGGAATCTATTTTATCTATAACCTTGCTGAAATTCGATAACCCGGCAGTTTTCTTAAGTGTTTTCATGGTTGTATGATCGTAGAAATCCTTTGACATCCCACGAATATCCTTAAATTTTTGTTTCCATTTGTCCTTACTGAAAATCAGGCTTTTAAAATTTGATTTCCATTCTGGATTCTTCATTAACTTAAAACCGGTTTTCGCAAAATCTGAAATATTTATAACCGCACAAATACTGCTGACAGCATTCACCATATTGGCAATTTTATAGGTTAGGCGATCAATAAATCGATTCCCGGAGCGCACCTTCGTGAAAAAATCCGATGTCGAGTTAATGCCGTCATATCGTTTAGCCCAGGCAGGGTCCTCTCCATTAGCATCGATGGCCTTTCTATCGTGAATACAGGCAACCACCCGGTCCGCCAATGTGATCAGGGCTGTCACAAACCCCGCTGCGGCCACGATCGTGGCCCAGACGCCAGATGCAGCCAGCAAAGCCGGCCAGGCCACAAATACTATGACAGCCGCAGCCACTGCGGTTAAAACAATACTAACAATACTATTTATTATGTATTTGCCGCCATCGCATTTGTACCAGTACTTCAGGTCGTCAATTGCCTTTACAATCCAGTTGCCCACATCAGTAAATACATCTTTCAGCCATTTGGCAAAATCCGATTTATTAATCACTGTCGTTGTCATCCATACAAAAAAATCCGTGACCGGGTTAACGCTCATATTATTACTTCTGCGAAAGGATTTGGACTCGGCCTTTAATCTGGCAGCCACAAGAGCATCCACATTTCTGGCTCCATGAGCACCATTCAAAAACGTATCCAGCTTATGAGCATAGCGGTCATATCTGGCTGCCCGATCTTCAAGCTGCTGTATTTTTCGGTTGCTAAAGTATCCGGCATTACTCGTATAGCCTGTTCCTCCGCCTTCCAGACTGTTCAGCTTATCGGAAACTTTATATTTAAGATCACCGGAATAGGATCTGGATAATGACGCTGCTTCTGAAGCTGATCTATATGCGGATTGTATTTCTCCATAATCCAGACTGAAATCACTCATCTTTATTTACCCCCTTATGTTTCAGACTTATATAAATCCCCGCCGTTCTTCCTCAATCGCCGCATTGATCTGTCGATCAAGCCGGGAAATCTGATTTCTCAATCCAGATATTTCCCCATCGATCCGCAGTAATTCCTGTTTCAGATTTATAATTATCTCGCTCATACTGCTATCGGTATAAGTGTCTCGTTCATTAATGGCATCAACTGCACTATTCTGATTTAAAATATTAATAAAAGAGTTAAAACCGCTCTCACTTCGATCCCGGAGCCTTCGGTTCCGCTCCCGTATACTGCGAATATTATCATCGAAATTGTTTACGGCATTGTCCAATATACTCTGAACCTGTCTGCGGCGTTTTTCATATTTCTGTAACTTTACCTTCAGGTCTCTTCTGCGGTTTGCCAGTACTGCGGATTTCTTCATACATCTCCCCCACCCGTTATCTCATAGCCTGCGCTGATCTCCTTCGCCACGGTTTCATCTGCATCAATGTAGGTCGCCTGAGAATCTACCAGCGCATCATAAATATCATAAAGCTCATCGGTTATATCGCTTAACTGACGCTTGATCACAACATACTCCGTCTCAAAACGGTTTCTTCCCAGACCTGTCCATGAATCCAGCAGATTGCTTGTTAAGTTCTCCATTGAGTAAACACATTTTTCAAATTGCTGAATAGTATTCCTGAAGCCCAGACAGGCCTCCTTTAAGCCGTCTACCTCAAGATATCTGATTATTGGCGCCACGATTCCATCCACTCCTCACTAAATTTTGCTGTCCGGATTTTTTGAACATTTCCACCATTGATATAATACACGTCACCTGAAACAAGCTCCTTTTTATAAGCTCTTAACACCTGATTAGATACATCTGTAAATTTCAATGCTGACAGGTTATCAAAATACATTAGCTTTCTTTGCTCCTTCAATATTTTCAATAATTCCGGTCCGCCAAATCCCACCGGTGCATCCTCTATATTGGTAAATACCAGACAGCCGCCAAAATCCTTTAACTTTCCGGTAATGTCTTTATAAAGTTTCATTCCCTGTGTATTCTTGGCCAAAATCTGTATCGCCTCGCGATTTTCGATAAAAAGCACAATAAGTGGAACGTCTATTCCGGGTGCTGTCATGTCCTTATCCATGCGTTCTTCTAATTGCTGGTGTATATCCTCCATCCAATCCAAAATATCACCGGCATCCAGAGAATAACGTTGAACAATACCGCAATTTTCAAACCTTTTCAGCGCTTTATGTGTATCATCAAGAATATATACCATGGATGGTTTATTAAACATATTTATGTATAAATGATACATTAATCCATTAATAAAGTTCATTCTGACAGCTTCGTTATTCCCAAGTAAACCAAGAACTCCCATATGAGGCAGGTCTAAAGAAAATACGCCGACATTTTCATAATCTAACCCTAAAGCCACCGTATATGTATCCTGTCTTTGCACGCCAAAATCGTTTACGAGTATGTCTTCGGTAAGCAGATCCGGCACCATAGGTATTCTGGCCGCATGTACCCCTTTATTCAATTCATTTGTCATTTCTATAACCTGCTTCATATCATTGACACGATCAATTTCTTTATCCCCCTTAAATGCTAAAAAGCTCTGGTACTCATAAACCTCCTTATGGATAGCGATCAGCCCCCGGCCGGGAACATTTTTCGGCTGCATATGACAGTGATCAAACAAATTCCCATACTCATCTTTTTGATTGCAATACAGACATATACGGTTTGGCATAGTGCTCATATACTTATAGCTAATACCACTTGTCTGTAAAGAAGTTAACACAAGTGATATTCCCATTGCGATGCCCTCGCGGCATAACAGTAAAATTTCCTCTTCAAAATCCGGATATAGTTCCCTGAGCGCCAGAAAATTATCAATAAAAACGATAATATGGGGTAAATCCGTATATCCTGCTTCTTTATACGAAATAAAGGATGTGATTCCCAGCGAAGAAAAAATTTCTTTTCTGTGCTTCAGCTCCCCTGTCATCATTTTTATAAAATTTTTCAGTTTTTCATCCTCAGATGCCAGGATGACGCCTCCCACATGATTTAGCGTTTCAAAAACCTTCAACGCCATACTGCCAAAATCCAATAGATATATCCATACCTGTGACGGAGAGTACACTTCCGAAATACTGCGAAGCATGAGCTGTATTATATTCGTCTTTCCGTACTGTGAAGAACCGATGATAAGACTATGACCTGCATTTAAATTCATCATTACAGTTTCCTGTCTCTGATTGTCAGGATCATCGTAAACACCAAGCCCTACGAATGTATTCTTTTGGTCATCTGCTTTTGTACATTGATAGGATATGCAGTCTTCCAGCGGAGGCAGACAGATTCCCGGCAGCATCTGAATATTTTCTTTTTGGCAGTATTCATTAATATACTTTACTATGGCATCCAACTGGGTCATACTCTTTATACCGGACTTATTTTGCTTCTTTACATAAATAGGTATACGCTTACCGGCAAGTGTCATACGGTTAATCTCATATTTTCGGTCATCATCGTCAACATTTACCGAAGCGCCGCTATATGCGGACTGAAATAAGGTAAAGATTTCATTATTGCCAACCTGCAAATATGCCCGCCCCGGCTCCTTGATCTCCGAAGCTAAAGGAGATTTAAGCACCTCGTTGCTGTCCTCTTTACTTTGCACCTTTAAACAAAGCTTAAATTTTGAATTTGACCATATCTGGCTATCCACCACACCGCTGGGTTTCTGTGTTGCAAGAATCAGATGGACACCAAGACTTCGTCCGATACGGGCGGTGCTGATCAGCTCCTTCATAAATTCGGGCTGATCATTTTTCAGCTCTGCAAATTCGTCCACAATCAATATCAAATGTGGTAAAGGAATCCCGGCTTCATGTTTTTTATACATTTTTATATAAGCATCAATATGGTTCACCCCATATTCCGCAAACAATGTCTGACGTTTGCGAAGCTCAGCTTTGATCGACAGCAGAGAACGTGTGATTTCCCTGCCATCGATATTTGTAATAGCGCCATTCATATGGGGCAGGCTTTTAAACTGATTAACCATGCCGCCGCCCTTAAAGTCTATAATCACAAAACCGACTTCATAAGGATGAAACAGGGTCGCCATTGATAATATGTAGGTTTGCAGGATCTCGCTTTTTCCTGAGCCTGTGGTTCCTGCCACAAGCCCATGGGGGCCATGAAATTTTTCATGCAAATCCAGATAAACGATCTCATCACTGCTTTTAATTCCCACAGGCGCCGCCATAGATTCAAAGATCCGTGATTTCTCCCACCGGCTTTTCAAATCAATCTCGGTCACAGCCATAATATCCATTAACTTAAACAGCGATATGTTTCGGGTCAGCGTACTTTCCAGACTGACTTCATCCACATAGACACAGGATAGCGTAAGTGCTGCTGACTCACATATTTTTGAAGGTATATGGTCATAGCTAAAGTTCTGTATAAGCTCACCATTGGCGCAAGCCTGTAAGGTTCCGGAAAAATCATGGTCATTAAGGTAAATAATATAGGCGCACATTTGCGGTAAAAGTTCTCTGTATTCCTCGAAAAATATAAAAGTTACGCCGAGACTTGCCGCATTGCTTACATATTTTGATAATGGGTGCAGCATAAATTTCTGTGACCGGTAAATAAATATCACAATGTGTGGAAGCTTTTGGATTTGTTTAATATCCATGAGTTCTCTGCCTGAAAGCTCACTGTATAAGTATTCCAGCACGCTCTTTTCAGAATCGGCATCATACATAAAATTCCTCGTTGAGGCCTCGTCATTCCACGCATGTTTCAGCCAGCGCATCCACCGAAAAGCATCTGCGTCTTCCTTGTTCAAAATATAATAAAATTTTACATCCTGATAAAATTGACGCACTGCCAGGTCCACAGTTATATTTTTTAACATTTGGTAAAGTTTACTTCGTTTTCCTGCAACGCCTGCGCAATTTATATTTTTCAGATTTATTGTTACAGGGGCATTGGATAGATAACGATACTTATCATAAATCATTTTGGGATACCCCAATAGAACATCTGAAGTATCTATATACTCCTGATTTTTATACTTTACAGGTCGCATCGACTCAGTTATCCCCTGCCCAAGATATACCACCAGAAAGTCCTCATCTTCTTTTTTCCTCTCGTAAAGCCTTGGGTCGAACTGCTGCACACAGCATATATCCTCATTTACAGTGATATACTTTTGCTTTAGTATACCTAACTCCTTTTCCCGAAGCGTCTGAATTTTTTCTTCTTGCTGGAGAATATAATCATTGTATCGCTGCTCTCTGCTTTCTACCGCTTTTTTATAATCTTTTCCATCATTAAAGTAATTCCAGACCGACATTACGCCGCCCATAAGCATCATTGCTGCACTATAAAGTATAAATGTACCGCCACCGCCCATAATGCCCCTGAGTACAACAATAAGTACGAGCGAGGCGATCATGGGAACAAGGGTCATCAAAAGATTTTTCTTCGGTGGCTGGGGCATCGACTGTGGCGGCAGTATCTCTACTATGTTCTCCGGAATTTGGTACGAAACTCTGGCATTCCGAATAAACTTGGGATAAATAAGAGCGCTGTCTCCAATCCTCTGTTTGGCCACCGGCCATGTGGTTTGAGTATGTAATGGATCATTAAAATATAAACGCTGTTCTGTAATATAAAAACCACTGCCGAGAACAGAAAAGAAGTCTCCATACTTTAGGACCACTTCAGGCTGCCGCACAGTATATCCATTGACAAGTACCCCATATCTGCTATGGGCACTGTCCAGGGTATAACCCTCCGCCAATCGCTTTAGAAATATATAATCCTGCTGTAGCACCGGATCGTTCAGCAGTACCTGACAACCGGAATGACCACCAATATATATCTGCTCCTGTTGTGAAATATCTACATAATAATCATACGGAAGCACTCTACGCTCGTAGTCAAGCATAAATTCAAGCTGAAAGATTTCAGAGTCAAATTTTTCATAGCTTACGCCAATACGATCTCCATGCGTTAAAGTTATAAAATATTCCTTAACCGATTTTCCTGTAGTAAGATAACTATTACGGCTGCAATTCATGGTCCATATACCGCTTTTACATGCAACAGAAATTTCAAAATCATCAAAAAAATTTTCTCGATTAAAACGAATCTGACACAGGGATGTGGTGCCAATATACAAGCCGTTTTCCATAGTGTTATCTAATTCGATTTCTTTATATATACCATTTCCAAATATCGTTAATTTATATTCCATAGGCCGCTTACCGCTCGAACTGAATTTCAGAACCATCATGCAGACCAAACTCAGTAAGCGTTTTATTGCCTTTCAGCAGCATAATGGGATTTATCGTTTTCAGGTAGCACTGAGTTATATCCTTTAAATCAACGCCGAGTCCAAGGCCTTCATTTAAACCATAGAGCAATTCATTGGCCGTCAGATCACAGGGTACCTCAACATCAAACTTCTCATTCTTTTTTAAATCATTGAAAATAACAATCATTTTTTCATTCATAGCCATCCCCCTCCCAAAGCTAAAATATAAAAGTTCCTGGTCTCAATGCCCCGCTTTCAATCAGGCTTTCAAGCGACATTGGTTCCTGTAATTCCGGAATATAACAGCTTATGCAGCAGCGCTGAATAACAGGAGAACGCTCAAGATCGTTCCTCCGATCCGCCTTAAACCGGTTACATATAAAAATATACTTTTCCTCAGATAATGTCATGCTCTGAATAAACTGCTCAAGTTTACTTGCGCACCTTTTATCCTGACAGCAGATCATAAATATCTTATCCGCCATATCCAAAAAACGCATCATTGAACGATCGATCTCTACCGGGATTTCAACAACGATATGGTCATACAATCGCTCATCTCTCACGCGTTCCGTCAAAAACAAATAAGAATCGGTTGTTATCTGATAGGATAAGGATAATTTCTCAAATGGTTTCAAATAATCAAATCCCTGCTGTCCGATGGCCTCCTGCCAGTTCATAATAATCCGGGCATCATTAATCGCCATGGTATATCCAAATTCAGCCCCCATCCACTGAAAATCGCCTATATAATGCCCAAAGTCCTGAAGCTTTTCAGTATTTATATAAAGCACACGTTTTCCTGAGTCCGCCAAATCCCTGCATATACCCAGAGCACATAACGTCTTTCCCACACCTCCACATACCGCCCCAACGATAGAAACGGATGTCTTTTCAATATTCTGCGGATTTAACGTAAATCCGATTTTCTTTTGTATCTGTTGAAAAATGTTTGGTATACTTGAATACTTATAAATTTTCTGAAAATTAACGCCACTGCCATCGATATCAACATCACGTTCATTTTCCGACAAAAGGAAAATATAATTAATATTCTGCTTATTTATATTTTTTTCGTAAGAATATAAAATCTCATCGATGACCAGAAGATATATATCCCTGGGCTGGTTAAAATATTGATTAAAGTAGCCCAGTTGCGTTATTATTTCAATGTCTGCTGCATCTCCCCACTCTTCCACAACCTTATATTCCAAAATAGATAAATAGTCTTCATCCGTATCTACAAGAACAATTTTTTTCTTCTCCATATATTAAGGTTCCTACTATTCCATATTTTTATATAAACTCTGTATCTGACGCTTTCACCAGAAACTCAATTTCAGCCATGCGAACCACATCCTCCGGCTGTATTTTTACCAATTCATCCCCGGACAGCATCCTTCCATTGACATATGTATGGTTGGAGCTATGCAGATCCTGAATAAAAAATCCGCTTTCTTTTCGGATAATCCTGCAATGAACACGGCTAATCGTATTCGAAACATCTATAACTCCATCAACCGCGGATATATTTTTGCCCAAAATAAACTCGTCTTTATTTATTAAAATCGAAACATTCTTCGATGTATTTTTCAAATCCAGATAAATACTCTCTCTTTTTTTCATTTTTACAGAATTAAGCTTTTCTGTATTAAAAATTTCTTTTTCGTCCTGCATAAAACGACGGATCACAGTAAGTATACTTTCCGGTAGTGGATCGCACTCTATAATATTCGTTTTCAAATGTTTTAAAACCGGAGAATTGGATTCGCCGGATAATTCGATCATTGATAGAAATGTTTTTTTCAAAGTCTGGCGCCACAGAGTATTGCTCATGCAGTCACCCCCATTGATTACAGGCAGAGCTATGAGAGATATACTGCCACTGCTCATATCAATAAATATACGTGATATATCCAACTCCACCGTCTCCAACTGCAAGAAACCATTTTCTTTTATTTCCATAATACTTTGAGCCAGTCTTCGCATATAGATCAACGTTTCGGAAGTATCCCAGCCATCGAGCGCAGAAGCTACGGATACAAGATCTGAAACGGCATATAAAAGCTTTATACATCCATTAAACATAACTTTTCTGCATGGAAGCAGGCCCAGCCCCTCCTGCTTATTTATCACTTTATATCCTGTCAGAAAAAAGCTGCTGTTATCTTCTAAAATATACGAAATATACTGATGATCCATTTTTACTTTTGCCATAATCCTGCTTCTTCCCAATATACTTGTACTACAATCTTCTTTTATACAGGAGAGACATGTGCTGTCTCCCCTGCATAAGCCTGTCTTCTGGCCTTTAAATTTTAATGACTTTTACGTTTTTTAGTTCTCACAACGAGTAAAGCTGCGCCTGCTGCCACGACCACGATCGCCGCGATACAGCCAAAGAATAACGGTTTATTCATAAAGAACTGAACCCACCAACTGGATGTTACAAGAACCTCGTACTCAATGGGGTCGGTGGGGTTACCGGCCGCATCATAGGCCACCAGCTTAATATTCTGATAGCTTGTGCTGCTGTCCACATCGATCGTGATGACTCCGTCCACAACGGTCAGCTCGTCTCCGCTGTATGTGCGGACCAGCTCGCCGTCAATATATAGTTCCACATAGGATAAAACCGTGTTATCCTTGACGCTTAATGTAAACTGATGAACATCCTCTCTGTAACGCCCCCGGTTTTCCAGGTTGGCAATACTTACCGTCGGCGGTGTCTTATCCACAATAAATTCGATGCTCTTTGACTTCACCTTATTTGTTGTTGTATTATTTGCCCGGTCCTCCGAATAAATATTAATGGAATATTCACCTTCCTCCTCAAAGCAGCTGGCTTTGATCGTGTAGGTATATTTCTTCCACTGGCCTTCGCCGCCCTCAGATTTCACGGTATAGTCCGTTCCCTCTTTAAGCTTTACAACTTTACCGTCCTTACTGTAAGTAATTTCGATAAACTCCAGGGTATCCACATTAATTTCCTTAATGATGATATCCTTCGGATTATTGGTAAATCCGCTCTTTAGCATTTCCTGAGTCGCACTGTCGATTTCGTAGGTCGAACCGTTACGGTTGACAGAAAATGTAATACTCTTTGAGGTTTCATTGCCCGCCTTATCCGTGGTCTTTGCCGTCAGTGTGTAAATATCATCCATGTCCTTGCCAAAGTTCTTAAAGGTCACTGTGGTTCCGTTATTTCTGTTGGCACGGCTGACCATACCATCCACCGGAACCTTGCCTTTATTGGCTCCGGTCAGGGTGAGGGCCACATCCTCCGATGCGAAATTCACATCCGTAAAGGAGACAACTGGCGCTACGGTTCCTTTATTTGCGGATTTATCCTTAATTCCGGTAATTTCGATTTCCGGATTTGTCAGATCCACGGTAAAGCTGTCCACTGCGTAATCTGCGGAAGCATTTCCAGCCAGATCGGTGTAGGTTATATCAAAGGTATAGTCGCCGTCCGACGGATAGCTGATCACAGCCGTATGCCGGTCGCCGTAGGAGGACCAGCCCCCTGCCGTAGGCGCGGTAATGGGTTTACCGTCTAAAGCTGCGGTGGTGGTCACGCGCACCTCAGAAGCACGGAAGTTATGCTCCGTGATCGTAACTGTTGCTGTCCTGGATGCTTTATAGTAGTTTCCATTGGATGCACTGTTGTTATCATAGGAAACATTGATTACCGGCAATGTCTTGTCTACGGTGAATTCCTCCTGCCGCTCTGTATTGGATTTATTACCCGCCAGGTCGTAGCAATCAAAGGTGACCGTATAGTCGCTGTCACCGCTGAAGGTGATCGTGCCTGTGGTAATTTCTCCATTGGTAGACCAGCCGCTGAAGCTGTATCCACCGCCGGCGGTGGAGGTTACTGTCGGTGTGTAGGATGGGTCAAAATTCCGCTCATCTATGGTGATCGTCAATGTTTTATTGTTTTTGTAGTATTTTCCGTTTAACACATCCCCAATGGACATATCAAATCTTACAATGGGTGCTTTGTTATCCACCTTCAACTGTACCATTTCCGAAGTAGCTTCATTAGTCGACCAGTCGGAAGCATAAACAGTAACCTGAACGTCGTTGCTGTAAAAACGTACCGGGTCGATGGAGACATGTCCGCTCCAGGACTGCTGATGGGCATCCTTCGCAAAGGTGGCCAGTGTGCCGCTTTCCGTATCGCCATTGGCTCCATTGACAATTTTGTATGTAATCTCCTTCAATCCGGAATATGCCTCGTTCACTACCGGGTCAGTCACTACAATGTCAAAGCCCGGATTATCACTGGCGCTGTAAACACCCTTGCCCCATGCCGGCGACGATGGTGTTATGGTCACCTGCGGAGCCGGATCGACGTTATCCGACACCAGGTTTTGTGTACTGTAATATTCCACATTGCCCGCTTTATCTGTGACCTTTTCATAAACGATCACGTTCTGATTCGCAGGAAGTGGTACAGTACCGTTGTAACCGGTCCAGTCTGTGCGTCCGGCCAATGCGTCTTTCGTCAGGAATTGAGACGTATACAGGTATTCCGTTTTGGCTACGCCTGCCGTAGCGTCATCGCTTTCCAATGTTGCGGACATATTGTTTTTGCCAAATAAACCAAAGGTAATCGTTTCAATAAAGCTGTTGATCCAGCTCTGACTTTCTCCGCCATTTTCGCCGGTGCCGTTGACAAGACCGTTGATGGTCACGGTTCCGTTGGGCACTACCTTATCCAGAGTGACATAGCCTGTATTTACCTTCACCTTCAGCGGATTGCCCGCAAGGTCGGTGTAGTCAAAATCAAAGGTATAGTTGGCATCATTTTTAACATCCACCGAATATTTATGGGTAGTTTCCCCGGTATTGCTCCAGGATGTGGCGTTTTTGCCGTTGGCTGTGTAATTGGTCAGTTCTGAACTTAAATCGTTCTCTGTACCTTCACCGGGAACATCCCCCTGTGAATCTCTAGCTGTAGCTGTAAAGTCGGCGTTCACTGTGCCGCCAGTGGTAAAGTTTAATTCTTCTACGGTGACCTCTACCTTGAAGGAGCTGTATTTATCGCCAAGATATGCGATGTTATCCGGTCCTGTTCCAGCGGCGAAGGTGTCGCCTTTGCCGTAACTGTAATAGGTCAGGGTGGCTTCGGGGGCGGTTTGGTCTACGACGAAATTGTACGCAGTCGTGCTGTTGCTATTGCCCGCTTTGTCTAGTACTGACGTGGAAACCACATACTCATTATCCGCATGGAATACGACATTTATAGTAGATACAGATTCATCGTTTCTTTTCGTATCATCGGACTCATGATTTATAGTCACAGAGGATACGCCGTACTCTTCTTTGCGTGCCTGCAATTGTTCCAACGTTACATTCGCTCCGTTTATTTCGTAGGTAACGTCTTTTTTAATATCCAGGTAGCGTTCCTTAATCGTGGTGGTCAGCTCTACATCTTTATTGTAATATTTTCCGTTGAGCATGTCCTCTTCGGGATAGGTATTATTGATTTCAGGGCTTATCGAATCGACAATAACGGGAACTGATTCAGCCCTGCTGGTATTGCCAGACCAATCTTCCGAACGTACTTCCAAAACGTACACATAGCTGTGACCGGTTATTGGCTTTAATTTTACAAATCCTTCATAACATTTTTGATGATCACCTGAATTTGTTCCATTAAAGCCTTCCAATGGAACATAAGGCTCATTGTCTGTTCCGGTCATTACGATTTTTTCTCCCGTGTCACTGGTTGCTGTAAGCTTGTACTCAATAGACTTTATACCGGCGTAGGAAGACGAATTATTGGCAACCGCAGGGTCTTCCACTTTAATGTTAAAACCTTTGATTTCAGATTCATTATAAATGCCTTTGTTGCGGGCGGGTTCGACCGGTTCTACGGTTATGGCAATTTCAGACTTTACATCATCAATGACTACGTTATCGGTACTGTAATATTCTACATTTCCGGCGTTGTCTTCGACTCGCTCATATACGATAATGTTCTGGTTAGCATCATATTGAACCTGCGAATCCTTTGTGTATTCCCGCCAGTTGTCTTCACTCAGAGCTTCCAGCTGGCTCCTGTTCATTAACTGACTTGTGGTATAGTAGTGGGTTGATTTAACACCAGCGGTAACATCGGCACTATCCATTTTTACATTTACATTTTTCTTACCAAAATATCCAAACGTAATTGCATCTAGAAAATAATCGGCCCAACTGTTTTTCTTAGCCTCCAAATTTTCCAGATTATTAACGGTAACCGTTCCTGTAGGACGTTTTGTATCCAGTGTCACATATCCTTTCTCTATTACTGCTTCTTTCAGCTTATTCCCAGCCAAATCAGTGTAATCAAAATCAAACGTATAATTAGCATCCTTGTCTATTTCCACCATGTATGTATATTGAATACTGTCCTTTCCTGGGGGTGTCCATGATTTAACAAGCTTTGCGTTATTTATATACCCGTCAATAATTTTTGCAATTTCAGTATTTTGATCCTCTGTGAGTTCTTTACCGGAAGAATCCGTAGCGCCAATACTAAATTTAGCATTTACGCTTTCACCACTTGCAAAGTTTAATTCTTCAACGGTTATTAATACTGTGAATGACGAGTAATTCTCGCCAAGATAAGTTATGCTCTCAGCATTTGTTCCTGCTCCAAAGGTATTGCCACTGCCATTACTATAATAGGTAATGCTTGCCTCGGGTGCTGTCTTATCAATCACAAAGTCATCAAGTTCCTGTTCTGCATGATTCCTGCTTTTATCCTTTACAGAAACTGAAATATGATAATTATTTTCTGCTGAAAATGTCAACTTTATAGTAGTAACAGAAGTATCATCTCGCGCGGACTCTTCAGGACCGGGATTTACTGAAACCTCACTCACACCATAAATATTGTTCTTTGCATCAGCTGCAACAGCATTGCGCAAAGCTTGCAGCGTTACAACCTCACCATTGATTTTATAAACGATACCTTCATCAATATTAAGGAACCTTTCTTTAATCTCCGTATTAAGAGTCACATCACTGTTATAGTATTTACCATTTTGAACCTTATTTTCTGAACTCAGTACGTTTTTAATCTCAGGAGCAACTGGGTCAATTACAAATTCCTTCGTCTTCACCAGTTCATTTCCTGCAAAATCTGTGGCCGTAAAGATAACTTCTACTTCTTTACTACCAGTCGCCTGATTAATAGTCACTTGAGAATCCTCTGAAGACTTAGGTATTACTACTGTAGAATATTTTTCTTTTAAATCCTGTAAGGTTGTATCCGGAGCTTCTTGGCAATAAATTTCCTTATCATCATTTTCATCACTTCCCTCAATTTTGACAACCTCCCCATCCATCTTAACTTTATACTTCACGGATGCAATACCAGAGAAAACGCCTTCTGTATTTTCAATCACCGTAGTTTTAAGATTTACATTCCCTTGAAAATATTCTTTCTGACCATCTAAGTAATAGCTTGATCCATCTGCATAGTCAATCAATATATTACTTGGTATGATATGCTCGATTATCATACCATTAGATCCGTACAAACAACTGTTTCCCACTTTATCTGTGGCAATGACAAAGACAATATAGTTATTACTCTCCTCTTCATTTCCTATGTCAATAGTCTTTTCCAGATTAGAATCTTTGCTTACTTCAAAAGAAGCATTAGGAAATTGTGTTCTAAATTCCTGTTCAGTCAGCGTACCGTTCGTCGACTGAGGTGTAAATTCCACATCAGTCTTTACTTCTGCAACGTAATAAGACCAACTGCTTACACCAGAAGACAGCTTATCTACTACGGGATCAGATACTGTTATGTACGCCTTCAACCTTTTATTCGAATATAATCCAAAGGTTAGTGTTTTCAGGAACTTATCAAATCCTTTTTCATTTTCTGAAATCTTAATACTGACGTCCGGTTTAGTAGCATCCTGCTTAAAATCCGGAAGACTAAACTCACTTGTTTTTTTACTTTCGTCCTCGTTACTCAAGTAAATCGTATAGGTTATTTCAGAAAGCTCTGGGTTCAAGATTACCCCTGATTCCGTAATATCTACTGCCTTCTGGCCATCCTGAGAAAGCATAATTTTAGAATAATTCTCCCGCTTGTCCTGCTGTATTGCAAATTTAGCAACTGACTGTCCAACACCATAATAAATCAAATCATCACCTTTTGAAGTGTTTGTGCCACCAGTATAAGAAACATAATCTCCATACTCCGAAACTTGCTCCGCAAGCAGCGTTAATTTTCCGGCACTCTGATTGACGAAATCAAAGTAATAATTATTCGTAGGATTACCCGAACCAGTTTCCGCCTTTAGTGCCATTGGATAGTTTTCGCCTACTCTGAGGCCTATAGTTTTTATAACGCTTTGATCAATATAAACATTGGGCAATTGAAAATCTTTGAGATTCTCCGATGTATCCCCTCCAAAAAATCCGCTGACTGTTACATTAATAATTTTATCATACGGAGGATTTAAAACATCAGCAATACGAGTAAACTCAATACTTGCATCCCCCAATGCCAAGCTTAAGGGGGCTTGTTTTATGTCAACAAAAACCGTATTGTCCGGAATTACACCATTATTTTTCAAAGTGTACTTATCGGCAAGTACCTTGGGAATTTCAAACTTTGCCGCCACAGCCTGCTTCCCTGCATCTGCGTTAATCACTTCACCGGTGTTTATACTTAGTTTTTTTACTCCCGCTGCCGTGTTTTCATCGACTTTTAATATATCTGCTGTATCCAATTCTGCCGTTACTATAATATTATCTAACTTAGCATCATAGGTCTTATCCTCAGCCTTAATATTTGTTAATCCAACTTCCTTTTTATTGACAGCGCTGATGGTCAATTCCTTTCGGGATTCATTATAAAATTCATTGGCCTCCTGAATCACAGTAATCTTTACATCAGCAGCGCCGCCCTTAATCACGCTGACAGGATAACCACCTTTTTCGGGATCAAAAGCTCCCACATTGATAAAGTCTTTTCCGGCCTCATTCACTTCAAATGAAAAACTCTCCGATGCCTTATATTTTTCTCGATCCGATTCAGATACAGTACTATCCGGCAATATATCTTTTAATTTGATATAATAAACATCGCCGTAGGTCAGCTTCTCTACTGTATTACTGCCATCAAATTCAAATGACTGGCCCAGCTTACTCAATGAATATTTATCAGATCCCCAGGATGCTTCGCTATAATAATCAGAATTACCATCATATTTTACACGGATACTGTATTCGTTTTTAACGACACCTTTATTCTCTTTCCATGTATATGTTGCGGCACCTTTATCATCTGTTGTCACCGAACCGACTTTGGCATCATCAATATATACGTCTATCGTCTGATTTGCCAGCTTTTTGTCGCCATCCTTCAATGTGGCATTAATTGCTACACCACTATACCAATTGCCATCTTTTTCGGGATTAATGCTCACATCAAGCGTCGGTGTCTTCTTTTTTACAGTAATTGAAAATTTGTCAGATACAACGCCATGGGCCGAAGCCTGCAGCTCATAGGTTCCCGCTTTAGAAGCAAAAAAATCGGCCTTTACACCGCCGTTACCAGCGACCGGGGTAATGACTGCATCTCCCTTATTTGCAGATGTAATTTCCCATGCAACATCTCCAAGACTTCCGGTAACCGCAGCTGTCAACTGTGTCGTCTGATCAACTAAAATTTCACTTTCACCGCTGATCACCACACTTCCGGATATATCCATATTTAAATCATAATTACTCGTATCGGCTTGGAAACTTAAATCCGCCTGACTAAATTCCTTATAGTCACTCTTTGTTATACGCACTGTATATGAAATATCCTTATAAAGCGTCACAGTATAACTGCCATCATTTCCGGTAGTCTTTTTTACCTGCCGATTGATCTGTGCGACCGTCTGTTCAAAAGTAATTTCAGCACCTGCAAGCGCTGTTTGTGCATCTCCCGGAGCATAGCTGTCATAAACTTTACCACTCACAGTGACAGTATCCCGCACGGATGTGGTTATCTTTTGCTGAGTATCACATTTTATAGATGCATCTCCATTTAAACACTCAACCTTGATTGAAATCTCTGTATTCCCTGATACATTTTTATTGACGGTCAGATTTGTGGAAGGACCTGTAGAAGCACTGAGCACAGCATGATCTGCCCCAGCGGCAATACTCCATGTCACATTTATCCCATCCAATGGAATAATATTTCCGCTGCTGTTTTTTATCTGTGCCGTCAGTGTTACAGGCTCTTCCGGAAAGTATGTAGTATTACTTCCGGGTAGTATTTCAACCGTATAGCTTTCTGCGCCTGAGGTGTCCGGTGACGTGCCGGTATCATCCCCGACATTACTCTGTGGCACGGATTCTCCAACAGTCTCATCGACCGCAGACGCATTTGCCTTCAAAGTATTTACGCCTGGCACTGTGACTGCTCCGATGACCATAATAAGCGTTAATACCCAGGCCAATATCCGCTGAAAAAAAGTTCTTTTTTTCATACATTTGCTCCTTTAACTTGTTCTCTCAAATGCTCTCGTTTACATGTTAAATAAATATATACTTTTCCATTAAATATGTAATGTAAATGGAAGGTTATAAGCATTATTGTCACACTTATCATTTCAACAATACTGCTATTTATAATATGCAGTCCGCTCAGCAGTACTAAAATAATACTGATGATAAATATGCAATCACTCACGATTGCCTGCGGTGTCGAAAAAAATCTTAATATTCCCGGCAAACGTTCTTTTTTCTTTGAGAAGCTGCCATTTTTCTTTAGTGTCCAATTCAGGCCAAACCATAATGTCCATCCACAGATCAGGCTTATCCAGAACAAGATTCCAATAATATAGCTTAATATCTTCTGATGGACTGTGCCTTCAATATCCACATAAGGGGATGCCATGACGGTGAGCGAAGATACAATCAAACAGCCTATGGCGATATATAATAGTTTTTTATCCTTCAATTTTCCCGTCTTCATCTCATATCACCTCATCCGTATGTATTTCCACAATACTCCGCAGCACCATAAACCCGCCGGCTGGCGGCATATGATCCATCACCATAGTTTCGCTGTTCGCAAAGCTGTTCCCCAACGTCATATCCATGGCTGCACTTCCATAGCTATTTAGCACGTCCGCAGGTGCAGCCCCGTAGTTGTTTAACGCACCCGCAGGCGCAGCCCCGTAATTATTTAGCACATCTGTGGGCGCACCTCCGTAGTTATTTAATACATCCGTGGGCGCATCCCCATAGTTATTTAATACATCCGTAGGCGCATCACCGTAGTTATTTAGTACATCCGCGGGCGCAGCACCATAGTTTTCCGACATATTCATGGACGCAGCGCCGCCATATCCACCTGCGGCCGCCACTGCCGACATTCCGCTTTCAGAAGCGAACAGGGCGCCGGACGCCGGCTCCAGTATAGCGCCGCTGGAAATCGGTATAGCATTTTGCGGCATGGCCGCAGCGGCTGCTGCTGCGGCCCCCGCCGGCGAAGTAACTACGCTGTCCGCGGCCGCCGTGCCCATGCCATTTCCCGTAAGACTTCCTGTAAGTCCGGTACGGCGGCGTAAACGGGCAGTGCCCAGCGCACCAGTTTTGGCCTTTTTGCGATGGCGGCGGCCATCCTCTCCGATCTTGCGGGAGGTCAGGTTGCCGGTGGCTGTGCCTTCCTCCACCATTTCCTGGATAGCTTTCTTTGCACCCCGGCCGGTCAGCTCGCTGAAGATACGGGGAATTTTCAGTAATACGAACAGCACCGCCGCAAGGATCAGGAATACGATGGCGGCAATACCACAGTAAACATAAATCCCATGGTATATATTGACCATCTGTTCAAAATTCTGCGAACTCATCAGCTATCCCCTCCTTTGGCAGCGTTCCCTTGAGCAGAGTCCTCGCTGGCTGCGTCTTCGTTGGTAACATCATCATCGGCTGCGCCCGATTTTCGAGCGCCTTCATTATCACCTGGCGTGTCGGTTGAAAAGGTAGCTTTGATGTTCTTTCTCGCCATGGCGATATTTTCCTCAATGGTCGCTTTCAGCTCCTGCGCCTGGCGGTTATTGTCCAGGAGCATCCCCGCCATTCGGGCTGTGATATCATCCAACGCCTTTTCCATGGATGCCTGACTGATACCGGCTTCATTGCGAAATTCCACGGTCCGTGTATAGATCTGGTAAACAATCTCGTTATACAGGCGCAGCTCTGTGATCACATTATCCTGCCCGGCCACTCCGGAATCAAATAAGGACATCAGATCATACCAATAATCACTGTAAGAAACCTCCGCGTCACCGGCCTTGTTTGTGGCTCCAATTTTATTTTTATAATAACTGCTGATCTTTCCAAGTATTTCGGCCCGGGCCTGCCAGGCTTCTTTATAGCGGTCATTTTCGCCAAAATCCAGTTGGCTCATATCCGCGTCCGTGACGTTTTTAAACCAGCCTACGGCCGAGGATTTATCACCGCTGCTGCCCACGGAGTAATAGTAGGCCAGCCCAAGCTGATAGGAAAATTCCACATAGCCGCTTTTATTGGCCTGGAAATAGGTTTTATTATCCTTATCCCGTCCATTATCCCGGGAATTGAGGACGGATATGAGTGTTACATCCTCCTGGGTGGAAAAATCATTGTCATCCAGCATGGCTTCCAGCATTTTTAAATAGCCATCCTCCTTTGTGGGATTCAGAGCGATGGCCTTTTTGTACATTTCCAGCTTTTCCGCAGTGGAGGCGGTGGAAGCACTGTCTATGTAATAATCATAGCCGCTTTTTTGGGTATTGCTTTCCATTCCCATTCCAAAGAGGGAAATCGCCCCCAGGATTACGGCCAGACCGGCACAACTGGCAAATGAAGCCATTTTCTGCTTCAGTTTTTTCCGGTAAGGCAGCCCCAGCTCCTCGGGATGCTCCAGATCGTACTTGAGCTCGGCGCAGGACTGATACCGGTTTGCAATGTCATACTGCGTACATTTATCAATGATCATTTCCAGCCCTAAAAGCCTGCCCCTTAAATCTCTGGGTGTTTCTTCCAGCAGGGTGGGCCGGCACTGCGTTATTTTCGGAAAGTTAAAAGGTGTGGCCGCCGGATTTCTTCCAGTGATCAGATGGTGAAGGGTTGCCCCCAGGTTATAAATATCTGTCTGGGGCCGGCTCTGGCCATTTCCCCCATACTGCTCCGGCGCCGCATAGCCCGGTGTGCCCAGGCATGTGGTATCTTCCGTATTTCCGGTTTTAAACACGCGGGCTGTACCAAAATCGACAACACAAATTTCCCCATCCGGCTTGAGCATCACGTTGGCCGGCTTCATATCCCGGTAAATAATAGGGTTTGGCCGGGTATGTAGATAGTAGAGGACATCGCAAAGCTGCTTTCCCCACGATATCACATCATCTACAAAGATAGGCAGTGCCTCATGTTCAAGACTTTCTCTCAATACAGTGTTCAATGATTTTCCCTGGATGTAATCCATAACGATCAGGAAAGTATCCCGGTCGTCGATCACATCCACAATACTGGGCAGATACTTGTGGTTCAGACTTTTGAGTATATTTGTTTCTGCAATAAGCCCCTGTTTGACTGTGGCAAAGTCCTGCACGCCATCCTTACGTATTTCCTTTATGGCCCACGTCTTGTTTGCCCGCTCGTTCAGTGCCAGATAGACAACGCTCATGCCGCCCTGGCCGATCTTATTGAGTACCTTATATTTTCCATCGACGATGGAACCGATTTCCAGCATTGTCTACGCCCCCTGACATGTTCGGACAACAGCTACGGAAATATTATCAACTTCCCGCCGTCCTTTGTTGAGCTCTGTAAGATATGTGGCATTGTCCTTCATCATCTGTTCACTTGTACAGATGTTCGGATTTAACCGTTCATATATTTCCTGGGGAGAAATCACATGGCGGAAGCCATCACTGCACAGCAGAAACAGAGTATCCGCCCGCACCGGTCCTGTATAAAAATCCGGCATGACCACCTCTGAAGCGCCCACGCACTGCATCAGCACGTTGCGCTGAGGGTGGTTTAAAGACTCCTCCCATGTAATATGCCCCAGATCCATCTCGTATTGAACAAAGGACTGGTCCTTTGTCAGAAGCTGGATCTGGCTTTCATCCAGCAGATAAGCCCTGGAATCGCCCACATTCATAATAAAGTACTGATCCTTTATGATCAGCAGCGCCACGATGGTCGTTCCCATCCGCGTGCCGCTGCGCGCGGCATGTTCGGACAATATCCGGTTCTGCTCCAGGACAATGTTATCCCACTGAAGCTTCAGGTCATCCGGATGAAAGCCGCCGGATAACAGTTGTGGAAATTCCACCTCAAACCACCGGTCAAATACCCGGATCACCGAAGCGCTGGCCAGCTCTCCTTTGGACAGTCCCCCCATACCGTCACAGACAATGCACAGACAAACCCTTCCCAGGTTTGTCTGTGCGACCTTCACGAGTAATGAGTCCTGATTCGTATTCTTTTTTATTCCTACGTCACTGTGTGCCGCAATCATAAAATCCATATGCTCATCCACCTAATTTTGCTGGAACTTAAATTCTTCATCAGCCAGCCGGATCACGTCGCCATTCATAAGCTTACGTTCCTGACCGCCGCCGACGGTGGTTCCGTTGACAGTAGTTCCGTTGGTTGCGTTATTATCTACAATATAGAAAGCGCCGTTTTTATAGACCACATCCGCATGCGAACGGCTGACGTTGCTATTATCCGATATACAATAATCGACGCGTCGTCTTTCTTTGCCGATCTTAAATACCTGTTTTGAAATGGTAATGCGCTCGCTGTTCTTTTTCCTCATAAGATATGCTGTCGGAAGATTGGCACCGCCACTGAGCAGTGTCGTCTCGCCTGCACCGTCATTAAGTACGCTTGTCTCGGCAGAGCCATCGCTGCCTGCATTATACGACGCCGGATTGCCAAATGGGGGATTTGGCTGGAAACCGCCTTGCGGTTGCTGTGGATTCCAACCATTATTCGGCCCGCCTGGATGTGGCCCTCCAGGGGTACCGCCGGGCATACCCGGTGTCGGACCATTTCCCATACCATTTTTTCCGGAAACCGGATGGCCTGGGGCTGTTTTAATCGCATTTTTCTTTTTCCTGCTGGAGGATACTGCGATAATGATGATCACTACGATAATAATAACTACGATTGCTGCACCTGCAATGATTATGATCATCATGGAATCCATTCCCTTAGCTTCCACAAGTCCATTCTGCGCTGTCTTTAAATCTGTAATCGCCTTTTGTATATCCGAATCCGACGCTCCGGTATCCCGATATACTGCTTCCGCTGCGTTGAGAGCCTTTTTGAAATTATCCACACTCTCCTCAGTCATTTGATCCAGAGAAACCGCATTGGCTTCATCAATAGCCGCCTTTAAGTCATTCAGAAGCGGATTGGCTTCCGGCTCCGTCTCCGGTGTGGGAGCAGAGGTTTCTGCAGGCGCCAGTGTCTCCTCCGGGCTTTCTGCATCTGACGGCTGCTGCGGTTGTTCTGCCGCACTTGTTCCGCCAACGGACTTGTATTCGATACCGAGGGCATCCAGAACCTCTCTCACTTCCGTGATCTGAGTGGAGAAAAAGTAGTCATTATTATTGTTCTGATCATTACTGATAATCGTATTAACGCCAATAACACAACCATTTTTATCCAACAGCGGGCCGCCGGAATTTCCCTCAGCTAATCTTGCAGAGTGAGTGATGCATGGAATTGGTACGTCCAACAGTGTCACATCCGATGTTTTTGAAACGATACCACTTGTTACAGTAACATCCTCTGATGTATATATTCCATCGGTCTGAATATCCTGTACGATCCCCGGAAATCCCAGTGCAAAAACTTCCTGAGTCGTTACCACACTGTTACTGTCTGCCAGTGTCAGAGGCGTTCTGTCATAGATGGGCTGTGATAATTTTAATATAGAAAAGTCCGCTTTCTGGCTTTCATTCACAATCGTTGCGCCAATAAGGACATCTCTCTTGACAATAATCCGCAGCTCCAGTTCCAGCTTGGCGTTCTCGCTGACACCATAGTATTCCTGGGCCATAGCCCTCGCGCTGCCCTCATCAAGTGCATGGGCCACATGAAAATTCGTGATCACTGTTTGTGCACCGTCGTCTCCGCCAATAAGAAAACCGGTTCCCACATGCATGTAAAAAAGCTCATTTCCATCAGCCTTTACCATGGCCGCCACTTGTAAAATACCCTTGCGTGCCTCAAGAATCTCATCATTTGCATTGACCGCCGATGAGGCTTTAACTGCCTGTACCGGCATCAGCAGTATGCCAAGCAGCATACAAAAACTCAAAAGCAACGGCAAAATCTTTCTTTTTTTCATATCTTTTCCTCCTGTATGTATACTGTTTTAATTTTAATAGAGTCACAGATGGAGTACAATATGTTACAATAAATGTTACAGGCAATGGTAAATTATGGGTATTTTTATGAATCACGTGGTTACAAAGCAGAATGCTGCCAATAAGAAATGAAATCCAAACGGCCTTTTGAGGTTGCCGTGATAATTACCGGAATCTTAATTTCTTTTTTATTATAACTCAGGATTGTAACGTTTGCATTATTTTTATGTCGACACATTATTACAGCATGTCGAAAAAAGGCTATCTCCTAAATTACAATCTACATTTAAGAGACAGCCCAACCAGCCAAAATAGTATAAATCTAACCGCAGCACAGATATTGATCCAGCGCGCAAAAGAATGAATATTGTCGATAATTAAAAAGACTCGTAAACAGACTCAAGATAGGCAAGCGTATTTTCACTGTCATAAACGATGATACCGTCCTTGAGTTTTTCAAGAAAACCATAGATACTCCGGGCCAGGCTCTGCTCCTCCAAAATAAAGCGGGTTTCTATATTATTTGACATATAGATAATATCGACCATTGCAAAATTATAGGTCGTCATCAGCAGTTCCTCTGGATAGGCAAACTTTTCGTCGTTGATCAGGTATGCTTTATAGCTGTCACTTTTAATGGCTGTGATCAGCATGTGCAAAAGAAGCTTCCTGTCCTCTGGCTTCAAAGGTATATATATTTCCCGTGGGAGCTCCTGGATAATCCCCTGCTCCATCAATCGGGTAATACCTGACTTTGTAAAATAGGATGTGATCGTCTGAGTGGCGCCGTAAATCTCACGGTTTTGCTTCAGAACGGCAAGGATCATTTCCATGAGCTTACCATCCTGCCCCGAAAAATATTTTTCGACCATGGCATCCACCGGAAATACGCCAAAGCATGGCTGGCTGCCGATCGTATATACATTTTCGGTATCCGGACGTTTTTTCATATAATACTCAAAAATATGTGTACCTGTGGGAATCTTGCAGAGCATTTTCCGGCATATTTTCTTCCGTTCATCGAAAAGCCTGAGAAAAAGCCGGTGGGATTCCGGTTCCCGGGAAATCATGGCATATTCCATATTTGTGGAAATATTAATGGCATACGTACTCGTGATTATGAGATATGGCATTAATGCGGATGTGGAAAAATGAGATGAAATCTTATCATAATAGTAATAAATTTCATAACCATTTTCATCGCCACTCAAAAGTATGGGAAGCAGCTTTCCCAGAGTTTTCAGATTATAGCACTGCTCCTTAATACTTTGTGTGTCATTGCCTTCCAGGCACACAATATGCTCCACAGGCATTTTACTGTTTGTCCGGCATATGGAAGGCAATAAATTGAATAAGAAAGAAAAATCCTCCTGGACGATCAGGCGTATATACCCATCCGTTTTAAGCGCCTCCTGCTCAATGACCGCTTTCACAAAAAATTCCAGGTCCACGCGGTTATCGATCGTGCGCACCTCCGGTATTTCGTGATTAAAGCTGGATTTGATCGATAGTTTGGATATCCGCCCAAAGCTTTCGATGAAAGAAACCATATTCCTGGAAAGCTCATAAAATTCGTTCCCGTACCGGGCCATCAGGTAGGCATCCCACAGCTCCTCGTACTCATATGGTGAGAGGTTCAGCGCTTCCAGAAGCTTTTTAAGCTTCACGATATCCACGGATACACGGTGCCCATTTTTCATCAACGCAATATAACTCCGTGGAAAACCGCTGATTTTTGCGAGCTGCTTCTCGGTCAACCCGGACTTTAGCATGTATGTTTCCAGGTCCTGAGAAAATTTTGACATAACATCCCTCCATTTTGGCATATCCTGTTATTTGCCGTCTGAGAATTATTTTAGCCCATTTTGGGCTAAATTTCAATAGCGTTTTAAAATGTCTACTTTCTTGTAAATTTTGAATAAAAAGTGCAGACCAGGCTGGGCTAAAAGATAATAGTCCAGTTTGGACTAACATATACTTATGGTGGGGTGATATTAAATGAAATATGAGCGACTGCGCAATTTACGTGAAGACCATGACTTAACTCAGGCACAAATTGCTCAATATTTGCATATGACACAAAGAACTTATTCCCACTATGAAAGTGGTGACCGAAACATTCCGGTTGACACATTGATACTTATAGCTGAGTTTTATAATACAAGTATCGATTACATTTTGGGACGGACAGATATTGCAATGCCCTACCCGCCTGTAAAAAAAGGAAACAAAAACCCTGAAAGATTCAATTAACCATCATCTCTCAGGGTTTTTTAATTACATCGTCTGCATCTTTTTATAAATACTTTCCATCCGTGCATCCGTCTCATGGATGATCTCGGCGCAATCCCGCAGCTCATTGGAAATGTCCTCGCTGGGCTTACCGTCGGTTTTATACCGGAGCTGATGCTCCAGGCTGGCCCAGAAATCCATGGCCATCGTGCGGATCTGCACCTCCACCTTCATAAACTGCTTTTTGTCGGAGAAAAACACCGGGATTTCGATCACCAGATGAAGACTCCGGTAGCCGTTGGGCTTGGGATTTTGTATATAATCCTTGACCATGAGCACCATCACATCATCCTGCTTCATAAGCATTTCCGCAATCGCGTAAATATCCGATCCGTAAGCGCAGATCACGCGGATGCCGGCAATATCATGCATATTCTCCTTTAAAGATTCCAGATTCACCGGGTAATTCCGGCGGTACATCTTTTCCAAAATACTGGAAGGCTTCTTGATCCGGCTGTTGATGTAGCGAATGGGATTTCTCTGGCTTCGTATCTGAAATTCATCATTGAGTACCTCCAGCTTCGTGCGCACCTCCCGGATGGCCCCCGTATACATCATCAACAGCTCCTCAAAATCTTTACGTGTCTGTGTGTTGTGAACAATTTCGTCACTTTCCCCGCTCATGGCATTCAATACTTTCTCTAATTCTGTCATAATGTATCCGTCCTTTATATATGTATTATCATAAAATACTGAAAACTTCCAGGGCCTCAGCCATTATCGGATATCAATGGATTTACCCTGCATATTTAATACTATTGTAACATAATTTTCACCGCCTGTGGCATATTTTTGCGTTTTGTTGTTACAAAATTAAAAATAAAAAATGAAAATCAAGGCTGGACTTTCGGAAAACTACGTGCTATAATAGTCGCATGCAGATATAGTTCATCGGTAGAACGCCAGCTTCCCAAGCTGGAGAGGTGGGTTCGATTCCCATTATCTGCTTTTTGTATGGCCGAAACCAGGACAATACTTGGGTTTCGGCTTTTTTGATACTATTTTGATTCAAAAATTATGCCCTTTCGGGCACGCGTAAAGTTAATGCTACGCATGGGCGCGCTTCGCGCGGTAAGGTATAATTTTTGCTCATGTATAAAAAAGCTTACATTTCCACATACTACTCCTGCGAGGTGATATTATGATCAATAATGAAGAATTACCCATCGGCTTTACGATGGAGCTGGCCATGCATTCGGACGTTTTAAACCACTTTGCCCAGCTCCCGGAAAGCGAAAAGGAATCCATTGTCAATGAAGCCCGGCAGATCAACAGCCACGATGAAATGCGCAGCTATGTGGAAAATATGTTTGTAAAATAATAAAATGAGGTGATACCATGGCATCTTATGTTTCCCCCCAGATCCGGGAAAAGTTTGAAACTCTTTCTATAAATCTGAAAAACTGCATACTGGAGCGTAATGTACGCATCGAAAACATGCAGGATCTGATCCGTGTACTGGAAGATATTGTTGCAGAAGACGGCAAATAAACGCAACGGCCGCCACACCATTGACGATAATGATCCATGGTGCGGCGGCTGTATTTGGCCCGCCCCGATAAACTTTTTATATTTTACATAAACAGCCGGGCTATGGCTGTAAACATCATACATAAAACGATTCCCGCAACTGTCGGTATGGCCGCGGCCAGAGCCGTCCATTTCCAGCTTCCTGTTTCTTTTTTTATCGTCAGCAGCGTTGTGGAACAGGGCCAGTGCATCAGCGAGAAAATCATCGTACTGACGGCGGTGATCCACGTCCAGCCATTGGCCGCAAACAGCGCTTTCATCGCATCCAGATTATTCAGCTCCAACAAGCTTCCCTGGGCCATATAGGCCATGATGGCAATGGGTATGACAATCTCATTGGCAGGAAAGCCAAGGATGAACGCCATGAACAGAACACCATCCAGCCCCATTAGACGGGCGAAGGGGTCTAAAAATGCCGCACAGTGGTTTAGAAGGCTTACGTTACCGATGGTAACATTGGCCATGATCCACAGGAGCACCCCTGCCGGAGCAGCCACGACTACGGCTCGCCCAAGTACAAATAATGTGCGGTCGAAAATGGAACGCACGATGACTTTACCGGCCTGAGGCCTGCGGTAAGGCGGAAGCTCCAGCGTAAAGGAGGAGGCTTCGCCCTTGAGCAGTGTCCTGGACAGTATCCGGGTAGCCACGAAGGTCAGAAGGACTCCCGCAACAATAACCACAGTCAGCAGTACCGCTGATCCGACCGATGACCAAAGACCGCCGGCAGTTCCCACGAAAAACATAGTCAGTATAGCGATCAGCGTGGGAAAGCGCCCATTGCAGGGCACAAAATTATTGGTAAGTATAGCCAGAAGCCTTTCTCTGGGCGAATCGATGATACGGCAGCCTACCACACCAGCCGCATTGCAGCCGAAACCCATACACATGGTCAGCGCCTGTTTGCCGCAGGCGTGGCAGCGTTTAAATACACGGTCCAGATTATAGGCCACGCGTGGCAGATAGCCGGCATCCTCAAGCAAGGTAAACAATGGAAAGAAAATGGCCATGGGCGGCAGCATAACGGACACTACCCAGGCCACCACACGGTACACGCCAAGGACGAGTACGCCGTGAAGCCATTCCGGGGCATGGATATACATGAAAAAACCGGTGATCCGGTCCTGAATCCAAAACAGTCCATCCGCCAATAGCTGCGAAGGGTAATTGGCGCCCACGATGGTCAGCCAGAATACAAAAGCCAGCAGTACCACCATAATCGGATATCCCGTGCGTTTTGATGTAAGTATACGGTCCAGTCTCAAATCCGACTGGCGATAATCCGGACGGCTGTATGTGACCACATCCCGGCATATATCCTCCGCAGTATTCACCAGAGCCGAAACGATCACATCCTTCATATATTCGGAATTTGCGGCCTCCTGAGCGCATATACAGCCAGGGCATTCGGCCTGGGCCGCGCACTCCCGGGCTGCGCATGCTTTAGCAGCCTGGGCCTCACACGCCGTTACTGCGCACTCCTCAGCCTCACGCTCTTGAGCGCCACACCCCTGTGCAGTACATCCGCAACCCGGCCGTGCTCCTCTGGCCACAGCCTGGGCCTGCGTCAAAGTCTCCATAAACGTGTCGTTCTTAAAAATATCCTCACCGATAACCTCAATAATTTCATGTACAAGCGATGCATCCTGATCCAGCAGTTTTAACGCAAGCCAGCGGCTGTCTAGATATTTTTCATATTTTTCGTGCAGCACTGACTGCCGTATGGATTCCGGCAGTGGCCCCAGCGCATTCTGCCGCGCGGACTCCGGCTCCGTTCCCAGCTCCGGCTGCCGCGTGTACTCCGGCAATGGTTCCTGCCCCAGCTCCGGTTCCTGCGCTGCCCCCGCCATCGGTGGCAGCAACCGCTCCAGCACTGGCTGCAACATGGCTATGGCCTTTTCCACGGACTCCGGATATTTCACGCGGTATGGATGGCACTCCAGACGGCCGTCGATCACCTGATCCAGTGTATCCATCAGGCTTTTAAGACTTTTTTTCTGCTTCGCCGCCGTTCCCACCACAGGAACGCCCAGACAACGGGAAAGCTCCGCCATGTCAATACGTATGCCTTTGCGCTTTGCCTCATCCATCATATTCACACACACAATGACCCGTGAAGATATTTCCATCGTCTGTAATACAAGATTGAGGTTACGTTCCAGACATGTGGCGTCACAGACCACAATAACGGCGTCAGGCCCGCCAAAGCATATAAAATTCCGTGCGATCTCCTCCTCCACGGAATTTGCCATCAGGGAATAAGTGCCGGGTATATCCACCATTTCATAGGAATATGCTGCGCTCTCGCAGTACCCGCGGGCATTAGCCACGGTCTTTCCGGGCCAATTGCCCGTATGCTGCTTCATTCCTGTCAGTCCATTAAATACGGTACTCTTGCCAACATTGGGATTTCCGGCCAGTGCTACTACACGGGGCGTTTGCTCCATTCTATATGATTTAGCTCCCCGGGTCCGCTTACTCCTATGGGGATGTTCATGGCAATACAAATCTTCCGGTTGTGTCATCCGGTCAATAAGAATGTTTGCGCAGTCCTCAGAGCGGATCGCTATGACCGCTCCCCGTATTAAATATGCGGATGGATCGCCACCCGGGCTTTTTCCCAGACAGACCACCTCCGTGTTCTCGATCAGGCCGATATCCAGCAGTCTCCGGCGCATTGGGCCAGTGGATTTCAATGCGCGTATGGCGGCATGCTGGCCCGGACGGATGTCATTCAGATTATATTCCTTCAATGAGCACTGCCCCTTTCCGACATTAAAAAGGCTCTCATTGATATCCTATTCATATAGCTTGCCACAAATGACATTTTATGGCAATCCCCCCCCGGTTCCGCTCCACCAGGTCGCGACGGTCGCCAAGCTGGTGAGCATGCTCCCCAGTTTGGCTCGTCGCTTCACACAAAAAAACCTCAGTAATCACTGAGGTTTTAAAGCGGAGACGGTGGGATTCGAACCCACGTGCCCAGTCAAGGACAAAACGATTTCGAGTCGTTCCCGTTACGACCACTTCGGTACGTCTCCATAATTATAAGCAGCTTATCAATAAATCGTGGTGATTTTTCAACAAGTGCTTATATATTATATAACGTTACAACATTTTTGTCCACTGTTTTTTTACATTTTCATGTTTTATCCATCCAATGAATGTAACAGTTCAGACAGGCCCAACTGTTACTCCAGTGAATCAAATTCTTCTTCCAACTGCTCCAGCTCGCTGGCAAATTCGCCGCGGGCCGCTTCGATGCGCACCGGGTCCTGTGTATCCAGCACCGCCTCGAACTTATTGAGGCACCACTCGATCTTCTGGCGCAGCCTGCCCACGCTTTCCTCATAGAGCCGTTCGCCGCGGAACAGCAGCAGCTTATTGGCTTCCTGATCTCTGGGAGGTATTTTTAAATAGCTCAGCTCCTCCATACGGGTTTGAATCTCCTCGTCAGACATCATATTATTCTGATTTTTGATGAGCAGCTTCTCCCTGTGCCCGGTGGATACTGCCTTGACCTCCACCTCCAGAATGGAATTGATATCGTAGGTGTACGTCACATCCACCGCCTCCTGGCCCGCAGGTCCCCGTGGCACATCGATATACAGCTCGCCCAGAGCCAGGTTGTTTTTGGCAAAACGGCTCTCGCCCTGAAGGACATTGACCCGAAGCCGGGTCTGACCATCATGGGCCGTATAAAGACGTTCCGTGCGGCTTGCGGGAATGACGGTGTTCCGCTCGATGATCGGGCAGAAATGTCCGGTTTCAAACTGGTTGTTTTCTTTTTCCACCACCACCTCGGTACCCAGGGTAAACGGGCATACGTCGGTAAGGATGACTTCCCGGATATCCTTTCTGCGCTCCTTCATGGCCGCCTGGATGGCTGCGCCAAGAACGACCGCCTCGTCGGGATTGACGCTGCTGTTGGGCATACGTCCAAAAAGCTTGCCGACAAACTTACGCACAATGGACAGCTTGGTAGCACCGCCGACGAGAACGATCTCGTCAATTTCCGACAGCTTGATGTTAGCGTCGGAAAGGCTGCGCCGGATCGGTTTGCGTATCCTTTCCAGTAAAAACTGACAGGCCTCCTCGTAGTCCTCGATCGTAACCCGGTAATCGATCACATTGCCATCGATGCGGCAGCTCATCACCGACTCCCGGCTGCCCGAAAAGCCCAGCTTGCAGCTCTCCGCCTGAGCGTACAGTACCGACAGCTCCTTTGCGGACAAATCGTCCTCCTTTAATTCATTGTCTCGGAGAAACATTTGAGCCAGTACCTGGGTAAAATCCTCGCCGCCCAGATAATTATCGCCGGCTACAGCGCGGACCTCCAGAATATTTTCAAAAAGCTCCAGTATGGATACGTCAAAGGTGCCACCGCCCAAATCGAACACGAGAAATTTTGTGTTTTTATTTTTCTGATACAGCCCGTAGGCAATGGCTGCCGCCGTGGGCTCGCTGATGATACGCTCCACTTTAAAGCCGGCCAGCTCCCCGGCCCTTTTGGTAGCCTTGCGCTTGGCATCGTTGAAATAGGCCGGCACACTGATGACCGCCTCATCCACCGGTTCTCCCAGGTAGCTTTCCGCATCCTCCTTCAGCGACCGCAGGACAAAGGACGAAAGCTCCTCCGCCGTAAAGTTCTTATCTCTTAATGAAAACTGTTTAGTACTGCCCATGCTCCGCTTAAATACATCCGCGGTATCCTCAGGGTAGAGGAATTTACGGGCTTTGGCCGTCTCCCCCACATACATCTGCTCATTTTCATCCAAACTGACCACCGACGGCGTCAGCGCCTTATCCAGGCGGTTGGGTATGACCTTTGGGCCATCCGGCGTATAATACGCCGCCAGGCTGTTCGTCGTTCCCAAATCTATTCCTATAATCATTCAATCACCTCTAATTAGCTTTTTGTATTCGGTCAGGCAGTTCATGCCCTCACATTCCACGTCCAGGCCACCGGTATCCCGAGCCTGCCGAAAGGCTTCTTCCGCTGCCGCATAATCTCCGCCGGCAAATAGAAGGAAGCCCCTGGCCATAAATATTTCAAAGCCCGACGGCGATTTTTTCTTTAATATGCCGCATATCTCTTCCATCGCTTCACCTTTTGAGAGCCAGCCATAAATACACGCCATTTTCCGAAGGATGCTTACCGGAAGCAATTCCAAAGAATCGATCTTACCGGTACCTTTCCCATATATTTCAATTATCGTATCCAGCGCCGATTGAAAATAACACTGCGCCTGCGTCGTATCCCCCATGCAGCTTGCCAGAACACCCAGCACATATTGGATCTGACATACATTTTCCTTATTCTCGCAGTTTTTAGCCGCCTCCATGGATTTTTTCAAATACCTGGCAGCCTTTGGAAAATTATGCTCCATATATAAATAATACTGGCCGGCTCTGAAATTTCCAAGAAAGCCAGTATAGGCCGAACGCTTTTCAGACAGGATCCGTTTCCACCACACGCGGGCCCGCAGCCGGTCTCCCAGCGCAACATACAGGGAACATATTTTATTGGCAAAATACAGCTTTTCCCCGTCGTTCTGCTCCATTCCGTGAATGTAGGCGCTGCACGCGTCGTCGTATTTTTTCATTTTTATATAAAGATTCCCCAGCAGGTCGTAGGCCGAGGCGTTTTCCGGATAGTGCTCAAGGTTCAGCTTATAATATTTTTCGGCCTCATCAAAGTGTCCAAGCACCACGCAGCAGCCGGCCGTGCGTTCAAACAGATCCGATGAGAACCGGGCACCGGGCGCAGCCTCCATAATAATCTCATATTGGGCCAATGCCTCTTCAAACCGGCCTGATTCATAAAATACATCGCCCAGGCACAGATTTGCCGCCTTATTGTCCGGCTCCAGCTCCAGAACCTTTTGAAAGTCCTCCTGGGCCTCCTCCCACAGCATTCCCGCCAGTAAAAGCTTGCCCCGCTCCATCCGGTCAAAGGCACTGTCTTTTGTCTCGATCTGGGCGGTAAACTCCAATATGGCCTGCTTATACGTCTCTTTATCCCCATCGCGGATCATTTCTTTATGGATCATCCCAAGCGATCGGTGGATCAATGGGAAGTTTTCGTCCAGCGCTTTTACCTTGCGCATATACCAGAGAGCCTTTTTATAGTCCTTCCGGCGCATATAAATGCGTCCGGCGTGTTCCGTCAGATAAGCGTTATCCGGCATGGACGATATAAGCTCCAGATAGATTTTAAGCGCCTGGGAATCCTGGTCCATATTTTCCAGTATTTCCGCTTTCACCGACAGGTTCCAGTTATCCGAAGGGTTTTCCCGGATAGCTTTGGCAATGATTTGCATCGCGGCCTCATTGTTGCCATTGTCCATATAGCAGATGGCCTTGAGGCGGTACATCTGGGAAATCCACTGTTTTGTCCGGCCCTCCTCATCCATGGCCAGGACTTCATCGCAATAGCTTATGGCAGCTTCGTAATCCTCAGGGCTGTCGGCTTTATTTTTCAGACAGCGCAGCTTTAACAGGCGCAGCTCGTCATTCATCACGCCGGCTTTTTCGGCGCTCTCCAAAACCTCACCGGCTTCCTTCGGCTCCTGGTAATCAAGAAATACCTGGGCGGCCAGCTCATAAGGGCGGGGATGGTACGGGTAGATCCGCACAGCCCGGTAATATTCATCCACTACCTTCTGTGCCCTTCCAAGGGAGAGCCAGGCTTCCATACGCAGCACATAGGCCGGGAAGAAACCGGATTCTTCATCGGTAAGCGAATCGCATAGATCGATGCAGGCTTCATCATTGCCCAGCTTTTGCAAAAGCTCCGCCTTTGTGTAAATACAGCTATAATGCTGCCTTGGCTCCGTTTCTGATGCAATGGCGGCCTCCACATATTCCAGCGCCTTCTGATAATAGTCTGCATTGGTGTGCTCGCCCAGATAGGAATAGGAGCAGGCGATGGCATAATTGGCATAACCCAGCCGCTTTTTGCGTTTTACATATTCACGGGTGCCGTCATCGGTGAGCGCATCGATCATGGATTTCCAGCGCAGCAGCCACGGCAGGGCATCCCCGTAGCGCTCCAGACAAAGGTAAATACGCCCCCGCAGGTTGGTGTAATCATAGGCATGGGCCTCGTCAGGCGTGAGCTGCTCCAGCATGGTCAGGCAGCGCTCGTAATCCTCATTCTGGCACAGACACCAGCCCAGATCCAGGGATATACCAAGATCTCCGGGCTTTTTATCAAGCTCCTTTTCATAGCGGGCGATCAAATGCTCATTGATCTTTTTCAGAGCGTTCATGGCATTATCATCCCCTGGATTTTCCTCCAGCAGATCCAGCACCATTTCCTTGGCCGGAAGATCATCGCCCCCGGCACTGATGCAGCGGGCCAGCCCTAAACGGGCGTCGTAATTTTCCGGCTTCAGCTCAAGGAGATGCTCAAACACCGGACGGGCGTCCTCATAATGGCCATTTTCCACACATAAAACAGCGTAGGTATTTCCTATATAAAAGCTGTCCGGATACTTTAACGACACCGGCTCCAGCAGCGCCTCAGCCTGCTCCTGACGACCGCGCCCCGCTTCAATAAACGCCCGCTCAACCTCGATAAAAGGATGATAGATCTCATTGTCCAAAAGCTTGTCGTACAGCTTCATGGCCTCCTCATACTTCAGTTCACTGACCGTCTGGCGAAGGTCAAAGTACATATCCATATACGCATCGTAATCGGCGAAAGCATTCCCTGTAAACAGATGATAATCGAGAAAATTTTCATATTTTATCAGACGTAAAATATAGTCGATATAGTCCTTTGGAAAGAGCTCGTAAAGCTCCTGTTTATCTCTTGTAATGTCAAAGACCCGGTCAATGGCTCTCCAGATCGTGTTGGGCAGCTTGATATGGTCCATGAAAAACTTTAAGAGCTGGGTCCGGGCTTCCTCGGCGCTCTCCAGGCCAACGCATACATCATCCGCCAGCAGCTTTTCCCACTGGTGCACGTCGATGCGGTCGTAAAAGCTGCCGTAGAGCTCCTCCACCTTTTCCATCCACAGCCCAACGGGGGATTCATCCTTTATAAGCCCCTGGCCGCTCCCGGCCACGCTGGATTCGCCAGCTCCGCCTGCAAAGGCTCCGTCTGCATTAGTTTCTTCTGCGGATGCTCCGGCTGCGTTAGTTCCACCCGCGGACGATCCGTCTCCGGACGCTCCGTCTGCGTTGGTTCCACCCGCGGACGTTCCATCTCCGGACACTCCTTTTTTTCCGGCCGACGGCAGCGCATCGGCAGCTTCAATGGCCTGCTCGTAGGCATAGCGCAGCTCCTTAAATTCCTCCGGGTAGTCCTCGGGGTTCGTCC
This sequence comes from Lachnospiraceae bacterium, assembly GCA_902363555.1. Classification (GTDB taxonomy): domain Bacteria; phylum Bacillota; class Clostridia; order Lachnospirales; family Lachnospiraceae; genus Catenibacillus. Next base: position 460,054 of record CABJAM010000004.1, on the reverse strand, counting down.
GTGTCAGTTTGCGGCGGTATGCGTTCTTTATGCTGTTTTTATCCTTTGTCTCTTCAATTTCCAGTATATCCCAGATCGATGCCATGCAAATGCTCCTAAACTCTTATTCCTGTGATATCAGTCTGCGGCGTTGCAAACCGTACCAGATTTTCTCATACTAATAATGATTTTAACACTACATGGCGAATAAATCCAGCCCTAAAGTTTCTCCATCGTTCCTGCCGATCGCACCCGGCTCCACTCCGCTGCGCTGGGTCGCGGCAGTCGCCGCAAAGGTGAGCCAGCTCCCTTTTGTGGCTCGTTGCTTCGCGCACTCCGGCTCCGCTTCGCTGCGCTGGGTCGCGGCAGTCGCCGCAAAGGTGAGCCAGCTCCCCTTTGTGGCTCGTTGCTTCGCGCACCCCGGCTCCGCTTTGCTGCGCCGGGTCGCGGCAGTCGCCGCAAAGGTGAGCCAGCTCCCCTTTGTGGCTCGTTGCTTCGCGCAAATGTGCCCCCATCCTTTCATTATGATGAAGGGATGGGGGCAGAATGGATTCATATTTGAAATTTGTTTTATTTTGCGGTGATGTAGCCCTGTGCGGTCAGAAGCTCTGCGCAGAGGATAGCTCCGCCGGCGGCGCCGCGGACGGTATTATGTGAAAGTCCGACAAATTTGTAATCGTATACGGTGTCCTCTCTGAGACGGCCCACGGAAACGCCCATACCGTTTTCAAAGTTTACATCCATCTTTACCTGCGGGCGGTTATCTTCCTCAAGGTACTGGATGAACTGCTTAGGTGCGCTGGGAAGGTCAAGTTCCTGGGGAAGCCCCTTAAAGCTTACAAGCTTCTCGATAAGCTGTTCCTTTGTCGGCTTTTTGGCAAATTTTACGAACACAGCGGCAGTGTGGCCGTCCAGAACAGGTACGCGGATACACTGGGTGGTGATCACCGGGCTCTGGGCTTTGACGATCTGACCGTTTTCTACCTTGCCCCACAGTCTTAAAGGCTCCTGCTCGCTCTTTTCTTCCTCACCGCCGATGTATGGGATAATATTTTCCACCATCTCCGGCCAGTCCTTAAAGGTTTTTCCTGCACCGGAAATAGCCTGATAAGTTGTGGCAATGACTTCCACCGGTTCAAATTCCTTCCATGCGGTCAGCACCGGCGCATAGCTCTGGATGGAGCAGTTGGGCTTTACAGCGACAAAGCCTCTTTGGGTACCAAGACGTTTTTTCTGATGCTCGATGACTGCAAAGTGCTCGGGATTGATTTCCGGAACGACCATGGGCACGTCGGGCGTCCAGCGGTGGGCGCTGTTATTGGAAACGACTGGTGTCTCGGTTTTTGCGTAGGCATCTTCAATCTCGCGGATCTCTTCCTTGGTCATATCTACGGCGCTGAATACAAAATCCACCTCGGAGGCTACCTTTTCAACCTCATTGACATTCATAACCACAAGCTTTTTTACAGACTCCGGCATGGGCTTTGTCATTTTCCACCGGCTGCCTACGGCTTCTTCATATGTTAATCCTGCGGATCGGGGGCTTGCGGCAATGGCCACAACCTCATACCAGGGGTGATTTTCCAGCAAAGAGATGAATCTCTGTCCTACCATACCTGTTCCGCCAAGAACACCAACTTTTAATTTCTTTTCCATATCTCAAACTCTCCTTAACAAAGTTGTATTTGTTTCCAGGGCATCCGGCCGGTTACTGCCAGGCAGTATTCGCGTTTGGCTTAACGTTTTCAGAACACGATCCGTCGTGTCGCTGTGGCGCAGCCGAGTGTCCGCACTAGAGAAACATTTGTCGTTGACTAGAAATATACCACATCTGGCCCCTAAAAATCAACCTTTTTTTCGCCAATTTCTGCTTTTTGTAAATTATTTAATCTTTTAGCACTGCAAAGCAATTAATTTACACATAATTCACAAAACATGTTATACTATACAGTAAGGCCGTCCACCATATTTTCATACGCTGGTTCCACGTTACGTGAAATGACGGGGAACAAAGCGAAAATCCGGCCAATGATCCAGTACAATTACTTATTATACAGGGGGCATTTCATATTATGAATATCGAACAGATCCAGACCATCAGCCGGAGTATAAAATCCGGCATCGAAAAGGTCATTATCGGCAAATCCGAAAACATTGATTTTATACTCACCGCCATCTTCTCCGGCGGCCATATTTTACTTGAGGACGTACCAGGCACCGGAAAAACCATGCTGGCCAAGTCACTGGCCCGATGTGTGGACGGAAAGTTTGCCCGCATACAGTTTACGCCGGACCTGCTTCCATCCGATATCACCGGCATCAATTTCTATGACCGGGCACAGAACGCCTTTATCTTCCGTCCGGGCCCGGTCTTTACCAATATCCTGCTGGCCGACGAGATCAACCGGGCGACGCCCCGGACCCAGTCCAGTCTTTTGGAAGCCATGGAAGAAAAGCAGGTCACGGTGGACGGCGAAACGCGCACTCTTCCCCACCCGTTTTTTGTCATTGCCACACAAAACCCGGTGGAAACTGCCGGAACCTTTCCATTGCCGGAAGCGCAGCTTGACCGTTTCCTTATGAAAATATCCATGGGGCTGCCGGAATTTGGCGATGAAATGACGATCCTGGAAAACTTTATGAATCAAAACCCTTTGGAGGATGTGGAAAGCATGTGCACCACCGAAACCCTGGCCCAGATCATTGCCCAGGTGCGCACGGTCTATGTGCATCCGTCCATCCGGGAATACATACTGCACCTTGTGGAGCAGACGCGCAGGCACACAAAAATCGCCCTTGGCGTCAGCCCCCGGGGAAGTCTGGCTCTGATGAAGGCGATCCAGGCTTACGCCGCCATCAACGGGCGGGATTACGCAGTGCCCGAGGATGTCAAACACCTGGCCGTACCGGTCCTTGCCCACCGGCTCATGCTCTCTCACTCTATGACCAGCTCCGGCAGTGCGGCTGCCGATATCGTCCGGGAGCTTTTGGACACCGTTACCGTACCAACAGAGGAGTGGAAAAAATAAATGAACATACTTTTTGCCGCCCTCGGCCTGTTTTTGCTCTATCAGGTCCAGCGCATTATTTATGAGCGGTATTGGGATAAAAATCTGGACGTGACCATGTCCTATTCCAAAGAAACCGCCGTGGAAGGGGAGGAGGCCGCACTCATTGAGGTGCTCGTCAATGACAAACGGCTGCCGCTGCCCGGTCTTACGGTGAAGTTTCAGACATCCCGCCAACTGGAATTTATACACAGTGAAAACAGCGCCGTCACCGATCTTTATTACCGCAGTGACATTTTCTCCTTTGGCGGCCGGGAAAAGATTACCCGGACGCTGCCCTTTTGCTGCAAACACAGAGGTTACTATACCATTACCCAAATGGCTCTCTCCTGCAATGATATCCTTTACAGAGACAAGTTCAGCGAGCTGCGGGATAATTTTACCCAGCTCTATGTCTATCCCCGCTATGTGGATATCCGCCGGCTGCTCATTCCATTTAATCAGCTCTATGGCATGATCCTGGCCAACCGGCATTTTTATGAGGACCCGTTTGAATTTCGGGGCATCCGCGAATACCAGCCCTTTGATCCCATGAAGTCGGTCAACTGGAAGGCCTTTGCCCGCACCGGCGATCTTATGGTAAATACCTATGAGGATACAGCATCCCAGGAGGTGTGTATTTATCTAAACCTGGAGAATCACGGCTACGCCAACCACTATGACATTATGGAAGAAAATATACGGCTGGCGGCCACATTATCCGATATGTTTATTTCCAAGGGCATACCGGTATCCTTAAAAACAAACGGCTGTGACGTCACCTCCGGCCTTCCGGTATGTATCGATGCCGGCACCGGCGCCGGCCATCAGACCCGGATGCTCCAAAGTCTGGCCCGTATCGATCTGGAGCTGCCGGTCCGGCATTTAAGCTTTATGCTCACCGACGATCTGGCCCGGGGCGGCACGATGCCCTACTGTATTTTTATTTCCAATCACTGCCATGAAGATTTTATGAATGCGGTGACTCAGATACATTCCCGAAATGACGGCAGCCTGTTTATTTATACCTATCACCGGGATATGTACGATAATCTCAGCGTTTCCGGGGCACTGAGCCGAAATATCCTTTACTGGGAGGTGGAGCACATTGACTGAAAACATACGAAAAGCCTGTTATATAACCGACCTGCTCTCATGGTTTTTCCTGTATTATGCCTTCCTTTCCACCGGACTTTATATGCTGAATATGGATATCCGTCCATGCCTTGTATCGCTCCTTACGGTCATTCCTTTTGCTGGAACCGTCCTGCTGAGCCAGCGGGCAAAAAACGCGGTTCTTTACGTACTTTACCACGCTGCGCTCCTGCTTGCTGTGTGGCTGTGCTATGGCGTCGCTTCTGTCCTGGATCTGGGCAATGCGCTGCTTTTGACCGGGGCCGTGCTTGTTCCATTTATCCTTTTTTTCACAAAACGGCTCCACGCCGAAAAGGATACCCATTACCTGAGCATATCGCCGTATATGGCCGTTGTCTTTTTTATTTTGTGGATCATCGCCGACCAGATGGCCTACGGCCCGTTAGCCACACTCCTGCTCATATGCGCCTGTGTATTCCTGCTCACCTGCATTTTAGGCCAGTATTTGAATAATCTGTACGCTTACGTGGAAAATAACGCCCAGGTGGCCAATATGCCCCTTGGAGCCATCCTCCATTCCAGTCATGGTGTCATGGCCATATTTATGGTGCTGGCTCTGGCCTGCATCCTTTTATTTACCAGCCTTGGACTTGGCCGTTTGATTACAGCGCTAAAAAACCTGCTGCTTTCCGGCATCCGTTTTCTGCTCGCTCTCGTTCCGCAAAACACTGGCACGGACACCGCGATGGCGGACATTATCGAAGAAACCCAGGCGGCGGCACAGCCGCCCATGATGATGGAGGACGGCGGCACCTCCCCGATCATGGTGGCGATAAGCAACGTCATTTTCACCATTTTGCAGATTGCCCTGATCCTTGGGGCAGCGGCACTGATCATTTACACCATCTATCAGCTCTACCGGCGTTTTGGAAGCTTCAGTTTTCACAAAAAGGCCAAAGCGGCCGGCGGCCAGGACTGCAATGATGTCATTGAAAAAATAGCCGCCCCAAGAAAAATCCGGCGCTCCATTTTCCCGGGCGGACGGATGCCCGAGGATAAGGTACGCCGGATCTATTATAAAAAAATACAGTCCGGACACAAAAAGGAGCCGGTTCCCGCCAGCCAGACACCTGCGCAGTTGACCGAGGCGATTTCTCAGGCCGATACGGAGGCCGGCGCAAAGCTCACCGAACTTTATGAAAAGGCGCGGTACAGCACCCACCCCACGACGCCCGAGGACATCGCTCTGGCGAAAAGTCTGGCTAAGAAAATTTAGCACCGGTAAAATATGCGCGGTGCTGGCCAGCAGGCCAGGCGCAGCGTTGAAAAAGCGGCTGCACCGCTGTATGACGCGCTACAATAATGAAAGCGGCTGCGCGCCATTATACGGTGCAGCCGCTTTTTTAATTTACAGGAACCGGACAACAGGAGTGCCTGCATACGTTATTCCTCCATAATATAGTATCGGGGCTTTCCCTGAGACGTTTTTTTGTACTCGATGGCTTCCACCGGGCAGCCCCCGATACATGCCATACAATGGGTGCAATTTCCAAGCCATACCGGCTTTTTATCGACCATACGGATATTTTCAAGAGGGCAGCGCCGGGCGCATTTTCCGCAGGAAATACAGCCGTCGGACACATGAAAGCCCTTATCACGCACGATCAGCGGATAGTAGACCACATTTACAGGCCCGCTCTGTATCCGATCTTTGATGGATACATCTGGCGCAGGAAGGTCCTTTCCCGCCCGAATCATGTCCGACCATCTCGCAATCGCGCGCGTCGCTTTTTCTATTATAATTTTACTCTCATCTTTATCCGGTGTGGAGAACATAGCCACATAATTTTCCGGCATGATCACCGGTGCAAGGCCGCGAAATCGCAGCTTCTTTTTATCACAAAGCTTTTTAGCGTAGCTCCTGGCATTTCCCACACTGCCCCCGCAGGTCAATATAAAGTAGGCCTCCCGGCAGCCCTCAAACTGTTGATCCATGATCCATTGCCATACGACACGCGGCATCCGCCAGCAGTAGGTCGGAGCCACAAAAACAAACGGGTGCTTTGATGTGTAGGTCCGCTTTGTTTTCATACGCTGATTGATGGACAGGACCTCATCGCCAATGGCTTTCCCAATCTGCTTTGCTGCCAGTTGGCTGTTCCCTGTTCCGCTGAAATAAAAGATCATAGTCTCACTCTCCTGTTGACTTTTTTGATTATTTTTAATATGATATAAATTGTATCACATTTGTTTTTAATGTCAACATCGCAAACTGAGACAAAATAAGGAGAGTTGTTTCATGGATAAACGAAAAATCGCCAACAAGCTTGTCAAGGACCGCCTGTTGGCTGCATTGATTGAATTTATTTCCTATAAGGAGCCTTCAAAGGTTACTGTCACCGAACTTATTGAAAAGGCAGGGGTGGCCCGCGCATCCTTCTACCGCAACTTTAAATCCATTGAAGATATTATTGAATATGGTATCACACAAATGGCCGAGCGTTACCATGAAGGCCGGGGTGCACTTGAAGAGGATTTTCACAGCAGAGAGCTGATGGTCTATAAATTCCGCTTCTATAAAGAACACGCCAGGCTCGTACTCACCTTCCACCAGGCCAATGTGAACACCAGCCTGCTGGATATTATTACCGACTGCGAAATTTCCGCCCACGGAGATATGCCAGCCGCATCCCTGGAAAAATATGAGCTTTACTATTATTCCGGCGCTTTTTATAACATGATGCTCTGCTGGCTGGAGAGCGGCACCAAAGAAACACCGGAGGTTATGGCCGATGAATTTCTGCGGCTGGGGCAGCGCCTTTGAGCGCTGTCCTCATTTTTCAGTACCAGTTATCTGTATCTGATCTATAATAATCTTTATATTTTCTTCAATGGGCTTTGTTCCATCGACGTGTATGACCGGACAATGCAAAGATTGCACCCACTGCTCAACCGTATTTTCTGCCCTGGATTTAACAAATGCAAAGAAATCTTCCTCCTGCCTGTGTAAATCCCCGCCCGGCAGCATTCGATCACCGAATTTCTGAAAGGAACGATTTTTAACACGTTGTAACCGTACATTTTTTGGAACATCGATCAACACAACATAATTAAAAAACGGGTACATGGCTTCCCCGTAATCTGCCTTTACAGAAGTAAATACAAAATTTTCATGGGCTTTAATCTCGCAGTAAAGAAGCTTCGCAACGTCCTCACGCGTGCGCGAAGACGCATAGATATAGCCAGGGTCCGTCTTAGGAAAATACAGTTTTTCATTATCAATAAAATAAAAATCCAATTTTTCTGCCAGTGCTTTTCCCAACGTACTTTTTCCGGCGCCATTTAAGCCGCAAATCACAATACCGATTCCCATACATCCTCCATAAAATCTACTCTGTCTGCCCTTTCACCTGAACCTGAGAAAGCAGACTTACGTCTCCATTTGCCCTATCGGTTACGCATTTACCTCATTTAATAACAGCGTTTTAATAAATGGCCGGCTTTCTTCACTGAGTACAAACATAAACGCGCTGTTACGGCATTTTTGCAAATGTTCGCCCTTCAGGACAATATCGTATCCCATGGGGCATCTCTGGTTGCAGGTTGCCGGGTCGATCAAACGCTTGCACACAGGCGCTTCCCGGATGGTCTGTACCATTGTCTCCGGCAGCGTATCTAACACATCCATATATTGAAGGACATGGTTTGCATAAATGCGGGCAAACAGCCCCTTTTTGCGAAAGACAAAATTAACAACCGCTTTTTTATTCAAACTGTAAGTAACCACATAGCCGCTCTTGGCCAGCTTCACATCGATTTTGCAGCCGAGTTTTGTCAATTCCTCATGGAGTTCACTCACAAAGTTTTTATTTTCATCATCAACGGAACTTAAATAATCCTGAAACGTGTATTTCTCACTCATTTTGTTGCTACTCCTGTTCTATAATTAATCACACAAAATTTTCTCTAAATCGGATATCGATACATCCATACGTTTAGAAACTTCCTCCATGGACATCCCTGAATTTAGGAAACGTTTTACAACCATTTTCATATTTTCACCAACCTCGATGATATGACCGTCCAGATCATAAAAACGGATAGAACGCTGGCCCCATCCAGCTTCTTTAACACCATCTCCGATATATTGTATATCGTTACGCTGATCTAATTTAGTTATAAAACTGTCAAAATCATCTTCCTCAAAATAGAGCTCCATATTATGAGATTTTTCTATAATGCTTTCCTTTGGAACCCCTGCCATCCAGTCAAATTCCTGCTGCAGAGACAGCCCGCCAAAAGAAACATTAATACCATAGTCCTGATAAACCTCAAGACCAAATAACTCCTGATAGAAATTTTTAGAAAGATTCACGTCTTTCACTGCGATACATACACCTTCATATTTCATGTAATTTACCTCCTGCGATTCATTAGCAAATTATAAAACAGAAGTTCCATTTCGTATTGTAAAAAAACGACGATTCCCAAGAAAGACCCCCATAAGCCACAATAGACAATATTTTAAAATATTAATACCATATCATACCACTGTGCGCCTCCATGGACGGACTGAGACACGCCTTTATTGGCAAACCCGAATTTCTCATAATACTCGATGAGCGCCTTCTTGCAGGTCAGTACAAGGCCGCGCCGCCCCTCATCCCACGCCAGCTTTATCATAGCGTTCATAAGCATTTCGGCAATGCCCCGGCAGCGATACTCCGGCATCACATCCAGACCAAAGATCATCTGGTAGTCAGCACGTTCATCATACTTAATATCCTCGTACATCGCATCGGAAATCGTGTCCGCATTGGACACCGTTCCATTGATCAGGCCGATAACTGTGTCATTTTCCGTATTTACGGCCACCATAAAGGACGGGCCAAACAGCTTCAGACGCATTTCCATGCTTTCACGTCCGGCAGCCTCAGCCGCTGGAAAACAGGCCAGCTCCACCGCAGTTACGGCGTCCAGATCATCCACCGATGCCTGTCTTATTTTAATATCCATACATTTATTCCTCCATATTTATTTCACATGATAATTTGTCGGGGATTCCCACAGGAATCTTCGACCTGCTTGCGCATCAGCGCGATTCCTTAGCTGCGCAATACCTATTATTATACGTTCTTCCCGTGCATGTTGCAATGCATCTTTTCATAGATTTTCCTGATACTGCCTGTGAGTAAAAATGTCGTTTTCTGCTGACTGTTTATGTCGAAACTTTTGATACGATTTTTCTTGTCCTGACGAATAAAATCTGATATTGTATACGTATTAAAAACGTCCGGCAAACCTTCAGCGTCAGCCTTACATATGACTATATCTAATACATTCTCCCATATACAATTCTACTATACTTCTAAATCAGCACCCCATTCATCATTCATACTTAGAGTGTGTTTTAAAAATACTCCAGGAGGCATTCTATGACAAATAAATTGCAGCAATACTTTCCTATGATCCGTACCAGGGAAGAAATACTCACCAGCATTCAGACAAACGTAGTACTGGATGCGATTTTTAATCAATGGACAGACATACAACAGGAAGAATTTTTAGATTTCACTACCGGAGTTCGGGGAGTAAAGGTCTTATACGATTTTTTCTTTAAAGAGCTTATGAACCCGGAAACAGTACCTGAACGATTAAGCAGCTTTTTGTCACTGCTGTTAAAACAAAATGTAAAAATTGTGCAGGTCCTTCCCAATGACAGCACCCGGATTGCTGATGAAACTACGCTTTTAATCGTCGACATTGTAGTAGAGCTGGATAACGGAACCATTGCCAATGTGGAGATCCAGAAGATTGGCTATGCTTTTCCGGGCCAGCGCTGCGCCTGCTATTCTGCCGACTTACTGCTGCGTCAATATAAACGTATACGCAGTCAGGTTCATAAGTCACAGAAATTTAATTACAGGGATATAAAATCGGTCTACACGATCATCCTATTTGAGACAAGCAGTAGAGCATTTCATAAATATAATGAAAACTATATTCATAACTTTGAACAAAAATCCGACACCGGTTTAAAGATGGAACTGCTCCAAAAATACATATTTATTCCGCTTGACATATTCAAAGAAAACCTTCACAATAATGGTATAAGAAGCAAAATGGATGCATGGCTTGCATTTCTATGTATGGATGATCCTGAGTGGATTATTAAAATCATTCAGAGTTATCCCGAATTTAAGGCCATGTATGAGCATGCATATGATATATGCCTGAATATTGAGAAGGTGATGGAAATGTTTTCAAAAGAATTGCACGAATTAGACCGGAATACCGTTCTTTATATGATCGATGAAATGCAGGAAGAAATCAATAGGCAGAAAGCGCAGCTATTATCCAAGGACGAACAGATTTTACAAATTCAAAAAGAGAAAGACATGCAGATTTCGCAAATGCAAAAGGACAAAGACATGCAGATTTCACAAATGCGGCAACGTATACTGGAACTTGAAAATATGTCAAAACGAAAATAAACTCAACTCTCTTTTTTAACTTACTGCTCCGCACACAATAAAAGCAGGGATACCGTTTTCAAAATCAACGGTATCCCTGCTTTTCAAATAAAGAGGAAAGGAAACGTAGTTATTTCTCCATCACTGACAGCACAGGCAAAGCTGTCCGCAGCCCTGCCAGCCACCGGATGGAACTTTAAATATTTCCCAGCAATTTTTCAACACTGACCAGCTTTACGCAGACCGTAAACAGCTTAGCTGCCAGTTTAAGCTCGTCCAGGGTCGGGAAGGACGGCGCGATACGGATATTACTGTCGTGAGGGTCCTTGCCATACGGGTAGGTAGCGCCGGCGCCGGTCATAACAACCCCGGCTTCCTTAGCCTTGGCCACAATGGCCTTAGCGCAGCCATCCATGGCATCAAAGGAGATAAAGTAGCCGCCCTTGGGTTTGATCCAGGATCCGATCTCAAGTCCGCCCAGCTCCGTTTCCAGCGTATCGATAACAGCTTCAAACTTGGGCCGCATGATTGCCGCATGCTTTCTCATATGGGCATGGATGCCGTCAATATCCTTAAAGAAACGCACATGGCGCAATTGGTTCAGTTTATCGTGGCCGATAGTCTGGATAAACAACTGTTTCTTAATATCTTCCAGGTTGTTCTTAGATGTGGCAATGGCCGCAATACCGGAGCCCGGGAAGCTGATCTTGGATGTGGAAGTGAACTTATACGGCAGGTCCGGATTTCCGGCCTTCTCGCACTCTTCAAGGATCTCCAGAACCACGTCCTGATCATCATCATATAAATGGTGTACGGAATAAGCGTTATCCCAGAACAGACGGAAGTCCTTAGCGGCCGGTTTTAAGCGGGCAAATCGGCGCACGGTGTCATCCGAGTAGGATATTCCCTGGGGATTGGAATATTTCGGCACACACCAGATACCCTTAATGTTCTCGTCCTCAGCTACAAGCTTCTCCACAACGTCCATATCCGGGCCTTCCGGGGTCATCGGCACGTTGATCATCTCAATGCCAAAATACTCAGTGATCGCAAAATGGCGGTCATAGCCGGGAACCGGGCATAAAAACTTCACCGAATCCAGCTTGCACCAGGGTGTGGAGCCCATAATACCATGGGTCATGGCCCGGGCCACAGTATCATACATAACGTTCAGGCTGGAATTGCCGTAAATGATCATCTTATCACCGTCCACCTCGCACATGGCCCCTAAAAGAGCTTTCGCCTCAGGTATACCATCAAGGACCCCGTAGTTTCGGCAGTCCACACCGGTGCTGCATCTCAGATCATCATGGCTCCCGAGAATATCCATCATATCCATCGACAGATCCAACTGCTCCATGCTTGGCTTTCCTCTGGACATATCCAGCTTCAGCCCCTGACCTTTATAATATTCATACTCTTTTTCCAGTTCACTCTTTAAAGTCTCTAACTCTTCCCTGCTCATGGATTTATAAGATTTCATCACGCAAAAACCGTCCTTTCTCATACTGCTCCCAATTATACACCATATACTACCACCTGACAATTGGCAACATCGCAGTATTTTTGCAATAATTATCCATCAAACTGTCATTTTCTACAATTATACCCTTATTTTACCGTTTTATCCCCCTGATTTTTGCAAGTATCATATACAAATGATGCTTCTTACATGATCACACGCCCAGCCCCTCCGGGAACAGGACAGGCCGGGCACCGAAGGACAGCAACGCTGTCCACCGTATGCACCGGCCTGTTTTTATAACTGTTCTGTCCGAACGGTTACCTGTTTTTAATTATTTAATATGGCTATGACGCTCCTGGAGAGACATGACGCCAATCTTCTTCTCTTTTTGTACCTGCAAAATACCATTGGCCGTAGCCAGCGCCGCAGCCATGGTGGTCATGTAAGGTACGCGGGCTTTAATGCAGGCCTTGCGCACATAACTGTCATCCGGACCGGCATCGTTGCCCTTCGGCGTATTAATCACCAGTTGAACCTGCTTATTGGTAATGGCATCATAAACATTGGGGCGGCCCTCGGAAACCTTAAAGATCGTCTCAGCCTCAATACCATTTTCCACAAGATATTCCTTTGTATGCTTTGTGGACACGATCTTAAAGCCGGCTTCCTTAAACAGCTTCGCCACAGCCAGAACATCGTTCTTATCCCGGTTGCTCACACTGATGAGCACAGTGCCGGACAGGGGCAGACGGGTCTGTGTAGCTTCCTCCGCCTTATAAAAGGCTTCGCCCACATTGTCGGCCAGACCTAAAACTTCACCGGTGGAGCGCATTTCAGGCCCCAGCAGCGGGTCTACCTCAGGGAACATATTGAATGGGAATACAGCTTCCTTCACGCCATAGTGAGGAATCTCCTTCTCCTTCAGTTCAGCCAGGGGCGACGGCTTGCCTGTAAATTCCATTGTGATGATCTCCGTAGCCAGAGGCACCATGGAAATGTTGCACACCTTGGAAACCAGAGGCACGGTACGGGAAGCTCTCGGATTGGCCTCCAGAACATAAACCTTGCCGTTTTCAATGGCGTACTGCATATTCATAAGACCGCGGACATGCATTTCCTCCGCAATCTTCTTTGTATATTCCTTGATTGTCTTTAAATTATCCTCCGAAATATTCATGGAAGGAATGATGCAGGCGGAGTCACCGGAGTGAACGCCGGCCAGCTCAATATGCTCCATGACCGCCGGAACAAATGCGTGGGTGCCGTCACTGATGGCATCGGCCTCACATTCTGTGGCATGCTGAAGGAAACGGTCAATGAGGATGGGGCGGTCCGGAGTCACGCCTACGGCGGCAGCCATGTAATTTCTCATGCTTTCCGGCTCGTACACAACCTCCATACCGCGGCCGCCCAGAACGTAGGACGGACGTACCATCACGGGGTATCCGATGCGCTCAGCGATTTCCAAAGCATCCTCCACGGTTACGGCCATACCGGATTCCGGCATGGGGATTTCCAGCTTGTCCATCATATCGCGGAACAGGTCACGGTCCTCAGCCAGGTCGATCACCGATGGCGGTGTGCCAAGGATCTTCACGCCGTTGGCTTCCAACTGTGCGGAAAGGTTCAGCGGTGTCTGGCCGCCAAACTGAGCGATTACGCCCAGAGGCTTTTCCTTCTTGTAAATACTCAAAACATCCTCCAGGGTCAGAGGCTCAAAGTATAATTTATCGGATGTATCATAGTCTGTGGACACAGTTTCCGGATTACAGTTGACAATGATCGTCTCAAATCCGGCCTTTTTCAGAGCCAGCGCGGCATGAACACAACAATAGTCAAATTCGATACCCTGACCAATACGGTTCGGTCCGCCGCCAAGGATCATAATCTTATTTGGATTCGTGCTTACCGGACTCTTGTCCTCACTCACGTGATAGGTGGAGTAATAATAGTTCTTATCCTCGGTACCGCTCACATGCACGCCCTCCCAGGCTTCCTCCACACCTATGGCGATGCGGGCATTGCGGATATCTTCCTCGGAAACCTCAAGAATCTGGCTTAAATACTTATCAGAAAAGCCGTCCAGCTTGGCCTGGCGGAGCATATCATCTGCAGGCACATGACCCTTGCAGGCAAGAAGGGCATTTTCCTCATCAACAAGTTCCTTCATCTGATTCAGGAAATAGTGTTTGATTTTTGTCAGCTCGTAGATTTCATCCACCGTAGCGCCTTTTCTTAATGCTTCGTAAATGACAAACTGACGCTGGCTTGTGGGAACATAAAGCATTTTAAGCAGCTCATCTTTAGAAAGGCTGTTGTAATTTTTTGCAAAGCCCAGGCCGTACTGTCCATTTTCCAGACTGCGGATGGCTTTCTGGAAAGCTTCCTTGTAGGTCTTTCCGATACTCATAACTTCGCCCACAGCGCGCATCTGAGTACCCAGCTTATCTTCCACACCTTTGAATTTTTCAAATGCCCAGCGGGCAAACTTGATCACGATATAATCGCCGTCCGGCACATATTTATCCAGAGTTCCGTACTTGCCGCATGGGATCTCGTCCAATGTCAGGCCGCAGGCCAGCATAGCCGATACAAGGGCAATAGGGAAGCCAGTCGCTTTGGATGCCAGAGCGGAGGAACGGGATGTACGTGGATTGATTTCAATAACAACGATCCGTCCATTTTCAGGATTGCGGGCAAACTGTACATTCGTACCGCCAATAACCTGAACCTCATTGACGATCAAATAAGCCTGACGCTGCAGCTCCTTCTGAGCATCCTCGGGGATGGTCAGCATGGGGGCGGAACAGAAGGAATCGCCGGTATGAACACCGAGCGGATCAATATTTTCAATAAAGCAGACGGTAATCATCTTGCCATTGGCGTCACGGACAACTTCCAGCTCCAGCTCTTCCCAGCCGAGTATGGACTCCTCCACGAGCACCTGGCCTACAAGACTGGCCTGAAGACCACGGGCACAGACTGTTTTCAGCTCCTCAACATTATAAACAAGACCGCCACCGGCGCCACCCATAGTGTAGGCTGGACGGAGAACAACCGGATAACCAAGCTCGTCGGCAATGGCCAGAGCCTCATCCACCGTGTAAGCCACCTCACTGCGGGCCATTTCAATACCCAGACGGTTCATGGTCTTTTTAAATTCAATACGGTCCTCGCCGCGCTCAATGGCATCTACCTGAACGCCGATGACCTTTACATTATATTTATCGAGAACACCAGCCTTCGCTAATTCTGAGCAGAGATTAAGACCGGACTGGCCGCCAAGATTTGGTAAGATAGCATCCGGTCTTTCTTTATTAATTATCTGTTCCAGACGATCGACATTTAATGGTTCAATATATGTGACGTCTGCAATTCCGGGGTCTGTCATAATCGTGGCCGGATTGGAGTTTACAAGTACAATTTCATAACCCAACTGACGTAATGCTTTACAAGCCTGTGTTCCTGAATAGTCAAATTCGCAGGCCTGCCCGATAATAATAGGGCCAGAACCAATAATCAGTACTTTGTGGATATCATTTCTCTTTCCCATACGTTCCTCCCGTTGTGCGATTTTCTAAAATTTATCACCTGACAGTATACTACATTTACCGGCAACAATAAATACAAAGTTTGTCAGATTCTTATTATTCTACATTTTCATTAGTAGAATGACAAATTTTTCAGGCTCAAACTGTGACATTTATCCAAAAAAATCTGCCAGCAGACCTAAAAAATTTTGTATTTATTCTATCCGTACGCCCTCCTGCACAAAACCACGCTGTCCGTGTGGTTTCTGATTGAATGGACGACCAGCTCCCAGCAAAAAACGCTGCGTCCAACACAGCGCCTTAAGCCCACGACAAAATGGCATTTTTTAAACATGTGCGCCTGCCACGCGCTTTAGAAGCTGCGTATCCTGTCACTGCCGTCATCCACGGTCTTTTCTATGGACCGGATGACAACATAGTAACCAAACTTATCATTGACCTTCACAAAAACGCGGTCGCCCACCTTATGGCGCATAATAGCCCGTCCGATGGGAGATTCATTGCTGATACGCCCCTCCAGAGAATTTTCCCGGATCGTGGTGACGATCTTGTACGTCTCCTCCTCATCCTCGTCCTCAAAATACAGGGTCACTGTATTATTCAGCCCGACCTCATCCTGTCTGGAGTCATCAGAAATGACCCGAGCCGTCTTGATCATACGTTCCAGATAACGGATACGGCTCTCGTTTTTATTTTTATCACGCTTGGCCGCATAGTACTCAAAATTTTCACTCAGATCCCCGTGCTCTCTGGCCTCTTTTACCGCCGCGATGGCCTCCTTGCGGACAACCAGCTTTCGGTACTCGATCTCCTCCTCCAGCCGTTTTATATCATTTTCAGTCAATTGATCATGCATTCTCGATCACTCCTTGATCCGGTATTTTTTTTCGATTTTTGAATAAAGGACCATGAGAATAATTGCAGACCATGCGGTTCCAAGCAATGTCAGGATCACCCAGGGCATATTCTGCCCCAAAAGCAGGGGCAGACCCAGAAGCTCCAATACAATTGCAAAGCCGATCCACAATTTTCCCAATGCCACATTATATTTCTTAATATCCCGCACCCGGTACATTTCCTTCACCGTCCAAAAATACATTGGCTTTTTATAAAAGAAACAGACAACACCCAGAACGATAAAAAAAGCGCTGATCATACTCCATACAATAAATGCCCACATAACCCCGCCTCCCTCGAAAAAACTCACCGTATCCCTGATATCAGGGCAAAATATGTCCTGCCGCCAGGTACAACCGATACCATTCCTCCCGTGTCAGTTCAAATTCACAGGCGCTACATACCTCTTTAAGCCGCGACACCTTCATAGATCCGGCGATCATCTGCATATTGGCCGGATGGCGCAAAATCCATGCCGTCACCACAGCCGTCACGCTGGTATTGTATTTTTCCGCCAGAGCATTCAACTGCACATTTAATTCCGGATATTTATCACTGCCAATAAAGGTGCCCTCAAACATTCCATACTGGAACGGAGACCATGTCTGAATCGTAATATCGTTGAGACGGCAGAAATCCAGGACGCCGCCATCCCGGTTCACTGCACCGCCGCTTTCCATGTTGACCTCCATACCAAGACTGATCATGCTGCTGTTTGTAAGGCTTAACTGCAGCTGATCCACAAGAATGTCCTGATGGATATATTTGGCCAGAAGCTGCATCTGATAAGGGTTCTGATTAGAAACACCAAAATGACGGACCTTTCCGCTCTGCACAAGCGCATCAAAGGCCTCAGCCACTTCCTCAGGCTCCATCAGGGCGTCCGGACGGTGCAGCACGAGCACATCCAGATAGTCCGTATGTAAACGTTTTAAGCAGCCATCCACAGATTCAAGAATATATTCTTTTGAAAAATCATACATCTTTCCAGGCACGATACCGCACTTGGACTGTACAAGCATCTGCTCTCTCAGACCGGGATTTGCAGCCAGCACCTTTCCAAACAGCTCCTCACAGCCGCCACCGCCATAAATATCTGCGTGATCAAAAAAATTCACGCCCAGCTCCAGCGCTGTATTGACAAAATTCTCGGCTCCGGCCACATCCAGATCCAGCATACGCATACAGCCAACGGCAATCGCCGGCACCTTTAATTCACTCTTGCCAAGTTTTATAAATTTCAAAATCAAGCCCTCCGTATCTTATAGTTTTCTTCTATTCTACCACCATAAAAACGGAACCGCAAGAAAGTATTCAATTCAAAACATCAAATTTCAAGCACGCACTTACTATTTATTGAGGCTGGATGGAGCACCAGCCTCAACCCGGATAATATTGGTACAATTTTTATACATCTCATCCGCCACCGTATTCGTAACAACGATCGCATCATTAAATCCCGCAAAGGTCACCGGCGACACTGTACCAAACTTCGACCCGTCGCACACCACATAGCGCTTTTGGCTGTGCTGCATGGCGCACTGCTTGATCATCGCCTCATTAATATCCGGTGTCGTAAAACCGGCAGTCAGGTCCACACCGTTGGCGCCGAAAAAACCCACGCTGAAATTATACTTCTTCAGGTTTACATAAGCTTCGTTTCCGGCCAATGCCTCCGTCGTCGCCTTTAATTCGCCCCCAATGATAATCACATGGGCTCCCAGGTCCGCCAGACGCTTGGCATGGGCCACGGCGTTCGTCACATAGGTGACGCCAATTACTGGAAGATAATCGATCATATAGCCGGTCGTGGTTCCCGCATCCAGATAGACAAAATCGCCCTCATCCACGAGCCCCGCCGCATACCGGGCCACCAACAGCTTATCCTCTTTATGAAGCGCCTCGCGGGAAGGAATATTTTCCTCTCGGGTCGTTACCCGGGAATCCAGAGCCACCGCTCCTCCGAAAACCTTGATCAGCCGCCCCTGGTCGTGAAGTGTATTTAAATCCCGGCGGATCGTGGATTCAGAAATATCCAGCCGTTCCTTGATCTCCTGTAATGTCACACTTTTTTTCTCATCCAGCATTTTTAATATTTCATCATGTCTTTGTTCCGTCAGCATCTTCGCTCTCCCTTTCCCAATAATTACTTATTCCTATTATATCCCAAACCACAGCCGAATGTAAATGTCTTTCGGAACCATACCGCTAAATTTGCCTGCCGCTAAATATAATACGCCAGCCGCAAAAAAAGCTTCCTTCCGGAATCGCTGCCACATATCCGCAGCAAAACCGAATAAGAACCTTTTCCTCACCGGCTGGCGTATAAAACTTATACAAAGCTGCACCAGAGCGTGCTCCACCTTGCCGGATGGAACACGCTCTGCCTGCGATCACATCTTTTCTTTAAGAAATGCCTGCACTGCCTGCGCAGCCGCTTCCTCATCGTCGCCCTCCACAGTAAAGCTCACTTCCTGCCCGGTCTTTACTGCAAGGCTCATAATGGCAAAAATCTTTTTAGCGTCAGCCTTTTTTCCATCCTTTTCCAGGGTGATGGTAGAATTAAACTGCTTTGCTTCCTTGACAAGCTCACCGGCCGGACGTGCATGGATTCCCTGAGGATCAGTAATTGTGTAAGTAAATGTTTTCATATTGATTTCTCCTTTGATTTATAATTTGAACCGCAGCCTGCGGTTATATCAAACAGTTATTCCGCAACTTTCTTTTTCAGCAGCCCAAGCAGAACCGCTCCCACGATTGTTCCGATGACCAGAGCCACCAGATACATGAGCGCATGCTCCACCACCGGGAATACAAAGATGCCGCCATGGGGGGCCATCAGTGTACAGTTAAATGCCATGGACAGAGCGCCGGCCACCGCCGAGCCTACGATACAGGACGGCAGAACACGCAGAGGGTCGGAAGCAGCAAATGGGATCGCTCCTTCGGTAATGAACGCCAGACCCATGATAAAGTTTGTCGGTCCCGACTGACGCTCCTGCTTCGTAAATTTATTTTTAAACAGCAGCGTAGCCAGAGCAATGGCGCAGGGTGGAACCATACCGCCGATCATAACGGCTGCCATAATGTTGTAGTTTCCTGCGGCGATGGAAGCTGTACCAAACACATAAGCGGCTTTGTTGAATGGCCCGCCCATATCGATGGACATCATGCCGCCCAATATGATACCGAGCAGGATCTTGCTTGAACCGTTCAAATTCGTCAGCGCCGTATTCAGCAGCGTATTCAGAGCGCCCACCGGAGGCTCCACAATAAAGGTCATAATCAGGCCCACAATGAGAATACCAAACAGCGGATAAAACAGTACGGACGAAATCTTTTCCAGAGACTGGGGCAGCTTTTCAAATACCTTACGAAGCAGCACGATCACATAACCAGCCAGAAAACCAGCTACAAGAGCGCCTAAAAATCCGGATTTGCCGCTGGCGGCGATCATGCCGCCCACAAAGCCCAGCGCCAGCCCCGGCCGGTCACCGATACTCATGGCAATAAATCCGGCCAGCACAGGAAGCATAAAGCCAAAGGCCGTATCGCCGATTTTCTTAAACACGGCAGCCACGGGTGTGATGGAACCAAAGGTGGAACGCACCTCGTCGGACAGTGAAGCCATATCCACCGACAGGCCATCGATGAGGAAGGCCAGGGCGATCAATATACCGCCGCCGATGACAAATGGAAGCATATGGGAGACACCGCTCATCAGATGCATATAGATTCGATGCCCCACGGAGCCGCCGGCCTTTGTAGTCTGCACAGCGCCGCCATTTTCCGCTTTATACACCGGGGCGTCACCGCTCATGGCCCGCTCGATCAGTTCATTTGCTTTGGAAATGCCATCGCTGACCTGACATTCGATCAGCTTTTTGCCGTGGAAGCGGTCCATAGGCACCTTGGCGTCAGCCGCCACGATGATACAGTCAGCCTCAAGGATCTCCTCGTCAGTCACCACATTTTTAGCACCGCTGGACCCCCGGGTTTCTACCTTTAAGAAACAGTTGTGCGCTCTGGCTGCCTTTTCCAAAGCCTCTGCCGCCATATAGGTATGGGCAATGCCTGTGGGGCAGGAGGTTACCGCCAGAATCTTAAATTGGGAGCCGTCCGCTTCCTCTGAAGATTTAATGGACGCATCCAGATCCGGTTTTTCCTCATCCGCACGGTCGATAATATTTAAAAATTCCTCTACAGACTGTGCGGCCTTCAGATCTGCCACAAAATCCTCATTCATCAGTAGCATGGACAGCTTGCTGAGCACATCCAGATGCACATTGTCCTTCGTATTGGGCGCGGCAATAAGGAAAATCAGGTGCACCGGCTCGTCATCCAGTGCTTCAAAATCCACGCCATCTTTAACAACCATCGCCGCCAGACCCGGACGCTTCACACAATCGCCTTTGCCATGAGGAATGGCAATACCTTCACCGATTCCCGTCGTTCCTTCCTCTTCTCTGGCATAAACAAGCTTTCGATAACTCTCCTTATCGGCAATCTTTCCGCTTCGGGCCATTAATTCCACCACAGCATCCAGCGCTTCGCTTTTCGATGCAGGACTTCCGTTCAGATCAATACTTTTTGCATCCAGCAGATCAACGATTCTCATAATAAACCTCCCCTTCATTTAATTCTCCATAAATATGTTCCACCTGGCTTCGCGTGGCCAGCGTTTCAGAAAAAGCGCTGGCGCTTCCAGCCGCAATTCCCATTTTAAATGCGTGTTCATAATCATGTTTTTCAAACCAGCCGGTTAAAAATCCGGCCACCATCGAGTCGCCGGCGCCCACGCCATTGACCAAAACACCTTTTGGGGCCGGGCGTTCATAAACGCTGCCGTCCTCAGCCACCAGCACCGCGCCCGCACCGGCCATGGAGATAAGAACGTTTCGCGCACCGGCCTCCTGCAGCTTCCTTGCATAAGGTACGACACTGTCTCTTGTATCCAACGCCACATCGAAGATTTCGCCAAGCTCGTGGTTATTGGGCTTGATCAAAAATGGGTGATATTCCAGGACATTAACGAGCAGATCCCTTGTGGCATCCACCACCACCATCGTTCCCCGGCTTTGCAGCCGTTCCATAATGTTACTGTAAATATCATCAGGCATCGTCGCCGGTATACTGCCCGCCAGCACAAGTACATCCTCCGCCGTCAGCCGGTCCAGCCGTGCAAGGAGCTGATTTACCTTTTCCTCAGAAATCTCCGGTCCCTGGCCGTTAATCTCTGTTCCCTCAATGTTTTTCAGCTTCACATTGATCCGGGAAATACCGGCATCCACAGGAATAAATTCTGTGGAGCATCCCATCCCGGCCAGTCTGCGGTCGATCTCCTCACCGGTAAATCCGGCGATAAACCCCAGTGCCGTAGAATCCAGCCCCAAATTCTTTAGAACAATAGAAACATTAATCCCCTTCCCGCCTGGAAACATCTGTTCCGATGACGTCCGGTTCGTAAGCCCCAACCGGAAATCATCCACAGATACTATATAATCCAGCGACGGATTAAAAGTAACCGTATAGATCATCGTGCATCTCGCCTCCTATGGAGTGATTGTTTTTGATTGAATGTCGTTCACTTCATCCTTATGAACGTATTATAACGCCAAACTCATTCATTTTCAATCCTATTAATCGCTAAAAATTGCCTTATTTTTTTGTTAATCTTTCACAATCATTCAAATTCAATCATATTTTGTTCATTTATATGAATTTATATCGTTCTTTCCACCCGACTCAGTCAAACTAATTCATCTTCTAAACACATATCCGTTCCGGACGGTCGAACAGTTACAAACATACATCCATACAATCCGTTCCAACTAGTATTCTCCAAAAATCCGTCAATCATACATAACAGCATCGATCCCCATATCTCAAACAGGTTAAATAAATCTTAAAATACACCCGGCTAAGACGATTAAACATTGACATTTTTACCCGCCAAAGACATAATAAAAATATTCCGTTCTTTAAAGTTTATTTAAAGTCTGTACATCATACTGTTTAAATAAACGTTTTCAAATTGGGAGGTATTGCTGATGCGCCTGCTGCTTGCAGAAGATGAAAAAGAATTATCCAATGCCCTTGTGGCCATTTTTAAACATAATAATTATTCCGTAGATCCGGTCTATGATGGATTGGAAGCCCTGGAATACCTGGAAACCCAGAATTATGACGGCGTGATCCTGGACATTATGATGCCTAAAATGGATGGCATCACCGTCTTAAAAACCATCCGGCAGAAAGGAAACATGGTGCCTGTCATTATGCTCACCGCTAAATCGGAAATTGACGACCGTGTGCTTGGGCTGGACTGCGGCGCCAATGATTACCTGACCAAGCCCTTTGCCGCCAAAGAGCTGCTGGCGCGCATCCGGGCCATGACCCGGAAAAACGATACCGGTGATTCCATCCTAAGCTGCGGCAACATCACCTTAAACCGGGCCACCTACGAGCTTTCCTCCCCGGCCGGCGTTTTCCGTCTGGCCAACAAGGAATATCAGATGATGGAGCTTTTGCTGGCCAATCCAAAGCACCTCATCTCTACGGAACGTTTTATGGAAAAAATCTGGGGCTTCGACAGCGAATCGGAAATCAATGTGGTCTGGGTCTACATTTCCTATCTGCGCAAAAAGCTTACAGCTCTCAAAGCCAATGTCCGCATAAAAGCTACCCGTAATCTGGGCTACTCACTGGAGGAATACCATGATTAAACGACTTCGGCAAAAATTCATCGTTATCGCCATGCTGTCCATGTTCATTGTTCTGACCATTATTATGGGAACGATAAATATTATGAATTACCGCAATATCATCAATGATGCGGACGCCATCCTGGCGCTGCTTTCTGAAAACGGCGGCTATTTCCCGAAAGGAAAGCATCCGGAATTTGATATGCCACTGAGTGAAAAAAAAGCGGTTCCTTACAAGGACATGTCCCCGGAAACTCCTTATGAAACCAGGTTCTTTACGGTAACACTGGGCAGTGATGGCACAGCCCTGTCCGTAAATACAGGAAGCATCGCGGCCATTGAAACAGGCGAAGCCATCCGCCTGGCCCAGCAGATATATCAAACCGGGCGCATCGGCGGTTCGGTCAATGATTACCGTTACATGCGCGTTGCCACAGACAGCGGCGCGATGATCCTTTTCGTGGACTGCTATAAATCACTGAGCAATTTCCGAACCTTTTTGTTCTCCAGTATCCTTGTCTCCGTCATTGGTCTGCTGTCGGTTTTCCTGCTTGTTTTTTTCCTT
The DNA here is from genome assembly GCA_902363555.1 of Lachnospiraceae bacterium. GTDB lineage: Bacteria > Bacillota > Clostridia > Lachnospirales > Lachnospiraceae > Catenibacillus. The sequence goes on along the minus strand of CABJAM010000004.1, from coordinate 436,278 downwards.
TCTAAAATGGTCTTTAAGCCTGTGGCTGAAAGCGACCGAAAGCAAAAACAGTTCATCACCGACGCCGGCCATGAAATAAAAACACCGCTGACCATCATCGATGCCAACACTGAAGTGCTGGAAATGGTCAGCGGTGAAAACGAATGGACCCACAGTATCCGCAATCAGGTAGCGCGTCTGAGCGCCCTAACGACCGACCTGATCGCCCTTTCCCGTCTGGACGAGGGCGGACAGCAATTGGCCAGAATCGACTTTTCCCTGTCCGATGCGGTATCCGAAACAGCGGAAGGCTTCCGGGCGCTTGCCCAAACCCGGGAAAAGGAGCTGGACATATGCATTGCCCAAAATCTCACTTACTGCGGCGATGAAAAATCCATCCGCCAGCTTGTAGCCATATTGCTGGATAACGCCCTGAAATATTCCTGCGATCACGGACAGATCCGCCTGACCCTGGAACGCCACGGCCGTGGCTGCCGCCTGACAGTCTTTAATACGGCGCAAAATGTGGACCCGGACAGTTTGAAGCATCTCTTTGAACGATTCTACCGGACGGACAGCTCGCGCAACTCTGCCAATGGCGGGTACGGTATCGGATTGTCCATCGCCCGGGCCATTGTCACCGCACATAAAGGAAAAATCACCGCAGACAGCAGCGACGGGCAGTCGCTGACCATCACTGTAACTCTGTAAAGCAGTCTCTGATTTAAAGTAAATTTAATGTAAAATTTTAAGTAGGTTTAAATTTCGCCATATAAACTGATGCCATAAACATAAAGGGCATCCGGCGAAGCATCTGTTTACCGGCCCCTTAATCCAAGGAGGCATAACATGAACACAGAAAATATATTTCAGCGCTACGAAATCAAATATCTCATCACTACCAGTCAAAAGCAGCGGCTGCTGGACGGCATGAGCCGTCATATTCAAAGCGACCGTTTCAGCAATTACACCATATGCAATATTTATTTTGATACAATGAATAAATACCTGATCCGCCGTTCGCTGGAAAAGCCGGTGTACAAAGAAAAACTCCGGCTGCGCAGCTACGGCACGGCCCAGCCGGAAAGCACCGTCTTTCTTGAGTTAAAAAAGAAATACCGGGATATCGTCTACAAGCGGCGCATCACTTTGGCGGAAGTCGATGCTATGGCCTATTTATGCCAGGATGGCCCCGTTCCCCAGCCATCTCAGATCAGCAGCGAAATCGACTATTTCCGGAAATTTTACCGGGATCTGTGTCCGTCGGTGGTCCTCTCCTACGAGCGGGAGGCTTACTGCGGCATTGAAAATGCGGATCTGAGGATTACCTTTGACCAAAATATCCTATGGCGGGATACGGATTTTTCTCTGTGCTCCCCCATTTATGGAAATGAGATCCTCGCCCCGGAACAGGCGCTGATGGAAATAAAGGTGGGCGATGCCATGCCTTTATGGCTCACCCACCTGCTCACGGAAAATGGTATTTACAAGACATCCTTTTCCAAATACGGGAGCGCCTATTCGCAGATGTTAAAGAGTAATGGAGGACTGCGCTATGCTTGAAACGATTTTCAAAGGACTATTCGATACAAGTACATCCAGTGTCATTTCTCCAGGCGATTTCCTGCTCTGCATTGGGATTTCCCTGGTCATCGGCATATTTCTGGCCATTGTCTATACATACAAAGGCCGGTATACGCAAAGCTTTGTTGTGACCCTCGCCCTCATCCCGGCAGTGGTCTGCATGGTCATTATGATGGTCAATGGCAATGTGGGCGCCGGTGTGGCCGTGGCCGGAGCCTTCGGTCTGGTCCGTTTCCGCTCGGTTCCCGGCACCGCCAAGGAGATTGGCGCCATATTTCTTGCCATGGGTGCAGGCCTTGCCACAGGCATGGGGTATCTGGCTTACGCGGTTTTATTTGTGGCCGTCATGGGCACCGCTTCTTTACTTTATGCCCGGCTGGGCTTTGGCCGCGGTAAGACTGCCGCACAAAATAAAACGCTGCATATTACCATTCCTGAAAACCTGGATTATACCGGTGTTTTCGACGAATTATTTAAGGAATATACAACAGGCTGGGAGCTTGTCAATGTAAAAACCACCAACATGGGAAGTCTGTTTAAGCTGTCTTATAATGTAACACTCAGTGATATGTCTAAAGAAAAGGAATTTATCGACAAGCTGCGCTGCCGGAACGGGAATCTGGAGATCATCCTCTGCCGTCAGGAAACCGCAGTTTATGAATTATAAAAAAGAATTGCGCAGACGCGCAGGCAGGTCGCAACAGCCCAGGTGGCCGACCTGTCATAGGAGGAAATCCAGTGAAAAAAATTTTAATTATTATGCTCTGCTGTGTACTTTTATTGTCAGCCGCAGGCTGCAATTCCGGCACGACAGCTTCCACAAGAACATCCGATGGTACAGCCGACAATACAGCCGAAGATGCTGGCAGTACCAGCACCGAAGCCGGCAGCGCCAACACCAAAGCCGATGGGGCATCTAAAAACAGCGGCGGAACCGACGCAGCTTCCGGCAGCAGCACCAACACCGAAGACGATGGGGCCGCAAAAAACAGCGGTGAAACCGGAGCAGTTTCCGACAGCAGCACTTCCACTGAGCTGCCAGAAAAACTTAACGCCGACGAGATGTTCACAGACCGTGATAAGGAAACCGGCTACGACGAAAGCACCAGCACGCTCATCACCCTGGACAAAACCTCGGCCCAGTGCGAGGACAGCTCCGTGATCATCGACGGCAGTACAGTTACCATCAGCGAAGAAGGCACTTATATTTTAACGGGCATACTGGACAACGGACAGATCATCATTGATACCAAGGACACAACCAAAGTACAGCTTGTCCTCAACAATGTTTCCATAAACAGTGACACCAGCGCCGCCATCTATGTGCGCCAGGCCGATAAAGTATTCATCACACTGGCGCCGGACAGCACGAATACTTTATCAAATACCAGTGAATTTATTGCAATTGATGACAATAATATCGACGCAGTCATCTTCTCCAAGGACGATCTGACCTTCAACGGCTCCGGCACGCTGACCGTCCAGGCCGCCTTTGGCCATGGCATTGTATCCAAGGATGATCTGGTCATCACCGGCGGAACTTACGTCATTGACGCAGCCAGCCACGGACTTTCGGGCAAGGACAGTATCCGCATTCTGGACGGCACACTGACTGTAACCTCCGGAAAAGACGGGGCACATGCAGAAAATGCAGATGATACATCACTAGGCTTTATTTACATTGCCGGAGGCAGCTTTACGATCAACGCTCAGACCGATGGCTTTGATGCCGGAAATATCCTTCAGATTGACGGGGGCGTCTTTAACATCACCTCCGGCGGCGGCAGCGACGCGGCCCTGACAAGCCAGGATATCAGCGCCAAGGGCTTAAAAGCAGCGGCCGGCCTGCTTATTTATAACGGAACCTTCACGATCGACGCCTTCGATGATGCCCTGCATTCCAACGACAGCATTGTCATAGAAAACGGTACATTCCAGTTGGCCACCGGGGATGACGGTATGCACGCAGATGCTGCTCTGATCATCAATGACGGCACCATAAATATTTCTAAAAGCTATGAAGGGCTGGAAGGGCTGACCATCGATATCAACGGGGGCACGATCACCCTCACCGCTTCCGACGACGGCCTTAATGCCGCCGGAGGCAGCGATCAGAGTAATGCCAACGGCCGTATGGGAGCGGATATGTTCGCTGTTACAGAGGATGCCTATATCCGGATCACCGGCGGGGTCATCACCATCGATGCATCCGGCGACGGTATTGATTCCAATGGCCATCTGTACATTACCGGCGGTGAAACTTACGTCAATGGTCCGACCTCCGGTGCCGACGGAGCTCTGGATTATGATGGCACAGCCACCATCAGCGGCGGTATTTTAGTTGCCGCAGGCAGCAGCGGTATGGCACAAAATCTCTCCTCCGCCGAAAATCAGGGGGCTATTCTGGTCAATACCACGCAGTATCAGACCGCAGGAAGCACGATCACCCTCTCCGATGCCGACGGCAATACTTTGCTCACCTTCTCACCGAAAAAGCAGTACAACTCAGTTGTTATCAGTTGCCCCGGAATCAAAGAAGGCGAAACCTATGAACTGACCATGGGCTCGGAGACGACCAGCGTCACTATGGAAAGCCTGATCTACGGCACCGGCGGTATGGGCGGTGGGATGCGCGGCGGTATGGACAATGGCATGGGCGGTGGCGCAGGAAAGCCAGGAAACGGCTCCGGCGGCGGGATGCGCGGCGACATGGGAGCACCCAGTGACGGCATGCAGGCGCCGGGTGACGGTATGGCAACGCCCGATGGCGACATGCAGGGTCCGGGTAACGGTACGTCAGTTCCCAGCGACGATGAAAGCGCCCCTGTAGTTTAAGCTATCAATTTCCCGACATCCTCCACGCTTTCAAATAATGCGCCACTTCCTTTTCCCGCATCGGCCGGGCATAATAATAGCCCTGTATATAATGCACACCGGCGGAGGCGATGAGCTTCTGCTCAGCCTCCACCTCAACGCCCTCAGCAACAACAAGCAGGTTATTGACCAATGACATTTCCACGATCGCCTTTAACAGTGTATACTGTTTTTCATTGGTCAGTATCTGCTTTGTCAGTGACCGGTCAATTTTAATAACATCCACAGGCAGATTGGATAAATAATTCAGGCTGCTGTATCCCACGCCGAAATCATCCAGTGCGATATGGATTCCAGCCTGACGTAACTGCTTCAATGTCTCCACCGCATGGTCCATGGACTGGATCAATATACTCTCAGTAATCTCCAGCGTGATCCGGTGAGGATCGGCCCCGGTAGCATGGATCAGGCTCAGCAAATGCTCTGCGCTGTTCCCGACTAAAAGCTGCTGCACAGAAAGATTGATGCTCATACGGTTAAGCCCCAGCTTATCTCCGCAGGACTTCATATAGGTGCAGGCCTCGCTCAGCACATAATCCCCAAGCGCTTCCACGATCCCATTGCGCTCAGCCAGCGAAATCACCTGCGCGGCCGAAAAATAACCGCCCTTTCCGTCCGGCAGACGGACAAGCGCCTCAGCCGCCTGAAACTGTGAAGTTTCGATATACATTAACGGCTGGTACCACACCTCTAAAGTCTTATGCCGGATCGCTTCGTTCAGCCGATGCAAAATGTCGGCTTCCGTACGCAGCGTCTCGTCCAGCGCATGATTATAAATGACGATATCCTGTTCCATCGCTTTTGAAAAATTCATGGCCGACTGGATTTTCTCAAGGAGAGCGCCGGGAGTACTGCCATGGGCCGGATACTGACAGGCCACAAGCCGAATCTGAAGAGGTATGGAAATATTTCCAACCATGATCGGTGATGAAAACATTTGCCACAGACGGGAAGCAAAGGCATCGGCCTTCTCATCAGAAACCGATATACCGAGAAATACATCACCGTTGATCCGATACAAATACGATCCAAAAGGCCTTGAAAGGCGCCGCAGCATTTCATGGATGATCTCGTCTCCCACATCGGTGCTGAACAACTGGTTATACTGACTGAAACCGCAGATATCCAGGCAAAAAAGACTGAAACGTCTTTTGGAATTATAGGAGATCAGCATGTCTGTATCACGAAAATATTTTAGCCGGTTGCCAATATTAAACACCGGATCAAAATAAACAAGCTGTTCCACCTGTTTGCGGTAATGGTTTAATGTCTTAGAAAGCTTTGTCATCTCAATATCTGAGTATTCGTCAAATACAACATCCGTCTTTCCGTCAATGAGCTGCCTGCATTTTTCCGTCATCATCCGTATGGGGGATTCCTCTTTAATATGCGCATAGTATGTCTGGATCAGTGATTCAATCTCTCTTTTTGCATGCCCATTTCCAGACCGGCACTGTGTGTATTGGTAGCGGGCCATAAGAAAATTCTTTTCGCCATCGATACGAAACTTCAACAGCATTTCCAAAGACAGCCCCTTAGCAAACTCCTCCTGCTCAAGAGTGCTCATCTCCTCCCTCAGGGCTATGATAAAGCTCCCCGATCCCAGGTATCCGGCTATAAATTGACTGCGGATATATCCCTCCAGGCGATGAGGGATGCTCTTTAAAAATGCAGATTCCTGTTCAGGTCCGATCCGTCTGGCCGCCTGGCCATAACCCTCCAGGGAAAAATAAAACAAAGCGACATATCCTCGGCCATCCAGAAGCCAGCGTTCCAGCTCTGCTGTAAATCCACTCTGATTGTAAAGTCCCGTCGCCGCATCGATTGTTTGAAATGCTTTCACGGTGCGTTCGCAATGCCACCGCCGGTACGTCTCATAGGCCAGCAGCAAAAGCAGACCGAAGATCAACAGGCACACGAGAACAAGCCCGGTTGCCTGCGCCGGACTTAACCAGCCGTCCACCGGCTGTATACTGAGATTCCATTGGCTTGGAAGATAAAAGTCGGTTTTTTGGGCATTGGAAAAATCGATGCCCTTCCCGGTTCTTGCTATGACTTCCTTTGCACCGTTTTGAGGCTCCACCCGCCAAAGCTCATAGTCATAGCCCCGGCTGGACAATTCCTCCAGATCAAGCTGCTCCAGCACATATTCCCGGTCCAGAGCCACCACAGCCTCCCCAAGATAAGTTTTACCGTCCATCACCGGCTGCAGGAACAAAAAAACACTTGGCTGATCCGGGTCAAAATCCAGCACGCACGGACCCTCCACAACAAGACCCCCCACGACCTTGGCCAGCGTATATGCATAAGAAAAGTCCTGCAGATCATGGCCCTCCAGCAGCCTGTACTTCGTCTCGGGCTGGACGCTGATCAGCGTATCACCGGCAAACAGTCCGACAAAGCGCACCTCCTCCCGCTCTAAAAGCGTCTGGGACACACGTTTAAACCAGGACGTATCCTCCAGACCTGTGGCCAGAGCGGTCCGCGCCAGTGCATCCGCCGCATTCATCGTACCCTGAAGCTGCAGCATGATTTTTTCATTATAATAAAATAAAGTATTCTCAGCTTCCCTTTGACGTATCCGGAGCATTTCTCTGCGCATACCTGTTCCGATCATAGTAACCACAGCCAAAATCATCAGTATTACCCCGGCAAAGAAGAAAAGCTTCCGCCTGCCTTGCATCTTCATTTCAGACCTCAATTCTGGTAAATGTGATAGTAACCCTTTCCATTCTGTTTCACATAGTAAAGCGCCTCATCGGCATCGGAAATCATTTGCGCCAGATCCATTCCCGGCTGATATATGGACACACCAATGCTGCACTGCACCGGAATCTCCTGACCTCCTGACGGAATCTTAGACTGAAGCCTCAGTATGAGTCCGTCAAGGACATCATGCAGCTCCCTCTGATCGTCCAGGCCTGTCAGAAGCAGTACAAATTCATCGCCGCCATAACGCCCTACCACGCCATCATATTTCTTTTCATACTCTCTAAGAATATATCCCACACTTTTCAGTGCGATATCGCCACCATTATGACCGCATGTATCATTAATATATTTAAGATTATCCATATCTACAAAAAGCAGAGCTCTGACCCTGTCCGGGTCCGCTTTTTTTAATTGTGTCTCCGCATTATTAAGAAATACGGACCGGGTAACCACACCTGTCAAACTATCCGATAGACCATCACTGGTCAGACGCAGTATTTCCCTGAAATCCACATTATCCGGCCGCTCATTCTGATAGACCCGCTTTTCCAGCTCACCCATGGACTTCACCAGAGCATCCACAACAAGCATCTGTTTGGCTATATATTTCCGCACAAGCAGCAGCAGTCCTATACAGGCAAAAACCGTCAGGGATGCGACAATGATAAGAAATGGAAGCACCCGCAAAAATACAGACTCAAAGCTGACGGTGCACAAAATATCCCAGTTGGTATTTTCCACCCGCTCGTAAGCTGTGTAGCATAGACTGCCATTATGAATGCTCCAATAGGCGCCGGGCTGCGCAGCAAGCAGCAGCTCTTCCAGCCGATCGGATGTGACGCCAAAAAGCCTGGCATCCCGCAGCGCTTCCATCACTGAGTCTCCGTAAGACAAATCGGCTGTGGAGGACATCACCTGGCCCCGGGAGCCGATCAATGTGCCATACGCTTTTTGACTTCCCGCGGCTTCCTTTAAAATCTCCACAACTTCATCAAAATAAATAGCGCCAAACAGGGCGCCTGTTATATTTCCCTGGGGGTCTTTCAAAGGAACCGCCACTGTATAATTAAGCGTCGTGCCATCCGCCCCCGCGGCAAAGCTATCCGTAACCTGCCGCAAACCAGTGGAAAACAGCCGCTGCATATAATCTCTGCTGGCAAGGCTGGCCGGTTCCTCGCCGTCGGAATAGACTATGATATCTGCATCCACATAGCAGAGCATCATGTAGCCAAAATAAGGACTTAGCTGATCCAGCCGTCTCACCTTATCAATCTCAGGAAGCTCAGGGTCATAGAAATCCGGAAAACTGGCCAGCGCCTCCAGCAGCTCAATTGCTCCATTTACCCGCTGGGATATTTGGGCCTGGCTGCTGCGCAGAGACGTCTTCGCATCATATGTCATACGGCTGATGGAGAGCAGCGCGCCTCCCAGCAGAGAAAACACCGTGACAAGCACACAAAATATAAGACTATAACGTATGACCGGATAAAATGAGACTTCCCACTGTCCGCCCTTTTTCTTTTTTTCTTTTCGATTCATATGGATTACCGGCTTTCCTTTCAGATTGTTTCCAGTTTCAAGCCCGAAGCTTCCCCACGGGCCGCTTCGGGCATATTTTATCGGCAGTCCGCTGCCAGAGCACACCGAAGATTACTTAATACTACCGCGGTTTTCTTGGTACTTTATCCATATAATTATAATGCAAACAACCTTTTTTTGCAACAGTAATCCACAATATTCCGACACACGCTCTAATGCTCCATCCGACCCGCGTCAATGGATTTCAAAAAAGCCAATCGATCCATAAACATCTTAAAAACTGTGTCACGGCCGTCAAACCAGATTTCGTCAACAGCACATATCTGATTCAGTCCAATGCATTTAACAGCCCGGGCCGCCGCTGCCTGCTGACTCATAAGCTCCGGATAGACCGTCAGACAATTGGCACCCTCCATCGTATCGTACTCCCCAAACGCTTTATTAAAATCCATCAGGTCATGCAGACGCACTGGCCGGTTCGTTTCATTATCTATAAGAAGCCCCCAGTTACCCCAATGCCTGTCCGTATTTCCCACAAGGTAATCCAGAATATTCATCATATGAAAGGAATAGCCGTCAAGCTCCAGAATATACTGCAGCGCGTCCAATTGATGATTGGCCGCATAAATGTCGAAAGCCTCTCTGGATACAATACTATACCGGATATCCGTCATAATTGTACTGGCACTGACCCTCATCCCCTCATAATCGTAAGTGTCATAATGTACCTGATGGCAAAGGAAACACCGGCAGATTTTGCTCGCCAGAAGTTCATTTTCCACGGCTTCATCATTTCCATCCTTTAAAAGCATAAACCCATCAGCTTTTCTCAGCCAGGCTTTTGGAAAAGCGCCGCCCGTAGACAGATCATCCGCCAAAAGATGCCGGTTATTCACCGTCATCTGACGCCCTCTGAGGGCAATATCCACCAGGGCATTCTCCAGGTGATTTTCATACAGGTTTATTTCCTTAAAACTTACATCTTCACCCGCCATCTTCACCCAGTAAATGTCTGTCAGTGAAAGGCAGTGGTAGGATAGTGCGATTTTGGCGCGTTCTCTATCTGTCCGGGCCTGAGACGCACCGATACTATTTAAAATTTCCTTGGCATATGCCCTGTCCAAAGTCAGTACTCTTGTCGCGCACCAATAGTAAAAATTTGTTATATTATTTACCAAAGTGTCCATCGCATCGTCCGTATCGTCCAAATATAAATCATAGGGCATAAAGCCTTCCCCGTACACTTTACAGTAACCACTGGCTGCGATCTGTGCAACCTCACGCTCTCCGTGCATGATCACATACATTTTATTATCCAACAGGCTCACCCTTTCCAGAACAATAATGTAACCGTTCAGAGGGGCCGAACTGTTACACAGTAATATCATACCTATCGTACCACAATCGACATGCTTTTTAAACTCCAACTTTTCAGCAGCATTACCTATCAGCGTTAATGTTGTAACAGTTTAGAGGAGCCGAACTGTTACTTACTGTTCACTGACGATCCGGTAAACAGTGGCTCAGCAGCCGCTTATAGGTCAGATCTATGAAAAATGCTCCCAGCGGCGCCGTGATCAATATAGCTAAAACTGCCACCGTCAGCACGATATTTCCACAAGGCAGCCCCATAGCCAGCGGAACCCCGCCGATGGCCGCCTGCACAGTAGCCTTGGGCGTATAGGCGATCATACAAAAAAGCCGCTCCCTCCAAGAAATGCGGGTTTTAATCAGACATACAAAAACGCCGGCCATCCGAAAAACCAGTGCGCCAAAAATCAGCAGGACCGCTGCTCCTCCCGCCGATACGGCATAGTTCAGGTCCACCGTAGCTCCCACGAGAACAAAGAGCAAAATTTCAGCAGCAACCCAGAGCTTTGAAAACTTGGCGGACAGACGGCCGGCCACAGCACTGCGGCGGCGCTGAAGAAGAATGCCAAGACACATCACCGCGATCAGCCCTGAAAATGGAACAACATTTTTCAAATCATCCTCAAGGGTGACTAAAATAAAGGAAAGACATAAAATCAGCACAACCTTCACCGTATCTCTTATATGGACCTTTTCAAAATATTTCGCCAGCAGGGCCCCCGCAATGCCGCCCACGATCACACCCAGCACAATCGAAATCGGTATCTGCCCAAAGCTTGCCGCACTCACGCTCCCGCCCTGAGCCAGCCCGGTAAACGCCGTAAATATGACAATAACAAACACATCATCCACCGAGGCACCGGCCAGGATCAACTGTGGTATACTCTTATCTGTACCATAGCCCTCCTCCATTAATTTCAGCATCTTTGGAACGATCACTGCCGGTGATACCGCGGCAACGACCGCACCCATGATCGCTGCATCAAGCATCGATATTCCAAGCAAAGGCGGCGCTAGTAAAAGCATACCCGCTATCTCAAAGCAGGCCGGCACAAAGCACATCAGCACCGCCGGCCGGCCCACCTTTTTCAGATCATTTAAATCCAACGATAATCCCGCCCGCGCTAATATAATGATCAGTGCAATACGCCGCAGCTCCGGCGATATGCCTAAAATCGTACCATCAATAAGGTTCAAAACATACGGCCCAAGAATTATTCCTGTGAAAAGCATACCGATCAGGCTTGGCAGCCTTAACTTTTTACATATCCAGCCGGCAGACATACCAGCCATTAATATCAAGGCAATACTAAGTAACATTTCCATTTCCTCCTTAAATACGCATAACCGACTCTTATTTTACCGGTATACTTCGTATTTGTCAAAATAAACGGCATATAAAAATATGGCCATCATATATTTATACAAATCCATTATGGTGGTTTTCTATGAAAAAAAATATCGCCAGGGGAGCCGGTCTGCTCCTTCTTTTCGCTGCCGCCTTCATGGCCGGGCGGCTTCTGGCACAGGGTGTCGATTATGTGAAGCAAAAAGCGGTGCCCACATCGGCCGACGGAAACTGGGGCTTAAGCTTCCAGGAGGAGGGCCAGCCGCCTGTGGCCAACGCCAGCTTTGATGAGCTTAAAAAGTACAACGCCTATTATGCCGAGGACACTACGGAAAAAGTCATCTACCTGACTTTCGACTGCGGCTATGAAAACGGGAATACGCCTATGATTTTAGACGCCCTGAAAAAACACAATGTCTCCGCCACTTTCTTTGTGGTCGGCACCTTTGTCAAAGCTGAACCGGACCTTATCAAACGTATGGCGGATGAAGGTCATACCGTCGGCAACCATACATACAATCATCCGGACATGTCCAAAATCTCCACAGTGGAGGCCTTCACAAAGGAGTTGCAGGACGTGGAAACACTGTATCAGCAGATCACAGGAAAAACCATGACCAAATATTACCGCCCGCCCCAGGGCAAATACAGCGAGGCCAATCTCTCCATGGCCAAGGAGCTGGGCTACTCAACATTTTTCTGGAGTCTGGCTTATGTGGACTGGTATCAGGATAAGCAGCCCACGAAGGAGGAAGCATTTGATAAGCTCCTGGGCCGCATCCATCCCGGCGCCGTCGTCCTGCTCCACAGCACGTCCAGCACCAATGCACAGATTCTTGACGAGCTGCTGACCAAATGGGAGGAAATGGGATACAGCTTTAAGACGCTGGATCAACTGGCTGGGCAATAGCTTTTTTGCAGCATAGTTATCTCATATCTGCTGTGAAAAGTAACCGACAGACAGAGCGCTCAAAAATCAAAAAAGGTTCTTACCAGGCACCGGAAACCGGCCTCTGGTAAGAACCTGATATTAAGCAACGTCTGCACGCAGATCATTTTTTATCCGGAACAAATTGATCCGGATAACGATTGCTTCCTTCATAACCGCACACACCCATTCTAGGTGAATTGCAAACCGGGAGAAAATACTCCGGAATTTCAAATTCAAATTCTACGAATTCATCACCTTCGTGAGCAGCCATATCCTCTTCCAAATCCTTCCGGGCCCCCGCCTCCATACACGCTTCACACCAAAATGCATTTTCATCATAAATATGCGTCGGATCGACCCACTCTGCCGGATTTTTCCCACATACACTACATACGATATCCGGCGGGTTGTTTCGTGATAAAATGACAACCTTATCTTTTTGACTGACGTTATCCATATGATCCAGCACTTTAATACTCAGCTCTGTCGTTGAACCATAATCGTACTCATATCCCAACAGCATTCCTACTGAAAGTACGTTTTTTAGTTTGCAAACCATACTTTTTGGCGGTTCACCCCAGAAACTGTCCGCAGAAGGCATGGATTCATATAGTTGTCCACTGATATCAAAAGCGCTTAAATGTCCACAACATTCCACCCAAATATCACGGATAAACTTATCCAGATCCTTTAATGTAGCCGTATCTTTAATTTGAACAATCAGCCAATAATCACTATTATACTTTCCGTAAACCATCAATTCATAGCAGCCATCTTTCCCCTTCGCCGCAGCAAGTATGCTTTTCCGCTCCTTACATGCTGTCAGATGTTTCGCCATGCCCGCTTTTGTATATTCTTTTCCACAATATTTGCAAAACCCTCTTGTCTGTGCAGCCATAACCGATTTCCTCCATAAAATGATTTCAAAGCCACATTTCTCAGGCGCAGCGTCTCAAATTTATTTCAGCGCCATACCGTCCTTAAAGGCATGACCAACCTTCTCCCCCAGTTTAAGATACGCATTGTTCACAGGGTCAAAGATGATCGGCTCCAGTTTGGCCGGATCAATCTTGCCATCACTTAAGATGCTTTCCTCGGCACTTACATTAACAATCTCGCCAATAAGGCGGCAGGATTCCTCATCGTAGCTGACCAGCCGACACTCCAAAGCCATAGGCAACTCGTCGATCAAAGGCGCATCCACAAACTCAGACTGGGTCGTGTTGAATCCCGCCTTTTCAAGTTTTTCAGGCACATCGTTTGCTGATACAATACCTACATAATCGCACGCCGTCACGTGAGCGGCATCGGCCATACTCACCGTAAACGCTCCCCGCGCAAGAATATTCTTCACTGTTTTATGTCCGGCACTGAGACACATAGCAATCTGTGTATCATCGCTGATACCGCCCCATGCAGCATTCATAGCATCCGGAATCCCATCCTCATCATAGGTGGCAATAATAAATACCGGCTGTGGATACGTCCATGGCTTAGCTCCAAAATTCTTTCTCATTATAGTTACCTCCGTTTCGCTAAAATACCCGATACAGAAAAGACCTGACACATTTACATTTAGGCCTTTCTGCTTCTCATCAATATCCCTTTGTGTGTACTCTATTATATTCTTAGTTCATAAGATTATCAAGGTATAAGAAAAATAAGGCGGGGTCAGAGGACCCCCAAAGGACGGCGGACTTGTCTGTTCCCATGGTAGACAGTAAGCAAATCCTCTCATTTTTAACCATGCCTCCTCCTTTAATATACATTGTTTGAGTGCATTGTATTCTTTTTTAGCGATTTCAAATTGATGTGATGTCTTTTGCAGAAAAATTCAGGGGAGACAGAGACTCATACGAGCCACCGCCGCCCCTGTTTAGGACTGTCTATTTCCCGACAGTTCCTTTTATTTACTTTTTAGATTTATTAGCTATTTCAGCAATCTGCATTAAATTTTGGAATGATTCTGGATTTTTAATCAACTCAGGCAACAGCATTTTCATCATAATAGCATCCGTAGATTCTTCTTTTTTTGCATTGTTTAAGCTTGTTTGCATTATTGCTTGTATAGTCTCTGTGTCTTTTTTGGTTACTTGCTCTTTCAATTCGGTAATAGAATCTTGGATTTGATACAACATAGTAAGAATGCCTTGAGGAAAAAGTTGCTTGTTGGATTCTTCATCTTGTCCTAGTGTATCATCTTGACTTTCAAAAGAAAAAGTTGCTATTGTTTGTTCTAAGCGTTTTTTAGTCTCTTCTACATTATCCAAATCGGTTAAATCATACTCAAATGTTCTTACTGTGTTTACATCGAACGGTATACTTTCGCCTTTCTTTTTAAGATGGATAATTGGCTTATCTGTACATTTTCTATACCCCATTTCATAAAAGACATTAGGGTTATGTCCAGAAATATCAGCTATAACAAGCTCTGACGATAAAAGCTTATCAATAATTGTTTGTGTAATTGAATCAGAATCATTAATTTGGTCTACCCGCACAGGTTCAAAGCCGCAATTTTCACACACTGGGCTAATAATATATTTGAATAACTTATCCGCATTATTTCTTATTTGACTCTCTACATCTCCAATAGGCGATACTACAAAACAGGTTTTCATAAAAGCTTTACCTCCATGTTTTTGATTTACTGTGTAAATTCCTCTATCCATTTTTTGTATGGATTTGTTCCTAAGCAGTGTATTTATGGAACCGGAAAATTGTCCTTCCGAATAATCAGAAATGCCAGTTTGCTCTAGGAAGCCTTTAATTTGTTGAATGGTATGAGGACAACCGTCCGCAAGAAATTTCATAACATTTTCTTGTATTATTGCACTTTTCGTCATATTTTCACGCTCCTTTTCTTTATATTACCACACTTCTTGTATATGTCAATAGTTTCTTGCGAATATAATTGCATATTTATTTTATATTACATTTTCATGAATCAAAAATTGCAATAATATACATAGAAATATAAATTTTATTGAAAAAGTTACGCAGTAGAACGCCATTTTTTTGCTTTTTCAAACGGTTTTATAAGGACGACATTAACGGCACGATCAATCATGAACAGTTTTTGAAGATATCAGCAAAATATGAAGCGGAAAAGAAAGAATTGACAAACAAAGTGTTTTCGGAACGGAAAGAAACCAATACACGGGAAAAGGCGGCATAGCCCTTTAGTGTGGGCTATACCGCCTAATCCGAAGATTATACTTCCTTGTAACCCCAAATAATCGTAACTACAGTTCCTATTTCTATATTTACCATACATTCAGAGATCAATCCATAGAGTAGGATATCTCTGCCTGCTTCTTATAGAAAGCAATACCAAGCTTCATAATTTGTGTAATGCCTTCCTCCTGCATCAACTGGGCATAATTCTTTTCGTTGATCTGCTCCAATGCTATATGAGAGAGTTCTTTTAGTTTGGAGGGCACCGCGCCGGCTGACGCACCGTCATGCAGCACCTTGAGTTCTATCAGGATACCCGGCATATGTTTATTCAGCGGGAGCATCTGAATATCATACCTTCCGTCGCCGGATTCTCTATTGGACGACACTTTATACAGGTTATTCATAATCGCGTACAAACCAAGCATCAGCCCTTGGTAGAAGCTCTCCTGGCCGGCATCGAATACGCTTATCGTTTGCCGGAGGAAAATTTGGAGATGCTTTTGCAAATCAGGCACATTCTACTTGATTATTGCCTGCTGTATCGCTATCGCGGAAGACGGCGAAATCATCTCGGACAATCCAGATAGGATTTCTTTTTCGTATACATAGAAGATCTCTTTGTTCGGGATGGCCACGTCGCAGATTGCATTGCCATCATGACAATTCTCTTTTTCTACCACTTTCAAATACCCTGCAATCAATAGGAAACTGTAGATTGAGGATGGGTTACTCTTTATCTCAGGATATATCACGGAAGTATCCACATAGGTCGATATGTGTTTACCCTGCATCAGAAGCTGTAGGTTGTCCTTAATTTCAGATGTGGCGCCGGCAATGATGTCACGGATAATTTCATTGTTGCCCGTGGATTGCCAAAATGCCTGCGGATAACAGTCGTTATCTAAATAATTGATGACAGACCATGGGTTAAAAATTTCCGAAGTTCCAAACGAATACCCATCATACCACTCGCAGAGTTCGTCATACTTTTCAGGCCTTCCGTAATAATCCGCCATCGGCTTTACCTCATCTGAGGTAAAGCCGAAGTATTCGCTATAGCGGTTGTCCAGAATGGAGTTCACCTTCAGATTGTTCATGCCGCTGAAGATACTTTCTTTCGCAACCCGCAGAATCCCCGTCATTAGCCCGAAAGACAGGTGTGGATTATCCTTGAAGCCTCCGGAGAAGAGATTCCGCATAAACAAAATGACTTTCTCATAATACCCAAGCATATACCCCTGCTGAACGGGCGTGTCATATTCGTCGATAATCAATATGGGGGCAACACCGTAATGCTCGTGAAGCATGGCGGATAGATTTGCCAGCGCCTCTGTGAGCTCAACATTGCTTGCACTGCCGCTGATAATGGTGCGGTAGTAGCGCTTTTCAAAATCATTACATTGAGGGCTGTCGAGTAATTCTTTGTGCCGACTGTACTCAACCTGAAATACTGCGCTAAGCTTTTCAAGAGTTTCCTCCCAGGTCTCGAATTTCACATCCTTGAATGTGAGGAAGATGACCGGATATTTGCCCTGGTATTTGCGATATTTATCACCGCAGGCCCAGATCTTTTTATCTTGAAAATACACAGAGGTATCCTCATCACTTTTCTCAAAGAACACGCGCAGCATATCCATGGTGAGCGTTTTGCCAAATCTGCGAGGTCTGGTGAACAACGAAACCTTTGGCCGCGCATCCAAAAAATCCTTGATTAACAGCGTCTTATCAACATAATAGTAATTCGTAACCGTTTCCTTAAAATCGGATACTCCAATCGGTAATGGGCGCTGTACAGCAGCATACTTTTTAGCCAAAGAATCCCTTATTCTTCCGTCCATTGGTTTCAGAGCCGTTTTGGGTATGCGCCAAAGATTGCCTTCTTTTACGGCGCCTTCAATTCGTCCTGTTCGGCAAAGAGTCGTTACTCTTCTTTCTGTAAGCATCCATTTTTCCGCCGCTTCATGCACATCAATATATTCCATATAGAAATCCCCCTTTGCAGGTAGTATACTGAAAGTATATCATCACATACGCTAAACATCAAGTTATTCGGAATAATGCAAGGAACAATAGAATTAACCCATATAAATCGAAACAGGAACGGTCAGGTTTGCGCAAAACCCGACAAAACAAAAAACCCCGGTAACCGCATGGCTCCGGGGTTTCTGGCGTTTTTTGTTGTAGTTTAGCGCTTGCTGAACTGAGGTGCACGACGTGCAGCCTTGAGACCGTACTGCGCGAGTTTTTGAGCTGTTTTCCCTTGATATTCCGGGCTTTTCCGGCTTTCTGCTTCTCAGTTATCCGGTGTGCGGACCATAAAAAACGGCCTTTTTTCATTCAGCGACAGGCTGATGAAACGCACCATTTACTACCCCAAACAGCTCCTCTGGTTTATTGTACTTCACTTTTGCATAGATGTCCATAGTTGTTTTGCTGTTTTCGTGTCCGGCAAGGTATTGTACTGTCTTTGGATCAACGCCCGCATAGAGAAGATTGGTGATATAAGTGTGCCGCAGCTGATGGGGTGTCACATCGAAGTCCAGCGTATATTTGATTTGGGGTTGATTCTTCTGGGTCATACCCAGCGTTGGAGTAACCGTATATTTGATACTCTCCCCATTTACATACTTATAATAGTTCCGGGGCTTGGTGGAACGAACAACTACATACTGCCATACTCTTTGAAACTGCGAAGCAGCCAGCGGCTCCCCTTTGCTGTCAGCAATCACATAATCTGATATGGAGTTTTCTTTCGCTTCTCTCAGACACTCTACCAGACACTTTGGTATCGGAATATCCCTTTTTGCCGCCGGAGTTTTTAGCACCGTAGAAATCACGGGTCTGTTATGCTCTGTACGCCATGCCCGCCTCACCGATAGATAAGGTGTATCCTCGTCCAGAAATACACAATCCCATTGCAGTGCAAGAATTTCTTCCCGGCGCAGACCGGAATACAAACCGAGCATAATAAACAAATATGGAGGAAGTCCCTTGACGGTATCCAGAAGCACGGCTACCTGCTGATCTGTCAATGCCTCCTTCTTTTTTGTCGGTTTTCCGCCTTTACCGGATATTCCTGCACAGGGGTTGTGTTCAAGGAGTTGGTTTCGCTCTGCCGCATAAAAAATGCACTTGAGCAGCATATTGACCTTATTGTATAAGCCTTCCGATTTCTTTGACAATGGAACAAGAGCCAGCCGAATATCGTCAGCGGTCACTTCTTCCATATACATCTCTCCCAGGGGTTTGATGATATAGTTTGTCATATCCCTCGTATAACCTCTGAGTGTAGACGCAGACACCTTTGCCGACTGCATCAGCAACCACTTCTCGCCATACTCGGCTACTGTCGGGTGCTGCCGGTGAAAGATAATTTCTTCCACCTGCTTCCGGGCCTCTAACTGCTTCTCATACAATTCTTCACAAGTAGTGGCATACAAACTCAACTCTTTGCCATCCGCATCCGTAATCCTGGTTCTGTAATACTGGATTCCTTTCAATGTAATGGTCCCATACTTCGGGATCTGTGCTTTCTTTTTTGCCATCTTTGATCGTCCTTTCTTGATAATGTGTAGTCTCCGTATCTACACTCTCTTTTTATCAGAAAGCCTCGATTTAATCAAAGATACGGCTGATGCAAAATAAAGAGCGAGACATCCTTGCCTCGCTCCTGCTTTACTTCCTATTTTATTATTACTGTGCTGTGTCCCAGCTTGCAAACGCACAGCTCATTGATCTGACCAGCTCATCCGGCCTGTTATACTTAACCTTTGCATAGATGTCCATGGTAATCTTGCTACTTTCATGGCCTGCCAGGTATTGAACCGTTTTGGGATCTACCGACGCATGAATAAGATTGGTGATGTAAGTATGCCGCAGCTGATGGGGTGTTACCTCAAAATCCAGACTGTAAACCACTTTTCCGTTATGAGCGGCCTTTTCTCCCAAGACAGGTGTGACAGTATGTTTTACTCTTTTTCCATCTTCATACCGATAATAGCTCCGCTCCTTGACCGTCCTCGTAACAATATACTGCCAAAGCCGCTTAAACTGCGTGTAGGACAGCGGTTCGCCATCCCGGTTTGAAACTACATATTCCGAAGTCGAAGTTTCCTTTGCTGCTTTCAAGCACTCGGCCAAACAAACAGGGAGGGGGATATTTCTCTCCGCAGCCTTGGTTTTCAATTCATCCGAAATCACCGGTCTGTTATGTTCGGTGTGCCATGCCCGTCTTACCGTCAGATATGGAGTATCTGTATCCAGATATACTGAATCCCATTGCAGAGCAAGAATTTCTTCCCGGCGTAGACCCGCGTACAAACCGATCATGACAAAGACATAAGGCGGCAAATCTCGGATAGCATCCAAAAGGCGCTCTGCCTGTTCATCTGTCAAAGCCTGACGATCCTCTTGTGGAACACCACCACCCTTTGTTGTCAGATAAATCGTTGGGTTATGGTCAATAATCCTGCTTTCCATCGCTGCGCGAAAGATAGACTTGTAAAGGATTACCACAGATTTATAAACCGATGTAGATTTCTTGGAAACTGGAACAAGGGCAAGCTGAATATCATCCAGGCTAACCTCGCCCATCCGTTTATCTCCCAATTCCGCTATAATATGTCGCCTGACCTTTGAAGTGTAATCCGTCAAGGTAGTGGCTCGTACATGAACCGACTGCATCAGCAGCCACTTTTCACAATACTCTGCAACTGTGGGCGTTTTCCGATGAAAAGTAGCATTCTCAATCTGTTCCAACGCAAGAGTTTCTTTGTTATATAGTTCTTCAGGTGTTTTTGCGTAGAGAGCTACGAGCTTTCCATTCGCATCTTTGATTCTGGTCCTATAATATAGGACACCTCTTTTCATAACTGTGCCATATTGGGGAAGCATTATTTTTCTATTTGCCAATTCCTCCACCTCCTAAAAAAGATCTCCAGCGCTGTACCTTTGTTTTATCAAACATCTCTGATTCCATCAAGGATACGGACTGGCTCACGATCTTCCGCTTCGAGGCTTACGGTAAGTTGTGCTTCTCTCAACAGGCTTTGCCCTGTGCGTACATTTTGCGATATACTCCTGGAGACCCGCCGCAGTAAAATACACACAGCCATTCTGAACATACTGCACATAAGAGATCAAGCCGTTGTTACGGGCGGCATCCAGCGTTGCGATGCTGATTCCTAAGATTTCAGCCGCTTCTTTTCGTGTAATGAGTTTTTCCATAGACCATATTCCCTCCAATCTGTCAAGGTTATCATCGTGCTTTCAAAATCACATGAATACGCTGGCAGCCGAAACTGCCAGCGCATGGTATCTGATTTTGAGTAGAAAACGACCAACAAAGAAAGTAATCGCTTCCTAATTTTAATATGATTCAATTCTCGTCACATTTGCCACGCAACCCTGACGCTGGGAACATAGCAGGTCTCCGCTGGCGCGGTTGTCATAACTCCGCAGCGTCGTTTTACTCGTGCGCCGCAGGGTTCCCCCCAAGTCTTTAGGAGGCCGTGAGGAAGTATCTTTAAGCCCCCGTGCGGTCCTCGCGCCGGATCTGCCACCATCCGTTTTGTGAAATCGTAGATCGCTCCGAAACAGCGTTGTTCATCACCTCCCTGGCTGCTCCATCTTCGCGGCGTTCCACACTCGCTCGTACACGGGTTATGTACCTGTTATGCTGTCTATGAAATTGTCAAAGTGCTGTTGAAGGGGGAAAACTTGTCCTTCTATTAACTCTGACAAAAAAAGCAAAAAACAGGCGCTTCAAACGAAATTTTATCAAAAATATTTTGCCAGCTGTTTCAAACCGCGCCGGATGCTGTCCCGGACACGGCTTGGGTCTACACCCTCTGCTGCGGCGATCTCTCCTACTCTCATACCCAGATAATACCGGGCATAAATCCGCTTGGCCTGTTTCTCCGGCAGAGCCATTACTGCGGTGTAGAGTTGTTCCCGCAGCTGTTTTTCCTCCAGGAACATTTCCGGCGTCTGGGGCTTCATCAGGACCGCATTTTCAATGCCGTTGTCGCTGTCCAGAGAGTAATGCGCCTTATAGCGATACATTCTCCGGTCATAGGCAGCTTCTGCACGCTCGGTGGCACGAATCGCCTCCAGCACATCTTCTGTTACTTCTACAAAGTGATCTGTTTTATAAACATCAGGATATAGATCCCGAAGATTGACTTTTTTCATTGTGTACCTCCATTTCGATTCACGGGTAGTTAACGGGTGAATCGAATGGAGGCGGAGACCGGCAGCGGTAACAAACCGCTCGTCTATCTAAAAAACGGCAAGCAAAAACGCCAGCTCCCCACAAAGGGATACTGGCGCGACAAGAAAACCTATGATTATACTGGTTTACACAGATTGATAATACCGATATAAAAACATAATGCCCCGGTGGCGGGGCAAGGCTTTTTTTAACTGATGTAACTCATGGGTATTGTGAACCACTAACACAGACATGACGGCATCCTCCTAAAATGCCGCCCCTGCTGATTGCACGAGGGTCGTCGGGTTTCTGCTTTTCGCAAAAAGAAACGGCGGCCTTGATCTACTCAAAACCGCCGCTCCATGAGCGCGTAGGAATGTGTCTACTGTACGACGGCTTTTTTTCTTTTGCCGTCATCCGGTAGATTTAATCACACTTTCTATCTTACTTGTAATTCTATAATAAAGACCAAATGTTGCAGAAATCTCCTAACCACTTTCTTTTTCGGCAAGAAAACAGGCTGAATTGCTTCATTTTTGTAGCAATTCAGTTTTTATCTCATTTCCGGTCGAAGAATAACCCGTTTGAATAAGAACATTGTTGCACCAAAATAGGTCAGGTAGATTGCACAGAATAGCAGGATCGTCACCAAACCATAAAGAGGCACAAGTCCCTGCTGCAAGATTGCCTCTCCGAAAAAGAACTGTGCCCCTGCTATCAGCAAAACCGTCAGCAAAAGAGGGAATAGCAGTGGGATCAAAAAGACTGTGGACAGTTCCCTGCGTATCAGGGAGGCTTGCCTGTGCCCCGGTACACCCAAACGGTCAATAACTGCATAATTCTTCTGGTTTTTATCTATGGCAGAAAGCTGCTCAAATGCAAGCACCGAGCAGGATAGAATGATAAAAATAATGCTTAAATACAATCCGCAGAACGAAATGGCTGTAAATCCAGTCAGCGAATTGGCAACACCCCACGCCTTTACTGTAACACCCATCGTTACTTTTTCCGGGAGCTGTTGACTGGACTGCAATTCCGGCTGCCATTTCCCACTGTTCAGGAATTGCTTCAAGTCACTTTTCAATTCCGGGTATCCGCCATCTTCCAGTTTCATAGCCAGACGACTTTTTTCTCCGACTAATTGTGAAGCTGCTTCATCCGGCAGAACAAGCACATATCCCTTCGTTCCAGCCATTTGATACTGCTCCATCGGCTCTGTCAGGATCGGTGTTTCTGCAACGGTCAATGTCCGACCATTTAATGTGATCTCCGGCTGTTGCTCCAAGCCTTGTCGGATTCCGTCCATATAGTTCCATGTATCACAATGAACCAAAAATTCGTTGTTGCCCATGACAACAGGAGAAAGCCCCAGGATTTCGCGCAGGTGGTTATAGTCGGACAAGGACAAGGCTTCAATCGGTTTTTCAGGAACCGCATACAAATAATAGCTCACAGAATCCTCGACTCCACAATGATCCTCTGTAAAGGAAACGATGGAATCCATGCTGGATTTTTCCAGAGGTGCATCAATCGCCACGCCTGCATCATAGGGATAATAGGCTTTCATATTGGCTTTGTAGCCGGCTCCCATTGTAAGCCCCACAAACATGGTTGCCAGAGATACGGTCAAAAGAATTGCCACCACAGCCATTGTCCGACCAGCAGAATGGATGCGCCGTCCAATCTGCCCCAAAAAGAACAGATTTTCTTCTTTGTACTTATGGCGCAGATTTTGTTTTGCAAATCGGTGCAGCAAAAGTGGAATCTGGCGATGCAGCTCGTAAACACCCGCCAGAATGAGCAAACAGGCTCCGCCAAGGTACAAAAATGCTTCATTGGTTTGTGTCTGAAGCATCCGCCCAAGCAAAATCACGCCTGCAACCATTGCGGCTATTGAAAGCAATACTACCAAAAGACTATGGCGGAATGATTTGAAACGGTATTCTTCATTCTTACGGTTATCATACAGAAGATCAATCACTTTCTGATGCCGGATAATCTTTGCTGCTCGGAGCATCCCAAAACCATACATCAAGGCAAAAAATAAAAAGGTTACTGCCCACGCCCGGAGAGAAAAGGAAACCTGATAGGTATGCGGCACCTCAAAGATATTTTTTACCACTTGATTTAGCAAACCGGAAAGCCCTGTGCCAACCAAAGAACCAAGCAGAAAGGCTCCTATGCCGATAATGCTGTTTTCAGCAAGAAACAAATTTCGTACTATCTTTGCTTCCATGCCGATCAGTTCATAGGTTGCAAATTCCTTTTTCCGTCGTCCCAGCATAAAGCGAATCGCATAACCGATCACAAACGAGGACATAAAAGCAACCAGAGCTGACATAAGCAAAATTCCAGTAGTCAGCATCGACATATTCTCTGCCATAGCAAGAACATCTGATGAAAAGCCCAATGCCAAAAATGAGTACATCAATGCCGCAGTCAAGGTAAGCGTCACAAAGTAAATGATATAATCCCGCAGGCTTCTGCGGACATTACGAAGTGCCAGTTTAGCGTACATCATTCATTCCCCCTCCCATCATGGTGAGGACATCCAGGATTTTTTCAAAGAAAGTCCTACGGGAATCACCGCCCTTACGGATTTCCGTGAAGATTGTCCCATCCCTTAAAAAGAGAATACGATTGGCGTAACTTGCCGAAAAAGCGTCGTGTGTCACCATCAGGATTGTGGCTCCGAGATCTTCGTTGATACTCTGGATCGTAGAGAGCAGCATCTGGGACGAGTGACTGTCTAACGCACCGGTGGGTTCATCCGCCAAGATCAGCTTAGGCTGGTTGATAATGGCTCTGGCACAGGCGCACCGCTGCTTCTGACCACCAGACACCTGATAGGGGTACTTATCCAGAATATCCGTGATATTCAGCTTTCCGGCCATTTCCCGCACCCGTCCATCAATCTCGCCTGCTGGAACCTTGTTTATGGTCAGCGCCAGGGCTATGTTTTCCGAAATGGTCAGCGTGTCCAGCAGGTTAAAATCCTGGAAAACAAAGCCAAGATTTTCCCGACGAAACCGGGCAATCTGTTTTTCATTGATTTCCGTCACATCGATCCCATCCAGATAGATATGTCCCGCACTGACGGTATCAATTGTGGAAATACAGTTGAGCAGGGTGGTCTTGCCGGAGCCGGATGCTCCCATGATTCCGACAAATTCTCCCTCTTGAACGGAAAAGCTGATGTCCTGAATTGCTTTTGTAACATTCCCGCCATTTCCGTAATATTTTTGGATATGATCCAGTTTCAAAATTTCTTTCATTGTTATCACCTCTGATCTCTATTGTAGAATAAGAACGACTTCGTTTGTATCAAGTTTTCTTACAAAGTTCTAACAAAAATGTAAGAAGTGCAGAACGCTTTTCAGTCCTGCACTTCATGAATCAGACAGTTGATGTGAAAAGAAAGGGAAATGGCTGTGCCATGTTCCGACGACTCCGCCGTAATGCCAATACCCAGCTTTTCACAAAGCCGTTTGCATAGGTACAGACCAATTCCTGTGGATTGCTGTACCATACGACCATTCTGACCGGTAAATCCCTTTTCAAAGATGCGAGGCAGATCGGATGCAGCAATTCCGATTCCATTATCCTCCACGACAAGGACAACCTGATCCTGCCGTTTATGGGTAGAAATGCGGAGGATCGGCTGCTCAATACGATACTTGACCGCATTGGCAATCAGTTGGTTCAGAATAAAGCGCACCCACTTTTCATCTGAATAAACCGTATCCTGCATTTCCTCCACTTCCAGGTGCATACCACTTTGGAGCAATAGATATTTGTTATCTGCAATCGCCTGATGCACCACCTGAGACAACGCCATTTCCCGAACGGAATAATCTTTCTCTGTATGCTCGCTTCGAGCGTAGTAAAGAGCCTGTTCGGTAAAACGATTCGTCTTTTCCAGTTCCAGCAGGAGTTCCTTTGTCCAGTCCGTCCGATGATTTTCACATAGGAGTTTCATGGCAGTAATAGGGGTTTTGATCTCGTGAATCCATTGCTCAATGTATTCCTTGTACTCCAGGCGTTCCCGCTCGACCTCTCCAATCTGCTCCAACATGGATTTTCCAGCCATTTTCAAAAGCTGATAGTAAACCTGATCCTCAGCCTGTTCCGGCAACTCCATCACTTCGGAAATGAGGTATCGTTCTGAAAGCTGTTCCGCCATATCCAGAAGTTTTTTCATCTGCCGCTTCCGTTTCCAGTAAGTAAGGACAAGTCCAGCCAACAAAATCAATGCCCATACAATCAGGATCAATAATACTGCGGAAACCGAGTTGCCGCACACCAGTAGAAATACAGTGAGCGCAGCCATACAAACAAGGTTCGTCAGCAGAAATGGCAGTCTGTTTTTCCAATATCGTCTGCTGTTCATATCGTGTACCCCTGTCGATGCTTTGTCTTAATAAAATCTGTCAGACCAATGCCCGCCATTTTTTCCCGGATACGGTTGATATTAACGCTCAAAGCATTGTCATCCACATATAACTGATTGTCCCACAAATACTCAATCATATCTGCACGAGAACAGATTTTTCCTCCGTTCTTGAAAAGGTAATAGAGAATTTTCAATTCGTTCTTGGTAAGTTCTACGCTCTGTCCATTATAGTCTAAACTGCTGAATTCCATATGCAGCACTGCATCTCCATAGACGATCTGTTCCCGTTGCTGTGTGGGATAGGCTTTTTTCAACAGAGAAGCAATTTTCGCAAGCAGGATTGCTGTGTTATAGGGCTTCGTGATAAAAGCATCTCCACCCAGCATGATGCTGTTCAGTTCGTCCATATCCGTGTTGCAGCTTGTCACAAAGATGATTGGTACTTCGGAAAATGTGCGAACCTCGGTGCAGAGAGAAAAGCCGCTGATTCCCGGCAGCTTGATGTCCAGCAAAACCAAGTGTGGTTGTTCAGCTTTGATCCGGTCGATCACATCAGAAAAATCTTCCGGAGCCACCGTTTCATAGCCGTTACTTTGCATCAGCGTTTTCAATTCATTCCGTATCAACGGATCATCTTCTATTATCAATATTTTTTCTTTCATATCAGCCTCCGTGAAGAAAACTACTATATGTAGTTGCTCATGCTCCCATTGACATTTGCATCAGGCGAATATAAAAATGCAGCCTTAATGCGTTAGGAACCTTGTCCCTCAACAAATGAAAAATGGTAAACTTATATTTCTTCAACATCAATGACATTATATCCTCTTTGTTTTAATGCCTTTGCAAACAAGCCCATTCCGGGAATTAACTTCCCAGTGAAGCTACCATCATATATCTGATTAACACCACAGGTAGGACTTCTGGATTGTAATATAACTAAATCAATCTCTTCATTCTGAATTTTCGATAATGCAACTGCCACTGCTTTATCATATTCTAAACTAACATCATTTCCGTTTTCATCAACTACTCTCCCATCCACAATTTCTGCACAGGATCTGGGAATTTTCATACCTGCTAATACTTCTGGGCAGATAGAAATAACTTCTTTATCTTTCAAGAAATTGATAGCCGCTATATTTTCGTTGTTTTTCCCATTATATTTACAGTTCACTCCCATAATACAGGCACTAACCAATACCTTCATCCTTTTCGCCTCCCTAAGCTTTCAATCAAAACCAATTCACTTTTTCTGCTCTAAATTGAGGAGTATCGCCTTCCTGGTATGGATTATAGGTATTGCGATTACACCCAAATTCTTTCAACGACTTTATTCTATTATCCTCTGTCCATTCAACCAGCGAGATTCCATCAAATTCCTCTATACTTCCATTGTTCATTTCATTTTTGAAATACCACTCTACAATCGTTTGATCTCCCTTATGGAAGAATTGCTTGATTTTCCAAACAACTACCTTGCCACGGGTATTCCATTCCTGAAACCAATGCTTTACTGTTTTTCGGTTGTTATACTGGGGACTCCAACTTTCTGTATAAATCACATCTTCTGCAAATATATCATCAATCCCCATATCCTGCTGATTGAGCCACATATCAAACCATAGTCGGATTATTTTTTCTCGTTCATTCATGATATAAACACCTCACCATTCTTTTGTCTTACCTTCGCGTTTGTTCTGCATAACCTTGGTTTGATATACGAGAACAGGAATCAGAGAAACCAGGGCAAGCACACCAAAAACTACCGAGCGTTTTGCAACCGCAAATATTGCGAACATGAGCAGTATCAGCAACCACGGATTACGCAGATTTCTGTAATAGTTTTCCTTGTCCTCATAAGAAGTATGAAGTTCAAATGGCTTACCGTCATTATCCTTTTCTACAATCAACAGTTCCCGGTTAAAGGTGGTGGCATTTGTTGCTATGCGTCCTCCTCTTTCAGCCCATGGCCGTAGACGCACTTTACCAACAGAGTAGTTCAGGTTGATGTTTTTATAAAATACTTTGTAACCCATCCCCTCTAAAAACTCATGATAATCTGACGCATCGACCTTCGATTTTTGCCCGATAAACTCCACACAGTATTTTACCTGATCCGGTTTACACTCCTCAAATTCATACAACATTTTTTCCGCCCGAATCAGACGATAGCCCTTTTCAGACATTTTATTCAGCCAATGTTCCTGGGCAGTCAACAAACCGCCAAAGAAACGATAATACTTTTTGCTCATACTGCACCTCCAATAATTCCATTAGCCACGCCTACAAGTTCATTGAGCCTTATAAGTTCCTTTTCTGCAATTTCTTTTCCTTGCGTTGTAATGAGATATTCTTTTTTCCGTCCCGCACTATCTCCAAAAGGTGCAATCCAGCCTTTTTCCTGCAACGAGTTCAACGCACCATATAAAGTACCTGCCCCCAGCGTGAGCCGCCCTTTTGTACTATCTTCAATAAATTGCATGACAGCATATCCATGTTTCGGGGTATAGAGGGAGAGCAAAATAAAGAATGTCACCTCTGTGAGCGCACCACCTTTCGCATTGTCTCGCATAACACCTACCTCCTCATTACGGTTACTGTAATAAATATATCACTAACCGTAATAGAAGTCAATAATGAGCCAAAATATAACGACAAGCCTAAAAAGCGGGGCAGCACGCTGCCGCCCCGCCAATCCTATACGGTTATTCCATCGCTCGCATTTCTTCCACAAGAGATTGATTTTTCTGTCTGCGCATTGTCCAGAAGGACAGGATAACCTCCAGGCCAAACAGCACCAGAACGAACAGCCCCATTTGCAGGAAAGGGAACGAATATGGCATTGCTACATGGAAAGTCATTTCGCTGAATTTTCGGGCAGCTATCACTGCAATCGGGAGGCCGACTGCCAGAGTTGCCAGCGCAGCAGAAAACGCATAGCAAATTCCCTCATAGATGGTCATTTGACAGAGCTGCTTTCTGGTCAGACCGATGGCGCGAAAGACGCTGTTTTCCCTCTTTCTGGACATCTGATTGGAGAGTGTGGTATTGATGAGATTGACCACGCCAAAGAGGAATACCAACCACGACAGCGCCTGAAGCCCTCCGAAAACAACCCTGTTCTCCATTTCCTCATAATCCTTATGTATCCCAATGGTATCCAATTTAAGATCCGGATTGGAAGAAATGATTGCATTCAGGCTGTTTTCAATCTGCTCTGCCTTTTTAGGATCACCGACAATGCTCCAGGAATAATCAAAACAATCGATCATCGGCATTGCTTCCTGAAACAGCTCTTTGGTTGCAACCATGCAGGTGCTGTCCAATGCCAGAGGACCATGACCATTTTTAAGCCCATCGTTTATGAGCAGACCGGAAACAGTGACAGGAATCTCTTGATCCCCTATGGTAAGTTTGATAACTGACCCCACATCTACACCGACCATATCTTCCGCATATTCCATATCCAGTGCAATACTATGGGAATCTTGAGGCAAAGTCCCCGACACAAGCGCTGCTTCCATTTGATCTCTGTTTCGGTCACTCAACAGATCGCACATTCCACCGGAAGAACTTTCCTCATTCTCAAACCGCACATGAACCGCCTGACGATTTTCTATCACATCTGTTACGCCGTCTACGGCCAGCACTTCCTGCCGAAGCGTTTCATTCAACGGATTTCCTTCCGACATCACCTCATATTCTGATTCTTCGGAATTGATATAGATTTTATAATCCCCATCCGGGAAAAACTGTCTTGCGATACGCTCCGGCGAGCGGACCAAAAGAATAGATGCTGTCACCAAAAGAATCACGCCGCCCAGGCTCAGGGAAGCCACGATGCTGATCGTCTTTTTGCGGTCACGCCTAAAATTTGCAATTCCCATAGAGAGCGGATTTAACCGCATATTCTTCTTATGTGTGTGGGATTTACTGCTCTGACTGCCGGTAAAGCGGACTGCTTCAATCGGGGAGATACCTGCGGCAATCTTTACCGGTCTGCGGATCGCAATAGATACCATAAACCAGCCAAGCAGTGCCGTCAAAACAATCGCAGCTGCATAAAACGGCAGATGAAATCCACGGGAAAACAGGGCAAACCCGACTGCACACCCCAGAAAAATACCGATTCCAATGCCGGCCCATCCCAAGAAACGGCCTTCCTTTTTGACAATACGGCGGATCTGCTTGGGCGTTGTGCCGATGGTCCGCAGCTGTCCATAGCTTTGGATCTTGTCATTGATAGAGATCCGGAAGATACTTTGTATCACCACATATCCTCCGATGATGACCAGAACTGCGATGCCGGCAACCAGCGCCAGCATACTGACATTCACAGGCTGCTTATAGAATTTCATATAGCTGAGGTTCATGACCGGCATTTCCAGCTGATATTCCTTTGCAATCTCCCGGCTGCGGGCAGTCAGTTCTGTTTCATCCATTTGCTGCTCATTCTGAAAATGCACATAAGCGCGATAATCAGCGGGGTCATAGCCGCTCCATCCTTTCAAAGCTTCTTTGGAAAGAAGAATGGAACAGCCATTTACCTCTTTTTCCTTATAGCCTTCCAGAATGCCAGTCACCGTATATTCTCCGTGAAAGCTCTCGCTGCTTAGCATAACCTTTTCGCCAATCCCGGCGTCTGCACCATATTCGGAAAGGAAATAACGGCTGACCGCTACCTCATCCTCCTTTTGGGGCAGGCGGCCTTCCAAAAGCTTCATCTGGTCACGGGCAATATACATCGTTTCCTCATCACAATAAATATAGGAGGCGTTGTATCCCTGCTCCGCAGGTTCCACAGCCAGCATATAATACTCTCCTACCCTTGAGAAGTCATCCAGCCCCTTCAGGGTGGACACATCTTCCTCGGTAATCCTGGTATAGACTGCCTCATAGGTATCCTCCACATGATTTTTCTCTATCTGCCGGGTAGACAAAGCCATCACAATCGAAAAACAGATCAGACAGGATGCCAGCGCAACGGCGATCACCACCATCAGATTCCGGCGCTTCTCACTTTTCAAACTTTTTCTTGCCAGTTTCCTGACAATATTTCCTGTATCATTCTCAAATGGTACTGTCATTTTGATCATCTCCTTTAAGTCTTATATTTCTGCTGTCAGCAAAGCGGCGGCTTTCCGCCTCGGAAGCCGCCGCCTCTGGTTATTCCATGGTCTTAATCCGATCCACAAGGGAAAGCCGTTTGGAATAACGGACAGCAACCACAGAGAAGATTCCGGTCACAACCAAAAGTGCCAGAACAAAAACAACCGTTTCCATCAACGGGAACTGATAAGACAGTTCCCCGAAAATATTAA
This sequence comes from Lachnospiraceae bacterium, assembly GCA_902363555.1. Classification (GTDB taxonomy): domain Bacteria; phylum Bacillota; class Clostridia; order Lachnospirales; family Lachnospiraceae; genus Catenibacillus. Next base: position 404,832 of record CABJAM010000004.1, on the reverse strand, counting down.
AACTGCTGATCACATAGTCCAAAATCCAGCCTAGGGTTCCGCCGATACCAACCGACAGTAACACCGTAACCCCTGCATACCACAGGCATTCTGCAATCAGCATACGGGAAACCTGCTTTCCTGTCATGCCCACAGACTGCAAAATCCCAATCTCCTGCTGCCTTGCCAGCAGATTGGTCATCAGGGTGTTGACCAGATTTACCATGGAGAACACAAACAGGAACGCCAGCAGCAGATAAACACCGCGGGTCATTGTCTTTAACTGCGATTCCAGGGATGCCGCATGGTCTGCCCTGGAAAATACCGTCAGCACCGGATTTTCCAGCAGGCTGAAAATAGACGCCCTGAGCGCATCAGAGTCCTCCGATGTATGAACATTCCAGACAGCCTCTCTGTTCTCAATATCCGGGTAAAGCTGGTCGGCCAATTCTTCTGTAAGGGTAAACAGCCCCCATGCGCCAGTTCCTGATGTCACTGACGGCTTCGCAATTCCCATGACCGTTACTTCTATGGCCTTGCCGTCCATGGATTCAAAGGTCAGCACATCCCCGATCGCAGGCGTATAGCCATAAAACATACTTAAAAGGTGATCTTCCGCGTCCGTCACGACCACACCGTTGTTTGCGGCAAGCTCCTCATAATCCGCACTGCCCTGTTCCAGATTTTCCTCCGGCAGCCATTGTTCCATCTGCTCCCTGTCAAACACCGGGAATTTTAATGCAACACTTTCCTGGGGGAATTTCACCGTTGCGGATGTCACTTCATGGCTGGTGATGGATTCCACTCCATCCAGGGCAAGCAGCTTTTGACGAAGTTCTTCTGTCAGCGGATTCTCCCGCGCAATATCAGGCAGTCCTTCCGCCCCTCCCGAATCCATCCAGCTGACCTCATAGTTACAGTGATCCCCCATGGCTTCCATCGCCATCTTTTCGGGACTGATGGAGTTCAGCACCGTAGCGGCCGTCACCAGAAATACACCCGTCAGTCCTAAAGAGGTCAGGGTGATGACTGTCTTTTTCCTGCTCCGCCTGAAATTCATCTGTGCCATGGAGAATGGCGTAATGCGGTGGTTTTTCTGATCTTTACGGTCTGTTGCCGTTTCATAACCGCTGGAGCGCACCGCTTCGATTGGGGATACCTTCGCCGCCATGCGGACCGGTGCATGGATGGACAGAAATACCGTCAGTGCGCAGGCTGCTGCGGTCGCAGCCAGATAAGGCAGATTGCCGAGCCAGCTCCAATGTGCTGGGTAAATTGCAAACCCGATCGTTCCCCCGACCAAAAGACCAAGGGTGATTCCCCAAAGGGATAACAACAATCCCTCCCGCCGCACCATCCGGCGGATCTGTTTCGGCGTGGTACCGATCACCTTCAGCCGTCCATATTCCCGCATTTTACCCTTTACGGAAATAAAGAAGATACTGTAAATGACCACGGCACAGGCAACCAGCAGAAGGATTGCCACCGGAATGTAATATTTCATCACGCCGGACTTAAAGCCCTGCATATCAAAATAGTTGGAACTGTAAAAAATCTGATCCTCTGCAACGCCGTTGGCAGAAAGGAATGCTGCAATATCCGCCTTGAGCTGTTCCAGCTCCATATCGTCCGCACCGGTATAACGAAGGCGGAATTCAAACAGCGGCTCTCCCTGTGCCATCTCCTCCACAAATGCTTCGGATACATAAAGCTGGAACATACGGGAGTCGTTCTCCACATCCATAATACCGCTGACGGTATAAGTCTGCTTCCCATTTCCCAGATCCACTTCTATGGTCTGCCCTACTTCTGCCGGGATTTCAAAATAATCAAGAAACGCCCGTTCTGCCAGAATTTCATTAGCAGCCTGCGGAAGCGTCCCGGTGAAAGAAGGTTTCTTCCCCAATTCCATCCAGTTGGCGTCCGCATACTCCAAGGTCAGAACGCTGTCACCATAGCGGGCGGAACCGTAATTCTGTGAAAGGCCCCAGCGTTCCACCTCCGGGCAGGCTTTTAATTTTTCAATCATGTCGCGGTCACAATTTACTACGACCGCCTGATACTGTCCCCGGATGTCCGCCTCCAGTTTTCTGTCGCTTCCCGCTCCTGCACAAAAAATCGCTGCCATCAAAGCGGCTGCCAGGGCAATCGTTATGATCACAAACAGGTTGCGCCGCTTATCTGTCTGAATGCTCCGTGCCGCCAATTTTTTAATGACCGGCCCTGTATCATTTTCAAAAGGCAATGTCATGTCTGCCACCCCCTTTATCCAACGATTCTGCCATCCTCGATCCGCACGATGCGGTCTGCAAGCTGGGCAATGGCATCGTTATGCGTGATCATCACCAGCGTCTGGTTAAATTCACGGCTCGTTCTCTGCAAAAGCCCAAGCACATCGGCGCTGGTCTTGCTGTCCAGGTTGCCGGTGGGTTCATCGGCCAGAACGATTGCGGGCTTTGACACCAGGGCGCGGGCGATTGCCACACGCTGCTGCTGGCCGCCGGAGAGGTTGTTTGGCATATTCTTCAGCTTATCCTCCAGTCCCAGCATGGACACCACATCCGCCATAAATTTCTGATCCACCGTATCCCCGTCCAACTCCACGGGCAGGACGATGTTCTCATACACATTCAGGATCGGCACCAGATTGTAGTTCTGGAAAATAAAGCCGATATTGCGGCGGCGAAAAATTGTAAGCTGCTCGTCGTTCATCTTCGCCAGCTCCTTATCCCGCACCATCACGCTGCCGGAGGTAGGGGTATCCAGACCGCCCATCATGTGAAGCAGGGTGGATTTACCGGAGCCGGAAGTGCCGACCACCGCTACAAATTCGCCCTCCTCCACAGAGAAGTTCACGCCATCCAGGGCGCGGGTAATGTTCGGCTCTGTGCCGTAGTATTTTTTAAGATCAGTTGTCTGCAAAATTTTCATAACAGTTACCTGCCTTTCTTAATTTGTTGAGTATAGGGTAAAGGACAAATGTTGCAGAATTGTCCTAAACGATATGAAAATCTATGGTGAATTGCTTCAATTTTAGGACAATTCGTTTTGCAGTGAGACTCACACATTTTCATCCTTTAAGACTTCTACAATAATATCCCTGCGGATTCTTCTGGAAGCCGCCCTGTAAATCCCACTGATGACCATTAGCACAAGGACAACATAAGCTATCAGTCCTAGTAACGGGAATACCTGAATGAACTCCATAAAAGTCACATCCTGCATCCACATCAGAACTGTGGCGATCAAAAACAGGATTGGTAATCCAATGACCAAAGGCTTTCCTCCAAGGAAGAACCCTTCTATATGGAGCAAACGGTCAAGACCTTTTCTATCCAGTCCCACAGAACGCAGCATGGCAAATTCCTTTCTTCTTTGATGCAGACTGTTCAGGATCGCCACTGCTGCCGATGAGATTCCAATGATGCCAAATAATGCGGTCAGACTGTAAACGATCAGCATGGTCGCATCGGTCAGTCGTTCTCTGTCCAAAGCACGCTGTGTCTTGCTGGAGGTATAGAAATCACTCGTTCCCAAATAAGTACCACAGATCTGCTCTGCCTGCTTCTGTACTTCGGCATCCAGCCCATCTTCCACAAGAAGATTCATGTAAGTCCTGTAATTGTAAACTGCACGATCCTCTCCAAAATTCTGGATAATCTCATAGTATTGATCCATCGGCACAAGAATGGGTAATGTATAAAAAGCCATATTGCGCCCAATCTCCGGCATTTCAGGAAGCACAGATGATACCGTCACATCAAAACGGTAATCCCCCTGAATGGAGTCTAAAAACTTCTCTGTTAGTTCTAAAGACTGACCTTTTTTGAGGTTTAGATATGGAATCGTATCTTTTTTGGCTTCATAACCTCTGGAGTCAGGATTTTTTACAACAGAATTGACAATGAGTGCAGCGCCCGGATCAGAATAAGGTACACCTGACTGCATGAGATAATCTTCATAGGCATTCTGTTCCAAACCGATCAATACGCATGGGATACGGTAGCGGCCATCACGCTTTGCTACATACTCACCAGCCGCTTTTGTTCCAAATCCTCCAGCGGAAAGAAATTCTTCCGATAACTCATTTTCTGAAACCCAGAGCGCACAGTTCGCCATCGTATAAGTGGCCTGTTCTTCTATGTGGGGCAGCTGCTTTAATTCCTCCATAAGTGCCGGCTCTATTTTCTGACCGGATTCCATTGTAATATTGACATTAAAGTGGCTGTCCTGTTCTGCTTTGGTATTGTTAATATCTGAAACGGAAAAAACAGCCAGAAAACTGAACATCAAAAGCATACACAGACTCAGCGTTACCGTACAGGTACGAAACAGCCTCTTATTAGCCGCCATGGAGTTTGCAGAAATATTTCCAAGGAATCCAAAGCACTTTTTCAGGATTGGATGCTTTGCTGATTTTTTCAAAGAAGGATTGCTCCAGCTTTCTTTGACCGCTTCAATCGGGCGAAGTTTTCCCATCTGCCGGGCAGGACCAGAAGCAGCCAGGCGAACCGTCAGGAACGAGAGAATCACGGAAACCACTGCGACCCACGGGGAAAAGGAAGCTGTTATCCGGCTCCCGGTCACTTCCTGCATCAGGTCAGAGTATGCTGCCAATACGCCATAGGAAAAAAGGTATCCAAGTCCCACAGAAACCAGAATGGGAAGCACAGACAGCCAGCGTGCCTCATATACGATCATCATGCGGATCTGCCTTGGCGTCATTCCAATGGATTTTAAGATTCCCAATTCCTTTACCTTGCGTTTCGCAGAAATAGAAAAAGCCCCCCGAATGATATAGGCAAATACCGCCATAGATGCTGCCATGACCAACCCCAACGCCAGTGTAAGTTTAGGAAGGTCACTGCTTAGGAAATGCCCCGGTGCATAAATCCCATACATCCCAAGCAGGGCTGTATGGTAACGGAAAGGATAGTCGCCAAATTCATCCGGCTGCAAGCCAATATCCTCCGCTATCTGCGGGATGATTTCATATACTTTTCGTGGCTGCGTTACTTGAAGATACGCAACGACACCTGTGTCCTCCGATAATGCGGCCGTGTCCAGCCATCCATACGCAGGGTAGCCGTTATATGCGCTGGAAACCGTCATATCAATCTCACCAACAATGGTGTACTGCACATTTTCTGTTTTCACAAATTCTTCCCCGCTTTGAATGGGGGAAAGAAAATCCACAGTTGTATTTCCGATCCTGCGTTCGCCCAAGTCCAGGTTCAGCTGATCTCCAATCTCAACAGATGGATTCTGCTCAAAAAAGCTTTTTCCAACGACAATTTCTCCCGGCGCCTGGGGAACCCGTCCCCGCAGGATCAGATTCTTTTCCCGCATACCGCCCCAATATGCCCCATCACAGTTTTGGATCAAAAGATAGGGCAGACCGGATGCAGCAGGTAATGAGGCGGTCTGATTATCTCCTTTTACCATGATGGTCTGGATATTTTCGTTATTCCGAATCAAATCCAGCTGACCAGCATGAATCTCCAAAAGCTGTGCATCCCAATCACCGTAGGCTTCAATCTCCTGCTGCACACTTTGATTCCAATAGCTTTGGACGAATGTGCATAGCGAACACAAAAAAGTTGATGCGATCAATATGGCCGCCATGATAGAAATGGATGTACGCCGGTTTGCTTTCATGTTCTGTTTTGCCAGCCGCTTTACAATCCGGCTGGTATCATTTTCAAATGGTAATGTCATAGCCATTCACTCCTTTCGCTGTCATCCTAACTCTCAAATGTTGCAGAAATATCCTAAAGGTCCATCAATTTAATGGGAAATTGCTTCAATTTTAGGACAATTCATTTTCGCGTGTCTTTTTTATAAAGCCGGATAGATATAAGCCAAACCGTTGCTAACTGAATTGCAACAAAAAACAGCGTCAGCCAAACGCTCTCATAATAAAAAATATCTGTCCAGAAGATCACCAGATCTACCAGAGCCACCACACCAGCCGACCATCTGATTTTTCTTGGAAAGAAGTGCCGGAGCAGCAGAACAACAACGACCGACGGGATCAGCAAGCAAGCTGCATTGATGAGCAATGTCTTTGTAATTTCCATAGAGCCACCTCCAATTTCAGGATGTTGCTATCAGCATAAATCCCAAATGTTGCAGAATTGTCCTAAAATCCATTGTCCTCTAAAAATTTTTCAAAAAAGGCAGCCTGCCAAAACAGACTGCCTCAGAATTATTTTATGGGCAGGAACACGGAAAAAGTTGATCCTTCCCCAACTTTAGACTCAACGGTAATATAGCCGCCCTGCATGGTAATAATTTCACGGGCAAGGTATAAGCCGATTCCAACCCCATCTATATCATGCACTGCTTCATCCCGATAGAAGCGTTTGAAGATCGTACCCTGAGAATGCTCCGGGATGCCTCTGCCTGTATCCGTCACATCTATCCTCAAATACATCTCCCAATCCCGTACCCTCACCTGGATGCTACCACCAGCAGAGGTGTACTTTACTGCATTATCCAGAATGTTAAACAATGCTTCGCAAGTCCAGCGGCTGTCATGGGATATTATCAGATCAGATGGGCAGTCCACCGAAAGGCTGATCTCTTTTTGTTCCATCGGAGCCAGAACACCATTGATGGCGTTCACCAGCGTATCCCCGATCACAGCATCCTGTTTCTCCAGCGTAATGACACCCGTTTCCAGACGGGAAGTTTTCACCATTCCCTGAATGAGAAAATCCAATTTATCCAGCTGCGTACCCGTGGCCTGCAAAAACTCCTTGCGCTTTTCTTCTGTCAATGGCCGTGTCAGCATGGTATCGTTGATCAGCTTCAGATTTGCGATAGGGGTTTTGGTCTGATGGGAAATATCCGATACCAGGGATTGCAGTTCTTCCTTTTCTTCCTCCGCCGTATGTCTGGTCTTTTGCATCACATTGTAGAGCCGTTCCAGACGGTGGCTGATCCGGGACAGCAGTGTTTCCGCTTCATAGTCTACCTTGGGCCGGTCTGTACTGTCCATCATGTGATCCAATGTCTGGCACAAACCATCGGTAAACAGAGAAAGCTTCTTTTGAAAGTAGTGCAGGAAAACCACGCCCCAAATGTAAAATGCAACTGTCAAAATAATGCCGCAGATGACAACCCGCACATCTTTCGTCATCAAGAAAAAAATCAACAGCAACAAAGCGGCAGTGAGCAGAGTCCCTGCCACAATTTTTCTCAAAAATGCCCTGACGGATAAATTTTGCAGCTTCATCGAGGCTCACCGCCGATCCACTGATAGCCCATTCCATAAGCTGTCTTAATATATTTCCTCTCCTCTGTTTCGATTTTTTTGCGGATACGGCTGATGATCGTCGTTAGAGTATGCTCATCCACAAAGTCTCCATCAATGTCCCACAGCTTCTCTAAAATCTGCCGCTTGGTCAGAATAATCCGGGGGTTCTTTACGAACAGGAACAGGGTTCGATATTCCTTCGGTGTAAAGTCCAGGGATTCTCCGGCAAGGGACGCACTCTGCTCCGAAAAGTCAATTTTCAAAAAACCATCGTCAAACAGATCATGCCGAGGTGTCCGCAGCTCCAGATTTGCAAAAACCGCCGCCACTTTTTTACAAAGCACTGTCACAGAAAAGGGCTTAGTCACATAATCCGCGCCGCCGACTTCATAACCCTTGAGCATATCGCTCTCCTTATCATTGGCTGTGATAAAAATAATATAGGTATGCTGACCGCGATTCCGGATTTCTTCACACAGATCCAGTCCGCTGCCATCCGGCAGGTTAATGTCCAGCAGCGCCACATCAAACTCATTTTCCCGTAGCTTTCTTACCGCGCTGTCAAAATTAAAAACCGAAATGACCTCATATCCATCAGAGGTCAGATTATATGCCAAGGTCCGATTCAAAAGCTGATCGTCCTCTACAATTAAAATCTTCTTCAAAGCCTTCACTTCCTTTCCCAATTTTCCAATCATACTGATATTCTAAACATCAAATGTTGCAGAAATGTCCTAAATCTAAAAATCAAAAACATTTTTTATTTTTCCTTACTATTGACATTGTAACATAGCTCATCAAGGATACAAATGCACTTTCTCTATCATTCTCACAAAATCAGTATAATCATATCTATAGATAGATATAATAAGGTTATTCCTTTGAGTAAATCGGCACGATACAATATATTTGAGGTGAACGATTATGCCGATTGATGATTTGACCGCGTTGGGACAAAGAATGCGGGAAGCCCGAAAGAAAAAAGACCTGACACAGCAGGAGCTTGCGGATCTAAGCCATGTATCTATCAAGCAAATCGCAAAAATAGAAAAAGGAAAAATAAATCCATCCTATTTGATTTTGAAGGCATTGGCAAAGGTTCTGCCGATCTCTCTGGACAATCTGATCAATCCAGATGTTTCTCCAGAAGATGAGGGAGCCAATCAGATGAAGATGCTTTATTGTAGCTGTCCGTCAGAAATGCGTGAAACCCTCTTGCATCATACGCAGGAGACCGCGAAAGAACTAACAGAACTATCCGAGAAATTTGAAACGAATTGAGCCGGTGAGTGAAATTTGATTGTTTCCTCACTGGCTTCTTTCATTTCCGGGTAAAAAGAGGCAAGCAATGCCGGTGTTAATACACACCGACCCGCAGAGCGCAAAATCCCTCCGTGATTTTCCTCTCCGCTTGCTTGTTGAGGGCAGCGCCCCCAAGCCCCTTTGAACACAGAATTTCATTCTGTGGCTGCGCGTTCTGCGAACGCTTTTGACCAGGACCAGCTTACCGCTGGCCGTGGTCTTTTTCTTTTTCAACATCCTGTTCTACCTCCATTTTCAGGACCCGATCCACATTGGCCTTTGCCGTTAAAAGCTCCCGCATTTCTTCACGGGAACGCCGGTACTCGGCATAAGTCTTTTTCTTTTCTTCCAACAATTTCGCGTACTCTGTCTGCAACTCTTTGACCTTGGGCAGCTTCTTGACGCCCATCTCATCAAAGGCATCCTTAGCAGCCTGGTGGAGCAGAATTTCTTCCTCATGTTCCTCCCGGAATTTCTTAGAGTAGCCCGCCTTGCGGTATGCCACATAGACCTCACGGGTCTTGGCATAATTTACGATGTGAGTACGCAGAACAGCAATCTCTGCCATGCGCTTTTCAGCCGCTTTGATCTGCGCCGAAAGCTCATTGTGATGTGCCGTGGCAGCCGCAGCCTTTTCTTCTAAAATCGCATACTCCAGCAGATTGTTCTCTGACAGGTAATTCATGGTCTGCGCCATTTGCTTCAGATTGAAAACTTTGGCCCAACGCGCATAGCCAGCACCTTTTCCTGCCTGCAATTTTGCCTGAATGTCCACCAGCAGATTGACCTTCGGCGGCTCTGCCTGTGTGACTGTTTTCTTTCGTGGGGTATGCGCTTTCTTCCCGGAGAGAACCGCCTGCAAATCATCTAATCCATATCCTTCGCCCAGACTGTCCATGCGGGCGGCTTTCTCCCAACCAGGGAGCTTCAAGCGATACGATTTCCCGCGCTTTGATACTTCACAGCCGGACTCTTGCAGCAGCTTCAACAGTTCCTCAAAATTAGCAGGACTTTGTGATAATGCGTTGTCAATCGCCACACGAAGCAGCTCTCGGTGGGATGGCTTTGCCTGATCGCCCAGCCATTTGTTATAGCTCTTTCCATGAGGGTTCGGATTCTCTACAATGGACAGTCCATTCTCAATGCAGATGGTATCACTTAACCGGCGAACCGCCTTAGTGCTGCCCCAAAAGTTTCGGAATTTCCGGTCATATTCTAAGCTGACCGATGACCAGATAATGTGATTATGAATGTGCGACTTATCTATGTGGGTGCAGACCACAAAGGCATGATTGCCCTTGGTAAATCGCTTGGCAAATTCTACGCCCAGCCGGTTAGCTTCTTCTGGGGTAATCTCGCCGGGGCGGAAGGACTGGCGCACATGATAGGCAATCACATCATCCGCGCCGCGCACTCGTCCTGTGGCGGCAATGTACTGCCGCTTTGCCAGAAGAAACTCTGCATCAGCAGTCCGGCTGTCACACGCATAGCCAGTAATGAGCCTGCCGTTATCTGTTTTCTTTGGATTGGCCACATAGTCGATGATGTCACTAATCGCCCGACTTTCTGTGCGGCCCTTGCCGACATGAAGCGGCATGATTCTTGTGGTTGCCATAGGTCAGACCTCCTTCCCGAAAAGAAAACGGCCTGCCGTAGCAGACCGTCTTGTGTTAATTATCTGTTTTGTATCTTATGACAGGAATCTGTTTTACTTTTTTGCCGATCGTTTGCCTTTCCAGGGCAAAGACCATGTTTGGTGTTCTTTCAAAAAAGCCTTCATCCTTTTTCCAACTCATACCGCATTTACAATGCTGCAAACCAATAAACTGCTGTTTCATTTTCCTACCACAATTCGGACAGATTTTGTTGTTAGCACCCATATCATTCTTCCAGCTTATAAAAATCGTCCAAATTTAATTCATGCTTCAATTCTTCTTCTGTCGGCAGATAAGTAAAATATTTTGATGCAAATATCTGGTGATTATCTTCCGGCAGCGTGTACTTTACAATGGAGTCGCCTTTGTCTGCACAAAGGACAATACCGATAGGCTGTGAATCTCCCTCATTCATCATTTCACGAGTATAATAGTTCACATACATCTGCATTTGTCCCAGATCTTGATGGGTCAGTTTTCCCATCTTCAAATCAATCAGAACAAAGCATTTCAAAATGTAATTGTAAAATACTAAGTCGATGAAAAAATCCTGTCCATCCAGCGTAAACCGCTTTTGCCGTGCTACAAAAGAAAATCCTCGTCCCAGTTCCAGAAGAAAATGCTGAAGGTGGTCAATCAATGCCTGTTCCAGTTCACCCTCATATACATGGGTATCTGGCTGAATCTGCAAAAATTCCATCACATAAGGATCTTTGATTATTTTTTCATATTCAGGTTTCGGTTCTGTTGTTTGAATTTCTTTTGAAACAGCTGCTTTGTCTTGGCTTGCTAAAATTCTCTGATAGTACATCGTGTTGATCTGCCGTTCTAACTGCCGGACGCTCCACGCAGACTTTACACATTCCTCCATATAAAAGGTTCGTGCCTGCTCATCTGGTACACGCATCAGAAGGCGGTAATGTGACCAACTTAATTCGCTCCACAGTGTGGAGCGATTTGGAAAGGTGCAATAAAATTGCCTCATATTACGCAGTCCTTGTACGCTAAATCCCTTCCCAAATTCTGCTGTTAGCTGTTCAGATAAATATTGAAGCAGCTTCTTTCCATATTCTGCTCTGTCATTTTCTCCGCACGCTTTATAAATCTGTTCCCCAATCTCCCAATAAGTTATTACCATTGTGGAGTTCACCGCAGCACTTAACCTATGCTGTGCTGATACAATAGACTGGCGAATGGAATGATAGGTCTGTTCTGCATTTTGATTTATTTGCAAATTGTTATCCATTTTGTACTCTCCTTACTGTGGATGCTATTAAAATATTATACCACGGAATCAATAAAAACTCTCAAATCAATATTTATGGATTGATTTTTGCATTTTTTCTGCAAAATCTTCAATTAAAATCTCTTTCGGTTCTTTTTCTGAGTGACAATGACTTCAATCTGTCTTTCTATTTTTATCATAAAAGCACCTCCAAATACTGCCGTAAAATCTTTTCCACCTTAAACATCCCAGCATATTGCATTAAAGCTCGCAGGTTCTTATCTTTTCTACGAGCATACGCTTTCAATGCCCCCTGAAAGGTTTGAATTTCAATTCTACTTCGGCTTCTGAGCAAATCACAGATCGTTCGCTCCATATCATAAACCGGTACGGTATGCCCAAAAGGTGTCTGGCCGCTGGACACCCCAACATCAAATAACTCTGGCTTAATGGTGTAAACAGATAGCCCTTCTGCTTTTAAGCGAGTGGTACTGTACCCCCTGCGCACTGTGATGGCGTATGGAGAGGGTTCTCGGTCTGTTAAGTCATGAAAAAATAATGCTGATTCATGGGAAAATACTGCTTGACCACACCGCAGATGCAAAAGAAACATCGCATCAATCCATGTATCCTCGGAGACATAAATACCATGGGCAACCTGTTCTAATTTTCGCTCTTTAATATATTCATAAAAAATAGGTTTTACAATTCCTCTGGCAACCGCCTGAGAAGTTTGTAGCATCCCGTCCTGCTCTGCCAGAAGACCATCTAGCTGTGCAAACCGTTCCAATTTTGTCATGCCATCACTTCCTTTCGTGCTACTATCATACATGAATGTGGCACAAAAGTAAATATACAAAAGAGAACATCTTTTTTGAAAAAATTAAACACTATTATATTAGAGTTCATCCATACACACTATCCTTTTTGAAAGATGTGAACTACAACTTAGTGGGTGACATCCACCAAGTTACCCACCAAGATTCTGCACCTTCAGCAGTATTTGAACAGATTTTGACTTTCTGCACAAAACACAAGTCAAAGAAAGAGCTTATAGCATTTTGCAGCTTCAAAGATCTAAGAAATTTTACGCTGAAGTATAAATGTGAATTACTATCTTAGTCAGAAAAACTTAGTCAGCAACCAAGATTGTGACCAAGTTAGTGAGCAAGATAAACCACAGGACATCCTACACGCAGTCTTGGATTTTTGTATAACAGAAAAAAGCAAACAAGAAATTTGCTCACTTATTTTACAAGAAAATATTTGAATCCTCTACTGGCAAGCGGCCAGCTTAAAATGACTATTCCAGATAAGCCAAACAGTCGAAAACAAAAATATATTACCGTCCATACCAAGTAAAATAAGAAGCAGGGCATTGGGTCTCATATCCCATTGTCCTGCTTCTTTTTCATTCCAGATTATATTCACATCATTTACCCATACACCTATCTTGGATCGCAAATTTCAAACTCTGTACCTTGCCCAGCAGCCAGATCGCAGCCAGCGGCAGCCCCATCGGGCTAATCAAAAATGCCATGACCAGCAGAATCACACCGTTCTGCGGAGAATAGGTAAGCAGCACAGCCACGCCAAGCAGAGCAATCACAGTGCTGAACAGACCAAGCACCAGACCAGATATGTAGATCAGCCCCGTGCAGAGCCAGACAAAAAGCGTCAGCACCAAAATAACCGGTGCGGTTACGATCATCAGCAGGCATTTCAAAATCTTCATTCCAGTTCCTCCTTCCAACGCTCCAGATACCGTTTGCACAGGGCATCCGCTTCTCTCTCATCATCTTCCGTCACTTCCCGTTTGCCTTTGGTCAGTTCAATCTCCAGATAAGTCCGGTAATCATCAGCTAAGAGGTCGAACAGTTCCTTGGGAGTATGGCACACCTCGCCGGTGCAATAGTGAAAGTTCTGGTCAAATTCAACCCTTACACATCCGTGACGGCTGATATAAACTTCGATGGTCTCGTCTGCGGCCAGGTAGTCCGCAAAAATCTCCAACACTTTTTCAAAGGTCAGCATCTGTTTTCCACTCCTTTGCTACGCTTCTTATTCTACTCATATTATCCGGTACAGACAGGCAAAAGACAAGGATACCGGCAAAAAGAAAAAGCGGAGGGAGGTGCGGCGAAGAAACGCCGTTCCTCCCTCCGCAAATGGAGCATCTATCCCTGTTATGAAAGTTTAGAAAGCTGGGTAAGGATTTCCTTCACACCCTCCCACAGTTGTTCCTGCCGCTGGGATATATCCTCCAAGTCAGCATCATAAACCCGCCCTGTCTCATGCACTTTTCGGGTCAGCTGATTCAAGTTGTTGCTGCTTCGGCGCATCAGGGATACCAGCTCCTTCAGTTCTGGCAGATCCAGCTTGACCACATACCCATCCAGCGCCATTTTCCGCAGATAGGCACTCAAATTCTCTGTTCCGTATTGCTGCATCTTTTGATGAATCAGCTCCAGTTCCTCTGCGGATACCCAAAACAGAACCGGAACATCCCGCTTTCGCTTTGCCATGGTTATCGCTCCGGCTCCCGTTTCTTCGGGGCGGCCGGCTTATGGGCAGACAACTCCTGCCTGAGCTTTTGCAGGACGGAGCCTTTTTCTTTCTCCTGGATAGTTTTTCGAGCCTGTCTTGTAAACAGATCCACCAGTCCCGGATTGACCCGATCCACTACCAGATCGGCACATTGCTGGGAAGTAGCACTATCCTCCGGCATTGGAATGGTCTTTGCCCATGCTTTGTTGTCACGAGAAATCCGCCCATCTGCATCCTTATGCTGAATCGTATTGGCGAGAATAAAGTTCATCCGCTCTACTCCAAATTCCTCCAAAATCTCTTGCACCGCGGAAGCAGTATCCAGCCTGCTATCCCTATAATGGGCACTGATTGCCTGCTCAATGGCAACTTTGCAAGAAAAATTTGCCTGGTCAGAAAGCCAGTATGCGTCTGTTTCTCCATGCTTGGACGCGTATGCGGCAGAATGAAGATAAACCAACAACGGATTGAGTTCCTCCGGCTCCCTGCATACCTCATTGGCCCGACTTTCAATGCTGTCCCTGATCACATCCATATAGCCGGTCTCCAGCTTGTCAAAATAGCGGTACACATCTTCTAGCGGCGAAGGAGATTCCAGAAGGGCCTGTGCCTGAGCATCGGTCAGCACCAGTTCCTCCATCGCCATCACAATGTCCTCGCGGATGGTGTACTCATAGGCATGGTTTAAGACTTCTTCCGGGGGCTGGCTTTTCAGCCAGTCCCGGAACTTGTCCTGTTCGGCAGCCATCTTTTCATAAAGGGCTGTATTCAGATCGTTGGTATTCATGTTATCGCACCTCCTCATGCTGTTTTGGTTTCTTGTCTGTACTGCGGGGCAGCACCGGGCGTTTCAGGCTGTCCAGCACCGAAGGCCGTGTGCTTTTGGCAACAACAGCTTCAGCGTGTGCCGGTCCCTTTCCGTCGATGTTGAGCAGGGTATCCAGCTCTACCAGACGGGCGTTTTTGCTTCTCAGTTCTTCTTCATAAAGGAATGGCTTTCCGACTTCCTCCTTTGCGGCAGCCTGCTGCTGACAGAGGTTATCCAGCTGTGCCTTTGCTGCCTCCAGACGCTGCGGCATCTGGGCGAGGGCATTGTCGATACGGGTAAGATTTCCGCGGGGGTCTGTACCAAGGGTTGCCCTGTGGGTCATCTGCCCTTTTAGCAGGAGCGTATATTCCTGTTTCCATGCGGAAAATTCCACGGACATGGCATAACCCCGATAGCTGCCGATCTGCACCGGATCAGAGGTTTTGACCTCCTTGCAGGCATCCAAAAGGGCTGCACCGGCGTTCTCCTTATCGGTCAGCAGGTCTCCACGGATCTCCATACCGGAAAAGCCGTCCTCCGGGTGCGGGTGAGCCGCCAAAACCTCTAGGTCAGATTCAAAGCCCTTGATAAAGCCCTTGTGCTTTTCAATCTCCTCCGGAAAGTATTTGAGCAGTTGGTCCTCCAGACGATACTGCTTGCTCTGGTGGTCGGCTTTCATCAGCTTCAGGCGGGATACCTCCACATCCAAATCCATACGCTCTTTGATACGGGGGTCTCCGGCACACAGAGCCTTGATCTCGGCAAAGGAAAGCGCTGTTTCATCCACATCTTCGCAGGAGCGCACCGGCGATTTAGAAGTCATGATCTGGGAAATGAATTTCTGCTTATTCTCCACCGTCTGCCAGAGGTATGCGTCAAAGGTTCCTTCGGTCACATAGCGGTACACATGGACAAGGGGATTCTGGTTGCCTTGGCGCTCGATACGGCCCTTGCGCTGGGCGAGGTCTCCGGGTCTCCACGGACAATCCAGATCATGAAGTGCCACCAGACGGTCCTGCACATTGGTGCCTGCGCCCATCTTGGCAGTGCTGCCCATAAGTACACGCACCTGACCGGTACGAACTTTGGAGAACAGCTCCTTTTTCCGCACTTCGGTATTGGCTTCATGGATAAAAGCGATCTGGTCGGCAGGCATCCCCTGGACAATGAGTTTCTGACGAATATCGTCATATACCGTAAATGCCGGTTCCTGCTCCGGCAGAGGCACAGCGCCTTCCAATGCGTGAAGCAGTGGATTATCCAGTGTTTTCGCCGCCTTGCTTGCAGGAGCTTTTGCCTGTGGTGTAGAAATGTCGCAAAACACCAGCTGGGTCAGCTTGTCAGCTTCGCCATCCCGCCAGATCTGCATGATGTTCTCTACGCATTGATTGACCTTTGTGCCGGGTTCGTCCGGCAGCATCTGGTTGACGATCCTCTGGTCCAGCCCCAGCTTGCGGCCATCCGAGGTAATCTTGAGCATATTGTCTTGAGACGGATCAACGGTTCCGCTGTGTACCAGCGATGCGCGCTCCGAAAGGGCCTTGACCATTTCCTGCTGATGTTCGGTAGGCTGCGCCACGATGTTGTGGTATTCCACCTCCGGGGTAGGCAGATTCAGCTGGTCGGCAGTCTTAATGTCAGCCACTTCTTTGAACAGGTTCATCAGCTCTGGGAGGTTGAAGAACTTACTGAATCTCGTTCTTGCCCGGTAGCCGGTGCCTTCCGGTGCCAGCTCCAATGCTGTGACGGTCTCCCCAAATCGGGAAGCCCAGCAGTCGAAGTGGGTCATGTTCAGTTCTTGCAGGCGTTCATACTGAAGGTAACGCTGCATGGTGTAAAGCTCGGTCATGGAGTTGCTGACCGGGGTGCCGGTGGCAAAAATCACGCCACGGTTTCCGGTGATCTCATCCATATAGCGGCACTTGGCAAACATATCGGAGGATTTCTGCGCGTCCGATGTGGAAAGACCAGCCACATTCCGCATTTTTGTGTATAGAAACAGGTTTTTATAGTTGTGGGCCTCGTCCACGAACAATCGGTCTACACCCAGCTGCTCGAAGGTTACCACATCGTCTTTTCGCCCCTCTGCTTGCAGCTTTTCCAGTCTGGCTTCCAGAGACTTTCTGGTACGCTCCAGCTGCTTGACGGTAAAACGCTCACCGCCGCTGGCCTGCACCTCTGCGATCCCCTCGGTGATCTCGTCGATCTGCTCATAGAGAAGCCTTTCCTGACGCTCCCGGCTGATGGGGATACGCTCAAACTGGCTGTGTCCCATGATGATGGCGTCGTAGTCCCCGGTAGCGATACGGGCGCAGAACTTTTTTCGGTTATGGGTTTCAAAGTCCTTTTTGGTGGTGACTAAGATGTTGGCAGAAGGATAGAGACGCAGAAACTCCGACGCCCACTGCTCGGTCAGGTGGTTTGGAACCACAAAAAGGGATTTCTGGCACAAACCCAGGCGTTTGGCTTCCATAGCAGCGGCCACCATCTCAAAGGTTTTGCCCGCGCCTACTTCGTGTGCCAGCAGAGTATTACCGCCATACAGCACATGGGCGATGGCGCTTTTCTGGTGTTCCCGCAGGGTAATGGCCGGGTTCATGCCGCCAAAAGTGATATGGCTGCCATCATACTCACGGGGACGGGTAGAGTTCATTTCTTCGTTGTACTGGCGCACCAAAGTCTGGCGGCGCTCCGGGTCTCTCCAGATCCAGTCCCTAAAGGCTTCCCTGATAGCTTGCTGTTTTTGAGCAGCCAGGGTGGTCTCCTTGGCGTTCAGCACGCGGCGCTCTTTTCCGTCTGCGTCCTCTATGGTGTCATAGATACGGACATCCCGCAGGTTTAAGGAATCCTCCAGAATCTTGTAGGCGTTGGCGCGGCTGGTCCCGTAGGTGGTGTAGGCTGCCACATCATTGTAAGATACGGAAGATTTCCCCTTGATCTGCCATTCAGCGGTAAAGGACGAATAGTTGACCTCGATACTGCGCTGGAGATAAAACGGAGTGTTGAAGGTCTCATACATAAACTGTTGGATATATTCCTTGTCGATCCAGGTAGCACCCAAACGCACCTCGATCTCCGACGCATCCAGGTCCTTGGGCTGGGCGGCGGTAAGAGCTTCCACATTGACTGCATAAACCGGGTCCTGCTGTGCCGCCCGCTGCGCCTGACGCAGTTTGCGGCGTACATTGCCGGAAAGGTATTCATCGGCGGTCACATAATGGGGCGATCCGTCCTGCTCCAGCTGTCCCGGTACACGGAAGATCACGCCTTGCAGTTCTCCGGCCAGTTCTTCTTTTGTTTTTCCGGTAAGCTGGCTCATATAGCCCATATCCACGCAGGCTTTTTCCGAGATGGACACCGCCAGCGCTTCACTTGCCGTATCCACCACAGCCACCGCCTGATGGGGCTTGATGGTCCGTTTGGTGAACATATCCGCCTTGCGCTCCAGCTTTCCGTCCTCGTCGATGACTTCCAGCGCACAGAGCAGGTAATAGGAAGAATCGTCTGCATATGCCAGACGGTTTGCACGGTCATTGATGAGACCGTATTTGGCAGAAAAGCTGTCATAGAGGCTGTTCAGTTCCGCCTGCTTCTCCCGAATGGTGCTGTCCGGAACCGCTGCATCCATCTGAAGGTCGATCAGTTCCTGCACACAATCACGCAGTCCCACAAGACCTTTCACGCGGGCTTCTGCGGTGGCGTTGAGGTCAGGGCGCACCATACGGCTGTTTTCCCGGTAGTACACCTGCCCGTCTACAATGGCATAGGAATAGTTCTTCACATTGGGGTCGGCAGGAATGGAGGTGTCAATAGCTTCGCCTTCGCCCAGCTCCGGCAGCTCTGCCTCCTGATAAGTGCCATGAATATACTTCACCGCATCATGCAGCTGGTCGGAAAGCTCCAGTCCCTCGATAGGGTTCACGGTGTAGTCCATACCATGAGCGGTGCTTACCGGCTCCTGTCTGCCCAGCACCATTTCCGGGTGGTCGATAAAATACCGGTTGATGGCAAACCCGTCCTCCGTCTGTCCGGTCTGGGTCCATTCCGGCACAATGTCCAGCGGGCGATCCCGCTTTTGGAGGAAGATGATGTCCGATACCACCTCGGCACCGGCATTCTTTTTGAACGCGTCATTAGGCAGACGGATAGCTCCCAGCAGCTCGGCACGCTGGGCAAGATAGCGGCGCACGGTAGAATCCTTGGCGTCCATGGTATAGCGGGAAGTCACAAAAGCCACCACACCGCCGGGACGCACCTGGTCCAGTGCTTTGGCGAAAAAGTAGTTGTGAATACTAAAGTTCAGCTTGTTGTAGGCTTTGTCGTTGACCTGATACTGACCGAAAGGTACATTGCCGATGGCAAGGTCAAAGAAGTCACGCCTGTCGGTGGTCTCAAAGCCGCCTACTGTGATGTCCGCCTTGGGATAGAGCTGCTTTGCGATGTGCCCGGAAACCGGGTCCAGCTCCACGCCGTACAGACGGCTGTTTCGCATTTCCTCCGGCAGCATACCGAAGAAATTGCCCACACCCATAGATGGCTCCAGAATATTTCCGGTCTCAAATCCCATACGGCCCACCGCTTCATAGATGGCCTGAATGACCGTAGGGCTGGTGTAATGGGCGTTGAGGGTGGAGCTTCTGGCGGCGACATATTCCTCCGGGGTCAGCAGCTCTTTCAGCTGGGCATACTCGGAAGCCCATGCCGGTTTCTCCGGGTCAAAGGCATCAGAAAGACCGCCCCAGCCCACATAGCGGGATAGGACTTCCTGTTGTTCCGGGCTTGCCTGCTGTCCGGCAGCTTCCAACTCTTTCAGCAAACGAATGGCATTGATATTTGCCTGGAACTTGGCTTTCGGACCGCCTTCGCCCAAATGCTCATCGGTAATACGGAAGTTTTGTGCATTGCGGCGCAGGTTGGCCTTGTATTCCTCATAGGAGGCTTCCTCGGCAGCTTTGGCATTGGGGAAGGTCTGCCACTGGCCATTGACCTGAATGGAAACCGGGTGTTCGTCCAGCACTTCCTCAAAGGTTTTCTCCGGCTCAGTCACAGGGGCTGGCGGCACCGGCTCCTCGATATGCAGCCGTTCCACCACCACATCATAAGGCAGATTGTTCTTGTCTCCCGGATAGACGGCCACGGTCTCGGAGTGGAAGACCGGGAATTTGACAGACGGTTGGGGCTGTTCCTGTCCAAAGCCATCCAGCTGACGGGCATACATCCCGCGCAGCAAAGGCGCAACTTCATCCCAACGGAAATACAGCACAGCCAGACGCTTTTCCTCTGCGTCCAGGACTTCCAGCTCCATGCCCTGTGCCGTGGTACGGTAATCGGCAATATCGCCGGTCTCCAGATTCAGGGTCTCGATCTCACCGGAATAGGCTCTGCTCAGCCAGTAGGCAATCTCACTGTTGCTCCTGCCGGATTGCAGCAGCGTGGAAACCTGTTTTTTATCTGCTTCATCCATCAGTCCATGGGACAATACATCCCGCAAGTCCTGATCTGCCTTGTCCGGGTCAATGGGAAGAAACTCGGTATAGTAAGCATTGCGGCGGTCTGCCCGAAGCAACTGCTCGAACTGTTCTTTACGCTCTGCCCGGTAGATGGGATATACCATACCGGCGGGCAGAAGCTGTACGGTGTCCTCCCGCAGCTCGGTGATCTGATAGGCGTCATCCTCGATATACACGGTATCGCCCACGGCATAAACCGGGGCGGCAGGGTCATAGGAAGTCCTTTGCGGAATTGGACTGCGAACGGCATCATATTCCTCATCGGAAATGGAAATCGCGGAAGTCTGCTCTGCCTCGGCAGCTGCGATCTGCTCTGCATCTGACATCACCTGTTGGATAAATGGGTCATTGTCCAGTTTTTCCGGGTCTGCCACCTGTCCGTTGACGATGCCCCTTTCCTCCAGGGCTTCCCGGATGGCGATGGGGTCGATGTTGTCAAAACGGTCCTGTTCTTCTTCGGTATAGAACCGGTCCTCCTGAATGAGCTGGGCGATCCGGCGCTGTACCTTCGTCCAGGGCAGCTGCGTTTCTTCCGGGCTTCCGGCACGGACAACGAACAGGCTGTTACTGCTGCCGTATTCCTGAGCCAACCATGCAGCGGTATCTTTTTCCCTTGCATGGTCTTTCATATAGCGGACGACGGCGTGTTTACTCTCAATATTGCCGTTCCATGCACAAAGGGCAGTATTAATATCTTCCTGAGAAAGAGGGCGCAGAAGCTCATGGAGCTTTGGATAGGTCTCGTCGATCACTTCCCGGTGCAGACGCTGGCGGAACTCCGGTATATCAGAATAAAGGCGGATCAGCTCCATATCCTTAGAACCAAGGACCGCACGGCGCACAGCGGCATTGCCCTCGATGACAGCATTTTCACGGTCAGAATGACCGCAGGCATTGCGGTATGCGGCATCCTCGGAAATGGCGGCAGTCACCACAGGCTTATACTGCTCAAACTGCTCCCGAAGGGTAGGCTTTGGCGTTTCTTCCTCCACCTCCGGCTGCTGGGCTTGGATGGCATCTTCTTCTGCCAGTTCCTTTTCAGTCTGGATCTTGTCATACTGCGCCTGTTCCTGTTCAGTAAGATAGCGGCCTTTCTGGACAAGAGAGGTAATGCGCTTGGCAACCTTTTCCCAGTTCAAGTGAACATCCGGGCAGTCCTGCTTTTTATAGTGCAGTCCTTTCCCGTCGTGATCTTCGCCGCTGTGTGTTGCGCCGGACAGGGCATGAGAGCGACCACCAATGCCATACTCGTCTTTGAGGAATCTCACTTTTTCCTTGTCCGTATGGTTTTCCATGAAGAACGCATAGATGCGGCCTTTTCCTCCGGCAAAACTGCTGCCGCCGGTCATGGCAGCGTCGATCTCATCCTCGGTAATGAAGTGCTGGACGGTTGGCACTTGGGAAAGGTCTGAAGAAAAAGTCCTGCGGGGCAGGTCAAGGTCCTTCAGGTTCTCCCAGATCTCCCTTGGTTTATGATAGTGGAAGCGCAGCAGGTCACGATCCTGCTGATAAGCGGTCCAGAAAGCGGCGTATTCTTCCTTGAGGGTCTGACGGAAGGCTGGGTCACTCAGCTGCTCCGTCAGGCGGCGGGTCTCCTCCGGGAACCCATTGCCCTTGATCTCTGACAGGCAGGACAAATATTCGGCTTCTCTGGCATCCTCGCTGAGATCGTGATATAAGTTCCAGAACTTTGTGGCAAGGAGGGAGCGTTCATAGCCTGCCGCTTCTGCAAGCTCCACATTGGAGGCAAACTGGCCGCTCTCCAAAAGTTCCCCGATACGCTCTGCGGCGCTCTCCCAGGAAATGACCTGGGCAGACCGGTCATAACGGACAGACTTCCCGTGGGAAAGATGGATACCGTCCTCGGCGTACCATGCGCTCACGCTGCCAAGACCATTGCCGCCGTGGTACAGCGTTTTCAGTATCTCGACAATCTCAGCGGTGGTTTTCTGCTTTTCAAAGGCTGCAACCACACGCTCCCTCTGGCGGTCTGTATTGCCGCCCAAACGCAGCACATGGTCGATGTCATTTTGGGCAAAAGAAAAAGCAGAGGATGTATGCGCTACATTCTCTGCTTCATCTATGGATTGGATCTGTTCCGCTTCGGAGAGGAACAGGTTTAGGGTCAGCTGTTGATAAGCTCCGCCATCAGGATCTCCTCGGCCTGGGCTTTGCAGGTGTTCATCAGCCCCACCCACTTCATGGGATCGCTGGCTTTCAGTTCCTCGGTGGCTCCCGCTTCCTTCGCCAGCTGGGGCATCATCTGCTCCAGTCTGTTCTGGGCGGTCTCGTCGATCTCCAGAAGGTGCGGGTACAGCTTCTCGCTCAGCAGCATCTGGTTGTAGAGGATGGGACGGTGTTCCTTCAGGTAGGTTTTCCTCATCCTGCCGTACTTGCCCAGGGGTTTCTCCGGCTGCTGGCTCAGCTTCAGGTCGGGAATCAGATAGTCTCCGTTCTGGATATAGGTCATGGGATTGTTCATCTTGTTTGCTCCTTTCTTGGTTGGCTTCGCGCTCTGCATTTCGGACGGTGACGCCGATCTGCCGCAGCACCTGCTGGTTAATCTGGCTGACCGCTGTTCCCAGCGCCCCGATGGTGGACGGGGTGTTGAAATCAAAGATCGCCATGAAATCTTCGTGGTCGAAGTAGCGTTCCGGCTCCAGTCCGCAGCGGGACATCAAAGCGTAAGTGATGCTGACGGTGGCGGCTGCCTTAAACTGCACTCCGATGTTATACTCATCATATTCCTCCAAAAAGGAACCGTCAACGATATAGAAAAAGTCCTGCTGATGCTCTGTCCAGTATTCCTCGGCCAGTTTTCCGGCTACCTCGGTAAGCTGTCCGGCAAGGTCATCACCGGAAACATCATAGGTGCGCTCCAGCATGGCCTGCACGGAATCCAGATGGCGCTCCTCCAGCTGCCACAGCCAGGGTGTGCGGGAATGTTCACGGGTTCCGGTGTCGGAAATGTCAAAGACATAGCGCAGGCGGGGTCTGTCCCCGGAATCATCCACCAGAGCGATCCCCTTGGAACCGCGCCTTACATATCGGCCCATCTTTTCATTCCACAAATCGTACTCTGCACAGGCAGTGGCGTCCGGTCGCTGGGCGTAGATCATCAGCTGTTCATGGAACGGATACTTGTAAAGACGGGAAGCAGTGGTGAGAAACCCTGCCCATTCCTGCCAGCTCCCCGTGAGCTGTGTTGCCACCTTGTCCGCCATCTGTGCATATAGTTCAGCTTTGGTTGGCATGGTGTTCTGTCCTCCTTTCGGTTTTGGGGTAAAAGGTGGAGCGGCAAATTGCCACCCCATCCCTGCGGTTATGCTGTTTACTGGTCAAAATCCGGGTACAACTCCAGCTGGGCAAAGTCCTCATCGGTCATCGCACAGAGCTTCGTAAGGGCACTGTCGGTCAGCTCCCTCAGTTCCGTTTCCTCCGGCGAAAGCTCGCCGCGCATTTCACGCAGGCTGTCGATCAGCCCGGTGCGGCTACCGGTATTGTAAATGCACATCAGGTTCATTTCCTCAAAAGTAAAGTTTCCCATATCAAATCTCCCTTTCCGCACTCTTTTTGGGTGCTGTCTTTTTGTGTTCTGCTTTGGGCTGGCTTTTCAGCTGATCCACAACGGATTTTTTCTTTTCCCGTTCCTCCCGATGAACGGCGTCAGCCAAGTCCATCAGGGAAATGGGCTGACCGCTTCGGGCCTGCTGTTCCAGCTCTGCCACCGTAGGCTCTTTTGCACCATTGTTGATGATGCCGTCGATCATGCCGTAATCGTCCTCTACGGCCATCTCTGCATTTTTCAGCGGATTTTCCGGCAGGAATCCGGGGATCTGGGTAAAACCAACGCTGTCGCAGTAATGACAGGATACCTTACCGTCCTGTTTGATCGCAACGATGTCGCTGACGCTCATGGAGGAACTGTGAAAGTCTACGGGTTTTTCCAGATTGAATTGCTGATAGAGTTTTTCCAGCTGCTCCGGCACAGTGCCAGACTCACTCAGCGGAGCGGTGTAGATGAGGTCATAATTGCTGCGGTCTACGGAAACATCATGGGACTCTAACCAGTCCAGATTCATAAAGCGCACATTCTGCGGATCGTCACGGCTCACCTGGTAGATGGCAAAGCAGTTTCTGTTCTGGGAGAGAAATGCCTGTTCTCGTTCCTGCTGATGTTCCTGACGCTCCATGACCTTTTCGTGGAACTGAGGGCTTTTCTCCCATTCCTCGCGGTCCACACCGAAAAGGCCTCCATGCTCCATGATCTCCTGTGGGTCAAACACCATGCTCTCCGTATTGTCCTCATGCAGCACATAGACAGTCAAACCGGCGGCATCCAGTTCCAGCGCCCGTTCTCTGGTAACAGGGAGCATCCCGTCATAAGAGTAGCCGTATTCTTGCATATCCGGTGTGGAGACCAGCTCATCCGGCGTTGGGTATTCATCCAGCGCCTGCTCCTGTGTCTCCGGCAGCTGGGAAGAAGCGGCCATCTGACTGGCCTCTGCCTGCATCTGCTGGTAGGCAGCTTCCTGCAAAGTCTCGATCATGGACAACGGTGCGTATTTTACAGAGTCTCTGCCCAAATCGTTGTCATCACAAATCTGGAGAACTGCCTTCATGCGGGAAAGCTCTGGCATATCCAGCTGACCACCATCCAGCTCTTTCATGGACGCGGCATCGTAAAGGGTGTAGTCCCAGCCACTGTCACAGGGCTGGATATGAAGATAGGTGGCATCGTCAATTAGAAACAAAGCCTCCTGCTGGTTTGCCTCCGCATCAAGAACCGCCATTTCCGGCTCTTTTTTTGCATTGGGGTCAATTCCACGCTCTTTGCAGATTTCCTTATAGTGGCGCTCAATGTCAGAGATCAAAGTGCCGGAGGTCTTATTGATGGTCTCCAAACTGGCTCTCAGCTCTTTCAGTTCCTTGCCCTGACTCCAGCTGGCAATATAGCCAAAACTGTTTTCTCCGGTCTCGATGCCAAAATATTTGCAGACTGCATAGGAGATGCTTTCAGCCTCTACTTCTTCCGTGTGACGGTCTTTCTTCTGTTCCTGCAAAAACTGGGCGAGAGTAGAAAAGCCGCCAACAAAATTCAGTCCTTCTTCCTCGGTCAGCATCAGGCGTCCATTTTCCGCCAGCTCCAGCGGATCTGTCAGCAGAACGGAACCTGCATGGTTTACAACCACTCGTTCTTCTACACAGACCGGCTCTCCGGGGTCGTAGTCAGAACCGCGCAGGTCATAGCAATAAACGCCCTCCGGCAGATTATCACGGACAATCCGCCCATTGGAGAACAGACCGGGTTTATCAAACAGCTCGATCTCCTGATATTGCTCGTCATTGGCAATCTGAATCTTTTTCTGATTGTGGAGCTTGCTGTGGGCAATCTCATGAACCGTGGCCGAAACCGTCTGCACCTCGCTCATGCCCTGGCGAATGGCAATTTTCTGATGATCGGCAGAAAAATAGCCGTCCGTATCGGCGGCCATTGCTTCAAAAGTGATTGGTACCGGCGCACTGCGGCGCAGAGCCTCCATGAATGCCTCATAATTTGGCACATTGCCGGAAAGGGAGGAAGCAAGCTCCGGCAAAGGTTTCCCGTCGGTCTGGCTCACATCAAAAACCTTGACCGGACGGAACATAGGGATCTCGATTTCTTTTTCCTCTGTGACGATCTTTCCGTCTTTATCCAGAATCGGAGCCTTGGTATCCGGGTCCAGCTTCTGCTCCTCGATTTTCTTCTTATACGGTGTGGGGGCGATGATGGTAATGCCATGCTCGCCCTTTTTCACATGACGCTCAAACTGGTCTTTCCACTTATTGTATCCGGCTACCAATGTAGCGTCCGGCTTCTGCATATAGATGAGCATGGTGTTGTTTACCGAATAGCGGTGGAAGCGGGACATGACGGACAGATAGCGCATATACTTTTCACTCTCAAACAGTTCCTTGATCCCCTGCTCGATGCCATCTGTGATTTCCCTTAGCCGCTCTCGGTTGGTGGGTTTGTTCTCAGCCATGATTTTCAATCTCCTTTCCAAGTGTGTGATTTCTGCTGTGTGTTCTGCAATCCATGCCTTTTGTTCTTCTTCACTTTCATAAAGAAAAAGGTCCAACAGGTACTCTACATAGGTTTTCTTCTGGATTGCTTCCACAAAACGGGGGTGCGGTTCTTCCTCCGGTGTCCGGGGAGAATGGTCGCTCTCCCATTTTTTCAGCAGATAGTAGTAATCGGACAGTATGCGATAACACCGCTGCCGATCCTCACGAAACTGCTGTGCCTCGGTTTTCTGCCGGACATACCTCCTGCGGGGAGGGGCCTGACTGTCATAGATCAGGCCAAAGTCCTGTGCCAGTTTCTCCGCCGCTTCTTTTGGGGAGAGGTCAAAGAGCTTTGCAGTAAAGTCGATCACATCGCCAGTAGCTCCGCAGCCGAAACAGTAGAAATATTCCTCGTTCAGCTTCATGCTGGGGTTCTTATCATCGTGAAAGGGACAGCAGGCCATGCCAGTTCGACTGACTTTTATCCCGTAAAACTCTGCCGCTTCTCTGGTGCTGACCGACTGCTTGACTGCTTCAAACACATTCTCTGCCATGTGCCATTAACTGCTGGACTTTCTCACAGGGGGCTGGTATCCGGCGGCTTTCGCACGCTCACTGGCGGCTTTGCGGCGTTCTGCGCTATATGGCTCCCTGACTGATACACACCGCTTGGGGACGGTAAAGTTATGGGCGTCCTTTCGGGTGATCTGGTCGGGGTGCTTTTTTGCCAGCAGTTCCAGCTTCTCCATCAGACGGGGATCATGGGTGTAGACCTCAGCCATTGGTTCTGCCTGGTTATAGAGGAGAATGGTTTCCCGTTCCGCTAAAGAGAGCTTCATCGGCTGCCTCCTTTCCGCTGGTCAAATTCCAGCATGAAGTTAGCGTACTGTCCATCATCCTCCAAAACCACAGTGGCATCGTAGGTCTTTCCGGTTTTCTCCGAATATAGGCCTGTCACACGGACACGGCCATCTTTCAGCAGTGCAGACACCACAGCCTTGGTCGGCTGTTTTTTCTTGGCAGCCCACCATTTGTTGTTTTTCCAGATTGCAAATTTGCAATCTTTGTTCTGACAGAAGAAGCCTTTTTGCAGTTCTGCAACTTCACCGCCGCAGCGGGGGCATTTGCCCACCACCTCACGGGGCGGAGTGAACAGGTACTCGGTTCCCTTGATGACCTGATAAGTTCCCACCAGATCTTTCAGCATGGTGCTGATCCCGTCCAGAAACTCCTCCGGGGCAAGCTGCCCGCGCTCGATCTCTCCCAGGCGGTACTCCCACTCGGCAGTCAGAAGCGGAGATTGCAGCTGTTCCGGCAAGACTGTGATCAGGGAGACTGCATCGCGGGAAGGGAGAAGCTGCACCGTTTTCCTGTTCTTTTTTCGTTCCAGAAAACCGGCAGATACCAGCTTTTCCAAAATACCGGCACGAGTGGCCGGTGTCCCCAGACCTTTTCGCTCGGCATCCTCCGGCATATCCTCTTTTCCGGCAGTCTCCATCGCGGACAATAGGGTGTCCTCCGTAAAGTGCTGAGGAGGACTGCTTTTGCCTTCTTTGACGATTGCAGCAGCAACCGAAAGGGTCTGTCCTTCGGTCAGCTCCGGCAGGGCTTTCTCTGCACCATCTTTTTCCGGCTCTGCATCCTTCATTTTGGCACGGTAAGCGTCCTCCAGTGCTTTCCATCCGGGGTTCTTCACCGTTTTTCCTTTGGCGGTAAACTCCCCACCGGCACACGCTGCAATCACAACGGTTTCCGAATAGATATGGGGCTGGGCTACGGCGCACAGCAGACGCAGGGCTACCAGCTCCAGCACCGCTTTTTCTCCCGCAGGAAGGGCAGAAAGGTCTGCATCCTTGAGATTTCTGGTAGGGATTACTGCGTGGTGGTCAGTTACTTTCTTATCGTTGATGACCGTCTGCGGATCACAGGTAATGGCGATCCCTTTGCGAAACGGCATAGCGCTGGCAACCAGATTCACCAGCACTGGCAGGCTGTCTGCCATATCACCGGTCAGATAGCGGCTGTCAGTACGGGGGTAAGTGCAGAGCTTTTTTTCATACAGGCTTTGCAGATAGTCCAGGGTCTGCTGGGCTGTAAATCCAAGCAGGCGGTTGGCATCTCTTTGCAGGGTAGTCAGGTCATAGAGGGCAGGCGGCTTTTCGGACTTTTCCTTGCACTCCACCTTTTTGATTGTGACAGCTGCACCCTGACAGGCTTCTTTCAGCTGCTCGGCAGCAGCCTTATCCGCCATGCGCTCCCCGGATACAGTAAGACCGGGCAGCTCCAGCGCCACGGTATAAAAGGGAACCGGCTGAAAGGTGTCGATCTCAGCTTCTCGCTGGACAATGAGCGCCAGCGTTGGGGACATAACGCGCCCGATGTTGAGGGTGCGGTGATACAGCACGGAAAAAAGCCTTGTGGCATTGATCCCCACCAGCCAGTCTGCCTTGGCACGGCAGAGGGCAGCATCCCGAAGTCCGTCATAATCTGCACCGGGACGCAGGTTTGCAAAGCCCTCCCTTATGGCGGCATCCTCCATTGAAGAAATCCAGAGCCTTTTCATAGGCTTTTGACAACCTGCCAGCTCATAGACGCTGCGGAAGATTAACTCGCCCTCGCGTCCGGCGTCTGTTGGATAGTTGGAATAGGTGACTTAGAAAATATCCATTATTCAAGGGTTTCCAGTGCCCCTATGAACTTGTAATGGATAGTAAGTCGTTGGATTTTCTGCCCGTCTATCTCTACGGGTTCAGAAACAAGAATTTTTTCTATAAGTTGGTTGATTATCTTGAAATTGAGTTCTGCTATTCCTGCATAACCGCTTATCTGCTCCGCAAAATGCTCAATGGAAGATAACTGTTCTTTGTCCGCTATGGCACTTTTTTCAAGTTCCTTTATCTTGGCTGTCAATTCTTCCTGCTCGCTGTCATATCGTGCCGACAGCATTTGGAAACGCTTTTCCGTTATCAGTTCCCTTGTCAAATCCTCGTACAGTTTGGCATACAGGTTTTCTATTTCCGACACTCGCTGTTTACATTGCCTTAGTTCCTTTTTCTGCTGTTCCCTGTCCGCTGACAGTTGGAGATTAAGACGCTCCGCAATTTCCATTACCATTGCTTTCCTGTCCGTCAATGCCTGTCCTGCGTGTTTCTGAATGTCCGCAAGCACAACTTCGTGAACCGTCCTCGCCTCAATGGTGTGTGCCGAACAGCCCTCTTTCCCAAACTTGCGGTATTTGGTACAGCAGTAGAAAGTCTTGTCTAATACATTGTTCCGCTTTCTTTTCTGCTCGACTTTGGCAAGCATGGCACTCCCACAATCAGCGCACTTGATAACCCCTCGGAAGATGTTGTCATATCCGCTTGAGCTTTCCCCGATAACGGGCGGTCTACTCTGCAAAATCTTCTGCACGTTGTTCCAGCGGTTCTGTTCGATAATCGGCTCATGTGTGCCATAGATGATTTCACGCTCTGCATACGGGATATACTGTCTTTTCTTGGAACGCATGGTCTTGGTCGGTTTGTCAGCAACGGTGAGGTTTCCTGCATAAACGGGATTATGCAAAATCTGACTGACATAGGCGGTATCCCAGTCATACATTTTTTCCTCGTCCATAAACCGCTCAAACAGTTCCTTTTTGTAAAAACTCGGTTTCAGCACTTTCGCCTTACGCAAGCGGTTACAGATAGTGTGAAGCCCCACGCCCTCCTCGGCGATTGAGAAAATCAGTTCCACAACGGGGGCGGTCACTTCATCAATGACAAGGTGGTTATGGTCTTTCTCGTCTTTCTGATAACCGAATGGGGCGGTAGTAGCCATATATTTGCCCTGCATTCTCCTTGCGTGGAGTGCGCTCTTGATTTTCCTTGACGTGTCCTTTGCGTACATTTCATTGATGATGTTGCGGAATGGTGTAATATCCATTTGTGCGTTGTCTATGGAGTCCACCCCGTCATTGATTGCAATGTACCGCACATTATGGTTAGGGAAAAATACCTCGATATAAGTACCCGTTTCAAGATAATTCCTCCCCAATCGTGACAGGTCTTTTGTGATGAGCGTTGACACTTCCCCGTCCTGTATGTCCTCGATAAGCTGTCGGAAAGCGGGGCGGTCGTAGTTTGTACCGCTGTAACCGTCATCAACGTAAAACTGGCAGTTCAGAAAACCGTTGCGCTTTGCATAATCTTTCAGCATGGTTTTCTGTGTGCTGATACTCATGCTCTCATTGTTCGTGCCGTCATCTTTGGAAAGCCTGCAATATAAAGCAGTGATTTTGTCATTATTCAGTTTTGCCCTTTTCATGTCGTCCTCCTTAATGAAAAGGGACTTCCTCAATTCCTATTATACTATATTCCCTTTTCCGTTTCCAGTGCTAATTTGCGCTGTTTTCAGCTATCTCCTTAACCCTTTTTGTTATTTGTTCCTCGGCTATCCGCTTGAATACCGTTTCCATTTTTTCAGTGCCTACATAGTGCCTTTCCACGATGATTTTTGTGGGTGGGTGCTGTCGGGTGGCTCTATGCCCTGTGTTGCTGTCTTTGCTCATAAATCTGCTCCTTTACATAAAAATAGAGCGCATAGACTGATTTCTATACGCTCTGACGCTGTGCAACTATTTTATTGTGATTGTTGTAATTTACACTATGCAATCTATTCTCTTGAATAATTTATTTTTTTGAGTATTAAGACTTTTGAATAATCGCAATGTTTTTCAGACTTCACTGTTAGACCATATTTTTCAAAATAGGTTTTTAAGTCTTTATTTATAAATGATTTATAAGGTTTTGGCTCTAAAACTTCAATTGGTAAAAATAATATTTTATTAAACCATTTTTTGCTTCTTTCCCATTCGGTTATGATTATTTCGCCATAATCTTTTAATACTCTTTTTGCTTCAATGATAATGCCCTCGGCTAAATCATCATCTATTTCATGCAAGACCAATGACAACAGTATTTTATCAAAACATTTGTCTTTGAATTTCAATTTTGTTGCGTCCATGCAGTACAATTTTATATTTGATATGTCTGCCTTATGTGCTTTTTCCCTTGCAATCTCTAGCATATCCTTTGATAAGTCAATCCCTATCACTTTTGACTGAGCATTTGCCTTTGCTATTTTTAAGGCATTTGTCGCCGTACCAGTACACAAATCCAAAACGCTGTCGCCATTTTCTATTGTTTCAAGTACAACTTTTCTCGGACTATTTTTATAATTTCTAAAATAGATAATATCTACTAAATCATAGAACTTTGACATGGTTTTATAAAATACTTCTGATTTCATTGAATACTCCTTAACCTTACAAATTTGTTCAGTCACAATAATACCACAATAACAAGTATATTTCTATTAAATATTCATTGAATTTCTTCCTCCCTCCGTTTCGCTTTGTTCTGTTGCCTGTTATGCTGTCGGCTCTCGTTCTGAAGCTCCCTATCAAGGTTCTTTTTGTTATAGCTGATAACTTCGGCATAAGCTAATTCTGTGGTGGTCTTGGTCTGCTCTTTGCCAATACTGTCATATTCGGATTGTAAAGACTGTATCTCGGCTTTCCACTGTTTCGGCGTTATCTTCTCGCCATTCTGTAAAAGGCTCTGCATACGCTCCTTTAATTCGGGGTACTTCGATAAGCTGTCCTTATGCTCCTTATCGTATTTCATTTTCGCAAATCCTTTGAGTGACTGGCTCTCCTTATAGGTGGCTTGGATTGGCGCAAAGAGGGCGTACATTTTTGACAGTTCTTTTAATCGGTTTAGTTTCTGCCCATTTGAAAGATGTACCGTTTCAAGCTGTTGGTATCTCTGTTCCTTATCTGCTGTGAATTTCGCAAGGCTCTCAAAGCTGTCTATCTTCCTTGTTGTGATGAATTTCTCCGCATTGTCGGCTGACTGCAATGCGGTTCTGTCGGATATTCTTCTTAGGTGTTTTCCGCTGACAATCGGCAAGTCTAATCTGTCTTTGCGCTCCCTCACTTTTGCAATCATTTCCATGACTTCATTCTTCACGCTGACCGCTGTATTCTTAATCTTGGCATACTGTGCGCTGTGAAGTTCCTGCTTGGCAAGCATGAGCATTTCTTTCGCCTGTTCCAACAGAATGTTATGCCTTATGATTTCCCGATTGATGTTGCCCCTCTCGGTCTGTATGCCCTTACGCTCTAAAGCGTTGGCAACTGCCCCAATATGGATAGTCGGCTCTCGGTCAATTCCCTGTTCCTTAAAAGAACGGTGTTCCCAATGTACCGCAATCCCTAACTGCTCATTGGCGGCATTGATTGTGTCGGCTAAATCCTTGCGCCACATTTTAGCGTTTTCTTTACTGTTCCAGTCGGTGCTGTCGGCGGTGTGGCATTTCCATTGTTTCCTGTTCCGCTTGTCAACTTTCTGCTGACCTGTCTTTTTATCAATCACTGGTATCTTTTCGCCGTTTTCGTCAAGGTCATAAATCTTCTTTTGTTTTGCTCCCCATTCCCCGTTTTCAGTGAGAGGGCGCATTGTGAGTAAAACATGGATATGGAGATTGCGCTGTCCTTTATCGTTCTCGCTGTCATGGATTGCCCAATCCGCACACATTCCCTTATCAACAAAATTCCTCTGCACATAATCCCTCACGACTTCCTCCGCAAGTTCATAACTCCATTCGTTGGGAAGTGACGCTTTTAACATTCTCGCAAGCTGTGATTTCTGTCCTTTCTCTGACAGTTCAACAGAGTTCCATAAAGTGGCTCGGTCTGCGTATTCTTTGGGTGCGTTGGGTGGGAGAGTGATTTCGCTGTGGACTAAATCCTCATGGTATTTCGGACGGTAGGTCTGCCCGTCATATTCGCTGACAAGAATACTCCTGCTTATGTATGACGCTTTCTCAACTGCCGACTGCCCCTTGCTTCGCTTGACTATGGAGAAACGTGTGCTTGCCTGTTTCGTGACATTACCCATACGCAACACCTACATTCTGCCAATAGAGTAGTGGGGCGCACCCATAGACTTTGTGGGCAGATAAAAGCCGCACTTTGGCTTTTGTCTGAACGCAAAGTTCACTAAAGGGTAGCAAGCGCAGCTTGCGAAGGGGAATTGTCGTTTCCCCTTTTGGCTGTCGCAAGACAGACAATGCCCTCCGCAGGAGTCCATGCAAGTGAAACTTGCCCCTCGGAGAGCGCACATACCACCTCTGGTGGTATATCTGTGCGCACCCTGTAAACAGGGTGGATACGTTACCTCGGCTTTCCAGTGTCCTCGCCTTTCTCATTCCGTACCGCCCTCGCTTTCATTTTCGGCATTGATAAGAGTGGATTGTGGGGAAGTGGTTTCTCTGCTTTCTGCCTTAATTTTTGAGATAATCTGCTGACACTCCCTTGTCTGCAAGGCAACCGACAAGATACGGTTTAACTCGTCCTCGTCATAGCGGTAGCAGTCGGGGAAATTCTTCACAATGATACCGCCCATGATGTATTTGTGGTGGTTCTCGGCTTTGCGTTTCTTCTCGTTCTGTTTTTTCTTTTCATTGGCTACACGTTGTTGCGCCTGTTTCAATGCCTGCAATGCCTTTTCTAAGTTTTTACTTGTGTCATTTTTGCTCTCGATCATCTTGATACCTCGTTCTTTCTGTGCTGTGTTATTAGTTTCTGAAATTAAAAAAGGTAGCTGATTGTCTGTTAAGATAATCGCTACCTAAAGGTAAACAATATTCAATTTTTTTATTTCTTAATTTTTCCCCGACAAATTGGAATTCCTTGAGTAAAATTATGGATATATTTCTTTTGCATTAGCTGGTAGTTTCCTTACATGATGCAAAAAACTCAAGCTATTTTCCGCTTGTTCAAAATCATATACAAATTTCTGTTTTTTACTAAGTTCTACCGCCGTACTTTGAAATAAATCACACATTTCAAAAACAGAATTCCATATTGATTCAATTTCTGCGATGGAGTATGTTGCAAGAAATTGTCTATACGTTTCTTTCGGTAAATATTTTTTGAAATATTTACCGGACTTTCCTGCACTAACAGAAAAATTATTTTCTATACCCATTTTCCATTCTAACAGACGTTTTAAATGCGGTCTCAAGACGAAATTTATCACATCCATAGCATAAGGAAGTTCATTACGCCATAATCCTTTTGCCACATTATTCAAGCACCACCAAAAATCTGAACAAGTACATTTAAATTCAATTTCCCTAGGCTCTTTGACCCAGTATCTTTCATCCGTGGTTTCTTGTGGATATGGCACAATGCCATCTTTATCCACTAATATTTGATACAATTCAAGATTTGCAAGAGCATTTTCTTTGGTACATACATGTAAGTCCATCCTATTTCCATCTGCAAATTGTATCTGCCAACCATAACAATTCTCTACATCCGATGGATAAAACACATTATCCTCGGGATAATGCATGTACAAAATCTTGCCAAAATTATTTATCCATTCCTTGTCTTCACGAAATGGTTTTGTAGTTGTTACAATATACACAATATCATAATCTTGAAAAATATCCTTTGGAGCATTTGGATTTGTACGAGAGCCTTCAATATATGCAGCCCTAATATTTTCTTCCTTAAAAGCAATATCTTTTATCAAAGATATCATTTCTGCCTCTGTGCGCATTTTCATTCCCTCCCTACAATTTATAGTTCAATGTCAACTTGATATTCATCATCAATAAGAAGATAGTTAACCTTGTAAATTTGACACTGTTCTAATATTTTGGCATTATCTCGGAGTACTGTTTCTATCGTACAGCTCTCATCATCCATTCTATTTTCCACAATACTTGCATACTTTTTTATATCACCAAAATGATTCATAATATATTTATTGCTCATAACTAAGCAATAATATTTTATATTTTTCAAATACTCCGTTCCAAAATCTTTCGACCACTCAAAAGGAATATAACATCCTTCTACAATAAGATTCTGCTCATTCTCAATAGCTGTTTTTATCATTTCAGACACAATAGGCCATAAATAATCCGTTAGTGCTTTTTCATCACTAACAGGGGTAAGTATAGTATTCCCACTACGAATCAACCCCATTTTTAAATGGTCTATGCATAAATAAGGGTATTTATATTTTTCAAGTAGTTTTTGAGCAAGTACTGTCTTACCTGTATGAGATGCTCCTGATACCAAAATAATCATTTGATTACTCCTCCAATCTAATTGAATAAATCCTAATTTATTCAATTGTTCAATTCCATTATTTTATCACAAACACCCACACAATTCCATTAAATTTTGCTTAAACTTCCTTTGCCCTATTCTTTGCAATCATCATCTGCCTTGCC
The DNA here is from genome assembly GCA_902363555.1 of Lachnospiraceae bacterium. Lineage (GTDB taxonomy): Bacteria > Bacillota > Clostridia > Lachnospirales > Lachnospiraceae > Catenibacillus. The sequence goes on along the minus strand of CABJAM010000004.1, from coordinate 369,203 downwards.
CGTTCCCTCTGCTCGGTACTGACCGCCCTCGGCTTGCGGTAGCAGACGTATGACTTCAGAAAAGAATAGGTCTTAGATACCTCGTCCTGCCCTGTCAACTTGTATGTGTCGGGAAAATCAACAACAAGCGTGTCAAGTTTCCGCATGACCGCCTTATCCCTTGTGTAGAGGGTGGCAGTCTGTTCTCCTGCATTGTAATTGACAATCGTTTCCTGCTCATATCGTGAAAGTTTCATAGTGCCATCCCCCCCTTTCCCTTGCTGTGGGTTCTGTACTGTTTTCCCTCGGCAAATGTCGGCTGTTTCGCCTGTTCCTTTGCTTTGGCTAACCTTGTCTTTATGGATTGGTCACGCTCGGTCAGTTTCCGTCTTTTGGTGGTGGCAGTCAGTTCCGCACACGTTTTTTCTGACAGGGCATTTAATTTCTTCACTGTGCCGCTTACTATCTGCTTTGTGTCACTGTCCTTTATCTGCGGAAGAATAGCGGACAGACTGGCGCACGTTTCCGCTTTGCTCTGTTCCCCAAACTGATAGATTAAGTTGATTTCATCAGCGTTAAAAGGTATCTGAAAATTTGCGCCCTCACATAAACGCTCCACTCCCACACATTTAGGGATATTTCTTGTCAGTTCGTAATTATCCCTCGCTGTGATTGTTCCATGACTGTCGGTCTGCCTTACCTCAACTTCACACTGACTTTTCTGTTCCAACACAAGCCACTGGTATTTGTCATTCTCTTTGGTAAATACAATCTGATGCGCATTGGAGTGTGTCTTGCTACGGATATATTTGTCGGCGGTACTGTAATAGTCCAAAATCTGTTGTTCCTGCTTTTTATTCATGATCTTTGCCCTCCTGTGATATGGATTGATATGATTGATTGTTTTCGGTGCTTATATATGATTTTTTCTCGTTACTTGTCGGGAGTTTGAATTGCGGAATATCCTTGTTGGGTATTTCTCCGCTTGGGGAATAGGAGTTCATTTCATACGGTAATTACCGCATGAAAAAAGACTATAACCGTTACTGTCATAGCCTTTTAAGGATTGAGGAAGTCCCTTTTTTTATTTGTATTTGTTTGTCGCCCCTACGCACTATCCAACATCGCAGGCATTCACTACCTCGGTTACATCCGGGGCATTCATCAGCTTTTTGAGAATATCAAACTGCTTTTTCTTATCCTTTCCCACCACCATCTGCCAATGTTCCGGCAGAATCGGTAGGTCATCATATCGCCATTTGGCGTACTTGGGGTCATAGCTGTCTGCATCCGCAAGACCGGCCAGATGGCCCACGCACCAGCTGACACGCCAGCCGTTTCCCTCCAGATACCCGTCCTTACGGGCAGATGCACCGATCACCGCAGCCAGACTCTGGGCAACGGATGGTTTTTCAGCAATCACTAATTTATACTGAGCCATGATGGTTCCTCCTCTCCTTGAGCCATCGGGACATTTCCCGGTGGCAGACACCTACGCAGGGGCTTCCATAATTTCCGCAGCCATAACAGGGGTGGCTTGGGGGTAAAGAAGGAGGACGGGAAGTTTTCTTCCCGCCCTCCGGCCTGCGTGTCATCATGCGTTCATAGGGACTGTCTGTGAAACGGGTCATTTCACGCTGTCCTCGTCATCTTCTGTGCTGCCCCCATCAGCATCCGGCTCGTCCGACTCCTCATCCTCGGTTTCCCATTCCTCGGAATCTTCCTCGCCATAATCATAATCGTCCAGACTGTCATTGCCCTTGGTCTTAGGCTTATTCTTAATGAGCTTCATGCAGGCAAATACGCCACCGCCGCCCAGCAGAGCCAGCAGAAGGATCAGGGCAGCTGGGTTCAGTCCGGCAGGCTTCTCCTTTTCCGGCTCCGGTGTTTCTGCCGGAGGTTCCGGTGCTTTGCCCGTACATTTACTCTTATCAGTTGCGCAGACCGGGCAGGCCGTATTGACTGCCCCTGCTTCACATTTTGTTGAACAGCTGCATACCGCAGGCGGCTCCTCTTTGGGTTTTCCATCTTCCATCAGCGCAGCAAGGTCTGCATCGTCCACCTGATTCAGAAAGTGAACGGCGGTCTTTTTGTCCTCATTGGCTCTGTCAATCAGGATGTAAAAATAATTGCCCGCCTTAGTAGTAACGGTGATGAGCTGCTTGTTACCCCCAAAATCATCCACCAGAGCGGCATTGCCCTCCGGGGTCAGCGGCGGTGCTTCTTCGGTTTCTTCCACCACCACATTGCTGTCATTGGTGGCATCCTCTGCCGGGGGCGGCGCTGCGCCCTGGGCAAAAGCGGGAACGGTAAAGCCCGATGCCAGAACCAGCGTCAGGCAAATGGCGGAAAGTGTTTGGAGCAATCGTTTATTCCTCATAGCCGTTTTCCTCCTGTTCGTTGTTGTCATCCCCCATACTGCCGGGAACTGTGCGGCCTGACAGCATGGCGCTCAGCTGGGTCGGGGTCATACGCAGGGCACGCACCATCTGGACGATCTCCAGATTTTCTGCCTCGGTTTTCTGTGCTTCCAGCGCTTTGAGCTTTTCCTGATACTCTGCGATCTTCTCGCGGACCTTTGTAATCTCCTGATCAATGCGTTCAATTTTGTTCTTTGCCATCGTCTATCACTCCTTCTTAAAAATCTCTGTTACCAGTTCATCAGTCCATAACCCTTGATACTCTGATAATTCAGGTCATAGCTTTTGATTTTGCAGGCATCACCGGAATTTCCTTCCACTGTATAAACCCGGCTTCCATCGGTTCCGATGACGATTCCCACATGGTCAGCAGTACCATCCAAATCCCAATCGAAGAAAATGGCGTCGCCAGGGGCGATGTTCTCATACCCCCTTGCACCCCATTGTCCGCGGGACTGGAACCAGGGAACCCCCTCCCACTCACAGCCTGCAAAACGCGGTTCGCTTTTTCCAGCCTGATTATAGCACCAGGATACGAAGCAGGCGCACCATTCCACCCGGCTGTTAAAACCGTACCAGCTCCAGTAGGGATAACCGCCCACATTGCCCACCTGACTTTTTGCCAGTTCTACCAGTTCAGGGTTGCCGGGGCGTGTGCCATTGATAAATTCTACGCCGGATAGGTCCTCGGAACCGCTGGTATCAGGGGAACCCCCGCCAAACAGCAGCGGCTTATTGCCCAGCGTCTGACGATAAACCTGATACATCTCCAACTGCTCTGCGGTCAGTAATTCCGACACCACAGCGGAAATGGGCTTACTGGTAAGTTTCACATTCAGAATGTAATACTCATAGGGTACTTCCTCCGAAGTGGTCTCGCCAGTCTCCGGGTCTGTGGAAGTCTCTGTACGGTATCGGATCTCCACTTCCTCGGTAAGTGTCAGCTGATACTGTGCCTCAAATATACGCTCCAGCTCTGCCTGGGCGCTTTGCCGGGTATAGCCCTGCAAGACGGCGGATAGAAATGCCGCTAGCTCATGAGGGTCATGGCCGATCATATCCAGGTCATACCGATACTCGTCATACCCTGGGTGACTGTTTTCAATATTGTCGATCTCTGCCTGCAACCCAGCTTCTTTCGCTGCATAGTCTGCTTCCACCGCCAGCATTTCCGGGTCATCCGATGGATAGGTAGTGCCGGAAAGAACGGAACCGATACTCTGTGCCATCATGGAACAGGAGGACATGGTATTCATCAGCAGACAAACGATGAGAAACAACGCCCCTGCGATCAGAAAACCTTTCTTGTGTCGCATAACGAATGCCCCTGCCTGCTGTGCCTTTTCTTTTACCGTTCTTGCGGCTTTTCCGGTTTTGGACGCAGCCTGGGCGGTATTTCCGGCAGTCTGACCGGTGCGCTTGGCAGCGGCATACTGCTTTTTAATGGCCTGCTTTTGCTGCCAGCGGGAAAGAGGATTGCTGGCAAACTGAGGATTTTCCTGCAAAGATTTCTGGTACAGGGCATTTACATTTGCCTTTTCCAGTTGGCGCTCTGCCTGGGCTGCTTTGCGGTACGGCTTCAGCTTGTGGCTGCGATAGCCCTCCCGCACCAGATAAGCGCTGGTCTCCACCGCCTCCTCGGACTTGTGGGCGCTTTCCACGCCCACATTGTCCTGTTCTGTTTCCCGGATCTCTTTGTGGAGCTTGCCCGCAACCAGATGGGCGGGAGCTTCCTTGACCCCTTGAGAAAGTTTGGAGGGTTGCTTTTTCTTGTCCTCAAAGGTCAGCTTCGAGGTCTTTTTCCCGGTATCCGGGTCAATGACCGTCTGCCTGACCTTTTTCTTTGGGATATTGGCCTGCGCCTTATCTGCTCTGGCCGCAGCTTTCTCCGCTTTGCGGATCGGCTTTTCCAGTGCAGGGTCAGAGCGTTCCTCATCGGTAAAGCGCAGGCGCGGTTCCTTATTCAAACCATTCTCCCAACATGAGGGAGGACATCATGTAGTGCAGCTCTGCATAAATGGCCATCCCCACAGGATCGTTGAACATACAGCCGGACAGGTAGGCATAAAACTGTGCCACCACATCGGACAAGATCTTCGCCTCTGTTCCTTCCAGAATCAGGCCGCCCATACCTTCCTTAGCACGAATGGCGCTCCAGACCTCTGCCAGACGGAGCAGACCCACCTGACCGGTCTCATTCAGTTCGGCTGCCTGATCTGCCGCCGTGCGGCACTCACTTACCGCATCAGCCATGACCGTAAGCAGCTGGCTGCGCTGGGCATTTACCGCCCTGTCAAAAAACATCAGCGGGTTTTGATTCAAAATATTGGGATTCATCATCATTCATCCTCCTTTTTCAGTTCTTGAGGTTTGGTGGTCATAATGCGGTAAAGCTCGGTATTCTTCGGGAAGTGATCCACAAAAGGCAGAATTGTGGAGCCATAGAACAGCAACCCCTCGCCCTCGCCGGAGTGTGTTACATAGCTAAGCTGGTGTGTGGAAATGCCCAGCTGCTTGGCAAGGATCTGACGGTCTCCACCTGCCTGGTTGAGCATATACACGAAGTCAGAGTTTTCAAAGATGTTCTCAACCTCGCGTGAAGAAAGCAGATCTTTCACATTTTGGGTAATCTGATTGTTATTAACAGATGGCTTTTTATCCATCTCTCTGGGGCTTTCGCCCATTTTCATCGGCGTGTCATTTCACGCCCAGCATAGCATATCTTTTTGCCACGGATCATACCGTACCGGCTGGTAATGCGGCCTCGTGGAGCTGTTATATTCTGCTCAAAGCAGGGTCAAGCTCTATGCGTTGCGTGTGACTGTCCTTTTACAGACAGCCTTCCACTCGGATTGGGGCGCTACCCCTTTCCCGATTTCTTCCGCATTGATAATTCTGACCTACTTGCCGGTTTCAGTCAGAACGGCGAAGTCTGCACTTTAAGCGGCTAACAAGTTGCAGACCCAATCACCAGTGGGAATGCCGCCCCATTTACGGAATCGCTTCCAAATTTCTACCGTGTAAGCGGCGGTCTGCTCCTCCTTCAAAAGCAGGTGCATCTCGTCGATGTAGTAACGGGTGGACTTGTGAGCGGCACGGTTGATGGTAACGCGGTTCCACACCTGATCTTGGACTACCAGCATACCGATTTTCTTGAGCTGCTTGCCCAGTTCCTTGATGTCATAGCAGACAATGCGGTTATTGATGTCCACATTGCTCTGGTGGTTGAACACATTGAGGGAGCCAGTTACATAGATTTCAAGGGCTGTAGCGATATACTGGGCTTCCTTTTCCTCCTGTTCTCGGAGCAGGTTATACAGATCCTCCAGAACCGGCATATTCTCCGGGCGCGGGTCATTCAGGTAAGTCTGATAAACCAGGCGCACACAGCGGTCGATGATGGTTTTTTGCACCGGCTGCAATCCGTCCTTACCGCCTACGATCAGCTCACACAAGCTGAGAATGAAGTCAGACTTGAGGGACAGCGGGCTTTCATCGTCCGAGTAATCCAGGTTCAGGTCCATCGGATTGATGTAGTTGGTTGAGGTAGGCGAGATCTTGATGACTTGCCCATGCAGACGCTCCACCAGAGGTGCGTACTCTGCTTCCGGGTCACAGATGATGACATCATCATTGGTAAGCAAAAAGCAGTTGGCAATTTCTCGTTTTGCGCTGAAGGACTTACCGGAACCCGGCGTACCCAAAATCAAGCCGTTGGGGTTTTTCAGCAGCTTTCTGTCTACCATGATGAGGTTGTTGGACAAGGCGTTGATGCCGTAGTACAGAGCTTCTTTGCCGTTCTGAAACAGTTCCTGTGTGGTGAACGGTACAAAGATAGCAGTAGAACTGGTGGTCAGCCCTCGCTGGATCTCAATCTGATTGAGCCCCAGGGGCAGACAGCTCATCAGCCCTTCTTCCTGCTGGAAGTCCAGTCTGGTCAGCTGGCAGTTATACTTCTGGGCAATAGAGCCTGCCTGAAAGATGTTGTTGCCAAGCTGACGGGGATTGTCCGCTGTGTTCAGCACCAAAAAGGAAACAAGGAACATTCTCTCGTTTCGGCTCTGCAAATCCTGCAACAGCTTTTTCGCCTCACTGCCGTAGGTGGCAAGGTCAGAGGGAATGATGTCCATGTCGTATCCTGCGCGGACTGCTTTTTTCTGTTCCTCGATCTTACTGCGGTCCAGGTCGGTAATCTTACGCTTTACCGTCTTAATGGCTTTCACCTGATCCACCGACTGAATGTGCATACTCACAATGAGCGAGCTTTCCATATCCAGAAAATCAGCCAGCAGACGGTCATTCAGCTCCGGTGCAAGGATCTGCAAAAAAGAAACAGCCCCGTATTTCTTGCCCATACGGAACTGCTTGCCGGTGCGGAACTCAAAGGAACTTGGTGCGATGAAGTCCTTGGTAGATAGGCCAGAAGGAGCCAGCCAGTCCCATTCAAACTGAAACGGGAGCTGTTCATCCATGTGGAATACCGCATGAAGCTGGGAAAGCCTTTCCTTACCGTCCAGTGTTCTGGCGGCTACGCCAAGACGCTTGAAGTTATTGAGTATATCGGTCTCAATACGCTCCAGACGGGGCTTGGCGGCTTTGATGCTGTCAGCGTCGATACCAAAGGTCAGATATTTGGTCTTGATGAGACCGTTGTTTCCTCTGGCCAGCTGATTTTGCAGCATCGTGGTATATTCCTCACGGATACTGTCAAAGGCATCCCCCTGGGGCGGGATGGAAATGGAATTGGCAAAGGTCTCCTCCGATGCCGCAAGGTTCAAAAAAGACAGCTGGAAGTGAATCGAGCTGTCGAAGTAATTGAGGAAATCACACCAGCCCTCAAAGATCGCGGTCTTATCTTCATTTTGGGAGAGCTGATAGTTGATGTCCTGAAACTGAATGGTCTTTGTGTAGTGGCTGTCCGATACGCGGCAGATCCCGTCCGGCCACATCCGTTCATAGGGGATACTGTCCTGTGCCGATTTTCCTTTTTTGTCCGTGCGATTGGCGCGGGCAATGGCCGCTTCGATCTGCTTCTTATCGGCGCGGGACAGCTTTTTCTTTGTCTTTACTGGCTGCACGGTCTTTTCTTCCGGTTTTCCCAGCAGACGGCGCAACCAGCTTTTCATTGCGGTGAACAATGTCATACACCTCCTTATCGAGCATTTCCTGCCGCTTTAATACGGCATAAAAGTTATTGGTCTGGTAGGGACGCTGCTTGGGACGGATCACAGCTACTTTTAGGATGTTGCCGACGATCTTTTCCAGGCCCTGTCCATGCTTTTCATACATTGCCAGCAGGAAGAAGGGCATCATGACCAACATCATACACATGGCGGCCATGCTGTTTCCCGCAGGCTCACGGAGCAAAAAGAACAGCGGTACGCCTACAAGCGCCCCAGCGGTAAAGCAGACCAGCTGCCTTCGGGTCAGATTGAACATGACCTTGGTTTTGACTTTGGTTAAATCTTTGGGTACGGGTACATAAGCCAATGTGGAAACCTCCTTCCGTTTTAATGCGCCTGAAAGACTGATTTTGCGAGACTGCCGGTTTTGAACAGCGTAAAGCACAGCAGTACGGTGTAGCCCACGCAGCTCCAGATTGCCATGATGATGTCATCTTCCAGAGCGATGTTCTGCACCAGCACAGCATAAATTGCCACGCAGACGATGATGAGAAACGCCTGAAAGCCCAGCGCCAGCAGGGAGCGGAGGTAGTTCTGTCCCATACCGCCCCATTCCTTGCCCATCATGGCAGCCATTGGAACGGGAGCCACCGAGGTCACAAGGTAAATCTCGATCATACGGCCATAAATGACGATAAAGATGCAGATATACAGCGCCCACATGGTAATGCCGATAAAGAGGGATTGGAACCAAAGCCCGAATAGCGGCCCCAGATCCATTTCCATCAGCCTCGGTTCCAAATCGGTCATAACTGAGGAAATGTCAATAGACGCATCCGAACCGATGATCCCTGCCGCCTGTGCCACCACGCTCTGCGCCATATCAAAGACGCCCATCACGATATTCCATGTGTTTGTGACAATGAGGATGGCAGTGGCTGATTTGAACACCCACTTGAAAATCATCCAAGTATCCACATCATGCAGGTTGTTCTTGTCTGCGATCATCTGGATCAGGTCTACGGTCATCACAATAGCCAGGATCACGCCTGCAATCGGCACCATGATGGAGTTGGACAGATTCTCAATCATACTGAAAATACTGCCATTCCATCCCTGTGGGGTCTGGCCTACCTGTACGGATATATCCGCGACCTGTTGGTTTACGCTGTCAAACATCCCCGAAAGGTTACTCATAATACCGCCCACCAGCATTTCTTTCAGCCAATTTGTCAGGGCTTCAAGTAAGAAATCCATACGGTGTCAACCTCCTTTCCGCCGCCCCCGCAAAGCTGCGGGAGCGGCAAGGATTTTGCGGGGACGATTAGACAGAGAACAGCCCGGAGAGCAGAGGTACAAGAACCATGCCGACTACGGCTACACCAGCGCCGGCCATGAGCTGCTTCATTCCCTGTGATTTTGCGCCCGGATTATCATTTCCGTAGCCCTCCAAGAGATTGATAACGCCCCAGATACCGAGACCGGCACCGAGCGCGATAACGAGGGTCTGAAGAACGGTAATTGCCTGTTCAAAAAATGCCATATAGTTTGTTAGCCGGAATCTGATTAAAAAATAGGTTTGTCATGTTTCATAGGCATACAAAAGCCGGAACAATCTGCCGCCCGGTTTCCGGGGGCGTGATTCCGGCTGTCCTCCTTTTTCATTATTTTTTCTTGCGATTGTCCGCTTTGTACGCCAATGGCCCGTAGAGGGCAGGTGCGGCGAATAGATAAGATCACTCCCTTCAAAAGCGGAACGAAGTTAAGCGCCCTTTGTGTCTACTTCATATACATCGCAGACCTCATTGGGCTTGAGTTTCAGCCTTGCGGACAGGAATGCTTCAATGTCAAAAGCGTTCTTGTCATCCGCGTCGGCAGTGTACTTGAAATTGGGGTGCTTGGTGATGTCGTACTTATCCGAAAGGAAAGGACGCACACCGCGCAGCTGGAGGATACACTTGCCGCCATCCATAACAGCAAGCTCATCCTGGCTCATCAGCTCTTTCCCCAATTTTTGATAGTTGAGAGAGTGGGAGGTTTCCCGGCCACGGCTCTCTCCGGTGTTGTAGGTGTCGATGGTTTCCTTGCCCAGCACGGCAGCCAGCTCCTTGAGGGTGGTCGGCTCCTTACCGCCCAGGAAGATGGAAGTATCCATGTTGCCGATGATGGTATCCGCATTATCCTTATAGATCGCCTTGAGCTGACTCTGCGCCTGCAACACCAGACAGGCGGAGATCTCACGGCTTCGGATGGTGGCCACCAGCTTTTCCAGACGAGGAATCTGCCCGATATTGGCGGCTTCATCAATGAGACAGCGCACATGGACTGGAAGCCTGCCGCCATACACATCGTCCGCCTTTTCGCAGAGCAGGTTGAAAAGCTGGGTATAACACATGGAGATCAGGAAGTTAAAGCTGTCATCTGTATCACTCATAATGAGGAACAGAGCAGTTTTCCGGTCTCCCAGAGTATCCAGCTCCAACTCGTCATAAGCTGTGACCTCACGCAGCTCTGCAATGTCGAATACGGCAAGGCGCGCACCACAAGAAATAAGAATCGACTTGGCTGTTTTTCCGGCGGCCAGCTTATATTTCTTATACTGGCGCACCGCAAAGTGGTTTGGCTTCTCGGCTTCTAATGCGTCAAACATCAGATCCACGGGGTTCTTGAACTCCTCGTCATCCTCCCGGACTTCCATGGCGTTGATGAACTCTATGAGGGTGGAAAAGTTCTGCTCCTCCACCGGAGCTTCATAGTGGATATACCCAATCAACGCGCAATACAGCAAGGTCTCTGCTTATGGTGATAGGTAAGCCTACAGGTTCTAATGTTTCCGGCTTTTCCCCCACCCCGCACCGTGCATGACGGCTTTCCCGTCACACGGCGCTCCATCAACAACAATTCGCACACGTTATCACAAGTTATTACCATGAACATTTTTTTTTTAAGTGGTCTGCACCTGTTTCTGCCGAAACCGATTAGGCAGAAACAGGCGGATTTCCCGCTTCTTTGCGGAGTTTATTGAGTTTTGCAAGTTGGCGTTTGTTGAGGCTCAATTCAGATAGACATTTTGCTATGGTCGATTCAGATGTAGCGTGGATTAAAATATGTACGCTTTCCCGGACAATAATCAGATTTTGGTAGTTATCCCTGCCACCCCTGTTCTTCGGTAACTTATGGTGGCAATGAATATCTCCCAAAGATTCAAACACTTGACCAGTAACCGCACACTTTCCATATTGCGCACAAAAGAGTGATAGACGGTTATCCGCATACGCGGCACTTTGCTCGTGGACTTCCTGCCGCAAAAGTGCCCTGAGCATCTTGGTATCAAAACCAAGGTTTTCATGGATTTCCGCTCTGCCTTCCGGCGTGTATTTCTGAATAGACCTTTTCTTGCACATTGGGGCCTTAGTACGAACATAGCTGATGGGAGCAACAGGAAGATTTTTGATGTAACGCATCAATTTAGAGCAACTATAGCGGTCTACGACAGCACCACCAATATTATCTTTTGGCTCCTTTTTCAATCTGTCGCCCAGACGCTTCATAGTCCGGGTAAGCTCGTAGCCTATGTCACGAAAATCAAGACTGACCCCTGTTGCCATCTGGTAGTAATTGTGTTCACCCATGACGAAAGCATTATAATTCAAAATCGCTCTTGCCTCCGTCATGCCCTTTGGCGGACGGGCTATATTCTTGATTTTCTGTTTGGCCTCGGTTTTAATCCGCTTAACGGCTTTTTCGCTAACGCGCGATTGAACCACCAGCTTGTTCTTTTTCTTCGTGAGCCTCATTTTGATACCAAGAAATTCGGAGTAATGCTTATTGAGATTTACCACCTGTGTCTTTTCCGGGGATACGTCCAGCCTCAGCCGTTCTTTCAGCCATTTGGTAACCGCAATCAGCGTCCGCTCTGCGCTGTCCTTATTCTGACAGAATATACGAAAATCATCGGCATATCGGACAATGTGCATTTCTTTTAAGCGGGTTGTACGCATAGCGCGGTATCCATGACTTTTGTCGAATACGGTGTTGCCGCCTAACTGCCTGTTTCTGCCCCGCGCCACAGCCACCGGGTTATCTGCCCATTGGCTTTCTACCCACCAATCCAGTTCGTTCAGCACGATATTTGCCAACAGGGGCGAGATAATACCGCCCTGAGGCGTACCCTTAACGGGGGCCGCCGTTGTGCCGTTCTCTAACTGGATAGGGGCTTTTAATATGCGCTTGACAATGTAAATCAGTCGTTTGTCCCGGATTCCCAGCGCCCACATCTGCTTAATCAGTTTCGAGTGGTCTACGTTATCGAAAAATCCCTTGATGTCAAACTCGACAACATAGTGCAAATGAGATTGCTGCATATGCCGGTAGGACGCGGCTATGGCTTGTTCACAGTCTCGGTTGGGCCGGAACCCGTAGCTATTCTCGCTGAATTTTGCCTCACAGATTGGCTCCAGAACTTGGAGAATACATTGCTGTATCAACCTGTCCCAGATACATGGAATACCCAGCGGACGGGTCTTGCTTGGGTCACTTTGCTTTGGAATTTCTTTTCTCCGTACAGCCCGTGGGCTGTAATTCTTGGTAATGTTTCGTACCTTCTGAACCAACGTTTCCGGGCTGCATTTCTCAATAGCCCGAATTGTCAGCCCATCCGTGCCGGGTGTCACGCTTCCGCCATTGCCCTTGATGTTCCGATAGGCAAGTAAGATGTTGTCTTTGCTGAATATCAAATCCATCAGACTATCAAATGTCTCGCCTTTTGCAGCTTTCGCATATAGCCCATCAAAAGTTTCCTGCATATCGTAATACTCGGCATAGCGCAGATTATTGACTTTTTTCGGTTTCTTAGTTGTACTTCTTCGTTTGTTCTCGGTAACCATATAGGCATCAACTCCTTTGAGGGAAGATTGACCTTTTGGTCGTACCCGAAATCCTACTGCTCACTTGTGATTAGTGTTTTGCCTTGCTGTTGACTCGTGGCTGTCACTCCATTCCCCATTACAGGGAACATCACCGCTATCGCCACTACTTTACCCACCGCTTCGACTGCTTATATGATTCGACAGCCTATATACCATGTTGGCCCATGATATACGCGATAGGCTTTCCCCACGTTCCGATACTGCTATCTTTCCATATGCCCTTAGGTTTCTACTATGGACCTGCCAGCTTGCCGCCGCCTGTAACGGCGCATGGAGTTTCATAGGGACAAATTTTTACTCTTCCACACTGGCTCCCTTGCGGGATAGGGGGATTAGCCCCACTCTTCTTTTAGACCCGTACTATCGCAGATTGGCCTGCCCTTTCGGACATTCTCGCCATAGGCATTTTATAGACCCCCGGCCTAACGCTCACAGCCACCTCTGGCTTGCTATGCACCTGCCGCTGTTTCCATTGTTTACCGCGCACAGAGCGAACGCAGTCAGCCGTCTTTAACGGGCTTCTGACCCTGGCCGTTTCCAGCCAACGCCAGCCGTAGTTTTCAGGTCAGGCGTTTCAGGGCGTTACTCCCTCATTCCACCTGTCGCAGTATCAGTTGTAGCTTCCGAATTATCTCGGAGGCTCCGCATTTTTAGCACTACTCGGTCTTAGCGCCCACAGAGCTTTGCTCCCTGTGGAATAGTGTTTGTATGCGAACGTGTCGCACTGACCCAGAAATCGTCCCCGGCCTTGCCTTCGCCTTTGGTGTTGGCAATCAGCGTCGTTACCAGCTTCAAGATGTCCTTTTCGCTATGGATATAGGCAAAAGGGTTATAGTGCATGGACTTCTTGAAATTGATGGTATTCAACATCCTAATCCGGTATGGCTCATAGATGACCTTTCCCTGCTTGTCCTTCATGGGCTTTCCGTCCTTCCCCAGCTTGGGTGCGCCCCTTTGGAGCATTTTTCCGCACTCGACCAAAATGGTTCCCTTGGGGTCCGTAATTACATAGGACGAGTGCATCTGCATGAGATTTGGCTTCAACCAAAAGCGGGTCTTACCGGAACCGGAGCCGCCGATCACCAGAACATTCTTGTTTCTGGCGGTCTTTGGGTCCTTGGGGCGGCTGTTCATGGTCAGGCTTTCGGTTTTCGTGAGAATGACATTGTTCTGGAACACCGGGTCGATGTAGGGAGCGATGTCCTCACGGGTCCCCCAACGGGCAGAGCCATACTCTAGCCCATGTCGGTACTTCTTCGCGTTTTTACTTTTGAGGTACACCGCCAGACGCAGACCGGCACCGCAGCACAGCCCCACCAGCAGATCCAATGGGTGCAGGCTGGGCCAGAAACTTTGCAGCGCTCCAGGCAGGACAGCAAACAGGGAAAGGAATTTCTCTGAAGCATTTGCCCCCTGAGCCAGCCGCCATGCTTCCCCGAAGTTAGTAGCAAACAGCCCCATCAGGAGATAGGGCAGGTTCAGCAAAACGAGCTTTTTGATGTCAAACTGCTTTTTCATCGTTCCAGCTCCTTTCGCTTGGTGCGGTCCACCACGGCATTTTTGACCATCTCTTTGAACTGACTGAGTTTTGCCAGCACAGACGGGCGTTCCGTTTTCTCGGCTTTCTTGACCTTTTTGCTGGTATACTCGGTAAATGCAGCGGTCAGCGCATCGGCGTCACGGCCTTTGAAAAAGATCAGGTACTTGGGCGGGGAGCTGCTGCGGTCTTTCTTCACCGCATAGTCCACACCATATTTCCGGGCGATCTTCTCAAATTCCTTGATGGAGGGGTCTGTAATCTCGATATTGGAGATCCCCTGGTTCTGGCCAATGAGCTGCTTGACGGTCTGTTTGCCGTGGGGTGTCACAGGAGCGTCACGACTTCTCTGCTTTTGCAGCTTCTTTTCCTTGCAGTGGGCAAGGTACTTGGTGATGGCGGCCTTAAACAGCCTGCCAGTGAACTTTGTTCCGCTGACAACCAGCGTTAAAGTCCTGTTTTCCACTTCTTCCTGCATTTTCAACGCCTCCTTTCCACAAAATGTGCAGGGATGGTGCATTTCTTTCTAAGGCGGGATCACCAGCCGCCGGAGAAGGTATTGCTTCATCGCTCCATCCCGCGGCTTTTTTTCTTTACCGGCTTCTTATCCGGCAGATTCCACTCTTTCCGAAACTCTGCCACACCTTTGGGGTCAAATGCTTTCAACTTCTCCAGATCAAAAGCAACAGCAGAATATTTCCCATAACCGGACTGTACCTGATAGGGAAGCACCTTCCCCAATTTGTTCTCTTTAATGAATCGCAGCAGGTCCTTACTGATGTCACCGGAAATAAACGCCTCTCCAGGTTCCAGGGAATACCCCGGAAGGTTTACCGTCATATCTGCAAATGGTTCCGCCCCATCTTCTGTGTGGGTAATCATGCCGATATAAAGCCGCTGATTATTCGCATACATCCCAAGTTGCAGCGATATGGTTTCTTCTCCAAACTCCCACTTGAATGGGACTTTCTTTTCCTCGTTCATATCGGATTCCTCCTATCGTATCTGTTCTTTGTGGTCATAGAACAACTCCCCATTTCTGACCTTTGCATGGCTGAGAATCTTGATGTGGCCTTTTTCTTGGTTTTCCAGACTTTTTTGGTATCCAGCCTCCGTCAAAAACAGACGGGTGCGTTCTCCTTTCCAGCCCACCGGAGAGTCGTTAGTCAGCACATCGAAGATAATCATGTGCCTGGTGTCCTCGGCAAATCGCTCCAAATCCATGTAGTCATGGCCGTGGTAGTTCTGCGCTCCGGCTTTCTGGCGCATTTCCTCCATCAGCTGACCGATTGTTTTGCCTTCTGGCATAAAATTCACTTCCTTTCCGTTCTTATGGAATCAACAAGATCATCTCCCGCAGCTGGGCAAAATAGATCTTTCCCTTGGGCGTAACCAGCGTGTAGGAACCGGTATGCCCGTGATTACAGTAGTCCTTCACACAGAACAACCCCGTAGTTTTAACATTGGCATAGGGCAGCACATTGCCGGATGCAGTGCGATACACAAACCGCTTTTCCAGAAGAAACCGGACAAACCGGCGCTCCGGCACATCCAGCTCTTTGGCAGTAGTCCTGAGATTGGTGCTGTGCTTTAAGTCGATGAACAGATCATAGAAAGCGGCTTTGCCCTCCAACTGTGCATTTTCTTTACGCAGAGAAACATTCGCTTCGCGCTCAGCCAGCAAATCCGAGCAGAGTTTCATCAAAGCCTCTGGTGAAGTGGCTACCTCCCACAATTTTTCTTTTGTGAGATAAGCTCCATGCTTGCGAATGGTAGGCAGGATCTCATCAAACACCCACTGTTCAAACCGCTCTGCCGATGGCAATTTGCTGTGAACGATCAGTCGGTACAAATCTCCTTCGGGGATAAAAGTCATACTGATTTTGCGGTCGGGGCTTTGTGGGTGAGGTGCGTCGCGTTTCACGACATACCTACAGTGGCGGATAATTGCATCGCGGGGATTGCTGTACCCCAGCGCAACGGCCACATCCGTTCCGCTGAACAAGTATTTGCTGTTTTCTTCAATGACTCGGATACTGCCAAACTCCGGGTTTTAGAAAATTTCCATCTGGTTCATGTCGTGCCTCCTTTGGCATAATAAAAGACGGCCTTACCAGCCGCCTGTGTGCATATCGTGGTTGACCAATGAAGTGTAATGATTGCTCATGGTGGTAGGCGCATTGAACAGCACCGCAAGCAGGTACTGCTTCATGTTGCGTACCTGGGTGGTGTTCTTTTGCAGGCAGTCCATGACAAACTCGATATGTGAGCTGCCCAGCTTCAAAAAGCGGGAACGCACGATCTCGTGGGGGAAGTCTGCCCCAGAGATCCGGGTGGTCTTTCTTCTGGCACAGACCGTTTCCACCATCAGCTCTACGATCTCATTCAGGTCATCCAAGTAGAGCGGATAACGCTGCTTCAGGCAGTCATACTCGATATTTTCCAAAATCAATTCCCGATAATTTTCTATCTCTGTGACAGACATCGCATCCCTTCCTTTCCGTTCCGGCGGTCTTGCCGCCGCTGTTTCCCGGAAGGGAATGGAATCGGTACTTGATCCATAAGTAATTGATTTTTCTGTATTTGATTTCTCTATATTTAATTCTGCGGGCTTTTCCATATCCGGTCTTACCATATCCGGGTTTTCCGTATCTGGTGAAACCACATCCGGCGGCAGCATATCCGGCTTCTTTGGCTGAGGCTGCTCATAAATGATGTACTCAGTATCAGTAATACGGCCATTTGCTCCGCGAAGCTGCCTGCGGACAATGTAGCCGGCTGTTTCCAGCTCTTTGAGCGCAGAGCCAATAGCGTCCACACCCTCCTTACAGATGGAAGCCAGCCCTCTGGTCGTGTAATTCCACTCCTCTGGAAGCGACAGGATCATGGAAAGCAGGCCCTTAGATTTTAAGGTCAGCCCTTTATCCTTCAGATGATAATTTGACATAACGGTGTAATCGCGTGTCCGTTGTACGCGGTAGACTGCCATTCACTTCACTCCTTCCTGTGGTCAGGGAATAACAAAAGCCGCTGTCAGTAAAGACGCGGCTCAAACTTCATAGAAAACTCCTGGTCTCCCATCAAAGGGATAGCGGCTGATGTCCTCAAAGGCGTCGGCAACCTCCTCCGCTGGATAGTCCTGCCAGTCCCGCTCCCTGACGATATGATGGATAGTGCGGTAACAGGTGGAAAACCTTTCATATGCTGAGCGGTATTTCGTATTCACGCAGGACACCTCCACAAACCGTCCGTCCTCCAAGAGCCATAGTTCCCGGATACATGAAGCCTCCACTTGTGTGGAATGACTTTGGATAGTTTTTTGGTAAATGCAAAATCCCCGCTGTGGAAGCAACTCCGGCCCATAGTAGTTCAGGGAACACTCATGATTTCCTGCGGTCTGGTAGGCAAGAACACTTTCCCCACGATAGCGGACAGACTGCACCACAAGTTCCATGTTCAATCTGGAAAGCGCCCTTTTCCGCTCCTTTTTGTCGGGGAAAAGATAAAGATACGCCGTCCTGATAGCATTGCAGATTTCTTTTTCTCTAAACATCTTATTTCCTCCGTTTTTTCTTTACATCCAGGACATGACCCTCAATTACACGGGCGCACCTTTTGATTTTGATCTCCCTGCGCTGCTGACTTTGCAGGGCGGCCTGATACCCGTCCTCTGTCAAAAACAGCCGCATTTCATCTCCGTGCCTTCCGTAAGTAGTGCCGGGACGCAGGATGGAAAACTCGATCATCCAGCGGGTGTTATCCCAAAATCTTTCTACGGCGAGAATGTTATGCCCTTTCAGCTCCCTGGCTGAAATATCCTTCATAGGCGGCTCCTTTCATCGTTCCTGGTCTCTCTGGCGTTTTTTCTGCCATTGTTCCAGCAGCTTGATAATGGTTTCCTGCATCCGGGCTGGCGTATAACTTTTGGGGAAATACTTCCGCAGAGTATCAGAAGTAAATGTCACACGATCCAGATCGCTTTTCTTTTCCTCACCCATAATAGCCCTCATCACATCAATAGAGAGATGCCCCTCCTGACTGAACTTCTTGAGCCGCTGGGCTTGGGAAAGGGAAGGTGTAGCCTGTTCACTGTCCATCGCGTCCAACAGGTCTACCTGTTCCTCCTTTTTGAGAAAGGACAGCTCATAGGCAGGGTTCAGGGCAATCTTCTTTTCATCCACCATATCCATCAATTCAGGAATCAGCTCTGTCAGACGGATATAGCGAAAAATCTGGTTTTTACTCTGACCTACTTGCTCTGCCAAAATCTCACTGGACTTCTTGCCCTCTAACTTGTTCCCAACTTGGGAACAAGTTAAATCAACTCGCTCCCCCTGATGTTTCATGGCATCCAGCTTCATCTTATAGGCAAAGGCCCTTTCGCTTGGAAGAAGGCTTTCTCGTTGCAAGTTGCTGTCAACCATAATAATTGTGGCGGCATCATCATCCAGATCACGGACAATGACCGGCATAGTCTCCTTTTCTGCCAGTTCACTGGCTCTGTGCCGCCTGTGTCCGGCTACCAGCTCATAACCGCCCTCCGGGTCCGGCCGGGCAATCGCCGGAACCAGAACACCATACTGCTTGATACTGTCAGCGGTCTCCATCATGGCTTCGTCATCCTTGACTTTGAATGGGTGATTCTTAAACGGATGCAGTTCAGACAATGGAATTTCCTGAATCTTTTCCAGCTTTGCATCCTGGCGACCTTCTTCGGTGGAGAACAGATCATCTACCGAGGCCAGCTCTATTTTTTTCGCGCTGCTTTTCAAGTTTCAACACCTCCTTCGTCAGATTTTTGTAGCCCTCTGCCACCTTGCCACCAGGATCATGGGCAAAAATGCTTTTTCCCTCGGCGCTGATTTCCTTAGCCCGGACAGAGTGGGGAATCTCTGTGCCGAACACCTTAATCTTGCTGCCGTAGGTCTCCCGCAGGAGTGCTGAGATCTCTTTTGCAAAGTTGGTCCGGCTGTCCACCATCGTCAGCAGGATACCGTCTATCTGGAGCTTGGGGTTGATCTGCCGCTTTACCTTGTTTACCGTGGAGAGCAGCTGTTCCAACCCTTTGGCGGGCAGATACTCCGCCTGAACGGGAATGATGATCCTGTTTGCAGCGGCCAGCGCATTGACTGTGAGCATTCCAAGGGAGGGCTGGCAGTCGATGAGGATATGGGAGTATTGCCCCTTCAGCGTGTCCAGATATTGCCGCAAGATAGTCTCACGGCTCATGGCATTTACCAGGGATACTTCCATACCGGATAACTGGATGTCCGCAGGCATCAGGTCTACGCCCTCTGAGTGGTGCAGGATACCCTCGCCGGGACGGAGCGGCTCATCCATCAGGATACGGCCCATTGCGTCTGACAGCGTAAAGGGCAACTTATCCGGCTGGGGATTGCCCAGGCTGATGGTTAGGCTCCCTTGCGGATCTCCGTCGATCAGCAGGACTTTCTTCCCGGCCTGTGCCAGCCCGATTCCCAAGTTGGCACAGGTTGTTGTCTTGCCAACGCCGCCTTTCTGGTTGGCGATGGCGATGATTTGCGTGTTCATTGACTTCACCTCATTTCTGATTATTGCTGTTGCTTCTGGAAATAGAAAAAGCCGCCACTTCAAAATAAAAAGTGAAGTGACGGCTCTTTCTATCGCCGGAATACGAGTTCCTGAAATGAAAAAAGCACCCAGTCATTTTATACTGAGTGCTACATCAAATTCATATTCAATTATTCAAATTAGGTCAAACTATGCCAAACTGCCACAGCCCAAAACAAGAGGAAGGCTGGCTGAAAAGTAGCCCCCAAAACACCTACAAAATCGGCTCTCGGTTAACCACTTTGGGCACCACTTGACCCTCTTTTTGCCCTCTTTTTGGCCGGTTAACCACTTGCGGACCACTAAAAATTGGGTGAAAACGGCTCTCGTTTTGCTAAATTTGGTCAAACTATATCAGCCCGTTTAGATATAGTAAAACCCCGGAAAACCTTGATTTTCCGGGGTTTTTGAACCATTTTGATACGGTTTGAACAGCAGATTATCTCTTGCTGAACTGAGGCGCGCGACGAGCTGCCTTGAGACCGTATTTCTTTCTTTCCTTCATACGTGGGTCACGTGTGAGGAAGCCTGCTTTCTTGAGGGTAGGTCTGTAATCTGCGTCTGCTTTTAATAATGCTCTGGAAATACCATGTCTGATCGCACCAGCCTGGCCGGTGAATCCGCCGCCATGAACATTAACGATAACATCAAATTTATCGGTAGTGCTTGTAGCTTCAAGGGGCTGACGAACGATAACCTTCAGTGTTTCAAGACCGAAGTAGTTATCGATGCTTCTTTTATTAATGGTAACATTACCTGTTCCAGGTACAAGATATACTCTGGCAATACTTTTCTTTCTTCTTCCGGTTCCGTAATATTTTACATTAGCCACGGTTATTCTCTCCTTCCAAATCTCACTCTAATTAGTATTTGATTTCCAGTACTTCCGGTTTCTGAGCAGCATGGTCATGCTCCGGTCCGGCATATACATGAAGCTTCGTTAACATCTGTCTTCCTAAAGGTCCTTTTGGAAGCATTCCTTTAACTGCAAGATAAATAACGTCTTCTGGCTTCTTGTCCATTTTTTCTTTCAGGGTTGTCTCTCTCATACCGCCTACATAGTCGGAATGATTGTAGTAGATCTTCTGGTCCATTTTCTTACCAGTTACCTGAATCTTATCAGCATTAACAACGATCACATAGTCACCGGTATCCATGCTCGGTGTAAATGTCGGTTTGTTTTTTCCTCTTAAAACTTTTGCAATTTCGGATGCTAAGCGTCCTAATGTATGTCCTGTAGCATCAACTACATACCATTTTCTTTCAATTGAAGATGCGGTTGCCACATAACTTTTCATTGATTGAACCTCCTTGTGGTAAATCCATTCTTTGGCATTATTTTAGGTTTATATTATAAAATACCGTCTCCGGGGCATTGGACCACAGTATTTTTAAACATATCGTCACAATTAAATATTATATGTAATTGGGCCGTGTGTGTCAAGCATAAATTTACATTTTTTCCAAATTTTCTGACTTTCTGCGCGTAAGCCCGGCGTTTCGACATGAAATCTCCCAACTACGGTGCAGCTTATTTATCACCCCGGGGGCTGCCGGCCAGATTTACAGGTGTGGCGCCGTCAAAGCTAAAATAAACATAGTCCTTGATCTTTTCTCCATTTTCCCAGGAATAGCTCCCCTGTATGCCATCCACACTGCCAGCCTCAAAAAACCATCGCGCGATTTTTTCCTTCTCCTGTACATAAACGGCCGAATCTCCCGTAATTTCCAGTGCATCAAAGCAATCCTTTAAAATCATCACGGAATCGTAAATATCCACCACGATCGTACTCATGGGCATTTCTCCATGATGATCCTTTTGATAAGCCGCCGCCAGTGCTTCCCACGCATCGCTTTCGTATGCCGGGTCGAATTTGTTCCATATATATGTGCCGTCCAGATCCTCACCGGCCAACTCCACTAATTCCTCCGAAAAAGCCGAGAAGGAGGCTGTAATCCGTCCGCCATCATCCACGCCGCGGAGGCGCAGCTCACTGAGCACATGGGCATAATCTTCTGTGCTCAGAAGGGAAATGTAACCGTCGGCGTCCTGGTTCAGCGCCTGAATGGCGCATTTCATATACCGCTGGCTTGTCCGGTCTTTTGAAATATCCACCACAACCACGGCCTCCAGACCGATTTCCGGCAGCTTTTCCACCAGCGCTTCGGCAGTCTCCCACTTGGACGCATCTTTGGCGTCGGTGAATATAACAACCCGGCGGATATCCGGATGATCCTCAGACCATTTTTTTACACAGGACCATTCCCCCCGGTCCGAATTACTCATATAAGAAATACCGTAGGGCGCCGCCTTATTCAGCCCTTCATCAAAGGAATAAACGCCAAGATCCACGACCGCGTTGGCCCGGACATCCTCGGCCACAGCCAGTGCCTCCGGCGCGGTCGCCGGACCGATGAGGATCAGCGCATTTTTACTGACTTTATCAACGATGGACCGGGCAGTATCCGTATCCGAAGCGGTATTGCATACGATCAGCTCCACCTTACGTCCATTGACACCGCCCTGGGCATTGAGCTGGTCCACAGCATACCGGGCTGACCAGTCCGCCAGATCGCCCACATAGCTGTAACTGCCGGTCATGGGAAAGATGGCCACCAGCGGCAGATTTCCCCGTGACCTCACCTCATCCATCTGTTTTTCCAGATCATTGCTTATGAGCCTGCGGCTCAGTATGAGCGTCGCCAGTCCAAAGATGCAAAGCCCGGCGATCAAACACCCGATTATTTTACGCTTCATCACGGACCTCCTTTAGTTCAAACCAGATACTCGTTCCTTTTTGGGGCTCACTTCGGACACCAAATTCCGCCTGGTGGAGCTTTAATATCTGGTAGACAATGTTCAGCCCCATGCCCATGCCTGCCTTATCCTTGCTATAAGGCAGAACCTGATAAAAACGCTCCCAGATCAGCGAAAGCTGCTCCTGCTCCATACCGATGCCCCGGTCCGTAATGGTCACACGGACACTGTGTGCCTTTTGGGCAATGTCAATGGATACATACCGGATATCCTCCGAAAACTTGATCCCGTTATTCACAAGATTATAAATAACGCGGTCCATAAGCTGCCGGTCCGCCCGGACCCAAAGGGCCTGCAGGGCCGTCAGTTCAAATGTAAAGTCCGCCAGATCCGGCCGGATACGGAACCGGTCCAGCACCTCCCCCGCGGCGTCCACCATATTAAACCGCTCCGGCTTAAGCTCGACGGTTCCCGACTGGAGCCTGGCAAGCTCCATCGTATCATTGATCAGCCCGGTAAGCTTATCCGTCTCATTCATTATAATGTTCAGATGCTCCGCCCGCTTTTCTGGAATTTCGCAGGAATACGACTCCAGCATTTCCGCATAAGCCTTGATCACCGTCAGCGGCGTCTTCATGTCATGGCTGATATTGGCGATAAAATCCCGGCGCAAAGCCTCCGTAGCCTCAAATTCATCCCTTGCCTTGCAAAGCGATTCGGAGAGCTGAACGATTTCCAGGGGGCCTTCCTTTGGAAATTCAATCTCAAAATCACCAGCAGCCATCTCAATGGCTTTCTGGTTCAGCTTTTCAATGGGCTTGACAAAAATATTGGCCATGATCACGGCAATGGCTGCGGCAATGAGCATGACCAGCGTCACCACAATAACCCCGCGGCTCACCAGCATTTTTACAAGAGCGTCAATATCCGCCATGGATTTACTCACCACCAGCACCTGCCGTCCGCTGCCGTTTCGGCCCATAACAATGGCCCACACCGCCCACTGGGAGCTGTGCGCCTTATCATCCACATAGTAAAATAAATATCCATCGGACCCGCTCAAACGCTCAAACAGCCCCGCATCGGCAATATCCGCCTGCACAGGCTCCGAGATCATGCCCTCATTGTCCAGCGAAAGTACCCGCTCATTATTTTTCTCTGAAAGTAATTGAATAAAATAATTGTCGGACCTTGCCATCAGCGGCAGCGATGAATCAAAATCTGGCTGTCCATACTTTTCCACAAGGCCCCAGGCAGTCTTATCCAGCTTTCCGATTTCCCGCTTCCGATACTGATTCTGGACAGAATCCATCAAAATAAGCCAGAAGGCCGCGGCAATGATCGCCGCAAATATAATAAAGCATATCCATAGATTGACCGACATTTTCCAGGCGCGCCGCCCGCCGTTACGTTCCAAAATCCTGAATTTTCTCAAGGTCCTCATCGCATCCTTTTTCTACGCATAATATTTCTGGCGCTTCCCAATGTCACTCTGTCTCAAACTTATACCCGGCCCCCCGAAACGTTACGATAAATTTCCGGTAATCCCCCAGATCATGGCGGAGCATTTTTATCTGGGCGTCCACCGTCCGGTCATCCCCGGCATAATCAAAGCCCCACACCTTTTCCAGCAGATCCTCCCTGGAAAAAACGATATTTCTATTCTGCGCCATGAAAAAGAGCAGGTCATATTCCTTCGGGCGCAGCTCGATCCGCTTACCGTCCGCCACAACCTTACGGGCCGCGATATTCAGCTCCAGCCCTTCAAATTTCAACACCTCCCCGTTTGGGGCCGTCTCGCTGACAGGGCGCCGCCGGCTGACGATCACCTGGACCCGCGCCATAAGCTCTTTTAAAGAAAACGGCTTGACCACATAATCATCGATTCCCAGCTCAAATCCGTACAGTTTATCATATTCCTGATTTTTAGCCGACAGCATCAAAACGGGAATATCTTTCATTTTGCGGATTTCCTTATACGCTGTAAATCCGTCCAGCTTTGGCATCATAATATCCATGATAATTATATCAAAATCTCTGGACCTGCATATTTTCACAGCCTCAAGTCCATCGGCGGCCTCCGTCACCTGATGCCCCAAAAACTCCGAAAACTCCTTAATGGCAGTCCGAATCGACGCCTCATCATCCACAACTAAAATCCTGGCCATTCGCTATCATCCTTCGTATTTTATATGTTGTCACTAATTTCCGCCAGGAAATTGATGACCTGCTTGCCCATCAGGGCAACACCTAATATTATAAAGGAAAAAGCACAGGCGAACAACAAAATTTCGTCTGTGCTCTAAAGTCACTTATGCAAGCCCTGAAAAGGCCATGAGAATCAATGTCAGGACGATGGTTCCGATCGTCGTATTTAAAACGGTACACACCCCAACATATTTATAGGACTTTCCGGCCTCCACCTTAGCGATCTCAGTGGATGCGATAAATCCGGCGTTGGTTGGCAGTGTATCAAACGTGGTGGCTGCAAAAGACGCGATTCGGTGGAAAGCACTCATGCTCACACCCATCTGCGCCATGACCGGCTGGAACATGGGCAGTCCGGACGCCAGACCAGCCGGGCCGGAGCCGCCGATCAATGTCATTACCATCAGCGCCAGCATACCGATCAGCAGCGGTGAGCCGTTAATCCCAGCCAGCTTGCCGCTCAGCTCTCCAAAAGCGTTCGTCGCCGCCACTACAGTACCAAAGCCGGCCACAGCCGCAGCGCCGCAGGAAACGATACACGTATTGGACGCCGCATTTCCCAAAGACTTCATCACACCGCCAAAACCGCCCAGATACCTGGCAAAAATGACAAATGCCGCGATAATTCCAATCATTAATGAAAAATTCACATCCAGCTTCACAGCATTGAACAGGACAAACACAATGACCATAGGAATCAGGCTGAGGATAGGATTGGGAAGCTTCTCGTCATCGGTGTGCAGCACCTGTCCCTCCACATCCATAAAACGGTTGCCCGCTTTCATTTCCTTCTTTGCCGCATAATTGAGATAAATAATGTTTAATACAAGAATTAAAATACCGGCAATAAAACCTGGAACAGCCGCAGCCATGGAAGATGTTCCAAGATAACTGATCGGCACCACATTCTGGATCTGCGGGCTTCCGGGCATGGCCAGCGCCGACGTGGCTATACAGCCCAGGATCATTCCCGGAACCATATACCGGGGAATATCAGCCTCCCGGCAAAGCTCCAGTGTCAGCGGCGTCATAACAAACATGAGCACAATGGCGCTCACGCCGCCATAGGACAACAAAATCCCGGCGAGAAACACGATCAAAATCGTAATGAGCGGGCTTAAATGTTCCTTCTTCCCTCTCAAAATCCGGGAGATCCATCGGGAAATCGAAGTAGCTGCGCCGGAGGAGCCATACAGCTCGCCAAACACAGCGCCCCACAAAAATATAGGAATCTGTCCGGTCAAAAATCCGCCAACGCCGGACATATAAGTGGTCAGATACCCGGATACCATATCCATCCCGTTAAATACACACACAATAAGCGCCGACAAAGCCCCGACGATCAACAGCGGCCATCCCTTCATAACCATAATGATCAGGAAAATCAATGCGGCAAAAATACCAATCAATCCAATAACCATTTTCATCCTCCTCGTAAAATTGCAGCAACCTCACCGTGTACAAATTAAGCGCTGCT
This sequence comes from Lachnospiraceae bacterium, assembly GCA_902363555.1. Lineage (GTDB taxonomy): Bacteria > Bacillota > Clostridia > Lachnospirales > Lachnospiraceae > Catenibacillus. The sequence continues at coordinate 343,184 of CABJAM010000004.1, read as the reverse complement.
TAACTTTTAATTGGATTCTATCATGGTTATTGGAAAGGTAAATGACAGGAATATGAAAGCTGTGTGAAATTTTAAGGGGGCTTAACGGTATTCCCCGACAGCCCCCTGTTTTGAACAATCTATTTTCCTGACAATTCCCTGTATTTTGATCCTACATTTCGTCCTGCATTGCCCGGAACTTTTCCACATACGCGTCAAAGCGCGGATAACGGTCCTTGCGGCCCTGCTCCACCTGATGTTCCAAAACACCGGTAAACTTCAGGCGGCTGCGCTCCTGTTCTTCCTTTGAAAATTCCACGGACACCTGATCGCCGTCCACCTTGAGCTGGCCATAAATACCACAGATCGGACAGCATACCGTAGTCGTGCCGTTTAAAGTCATTTCCTTACAATGGCAGACCGGGCAGACGCCAGGATCAGATTCCCATGTGATCTCACTGGTTTTCAGGCCATACGCTTCCACAATACGCTCACCCATATGTCTGGACTGCGCCAGAAGCTTTTCCTGGATCGGTGGAACATAAGCGCCGTAAGCGTCCAGTTGGTCAACAACCTTCATATTCAGGCTCATGCCAAATAAATTCATGCCCGGTATACCATAGGACACCCAATGCGGCGTTGTAGCCCCGCCTACGGATATATAAGATACCAGATGGCGTTTGAGACAATCCGGATTCAGCTCCTCACCGCCGTTATCCTTGCGCAGCTCATTTTCAAACAGCATATATGCCTTATCATGGGCCGGTCCAAACCGGTCGATAAAGTTTTTAAGCTGTCCGGTCGGCGCCAGCACATACACCGGAGCTGCCACGATAATGGCATCCGCAGCAAGCACTGCATCGGAAATAGCCTCATAATCATCCTTCTGGCAGCATTTGATCTGACCCTTGCCGCTCTGTAATAATCGGGAGCAGGCGCCGCAGCCGATACACGGCTTGATTTCCTTTCCCATGGTGTCGATGATCTCCACCTCAGCACCGGCAGCCTTGGCTGACTCAATGGCTGCATTTAAAAACAGCTTGCAGTTTCCGTTTTTACGTCCAAAATTAAGACCCAATACTTTCATTATGTATTTCCTCCTCATTAATGTCTTTATCGCATTTATTTTTAATAAATGTAATCGATCTTTACTTATTATAAAACAACGGCCGCCAAAGTTCTACAAAACCACGGCAATTTCTAAAACAGAAAAACCCTTTCAAAATCTGGCCCCCGCCAGGCACAATCGCGCATCCGACTCCGCTTCGCTACACCGGGTCGTGGGTCGCCGCAAATGTGAGCAAGCTCCCCTTTGCGGCTCGTTGCTTCGATCGCATCCGACTCCGCTTCGCTCCGTCGGATCGCGGCAGTCGCCATAAAGGTGAGCAAGCTCCTCTTTGCGGCTCGTTGCTTCAATCGCATCCGACTCCGCTTCGCTCCGTCGGATCGCGGCAGTCGCCATAAAGGTGAGCAAGCTCCCCCTTATGGCTCGTTGCTTCGCGCAAAAAAGGGGCTGTCGGGAAATACCGATTTTTAGGCCCCTTACCCCAAAATAAGAAGATCTTATGGAACTCCATGCTTTTTAGTACTTGGCACATCCATAGGATCTTCTTGCTTTTTCTATTGCTGCTTATTTTTAGCCGCACAGTCGTAAATGCGTAGTAAATGCTCCATAGCTAGGTACTGGCTATAGAACGTTTACGAAAGACCAAAGTTGCACCGTTAGAACAACAATAGACGTTTTACTCTTAATATTCTATTTTCGTAATGTGTGAAATCACTGCCAACACCAAATTAATAACGGAACTTAAGCCCGTATACAACGCTCAAATATTAAAACCGTTTGATCGATAGTTGAATTTGAACCTGTACCTATGTTCCCCAATGTGGCCGAAGTAGCATTTTTCCCTAATTCATTTGTAAAAACAGTGTGAAGTCTCCAGCCTTTCCTCGCATACTCTTTGATGATATTAGCTAGTTTTATATCATCTACACGACCATTTGCTAAATCATCCACTGTTACAATTTCATATTCATAGTATGGGTTCTTTTTTATTTGCTCTTCCTTTTGTTTATCGAGAATTTCTTGGAACTCTAAGAATTCTTGAGTTCGTTGAGTTTCCTTGTTTCTCTTTTCTGACAACTCTTCTGGGGATAAAACTCGTTTATAGTTAAAATCATATTGGCAATTGAAACATATTTCGGCATCATTACCGAGTATTTCGCGACATTTTGGGCATGTTTTCATTATTCTTCGACCTCTCTTTTATAATTTTATCATTTTAGTAAATACACTCTTTACTATACCACTTTTACTAAAACTTTCAACAATGTCTTCTATAAACATAATTTATTAGTCTTTTTTATTTTAGACGTTTTAATCATTTCGTTTAACGCAACCTGCTTTGCCTCTTTTATCTTATCTGAACAGGCTACCGATTGTGTTCCAAGCAAAGCTGAAAAGTAAGAAGATCCTATGGATGTACCAAGTGCTAAAAAGCATGGAGTTCCATAGGATCTTCTTATTTGGGGGTAAGGGGCCTAAAAATCGGTATTTCCCGACAGCCCCTTTTATATTTATACAGGCATTGGGCAGATATCCTCGGAGATGTGAAGCCGGGCTCCCGTAGCCGCCTGGATTTCCTCCAAAGTAAACTCCGGATTATATTCCTTCAAAACAAGACCGTCCTTTGTAACCTCCATAACGCCCATTTCCGTCACGATCAGATTCACCTGACCTTTGGCCGTCAGGGGCAGTGTACATGTCTCAAGGATTTTGTGATTGCCCTTATTCGTATGCTCCATGGCCACGATCACCTTTTTAGCGCCCACCACCAGGTCCATGGCGCCGCCCATACCGGGCACCATCTTTCCGGGAATGATCCAGTTGGCGATATTGCCATGCTCATCCACCTGCAAAGCCCCAAGCACCGTGGCATCTACATGTCCGCCCCGGATAATCGTAAACGAATCGGCGCTGTTAAAAAATGCTCCATCCGGCCGAATCGACACCGGCTTACCTCCGGCATTGACAATATATCTGGCGTCCTCCTCACTGGGCGTCTCAGCGCTCAGGCCCACAAACCCATTTTCCGACTGCAATGTTATATCGATCTCCGGTGCAAGATGGTGAGGAATCAGCGTCGGCAGCCCGATTCCCAGATTCACCACATCCCCGTCCTTCAATTCCTTTGCCACCCGTGCGGCAATAAAATTCTTTTTATCTTCCATCATCTATTCCTCCTCAATATCGTTACTGTTCACTGGCGAGCCAGTAAACAGTTACTCGGCCTTTACAATATAGTCCACATATAACCCAGGCGTTTCCACATACTCCGGCCCAATCTCTCCAGCCGGCACGATCTGATCAGCTTCCACGATCACCACATCCGCCGCCGTTGCCATCAGCGGATTAAAATTCCTCGTAGAGCCACGATAACGGATATTTCCGGCCTCATCCACCAAATACCCTTTAAGCAGCGCAACATCCGCATGCAGAGGAAGCTCCAGCAAATACTCCTGCCCGTCGATCTCCATAACCTTCTTCCCCTCGGCCACCACCGTTCCTACGCCCGTAGGTGTAAGAAAACCGCCAAGCCCGGCCCCGCCGCAGCGGACCTTCTCGGCCAGCGTACCCTGAGGCGTCAGCTCCAGTTCCAGTTCCCCGGCACTATACTGCCGTCCGCACTCCGGCGTCATCCCCACATGCGAAGCGATTAACTTCTTAATCTGATGCGTCTGCAAAAGCTTTTCCGTACCCTTCCCAGGCAGCCCCGCATCATTGCAGATCACCGTCAAATCCTTAGCCCCGGACAACACCAGCGCATCAATCACGCCCTCCGGCGTACCATTGGCCATAAACCCGCCAATCATCACCGTCATCCCATCCTTAATCAAACCCGCAGCCTCAGCCGCACTAATCAAACTCACCTTAGCCATAAAAAAACTCCTTCCTATATACCCTTCATAAACCATTCCCCCAAAGCGAACAAACCAAACACCCCATCCGCCTCAAAGCAATGAACACCTATTTTCAATAACTATATAAAGCAAATCCCATGCCAAAATCCCACCCCTCCAAAAACCCTCATTAATCCCCCAAAACACCCTAACATCTCCCACCCCATCCCATATAAATGTTCCAATTAAAGACGCAAAAAGGCCTGCGTGTCTATAATAAAGACACGCAGGCCTAAAACCACCAAAAAACAAAATTTTTTCTCCCCAATCCATCGAAGCAGTCCGACAGCGGTTGCGGCGCAGTGTTCCGGACGCCAGGCGGCTATGGGTCATGTTTTTGCCCGAGGCGCCGGCGGCTTTTGGGCTGTGCTCCGGGGGGCGCGTTCCTTTTGTCACATCGACCGGCATACGTAGGGGGATTAGTAAGTCTTATATGGAAAATGCGATAATTCCGGACCAGATTTGGCGCCCACAAGGCCCAAATCTGAGGCCCAAGCGAAGAAAGCTCATCAGAGCTTACTGAGCATTGGGCCGGTGTCCGAAATTATCGCATTTTGCATATTAGACGCACTTATCCCCCGAAGTCCGCCGGTCGAAGTGACAAAAGGAACGCGCCCCCCGGAGCACAGCCCAGAAGCCGCCGGCGCCCCGGGCAAAAACACGCCCCATAGCCGCCCAGCGTCCGGAACACTGCGCCGCAACCGCGCCCCCACAATGTGCGCTACACCCCCCTACTCCCCCGAAAAAATATTCAAATCCTTCATCTTCTTATAAATCACCGACCGATGAATCCCCAACTGTCTCGCCGCCTCCGTCCGGTTTCCCCCACAATTTTTCAACGCCGACTCGATCATCTGCTTCTCCAGCCGGTTAATCTCCCGATAATAATACCCCACATCACTATCCGCACCGCCGGCGCCATCCGCATTTCCATCCGCCTTAGCCCCGCCCTGGCTGAGACTTTGCAGATAATCCGGCAGATGGCACACAAGAATCTCATGCCCCTGGCTCATAATCAGAGCCCGCTCCATCACATTGCGCAGCTCCCGCACATTCCCCGGCCAGTCATGTTTTTTCAGCAGCGTCAGCACCCGGCCGCTGACCGATGCGGGAAAACCGCCCATATTATACTTCTTCTGCTGAGAAGCGAGCAGGCTCATACAAAGCTCCGGCAAATCCTCCAGCCGGCTGCGCAGCGGCGGAATATCCACGCTGACCACACTGAGCCGGTAATACAGATCACTCCGAAAGTTTCCCGCAGCCACAGATTCCCCCAGCTTTTCATTGGTGGCGGCAATCACACGGGCGTCAAAATTTATTTTTTTATTTCCGCCAACCCGCTCAAACTCGTGATTTTCCAGTACCCGCAAAAGCTTGGCCTGCATCTCCACAGGCATAGCTCCCAGCTCATCTAAAAACAATGTGCCGTGCCCGGCCAGCTCAAACTTACCGATCTTGCCCTCCCGCCGGGCTCCCGTAAAAGCTCCGGATTCATAGCCGAAAAGCTCAGATTCCATCAAATCCTTGGGGATCGATGCGCAGTTGATGCTCACAAAGGGCTCCTGGGAAACCATACTGGCGTTGTGGATCGCCTGGGCAAACAGCTCCTTCCCGGTACCGCTCTCCCCCTGGATCAAAACCGTCGCCTGGGTACCAGCCACGACCCGGCAGAGGTTCTTTAAAGCTTCCATCTGAGGATTGATCGTCTGGATATCCTCAAAGTGGTACCGGGCCTGATACATTTTCGCCAGCTCGCTTTTATAGGCCTTCATATTATTTTCCGCCCGCTCCACATAATGCCAGGCCTCCGCCAGCTCCTTTGTGTTTTTATAAATGATTGTGCCTGCCGCTCCGATGGGCGCGCCATTAAAAATGATAGGGATACGGTTGGCGATCACGTTATTCCCGTGAATTTTTTGAATCTGGAACAATTCTTTTTCACCGGTCCTGGCCACGATATGCAGCCGGGTATTTTCAATCACCGACTCCACCGGCAGCCCGAGCACATCGGCTTCCTTATGGCCGAATAGGCGCTCATAATTCCATTTTATAATGCGTCCCTCACCATCCACAAGGCACATCCCGTAATTTTCCGTATCCATGATGTCGGACAACACGTCGATACTTTCTTTCAGTTTTTCAAGATATTCTTCCCTGTCCATTCTCTCAATCTCCATATGTCCGCAAAATTTACGCCTTCGTACAATATCCACAATCCGCACGGTGTCCGGGCACTCAATCAAGTTCCGGCTTTGGCTCCGGCTCCGCCCCCGCCATATCAAAATCAGGGATAAAGCTCTCCTTTGCGGCCTCCCCCTCCTGTATAAAGGCATTGGCCACCCCAAGCTCAAGGGCATAATCCACCAGCTTATTGTAAGATTTACGTTTCACCTTCACATTCAGCTCCGGGTACTTTTGAGCCACGTGGGGCAGCGGCGTATACTGGCTCATCAGACTTATATAAATGCGGTCGCCGTACGTCTCGTAAAGATAGCGCACCACCTTTTTAGAATCCATCAGACAGCCCGGCAAAAGCAGGTGGCGCACGATCACCCCTTTAAGCATACGGCCATCCTCCGCCGCATCAAACAGGGCCGCCGGTACCTGCCGCACCATCTCGGCCAGCGCCGCCGAAGCCACATCAAAATAATCTAGAGCGCCGGAATACTTCCCGGATAGCTGAGCACTGACATATTTAAAATCCGGAAGGTAAATATCCACGTAGCCCTCCAGAGCCTTCAGCGTTTCCACCCGCTCATAGCCGCTTGTATTATACACCACCGGCAGCCCAAGCCCCTGGCGCCTGGCCATGTCCAGCGCCCGGATGATCTGTGGCACATAATGGCCCGGCGTCACCAGATTGATATTCCATGCCCCCGCAGCCTGCAATTCCAAAAATATCTCCCCCAGCCGTTCTGCACTGATCCCAGTGCCCTGCCGCAATGTGGAAATCCCATAATTTTGACAGAATACACAGCGCAGCGTACAGCCGGAAAAAAACACAGTACCCGAGCCGGCATTTCCCGAAATACACGGCTCCTCCCACATATGCAGCGCCGCTCTGGCAATACGTATTTCATCGGTCATCCCGCAAAAGCCCACAGTGCGGCTCCGGTCCACACCGCAGTTCCTGGGGCACAAACGACAAAGCCGATCCTCTTTTCCCATGGACACCCCGGCATTATCCATACTTGATCTCCACCAGGGTCAGCCCGTGGGCCGGCGCCGTAGGGCCGGGAATGATCCGCGTCTCGCTTTCCAGCACCTGACGGACAAATTCCGGCGGCTTCTGTCCAAAGCCGACCTTCAAAAGCGCTCCGGCAATAATCCGCACCATATTATATAGAAATCCGTCGCCGGTAATCTTAAGTGTCAGCATATCCCCGTCCTTAGAAAGCGTCAGCGCATACACCGTCCGCACCGTATCCTTCACATTGGATTTGGTGGATGCGAAATTTTTAAAATCGTGGGTGCCGCACAGATAGCCGGCCGCCCTTTCCATAGCCGCAACATCCAGGCGCTGAGGCACAAAATAGCTATAAAGCCGGCAAAGGGGCTGGGGCTTTCTGGCATTGAATATTTTATATTCATACGTTTTGGACGTTTTCTGATATCTGGGATGAAAGGAAAGCGGCACCTCCACCGATTTTTGTATGGCAATATCCCGCGGCAGCCGCTGATTTAATGCCATGGCAAAGCGCTCCTGGGCAATGCCCATATGGGTATCAAAAACCGCCACCTGCCCCAGAGCGTGAACACCGGAATCGGTCCGGCTGGCCCCGGTCAGATTGATTTTTTCGCCCACCAGATCCTCGATGGCCGCCTGGAGCACTGTCTGGATACTTGTACCGTTGGGCTGGACCTGCCATCCGCAGTAATTCGTGCCATCGTAGGAAATGACAAGCAGGATACGGCGCAGCGGCCGCTCCTCCCGGTTTGCGACGGCAAAATCCCCCGGGTCAGCCGCCAGCGTATGCTCATCCTTTATCGAAACCTCTGTACTCATATACATCTCCCATCAAACAGTTAAAATATGATTGCAAATAATGACGCCTGTACTGCCGGAAAAAATATGTTGAGCAATATCAACACCGCCACATAAAGCACGATCAGCAGATAGGCGATATAATCCCGCCGGTAATAATGCAGCGGTTTCATCTTCGTCCGCCCCTCATCGCCATGGTAGCACCGGGCCTCCATAGCCATGGCCAGGTCATTGGCCCGCCGGAACGAGGAAATAAACAGTGGCACAAGCACCGGTACAAGGCTTTTCGCCCGCTGAAAAATATTTCCGCTCTCAAAATCCGCGCACCGGGCCTGCTGAGCCTTCATAATCTTATCCGTTTCCTCCATGAGGATCGGTATAAACCGCAGGGCGATGGACATCATCATGGAAATCTCATGGACCGGCACATGGATTTTCTTCAATGGTGAAAGCCCCTTTTCAAGGCCGTCGGTCAGGTGGTTAGGCGTGGTCGTCAGCGTCATAATGGATGAGCCGATAATCAGGTAAATAAAACGCACCGACATTTTCAGCGCGATCAAAAGACCTTCCTTTGTAATATGGATAAATTTCCATTCAAAAACCGCATCCCCCGGTGTCAGGAAAATGTTCAGCAGCGCGGTAAATATTAAAATAAAGAAGATGGCCTTCAGGCCCTTAATGATATATTTTAAAGGCACATGGGCCAGCTTGATGATACAGCCCAAAGCTGCCGTAGCCACCAAATATCCCGCCAGGTTGTTAATACAGAAGATCATAATAATAAAAACGATCGTGCCCACCAGCTTGACTCTGGGGTCCAGCCTGTGGATCACCGACTCCGACGGGTAGTATTGTCCGATGGTAATATCACGTATCATGGCTGTATCCTCCCAAGCGCCGCTAAAATTTCATTTTTGGCTTCCTCCACGGTGGTGGCATTTTCATTCACAGAAAAGCCCTTCTGGGCCAGTTGATGCATCACGTAAGTCACCTGTGGCGCCGCCAGCCCGATGCGCTCCAGCTCCACATAATGCTTAAACACCTCCGACGGCGTGCCGTCCATAAACACAGAGCCCCGGTTCATAACGATCAGCCGGTCCACATAGCGGGCCACATCCTCCATACTGTGGGAAACGAGGATAACCGTCATATTCCCTTCCTTGTGGAGCCTTGCGATCTGGTCCAGAATATCATTGCGCCCTTTCGGGTCCAGCCCGGCCGTAGGCTCGTCCAGGATCAACACCTCCGGTTTCATCGCCAGCACTCCGGCAATGGCCACCCGCCGTTTTTGTCCGCCGGACAGCTCAAAGGGCGATTTCTGCCAGTGCTTTTCTTTAAGCCCCACCAGGTTCAGCGCCTCTCTTGCGCGCTTTTCGCACTCCTCCTGGGGAAGGCCCAGATTTTTCGGTCCAAAACAAATATCCTTAAACACCGTCACTTCAAAAAGCTGATGCTCCGGATACTGAAAAACCAGCCCCACTAAAGCCCTAAGCCCCCGCAGATTAAAGCTGCTCTCATAAATATCCTGTTCATTGTAATAAATGTGCCCGCTGGTCGCTTTCATCAGCCCATTTAAATGCTGGATCAGCGTGGACTTTCCCGAGCCTGTATGACCGATCAGGCCGATAAACTCTCCATCCCGGATTTCCAGATGAATATCCTTTAAAGCCTGTTTGCGAAAAGCACTATCCGGGCTGTATATATAATTGACATTTTCCAATCTAATCGACATAGCTTCCTCCATGGTGTATCGTCGTATGGCCTGTTCCCAGCAGCGGGGTCAGCGCGGACGTCAGCTCCCCGATCGTCAGTACACCATCCGGCAGCGGCAGGCCGCTTTTTTTCAGCTCATAGGCCAACTCCGTCACCTGGGGAACATCCAGCCGCAGCGCTTTGAGCTTTTCCACCTGTGAAAAAATCTCCTTTGGCCGCCCCTGCATCACAACCTTGCCGTCATCCATAACAAATACCTTATCCGCGTCAATGACCTCATCCATATAATGGGTGATGAGCACCACCGTCACCCCGGCTTCCCGGTTCAGCTCGTGGACCGTGCGCAAAACTTCCTTGCGGCCATTGGGGTCCAGCATCGCCGTAGGTTCATCCAGCACGATACATTCCGGGCGCATGGCCATCACTCCGGCAATGGCCACCCGCTGCTTCTGTCCGCCGGACAGCTTGTTTGGCGAATGGGTCCGGTATTCCGTCATTCCCACAGCCTTTAAGCTCTGATCAACCCTCTGCCATATCTCATCCGTAGGAACGCCGATATTTTCCGGCCCAAACCCTACATCTTCTTCCACAATACTCCCGATGATCTGATTGTCGGGATTCTGAAACACCATGCCGGCGCTCTGGCGTATATCCCACGTATGGTTTTCGTCCTTTGTGTCCATATCTTTCACCCATATACTGCCGCCCGTGGGCGTCAGCAGTGCGTTAATATGCTTGGCCAGCGTCGACTTTCCGGAGCCGTTATGCCCCAGGATCGCAATAAAATCACCGGCATCGACATCCAGGTCCACATCGTCGATGGCACGGCTGGCAGTCTCCGTACCGGTTTCATCATCACGGGTAATATAATCATAAATCAGGTGTGCCGCCCGAATAATTCCCATTTTTTATCATCCTTTTTCTTTCTGTCTATAATAAAGACATTCTAGCACAAACCATAAAAAAATTCCACCGAAAAAAACGGATATCCATAAAGACATCCGTTTTTATTCGCAACATATCCATTTCGATTTCGCCAGCTCCTATTAATGCCCCTGCATCTGCGCCTTCATAGCCGCCTTATTTTTATACATATAGCTATCCGCCCGCTTAAACACATTGGCAAACACCAAATCCGTTTCACTGGAATACACCGCGATCCCGCGCGCGATCGACAGCCGGCTTTCCTTATGAACACTCTGGTTCTGCTCCTCCATGCCTTTCTCAAAATCTTCCAGCAGCTTATTATAATCCCGAAAATCCTCATCCTCCAAAATCGTCACAAACTCGTCGCCGCCGATGCGGTACACCGGGCTGTGACGGAAGGTTTTGCAGATCAGCCGGCAGGCCTCCATAATAAGCATATCTCCGAAATCGTGGCCATAATTATCATTGATCGTCTTCAGATTATTAATATCAAAAACGACCACAGCAAATTCCGGCCGGCCAAGGCGTATCTGTTCATCCAGCCGCCGTTCCGCCTCCTGGTAAGCCGTCTTATTCTTAACCCCAGTCAGAGAATCCCGGTACGCCAGACTGTTAATATAGTCAATATATTTTTGCAGATGGTTCACCGTCTGCTGGAAGCTGTCCGACAGGGTGCCCACCTCGTCCTTTGTGGCCTGGGTCAGGGAAATACTTAAATCTCCGGCGGCAATCTTTTTGGCGGCCTCATTCAGCTCCTTTAACGGCCGGATCAGCCTTCGGGTCAAAAGTACCGTCAGCAGTATGGCCATGGAAACGATCAGCACCGTCGCCACGCCCATCACACGGATCAGGTCGTTCCTTACAGCATTGATCTCCTTCACTGGCGCGGTGATCGCCAGCCGCATCCCATTCTCCAGAGTCCGAAAGGCCATCTTTTTATCTTCCTTATTCCAGCGGTATGTAAACAGATTACTTCCGCTTGTGCCGTTCTCCAGCTCATGGGTTACGGGAACCAGGCTACTATCCGTATTGGCCATCTGGGTTCCCATGGGAAGCTGCTCATGGTACATCACATTTCCCGAGGCATCAGCTAGAAAACCGTAGCCGGTCTGATAAACAGTAATATCTCCCACCAGCTTTTCAATAACGGAAAAATCAATGTCCATTCCCACAACGCCCACCGTCTCATTGCTTTTGTAAAGGGGAATGACATAGGAGATCATCGTCTTATTGATATTCTGGTTCAGATAGGGCGTCATCCATGTGGCGCTGCCATTTTTTACAGGAATATAATACCAGCCCACATGCTCCACGTCCGACGGGCTGTAGCTTGAAAAATCCGTCGGCGTCAGTTGTTGAAAAATACCGCTCTGCTCGGTTTTACTCCAGAACAGGCCGGAGGTAGGCGGCGAAAAATCCGGATTAAAGCGGACATACACAGCCAGAGCGCCCTCCGTGTTATTGGCAGAATTAACTGCTACGGACTCCAGCCGGCTTGTGTAATCCTCCATATAATCCGAATCCGACTTCAGGCGGTCAACACTTTCCAGCTGCTCCAGGGCATAGACGGCCAGAGTTCCCACCGACTGCTCGATATTGCACAACAGAGCATCCAGCTCCCCGGCTCTGGCTTCGCACATTAAGTTCATATTCCGGGCGCTATCCGTCTCAGACACCCGCCACGTGGTAATAATACCTGCGCCTCCGATCACTCCGGCACAGAGCAAAACACATGTCAGAATCAGTATGAGAAATTTCGTCTGAATCGATTTCATAAAATACCTCCCTGTTTTGCCATTTTAAAAAGCTTTTACTCATCATAGCAAAACAAGCGTCGGTAAAACTGCGGTCTATTCTGACATTTTTATCGAACTCAGCGTCAGCTCTCCCCAACTGTACTGGGCCATGTATTCGCCCCGATAACGGTTCACTGCATCGATATTGCCCTTCAGCCACTCATAATAATCGCAGCAGAACTTCTCCGGCACAACGGCCAGCATTCCCCGCTGTTTTTGTACAGCGTCCGGGCATCCCGCATCCTCAAAGGCATGAAATAAGTCGGCGCGCAGATCCCGAAAATAGGAATACCGTTTGACCCGGTCGGCCTCCTCCTCCCATAAAATGCCCATAATTTCTCCATTAGTACAGAAAGCGCCCTTACGGTCGATCAGATAGGCCAGCAGCTCCTTCGTTTTTTTATACTGAAAACGCATGGGCCTTTTATCCAGAAAAATTTCAAAATTACCAAAGCACTGAACAAATAGTTTTTTATTATCAGTCAAAAGAGGATGCTTTTCCAATACGTAATCCAGCTCCTCCCGAAGCCGCTCCACGCGCACTGGCTTCATCAGATATCCGGAAACATGCAAGCGCAGGGCGTCAAGCGCATACTGGGAATAGCCTGTCACAAATATGATGGCACATTCCGGGTGCAGCTCCTTCACGCTTTTTGCCAATGCCAGCCCATCCATCTGCTTCATATTAATATCCAGGAAGGCAACATCCACGTAAGACTCTTTCAGCCATTCCACCGCCCTCACCGGATAACGGAATGTTGTAATTTCAGTAATTTCAGGAAATTCCTTTAATGTCAGCTCCAGATTATCCAGAGCGATCTGCTCATCATCAACGATAATTGCTTTCATTGTGCCTCCTCTTTTTTTGGAATGCAAATAAGCACGCGGGTTCCCTTCCCCGGCGCGCTATTTACCGTAAGTGTTCCGCCGCACAGGACCTCCAGACGTCGGCGGGTATTACTGATCCCGATATGACTGCGCTGTGTATTTTCCGGGTGCCTGATCGGCTCCGGGCTTTGGCAGCGGCCGCCCATATCCAGATCCTTTTTTTGTGGTTCAAATCCAACGCCGTCATCCTCCACCTGCAAGTACCAGGCGGTTCCATCCTCCCATGTGGAAATAGACACGGTTCCGCCATCCTCCTTCGGAGTCACACCATAGCGGATCGCATTTTCAACCATGGGCTGAAGGGTCAGTGCCGGCAGGAAAAAATCTTCCGTTTTTAAGTCATAAGCAATGTTCACATCCGGAAATCTCAACTGCTCGATCCCCAGGTAACTTTTCAAATGCTCCAGCTCTCTGGAAAATGGAATGGTAGTCTCCTGTGTCAGTGCATCCAGATTTCCACGAAGATAGTCCGAAAAATTTTCTACGGCGGACGCAGCCACCTCCGGCTGTGTCCGACACAGGAAATGAATGGTATTCAGTGCATTATACATAAAATGAGGCTGTATCTGTGATAGCATGACTGCTGTTTTATTCCTCTCCAGCTCCAGCTCCTTCTGGTCAAACCTGCGGGCCTGCTCCACCTGGATACTGATATAGATGCACAGAGCAGAGATCGTTGTGGCTATATACAGTACGGCGATCCCATAAATAAATAACTGGATCACCATAGCGATAACCGGCATCAATATGTAAGCCCACAGCGCCACCTGCTCCTTTCGCTCCATATATTTTCGATACCGGATAAGAAGATTTCCGTTGATCAACATACATACAATTCCAAAAACCTGTGAAAGCCAGAACCAATCCTGGCGGTGATAAATGTTATTGGCATCGATGATATAGTACATATGGTTAAACTGTGACAATACCGTCAGTCCGATTGCCGCCAGCGATAACGCCCACATGATCTGCGATGGCTTCTTGGTGATTCCGCAGTTCTTTGTTGCCGCAAAGCACACCAGATAATCTGTAAATACTGCCAGAAGTATATATCCCAAGGTAAATACGCCGAAATTTGCCACTCTTACAATAACACGGCTGAATATATCCATATGACCTTTAAAAAACCATGCGGCAGCATCGCAAAAAAGGAGCGCCATATTCATAGCAAGTACACGGATATATAACTGCTCCAGCCGCTCCTTTTTAAGGCCTGTCAGGGAAATACACAAGATGAAAATAAGAGACAATAGCCCGCCAAATATTTCCATGGCAATATTCATATATCCAACTGTGCTCATATTATCATTCCTTTCGTATTGCTATCGTAGGCTCCTACGGTGCTGTTGTCCGGGAATCCGCCGCGGCTGCCGTTCCCTATTCTGCCTCCGACGTTTCCGCCATCAGGGAATCCCGCAGCTTCCCTAAAATATTCATCCCCTCCTGTAAGCCGCTTTCCTTATTCCGGGCTCGCCAGAGCTTCTCGTGATTTTTCATAATCTCCGTGGCGGCCTGCACGTCCGCAGCCTCAGCTTCCATCCGGTCATCCATACACAACTGCCGAACCCGGGTCAAAAGCTTCACAAGCTCCAGGGCATTTTCATACTCCGCGATGATCAAAGCGCCATCGGCACATCCCGGGCGGCCTTTAGCAAACCGGGCTTTAACAAGGTCCATCGCATCCATGATCGCCGCAGCGTCCAGGGGCGCCCGCTTACTGTAGCTGCCCGGGTAAGCCGCATTTACCTCCGGCTGGCAGAGTATTTTATTCACCATGATCATCCGCTCAATACTGCCGATGTACTGCGCGGTGGGCACTCTCCCCGAGCCGCAGACCACGGAAGCCATAGACCGGCAGGGCAGGGAAAATTCTTCCAGACGCTCATATCTGCCCGCATCCAGGCAGGCCTGACCCATAACGCCAGCCTTATCCTCAAATACAAACAGATCCAGAGCACGGCTAAGCAGCTCCTCCGTTACCTCGTCATCCTTCCACATAAGGGCCGCCGCATAGACGAGCGGCGCATAGCTGACCGGCAAATATTGCAGGTGGCCGCCATCTCCCCAATCGGTGAGCATCACGCCCTCAGCGCCGCATGTATTGGCCGCCCGCACCGCCCTTTTGATGCAGGTGAGCATATTATCAGTCATGCCCGTGTAGGACGACCATGCGTTGGTGCCCGGGCAGAGATAAAAGCGGCGGCCGTTCTCCTGTAACAGCCGGGCGTGGCGTTCCACAGGAAATTCCCCCTCATAGCCCCAGTCCAAGATAATAATATCCTCCGGAAGCTCCTTTAGAAGGGATGGGTATTTCACAACGACATCGCCCCACATCATCATCGTTTTGCCGTGGAGGGCGGCCAATTGATGCATCTTTTTCGCATGGAGCCCGTACAGCGACTCCTTGCCATGAGTCTGACAAAATTCCTGATTTTTGCCAAGCCCCATGTCAAAAGGCTCATCCATGTCCACATTAAAATAACGGGAGGTGAAATTGGGCAGCAGATCGCTGCACATTTTCTCCAGCAGCACCATACAATCGTCGTTTCTCGCATCCAGAGTGGTAGGCGGCAGAGTCGCAGATCCCAGCTTCCATCCGTCCGGCGCTTCGGCCAGAGGGCGAAATTCCTCCTTTGCCAGCCACGGCGCCATATGGCCGAAGCAGTTCTGATTCGGAACCAGTTCGATGAATCTTTCCCGGCAATAGCGGTCAAGCTCACGGATCTCCTCCGGCGTCAGAGCGCTCTTTTCATCACAGTATTTCTCAAAGGACGCGTACATAAAAGAAAAGCCTTCTATATAGAGCTGGAGCTGATTATATTTAAACGATGCCAGCAGGTCGATAAAAGACTTTAAGCTCTCCATCGAAGGTACCTTTCCCCGGCTGATATCCAGCATATATCCCCGGTGCAAAAGCGTCGGCGCATCCGAAATATGTACATACGGCAGGCGGAACCCTTTCACAGCGCCGACGGCCTGCATAATCATCTGCCGCAGTGTCATCAATCCATAAAATGCGCCCGCAGCTTTGCTGTACGTAATAACAATCCCCTCCAGGCTTATATCCAGCGCATAGCCCTGCTCCGGCATTTCCGATTTCTTAAAAGATAATATATGTAAATCACCTGATAATATTTGTGAATCCCCTGAGCCAAGCCAGCCCTTTCCAAGCGTCTCAAGCGCCGGTGCCATCGCCTTTAAATCCCCGTGCAGTTCGACCAAAATCCCGTTCTCAATATTCAAAAAACCCTCGCCCACAGTCATATGCTCCGGCTGCGGCAGCAATAATACAGGACTCAAAATAATCCCCCCCCTTGATTCTACGACAATTCGTATGTTTTATTTTAACCCTTTACGGCTCCCAAAGCTATACCTTTTACAAAAAACTTCTGAAAAAACGGATAAGCGATCATAATCGGAATAACGCCAAGCACGGCCGTGGCCATCTTAATGGCTGTGGACGGCATGTTCACCGAAGCAGCATTGGCCGCGGCAAAATCCCCGCTCTGGAGCGCCTGCATGTTCCGCACCATTTCCGTCAATAGCTGCTGAATACTGTAAAGCTTCTGATCTGTAATGTAGTACAGACCGTTGGTCCAGTTATTCCAGTAGCCCAGGCCGATCATCAGGCCGATGGTGGCCAGAATGGGCAGCGACATAGGCATGACGACTTTAAAAAGTATGCGGATCTGGCCGGCGCCATCCATCCGCGCAGCCTCCAGCACCTCCTCGGGGATGTTGCTGGAAAAAAAGCTGCGGGCAATGATAATATAAAAGGCATTGACCAACAATGACGGTATGATCAGCGCCCATATCGTATTCTTTATATGGAATACGTTCACATACATCATATACGTGGGAATCAATCCGCCATTAAACAGCATTGTGAAAAAGACATAAAAGGACATTCCCTTGCGGAAAGGCAGATCCTTGATGGACAGGGCATAGGCCAGGAATACGGTCATTAAAATTCCAAGCACCGTGCCGGCCACAGTAACCAGAATGGAAATACCGTATGCCCCAAAGATGTTGCCATTTCCTGCAAATAAATATTTATACGCTTCCCAGCTCACCTGCGATGGAAAAATAGAATAACCGTTTTTCAGAAGCACCTGCTCCTCGGTCAGAGACGAAGCCACCACCAGTAAAAGAGGAACCAGGATCAATAAGCTGAAAATAATTAAAACAATATGGGCTCCTATACGAAACCCCCGATTTGTTCGTTGCATCGATGCTCCCCCTTTCTAAAACAGCGCGTTTTCTTTGCTGACCTTGTTGACAATGGCATTGGCTCCCAGTACCAGCACAAATCCCACAACGGACTGATAAACGCCCGCTGCGCTGGTCATACCGATATTTGAAGATTTTGTCAGGCCGGTGTAAACATAAGTATCGATGGTGCTCGTCACGTTAAACAGTGAACCGGAGTTTAACGGCACCTGATAGAACAATCCGAAGTCAGAGTAGAATATTTTTCCGAGAGACAGCATAAACACAGTAATCATTGTCGGTTTCAGGAACGGTAACGTAATGTAACGGATCTTCTGCCACATATTGGCCCCGTCAATATCCGCCGCTTCATAATAGCCCTTGTCAATCCCCACCAGTGTGGACAGATAAAGAACGCAGCTATATCCAACCGTAGCCCACATATTCACAAAGACCAGGATAAACGGCCAGTATTTCGGCACACTGTACCAGGAAACCGGATCGATCCCCAGCGCCGGGAGCAGCGTTTTGTTGAAAAATCCCAGCTCCGGACTCAAAAATCCATAGACGATATAGCTGATCACAACCATGGATAACAAATGGGGAATAAGCACGATGGTCTGATAAAATTTCTTCGCTTTCTTGCTGTAAATTTCGTTGAGCATAATTGCCACTGCAATGGCGATGATCATGCCCAGCAGGATGAACACCACATTGTATGCAATGGTATTTCTCGTAATGGTCCAGGCATCCTTTGTTTTAAATAAAAATTCAAAGTTTTTAAATCCGGTCCAATTGCTGCCCAGTAAACCTTTATTGTATTTATAATTTTTGAAGGCAATGACCATCCCGCCCATAGGTATGTAATTATTGATAAATAAATAGATCAGGGCAGGCAGGGCCAGCAGGTATACCGGCAGATATCGGCGTATCAGTTTCTTTCGAGTTGACATAACATGTCCTCCTTTAATCCTCTGCCATATTGCAAACGCGCCCGGATACGGCGGCTGCCGGCGAAAATCCGCCGGACCGCCCCATCACAATACATTGCAATGCAATGATTTTGCGCGTTTTGTCACCGGTTACTGAATACCGTTGGACTGTGCCCAGGCATCCAGTTGTTCCTGCTTATCCTTTATAATATCGTCAATACCTGCGGTCTGCAATTCTTTAAGAAATTCATCCAGCACTGACGGGTCCAGTTTACCGCTCTGAAGACCTCTTGAATAACGCGTCTCGACGTTGGTGCAGGCGGTGAGCTGATTCTCCACATTGGATGCATCATAGACAAAGCCCATGGCCTTGGACCGTTTTGCGGAATTGTTAAAGTCGATCATTTGCTGATGCAGTGTGGGATCATTGCCGTTCCATGTATAGCCGATGAGCATATTGCCCCACATCCAGTCCAGCGTATTGTCATAGGTTTTGGAATTGGCATCCATGCCTTCAGGATAATCGATCATACCTGTGGCTTCATCGATGATCACATAGTTTTCCCCTTCAACACCATAGGTGAGGAAATTCACGACCACAGGGTCGGTGTACATCAGATTTAAGAGCTGCATGGCGCGTTCCGGATATTTGGAATTATAGGGAATGGTCCAGGCAGCCGTCTGGATCGTGGATGTACTCATAAACGGCTCAAGCAGCTCCACATAGGCCATTTCCGTACCATTGGCCTGGGTGTGGGCGTTGGTGGATGACGGATTCCAGTTGGCGATAAAGCCAAGGTATTTCCCCGTCTTAAACAAATCCACAGCAGACGTGGTGGAGGTGTCGATCTCACTGTATATATAGCCCTTCTCCATCCAATCATGCATCATCTCGATCATTTCCTTATATTCCGGTGTGGCAAATTTATTTACAACCGTAAGCTCCGCGCCATAGTTGGAGAGAACGCCGAACATATTTCCAAGCTCATCCCAGGCTTCGTAAGCCGGGTCCATCGGATTATCGCTGTTGCCGGAAATGGCTACAATATCCGGATTAGCAGCTTTCAGCTTTTCAAAGGCTTTTGACAGATCATCGAGAGACTTGCAGTTTTCAAGATTCAAATCGTACTGTTCATTGTAGTCCTTGCGATAATAGAAACCGTAGGAGCGGGCCAGATCGCGGTTGGTGGGAACCGCATAAACCTCGCCGTTATACATACAGGCATTGATCACGTCCTGACCCATGGTGTCCACGATTCCCTGACCATAGCCACTCAGCAGCTCATCCAGCGGTGCAAGAGCCCCCTGTGCAGAAAGCCGCGTGGTCAGCGCACCAGTGGAAAGCATTAAATCCACCTGCTCTGTGCTGGACATCATCAGGTTTACCTGCTGAGCGTAGGAGCCGTAGCCGATAATATTCAGATGGACCTCGGCATTGATTTTTTCCTTCAGATATTCGTTGAGCTTCGCGTTCACATTCGCAAGATTGTCATTATTTCCCCCAAAGGAGATCGCATACAGCTCCAATGTGACAAACTCACTATTATCCGGGGCCTGCGCGTCTGCGCCGCCATTTTCAGTTCCGGCATCTGCCGTGCCCTGTGAATCTGTTCCCTGAGTATCCTTGCCCTGGGTCTGTGCGCTCTTTGTATCCCCCGCCGCACTTCCTTTTGTTTCACTGCTGCCATTGCCGCATCCGGCCATCACGGAAATAACCATTGCCAGTGCCATAAGCAGCGCTAAAAGCTTTTTCATAAATTTTTCCTCCTTAAATTCATTTCGTAAGCATCCGGCTGCTGCCATAAAGCGTGCTATGCTTTGTGCAGCTTACGAATCTTACTGCTCTTTGTTCTTTACACGCTTATTATGTCACATTCCATCTTCCGCCGCTTCTAATTTTGTTACCAGGACTTTCACTTTTGTAACTACCTGTAACATTTCAGACTGATCATTTTCCCAGCATATGCTTCCGGTCCTCCGCCGGCGTCGTTCCGAATTTCTTTTTATAAAGCCTGGAAAAATAGGGCATATTAGTATACCCCACACGGCTGGCGGCCTCGGTAATGGATAAGGAGGAATCCCCCAGATGCTGCCGCACCAGAGAGAGCTTGGTGGACGTGATATAGTCGATGAGCGATGTACCCGTTTCATTGCTGAACAGCCTGGACAGGTAATTGGGGTTCAAATATACATACTTTGCCAGCTCATCTCTGGAAATATCCTCATAAATATGCTCATGGATATACGCCTTGACCGTTTCCACCACCTGATTCCCATGCCCAACCGTATTCATGTAGCCCATGGCAAATTTCAGTACATTTTGAGTATACACGGTCATCTGCTCCACGGACCCCTGAGCTTCCTCCGGCGTCGGCTCAATATTGCTCAAAAGCTGCTGAGCCAAAATATCCTTCTGAGCCAGGACCGAGTAGACCATCTGGCAGAAATTATGATAAAACTGCTTCAAAAAATCTCTGGACATCCGTTTATCCCGGACGATCCGTTCCAGATAATGCTGTATATTAAGGCATAATTCCTCACAGCGTCCGCTCTCCATCAAAAAGCGCCACTGTTCAAGCTGCGGCTTCATATTATCCCCGCCGGCATCCTTTTCATTGTCCAGATAAAAAATCTGGCCGTCATAGGAAACATTTTCCTGCTCCAGCCGCACCAATTGTGCGTAAACTTCCGGAAGGCAGGGCACCGTGACGCAGCGGCCCACATAAAAACAGGCGCTGCCCCGATAAAATTCCTGGCTCCCCACAAAAAATTTATCCAATACACGAAGGAAATCCGTGCACTTTTCACTGATTTCGGATAACACCCCGGCATCGGCCTCCGGCATGAGCACCACCTTCCTTCCGATGGACTCAGAAATGACCACCGGCGGATGTCCGTTAAAGCTAAAAAGCTCCGTGAGGAGATTGAACCAGGCATATTCCAGAGCTTCAAAATCCCGGTCCGATTCCGGTGCGATCCAGCGCCGCACAGAGCAGATCATGGGCAGAAAAAGCTGGTTTTCATCGATAAATACAGCCCGCTTTTCCAGCTCTTTTTTCAGCGACTCCCAGGACATGTTAAAGCCGCCCCGCATATAATGGATCCACACCTGCTGCTCCAGTGTGGCCTTATCCTGCTGCCACTGCTGCTCCATCTCGATCTGACTCTGGCGGTGCAGAAATTCCTTTGCCGCCCGGCCCACAACCTCCTCGATATCCTCGATCAACGCCGGCTTTAGCAAATAATCAAAGGCTCCCATATGCACGGCCTGCTTGGCATAAGTAAAATCCGCGTGGCAGGTCAAAAAGATGCTGACGGTCTGGCGGGAGCACTGATTTACCCATGCCAGCAATTCCAGCCCGCTCTCCCCCGGCATTTCAATATCGCACAGCATCAGATCGATGCGCTCCCTGAAAAATATCGTCCTGGCCGCAGCCGCGCTGTCCGCCACCAGCGCCCGGCCGATATTTAACCGCTCCCAGTCCACCCGCTGGGCGATGGCCTCAATGGCCGGCAATTCGTCATCGACAATTAATATGGTCAACATACTCTATTTCCTCCATTTCCGTTTACAGATCATAACCGTTCAGATGGGCTAAACGGTTACTCCGGATCACCCTCCGGCCCAAACTCCAGCGGCAGGATGACTTCCGAAACAGCCCCGCCGTCCGGCTGGTTATAAAGTACAAGCCTTGCCTTCGAGCCGTAAATAAGATTCATGCGCTGCCGGACATTGATAATACCGATATTCTTTTCAGGATCATTGCCTATGCCCTGATTATTTTTCACCGCCTCCAGCACATGATCCGGATATCCCGGACCATTGTCGGAAATCACGAGGCGCAGCTTTTGTTCATTGTCCTCATTAAAAACCTCCCCCATCAGACTGATGAACCAGTAATGGCTGCTGTCGGAGGCATATTTAATACTGTTTTCCACAAAGGTCTGGAGCACCAGCGGCGGCAGCAGAGCATCCATTAATATATCATCCAGCTCCTGGACGTAGTCAAAGCTTCCGGAATATCGGATCTTCTGGATATCCATATAATCCCGTATGTGCTCACATTCAGCCTCAAGGGTCACAAAGGACACCGTGCTCCGGAACAGATACCTAAAATACCGGCTCAGGCTTATGGTCAGCTTCTCAATGAGCGCATTGTGCCCGGTCAGTGAAAAAGAATAAATAACATTGAGGATGTTCAGGAAAAAATGGGGCCGGATCTGGAGCTGCAAATACTGGAGCTGTGTTTTCTGCTCCCGGATCTGCCTGTCAAAAACATCCTCCTTTAGCTGCCGTATATTATCTACCATCACATTAAAATGGCTTGAAATATCATCAAATTCCAGAAAGCGGGCGTCACTGTCCACATGGACAGTAAAATCCCCATCCTGAAATTTATGCATGGCGTCCAGGAGCTGATTCATCGGCCGCGTCAGATGCCGGTCCAGCAGCCGCCATAAAACCGGCACTGCCAGCAGGATCACCGCAAACATTAAAAGAACGCCAAGCTGTACATAATTCATCTGTTTTGAAAAGACTTTATCCGGGATCAAAATGGCCATGGAGATCGGCATGACTTTGCTGCGCCGGGATATTTGCAAATAGGCCTCCCCGTCGTACCGGATCGTTTCTCCGCTGACGCTCACATCCACATCCGTCTGTCCGAAATCACGGTCCTGCATAAGAATGCGGCCATCCCAGTCCGCCACCACAACGCCCCCGTCGTCACCGAAGTCGATTTTGTCCAGCGGCAGGGAAAGAGCGTCCAGGTCCATCCACGCACCGCAGCTACTGCTGCCTTTGGTGACCACCTTTAATATATAATATTTGCCG
This sequence comes from Lachnospiraceae bacterium, assembly GCA_902363555.1. Classification (GTDB taxonomy): domain Bacteria; phylum Bacillota; class Clostridia; order Lachnospirales; family Lachnospiraceae; genus Catenibacillus. Next base: position 319,961 of record CABJAM010000004.1, on the reverse strand, counting down.
TCCACCTCATAAAGCTTCCATCCATTGGTCTGACTGCCCTGCAATTCATTTTCCACAATGGAGCGCACCGTCGTTTCCGAGATCAGCGAGCTGCTCTCGCCATTCTGGCACAAAAACTCATCGCCGTACGGACTGCGGGAATACAGGAAAAAACCGGTAAATGTATTGTACACAAACGCATCCTGCTTAAGCTGCCGCATAATACTCTGGGCGGCCAGGGTCCTTGAATAATCATCGTCTGACAGAGCCAGGGTGGATATATCGTAGCTGCTTGTCAGGTACTGCGACAGCAACCGGTCCACACCTTCCACATTTTTGTCCAGATTTTCCATGTACACATCCACAAGCCCCTCATTATACATCCACGCCTGCTGTCTCAGATTATTCTTCGTAAACCCGCTGACGGCCAGCATGACCACAACAAGCAGTATGAATAAAATGACAAACAGACGGATGAGCCATTTTTTCAGTGTGATTTTATATTTCATTGGATTTCCTCCCCCACGTATATGATCAAAACATCCATTGCCGGACTGCGGCCCGTCTTTCACAGGCTTAACTGTAATAACACTTTGATAATATCACATTTCTGTCATATTTCAACCATTCGTTAAGCTTATATAGCAAAACGTGCTCATGGTAGTCATATGATATTAAAAATTTATTAATTTTGTCGAATGAGTTGTGTCTGTTAAACTTATTGAGTATAATAAAAATATCAAATAAGGTCAGGACACCAAAGAAGTATAACCATACAAAAGATAACATTTTCATAAAGCCACACTGTCTGTTTATTTATCACAGAAAGGAGCATTTATGGCAAATGTTCAGCATCAATATGCCATAAACAGGTCAGGCAGGTCTGCGCATATACTGCGCAGACCGTACGGAAACGTAAATTTTGCGGGCATATGGCCCATCGCGAAGCGATTTTAAATGGCCATATGCGTAACAGTTCGCCCCATCTGAACTGTTACGCTATTATGAAGATGGGGCTGGATTTTTTCCGCAACACGCTTCTAAAAAACCTTGGTGTCAACTATACATTTGTAGAAGCCGCACCCACCGAAATTGTTTCATTGACAATTGAAAAAATGTACCTGGATTACACCTTTTTTACAACAGAAGATTTATATGCACATTTTGAGTTCCAGACAACGGATGGCAAAACACCTGATTTACGCCGTTTTCATTCCTATGAGGCTACGATGAGCCACCGGACCGGCAAAAAAGTGGTCACTTATGTGATTTACTCCGGCGGTATTGAAGCCACTGACTTTGAGCTGGATTGCGGAGCATATACATATAAGGTGATTCCAATCTATCTGAACCATTTGGACTGTCAAAACGTATTTTCTCAGGTAGATCAGAAAGTTTCCCGTAACGAAGCTCTCAGTGAAGAGGACTTTGCCAATCTGGCATTAACGCCGGTGATGGCGGGAGGCGCAACCAGGAAAGACACTATCAAAACGGCTCTGCAGTACGTTAAAAATTATCAGACGATAACTGCCCAGAAAACTATGGCTATTTTATACGCATTTGCCGATAAGTTTCTGGAAGCGGGTGATCTCGATGAAATTAAGGAGGCGATTTCTATGACACGTATTGGTCAGATGATTCTGGATGAAGGTATTCAAAAGGGACTTTCCCAAGGTATTTCCCAGGGAATTAAAATTGGCAGGGAACAGGAGGCTGAACGTATGCGTCAGTTAATTGCCCAGCTCGTTGCCCGGAAACGTTTCGACGATATACAAAAGATTGCAGTGGATGCCAATTATCTGGATCAATTACTGAACGAATTTAAGCTCTAATGCCTGCCTGGCACAAAAGATAAAACCTTATTTGTTATTAAGGTAACCGTTCAGATGGTCTGAGCGGTCACGCAATGAGCAATTCAAAAATAGAAAGGAAGGATCAAACTATGGACAAAGAAACATTAAATTTCACCATCGAAAAAACACACGAACTCATGGATGCATTTTCATGCTGCAGCGAGGCAAAGGCTGCCGCACAGGCCTGGTTAGACGCCATCGGAACTGATGCACAGGCCGAAGAAACTGTAAAATACATTTCCGAGATTGAAGAGGATATCATGCCCATCGATACGCTGATCAGCTTTGCCGATTCCGATGCCGGCGCTCAGGTATTTGGCGACCATGCAGCCGACGTTGCAGCGCATGCCAGAGAAATCAAGGCAGCAGGGGCAAAGTACTGCGATTGTCCGGCTTGTAAAGCCATTGAAGAAATCCTCGAAAAGAAAGAACTGTTACTTCAGTAAGAACGATCGGCCCCTGCGGCCTTACATATCTGTCCGTACATATCCGACAGCGGAACAAAGAACAACAGCGGCTTTGGTGAAATTTCAAAGCCGCTGTCTAAATTATGCTATCTGTTTTCTTTTTTGCGGTGCCCGGAAATAACAATATAAAGCAAAAACCATGCCACGCAATGAGCCATAAGGATAAGAATATCTTTTAATACGATTCCCGAACCTCCGTCCGAAAAGCTCATAATACCTTCAAAGGTTGCTTGCGAGGGAACAAGGTAGCAGACTGCCGAAAGAAGCGGATTGCTGCTCCCCACAAGAAAGCGAAGGATTGGAACGGCAATGAACAACAGCATAACAATTTTGATGTAGACCACGCTGACCATAAGCCCCTCTGAAAACCTGCCGATGAACAGGCCGACAAGTGCGGCTACAAATGCGGAAAGAGCAATAAGTACCAGCATGAGGGCCATATTTTGCAAAGAAAGCCGGAAGCAGATACAAACTGTTATTATTGAGGATAAGCCCCCACAGAGAAAACCAAGGATAAGCTTCTGCATAATGTACTGACTGCGGGTCATGGGTAAAATTTCGTTAATAAATGCCACGCCGTCCTCCTTTTCGGAAACAATGTTCATAGCATTGAAGGTACAGCCCATAAACATAGCGACAATAAGTGTTACGGCAATAAACATATCCTGAAATCCCCCCATATTATCGGATTGTTCTAAAACCTGAACTTTCACCTGCCGGGCCGCATCACGTTGCTCATATAGAGCAGGAAGCGTATCAGCAGTTTGGCGGAATATATCCAGTTCATCGCCTGAGACAATCGTCTTGATACCGTTCCCGTTAGCCTCTACACCGATTAAATTTGTAGATGGCTCATTAATCGCAGCTATCAGTTCTTCTGGCGTTCGATACGTCGTCACCGGGCCATATCGCTCCAGCCATGTGACAGTATGAACGGACAGACTGTTCTCCAAAACACCAAAATGGAACTCCCCCAGCGAAGAAAAGTCAATCGATCCGACAAAGGTTAAAGCCACAGCAACAATCATCGGCAGAAGAAAGGTCATCAAACAAAACTTATCTTTCAGAACACTTTTCAGCTGATAACGTAACCCTTTCATCGTCAGCCCTCCCTTCCCGTTTCTCTGTGAAACACAAATTGTACTACGAAAAACAGCACCGCAATTGCTCCGACAGAAACCAAATAGTAAAACAGGCTGGCCGTAGGTGTTCCAAAATAAGCATTTTTCAGACCCATGTAAATGTGGTAGAATGGATGAAACCTGATCCAATCCAGCTTTACCGCAGTATTTGCAGACAAAAACACCGGAGTGGCGACAAATACAGCAATCAGCAGATAGGCCAATGTAAACTGCCTGAAATCTTTTAGAAGCAGGGCGCAGATCAGCCCGGTCAGGGCCATGATCAGAGACAGGAGCGCCGTTTGCAGCAGCACCGCAGGCAATATAGCTGTGGTATCTGATAACCCGATATTCATCACAGTGAGCGCGATAGCAAAGAGCAGATCAGACAACAGGAAGATTGCCAGTTTGGACAGGATAAATAAATTTTCCCGCAGGGGCAGAACGGCGTGAACACGTATAACGCCCATACCTTTTTCCTTGAACAGCACAGCAGCAATCCCTAAAAATCCAACAGCGGAAATTTCAAAAAACAGCAGTTCACATGTAATCTCTTTTCTCGCCTTTTGCTCCAGCGTATTGGAGCCGACCACCCCGGCGCTGTAATTTACGGATGGCTGCAGGAGCGAAAATGCGTAGTCGCTCCGGTGACGGTCCGTATTTTCTGCGCCTTCATAATATACAAGCAGTGGCTCCCCTGTGCTGGTATCAATACCGACGCCATTCGTGTCATCAAGCAATATTGTTTCCAGAGTCTCTTTCGACGCAACTCGCTGAACCAGCGGAGAAACGGTTGTCTGTGTTCCCTCCGGGTCATACAGATACACATTGTATAGCCCGGCGTCCATGAATTTAATATATCCAAAGTTTACATACAGGGTATAAAGAATCAAAAAAACTAACGACATAAAGAAAAATTTTCCTGAAGCCATCATCCTGCAATCTTTTTTGAATAAGGAACAAAAGCTTTTCCACATCAGGACAGCCCCCTTCCCGTATATTTGATAAACATATCTTCCAAAGTCGGCTCCTGTGAATGGATGCTGATGATCCTGTCATGTACAAAGGGGATACCGGCCTCCAGTTCCGGGGCTTCAATCGTCTTTTCTTCCCGCTTCCCCTGATACATATAGTTGATCACAACGCGATGATCACTGTTTTGTTCTTTCAGGTTTTTAGGAGTGTCCAGCGCCATTATAGTACCATTGGAAATAAAAGCGACCCGGTCGCACAGCAGATCGGCATCCAGCATATTGTGGGTCGTCAGAAATACCGTCGTTCCCTTCTTCCGCTCAGCCTCAATGATTTTGCGGAACAGGACAGCGCCGGACGGGTCAAGCCCGCTGGTTGGCTCGTCCAGAAACAAAAGCCCTGGATTACTGATCAGCGCCCGCGCCATGCTTGCCCGCTGCCGCATCCCCTTCGAGTAGGAGGATACCGGCTTTTTCAAAAAGTCGTGCTTAAACTCCAATTCATCCAAAACCTCCTCAATATTCCTCAGTTGCCCTTTGGGATAGAAGGACGAAAAATATTTGAGATTGTCAATGACGCTCAAGTTGGCATACAGATAGGGAAACTCAAACAAAACGCCGATCTTTTGAAAAAACTCCTGCGTATGTACCGCAGAAATATCCTGACCAAACAGAGACACCTTACCACCATGTCCTTTCAAAATCCCGGTCAGAATTTTTTGGGTCGTTGATTTTCCGGAGCCATTCGGTCCCAGAAATCCGAAGATTTCCCCATCTTCTACGTTGAAGTTCAAGCCGTGCAGAGCCTGCTTATCTTTCCCATAGGAAAATGTTAAATCCTTTACTTCGATCATTCTTCATCCCCCCATTTCCCATGCTGCTCCTTTTTCTTCTCCTGCTGGCGTTTGTTCCACCACTTCATAAACCGGACTTTGAACGGGATAGAGATCACCAGCACCACCACGATCACCAGCCACCAGTACCACGCCAAACCTGAAAATTCCATAAAATGACCTCCTTTTATTCGATGGTTAAAGCTCTTTTTGTTAAAGTAAATTTATAAAAATGTGGTGAAGTCCGTGTGAGGCCGAGGTGAAACTGGTGTGAAATCCTCGCTGAAAAAAACTCTGCTTTCGTATCTGAAAGCAGAGCTTTGAATTCGAATCATTTATTTGACTGTGGGAATTGAGAAATAGAACCAAACGCCGTCAGAGAGATTTTTCACACCATAGTCCAGATTTTGCATGGACAGTATCTGCGCGACAATGGCAAGGCCCAGACCGGAACCACTATATTTTGAGCTGCCGTTCCTATAAAATTTTGTCCAGATTTTAGACAAATCTTCCTGCAAAATCACAGGCCCCTGGTTGTATATGGAGAAATGCAAAACTCCTGTTTGTTCTGTCAGACACAATTTCAAAATACCACCCGGCTGGACATTCTTTTTTGCGTTGATGAGCAGATTATTTAAAACCTGCTCCATACGTGCCTTGTCCGCATCAATATAGGCACTATGCCCGGGAAGCTCATATTGCAGAATATAGTCGGCGTCAGGCGTATCGACCAGCAGCCTTCCTGCGACAGTTTCTAAAAATTCCACAAAGTCAAACCGCTCAGGAGAAAGGCGGCAGGCTCCCGTTTCCAGCGCAGACAAATCCAACAGGGTCGTAATCATATTGCCCATCCGCTCGGTTTCAGCTATAATGATCGTGGAATACCTTTGTTTTTTGTTCTCGTCTGTCTCATCCTGTAAGCCCTCGGCATAGGCGCGGATCACTCCCAGCGGGGTTTTCATTTCATGGGACAGGTGATCGACCAGATCTTTGCGCTCGGCCAATAACCGCCGCTCCTGCTCAACATCCCTTTCAAGCCGTACATTTGCCGCTTCCAGCTTTGCAAGGGTCTGCTGCAGATTATCAGCCATCGAATTAAGGCTTACAGCCAGTTCTCCAAACTCATCATTGGCCGTAATGGTGCAAGGCATAGAAAAATCCAGCTTTGACATGTTCCGGGCCGTTTGATTGAGTTTAGAAACAGGCTTTGAAATAAAGCGTTCCATTAGAAAATCGACACCAAGGACAATGACTGTCACAAATACCAACCAAATGGCAAATGAAACATCAGGATCCACTTCCAGCTTGGTTGACAGGATGTAAGAAAGGATTAGCAGGATACCGGCCAGCTTTGAAACAATCAATAGCTTTTTGCGGACTGTACGTAACGTAAAATTATCATTTAATTTCATACGGCCACCTCGAATTTATAACCCGAGCGAATGAGCGTGACGATATGTTTCCCCTCATCGCCTAACTTTTGCCGCAGGGTTTTGATATGGGTATCTACCGTCCTGGTAGTTCCCTCAAAGTCATAGCCCCAGATCCGATTCAGCAGCTGTTCGCGGGTGAAAACCTGTCCGGGATTTACCATGAAGAAATACAGCAGTTCATATTCCTTATGGGTAAGGATGATCTCCTGTCCGTCTGCAAATACTTTGTGAGCAGATGGCGCCACCGTTATTTTTCCAACGCTCAATATGTCCAGGGGAGCGGAAATGGAACGGCGGAGCAGGGCGTTTGCCTTTGCAAGCAGCACCCTAGGGCTGAAAGGCTTTGTCATATAATCGTCGGCTCCATACTCATAGCCCTTGAGTTTATCGTCCTCGCCGCCTTTAGCCGTCAGCATAATAACCGGCATAGTGCTCATTTCGCGCGCCATCCTGCAGACGGAAAAGCCGTCCAGGTGGGGCATCATCACGTCCAGGATCATCAAATCCATCGGGTTGTTCTTCAAAACCATTAAAGCGTCCACACCGTCGTCAGCGGTGAAACACGTATGACCGCCCCGCTGCATATATTCAACAATGATATCCTGCATATTTTTTTCATCTTCCACAATCAAAATGTTTGCCATACAAATCACTCCGTTCCCATTTTGCTATAAAGCCCACTTCTTTCATTTCATGTTAATATTGTATTTTGTTTTTCCCTATAATACAAGCCTATAATTATGCCGAAAGTAAATCCCTCTGTAAATAGATGCGAAACCCCAAAATGGCAGGTGCTTTTTTCAATGTAAGCTATGAAATGTGCGTCCTGTGTGTTATTATTATTCATATGAGAAAATGTACTTAACAAAACTTATATAAAAGGAGTTAATCATATGTCAAAAAGTGTTACTATGCAGGATGTTGCAGATCATGCACAGGTTTCGATTGCGACAGTCTCAAGGATATTGAACAATCCGGAGAGCGTGCGGGAAAGCACGCGCAAAAAGGTTATTAAATCGATGAATGAGCTGGGCTTTATCCAGAGCACCATAAGACTCCCCGATGCCCAAAGCCGCACGATACTCATTGTCATCCAGACACTGGGCAATCAGTTTGATACGGATCTGGCCTCCAGTATTATGAATACGGCTTATATCCATGGTTACAATTCCATGGTGGTGGTTGCCAAAAATAACTATACGACTTACGAAGCGTTTGAAAAGCTTTTTAAGGACATATCGATTGCCGGAATCGTGCTGGAAACCGGCCTGATCAATCCGGATCTGGTCAATGAGCTCCAGCTCCACTATCCGGTCGTTATGTGTTCGGATTACATTGAAAACCTGGATATTTCTTATGTGAGTATTAACGACGAGGCGGCCGCCAGGGCAGCTACAAACTACCTTATATCCACAGGCCACACAAAGATTGCTCTGGTCAACTGCAATCCCTCCTTCCGCTATTCCAGACACCGGGAAAAGGGGTATGTGCAGGCGCTGGTGGATGCCGGTCTGAATATTAATGAAAATTGGATGATACGGATATCGTCCATCAACTACTTTTTGGCGCTGTCCTATATCCGTCAGATTTTGGAGAAAAAAAACAGGCCCGACGCGATTTTTGCCTGCTGCGATATTTTCGGGATGGCTGCCATTAACGCTGCCAACCAACTGGGGATCAAGGTGCCGGAGGAGTTGTCGATTATCGGCTTTGATAATACCAATACGTCCAGTATGACCAATCCTTCGCTGACCACAGTGGCCCAGCCGACAACACAGATCGGATCGCAGGCATGTGAACTGCTGATTGAAAAGATCCGGTCGAAAAACTTTAAGAATCAGCAGATCGTGCTGGATACGGAATTAATCATACGCAACTCGACCTGTCCTAAAAACATTTAACACAGAAAATGAAGCTGCCGCATACCACCGGAACGCTTCCTCAAATTTGGGCCCTGACGCATGGGCGTCCAAATCTGAGGAAGCGCTCCCGGATAAATGCGGCAGCTTCACTCTTTATATATTTGTCAGATCAACCACACCGGCACGTACCATTTTTTCATCCACTACAAAAAGGTCACTTGCCACAAGCTTCCTTATTTATAAATAAATTCCGCCTTCAGCAAATCCTTATCGTCAGCGCTGCTGCCCACAAAGATTTCAAACCGTCCAGACTCTGTAACCTTTTCATTGGCCGCATTAAAGAAGCTGAGCGTTTCCCTGTTAAGCTCAAATACGACCTCCTGCTGCTCTCCCGGAGCCAGCGTCACGCGCTTAAAGCCTTTAAGCTCTTTTACCGGGCGGGCGATGGATGCAGCGACGTCATGGATATAAAGCTGAACGACCTCGGTGCCTTCCCGGCTGCCGGTATTCGTAATGCTGACGGCCGCGGTCAGCGTATCGTCCGGCCCCATGACTTCTGCGGACAGGCGCAGGTTTTCGATGGAAAAGCTTGTATAGCTCAAACCGTAGCCAAAGGTAAACCGGGGCGCATTGGGCCCGTCAATATACCGTGAGAGGAATTTCTCATTCATTCCGTCCTTATATGGGCGTCCGGTGCTGAAATGATTGTAGTAGACCGGTATCTGCCCCTGATGTCTCGGGAAGGAGATGGAAAGCCTGCCCGATGGATTATAATCCCCGGTGAGAATGTCGGCCAGGGCATTTCCGGCCTCAGAGCCTGGGAACCATGCTTCTACAAGGGCGTCCACATTGTCCATAAACCATTCCACGATCAACGGACGGCCATTGGTGAGGACGGCCACCGTGGGCTTATGTACATCGGCTACCGCAGCGGCCAGCTCCATCTGTACCTGGGGCACAGTGATAGACTGTCTGGATGCGGCCTCACCGCTCATCCCCATGGATTCGCCGAGGGCCAGAATAACCACATCCGCTTCCCGGGCCGCCGCCACAGCACGCTCGATACCACCCTCAATGGCTTCCTCGATGCCGCAGCCCATTTCACAGATCACCTCCACGCCCTTGGCCTCAAGCCCCTGGCGCAGCGTCACCGTCGCATTGGATTTCTGTGAAAACTGCCATGGGCCAAGCATATCCGTGCTGTCGCCCTTGGGTCCAAGAAGCGCTACCCTGGCACTCTTTGAAAGCGGCAGGACCTTTGCTCCGGCACCATGATCATGGGCATCATTTTTCAGCAGCACAATGGATTCCCTTCCCAGCTCCCGGGCTACCTGGCGGTGTGCATCACTAAAAATACGGTCCTCATTTTCCGGCTGGAGATATTTATACGGATCATCCATCAGGCCGGTCTTATATTTGTACGTTAAAATACGGCGGACGCTTTCATCGATCAGAGCCTCATCCAGCTCACCATTTTCCACAGACGCTTTCAGCCAGTTATTGTAAAGGCTGGAAGCCATCTCTATATCCATGGACGCACGCACAGCCTTGCAGGCGGCATCTTTGCCATCCTCCGCAGCACCGTGGGCGATGGCTTCCTCCACAGCGCTGTAATCTGATACAAGAACGCCGTCAAAGCCCAGCTCATCCCGGAGCACATCCCGCAGAATGTATTTGTTCACAGCCACAGGTACGCCGTTCATTGTATTAAAGGAGTTCATCACCGAAGCGGCTCCGGCGTCGATACCGGCCTTAAATGGCGGCAGATACACGTTCCGCAAAGTCGTTTCCGTAATCTCACACGTATTATAATCCCGGCCGCCCTCAGCCGCAGAATAGCCGACAAAGTGCTTCAGGCAGGCCATCATCGTATCGTCATCCGACAGATCCCCGCCCTGATAGCCGCGGACAATAGCTTCACACATTCTGGAATCCAGGTATGGGTCCTCGCCGTTGCCCTCGGACACACGGCCCCAGCGGGGATCTCTGGCAATATCGAGCATGGGGGCAAAGGCATACATGATGCCTTTTGTCGTCACCTCGCGGGCGGCTGCCCGGGCAGCCTTTTGTACCAGCTCCGGGTCAAAGGAGCAGGACCAGCCCAGGGGAATGGGGAAAATAGTCTGGTAGCCATGGATCACATCCTGACAGAACATCAGAGGGATATGCAGGCGCGACTTTTCCACAGCGATTTTTTGCAGCGCAAAAATATTTTCCGGGCCGCCCATGGCGATCGTAGAGCCCAGCATCCCCCGCTCGATCATTTCCTCTGTGGACAGGGCTTGAGTGACTGCGCCGCCGATGGCCGCCGTATTATTTCCCGCCGACTGGCTCATCTGGCCGATCTTTTCTTCCAGGGTCATCTTCCCCATCAGCTCATCCACCAGACCGGCGATCTGTGCATCCGTCCGGCGCACGGTTTTATGGGTGCGCTTTGACGGCAGCTCCTCCATCATCACATCATATTTGGTTTTTCCCTTAAATGGCAGCGCCCGACCGGAAAGCTCTCCGGCTGCCGCGTAGGAACCGCTCAGCTCATACCAGCCCTCCGCACCTTCATCGCCGCCCTGCCATGTCATTTTCAAAGTATGCTGCACCTTCGGCGCCATAAAAAACACCGATGTTAAAATAAGTGTATTTCCTTCCTGCACCACACAAACCGGGTTTAAATTCATCCCCATCTCCATATGTAACACAGTTACGGACATACCGGCATCTGCCGGAGTAATTTCAAAAAGCAGGGTTCCTGCCGGGGTTGCATACGCATATCTGCCAGTCATAATCTACCTCCATCATTCCATTTTTTATTTAAGAACAAGTATATCAAAATCCAGCGCCTGCTGTCTGTAAAAATAACGCTCTGTTTTTGCACTTTTGTGACTATTTTAAAAATCAGACAGGGGCTGCTGCGCCAATGATTTTTCATCGCTGGTGCAACAGCCCCCTAAAAAACACTTGCGAAGCACCTTAGTGCTCCCGGCGTAAATGCGCAGGGAAGTTCTAGCCTTTGACAGCCCCGACAGTGATCCCCTTCACGAAATATTTCTGGAAAAACGGATATACGATCAGCACCGGCAGCGCCCCCACAACGGCCACGGCCATTTTGATCCCGGTGGCCGGCAGACTGGCCGCCAGATCGCCCGTGGACATATTTCCCGACGTGCCGCTCATAAGAAACTGCACATCCTGGAGCATCCGGTTGAGCAGCACCTGAATACTGTAATACTTATCCTTGCTTATAAAATACAGACCGTTGGTCCAGTCATTCCAGTACTGTAGGCCGACCATCAATGTCAGCGTGGCGATAATGGGCAGCGACATGGGCAGCACGATCTTCGACAGTATGAGCCACTCTCCGGCGCCGTCGATCTTGGCCGCCTCGATGACCGCCTCGGGAATGTTGGCGGAAAAATTCGTGCGCATCATAATGACATAAAATGCGCCCAGCATAAGATTGGGCACGATCAGCGCCGCGTAGGTATTTTTTATATGAAAATACTGGGTCCACATAATATAGGAGGGCACCAGACCGCCGTTAAAGAGCATTGTAAAAAATATAAGAAAAGCAAATACGCCGCGGTGCGGCAGATCCCGGCGCGACAGCGGGTAGGCCAGCAAGGTGGTCAGCAGCAGATTGACCACTGTACCGATGACCGTCACGCAGATGGTAATGGCATAGCCACGCCCGATGGCCGACGATTCCGTAAAAAGATATTTGTAAGCGGCCAGGTTGAACGCCTTTGGCAAAAACGAATAGCCCTCCCGCACAAGCACCTGTTCATCCGTGATCGATGATGCGATGAGCATGATAAACGGCAGCAGACAGAACAGGCATAAAAGAATCATAATCACATGACTGATAGATTGAAATAGTCGATTTCTCTGAACCATAGTTTTCCTCCTTGCCGTTAAAACAGCGCATCTTCCTTACTGATTTTAGACACTACCAGATTGGCGGTAAGAACGAGTATAAAGCCGACCACAGACTGGTAGAAGCCCGCAGCCGATGACATACCGATATTATTGCTCTGCATCAGCCCACGGTACACATAGGTATCGATCGTGTTGGTCGCGTCAAAGAGCGGCCCCGAGTTCATGGGCACCTGATAAAAGAGCCCGAAATCCGAGTAGAAAATACGGCCCACGCTGAGCAGCGTCAGTGTGATAATGGTGGATTTCAGCCCAGGCAGGGTCACATGGGTAAATTGCTGCCAGCGGGTAGCCCCATCAATGGCCGCGGCTTCGTAATATGTCTTATCGATTCCCACCAGAGTGGCATAATAGATGATCGTGCTGTATCCAAAGCTTTTCCATATATGGACAAGCACCAGGATCACCGGCCAGTATTGCGGTGACGAATACCAGCTCACAGGACTGGCGCCAAATGCCCCCAGCACCGAATTATTGATAAAGCCGGTATCTGTGGACAACAGTCCGTAAACGAGATAGCTGACCACCACCATGGAAATCAGGTAGGGTACAAGGATCACCGTCTGATAAACCTTTTTGGACATCTTTGACGTCATCTCATTGAGCAGAACAGCAATGGCGATGGCGATCACCGGCGTCAGTATAATAAATAAAATATTGTACCCCAGCGTATTGCGAGTAATGACCCAGGCGTCACTGGTGGTGAACAGGAATTTGAAATTATCAAATCCGACCCATGGACTTTTTAAAATTCCAAGCCGGAAATTTACCTGTTTGAAGGCTATGACGATCCCGGCCATGGGGATATAATTATTAATGAACAGATAGGCAAGACCGGGTACCATCATCAGGTACAGCGGCATAAAATTTCTGTGCCGGGCCCATACGCCTTTTTTCTTTACAGCCGTATTTACAGCCGCCTTATTTTCGCTCATAAGCTCCCACCTTCCATTGGGCTTTTATATGAAAAGCCCTCACCGTTTTGGCAAGGGCTTTCCATATTTAGGCCGCGCTTTATTTTCCAAGCCAGGCATCAAGCTGCGCCTGCTTTTCCTTCATAATGTCCTTAATTCCGGCACTTTCAAGCTCTGCCAAAAACTTCTCAATAGCAGGCCCCGGCTCCACAGAACCGCCGATGATCGCCTTATGGTACTTCCCTACCACGTTCTGGCAGGCGGTGATCTGGTTCAGCACCTTGGAGTTGTCAAACAGGAAGCCCTTGGCCGGCGACGGTCTGGCCTCATCGTTGAATTTTGCCAGGTCGGTCCATACGGTGTCCTCGTCACTTTCCCAAATACTGGTGATCTGTTCATTTGGCCAGCCCCAGGCCAGACGGCTGTACGGGGTATTGGCGCTGTTGACGCCATCCGGATAGCCGATCTTTCCGTTATCGCGGACTTCATAGTGCACGCCCTCGATACCGTAGCAGAACAGGTTTGCCAGCTCCGGATCATTATACATCAGATTTAATAACGCCATGGTGCGTTCCGGATCACCGGAATTATTTCCGATACACCAGCCAATGGACACAAAGGTGGTGGTGGAAACCGCATCATCGAAAATCCAGCTAATCATTTCATGGCCGGTTCCGGCGCTTTCCTGCAGGTCAAAGCCGGGTTTCATATGGCTGAAGCCGCCAAAGCCTTTTCCCGATGAGATGAGGTTGGAGCGGGATTCTGTGTTGGATGCCACATCAGGCATGACAAGCCCCTCCTGTGACCACTGGTACAGCCGCTCTGCCCATTCCCTGTAAAAGTCTGTTCCGTAAAGGTTGACAACCGTTTCCGACTGAGGATCTGCATATAAATCAAGGATTCCCAGATTATCGCCCAGCGGATCATAAGCCAGGATACCCCACATACTGGAGCCGTCCGGCACTACGGGATACATGTCCGGATGCGCTTCCTTTACCTTTACAAGCACGTCGTGCAGATCATCAAAGCTTTTGATATCATCTACGGATACACCGATCTCGTCAAGAATATCTTTTCTCATGTTAAAACCGAAGTTTGCGGCTTTATCTTTATTGGCCGGCACACTGTAAATATCATCGCCCACCTTGGCGCAGGCCCAGTCGGACTGAGAAATGGCGGCCAGTGTTTCCTGACCGTATTCCGACAGCAGATCCGTGATCGGCATGATCTGTCCGGTATTGGCCAGTGTGGCAATGGATGTGGTAAATGGTGTGAACAGGTCGAGCTCCTCCTGGGAAGAAAGCGCCAGGTTGAGCTGAGTCAAATATGTACCAAAGCCGATACGTGTCAGTTCCACGTCCGCATTGATTTTTTCCCGGGTGATCTTGCTGATGGCCTCGGAAATCTCAGCGCACGCCTGGGTATCTGCGTCGCCAAACATCATAACCTTGATCGTATACGGGTCACGATCAGAAAAATCATATACAGGCGTTCCGGAAGCCGTTCCTCCGGAAGTCGCACCGGCATCATCGCCGTCCGGCGCTGCTGTCTCCCCGCTGTCGGCGCTCTGCCCACTCTGCGCAGGGCTGCCCTTATCCTCCGTGCCTGCCGCCTTGGATTCCCCGCCGTTTGTGGAACCGGAATTACCGCCGCCACAGCCGGCCAGCATGGATACCGTCATGCATAATGTCAATAAAATTGCCAGTATTCTTTTCATTATTGAACTCCCCTTTCTTTTATGGTTTTATTTTACACGTTTGGGGCCCGGCAATGCTATACATTATAAGACCCGTTCCTGCATTTTTAAGACCTCTTATACGGAATATGCACAAAGACGTAAGGCATCTTTGTGCATATTCCGACATTGATTATTCGTTTTCAGACCTTTTAACCGTTCCTGTTCCCGGAGCGGTTACGACCGCCGCTCCTCTGTGGGCGATATCCCATTGACCTTTTTGTAGGTCCTGGAAAAATGAGAAAAATTGCTGTAACCCACCTTTGAGGCTACAAAGCTCACCGGAAGCATGGTCGTTTTAAGCAGCTTCTGGGCGACGCGCATTTTTTCTTCAATAATATATTCCTTTAAGGAGACGCCTTTGTTTTTCTTAAACAGCCGGCCCATATAGTCCACATTGAGATGAACATAATCGGCAATATCATCTCTGTGGATGTCACTTTCAATATGGGCATGGATATAATTTTCAATCTCCATCACCTGATTGCGCTGCTGATATTCGTCGGCCTCGCCTTTTGTAAATGTATCCAAAATACAGATAAAGGCCTTCATATCATCCAGAGAATGGGGCGCCCGGGTGTACAGCCCGGCAATCCGGGGATCATCCATGATCCCGCGCACATTCAGCCCCATATCCTCACCCACGCTGTAAAGCATCCGGCAAAGCTCCACATGAAAATCCATAAGTACGCTGCGATTCAGCCGTTCCTCCCGGTCCAGGCGGTCCAGATAGGCGAAAATATCCTCCCGGGCAGTTTCTGTAAGGCCCTTGCTCAGAAAGTCCTTCCAGCGGCGCATCTGGAGCAGCATATAATTGTCATCCGGTGCGCCCGGAGATTTCTTTGCACTCAGATCAAATACTGCGCTGCGCATAGATACATTTTCCCTGCAGGCATTTTGCAGCGCGGGAAGCAGTTGGGGCATCTGTGCCACTGTACAGGCTTCATCCACATAAAAGGCCGCCTCACATTGGATAAATCGGGAAAACGCATCCCTGGACGCCTCAAGCTGGCGCAGGACGCCGGGATAATCCATATCATAGCCGCCGGGGCCGTAGATGACAAGCCCATAAACCGTTTTATCAATATCGCAGAGCATGACTCTCTGGTCATAAGGTGCAAATATCTCGCCAAGGACATTGCCAAAGGTAAAACGCATCAGCGACGGCTCCCACTGCCCAATGGGTATCATCTGGCGGATGATCTGCATAAGGACAAGATAGCCCCGGCGTTCCAGCGGCGGCATAGGCTCCACCCGGGCAAAATCCTCATAGCTGCTCCGCTCCATATTCTGCTTCAGCCAGTCGCCCAGTGTCCTGCTGCATAAAAGGTCGCTCTGGTCCTTCATATATTTTCCGAAATCGTAGGTCCTTTTTTCCTCCTGGCGCTCGTACACCTTTTTTATGGCTCGGTGGACTACCTTTTCCACTTCGTCATAAGGTGCCGGCTGCACAACAAAATCAAAGCTGCCAAGTGAAAGGGCTTCCTTGGCATAATCAAATTCCGCATGGGCCGTAAGAAAAATACATTCCGTATCATAACCGTTTTCACGGACCCAGCGAAACAGCTCCAGGCCGTTTTCCACAGGCATTTCAATATCGCAGAGCATGATATCCACGGTTTTTTCTTCAAATACGCGCTTCGCCTCATAGGCGTTATAAGCACAAAGGACCTCCCCGATCCCCAGACGTTTCCAGTCAACGCCCCGCATCAGCCCATTGACAACGCTGGTCTGATCGTCAATGATGAGTAGATTCATCTATATTTTCCTCCGCTTCATTGCATTTTATAAAAATATCCACCTGGGCGCCCTCATTATTGGAAAAGGCAAAGCCCACATTCTCTCTGCCAAAATAAAGCAGGAAACGCTGGATAACGTTGAAAACACCGATATGCCCATCATTATGGCCAATAAACCGGTCATAGTAATTGTACTGCTCAAGCTGCTCAGGCTCAAAGCCCCGGCCGTTATCGTGAATCGTAATATTGGCTAACCGCCCCTCCGCACTGGAAAGCATGGTCAGCCGTATATTGATTTTCAGGCTCTCCTGCCTGCCGGCAAAATACTTCACCGAATTTTCTACAAAGGAAAGGATGGAAATGGCCGGCAGCTTAAGCCCGAGTATATCTCCGGACACATCGATCTCACATTCCGGTGGATACTTGGCGCTCAACTGCTGAAGCAGCATATAATTGCGGATGTATGTAAGCTCCTCCTCCAGTGTGACGATCCTGGCATCATCCCGGAGCATATACCTTAAATGCTTGGATAAATATAAAATACATTTTTGAATGTTGTCGTAATTGTGCTCCTCCGCCATGCCATATATATTTTTCAGGCAGTTGAGGAAAAAATGGGGCCGTATCTGGATCTGGTAATACTGGAGGGATACCCGGGTGATGCTCAGCTCCTTTTCGTAGGCTTCGATTTTCAGGTCGCGGATCTGATCCAGCATATCATTAAAGGTGTGATTGACTTTGCGAAACTCCAGCTCCGGATAGGCCGAATCCTCCACCCGCTCGGTATCCTGATTGTGCTGGATCGTTTCCATTTCACTGACCAGACGGTCTACCGGCTTGAAAAATGTCTTTTTCAACAGATAATACCCAAGAGGGATCAAAAGCAGCATCATCAGCGACCCGACAAATAGAAGATACTGGCTGTTGTTGAGATTTTTAAGCATGCCGCCGTAGGGCACCATGTAGGCCGCCCACAAATCAGTGCCGTCCACCGGCGACTGCAATACCATATATTTGGACGGTGAACCGGTAAAATAATAGTCCTCCTGAGATTTCATGTCGAGACGGATCTGATTTTCCGCCACAAGGTCTTTTTGGGTGATCGCGCCCTGTTCATTAAAAAGGACAAGCTTTGCCCCGGCCCGTCCGGTTCCTTCACTGTCGTTTTCCACGGACGGCACACCAAAGCTTTCCGGGTCCAGGAGGTATACGCAGTACGTATCCTGATAGCCAAGACAGCGGTATAAATAGCTTCTGCCATCGATATCCGCCGCCTGCCACAAAGAAGCTCCCAGCTTTTCTCCGGTCTGTAACCGGTCAGTGAAATAATGGGTCAGCCCTTCCTTCGTGTAAAATCCTGTAATATCCGGACGGTACACACCGCGGTAAAGCTCATGGAACTCACTGAGGATTAGGCCGGCTGCCAGGCTTTCCTCCGAATACATGAGCTGCTCATACTGATCCGTCACCGCCAGCGCATTGAGGTGGGCATTGAGCTTATCCGAGTCGCGAACTGCCAGCGCCTTAAAGTTGTTATTGGCAACGATATTGATCATATTATTGTTAAAACGCCCAAGGCTCTGCTCCATCTGCTCACAGTACAAACTCAGGGCCGTGGCGCTTACTTCGGCCAGTCCGTCATTGGCGGCATTGATCACATAAAAATTATAGATGAACAGAAAAATAACCGCCGGAACAAGGACACTCATCAGTGTCAGCAGCATCCGGCGTTTTATAGAAAATACGCGCTGCGGCCGGGTGCCTTTTTCAGAAACATCCGGCCGGGTCTTTGCATTATAATCGTTCATAGTTTCCCTCCCTGTGCATCAATACATCTTTATTGTATCATATCACAGGGTATTTTTACAGAGACAACTTCTCATCTACGGCTCAATAATATTAAATACCGGCTCAAACCGAACGCGATCCCCGATCAGCGCCTCCAGATCCGCCATCTCCCCCTTTTCAAATCGTATTAGCTTTTCCATCCCCGCCCTGTTCCCCGAGATCAGCGCCGCAAGCCCGAGCCGCGGCATCACCACCTGTACATCCGGCGACCCATCCTGCATCTGAGGATAATAAAGCAGGACACCACAATACAAATGCACATAATACTGCTCCTGCGTATCGCTCACCGTCAGATTCATGCGGATATCCTTTGTCTGCGCCTTCTGCGCATCAATAAGTATGCCAAGATAATCCAGCATCATCCGGGTATCCATGCACCGGGCAATATCCCCGGAATTGGTGGCCTGTCGGTCAGCGCCGGTCTTTGGCCCGCGGCGCAGCTCCTCTGCCGCAGTCAGGTAGCTGTTGCGCCAAGGTCCGGATTCTGACTGGTACCCCAACTGCTCCAGAGCGTCGGCACAAAGGCAGCGGGCCTTCTCATTGGCCGGATCGGCAAATACGAGGGCATTGCACACCTGGGCGGTCCACTGGTACTCTCCCCGCGAAAAATCCTCCGCAGCCCTTTCTAAAATATCCTCCGGCGAACCCATGTACTCGATCATCTTCCGTGCCTCCGCTTCCGGCGTCAGCGGATTTAAATGCACCGGATTGGCGTCATACCAGCCCAGATACCGCTGATATACGGCCTTGGTGTTATGGGAGAGGGTTCCATAATAAGGCCGGGTGTACCACACCCGCTCAAGATTTTTGGGCAAGCGGATCTTTTCTGAAATCTCATTGGGCGTATATCCCATATTCATATACATCAGTGTCTGGTCATTGATAAACTTATATACAGCCGCCGTATTTTCCAAAACCTCGTTGACCTGGGCATTCCCCCAATGCGGCCAGTTATGCGCCTGAAACACCACCTCCGCCCGGCTGCCAAACATCGCCCGGGCCCGGGCAATGCCGTAAGCCCAGGCGCTGCCGTCGCGGATCTGGGTTCCCCGCAGTGTGTAGAGATTATGCATGGTGGCATTGCACAGCTCCGCCATCCACAATGCCTTAAATTCCGGCAAATACCAGCACATTTCCACCGGCGCTTCGGTCTCCGGCGTCTGCAAAAATTCAAAGGTCACGCCGTCAATGACCCGGGTCTCACAGGGCTCACAGATTTCATTGGTCGGGCTTATAAAGGTGACAAGACCTCTGGACTGGCCCATTCCGATACCCATGGCCAGTGTACCCTCCGGCCCCTGCGACAGAGTCGTGCCGTACTGATAGGCGGCCCTCCGCTGCATGGCGTTCATGGCGTGGACATTTTCACTGGCCGCATAGTGGGTAAAATGCTGTGGCACGATCAACGGTATTTTACCGCTTCTTACATCCTCCTCGTTTACAATACCCTTGATCCCGCCAAAATGGTCAATATGGGGATGGCTGATGACAATGGCTGATACCGGACGCTCCCCCAGCTTATCATTGATCAGGGCCATGGCGGCGCTGGCGCACTCACAGCTTATGAGCGGATCACAGATGATCCAGCCGGTTTTTCCGGCAATCGCCGTCAGATTGGACATATCATACCCCCGGACCTGATAGATTCCTTCCACAACCTGAAACAGTCCGGTCTGATGATTCAGCCATGTGTTCCGCCACAGACTTGGATGGATCGTCGCGTCCACCTGCTCCCAGAGCTCCCTTCCGTCACTGTCGGTCTGCTCCCGCATAAATTCAAAGCCCTTCTGGCTCCACACCACCTTGCCGGTTTGATCACTTATTTCCAGATGCTCCGGCCCAAAGATCCGGTTTTTCACTGCGCATTCATACTCGCTTCGGTCATCAAAATCCAGACCGGCGCAGCTTTTTTTCTGTGCCTCCACAGTATAGCGGGTGGCTTTCTTACTTTCTTTTGAATAAATATATTCCATACTTACCCTTCCTTTTCTAAAAATTCACAGTTCTCATTTTAATTATAAAATTACCGTCCTTAAAAACCATAGGCATATTTCAAATCTGTATAAAAATCAGACACATTGCGAAAGTGCTTATTTCCAGGAAAGGCCTTCCAACCGCTATTTAAAAATGATATACTTAAATTATCCTGACGATTTCGCCAGTTCATGGCCAAGTCGTTACATTTCATCCATAACGAACCATCCATAACTAAAGGGGATATCCATGTCAAACGCAAATATTACGAGAAACCTCATTATTACAACGGTCAGGACCTGCATGGAAAAGAAGTCACTGGATAAGATCCAGGTCCGGGAGATCACCCAAAGCTGTGGGATCAACCGCAACACCTTCTACTATCATTTTAGAGATAAGTATGAAATATTGGAAGTCATCTATGCAGAGGAGCTGCTTCCCAAAATCGCACCGCTGCTCACCCGCCAGAGCTGGGTCAGCAGTCTTGCAGTCCTCACCGATGAAATGAAACAGGCACAGGCTTTTTACACCCATGCCATGTTTACAAAGGACGGCCCATCTCTGGCCGATATGCTCACCGGCACTTACAGGCGATTTCTTCTGGAGGAAGCGACCGCGTACGCTGGCGCGCTGGATGATCATAAACGGGAAATGATCGTCCGCTTTTACAGCCATGCGATCATCGGGATGCTGTGCGACTGGGTCCGCTTCGGCATGAAGCA
This sequence comes from Lachnospiraceae bacterium, assembly GCA_902363555.1. Classification (GTDB taxonomy): domain Bacteria; phylum Bacillota; class Clostridia; order Lachnospirales; family Lachnospiraceae; genus Catenibacillus. The sequence goes on along the minus strand of CABJAM010000004.1, from coordinate 298,580 downwards.
GGATGTGCGGGAAGCCATTGATATCATTGCCTTCGCTGTCAATAAAAATATATTTTCAACCGAAAAGAATGATTGACAAGTTTCTATCCGTGCGTTAGAATTTATATAGAACTTTTACGTATAAGGAGTTAAGCTATGAACCGACGCCCAACCAGTAAGGATGTGGCCGCGCTGGCGGGAGTATCCCAGGCTACGGTTTCCTACGTCCTAAATAATAATCCCCGCCAGTCCATTCGTCCGGAGACACGCGACAAGATACTGGCAGCCGCAAAAGAGCTGGGCTACATGCCCAACACGATGGCTCAGGCGCTGCGCGGCGGCCGCTGCGGCTGTATCGGGGTCGTCGTCAGCAGCAGTATACTCACGCCCCGGTACACTCTGGCCTTCCAGGGTATCCGGGATGCTCTGGGTCAGAATGGACAAAGTCTGATGCTGTGCGGCGAGCACATTCAGGAAAATGGACTTCCGGAAATCATCAACGCCTGGCTCAAGCGGAGCATTGACGCCATCATCTATCTGGCCAATAACAATAATGAAATACCGGCACATATGCTGGAGCAGATCTATACCCATAAAATCCCAACCGTCGCCCTGGACTGTATGAGCGGCGACCCGGGCATATCCAGCGTCTGCTTCGACTACACCGCCGGAGCAAGGGATGCTGCCAATATGCTTCTATCGGATATTAAAAACCGCAGACTCGTTTATATACGGCCCGAAGCGGATACCCTTCAGGAGCAGCAGCGGGAACAGGGGATTGTTGAAGCAGTGAACGGCTGCCCGGGAACTTCCCTGTCCTATGTGCGCCTTCCGGCCGACATCACAGATTCTTCCCCGGAGTCTATGATTTCTGAGCTGGAGAAGCGGCTTTGCCCCCTTCCGGAAAATGCTGTATATATATGCAGTTGGAATGTCTGGGCGGATATGATCATCCACAGTCTGCGCCGCAACAACCGCCGGCTGCCGCTGCTGTCACTGACGCAGGATACCGGCATTTCTCTGGCCGAGCTGGAGGGCTGGCTCATATGCAGCCAATTACCCAGCTACGAAGCCGGATGCCGCTGTGTCGGCATATTGGCCGGCCTTATGGAGCAGCCCGGTGATGTGATCAAAACGACACTGCAGCCTTATCTGAAAACACTGCCACATTTCTGAGCTTTATAACGTAACCGTTCGGCCCATCTGAACTGTTACGTTATAGCGGAACGCGGCAGTTAATTTCAGGCCCTTCACTTATACGTATAGGTTAATAAAAACAATAATGTAAAGGAGCGTTTACTATGAAAGTTCTTATGATTGACTGTGACACTTTAAGACCTGACCACCTGGGCTGCTACGGCTACCCAAGAAACACCTCCGCAAGCATCGATTCCGTTGCCGGCGACGGTGTCTGCTTTGCAGATTACTACTGCTCCGACGCCCCCTGCCTGCCCTCCAGAGCCGCGCTGATGACCGGAAAGTTCGGTTTTCATACCGGCGTTGTAGGCCACGGCGGAACTGCCGCCGATATGCGCCTGGATGGACCGGAAAGAGCCTTTGGCGACCGCAATGATACTTCCAATCTCCCCACATATTTCAGACACCACGGTATGTATACTGCAAGTATCAGTACCTTTGCCGAACGCCATGGCGCCTGGTGGTTTAATGCCGGATTCAACGAAACACTGAATCTGGGCACTGGCGGCATGGAATCCGCCGAAGCCGTCACGCCTCTGGCCCTGGACTGGCTGGAGCGCAACAAAGACCGGGAGGACTGGTTCCTCCATGTCCACTACTGGGACCCCCATACCCCCCACAGGGCTCCGGCCGCCATGGGCAATCCTTTTGAAAATGAACCCGCGCCTCAGATGAAATGGATGGATGAAACGCTGCTCCAAAATCACCGGAACGCCGTTGGCCCCCATACAGCCCAAGACCTGAGCATGTATGACGACAAGGTGGACCCCGACAGACGCCAGCTTGGACGCGTGGATACATTGGCCGATTTCAAACAAAATATCGACAATTACGACTGCGGGATTTACTGGATGGATAAGAATATTGGCCAGATCCTTGACCTGCTCAAGCGTCAGGGAATTTACGAGGACACTGCGATTATCATTACCGCCGATCACGGAGAAAATGAGGGCGAGCTTGGCATTTATAATGAGCACGGCACAGCCGATGAGGCGACCACCCATATCCCGCTCATCATCAAATGGCCGGGCTGTGAGGCCGGCGCAAAAAAACGCGGACTGTTATATAATGTTGACCTTCTGCCCACCATGGCTCAGCTTCTTGACCGGACCCCCGGGGCTATGGGTAAAACGTCTACCAACTGCGGCTTTTTACCACAGCCCAATATGGAGGACTGTGATGGCATCAGCTTTGCCGAAGCGATTTTACCGCAGGCGTTTGAGCCAGCCGTCGCTCCGACTCAGACACCGGCAGCAACCGCCCAGGTTCAGGCACCAGCAGCGGCCGCAGCCCAGGCCCAGACACCAGCAGCGGCCGGCTCTCAGATGCAGGGTAAGGCCGACACTCCGCCGGCTGCCTGCGGCCGCCCTTATCTTGTTGTCAGCCAGTGTGCTCACGTTTGCCAGCGCGCTGTCCGTTTTGGCGATTGGCTTTATATCCGCACTTACCATGACGGTTTTCATCTGTTCGATGACGAAATGCTGTTTAATATTGCACAAGATCCCCACGAGCTCTGTGATGTTAAAGAACAACATCCGGACATCTGCCATGAAGCCGTCTACTACCTGGAGCAGTGGACAACCGAAAATATGAAAAAGCAGGTGAAGTGCTGCCAGATCGACCCGCTTTGGACCGTTATCGCCGAAGGCGGCCCCTTCCATGCTAAAGGCAATCTTAAAGCTTATACAAGGCGGCTGGAGGCTACCGGACGCGGTTGGGGGATCGAAGAGCTGATGCGGCGCCATCCGGAGGAGTTTTAGCAGGCTCCACGGTTTGGATCGTTGCTTCTAAGCACCCGGCTCCGCCTCGCTCCGCCGGGTCGCGGCAGTCGCCAAGTTGGTGAGCTAGCTCCCCAGCTTGGCTCGTTGCTTCGCGCAAAAAGCTCCCGGAACGTTTAACGCTTCGGGAACTTTTTTGTGCTCTTTATAATCCGCTTTCGCTGATTCTGCGAATCTCATCTTTGATCGTATCATCCACACCGGGGAATATACCTCCGGCCATACCGTAGGTCAGACATGGAATAAAACGTCCGCCGGGAAGGTATTCTCTGCATGCTCTGCGCACTTCTGTACGAATCGTCTCCTCTTCAACGTCAGCGCGGTCCACGACTGCGGCGTCAATACCGCCCATAATGATCATCTTCTTTGTCCGCTTCTGAACCTCAGGGATATTGTTCTGAGGCAGAGCCCCTTGCCAAATATCAATACCAAGCTCTTCCATATCCTCAATGATCAGCTCCAGATGACTGTCGGCATGATGTAAAATAATAATCCCCTGATCATGCAAATAGCCGTAAAGCTTTTCATAGGCAGGCTTTATAAATTCACGCCAGATTTCAGGACTCATAAACAGGTTCGTTTTGGAACCCCAGTCATCGTGAAAGAGCATCACATCCGGCTGGATATTTTCAGCGATCAGTTTAAAATGCTTCATCCGAAATTCCGTAATATAATCGATCAGCTCATGCATTTCCTCAGGCTCGATCAGGAAATCCATGAGAGCGTTCTGAAATCCTAAAAGATTATGTAACAGCTCAAAAATTCCAATGGGTGAAAAAGCCATAGCCAGCTTTCCCTGGGAATGTGCATATGCTTTCTGCGCCAGCACGTCTGTATAATCAAAATTTATGCTATCAAGATCCGGTGCAATGACTTTCTCCCGCCAACAGGTTATATCCGGGCACACAAGATATTCCTCACCCTCCAATGGCATAACGCCAGGCTGGTCTGCCTCCCAGGCCAGGGTTACCCCCCAGACATCCTTAACGGTAGCCCCCGGACGAGCAGGCGTAATAAACCCTGCCACAGGGTCCCAGAGCTGATGAAACGGGTCCCATTCATTAATTATACCTTCCACAGGCTCCCCGTGGAGCATCGCCAGTAATTGTTCTTTTGCTGTCATTGTAATCCCTCCAAATTCTTTTGAGTTTACGCCTCCGCGCCATCAGGCCGCCGCGCATACTGTGTACATTTCATTGTTGTTAAATTTCTAACTATATTATATATGTTATCTAATCCCTTGTAAATCCGCACTGTGATAACATTTGTCTTTTCAAATACTACATAATGTAGTATGATTAATACATGTATTCCGTATGAAATCATTATCCACAAAAAACCTGGAGGAATTTTATTGAACAGCTTATTTTTTCAGCACATGCTATCCAAACAATTTCATTTAACCGTAAGCTCGATCCCCGCAGAAGGTATGGAACTTAAAGGTATACGATATTTTACGCCGGAGCTGGATGCGGACAATTGTCTTATCCTGATGCCGCAGGAAATTGGAAGCTGGAGCTATTCTTTTGCCAATATCCAAGCTCACGGAAATGTATATTTGTTTTACGACACCATCCCAGCGTCCTTCCCAGCCCTGCCAGCCATAAAAGTCTCTAAGGGAGAAAATGCAGAAACCATCTATATGCTCTGGAACCGCATTGCTGCCATATGGGAGAAGCTGGAGCAGTGGGAGCAAGAGCTGGACGCCATCAGCGCTACAGACCATGATTATCAGCACTTGTTCGATCGCTATGACGACATGCTCCTTGAACCGATCTCCCTGATCGACAGCCATTTTAATTATATCGCCTACTCTCAAAAGCTTTCCCGCCAGCGGGGCTATGAGGAAACATTTGTGGATGACGTACGCACCCTGCCTATGGATATTGCCACCCGACTGATCATTGACCCTCAATATCAGGCATTGGAAAAGCGCACCGGCCTGTTTGAATTTACGGACGACTTCCATTTTATGGCGTGTAATATTTTTTATGAAAATATCTACGTGGGCCGGCTGATATCCATATGCACTGAAAATGAAGCAGTGGATGCTTACCAGAGAGTGGTGCTGTGTCATCTTGCGGACTATGTGACGGCCATGTACAGAAATAACACAACCTTTTACCTGGAGCAGCCCGCATTTCCCAAGCTGCACAGCCTCTTTTTGCAGGCCCTTGAAAGCGGCAGTGTATCTTCGCAGGAGTGGGTTCCGCTGCTGGCTCAGCTTTCCTGGAACCATCAGGATACTTACGTGCTCGTCCAGCTCAATCCGACCTTCCGCTATGAGAAAAATCTCTATCCGGAGTATATATGCCCCCAGATTGAACGCCGCTGGCCTTTTATTCTGGCCGTTGTCTATAAGGAAGCTCTATTTGTCCTAATGAATCTGCGCCTGGCCCCAGAAAAAGCCAGACAGGAATTTACATGCTTTTTAAGAGATAATCTGATGAGCTCTGGAAACAGCCGCAGCTTTCATCATATCAGCGGGCTCCCGGAAGCTGCCCGGCAGACAGCCATTGCGCTGAAATACGGCAGAGAAAAAAATCCGCACTTCTGGTACCATGATTTTGACGACTATGCATTTGACTATGTCATGGACCGGGTAAAGGGCGAATTGTCTGGAAGAAATGTTTGTCATCCGGCGCTGCTCCTGCTTATGGAGGAGGATAACAGGCGCCATACTCAGTATTATAAAACATTGTATACTTACTTTAAAAACCGGTATAACACGGTGGCGGCCGCCAGAGAATTGTTTATACACAGAACAACTTTTATTAAGCGGATGGAGCATATCGAAAAATTGATGAAGGTGGATTTGACGGACTGGCAGACATGCCAGTATTTGATGCTTTCTTTTTTGCTGCTGGGGGATGAGTGTTAACCTTTTTGTATGTTTATACGCACCCCGGCTACGCCGGCGTCGCGGCAGTCGCCGCAAAGGTGAGCAAGCTCCCCTTTATGGCTCGTCGCTTACACGAAAAAAGCGCTCCGCTTACATTCGCGGAACGCTTTTTTCTTTTATTTATACAAGCTCGATGAGAACTTCCATTGCTGCATCGCCTTTACGCTGGCCGATCTTCACAATACGTGTGTAGCCGCCCTTGCGGTCTGCATACTTGGGAGCGATCTCGTCAAACAGCTTCTGCGGCATATCCACAGATTTTGTGTTTGCTTTTTTCTTAGCAGCTTCTGCCGGAACTTCTGTTACAGGATAAAGCACCTTTAACATCTGTCTTCTTGCATGAAGTCTGGATGGGTTGTCCTTCTTGATGGATTTTTCAACAGTATCATATACTGTAACCTTCTTGCCGTCAACAACCTCTTTTACTCTGTTTCCGTCTTTATCTTTACGAGCTACCTTAGCCTGAACGGTTACTGTCTCAAAATTATCTTTTTCCTTAACAGCAAGGGCGATCAAACCTTCGGCAATTCTTCTGATTTCCTTGGCCTTAGCTTCAGTTGTACGAATCTTTCCGTGATACAAAAGATTTGTCACCTGATTTCTAAGCAAAGCTTTTCTCTGATTGGAAGTTCTTCCAAGTTTTCTGTAGCCTGCCATGGTGTATCCTCCTTCTTCAAAATGTTTCTACTCTTTATTCATTATTCGTCACTTGGATTCAGTTGAAGACCCAGCTCTTTTAACTTAGCCAGGACCTCCTCTAAGGACTTACGTCCAAGATTTCTGACTTTCATCATATCTTCAGCAGTTCTGTTGGTCAATTCCTCAACCGTATTGATACCTGCTCTCTTGAGACAGTTGTAAGAACGAACGGATAATTCCAGCTCATCGATATTCATCTCAAGAACTTTTTCTTTTTCATTATCCTCTTTCTCCACCATAACCTCGGCGGTCTTGGCGTTTTCAGAGAGATCTATGAATAAATTCAAGTGTTCGCTTAATACCTTCGCAGCCAAACTAACAGCCTCGTCCGGTGCCAATGTACCATTCGTATAAACGTCCAACGTCAGCTTATCAAAATCAGTGATTTGACCCACACGAGTATTTTGCACGGTAAGATTTACTCTTTCCACCGGAGTGTAGATAGAATCTACCGGAAGTACTCCGATTGGAAGATCATCTTTTTTATTTTTATCCGAACTTACATAGCCTCTGCCTTTGGTAATGGTCAGCTCCATGTAAAGTCTGCTGTCAGCGCCGCTTAAAGTAGCAATCACCTGGTCCGGATTGAGGATCTCAATATCCGGATCTGTCTGGATATCTGCTGCTGTTACGATACCTTCGCCTTCAAATTCGATATAAGCCACTTTAGGCTCAGAAGTCTCGCTTGTATTCTTGATTGACAGACTTTTAATATTCATAACGATTTCAGTTACGTCTTCCTTTACACCGGGAATAGCACTGAACTCGTGAACAACTCCATCAATTTTAACGTGACTGACTGCCGCACCTGGTAAAGAAGAAAGCATGATCCTTCTAAGGGAATTACCAAGTGTTATGCCGTAGCCTCTTTCCAAAGGTTCGACGACAAAACGTCCGTATCTATTATCATCAGAAATCTGTGCAATCTCGATTTTTGGTTTTTCAAAGTCAAACACTATAGGGCCCTCCTTCTTTGGGTTAATAGATAATTGAGGGTATTAATTAAATTCTTTATTTAGAATACAACTCAACGATAAGCATTTCGTTTACCGGAACATCGATCTGTTCTCTTGTAGGCAGTTCCTTAACCGTACCGGAAAGAGCTTCCTGATTTGCTTCAAGCCACTCAGGAACAAGTCTTGCACCTGCAACTTCGAGAATGTCTTTATATCTCTGAGAAGATTTATATTTTTCACGAATTTCGATCACGTCGCCGGCCTTAACTAAATAAGAAGGAATATTTACAGTTCTGCCATTAACGCTCACGTGCTTGTGACCAACGATCTGTCTTGCTTCCTTGCGGGTTCTTGCGAAACCAAGTCTGAAAATAACGTTATCCAGACGTGTTTCCAGCATGATCATCAGGTTTTCACCGGACTGGCCTTTCATGCGGCTTGCTTTCTCGAAGTAGTTTCTGAAAGGTTTTTCTAATACACCATAAATAAATTTAGCTTTCTGCTTTTCCTGAAGCTGCAGACCGTACTCACTCTTCTTGCGTGTTCCTCTAATAGCCTGTCTATTAGATTTTTTATCAACGCCGAGATAAATCGGATCAAGTCCGAGGCTTCTACATCTTTTTAAAACTGGAACCATATCTCTTGCCATATCTAACTAACCTCCTATTAGACTCTTCTGCGTTTTGGTGGGCGGCATCCGTTATGTGGAACCGGTGTCACGTCTCTGATGCTGGTTACTTCGATACCACATGCCTGAAGGGCACGGATAGCGGCTTCACGTCCTGAACCAGGACCTTTAACCATAACTTCTACGGATTTTAAACCATGTGGTAAAGCTGCTTTAGCTGCTGTTTCAGCGGCCATCTGTGCAGCATAAGGAGTGGATTTTCTGGAACCGCGAAATCCCAGTCCACCGGCACTTGCCCATGATAAAGCATTGCCTTCTGAATCTGTAAGTGTAACAATTGTATTGTTAAAAGATGACTGAATATGTGCCTGACCGCGTTCAACGTTTTTCTTAATACGTCTCTTCGTCACTTTTTTTGTCACTTTCTTAGCCATGACCAAAAACCTCCTATCGGAATATTATATTACTTCTTCTTATTTGCTACTGTTCTCTTAGGACCTTTTCTCGTTCTTGCGTTCGTCTTTGTCTTCTGACCACGAACCGGAAGGCCTTTTCTGTGTCTGATTCCTCTATAACATCCGATTTCCTGAAGTCTCTTGATATTCATTGCGATTTCACGACGTAAATCACCTTCAACTACCTGAGACGCATCAATAATATCACGGATTCTGGCAACTTCTTCGTCAGTTAAGTCTCTGACACGTGTGTCCGGGTTAACGTTTGCTTCTTTAAGAATACGATTTGAGCTTACTCTACCGATACCGTAGATGTAAGTAAGACCGATTTCAACACGCTTTTCTCTTGGTAAATCTACACCACTGATACGAGCCATGTAATTACACCTCCACTGGTTATTCTATATGAGTTCCTACCATATAACATGAGCTTATCGGGCCCACGGTGAAATGCTTATACGATATGTCTCATATTCTATTGTTCTGCTTCATAAAATAATCTGTACTGCGCTCACGCGCGAGTATGTTCCTGGCGCTTAAGGGCTAACTCTTTGCGCACTTAACCGGACAGATTCTAATGACAAAATCTGCCGATAAATACGATCTGCAGATCAATGACGAAATCTGCAAACCTCACCGCGACGTACGCCATGCTGTGCATCGGAAAACAGCGAAAAGCCGCTCCATGGGCGCACACCCGCGTATATGATAAAGTGAAACAACACCGCCTGGTGTTTCTCACTGCAGCCGCATAAATCTTTAATGACGTTTGCCATTAATAAAGGTAAGCATTATAAAAGCCAAGCCTGATATCAGCCTTGTCTCTGTTTGTGCTTAGGATTTTCGCAAATGACGCGAATACTGCCTTTTCTCTTGATGATTTTGCATTTTTCGCAAATCGGTTTTACTGATGATCTAACCTTCACAACAAATCTCTCCTTTCAAAACGTCCGCTCTACATTATAACACCAAAATTTGGCATATGTCAAGCATTAATTTATTTATCTCTCCAAATAATTCTTCCTTTTGTTAAATCATACGGAGATAATTCTAATGTTACTTTGTCACCAGGTAAAATTTTGATAAAATTCATCCGTAACTTGCCGCTGATATGGGCAAGGACTACGTGGCCGTTTTCCAATTCTACTTTAAACATGGCATTGGGCAGCTTATCTACAACCTTGCCCTCAACTTCGATCACATCTGTCTTTGACATTATTCTTCCTCCTGATTTTGACGTTTCATTGCATAATACTTAATGGCTTCTCTGATTTCAGCATCATCGGGAACCTCCGGATGACGGCTATAACCCACGCACTGCCAAACGGTCAGTGAAATCCTCTGGACGTGTTTTATATTTTTTCGTTTTGGATTATTCGCAGTTCTCCCTGTGCCGTCGGACAGCAATAGCTGTTCCCCACACATACCAGTCACCACATAAAGCTTATCCTTATCGCGGCCGGCCTTGGAGCTCACCAGCAGCCCCGGCTGAAATACAAATTTATTCAACGTGTCCTTCCTCATACATCCATAGCCTTCTCACCGGGCAGCAGTGTAAATATCTCGCAGCCCTCTTTTGTGATAAGAATCGTATTTTCATAATGAGCGGAAAGGGAACCATCTTCGGTAACGACGGTCCAGTCGTCATCTAGCCATTCCACATCATAGCGGCCTTCATTGACCATCGGTTCAATGGCCAGTGTCATCCCCGCCTGAAGTCTTATGCCTCTGCCTTTTTGTCGAAAATTTGGGATCTGAGGATCTTCATGAAGATGTGTTCCTATACCATGGCCAACCAGATCGCGCACAACGCTGTAACCGTGCGCTTCCACATAATCCTGGATAGCACCGGAAATCTCATGTAAATGATTTCCAACTTTTGCGAACCTTATACCGGCAAAAAAACTTGCCCGGGTCACATCGATCAGACGCTGTGCCTGTGGGGAGATTTCGCCCACCGCCCAGGTCCTGGCCGCGTCGGAATGAAAGCCTTTATAAATAAGGCCTGCATCCAGACTGACAATGTCACCCTCCTGCAGAATATGCTTCTTATGAGGTATCCCGTGGACGACTTCGTCATTCACGGAAACGCAGATCGATGCCGGATATCCGTTATAGTTTTTGAAATTCGGTATACATCCGAAATCACGGATGATCTTATCGCCCAGACGGTCAATATCCATGGTGGACATCCCCGGGCGTATTGCTTTTCTCAGCTCGTCGTGAGTGATGGCCAGCAGTCGGCCGGCTTCTCTCATAAGTTCGATCTGATGTTCAGACTTTATGGTCACTGACATATTTTAAACTCCCAAAATACCGAGAATATCAGCGAAAACTTCGTCCATATTCTTTGTACCGTCGACTTCTTTCAGGATACCCTGAGCTTTATAGTAGTCGATCAGCGGCTGTGTTTGTTCATGGTAAACGTCCAAACGGCTCTTTACAGTTTCCGGTTTGTCGTCTTCACGAAGAATGAGGGCTTCGCCACAAACGTCGCATACGCCTTCAACCTTTGTTGGGTTATAAACCACATGATATGTTGCTCCGCATCCGACACATGCACGGCGACCGGACATTCTTCCGATTATATTTTCATCTGGAACTTCGATATTAATCGCATAGTCCATCTTTTGGTCGATCGCATGAAGGGCATTCGTTAAAGCTTCAGCCTGAGGAATGGTCCTCGGGAAGCCGTCCAGAATATACCCATCTTTACAGTCAGATTGTTGAATTCGATCAACAACGAGATCACAGGTTAATTCATCCGGTACGAGTAAACCTTTTTTCATGTACTCCTGAGCCTTCGCACCAAGCTCTGTACCATTTTTGATATTAGCTCTGAAAATATCTCCGGTTGATATATGAGGAACCTTGCATACATCTGCAATTTTTTTGGCCTGCGTGCCTTTACCGGCGCCAGGCGCACCCAGCATAATTATTTTCATATAATAATTATCCTCCATTCATATGTCCAACAACAACTTGTTTCACTATTCAGCCATGCGTCTGCGGAAGCACGCTGATGCGTGCACAGGTCATCAATTTCCTTCGGAAATTGGTGACATGCCTCATGGCTAAATATAAATAAAATATAAACGAAAGGGAATGAACCGGCAGACGGTTATGGCTGCACATATTCATTCTCTTTCTTATCTTTTGTCATTAAAAATTATTCGTTGAGGAATCCTTTATAATGACGTACTAACATCATAGACTCGATCTGCTTCATCGTTTCAAGAACGACACCGACAATAATGATAAGTGAGGTTCCACCAAAGGAAACCCGTGCGCCAAATATACCGTTGAAGAAGAAAGGTATAAAGGCTACGATCACCAGGCCGCAGGCCCCGATAAATATAATGTTGTTCAATATTTTCTGTAAATAATCCACAGTTGGCTTGCCCGGACGGATACCTGGAACAAACCCACCCTGCTTCTTCATATTATCTGCAATTTCAAGCGGGTTGAAGGTTACAGCGGTGTAGAAGTAAGCAAAGAAGATCACCATAATAATGTAAACGACAAGACCGATGCTGTACCACGGCGTTGCGGGAACGCACCAGTTATTGCTGTTTAAGCCTCGAAGAATATGGCCCCAGAAGCCGCTGGGCGACTTGCCGACGAAATTCACAATGATTCCCGGCAGAGACATGATCGAGGATGCAAAGATGATCGGGATAACACCGGCGGTATTGACCTTCAACGGAATGTTGGTGGACTGTCCGCCGACCATTTTTCTGCCGACTACCTTTTTAGAGTACTGAACCGGAATCCGGCGCTCACCGCCCTGCAGATAAACTACAAGCACGATAGTTGCGACGATAACAGCGATAATGATCACGGCAGCAAGACCGCCGGTCACAATATTCGATGCTCCGGAAATGAATTTATCATAAAGCAGCTGGAAGTCTTCCGGTAATCTGGAAATAATGTTAAATAACAAAATTATGGAGATACCGTTACCAACACCTTTAGAAGTAATCTGTTCACCCAGCCACATGAGCAGGGCAGAACCGGCTGTGAGTGTGATCATAACTGTAATAACACCAAAAGCGTTATTGTAGGTCAGATAACCGCCTCTTAAAAAGCCGATACCGAATGCAAGGCCTTCGATCACAGAGAGGGCAATGGTCACATAACGTGTGATCTCACGGATTTTCTTCCGTCCATCTTCGCCGTCACGCTGCATTTCTTCCAGCTTTGGAATAGCAATGGTTAAAAGCTGCATGATGATTGAAGATGTGATGTACGGTGTGATGCTCAATGCAAAGATGGACATCTGTGTAAAGGAGCCACCGGTCATTGCATTGAAGAAATCCAGTGCGCCGCCTGTGTTTGCAGTTTGATTTGCAAACCATGCGGCAAAAACACTACTGTCCACCCCGGGCGTCGGTAACTGAGCACCCAGACGGACAATAATGAGCATTCCAAATGTAAATAAGATACGATTGCGTATATCTTTGATTTTGAATGCATTTTTAAGTGTTGTCAGCATTAGATCACCTCTACTGTTCCACCAAGAGCCTGAATTTTTTCGGCAGCGCCTGCGCTGAATGCATTCGCTTTGACAGTAAGCTTCTTAGTAAGTTCGCCGTTGCCAAGAATCTTAACACCGTCTTTAGGGTTCTTAACGATGCCTGTTTCAACAAGAGTTTCAACGGTCACTACTGCGCCGTCTTCAAATCTGTCTAAAGCATCCACGTTAATTCCAACGATCTCAAGGCTGTTTCTGTTGGTAAAGCCTCTCTTTGGAATACGTCTATATAAAGGCATCTGACCACCTTCAAAGCCGACTCTGGGAGCTCCGGAACGAGCCTTCTGACCTTTGTGGCCCTTACCTGCTGTCTTACCATTACCTGAACCATGTCCACGGCCTCTTCTGAAATTATCACTCTGCTTTGAACCTTTAGCTGGTTTTAATTCGGATAAATTCATGTTTGCACCTCCTTACTTTATTCTCAACAAATCAGATTTCTTCAGCTTTTACAAGATGCTTAACCTGATTTACCATACCTTTTACTGCTGCGTTATTTGGCAATTCTACTGTATGATGAAGCTTCTTTAATCCAAGAGCCTCCACAGTCTTTTTGTGTTTAGGAATTGCACCAATTGTAGATTTAACTAAAGTAACCTTTAATTTATCTGCCATTTTTTATGCCCTCCTTCTCACCCAAGAATCTCTGCTACAGATTTGCCACGTTTTTTAGCAACTTCTTCGGCTGTTGTAAGGTTTGCAAGGCCATCGATGGTTGCAAGAACAACGTTCTGCTTGTTACTGGAACCGAGAGATTTTGTACGGATGTTTTTATAACCGGCAAGTTCGAGAACGGCACGGGCAGGACCGCCGGCGATAATACCGGTACCCTGTGGAGCCTGCTTCAGTAATACTGTTGCACTGCCGAATTTACCTAAATTGTCATGTGTTACACTGCCATTTTCATCTAATGGCACTTCGATGAGTTTCTTGATAGCGTCTTCTTTGCCCTTGCGGATTGCCTCAGGAATTTCAGTAGCTTTTCCCAAGCCTGCGCCGACATGTCCGTTGCCATCACCAACGACAACTAAAGCTGCGAAACGGAAGTTACGGCCACCCTTAACAACCTTAGTTACACGTTTGATTGATACTACCTTTTCGGTTATTTCAAATTGACTAGCATCAATGATTGTACGTTTCATGTGTTCTCCTCCTTGCTAGAATTGTAATCCAGCTTCTCTAGCTGCATCGGCTAATGCCTGAACTTTACCCTGATAAATAAATCCGCCTCTATCGAATACTACTGCTGTAATACCTTTTTCTAAAGCTTTTTTTGCAATGGCAGTACCAACAGCTGCTGCGGCTGCGACATCATTGGTCTTTTCCACGCTGGCTTTGATTTCCTTCTCCATTGTTGAAGCAGCTACAAGTGTATTACCAACCGTATCATCGATAATTTGAGCGTAAATATGATTATTACTTCTGAATACAGCTAAACGAGGACGCTGCGATGTTCCAGCAAGATGGTGGCGCATACGTCTGTGCTTGTTTTCGCGAATTTTACTTCTTGACTCTTTGCTAACCATTATTATTCACTCCTTTACTTATTTCTTACCAGTCTTACCGACTTTACGTCTGATCACTTCATCAGCATACTTGATACCCTTGCCCTTATAAGGTTCAGGTCTTCTCTTATCTCTGATTTCGGCTGCGTACTGTCCGACTTTTTCTTTGTCGATACCGGAAACTGTAATTTTATTCTGACCCTCAAGTGTCGTGGCAACGCCTTCCGGGTCAACCATTTCGACAGGATGTGAATATCCTAAGGATAAGACTAATTTATTTCCCTGCTTTGCAGCTCTGTAACCAACGCCGTTGATTTCCAGAACCTTTGTGTAACCGTCAGTTACACCAACAACCATGTTGTTGATCAGGGTTCTTGTCAGACCGTGTAAGGATTTCATTTTCTTTAAGTCATTAGGTCTTGTTACAACGATCTGTCCATCTTCCATTTTGATGTCCATTTCAGCAGGGAGTACTCTCTCAAGTGTTCCCTTAGGACCTTTTACAGTCACTTTATTATTTTCTGCTATGTCAACAGTTACACCTGCCGGCACAGCGATTGGCATTCTTCCTATACGTGACATGCCCGTACCTCCATTATTGTGATTATTGTCAATGTTACCATACAAACGCTAATACTTCACCGCCGACATTCATTGTTCTGGCTTCTTTGTCGGTAATAACGCCCTTGTTTGTGGAAATGATAGCAACGCCTAAGCCGCCGAGTACCTTCGGCATGTTTTCAGCATTGGCATAAACACGAAGACCAGGTTTGGAAATTCTCTTGATACCTGTGATTGTCTTCTGTGTTTTGTCTTTACCATATTTTAATGTCACTTTGATGGTGCGTGTTACGCCTTCACCAGTGATCTCATAGTTCTTAATATAACCTTCATCAAGAAGAATCTTAGCGATGGATTCTTTCATTTTGGATGCAGGAATATCTACTGTATCGTGTTTTGCAGTATTCGCATTACGGATTCTAGTAAGCATATCTGCAATAGGATCGCTCATAGTCATGAATTGGTTTCCTCCTTTTCTATCGAAGTTCTTTTCACATACGTTTAAAGAACGGTCAAGTGCATCGGGTCTGCCAGCGGCAAGCCCGGATGCTCCCTGCTTACCAGCTTGCTTTTGTCACACCGGGAATCTGGCCCTTGTAAGCTAATTCGCGGAAGCAGATTCTGCAGATACCGTATTTTCTTAAGTAAGCATGTGGACGTCCACAGATTCTGCAGCGGTTATATTCTCTTGTGGAGAATTTAGCCGGACGCTGCTGTTTAATTTTCATTGATGTTTTAGCCATGAAAATTTCCTCCTTACTTTCTGAATGGCATGCCAAACAATCTTAACAGTTCACGGGCTTCTTCATCTGTCTGAGCGGTAGTAACGAAGATCACGTCCATACCTCTTACTTTTTCTACTTTATCGTACTCGATTTCAGGGAAGATCAACTGTTCCTTGATACCTAAAGCATAGTTGCCTCTGCCATCGAAAGAATCAGCGCTCACGCCTCTAAAGTCACGAACTCGCGGAAGAGCCAGATTGATCAGACGATCTGCGAATTCATACATCTTTTCGCCTCTTAAGGTTACTTTACAGCCAATGGCCATACCTTCACGAAGCTTAAAGTTAGCTACGGACTTTTTAGCTCTTGTGATCACAGCCTTCTGGCCAGCGATAATCTCAAGATCCTTAACAGCCGCATCTAAAGTTTTTGCATTATCCTTAGCTTCGCCAACGCCCATGTTAATGACGATCTTGTTAAGCTTCGGAACCTGCATTACATTTTTATATCCGAATTTTGCAGTCATAGCTGCAACAATATCATTATTGTAAGTTTCTTTTAATCTACTCACGGTTTGCATCCTCCTTCCTGCGATTAATCGATCACTACTGCTTCAGCGTCTTTCACCTTGGCAGCGCGAACTTTTTTACCATCCTTGATCTGGTACTGGATTCTGGCAGGCTTTCCATCATAAAGGTACATTACGTTGGATACGTTGATCGGACCTTCCTGATGAACAATGCCACCCTGCTGATTTGCAGCCGAAGGTTTCGTATGCTTTGTGATCATATTCACGCCTTCAACCAATACTGTGTTATTTTTATGGTTTACGGAAATAATTTTGCCCTTATTTCCTTTATCTTTACCAGCGATGACTTTTACAAGGTCGCCTTTCTTAATTTTAATATTAGACACAGCCGACACCTCCTTACAGTACTTCTGGTGCTAAGGAAACAATCTTCATAAACTGTTTCTCTCTTAATTCTCTAGCTACTGGCCCGAAAATACGAGTTCCTCTCGGGTTTAAGTCATCCTTGATGATAACTGCAGCATTCTCGTCAAACCGGATATATGAACCGTCCTTACGACGGGCGCCTTTTACGGTACGAACAACAACGGCTTTAACAACATCACCTTTTTTAACAACTCCGCCTGGTGTTGCATCTTTGACCGTAGCAACGATAATATCGCCAATATTCGCATATCTTCTTGTGGAACCGCCTAACACACGGATGCAAAGGAGCTCTTTAGCACCGGTATTATCGGCAACACGAAGTCTGGTCTCCTGTTGAATCATGACTTTACCTCCTAATCATGCTAAAATTATTTAGCTCTTTCGATAACTTCCACAAGTCTCCATCTTTTATCTTTGGATAAAGGTCTTGTTTCCATAACTCTTACTCTATCACCAATGTTACAATCGTTATTTTCATCATGAGCTTTTAATTTATAAGTTCTGTCGACGATTTTTTTATACAGTGGATGTTTAACACGGTCCTTTACGGCAACAACAATCGTCTTGTCCATCTTGTTGCTGACAACAGTGCCCGTTCTTACTTTTCTAAGATTTCTTTCTTCCACAACAATGCTCCTTTCCGCCATATAGAAGGCTTTTCAAATTAATCAGCAGCGTTTGCCTTTTCAGTGATGACTGTCTGGATTCTCGCAATGTTTTTGCGAACTTCCTTGATTCTGCTTGTGTTATCTAACTGATTTGTTGCATTCTGGAATCTTAAATTGAAAAGTTCCTTTTTTGCACCAACTAATTCTTCATTCAATTCTGCAACAGATTTTGCCTTCAACTCTTTAACATAAGTATTAGTTTTCACTGTTATCACCGCCTTCTAAGTCTGCGCGAGAAACAACTTTACATTTCACCGGAAGCTTGTGTGTAGCAAGACGAAGAGCCTCTTTAGCAACTTCTTCAGGAACGCCGGAGATTTCAAACATGACTCTGCCTGGCTTAACAACAGCTACCCAATATTCCAGTGTTCCTTTACCGGAACCCATACGTGTTTCAGCTGGTTTAGTAGTTACTGGTTTGTCAGGGAAAATTTTGATCCAAACTTGACCACCACGTTTGATATAACGTGTCATGGCGATACGGGCTGCCTCGATCTGGTTGGACTTGATCCAAGCCGGCTCTAATGCTACAATACCGTACTCACCATAAGTGATTGTATTACCACGCTGTGCAGTTCCCTTCATGCTGCCACGGAACTGTTTACGACGTTTAACTCTTTTTGGCATTAACATTATTTATCTCTCCCTTCCTTGCTAGCCTTAACTGGAAGTACTTCACCATGGTAAATCCATGCTTTAACGCCTAATTTACCGTAAGTTGTGTCAGCTTCTGCAAATCCATAATCAATGTCGGCTCTCAATGTCTGAAGTGGGATCGTACCTTCGCTGTAGAACTCGGTACGGGCCATATCAGCGCCGCCAAGACGTCCAGAAACTGCGGTCTTGATACCCTTGCAGCCTGCGCGCATTGTTCTCTGCATTGCAGATTTCATAGCACGTCTGAAGGATACACGGTTTTCAAGCTGTGTAGCGATGTTTTCAGCAACGAGCTGAGCATCCTTATCCGGTCTTTTAACTTCTTTGATGTCAAGCAGAAGCTTCTTGTTTGTGAATCTGGAAACCTCAGCTTTAACCTTCTCGATTTCAGAACCGCCTTTACCGATGACCACGCCAGGTTTTGCTGTGTGGATGATCACTTTCAGTCTGTCTGATGCTCTTTCGATTTCAATTCTGGCTACGCCAGAGTTATATAATCTCTTCTTCAGGTATTTACGGATATTGTAGTCTTCAACTAAGTTATCAGCGAAGTCATCTTCCGCATACCATCTGGAGTCCCAATCCTTAATAATTCCGACTCTCAGGCCGTGAGGATTAACTTTCTGTCCCATGATTCTCCTCCTTATCTTTCATCGAGCACAACTGTGATGTGGCTCATTCTCTTTTCGATTCTATAAGCTCTGCCCTGTGCTCTCGGCTGAACGCGCTTCATTGTAGGGCCTTTGTTTGCGTAGCACTCGGCAACATAAAGGTTGTCTTTGCTCATATTATTATTGTTTTCTGCATTTGCAATGGCAGATTCCAATAATTTTTTGATAATGCTGGATGCATATCTTGGGTTATATGCTAAAATCGCTAATGCAGTCTGAACGTCTTTGCCTCTGATCGCGTCAAGAACGAAGCATGCTTTCTGTACAGACACTCTTGCGTATGATAATTTTGCGCTTGGTCTTGTATCTTTATTGGCATTTCTCTCTCTTTTTATCTGGGATCTATGTCCTTTAGCCATGGATACAACCTCCTTTCAATGAATAGCTTAACGTCTTGCCTTCTTTTCGTCCTTACCATGACCTCTGTAAGTTCTGGTAGCAACGAATTCGCCTAATTTATGTCCAACCATGTCTTCTGTAACATATACAGGCACATGTTTTCTTCCGTCATGTACTGCAATTGTATGTCCAACCATTTGTGGGAAGATTGTTGAACGACGGGACCACGATTTGATTACGGATTTGTCCCCTGCTGCGTTCATAGCATCAATCTTTTTGAGCAAAGATGCATCTGCAAATGGTCCTTTTTTAAGTGATCTGGCCATTGATTTAACCTCCTTAGATTAATTATTTGATAACGCTTCCGTCACGTCTTCTTACGATCATCTTGTTCGACTTCTTGTTTTTCTTACGAGTCTTAAGACCCAGAGCCGGTTTGCCCCATGGTGTTAAAGGACCGGAGCGGCCGATCGGTGCTCTACCTTCACCACCACCGTGCGGATGGTCGTTGGGGTTCATTACAGAACCGCGGACTGTCGGACGGATACCCATATGACGCTTGCGGCCGGCTTTACCGATGTTGATCAGCTCGTGGTCACCGTTGCCGATGGCACCTACGGTAGCTCTGCCGGAGATTGGAACCATTCTCATTTCGCCGGAGGGTAATCTAAGTGTGGCATATTTTCCTTCTTTAGCCATTAACTGTGCGGAGTTTCCTGCGGAACGAACAAGCTGTCCGCCTTTGCCAGGATATAATTCAATGTTGTGTACCTCGGTACCAACAGGAATAACGGAAAGTGGTAAGCAGTTACCGATTCTTACTTCGGCTTCCGGTCCGTTCATAACCTTCATGCCTACTTTTAAGCCTTCAGGAGCAAGGATATAAGCCTTCTCGCCGTCTGCGTAGCAGATCAGTGCGATGTTTGCTGTTCTGTTCGGATCGTATTCGATCGCTTTTACAGTTGCAGGAATACCATCTTTATTTCTCTTGAAGTCGATGATTCTGTATTTTTTCTTAGCGCCACCGCCATGATGTCTTACTGTGATCTTTCCCTGGGCATTACGTCCGGCTGTCTTTTTAAGAGAAACAACTAAGGATTTCTCCGGAGTTGACTTTGTGATTTCAGAGAAATCGGAACCGGTCATATGTCGTCTGGAAGGTGTATATGGGTTATAGGTTTTGATACCCATGATATTCACTCCTTTCAAGTGTTCAATTTATTATCACGCTTTTATTGCGTCTAGTCTGGGCATCACAGCCCTTGGAAGATTTCGATATCTTTGCTCTCAGCGGTCAGCTTAACAATGGCTTTTTTTGTTTTAGCCGTGCGACCGAATGTGGTTCCACGTCTTTTAATCTTGCCATCGTTGTTCATTGTATTGACGGAAGCAACCTTTGTTCCTTCAAACATTTTTTCAACAGCTTCTTTGATCTGAGATTTTGTAGCTTCCGGATGAACGAAGAATGTGTATTTCTTCTCAGCCATAGCGTTCATGCTTTTCTCTGTAACAACCGGTTTAAGGATTACATCATAATATTTAATATCAGCCATTATGCGTACACCTCCTGGATTGTATCAACAGCATCCTTTGTAACTACGACTGTGTCGTACTTTAAGATGTCATATACGTTGATTGTATTGGTCAGAGCTGTTTTTACTGTAGGAATGTTTCTTGCGGACAATGTCACATTTTCATTCTTTTCATTGAGAACAACTAAAGCCTTGTTGACTTTCAGATTATTCATAACAGCCTGGAATTTTTTGGTTTTGATCTCATCCATGTTGAAAGAATCCAGCACGATGAATTTATTTTCATTTACTTTAGCAGTAAGAACGGATTTCAGAGCAAGTCTTCTTTCCTTCTTATTGATCTTGAACTCGTAAGTTCTTGGCTTCGGAGCGAATACTACGCCGCCGCCGGTCCACTGAGGAGCTCTTGTTGAACCCTGTCTAGCATGTCCTGTGCCCTTCTGTCTCCAAGGTTTCTTTCCACCACCGGAAACATCGGAACGAGTTTTGGCACTCTGTGTGCCCTGACGTTTTGCAGCAAGATGGTTTACCACAGCCATGTGTACTAAATGGTTATTAACTTCAACGCCGAAAATAGCGTCGTTTAATTCCATTTCACCAACT
The DNA here is from genome assembly GCA_902363555.1 of Lachnospiraceae bacterium. Taxonomy (GTDB): domain Bacteria; phylum Bacillota; class Clostridia; order Lachnospirales; family Lachnospiraceae; genus Catenibacillus. Next base: position 277,236 of record CABJAM010000004.1, on the reverse strand, counting down.
TGATTGCCTTCAATATTGTAAACAGATACTTTTGCCATCTGTATGTCCTCCTTCCTTCAAAGCAATTAAGCTTTTACTGATTCCTTCAGCATTACTAAAGATTTCTTCGGTCCTGGTACAGCGCCCTTAACAAGGATCAGGTTCTGATCTGCATCCACGCGGACAACTTCAAGATTCTGAACGGTTACCTTTACAGCTCCCATATGACCTGGCATGCGTTTGCCTTTGAATACACGGCCCGGAGTTGTTGCGGAACCATTGGAACCTGCATGTCTGTGATACTTGGAACCATGAGCCATAGGTCCTCTGCTCTGTCCGTATCTTTTAATAGCGCCCTGGAATCCTTTACCTTTGGACTTTGCAGTAGCATCGATCTTGTCACCAGCTGTGAATACATCAGCTTTGATTTCCTGTCCAAGTGTGTAGCTTTCTGCGTCTTCAAGTCTGAATTCTTTTACATATCTTTTAGCGGAAACGCCGGCCTTTGCGAAATGGCCTTTTTTCGGTTTGTTCACCAGTTTTTCGCGGATATCGCCATATCCTACCTGGATCGCGCTGTAACCATCATTATCCACAGTCTTAACCTGTGTTACCACACAAGGACCAGCCTGAAGAACGGTTACGGGAGTCAATACTCCATCTTCATTAAAGATCTGAGTCATACCGACTTTTGTTGTTAAAATTGCTTTCTTCATTCTAAGAATGCACCTCCTGTTTTAATCTACAGCGGAACGCTTTCGCGTTCATCCTAGACGGTCTACTAAGAGTATTCGGTGTATCCGATGTCTTCTATATTAAACCCTAAGGATTGTTAACTACTTTTAATTATTTGGTTTTCATCTTGATGTCGATGTAAACACCAGCAGGCATTTCCAGTCTGGATAATGCATCCACTGTTTTCTGGGTAGGTGTGATGATGTCGATCAATCTCTTGTGAGTTCTCTGTTCAAACTGCTCTCTGGAATCTTTGTACTTATGAACAGCACGCAGAATGGTTACTACCTCTTTCTTTGTCGGTAACGGAACCGGTCCGCTCACCTTAGATCCAGTCTTTTTAACAGTTTCAATAATTTTTCCAGCACTCTGATCGATCAGTTTGTGATCATACGCCTTGAGAGTTATTCTCATTACTTGACTTGCCATAAAAAAAGCCGCCTCCTTTTCGCACTTCATTTCAGTACGACAAGCGGTGACTGTACACTCTCCCGTGTGTATCCTATCGATTCACACACGTCATCTCTGCACTATAAGGCAGATCGTTAACTTTGTACAGTGACTTGTCGCCAGTTTTACTAACTTGACATTCGCTCCACGGAACACCTGCGAGATTCCTCGCAGCAACCTCACGCTTCATCGCTATCAATGTCACAACATCAATGATTATACACTAAAGCTTTTCCTATTTCAAGGATTTTTTACAATTTTTTGAAATTAAATTTCTACAAAGTTTACGAAAATCGTTTTGCAATTTTGTGAATGTTGCCAGAGTGTACGTACGTGGCTGCAAATAATCCTTGAAACATCAAAGTTAAAATGATATATTACTTCTATATTAAATACGAATGAGGTAATATTTTATGTGGATCGCAGATCAATGGAAAGATTATGAAGTTATAGATACATCCAATGGCGAAAAGCTGGAGCGCTGGGGTAAATACCTGCTCGTCCGTCCGGACCCCCAGGTCATTTGGCAGACGCCCCGGACCCATAAGGGCTGGAAGAAAATGAACGGACATTATCACCGCAACAGCAAAGGCGGCGGTGAGTGGGAATTTTTCGATCTGCCCCAGCAGTGGTCCATCGATTATCAGCCTTTAAAGCTGACTTTTCAATTAAAGCCGTTCAGCTTTAAGCATACCGGATTATTTCCGGAGCAGGCCGCCAATTGGGATTGGTTTTATGATAAGATCAAAAAGGCCGGTCGACCGGTCAAGGTATTGAACCTTTTTGCCTATACCGGTGGGGCATCCTGCGCTGCGGCCGCCGCCGGCGCCCATGTCACCCATGTGGACGCCTCCAAGGGTATGGTCACCTGGGCCAAGGAAAATGCCAAAGGCTCAGGCATTCCCGAAACATCCATCCGCTGGATCGTGGATGACTGTGTGAAATTCGTGGAGCGTGAGATCCGACGGGGCAACACCTACGATGCCATCATCATGGACCCGCCCTCCTACGGGCGCGGCCCCAAAGGGGAGATCTGGAAGATCGAGGACAGCATTTATCCATTTATCCAGCTATGTACAAAGGTGCTGAGCAAACAGCCGCTTTTCTTCCTTATTAATTCCTATACCACCGGGCTCCAGCCGGCGGTATTGACCTATATGCTCTCCACGGAGCTGCTGCCCAGATTTGGCGGCAGTGTCAAATCCGACGAGGTCGGACTTCCGGTGAGCGGCAATGGGCTTGCACTGCCATGCGGGGCTTCCGGGCGGTGGGAAGCGTAAAATCCTTAACAACGAATGTGATCGGCGGTGCAGTGCCAACTGCGCCGCTTTTTTCATTAACACCGATAAATATTTCTGATGGCGCCATCAAGGTTTCCTATTTTACACACTCCTCCCGTAATTATATAATAAACATATCGATAATAAATATATGGAGGTTGTTTACAATGAAACGACGATTAACTGCTCTACTGACGGCCCTGTGCCTTTTACTGGCCATGACTGCCTGCGGCAACTCCGAAAGCTCCGCCCCGGAGGATACGACGGCCAAAAGCACTACCGCCCCCCAGACCGAAGCAAAAAATTCCGACGATGAATCAAATGCTCCGGCATCTACCACAGCCGAGGCACCTGCGGATGAAGATATGGCTGAAATTACCGTCACCTATTTATCCATGGGACCTCTTCCCACCGGCCTTAAAGATGTGGAAGACGCCATCAATGAAATCACTGAAGCCGAAAAAAATATCCATGTTACTTTGGAAATGATTGAGCCCGGCAACTATCCGCAACAGATCAATCTGAAAATGTCATCTTCCGAAGCTTTTGACCTGATGGTCACCATGCCTGCGGGTACTGCCAGCTTCAACAACATGGCTTCTCAAAACCAGTTTATGGATATCTCGGACCTGCTTGATGAATATGGCCAGGGAATCCTGGATACGATCGGCGATATGATCAACGGTACGAAGATTGGCGACAGCATTTACGGCGTCACCACCTGGCGCTCTCTTGTGACAAGCAATTACATATGTATGCGTACCGACGTTCTTGAAGATTTAGGACTCCTTGAAAAAGCCCAGAAAATCACCTCTCTGGATGAATACGAAGAAATCTTAAAGGCTGTCAAGGAAAGTGATAAATGGAATTACCTGGCCGGTATCGTGGCTTCTGACCTGGTAGGTACCTGCCTTCCTCTGACCGGCACCTATGTGGGTGAAAACAGCTTTGCCGACGATTCCTGCTACGATCAGTTAGGTGACACGAATAAGATTATCGCCATCAATCCTGACGGCAGCGACCCGACAGTGATCAATAACTTCGCCTCAGATGATTATAAAAAGATGTATACTAAAATGAAGGACTGGTATGACAAGGGCTACGTTTACGGCGATGTAACGACCCAGACCGACAAAGCCGAGGAGCTTGTAAAGTCCAACGTTGCCTTCTCATTTTTCTCTCAGAGCGAAATCGGCGTAGAAACCCAGAAGTCCACGACCTGCGCTATGCCTATGACCTGTGTGAAAATGATCACCATGCCAGTGTCCACTTCCACCTGCGCCAAGTTTGTATGGGGTGTTCCCAGTACATCCAAAGAACCGGAAGCAGCTATCGAATTTCTGAATATGATGTATACTGACGCGCGTATCGCCAATCTTTTTGCCTGGGGTATTGAAAATGTCCACTATCAGGTAAAGGACGGCATTGCCACCTTCATGGACGGTCAAAGCGCTTCCGACTGCCCATACCACACCATCGATTTTATGTATGGTAATCAGTTCCTCGTTCTTCCCTGGGAAGGCCAGCCGGCAGATTTCAGAGATCAGGCAAAGGCTGAAATGGACAGCGCCGATGTCAGCGCTTACCTTGGATTTTCCTGTGACACTACAGGTATTTCCAATGAAATTTCCGCCATATCCAATGTAATCGCGGAATTTCTTCCCTCCATCGACTCCGGTGTCGCCTCTGAAAGTGACTATGACGCATTTCTTGCAAAGCTGGAATCGTCCGGAGTACAGGTCATTATTGATGAATATCAGAAACAGCTAAACAGTTGGCTTGAAAATACCAAATAGATAACTCTTGCATCCTAAATGGAGCTGCCGCGTCATCCATGGCCGTAACAACGACCAGGAACGCGGCAGCTTTGTTTTTGTCTCGTAACCGTTCAGAGGCTCCGAACAGTTACTTTGTCTCGACATTTTTCGCTCCATGAATTATAATAGGAGTTGCACTGATGTGCAAGCAGGTCATCAATTTCCGGTGGAAATTGGTGACAAATTATAATAGGAGTTGCACTGATGTGCACTATTTTTTCAGGGGGCTGCATATGAATATACGTCATTTAAGAATTTTTATAGAGGTTGCAGAAAGCGGCAAAATGAGCATTGCCGCGGCCAAGTTTTATATTTCCCAGCCATCGGTCAGCCAGATGATCCGGGAGCTGGAAACCCACTATCAGACACGGCTTTTCGAGCGTATTTCGCAAAAGCTGTATATCACGCCTAACGGCCGTATTTTATTAGAACGGGCCAGAGATATAGTGGCGCGTTTTGACGCCATGGAGGAGGAAATGCTCCACCTGAGCAGGGTCATTCCCTTCCGGATGGGCGTGACCCCTTACTTTGACGATTCCATCGTCGCGGAAGTGATGGACAGCCTGAATTTTCGCTGCCCGGACAATGATTTCTCTGTCGTCTCCACCTCCGACAGCCAGATTGAGCAAAAGCTCCTTTCCTTTGATATCGATGTGGGGATTATGACCGGTAAATCTCAAAATAATGACCTGATCAATATCCCTGTGGCCCATGATTATCTGACACTGATCTGCCCGAAAGGCCATGAGCTGTATTCCCGGAACCATATCCGCCCGGAGGAATTGGACGGACAGACCTTCTCCCTCCACGAAGAGGGCAGCTACCAGCGTAAAATGCTGGACGCCATGATCCACAACAGTACCATCAACATTCACAAACGCTGGGAAAGCACCAGTGTTTCCATCATAAAAAAATCAGTGCTCAAGCACAATTGCCTGGCACTGACTTCGGCGCTGGCCTTTTGGGATGAGATCCGCACCGGCCAGGTACACGCTTATTTGATTGGCGACGAGCGGCAGGATCTAACTATCCATCTGGTCTATCCAAAACAAAAGGATATGAACAAGCCACTCAAGGCTCTCAGGTTTATATTTGATCATCTGGATATGCCCGGGCTGCCGCCCAAAGAAGGCTTCCTCACCTTCGGATAACCGCCAATATTGAAACTGTTTACGGGGGGCTGAGACAAGTCTGCCATCCCTAATCCCTCTAGTTCCAGCTCCGCCCGTAAACCGTTACCAATTACCAGCGGGCTCTATAATCCAGTACGACCTCATCCCCATGCTTTTCAATGGTCTGGAACTTATCATTGAGCAGCATATTGGTATATGTATAATCGGAACGCTTATGGCTGGCCCGCGTCTCCCTACGGTTTAATGCCATTAAAAACAGAGGCTCCCCGATATCGATCAGGTCCAGTATTTCCAATGTCCGCATGAGCTCATGGGCATTTTCGGCGCCAAGACTGTCAAGGGCTTCCGCCTTAAGCTGTCTTAAATAAGTAAGTCCCGCAGTGAGCAGACTCTCGGAGCGGACATAAAGCCCGGCATAGTCATTCATAATATTTTGCAGTGTGGAGGCCGCTTCTTTCCAATGAGCGCCCTTGCCGCCCTCCATCAGCCGTGTATAAAGCGCCTGCTTTTCGGCAACCAGCGGATGCGCTTCCACCGATACTTCATCCACCGTTTTCACATATTCGGCGGCATGTTCACCGGCTACCATGCCGATAATGGCCGCACCGGACACATTTCCCTTGACATTGCCCACAACATTGCCGGCAGCATACAGGCCGGGAATACTGGACATGGCATGGATATCGATGTCGATTCCCTGCGTCGACAATCCGATATTGTAGGAGCCGAATTCGATCATGGAATCTCTCAGGCTGATATTGCGCTGATCCAATTGGTCGGTGAGGGAATCAATACCTTCGCTGACCATAGCCTCATGGAGCATGTAATCCAGATCTTCATCGGTCGTTTCTGTACAGTTCATATAGGATGGCCCGGTACCATCACGCATCCGGTCACGGTAGGAGCCCGGCCATATATCCGATGCGATGTCCCCGTTTTGACGGGAGGGCTTATCCTGATACGGTGTTATGCATTTCCCGTGGATATCGCTGGTCAATCCAATCCACGTACCCTTGCCGCCTCTGGCAAAATATCTTGGACCTGCATGGCCGCCCGCCATCTCCAGATTGGCAAGCCGCGCGCCGGCACGATATGCCATCGCCTGTCCGGCGCCGGTATTGGCCGGGCAGCCAGCGTCATTAAACATATAGGCCGGTGTGATCCCCGGATACAGACGGGATGCTGCACCTGCCGCGATCAAAATAGACTTGGTCTGGATAATAACCATCTCCGGCGCATCCTGGGAAATATCCACAGCAATGGCGCCTACCACCCGGCCGTCATCACCGGTGAGAATTTCATTGACCACGGTTTTATTCATAATTCTGGCGCCATTGGCAATAGCTGCCTGCGTCAAAGCACTCTTTTGATTTTTACCGTCAAACTTCAGATGATACCGCTGATTGCCCGGCACAGAATGGCCCTCAAAATTCCATTTGCCTGTGGGGCGCATATTGATCCCGATGGACTCCCATTTCTGGACCACCTCATAGCTTCTGGACAGCCACAGCTTCATCATGGACGGGTCCTGCCACGGTCCGCCATCCATCGTCATATTTACCTGACGGAGCACCAGATCGAAATCATCGCCATGACATTCGGGAATATAGCAGGCAAAATGGTCATTTCCATTGGCTCCGCAGCCGGATCTTCGTGTATCTGCCTTTTCCGCCACAACAACATCAATCCCTTTTTCGCCTGCCGCAATGGCCGCCTGTAATCCAGCGATACCGCCGCCCACGATCAAAAAATCGGTTTTAACAATCTCATTTCTGATTTTTACTGTCATTTTCTTCCCTCCCTGTCCGGCTCCATATGCAGCATCAGATGCGATAATGGATAACGAATACGAATGGCATCCGCCTTACAATCCTTCTCACAGGCACGACAATGCCAACACTCATCCGGGTATTTTACAACAATATCCTTGAAATCTTCCTTTTCGATCACCTTGATCACGTCCAATGGACATATCTGTGCACAATAGCCACACTTTACACATTTTTTCCTGTCAATTACCGGTGGCATACCTTCACCTCCCAATTTTATAAGCGCGTAACAGGCATCTCCTGCCATTCCAGGCAGTCATATCCCGCATAGCTGCACCTTTATGGATTAATTATAGCATCGCATTTGGGGGCCATAAAGTAAGAATAACTGATAGGGCTATCAGAAAAATTTATCGGAATATGGCATCATCCAGTAAACGTTTGGTTCCTTTGAGCAGTCATATAAGTCATAGCCGTACAGATCCGCGAAACTGCTGCATAAATATTATCCGATCCGGCAAAACTATGAGACAAAGCCATACACCACGCTGTGCGGAGTACTTGACCCTAGTACAGCATTGCATTAATTTCGCATCAATGAGCACTCGCGGCAGCCGCCAAGGTCAAGCGTACCTGGCTTTGGCTTGTTGCTCGCTAAAATCAGAATAAGAAGGACGGATTATATGAGTGATATAAAACAACACCTGACCCACAGCCCCACAAACCACCATGCAAAAAACCGCAATGTGAATAACGAAAAGGCCAGACCGGACCATGATCTGGAAACCGAGCCCAAAGAAATGATCAAACAAAACTCCAGCTATGTGGCCGGAGGACAATGTGCGCCGGACAACAATCCTTTTTGGGAGGACGGCGGCAATCCACTGAGCAGCAAAGGTAATTAATTGCACTTTAGCCGCCGGGCGAAAATTCGCACATCATAAAACGCAAATACAAAATACACCAAAATCAGCCGACAATTTTTGGCTTTATTCCAAATTGACTTCCTCCCTTCCTTAGCTTATAATTAACCTACCTGATGAACTCAGGAATTTGGAAGGAAGGGAGGAAATAACATGTTGGATAATAACGATATGGAAATGCTCAAAGCCTATTTTGATCCCAAATTTGATGCGATCAACCATCGGCTGGATTCTATGGATGAACGGTTTGAGACTATTGATGAACGTTTTATCGCTATGGATAAACGTATTAACGATTTAGATCAAAAAGTCGAATCCCGCACAACACTTCTGCTTGATGAAATTGGTATCAGCCAGAATTATCTGGAAAAGAAGTTTGAGAAACTCCAGACTCAGGTTAATGAACTGATCCAGTACTATCGCATCACCCGTTTAGAAGACAGTAATAATGCATTGCTTCAAAAGCGCGTGGATAATTTGGAAGACAGAGTCACTAAAATTGAAGAACAGATGACCGCCTAATCACACACCCCAACTACAAAAGATAAAATAGAAAATAATACATATGAATATAAATAGATATATCATCGCAACATATCCGGCCGATCTGCGTATTTTTCAGACATACCTGCAACTTCGCAGGCCACACAAAAAAAGCCGCTGTCCAAAGTAATCTGCCCATCCCGGCAGTCATCTTTGAGACAGCGGCTTATTTTATCGACGCACATATCCGGTCGATCGATCCACCACGTTTTCCAGCGCTTCCCCTTTTACAAACCGTGCAACATTTCCCGCACTCAGCGCCACGACCTTCTCCAGAGTTGCCTCCACAGCGAAGCCTCCGGAAGCGTGGGGCGTGATCAGAACGTGGGGCGCGCTCCAGAGCGGGTGGTCCGCCGGCAGCGGCTCCGGCTCCGTCACATCCAGACAGGCTCCGGCAATGCGGCCTTCATGGAGCGCTTCGCACAATGCCATGGAATCCACCGACATTCCCCGGCCCACATTAATAAGCACAGCATTTTTCTTCATAAGCTTAAGCATATCCTTATTGATCACATGGCGCGTCTGCGCATAGCCCGGCAGGCTCATGGCCACGATATCCGCCTGCCCGATAATATCCGGCAATGCATCCATCGTATACTGCTCCTGCACAAACTCCGGCTTTGGCGCCGCGCTTTTTCGGATACCGATGACCTTACTGCCCAGAGCATCCATTTTTCTTGCAAAGGTGGTGCCGATATCTCCCAGGCCGATCACTAACGTCGTACTTCCCGAGATCATCGGGTCTGTTCCTTTGCCCGGCTCGATCCGCCCCCAAATCTGCGCCTTTTGCTGGTCATAATAATGATCCAAATGCTTATAGAGCATTAAAAGCATCCCTAGCATAAATTCGGAAATCGCCAGGCCATAGGCGCCTGTGGCATTGGTGATCACCGTCGTCTCCGGCAGCGCACCCGGCTCACAAAACCCTTCCGTACCGGCATTATTCAACTGAATCCAGCGAAGCTGTTCGCAGCCCCTGAGCATCTCCACCGGCACATTGCCGATGACCGCATCCACATCCCGAAGCACAGCTTTATATTCGGACGGTTCCGAGCAGAAAATAACTTCCGCATCCCCGGCCGCACGTTTGAATATTTCCTTATGCCGGTGTTCTACCGGCAGCACTACAAGTATTTTCATCCGTTCTCCCTCTTTTACCATTGCTTGGATTCAAAATCATCCGGGCTCGTTCCAAAATGCAGATCCTTATTCAGCCCGTTCATCAGCTTCATATCCCCGGCATCCAGGGCAAAATCAAAAACTCCGGCATTTTCTATGATCCGCGCCTTATGGACGGACTTTGGGATCACAATAATATTTTCCTGGACCTCCCAGCGCAATACGATCTGTGCCGGCGTTTTTCCATATTTCGCGGCCAACGCCATAATCGTTTCGTCCTCCAGCACACGGCCGCGCCCCAGCGGCGACCATGCCGTCACCTCGATACTCAGGTTATTGCAGAAGGTACGCAAAGGCTTCTGGCTCAGGTACGGATGACATTCAATCTGGTTTACAGCAGGAACCACACTGGCCACGGCCATCACCCGCATAAGATGCTCCATATGGCAATTGCTGACGCCGATGGCGCGGGCGCGGCCTTCTTTATATATCTGCTCCAGCACCTTCCATGAATCCTCCAGCGCCGAGGATACCGGCCAATGGATCAGATACAGGTCCACATAATCCATATCCAGCAGGTGCAGACTTTTTTCAAAAGCTTCCATCTGAGTGCCATTTCTCATATCGTCGTTCCAAAGCTTCGTCGTCACAAAAATTTCTTCCCGCGGGATACCGCTCTCTTTAATAGCTTCCCCCACCATCTGTTCATTATTATAGAGCGCAGCCGTATCGATATGTCTGTAACCAGCCTCCAATGCATCTAAAACCGCCTGCTTTGTTTCACCGGCGGATTTATAGACACCCAGACCAAATACCGGCATCTCCACGCCATTATTCAAAACCTTTTTCGTATTCAGATCCACTATGTACATCTCCCTTCACGCTCTACGGTCAGACCACTGAAAAATCCAGCAGACCTCCAAATTCCTTCAACCACTGCCGGCACTCCTTGTAATCCGGCAATATCTTTTCCACCTCCGCCCAAAATCTGGCGGAATGGTTCATTTCCTTCAAATGGCACAGCTCGTGAACAACAACATAATCAAGCACTCTGGGCGGCGCCATGATCAGCTTCCAGTTCATCCGCAGCTCCCGTTTACTGTTGCAGCTCCCCCAACGGCTTTTCTGTTCCCGCAAAAGCACTTTCTCGGGCCGCTGTCCAACGGAGTTTACATAATATTCCACCCGCTGCTGCATCAGCTTCAGGGCATTTTCCCGATACCACAAAGAAACCGCGGCCTCCATCATTTTTTTATCCAGCACCGGCGTCTGGATCACCAACTGATTGCCGGTGAGCGCCACACAGATCCGCCGCACATCGGTATCATACCGTATATGCAGAGGATATTGCCGGCCCAAATATAAAAAGGGTTCTCCCTGGGCAAAACGATGGACCACCTTCTTTTTGGCAATGGCCGTGGCCGCCGCCGATTTTTCCCGTATCCAGTCCGCCTTTTCCAGCACCATCTGCCGTATATCGCCTTTGGGAACCATGGCCGGCGACTTGATAATGACCTGCCCGCTGTCACCGATATGAATACTCAAAGTCTTCCGGTCCATCCGGTGCAGCTCATAATCGATACGCCCCTGAGCGTCCGATACAAAATCCAGCTCCAGTATATCCTTAGAGCTGCCGCCTTTTAATTTTCCTGACATTACCGTATCTCCACCTGGCATGCCGCCATGGCCTGCAATGCGGTTTCATGGCTTCCCGGCGTTACCCCGGCACAACAACTGCTATCCACAACAATATTTGTCTCCGGCAGCGTGGCTTTCAGCAGCAGAGCATTGGAAATGACACATATATCCGTGCACAGCCCTACCAGCTCGATCTCATCGATCTTTGCCACCTTGGCGATCCCGCTTAAGCATCCCGCCAGGCCTAAGGAACCAAATGTCGGCTTGTCAAAGATCAGACTGCCCGCTTCCCTGGCCAGTTGGCCGATCTCCGGCTGTAGCTGCCAGCCTTCCGTCTTGTAAACACAGTGGGGCACCGGAAGCTTTTGGCCTTCCAGCGAATCCATATAACTGTCATCATGTGTATCTCTTGTATATAATACCTGGCCTTTAAAGCCTTTGATCTTCTCGATCACCTTCGGTACTATGGCCACAGCCTCCGCCGTGCCCAGCGCACCATCTATAAAATCATTCTGCATATCTACAACGACCAGCATACGACTCATTGAGTACACCTCCATCAAAATCTATAAGCCGCGTACAGCGATGGCCCGGCTGTTAAATCTCCCGGGATTTCACTCTGCACTCTTATATAGCAACACTTACAGTATACACTAAATTCCCGCAGCATACAATTCCCAAATCCATCCGGAGCCGCCGCCAAAAACACGCCTGCCACAAGATTCCTGTCCGGTCTGCAACGCCGGCTGCGCCCGTTTTCTATTCACTGGAAGCCATCAAACAGCAGCCACGCCGCCGCTCACATTCCGCAGGACATGAGCACTTCCACAAAATAGACGGCCGCTATGGCCGCCACTGCCACGACCACGAGACTTTTCCGGAAATACCCCAGAATCATGGCAACAGCCGTACCCGCCAATGCCGACACATAATTGCCCGTGGAATAAATAATTTCCGGAAAGGTGAGGGCGCCAAGCACGGCATACGGCGTGTAATCGAGAAACGAACGGATGAAGCGGGATTTGATCGGCTTGCGAAATACCGTCACCGGCAGTACTCTTGGAATATAGGTCACAAGCGCCATCAGCGCAATGCAGATTAAAATTCTACTGGTACTCATAACAATGATCCTCCTCGTCCTCATCATCTTTTGGGAATAACCAGGCGCCCACTGCCGCAGCCCCCACGGTAGCTATAATAATCCGAAAACCGGAAGATATAAAGCCAAACGCAGGCACATACCGCAGCACACATGTGATAGCCACTGCAATCACGATGATCAGTAATACCTTGCGGGATTCTCTGGCTGCCGGCACGATCAGGGCGATGAACATAGCATATAAGGCGATGCCCATGGCGCTTTGCAGCGCCTCGGGAAGGACGGACGATACGCAGCCGCCGCAAAGTGTTCCCAAATTCCAGCCCACGATGGGCAGTAAGATCAGCCCGAACATATAGGCGGCTTTCAGCGGCCGCCGCTCCATGGATGCCACAACAAAAGTCTCATCTGTAATACCAAAAGAAAAGATCAAACGCTGCCATGTAGGTATTTTCGCATCGATTTTCTGCGATAAGGACAGCGACATCAGCATATATCTTAAATTAACGACCAGTGTCGTCAACGTTATTTCCCCATAACCAGCCCCCGCGATGATCAGATTCATCCCTGCAAACTGTCCGGCGCTGGTCAGATTGGTCAGGGATATGAGCACACCGGCCCACAGCGGCAGACCTCCGGCCACCGTCAAAAATCCAAAAGTGAAGCTTACGGGAAAATATCCCAGGCCGATGGGCAGCCCGCTTCTCACACCATGTATAAATGTATTTCGCACTTCATTCACCTGCTTTTATCGTAACAGTTCAAAGGACGCACTGTTACCTTTTATCATTTCTGTTACCAGCGCGCGCCGAAAAACTCCGTTTTAGACACGCGCGCCTCCTATCATGGAAAACGGAAGGTATGTATAAAACATCCTTCCGAAATCCATTATTTATTCAAATAAGGCATATCATAACCTTCAAACCGTACCGCCATATGCGCCTTGATCGCTTCCACGCACCGCTCGAAGCCCAATTCGCTGCTGTCCAGGCAAAGGTCATAATTGCGCGCATCGTACCAGTTGTGCCCGGTATGATACTTATAGTAATCCCCGCGGAACTTATCCGTCTTATCTATAAACCGCTGCATTTCCTTCGTGGTCATGCTGTTGCGCTCCATGGCCCGGGCCAGGCAAAACTCCTTGGAGCCGTGAACGAAAATACTCAGGCAATTTTCGTAATTGCGAAGGACAAAGTCTGCACAGCGGCCCACGATCACACAGTTTTCCGTCTCCGCCAGATGCTTGATCACCTTGGCCTGATAATTGAACAGATTGTCATTGGTGACAAAATCATCGCTCTCCGGCGGGATCAGCTTACCATTATAAATGCTCGTCACATTGGCCAGCTTCTGCAAAAGGCCCAGCTTCATCTTCTCATCCACCTTGCCGAACAACTGCTCATTGATCCCGCTGTCCTCCGATGCCAGCCGCAAAATCTCACGGCTGTAACAGTTAAAGCCCAATTCCTTTGCCAGCATCCGGCCAATAGTCTTTCCGCCGCTGCCGTACTGCCGTGCAATGGTGATCACAATGTTATTGCGCTTTTCCATGAGAAACCCTCCCCTATTATTCTCCAAGATATGCTTTCTTCACCGAGTCATCGTTCATAAGCTCACTGGCATCCCCGCTCAACGTAATGTTGCCGGTTTCCAGCACATAGGCTCTGTCGGCAATGGACAGCGCCTTCTTGGCGTTTTGCTCCACAAGCAGCACCGTCGTTCCCGCCGCGCTGACCTCCTGGATAATATCAAATATCTCATTAACAAAGATCGGCGAAAGTCCCATGGACGGCTCATCCATAAGGATGATTCTGGGCTTGCTCATAAGCGCCCGGCCCATGGCCAGCATCTGCTGCTCGCCGCCGCTTAAGGTTCCGGCGAGCTGCGTGCGACGCTCCTTAAGTCTTGGAAACCGTTTATAGATCATTTCCAAAGACTCCTCGATCTCCGTTTTATCCTTCCGGGTATAGGCGCCCAGCTTGAGATTCTCGTAAACACTAAGCTGCGCGAACACCCGCCGGCCTTCGGGCACGTGGGCGATCCCCTTTGTAACTATTTTATGCCCGGGCAGCTTTGTTATATCCTGCCCTTCAAAAATCACCTTCCCGGCCTTCGATGGGATCAGGCCGGTCACAGTATGTAAAATCGTCGTCTTTCCGGCACCATTGGCGCCAATAAGGGCAATAACCTCGCCTTCATTGACTTCAAAGGAAACACCCTTTATGGCCTGAATCACGCCGTAATAGACTTCCAGATCTTTAATTTCAAGCATTGCCATAAGCTTCTTTTCCTCCTATTCGTAACAGTTCAGACAAGCTGAACTGTTACGCATATGGCCATTTAAAATCGCTGCGCGATGGGCCATATGCCCGTAAAATTCACGTTTTTGTACGGTATGCGCAGTAAATGCGCATACCTGTCTGAACTGTTACTCCTATTCCCCAAGATATGCCGTAATAACCTTCGGGTCGTTGAGTACCTCGCTGGTTTTTCCCTGCGCCAGTACTGTACCAAAATTGAGCACCGTCAGCTCCTCACATATACCGGCCACCAGCTTCATATCATGCTCAATGAGCAGGATCGTCATATCGAACTTCTCACGGACGAACTGGATCATCTTCATCAGCTCATCGGTTTCGTTGGGATTCATACCGGCCGCCGGCTCGTCCAGCAAAAGCAGCTTGGGACCTGTGGCCAGCGCGCGTGCAATCTCCAACTTTCTCTGCTTGCCGTAGGGAAGGTTCGCGGCCATATTATCCGCCTCACCGTCCAGACCGAACACCTCCAGAAGGTCCATGGCCCGCTCATCCATCTGCTTTTCTACCTTATGGTAGGCCGGCAGACGCAGTATACCGGAAAACAGACCGTAGCTGTACTCGTTATGAAGGCCCACCTTCACATTATCGCGCACCGTCATATTTTTAAATAACCGTATATTCTGAAAGGTCCTGGCAATGCCCGCCTTATTGATCTCCACAGTTTTTTTACCTACCATATTTTCCCCGTCCAACTGGATAATGCCTTCATTGGGATGGTACACACCGGTCAGCAGGTTAAATACCGTCGTTTTTCCGGCGCCGTTGGGGCCGATCAGCCCGTAAAGCTGCCCTTTATCGATTTTCATATCCAGACTGTCCACAGCCCTCAGGCCTCCAAAGGAAATGCCAAGATTACGTACTTCCAGTAATGCCATATTCTCACGCCTCCTTTGAAACTTTGCCGGCCTTGCGCATATTTTTGCGGTCTACCAGCGTTGCTTTGAACTTGGAATTATTAAACAGCATCATGGCAATGAGGACGATGGCGTAAACGAGCATACGGTAGTCGGCTACACTCCTCAAAAGCTCCGGCAGCAGTGTCAGGATCACGGCAGCGATAATGGAGCCGCGGATACTACCCATACCACCCAGCACAACCATAACAAGTATCTCAATGGATGTATTATAGTCAAAATTCACCGGCTTTAAAATACCGATATTGTGAGCGTAAACCACACCCGCTACACCGGCGAAAAATGCGGAAATAACAAACGCCATCACCTTAAACCGGCTCACCTTGATACCTGCGGCTTCGGCTGCGATATAGTTGTCACGGATGGCGCAGATGGCACGGCCCTGGCGGGATTTGACCAGATTTGCAGTAACAACAATGACAATGATCGTCAGTATATACACAAGGGTAAAGTTTTTGTAATTGGTCATCGGCTTGATCCCGGAGAGCCCTTTAGCGCCGCCGGTGATACCGATCGTATTAAACACAGACTTGATGATCTCGCCAAAGCCCAGTGTGACGATGGCCAGATAGTCGCCGCGCAGACGCAGTACCGGCATACCGATGATCACACCGGCCGCAGCCGCCACAATACCGCCCACGAACAGGCCAAGGATCAGCGATAACCAGCCTGGCAGCGGCACATTCAGGGTCACAAGAGCGCCGGCATAAGCGCCAATGGACATAAAACCTGCGTGACCCAGCGTCAGCTCGCCTAAAAAGCCGACAATCAGACAAAGCGATACAGCCAGCATTACATTGGTACATACGGGCGTGATCAGTGAGAGCATCTGCCGGCCTACCAGACCGAACTGGATAACGATCATTACCAGGACATAGACGACGACAGCAATAGCAATATTTATCAAAAGCTTCTGATATTTTTTGTTCTTCATCTGTCTCACCTACACTTTCTCGATATGAAGCTTGCCAAGCAGGCCTGACGGCTTCACAAGAAGCACGATCACAAGCACGCCAAATACAATGGCATCGGCCAACTGTGTGGAAATATAAGCCTTTGAAATACTTTCAATAATGCCAAGGAGAATACCGCCAAGCATGGCGCCCGGAACGCTGCCGATACCGCCAAGCACTGCGGCTACAAAGGCCTTGATACCCGGCAGAGCGCCAAGCGTCGGCTGCAGGGATTCATACTGACAGATAAACAAAAGTCCGGCCACAGCAGCCAGCGCAGAACCGATGGCAAAAGTCAGGGATATGGTCCGGTTCACACTGATGCCCATAAGCTCAGCAGCCCCTTTATCCTCAGACACCGCACGCATGGCCCGCCCGGCTTTCGTTTTGTTGATGAACAGGGTCAGTAAAATCATGGAAATAACTGTAACGATCAGGGTCACTACCGTGATCCCGGAAATATGTATGCCTCCCAGCTTTACTGCCGGAACCTTGATCATGGAACCAAATGGAATCGGTGTTGCCTTAAAAATCAGCAGTGCAAGATTTTGCAGCAGGAAGCTGACACCGATGGCCGTAATCAATACGGCCAGAGGCTGTGCGTTACGCAGCGGCTTGTAAGCCACCTTCTCAATGACTACGCCCAGCACCGCGCACACAACAATCGTTAAAATAATGGCTGCCGCCGCAGGCAGCTTTAAAATTCCGTAAAATACATAGAGAGAGTACGCCCCGACCATGATAATATCTCCATGGGCAAAGTTGATCATCTTTGCAATACCATATACCATGGTGTACCCAAGGGCAATCAAAGCATAAATGCTTCCGGTCCGCAGACCGTTGATTAGCTGTTCAACAATGTTTATGAGTAAATCCATCGCCCTCCGCCTTTCTTCTTAAGTTCTTTCATTTATTTATTATCCGATAAATTTTATGAAAAAGCAACCGTTTTTATTTTATTACAGAGAAAAGACGGCGTGCCACCTCGAACACGCCGTCCAAAATCCGTTATATCTGCGAATTATTTGTTTGCCTTATAATCTGTATACTGGCCATCCTTGATCTGAATGAACATAGCGCCCTTGTTCGGCTCACCCTCAGCAGTGAAGGTGATTTCAGAACCGGCACCGGTCAGACCGGCTACGGAGATTTCGGTCATCGCTGCGATCATCGCATCACTTTCAATACTGCCGGCTTTTTCCATGGCAGCCTTGATCACGTAAACGGCATCGTAGGAGTCTGCTGCAAACTGGTCTGGAGTGGCATTATAAGCGGCCTTATAAGCATCTACAAACTTAACAACATTTTCGTTGGTATCCGCTGCAAAGAACGGACTCAGGAAAATAGCACCTTCAACTGTAGAAGCATCGGTTACAGTGCCAAGAACACCATCCCAGCCATCACTGCCAAGGAACGGAAGCTCAAGGCCCATATCAGCAGCCTGTTTTGTAATATATGTAGCCGCCTGATAATAACCAGGTACAAAAATGGCTTCAGCGTCGGTTCCTTTGATCTTGGTCAACTGTGTATTGAAATCCACATCGTTGTCGCCAAAAGCTTCGGAAGCGGCGATCGAACCGCCAAGTTCTTCAAACTTCGCCTCGAAGGCATCCTTGATACCTACACCATAATCACTTGTATTACTGTACATAACAGCAACCTTTGTGTAACCGAGATCATTATAGATGAAATCAGCCATCGTCTCACCCTGGAGCGGGTCTGTGAAGCAGATACGGAATGCATTCGGGTTCTTAGCGCAGTCAATGGCGGAACCGGATGGCGTTACCTGAAGTATCCCTTCTTCGTATGTCAGATCAGAAATAGCGATGCTGGCACCACTGGTCGTTGCACCTACCAGCGCCTGGATCTTTTTATCTACAAGGCTGTAAAAAGCATTGATCGCTTTATCTTCGCTGGCTTCATCATCTGCGAACTCCAGCTTGAATGTGTAAGTCTTGCCATCTACAACCACACCGCCGGCGGCATTAATCTCATTAATAGCAACCTCGGCACCCTGCTTAACAGAAATACCGTAGGAAGCTGCAGAGCCGGTCAGAGGGCCCATACCACCGATAATATATTCCTCGGTGTCTCCTGTGGCAGCCGGGGCCTGTGTTTCGCCGGCATCCGGAGCCTGTGTATCGTCAGCGGCGCTTGTATCCGCTGCGTTTGTCTCAGCCGGTTTTGTTTCGGCTGCATTTGTCTGTGCATCGCTGCCCTTTGTCTCAGCCGGAGCAGAGTTACCGCCGCAGGCTGCCAAAGAAAGCACCATCACGAGCACTAAGCATAAACTTAATACTTTTTTCATAATACTTATCCTCCTAATTTTTGAAGCTATAAAGTTATCCGCCTCAAAAGCAGAAACTTTGTATCATATAATACTTTGTTTTGTTTCATTTGTCAACGATTTTAGCGATCAAAAATGCAAGTTGAGGCAAAACGGGCGTCATTTTATGTATATGTCAGACACACATTGTCTTCACTGTACGTACATTATCAAGATTATGTCACCCTATTTTTTCCTGTATTTCCCCGCTTTCGACAATTATTCGTACAACTTAACAGTTTTATCCTAATAAACATACATTTTGACGCCAAAATGCCGAAATGAAATTTGCCGCGTCCGTTATATACGGATGATTGTAATTTCTCTGCCAGTCTGATATACTAAACCTGAGAGTCAAAGCTTACAGAGCTTTGCCTGTGCAAATAATATATCAGGATACGGGAGGTACATAATAATGAAAGATTGTTTAGTCACCGGTCTGGCCCACATCGGGATTATGACCGACGATGCAAAGAAATGCGCTGAGTTTTACATGAATAACCTGGGCTTCCGCTCATTTTACAGCTACGCCATTGGCGATCTGTGCCTGGAGTTTGTCGAATGCGGCGGATGTATCATCGAATTTGTGCAAAGCGGCGCCGTAGATCACGCCGGCGTGGTGGATCATGTGGCACTTAATGTCCAGGGCATCGAAGCGCTGGTTGAGCAGTTAAAGGCCAAAGGAATCGTATTTGAAACGGAAGAAATCTCAAAAATGCCGGATTTCTATCCCAATGGCGTCAAAAATATATTCTTCCGCGGTCCTGCCGGTGAGCGTATCGAACTTTTCGATTATTCCAGATAAGCGCCATGGTCAACGCCTATTTTATCATCAATCCAAGGTCCCAGACCGGAAAAGGAAAACGTATATGGACCCAGGAGATCAAGCCCTGGCTGGATGAGCACCAATACCGCTATAAAGCATTTTTAACCCGATACAGCGGCCACTGCACACAGATTGTGCGCCAGCTCTGCGAAGACGCAAAAAAGCCGCTGACCCTTATTATCCTCGGCGGCGATGGCACGCTCAATGAGGCGGTCAACGGTCTTTATAACACAGAACTGGTTACTTTGGCCTACATTCCCACAGGCTCCAGCAATGATTTCGCCCGTGCCTATCTTCCACGCAGATGCACGCCCGTGGAAAGACTTAAAAGCATTCTGGACGAAAAGCACGAAGCATGGCTGGACTGCGGCGTCGTCAAAGCTCCGGGCAAAAAGCCCAAACGCTTTATTGTCAGCAGTGGTATCGGTTATGACGCTTATATCACCGATGAAGCGCTGCACTCCAAAATAAAAAATGTACTTAATTTTATCCACCTTGGCAAGCTGACCTACATGCTTATCGCCATCGACAAGCTCCTGCGTATCCAGCCGCAGACGGTTTCCATCACCCTGGACGGCAGCCGCTTTTTCCATCTGGACAAACTCTATTTTGCCGCCAGCCATAACCTGCCCTACGAGGGCGGCGGTTTTAAGTTTGCCCCGAAAGCTGTTCCCGACGACGGCCAGTTGGACCTTTGCATCGTCCATGGTATATCCAAGCCCGGTCTTGCCTGCAAGCTGCTCTTTGCATTTAAAGGAAAGCATGTGCGCTTTAAAGGCATCGAAAATATCCGATACAAGCATATGAAGCTTGTACTGGAGCATCCTTATGCGGTGCATACTGACGGTGAAACCTATCACCCGAGAAAAGAAATCGAGGTGTGGTGCGAGGCCGGAAAAATCCACTTCATCTACTAAACGTGGCCCGGGGGCACGACCTGGCCGTGCCCCCGGGCGGTGTTTCTTCGCTGCGCTTCAGGGCCATGCCCCGGAACTTTAGCCGCATCCCTCATTTTCATTCCGGTCCAACCGCGCCTCGGCCACCGGCACGCATACAGCCCCCGTCACTTTCACCAGGGCTTCCGGCGCTATTTTTATCGTCGATCCGATCCGGCCGCCGCTGACAGCGATCCAGTCAAAGCTGCGGGCGCTTTCATCCACCACCGTCTTGTAGTTCTTTTTCATTCCCAGCGGGCTGCAGCCGCCCCGAATATAGCCCGTAATACTTTGAATATCCTTAACATGGATCATTTCCACAGACTTCTCTCCCACGGCCCTGGCCGCCGCCTTTAAATCCAGCTCCTGATCCACAGGAAGGACAAATACATAATAATTTCTGCTCTTTCCCTCGGTCACAAGTGTTTTAAATGACTGTTCCACCGGCACGCCGGTCTTTTTGGCCACGGCAACACCATCGGTAAACGCATCGCATTCATACTGGATAACCTCATAGTCGACCTTCTGACGGTCCAGAAAGCGCATGGCATTTGTTTTAATCTCCTTTGACTTGGCCATGATCGGCTCCTTTCTATTCGTGCGCTCTGCCTGCGCATCAGCGCAATACCTAAACTGCACCGGAGCGCAGCAGACGGTTCCGGAAGCCGTACACGGTTTCCCGGGTTGAACAATATTTATCCACGAGACAGACAATGGCTGCTTCCCTGCATGTGGGCGGAATTATGGTCAATGGCCACATGTGCTTTCGTATGATCTCCTCCTCGATGGGACTGAGATTAAAATGCCGGCGGGCATTTTTCAGGGCAAAGCCCGGATGACGAAAGCCATGGAGCCTGTGGCTCTTATCCTTTTCATGCCAGTCATAAAGGAAATAATCGTGGAGCAGCGCTCCCCGTATAAGAGCGCGTGAGTCCACATGGAGCCGCAGCAGGCAGGCAAGGGCATAGCTTCCCTTTGCCACATCCAGGCTGTGACTTAAACATGTAACGGAGCCGTGCTGTATAAAACGTTCCATTTTCCGCACCTCCCCAGCCTCCATAAGCCTGCGGATTTCCCTCTGAAAATATGTCCGTTGTCTGTTATTCATAAAATCACTTTCCTTTTTTCTCCATGACACGCTTTTTATACTCATTTAATGCTGCTTCAAACTTTTTGGAAGCGGCTGACGGATTACGCTTTAAAATCGAATATTTTACATTATAGGGGCGTACCTTCATGCTCTTATAGCTGGCTCTGAAGTGCTCCATACGCTGTTCCAGTTGTGCCCGGATATCTTCACTCAGACTGCCGAAGGCCTCCTCAGCCGCCCGCTTTCTGGAAGCCATACGCTCTGCGCCGCCATCCTTCAGACCGGTAAGCCACTCAAAGCTTTCCTCTTTAATCGCATCCAACTGCTCCAGCTTTTCCTGGGAAAGCTCCCCAAGACGCTTCTGCAACGCCTCGATCTCCTCCCGCACCTCGGTCATCTTTTCCAGTATACCTCTCAGCTTGATTGCATCGCGGAAAGAAACGACCAGATCTGCAAGAAAGATTGCCAATACAACTAAGGAAATAATGATCCCTGCCAGCTCCGGTATATTATCTACAACAAACGCTTCGATCGGCCGGTGGATAAACTCTGTCAATAAAACAGAAAGCGCCCCCCAGGCCAGTGTGGACGTCAGACAGATCTGCCCCTGAAAATTCAGCAGCTTATGACTGTAATCCCAATAGCGTACCTTAAATAAAAATTCCATGGACACCCCGGTCACATATTCAAGCACCGTGGCCGCCAGCGCCCCTAAAATATAGACGAGAAGCCAGTTCTCCTTTACAGGGATCGACACAAATAATATAAGGATCGCCCCACTGCCATACAGCGGCAGCATGGGCGCATGCAGAAAGCCCCGGTTGACCAGCCGTTTCTGGCAGATAGAAACATAGGTGGATTCAAAAACCCAGCCGAAAAAACAGTAAATAAAAAAGAATAAAAGCCATTGATACCAGGTGTAAGTATACACAAAAAGTCCTCCCAGATGATTACCGGCTGCCGCTGTTTGGACGCCGTATTATTTTTTTAGCTGCTTTAAAGTAACAATCCGTTCCCCTGAACTGTTACGCTTTAATCCCCGTTCAAATCATCCGTTCAGCTCCGATATTCCCTCGGAGTACACCCGACGATACGCTTAAACGTTTTTGAAAAGTAGCTGGGGCTTTCAAAACCGCAGGCCTCACAGATTTCTGTAATATTACAGTGCAGCTCCTTGATCATCCGGCAGGCATTTTCAATGCGGTAATGGATCAGATATTGAATTGGCGACAGACGGATCAGCTCCTTAAAGCAGCGGAGGCATTCCCGCTCACATATGCTGGCGCTGGCGGCAATATCCGCCAGATGGATGCCCTCCCTGTAATGGCTGTGGATAAAGTTAAGCATTTCCTTCACCCGGTCCGTATCGCGGCTGCTGTCAGCAGCTTCCCCGGACCTTACCGGAAGGCCATTTTTATAGAGTAATTTAAAAACCTGAAGCAAATCCTCCTTCACATCAAACTCATACCCATCCTCACAGCTTTCACACGAAGCGCCGGCCCGCTCCAACAGGTCCAGAACCTGCCGCTCCCATGGAATATTCCGATGCAGCGCTACAGTCTCCAAACCGGCACAGGCTGTCATGGGCCGCATATACTTTTGCCACAAAGCACTGTCATAAGAGCCATAGACCACCTTTCCGTGAAATACAATGTCCATTTTGTCACAGTCATCCACCTCCTGGAAAGGTATATGATGGATCGTTCCGGAATTGATAAAAAGACCGTCGCCGGTTTCAAGGACGAAGCTCTGCTGCCCGGCGCAGACCGTCATAGGCCCCTTCTTTATCACGGAAAATTCATACTCTTCATGCCAATGCCACCGTATATACGTCATCTTCGGATTCCAGCGGTACACGGCGCATGGAAACTGGGCCGTACCTCTGGAACGGATCTCCTGACCATTCTCAGTAAAAACACTGTCATTTCCGTTAGCCATCGCTGCTCCCCCCAGATATGCTTTTCTGTCGCTTTTGTTATAGTATACTTCCATTTTGTTATTGATACAAGTATAATAATGCACTAAAATTACAAATTGCAAATAAACCGTAAGTTCGGCCTTCTGAACTGTTACAATAATTCTGTCCAATTTATGAGGTATTTAATTATGACCAAAGATATGACCAAAGGCTCTGTACTCAAATTAATAATATCCTTTGCGATCCCCATGTTTCTGGGAATGCTGTTTCAACAGTTTTACAGCATGGTGGATACGATGATCGTGGGAAAGCTGCTGGGCGTTAATCCCCTGGCCGGCGTCGGTTCTACGGCCTCCCTGAATTTTATGGTTATCGGCTTTTGCAGCGGCGTATGCAATGGCTTTGCCATCCCGGTCGCCCAAATGTTTGGCGCCCGCAATGACAGCGATCTGCGGCGCTATGTGGCTAACAGCACATGGCTGTGCGTAGCATTTTCAGTCGTGCTTACCCTTGGCGTTTCCATTGCCTGCCGCCCCATTCTTAAGCTTATGAATACGCCGGAGGAAATATTTAGCTACGCCTATATTTACATACTGATTATTTTTCTTGGTATACCCTTTACGTTTCTTTATAATATATTAGCAGCTATCATCCGCTCCCTGGGCGACAGCAAAACCCCGGTCGTGTTTCTGGCCATTTCCTCGGTCATCAACATTGTCCTGGACCTGGTTTTTATCCTTGTATTTCATATGAGTGTGGAAGGGCCGGCTCTGGCCACAGTGATATCCCAGGCAGTATCCGGTGGTATCTGCCTGTGGTATATGAAGAAAAAGTTCCCGGTCCTTAAAATCTCCCGGGAAGAATGGAAATTTAGAAAAAGACATGCAGCAATCCTTTGTAAAATGGGTATCCCCATGGGATTACAGTATTCTATCACAGCGATCGGCACACTGGTGATACAGACTGCCGTCAACAGCCTTGGCGCTTCCGTTGTTGCCGGTGTTACCGCCGCCCAGCGGATCAATGCCTTTGTCGCCTGCCCCATCGAATCCCTGGGCCAGACGATGGCACCGTTTGCTGGTCAGAACGCCGGCGCCGGTAAGACAGACCGCATCGGCCGCGGCCTGCTCCTGGCTTCACTCTGCGGCTTTGCCGCCTCAGCCGTATTGTTTGTTATAATTATTTTCACCGGCAGGGATCTGTCCTTACTCTTTCTGGAAAGCTCCCAAACGGAAATCATCGATTACGCTTACCGTTTCCTGCTCTTTTGCAGCGGCGGATACTGCCTGCTGACTCTTGTAAATGCGGTTCGATTTTCCATTCAGGGCATGGGCTTTTCCGGTCTGGCCGTCACCGCCGGGATTATGGAAATGGGCGCCCGCACCTTCGCCGGGCTCTGCCTGGCGAAATGGCTCGGCTTTACCGGCATCTGTATGGCGCATCCGCTGGCATGGATATGCGCCGATATCTTTCTGATCCCCGCCTTCTTTTACTGTAAAAAGAAGCTGGACACACAAATCGGAGCTAAATAGCTTCGTGCATCCGGCTTCGCCGGATCGCGGCAGTCGCCAAACTGGTGAGCAAGCTCCCCAGTTTGGCTCGTTGCTTCGCGCAAAATGGACCGTGGGGCTTTTGCCTTCGGTCCATTTTTTATATTGCGCTTCGGCGGTGTGCCTATGCCCAGTTATTTTTTTCTTCGGCGTATACTTCTGGTAATATGGCGGCCAGGTTGGTAAATTCTGCGAAGTTATGTCCGAGCAGCTCGGCGACCACTGGCTCCGGGAATACCATGCCGTCAGGGATCATTTTCTTAGCTACACCATCGATGATCTGATAGCCCATCCAGAAACGTGAGCGCAGCTCGCAGCCGCCCTCGATATCCCTTGCCATATGCGTCATAACCACCGGGATTTTTGTATTTTCATCCACCAGGATCAGAACGTTGGCACATACGAGGAAGGAACATTTATCTGTAAAAATCTTGCTTGTGTCATAGCCCATACTGGCCGGATTTTTAAAGCTGATGAGCAGCTTCATCGGTTCTGTACCCATGACAAGAGACTCTGAAACAAGATGATCCACATCGTAGCATTTATCAGCGATGGAAACATTCGGATCTAACATCTTTGCCCGCGCCTCTTCGCTGATTTCCAGATCGTAGTGATCGTATGGATCCCAGATTGCGTAACGCAGCGGGTCCAGACCATGCCATGCAAACCACCACTGTAGCATGGCTCCGGTGGCACCTTTAAAATATGTATTATTGCTCACCACACCGGTTCCATTTTCCAGCATAAAGTAGCCCTTTTCATCGGCCAGATAACCGTCGTCAAACAGTTTATTCCTGTCCTCGATCTTCAATGCATCCCCGGCGTTCCCCTTAGGGTTTTTGAGAAACTCTTTTTTATCCTCCGGGATTTCTGCCATATCCCTCAAAAAGAATTTGTAGTAGCTGCGCTTTTCGGCGCCCTCTTTTAATGGAACTTTCTTTGCCTCGATCATGTAAATACCTCCATTTTCCCTTTGAACTTTGAAAAGTGATGACGCATCCGTGCGATTCATCGTTCATCGCTACTCTTATTATAGAAGATTCTGCTGCCAGTGTAAAATGACAATTTTGGTATTATATATTACTGACAGGAATATATAAATGCTGTATAATAAGAATTAGCTAAGGAATCGCGCTGATGCGCGAGCAGGTCAACGATTTCCTCCGGAAATCCCTGACAAAAGATGGGCAAGCAGGTCATCGGGAAAGGATGATATTATGGAAACGCTTTTATCGGATATAAATATGATGCAGCTAATTATTTTTATAACTGTGGTGGACGAGGGCGGTTTTTCAAAGGCCGGCAATGTGCTCCATATGACCCAGCCAGCCGTAACGAAAAGTATATCCCGGCTGGAAGCGGCGCTGGAGCTGAAGCTTTTTAACCGGACGACACGGCGGATGGAAATCACTCCCCAGGGCCGTTATCTTTATGAACAATGGAAGCCTCTTTTATTACAGCTTCAGGCAGCCTACCACCAGGTACAGCAGACAAACAATGTGCAGGAGCTTCGGATCGGCACCACGAGCACGACAAATCCCGAGCTGTATTTCTGGCCTCTTGCAGATCGGTTTAAGACGCTTTTCCCCAGTGTTGAGCTGCAGGTGGAAAGCGATTCCATGGAAATACTCACACAAAAACTGATCCAGCACGAGTATGACCTGGTTTTTCTGCCTCATTTCGAACATTATAGCCTGGACGAACGAAACATACCATGGAAATGGGCCGCCATAAATAATGTATATGCTTATATGCGAAAAGATCATCCTCTGGCCAATAAAAATGCTCTCGCCCTCTCAGACCTTAAGGATGAAGGGCTTATTATTCTTGACGAAGCCCACAATCCCAACTATATACGGGATATTTACGAGCTGTTTGGACATGAAGGGCTGCGTCCGAATATTTCCAGAGCGCTCCGCAATGCTTATACCGTCCGCGCCGCGATCCGGGATTTAAAAGGGATCATCATTGCAGACGCTTACTTTGATTTTTTTGAAAATGACCGCATCACCAGGCTGCCATTGGAAGGTTATTTTAACGGGATCATCTGTGCATGGAACCCGCCCGATACCATCCCAGGCCTCCAGGATTTTCTTGAAATCATAGACAAAAGGTGTGACATAAAAGCCGGTGATCGTTTTATTCCCCTAAAAAGCAATGATTTTGATGAACCGCGATAAATAAGGGAATTTATAAACAGCTACTTTAAATTTTCCTATCAATAATTTAGAAATGCTTTATATTTATTTTATCTCGTGAACAAAGTTTGTTCACAATTATGTTTTATAATAATACCATAGTAATCAAACAGGATTACTACACAAAACAGTTTGATTTTTTCATAACATTGCCTGGCAGGCCGCACTGCCAGGCCTCCCTCGTCTCTTATTCTACCAAATAGAACAGCGGCTAAAAGGAATCCCGATTCTTTTAGCCGCTGTTCTTTGCTTTAGTAAAACACCGAAAGTAACTCGCCAATGGCGCGGTCCGCGTCCACATCCACTGCAAAAGACACATAGTTTGCTTCCACCGGATATTCTCTGAGATCGGTAACGATCATCCCCCTGCAGTAGGTGCCGCCACATTCCACACGGGCCTTGCGCTTCTGCACAGTCACAAGACTGGGAACGACTGCGGTCATCATAGCCAGAGGATCGTGAAGCGGCGAATCCTCCAGACAATGATTCTGGATACGATTGCCTTTAAAATAATATTCCAGCGCCTGGCGTATATAGGCGGCCGCCGGCCGGCATTCCTCCCGGCAGTACCGCTCCAGCATATCCACATGCTCCCGCCGGAGCCGTGCCTTCATGGTCACATCCAGACCTACAACGGTAATATCCAGGCCGGACATGAAAACCTTATCACAGGCTTCCGGATCACCGGCCACATTCGCCTCCGCCACCGGTGAAACATTCCCCCGCATATTCAACGTTCCCCCCATCATCACCATGGATTTAACCTGATGGACAAGCTCCGGATACTTTTCCAGAGCTATGGCAATATTGGTCAGACGTCCAAGCGTGACGAGTACAAGCTCACCTGCATATTTTTCAGCCATGCGATGAATCAATTCCACAGCATCCTCCTTTACAGGCTGACGCTGTGGCAAAGGTAAGGTCACATTTCCTATACCATTATCCCCATGGATCAGTGCCACCACACCATCCCACTGTCCTGCCAGAGGCTTATCCGCTCCAATAGCCACGGGAATGTCTGCACCCCCACCGTTAAGCTCCAGGATTTGCAGCGTATTGACGGCTGCCTGGTGGGCATCCACATTTCCACAGCCCGTCGTTATCCCCACGATTTCTACATCCGGCCGATTCAGGGCATAGAGCAGAGCAATCGAATCATCCACTCCCGTATCCACATCGATCAGCATTTTTATCATCAAAAACCACTCCTATCCGTAGATTACAGCTTGCAAATGTGAAAGCTGTCATGTAGAATATATCATGGAACAAAAATATAGTAAAGTGCTTTTACCGCTCAGTCAGCAGCGGTGGAATGGAGATATTTATGAAATTAAAACGGATTCTGGCACTCATGGGCGTTGTGATCCTTGCCGGACTTTATTTATGTACACTCATATTTTCTATGATGGGCGGAGAACTGGCGATGGGGCTATTTCGGGCATCGGTTTTCTGTACGGTTGCGGTTCCCATTATGCTCTATGTGTATATGATGGTCTATAAAGTATTGCGCGGCCGCGGTGTACCCAAGGAACCTGGCAAGCCAGAGGAATCGGACACGCCTACGAAAAAGGAAACCGGATCCCCCTCGTCGAAACAAAAAGCCACGGAAAAATCCGGCAAAAAGTAGTCCTGCGGATGGCGGCCGCCAAAGTGACGAGCAAGCTCTCCGGTTTAACTCGTCGCTTTGCTCACCCGGTTCCGCTACGCTCCACCGGGTCGCGGCGGTCGCCAAAGTGGCGAGTAAGCTCTCCACTTTGGCTCGTCGCTTCGCGCATACAAAAATAAACTGGCAGTTTATTTATCTTACAGTTTCTTAAGCATTATTTTATATACTCTTAATGCTGTGGACAAAGTTTAAACACAATTTCTCAATATAATAGAACCATAGTAATCAATGATTACTAGCAACAAACAGTTTGATTTTTTCATAACATTGCCTGGCAGACCGCACTGCCAGGCCTCCCTCGTTTTAAGGATATTTTATCCTCCTCATTAATTTAAAATAATCTGCGCCAAAGCGCAGGATGTCGGGGTTCTCCCCCCGAAAAGCCCCGACAATCGCACCCCGGCTGAGCCGGTGTCGCAACGGTCGCCAGGCTGGTGAGCAAGCTCCCCAGTTTGGCTCGTCGCCTCGTGCAAAAAGCCCCGGAAGGATGTGATATTCTTCCAGGGCTTTTTTGTTATTATTTGTTATCATTTTCCCGGAGTATACGAACGAGCGCTTCCAGAGCCTGCTGCTCATCCTTACCATCACACCGGATCTCCACCTCATAGCCGTTTTTAATCCCCAGACTGAGAATACTTAAAAGGCTTTTGCCATTGACCTTTTTGTCCTTGCGTATAAGAGAAATGGAACACGTATACTTCATCGCTTCCTCGGCCAGACTTCCGGCCGGCCGTAAATGGATTCCCAACGCATTATTTACAATCACTTTCTCGCTTACCATCAGCCCCGCCTCCCGTACATTATTATTTGCCAAACCGTTCATAAGCGCCGAACGGTTACACTCGACCGCTGTTAATACTTTGTAAAATAGCGGCTGATCATCGCCTCACTGTAATTCATCATCGCATAGGCGCTGCCCCGCTCACGGCCGCTGCCGATCCGATGGATCTCGTTAAAAATATCTGCCCGCTCACTGACCCGCCCGGATGTAATTAGAACCTTGTAACTGGGGCTTTTAGCCAGTGCATCCACAACCTCCACCGATTCCTGCCAGAAACCGTCATTTGCCGTCACAACAATGGCCACACTATCTTTTTTCAGATTACGGACACATTCCAACTGGTGATTAGAACCGGAATAGGCTTTCACAAACTTATCCTTCAGTGCAAATGAAAACTGCACCTCCTGGATAAAGGATGCACACCGGTGAACACCGAAAAACGCCACGTCCTCGGTTTTATGGATAAGCTCCAGAAGCGCATCCAATTCACCCACATCCAGATGATCTGCAAAATCCTTCATCTCCTCTATGACCGCATAACCATAGCGCATAAAGGAATCCTTATATTCATCATCATCACGACTCATCGTACTGACAATATCATTAATCCGCCGCTCTCCATCCCGGATGGAATTTTGGCAGGCCATTTTAAAATGAGTAAAGCTCTCAAAACCCAAAAACCGGCAAAAACGGCTGATCGTCGCCTGAGAAACATAACATGCGTCCGCCAGCTCCTCCAGATTCATCTTTGTGACCTTCGTAAAGTTATTACTTATATAGTAAGCAATATTGGAATAAGTCGTACCGCTGCTTGTTGAGTTCACGTATGTAAGAAATCTGTATAGCATATTTTTTCTGCTCCTTATCCCTGTAATCTTTAAAGCGTGCATCTGTGGGAACCAATTTTCCAGACACGCTTTTGTACCCACACGATTCAATCCACCCCCTAAAATCGGTTGTTGACTGAATGATTTGTAACAGTTCAGAGGGGCCGAACTGTTACGCATATGGCCATTTAAAATCGCTTCGCGATGGGCCATATGCTCGTAAAATTTACGTTTCCGTACGGTCTGCGCAGTAAATGCGCAGGCCTGTCTGAACTGTTACAATGATTTATCTATATTAAGGATATCGCATTTTTCCAAAAGATGCAACCAAATGTTATGATCTTTCTATATATAATGTTACCGTTTTCTGCCGAATCAGTAAAGCGCAACTAGATGCTTCCTGTAAAAACCGTCACAGCCTCACCGCAGAGCAATAGCTGTCCGGCACAACGAAAAGCGCCCCCAGGATACCCCTCGCTACATCTGTCCGCATTATCCTGCCGCTCCACACAAAGGCGTCCGCCAGGCATAAAAACACAGCAGGAATCCCGCCAGAAGCTGCCGCAGCCGTTGTCCTCGGCAATGCCAGCGTTATCCATATAGGTGATCATCTGATGTTCCGCAAAGTATTCCCGTGCTGCAAATACAGCGCAGGCACCACTGCCGCAGGCTAGTGTTTCCCCGGATCCCCGCTCCCACACCCGGGCCATAACCGCAGGGCGCATGCGGCCGTCGTCGCACATGAACATATCGCACCCCAATCCCGTACAAAACTCCACATTCACCGTTTCCGGAAAGCCGGGATAATTTTCCAGATACCGCCCTGCCGGTTCGATATCCAGCCGAGCCAAAAAGCTTTCTTCAAATCCGCCGGACTCGGTATTGCCGACTCCGCCAGACCCGCAATTTGGCCCCCCGCTGCCCTCCGGGCTTTCATAGCGTTGGTCCGCTTCCAGCCAGAGCACGCAGTGTGGATTCCCCACGTCGACCATCCGGGCGGCAGCAATACGAACCCCTGCCGGTAAAAGCGCGGCCACATCCGCCACCGGCACACGAAGGTCCAGAATATTGGCCGCGCCCATCTGAGCCTTCACCCAGGCCTTGCGTTCCGAATACATCTCGACGCTGCACCGGCGCACACCAGAAAGTGTTTCCACGTCAATGTTTTTCTTCACCTTTCCCAGCTTTTCATACATCAGCTTTGCCACGCACCGCAGACCGTTTCCGCAGGCCTTTCCCCGGGAGCCATCCGCGTTGTAAATATCCATAAAGCAATCCGCTCTTGGCGAGGCTTTCAACAGGATCAGCCCATCACTGCCAATACCGCGGTGGCGGTCGCTGACCCTGCGGGCAAAAGCCTGAGGATTGCGCACCGCCTTGTCAAAGCACTCTACATAAACATAATCATTTCCGGCCCCTTCCATCTTTACGAAGGAAATCCCGCTATTTTCCGTGCTGCCCTCTCCATGCCATAATCGCTTATTTTCCATACTATCAATCCCCAGCCCTTCCCTGTCCGGCTTGTCTTTTTTAAACCCAAATGTCATGCATCACTGCTCAAAAAATCACCTGATCCGTACCTCTTAGGCCATGCTTCACCGCATTTTTACGCCACTGCGTTCTTGCACCACTGCGTTTTTTGCGTCGCCGCGTTCTTGCGCCACTGCGTTTTTTGCGTCACTGCATCTCTGCTTAGCTGCGCATACGCCCATGGCCAAAGAGTTACCCCATGACAATATATGCACAGGATAAAGAAATATGTATTCGTGAACGCAGGTATTGCCCTGATGGGCAAGCAAGTCATCAATTTCCAGAGGAAATTGGTGACAAATATTAAGCGGTGTTGCCCTGACGGGCAAGCAGGTCATCAATTTCCAGAGGAAATTGGTGACAAATATTAAGCGGTATTGCCCTGACGGGCAAGCAGGTCATCAATTTCCTAAAGGAAATTGGTGACAACGATTGACCGAATAATTTTTTTCAAATAAAATGAAATTAATTTGAACACTTTGCGTTTTTCAAACGTCTTATTAGTATAAAAGGAAGTCATTACTTAACGGAAGGAGGGAATGCCGTGATCGAGACACTTTATAATGATTTTTACCCGGAGCTCGCTGGCTGGTGCAATGCCATGACCGGCAATGCCGCGCTGACAGATGATCTTTTACAGGAAGCCTGGCTTCGGGCCATGGCCAATGAAGCTCTGCTTACAACGCTGAGTCATAATCAGAAGCGTGCCTGGCTGTACCGCACACTCAAAAATCTTTATGTAGATCATGTACGCCACGCCGCCTTTGAGACACTTCCGGAAATCATGCCGGAAAGCTCCGGGGAATCCGTCGCCTACGCGGATATCGACTGCGAACAGATACTGAATATACTGCCCGATGAAGAACGTGTATTATTTGTCATGCGCTATTTTTACGGCTATACGTCCTCTGAGCTGGGCCGGCAGTTCGGACTTCCACCGGGCACCATACGCTCACGGCTGTCCTCCGCACGGAAGCGCCTGCGCAATATTTGGAGCAGTATGTGACTTAAAGAAAGGAAGGTAATTATGGAAATGAAAAAGAATCTTATGATCAACTGCGATTTATGTGACACCCGAAATATGAACGAGGAGGACCTGGCCGGCTATGAGCACATCATCATCAATACCGATCTTCTCGTGGTCAACAGCCGCAGTAAAGGTATTTTAAACCGTCTGCCCGCCATCTGCAATATGGATTCAAGCCTGGAGCTGGAGGATGATGTGGAGCTGGTCTCCATCAACAGCGATTACGAGCTTTGCGCCACCTCTGTTATTTCCCAGAACACAGCCCTCCACGTCAACGGAAACCTGAATATCCGTCCGGGCACCGAGGAGGCTTTGACGCATTTCGTAAGCATAAGTGTCAACGGCCAGGTAAAATATCCGGAGGAGCTTGCGCCATATCTTGGAAATCTCAGAGTCAACGGCGCATCCACATGTATCCCCACAGGGTGTATTGAAGTAAAGCCCAAATTTACCATCGATCGTTTTTTCCCGATCCGGGCCAGGGAAAACGGCTGCTATTTTGCAGAAGAAAAGGTGCTGCTGCTTGATCCACAGGTTGACCTGGCGGCACTTACGGCAAAAAACGTTACCTTTGTCACGCCCGCCTTTCTGACCACAGAAGCGCTGGCCCCCGCAGCGCTTGGGATGTTTAATGAAAAAACGGAGCTTGAACTGATTCCGGCAGATTTCGCTTATGTGGACGGCGATGTGACCCTCAACGAAGCACTGCTGCAAAAATACGGCGGCCGCCTTTATATTGACGGAAATCTGACCTTAAACGCCGACAGCACGCCGCTCATTGACCGCATGGAAGGACTTTATGTCAACGGGGATATCACACTGACAAAAAAACAGATGGAAGCATTAAAAAAACTGGATGCCAGTTACAAGGATACATGTATTGTCAAAGGCATGTGTATTGAAAACAAAGCAATGCTCAAGATCGACCAAAACTTAATTAACAGCGCTCCGGACGGTATCACGATCCGTAACTGCGCGAAAATAAACATTAAAAAAGACATTTCAGCCGAAACCATATTGGAAAAGCTGGAGCTGGAAAACTGCGCGATCATCTCCTGCACCCCGGAACAAAGAGGCGCCGTGGAACTCATTGGCCAAAATATAGCCAAAATCATGGATGGCACCGAGGATAAAGAGGACGAGGGCAGCCAAATATTTAAAATGATCCAGCAGGCGGCGAACTCAAAAATCGTCAATGCTGACCATTATAATCTGTAACCTTCTTAAACTGTGCCGTCAAAGCTTCCTGCTGGGCAGGCGGGAGCTCTGGCGGCACAGTATTTTTATATTCTCATACGTACTTCGCGATGCAGAAAAATTTACGCCGCTAATCTATACTAAATCTGGGCAATATCCACCACGGTCAATGTCTCCAGATTTTCACTTTCAATACTGGTCAGCAGCGCCCGCGCCGTATCCAGGCTTGTCAGACACGTCACACCGGTCTCAATAGCATTTCTGCGGATCAGGAAGCCATCCCGGCTTTTATCCCGCCCCTGGGTCGGCGTGTCAATGACCAGATCCACCTCCCCGGCCAAAATCAGATCCAGCGCATTGGGTGAGCCGTCGGAAAGCTTCTTAATCCTGATAGCCTCCACACCGCCGGCCATAAGCACATCGGCCGTGGACCGGGTGGCGTAGATCGTATACCCGATGGCGGCAAACCGGGCGGCGATGGGTACAAGCTCCTGCTTATCCGCGTCATTGACCGTACAGATCATTTTCTTCGTCCGGGGCAGATTAATGCCTGCGCCAAGGAATGACTTGTACAGCGCCTCATTAAAGGTTTTGGCAATCCCCAGCACCTCGCCGGTGGACTTCATTTCCGGCCCAAGACTTGTCTCGGCCCCACGCAGTTTTTCAAAGGAGAACACCGGCTGCTTGATAGCAATATACTCCGACTTTTTCTGAAGCCCCGGCGTATATCCCATTTCCCGCAGCGTTTTGCCTACAATGATCTTGGAGGCAATGTCCACGATGGGGATGCCCGTCACCTTGCTGATATAGGGCACTGTCCGGCTGGACCGTGGATTGACCTCGATCACATAAACCTCCCCCTCGTGAACAATAAATTGTATATTTAAAAGCCCCTTCACATGGAGCGCCCGGGCCAGCCGCGCCGTGTAGTCCTCAATTTTTGCAATAATATCCTCAGATAATGACTGTGCCGGATACACGGAAATACTGTCGCCGGAATGGACGCCCGCCCGCTCGATATGCTCCATGATCCCCGGGATCAGCACATCTTTGCCGTCGCACACACCGTCCACCTCAACCTCCTTGCCGACCAGATATTTGTCCACAAGGATGGGGTGCTCCTGCACCTCCCGGTTGATGATCTGCATAAATTCCTCGATATCCCTGTCACAGGCCGCAATCTGCATCCCCTGGCCGCCCAGCACATAGGAGGGCCGCACAAGCACCGGATAGCCCAGCATATTTGCAGCAGAAAGAGCCTCCGGGGTCGTGTATACCGTCGTTCCCTCGGGTCTTGGAATCCGGCACTGCTCCAGAATCTCGTCAAACAGCTCCCTGTCCTCAGCGGCGTCCACATCCTCCGCCGCAGTTCCCAAAATAGGCACGCCCATTTTTTTAATGGCCTGGGTCAGCTTAATAGCCGTCTGTCCGCCAAACTGCACCACCGCACCGTCGGGCTTTTCAAGGCGCACGATATTTTCCACATCCTCCGGTGTGAGCGGCTCAAAATACAGCTTGTCGGCAATATCAAAATCGGTACTCACCGTCTCCGGATTATTGTTCACGATGATCGTCTCATAGCCGCATTCCGCCAATGCCCACACGCTGTGCACCGAGCAGTAATCAAATTCGATGCCCTGCCCGATACGGATGGGACCGGATCCCAAAACCATGATCTTTTTGCGCATTTCATCCCGGACCACCTCATTTTCACTGCCAAAGCAGGAATAATAATAAGGCGTCTCCGACTCAAACTCCGCGGCGCATGTATCCACCATTTTAAAGGCCGCTACAATATCGTTGCGGTAGCGCATGGACTTGATTTCCGCCTCCGACAATCCTGTAAAGTCGGCGATGGCTTTATCCGGAAATTCCAGCCGCTTGGCTTCTCTCAGCAGTTCCACAGTAAGCGTCTCGCTGCGCAGGCGCATTTCCATATCCACCAGGTTTTTAATCTTTGAGAGGAACCACAGATCGATCTTATTCACTTCATGGATATGCTCCAGTGTATAGCCCCGGCGGATCGCCTCGGCCACGCAGAACAGCCGGTGATCATCGATCAGATAAAGCTGCTGTTCCAAATCCGCATCACTGAGCTTACCATAGTCGCCAAAATCCAGACTGTAAATATTTTGCTCCAGGGAACGCAGCGCCTTCATCAGCGCCCCCTCAAAGCTTGGGCAAATGCTCATCACCTCGCCGGTAGCTTTCATCTGGGTCGTCAGTGTGCGTTTGGCACTGATAAATTTGTCAAATGGCCACTTGGGGATTTTAACAACTACATAATCCAAAGCCGGCTCAAAGCTGGCGTAAGTCTTACCGGTCACCGCATTTTTAATCTCATCCAGCGCATAGCCCAGAGCAATCTTGGCCGCCACCTTGGCGATGGGATAACCGGTGGCCTTGGAGGCCAGCGCCGAGGAACGGCTCACCCGGGGATTGACCTCGATCACACAATACTCAAAGCTGTCCGGGTTCAGCGCATACTGTACATTACAGCCACCCTGGATATTAAGCTCCGTGATAATATTCAGCGCAGATGTGCGGAGCATCTGGTACTCTTTATCCGCCAATGTCTGTGACGGCGCCACCACAATAGAGTCGCCGGTGTGCACGCCCACCGGGTCGATATTTTCCATATTACATACAGTAATACAGTTGCCATAGCTGTCACGGATGACCTCGTACTCGATCTCCTTCCAGCCGCCGATGTAGCGTTCCACAAGCACCTGACCCACACGACTTAAACGCAGGCCATTACCGGCAATATCGTGAAGCTCCTGCATATCGTGGGCGATACCCCCGCCGCTGCCGCCCAGGGTATAGGCCGGACGGATGACCACCGGAAAACCGATGGTCTGTGCGAAATCCATACAAGCCTGGACCGTCGTACATACCTCGCTTGGCGCGCATGGCTCGCCGATCTTCTCCATCGTCTCCTTAAAGGCAAGACGATCCTCCGCTTTCTTGATCGTATCCGATGATGTGCCGATCATTTCCACCCGATGCTGCTTCAAAAATCCCGATTCATCCAGCTCCATGGCAATGTTTAAGGCGGCCTGTCCGCCAAGGGTCGGCAGTATGCTGTCCGGCTCCTCCTTCAAGATGATCTTTTTTAAAACCTCCACATTCAGCGGCTCAATATACACCTTATCCGCAATATTTTTATCGGTCATAATGGTGGCCGGATTGGAATTTACAAGAACGACCTCGATGCCCTCCTCCTTCAAGGAACGGCAGGCCTGAGTACCGGCATAATCAAATTCTGCGGCCTGTCCAATGATGATCGGACCGGAGCCTACAACTAAAACCTTCTTAATACTATTCTTCTTGGGCATCTTTACAAACCTCCATCATATTGATAAAACGATCAAACAAAAATGCGGTATCCTGCGGGCCGCCGCACGCCTCCGGATGAAATTGTACGGTAAATACATTTTTCCCAAGATAGTGCAGCCCCTCCGTGCTGGCATCATTGGCATTTTTAAAGCTCACCTCCGCCACGTCCTCAGGTACGGTGCGGTCGGCCACCACATAGCCGTGGTTTTGCGTGGAAATATAAACCCGGCCGGTCTCCAGATCCTTCACCGGATGGTTGGCGCCCCGATGGCCCCACTTCATCTTGCGGGTATCGGCCCCATTGGCCAGGGCAAGAAGCTGATGGCCCAGGCAAATCCCAAACATGGGCGTGCCGGAATCGAACATTTTTTTCACCTCATCGATCATCGCGCCGCAGTCCTTCGGATCTCCGGGTCCATTGGACAGCATAATACCATCCGGCTTTGCCGCCAGTATTTCCTCCGCACTTGTATCCGCCGGGTAAATCGTCACATCGCAATTTCGCTTTGCAAGCTCTCTGGCAATATTTTTCTTCGCTCCAAAGTCCATGAGCGCCACCTTAAGCGGACGCTTTGCGCTATTATTATCGTTTATATCCGCCGGGCAGCCATCGCTAACTGTGTATGTTCCGTTATCTGTGCCGTCATATTCCATCGCCGGCATCCTCTCAATCGCTTTACAAGTCACACGCCGGACCACATCCTTTGCCTTAAACGCTCTGATTTCAGGCAGGATTTCTTCCAAATTGAAATTTTCATTGGTGGTGATCATCCCATTCATCGTTCCCTGGCTTCGGAGTATTTTAGTCAGCGCCCGGGTATCGATCCCTTCAATGCCTGGGATGTCATAGCTTTTCAAGAAATCCTCCAGCGGCATCTCACTGCGGAAGTTGCTGGGCGCCTTTGCCAGCTCCCGGACGATCAGACCATCGGGCCACGGCCGTTCATCCTCCATGTCCTCCGGGCATACCCCATAATTACCGATCAGTGGGTATGTCATCACTACGGCCTCACCGGCATACGACGGGTCTGTTAAAATTTCAAGATACCCGGTCATCGACGTATTAAACACAATTTCACTGATGACCTCCCTCGTAGAGCCGAAGCTGCTGCCTTCAAAAACATGTCCGTCCGCCAGAATAAGAAAAGCTTTCATCTCATCACCTATACCTTTCATAAATGGTCTTCATCTGCTTCGTACAGCCCGCGCCGAAAAAATACGTCGGCCTGCCGAAACATTTCCTAAATCGTAACAGTCCAAAAAAACCGAACTGTTCCCTTTAATCCTACTGTGCCAAACAATCGGAAAATTTATGTAGAAACCGATGGAAATTTCCATAAAAACCAGGTTCCAGAGCACATTTCACATCATCATCCAACTGCATAATAAATGCATAAATATACAAATACTGCATATTTTCACATAAAAAAAGAGGGTCTACGGCTATAAATGTATAAAAATCACATCTACGCCTTCGTAAACCCAATTTTTCTTAAACTTTCAGAATTATATCACACTCTTATTTAGATTGCAAGCCATTTGCAAAAAATATCCGTCGGAAATTTTATCAATTTCGCAGCGTACCTGTTCACGGGGACTGAAACAAGTCTGTAGCCGACAAGTCTCCCCTCTGGCTCCCAAGCCTTAGTCTGAGTTGATTTCCGGAGTCAGCTTTCCAGCAGGAGCTATGGCCCGCAGGGCGTGAGGGAATGCATGCGGCACAGGCCGGAGCCAGAGGGAAGACTTGTCGGTGACGGACTTGTTTCAGCCCCCGTGAACAATCACCGAAAAAAACTTTAAACATTTGAGGTCATTAAGCATACACATACAATAGAACAATTTTTGAAGGAGCCATGTATGAACTCAAAAAGCAATGAAAATCCGGGAATACGTCTGCGTCCGGCTCAAACCAGCACACAATCGCTGGGCCGTCTGAAAATATCTCTGACTGCCGAAGCCGAACTGCGGCCCATCCCCGATGCCACCGTCCGTATCTCCTACACAGGAAACCCCGATGACACCATTGAGGAACTGACAACCGACGCATCCGGACAGACCAACACGATCGAAGTTCCTGCGCCCAACCGGGATTACTCTTTGGAGCCCCAGGCCCAGCAGCCGTACAGCGAGTACACAATCAGTGTCACCGCCCCCGGATATGAAAATATGGTTGTTTCCGGCACTCAGGTGCTCTCCGGAGAAATCGCGCTGCAGGGCATCCAGATGCGCCCCCAGGCAGCGCCGTCATCGGGCAGGGATATTGTCATCCCCGGTCATACGCTCTACGAGGAATATCCGCCTAAAATTGCGGAGGCAGAAATCAAGCCGGTCAATGAGAGCGGAGAAATCGTCTTAAGCCAGGTTGTCATCCCTGAGACTGTCATTGTCCACGCCGGACCTCCCAATGACAGATCGGCGCCCAACTACTATGTTCCCTATAAGGAATACATCAAAAATGTGGCCTCCAGCGAAATTTACGCCACATGGCCGGAAAGCACCATCACCGCCAACGTCCTGGCCATTATGTCCTTTACTTTAAACCGGGTCTACACCGAATGGTATCGCAACAAGGGCTATAACTTCACGATCACAAATTCCACGGCCTACGACCATTTCTTCGTCTATGGCAGAAATATTTTTGAAAGTATATCCCTCGTGGTGGATAATATATTTACCAATTACCTGTCGCGCCCCAACGTCCGCCAGCCCATCCTCACTCAATACTGTGACGGCCAGCGGGTATACTGCCCGAACTGGATGAGCCAGTGGGGCTCGAAGGCTCTGGGCGAGCAGGGCTATACCGCCATCGAAATACTGCGCAATTACTACGGCGACAGCATGTACATCAACACCGCGCCCCAGGTCAGCGGTATTCCAAGCTCCTGGCCGGGCGCAGACCTGACCATCGGCTCCCGGGGAGAAAAGGTACTGCAAATGCAGGAACAGCTTAACCGGATCTCCCAGAACTACCCGGCTATCCCAAGCATCGTGGCCGACGGTATTTACGGCCCGGCCACCGCCGAGGCCGTACGCAAATTCCAGGAGATCTTCGACCTCCCGGCCACCGGCGTGGTCGATTACCCGACATGGTATAAGATCAGTCAGATTTACGTGGGCGTCAGCCGGATCGCAGAATTGAACTAACCGCAGACAATAAAAACGGGGCGATTGCCCCGTTTTATTAATACTCAAGCTTTCCATGGCATTTATTCCGCCGCAATCCTCCGCCTGCGCAGCATACACCATTTCATAAACATCATCAGGTAATTCATCAGCGGGTACGTGATGGCCATCACCGGCACGACGAACAGCATCCGCCACTGGAACACGCTGGATACGCTGAAAAATCCGCCGAAGAACAGCACGCCGCCACAAAACAGCACGATCATGGCGATACATAAGATCTTTCGTTTCAAATTAAGCGGACTGCACACCTGCATAAGCACCATCAGGCTGATACAACCGGCAACAAGCAGGTTGTAGGTGGACACGACCTCGGGGCTGAGCCCGAAAAACACGCCAAATATCTGTATGATCAGCATATCCACGACCATGACCAAAGCTCCTGGAAGCGCCAGCCGAAGCACATGCTGGAGGAAGCCGCCCTGGGTTACCGTCTCCGTCTGCTCTAAGGCCAGAAGGAAGCTGGGAATACCGATGGCCGTCGCGCTGATCAGACTTAAATGGATCGGAATGAACGGATAGGACCGTCCGATAATTATAAAAATCACACAAAGTAATACGGAATAGATCGTCTTTGTCAGGTAAAGGGCGCTGACCCTTTCAATATTGGAAATGACCATACGGCCCTCGCGGACAATATCCTTCATACAGGCAAAGTCCGAATCCAGCAGCACGATATGAGCCACCTGCTTGGCCGCATCGGAACCGGCCGCCATGGCAATACCACAGTCCGCATCCTTTAAGGCCAAAACGTCATTGACACCGTCGCCGACCATGCCCACCACCTTGCCGTCCGCCTGGTAAGCCTTAATGATCCGCTGCTTTTGTTCCGGCGTTACCCGGCCGAACACGGTGATGTCGCGGACCGCCTCTTTAAGCTCCGAATCACTTTCCGGAAGCTCAGTGGCATCCACATACTTCTCGCCGTTTTCAAGACCGGCTTCCACAGCTATATGAGATACCGTGGCCGGATTATCGCCGGAAATCACCTTTACAGCCACTTTCTGGCTGGCAAAATATTCAAAGGTCGCCCGGGCCTCGGTGCGGATACAGTCGGATATGAGGATCAGTCCAATGGGTGAAATGCCCTCCACCAGCTCCTCCTCGCTGGAAATCCGTCTGGCAGACGCCAGCAGGAGCACACGCAGGCCCTTTTGGGAATACTTCTCCACACGGGCCGCCAGCGCCTCATCCCCCTTCATAATAAAATCCGGGGCTCCAAGGACATAGGCGCCATGGTCTTCAAAGCTAATCGCCCTGTATTTTCTGGCGGAAGAAAACGGAATGGCGTCGATCACGTTCCAGTCGCCGGTATTTGTAAAATAATTCATCAGCGCCGTCTGGGTGCTGTTCACATCGTCAAAAGCAAATGCAATTTCATTCATAATCGCCCGTATATCGTCGCTATCCTGGTCGGCCAGAGAGATGATCTCCGTTACCTCCAGCTCACCGGTAGTAATGGTTCCCGTCTTATCTGTGCAGAGTACATTCACCCGGGCTAGCGCCTCGATGGCCTCCATTTCCTGCACAAGCGCCCGCTTCGTGGCCAGACGGCCCACGCCCAGAATAAAGGACACACTTGTCAAAAGCACAAGCCCCTCTGGGATCATGCCGATCACACCAGCCACGGTATTGACCATGGCGTTGGAAAGGGTCGTGCCCTCCACACTCCGCTGGGACAGAAACAGCAAAATACCCACAGGTATGATGATAAAGCCCACCACCTTGATGATCCGCTTGATAGAGTCCTGCATCTCCGACGTCGCCCGCTTTTTGTCCTTGGCCTGCGCCGCCAGCTTTGTGGCGTAATTATCCTTACCCACATGCTCCACCCGGGCAAGGCCGCTGCCAGCCACCAGGTAGCTTCCGGAATAGAGGGTATCCCCGGCCTTCTTCTTCACCGGGCGGGATTCGCCGGTGATCATAGATTCATTGACCTCGATGCCTGTGGACTCCAGCACAATACTGTCGGCACTGATCTGATTCCCGCTTTCCACCACGATCACATCATCCATAACAATGTGGTCAATGGGAATCTCCTTGCGCGCTCCGGCCCGCACGACCATGGCTTTCGTGGCCGTGATCACCGACAGGCCGTCCACCAGCTTTTTAACCTTCAACTCCTGGAAAATACCGATAACCGTATTAATGATGATGATTCCAAGGAATGTCATATTTTTAAACTGCCCGGACAAAATGACGATCACGCCCAGAAACAGGTTCAAAAAGTTGAAATAGGTTAATGAGTGGGTCCGTATAATTTCCGAGGTCGATTTGGATACACTTGTATTGGTTTCATTGATCAGGCCCTGTTCAACCCTCTGACGGACTTCTTCCTTGGACAGGCCTGTATAGGTTTCTTTTTCCATACAATCTTCTTTCCTGTATTGTAAATCAGTCACAGCCGACGACGGCATTTACCGCCTGAGCGGCAAAATTAAAGTTCATACGGCGTCGTCTGGTACACGAAATAGTTGAGCCAGTTGGAATAGATCCACTGACCATGGGAGCGCCATGTGAGCACCGGCTCCTTTTCCGGATCATCGTCCGGAAAATAATGCACGGGAATTTCCGGATCCATCCCTTTATTAAAGTCACGGACATACTCTTTTTTCAGTGTATCTGCGTCATACTCAGAATGGCCCATAACA
Source organism: Lachnospiraceae bacterium (assembly GCA_902363555.1). Lineage (GTDB taxonomy): Bacteria > Bacillota > Clostridia > Lachnospirales > Lachnospiraceae > Catenibacillus. The sequence goes on along the minus strand of CABJAM010000004.1, from coordinate 233,522 downwards.
AAAAACTGGGAACCGCTTTCATTACTCACAATATAAACGCCGGCTTCCTCCGACTCTGCCATGATCTTCAGCTCCGGAACCTTGCATATGTCCTCCGCATACACGGTCGTATGCCGGGAATGGGGCACGTTAAAATAAGTATCCATCCCCCGAAACAGTCTGGATTTGGGATAAAGCATATGATGCCGGAAAATACCGGACAGTTTATGATCCAGTATATGCTTTGGCACCCCGTAGTGATAATACAGCCCGGCCTGGGCTCCCCAGCATATATGAAATGTGGAATGTACATGGGTCTTCGTCCACTCCATGATCTCACAAAGCTCCGCCCAATACTCCACTTCCTCAAAATCCATCATCTCCACCGGCGCGCCGGTAATGATCATCCCGTCGTAGCGGTGCTCTTTAATCTCATCAAATGTTTTATAAAACGCCAGCATATGCTCCTCTGACGTGTTTCTTGACGTATACGTACTCGTCTGGAGCAGATCCACCTCGATCTGCAGCGGCGTATTGGACAGGCATCTTAAAATCTGTGTCTCCGTCTCAACCTTCGTCGGCATCAGATTGAGGATCACAATTTTCAGCGGTCGGATATCCTGCGTCAAAGCCCTCTTTTCTGTCATAACGAAAATGTGCTCATCTTCCAGAATCTGGCGCGCAGGAAGGTCGTCATTTATCTTGATTGGCATAATACATTCCCCTTCGCTCTTAATAGTAATATTATATAAATTAACAGTGCAAATAGCAACTGCTTCCGAATAAATAAAGATTAAGTTTTAATAAATTTATTGTAACCGCCTGGAGGAACCGGGCGGCTGCAGCTTACTTGCTTGTCATATGGCCAATATTTTTGATCAGAACAGATATACTCCCGTCCGGGTTGGTGATAAATTCCACCACATCCTGATTATCGTACTGATCCACCGGAATACTGATCTCGATCCCTGTATCGGTCTTAATAAACTGGCGCTCAAACTTTTTGATCGTCTGCTTGTTCACCGGCTTAATCGCTTCCTCAGCGATATTGTACTTCTCGATCTTCTCCTCAAAATCCTTGCGCATGTCCTCATTTTCTGCAAACAGCCGGGTTTTTACTTCCTCCACATCAAGGCTGCCCTGTTCCTCAAAAGCATCATAGAGCACCTTTTTTGTCTCCATACTCCTGGTCACATTGTCCTCATCAAAATACTTCTGGTTCACCTGGTCCACGGCCTTTGTGACAATATTCAGCCGCGCCTTCTGAGAAAGCTTGGCGTGACATTTCAAATAGAGCGATGACAGGTAATTGGTCTTTACACCATTCACGTCGTATTTCTTTTCCAGAAGCATAATATCGTGGTTTTCCATATCGATGACTGCAGCCTCAGAAAGCTTCTGCCCCTCGGATGGCAGCAGAGCCTTCTGTTTAATGATATTATTCATATTCTCTCCAAGATCGGACACAGTCATGTGTGTGTAGGAGGATTTATAATTCATTTTTAACAATGCCAGATAATCCTTCTCCTCATGGCGGAAAAGTACCACCGCCAGATCTGCGGAAGGGATTTCGATATTTTCATTCATCAGAGCATAGAGAAATGCCGCCAGCTTCTGGCTTGTCTCCACAAACTGCTCTGGCGTAAACTGGTTCAGCTCGTCCAGGATTTCTGAATCCTCATAAAAGCTGCACTGTTTAATATCGTCGCTGTTTGTCACTTTCTCCAGATGCACCCTGAAAAAATCGTACAGATCCGGCCCGCATTCCAGCTCTTTATCGGACAGCACCGGCATACCAACGGAGGAATCCAGTATATGTATAATTACTTTCTTAACAATAATATCGTCTCGGTTCATGTATATCTTCCTTTATCTATAATCAATCTGTGGTAAGAACAGTATTATTATAATAACACTTTTTCCCAGACCGTGCCATAGTGTTTGACAAAAATTATCGATGTATTTATACTAGAGTGTGATCGAATCCTGTCAAAAGCAGTTTTCAATCACGCAGGGGAATCCCCAATTAAAATCTGTAAGGATGCGAATGATCCTATGAATGCTTATAAACATAAACTGCCGCGCCGCCGTTGCCTGCTGCTTTTCCTGGTGCTGATGATCCTACCCCTGGCGGGCTGCGCTCGGATGAACCAGGCGGAGGACACGGAACTGATCCTGGGCACCATCGTTAATACACGTATTTATGGAAAGATGTCCAGGGAACGTCTGGACGAAGCGGTTGCCGCCGCCATGGACAGGGCCCGGTCGCTGGAACAGATTTTTTCTGTAAATATCGAGTGCAGCGAAATTAATTATGTCAACCAAAATGCCGCCACAGCTCCGGTTCCCGTATCAAAAGACCTGTTCACTGTTATGGAACGGGCGCTCTATTACGCCAGTCTCAGTGACGGCGCCTTTGATCCCACCCTCGGCCGCCTAATTGCCCTCTGGGGCATTGGCACGGAGCAGGCGCATGTGCCGGATGGGGAAGAAATCGCTGCGCTGGCCGGCAAAAAAAATTATGAAAATGTGGTCCTGGACGCCGCCAATCGGACGATTTATTTTAAAACCAATGACTTTTCCCTGGATCTTGGGGCTATCGCCAAGGGCTATGTGGCCGACGAAATGAAACGGCTCCTTGTGGAGGACTACGAAATTACAAGCGCCCTTCTAAATCTTGGCGGCAATGTCATTACTATCGGTTCTAAAACCGATGGCAGCGACTGGACACTTGGTATTGCCGACCCGAAAAATCCGGAGGATACGAAAAATCCGGCCGTCCTCTTAAAAATATCCGGCCAGACGCTGGTGACCTCCGGCAATTACCAGCGCTACTACGAGGCCCCGGACGGTACCCGCTACCATCATATCCTCGATGGCAGCACCGGATATCCAGCAAAAAGCGGCACTGTCAGCGCCACCATCATCACCGGCTGCTCCATGGACGCAGACGCCCTCTCCACAGCAGTCTATGTTCTTGGCCCCGAAAAGGGGGCAGCTCTTATTGAAACGCTTGAGAATACCGAAGCTGTATTTATCGATGATAACGGCAATGTTACCGCAACTTCTGGAATACATGACAAGCTCCACGAAGGAAGTCTCACATTAAAGGAAAATTAAGAATGAACAGAAAAGTTAAAATTTGTATACTGATCGTGGTCCTGCTGGCCGCCGCCAGTATGGCCGCAGCTACAGCCATCCACTTTATGAGCACAGACCATCCCATAGCCCAGGTTTACCAGGACGGCCAGCTTGTCCGGACCATCGATCTTAAAACGGTGGACCAGCCTTATGAATTTACTCTGGAGAGCGGTAACGGCGCATATAATATCGTGCGGGTAGAGCCCGGAAAAATCGCCATCATCGAAGCATCCTGCCCGGATAAGGTCTGCGTAAATACCGGCTATATTTCCGACAGTCTCATGCCCATCACCTGTCTGCCCAACCGGGTCATTATCCGCATTGAATCCGGCAATGAAAAAGGGCCGCAGGAGTCCACCGCCATCGATGGCTTTTCCCACTGACCCTGCAAAACGAAGGAGCTATCTATGAAATCCGTCAAAAAACTCACCACACTGGCCCTCTTTACGACCATTGCCCTCACCATCTTCATATTGGAATCCGCGCTGCCCCCCATTGTGCCCATACCAGGCATAAAGCTGGGGCTTGCCAATATCGTTACCCTTATTCTTCTGCTCAATGGCACGTGGGCGGAGGCGCTCATTGTCCTCATCATGCGCATCGTCCTTGGAAGTATATTTGCCGGGCAGATGATGTCCTTTTTTTACAGCCTGGCCGGTGGTCTGCTGTGCCTTCTGGTCATGGCGCTGCTGAACCGTGCTTTAGGTGAAAAGCTCATATGGTTTACAAGCATCCTTGGGGCCATCGCTCATAATACCGGCCAAATCATCGTAGCCATGGCGGTCCTGGGGTCCGCCTATGTGCTTTACTATCTCCCGTTCCTGCTCCTTAGCGGTATCATTACCGGACTATTTACGGGGCTGTGCGCCCACTATCTGCACCGGCGGCTTCCCAGGTTTTAACCCCGCCGGTGGCATTTCACGGCTTTTTTTGTGCCACCGTTTGGCTCCTTAAAATTCAAAATGGTCACAGCTCCAGCTTCCAAACGGTCAGTTCACCGCGGCCGTCCACAAACGCCACTGTATGAGCGCTCAGAGTCTGCCCGGCCTGGGGATACATACGGCTGGAAAATACCTCCAGGCCGTCGTTTAAATATACCTCTATGGCCGATGTGTCCAGTAAAATACGCATATTTTTCAGACGCTCCAGCGAAACTTTACGGCTGGTCCGGCCATAGCCGATATTACCGCCGTTGGGATCATCCTCAAACGCCATCGTGAAGCTTTGTTCAGAACTATTGTAAGATAAAATAAGGCTTCCATCAATAACCATTTTCATAGCTTCACAGCTTGGTTTGACATCCGCATCTGTACCCGCTTCTTTACAAATCTCAGTCACTTTGCCAAAATCCATATATAATTCACTGGCCGGATTTACTTTTATCGTCAGCGCTTTTTTAACATTCACCGTCTGGCCGCTCTGCCGCAGCTTTTCAAGTTCCTGTACCGGCGTCTGATATATGCGTCCATCCTTAAAACGCAGTTCCCGCGGTACGGTCATACAGTGCTGCCAGCCATGCGCCACTGTGGGATTGGCATAATCACAGTCAGCCATCCCCATCCATCCAATGAGTATCCGGCGGCCGGACACATCCTCAAAGGTCTGCGGCGCGTAAAAGTCAAAGCCCCGGTCATACTCGAAAAATGTCTTCAGCTCACAGGCTCCGGTAAAGTCGCCCTCCAGCACACAGTAGCCGGACTGATAGATATTGGCATAATTGATCCCTTCCTGGTCCACGCCCTGGGGCGAAAAGCCCAGTATATGCGCGCCATCCAGAACAAACATATCCGGGCACTCCCACATATATCCGAAAGGCTTTTCCTTTTCCAATATATTTTCAAGCGTCCATGAATATTTATCATCGGAGTCATAGACGAGCACGCATCCCTTATCCTCCAGTGTCCGCGCGCCAAGCACCATATAATAACGCCCGTTTTCCTTCCAGACCTTCGGGTCGCGGACATGACAGGACAGATGCTTTGGATAGTCGGTATTTTTTAATAAAAGTGTTTTTTCGGAAATGGTTCCGTCCTTGTCCATCACCGCCAGCGCCGTATTACCCTCACGCCCATTATAAATATAATCGTAATCACCACTTAACTTTACGTTACCGGTATAATACAAATAGGCCTTATCGTTCTCCACAAGAGCGCTGCCGGAATATACGCCGTGGCAGTCATAGGGCATATCCGGGTAAAGTGCGATCCCGGTATATTCCCACGAAATCAGGTCGGTGCTCACATAATGCCCCCAGTATTTCAGCGCGCCACAGGGATTTGACGGGGAATACTGGAAAAACAAATGATAGACGCCGCCAAGCTGGCAAAGGCCATTGGGATCGTTCAACCATCCCACCGGCGGCATCACGTGGTAGCTCAGCCGCCATGGATCACCCGCTCCTGTATTTTTTTCAGGATTTTTCTGTTCGATGGCATCCGAAAACATACGGAGCTCTCTTGTCAAAGCATTCATAATCTATCCAGTCCTTTCTTATTTACATACGGTTAATAAGGATTCTCCCACGCCGATCTCCCCGGTCCTTACCATTTCCACAGCGCTGTACTCATAGGTATTGCTTATTATGACCGGCGTAGCCAGATCATAGCCGGCGCCGGAAATGCCCTGCATATCAAATTCAGCAAGAAGCTGCCCCATTTTCACCGTATCACCGTCGCTTACACGGACATTGTAGAAGTTTCCGCCCAGCTCCACAGTATTGATCCCAATATGGATCAGCACCTCGATGCCGCTTTTACTTGTCAGGGCAATGGCATGCTTTGTGTCAAATACAAGGGATATCTCGCCATCAAACGGGGCATATACGCGCCCCTCGGAAGGGATGATCGCGGCTCCCCTGCCCAGTACCTCCGCCGCAAAGGTATCATCGGGAACATCCTGCATGGCAATAACACGGCCCTTCATGGGCGCATAAACGGTCATGGCGTCAGTGGCAGCCTCACTGGCCGCGCCAGTCTGACCATCAGCACGATCTGTAATCCCGGCCGCGGCTGCGGAAGCATCTGCCGTCTCCGCCACAGCCTGGCCTGCATTTTTTGCCTCCTTATATCCAAACAGCCATGTCAGCACAAAGGATACGCCGGCGGCGATAAGCATGGTCAGCAGGTAATTTAACGGGCTGTGCAGATGGAGCAGTATTCCGAAAATACCCGTGACTCCGGTTCCTGTGGCCCCCAGCCCCACGATCGAGGCAAACATGGCGCCCACACCGCCGCCCACACAGGCGCAGATAAACGGCTTGAAAAATCTCAGGTTCACACCAAAAATGGCCGGCTCGGTAATCCCCATAAATGCGCTCAGTGAGGAGGGCAGAGCCAGGGATTTGATCTTCTTATCCCTGGATTTGATGCCAACCGCCAGAGAAGCGGCGCCCTGAGCCACGTTGGCAGCAGAGGCCAGCGGCAGCCAGTAGGTAAAACCGAAGGCGGATAGCTGACCCAGATCGATGGTCGTATACATATGATGGATACCGGCCACAACAGTGATGGCGTAGAGGAAGCCGACGATAAGGCTGCCTATACCAAAGGGCAGCGTAAGGATGGTCTGTACCCCATCAATAATAAAATTTTCCACCTTTACAAATACCGGTCCAATGGCGGCCAGCGTCAGATAGCCGGTCACAAACACACTGACCAGCGGAGTCACGAACAGATCAAAGGTGGCCGGCACAATTTTATGAAGCCGCTTTTCAATCAGGCTCAGCACCCATACGGATATGATCACCGGGATGACATGGCCCTGATAGCCAACCATATCCACACTGTACAATCCGAAAAATACGGACTGGGTATTCAAAACGCCCTCCGTGGCCACGGTCCAGGCATTTTGCAGATTGGGATGGATCATAATCATACCGATCACAGCCGCCAGAAACGGATTGGCGCCAAAAACCTTTCCGGCGCTGAAGGCAATGAGGATCGGCAGGAAGGTATAAGCGGTATTGGCAAATATCTGTGCAAAAACATAAATAGAGCTTGTGGTGCTCAAATTGATAAAGCCATTATTCACCATGAAATTCAGTGCTTCCATGATCCCCATGAGGAAACCGCTGGCTACGATGGCCGGTATGATCGGCACAAAAATATCTCCCAGCGTCTTAATGGCGCGTTTAAAAATGTTCTGCCGGGCATTGGCCGCCTGCTTTACTTCTTCCTTGGAGCTTTCTGTAACGCCGGCAATCTTTATAAATTCGTCATATACCTTATTAACTACGCCGGTTCCAAATATGATCTGAAGCTGTCCGGCTGCGAAAAAGACGCCCTTGACACCGTCGATATTTTCCACAGCCTTGCTGTCGCACTGGTCATTGTCCTTGATCACAAGACGAAGACGGGTGGCACAATGAGCGGCGGAAATAAGATTTTCCTTACCCCCGATCTTTTCCAAAACTTCGTGGGCCGATTTTTGATAATCCATAATAACACTCTCCCTTTGACTGCATTGTTTCCTGTAACTGCCAAACCTATACGGTTTGCTCTAAATGTGGTATCGATTTCACATCTTGGTACCATTTTACCCATCAACCGATAGAAAGTCAATGGGTAAAAGCATTTTTTTACATTTTCAGATGTAGAATCTCAGGGCTTATTTTTGTACAATTATACCGAATTTCTGAGAACGATTTCATACCCCAGCAACACCTTCTTAATAAACCGGGATTCATTATTGATCTGTTCCATGACCATTTGACCGGCATCCTTACCGCTCTGATTATAATAGTAGCGGACGGTGGAAATGGATGGCGTCATCAGCGCCGCCAGATTCGTATCGCCAAAACCGGCCAGCTTGATCTGTTCCGGCACAGCAAGGCCCCACTCCTTTATGGCGCGCAAAGCCCCCACCGCTATATTATCCGTCGCACAGATAACCCCGTCGGCCCCACAGTCATCCAAAAGCAGCTCCTTCATCTTTTCATAGCCGGACTCCACATTAAATTCACAGCACCGGTACAAAACTGTATCCATGGACAGCTCCGAGTCCATGAGCGCTTTTTCAAAACCCAGCCTCCGGCTTAAGCCTGCCGCCACATCCGCATCGTCCACACCGAGAAACGCCAGCCTTTTACAGCCCCGCTCAATCAGATCCATCGTCAGGGAATAGGCCGCATTTTTGTCATCATGGTAAATACAGCAGCACTCCTGGCATTCCTGGCCCACGATCACCACCGGCACCGGCAGCCGGCGGATCAGGGCGTGATGCTGCTTTGTCAGCACCGAGGCCATTAATATGACACCGTCTACCCGGTCATTGGCAAAAATATTTAAAAATTCCAATTCCTTTTCATAATTATTTTCTGTATTAGCCAGAAGCATATGATAATTATATGTGCCCAATACCTGACTGATCCCATCCACAACTCTGGCAACGGTCTCAGAATTTATTTTTGGCACGATCACCCCGATCAGCCGCGTTTTTTTCGTCCGGAGCATCTGCGCCTGGGTCGAAGGCACATAGCCTGTACTGTCAATGACTGCCTTGATCTTCGCCTTTTTTTCGTCGCTGACATATCCGTTGTTCAGGTACCGTGATACGGTCGCCCGGGAGACCCCGGCCAACTGGGCAATATCTTTTATGTTCATGTTCATCCATCCTTTTTGCGTGAACGTTCTCACATTTACAAAACCATCTTATATCACATAATAGACAATGTCAAATTTATTTTTCGCTGGTTCGCGCATCTGTCTCCGCTTCGCTCCGACAGATCGCGGCAGTCGCCAAGGTGGTGAGCAAGCTCCCTGCCAGGCTCGTTGCTTCGCGCAAAAAGACAGCAGCCGCTTCCCGGGGAGGAAGGGGCTGCTGTCTAACGTAAATGAGTAGGATTTATAATTGAAGGGGATTGATATTAACCAAAGTATCTCTTTAACAGGCCTTCGAAGGCTTTGCCGTGACGGGCTTCGTCTCTGGCCATTTCATGTACAGTATCATGGATCGCATCAAGGTTGGCAGCTTTTGCACGCTTTGCAAGATCGAATTTACCTGCGGTAGCGCCGTTTTCTGCGTCAACTCTCATCTCCAGATTCTTCTTTGTGCTGTCTGTTACAACCTCGCCGAGTAATTCAGCGAATTTAGCTGCGTGCTCTGCTTCTTCGTGAGCAGCTTTTTCCCAGTACAGACCGATTTCCGGATAACCTTCTCTATGAGCAACTCTGGCCATAGCAAGATACATACCAACCTCGGAGCATTCACCTTCAAAGTTTGCTCTTAAATCTGCAATAATATCTTCGCTGACACCCTGTGCTACGCCGACAACGTGCTCTGCAGCCCATGTCTTCTCACCGCTCTGCTCTTTAAACTTTTCTGCCGGAGCCTTACATACCGGGCAAAATTCCGGTGCGCTGTCGCCTTCATGTACATAACCACATACTGAACATACAAATTTTTTCATACTTAATACTCTCCTTTTATTGATTAATTTATGTTTACTTGTTGATATCAATATCAGTAATCATTACTGATATTGATATCATACACTATCATTTGTGTTTTGTCAATAGTTTTCTCTAACTTTTTTGGATCTTTTTTCCAGTTTCTGTAACCGTTCAAAGCAGCCGAACTGTTACTGGCTTTTTATTGACTCCGGCCAAAAGATTTCATGCCCCAGGCTCATATCTGTTACAGGTTCACCGCACCATCGGCCCCGTCCTCTTTGGCAAGGCAATCACTGCAGGTACCATAAAAATAAGCATAGTGGCCATCGATCTTACCGTCGAAATGATCCCCGGCAATGGCGTCAATGTGATCGATGGGCAGCATCATCAGATCCTTCACGCATCCGCAGCTCCTGCAAACAAAATGGTAATGCTTTGAGGTGTTCCCGTCAAAACGGTCGCTGTCTTCTCCGCAGCTGAGCCGAAGAACTTCTCCGTGCTCCACGAGGAAGGTCAGGTTGCGATAGACAGTACCAAGGCTGATATTCGGACAGATTTCCCGAATGGCCGCATAGACCATCTCCGCAGTCGGATGCTCTTTGCTCTGCATCAGGTAATTTTTAATGGCTTCCCTCTGACGGCTGTATTTTACCGTTTTCATGCTACGCCTCCTTCGCTAATAATAGTAATTATTATTATAAACTATTTTCACGATTTGTCAATACCCCACAGCCATATCATTTCGTCAAAAATGGGAGCCAGCTCCCATCTTAGGCTTGTTGCTTACGCGCAAAGAAAGGTCTTTACAGGAATCCTTAGATTTTCTGCAAAGACCTTTCTCGTATTTATGCCCGGGGAATCACGCGATCAACGCAAAGCGCATACTTGTGCACTGCCCGGCGGGCGCATTTTCAGATACTTAAGCTATTCGGCTGCTGTTTCTGCCGGAGTTTCGGTTTCAGCCGGGGTTTCGGATGCTTCTGGTGTTTCGGCTGCGTTTGCATCATCGCTTCCGGAAGTTTCTGCCGGAGCTGTCGTATTTCCTGCTTTGGCCTTAGCGGCATTGATCACTTCCATGTTGGCAGCCGGAGTCTCGGTTGGGCCATTGGCCTCAAGCCATTCATTTAATTGAGCCTGCTTGGCATCCATAACATCCTGAAGGCCAGCGGCATATAAGGCTTCGTTCAGCTTGGCAAGGGTGGAATCCACCTGAGCTACTCCGACAGAGCCTGTTTCCAGAGCAGGTCTGTATGTGGCAAGCGCATTATTCAATGCGGTAATCTGCGTGGAATATGCGGAGCTGTCCCACATAAAGCCAAATGCGGGTGAATACTGTGCCCAGTCATTATGATGCTGAAGCTTTTCCCAGTAATCCGGAGTCTTGGAGCCGTCATTCCATACATAGGAGATGAACTGGTTACCAAGGCACCATCCGGAATTTTGATGATATTTGTAGTTTGCTGCATCCTCGCCATCGACGAAATATGCAGTGCCATCGTCAAGCACCTGATAGTTCACACCTTCAATACCATTCTGCCACAGATTATATAACTTGGCGTCACTGTACAGAGCGGAAATAAACTTGAATGCCATTTCCGGATCTTTACTGTTTGTGGCAATACCTGTATCGAAAAAGCTGACGTTTGTTGTGGAATAGCCGCCCTCAATGCTGTTGCCAAAATACATGGCATAGCATTCTGTACCATTGGAGGCCGTAGCTTCCACAAGGAATCCCGGCTTAATTGCCGTGGGGTAACTAAATGTATTGCCGGCCTTCATCATCGTGCCGGAGCCCTGGGTATCCGTTGCGGCATCCTTGTAAATATATCCTGCATCATACCATTCTGCCAGCATGGTCACAGCCTTACGGTAGGATTCAGTTTCAAATTCATTGACAACGGTTGTGGAATCATGGTCATCCTCCCAGTCCAGAACGCCAAACAGGTCCGCCAATTCATCATGGAAAGCGAAACGTCTCATGGCGCTGGCGCTGCCCTGTAAATACATGGGGATCATATCCGGATATGCTTCTTTAACCTTTTCAAAAATCTTGGTAGCTTCGGACCAGTCATAAATCTCACCGGTATATTCATCTTTATTTTTTTCAAGACCATATTCTTCTGTAATCCCAAGTTCATCACAAATATCGGCCCTCATACACAGACCGCCAAGCTCCACGGACTCCTTGGCTGCCGGGAATCCGAAAAGGACGCCGCTCATCTGGCCTACGTATGCATTGGCTTCACCAAGAGCATCGATGATCTTTTGGCCTTCCGGAGTATCCATATACGGGTTCATGTCCACAATACCGTTCATTGCGATCCAACTGGACGCGTATGTGTAATATACGGGAATGACGTCCAATTCGTCTCCGCCGGAAATCATAAGCTGTACGGTCGTCTGGTATTCGGCAAACTGTAATGGAAGAAGTTCCACTTCAATATGATAGGTGGGTATCATGTACTCATTGATAGCCTCCTGCACAGCCGTACGTGCAGCAGCATCCTGTTCAGCAAATTCAATAAATGCAAATACAAGATGATAAGGCTTCTCAGCGGTATATTCACCGATGGACGTCACTGTGGCGTCGGAGCTTCCACCGGCATCCCCTGCCGGGGCTGTTGTCTCGCCACCGGCTGGCGCTGACGTATCACCGCCGGACTTTGTGCTGCTTCCGGAAGACCCGCTCCCGCCGCCGCAGCCGGCCAGTAATGTGACAGCCATTACAAGTACAAGGCCTAATGATAATAATTTCTTCTTCATAAATGCTTTACCTCCTTAGGGTTAGTATAAAGATTTGCGCAGTTGCGCAGGCATGTCGATATTTCCCAGGGAAATTACCGGCATATAATATGTATGTCAGCGTTTTTACGAAGTAACCGTTCCGCAGGACCGAACTGTTACCTGACGCATTACATATTCGTAATCGATCCCCACGTCAGCCCTTGACGGCGCCCAGAGCAATACCCTTGGCGTAGTATTTCTGGAAGAACGGGAATATGAGCATAATGGGCAGTATGGCCACAAAAGCGATGGCCATCTGTATCCCCGTCGTCGGAATGGACGCGGCCGCCGCAGCCATATTTGCATCAGAGCTCTGAGCCAGATATTGGATATTGGACACCATCTGGTTCAGCAGGTTCTGTACATTATAAAGATTTTTATTTTTTACAATATAGTACAGACCGTTTGTCCAGTCATTCCAGTAAGCCAGGCCGGCAAAGGTTCCCATCGTTACGAGAATCGGCTTCCCCAAAGGGATAACAATAGTCCTGAAAATTCTAAACTGCGTGGCCCCGTCAATTTCCGCGGCCTCATACAGCGTATCCGGGATACTTGTGGAAAAGTAAGTACGGATCATCATTACATTCCAGGCGCTGAGTAAAAGATTGGGAAATATCTGTGCAAATATCGTATCTTTGATATGGAAAGTACCGCTCCACATTAAGTAGGAGGGAACAAGTCCGCCGTTAAACAGCATTGTAAAGAATACGAAAAACATCATAATCTTCCGGCCCGGAAGATGCTTTACAGCCAGCGGGTAGGCCATCAGGGCGGATAATGCCACATTGATGATCGTTCCCACTACGGTGACAAGAATGCTGACACCGTAGGCTCTGAGGATCTGAGTTCCGGATTTAATAATATAGCTGTACGACGCCAGTGAAAACTGTCTCGGCCAAAAAGAATAGCCATTGGCCACCAGCACCTTTTCCTCGGTCAGGGAGGACATAAACAACAGAAGAAAAGGTAATATGATCAATATCGTCCACAAGATCATCACGGCATTGGATAAAATCTGATATTTTGAAAACGGTCTTTCTTTCATGCTGCCACCTCCTTAAAATAGTGCATTTTCGCTGCTGACCTTACGGACCACGCCATTGGCGGCCATAACGAGGACAAAGCCGATCACCGACTGATAAAAGCCGGCGGCTGCGGACATACCAATATTTCCGGATTCCATCAGGCCACGGTATACATAGGTATCAATAACGTTCGTACTGGAATACAGCAGACCGGAGTTTCTTGGCACCTGGTAGAACAGACCGAAATCCGAATAAAAAATACGGCCCACGCTCATCAGTGTCAGGGTGATCACGGTTGGCGATAAAAACGGTAAGGTGATATATTTGATCTGTTTCCATTTTGTCGCCCCGTCCAGCATCGCTGCTTCGTAAAGCGACGGATCAATACCGTTTATTGCAGATATATAGATCAGACAGCCGTAGCCCACACCCTTCCAGGTATTCACAAAAAGCAGGATAAACGGCCAGTATTTTGGCTCCGAATACCAATTTACAGCGTCCTTGCCCAACGCCGGCAGAATGCTGTTGTTGACGATACCGGTACTCTGGCTTAAAAACGCATAAACAATATACCCCAGGATAACAGCGGACATCAGGTATGGAAAAAGAATCGCACTCTGATAAATCTTTTTCATTTTTTTATTGAGCGCATCGCAGATAAAGATGGCAAATACGATTCCGATCACCGTATTTAAAATTATAAATGCCACGTTATAAAGAATGGTATTCCTTGTGATAACCATCGCATCCGGGGTCGCAAAGAGAAATTTGAAATTCTCCAGTCCGTTAAATGGACTCCCCCACAAACCATCTCTGACGTTATACTTTTTAAACGCCACGATGATACCGGCCATGGGGATATAGTTGTTGATCAACAGGTAAATGGCCCCCGGCAGAAACATCAGATACAGTGGAAGATACCGCTTGAACTTTGCAAGCTTACTTCCGGTGTGTTTAACCTCGGTGTTACTTTTAGCTGTCATTCCTTTTCCTCCCTTGCGTTTTAATACTTTGTTGATAATAAGGCCCTCCCCGCAGGCGCTGCATTGGTACGTTATGAGCGCCAAGGTATACGATATCGTTCTGGCAAAAAGGGCAAAAAAAATACACCCAAACGGATGTATTTTCATTTAAAGGCAGGTTGAACGAAAACGTATAGTTTTTATTGCAAACAAGCCTCGGTCATTATCAACAAATACAGCATATATAATAATCTAATTATAGTCATATATTTCCATATTGTCAATAGTTCATTGTGCATTTATTATATTATTGAATATTAAATTCATCTTTAAAATATATTTTTTGCACAAATTCCTTGTATTATTATGAGTTACATCAATTTTCCAGAATCGTAAAATCCCATTAATCCAGCAGTGTCTCACCCCCGCGCTGTACGTCTGCTGCTTAAGCAAATCGATCCAGCATCCAAACAGACAAGCCATTATTGCTTTATAAACTGATACACACTTACCGATGCCGCAGGAACATTTACACAAAACTGCCCCGAACCGGCCATTACCGGCGCCTCACATGGGGCGGCCCGTATAAGGTCCGGCTGCTCCCATGAATTAAAATCATCCGGGGCCGACGCGCAGAGCACCTTTCCTGATACATAGCGGTAATTTTCCGGCAGGCATAATTCTATGGTTTCCGGACAGTCATAATCTGTATTAACAACATTGACGCTCATCATATTATCCCTGAGCGAAGCCAGTACATGGATCTTTTTACACTCAGACGCCTCATCCGAACAAAGGTCTTCGATAAGACGTGCTCCCCGGTGAACCATATACATTTCAAAAACGTCGTAATTGGGTGTTTTTATAAACCGCCGGCCGTCGGTGAGGAACAGAGCATTAAGCACATTCACCGTCTGGGCAACACAGGCCATTTTCACCTTGCTGCAATTCCTGTGGAATATATCCAGCGTCAGGGCGCTGGTGATGGCATCCCGCATAGTCACCTGCTGGAACAGCGCCGGGCGGGCCATAAATGCACTGCCATGCCAATTGCCCCATTCCCCGACGACGAGCTCACAACGGTTTGGATGAAGCCGTTCCATCGCCTCCGTGGATGGCAACTGTGCAAGCCCCTCCTGTATAAGTGCATACTGCTCATTGAGCACATCCTCAAGTTCAAAGCAGCCGTCAATGACACGGTACCAGCCCTCCCGGTCAAACTTTATATCCGTATCCCCGGGATGACTTATGTTCCAATTATAAAAATGCAGATCATAGCCATACATAGGCGGCCGCCGGTATTTTCCAAAGGCCTCAAATAAATCCTTTGTCCACGCCACACGTTCCTCCGGCTTATTTCCATCCGGTCCGCACACGATCAAATGCATCGGACAGGCGGACGTGTCCATCATACTTTTCTTAAAGCTCGGCGCCGAGGTGGCATATTTGCGGTATTCATCCGCGTAGCCTGTGGCCGTATAATTACCGCCGCCGGCCCATGGCTCATTGCCAATGCCCCAGTACTCCACATGAAAAGCTTCCGGCGAACCATTGGCCTCCCGCTCCTTTTTCAGAGTCGTGTCCTCCTCCCGGTTACAGTATTCCATCCATTCCTTCATCTCGGCCACGGAGCCGCTTAAAAGATTCACATTCAGCCACGGCTTTGCGCCGACCAGCCGGCACAGCTCCATAAATTCATGGATACCGAACTGATTTGTGTCCAGCTCAAAGGTGCCGAAGTTTTCATTAAAGGTCACCGGCCGTTCACTTCGTTTGCCGATGCCGTTCCGCCAGTGATACGTATCCGCATAACAGCCCCCAGGCCAGCGGATGACCGGAGGCGCAATGGCCTTCATGGCCTCCACAAAATCCAGCCTGAGTCCGTCAATATTGGGAATATCCGACGCTTCACCCACCCATATACCATCATAAATACATCCGCCCAGAACTTCGATGAACTGGCTGTGCAGCTCCGGTGCGATCACTCCACCCAGACGTTGGTCATCAATATGGATTTTAACCATAAAAAATGGCCCCCCCTTTCAAAATAGTGTAACTCTATTTTAAAAGGTGAGGCCGTGATTGTATGTCACAATTCTTGTGATTTTATCACTTTTCTTATATCTTTTCGCAAATTTTCTGATTTTTTTATTCCTTATGGCCAGACGCGTTCCCCTTAATCTTTTCGTTAAAATCATCGATAAATCTGGCGATGGCGTAGGTTTCCCGGTATCGCCCGGGTGTCATCCCTGTAATCTCCTTAAAAATCTTGCCGAAATGGCTCTGGGAGGCAAAGCCCAGGTAATAGGCGATCTCCTCCAGCGAGTAATCGGAGTAGACCAGTTGATTCTGAGCCAACCGCACCTTCTCCTGCTTACAATAATTGACGATAGTCATGCCCATCTTATCGTGAAACAGCTTGGATAGATAATCGGGATTCACATTCAGCTCCGCGGCCAGCTCGGCCACGGTGATTTTACTGTGCAGCCGCTGGAAAATAAGGTTCAGGCACTTATCGATCAGGGGGTGCATCCGCTTTTTATCCTTCAGCTCACGCACACGCTTTGCAAAATCAATCTCCGCATTGCGGGTGATGGCTAACATTTTCATCCTATCGGTTTCCTCCTCGATCTGACATATATAGCTGTCCGACAGAGAATAGGCCTGCTCCGCATTAAGGCCGCCGGCCAGCGCTGACCGGGTGGATATGGCAATGACAACGATACACAGATTTTTATTGGATCGCAGCTCGTCGCCGGCCAGTATCCCCGGCTGCCCGCCCATAGGCTCCTCCAGCGCCCGCATTAGACCTTCCAGATCCCCATTGCGTATACTCTCCTGCTCGCGGCGCTCCTGACTGTACGAATTGTGCCCCCAATTGTTTTCGTGGCGTTCAAAAATATTTTTATAAAAATACTTATGCGTTTCATTATCGATCAATGCCGCATTGACATTATCAACCACAAGCTCATGCGCCGTTTTTGTTTTCCCCGTGAAAAACTCATAAATCATAAGAGTAAGGCGAAAAAAATCCTCCTTAACAAACTCTGTTATGTAAACTCCACGGTCCAGGGGCATATGAAACTGCTTTTTTAATATATCTGCACATGCCCTGCCACAGCGCCGGACGGAAACCGGCCCGATCACGCAAATATATGTGGGTTCCGCCATCACCAGTGCGCAGAAAACATTTTCCGCCACTTCCTCGATCACAGGATTTATTTCGTTTAATCTGGACATCCGATTCGCTAAAAAATCGCTGTCCATATCCAGTATGCCCGGCAGCTCATCCCGGTCGCTGTAAAAATGCAGTACCTCCCCGTCTGCATTGCACAGCGCCATGGGAATATGGTTGATCCTGGCCAGATGCTTTATAAAGTTTATCGTATCCAAGGGAAATGACCTCCAAAATTGTAACAATCTATATTGAGTATAGCACGAAAACAAAAAAAGGGAAAGCACCACGAATCCGATCCGGTACTTTCCCTTTATTTATAATATTCCTGCTTTCAGGTGATTTATCGTATCCTTTCAGTCTATAAACGACTATGGATTATTCACCGAAATATCTCTTTAACAGACCTTCAAATGCTTTGCCGTGACGAGCTTCGTCTCTGGCCATCTCATGTACAGTATCATGGATTGCATCGAGGTTGGCAGCTTTTGCACGTTTTGCAAGATCAAACTTACCTGCGGTAGCGCCGTTTTCTGCGTCAACTCTCATCTCCAGATTCTTCTTTGTGCTGTCAGTCACAACTTCGCCAAGTAACTCAGCGAATTTAGCGGCATGCTCTGCTTCCTCGAAAGCAGCCTTTTCCCAGTACAGGCCGATTTCCGGATAGCCTTCTCTGTGAGCAACTCTGGCCATAGCCAGGTACATACCAACCTCGGAACATTCACCTTCAAAATTTGCTCTTAAATCTGCAATAATATCTTCGCTGACACCCTGTGCTACACCGACAACGTGCTCTGCAGCCCATGTCTTCTCGCCGCTCTGCTCTTTGAACTTCTCTGCCGGAGCCTTACATACCGGGCAAAATTCCGGTGCACTGTCACCCTCGTGAACATAACCACATACAGAACATACAAACTTTTTCATACTTATTACTCTCCTTTTTTATTATGTATTTTTAATATTTATTTGTTTATTAATCAGTAATCATTACTGATATTGTTATCATACACGGTTTACTCTCGTTTGTCAATAGCTTTTTCCAAATTTTTACAAAAATATTTTACTGCGGTATAATTGAAGTAATATATCCTGTATATGAAAACAGAGCGCAGCCGTCTTTGCATAAAAGCAGACTTGCCACACCCTGTTATATCAATAATGATTCTTATTTATAATCTGCTAAATCAAGGATCCTCTGGTTGCTGCTCCCGCGAAAGAGCAGGTCCAGATCCTTCTGTTCTTCAATAAACGGACCATCCACCAGCGTATCGCAAAGGCAAAGAAGCCGCTCCACCTCCGGCTGCCGGGCCGCCATCTCCTTAAGCTGCTCAAAGGTGTAGCCGGAATAAATAAAAATATTCTTTCCTCTGGCCTTTACAGCTTCGGCCAGCTCGCAAAGGGGCCCGGGCTGGCAAAACGGCTCGCCGCCGGAAAATGTGATTCCAGACAGCAGCGGGTCTTCATCAAACCTGGCCAGGATCTCGTCCACATTCATCATGTAACCGCCGTCAAAATCATGGGTCTGCGGATTATGGCAGCCTTTACAGCGGTGCGGGCAGCCCTGGGTAAATACGACAAAGCGCAGCCCCGGACCATCCACAATGGACTCCTCCACAAGCCCGCTGATCCTTATATCAGATGCCATGCTTTACACGGTCCTTTTCCTCGGCTCTCTTGGCATTATTAAAACGCTCTGTCGTGCCCACAAGATAGCCTGTGATCCGGCGGATCCTGTCAAATCCCATATTTTCTCCAACCATATTTTCTTTCATTTCAACTTTCTGACTCATCATTTATTCCTCCTGCTTTTACTTTATTTATCCGTAATAAGGTACATTTGGGTATTTTTTGCGCAGCTCCCGGAGCTTCTCCACACTGACGCTCTCACCCTCACGCCGTCCGCATCTGGGGCATACGTCGCCGATGACACCGGTATAGCCGCACACCGGGTCACGGTCCACCGGATGATTGATGGAGCCGTAGCCGATACCCTGCTCCTTCATATAGCGGATGATCGTCTCAAAAGCTTCCAGATTCTTGCATGTATCCCCATCCAGCTCTACATAGCTGATATGGCCGGCATTGGTCATGGCATGATAGGGCGCTTCCAGGGCGATCTTCTTAAATGCCTTGATCGGATAATACACCGGCACATGGAAGGAGTTTGTATAATACTCCCGGTCCGTCACGCCTTCGATCTCGCCGTAAACCTTTTTATCAATACGGACAAAACGGCCGCTGAGGCCTTCCGCCGGCGTGGCCAGCAGGGTAAAGTTAAGCCCGGTTTTAGCCGATTCATCATCCATGCGTTTGCGCATATGGCCGATGATTTCAAGACCCAGCCGCTGTGCCTCCTCGCTCTCCCCGTGGTGCTTACCGATCAGCGCTTTTAGTGTTTCCGCCAGACCGATAAAGCCGATACTCAGCGTGCCGTGCTTTAACACCTCCGCCACACTGTCATCCATATCCAACTCGTCCGAATCGATCCAAATCCCCTGCCCCATAAGGAACGGGTAATTGCGCACCTTCTTCGTACACTGGATATTAAACCGGTGAAGAAGCTGGCGGATGACCAGATCGATACGGCTGTCCAGCAGCTCGTAAAACTTATCAATATCCTTGCCGGCTTCAATACCGAGCCGGGGCAGATTGATCGATGTAAAGCTTAGGTTTCCCCGCCCGCAGGTCACAGCCTTTTTTGGGTCGTGGACATTGCCCATAACACGGGTACGGCAGCCCATATAAGCGATCTCTGTATTGTAATCGCCCGGCTTATAGTACTGGAGGTTATAGGGCGCGTCAATAAAGCTGAAATTCGGGAATAATCTCTGGGCACTTGTTTTAATGGCCAACTGGAACAGATCATAGTTGGGGTCCTCTTTATTAAAGTTTACGCCTTCCTTAACCTTGAAGATCTGTACCGGGAAGATCGGTGTTTCCCCGGCGCCGAGCCCGGCTTCTGTGGCCATCATCAGATTCCGCATGGCCATATGCCCTTCCGGCGACGTATCCGTGCCGTAATTAATGGAGCTGAACGGCACCTGGGCTCCTGCCCTGGAATTCATCGTATTCAGGTTGTGGATCAGAGCCTCCATCGCCTGATAGGTCTGGCGGTCCGTGCTCTTATATGCCGCATCCGCCGCGTAGTGGTGGGCTTTAAGCAGATCCTCGCCCCACAGCTTTCCGCCGACGCCAAAGCCAACGAGCTCCTTCTCATAGGCATCCTTCTGCCCCATAGCCACCGGCGTTGACATATTTTCCTTGAGATCTTTAATTATATCCAGCGCTTCCTCTTCCTCCAGCTCCAGCTTCACGGTAAGGAAGGTTTTAAAGTGCTTGAAATACTCTTTTTTGTAGGTTTTGCCCACGCCCTTTGCCATGGCGTAATCGAAATTCGGGATACTCTGACCGCCGTGCATCTCGTTCTGATTGGCCTGGATGGCAATGCAGGCCAGCGCCGCGTAGGAGCGGATGGAGTTGGGCTCCCGCAAATATCCGTGGCCGGTACAAAAACCGCCCTTAAAAAGCTCGATCAGATCGATCTGACAGCAGGTTTCCGTCAACATATAAAAATCCATATCATGGATATGGATGTCGCCGTTCATATGTGCCGCCGCAATGTCCTTTGGCAAAACATAGTTATCGATGAAGTATTTAGACCCTTCGGAGCCATACTTTAACATGGTTCCCATGGCCGTATCCGCATCGATATTGGCATTCTCCCGCTTAATATCCTCATCCTTCGCATAAGAATAGGTCAGACGCTCATAAATATCCATCAGGTCGGATTCCGTCTTACGTATTTTCGTATGCTCAGCCCGGTACAGTATGTAAGCCTTGGCCGTCCTGGCAAAACCAAAGCGTATGAGGCTCTCCTCCACAATATCCTGCACCTGCTCCACATTGCTCAGATCGTCGCTTTCCAGCCGCGCACAGACCTTCTCCGTCAAAAACGAAAGGTCGGTAGGCGACATAGGTTCGCTGTCCACAGCCTTATTCGCCCTGCTAATGGCATTCATAATCTTCATCGAATCGAATGCCACAATATCTCCATTTCTCTTCTGAATTTTGTCTATCATTCTACCATTTCCTTCCAAAAAGATGATATAGTGCTTTTTGTGTATTCAAAGCACTATATCTTGTGTTTTATATTATAGACTTATTTATATGATAATGCAATAGTTTTTTTATGCAAGTATTTTAAAGTGAATATTTTTTGTACAATGCTTCACGATACGTTGTGTTTTCGGTAACTTTTCGGATATCCTCCATGCGTCCGTCAATCAGTAATTGCTTTATAAGCGCTGACATGCGCTGTTCTCCACGTTTTTCTCCGCGTTCTTCTCCACGTTTTTCGATTGCCTCACTGAGATTACACATAACATTCAACTCCTTTTCTAATGAATCATCTACCGTTATGTCATATATATTATTCAATATTGCCGCTTTTCTATCGGGCTGCATATCAATGGACAGTAAAACATTCAGGAGATGGAGCAGACCATCGGAGCTCTTATCCATCGTTTCATTAAGGCAGACCATGATAACAGACATCTTATCATAACTGTATTTTTTATCCGGCATAGAGCCAATAAGATCATGCTTTGTTATTTTATATTCACATATAGTATTTCCTATGTATTTGGGGGCATTCATACAGATGAAAATGGAATACACCTTTTTCAGCTTATTATAATCGCTGTTAGTAAATTCTGTATCCAGTTGGGCAGATATCATACGGGCGGCATAAAAAATCCCACGGGTAACCATTTCGTATTTTGTATAAAATGACTGCTGAGCCTCGATGTCGATGATCAAAAGAATACTATCTTTTTCACCGGGTACAGTAGCACGAAAACGGATATCATAGGTTACAGTACCCTCGCCGGGAATACGGCTTTCAGTTAAATCGCCGGTGATCATATGCGGCTTTTGATGGATGCTTTCGTTATCTTTCTGAATACCGCCGCTGGGAGGAACACGGGTATTTGTTGCTCCCGGATATACAGGGATCTCTCCAATTTGTATGTCTTTTTCAATACATTTCATGGCGATTGTTTCTATGGAATAGTTTTTAAATTCTTCGGTAGTACTTTTTAGTATCCAGGCCAGAATATATTTATTACTTAAAACTCTTTTGACATATTCGTCGTACCTGACGTTATCTTTTGCAGTATCCAACTCTCTGTAAACGTTAGTTTTCATACTGCCTCCTTCATAGCTCTATTATAAACGAGCTAAATTGCATTTTCAATAAAATTATTCTAATTTACGCGCAGTTTCGATTTGTGAAATCTCCGGAGAAAAGCCCGATAAAGAAATGTTTTTGTTGATAGATTAAGATTAACACAAGAATATGGGAAATACAACAACAACTCATCAACTAAAATCGACAGCAGCCCCTGCGCTCACGCCCCGACGGACGCCGGTTCCCGCCCACGGCTTCACCGCGGCGGACCGGCGTCCGTCCATCGTAAAGACAGCGCCTTATTTGCGAACCATATTAATATCCAGTTCTTCGTACTTAGCCACATTCTCCAGCACGCCCCGCTCATCCGCCTTCTTGATCTGCGCATTGCGGTCCTTCATATACGTGCGGCTCTTATTGATCATAGCAGGCCCATTGACGCATCCGCCCACGCAGGCCATACCCTCGATAAAATCTTCCGGCAGCCGGCCAAGCTTGAGCATCATCAGCGCCTTCTTGCACTCCAGCGCGCCGTTGGCCTTGCAAACCTTCACATCAATATCCTCATTGCGTTCCTTAAACGTATGTAACACCGCATTGGTCACGCCGCCGGACACAGAAAATTCCATGCCATAAACACTGCCCTGCTGCATATCGCCGTCATAATTTGCCGGATCGATATCCCGGGCTTCAAACATGCTGGCCAGCTCCTCATAGGTCATGGCGTAATCCGCGCCGCCCATCGTAATGGAATCGATCACCTCGCCCTTCTTGGCGATACACGGCCCGATAAACACACATACAGCCTCCGGGTCCATGGCCTTGATCAAACGTCCGGTGGCCGTCATAGGCGAAACGGTCGTGGACATATTTTCAAGCACCTGCGGGAAATGCTTTTTGATCATATTTACAAAAGCCGGACAACAGGAGGTGGTCATCTTCTTTCCTTCCTTCACGTGCTCTTCCAGCTCCAGCGCCTCATTTTTGGATACAAAGTCAGCGCCCAGGGAAACCTCGTACATATCTGTAAAGCCCAGGTCGATGATAGCCTGACGGATCATGCCGTTATTCACATCCGCACCGAACTGGCCGGAAATCGCCGGAGCAACCATGGCGTATACCTTTTTTCCGCTGGTGATCAGCTTGATCACGTCCACCATAAAGGACTTATCTGTAATGGCACCAAAGGGGCAGCCAACGATACACTGGCCGCAATTGATGCACTTTGTTTCATCGATGGCAACGATATTTTCCTCATCCATGGTAATGGCGTCCACCGGACAACTGCGCTTACACGGGCGCATTAAGTCGGCAATGGCATTATACGGGCAGGCCTCGGCGCATTTTCCGCATTCCTTACACTTTTTCGGATCGATATGGGCGCGGCCGCCTTCAAATGTTATCGCCCCAAAGTTGCAGGCTCCCATACACTTTTTAGCCATACACATCTGACAGCTATTGGTCACGCTGAACCGGTTGATCGGGCAGCCCTCGCAGGCGGCCGGCAGTACCTGGACAATATTTTTATTGGTTTTCGTACCTATGGCCGGGCGGCCTTCTGCAAGATGGACTCTCTGGCGGACGATTTCACGTTCACGGTAAACACAGCAGCGATATTGAGGTGTATTTCCGGGAATAATCGTGTAGGGTATTTCTTCGCGCTTCGTCTCCAGTTCCCCAGCGTAGGCAAGCTTGGCAACCTCAACACATACTTCATATTTAATCTTATTGATATCGGTTACGAATTGTCTTTTCATATAGTATCCTTTCTATAAAAAATCCGGTAACTAATAGTATTTTACGATCACTGTTTTTCCCATTTTTTCACATTCCATCCGTATTTTGTCCACCAGGCGCATACGTATGCTCAGATCAAACGGCAGGCCCACATTCTGATGGGCCGCGTTCATGGCCTGACCGACAAACATATGGAGGATCGTGCACTCCTCTATGAGAATTTTGGCGATCATGGCCGCCCCGTTGTCGGCGTCCAGACTGTCAAAAAACTTTTCTGTCAAATCCCCTTTATTATACTGTTCCAACATGCTTGCGCAGCGATTTAAAGTCAATACGCCCTCCGTCACCAGATCCACGCCCTCCAGCGTGGCAATGGGCGGTATTTCAGGGTCATTGTACTTGATCGATGCTAATATTTTCTTTTTCAGAATACGGGCTGCAATATTTGCACTGGTGCCGCCGCTGACGATCTTCTTCCCCGGACTTGTCATAAAATCCCTCATAATCAGGGCATCATCATCGTAGGACGTGGGCGGACCCGTAAAAATATTGACATACTTTGGCCGTACCGCATGGATGACCGCCACGGTGGTGTCATCGCCCGGACTGTCCATATACAGATCGTTACAGGCTTTACAGATCATGGACGTCAGACGGGGCGCTGAAAGTCTGGAAAGACAGGCTTTGCGGATGTACTCCGAAACCCGGCTCCAGCCCCAGCCAAAGCTCATCATATTGCCCACGCCGGCATGGATCACGCCGTCGGACATGAGCACAAAATAATCGTCGATAGTTACTGTGAGCCGGCAATCGCGGATCTTCTTGCCCTCGATCTCCCGCACACTGTAAGGAATGTCTGCCACACAGCCATCCCGGATAAGCACGCAGCCCGGATTGTCATACTCCACCAGATAGGCGTCGCCATTTTTATAAATCTGCAAAATGGTAAATGTGGAATAGGCCACATGGCGCACCGTACATACCGGCAGTGTTTTGGCAATCGTCTCCACACAGTCCTGTATGCTGGAGCCGTCCTTTAACATCGTTCCAAGGATCTTCGCCGTCAGCGTGGACAGTATGTTGGCTTTCACTCCGCTGCCCATACCGTCAGACAGGACAAATATATCCGAATCTTCATTTTTCAGTATGCTGACTGTATCGCCGCACAGCTCCTCGCCGTGTTTATTCAGGCTTTTCCAGGATACGTCAAGGCTGACATTCATATTTTATCGTTCCTCTCCATCATCGAACAGGCTGTCCCTGAGTTTGGTGAGTGTCACTTTCGTCTCCGCCGTCGTCTCCCCCAGCAGACCGGCGATCTCCTGGGCCACCATCATCTGCTTGTCTATGACCTTCTGGGCGGAATTGACCGCTTCCATTTTCAGGCGGTAACGCTTTTCATTCTTTTCTTCTTCCTCAGTGATATCCCGGATAATACCGATCACCACACCCTGTTCGCGGACATAAATAAGGTTCTGCATGGTCTTCATATGGTACGATTGATAGTCCACGCGGACATTGATGCGGCTCCGCTTCTCCTGAAATACCTCCTGGAAACTTTCCGCGTCAATAATTTCGTAGAGATAGGATTTTAAGGCTTCTTCCCGGGAAATGTTGAACTTCACTTCCGCGGCATTGTTAAATTCCAGTATCCGCAACTGCTCGTCCACGATCATAATCAGGCTCGGCGTCACGGACAGGATCACATCGGACAAATATCTGGCGTTCTCGTACATATAAGGGATGCACATCTGAAGCTGGCTTTTTCCCTGACAGACAGCGATGGCTTTTTCCCTGCACGTATGGAAGCCGCAGGCACCACAGTTGAGTTCCTTTTCCGGGGAATCCTTGCCGATCTTACTCAATATGCTTCGGATCTCCTGCTCGTCAGGCACTCTGGCGATGGCTCTGCGCTCCTCAAAGCTCCGCTCCAGGCGGATATGCTCCGGCAGCGGCGGGGCATCCGGAAATCCCTTCATAATCCGGTCAAGCAGGGTCAGATGCGCCTTAAAACGGTTCCGCTGGCTGCGCCCGCACACCGGTCCGTTGATGCAGCCGCGGGTACAGGAATTTAATTCAATAAAGCATTTGTTGATATCGCCCTTGCGGATAGACTCAAAAATCTCCCGGCACGGCTCGATCCCGTCCACAAACAGTGTCTGATATCCCCAGGTTTCCCCGCCCTTGGCCTGTATGGCCATATTAATACCGCCGCTGGTGGCGTAAGCGCCATTGATCATGGGATTGACCCGGTCATGCCGCCACTGCCAGCATTCCTTCAGACGGATATCCTTTTCCTCAAGCCAGGCATCCAGCTCCTCAAAATTGATCACCGCGTCAATATAACCGTTGGTGCGGGAATCCTTCAGGTCCTCCACACTTTCCGCCAGACACGGGCTGATTGATACAATTTTAACAGAATTTCCAAATTCTTCCCGAAGCATTTTGCCATGGGCCACCACCGGACTTACTACCGGGGCCATGTAAGGAATCATGTCCGGGTAATAATTTTCCACAAACTGGTTGATCACCGGACAGGCGGAGGTTATGATATTATCCATGCGGCCTTCGCGCATGAGCTTTTCATACTGCGTCGTCACATAAATAGCGCCCTCGGCACTTTCCCGCACATCCTTAAAGCCCAACTGGAAAAGAGCGTCGATAAACTGCCCCGGCTCCACATCGGTATAGATCCCCAGGTACGCCGGCGACAGAGTTGCAACCACAGGAAGACCGTCTGCGATGTACCTTTTCACCTTTTCGATATCACTGAGCACCGTAATGGCGTCATGCTGGCAGGACTCCAAACACTGGCCGCACAAAATGCATTCATTGGCCACAAACTTCGTGTGCTCATCCTGAACGCTGATCGCCTTCACCGGACAGATGCGGACACATTTATAACAGTCCTTGCAGTTCGCCTTTTTAAATCCGATCACGCCCACGTTTAAAGCCTCCCGAGTATATGCTCATTAAAAAACGTTTCTGTCGTCTGCGGGCTTACGGAATACAAATCATCGTCCACCTTTACACAGACGCCCTTTGCACATTCGCCCATGCAAAAGGAACCGGTCAGTTGTACCTTGTCGGAAATTCCATGGATCTGGATCAGTCTTTCCAAAATTGAAATAATGTCTCTGGACCCTTTTAAATGACATGAGCTTCCAATACAAATCGTTACAAGCATGATGTACCTCCTTTTATAGACTTTGTTATTTCATTCACAAATTCTATCATAAAAATATTGTTTTTTAAATAGTTTCGTTTATTTTTTATTGTTCTTTATTTGAGACAAAGTGATCTCCAGTGTGGAGCAGTAATCCAGATCCTTTGTATTGCGCGCCAGAGCTTCCCTGTAAACATCCCGGGCAACCTCCAGGCCTGGCATCAAAATGCCCTCCCCTTCGATAAGACGGTGGCATATATCCAAATCCTTTTCCATATTTTCCACGGAAAACTGTGTCGTGTAATCCCTGTTCATCAGCGCGATCTGCTTGGAATCGTAATAATAATTCTGGCCCACACCGTAGGAAATGGCTGCGCTGTATTTATCGATATCAATACCATTTTCCATGGCCAGCGCCAGCGTTTCGTTCACGCCGTTTTGGATCTGGGCCACCAGGGCGTTATGGCAGATCTTCATAATCAGACCTTTACCGTTATCCCCCATATGGATAATGCTACGGCCCATATACCGCAGGATAGGCTTCACCTTCTGGTAAACCTCCAGGGGCCCGCCCACGTAGATACCCACATCGCCCAGCCGGGCAGCCTCCTGGGATTTTACTACCGGGGCGTCTAAAAATGGGCAGCCCCGCCCGCCAAGCATCCGGCAGATCTCCAGGGATACCTCCGGATCGATGGTGCTCATATCCACACAAATCTTTGTGGCGTCCACAACGTTAAGGATCTCCCGGTATACCTCCATGGAATGCTCGGACCGGGGCACGACAGTGATGATCACGTCGCTTTCCGCCGCCACCTGCACGCTGCTTTTGCATGGGATTCCGCCGTAGCCGGCCACAATGTCCATTTGTCTCGGGTTGATATCGTATATGTAGACGCTGTCGTCATGCTTTTTTATAATGTTGTAGCACATGGCCTCTCCCATGATTCCAAGGCCAATAAAACCGATCTTCATGTTCCTGCCTCCTGATTTTTTTGCTATGTATATTTTACCACAGGGGTTAAGGACATACAAGCAACTTTGGGTGAATCAGGGCGGATATTGTACGCCGGTTGCATTCTGATCAGTATAATTATTGGATTGAATTTATGAGAGTAAAAAGATATAATGAAGACAAAACAGGATTTTTATGGGGTGATGAGGTTATGTGGATCAATATTTTGATGGCGGCCTGTATGTATCCAACGTTATTGATCGTATATGTAGTTTTAAAGAATGAGATCAAGACGACGATCAAGCGGCCGGGAAAGGCCATGACGCTGTTCGGTGTCCAGTTGAGTCACGAACAGATGACAGATCCGGAAATTGATGAGGTGCTGGAAAGGTTTAATAAGGAAATGAAGCAGATGTTTATCATTATAGCGATTTTTCCTGTCTTGGCCTTTTTTATGCCATGGTTTTCGATCTCTTTTTCCATATGGATGATGTGGCTGTTTGTTATTTTTATACTGCTTTTTGTTCCCATTGTCCGGGGAAACCGGCGGGTGAAGGCGGTCAAACGGCGGCGGGGATGGTACGATCCGGAAGAACTTTCTGATTCCCCGGACGATCACTGGTATCTGGGCATGATCTATTATAATCCGAAGGACCAGCACACAATGATCAAAAAACCGTCGGGGCTTGGCAGTACGATCAATATGGCCCGGCCCGCGGGTAAAGCGGTGGCTGTTTTAATAATCGTGTCACTCTTAAGCCTCCCCGTCATCTGCGGTTGGATCATCATGCAGGAATTTGTGCCGATCCATCTAACCCTGGACGATGAGACCCTCACCGCCACCCAGATCATTGATAATTACACGATTCCTGTGGACCAGATTGAGAATCTGGAGCTTTTAAGAGAGCTTCCCCGCTGGTCCAAAGTCAGCGGCACCAATATGGACAACCTCCTAAAGGGAACGTTTGAGAATCGGACAAACGGTGATTTTGAGGTATTTCTAAATCCCCAAAACTCCGTCTTTATATCTTTCCACGCCGACGGAACACTTTATTATATGAGCGGTCAAAACGACGAGGAAACGATGGCTGTCTACAACCGCCTTAAAGGTAGCCGCTTAGAAGACCGGGCGGTTACGCTTAAGGCTCTGTGCTTTCCCAAAACTGATTAATAACATCCGTCACATTGTTCCGGTTCACCTTCTGGCAGTTATCCCATTCCACCGGGAACAACTCCCGGTACTGCCGGAATCCGAACCGTTCATCCAGCAGGGCGATCACGCCGCGGTCCTTTTCCGTGCGGATCACCCGTCCGCCGGCCTGGAGCACCTTATTCATTCCGGGATACTGATACGCATACTCAAAACCCATGCCGCACTTCTCATCATAAAATTCCCGCAGCAGCTCCCGCTCATCCCCGATCTGGGGCAGCCCGGTGCCTACGATGATAGCGCCAATGAGCCGGTCCTCCTTAAGGTCGATCCCTTCCGAGAAAATGCCTCCCAGCACACAAAAGCCAAGCATGGTCGTCCGTGTCTCTGATTTAAAGGCTTCCAAAAAGCGCTGACGCTCCTCCTCACTCATGGAATTTTCCTGCACCATCACTTCGATGCCATTGCCGGCCTTGGAAAGCTCCATTCCTGCAAAAACATCAAAAACATTGCGCATATACACATAGGAAGGAAAAAATACAAGGTAATTTCCGTTTTTTGCCCGGGCAATATCCCGGATGTAAGCGGCGATCCGGGCATACTCCTGTTCATTTCTCCGCGTATACTTACTGCTGACATCACTGGCGGCGATCAGAAGGCGGTGATTTTTGTCAAAGGGTGACTGGGCGTACATGGCGTAATCCTCTGCGGCTGAGACGCTTAAAAGCTCCATATAATAGCGCAGCGGCAGCAGCGTGGCAGAGAAAAACACAGCCGACAGCCCCATATCCAGCCGCTGGCTCAGATCCTTTGATGGGTCAATGCAAAATATCTTCAGCATAAAATCCCCCTCCGGGAGCCGCCTTCCGTATTCAATGTAACGCTTCTCATCCATACAATCGTAAGTATTCACAAAACGCTTCGCTTCCAGATACAGATCCAGTACCTTTTCTCTTATGGAAAGTTCCGAAAGCGGCTTAAGATCATTGCCCTTTAAAAATAACTCCATTTCCGACATCATCCGCATCAGATACAGCGTCAGACCGCCGCTGCTGTTGGTTTTTGCACAATCCGGACATTCCTCCATGACACCCTGAAGGTACTTGATACATTTGCCAATCCTGGCCACCAGCTTGGGATTTACGCCGCGCATCAGCCCCCGCACCTGCCGGAGCTGGGAAATACTCAGGCTGGCGCTGTACATTTCCCGGGCCCGCTCCACCAGATTATGAGCCTCGTCAATGAGCAGTATATAATTCTCACGGCCGCCCTCCGCAAAAAAACGCTTGAGATAAACGTAAGGATCAAAAACGTAATTATAATCACAAATAACACCGTCCAGCCACACCGACACATCCAACTGCATTTCAAACGGACAGACCTCATAGCGCCCGGCATAATCCTCCACCACTTCACGGGTCACGGCACATTCATGGGTGATCAGGTCAAATACAGCTTCATTGACCCGATCATAATGGCCTTTCGCTCTGGGGCACTCTCTTGGATTGCACTTGGGCTCATCGAAAATGCAGCATTTGTCCTTGGCTGTCAGCGTGACGAACTTAAAATCCATCCCCTTATCCTGAAGCAGACCGTAGGTTTCCTCCGCCACCGTCCGGGTGATCGTTTTGGCCGTCAGATAAAATATTTTATCGCAGTGCCCCTCCCCCATGACCTTCACGGTCGGAAATACTGTGGAGATCGTTTTTCCTGTACCCGTAGGCGCTTCTATAAACAGCTTCTTCCCACGGATCATCGTCTGATACACACCGGAGATCAGCCGCCGCTGCCCCTCCCTGTAATCAAAAGGAAAATTCATCCCGCCTATGGAGGCGTTGCGCTTTTCCCGCCAGTCAAGCCCCCAGCGGGCCCAACGGGCATACTGACCGATCACGTCCAGGAACCATTTTTCTAATTCCTCAAAGCACCATTCTTCGTTAAACCGCTTGATCTTTTTAGATTCCAAGTTTACATAAGTCATCTGAACGCCGATCTTTTCCAATGACTTTTCCTTTGCATACATATATGCATAGCATAACGCCTGCCCCATATGGACGGTGGCCGGCGTTTCAATATATCGCAGATCGCCGTAGGTGCCCTTGATCTCGTCGATCGTATAGGTATATCCGCTGTCCGCATCATCCTCCGGAATATGATAATCCTCAATAATCCCGTCGGCACGGCCTTCCAGGGCAATGACCAACGACTCGTCCACCGGAATGTCCATCTTCATGGCCACCTCCGCCCGGTAGGATGCGCCGCCCTCATTTTGTATTTTTTTGTGAATCGCACTGCCCTCCTGCATGGCCTCCGCATCCTTTAATGTTCCGGATCCAACTTCGATATCACCGGAACGCAGAATGAACTCCACAAGACGGCGGACCGAAATCCTTACCTTATCCATAGGAAACACCTTTCGTTCAAAAACTTCACGGGCACGTTTGGCCGCTTACATACGATCCGGCGCGGCCGCCCTGTGGTATTATATCTTGTCACCAATTTCCACTAGGAAATTGATGACCTGCCTGCGCATCAGCGCAGCTCCTATTATATCACAAAAGCTTTCGATTTCCTATTGTTATTCTAAGATACAAATACAGCTTTGCATATGTTCTGCGCAATGAATGCTCATTGCTGTGAAACTTATGCAAAGCTGTACTTAGTCTACCCGCCTCCTGTCTGGCGGCTGCCATGGCCTGATAGAATGGACTGGCACTGGGGATTCTTTTAATATTAAAGAATCGTACTACTTTTGGGTCTGGAGATCAACCACTAACTCTTTAATGGTTTCCTCATCCTGCTCCAGAGCCTGGGCAATTTCTGAAATGGAACAGCCTCTTTGAAGTTTTTTACTAATTTGATTTTTAAGCAAAATAAGCTGGCCTTCTTTACGTGATGCTTCCTTCAATATCCGGTCGTGATCTTCCTGATTAAATGATGATAATACCGACATTTCTACCTCCGCACGATGCTTTACCAGAAAATCTTCAAGAATGTGCTGTCCAATACATATATCAATGGATGCGCTGACAGCATCCTCCAATGCAAGATTATTTTTCACATTCATACGAATATGATGAATGAACAGAGCATATTCTTTCAATTTCTGACAGCGATCCATAAGCTCCTTATTATGACCATAATTAATGTTCAACATAGTTAATGTACAGTCTAAGCACGGTTCCTTTCCTGGATAAACAGGGAAAGCATCCTTTAAACTCAGAAACTGTTTTTCGGGGGCATCAGCGGTGCCGTTATAAAATACGACATACTGCGGCAGCGGAAGCTTCTGCAGAACATTACCATAAATATCTAGATGATTCTGCTCGATGTATGCCTCATAGTTTCTTACAAAATAAATCAGACCGCGGATAGGCATATTAGGGTTCAGCGTACTTTGATGTTCGTAAAGATTGAGGATATCGTAAACCAAAAACGACACATCATTTTTATAGCTGATATAAATAGCATCCTCCAAAGTGTAAATCGTAAGCTCATCTACGTTATCATACGCTGTTCCATTAACCGCATTATATAAATCCAGCAAATCCTTCTTATTATGAAAAATCATACGGAACAGGCTGTCCTTATAATTCCGATTAATGTGATGCTTCTTTTTCCCCGAAAGTTTTAATTTTTTGTGACTCATTTATGTACCTCCATTATAAATATTTTTGCGCAATAATGCAACTCTTATGGATACAAAATCTTATTTGTGAATACTGCTTTTTTCGGGAGTAATTAAAAACTGTGAAGTATTTATGACGTATCGTCATACGATTAATCGAGTCTTATAGAAATGATATATTTTGAAATGCAGCCGGAGCAATGGCGGTAATGATGATATTTTAAGATTAAATCAATGAGAAATGATAATGTGGAATATTACGCAGATTCAGAGTAAATATAGAATAGCACGACATAAAAAGAAATGCAACAACAATCCATCGACAGCATTCGACAATATCTACCCATTACCTGTTTTACTATTCACTCTATGGTTTAAGCCACCATACCAAAACGGAAAGGCCCCCGGAGATAGCGCTCCGGGGGCCTGGAATCCTTTCCTCAGCGAATAGTTACTTAGAATATGCAGCCATCATAATACTTAAGCATATTCTGATCCGGCCGTTCCAAAATACTTGTACACACAAAATCCTTCCCCGGCTCAACGAAAGGAAATGTATTGCGGACCGCCCATTTTGGCACCGTCCATGCTGGTGGATTATTAATAAATGCCTGAGTCCAGGCGGAATTATTCTCAAACCACATCTCACAGACCCGATCCCAGCGGTGAAAGAAAATGTTATCCTCGCCCACATCGACAAATTCCGGTCCATCCCCCACCTCTGGCAGAGGAATGGGCGGATACTGCTTATCATAAGCCCTATGTGAAAAGAATTTCAACAATCCGGGCAGCGTACAGGCTTCCGGCGCAAAGGTATTTAAAAACCAGTCCTCACCCTCCTGTCTGGAAACACCCTTGGGATAAGACATCATATAGACAAAACGGATGAATGTTTTTCCATTATGGTTCATCGTCTGACCATAAAAGTCCTCGGTTGGCTCCGCCGGGATATTGGCAATAGCTACAGTCATGGCATTTTCCACCGGCTCCGGCGTCATTCCCAGAAGCCCCCGCAGACTGCGGCGATTTTCTACGCCAAGCCCAAGATTTTCGTGGACCCGGTAATTGAAAAAGCCCATATCCGCCATTCCTTTTGCCGGAGGCATAACGCGGTACATCACATAGCGGGTAAGCCACGGTTCCTGAGCCATGACCTCCGGGCAGTGATGGTGCACAAACCACCGTTCCATCGCCGGAATATTATCAATATCATTAATGTGGTGAATGATCAATGTTTTGTTCATAACTAGTTTATCCACTACTTTTTCCTCCTTATTTGGGGTCAGCGTTTGGAGCAACAGTTCATCAGAAGCTGACTGTTACTGTTTTTGCTCGATAAATTCAATCAGCACGCCATTGCAATCACGGATAAACATGACCGAATTTCCTTCCATACATACTTCATGGGCAATGTCCACGCCACCGGCCACAAAACGTTCCTTCAGCCCGGCCATATCATCGGTGGCAAAAGCGATGTGCTTTGTTCCCACAGTCTGTAGGTCGCTGTTTGGCGTTTTCCTCTCCTCCGGTAATGGTCTGGGCGCTTCGTATTCAAAGAGCTCGATTTGAAAGCCGTCCTTCTCAATAAAGCAGATCCGGGCGTGGAGCGGCGGAACAAAGCCGTCATCCTTAACAAGCTCAAATCCCAGGTTCTCCTTGTACCAATTCAGTGACTTTTCCATGTTGTAAACACTGATACCTGCATGTAATACATTTTTAATAGCCATAAATATCTCCTACTTTAAAATTTTTCCTCCCGGCTATCGGTATTATAATAACGCCGTGGAGTCGGCTCCTGTCCGCCACTTTGCGATAAAATGCTGAAGTGCCTTGCGGTTGGCCGAGACTGCCATGACCGCGATCATAAAAATCCCCAGCACCACATCCTGCATGGTGGACGGAAGCCCCAGAGCGATAAGAC
Organism: Lachnospiraceae bacterium; assembly: GCA_902363555.1. GTDB lineage: Bacteria > Bacillota > Clostridia > Lachnospirales > Lachnospiraceae > Catenibacillus. Next base: position 198,325 of record CABJAM010000004.1, on the reverse strand, counting down.
CAGTAAAAATCATACTTATACAAAGCTCACCAATCATAATATTCAGCGCCAGGTTATCAATAAGTGACAGCAGCTCCATCCCGATCATAACGCCCATCATGGGCTTGAATACCATGGAAAGGCTGCTCATGGCGATACCTCCGCCGATGGAATTGGAGTAGCTGATCTGCAAAATTCCTACAATACCGATAAAAATGCCACCTACCACAAATGTCTGAAAATTTATTTTTCTCGCATTGATTCCCATATTTTTTGCCAGCGGTTCATTATTCCCGATGACCCGGACATGGTAACTGAATTTTGTCCGGTAATATAAAATATAAAAAATTACTGCCAGGATAATACATATTATAAAATTGTACGGCGTTTTTCCAAGTATGGCAGCGCTGTTGCTGATCTGTATAAAACTATTGGCGCCAAGGAATATGTAGCAGAACACCTCCAGTAACATAACAGCTCCGAGAGAAAGCACCATAGACGGTATTTTAAGGACATCAAAAGCAATGCCCATCACAATGCCCACTGCGATACCACCTGCAATGCTCCCCAGAATCAGCCCCGGAAGGCCCCAGTACTGGGCGCAGAAGCCCCCAATACTGGCAGCCGCGATCACACGGGAGCCCGTACTCAAGTCAAACAGACCGGCAGCCATACCAAAAGCCATGCCATAACCCATAATCGTTGGGATCACCGCCTGAGAGGCAATAACATAAATACTGTGGAGGCCAAAACCGGGGGCACTGATGGCAAATACGATAAACAGAAGAACCGGTATGGCAAATACACCTGCAATTTTTGCCGTTTTACTTTTCACAGGACTCCCTCCTTCTTATTATTTCTGTGCGTCCTTGCGTTCTTTGATACTTGAGGCGGTCAATGCATTAGCCATATCCGCCACATCCTTTAAAGTTACTTCAGAGTTATATACTTTGAGTAATGTATTCTGGATCTCCTCCGTATTAAAAATAGGCGTATCACAAGCGATATATTCATAATACAAAGTCAGATCGTCCGCATTTTCTACTTTTGAATATTCCAGAGCGACCTCCTTCGTACTCTCTGTCAGCGGTGTACCCGTAATAGCGTTCACAAGCAGGGTTGCAGCAACGATGGAGTCCTGAACAAGAAGGTCATTCAGTGTGGCTGTGATCGTTCCGCTTGCCAAATAGGCGTCGCAGCCCTCCTCTGTATCTACGGTAATGAATTTAATATCGCCCGCTTTTCCAAGGTTTTCAAGGGTAGTACAAATAGCGCCCACATCGCCGGTAGCCGTGGAGCCTAAACGGATAATCCCATCCAGATCCGGATAAGAGGCGATGAAGCTTTCCACTGCGGAAGCACTGTCGCTGGCCTGTTCCGGCGCACGTATCTCGGCCACCTGGGTCATTCCAAACTCTTCAGCCGCCTTGGCAAGGCCTTGTTCTCTCAGACTCCCTGTAGTATCTCCGATAGCAGGAGCAATAATGGCGTAATTTTTGCCTCCAGCCTCCGCCAATGCCTTTCCCATCTCATACCCGGCAGAAACCTCATCCTCATATACATCTCCGGCATACATAGGACTGGCCTCTACGATTGCTTTAACTTCCGGGTCACTCACTGAACGCATGGAAAGGACAAAGTACACCTGATTATCCTCGCACAGCTTCACGATCGTAGGTAATATGGAATCAGCCATGGGTGTCACAAACACACCGTTACATCCGGCCTGAATCAGCTTTTCCACGGCATTAACCGTGCCCTCCGGGGTAAAATCAAATACTTCAGTAATCAGACTTCCACCGGCTGCGGCTGCAATAGCTTCCCGGTTTTTATGCATGGCACTCATTACCGCATTATAAGATGGCGCTGTGGGGTAACCAATAACAAACGGCTCAATACCTTCCGGCGCCTTGGCTGTTGATTGTTCTGTCTGCCCGCTATCCCCGGCAGCCGTTGCCGTCTCATCCTCACCGGATGTCTGCGCCTTATTCTCAGCAGGCGCCTGAGTTTGTGTCTTATCGCTGCCTTTTGTGTCTGCATTGGAGCCGGCGCTGCCGTTTCCACAGGCCGCACAGGATAATACCATGACCACAGCCAGACCTAATGCCAATAACTTTTTCTTCATAATTTTTCTTCTCCTTTAAATTTTATTTTATCGTACCACGGCGGCAACTTCAAGCCCCATGGCACGTGTTACACATTTCCTTTAGATTTACGGTTCTTGAGTGGTTCCATAAAAAATAATTACTTGATCACCGCCGCATTTTTTCTGTCAAAAGTCATACTGATGGCAAATAAAAAGACAACACCTTTGACGATCTGCTGGGTCAGAACCCCCAGCCCCCACATATTCATTCCCAGGGAGAGCACAGCCATAATACAGCTTCCGATGACAGCACTGCGGAACCGTGCGGTGGCTCCGCCGGTCAAAGGCATCCCCCCGATCAGAAGAGCATTGAGCGTATTTACCTCAAAACCGGCGCCGGTGGACGACGAAGCGGTCGCTGAACGAATCAGCGCGAAAAATGCCACCACACCGGCGACCATTCCCATCATTATGAATGACCGTATTTTTACCTTAGTCACTGAAATTCCACTCTGACGGGCAAATTCGGGATTGGCTCCCACGATTTTACATTCCTTGCCAATATGGGATTTTTCAAACAAAAGATAGCCTGCCACAAGCACCACAACCATGACACCTATACGCAGCGCCATGGAATCCCACTTAAGCATAGCGTAAGGAACATTCAGCGAACCACTTCCCAGCACCCAGACAACAATTCCGCTAAGTACAAAGGATACAGCCAATGTGGCAATGAATGATGTTACCTTTAAAATTCCGTGGACGAAACCATTGAGCACGCCAGCCAGGCCACCCACAATAATAGCTACTGGCAGCACCAAAAACGGATGAATCCCCGATGCCTTAGCCGCCACAGCAGCAGCCAGAGCCACAATGGCCCCGATTGAAAAATCCAGACAGCCCTGAGACAGCAAAAAGCTCATGGCCACAGTTCCAAGGATTAATGTAAAAAGTTCATTGACCAGCGAATTTACGTTCCCGGCCGATAAAAGCCGGCCGCCACTGACGATTTGAAAAAAGATAACAACAATCACCAGGCCTGCAAAGGGGAGATATTTGGGCAGTAGTTCTTTAATATCCAGCTTTTTTTCGTTCATCTCCAGCGCCTCCCTAAATGATATATTCGATCAGCTTATCTTCCGTAAGCATTTCATCCCGTTTAAATGTGCCTGTAATAACGCCATCCTTCAATATGATCGTGCGGTCGCTCATGCCGATAATCTCCATCAGTTCCTCAGATATCATTAAAATGGCCTTCCCCTGACTTTTAAGATCCATGAGCAACTGATAGATAGCTGCTTTCACACCGATATCGATGCCCCGGGTTGGGCAGTCAAAAATCAATATATCCGCATCAAAACCTACCCACTTGGCTACGGAAACCTTTTGTTTATTTCCGCCGGATAAATAGCGTACATACTGGTCGATATTGTTCATTTTAATACTCAGCGCTTTTGCCCACTGACTCACATACTCCCGTTCCCTGCGATTGGTGATAAGGCCGTGGCGGGAAAGCTTTTTCAGCGATGGCGCGCAAATATTATCCTTAATACTTGCCCCCATCATAAGTGCTTCCTTATCTCTGTCTTTAGCCACATAACCCATACGTTTTCTTATGGCCGTCACACTGTTTTTAATTACTGTGCCGTCGCCCAGCTCACAGTGACCACGGTCCGGCCGGATCAGTCCAAACATGATTTTTCCCAGATCATGCATCCCACAATCCGTCAGGCCACCAATTCCCACAATCTCTCCTTTATGTATGTTCATATTAATATCCTTTAAAAGGCCGTAGGACACATTTTTAAGACGAACAGCCACTTCCGGCTGGCACGAAGCCTTTGAATCATTTCGGTAAAAATTCTCAGAAACTTCCCGGCCCACCATGAGCCTGCGGATACTTTCATCACTGAAATCCGCTTTTTCCAGTGTATCGATCTTTACCCCATCCCTCAGCACTGTCAGATAATCGCAGACCTCTTTCACCTCTCCGATATCATGTGAAATAAAGATGACCGATTTTCCCCGGGATTTCATTCGGCGCATTAGCGCATAAAGCAGATCCCGCCCCTTTCGGCTTAACGCTGTTGTCGTTTCATCCACAATGAGGATGTCTGGATCTTTTTCCATGGCACGTGCAATCTCTACCAGCTTGCGTTCTTCAAAGCTGAGCTGGTTGATGCTCATGTTCGGCCGGATATCAGTGACACCAATATTTTCCAGAGCTGCGCCGGCAGCCTTAAACATACGTTTCGTATCCATAAGTCCATGGCTTGCAAAGGTCTTCTCCCGGCCTACGAATATATTGGCGGCAACAGTAATCCCGTCAAATGTTCCCTGCTCCTGGAGCAGCATACATACCCCGCTGTCATTGGCAGCCAAAGCGTCAACCGGCGTATACGTCTGCCCTTTAAGGACCATTGAACCACTGTCAGGCTTTTGGACACCTGCAATGATGGTAGATAAGGTGGATTTCCCGGAACCATTTTCACCGATCAACCCGTGAACCTCCCCGGCGCGCAGCGTGAAATCCACACCGGTCAGTGCTTTTGTGGGGCCGAAGGATTTATTGATCTGTGTTACTTTAAGTAATACCTCGCTCATAACATCCGTTCCCTTCTTTTCCTTTGTGTATTTATTATAAAAATTCTCCGGCCTTATTTAAACATAACAAAACGCCTATTTTGTTTAAAATTCTTACCAAAACAATAAAATACCTTACTTTTTCCGGGTTTTGGATTATAATAGAAATTGCCCTGATGGGCAAGCAGGTCAAGGATTTCCAGGGAAATCCCCGACAAATTATAATAGGAATTGCTATTGTGACAAATAACAACAGTAGGAGGCTGAGCTTATGATAAAAACGATGCTTGTCGAGGACGAGAAAATAATTTTAGAGGATTTGCTGACGATCATCGACTGGAATGCCGAGGGTTTTGAAATTACAGCGACCGCCAGAAATGGACGCCAGGGTTTAAGCTATTTTGAGCAATATGATCCAGAGCTGATCATCACCGATATACGTATGCCGGTCATGGATGGTCTGGCCATGCTAAAATCCATTAAGCACATCAAGCCCTCGGTGCGCTTTCTTATTCTAAGCGCCTACAATGATTTTGAATATGCGAAAACAGCTCTTCGTCTCGGTGCTCAGGATTATATCCTAAAAACGGAAATATCTACACAATACCTTCATAAAAAGCTCACCGCCATAAAAAACAGCATGAATGAGGAAACTGAGCTTTTATATGCCGCAGCAGAAAAACGGCTGATGGATTTCATTTCCAGCCCGCAAACGGCCACCGCCGACGTTCTGGATAAAATCCTTGCTCCACTGGCCGCATTGCAGCTTCCTGCGGCATTGCCTCATATCCTTGAATACATTGTACCTGCCATACAAAAACATTATGAGGATATGAAAATACCGGATAAATTTACATTGCCGGATATCCACACATTTTCCGGACTGGCCCAGTGGCTTTTAAGAGAATTACAGTCAATCACACAACTGGGAGAGCAGATTTTTGTAAGACACTATTCCCCAACCATTATCAATGCCATCGAATTTATCCTGAAAAACTATTCGGACCCGGAATTAAAAATCAATACGATTGCCGACCATGTGTGCCTGAGCGCCGGACGTCTGAGTACTTTATTTAAAAAGGAGATAGGAAAAACAGTCAATGATTTTATTACAGAGACGCGGATCGATGAGGCGAAAAAATGTCTCTCCAGCGGAAAATATAAGGTATATGAGGTATCTGAACAGGTCGGCTACAAAACAAGTCAGTATTTCAGTCAGGTATTTTATCAGTATACAGGCCAATATCCAAATCAATACCGAAGGGGGCTGGAGTAATGAAAAAACTGCTGCACCGGTATATGGATTCCCGTATTGTTCAAAAAGTGGTCCGACAAATTTTACTGCTTGAGGTAATCAGCCTGATGATCACTGTACTTCTTTCCTATATCCTTTTATGGCCCCGCTTGGAAAAGGATGCCATACAGCGGGCGACAAGTACCAACGCGGAGATTGCCAGCCAGATCAACACCTCCGTGACCAATATGGCCGATGCCTCCCGATATATTGTCACATCCAACGAATTAAAGGACAGTCTTAATGAATACTACAAAAACCCGGGCCAACAGTACTATCACCGGGTCTGTCTGTCCATAAATAATCTGATCACAAGCCTGACCTCAGTCCGCGGCGTCGTTTTAGAAGATACCTCAGGGATACGCTTTAACTCGGTCACAAATCTACGGAACGAGGACTTTGCCATACTTGACTCTCAGCTTTATGAACAGACCAAAAATAATGATTACCTGAAAAACTACTCATCGATCTATACTGTACAATCCCGGACAAACATTTACAGTATGGCCTATATCCGCAATTATTATATTGGCAGCCGAAATTATACATTGACCCTGTTTTATAATGTAAATCCGCTTGTATCCACAGTAAATAATCTTTCCAGCGCCACCTTCAACGGCAGCGCGCTCACAGATTTTCAAGGGCAGATTTTTTATCAGACCGAGGCCTTTGCAAAAGCGGATTCTGCTGGCCAGGCACCTCTTGTATACAGCTATAAGCCTTACGAAAAGCACAGCAGCGGCTATTATTTTTATAATACCGTTGAATCTACGGGCTGGAATATGGTGTCGTTTATGAACCGGCGTACACTATATGCTTCGTTTACGGAGCTTTTTGCCATGACGCTGCTACTCTGCATGACCCTCTGTATTTTAACAATCTTTTTTGTTATACCGGCCATATCACGGATCATCCGGCCCATCCATGAGCTCAGCCAGATTATGGAAACCGTGGCCCATGGTGATCTGAACAGTTATTCAGACATTCATACCAATGATGAGATTGGTGATCTGAGCAACGTATACAATCAGATGATCGACAGTCTGAACCAGCATATTGAAGCCCTGCTGGATTATGAAGCAAAAGAATCCAAAATGAAATACAACCTGCTCATTGCCCAGATCGATTCCCATTTTATTTATAATACCATGAGTATAATCAATTCCTTTGCGCGCAGCGGTAAGACAAAGGAGATTATCGCCATAAATACTGCGCTGACAAAAATCCTGCAAAATTGCCTGCGGGTCCGGGCCATCGATGTCACTGACACAGTCTCCTGGGAAATGGACATTGTGGACCAGTACTGGATTATCGAAAGTATGCGCTATGACAATGAAGCCCTGCTGTTGTGGGATGTTCCTGAGACGCTTAAAAATGAACATATTCCCAAAAACCTTTTGCAGCCCATTGTGGAAAATTGTCTGTTCCACGGACTGATGGACGCCGACACAGGAATTATCCGGGGTACGATCACTGTGACCATGAATAAAACAGACACAGATTTCATCATATGCATTGCCGATAATGGTGTGGGAATTTCCGAACCGACGCTTACATTTCTGAACCAGCCCGGTGAATTTATGGAGAAGCTCAATGAGCGCGGAAAGCATATCGGTCTTTCAAATATACGTCAACGTCTGGATTATATTTATCACGGCCGTGCCCGGATGACCATAGAAAACAGAGGCGGCACCGCAGTAACCATGATGCTGCCTCTGAATTAGGGTAACCGTCCGGAAGGTCCAAACTGTTACAAATTAAAGCCCATATATTTACGAGAAAGTATAGCTGCCGTTTCCAATCTCCCGGACAACTTCCCCTGGCAGCTTTATATACGCCGTCACATTGGCCGGAATCTTTACAAAAAGCTCCGGCCGCAGGTCCGGACGTTTTCTCCATTTCACTTCAATCGTTCCGTAAACGGAATCAAATTTTCCCTGAGCATATTCCAGCCCAAGATCAAAATTCGGTGCGATCAATACTTTGCTAAAGCCCGGCTCCAACCGCCGGATTCCAAGTAAATTCCTGTACATCCAATCGCCAATACAGCCAAAGGCATAATGATTATAGGAGAATCTGCCACGGGTATCATCCTCCCGGATGCTGTTCCAGGTCTCCCAGATCGTGGTCGCCCCTTTTTCCACCTCATACAGCCATGAAGGGCACTTATTCTGATAAAGTAACGCTTTGGCTGTATTCTCATGGCCAGTATCCATCAGCACATCCATCAGAAATTTAATGGACATAAATCCGGTATCCAGACAGTTACCATTTTCTTTAATGAGCGTATTCAGACGTTCGGCCATTTTTCCCCGCTTTTTTTCCGGAACCATATCCATGGCCAGCGCCATGACATACAGCCCTTGAAGCTCCTGTTCCAATACACCGTCAACACTGACGTACTCGGCGTCAAAGGCTTCACGTATATGGGTGTTCAACTCACTATAATACCTGCTGCGTTCCGGCTTACCAAGCACGCCGCATATTTTTGCCATGAGATTTGCAGAATGGGCATAAATTGCTGTTGCCACAAGCTCCTTAGTGGTATTGGCAGAAGCAAACATATCGGCCTCGCCGTTTTCGTTCTGGCAGCTTGGATAGAGCCAGTCGCCAAAATGAAAATTTGTATTCCATAGATATTTCTGACGCTCCAGAGCTTCCTGGTCCACGTCAGAGCCACTTGTTCCGTCCGTTCCCTCTTTAATCTTCACGCCGCTTTCGGCTTCCCGGGTGACGTAGGCCATCCATTTTTCCATGGCCTCAAAGTTTTCTTCCAGAGCCTGACGGTCGCCATAAATTTCATACAAATACCATGGCAGGGCTACGATCACATCCCCCCATCCAGCAGAGGTGTGCGTACCGAAGCTTTTTAGCTGAAGTGCCTCATAAGCCCGGATATATGGGATAACAATGGGTACCAGACCGTTATCGAACTGTTCCAGCCGCAGATTGCGCAGCCATTTTATAAAAAATGTATGGCAATCCTGATTGATGCAGCAGGTCTCCCCATAAACCCACACATCGCCGGTCCAGCCGGCCCGCTCCCGCTGAGGACAGTCTGTAGGGATGGATAAAAGATTTCCCCGCTGGCTCCACATGATGTTTTCCTGAAGCCGGTTCAACTGAGCATTGGATGTATAAAATTCGTTGGTGATCCGACAATCACTGCCGATAACTATCGCTGTAAAATCCTCTTTATTTACCTCCCCTGGGTAACCGCTGATCTTCACATAACGGAAGCCATGGAAAGTAAATTGTGGCTGCCATACTTCCTCATAAGCGCCTTTCAGGACATAATAATCCGTTTGGTCACGGTTAAAGCCGTCCACAAAGTTTTCAAAGGTACCGTCCTTATTCAGCACCTCCGAATGTTCCAGTTTTATTACAATGCCCGACGGGCCGGATACCCGCAACCGGATGACACCCACAAGATTCTGGCCGAAATCTATGATCGTCTCTCCTTTGGGTGACGTAAGTACTGCTGCGGGCGCCAACTCCATGATTGAACGTACCGGCTGGGTACAGGGCGCTTTCAGCGGGGTATACGGAAAATCCACAATACGGGCCGGACGCCACTGGTTCGGGTTCGTTCCCGCAAGTGCGCGCGCCTCCGGCTGTTTGCTTACTTTCATTCCCGCCAATGCGTGCGTCTCCGGCTGCATGGACGCATTTTGTTCAAGCCGCGCGTCGTACCGGCAGCCGATCAGGATATCTGCATAACACCATGGACTTTGTGTATATAAAAAGGAATCATCCGATAAAATATGCTGTTTCGTATGATCGTCATAAGTCAGCTCCAGCTCCATCAAAAATGCCAGCTCATCCCCATAGCTTTCCCCCAGTCCTAATATGCCGAATTTTCCTTTGTACCAGCCGTCAGCTAAGGTAACACGGATACAGTTTTCACCGCTGTACAAAAGGCCGGTCACATCATAAACCTGATATTCCAGATACTCCTCATACTTTGTAAAACCCGGAGCAAAAAGCTGATCGTCCGGTGTTTCTCCATTAACCACCAACTGGTAAATTCCAAGAGCGGTCATGTATATCCGTGCCTTTTTTAAGGCTCGTTCTTTTGGGATTGTAAACCGACGCTCATAAACATTACACGGCTCCAGCTTGCGGTCCGGGTGGAAATGAACGTCGCGGCCCTGCATCATATCTACAAGAATCTGACCATAATCCCCATCCGGGTCTGGGCCCGCTTCCTTATCCTCCGGAATCTGTCGGCCGATCCATTTGGCGTTCCAGTCGCAGACATCCATGCCCGTTTCAAAGGTCATTCTTCTGCCAGTAATTACAGATCCGTCATTATCCGTCACCGTTATCTGATATTCATATCCAGTTCTGGATTTTAACGTTGCTCCGCCATAGGGCACATACAGACACTGATCACTGTCCACCGGACCGCTGGCCCATACCGGGTGCCCGTATTCATCCCATACATTGATTTCATAGCTTCTTTGATAAATATTACATTGATCCGTATCCAACTGCCAGGAAAAATCGACATGCTCCCGGTCAAGCCCCAGCGGATTTTCAAGCCCGCTGCAGGTGATATTTTTTAATTTTTTCATGGTGCCGCCTCCTGATTATTTATATATAAAAATTATACAGGGTTTTACCGGGCGCCAAAATGGGATAGAACTGTTATTTTGTTTAATATCCTGCTAATCTTAGGCATAAATACGCTATTGTCTACCTGTGCACATCCGGCGGCACATCCGGCAAAAATGCGTTGAATTTCCCGCATTAACGTAGTATAATATGCATTAATCGCCCAATCAACATTCAAAAATCTGATTTTCACGAAACGGAGTGTCCTCACATGGAACAAAAAAAATCCAATGATTTCAGCCAGGGAAGTATGGCTAAAAATATCCTTAATATTGCGCTGCCCATGACGCTGGCCCAGTTGATCAACGTCCTGTATAGCGTTATCGACCGGATGTACATCGGCCGGATCCCCGAGGCCGCCACGCTGGCGCTGACCGGCATCGGTCTGACGCTGCCCATTGTTTCCATGATCATGGCATTCTCCTTTTTGTTTTCCACCGGCGGCGCGCCGTTGTGCTCCATCGCCCGTGGCGAGGGCAATGACGCCAAAGCCGAAAAGATCATGGGAACCTCCATGTCCATGCTGGTGCTGATCGGCATTGTGCTCACGGCGGTCCTTTTTATATTTAAACGACCTCTGCTTTACCTGCTGGGCGCCAGTGATATGACCTTTCCCTATGCCAATGAATATCTGTCCATCTATCTGATCGGTACGGTTTTTGTTATGATCAGCCTGGGGATGAACAGCTTCATCAACGCCCAGGGCTTTGCCCGCACGGGAATGCTGACGATCCTGATCGGAGCCATATTAAATATCATACTGGACCCTATTTTCATATTTGTGCTCCACATGGGCGTAAAAGGCGCCGCTCTGGCCACGATTATTTCCCAGGGTGTTTCCGCCATCTGGGTCCTGCGCTTCCTGTGCGGCAAAAAAGCCATCTTACGGCTCAAACGGTCCACCTTAAAACCGGATCTTAAGCTTACCGGTAAAATATGCGGCCTTGGACTTTCCGGCTTTATCATGTCCGTGACCAACAGCGCCGTACAGATGGTCTGCAATACAAGCCTGGCCGCCTGGGGCGGCGATATTTACGTTGCTATTATGACTGTTCTCAATTCCGTACGGGAAATCATATCCATGCCGGTGAACGGCCTGACGAACGGCTCTCAGCCGGTCCTTGGCTACAATTACGGCGCCCGCAAATATTCCCGCGTTCGTGAAGGTATCCGCTTCATTTCCGTGATCGGTATCGCCTATACGCTGCTGGCCTGGGGTCTGGTCTTTGCTTTTCCCGGAATATTCATCCGCCTGTTTAATGACGACGCCCAGCTTCTTGGCGCCGGAATACCGGCTCTGCGGCTGTATTTCTTCGGATTTTTTATGATGGCCCTGCAATTTTGCGGTCAGGCGGTATTCGTCGGTCTTGGCAAGTCCAAATTTGCAGTTTTCTTTTCACTGCTGCGCAAGGCTGTCATCGTCATTCCCCTCACCCTGATCCTGCCCTATGTTGGGGGGCTGGGCATCAACGGCATATTCCTGGCCGAACCCATTTCCAACTTTATCGGAGGAGTGGCCTGCTTTGGAACAATGCTGGCAACCGTTTACCGCCAGTTAAAGAAGGAGGAAGCGGCTGCCGGCAAAGCGTAACCGTTCAGAGGAACCGAACGGCTGCTCAAAACAGAATAACCGCCTGACGGGCGCACCGCGCCAAAAGGGTTTTATCAATCAGCAAATGACTTTTGGAGGCACTTATGAAAACAAAAAATCTTCGGGCAGCATTTCCCTACACTATACCTGTGCTGCTGGGCTACATATTTTTAGGCATTGCCTTTGGCATCCTGCTATCCAGCCAGGGCTATCCGTTTTATCTGGCAACACTGATGAGCCTGTTTATTTACGCCGGGTCCATGCAGTTTGTCGCCATCAACCTGCTCACCGGCGGCGCCGGTATTTTAAGCGCCATCCTTATGACGCTCATGGTCAATGCCCGCCATCTGTTTTACGGCCTGTCCATGCTGGAAAAGTTCCGGAGCATGGGCCGCAAAAAACCGTATATGATCTTTTCCCTTACAGACGAAACCTACTCCCTGCTTTGCGGCCTGGAGCCACCGTCGGGCACGGACAAAAACAGCTTCTATTTCTGGATCGCCCTTCTCAATCAGGGATACTGGGTTTTAGGCGCCACCATCGGCGCCATTGCCGGCAGTCTTATCACATTTAATTCCACAGGCATCGATTTCGCCATGACCGCTCTGTTTGTGGTCATTTTTGTGGAGCAATGGGAGACGACAAAAAATCACATTCCGGCGCTCATCGGTCTGGCAGTTACGCTGCTCTGCCTGATCATCTTTGGAGCGACCAATTTTATCGTCTTCTCCATGGTCGGCATTTTCATCCTGCTCGGCGCAGGAAAACCATTGATAGAAAAGAGGGATCGCCATGCTGCCAATGAATAAGGCTCTCATCCTGGTGGCCGTCATCGCCCTGGTCACCTTTGCCACACGGGTCCTGCCCTTCCTCATATTTCCGGGAAATAAAAAAACACCCCCATTCGTGGCTTATCTGGGCAATGTCCTGCCCTATGCCGTCATGGGAATGTTGGTTGTTTACTGTCTTAAGTCCGTCAATCCGCTGACGGCGCCTTACGGGCTTCCGGAACTGATCAGCATTGTCCTGGTCATCGTGGCCCATAAATGGAAGCATAACCTGCTGCTGTCCATCGCCGGCGGTACGGTCGTCTATATGTTTCTCATTCAGGTTGTGTTTGCATAGCCTCCGGCTTTGCCGGTTCAGCGATCGAACCCAACTGGAGCTTCCGGTATTCCCTGGGTGTCATCCCCACATACTTGATAAATGTGCGGTTAAACGTCCTTGTGGATGAAAAGCCCACCCCATAGGCCACGTCGGTTATGGATATCTCCGGCTTTTCCAACAGCCGGCACGCCTGGGTAATGCGCAGGCTGCGCACATAATCCCCAAAGCCCATCCCCAGCTTTTCACCAAACAGATGAGAAATATAATATTTATTAATATGGAGCGCCTGAGCCACATCCTCCAAAAGGAGACGTTCATTAAAATGCTGCATACAGAAGTTTAAAATCAGATTCACGGTCTGAAGCTCTCTTGGGTCCGCCTCCACCAGCCGGAGCTTTTCAAACAAACGGCCCAGCAATATGAGAAAATGGCCCTTGATCTGCATCTGCTCCCAGGATGTATTCTCCGGCTTATACAGATTTATAATAGCGCACATGGAATCATATATCTGAGGGTCCTCAAGAGCCCCGCTGATCAGGGCATCCCCAGGCACCTTCTGGTTGAAAAGATAACTGAATTTATCCGCAATATCCGTAGGAAACAGCAGGATGATATATTGCTCGTCCATACGGCTCTCGTAAAAATGAATCTGATTGGGAAACACAATAAATATATCCTTTGGCTTTATCTCATAACGCCGGGATTCCACATAGCCGGCCGTGCACCCTTCAAGCATGCCCACAATCTCCACATGCCCGTGGAGATGGGGTCCGAAATCCAGCCGTGAGCCCTTATAAGCGCTGTATGTTCCAGGTTTATCTTCGTAGAAAAATTTCAAATTTATACCCACGCCTTTCTTATTTTGAAAATTGCAAAAATTGCGCAATATTTGGCGCATTCAACGCCACATTTGACTTGAATTATAGCAAATTTTTGCTTATTATGCAATTAGGACTGTAAAAATATAAAATTCAAGGAGGATTTATTATGTTACCAGTAGGATTACAGCTTTACTCCGTCAGAGACGCTATGGAAGCAGATTTCGCAGGAACATTAAAAAAAGTAAAGGCTATGGGTTACGAAGGCGTAGAATTTGCCGGTTTATTTGACCACAGTGTGGAAGAGGTTGTGGCTGCTTTAAAGGATGCCGACTTAGTTCCCGTTTCCGCACATGTTCCTTTTGTTGATATGATGCAGGACCCGGAAGGCACGATGGATACATATTCCCGCATTGGCTGCAAATATATTGTTATTCCTTACTTAACCGAAGAATACCGCCCGGGCTGTGAAAAGTTCCAGGAAGTTATCGACGGCGCCAGAGTTCTCGGCGAAGCTGCGAATAAGTATGGCATGAAATTACTGTACCACAACCATGACTTTGAATTTGTTAAACTGGATGGCAAATATGCCCTGGACGTATTATATGATACAATCCCATCCGATCTGCTCCAGACCGAAGTGGATACCTGCTGGGTAAACGTAGCCGGCGAAAATCCTGCCGATTATGTACGCAAATATACAGACCGCGCTCCGGTTGTTCATTTAAAAGACTTCTTCAAGTCCGGTAATGTTTCCAAAATGTACGAGCTCATCGGTATCGAGGATGACGGACAGGAAGACAAAGAAGAAGGCGTTTTTGAATTCCGTCCGCTGGGCCATGGCCTTCAGGACATTCCTTCCCTGCTCAAGGCTTCCGAGGACGCTCATGCCAACTGGGTGATCGTAGAACAGGACAATCCATCCATGGAGAAATCTCCGATGGAATGTGTTGAAATGAGCATGAACTATCTGAACACATTAAAATAATGTGTGCGGATTTTACAGCAGGCCAGAATATCTGAAACGCTGTGGATTTTATCGCATATTCTTAAATCAGAAAAGCCCCGTGAAATACAGGGGCTTTTTTGATTTATTCAGACGAACAACAATATCGTAACAGTTGAACATCAACATCGTAACAGTTTCGAGGGTCCAAACAGTTACAAATCTCCATCAGCCTTTGTCCACCTCGAAGGACACCACCTCAGGCCCCTTATAGCAGAGCCGTCCACGCATCCCCGGCACAAGCGTCTCCGCCAGCCCCTCGCGTATACGAAGCTCCAGCACAACCCCATTTTCCAGTTCAAACACGCACATACCGATGGGCTGTGCATAGGACAGGGCCATGCCGCTTCTGGAGCGGGCCAGCGTCGGATTGGCCGCCATAGCTTCCTTGAGTTCCCGCACGGTGGCCATCGCTGTGGCTTTCTTAAAACGCTTATGCTGGCGGTAAAGCATCACACCGATCAATATCGCCGCAATAACCGCTAAAACGATGATTGGCGAAATAACTCTTAAAACTTCTTTAAAATAATCCCAATTTGTGTATTGATTCCCCATAGATTTCCCTCCCTATCTTTACACTGAGACATTGTCAAACTCTGTAACTGTCCAGAAGAACAAAACTGTTACCAGACCTGTACGATTCCGGCTATCAGTGGTTCCCCGTAGGAATATAGGGCAGCAGCGCCGCAGCCATATTGGAAGCCGGCATCGTCTGCAGCCATACATGGCCCGGACCGGTCACGACAGTGTTAAACAATCCCTCGCCTCCGAAAAACATATTTTTCACACCGGGCACAGTCTGGATATCCATCTGACAGGTCGCCGACATGGCCGCCAGATGCCCGGTATCAATAACGATCTGCTGTCCGGCGTTCAGCTCATATTCGATCACATGGCCGTCAAATTCGGCAAATACAACGCCATATCCGGACACTTTCTGTAATATAAAGCCCTCGCCGCCAAACAGGCCGGAACCCAGCTTTTTATGAAAATGCATCGAAAGCTCTACCGTGGATTCCGACGCCAAAAACGCGCTTTTCTGGAAAATATATTCCTCTCCCGGACCTACGGTAAATGGCTTTATGGAGCCTGGGAAGCTGGAAGCAAAGGCGATCATCCCCGGTCCACCCATGGCTGTGTAAAAGTTCTGAAATATGGAATCTCCGGAAAACATTCGCCCGAAAGCTTTCCCAAGCCCGCCATTGGTGGACGTCTCCATCTTCATATTCGGCGACATCCATGCCATACCGCCGCTCTCCGTGATCATCCGTTCGCCGGACTCCAAATGGCAGATGACCACCGGCAAAGTCTCGCCCTTAATTTCATACTGCATATAAATCCCCTCCTATTCTTCACCGCCGACAATAGCCACGGTTGCACTTGTTCCCAGACGGCTGGCGCCTGCGGCCAGCATCTTTTCTGCGGTTTCTCTGTCGCGGATACCGCCGGACGCTTTGACGCCTAACTGATCACCCACAACAGCGCGCATCAGCGCCACATCCTCAGCCGTGGCGCCGCCGGTAGAAAATCCGGTGGAGGTTTTTACAAAATCGGCGCCGGCCGCCATCGCCAGCTCACAGGCCTTCACCTTTTCGTCCTCCGTCAGCAGGCATGTCTCAATAATCACCTTGAGAATGGCTTTTCCTTTGCAGGCCGCCTTGACCTGGGCAATATCACTCTGAACATAGTCGTAGTCCTTATCCTTTAAAGCACCCACATTGATTACCATATCGATTTCCTGAGCGCCCTCATCTACCGCACAGTCTGTCTCAAAGCACTTAACCTTTGTGCTCGTCATTCCCAGCGGAAAGCCGACGACCGTGCATACCTTTACCCCACTGCCCCGCAGCAGCTCCGCCACATACGACGTATAAAATTCATTGACACAGACGGAAGCAAAGCCGTGCGCCAATGCCTCCCGGCAGATTTTCTCCACGGCAGCCTTTGTGGCCTCCGGCTTTAAAATCGTATGGTCAAAATACTCTGGTGAAACCATTTCAATCCCCTCCTGAAAATTTTTCTTTTCTTTATCATACTGCAAAAGCGCAGTAAAAACAACATAAATTAGATGCCCCGCCAAATTACGGGTTGCCGGGGGCTCCGGCTGCGCCACACTCATTTCTCCTCTGCAAACACGATTCCCCTGACCAGCTCCTCTTTGAAAAATGCAAATAAGAGCAGCGGAGGCAATGCCGCCAAAATGCAGCTCACCAATTGTCGGCTGAGATTATCCGGCGCCACATAGGCCAGTGCCACGGAGAGCGGATAATTGTCAAACTCCTTCAAATAGGCGATAGGCTGTTCCACCATGTTCCACGCGTCGAGAAATGATAACAGCCCCACACATACAAGGCAGCCTTTACTGACAGGTATGGCCACCTTTATAAGAATTTTCAGAACCCCGCAGCCATCCAGCTTTGCCGCGTCGATAATTTCATCGGATATGGTCACAAAGGTATAGCGCATGATGATCGTACCCAGCGGCATAAAAATTCCCGGCAGGATCAGCGCCGCCTGCGTTCCTAGCAGGTGCAGCTTATTTAATATAATGTAATTGGGCACAAGGGTCACCTGCAGCGGCAGAGTCATCAAAATCATCAGGACAAAAAACATGGTTGAATTGCCCCGGAACCGATATCTGGCAAAACCATACCCCGCCAGCACAGACACAACCATCTGCCCGCCGGCGATGCCTAAGCACACGAACAGGCTTCGCCAAAACCGCATCAGGTATCTGGGCGTGCTGAGAAATACATCATAATACGCCTGAAACGAAACCCCACCGGCCCCCTGAAAAATGCTGCTCACCAGCACAAACAGAAACGGCACAAGGCACAGGGCGACGATCAACACAGAAAATACACCGGATAATACCTTTTTCTTACGTCTCATACACTATGCCTCCTTCGTTCCCACCCACTTATAGGCAATACCGGCAACGATAACAATGACGATGAACAAGATCACCGAAGCCGCCGACAATTGACTGAAATTCAGGCTTTCAAAATTATTATTTATAAAGTGCTGTAACATGTAAATGTCCGTGCCCGGATATTTGCCGCCAATGAGAAAAATCTCCCGGAAGCATTTAAACGCATTGACCAGTGAAAACAAAAGAGCGAAAAAAACGGAATGCCACATCTGAGGCATGGTGATATAAATGAACTTTTGAAGCCCTCCTGCCCCGTCCAGCTCCGCATAATCGTACTGCCGGTCCGGAATGGCCACCAGACCTGATAACAGCAGGATCACGCTATACCCGGTATTTTTCCATAAGTATAATAAAATAACAATCGCAAACGACCATGAGGACTCCATCCAGTTTTTGGACGCCAGCCCCCAAAAATTTAACCATTGATTGAGCAGACCAGTGTTGGCAAAAAGCAGATCCACCAGCACAACCGACCCGACCACCGGCATGATGTATGGAAATAAAAGCACGGACTTTAACATCTCATGTCGGTTGGCCTGATTTTTCAGCATCAGCGCAATGGCATAAGACAAAACCAAAATCAGCGGCAGCCCCAGAAGAAGGAAGAAAAGCGTATTCTTCGCCGCCAGCAGAAACATATCATTATTTATCAGTTTTACATAATTATCAAAGCCCACAAAGGAGCTCCTCCGGCTCATACCGCTTTGAAAAGAGTACCATACAACCATAAAAAACGGTATGACATAAAACATAAGACAGCCCAACATCATGGGCAGCACTAACAGATAGCCGTCCCTGTCCTTTTTTGCATACTTCCTCACCCAGTCATCCCCCTCTTGTGCGCGGCCGCGTATTTTATTCCGGTCTGCCCGGTCGGAAAATACGGTCTATTCCGCCAGTTTCATCTGCATCTTATCATAAATGCGGCTTACGATTTCTTTTTGCTCCGAAACATCCGTCACATATCTGCACTGATTATACATTTCCAAAAGGTCCAGATCCAGATCTGAGCTATAATTTACAGCGGTTATTTTATTATTCAGAGCATTAAATGCCCTGCTGTCCTCCTCCTTAAGCTTATACATTATATTAAAAGCTGCTTCATGGACAGGCAGATCAATCTTTAGATCCGTATTATACGCAAGATTGCCATAATATTTTTCATTATCTTTAAACCCTGTACCGCTTATGATCTGGTCACTAAACAAAAAATCCAAAATTGAAAAAGCATCTTTGGCATACCTGGTATTACGATTTATCGCCGCATATCTTGTGACAGTTGCTGTAATGCCCCCATGGACCGATGGTGTGACATAAAAACTGTGTTCTCTGTTATCCTTCGCTATTCTGTCTAAAACAGCGCCAATGGAACCTGAAAACACTCTCCCTGAATCAGCCTCTTCCAAATACTGCCACTTAACATTTTCGTATTCAATTGCTTCCTGTATCCGCGCCAATATCTCATCCTCTGTAAATCTAAGAGACAGGGTGTCATAGTCCACATATTTACCCAATACATCAAAAAAGTTAGCCGAAAAGACAGGACTTCCATTAGAAAAATGCCAATAGTCTTTATCGTTCACTAACGCATCCCATGAGGATGGCATTTCCAAAAGAATTTCATCCTCACTCTTAGCAACAGCATTTGAATAATAACTGTAAAGAATCGGAAGTACAAGCTGGCCCTCCTCTGTTTTTCCGGAATCCAGAATAATGGGATCAAACGCATCTATGCGCATATATTCTGCTTTCTCTATATAATCATCTAAGGGCAGGAATATATCCGTATGCATCGCTTTTTCTACATTATCAAATAACATTGGATACCTGTCACTTTCACTTAATTCCGGATAAAACGAACTTAGAATGAATACATCCGGCCCCTGGCCTGACATAATCTCGGTTCGGATTTCTGTGATCCTGATTTCTGCCAGATCCTGCTTTTGCGGTATGACAACCAGATCCACCGCAATCCCCGGGTTAAAATGCTGCCAGGCTTCAATAAGATTTCTCATCTCAAACTCATAAAAGTAATCGGTGCATACCGTCAATGACTTCTCCTGATTTTGACATCCAGGACATATTACACAGATCATTACGATGAGAACACATAGAACTGTTGTTTTCATAAACATTCAACTTCCTTCCCCAAATACGAACGATGGGGCTGTCCGTATGCATCCCGCTCAGTCACTTGATCATTCCGCCAGTTTCATCTGCATCTTATTATAAATACGGCTTACGATTTCTTTTTGCTCCGACACATCCGTCACATATCTGCACTGATTATACATTTCCAAAAGGTCCAGGTCCAGATTTGAATAATAGCTTACAGCGGTTATCTGGCTGTTTAGGTCCTCCAGTGCACGGGCATCTTCGTCAGAAAGGCTGTAAGCTTTATGAAAGGCTCCTTCATGTACAGGAACACTAAAACCTGCATAGCTTAACCCCAGCAAGTTTCCGTAATGTTTTTCGTCATCTATAAAGCCCTCATCACACATAACCTGGTCGCTAAATAACATATCTAATATAGAAAAAGCTTCTTCCGGATGTTTTGTATTACGATTAATAGCTGCATATCTCGTAACATAAGCTGTGATTCCGCCACGGACAGAAGGAGTCACATACAAACTATGTTCTGCATCCTTATTGGCTTCTAAATCTTTAAGAACATTATACGGCAAGCCACTATATACATTTTCATCAAAAGTTATTTCCAGATAGGCATTATCATACTCAATAGCCTCCTGCACCCGGGCCAGCATATCATCTTCAGTATATAAAAGTGTTCCGGAATTGTAATCTGTATATTTTCCAAACAAATCATAAAAACGACACATGAAAAAAGAATTTAAATTATGTATATATTTATCACTGTTCTTAAAAACTTCATCCCACGAAGATGGTATCTCTACGGGGTCCTCATCATCCGCTTGAGTAACTGCGGTTAAAAAGTAATTATAATATATGGGCAGAACGCATTGTCCCTCCTCTGTTTTTCCGGAATCAAAAATCACTGGATTATATGCATCTGTGTGCATATATTGTGCACCAGAAAAATACTCATCTAAAGGCAGGAATATGTCCGAATGCATGGCTTTCTCCACATTGTCAAACAGAACCACCTGTTCTTCCACTACATGCGGATTAACTGTATCAAGAATGAATATGTCCGGTCCGCCGCCGGACATGATCTCCGTTCGGATTTCTGTGAGCTTAATCTCCGCCTCATCTTGTTTTTGAGGTATAACGACCAACTCCACCTTAGTACTGCTATCGTTAAAATGCTGCCAGGCCTCTATGAGATTTCTGGCCTGTTCCGCATAATAAGAGTCAACACATATGGTCAGAGATTTTTCCTGTTTCTTACACCCCACGCATAACACGAAAATCATTAAGATAACCACACATAGAAATTTTTTCTTCATAAACATACACCTTCCTTCCCCAATTACGAACGCTGAAACTGTCCGCATACATCCCACTCAGTCACTTGATCACTCCGCCAGTTTCATCTGCATTCGATTATAGATCTGACTCACGATCTTCTTTTGTTCTTCTTCATCCCGGGCATCTAAACATTTATTGTACATCTCCAGAATATCTTCATCCAAATCTGAATAGAAGCGTACATTCGTGATTCTACTATTTAAATCATTAAATGCCCGTAAACTTTCATCTGAAAGATAAAAAGGACTGCAACACCCATCTTCATGTGCAACTATACTATTGCTGCGTTCAGCAAACTCAACATCATTGCCATAGTATCTATCTCCCACCGCAAAACCGCTCCCAGTCATAACCTCATCACTAAACAACACATCTAAGATTGAAAAAGCTTCCTCGGGCCACCGGGTATTGCGGTTAATTGCGGCATACGTTATAACATTGGCTGTAATCCCGCCTTCCACAGAAGGTATCGCATTGAATACATAATCCTCGTTTCTTTTTGGCGTGGATAAAACAATGCTGATTGAAGATATGATATCCCCATTATCGAAATCTATTAAGGAATAAGTATCCGTATCCAATGATATGGCTTCCTGTACCCGTCTCAACATCTCAGCTTCAGTATATAAAAGAACATTTGATTTATAATCAGCATACTTGCCAAACACATAACGAAAATTAGCGAAAAACTGTGGAATAAGATTTTTCTCAAGATCATATTCTTTATTATTTATCAAGTCATCCCATGAATATGGCAGTTCCGCCGGATCATCATCGTCATCTCTCAGAAAAGCCCCCACCGTATAATCATAGCCTACCGGCAACACCAATTGACCCTCATCTGTTTTTCCCGAATTAAAAATCATCGGATTAAATGCATCCACGTGCATATACTGCGCCTGTTTTATATAATCATCCAGGGGCAAAAAGATTTCGGACTGCATTGTTTTTTCTACATTATCAAAGAGTGGTGCAGAAACATTCGTTGGCAGAATAAAAATATCCGGCCCTTCCCCGGACATAATGGCCGTACGGATTTCTGTAATCTTTATTTCCGCCTCATCGGCTTTTTCCGGTATGACTACCAGGTCGACATCTATATCTTTGTTGAATATCTGCCACGCCTCAATCAGCTCCTTAGCTTCATCCACAAAAAATGAGTCAATACATATTGTCAGCGTTTTCTCCTGATTTTTGCACCCTGCACATGTTATTAAAATCATAGCAGCCATTAAACTTAATATTATAGTCTTTTTCATCGTCACCTTCCCCCCTATCCTACACCCCAATTCATTCTGCCCGTATAATAAGTCTTGTGCGTAAACAAAGCTGTCAAATAACTACTGCCATATCTAAACAATTAAAATATATGTCTATTATACTATATCCAGGTAAAAAAAGCTTCCTTTTTTGTGATATTTACCAATTTTTCTGAATCATAGGACTATAAATTTATATAACTTCCAATAAAACAAAACTGGCAGAGGGCGTAAAACGCCTACTCTGCCAGTTTCATCTGCATTCGGTTATAGATTTGACTCACGATCTTCTTTTGTTCGTCTTAATTTGGGGCATATAACTGCGTTCGTTGTACATCTCCATAAGGAACATCTGCATGTACACGCTGCGCATTACGCTCTGGAATCTATATAAGGCCGCCCCTCTAAAACAGCACTCATCTTCTTCCCACGTATATTCCTTTTACTGTAAACAATGTTGGAAAATCCACCGTACACCGGCAGAAATTCCGGTCCGCGCTCTGCCGCCAGATAACCGATACCGCCCAGCCCCATCTCCTCGATCGAAGCATCGGTTCCGTCCAGGATTTTATCGCAGAGCATTAATGCGTCATCAATAATCGAAGCAGGGATGCCATCCAGGCCGTGGCCGCCATACATAACATCAAAGTCCTTTTGATATTCTTTCAGATGCAGGACACTTTCTTTGTACTCTTCAATAGTTGTGGAGCCATAAAGATTCATCAGCGTATTGGGATTGATCGCATCGCCGGAATACACGATGCGTGCTTTCCTGTCCAACAGTACAATGGTTCCCCGCGTGTGTCCGGGCACCTGGATCACTTCAAGCTGCACGCCGCCCAGATTAAACACATCGCCGTCATAAACCGGCCAGGTTTTCACTGGCACCGGCGGCAATACGTCCTCCATTGTCACTACATTCTTTGTATCCGGCTTCAAAGGGCTGGGTGCTGTCACATAATTGTAGCGCCCTTCAATACCGCATGCAAATTCCGAGTACATTAAGCCGATATCATCTGGATTTATAAAACATTCGCCATATTCAAAAGCCGCTCCTTCATGGTCCGGATGACCGTGGGAGAGTACTAAAAATACAGGAAGGTCAGTCAGCTCCCGAACGAAGGCTTTGAGCGATCCTACACCAGTGAGTCCGTCAAACAGCAGCGCTCTTTCACTGCCGCGGATCAAATAGGCGTTTTCGCCGCCAAGACCGGTAATCCTCGTCACATAATCATTAACCTCGGTTGTCATAAAAAATTTGTTCTTCATTTCAAATCCTCCTCATTGTCATGGATTTCCATGGGAAATCATTACCCAGCCGACGCCCCGGCGCGGCTCCCATATTTATTTTTAAAAATTGCCAGACGTTATCCGCCTGGCAATTCTAGTCAATTATTTACGTCTAATGATCTCATGTCTTCCCGGTCCATTGGAAACCATGGTGATGGGCACGCCGATCTCCTTCTCAATGAACTCGATATATTTCCGGCAGTTCTCCGGCAGCTTATCGTATTCTGTTATACCACGGATTTCTTCCTTCCAGCCCGGCAGATATTCATAAACCGGTTTTGCCTTTTTAAGCATGTGAGTGGTCGGGAAGTCCTTCGTCACCTCGCCGTCGATTTCATAGCCAACGCACACCGGCAGCGTGTCCAGATATCCAAGCACGTCCAGAACCGTCAGCGCTACTTCCGTTGCGCCCTGCATACGGCAGCCGTAACGGCTGGCCACAGCATCGAACCATCCCATACGTCTGGGCCGGCCTGTGGTGGCACCAAACTCACCGCCATCACCACCGCGGCGGCGCAGCTCGTCCGCCTCATCGCCGAAGATTTCGGATACAAATTCACCGGCGCCCACGGCGCTGGAATATGCCTTCACTACGGTTACAACATCCTTGATCTCATAGCATGGGATACCCGCGCCGATCGCACCGTAGGATGCCAGTGTGGAGGATGAGGTTACCATAGGATAGATTCCGAAATCCGGGTCCTTTAAGGAGCCCAACTGACCTTCTAAAAGAATACGCTTTCCTGCCTTGATGGCGTCATACAAAAACTTGGATGTATCGCACACATAAGGTCTTACCATTTCCCGATATTCCATAAGTGTATTGTAAATATCCTCAGACTTGAGCGGTTCTTTATGATAGAGATGCTCGATCAGAACATTTTTTGTTTCTATGACTTGGTTTACCTTCTCTCTTAAATCTGCTTCCTCACCAAACAGCTCGCTGACCTGGAAGCCAATCTTTGCATATTTATCAGAATAAAACGGCGCAATCCCTGATTTTGTGGAGCCAAAGGATTTGCCGCCCAATCTTTCTTCCTCGTATTGATCGAACAAGATATGGTATGGCATTAATATCTGAGCTCTGTCGGATACAAGAATTTTAGGTCTTGGAACGCCTTTGGAAACAAGATCATTGACTTCCCGGAATAAATAAGGAATATTTAATGCGACTCCATTTCCGATCACGCTCGTGGTGTGATTATAGAATACACCGGATGGAAGAAGATGCAGTGCGAATTTCCCATAATCATTTATAATCGTATGTCCGGCATTGCTCCCGCCCTGAAATCTTACGATAATGTCGGATTCCTCGGCCAGCATGTCCGTTATCTTACCTTTACCTTCATCTCCCCAGTTTGCGCCAACAATTGCTTTTACCATATACTCAGCTCCTTATAAGTTTTGTAGAACGTATGTCAAACAACGGTTTTATTTTATTCTATAATCCGCCAAAAGTAAATAACAATATTCATTTATTTCAAAACAAATATATATTGTGTAACGGTTCATTAATCGATCGGACTCCATTCCGCCACAACCTTACAGTGCTTCTTATAGCAGGCAATGCCGTACTTCAGGACGTTTTTCATCCCGCTGCTCAAAAGCTTTTCTTCACAATTTAAACGTTCAATCTGTTTCAGCGCGCCTGCACATCCAGCCTCCAGGTTATCATTATCCGGATACTTTACCTCGATCACAATACCAATTTCTTCATCGTCAATTTCTACCAATATATCGCTGTACCCTTCACCAGATTCCTTATTTGACGACACCGCCCAGCTATCCTTATATGATAAAAGCCCCAGTAAAATACCATGATAAAAGCAGACACTTGGGTTTGGTATTGTCAAACCCTTAGTGGTCGCTTTCCCTGTGGGCAAGTTTTCTTTCTTCTGCTTTTGAACAAAAGTATCCCGTATACTGATGGTACGCATTAAATAGGCATTGAACAATCGTTCAATTTCTGCCGCATTGCCGCATTTAAAGGCTTCACAAAAGGCATTCAGCGTTATGCCATCGCTCTGTGCCGACTCCTGGAACCACTGATAAATTTGTTTTGTAAATATATTGCGGATTTCCAGATTGGGAATTTTCAGTTGAAATACATCCCCATCCGGTTCCCCCTGCTGCGTCAGATAACCCGTAGTAAATAAAACACTCCACAGATTATCAATGTTTCGATCGATATCTTTATAGGTTAATTCCTGATGAATTTCTTTACGAATCGTATCCCCGGCCATAAGCAGCTCGATTTCCCGTTTCGTGGTAGTTTTTTGAGCTTTCTGAATAAAACGTCTTACAATTGCATTGTCACTTGTGTTTGACCAGTAATCTCTTGGCTGTGCACTTGGCTGCGCCCGCAGTGTATCACAATAACAAATCACATCCCATGGGCAGTATACGTCCACCAGTCCAAAGCGATACCCGTCATACCATTCCCTGATAGCTTCATAATGTTCAGACAGCGCATAGTACGAAAGCAATGACTTCACTTCTCCGTCGGTAAAGCCAAAATATTCATCAAACCAGACGTCTGTAATAGAAAGGATTTTAGGATTATTCAGTCCAGTAAAAATACTCTCCTTGGAAATACGCAGACATCCGGTCAAAATAGCAAAGTACAGGCTTTCATTGCCTTTAAGCGACTGATTAAAAATATTACGCACAAGTGTAACCATCGGATCATAATATCCATACTGCTGTGCTTTATCTAATGGAACATCATACTCATCGATCATTATAATAACTTTTCGATCATAATGCTTCCTGAGCAATCCAGACAATATCAGCAGGCTGTTGATCAATACCTCATCTGACATCATAAAATGTCCTTCACTATCCACATTGACCAATGCCTGGTACTGAGTTTTTTCAATGGCTGTGAGCCTGCTGCTCTGAAAAAGCATTTGGAACCGCATCGCTTCGCTGCCAATGACAGAGCAAAGCATCCCGCGGGCAGTCTCAAAAGTTCCCCCGCTCACGCCTTTTAAGCACAACGAGATCACTGGAAACTTCCCCATATATTCTTCACAAATAACGTGCTCATTAGCAATTTCCAGATCATCAAACAGTTTTTTGTTACACCCGATTTCAAAAAAGCATTTAAGCATACTCATATTCAGGGACTTACCAAATCTGCGGGGCCGCGTAAAGAGATTTACCTCTCCCCAGTTATCCAGCAGCTCCTTAATAAGGCCTGACTTATCCACATAATAGAATCCTTCAGTACGGATTTTCTCAAAATTTTCAATGCCAATGGGAAGCTTCTTTATTGATTCCATGGTTCGACCACTCCTCTCCCAAGTCCAATTCCGGACGATGACAAAACACACATATCATAAACCGAGTCCTATTGTTTAATAGTTTAGCATCGCATTCCCCGTTTATCAAGTACTATTACTACGATATCCAATTTTTCAGAAACTAATGATCAAAAGCTCAGCCCCATTGAGCAGCCGCACGAATAAAACCGCGCAGCAAAAATTTGCGCAAATTTTATTGACGCAGCAACTCTACGTACGTATAATTATCTTATCCGTTACGCAACATCAAATAATTCAGAGGAGCGCAAATTATGGCAACCATCAAAGATATCGCAAAAATGGCCGGGGTTTCCACCTCCACGGTTTCCCATGTGGTCAATAAAACCCGTTTTGTCAGCCCGGAGCTGGTGGAGCGGGTGGAAAAAGCCATCCAGACGCTGGAGCATCCCCCCAATTTTGTCATCCGGAAAAATAAAGCACTGGCCATCCCATCCACAGGGCAAACACAATACATTTTATTTTTAACATCAGACGCATTAAGCAGCTTTCAGCGTCAGGTTCTCTTAGAGACGCAAAAGCTCCTTACCGATACGCCTTATGCACTGCTTCCCATAGAATACGGGAGCGACAGCCGGCGTCTGGATATCATTTCCCGCTATATACAGGACGATCGCGCCATTGTGGGACTTCTTGTATTTCCAGATAAAACCGGACAGATCCGGGAGCTATTACACCAGACCGGTCCGCTGCCCACAGTTTTTCTCGGGCGGCAGCCGGATGCGGATGGCGCAGACATCCCGGATGCTCCCGTGGTCATGTCCGACAGCTACAACGGCGGATACATGGCCGCACGCCATTTCATAAAAAATGGCCATGAGCAGATCGCTTATATCGGAAGCCGGGCAGAACGGACACCCCGTCGGCTGGAGGGCTTTCTGGCGGCCATGAAGGATTTCAATATTTCTGTCAATGAGGATTATATGCTCACACAGTTGGAGCGGACAGAGGATGTTTATCCGGCCCTGGACCGTCTGTTTTCCTGCGCCCCGGCGCCTACGGCAATCATGGCGGCCAATTATCCGCTGGCGATCCCTCTTTTTAATTATCTGGATGCGCACAATATCCTCTGCCCCCAGGATGTGTCTGTTATCGTCTTTAATGAATTTGACTGGGCGCCGCTGCACACACCGCCCCTGACTACCATTGATCAAAACGGAGCTGCCGTGGCCAGCCAGGCCGTCCGGATGCTTTTGGATCAGATCACATCATCCGCAACGGCGGCGGAGAGCGCTCCCTCCAATAAGACGGCGGCACTTCCAGGCAAGGTTACCACACTGCCATGCTATCTGAAGGTGCGCGCTTCCACCTGCGGTATCGGCCGCGGCCCCTTTGGCGAGAAGGCGGAAAATGCCGACGTCCTGACACTGACCGCCGGGGATGAGGAGCTGCTGCGCAATAAAAATTATACAGCTGCCATCTCCTTTCATTATTCCGGCAAGGCATGGATGGAGCTGCACCAGAAGGGCATCCGGGATGTTTTTGACAATCTCGGTATATCCCTCATTGCCATCACTGATGCTCATTTTAACCCGGAGCTTCAAAATAAGCAGTTAGCCAGCCTTTCATTGCTGGAGCCCGATGTGATCATCGCCGTTCCTACGGACAACGAAAAGACTGCGGACGCATTTTTGCGCATTGTAAATTCCCAGGCCAGACTTGTGCTGGTTACCAATGTTCCCACGGGTCTGACGCCAAAGGATTATGTGAGCTGTATTTCGGTCAATGAACATTCTCACGGGCAGAATATGGGCCGCAGCCTTGGTGAATATATGCGGCGGCATTCTTTGAAAAATGTGGGTGTTCTGAGACATGGCGCAAATTTTTACGCGACACGGCAAAGGGATGCGGCGGCGATCCAGGTTTTAAATGAGGAGTATCCCGAGCTGAATTTATGCCAGATCGCAGAGTTTGATTCGGAGTCAGAGGTTTATCAGAAAACATGTGAGCTTGTCAAACATCATCCGGAAATCGAGGGGCTTTATATTTCCTGGGAAGGACCGGCTGCGGAAGCGATGTCGGCGCTGTCTCAGCTTTCCCGCACGGATATTGCCATTGTCACCGGGGATCTGGATTATGATACCGCACTGAATATGGCCCGGGGCGGGATGATCAAGGCGATCAGCGCACAGTGCCCTTATGAGCAGGGGCAGGCGATCGCGCTGGCGGCGGCGAATGCGCTGCTGCACAAAAAAGTACCGTCGTTTATTGGGATTGAACCGATGACGGTGACTGCTGAGAATTTGTTGAAATCCTGGAAGAGGGTTTTTAAGGAGGAGGCGCCTGGGGAGATACGGGAGGCGATCAGGCAAAATCCTTATTGTGTGAGATAACGAGAGCGGAAGGTGGCGCGCTGCGATGGAGATTTCCCCGGGGCCGGCAGACGCCACCACTCTCCGGAAGGCCGCACCACAAAGGGGCGCCGACGCTGCGGTTTCGCCGCTTAAGCAGGACTAAGGGTTTCGGGGATTTGTTAAGGGCAATCCGAAGAAAAAGAGGGGAGTATTCTTATGTTTTTTTCCGTTCTACGTCTTTTTCTTTGGATTAACACAAATTCCCCGGAACCCAAGTCCTGCTAAAGCGGCTGCAATGCAGTGTCGGCGCCCCTTTGCGGTGCGGCCTTCCGGAGAGCGGTGGCGTCTGCCGGCCCCGGGAAAATCTCCATGGCAGCATGTACGTTTTCGTTCTTAGGTTAGACCTAGTCTTTGATATTGCTCGGGGGGAGCATCGGTTTCTTTCATAAGTTTGATGAGCAGTTGTTTCATTCGGGATTCCTGCGCGTTATCTTTTAGGGTGACGCGCTGGCTTTCGTCCTCGCGTATATCAAAAAGCAGGTTCTCTGTAATTAAGTCTGGGTACATGTAGCCGCCGAGGCCGTAGGCGAAGCCTTTTTCTTCGCCCCAGGGGCGGCATTGGGTTTTTAGGAGGGGCAGGCCTTTGGTGAATGTGAAGGGGGCGGATAGCTGCATTGTTTTTAGTTCGTCGATGCAGAAGCGGCCCATCATGTGGACAGGCATCAGGGTATATTGGTTTAAGGGGCGGTTTTCGGGGGTGGCGGCGCCGCGCATATAGACGAAATCGCCGTCGGTGCAGCATACGTGGCCGCCGTAGATGCCGAAAAGAGCGCCGTCGTGGATTTTGGCATCCTTTGTGATGACTTCCTTTAGCGATACACCCTGCATATCCGGTGTGGGCGGTATGTTAAAGTAATCCAGAAGGGTGACTGGCAGGTCGATGGTCTGGACGAGGGCGTTTCTGGATTCTCCCTGGATTTTATATCTGGGGTCCCATATGAAAAGGGGAAGATGCACATTTTCGTTGTAGAAGGGCATGGAATTTTTTCCCCAGTAGTCGTGCTCTCCCAGCAGGAAGCCGTGGTCGGTGTTGACGATCAGCAGCGTGTCATCCCACATATGGTACGCATCCATTTTATCCAGGATTTTCCCAAGATACGTGTCGCACATGGACAAAAGTGACGCGTAGCTTTTTCTCATATGCTCCGCCTGTGCTTTTGTGTAGTGATTTCTGCCGTAGTCCGGCCAATCGGAAAGTTCAGTTCCTTCCGAAGTTTCTCCGTACAGCTGCGTATATTTATCATAAGTAAAGAACGGTTCATGGGGATCAAAGGGCTCGATCTGTAAAAACCAATGATCCTCATCCTTATTTGTGTCGATAAATTCCTCGGCCGCGGCAAAAAGCCGGGCCTGGGAGTGATCCTTTTCATCCTTCATATACTGGCGGTTTATGGCATTGGCCCGGCCCAGAAGGCACTTTTGCGCACTGTGCTCATAGGCCTTTGGGGCGGCGACCACGCCCTTCCACTTATCGCCCTCCTGTCCCCGGAAAAATTCAAAGCTGGAATAGCGGGTATGGTAGGTGCTCCCGCCATCCTCCCAGTAATGCACATGATCGGTGATCAGATGGGTATAGACGCCGTGTTCCGTCAACATTTCCATCGCAGAATCATCATAGGGCTCAATGGGCGACCAGCTTCGGTGCAGGAAATTGTAACGGCCGGTATGCAGCTCCCGCCGGGCCGGCATACACGGCAGGCTTCCGGCATAGCACCGGTCAAAACGGACACTGTGTTTCGCCAGCCGGGTAAAATTGGGCGCATGGACCCACGAACAGCCATAAGGCGGAAGCATATGGCGGTTGAGTGAATCGAACATGATCATAATCGCTTTCATAACAGGCCTCCTCTACCACCATTTTATCAATTCAGTTACTTCGTTGCGCAGCTTAACAAAATCCGGCGACGCAATATCCCGCGGCCTCGGCAGATCATTGTGGATCTTTGTCTTGATCGTTGTGGGTTTATTGGTCAAAATCAATATATTTTCACCGAGATATACAGCCTCCTCAATGTTGTGGGTGATAAATATAACTGTTGTTTTCGTCTTTTTCCAGAGGGCGATCAGCTCATCCTCCAGGCGGAATCTCAAATCCAGATCCAACTGCCCGTAAGGCTCATCCATCAAAAGCAGCATCGGCTCCACCGCAAAGGCTCTGGCAATAACGACCCTCTGCAGCATACTGGCGGAAAGCTGGGCCGGATAATAGTTCCGGTACGCTTCAAGCCCCACCATAGCCATGGCATTTTCCGCCCGCTCCCGTATATCAGCCTCCGGAAGTTTTTTTGTTTCCAGGCCAAACCGGATATTCTGCTCCACCGTCAGCCACGGCATAGTGGAATACTCCTGAAAAATGTAGGCTATATTATGCTTTTGCAGATCTACCGGCTCGTCGTTAATGAGGATTTCCCCGGAGGTCGCCTCATACAGGTGGGTCAGGCTATTTAAAAATGTGGTTTTCCCACACCCTGTCGGGCCCACAACACACAGGAACTCTCCTTTTTTCACATCAAAGGAAATATCATCCAGCACGAGAAGGCTGCCAAACTTTTTAGTCAAATGCTTGACCTTTACTAATACATCATCCAAATCTTTTCGCCTCCTCACATGGATTTATCCATCGTATCGGTAATTTCCTGCCGAAGCCTCAAAAATTCCGGGTCAACGTAATCTCTCGGCCTTGGCATATCAATAATATATTCGGTCTTAATTGTTGTGGGGCAGTTGGTCAGCAACACGATCCGGTCGGCCAGATATAAGGCTTCCTCAATATTATTCGTAACAAAAATGACCGTCCGCTTTTCCTTCTCCCAAATAGCCATCAGCTCCGCTTCCATAACATAGCGCGTCTGGGCGTCCAGATGGCCAAACGGCTCGTCCATAAGCAGCACCTGAGGTTCATTGGCATAAGCTCTGGCAATGCCCACACGCTGCTTCATCCCGCCGGATAGCTTTATGGGAAATTCCTTTTCAAAACCGGCCAGCCCCACAAGCTCGATATAATGGGCGGCAATCCTCTGGCATTCCTCCCGGCCAAGCCCCCGGACTTTAGGTCCGTACTTCACATTTTCCTCCACGGTCAGCCATGGAAACAGCGCGGTTTTCTGATACACAACGCCGCGGTCCGGACCTGGCCTGCTCACCTTTTTTCCGCCCAGGAACACCTCGCCCTCCGTGGGCATCGTCAGGCCCGCCAGCAGATCGATCAGCGTCGTCTTACCACATTGTCCGGGTCCGAAAAGGACGACAAATTCATTTTTCTTTACGGACAGGTCCACACCGCCCACAACCTCTTTCGATGTATTCTTGGTCGTAAATGTCTTTTTAATCCCCCGGCAGCCCAGTACCTCATCTACAATTCCCTTATGTTCCATGCACACAGCTTCCTTTCTATCCTACGCATGATCATCGCCAGCACAAAGCCCATGAGACTGATGCATACCATCCCAACAAGAATCTGGGCCGTGTTCCCATTGTCCATGCCCATGACGATGATCCAGCCCACACCCTCGGAGGAGCGTACCATTTCCGCCGCCAGCACAGTCATCCACGCCACGGACAGGGCATTTTGAAGCCCTGTAAATATCTGGGGCACAGAGGCCGGAAATACGATCGTCCGAAATACGGTAAAGTCATTGGCGCCCAGCATCCGGGCAGCGCCCACATAAACCTCGTCCACCCGCCTGGCGCCGTCATAGGTATTCATCACAATGACCATAAACGCCGATAAAAACATGATAAACAGCTTGGATTTCTCCCCCAGCCCCAGCCATACAATGGAAATGGGAATCCAGGCGATGGCCGGGATCGGACGCAGCACCTCAATGAGGGGCTTCATCACTGCCTCCAATATTTTAAACCAGCCCATCACAAGGCCGACGCAAATGCCCAGGACTGCCGCCAGTATATAGCCGGCCAAAACTCTCAGCAGACTGACACCCACATGAAACAAAATGGTATGCTGTCCGATGGGCACCACAAAGGATTTTAAAAAGTTGATCAGGGTCGTCACCGGCCCCGGTATAAGCTTTCCCACCTGGGTAAAGGAGGCCGCCCACTGCCAGAGCAATAAAAACGCCAGGATCGATGCGCCTCCGCAGATAAAGGCTTCCACATTAAATTTTTTCGCTTTCATCAATACCGGCCCCCTTTAACGAGAAGTTTTTGCAGACGATTTAAAATAAAGGATAAAACCGCTCCAAATACGCCTATGGTCAGCATTCCGGCAATGATCAGGTCCGGGCGGCCAAACATCCGGTTAATCTGGATCATATAGCCAAGCCCCTTGCTGGAAGCCAGCAGCTCCGCCGCCACCAGCGCCGACCAGGCACACGACAACGATACGGACAGGCCGGTGAAAATATTGGGCAGTGCCGACGGAATGGCCACTTTAAAAAGAATCCGCGTGCGGCTGGCGCCAAATGTCTGCGCCACCCATATATGTACCGGGCTCGTCTGGCGGATGCCCGTATAGGCATTGAGCACGCATGGAACAAAGGCGGATAAAAAGATGATCGCAGCCTTGGAAGCCACGCCGATGCCAAGAAAAATAATCATTACAGGAATCCAGGCTATGGGAGGCATGGGCCGGAGCAAGTCAAACAACGGCCGTACAAACAGATCCGCCCGGCGGTACCAGGCCATGACGATCCCCAGAGGGATGCCCACGATCACCCCGATGGCATAACCGCTAAGGGCAACCTGAAGACTGGCTCCAATGTGCTGGAGTAATGTGGCGCCGTCCGGCGCCGTATTACTCAGCTTATAAATAAGGCTTTGAAAAACCTTCAGGGGGCTTGGCATTACGTTGGGTCCAGCAAGCTTCAGCACATCGGTGCAAAGCTCCCATATGAGGACAAGAGCCGCCACCGATATTATGGAAATACACGTATAAGTTCTCTTTTTCAAAGCAAATTCCTCATTTCAAATTTTCATAAGCCTGTTTTACAAATGTATCTTTCAGATTACTTTCCACAACAGCCACCTTCTCCGGTTCGATCTGGCCCAGATTGGCAAAAAATTCAGCTACAACGACCATGCCGTCGCCCAGCTTGTAATCCGGATTTTCAACCATGGCCGGGTCCAGATACGGGCAGAGCTCCAGCTCCTGGCGGATCGTTTCCTCATCCTCATCCTTGCCATTGTCCTTGTACCATTTAACAGCCTCCGTTACAGCCAGGTCGTTATCGGCAATAAATTCTTTAACAACTTTGAGCATAACCTCCAAAAACTTCTCTACCACCTCCGGATGCTCATCACAATAGCTTCCGGCCGCAGCAAAGCCGTCATACACCTTTACGCCCAGATCCTCCAGGCTGGCACCTATGATCCAGCCCTGTGCATCGCACTGGATTTTAAATGCCGGCGGGGAGCAGAAAACATCACCCTGGCCGGTGAGAAAGGCCTGATAGCCCTGGCCATATTCCATATGGACAATATTTACATCGCTATCCTTCAGGCCGATTTTTTCCACCCATTTCAACGCATTAATATGGGCGCTCGTACCAGTAGGGCATAAGATCGTGGCGCCCTTTAAGGTTTCTGGTGAGCCGTAAACATCCGGATAGGTGGGGTTATAGCCTTTTACCTTGGCAATCTCACTGTCCGGGCGGATATAGGCGTTAAGCCCTGGTGTTGAATCCACAGTCTCGGCGATCCAGCGGGCGTCATAATTGGCCAGTGCAAATACAGCAGCCATACCATCGGCGGCAATATCCCATTCACCGGCGCCCAGAGCCTCATTCATAGGACCTCCGGTGGCAAAACGGACCATCTCGATGTCCAGCCCGGCTTCCTTATCATAGCCTTTAGATACCGCATAATTTACAGCCACACTCATCATGTATGGCATTACAGCCACGCGCACCTTCTCCAATGCGCCGTCGGCTGTGGTTTCCGGTGTCTTTTCAGCATCGCCGCCCTTGGCCTCAGTTTCATTTCCTGCTGCCGGAGCTTCCGCCTTTGGTGTGTCCTGCGGCTTTTCCGCAGCCGCAGGCTTTGTTCCGCCTCCGGAGCTTCCCTGCCCCGAGCAGGCTGCAACAGAAAAAACAACCATAACGATACACATTACCATAGCGATCAATCTTTTCATTTGTTTCCCCTTCCTTTCGATGTCAGTGACATCCATACATTTGTTTTTTGTATCAGTACAATGCTTATTTTACAACCGTCCGCCATCGGAAAAAACCGGGTAAAACCTACATTTCAGCCACTTTTTTGAGCACTTTTTTAACTGCCCCTCGTTTCTGCCGTTTTATTGATATTTCTGCCAAAATTATGAGATGTCCATTTTATAAGAAAAGGGATTGACGCCATACTGTTTTTTAAACAACGCGGAAAAATAACTCACGTTGCTGTACCCCAGCTCCTGGGCCACCTCGTACACCTTCATATCCGTTTCCCGCAGAAGCTTGGCCGCCCGCTCCATTTTAACAAATTCCACAAAATTAACAAAATTCTGGCCCGTCTCCTTTTTAAAAAGCCGGCTGAAATAATCCGGATTGAGATGGACATGCTGGGCCACCCTTTTAAGCGACAACTCGTCGGAAACATTATCGCTGATATAGCTCACCGCAGCGCCAATGTTTCGTGAATAGCCCGGTTTTCCATCCGAATGCCCCACTGTACAGCCAGGCAGATATTCCAGGACCAGCTTTCTTAGCTGGGCAAACTGGGCGGTTTCCATGATATCCCGTTTCACCCGCTGAAAGCACCGGTCATCCGCTTCTGTTTTTACTGCCGTATCCGCCATCGTATAAAGAATACCGATGATCCCCTCCTTGAGCGTCATAATATCGTCGGAGCGCAGGGCGCAAAGCTCATCCAGCATTTCCTGAAACAGATCGAACACGGGCGTCAGACGCGCTTTACTGTTTTTAAGCTTATCTCTGTACTTATTCAGCGTCTGGTGGACCTGTGCGCTGTTGTCACGGTAAACCTGATAGTCCTCATAGGTACACTTTTCTCCATAAAAGGTCATTTTCAATATAAAAACCGCCTCATTCACAGCGTTTTGTATGCCCGAAATCCCCGGATGTATCCGGCTGACACCGATATCGAAATGATTGCTTTTGGCAATCTTCCCGGTGTATTCGTTAAGGTTGTACATCTGTTCCAAAATACTGGCCTGACGCCGGATATTGCACAGCAAAAGATTGATATTCTGATTGTAAACA
The DNA here is from genome assembly GCA_902363555.1 of Lachnospiraceae bacterium. Classification (GTDB taxonomy): domain Bacteria; phylum Bacillota; class Clostridia; order Lachnospirales; family Lachnospiraceae; genus Catenibacillus. The sequence continues at coordinate 161,461 of CABJAM010000004.1, read as the reverse complement.
AAGCCGACCACATGCTCCACACATGGATCGCCAGGCAGGACGATATCAAACTTTTCCGTCTTTTTGTAGGACTTGAAAGCGATCGCAAACAGCGGTTGATCCCATATGGCAACCGTATAGTCATCCAAAAGCTCTCTTGTAATATCCGGCGGCTGCTGTGCGCACAGTATTTCACGGACAAAGGCGGTCTTTTTCATGGACGAAAAGGACAGGTCCTCATCCATAAGCTTTTTGCGCGTATCGATCCTGCGGCATATATTTTTAAGCAGCTCCCCGACCTTCTCACGGTTGATCTCCGGCTTCAGCACATAATCCCGCACCCCGTACTGAAGCGCTTTCCGCACAAACTCAAATTCCGAATGGCTGGTGAGGATGACCACCTCGGCGGCGGTATCCCTGCGCCTTATATATTCAATAAGCTCCATACCACCCATTTTAGGCATCAGCATATCCACAAAAATAATCTCCGGCGCTTCCCTGTCGTAAATCTCCACAGCAGCCTCTCCATTGGACGCTGAGAGTATTTTTTCAAAATTAAAGTCCATCCGTTCAATAATATACGTCATCCATTCCCGGATCGATACCTCATCATCTACAATTAATATTTTCACATTTTCACCTCCTGGCTAATTGATCTCCGGAATTGTCACGGTAACTACCGTTCCCTCCCCCGGAACACTGTCCACATGAAGGCCGTACTCCCCGCCAAAAATAATCTGTATACGCTCCCGGACATTGAGCAGCCCCACCTTATTAAAGCTGTTTTTCTTCCATTGCCCCGCCTCGATCGTTCTCAGCGTTTCCGGATCGATCCCCCTTCCATTATCGGTGATACGAATCGTCACCCGGTTATTATGAACACCGGCTGTCACTTGGATATGCGCCCCTTTCATATTTTCAATACCATGATATATGGAATTTTCCACAATGGGCTGCAAAAGCATTCTCGGGATATAACAGCCGGCCGCCGCGGCACTTATGTCAAAATCCACACCGATAGGCTCCTCATAGCGATATTGGATCAACTGCACAAACCGCTGTAGCCAATGGCATTCATCCCGGATGTAGACCATTTCCTGCGATGAACTGATCCCCTCCTTTAGCAGAGGAATAAATATATCCATCATTTTTACAGCCTCCTCCCCCTTTCCCATTTCCACCATACATTTGATTGTAAACAGTGTATTATACAGAAAATGGGGATTGATCTGCATTTGTAAAAAATCCAGCTCAGCCATCCGTTTCTTTTTTTCCTTATCCTTTAGCTGGCGCATCAGCATTTTTATATCACCGATCATCTGATTAAAGGATTCGCCCAACTGCCGTGTTTCTGTCCAGCCGGTACATATATCCCAGACCTCCATATCTCCATCTTTGACACGTTCCATCCGGGCACAAAGTGTACGGATCGGATTCACGGTCAGGCGGGCCAGCACATAGGCCAGCGCAAAGGCCAGGATCAGGCAGAATAAGGTGATGCCCACAACCGTTGTACTCAGCCGGTGCATCGGCGCCATAAGGGAATCCAGCGGTATTTCCTCCACAATTGTCCAGCCGGTACGCTCATCATATACATTGGAAAGCAAGTACTTGTCCTTTACCTTTGTTATAATGCTGAAATTATTTGTTTCCACAAGCTGATGAAATACATCCATATTGAAATAATTGAGACCGATCATCCCGGGGTTATCGTGGGATACGATGGTGCCGCTTTTATCCACGATATAAATCGAATTATTGCCATTAAGAGCGATTTTGTATGTATCAAACAAAATCCGTTCGGGAACGGATACAAGTAAAACGCCGGCGGCGCCATCCTCCCCATTAAAAACTCTGGCCGCTGAAAACACATAGTTTCCATTCCCTTTCAGATAAGTATCATCGTAGCTGCTCACCCAGCAGATTTCACCACGGCCGGCCGCCACATTTTTATACCAGAGACATTTCCGAATGCGCTCAAAATCATAAAGCCGTGTTGTATCTGAGCAGAAGCCAAAACCATTTTCTCCGCTGAGCACAGAATATATCCCAAAATCCAGCTCCTTATAGGCGCTCTCATACTTATGCGCGTTCTCCTGTATCCGAAGCTCCTCCTGCACTCCCGGATCACCAAATACAGCGCCATTGATCCATTCATCCCGATAGAGCAGATTGGATAATGTGGTCATGCTGCTCTTTATAAGCTTTGCTCTGGCGCTGATCTGCGACAAAACATCGATACGGGAATTTCCGGTTTCCATAATGATCGCTTTCTGAGTCATATAAAGGGCACTGAAACATACGGCGGCGGCAATAAACAAAAGTAGTATACTGTAACACACAAATATCCCCAGACGGATACTTACAGGCTTTTTCCTGAAAAATGTCATAATCGGCTCCCCCCTAATACTTTTTTATATCTTGGCACTGATTTTCGCAGAAAATCAATGACCTGCCTGGCCATCAGACCAATTCCTATTATATTTTGTCACTGATTTTCGCAGAAAATCAATGACCTGCTTGGCCATCAGGCCAATTCCTATTATATTTTGTCACTGATTTTCATAGAAAATCAATGACCTGCTTGGCCATCAGGCCAATTCCTATTATAACAAGTTTTTAGCCGATATTATGATTCTTAAATCTACTTTTCTAACACAAAATTGACATTCCGGAAATTAAAACAAGCAGGAATACCGTATTCCTGAGGTTTTTACAGAATCTTCTTCCATAAACTACCACATCAACAGTACCCCCGCTTGTAATTTTTATCATCTTAATCTGTGACCGGCTCCCACCTGTGATTTTCAGCAGATTTTATCACAGCCGCGCACACCTTTTCCACCCTGCATCCCACCTCAAAGCTGGTGGATGGCTGTACGCCTTCCACAATAGCCCGGACAAAATCATAAATTTCAATCGTCTTCAGCTCTCCGTAGCCAATATTCATTCCGGGGATATTCCACGTGGCCTCCCCATAAAAATGAGCCGGTCCGGTATAGATCGTCTTAAAGCCCCGGCGGTCGTCCGGATCGCTGGCCCAGCACACCTGGAGCTCGTTGAGCCGTTCATAATTAAAGTAAATACTTCCCATAGTGCCGTGAAGCTCCACAGTAATAAAATTATTTCTTCCCCAGGCATTTCGGGTTGCTTCAATGCTTCCCACAGCGCCGCTCTTAAAACGCACAAGGAAGGAAGCCTCATCGTCCACATCCACAGGCTCTCTGCGGGCATCCGCCCCCATTTTCACCGTTCCAAGCAAATCCGTACCGCCCTCCTGGACCGGGCGTTCTTTTATGTACGTCTGCATCATGGATACGACCTCAGAGATATCCCCGGCCAGATATTGGGCAATATCAATGACATGAGAAGCAATATCCCCAAGTGTTCCGGCCCCTGCAATTTTCTTTTGAAAGCGCCAGGACAACGGTGAATCCGGATTAGCACACCAGCTTTGCAAATAGGTGCAGCGCACATTTAACAGTGTTCCAAGCGAACCCTCATCGATAAATTTCTTTGCCAGCACAAGTGCAGGCACACGCCGGTACTGATAGGCGTTCATACTGATAATGCCCTTTTCGGCTGCTGCCCTGGCCGCCTCCGCCATTCGGACCGCATCCTCCAGCTTCGACGCGATCGGTTTTTCACAGAGCACATGCTTGCCCGCCTTTAAAGCGGCAATGGCTATCTCCGCATGCGAATCATTGGGCGTGCATATGCTGACAGCATCGATATCCGGGTCATTGATAATATCCATATAATTTGTTGTCGACGCTTCAAATCCAAACCGTTCCCTGGCGTCCTCAGCAATTTCCGGAACAATATCGCAGATTGTCTTCATCACCGGAACTGCCGGCGCCGGCCAGAAAAGCTTGGGCATATTGGAATATCCTACAGTATGCGCCTTGCCCATAAATCCAGCGCCCACTAAACCTATATTCAGCTTCCTCATAATTATCTCTCCCCTTTTATAAAATTTTTCCTTTCAAATATTCATAAGAAACACCGCATGCCTCGCCAGGATCGCCCGAATACCCATCGATCTCCACAAGCCAGTCACCGGAATAACCCTGCGCTTTAAGATAATCAATGATTGCCTCCAGATTTATAACACCGCGGCCCAGAGGCACAAACTCACCGGAGCTGCTCAGATCCTTCAGGTGAACATACTTGATCCGATCGTAATACTGCCGTATCAATTCCAGAGCATCGCTGCCTCCAGCCACCAGGTGGGCAATATCCGGACAAAACGCGATATCCGTCAGAGCAAAAAGCTTATGTATCTGCTCGGGCTTTTCCGCCAGGGAACCAAGATGTGGATGATAGCTTGGGATCAGGCCGTATCGACGCACCACCGCTGCTGCCGCATCAATGCCCCGGGCCAGCTTCGGGTAATCCTCATCCCGGATGCCGCTGCCGTGAACAGAGCCGCCGCCCAGAACGATATGTCTGGCCCCCAGTGCCTGGGCAATGGATGCTACTTTTTCTACCTTGTAAAGCTCGTCCTCCAGAGCATCCTCATAAATAAAATGGCAGCCCACGTAAACACCAAGGACAGATACATCGTATTTGCGGCAGATTTCCAGAAACTTTTCCGGATTTTCCTCATAATTGCGGATATTTCCCTCAAAAATTTCGATATACTTATACCCATGGGATGCAATGGCCGCTATGGCAGTCTCATCATCACACATCGTAATGTAACCCACATCCTTCATACTTGTAACACCTCCGCCAAGCCCAGCCAGCGGTCCAAAAGCGTTTGTCATATAGCCAAGTTTCATAAATACCACTCCTTTTGATGTTTGTTTTATGTATTTGCGCAAATTTTCTTTATGTATTTATCATAGCGCACACTGCATTCATTGTCAATAAATGTTCACCATCTTTATATTTTCTATGCAATTCTACCAAAAATTCAATTCTATCCGCCGGTTCATCTTCGTTTTTTTGTATCTTTTGTCCATTTCGCTTCATCCCATCTGCCTTTCTCCCTTCCTCCTTTCTTGTAAAACAGCACAAAATCCATTATGTTTTTTCTATTTGACAATCTGCATATTCCTGCTTATGATAGACCCAAACAACAAAATTTGCGCAAATTTTGTTTTATCATAAAAACGTATTATGATTTGGATTTATTTATATTTATTGGAAACTATCAAGCAGACCTGAGTGTTTTTGAACAGTCCGAAACAAGCTTATAAGGAGGAAAGATTTATGAAATATTTAAATGTGGGGCTCATTGGAGCGGGTTTTATGGCAAAGGCCCATTCCATCGCCTATGCCGGTATGCCTATGTTTTTCTGGCCCGCACCGGCCATTCCTGTTAAGAAAATGATTGCAGATATTAACGAAGACGCCGCAAGAGAAGGAGCGGCAAAATTTTCATTTGAAAGTTACACAACCAACTGGAAGGATATTATTGAAAATCCGGATATTGACATCGTAGATATATGTACCCCCAACAACAACCATAAGGAAATCGCCATCGCCGCCGCAAAAGCCGGGAAACATATCCTCTGCGAAAAGCCGTTGGCCATCACGGCAGAAGAAGCCAGAGAAATGTACGAAGCCGTCCGGTCATCCGGTGTAAAAGCCATGGTCGCCTATAACTACCGCCGCACACCTGCCGTCCAGCTTGCAAAAAAATATATTGAAGAAGGTGCTATCGGAGATATCCTCGACTTTCGCGGCACTTATCTCCAGGACTGGTCCGCAGATCCCGCATCGCCCCTATCCTGGCGTTTTCAGAAAAAGCTTTGCGGCAGCGGCGCCCTGGGAGATATCGGCACCCATGTGGTCGATATGCTCCGCTATCTTGTGGGTGACTTTTTGCAGGTCAATGCCAGAACGGCCACCTATATCCAAAAACGCCCAATCCAATCCGGCCTTTCCGACAGCCTTGGCAATGCCAAAGCCGACCTGGATACGCCAACAGCACCGGTCGATGTGGATGACCAGTGCTGCTTTATGGTTCAATGTGCCAGCGGAGCTTTCGGAACGATCGAGGCGACCCGGAACGCCTGGGGCCGCAATAACTATATCACCTTTGAAATCCATGGTTCCAAAGGCTCCATTTACTTTAATTACGAACGCCGCGATGAGCTTCAGGTCTGCTTTTCCGGCGACCCCGGCGACCGCCGCGGCTACCGCACCATCTACACAGGGCCGCCGCACCCTTACGGCGAAAATCTATGGCCCATACCGGCACTTGGCATCGGCTATACAGAAACTAAAATCATCGAATGCTATGACTTTATCCGGTCGATCACAGAGGATACACAGCCCTCGCCCAGCTTTTACGACGGCTACGCCATCGAGCTGATCTCCGATGCAGTCCTCAGATCGGCGGCCAGCCGGAAATGGGAGGACGTGCAGAAAATGTAGGGCTGTACATTACACACGCTTGGCCTGTACAGGCTGTACCCGTACGGGCAGCTTAGTTTCCAGCGAGGGGAGCCCCGGCTTATTTCCTACTTTACGGCTTCCCAATCCGCAATCAGGCGGTCTGTCCACGCATCATATTCCGCGTCGGCCACCTGAGCCTCCGGATGCGCCTCATACCACGCCAACGAGCGGGTAAGCCCTTCTCTCAGGGTGATGTGGGGCGCATACTCCGGCACGAAGCGTTTTATTTTAGAATTGTCAAAGACACCATTTTCCGACATGTCGCCGTAAATCCCCTGGGCCATTTCCGGAAACTTCTTTTTAATGTATTCAGTGGGGATGTGCACCAGTTCAACCTTACGTTTCAACAGCCAGCCGTACGTCTCCATAATTTCATTCCACGTCATGGGCATCTCATTGGTAATATGGAAAGCATGTCCGATGGACGCAATATTTCCAACCAGGCCGCAGATACCCACGGCAATATCGTCGCTGTGCGTAACCGTCCACAGACTTCTCCCCGTATCCTGGACAATGACCGGTTTGCCCCTCAAGATCCGGTCCGCAAACGACCAGTGCGGCACCTGCCAGCCCATCAGCGGGCCGACCACCAGCTTCGTCTCCCCGTAGGTGTGGGAAGGCCGCACGATCGTGATGGGGAAATCATCCTCCCGATAGCGCTCCTGAAAATAAAGCTCACAGGCGATTTTATTCTGCGCATAATCGCTGAATGGATTTTTCAGCGGCACATCCTCCGTTACCGGCGTGGTCAGACAAGGCTTCTGATAAACCGTACAGGAGCTTATAAAAATGAACTGGCGGACCCGCCCGTTAAAAGCCTCAAAATCCCTGCGGGCATCCTCCGTGGTAAAACATATAAAATCCATGGCCACATCAATATTCAGACCAGCCACAGCATTTTTAAGCGCGTCGCCATCGTAAATATCACAGGCAATATGCTCTGCGCCCAGCGCTTCCAGCGCCGTGTCGCCATGTCGGTTCAGTATGTACATGTGATGGCCCTTTTTTATCCCGAGGCGCACCACCGATGCGCTGATGTTGCCGCTGCCGCCGATACATAAAACGTTCATTGTAAATTCCCCCTTATTCAAGTCGTGTTCATATTTGCAAAGTATTACAATTCATTTTATCATGGAATGGAATCGGACGCACCTGCTATTTTACTTATTTTATTTCAGCAAAATATTTCTGAATCTCATCATCTGATAACTGAAAACTATCTTTAAGGTTCGTCGAAATCGTATAAGGCGAAAGGTTCATTTTTCTTAACATACGTACAGTTTTAATAATTGTTTCATCGCGGCCTTCTTTTCGCCCCTGACTAAGCCCCTGGCTAAGACCCTGACTAACGCCTTCATCGATCAATCCCTGTAATGCAGTACACATATTCAATCGCTTCCCTTCATTTTTGAGTGCATATTTAATCAGTTTTGTTGTTCCGGTAGCAGCTCCTACAGCCGCTGCGGTTTCCCAGTATATGGTCATATCCGGGTGTTTTTCGCTAAATTCACTGATTGTAAACCGGCCTTCCTGATTGTAAAACTCGGAAATGAGCATAAAGAAATCCTTATTATCCTGATTCCGGAATGAATACCGGCTGCCGTCTCTGACCTGAAATACATGAATGTGGTAATCGTTAATAAATGGTTTAATGACCTCCGGAATATCCATGATATCCCATAGATTCTCCGGTCCGTGCCATGGTTCTTCACCATAGTAGATGATCAATGACAAAACCGGCAGGATACGGTCGTCCGATGTCATGCCGGATAAGAACTCTGCACCTGCCCCCAGCTCATTCCGGCGCCGATGCTCCTGCTCAATCATCTTACACTGTCTGGTATAATCAAGGGCATCATTCTGCATGGTGCGTACCGGCATGGCATAGTGTATGGACATCTGATTCTCAATATTAAAGAGCGCCAGTACCACGTCCGGGCCATAGTGTTTGAGCAGATCCCGCAGTCTGGATACGGCAATAACCGTCTTATCCGCCAGCAGCATATCGGCTTCGTCGGTAGCAGCGTCGGATAAATCCTCCGGTAAGATAATCTCTTCACCATTAAAAAATATCTGGTTAAAAAGATCAGCAAATCGGTCATTATTACGCCAATAGCCTTTTAACACGGCATCCGGTGATAATACTTTTTGTGTAACCATATAATTCTCCTCCATAAATAATATTATTCATTGCCTGCTATGTATGCAACGAGATTCCTGGATTGAGGAAAATTATCTTTTGTATAAAAATATTATATTGCGGATTTACGCATGAATCAACAGTATTTCGCAAGTTTAGACAAATTTAAGAATGTCGAATCATGTCGAATTTTGAGCAAAATCCATATTCCATCGAATCTAAACACCTACCAGATTTATGTTCCGGCCACTCAGCAAAGCGAGTGACCGCTCAAACATAATTCAACTGCCATTTTTAGAGCCATATATCTCATCCCATAGATTCTTCCGTCCTAACTTTTGTCCTGACTGTTCCACCATCTCGGCTGCCTTATGGAGCATAGACTCCTTTTTAGTTTTGGGCTCAGATGATTTAATGTATTCCTCCCTTAACGCCTCATTATGTCCATAGGCCTCATCCCAGATATTCCTTTTTGACGGAACAGTCGCACTTTGAACAATCGGTGTCTGGTTTGTCGGAGCAGCCCATGTTTGGGGAGCCACATTCGTTTCAGGCCAAATCTTATTTTCAATAGCCGCTGGCTCTGGCTCCGGCTTTGTAAACAAGGCTATACGCAGCTCCTCGATGGATGCATAGCGGTCCTTCTGAAATACCGCCATGCCTTTCATCAGTGCATCCTCCTGATGACTGTCTATAACGATCCCCAACTCCGAAGGCCGCTTTATAGTATCCTCCGCCATCCGGTCCAGAGATTCTAAAGGAACCTCACCGGTAATGGCACGGTACATGGTGGCGCACAGGCTGTAAACATCGGTCCAGGGCCCCTGCTTTCCCCGGCTCCGATATTGTTCTTCCGGCGCATAACCGGGCTTGAGCATTACCGACAGGCTTTTTTCACTGTCGGTAATAAAGCTTCTGGCTGCCCCAAAATCCAGAAGCTTCACCCGCCCCTTCACATCCACCATAATATTATCCGGACTGATATCCCTGTGGATCAAACCGGCCTCATGGACAGTTTCCAGAGATTCCATGACCGGCCGCATCATATCAAATACCTGCGCGGCCGGTATATATCCATTATTTTCCCGAAGCAGTGTCTTTAGCGTCTTTCCCTCCACAAATTCCATAACAATATAGGCAGTACTATTTTGAGGAAAATAATCTTTCACCGCCACAATTCCAGGGAGCCCCCAGAATTTTGCCAGACGCCTTGCCTCGTCCACAAATTTCTCCAGGCCTTTGTTAAAATACTCTGTCCGATAGCCTGACAGAATGGTCACTGTATTACCGCTGCCGGTAAACTGACGGGTAACAAATCCATTGGGATAATATTCTTTTATAGCCACCTTTAATTCCAGATTTATATCCCAGCCCAGATAGGTGATCCCGAAGCCGCCCTCACCGAGCACCCTGCCGATTATATATTTTCCGTTAAGGACGGTTTCTGGCGGCAGATGATGCGGCGATGGCTCATAAACCGCTTCCTCAAAGCCGCAGTGCGGACATGGACCTGGCTGCTTTTTTTCACGCATACATCCCATACAAAGATTGATTTCCACTTAAATTTCCTCTTTCTTTACACTCTGCATATTCTAATTATTACTCCATAAGAACATCCACTACAAAGTTATAGCCCTGTCGGGTTGTCCGACTGTGGCAGTGGATTAAAATATTCATATACCATCTCTGAAATTGAAACAATACTGCTTCTGGCAAATCCGATATCTTTCAAGTCCTGAGTCATTATACAGAGTATATAGTGGTTTCCCGGGGAATACACTATAGCAACATCATTTTCCACATTATCCGGCGCAGGAAGCTCCCCGGTTTTATTTCCACATCGAATATTTTTATCTCTGGGTAATCCAGCCGGTATTTTATCGGTAACTGTCTGTTCACATAACAACTGCTCCATCTTCTTAGAACTGGCTTTGGATACGCAATCGCCATTATAAATGTCCTCCAGAATCTTCCCACAGTCCTCTACGGATGTGAAATTATCTCCATACTCCCGGGAATCCTCAAGCTCACGGCCCTGATGCGTGTTACTATATCCATGGTCCGTCGCCCATTTATTGACTACCGCCATGCCATCCGCAGCATTGTTACTACTTCCACTTAGAAGCTTAACCAATGCATTTGCTGAAGTATTATCACTGACAGTTATCATCAAATTCAGGTAATTATCAACCGCTTCGGTTTCTTCCAGGATTCCATCCTCGATCTGCTGGTAGACAGCGCCCATAATAAATAACTTAATGAGACTGGCCGCTTTCATAGCAGGACCGTTCTCCTCATGGTTATACAAAGAAAACGAATCCCCTGTAACAAGATTTTTCACATAAATCGCCCAGTCACTGTCATAATCGCTAATCAACGCTTTAAGTTCTTCCTCCAAAGTTAACGATACTTCCTGATCACTTATTTTACCGGAGCCTTCGCCGCCCTGGCTTCCGTCAGACGATCCTGTACCTGAACCATCAAAAACAAGCGGATTACCCGGTTTCCCAGCCGCATTATCCTCACTCGTTTCATCGGTTCCTTTATTTGTTCCGTTTGGTTGTTCCCCGGGATCAGGAAAACCATTGCCGTTTTCTGTATTATCATTCCCTGATGCTGGCATTTCCACCGTCTCAGTCTCCTCCATGTTCCCACTATCCGTACCTTCCTTTGGGCTCTTTAAAGCACCTCCCTCGTCCGTTTCTGAAACAGCACTGCCAGGATCATTATCCGTTTTTCCCTTAACATTTTTGCTGCCAAGCTGCAGTACTACCAGAACAATCAGCACTACCAGTGAAATGGCAAAAAGAATACCAGTAATGATCATTGGCAGTTTTGTCTTTTTAGGATTTTCCATCGTATCACACCTCTCTTTTACTCAGTCAAAGCTTCAAAAATATATTCTGAAGCCTCAGCAATGGCCGCCGCTTCCTTATCCTGAACACCGCCATTGGACATAATCACTACGACATATTCCGCATCGGAACCTTTAATTATGGCTGCTTCATTATATACATTTGTCCGAACTCCGTTATGATTTAAAACGGTATAACTTGACGGAATATATTTGGCAATACCTTTATCGGATACTTTATCTGCTATATAAAAATTATTATTAATATAACTTTTATCTACGGAATCAAAAGCCCCACTATACATTACTGCCAGCATAAGAGCAATATCTTCGGCGCTTGCATAGTTATCAAGACTGGTATTACCGGAATAATTTCTCTGGACATCAATACTGTATAGCTCGACCTGTTCACACAATTTATTGATTGTGTCTATGCCAATGTAGTCCATAATCGAATTGGCAGCATTGTTATCACTATATTGCAGCATATTGGCCAACAATTCACTCAGTGGATAATAATTACCGCTGTCACTTTTTGATTTTATCCCCCGCCCATCAAAGGTATATGAAAATAAAACGCTGTCATCCAGAGAAATAGCACCATTGTCACACAGCAAGCCAACTGTAAATAAAGTACATATATTCGTCAGTGCCGATGATATCATACTTTTATCGCCATTACTTCCAACATAAGGTACATCATTGCGGATATCATAAACACATACCCCAAAGGTTGCGCCGCCGCCCTTTTCATTAAGAATCTCATCAACCCGGTCAATATTAAGAACAGGATAGGACGGTGCCGGCAGCTCAGTCTCACTTTCTGTTTCCGGTTGTCTTTCTGTTTCTTTTTTTGTTTCAGTTTGTTTTTCTGTTGCAGGTCTAGTTTCAGTTATGCTTTCTCTGGATGCTGCAGTTTCCTTTTTACTTTCCGGGCCCCCTTCTGCCAGACGGAATTGGGTATCTTTATCTCCACTTTCAGCAATAGGCGATGGAACAGGACTATTGTTAGACTTCCCTCCCCGGCCGCTGAAAACAACAACAAGTATTATGCAGGCAGCCATTACCACGGCCAGAATAATCAGCAGCTTTTTATCCGATTTCACCCGCTGTGACAGCGTCTCCGGCTTTTGATATGCTCCACTGCTTAAATTTCCGTCATATTGACCACTGACGGTATTCCTATCCGAAGTATTATCATCGTGTCCTTCGATACCTCTGTTCTGATCGCTGATATTTTTCCCATCACTGCCGCCGGAATAACTGTGATTCATACGGATATCTGTGTAACCGCTTTCATTAACTGGAGGTTCATACAAAGCTTTCTCCAGCTCCTTCACAGATTCATACCGATCCCTGGCAAAAACAGCCAGCCCCTTCATTAATGCGGCTTCCTGCCAGGGCGCGATGGCTACCCCCAACGTCGACGGCGGTTTTAGTGTATCCTCCTGCATACGGTCCAGAGATTCCACCGGCGTCGTACCTGTAAGCGCCCGATAAATTGTAGCACAAAGTCCGTATACATCGGTCCACGGCCCCTGCTGGCCCTTGCTTCGGTACTGTTCCTCCGGTGCATAACCGGGCTTTAGCATGACCGAAAGACTTTTTTCATCCTGGGAAATAAAGTCTCTGGCAGCGCCGAAGTCCAGCAGCTTTACGTGCCCGTGCTCATCCACCATAATATTATCCGGACTGATATCCCTATGGATGATACCGGCCTTATGGACCACATCCAGTGATTCAAACAGCGGATGCATCATTTCAAACAGAATTTCCGGGCGCATCCGGCCATTACTTTTTTTAAGGACCTCCTTTAAAGTCTCGCCCTCAACAAATTCCATGACAATATAGGCGGTATTATTTTGCTGAAAATAGTCCTTTACGGCCACGATTCCCGGAAGCCCCCAGAATTTTCCGAGGCGCTTGGCTTCATCCACAAATTTTGTCAGTCCTTTTTGAAAATATTCGGACCTGCTGCCACTCATAATAGATAAAGACGGGCCGCAGGTAGCTTCCCGCATAACAAAGCCATTGGGATAATACTCCTTAATCGCCAGCTTCACATCCAAATTTAAATCCCAGCCCAGATAAGTAATTCCAAAGCCGCCCTGGCCCAGCACTCTGCCCACCAGATACTTGCCGTTTAAAATCGTCCTCAGCGGCAGGTAATGGGGTAAAGCCTCATATTTACTCTCATCAAAGCCACAGTGTGGGCAGGGCCCGGAGTCTTTGTGCTCCTGCATACAATTCATACATAAATTCAGTTCCATAGCATTCCTCACCTCTTGCAATTCCACAATTTTCTATGACCTGTCTGGGTCTACCAATGTATCCGAAATTCCGTATTTCCAATATGTATGATATCGTCACACCGCAGCGCATAAGGTGCGGTAATGGGGATGCCGTTGACCTGCGTTCCATTCATGGAACCCTTATCCCACAAAATCACATGGTCATCAAAATAAGTCAATGCACAGTGAACACCGGACATATGCCCATCCTCAGGAAAAGCATAATCAGCTCTCTGGGGCTGTCGGCCCAGGGTCACCTCACCGCGGATAACGATCTTATAAGTTTTTTCCTCAGACAATCCGATTTTCGTCAGATAAACCACCACACCCTGAGGCATCGGCGGCGGGATATTATTCATACCACCTGCAAAGCCTGCCGTATCGACAGGAACACTTTCACCGGAACTATCGGTATTCACAGCATCCACACCGGCAGTATTTTCGGCAGATTCCTGTCCGTCAGTTCCTTCTTCGTCCAGTCCGGCCGCACTGGCCACACCATCTGCATCTTCACCGGTTCCCGACTCGTCCGCATCCTCCCCGGAATCATCCTTCCCGGCGGGTTTAATTCCGGCATTATCCGCATTATCCGCATCGTCCGCTACGGCACCTGTTTTGCTATCTTTGGCATTATCCGCCGCGTCATCGCCTGTTCCGGCGTCATCTTCCATAATATCCTCCGGCAAAATCTCCGTCGTTCCACTCTCCGGAGCCTCAGCCATCCGGCTCTGTTCAAGTCTTTCAGCCTCCCGCTGTGCCTTCGCCCGGCGTTTCTTCCGGCTTACGCTAACTGCGATAATAATGATGACAATAAGCAGCAGTGCAGCCGCTATGGCAAGCCAGGCCCAAAGTGGAAGCCCCGCCATGGTTCTGGACAATACATTTTCCTCTTCACCGGCGGCATTTTCAGACATTTCAGAAGTTTCAGATATTCCGGACGCTTCCGCTACGCCCGGTTCCTGCCCGTCGGCACCTTCACTGCTTCTTCCACCGGCGCCTTCACTGCCACTTCCGTCGGCGGCTTTATCATCACCGGCATCCTGCTGTGCGGCCACCGCGCCCGCGGCTGCGGATAAATCCTTCTCGGATATCATGTAGCCGTCACTGGCGGTTCCCTGCGCTTCATCCTTGACAGTTACCTGTAAATAAGCCTGACCGGTACCTGTCTCATATCCGGATACATCGGCATAAAGCACCATACTGTCGGAAATGGATGCAGCCATGCGGCTGGCGCTGTCCTCCATGGATATATCCTCCACGCCGAAGGCCGTATGGATACCGCCGGCTGAAAGTCTGGCAAAGCTGCCAAGGATTTTGGCAAATTCCTGCTGCTGAGCGGATGGCTTATTCCCCAGGATCGCCGCTGTGTAGACAGGGATCCGGGTTTCTTCCAACAGCTTGTTGACCTCCTCGCGGGTAATGCCTGTGGCCTGCTCGTCCTCGCCATCGGAGAGGACCAAAAGCGCCCGCTTGCCTGTGCTGTATGTGTCGGAATTGAGGATTTTTAAAGATTCGGCAATGCCGTAATACAGATTTGTATCATCATAAAGCCCCTGAATACCGTCGATCTGAGCCTCGATGGACTCCCGTCCGCTGACAAAATCGCCCACAGCGATGGTATTGCCCAGGGTGATCAGACAGACTTTATCCTGCGCACCAAGATTTCCTGCCACAAGCTTTAAATAATCCTTCATCTGACCAAGCTTTTTGCTGTCGATCGAGCCGGACACATCCACAAGAAATATATAAGTTACCGGTTCATTTGCATCTGAGAAATAAACTGCCTTTGTACAGGGCAGTTCCACATCCCTTAAAGTTATGCTGAAATTATCCGTGCCAAGAGTGGTCACAGTTTTATCCAGATTATTGTTTGTATAGATTTTAAGCTGACCATCCTCCATACTGCTGTTTTCCACGTGCAGTTGAGGTGTCGTAGTGCTCACCACGCTGCCCATAGCCTGTGTGGAATACAATACGAAGATCATGCACAATATGAGCAGCCCGCAGCCGCTTCTTTTGATTGCCTGTCTCACAAGAATCCCTCCTGTCCGCCGCCTACGCATCGGCCATATAAAATAACGCCGCCGCGGTAAAATTGTCATTTTTGCCATTCACACGTTTTTCCAGACGCTCGATCATATACTCCAGCCACACATCGGCAGCCTCCACTTTGCCCAGATCGATCTCCATCTCACCTTCAAGCACATATTCCCAAAAGCCGTCGGTACAAAGCAAAAACGCATGAAATGCACCGTCATCCAGACGTATGCCGTTGATATCCGGCTTTACCTTAGCTTCCGCTCCAAAGGCTCTTAACACCCGGTTCCTGTCCTCGTGAAACCGGATCTGGGCCTTTGTGATCTCCCCGGAAAGGACGGCCATCTGTGAAACACTGTGATCGGTCGTACAAAAATCCAGCCGGCCATCTACAAAGTGATACAGTCTGGAATCCCCCAGATGGGCCCAGAGGGCATAATTATTTTCCACAAACAGACTGACACATGTGGTTTTCATCTGACAGCTATCGGTCTGCCCATCCAGCACCGCCTGATTGACACCCTCAAAAATACTCTGGATCCACGCCTCATTTACACCATTTTCCGGAGCAAAGGCCTGGACGATCATATCCGCAGCTTTCTGCGACGCGATCTTCCCGCCGCCGTGGCCGCCCAGCCCATCAGCGACAACAACGCACTGACGGTCATTTTCATCAGAGACTGCCACACTGTCCTCATTATAATCCCTGCCGCCCTGACTGGAAAAACTGGCTATATCTACCATCGATAACTCCTCCTAAAATTCAATTTCAAATACCTGCCCTTCTCCGAAAGCAAACCGGTCCGCACAGTTTAAGGCTGTCTCCTGCCCCCGTCCTATAAGATGTCCGTTGACCCATGTGCCATAAGTTGAATTCATATCCTTTAAATAAACAAGATTCCTAACAGGATCGATACGTAATCTACAGTGCACCTTACTGACACCTCTTGTATTTTGTGGAAATACAAGCTGACAGGTCACAGGGTCGCGGCCAAGGGTTATGCTGTCCTCCGCCGTCAGGCTGGCTCCGGCATAAAATCCCTGAAGCCCGTAAAGACGGAAGGCGGACACCGGACTCATGGTTATGGCGCGCCCCGGCGTCTGACCGGACAATGCACACCGGAAATCTTCAACGGTCTGGTAACGGTTTGCCGCCCGCACGGCCAGCGCCTGCATGATAGCCGCCGCACTGTAATCCGGGAGGGCTACGTTCAGTGTGCGCAGATCTTTAAGTTCATCATCCACGAGCCGCTCCGGCGCCTCCGGCACCATGACGCCGGAAAGTGCATAATACATCGTGCCTGCCAGCGCATAGATATCTGTCCACGGCCCCTGACGGCCATGGGTCCGGTACTGTTCCTCCGGAGCAAAGCCTTTTTTCAGTATGATCGACAGACTTTTACTCTGACCGGCCAGGGCCACACGGGCCGCGCCGAAATCAATAAGCTTCACGGTTTCGCCCACAAATATATTGTCCGGGCTGATATCTCTGTGGATCACATGATCTTTATGGACGCATTCCAGGGCATCCATGACAGGCAGCATGATCTTCATTAATGTATTAAAATCCGTGCGGCCGCCATAGCGTCTGAGAAAATGCTTAAAGTCATCCCCTTCCAGATATTCCATCACATAATAGCCGGTCTGGTTTTCATGGAAAAGCTTATACACATGGACTATATTTGGATGATGCCTGTACTTATAAACTGTCCGGGCTTCATCATAAAAGCGGGTCAGTCCATATTCAAAATTCTCTCTGTTTTTGGCAGTCATATTGATCTGGCCCGGCGATCGGCTCGCCGTTCCCGCCGGCATAAATTCCTTGATGGCCACCCTCGTCTCCCGGGCCAGATCCAGCCCCAGATAGGTGATGCCAAAGCCTCCAAAACCCAGTACCCCGCCGACGAGATAATTACCAGCAAGAATCGTTCCTGCCGGCAGCGCAAACGCAGGTTCCTGTATAAATCCCACCTTTGCGCCGCAGCATGTACATCTTCCGCTCACAATGGCAGGATTAAAACATTTTAAGCACAGCCTGTTAAAATCCAGCCCCATTTTTATCCACCTATATGTATTCCAGGATCAGCGCCGTGTAGTTATCCTGCGCCGGACGGTTCTTGCCCTGGATCATCTGGTCAAGGGCATTGCAGCTCTCCGTCACAGGCAGCTTCATAGCCGCTGTGATCTCCTCATCGGTTAATGTTCCAAATACGCCGTCCGTCATAAGTAAAATGCGGTCTTTACTCTGTAGTTGCAGCGGCCGGATGTTCCTGTCGATCTTTGCCAGTTTCCCCATGCCGATATAGCTGGTCAGCGCCTTCCTCTGAGGGTCCTTCGCCGCCTCAAATGTACTGATCTCGCCCCGCGCAGCCATTTCATCCAGATCCACACTGTAAACATGATCCCGGTTCACCTGCATGAGAGCGCCCTCCCGATACAGGTAGATATGGCTGTCGCCCACGGTAATCCATGATAATGAAGAATCCCGGATGAGCACTGCCACAACTGTGGAGCCGCTCTTTCCCTGGCCGGCGGATTTTAACATTGCGTTCACGTCGTCATTGGCCTGATTGAGCATGGTCAGTAGCTGCTTATCTCCCCGTTCCTGGCCGTTCATGCGGTCAAAGGAGGTCATCATGGACATGGTGACCCTGGCGCTGACCTCACCGCCGTTGGACAGGCCGCCCATACCGTCAGCTACGATAGCAAATACTCCTTTTCCGGCAGAGCTTAATGCCTGTCCGTCCTTCGATATGCCAAAGGAATCCTGCTGGCTGCTCCGCCGTCCGATATTATGCACCTTGCCCACATAAATACCGCGCGCCTGCTTTTTCCGGTCCTCCTCGGTATGAGGAATAGCAGCGTTCTGGGCAGTGGGCACCTCCACATCCACCACAGGCGCATTTTCCACCGCTGCTGTGGCGCCATAGCTTTCCATGGAAGCATCCTGGAAGCCGTCATTTGCACCCATATTCTGAAAATTATCCATATTATCATACCCCTCCGGAGCCCTATCCTCTCCATATAACCGTTCCTGACGTCTGGCCCGCCTTTCGGCATCCTTTTGATTACGGCGGTAACGGTTAAAAAATACTACAAACAGAGCGCCGAAAAACAATGTCAGCGCGGCAGCAATACCGATCCACAGGCCGTAGGAAGCCTGGGTTCCGGTTCCGATGTACGCCAGACAAATCATGTCATTCATCAACATTTTCCCATTCAAACCTTTCCCCGCAAAGCGGTATAAATATAAGCTTTGTCCGTCCGATCTCGATCTCATCATAGGCATTGAGCACCATCATGCTCATGGTCGCCTTGCCATTCACCCGGTTAATACTACGGCCCTCGCCAGGTGCGAAATAAAAAAGCTTCTCCCGGGTATCATAAGCAATGATCGCATGATTTACTCTGGAAATCGTTTCATCTCCGCGGATGCAGATGTCCATTTTTTCACTGCGGCCAATAAAATTATTATCCGAATGGATTCTGTAATCTCTTCCTCTTTCAGAACCGGTAACGCTCACAAGCCAGCCGACCACAGGGTCGATCCCCAGCTTCTGGTGAACCACTGCGATGGTCTGACCTTCATCCAGGTTACGTCCACCAATACCGCCGGTGCCTCCGGTCAAAGGAGCCGTAAAACCACCCTGGACCGGTGCCGTAGCCCCGTATCCGCCGGTTGCTCCAATGCCGCCCACCGGAGCCGTGGCTCCAAAACCTCCGGTTCCACCATAACCACCCACCGGTGCTGTAGCTCCAAAGCCCCCGGCAGTCTCACCGCTCCCCGGGGCCGTATATCCGCCCTGGACCGGCGCTGTAGCCCCAAATCCCATGGGCAGTGTGTGGCCGGACTCAGCACCGCCTGGCGTTCCAGAAAGAGGCATCGTGCCCTGACCTCCGCCGTTTTTAGCTTCCTTACATGTGGGACATTCTGAATAAATTGATGCATCGTAATAGTGGCCCTCCGGGCATTTCTTTAATTCCATAATCTTTACCTCCTGATTTTTAATATTGGTTTAATGATGATTTTCCAAATGGACGACAAACTGGTTGTCCTGCGCCGCCAGATAAAACTTTACATTATCCTTCAGCTTATAGGGAACATTTGGCTCAAGCTTCTGCCCATTGGAGAAGAATGTGCCATAGGTGGAATTTCTGTCGATCAGTACGAGAAACCCTTCCTTCACCTTTATTTCACAGTGCACTGCACTGATTCCCTTCGTATCCGACGGCACCCTCACATTGGCCCGGGCCGGATCGCGCCCAAATACAAGACTGCTCTCCTGAGTCAGCTTATACATCTTGCCCGAATTAAGCTTTCCCGTAGCCGATACCGTCAGCAGAGTTTTAGCCACACCATCGGTATGTACGCCGCCCTGAACTTTTGGCTGGGGCATGACCGCGGCGGATGATGTGTAAAACTCCGAGACGGCCACCGCCTGGCGGATGCACTTTCGCATGATGAACAGAAGGAACATCCAGCCCAGTATGATCAAAATAATATGCTTAATATACAAAGACTCCACCCGATACATGGCCATTACCATACCATCGGGCAATACACCGACAAAATCAACACAGCTCAGATTCCAAAATGTATGCAGTAAAAAGGCTCCTGTAAATGTCATAAGCACAAGCGGATCTCCCAAAAACTTAAACTGCATTTTTCCTTTGCCTTTTAGTAATCCAAGCGCGCCGCCATACAGCGCAGCCCATACCACATGTCCGCCAATAGCCAGTGCGCCCCGGATAAGCAGCGATTGCGTTGTCGCCTCAGTAGCCAGCTGCAGGCGCATCGCGGCATCCTGGATCTCCTCATTATAAAACATCGCATCATAATTACTCCAGGCATATCCGGCAGATTCAATGGCTGAAAACCCTACGCCTACGGCTCCGCCGATAACGATTCCCTGAAGTCCATAGTTATTCTTACTTCGCGAGAGCAGGAGCCAGACAATAATAAATTTTGCAATTTCTTCAGGCAGCGGTCCGCTGATATAGGCCAGCGTCTCCGGAAGGGGGATAATGCGATGGACAATTCCGGTAACTGCCAAAGCCAGTATACCTCCCACAATCATCATTAAAAGCGTATCAAATATGGACGTATTTCCGGAAATATCCATCTCCCAGTAAAAGATCAGAGCCGTCAGAGGCATAACAAATGCAGGCAGGATAAACATAACGATGCCCATCCCCCAGCCGGCAAAAATCTTCCAGCTGAGTATCGAAATAACGGAAAGCACAAGACCCACAATTCCTACCCAGAAAAAGAGCCAGGGCTTTTGCCATTCTTGAAGCATTCTGGACGGTGCAGGCACATTTTGACCGATTCCCTTCGTCAGCAGAGCTGAACGCTGCTCCTTACTGTGGGGCTTGAACACATCGGAAAAGATATCTTTCCAACTGAAATTCTGCGATAAGTCCGCAGCCTTATCAAAAAATACTGTATTCATTCGTCGCCCTCCTATATGATCTGAAATGTATTTGCCGGCTCTGCAAGATAAAATTCATCGCCGCTTCGCAGGTTGCAGGGAACATTTGCCGTCAGCCGGGTTCCGTTTTTCAGGAAGGTTCCGTAGGTTGAGCCCAGATCCGTCAGCACCACACCGCCACCGGCCCGCTCCACCTTACAGTGAAGTCCGCTGACCCCCTTTGTATTCGACGGATAAACGGCCGTACAGCGACTGGCATCACGGCCGAAGATGACCGGCCCCTGCCCAAGCGGCAGGCTTCTTCCGACAAAATATCCGCTCACGCCACACACAGCTCCTGCACCCATACCGCCGCCCGCCGCATTGGCATCCGAAGCAAAAAAATCAGCAAATTCATCAACACCGGCCGCTTTCTTGCGCATTTCCCGGTTCATATACATCACCGTGCTGATAACAAAGACGATTAGGCCCAAAATAAATGGAACTAAAAACATACCACTTAATACCGGGCTGCTGACCGACGCAAACTGTTCTGAGCTGTAACCGCCGCCGGAGCCCCCACCGGAACCACCGCCAGTACCCGAGCCTCCACTTCCGCCAGAGCCGGAACCGCCGCCAGAACCGCCGCCTGTACCACCTCCGGAGCCACCGCCAGAGCCGCCGCCTGTACCGCTGCCGGAATCACCGGAAGCATCCGGTACATTAATTAGATAATCGATTGGGAGAAACATCGGAGCGCCATCTTTTATGACGGTAATCCCCACAAGATTACCGTCTTGCGTAAATACAGGCCCACCAGTATACATATCATCGATGGCATTCTTCATGTCCACAAAGACATATCCATTAATTTCCTGTGCTCCTGTTACCGTATTCTCATTAATCGTTACCATTTGTGCGACATCGCTTGTTTGCATATTAAAATCCAGGCCGCAATAATAGACGGTATCCCCTTCACGCAGCGTCGTATAACTCACCGCATAATTCAGAGGCAGCCCGCCGCAATAAGTCGACGAGGTGAATAAAGCCAGCCCGGCGTCAAAATCGAGCGAGTCCAGTGTAAGCTGCATTTGTTCGCCCAGGACACTCAGCCCCAGAATTCCGGCCGCTTCATTCCACATGTCATTACTGCATGAAACGACCACTGTGGAATCCCCCGTATCCAGCAAAAATCCATTCGTCATACCGAAGGCATCTCCACCACTATTTACAGCGAACAACACGGCCAGATTATCCTCCTGCTCCCCGGCAAACACCCTTTCCGGCCAAAGCATACACATGCAGGCCAGCAGCATCAGCAGCACAGATGCTTTCATTTTTCGTTTGTACCCTTTCATAGCAACCCCCTTTTCTTTTATAAAAGTTTTTCCATACGGCCCCGCAAAGGATATCTTCCTCACATACGCTCCAAAAAATCCATGCTGCACGCGAGCGTATTACCGCAGGTTATATAATCCCAATGATGATGAATTATAATTTATCTATATTTTATCACAATTCACCGCCAAGTTTTTCCTAAGCTTTTTAGGAAAAACGACGAAGGGGCCATTAGAAATCAGCAGTTATATTTTACCACCTGTAAAATTTATAACCTGCAACATTTTTCCGGGCGCATCTTTGTGGCTCGTTGCTTCACACCCCCGTCTCCGCTCCGCTGCGACGGGTCGCGGCAGTCGCAGCAAACGTGAGCTAGCTCCCCTTTGTGGCTCGTTGCTTCGCGCACCTGTCTCCGCTCTGCTGCGACAGGTCGCGGCAGTCGCCGCAAAGGTGAGCGAGCTCCCCTTTGTGGCTCGTTGCTTCGCGCAAAAAAAGCAGAAATACAGTTGGGAAGTTCCTTTAACTGTATTTCTGCATATAACCGACACTCCATCCGGATGTAGTATCAAAATTATTTATTTTCTTCCATGCTGCGCTGGATTTTACGGATTTCCACTTCTGAAATACCAGTGTCGGCAGCGATGTCAGCGATAGACTTACCTTTTTTGAGCATAGATAAAATTCGTATTCCCTTTTTGATACCTTCCTCGATACCATCGTTCACCAACATCTGTCCTAGTCTTGTCATTTTGAACACCTCCTTAACATCTGTTAATTCAGCCTGATAGTGAATCAACGCCACATAAAGAATGAAATCGTCTCAAATCCACAACACCGCCGTTACAGATTTGAAATTTCAGATGAATGTAAAAAGCATCGCGGGTTGTTAAGAATGAGCGTTCCAGGTAGTTATGTCCTTCTTTAATTATAGTGTTTTAGCAGTAATTATTCAAGCGAAAAACACCGCCCGCCACCAACACCCCTCATTCGTATTGCAACACATGAACGCATATGCTATAATTCTCATTAAACAGATTCGAGGGCATTTTTCTAAGAGTACAGGGGGAAACACGATGAACGTTTTACAAAATCTCGTCGAATTATATGACCAACTGCCACCCGGAAGTACATATAAAGAGGTGGCCCGGGGCATCCTCGGGCATCTGGAGGAGGTGGCCGACAGCACGATCTACGAGGTGGCCGAGCTGACCAATTCCTCGCGGACTACCGTCTGGCGCATGGTTCAGAAAATGGGCTATGAGAACTTTTCAGACTTTCACCACGCCTTAAAACAGGCCATGGGCCATTACAGCTATTACAACCGCATACAAAAGCCAGAGCTGTGTACGGACGAAAACCGTATCGTCTCCGCATTTCTCCATCAGACGAAAAATGCCCGGTCACTTATGGAAAAGCATTTTACAGCCGAAAGCCTTCTGGTCATGGCGGACAAGATCCATGAAGCGGATAAGGTGGCCTTTTATTTTCCCTATCACACATTTTCCATCGCATCCTTTCAGCAAAATCTTTCCGTTACCGGAAAGGAAACAGATTACGTATGTCTGATTCCGGATATGAAGGAAAGCAGCAGCCACCTCACCCGGCAGAGCATCGTCTTTATCGAAACCATTGACCATGCAGAATCTATGGATGCCATGGACGTGTTCATCACTGCAAAGGCTGCCGGCGCCCACATCATCAAAGTATCCCAGACAAGGACCTCCTATGATCCTTATACGGATGAGTATTTACTCAGCTTTGACACCAACGACGTAACTACAAATCTGATTTTGATCACTACCTATTTTCTAATGCTCAGTGAAATTTACAGGGCAAAATATATTGACCACACTATTTAAGTAAACGGACATGAAAGCCGATTGCTCCGTGCTCCGCACTCCCACAATCGCCCCAAAAACAGGCGGACCGTGCGATCATCTCGCTGCGGTCCGCCTGCTTTGGAGGAATCTATCTTTTATTTGTTATCTGCCAGCCATTCATTCAACTGCGTCTGATATAGATCTATAACCTTGTCAATACCATTGGCATCCAGTTTTTTCAGAAATTCTTCATAAACATCCGGGGAAGCTGCACCGGAGCCCACGGTAGCGCGATATTCCTGAATAACGTTGGTCAGCGCGGATATTTCATTGGTCACTTCTGATGTATCCGCGGTAAAGCCCATATAAGGGCTGATGACTCCCGCTTTTTCCACATCCTGGCATACCTGTCTGAAATCAGCGCCATCACCATACCAGGGCAGCGTCAGGAACATATTTCCAAACAAAAAGTCGCTGGCGTGATATGGAACCTCCGTAACGCCTTCCGGGTACGCGGCCTGGCCGTCCACGACGACATAATCCCGGCCCTCAACGCCCCATGCCAGCAGGTTATTTATATCTGCATTGGTGAACATCAGATTTAAAAATGCCATGGCCGCTTCCGGCTCCTTCGCCGTATTTGGGATCGTCCAGACAAATTTTGTGGTGGAGCCGGTGCCAATTGGGTATGTAACAAGTGGAACACAGGTCACTGGCATACCACAGTCGGTCGATTTTAATGTTTCCACGCCGACCTCACAGTTTCCAAAATAGGAAAACGCCACATTATTTTTAACCAGTTCTTCAGCCATTGTATTGTCTGTGGCCACATCCTTATAAACATAGCCTTTCTCATACCAATCATGCATCTTTTCGTAAACCTTACGGAACTGATCGGTTGCATAAAGCTTTTCTACTGTCGTGTCGATACCGTCGCCGCTGACAGCGACGATATTCGCCGTATCTCCCAAAGTATCATAGAAGCTCATATCAGAAAACTTATCCTCCCCTAAAAAGCTCGGGGAAAGGCCCAGGAAATTTCCCTGGCCATCAGAGGATACGATGCCCGCCAGATTTCCCCACTTATCGCTGCTCTTTACGGCCGCCAGTATTTCTTCATACTCTGTAAGAGTGGTCATGTTTTTGGCCTTTTCCAGCAGGCCCAGGTCTTCCAGAACATCCGTGCGCATGATAATATACGCCGTTACCACGTAAGTACGGTTGCCAGTCACACCGTAGACTGCACCGTCCACAGATGTTCCCTTTAATTTGTCGCCTAGAATTTCCTTAATGTCAGAACCATACTCGTCCAGCAGCTCCGTTATATCCATGATCTGATTTTGAGCCGTTAAGGCACTGTAAGAGGCCGGACCGGCGGGCAATGTAATCAGTAAATCCGAAGCTTCCGATGCCGACATCTGCAAACCGATCTGCTGAGCATAATTTCCTACCTCGATCATCTGGAGCGTCACATGGGTATTGATACGCTCTTCTGTAATCGCATTGATCGCATCCTCAACCTCCTGTAAACCATAGGGGATCGGACCGAGGGCCGGGTACTGAACCGTGATTTCCGCCATATCCTCCCAGTCCACGCCGGCCACAGGACTGCCGCCCCCGGATGTATCGTCGTCAGCCGCCGGATTGCCACTGTCTGATTCCTCTCCTGAAGATTCCAGCCCTGCACTTTCTTTTTTATCCGTTGCAGCTCCGTCCGTTCCTCCGGAAGGAGCTTTTTCACTCTTTTGTGTCTCATTTCCCTTTGTTCCGGACTCTGACTGACCGCAGGCCATCAATCCCAATACCATAACAATACTTAAAAATACACCCAACAACCTGAACACTTTTCTTTTCATCATATTTCTCCTGATTATTATTTGATAACAGTTAATATCGCAATCCGTAACTGTCCAGTTATCCCCAACGGTTACAAAAAACAACTGTAACTAAAGTATATACACTTACTCAAAGTATACGGTTTTCCCGCTGGCCGCAGATTCATAAATAGCTTCAATGACCCGGGTCACTACCGACGCCTGCTCCGGTAAAACCGCCGGATCAGTATCATTTTTAATAGCGTCGATCCAGTGATTGATATCATATTCATTCATGTTTACGGCTTCTGTAATTTCCGGCGTTGTCACTGTTAATTTGCCATCCTTATATTCGTTAATACGTATGGAGGATTCAAACTTTGGCCCTACCATATCCGCGCCGGCCTTTGTTCCGGCCAGAGATGCCACAACACCGGGAGCCTCCTGGAGCATATTGATGAGCCAGGCGGTTTCCATGTAGATCATCATACCGTTTTTCATCGTGATCATCGCCATGGCCGTGTCCTCAACATCAAAATTATTGGGGTCCCATGGTCCAAGGTCATTGCCCTCCGGATAATCCTTCATTTTATCAAAGATCACGCCCCGGACGCTGGCCACGTCGTAATTATCCGTCAGCCACATGGGCAGGTCGATGGAGTGGGGGCCGCCATCCATAAGCACGCCGCCGCCATTGAGCGCCTTGTTCGTATAAACACCGTAGGCCGGCAGACGGCGCGGCCGGAGCTGCTGGGATTTCATGTAATAAATATCCCCAAAGTATCCGTCCTTGATCATCTGCTTCATCCGCATAGGGGCCGGATTGTACCGCCACTGTAAGCCCACGGTCAGCTTTTTGCCCGCGTCCTCAGCGGCCTCGATCATTTTTTGCGTATCCGCGTAGGTGCATGCCATAGGCTTTTCGCAGTGGACATGCTTGCCATTGCTCAAAGCTTCCAGCGTCATCTCACAGTGCAGTGGATTGGGCGTACATACATGGACCACATCCAGCTCCGGGTCTTTGCACAGCGCATGATAATCCGTGTAAATGCGGGCGTCCAGTCCAAAATCCTTTTTCGTCTTCTCGCATTTTTCCGGCTCAATATCGCACAGAGCCTTGATTTCAATATCATCCCTCTTTAAAAGCGACGGGATATGTTTTGTAGTGGCGATCACACCGATTCCGATCACACCGATTTTTAATGTTTTCATATGTATTTCCTCCTATTATAAATTATTTTCGATATACATTCTTGTTTTTAAAACGCTGTCCTCTCTGTCCATGGCCGGCATATATTCAATGCCGAAATATCCGTCATAGCTGCTTTCCTCAATGGCTCTGATAATATATCCATAATCCAGCTCCCCGTCGAATATCTCATGGCGGTCCGGCGCACCGGCCGCATGTATGTGGCCGATCTTATCCACATTATTTTTAATCGTATTTACGATATTTCCTTCCATGATCTGGTAATGGAAAATATCATACAGCAGCTTAATATGCTCGCTGCCCACTTCCTCAAGCATTTCAAACGGCTCCGCAGAATCTGTAAAATAGGAGCCCACGATCGGTTCCAGGATCAGTGTCACCCCGGCCACCTCCGCCAGCGGCGCCAAAAGCTTTAACCCGGCAACAATATTGTCATGGCTTTCTTCTTTTGTAAAACCGGGCATTTTATCGGCAACGATAATTATATTGGCACAATCCAACTGCTTTGCCACGGCAATAGTTTCTTTCATGCCTACCACAGCCGCCTCGTGGGTGGACGGGTCGGCCAGCTTTCCCCGGCTCTTCGCACAGATCGCTGTCACGCTTAGGCCCAGCGCTTTCTTTTTGTCGATCAGCGCCTGATAATCTCTCGTATCCCAATCCCAAAACTCCACAGCCTCAAACCCGGTCCTTTTCGCCAGTTCCATTCCAGCCAACAGTTTGTCCGTATCTGCGAACACCGGACCGGCAGGTCCGATCTCCAGATATGGCAAATCAATACATAAACTACATTTCATCTTACACAACCTCCTTATCTGACTTCATCATACCACCGGACAATTTTGGCTGCGCACGTTCTCGCCCAACATATCCCCGCCGCAAAAACCAAGTTCCTTTACTGAACAAATCCGCTTCTGCTTTGCAATCTTATTTCACGCAGTGAACCCAGGTTTCAAAAATGAAACCTGGACTAATATTTTTTGACAGGGGCCCCCCTTTCTGATAAGATAAATGAAAGGCAATGCGTTATACAAAGCCAAAACAGAAAGGAACAGTTCGGCCCATCTGAACTGTTCCATTATGAAGGGAGTTGGAGAAAATTTATTGTGTTAAATGCGGTAATCAATTAAGTGAAGATTCTAATTTTTGTCCGGTCTGCGGTTATCCGGTACAAAACGACGGCCAAAACCATAACGGCCCGGCCGGGCAGCCCGCCCCCGGTCAAACCGGTATCCCGGGTGGACCATCAAATCATAATCCGAAAAAGAAAAACCGGGGCATCCTGATTCTTGGCATAGCCGCCGGATGTCTGGCCGTGGCCATTATCATTGCGGTCATCGTCAATGTCATCACCCCCGGCGGCGGTAATGATTCTAAAAAGTACGCAAAATCGGCAAATGAAAGTCAGACCGATGAGGGCTCACCGGCCTCCAAAGATGCCCGCGGGGATGCTGGAACCGATAACGGCTCCGATAACAGTTTAAGCGACACTACAGAAAACGGCGGACCAAATACCAACGCCTATTCCGAATCAGTAACACCACTGGCCCGCCCTGTATTTGTACAGCGCAGCAACGGCGATGAAAGCTCTGTTGTTCCGTCCGTGGGAGGATACACGGTAGATGCAGATCTTGGCAATGTGTATAATAAAGAACAGTTTTACCTTGAGGCCGGGAGCGAGCAGGCAAGGCTGCTTTCAGAAAATCTGTTTTATGTGACCTCGGCGTATAATAAGGAATTTTATGAAATCTATGAAAACAACAGATATGCCCTGATACCAAACTTTGTAACCGTGGATTCCATGATGCATACATACCATTTGTATTTCAGTTATTTGATGAAGAAAACAGAAAGAGATTACATTGCCGATACCCTTTCTTCCATGAGTCAGACGATGCTAAGTGCAAGCACTGCCCAATACGAAGAACTGAAGGGTTCGGAATGGGAAAATGCAGCGCTGCGCAATGTCATCTTTTTTGCGGTCGGCGCCCGGCTGCAGGATATTGAGGTGACGATCCCTGATGCTGCCAACAGCATTGCCCAGCAGGAGCTGTCAAATATTATGGATGCCTCTGGCATCGGCACTTCCGCGCTCACAAATACGATGCTGGATTACTCGCAGTTTGCCCCCCGTGGCTACTACGAGGGGGATGCCCAGTTGGAAAAATATTTCCGGACTATGATGTGGTATGGCCAGATTGGCTTTAGCCAGTCCGACGAGGATCTGGACCGAAGCGCATTGCTGATGACACTGGCCATGAACAGCGATGGATTTGACGCATGGGAAGCAATCTATACGGTGACGTCCTTTTTTGCAGGCGCCAGCGATGATCTGACCTATTATGAGTATCTCCCCGCCATCGAAGCCGCCTACGGCACCGCTCCTGATCTTAAAGACCTGGTGGGAAATACATCCGGCTGGGAAAAGTTCCGCGCATTGACCACGGCCATGGCTCCGCCAGCCATCAATTCCATTCCCACAATGGACGACAATGATCCGGCCACATCCACTGTCGATCAGAACAAAGGCTTCCGTTTCATGGGCCAGCGTTTCACCATCGATGCTGCGATCTTCCAGCAGTTGATTTATGAAAATGTTCTGGAGGACAGCAGTGGAAACAAGCGTTTGCTCCCGGATACACTGGATATCGCTGCCGCTTTGGGATCCGATACCGCTTATGATATTCTCAAAAATCAGGGGGAAACCGATTATAAAAATTATGAAGAAAATATGGCCGCCCTACGCACAGCGATTGCTGATCCACCGGAAACGCTCTGGAGCGCCAGCCTGTATTCCAACTGGCTTTATACGCTCACACCACTTTTAGAGGAAAAGGGCGAGGGGTACCCAAGCTTTATGCGCAGTACCCAGTGGGCGACTAAAAATCTGGAAACCTTTGCCGGAAGCTATACGGAATTAAAGCACGATACAGTTCTTTATGCCAAGCAGGTCATGGCTGAAATGGGCGGTGGCGAGCTGCCACAATGGGATGACCGGGGCTATGTGGAACCTGAGGTTAAAGTTTGGAAACGCTTTGCCAATCTGGCTTTAAAGACAACAGAAGGTTTAAAATCCTACGGCTTATTAAGTGCAGAGGATGAAACAAATCTCAACCGTCTTGGAGACATGGCCAGTCAGTTCCTCACCATGTCTGAAAAGGAATTATCCAATACGCTGCTGACGGACGAAGAATATGATCTGATCCGCAATTACGGCGGAAATCTGGAGCATTTCTGGCTGGAAGCTTTTAAGGACGAGGGCGAAAATATTACCTCCGGTGATTTTCCTGCCGCGATCGTCACAGATATCGCCACCGATCCCAACGGACGCTGTCTTGAAGTTGGTACTGGAAATCCTTCCACGATCTATGTTGTTGTGCCCATAGACGGTGAGCTCCACATTTGCGTCGGGTCCGTATACTCCTTCTATCAGTTTGAGCAGCCGCTCTCTGACCGCATGACCGACAGCGAATGGCGCCAGATGATGGGGATATCGGTCACGGACGACGGCACGTACAGCTATGATACGGCGATCGATCAGCCAGAATGGACACAGTCTTATCGCTATGTGTACAGATAAGCTTTCGGATAAAAATAATTTCGCCGATGACTTCCGGTCTGGCGGCCGTATCGCTGATGACTTCCGCTCCAGCAGCCGCGGAACTGGCCTCTGTTGGGCTGGCGGCCGTGGCGCCGATGGTTTCCGCTCCAGCGGCCATCGGCGGCTGCGGTTGTTATTGTTTTTTATGGCGGTGGCAGTCCTTGCTGCCGCCGCTGCCGTTTTCGCGTGGACAAAGGGCGCCTTTCTTCCCTCATGGATTTTGTGGCAGGAAAAAACGCTGGAACCACCCACTGAAGACGCCCCAACATCCATTACCCTGGACCGCCGTCATCTGACCGTTTTTAAGGATGACAAAGCAGCCTGGCAGTCACCGGATAATGTCCTTGTCCAGGATTTTTTATGGTGCGACATTAACCACGACAGCGCCGATGAGCTGATCCTTTTATGCTGGCGTATCGGGCGTTATGGCGATGCAAAGCCTTTCTGGGTTGAAAAAGATGAAAAGACATGGAGCCAGCATATTTACATTTATGAATGGCGCAATGATGAAATCCATCCCCTGTGGATGGCGTCGGATATCGGCATGGATGTCGTATCCTTTGATTTTAGCGAAACGAATCGACTGTGCATCACAGAAACAAACCAGCGTCAGACCTATTGGGATTGGCTCAGTTGGGGGCTGACGCTGATCAAATCCCAGCCGTAGCTTCGCACCGCGCACCTGTCTCCGCTTCGCTCCGACAGGTCGCGGCAGTCGCCGAAAAGGTGAACAATCTCTCCTTTTCGGCTCATAGCAAAAGGAGCCGGAAAATCTACTCCGGCTCCTTTTTGCTATCTCTGAAATTTTAGTCCAGCTCCGCCGCTCCCGTGGCTAACTGGTAGTACCGCCCCTTCATTTGAAGCAGATCTACATGATTTCCGCGCTCGATAATCTCTCCATGCTCCAGCACCATGATTGCATCGGCATTGCGTACCGTGGACAGCCGGTGAGCGATCACAAACGTGGTCCGCCCCTTCATCAGCTCATCCATCCCTTTATCGATCTGTCGTTCCGTCCGGGTATCCACGGAGCTGGTCGCCTCATCAAGAATCAGGATCGGTGCCGTAGACACGGCCGCCCGGGCAATATTGAGAAGCTGGCGCTGGCCCTGGCTCAGATTGGAGCCGTCGCCCTCCAGCACCGTATCGTACCCCTTCGGCAGACGCTTGATAAATCCATGGGAATTGGCAATCTTAGCAGCACGGATAACGTCCTCATCGGTGGCATCCAGCCGTCCATAACGGATATTTTCCATCACCGTGCCCGTAAACAGATGAGTATCCTGCAATACCATGGCAATGGACGACCGCAGACTGTCTTTTTTCATATCCCGCAGTTCTACACCGTCAATGGTGATCCGCCCGTCGGCAATATCATAAAACCGCGTCAGCAGATTGGTGATCGTCGTTTTGCCCGCGCCGGTGGAGCCCACAAAGGCAATTTTCTGCCCCGGCTTTGCATACAGGGAAATGTTTTTAAGAATCACCTTATCCGGATTGTAGCCAAAGGTTACATTGTCCAAAATCACCTCGCCCCGGACATGCTCAAGAGTTACCGCATTCTCCCGGTCGGCCTTTTCCGGCTGTTCATCCAGCACTGCAAACACCCGCTCCGCACCGGCCAGCGCCGAAAGGATCGTGCTCATCTGGTTGGACAGCTCATTGATAGGCCGGCCAAACTGCCTGGAATAATTGATGGACACCGCAAGGCCGCCGATATCAAAGCCCCGGGCAATACAAAGATAAGCCCCCACAACGGTGTTCAGCGCATAATTAATGTTGTTCAGGTTCACATTTACCGGCATGACAATACCGGATAAAAACTGGGCCCGTACCTGTTTCTCCCGCAAATCCTTATTTAGCTGGGAAAATTCCCGCTTGGCGATCTCCTCGTGATTGAAAACCTTCACAACCTTCTGGCCGGAAATCGTTTCCTCGATATAGCCGTTGGCCGTGGCCAGGGCCGCCTGCTGGGATTTGAAATATTTCTGGCTGTGCTTTAAAATACCGGTGGATGCCTTGATCATCACCGGCAGCATGAGCACAGTGATCAGCGTCAGCCATATATTTGTATAAACCATGAGGGCAAATGTACCCACAAAAGAAATGGCTGAGCTCATAATCACGGTAATACTGTTATCCAGCATATTTCCCATATTATCGATATCATTGGAAAAACGGCTCATAATCTCTCCGGTGCTGTGCCCGTCAAAATACCGCACCGGCAGTGTCTGGAGCTTGTCAAACAGATCCTTGCGCATTGTATAAAGGACGGTCTGGGAAATTTTCACCATGACCTGCTTTTGATAAAAGGTGGCGACCACGCAGATCGCGTAAACGCAGCCCATAAATATAAGATTACGCACAAGCACGCCAATGCCCTCGCCGCCCACGACGCTGTTTAAAATGGGCCGTATCATATAGGACCCGGCCAGAGTGGTTACGGAGCTGACCACAACACACAAAAAGACGATGATCAGTTTCACGCGGTACACATCCAGATATTTTAAAATCCGCTTCATCGTCGCCTTCGTATCCTTCGGCTTCTGGTGCACCTGCTGTCTTCTTCCTCCCGGCATTATGCGCTCACCTCCCGATCCTTTTGTGAATAGTAGATTTCCTGGTACTCCACATTATTTTTAAGCAGCTCGTCGTGACTGCCCATGCCAACGATCTGTCCGTTATCCAGAATAATAATTTTATCCGCGTCCATCACGGATGTGATCCGCTGGGCAATAATGATCTTCGTGGCCGCCTTCAAGCTTGTATTAAAGGTTTCGCGGATCTTTGCCTCCGTGGCCGTATCCACAGCACTGGTGCTGTCGTCCAGGATGAGTATTTTCGGCTTTTTAAGTAAAGCTCTGGCAATACAAAGACGCTGCTTTTGCCCGCCGGACACATTGACACCGCCCTGAGATAAATAGGTGTCGTAGCCGTCACGCATGGACATGATAAAATCATGGGCCTGGGCCGCTTTGGCAGCGGCAATGATTTCCGTATCATCGGCATGCTCGTCGCCCCATTTCAGATTGTCGCGGATCGTACCGGAAAACAATACATTTTTCTGGAGCACCATACTCACCGAATCTCTCAGGTGCTCTACTGTGTAGTCCTTCACATCCCTGCCGTCCACAAGCACCTGGCCCGCCGTCACATCATACAAACGGGGGATCAACTGCACCAGCGACGTTTTTGCGGAACCGGTAGCGCCGATGATAGCCACCGTCTCGCCGGAATTGATGGTGAAATTAATGTCCTTTAAAACATCCTCCCCGCCATCTTTATATTTAAAGCAGACATCTTTAAACTCCACCCGTCCGCTTTCCACCGTGTAACCGTTCTTTTGCGACGCGTCGGAGCTTTTAAGGTCCACCTCCTCATTGAGGACTGCTAGAATACGCCGGGAAGATATCACTGCCCGGGAGCCCATGATAAAGATCATGGACATCATCATTAAGGACATGAGGATCTGAAAGGTATAGGTGATAAACGCCATCAGATTGGCTACCTGCATCTGACCCCCGAGGATCTTATTTCCCCCAAACCATACGACGGCAATGGTGGTCACATTCATAACCAGAGTCATCACCGGCATATCCATAATGACCAGCCGGATAGCTTTCCATGCCGCCCGGTAAAGCAGGGAATTGGATTCCTCAAATTTCTCCCGTTCATAATCTTCCCGCACAAAGGATTTCACAACGCGCACATTGGTGGCATTTTCCTCCACGTTGCTGTTGAGCCGGTCGTACATTTTCTGGAGATTGTCAAACCTGGGAAATGCATTTTTCATAATCAGCACCAGCGCCACAGCAAGCACCGGGATGGCCACGCAAAATACAACAGCCAGCTCCGAGTCCAGCGAAATCGCCATGATCACAGCGCCAATAAGCATGATCGGCGCTCTCAGCGCCATGCGCAGACCCATCATCGCAACATTTTGTACCTGCGTAATATCATTGGTCAGACGGGTCACAAGAGAACCGGTACTGAACGTGTCAATATTTGCAAATGAAAACTGCTGCACCTTGTCAAACATCCCCTGGCGCAGATTGGCCCCCAGCCCCACAGAAGCCCGGGCGCTGCAATATGCCCCGATAATAGCGCTCCCCATGGCCAGCATGGCAACCAGCACCATAACAATACCAATTTTAATTATATAAGGAATATCCTGCGCCATGACCCCATTGGAAACAATGATAGACATGAGCATCGGCAGGACAACTTCCGCTAAGGTATCCACCAGCGTCAAAATCGGCGCCAGAAAGAAATACTTTTTGTATTCTTTGCCGTATTGGATATATTTTTTCAAGAACGGCCCCTCACTTTCACAATTTAATTTTCTAATTTCGCCACAGCTATGAAGCCTGTTCAAGCTGTACTAATCCATCTCCCCATCGATCTTTTCCAGATTCGCCTGCAAACGCTTATAGTAGCCTTCCATCTGCTTCATTTCCTCAATGGAGAAGCCCTCAAACATCCGGGCGTCCACCCCGGTAAAAGCCATCCACGTCCGCCCCAGCAGCTCCTGGCCCTCCTCGGTCGTGTTAAGAATATTCATCCGGTTATCCTTCTCATCCATCTGGCGGCGGATATAGCCCATCTTTTCCAGTTTTTTAGCAGTTACCGCGATGGATGGCGGGGAAATCTCCAGCTGCTGGGCCAGCTCCCGCTGCGATATCCCTTCATTATGGAAAATATGTCCCAGCATTTTCATCTGGCTTTTATAAATACCCTGATGAACAGTAACTTTATCCAGAACGTGGCCATGCAGCTTCCACACGTGGATAAACAGGTGCATCAGCGGCCGCTGGGTCTTTGTAAATTCATCCTCCGCATCCTCAATCGGCTCGTGGGGCGTATTAGACGCATCGGTCACATTGGGCTCATTTAGCTTCTTTTGATCTTCGTTACATTCATTATTCGACATTTTATCAAACCTCCCTCGGTTTTATTTATTCAGCACATAACTATTAACTACTTAATCATTATAGTACATAATTGTTTTGTTGACAATAGAAATAAAAAAATCCCCTCCGATAGTACAGAGTTCTTACTCAGCCGGCGCATCCGGTCTGCAACTCCGGGGCCGCTTTTCCAGGGCTGAGGCAGCGCCTTTGACCGTCTAACCTGTGCCCCTTTGAAAAAAAGCTTACGCAGGGCTTTAGTGAAACTTAGGTTAAAAAGGTACTCATTCGGGGTAAGAATCCGGACTTTCCATGCCGGATCCTTAGGGCCAGGTTCAGCCAAAGTCATAAAGAGTTTGGATGAACATTGGCCCGGTGCCACGAATGAGTACCTTTTTAACCTTAGTTGAACTTAAGCCTGGAGACGGCTTTTTTCAAAGGGGCACAGATTAGACGGTCAAAGGCGCTACCTCAGCCCTGGAAAATCGGGGCCCCGGAGTTGCAGGCCGGATGCGCCGGCTGAGTAAGAACCACACCACATACAGAAGGGAATTCTCATCAACTATTTGCTATAAAATTTTTCAGTTCGTTAAAGTTGTCCACAACGACAGTCGCTCCGGCAGCTTCCAGTTCCTCCCGTCCGCCGTAGCCAAAGGACACGCCGGCGCAGTCAACGCCAACGGCAGCGGCCCCTTCCACGTCATGGTAACGGTCACCAACCATAAGCACCTGTGCTTTTTCAGTGATTTCCAGCGCCTCCAGGACCGCCCCGACCACCTCACTTTTCTTCGTGCGCCGGCCATCCATAAAGCTGCCGGTGACATTATCGAAATAATTGCGGATATGGAAATGTTCCAGAATACGTTCCACAAATTCTGTAGGCTTCGATGAAGCGATGGCCAGGATAAATCCATTATCCTTCAAAAAACTCAGCAATTGTGCGGCGCCGTCGTAGATTTGATTTTCAAAAATCCCCGTGTCACGAAACCGCTCCCGGTACTTTTCCACCGCAGACTCCGCCTTCGCACCATCAAAGCCGTAATATTCCATAAAAGACTCCTTCAGCGGCGGACCAATAAACTTTTTCAGCTTTGGCAATGGCTCATCCTTGATTCCAAAAGCATTTAAAGCATACTGGACACTTTTGGTAATCCCCTCATAAGGATCCGTCAGAGTACCGTCCAGATCAAATAAAATATATTTATATTTTGACATCACTTTTCTCCACATTATATTTTGTCACCGATCTCTCGTAGAAATTGATGATCCTCCTGCGCACCAGCGCTTCGACTCTTAATAACAAAACGCCGCCACATCGCAGCGGTACAGCTTACACGGCATTTCCCAGGGTGGTTCCTGGGGCGTCAATTTTCCGGCCTCCAGATCCTTCGCCCCCGCAAGCAGGCCGGGGATGATCGCCGGCGTGATGGGGCACGTGCTGTGGGAGGGCCAGACCGTATCAAACTCACCGGACATTTTCGCCATCCGCTCCATCGTCGCTATAAAAGCCGGCAGATTCCGTCCGTCACTGAACATGAAAATATTTCCGTCCTGTATCGTATCGCCGCTGATGAGCATCCGTTTTTCCCGGTCCAGAAGCATAATACTTCCCGGCGTATGGCCCGGTGTCAGAAGCACCTCAAACTTCCAATAGCCCAGATCGATAATGTCACCTTCCCAGATAGCGTGAAGGCTTTCCCGCCGGTAAACCTGCGGATTCTTCCGGACGTAGTAATCCATTTCCGCCGGATGCATGTAAACCGCATCAAAATCTCTGTTACATCCCGTATGGTCGCCGTCGGTGTGGGTATTTACTACAAACACCGGCTTGTCTGTCAATTCCGTTACCATTTTCTTTAAGGGCAGT
This sequence comes from Lachnospiraceae bacterium, assembly GCA_902363555.1. Classification (GTDB taxonomy): domain Bacteria; phylum Bacillota; class Clostridia; order Lachnospirales; family Lachnospiraceae; genus Catenibacillus. The sequence goes on along the minus strand of CABJAM010000004.1, from coordinate 123,784 downwards.
GTTCCGAAACCTGTATCCACAAGCATGGCCCGCGTCTCCCCTTCAAACAGAAAGGAACGGACACCGTCCTCCTCAAAACGCCAAAAATGGTCCTGTACTTTAATTATTTGTCCTGCCATAAATTCCACCTCCATAAATCATCGTAACAGCTCGGCCCCTTTAAATGATTATAAATCATCAGCCAATAAGCACATGCTTGCCCTCAAAAGCAAAACCGTACATACGAATATGCTCCGGAGCGATCCCCTTTCCAATAAGCCCTTTCGCATATTCCATACGCTGCATTTGTAAATGGGCTTTCTGTACCGTTTCTTCCAATGTCGTTTCCTCCTCGGGATCACGTACCTTAAATTCCATGATAATTGCGTCATCCTCCGGCTTTATAGGTTCAAGCATTACATCATACCGGCCAAAACCACTTTCGCGGTTGGATGTGATCATGTATCGCCCGGATAAATCTACGATCAGACCCAAAACAAAGCCATGAAAAAAGCAGACACTTGAGTTTGGTCTTTTCAAACTCTTAGTGGTCGCTTTCCCTGTGGGCAAGCGTTCCGGTTCAGCCTGCTTTGATGGTCTTTTTCCACTGTCAAAATAGCTAAATGTCATAAGGGCTACCTGATTCATATAAACATTCATCGCCTTCAGATCATTCGTCAATAATGCTTTAATAAATTCATTGTATCTGGTGGAGGGCTGCTGAAACCACCCACGGATCATCTTTCTGAACATAATCCTCACTTCCAGATTCGTCAGACTTAATTCGTAATACTGATCGCCTTCCTGTGCCTCAGATTCAACCGAATCCTCTCCGTCCACTATATAATAATTCAAAATTTTTAAATATCCGCTGGCCAATAGCAGACTCCACAGAGCACTTTCACTCTCATCCAATTCGTTATAAACGATCTGCTCGTCAAGCTGTGTACAGATCGACTTACCTTCCATCAAATCCTGCATCATCAGCTTTATTGCAGGACTTCCCTCACGAATGAGCATTCCGATCAGACTGTTACTGCTGGTATTGGCCCAATAGATCGACAGCTTACACTTATCCAAAAAGTTCAAAATAGACCATGGGTTATAAATATCTCTGACATTACCAAACGTAAAGCCATCGTACCAGTTTTTTACATCTGACTTTTTATCCGACACCCCATATTCTTCCAGCGCTCTGAATACTTCGTCCTCTGTGAAGCCAAAAGCACTCTCATATTTCGTTGATGTGGTCGTAATAACTTCAAGATTATTTAAATCCGAAAAAATGGATTCCTTACTGACCCGTGTAATTCCCGTCAAAATCGCCCGCTCCAAATATGGATTTGTCTTAAATGTGGAATTAAACATACTTCGCGAAAATGATGCCAGTGCATTCCAATAACCGTGTGAAAAAGCCTCCTGCATCGGCGTATCGTATTCGTCCAGTAAAATAATCACATTTTTTCCATAATACCGCGAAAGATATCCGCAAAGTGTCTTTATAGACAATGATGCCGCGTAATCCTCCATATCTGCGGACACATTCTGAAAGAACGCTTTTTCCCGGTCACTTAAAAATTCGCCCTCCAGTAAAAAACGGTACTTGTCATAGAGCATGGCAATCAACTGGCAGATCTTCTTTTTCGTCGCGTCGTAGGTGGTTTCTTTGATTTCAGCAAAGCTTAATGAAATCACAGGAAAGGTTCCCTGCAGCTTTTGATATTCCTCAAAACGGGAAATATAAAGGCCCTCAAACAAATCCGTCCGGCCTTTATATTCAATGGAAAAGAACTGTTCAACCATGCTCATCGCCAACGTTTTACCGAAGCGCCTCGGACGGGTGATCAACGTCACTTCATCCTGATTCTCCCACCATTCTTTAATAAAGCTGGTTTTATCAATGTAGAAAACATTTCTTTGGATCACCTTTTCAAAGTTCTGCAGTCCGATACCGATGGTCCTTGCCACATTCAATCCCCTCCCGTCGCTGAAATCTTTGAAATTTTAAATATCACCTACGGCCTCTTTTATGCCGCTTACCTTTTTTATTGTAACATTTTCTCACACTAAAGTCACTTTCTTTTTCTGCACCTTACTCGCCGATACTTCTTTTTTAGCGCCTTACTCGCCGATATTTCTTTTTCAGCGCCTTACTCGCCAACTTCCGCCAAAGCCTGGTCAATAATCTCCACCCATTCGTCCTTTTCCCTAGACCCTAACTGAGCCATACCAACCTGACGCCCTTCACTGTCCACAAAAAATGTGGTAGGCACCGATGAAATCTGGCTCAGAAGTCCGAAAAGATCTGTGGACGGTAATATATGAAGATAGTCGGCGCCGGTATCTGAAATGATCTCCTTTGCGGCTTCCACCTGGCTGTCATCGATATTTCCCTTCTGGTCCAATGTATCGGAAACAAGCCCTACAATGCGCACGCCCTTATCCTCATACGCAGCGGCCAGCTCACCAAGGTCTGGCATTTCCCGCAGACACGGGCCGCAGTAGGTCGCCCAAACATTGATCATGGTCAATTTATAGTCGGCAAAAATAGATTGATCCACTGTATTTCCGTCCACATCAGTCGTTGTAAAGCTGCTCATAATCCCGGTCTGCTCTGCGGTTTCTCCCGCTGCGGAATCAGACGCGCCACTCCCCGAATCACCGGCCTCCGGCGCTGCCGTATCCGCGCTTTTTGATTCTTTTGTCTGTGCGCTGTCTGCGGATGAATCACCGGATGCTTCCGTCATAGCTGAGGCCGCTTCTGTCTCTTTCTTTCCGGAATCACCTGCCGGCGTACTGCCATTGGAACAGGCTGTAAATACAAAAGCAGCGATTAAAATTGTGGTAATAAGCAAGGTATATTTTTTTCTCATACTTGGTCCTCCATACTGTTATATTTATAGTTTCAGTTTCATACTGTTATTATACAGATAACAGTATATCTTGTCAAGACTTTTCATCTTGGTTATTTGAAAAAAATGCTTTGTTTGGTGAATATTCCTTGTCGATGAAGCGGCACATTTCCTCCGGGCTTTCTTTGCAGTCTCTGGCAATCCAAAGCCGGATCACTGCCTTTAAGCCCTCGCTGAAAAACATTTGATGATAATAAAGCTCGGCTTCTGTGTCAAAGCCCATCCCGTTTTGCACATAATCCATGTTTTTCCGAAGCCGTTCCGGAAATACATTAAATGTAAGATTCTGCAAGCTTCGGCTTTCCAGATATCCCTTAAAAAAGCTTTTATTTTCCCGAATCATCTTAAACAAATTCAAAAAGCCGTCATCCAGCCATAATCGCTCATCCACAATAAAATGCTCCATCATCTGCCGGTACATATCCTTGGTCATTTTCTGCATCAGATCGTTCACATCATCAAAATGACCGTAAAAGGTGGTCCGGTGGATGCCCGCTCTCCGGCAGATTTCGCTGACAGTGATTTTGTCGGCCGTTTTTTCCTTTAAAAGCTCCTGAAACACATCCTCGATTGTTTGTTTCGTTTCTATAAAACGCTGATTTCCTTTTGTATTCATAAATCCTCCTCCAAAATATTGACGCTGGAAGTACTTCTAACGCAATTCGCTTCCGATCCAGCGTCCTTTCTAAATCGTCCGGCCACCCGATGGTACAGCCCGCCACCAGACCGGCTCGGCCCTGGAAATTTATTATTTCTACATATGATGATATATTGACGGTTGCATTTGGGCCACAGGACTATTATACTAAATATATATTAAATCTACAAGTGATGTTTTAATAACGAAAATTAAGAAAGCAGAAAAATCAGTGATCACAAATTTATAAAAAATGGAGGTTTGTCACATGAAACGAAGTCAGAAAATACTGGAAAGCGCATCTTTCCCAAAGCTGCTATTAAATCTCTGCCTGCCCACCGTCATCATCATGGTCGTTATGGTTGTCTACCATATGGCAGATACATTTTTCATCGGCCAGACCGGTGATCCGGCCAAAATCGCCGCCATATCCCTGTGCGCCCCGCTGTTTTCCATTCTGTCCGGCCTTGGCACACTCCTTGGCAGCGGCGGATGCACGGCCCTCTCCCTGGCGCTTGGCCGTAAAGAAACCAGCCGCATCAAAGCCTTTACAAGCCTGTGCTGCTGGGGCTCGTTATTGATCGGCATACTGTTTATGACAGTCCTTCTCATTGCCATGAAGCCTATTTCCACAGTTCTTGGGGCGGATGCGGAAACACTGGTTTACACGACAGATTACCTTCGTATCATTGCCCTGGGCGCTCCGCTGATCCTGTTCAATAATGTTTTTGCCAATATCATCCGTTCCGATGGCGCCGCTGTGGAATCCATGATCGCCAATGGGCTCGGCACGCTGTCAAATATACTGCTGGACGCCCTGTTCATCCTTGTATTTTCCTGGGATGTGGCCGGAGCCGCCCTGGCCACAGTCATCGGCAACGCGATCAGTTGTATCTACTTATTTTATTATGTCGTAAAAAAGCAGCCGGCCTTTTCGCTTCATCCAAAGTATCTGTCGCTGAAAAAAGATATTCTTGTTCCCGTGATCACTCTGGGGCTACCGCTGGCATGCAGCACACTCCTTATGAGCTGCTCCTCCATGATCTCCAACCGGCTTATGGTAGGCTACGGCTCTGTGGCTCTGGCCGCACAGGGAGTGGCCGGAAAAATCGGTATGCTCATTTCCATGATCGCCATGGGTATATGTATGGGCATTCAGCCGGCCATTTCCTATAATTTCGCCGCTGGTAATTCCAAAAGGACCCGCATGATCCTTCGGAATACCGGTATATTTACGGTTATCGTGGGAACTATCCTCACTGTCGCCTGCTTTTTTGCCAGAAATACGATCGTTGCCGCCTTTATTGACAATGATGAGGTTATTGCCTACGGTCAGATCATGGTGCTGGCCTCCCTGGTCACCGGACCGTTTTACGGGCTGTACCAGCTCTGCCAGACATTCCTTCAGTCCACAGGCAAAGCCTCCTACGCCACTTTGGCCGCCCTGCTCGATAAAGGGATTTACTTTATACCCATACTGTTTCTCATGGACCGGCTTTTCGGCCTTTATGGCATCGCCTTTACAGGAGCTGTCACACTTGTATTTTCGCTGGCCACCGCTGCATTATTCAGCTTTCACTGGCAGCATAAGCTGAACGCGGGCGCCATGGCAACAACAGCAGCCATGCCATTGCAGTAGATGCTGCCGCAACTGCCATACCCGATACGCTCCCGTTGCGGCTGATGCGCCCCCCGATTCCTGCCAGCGCCCGCCGGACCACGGCCGCCATCACAAAAAGCGATGCCGCTGTTAAGTAACTTCCTTAACAGCGGCACCGCTTTTATATACTATGGAACAGATCTCAGCTTCTGCGCTCAGCCCTTGACGGCTCCGGCGGTCATACCTTCGATAACGGTCTTATTTAAAATCATGTACAGAACCAGCATGGGCAGAACGCTCATGGTTACGGAGGCGAAGATCGCACCCCAGTTTTTAGCGCCGAACTCATTGGAGAAGTACAAAAGTCCTGTCTGGATCGTTTTCAGCTTTGTATCATTAATAAATGTCATGGAGAAGATCAGGTCGTTCCATTTATAGAAGAACTGCAGGACAAGCACGGTCACCGCTGCATTTTTCATCAGTGGAAATACGATCCGGCAGAACATACTGTAAATTCCGCATCCGTCGATAACGGCCGCTTCCATGATCTCGTTGGACAGAGATTTCATATATCCACTAACCAGGAAGATGGACAATGACAAACCGAAGGCAATGTATGTAAGTATAAGGCTGGCCCGTGTATTGATCAAATTCATCTTGTTGTAAATCTGGAACAATGGCAGCAGCGCTGTTGCCACCGGCACCATGATGCCCAGCAGGAAGAATTGCTTGAAAAAGCCTTTCAGCTTCCATTCCATCTTTGTCACTGCAAACCCGATGGTCATACTGAAGATTACGATAAAAATCAGCGCCACGAATGTGTTAATAATACTGTTTTTGAAAAACAGGCCCATATTGCCCCGTGTCCAGGCATCGATGAAATTCTGGAAATAAAAGCTGTCAGGCAGTGCGAAAGCGGGCTTTGTAACAAATTCCGTAGGCCGTTTTAAGGCCGCCGTGATCATCCAGAAAATCGGATAGGTTTCGATAATGACCAGTATGAAGATAAAAATTTTGATGAGGACTGATTTTACTGTTTTAACTGTTTTTGCCGTATTCATCTTCATACCTCCTTAAACTTCTTCTTTAACGTCAAACTTCTTGATGATCGCATTACCCACAATACAGATCAGGAAGATGACAATGGCAATACAACTTCCGTATCCGACCTTGTTATAACCAAAGGATGTGTTATACATATACATGGATAGCGACGTGGTGGCATTTCCCGGACCGCCCTGCGTCAATGCCATGGACGATTCAAACATCTTCACCGCACCGGAGAAGCTGAATACAAGACAGGTAATGGTCACTGGGTGGAGCAGCGGTAAGATCACCCGGCGGAACATCTGCCAGCCGGAGCAGCCGTCGATCTTTGCAGCCTCCAGCACTTCATCGGGAATATCCAGCAGCGCTCCGTAAAAGATAACGGCGTAGAAGCCCATGGCCACCCAGACATCCATGACGCACAGGGCGCCCAGCGCTGTACTGGCCTGGCCGATCCACGGCTGGACCCATTCCTCCAGTCCGATACTGGCCAATAAGCTGTTGAGCAAGCCGTAGTTTGGCTGAATTTCATAAATCTTTGCAAATAACTGGCCTACAGCCACTGTCGGTAAAACTACCGGGAAGAAGATCAGTGTACGGATAACATTTTTGAAACGTTTTAACCAGAACTTGAAAATCATTGCCATACAAAGGCCCAGAATGACCTGGAAGAACATGACGAGAACGACATATTTCAGATTGACGATCAGCGCGTCATGGAAACGGCTGTCGATAAACAGGTTCTTATAATTTTTAAGTCCTGCAAATTCCCACTTTAACCCCGGGCTTCCACTGTAAAAGGAATAAAAGAAGGACCAGATGATCGGTACGAATACCAGTCCTACGTAGAGAATCAAGCCCGGGCCAACAAACAATGCGATAGCTTTTTTATTTCCTAAAACCTTTTTCATTTTCTCACCTTTGACCCTGTTATTAGTAAGGGCAGGAAGTATATTCCTGCCCGGTTTATCATTTTACAGTTACCCCGGCGTTTTCAGTAGCTTTGTATGTAACAGTTCGAAAGGTCCGAACGGTTATTGACGCCGCTGTATCAACCGTGGATTTAATCCGGCTCCAATTAAAGCTTGCTCATGTCATAGGCTTCCTGGATGGACTGCATATATTCCTCCGGAGTCATTTCGCCGTTCACTAAAGTCTGAACATTATCCTGAGCTGCGGATTTTGTTTCGTTGTTCATCAGAGCTTCAAACCATGTTGCTGCGTCTGTGGTGTTGTTGATCGTATCTACAACGATCTGGTTCACCGGACTGAGTTCTGCGGTCACATCATATTTGTAGCCTTTAACGCTTCCCATGTTTTCCATAGCATAGTTGCCGGCATTCTCTACGAAATATTTTAACCAGCCTGCGGTTGCATCATCATATTTCTCTGCGGACAATGTCAGGATATTACCACAGTTTGTAGGGATTTCAGTTGCCTTGCCTACGCCGCCTTCAACCTCAGGGATGCTGAAGAAGCCAATGCCATCCTCGCCTGCCGGGTTGTTTTCGCTGGCGATATCCTCGCTGTACCAGCTTCCGTTGTAAACCATTGCAGCCTCACCGGCCAGAACCATATTACCTGCGGTCGTATTGTCAACAGTTGTACAGCCTTTACCAAAGTAGCCCTTGTTGGCCATATCCTGGACAACCGTTGCTGCCTTAACAAAGCCTTCGTCAGTAAATGAAAGCTCGCCGTTGGTTGCTTTTGTCAGTGCGTCAATACCCATGGTACGGATCACATATGCGTTTACAAGACGGCTTAAAGGCCATTTGTCAGCGCCGCCGGCAGCGATGGGCTGGATTCCCTTTGCCAGTAATGTATCACAGGCTGCGGTCAGGTCATCCCATGTCACAGGAACTTCAATACCATTTTCTTCAAAAATCGCTTTGTTGTACCAGAAACCTTCAATATTTAAGCCAAGCGGCAGATCATAGTAGCTGTCTGTTGCGGAAAGGCCTCTTAAAAGGTTGGCTGCGGAATCTTCGATGCAGTCGGCCACGCCCAATTTTTCCAGCTCAGCGCCGATATCTACCACCTTGCCGGCATCGATCAGCTCTTTTAACGGTGTACCTGCCACATAGGCAAATGCATCCGGCAGATCGTTGGAAGCCATCAGAGCTGCGATCTTCGTCGTCAGGTCATTGGCAGATACAAGTTCAAATTCAAATTCAAAGTTCGGATTAACCTCTTCTGAGTATTTCTTTGTCAAATCGTAGATCAGTTTACCTTCTCTGGTATCCTCTGCCCAGATGGATAAAATTTTAAATTTCTTTGCTGCCTGTGTGTCTCCCCCGGTTGTCTCCCCGGCTGCCTGTGTGTCGCCGCCAGTTGTTTCCTTAGCTGTCGTATCGTTTGCAGTTGTTTCCTTTTTTGCTTCTGTTGCTTTACTTTCGCTTCCATTGGAGCCGCCGCATCCGGCCAGACATCCGATCACCATAGCCAGTGCAAGAACTAATGCTGCTATACGTTTTTTCATTGAGATACCCTCCGTTAATAAAATCATTTTCGTGTTCTTTTTGTAAGTTTTCCGGGAAACTGTAACAGTTCAAAGGGCTGAGCTGTTACGCATATGGCCATTTAAAATCGCTGCGCGATGGCCATATGCTCGTAAAATTTACGTTTTTGTACGGTATGCGCAGTGAATGCGCATTCCTGTCTGAAGTTTTCCGGGAAACTTTCTATGCTTTAATCATACCAGAATATGGCGGATTTCCTAGTCGGTAATTTTTTGTTTAATGTCGGCATTTTTTGGACCTGTTCCAAAAATATCTGACAACTCCGGATTTTTCTGACATAAAGTATCGGAGAATACAAGTCAAACACCTCTCGGCAGTTGCCAAGGTCAGGCAAGCCTGACTTTGGCTCGTTGCCCGTGGAAATAAAATGCCGGCATCCGACTTGAGCCGGTGCCGACACTTTATACCAATCCTTATTTTTTCCGCACAATGCCTTTATATTCATTGGGCGTCTGTCCTTCATGCTTTTTAAAAATATCGCAGAAATACCGGTAGTTGCTATATCCCACCATTTCGCTGACCTCACCCACCTTATATCCTTCTAAAAGCAGACGTTTTGCGTGATCCATCCGAACCTTAGTCAAATACTTGATATAACTCATCCCCACCTGCTCCTTAAAAAGTATGCTCAGATAGGCCGGGTTCATCTCAAACTGGTCCGCGATCTCCGCCAGCCCGATATCCCGATGGTAATTTTCATCGATATACTCCAAAAGCTTTTTGATCGTTGTATGCATATTGCCCAGATTTTCTGCATGGAGCTTGTGGAACATACTTTTAAACAGCTCGTGGACCACATTGTCCACCTCGGACGTACTTGGCAGCCGGACAATATTATTATGGGAAGGAAAATGCTGCTCTTCCTTTTTCTCCTGCCGGTGTTCGTAAAACATCCCAAAACCAAGACAGATCAGCTTGTAGCATTCCTCCTTGTAATCCTCCAGCTCCGGCGCCATCTGCTTTAACAGATCCAGCGCCTGGTCGATCAATGGCACGTAGCCCTCCGATTTGCGCTCGATGATCAGATTCATCAACTGACCGCTCACATTCTGATATTCCTTTTTCAATACGTCACTCTGGCGGTTCTGACGTTTTTCGATCAGCTCATTGGCCATCTGCAGTGTTTCCCGAACCTTGGCCATAGTAATGGGCTTATCTATATATCCCCGCACCCCAAGACTGAGCGCCTTCCGGGCATATTCAAATTCCTGATAGCCGCTGATAATGACAAAAATGGTATTGGGCAGATAGGCCCTGGCTTCCTCGATCAGTGCCAGGCCGTCCATTCCGGGCATACGTATATCGGAAATAACAAGGTCAGGCTGCTGTTCAATGATCACCTTCAGTCCCTCAATACCGTCGCAGGCCGAGCCTGTCACGACAAAATCCATCTTTTCTCTGGCGATCATGGCCTTGATCCCATTGACAACAATATATTCATCATCAACGATGACTACTTTCTTCATTGTGAATCTCCCCCTTTGTATAAACTGCGGCAATGTGTATCCTTACCTTTGTGCCCGCACCGGGCGCGCTCTCAAAGGTAACGCCGTAGCCCTCCCCGTAAAACAGGTGGACCCGCTCAAGCACATTGCGGATGCCGTAGCCATTCCCCAGCACCGACAGATCTGTCACACCCACGCCGTCATCGGTAATCTCAAATATAAAATCATTTTCTGAAATTTTTCCAGTTACAGTTATCGTTCCCCTGCCCACCTTTGGCTCCAGACCATGGTACATAGCATTTTCCACAAATGGCTGCAATATAAATTTCAGCATGTACAGCTCCAGCATGGCCGGGTCGATATCCAGGATCAATGTAAAACGGTCCTGAAAACGGAAGTTCTGCACCTCCATATAAGCTTTTATATGTTCAATCTCATTTTTTACTAAAATCAGTTTATTTCCTTTATTCAGACTGAGCCGGAAGGTTCTGGAAAGAGCATCCACCATCCCGGCCATATCATCCGCTTCATTGATCACCGCCATACAGTACAAAGAGTCCAGTGTATTGTATAAAAAGTGGGGGTTTATCTGCGACTGAAGCAGCAACAGTTCTGATTCCCGCTCCTTTAACTGTGATGACAGCAGGTGTTCCCGAAGCTCCAGGTTATTGGAAACCATTTCCTTAAACTTGGTGCCGATCCGTCCGATCTCGCTGTCGTCAAATTCCGCTTCGATATCGCGCTTGCCTTCCCCGACCTCCTCGATCACATTTTCCAACTGATACAGCGGGGCATAAATTCTGGAGGAAATGACCTTTGCAATCTTTATAGCCACCAGACAGAGCGCCGCAAAGACCAGCAGCAAAAGAAGGCCGATGATGTTCGTATCCTTTGTCAGTGCTCCCTTGCGTATGGCACTCACAAGCGTCCAGCCCGTGACCTCATCTGTTACCTGAGCAGTTACATATCCCGGCCCCAGTTGGCCGTTTTTCAGATAAGCTTCCTCGATGGAAGCTCTGTACGTACTGTCTCCGGTATAATAGGCGACCTTATTGGCCTCCCTGGGGTTGATGGCCAAAAGGCACTGGCTTGTACGGTATTTGGGCGGGTTGCCGAAAGCATCCTCCAACAGCTTCTGACGGATATTGACGATCAGATAACCTCTGGCTTCCCCGGTTCTTATATCATTCAGCTTTTTAGCCATGGTAAACATGTAGCTGTCCTCTTTAAGCACATTGCTACCAAAAAAGACCTCCTTACCTCTGGCCTCATCCACGATGGCCAGCCAGTCGGAATCCAGAATCTCGTCGGCGTTGTACTGGCGGCCGGCGCCCGTGTTCCTGGTATAGTCGCAAAGCTTCCCCTTAATGTCCAGAACAACCATCTCACCGATGAGCAAATCCTGATTAATGGCCTGCCCCAGGGCGGATTTCAGCGCCTGGTCCTGGGCTGAGGTGAAAAATTCCGCGTCACTTGCCCCGGACTGCTCAAGCGCATCCATGAACCCCAGGCTTTTGGTACTTTGGGATTTGGACTTTTCGCTTTTATCCTTTTCCTGGTCCGCGCTTTCCAGCCCCTCCTTATCCAGTCCATTCTGGTCAATAAGGAGGTTTCTGGAAATTTCGATAATGTTTTTCAATTGAATGTCCATGATCTCATTGGACACCTGCAGATTATAAGTGAAGTCCTCCCGGTAGCTTTTTTCAATCATACTTTTAGACAGTATAAAGCCGATCACTGCCAAAAGGAGGGCGGAAAGACCGGCCAGGCTGATAAGCGCCCAACGGATCTGCTCTTTAATTGTCCACTGGTGATACCATTTTTTAAGCCTTTTCATCAATCCTTCCCCTCCAGGTTTCGTAACAGTTCAAAACGGCCAAACTGTTACCTTGTTTCATCTGTTTTTGTACAGGCTCCATGACTCCGGAGCCAAATATTGAGCGGCGCTGAATGAGCCGCAATTACATTTCATATACAACCGTATAGTCTCCGGAACCGGCCAGGCCTTCCGGCTCCCCGTGCACCATTTTAAAAAGTATGCCGTCCGCCTCCAATACATTTTTCGCACCATACAGCCGTACTGTGGCCATGGTATTCACAGGCACATGGAAACGCACCGTCACCCGGCGGCCATCCATTTCCCAGCGCACACGGATCTGCCCGTAAACACTTTTGTAAGCCGTTTCCATAAAATCCATGCCCCCGCCCGGATGCGGATAAATCACGAACTGCTCATATCCCGGATGAGCGCTGTCAACTTCAAGCCCGGCGGCCACCCTGAAAATCCATTCGCCAATGGCCCCGTACGCGTAGTGATTGAAGGAATTCATATCCGGGCTCCACATCGTTCCATCGGGCTTCATGCCATCCCAGTGCTCCCACACGGTGGTGGCTCCCATCTTCACCTGATACAGCCAGGATGGGAAATCGTCCTTCAAAAGTAATTCATAAGCTTCCTTTACATAGCCGTTCTGGCTGAGGGCATGACAGAAATACGGTGTTCCCACAAAGCCAGTGACCAGATGGCCATTTTCCTTTTCCAGCAGTCGTACCAGCGCTTTCGCTGTCTTTTCCCGATACTGCTCCGGCGTCAGGCCAAAGTACAGGGCAATAATATGGGCGGTCTGTGTCTGGGCGGTCATATTTCCTTTGGCATCAAAGAAATGACTTTGGAAAACATCCACGATTTCACGGTAAAGGGCGCTGTATTCCTCATAATCGTCCATTTTTCCCAATACCCGGGCAATTTTGGCAAAGACACCCGTGGAATAAGCATAGTATGCGGTGCAGGTCAGATCATTGGGCGTTGCCCCAAAATAGCTGCCCTCCTCGGCATCCAGCGCCACCCAGTCGCCAAATTGCAGCCGGTAATTCCATATGCCGTCCACCGCGTGGGCACGCATGAAGTTGATCCATTTCTTCATACTCTCGTACTGGTCCTCCAGCAGCTTCGTATCCCCATAGGTGAGATACAGATTCCACGGATTCAACACAGCCACATCAGCCCATGCGGCCGCAGAGTGAGTGCCCTGGCTCAAAAGCCAGTCATCATGCTCTTTGCCGGAAATAAGATCCGGCACGATGTGTGGCACACCGCCCTCCGGCGTCTGGTCCGCCGCCACATCCTTTAACCATTTGGCAAAAAATGTATATGTATTCATAAGATAGGAAGCTGTGCGGCAGAAAATCTGTGCGTCGCCGGTCCAGCCCACCCGCTCGTTGCGCTGAGGACAGTCGGTGGGGATATCCAGGAAATTACCCTTCAGCCCCCATAAAATATTGTGCCAAAGCTGGTTCAGATCCGGATTTGAACAATGAAAGCTGCCGGTCGGCTCCATATCTGAATGTACCGTATGGGCGACAAAATTCTCCGCCACAGGCTCCCCGTAAAACGAAGCAATTTTAGCATAGCGGAACCCCTGAAAGGTAAAGCTTGGGTGATAACAAAACTCCCGATCATCCCTGCACACATAGCGGATTGTTTCCTTCGCGCCCCGCAGATTGTCCGTGTATACATTGCCCCGGGCATCCAGCGTTTCAAAGCAGTTTAACTCAAATACGGCGTCCTTTTTTCCTTTGGCGCAAATCTCCACCCACCCGGTGAGATTCTGTCCAAAATCAACGACCCTGTCGCCCTCCGGCGTCGTAAGTATTTTTACAGCCGGCAGGGCGTCGATCATAGTTACACGGCAGCCCGGCTGCGGCACAAGAACCGCTTTGTCCTTTTCCACCACATCCACCGGATGCCAGCCGCTGTCGTCAAAGCCGGCGCAGGCCCAGCCATCCTGCTCCAGCCGGGCGTCATAAATCTCCCCATCATAAATATCGGCAAATACAATCGGCGCATCACTGCCTTTATAGCTTTTATCCGTGCTCACATACTGTACACGGCCATCCTCATAGCGGATGACAAGCTGGGCCAGAAAAGCGGTCTGCGTGCCGTAGTTATTAATCTTTTCCAGGAAACCCATTTTGCCCTTGTACCAGCCAACGCCTACCATGGCTCCCAAAATATTTTCGCCCTGAGTAATATAATTGGTCACATCCCACGTCTGGTAGGTGAGACGCTTATTATATGAAGTCCAGCCCGGCGCCATCTCGTCCGTACCGACCCGGCAGCCGTTCAGATAATACTTATATAAGCCCAGCGCCGTCGTGTACGCATAGGCCTCCTTTATTTGTCCATCCACCAAAAAGCTGCCGCGCACAAGCGTAGCGTTAAACTTTTCAGAATCATTTTTCGTTTCTCCGGAAATAAACTGGCCCTGCCACTCACGATGATCCACCAGACCGCTGATAAACCATGTCCAGTTGGAAAAGCCGGTATCTGCGCCGGAGACTTGTACATTTTCGTTGATGCATTCCGAGACTTTTGCGCCGGATGCATCTGTACGCACTGCGCCGGATGCATTTGCAGGCACTGTGCCGGATGCATCTGTACGCACTGCGCCGGAACATTTATCCAGTACAGCCCGCACGCGGACGTAATATTTGCGCGCGGATTCCGGTTCAAAACCCGCAGCCCGGACATGGGCGCTGTCTTTACTGTCCACAACGCCACTGTCAAAAATCAGGGCATTTTCCGAAGGCTCACTGCTGATTTGAAGCTGGTAGCTCTTCTGAATAAGATCCCGTTCATCATCCTCGATGATCCATGAAAATTGCGGCGATTCCGTAATCCCCGCCGGTTGATTTAGATAATTTACCTGAAGCTGTGTCACTGCTGCCATTGCAATCCCTCCATCATTCATATGCAGCGGCCATTAATGATTTGCATAAATTCTTCGGTAATAAACTGCTTGATATCCGTAACAGAAGCACGTCCAAAAAGCGAGTACGTGGCGGACCTTACGGCCGCCAGCGAAGTCGTCTTGCTGGCCGGTGAAATCGCCTTGCTGGCTCTACAGCCAGACTTGCAGACGTTTCTGACGTGGATAGCGAATACTCATTGCCGAGAAATTTATACAAAACTGTACGAGAATTAAACAATGGCCGCAATCAATAAAAGCAATCGGCTCTTGAGCCGTTCCTGTTTATAACATACCTGATATAATCTATGGATTCAATGGCTCATTTTCCCATATTACTGTCCAAATTTCAGCTTCTCAAAAATTCTTATGCGACTAATTTTTCATTACTTATAGAACTGCTTATAAAATTTTTATTAGGTTTTCAGGTAACAGTTCAAACAGGTCTGCGCATTTACTGCGCAGACCGTACTAAACGTGAATTTCACGGACATATAGCCCATCGCGCAGCGATTTTAAATGGCCATATGCGTAACAGTTCAGCCTGTCTGAACTGTTATGTTTTCAGCCCTTTAGAAACTGTTCCCGGTATTTTCCCGGAGTCATCCCCGCGGACTGCTTAAATTTCTCATAGAAAAAATGCTCATTACTGTAACCGCACAGTTCCACAATACGCGCCACCGACAAATCTGTATTGGCCAGCAGCCGGCGCGCTTTTGCAAATTTCTGCTCCTGAACGTGCTCCACAAAGCTCCGTCCGGTCCGTTTTTTCAGCAGCATCGTCAAATACTTTGGCGAAAGTCCAAATTCTGAGGCCGCCGTCTGCACCGTACACTGTTCAAAATTCCTCTCGATATATGTCAGAATATCCAGAAGCTGCTTTCGCTGGCGATCCGCCACATCCTGACAGTGGTTATCCCGATCGTACATGCGGAACAATTCCGTAAACAGCGACGCTATATAATTTTCCAGCATCTGCTCCTTTCCGGGATAATCCGAAAAATACTCCCGTATCAAAAGCTGGATCAGCCACCGTATCTGCGGGTTGCTCTCGGTCTCAAAACACAGAAAATGAGCCTGCTGCTGCCGGGCACGCACAGCGGCTGTCAAAAATTCCATTAAAATACCATCGCCTGCAATCCGCCGTTCCAACAACTTATCAAAAAATTCCGGGCGCATGAGGACATTAATCAAAATATCATCCTCCCCCGCCGCCGCAATCGTATGGCTGGCCGCCATATCAAAAATGCACAGCGCCCCCCGACCCAGTTTTACACTTTCTCCGCAGATCACCTGCCGGCTCCGGCCTGACCATACATAACACAGCTCCACGTAATTATGGCGATGGGCATACACCGGCGAATACCTGTCCTGGCGGTAAAGCCCCATCAGCTCTCCGCTCTTTAAAAAGTACTCATCCTCAAAAACATACGTCCGGCTCCCCCGGTCCTCCCCTTCCTGAAAATGGGAATACTCCGCCTGCTCCCTCGGCCCAACGCTTCCGCCCTGCATCACCAGCCGTTCCTTCCGGGAATACATGCGTAAAAATGCATCCACCTGATCCAAATCCATAAGCTCCCACCTTTACATAACTAGTGCCTTCCGGCGTAAATACGTCGTGCTATAGTGCCTGATATCTGCGTCAGGTGTGCGTCCACGAAGCGACGGCGTAGTGGCCCCTACGACTAGTGCTCATAGCGTAGATAGCGGGTGCTATAACACGGCGCATTTACGCCGGGAGGCACTAGCTTTTGAAAAGGCCCGTTTCGGGTGATCAGATATATATTATATATTCTCATCAGGACCGAATGGGCCTCGCTAAGTGTTTCTATTATATCATTTTTAATGGGATACAACAATATGAAAATGCGCACGGGCGAGGGGAGAGGGGGATTTCCATCTATGATTTTACGCAGGGGCACGGGGCGTGAATAATTTCCATCTATGATTTTCCTGTTTTACGGATAGGGATATGGGCATTGAATGTTGCTTCTTTGGGTAAACAACACGCTGGAAGTTTGCCATCCGTCCTCTGTACTGTGGTTTCGGAACTTCGTGGGTGTCTGTTAGGGCGTCTACAGGTTACAATCTGCGATTTCGACAAGGAGTGACTGCAATCGCTGCCGCTCCTTGTTAGATGAGTGGAGTCTCAATGTACGCTCCCGCGAAGGAGCGACTTTATTGAGAATTATGTTTGGAACATGGATACAAGTTTCAATCCACGCTCCCACGAAGGAGCGACAAAAATTTGCAAGCCCTTGACAACCATCACCGGGTTTCAATCCACGCTCCCGCGAAGGAGCGACTAAGGGATGATTTTATATTGTTCCATGCACTGGACGTTTCAATCCACGCTCCTGCGAAGGAGCGACCAATGACGTAATCAATGGTACAACTACAGAGATTGTTTCAATCCACGCTCCTGCGAAGGAGCGACTGTTCTCCACCTTTTCCGGGTCAACGCCCAGGTCCGGTTTCAATCCACGCTCCCGCGAAGGAGCGACCTGTGGAGTTTATGCAGATGACGGAAAAAGAACAGTTTCAATCCACGCTCCCGCGAAGGAGCGACGAGTATCAAAGGTGCCCGAATCCGCAATTACAACGTTTCAATCCACGCTCCCGCCAAGGAGCGACCTATATAAGCAGACGCAGGTACAACGGGCACTGGTTTCAATCCACGCTCCCGCGAAGGAGCGACATTGGTTGAAGAAAGCCAGAAAATTAAGTGAGGAGTTTCAATCCACGCTCCCGCGAAGGAGCGACACCACATGTTTACGGACAAGCGTTGCCGGTCAGCAGTTTCAATCCACGCTCCCGCGAAGGAGCGACTAGGTATCGCCATCCGTTTGTTTAAATACAATAACCGTTTCAATCCACGCTCCCGCGAAGGAGCGACTATATCCATACGCTCATTATTTTTGGCTTCCATGTTTCAATCCACGCTCCCGCGAAGGAGCGACTGGTCATCATCTTCTGAATAATCCTTTTGTGTTGTTTCAATCCACGCTCCCGCGAAGGAGCGACCATATAGAGGTCATTTTCCACCTCGCTGCGCTCAAGTTTCAATCCACGCTCCCGCGAAGGAGCGACGGCGAAATGCCGCCAATGCTTCCGTTGTTAAACTGTTTCAATCCACGCTCCCGCGAAGGAGCGACTAGACTGGCTGGCCAATGCTTTTTTGTACAATTATGTTTCAATCCACGCTCCCGCGAAGGAGCGACCACAAAGGTTTTAGATAACCCAATCCTTCCGGATGTTTCAATCCACGCTCCCGCGAAGGAGCGACTCCGGATTGCCCATGATGAGGGCGGGATGTCGCAGGTTTCAATCCACGCTCCCGCGAAGGAGCGACCCGGTCATTGTAAGGCCGCATCTCAATACCGATAGTTTCAATCCACGCTCCCGCGAAGGAGCGACGACATCGACTTTAAAAAGCGGTATCTTAAAGTCGTTTCAATCCACGCTCCCGCGAAGGAGCGACTTCTATTTTTCCACCTTTCATTTCAAAAGCATTTATGTTTCAATCCACGCTCCCGCGAAGGAGCGACAAAAAGCTCCGGGAGCAGACCAACTTTGTCATTGTTTCAATCCACGCTCCCGCGAAGGAGCGACGGAATGGGCTGGGGCGGAAAGGAAAATAGAATGAAGTTTCAATCCACGCTCCCGCGAAGGAGCGACGATGGAAACGGGGGTAAAACGTGTTGTAATACGGTTTCAATCCAGGCTCCCGCGAAGGAGCGACGGCTTATGCAGCATGGTTGGCCGGTCAAAACGCTGGTTTCAATCCACGCTCCCGCGAAGGAGCGACGGATTTTCCTTCAAAAACTTCTCCGCAGCCTTAGTGTTTCAATCCACGCTCCCGCGAAGGAGCGACACCACAGCAAAAAATATTATCGATGCCATTAATGTTTCAATCCACGCTCCCGCGAAGGAGCGACGATAAGACGCTGCTGGTCCTGCCGACCGGTTGCGGAGTTTCAATCCACGCTCCCGCGAAGGAGCGACAAGTTATCATTTACCAAGCCTGAAATTACCAGTGTTTCAATCCACGCTCCCGCGAAGGAGCGACGAGATAGTTCCCGAGTATGCTTATAAAAAAGATAGTTTCAATCCACGCTCCCGCGAAGGAGCGACCCACCTCTGAACTGTACCGTCAGAGTTCATTTGAAGTTTCAATCCACGCTCCCGCGAAGGAGCGACGGTCAACTGGATCGATAGATGTACTGGATATCTGTTTCAATCCACGCTCCCGCGAAGGAGCGACATACCTGCAACATACTTCATAATCTCCTCCACGGCAGTTTCAATCCACGCTCCCGCGAAGGAGCGACCGGATGTGTCTTCAGAGCTCGCGTATTTTTCCATGTTTCAATCCACGCTCCCGCGAAGGAGCGACCTGGAACAGAGTGATTGCTTGGATGCCGCTGCCTGTTTCAATCCACGCTCCCGCGAAGGAGCGACGACTTGAATCCAAAATAGCTGATGCTGAAATGACAGTTTCAATCCACGCTCCCGCGAAGGAGCGACTCATCGGCATTTAAATTGCACTCATGCGAACAGTGTTTCAATCCACGCTCCCGCGAAGGAGCGACAACCTCCACTCTGGGCTGTTCGCTGTAATATTTGCGGTTTCAATCCACGCTCCCGCGAAGGAGCGACGTGCAGATCGTTCCGGTGATCAGCAGTTGTTTCTTGTTTCAATCCACGCTCCCGCGAAGGAGCGACGGTGAATTTATGGGAACACATAAGACGATCGGCAGTTTCAATCCACGCTCCCGCGAAGGAGCGACTCGGTTTTTGGTGGACCAAAATACCATCCGGAATGTTTCAATCCACGCTCCCGCGAAGGAGCGACATCCACCACGTCAACACCTGCTGCTGCTTACGTGTTTCAATCCACGCTCCCGCGAAGGAGCGACGTTCCATTCGGCAACCTTTTTGTCGATAACCAAGTGTTTCAATCCACGCTCCCGCGAAGGAGCGACAGCAAAAGGGCACAATTTTCTTTCCTTAATTTGTCCTTTTCTTATACTATTCTACACATTCCTACTGAAAAACACAACAGTAAAAAAGAAAATCACCTACAAATTTCTCTATTTTATACAAATATTCAGGTGCGAATCCCTCAGGAATTTTATGTTCACTTTAGATTCGCACTTTCTATCATTAAGAACATTCAGTATCAATAGATTTCTCCCAAATAGGGAACGACACGCAGCTTAAAGAATATTCCTTTAAATCCGAAAACGGAATGTATTGTTTCAATCCCCCCCCCGCAAAGGGAGTGACGTCGGATACATAGCAAGCTTAAATTTGGGGCCTTGTTTTCAATCCACGCCCCCGTAAAGGGATCGACGGCAAAAATCACAATTTATGCATCTATTTTACCTCATCTTTTACCATTCTACACAAATTTACCTCAAAATGCAACTACAAAAATACATTATCGTCTGCCAAACACTCTAGTTTTATTACAATTTTCTAGTGCGCCCCTTCCAATTTCATGTTCACTTCCGCATCGCACCTATAATCATCATCGCTTAGGCCTTATGAATATCTTAATAACAAATTTAGTCTGTTCTATCATTATCATACTCTCCAAGCCCAGAAATTCCTGCCAGATATTATTATTATTCAATTTAAAATCCAAAATCAATATATCCCGTACCAACACCAGACCCAAAGTCTTCCACCGTTTCATGTTCAGTACATAACATTTCATATCTTTTACAACTCCAAAGTAAATTTTCCTGACAAAAAACAAATTTTCTTCTACTTTACTCCACTTCCACTTTGTGACATTATTAATGTAGACATATATTTTATCATGTTACTGCCAAATCAATGGCTGTAAAAGCTGTGCTGGAGAGTGTTTTTAAATCAAATTCCGCCATCAACACGCTCCAATGCTCCATCCAGCCAGAAGCGAAACTGACAGCACTGCCTATTTTGCCATCTGCCGCGTTGTCGTCAGTCAGCGGAGGGGGCCACTCCGCTTCCTTCCTCCGCCTTGTAGACTGGCAAAATATTCAGTACTGTAAGTTTCGTTTCTGGCTGTATGAATCACTCGCAGTAACTCAATTATCAGCAAATACAGGAGGTTTTTATGATGACAAACGTAGGATTAGTCTACACGAGTACGACACCAGAGCTGATCGAGCTGGTGGAGCAGGAAGTAAAAAAACAGTTGGGCGAGGATGTACATATGCTCACATACACCGATCCATCCATCTTGGCAGAGGTCCGCGAAAACGGTTATGTTACATGCAACGCGGCATCCCGTCTCATTACCATGTTTTTAGCCGCCGCACAGGATGGTGCCGATGCCGTGTTAAATATCTGCTCCTCTGTAGGTGAGGTTGCTGACTGTGCCCAGGATGTGGCCCGCTTCATCGGCGTTCCCATTGTCCGCATTGACGAAGAAATGTGCCGTGATGCGGTACGCAAAGGCAGCCGTATCGGTGTTCTGGCTACGCTGCCCACAACTCTGGAGCCTACAAAAAACACCATCCGCCGCGTTGCCCGGGAAATGGGCCGTCAGGTCACTCTTGTAGATGGTCTGGTGGAAGCCTTTGGTCTCGACCAGGAGCAGTTTAAAAATCTTTTGGTTGGGAAGGCACTGGAAATCTGTGCGGACGTGGATGTTATCTTATTGTGCCAGGGCTCCATGGCCTACTGCGAACAGCTCATTACGGACGCCTGTAAAAAACCGGCGGTTTCCAGCCCCCGCTATGGCGCCATCGCCCTAAAGGAAGCACTCAGGAACAAAGGAGCTCTTAGCGAATAGAGCCACCTTTGATGACTACAAATTCAGGAGGAATTTTTAAATGTTAACAAATACAACGAGATCCCCCTTTGCCAAAGTAACCCCTCTTCCATGGGATGCGGTCAATTGGACAAGCGGTTTCTGGAAAGATGCGGTGGATGTCAATGCCGCTCAAACCGTTCCCCATCTCCAAAACATGTTTGAATCCAAGGATATCAGCCATGTCGTGGAAAATTTCCGCATTTGCGCCGGCGAAGCCGATGGTGAGTTCGGCGGCACTGATTTTGGCGACGGAGACTTTTATAAATGGATGGAATCCGCCATCTATTCGGCAGCAAAAACCGGAAACGCGGAGCTATTTGCCCAGTTGGACGGCTATATCGATCTGATCGCACGCGCCCAGCAGCCGGACGGCTATATTTCCACAAAACAGATCCTGGGCGAACGCCAAAATAATGGAATTCAACGTTTTGGCAATATCAATGATTTTGAGGTCTATAATTTCGGCCATTTGTTCACAGCCGCATGCCTTTACAAACGGGTCACCGGAAAAGATAATTTTCTCGATGTGGCCGGAAAAGCTGCCGCATATCTGAAGGATATGTATGAGGAAAATGCCCGTACAGGAAAGGTTCAGACCGCCGTTTGCCCATCCCATTACATGGGTCTGATCGAGATGTACCGCACTACCGGGGAGCAGCAGTACCTGGATCTGGCTGCACTGGCCATCCGCCTGCGGGATACAATTACCGACGGCACCGATGATAATCAGGACCGGATTAAATTAAAGGAGCACGACAAAATTTTAGGTCATGCCGTGCGCTCCAACTATCTTTATGCCGGCGTTGCCGATCTCTATGCAGAAACCGGAGATGAGGAATACCGGGCCGTATTGGATAAGGTTTGGCGCAATCTGATGGATTATAAAATCTACATTACCGGCGGCTGCGGAGCCCTCTATAATGGTGCCTCCCCCTATGGCAATTTTTTCATCCATCAGCTTGTTCACCAGGCTTACGGCTACGAGTATCAACTGCCCAATATAACCGCTTACAATGAAACATGTGCTTCTCTCGGTCATGTTTTCTGGGCATACCGCATGTTCCAGATCGATCCGAAAGCCGAATATTTTGATGCCATCGAGCGTTCCATGCTCAATGTCAATCTGGCGGCCGTCAATCTTGGCGGAACAAAATTTTTCTATGAAAATATGCTGCGCCGGGCATGCAAAATGGAGTATGAACTCATCTGGCCTCTGACCCGCAGCGAATATATATTGAGCTACTGCTGCCCGCCCAACCTGGCCCGCACCATTGCCGAATCCAGTGAATACGTGTATACCTGCTCCAGCGATACACTGTGGATGGGCATGTATGGTGCCAACGAAGCCAGGATCAGCCTGCCGTGCGGCGCTGCCTTTACCCTTGTGCAGGAAACGAATTATCCTTATGATGGAAAAATCACCTTTAAACTGACAGATTGGAACAATGTACCTTTCCAGATGAATCTGCGCATCCCTGGCTGGGTAAGAAGCGGCCGTGTCCTCACCGGTTCCGATGACCAGATGCTGTTCGCCCTGACCAGTGCCGACAGTGCAACCTATCTCACAGTAAGCAGCAGTGATCTTGCCGACAGCCATCTGGTTCTTGATCTGGATATGCCTGTGCGATATACCGTAAGTCACGCCATGGTCGAGGAAAACACCAATCAGGCAGCCATCGAACGTGGCCCGCTCGTTTACTGCATTGAGTCCGTGGACACAGATGTGGAAACACTGGACGATCTGATGCTGGATTTAAATGCCGAATTTCGGCCGGTGCCCATGACGATTGACGGCCGGAACATCACGGCGCTGGAAGGCAATATGTTCTGCATGAACCGCACGGACTATGACCGCGCCAGCCTTTATCAGGACTTGAAATACAGCGGTATGAGCCGCACTCAGGTGCGCCTGATCCCCTACTTTTCCTGGGATAACCGCGATTATGGCGAAATGCGCATCTGGCTTCCCGTCGCTTATAACAATAATTAAGGAGTTAATATATGAATACCTTAGAAAAGCTTGATATCTCTATATTGAACAGCTTCCCTGTTCCGGATGAAGCCACGGTCGATCAACTGCTGGCAGAAGAATTTAAGGATTTTAATAAAAAGGTAGTTGTTCTGGATGATGACCCCACAGGAACTCAGACCGTACATGATGTACCGGTATTTACCGACTGGACGCAGGTAACCTTTGAAAATGGTCTGACGGACGAGCACAGCATGTTTTTCATCCTTACCAACTCCCGCAGCTTTTCCAGAGAGGAAACCATAGCCGCTCATACGGACATTGCCAAAAATCTGGCAGCAGCAAGCAGCGCCTGCGCTCAGGATTTCCTGATCATCTCCAGAGGCGATTCCACCCTGCGCGGCCACTTCCCACTGGAGACCGAAGTGCTGAAAAATACGCTGGAGCAGGAAGGTAACGTTCATTATGACGGTGAAATCATCTGCCCGTTTTTCATGGAGGGCGGCCGCTATACTCTGAATAATATCCATTACGTCAAAGAAGGAAACGCTCTTGTTCCGGCGGGCATGACCGAATTTGCCAAAGATAAATCCTTTGGCTACAATGCTTCCCATCTGGGTGAATACGTAGAGGAAAAAAGCCAGGGCGCCTATAAGGCCTCCGATTGTACATATATTTCCCTGGAGCAGCTTCGCGGCTGCGATTACGACGGCATTACCGCACAGCTCATGGCTGCTTCAGATTACAGCAAGATTATAGTCAATGCCATCGACTATATCGATATCAAAATATTTATGGTCTGCTGGCTCCGGGCCATGAAGGCCGGAAAAAACTATATCGCCCGCAGCGCAGCGCCTCTGACCCGTGTGGCCGGAAACATTCTCCCGGCACCGCTGCTTACAAAAAAAGACCTGATTGAAGAAGGCACAAGGGAAGGCGGTCTGGTCATCATTGGCTCCCATGTCAAAAAGACCAGCGACCAGTTGGATGCGCTGATGGCTTCCGATAAGAATTTCACCTTCCTTGAATTTTTCGTTGACCGCTACTTTACTGAAGGCAGCCTGGACCGCGAGGTGGAGCGTGTACTGACCATTGCCCAATCCTATATCCAGCTTGGAAAAACAGTGGTTATCTACACTTCCCGCCAGTTGCTCGTACCGGACACCGCGGATAAAGATAAGATCCTCAAGCTCTCTGTAAATATTTCCGATGCCCTGACAAGCATCGTCCGCCTGCTGAGCCTGAAGCCCAAATTTATCATTGCCAAGGGCGGTATCACCTCCAGCGACGTGGCCACCAAGGGGCTGGGCATAAAAAAAGCCCGCGTCATGGGGCAGATCAAAAAAGGCATCCCTGTGTGGCTTAGCGGACCAGAAAGCAAGTTTCCGGGAACACCGTATATTATTTTTCCGGGCAATGTGGGCGATGTGACAACACTTAGGGAAATCGTGGAGGAATTAGATTAAGGAGATATCGATTATGAATGATAAAATAGTGATTTCAGTTGCCCCTATCCAGGCCGGCGCTCCTGTGGATGCCGACCTGCTGGCCAGCGACATGGACAAATGCATTAAGGCCGGCGCTTCCATGTGCCATTTACACTGCCGCAAACCGGACGGCTCCCTGACACCGGATATCAGCTATATGTCCGAATGTTTTGAAAAGATCCGTGCAAAATCCGATGTGGTCGTACAGGTATCTACCGGCGGTGTTTCCGATATGGATATCGTACAGCGCTGTGAGCCTCTCAACTACCCAAAAGCAGAAACAGCTTCCCTCAACGCCGGCTCCACCAACCTGGGTGAGGCGGTTTATATCAATTCCTTTGACGACATCCGCTACTGCGCCAAAGAGGTTTATGCTCATGGCATCATCCCCGATGTGGAGGTTTTTGATATTGGCATGATCAACAATGTGGAAATGACTGCTGCCGAGCTGCCGTTTCGCCGCCCCATCTTCTACAACCTCGTATTCGGCCACAAGGGCGGTATGCAGCCGAATATAGAAAGCCTGATCGCCTTCCGCTCCATGGTGCCCCGGGATGCCAAATGGGGCGTTACCCATTACGGCCGTGACAACTGGCGTTTTCTGGCCGCTGCCATCGCCATGGGCGCCGCCACAGTGCGCATCGGATTCGAGGACAGCGCTTATTTGAGCGCAACGGAAAATGCGGTCTATAATTACCAGCTTGTGGAACGGCTTGTGGAAATGGTAAAAGCCATGGGGATCGAACCGGCTACGGTGGATGAGGCACGGAAAATTATGGGGTGTCTGCCGAAGTAAATGGATCATACAGATATTGTAAACGGCTGCATAAAGTTTCTAGCAGCCGTTTACAGTATCAGCGTATCATCGGCGGCAAGCCCCCGGTCAACGCCCATGTGATCCACCTTCGTCTTATAATTATTGCCCAGATAATAAAACCGAAGGCTGTCCTTCTCCTCATCAATAATATCTGTCAATATGGATTTGAGAAGGACGCATTGAGCGTTGTCCAATATACATTCAAAAACTGAATTCTGCACACGCCGGCCGTAGTTCACGCATTGTTTTGCTACCTTGCGAAGCCGCGTTTTGCCCGCAGCCGTCTCGGTGTTCACGTCGTAGGTAATAAGCACTAAAATAGCTCTCCCTCCTTACTTCCAGAAAAACGGAGGATACGCATCCAGATCTCCACGCAGATATCTGGCCAGCAGCATGGCCTGCACATAAGGTACGATCCCCCATTCTACTTTCTCATTCAGATAGGGGTGCGTCAGTACCTCTTTTTTCTTTTTCTGCCATTCCTGAATCACAGATTTGCGGGCATCATCACTCATAAGGACGGCTCCGTTTTCCTTCACCTTAAAATCCTTTGCCGTAACAATCTTTTTGTTGATCAGCGATAATACAAAGCGATCTGCCATCACAGCCCTGAGCTCCTCCATCATATCCAAAGCCAGAGACGCCCGCCCCGGACGGTCCGTATGTAAATATCCCACGTAAGGGTCCAGTCCAACAGTTTCCAGAGCGGAAGTATACATATTGGTCAACAGCGTATACGTAAAAGACAACAGTGCATTCACCGGATCCAGAGGCGGCCTTTTATTACGGCCGTTAAACGAAAAAGCCTTTTTTTGCTGAAGGATCAACTCATCGAAAACGCCAAAATACACACTTGCAGCTTCACCTTCAAGCCCACGCAGCTGCTCACTGGATGTGCAGCCATTGACCCGCTCCAGCGAGTTCTTCAGGAGTAACGAAGCATTTTTTACCTTCTCCGTATCGATCTGCATACTGTGATCGCGCAAAGCCCGTTCCAAAATCCATCTGGCATTAAAAACCTTCCCAAAAATACAATTTCTGGCAATATCCAGACTCTCCTGAGCACTCTGGCTACTCTCATACTGCCGCTTGCGCAAAACCACATTTCCCTTAATCCTGCCAGTAATCCGGGCCAGAAATTTTCCCTGAGGCGTCACATAGCACAGCGAAATATTTTTCTCAGCACAGGCCCCCATCAGTGCCGGGCTCGTTCCCCTGTAACCAAAGGAAACGATCCCGTCCAGATTATGGAGAGGAAGTCTTCCCACCTCCTGGTCCTTATCTATGACAACAATATTCTGGCCATCCAGAGAAAGATAGCTGTCTTCTGAGGTCACATACAATGTATTTAATAGCTTCTTCACGTATCCTCCTCCTTCAGCGTTTTAGCGATATATGTCCGCACCGAACCGGATTTCCCAATCTTTGGCAGACATATATCTTTTAATGAACAGGCATTGCAGGCTTTGCTCCACTTGACCTTTGGCGTATACCGGCGGTCATAATACTGGTGCATTTCCGCAAACATATCCTTCACCTGCCTGCGCAGGTCGTCCGTAAACGCAACATTCTCACGTCTGCGCGTCTCCCCGTAATAGACCGCCCCGGAGGCGATCGATGTGGAAAACATCTCCTCCAGACACATGGCCTGAGCCGTCAACTGGAGAATATCCTCCTCATCCAGCTTCGGCTTCCCCTTTTTATATTCCACCGGAAATATCTCATAAAGGCCGCGGTGTCCAAAAAGCTTAACGCCATCTTCGCACTGATGAAACTCCACAATATCACATTCTCCGCTGACGCCCAGCGTCCGCGAGCTTACCGGCATGGCTCTTGTGATCAGAACATCTCTTCGCTTCTCCGTTAAATACGGATCGTGGGCTTTCTCGTGCATCAGCTCACCGATAACCGTATGGACATTTTCGGCCCACTGCTGCTCAATGTGGATCAAAGCCCACTGCCGCCTGCAAAATTTAAAGTGCTGGATTCCTGAAATCATCAAAAATTCATCTTCGTTATATTCACTCATACCTTGTCCATCACTTCGATCGTTTCAGGGATCATGGATTTGTCCACATTGACAATATAATCCCCATACCTTCTGGCATAAACCACATCCTCTTTACGTTTTACATCCACGGCATCAAATAATTTGTAGGACGGGCAATCCCCCAGTTCCCTGCTGTGCTTAAATACGATAAGACGGCGGACAGCCATCTTTCCCCGTGCTGCGGAATGATCGTGCTCAAACATATTGATAATCGCTTCCCACAAAAGCTCCAGATCATCCTCTGAAAATCCCGTAACTTTTCGGGCCAGGTTTGCCGAAATATAGCCCTCGGCACGATAAAGAGCGTAAGGCACAATATTCTTCCGCCCCATCTCCGTACTTTTATTTTCAGCATCCTTTTCTGTTGTAATGGCCACACGGGTAATGGAAACCTCCTGGCTGATAATCGGATCGATACTTCTGGCGAATCCTAACTGAACTGGCCCGCGAACCTGACCGCAATTAAGCGCAGCCTTGACAAATGTGGTCATAACGGCTCCAAAGGTCCGGATGTCGAAGAAATTCCTGCACATGTAATCACAGATTTTCCGGTCCACGTCAGGGTCCTTCTTTTTAAGCTCTTTAATCGTTTTATCTGTGGCTCCAATAGAAATATAAGCCTCGTTATCGCTGCGGTTTAAGGGTACGTCCTCTTTAATATAAATGCGGTACCCCTGGGCATCTTCTTTGACGGTTTCCACATAATTTCGTATCTTACGTTTTAAGCATACATCCGTTACCAGACCATAACCACTTTCCGGATCGATCCTGGGCATATTTCCGGCATCCGGGTCACCATTGGGATTTCCATTTTCCACGTCAAACAAAATGACAAACTCATATCTGTTTTTAATAACCTCGCTCATTACTTCTCCTCCTTTTTCTCATATCGTTTCTGTGTCTGATGATAATAACCCAAAATGAACATTCCCTGGGCATCCAGTGACAGCCTGGGGGGATAATATTCCAGCCGCCCCTGTAAATCTGTCAGCAGCTTTTCAAAATTAATACGGGCGCCATCCTCTTTAATCTTTTTCATATGACTATTTTTCAATTTCATTAATATCGGAAAAATCGTTCCGGGTGTTGCACAGGCCGAATTAAAATACCGGTCCTTAATCGTTGCATTTATATCCGGATTTGCTTTTTGCTGAATCTGCTCCAGGACAGAAAATGTCCTTCCTAATACATAAGCCGTATCATTGCTGTACTCATTTAATGCCACAAAATCACCCTCTCCAGTTTTATTTGTCGAAGATTTCCCTGGAAATCCTTGACCTGCTTGCCCATCAGGGCAATTCAAATTATAATTTCGTATAAGGTATGCTTTAATTATCGCCGCCCGCCCCCGGCTTATGGTTCCCTGCTCGGCTCTGATCCGCATGAGCGTATCCATAAACAGGCTCTCCGGATATCTCCCTCCGGATAATATGGCTTTGAGAACACCAGCCGCCATATTGGAAACCACCTTTTTCTCGCGGGTATTTTTATTCACCGTCTCATCCAGCATGCGATGTATCCCCAACAAATCCATCGTATCCCAGGCCGGCTTTACAATCTCCATACGGTCGTAATGGGCTTTCATATTTTTAAGAATATTTCCAAAACTATCCGCATAAAAGAAACGCACAGACAGTCTTGCCGCGTTTGGCGCAAGCCCCAGTATGTAAAACGGCTGTCCGGTATCCAACTGTACACCATCAATGTCCACAGGCTGATGGGAAGCAATATTTTTAAATACGCCGCGGATCAGTTCCTGATTGTCCACCTCCGGCTCCATCGACCAGTCAAAAACATCCTGATAAGCAGCCTCGCCATTGGCCGCCCAGAACACCACGGCCGTATCACCAAGATAAAACAAATAATCCCTTTGGCTCAACAGATAATTCAGTGCCGTCGTATAAGCAAATGCTGCATAGGTTCCCACCGGCGCATTGTAGCTTTGTTCTTTGCCGTAAGATTCAAATGCCGGCGCATTAAACGAAACTAAGGCGGCCCCGCTGGACTGAGCACCTTTGACGCCCTTGATCGCACTGTGTATCCGGGCTATATCCGTCCGCTTTCCAGTCACAAGGCACATACCTTCTGCGGCATTCGCATCGCCATTCAGTGTCCTTTCCCATGCGGCGCGTACCTCCTCATCCTCCTGAACAAACTCACCATCCACCGAAAAGATCAGGTTTCCACCAGCAGTAACGTCCTCCCAAAACTCACTTAACTGCGGGTGATTTCGCGCATTTTCCGGTTCCCATGTTTCAAAAAAACGCCGTATGGCCACGGCCGAAGCTCCGGTACATCCGGATAAAATAGCAAGATGCTTTGTTTTGGCCGCCGCAAAGCATTCTGCCAGACGGGGATTAGGACCGTTGGCATCAATTCCCAACAAGTATTTGGAATTATCACACAAAAAATTTGACGACACGCCGGAAGACCGGGTAACCATTTCCGGAACTTCTCTTTTCTTTGCCACCTGTACCGTCTTTTTCCCCATTTGAACCGATTCCAATAAAGGTATAATGGTCTTTAAAGAGCCATCCATGGCAATATCCAGCGCAAATGATATCTTTGCAGTACACCAGCCCCGCCTCGGCACCTTATGCGCATCAGCCAGGACTTCATAGTAACGTGTCAATGCCTGTAATATCATCGGATCACCTCACAGTTCCTTACATCCAGAACGCCATTTCTCATCACCGCTCTGAAGAACATGGGCTCAATATTTTCAGGGTCCGAATAGTCCATATCATACAGCATTAATCCAAAATCCCGGTCGCCATCAGTTTCATAAGCTGTTGTAATAACCTCATCTTCACATAAGCAGAAATTCGCCGGAAATTCCCTGCATCCAAAATAGGGCATAAAATAACATTCCCCACGCCGCAGCCGACGAATGATAATATCTTTAAATTTCCCCGGGTTATCGCTGGCATTAGCCTTATCGGTCATTTCAAAATGAGCGTTGATCACATACTCCACATCCTTTAAGAGCATGGATGCGCGCTGTACAATATCTGTTTTTGTACAAATAAAGAGGTCCTTTTGCCCGCCATTTAATACGGTGAGTGCATTGCTGGCGGACACCTTACTTTTAACCTCATTTCTACGGATGCTGGTAAACTGGATCGGTTTATTCACGTATATTTTATCGATCACCCAGCGCATCCCGGGATGCCAATAGATGGCTTCAAGTATCCCACGGGCAGCAGACGGCGTCATAACATCATAGCTGTAACGCTCCACTTTAAGCTCCGGTCTTGAAAACAGAGCATAAGGGCCCCAGACCTTTACCTTTACTCCCACGCCCATTCAATCACTCCTCTCACAATCATTCGTTACGCAACAGTTCAGAGCACCTGATCTGTCGCGCAACAGTTCGGCCCCTCTAAACGTTTACCAGTCAGCGCTTATCAGCAAAAAATTCCCATACCATAATCTACGTGTAATTTCAAGCCAACTTCCTCTGTGTAGTAACTGTCATCCGTCAAAACCCATAGGCCATCCTCTAAATTAGGATCTAATTCATGGACCAGATTTGCCGAATAAAATTTCTCCAGATCATTTTCATAAACATTAATACAGTATTGGCCGGCTTCACGCATCAAAGACTGGGTTGGGCCTTTTATTTTTAATTCGCCGAGTATCCGCTGCGCATCCGCTTCCTTAGAAATAAAAACGGTCACTGTCTTTTGCTCGATCAACTTAAATATCCCGGCCACCTCTGCAAATGGGTATTTATTCTTTTTGAACTTCTCAAGAATCCCTTTTTTATCCAGAGCTTCGCCGCGGTAATTATACAGACGTTTAAAATACTCATGGATCGCATCCAGAGATGATACATCTTCGTATTTATCCATGATCTGCTTCGCAGTTTGTATCTGTAATTGCTGCCCCGCCACCCGATTGGAGCCTTCAATATTAAATATATATGTACAGCTTTCATCCAAACCACGCTTCCCCTCACGGTTACAGCGTCCGGCAGCCTGGATCATCGAATCGACGCCGGCCAATTGCCGGTATACCGTTTGAAAATCAAAATCTACCCCCGCCTCAACAAGACTGGTCGAAATCACTATGCAGCGTTTTCTATCCTTCAGCCGCTGACGTATCAACTCAAGCATACGTTTTCTATGCTTTGGGTACATCGACGTTGAAAGGTGGTATACGCCATCACCCTTTAAAAGCTGGTAGACACTTTGAACCTGCTTTTTCGTATTCAATATGCATAACGCCTGTTCATCCTCCATCAGCCGGGATATGAGTGCCTCCTGTGTTATGGTGCCTAAATTTTTAAAATGTACTCTTTTAAAAAAGCCGAACTGATCGTCCATTCGCGGACATAGTTCGGTAAAATTTATATTTGATGAAAACAGCTTTTCCAGCGCCGGCTGAGTCGCCGTGCAAAGAACAATGCTGCTTTTATAATTTGTCACAAGCTCCTCCATAGCTGCAATACATGGCTTAAGATATTCCACCGGAAGCATCTGCGCCTCGTCAAAAATAATCACGCTGTTTGTCATATTATGTAATTTGCGGCACTTGGAAGTTTTATTTGAAAATAATGATTCAAAGAACTGAACATTTGTAGTCACAACCACCGGCTTATCCCAATTTTCAGAAGCCAACTGCATGGGGCGAAATTCTTCGCTGCTTTCGTAATCCACATTACAGTGATTTTCAAGGACATTTTCAAATCCCAGGATATCACCGAATACCTTCGCATTTTGTTCTATGATACTTGTGTATGGAATTACATAAATAATCCGCTCCATGTGATTAGCTGCCGCATGATGCAGCGCAAAGGCCAGCGAAGCGACTGTTTTACCGCCGCCGGTGGGTACTGTCAGGCGAAAATATCCACGTGATTTTTTCCCTTCTGCGATACAATTCTTTAGAATCTCCGTTCGCCTTCCATTCACTGTCGTCAGATCTTCATTTTCCAGCCATGAACGGATATGAGCCATCAAACCTTCACAAAGTGCAGCCATAGAATCCCCCGGATATCTGTTTACCTGGCCATTCTCCATAAAGTATTCCGTATCAAGGAAATCCGCATCTACAAGACAGGAAAAGAGCATACGTATAAAAAAACTTATGATAAATTCCTTTCGCTCCGGATCGACTTTTATCTTAGGTACCGTTAATTCCGGAATCTTAATCTCGTCCGCATAATCCTGATAGTTATCAATCTTTTTCTTCAGACGCCCTTGCAGTGTCCGTTGACTGCCAGTATCCGCTTTATCTCCCGTATCCGGCAGGCCGGCATGATGTCCTGCGATACAATAACTCAGGTATGGATATAACCCTTTCAATGAGCTGCAAAGCTGTGCGCCTGCGGTCGCATGGTCCACCTTGATCGCGGCTCCGTGAAGCCTTTCATCGAATCTTTGAGTGTATTTTCCTATATCATGCAATAATCCTTCGCAATAGCCCCATGCTTCGTGATCAAAGCTTCGAGCGAATTGAGCGGCACGTGCGGCAGTACCTTCAGCGTGTTGCCTGATGGTCTGCTCTCTTGTGCCGTCATTACTAATGTGCGCAAGATATTTCATTTACCCGCCCCTCAATCTTGTTATTTTGCACAATTATTATGTTGTGTTGAATACTATTATAGCACTTTTATACATTTTTACAAGTATTTTCCAATATCGTTTTCATAATATTAAAATTTTTAGTTACTTTTCACACCCACGCCACTCACTATGCTTTATTGTTCCCAGGGGTTTGAGACGCCCCCGCCACCCATGAGACGCCTCCCAAGCCTCCGGCCCTGGCCGCCTGCGTTCTCCCACAAGCTCCGCTGCCCATAGCCCTTGCGATGAAGCATACGAAGGAAAACTACGGAGACTTAGGCTGGGAAGCCTCCTTTTTCGGGGCATATTTGGGATTTCCGCTCCCAAATATGAGGGCCAAGCGAAGAAAGGTCATAAGGAGCTTGCTGAGCATCGGCCCGGCCCCCGAAAAAGGGGCTTCCCAGCCTTAGTCGAAGTTGTTCTTCCGGAGTCGCTTCATCGCAAGGGCTATGGGCAGCGGGGCTTGTGGGAGAACGCAGGCGGCCAGGGCTGGAGGCTTGGGAGGCGTCTCATGGGTGGCGGGGGTGTCTCAAACCCCAGGGAACATCAAAACGTAGTGAGTGGCGTGGGTGTAAAAAGTAACAATCTATAAATCTCCATAATATATTTCTTTATTCAAATAAATCGTTTCCGTCGCTGAATTATAATACATACTTGACTGGTTAATAACTGACGGGATATCATATCGATCAAAATTCAGACCATATGTATTGTTAATAAAGCTCATAAATTCTGTAATTTTGATTTTTATTAGCTTTTCCATAAGAAACGAGAAAAAATCAATACGTTTAAACTGTTTTCCCAAATGACTGAACAAAAATCCTCCGGCCATTTTACTGTAACTTATATTTTTACAGCTTCTTAACAAAGCACCATAAAACCAATCCGTAAAATCTAAATGATCGATGCTGCTGCTAAATCCTTCATTTCGAATCGATTGAATTGTAAAAAAGTCCTCGTTGTTATACGTAGAAGCCGTTGCTACAAATCTCTTCAGGTCATCCTTCGTTATTCCCGGAGCCTGTCTGAAAAATTCAGAGAACGATATATACTTACTTTTTTCAATCTCTAATAAATCAAAATTGACCCTTAACTCTTCAAGTACCATTTGAAATGTTGGATTCTGTGTCAATCTTTTATCAAGTATTTCCATATCAACAATCTCGTTTTTTTGTAAAAATTTTTTAAAGTACGCCTCGCCAGAAGAATATGTATTTTTCAGTATATAGCCGGCATAAACTTTAAACCCCATTGTTTTCAATGTATATGGATTTATTTTTTCCATACGCCCGTTTGGAAAGATTTCGTTATAAATCTGCTTTACATCGTCAATTAAATAAATCTCATTATTTAGTCTGCCCTCAAGCATACGATACTCTTCGGCAGTCATAATTTCGTAATCAACAGAGTAGATTCCATTATGATAATATTTATCTATATATTGATTAAAGTTGGCTAACACGGTCTCGCTCCTGATTCCAAATTCTTCTTCGTATGCATTTCCGAACTCGTATAAACCAATTGGAGCTACCCGATAAAGAAATTGAATCGTCTGCCTGGCCCGATCCGAATTTCCAACAGAGATAAATGGCATTCTTCCAATACTTACATCATACTGTTGCAGCATTTCCTCATTTTTTTTCATCAGATTATGGAGCTCGTACTCATCCCGGAGACCGTATTCATTCATCAATTCCTGATGGGTTTGAAATAGTTTTAGAGTAGATATCTCCAAGCCATCGTAAAGTTTAAACTCCAGCCCATCAAAGAGTGATTGAATATCATACGCTTCCATATCATAATACCGAAAACGATGTCCATATTTTAGTAAGGTATAGTTATTATTCACTAATCTGGCTTCAAAAGCTCTTTCTGTTGGAAATAAAAGCTTTTCGTCGCCATCAAGATTATGTTCCGCAAGAAATCCTTTATAAAACGCTTCAAATTCTGAAAAAGTACATTCCTTATCACTATAATTCACTTCTATTAATTTTCTTAAAATCAAATCTCTTCGGATCGGTATGTACTCCCCATTAATAATCACACAGTATTTGCGCATTTCAATCAAAACCTTTTGCGCTATTTTACCTGTAATATAATTATCATTCAATAATTCTTCCAGACCTTTATTCCCCTTACTATATCGCAACAATAAATATTGATAGCCCTCCTGTGACAAGTCAAAAATACTCTGAAATTCTTCTGCTGTAATATTGTAATTTTCAAACCAATATTTCAACTCATCTTCTTTCAGTACCGGTAATTTGTCCAGTGCTTTTTTGGTTAACTGTCTGGCCCTCTCCCTTGTGACTCCCATTTCGTGCCCTGCATCTTCCAGCGTCATCCCGCATAATCGGTACATCAAGGCCTGTTTTGAGTTACCATCTTTCATCATTTTCATAGATTCTTCTAATGACAATAGATGAAGGCATAGCCCCTCATCCGAACAATCTATTTTCTTATCATTAGAAAGACAGGCAACCATTTGTAAAAGTATGTTGGAATTGCAGATTCCCTCCGGCATTTGCTGTTTTAGAACATTCAATGGCATTATCTCTCCTGTTTTCAAAAGAGATATGAGATATTCTGCAAAGACATGATATACGGGTGCCTCTGAATAAATCCTATTCATTAATTCCCGGTGATCACTTATCCTGCTGCTTTCGTCTTTTAACATATTTTCGTTTTTATAAATAGCTGCCTTTATTATGCTTTCATATTGAGAATCTTTCAGAGTTGGGCAATGCTCTCTAATATCTGTCAGGATCGATGAAATTGCGGATTCAATCCGCTCGCTATTCTTATCGGATTTAAACTGGACGCAAAGCATTTTCTTCAGCTTATACAAAATTTCTTCTTTTGAACTCTTGCCCAAACCCTTAATCATTTCAAAGTCTTTATATTCAAAAAGGACGATCTTTTTCGCTGTGTAAAGACCGTTTCGCAATAAAGCACCGACAGATCTTGGCGGCAAATTCATATTCGTGACTTCGATATCATCAACCAGTTCACCACTGCTGTCAAAAAACAGGATATCTGCTATTTCGTTCTCTATCGTTTCCTGATCGAGAGCATGTAATACCATTTTGGCTTTAAATTCCGTAACAACATTGTCTGGCACTACTGCTACACGTGTATCAGGAACGCATTCTGGAACATTTTGATCACATTGACATTCTTTTTCCAGCCCATCTGATATATATTTACCTACTTTGTACATGATTTCCGCCACTAAACATAACTCCATATGCTCTACTTCAAGTAAAACTGATGTGGGTAAATGCAATAAGTGATCCATTGTTTTAATACCTTTTTTTATTAAATAATTGTAACTACCTTGGGATAGTTTTAGAGACTCAATAGAAACATCCTTCATTTTCATGCCTAACTCCTCTACAAAATCCTCTGTTCTTTTCTCTTGATATCCAGGTAGGTTTTTACAGATACGGTTATAATTTAATTTTTTCAACTTTCCGCACCCGTATACCTAAGATATCTTTTTTTATTTCAAAATCAAGTGTAACATTTGTGTTCATTGTTTTTTCAAAACCCCTTAGGTAAAAAATCCTTAGGTTTTTGTTCTCTAAGTTTTATTTATAGGATTGAATACGTTTCATTTATGTATCTAATCAACTTTTCCTGTGGCCCTCCCTCTTTGTTCGTTGGAATTGAACAATATTTCATAATTTCTTCTATTCTTTGTCAAGGACGTAACAAAATCTCCTCCGGCTCTGCAATATCGATATATGATATTTATTAGTGCTTGAAAGGCGCGCGCCTTAATATTCTTTAATGCTCTGTTTTGCAAAAATAGAATGTTGTTTTTGCAAATTTTTCCCTGACTTTAAATAGCGGTTCCCTCAGTAATAGTATTTTAGGGTAATACTTAATTATTCTCATATTTTTCTCCGTATAAATTTTATTCTCCTCACTGTCTCCTGGAAGGGAATAGACCTGAGTAAAGCGGCTTCGCGGTCTTCAAAATAATTTTTAACCAATGCTCCCGTAAAGGAGCGACAAAAGTTTGACGCTTGACGAACAAATTTTAAAACAGTTTCAATCCACGCTCCCGCGAAGGAGCGACTGGCATCTAGCGAAATCGAAATAGTGGTTCCTAGTGTTTCAATCCTCGCTCCCGTAAAGGAGCGACATCTGGACACTCGGATATATACCATTGCTCAGGGAGTTTCAATCCACGCTCCCGTAAAGGAGCGACAAATCATAATCAAAGAAGAAAAGTGAGGTAATAAGTTTCAATCCACGCTCCCATAAATGAGCGACCAGAGTGATCCCGGCCCGGAACAGGATCATATTGTTTCAATCCACGCTCCCGTGAAGGAGCGACACTGGCACTAAAGCCAAATCCGTACTACGTGTAGTTTCAATCCACGCTCCCGTGAAGGAGCGACAGTTTCAGGTTTTCTACATTCGTAGCTACTACGGTTTCAATCCACGCTCCCGTGAAGGAGCGACGAGTGCGGGGAACACGAATTTTGTAGAGATTGTAAGTTTCAATCCACGCTCCCGTGAAGGAGCGACTTTTATCGATTTTGGCATTTATGACCTTAATGACGTTTCAATCCACGCTCCCGTGAAGGAGCGACATCCCCCGGCCACGGTTCTCCTCGTATTGCTTTTTAGTTTCAATCCACGCTCCCGTGAAGGAGCGACCATATTCAAAATATTTAATTGGAGCGGGTTCAGGGTTTCAATCCACGCTCCCGTGAAGGAGCGACCATATTCAAAATATTTAATTGGAGCGGGTTCAGGGTTTCAATCCACGCTCCCGTGAAGGAGCGACTAATCTGTTCGGATCCGAAATCTGCGATATGAGTGTTTCAATCCACGCTCCCGTGAAGGAGCGACCTGGTTTGCCAGATCAGCAAGACCGCCAGCGATTGGTTTCAATCCACGCTCCCGTGAAGGAGCGACAGAGTATCGGGCGCATTGCCCGGGTATTTGAAGGGTTTCAATCCACGCTCCCGTGAAGGAGCGACTGACGGAGAGGGGCGATACCAATGGAATTAACCGTTTCAATCCACGCTCCCGTGAAGGAGCGACGGAAACAATTATTCAGTCCGGAGAATATAAAGGGTTTCAATCCACGCTCCCGTGAAGGAGCGACATCCGCCTGTCAAAACATGAACGACAAAATATCTGTTTCAATCCACGCTCCCGTGAAGGAGCGACCAAAGCGGTATAATATTCGGTCCTACTGTCCGCAGTTTCAATCCACGCTCCCGTGAAGGAGCGACGTCGCTGCATTTGTAGGAAAGTAGCGATCCAGCAGGTTTCAATCCACGCTCCCGTGAAGGAGCGACATGCCGGAGTATGCAGGCTGGGAATGGTGGTCAGTTGTTTCAATCCACGCTCCCGTGAAGGAGCGACCTCCTGCGTACCCGGATGACCATATCAGTTAACGGTTTCAATCCACGCTCCCGTGAAGGAGCGACGACATAGAAATGCAGTATTCTTTCCCCTGGTAGGTTTCAATCCACGCTCCCGTGAAGGAGCGACTTTTTCGGAAAAGATGGGCCTGCCGGAACAGATGTTTCAATCCACGCTCCCGTGAAGGAGCGACGTTTCTGGCCTACAATGATCAGACAGTTGACGGGAGTTTCAATCCACGCTCCCGTGAAGGAGCGACCCGGGCATATACCCAGATTGGAGGTTGGATGGTGTTTCAATCCACGCTCCCGTGAAGGAGCGACCGTGTTTACCAGGCCTTGAGCCGTCTCGTACAATTGTTTCAATCCACGCTCCCGTGAAGGAGCGACAATACAGCCTCTCACAAAAGGTAATGTACTCCAAGTTTCAATCCACGCTCCCGTGAAGGAGCGACGCCTTACAGATTCACAGCCCATCACGGGTTATGATGTTTCAATCCACGCTCCCGTGAAGGAGCGACCGCCTTGGTGACTACATGGGGATTACTACGGTCTGTTTCAATCCACGCTCCCGTGAAGGAGCGACATCTTACCCATTGCTATGCTCAACTTTTCTCCGGAGGTTTCAATCCACGCTCCCGTGAAGGAGCGACTTTTGGAGGTACGACCTGCAGGGTACAGTATACCAGTTTCAATCCACGCTCCCGTGAAGGAGCGACCTTTACTATGGATGTTAAGCCATCCCAGGCACCTTGTTTCAATCCACGCTCCCGTGAAGGAGCGACGCATATCGTAGCCACTGTTGCGAGATATTGGCAGTTTCAATCCACGCTCCCGTGAAGGAGCGACCAAGTACTTAAAATCGGCATTTACGCGCTTCTTGGTTTCAATCCACGCTCCCGTGAAGGAGCGACTTACCGCGGAAAGTCTCCGGTCCAAGCTCATGGTTTCAATCCACGCTCCCGTGAAGGAGCGACCTGGCAGCCTGCTGCACCGCTCTCCACTCAGCAGCGTTTCAATCCACGCTCCCGTGAAGGAGCGACTATCACCACGGTGCCATATACACAGCATACTCGGGTTTCAATCCACGCTCCCGTGAAGGAGCGACTCAATACCATTATAGTTGTGTGACTTTGAGCTCGTTTCAATCCACGCTCCCGTGAAGGAGCGACCATCGCTCAAGCATTTGCTGAAAAATTTGGAAAAGTTTCAATCCACGCTCCCGTGAAGGAGCGACGAAATTGCTCAAAATACACGTAAGCAGGCAGAGGTTTCAATCCACGCTCCCGTGAAGGAGCGACCTGTTGATGTACACCTTCAGGATCTGGCCGGATCTGGTTTCAATCCACGCTCCCGTGAAGGAGCGACACCAAAGATCCACAAATTTCCTCAAAGAATTTGCGTCTTTCTTATACCATTCTACACATTTCCCCCACAAAATGCAACTGCAAAACACAGTTTGCCTACAAATCGCTCCCATTTTGTGCAAAAATTCAGGTGCGAATCCCCCGGAGATTTCATGTTCACTTCAGGTTCGCACCGGTACCCCATACACTCTGAAACAAAACTAACAGCACTGCCGATTTAGCCATCTGCCTCGTTGTCGTCAGTCAGGGGAAGTTTCGCTCCGCTTCCTGTAATTTCATTTCCCCATTGGAACATGGATCAAAAGGTTATCGGAGCTTAAATCTGAATTTAAGCCATTAACAATAACATCGGCATATTTCCATGGTTCATCTTCTAAGAACAATGGAAGCAACAAGGAGTCCCACCAGTCGGCAAATTCTGTTATAGACTCAACAGTTCCGCCATTCTCTCCATGAGCAAGATCTCTTTGCACAACCCGAGCCCTTGCAATTGCCGGATCTGTATCTACCCAAATAGAATATGTTGCAATTGCACGCAGCGTTTTTCTGCCTGCCCCCATTCCCTCTATAATAAGCGCCCGGTCCGGATCAACCTCAATAGAGCCTGGACGATTCTCCTTAACCCACCCCGTGGGCCTGTAAGCAACATTTCTTCCGTTAAACCATGGATTTATAATGCCATCAAGCATTTCGCCATCCCAATGGATAGGGTCTGCACACCAGCTTATATCGTCTGTATGAACCAAATTAGCATTTAACCGATCAACAAGTTTTTCAGCTAAGGTCGTTTTTCCTGATCCCGCAGAGCCATCAATGAGTATAAGAGGCTTTGGCACATCATTTGATATTTTTGCAATCATATCCGATAAAGACTCTTGTGACCATAGGCTTATATTAAGTGGTGATAATAGCATATTAAAATACTCCTTCCCAATTTGAATTATTCGATCTCCCGATTCGCCTCTTTATCTTTCATAATAAAACATTTCCATAGCATTCCCCCAATTGCATAAAGATTCAGGTAAAGGACATGCCTCAAGCTACCGATTTTGACTATATCGAGCAACGATCTGCAGCCATTTAAAACATTAAAGGCTTCCCTCAGGCTGCCAGCTTTTATCCTACCAAGCTACAGTCTGCAGCCCTTCAAAACATTGAAGGCTTCCCTCAGGCTACCAGCTTTTATCCTACCAAGCTACAGACTGCAGCCCTTTAAAACACTAAAGGCTTTCCCCAAGCTACCCGCTTTGATCCTACCAGGCTGCGGTCTGCCACACCTTAAAACATTAAGGAATGCTTCATGTCAGACTAACGATTAATGCGGTGGCATCCTCCGGCGAAATATCAGACACATCAATCTTGGCTGTATCTAAAATATCATACATTTGTACCCGGGCCAGACTCCGCGCAATCACATCTGCCGTACGAACTCCCAGATCGACATCCTTTTGCAGACGCTTTTGCAAAGCGTCCTCACTGCACACAAGAGATATCACACAAACCTGACATCCCACGGTGTCCAGTCTGGACAAAATTTCATCTATAATATACTGCTCATGCATCACCCAACAAAATATAATATTTTCATAAGCCGGGCAATGGATAAAATTATTCAGAAGAAACGATATGTTCTCCAACACCATTTTCTTAGTTTCAGGCGTTACTTGAAACGGGTGCATATCCCAGCACCAGTCACCATCCAGAAAAACACTGTTATCCAAATTTTCTTTTAAAATACGACATGTCGTCGTTTTTCCAACACCCATAGTTCCGCCAATAATGTACAGCCGTTTCACAATTCCTTCCCTTTCTCCGCACAGTACTGATTCTTGCCATTTCGTTTAGCCTCATACATGAGTGCATCCGCCTTTGAAAAAAGCTTTTCAATATTTTCGACTTCCCCTGAAGGTATTCCCTCGTAAATCCCAAAGCTTAGTGTAATCTCAATATTGCCTGGTTTCTTGCGAAGTTCCTTAAGTTTTGCCTGTATCGTCTCCACAACATGACTGCCAGCTTCCATGGTATCCTCAGGAAGAAGCATTATAAATTCCTCACCGCCATAACGAAAGCACAGATCATTGTGAACTGTTTGTTTCATAACATTGGCCACAGCCTTAATCCACTCATCGCCCACAAGATGTCCATAGTTATCATTGATCTGTTTAAAATCATCAATATCACATAAAATACAGGTCAATGGCATCTTTTTTTCAATACAACGCTTCCAGATCACCGGAGACATCTGCCCCAGCTTCTGTCGATTGTAGAGTCCGGAAAGGGCATCTTTTTCCGCAGCATCCTCAAGCATAACCTGCCGTTTATAAGAGTTGATGCGGACACCGTAATATGTAAGACTTGAGATTAAGGAAATAATAGCAAATACTGAAAAATTGATAACATTTGCCAACACGCCATCCTTCGTATATAAGCATATGATCATAAGGAGCAAGCCACAGCCAACCACATGAAAAACCATGTAAAAAACAGGTTTTACAAATGAAACAACTGGCACGATCACCAGAATTGTAATAAAAACAATTCCGGAAAAGCTTCCATTGTAATATGTATCAAGCGCAGTAATATATACAGACCAGACGATCAGGAATGCATCATACACAACGCTTAACATTTCCACGCTATGATACCTGTTATCAAAGTTCCTGCTGATGGCGATCATTATAATATACGCTGCCACACTGCACAGTAAAAGAGAAGTATAGGCTATAAAATAACTGATATACTCCATACTGCTAAAAAAGCCGCCCCTAAAAAGCCAGATCCCAAGCATTATGATTTCAAAAAACATAATCGTTGGAACCGCTCTCTTTCCGCTGGCTAAGCTGTCAGCCGCCGCGCGCTTTAACACACTTTCCCGTTCAGCTTCAGTATCAAACTGATTGTTAAAATTCCATTTTTTAAGAAATTTTAAATTCATACGTTTCTAACCCTTTATACCTTTTCCATGATTTTCCTGAAGCCAGAGCATGTTTGAAAATACTGCACGCCCCAGTACCGCTTTATTTTACATGATCCAGCAAGCAGATAACTTCACAGTGAATGCTGTGAGGGAACATATCCACCCCCTGCACCCTTCGCACCTTATACCCGTGCTCCTCCAGATAATGCACATCCCGCGCCAGCGTGGCCGGGTCGCAGCTCACGTAAACGATCCGTTCCGGCTTCATCTCCACCATGCACTCCAGCAAAGCCGCATCACAGCCCTTCCGCGGCGGGTCCACCACGATCACATCCGCATACACGCCGTCCTCAGCGTACTTGCGCGGCAGCACCTCCTCGGCCTTCCCCACAAAAAATTCCACATTATCCATATGGTTCAGTTCCGCGTTCTTTTTCGCATCCTCGATGGCCTGGGGCACGATCTCCACACCATACACCCTGGCGGCCTTTTGAGCCAGGAACAGGGAAATGGTTCCAATCCCGCAATACAGATCCCAGACTACATCCCCCGCCTTCAGCCCGGCAAATTCCAGGGCTTTTGAATACAGCACCTGCGTCTGTTCCGGATTCACCTGATAAAAGGACAGCGGTGAAATCTGATAACAGATATCCCCAATATAATCGGTAATGTAATCCTTCCCCCACAATGTTTTCACTGTAGGTCCAAGAATCACATTCGTTTTTTCACGGTTCACATTCAGGCTGATGCTTGTCATTCCCTCAACCTTCGTCAATGCTCCGATCAGCGCCTCCCGGGCCGGAATATCCTTCCCGTTTACCACAAGACAGACCATCACCTCGCCGGTACGCTTCCCCACCCGGGTGAGAATATGGCGCACAAGGCCGCGGCCCGTACTCTCATCATAAGGCTCCACGCCGTTACTTTCCATCCAATTCCGAACCAGAGCCACCAGCGTCTCATTTAGCG
This sequence comes from Lachnospiraceae bacterium, assembly GCA_902363555.1. GTDB lineage: Bacteria > Bacillota > Clostridia > Lachnospirales > Lachnospiraceae > Catenibacillus. The sequence goes on along the minus strand of CABJAM010000004.1, from coordinate 79,556 downwards.
GATGCTGGATAAAGCAATGGGTCGTGTCAATGATCGAATGGGTCCGCCCGGCGTAAAAGCCGGTGACGATCATTCCATCCTTATTTCTGCCCACAGGAAATTGAGCCTTATTACGATAGTAATAAGGCTCCTTCATGCCGATCACAGGCGCCATTTCATAATCCTTCACCTTGCCTACGCGCTCCAGCAGGTTACGGAGTTTATTTTCTTTATACTTTAACTGCTCAGCATAATCCAGATGCATGATCTGGCAGCCGCCGCAGGCCCGGGCCACCGGACAGGGTGCTTCCACCCGGAAAGGGGAGGCCTGCACCAGCGACATCAGCCGTCCGTAGCCATAATTTTTCTTTGTCTTTATAATTTTAATTTTGGCCACGTCACCGATCAGGGCGTCCTTGACAAAGACCGTGTAGCCATTTTCCAGCTTGCCGATGCCCTCGCCGTCGGCCCCCAGATCCATAATCTCTATAACAAATTCATCATTTTTCTTTATCTCTGCCATATGTAACCCTTCTAAACACTTAATCCGTTACGATTCACGGCCCCAGAGCCACGAACAGTAACCTTAATCCACCGTGGCCCATCCGCTTACAAACAGTTCCACGCTTATCAACGGTGCCTCACCGGCTCACGCTTTTAATTCGATTTCGACGTCCGGCGGATATTGGAATCCAGCAGACGGTTAAAGCCCAGCCAGTCCAGATTGTCCTCCGTATTTTTAAACAGCTCTGTCATCGTCTGCATCTTGGCGTCCGTATTGTCGGCCAGATTCAGTGCCATGGCCTCCATGAGCGCCGGTTTTTTCGGGGAACCGTACTCCAGCTCACCGTGATGGGCCACAATACAGTGCTTCAGTTCATTTTCCAGCACCTCAGGGAAGCCGCCCAGATCCCGGATACGGTCATGGATCATCTCCACACCGATAACTATGTGGCCAATGAGCTGGCCGGCGTCCGTATAATCATTGGCCGGAAACAGCGACAGCTCCTTCGTTTTTCCAATGTCATGGAACAGCGCGGCGGTGATCAGCAGATCCCGGTTCAGCGTAGCGTAGCGTGTACAATAAAAATCGCACAGCTTCATTACACTCAATGTATGTTCCAGCAATCCTCCCACGAAACCGTGATGCACACTCTTGGCCGCCGAATGCTTCACAAAATCCCGGATAAAGTCCTTATCCTTCACAAAATAGCTTTCGGCCAATGCCTTCAGATGGGGCTCTCCAATGGTCGCGATAAAGCCTGTCAGCTCTTTATACATAGCGTCCACACTGTACACACTTGTAGGCATATAGTCCTGGGCGTTATATTCCATTTCCTGAACGCGGCGTATGCGTCGCACATTCAATTGAAGGGAACCTGCAAAACTGGTGACCTGGCCGTCCACCTTGATAAAATCAAGAGATTCAAAATGCTCAATACCTCCGGATATTTCCCAGACCTTGGCATCGACGGTTCCGGTTTTGTCCTGAAGGACCAGCGAGTAATAGCTCTTGCCAGCCTTTGTTTTCATGGTCTGTTTTGTCTTGCACAGGTAAATGTCGGAAATCATTTCCCCTTCTCTGAATGTCTCAATAAATTTCATAATTATCCTCTTTCTAATCAAAACAAATTTCGGTTGAATGGTACGGGCAGCCCCGTCCTTTTGCTGATAAATCCAGCGTATATGAAAACATTATACACCAGAGCGCCGTCTTTGGCAAACCAATAAAAAAAGCATATCTTCCCCCGTCAGCTCCCGCTCCGTTTCAGCCGCCAGCACAAAACTGCGGCCAAATCCGGAGAAGTTTTCCAATCGAATGAAGATATGCTTTTTATATTTTAACTGCGGTCACCCAACCACACCATATGTTCGCAACGTCTGCATACTGTTGCAAATACTTGTGATCCCGTCCGGCTGCTGTCGATCGTCCTCCACAATAACGTGACTTAACCCCATCGCTGCCGCCTTATCCAAAAAGCCCCGGCAGTCCATCCGGCCAAAGCCAACCGCACATGGACCATCATCATTGGCATCTTTTAAATGAAGATATAAAATCCGATCGGCATGCCGGTCAAGAAAGCCCATGACATCCACACCACCTTTAGCCGCCCAGAACACATCGATTTCCAGCATGACATCGGTGTCGCTTAATATCCGCTCCATAGCAGTCACGCCATCAAACTCACGAAACTCAAAATCGTGGCAATGATAATACAGATCCAGCCCCTCAGCTCTCAGCGCTTTGGCGTAGGACTTCATATTTTCAATCAGGGCATCGATATCGGCCCGGCACTCTACCACCGGCCGGGGAATCGCCACCCAGTGGACCCCCAGCGCCTTATGGTAAGCGATGATATTGTCCATACTTTCCTCAAATACTTTGTAGGGCACATGCGCTCCGCAGATTTCAAGCCCCAGCTTTTGGACCTCCGCCTTCAGTGTCGGCGCATCCACGCCCTCATAATCGGTGCCGTTAAAGCCGGCCAGCTCCGCAGCCGCATACCCCAGCGTGGAAATCACCTGGAGCTTGGCGGTCATACACAGCGGCGTCCGCCATAAATTATACGTCTGCGCCCCAAGCCGGGGCAATATTTCTTTATTTCCGCTCATATGATCATCCTCCTGACATCCGGCGCACGCACTTGTCAGACATGCCCCGGCGCTCCCATTCTCAATCCAGATAAACCGCCTTCCCGGTCTTTCCCGATTCATAAATCGCTTCCAGAATCTGCGTCACAACCATCGCCTGCTCCGGCTTTACGACCACCGGCATTCCCTTTGTGATGGCATCGATGAAGATCCGCGCCTCCATTTCCACCGCCATATCCTTTGGCGGCTCCGCCATCGGCACTCCTTCCAGGTAAATATTGGGCTTTTCCACAATCATTTTATCGTGCTTTACCGTATTTATCCGCACACCGTCATTAAAATCCACGCCGCCCTTCGTGCCGCACAGCGTAAACTTGGCTTCCTTCTCATCCAGCGTATTCAGCGCCCAGCTCGCTTCCAGATAAATAGAAGCCCCGTTTTTCATGGTAATATAACCAAAGGCTGAATCCTCCACAGTCATCTTCTCAGGGTCCCAATCCCCCAGAGCATTGCCGGTGTGGGTCTGTTTGCCCAGCTTGTGATAAACACTGCCTGCCACCATGTGGGGCTCGTAATTGTCCATGCACCACAGCGTCAGGTCCAGCGCATGGGTGCCGATATCGATGAGCGGCCCGCCGCCCTGCTCATATTCATCCAGAAATACGCCCCAGGTAGGCACCTTGCGCCGGCGGATGGCGTGAGCCTTGGCCGAATAGATTTCACCGAAATCATCGGTTTCACAGGCCGCCTTCACGTACTGCACATCATTTCTGTAACGGTTCTGGTAGCCAATGGTCAAAACCTTTCCGGTTCTTTTTACCGCATCGACCATAGCCTTGGCTTCAGCATAGGTTTTGGCCATAGGCTTTTCACAGAGCACATGCTTTCCGGCCTCCAGACTGTCGATGGTGATAAAGCTGTGGGAACGGTTGGGCGTAGCCACGATCACAGCATCGATGGACGTATCTTTTAAAAGCTCCCTATAATCCGTATAAACCTTTGCGCCCGGAGCGCCAAACTCCCTCGCATAATTTTCCGCTCGTTCCCGGATGATGTCGCAGAAGGCCACGACCTCCACCTCATCCTTATAGGCGGCCACGCCTTTCATATGCTTGATCCGGGCAATCATGCCGCAGCCGATCAGGCCGTATCTTAATTTTCTATTTTCCAATGTAATTTTCCCCTTTCTTTTAAGTAGAACGAAGCCATCGCCAGCCATACTCAGCCTTTTACCGATCCTAACGTCAGGCCTTTTACATAATACTTCTGAAAAAACGGCAGCAATACCATGACCGGAACGGCCCCAACTGCGGCAATCGCCATTTTCAAGCCATTATTAGGCACATAACCGCTGCCAAAGGCTTCGATACCGGAGGTATTTGTCGTCAAAAACCGTGCATCCTGAAGCATCCGGTTTAATATTTGCTGCACACTGTAAAGCTTTGTATCCGTAATATAATAAAGTCCATTGATCCAGTCATTCCAATAGGATATTCCAATCATCAGTCCAATAGAAACGATAATAGGTACTGCCATGGGTAAAACGATATCCTTTAAGATTTTAAACTCTCCGGCGCCATCGATTTTTGCGGCCTCTTTGATTTCCACAGGTATATTCGTCTGAAAATAAGTCCGCATAACGATCACATAAAACGCAAACACAAGAAGTCTTGGAAAAATCAATGCAGCCAGAGTGTTTTTTACATGAAATATCTGAGTCCAGATAATATAGGACGGCACCGTACCTCCATTAAATAGCATGGTAAAAAATAAAAAGAAAGCAATGGCATTGCGATAAGGTAAATTTTTAATGGATAGACCATAAGCCAGCAATGTAGAAATGACCAGGCCCAGCACAGTGCCCATGACCGTCACTATGATCGTTACCCCATAAGAACGTATGATCATCATCGGGTCCTTAAATAAATATTCATAGGCATCCAGGCCAAATTTTACCGGAAATGCCGAAAAACCATTGGATATCAGCGCCTCCTCTGCCGTAAACGATGACATGATCATAATCACAAACGGAAAGAGACAGATGATGACAAGCAAAACCATAACAATGTTCACAAACACATGGAAACCCTTTTTTGTTCCAATCATCCCAGTTCCCTCCTAAAACAGCGCATCCTCTGCGCTGACCTTTTTCACGACAAAATTTGCCGTCAGTACAAGTATAAAGCCGACCACAGACTGATATAGCCCCGCTGCCGATGACATTCCGATATCCCCCAGTTGCATTAAGCCCCGGTAAACATATGTATCAATGGTATTGGTAATATCGATCAAAGCCCCCGCATTCATAGGTACCTGATAAAACAGTCCGAAATCCGAATAAAATATCCGGCCGATGGATAACAGCGTCAGAGTTATGACCGTAGGCTTTAAAAATGGCAGCGTTATGTAGCGGGTCTGCTGCCAGCGGCTTGCCCCATCCAGTGCGGCCGCTTCATAATACCCCCTGTCGATCCCTAGCAGAGTGGACAAATACAATATTGTGTGATACCCGAAGTTTTTCCATATATAAACGATAACAAGAATCACGGGCCAGTATTTTGGCTGGCTATACCATGAAATACCCTCGATCCCCAGCGGTTCCAAAATAGCTGTATTGATAAAACCGGTTTCTGTACTTAAAAAGGAGTTCACCAGATAAGCCGCAACAACAATAGAAATAAGATACGGATATAATGTCACTGTTTGATAGAGCTTTTTTACTCTGCGCCCCCGCACTTCACTCATTATGATCGCAATAAAAATGCTGAACAAAGTTCCTAAAATAATAAACACAAGATTATAAAGCAATGTATTGCGGGTTATGATCCACGCATCCCGTGTCTGAAACAAATATTTAAAATTATTGAGCCCGACAAACCGGCTCCCGAAAATGCCGCCTTTTACCGTATATTCTTTAAATGCCAGTACGATTCCCATAAGAGGCAGATAATTATTTATGAAAAGGTAAACAATGGCCGGCAGCATCATTACATATATTGGTAAAAACTTTTTCAGTCCTTTTCTTTTCAAAGAGCCGACCTCCCATGACCGGCCGCAAAAATCATGTATTTGCGGCCGATATTTCTATGACATAACAGTTCATAAGAAGCAAACTGTTACCCTACTAAAGTTTATGACTTACTTATCTGCCCAGGCATTAAGCTGTGCCTGCTTTTCTGCCACGATTTTATCAATTCCGGCTGATTTCAGCTCCTCGATAAACTTTGGAAGCACTTCATTTGGGTCGACATCTCCGCATTCAAGGCTTGTGCGGTACTTATTTGCCACATTATTGCAGGCTGTCAGCTCATTGACAACACTGGAATTATCAAAGGCAAACCCCAGCGCCCTGGACTTTATAGCAGAATCATTAAATTCACGGGTCTTTTCGTAAACGTCCAGATCATTTCCTTCCCAAACCTTCGTGATAAACTGATTGCCATAAGCCCACCCAAGAAACTGTTGATACTTACAGTTGTCCGGGTCAATCCGGCGGATCGTGCCGTCTTCGTTTTCCTCATAATGAACACCCTCGATTCCATTAAGAAGCAGATTAGCCACCGTGGGGTCTGTGTATAAAAGCGCCATCATTTCCATCGCTTTATCAGCATTGGCAGTGGATGACGGTATCATCCAGTTTGTATTCACAATACTGGAGGTATACGCCAGAGCATCGGTCAGCACGACACAACCGCACGACAGCCCGGTCTGTTCCTCCACACTGGCAAGCGCACCGGGTTTATATGAGGTTATCCCGCCAAATGCGGTTTTTGCCTGCATACGACTCGTCCATGTTTCTGAGGATGTTGCAAAATCCTTCTCAATATAACCGGCCTCATACCACTGATGCATCAACTCACAAAGCTGCCGGTATTCATCGGTTTCAAACAAATCGACTACATCCAGGGATTGCCCGTAATCCATTAAAACACCCATGGAATCGCCTAAGCTGTCCCATGTCCACGACGTAAAGTTTACCGCGTTACCGCCGGCGCCGCCAAACATCGAGCAATCCGGATATACTTCCTTGACCTTTGCAAAAATATCTGTTAAATCTTCGATGGTTTTTACATTACTAAAATCCACACCTGCGGCCTCCGCCATTTCCCTGTTATAAACAAACATACGGCTGATCGCCATATCTTTAAGGGTCGGCAGCGAATATATACTGCCATTCACCCGGGCAGCTTCCAGATTATCCTTTCCAATCTGCTCTATAATACCGCTGCCATAAGTGGCCAGCAGATCATCCAGAGGCAGTACGGCCTCCTGACGGATGTAATTGCGGGCATCTGTCTCCAGGGAAAACAGGAGATCGATCGTTTCCCCGCTGCGCATCATCAACCCTACCTGTTCGGAATAAGACCCCATATTTACATAATTCAGTGAAATCTCAGCGTTGATCAATGGTTTTATGTATGCATTCACTTTTTCAGCCACGAGTGGCGCATCCTCCATATTTCCTGCGGATGCCATATAGAGAATCAGTTTTGTCGTCTCACCGTCATCATTACTGTTTTGTCCATCATCCGATTTACCCGCAGGGGCCAGGCTATCCCCAACGGTTGATTTGGCACTTAGGGAGCCCTTTTCTGAACCGCCGTTACCACCTGTGCCGCCACAGGCTGCCAGTGATAAAACCATAACCAGAGTCAATACAACTGCTAAAAATCTCTTCATACCTTTTCCTCCTTCAGTTACGACAATACTTTATTACCGTATTGCCATTGCTTTGATGGTTTTATTATAAGAATTTATGATTCCTAACTCTACCACTGGCAAGACCTGAAATTATCGCTTTGACGACTTCTATTCGCTCCGGTATTTGCTGCGATATTCCACAGGTGTCAATTGTGTCTCTTTCTTAAACATTTTGGAAAAATGAGCCATATGCGTATATCCACAGCTAACGGCCACTTTACTCACTGACAGGTTCGTTTTCACAAGCAGCTCACAGGCCATACTCATCCGCATTTTTAAAATATATTCGCTGATCGAATAACCGGTCTCCTTTTTAAACATTCTGGACAGGTAATCGGGATTTAAAAAAACATGTTCAGCTACTTCATCTCTGGAAATATCCCGGCTGATATTGGCACGGATAAAATCAATGGTTTCATCCACCACCTTTTTATTTTTGTCCTCCAGATAATCCGGAGCCGCATTACGACTGACGTCGGATAAAAGCACCGAGGCTCTGGCTGCCGCCACCGTATTTTTCCGTTTTTTCACCGCCCGGTCGAGAACAGACTCTAATTCCTCATAATCCACCGGCTTTAAAAGGTATTCCAGAACGCCCAATGAAACTGCGGATTTCGCATATTCAAAATCCGAGTGACAGGTAAGAAATATACAGATACAATCCATCTCATGGTCCTGCATCCATGATACCAGATCAATACCGCTGCCATTTGGCATTTCGATATCACAGATCAGTATATCAATACCTTCATCATTTATAATCTGACGGGCCTCCGTTATATTGGTGGCTGTAAAAACGCTGCTCACATTCAGCCGCTGCCAATCTACGCCTTTTTTCATAGCTGCCAGCATTATTTCTTCATCATCAACAATAAGCACACGATACATTTTTAATTACCTCCCCGGCAAAATCTGTTTGCATTTAACGCCATACTAACGGAATCACATATTCAACAACACTTCCGTGGTCATTATAAAAATGAATATATGAATTTTCTCCAAATATCAATTTCAACCGCTCCTTAACATTGCGAATGCCAATGCGGTGCGTATCATCCCCCTCAAATATATCTTCATCGGAATTGATCACGGTGAGTACATCCACAGGATATCCCCGTCCATTATCCCGAATACTTACCTTCATTTTATCGCCCAGTTTTATAATGTCCACCGAGATTTTAGTGCACCGGGTCAGATCCAGTGCATACTTTACTGAATTTTCCACAAATGTCTGTATCGACAGTGGCGGTATTAAAGCCTCATAAAGTGCTTCATCCACATTTATCGTACACCCGATGCCGTCCGGGAAACGCATTTTTTGAATATCCATATAGTTTTTGATATGATCCATTTCTTCCCTGACAGAAATAAGCGAGGTCGCTTTTTTGAACATATACCGAAAGTATTTCACAAGACTTTGTGAAAGCTTCTGGATTTCTTTATATTTACCAAGCTCCGCCAATCCATGCATCAGACTCATGCAGTTCAGGAAAAAATGAGGATGGATCTGCAATTGTAAATACTGCAGATAGGTTTCCTTTTCCTTTAACTGCTGCTCATACATATGTATTTTGAGATGATGGATTTCATCCAGCATTTCATTAAACCTCTGGGTAAGTACACAAAACTCTTTTAGGTGGCTCTCCTGCCTGGCGCGCACATCCATATTGCCGCCGCGGACCTGCTCCATAGTTCCTTCCAGATCGTGCAGGGGATGGTAAATGTAGCGCTGAACAAGCAGAGCGCCCAGGGGCAGCAAAACGAGGATAATTAAAGAAAGCACCAGCAAAACACTTTGTACCTGCCTGTAATTTCCAAGTACATTTTTATCCGGTATCATGGCCACCAGACATAAATCTGCCCGATGAGAGGCTGTGCTCACCTGTAAATATTTCTGCTGGTAGCTTTTCATACTGTAATCATGCTCCAGAGCAGCATCCTCCGGCGCCGTTTCCTTTGCGCCAAAAAACGGTTCGATATCCCGATAGTTTTCATTGATATCCAGCATGACCATATCCGTCGGATTATCTGTAAGGATCTGGCCCTGGCCAGACGTCAGGACAGAAAAACCTTCTGCCCCCAAATTAAGCTTTTCCAGTGGATGGACCAGATCATTTAACCCTACCCAGCAGCCCAGCCACGTATTGCGGTCATAGACGATCCGAAGCAGATAGTAGGAATCCCCCAGCTTCCAACGAAACCAGGTGGATGTATCCAGAGTACCATCCACAATTTTACTGGTCATTTTTTTCAGTATTCTTTTCCCGTCCAGATTTTCGGAACCGGAATCTTTTAAAGTATTCACACTATTAAAAAAATCATCCTCCATCCCCAACGGACAGGAATATACAAAAAAACCGCCCACATTCGGCTGACTCACCGTAGATGCCACAAGGTCCTGATGAAGCGCAAATTTTGTCAACTGCCGGTCATTGCGATCCGTCTGAAGCTGCAAATTCACAATATTTTGATTATCGGACATCATGCCTGTCAAATAAATATCCACATCCTCAAACATCCCGTCCAACTGCTCCATATAAAGCCCCAGCATATCACCACTCACAGACGCAGCCTGCTGTCTCAGGCTTTCACGCATCCTTGAGTTTACATAAATCAACGCCGCAATACTTGGAATGACAATGAGCAACAAAATTATTTTTATCCAAAACGATACTGAATAATACTTTTTTCTCCCCATAAAAAACCTCCACACATTTAATTTGATTACTATCTGGACCACATTACTCATCAAAATTGATGGTCTGGCATAACAGTCCGGCCCAACTGAACGGTTATGGCCTCCCTGCATTTCATCCTTAGCTTAATTATAGGTGCAGTGCAAATGCATTGTCAACATTTTGCAATTCAATATATTAGTCATAATAGTTATTGTCACTTTACTTATTTCACATTATTTTTTCCAATTGATACACTATAATAAATGCGAAACATTCAAATAATAAATACAAACGTTCATAAGGAGGGGTTCCTATGTCCGAGACGATCTCATTCAAAAAATGTATTGGGAAAAATATAAAGACAGCCCGAAAAGCCGCAGGATATACTCAGAAACAGCTCGCCGATATGCTCGGTATCGAAAAGGGGCGAATCAGCAGGCTTGAAACCGGACAAACCATGGTCGTTGCCATTCTGCTCTATTATATCAGTGCGGCCCTGGATACCCCCATCAACGATTTCTTTAAAGGGCTGCCCGGCGCCGGGGAGGATTCGGGGGCTTACGATGCGAATGCCAATGCGGATATGGCATCCGCTCTCAGTCGGACCAATCTGACATCCGCCCAAAGCCGAACGGACCAGGCGTCCGCTCTCAGTCGGACCAATCCGACATCCGCTGACAGTCCGTCCAATCCGGCGTCCACTCTCAGTCGGCCTGTTAATATGCCTAAAGCAGACCTGAATTATACGGCCGATTATGAGCTTGACCTTCTGATCGATCGTCTCTCTGATCAGGGGCGGCTGTTTTTAATCGATACGCTGCGCAGATATATCAAAATGCGTAAGCATTAAGCGCACATTATGTCTTTGAAACACCACATTCATCGCCGCTTTGCAGCCGTTGCTTCGCCCATCCGTCTCCGCTTCGCTTCGATGGATCGCGGCAGTCGCCACAAGGGTGAGCCAGCTCACCCTTGCGGCTTGTTGCTTCGCGCATAAAACGTGCAGTATGGCCATCCACCATACTGCACGTTTTAATTACCATTGAATTTACATTTTCTTTTCAGATGTCATAATATCCATCGCATCCATATACCATGGGAATTTCAACGCCACGTAATTTCTTATGATCTCCACACACTTCCTTCGCCCCACCCGTCCGGTATTGATCACCAGATCATAATTGACAGGGTTGGTCCAATCCTTCCCCCGCGTATAATACCGGTAGTAATTCGCCCGGTAATTATCCGTGGATCGGATAAGCTGATGGGCCTTCTTCTCTGAAACATTCAGCTTCTCTGTCACTGACCGGACGCAGTAATCTCTGGGAGCCTCCACATATATACTGATTACATTCCCAAAACCCTGCAGTACATGATCTGCACATTTGCCCACGATAATGCACGAGGTCGTATTGGCCAGGGATCGGATGATCTGAGCCTGGATATTATAAAGATTATCGTCGGATACAAAATCTTTTTCCGTAGGTTCCACCACATAGTGGGTGGGAATGGTTTTTATATTTTTAAGAATATATTTTTTTCTTATTTTCTCATCCGCCTGCATAAACAGCCCCACATCCAGTCCGGTCCTTTCAGCAGCCATTTCTAGTATTTCACGCTCATAGCAGGGAATCCCCAAAGTCTTTGAAAGCCGCTGGCCCACATCCAGTCCTCCGCTTCCAAACCCCCTTGCTATGGTAATCACGTAATTTGCCATTTCTTTTCCTCCCATCCTTTTGAAACAGCCGTTTGCTCCACCAGCAATTAGGAAAACTGCTTCCAATAAGCTGTCTCCAGCAGCCTTTCATTCAGCTTTTTATAAATATCCGGCCGATAATCCGGACAACCCTTTACCGGATCCAACTTGAAATTTCTCCGGCTTGCCAACGTCAAATCTATAGTTGCCATAAAAAAACCTTCGTCAAGAGCATCCACATCTCCGCCATAGATATGAATTTTTTCCGAGAGACCCGGACCCAGAATCATACTGCCGCCGCCAAAGCCCAAACCGGCTTCCATGATATTACCAAGGCTTCCACCCTCATCCTCATCTACCATATTATTCCCTATCAGATTTGAGCTGGCAATAAATATCTCACAGGCGTTGACCCCCTGCTTCAGGCCACCCAGGTAATAATCCCTCCAGTCATGGCGCGCGCTGGGGCCAATGGCTGTTGGATTTAAATAAAGGCGGCAGCCGCTGGCCGCGTAATAGCGCATTAGTTCATGGAAATTATAAGTGTCATAACAGATACCGATTCCAACGGGCCCCCAGGGCGTTTCAAAGGCGAATGGTTCGCTGCCACGTTCGCACCAGCACTGCTCTGCCAGAGCCGGATGGATCTTTTTATAAGAGCCGATAACCCCCTGAGGACCGCAAACTGCCGCCGTGTTATATACCTTGTCAGATCCATCGCCATCCAACTCGGCCATGCCAAACACTGCATAAATGCCATACTCTACTGTAAGCTCAGCCACCGCATTTGTGGAAGGGCCCGGGATCAGCTCCGCCTGACGAATCTGCATTTTCTGTTCTTTTTCCGTGTCGCTCTCATCATCATAACCATTGAGGGCCATTTCCGGAAAAACTACCAAATCGGCCCCAGCTCTGGCCGCTGCCCGGATATATCCTTTAATTCTTGCCAGATTACTTTCCTTATTCCCCCACACCTGCCGAAAATTAACCACTGCCACATTCATAATATCTTCATATATTCTCATTGAAAGCACCTCCATTAAACCAGGGGCTGGCCCTGCCATATATCACATGGTAACCTCTTATCTGAATTGTCTGTCAGTCATAATAACGCCATATCTAAACTGTCAGATATTTCTTTATAATATCCTCTGTCAACTCCCCGCGCTTCCCGCGGCTAACAATCTGCCCTTTTTGCATCAATATATAAGTATCACATATTTTAAAGGCAAATTTCAAATTCTGCTCCACCAAAAGGAGCCCAATATTAAGGTCCTCGTGAATCTTGTTGAGAATCCCTGCGATCTCCGAAACTACATTCGGCTGAATCCCTTCCGTGGGTTCGTCCAGCAACAATATTTTCGGATGTGACATCAAAGCCCTGGAAATGGCCAGCTGCTGCTGGAGCCCGCCAGACAGAACGCCGCCCTTTCGGATGTAATGAACCTTCAACGCGGGAAAATAAGTCAGCACCTCATCTATACGGTCCTTCACAAGATTCCCCGGCAGATTTATACCACCCAGCTCCAGATTTTCGCGGACAGTAAAGTCCGGTATAATCTCTCTCCCCTGCGGCACGTAGGCAATGCCCATTCTGGAACGTTCATAGCTGTTTTTTTTATTCAGCTTCTTTTCATCACAGGTAATACTGCCCCCAGCGGCCGGGAGAATACCAATGAGACTTTTAAGCAGCGTGGTTTTTCCCACACCATTTCGTCCAAGTAACGCCACCTTTTCGGTCATCCCCATGGAGAAATCAACGCCATTGATCACTCGGCTCTTGCCATAGCTTACATGCAAATCCTTTAATTCAAGCATTCCTCAACGCCTCCTCTCTCCCCATCATCCTGCTTTAGATAAACCTGAATGACCTTCGGATCATTTTCCACCTCATCAAAGGTTCCCTCCGCCAACACCTTCCCCATATGGAGCACCGTCACCTTCTGGGCAATCTGTCGTACAAAGTCCATGTCATGCTCAATAACCAGAACCGTCTTATCGGCCAGATTTTTCTTAATCATCTCACCGGTTTTAAAAGTTTCTTCGGCAGTCATGCCAGCAGTAGGCTCGTCAAGAACTACCAAACGGGCGTCCTGCAAAATCACCATGCCGATTTCCAGCCACTGCTTCTGTCCGTGGGAGAGGGATACAGCCTTCACATTCTCATAGTCGAGCAGATTAACCGCGTCCAAACAGCGATGTATTTTCTCCGCCTCCTCCCGGGATTGCCGACGAAACAGATAGCCAAGAAAATTGTCATTCCCCATAAGGGCCAGGCGCATATTTTCTATCACCGTTAATTCATTAAACACATTAGGCCCTTGAAATTTGCGGCCTACATGGCAGCTCCGGCATATGTGTGATGTATCCCGTCCAATCAGGGAGTGGCCCCGAAATTCCACAGTGCCCCCCGTGGCCTTTGTCTTACCTGTAATCAAATCCAAAAGGGTTGTTTTTCCCGCACCATTGGGCCCGATAATGACCCTGGTTTCCCCATCCTCCACCATGAGATTTACATGATCCACAGCCACAAAGCTGCCAAACTGGACACACAGTTCCTTGATCACAAGGCGATTATTTCCTGTTTCATTAATATCCTTCACAATTTCTGTCATCAAAGCTCACCGCCCTTCGATATTTCCATCCTCTGATTATGCTCCTTTGAGGCCTTACGGTTATATAAACAGGCTTCCAGCTGGCCGACAATTCCCTTAGGTATAAAAAATACCACTACAAGTATGAGCAGTCCGTAAATAATGTACCAGTAATCGGTCAGCTGCTCAGAAAACAGACTTTCCGCCCAGCACAACACCAGTGTTCCCACGGTGGCTCCGGTCAGATTCCCCCGGCCTCCCAGAGCCAGCCATACGATAACAGCTGTGGAGGCGGAAATCCCCACATTAGCCGGACCGATAAAAGACTGGGAGGTGGTGAACATGATGCCGGCCATCCCGGCAATCACCGCCGAAATAATAAAAATGATAACCTTGAACCTGGTCACGTTATATCCGAAAAAGCTCAATCGGCCTTCATTTTCCCGAGCAGCTTCAAGAACCAGGCCAAACCTGCTGCCCGTAAGGAAACGGCAAAACAGATAGACCATGACGGTTATTCCAAGGAGTATAAAATAATAAATATTCTGCGGGATTTCCACATCAAAAATCAATTTTCGGGATACCCGGGTAATGCCGTTGGCGCCACCAGTAAAGCGCTGCTGATTGTTAATGAGCAGTTGAAATACACGAGCCAGGGCGAAGGTGATCAATGAAAAATAGACACTGTTCACCTTTTTTGTAAACAAAAAGGCTCCAAGTATCCCCGCCACCGCTCCACAGGCGATGAGCGCTCCGAAAAAGGCTACCGGCTTATGGGCCAACACATAATAAAGCTCCGGGGCTTTCATAAAGCCGAGACTTGTCATATAGGTAGGAACGCCGTTTTCCATAGAATAGCCGATGGCTACCACATAGGCGCCAATACCGAAGAATACTGCATGGCCCATGCTCATGAGCCCCACATAGCCCCAAATCAGATCGAGCGAATACGCAAAAACGATATAGCAGAGGCATTTAGCCATAATCTGAAGTCGAAATTCATTGGCAAATAAAGGAAATAAAGCCAGAAACACGAAAACGGCGATGTCAATGTAAACAAGCACCGGTATATGGGATAAAAGCTTTTTTGTTTTCATAGCTCTACCTCCTTTCTTTCACAATAAGCCCCTTGGGGCGGAACCGGATGATGATAACAACAGCAAAAACGACGATCATCTCGGCAAAAACAGTATCCATAAAACCACCGATAACGGCATTGCTCTCACCGATGATGGAAGCACCCACCACTGTGCCAAACAGTGTATCCACACCGCCCAGAACTACGGCCATAAATGAATCGGTAATATAATTGGCTCCGGCAAACGGTGATATGGAATTAATCGGAGCGATGATGCATCCCGCCAGTCCGGTGAGGCCGGCGCCGTAGGCAAAGGTCAGCGTATCAATTTTCTTTACATTAACCCCCAGACACGCGGCCATGGTCCGGTTCTGGCTCACAGCCCGGATCTGCATTCCCAGCTTTGTTTTATTAAATAGAAGCAAAGTCACCACAAACATGGCGATGGCTACTATAATAATACAAATATAATATTTCGGCATAATGGTTTTACCCACCTTAACAGCTCCGGTCACTGGCGATTCCAGATGGATATAGCCAGCGCCATAGATCAGCTTAATGACCTGCTGGAATATCATAGACAGCGCGTAGGTCACCAGCAGAGTTTCCGCCACCTTGCCGTAGAGCTTTTTAATAATGATTTTTTCAATGATCATCCCCAGAATGGCCGTCACCACAAAGGAGCTGATGAGCGCAATGGCAAAAGGCAGACGCAGGATCTCGATCATAGTATAGGAGACATAGGCCCCAATGATAATCAATTCGCCATGTGCCAAGTTCACCACATTCATAATCCCGAAAATAATCGCCATACCCATGGACAGCATTAACAATGAAGCGGCCGTCATTAAACCGTTAATAATATAAGTCACCAGCATAACTATGCCTCCCTTACCGTTCATTACTTCATTCGTTTATTCTTTCAATCGCTTTTTAAGCCGTGCCATACCTATTCTGACGTGTAATATTTTTCTCCGGCGTAGGGATCCGGAGCTACCGGCTCGGCTGCCTCAAATAAAACATCAAACAGACCGTCTGCATTGACCTGGCCGATACGCGGCGTCACCGTACAGTGATTATTGTCCTCCACAGTGACAAGTCCTCCGGGGCCCTCAAAAGTAGTGCCATGAAACGCGTTGACCAACTCACCGGTTGTGAAGATATCGCCAAGCTTACTCATAGCTGCGGCCATCAGATTGGCAGCCACATAGCCGCTGCTGGCATAGACAGTAGGTACAGTACCGTAGAGTTCCTGATATTTTGCACTAAAAATTTCATTGGCCTGTGTTTTCACCGTGGAGAAGTAGGTCTGACCGGAATAAACGCCCTGGCAATTATTCACGCCAATAGCTGCTGCGCCGGATTCATCCAGGCATAAATGAAACATCTTAATATCCTCAATGCCATACTGGGCATATTGCTTCTGAAATGCAGTAATACAATCGCCGACCAGGACAGAAAAGACCACATCCGGAGCGGCATTAACCATTTTTGTAATAGATGCTGTATAGTCCGTTTCATCCATAGCTACGTATTCTTCGCCCACAACCTCAGCGCCATTTTCCTCAAGCATAGCTCTCATCTGAGCCAACGTTGAACGTGGATACAGATAATCATTTCCAATAAGATAGACCTTTGTGCCAAGATTTTCAGTGATATATGGAGCAATGGTCTGAATCTGCTGATTTGGCAGACAACCAACGTAAATGATATTGTCCGACTGTTCCAACCCCTCATAATCTGTGGGGTATATAAGCAGATTATCGTATTTCTCAACGACCGGCAAAACGGCCTGACGGCAGGAGGATAAAACTAC
This sequence comes from Lachnospiraceae bacterium, assembly GCA_902363555.1. Classification (GTDB taxonomy): domain Bacteria; phylum Bacillota; class Clostridia; order Lachnospirales; family Lachnospiraceae; genus Catenibacillus. Next base: position 62,422 of record CABJAM010000004.1, on the reverse strand, counting down.
ACCGAGAATACATACTACCTTGTCGTTGACGATGAGCTTTTCCGCCTTTTCTGCAGCAGTGGCCGGGTCGGAAGCGTAATCCTCACGGACGACCTCGATCTGCTTACCGTTGATACCGCCGGCCCCATTGATTTCATCCACAGCCATCATCACAGCATTGGCAATGTAGCCGTCCAGCACAGAGGTTCCGCCACTGGATGCGGCCAGAAGGCCAACCTTTACTGTATCCCCACGATCTGCGCCGCTGCCTGACGCCTCGGTAATGGATTCCTTCATGCTCTCCATATCCACCGCATCCGTGCTCACTGCCGTGTCCTGAGTACCTGTCGTTGCCGCTGCGCTCTGTTTCCCTGCTACAGTATCTTTACCCCCGGTACTATTTCCCGCGCCGCTGCCGCAGGCGCTCATGCTCAGAACTAAAATCATACTCATAACCATTGCTAATAATTTCTTTTTCATATCCCTTACCTCATTTCTTTTATGCTATATGTGTATGACGGCCTGCCGTTCTCCGGCTTTTACCAGCCACAGGTTTACGGTTCAATGGCGAATTTAATCACATGATCCTTTTTATGCTCAAAGATGTCATAGGCATCCATTATATTTTCCAGCTTTTCCCTATGGGTAATCAAAAAGTCCGTACGGATTTTCCCGCATTCGATCAGCCGCATAATATCATCACACTGGGAAGCGTCCACGCCCCCGGTTTTAAATATAAGGTTTTTACCGTACATGTCCGGCAGCGGCAGCATCTGGGCTTCCTCATACAGTGCCACTATACACACCACGGCATTCGGCCTGGCCACCTTCCAGGCGCTCTGAAATGTATCCCTTCCACCAGCTACCTCGAAGACCACATCAGCGCCCCTTTCGCCGGTTTTTGAAAGCACCGCGCGCTCCACATCCTCCGTCAGAGGATTGATACCCACATCAGCAATGCCTTTGGATAAAGCCAACGCCAACCGTTCCTCATCCGTATCAACTACGATAACTGAAGCCGGCCCGTAAAGCTTAATACATTCCAGCGTACACAATCCCGTAGGCCCTGCACCCAGAACAACGACTGTGTCCGCCGGCCGGATTTCCCCGATGGACGCCGCCCAGTAGCCAGTGGCCAGTATGTCTCCCACAAAAAGCGCGGATTCATCGGATACATTCTCAGGAATCTTTGTAAGTCCGTTATCGGCAAAGGGAATCCTTACGTATTCAGCCTGACCACCGTCGATTCGGCATCCCAGCGCCCAGCCGCCATGTTCATGGTTACAGTTATTAACAAATCCATGTCGGCAAAAGAAACACTGGCCACAGAAGGTTTCCACATTAACGGCCACACGGTCGCCCGGCCGGAATTTTTTCACTTCAGAGCCCACCGCACAGACCCGGCCCACAAATTCGTGGCCGACGATGGTTCCCGGCACTGCCCGCGGCACCGCGCCATGCTTAATATGTATATCACTGGAGCAGATGGAGGCCAGCGTCACCTTGACAATAGCGTCTGTTTCCTCTAAAAGCTCCGGCTCCGGCCGTTCCTCCAGCCGGAAGTCATTGATACCGTTATAAACAACTGCTTTCATTTTCATATCATCCCTTTCTCATTATGTTCTTCAATAAAAAAAAAGGACGGAGAAATCATTTAGCGACTTCCTCGTCCTGTTTTTGATATATGGGATAATAGCATCTTATTTTTCAAATGTAAAATATTTTTTTTGAATAGCCGTATCTTATTTTTATATGGAGCAGCTTTTTAATCCTATATTGCGCCGACCGCTGGCCAAATCCACAGCACACAGGCGATATAAACCGCGCAGGCAATCACTGATATGGGCAGACCCACCTTAAGAAAGTCCGCAGCCGCCAGCTTTTTCGTATCGTAGCATAAAATATTGGGCGTAGTATTAAAAAACGTCAGCACCGGATATCCGCCAATCATAAAAGCCGCGGGCATGATCAAAGCTGCCGCGCTCATGCCGAGTGTAATATTGCCGCCCCATGCTCCAGCTCGCCATTTTCTCCGATAATGGCACCTTTACCATAGCTGTTGATCTGTTCTTTATCTAAAATTCCCACAGCAATCTCCGTCAAATATTGCCCCAGAACTCCACATTGGTTACGACTTTTCGTACTTCAGGTTTTATTGCCATCGTTCATCCTCCTACTTTATCTGCCGCTTCGCCGGCGGCGTGTTTTTACTTTTTTTCACCACGAGTTTACCGTTTATAAGCACGGCACTGATTCCGGGGATATCACCACAAGACAAAGCGGACAGCGCCGTTTCGCCCACACTTCCCAATGGAGCATCCATAATGACCAGATCCGCCTCCCGCCCCACCTCCAAAATTCCGGTATTTAGCCCATAAGCTCTGGCTGTATTTCCCGTTGCCATACAGATAGCCATTTCCGGTGCAATCCCCGACAGGGATGCCGCAAAGCATATATTTCGTATGATTCCCAGGGGAATAATGCCCGTTCCGCTGGGAGCATCGTTACCAAAAATAATACGGTTCAATATCCCCTGGTCCGCCGCATGCCGCAGACAATAGTCCATCATCTTAAAATTACCACACTGTACCAACTCCAGTGTAAATTCTGTCTGCGCCATGATTTTATCCACCTCAGCCATGGATATACTCGTAGGACCACCGTTGAGATGGGAAACCACATCCGGCTTTGTGTAAATAACGTCCGCCGCCGTCACTGTAGACGAACCTGGGATGGACGTGCCGCCGGTATGCATCTGCACCTTAAAGCCATATTTATGCGCCCACTCCACCATCATCGCCGCTTCTTCCGGGTCCTTTACACTGCCCAGACCGATTTCACCTACCAGCCAAACTCCCTGAGAACTTAAATATTCAAAATCCTTTTCCACAAGGCCTTTTTCCAGTATAAGCGCCCCGCCATGTACCTTTACGGAGGACGGCGGTTTTTTCGCAAAAGACCTGGCGCATAAAACAGCCATGGCTTTGACACCCTCCGGATCTGTGGGGCGACCGGGCATATGGGCTTCTCCTGCTGATATAACGCTTGTCACACCACCGTGAAGCTCCGAGGTAATAATACCATCGGTCTTTTGGCGATGGCCGTAATCACCAATTGTTGTATGTACATGGGAATCGAAAAACCCCGGTGTTACGGTAGTTCCATTGGCATCGATCACCAGCTGCGCCTCTCCGTAATCCTCACTCCCCATGATCGCAATATGCCCGTCCTCAATAACGATAGTTTTAGCTTCGCTTATGGGGTGCGCTATATCTCCAGTCACCAGTGTTCCGATATTTTTTATGATCACTCTATCCATTTGATTTCCTCCCTGTATGATTTCTACTGTAACAGTTTGATTTCTCTGAGCTGTTACTTTCTATTTTCCCAAACCCTGACAACTGAGGAAATATCTTTATTCCCCAGATCCATTCCCCGGGCCATGACATACAGCTGAAGAGCCGCCGCGGTCATGGGCATGGGAACACTCAGACTTTTTGATGCATCCACCGCCAGATTCATATCCTTGTAGGCCAGATTCAGAGCAAAACCTCCCTCATAATCGTCCTTCATAACAAAATTTTTTACTTTTGTACTGAAGGCATAGCTGTTTCCAGAGCTTTGGAAAATAATCCTTTCCATCGTTTCCAGCGAAAGGCCCAGCTGTCGGCCCAGATTCAAAGCTTCGGAAATGGCCGCCATATTACATCCAAGAAGCAGATTATTCACAACCTTGGCCGCATCGCCGTTGCCCACAGCGCCTGTGTATATGATTTTTTTCCCGATACAACGAAGCATCGGCAGAACTTTACTGTACACACGCCTTTCTCCACCAAACATCAGCGTCAGCGTTCCCTCCGCAGCCCCTTTGACGCCGCCGCTCACAGGCACATCAGCATAATCAACATCCAACTCCCGTGCCACAGAATAAATATCTCTGGATGTTTCCGGATCCACACTGCTTAAATCCAGCACACAGACTCCGGCCTGACAGTTGTTTAAAATACCATCCGATGAAAGCATCACCTTGCGAACAATTTCGGGATTTGGTAAAGACGTAAGCACCAGCTCGCAGTCGCTGACTACCTTTACAATACTGCCGCAGGACGTTCCTCCTTTTTGACTCGTTGCAACGATTTGCCGGTTCGCGGCAGTCGCAAAAAAAGAACGGGGATTTATTTCAAACATCCTCGTTCTTATGGTTATTTATCATAAAACTTTTTTTCGCCGCCGTAAAATACTTTTTTTATTTGTACGTATATATTTTTTATATTTATAAAATTTTGTCTTGATTTCCTTGAAAACTTGTCTATAATTCAAAATATCGATTCACACGGATTTCAGACCAATAATCCATAGAGAATTGGCTCCGGGAATGTTACTGCATACAAAAACTAATGATTAAGAGAGACACAGGTGATTTTATGACAATCAAACAGCTCATATACTTTTTGAAAATTGCGGAAACCGGAAATCTTACAAAAGCCGCACAGTTGCTCCATATGTCCCAGCCACCCTTAAGCTATCAGCTCAAGCTTCTTGAGGAGGAGCTTGATGTGGCGCTTTTTATCCGCGAGGCCCACAATATGCGTATTACCGATGAGGGCGCCTACCTGGAGGATATGGCCAATCAGATTCTGGCACTTGTCACAAAGACCCAAAAAGAAATCAAGCAACGCTCCCGTGCTACCTCGATTCATATTAACATTGGCACAGTAAGCAGTGTCAATCACAACCTGCTGCCAGGTATCGTTGGTACATTTAAAAAAACTTACCCCAATGCTATTTTTAACATCTATGATGGCAATAGTTTTCGCATTATGGAACTTCTCAATAACCACGTCATTGATATGGGCATATTACGCGAGCCCTTCAATCGCGATTTATACGAGTTTACAAAAATTACCAATACGCCCCGTTTTCCTGACAATGAAACAGACGATTTCTTTGTGGTGGCTGGCCGTCCCGAACTTTTTAATACGTTGGAGGATGAGACGATTTCCTTAAAGAATGCGGCCGCCCTGCCTCTGATTCTCCACCGCCGTTATGATGAATATTTTATGAAGCAGTGCGCACGAGAGCACTTGCAGCCCAATATCATCTGTCTCAATGATAATATCACCACGTCCATCGAGTGGGCGCTCAACGGCGTGGGCGCCGCCATTATGCCCTATACTTCCTCCCTGCTCATCCGTGACCCGGGCGTTTTAGTAAAGAAAATCACGCCGCCCTTCTATTCCAATCTTTACCTGATATGGAACACCGGAGCCAGATTTTCCAAACCCATACATGAATTTATGGCCCTGTTTAAATAGGTAGGTTCACTTTCCCGGGGATTTGCTTCGCCTCCCCGGGGCGCGGCAGCCACAGAGGTGAATTCCCTCTGCGGCTCGTTACTTCGCACACCAACATCTCGTTTCACCCCCGCTCCACCACAGCTGAATAGTACAAATATTTTTGTATCCATTCCTCATCGCGGTAATCTCCATATTCACGCATGAGACAATCGTAGCATAGATCCTGTGCGATCTCCATGATCACATCCGAGCATTCAAGCCCATTCTTCCACTTTTTAGGAATCCTCTCATAGCCCACCAGCGCGCCGACAATATTACCGGTAACAGCCCCCGTGGAATCGCTGTCGCCATCGTGATTTACGGAAGCGCAGAGCGCCCCTGAGAAATCATCCCGGTACCGTAAGCTGCAATAAACAGCGATAGCCAATGTCTCCTCGGCCACCCAGCCCTGACCAAGAGCGCATATATTTTCCGCATCCGGCCGATCATTTTTCGCCAACTCCATAGCCTTTTCCACCAGACGGCACAGTGCCGTCGTATATTTTCCGCCGCCATAGAGTCTGCGCAGATAAATCAGACTTTCTTTCACAATGGCATCCAGCCCTTCGCCCTCCGTGCATCCACCATACATAATACGGTTGATTATATGCACCAATACGGCCGCCGGCAAATACCCCAGGGCGTGGCCATGGGTAAGAGCCGCTACCTCAGCTCCCAGCCGGTCAACGTACTCAATCTGATCCTGTTCTTTCGGATTCCTATTAAAATACAGCCCTACCGGAGCCACCCGCATAATACCGCCGCAGCCTTTACTGTTATTGATGGGATGATCCACCGATCCCGACCGGCCGCCGGCCAATGCCGATAAGCATGTATTTCCCGGGGCTCTTGAGGCTGCCATCTCCGGCACATCTTTCAGCCATGAGCCCCGCTGATCCCCAGGCAAAACGTTATTAACCATTTGCATACGATACCAGACCTCATAGGATTTCCATACACCATCGGTCGGATTCACCCGAATCCCCCTCAGTGCCTTTCGGGTAGAAACAGAAAGTAAACCGGTTGCGGTAAATAAGGTCATCTGGGTATCATCGGAAATCAAAGCCTTTCCATGGACTGTCTTATAGTCCTCGATCCCCCTGGGGCCATATTTTCTCAATATTTCATTTCTGCGCATAAACTCCACAGGATAACCGAGAGCATCCCCCGCAGCACCGCCCATAAGACAGCCGTAAAACCGGTCCAGCCATACATCCTTTGACTTTTTCACCGCTTCTATCCTCTGATATTCCGCAATTCTCTCATCGGCATAAAAATCACCAAAATACTTTTCAAAGCTTTTGTAATTATACTGCTCGCGGGTGCGGTCCAATACCGCAAACTCAATCCGGTTAAAATAGTCCTTTGCGGTATGGACCATACCCACGTCCTGAACAGGAACAGAAAACCCTTTGATCTCCTCATAAAAAAGACGGGCCATATTTTCGGCGTCATTTCCAAAGGCGCCGCAGCCCCACGCGCCAAGGATCAAATACGAGTAGCCATACTGCGCCGCCACATGGAGGATTCCCCGGATACGCCGGCGCAATAGATCGTTTAACACGGCCTGGGAAACCGTCAGCCTTCCGCGGGAAACCATCGGTGCTGCCGCCGTCAGCACGGCTACCACCTGGGTTTTCGGCAAAAGCTCGCCATCACTTCCTCTTATGATCTCCACATTGGGCGAAAGCAGCATGTAATCCGATGCCAAATAGTCCTCCAACTGGTAATTATAGTCATACATACGCTTTGCCTTTTCACTTTTCAGCGATAAATACAGTGTACTTTTACGGCACAGATCCTCTTCCTGGGCACTGGCTCCCCGGCTCACGCCGCCGCCCGGATGGACCGGATTGGCAAAATTCAGCACGAGAACTTTGTATTTTCCCCGGACACCATTGCCCCGATGCTTCGCCATCTCCATAGCCGCCCCAAAAGAATCTGCTGGGCTTACCGTGACGCCAACGCGGCCCGTGACAAAAGCTACCGATTTATCCGCCTGCTTTTCACTGAGCTTTTCCACGTCCTCTGGCGAAAGAGGGATAACCTCCCGCATTTTGTCGGGTGGTAATATCAATTTTATACTTTTCCCGTCCTTCGTGTATCTTCCTTTTTTCGCTATGTCAAGCGTTTTCTTAAACATTGCGATATTCTTTTCCCTGATATCCTCTCTCATACGTTACCTCCCCTTACATTTTACAGGCATTGTTCCACTGCATTCATCTTCCACGACACTTTTTTTAACGGTTCCGCTCCGTAACAGCTACATTTTCTTTTCGATCACCTGACTTACCACCAGCAGTATCACTGGCTGAATCAACACCACTACGCCAAGTATAACAGCCGGCACAATATAGTTCATGGCTATAAAAATCATGGTGGCAGCTCCCAGGAGTAAGGTATTTATCATATTGGCAGCATTCCCTGCTTTTTCCTTAATAGCAATGTTGCGTTCATCCATAACATTGATTTTATAATCCTTATCGGTTTTCAACATTTTCTCTTGAAAAAGGTTTACATGGGAAACCGCAAATACAACTGCAAATGTAAAACACAAAGCGATATCCACCACATTGGGAAAATCCGTCAATACGATGAGCAGCACGATCCCCAGGGCAACAACATAGCCCAGATACCATATTACCTTTTTACTTTTCATACCGTCTTTACTTTTCATATCATTCTTCCTCCTCATAAATGAAAATGTCTTCAATAAGCATTCCAAAATATTTCGCAATCTTAAAAGCAAGCTGAATGGAAGGGTTGTATCGTCCATTTTCCAAAGAACCAATCGTCTGGCGGGACACCTCCAGAGCGGAAGCTAAATCTTCCTGCTTAATACCTCGTTGCTTTCGTAATTGTTCCAATCGATTTTTCACAGCTTCCTCCTTCCTTATGGAAAGTATACTTTCCATACCCCCATTATAGCATGCGTCAGCAAAATGTCAAGCTTACTTTCCATAAAATCATTTCCATAAATCCTGTTTTCTGGCCCTTCCCTTTTATCCCCAAATAGGTTACAATATTTTATGATCAGCAAAATAGAAAATCACAGGTGATATATATAATGAATGAAAAAGCACTCCGAATATTAGAATATAATAAAATCATCGAGAAGCTTACTGAGTGCGCCAGCTCTCCCATGGGCAAGGATTTATGTAAAAAGCTCATGCCCTCCACGGACCTGGGCGAAATCTGCCGGACCCAGATGGAGACCAGCGACGCCCTGACGCGGATCTACGCCAAGGGAAGCATCTCCTTTTCCGGGCTAAAGGACATTCGCGGCTCCCTGCTCCGGCTGAAGGTGGGCTCCACCTTAAACATCCCCGAGCTTCTGGCGCTTTCGGCATGTCTGGACGTGGCCCTTCGGGTCAAGGCTTATTCCCGCCAGGAAAATGCCGACACCCCACAGGACAGTCTAGACGCCATGTTTTCCGTCCTAGAACCTTTAAGCCCTCTGAACAATGAAATCAAGCGGTGCATCATCTCCGAGGAGGAGATTGCCGACGACGCCAGCCCCGCCCTGAAATCGGTGCGGCGCAGCATCCGTCTCACCAATGACCGCATCCGCACCCAGTTAAACTCCATGGTCAACTCCCAGAGTGTGGGGGCGAAGCTCCAGGACAACATCATCACCATGCGCAACGGCCGCTACTGCCTTCCGGTGAAAGCGGAATACCGCAGCCAGGTCCAGGGTATGATCCATGACCAGTCGTCCTCCGGGTCCACTCTGTTCATCGAGCCCATGGCCGTGGTGAAGCTGAACAATGACCTGCGCGAGCTGGAGGTCAAAGAAAAAGAAGAAATCGAAAAGGTCCTGGCCGAGCTTTCCGCCCGGGCCGGCGAATTTACCGAGGAGCTTAGCAGCAACGTCACGGTGCTGACCCAGTTGGATTTCATCTTTGCCAAAGCCGGACTCTCCCGTATTTACAGCGGAAGCGAGCCCAAATTTAACGAAAACGGATATATCCACATAAAAAAAGCGCGTCATCCGCTGCTTGATAAGAAAAAGGTCGTTCCCATAGACATTACCATGGGCAGAGATTTCAAGCTGCTCATCATCACCGGCCCCAACACTGGCGGTAAGACCGTCTCCTTAAAAACCATTGGCCTGTTCACCCTCATGGGTCAGGCCGGCCTGCATATCCCGGCCTTTGACAACTCCGAGCTGGCCGTATTTGAGGAAGTCTTTGCGGACATCGGTGACGAGCAGAGTATTGAGCAAAGCCTCAGTACCTTCTCCTCCCATATGACCAACATTGTAAAAATACTCAACGAATCCAACTACCGCAGTCTCGTGCTGCTGGATGAGCTCTGCGCCGGCACCGACCCCACCGAGGGCGCGGCTCTGGCCATTGCCATATTAAAAAACTTCCTGATCCGCAGCGTGACCACCATGGCCACTACCCATTACAGCGAGCTGAAGGTTTTCGCCCTCTCCCAGAAGGGGGCCTGCAATGCCTGCTGCGAATTTGACGTGGCCACATTAAGCCCCACCTACCGGCTGCTCATCGGCGTTCCCGGCAAGAGCAACGCCTTTGCCATCTCCAAAAAGCTGGGCCTGCCCGAGTTCATCATCAAGGACGCCCACAAAAACATGGACAAAGCCGACCAGGATTTTGAAGATCTGCTGACCGACCTGGAAAGCAGCCGCAAGACCATTGAAACTGAGAGGGAAGAAATCGAAAAATACAAAGAAGAGGTTTCCGCGCTGAAAAAGCAATTGGAAACAAAGCAGGAAAACCTGGCTCAGCAAAAAGAGCGGATTTTGCGGGAAGCCAATGAACAGGCCCGCACCGTGCTCCAGGAAGCCAAGGACTTTGCCGACCAGACTATACGGGATATGAACAAGCTGGCCGCCGGCAATATTTCCGGCAAGGCCATGGAGCAAAAGCGCAGCGCGGTCCGGGAAAAGCTGAACAGCGTCAGCACCCATCTCACCCTGGAATCCAATGGCAAAAAGACCAACTTAAAGCCAGGCGATGTGAAACCCGGCGACAGCGTCATGGTCCGCAGCATGGGAATCAAGGGCATTGTCGTTTCCGACGTGGACGCCAAGGGAAATCTTATGGTCCAGATGGGCATCCTCAAATCCCGGGTATCCATAAAGGATCTGGAGCTGCTGGATGAGGAAGTCATCAAGGCTCCAAACCTGAACAAGACCGGCGCCGGTAAAATCAAAATGTCCAAATCCGCCGCCATTTCCACCAGCCTGAACATCATCGGCAAAACTGTGGACGAAGCACTCCCGGAGGTGGATAAGTATCTGGATGACGCCTATCTGGCCCATTTAAAGCAGGTGACCATCATCCACGGCCGGGGCACCGGAGCACTAAAAAATGCCGTTCATCAGAAGCTGCGCAAGGCCAGCCATATCAAGTCCTACCGCCTGGGCGAATTTGGCGAGGGCGGCGTTGGCGTTACAGTCGTGGAATTTAAGGACTAAAATTAAAACAGCCATACAGCTCCCGAAATCATCAAGCTGTATGGCTGTTCCTTTTACTATTCGTCTGCCAGATCTCCCCCAAATTCCATCGTCTTTAATGACTCCGCGATCATCGGCCGGAAATCCATATTTGCCAGAATATCATCCTCCAGGGAAATCCCATCGGCGATCTCCGTCAGCATGATCCCGCCCTCAACAAGCCGGAAAACACACCGCTCAGTAATATAAAGCACCTCCTGGCCGGCGCGCATAGCTACATCGCCGCTGGCGCTGATCTGATCGATATGGCTGCAAAACTTCCGGAATCTTCCTTCCTGGACAACCGAAATGCCTCGGTCAGACACATCCACCTGCAGCCCTCCGGCAGTAAACGGAAAGCAGTAGACGACCTTTTTTGCCGACTGTGTCAGGTTTGTAAAGCCGCCCACACCGATAACCTTGTCGCCGGTCTTGCTCACATTGACATTGCCCCGGCAGTCGATCTGCATAGCCCCCACAAAAGTGGCATCCAGGCATCCGCTGTCATACAGATCAAACTGCAGCGCCATGTCCTGTATAACTTCCGGGTTCACGGCACAGCCAAAATCAAAGCTGGGCGCGGGCGTACCGCCGATGACGCCGCCCTCCACCGTGAGCGTATATTTCATATCCAGCCCCATATCCTTAGCTGCCTGAGGAATCATTTCCGGAATACCGATACCCAGATTGATAATGGCTCCGTCCGCCAGCTCCATGGCCGCTCTGCGGGCAATGAGTTCGTGGAGCTGATTTCTCTCCCGCTTTCTTCCGGCCTTGGTGCCTTTTTCCTTAATATCCTCGATCATGGCAGGAACCTGTTCCTCCGGCATATGCCATTCCCCGATATAGGCTGGATTGTAGGGCGTGATCACAGACATCCACTGCTCCGGTACAACTGCGATGTAATCCACGAGAATCCCTGGAATCTTCACTTTTCTTGGGTCCGCAGGCACAGCGGACAGCCGCTCCACTTGAAAGATGACCGTTCCGCCGCAGGCCTTGACGGCCAGAGCGGTGGAATAAGCGTCGCTGTAAAGCGCCTCCTTCTCCAGAGTAATATTCCCTTCCGGATCCGCCGTTGTTCCCCGAAGAATCGTACAGGTCGGTTTTAGCGCCTTATAAAATAAATATTCTTCGCCGTCAATTTCCATCAGCTCCACAAGCTTACGCCTGGAGCGTTCATTAAGAGCGCCCCCGCCAAAGCGCGGGTCGATAAAGGTTCCCAGGCCTATTTTTGTCAAAATCCCAGGCTTGCGGCCCGCCGTGGCCCGCATTAAATGCGACATGATACCCATGGGAAAATTATAGCCCTCAATGGCATTGTCCGAAATCTGCTCACATAAATTTACCATGGGCGTGATATGTCCGCCAATCAGACAATCCACCATCCCCGGCTGACACATATTTTCCACCATGCGCCCCTTTTGCCAGACGCCCTGGCCGGCATGGGCTAAAAAGGTCATCCCCCGCGGTGATCCGGTCTTTGTAAAACGTTCACCCACAGCCAGAGCGATCTGCTCCGGAAACCCCATGGACCCGAAGCCGTTAAACGCTATGGTTTCCCCATCCCTGATAAGCGCCGCAGCCTCCTCCACTGTTACTAATTTATACATACCTTCCACATCTCCTGATTAAACACTTTTAAGAGCGGTCTTAGCCAGAGCCCGGCCAATGACGATCTGCTGCACCTCCGTGGAGCCGTCCATGATCTTCATTGTCCGCGCCATATTGACGCATCTGGATATTTCTGAATTATAAGCAAATCCGGCGGCACCAAATAGCTGTGCACATTCTGTGACGACCTCCCAAACCGTGTTGGGGCCAAGCAGCTTGGCCATAGCCGCCGGCACCGGTATATTTTCACCGGCATCCATCTGAGAGGCCACATGATATACGAGCCACCGGGCTGCCTCCAGCTTGGCCGAAAGCTCCGCCAGCTTAAATTGTATGGCCTGATTTTTAATGACCGGCTGTCCAAAGGTTTCCCGGACGGCCAGACGTTTCATCGTAATATCCAGCGCGTGCTGAGCCATACCAATCCCGATGGCCGGTACAAATATACGGGCCACGTTGATATCACTTAACGCCTGCTTTAAACCGTTTTTGGACATACAGCGGGATATAGGAACCACGGCATCATCAAAGCGGATCGTTCCGCAGGTCATGGCGTTCCCGCCCAGCCGCCGTCGGTTTTCACAAATCTCAAAGCCCTTTGTTCCCCGCTCCATGAGCAGGATCACCATGCCACCCTCGGTTTCATTGTGGACGATTACCGTAAAGTAATCGGCGTCCATGCAATTGGATATCCATGTCTTTTCACCAAACACATGGTAGCCGTCCTCGCAGAGCCTTGCATAGCTTTTGGACATGGCCGGGTCGCTCCCGGCATCTTCCTCGGTGAGTGCATAGGCCGTCAGCTTCCTTCCTGCCACCATATCCGGCAGCAGCGCCCGGACCTCATCACTTGTATCATAAAACTCCACCATGTCCCACGTAATATTATTGTGGAGCTGTACGAAAAAGGCGAAGCCGCCGTCCCCGTGAGCCAGCCCCTCATAGGTCAGGGCTGTTTCCAGATAATTATATTCCCGGCCGCCCAGCGCCTTCGGACAGCCTACGCCAAAATAGCCATGATCCGCAATATTTCTGACAGCGTCCTTGTCCAGGACGCCATCCACCTCCCACTGGGCGGCATAAGGGGCAATATACTCCAGAGCATATGCCTTTGCCTCTTCAAAAATCTGCTTCTCCCGTTCCGATAATAAAACTGCCATGTTTAAACACTTCCTTTACTTTCGGTTTTCAAACCTGCGTCGGCAATCACCTGGCTTTCCAGCTTTTTCGTCCGCCGTTTGGAAATCATCTGGTTCACCGTACCCATAATCCCTTTGGGTATGACGAGGATAACAAAAATAAGAATCACACCGTAAATGATCAAATAAGCGCCCTGATACGTACTGCCGAGCACGGTCCTCAGCCAGATTTCCAGCGGTGTCATAATCACACTTCCGATTACCGGACCAAATACGGTGCCTGAGCCGCCTATCAGTGTAAGAATGGCTGTTTTCTCAGAAATCGTCGTATTAAAAGCGCCCACCGGGTCGATGAACAGAACATACTGTGCATAGATACATCCGGCAATACTTGTAAAAAATGCACTGATCAGCAGGGCAATAACCTTATTGCGGAACACATTGACGCCAAGGGATGCCGCCGCCGTATCATTTTCACGGATCGCGATCAGGTTGGAGCCCAGCTTTGAATGATTAATATAAATCGTTACAAGGACGACAATGGCCAGTAAAATCAGCAGTAAAATATAAATCGGCTTATACCCCTCAAAAATCATCCGCATAAAGCCAGTTTCATAAGGGATCGTCACACCGGCTGCCCCATTGGTAAGCCCGTCCAGCTTCACCGCAAAAATCTGCAGCACCGTGGCCAGAGCGATGGTCGAGAGTGTAAAGAACGGCCCCTTGAGCCGCAAGGACAAAACGCCCACGAAAAATGCCAGCAGCATGGCTACCGCACTCCCCAAAAACATTCCAACCCACGGTGACAGGCCCAGCCGTGTGTACAAAAGTACACACGTATACTGGCCCAGGCCAAGAAAAGCAACATGGCCCAGAGATAATTCGCCCACATAGCCGCACATGATATTCCATGCACAGGACAGCACTGCAAAATATACGATGGATATAAGCACGTCCAGATAAAAACGGTTATCCACAAACAGCCCGAGAAGGAACAGCACAAGAACAATGCCCAGGATCACGTAGTCTCTGTATTTTTTATTTGTCATTAATTTTTTCATGTGCGTTTCACCTTCTTCATTCCCAATCCGGCAAACAGACCCTGGGGCCGGAATACCAAAACGATGATAAAGAGTATAAAGTAAACGGCCTGGCGCATATCCGCCCCAAGATAAAAGCCGCTGATATTTTCACAGACACCGATAAGCACCGCGCTTATTAACGCCCCCTGGAGATGGCCCAGACCGCCGAGGATCACGATAACCCAGGCGATCAGGTTAAAGCTGGAACCAATGGTCGGCGTTGTCGGATAAACGGTCATCAAAAGACCTCCGGCAATGCAGGCCAGCGTCGTTCCCAGACAGAAGGTGATCCAGTCGATCCTTCCCACGGATATGCCCATGAGGTAGCTGGCATTCCGGTCATCCCCCACGGCCCGCATCGCCCGGCCGGTGTTGGTGTATTTAAGAAACAGCAGGAATGCAATGGTTATAACCACGGCGATGATAAATATGATCAGCATATCCATGGATATATAAACCTTCCCGATGGCAAAGCTTTTCGTATCACTTGGAATACTTTTATAGTCCGCTTTGTAAAATAACAGTGCAATATTCCTCAGGACCATGGACAATCCAAGCGTAAATAAAATCTGATTGACTCCCGGTTTTCCTATGGTAAACCTTGCAAAGAAAAAGACAATACTTCCAAGGATAACTGCAATGATGATCACTATGGGCCATGAAAAGTAAGGACTCAGGCTGAAGGCGGTAAATGCACTGAATGCAATATACATACCGCACATAACAAAATCACCGTGGGCGAAATTGGTAAACTTTGAAACACCGAAGATCAAAGACAGTCCAATCCCAAGTAATGCGTAAACGCCGCCCAGAAGCACCCCTGAAATAATCAGTTGTAAGAACATATACGTCTCCCCTATCTATGTGTGCGCTCTCGTTTAACGTTCATCCCAGGCCGGCATGGGAATCCGGATAGGTTCGGCCTTGGAAAGCTCCTCCGGGTAAATGGTTACTAATTTGCCATCCTGCCACTGCATGCTGGCGATCACGCACCGTTCGTTCTGGCCCTTATCGTTGAACTTACAGCCGTAACCGGTAGGCATGGTTCCTTCCGGAATATCCACAGCCTTTGCAGCCGCAATAAGTCCGTCCAGATCGTCCACATCGCCGTTCACCTGAGCAACAACGTTATTTAATAAGATCCATGTAGACTCCCAGCCGAGATAACCTACAGTCGTAGGTGCATATCCCAATTCAGCTTCAAAACGTTTGGCAAATTCCTTGGCAAGCTCCTGCATTTCCGGATCCAGATTTTCAAGTACCGGCGCATTGGTCGGGTCAAGGTCGATCTGACCCTGGGAATCTGCGCCAAGGGTGTCATAGTATGCAGCAGCGCCATAACCGGAGCCAATACCTAAAAATACCTTGGGTGAGTAATTTAAAACCTTACATTTCTTCGTAATGTCGATCCCATCATTAATATAAGAGGTGGCAATAATAATATCCGGATCAGCTTCTTTCATTTTTAATACGACTGGCGTTGTATCTGTGGTCGTAGCCTCATAGCTTTCGTTAAGAACAAGCTTGATCCCGTTCTCGCTGCAATACCGCTCCACACCCGTGGCGATCGACTGTCCGAAATCACCATTTTCATTGATTGTTCCCACAGTGAGATCCTCTTTGGCGATTCCCAGCTTATCGGCATAAAACTCAGCCCACTGAGCCGCCTGAACGCCATATTCCGATCCAGAAATATGATAACGGAAAACGGATTTGTAGCCCTGCTCTGTCAGTCGGTCCAGAATGGATACATTTTCCCAGTAAAATACGTTATTTCTGTTACAGATGGCCGCCACAACCTCCACAATGGAGCTTCCATAACAGCCGGTGATCACCGACAGATTCTCATTCTGGATCAGACGGTTAATTTCGGTCTGCGCCGTGGCTGCATCCGGGATATCCGCCACAACCGGCTCGATCATACGGCCGTTGACGCCGCCGGCTTCATTAAACATATCAATGGCGATCATACATCCAAAGTGGTCGTCGGTACCTGTCACTGCCAGCTTGCCGCTTCTCGGGTTCACAACACCGATACGGATCGGGTCTGTATTGCCATCGGCTGCCGGTGTTTCCGCTTTACCTGTTTCTCCGGCTGCTTTTGTCTCACTTTTTGAGGTGGTGCTCTTTCCCGATGATCCGCCTCCGGATGTACTTGTGCCGGACGTTCCCCCGCCCACACAGGCTGATAAGCACATAGCCACGATTAACAATACCCCAATAAACACTGAAAATCTTTTTTTCATTATTCCTTACCTCCATTTTATTTTTACAACATAGCTGTTGTAATTTTAAATCCCCAAATAAGCTTTACGCAGGTCACTGTTGGACAAAAGCTCGCTTCCGCTGCCCTCCATCGTCACATGACCGCTTTCAAGCACATAACCATAGGTTGCCATGGACAGCGCTTTCTGCACATTCTGCTCCACCAGAAATATGGTTACACCGTCGCGCTGTATATCCCTTATGATCTCAAAGACCTGCTGCACGATGATGGGCGCCAGTCCTAATGACGGCTCATCCATGATGAGAAGCTCAGGCTCGCTCATAAGGGCACGGCCAATGGCGCACATCTGCTGCTCACCGCCGGAAAGGAGCCCGGCCATCTGGCTTTTCCTCTGTGCCAGGATTGGAAACATCTCCAAAACTCTGTTAATATTTTTCTGTTTGTTCGCTCTGGCTCTTTTCGGATAAGCGCCAAGGAGGATGTTTTCATAAACAGAAATATTCGGAAACAGGTGCCGCCCCTCAGCACACTGGATCAAACCCATCTCCACCCGCCGCTTTGGCGACATTTGGGTAATATCCTCGCCCAAAAAGGTGATCTTGCCGCCCCACGGCCGGATCAATCCGGAGATCGTATTTAACAACGTGGTCTTTCCGGCGGCATTGGAACCGACAAGGCTCACCACCTTCCCCTTGTCAATGCTCACAGAAATATCATAGAGCACCTTGCTTTCTCCGTAGCCGCAATTCAAATCAGTAACTGCTAACATTGTAATCATCCCCCAAATATGCCTTAATGACCTCCGGATTCTGAACAACCGCCTCCGGCTTGCCGTCCGCAATGAGCATTCCATTATTCAGAATGACAACGTGATGGCTCAGCTCCATAATGCATTTCATCTTATGTTCAATAATAAGTATCGTCATGCCGGATTCATGGATCTTATGTATCGTCTGTACGAGTTGCTCCGTCTCCTGGGGATTCAGGCCGCCCATAACCTCGTCCAGAAGGATCATTTTAGGCTCCGTGGAAAGTATTCTGGCGATTTCCAGACGTTTCTTCATCGCCAGAGGCAGATGCTTTGGCGGAATCTCCCGAAACCGGCTGATCTCAAGCATGTCCATAACCTCCAGCGCCTTCTCCTGCGCCCGGTTCCGGTTTTTGTAACGCTGAAATGCACCAACGATCACATTATCCAGCGCTGAGATATTGTCAAATGGCTTAACCACCTGAAAGGTACGGACAAGCCCCTTATCGGCAATATCATAGCTTTTCATGCCGGAAATCTCCTCCCCGTCGAAAAAGACCTTACCGGAGCTTAACGGATATACCCCGGAGATCAGGTTGAACAAGGTCGTCTTTCCCGAACCGTTGGGTCCGATCAGGCCTACAATGCTCCCCTTCTCCACTTCAAAGGATACGTCTTTCACAGCAGCCAAACCGCCAAAATATTTTGTTACATTTTGTACGGATAACAAAGTATCACGCTCCCCCCATTATTTTCGCATGCTTAAGCTTTTATATAATTAGTTCGCTATGTCATTATTTAGCATGCAAATTATTATAAACACATAATATCACATGTGCAAAGCAATGTCAACAGATATAGTAAATATATTCATATGTTTTAGTATATTTTTGCAATATAGTCTACATATCTCACGACAACATATGGTTTTCCAACTTTTTTTATATCGACATTGCCATCAAATAAATAAAACCCAATTTTTAACATTGGGCATTTTGAATAATCCGGTACTGTATGGCAAGAGGTATTAAAGCTGGCTTTAATACCCCTGCCGCCGGCACTGTTGACTTTATATTTATTTGTATATAAATGGTGAAAGAATTTATGTAAAGCAGATTATATAATATAGATAAATATAGAAGTTTACGGAACTGGCTCTGTTACACCTCCGGCACACCTGCCAGTACCCTCAGATATGTCTTAAACTGCTCCTGCTCCTCCTTAGGGAATACAGAAAGGACTTCCTGATTGACATTCTCAACGGTTTGAAGAACATCATCCCGGAGCGCCTTTGCTTTTTCAGTTAATTCAATCTGAATAAAGCGTCGGTCCTCCGGGCTGATGTTCCGGACAATAAGCTCCTTCTTTTCCATCCGCTCAAGTATGCCGGATATCGTCGAATTTTCCAACCGCAGTTCCTCCGCGATTTCCTTAGGGTTGGTCTTATCCATCTCCCAAAGGCAATAGAGTACACCATACTGAACTGGTGTCAGGTCAAACTGGGAAAGATTCGTTGACATTGTCTGAAATACCGTATGCTGCGCTGTGGTAAGCAAATAATTGATACACTGGTTGAGTTTCACATGACTCACCTCTTTTCTATTATTTATCTCTCTATGATAAACAATTTTATGAAGATTTTCAACTGAAATGCTTCCTACATTTATCCACGCCTGCATACGCCCGGTCAAACCAATCGTTTTTTACGAAGGACTCAGAATACATTCTGCATAACCTTATATTCCCTCAATGCTTCTGTGAGCATAGGAACGATCTGGTGCACATCCCCAACGATCCCCAGATCCGCCACATCAAAAATCGGTGCCCGTTCATCCGTGTTAATGGCAATGATCCATTCTGAATCTTCCATGCCAGCCACATGCTGAATAGCTCCGGAAATGCCGCAGGCAATATAAAGCTTCGGCCGCACCGTCTTACCGGTCTGGCCCACCTGCCTCTCCTTACCCGTCCAGCCGGAATCCACACAGGCTCTGGAAGCTGCGACCTCTCCACCCAGTGCGTCGGCCAATGCCTTCATATCCGCAAATCCCTCCGGCCCTTTGACACCGCGCCCACCGGAAATAAGAATGTCCGCTTCCGTAATATCCACAGCCTTATGTTCCGGCCGGACGACCTGATGCAACTCAATCCGGTCATCCATTTCAAAATCCATCGCATATTTTTCAATTTCAGCAGCTTTTTCCGGCTCTGTATGAATGGCCTGCATCACCCCCGGCCGGACCGTAGCCATCTGCGGGCGATGATTTTCGCACACAATCGTCGCCATAATATTCCCACCGAAGGCCGGACGGGTCATCAGCAACAGACCACTTTCCGGGTCCATCTCAAGACCGGTGCAGTCGGCCGTAAGCCCGGTATGTATCCTTGCAGAAACTCTCGGCGCCAGATCTCTTCCGATGGCAGTGGCCCCAAACAGCACGATATCCGGAGCCCTCTCTGTGATGATTTTTGACACCGCCTTTGTGTACGGCTCCGTCATATATTCATCCAGTGCCGGATGCTCCACAACAATGATTTTATCCGCACCATAAGCTGCAAGCTTTGCTGCCTGTTCATATATATTTTTACCCATGACCACCGCAGCCACCCTCCGGTCCTCACCAGCCAGCGCTCTGGCCTTTCCAAGCAGCTCATAGCTGATCTTCATAATATGGCCATCTCTCTGCTCGGCAATTACAAAAATATCCCTTCCCATAGTTCCCCTCCTCAGTTAATAATATGCTTCGCCTTTAATGTCTCCATGATCGCTTCCACCGCCGCCCGGGAATCCAGATCCTTCATCAGTGTGCCTTTTCCCTTCGCCTGCTTCGTAAAAGACCTGCGCACCTTTGTGGGAGAACCCTTAAGCCCCGTGTTATCCGGGTCCACAACATCCTTTAAGAAATCATAGTTCCACACCGTGATTTCTTTATCATCATACGCCGTAACAATTCCGCCCACGGACATATATCTGGGTTCAAACGCCTCGGAAAGAACGGTGATCAGGCATGGGAGCTTAACGTGCAGTATATGATACCGGTCCTCAAACTGCCGCCAGATTTCCAGACGCCCATCCTCCAAAAGGCTGACAGACTCAGCGTAGCTTACATGTGGTAGATCAAGATGCTCCGCAATCTGAGGCCCCACCTGAGCTGTATCCCCGTCAATGGCCTGACGGCCGGTGATGATCAGATCATAGGGCAGCATCTTTAATGCTGAAGCTATGGTCGATGATGTCGCCCATGTATCTGAGCCGCCAAAAGCCCTGTCACACACGAGTACTCCATGGTCACAGCCCATAGCCAACGCCTCCCGGAGGGCACGCTCCGCCTGCTGCGGCCCCATGGACAGCACTGTCACTGTTGTATCCGGTACGCTTTCCTTTAATCTCAGTGCCACTTCGATACCAGCCCTGTCGTCCGGATTAATAATACTGGGTACACCTTCACGGATCAGCGTATTCGTTTTTGGGTCCAGCTTAACCTCCGTCGTATCCGGCACCTGTTTTATGCAGACAATGATGTTCATTCCCATACCCCCTATCGCATCAGGCTTCCGCTGATGATCATTTTCATTGCTTCCGAGGTTCCCTCATAAATCTCTGTAATCTTTGCATCCCTGTGCATCCGTTCAACTGGATATTCTCTGGAATAGCCATAGCCTCCCAGCATCTGTACCGCTGCACGGGTGACGTCATTGGCCATGTCGGACGCAAACAGCTTGCACATAGCCGCATAAGAAGCATAGTTTTCATGGCGGTCTTTGGCTTCGGCCGCCCGCCATACGAGCAGACGCGCAGCATCGATCTTTGTCTGAAGCTCCGCCACCTTAAATTGTGTATTCTGGAAAGCGGAAATCGGCTTGCCAAACTGCTTTCGCTCCTTGACATAGCTGACCGCCTCGTCCAGCGCACCCTGGGCAATGCCTACGGCCTGAGCTCCAATCCCGATACGTCCGCCGGCCAGAGCATTCATGGCGATCTTATACCCTTTGCCTTCACCGGCGATGACATTTTCCGCCGAAACCCGCACATTGATCAGCGCCACTTCGCAGTTGGATGCACTGCGTATACCCATTCGCGGTATATTTTTGCCCACCTCAAGCCCCGGTGTTCCTTTTTCCACAATAAATGCCGTCACACCGCGGGTTCCAGCCGACGGGTCCGTCACAGCAAAAATCACAAAGGTGTCGGCAATCCCTGCATTGGTCGTAAATACCTTCTGCCCGTTCAGTACATAGTCATCGCCATCCCGGACGGCAGATGTGCGCAGCCCCGACGCATCTGTGCCGGCCCCCGGCTCCGTCAGACCAAAGCAGCCGATCTTACTCCCGTTTACAAGAGGTCTTAAAAACTTCTCTTTCTGTGGCTCGGATGCATACTCATTAATACAGGAGCAGCATAATGACGTATGGACAGAAATCAGTATACCGGTGCTGGCATCCACTTTAGAAACCTCCTCCATGGCCAGCACATAGGTCATTGTATCCGCGCCCGCGCCACCATACTTTTTCGCATACGGAATCCCCATAAATCCATATCGTTTCAATTTTTCCAGCAGCCCGTCATCGTAGGACTCCTGCTCGTCCATACCGGCAGCCAGTGGCTTGATCTCATTCCTTGCAAAGGTCCGGAACAGCTCCCGTGCCATCTGCTGCTTTTCGCTCAACTCAAAACTTACCATATCCTTCCTCCCAATACTTTAATATTTTATTTAAAGCAGCCCTTCGACGTGTTTATCTCTTACCACACCATGGGCCGCTGTAAATCCCCATTATTATAGCCGGCTCCACCAGCATAACCGGTACGTCTTTTCTGAGGTCCGGTACTCTGAAGCTCTGTATTAATTTCACTCTTTTAATTATTTGTATATAAATATTTTGTATACTAATTATTTACATAGATATTATCATTCTTTCTGAAAAAAGTCAAGTGTATCGCAAGCCAAAATGCGCCAAAGACCAGCATCGAAATCCGGCCTTTGGCGCATCTAATAAATTTACAACGTCTCCACCGCTGCCTTCTCCACCGGCAGCGCCTTTTTATACTTCTGAGTAAACGCTTCAAATCCCGCAACATCCTCCGGGTCCGCCGCCATGGTCATTCCCGCCTGACCGGCAAAGACACGGCTGTCCAGGTAAGCCGCCAAAGTCTCCTGCGGCCCTTTATGGATCTCATAGGCGGCTAGCAGTGCTATACCCCAGGCGCCGCCCTCCCCGGCAGTTTCCATCACAGTTACCGGCGCGTTCATGGCAGCGGCCAGTATGCTCTGGCCTACGCCCTTTGTTTTGAAAAGGCCGCCGTGGCCGTAAATCTTATCCACGCTCACATCCTCCTCTTTAAAGAGAATGTCCAGGCCGCACTTTAATGCGCCAAGGGAGGAATACAGGTGGGTGCGCATGAAATTGGCCAGATTGAAATGGCTGTTGATTTCACGGGCAAATACCGGGCGTCCTTCCTCAAAGCCGGTGACCGGCTCCCCGGAAAAGTAATTGTAGGCCATCAGGCCGCCGCAGTCCTTGTCGCCCTCCAGCGCCTTATTGTACAGCACAGAAAACAGCTTACCCATGTCCACATTCATCCCAAAGCTTTCGGCAAATTCCTTAAAGAGGTTCACCCATGCATTCAGATCCGACGTACAGTTATTACAGTGCACCATAGCTACCGGATAACCGTCCGGTGTCGTCACCATATCGATCTCCTCGTGAACTCTGGCAAGCGCTTTTTCCAACACGATCATGGCAAATACGGACGTTCCGGCAGATACGTTTCCGGTACGCACACCCACACTGTTGGTGGCGGCCATTCCAGTGCCGGCGTCGCCCTCCGGCGGGCATACCGGCGCTCCGGCTTCCAGCTCCCCGCTGGCGTCCAAAAGTCTGGCGCCCTCAGCACTAAGCGTTCCCGCAGTCTCTCCGGCTTCTAAAACTTTAGGCAGGATATCCCGCAGCTTCCAGTTAAAACCATAATCCGAAGCCATAGCCTCAAACTGGTTCAGCATTCCCGCATCAAAATCTTTTGTCTGACTGTCAATGGGGAACATGCCCGAGGCATCACCAACGCCAAGCACCTTCTCGCCGGTCAGCTTCCAGTGGATATAGCCTGACAGGGTGGTGATATAGTCCACCTGGGGCACATGGCTTTCCCCGTCCAGCATAGCCTGATATAAATGGGAAATACTCCAGCGCAGCGGAATATTAAAGTGAAACAGCTTCGTCAATTTGGCCGCAGCTTCGCCCGTATTTGTATTTCTCCATGTCCGAAACGGCACAAGCAGTTCGCCAGCCTTATCAAAGGCCATATAGCCGTGCATCATAGCGCTGAATCCCATGGCCGCCACTTTTTTTAACGTTACACCGTAGGCTGCCTGGATATTTTTTTTCAGGTCCGCATAACAATCCTGAAGGCCGCTCCATATTTCCTCAAGGCTGTATGTCCAAAGACCATCGGCATAGGTATTTTCCCATTCATGGCTTCCGGATGCCAGCGGCTCGTGATTTTCTCCAATGAGCACCGCTTTAATTCTTGTTGAACCAAACTCAATTCCCAGGACGGCGCTGCCGTTTTCAATGAACTCTTTTGTTTCCTGGCCCATCATCAATTCCTCCTCAATACTCCGGATTCCTGCGGCACACGACGGCGATCGGACGATCCGGACATTTTATTTTAATCTATACCTATACTTTATAACTTGTACAGTCAACTTTGCAAGTTGTTTTTTTAAATATCAGGAGAACTCCGCCGCCGAAACTCTGTGGGAGTCATGCCTACACATTTCTTAAACACCGTAAAAAAATAATTGGAATTTTGATAACCGACCTCCTGTGCGATCTGCTTCATGGGAATCTGTGTATGCTCAAGCAGCGCCTTGGCTTTTTCCAGACGGAGGATATTCAGATAATCCGTAAAAGCACTGCCGGTTTCCTGCCGGAAAAGGCGGCCAAGATACAGTGGATTCATATGAAAAGCATCGGCAACGACTTTAATACATATATCCTTTTCATAATTCGCCTCAAGATAATGGATGACATTAGAAACAACCACACTATACTGGCATTCAATTTGGGAGGAGATTTCCAGTGCGCTGTCGATCATCCGTTTCATCCAGAGAATCATTTCCTCCACACAATAAATCTGATAGATTTCCGGTATTTTCTCCTGTAAATGGACAATTTCGATTTCCGCATTTGCTTTATAATTAATAATATTTTGAAAAATATGGATGACGATGATCACCCCAAAGGCCTGGAGCATCTCCGGTTTAACGCCGGGCGTCCTGCCCATGCCCTCCATCACCGTATCCACTGTATTAAATATGCTCGCCCGGTCATCCATATTAAACTTATCATTGAGCCCGAGCAACTGGTCATAACTGAAATGAGGAATCGCATCCATGCACTGGCGGACCGCCTCAAACCATACGATATCCTTATCAGAACACAGCTCATAATTTTCCAGAGTAAATCTGGCGTCGTCATAGCTGCTCCCCACATCCTCCGGTTCTCCGACAATGGTTCCCATGGCCACAAATATGCGAAACCTGCTGTTTTTTCGGACATAGCGGACAAGCTCCTCCAGGTTTTGCTCAATTTGGCGCCGCTGAATCCGGACATTGGAAAACAGCATTAAAAGCCGGCCCGCAGGGTCCACAACCGATGTGCCCATCTGAAATTTTTCAATCACGGAGCGCACCTTGTCCATCAGCATATTTTTCTCATCGCTTCTTGCTTGAGACTGCTCCCCATGATAGCGCGGAACAATTTTCAATATGCCCACAAGGTAATCCCGCTCCAGCTTAAAGCCGAGGTAATCCTTACGTTCAAGCAATTCGTCAAATGCAATCTCTCCGACGATCCATCGATAGATCAGATTTTCCCGCAAAATACTGATCCCCTCATTGAGGATCGTCTGCTGTGTCTGCTCCACATTTAATTTTTCCACGATCTGCATCAGAGTTTGAAGCATCTCTATCTTATCCACCGGCTTAATCAGGTAATTTTCGATGCCGATCTGAGCCGCCTCCTTCACAAGCTCAAAATCTGTATAACCGCTGAGCACAACGTATTTCATCCGCATACCGGCCTCACTGCACCGGTGCATCAGCTCCAGCCCGTTCATCCGTGGCATTTTAATGTCTGTAATGAGGATATCCGCCGGCTCCGCTTCCAGCAGCTTTAACGCCGCATCCCCATTAGCTGCGCATCCCACAAGCTCCAGCGAACATTCCTCCCATGGGATCATCTTTTTCAAGCCCTCACGGATCAATGGTTCATCATCAACAATGACTGCCTTGTATATCATTTTTCAAATCCTCCTCAAAACAGGCTTTAAAATAAAGCCGCTCCATTATCCCTTCACCCTCCAACGAATCCACATCAAATTCAAAATCCGCGCCAAACATTATACGCATCCTCTGACAGACATTTTTCAAACCGATATGGCCCTTTTCACTGACATTCGTATCCTTAATATAACCTCTGAGCTCCTCCAGCTTTTGCTCTGTTAATCCGGCGCTGTTATCACGGATAATAAATTCGATCCAATCCCCGCGTTTTCTACCGGTGATCGCAATCTCGTTGTCATCCCTGCTGCTGTCAAAACCATACACGATATAATTCTCAATGATCACCTGCAGAGCATGCTGGACAATGGCGTATTTGCGCACCTCCTCGTCAATATCAATTGTATAGGAAAGCTGTTCCCTAAAACGTATTTTATGGAGCCTGAGATAACTCTCGCAATTTTCCACCTCAAGACCGATACGCAGTATCCCGTCTCCCTTGGCCGCATTTCTGAAAATCTTGGACAGTATCAAAACCATTTCCTCAATTTCATCCTCGCCGTCGATCATCGCCTTCATGCGTATGGCTTCAAAGGAATTATACAGAAAATGAGGATTGATCTGGGCCTGGAGCGCCATGAGCTGATACTGCTGCTGCTCCATCTTCCATGTATATTCCCGCTGTATATACTGCTTCAGCTCGCGGGCCATTTCGTTAAAGGAATCGGCAATATCCGTCAGCTCATTCCGGTGCTTCCCGTTAGTTTCCACATAGACGTCCAGCTCCCCCTGACGCGCCTTTTTCATGGCTCTGTGGATACTGCGCAAAACTGTGGCCTTGCCGTAAATATTTAAATACATGGCAATACACAGGAACAAGATCACTGCGACCATGATCTCGATCATATAAGACAGTGTCTTTTTTACGCCCCCGTACATCTCATTTTTAGATACAAGACCGATCACATGCAGATCCGGATAAAAACTCAGCCCTCCCCCAAGGGAATTTATGTAATATTGTTCACCGCCCAGCGTTACCGGCCCATTATCCGAAACATTTCCAAAAATCTGCTCACAATAAGGGTATGGGCTGCCATACCACTGATCTGAGGAATCATAAATAACATCACCGCTTTCGCTCACAATGAGAAACTCCCCCATAACCGACGGATACGACTGTTCCAGCAGTTCATCCATATCCCTTGTCTTATAATCCGCCTGTATAGCGCCAATATTTTCATAGCTGGACATATCCCGGATACAGTAAACCATGCCGTAAGCACTGTAATCATTGTATGTTCCCCCAAGCAATGAGGGTATGATCTCTATATGCGGGTAAATATCGCCATAAACATCCATCATCACTTTAAACATGCTGCTGCCGCCCGGAAACGACTCCATCCGCCCCTGAATAACAGAGTAGATCGTATCATCCACAGCAGAGTAAATGGAAAGGCTGCTAAAGCCTGCATTATAGGAGGACCACAAAAAATTCGTAAGTGTGGCCCGCGTGCGCGCCTGCTCAATCGGCTCCCCGGACCAGGATTCCATGTATTCAAAAATATGCGTGCTGTCTCTGGAGCTTGCATAAGCATCCTTGATCAGATTCATAAACTGTTCTTTTTGTTCACATATAAGATTCTCAATCCCCTTGACCGCCGAAAGGTTATAATTCAGATTATACTCTCTGGCCTGACGTGAAAAATTATAATTTATGATCACCGTAAATATTAAAAAGGCAGCCAGCGTCATGGTGATATTTAAAATATAAACATCCAGCATGGCACTGGCGTGCCTCATATTCTTTTTACTGAAAAGCTTTAAAGATTTCATTGTCAGCCCCCGCTTATTTAAAATATTGAAAATGCAGGAACGACAGACAAACTCTGCCGCTCCTGCACCGCATTATCATTCGGATGCTCTTTAATTATAACCTGAAATGGCAGTTAATTCAAAGCCAATTCTATTATTTTGACATTTCATCATATTTGATCACGGCCTGTTCAAATGCATCTTTGTAAAAATCACGGACTTTATCATAATCCATCGATTTAAGATCATCTCGCATTTGGGCCAGCTTCGCATCATAAGCAGCCTGGTCCGAGGACATAACGAGTACCGGGAACTGCTGTGACAAATAATCTTCAACCTTTGTAGTGATTCTTGAAATTTCCGTCGGAATATTTGTTGGCAGCAGTCCACTGTACGCCAGGTTGCGAACGGTCTGATTTGTCCGCTTAGTAAGCACCTCCAGGGGTACCTCCACGCCGTAAAAATCACAATATTCCTTTTCATAGTCTGCAAGTCCGCTGCTGACAAAATCACTGTTTAAAGTTAAATCGATAAATCTTTCACCTGTGGAATCATAAGCGTCATAGTCCTGGCCTACAATACCAAGATATTTATTAGCGCCCTGAGAAGCCAGATAACCAGGGTCAGATGCCATTGCGGTTATGGCTTCCTGCGTAAACTGAGCCGTTCCATCCTCCGCTTTTTCCCAGGTCACACCTTCCACGCCATTCATAATGACTCTGGAGCCATCCTCCGAATATAAGAAGTCAAGCAGCCGCATAATGCCTTTAAGCTTTGTCTCATCACATTTGGAAGATACAAGGAACATACGCGCCGTGTAGCCAAAGGGTGAACTGCGGTCTACCCAGGCCGGGAAATCCGGTGTGTCCGCAAATGGAATATCAACCATGCCTGCACTTCCTGCCGCTTCCAGTGTGGCATTTACTGATGAGATCTGCCATTGGAACGGTGCAGAAAGAACCTGGCCTTCAGCCAATTTAGCCATTAAGTTCTCATGCTTTTGAACAAAAGCCTCCGGATCGAGAAGACCTTTCTGGTTCGCCTTAAATAAGCACTCGGAGTTCAGCCAGAACGTATTTGCGTCATCGTATAAATCATGGTAAGCCATATCTTTAACGGAATAGCAGTCAAATTTCCCTACAACATCCATACCATAGTACTTTATCAGCGGTGTGCCTGACTGATAAGCTGTAAGCCCCCAGTCGGTCCAGGAGGATAAGGCATAGGTCTGCTTGCCGCTCTCTGTGGTCGGATGATTTTTCTGGATCGTTTCAAGCAGATCAATATAATCATCGATGGAATTGATTTCCGGTTTTCCAGCCTCTACATAATAATCCCAGCGGATAAAATTACCGTCCTGAGAAGTCGCCACAGGAGAGGCGTCATTTTTTGCCCTGGCCGGAAGGACATACACACCGCCGGTACCTGCACTTAAGCTCTCTTTACTATATTCGATCAAAGCCGGAAAGCTGTTTGTAAGACTGGGGGCATACTGGAGATAATCGGTCAGATCCGCCACAGATTCTGTCTGTATCAGCGGTTCTATATAGCTGAGATTATCCAGAATATTCAGGTCATAAATGTCACCGCTTGTGACGATGGCCGTTGTTTTGTTCAGATCTGCGATCGTTATATCCATGGTCACACCGGTCTTTTCTTTAATATAAGCCGCGATCGCATCATCCTGGATGCCGCCGGTCATGGCATTTTCACCGGAAGATGGCATATACACCGTGATCGTAACATCCTCAATATCCCCGGCAGGCTCCCCCTGTCCGTCCGTCGTCTGTGCACCGGTCTTTGTTTCGCCCCCGGCGGCCTTTGTTTCACTGGAATTTCCTCCACCGCAGGCGGCCAGCGATAACACCATTGTCAGAGCCAGCACCAATGCTGTTAATTTTTTCATCATAGTTTTACTTCCTCCTTAATTATAAATTCTTATTTTAACAGAAAATCGACAGTATGCTCAACCCTTGACGGCACCCACCATGATTCCCTGTATAAAGTACTTCTGCATAAACGGATAGACGAGAAGAATCGGCAGTGTTACGACCATCGTAATGGTCATACGCAGCGTAAACGGCGTGATCGCGGAACCTGCCACCGCAGCAGTGCCTCCGCTCTTTGCCTGATTGGCGATATTGCTGGCCTGATTTAAATATTCCAGCAGCGTCATCTGGAGCGTCTTTAAGTTATTGCTGTTGACGAGCAAAAGATTATCCGTCCACATATTCCACTGCATCACCGCGGTGAATACGATCACCGCCGCCAGAATCGGCAGACAGATCGGCATGATAATTTTCGCATAAACACTGAAATATCCTGCGCCGTCAATCCTGGCCGACTCCTCCAGTGCCGGGGAGATGGATTCCATATACGTCTTAATAAGTATCAGACAATATGCAGAAACCGCCGTGGGAATGATATAAACAAGAAAGCTGTCTTTTAAATGCAGGCTGCGCATCGTTAAATACCACGGAATAAGTCCGGCGTTAATATACATGGAAATCACAGCAAACCGGTAAAAAAACTTTCGGCCCGGAAGCTCATCCTTGGTCAGCGTATACGCCAGAATACTCGTAAAGAATAAAGTAATGATTGTGCCAATAACTGTACGTGCCACGGACACGCCAAAGGAACGCCATATGCCATTCAGCTCAAACACCTTTTTATAGTTTTCCAGTGTCAGTTTTATCGGCAGGAAGCTGATCGTTGTGGCCTGTGCGGCCTGGGGATCGCTGATCGAGACAATAAATATGTAGTAAAACGGGTAAAAGCAGGCGATAAACAGCATTGCAAAAATAATAATCATACAGACCTGAAATACGATCTCTTTAGCCGGCATTTTCTTTTTTCTCATTCTCACACCTCCTAAACCACAGACTGTCCGGTTGCTTTTTTAGCCAGCTTATTGACGCCAAAGACTAAAATAACACTGATGAACGTTTTACACATGCTCACCGCAGTGGATACCGGAATATCATTTTCCAGCATACCCAAACGGTAAACGTAATAATCCAGAACCTCGATCTTCTCCTTGATCAAAGGATTCATAAAGCAATAATACTGGTCAAAGCCGTTATTTAACAGGGCGCCGATCTGGATAATGGCCAGAACCATCAGCGTGGGCATTAATGACGGTATGGTAATGCTTTTAATCCGCTGCCATCTTCCCGCGCCATCCACCTTCGCCGCATCGTAAAGCTCCGGGTCAATTCCTGTAATAGCCGCGAAAAAGACGATGGAGCTGTATCCGGCGGATTTCCATATATTCAGGCCTACCATAAACAGCTTGGCCGTCGCCGGATTGGACAAAAGCGTGGTCGTCGTCTCCCGCCCGATGATGTTGGCCATCAATGTGGTCAGCAGGCCGTCATTGGAAAACAGCGCGAAAGCGATGGAATAAACGATGACCCAGCTAATAAAGTTGGGCAGGGTAATGACGGTCTGGACCGTCCTTCTGAACTTCCGCCCTCTTACCTCAGACAAAAATATGGCTATGGCGCAGGCGATCGGCAGATTCAACAGCCCAAGAATACTGATGATCAGCGTATTTCCAATAACTGTCAGCACATATGGATCGCCAAAGGCATATTTAAAGTTTGCAAGCCCGACAAAATCACAATTGCTCAGCTTGTAGCCAATACGGTAATCGAAAAATGAATAAATCCATCCCGACATTGGCAGGTAAGAAAAAACTGCTATAAAAAGAATAGATGGAATGGTCATACATAGTAGTACAACCTGACTCTTTTTCAGCCGTCTCCTTTTCTTCTTTGAAGCAACCGCAGTTTCCATGTACACTCCTCCCTTACGTTGCACTCATTGTGCATTTCTTATGCTAAAATCATAACATCTGCCATATGTATCAGCAATTTTAAAAACCATAGATTTCACTTCAAAAATTATATATGCTTTTTGTATGTCTGTTGTAATGTTTTTTGGAATCATTTGTATTATTTTTAGAATACTTTTCCGTTTTAAATACTGATATACTTAAGCTAACTTATTTAATTATAAAAGGAGGCTATGTTTTATGGAAAGTAAAGTCAAAGAAGCGCTGCTGGACCACCAGGGAAATTATATTCTTCCATTTTTCTGGCAGCATAATGAACCGGAAAATGTTCTGCGGGATTATATGGATGTGATCCAATCCATGGGTATCCAGGCGGTATGTGTGGAATCCCGCCCCCATCCCGACTTTGCCGGCGAGCGTTGGTGGAAGGATCTGGATATCATTTTAGAAGAGGCCGCCAAGCGGCAAATGAAAGTATGGATACTGGATGATGCGGCCTTCCCTACCGGTTATGCCAATGGCGCTGCCAGGAACGCCGATCCATCCTTAAAGAAATGGACGCTTTATTACCGATACGTGGATGTTCCCGGCCCCATGAAAAATGCACGCATCGCCGTAGACAAGCTGATGCAGCAAGCACCGAGGACTAAAACAAAAGATTCCGGGATGGCCAGCCGCCAGCTTGTCAGTGTCACAGCCTGGCAAAGAGCCGGTGAAACAACCGAGGCCCTCTGCGGTACTCCTATCGATCTTATGCCATACATGAAAAACGGCTGTGCTTACTGGGATGTTCCCGACGGATATTTTCGGGTATTTATCGTCTACAAAGCGATGAATGAAGGACTTGTTAATAATGATTATGTAAACTTCCTTGTAAAGGATTCTGTAAAGCTGCTCCTGGATAATGTTTATGAACCGCATTTTGCACATTATAAAGACTATTTTGGCTCTGCGCTGGCCGGATTTTTCTCCGATGAACCCGGATTTTATAATGCGGTCCAAAAGCCTTATGATTTCACCTGTATCGTTGGAAAGAACGATATGCCGCTGCCATGGTCCGATGAGCTTCTGTCATTATTGGAAAAGGAATATGGCGCTCCCGTCGTGCAAAAACTCGTCTCGCTCTGGTTTGACACAGGCGATTCGGATTACCGGCTCAGATACGCTTATATGAATCTTATTACACGGCTGTATCAGGAAAATTTCACCGGCCAATTGGGCGATTGGTGCCGCGACCATCATGTGGAATATATCGGCCATATTTTGGAGGATGACAATTCCCACGCCCGCTTAGGGCCCAGCGCCGGCCATTATTTCCGGGCTATGCAGGGGCAGGATATGTCCGGGATCGACGTTGTTATCCAACAGATCATGCCCGGCCGTATCAATACCCACAGCACATCCTCCATTCGCCAGGCGGATGGTGAATTTTATCACTATGGCCTGGCAAAGCTGGGCGCCAGTGCCGCTCATCTTAATGCGGCCACCGGCGGGCGGGCCATGTGTGAATTGTTCGGCGCCTATGGATGGTCTGAGGGGCTGGAATTGATGAAATGGCTGGCCGATCACATGCTTGTCCGGGGCATTAACGTATTCGTTCCCCATGCATTTTCCCCGAAAGCATTTCCGGACCCGGACTGCCCGCCCCATTTTTACGCCCATGGGCACAACCTGCAATACATACATATGGATAAGGTTTTTGAATATATGAACAGGGCGGCCCATCTGCTCAATGATGGTTTTAGCCGGGCGCGTGTGGGCATCCTCTATCACGGTGAGGCCGAATGGTCGGGCGAGGCTATGCTCTTTCAAAAGCCGGCCAGAAAGCTAATGGAACACCAGATTGACTTTGAGCTTGTTCCCGCCGATTGGCTCTCCAAAGGTACATTGACGAAAACCATCGAAAACCATCATGCCGACGGCGCAGCTCCGGTAACATGGAATATCGGCCGCAGCCAGTTGAATTTACTCATTATTCCCTATGCCCAACGGCTCCCGGAAGCTGCAATCAGGGAGCTTGCACAAAAAGCAGAGGCCGGTCTTAAAATCATTTTCATAGATGCACTCCCGGAAGGCAGCAGCGAAGGAAGGGATGTCTGCCCGCTTATTAAAACGCTGTCCGATACTGCGCAAATTTCAGGACTTCATATGCTGCCTGCAATCTTACGGGCCCAAAATGCTATGGTAATTACCACACCGGCAGACCATAAGGACCTGCGTGCATACCAGTATGGCACCCCCGATCAGGACATTGTTATGGTATTTAACGAAAGTATTTCAGAGGAAATCCATGAAACCGTCCGTTTTGAACATATGATACCCGTCTATGAATATGATGCCATGAGCAATGTCCTTTTCAGCCTGGACAGCACCGGCCCCGATGTCCGTCTGGATTTAATGCCCGGCCAATCCCGATTTTTTGTTTCCGATATGGACACAGCCGGAATGGATATCCACAGCCGACCAGTGACCACCCAGGCAGCAGCCATCACCGGACCTTTTACAGTAACAACGGCGTCAGCGGACACATATCCCCACTTCGGGCAGGCCTTTATGCTGGAAGCGCTGACTGATTTATCCTCATATGACTGGGCCGCCGGATTTCATGGAGCCATCCGCTACACAACAGAGTTTGATTTCTCCGGCAGCGGTCCGGCCATACTGTCATTTGACGGCGGCAGCGAATCACTGCAGGTGTGGGTCAATGGCTGCGATGCCGGCTGCCGGATTTCACCGGAATATTGCTTTGATATCAGCGATTACGTGAAGGATGGTAAAAATACGCTTGTCTTTGAGACTATTACTACCGTATTTCCACAGGTTTGCGATGATATTAGTATGACATCTGCGCTTAGGCCTATGGGGATTACGGGGAATATATCGATTCATTGGTAGACCCCAGTGCGGCCCCTTCATAGTTTAAAAAGCCGCAAACAATTATATTAGAAATTAATGGAAATTCCCCCTTTACAAAATAAAATGATAGTGATACTATCGAATTATAAATTTGATAGCATCACTATCATTTTTTACATATAACGAATCTGCAAGCGATTTGCAGAAAGGAGGATCATACTTATGTCAACTTCAGACACAGGAACCACACCGCTCCGCCAGTCCAACAAAGAAAAACGCCGCCAGGCCATTCTCTCCCATGCCATCGCACTGTTTGGCAGCCAGGGGATTGAAGCCACCACCATGGAACAAATAGCCGAAGCCGCGGGTATTGGCAGCGCCACGATATACCGGTATTTTCCCACGAAAAACGATGTGGTCGTGGCCGCAGTCATTGAAGCCTGGCAGGAGCAAAGCCAGCACTACCTGCCACAGATTGAAAGTCCGAATTTTGCCAAGCTTTGCGGGCAGGCACAGGTGCGGTATATTCTCGGCATCTTTATCGACCTGTACGACTATGCACCGGATTTTTTATGGCTGCTGATGGCATTTGACAGCTACACAAGGGGCAGCGGCATTTCCAGGGAACAATTGGACGATTACCAGCAGGTTATTATTTTCCTCAAAGGCTATGCTGTTGCGGCGCTGGAAAAGGGCTGTGCCGACGGCACACTTTACCTGTCGAAACCGCCGGAGCTTGTTTACTTTACCATATTTCACACCATGCTCAGCCTGACCTCCAAGCTGATCTGCCAGGGAGATATACTGGAAATGGATTCCTGGGTGGATGGCCGGGAAGAACTGCTGCTTCTGAGAGAACTGCTGCTGCGTGGGCTGTCGCCAGAGCCCACCGGCGAAGTCAAACCTCCCGCAGCAGCCGCGGTCAAGCAAGTTTGACTTTAACTCGCTGCCCGCAGAAAAAAAGCTGAGCAGCGCTGATATATTGCGCAATGCGCAGGAATGTCTATGAATGTCTAAGAATTTATAGGGGGATTTTTATGAAAACTTTAACTAATAAAAAAATCTGGCTTTTTGCTGTTGGACAGCTTGGCTGGTCGATGCTGTCCGGCCTCATTTCCAACTGGCTCGTCTATTTTTACCAGCCCAATCAAAGCGCTCAGGATGCGGGGCAGACTGTATTTATACCCCAGGGGCTGGCAGTACTTGGCATTGCCACGATCATCGGTGGCATTACCGCCTTCGCCCGTATTTTTGATGCGTTCACAGATCCGTTGATCGCATCCTTGTCGGATAAATGCAAATCGCCCCAGGGCCGCCGTATCCCATTTCTTAAATGGGCTGCCATTCCGCTGGCGGTATCCACCTTCCTTGTTTTTTGTTCACCCTATGGCGGCACAAGCTGGATCAATGCGCTCTTTCTATTTATAATGCTGCTTTGCTATTATCTGTCCATTACCTCCTACTGCACGCCTTACAATGCCCTGATCCCGGAGCTTGGCCATGATCAGAAGCAGCGGCTGGACATTTCCACCACCATATCCTTCACGTTCATTGCCGGAACCGCCCTGGCCTATGTGGCGCCGGTCATCTGGGGGCTATTTGAGCCGTCCATGGGGCGCGTCAATGCCATTCGCCTGACTTTTGGAATTTTTAGTGCCATCGCCCTGTGCTGCCTGCTTGTGCCGGTATTTACCATTAAGGAAAAAGACTATGTGACAGCGCATCCGGTGGAGGATTCCGCCTTTACCTCTCTGATCCAGACATTTAAAAATAATAATTTCAAACTGTTTGTGGGCTCCGATATCAGCTATTGGATCGCTATTACCATATTTCAGACCGGTCTGCCGTTTTTCGTCACCAGTCTCCTGGAGCTTGACGAAAGCATGACCACCGTTTTTTTCGTTATGATGACCGCCCTGTCGCTTGTATTTTATATGCCCATACATAAAATTGCCCTGAAGGTTGGCAAGAAAAAGCTGCTTCTGACCGCTTTCGGCTTTTTCTCACTCTGCTTCCTCTATACGGCGTTCCTCGGCAATATTCCGGGCGTTTCACCGACGGTCCAGGGAATTATCCTCGTTATAGCCGCCGCATTTCCCATGGCAGTATTCGGAATCCTTCCCCAGGCTGTGGTAGCCGACATTTCCCAGAGCGATGCCCTGACCACAGGAAAAAACAGAGAAGGGATGTTTTATGCGGCCCGCACCTTTGCCTTTAAGCTGGGCCAGAGCGTTTCCATGCTGCTATTCACCGCATTATCCACCTTGGGCTCCGGAGTGGATGGCTATCGGATCGTGGCAATTACTGCAACTGCATTTTGTGTACTTGGCGGCGTGCTGTTTTTGTTCTATAATGAACGTAAGGTCAACCACATGATTCAGAGCGAAAGCAGGAGGTAATAGTCAATGATACCAGAAGAAGAGGAATATAAACCATTTATAGAAAATACCGTGATGCCCTTTTTAACCCGGCGCTTACACAAGGGGGAATTTAAAGCCTTTGACGGTTTGAAGCTGTACTACGAATATTATACGGTGAAAAATCCCCGGGGCGCCGTAGTCATCTGCCACGGCTTTACAGAGTGTATCCAAAAGTACAAAGAGATGATCTACTACTTTCTCCGCCGGCACTATATGGTATTTGCGATGGACTGGCGGGGCCACGGATATTCCGGCCGTCAGGCGGACAATCTCCACAAAGTATATGTGGAAAGCTTTCAACATTACATAACAGATTTACATAATTTTATTACCCGAATCGTTATCCCCAATTCGCCGGGCCTTGACCGCTACCTGTATGCCCATTCCATGGGCGGAGCTATCGGCGCAGCCTTTTTGGAGCAGTATCCCCTGACCTTTAAAAAAGCTATTTTAAATGCACCCATGATCCGTATGCAGACGGCCAATGTTCCGGAAGCTGCCGCCTTTGCCATCGCAGCCCTTAAACATTTTACCGGCCATGGCAAAGACTTTGTTCTCGGCCAGAATCAGACGATTGACAATGACCGCTTTGAGACCTGCGCCGCCCGCAGCCGCGCCCGCTTTGAATACCATTTACAGCGCCGCCGCAATAATGAGCTGCTGCAAACGAGCGGGAGCACCTACGACTGGCTTTATCACAACATCATCGGCACCCATCAGCTCACGGCGCGGCGCCGCTGCAAAAAAATCATCACACCCCTGCTGATTCTCACGTCGGACCACGATACCTGTGTGAAAAATTCCGGGATCCACAAATTTTTCCGCAGACTTCCCGGAGAAAAGCACCTGTGTCTCGTAAAAAACAGCCGCCATGAGATTTACAGCAATGATACAAAACAAAGTGTTGGGGCATACTATAAAAAAGTCTTCCAGTTTTTTGAAGGCTAACCGGGCGCATTTAATGCCGGTGACTTATGCGTGGAAACGTGGTAATATATATGCAGGCGGCTTATGTAAATACGCATCTCCGCCTGTAACAGTTCGGCCCTAATGAACAGTTAGCTTTTTTATAAAATAAAGTAAAGGAGTATAGAGTATGTCAGACACAACTAAAATTCTGCCCCGCAGCGCCGTGAACCCGGCGGATACGTGGGCCATCGAGGACCTATTTCCAACCGACGCGGACTGGGAAGCCGCATTGGGCCAGTTAAGCAGCCGCACACAGGACATTGTTAAATATCAGGGAAGCCTTGGCTCCAGCGCACAAAATCTTTATAAATACTGTGCCCTTGAAACCGAAATCGGCGAGCTAATCGAAAGAATCCACGGCTACGCATCACGCAGATACGATGTGGATACGACCAACAGCACCTACCAGGCCATGCTTTCAAAGGCGACCGCCGCCTACGTGGAATGCTCCGGCAAGCTTTCATTTTCCAGCCCGGAAATCCTTGCGATCCCCGACGAAACACTGGACCGCTTCTATTCGGAGGAGCCTAAGCTTGAAATATACCGCAGAAGCCTGACGGAACTTCGCCGTTTAAAGGATCACATCCTCTCCGAAGCCGAAGAAAGGCTGCTGGCTGCCGCCGGTGAGCTGGCCGATGCCCCGGATAAAATATTTTCCATGAAAAATAATGCCGATGCTTCCTATCCGCCGGTCTTAGACGATGAAGGCAGGGAACTTCCTCTGACCAACGGAAGCTTCATCACCCTGATGGAAAACAGTGATCGCCGGATCCGCCGCGATGCTTTCAGGAATCTGTACCGTACCCTGGAAAAGACTCAAAACACCTCGGCTGCGCTGCTGTCCGCTCAGGTCAGCCAGCTAAAGTTTTTTGCTCAGGCCCGCAAGTATCCGTCCACTCTGGAAGCCGCTTTAAACGTGACCAATGTTCCCGTGAGCGTTTACAAAAATCTGATCCAGACCGTTCACGACAATATGGGCTACCTTCATAAATATATGGCTCTGCGCAAAAAGCTGCTGGGCGTGGACGAGCTTCACATGTACGACCTTTATGTTCCTATGATCCCGGATGTGGACGTAAAGATCCCATTTGAGGAAGCAAAGAAAAACGTCATGGAAGCCGTAGCCGTCCTTGGCTCCGATTATCAGGCTATTTTAAAGGAAGGCTTTGAAAACCGCTGGATCGATGTTTATGAAAATATCGGCAAGCGCTCCGGCGCCTATTCCTCCGGCCATAAGCCCCATCCCTTCGTTTTGCTGAACCATAAGGACACGTTAAATTCAGAATTCACGCTGGCCCACGAAATGGGTCACGCCATCCACTCCTATCTGTCCAATAAAAATCAGCCGGAGCCGGATGCGGATTATGTGATTTTCGTAGCCGAGGTGGCCTCCACCTGTAATGAATCGCTGCTGATGCAGTACCTTCTGAAAAATACGGATGATAAAAAGGTACGTGCTTATCTGATCAATTATTTTCTTGAACAGTTCCGCACGACGCTTTACCGTCAGACGATGTTTGCAGAGTTTGAAATGATGATCAATGAAGCCAGCGAACAGGGCGTTGGCCTGACTGCCGATTACCTTAAAGAGCTTTACCATGATCTCAATGCCAAGTATTATGGAAGCGATGTGGTCATTGATGAGGAAATCGATATGGAATGGGCGCGTATTCCTCATTTTTATTATAATTTTTATGTGTTCCAGTATGCTACGGGATTTTCCGCGGCTATGGCATTGTCTCAGAAAATTCTCAGCGAGGGCGCGCCGGCGGTGAAGGATTATATTGAATTTCTGTCGGGCGGATGCTCTAAGACACCTATCGAGCTGCTTCGGGGGGCCGGGGTGGATATGGATTCGCCGGAGCCTATTGAGAGGGCGCTGAAGCTGTTTGGGGAATTGATTAATGAATTGGAAGAATTGACAAAATAGATACCGATTCTGACGCAAACGCACGCCGAGCTGGCGGATTGCTGGCCTGGCGCGCGTTTAAGTTAGAACCGCCGTCGCTATTACTGGCCTCGGCGCTTTTTGACCATCATACTCAGATAAAAGTAAGCATCTGACAGGACTTCCTCGGCGTCGCGGCCCCACAGGATTTTGGCCCAGGCTTCGTCTATGGGGCGGATCTGGATGTCGTTGAAATCCAGAAATCTAATATCTGGCAGAAGGGTGGTCAGGGCAGCGGCTTCTTCTTCGGTCAGGAGCTCCGGCCTGGGAATGTATGTGTCTGCGAGCTGTTTGCGCTCCATTTTGCGGGCGCCCTCCTGGTCCTTTTGATAGTATTCGCACAGGAGCTGGTAGAAAATGGTGGTCATCCAGGCAGCGGTTATCTGGGCTGCCTGTCCGGTTTTCATGTCCAGGCAGAAAAAGTTGGTGGATACGTAGGTTTCCTGGGTGGTATAGTAGATTTGGGCGTGGCGGCGGATGGCCCGGGGGATCAGGACCTGGTTTGGGGCAAAGGAAAAGCTCTGTTCCTTTTGCAGTAGTGCGGCAAGCTGCTCATGGGTCTTTATGTTTTTCTTCTGTCTGCCGCCCTCACGCTGGTATTTTTCGTAGGTGCGGATGACCTCGTCCACGGCGGATGCGCTCATATCTTCGGTTTTTAGAAAATGACAGTAACCGCTGCCTACATCCATACTCTTATTGGAAGCATCGGCATTGACGATGCCTGGCGCCAGTTCACCAAGACAGCCGACAACTTCGGTGTACAGGCTATCGTTCAGATTGATATATAACAGCTCCTTGGCGCCTTCGTTATTGCATTTCCCACGCTTAAAGCGGTCTTTGAATTGATCCAGACTGCCCAGGCGGAGAAGCTTTTCGTTGGCCTTGTACTGTCTGCCTATAAATTCGGTGACGTCCTCATATTCCCGGCTTACAAGCTTCCATCCGTCACCGGAGGTTTCCATCAGCTCGGAAAATGAAGCAGTCCGCGCATCTACGCCGTACATCAGCGGTTCAAAGTTTACATAATTCTCTATACTGCGGACGCTGCGCTCAAATACGTGGCTGTCGATTTCCGCGATTTTCAATGTGCTGGATATAAAGTTTACACGCTCTGTGGTCCGGCCGATATGTCCGACGATCACGCAGGTGTCCTTGATGACTTCCTCAAATATGCCGATTCTTGGGTAATCAAAAACATAGTCCAGGCCAAAACGTTCCAGCAGCAGCCGTCGAAAAGCCACGGCCTCCGGTCCGCGGGCCGTCAGATGGGTTTTTGGCAGCACACAGGTGCAGACCGTTCCCGGCTTTGCCAGAGCGCAGATGAGCTCCACAAAAACACATTCCAGCCCGGCCTGCCCGCAAAGCAGCCGGGAATTTTCCCCGGTAGCCGCTAAAATACGGTCAAACAGGGGCTTTTTTTGCGCCACTGAATAAATCCCCGACACGTAGGGTGGGTTCATCACAATGACCTGCACCGGTTCAAAATAGTCGTCCGGCAATGCCGCCGCATTGAGCGCTGTGACCGTCGGCGCATTTCCCCGGCAGATATTCTGGGGAAATGCCAGGCCGCAGCGCAGCGTCAAAAGCTCTAAAAGCTTCTCATTAATATCATTGGCCATGATCTGCCCGGGTTCAATATCGAACACCCGGGATGCGGCGCTTAAAAGATTGCCGCTGCCAGCCGCCGGGTCACAGATGGTGCCCGTAAGCTCATTTTTGCCCAGGGCGATCTTTGCCAGCACAGCAACGATGTCTGCAAGCTCAGAGTCCGTGGGAACCTCCCCGTCGTGCTCGTGCCCCTTAGAAGCCGCCAAATGGAGCACATCAGCCACACTTTCACCGGAAATATTCTGCCGCCCCAGCTCGTAAAGCTCGGCCAGAAAATCCGGCGGCAGCGGATATTTTTTCATATAATGAACATCGTCATAGGAAAAAATACCATCAAAATCCACAGAATGGCCTTCCCGGCACAAAAGCTGCACATCATCCCGGTACGCCACCGCCGGACGCCAGCGCAGTCCGCGCTCCGCTCCGTCAAAGGCTCCGCGGATATATTCGTAAAGCAGGACCGCCAAACTGCTCTTCCACTGACGGTGATCGCCGGCCACGGCAGCCATGTGCTTTTCAAACCGCTCCAGCGTACATAAATACTCATAGTCATTGGCCACAAAGGCCCGAATCAGCTCTTCAAAGTGGGGGATCAGAAAGTTTAAAAACTCCGCCTCACCGACTGTCTTTTTAAATTCCGCACTCTTTTTCAGTCCGGGCTTTAATATCTGCGCGGCCACACCCTTGCGGCCCGCATCATAGCGGAAGGCGTAGGTATATTCCAGATTGGTGAGCAGATAAAATGGCTGTTCCATCTGGGTAAAGCTGTTTTCCACATAGGAGGCGGCCTGATACTGGTAACGCATACTGTTGACCGCCGACGGGGTCCGCTTTATCTCCACGACGCAGAGATATTTTCGCGTCCGCCGGTTGGCAATGACATAATCCATTTCCAGGCTGCCGGTCATCTGGTGATGCAGCACCTCGTAGGTATCTAAAAGGCCCAGCCGGTCCAGGGCACCGTTTAACCCCTTTTCGCACAGCGGGTGGAACACCCGCACCTCCTCCTTAGAATAGTCCATCCATGCCAAAATCATCGCCTCCTGATTACAGGTATTTTTTTAGCTGCCGCGCGAACGCCTGGGCCATCAGCGGCGGCACCGCATTGCCCACGATTTTATTGCGCCCCTGCTTGCTACGGGATATAAGCACATAGCTGTCGGGAAAGCTTTGCAGGCGCAGCGCCTCCCGCACAGTGATCAGCCGGTCCTGGGAATAATGTATATTACAGCCCACGTTGGGCCGGTTAAAATACGTATTGATCGTGTAGGACGGCGCATCCGGCCGCATCCGGCCATAGCAGGTCGTGTGCCCGCCATCTCTTTGAAGCCGCTGAATCCGCTTTGATGGTACATCCCGGGGGATATCCATGTAATTTCCACCGGGCCGGACAAAACGGACAATATACTGGTCCAGCTCACTCATCGTGGGATACTCGTGCTCCGTCACCCGGTTATCATCGGCGCGCATTTTGCGCTGAAAATCATTGGCCGGCGGCACACTGAGCACAAAACTGCCGTCACCCCCGGGCCCATCGATCACCGGCAGATCACAAAGTGCTTCCTCCACCGTCACGTAAGGCGGCAGCGATGCGCCATCCTCACTGTGGGTCGGCGCTGGAAACTTAAAGCCTTCATCGCCCCGGATGCCGACGATGATCACACGCTTACGGCGCTGGGGCACCCCGTAATCCGCAGCGTTGATTGTTTTCCAGACGATCGTATAGCCGATACTGCGAAACGCCTCAAAAAGCAGCTCAATGATCTTCTCCCCGGAGCTGTTTTTGGCCGAAAGCAGCCCGGTAACATTTTCAAATAAAAAAGCCCGCGGCTGTTTTTCCCGGATGATGTCAATGTATTTCCACACAAGCTGTCCTCTGGCGTCCTCCACGTTCCGGTTGCCGCTGAGGGAAAATGACTGGCAGGGCGGCCCGCCGATGACCAGATCACAGTCCGGAAGCCCCGCCGGGTCGATGTCGTTAATGTCTGCGCATATAATGTGACTGCCCAGATTATAGTCGTAGGTGGCCACCGCATCCTTCTGATTGTCAATGGCCCAGATAATATCATAGCCCTCCATTAAAAAACCCAGATCCAGTCCGCCGCCCCCGGAAAACAGGCTCACAACTTTTATGCTCATACATTCACTTCCAATCGTTTCCTTTTCGCATTTTCGTACATTTCTTTCACATTTTCGGCATCCACAGGCCCGTAGCTTCCAAGCACCTGAGTGATCCGATCCACATAGCTTACGTCGGCCGTATCCCGCAATAAGTTTACATAATTAATTAACATTTCTTTATCCTGAGCCGTGATCCGCGCCGCATCTATGAGATACAGCGATTCCAGATCGTACTTTTGCAGCTTCAAAACACCGGCGCCATAATGCTTTCCCCGGCATTCCAGTTGATAGTAGGTATAATAATTATTCAGAAGGGCAAACAGCAGGTCCGGATCGATCAGCGGCCGGATTATATAAAAATTATCCCGGACAATATAGGGGCTTAGGGCATCGATAAATTTCATTTCATTGCGGACAATATACCCGAACAAAAGGCCCTCGGCCCGGATCTCGGACTGCCTGTACCACCGCTCATCCCCGGATATGATCCGCTCATAGAGGGTTTTCGGCTTTTTTTCACCGATGATCTTCTCCCGCCAATATTTCAGATAAGCCGCGACCTCAGGTATTTGCCGCCGCTTTTCATCGATGAGCAGAAGATCGTCCGTTTTGCAGCCGTCGGTCGTATAGCCACGGATACTTTTGGGCGACGATATGAGCGGCGTCAATACCGTCCGGCTGCCGTTATAACCGTGCTTTTGAGGATTGACAAACATGGCGTTATTGCCCGTCGTCAGCCCTCTGCGCACAGCCGCAGCCTGTGAAAACGGCATCATCCCCGGGGCCGCGCTAAAAACACCGCCAGCCAGATTCGCCCCGGCGCCACTTATCCCACTGCGCTTTATCTCGTCGGGCGTTAGCGCGCCGCGCTTTATCTCACCGCGCTTTACCCTGCCGGGCGTTAGCGC
The DNA here is from genome assembly GCA_902363555.1 of Lachnospiraceae bacterium. Classification (GTDB taxonomy): domain Bacteria; phylum Bacillota; class Clostridia; order Lachnospirales; family Lachnospiraceae; genus Catenibacillus. The sequence continues at coordinate 18,116 of CABJAM010000004.1, read as the reverse complement.
GCCGCATTCTGATTCGTCATCCTTTGACGCCCCCCGCGTTCCCCCGTCATCGGCTCCGATCCGAAGCCGCTCCGGCGGCATGCATGCTGCCTTTTTATCCTTAACAAGCTTTAAAATGACCACGTCCACCAGCGCATCCGTCTCAAACGCCGGCCCCAGAACAGTGATCGTCCGCACGATATTGCACTGCTGCCGGAGTGCCTGCAAAAAGCCCTCCCCGCTGGCAGACCTCTGCCACGTGCCCGGAAAGATCACAACCATCTCGCCGCCGGGCCTGAGCAGGGAAATGCCCTTGATGACAAAATACATGTACATATTGGCATTGCTCGGCAGATTGGAGTAAAGAGCATCTTTTCTTATGTCAACCTTATTTATACCATAAATGCTCAGCTCATCAATCTTTTCCTGGCGGATATACGGCGGATTCATAAGGATTCCATCAAAGCGCTCCTCATCCTGAAATTTCAGAAAATCTCCACGGAAAACAGTGCACCGGTGGGCAAGCTCCCCGGTGCACCTTTGTTCCAGCCGCCCATACAGGCGCTCGTCCAATTCCACGCCCACGATCGTATGACTGGTCTTTTCATATAAGCTTTCAATAAAAACGCCTTGTCCAAAACAGGGGTCCAAAATCCGCGAAGCCGCCGGCAAGGTGAAAAGCTCCACCATATAATCCGCCACCGCCCGCTTTGTAAACACCTGTCCTAAATCCGCATTTTCCATGATTATTCCTTCCAGTGCAGCCGGTGCAGATCGCCCTCCAGATTCATCTGTGAAAATCCATGCTGCCGCAGCGCTTCATACAGGGCAATGGACACGGAGTTGGACAGATTCAGCGAACGGATATCGCCGATCATGGGAATCCGCACGCACCAGGGCTCATATTCAAGAAGTATTTCCTCGGGAATCCCGGCGCTCTCCTTGCCAAACATGAGATAACAGTCCTCCGGATAAGAAACATCGCTGTAACAATGCTTCGCCTTTGTGGTAAGCATATAGAGCTTTCCCTCCGCCTCCGGATTGCGCGCCAGAAAATCATTGAAATCGTCATAGATGGTCACATCCAGATCCTTCCAGTAATCCAGCCCCGCCCGCTTTACAGTTTTATCATTGATTTTAAAGCCCATAGGCTCTATTAAGTGCAGGCGCGTACCTGTGGCGACACAGGTACGGCCGATATTTCCGGTATTGGCCGGCATTTCCGGCTCCAGTAAAACAACGTTCATCATAACAGCTCACCAGCGATCTGCTCCTGCTTAAACTGCACAAAGCGGGCAATGCGGTCCGTAGCCTCCTTTAATTCCTCCAGAGAGTAGGCATAGGAAATACGCAAAAAGCCTTCGCCGCAGTCGCCGAAAGCTGTTCCCGGTACAACTGCCACCTTCTCGGCCATGAGAAGCTCCTGTGCAAATTCATCGGAGGTCATGTTCAGGCTCTTAATACTTGGAAATACGTAAAATGCGCCAAAGGGCTCAAAGCATTCCAGCCCCATTTTCCGGAATGTATGTACAAGGAACTTGCGACGCTGATCATAAGCCTCGCGCATCCGCTCCACATCCTCATCGCCATGGCGCAGTGCCTCCACAGCAGCATACTGGCTTGTGGTGGGCGCACACATGATGGCAAACTGATGGATTTTGGTCATCTGCTCAAGAATAACCTTCGGCCCGCAGGCATAGCCCAGACGCCATCCAGTCATGGCAAAGGCTTTGGAAAAGCCGTTAATAAGAATCGTCCGCTCCTTCATCCCGGGCAGCGCGGCAATGGATACATGCTCCACGCCGTAGGTCAGAGCGCCATATATTTCATCGGACATTACATAAATATCATTTTCGATGCAGACCTCTGCGATGGCCTCCAGATCCTTCCGTTCCATAATAGCGCCGGTGGGATTATTGGGATAGGGCAGGATCAACACCTTCGTCTTTGGAGTCAATGCTTCCAGAACTTCCTCTTTCGTCAGGCGGAACTCATTTTCCTCTTTTAAATTAATAATTACCGGAACCCCTCCGGCCAGCGTCGTACATGGCACGTAGGACACGTAGCCGGGCATGGGGATCAGCACCTCGTCGCCGGGGTCCAGCATGGCTCTCAGACCGATGTCGATAGCCTCAGAACCGCCGACGGTAACAATGATCTCGTGGACCGGATCATAGCTTACGCCAAGATGGCGGTATGTATAGTTGGAAATTTCCTCCCGCAGCTCCTTTAAACCGGAATTGGATGTATAAAAGGTTCGCCCCTTTTCCAGGGAATAAATACCTTCCTCGCGGATATGCCACGGCGTATCAAAATCAGGCTCGCCCACACCGAGGGAAATCACATCCGGGTCGTTCATCTCCGTGACAATATCAAAGTATTTCCGGATTCCCGAGGGCTTGATGCCTGTGATTGTTTTAGATAATGGATTTCTCAAGGTGTAATCAGCATCCTTTCTTTCTTGACCTCCGGAATCATAATGGTTCCGTGATCCTTATATTTCTTCAGTACGAAATGGGTGGCTGTGCTCAAAATGGAGTCCATGGGCGCAAGCTTGGAGGATACAAAGTGAGCCACCTCCTGCAATGTTTTGCCTTCCAGCATGACCATCAGATCGAAACCGCCGGAAATAAGATAGACCGAATCCACCTCGCTGAAATTATAAATGCGTTCGGCAATCTTATCAAATCCCTGGCCTCTCTGCGGCGTCACGCGCACCTCGATGAGCGCCACCACCTTCTCCACGGAGGTATTTCCCCAGTTGATGATCGTGTGGTACCCGCAGATCGTTTTATCCCGCTCCATTTCATAAATGGCCTGGGCCACGTCTTCTTCCTTCTCACCAAGCACAACGGCTAAATCTTCAACACTGATCTTACTATTTTTTTCAATCACGGATAAAATTTTTTCTTTCATAATTCTGCTCCATTCATTATTATTCGATAATGACCGTTTAACGGTTGACCGTAACAGCAATCCCGCGTAACAGTTCAGACAGGCTGAACTGTTACAATCCCGCAGCAGTTCATATACTGCGCGCTGTCACATACTCTAAAGCTTCTTCTCACCTCTGGGCGGTTCCAGATAGCGCACCTCATCGTCATTGACGATCACCCGGTCGTTGCCGTCGGTAAAGCTGCCGATGATGGCCGCGGCTATTCCCTGGTCACTAAGCAGCCGCACGAGCGGCTCCCCATGATCCACGCCAATTAAAAGTGAGCCCATGGAAGCCAGTTGATAGGGATTCACATCCACAAAATCGCACAGCTCCACGGTTTCCTGTTTCAGTGGAATCTTCTTTAAATCTACGCGAAGACCCACGTTACCCGCGACTGCGACCTCCCAGAGCCCGCCAAAGACGCCGCCCTCGGAAAGATCATAAAGTGTGCGTGCACCGTAGGAAAGGGCCAGCGCCGCTTCCTTACGCACGCAAAAGTCATTCTTCATCCGGGCGATGCTGTCCGCAAGGTCCGGATTATATTTATGAACAAATTGCTGATGATATTCCTTTTCCAGAAGCCAGGTTCCCGATAAACCTGCCCACCGGGTCATAATAATGTCCTGCCCCGGACGCGGCCCGAAGCTGTGCGGGTGCCACGGCTGCGGCTGTAAAACTTCCCCGGATGCCGGGAATCCATCTCCGGACGCTGAGCATACGCCCCCGGCCCCAGCCGCCGCAGCCCCATCCCCGGCTGCTGGGTATACGCCGTAGGCTGTCACGGTTGCAAGAACCCGGCTCACCGAGGTGCTCACCTGGGTATGGCCGCCCATAATCTCAATGCCTTCGGCCGCACATGCGGCGTCGATGGTATGTATCATCCGGCGGAAATCGCTTTCCTCCAGACTTTCCGGCAAAATCAGCGCCAGCATAATGCCCACCGGCCGGGCGCCGGAGCAGACGAGACTGTTCACGGCTCTGGGCACGGCCATCACGCCCACCGTCTCGCAGGTTCCCTCCACCACATTGACAGTGGTGGCCAGACCGGCGCTGTCGGTCATGTCCAGCATCTGGAATCCCATGCCCGGTTTAAGTTTACATAATATTTTTTTATTTTCTTTATGAAGTTGTTTAAATACGGAGCGGTCCAGTATACTCTCCTGTAATTTTCCTATCCGCATATGCTCTTTCCCTTCAAAATAGTTTAAGCCGCCGGGCAAATTCGCCATCTCTGGGGCATCTGGCTGCTACTCCTCCGTCGGCACCTCTGGCGGCGGCTCCGGCGTTGGTTCTTCGACCTGAGGCCCGTCAGTTTGCGGCGGGTTCGGTTCCGGGTTCGGCGTAGGTGTCGGGTCCGACACCGGCGCATCGGTCTGCGGCGGCTCAGTTTCAGGCGCCTTCGTGCCCTTGGTCACATACCGCGGATATGCCTGGTAAGTGCTGCGGTTGAGCAGCTCCCGGCTTTCCAGCACGCCATCCACATAAACAAGCTTATAAAAAGCTGCCACATAGCCGGTATGAGCGCTCTGCGTCACCTGCTCGTAGCCCTCCGGCTGGCTGGGGTCCTCGGTGACCACATCCGCCGGCGGAGAAATCGTCTGCTCCGTCACACTCTCAAACTCGATCGTCCGGTTGGACGGCCGCGTCTCCTTACCGTAAACAGCCACTGTGACATAGCCATTATACGTATAGCTTTCAATATAAACAGGATAATCATAGTCATTGCGGAACTTAAAATCAATAGTCGGCTCCGCAATGGTGGCATCCGCGCCCAGCGGCACGTACCCTACGGTCATCATGTGATTGGTCCGTTCCAAAATGGTCAACTCGGCCCGAAGCACTGCATTATACAGTGTGGAGGATACCTGACAGATTCCTCCGCCCATACTGTCAATAGTTTTTCCCGATGCATAAGCGCCGGCCATATAATAACCATTATCCGACGTAAAAGGGGCTACCTTTTCCGTAAATGAGAAAACATCTCCCGGATAAAGCACGGTTTCATCGATTTTCGATGCGCCGTTTTTGATATTTTCAACACGGTTGTAGGAAGATGCGGCAAAATTCGTGGAATAGCTGCCAAGCTCAGTATCGATGACTGCCAGCTCCTCGGTCGTATGCGCTGGCGCCGTCTCCTCCATGACTATGGCCACCGTCAGATCATTGCGGTCCCAACTGTCATTCATGGCAGCGGCAACTGCGGCTGCGGTGTCCTCCACCTTCAACGCCCGGCCGTTAAGCCCTTCCGAAAGGATCAACTGCCCATCGTGACGCACGATCGACGCATCCTGGGGTGCTCTGTTGATCTCACCGGAGCGCTCATTTAATATGCTGCGCAGGGCATCCTGATTAAAGGTAAATGAAATTTTATAAGTGGCATTTCCGTTTTTAACATCACTTAATTCTTTATAACGCTTTAAAACATTACCGCCCGTACCAATCTTGCTCAGGGAATCGATCACCGACGCATCGGCAATATCCACACCGATCTCAGAAAACGGGATGTCCATGACATCCTCCCCGGCCGTCAGATGGAGCGTTTTACTTTTCACCTGGTCGACATAAGTATTCAATGCACTGACCGCTTCCGCACTGGTCATATTGCTCAGATCAATACCTTCAACAACAACGCCCTCCGGTATGCGCGATTCTTCTGCAAGACTTCCCAGGCCGAACAGCGTCCAGCAGCAAAAAACAAGTACCGTCAGCGTCAGCAGCTTTCCAAATTTTTTCTTCATAGGCTTCTCCTTTACTGCAACCGTTCAGTGACTCTGAACCGTTACTTTGTCCGCTATTTATAGCCATTCAGTTGACTCGAACCGTTACTTCGTCCGCGAGTTGCGAAACCATTATTTACAACCGTTCTTTTTCGCTGAGCCATTGCTACCATAATGGCGTTCATCCCGCAAAGTTTTAAAGAAAGGATGCGATGATCCCGGCCAGCATGGCAATGATCAAAATAGCAATGATAATTGAGGATACGATTCTTTTTGATTTTTTACTATAAAACATACAAATCCTTCTTTCTTTATATATTCCCACGTTTACGGGCGGGAATACCATAATTGAGTAAAATGTTATCAATGGCTTTGGACATCTGGCTTTTCGTCATCACGTCCATATTTTCTTTAAAATCTATTTTATGATATTTGATCAATTCCTTCAAGTAGGCTTTTTGCCGCGGCGTCGCCGGCTGGAGCTTTCTTTCCTTGTATTCCAATGGCTCCGGCACAAACAGTCCGCCATTTTCATCCTCATAGTAGTGGGATAATATCTGATACAGCTTGGCCGTGGCCAAAGCATCGTGGTAAGCTCTGTGCGCCGATGCATTGACAATACCGTAATATTCACACAGGGAGCCAAGACTTTTGGACACCACACCTGTACATACACTGCGGGCGATCTTTAATGTGTCAATGCCCTGCTTGTCAAAGGGATAACCGCAGCGCCCCGCATACTTTCTGGCAAACCGGAAATCAAACATGAGATTATGTCCGATCAGCACATCATCCTCGCAAAAATCCACAAATTCCTTCATCACTGTGTCAATAGCCGGCGCATCCTTGACCATGGCATTAGTTATGCCGGTGATTTCCGTAATCTTTGGCGAGATCGTCTCCTCCGGCCGCACAAAGGTCATAAACCGCCCGGCCACTTTGCCGTCACGCACCTTCAGCGCTCCAAACTCAATGATGCAATTCTCCTCCACGGAAAGCCCGGTCGTCTCCAGGTCAAAGCACACATACGACTTCAACATGCCGCACCACCTCCGGAGACTTCCGCCGAATCTATGGCTCCAGCCGTTTCTGGCCCGGTTCCCGCAGCGCTGGTTCCGGAAGCTTCCGCCACAGTTATGGCTTCGGCCGTTTCTGGCCCGGTTCCCACGGCGATGGCTCCGGCAGCTTCCGTCACAGCGCTGGCTCCGGAGGCTTCCGCCGCCGGCTGCGCCGGGCACTGGCAGGACGGACAATACTCCGCCAGAAAGCATTCGCCGCATTTTGGCCGCCGGGCCACACAAATCTGCCGCCCCAGAGTGATAATATGAATATTATATAAAATCCAGTGGTCCTTGGGAAGTACTTTCATCAAATCATATTCAATTTTTTCCGGATCGTTCTCCTTTGAAAAGCCCAGCTTATTGGAAATACGTTTCACATGAGTGTCCACCACAATGCTGGGCTCATCGTAAATATTCCCCCGGATGACATTGGCCGTCTTTCGGCCCACGCCGGCCAGCGTAAGCAGCTCGTCAAGCTGACTTGGCACCTCGCCGCCGTAGGTTTCTGACAGACGCTGACAGCAGGCGATAATATTTCGGGCCTTGGTCACATAAAAGCCGGCGGAATGTATATATTCCTCAACTTCTTTCGGGTCGGCCTCGCCAAGCTCCTGCGGTGTCTTATACCGTTCAAAAAGAGCGGGCGTCACCATATTTACCCGGGCATCGGTGCACTGGGCGCTCAGGATCACCGCCACCAGTAGCTGCCACGGCTCATTGTAATTCAGATAACATATTTTTTCAGTTCCATATTGTTCATCAAGTGCTGCCAAAATCGCGGCCACCCGCTGTTTTTTTGGCAATAGCTTCCGTTTTGGCATCAAAATCACCTTCCAGTGCTGTTGCTTTTCCTTCGTAGGTTAATGGGTCTCTTTTGTTATAGTCAAACAGAACGGCCACAGGAGCCGGCTTCATCGGACCGCCCTGCACCGCCTTTTCAATATTTATTTCAAAAACTTCCACATGGGTCAGATTGCGGATCTGACGGTACGTTTCCCCGCCATAATCTGCAAAATATTTTGATCTCATTTCCGGTGATGAATAAAACGCCGCCACTCTGGTCTTATATGGGCTGTTATCGAAGCCCCAGGACGGACGGCTTTTGATTTTCTCACGGGCATACAGATCAAAAATCAGCGCCGCTTCCAGTATTTTCAGACTGAAATCAGGATCTGTACACCGCGGCATCACGTTTTCCATAGAAAAACGGCGGAGTATTTCGTAGCGCTCCAGCCTTGAGTGTCTGCATCCATCCAGCTCCCGGCGTTCATAAAACCGAGCCAGCTCCAGAAACAAATCAAAGGGTGTCTCAAAGAAATGGCGTAGATATGTCAGCGACAGCCGAAACTGCGTACTGTTATAGTACACCTCCACCATCTCCTCCACGCCTTTTAAAACAAGTATATCATCAAAGTCAAGCCACCGCGTGCCCATCACCTCGTAGGTGGGCTTCGTGCGGTACACAAGCCCGTAATCCTTTTGTACCCGGTGCATTTTTGATCCTTTAAGCACCTTCAAAAATCCCATCTGCAACTGCTGGGGCGCAAGGGAATACACATCATTAAAGGACTTTATAAAGCTGGCCATATCCTCATAGGGCAGTCCGGCGATCAGGTCCAGATGCTGGTGCACATTATGACCCTTTTGAATTCGGCGGACAATGCCTGAGAGCTTATGAAAATCCATAACCCGGTCGATCGCCTGGATAGTTTCAGGATTGGTGGACTGGACGCCGATTTCCAACTGTACAAGGCCCGGACGCATGGAAGCGAGCAGGTCCATTTCTTCATCATTGAGCAGATCGGCAGTGATCTCAAAATGGAAATTCGTGATACCGTTATCGTTATCCCGGATGAAGCGCCAAAGCTCCATCGTCCTGGGATGGCTGCAATTAAATGTGCGGTCTACAAATTTTACCTGCGGGATTTTATAATCCAGAAACAGCTTCAGCTCCCGCACTACCTTGTCAAGGCTTCGGAAACGCACATGCTTATCGATGGAGGACAGACAGTAGCTACAGGAAAACGGACATCCCCGGCTGCTCTCATAATAGATGATCTTATTTTCAAACTGTGACATATTTTCATATGGAAATGGCAGCTCGTCCATATTTAACGCCGCCCGGGGCGCCGTCGTATGAAGCGTACCGTCGCCGGACCGGTAAACGATGCCGTCAATATCTGCCAGCTCCTCATCCGCCAGCTTAAAACAGCTCCCACAGTCCGCAAATTTCTGTTCATAAGCGCGCACAAGCTGGGTAAAGGTAAGCTCGCCCTCCCCGCACATCACGCCGGTAAGGGCAGGATTGCGCCGCAGCACATCCGCCGCGTCATAAGAAACTTCCGGCCCGCCAGCCCACAGAGCAGTCTGTGGCGCCGCCTTGTGTATCAGGTCCACCAGCTCCTCCACCATGCCGATATTCCATATATAGCAGGAAAATGCCACCACATCCGGCTTTTCCTTATAAATGCTTCTCAAAATATCATCCACATAGTTATTGATCGTAAACTCACGGATGGAAACGCTGTCCGATCCGGCCGCTGCTTTCAATGAATGGACCGCCAGATTGGAATGTATGTATTTGGCATTGATCGCCGTTAATAATATCTTCATAGGAACACCAACTTCCATAACGCGTAAAATCCTTACATTTCGTGAAACGTAACAATTCGGAAAAGCCAAACTGTTACAGGGAAACCGCCGCGTTTACGAAATATTATAACATAGACGGGCATTTGCCCGCAACAACTTTCTATTGTATATCCGTTGCAGATGGGCTAAAATGATAGTATTAAAAAAGCCCCGCACAGGGTAAAGGAGGAGGGAATCATGTCCGCCACATCACAAATATCCTATGAACTCATCCGGCAGCTCGGCACGAATCCGGATATCCGGACCATCCTTGACACCGGCTACAAATATTTAAATAATCCCATACACCTGACCGATCTGACCGGGCGGCTGCTCTGCTCCTCCCGCCACGACATTCCCGTGGACGACATCTGGGAAAATATCGAGCGCAGCGGCTATATCGATTATGAGCGCTACCAGTCCACGTGCCGGCCCAATGTGCTCAAAATCCTAAAAAGCACGCGGCCCTTTATCATCCCGGACGCGCCGGTAAACGCCACCCTCCTTGTGTGCGGTCTGAAAACGCCGCGGCATTTCAGGGCCAATCTCATTGTGATCCAAAATGAACGCCCCTTTAATGATGAGGACGAACAGATCCTTTCCGTCGTCGCCACCAGCCTGTGCACCCTTTTGGATAGCTGTTATCCGGACAATGGCCGCAAGGTGGACGCCAGCGATTATCTGATCTGCGACCTTTTGGATACGCCGGAGGTTGACATAAATTCACTGGAGGAACGCCGGAAGATCGTCGGCTTTTCGCCAAAGCCGCCCTTGCAGATACTTACCATATGTAACTCAAAAAATATCACGGCAGTTCCCATATTGAATATGACAAGGGCCTATCTGGAGGACATTTTTTCCAGTTGCAAGACCGTGATCCACAATAACCGGACGGTGACCATTCTCAATGACAGCCGGCTGGACAGCCATACCTTTAATTCCTGCGGCATCCTGCCGTTTCTGGAAAAGTATGGACTGACCGCATCCTTATCCGGAACCTTTGAATATCTGCCCGATATTTATGAATACTACATGCAGACCTTATATGCCCTGGAATATGGCTCCATCATCCATCCGGAGCACCCGTTTTATTATTATGGGGATTACACCCTTTACCGGTGTCTGGATGATTTTGACGCTGAAAAAGGGCTGTGCCATCCCTGTATCCGGCGGCTCCAGGAGTATGACGCCGAACACCGGACCGATTACACGCAGACGCTCTACGCTTATATTACCCAACTGCGCTCCATCCGCGACGCGGCCGCCGTCATGCATATCCATTATAACACGATGAAATACCGGCTGAACCGGCTGCAGGGCCTGATCGATATCTCCCTGGAGGATGCGGGCACCTTTGCCCTGCTGTACTTATCATTTAAAGCCCTGGAGCTAAAAGGCATTATATTTAAAGGAGAAAAAAGCCATGCCACCGCTTCCAATGACCCCGACGGATTTTAAAAACTCCCCGGCGTCTGTGCCTTCCCCGGAAGAAGCCAGCGAGGCGCTGATGCATTTATTATCCAAAAATCAGGGCGCCCAGCCGCTGGTGGACCTGTCCGCCCGGCTCCTTGACAACCCCATCGCTGTGGGGGATACAAGTCTGACGGTTTTATATATTTCCGAAGGGATGCCCCAGACCGTTCCCATGGCCCGCACGGGTATGATCCCGCCGGACTTTACGACAGACGAGGAGTTTATCAAATATAACGAGGAGGCCTACGCCAGCGACATGCCCATTATCACCGGTCCGCAGTACGGCGGCTACAAAACCGTGCTCACCCGGTTAAAAATCCACGGCCAGATTGCCGGCTATATGAGCATACTGCTCTCTGTCCACCCATTAAGGCCCGGCGATATGGAGCTGATCTGCCTCATTCGTTCCGCCATTGAAGCGGAGCTGGGCAAAAAGCCATCCGCTCTCTCCCAGCCGCCCCGCCCGTCGGAATATACCTTAAAGCGGCTGCTGTCCGGCCATGAAAATCCGCTGCAAAATAACGCGGACCTGACCATCAGTCTGGGGATTGACAAAAATGCACGGCTTTACGCCCTTTGCTTTACCATGCCCGGCTATTCCCGGGCCAACACGCCGGGCCTGGCCATCCGCCGGGAGCTGCTGCGCATGTGCGGGTCCAGAATCAGCGTCCTACATGAAGGGAATATCGTAATCCTGCGGCAGGACTATCTTTATAAGCAGCCGGAGCTTGTGCCGCCCTACGGCCAACTGCTGCCGTTTCTAAAAAAATATGGGATTGCCTGCGGGATCAGCACCTGCTTTAATCAGATCACAGATATTTATCAATACTATATCCAGGCGCAGGCCGCGCTTAAATGCTTTGTGCCGGTGCGGGGCATTGGCATCTACCGCTATGAGGAGGCCGCCGTGCAGTTATTTTTATCCCGCCATACAGCCGAAAAAACACCAGCCCCGGACGGTACAGGCACAGACCTTTTGCGCTACTGCCATCCGGCGGTATTAAAGCTGAAAGACTACGACGCGCGCAGCGGCACCCATTACATGAATGTGCTTAAAACATATGTGGAAAATGAAAAGAGTGCGGTGCTTACCGCCGCCAAAAACCATTTGAGCAAGGCGAGCATTTACCGCATTCTGGAACGCATTAAAGGCATCACCGGGGAAAGTCTGGAAACACCGGAAAGCCTGTTTAACCTGTACTTTTCCATCCTGCTGCTGGAAATATCCCCGGAAGGTCTGCCATTTTGACCCAACGGTAATATCCCCGAAATAGCCGCCATTTTGACCCAACGGTAACTGCATAAACCTGTCGGATACGTTTACCGAAAGGCACCATGGTGGCCCTAAAAAACGGAGCATATTAATTTAAATCAAGGAGATGAACGCTATGCATAAAATATTTGTCGTGGAGGATGATATGGTCATCGCCTCCGCCATTGCCAATCACTTAAAAAGCTGGGGCTGCGAGACGCGCTGCGCCGCCAACTTCCAAAACGTCCTTACAGACTTTATCGAATTTGCCCCGTCACTGGTGCTGCTGGATATATCCCTGCCCTTCTTTAACGGCTTCCACTGGTGTACAGAAATCCGCAAAATATCCAAGGTACCCATCATATTTATCTCTTCGGCCTCGGATAACTTCAATATTATCATGGCCATGAACATGGGCGGCGACGACTTCATTGCCAAACCGTTCGACCTGAACGTTCTTACAGCAAAGGTGCTGGCCGTGCTGCGGCGCACCTATGATTTCGGAACGTCCACCGGGCTCATCGAGCACAAGGGGGCTATCTTAAACACCGGCGACGCCACCCTTACCTATAATGATGAGAAGGTAGATCTTACCAAAAATGACTACCGGATCTTACTGACATTGATGGAAAATAAAGGAAAGGTGGTCAGCCGTGATACGCTTATGACCCGGCTTTGGGAAACGGACAGCTATGTGGACGAAAATACACTGACCGTGAACATTACGCGGCTGCGCAAAAAACTGAAGTCCTGCGGCCTGACCGATTTTATTATGACAAAGAAAGGAGTCGGCTATATTGTGGAATAGCGCGAATAAACCATGAACTCATTTCAGTTATTTATCCGATACCTTAAAGGCCATGTAAAAACACTGTGCGCCTGTATTTTGTGCGTCCTGATACTGGCTTCCATCTTTTTTCTTTATCGTGTACCGGGAGAAACGATCCTTTATGCCGTCTTTTTGTGCCTGCTGTTCATCATATTATTTATGATCTGGGATTTTATACGTTTCAGCAAAAAGCACCAGGCGCTCACCGTCATCCGGCAGCAGCCGGCCCCGGATATGGCCCAGTTTCCGGAGGCCACCACTCAGATCGAGGAGGATTATCAGAGCATTATCGCCGAGCTGAACGAAAGCCGGGCGCAGCTTTTGGCCCAGTATGACAACAGCCGCACAGAGATGAACGATTACTATACGATGTGGGCTCATCAGATCAAAACGCCCATCTCCGCCATGAACCTGCTGTTAAAGGCCGAGGATACGGCCGCCAACACGGCGCTTCTGGCAGAGCTTTTCAAGATTGAGCAATATGTGGACATGGTCCTCTCCTATATCCGCCTGGACAGCGACGCCACCGACTACATTATCAAGCCGTGCTCCCTTGTGAAAATCGTCCGGGAATGTATCCACAAATACGCACGGATCTTTGTTATGAAAAAAATACGCCTTGTTTTTGATGAGGAGGACTTTTTCGTCCTTACCGATGAAAAGTGGCTTTCCTTTGTCATTGAACAGATTATTTCCAATGCTCTGAAATACACCCACGAAGGGCAGATCACCATGACCATTGACCGCACACGGCCGGCTCTGAAAATTTCCGACACCGGCATCGGCATACGGGCCGAGGACCTTCCGAGGGTATTTGACAAGGGCTTTACCGGCTATAATGGCCGCTCCGGCCAGAAATCTACCGGGCTGGGTCTGTACTTATGTAAACGTATCCTCAATAAATTATCGCACACGATCTCTATTGAATCGGAACCGGACAAAGGCACTACTGTGACGATCGGGCTGGACACTTACAAAAATGTAAGGTTCCCCAGGGATGGCAGCCGCTAAAACAAAGGAAACTTCAGACTGTGTGTTACTAATTTGTTATTAGTTCAACATTAGTTATATGGTGTTTAAAGCAAATAAAGTCCACCAACAGTAAAGAGCACGCCGCCGTTTTACTCTCGACCATGCGTGCTCTCACATCATTTCTAAATAGTATTGTGCCCGTCTGCATATCCTAAATTATACGCCTCAATAATTCCGCTTACAATTACCTGGACCAATTTTTCATCTGATTCATCAGAATTTTCCAGCAATTTAATTATTTCTTGAGCAAGATTTTCATTAATAATCATACTATCACTTTGTCCATTATTTTTATGTATTCTTTCCACTATAAATAATCCTCCCTTACGCAGTTTCGCTTAAATCCCTGCTCCGATTGCAAACATATGTTCTGTGTTTTATAATAACACTTTTGCATACTAATTGCAATGCTTTTCACGCAAAAAAT
>CABJAM010000004.1:0-3749 GCA_902363555.1 Lachnospiraceae bacterium | reverse complement strand
AATTATCGCACACGATCTCTATTGAATCGGAACCGGACAAAGGCACTACTGTGACGATCGGGCTGGACACTTACAAAAATGTAAGGTTTTCCAGGGAAATGTAAGCCAAACTTATGGCTTCACATTTCCCTCTTTTGTTATACTTCATAGTGAAATAAGAAAGCATACCCCGCGGGCCCGCACAAAGTTAAGCTTTACAAGGGCGCTTCGCGCGACAAGGTATATACAAAGGTGCCGGTCCGCCGGCCCTATACAGGAGGTAAATATAAATGTCCATTCTCGAAGTCAATAATTTAAAAAAGGTATACACGACCCGGTTCGGAAGCCAGCATGTGCAGGCTCTGAAAAATGTCTCCTTTTCCGTAGAAAAAGGGGAGTTTGTAGCCATCATGGGTGAATCCGGCTCCGGTAAAACGACACTTTTAAATATTCTGGCAGCGCTGGATAAGCCCACCAGCGGTGAAGTCCTGTTAAACGGCGAGAACATTGTAAAAATCCGTGAAAAGGAAATCTCCGCATTCCGCCGGGATAATCTGGGCTTCGTTTTCCAGGATTTCAACCTGCTGGATACATTTTCTTTAAAGGATAACATCTTTCTGCCGCTTGTTTTGGCCCGGATACCTTACAACGAAATGATGCAGCGGCTGCAGCCCATTGCCAAACGGCTGGAAATCAGTGAGCTGCTGGACAAATATCCATACGAAGTGTCCGGCGGCCAGAAACAGAGAGCTGCCGTTGCCCGGGCGCTCATCACAAATCCGCAGCTCGTTCTGGCCGATGAGCCCACCGGCGCTTTGGACTCCCGCTCCTCCGACGCTCTCCTGAACCTGTTTGAGGAGATCAATGACGGCGGCCAGACGATCCTTATGGTAACCCACAGCACCCGGGCGGCCTGCTATGCAAAGCGCATCCTTTTTATCAAGGACGGGGAAGTCTTCCACCAGATCTACAGAGCCGGCCAGCCCTATGAGACGATGTATCAGAAAATATCCGACACGCTGACCCTCATAGCCACCGGAGGCGCCCGCAGGATCTCCGGCTATGAAAATGAGATGACAGGCGGTGACATCCATGAGTAAGGCATTTTATCCGAAGCTGGCCTGGCAGAATATCCGCAAAAACAGCCAGACCTACGCATCCTATATGATCACCTGCATCCTGACCGTCGCCATGTTTTACATCATGTCCGCGTTGACCGTGGCTCCGGAGATGGACCAGTTTTATGGCGGAAGTCAACTTAAAATATTCCTTGTTTACGGCCAATGGATCATCGGTATTTTTGCTTTTATCTTCCTGTTTTATACACACAGCTTCATTGTGAAGCGCAGGAAAAAGGAATTTGGCCTTTACAATATCCTCGGCATGGAGAAAAAGCATATTGCCATTGTCATGCTTTATGAGACGGTTTACTGCGCACTCATCAGCCTGGTGATCGGTATTGGTTTAGGCCTTGCCCTCTACAAAGCCGCCCAGCTTCTGCTCTTAAAGCTTGTCCACATACCGGTGCAGATGGGATTTTATATGTCCGGTTCCACCATAAAAAATACGCTTGTGTTGTTTGGGATTATTTTCCTGCTCACCTTTTTGAACACCCTGCGTCAGCTCCACCTATCCAGCCCCATCGAACTTTTAAGGGGCGGACAGATTGGTGAAAAGGAGCCCAAAGCCCGCATTTTGCTTGTGCTTCTCGGAGGCATCTGCCTGGGCGGCGGTTACTATATATCCATCACAGCCACCTCGCCCCTGGAAGCGATCGGACTGTTCTTTGTGGCCGTTATCATGGTTATCGTTGGAACCTACTGCCTGTTTACCTCCATCACCATCGCAGTACTGAAAATGCTCCGAAAGAATAAGAAATATTATTACAATCCAAAGCATTTTACATTTGTTTCCGGCATGCTTTACCGAATGAAGCAAAATGCCGTGGGGCTGGCCAATATATGTATTCTTTCCACGATGGTACTGGTCATGCTCTCCACCTCCATCATGCTCTACGTGAGTATGGCGGATCTCATACGTACACGCTATCCCAGGAATATGATGATCGAAATTTTCCAGGTTCCCCATGAAAATGTTCCTGAGATTGAAACCTATATTGACCATGTTATTGATGAAAACCACCTTCAGCCGATGAATCTGCAGCGCTTTTCACAGACGTCATTAATGACACGCCGCGACGGCAATCAGTTTTATTTTGATGCGGATGACAGTTTTTATATCAGTGGCCAGTCGGCTGTTGTCGTCCTGATGACCCTGGAGGATTACAATGATATAACCGGAGAGAGTAAAAACCTGGAAAATCCTCAGGATGTCCTGCTTTATAGTACACACACACCACTCCCGGAGGATACGTTAAAGCTGGGCGACCAAATAACACTGAATATTGTCGATCATATAAAGGATTTTAATATTGCCGACACAAATATGGTATATTCGGTCGATTACTATTATGTGATCGTGAAGGATATCGATGCACTTAACCAGATTACAGATATGGCTCCTCAGAATGAACAATATGGCGCTTCTTCTGAATATTGCTATTATTTTGATCTGGATATGGATGAGGACGCACAAAAGGAGGTCTATGATGATCTGAACCGTATGTTGCTCACAGAGCCTGCGGCCGATTCCCCGATCACCCAAAGCGGACATATCGACTCCTCCGAGGCATCCAGGGAATCCTTTTATGCCCTGTACGGCGGCCTGCTGTTCATCGGTATTTTCCTTGGCTCACTTTTCCTCATGGCCACAGTACTGATCATTTATTACAAGCAGCTCACCGAAGGTTATGAGGACCAGGCCCGATTTGAGATCATGCAGAATGTGGGTATGAGTAAAAGGGAGGTAAAAAAAGCGATCCACAGCCAGGTATTGTCCGTATTCTATCTGCCTCTGGGCCTGGCCTGCGTCCATACGGCGTTCGCCTTCCCCATCGTCTCACGTCTGCTCGCCATGCTGAACATGACCAATACGACGCTGTTTATCATCGGACTCGCCGGAACTATCGTGGTGTTTGCAATTTTCTATACGATTATTTATGGAATGACGGCGAAGGTTTATTTGAAGATCGTGTCAGCGAAAAAATAAATTTAATTCAATTCCGATACATTGAAAATTTCACGAATAAGGCCTGTGCAGCAAATGCGCAGGTCTTTTTTAATCCGAACAATAAAAAGGCGAGTATCAATTATTTCTAATTCATACTCGCCTTTTAGACTATTGAACCCATTGGACGATACCTCTTTCTTTTAATTTGGTGTTCTTTAATCTTTTTAATCTGGTACGCTTCAATCTCAACTTAGTTCATTCGATTTTGATTAAGTTTTGATTGATTCTTGTACATTTGTAAAAAGACTTCTCAATTTAAATTACTGTTTCTGGTGGTCCGTACCTCTCTTTCCGGATATTTCATCGGGTTACTGTTGTACTTCTTTTGATGTTTTTATTATACACAACCGCGGTCTAATTGTCAACACTTTTTATCAATAATTATATGATTTATCTGTTTATTTCACCGCAATATCTTTCATAATCAGATAGCTATATCCAGCACATCGCAGCCTGCCTGGCCCAAAATGTGCCTCGGTGCCGGGCTGATGCAGTGGATATCAGGCATATTTTGGAGCCTTACCGGCCGCCTGAGTTTGGAAGCATCCATTCCCAAAATATCCCAGTATTCCTTGTGGATGCTGGAAATTTTTTGTCAATCTTTTGTATTTTATATATGGTGAATATTAATGAACTGTGGT
>CABJAM010000003.1 GCA_902363555.1 Lachnospiraceae bacterium | reverse complement strand
CGGCGTGCTTTGATCTCTCTGCTTATTGTTGACCGTGAGACACCAATCCTTTCTGCGATCTTTGCCAGTGATAAACATTGCTGCAGACCAGCTTGGATCACGATCCTGTCATTAAGGGTAAGATGCTTTTTGCTCATATCTGCCTCCTGTCTAAGGCAGGACAGACTTATTGTAACGGATAAATGGGCATATGAAAAGCCATGAAATAGTAACTGCACCTCATGGCTCTATATAATGACCAAGTTGTAATCGCACCTGTCTGTGTTGCATTTAACTTTTTAATTAACCTACTATCCTCAGGAGGATAATGCTTATGGAAGTAAGAGTTTTAAAATATTTTCTGGCGGTTGCCCGTGAAGAAAGCATTACCGGAGCCGCGGATGCTTTACACATCACCCAGCCCACCCTGTCGAAGCAGCTTATGGAGCTGGAAACAGAGCTGGGGAAAAAATTATTTATACGGGGAAGCCGCAAGATCACCCTGACGGAGGAGGGCGTATTTTTGCGCAAGCGCGCCCAGGAGATCGTCGATCTTGTTGAAAAAACAGAAGCGGATTTCGGGGAACCTGACGAGATGATCAGCGGTGTGGTCCACATCGGCGGCGGTGAGACGGACGCCATGCGTATGATCGCCCGGACTGTCAAAGGGCTTCGGGAGGAATATCCCCAGATCCGCTACTATCTTTACAGCGGCAATGCCGAGGACGTTATGGAACGGCTGGATAAAGGACTACTGGATTTTGGCGTTCTCATCGACCCGTCGGATATAAAAAAGTACGATTACCTGCGGCTTCCCGCCATGGATACATGGGGGCTGCTCATGCCAAAGGACTGTCCGCTGGCGGCCTGCGAAGCAATCCACCCGGAGGATCTGTGGAATATACCGCTCATCTGCTCCCGGCAGAATCTGGTCCGCAATGTGCTCTCCGGCTGGATCGGCAGTGACGCCCAAAAGCTCAACGTGATCGCTAACTATAATCTTATTTACAATGCCTCTTTGATGGTGGAGGAAGGCGTGGGCTATGCGCTGACACTGGATAAGCTTGTAAATACCGGATGTAACAGCCGTCTGACCTTCCGCCCCCTGTCGCCGCCGCTGAAGGCCGGCCTTAATATTGCCTGGAAAAAGTACCAGGTATTTTCTAAAGCTTCCAAAATATTTTTGGAAAGACTCCAGGAGGAGATCGCGTTGATGCAGGAGGTCTAAGCCGGACGGTGCTTTAATCTGTTCCCGCGCGGAGCGCTTCATAACAGTCCGCCCCCTGGAATGGCTGCAAATTTTCACAATCTGTCGGCGGAAACATATATTATAATGGAATACAAATTCCAATCCTATATTTATCCGGACAGAAAGGAGCATGTTTATGAAAGACATTGCTATCGCTTCCGTTCCCATGCAGGCCTGGGAAGCCCCATACAGCCTGCCGGAAGCGCTCCGTCAGGGCACGATTTTTCCTGTGCTCAAGAAACCCTTTTACGTGGAATGTCAGCAGCCGCCCATCAAGTTCCGGCCAAGAAATGATTATGAGGCTAAGCTTCTGGAAATACAGCAGGTTGGCTTTTTCATCACAGACCTGACCTTATTTTTAGACACCCATCCCGGCCAGCCCCAGGCCACGGCCATGCGGGCGGAATTGCAGCAGAAAATGAAGGTGCTGCGCCAGCAGTTTGCCAAACAGTATTATCCGCTGGATATGTTTGAGCAGGGCAATGCACAGTGCGACGTATTACCATGGGAAGGGGGAACTATGAATGTGGCTTTATGACAAACGTCTGGAATATCCAGTAAATATTTCAAAGACCTGCCCTCAGACGGCAAAGCTGATCATCAGTCAGTACGGCGGTCCGGACGGCGAGCTTTCCGCTTCCATGCGGTATCTGGCACAGCGCTATACGATGCCGGATAAAAAGGTGGCCGGCCTCCTTACAGATATCGGTACCGAGGAGCTTGCCCATATGGAGATCATCTGCGCCATGGTTTATCAGCTCACGAAAAACCTGACACCCGCCCAGATTGAAAACTCCGGTTTTGCACCTTACTATATCGACCACACAACAGCATTGTGGCCCCAGGCCGCAGCAGGCATCCCATTTACGGCACTGGAATTTCAGTCCAAGGGTGATGCCATCACTGACCTGACAGAGGACCTGGCTGCCGAACAAAAGGCACGTACCGTGTACGACAATCTTCTGCGCGTCATCGATGATCCCGAGGTCAGAGATCCGCTGAAATTCCTCCGCGAGCGTGAGATCGTTCATTTCCAGAGGTTCGGCGAAGCGCTGGAGAATACGAAGGACCGTCTGAACTCCTGTAACTACTACTATTTCAATCCCGAATTTGATAAACAGTTTATGAAAAAGCCAAAATGCGCCAACGAACGGAATAACTGCAAATAAACATGAAAGCTGCGGCAGGAAGGCAAATTTTCCTGCCGCAGCCATTTTAAGGTTTTATTCCTCACAAAGACAATTCAGATGATAATACATCGTTTCATAGGACCTGGCCAGTGTGGACGCAGCTTCCACATAATTTCCGGGCATCATCCAGTCCGCCGCTCTCCCATGCCAAAAGTCCGCCCTGTCTTTGGCAATCTGTTCCAATTCCTCTAAACGCTTTCCTGTTCCGGCACCCAAACGGCTCTCCACAGAACGCCCGTACTCTCCGGTGACCCTGAGAAAATCCTGCTCCTCATCGGCGTCCACAAAGCTTAGCTGGCCGTTATAATACATTTGAAGAAGCTTCAGCTCCTTTAGAGACTGGACCGAGCTGATCAGCAAATCGATATCCTCATTGATCTGCTCACATATATTTTTTAAAATCCGGCTCGTATCCGCCTTTTTCAAAAGACGCGAAAGTATTTCCCGGATACTTTTAAATACATATTGTGTCTTAATAAGAAACGTGCGATTGCCAAAATGATTTTCAAGCAACTCCTGTATATCCTGTATGCCGCATTTATCCCGCAGGATCTGTTCGATTTCAGCCTTCGTTTTCCCAAGGCGCAGTTGTTTAGATATTTCCAAAATCCCATACTGGCCTACGAGCCTGATCAGACGTTCGCGGTCCTCCCGGCCGCCGCACACCTGAGCTGCATCCTCCCCGTTGATAAACTGCTCCGCGTCACAGAGCATATCCTTAATGGAATCCGAGTCTATCCTGGAAATCTGCTTCAATACATCCCAGTCGGTTTCTTCCAATTGGGTGCAGCCCTCGATAACTTTGGCACAGACAGGCAGTACAGAAAAAAGTAAATTTTTCATATCCGCCTTTTCCATGATATTTGAGGTGACTGCCTTTGCGGCTTCCACCGGCGTCATATCCGAAAAAATATCCCATATACCGCCGGCATCCGCCTTTGTCAAAATCCCGATGGAATTGATAGGTGATGAAAATACTTCGCCGCCGGAATGAAAGCTGTCCAGTATCTCCTTATCAAAGTCCGCCATCGTGCGGTTGAAGGCGTAAATGACCGCATCCGCCGTGGAAGCCTCATAGAGCGTATCCTCGGAACCCTTTATGGACAGAAAATCCAGTGTGTTGCGGGCATCTGTGCCATAGATGGAATTTAATCCGGGTGTATCTATAAATTCCAGATGTTTAAGAATTGGGGCTGGATAGTGGATTTTTAAATATTTCACATTATTGATCCGTGGATTTTCCTTTTCAAAGGAACGCACCGACCATTTTTCCAGCTCATCAAACGGAACCGCAAGCGTTTCGCCGTCTCTGAAGCAGACCGTGATCGACGGCTCAGGGGCATAGCAAAACCAGCCCACCGTATAGGTCGTCTCCAGATTTCCGGTATAGAGGATATCCTCACCCATAAGTGCATTCATAAAAGTGGATTTTCCGGCCTTCATAATCCCCACCACTGCAACACGCAGAGGTATTTCAAGTCTCTGGCGCATTTCGGACAGGCAGGCGAGCAGTTCTTTAGCATCCGGGCAGTCCTGGCAAAGTCTTGAAGCGTTATTTAAAAGTGCGTACACCTCCAATTTAAGAGACACTCCGATTCCTCCTCTGTATCAAACATTTCCAGCCTTTTTCCTTCAAAGGCTTTGTCTTATAGAAAACCATAGGTTACGGCATTCTCGCGGTCATTTCCGTCCGTTTTATCGAAATCTCCGTCGGGCACAAATTCAGCCTTTACCTCCGCGTTTCCTGGAGCTTCATCCAAATCTTTACACGGGGCTTCCTCCGATATAAACCCGGCGATCGTCTCCTCCAGGGTACGGGCCAGCGCCAATTGTTTCCGGAGCCGGTCATTTTCCTGCTTGAGCTCCCTGAGCCGGGCCGGAACATCCGATTTTACAAGATTGATATTTTTCTGCATTTTACTGATATTTTCCTTGATATCAACGATGCGTTTTTTGAGCATCTGCTCAAAGGTGCCTATCAGCCTCAGGCGCAGCTCGGCAATGGTGTTGGACACCATCGTGTTCAAAGCCAGGATGCTTTTGGAAATATGCTGCTGCATCGCCTTATTGACAACATTCACATCCAGCTCGTCATATTTTCCAAGGGAATCCAGGCAGCCCTTCGTACTTCCCAGGGCACCGCCGATCAGTGCTCCGAGATTCCGCCCGATTTCCAGCCCTGCCGGGCCTCCCAGTACAAATCCGGCAATGCCGCCAAGAATCCCGCCCACAGCTCCGCCGGCCATGGAATTTGTGCCGATCCTGCGGCCACCGGCTAATAATTTATCCGTCGTCTTTTTCTTTGGAAAAACAACGTCAAGTGTGGTGTCCGGCACAAAGTTAAGCTTGTCCAGGGCATTTTTATTCATATCGATATCCAGACCCAGCTCGGCCCTGATCTTTTCGCTTTCGGCCTCCAGCTCCTCCGATATCTGTGTTTTTATATCCAGCGTTCCCTGACTGATCACATCATTGATATCGCAGACGGCCTGAGAATACACCTTTTCCTTACAAATATTTTTCCCAAGGGAAGCGATCTGGTTATCCAGAAAATTGCGCGCACTGGTGCTGATATCCTGGACCGCTGTGTTCATGCGCCCCGACAGCGCGGTGGAAAATAGGGTGATCTGATTCCGCCACTGAGCGCTGCCCTCCTGAAATGTCTCCATTTTTTTAATTTCATCATTCAGCGCACGGATCAGATCCTTTGTCTTATCCTGATCCGTATTTAGAAGCTGGTACTGGGCAGCGACGCTGTCGGCCATACCAAGCAGCTGCTCCCTGACACCGCGCACAAAAGGCAGCACGAGTATTTCCGCCCGGTTTCTGGCAATATTTCCCCAAATGACCTTCTCAAGCTCCTGGAAATTACTGCTCTTATACATGGACGCGCTGTTCTTTGCAAGGCTGCGCAGCCGGGCCGCGCCGGATACCGGAACGATTTCAATGCTTTCCGGGGCAATTCCCAGTGTCTGACTGATCTTGTGCCGATCATCCTCAACAATCCGCTGGTAATCAGCGTTCAGATCCTTTTTGGTTACGGGATAAATGATATTCTGGCAATACTTGTAGCCCCGCTTTAGAAAGTTAAGCTCAGTTTCCGTAAAACCAGCGTTGGTATCACTGACAAACAGCAGCAGGTCCGCATTGGGAAGAAATGCATAGGTCGTTTCCGCATGACTGATATTTAAACTGCCCACACCGGGGGTATCCACAAACACGATTCCTTCCTTCAAAAGCCCGTTGGGGATCTGTGCATTTAAAAGCTTCACATTTTTATAATTATTCGGATTGCCTGCCTCTGAAACATAGTCCGGGATCTGCTCCCTGCATATTTCCTCGATCTTATACCCGTCCTTTGCTTTGCGGTCCTCAATATAGGCCTGAATCTTCTCGGTTTCTCCGTACCTTACAAGCGTCACCACATTGGTACATACATTCACATCCACAGGGAAAAGTGCCGTCGTCTCCCCAAGCAGCGCGTTGAGCAGCGTCGACTTTCCCCGACGCGCTTCCCCGGCCACGACCACCATCATCTCCTTGTTGTTAAATGCTTGGATGATACCGTCGATTGTATCGGCGGCTGATGTAAACCCCAGTTTTTTTGCCAGCTCCCGGCTGGAAGCCATCATCGTCGCCGCCTCGTGCTTTAATTCAAAAAATGCAGCCATTTTATCTCCTCCCTCAATTCCTTTTTCTATATCACGAATCCGTTCAGAATCACGTATCCGTTCGGGATCACGTATCCGTTCAGAATTACGTATCCGTTCAGAGTGGCCGAACGGTTACGAAACTGCAACCGTGCAGAAAGCCGAACAGTGGCCTACAATCTGCAAAAGTACGAATAAAACTTTTTATTGATCCGCAGATACTGGGTGTAATGGCCCGGCTCCATCAGCTTTGAAAAAAGGGCGGTCATTTCCTTTTCCCCGTTAAAGGGCTTTTTTTCTAAAATGGCCAGTGCCATTTGATCATAGTACCCGTAAAGCTGGTTACAGAGTATTCGATAGTCCTCTTTTGTTTCGACATCTTTCAGTGCGGCATGTTTAAAATATCCCGCCGGTTTTGTGTAGTCCACATCAGCCCAGTCTTTCTGATATGGATAAATTGTAAAATCCACCAGCCGGTCCGTATTTCCTACCGGGATCGTGGCTGAACAGTACAGCGGATACAAAATGGTCCGGCCGTTGCTGTGGACGCGGGAATAATAGGGGATCGTAAGACACAGTGTCTTTCCCATGCGGCAAAGTGCCGGCCACCCGGAGACAAGCTCCTGGGGGATGGAGCGCCTTCGGAAATCACTGCGGTTAAACGTGCGGATCACATTATAAATCGATAGTTCCTTCATCTTTCTCCTCCTGTTTTACACAAACCTTCAAAACGGCATTCTGACGCCTTACTACAAAAACGGCACTTCGCCGTCTTACTACAAAAACGGCACTTCGTCACCTTGCTACAAAAACGGCACTCCGCCGCCTTACTACAAGACGGCACTTCGCCGCCTTATATTTACGCATAGGCTTCCACCATAAAGCAGCCGCTGTCCTCCCAGGCATCCATAAAATCATCGGCAGGCACCATGGCCCCTCCGCCATTGGCCGCGCCAGGATCATTGAGAATGATCATCGGCTGTGAAGCGTCGCTGTAATCCACACCGATAACCTGCACTGCGTGGTCCGCATCCATCCCCGGTCCAAACAGCTCCTCGTTCTCACCGGACCAAAGTTCGCCGCTGTCCACACCGACGATGACCTGGCCTCCGTTCTCAAGGCACTCTTTTATATCATCGATGGTATTATCCTGGCTTTGCTGAACGTTCAGACCCATATAGATCAGTATATTGCCCACATCATCCATGGGGGTGCCGCCATTGGGATCATACCAGCCATATTCCTGCGCCAGTTCCCGAAGATCGCCTTCATCAAAGTCCTGGCCGGTAAGCTGCTCCAGCACAAACTCCTGGGATGCCACGGCACAGCTTGTACCGGTTTCCTGCCAGTGCCAGCTCTCCATGGCCTCCGCCGGATCGCCGACGACCGCATCCGGGTCAGACTCTGATGGATCGTAAGTCTCATATGCCGGAGCATCCCCATCATTGACCGGTGCATACGGGCTGATGGCATCCAGCACCCCATCCCCGTCCATATCCATAAATTCATTCACGCGGTCAAAATTGCCGTCGCCGGTTGTATCCTCGGCGGTCACCACGTGGTCGAACACACCGTCGCCGTCGTAATCCTCAGCGGTGGTCACTGCATCGAACTGGCCGTCGCCGTCGTAATCCTCGGCGATCGTCACTGTATCGAACACACCGTCGCCGTTATAATCCTGGGCAGTAGTCACCGTATCAAACATCCCGTCGCCGTCAAAATCTTCCTGGGTCATCACGTAGTCGACCTGCCCGTCGCCGTCCAGATCTGACATGGTGGTCAGCGAATTATAATCGAGCTGCCCGTCAAAATCTGTGTCTGCAAAGACTTGTGTCTGGATCACATCCTCGATCCCGTCACCATCGGTATCTATGTGCAGCTCAGAAAAAAATACATCCGGATTTCCATCGCCATCCATATCCTGGGCCCCCTGGATCATTACACCATCGATGATTCCGTCGCCGTCCACATCGATCGGTACAGGATTTCCGAAAAACTGTTCAAACATATGCATTCTCCTCCTTATCTTCCGTGACTGCGCAGAAAGCTGTGCAGCCCACGCCAAAAGCCTGGCTGGCCATCGCCCTGCCTGTCGTATAAATGATAACACCGTATTTTTTCTTTGCTTTTAAACAGTGCGTATGTCTCCTTTTCTATAACCTCCCCTTCCGAAAATGCCTTCCATGAAATAAACAAAGGCTCCGACCATACCTCACGGACATATATCCCGCGATTTGTCAAAATGTATCCGTTTTTACCGCTGTGGAGATAGGTCTCATCATGTGCCAGTAATACCCATACGTTGCCCGGAACTTTCAGGTTTATTTTCAATTGCTGTAAAGTATCCTCTTTAAAAGCCCCCTGATTTCTTTTTATTTTTGCAAGATTTTGGATAAAGTCATTGACCAGGCCGGGGGTGTTGACGGCCAGGGCCGCAGGCGGGGGCGTTTTCGCGTCGGATTCCGCAGACGTAGACGGTTTTGCGCTGGCTTTCACGGCGGCAGCCGCAGGCGGGCTCGCGCCGGCTTCCGCAGCCACAGGCGTTTTCGTGCCAGATTTCACAACCGCGGGGAACGCGTCGGATTCCGCAGTCCTGCGGCTGCCAAGCTGCTTTAGTATGTTCACCAGCCGGGCCACTGCCATTACCTTCGCCGCTGCACTGGCAACGTCGGACTTCGTGCACCTGCCTGTTCCAGCCGGGCCGTTATCCGGCTCCGACACATAATCTGTGATCATATCGTATTCGGCACTTTCTTCAGCTTCCAACTCCAAAATATCCTTACCCGAAGCAGATGCAGCAGGTCCGTAATCCGCAGACGGCGCTCCGACAAACGCATGCTCTGTGGGCGGCGGCCCAGCAGGCTCATGTTCCGCGGACGTCTGCTGCCAGGCAGCCTCAAGCTCTGCGGACGGCATCCCGGCACCCCCGTGCTCCGCGGACGCCTGCCCGGCAGCCTCATGCCCTGCAGCCTCATGCCCTGCGGGCAATGCTCCGGCACCTCCGTGTTCCGCGGCCGCCTGCCCGGCAGCAGACACCACCTTCCGTATCAAATCCTCCGGACTGTTTCCGTAGTTTTCCATAGCCAGGGCTCCCCGGGCGATCGCCAGCTCCATATCCTCAGCGCAATGTACCGGCACACCGCCTGCAAACTGCCCGACCATTTTCTGGACCAGAGGTACCCGGCTCGTACCGCCCACCATAAGTATCAACGACAGGTCTTTGACATCGATACCTGCGGTTTTAATCAGATCACGGCAGGCTTCCACCGTCTGGCCAACCATCCCGGCAATCATCCCATTAAAATATTCGATCGTAAGTGTGTAAGGAATATCCTCCATCGCAGCTTCGATATAATCCTCAAAAATATCCGCTGAGCTCAGATGATGCTTTGCCCGCACAGCCAGCTCAGCCAATTGGTTTTGAAAGCGCCTTTGCTTTAGCGGATTTTCCTTCATAAGCTCCAAAGTTTTGGCATCGATCCTGCCAAGCATATCGCCAAAGATCATCCGGTCCATGTCAATGCCGCCGCAGTGCTCCAGCCCTCGGGGCTGTGCTAACAGTTCAAACTTCTGGTTCTTAAAGGTGAGCAAAGACACATCAAAGGTTCCACCGCCAAAATCATAGATCAACAGATTTTCTCCATCTTTCCAGTCCTGCTTTGCATGGCAGCTCATGGCCGCTGCCGTGGGTTCATCCACAAGCTCGATATTAAACAGTCCGGCCACTTTCGCTGCGGAAATTATTTTTTGCTGTTTTTGTTTCCCAAAGGCTGCGGGATATGTAATATATGCTTTTTCTATGGGTTCATCGCTCACCTTTTTGACACAGGCGCTCATATGCCTGAAAAATTCTGTATACAAAGCTTCCGGCATAAAGCTTTTATTGCCAATGAGCACCGGGATCTCCTGGCCCAGATCACGTTTAAATTCCATGCGAAAGTTCTGAGGCTTCTTTTTACGGCTGTTCATAGCTGCCTGGCCCACTAAAAGCCTGCCGTCATCCTCCAAAAACACCGCCGATGGCAATGAATATTTATTTCCATACATACTGGCTCCGGTACTTATATCTACGGGATAAATTTTATCATCCGGTCCACTCATACATATGCTGGAGTAGCTTGTTCCGATGTCAATTCCTAAATTCATTTTACACCCCTTTGAACTGTTCCAATAATAACCTGATTTTACCATTTTCAATTTTAATAATCCGCAACATTTTTCCGTGTGGAAATTTAGCAGTTTTAATAACACACAAAATCTGATATAATTAAAACATTAGCGGAAAAGCAACATCCGCAAAAGATTCATAAAGCATCCGAAGAACATAAAAAATAAGGGAGGAAGATGTTATGAATGAATTTTTATCAATGGTCAATTCACTGCCCATGTATCTTGTGGTGGCGGCGGTGCTTGGCTTTATCACGATTATGATCATTGTTTTTCTTGTTAAAAGCTACCGGGCCGGCGTGGCGATGGGGCTGGACAAGAAGTTTCTGCGCCGGACGATCACGTCCAGCGCCACCTTTACCGTCCTGCCCAGTGTGAGTATCCTTCTGGGCGTGCTGGCTTTAAGCGGCACCCTCGGCGCTCCGTTTTCCTGGCTGCGGCTTTCCATTATCGGAGCGCTCCAGTATGAGCTGAATGTGGCCGAGATCGCCGCAACAAGCACCGGGCTTTCCGGACTGAAAGTCAGTGAGATGACGGCCTCCGCATTTTCCACCATCGGCCTTGTTATGACCGTAGGTATTTTAGGCGGCGTTTTCTGCAGTATCTTTTTCCTAAAAAGATACTTGGGCAAGCTCCAGAAAAACGTGAAGCCCCAGGCCGCCGGCGAGAAAAAGCCGGGCTTTGGTACATACGCCACAGTGGCCATGTTTATTGGCCTTTGCAGCGCCTATATTGGCTCCTATGTGGGCACCTTTACCGCTTACAAGGACTGGCTGCCCCTGTTTGTAGCCGCAGTCTCTGCCGTGGTCATGCTGATTTTTGAATATTTTACTGTAAAAAAGCAAAAAGCCTGGCTGGATAATTTCAGTGTGGCAACAAGTATGCTCGTGGGGATGATCGCGGCAGTGCTGATACGGCTTTAAGATTTGCAAAGAACGCAGGCGGACCGTCCAAATAAATGTGACCGCCGCCTGTATAGATACGCTTCATATATAAGGAGGTTAAGTAAGAAATTATGAATGATAAGCAACAGGAATTTTATGATAATTACATACGTCAGATCCACCGGCTCGGCCGCTTCACGTTGATCGTCTCCGTCATTTTACTCATCGGCGTGCCATTCGTCTTTGGATTTTTATTTAACGCTATGCCCTCAGGCAAAGGCTTTCTTGCCGGTATCGCCAAGGTGGCAGCAATCTATGTTCCGGTATCCATCGTGGAGTTTCTCGTCTATGTGCCCATGCTTGGGGCCGGAGGCAGCTACCTGGCGTTTCTCACCGGCAACCTGACCAACCTGAAAATCCCGTGCGCCATCAATTCCCGGGATATTGTCAAGGTCCGCGATAATACGCCGGAAAGTGAGATCGTCTCCACCTTGAGCATTGCCACCAGCGCCCTGGTGACTATGGCCGTTCTTTTTGCCGGCGTCATGCTCATGGCCCCCTTACAGCCGGTGCTGCAAAGTCCGGTACTGGCTCCGGCCTTCGACACGGTCGTGCCCGCCCTGTTCGGCGCCCTGGGGCTTAAATATTTCTTAAAGAGCCCAAAGATCGCAGTGATCCCGCTGCTGCTTATGACGCTGCTGTGCGTATTTGTGCCGGTCGCCATATCTCAGACAAGCATCCTGCTCATACCGGCCGGCGGCCTGGCACTGCTGATCGGCTTTGTGCTCTTTAAAAAAGAAAAGCTGTAATTACGATAACCGTTCGGACCCTCTGAACGGCTACGACTCACGAAAAAATCAGGAGGAATTAGAAATGATTTTATGGATTTTACTGGCCATTCTGGCCGTGATCATCGTCATCGTGCTCGTCTGCCTCATCCGCACGGTCACTGTAAAGCCTACGGAGGCTTTAAACGCAAAAGTGAACAAGCCGGATGAAAAACGCAGTATGGCCTATGGTAAGTCTTTATCAAAGCTTGTACAGATTGAAACCATTTCCAGCCGTTATAACGAGGACCGCTCCAAGTTTTATAAATTCCATGAGGAGCTTGAGAAAATGTTCCCGCTGATTCACAAAAACCTGGAAAAACATGTATTCAACGGCAGTCTGCTGTTTAAATGGACGGGAAAAAGCGATAAAGACCCGATCCTGCTTATGAGCCATCACGATGTGGTGGAAGCCGGGGGAACCTGGAAGCATGAACCGTTTTCCGGCGATATTGCCGACGGCGCCGTGTGGGGCCGCGGAACGGTGGATACAAAAGCCAGCCTGTTCTGCTTTCTCACCGCTGTGGAGGAGCTTTTAAAGGACAGCTTTACGCCGGCCTGCGACGTTTATCTGGCCAGTAGCTGCACGGAGGAATTCAGTGGCGAGGGTGCGCCGCTGACCGTACAGTATTTAAAAGACCAGGGCGTCCATTTGTCCATGCTCATCGATGAGGGCGGCATGATCATTGAGGAACCCATCGGCGGGGTCAAAGGCACCTATGCCATGATCGGCGTTCTGGAAAAGGGCTACGGCGACCTGAAATTCACAGCCAAAAGCGCCGGCGGCCACGCCAGCGCTCCGACCAAAAACACACCGCTGCCACGCCTGGGAGCCTTTATGCAGGATGTGGAAAAACATAATCCATTTAAGGTTGAATTTAATGAAACCGTAAAGGAAATGTTCAAGCGTCTTTCCCCAAATATGGTCTTCGGCATGAAGCTTGTATTTTGCAATCTCTGGCTGTTTGCGCCGATTTTAAAGAAGCTGATGCCGTCCATCAGCCCGGCCGGCGCTGCCATGCTCCAGACGACCCTGGCCTTTACCATGGCTTCCGGCTCCGGCGGGCTTAACGTCCTGCCCCAGGAGGCTTATGTCACCGGCAATCTGCGCTTCATCCCCCATCAGGGAACCGATGAGAGCATTGCCGTCATCACTGAGGTTGCAAAGAAATATGATCTTGAAACAGAGGTCATCTATAAGGACTAT
The DNA here is from genome assembly GCA_902363555.1 of Lachnospiraceae bacterium. Lineage (GTDB taxonomy): Bacteria > Bacillota > Clostridia > Lachnospirales > Lachnospiraceae > Catenibacillus. The sequence goes on along the minus strand of CABJAM010000003.1, from coordinate 736,093 downwards.
CCATGTCCGGTGGTGGATTACAAAGGCAGCCCCTTTAAGCTGGTGGAGGAAACGATCCATAAGGTTTATCCGGGCATCGGCGTCTGCCCCTACACGATGACCGGCGGCACGGACGCCAAGTACTATTCCGACGTGTGCGAAAACGCGCTGCGCTTTGCGCCATTGTATATTAACGGTCAGCAGTACGCCAGCATCCACGGTCTCAACGAAAATATCAACTGCGATTCCCTGCCCCTTGGCGTGGATTTCTATAAGGAGATCATCCGAAACGCTCCGGCAAAATAGACGGAACAAACACTATTTTTCATGTATGAAACTTAAAGGCGGCTTCGGCCGCCTCTTTGTTTAGCATCAAAATGCACAGCAGATTTGGCAGCGCCATCAGTCCATTCATTATATCTGAAAAGTTCCACACCGTACTCAGTGTGGAAACAGCCCCGGCAAACACGGCGGCGCTGTATAAAAAACGGTAAATAGCGATAGGTATTTTGGATGAGCGCTGCCGTCTGCGGCCCAATACAAGATATTCCAGCGCCTTTTCCCCATAGTATTCCCAGCCGATGATCGTGGCAAAGGCAAACAGGGTGATGCCTAAGGTAATCACAAGGCGGCCCGCGGGCCCCAGAGCCATTTCAAAAACCTTGTTGGTCAGGGCCACGCCGTCTAAAACAGCGCCGCCGGGCGTTACCGCCCCTAAAATACCGGAGGATGCGATGGCCAGGCCGGTGGCGGTGCATACCACGATCGTATCAAAAAAGGTGCCGGTCATGGTGATATACCCCTGGCGGGCCGGGCTGTCCGTGCGGGCCGCTGCCGCGGCAATGGGTGCAGAGCCCAGTCCTGCTTCGTTGGAAAATACGCCCCGGGAAACGCCCCATCGCAGCGCCTTGCTCATCCCTGCGATGATCGTGCCCCCAAGGCCGCCGGCCAGGGCTTTCGGTGAAAATGCCATATGGAGCATCTCCAAAATACCCGCGGGAAGACTCTCAAAGTTTATCATAATAACTGCCAGAGTACATAAAAAATAAGCGGCGGACATGACCGGCACCACCACGCCGCACACCTTCCCGATACTTTTTATCCCCCCTAAAAGGACAAGCAGCGTTAAGAAAAATAAAATACCGCCGGTGAGCATTTCCGGAATACCAAAAGTATCCTTTAAGGCGATCGCCGCCGAATTGGACTGGGTCATATTACCCATGCCAAGTGATGCCCCAAGCGTAAATATGCAAAATAAAACGGCCAGCCCCCGGCCCAGCGCCGCCGGGCGGATTGCACTGCCCATGACATACATAGGGCCGCCGCACATATCGCCGTCGGGATTTTTCTGCCGGTATTTGACGGCCAGCACGCTCTCCGTAAAGTTGGTGGCCATACCGACAAATGCCGACAAAACCATCCACACAAGCGCGCCCGGTCCTCCCAGCACCATGGCTGTGGCCACCCCCACAATATTTCCAGTGCCCATCATAGCCGCCAGGGCGGTCATCAACGATTGAAACGGGGAAATATCCCCCTCTCCCCCGTCAATGGACGGATGGAATATATTTTTCCATACCTCGCGCAAAGCAAAACCGAGATTTTTCCACGGCAGAAACTTTAAACGCACAGTGAGAAAAATCCCGGTTCCCATAAAAAGTACAAGCATCCAGGGGCCCCAGACGAAGGTATTTAATTTTTCCAGTAAAACATCAGCTTTCATTGTCCACCTTCAACGGTACGCTTTTGTACAGTCTATTCGCATAAGGACAATTTCATACCATCCGGATTATATTCCAAGAAAATCCATCAATGGCGCCACCTGCCCGATTTCCTGGAGCATCCGGTCGCGGCCTGATGTAAACAGCAGGCCTTCATTATATTTGTAGTACCGGTCGCAGCCATTTTGACGGATAAAATCGGTTGCCGGACTGCTCGTATTTAATTCCGTAATAAAGATGACCATTTCCTGGCTTTCGCCAAATGCCGTTTCCATGAAATCAAAGGCGGCGTCCAGATGGTTCCGGCACCGGTCCGTCAGTTTTGCCAGTTGGTTCACCTGAAACTCAAATAATTCTTTGATATCCGAAAATGTCTTTCCGCCGCTCACACAACGGATATAGTGTGTCAGTTCCACGATTTCCAGAGCATTCTCCGCCGGCTCCATCGTATCCAAAGCAGCCTGAAGCTGAGACAACACAACCTCCGGATCACTGTGATCCTGCTCGCGTATGGCGATGAGCACGTCGTACAGCCGTTCCACAAAAATGTAGCGCCGCGCCTGATCTCTAAAATCGCCATTCAGACGCCCCACCAGCAGACCGATCAAACTGATTTTCTCGTCAAAACGGGCAGCCTGGATTTTTTCCACAGCCTGAGGGCGGATCGTGCCCTCAAAAATCTCATTCACATGGTAATCATCCTTATATTGCAAATACAAATCATAATAATTGGCAAAATCTCTGGCAACCTTAGGATGCTGCACATACTGTTCCACCGTTTCTACCGTCAGCGGATGGTCCATCAGCTCATCAGCGTACACCATAAAGGACATGTCCTCCCAGCCTCTGGCTGTGACAAAGCGTTTGCCCTCCGCCGATGTTTCAATCCGGTAAAAGTTCTCCTTTTTAAGCTCCAGATAGGTAATGATGGCCGGATGGACGCCCCGGGTGTAGGCATAGCGCTTCCATACCGGAAAGTCCTCCACAATGTCGATTTTCCGCACCCGGTCCAGAGTGACGATATCAAACTCCCGCACCGATTTATTGTATTCCGGCGGATTTCCGGCCGCCACAATGATCCAGCCATCGGGCACCTTGTGATTGCCAAACATTTTCTTTTGCAAAAACTGGAGCATGGTGGGTGCCAGCGTTTCCGACACACAGTTGATCTCATCCAGAAACAAGATTCCTTCGGTTTTCTTCGTCCGCTCCATCGTTTCATAAACAGAGCCTATAATCTCACTCATCGTATATTCGGTGGCGCTGTATTCCTTTCCGCCATAAACGTGCTTTTCAATCAGCGGCAGGCCGATGGCGCTCTGACGGGTATGATGAGTCATGGTGTAGGCCACCAGCCCAATCCCGCACTCCTTTGCGATCTGCTCCATCACCGCGGTTTTACCGATGCCCGGAGGACCGATGAGCAGTATGGGGCGCTGTGCCAGCACCGGAATCTGGTACCTGCCGTCCTCCCCCTTCATTAAATATGCTTTAATGGAATGTTTAATTTCTTCCTTTGCCTGTAATATATTCATTATCTAAAATCCTCCTGCAACGTAAAATCCTCCGGGGTCATAATCAGCCTGATCGCCCAGGGCGGCACGTTTTTGTCCGAATATTCCTCTGTCATAAATATAAACGCTGTTTCAAAGGGCGGCTTTTTCTTTGGAAATTCCCCATAGCCGTCGGTAAAGTAGATTAGCCCCTTCAGATGGTGAAAGCTTCCATCCTCGATGAGCTTTTCCGTATAATCAAAAACCGGCCGAAAATCCGTACCTCCAAAACCTGTGACCTGAAAATCATGGATATAGCGTTCAAAATCCTCGCGGCACGTAATGACCACATCCGATGATATACCGGCATCGCACAGCAATATATGAACATTGACCTTTTTAAAAAAGCTCTCCCGGTCACAAAGCATCCCGTAAGTCTCCTCCAAAAAAGCCTTTACCGTATCCGGCGGGCACGACTGGGATGTATCGATGGCAATAACAAATTCGTCGATTTTTTTCACATCCTTATATTCCAGCGGCTCCACCAGCGGCATATTTTTATAATGGTCCAGACCGTACGTATAAAAAATGTAGTCAAAGCTGTCGTCATCGGTGCGGATTTCCTCGCCATAAGAGGCAAAGCGGCGCAAAAAGGCGCTGTAATCCACGCGTTCCCGGTTTTCCAGCGTCAGACGCACCAGCATATCTCCCGCCAGATCCCCGTAATCTTTGGAAAATGTCTGCATATTCGTCTGCATCCGCTCGCTGATCTGCTGCCATTCCTGCTGACGCTGCTGCTGCCTTTCCTGATCTTTTGGATGCTCCTGATCTTCCTGCTCCCAGAAACGGTGATCGTCCACCACAAAGGCGCGGCACATCCGGTCAAACTCCCGGTCGGAAATAAATGTATTCATTAAATAGCGGTAAATGCCTTCCGCAGTAAGCACCTTCATCTGAGCTTTCATCTGCCGGTAAATATATTCCCGGTAATCCGTGACCGTCATAGAAAGCGCTGTCACACCCATGCTGTCGATCAATGACTCCGCGGCAATATCGCAGGCCACATTCCAGTACTCCTTATTTCTTTTCCCGCCATTAAAATCGTGGCGGAACAGATTGTGGATGACCATGTGCATGTAGACGCGGTTCACAAATACCCGGTCAGCGCTGTACTCCTCGATCAGAAATCTGGGGTTAAACAAAATGGACACACCATCGGTGCCAATGGTTTTCGTAGACAGATTCATTTCATAGCGAAGCATGGACAGCGCTGCTTCCAGAAAACGAAGCGATAGATACAGCTCATTGCGCGACAGCTCCAAAATACGGATGCCTGTCTGATTTAATTTTTCTTTAATTTCATTCATAAGTCTGCTGCTCCCGTCTTAATATGTACCTTATCGCGCGTAGCGCGCCCATGCGTAGCATTAACTTTGCGCGCGCCCGAAACTGTATGGGCTCACAGGGAAAACCGTGTGCGGACATCGCTGCGTTTTACCACCGTCTCCGGCTGTCCGCCATAAGCCATAAGCTGCGCCGTTATCTCCGGCCGCTCATACTTATGGGCCAGCTTTATGGCATTGAGTAAAGGCGCCTGCTCAAGAAGACGGTGATTTAAAATATATTCCAGTAAAAGTGCGGCCGTTTCCGGCGCGTTATTTCCCGACAGGATCATTTCCATGATCGAATCGATATTTTCCTTCACATAATTTTCGTATTTAACACGGTGCCCCCCAGCAAGCTTGTGCGGAAAGCAAAGACGTCCGGCAACGATTTTAATAAGTGTGCGGGCATCATCCTCCACCATAGCTACCGGAAACACCGAATCATATTTCAGATAATCAATATCCGTTCCGCGTATACTGACCCGGTATGATTCCCCCGAGCCATAAGTCTCCCAATTAAACTGCCGCGCCTCGATTTCCGGCACATACTCATACTGATAATCCGTAAACACAAGCCTGGCCTCCGACCAGACCTTCCCCGCCTCATCCAGATAATTCAGGCGTACATCCACCTCCTGGAACTCATCCTGCAAAATCGCATTGAGACAATGGCTCCTGCCCTGCACAATATCCATGGAAATCCTCGATAGCTCCAGGCAGTTCTTAAACGCACCGTAGCCGATGGATGTCATATCCCGGCCAATGGAAATCTCATGGAGCCCCATGCAATTATAAAAAGCATAATCGCCGATACGCTCCACACTCCCGGGAAAATGCAGCTTCTCAAGCCCCCGGCACTCCGCAAACGCATAGCTGCCGATCGACTTCACCGTCTCCGGCAAAAATACCTGCTTCAAGCTCTTACAGCCATAAAACGCCCGCGGCGCAATCCCCGTAACAACCTTCCCATCCACCCGCTCAGGCACAAAAAACACATCCGTCTCCAGTCCGCCATCCCCAGGCCAGCCCCCCGACGAACCATCCCCGCCCCCAGCATTACATCTGTTCCCATCCATCATATATATAAAATCACAAGTCTGATCACTCATATAAATCTCCATTCCGCACGCCTCAGAGCATATTTGAAATATTCAAAACCTATCATACAAAACTTTTCCACAAAAAGCAACCCACAAAAACTCCATCTACCATCCAAACCATCAAATCACATTTAAGATCCCGCCCCTCCCCACCGTCTGCGGAATGTAAATATTTGAGACCGTGAGGGCTCGGTTACCACTGCTCCCAGCGCCCGGGCTCCAGTGTGGCCTGTGGTCGATGCCGCTTTTGGGCAGACATACGCAGGGATGTTACTGAAACTTATAATAAAAAGCCCCGGATACAGGGCCAGATTTGGGGCCTACAAGGCCCAAATCTGAAGGCCAAGCGAAGCAAGGTCAAAAAGAGCTTACTGAGCATTGGCCTGGTGCCCTGAAACCGGGGCATTTTATTATAAAGTTGAAGTTACATCCCGGAGTCGTCTGACCAAAAGCGGCATCGACCACAGGCCACACCGGAGCCCGGACGCTGGGGGCAGTGGTAACCGAGCCCTCACGGTCTCAAACACACTTCACATTTTCAGCATCTCTGCACCCGCCCCGAAACTCCCGGCGGCATGCGATGCTGCTCCACCAGCACATTTTTACGAATATACAAATACACTCCGACCAGCAATACATCCGCCGCGATCCACGCCACCGGATTTGCCAGCGCAGCCCCAGTAAACCCCAGGTGACCCACCAGCACAAACGCTGTAAAAGCGCGGGCCACCAGCTCAAAAAGCCCAGCAAACATCGGCAGCACGCCGTAGCCCATGCCCTGGATACTGTTGCGCAGCACATAGAGTACGCCCAGCAGCACATAAAACACCGAATTGATCTGAAGGAAGATCCGGATTTTCTCCATAACCTCCACTTCCGAGGCATCGATAAAAAGCAACGCCATGGTCGTGCCAAAAAGGTTCAGCATAACAAGCGTAAACAGACTGAAAACCGTTTCCAGTATCACAGCGATAAAAACGCCCTTGCGAATCCGTTCAAACTTCATAGCGCCTATGTTCTGACTGCAATAGGTGGTCATCGTCAGGCCGATGGATTCCATGGCGGAGCCGAAAAACATCTGAACCCGTCCGGCAGCAGCCATAGCGGCCACAGATACGGCGCCCAGACCATTGACGGCCGCCTGTAAGATCACACTGCCAATGGCTGTAATGGAAAACTGTAAAGCCATCGGAAGGCCCACGCCCATAAGCCGGCGCATCTTCTCAGTATCCCGGCACCACTCTCCCGGCTGGAAACGCAGCACCTCATACTTTTTAAACATGTAGATAAAACAAACCGCTCCGGAAATCCCCTGGGAGATCACCGTGGCTATGGCTACGCCGTAAACGCCCATAGGGATTACAATAACAAACAAAAGATCCATAATAATATTCAGCAGTGCGGCCGCCACCAGGGCAATCACCGGCGTACGGCTGTCGCCGATGGAACGCAGTATAGCTGCTGCGCAGTTGTACATCATCAGCACAGCAATGCCGGCAAATATAATGACGATATAGCCATAGGCCTCGTCAAAGATTTCCGCCGGAGTATCCATGAGCAGCAATATCTGCCGGCAGAAAATCACCGTCAGCGGTGTCAGTACTGCGGCGATCCCCACCGACAGATAAATCGCATTGGCAATATAATTGCGCATGCCTGCATAATCTTTTGCGCCGTAGCGCTGGCCGTACATAATAGAAAAACCGCCGCACACACCGTTGGCGAATCCCAGGATCAGGAAATTCACCGCACCGGTGGAGCCTACGCCGGCCAGGGCATTTACGCCGACAAATTTGCCCACCACAATGGCATCCACCATGCTATACAATTGCTGGAACAGGGTTCCAAGCATCAACGGGATACAAAAGGCTATAATCAGGTTCAATGGTTTTCCTCGTGTCATGTCTTTTGCCAAATCTCTCACCATCCATTTACAAATTTTATTGGTGATCACAGCTTTTTCCCGCCGGTCGACCGGTTTTTGGCGGTGCCTGGCTGTTTATCACTCTGCTAAAGTATAGCACCATAGTTATTAAATTCAATATTTGATTCCGACATTATCGTAGGTCGATTCCGACTTTTCCATGATAAAATAACGAAGGGCATATCATAACCGCTTAGATGAAAAACGATAATACCACTCTTGTTTTTAAAAATATTGTTGATTTTTTTCCAGCCAGACCTTATGATAAACCTAAATATATACCAGGAGGATTTACCAGCCATGCTCGGTGCTACTCACGAAAACATAACCTACAACTCGGATATTGACATCTTGTATAATGTTACGGACGGTCCGCCCTCATATACGGCCAGCCATTGGCACAACAGCATGGAAATCGTTTATATACTTTCCGGCGACCAGGATGTTCGTGTGGACGACCGGCGCTGGACACTTAAGGCCGGAGAATTTGTCATCGTCAACCCCAGAGAGATCCACAGCTTTATCAATAAAAATGGTGTCCACTACCTGCTCCTCCAAATATCCTACAGCTACCTGAAAAATTTCATTCCAGAAATCGACCGGGTGAGGTTCCATTTTGGTAAGACCGTGCAAATGCCTGCACTCATGGAACAGTACTTAAAAATACGGGAAGATATGGACCGCATTGTCCAGCTCTATCCCCTGCCCTCCCCTGACAGCATCCTGCTTGTGCACAGCCTGATCTTTGACCTGCTCTACCGGCTCCGCCACTATTTCTCCAAGGAAATATCCGCCGAAAGGGTGGCCGCCTCGGCCCGGTATATGGAGCGGCTTGGCATTATTGCCGATTATATTCGCAAGCATTACAAAGAAAACCTCACCGTTTCCCAGGTGGCGGACCTGGTTTCCTTAAACCCGGATTATTTTACCCGTTTTTTCAGGAAATATATGGGCATGACCTTCCTGGAATATTTAAATTCTGTGCGTATGGAACATATTTTTATGGATCTTATGGAGACAGATCTGAGCATCAACGAATTGCTGGAAATCCACGGATTTACCAATTATAAGCTTTTTATGCGCTTATTCCGATCCAGATACGGAAAAACACCCAACCAGCTCCGCCTCCAGGTGAGCCGCCAGTCAGAGGCCGCTTTGGAGCCGCAGAGGCCGTAATGCAATGCTGTACTGGCGCAAATAACTAAAAAATAGGCAAATAAAAAGCTGCCACGGTCAAAACAGGCTTTCTGTAAAAACAGAAAAACACTATTTATGAACGTGGCAGCATTTGTCGAGTATTACTGATTATACATTCTCGCGGATGGCATTGAATGCCATCGCGTACTTTTCGGATACCTTGGCCATATCACCTGCCAGCAGCTCCGGATCAAAGGTATCCGGTCCATCGCCGCACAGTGCTTCAACCACAGGCACAACGGCATTCATAAGACCTGTAAGGCCAAGATTTCCAGCCAGCCCTTTAAGTGTATGGGCAGCGATAAACGCCTCCTTGCGGTCGCCGCTTTCCATGGCCGCTACAAGCTTATTGTAGCTCTCATCCTCGCAGAACTTTCCGAGGAATTTCAGCAGGAGGCCCTCGTTACCAAGCATCCGTCTCAATGCTTCATCCACATTGATCTCCGCGGACACCAGCGCTTCTTTTACTTCACTGTTCATATGCCACATCTCCTTCATCGGCCATGCGTTCAAACTGAGGCCGGCATCGTTTAAAACAATTTAATATTTTAGGTGAAAAGGTTCCGCACTCGCCATTTAAAATCATATGGAATGCGGTATCCTTATCAAAAGCTTTCTTATAGACGCGCTCACTGACCAGTGCATCGTACACATCCGCCAGAGAAACGATCTGCGCCGCTATGGGGATCTCCTCGCCGATCAGACCGTCGGGATAGCCGCGGCCGTCGTAGCGCTCGTGATGATAGCGGCATATATCATAGCTGTACCGGTAAAACGCCGCATCCTGGAAATCCACGATAAACCGCATCAGCTCACAGCCCCGCACCGTATGGGTCTTCATAACCTCAAACTCCTCCCGGGTCAGCTTCCCAGGCTTTAGCAGTATACTGTCGGGAATAACAATTTTTCCAATATCATGCATGGCTGAGGACTGGGTGATCAGACGGATTTTTTCGGTATCCAGGGCATATTCCGGATAATTGTCAGCAATACATTCCGCCATGCACTGTGTAAACTTTTTAATGCGCTTGACATGGCTGCCGGACTCCATATTCCGAAACTCCACGATATTACTCATGGCGTCAATAATATGGTCGTTCATCTCCTGGAGCTGAGCCGCCTGCCGGATCAGTACGGCGTTTTGCTCGGACAGCTTTTTGGTCTGCTCCAAAACAAGCGATTCCAGCTTGTTCTTATGCTGGTACAGATCGATGATATTATCCACCCGCCGACGTACGATATGGGAATCAAATGGCTTTATGATAATATCGGAAACACCGGTGTCATATCCCTTTTTCTCGGTATTTTCCGAGGTATCCCCAGTGACGAGTATGACCGGTATTTTTGTGAGCATATGCCGCTTGCTCAATATCTGGAGCACCTCAAAGCCGTCCATGACAGGCATGATCACATCCAGTAAAATAACGGCGATGGACTCCTGGTTTTCCTCTAAAACCGCCAGCGCTTCAATACCATTTTGCGCTTCAAGAATTTTATACTTATCACTAAAAATTTCACTCAAGATCATCCGGTTCATTTCGATATCATCGACAACCAGAATCGTATCCTGCATTTTCATTTTCTAATACCTTCCCTCACTTCGGGTAATTTCAGCAATGGCCGTCTTATGCTTCAGCGATGATCGCCCAGGAACAATACGCCTACGGCCCCCGGACCGGAATGGGCGCCGATGCTTGGCCCTACCGGCTGGATGATGATATTTTCATATCCCAGCTCGCTGCGGATCAGATCCGCCACATAATCGGCATCCTCCCGGCAGTCGCCGTGGACCACACCGATAAATTTCTGTTTATCCTTAAAGCTTCCCAGCCGTTCGGACATATTTTTCACAAGCAGGTTCAATGACTTTTTACGTCCCCGGGTCTTGTCCAGAGCCACCAGCTTTCCGGCATCGTCGATATACAGGATCGGCTTGATATTTGCCAGTGTTCCGAAAATAGCCGTTGTTTTGGACAACCGGCCGCCCCGGTACAGATGATTCAGATCATCCACCGTAAACTGGACGCAAAGATGGGGCACCAGAGCCTCCACAGCGTCTGCGGCTTCTTCCATGGATTTCCCCTCCGCCCTCATATCCAGAGCGGCTTTCATAAGGATGCCTTCCGCCATAGATACACTGAGTGTATCCACCACACGGATATTCATCCCCGGATTTTCATCCATAACTTCCCTGGCCCCGGCTACGATATTACTGTATCCACCGCTCAGAGCTGACGAAAAGCTGATATGTAATATATCCCTGCCGGATTTGGCGATTTCCGTAAACTTCTCTAAAATAACCGCCGGATTGCTGGCCATGGTGGCCGCCTTCTTCTGGGCGCGCATAGCATCATAAAATTCCCGGACAGTCATCTCCTTTCCATCACCGTAAACCTCTTCGTCGACACTATAATAATGAGGAATAACGACCACGCCGTTTTCCTGCAAAAATTCCACAGGCATATCGGAATTACTCTCAGTTGTTATAACAAAATCTTTCATACTTTTCCCCTTTTCAAAATTAATCGGTCATCTGCCCGGCCGCAGGATTGCTGCGTGGCAGTTAATAAAATTATATTTGATTTTGGCAAATAAAGCAATGCATAATTACAAATTGTTCAGGATTCGTTCAAATATTCCCTTGCACAAAACATTTGCCCGGGCTATAATTTCAATAATAATACAGATATGCGAATATGGGTACCAGTGCTGCCGTACAGCAGTTTAAGGATAATATACGGCAATCTAATAGATCAGGGATAGTATACCGGCGCTTTATACCCGGGGAGGTTTTTACTATGACATTTACACAGATCAAATATTTTATTGAGGCCGCCCGATGCCTGAATTTTACCGAGGCCGCCGCCAGGCTTTACGTTACCCAGCCCACACTGAGCCGTCAGATCACAGCCATTGAATCGGAGCTGAACATGCAGTTGTTTATCCGGAATAATAAAACGCTCCGGCTCACGCCGGGGGGAACCGTGCTTTTTGAGGAGCTCTCCCACCTCATGGAAACTTATGACACTATCGTAGAAAAAGCCAGGGAAGCCAGCTTCGGGCTCATTGGCAACATAAGCATCGGTGTCATCGACGGCCTGGATATCGCGGGTCTGCTGCCCGACTTTGTGGAACACATTGAGACTGTCTATCCAAATATTCGTATCCATCTGATCCGCTCCTCTTTTTCGGCACTGATTGATCATTTGTATGACTGCAGCCTGGACGCGGTGATCACCTATGACTTTGATATCAGTCTCCGTCCAGGGATCAATTATAAAAATATCAAGCTGCTGCGTCCGGTTTTGATCATCCCCAGACGCCATCCTCTGGCCTCCAAAAAAAACGTCACCTTAAAAGATTTTGAGCAGGAATCTCTGGTCATTGTCAATACACAGGAGTGCCCCTCCGGAGTGGAGCTGGTCCGTGATACGTGCCGGCAGCTATGCGGTTATTACCCCAGTTTTCACTTTGTCGATACGATGGATGACGCCATTTTATGGGTGGAGGCAGGTCTAAAATGCGCACTTTTAAACGACGGGATGACCATTGTAAAGTCCGACGCTGTTAAGGTCGTGCCGCTTACTGATCTCCCGCCAATGAACGCAGTGCTGGCATGGAATCCCCAGAACAATAATTTTGCCCTGCCGATCCTTCTGGACTATTTTAAAACAAAGCGGTAAATTTGTTACTGTTCACTGGCAGGCCAGTAAACAGTAACGTAAATTTTACTATTCGCAAACCGTATGGAACCATAGAAAATAAGCTTTTTACAACTGAGCGGACCTCCGTTAAAATAGATATTACAAAGTAACGTTCAGCCAGACCGAACATGTATATTGGAGGAATCGCTTATGACAAAACGCGAGCAATTGCTGGGTGTTTACGCCCACAAAAATATCGGCTATGTGCCAAACTTTTTTACGGACTTTGATTTTCTCAAACCGGAGACGATGAACGAACGAGCTGAGGCCGGCGGTAAAGACTGGTTCGGCGTGGAATGGGAATTTGTTCCGCTGGTACTGGCCGCCATGGTCAAGCCGGGCACGAAGGTGCTGACCGATATAACAAAATGGCGGGAGCAGGTCCATTTCCCGGATCTTAACGCCATCGACTGGGAAGCCGCGGCAGCGAAAGAAACGGCCGGCTGGGACCGGGAAAATAAAATTTCCTATCTCATGCTCATTAACGGCATGTTTGAGCGGACGCACGCGCTCATGGGCTTTGAGGACGCTTTTGTGGCCATGTATGAGGAGCCGGCGGAATATCAGGCGCTGGTGGACGCCATTACCGATTATAAGGTACAGCTCATCGAGATCATGGGCAAATACTACCATCCCGATGTGCTCTGCTTCCACGATGATTACGGCGCCAATGACCGTATGCTCATGTCTCCCGATCTATGGCGGCAGTTTTTTAAGGAACCGTTAAAAAGAGTGATCGACGCCACCCATAAAGCCGGTATTATTTACGAGCACCACTCCTGCGGTTATATCGAGCCGATTTTTGACGAGCTTGTGGAACTGGGCATCGACGCCATTGACCCGCTCCAGATCACCAATCCCATACGCCAGTTAAAGGATAAATATCAGGACCGGCTCACCTTCGTGGGCGGATATGATACCCAGAATGTCTTTGACCGGCCGGGCGTCACCGAGGAGGAGATCCGCAATGAGGTCGCCCGCACCATGGATGAGCTGGCCCCCGGCGGAAGCTTTGTCGCCTTCCCGTTGACCGTCACCTTTGATTTTGTACCCACATTCATCGATGAGCACTTTAAACATGCATTTAAATACGGAAACCACTGATTTTTTTCAAAGTACGTAATAAACGATTCAAAAACAGCCCGGCGGCTTTAGCTTTTGCCAAAACCGCCGGGCTAATTTTATTATATAGATTTATTGTTCAACAGCATCGCGGATACTGAAGCTTACACGGCCCATTTTATCCTTGCCCATGCATTTGGCTTTAACAACATCGCCAAGGCTCAGTACGTCCTCTACTTTATTGACACGCTTATTGGCCAGCTTGGAAATATGAACAAGACCATCCTTGCCCGGTGCAAATTCTACAAATGCACCAAATTCCTTAATGCTGACAACCGTACCTTCATAAATACGGCCCTCTTCAAATTCATCTACGATCATATGGATCATCTTTACAGCGCGGCCAATATCGTCCTTGCTGATACCGCAGATGGAAACGCTGCCGTCATCATCGATATCGATCTTTACATGAGTCTCGTCGATGATCTGATTGATCACTTTACCCTTCTGTCCTACAACCTCGCCAATCTTGGCAGGATCGATCTGGATCTGGATGATCTTTGGAGCATAAGCGCCAACCTCAGTTCTTGGCTGGGCAATGCAGGGTGTGAGCACTTCGTTAATAATGAACTCTCTGGCTTCTTTTGTTTTATAAATAGCTTCCTCGATGATGGCACGGGTCAGACCGTGGATCTTAATATCCATCTGGATAGCTGTGATACCATCATGGGTACCGGCAACCTTAAAGTCCATATCGCCAAAGAAGTCTTCCAGACCCTGGATATCGGTGAGTACAAGATAATCATCATCACTGTCTCCGGTCACAAGTCCGCAGGAAATACCTGCAACCTGTTTCTTAATGGGAACACCGGCAGCCATCAGAGACAATGTGGATGCACATACACTTGCCTGAGATGTGGAGCCGTTGGACTCAAATGTCTCGGATACAGTACGGATAGCGTAGGGAAATTCCTCTACGGAAGGCAGTACAGGCAGCAGCGCACGCTCTGCCAGAGCGCCATGACCGATCTCACGTCTTCCCGGTCCTCTGGAGGGCTTTGTCTCGCCTACGGAATAGGATGGGAAATTATAGTGATGCATATAGCGTTTGCTCGTCTCAGCCTCATCCAGGCCGTCCAGTCTCTGAGCTTCAGACATAGGAGCCAGAGTCGTCACTGTACAGATCTGAGTCTGTCCACGGGTGAACATACCGGAGCCGTGAGTTCTTGGCAGAATATCAACCTCCGCAGCCAGCGGACGGATTTCGTTGATGGCGCGGCCGTCCGGACGCTTGTGATCCTTTAAGATCATCTTGCGGACCGTCTTTTTCTGATACTGATAAACAGCATCGTCAATAAGCGGCAGCCATTCTTCGTTGTCTGCAAACTTTTCAGCAAGCAGATCCTTGATCTGACGGATATTTTCCTCGCGCACCTGCTTAACGTCGGTAAATACGGCTTCCTCCATAGCTTCCGGTGTTACGATCTCTTTGATGGCGTTCATAAGCTCTTCCGGAACGCCGCAGCTTGTATAGGTGTGTTTTTCTTTGCCACATTCAGCCACGATCGTGTCGATGAAAGCAATGATCTTCTGGTTCAGCTCATGGGCTGCAAAGATCGCCTCGATCATTTTATCCTCCGGCACTTCATTGGCACCGGCCTCGATCATAATGACCTTATCTCTCGTGGAGGCAACGGTCAGGGCCAGATCGGAAGCAGCCTTCTGATCGGCCGTGGGGTTAAATACAAATTCGCCATTGACAAGACCTACCTGGGTCGTGGCGCAAGGGCCGTCAAATGGGATATCGGAAATGGTAGCCGCAATGGCGGAACCAAGCATGGCGGTCAGCTCCGGTGAGCAGTCCTGATCCACGCACATAACGAGGTTGTTAAGGGTCACGTCATTTCTGTAATCCTTAGGGAATAACGGACGCATGGGGCGGTCGATCACGCGGCAGGTAAGGACGGAGTTTTCCGATGCCTTTCCTTCACGTTTATTAAAGCCTCCAGGAATCTTTCCTACGGCATATAATTTCTCTTCATATTCAACACTCAGAGGGAAGAAATCAATCCCATCTCTCGGTTTTTCGCTGGCGGTTGCTGTGGATAATACAACTGTATCTCCATAATGCATAAATGCTGCACCATTGGCCTGAGCAGCCACTCTGCCGATCTCGACAACGAGCGGACGGCCTGCAAGGTCCATGGAAAAGGTTTTAAATTCTGTTTTTTTGATCATACCTTTGGTCATAATCATACTCCTTTCAAATCGCGGTGATCTCGTATGAAACCACCCTTGTCCGAGTGAAACGGTGTCCACTCTCTTTTTTTCAGGAGCGCTTCCGAAACTACTGAAAAATGCACCAGAACCATTTCTGATACGCTTTTCAGTGGTCTCGGGCAGTATCGCTCTCTGAATCCGTTTGTTGCTCAGAGCGTATTTTTAAAACACGCTCTGGTGCAACAACAGGGTGGATATGCTCCACCCTGTTAATGTCAAGAAAATTACTTTCTTAAGCCCAGCTTTTCGATGATAGCTCTGTATCTTTCGATGTCTGTTTTCTTTAAGTAGTCCAGTAAACCACGTCTCTGACCTACCATTTTTAAAAGACCGCGTCTGGAATGATGGTCTTTTTTATGGATTTTCAGATGCTCTGTAAGTTCTGTAATACGTGCTGACAATAAAGCGATCTGAACCTCTGGTGAGCCGGTGTCTTCCGGTGTCTTGCCGTATTTGGCAATGATTTCTTTTTTCATTTCTGTTGTGATCATTTTTAATTCCTCCTGAATTTTGAAAATGCCTTGTGCTAAGACAGGGTTGGAGAATCCTTTGTCTGAACACAGGTTAATTGCTCATGCCCAATTAGTATAGCACATATGTAAATTATTGTAAACCAGATTTTTCACAATTTTACATGATCACGATTCTGCGGCATTTACAGTGGCTTCCGCTTTGTACGGAAAGACCCACAGCGCCTTCCAGATAGGGATTATCCCGGTCCTCCCAGGTAAGCAGCCACTGGTCGTCCACAGCAAGGCTTAAAGTGCCGGCGTCAGCCTTTACAGTGATCTTATATTCTTTTCCAGGCTCCCAGACAAATGTTGTATCCGCCAAAAGCCGGTAGCCATTTTCATTTTTCAAAAGTCCAGCCCGGCCGCCGGGAAGCAGTGCCGCCGCGTAGGAACGGATGGCTCCCTGGACACGTACGTTGACCTGATGACAGCTCCCGGTCACAGGGGTGATGTAAAACTGTGCAGTATAATCTGTCCACTGATGGCTGCCTGTGTACACCTCGCCAAAATCGCAGGAGGATAAATTCAACTGACCATCGTCCAGATAGACAAGCCCCTTTAACTTTGTAAACTGGGAAATCTCCCTGTGGACCGGCGTCCACACCTCCTCATTTTCCGCTGCGAGCTCCACGGAATAGGATGGCCGCCCGTCGGTATACAGATCGTCGATCAGTAAAACAACGGTCCTCTCACCGTCGCCCTCTCCGCTGACATGGGCGCAAAAACCTATCTCATCGATACACGCGCCCTCCAGCGACGGTATTTCGTAAGCCATCGTACTCCAAACGCCTTTTTCAGGTTTTAACGGTGCGCTTTCATAAATCGTTCCGGAGCGCATATCTCTGGCATACAGGCTTACAGACACACCCGGTCCATATTCCGGGAGCATGACGCTTCCGTGCAGGACCTGTCCAGGATAGACAAGGGGTGAAAAAGCCGGATCGTAACGGCTGTCATGGAAGTCCTTTGGCCGGTAATAGGTCTTTTTATAAATGTATATATTTTCCCCGGGCTGTACCCGGTTCACAGCCAGCTTGAGCGAGCGCTCTCCGGTGGCCGCGGATTCCTTTGTGTTGTAAAGCTTATATTCCGGCGCGGCATAGCCAGCCTTTGTATGGAGATGCTCTGTCCGCACACGAATCGCATGGGTGGAACCGGGGTACTCAAAATGGCAGCTATCGATGCGGCTGTCAAAGATTTCGTTGTAAGGCTTTGGCAGTTCCTCGCCCGCCAGTATGGCCGCCATTTTGGCGATGTAGGCGGCGCCGTAGGGAATATCCATAATGTTTAAAGAACCCATAACACCGGAGCAGATCAGCAGATCATTGACCGGCGCTCTCCACTTGTCATAGTCGATGTCTTCAAGGCCGTTGCGAACACCCATGATCGTGGCGATATTGCCCACATTACAGTCTGTATCCCAGCCGCACCGGTTACATATATTCAGTGTTTTTGAAAAATCTCCGTTCCCGTACACAAGGGCCAGGATCATCACGGCCGTATTTGGAATGATATGGCAGACACCCGGATACTTATCATAACCGTAATTTTCAAAGATGAACCGGTAGCAGGCCTGCCAGTCATCGCAAAGCTCTCCGTGAAAGCGCAGTACCGCCCGGACTACCCTGGCGTATTCGCAATCTTCCGGAATATAGCTTAATCCTTTGGCAATGATCTTATGAATGTCTTTTTCCACAAATGCATAGCTGATACAGACAGCCACAAAGATGCCGCCGTAAATCCCATTGCCCCCGTGGGTGACACTGGCGGCTTTTTCGGCCAGCGCTGCGGCAAGGTCGGGATTGCCAGGCGTTACAAGGCCCCATGTATCAATAAAAATCTGTCCGCCGATCTGCTCCGCCGCGATCCGCCCGTTTTGAAGGATGCTTCCGCTTTGCGGCGCTTTAATGCCATTTCTCAGGTTGAGATAAGCCGTATGCTCCGTGGATACGCCGTAACCGCCCCACCAGAAAAAGCCGTGCTCAAAGGGCGCATAATTCAGCAGCGCCTCCGCCACATCCTGAGCCTCCATCTGATCCCACTTTCCTCCGTCCTCAAGGGCTCTCAGAAAAAACAGGGGGCCGTTGCTGTCATCATCCGCTGCAAAATCGTTATAATCCACAGCATAGCCATCCAGCTCCCCATAGATATTTTTTATCTGCTCATAGCTCCAACCCTCGATGGGGGCGCCCAGCCGGATGCCGATGATCTTGGCGAGCCAGCCGGCGTAAATTCTTTCTACATACTCCCGTTTCATTACTTTCATGCGTGTTTTCCTTTCATCTAGTGCGCCATCTGGTCAGTTTCGTTTCTGGCCGGATAAGAGCACTAAGGTCAAAATTTAGTTCTGTTTTAATTATACAGAAAAGTATCCCATACTGCAACATTACTATTATAAGCAGTCACCGATTTAAAGAAAGTCTTGCAAATATGATTCAAACACGATAAAATAAACAAAAATACGCCGTAACGGGCCATTGTACGCGCAGCACGGTCAATTAATAACTGTTTGCGCATAGGGCTGTGACTTCGGATAGAAAATACGCACGAAAGAAGGAATTAATTATGAAACTCTGGGGCGGACGCTTCACTAAAGAAACCAATCAGTTGGTGCACAATTTCAATGCATCCATCTCCTTTGACCAGAAATTTTTCAGACAGGATATCGACGGCAGCATTGCCCATGTGACCATGCTGGCGGCCTGCGGTATTCTCACCGATGAAGAGAAGGATATCATTGTTAAAGAACTGCAAAATATAAAAGAAGAAATCCTTGACGGACGTCTGGAAATATCCCCCACCTACGAGGATATCCATAGCTTTGTGGAAGCCACGCTCATTGAGCGCACCGGCGATGTAGGCAAAAAGCTGCATACCGGCCGCAGCCGCAACGATCAGGTTGCTCTGGATATGAAGCTGTATACCCGCGATGAGATCCGGGAAATCGACAGCTTATTAAAAGAATTGCTGGAGACGCTGCTGAACACTATGGCAGAAAATACACATACATATATGCCTGGCTTTACCCATCTTCAAAAGGCTCAGCCGCTGACGCTGGCCCATCATTTCGGCGCTTACTTTGAAATGTTCCGCAGAGACCGTTCACGCCTGGCCGACATTTACCGCCGGATGAACTACTGCCCCTTAGGTGCCGGAGCCCTAGCCGGAACTACTTATCCGCTGGACCGCAGCCTTACGGCCAGTCTCCTTGGATTTGACGGACCAACCTTAAACAGCATGGATTCCGTATCTGACCGGGATTATCTCATCGAACTGCTTAGCGCTCTCTCCACGATTATGATGCATTTAAGCCGCTTCTGCGAGGAGATCATTATATGGAATACGAATGAATATCAATTTATCGAGCTGGATGACGCCTATTCTACCGGAAGCTCCATAATGCCGCAGAAAAAGAACCCGGATATCGCCGAGCTTGTCCGCGGTAAGACCGGTCGCGTTTACGGCGCACTTACTTCCATCCTGACGACGATGAAGGGCCTGCCCCTGGCGTATAATAAGGACATGCAGGAGGATAAGGAGCTGACCTTTGACGCCATCGATACGGTTAAGGGCTGCATCAAGCTTTTTGAAGGCATGATCGCTACTATGAAGATCAATAAAGATGCTATGGAACGCAGTGCAAAAAACGGCTTCACCAATGCTACCGATGCCGCGGATTATCTTGTGAACCACGGCGTGGCTTTCCGCGATGCCCACGGCATTATCGGACAGATCGTGCTTTTTTGTATTGAGAAGGGTATCGCCATTGATGATATGAGCCTTGATGAACTGAAATCGATCTGCCCTGTGTTTGAGGAAGATATTTACGATGCGATCAGCTTAAAGACCTGCGTTAATATGAGAAATACTATTGGCGGGCCCGGTGAAAAGGCCATGGCCGAGGTGATCGGATTGTGCCGGCAATATCTTGCCGATACACCGGCGCTCTCGTAAAAGGGCAGCGGATTCGCGCACCCCTGTTTTCGCAAAAACGCCGGCAACAATGTCGGCGTTTTTTTGTTTCACTAATATTATATATTCCATGATGTCTATGCATTCAGTAAGCCTTTAATATAACTCAGTGCTTTTTCTCTTTGTATTCTGTCCATGCAGTTCCAGTATTCCAGCAATTCCTTCTGAGCGCCGGTCACATACATCGCTTCTTCTTCCGTGTTAAAGAACTGTGAGAGTGTCAAACCAAAAGCGCGGGCAATCTTCTCAAGAGTATAAATTGAGGGATTATTCCCACGATTAATCAAGTTGGATAATGTCGATTGAGAAATGCCTGCTTCCTTTGCTAAGTGGTATTCACTCCAATGTCGTTCTTCCCTCAATTCTGAAATACGCCTTACCAGATCCATAGCGGGTGGTGCTCCTTTCTCTTGATACCTCTATTGTACAACATCCTGAGGTAAAAATGCACTTTTAATGAGTAAACTAACCCGTCCAGTTTTGTGATGCTACGGTTTTGTGAAGTCCTTTCCGGGTATTTCTTGTAGTTTATCATTTGTTCAAAGGAGATCCCTATACATTTTTAACAATTCTACGCGATCATTTTCTATCGGTATGCCCATAGTCCGCCGGGAACGCCGACTTTATTTGTCAGTTTCTGCGTAAAAGTCCAATCAGACCTGCACATACACGCTCTAGTGCTAACAGTATATTTTCTGGCCGGTTGGATCACCAGGATCATACGCATACGTTATGGCTTCTCCACCACATGCACATCCAACTGGTCAAAGGGTATGGAAATATGGTGACTGTCAAAGCTTTTTTTAATCTTTTCCTGAGTCTCCCACTTGGACGGCCAGTATTTGTCAGATTCCACCCAAAACCTGAGAACCATGGAAACCGCGCTGGGATCAAAGCTATTGACAAATACTGTACATTCCCGATCCTTTAATAGCTGTTCACAGGAAGATGCCACCTCATAGAGCACCATTTTCACCCGGTCAATATCCTCGTCATAGCTGATGCTCACGTTAAAATCCAGCCGCCGAAACGGCTCCCGTGTCGTATTGGTCACCGTATTATTGGCCAGGGTTCCGTTGGGAATCGTCACCGCCCGATTGTCCGGTGTTACCAGCTTCGTATAAATAATATCAATGGCTGTCACCGTACCTTCGTTACCACTGCTGTCAATGATATAATCTCCCACTTTAAATGGTTTCATAATTAAAATAAGGACGCCGCCGGCAAAGTTGGTGAGACAGCCCTGCAGGGCCAGGCCAATGGCCAGACCGGCAGAACCGATGACGGCCACGATGGAAGACATGGGAATACCCATAATCCCAATGATCGTTATGATAAGTATGACCTTTAATGAGGATGCGATCACTGAGGTTAAAAAGCCGCTGACGCTGTCGTCCAGGCTTGATTTTTTCAATAGAGTCCGTACCCAGTGGATGATGAGCTTTATAATGTACCAGCCAATAACAGCGGTCAAGACGGCCTGCAGCAATGTAAAACCACAGCTTACCGCACCATCAATAAGCTTTTGCACCCATACAGGCAGATCGGCCTGGGCTGCCATATCGCTGGCCGCCTGGGCAAGCTTATCCGCACTGAAATCTGAATCCGCGGCTGAGCTGGCAAGAGCGCGCAGCCTGAATAAATTCAATGTCATGTTCTCCTGTCCTTTCCGCTCCGTTTTAAATGCAGCCGCTCATATCATTGTATAAATGGCTGCAAAGAGTGCACTGTCGCAATCGCTGCATTGCAGACAGTGCACTCCTTATGAAGCATTTTATCGGAATCGTAAGATTAATAATATATGTCGTTTAATCGTAACAGTTCAGACGGGCCGAGCTGTTACGCATATGGCTATTTAAAATCGCTTCGCGATGGGCCATATGCCCGCAAAATTTACGTTTTCGTACGGCCTGAGCGTAAATACGCAGACCTGTATAAACTGTTACGTTTAATCTTCTTTTAAAGCCGAAGCTTTTGAGGCAGCCTTTTTTGCAGGCCTTTTTGATGTTCTCGCAGACTTAGCTGTTTTTGCAGTTTTCGTTACAGCCCCGGCTTCCTGTTCCGCAGCCGCCTTTGCCGCCGTTTTTTCTTTAACCGTCGCTTTGGAGGCGCTCCGGCTTCCGCCTGCGGATTTCTTTACGCTCTTTTTAGCCGGCTCCAGATGCGTACATGTAAAGACGGCCATACCCATAGGCGGAACCGTGATCCGTATAGAGTCCTCGCGGTCGTCGCACTCATCCCTTTTCGACTGCTTCAGACGCGGATTTACATTTCCCTTACCACCATACACCACGGCATCGCTGTTAAAAATTTCTTTGTATTTGCCGACAAAGGGAACACCGATCTTATGATTCTCATAGACTACCGGCGTAAAGTTGCAGACGATCAACAGCGTTTCGTCCTTAACCTTAGTCTTTCTCAAAAATACAACGATACTCTCATCTGCGGAAATATTATTGATCCACTCAAAGCCGTCCGGGTCCGTATCCAGTTGATAAAAAGCTGGATAAGAAGTATACAGATGGTTCAGATCACGAACGTAGCTCTGCATCTGGCGGTGGGGTTCATACTCCAGCATAAACCATTCCAGACTCTTTGCCTCGTTAAATTCCGTAAACTGAGCGTAATCCTGGCCCATAAATAAAAGCTTCTTTCCCGGATGAGCGGCCATAAAGCCATAAGCCACTCTCAGATTATCGAACTTATCAGCACCTTCCCCCGGCATCTTTCCAATCATGGAGCATTTTCCATGGACAACCTCATCGTGGGAAAGGACAAGAATAAAGTCCTCACTGTAAGCATAAACCATACTGAACAGCAATTCCCCGTAATGATCCTTGCGGAACAGCGGGTCCAGCTTCATAAAGCCTGTAAAATCATTCATCCAGCCCATATTCCACTTATAATCAAAGCCCAGGCCCTCATCCTCTACTGGATACGTGATCTTCGGCCACGCCGTGGATTCCTCGGCAATCATCAGAGCACCGGGATTGCGCTTTTTCATCATGGAATTTAAATGCTTTAACAGCTCCATAGCTTCCAGATTTTCATTGCCGCCGTAAATATTGGGCAGCCACTCACCGTCCTGCTTACCATAATCCAGATAAAGCATGGAGGCCACCGCATCCATGCGGATACCATCGGCATGGTACTGCTCCACCCAGTACAGAGCGTTTGCAATGAGGAAATTAACGACCTCCGGACGTCCATAATTAAATATCAGAGTGCCCCAATGGGGATGTGCTCCCCGCCGTGGGTCCGGATGCTCGTACAGGCAGGTGCCGTCAAAGTTGGCAAGGCCTCCCAGGTCTCTTGGGAAATGGGCAGGAACCCAGTCCAAGATCACGCCAATACCCTGCTGATGCATATAATCCATAAAATACATGAAATCATCCGGCGTGCCATAACGGGATGTGGGCGCATAATATCCGGTCACCTGATAGCCCCAGGACTCGTCCAGAGGATGCTCCATCACAGGCATCAATTCTATATGGGTATAGCCCATATCCTTCACGTAATCCGCCACCATCGGCGCCAGCTCGCGGTAATTATAAAAATATCGGCCATCTTCCTCATCCGGCTTCTTAAATCCTCCCAGATGAAGCTCATAAATATTCATGGGTGCCGACTTGGTATCCGTCTTTTTAC
This sequence comes from Lachnospiraceae bacterium, assembly GCA_902363555.1. Lineage (GTDB taxonomy): Bacteria > Bacillota > Clostridia > Lachnospirales > Lachnospiraceae > Catenibacillus. Next base: position 712,116 of record CABJAM010000003.1, on the reverse strand, counting down.
GTGCCCGAACCCATTCCTTATCCTGCCATGCGTATTTATTTATATCGTAGACTATGGATGCCGTATCCGGACGCACCTCCGTGAAATAACCGTAGGGATCGGCTTTTAAAACAACCGTATCGCCTTTGATCTTAACCTCGTATTTATAGATCTGACCCGGAGCAAGGCCCGGAATGAACAGCTCATGGATTCCGGAATCTCCCAGCCGCTGCATGGGATATCTGCGGCCATCCCAATTACAGAAATCACCGACAACGCTGACACGGACAGCATTGGGCGCCCAGACGGCAAAATGTACGCCGCTGACACCATCCAGCTTCATCACATGTGCGCCCAGAATCTTATATACCTCATAATGGATACCGGAATTAAACTTCTTAATATCTTCTGCAGTGATCACCGACTCATATGCATACGGATCACCCTGCTCTACAATATTATTCTCACCATAATCCACAATATATACATATGGAAATCTTTTACTGCCCTCCACAAGTACCGCAAAATATCCGCCCTCATCCACTTTCTCCATGGGATATTCCTTTTTGGTCTTTGTGTTCCTGACTGTCATGGCCACCGCATCCGGGTTGAATGCAGTCATCACAATGCCATCCGGTGTCACCTGCTGCCCGAGGATCTGACAGGGCCGGTCGTGCTCAGAATACACCAGTGCTTCAATCTCCGGCCATTGCATTTTTGAATATAGTTTTTCATCCATAAAATCGTAGTCCTCCTGTGTCCCCAGAATTTTCGTAAAACGTTGGGCGGCCGTCTTTACGACCGCTTAGTTTTTCTTATTATATCACTTTCGGGGCTGGATTTCCACAAACTTTTCAAATAGTTGAATTTCTCTTCCGCACCTTAACAAATACACTCGGGCTAAGATGAAATCGGCCCAATGGCTTTTGCAGCACAGCTTCGATCCGGGAAAGTATGTTGCTGCCCACAAGCTTTTTTAGGCACTCATTTCTGAACATGGACACGGCAAGCTCTTCTTCGATACAAAAACCATGCCGAATCAGCATATCCTTAACATATTTGGGATGAAAATTATAATACACACCATCCATTCTTTTGCTTGGCAAATAATCAAACGGCCGTATATTTGGCCGCCGAAACAGCCAGCGCAGGATTTCAACAATATTTCTCTTATTGGCGTATTCGAGAATAAATGTTCCGCCCTCCTCAAGAGTCCTGTTAACCTGTGAAAAGAAATCCGGCACATTCTCGATATGATGCATGACACGAACACACACGGCGTTATCATAGGTTTTTCCATAGTTTTTCAGCTCATATAAATTTGCCCGCATACATTCAACATTATGAAGACCAAGCTTTCTGACCCTTTCCCAGGCCTGGCTGACCATATTCTCTGCATAATCGATCAGCAGCACATGGGTGCAGCGCGGAGCGTATACGTTAATGAGACGGCCATATCCACCCCCGATATCAATGCATGTTCCTGACATATCCAAGGTCAGCCGCCGCAAAGCGATACGCTCAACGGCATCCTCATAGCCACGGTTGTGCTGTTCCCAAAATGCGGCGTAATCTGTATCACTGTAATCACAAACATTATATGTTGATTTACATGTTTCCATAGTCTTATTGTCTAAAGTATCCACAATTCATACCTCCATTCATACTTCCAGCATAAAATTACTGTATCGATCTGACATAAAAAGCATAACAGAATCGATGCGGCAGTTATTTAAGCCCAAATAGTTATTTGAATGAGAGACAATGAATGATTTCCTAAGAATTTATGAACCTCTATACCCCAAAAACACTTGCTGCCGCGTTGACACGCTAAAATAAATCTGTTAAAATGAGTCCGAACATGATTAAGAAAGGACGAGAAAAATGCCAAAAATCAACGAAAATTATCTCAATCTCAAAGAAAGCTACCTCTTCTCGGAAATCAACCACAGAGTTGCTGATTATACACAGAAAAATCCGGACAAAAAAGTCATCCGTTTAGGTATCGGTGATGTGACCCGGCCGCTTGGTTCCACGATTATCAAGGCGCTCCACGAGGGTGTGGATGCCATGGCCAGCTCCGAAACCTTTAAGGGCTATGGACCGGAACAGGGATATGAATTTCTGCGCAATGCCATCGCTGCATATTATGAAGGCCACGGCGTAGACATTAATCCTAAAGATATATTTGTCTCCGACGGCGCAAAAAGCGATACCGGTAATATTACCGATATTTTCGGCAATGATAATGTTATTCTGATCCCGGACCCGGTTTATCCGGTTTATGTGGATACAAACATTATGTGCGGCCGCAAAATTACATATATTTCAGGAACTGCTGAAAACGGCTTCCTGCCCATGCCGGATAAAAATGTTCATGCCGATATTATTTATATCTGCTCCCCCAACAATCCCACCGGCGCTGCTTACAACTGCGCACAGTTAAAGGAATGGGTGGATTATGCTCTGGAAAACGAAGCCGTAATCCTCTACGATTCCGCATATGAGGCTTTTATATCCGATCCGGCACTGCCACGGAGTATTTTTGCCATCGAGGGAGCTAAAAAGTGCGCCATCGAGTTCGGTTCTCTTTCTAAAACCGCCGGATTTACAGGTACCCGCTGCGGTTACACGATCGTTCCCCAGGAACTTGTATTTAAGACCGGCGATGGTCAGGAAGTTTCGCTGAACGCCTTTTGGAACCGCCGTCAGACGACCAAGTTCAACGGCACCTCCTACATTATCCAAAATGGCGCTGCCGCAGTATTTACTGAGGAAGGCATGGTTCAGTGCATGGAAAATATCGCTTACTATAAGGAAAATGCACGGATCATTGCAGAAGTTCTGGAGAGAAAGGGCATCCGCTATTTTGGCGGTAAAAACTCACCCTATATCTGGTTTGAGTGCCCGGATCATATGGAATCCTGGGAGTTCTTCGATTATCTGTTAAATCATGCGCAGATCGTAGGCACGCCCGGCGCAGGCTTTGGAGAAAATGGAAAAGATTTCTTCCGGCTGACCGCCTTTGGAACCAGAGAGAATACACTGGAAGCGATGGAAAGATTTGAAAAGCTGTTTTAAATAACGACAATAAGATTATGAGCATCGGGTCGAAAACGGCCTCCGGCACCCTAAACTAAGGGGCACCGGAGGCCGTTTTCAATTTAATTCTTCTGCCAGGTGATGGAATATGGCGATGTGGCGCTCTTCGTCCATTATGATCCGCTTCAGGATTTCCGCGATACAGGGGTCCTTGATCCATCGGGTCTGCTGATAATACTGCTCAATCGCTTTATTTTCACCGGCAATGGCATTTTTTATGAGCATAGGCAGATCCATCGTGTAAGTATTGCAGCCGGCGTTCCAGTACATCATACGGTTATTATAGCGGCTGCAGTAGCGCGGGTTGGCGCCCAGCATGAGGGCCAGTTGGCCGAAAATATCCAGATGGTGCATTTCCACAATGCTGATGCCATGAAAGCAGTCGGACGCCTTTTCCCAGGCCTGCCTTGTCACCATGCTGTTATATACATATAAGGTCACTGCGGACAGCTCCGAATTGCAACTGGCCATATTTGTCAGCATGGCGCTGGCGTACATCCGGTTCTGCCCGCATACTTTAATCGGCGGATAGGCTTTCTCATCCGCATAAGCTTCCATAAATTTATTCGGCTCCATAATATTTTACCTGTACCACGTTTTCTTTTCATATATATGTTGTACCGAATAAAAATATACCTTATCGCGCGTAGCGCGCCCATGCGCAAGCATTAACTTTGCGCGTGCCCGAAGGGGCATACCTTGACGCGCGTTAGCGCGCCCATGCGTTAGCATTAACCCTGCGTGTGAACAACTTCCCCGTCAATTATGACAAGATGCACCGTGGAGGATACTTCCATAGGATTGCCTTCCACGATAATAAGATCCGCGTCCTTCCCCACTTCAAGAGAACCGACCCGGTCCTCAATACCGGCGTGACGCGCGGCATTAATGGTGATCGCCTGGAGCGCTTTAAATTCATCCATGCCGGATTTTACAGCCAGCCCGGCGCACAGCGGCAGGTACTGCTGAGGAATCACCGGCGCATCGGTAATGATCGACACCTGGCAGCCGGCCTTATCAAGAACTCCGGGAGTCGTAAAGCTCTTATTGCGCAGCTCGTATTTGGACGCATTGGTCAAAGACGGCCCTACGGCCATGGGCACCTGCTCCCCCGCAAGTTCTTCGGGCACAAGATGACCTTCCGTTACATGCTCCAGCGTTATGCGAAGATTAAATTCCCTGGCAATACGAAGCGCTGTGAAAATATCATCGCTCGTGTGAGCGTGGGCCTTCAAAGGGATTTCACGCTTTAAAACCGGAATGAGCGCTTCCAGCTTCATATCAAATGCCGGACGCTTTAGCACATCATTTCCCGCCGCATCCTTACGTTCCATATAATCCCGGGCTTTAAAAAGCATTTCCCGCAAAATCGCAGCGGTCGTCATCCTGCTGGAATCCGTGGAATCCTTATAACAGCGCTTGGGATTTTCGCCAAAGGCGCATTTCATGGCGACCACGGGCTTAATGATCATATTTTCCACCCGCTTGCCCACAGTCTTTAAGGTTGTAAATGTTCCGCCAAGGACATTGGCGCTGCCAGGCCCCGTACATACCGACGTGATCCCCGCCTCCATAGCCTGTTTAAAAGCCTCGTCCATAGCCTTTACACCGTCCACACCCGAAAGCTGGGGCGTGGCAATATCATTGAGCTCACAGTAATCCTGCCCTTCATAGCCGTAGCCATAACCGTCCAGCCCGATGTGGCAATGGGCTTCCACAAAACCGGGATAGATATCCATTCCATGAGCATCGATCATTTCTGTATTTTCAGGAATATCCCCCACATCCCCGATGGCCACCAGCTTTTTGCCGTCCATAAGTATACGGCCTTCGTAAGCGTCCGGGTGGATAGCATCGTGGATTTTTCCGTTATATATGCATTTCATCAAAAAGACCTCCCATTTATAATGTAACCGTTCAGAGCGGCCGAACTGTTACATAAACATCGTATTAAAGCGTATGTATAAAAAGCCCGGAATATAATTTAGGTTCAAACCAGGTGGATTTGGGCGGCATGAGTCGGTTGGCGTCGGCAACGGCAAATAATTCATCAATGGATGTGGCAAACATGGCAAAGGCCACAGCAAAGCCCTGCATATCACACCGCTTCACCAGCTCTCCCAGGCCGCGTATACCTCCGATAAAATCAATGCGCTGATCGGTCCGTGGATCATGGATGCCCAGCACCGGAGCCAGAAGGTGATCCTGCAATATGGATACGTCCAGCCCTTCCACGACGTCGCCCGAAAGGATTTCCGATCTGGCCGTCAATAGATACCACTGATGATCCAGATACATGCCAAAGCATGCCTTTTTATCCGGGAAATGCCCATCCCGGGCCGCCATATCAAAATCATTGAGAACACTTATATGAAACTTTTCGCTCACAGCCGTCAAAAATCCGTCCACAGAAAGTCCGTTCAAATCCCGGATCACCCGGTTATAGGGCAATATTTTCAAGTCCTCATCCGGAAACAGAACCGACATGAAAAAGTCCGATTCTGCGGGGCACGTAACGTCAACGGCATCGTCAGCATTCCCTGTTGAAATTTTTCCAAGATCGCGCTCCCGGCGCATTTCCAGAGAAACTTTTACCGCGGAGGCTGCCCGATGATGGCCGTCGGCAATATAAATATCCGAAATTTTCCCGAAAGCTTCACTGATCGAACAGATATCCTCATGGTCTGCGATCACCCAGACGCGCTGAACCGTTCCGTCCTGAGACGTAAAATCATATACCGGCGTCATCGCACAGTACTTTTCCACAATACCGCGGATCACCGCATTGGCCCGGTACGCCAGAAAAATCGGTCCGGTCTGGGCTTTACACGCCCGGATGTGCTGGATTCGGTCAAGCTCCTTGTCCTCACGGGTATTTTCATGCTTCTTGATCGTATTCCCGGTGTAATCATCCACGCTGGCGCAGGCGACAATACCGGTCTGGGAGCGCCCGTCCATGATCTGCTGATAAATGTAGTAGCATTCCCGGTCCTCACGGATAAAATAACCGTCCGACAGCCAACTGCTCAAAACCTGAGAAGCCTTCGCATAAACCCGGTCATCGTAAATATCCACCGACGGATCAAACCATGTTTCCGGACGGTCAATATGTAAAAAAGACAGCGGCTCGCGGCTCACTTCCGCCAGCGCCTCACTTCGGTCATAGACATCATACGGCAGCGCAGCGATCCTGGATGCATATTCTCCGGCCGGCCGCACCGCACAAAATGGTTTTACTAAAGCCATTAGTCCTCCCTCGCATCGCCCCACCACTCCGGCAGTAATTCACTTAACCGGACACTTCGGCGGGCTTCATAATCCATTAAAATTTCAATATCTTTGTTATCCTTATCGAGCTGCATCATAAACTCACGGCAGACACCGCAGGGCGGCCCCACCTTTCCATCCCAGAACAGCGCCAGCACCTTGTCAATACAGCTCTCCCCGTGGGTGATCATATTGGCCATGGCATTGCGTTCCGCACACATCCCCATGGAGGACGCTGTATCGATACATACGCCCACATAAATATTACCGGCTTTCGTCAGCACAGCAGCGGACACGCCGCCTGCCTCCACATAAGAGGAAATCTCCCTGGGATTTAAAACCTCCTTCGCCTTCTCGTAAAGTGTCTCCCATATATCCGACATAATATTTTAACCATCCTTTCTTAAATCGTACTCGTTGCTTCGCATAATCAAGAAGCCGGCAGCAATTTTCGCTACCGGCTTTATTTTATCATACTCTAAAAGCACAATCAATTCCCATTACTAATTCTTACATTTCTTACAATCTTTACATACCTAAAACACAAGCTTCTAAAAAAGCCTATCTCAGACCCGCAGTCCGACAGCCCCATGACGGCGCAGCCTGGGAGGCCAAAGCGCAGCCGGAGCGGGCGGATAGACGCCCCGGTTCTATTTGATCACACGTACCTTAACGATCCCTGCGATTTTGCGGATATCGTTGACCACCGTCTCCGAAGCCGGGCTGGCCAGATCCAACATCGTATAAGCCCACTCGCCCTTACTTTTGCTGCTCATATCCGTAATGTTTACATTGGCAGCCGCACAGGCAGCCGTGAGCTGAGCGATCATATTCGGGATATTCCGGTGATTGACGGCAATACGGCCAGCACCGGTGCACACACCCATGGAGCAGTCCGGATAGTTCACCGAATGGGTGATATTACCATTTTCCATATAATCCCGCAGCTCCTGGACAGCCATCACGGCACAGTTATCTTCGGATTCCTCCGTGGAAGCGCCCAGATGAGGAATGGCGATAACGCCGTCCATATTTGCTGTTTTAGGATTTGGGAAATCCGTTACATACTTCTTAACCTTACCTGCGGCAATGGCATCGCCGAGAGCATCCTCATCCACCAGAAGATCTCTTGCAAAGTTGAGGATCACCACGCCGTCCTTCATTTTAGAGAAAGCATCCGCATTGATCATCTTCTTTGTAGCGTCCATTAATGGCACATGTACGGTAATGAAATCGCAGACGGAATAAATATCGTCCACATTATTGATATGCTTGATATCTCTGGAAAGATTCCATGCGGCTTCCACAGAAATAAACGGGTCGTAGCCATAAACCTCCAGCCCTAAGCGGTTGCAGGCGTTGGCCACCAGCACGCCGATAGCGCCAAGACCGATTACGCCGATCTTCTTGCCCTTGATCTCTGTTCCGGCAAACTGCTTTTTGCCCTTTTCCACCAGTTTAGCCACATCCGGATCGTCCTTCACAGACTTAACCCAGTTCACGCCGCCCACAATATCTCTGGAAGCCAGGAGCATACCGGCAAGCACAGCCTCCTTAACACCATTGGCATTGGCACCAGGTGTATTAAACACGACAATACCCTTCTCGGCGCATTTTTCCAGAGGGATATTATTGACACCGGCTCCGGCTCTGGCCACAGCCTCCAAATTCTCAGGCAGCTCCAGCTCATGCATGGAAGCGCTGCGCACAAGCACGGCATCGGCAGCATTATAATCGTCGGTCACCTCATATTGGCCGGTAAACAAATTCATCCCAAGGGAGGAAATGGGATTCAGACATTTAATTTTATACATCACTCACACCTCATTTATTTTCTGCTTCAAATTTTGTCATAAAATCAACCAATGCCTGAACACCTTCCACCGGCATGGCGTTATAAATGCTGGCACGCATACCGCCCACGGTTCTGTGGCCCTTTAAGTTTTCAAAGCCTGCGGCCTTGGACTCTTTGATAAATTTTGCATCCAGCTCGTCATTTCCCGTAACAAACGGAACATTCATCAGAGAACGGCTCTGCGGCTCCACAGTACCCTTAAACATTTCGCTGCTGTCAAGGAAATCGTAGAGGATTTTTGCTTTCATTTCATTGATCTCTTTGCGTTTTTCCAAACCGCCATTTTTTAACAGCCATTTGAAAACCTTGCCGCATATATAAATGCCATATGCCGGAGGCGTATTGTACATAGAACCATTGTCTGCATGGATTTTATAGCGCAGCATCGTTGGTGTTCCCGGAAGCACATCATCGGAAATCAGATCCTCGCGGATAATACAGATCGTCACGCCGGCCGGACCTACATTTTTCTGTGCGCCGGCATAAAGCATGGCGTATTTGGTCACATCTACCGGTTCAGACAGAAAACAGGAAGACACATCGGCAATGAGATCCTTGCCCTTTGTGTTTGGAAGTGTCTGGAATTTTGTTCCGTAAATTGTATTATTTTCACAAATATAAACATAATCCATATCCTCAGTCACTGCCAGATCCGAGCAGTCCGGAATATATGAAAATGTCTTGTCGGCGGAGGAAGCCAGCTCCACAGCCTCACCAAAAATCTTGCCTTCACTGAAGGCTTTTTTTGCCCACTGTCCGGTCACAATGTATCCCGCTTTCCGATGCTTCATAAAATTCATCGGGATCATGGCAAACTGGGTGGAAGCTCCGCCCTGCAGGAATAATACCTTATAATTATCCGGAATGTTCATAAGTTTTCTCAGGTCCGCTTCGGCCTCCGTAATAATCGTATCGTAGGCCTTGGAACGGTGGCTCATCTCCATAACGGACATCCCCGTTCCTTTGTAATCAAGCATTTCATCGGCAGCTTCCTGAAGCACTTCAACAGGAAGCACTGCCGGCCCTGCTGAAAAATTATAAACTCTGCTCATCTTTTCCTCATCCCTTCTATCCGGCCCTTTCGGCCAATAATCTTATTATGCAAAGCGTCACCCCGCCATGGCCGTCACTTTGCGGTCCTGGTACAACTTTACACAATTGCATAAAGCTGTACCGGCGGGGTTACGCATGGATATTATCTTCCGCTTTGCAGATCCTCCTCCGCAAACACCTCGGATATGGAAGCTCCCGGGGCAACCATGGGCCAAACCTTGTCGTCGCTGTCGATGACACATTCCAGAACAACCGGGCGATTTAATTCCATGGCTTTTTGCAGCGCCGGCTCCAGCTCCTGCGGGGTTGTCACCCGCATACCTACGGCGCCCAGCGCCTCAGCCAGCTTTACAAAATCAACATTGTCATTAAGTATTGTATTTGAATAACGCTGTCCGTAGAACAACGTCTGCCACTGACGGACCATTCCAAGCACATGGTTGTTCAAAACAACCTCGATCACCGGGATATTATAGCGGGCGGCTGTGGCGATCTCGTTCATATTCATACGGAAGCAGCCGTCGCCGGCGATATTAAATACAAGCTTATCCGGACATCCCAGCTTGGCGCCGATGGATGCGCCAAGGCCAAAGCCCATGGTACCCAGACCACCGGAGGTGATCAGCTTGCGCGGCTTGTCATATTTGAAAAACTGTGCAGCCCACATCTGGTTCTGTCCTACCTCAGTGGCAATGATCGCTTCACCGCCGGTCATCTCATAAATCTTTTCCACAACGCCGGGGCCTGTGAGAATATCTTTATGATAGGTCAGCGGGTAAGTGCGTTTCAGGCTGTAAATATGATTCATCCATTCCGTATGATCCAACTGCTCAATGCGGGCGTTCAGCTTGCGCAGGACCACCTTGGCGTCGCCAATGATGCTGCAGTCGCATGGAATATTTTTATTGATTTCCGCCGCATCCACATCGATATGGAGGATCTTGGCATTTTTTGCAAAGGTCTTGGAATTGCCCATAACACGGTCCGAAAAACGGGCGCCCACAACGATGAGCAGATCGCTCTCCGTTACACCCAGGTTAGACGTCTTGGTGCCGTGCATACCAAGCATTCCCGTGTAATTTTTATCTTTGCCGTCAAAAGCGCCTTTACCCATAAGGGAATCGGCCACCGGAGCCTGCACCTTTGTGACAAACTTTTTCAATTCTTCGGAAGCATCGGACAGTACAGCGCCGCCACCGACAAAAATAAACGGACGTTCGCTGTGGGCAATGAGCATCACCGCCTTATCCAGATCTTCTTCGCGGATCTCATCCGTAAGACGAACGATCTCCTCCGGCTTCTTGTACTCATATTCCGCCCGGTTGGATGTCACATCCTTGGGAATATCAATATGTACCGGGCCCGGACGTCCGGTCTGGGCAATAGTAAACGCACTGCGGATCGTGTCTGCCAGCTTATTGACATCCTTTACAATATAGTTATGCTTTGTGATGGGCATGGTGATCCCTTTAATATCGACCTCCTGGAAGCTGTCCTTACCAAGAAGGTTCACACCTACATTACATGTGATCGCCACCACAGGGATGGAATCCATGTATGCTGTGGCAATGCCGGTCACCAGATTCGTCGCCCCCGGACCACTGGTGGCCATACAAACGCCCACCTTCCCTGTGGCTCTGGCATAACCGTCAGCCGCATGAGCAGCGCCCTGCTCGTGTGACGTCAAAATATGGGTGATCTCGTCGCTATGTTTGTATAATTCATCGTAAACATTTAAAATTGTGCCGCCGGGATAACCAAAGACTGTATCAACACCCTGCTCCTTCAAACATTCTATAACAATTTCAGCACCGGTTAATGTCATATTTACGCCCGCCTTTCTATCATTTATTCGATTCACACATTTTCCTGTATTCCGGCCGCAGCCGAAACTATTCGCAGGCATACGCCCGGAAATTTATTTTTTTATCTCAAGTACAGCGCCGCGGTTTCCGCTGGTGACCATGGCTGCATAGCGGGCCAGATAACCGGTCGTCACCTTCGGCTCTCTCGGCTGCCATTTTTCCCGCCGGGCTGCCAGCTCCTCGTCGGATACTGCCAGACTGATGGAATTTTCCGGAATATTGATCCGGATCAGATCCCCTTCTTCAACGAGGGCAATGGGGCCGCCCACGGCAGCTTCCGGAGATACATGACCGATGGATGCGCCTCTGGACGCGCCGGAGAAACGGCCATCGGTGATCAGAGCCACGCTGGAGCCAAGGCCCATACCGGCGATCGCAGATGTCGGATTGAGCATTTCTCTCATACCCGGGCCGCCCTTGGGTCCTTCATAGCGGATGACAACCACATCGCCGGACACGATCTTACCGCCCTTGATCGCTTCAATGGCGTCCTCTTCACAATCAAAAACTCTGGCCGGGCCCTCATGCACCATCATTTCCTCCACAACAGCAGAGCGCTTAACAACACTGCCATCCGGAGCCAGATTTCCAGTAAGTACGGCAAGTCCGCCGGTGGTGCTGTACGGACGGTCCACAGGACGGATCACCTCAGGATTGAGGTTCACGCAGTTTTTAATATTCTCGCCCACAGTTTTACCTGTAACGGTCATACAATCCAGGTTCAGTAAATCTAATTTTGCCAGCTCATTCATAACGGCATAAACGCCGCCGGCTTCATTGAGGTCTTCCATATATGTAGGTCCGGCCGGCGCCAGATGGCACAGATTTGGCGTTTTTGCGCTGATCTCATTGGCAAAGGTAATATCAAAATCCCAGCCGATCTCATGGGCAATAGCCGGAAGATGGAGCATACTGTTGGTGGAGCAGCCCAGTGCCATATCCATGGTCAGGGCGTTCATCAGCGCATCCTTTGTCATAATATCTCTCGGGCGGATGTTTTTGCGATAGACTTCCATCACCTGCATACCGGCATGCTTTGCAAGGCGGATACGGTCGGAATATACGGCAGGAATCGTTCCGTTGCCCTTTAAGCCCATACCGAGCACCTCAGTGAGACAGTTCATGGAATTGGCGGTATACATACCGGAACAGGAACCGCAGGTAGGGCAGACTTTATTTTCAAACTCTTCCACTTCTTCTGCACTCATCGTTCCGGCAGAATAAGAGCCAACGGCCTCAAACATGCTGGAAAGACTGCGCTTTTGCCCCTTTACACGGCCGGCGAGCATCGGACCGCCGGATACGAATACGGTGGGTACATTGATCCGGGCCGCAGCCATCAAAAGGCCGGGCACGTTCTTATCACAGTTGGGCACCATAACAAGGGCATCAAACTGATGGGCTAAAGCCATCGCTTCTGTAGAATCTGCGATCAGATCCCGGGTCACGAGAGAATATTTCATACCCAGATGACCCATGGCGATACCGTCACATACGGCAATGGCCGGGAATACGATAGGTGTTCCGCCGGCCATGGCAACGCCCAGCTTAACAGCCTCCACGATCTTATCCAGGTTCATGTGGCCCGGCACGATCTCATTATAGGAGCTGACGATACCTACCAGAGGCTTTGCAAGCTCTTCTTTTGTCATGCCAAGCGCATTAAATAACGAACGGTGCGGCGCTTGCTGCATCCCTGTTTTTACTGCATCACTTTTCATTTTTATACCATCCTTTATCTATGTATTCATAACTTTTATCTATATAACTTCATAATACGACAGATCCTTTATCCGATTCCGCCGCGGTGACGCGCACTCCAGCACACCGCTGTCAGATTTCATCTGCGATAGCTGCCCATTTTGCTGCGAATCAGACTTCGGCAGCGATAGCGCTGCCCATCGCACTGCAGCTCATCTGCTGCATGCCGTCAGACATAATGTCCACGGTGCGGCAGCCCTTTTCCAGAACCTTTTTCACTGCGGCTTCCACAGCATCCGCCTCCGCATCCAGGTCAAAGGAATAACGCAGGAGCATGGCGGCTGAGAGGATCGTGGCAATGGGATTGGCAATGTTTTGTCCGGCAATATCCGGCGCACTGCCGTGGCTGGGCTCATACAGGCCAAGCTTTGTGCTGCTCAGGCTTGCGGAGGATAACATACCGATAGAACCGGTAATCTCGCTGGCCTCATCCGATAAAATATCGCCAAACATGTTTTCTGTAAGGATCACGTCAAACTGACGCGGATTTTTCACAAGCTGCATGGCACAATTGTCCACAAGCATATGAGAATAGGAAACCTCCGGGTAATCCTTTGCCACCTCATCCACTACCTTGCGCCACAGTCTTGAGGAATCCAGCACATTTGCCTTATCCACACTGGTGAGCACCTTACGGCGCTTCATAGCCATCTCAAAGCCTTTAACGGCAATGCGGCGAATCTCATGCTCGTCGTAGGTAAGGGAATCATAAGCCTTGAGGACACCGTTCTCCTCCACTGTCCGGCGCTCGCCAAAATACAGGCCGCCGGTAAGCTCACGCATGATCACCATATCAAAACCGTCGCCCACGATCTCCTCTTTCAGAGGACAGGCGGCTTTTAATTCCTTGTAAAGGTAAGCCGGACGCACATTGGCAAAAAGGCCCAGCGCCTTGCGGATACTTAAAAGCCCGGCTTCCGGACGCAGATTGGGGGGCAGCTTATACCACGGTGATGTGGTCGTGTCTCCGCCGATGGAACCCATGAGTACAGCGTCGCTCTTTTTGCACGCCTCGATCGCTTCATCCGTCAGGGGAACGCCGGTGGCATCAATGGACGCACCGCCCAGCAGCACATCCGTATAATTAAAGGTGTGGTTAAATTTTCCGGCAACTTTATCTAAAACTTTAATTGCTTCGTTGACAATTTCAGGGCCGATACCATCGCCCCGGATAACTGCAATATTAAAATTCATGTTCAGGACCTCTCTTAAGAATAAATTTTCTGAAAATTCATAGAATTGAACTTAATTTAGCCGTTTTTTGCAGGATTTTCATCATCAAAATTCAAATTCCGTCGCGTTTCTCTATATAATATCAAATTCCAGCGGAATTTTCAAGAGTGGAACTGCAAAAAACATAGATTATCAAAAACCGAGGGTGATGCGCAGGCAGGGATGGCCCCGGCGCCGCCTTATTTGCAGCAACCGGAGCCATCCCCTCCCGCCGACAGCTATAATAACAATCCCCACCTGTCGGCAGATTCTAAACCGCGTAGCTATCCGCCAGCAGACTCAGAGCCGAATGCGTCATCGTACCCCAGAATTTTATTGCGCATTCATGTAGTTGATCAATCCGCCAGCGGCAATAAGCTCCTGCATAAACGGCGGAAACGCCTGCCCTTTAAAGCTGGTTCCCTTCGTTTTATTGTAGATCATACCGCTGTCAAAATCGATTTCGACTTCATCGCCGCTTTCTATGCCCTGGCTGGCCTCCTTACATTCAATGATCGGAAGGCCGATATTGATGGCATTGCGGTAAAATATCCGAGCAAAGGTTTCCGCAATAACGCAACTGATGCCGGAAGCCTTGATGGCAATCGGTGCATGCTCCCTGGAGGAACCGCAGCCAAAGTTTTTATCTGCAACAATAATATCCCCGGGCTGTACCTTTTTCACGAAATCCGCATCAATATCCTCCATGCAGTGCTCTGCCAGCCCCGCGGGGTCTGTGATGGCAAGATGTCTTGCCGGAATGATCACGTCCGTATCGACGTTATCGCCATATTTAAAAACGCGTCCACATGCTTTCATGTTCGCTACCTCCTATAATCCAAGCTCTGCCGGACCGGAAATCTTACCGGTAACGGCGCTGGCAGCGGCCACAGCCGGGCTGGCCAGATAAATTTCACTGGTGACATGGCCCATACGGCCCACAAAGTTCCGGTTGGTCGTGGAAACGCAGCGCTCATGCTCTGCCAGAATCCCCATATAACCGCCCAGGCACGGCCCGCAGGTCGGCGTGCTGACAATAGCCCCGGCCTCGATAAAGGTTTTCAGATAACCGGCCTCCATGGCGTCCATATAAATCTGCTGCGTGGCCGGGATCACGATAACGCGCAGCCCCTCGGCCACCTTGCGGCCTTTAAGTATCTTTGCGGCGATCTCCAGATCCTCCAGACGGCCGTTGGTGCAGGAACCGATGACTACCTGATCAATGGCGATTTCGCCCACCTCATCGATTGTGTGGGTATTTTCCGGCAGATGCGGGAAGGATACCGTGGACTTCAAAGTGCTCAGATCGATTTCAAAGGTTTCGTCATAAACGGCATCGGCATCCGCCTCAAATACTTTATAAGGCTTCTCTCCGGTCTTTTCATAAGCTGCCTTTCTCGCTTCACTCATGTGGCTTTCAATGTATTCGATGGCTTTGTCGTCCACTGGGAAAATACCGTTCTTGCCGCCGGCTTCAATGGCCATGTTGGCGATGGTAAAGCGGTCGTCCATGGATAAGTAGGAAATCCCATCGCCCACAAATTCCATAGATTTATAGAGGGCTCCGTCCACACCGATCATCCCGATGATATGTAAAATAATATCCTTGCCGGAAATCCACGGCGCCGGTTTTCCTTTTAAAACAAACTTTAATGCGGAAGGCACCTTGAACCATGCCTTGCCATAGGCCATACCCACAGCAGCATCCGTACTTCCCACGCCCGTAGAAAAGGCTCCAATAGCTCCGTACGTACACGTATGGGAATCTGCACCGATGACCGTATCACCGGCGGTAACAATACCTTTTTCCGGCAGCAGCGCATGTTCAATACCCATCTGGCCGACCTCGTAAAAATGGGTGATATCATTACACCGGGCAAATTCTCTCATACATTTACAGTTCTGCGCGGACTTAATGTCTTTGTTCGGTGAAAAGTGATCCGGAATAAGAGCGATCTTATCCTTATTAAAAACTCCAGGCTTCGTAAATTTATCCATCTCCTGAATGGATACCGGGCCTGTAATATCATTGGCCAAAACCATATCCAGATTTGCCATGATCAAATCTCCGGCGGCAACACTGTCCAGACCGGCGGCATTTGCCAGAATCTTCTGGCTCATCGTCATACCCATGTTGAAATTCCTCCTTATTTGGTTCCGTATCCGGCCATACCCGCGGGAAGAAGAACATCCCTGGTAACAGTTCAGTCTGTCTGAACTATTACCATCCCTATAAAATTTATGTGACCGGACCGTATTAAACTATTGCTATCATAACACACTTTCAGCTATAATAGAAATACATATTACGAATATTTGTTATAACCTGGAGGAATAGCGTAACTATTTACGGGGCCGTTATCCCGCGAGGTGTTTTGCACAGCAAAACCCGAGTTTTACGGCACCAAAATGCGGCGTGCCGCATTTTGTATACATCGCGAAGCGTGTTACTGTTCGCGGCCCAGGGGGCCGTGAATATTAACGGAATATTGAAAGGATCATATTATGGAAGATTATTTAGGTCTGTACCGTGTTTTTTATACGGTAGCCAACACAGAAAACATTTCCCGGGCTGCCAGACAGTTCTTTATCTCACAGCCGTCTTTGAGCAAATCCATCAGCCGTCTGGAGGAGCAACTGGGCACCCAGCTTTTTATCCGCACCTCCCGGGGCGTGCGGCTCACCGAGGAAGGGCAGCTTTTATATGATCATGTGCGCACCGCCTTTGAAGCCATCGAGCAGGGGGAACAGCAGCTAAAGCACATGAAGGATTTCGGCATCTCGCATATACGGATCGGCGTCAGCACTACCCTGTGCAAATATATGCTGCTGCCCTACCTGAAATACTTTGTGGAGCATTACCCCCACATCCAGATCACCATCCAGTGTCAATCCTCCAATCAGACACTGGAGCTTCTGGAGCAGAATAAAATCGATATCGGCCTTGTTGGGCTGCCGGAAAATACGAAAAAATATAATTTTTATGAGCTGGAGGAAATCGAGGATATATTTGTGGCCACCGAAGGGTATATGGATCATCTGAAGCTGCGGGAAGCCTCGGGCACGCGGGATATATTTAATATCGCCTCTGTGATGCTGCTGGATAAGCAGAACATGACCCGCCAGTACATTGACGATTATTTGGAAAAAAATCACATTGTCACGAAAAACCTGCTCGTTGTCAGCACGATGGATCTGCTCATCGAATTTAGCAAGATCGGTCTGGGGATCGGATGCGTGATCAAAGAATTTGTTGAAAAAGAGCTGACCGACGGTCAGCTCATTCAGATATCTACCGGGATTCCCATACATAAGCGGAAAATCGGCTTCGCCACTGCCAGACAGTCCTATACACCGCCGGCAGTGGAAAATTTTATGACACATTGGGAGATTTTTAAGAAAGGATGAACCGCCGCGTTTTAATCATGCGGATACTTTAATAACTTTCCGCTGCGGGAATTGCTCAGCAGCCTTCCGCCCCGTTTAATCCCCGGATATCTTTTCCGCACACGACATAGCGCCGGCCGGGCTTGATCGAATACTTACATTCAACGCCGCCATACTTTAACAGAATATCCGTTTCAATGCTGCCGGTTATTTCCAGATGACTCAGTTCATGCCGGCGCCATTCTATGGATACGCCAAGCCCCTGCCGGGCGCGCACGCCCCGGATGCGGCCGCCGCTCCAGCTTTTGGGCAATGCGGGGAGAATGTGGATCACCTGCAAAACACTGTCATCCGGCAGACGCCTCTGCTCATGGCTTTGCAGCAGCATTTCCACGATACCTGCCGTACAGGCGTAATTTCCATCGATCTGGAAAGGTACTCTGTATTCTTCAAAGTCCGGCCATGGATGCGGCTTTCCGTCCTCAATGATCTGATGACATTTGCCAAGCATATTGGGGAAAAGGCTGTGCGCCAGCATATCCTTCAAAAACAGCTCCGCGCCGTCACCATCATATAAACGGGCACAGGCATTCATGCGGTGCGCTAATGCCCAGCCTCCGGTGGCGGCTGTTTTATCCGCAATAACCTTACGGGCAGCCGCAGCAAGCTTTGGCGTCTGCTCCGGTGTGATCTCATTTCCAGGATAAAGCCCCCATAAATGGGATATATGCCGGTGCGGATAATGCATATATGGCTTAAGCCACTCCATGATCTTACCATCCGGGCCTATGCGCGTTGGCGGCAGCCGTTTCAGCGCATTTTCCAGTTCCTTAACAAGCGGCGCATCGGTCTGAAGCAGACGCGCCGCCTGAATACATGCGGTAAACAGATATCGTATAATCTGCGTATCACAGGCCGCCCCCAGGCAAAGTGATACCTTGCAGCCATCTTCCGTCACAAAGCTGTTTTCCGGCGAGGTCGTCGGACCGGTTACAAGCCAGCCATGCTCCGGCTCTTCAAAAAGTACATCCAGATAAAATCTGGCAGCGCCAGTCATCTTAGGGTATGCCCATTGAAGATATTTAAAATCCGGGTGGAACAGATAATGCTCCCATAAATGCTGGCACAGCCACCCGGAGCCGCCCATAAAGGCTCCGTAAAACGCCCTGGCGCCCGGTGATGTAAAGCCCCATGGATTTGTAAATATATGAGCGATCCAACCCCTGGCATGATAGTATTTCTGAGCTGTCCTTCTCCCGTACCTTTCGATAAACGCGATCATTTGCAGATAAGTTTCGTGCAGCCCAGGGAAATCCAGAGTTTCCGCCATCCAATGATTTTCCTGCTGTGCGTCCAGATGCCAGTCGCCATTGAACATCGTCTGTATTTCCTCAGCCCAGATCCCCTGCAGATTGGACGGCAGACCGCCCTCCCGCTGAGCGCTGATGTAGAGGTACTTGCCAAAGTTAAAAAACAGGGGGATCAGCGGCTTTATCGAACCTTCATCACGACTCAATGCCATAAGCTGCGCCGGCACCGGAAGCTTACTGTCCGGTATATCATCAAGTTCAAAATCTGTTCTGGAATAATACTTCTGGTAATCCTTTATATGGCGGGATTTCAGCGTTTCCCATGAAGCTGTCCGTATATTTTCCATCATTTTATCCGTACTCTGCTCCGGATCATCATATATGGGCGTCTGAAAGGAACGCATATTTGTGGCGGCACAAAGTCTAAGAATGGCCTCATCCGCACCGCGGACGCAAAGTAACCCATCCTCCGTATAAACAGCGCCGCCCCGGCACTCGGCCTCCAGCCGGCAGGCATATTTTATCCCGGCCCCGTTCCCGTTTTCCAACTGGCCGGTCATCAATAGCTGGCAGCTCCCCGACGAACATGTTTTAAAATGCTCCGTCCGGTCCAGCCTGGCTGAAAACGATATTTTCCCCCGCTGGCTGGCGGTCAGCCGGAGCACAACTGCTTGGTCCGGATATGAGACAAAGGCCTCCCGGCAAAAACGCACGCCATCGGCGTCATACTCCATATCCATCACGGCTGTTTTCATGTTCAGCCGCCGGTAATATTTATTTTCTCCGTCAGACCACTGGGGATACCAGCAGTACTGCCCAGAGGAAATGTTCTGGTGCATAGACAGATGCAGGCAGCCCAGCACCTGATAACAGCCGTAGGTCGATGCCGCCCCGGCATATTCCTCCTCCGGCGTTAAAACCGATGTAAATGAGCTTTCGTACAATTCCTCAGCTTCCCGGTTGCGCCCGGCCAGGAGCAGCTTCTTTAAAGTCTCAAACACTTTATATGCTTCCGGACGGTCATAATCGCAGATGCCGCCGGACCACATGGTCGCCTCATTCAGCACAATACGCTCACTGACAGGATTCCCAAAAAACATGGCTCCCAGTCGGCCATTGCCCATGGGAATGGCTTCCACATAAGCCTTGGCCGGTTGATCAAACCACAGGACATGACTTTTATCTGCCGACATAAAATCCCCCTTTACAATTCCATAAGCGCATACTTTTTAATCGCAGTAACTCTCACCGGACTGGCGTCTCCATGTTCAAAGGGCAATGGTAAAATGAAAACAATATACGGTCCGTCACGTAATTGATCCAGAGCTGTCAGCGATTCCACCAAAGGTATCCCAGCCTTAAATAATGTCACATGTCCGGGCTGATTATGGGCGTATATATCTTCGATTCCGGCCGCATCTGTGCCCAGACACAGGATACCTTTTTCAATCAGCCATAACAGCCCGTCCACTTCGACATATGGAAAATCCAGCCATTGGTCACTACGGAAATTTTTATCCTGACCGGTCTTAATAAATAAAATATCACCCCTGGATATGGAAAAGTCACAGGCCTTTAACTCCTCCAATGTGATCATTTCATGGGGCTTTTTATGGGTAAAATCCAGCACCGTCACCGGCCCCACCAGCCGTGTCAGCGGAAAATCCAGTACATCCCGGCCATCCCTCAGATGATGATAGGGCACCTCCACATGTGTACTATTATGGGTGCACATATTTACCCGGCCAATCTTATACCACACATCCTCATCGTGGGTCAACATAGGCATGGAATCCGTCGCGTCCGGAAGCATCAGCTCGAATGGAAAATTCACCTCCCGGCCGGAATACAGCGGCTGGCTTAAATCAACAATATCCGTACTTTTTAACATTTTTTCTCCTCTCCGCAGGTTAACCTTTAATCCCTGCAAATGCTACACCTTCTGTAAAATATTTTTGGAAAAAGATATAGAGCAGAACAATCGGTATAAGAGAACATACCGTACCGGCAAAAACAACGGCATAGTCCATTGAAAACTGTGTCTGAAAAGTTTTCAGGGCCAGTTGTATCGTACTCTTTTTCGGATCACTCAGGTAAATCAACGGCCCCAGATAATCATTCCACTCGCCCAAAAAGGACAGGACGATAATGCTGGAGATGACGGGCCTGCTTATGGGTATAATAATGGACCTTAGTATATAAAAGTGGGATGCCCCATCCATCTTTGCAGCTTCCGATAGTTCCACAGGGATACCGGAAAAAAACTGCTTCAGTAAAAAGACATTAAATGCATTGAACGAATGAAGCAGGGCCAGTCCGGTAAGCCGGTCCATAAGCCCCATCTGTTTCATAATAACAAACTGGGGAACCATGATCGCATGCCAGGGGATCATCATTACGGAAAGATACATGAGAAAGATTAAATTTCTTCCCGGAAATTCCAGCTTTGAAAACGCATAGGCGGCAAGACAGCTCGTAGCCAGACCTCCGGCAGTGGCCAGCACCGCCAGAAAAAATGTATTCATATACGCAGTCAAAAACGGTGTTTTCGTCCAAACCTGCACATAATTTATCCATTGGGGCTGTAAAGGGATCCATTGGATCGGAAATACAAACATTTCCATATTGGTTTTCAGCGAGGAAGATAGCATCCATAAAAAAGGTACGATTGCGATCAGGGTCAGTAAAATCAATAAAACATATAATGGAAGCTGCTTTAGTATACGGTGGATTTTCATTGCCCTGCCTCCTCTACTGCATATAGGTCACCCATTTTTTCTGTGACTGGAATAAGACAACGGTTATGATCAGCGTTATCAAAAACAGGATCACGGACATGGCGCTGGCATAGCCGAATTTAAAGTATTTATAGGCTTCCAGATAAATCCGGTAGGCCAGCATATTCGTCGAACGCCCCGGTCCTCCTTCGGTCATAATGTTGATAATATCAAAGACCTGAAAGGAATTGATCAGCAATGTAATGATCACAAAAAGGATCGTCGGCGTCAGCATCGGAAGTGTTATGGAAATCAGGCTGCGCAGCCGCCCGGCCCCGTCCATTTTGGCAGATTCATATAAATGCGCCGGTATGGCATATAAACCGCCAAGTAGCAGGATCATATAGTACCCGCTGCTCTTCCACACCATGACAATGATGACCGCCGGCAGGGCCCAGCGGCTGGATATAAGCCACTGGGGCGGATTATTTACGCCAAACGCCATGATGATCCGGTTGATTATACCGCTTTGCGGGTGAAAAAGCATGGTCCATACGATTGCTACGGCCACATAGGATGTAATGTTCGGGAAAAATAATAAGGTTTTAAATAAACCCGCACCTTTTGTAATATTTTTCACGAGCAGAGCCATTGTCAGAGAAAAAAACAGTGTCAGCGGAACGCATACGGCAGCAAATACCAGATTATTTTTCAGGGCAATACGGAAGCTGTCATTGCCAAATAATTCCACGTAGTTACGCAGCCCTGTAAAATCCATGGTATTAAAGCCGTCATAGTCCGTAAAGCTCAGGCCGAAGCACATAATTATGGGTATCCATATAAATAAAAGAAATCCGATAAAATTGGGTAATATGAACAAGTAACCGGTTAATTTTTCAATCGTTTTCAGTTTGATAGCGCCGCACCCCCTATTTAAGCAGTTCGTCGCGGCGTTCAAGTATGCTGGCGATAGCGCTGTCCAGATCCTTCTCCTGCATCAGGTACAGGTCGCCTTCCTCCGCACAAATCTGGCGGAGCTCCTCCATATAGGGCCGACTTTCAAATTCAGGCACCAGCTTTGTATCCAGCATCACGTCCACATATGCATCGGTTTTCATAAAGCTGGCAAGAGCACTTTTTGTATCCTCGGAAACGATTGCTGGCAAAAATCCCTGACCGGCTGTGATCGTATTGCCCTCCGGGCCTGCCGCCCAGGTGACAAACCTCATGGCCGCCTGCTTTTTCGTACTGTTTTCAGGCACTGCCAGAAAACCGCCCTGTCCAAAGGTCGTTCCCGGCTCCACGCCCGCGGGTACCGGCAGCGATGTCACACCATAATTCACCTTGGATTTTCCCGCCAGCTCATCCGGACGAATCAGCGGAACAAGCCAATTGCCCATCATATACATGGCGATATTCCCCTGTTCCCAGGAGGTCAGCCAGTCGGCCTTTGTGGCCACCTGCTCTTTCAGGCTCATCGAGCTTTCATCGGTATAATACAGGTCATAGACTAATTGAAACGAATCTCTTAAAGGCTTTTCAAGATTGTCATCAAACAGGCTGACGCCCTGCTGGACCGTCATATAATTCAAAATCCAGTTCACGAAAAATGTTCCCCACTGCTTATCGCTGCCATCGCCCCTGGTCAGCTTCTTTGCCAGCGTCCGAAATTCATCCCATGTCATTTGCTCCGGATAAGGGATACCCTCCCGGTCAAAAATATCCTTATTATAAAAGAGCAGCCATGATGTCCGTTTATATGGCAGACCATAATACTTTTCTTCAAATTTCATATCCTGAAAAATCGGCGGCAGCACCGATGTGTCATAGCTATTTTCCTGGATGCCGGTGGTCAGATCCGACAGCACGCCTTTTTGCGCATAGCTATAATATTCAGAAATCGTATTAATATAAATAATGTCCATATCCTGTCCGCCAGACAGATAGACCAATATTTTATCCGGGTATTCCCCCGCCGGAATATAGGTCGGCTCAATCGTCACATTGGGCTCTATCTGACGGTAGCGCTCGATCATCGCTTCCATAATCGCCTGATCGTCGGTCTGATTATATAGCTTTAAAACAACGGGTTCCTCAGAACCTCCCGCCGACTTTGTACCGCGGTCATTTTTACTGTCAGCGCCTTTTGTTCCATCGGAGCCTCCGGTGCCTGCGCCCGGCCCGCATCCGGTAAAGCAAACGACGGCGACGATAAAAAGAGCCAAAAGTCTTGTTGCCATTTTTCTTTTCATTTTACAAACCTCCTTTGTATTCCTCGCTAAATGTCAACGTGTAACACCTGCCTGGTTGTCCGGTTTCCCGTTTCGTGATCTCAGTGTAACAGAACATCTGTCATACAGGAAGTTGAGAAAAAGACATCGTTATCGTAAGACTGCTGTATACGTACAGATTTTTATGACGGAAATACATTGGGAAGCAATATCTCAAATTGAGTTCCCTTGCCCGGACGGCTTTTGACGATAATCTTCCCGTTATGGGCGCGGATGATATTATGACAGATGGGCAGACCGATGCCCCAGTTTTGTTTTGCAGGCTTGGATGAATAAAATGGTGTAAATATACGTTTTTGTTCCTCCCGTGTCATCCCCCGCCCATTATCCGATATGCTGACAATGATCCATTGATGATGCAGCATCGTGCGGATATAAATTCTCTTTTCTTCCTGTATTTCCTCACTGAGCACTTCCTCGGCGTTATTCAGCATATTTTCCACCGCCTCCGTAAAATAGGAGGCATCCATAAATACCGGGGGCAGGGACTCAAATTCCGTAAAATATTGGATTTCCCCAACAAAAGATTTGCGGTTCCGGATTATTTTCTCCAGCAGTTTTTCCAAATCTCCAAAAGCCATGGTCAGGTGGATATGTTCAATATTCTGATTCAGATAATCCATACGTTCGTACATATGATTGCAGCGCTTTTTTATAGATTCCAGTGTTTCCGTTAATTCCTCACAATCTGCTCCGGCTTCCTTACACAGTGTATCCACATAGTCCGCATCCGCCCATATGGATAAAACTTCATTTTTTATGTAGTGTCCGAACACACGGATCATGTTCATGGAAATATCAAAATTGTGGGAAATTTTAAAGTTCTCGCTGGCCATACGTTTGCATGTCCGATTGTATAAATAAAAGGCGGTCAGCACACAAATGAGAAAAAGAACGATGTAATACGGATATATTTGATAAATAAACGGATGTCGGCTGAGGGAGATTTTTTTATACCTCACGGAATGGGCTGCTTTTTGGACGTTTACAAGGAAATCCGGCGCCCACATCATTACAAATATATAATAATTAAAGGTACAGACAAAAATCAGGTCGATCAATAAAATGTGGCGCCGAAGCAGTTTAATCCGTGGGGTCATAAAAAAGCGATAAACAAGAAGTGTGATTGAAGCCATAAGGTATACGAAATTTATACCCTGCGTGATACGGTGAAAAATATTTTCCAGATCCAATAATGTATAAATATCCATATGATCGGGGTACAGACCGTAGTAAAGCATACGATAAACAAAAGGATCGTAAATGACAAGCTGTAAGATCATTGGCAAAGCAAGTAAAACACTGTTTTTTCGCATACGCTGTGTCGAAAAAATCCCGGAAAAGGACATACAAAACAGCAGGCTACTGTAAATAAACAGTAATGAAAACAGGTTGATGAACCGGATCAACAGCTCAAAGCTGATAGGCAGCGCAAAAAGCCATGCCCACAG
This sequence comes from Lachnospiraceae bacterium, assembly GCA_902363555.1. Taxonomy (GTDB): domain Bacteria; phylum Bacillota; class Clostridia; order Lachnospirales; family Lachnospiraceae; genus Catenibacillus. The sequence continues at coordinate 686,866 of CABJAM010000003.1, read as the reverse complement.
TCCTTTGGGGAGATTAAAATACTGATGCAGTATATTATAGTAATAACTGTGGCGGATCAAATAAACCATAAAGAAAAAAAGAGATAGAAACAGGGAAAACAAAATAAATACGACGAGAATCCTTCGGCTGTTTTTGCTTTCCAGAAATAACATGAGCATACAGCAGCAAATGATCAGAACATAAATCATCGGGCAGCCTCCCTTCTTTGTGGTGTCGTACATTTAATCTTCAGAGCCCTTTATAAAATCAAACAATCGGATGTGATCAACAAAGGCCATCAGGGCTTTGACATTTTTTAAGTGAAGCTTGGACAGTATATTGTGGATATGACTTTTAAGAGAATTAGGTTCGATACAATAATAATCACAGATTTCATCACGGCTTTTTCCAAGCCACAGCAAATAAACGATGCGTAGCTGCGTCGGGGTCAGTTGCATCACTACTTCAAGAACACACTTAAACTCGCTTTCACGTTCCCGCATTCGCTGAAATTCTCCAAGTATTTTTTGTGAAATGTCCGATTTCATAGTGATCGTATTCTTATATGTTTTTTTCACACAGGATATGAGCTCGCCGGCACTGACATTTTTGAGTATGTAATTTGAGACACCCTCCTCAAACGCTGAGTACAAAAGCAGGTCGCTTTGATGCACGGTCAATATAATAATTTTGCACGCCGGCAAAGAGCGCAGAATCTCTCTCGCCGCTATAAGCCCCGCGTCCTTTGTCCCCATCTCTATGTCCATCAAAACAATATCCGGCTTATGCAAAGCCGCCAGCAGCGTACCTTCATAACCATTTTCCGCAGCTCCCACAACCTCGATGCCCTCGGCATTATTTAATATACGGACATAGCGCTTGCGCAGTGAATCCATATCTTCTACTACGAGTACCCGGATCATATCCATATAGACACATCTCCTTCTTTGCTATACGCCAGAGCGTTTGTAAAGCGTTTTAAGTTTTTGAACAGTTCAATTATATCATAGCCTTTAGGGGGCTACAACGTTGATAAATCTTAAAACTAAGATGGATACAGTTCCTGACAACGCTTTCCTCCCTCAACGCCAGCTCAGCTCACCTTTTTGCTGCGACTCCGGTTGCGATTCCTTTCCGTTCCGGGCTGCGCCGCTGTCCTCCCGGCCTGTGACTTCGGGGCTGCGTTTCCCTGGGCCTGTGGCAGCGCCTTTGAATGGCCAGCCGGTTTCCCCTTTGGAAAATGCTTACGCAGGGTTTTAGAGAAACTTAGATAAAAAAGGCAATTATTCCGGGTCAGCTTTCGTGCATACAGTGCCAAAAGCTGAGTTCCAAGCGAGCGAAGGTCATAAAGAGCTTCGGGAGCATTGGAACGGTGCCCGGAATAATTGCCTTTTTTATCTTAGTTGAACTTAAACCCGGAGACGGCATTTCCCAAAGGGGAAACCGGCTGGCCATTCAAAGGCGCTGCCACAGGCCCAGGGAAACGCAGCCCCGAAGTCACAGGCCGGGAGGACAGCGGCGCAGCCCGGAGCGGAGCGTAAAGGCCCCGCTACCGGAGCCACAGCCAGAAAGCTCCCACATATCAGATAATAACGAAAATAATATTTCCTTTGCTGTCATTGATGATTTTGCGCAGCGTTTCCTGAAGCTTTTGCTGGCATTCATCCGTAAGCTTGGATATCTTGCCCTTCATCCCCTCATCCACCAGCTCGCCGATGGACTTGCCAAAAATCAATGTATCCCAGATGGCCTGAGTAGAATCAATCTGAGCCGCCCGGATATAATCGATCAGATCCTGAGCCTGCTGCTGGGTCCCCACAATGGGTGCGATCTCCGTCTCAATGCCCGCGCTGATCATATGGATCGACGGTGCACTGGCCCGGATATTGACACCGAACTTATTTCCATGCTTGACAAGCTCCGGCTCCATAATATCAATTTCATCCTTGCCGGCCGTCACTACGCCGTAACCCTTTTGGTGCACCTCATTTATGGCCGCGGCCACCTTGTCAAACTCATTCTTTTTATCGACGAGCTCCTTCATCACCCGGAACAGCTCATACTCGCCGCTGATCTCACAGCCCAGAATACCTGAGAGCAGCTCATAATAATACTTCATATCAAAGGTCAGCGTAATTTTCACCACACCGGCCGCCATATTGATCTCCTCGATGAAAAACTTATCCATATATTCATTTTTCAGCAGCTCCTGACTCAGCCGCACATCCCTTACGACAGAAATATTTGTAAGAAATGCCCGCACACTGTCTAAAATGGCAGTTTTCAGCGGATGTTCGGCCGGCAGTATATCCAGCCATTTCGGCGTATAAAAATTAATCTGAGCTACGGGAAACTCCAAAAGCAGCGCTTCCATGATCCGGTGAATATCTTCCTTGCGGAGCTGATCGCAGTTGAGGGCAATACAGGCCACTCCATATTTTTCGGATAATTCCTTTTCCATCTGCTTGGCACTTTCCGAGTAGGGCTTTGCCGAATTGAGCACAATGATGAACGGCTTGCCGATCTTTTGCAGCTCCTCCACGGTCTGAGCTTCCGGCTCCGCAAAGCTGTCCCGCGCCAGCTCGCCGAAGCTGCCGTCACAGGTCATAACAATACCGATGGTGGAATGGTCGCGGATAACTTTTTCCGTACCGATATGAGCGGCCCGGCCAAAAGGAATTTCCTCGTCAAACCATGGTGTTTTGACCATCCGCTCTTTATCCTCTTCCATGTGGCCGGTGGCGCCCTCCACCATAAAGCCGACACAGTCGATGAGCCGCATTTTTACGGAAATATCATCGCTAAGCTGTATATTTACTGCATTTTTCGGTATAAACTTAGGCTCCACAGTTGTGATCATCTTTCCTTTTCCGCTGACCGGAACTTCATCTGTGGCCATTTGCCTGTCTTTTTCTTCCATATTGGGAATCATCACCTGTTCCATAAACCTGCGGATGAACGTGGATTTTCCCGTACGGACCGGGCCGACGACGCCTATGTATATCTCCCCGCCGGTGCGGGCCTGTATATCTTTATACACATTAAATTGGTCCATTAAAATACCCCTTCCATATATGCTTATACAATATATGCAAGGGGTATGGGGTTTTATGACTCACTTATTTTTATTTTCATCGTTGCTTAAAAGTAACCGGCCGGCCCATCTGGTTACGTTTTAAAACATACGGTTTTTTAATTCATAAATAATCTGATCCATTTCCGTCAGCGGATCGGCCTCCAAAGCTATATCACAGTAATCGCACAGCTTTTCAAGGGTGGCAAATACCCAAGGATTTCTGGCTTTGATCAATTGCATCTTCCCGTAATCCTCTACAAAAAGGACAAAGAAATTGATCAGTATATCGACCTCACTGTCCTCCACATCCATAAGGTTCATCGTTATGATCTGATCCTCCAGCACGTCAAAGGCAATAAAAATCAACGGATTCGTCGGCCGGTCATGCGCCTTATCACGGATCGAGGTGTTGAGATAAACGAAATCGATCATAATCTCCGCATCATTATATGGCCGATTTTTCAACTTCCGCTTTAATATATCATCGTGCAGCTCCACAAGCGGATAGGTTTTCTGACAATCCTCTTTCAGGGGCTGTGCCCAGTTGATATATTTTCCGGATTCCGGATCATATTTGCGCCACAAAAGCTCCCCGTGATTGAAGTCCGCCCACAGATGGCCATCCTTTACTTCCCGGACAACCTCCGCCAGATGATTAAAGGTTTCTGTAAGTACCTTCACTTCCCGCGCATCGGGAATATATGGCGAATAGCGGGGCTTATAGGAATTAAAGTAGATCCACCTGCCTTTGCCTCGAAAGCTCAGCCCCAGATCCTTAATGACCCGGCGATGCTGCGCACTGGTCTCCTCCCTGTCGCCCCAATAGCAGCACAGTGAGCTTTGTTCAAACATAACATATTCTACGGGCAGCCCGAAATCATCGGCACCCGCTATCATACTATAGTCGCCCAGCCCGCTAAAGCCCTCATAAACGCAAATACCATAGCAGCTTTTTGCATTGCCAAGGATACTGCAAAATACGGGCTCCCTGGCATCCTTTAAATAAATCGCCACGAGCTGTGAATCGCATAAATCATTCCACGGCTCCAGCCTTCCCAGCGTTTGCGTGATTTCATAAAGCGCTCTCCAGCTTTCCAGTGATGCTTCTTCTCTCATAGGCGCATCTCCCTTTCATCCATGACACCAATCCCCTGGAGCACCGCCCACACATAAGGCGCGCCGTAAACATTCAATTTTTTCGGCCCCTTGATTTCGGGATCCGCCATAAGCTTTACATAGGCTGCCTCAAAGGTACTTTTTGTGATGGACCGCTCTCTCCGGTCGGTGAACAATTCCCCGCCCTTCACGGTATATGAAAACGGCAGGCCCTTTTTTGTATAAAAACATGTTCCCTGATGTTCAGAGATTATTTTCCACAAATTTTCTTTTGTAATTTTTTGATCTGTCATGGCATCCTGGCCTCCGTTAAATTCGTATTTACTTGCCCTTCATGGTAATTTCTATTATAATTGAAAAAAAGGATAATATCAAGGGCGGAGTTTTTTATTATCCGGTTTGATACTGTTCTGGAGGGCCAGTAAACACTAACCTCGTTTTGCCCTCAGACATTTTATATATGAAAGGAACACGGAATATGAGACTTCCCGGTTACTATACCTCCGGCCAATTTGCAAAAATGGCGCAGGTTTCGGTGCGGACCATCCGTTTTTATGATAAACAGAATATTTTAAAGCCATCCCACGTCAATGCGTCCGGCGCCCGTTTTTACTCAGACGAGGATTTTGCCCGCTTACAGCAGATCCTTTTACTAAAGTACCTGGGCTTTTCTCTGGACGATATACGAACGATCACCATTGCAGACACCGACTATCATATATTGCTCAATTCCCTGAATCTTCAGCAGAAGCTTGTGCAGGACCGGATCGAGCAGATGCAGCTTGTGGAAAAGGCCATTGGCGACACGCGGGCTGCGCTTGAGACGGACCACCATGTGGACTGGAGCCGCATGCTCAATCTGATCCACCTGACGAATATGGAAAAGAGTCTGAAAACCCAGTACCAGAATGCCACCAATATATCGGCGCGTATTCGCCTGCACCGCCTCTACGCTCAAAACAAGCAGGGCTGGTTTCCGTGGATTTATAAGCACTGTCATATTCAAAGCGGCATGCATATTCTGGAGATTGGCTGCGGCAATGGTGCATTGTGGACGGAAAATATCGACCAGATACCAAAGCAGTGTACTATTATCCTCTCCGATATTTCCGAGGGGATGCTCCGGGATGCCCGCCGAGCGCTCGGTGCCCAGGCGGACTCAGTATTTCAATTTGAAGCCTTTGACTGTCATCAGATCCCATATGCTGAGGACAGCTTTGACCTGATCCTGGCCAATCATGTGCTATTTTACTGCAAAGATATCCCTGCCGTGCTGTCCGAAGTCCGACGCGTCTTAAAGCCCGGCGGCCGTTTTATATGCAGCACCTACGGCAGGGCTCATATGCAGGAGATTAGCCGACTCGTGGAGGAATTTGACAGCCGTATTACCTTATCCGCCGATAAACTCTATGATAAATTCGGGCTGGAAAACGGCCCGGTACTTTTACAGCCTTACTTTTCCCATATAACTATGCAGATGTATGAGGACTTTTTGCTTGTGGACGCCCCTGAGCCTTTGATCGAATATATCCTCTCCTGCCACGGGAACCAAAACCAGTATATTCTTGACCGATATAATGAATTCCGCCTTTTTGTGGAAAAACAGACGAAAAGGAAATTTCGGATCACCAAGGCCGCAGGCATATTTATTTGCCAAAAATAAATTTAAAAAAGGTCTTGAAGATGACGTTACGTCATCTTTTATAATGTCATTAGAACCGTTTTACAAAATATATTAGAAAAGGGGATATGACATTGAAAGGTATAATTTTAGCAGGTGGTTCCGGCACCCGTCTTTACCCACTGACCATGGTTACATCCAAACAGCTTCTTCCTATTTATGATAAGCCAATGATCTACTACCCTATGTCTGTTTTAATGACTGCGGGCATCCGTGATATATTGATCATCTCGACCCCCCAGGACACGCCCCGCTTTAAGGAGCTGCTTGGCGACGGCCACCAGTTTGGCGTCAATCTGTCCTATGTCGTACAGCCAAGTCCGGACGGACTTGCACAGGCGTTCATACTGGGCGCGGATTTCATCGGTGATGACTGCGCCGCCATGGTATTGGGCGATAATATATTCACCGGCCACGGCCTGAAAAAACGGCTGGTAGCTGCAGTGGAGCGGGCAGAAAACGGCCAGGGCGCTACCGTCTTTGGTTACTATGTGGACGACCCGGAACGCTTTGGCATCGTGGAATTTAACGATGAGGGCAAAGCCATTTCCATCGAGGAAAAACCGGAAAAGCCAAAAAGCAATTATTGTGTCACCGGACTGTATTTTTACGACAACCGCGTTGTGGAATACGCAAAAAACCTGGCGCCCAGTGCCCGGGGCGAACTGGAGATCACGGATCTGAACCGTATTTATCTGGAAAACGGAGATCTAAACGTGGAGATGCTTGGCCAAGGCTTTACATGGCTGGATACCGGCACCCACGAAAGTCTTGTTGACGCTACCAACTTCATCAAAACACTGGAAACACATCAACACCGGAAAATTGCCTGTCTGGAGGAAATTGCCTATCTCAACGGCTGGATTTCCCAGGAGGATGTCTTAAAGGTGTATGAATTACTGAAGAAAAATCAATATGGACAATACCTAAAGGATGTGCTGGACGGAAAATATCTGGATGTTTTCCACTGAACCATTCCGCGCCCTGTCCGCATTTATACTAATTATGTACTATTTTCAGGAGGAATTTTACCATGACTATTATCGTCACCGGCGGCGCCGGATTTATCGGAAGCAACTTCATTTTTCACATGTTAAATAAATACCCGGATTACCGGATCATCTGCCTGGACTGCCTGACCTATGCAGGTAACCTGTCCACCCTGGCAAAGGTGATGGATAATCCCAATTTTCGTTTTGTAAAGGCCAGTATCACCGACCGCGAGGCTGTGTACAAACTTTTCGAGGAGGAGCATCCGGATATGATCGTCAACTTTGCCGCCGAAAGCCACGTGGACCGCTCCATCGAAAATCCGGAAGTTTTTCTGGATACAAATATTAAAGGAACGGCTGTCCTCATGGATGCCTGTCGGAAATACGGCATTACCCGCTACCATCAGGTGAGCACCGACGAGGTTTACGGCGATCTGCCTCTGGACCGTCCGGACCTGTTCTTTACTGAGGAAACACCGATCCACACAAGCAGCCCTTACAGCTCGTCCAAAGCCGGCGCTGACCTGCTCGTGCAGGCCTATCACCGCACCTACGGCCTGCCTGTGACGATCAGCCGCTGTTCCAACAACTACGGCCCTTATCATTTTCCGGAAAAGCTCATTCCGCTTATGATCATCAACGCCCTCCACGACAAGCCACTGCCGGTGTATGGCAAGGGTGAAAATGTCCGCGACTGGCTATATGTTGAGGATCACTGCAAGGCCATCGACCTTATCATCCATAATGGTCGTGTTGGCGAGGTCTACAATATCGGCGGCCACAATGAAATGACGAACATCGATATCGTTAAGATCATCTGCCGGGAGCTGGGGAAACCGGAATCCCTCATCACTTACGTGGCTGACAGAAAAGGCCATGATATGCGCTATGCAATCGACCCGACCAAGATTCACAATGAGCTTGGATGGCTGCCGGAAACGAAATTTGCCAACGGCATCAAAAAGACGATCCAGTGGTATCTGGACCATAAGGAATGGTGGGAAACGATCATTTCCGGGGAATATGAAAATTATTATGAAAAGATGTATGGAAATCGCTAAATATAAAGAATGGATGATGAGTTGAATGAAAATATTAGTCACCGGCGTCAAGGGCCAGCTTGGCCACGACGTTGTTTATGAGCTTACAAAACGCCGGCACGAGGCGATTGGTGTGGATATTGAGGAAATGGATATTACCGATCCGGCCGCTGTGGAAAAAATCATAACAGACATACAGCCGGATGCTGTGATCCACTGTGCGGCCTGGACGGCTGTGGACGCCGCCGAGGATCATGTGGACACGGTACGTCTCGTCAATGCCACAGGCACCGAAAATATTGCCTGCATATGTAAAGCGCTGGATATTAAGATGATGTATATCAGCACGGATTATGTATTCAGCGGCGACGGCACCAATTTCTGGGAACCGGACGATTTAAACCGCCAGCCGTTAAATGTCTACGGACAGACAAAATACGAGGGTGAGATCGCCATTGAAAATCTGCTGGAGAAATACTTCATCGTCCGCATCGCCTGGGTTTTCGGGGTCAACGGAAAGAACTTTATTAAAACAATGCTGAGTCTTGGTAAAAATCACGATCAGATCACCGTGGTCAATGACCAGATTGGCAGCCCAACCTATACCTACGACCTGGCCCGCCTTCTTGTGGATATGATTGAAACAGACAAATACGGCCGCTACCACGCCACCAATGAGGGGCTGTGCTCCTGGTATGAATTTGCCTGTGAAATATTCCGACAGGCCGCAGCCATGGGCCACAGTGAATACGACGCCCAGCACCTGAGTGTGCTCCCGGTAAGCTCGGACAACTACCCGTCCAAAGCCAAACGGCCGTCCAACAGCCGGATGAGCAAGGAAAAGCTGACGCAAAACGGCTTTGAAAGACTGCCCTCCTGGCAGGACGCGTTGAGCCGGTATTTAAAGGAAATTGAGTTTTAATAATCATCGACATTTAAGGAGTGAAAGTATGGGCCAGATCAGCGTAACAAAGTGTCCGATCGACGGACTTTACATTATAGAACCGACCGTCCACGGTGATGAGCGCGGCTACTTCGTGGAAACCTACAACAAAAAGGATATGGAGGAAGCCGGACTTACTATGGACTTTGTCCAGGACAATCAATCCTGCTCCGTCAAGGGCGTCCTGCGCGGCCTGCATTTCCAAAAACAATACCCCCAGGGCAAGCTCGTCCGGGTCATCAGGGGCCGGGTCTTTGATGTGGCCGTTGATCTGCGCAGCGGCAGCAAAACCTTTGGCCAATGGTACGGCATTGAATTAACCGAAGAAAATAAAAAGCAGTTTTACATTTCCGAAGGCTTTGCCCACGGCTTTTTAGTGCTCAGTGATGTGGCGGAATTTTGCTATAAATGCACGGACTTCTACCACCCCGGCGATGAGGGCGGTCTGGCCTGGAATGATCCCCAAATCGGTATTGTATGGCCGGAGGTCAACGGAACCTATGACGGCTCCGCCGATGGGAGCAATTACCGCCTTAGTGACGGCACGGCACTGGTTATGAGTGAGAAAGACCAGAAATGGGGCGGTCTGGCAGAGACATTTAAATTCTAAATATAAAACCCCGAAGTCTAAAGCAGACATTTCGGGGTTTTTATCGTTTAAGCGCCGGACCCAGGGAACACTTCAAGAATCGTCGGCAATCGTTTAACGTTTACGCACAACCAGCTAATTTAAGCACAACCAGCTCACACGGATTGCCAAATCGCGGCACGGAAGCTGTATTGGCGCAGCCCGCGGATATAACAAGACGTTGATCATAGACACCGCGGGTATATTTCGGGAACAGCCCCTGACCCGGGGAATAGATACCCTGGTTTCCTATCCGCCACTGTCCACCGTGCACATGGCCGGATAAGATCAGGTTAAAATCGAACCGGTCTTTGATGTATCGAAAATAATATTCCGGATGATGGCAAAGGAGTATTTTAAAACCATCCTTAGAAGCAAATTCGGACAGCCATTTTAAATCCGGTTTTGATGACAGGCCGCCAATCCGTATGTTTTGACCTCTGACAATTGCGGTGCAGTCTGCATTATCTAAAAGCGTCGCCCCGGTCTTTTCCATCACCTTATAATCCTCAGGATTAAAGTAAGGGTCGTGATTTCCGGGAGACAGAAAGATCTGCGCTGCTGTCCTGCCGTCTGCGCTGCATATTTTAGAAGCCTCCTGTAAAAACCGGTATGAATTTTCTGACGTTATATTTTTCGTATTTGCAAAAGCATCAAAAAGATCATCAAATTTATAAGCAAGTGCTTTAATAAGCTTTTTTATAGTGCTCTGCTTTTCCATACAATCATAAATCCGGCCCTTTTCCCGCCGTTCAAACGTATCTCCGGCAACCAGAATAAGATCTGGCTTCGCCTGTTTTATTAAATGCAGCAGCGGCTTTGGATCGTGTTCATGCAGGTCCGCCACTAACGCGACGGTGATCGATGCCGGCAGGCTGGTGTGTATCTGATACTGCGTTAATACTAATTTATCTTTCATATCGTCCATCCTGATGTTTATAATTCTGTTAATGTGGTTTTCATCTTAGCATAAAGATGGATTTTTATCAAGGCTCGAAAACGGGTTCTTCTTTGGTTCCCCTTCCGGACATTTCGGGGAAATCCTTTTCCTCTAAGAGATATTTTCTCCGGCAATCCAGGCAAACCATTGTGCCCTCGGGAACGTAAGCGCCGCAGCATACACAAAAATCCATTGAACCACTCCTTATAATAGCTTGTCAGATATTTCCGCAGGAACTGTTGACTGAAGGAAATCGTTGACCTACTTGCGCATCAGCGCAATACTTCTTATAACGAGTATATTCCGTTTTTATCAAACTTATTCTTAAATGACTTATTGCCGCTGGCGATAATGGCGATCCATAAGGTCATAATAGTTCTGTTTTTGGTCATAATTTTTGCTTGTCATTATGAAATGTTTAATGCTACAATTATTACGTTAAATTTAAAATTCAGGAGGCACACACTTATGGAAAAACCGGATTTAACTCAGATTTTTGGAACCTATGTGTCATGGAAGCTGGATTCCGCCACATGGATCATTAATTTTATGAATGGTTCGCAAAACATGTATCTATTGGAAGGTGAGGACAAGGCTCTGCTCATCGATACCGGCTGGGGCGCCGGCAATCTGAAAGCCTACGTTCAAAAGCTCACTGACAAGCCACTGCTCGTGGCCAATACCCACTATCACCCGGATCATGCCGCCGGCAATGGCGAATTTAAATCTGTTTATTTGAGCAAAACCTATGCGCTGGACGAAGCTTCTATGGCCGGCGTTCCTTTCGATATCACCAAGCTCCCCCACCCGGATTATGAAAAAATATGTGTCGGCAGCGGTGATTTTATAGATTTGGGCGGCCGACGGATTGAGATTATTGAGGCACGTCCGGCTCACAGTAACAGCACACTCTTCTTTTTCGACGAAAGTCACGGTATGTTCTTCTCCGGAGACGACTACGAATCCACACAGGTGCTCATGTATACCGGCGACAATAATCCTTCATTAAAGTTTGATATCCGCGAGCGGCTGGACAATCTGAAACAGAATGCATTGGATATCCTGGCCCGTAAGGATAGCATCCGCTATCTCCTGCCGAATCATAACGGCGCGCCGATCGCTATGGACTATATCGATGATTTTATTGGTCTGGTGGATCATATTTACAGCGGAGACGCTGTGATCGAGGATAAACTGAACCATCCATTTATTGAGCAGGATGCACTTGCACCGCAGCTTTGCCGCGTTCGCTGGGGGATGGCCAGTATATTTGTGAAGAAGGCGGATGTATTAGATGTTTATGGGGAATAGGATTTAGATACATATATCTGCTTTTGTGAAATCTGTCGTGGGGATGTGCTTGTCCGCCTCACGACGGACGTTTCACACAAGCTCCCTATATTAAACATTACGTAATTTCTATTGTGTATGAAAATGTAACAAAATCTATTAACCTTACTATTTAATCTACAGCTTAAAATCTATAAAACTTGCAACGATCAACAAAAGAATAAAAAATGTGGCAAGGCCCATCGTAATATATTCCAACTTACTCTTACCTTCGATTTTTCGCGGTGCCCTCAAATGAGATCGTAGATACCATATAAACGCAATAAATCCCAAACCAAACAAAGTGACTAAAACAGCATTAAGACCTGGTGATACAGAAAATTGCTGTTGAATTATCTGAAGGCCAACAAACAGCAATCCAAAAATGGTGAATGTGTGTAAGACTGCATTTGTTGAATCATTGGATTGCATTTCCGATATTTCAAAAAGATTATGGAACTGCTCTTCCATTTCATCTTTCTGCTGCTTAATATTCATTGAATCCCGCACCATATCATAGATTTCAATCCCCTGCTGCTGCGCTGTAACTTCAAACAATAGTATTTGGTTTTTAAAGCTGACATAATCCTGCTGCAGCTCAAGCATATAGTTTTTTATAAGTTTGTTTTGGCTTGCGATTCTGGATATTTCCATCGCACGTTCAGCAAACATACTAATAGCCGCTCTCTGGACCAAAACCAGCTGAACGATTTCCTTGTACATTGTAAGAAATGGTTGAATAACACTATCGCCCACCATCTGATGTTCGCCTGTAATTGCCACCATGGAATACCTGTTGATTCCATAAATTGTTCCATAATCAACCCATCTTAAATAAAGGGCCTTAGCCAGCATTTCTTTACACATAGGAAGATTCTGGCAGGTACATCCCTTATAGGGATCAATAAATACAAATTCATAAAGCCTTTTAAGCCATTCTTCATCTCCAAGACTGTCAATATTAGTAAATCCTTTGCCCTGACAAATTTGAGGATCACTGATCAAACTCATACAAAACATGCGATCATCCACATAAGGCATAAAATAATATATATCATCTTCTTCTTTTTTATCGAAGGATACTTTCTTGTTATTATAACGGTCCATAAACAAATCCGATACTGTGTGAGAGACAGTGTTCAATTTATTTTTATCCCACGGAAATTTATCCCCAGAACTGGTATGGTCTATAACCTCAGCCTCAAAATTTTGCTCGATATCATGTGGAAGAGCTCCTTTAATACGTAAACTGGCCGCTGTTAAGTACTTTTTGCCCTTTGCCTCCGGAGCCATCATAGCCAGCTGGATACGCCTTCCGTACTCATTTATCTGAATCACAGCTTTCATGCTACGGTAATTATAGTTTTCCAACTCGTAGACAATGACACCTATTCCGATAGGGTCATATAATCTCATCGTAATATTCCTGATATTTAAATCATACTCTGTATATTCTTCACCCTTTTTCTCATCCGCATCTGTATAATCCTGAGAATGATCAGCCGAATGATCATCAACAGCATTATCATCATCAGTACTTCTGATCTTAATGCTATATATACGTGAAGAGCTATCTTTTTTATCGTCCTTTTCACTCTGCTTTTTATCTGCAAACTTATAGATATAATTATGCACCTTTTTTTTAACGTCTTTATCATCCAGATCGCTAAATATAACTTTTCTTGCAGGTACGTTAAAATATTGGTACATAGAATAATCCCTGCGTGCACGTTCTTTCTGCTCCCAGGTGTTACATGTTTGTTCGTCACCAAATAATGGGCTTTTATTCGATTCCCAATAACTATCATTGTCCAAAAACTTAAAAAGGTCCTCGCTATCAGACTTTTCTGCATTTAAATCTGTATCACTATATTTCCATTGAAACGGAAACATAAACGTATGATAGCTGTATGGAAAAACATTATCGGCCATTTTACCATCTGGTAATGTAGCTCCTGACTCTTTACACCGTTTAGACTTGTCTTCATCCGCACATTCCATGTATAATCACTCCCTATAAGTTACTTTAATAAATCACAATATTATTTGGGGCACATTTTCTTTTGGACATCGTCCGACTGATTATTATACTCCAAGATCGCTGATGCTTTATCCCCATTTGAAAATGTAACAGCAACCCTGTCATTTATTTGAAAAACTTTAGTCATTTTAGAAATATTCATCGGCTCTCCATTTTGTGTCATCTGTGATTTCTTTAATCTTGGATATGTCTCTTGTCCATCAAGTTTAACTTTAATCTGTCCGGATGCTACTTCCATAACGTACCCTAAATAAATTCTATTGCAGTCAATCTGCGCTTCTCTTGACGGCACCTGTGATTCTCGCTTCACTTCAGGCTCAGCCCTTGATAGAACACCATATCCCACATTAGTTTTCGCTCCAATGCCAAAGTCTATTAAAATCGCCTCAAACAGCTCCTTTTTCCGGTCTGCAGATATTATTGTTCCATCTGAGAGTATGGAGTCCTTCAGATTAAACTGAAATTCAAACGTAACATCTGGAAGTATTTTCAAAATATTAATAATATCAGGTTCATCAACAAGGCTTTTGTGAGGCGTAATATTATCAATTCCAAGAATTTTTCCACCAGCCTTCTCACTTCCGGCAATAATCTGTGCATCAAAGAATATGTCGGAACCGCTTTTCTCAGATTCGGAATCTTCCTGATCATGGCCGAAAATCTGTTCCTTTAATTCTACTATATGCTCTTCCGATATATTCAAGAATTCACTGACATATACCATTTTCTTTCCTGTAAATGCCTGACGCAAACATCCTTTAACAGTAGACCCGGGAATATAGGGAAATCCGGTAACATAATCAAAGCAAAAGCCCAGATTAATTTCCTTTTTGCTGCGTCCCACATAATGAGGCATACCAACACCTGTAAGCAGACCGGGATAGTTCGTTCGTAAGTATATAAACTTATTAGAAAAAACACTCTTTTGCAAAAGCCTGTTCCCATCACTAAAAGAAGCGTCGACGATTTTACGATTATTATGCTCGGTAAAATTCTCGTTCTCATTTTCGCTCTTAGGGGATAGAAGATACTGATAATATTCCTTGTAAAAGGTATAATGCAAATTACTCAACAGTTTTCACACTCCTTTTATTATACTAATTGATACAGGTTCATCGCCAGCTTTAAGGCAATTGCGGCATTAATAATCTGTTCTTTGACCACCTGTTCCCGATCTTGCTTTACCTCAGCTTTTACGTACTCAAAAAAGGAATCCTTTTCTTTGCAGTCCTTGCCATTAATTATCCGATAAATACACTTTGCCAGCCTGACTCTTTCCATGGATGCGGAGGAATTATCCCGACCTTCACAAAAAAGAGCCGCAGCTGATAGCACAGAACCCATGGCAATCATAACACCAAAGGAAGAAATATGTGCTCGATAAGAATTTTTTATTTTCCCGTCCTGGGCAACACCCTCGCGGCTTAGTGCATCATAAGCCGAAGGGAGATATTCGTCAACCATTTTTTTGTTCATTATAACACCTCCGGACTTTCTGCTACACAGTGTACTTTAGCAAAACCATAACCTATGGATGCATTTCCGCCAAACTGTATAACATTTTCCATTACCGCTTTAAATTCATCCAGATACTCATTCTCAGCCATAACCGCAAAATAAAAAACACTCTCATGTGGAACAACTTCTTCATACCACAAATTCTGGCTGATCCCATTCGAATCCAGGCAATTTCGCGCTATAAACGGATAATCCTGAGTTCCCAAAAAATCCGCGCTGGCAATAGCAAAAGAAGGTCCGATCAGTTCAGTAAGAACATCTCTGTTTTGCAACTTATTAAACGCAGTTACATTCTTTCCTTCAATTGATTTTACCTCATCTGTATTTGATACAACAATTTCGTCTTTATTAATATTCACAGAAAAATTTTCTATGGACTTACCATTGATGCTTTTAATATTCAATGCTCTAAACAAGTTCATCTGCTGATTAAGAAGTTCATCCGATGAAGTAAGAATATATGAAGCAGCCCCATCAGACACACGCAATGGCCTGGCCATCAAAGTTGCTCCCATAAATTTATAGTTTCCAGGTGCGGTTTTTTTCACCTTCGATGTATTTGTAGAATTCTCTTTATCATTTGTTGAAATCCCATTCCCAAATATATAAGTAATTATTTTTTCATCAACACCGGCGCTTCCAAAATACTCTTTCAAAGCGCCTTTTACGCCGGATGGATGAATGACCGCTACATTTTTTAATACAGGGTCTTTTTCGATCTCGTTATCAATAATTGAATAATTCACATCGCCGGAGCCTACATGCATATTTGTCAGGCAATCCATACGGTATAATAAAGTCTTCATAATATTATCTCTCCATTCCAAATGATTTATAAAACCGGTAAATCACAAAAACATTTGCGCGTCAAACTTCTTTGCAGTATTAATAAGAAAATTATAGCCCGCCTGCTGACAATTTTTAAAATTTGCACAATTCTCCCAGGGCTGCATGACGGATATGTCTTTATTTTTAGCATTGAAAAAGCTCCCTGCCATTATCATGTTTTGCAATCGTTCACCTTTTTTATATCGTTCTGCAAACGGTTTCTTTCCATAAATGGTTTTAAAAGAACGATGATCCCGGGTCTGTATACAGGCAAATGTGCATGCTTTATATAATGTATCCATCGAATCCTGTATGTAAATATCCGAGAGAGCCACTTGCAAAGGTTCTTTATTATAAACCTTAAGACAGTCTATGATATTATTAACCAATGCAGTTAATGCCAGTGCATAATTATCTGAATCTAACGCCAGCACATCAGGAGATTCGAAGGTTATCTTAAACATGGATTTGTTTTTCCCCATACAGACAACACGATCCTCCATCTTCTTATCGATTTCTGCAAGCACAGCAAATGAACAGTTTTCCTTCAGCATCCGAAATGCTTTTCTGAACATTCCATCTGTGTCCTGATTTTTATTGATTCCAATTCGGACTACCTCTTTAATAAAGCCGGTTTCGACAGTTCCCATGCCGCTTCCGTTAATCTGTAGGAACCCACTGGCAATCCCTTTCTTAGCCTCATAATCTACTGGAATGCGCTGTTCCCCACGATTGGTCTGACACACTTTATAATCCGAAAAAGGCGTATAAACCTTTTCAGAGGCTTTGTGATTATATGGAACAGGTATATAATAAAAACCGTTCACATCCATTAAAAATACAGGTGAAATATGTTTGATCACCCCAAAGGACTGTATATGCTCAGCTTGCAGGTCAAAACTTTCTTTCCCAATATTATCATTTTCGCCAATAGTAAAATCCGCCGTTGGATGCTTAATACAGCAATATCTTAATGTTCCCAAAAGAGTCGACTGAGAAGGCATGGCATTGGATGTGATAAAATAAGTCTTATTTTCATCCAATCGATTACCGAAGCTGCGCTCATTTCCAAAAAAATAGGGTTCAAGTGGTGTAAACCTTACCAAATATGTGCCCATATTAGTCATCCCCTCTTTCAACAAAAAATTTAAGCAGACGGAAAATACTGTCAATGGAGTTCCGTATAAAAATACTTCCGTTGTCACTTTCATTACTCGCAGCATTAGAAAATGACATAATTTTCTGCATTTTATCTTTATCATTTTCAGGTAATCCATAATAATAGCTGCGCAATGCACACAAAACATCCTGAATTTTAGTCAGATACTCGCAGACTTCAGGCTGATCATGGTAGTCACTGTCAAATGTATTATCAATAAAAAATTTTATCGCCGCATCTCCCTCAGCAAATGCCTTATAAAACAACGAATCAAACATCCTTAATTTCTGCACAACAGAATTTAACACAACTTCTGCAGGCTTTGAATGATCCCAAACTGATTTCAAAAAGCTCACAATAGTTTTGTAAATCGGATTAATATCCGTCTGCTGGAACCCGACAAAAAACTGGGTTCCCGAATGTTTAGTTATTTCCATGAATATGGCATTCTTCCCCGGCATATTTTTAGACTTTCCAAAAAGGGCATCCGCCGCGTTCTGAAAGCCTTCATACAACGGATATTTATAATAATGGATGGACACACCAAAGGACACTGTGGGCAGTACTTTGTTTTTATGTACACCGTTGATAGCTTCGTCCGCAGTCTCTTCTACCATACTCACAAAAGCACTGTTAAAATCAGCCTTCAGCGATTCAAGCAAATCAAAGAGATGGCCATTAGCTCCAATAAGCGGAGCAATAAATAGCAGATCATCGCCACCTGCATAAATGTTCACAGCGCCATAGGTATCCAGAGTTTTCGATGCCTTTATGGCATAATCAAAACAACATTTGGAAAATTTCTTAATATCACTGTTTTTATAAAGCCCTTTCAATACAGCGCCCATACCGTCACCGTCTGCCTGAACAATGGCGCAATACCGGAAAACCTTCAGATCATTGCTTTCCTGATAACGCTCTGCAATACGTTTCATGGATTTGATTGTTCTTCCATCATCTTCATATAATGGCCACTGACCATCACAATCCTCTACAAGAAAACTTTTCTTTAATAAATCAGCTCTGGATAATGTACTCTCATTATCCCTGTCAAATAAATCAACAATGGGATTCGACCGGATATTTTGATTGAATGTCGGCATTAACTCACATCCATCAAGATATGGTGAAAGCTTCTCAATAGGGTTTTCATTCCCAGAAACATCTTGGCTTACGATGCTTATTTGAAAATAATTCTTCATAAAAGCTTCCACATCCACATCGTTCGCCGCATCTGCCAATTGCCTGCTGATTTTGGACTTAACCGCATCGGTAACATGGCAAATATCAGCCATATCTTTATCATCCGCCTGAAATATAATGCGGTCATGGAACAATCCAACACCTGATACTTCTTTGCGTATATGCCCCTGGTTCTTATCGTCCATTACAAAATACGGAGAAACTATATTTTCAATAGAAACACCGCTTTTCACAAGAGCTTCACATAATTCTCTGGCCAGGTACGAAAAAAGATAACTGCCGCCCCACAGCCCCGCTGGTTTTGACGTCAAAGTCAGCGTACTAAACACCGGGCCTATCGTAATGCCATAATATATAGCCATAACTATTTCACATCCTTAAACATTTTTAATCGTATATTCTTTATATTGATAAGACCATTATATTTAGCATCTTTCAAGCCGATTTTACCGCCTTTTGGAGTGACCTTATCATTAAAATCCTCACAAAAGTTATTTAAAAAATCTTCGAAATCAAAGGAATCCGGTGTTGCAGTCAAAGCTGTGTTAATTGGACTTGTAAATTCAAATTCCTTATTCAATATAGCTTCAAAACCTTCCAATTGGGGTATAGCAAGCATATAACGTCCAGCAAGTGTCCATAAAAGCGGTGAATGAAAACGATAAATCTCCTCTTTGCTTTTAACGTAAACTTTTCCGGCACGTTCTTTATCCTTATACTCGTAATACCCCGGGAGCCCTAAAAGCGCTCTGTAAAAACAGGCCTTTTTATTGTCTGCGGATTCGACATTCTCACTAACAATTGTAGAGCAGTTCATTTTCTGATTGGAAAAATCCAGCTTGGTTTTAATAAATTTCTTATCATTCATAATCTCTGGATTCTTTTCAATAAAGTATCGGAAAATAAATCCTTTAAAGTAATCGTCCGGATACATTCTTATTTTTGTAAAATTCCATCCGCTTTTCATTAAACCGTAAATCATACGAATGTCTTCAAGCACAGTCTTTTTTGCATATTCTACCTTTCCGTATTTGTACCATAAACCATACGGAACAAAATCCTTTACCATATCAGGATAGTCTTTATCCTCCCAACCGGTGGTACGTCCATCAATCTCCGAAAGAACAAATGAGCCAAAACCTTTATCCTGCCTTGTACCAAAATTATGCATAACAAAAAATATTTCGATATATTCTTTTATACATTCCAGCAGCTCCGGGATAAAACAAACAACCGTCATCTGCACGGGTTGCCTGTACATTACAGCTTTTTCATCACCAAAATAACTCCTGCATATGTTGTATTGCATCTTCCCGTTCTTATCTTTTTTGTTGCTTATAATTTCAGGAGTCCCCGTGGCTGCGAACCGTAATTTATAATCCAGAGCAAAAACCCCGGTCTCCTGTGCTTTCTCACCGCGAATGTACCATTCAACTGGTATATCCTTTTTCCAGTTTCGGATAAATTTATCCAGCTTAGGCTTTACCTCACTCGCCCTTAAACACGCTCCGGACTCCTCTGCCTGAAAATGTATCATCGGTGTTAACTGCTGCAATTTGCAAATTATTTTAAACATAATACAAACATTCCCCCTCCAGACTCTTTCGTTAAAGAAATTTGTCTACTTTCGTGCGTTTTATATATATTTCCAAAAGTATACTCTGCATTTTTGTGCAATAATTATAGCATATAACATTGAAATTATCTATATATTTCGACAATATTTTTTTGCAATTTCTCTTCCGAACAAAAAATCCGGAGAAAACAAAAAGCCGGAGCACACCGCCAGTCTTTCCCAGGTTCATGTAATCACACCTGAGAAAGCCCGATAACGCACTCCGGCTATATCATCGCACATATATACAAAAATCACTATATCCTGACTGAGCATTCCGACTTATCCGGTTTTCGCCTTACCGCAGATAAACCCATTGAGTCGATAATGCTTTTTCAACTGCCAGATCACCCGCATCCGGCACAACAGCGCCAGCCCTTCCTCCACAACCGCCGGGCTTAACGCCTGCCGGTTTACATCACTGTAGCAGGCCTGCACAAGACGTACAAATTCCTTTTCTTCGATATCGTGGTCATAAGCGCCGCGAGTATGGAGCATATAAACGATATACGCCTCCGTCTCTCCGGGGATCGGCGCATCCTCCAAAAGTGCCACTGCTGTCAGTAAGAGCCGGATATATTTATACACATACGCCGGCATATAGACAGCCTCCGCCATCTTTATACCGGCAAGGACCGCACGCTTAAAATCGATCACCACATTATATGAGGCTCTGGATATATTTTTAAAATTTGCTGCAAACCGCTTTTGAAGTTCTGCCTCCGTTACTTCCCGGATAAAATTATTGACCATATACGCGCACATTGATTCATCCAGATCATAACTGTGGGCAAAGGGCTGTAACGCTGTGATCAGATGCTTATTTCCAACCGGATTCATTCTACGGTCACCGACTTTGCCAGATTTCTCGGTTTATCCACATCCAGGCCTCTGGCCAGCGACACATAATAGGCCAAAAGCTGCAGGGGAATGATTGCCAGGGAGGTTGTAAAGTAATCCGCGATCCTCGGAATGTATACCGTAAAGTCAGCCGTATCCTCCATGGAAAAGCAGCCGATCTGAGTCAGGCCCATAATATAAGCCCCCCTGGACTTCACCTCCACAATATTGCTGACCATCTTTTCAAACAGCTCGTGCTGGGTAGCCACACAAACCACCAGCAGATCCTTCTCGATCAGGGAGATTGTTCCATGCTTCATCTCTCCCGCTGCATAGGCCTCCGAATGGATATAGGATATCTCTTTAAGCTTTAAGGAGCCCTCCATGGAAATACCATAATCAATCCCCCGCCCAATAAAGAAAATGTCATGGCTGGACGCATACTTTGAAGCAAACCACTGAAGCCGCTCCTTGTCGCCCAGCATATACTGGATCTGCTCCGGAATGCCAAGAAGATCTGAAAGCAGCGCGTCAAACTCCGCCTGCGCCAGCGTTCCCCTCACCTGAGCCAGCTTCATACTTAGCATATACATAACTGCAAGCTGGGTGCTGTACGCCTTTGTAGTGGCCACCGAAATCTCCGGCCCGGCCCATGTATACAGCACACTGTCCGCTTCCCGGGCAATGGAGCTGCCCACTACATTGACGATGGCCAGTACATGAGCGCCCCGCGCCTTAGCCTCCTTCAGTGCCGCCAGAGAATCCGCCGTCTCACCCGACTGACTGATGATGATCGCCAGCGAGTTTTCCTCCACGATCGACTTACGGTAACGAAATTCCGAAGCCAGCTCCGTCTCCACCGGGATCCCGGCCATATGCTCGATCACATACCGGGCCACAACACCCACATGATACGCCGAACCGCAGGCCACAATATAGATCCGGCTCAGCCGGCGGAGCTGGTCATCCGTCAGCTTCAGCTCATCCAAAACAATCCCGCCGTTTTTAATATGCGGTGATATGGTATCCTTCACCGCCTTTGGCTGCTCATAGATCTCCTTCAGCATAAAATGCTCGTAGCCGCCTTTTTCAGCCGCCTGGGCATCCCATTCAATCGTGGTCTGTGTCTTCTCAAGCTCCTCGCAGTCCAGATTATAAAAATGGACCCCTTCCGGAGTCATTTCCACGATTTCCATATTATCAACAAAATACACATTCCTTGTATATTTCAAAATCGCCGGCACATCCGAGGCAATAAAATTGCCCTCCTCCGAGCTTCCCACGACCATAGGGCTGTCCTTGCGCACCGCGTACACGGCCTCAGGATGATCTTCAAATAAAATCCCCAATGCATAGGAGCCATTGACACGCACCATCATTTTGGCAATGGTCTCAATGGGATCCCCCGTATAATACTGGTCCAGAAGCTGGGGGATCACCTCCGTATCCGTTTCCGATGTGAAAGCATACCCTTTTTTCACCAGTTTTTCCCTCAGCTCCTGATAATTTTCAATAATGCCATTATGGACCACGGCAATGGTTTTTGTCGGATTGCAATGCGGATGAGCGTTGGCCATCGAGGGCTCCCCGTGGGTCGCCCAGCGGGTATGTCCAATCCCACAGCAGCCGGCCAGCAACTCTCCCTTACTGGTCATTTCCTCTAAAACACGCAGGCGCCCTTTGGCCTTGGCCACCTCGATAACACCATCACCTTCCACAGCCAATCCAGCGGAATCATAGCCGCGGTATTCCAGGCGGGCCAGGCCTTCTAACAAAATGGGGGCAGCCGGTTTATGGCCGGTATATCCTACAATTCCACACATGATCTTATTCACTCTCCTTATTTATCGTCCGATTGTTCTTCGGAATATGACAGATGCCAAAATTCTCATGGAATTGACGGATCAGAGGGTCCAGACACAGGCCCTTTATAACCTGCTGTGTGTTTACCCCTTTCAATTCCGCATACGAATCCAGCGCATTAAAATAAAAGGAGCCGAAGACGAGAAACTTATTATCAAACAATTTCACCGTCTCAGCCTCCGCAAATTCCATAAGCATTGTATCTATATTCGATTTTACAGCACCCTCCTGGAGCATCGATGCAAAGGTGCAGGCCCCGCTCACAAGCTTCTGATCCGCCAGATCCGTACCCACGATGATCCGTGAAGGATACAGACAGTCATACAATGCTCTGGATTCCCGCAGAAACTCAGGGCAGAAAAGGATATTTCTGCTGCCGGTCCGCTCACGGACAGATGATGTATAACCGGCCGGAACTGCACTTCTTATAACGATCAATGCATTGGGATTATATTGTATGACACGCCGGATCACCGGCTCTATCCCCGCTGTGTCAAAATCATCTTTGTCTGCATTAAAGCCTGTGGGTACCGCAATGACCACAAAATCCGCGGTATTGTAGGCCATTTCCTCATCCGACGTCACCGTCAGGTCCAGCTCCACCTCTGACAGGTATTTCAAAATCGATGCATCCTGGATCAGGTATTTATTTATATCTGTGAATACCATTGCTTCCTGCGCAGCATCCACGATGGTGACCTTATTATGCTGCGCCAGCAGAATCGATGTTGACCGGCCGGCATATCCGCTTCCGACGACTGTTATTTTCATAAACTTTACACTCCTTATTTATCCATAGCCGTCCAAAAGGTCTGAAGATTATCAAGCCACATGGTTTCTATGTTTTTTCTGAAATCCGCATAGGCTTCGTCATCATCCAGTGCTTCGTAATCCCCCGTACCTTCAAGATAATTCATGATCTCCATACTCATTTTATAGCACTGTTTATTATGGCGAATCCATGTCTCCCCGGGTTTAAATTCTTCCATGGCTTTAGTTATGAATTTATGTAAAAAGTACAGCAGAAGCAACACTATGAGAATTGACAAAATGACTGCCAATATCTGCCCCACACTGACATTTGGCATAGGATTCGGAACACCTGTCAGAAGGGAACCGATCATGGCAATAATCTCAGTCAATGGAACACTACTTTTTATCGTAGTCAACAGAAATATAACAGCAGTGCCAATACTCAGCACTGCTTTTGTGGCGCCCCACAATCCCATATACCAAAAATGCCTCGCTTTGTTTTTCTGCATTCTCATTATCGACTCATAATAGGATTGAAGAACGGATGCATTAAAGATCGCGTTACCCCTGTCTGATAACTTTTTCTCCAACTGATCATACAGCGATTTGAATATCTCTTGTTTTTCCTGCGCACATTGGGCTATTTCTCTGGATGAGTGAACCCAGCGCACCGGGGAATTTATATATAAGCGTTTACTGTTCATTGGGAATCGTTTTCTCATAGGACGCATCGGTTCACCACTCCTTTACCCGAAAATCCTGGCCACATGATTATTGGCTGAGTTATTACCATACCAAAAAATTAATATTTTCTCCAAACCATTCGGTCGACAACACCTGTATAGCTCTGGATGATCTTCACGACCTTTGAAGATACATTTTCCTCCACATAATCCGGCACAGGGATACCGTGATCTCCCGCCTGGTTCATCTGCACTGCTGTTTCTACCGCCTGCAAAAGACTCCGCTCATCGATCCCCGCCAGTACAAAACAGGCTTTATCCAACGCCTCCGGCCGCTCTGTGCTCGTGCGGATGCACACGGCCGGGAACGGATGGCCCTGGCTCGTAAAAAAGCTGCTCTCCTCCGGAAGCGTTCCTGAATCTGACACCACTGCAAATGCATTCATCTGCAGATGATTGTAATCGTGAAAGCCCAAAGGCTCATGGGGAATCACCCGGGCATCCAGCTTAAATCCCGAGGCTTCCAAACGCTTACGGGAACGGGGATGGCAGGAATAAAGGATGGGCATGTCATACCTGTCTGCCATCGTATTGATCGCCGTAAACAGAGAAAGGAAATTCTTTACCGTATCTATATTTTCCTCGCGGTGTGCTGAGAGCAGGATATAGTGGCCCGGTCTTAAACCCAGCCGTTCCAATATATCCGAGGCTTCAATCTCCGCCAGATTCTGATGGAGCACCTCCGCCATCGGTGAACCGGTCACATAGACCCGTTCCTTGGGCAATCCACATTCATGGAGATATTTCCTTGCATGTTCCGAATAGGCCAGGTTCACATCCGAAATAATATCCACAATACGGCGGTTCGTCTCCTCCGGCAGACACTCATCCTTACATCGATTGCCGGCCTCCATATGGAAGATTGGAATATGGAGCCGTTTTGCGGCAATGGCAGACAGGCAGGAATTCGTATCTCCAAGAATCAGCAGCGCGTCCGGCCGGATCTGAGCCATCAGCTTATAAGAGCAGTTGATGATATTGCCAATGGTTGCACCCAGGTCATCCCCCACGGCATCCATATAGACTTCCGGCGCATCCAGCTTCAGATCACGGAAAAACACGCCATTCAGATTGTAATCGTAATTCTGACCGGTATGAGCCAGGATTGTATCAAAATATGTACGGCATTTTCCGATGACCGCCCCCAGACGTATGATCTCCGGGCGCGTTCCCACCAGTATCAAAAGCTTCAGTTTTCCGTTATCTTTAAAATGTACATCCGAGTAATCGGTTTTAATACACATCACTTTTCCTCCACGATTTCAAAAAATGTATCCGGATGCTGCGGGTCGAACGGCTCATTGGCCCACATCACGGTCACCAGGTCCTCTGTCTCTGACAGATTGATGATATTATGGGTATAGCCGGGGATCATATCCACCACTGTCAGTTCTTCGCCGCTGACATCGTAATCCACTACCGGCCATGGCTTTCCTTCGGCATCCGCGCCAATCTTACGCAGCTGTATACGTCCACGCCCGGACACGACGATAAATTTCTCATTTTTCGTGTGGTGCCAGTGCTGGCCTTTGGTGATCCCGGGCTTACTGATATTGACCGAGACCTGACCCCGGTCGGCGGTGCGCAAAAGCTCCGTAAAGCTCCCCCGGGCATCCGTGTTCATTTTCAGCTTATATGAAAACTTATCTGTCGGCAGATAGGACAGATACGTGGCGTACAGCCTTTTCGTAAAACCGTCGCCCATATCCGGCACGGACAGGTCCGTGCGGCTGGCTTTAAAGCTCTCCAGCAGGTCTACGATCTGCCCCAGCGTCACCTTAAAGGTCACAGGGCAATAGCAAAAGCCCCCGGCATCTCTGTGCTCCGCACCATTTAAAGCCAGGATCATCTCCTCGATCAGATCATCGATATAAAGCAGCTCCAGTGACGTGGTCCGGTCATTGACCGTGATCGGCAGATCATGGGCCATGTTGTGGCAGAAGGTCGCCACCGCGGAATTATAATTGGGGCGGCACCATTTTCCAAAAAGATTGGGAAAACGATAAATGAGCACCCGTGCTCCGGTCTCCCGGCCGTAATCCGCAAACAACTGCTCTCCGGCCAGCTTGCTCTGACCATAAACACTCCCGGCAAAACGGCCCTCCAGCCCGGCTTGGATACTGCTGCTAAGCATGACCGGGGCTTTATTGTTGTATTTTTTCAGCGTATCTAACAGCCGTGACGCGAAGCCAAAATTTCCCTCCATGTATTCTTCAGGGTTCTTCGGTCGGTTAACACCGGCCAGATTGAAAACGAAATCGGCATCCTTACAGTAGGTATCCAATACGCCTGGGTCGGAATCCAGGTCGTAGGTGTACAGTACCAGATCTTCCGGATGGTCCAGGCCGCGGATCATATGTACGCGGTCTTTGCTGTCTCTTATGGATTCCAGGGCGGCGACGAGATTTTGGCCGACGAAGCCTCTGGATCCGGTGATCAATATGTTCATTTGATAGTTCCTCCAATCTTTGTTTTGTCTGCCTACTGTATGTACGTCCATACGATTACCAAATCTTATGGTTTTCTATTTCAGATGATACAACAGGCATTTCAGGATAAAGCCAGCTGTCATTCAGGCCATTTTCCATGAGCTGTATAGCTATCTCTTCGGGATTTCTAATTAATATTTTACAAAGACAGTCCTGAGCCAGCATGTTATGTTCCATAGCATCTGGAATAAGCCCATATTTTCTCAGTATTTCATCCTGCTTCTGCTCCTCATAGAACGGGAACACGCCGAATACACCTTTTTGTGCCCGGATACGTTCGGAGTGATATGGATGAACCACACAAAGCGGAGGTAACTTACGGTCTGGCAGAACAAATCCGTCAGAATAAATCCTGCTGATCAGATAATAGTATGGATTGATAACCTCGCCGTTTAACAAAAGCTCTTTAAGTCTTACCCTATCCCGCTGTATATCATCATTAATACTGCTTAAGTTTAAAATATAATCAATGTGACCGGTTCCTTCTGTCTCGGCATACCTGGCAAAATCTCCGTACGTTTGGATATGCTTCATTATTTTTGCTGTTTCCGACGAGGAGAGATTCAGATCCTCAAGCAAACTGATTTGTAATTTATCATCCCCCGCCAGTGACTGTAAAATTTTTTGATTAAGCTTTTTAGGATTTAGGACCCATACACACGGTGCACACATTCTTCTGCTCTGCGTGTCGCTAAACTTCCCATCAACAAAAAAAGTTTCTAATGCAAACAGCAGCGAATGCATACTTGACTCAGACCAATCAAGAACACGGGTATTGATTTGATGATGCTGCATAACTTCCAGCCATTCCACCCGCGAAGATGGCTCAGAGGACAGAAGGTGAAAATTCTTTGCAATATAATGCTGTGTTCGGATATCCTCTGCATAGTGCATCCGGGTATAATTTGCATCTGATATTTTTTCTGCTCCCATTATTTTCCTGAAAAGAGATGGAATCAGAGAGTACCTTTCATTATTTACCCCTCTGAACCATAATATCGGAGGATTCATGTTTTTACTGGAACATTTACCGGCAATATCTGCCACCTTGTTCATATACTCTCCTAAGTTATGTACAATTTCAACTCTGACCGGCATTTATTTATCTCCCATCTTCTGTGCATTACTTCGTTTGTTCTGATAATACATGTCAAACATAAATTCTATACTTTTCCTGTTAAATTCTTCATATTTAGAATTATCATCAAATCTAAGGTGAGGCTGGTTTAGCAGCTTTGATACATCTATACAAAATTCAGCGAGCTTCTGCACCACTCAACCCTGCGCTTTCATTTCAGTATTTAATGATTTCAAATATTTAGCCCCATAGCAATAGTCCTGGGTCAGTTCATGGTACTCTTCCAAAAAGTATATCTGCTCAAACTCACGGTCGATCAATTGATCCATTATTTCTGCTATGATCCTATATATACGCAGAGAAGCGATCTCATCTTTGTTTAAGGAAAGCGCCAGCCTTCTCTGTTGTAGCTCTTTGCAGATTTCTGCAAATTCTGCCAATTTATCATGGAGCACCATAGCGCTTTCTTCTCCGCTGGTCCAGACAACGCTGTCATTCCGCAATGTATCCCAACGCTCTGCAAGTTCAACCGATCCGTTGCTATGATAATTCAATATGCTGTTCATGGATGCAAGCAATTCCTCGATGATCTGAACAGACAGTTTTCGAAATTTATCATCATCCAGTTCACTCTTTTCTTTCAGGCACCATTGAAAAAGCAGGACATTGATAGCTCTGTTTATATGGGTTTCCTCCAGAACTGTATCATTTGGCCAGTTAATGGCCAGTAGATGCAGATACCCAAAAGGACTGAGCTACATAACATTACACATAAACAGATCTGCCGTTTCTTCCCGATATTCTGCAATCTCTCCCGATATAATAGCTTCCATTCCATCCAATGATTGGATAATAGCAGTTTCAAGACACGTTTTAAAAATAGCATAATTGTCGGCAGTATAACAATCAATGCCGAGAGCTCTTCCTACTTTATTAAGATTTCCATTCGTATCATTATAAAAATCCTCCCGTGCCTTTTCATTTTTCCATCCTGCACATGCCTTTTTATATGCTTCCTTCAAAAAATCTTCTCTTTTTTTACTGTCAATTTTCCCCTCTCCCAGTCTGTCATATAACCAGCAGACAAATCTAAAAAAGAGCGTCCATATCTTCCTGTTATCCGTTATCTCATCGTCTGTTATTCCCTTAAATTTTTCTTCCCACATCTTCTTAAAAGCAATATCTTCTTCCCGATCCATCCACTTATCTAATGAATCTGCAGGATCGATGTTCCACGGCTTTTCTATGTTCGCAGATAGATTATCGCAGGCACATATCCACGCAAAAGCATAAGCACATTTTGAAATTTGTTTTCTCAGCACTGCCTTTTTCTTTTCATTTTCCTGCTCTATATATTCCTCGATCAATCCATCCAAAATCTCCAACAGTTTTCCATACTCAGGTTCCCCCGGGCAATAATAAGGAGAAAGTCCTTTCACAAACTCCTGAACTGCCAGATGAATCTCTTCGCTTTTTCCCCAATAAGACAGATTCTCCTGTGTATCCCTCCTCAGGTTCCATATAAAATTATTTAATGGTGCTTTCTGATAAGAATAGTCGAATTCCGGATCCTCTTTCTTATGCCTATAATTCACATCCAAATAGGCCTGAACAAAATAGTCTTCTATCTTCGTCTCAAAATCACGTGTCAAATCGATAAAGCTCAGTTCTTTTCTTAGCTGATCCAATAAATTGATCGCCAGACAATGCATACACCTGTGTATACAGTACTTCAGTAAAGCATCGTTTCTTTTCTTCCTGGTCTCGTAACGGAACTGGTGTGCAACTTCATGAAACAGTGAAGTAACCATTGTCATGACATTTCCCAATTCCATAAGTGTCGGCGTACTGATCGCCATGCAGAAGCGGTTCTCACTCCTCTTTTCATTTTTGAGAAAGTCCTCTTTGATTGCCTTTTCTTCGGCCCAATCATCCATGATACCTTCCTGAAAAAGTATCTCTACAGAAACATCTCTTTTGGATAGAGCAGGTACGACTACCGGAAGATACTGCCTTGGGATTTCCCTTTCAGCTTTTCTTATATTATCAATCTCTGCCTGTTTTATACAATAAAAATCTATAAATATCTGCAAAAGTTCACTATATCCGATCAATAGCTTCTCCATGCTTGTATTTGATTCAAGATTATAGTTCGGTGTTTGTAAGGACTGAAGATTATTATTTCTGATATATTGTGCATAACTGTCCAATACACATACAGACTCTCTAATATAGTCTTCAAACAGGTCAAGCAGATCCGGCTGGACATATATTTCGGTGTCGTCCTTTCCATTACTGAACAATTGAGTAT
This sequence comes from Lachnospiraceae bacterium, assembly GCA_902363555.1. GTDB lineage: Bacteria > Bacillota > Clostridia > Lachnospirales > Lachnospiraceae > Catenibacillus. The sequence goes on along the minus strand of CABJAM010000003.1, from coordinate 656,700 downwards.
AGACATTAATAGAATCCGTAATGATATCCAGCTGTTCCAGCAGGACTGCCGCAAAAATCCTCGTATCAGATGAACCGTTGATCCCCTGACATAGATGGATCAGCTTTTCCAGCAACCTCAGGTAATGGGCCATATTTTTCCTGTAACCGCTGATCCGCTGGACTTGTGCACATGTCGTCCGGTAATTTTCCAATACTTCGTTATGCAGCGCATTAACCTTATAGTCAAGAAATTTTTCCCGTGCATTAACAGGGCATCCGTCGATTGTGATGAACCCGGATACCTCGTTCGTTTTCAGTACAACTCCTTTATGTTGACCTAACAGATAGCGCTCATTTATACAAGACAGATAGTTGTTTTTTAACAGATATATAATATAATCCTCAATGCTCATATCTGTGTTTGACGATTCCCATTTCCATTGGGAAATTCTGGAACCAGGATCAGAGCCTTCTGCCCTTTTGTATTCGTCTATAAAGTGAAACAGACGGATAAATTCATCCTGTGTAATGATGACGCTAAAATCATATCTGCCGTTTAATCCATGAATGGTATGTTTTATCTGCCGGTTTTTCATAAACGCATCATACTTCTGCTTTTCGCTCCAATAGCAGTTGGAAAAACCACATCTAAGCACAAAGCACCCGTGCTGCTGCTCCGACGCATCTTTCTCTAAGGTCTGTTTGGGAAATCCATCATCCTCTCCGACTTTTTCCGCCTCAGGGATTACATTACCATTGATTGTCAGCAACGTGTATGTCTTATACAAAACAAGACGCTTCTCTGCGCATGGCTTTTCGGCCATGACAGCCACCCTTTTCCGGAGTAATGTGGAAATATGAAAAGAAGTATCTGCCCGCTCACTTCGGATAACTATGGCAAAGTCTCCTGCTGAAAGCATTTTATAGATACGGTAAATCATATTTACACTACTGTTTTCTTTAATAAATCCCCTGATAATGAAACGTAAATCTTCTAAAACAGCAGCCATAAAATCCTCTGTGGGCTTTTCTTTTAATGCATGTGCCATGATCTCCGGAGTAATGTACACCTGGATCACACTCAAAAAGGGCATCGATGCGGCCTTGTCTTCTTTAAAAGGATCACCACACAATTTTTTGACAGGCTCATCTTCCCCCCTCCTCTGCCGAGAGCATCCCAGAACTGCAGTATAAGGAATAGCTCTGAATGGCTACATCATTGACATCCAAACCTTCATCCGGCCAGATTCCCATGATTGCTGTAAACGGATTCGTTAATTCCTTCTTCTTAACCTCTAAAAGATCAAAATAGTCCGTCGCAAAAAATTCACTATATCCTTCGATATCGGTTCCTTCTTCTATATGACCCACACTTTTACTGCTGTCACGAATAATTTTTCTGTTCAACCGAACAATACATAAATCAGCTGCCATTATCCCACCCGACTCTCATCTTATGTTTTTTTCGTAAAATACAAAGACCTGATACGATTTAAGTATCAGGCCTGTAGCTAATTCCCTATGTGTATATTCTGATCATGTCTGCGTTTTCGCAATTCCAGTCCGTATTCATGTTCTACGGAATATCGTCCTATATCTTTTTTTGTACTGCGCGTTTCTAAAATTTGTATATTTCTTGCTGCAAAAGTATCAACAACACGGGCTTTTTTTAATTTTATTTTCTCCATAATTATTCCCACCTAATTTATTATACAAAACTCCTAAATAAATTGTCTATTATTATAGCATTCTCATAATACTATTTCAACAACTTTTTTCTTATTTTTTTCATACTTTTTTGATTTTTTCTTACGAAATTATAAGGGTTATCCGTACTGAAATTTTCTATTATACAGTATATGTAACCATTAAACTATCGATACTCATTTTAAGGAAACAAACTTTCTTTAACCGTATTCACTTTTTAAGTTCCTCCTGGATATAGGATAATTTCAGCAGCTTCTCTTTATCCTGCTCTACATCCAGCAGCTGCGTATTATTCGAATTAAATTCGGAAAGCTTATTCCTATACACATCGCCATCTTTAAAATACCTGTCATAATTCAAATCCCGTTTATCGCATGGAACTCGATAGAAGTTCCCAAGGTCAACAGCATTTGCACATTCTTCATTGGTCAGGAGGGTCTCATACATTTTCTCACCATGACGGATGCCGATAACTTTTACAGGATTGTCCGCATGAAAAATTTCTTTTACCGCCTGTGCCAGTATTTCAATCGTGCAGGCTGGAGCCTTCTGTACCATGATATCTCCTGAAGACGCGTTTTGGAAAGCATAAACGACCAACTCCACAGCTTCCTCCAGGCTCATTATAAATCGGGTCATGGTCGGCTCTGTCACGGTCAGGTCCTGGCCGTCTTTAATCTGGCTTATTCAAATTGTAATCGTAGTTCTGCCCAGTGTGAGCAAGAATCGTATCAAAATATGTATGAGCTTTATTGATAACGGCGGCAAGACGGATAATCTCTGGGCGAGTGCCGACGATGAACAACAGCTTTAGCTTGCCGTTGTTTTTCCATCGGCTGTTTGTATAGCCCATTGTTATTTAATCCTCCTGCAGCGGGTAGGGTCTATTCTCTATAACCGTTACAGCTTCAACCTTCATACATTTTGGTATCTGGTTCTCAACCTTGATAATGGCTCCGAGACAGATATGGACACCTTCTTCAATTACACATCCTTGATTAATGATGGTACCACAGTTAACAATGCAACCTCGGTTTACTGTCACACCTGTGTTAATGATTGATTTTGGCATTACAACTGTACTGTTTTCAACAGTAGTCTACGGGCTCACATATGCAGTATCGTGGATAAGCGTAGAAATAGATACTCCGGCTGCTTCAAGTTTGTCCATCCACTGAAGCCTTCCTTCATTATTGCCGAAAGCCGGATAAATCTCGGTATCTGAAGATATGAGCTTGATGTATTCCGAGCATTTTCAAAAGACATCTTTAGCAGTTGAATTATCATCCAAAAACAATATGTCAGAATAGCGCTTGCTTTGTCGAGCAATATCTGCAACAGTTCTACCATAACCGCCTGCACCTAAGATTATTAGCTTCATTGTAACTCCTCTCTAAAGAATATTACTTCTCTGCAAGACGCTCCTGAATATAGGCAAGCGATTCGATCTTCGCTTTAGTTTCCTCAACAGTCAGGTGTTGTGTGTTATTAGAGTTGAACTCCGTCAGCTTATTGCGCTCTGTATCACCCTTGTTGAAATATTTGTCGTAGTTGAGACCGCGCTTGTCGCAAGGCACACGGTAGAAGTTGCCCATATCAATGGCGTGGGCGCACTCCTCGTTGGTCAGTAATGTTTCATACATCTTCTCGCCATGACGGATACCGATAACCTTGATGTCCTCTTTCTTGCCACCAAACAGTTCACATACGGCTTCTGCTTGGGTCTGAATAGTGCAGGCAGGAGCTTTCTGAACGAGAATATCGCCTGGTTCGCCATGCTCAAATGCAAACAGAACAAGATCTACTGCTTCATCCAGAGACATGATAAATCTTGTCATTGTAGGTTCGGTGAGAGTAATCGGGTTACCATTTCTGATTTGGTCAATCCAAAGTGGAATAACCGAGCCCCGGGAACACATAACATTACCATAACGAGTACAACAAATCTTTGTTGTAGAGGTTGTTCGAGCTTTTGCTACAATAACCTTTTCCATCATAGCTTTGGAAGTTCCCATAGCATTTACAGGATATGCTGCCTTATCTGTGGAAAGGCAAACGACATTCTTAACACCTGCTTCGATTGCGGCGGTCAGAACATTCTCTGTGCCGAGAACATTGGTCTTTACTGCTTCAATCGGGAAGAACTCGCAGGACGGAACCTGCTTGAGGGCTGCAGCGTGGAATATGTAGTCAACGCCGTGTATAGCGTTTTTGACCGATGCAAGGTCACGGACATCGCCGATATAGAAACTGATTTTATCGGCTACTTCCAGCATTTTCGATTGATATTCGTGCCGCATATCGTCCTGTTTCTTCTCGTCACGTGAGAAGATGCGAATCTCGCCAATGTCAGTCTTAAGGAAACGGTTCAAGACAGCGTTACCAAAGGAACCGGTGCCACCGGTGATTAAAAGTGTTTTTTTTGTAAAAAGGCTCATCTTCACCTCCTCCTTATCACAAAACTTCAATATTATCTCTATTATCAATACGCTTCATTACATTCTTGGTGTCAAAAATCGCCTTAGCGTGCTTCTGCACCAGCGCATAGTCCACATTGCTGTGAGCTGCAGTAACCATAACGAGGTCTACGCTTTCAATCAACTCGGGAGTAAGTGCCTTTTCGCCGGTCATAGACAGTTCACCCTCCATGAATGATGCAACCCACGGATCATAGTAAGTAACATCTGCGCCGACTTCCAACAGTTTCTCAACAACACGAATCGCCGGAGACTCACGATAATCATCGATATCATTTTTATAAGCAACACCGAGCACGAGAATTTTGGCACCGTTAATTGCCTTTTTGTGGCGATTCAAGATATGCATCGCACGATCCACGCAATAATCCGGCTGACTGTCGTTAATGATCATAGAATTTTCAATCAGCGTAGTGTGGAAACCGTATTCACGAGCTTTCCATGTGAGATAATAGGGATCAAGAGGGATACAGTGACCGCCCAAACCGGGACCGGGATAAAATGCCTGGAAGCCATAAGGCTTAGACTTTGCCGCATCAATAACTTCCCAGACAGAGATACCCATTTTATTACAGAGACGCGCAATTTCATTTACCAGGCCAATATTTATATTTCTATATGTATTCTCCAGAATCTTTTCCATTTCTGCTATGGCCGGAGATGATACACGATGCACTGGTGCTTCCAAAACAGCTTCATACATCGTTGCAGCGATATCCGTACAAGCTGGTGTGCAGCCTCCTACTACTTTCGGGGTATTCTTGGTCTTATAAATCAAATTGCCCGGATCTACACGTTCAGGAGAAAATGCGAGATAAAAATCTTCGCCACATTTCAGTCCACTTTTCTCTTCCAGAATCGGCTTCAACAACTCTTCAGTGGTTCCGGGATAAGTTGTGGATTCAAGTACAACCAACATATCCTTATGCAAATAAGGTGCGATACTTTCAGTCGAGGCCTTTACATAACTGATATCAGGCTCTTGGTGCTTGTCCAAGGGAGTCGGAACAGCTATACAGACACAGTCACAACTAGCAACAGATGCAAAATCAGTCGTGGCGCACAGATTTCCCGAAGCAACGATAGCAGCAAGGTCTTCGTTGACAACATCACCGATGTAGTTGTGTCCAGCATTTACCATGTTGACTTTGGCTTCCTGAACATCAAACCCCACAACCTTAAAACCGGCCTTTGCCTTTTCAACAGCCAAAGGAAGACCAACATATCCCAAACCGCAGACACCAAGCGTTGCCGTTTTATTTAGAATTTTTTCTTTCAAATTACTCATGACTTTTTCTCCTCATGTTTTGTTATTCTAGACCAACTATAAATACATAGTTCGTTGTCGCACTACCGTCGATGTTCAACATCATACCGTTGTCAGCTTTTTTCAGCCGATAGCCGCCAGCCTTACCTGTGACCTGCTTATACAAATAGCTATTTTCTTATCGAATATCATCGGTACAATTCTGTGTCCATAGCCCTTTACGATTCCGGATTTCACGTTCCCTCACAAACTTCTCGGATGCCAGCACAACGACCTCTGAACCGTCCGTCACCTGTGAACAGTCGGAAACAACCAGTCTGCCACCGACAAAGGGATTCGTATCAATGCCGCGGTTTTCGGCCTGCGCCTGATCCGTAAACCACTTTCTGGTCTGTACATTCGGATTACGCGTACCGTTGCTGTAGTTGATCACAGAAATCTTCGCCAGCGCATCCATGAAGCGTTTTTCATCTACGCCATACGTCTCGATGATATCATCCGCCAATTTGCCGAACCGCTTTGGGAAAGGGAAGTCAATGCCTTTACCTTCCTTTTCAAATAGGCAGCGTAACCAAGAAAATCACCTCCGGTCTTACTGTCTACAGTCTTCATCAGCTCCCAGCCAACCACGATAGCCACATCATAGTCACCGTTGCTGATCTTCGTGATTGCCGTATCCAAAGCAACCGAGCTGGATGCGCACGCAGCTTCATATCTTGCGGAAGGTATGCCATAGAACGCAGGATTGACCTCGGTCAGAAGCGCACCAAGATGCCCATGATTCACATACTGCTCTGCGATAAAGTTACCCACATAGCTGGCAACTCCATTGTCTTTGTTTAGTTCAACAATATCTTCATGGGCAAGACCTGCACCCTGCAAGCCATCCGTCATTGTCTCTCAGTAGAGCAACAACACCTTTTCCTTCTTTTGTCCAGTTGCGTTCAAGGTCGGTCTGAGCACCACCCAGAATATATGTCTTATTCATTTCGATGCTTCGGGTACTGCTCTGCCAGTGTGGTAATGGACAGGCTGGAGCAAGCAATGGCATCTGACTTCATTGCCTTAGAGACCATTTGGGCAATGTCCTTTTTGATATTGATTTCCTCGAAAACAGCCACAAATATCAAGTCGGATTCAGATACACAAGTCTCCAATATTGAATAGTCAGCAGCAACCAGACGATTTGATACACTATCATCTTTCACAGACAGGGCTGTTTTCGCCTTGGCTGCTTCTGCCTTTTTCATATCTCTAGCAACCATATACACCTTTGGTAATGCAAAGGTGTACATGGTTGCTAGAGATGTTTCTTCCCATAGTGCCGTTGGCACCAATGACGGTTACTGTACTTATCTTCACCCTAATTAATTATCCTTTCTTTTCCCCGGAACACCCATCATTATGCTACCAGCCTGTGTATCTTTCGTAATAAGTGTCTGCATACCTACAACGGTGTCACGTGCTACCGTAATCTGATTTCTAATGATTGCTCCTGGAGCAATATAGGATTTATCTTCCAATTTACAGCTTCCGCACAAGACGGCACCTGCAATCACCATACAGTCTTCTCCAATTTGAACGTTATGGGCTATATGAACAAGATTATCAATCTTACTATATGCTCCAACAATGGTGTCACCTATTGTTCCACGATCAATACATGTATTTGATCCCACTTCAACATGGTGCTTTAGAACAACACCGCCTACATGAGGAACCTGTTTATTATGACCATTAGGCAAAGTATAATACCCATACCCAGCCTCTCCTATAACCGTACCGGATTGAATTTTGCACCCATCCCCTATGATAACCTTACCTACCGTGACCACATTACTTCCGATGCTGACATTATTTCCAATGACAGTATCTTTGCTAATGGTGGAATAATCGCCTATAGAACAGTTCTCCCCAATGCTGTCTGTGTAAACTCTTGCGGTTTCTGCTATACGGCTGTCGTTCACGTCTACACAAAAAAAGTGGTCAATAATTTCAAAGAATACTAGCTTGGGTTCTTCTGTGCAGATAAAGCAACCTTTTCCTTGCATATCGTCAAAATCTGTTTCTGGACAAACAATGACAAGGTTTTCTACTTCAGCGGAAGAAATCAAATTCTTATTGTTTTCGTTCCACTTTTTCACCCATGTAATGCAATTATCTTTTAAATCACCCAAACTTGAACATATGCAACATGAAACCTCACGGGTTCCCAACACCTTGAATTGATATTGCTGTTCGAGCAAAAATGTGATGAATTCGTTAGCACTTATCATATCCAACACTTTAACAGTTCACCTCCAGACGTTCGATTACAGAAGACAAATCAGTAAAGTTCTCTAACAATGAGGAATACCTCTCCATACAAGCACCATTTATATAAGCTGCGAGAGTATCATGCAGATTCTCCTCCTGATCGTGATACCAAAATGGGTGGGTGAGGATATGAATCCTACTATATTTACCACTCGCAATAATCTCCCACACATCTTCTCGCCATCTGCGTCTTGAATCAGATAAGTACTTGAACGCTCTGAAAAAGGTATCTGAATAGCTGTTTATCATCGAATCAAATTGCCAATTTGCATCAAGTGTTGTTTTTGCTGGTCGGTGCATGCTCACTGTAGTAATAGGAATTTCTATAATGTCTTCTAAGCGTTTTCTTTCACGCTCTGCATAAGCCTTACGTTCTTCTTCCGGATATGTGCTATAAACTTCCTCATCAAAGTGGAGTCCTAATTTAGTACCCCCCCTGCCATTTTTTTAAGAAGTTCTCTATTTCGCTTGGAGGCAGGATTATAGAAGTCACTTGAAGCCAAAACGAAATAGGTGGAAGGTACATCCTCCTCCTTTTCAATTAGCGAAAAACGATATGCCTTTTCAATTGATTGATCGATATCATGCCGCATAATACAACATGGCTCCTGTACAAATTTGTGCGACTCGTAATCGGTAAAGACATAACCATGCTCCCGAATATGTTTAATCAGCCTTCTATACGAATCATATGTAAATTCCATTACTTATCTTCCCTTCATCATAGTCTTAACCACTGTATCCACGTCATCTTCCGTTAAGTAAGGGTGCATAGGCAGGCTAAGCACACGACTAGTAGCTTCTATCGTATTCGGGTAATCGCTATCATCCAAATTCATCCACCGATATGCTTCCTGCTTATGCAAACCACGCGGATAATAGACCATAGATGGAATCCCCTGTGTCTTCAAGTACTTCTGCATAACATAACGTTCATCCCGGCTATCCATCAGAATGGTATACTGTGCCCAGCTGGAATAGAATCCTTCAGGAACAATCGGAGTAACAAACATATCCTTCAACCGCTGTGTATACCAGTTTGCAACCCGGTTGACCGCATCCAATTCATATTCCACAAAGGCTTTAAATTTTGGAATTAGGATTGCCGCCTGCAATGTATCTAGGCGAGAATTCATGCCAATCTCACGGTTATCATACTTATCTACCGATGACTTCCCCTGTGCGCGTAGTGAACGTAGACGTGCATCCACTTCCGCATCATCGGTAAAAATTGCACCACCATCCCCATAACAGCCCAGAGGCTTCGCCGGGAAGAAGGACGTGGTAGACATATCTCCAAATGAGCACGCCCGTCTTCCATTGAGGCTACCACCAAACCCTTGTGCGCCATCCTCAAGCACCTTTAGGCCATACTTTTCAGCAATGGGTAGGATCATCGTAAAGTCCGCAGGCTGACCAAACAAGTCAACAGGAACGATTGCTTTGGGTTTCAGTTTACCTTCAGCTAGCACCTTCTGAATCGCTTTTTCCAGTGCTTCGGGTGATATATTGAATGTCTCCAAATCAATATCAACCAAAACCGGTGTTGCTCCCAAAATAGAAGCAGTGCCTGCAGATGCAAAGTAAGTAAAATCCGATGTAAAAATCGCATCCCCAGGGCCTACACCCCAAATCATTAGCGCAAGCTGCAATGCATCAGTGCCGTTCGCACATCCAATACAATACTTTCTTCCAACATACTCTGCTAACATATTTTCAAGTTCTGTCACAGTTTTCCCTAATATAAAAGCAGAACTGTCAATCACTTCATGTATTCCAGCATCAATCTCTGTCTTAAGAACCTTATACTGAGCACCTAAATCTCTAAATTGCATTTTTTATCTCCTCAAGACCATTTTCTGTTTTTCTATATTTACGTTTACAGGTCCAACAAACTAAGCTATCTTCCAGAATTTCTCCACACTCACAAACCCAACCTTTTTGTTTGGCAGGAACACCAAGCATTAAGGCATAATCTGGAACATCACATGTAACAACTGCACCTGCACCAATAAATGCCCATTTTCCAATCGTATGTCCACAAACAACTGTTGCATTTGCGCCAATTGATGCGCCCTCTTTCACCACGGTCTTTTTATAACCAGCCGTTCCTTTGGGATATTTTGCTCTCGGCGTTAGATCATTAGTGAACACACACGAAGGACCGCAGAACACATAATCATCCAGTTCAACTCCTTCATATATCGAAACGTTGTTCTGAACTCTAACTCCGTTCCCAATCTTTACGCGATTAGATACATTGACATTCTGACCTAAGGAACATTTTTCACCAATCCGAGCACCGCCTTGTATATGTGAAAAATGCCAAACTTTTGTTCCACCCCCTATTTGAACATCGTCATCAATAATGCTTGTGGCGTGCACAAAATACTTCATCACGCCACCTCCTTAACCACGAGAGCAGTCAGCGAGGGTTTATAACTTCCCCCCCCTCGCCATTTTTGATGAACGGTTTTGCAGGGTTGCCCACAACTATTGTCTCTTCCTGAACATTCTTGGTTACAACTGCCCCCATGCCGACAAATGCATTTCTTCCTAAAGTAATTCTATTTCTCAATACAGCATTAATTCCTACATAGGCACCCTCTCCCATGTCAACAAAGCCACCTATGATAGCACCTGCCGGAATCTCTACATTCTTACTAAGATGTACATCGTGACCTATGTGCACAAGGGCATCAATCTTTACATGATCTTCGATTACGGTATTTCCTCCTGAGCCGGAAGAGATGTTTGTCAGACCACCGATTTCTACTTGATTGCCAATAATCACCTTTCCCAGTGTCGGAATCCGAATCTTATTTTTATCCTCATCATCTGCCATTGTAAATCCATCAGTTCCGACGATGCAGTTTTCCCCAGCGATGAAGTCATCTCCTATCACCGCATTTTTGATTTGTGCGCCACTCTTGATTCGTGCGTTTCTACCAATTACCACATCATGCCCAATAAAACATAGTGGTTCAATTAGTGATCCTTCTCCAATCGAAACACCCTCACCAATATAGTAGCCTCCCTTTTCGAACGTATACTTTCGACCGAAATTTCTCTTTTCGCGCTGCATAGCAATTTCTTCTACAAATCGAGCGTACTCCTTCTGCGGTGTATCCGTAAATTCAAAAAGATTCTTCTTCTTTAAATCATCCGGAACATCAACAGTGCTTTCTGCGAAAATCAAACACCCCTCCGTGTATTGCAGATTACACAACAGATGCTCCACTTTTTTCGTGATAAACATCACTGTATTGTTAATTGGTCTACCGATATAAGAAGCTGATGATATTTCCACACCACATTCTTCTTTTAATGTTTGCAAATTCAACTTTGACATTTTTCTTACCATCCATTAATCAAATCGTCCGACAAAATCCATTGTGGAGCAGGCTGTCAACGGTAGTTTCACAGGTCTATGTTCAGCGGCAGACTTATATATTGCCAATACAAGCTCCAATGCTCTTTTTCCGGCTTCTCCATCTACATACGGTTCTCGACCGTTTTCGATAGCATGAATTACATCTGCATAAAGCGGAGTGTGACCAAACCCATATACATTCGGTGGGTTCTCATGATATGTAGCCTTGACATATTCCGGATCATCCAGTTTGTCTGCAAAGCTCCATTCCTCAATGATATTATCCGAGGTTCCTCCAGCTTTGACCGTACCGTTTTGTCCAAAAATATATAGTGTCTCCTCCAGATTCTTAGGATAAACATTTGTTGTACCCTCAATCAAGCCATAAGAGCCATTTTTGAATTTGACCAATGCCATGCCCAAATCTTCCGCTTCAAGATAAGGGTGCTCAATCTGATCTGTATATGCCATAACTTCTTCAATGTCATCACCCATCATCCAGCGTAGCAGATCGATGTTATGAATACACTGATTCATCAGGCATCCGCCGTCCTGAATCCACGTTCCGCGCCAAGGTGCTTGAGTATAATAACTCGCTCCGCGATTCCAACGAATATGTGCAGCACCATGAGAGAGCTTGCCGAATCTACCCGCATCAAGAGCTTTTCTTATGTATTGAACAGATTTATTAAAACGATTCTGATGGTTCGCGCACACAAGAACACCTTTGCGCTTACCAGCATCGATAATTGCCTGTGCATCTGCAATAGAAAGTGCAATAGGCTTCTCGATAATTACATTGCATCCTGCTTCAATACAATCGAGAGCGATGGTTGCATGCTTTCCGGATTCTGTCGCTATAGCCACAAGCTCCGGCTTTTCATTTACCAACAGTTCCTTGTAGTCTGTATATTTTTTGACATAAGCTAAGCCGAACTTTTCTGACTTTTCCTGAATGATTTCCGGAATAATGTCACACATGGCGACAATTTCCAGATTATTGTTTTTCGCGGCTTCAATATGGTTGGGCGATATTCTACCGCAACCGATGAGTGCATACTTCATAGCAAATCCTCCTTATTGTTAATACATCTATTGTTAATACATCGGATTAAAAAGCAAAGATTATAAGGCATATATTGTTAACCATACAGATTGCTATTTTCAAAACCAACTTCTGTTGAATTCTTCGGCTAAATTTCTAATTGGGAAATCAGGAGAATTTCAAGATTCTCACTTGGTGAAATTTCCCGGATTATCAAAGCCATCTCTGCGAGAGCAAATACGATATCCCAAACAAACCACGAGAGCTGATTGAATAAGGGTAGCAATAAAGCCGCCCCAGCAAACACTGTTTATACCGTAAGTCTTCATACCAAGGAAAGCTATACTTAAATAGCCGACAATCTTTACGATTGCAAAGACAATCGGTGAACCCTTTCCACCAAATTTCAAAACGACTGGCCAGCAGAAAGAATAAAACAGACCTACCATACATGTCGCATTGGTGACTGGGGTATAATGCAAGGCGTCTGGGAGCGTATTGGGATATAAAAAACCAATAAGTGGCTTGGACATGATTTGTGATACAATAAATCCAACTGTTGCTGCAACCGCAGTAAACAGTACAATCATTGAATACTGTTTTCGGTTGATTTGTTGCATTTTAGCGGTATATGTTAGCATCACACTGCCAAGCGGACCGGTTATCATCGTGATTGCCTTACCGATAATGGTTGCGGAATAGTATGTAGCAACCTCATTTCCTCCAAAGTTTGGGTAAATGATCAATCTATCAGCATATGTGATAATCAAGTACATAGCTGTAGAAAGAATTAAAACACTATAGCGTCCGAGTGTACCTTTCATTTTTGATGTACGCTTGAACGGCTCTTTCCATATATTCGTGAAAACAAGAAGATAACCCAGCTCACATATCGAGCCAAAAAGAAAGACATACTCCCATCTGTCGCTCAAGCAAAACAAGCCAAACCCTATACAATATCCTATGGTCTGCAACACTTTTGAAATGAGTATTTTGCCATAGCAGAGATGGATTCGAAGTTCGGCAGCAAGATACACAACAACAATGGAAAATGCATTGTATAGTGTTAAAATAATATGACTTAAGAAATCCAGCTTGAATCCATATAATGCCAAACAAACATACTGCAACACTATACTAATTGCAACCGATGCATACAGGATAATCTGAAAATCTCCTTTTTCTTTGTAACTGCCATCCTCTAACAGTCTAGTATTATTTAGCGGCGTACCAAACATTCCAAGAAAAATGTTGACAACACCGATGATTGTCAGGATTTCTCCAAACAATTCTTCACCAACACGGTCGGATACCATTGGTTGTACAACAAACTGTAGCACTACCACAGGCAGGGCAGACGAGAAAAAACTGTAAATAATATCGGAAATGAGCTTTTTTATTTTCAAATTAAATATCATTTCTCGTATCTCTCCTAACCACTAATGTCGATACCAAAGTAAACCAAAACAAACTCGTTGTTAAATAAGTACCTGAAAACATAAGCATTATAAAAGTGTATATGAAAAGGTAAGCGATGATTCTGGCGTTACTGTCATATTTGATTTGTTTCAAAAGCTTTCTGAAGAAACAGAACAGCGTAAAGAGTACAACCATCAAATATAATGTGCCGCCTTGTAGCAATACTTCTAAGAAATAATTGTGCGGATACTGTCCTGTTGTGGTCATCAAAGGCATATATGAAATGATACCGTACCCAAGGAACGGACGTTCCTCTATGAGTTGCAACGCCTCAGCATATACAATGTTTCTGTTGGAAGTATTTGTCATATCAATACTTAAAGTATCAAAATTAATGTAGTTGGTTACAAAAGAAAGCTTGTCAGAAAGAAAACGATTGTTTGATATTATATAGACCACGACAAGCAAACAAACAATTCCACCGACAATATAAGCAATCGATAACAAAGGCTTCTTTCTGTCCTTCAAAAGCAAATACATGACAACATAAACAAGCATGAGGACAAAACCACCCTTACCGCCGGTAGATATTACAGCAATCGGCATTATGCAAATCAAGACCAAACGTACAATTGTCGCTATCTTACTTTTGAAAAAAGCGAATCGCTGGTCTCTTTCTTCATATCCTACATAAAACAGTAAAAGACCGAATGCCAAGGCTGCGTAATATGAGTGAGACTGGTATGCATATCCTCTAAGCTCGACATCCCCGGACAAATTCGGCAGCAACACTACAAGAGTACAATAAACGGAGATTAACCAACTAATCGGTTCCAGCCATTTTGCAAGCCATGATAACCCATCAGGCCCCTCTTGTCCGAATTCTATCCCCCATAGAATAGACGGAAGAGAAAACACAATAAAGAAATAGAAGTATTTTTCATAGGCATAGTTCGCATTGAAATTGAACAGAAAGCTGACGAAACATGCTCCAAGATATAAGAGTGTTAGAGTAAACACTGTTTTGTTTACATATCTCTTTTGGGCAAGCCACCACACATACTGAGCAAAAGACACGAAAAACATGCCCACCATTACAGCACTGTATAACGAAGATCCCTCCGCAACAGCATCAGTCGCGCCAAACCAGTAAAAAATGATGTTATACAGTATGATCTTAAACGGCTCAACAATATAAACAAATAATCGCTTATTACCCCTGATCGTCATATTCTTCAATTAACTCCCTTGTTATCTGCGCTCCGTAATCCAATTCCTCTTTAGCCATACTGAAGCTGATTGTTTTTATACCTGCAAGGCTATTGTGAGAAACAAGGTCATCAACAAACTCTCCCATTGCTTTAATGGAATCCACGATGGTGAACAACCCTTCCGGATATACGGAATATGTTTTTTCTTTATCAACCGCGACACCGACACATCCACAACATACCGCTGTCTGAAAGGTCGATGAACCACTTGCTTGAACATAAATATCCGAAGCACATAAGATTCGTTTCAACTCGCCGGAAGTTTTCCATCCCAAGTGCTTTACTTGACGTTTATCACAGCTTTCAATCAAACCTATAAATTCTTCCTCTATAGAAGTATCTTGAACGTCTCCGACAATCAGCACACGAAAAGTAGGTCTCTTATCTGTTATCTGCTTCATTGCTTTGATAATTTCAACTGTTGCCTTTTGCCTGGTGAATTTTCCCGATATAGTAAGTACAATATCCTTATCGTCGATGTCGAGCTCTTTTCTGATGCCCACTCTTGCCGCACGATATTCTGCGTCATCTGGGCATAAATCGCCAAGTGCAAAAAGCGACATCCTATTATGTGGAATACGGTATACCTCTTCCAAAAAAACCTTCTCTGCACCAGCGATATAAAAAAACTTTTTAACATAGGGCATAACGCTTCTTGCAATTCCCCTATAGAGCATTTTATGCTGAATGACCATAGACAGAAAATTGTGTGCCGAATTGGCATAAGACGCATGATTGTCGACAAACAGCTTCACATCAGAATTCATTTTCACATATTTTTTCACGTCCAGTAGGTTGACGGAAATACCCATATGATAGATTATGTCGGGTTTGATGTCACAAAGCTTGGCATAGACACCGCTAAGCACAATTGGCAATTTATGTTCCGGTAAATGCCCACCCATGATGAATTTCAATCTGCACACGGTATACCCGTGTTCTGTGATATATTCGCCGCTGTTCACATGCACAACATTCTTGGCATCAATGCGGTTAGCCGTTGAGCACAGCACGGTTACTTGATATCCCAACTTCTTAAATGCCTGTGACAACTTCTGCTCCATGTACGCAAAATTATCTGAATAAGAATAACAAACAATAACAACTCTGCCGTTTTCATTGTGTTTCATCACTAAAAAACCTTTCCATCAACGCTTTACCTTCTTCAAGTGACCTTAATACAGTTGCCATACTGCTCAATTCCGGTGTTGGCTCTGTCAGATCCGGAATCATGACAACTTGAACGCCTGCAGCCACCGCACTACGTACACCATTGGGAGAATCTTCGAATGCAACGCATTGAGCAGGCTCAACTCCCAAAGATTGGCAGGCGTAGTTGTAAACATCAGGGAACGGCTTGCCTCGACTCACACTATCTGCGGAAACAATATCTGTAAAATACTGTAGCAATCCATGCTCTTCTAAAATCTTTTTCTTTTCTTCTCCCCTTGAAGAAGTCACTACCGCAATACGCAGATGCTTCTGCGTTGCTAAATACGACACCAATTCTGTTGCGCCTGTTTTCAGTTCAATCTCATGATCTCTATAATATTGCTCCATCAATTCTTTTCTGCGTGCTTTAATTGCAGAATAGTCAACTGATAGACCAAGCTTTTCCTTAATTGTTACCGCAGCCAATTTGGAATCACAACTACGAAGCAACAAGGCATCCTCCTCACGAAGATCGTATCCCAAGTCTTGCGAAGCAGCAACCCAATACTTACAATAAATCTTTTCCGTATCAAATAATAGCCCGTCATAATCGAAATAAACTGCCTTTATCTGCATTTGCCATCACTCCCCAAAACCTGTATTTTTTGAGCCACCACTTCGCTGACGGCCTTCATCGCCACAAGGCTGTATTTTTTCGGATCATACACTTTCTCATCATTATCCAAATATTCCCGAATTGCTGTGGTATATGCCTGTCTCAATTCTGTCGCAATATTCACCTTGCATATACCTTTGTGCACACATGTACACAGTTGTTCATCCGACAGTCCGCTCGCGCCATGCAGAACAAGCGGCACTTCGACTTTACTACGAATTAAGTCAAGCGTTCCGTAATCCAGCTTTGGCATATCCTTATAAATCCCATGTGCGGTACCAATCGCTATCGCCAACGATGTGACATTCGTCTGCCTCACAAAATCGGCAGCCGCATCGGGATTGGTATATCGAAGAAGATCAGAGTCAATATAGTCAATCTTTCCTCCGACTGCACCCAATTCACCTTCAATCGAAATGTGGAACGGAGAACAAAAGTCAACAACACGCTGTGTTATATTAACATTGTCGCGGAAGTTTAATTTTGATCCATCGATCATCACAGATGTAAAGCCCGCTCTAAGAGCACGCAACACAACCGGAACAGACTCGGCATGATCCACATGAATAGCCACAGGAACAGAAGCATCGGATGCCAGCGCCTGAACAATGCCAAAATAGGTGCTTGCCGATGCATACTTTAACGCATTTTCAGAAACTGCACAGATAACGGGTGAGGCTAATTTGTTGGCGGTATCAATCACAGACATAGCCATTTCCATATTTTCAATGTTAAAAGCGGGAACTGCATATTCGTTGCTTTGCGCTTCTATTAACATTTTTGTCGTATTAACTAATGGCATACAACTTTCCCCTCTACTATATTTATTCAGAAAACCTTTTCGCCAACGCCTGCATGACTTCAAGATCACTTTTATATGTCATCTTGAGCAACCGTTCATCGCCTTCAATGAAAAAGGGTTTAATGCCATAATGCTCATACATAACACGAGTATCATCCGTAAACTCATACTCACTTTCGCCCAAATATGCAGCAGAAAACATTTGATAATCAAAGCCGACGGGGGTGGATAGTTTATAGAAATCTTCTCTGTTCTGATATGTTCCGTCGCGTTTGACAATTGTACTAACTAATGGCAACGCATATGTCGATGATAAATGGTTGTCTTCAATGATTGTCTTGAGTTGCTCAACCGAAACAAGCGGTCTTGCCGCCTCAACGACTAATATTCGCTTAAAGTTCTTATTGAGTGATTTTAAATATTGCAATCCACAAACGACAGATCTTGCCCTTGTGATTCCTCCGATTATATCCACGCCGACAACCACAACATTTTCTTTGGGAATTAGCGAGGTGACTTTTTCATAAATATGCCTCCATAGCGGTTTGTCCAAAAACTCAATAAATTGTTTTTGCTCTCCAAATCTGCTGCCTAAGCCGGCAGCCAGTTCAATTACGGCAACATGTTCGTTCATTAGTACACCCTCCATTGATGAATTTTCTAAATATATTTTTTGTATTTTTGTATTCTATTTTTCATAGATTGTCCTCGCTGCGCGTAATGTGCACGAGGCTTCTGCCTACCGAGAAATCGGTGCACTACAATCGCAACCACAGAAAATGATAGGACGCATCAGACAACGTCTTCTGCTATATACGCATTTGACTGATGATGCGTAATCTGCTTGTCCGCAGGCGGTAATGCCATATAGTCTCCGTATCTGTTTGAAAGCCATTCGCGCCACCCGATCGGTGCGTCATACTCTGCGTTTTCAAACGGCAATTTTAGGGTTGTATCAAAAACGCTTGAAGCGACAATCTCTTTTTCACCACAGCCCCACGCAATTTCGGCACATCTTTCTGTCCGATTACTGCTGTATTTTTTTGACCATGCGATGATCTTTTTAATGATTAATTTTGTACTCACCACGCTTAGTGTAAGATGAGACAGCAGCAGTATGATGTTCTTAAATGTCGACCGCTTTCCGATAGGCGTATCCTTTAAATCTATCAAGGAGCGGTAAAACTTGACCTTTCTCATTTGTTTTTTTGTATCGGCCGCAGAATCAGAAATATAATCAATCGGAAAAACATCAACATTAATTCCGAGTTCACATTTCATCAACCTAGATGCCTCTGCCATCTTCGTATTGTTACGGCAAACCTTGGCAAACGGAAGGGGGAAATCGGAGTCGATTTCATATGCCTTCAAAAAGCAGCTTTGGCTTTCAAACTCGCGTACGAATCGGTCATAATCCTCTCTCATCATGGCAAGATCAATGTCATCATCCCATGGAATGTACCCTTTGTGCCTAACAGCGCCCAGCAAGGTGCCTGCGATGAGAAAGTACTTTATTGAGTTTTTATGACAAAACTCATGAATATCATTGAGAATCGCAAGCTGTATTTCCCTTGTCTGTTCTACCGAAAGACTTTTATACTGACGATTGTCCATTTTATCTCCATTTCTCCGACAAAAGCTTTTCCAGGTTTAGTCGTTTTCTTCGCGCCCTCGTAAATAGTTCAAAAAACCAGCCAAATCCCCGGGCTCCAGAATAACCGCCGATTTTCCTGCGCTTTCCGGACTGCCTCCGGTATTGTAGGTGACAATTGGTGTGTCGCAAGCCCTAGCCTCAAGATTTACTGTCGGATAATTGTCCTCATAGGTAGGGTTGAAGAAAACATCTGCGGCAGTATACAGCATCGCCAATTCTTCGATTCCGTCCGTATGGGGAATTCCGATAATTCCAGCCGGAAGAGCTTTGAGGTTTTCCTTTGTGAGCCCAACCATTACAATCGCATATCGTTCATCAAGCATATCAAACAAGCGAATGAAATCAATAAATCCCTTTCTCTCATCCCAACCACTTGCAACACCCAAAATCACAAATTTATTTTCTATTCCATACTTTTTTTTGATGTCACTCGGTGTCGGCTTGAATACAGTTGTATCAATCGTGTTGTGGTGAATCTCAACTAAGTATTCACATAAAAAGCTCTGTTTGACTAAATTTGCAAGCCATTGTGAAGGTGAGATTAATGTCATGTTTTTCACACCTGTGAAAGTAGCTTTCTTACGATCAAAGTTGTTTTTACAATTATCCTTAAACAGGCTGGATGGATAGCATTTCTTTTGTGAGCAGTACGAACAATGTGTTTTCCATTGTTCGCACTTTACCACAATAAAGTACGAACAATGTCCCGTGAAAGCCCAGCAATCGTGCAACGTCCATTTAACTTGCATATGCGGTCTTGACTTTATCCAAACAAATAGCATCTCCACATTGATGTAATAACCGTGGAGATTATGAAGCCACAATACATCTGGATTGAATTCATCAGCCCATTTCAAAAATTGCCCTGTAGCTTTTTTTGAACCAAACCCATGTTCGTCCAACAGGCGGGTACGAATGCAGTGCAGGTTTTGGTCGATATCCGACCCGATTTTGACTGCAAGCTTTTGATACTTTTCTGGCACGTTTTCTCGTCCGTATGCAATTTTCACCTCGTGACCCTCAGTAGACAGTTCTTGTGCGATATCGGTACAAATTCTGCCGGTACTTCTTATTCCACATACCGAATTGATCAATAATACTTTCATACTTGTCTCCTTAAACTCTCAATCAGCCACTATTCTGAATCAATCAAAAAACAGGCACTCCGTATACCTTTTGCTGTTTACTGACCGTCTGAAATAATTCTCAAAGAGCGCATACCTCTTTACCCCAGATTTCGCAGCATAGTCTTTGATTGCATCTGCTAAAAATTGAGGATCAACAGGATCAACAACACTGCCAGCACAATATTCCCGCAGCATTTGTTCAAATCTGCTTCCGCTCTCAACACAAGCAATAATCGGATTGCCGCAGGAAAGGCATACACCAACCTTGCTTGGTAGCGCAGTTTTCAATCCGCCCACAACAAGTGGGATAATATTTACACCAGCCATAGAGTAGATACTGGTAGCGAACTTCTGCGGCTGCAAAGGGCGCATTGTAACATTCATCATCCCCTGTACCATCTGTTCAATGTCTTCTCGCATAACTCCGTCACCGACAATCAAGAAATGTATATCGGGGTAATCCTTTAGCAATTTTGCAGCCTCAACCACAAGCTGTACATTCTGCATTCTGCCAATATTGCCGGCGTATACGGCATAGAACTTCTGCGGATCGAGCGAATACTTTTGCACAAAACAATTCTCTTCCCAAGGAATAGCTATCGGGTCATCACTGTAGCCCCAGTTATAAATCACCTCTATCTTCTCGGTGGGAACACCCTTGCTGACAATAAAATCCATCATATCATCGGAAATACAGATTAGTTTGTCGGCGTGTTTGTATATGTACCTCTGCCAAGCCTCAAAGAATTTATATAATGGTGAACGCTCTTTAATCAATCCGCTTTGAACAGCATTATCCGGCCACACATCCTGAAGCATTGCCACGATGCGTATGCCGTTTTTCTTAGCTGCTCTAACTGCCCAAAAGGACGAATAAGACACATCCTCAAAGAGGACATCAATGTTTTTTAGTTTTCTGATTTTTTGAGCCATCTTGATATTCATCCAAGAATCATATAAATATCGGATGATAACATTGCTTTTTGCAGCTTTCTTCCTAACAAACGGGATATACTCCATAGCATCAGAAGTAATGTCCAAATCATAAGCATGGTCATTCAGGTCTTCGGTTGCCACCAGTCGTGTAACCCGGTTGCCAGAATCAACAAAGCCCTGCAAAATGTCTTGAAACAGGTGATTGAACGGACTGGTTTTATCAAAAAGAATTGGAGTTGCTATCACAATATTCACTTTTCGCCCCTCCCCTCTTATTTTGTACCGATCACAATATTCAATGAGTCTTTTGCTTCTTCAGCGATATCAGATGCTTCTTCAGCATTGTTCCCCTGAGCAATAACAAAGCCCATTCGTGCTGTGCTACTATCAATCTCTGTGACCGTCTCGCCGACTCCATGAACAATGCTTATCTGGTATATACCATTGATTGCCTTTGCTTTTTCAATACCATTAATCGCCTCTACTATACCAGCTTGTTGGTCAAAATATCTAATTGCACTACCTTTGCAAAATTTTGCTTCAATATCCGGTTCTTTACCAAGGGCAATTTTGATACAGCTCTCAACCATATCAACACCTGTAGACAGTGGAACTAAATGAGTTGTTATACAATCTCCGCCAAGACGTGCACCAATCTCAACAATTTTCGGTCCTTCGCTTGTTACAATAATTTCTGTATGAGACGGTCCATTTGTAATGCCGATGGCCTTGTTGGCTGCTTTCGCAACTTCAGCTATTCTCGTGGAAATGTTCCCTGGCAATCTTGTGGGCTGTGTATGTCCCATTTCCACAAAATGCGGAGCACCTGTGGTAATCTTGTCTGTGATTTGAATGACATGGCACTCACCGTCAACTGTTAATGTTTCCACACTGACTTCGGAACCGCTCATATATTCCTCAACTACGACATCGCCGTTTCGAGAGTATTGTTTGCTGTAGCTATACGCTTCTTCAATTTGCTTGTGAACCGACAAATCCGCAATTTTAAAGATACCTCTACTGCCGGAATTGTCGGCAGGTTTTACAATAAAAGGCACGGCAAAATTGCTGACAGCTGCATTGTATTCATCTTTACTTGACACCTTAAAAAACATAGGCACCGGAACACCGGCATCTTTCAATGCCTGTCTCATAATTGCCTTGTTCGTTGCTTTCAGTGCAGTGTCGTCCGTAATACCCACAAGCCCTAACTCTTTTGCGACAGCCGCTACAGTACGCATTGGCATATCACTGGCGAGTGTCATCACTCCATCGATACTGTGTTTTATCGCTACGGCAACTACAGCCGGTATATCAATAGTGCTAACAACCTCGGAGATGACCCTCGGCAGCTTCATTCCAACCGCATTGGGATTCATATCCACTACCACAACCTTTAGTCCCATAGTGAGAGCTTTCTCGATTGCTGGAAGTTGGAGAATACTGGCACCTAAAATCATTATTGTTTTCATTTTGCAATTCCTTACTAATGTAACTTTTCAATTTCTTTCTACTTTTTTATCATCTGGCTTGGATGCAACATTATATACATTTTCATGAGCCAATACCGACTGTATCGTCTTGAAGAAAATCTTTATATCAAACCAAAACGAAACATTTTTTGCATAGTAGACATCGTTGGCAAATTTCTCATTCTGTTCGACCGAATTACGATAATACGCCTGATTATATCCCGTAATGCCCGGACGAACACACAGTTTATACTTCTGTTCCTCCGTATAGATTTCCATATCATCTAATGGATCAGGTCTGGGACCGATGATACTCATGCCGCCTAATAGTACATTGAGGAACTGTGGGAACTCGTCCATACTCGTTTTTCTCATAAATCTACCCACTTTGGTAACACGAGGATCATCATCTCCGTTATATGTTGACCCATCTTCATTCCGAATGTCAGGTGCGTTCACATACATAGAACGAAGTTTGAACATCTTAAAAGGCTTTCCATTCAATCCAAGCCGTTTGGCATCATAGAAAATCGGGCCTGGGTCGTTTATGTAAATGATAGGTGCCATGATGATGACTGCAAAAAGCACAAAAGGCAATGCAATCAGTGATATGACAATATCAAAAAATCTTTTAAAAAAGTGTTTATACATTAATTTATGTACTCCTTCACAATCTGACAATACGTCTCAACCACATACGCCACTTCTTCATCCGTCAGCTTGGTATGAAGCGGCAGTGTGATTTCATTCTCATAATGCTTATAAGCATTCGGATAGTCCTTAATATCAAATCCCAGCTTCTTATACGCTGTATGCATCGGCAGAGGCTTGTAATGAACATTACAGACAACTCCTGCTTCCGCCATCTTAATGATAATTTCTCTTCTCTGCTGGTCGCTGATACCCGGAACTCTTGTAATGTAAAGATGCCCGCTTGATGTGTACTCGTTGGTGTAATGTTCCAGTACCTCCACGCCGAGAGGTTTGAAAGCGGAATCGTACTTTTCGATAATCTCTTTTCTTCTTTTAAGCAGCTCCGGATAACGTTCGAACTGCGCCAGTCCCAGTGCTGCAGCCATGTCGGTCATGTTGCACTTGTACCAAGTACCCACAATGTCATATTCCCATGCTCCGAGTTGTGTTTTTGCCAGAGCATCCTTGGACTGACCGTGGAGTGTCAAAAGCTGTGCCAGATGATAGATTTCCTCATCATCCACGCCATCAATGTGCTTCCACACCATTGCACCGCCCTCCGCAGTTGTAAAGTTCTTAACAGCATGATAACTATAGTTTGTGAAGTCAGCTACAGAGCCGATCATCTTTCCATGCCAAGTTGCACCAAAAGCGTGAGCACCATCTGCCACAATAGCAATTCTGCCAATCTTCTCCTGAATTTTATTATTCGGCTTGAATAGATTCTTCTTTCGCTCAACAATGGAGAAAATACAGTCATAATCACAGGGGATACCGCCCAGGTCTACCGAGATAATCGCCTTTGTCTTTTCGGTGATAGCAGCCTCCAGAGCATCGTAGTCCATTTCCAGACTATCCCCTTGGCAGTCCACCATAACAATCGTTGCACCAACATGAACAATCGTAGAAGCGGATGCGGTATATGTATAAGCAGTAGTAATGACCTCATCGCCTTCACCGATTTCGAGAATACGTAGTGATGTTTCTGCACAGGCAGTCTGAGAATTCAAGCACACACATTTCGGTGTGCCAATCCACTCCGCAACCTTCTTTTCCAGCAACTTGGTCTTGGGGCCTGTGGTAATCCAGCCGGAACGAAGTGTGTCTGCAACTTCATTAATCTCCGCTTCGGTAATGTCCGGCGGAGAAAAAGAAATGTTCATTTTGCTTTCTTTTTCCATTGTATTGCTCATAGTCATTTTCTCCTCTGCTATAAATCCCATTTTCATAAGTTGCTCATGAGCTTGAGCATTTGATAATCTATAAATAGTGTGGATATTACTCCAACACATTAGCCAACTTCGATTGTCGTGCCATTTTTTAGCTCATTTATGAGTGCATAAACCATGTGTAATTATGCAAAAATTCACTGTTTTCGTTCCATTTTTAGGCTATTTTCTGCATAAATTACCCGTTACAGTCTTCCCTCCAACTAACAAAATCGCATTATATGTACCAAAAGTTCTCGTCTGCGTTCCTTTATAGGTAGCTCTAAGAGACTCTGTAGCATCATGTTGGGTACGCATATCCTTAATTGCATCAATCTTTCCTAGAGTACCGTATAAATGGGCAACTACTATAACTTTGACATCCGGATATAATTCAAAAGTTCCCGGCAAGTTTTACCATCAGATGCAAGGCCTCCGTACCAGTTGCCAGTGCCACTCCATATCTACACCCGATCTTCTCTCTAATCAGAAGCTCGATTTCTTCAATATTAATTTCAACTGTGGACATCCAATTTGTATCATAAGCTTCCTTTATATATTCCAGTTCGAGCTCGTGCATGGTAGGGGAACTCAACCAAACTTTTTTATCAAATTTCTTTATTCCCACTATTTGTCTCCTCGATTTTCACAAAAGCTTCCCGGCTACAGCCCAGCTTATACTTACTTGTTTTATTTGATTATATCCACTGCAATGAGCCTATATCCGCCACACAGTGGTTCCGGACGCAGGCGCAAGTTAAACCTCCTTATCAGACTTTTCCGTTCCTCCGATCGGATCAATAGAGCATTCAAGAAACCGACTTGAGCTCATCGGTTCTGGCTCTTGAAATCCATATCCCACCGAAAAAATCTCATAAGAGAATTCAACTATCCGAACAAATCAACCAAAATCCGTAAATTATACCCTTTCCACAATATCCAATCCCACCTGCGCCATAACCATCCGCCCAAACATAGGAATCTCCAGATACGCCTTACGTTTATGACGGTCGATTCTCTTAATCAACCCTTCATTCCCCGCCAACGGTCCTTCCTTCACTACAACACGATCATTGACGATGATTCCTTGGGAAATCTCCACCAGATGTTCTTTCTTACCAAACCTCCGGATAAAGTCGACCTCCGTTTCATTCAGCGCCACAATCTCATCACCGGTTCCCAGCAGCTTCGTCAGCCCACTCACCTTTTTCAGCCGATGGAACAGCGTCGTCACATCCTCCGTGACCATGAACACATATCCGGGGAACAGGACACTTTTTTCTTTATGCCACCGCCCCTCATAACGCTTCATCTCCTCATAATAAGGTATAAAACATTCCAATAAGACCGTGCCTTCGATGCAGCGCTGACACTGACGGACCGTGTCCTCCTCTGTTCCACTCTTTACCTGAATGACATACCACATAACTCCCTCCGATGCCCGGCTCCATCTGTCCGTTCCATCCCTCTTCTTATCCCTGTACCTGGCTTACGCCTGTACTCATTTTTCCCCTGAAAAGGGCATGCTTCGCCATCCAGACCTGTTTACATCGCTCTCACACCGGGTTCCATCCCTCATGTGAACGCTGTATGTAGTGTTCTGACTGACGCTGCACTATATCCTCCGGCCTTATCGAACGCGGCAAAGCGACGATCCGAAAGGTCCAGATTCCTCTTAAGTGATCGTTCATATATTCTGAACGGTTCTATGGTTTATACCAGGATTGTCCTTTTTTTATAAATTTATGTCTATATTTTTCTATAAGCCTGTGCTATAATAAAAATATCTTTCGTCCAGGAAAGAACTATATTTCACAGCACCGGTACTCCGGCACGATTTCCCGCACCAGCTCTTTAATGTGATCACATTCACTCCAGGCTTCTTCATCCAGCTGTTTGAGTTGTTCGCGAAATCGTCCGGCAGCCACCGGCAGCGGATTTCCGATAAATATACGCTGGTTTTCTGTTTTTTGAAGCCCTTCCTCAGCCATCAACAGCTCCTCATAGAGCTTTTCTCCCGGTCTCAGCCCTGTAAACTGGATCTCGATATCTACATCCGGCTCCAGCCCAGACAGCTTGATCAGGTTTCTCGCAAGATCCACGATCTTCACCGGCTCACCCATATCCAAAACGAAAATCTCTCCGCCTTTGGCGTAAGCTCCCGCCTGGAGTACCAGACTGACCGCTTCCGGGATGGTCATAAAGTATCGTATAATGTCCGGATGCGTCACTGTCACCGGACCGCCGTGGGCGATCTGCTTTTTGAACAGCGGAATGACACTGCCGTTGCTGCCCAGGACATTGCCGAAACGGACGGCGGTAAAGATGGTACTGCTCGTCTGTGACAGCATCTGGATGACCATCTCACATAAACGCTTGCTGGCCCCCATGATGTTGGTAGGGTTCACCGCCTTATCCGTTGAGATGAGGACAAAACGCTTCACATGGTATTTATCTGCCCGGAGTGCGGTTTTATAAGTGCCGATGACATTGTTCTTTACCGCCTCATTGGGGCTGTCCTCCATGAGGGGCACGTGCTTATGCGCAGCCGCGTGATAAACGATGTCCGGCCGGTAGGTCTTAAAAACATGCTCCAAACGGTTGCTGTTACGCACCGAGCCGATGAGCACCGTCAGCTTTAAGTCCGGGTAATTATACTTTAGCTCCTGCTGGATCTCATAGGCATTGTTCTCATACATATCAAAAATGATCAGATGCCCCACCTGATGGGCGGCCAGTTGTCGGCAGAGTTCACTGCCAATGGACCCTCCACCGCCGGTGACCAGCACTACCTGACCCTTGACATAACCCAGAATGGATTCAATGTCCATCCGTATCGGCTCACGGCCCAGCAGGTCCTCGATATCCACATCTCTAAGCTGCGCCACACTGACCTCACCGTTGATGAGCTGGTAGATGCCCGGCACTGTCTGCACGATACAACCGGTATTTTTACATATTTCCAGAATATCCTTCTTGTCCTTGCTCCCTATGGTCGGGATAGCCAGGACAATCCTTTGAATATCGTACTTTTTCACGGCTTCCAGAATATCCTCCCGACCTCCAACGATTGGGATACCACCGAGATATTTGCCTTTTTTATCACTGTTGTCATCGATAAAGCAACGGACATTGGCAATCACCCGGTCACTGGTCTTATATTCCTTGAGCAGGATCGTTCCGGCAGCACCGGCGCCGATGATCATAACGTTTTCCGTGTCCGGACGATATGTCTGACTGTCATTCCTCAGACGCCGCGCCAGACGATAGGCCAGACGGACAGCCGTCATATAGACAAAGCACATGAGCCAGCCCACAAAGTAAAAACTAATGGGCATACGCACGAGCAGACACACACTGATCACGGTCGTGAGGATTGCCGTAGTAATCGTGGATATGAGCATACGGATGACCTCACTGGCTCCCACATAGGACCAAATACTGTGGTAAAGTTTAAATATGTAATTGCCGGCCAGCGTCAGGATGATACATACTGGCAGGAAATACATATATCCAAGCCGGTACCCATCCGGTATGGCCGTGTATCTCAAATCATAACGCAGCCACAGTGTGAATCCATAGGACAGGATAATTCCAATGACATCCAACACTGCGATCAATAGTTTTCTTCTCATAGCAACTCCCACTTTGCAGGCCCGTTACCGGGCCTGCGGTTATCTTTCGTATCTGGTATACCGGTAATACTTTTATCGAGACTTACTGACATACCTTTTTTCTGCTCTTTATGAACATGGCTCCGGCGATGAGTGCAAGAATCACAGCTGCTCCCATATAGATGCCCCATACGGAAGTCATCCCGGTCTGAGGAGATACGCCGGTTCCTTTATCAGCCACCTTAGACTCATCCACGTCGGCAACGATGGCTATCGGTGACAGATCCTCAAATTCTGCGGTGATCTGTTTGTTCTCATAGTCCACATCTGTGGGTACGACCAACTCCCAAAGTCCGCGATCTGTACTGTAATGGAGCAGGCGCACGTTGGTCAGGGCTTCGGTCAGCTCCGGCACCGACAGGGTGACCAGATATTTCCCATCATCTGTAAGGACACCGCCATCAATAGGTTCCAGTTCGAAGATGTCCGTGATCAGTGTCTTTCCGGTAAGCTCATCAGCAAGCTCCGGAGCTGCTGCGATGATCGCATCCAGATTCTTTGTGCCCTCGTTGATCTCTGTGATCAGTGCAAGTGTCTCTGGTGCACTCTCCTCAAGATAGGCAAGCTTTTCCGGACTGCCTTCCGTCACCATATATTTTCCGGCGGAATCCCCGGCAGGATCCACCGTGGCTGTACGGCTCCCGGCTGCAAATGCGCCCATGGCCTGGGCACATACAAGGATGATCAGCAATACTATCCCTGTCATTTTTTTCTTCATTGTTATCCCTTCCTCTCATTCTTCTATGGATATCTGTACGGCCTGTACCAGATATCTTTTATCATGTTCCCCTGCCTTACAGGTGGACAGGGTGATGATCCTGTCTGTTCCCGTAACATCCATGGACGTATCCACAAAGGCGTCCATAGATCGCATGGCAGATATATTTTTCAGATAGGCCTCAAATATGGCCGTATCCCAAAAATCAAAGCTTTGCAT
The DNA here is from genome assembly GCA_902363555.1 of Lachnospiraceae bacterium. Classification (GTDB taxonomy): domain Bacteria; phylum Bacillota; class Clostridia; order Lachnospirales; family Lachnospiraceae; genus Catenibacillus. The sequence goes on along the minus strand of CABJAM010000003.1, from coordinate 627,513 downwards.
CAGATGCCGGTTATCATAAAGATAAGCAGCAAAGATCTTATAATGCAGGATCTTATCAGGCATATAGATAATAACCTCTCTGTTTTCATCGAAAAAACTCCGGTCGGTATACTTTTTCAAGCTGTTGAACATGGAGTCGTTGGTCATCCGATGCCCATAAATGACCGTATTGGGGTCTTCAAAGGTTTTTGTATTATAATCCTCTGTAAATATGGCGCCTTCCGGCTTTGCTTCCCGCTCTGCCGTGTGGTCCAGATAATAACTGTTATCGTCCGGACTTTGAACGATCGGATAATCTACTGAAGTTCCGGGGATCTGTATCCACGCGTAAATATCCGGATTGATCTCCTGAAGGGCTTTAAAGTCCACAGGAATCTCCACAGAAGTGGAACCTTGTGTCTCCCTGTCAGTCTCCTCCAGTGAAGCTGTCTGGTCTGTCGACGCCGTATCTGTGTTTTTGTCAAAGGCTGTCTCCCGCAGATCATCATAGGATGCCCCGGCATGTTTTTCTTCATTATATTTATATATTGCCACCGTGCCGAGGATCACGGCCAATATCAGGCAGAGGACCGCAGCTCCGCGTTTTTTGTCCATCGCTGCCTCCTAACCGGCTTCCACATAAAAGGTTTCCAGGATTTTTTTGTACAGCGCGCTGTCATCCACGTGGTACTCATCGTAGTTATCACCCACCACACTCTCACCGGGGAGCATCCAGCTGTCGGTATCTCCTCCGGCAGAAAATGCCTCCATGAGCTTTACAAACTGATCATTGCCCATGCTGGTCACCATGACCGGCTCCAGCGCCTCATATATCCGGGTGACAAAGGCTGCGTCTTTTTCATACATCGCCTGCGCCTTTACACTCCAGGCGTTGATGAACACCTTCTGCCGTTCCAGGCGGTCCATGGCACTCAGGTCCTCACCGGTATCCCGGGAGCGGACAAAAGCTTCCACATTATCTTCATCCAGAGTGATGACCGCGCCCTGCGTCCATTCCGGATGGATCCCGGCCGGACTGTCATCGGGTAATGTAACTTCCACACCGTCCACCATTCCTGCCAGTATGGTAATACCATCCATACCTATGGAACAGTAGCCCTGGATGGGCAGTCCGTAAAACAAACGGGATACAGCAGTCTTCATCAATGCACAGCTTTTATGTTTTCCATCACCGTAAGCGTAAGCCAGATTGATGTGGTCCTGAGTTGTGCCAAGGCTTTTACCGCCGGCGCTGAACACCTCGATCTCTGTCATCGTATCCCTGGGGATGGTGATCAGGGTCACATCGTTATTGCCGCGGTTCCACGAAAGCAGGAAAATGGCATCCGCCTGTCCGGCCGACGCTGCGCTATCCATCGCCCGCGTGTCAATCCCCATGAACAAAAAATTGCTCAGCTTATCATTATAGAGATAAGTTTTTCCTTCATAAATAACTGTGCCCGGAGCAGTACCTGCGCCATCTCCGCCCTCACCTCCGGCGGTATCATCCAGATCAGCCGACACCGGGGGGCCTGAACCGGACATCACAGCCTTTGACCGCTGCCACAGGCCATAACACCCCAGCCCGATGGCGAACATGGCAACGGCGAGCACTACTGCCACACCCGGTCCGATACGTGGCCGGTACTTTTTTTTCGACTCTCTCATTAGATATTCATCCTCATATTCCTGTTTGATCACCCATATATCCCAGCGTCTCCATCCGCTCCAGTACCGCTTCAGCCAGAGCTTCCTGGGCTTCATAGGTAGAGGCCGCACTTTCGGTGATCTCTGCAAGGCTGATATAGTGCTCGCCCCACGTTTCCTTCATCATGCTGTCCAGTGCATCCGAGGTCACACTTCCATCCACCGGGCGGGTGCCTGCGATGATGAACCGCTTCGTATCCGGAAACGTTTCAAGAATTTTCCGCTGCTGCTGCGCCAGTTCCGCAGGGTCATGGTTCCAGCCGCCGTAGTAGCCCATGAATATCACCGGGATACACTTCAGGTCATTGCGCTCCAGCTGCTCCGGCGTCAGATCCCGGATGCCTTTTTCAGTAATATACAGTTCCGCGTCACCTGCTGCCGCTTCGTGGGCGGCGATGAATGCGGATACCTCATCTTCTGGCACACCGGCCATGGTCATCATGGAGAGGGTTCCACCACCCTGGATCGTTTTGTCGATCACGGTGAGGGGAGACCCGCTCTCTGCAAGGAGTCTACGGAGCACCGCGCAGTAACCGTAGGTGGCCGAAGCCTCACCATTGATCAGATCATCTCCCCAGCAGACGATTCCCTCTGCTTCAGCGACAGGCCCACGGTCATCTTCTTCCCCGAATGTCTCCTGGTCCGCCGTTCCCGGCTCCGTTATTTCTGATGTTCCCGCTGGTCCACTGCGGGTACTGTTCCCAGGAGCACTGTTTTCTCTTTTATTTCCCGGTGTTTTTTCATCTCCTGGTGCCGTTTCCGACACATTCTGCTCATCGGACAACTGCTGCAGCCTTCGGGCTTCTGTCGCATCATCCTTTTTACTCCATATAAGCAGGCCGGAAAAAGCAATAAATAGCAGGATACAAACAATCCCCAGCAGAAGCTTCTGCAGACCGCCATTTTTCATCTGATTATTCCTCACCGCCCGGACCGCTCCCTTTTCGTTGTTTTTTCCGCGCCTGGCTGTCCGCCTCCGGCACATAGCCGTAATGCTTCCCGCCCTTTTTCCTATAATAGCCACCATACCGGCCATAGTAGGATGCATAGTATTTATCCCGCTGCATGTCTACCTTATTCAGAACAGCGCCCAGGATTGTGCAGCCGCTGCGCTCCAGCTGGGATTTCACCTTTTGAGCGACCTTGTAGCTGACCGCCTGGCTCTCCACCACCAGCACAGCACCATCACTGTACTGGGCCACAACAGCAGCATCGCTCATATTGGCCATGGGCGATGTATCAATGAAAATATAGTCAAACTCATCTTTTTTTTCTTCCAATAGCTCATGGAACGCCACATCGCCCAAAAGCTCCGAAGGGTTGGGTGCCACAGGCCCTGCAAAGATCATGTTCACGTTAGGATAATTCGTCTCATAAGTGATCCACTGCCGGTCAATCTGGCCACTGAGATATTGGGACAGGCCAAAAACCCTCTGATTTATGTCATATCTCTTTATATATGTAGACTTTCGTATATCTGCATCCACTAAAAGGACGTTTTTTCCCATCTTGCCCATCTCCACAGAAAGGCTGAACGCGATATCACTCTTCCCCTCATCCGGGTAACAGCTGGTCACAAGGATCACCCGCATCTTCCTTCCGGAAAACTGAATGTTTGTACGCAGTGTCTTGATGGCTTCTTCATAAAAATAATCCAGCTTCCGCGTGTCCGTCATGATCACTTTTTGTTCCATGAAGCGTCTCCTTTCTGCTGAGCACTGCCGTTTTGAGGTCCATGATTGCTCTGAGGCATCCCGCTCTTTTGAGGAATACTGTTCTTCTGCGGCGGAACTCCCTTTTGCGACAGCTTTTTGTTCTGTGCCGCTTTCAGCTTCTTACCGTTCTTCTGGTCGCCGATATAATCCTTGCGGTCCGGTACCGTTGCCAATGTGGGCAGCTCCAGATAACGGGCGATATCATCCTCAGATTTGATGGTATCATCCATGATGACGATCAATGCTATGATACCGCAACAGACGACGATCCCCAGCAGCAGCCCCATAAAGGCATACCGGGTCACATTGGGCGCGGTTTTCGATGTGGGGATCTCACCCACCTCGATCACCTTGGGTGGGATGACCTCCATCTTATCCCCCACGTAGTCCGAGGCCACGTTGGACAGCTCGTTGACAATAGCCGCCGCCAGTGCCGCGTCGGAATGGGTCACGGACAGATACAAAACGCGGGTATCCGCAGGGTTGGATATGGATATACAATTTTTAAGTGCCGCCACGCTCATATCCAATCCAAGATTTTGGATGACCTTCTCCACCACGGAAGTGCTTTTGATCAATACCTGATAATCCTTTGTCAGCTGGGTTCCCAGCTGTAAGTCGGCGATCGAGGTCAGCGTTGTTTCTTTTGAAAGTACCAGGATGCTGGAAGTTGAAGTGTAGGTCGGTGTTATGAAGACCTTTGCGTAAATGCAGCTGAGACAGCCGCAGAGCAGCCCCGCGGCAAGTATGAGGAGCAGCCGCCTTTTCAAGGCATAGAATATTTCAATCAGATCGATTTCTTCAGTTTGTGTTTTTTCCATAGTTTTTCCTTTTCTCATATCTATAATTAACTTGACACTTTTATGGTTCAGCCCAGATTGATCGAGCCGCTGCAACTGACCTGACCCTGAGTACTGTCCGTTTCCCGAATCAGGGCATTTAGCTTGGTAAAAGTCTGTCTGTCAGGACTGCCTGCGCATTTTTATAGCACATACCGGCCACATCTTCCCTCTCAATGTGCTTTGCCATCCAAAGCATCGCTTCCCGCGTCTGTGGCCTTCGGCCGTCAGTATTGTGCATGTCTGTTCCGAGAAAATGGATATTCCCGGCTTTCAGCATCCGCCGACACCAACGGGTCGTTTCGTCAAACCATCGACCGCCCACTGGGCGGTAATTCATCTGCATATAAGCGCCGGCATCGTAGAGCTCCTCGATACGGCCATCGACACGCAGTGCACCGTAGCGCTCCACATGAGCCAGTACCGGACGGTACCGGGCCGCCACCATCTCCCTGATGCTTCGATACAAAATGGAATAAGGGATGTTCGGTAAAAATTCGATCAGGACATAGCGGCTGTCCGCCAATGTCAACAACTCCCCACGGTTCAGCCTTTCAATAACATTATCCGAGTATAGGATCTCCTGCCCCGGGTAAATATGAAATTCTATATTAAGCGATTGCTGCGCCCTCATTTCCAACGTCCGGCACTGCTGCCGAATCTGTATCGGCGTAGCTGCACCATACATGTTCGAGTGGTGCGGTGTGGCGATCACTGCTGAAATTCCCTGCCCCGAAGCCATACGGATCATGGACAAACTCCTTTTTACGGATTCAGCGCCGTCATCCAGGCCAGGCAGGATATGGCAGTGGATATCGATTTTTTTCACATTCTTCCTCCAAAATAAAGCACTATATGTTCATAAATTAACGAACTCTTTAAATTTCCAATAACCGGATAAATAAAATACCCCATCTATGGGGAAACCTGTTATCGTAAAGTAAAATACTTTACGAATCATTAATAAGGGTAGCTTAATTAGATTGTTAAATACATAACACAATAAGAATTAATATTCTAGACTTCCTGATATAAAGACTGTAATCAAACTTTAAGAATCCACCATTTCTCCATCTATATAACATATTATTAGGCAAATATAAAATTAATATACATAAATTCCAGCAAAACTCAACCTTATATTCCAAAAAGTATTCGCAGATTTTATAAGGCTTCGCAAGCAATTATAGTAATAGTTATCATTACATTTTAAATTTTCTATCACCCTCCATTTCATAATATTCAAGCACATCATCTGCATTTTTCCACTTCTCCTTACAAATTCCCTTTTCCGAATTTCATTCATTTTGCCCGCCAAGCACATCCCTACACTTCACACCTTACACATCTAAAACCTTTCCTCCCCTCCTCCTGTACGCTCCTTCTCTCTCAATCAACGCTCCATCCCATTCCCAAAGTTGCCCATTAAAACCACAATGAACAATTTCCTACTTTCCGTTTCCGCCAACACCGCTCACTACCCATCTCCTCTCTAGAACCTCCCCCACAATTGAGTCATCCCCCGCAATCCCCACTAACTCCCTATTCCCTTATTGCAAATCCAGTCATTTCATTGTATAATAAAAACAACGTATATTCCCAAGCAAACCACCACAACTCAATTAATCCTTACACAAAAGGAAAAAGCCGGTGGTCAAAAGACTACAATCAGCAGTTCAAAGTCATATCCCAAAGAATACTAGCAAAAAACCTGCTGGTCGTTTTCACACTATTTTTTTAAGCAAAAAACGGCCGAACGAAAGTCCGCCGTTATTGTACAAAGTGGAAACAGTTCAGATCATTTTGCACATTTACTGTGCAAACCGTACAACCGCACGAAATCGAAAAGGTCACGGGCATATGGGGCCCATCGCAAAGCAATTTCTAATGGCCATATACGAGGTCATATGCTTTTCGGTTCGGCCCCTCTGAACGGTTCCACAAAGTGAAATTATTAACACTCGATAAAGTCATTTTAAGGAGGCATCGCTTTGAATGCATACATTGCACTCATCAATTTTTTAAACTGCACGAGCCCATCGGATATTTATTACAAAGTCGCACAGAATATTTTGCAAAATCTGGACCGGATCAAAAATGCCAGTATCCATGAGATTGCTGAAATGTGCTATGTTTCGGCACCGACAATCAGCCGTTTCTGCAAAAAATTGGGGTACGATTCCTATGGCTCCTTTAAAAGCGAATTGGCGCAGGCGGTATCCAATTATAATTATAACAACCGTTTTGTCTCAGTGGACACATCTTTCGACGGCGAGGACAGCGAAAGCGCATCTTTCCTTTTTCAGATCAGCCAGTATTCGGAAAGCCTGAAGAAGTCCTTTCCCAAAGAATATATCCACGAGATTGTTGAAAGTCTCCACAGCCACCAGAGGGTTGGTCTGTTTTCATGCGTGCCCTCCTATCAGCTTCAGTATCTGCAGGCCGATCTGCTGATGACCAAGCATGAGGTCACCTTCTGTCAGACGCCCCAGGACCAGACAGAATACGCGAAAACACTGGGAGAAGACAGTATCGCCGTCATATTAAAGCCGGAACGACTGGAAGCCAAATATATTGATGACATTATTACGCTTCTAAAGGCGAACCATGTAAAGATCATTTTGATTTCCAATACGAAGTATTCAAAGCTCAACAAGCTGGCGGATTTCCTGCTTTGCTTTAACGGCAACCTTCATATTGTGGATTCCTTCTGCTTCGACATGCTTGTATCACTGCTCTCCATTGAGTACCGTAAGCTGTACTTAGCAGAATAGAATCCGGCTTCACTCCGTTTCGCCAGAATGTGGCTCCTTGCTTCGCGCAAAAAGCCGCCGGGATTTTGAATTTTCCAAAATCCGGCGGCCTTTTACTAATAATCTCATTCTTTCATCTACTTTTCTTCCATCACCAGCTTTTCAGCCTTCGTTCCCGTCTCTGTTTTACTCCCCTCTCCCACCACCTGTTCAAACGCCTCCAGGCTCAAAGGATAGTAAAAATAATAACCCGAAGCCAGCTCGCACCCAAGTTTTTTAAGAAACCCTGCCTGAGCCTCGTTTTCAATACCGGTGCACAGCACCCGAAGTCCAAGGTCGTGACAGAAATTGACGATCCCCTCCACGACCTTGCGGCCCTCCGGGCGCTCAAGCTGCCGAATCAGCTCCCGGCGGAGTTTTATCCCCCGGATGTTACATTCCAGGTAATCGAAGAATACCCGGTCCAGCTCAAGACCTGCCAGGTAAACATCAAAGCCATAATCTGCCAGTTGCTTTAAGGTCTGCATGTAGGCTCTGGAACGGCTGATCTCCACCACCTGATTCAGTTGAATGATCATCTGCTCCGGTTGAAGGTCATACCGCCTGGCCGTATCATGCAGGCTCCGGGCAAATTGGAGATCGCCCACATTTTCCACGGTAAAATTGAAAACCATTGTCATGGTGCGGCCCTTCTCCTTTTGCGCCTTTAAAAGACGGCAGCCCTGCTCAAAGATGTCCATATTCAGCTTTCCGGTCAATTGCTTGCGCTTCACGATCCCCATAAATTCCTCCGGGGTGAGCAGGCCACGGTTCGGATGACGCCAGCGCGCCAGCGCTTCGGCGCCGCACACACTGCCATCGGCCAGATGGACGACCGGCTGCAGGTACATGACAAATTCATGCTGGATCATGCCATGGATCACCTCGTGTTCCATGGCATAGCCGGCAATGGTTTTCTGCTCTATGAGCTCACTGTATACGCTGCAATCCAAAACATTTTTCCGGGCGTATTCCATGGTCACCTCACTGAACTGGACAGCACGCAGAGGGTCCGTGTCTCTATTGGTCAGGCAATAAATGCCCGTATGCATATCCAGAAAGTACTTTTTCTTCTGTTCCGTCAGTTCGTCCTGGATCAGATTATATATCTTTTTAAGCCGGTCTTTGATGGATTCAACACTGGTATACTGTATGTATATGACAAAGTTATATTCATTAAAACGCGCGGCGACGCCCTCCGGCTCCTTGATGACCGCCCCGCAGGCACTGGCGATCAGCCTGAGGGCCCGGGAGGCTTCCCGAAGGCCATAAATGCGGCTGATACTCTCAACGCCGGTATACATATATAAAACTGCATAATGCTGGCAGTTTTCGTAGGTGATCTGCTCCCCGTATTTTTTCTTCCAGCTCTGAAAGTTGTCCGACTGGGTCACATCATCCACATATAAGGTCCGCTGCAGCAGACGTCTTTTGCGCACAAACAGGATCAGCAGCCAGACGGCCACAAGCATCATGGCAGCAGATACCCCAAGGAATACAACCGTCCACTGATTTGGCCCGTCCGCTTTTACTGAATATTTCATAAATAAAGCCGATAACTGATCTTCGTCGATATCTTCTAACCCACGCTCCAAAGCTTCCCGGACGGCTAAGGGCATACTTTCCGTATAGGCCAGCGCCATATTCATAAGATGACCGTCCTCATAAAAGGAGAGCCCCTGTGCTCCGTGGACCAGACCGGCCCCGGTAAGCTCATCATCGCTTAAACCGATGGCTGACACGGCATCCACCTGCCGTTTTTTTGCCAATGACAACCGCCGGTCCTCAGAAGACGGCTCAATGTACCGGACCCGGATTCCGGCGTTCTCCGCCGTTATTTGCAGTAAATCCGTCCACACACCTTTGTAGGTGCCGCTTTGCCGGTCATAATACTCCAATGGCCAGGCATCCGGCATTCCCGCAATATAAACCTCATCTGATTCCACAGCGTCATCCGCCTCAGCAGCAAATACCGGGATAACGCCCAGGATCAGCGCGCTCATAAAAGCAAGAACAGACAGGCACAACCTGTGCCCTGCGTATTTATTTTTCAGAAACACAGCGCTTTGGCTAACATTAACGCTTCGCATTATCACAGCCCTCCTCTCCCTTATCATTTTTCAGAGCATTGCGCGCTCTCTTGTCATTTTCCATAACATTGCTCTTCCCCGCCGGCTTATTTTCAGTTTTTTCCAGAGCACCGCTCTCCCCCGATGGCCTATTTTCAGGTTTTTCCAGAGCACTGCTCTCCTCCGCCGCCTTATTTTCAGGCTTATCCAGATTCATCTTCTGTCTCTGGATCTGGCCCCAGACGTTTTTCTTTTTCTTATATCCGAAAAATGCGGTCATCCGCGTGAATGCCTGGATAAAACGGAAGCACACGCTCTCGACGATGCACAGATAGACAGCTTTGACCACATCCAGCACCGACAGCTTTATATTCTGGGTATAGATCCGTGCAAAAAAGGCAGTGATGGTCAGCACAGCACCATATGCGGCATAAATCATAAAAAACAAAATCATAAACGGTACGTTGATCAAATTGACCGCATAGGCCATGGCAATGGTCAGCAGGCCAAAAAGCTCGATAAATGGCGACAGCAGCTCATAGAGCAGATAATATAAGTAGGATACGTAGCCCACAACGCCAAAGCCCGGTGAAAAAAACATTTTACGATGCTTTTTAAGACACTGATAAAGCCCCAGATACCAGCGGCGGCGCTGCTTGCGCAGATCCTTTATGGTGGACGGGCACTGGCTCCAGCATATCGCATCCGGGGCATAGCGGATACTGTACGGCAGCTTGTTCATACGGCAGAAAGCATGAAGCTTGACCACCAGCTCCATATCCTCTCCCATGGTCGTCGTATCATAGCCGCCCACATCCATGACCGCATCCTTCTTAAACAATCCGAAGGCCCCGGAAATGATCAGATTGCCATTGAATTTATCAAGAAATATCCGCGAAGCCATAAATGACCGGTCATATTCCAATATCTGCGTGCCCACCACCGGATTCCATGGAATATGATAATCGACCAATCGTCCATTATGGAGCGTGGCGCAATTGGATATTCTTACCATCCCTCCCACAGCGACGATGGTATCGTCCTCCATTACCGGGCGGACAATATTTGTCAGGGAGTCCTTTTGCAGGGCGCTATCGGCGTCCATACAAATAAAATAAGGATAGCGCGACGCGTTGATCCCCATATTCAGGGCATCCGCCTTGCCGCCATTTTCCTTTTGGATCAGCGTCAGATGGACATTATTTATAAGCGCTTCATACACATGGATCTCTTTTTTACATTTCACCCGACGGTTGATGGGACGGCTGACCTTTTTTAAATGGAAAGCATCGATCAGCACCTGTGTGGTGGCATCCTTTGAGCCATCGTCCACAACCACAATTTCAAAAAGTCTGTAATCCAGTGTCAGTAGGGAACGCACCGTATCGGCGACGGTTATCTCCTCGTTGTAAGCCGGAACAATAACGGATACCGGCACATAGTAGTCATGGGTCAGTTCATTATGGTAACGCAGCCGCTTTCGATCCCTGTACAGCTCCAGTGCCCCAAGCAGGACGGACGCCAGCAGAAATGTGGAGTAGCCCAGAAGATAAATGACAAAGATCACACCCACAGCGGAATAAAACCATTTTATTGTATCAAACATCGACGTCCTCCAGCTTTAAGCTTTGGTTCTTTATATCGGACTTTTCGGAAACATATTGCAGGATTTCCCGGGCATACCGGTCCCGGCTGTTATAAACATCGTAAAGCTTCAGCACGGGAAGCTTAAGGCCATCCACCAGTGCTTCCGCACAGTTGAGGCGAACGTACCAGTTTCTGGCGTGCAGCCCTTCCTTTAATGCGGTTTCCGTATCCGCCCCCGGATAATTGGCCAGGGCTCTGGCCGACATGGCGGCAAATTCCCAGTCAATATATTCCTCATAACGGATCAACTGCTGGAGTGTACCGCGGGCCGGAGCGTAAGGATAACGGCCCAGATAGCGGATCGCTTCCAGGCGCAGTTCCTTATCCTCCGCGTCCTGTTGCAAAAGCTCTAAAAATTCCTGGCAAAAGTTCCCGCTCTCAAAACGGATAAACTGCATGACCGGCAGGTTCAGCCTTTGAGAAAAATGCTTTCTCCGGGAATACAAAAGCTCTGCCAGTGCCTGCCGGTCACCGCTAAAGCTTAAAAGGCCGTCGGTGAGCAGCTTGACACTGTGATTGATCTCACCGTTTTCCATAATCGTCCAGGCCGACAGGACCGCATCTGCAAAACCGATGGAATACAGCGCCTTCAGCGCATTTTCCCGCACATGGACATCCGGGCGGGAAACCATGGACAGAAGAAGGTTGATGATGGCGTCATAGGAAACCTGCCCCCGATCAACGCCCAGTTTTTCAATAAGCCAGGCAAAATAAGCCTGCTCAATAAAGTCTCTTTTTTCATAAACCGACGTCAGGGCTATAAATACCGGGCGTAGCTGCCGTACATATCCGTCCAGCGCCTTTGACGGCACAGCGCCCAGGGAATCCTCAAAAGCTTTCAGCTTTGTCAGCCGCTTTAACATCCGTTTAAGCTGCTTTATATGCTCCGGCGCCACCGGCCTGCCCGCCGCCAAAAGCTCCAGTTGTCCGCGTATCATTGCCTCAAGCCGGGTACTGCGTTTCTTATTGCGGCGGCCCTGGTATTTGTCGATAAATATATAGATAATATTAAAGATAAGAACGGCAATACAGTTGGCCATATAAAAATACAAAACCATTTCAGGTTTGATGGATAAAACGTGCATAAGCCCCTCCTCTCTGAGTTTTATGCCGGTTTACTTAAGATTTTTGGCGTTATCCTCCTGCTTCCAGTAATCTCTGATCATATAATAGGATTGCTTTAGCCGCTCGTGACTGGTCACCTTCCGGCCCCAGCCCTCCAGATCAAGAGCGCCCATAGCGATACGTCCGCTGCCTTCTGTGCCCACACCAAGGTAAATGCTGTCGATCCCCAGATTTTCTATGCCGAAATGCTCATAGTAATCGTCGTGGATCTGCATTTCCGATGGGTTTGAAAAGTTCAGAAGCTGCCAGGGCAGGCGAATCTCCACATCATCGCCATGGATAATAAAATCCGAAAGTGAATTAAAATCCTCACTGTCCGGGTTCCCATTGCCATAAGTCAACCGGCCGGTTTCAAATTTTTGCAATGCGTGCGTATCGGTCAACGGGTCCATGACCTGCCCGATCTGCAGCGCCAGATAAACAGGTACAAATTCCGGAGAATCCTTATCCGGCGGATGGATAAACGGATTTTCCCCGCCAAAGTTTTCATAAAAGACCGCCCGGAACGCATCATAACGTTCCTGGACAAGTATGCGGCTATTTTCCTCACCATCCAGGATGATCAGAAAATCTGCCGGGCGCTCAAAACGCAGCCCCTCCGCCCTTGCATAATAGCTGCCTGTTTTTGGCGTCACATCCACAGGGATATACAATTTTTCATTTTCAAAGTCAAAACGGCCGTGAATGCGCAGGTAAATATATTTTTCATCATATTTCCCATATAAGTCAAAATCCGGATTTGACAATATCCGGTCGGACTCAGACCATTCGCTCACATCCCCATCCGTATAACAGATGCTTTCTTCTTTTCCCGGATCAAAGGAAAGCAGGCCGAAATACTGCTCATTGGTCTGATAATCGCTCCAGAACGGGGTTTTTGTCAGATCCACATTTGCCATCGTATTCCACGTCCGTTTGAACCATTCATCCTGCCATGTAAATATAATACTGCCCGCACAGCCGGCCTTTTTTATATCCTCATAAGAATCGATGATTGCCTGGCCCTGGTCCTTTTCCGACATATATCCCTGAGTCCGCGTTTTTGTAATATCATTTTGAGCAATCCCCCTGGAAGTAGGTACACCATACTCGGATATGATCACCGGCATCGTATGGTGCTGATTCAACATGTCCAAATAAGCGCCATACGTATTATACTGTCCGTCCTCCAGCCACCGGCGGCCCACAGCTTGCGTTTTCCAGCTTTCATAATAGCTCAGATAATCGGGATAATAAGCGTACACATGATACGAAGCAAACTGCCCTGCAAGAAACTTATCCGTTGAGAGGATGTGCTCCACATCGACCTGGGCACATTTCATAAATAAGCGCAGTACCTCCTCCGGATAGCTTAAAGGGTCTGTTGTGGGCCAATTTGAAAAGGCTACCAGCCGCTGCTGCTTATATTTATCGCTTTCATAGCGGATGAGCTCATCACCGGTCTGCGCCAGCATCGCTTCAAACGGCGTGGCTTCCGGTGATGTATACATATATTCACCCATATACACGCTTTTATCGCTTTGCATCTGGTCCGTATAAGCTACCGTCACATCCTCCCACTCCACACCCAGGATGTACCCAAGCACCCAGGAAGATATATCCTTTGTGTAACTGCCGCTGGCACTGGAAGTACTGTAACCAAGATTCAGCTTTTTTCGTCCATGAATGACATCCACCAATGTGCGGCAGTCCTTTATAAATGTATCTAAAAAAGAGTCATCATAGGCGTCCACATGGGAGTTTTGCACATAGTCATTGACCCAAACACCATGAATAATATACAGCGGGTCCGGATTCCCTGCATTATATTCATAAACGGCCTCATAGAACGCCGGGCCAAGCAATGTATAGACGCGGATCGTATTTGCCCCCATCGCCTTGATCTCACCAAACCACCGCATATATGTTTCCTTATCAATGGCATAGTCTGTGGCAAAATGGCCGGGAATCCCTGCCCCCATATCTACCCCGCGGATATGGAAAGGTTCAAAGCCGCTCCCCGAATCCATATATATCTCCTTTTCCCGGACCTGCACCGCAAAGCTCACCGGTGTTTCCGGGTGCAGATCGATATAAAAGCCCCACGTATAATATGCGGTATTCAACAAATATAAAAGAATAATGAGCGTTGCTGCACCAGCCAAAAACTTTTTCATGGCTCCTCCTGCTTAATGGTTATATTTCTTATTCACAGATTCGTGGCTGTACGACCGAAGGACGTCGATATTGCCATCCAGCCATTCCAGACGTTTTAAAAGCCATGAGTGGTACTGATCAAGCGCAGCCCCATATGAATCCAGCCGTCGGTCCGCCTGGGGCAGCCGGTCATTTTCCGGCAGAAAGGAAAAGCCCCACACCTGAAAGTTACGATCCACAGCACTGCCAAGATAGGATGAAACATTTTCAATATAGGCGCTTATATCCTCATCCGACAATATCCCCTGTCGAAGCTGTCGGTATCTTTGGATCACCTGCTCAACAAACGCCTCGTCCTTGCAAAGCATAAAAAACCAGGTTTTTGAGGGCAGGAAAAAACCATCGGTCGTTGAACGGCTTTCCTCATAATTATCACAGCAATTATTAAAATCCCAGACAGCCATTTTCAGCTTTCCTGCCACATCCTTATAAAAATAAGTCGAGTAGGTTCCCGCATCCAGATTTTTTGTCACCTCATTTATAATAAAATAATCGACAAAATTTGATACATCAATATAATTTTTATAGCCATAAAGCTTTGTATCATAATCATATGAATATAATGCTTTTTCAAACATGGAAAAGTCCTTATTTATATAATCGAGTACAGCTTCATTGATCAGGTTCTCGCCGGGATATTTTACTTCCCCCTGGCTTGCCAGACGGTACGTATATTCCGTAAAATTATCCAGATTTTCATAATTATTGACACTGTCGCGATCCATATGGAGGATATAGCTGGATACCGGAGATTTACCGTCATATTTGGAAATATTGATCCGCCCTTCACCCACATCGATCTGTTCCACCATCAGATAAAGCCCCTGATAGACCTGGTCGATAAACAGCTCACAGAACCGCACATCCGGCGCCCATTCCATAAGCTGTCCGGAAAGGTTATACCACATATAGTTCCGCATAAGTGTTTTATCTAAAAACGGCCCATTAAGTACCCACGAATTATTTTTCTCCATGCCCATAACCTTATGCGATGATTTATTGCCCGAACTATCGATAAATTTCATCATAAATCCGGTTTTTTCAAAATATCTGGAAGAATTTCCACGAATACGGATCTGAATATCACTTTTCAAGTCCGGTGCATCTGACAATGCATGGAGCTGTCCTTCTCTGTCAAATATTTCAACGTCCGCCTGGATAAATGAATTTTCAATCTCCGAAACATGCTGCCCCCGCCCCGGCTTTCCGGGAATCGTCTGCCCACCGGTTTGAATACTCACCACCGGCAGTTTGGAGGAAAAGCGATCGGCATCGATGGACAGATTTGTATCCTCTATTTCCGTATTATAGGTCAGATGCTGCTGGCTGCGCACCAGCTCCGGCTCCGTCCTCTTTGCAATCAGGAGGACCAGCGCCAACAGTGCCGTCACAAGGATTATATATATTTTTTTATGGTTCATGCGCATCACCCGCTGATCTCGTCATTTTGAGTAACTATGTTCACATACTCAATGGCCTCCAGCTCATAAATCATTTCCGTAATACTTTTCTCTTTTTTATTGGATTTCATGTAAATGCGCCGGGGCATTTCAAAAATCAGTTCAATGCTCTCGCGGCTTGTATTTTTAACCCGAAGCATGGCCCGGGCGTCAAAATAGTCAAAAACGATGGCCTCCACCCGGCGCTCCATGTTTCTCGCTCCCCGGATGATGAGCAGTATACGATTATCATTTTTAACCCTGCCAAGAATAAGAAGGACAACAAAAACTGCAGCGCTGCCCACCACGGCGACGACATAATCCCCCACGCCGCAGCAGATGCCCACGATGATCGTCCAGAATATATAGGTCGTATCCCGGGAATCCTTGATCGCAGTCCTGAAACGAACGATGGACAGGGCGCCCACCATACCTAAAGACAGAGCGATATTATTGCCGATCACCGTCATAACCGTGGCGGTAAGTACCGTCAGTGTCATCAGCGATACATTGAACTTTTTAGAATACACACCGCCGGCATGGGTAAAGTAGTAGGACAGATAGATGACGCAGCCTAATATAAGGGCAATAATTACATGAAGAAAAATTTCTTCCACCGATAGGGTACCGGACTCCTCAAATAGCGAATAGAGATATTTTTTCATTGAAACACATCCTTTGTATAGATTTTATCAAAACGGAAAGGGCTAAACAGTTACTATCGATTTCATCAGAACAGATAATGAAGCCCTGTGCTCCTTGACAGGCAGTATTTACTCACAGACGTCGGGAGCTTGCCCTCCATATTGACGATCTGCTTGATATAGCTGAGAAGGAAGCCGTTAAATTTCACTTCCAGCACGGTCAGATAAGGATCAAATACCGGAGCCATATTTAGCTGCTTTGAAAACAGCTGGAAATCACTCTCCGTCGCCTGTATATTAAAATCAAAAGTGATCCTCGTCTTATTTTCATGGGCCACATAAGCCCTCCGACGGTATTCCACAATGGATTTGGGCCGGTAGCACAGCATGTTCATAAGGCCATAGCACTCCCGGGCAAAGGCGGAATCGTAGTTCAAAAGACAGCTATAATCGCTCCGGCATAATGTCTGCGCATCAGCCCGGCTAATTTTAAGTGAACGCTTCTTCTGATTTTCTCCCTGCTTCTGCTTCATCTCCAGCATGGCAAAATCATTATCCGGCGCATAGATCCTCAGACGTATTTTACGGCGCAGCTCGATGCCATCCTCCTTGTCGTAAAAGTCTTTTTCATCCAGCGTGTCAAAATATAGGCTTCGGACGCAATAGCCGTTTGCGCCATTATGTTCATCGGGATGAAGTATCTGGCCAAACAGATGGTCCATCCGCCTAAACTGCTCATGGGTGAGCAAATATTTTTTCTCCTGACGTAACACCTCATTCATCGCTTTCCGCCTCCGAAAGTTCCAGCAGCGGCCGCAGATAGTGCCAGGAAAAGCCCAGGCGTTCATAGTCGAAGGTCTGCGCCAGGCGCTGATGGCTTTTGGCTGCAGCATCGATGCCGTCGCTGTAATACGTATTATTTTCAGTCAGATCGTGTTTTCCCGGCGCCTGCATTTCTGTGATGTGGAGGATGCCTTTGTTATATTTCCTGGCAGCTTCCACCTCAAAAGCAATCTGTCCGGCCTCATCGTTTTTATTATAGTTCATCACAGCCACTGCATCGCAGCCGGATTTGATCAGCCGCTCCAGCGCATCCCCGAACCCCTTATGGTCATAAAAGTGAGGGATACACACGATCATATTCATACCGGAACGCTGCATCTGCTCATAAACGAAGATGCAGTTTTTTACGAGCTGCTCCATACATGCTTCCGGGTCCTCATCCCATGCATCCAGCACGTAAGGCTCCACATCCCAGACAATGCCGGCAAAACCGCTTTCACCGTCCGCCATGCGGTTTAAGGCTTCAACTCTTTTTAATTCCTCCAGCATGGGGGCGCCATCGGAAAGCCCCCACTGAGCCTGTCCTGTCAGATAGTAGATCTGATACCCGTTTTTGTGACTCCGTTCCAGAAAATCCAACACAAGATCATTGTCGGCATCCGCAGGGATTTCCTGATAGATGGCACGGCAATCAAGCCGTTCCATAAGCTGATTGATACGTTCCTCGTACTCCGGAAGCATGTACTCGCCTTCCCATGAAAATATACTGTTTTCCCAGACTTTTGGGGCCGGGCTGCGCCGTCCGGATCTTGCCCAGAGGACACCGGCGGCGATAACGGCGGCAGCGCACAGGACCACGGGGAACAAAAGGGTTCTTTTTTTATTTTTCATAAATACCTCTTTAAATTAAAATATACATTGAATCCACAAAGGAATTCTGGCCACTCCAATGTTCATTATACAATATATTGAGGATACTTCCTACTGTTTTTATACATTTTACGAATTTTAGATGATTTTTACAGCCGAAACACACACCCGGTTCCGCTTTGCTCCACCGGGTCGCGGCAGTCGCCACGCAGGTGAGCGAGCTCCCCTGTGTGGCTCGTTGCTTCGCGCAAAAAAAGCTGTACAATATGGTCTTGGGGCACTTGATTAAGTGCCACAGGTATATTGTACAGCTTATAGACTGCGTTGCGTTTGTTCAGTTTTTATTAGAATACGATTTCTTTGCCTTCAGCATCGGATTTGTAGATAGCATCCAGGATCTGAGTAACAACGAAAGCCTGCTCCGGCAGTACTAACGGATCTTTGTCCTCAACGATGGCATCGATCCACTGTTTTGCTTCAAGAGCGCCAGGCTCGGAAGCGCCGCCTTCAAAGTAAGCGACCTGACCGGTTCCGGAGATGTGCTCTTCCATAAGAAGACCGTTAGCACCTCTGTTGTAGATCAGTTCATTGTTCTGGTAGCTCATACCGGAACGCACTTCTGCGCCGGCCTTTGTACCGCAAAGTGTTGTGGATGCTTCTCTGGAATCCAGGATATTTAATGCCCAGGAGGCTTCCAGATTTACAGTAGCGCCGTTCTTCATCTTGATGAAGCCCATAGCGGAATCTTCAACTTCATAAGTTTCAGGATCCCAGGGTCCGAAAAGATTGCCTTCAACAGCCTGAGGAAGGTGGCCTAATTTATAGTATACGGAACCGAGAACTCTGTCTGGCTCGTAGTTGTTCATACACCATAAGGTGATATCCAGAGCATGTGTTCCGATATCGATCAATGGTCCGCCGCCCTGTAATGCCTTGTTCGGGAATACGCCCCATGTAGGAACAGCTCTGCGGCGTACGGCATGGGCTTTTGCATAATAAATTTCACCCAGTTCGCCAGCTTCGCAGGCTTTATGTACAGCCTGAACCTCAGGTCTGAAACGGTTCTGATAACCGATAGTAAATTTCTTTCCGGATTCTTTCCATGCATCCATCATCTGTTTTGCAGCTTCAGGATTATGAGCCATAGGTTTTTCGCAGATAACGTGCTTGCCTGCTTTAAATGCAGCTACAGTGATCGGGCAATGTGCAACGTTCGGAGTAAGAACGTTTACAGAATCGATTTCCGGATCTGCCAGTAATTCATTATAATCTGTGTAGATCTTGGCATCTGGTGTGCCGTATTCTTTCGCAGCTTTGATTGCTCTTTCCTCGATGATATCACAGAAAGCAACGAGGTCTACACGATCCTTCTGAGTTTTCAAAGATGGCAGATGTTTCTGGTTTGCGATACCACCGCAGCCGATGATACCAATCTGAACTTTACCGTTTTTCATAGTTTTGCATCTCCTTATGTATTTTTAGCCACCGCTTTTCCCCTGGAAACCGGCAGCCTGCCTGCGCCTGGAGTCCGGCAAAAATCGGATATCCGAACACCCATGCAGCGGCTTTGATTTTTTGATTTATTTGACTAAATCAACCACATATATAGTAGCATCTCCGGGGTCATTTTGCAAATGTTTTAATCAACTTTCTCAAACTGAAACGTAAAAAATTTCCATACTGTTCACTGAGGCAGGCGACAGGTACAGTGCTCATCCAGACAAAAACTGGTGAAAGCCTGTTAAGCATTGATTTTATCGCGGACCTCAGGAACAGTATATATTTTTGTTATCGGCGTTTTCCGTAATCCGCACGGTCGCCCAGCTCGTCATAAATACGCAGGAGCCGGTTATATTTTGCCGTCCGGTCCGCTCTGGACAAAGAGCCGGTTTTAATACGTCCGGCGTTGACAGCCACGGCGATATCCGCGATGGTCGTATCCTCACTCTCACCAGAGCGGTGGGAAATCACCGTATCATATCCGGCGCATTTGGCCATCTCGATAGCGTCAAAGGTTTCCGTCAATGTACCGATCTGATTTACTTTGATCAAAATAGCATTGGCGGCATTTTTCTGAATACCCATGTGCAGACGCTTGGAATTGGTCACAAAAAAGTCGTCGCCCACAAGGCTTATCTTTGAGCCAAGTCTGCGGGTCATTTCCTCCCAGCCATCCCAGTCATCCTGATCCAGACCGTCCTCGATGGAACGGATCGGATATTTTTCACATAAATATTCATAATATTCAATAAGCTCCTTGGTGGACATTTCAAGAGCCTCTTTATCGCTGATCTGATACTTGCCATTAAGCCAGAGTTCGCTGGCGGCCACATCCAATGCCAGACTGATATCCCGGCCCGGCTGATATCCGGCTTCCTCGATGGCCCGGACAATAAACTGCAGCGCCTTTTCATTGGAAGAAAAATCCGGTGCAAAGCCGCCCTCATCGCCCACGGCGGTGGAATAGCCCTCACTGTTTAACAGCTTCTTTAAATGATGGAACACCTCAGAGCCCATGCGCACTGCCTCGCGGATATCCGGTGCTCCGGTGGGCATGATCATAAATTCCTGAAAGCTGAGACCGTTGTTACTGTGGGCTCCGCCATTTAATATATTCATCATGGGCACTGGCAGTGTTTTGGCAAAAAAACCGCCCAGATAACGATAAAGCGGCTGAGACAGGCAGGCTGCAGCGGCTTTTGCACAGGCCATGGATACACCCAGAATGGCATTGGCACCCAGAACACTTTTATTTTCCGTGCCGTCCAGGGTGATCATCGCTTTATCGATGCCGACCTGATCGTAAACACACATGCCCGCAAGCTTTTTTTGGATGATCGTATTGACATTTTCCACAGCCTTTAAAACGCCCTTGCCCATATAACGCCGGGGCTGGTCATCCCGAAGCTCCAGCGCTTCATAAATACCGGTGGATGCTCCCGATGGCACGATGGCGCTGCCGCAGGCGCCGCACTGGGTATACACCTCCACCTCCACTGTGGGATTTCCTCTGGAATCCAAAACTTCACGGGCATAAATATTTTTAATATATGGCATAAAAAAACCTCCTAAACCGGGTGAATGTATTTTTGTATTAATTACATTATAAGCGGTTTAGGAGATTTTATTCATTTTCTAAATCCAGATGGAACGGAACTGATCCCGGAGCACCTTCGTACAGGCAGCTTCACCTTCCCGGGCCAGACGTTCTTCATCAACACCGGTCAGATGTCCATCCCGAAAGACAACCCGGCCATTGACCATAGTCAGCCATACAGGACCTGTGACGCCGGCGCGGGCCAGCAGATTTTTCGGGTCATGGATCGCCCCGGTAAGCTCCAGACCTTTGGTATCGATCATAAACAGATCGGCGCCCTTTTCCTCCTCCAAAGATCCCAGATCCATACGGCCAAGTGTTTTTGCGCCGTTGATCGTGGCGATCTTTAACATATCATAGGCAGTCACACAGCCGCCCCGGGCCTTTGTGTGATACGCCTGCATGAGATATGCCATCCGCAGCGTATCTAAAAGGTTGGAACTGTCATTGGTCGCTGAGCCGTCGCAGCCAAGGCTGACAACAATGCCCTGCGCCTGCATCCATTTAATGTCAAGGATCGGGAAACCGCCAAGCACTGCCGGTGCCGGACAATGAGAAACGCCGGTACCTGTGCGTGCCAGCACCTTGTATTCCTCCGGCGTCAGCTCCCACGCGTGCGCCACGAACACATCGGGGCCCACAAAGCCCATGGACTCGCACCACTCAACACTGCGAACACCATAGCGCTCCTTTATGCCCTCGCTTTCCCCCTCGCCCAGATGGGTGTGCAGACGGACCCCCTTATCCCGGGCCAGCTTTACGGATTCCTCAAAGGTTTCCTTATAGCAATTGATCGGCTGGCATGGCGAAACTACGATCTGACGCATCGAATAGGGCGCCGCGTCGTGATAAAGGCCGATGAGCCGGTCACAATCACGGATAAATTCATCGGTCGATTCCACCATGGCTTCCGGGATGGAGCTGCCATTTTCCCGCTCCAGCGTATTGCCGCCCCGCCCGGCATGATAGCGTATCCCAAGCTGCGCGGCCGCCTCCATCTGCCGGTCCACCGGGCGCTTTCCGGTAGCCGTCGTATAGCAGTACTGATGGTCAAAGGCACAGGTGCAGCCGTGCTTTATCAGGTCGGCCATGGCGGTCAGTGATGAATAATAAATCACGTCGTCATCGATTTTCTGAAAAATACGGTAAATTTTATCGATCCAATCCATGACCGTAAGGTTCGGATAATCGATGGTTGTCAGGTTGCGCACAAAGGTCTGGAAAAAATGATGGTGGGTATTAACAAGCCCCGGATAGACGAATTTATCCGAAGCATCGATCACCTCCATACCTTCGGCCAATGGCCCGGTCATCAGCAGCGGATCATCGGACAGGCCTTTTTTGATCTTTACGATCTTTGGTCCGTCAATAAGCATGTCGGCATCATAAAACACCTGATCACGGTCATCGCAGGTAACGATCGCTTTTGCATTTTTAATAAGTACTCTTCCCATGTACATCCTCCTTATTTATTTAAGGAAACCGTCCACGATCTTTTCTTCGGCTTCGGCTTCCGTAAGACCAAGCGTCATCAGCTTGATGATCTGCTCACCGGCAATCTTTCCGATGGCCGCCTCATGGATCAGTGCCGCATCCGTATGATTGGCCTGAAGCTCAGGCACTGCGGCGATCCTGGCATTGTCCATAATAATGGCGTCACACTCTGTATGGCCGTTGCAGGCCGCATTGCCGATCAGCTCAGAAACAAACTTCTGATAGGAATTATCCCGGGCAACGGAGCGCGAAACGATATTTGCTCCCGATTCATGGCCGTCCAGCTTCACATCAAAATAGCTTTCCGCGGTCTGATTGCCATGGGTCATAAGGCGCTCCATAACGACCAGACGGGCGCCGTCAGCCAGCTCGGCGTGGGTTTTTCGGATGGTCGAATCCACACCCCTGATCTGTACAGTCTCCATCTCCATATAGCTGTTTTTTGCCATCTCCACGATCGTCTCAGGATTCATAATCCGCTCGCCATTGCCGTCACCACTGCCATAGTGCTTTTCCACATACTTTACTTTTGAATTTTCACCGATAAAAAAGCTGTGGATTCCATCATGGCGGCTGGCGGCGCTGCCGCCGTTGTGGATGCCGCAGCCGGCGATAATGGTCACGTCGCAGTCCGCGCCAATATGGAAGTTATTATACACCACTTCCGACAGGCCGGACTCACTGATGATGACCGGTATATGCAGGCTCTTTTTCTTTGTTCCAGGCTTCACATATATATTTAACCCCCGGCCGTCATCCATAGGAACGATCTCGATCTCCTCCGTGGAGCTGCGGCCGATGCTCTTTCCGTTTTCACGGATATTATAGGCGCCGGTGGGAATATCGTGTAGTCCGGCCACTTCTTTTAATAATTGTAATCTGATCTCATCCATTTTTCTTCCTCCAAACCGGCATTATTCATTCTGCATTTCATAAAATTTACAGCCGCAGCCTGACGGCGCAGCAGCGGACACGGTACCGAAAATCTGCGGGAGGATTTCTTCCTTCGTACCCATGGCCTTTAACTCGCCATTGGCGATCATAACAATCTCATCGGCAATATTTAAAATCCGTTCCTGATGGGAAATGATCAGTATATTTCTATGGCTGGATTCATGCATTTTCTCAAAAACACGAATCAGATTCTGGAAGCTCCATAAATCTATGCCGGCCTCCGGCTCGTCAAAAATCGTCATCTGAGTATTGCGGGCCATGACCGTGGCGATCTCAATACGTTTCAGTTCGCCGCCGGACAGGCTTCCATTGACCTCGCGTCGGATGTAATCCTTGGCGCAAAGGCCGACCTCGGACAAATATTCGCACGCCTTGTCCACATCGATCTTCTTTCCGGTAGCTAATTGGATCAGATCGAATACAGTGATCCCTTTAAATCGCACCGGCTGTTGAAAGGCGTAGCTGATGCCGCATTTGGCCCGGTCAGTCACACTCATGTGGGTAATGTCCTCTCCGTTCCAGAAAATCTGTCCGGACGTGGGCTTTTCAATCCCTGCAATGATTTTGGCCAGGGTGGATTTTCCGCCGCCATTAGGCCCGGTCACAACAACAAATTTATTGTCCTCCAGCGTAAGGCTGATATTTTTAAGTATTCCCTTTGTTTTACTGTTTTCGTCAACATCAAAGGAAATATTGCGTAATTCAAGCATAAAACTGCTCCCTTCCTGTGGTTTGCCGGGGATTTCCAACGAAATCCCCAAAATGCCCGCACTGGGCATTTAATAAGATGCTCCATCGTTTGCGTAATACATATTATAGTGCAAAATCCAATAAAATACAATTTCTTTCTTGCAAAACCTGGATTTTTGCGGCATAATAAAATCGCCGCGCTAAATGAGGAATCGCACAAAAAAGGAATCGCGCTGATGCGCGAGCAGGTCAACGATTTCCTTCGGAAATCCCTGACATATTATAAGAGGTGATATTTTGAGAAGAAAAATGATATTTTTTGATATTGACGGAACGCTGCTGCCGGAAGGCTCCGATACGATCCCCGAAAGTACTAAGGAAGCGCTTAGTTTAGTTCAGAAAAACGACCATCTGATTTTTATCAATACCGGACGGACGGCGTTTAATGTGGATAAGAATATAAAGGAGCTGAATTTTGACGGTTTTGTCTGCGGCTGCGGCACCCACATTACATTTCATAACCGGGTCCTTTTTACCAGTACTATTCCTCACCAGCAGTGTGTTAAGCTGGTGGAGCTGATGCGCCGCTGTAATATTCCCGGTTTTTATGAAGAAACCGACCATATTTATTTTGATACGGACAGCCAGGCGCCATCCCATGAAATTGTCGAGGAGGTACGCAAGGTTTTTGGGGCAAAGGGCTTTGATCTGCCGGCGGATATCCATGATCCATCGTTTACATTTGATAAAATTCTTGCATATATCCAGAAGAACAGCGATATAAATACCTTCCGCGCTTACAGTGACCAATTTCTGGAATATATCGACCGCGGCGGCCATGTGGCGGAGATCACTCAGAAAAGCTGCTCCAAAGCTACCGGTATCCAATTTTTATGCGACCATTTGAATATTCCTCTGGAGGATTGCTTTGCCATCGGTGACAGCAATAATGACCTGTCCATGCTGGAGTATGTTCCCCACAGTATCGCCATGGGGAATAGCAGCGCGGATGTGCTGAAATGCTGCTCATATGTCACAGATGATGTGAAGGCGGACGGGATTTATAATGCTTTAAAGCATTTTGGATTGTTTTAGGATAACGGATCTGCCGGCTACGCGAAACAGTTCAGACAGGCTGAACTGTTTCAGCTACGATGCTTTTCGCAGGAGCAATCTCATAATATAAGCACCGGCGATAATGCATCCGGCAGTCGACAGCGGACCCACATTTGTTTTATTGATCAAAGCTGGCAGTATAAGCTGAGGCGCATACCAATATATAAAAAACGCAAGCCCCATGTATATCGCTGGTATAAAAATGCAAACAAATTCCAGAATATTTATGATTATGGAATGGGATGTTTTTTTGACAAACAGCCCTATAAACATACCAGCCAACAGCATTATAATCGTTCTTAATATGTAAAACTTCATAACAGGCATAACATCATAGGTCATTGAAAATTGATGTTCTGCCGCAACAGATACTGCCGGTAATACAAGCATGAAGAGAATGCAGATAACAACACCAAGAATGCAGACCGTAAAATCTTTTTTCTTATATTTTTTCATCTGCTCAGAAGCCTGCTTCAGCAAAATATCCACAGCCTCCGGTCCGTCCGTATCCTTCCTGGTAGTTCCACTTTCCTCCAAAGGCACACGACGGCCCTGGATAAGTTCTGTGATACTGATTTGAAATATTTTTGCCATAGGCTCCAAAAGTTCAATATCCGGATAACTCAGACCACACTCCCATTTAGACACAGCTTTATCGGTCACATGGAGCTGACTAGCCAGTTCCTTCTGAGTCAATTCCTTTTCGTGGCGCAATTGAGCGATAAAGCTTCCCATCATTTCTTTACCCATACGTTCATCCCCCATCTCTGGTTCCTCTTTTTTAAATCACTAACATTTCCTTATAGCTTATAATCGGGATTGCCCTGGCGGGCAAGCAGGTCAACGATTTCCTTCGGAAATCCCTGACAAATTATAATATAATCATCCATGACTTATCATACTTTTATTATAGCTAAAGTACTAAAAAAGAGCAATCTACCAACAGTGGAATCGCATACCTTCTCAAAGACAATCCCCATATCGTCACTGTAATTTGACTCAATGCGTCTCTTCATAGCTGCATCACTACAAGATCAACTCCCCCTAACTGAAAACAAAGTTAATTACTTTCAAATCAATTATTCTGCAGATTTTTCCATATGCCAAGATGGACGTGATATTCACATCTCAAATTTATCAACAATCCCCGGGTACCATTCCATAGCCTTTTTAATCTCCCGTTTTGCCGGCAGTCCGGAACCGCTTAAAACAACCAGATAATTACCGGCACCGGATATAGCTTCAACCGACGTCTGTTTATAAATACTTCCCACGCAATCGATCAGCCAGGATTTCCCTCCCGTCCGGACAAAACCCTTGACCCGGTACGTATTTTCCAGAAACATTTCCAGAAATTTTTGAAGCTGATCCAGCGAAACATCCTTTTTCACATACAAGGTATATTTTCGCAGAGTAATATCCTCGGTCTGAAATATATCCCCGGAGATTTCCGTCGGCCTTGACATTGCTTCCAGCCACTGGGGGTCCATTTTTCCAAAAACCGTCTCGTAAATGGGGATATCCCGGCGGTGCTGCAAAAGGATCTGGCGGACCCCCGCCAATTGCTCCGGGGTGACAGTATCAGTCTTATTGATCAGGAGCAGGTCGCTGACCGATATCTGCTTTTTAACAACAGAGGCCGTCTCGTAAACCTTCGGGAACTGGCGGGCATCAATAATGCAGATACAGCCTTTATACTCAAGGTCACAAAACATCTCCGGGCGGCCCAGTATTTTATGCACGTTCAGAGGGTTGGAAAGGCCGGAGGCCTCCACAATAATGATCTCCGGCTGCCGGGTCAATGCATTTTGCAGCACCTCCTCAAACCGGTCCAGCCGGCATGTGCAGAATATGGAACCGTTATTGATCTCGTCCATGGCGGCCCCCACTTCCCGCAGCAGGGCGCCGTCCACCCCTTCCTTTCCAAACTCATTGATGATCAGATGCAGCCGCCGGCCGCCAAACAGGCGGATAAAATTTTTCAAAAAAGTAGTTTTACCGGCTCCAAGGAAGCCGGTAATTAAATATAATTCTGTCATGTTTATCCCTTATTTCATAGCCGCGCGGATAGCCTCGTCCAGCTCTTCCTTGGACGGCACCAGCGAACGGAATTTCAACTGGCCGTTAATGTAGATCGACGGCAGGTTCGGTACGCCCATCTTTTTACACCGGGCAATATTTTCTTTCACGGTAAATTTATATTCAACCATGTCAATGGCATCGCCAAAGGCCTTTTTCGCCTCATTGGCCGCGCCCATCATATACGTACAAGCAGCGCAGGTAGCGGAATCCAGCGTGAAAACTTCCACCAGAGGCTTTTCAAGATGCTCGTAATCCGGCAGCTCAATCTCGATGGAGTCATCCTCAGCCACATAATTTTTCAGCATATCGCGCACAGAATCCGTTTCATGGATCGCCTGGACAACGCCAATGGCATTTTCCACCGGTACAGCATAGGGCATGTCGCAGCCCGGCGCAAGGATAAAGTTCTTTTTGTTATCCATCCCATCCAGCAGGTCCACAACGAATTTCATATTATCCTGCTGTGTGCCGTGGAGCATGATCGTGGTCAGAGGGATATTGCCGCCGATGGCAACATTATATTTATCGGTAATGGCCTTTGCCGCAAACATGTCCACATTTTCGTCAATAGAAATGGAATCCGGCGCGGTCTTGCACATTTCTTCGATGTTACGGGTTGCGTCGCCGCATACGAAGAAGGACGAATAAGCGCCCAGCTCACGGATATGGGCGAACAGCTTTGAAAACGGCGCGCTCATAAATTGCTCAAAATGGTCGGAAGAAATCTGGGAAATGAGCGGGTCCACCACAGCGATCACGTCCATACCGGCTTCGATATAATATTCCGCCATTTTCATAGCAACTTCACAGCAGTAATCCAGAAAGCTTTCCACAGCCTCCTCATCGTCATACATGTCCATAAAAATATCATTTCCCCGAAGATGAGTGGCCAATGTAAACGGTCCGCAGATCAGTCCGTACAGAGCGGTTGTCTCCCCTACGGCTGCCTTCATTCGTTTCATCACATCCAGGATCATTGGGATTCTGCCGGAATTGCGCTTGGGGATCGTGCATTTACATGGTGTCTCCAGCTCCTCGGCGCCCTCCAGAGGATGCTTTGATACCGACGGCGGAGCATCATCCGCCCACACCAGATCGCAGCCAAGGCATTCAGCCTCCACCTGAAGGTCGAAAATCACCGGCTGGCCGCTGGGCTTGTAAAGCTTGTTGACCTCCATCAGCGCCTCAAATAATTTGTCTGCATCTGTGAGCACCTCCGTGGCATTATAGCCCACAAGACTTCCGGCATGGACACCGGCAAATGGAACCCAGGCCACCTGCTCCGTCTCCTCGTGACGTAACGTTTTGATCAGAATTTCCTTTGGTGTCATAATAATTTACCATCCTTTCATAATAAATGATTTATTGTAACAGTTCGTTTCTCTGAACTGTTGTGTTTTATTTTGTTATGTAATTCGCCTGTCGGAGCATTTCCCGCACATTGGCAATGGAAAATCCACGATTATCGCTTGTCTCTACCGCACAGTCTCTGGGATTGACGCCGATTTCCGCATAGAGCTGATTCACTCCGGCCAGCAACGCCATAGCTTTCGGCTCATGGACGTTCATCGATGTTTTCGGCCGGGTCACAAGGCGGGCCGCAGCCACGATCTTTGTCAGCTCCAGGTCGGTGATCTCACCCTTGTCAAACAGCGGTGTTCCCGGTACGCCCACCCGTTTCATGCAGGCCATAACGTCAACGCCGTAATGTCTGGCTCGGAGCATTTCATCTGCCATCTGCTCATACGTATGCTCCGGTCCGATAGGCTCCACACAGTAGATCAGCTCCAGTCCTGCGCCCTTAATGGCATCCAGTGTGGCAATCCGCTGTGCCACAGGCAGATCCGTATCCGTTCCTTCACCCAGCCGGACAATATGATAAACACCTGTAAAGCCCACAGCTTTCAACCGTCCGGCAATGACATCGTCAAAATCACCGATATTGGCGATAAATTTCACATCTTCCGGAAGCAGCGCCTTCACCTTTTCGGAAATTTTCAAAAACTTTTCGTTATCATAATTTGCTGTTGTCATCAAAAACAGCGCGTCGATACCCTGTCCGATAGCCGTTTGGGCTTCCTGAAGGATTTCCGGCTCCGTTTTCTCAATCTCAGCTTCGATAGTATAATTGCTGCGTGCCAGAGAGCAGAATTTGCAGTTTCCCGGACATGGCGCACTATTTAAACCAATCTGAGCAAATATGTAACCTCTGTTTTTAAACTCCGTCCGGGATAAAAAATTTGCCTTTTCCAGCAAACAATAAAAATCTGCGGACTCATTGGATATATTTAAAAGCTCCAATGCATCCTCCCGGGTCAGATCCTCATTTCGATCGACCTTTTCCATAATCCTATTTATAGCTGTCTTTGCCATTCCCCAAGACCTCCTATGTAATATGGTTAAAGTATAATATAATTAATACAAAACTTTTTGGAATTTTTATAGTTTTATAGAAATTTTTAAACAAGTGAATAAAAGAATTGTTTCTGATCCGGCCCCACTCCGTTCCGCCAGATTGCGGCAGTCGCCATGAAAGTGAGCAAGCTCCCTTTTGTGGCTCGTTGCTTCGCGCACACTGCTCCGCCATGTCGCGGCAGTCGCCATAAAAGTGAGCGAGCTCCCTTTTATGGCTCGTTGCTTCGCGCAAAAAACGCCGGTCCATCCTCATATCCGAGTCTGGCCGGCGTCAGCAATTATGCGCTGTAAATCGCGCGGATACTTAACAATCAATCTTTTCTTTGGAAATGACAATCGACGCCTTATAAGGGTCACCGAAACTTTCCTGGGTCATTTTAAAATTGGAACAAATACGCGCTTCATACCCTGGCAATATGGGATTGTCAAAGGGGATTCCGTTTTCATAGTCCACATGGCGGGCACAATCCATATAAGCGTCAAGAACATCGATATCCAATATGTCCGGATAGTGGGCAACGATCAATTTCTCCATACCGAGCGCCTGCGCTTTTTCCAATGTGTTGATGTAAACCGACAACGGGCAGGCCTCCTCGGCAAACAGCCATAAAAACGCATTCATGGCATCGCCGGCGTACAGCCATTTTTCTTCCTGGCAAACTAAAGAGATGCTGCCCTGTGTGTGCCCGGGCGTTTCTATAACCCGCAGCGTGATACCGCCCAGGTCGAATACATGCCCTTCGATGACCGGACAGAGATGACCGCTGCCCATTTGGTAATAAGCGGCTTCATCAAAATCTTTTGGTAAAAGATTATGGCTCTTTCCCGTAAGAACATCCACAGATTCCCGGGAGTTTTTAACGGCATGTCTGCGGACTGCCTCTGCCGTATGCGCTTTACACAGCTCCATATCCAGCGGATGGATATAAATATCTTCCTCAAAACGGCCGTTACCGCAGGCGTGATCCAGGTGTCCGTGGCTGTTGACGATAATCAGCGGCTTATCTGTGATTTTTCGGATTACAGACTTCAGATCACCGAAGCCGTAACCGGTATCCCATAACAGCGCATTTTTACCGCCTACAAACAGATCGCAGTAGACGCCCTCCAGGCTTGTGATCCGGTAAATATTATCCTTCAGTTTTTTAACATGGTAGTACTCTCTCATTTTTATTTCCTCCAATGGATCAGCCGTGTGCACGCTGCTTTTTCAAAAGCCGCTTACCGGCGCATTTTTCCGTATCGATTCGCCACATACATTCCGCACAGTCCAGGCAGCGGCCCGTATCCCGCCCGGCCCTGGCGTCATTGGCCCAATCATAGTTGACCAGTATGCCCCGGCCAATATCCACCATATCCACACCGGTTACGTCCAGCACCTGCTGAGCCATTGCGGCAGATTTAATACTGTTGACTGCAAATACCGGTACGGATACGTTCTTTTTAATTTCCTGAGCCCCATAATGGATATCCAGCAGCGGATAATTTTCAGGCATCTCCGGGTCCATGGCGTAGGTGAAGCCGTAGGAAGCATCGATAAAATCGATCCCGTGGGCATCCAGCCAGCGGGCATGAGCTATACTGTCAGCCAGGGTCGGTTCAAAAAGGCCCAGGCGGATACCAACAACAAATTCCGGTGGCGTCACTTTGCGGATGCCATCCAGTATGTTCTCCAAAATCTTCATAGAATCCGGGCCGTATTCATCAGTGCGGCGGTTTACACGGCGGTTCATAAATTCACAGAGCAGATAACCGTGGCAGCCGTGAATCTCCACGCCATCATAGCCTGCGGCATAAGCCCTGCGGGCCGCATCGATAAACTGCTGTTCAATTATTTGAATCTCCGCAGACGTCAATTCCCGGCCATGCTTTTCCCGGCCTTTATGCACACACGTATAATCACTTGGGCAGACCACGTTTTCCATGCCGCCAATAACACCGGCGTGATGGATCTGGATAAATATGGGAACGCCCTCCCCGTGGACCGCGTCCACGATCCGGTGCAGCCCGGGAATGTGCGCATCGCTCCATATCCCCAGTTGGTCGGCGCTGATACGCCCCTCCGGGCAGATGCAGGTCGCCTCCTGGATAATAAGGCCGGTGCCGCCTTTTACTATGGCTCGATAATGCTCCACATTTTTATCTGTAACCATACCGTCCTCACAGGCCCAGCCATAGCAGACCACGGGCGGCATACATATTCGATTCTTAATAGAAATCCCTTTCATCTGAAAGGGGTCAAATAAATTTGCCATCATTACACCTCCTGGTTACGTTTATCGAACTGTTCATTACTCTTTTTTCTTTGGATAAAACACATGGATGAGCACAGCGGTGAGGACGATAACACCCAGGACCAGCCCAATAATCAGCCCTGTGGAAACTCCGGAACCCTCTCTGTCAATAGACTTTGGCGGCGTGGGGATGGTCTGGTCAATCTCACGAATGGGCACGTTGGCATGATACGGATCGACCTCGTAAACCCAAAAAGCTCTCTGCCCGTAATAATAGGACACGTGAAGCCAGCGGCCGCCTTCTTCATCTGTAAAAACAGAATCATAGCTGACAGGATTTTCCTGAACCGTCAGCGAATCCGGCCTTTTTGCGCCGGGGTAAGGCCATACAAATATAGAATCGCCTGAATTAAGCGCCGTTATGTCTCCGGTCTCATTGACGATCTTATCCTTATAATCCTCGGAAAATGAAATCCCATCATATTTTGGATACATATAAGCCATGGGGATCCAGCCAACGCCCCCATTTGCATCATCATACAGCCCCCATTTATTCCCTTTTTTATCCGTATAAGAAAAATATATCCATACACCCTGCCCATTGGACAGAGTTGTCACCTTACGGTCCGATACCGGTGACTCATAAGCATCGGTCTGGCCATCATAGCCATTAATAATATAGTAACGATTAATATACTCACATTCATCACTGTGCGCTTCGTAAAAATCATTTACAGGTTCCCAGATTACGTCTGCACGTACGGGTATATTTACCAGTGCCAGACAACATAAAAGTACCATACCTGCTGTAATTATTTTCTTCATATAAACCCCTCCCATTATTTCCTGTCATTCCAGCCATGCACAGCGCAAAGGAAACGGTTCACGCATGGCTGAATCATCACAGGTTCCCAATTAAAAATGAACATCCATTGGCAAAGAGACTCAGCAGCCACGGATGTTTTAAATCCTCCATGCGCCGGCGGTAAATAAGGGCCTCCACCACAATCACGCACAACTCGATAACACCTAAAACAAAACCGTAGATCAGCCGGTCATTTCCAAAGTCACCAAAAATCCTCACGGCGTAGGTTCTCCAAAGCCACGCCAGCAGCACCGCCGCCGGATTGGTCAGCAGATTGACCAGCACTACAAGAACGAGACAACGAAGGGTTCGGACATTCATAAGAAACGCCACAACGCCTTCGATGAGGATTGTCAACATTAGAGATACGGTAAACATCTCGATCATATACCCGGCCATCATCTGCTCCTTTCCCGCTTCTGATACGATAATCCAAGACTTTCCGCAGACATATTACAGTTCTTTCCTCAAACATAAAATCAGGAGCACCAGAGAAATCGCACTGATACCGGCACCGGTCATGGCAAAGCCCACATTCAGAGTCCAACCACAATATACCGGAAGAAAACCGATAAACAACCCAAAGGTAAGAATACCAAAAGCCAGGCCCGGTCTTCCCGGCATTTTTTCGGCCAGCATATATAAAGTCACCGGCATGGTCATATTAAAGAAAAACAGGGCGATTACCCCCGGAAGGATATGGCCGGACAAACCGTAAAACAGCGCTGCCAAAATCAGAGATACAATGACTGTTCTTCGGATGCCCAGCCGACTGGCCGCAAATCCGCCCACTGCCTTTCCCCCCGCCACGGCGGCCACAGCGAGCAGACCGGAAGCTATGGTAGTTTTCCACGGAAACGCAATAGCCAGGCCGGCGAAAGAACGCAGCACCACTACTAAAAAGCAGCACGAGGCGCAAAGAATCGCTGTATTCATCGGATGCTTTCGTTCGCTTACCGTCTCTGTATAAACCGGGTGGCGCTGTTCGCGCATCACCGCTGCAACTGCCAGGATGATTAATAGTGCTACGGCCATGGCCATCACTAGCAAGATAAAGATACCTGCTCCTTTTCCTGCAAGGCCGCCTAGAAACAGCCCCACGGCCCCCGGCGCCACAAAAATGCCCAGAGCGGCCAGACGGTTATCCACGGTTTTAGAAACGCACTCTCGCTTTTGCTCGTCCTCCGCCACATCCAAAGGATACATATTTTCCTCTTTGACTGCTTTCGTTCCGGAAATATACATCGTTCCGTCTTTGACCGTTTTCGGTCCGGAAAGATACATCGTTCCCACGCCGCCGCCCACATGGAACATGGCATTGCCCAGGCCCAATATAGCAACGATGCCTGCGGCCAGCCCTTTGAGAACCGCAGCATTTCCATCGGTGACCACGCCATCCACCATTACCGCTAATATTCCCCCGCTCACGGTCAGCACGCATCCAACCCCTGCAAAGACCGCCGCCCTGCATTTCCCGCGGCTTTTGTCCGCACCCTCAGATAGTGACAAGCAGCGGTGCGCAGTTGGAACCAGAGCCGGAGCGCAGCTTTTGTCCGCGCCTTCAGAATGTGGCGCCGTCCGGCTGCGCTCATGTATCCGGTCCATAACGACACCCAGGGGCATTTGCAGGGCAAACGCGCAGAAATTATACAATAATATGTAAATAGGCGCATCCGCCAAAGGGATAAACCGATAAAACATGGCGGCAGCGCATATAAAATCCACGAGGAAATGCATAATCGCATAAATCCCCACGGATCTGACCCGCCCCATCAGATTTCTCCGAGCATTTGAGCCGGGTTATCCGCAGCCTTCACCTTTCCGAAGGCTTTGACGATCATCCCCTCCTCATCGATCAGATATGTGGTGCGGACGACACCCATGACCTTCTTTCCATACATCATTTTTTCCTTCCAAACATCATAAGCCTGTAAAACATTAAGCTCAGGATCGGCCAGCAGCGTAAATGGCAACTGATACTTCTGTGCAAACTTTGCATGGGAAGCCACCGTATCCTTGCTGACGCCCAGCACCACCGCCCCCTTTTCGCTAAACTGGGGATACAGCTCGCCAAAACCGCAGGCCTGCTTCGTGCAGCCAGCCGTATTATCCTTACTGTAAAAGTACAGGATCACCTTTTTACCTCTGAAATCCGACAACGCCACATCATTTCCATTCTGGTCCGGCAATGTAAACTCCGGAGCCTTAATTCCTGTTTCCAACATATTTCATTCCTCCTCATAATTTATCATGCAGGTGCAGCCTGCACTTTACTTCATTCGCTGCCAGAGCAGCCCGCATTTCCATTGTCTGCAAACGCAGCCTAAGCTTTATCAGTCCTTACCCGGAGCAGCCTGAGCTTTATTCCACTGTCTGCTTGATTTCGCTGTCCTTGATAAAAACCAGTGTCTTTTCATCCGACAATGCTTCACTCCACGCATAGCCCAGACGGTCGAACCGCTTTAAAGGTTCCAGGTCCTCAGCCTGTACTCCGGCCATATACCGTACCATCTCACCCCGGGCCATTTTCGCCATGGTTCCTTTCTGGATCACCTTTCCATCCTTCCATTCGCCAAAAACAACCGTTACATAGCGGGCATCCCCCGTCAGATATTTCTCAATACATTTCGAGTACTCGGCTGACGCCAGATTGATGATCAACTGATTCCTGTCATCTTCAATCAACTGTTTATAAATTGAATCGCCCCAGAAATCGTAGAGATTTTTATGGCCGCCCACAGCCGCTCTCGCCTGCATCTCCAGCCGGTAAGGCACAACGCCGTCAAGCGGCTTTAATATGCCGTAAAATCCGGATAAGATCCGCAGATGTTCCTGGACATAAGCCCACTGGGCATCGTCAAAGACATACGGCGCCATATATTGATAGGCGATCCCTTCATAGGACAGCAGGGCCGGCGTCAGGAAGCGTTCCAAAGCCATTGTTTTAAAACGCTCCCGGTTAAGTTCAGCAATCTTATCGTTGCAGCTCCACAGCTTTTTCTGCTGCTCATAGCTCAATCCCTGTATCCAGTTTTTAATTTCTTCTGTTCTCTCAAGGAATACCGGTAAGCCGTTACAGGCCAGAGTGTCGGTATCCATATTCATTTTTTTCGCTGGTGATATTATTATTTTCATAGTGGTTTTATTATATCTTAAAATCCGAAGTTTTTCCACCCCAAATATATAAGCCGGAGGCCAATCCCCGCCCCTAAAATGGTGGCAATCGCAAAAAATAGGGAGCCAAATCCATTGTATAATAATTGAATTTGGCTCCCCAATATGCATAAATTTAATTTGTATAACAAGATTCGATATTTAATAGTCTTGGCAAAATATCATTTTCAATCGCCACCTGTATCTGGCGGATATCCCTTTTTAGCGGCTCAATCTTACTATCCAGTAAATTTGACATTGCCAACAAATCTTCCTGAGTTAATGACATATGCCTCCCCTCCTTTTTAGACTGTAGATATTGGTGACAAATTATAAAGCACCGCCCCAAAATAAGTCACGGTATCCTTCCCGTTAATATAGTTCATCCCGGCCCGCGCGGCAAGGTCCGACACATATATTCCATGGGATTCCAGGGATGGATAAGCTTCCTCAGGGTTCCGGCAGGGCATATCATCGGCCACAGCGCATTTTTTACACAGATGGCAGCCGCCGGCCGAAAGGCACAGCACGTCCGGGTCCTCCGCTTTGGCTTTTCCAGCTACCCATGCAAATATTTTGTGAAAGTTTTCGGCTGCAGCCTCCATGCTTTCAAAATCATAGGAATCCTCCAGGGGGCAGATCGTCTGTATGACCAGCGCCTTATCATACCCCTGGGCTTTTTGTATACATTCTTCAATATCACCGCAATGGGGCGGGCAGACCCACGTCCTGCCAAACTCGCCGCAGTAATTCATCTCACAATTTTTCCGAAGATCAGCGTCAAAGACAATATCCGCCACATCGATCACAGCGCAATTGCTCGCGCCGATTTCCCGGCATAAACGTTCCAGTAATTCTTTTGTCACTTCCATAAAACTTGCCTCTCCTTTATCTTTTTACCGTATGATTTTTTTTCCTTCACAAATGGCCCGTTCCAGCCGCTTTGGAAAATCCGGATGAAGAATATCGCTCCGGTCCATAACGATGATCCCCATCTCCCGGGCTTTTAAATAAATGCCGGAATGCCGCTCCTTAATGTCACTGAAGGTGACCAGCGCCCGGAGCACATGCCCCCGGCTGACCCGGTGGCTCACTGTATAAATTTCATTGACAGCGTCCGCATCCGTGGAATTCTCCGACATTTTACACGAAATCACCACAGGCACACAGCCGAACATGGCTGTGTCGTCAATCTCATTGCCCACGATCTCATAATCATCATTGCGGTTCCAATCGACCTTGACACCATTTTTCACATCGTGGAACCGGTCGGATGCTTTCAGCGCATAGTACGTCCATATTTCCAGCCAGACTCCAAAGGACGCCAGATATCCCATAGACTCCCGGTCACGGAAATCAAACTCGATCCGGTCGTTTTTCATATAAAGCCTGGAAATGATCCGCGTCCGGGCCAGAGCCCGCATCATATGCTCATCCGGCGAACGCTTGTGGGTTTTCGGATTAATGTCAATCTTTCCTTCAAAGTGCAGCTCCTTATTCTCCCGGTTATAAACACCGTTTTTCTGAAAATAGCTGCACGTCTGCGACCATATATTGACGTTGCGCAAAATCTGCTCAGCCATGGGGTAAAGTCTGTCCTTATTTTTTTCCAGATATTCATCATCGGTCCATGAAACAAGCTTGCCGCCCGCAGCCTCGATAATATCACTGATTTCAAAACTGTGGCAGCCGTAACGGGCCTCCGGTTTATTAATACTGACGATCCTGGAGCCACGTATATCTGAATATACAAGGGAGATATCCGACTTCTGCGAACACCGGTAAGCCGCCACTGCCGTCAGCTCATTGCCCCCGGTAAGATCCACGATCATATCCTCGGCTGTATTTTCCTGAATGTAGTCCATCAACTGCGTTTCCAGATGGTCAAAATCCATAGAGGTGTAGGTTCCCACCTCCAGCTTCAGATGAGGAATATATTTCTTGCAGGCCAAATACGTATTATAAACCGCCGTGTGCGTAAAGTAATCCGGATCAAAATAAAACATGATAATATCCGGCGCCAGACTCAGTGCCGCCACCA
Source organism: Lachnospiraceae bacterium (assembly GCA_902363555.1). GTDB lineage: Bacteria > Bacillota > Clostridia > Lachnospirales > Lachnospiraceae > Catenibacillus. The sequence goes on along the minus strand of CABJAM010000003.1, from coordinate 589,567 downwards.
TATTTTCCAATATATTTTTATGGTAAAATTCTATAAGCAGACGCATTTTATCCGCCTCCTGGTCATTATTCCCGCAAAATTAATGTTTCGTACAGTCTGCGCAATAAATGTGCAGACCGGTCTGAACCATTATTTATTACCATTGTAATACCTACGGCTGCTTTTTCGCAATCGCCCCGAGCCGATTTTTGCAAAGCGCCAGTCGCTGGTAAAACTGCGGGTAAAAATCCTCTGCTGTATCATAGCTGATCATATAAATACATTCCAGCACAGCCATGCTGATGTTCTTTATAGCTTCATCCGTCGCGCCGGCTTCAATCTCAGCCTCCAGCTCCATAAGATAATCGTGCCAGTCATTGATATAGCGCTCATACGTATTTAAATCGCGGATATCCAGCCACTTTTTCACCTTCACCTTTGACCGCTGTTCCTTCCTGCATTCATGGATCTGCAAAAAGTATTTAAAGCCGCCATTTTCATAATATCTTCCCAGTGGAAAGCACCGGCATATCCCCGGCCGCGCACTGTGGACTGTGCAGCGCCCTTCATTACTTAAAAAGCCGCATCGGCCAGACACGCCTGACATTTTCAGATTGGGAAGGATGATCCCATCCACCACATTCAGCTCCACCTTATCGGACAGAAGCGCCTGGAAATCACAGTCCAGCGCCTTCGTCAAACGAAATATATCCATAGGGTCCAAAATCACCGACGTGCCCATGTTCTGACAGCACGCCGAGCATCCGCGGCAGTCATCACAGCCCACCCGGACCATATCTTCCGGTCCGTAAAGACGGCCATCCGAAATCTCATCAAGACTGACATTTCTCTTCATTGTATCATTACCTCTCGCTTACGCTTCCATACACTCTGCGCAGTCAACACCGCAGAGCTGTTACTCTTTTGTGACAGTTCAAAGGAACTAACTTTTACTATTATTTTACATAGGACAAATAAAAACTCAGGGAATCATTGCCATCGGTACGGTCGCTGCCCACAACCTCACCGCCGACGACGCTGACCGCCGCACCATATTCTTCGCCGTCCTTTTCGCCCCTTAATAAATAAAAACCCAGCTTGCCCGTATCCTTTGCCTCAAACTGCACATCGCCGTTAAATGCCAGATCCAAAGCCATCCTGTTGCTCAGCACACCTGCGTACTCCACCGATGTATATCCATCTTCCTCCAAAACCGTTTGAGCATCCGATACAGTGGCCAGAGGCGCCGCCAGACAAAAGATGGCGTCTACAATGAGCAATGCGCCAAATAGCATCGATGCGGCCACAGAAATCTTTGGACGTATACCGGCCTTTCCCCGCATTTTAGGGAGCACAGTTAAAAATATCAGGACAAGGATCAGACCGAAATATTGGTAAACGATCAAATAATAAGGGTTATTAATGACAGCATAAACCATAAATATTGAACAACCCACAATGATCAGCGGATACAATATTTTCCAGATCTTTTTTAAGGCTGCCTTAATCCCGCCGTTTTCTTTTGAATCCCCGGAAGTATTTGAAAGTGTATCTTCCCTGTTATCGTCCGACGCCATATTGTCTGCCGCGGCGGCTTCCGGCGCAGCCGGCCGTTCCTGGAGCAGCCAGGAAATAAACGCGATGGGCACAAAAATAATCACATAAATCAGAGATGTCTTGATCGTGCCGCCGTACATCCGATATTGGATAAAATACATAGAAAAACAGGTGATAAAAAATAATATCACGCCAATAATCAAGCCGCCCCAGCGGCGCATAAAGCTGCCCGCATTTTTCATAACGACCCCTCCCCGTTTTTATTGATCCATTGCCATAAAATAATCGCAGACCTGATCCAGATCTTCAAATACAGCGGCAACGACCTTTAATATTTCTTCATCCGGCGCCCACAGATCCGGCACCATAAACGTCTTACAGCCGGCCCGGGTAGCAGCCAAAAGGCCGTTCCGTGAATCCTCCAGCGCATAGCACTGTGACGGCTCTTTGCCAAGAAGCTCGCAGGCTTTCAAATAAATATCCGGCGCAGGCTTGGACGCTTTAATACAATCGCCACCTATTACCACATCAAAATATTCCCGCACCCCCGCGTCCTCCAGATTATCCAAAACCCCGGCCCTTCGCGTGGATGATGCGACAGCCATAGAATAGCCCTGAGATTTAAGATAGTTCAGCAGCCGGTGCAGTCCTTTTTTTACAGGTATGTGATTGTGCCTGCGAAAATCCGCATAAAAGGCTTTTACATGCTTGTCGAGTCCTTCCTCGTCAAAATCCGGGCCCAGCTCCTGCCGCCATATTTTCGACGACAGCTCGTGATTCATCCCCAGCGTTTTAAGTACCATATATCCGGCCTTGCCGATGCCAAAGGCTTCTCCGGCATAGTCAAAGGCCTCCACACATAGACGCTCCGTATCAAACATCAGACCATCCATATCAAAGATCACTGTTTTCAATAATTATCACCTTCCATATCCGTAATCATTCAAAGGGGCCAAACGGCTTCGCATTTATCATATAAAATCGCTTCGCATTTGCTCACAAAATTTACTTTATGAGCTGCAAAGCCGCCTTACCGGTCATATGCTCGATGTCCATGGCCATTATGTAAAAATAATTCCAACGCAGCCTTATCCCGGCGGCCCGCTCCGACGGGTCTGCAAGCCCGTAAACTTCCAGCATCCGGTCCATGATACGCAGCTTCGTATCATCATCTTCAATGCAGTGGATGCGCCCGAAGGCCACCACACTGCAAAAATTATTGGTGTATTTTTTAACCTCAATATCATCCCTGTCTACGACACAGAAGGATACCTTATCCTCTTTCTGTACAGCATCCAGCTTGTGGCCCTGCTTTGCCCAGTGAAACCACAGCTTCCCATCTTCATAAATATAATTCAGTGGCACCGTATAAGGGTAGCCGTCATCACCGGCCACTGCCAGCACACCGGTTGTATGGTTTTTTAATATGTCCAGACTCTGCTCATCGGGCAGCTCCTGACGAAATCTCCGCATTTTCCTAAACATTTTCCTTCACCTTCCAGTAGAATCATAAAAAATCACGTAACCGTCCGACACTTCAAAACGGTTACAATATTTCAAACGCACTTAGAGTGCTGTACCCTTTTTGGGTACGAAAAATCGATCGGCATCGATTTTTTCCAGCGCCATGAGCCTGAGTTTTTTCTCCAGACCTCCGGCGTAACCGGTCAGGCTGTTATTTGCGCCAACGACCCGATGACAGGGGATCAGCAACGATATGGGATTGTGGGATACGGCTCCGCCCACAGCCTGGCCCGACATGGTCTGGCGCCCCATGGCTTCGGCCATCTGCTGCGCAATGGCACCATAAGTGGTCACCTGACCGTAGGGAACGGCACACAGGTATTCCCATACTTTTTTTCGGAACGCGCTGCCCTTTGGCGCCATGGGCGGCATGAAATCCGGACATTTCCCCTGAAAATAAATATCCAGCCATTCCTGGGTCCGGTCGAATATCGGGAGCTCTTTTTCACATCGCTCGTCCTCCAGTGTGGCCGCAAAATATTTCTGATCTTCAAACCAGAATCCGGTAAGGCTTTCACCATCACTGGAAAGCAATGCCCTTCCCAGCGGCGTTTCTATCCATTTTATATATTCCATTTTATATCTCCTTAAAGTAATAAAAATGTGCCGGCCATCTCCCCATATCCAAACATATCCATAGCACGGCACAGGCCATCCCTGACTTCCTCACGGGAAAAATCAGCCGCCGTCAGGGCGGCATCGTCCATCTCATTGAGATGATCGTAAAACACCAGGGCCATTTTAAATGTATCCGGCCGGTCTGCATTCAGATAGTCGTAGAGAAGATTTTCCGCCTCATTGATCTTTCCGTCATCCACCAGATCCATAATACGCTTAAACTCATCATTTTCAAAGACATCCGGCAATATCAACGGATCTTTTTCATCAGTATCGATGTTCAGCGCCAGCTTGATCAGAGCGCGAATCATTTCGTGGATCAAACGGAGAATATAATCATTTTCAAACATAGTATCCCCTTCTTTCTATCTTATTATAATTTGTCACCATTTTCCCCTGGGAAAATGATGACCTGCTTAGCCATCTCTTGTCAGGGATTTCCGCAGGAAATCGTTGACCTGCTCGCGCAGCAGCGCGATTCCGCTTCAGGCTAATTCCTATTATAAGCGGAAACGAACAGATACGCAAGCACGGGAAGTATAATATAAGACTTTTCGTACAGAATAAATAGGGATTATTTGAGCGCCAATAACTCTATGGAGTCGATGAAATGAAGAAAAAGAAAGCAGGATTAACGACCATTATATTTATTGCCCTGATACTTGGCGCATGTACCGGCCTGATCTTTAACAGATATGTTCCAGCCGGGTACATCCGCGACACGCTGTTTGTGGATGGTATTTTTTACATTGTGGGCCAGGGCTTCGTCCGTCTGATGCAGATGCTTGTGGTACCGTTGGTGTTCTGCTCCCTTGTCTGCGGCAGCATGGCCATCGGTGACACAAAGCGTCTCGGAAAGGTTGGCATCAAAACCATTGCATTTTACATGCTTACCACAGCTCTGGCTATCGCGCTGGCCCTATCCATCGCCGGCCTGATTCGACCGGGCATCGGGCTTAATATGTCCGCCATCCAAACGGTTCCCACTCAGACGGCGCAAAAACCGGGCTTTGCCAATACTATTTTAAATATTATACCCAAAAACCCTCTGGCATCACTGGCAGAGGGGGATATGCTCCAAATCATATTATTTGCGCTGATCGTCGGGGTGATCCTGGCCCACAGAGGGAAAAAAGCCGACACGGTGGCCAGCTTTTTCGGCCAGTTCAATGATGTGATGATGGATATGACGAAGGGTGTGATGAAGCTGGCACCGGCCGGCGTATTCTGCCTTATTGCCAGAACCTTTGCCGGACTTGGCCTGGATGCTTTTGTACCTCTGATGAAATATATGCTGGCCGTGCTCATCGCCCTGGCGCTCCAGGGCTTTGGCGTTTACCAGATTTTACTGAAGCTTTTCACCGGGTTGAATCCTATAAAATTTATAAAGAAATTTTTGCCCGTCATGGTCTTTGCATTTTCCACAGCCACGTCCAACGCCACGATTCCGCTCTCCATCGATACGCTGCAAAAGAAAATGGGTGTGTCTAAAAAAATATCCGCCTTCACGATCCCGCTGGGCGCTACGGTGAATATGGACGGAACGGCGATCATGCAGGGGGTAGCCGTCGTATTTGCGGCCGAGGCTTTTGGTATCCCCCTTGGAATAGCCGATTATCTCACGGTGATCGCAACGGCCACCCTGGCCTCCATCGGAACAGCCGGGATTCCCAGCGTAGGACTGGTCACGCTGTCCATGGTGTTTAATTCCGTAGGACTGCCGGTGGAGGCCATCGGGCTCATCATGGGCATCGACCGGATTCTGGATATGGTGCGCACGGCGGTCAATGTGACCGGAGATGCCGTTTGCACGACGATTATTGCAAAACAGGATCATGCCCTGGATAATGATGTATTTAATGAGTAAACTTTATTTCTCTGATTCAGGACTCAGGCACTCCCGGATCTCTTTCCATGGGTCTGTCTCCACCCGGCACGTATCGTCAAATACCATCACCTGCCGGCTCTTTAGGTCTAAGGCCGGCCATTCCAGCGCTTTCGTGGATGGATCGCAGGTTCTCACAAAAGCGCCAATGGCATGAGACATGATTTTAGAAAGCGCCTCGCTTTCCGGGTGTAGCACAATACGCATCTGCAGCGGCAGGTCCGCCGTATGCCAGGCATATCTGCGCTCCGGGTGCATGGGCAGGGTCGAATCATAGGCGACCACATAATGATACACCGGAGCGCCGCCCTGAACGGCCTTAGACTCTGCCTGATAATAAGAACCGCCGCCCAGAAAACTGGTCAGGGAATTTATTTTGAGGAACAAGTGGTCGGCAGAATTGGCTTTTTTGTCTGTTCGTTTGAAGGTTTCGATCACCGCATCCACATTGTCCTCATTTAGCGGACCACCCTCTTTGCCACTGAGCGGGCCCCCTTTGGACAAAAGAAGCATTTCCCGCATATTATCCCAGGTGATTTTCTCAAGCACATCCAGTGGCGTGAATACGCCGACCTCATCCTCCGAGGAACCGACCATGAGCGGAATATCCTTTGAGATTTCCGGAGCAATAAAACGGTTCTCCTCCTGATACGCCAGATTAATCCCATCGGCCACCGGGCCGAAATTTAAGTCACCGCCGAAATCACTGCCAGCTGACGAAACGCCGCCGGATTCAGCATTGCTGGAGGGCCCAATGTTGCCAGCAGATGCATCGCCGTCACCGGATTCAGCGCTACTGGCGGACTCAATGTTGCTGGCAGATGCATCGCCGCCCACACACGCCGCCAAAAGCTGCGCACTACTGCACTTTTCCAGTAGATCCAGCCGGTCTACAGGGATATTTAACCGCGCAAGAGCTTTCGCCGCCATATCCGCCGCCTCCGCAGTGGACAATCTGCCCACCACATTGGAGCCGCTCTCTACGATCGCCGCCCTAAACAGGCCCCGGGCCTTTGGCATCGCCAGCAGTGTACTGACCTTCATTCCGCCGCCGGACTCTCCCATGATTGTCACTTTTTCAGGGTCGCCGCCAAAATTGGCGATATTATCCCGGACCCATTCCAATGCCAGTACAAGATCCAGCATTCCGGCCATTCCCGAGGAAGCATACTTTTCATCAAAGGCGCCCAGATAGAGATATCCAAAAATATTCAGGCGGTGATTTATTCCGACGATAACGATATCTTCATCACAGGCCATGGCGCCGGAACCCAGCACCAGTGTGCCGGAGCCGGTGGCAAAGCCGCCGCCGTGAATATATACCAGCACCGAGCGCGCCCGGTCATCCACGCCGGGTGTCACCACATTAAGCACGAGACAATTTTCATTCTGCTGCTCATCCGCCACACCGAACTGCTCCGGATGCCCGCCGTTAAAGTATTCTCCAAAATACTCACTTCCTGAAATGCTTGTGCCATTTTGAACTGCATAATAACCATTTTTGGTGCAATCTCTGACACCATCCCAGTCCTGCGCAACCACCGGCGGCAGAAACCGTCTGGCACTGTCACAGGGTCCGCCATAAGGGATGCCACGAAATACTGCTGTTTTACCGTCAAAAGTACCTTTTATCTTTCCGTGGCTTGTCTGCGCTGTAATTACCTTTTCATTTTCCCGGAATCCTTTACTGTCTTTATCATCAATACTTCCCATAAAAAACACCCCTTTTAAATTTTTAATATCCCTGATGCCCAATCGAATGCCGCCGACGGCCGGGCTCCGGAGATTTTATTGTCAAAGCCCTGCCAGCCCTTCTCAGCACTGCGATGGCTCAAGCGTGGCCAGCAGCTCCATTAATTCCCCATCAAAGTTCCCTTCCTTTAAAACCGTCACATCACCCAACGCCATACAGGCCTTCGTCTCTGCCGCATATGGTTTCCACAGCGGCAGCTCCCTGTGATTTGGATTTCCAGTGTAGGCAAAATTAATCCAGGCATTGCACATCTGATTTTGCAGACGCTCAGTCACACCATCCTTGCAGAGAGTTTCCGTAAAGGCGGCATTGCCAAAAACAAACGGGATTTCGCAGCTATGGCCGATGATCATTCCTCCCTTAAACGTAGATTCAAAGGTAAATACATAATTGTAGACGGGCGCCTGTGCATCGTGTATCCTCTGCTCCAAATACCGGACAGTGGCCGGGCGGAACGCTCCGTCCACAGCAGCGGCATAAGCCTGATCCATTTCCGGATATGCCTTTGCAAATAAATCCGCCAGCCGTTTGGCCTTTTGGCCAGCCCGCTCACGGATCACCGCCATACGCTGTTCATCGTTCCACAAGGCTTTATTTCCCACAGGGCCTTTTTCAAATTCCTTGATGATTGTTCCCACAATCATAGGAATGTGGGCGTTTTCCTTGCGAAAGCCAACGTCCACAGGATCGCCCGGATAATCGTCACCCGGAACCGGCGCCCAGCCAAAGGACACACCGATACCGGTTTCCTCCATAGCCACTGCATTGGCGGCATCGGCTATGGTGCGGTAATCCATCGTCTCAATGGCGCTGATATTTTCTTTCGTCAGCCCCAGTTTATGTACAAGCTTATCAGCCGTTACAAGACTTTGCCCGCGGGTCATTTTCATCTTATCACCCAGCACTCCGCTTTGTACAATGGCTTTATGGTACAACCCGTCCGCCGCAGGCATCTGCATCAGCGTTGTCACTTTGCCTCCGCCGCCGGACTGGCCGAATATGGTCACATTATCAGGATCACCACCAAACTCAGCAATATTATCGTGAATCCATTGCAGCGCTGCCACGATATCGGCCATCCCCACATTGGCGGAATCTTTATATTTCTCGCCGTAAGCGCTCAGATTGAGAAAGCCCAGCAGATTCACCCGGTGATTCAGGGTGACTACGACCACATTTCCCCGGCGGCTCAATTCCTCGCCATCATAGGCAAACAGATCCAGACTGGAGCCGGCAGAGAAGCCGCCGCCATGGAGCCAGACCATGACCGGACGCCGCGCCTTATCCTCCAGGCTTTGCGTCCATATATTCAGATATTGGCAATGCTCGCTGTCCGGCCAGTGGCGCCGGGGCAGCAAGAAATCCTGATACGGCTCCGGCCGGCCGCATTCCGGGCATATGTAGCCGTAATCGTGGGCATCCTTAATGCCCTCCCATGGGTCCACCGGCTCAGGCATCATAAACCGTTTTGCTTTGGCATAGCGTATCCCTCTATACATAAATGTTTCATCCAGAACATATCCCCGGATTTTTCCCCGCGTGGTTTTCACCACCGGATAGTCCTCGGTACAAATAAACTTTCTAATCGGTTGTCGATACATAATCATCCTCCTCAATTCTTTGTAACGGCTCAGATGGGCCGAATTGTTTCTATTCCTTTACTGCGCCTATGGTAATCCCCTTAACAAAGTATTTCTGAAAAAACGGATAAGCAACGATGATGGGAACGACCGCAATGACGGCAATGGCCATACGCACTGTCGTTCCCGGGATCGCCCGTCCGCTCTGTATGGTTTCGCTTGTGCTGGCCAGAAACGACACATTGGAGGTCATCACCCGTAGCACCTGCTGTATGCTGGCCATTTTACTGTCGGACATATAATAAAGGGCGTTGCCCCAGTCGTTCCAGTAGGTAATACACGTCATCAGACCAATCGTCGCCGTGATGGGCAGTGACAGCGGTACAACGATTTTGAAAAATATGCGGAACTCGCCATATCCGTCGATACGCGCAGCCTCCAGCAATGACGCAGGAATACTGTTCATATAGTAATTTCGCATCAAAATAATGTTAAATGCACTCATCAAAAGGTTTGGTATAATATAGGCAAAATATGTATTTTTAATGTGAAATATCTGCGTATACATATAATACGTGGGAATCAGACCGCCATTAAAAAGCATGGTGAAAACGACCAGAAACATAAGGACGCCCCGCAGCGGTAACTGCTTATTGGAAAGTCCATAGGCCATCAGCGACGTGATCACCAGGCTGATGCCTGTGCCGATCACTGTCACCACAATGGTGATCAGGTAGGCCCTGCCGATAACATCGAATCTCTGAATAATATATTTGTACGCTTCCAGGCTGAATTTCGCCGGAAACATGGAATAGCCATTGACAATCGCCGTCGTCTCATCGGTAAATGAGGACATGATCAGTATAAGAAAGGGAATAACAACTGTCAGCGATAAAATGATCAGAACAACATGTGCTACAGCCTGATAGACTGTTCCTTCTTTTGGTTTTCGCATCACAATTCCCCCTTAAAACAGTGCATCGCTGGCACTGACCTTTTTGATGACCAGATTGGCTGCCACCACCATGACAAATCCGATAAACGACTGTAAAAAGCCCGCGGCCGCCGATAAGCCCAGATTGGTCGCCGTTGTCAGTCCACGGAATATATATGTATCCAATGTCTGCGTCGCCTTAAACAATGCCCCGTTATTGAGCGGCACCTGATAAAACAGTCCGAAGTCCGAGCGGAAAACCGCGCCCAGACCGATAATAGTCATGGTAATAATCGTCGGTTTTATGAGCGGCAATGTGATGGAACGAAACTGCCGCCATTTGCTGGCCCCATCAATTTCCGCCGCCTCATAATATTCCGTACTGATTCCCACAATACTGGAAAGATAAATAACTGTGGAAAATCCGAAGGACTTCCAGAAGTGTATGAAAATCAAAATAAACGGCCAGTACTTTACTTCCCCGTACCACTGCACCGGCGACATGCCAAGCATGGGCAGAATTGTTTTATTAAGCATACCGTTGTCATTGCTCAAAAAAGCAAACGCCAGGTACGTAACTACAGTAATGGAAATAAGGTAGGGCAGCAAAATGATCGTCTGATAAAGACGGCTGGCCACCTTCTGCCTTACTTCATTGAGCAGCACGGCCACAAGGATTCCCAAAACCGGACCTCCGATCAGGAATACCAGATTATAGCCTACCGTATTGCGGATAATGATCCATAAATCCGGGCTTTTAAATAAAAACCTGAAGTTTTCCAGGCCGATCCACTGGCCACCAAACAAGCCAAAATTAAAATTCACCTTCTGAAATGCCATGACAAGACCCGCCATAGGCATATAATTATTGATAAACAGATAAATAAATCCGGGAATCACCATAATATAAAACGGAATCATTTTCTTCCATTTAATTTTTCTTTTATACTGGAGCTGAGTATCCATCATCCACCGCCTTTAAAATCATGTGGGGGAAAGATTCCCCCACAAACTTACTTATATTTTAACCATTCGCCCCTTCCGAACAGTTACCTGTTCTTTTCAGCCAGCCATTCATTAAGCTGCGTCTGTGCTTCCGTAATAATATTACCGATACCGGCATCATCCAGGCGCTGCATAAATTCATCATATTTCTCTGCCGGGTCCATCAGACCGGAGCCCAAAGCTGTTCCATACTCATCGATAACATTTTTCACCGCCGCAACCTCTCCGGCCACCGGGTTTTCGTCCATAGAAAAGCCAAATGCCACAGATATTTTGGCACCCTGATTAAACTCGTCCATTCTCACCCACTGCTCCGGGTCTGAGCCATTAAGTAAATATTGCAGGTAAGTATTAGGCACGCCAAACTTTGACCAGAGGCTGTAATTGACCGTGGATGAATCCACGCCCTCCGGGTAGTCGATAATCCCGTTTTCTTTATCTACAAAAACATAATCCTTCCCTTCGATCCCCCAGGATAAAAGATTCATACATTCCTCACTTGTGTACAGGAAGTTCAAAAGCTGTACGGCTCTTTCCGGATATTTACAGTTGCTGTTCACACTCCAGGCATAGGCATTGTTGGTCGTTGCCAACGCCTCGCTTAACTCCGGAATCCATAAAACCATTTCCGTATCACAGTTGGTTTTCTCCTGGATATCTACCCCCGGCTTATAGGGCATGGCGTACCCGCCGGACTGGCCGGCGCGCACAAGCTCGGCACCTGAAGAAATGTCCGATTTGGCGATCAGCCCTTCCTTAGCCCACGCGTAGCACAGCTCCACAGACTTTTTATAGGTTTCCGTGTCATAAAGATTGGATACCTCCGGTTTTGACGGGTCCACAAGGCCTACGCCATTGCTCAGAGCATCCGTCATAGAAAAACCGCCACCGGCTTTTTCCGTCAGATTGACGAAGCTAAATGGCATTGCTCCGGTTGTTCCGCTGGTTATAGGGGTAGCTTCGGGATGATTCTTCTTAATCTCCCTGAGCAGATCACCGAATTTCTCCATGGTATCCACGGTCATCAGATCAATCCCTGTCTCCTCTACCCAGTCCTTTCTTAAAATAAAACCCTGCAATGTTGCCAGATCCTTTAATGCTGTCACAGAGTATAATTTCCCACTGGTATACCCCATGTTCACATATTCCCCGATCAGGTCGAGGATATCAGGCATATATTCCTTGTACGGTTCCAGATTCAGGAAATATCCGTTGGTTGCATACGTTTTATAATTCATCCAGCCCTCAAACAAATCGCACGGTTCTCCGGAGGAAAGCTTCAAATTCATAGTTGTGGCATAATCCCACAGGCTCACCCGCTCAATATTTAACTTTGTATTCAGGGTCTGTTCGCAAATTTCACTGACCTTTTGGTCAACCTCCGCAGTGTCCGCATAATCCGCGCCATCGGTCAGCAGTACCATGGTCAGCTCCACCGGCTCCTGCTGGGATAAGTCTTCGGCGCCTTTGGCCGTCTCACCTGCCTCATCCCCAGCGCTGACCGTGTCGCTGCCTCCGCCGGTTCCCGCTTCCGCCTGAGTTGTTTTTTGTGTCTGCGTCTCCTGACCGGAAGAACTGCCAGAGGCTGCACCGCTGCCTCCGCAGCCCGCCGCGGATAATACCATAGCCCCAGCCAATACGCCCGCCGTCAATGTTTTCAGCAATCTTTTTAATCTCATAAAATTCCTCTCCTTTACATTTTTTAACCGATGTAACTGTTCACAGGGTCCGAACTGTTACCAGCCGATTTCTTACGGAACACCATGACTATAACATTTTCATTCCCAGCAAACAATCAACCAGGCTTAGACGATTATGTTCAAAAAAGCGCAGATGGCCGGTATCGGACAGGATTGTGCAGCTAAAATGTACATAAGGCTTCCCAGGGAATCTCCCCCTTACACATTTCCGGAATCCGGAGTGCTATCCCTGTATTCAGAAGCCGACATGCCCACCTGCCGTTTAAACATCTTGCAAAAATAAGAATAATTAGGTACACCCACCTTTTTAGCGATCAGTGTCACGGGAATATTTGTATTTCTCAGCAGGTTCTTCGCCTGTTCGATTTTACGGTTATTCATATAATCCACCAGTCCTATATTCTCCTGGCGTTTAAACAGATGAGATATATAATCCTTGCTCATAAACACATGATCCGCGATTTCCTGGCGGCTCAGCTCATGGTCCAGGTTGGCGTCAATATATTCCTTGATCCGCCGGACAGTATCCTCGGCATCTGCAGACTTCTTCCACGAGATCTCCTTATTTTTCTCCAGGAGCACCTGAACAAAATAATGCATATTTTTTATGGATCTGGCACATTCCTTTAACGCATCCAAAAGCTCTGTCTGCTCCACGCTATTTTCATCAATGCCAATGGATTTCAGACGCATATAGTATGCGTGCAAAAGTGACTGAGCCAGAGCGATCAAAAACTTTTCATCCATTGTGCCGCCAGTCTCAGCCCCAGCGATAAGGTCATCCACCTCGCCGGACACTTTTTCCTCCTCATGGGCGGCAAGATACGCCATCCAATACCCGGACGGCGGGATTTTTACCGCCGCCGGCTTTTCCCCGCCTTCATTTTTCTGAAATACGCCATTATACGGCCCCACATTTTTCTCCCGCAGTGCGTCAATCTCCTCCATGCATAAATAGAGCTCTGAAATTCCCGCAGCCGCAGATAAATAGCAGGCCAGACCGCACTGGCATTTATCTTTCGCAGTCCGTACAAACGCTTCCATATCCTCTATCAGAGGACTGTCCTTCATAATATAAAGCGTCGTAACCTCATCCATCATTAAATGGCAAACGACCGGCAGGCGACCATCAATACGCTCCCGCATTAAAAGCTCCAGTTCCTGATTCGGGTCATTGCCCCGCCAGTGGCTCAGACTCTCCACCTGACTTAAAACATTAATGAGCACAAGGCGGTATCGGTCCTCCCAGTTTAACGTCAGCTCAACATTCCGGCTCTCCTGCTCAATCCGCAAAAATGGCAGCTTTCCACGGCTTAAAACAATCTTTCTCCAAAAATTTTCCTGTAACTCTTTTTTCATCGTTTTCCATTTCATTCCCTGAGCATAGACATCTTTCAGATTGCGCTGCTCGATCACCTTCTGCATCACGTTCCATATACATTCCTCCAGCCGCCCATAATCCACCGGCTGGACAATATAATCGTAGCAGCCGATTTTTATAGCCTGCTGGGCATAGGAAAAATCCGCATGGGCCGTGAGAAAAATCACTGCCGTATCCGGCCGGTTTGAAGCGATCCATTCCGCCAGATCAAGGCCGCTGATGTATGGCATTTCAATATCCGTAACAACAATATCCACTGTATTATTTTTCATAATTTCTATCGCCTGTCCGCTAGAGCATGCCTCATAAATATGGTCTGCGGGAAGGTGCTCCCACCGGACACCGGCCCGTATCCCCTGCACAACATAGCTCTGATCATCCACGATCAATATATTCATTCCTCATCTCTCCTTATGGGTAGTAAAATTTCCGAATAAGCCCCGCCCTTGGGCAGATTGCTGATGGCCATAAAGGCCGTGTCCTCATAGATCAGCCGCAGACGGTTCCACAAATTTGTCAGGCCGATATGCCCCTCAATGTTATCCACAGACGCCTTATTGATTGCCCGGATAATTTCCTGCCGGTAGCCCGGGCCATTATCCGTCACCATAAGATCCAAATATGATTTCTCACCCTGTTCGATCATGCTGATTTTAATATCTATTTTTAATTCCTGCCCATTGACCCTGCCATACTTAATTGAATTTTCCACAAAGGTCTGCACACACAAAACCGGCACCGGTATTTTCCTTGCCCGGTTATCCATGGACAAGTTACACTGGATCTCATTTTCCACACCCATCTGACGGATGTCCATATAAAGGCTCACATGCTCCAGCTCCGAAGCCAAAGGCACCATGGCGCAGTTATCATAGGTGATCTGCTTAAAATAATCGGACAGATTCAAAATCATTGTCTGCACCTTTTTATATTCCTGATTCTGAGCCAGGGCGTACAGACATTTCAGGGAGTTCATATAAAAATGAGGCTTGACCTGCAGGGAAAAGTATTGGAGCTGATAATCTTTTTTGCGTATTTCTTCCTCATAATAACGGATTTTAAAATGGCGGATCTGCGCCATCATCTCATTAAACAGCGCGTATACCTCGCCCATTTCTCTGGAAACATGCTCAACATCCACCTCGGTGTCCATGCCCCCGTCTTTAATCTGCTGTATCGTCGTCTTCAGCCGGTCCAGTGGTACAAATAAAACATAGCGCATAGCCGTCAGGCTCAACGGAATGAGCAAAAGCATGACAATGGCCACCGCCCGCAAAAATAAAGCGATGGGTTTCATATTCCCGAGAATTGCCGCATCCCTCACCATATAGACGATCTCCCCCGGAAGCTGTTGTGAGCTGCACTGTATGGCCACATAACCGTTATTTTTTCCCGTAATATAATACGGCTGCTTTGACACCGGCTCATATATGATCTCCTGCGCCTCCGCCCACGCGCTTTCGGTCATAAACATATGCTCATCATTCACCACAGAGACAACCGCACCGTCCTCCGAACGCATTTCCAGAAGACCGGTGATCGTTTTGGCGCTGGTCAGCCCGCCGATACACACCTTCTGGTCATGGAAGGCGATGAGATAATACCATTCTTCCCCTATCCTGACAAATTTCCTCACAATAGAGGATGGCTCTGCCTTCCACTGCCATTGAGAAAGCCAGGAAACCGACGAAAGCCGCACATCGCCTGCAAGACCGCTCTGGGTTGTATATGTGGAATAGGCCGGGTCCTCGGGAAGCAGGAAATATATTTCTCCAATATTTCCCTCGGTCTGGCTTTTAATAAAATCCTGTTTGATCTGATAAATATAGTTGGACCAGTCTCTCTTTTTTGACGCCTGTCTCAGAAAATACATACCCGGGTCCGTGGCAAAAAGGTTTGATAAAAAATTTTGTTCCTGCTTCAAACGCTTGTCCAGATTGGATGTCTGATTTTTCAAAACCGACAGGTTGGTCAACACGATCTCTGTTCTCAGCTTCCGGCTTGTATAGCCGCTTATGATGAGCAGGCAGAGACTCACCGGAACCAGGATGGCGATCAGGATCGCCAGCATACGGCTGCGTATGGAATATGATTTTTTTAATATATTAAAACTTTTCACATGGATTCCCCCTATCATAGTGCATTAATAACCGGCTTGCGCATCTCTTGTTATGCTTTTCCACAGAAAATCACAGACAGACGCGCGCATCCGTGCAGTACCTCTTGTACGCTTTATTATAAAAGATTATGTAAGCGACTTCTATGTTTTATTTTGATATGCATATGTACTATTCTGCTTATGAAATACAGTTCAATCCAAGTTTCGCTGCATTGACGAAAAAAATTCCATGAGATGCCCTTCATAAATAGAGTCATCTCATGGAATTTCTGTAATTTTACTGGCGGCGCTTAAAACATAACCATTCGGGTGTTTGACTTTCATCCAAGTATACCGGAAGCTATAATCTTTTCCGCATCTACATCTCTCAGAGAAATAAACGGCTCTGGCACATCTCCGTACGCCCCGATACTTTTTTCATACCAATAAACATCGTGCCACCGGTCATTTTTAAAGCCAGCCTTCTTAAATGTTCCTGCCAGATGAAAACCCATGGCATAGTGAAGCCCGTCGCTGGCCGGATTTCCCGCGGTCACACAGCCGTACACTGTTTTTACATTTTGAAGCCTTAATAGCTCTATCAGCGCGCCATAAAGCTTTCGGCCGCCCCCATGTCCCACAGCTCCAGAGTCAATATATACCGACAGCTCCGCGCCCCACTGGTATGCCGAGCGCTCCTTATACCGATGGGCGTAGGCATAGCCCATAACCCGGCCGTCCATTTCCCAAACGATGTATGGATAATCCCGGGATATATTCTTAATCCTCTGTAAAAAGTCATCCGCCGACGGCAGCTCCACCTCAAAGGTTATGGGCGTATCTATGGACTGGTTATATATTTCCAGCAGGCGGCGGACATCCTCCGGCCGCACAAATCTTATGTATCCGCTCATCCTTACAGCTTTGCCTCCCTGTAAAATGCTTTAAGGTCCGCTTTGACATCCTCAGGGAGCTGAGTCTTTTTCACACCACGGATAGCGCCCTCCAGTGCCAGCAGCCGGTGTATACAGGCACTGCTGTCAATAGACTGGATTTTCAGCCAGGCCTGCCTGCTGCCCATGGCCTTTAACTGCTCATAGCTTGTAATACCCACAGCATTTAACTGTTCCTCGACAACAGTGCCGATATTGGGAAGCTTCGATAATTCTCCCATTTTCAAACCTCCGATTCATAAATATCCGTGATAGAATGAACAAGTTTAATGTACTTTTCAAGCAGATCCTCCGGCTCCAGCAGCCTGGCCTGCGGTCCAAAGCTTAGCAGCCATCCAAAAACGCTATCCTCATCCACAAAGCCGGCCTGAAACAACAGACGCCCGTCCGCCTGCTCGGTAAAGCTGTCCATACCGTATTCCTCCACAAGCCGCCATTTCATTTCCGGAGCAAAAACAGCCTTTACCTGGATCTGGGAAGGATAAATCTTTTCCACATCCAGATGAAACTGGGGGATGTCTCGGACATCCGACGGCTTACCGGTCTTATTAAGCGCATGCATCCGGTTCAGCTTAAACATGCGGAAATCATTCCGCAGCAGGCAGTAGCCCCACACATACCAGGACGCCCACTGGAACACCAGGACATAGGGCTCGATCTCCCTCTGACTCTCGCCGCCGGGGGCATAGTAGGTAAAAATGATCGTTTCCCTGGCGTCAATGGCTTCCTGGATCAACTGGATCTTTGGCGCCAGAGTGGTCTTATACCAGGAGGACAGATCGATAAGAATATGATTGTTATTGGACAATATGGACGAATTTCCGGAACACAGCTTATCCATCAACTGCTGATACTGCTTTGTGCCGCTGACACTGTCCAGGCTGCCAAGCCCGGCCAGAATGGCCCGCATGTCCGACGAGCTCAACAGCGTTTTATCCATGCGGTAGCCTTCCATTATGGAAATACCGCCGCCGGCGCCCTGGGTTGTGACAATAGGTATCCCCGCCTGGCAGATCGCCTCGATATCCCTGTTGATCGTCCGCCGGGAAACTTCAAATTTTTCAGCAAGATAAGGAGCGGTTACCTTCTCCTGCTGTAATAAAATCGATAATATACCAATAAGCCGGTCAATTTTCACGGTAACGCTCCTCTCCTGATTATTTCAGTCCGAATTATTTCAATCCGATATAAATATGGATCTCCGCATTCTCCATGTCCGCATTTTGATATTCTTCAAAATCACACACATACGCCCGGGGTAAATCCATGGTCCATAGCTGCTGCCAGAAATCCGCTACCGCCGTGATCATATTTCCACGCACGATAAACTTTGCATACCGCCCGGCCGGAATCGTTCGGGTATAAAGCTCCGCCGGACCGTTCTTTGCAACACGCGTTTCACAGGCCACCATCACCCTGTAATCCGACTTTTCGTCATCCACATAATCCGTGTAGATTTCCAGCGCCTTATCGTTGACTTTATCCGGAACCGCAGCGTAGACACCGCCATAAAACTTCTCCCACAGACCACCGATCATAGCACCCATATCCGGCGCAAAATTATTCGTCACAGCCGACACACCGGCCACCGTCTTCGCTTCCAGGTTCACAATTTCATAATCCATTAATACTTACCTCATTTCTTTGATTTATGAAGCCAGTATAACAGATGTAACATGACAACTGTCTGTCACCATTCCTCTATTTTAATGCTTATGCCGCAGGTTTTCAAGAATTAATTTTCACAACAATATCTTCCTCCTGGGCCGGATTACTGATCAGCTTTCCCGTGTAATCATACCGTGAGCCATGGCACGGACAATCCCAGCTTTTTTCCTCAGGATTCCATTCCAACTGGCAGCCCAGATGCGGACATTTTATAGATACAAGAAACACATGGCCATCCATATCCCTGTAAGCCCCCAGCTTCCTGCCATTGCAGCGTACAATCCCGCCGTGCCCCGGTAAAAGCTGTTCCACATCCATCCCCGGCCGTTTTAAATAATAACGGGTCAAATGCTTTGCCGAAGCCATCCCATCCTTTATAAAGCTTCCGGCAGAGGCTTTCCACGTATGGCGCTGAGGTGAAAACACGTGGCGGTCCGGATGATCGATCTGCAATATGGCATCGGATATGAGCCGGGCGGCCACCATGGAACTGGTCATCCCCCATTTTTTAAAGCCCGTGGCCACATACCAGTTGGGATATTTCCCGGAAAAACGGCCAATATAAGGAATCTTATCCAAAGGCATACAGTCCTGAGCCGACCAGCAGGCGCTTTCACGGCAATCCGGCCAATACTCCCGTGCCCGCCGACGCAGCTCATCATACTGCCCGCCCGCACAGTTTTCGCCGGTGCGGTGGCCGCTGCCGCCCAAAATAAGCTGATTATTATATGTCCGAAAGGACAGGCCGTCATCATCCGCAGAAATGTACATACCATCCAGTGGTTGAGTGTTTTCCAGCGCCAGCGCATAGCTGCGCTCCTGATGCATCCGCATAAAATAATAACCCGGGCAGTTCACAAAAGGGTAATGACATGCAAATATAATATGATCCGCCACAATCCGCCCCAAAAGCGTATCGATGTTTTGTCCTTCCACATGAAGTACCGGAGTGTGCTCATAAACGTTCAATTGTCCGGCCAGGGCATACAGAAACTTCAGCGGATGAAACTGCGCCTGATTTTTAAAAACAGAGGCCCCCTGAATCCAAAAAGGCAGACAGGATTTATCCGCAAAAAACGCAGGCAGACCAAGCTGCTGGGCCGCATCCGTTTCCGCCATCAATGCCTCCCCGCTCCGGGTAGAATAAACCCAGGCATCCCGCCGCTCCCAGTCACACGCAATTCCAAGTTGATCGATCAGACGCTCATAAGCGCCGATCGCCTCCTCATTGGCGTGGGCATACTGCCGGGCCAGCTCCCCGCCCACACTTTTACAGAGCCGGTCATAGATCAGGCCATGCTGGGAAGTCACCTTTGCGGTCGTATGGCCGGTCTGGCCACTGCCTACCTCATTTGCCTCCAGGACCACCGTATGAACGCCCCGGGATGTCAGCATCCAGGCGGTGAGGATCCCGGCCATCCCGCCGCCGATAACCACAGCATCCGCATGAGAGCACAACGTATCCGTATCCGACTCCGCCCGCCTGGCGGTTTTCTGCCATATTGATTCCATATATTTACCACCACACATTAAGATTTTATCGTCTCCGAATCTGACAATAAGTTAAGCTTCAGTAACAGTTCAGAGAGGACGAACTACTACATTCTTAATATGCCCGGTTTTACTCAAATTATAAAAACAATGCTGTCTTTCAGTAACAGTTCAGCACCTCCAGACAGTTACACCTTTTAAACATATTGCGCAGGCCTGCCCGAACAGTTACCGGATATTTGTAACATGTTCAGACTGGCCTGCGCAATGATTACCAGTGCTGTCAGTTTCGTTTCTGGCTGGATGGAGCACTAGATATTTGTCTCAATGATTTTTTTCACCAGCTCCGGCCGGGCAAAATCCATAATGATCCAGCCATAACTTTCCCCGGCGTTCAGCGTCTTTTCCATAAGCCGTGGATTGATCTCTTTTGCATATTTATACGGATGCCCCAGCTTTCCGGTGCCTTTGGTGCTCAAAAACAGCAGTGAAACATTTTCATTCAGGTCGATCGTTTTCGCTTTCTCTTCAAGACCATAGGCAATGCTCTGCCATTTATCCTCCAGTCCATAGCAATAACGGTCCTGAACATACAGAGACTGTACCTCATTCACCGGACTAACCGAAAACGGGTCCGCCATCAAATCGGTATTGTCCTGTTCCTCCCATAAAAAACGCAGACCCTCATCCGCTCCACCTTCCCCCGAAAAACGGCTGGCCAGGACAATTTTACCGCGCGCCTCGTCCAGGGTGGGAATCTCATTTTTCGTATACCACAGCTCCTTATTGGCGGCAATCGCGTCAAAGAGCAGCGCTTTGCAGACTGACGGCTCACCCTCCGGCTTCACGCAAAACACCACGGTTTCCGTGGGATGTGCATTTAAGAACACATAGCAGTCCGAAAGCACCTTCTCAAAGGTCAGTACCTTTCCAAGAGGGCGGCTGCCTTCCCGGCAGACGGCGATACTGTGGGTCATTACCAACTGTGTTTCATCATCATTCAGATTGATGCGTATATCCATATAGCGGATGCCCATATTTAGCTGCGTGGCAATGTCTGCGGACTGGCATTGGGAAAAATAAGCAAAGTCACTGTTCCACGCACAACTGTCATGTGTGCCGGGCAGATTCACCGCCGATAGCTTCCGGCTCCCATCCACCTTTGCCATCCAATCCACAGCGCCGGCCTGCACCACATTTTCCTGGATCGGCTGTTTGCCGAAAAAGATCCAGCAAAATACGGCTGCCAGCAGCACCAAAAATACAGCCACACCAATAAGTACCTTATACCGTCTTTTCATCGAACTCCCCCTAATCTTGTGCACATTCCAAATTTCCCCGCTCTGCATAACCGTTCAGGTATTACATGATACTATGCCCTGCAATCTCAGACAGTCTTTCCAATTGCCGACGTTTCCCTGCCGCTGATTTTCCAGGCGACCAGCGCTAAAATGAGCACGACCGCAGCACAGCAGCCCAAAGACACTTCCAGAGCCACTATCGAGCGGAAATAGATGAGCATTCCGTCCATAATCGTATGCAGCAGGATTGCCACAAAGTACCACCGTATTTTATGCCGGTCCACCGCCATCACCACAAAAATAGTCAGTGCCACCTGCAATATAAGAGCAAAGATCCGCTCCACAATCGCCAGACCAGAGGCTGAAGAAAAACCATTGCTGACAATATAACCGATAATGGAAATCATAAGCCATCCAGCTTCCATAAGACCATGCCCCAGACCGAATACCACGCCGTCACTTAATGAAAGCGACTCCTTTTTGAAAAACTGTAAAAAGATGAGCCTGCCCGATTCCTCAAATAGTCCGGCTGTAAAGGCAATAATCCAACTAATCACAAGCGGCATTGTCAAAGACATGTAGATATACGTCTCTGTATCATAAAACAGATTCAATAATGGAACTCTGAGCACCATCTGGGAAATCCCAAACGAAGCCAGCCCCGCTATAAATAAAAGAACTTTCTTTTTCATTATTTCGCCCCCTTCTTCCCCGCGCATCAGCGCGATTCTTCTATTATTTGTCGAGAATTTTACGCAGGAAAATCCTTGACCTGCTCGCGCATCAGCGCGATTCCGATTTTACCGGAAACAGCAGGCTTGCGCAAAATACACGGTCTTTGCAGCTCAGGCTCAAATGCCCGTGATATTTCTCCACCGTTGCAGAAACATTTCCAAGACCTACGCCCATATGCCCCTTCCTGGCTGATCCCGGGCGGACATTGCCGGACTGATAAAGCTCAAACGCCGCACTCGCCTCCGGCGACAGCGGATTTTTAATACTTATGGTCAGCAGATCATTAAAGCAGGCGGATTTCACTTCTATCGTACCATCCGCCACATCCCCGGCCGCCTCTATGGCATTATCCAGCAGATTGGAAAAAATCGTCGTAATATCCATATCTTTGATAAAATCCAGCTTTAATTCCTCCAGATGCACCGTAGCTTGGATGCCCGCACAGGCCGCTGCGGAAAGCTTATCGTTGAGAATCATATTCAGCATATGATTGGATGTAAAATTTCGGATGCCCAGACTGTCCAGCAGCTCGTGGACGTCCTTCACGTAGGCGATTCCCGCCGCCAGATCTCCGCTGGCGTAAAGCTGCTCAATGGCATTGATGTGATTATGTACATCATGTATAACCTTGCGTGTGGACTCGATCCGCGCATCCATCGTCTCGTAATACTTATAGGCAATTTCATTCTGCTGCCGGTTCAGCTCCAACTGCCGGCGCATCTCCTGATTCTGAGATACATCATAGTACAAGTACAAATAGTATAAATTGGTCGCCAATAGTAACAGAGTACTGACGATAAATATTCCATAGCCGTATCTGAGATAAAACACCTCACCGATAATAAACATGGCCACCACGCAGAACAGGCTGACCAGCGGGATCAAAAAAAGGCCGATGAGCTGACGCCTGGAAACAACACTGATGCTGCGGATATTCACGATCTGGATGATCCCCAGTGTATAAATCGTTTCCAGCACGATTTTAATAATCAGTGTTATACAGTTTAAAGTGACTGGCTCTATGGATATATTCTGAAAAAGGATCAAAGTGATTCCCGCACTCCCATACTGCACAACAAACAGCAGGATCAAATAGATCACCTGATAAAGTAAAGCAATCTTTCCCCGCCGAAACAGCCACTGGCACAATAAGGTATAGACAATGATCATCAGCGTCATTGTGAAAAGATCATCACGAAAAATCAAGGCGCACACATTAGCCAAAGCCAGCACAGCCACAGCGGCAACGTAAAAGATTTTTTTAGGATATCGGTTTCTCGGCGTCCGGCACGCAAAAAGGAGGGGCAGCGCTATAAACGCAACAATATCCATGGCCATTAATATTAATAGTACCATAAGCATTATGCTCCCCTCCTATCCCATACGTTTTTCTATATATCCGCACAATAGCTGACGGAAAACCGACGCTTTTTTCTGCGATAGCGGCACCACATCCCCATTGGTCATATAAATATCATTATTTACAACGGAACGGATATGGAGCAGGTTGATCACATAACTTTTGTGCGGCATTTCAAAATCATAATCCCTCATTTTGCAGTAAATGTCCGCAATCCTTGCTTTGAGAAAAAACTCGCCGCTCAAACTGCAAATACGCACCTTTCTGCACATATACTCAAAATAATAAATATCCTTCGTATTGAAAATAACGCTGCCCTGCGTGGTTTCAAATTCCACCTGCACAGGCGTTTCCTCTTCCTTGTAATACGCGTAGGCTTCCTCCAGTATTTTATGGATATTTTTATCCGACAGCGGCTTGACCATGTAGGAAAACGCGTGGACGGCAAAGGCCTGCCCGGCAAAATCCCGGTAGCTGGTCACATAGACGATCTTCACCTTTTTGTCATACTGGCGCAGCTTTTTCGCTGTCTCGATGCCGTCAATCCCCGGCATATCAATATCCAGGAAAATAAGGTCGTAGGTTTTATGCCGGTGGAGCAGACTGCTCCCGGTCGTATAAACATCCACCCGGCAGGGAATCTCCTGCTTTTCCAGCAAAACCTTTTTCATATTATCGACCGTCGCCTGGTCGTCGTCACATACCGCTATACGGAACATGGAAGCCTCCTTATAACCGTTAATACAATCCTATTTTACAAAAAACTGGATCAGCTTCATCTGGTCGTCAAAGGCCATCGAAAACTGTAGGCTGCCATTGGCATATTTTCCTACGGCCACGACCACGGCATAATCCTTTTTGGCTTCATCCTGCTGTCCGGCAATGACGAATTTTTCTACGGAATCAAAAGCGCCCAGCGTATCCAGTTGTGTCTCCACAGAGGCAAATTGCTCCACGGTAAGCTGTGCCTTAAATTCATCGCTGCCCATGTCAATAACCGCCTGAAAATCCTTTGCGTTAAACAGATCGATGGCCTGTGCCGCTGTCTTTTTGACCGTATCCTCATCAAAGGCATCCGCCAGGTTACTGCCGCTTTTGCAGGCGCACATCAGCGCTGTCGTCATCAGTAAAGCCGCCATTAAAATTATCTTTTTCATTAGAAGTTCCTCCCTTGTTTTGATAGCTCTATCATACGCCGGGGAGGAGATTTTTCAACAATTTATGCATCAAAGTATGGAAAATGAGCATAAAAGACAGGTCAATCATTCCAGCTCGTAGCATCCTGCGGCATTGGCGCCTCATAATAGCCCAACTTATGAAAATTGTACCACTCCATAATTTTATTTTCAGGCGCAGCCTTAAGAGCCAGCAGAACTTCCCGGGCAAATTCCAGAGCCGCCGTTCCATTTGCCGTAACAATATTTTTATCGCAGACGGCCTGTTTCAGAAGATACTTAGCTTCACCGGTGTAAGCACAACCTGCCCATTGCTTCAGATCATTCAGATCGTTACTTGTATGATCGACATTATTTAGGACACCCAGAGTGCCCAGAAAAGCGGACGCATCACAAATAGCGCCTAAAACCTTTCCGTCCGCCAGACATTTATCCACAAGATCTTTCAGCGGCCGGGCATTTTCATTTCTCCATGACATTCCACCAATCAGGATCAACGCTTCATAATCATCCGGAACCGAATGGATATCGTAATCCGGCATCGCATTAAAACCACCAATGGATGAGACTTTATCTTTGGTCAAGGCCACGGTTTTTACTGCATAATTTCCCGCGCCAAGCATATAGATTGCAGACGACAAGTAAGCAGCTTCCCAATCCGCGTACTGATCTAAAATAACGAATAAAATACATTTTTCCATAGCTTAATTCTCCTTTAGATATCCGGCTTTCCCGGATTGGTTATCAGTTTCTTGAGCATTTCTCCGCATCGATCGCCAATACGACCATCAGTGCCAGAAGGGCGTCCTGTGGATTTCCCACCTCGATCACATATGTATCCGTCCAATTAAACAGCTCCTTGCTGATCATGGCCGCACACTGGCCATCCTCCGCCAATATCTGATAATCCCATTCCAGAAAGCTTCCCTCCACATGCCAGCCATTGCAATCAATATCATATTTGGGGCGAAAAAATGACAGTTCCTTTGAGATACATCCGGCGTACTGATCCCCGATAAACAGCTCAAACCGGGGAAGGAAGGTGAGAACACGCTCCTTGACGGTGGCGATATGCTCGCCCACCGCATTTAAAATATGCAGGCAATGGCCCCACGAAAGCTGACCCTGGACGGTAAACATAGTATTTCCTTCTTCATCGTAAATATCGTAGCTGTCAAACCATGAAAAAAATCGTTGTTTAAATAATAATTTCATACTTATAACTCCTCTATCCCTTTTTTATCCTATTCAATTCTCAGTATACCGTATTTATATTTATTTTCCAACACCAAATCAGAAACTTAAACTATTTGTAATTATTTCCGCAAGAATTATTGACAAACGATAATTCTCGTCATATACTAAAATTACAAATTATCGAAAAACAATAATCAGGAAAGGATGGTACTTTATGAAAAACCATCGTCTGCTCATCACCGGACTTGCAGCGGAAGCTGTGGTCTGCATCATTGCCGCCCTCCTGCAGGCTGCCCCCGGCAGCCTGTTCACCTCCGCCGTCACCTTCCCCTTTGAACAGCTCGGGAAAGGGCTGCGGATGCTCTCTTTAGCCGGTGCCGCCGGTAATGTGGGGGCCTGGGTCATCTACTGCCTTATAGGTCTGCTGCCGGCCGCCGTCCTCCTGTGGCACGTCGCCCGGAAAAAGTACCATCCGGAAGATTTATTGCTGGCCGTATTAAGCCTGCTGCTGTTTGTCAGCCTGTATCTGTTTATAAATCCGGCTTATTTTGGGAATCTCATGCCCATGGCCGGGCTTAGCGACGGCGGAAAGCTCATGTTTGGCGCAGCTATTTATTCGCTGCTTCTGGGCTACATTATCCTCCGGGCATTAAGAAGCTTTAGTACGATGGAAACCGACGGCCGCATCGTGCGTCTAAAATGGCTGATCAATGCCATCGCCGCCGCATTTATATTTATTATTTGCTTTGTCAACCTTTCCGAAAGCCTGGAAATGATCAAAAAAATCCACGAAAGCAATACCGGAGCGGGCAGTGAAATGCTTCTGCTGACCACCTTTTTCCAGTGGCTTTCCTATGCCGCAGTCAGTCTCCCATATGCGCTTGACATTGCTATCCTTCTCATGTGCCGGACATTGCTTAAGGCGCTGAAAAAGGACCGCTACGGCGACGACACGGTAACGGCGGCCGGCCGGCTTGCCAAAGCCTGTAAAAAGGTGGTGATCATCAACGTGCTCACGTGCATCGCACTGAATATTGCCCAACTGCTGCTGAGCACACAGCTATTAAACGCCAATTACAGCATACAGATTCCGCTGTTATCCATCGCCCTTGTCCTGGCAGTTTTGCTCATTTCCGAATATTTTGCCGGCGACAATAAGCTCAAAAAAGAAAATGACTTATTTATATAACCTTTCGGTCACACTAACGATCAGCATTCGGCCATACTAAACGATCAGCAATTGTAACCGGACTGTTGGGCCACTCTTTACAGGAGGATGAATCATGGCCATAAAAATATATCTGGAGGATGTCCTCAAAAAAAAGAATATGACGTCCAAGGAGCTCTGCAAAAAAATCGGGATCACGGAAGCCAACCTTTCCATCCTGCGAAGCGGTAAAGCCCGGGGCGTGCGTTTTTCCACGATCAATAAAATCTGTTTTTATCTGGAATGTGATGTGGGGGATATTTTAAAATTTGATGGTAGCTTAGACGAAGGAGATGATAATAATGAAACGTAAACAAATAATTTCTATGATAATGCTTCTGTGCCTGCTGTTTTTATCCGGCTGCCAACTGGCCAGGGAAGGGGCAGATAAAGTCGCTCAGGACGATTATGACCGTCTCATCGGTGTTTTTATTACAACCGAGTACCTGGACTTATTTGATATGGAAGCTTATCTGAATGACAATATAAACAGCATTACCTCCGGCGCCTCAAAACATACGCAAACGACCATTCCCCAAAATGCAGCCCAGGCATATAGCCGCCGCATTTATGCGGATATTAAGGAGGACGGTTCCGGGGATTCCAGAGATTACAGCTTTGAAGGTCTGGACGGTATACTTATGATCATGCCCACGGTACACGCAGATAATTCCGAGGATGCATATATCACAGCCACCTCGGATTCTGAGGTTTCTGAAATCTCCGCTGCCGTTGGCGATCATCAAAAACTGGAAGGTACGATCTATGCATCCAGCCGGGAACATGCTTCCTTCTACTTTAATCCGATCTACCAGACGCCCGGGGGAGCCATTTATCTCACCGCCGGCCAGGGAATCAGTGGTAATTTAAGTGACGAAAGTGCATTCAGCCAGTCCATAAAGGAGGACTATACATCCAGTTATAATGGGGAAACAAAGGCATCCAGCATGGAGGTCTCTGTAAAAATCCAGGGCAAACAGGACTTTGTGAGCTATGATATCCTTCAAATGGATGAAAATGACCAATGTATTGATGCGAAATCCTTCACCCCAGATCATATGCCGGATACAATACAGGCGGCACCTGGTGCGGAATACATTATCGTGGCTGGCAGCACTGCCACCGGACAAACGCCGCAAAAGGAACGGCAAATCTATGACATCACCGGGGTGGACGATCCGGAGATACAGGTTTTCGTACCTCTTGATCATGGCATCCTTGCAAAAACATCGATTTCTGTAACCCGATAATCAGCGTAAAAACACAGGCAGCGCCCGGTCACTCCGTGGCGCTGTTCCCTGCTTATGGGTGCTTTACATTTCGTTTATTACCGCTTTGCCTTTCGCTTATACTCCAGAATTATTTCCTCGATCGTCGTATAATCCCGCTCAAACAGCTCATCGCTGATATTCCGGTGAAGCGTTTCTTCCGACAGCTTCAAAATCAACTTTTCAATTACAAAATCCTTGCTTTTCTCTTTATATTTGGGCAGGTGGTTTATTTCCTGGATATGGGCAAGCTCCGGACGCCACAAAAGCCCAAGTTTCTTTTTTATATTAACGCGGGGATTGGTTCCCGGCTCCCGGAGCATATAAAAATCCACCTTATGGTCGATCTCCTCCACAGTTATGATCCCCCACCAGGCCGGCACATGCTCCTCAATATGAGCGGCATGTGTGGAACCGACGGCCACAATATTGCTGTCAAAAAAGCGGTTGTAATCCTTTACCTGACGTTTCAGACGCGCATAGGTATCCGCATCACTTTTAATCTCGATGCCCATAAGTGCTTCCGCCATCACCATGACCACATCCGCCCGGGATCTTCCCATCCGTTTTTCCTCAATGATCCTTATTTTGCCATAACGATCTTCCAGAAAATCAAATAACGGCTCACGTATATCTTTATCGTATAACATCTTCGTTTCCTGCCATTTCTTTTTCTATAAACTGCCACAAAATTTATATTTACGATTTTACCATAACTTCATTGCGATTTCTACCCGAAACAGATTTGTGAAAACCAACAGCTTTTACATGAAGTGGAAATTTAACACGAAATATGCTATGATTGGCATAGAATATATACAAAAGGAGCTCCCCCATGTCATCAGAATATACGATCAGGCCCATCGCCCATATCCACAATGGCTTTGAAGAAAAATTCGGTATCCCCCGACAGAGCGGACTTATCGATACCGTAAAATCGGAAATTATTTTTGAACCGGAATACCGCAATCCCGATGCGCTCCGCGGACTGGAGGATTACTCTCACCTCTGGCTTTTATGGAGCTTTTCCCAGGCCCGCCGCGACGGCTGGACACCGACAGTGCGGCCGCCCCGGCTGGGCGGCAATACAAGAGTGGGCGTTTTTGCCACCCGCTCCCCCTTCCGTCCAAACAACATCGGGCTTTCCTGTGTCCGTCTGGAAAGGATTGAGCTGACAACAAATCAGGGGCCGGTCCTCCACGTCACCGGAGCGGACCTGATGAACCTTACCCCTATTTTTGATATCAAGCCTTATCTTCCCTATGTGGACAGCCATCCCGAGGCCAAAGAAGGTTTTGCCGGCGCCGTCAAAGATTACCGTCTAACCATCCACAGCACTGCCGACCTGGATGCACAGATTCCAGCAATACACAGGGCGGCCATCTACGCTATTTTAGAGCAGGACCCACGCCCATCCTACCAAAACGACCCGGAACGGATCTATGGCGTCAAATACGCCGGTCTAAATATCCGGTTCCGGGTGGACAGAAATGAGCTTTATATTTGCAGTGTAGATTAAGCCCCTTCATCGGCCTCCTCTTTGCAAATGCCTGATACAAACGGTTTTTCTGAGATAGAAATCTCCACAACCGACTGGGGCACATTGACGGAAACCCGAACAAACAGGCCGCGCTCCAAAGCCATGGTCTGAGCTTCATTTAAAAACTGCTCCAGCAGGTCTCTACTCAGTGCCCCGCCCCGCCAATGAAATACAAAGTAGGGCTTCTTTTTGCGAAAGACAGCAGCAAGACGTTTGCCCACATCCTCCGGCTTTGTCAACGACAACCGGTTTTCTTTATAGTAAAAGTGATTCCCGTCGCCGCAGGCAGGCACAGGATAGATGAGCGGCTGGTGGTCCAAAAACAGCTTTTTATCGTCCAGATTAAAATAATCAAACCGCGGCGCTCCATAACGGCCCAGTGAATTATCAAAGGTAGCATCCAGATGATACCACGTTTTTCCCAGACGGATCACATTCCAGGCGTGGCGGTAGCGTATCCCCTTTTGCGGATTTGCTTCGCTGATAGCAATAATGCATTCCAGCCCCAGCCGGTCACATAGCAGCTTTACGGTTTTGGCAATACCCTCGCACACACCGATCCCCTGCTGCAATGGACCGATGATCTCATGGGAATATTGTTTTTTCAGTTTATCATATGTCACATTGGCACAAATAAAATCATGGATATATTTTTCTTTATCCACATCCGGCAATGTCTGCGCCGGCCGAATCAGGCGGTTCACCCGGCCTTCCAGCGCCTTTTGGTGCTCCCGCACCTTCTTTTTCTCAAACATATATTTCGGCAGAAGCTGTACATATTCCGAAACATCCGTATAGCGGTAGCCAAAGCCGCACGCATAAAAGATTTCCGGATGATCCAGGCGAAGCCGGAAAAAAATATCCGTCAGCTCCTGATCCGACAGTCTTGGCACAGCAAATTCTGAATCGATATTTAAAAAGCCGGCCAGCATGGCACGATAGGCGGCCTGGCAGTCTTTATTCATCTGACTGAAATAATATTCCTGTTTCATTTTTCATACTCCTCCGGCGGCCAATAGGTCACGAAGTCCGATTTTGCCCCAACAAGCTCTGTATAAACGATTGCCCGGTAATCCACACTTTCCTTCTCTGTAATTTCCGGCGGGCGCTCCACCATAGCCGCACGTCTGGCAAACCGGCAGCGCTGCATGGCACTGTTCTCTTCGACCTTTTCAGAATACAGCACCAAACCATTACTTATGTAAAAGAGCTTATAGCCCTCATCAAGAGGCACCGCGTAAATGATATCCCGGTCCAGCAGTTCACGGTAAGAATTAAGGCCGTTTTCCAAATATTTAAGGCTGTACGCCAAATCCCTGTATTTTGTGGCATATTCAAACTTCTGCTGCCGCACTGCCTGCTGCATACAGCGCTCAACCGCTTCAATAAACAGTTTCATAGCTGCTGCATCCGTACAGATCCGCTCCAGCACCTGCCTGTTTTTTTGAAACGCCATTTCATCCATCGTCTCCGGAAATATATGATAATCAAACCGTATCTTACCACCCCGCCCAAAAGTCAGCGGGTAGAAATTGCGCAGCCGTACCGCCAGTTCCTCCGTCCGCCCCCGGCTGCGCAGTGGGCCAAAGGCAGTTCCATTTTTTACGTAGGATACATTCAATGGATTTTTCCGTCGGTCCGAGCCCAGGCCCAAATAAACATACCGGTCGTCATGCTTCATAATCACGTTAAAGTAAGGCCGTATTTTTTTGATGAGCAGACATTCCAATAGCATTGCTTCCAGATGGGTGTCCGTCACAATATAATCGATATCCCGGATAAAATGAGCCATCGTTTTGGCCTTTTCCCATGCGGGCTCCGCCACAAAGTAAGAGCTCACCCGCTTTTTTAAACACTTACTTTTGCCAATATAAATAATATTATTTTCATCGTTGAGCATCTTGTAAACTCCCGGAGCCTCCGGAAGCTGCTGAAGCTTCTTTTGTATCGCCGCATTTATCATCTGTAATTTCCTTATATTTAGTGGTCAAAAGCCGTAATCTAAGTAATCGTTCATAGGAGCCGGACTGTTACCGTATCCGTATTCCTGTCATTCTTCTCCAAAATCGCATAAGGCTAAAGCACCTTTATGCAATTTCAGTATATCCTATCCGTGACATTTTTCCAAGAAAAAACAGTGATTTATGGAATTATATTAAGAAAGGTATCCCCTTTTGCACATACTCAAAGGGGGATACCTTTCCACGTTAATCTTGATCATACACCAGCATTCACTTTGTACACGTCCGAAGGGATCTTATATTTCTTACTCGTAGCCGAAGGACTCTTATATTTCCAGCCTATCCCAAATCTCACAACATATATCCCCCTCAAGCATTGCCCGCTTAATCGACGACCGGGAACATTCCAGTTGCCGGGCAAGGATACGGTCCAGCCGTAGTTTCAAGTGGAAGGGATTTATGATTCGTATAAGCCGGCCTTCACCTGTTTCAAAATTATGATGATCCTCTACCACGATTTCAATCGCAGTGGCGTCTTCGCAGACGACCGCACGGCTTCGCTCAAACAACGCTCTGTTGACGCCAGTTTTCAAAGCCAATTCCGCATCGTTTTCCATAAACTTTCGGTATAGCTCCGGTTCGATCTGACTGGAACGCACGCGTTCGTATACCGGAAGATTATAGGTGGATTTACAAGTCTCACACTGATAAATCAACCATATATCTACATTTTTTCCATTGGCATTAACTCTGAAATTTCCGGTACTCCCATAAAGGGTTTTTGTTCCACACTTTGGACAATTTCTCAGTATCTTAAAGGCCTCCGTCGGCCGGACAAGCCATGTTTCTTCAATTAAATAGCTCATATGCATGTTCCTTTCAAAAATTTTTAAAGGATCGTGCAAAGGCTATTTCACTATAAACTTATTACAATGCAATAGCCTCTGCTATGCATACATCTTAGGTTCTAACAAAATC
Source organism: Lachnospiraceae bacterium (assembly GCA_902363555.1). Lineage (GTDB taxonomy): Bacteria > Bacillota > Clostridia > Lachnospirales > Lachnospiraceae > Catenibacillus. The sequence continues at coordinate 556,719 of CABJAM010000003.1, read as the reverse complement.
CATTCCTCCTTAACAACATTAACTCGCTCGCGCAATTCTTATTATATTTTGTCATGGATTTCTGAGGAAATCCATGACCTGCTTGCGCATCAGCGCAATTCCTATTATAACTAGGCAGGCTTTTCTTAGCCACCTCATTTTCTTTTCTTAAAAGAAAATAAGGCCGCCGCCCGACAGACAATTTTGTTTTGTCTGACGGCGCGGCGGCCATAATATCGGTTTCGTCATCGCTTGCATCCTTGCAAAAATAACTACATAATCTGCTAACGATCACAAATCCGACGTATATTCAATTTCCTGTACTTTTAATTTTTCCTGTAATAAAATACGTTGTACGCTTTTTACCGATAAGCAGTACCTGTCAGCCAATGTGGCGGTACTTGCCCCGTCCAGATGCTCCTTAAACAGCAGCTCATTGCGCCGGGCAATCTCCTGGCGTATGCCGGTTTTTGTTCCCCAGCCGCGCCGGTTTTCCAGCTTTCTTGGAATATAAATATTCTCGCCCTCCACATACTGCTGAATCATCTCCACAAGTTCCTTCGGTAATATGCGATCTGCCTTTATGTAACTCATCCTGACCTCCAAAATAAACCTTGACGCGCGAAAGCGCGCCCAGCATTAACTTTGCGCGTGCCCGCAGGCACAATTAATGATTCAGGATTCACAAAGGCTATTAACTTTTATTTGTTCCGCAATAGCCTTTGCTACGCGGTTCTAATATATCTGTTCATATAAAAAATCCTTTCGTTATTTATTTTCCTTTTTGGGCTTTAAGCCGGATATAAATCTGCTTTTGCCCGCCGCCGCTGGAAATCTTCTCGATATCATAATCTCCCAGGGATTTCACAAAAGGTGTCAGCTTGGAAAAACCATAATTCCGCACATCAAAATCCGGCAGACGCTTGGATAACTGATCGCCCAGCTTACCGGTGGACAGCCAGCCATCCTCATCGGAAAACTTATCGATAATCGCGTTGATCGTATGACGGATCCGTTTCAGATCCTTATCCTTCATATTGGCATTTTTCTGCTTTGCCGGAACATTTTCCGAGCTCCGGGCTTCCGATGATTTCTCAACAATTTCTTCTTTTTCTTCTTCCCGCTGGTTTGAGTACAGCAGATCCAGATATTTAAACTGATTGCAGGCGGAAATAAACGGCTTTGGCGTTTTACTCTCGCCCATACCGATCACCTGCATTCCCGACTCCCTCAGCCGTGCCGCCAGCCGTGTAAAATCACTGTCCGACGATACAATACAGTAGCCATCCACAGTTCCGGAATATAATATGTCCATGGCATCAATGATCATAGCCGAGTCCGTGGAATTTTTGCCCGTGGTGTAGCTGTACTGCTGCATGGGGATGATAGAGTTCTCCAGCAGCACCGTCTTCCAGGAAGCCAGTTGGGGGCTCGTCCAATCTCCATAAATTCGCTTATAGGTGGCAATGCCGCTATTGGCCGTCTCATCCAGAATTATCTTTATATATTTATCGGAAATATTATCCGCATCGATCAACACTGCAATCCTTAATTCACTATCCATTAAAATTCTCCCCTGTGCCTTTCAAAAAAATCATAATACGTCCGGACATTTTCCAGCTCGGTCCATCGCTTCACATCCACCGGGTCCTCGTCCAGATCATAAATTTTAGCGCCCCGCAGCGCCAGCAAAAAAGGCGAGTGGGTCGATATGAGAAACTGACACTGATAAAAGCGGGCAGAATCCTCGATATACTGCACCAGCTCCTGCTGCCTTACCGGCGACAGGCTGTTTTCCGGCTCGTCTAAAATGTACAGCCCCGGTTCCTGTATCTTTTCTGTAAAATACCGGAAAGCACTCTCACCGTTGGAATACTCCCGGACATTATCCATCAGGCGCTTACGCACATATCTGGACTGCGTCTTACTCCGGCTCATATTGACCATTTTCAGCCGCTCATAATCATCGATGGTTTTCAACTGGAAATCGCCATATTTTGCGCCCAGATATTCTTTAAAAAGCTCATCCCGCTTCCCGTCGATCCCCTCGTTCAGATTGCGGATATTCAGCATATAATCAAAAACATCGTCACTTGTAATGATCCGGCTGCATTCCGGCAGCTTTGCAAAGATATCAAAGTCACACATATCAAGATAATCCGGGTAGAAATTGGACTTATTAAAAATGGATTCTCGGATCACGCCCAGCTTTTCGGCGACAACATTCAGGGCTGTGGACTTGCCCGAGCCATTGCCCCCGTACAAAATGGTGATCGGCTCGAAATCCATCCGGCGAAAATGATGCTTTACTAATACGTGGAACGGGTAATAGGAGTCGTAGCATGTACGCTGGACTCCCATAAAAAATCCCCATTCATCATCCTCCGTTGGGAAGGAAAAGGACCTTATATATACGCTGCTCATCGGTCTATTTGCTCTCCCTCGTACCTTCGGCCACAGCGGCTACAAGGGCGGCATCGGTATCCTCCCCGCCGGTAATATTAATATTCCTGTTCACCTTGGCATCGTAGGTTCCTGCCTTGACGATTTCTGACAGATCAATGCCCACCGTCTCTTTCATAGACTCAAAAAGCTTTGCCATGACCGCGGGTACATTCCCGGATACGGAATCCACGCCGCTGCCGTCACCGCCAATGATCGTAATTTTGTCAATCTGCGTCAAAGGCTCGGCAATCTTACCGGCGATTTCCGGCAATACCTTTATAAGCATTTCTGCCATGGCCGCATTGTTATACTTTTGGTAAGCTTCGGCTTTTTTCTCCATAGCCTCGGCCTCGGCAAGACCTTTGGCGCGGATAGCTTCGGCCTCCGCCTCACCGACCATCTGAATACCCTGAGCTTCCTGTTCCTTGGAGAAACGGTCCGCCTCGGCCATGGCCCGCTGAGCCTGTGCCTCCTGCTCCATCTCAAAGCGCTTGGCTTCCGCACTGCGCTCAATCTCAATCTTTTTCGCCTCAGCGTCCTTCTGACGCTCATAAAGCTCAGCCTCAGCCTTCTGCTGGCGCTCAAACCGCTCAGCCTCCGCTTTTTTACGAATCTGGGCATCCAAAGATTTTTCCATAACCTCTGCTTCTTTTTGCTTCAAAAGAATGGACTTTTCTTCTTTGGCGATGTTGGCATTGGCCGCGGTTACCTCGATCGTCTTTCTCTGCTCTTCCTTCTGGATGGCGTAGGCCGCATCCGCCTCAGCCTTTTTCGTATCCGCCGTCTTTTTCAGGTCGGCCTTCTGAATATCCAGCTCATTATTTTTAATAGCAATTTCCCGCTCCGCATTAATACGGGCGTCATTCGCCTGCTTATCCGCCTCAGCCTTGGCTACAGCCACTTCCTTTTCAGCCTCAGCCTTGGCGATGGCTGCTTTCTTCTTGATCTGGGAAATATTATCGATACCCAGATCGTCGATCACGCCATTGCTGTCGGTGAAATTCTGAACGTTAAAGCTGACAATATCAAGCCCCATAGCCGCCAGGTCCGGCTCTGCGTTTTCCTTCACCAGATTGGCAAACTTCTGGCGGTCGCCCACCATCTCCTCTAAACGCATGCGTCCTACGATTTCACGCATATTGCCCTCTAAGACCTCTCTGGCCACCTGAGCTATGTAGGGTGTATCCTGATTCAAAAAGTTCTGTGCCGCCAGGTTCAGCCGGTCCTTATCGCCGCTGATCTTTACATTGACCGCCGCATCCACCTGGATATTGATGTAATCCGCCGTCGGCACAAGACTGGACGTCTTAACGTCAATGGGGATCAGCTTCAGGCTTAACTTATCCAGGCGCTCCAAAATCGGTATTTTGATACTGGCTTTACCAATGATGATCTTCTTTCGCAGACCGGAAATGATAAATGCCGTATCTGGCGGAGCCTTTACGTAACCGGTGGCAATAATCAGAATGACAAGTAACAGGACGATAACGACAGGTATAATAATTCCTAGGTAATCCAATAAAAAATCCATAACATTCTCCTCCTCTTTCTTTGGTGTTGGTTCTATTATACCTTTTATTTGCGGTTGAAACAATCCTTTTATTTGATTAAAATTAAATCGCATCAAACATAAATTTCCTATGTTTGATGCGATTTATAAGACTATTATAGGCTTTTGCAGCTAATTACATGCCTTGGCCCAATAAATATTATTTACTGACGTAAACTCCCGCACCATATATCGACCATATTTTATTACCATAGGTGCCCTCATATGTTGAATATTCTAAAGGTAGCATACACGCGGTGATAGTACTGCCGTTGTAAACGTCTTCCGCCCGGCCAAGCATAAAAATATAGTAAATATTATTATTATAATCATTGGCAAGAATCATAGTAGCCAAATCCATTCCTAAGTAGTAGCCTTCATATTCTGAAATTTGAAAAACAGTCAGATTAGGTACTTTAATAAGACTTCCATCAAAACTTCTCGGATTTTTACTATATTTTTGATATGTAAAATCACTATTTATAAATTCCTCTACGCCATCCTGGCTGCCAGATGTAAACAATTCCTCATGAGTATTGAGAAAGTTTTCATTTTTCTCAGTAAGTGTATAAGCACCGCCTCCACCTGTTCCTATTGCCGTAAACCATTGAGCAACTGTTGGTGAAAACTCTCCATCCTTAAAGTTCCCTACCCGTATATAAAAATCAGGATTTTCAAATACCTGTTTCCCTGAACCATTCCAAACACCATCTGCCCATTCACCTGTATATGTATATCTATTACCTTCACTATTAATTGTCGAAAATTCTCCCTGACCGGAAGGGATTCCATCCAATAATTCCCCTTTATAAGGCCCTTCACGATCAGAATTTGGAAAATGAACTATAAAGCTATCCGTATCCAGGTTACCTATGCCGACAATTTGACCATCTCCCCATTGTCCATCATATTTTAAGTAAGAATCGTCTTTCTCATAATTAAACGTTCCATTTCCTGTAAGTTTACCATCTGTCATTTCGCCGTTATATATACCTTCGTAATCATTTTCCTGAAACTTCAGTGTAATCTTAAAATTTTTAATATTACCTAAACCTGTTATCTGTTTTTTTGAAAACGTGCCTTCAAAAGATACTTCATTATCACCTTGATAAAACGTGAAGTTTCCCTTCCCATCCGGTATTCCATCAACGGATGCACCACTGTAAATGCCTTTGCAAGTAGCACCATTTAATTCTAATTCAACAGGAAACTTATCTAACTGACCATTAGAACCCATTCTTCCTTCTGAAAATTCGCCTGTATATGTCCAGTCATCATCACCGGATACAACAAATTTTCCGTTTCCATTGGGTGCACCCTTCTCCAATGTTCCCGTATAAATACCATTTACTGTCTGACCATCGCCATAACTCAATGTTATTTCCTTATCTGTTACCTCTTTAGGGCCTCCACAGCCACCAAGCACCACAGATAAAAACAAGAAAGTAAAAGCAAGCATACATACTGTGATTCTTTTCATTATATCTCCCTCTTTTGTCTAATTTTAATGTTATATTATCACATATGCATTGCAATTGCAACAATTCTACCAAATCTCGTTAAAAGTATTTTAGCTACTATTTACGACAGGCCCATGCCCGGAGTGTTCGTCCACAAGTTATATACGGATTCGTAATCACCGATTACCATAGATCGTATTTCCATAATAATGCCCCTCTGTTTTATTTTGTTTCAGAAAAATGCTTACGCTTCACCCAATAAGCCGCCCCAATGCTGCACCAGCAAACAGCCGTCATCACTTCCGCCACCTTCTTTGGCACAATAAAATCACCGGTGCTGGCACCATTTGTCAGGATATCCACGATCCCCCAGACAAGCAAAAGGACTCCCATAATGCCCAAGAAGGTACACAGACGCAAATTACGCCGGTCCTCATACTCGATCAGACTTCTGAAGATCATCTCCTGATAAAGCAGAGTAAAAATGGCGGCCACAAAAAGTACATGCCCCCACATGCCCTCGATCAGGTGTACACCGCTATCTACGGCAAAAGCATCTACCATGATCACAATGAAAATAAAGATAAGCATGTGCATATAAATACGATTTTGCAGTTTACTGCGGTTCAATTCTAATTCTTCCCGATTCATACGATCACCTTTCCTTTATTCGTCTTCCCAAAACAGCTCATCCAATGTCTTTCCAAGTTCCTTGCATATAGATATACACAGCTTGATCGTCGGATTATAGTCACCCTTTTCAATAGCATTGATCGTCTGGCGGGTAACGCCTACTTTTTCGGCCAACTGCTGCTGTGACAGGTCATAGGCGGCTCTGGCCGATTTCAATTTCAAATTTTTCATTTAATTCACTCCGCATCTTCCCGCTTTTTATCCCGATGTTGTTTGAGGACCATGACCACAAGCGCCGTCAGCATGACTAATCCCAGCAGTAAATTCAAACGGTTTTCCTCCAACGCTTCCCTGTGGATGAGCTTGGAGACACACGGTATAAGATTCAGCACGGATAAAGCGCCAAAGATGCCGATGTACTTTTTCGGACTTTCCTGAATGGAAATATACGCATCCTTCCATATGGCATATACGGCAAAAATAAATACGGACAGGATAATCCCGAAAAAAATCCCCTCAAAGTTATCAATCCACTGCTCCTTCGTCACTCCCTGAAAACATGCGAAAGCTAAAAAATATGCAATGCAGAACAGGAAGCTGTATTTGTACGCTTTTCCCTGGGCCATGAGCTGACGCTCATCGTAATAGCACCAAGATCCTTTAGTCTTGTGTCTTATAAGCTTTGCGATCAAGATGATGATCAGACCAAACACCAAACTGATTGAAAGACCTAAATAAAAGTATATATTTCTATCCACACTATCCATCTCCTTTAACTTATCTCTTTAATATCCTCTTCCGGAAGAATATCACTTTTTATATACTTTATTATAATCTAATTTTACTTTTTGTCAACTATATTTTACATTTCCATCCAACTCAAATTGAGGTCAAATTGAGGCTCAAACTGAGGCTTCAAACTAACCTGAGACTTCAAACTGGCCTGACTTGAACTGATCCGCTCACCAAAAATCAAAAAAAGCTGCCAGGCACCGGTGATAAACCAATGCCTGGCAGCTATTCATCTGATCATCTATTGTTCAATCCAAACCCATCGCCCCATTGGATAATCATATTGTAACTCATACTTGATATTCCCCTGGATATCGTAGGCATAACCTACCGTATTATCATCCCGTGATAAATCGTTATTTTCAAAGGTCATAACCGCCAGCCGGCCCGTTTCAATATCCCGGGATTTTGTCTTGCCAAAAGCAGTTATCGTAATTCTGGAAATACTCTCATCCTCGCACAGGACGGGTAAAATAAATATCCCCTTATCCTTCTTCGCATAATAAAGCCCGCTGGTCACAACTATTTTTCCTTTATCCACAGGATATATTGGCCATACAAAGTAAAAATCATCGGACCTCCAGCCGTTCCAATGCCTGTCCGAAGCTATGGTATCATAGTTGGCGTCACTGCGATAGAAGAAAAACTGAACATCATCCCAGTCATAAGTACCAATTAATTCCGATGTAGGATTTAACCGCCCGGAATGCTTCGCCGCGGTCAGCGCGGTGACCCGATAACCCAGGGCATAGTTTAACATCAGCAGGAAAACGATCCAAAAGACACTAATAATGGCAATTATACGGTTGCGTCTTCGTTTACGGTAGCGCTTGGCAATCGCTGTATATTCCGCCGTGATCGTATCCGCTCGGTCATCATCCAAATGGACCTCACGAACAATATCCTTATAATATTTCTCACACTCCGCACATTGGGAAATATGCTCAAACACAGCCTTTTTGCTTTCGTCAGCCGCCGAATCATCGGCGCACAACGGCATCAAATCACGTATCACTTCACATTTACATTTCATAATCGTACCTCTCCTTTAATTGATTTTGAATAAATACCTTTGTCCGATAAAAGATGACCTTCGCCGTAGCTTCTTTAATATCCAGAATCTTTGCGATCTCCTGAAATTTCAGGCCGGCATACATCCGGTACTGTACAATATCCCTTGCCCTGGGATCACATTCGGCCAGCACCGTCTGTATACACCGGAGTACATCCCTGTCCTCCGTCTGCTGCCCCACATCCGGCGGGTGCCCATTGGCATACAAATACTTCCCCTGAAGGCGTTCATATAAATGTTCCCGGCGTATTTCCCGGCGTACATAGCCCGAATACGTATTTTTAGCGATCTGGCAAAGCCATGTTTTTATCTCGCATGCGCCCTTAAACCGTTGGAATGATATAAATGCCTGATAAAAGGTTTCAGCCAGAAGCTCCTCAGACAAATTATAATTATAATTGGTCATTTTACAGACAAAACGGTAAATATCATCTTTATAAGTAACATATATTTTTTCAAATGCATCCACTACATCCCACCTCTCGCGCTTCTTTATAATATTAGTAACATTATGGAGAAAAAGGTTACAAAATATGAAGAAAAATATGAAAAAAAGTTCTTACTCCTATTCCGTCGGAAATACAAGTAAGAACCCATAAGTCAAATCCCCGTGGCAGCAGCCAATGTCAAGCAAACTTGACTTTGGCTCGTTGCTCGCGGAAATAAAGATTACCTTTCGTGATTATTACAGGCTGCATCCATTGATGTCACAACTGGCGCCTTTAATCACCTGTTTTTCATTTCTTTGCAATCCATCATTAATAAGCTTTTCAAAGCCTTCCTTTGTATAAACACCGCCTTCGACCCGTGTATCACCGATAAAAATCGTAGGAACCGAATGGACATCCAGTTCATTTTTTGCATAGTCCACCGCGGCCTTTTGCTTTTTTGTATAGGTTCCGGCTTCCAAAGCCGCCCGGAAGTCGGCAGCGTCAAGGCCTACCTCACCGGCCAATTCACAAAGCACATCCAGATCGCCGATGTCCTTTTCATCTGTAAAATAAGCGGTATACATCCGGTCATTGTAGGCATCATACAGGCCGTGCTCTCTGGCATAATGACTGCCCTCAAAGGCCAGCCGCGTATAAGGCCTTGGAATAACCCGCGGCGGAAGCTTCATATCGATCCCCAGCGCTTTCACTGCCGGAGCAAGCGTTTTCGCCCATTTCTCCCGGCGGCCTTCATCGTGGTATGTATCCACCCGGGGCGCTGGCTCCTGAGTCACTTCGTAGGGCAGCCATTCAATCTCAATATCTTTTCCCTTAGCAGCTTCAAGCAGCGGTACTTTTGCCGCAAGGCAATATGGGCAGACATAGTCTGTTACAAATCGTATTTTTAATGACATAATATTTCCTCCTTGTATAAATCGTTTTTGAAGTTGTTCAATTAAAATCCACCCTCATTATACGCTCTTGTTATTACATAAGATGGTTCATAATAGGCACTGCAATTATAATTATCTATTGTTAAGCAGATATCATCATTGTATACACGAATCAATCCATCCACATAGTCTTCATTGGGTTTCATTGTGCTGAGAATAAGCCGGGTATATACTTTTCCCATTTGTATCGCAGTTGGTATTTCATTGACCAAATCCGGATCAACGTTTTCGATAGAAAAACTTCCGCTGGCCAACTGATAATCTTTGATCCAATCATCTTCAACTTTTAAGGGATTCTCACAATGCAATACGTTGGCAAGGCTGATTAACCGTAACCATTCCTCTTTTGAGATATGATTAACAACATAGCTATTTCTTTGATGCAGTTTTCTGGCTACTCGTTCGATCATATAACACAAAAAATACAAATCATTTTCGGTGATTTCCTCATCTTGAAAATATTTATTTGTCATATCGAGTAACTCCTTTCAAAGCAAAGCGATTTTAAAGCTCCTTCGGTGCAAAAAACAATCTGATGCGTTGGATATTTGAATTTCTCATTACAAACAAACTTGTTCCGTTTATAAAAACATTTTTATTTTTAAATATGATATAAGACAATAAACAATATCACAACAGCCAGCAATATAATGATCAAAAAAGAGATGCCAACCATTTTTGCGATTTTTTTTGCTTGTGCAGACCCCCGCTCTCTTATCTTTTCAAGAGCATTCTCCAGTTCATCAGCGGCTTCCTGTCCAAATTCCTGTGCGATCCAGTCGGGATCATACTTACTGTTATTTTTATCATAAGAATAATTCACTGATATTTCAACAGAATTTTTTGTAAATTCCCCGCTGTGATTATACTTTCTAAAATCGTAATAAATCGTAAAAAACGCCAGCAGGGGAATCATTGACTCAAACGTATCTTTTATATGAAGATAATATATATCAAGATTTTCAATCACTGTGAGTGGTTTGGTAATCTGTGCGATCTGAGTATCATTGTCATAAATCGATACGATATTATTCCTGCCTTTATCTATACTGTATCCGAAATAGACTTTTCCCATATGCTCGATGCAGAATTTTCTTTCAAACATACCATTCTGCATCGTATAAAATGTTCCCTCCCTGCCATCTTTTCCTATGATTTCAAATTGCCCGAAGCGTTGTTCTTTTGTGATTAAATATTTAAAAGGAATCGCTTCCTCCAGCGTATTATCAATAATACTGTATCTTGTATGGTAAAGCGTTTCTCCTGCCCGGTCCGTAAAGGTAAGTTTACGCACGAGGTCTATATTAAATGGCACTGAAACTTTCATCCATGGGGCTTTTGCGTTAAACAGCACCTGACCATTGGCTGAAACTTCAAATAAATTTTCAAAACTTGATTTTGTCTGTTGTATTGTCACCAGCATGTATCTGTCAAACCTCCGTTACCTATGCCTGCACCCCCATATTACGCTTCCATGAGGTAAAACTTTATTCATTTGTGGTAGGGCTCTTTCTTAATAATCTTGAAGCTCCGGTAAATCTGCTCCAGCAATATCACCCGCATGAGCTGGTGTGGGAAGGTCATTTTAGAAAAGCTCAACAAAAAGTCGGCCCGCTTTAATATTTCCGGCGCCAGCCCCAAAGAGCCGCCGATGATGAACTGGATATGGCTCTCACCGGAAACGCCAAGAGCCTCAACCTTTTTGGCCAGCTCCTCCGACGAAAGCATCCTGCCCTCAATGGCCAGGGCGATCACATAGGCGTCCTCCCGGATATACTTATCCAGACGGGCGCCCTCTTTTTCCAAAATCATCGCTTCTGTGGCAGCACCGGCGCCGTCCGGCGTCTTTTCATCAGCCACCTCGATGATCTCCAGCTTGCAGTACCGCCCAAGGCGCTTGTAAAATTCGTCAATAGCCTGGGTGTAGAACTTCTCCTTTACCTTCCCAACCGTTAAAATCGATACCCTCATCGGCCCCCACCGCTGCGTCTGAATATCAGTGTTATGATCGCGATCACAGCAATCAGCGGGAAGAAAAAGGCAAGCACCTTGGTCACTGCGATGAGCACTACTAGAATGACCAGTACCACAAGGGCAATGATCCCGTAAACCTTCAATTTGCCGGTCAGTGTGGACTTTCCGGAAGCACGGCCGCTCCCGCCTTCGGATGCCGACGCGCCGGAGGAAGCATACTCGCCCGGACGTCCGGATGCTTTCTGTCTGGCCAGGGCATCCACCACATTTTTCCCGATGATCCGCGGGTCTCCGAGCGCAGCGATCACCTGATCCTCTGACTGCCCGTTACGCACCTGCTGCGCAATATAATCCTCATAATAACGTATGGAATCCTCCACCGAAGCCGCCGGGAGATTCTCCGTAAGATACGCTCTAAGTTCTTTGATAAATTCGTGTTTATTCATAGCTTCACTCTTTCTCTTTGTAATAGAAATATCTATTTGATACGCCTTCCTGATGAACACTTCTTATTATAAATTATCACCAATTTCCTTCAGGGAAATAGATGACTGTCCTGCCCATCAGGATAACTTCTATTATATCCTATCTCCGGAAAAGTTCCAACAAATTCCTTAACTTTTTTACCGAAACACCACCACGAAGCTCATCCCGTCCGTCTCCCGCTCCGCAAAAATCTCTCCCCCCATTTTCCGCATGATCTCCCTGCAAATATAAAGCCCAAGGCCATTGCCCGGCAGCCCCTGGCTGTTGGCCGCACGGAAAAAGCTTTCAAATATATGATTAAAGTCCGTATCCGACACGGTTTTGCCCGTATTAAAAACCCGGATCAACTGGCAGTAATCCTCCTCATAAAAATGAATCTCGATCTGTCGCCCGTCGCCGTATTTAAAGGCGTTCTCAAAAATATTTTCAAACACCTCCAGCGCCCGGTCAATATCTCCTTTAAGCAGACGGTTTTCAAACCGGTCCACCCGAAGCTCCACCATACGGATCGCACACTGGTCACTGTAAGTATCAAGCACCCTGTCCATGAAATCCTTGAGATAAAATTCGCCGTCTTCCACATGGATATCCAGGATTCCTTCTCTGGAATTTTTCATTATTTCCTCAACATAGGCTTCAATCTCCTCAGCCTTCACGCCGATCTGATGCATGGCGTGCAGCCGCTCTGTTCCATCGGAATAGAGGTTTTCCTCAAGAGCTCTGCTGTAAAGACGGATCGTGTTCAATGGCGTTTTTATATCATGGGAAAGGGAAAGGAGCAGCTTCTTTTTCTCTCTTTCCAGCTCCAACTGCCGCTTTCTTGAGATATCAAGAGTGTCCTTCATCCGGCCCATACTCTGTAAAAAGCTGCTGAAATACCGGTTTTTCTCCTCACGGACGATCCCCTTGAAATGTCCGCCGGCCAGCTCCTCCGGCAGATGGCGCAGCCGCATAAATGGCCGGATCAGCCGCAGCTTAACAAAAATAAGCAGCCCGATAACAAACAACGCAAAAATAAGCAGGCCGATTTCGACCCACCAGAATATATGATCCGCATCAAAAGCCGGTATCCGGTATTCAAACCTCAAAAAGCCGGTACATTCCCCCTGGGAATAGACCGGCCGGATAACCACGCCAAGCCGGTTATTGTCCTCAAAAAATCCGGCGGAGCTTTCCTGATCCAGCGCCTTTACCGGCAGCCACAAAACCTGTTCTACGTAATCGCTCTCCTGAAGGTCTATTTTTATTGTATCTCCTGCGACAATGCGGTTGTATATCCGATTGATTTCCACATTATAGGACCTGCTGCGCTCAGCCGCCGTACCATAGATCACGATGCCAAAAAGCACCGCCAAAATGATGTAAAGGCTCACTGCGCCAATGATCCACAGATTATATTTCTTCATACCGATAACCCACGCCCCACACCGTCACGATCCGCCGCGGCGTTTTGGGGTTTTCTTCGATTTTGGACCGAAGCATTTTAACATGCACGGTCAGCGTCTGTTCCTCGCTGAAGCTGTCCATCCCCCAGATCTGTCCGAAAAGAAAGGCCTTCGTCAGCGTCTTGCCCGGATTTTTCGCAAATAATAGCAGCAGGTCATATTCCTTCACATTCAGCTCCATCGGATTCCCGCTAAGATAGACTTTGCGGGAATCCGTATCGATGGACAGAGCTCCTGAGGTAATGATGCTTTGCTCCTGGGTAATGCCGTAGGCTCTGGCAATAAGAGCGCGCACCTTGGCCGCCAGTATTTCCGGGTCCACCGGCTTTTCCATATAGTCGTCCGCCCCCAGCTCATAGCCGATGAGCTTATCTTCCCGGCCGGAGCGGGCGCTCATAATGAGCACCGGCATGTTCTGCCGCTGCCGGATGGCTCTGCATACGGCAAACCCATCCATTCCCGGCAGCATAATATCCAAAATCAGTATTTTAACAGTGTGGTCCTGCAAAAATTCCAGAGCCGCCTCCCCGGAGACGGCCGGGCAGACCGAAAAGCCGTCTCTTTCAAGAAAGGCTTTCAGCAGCCCGGAAATCTCCGCATTATCTTCAACAAGCAATATATCTGTCATAAATATTTACCATCCCAGCTTGATCAGCCAGTCATTGAGCATCCGCTCTCTGGCCCTTATATCTCCTGTGGCTTTCCATTTTCCAAGGGTGATTTCCTCGCGGATATCGCCGTCCTCAATGTACAATACCCGTTCGCATTTGGAAGCCACCTTCATATCATGGGTCACTAAAAGTATGCTGGTTCCCTCCGCATTGATCCGGTTTAACTCCTCCATCACCTCGATGGAATTTTGTTTATTTAACGCGCCGGTGGGCTCATCCGCGAAAATGATTTCCGGACTGTTGATCATGCTCCGGCAGATGCAGGCCCTCTGGAGCTGGCCGCCGGACACCTCGGTAATGTCGTTTTCGGCAATAGTACTGATGCCCAGTTTGTGCATGAGCATTTTTGCCCGCTCATTAATCTTTTCCCGGCCGCTCCGATGCGCCCCCGCCGGCGACTGATAGGCCGGTAAGATTATATTATCATAAACCGAGAGATTTTTCAGCATATACATTTGCTGAAATACAAAACCCATCTTTTCAAGCCGGAGCTGACTCATCTCATTGGCGGAAAGCCCGGTCAGCTCCCGGCCAAAAAAGTCGATTTTTCCGGCCGTGGCCGAATCCATACCACTGACCGTATAAAGCAGCGTCGTTTTTCCGGAACCGGAGGGGCCCATGACCCCTACCATTTCTCCGTCCTTTATGGTCAGATTTATATTTCTCAGAACATTATTCTGTCTTTTATTAATAATATATGTTTTGCACAGGTTCGTAACCTTTAATGTTCCCATAACTTTACCTCCTACTCCAGGTTATTCATTTCCCGGATATTGATTTTTTTCACTTTTCCAGTAGCTGCCATTGTGGCAATGATGATTCCCAAAAGAAGTACGCCCGGATAGACGCCGTACACCTGCCACGGCACGATCTGGATTGTCACATCTGCTCCCATAATGGCAAATATGGGCTTGAGTACCCATCGGTTGCACAAAAGCGACAATGGGATCGCCGCCACCATGGATATAAGAACGACCCACACCATCCGCAATACCTGCCAAAGACGGATCGATCTGTTTTTATAGCCCACACTTTTCATCATGGCGATCTCTCCCTTTTCCCGGACGATAAACAGCCGTTCCATAAGAAGGGTAATGAGCATGATCACTGCGCAGAGCATTCCTGTCATAGGAATGAGCATATCCTTTAAGGACTGCTGGACGCCGCCCACATTCCGGTCAATGATCTCCTGGGCTGTATCCCACTGATATTCGGGAAATACGTGTGTCAGTTCCTCAGCCAGTTCCTCCTGGCTCTTATCCGTATCCATATCCACAAGAATATTCCAATAATCAAACATATTTTCTGTGCTGCAATCCAGTACCGGATTCAGCCGGGCGCTGTTACCTAACTGCATATAATCCGAATAGGTTCCGGTTATGATCAGCTTTTTTGACTCCCCGCAAATCAGAGCGGACACTGTATCGCCGATCCTCCAGCCGGATGCCTCCATCACCGGTACAGAAAAAGCAATCTCATTGGCCAGCACCGGCGCCTGGCCTTCCTCATAGGTCTGATAATCATTGTTTTCCCCAAGGATCTGAGTCGTCATAATATTCCGGCTGTTATCAGCTCCGGTCATCTTATAGGAGATAAAATAGACGGGGATCACCGTGATGGATGCATCATAGCCTTTGGCGCCCATCTCCTTTTCTATCCGGTCCGCTGCCAAAAGCAGCTCCCCGGAATTTTTATACACGCCATCTCCCGGAGCTTCAATTTTTCTCAAATAAACGGAGCTGTCCGGGTCCAGACTGAATTTATCCACCATTTCCCGGCTCTGCATCGTATTGATCGTATTTAGAGGAATTGTGATCAATATAAAGCTGAGACAGAACGTGATCATAAGCACGAAATAGCGCCGGGCATGGCAAAGTATATCATTTAACCCTAAAAATACAGGCACACGCATCCACTTTCGCCGGTAAAGTCTGAGCCCCGCTCTTTTAGTAAAGCGTTCGCCGCTCTGACCGCCCCGGATAGCCATAATCGCGGAAATTTTATTCAGCTTCCGCGTACATCCATAACAAAACAGCATGACCAGTACGATAATGAGCACTGTGCAAATAATATTGATAAAGAAATTGGCGCTGCTGTCCTCCATGATCATATTTTTGCTGACGCCGGCCACCATGGCGCGGCTGACCGGGATGCTGGCGGCCAGGCCCAGAAGCGCCCCAACAGTGACGAGCACCAGATACTTGATCAAGTACAGCTTTTTTATAGCCATATTTTTCAATCCTACGGCCTTCATTATGCCGATTTCCCGGTAATCCTCCTCCATAGTGAACACAAGCGTGAACCGCAGCACCAGCAGAGCGATGAGGATCAGACAGATTCCAATAAGGATGAGCAGCGCGGCAATGATCATATCAAAGGAATAGACAAGCGAATAGGTGCTCCGGTTGATGGAATTCATAACGGTTATAAATCCCTGGATGTTCAGGCTGTCGCTGAATGCATTGGCATCATCCGTATTGACATAGTACAGGTCGAGCAGCTCCTGTGCACTTGCAGTATAGGCCGAATAGTCCTCCAGGCTTACGATGATACGGCTCATACCTACCATATCGCTGCCGTAGGCCGCATCCTTTAAGGCCTCCTTAACCGTTAAGCTTCGTATGATATCCCCGGCCTGCACGGTGAGAATATCCCCGGGTACGATACCATTTTTATCCATAAGCTCCTGTGTCATAGCCATTTCCCCGGCCATCAGCTCCAGAGGCCTGCCTTTGGTATCGAATACCTTACAGTAGTCCGCGTCCGTAGTTCCCATGTACAGGGAGGCTCCGTTCGTGGTAAATTCGGATGTTTTTCCAGCCTTTTCGATTTGGACATCCTTCTCCATCATTATGATCATAGAATTGTGATCGTAGGCCGTGACTCCCGGTGCTTCACTTTCCAGCCATTTTTCGATTTGGTCCTGCTCTTTGCTGCCATTGACGATAATGTTGATATCCGGTATATTGGCATAATTCATGTAGTAATCCACTGCGGAGGTGACGACCAGTATATTGTTGGTGCTGCTGGCTAAAAACACGGTGGCAATGGTAATGAATATGAACAGGATGATATTGACACTTTTTCTCCGTTTCAGATCATTTTTTAAAATACGTAGATTCATGTAGCCTTTCCTTCCCTTTCCCAGAACGTCTCTAAAAAACGTTTCTCAGACACATTCTTAATGTAACATCAGTATAACGGAGACTTTATGAAAAAATCCTTAAATTCCCGAAGAAAAAATAATTGCTCAAATATGTGGCACTGTTCACGGGGGCTGAGGCCGGACCGCGGCCGCCGGGGAACCGTAAATAGCAACAATACGGGCAGGCCTGCCGCCGCCGAAACCGCACATACCGGTTCAATCCTGCCGGTACTGCTGTCTCGATGGCACAGGGCTCTGCCCGTATTTGAGTCTTATATCTCTAACTTTCGGTTTCTTCGGATAACCGGAGAGGGTTTTTCCATTTATCTAAGACGCAGTTGATGCGCGCCGGGTCCAGGGAGGTAAAGTTGCCTATGAGGGAAAGGCTGGCTTTAGATAATGTCAGGTATTTGTCCATAAAGCATTTTATGTCTCTGGCTGTCAGGGCTTCCACCCGGGCAATGGTCTGCTGGATGGATTCCTGAGTTTTTTGATAGATCCACGCTTTGGCGTTGGCCTCCATGCGGTTGTGGGTACTTTCGGTAGCCATAAGCAGCTCCGTCCGGATCTGCTGCTTTGTCAGGGTCAGTTCCCGTTCGGTCACCGGCTCCACAGCCATGCGGTGGATGGCTTCAAATACTGCGTCCAGGACACGATGGGTCTGTTCGGGAGCCATGGCGGCGTAAATCTGGAACAGGCCGCAGTTTTTAAAAGAACTGCCGTAGGAGTAGATCGTGTAGGTCAGCCCTTTTTCCTCGCGGACCTCCTGGAAAAGCCGGGAGTTCAGGTTCCCGCCCAAAATACTGTTGACAACAGCCATGACATATTTATCCTCGTGGTCATAGGAGATGCAGTCAAAAGCCAGATCCAGATGCATCTGCTCGATATCCTTGTGGCGGCACAGGATGGACTGGCGGTAAATCGCCGGAGTGCAGGAACGGTCACTGGCGGCAGCCAGCAGCCCATGGCCGCCAGACATCAGCTCGCGACAATCCGATATTGGCTCGCTGCGGCCGGCTCCGGGGCCTGCGGGGATGTCTCCAAAATACTTTTTAATATTTTCTAAAAGCGCATCCTCGTCAAAGTTTCCGGCTACGGAGATCACCATATGCCCGCCGTTGTAATAAGTATCCATAAACGACCGGACATCATCGCAGGTAAAATTTCTGACGATTTCTTTTTCACCGGATATGATATAGCCCAGAGGATGGTCGCCCCAGACTTCTTTTTGCAGCAGCTCGTGGACCTGCTCGTCGGCGTCGTCCTCGTACATGTCGATCTCGTCCAGAATCACTCCCAGCTCTTTTTTTAAATCATCCGGGTCGATCTTGGAATTGATCAGCATGTCGGCCATGATCTCCAGCGCCTTGCCGGCGTATTCCCCCAGGGTGCGGGTGTAATAGCACGTACATTCCTTGCTTGTATAAGCATCCAGATTGCCGCCGATAGCCGTCATCTCATCGGCAATATCCCGGGCACTGCGGCTTTTCGTGCCCTTAAAGAGCATATGCTCCACCACATGGGCCACACCGTTATTGGCCGGATTTTCATTGACGGAACCCGCATCTACCCAGACGCCGATGGCGATGGACGCATAGTTTTTCATCGGCTCCATCACTACGCGTATTTTGTTGACAAGTATCTTTCTTATAATCAAATCAATATCGCTCCTGTCAGTTATTAGAAATTCGTTCAGCACTTCCGCTGCCGCTCACCCCTCCGGCACATAACGCCGCCGGGGATAGGTGATGACAATATTCGTTCCATTATTTATCTCACTGAATATTTCAAAGGAACATTCATCCTTATAGCACAGATAGAGCCGACGCATAATATTATACAACCCCACTCTGCGCACATCCTCCCGGTACTCACTGATATTTTCCCAGAGGCCGCGTATATTTTCCAACTGCTCCGGCCCCATGCCGATACCGTCATCGGTCAGGGATATGACGACAAACTCGTCCTCCTGCCCGACCCACAGTTGGATATGCTCATCGCCGGAGGTCTGGTCCAGCCCGTATTTCATGGAGTTTTCCACCAATGGCTGGAGCAGCAGCTTGATGATCTGGAGGTCATACAGGTCCTTGTCCACCTCGATGGCATAGTGGAGCCGCGTGCGGTAACGCAGCTTGGCCAGAGTCATGTACAGCTCTATATTTTTAAGCTCCTGCTCTATGGTCGTGAAATTTCCTTTCATCTCCGTATTGGAGCGGAAAAATTTCCCCAGCGTCAGGATCATTTCTGAAACATCCACATCGTTATTCATCTGAGCCATCCAATTGATGCAATCCAGCGTATTATAAAGAAAATGCGGGTTGATCTGCATCTGCAGCGCCCGGATCTGGCTCTCCCTGGATTCCGTTTCCAGCTCCTGCTGCATCAGCGCCTGCTGGTGGATGGCGTCGGACATCGTATAGATTTTATCCACCATATGGTTAAAGGAACCATACAGATCATTAAATTCCAGAAAACGGCTCTCCTCCTCAATGGCCACATTTTCCGTTTCTGCCTTTTTAAAAAAGGTATGCAGCACATTTACCGGGTGATTCATCCGCATCGATAAAAAGTTTGTCATAACCAAAAGCACCACTGTCAAAATGGCACAAATGATGACGCAGATGGTCAATGCCTGATTGGCCTCCCGTGTCACCTCGGATGCCCGGGTGAGCACGACAAATTCCCAGCCGTCACTGCCGGCAACGGCGTCGGTCGTCATCAGGTACGGCTCCTCATTAAATGTGACAAAGCCAGTGGAACCGGCATCGTTTGAAAAAGTCTGCCACATATCGGCCTTGTTCATACTGCCGATGATCTGGCTGTCCTTATCCACCAGCAAAAAGGTCTTAAATTCACGCACCGCCTCCTCATTCATCAGCTCCGTAAAGGCATCCATATTAATATAGATGAGCAGATACCCCTGGGGCAGGGCAATGGTGGAATGTTTATAATCATTTGCACGTTTTTGTATGGAATAGACTTTACGCACCATGGGGATGGCCAATGTATTCCTCGTGGAAGCGCCATTGGCATCTGTACTCGGTTCAAACCAGAGGTTTTTTCCCATGGATTCCGCCACCGTATCATACCATGGATACTGCTCCAGCCGGGCATACTGATTAAATGGATTTTTCATTCCAAGCACCGTGCCGTCCAGTGAAAACAGGATAATATTTACAAAATCCGTGGAATAGGAATATTTATCGTTAAAAATGTTCGATGCGGTGATCCGGACCTGATTTTTATCCGTTGTGGGCACATTATTATAATCCACAAGATTTTTCTGGAGTTCGCTGTCAAAGGCCAGATCCAGCGCCAGGGCGTTGTATTTGTCGATCAGGTAGGATACATTTTCGCTCTGCTGCTTGACCAGCCAGGAATCCACCTTGCGGATCTGCTTTATGGAATTATTTTTAATAAACTGGTAGGATATAACGCCAATGGCAAACACAGTGATGATCATGGCACAGATGCACACCTGGCTGATATACCCCCGCAGTGTATGTTGTCTTCGTTTTTTCATCGCGCAGTCACCATATTAAGTCCGGTCACTTTCGCCGTCGCCCCTCAGCCTGGCGATATAGTCCACCGGGGATATGCCGAAATACTTCCGGAAAGCGTCCGTAAAATACCGTGGGGAGCTGTACCCTACCATATCGGCGATTTCATAGATCTTATACTTCCTCGATACAAGAAGCTGCCGGGCCTTTTCCATGCGCACCTCCACAAGGCAGCCTTTAAAGCTTTTGCCGATACTTTTGGCAAAGATCGTGGACAGGTAGCCATAGCTGACCCCCAGCTTATTGGCCAGACTGGCCAGGGTAAGGCTTTTGTCGCCGTAGGAATCCTCGATGGCCTGGATCGCCTGATTCACGATCAGCTTCGCGCTTGTGTCTGAAGATGATTTCACAAGCTCCATCAGCTCATTAATATCCTTCTGAAACAGCGTCAGCAATTCGTCATAGGTGCCTTCATACTGGGGAAGATTTCCGTATTCATCCCCAAGCAGCTTAAACCGGCCGCTGTCCTCGATATTAAAGTAAGCCAGCGCCCGCTCCAATATATTTGAGAAGGAATAGCAGGCGTCCGTTATTTCATAATTGCGCAATAAGTCTGCTATGGCCATGACGGATTCACGGACGCACATAGGCTGGGCTGCTTCAATCTCGTGATAAAGCTTCTGCTTCATTTCATGCAGCACATACCAGTCCTTTTTAAAGCGGCTGTGCTCCCTGTTGTAATGGACCAGATTGCTTTTTTCCGCTTCCTTCACCAATTCCACGGCGGACCAGTAGGAGGATACGATCTCTGACCGGCTGTAAGCCTCCTTACCTATGGATATGCGGTGGTTGACCTGGTGGTATTTGGCAAATGCCTCCTCCAGCGCATACAAAAAGACACCCAGCCGGTCGGGACGCACCAGAGCCACAAAAATACGGTTCAGACCGCAGTAAAAGTAATCGGATAAAGCCAGCTTTACAGCCTCCACACATCCGTCGATATTTTCCACATATTCATTGGTCGTCGTTCCCTCAAATATTTTTATGAACACGAGCTCACAGTATTTTTCACAGCCCACGAGCCTGGAAAAATCCAGCGAACTGTCCACCTTCTGCTTAAGAAGCTGCATCAGCTCATATTCCCGCTTGATCTTACGGTTTTCCTCCGCAGAGCCCTCCCCCGCCTCGTCCAGCTCTGTTTTCAGCCGGGCAAACACCTGGGATATATCCTCCGGGGATAGGGGCTTTAAAAGGTAGCTCTCCACCTTTAGGTCGATGGCGCTTTTGGCATATTCAAATTCACTGTATCCGCTGATGATCACAGACTTTATATCCGGCCGGTAGGTTCTGGCTTCCCGGATCAGGTCCAGACCGCTCATCTCCGGCATATTTATGTCCGTGAGTATTACATCCACCCTGTGCTTTTTTATGTATTCCAGCGCCTGAGTTCCGGAAGCCGCACTGGCCGCCACCTCAAATCCCAGCGCATTCCACTTTACTACTTTTGTCAGGCCGTTTCTAATCAGCTCATCATCATCCGCAATCACCAACTGGTACATGGATGTCCGCCTCCAATTCCCACTCTTTTGTCCTTCATCTATCATAACGAATTTCCTTATCTAATGCAAGCATTTTCATAAACGCTGTATGGAGCCGCTTCGCAGCAGCGCACTTACTTTTTACAGAGGGCAAAGCCTGCCACACCAAAGGTTCTCCTTCACGCTCCGACATTTTTTTACAAAATTTAATCTTCCTATTCCCCCGGGAGCAAAAAAGTGATATACTGGTTACATAAATGAGTCATGGAACTAAGTGCTCATAGCTATAAAAAATAGTAAGCGGCTAAAGGACACCCGCCAACAATTTTTTATGCATCGCACGTAAGCGCCTAAAAGACAGGCGCTAAGTGCTCATAGCTATAAAAAAAGAATAAAAGACATACGATAAGATGTAAATTCGTTTACATCTTTCTATTTTTGTAGGTATGAAGTCGGAGCGTGTTTTAAAACATGCTCCAGGCCTAATGGCTGCGGCCCATGGCAAACACATCAGAAACGTACAAATGGAGGAAATTATGAAAATCGGTTTTGATCACGAAACGTACATCAAAGAGCAGTCACAATACATTCTTGAGCGGGTCAATAATTACGACAAGCTTTATCTGGAATTTGGAGGAAAGTTAATTTCAGATCTCCACGCCAAGCGTGTACTTCCCGGCTTTGATGAAAATGCCAAAATCAAACTGCTGCAAAAGTTAAAGGACCAGGCGGAAATCATCATCTGCGTTTATGCCGGAGATATTGAGCGCAATAAAATCCGCGGTGATTTCGGTATCACCTACGATATGGATGTTCTGCGCCTTATCGACGATTTAAGAGGCTACGGCCTGGAGGTCAACAGTGTTGTCATCACCCGCTACGACCATCAGCCGGCCACAACCGTTTTCATTAACAAATTGGAACAGAGAAATATCAAGGTCTACACCCACAAGGCGATCAAGGGATATCCGGCGGATGTGGATACGATCGTCAGCCCGGAAGGCTACGGTCAGAATCCCTACATTACAACGACCAAGCCCATTGTGGTCGTTACAGCTCCCGGGCCGGGCAGCGGCAAGCTGGCGACCTGTTTAAATCAGCTTTACCATGAGCATCGTCTCGGAAAGTCCGCTGGCTATTCCAAGTTTGAAACCTTCCCGGTGTGGAATGTGCCTTTAAAGCATCCGTTAAATATTGCTTATGAGGCGGCCACCGCGGATTTAAAGGATGTCAATATGATGGACTATTTCCATTATGACGCCTACGGTGTGGCAGCGGTGAATTATAACCGGGATCTGGAAATGTTCCCCGTGGTCCGCCGCATTATTGAAAAAATAACCAATGAAGAATCCGTTTACCAGTCTCCCACTGATATGGGCGTCAATCGTATCGGCTTTGGCATCGTGGATGACGAGGTAGTGCGCGAGGCATCCCTCCAGGAGATCATCCGCCGCTATTTCAAGACAGCCTGCGAATTTAAAAAGGGCCAGGCGGATGCCGCCACGATGCAGCGGATCATTTTGATCATGGAGGAAGTGGGCTTAAAGCAGGAGGACAGAAGCGTTGTAGCCCCAGCTCGCGAGTATGCAGCCAAAAACCGCAAAAAGCTCAGCAACAACGATATCAGCTCCGCCACTGCTCTGGCTATGGAGGATGGCACGATCATCACTGGAAAGAGCTCGGATATTATGGTTTCCTGTGCGGCCGCTATATTAAATGCAATCAAATATCTGGCGGGTATTGCAGATGAAATCCCTCTGATTTCTTTAAATGTACTGGAGACGATTATTAATCTGAAGAAAAATGATCTGCATTCCAAATACTGTGCGCTGAGCCTGGAGGAAATCCTCATTGCCCTGAGCATTAGTGCTGTCACGAACCCTACGGCTCAGATCGCTTTAGAAAAGCTTTCCGCCTTAAACGGCATCCAGGGACACAGCACGATCATGCTGACGCATAATGACGAACAGACGCTCCGCAAACTGGGGATCGATATGACCTGCGATGCGGAATATCCTTCGGAGAACCTCTCTTATCGTTAATGCTGTGTTTTTTTGGGGGGATTGTATATGACAAGTTCTGATATTGGGGCAGAACAGATACGCAATTTCAGACTGAGAGCGCATTTTTTAGATGACCGCTATCGCATGACAGATATTTTACCGGCAGCGGGCGCCTGTGGCTTACAAAATTCACCTCCCGGAGCCTGGGAGACGGCGCTTTTTAACCGGGTGCCGGAGTGCACTATCCGGGATATGGAAAGGCTTCTGTATACAGAAAAATCATTATTGCAGGCCTGGAGCTTAAGAGGCGCACCGATGGTATTTCCCGCATCAGAGAGTGACGCTTTCCTGAGAGCACTTGTGCCCTCAGAAGGTGAGGAATGGATTTATACGCACGGTATCGGACTTGCTCTGGACTTTTTGCAGATGCCTTTTGATGCGCTGCTGGATTTGCTGTTTCAGGTAATGCCCGGACTGGACGATCAGGTCATTCTGAGTAAAAGCCTTCTGGATCAGACGCTGGCGGAATGGATACGTCCGCTGCTTCCTGCGGATAAACAAACGCTGTGGGAACAGCCCTCTATGTATGGCCAGCCGGATATACAAACCGTGGGCGGCGCTGTGGTATCCTTTCTGCTGCGCCCCTGCGCATTTAGAGGGCTGGTTGTCTTTGGTGAACGCAGCGGCATCTATCCCTCATTTACTTCGTATAAAAATTGGTCCGGAAATGACATAAAGCCCGGCGTCGGCGCAGTGGAGAAATTGGTCCATAAGTTTCTCCACTGCTACGGCCCAGCGACAACCGATATGTTTGCGGCCTGGCTGGGTTGCTCCGGAATCCAGGCGCGGCGTATGTGGAAAACCATATCCGAAGAAATGGAACCCGTATCCGTTTTTGGAAAAAAAGCGTTTATTCTTGCTTCAGATAAAGAACTGCTCTACGCTTTGCCGGTGCCTAAAAGAGACCTTCTTCTGCTGGGCGGCTATGATCCTTTTCTCAATCAGCGTGACCGATATATTTTACAGCCGGACAAAACACTTCATAAGCAAATATGGAAAACGGTGGGAAATCCAGGGGCTATCGTTTATCGGGGTGAGATCATGGGGATATGGACAGGCAAAAAGAAAGGGAAAGGCCTGGAAGTAAGGCTGACTTTATGGAAGGATTTTCCTGAGAGATACCGGCTGTTTGATCTTTCAGAAGAATATGCCATATTCCGGGGGCTGACGTTGTCGAAGATAGACATTTAAAATATTGGATGAAAAATTAAGGCTCTGCCAAACGCGCACCATAAGGCAGAGCCAAAACGTCGATTGTTTCATAACTCACAAGCTCCGTTCCTTCAAATACCATTTTCACAATCCATGGCATCAGCCCTTTTATCTTATTAAATTCCTCATATCCAAAAGAGTTATCAAAATAGTTTAAAATCGTACTCAATGCCGTTCCGTGAGTACCTATAACGATATTTTTGTTTTCGTATTTCTCCAGAACATTGTTTAAAGCCCGGATATTTCTTTTTTGAACCTCTGCCAGCGTTTCACCATCGGAACGTTTATAGTTAAAATCCTCCCACTGCTTCCTGCAAAATTCAGAAAAATCCTCGATCCATCCACTGTCTACTTTTCGTTCCCGAAAATCTTCTATTATTTCGATTTCCATAGACTTCTGATCAGCGAAGCTCTGGACCGTATCTATGGCACGTTTATATGGACTGGATAAAATAATATCAATATGTTTATCCTCCAGGTATTTGGTCACTTGTTCACGATCCTTCAGACCCTTTTGCGACAATTCTCTTAAACGGTCATTATGATTATTATAATCTGGTTCAGCGTGTCTTATAAAATAAATATTTGTCATATAGGATTCCTTTCACATAATTTTGTATGATATTCATTTTTCTGGTCAAACTAATAACGTAAAATTTTGACGACTCAGGAGGTTGCATATGAAAAAGTTAGTTTTAACCGCATGTATCATAATGTGCATGACCATGCTTTTCGGCTGCTCATCCGGCGCAGAAACATCGGCTCAGTCAAGGACCGATCTGACCGGTGAACATATCCGCGGGCTTTCCGTAGATATGAAGCGAAAAGACGTGGAGGATCTCATCGGCCAGGATGATGACAGTCTGGCTCAGAAGGAAGACATCGATATCTACTCTCTTTCCGACGGCTCCACCGCAGTTTTGCGTTATGTGGACGACGCGCTTGTCGGTGTAAGCATCCGTGGCAAGGATATGTATGAGGAATCCATCTTCAACAAATTTGCAAGAGATATCGAGGATGGCCTGGACGGTACCGACGGCAATTATAATACCGAAGACGGTAAAGTCAACGGTGAAACAAACGAATCCGGTCTTGGTGAATCTCAGGATGCATCCAATGGTGCCAATGACAATAATACCGGAGATACGGGCAATGGTACGGATATGGGTACCGGCAACACGAACAGCACAAGCGGTGCCAACGGTACCGATACGACTGGCAATGGTACTATGGGCGGTAACGGAAACACGAACACATCGGATACAAACGAATCCGAAACCCGCTAAAGAAGTCATCCTATAAGGAAACTGTTTAGTTTTATAAAAAGCAGTGTAATATACAAAAGTATATTACGCTGCTTTTACTTTAAAATAAGGAGATGTTCCCATAACGCTGTCTGTTTGCAAGCTTATTTTGCCAGGCTCTCTTCAATGATTTTCCTGGCGCAGTAATCCGCTAAATTTTCAAATACAACTTTTGCAGTTGAAACTTTCTTTTCATATCCTGCTGGGTTTCCTGCATATCCTTGTGGAACAATGCTTTTCACATCTTCTCCACCTGCAAGCCACACACCTAAACTACTTTCCGTCAACGAAAACGATTTCAACTGTCTGGCACTTTCCGTACAAACCGCATCCGGGTAAAAATTTAACATTGTCGCTGTTTCCAGGGCTCCAGCATGGATATCCAATAAATCCTTTTCATTGATATCATCCTCGGCAAACAGTTCTGGCGAATACTCTGCCTTATCAACCATAATATATTCTTCGTTACCAGACAATCCTTGCTGAGACAAATCAAACGGTTCCATTAACAATTTTATGTTCATATGAAAGGTTTCATTTGCTATCTTTATTGCATCAATTATAGTTTTCACATGAAGCGCATCTCCATGTTGATTTACACAATACACTTTATCAAATCCAAACTGATGCAAATTTCCAAAAATTTCGGTCAAAACAATTTTCATCGTTTCCGGCTTGAGAGAAAATGTGCCTGGGAATGAGCCAGTACAATGATTGATTCCCCAATAATATGGTGGTGCAATCAGACAATCTCCTTGTTGTATGCATATCCTATCTTTTATCTTTCTGCAAATGGCATAGCTTAAATAAATGTCGGTGCCTAAAGGAAGATGTGGGCCATGTTCCTCAATAACTCCCAATGGGAATAGAACAGGCACTTTCTGTCTGCCTTTTTCCTCTATTTCCTTCCAGTTTAAATCAGCCATCGTATCTGTGAATATCGAATAATCCATAACCGTCACCCACCTTTGTTCAAAAATCCCCCACCGGACATAAGTCACGGCGGGGGATTTATTATTTATAACATTTTCAGGCCGAAACCGTTCAGATGGCCCAAACGATTTCTCCGGACCTTCAATTACTGAGCAGCAAGTCTCTTGTAATTTTCAAGTCTTTCCTTAGCGTTTTCTTCGGTCTTCTGGAACAGATCTTCCGCTACTTCCGGGAATGTTCTTGTCAGTGAAGAGTAACGAACTTCGCTCATAATGAACTCTCTGAAGTTGCCTGTGGGCTCCTTGGAGTCTAATGTGAACGGATTCTTACCTTCCTGTGCAAGTAACGGATTGTATCTGTACATATGCCAGTATCCGCATTCCACAGCCTGTTTGATTCTTGTCTGGGCTCCGGACATACCGCCCTTGATACCATGATTGATACATGGAGCGTAAGCGATAATTAAGGATGGACCCGGATAGCTTTCAGCTTCTTTAAGAGCCTTGATCAACTGAGCCTGGTTTGCGCCCATAGCTACCTGAGCTACGTATACATAACCATAGGACATAGCCATCATACCAAGGTCTTTCTTCTTCACTCTCTTACCGGCAGCAGCAAACTTAGCCACAGCGCCGACCGGTGTGGACTTGGAAGACTGTCCGCCTGTATTGGAGTAAACTTCGGTATCGAATACGAATACGTTTACGTCTTCGCCGGAAGCCAGTACATGGTCCAGACCGCCGTAACCGATATCGTAAGCCCATCCGTCACCACCGAAGATCCACTGGGATTTCTTAACCAGCTGATCGGAATTGGCAACGATGTAATCGAAGGTTGCTTTAATATCAGCGTTGTCGCCGTTGTAAGCCTTGGCAGCATCGAGCAGTTTTGCGGAGGATGCCTTGGATTCATCGCCAAGGTTCATGGTATTTAACCAGCCCTCAAGCGCTTCCTTAGCTTCGCCGTCAACACCGGCTTCGATAGCAGCTTTTGCTTTTGCGGCAATCGCTTCTCTCTGAGCCTTAACGCCTAAATACATACCATAACCATACTCGGCATTATCCTCGAATAAGGAGTTAGCCCATGCAGGACCCTGGCCCTTTTCGTTGGTCGTATATGGCATGGAAGGTGCGGAACCACCCCAGATGGAGGAACAGCCTGTGGCATTGGAAATGTACATTCTGTCACCAAACAACTGAGTGATCAGTTTTGCATAAGGTGTCTCACCGCAGCCTGCGCAGGCACCGGAGAACTCAAGTAACGGCTGTTCAAACTGGCTGCCCTTAACAGTGTCGATCTTGCCCGGATTTTCCTTCTTGGAAAGGGAAATGGAATATTCCCAATTCGGAGCTTCGTCATACTGAGTATGCAGAGGCACCATAGTCAGAGCTTTTTCCTTAGCCGGGCAGACATTTGCACAGCTGCCGCATCCTAGACAGTCAAGTACGGATACCTGCATCTTGAAGTAGTACTGGTCAAAGCCTTTGCCTTTACCCTTAACAGCGCCGTAGTTTGCCGGAGCAGCAGCGTTCTCATCCTCTGTTAACAGGAACGGACGGATAGTTGCATGAGGACACACATAGGAGCACTGGTTACACTGGATACATTTGCTTGCATCCCACTGAGGAACCATCGTAGCTACACCACGTTTTTCGTAAGCAGCCGTTCCCAGAGGGAATGTACCGTCAACGCGGTCCTTTCTTGCAAATACGGAAACAGGCAGGTCATCACCCTTCTGAGCATTTACAGGTTCAACAACATCTTTAACAAATTCAGGAACTTCTTTAACATCTGTAGCTTCAGGATCTTTGGCATCTGCCCAGGAAGCCGGAACAGCTACTTCGACAGCACCGTCAACACCAGCGTCAACAGCGGCATAGTTCATGTTTACAATAGCGTCGCCCTTCTTGCCGTATGTCTTCTTGATGGCTTCCTTCATAAATCTTACAGCATCCTCGATGGGAATGATGTTGGCCAGCTTAAAGAATGCAGCCTGGAGCACGGAGTTTGTACGGTTGCCAAGGCCGATCTCTTTAGCGATCTCGGTAGCGTTGATGGTGTAGAACTTAATGTTCTTCTGAGCCATGATACGCTTCATGGAAGCCGGCAGCTTCTCTTCCAGTTCATCCTGGCTCCACTCACAGTTGAGCAGGAATGTACCGTTTTCTTTGATCTCGCCCAGCATATCATACAGATATACATAAGCCTGATTGTGGCAGGCAACGAAATCAGCAGTCTTTACATAGTATGTAGAACGAATCGGTTTTTTACCAAAACGTAAGTGAGACTGTGTAATACCACCGGATTTTTTGGAGTCATAGGAGAAATATGCCTGAGCATACATATCCGTATGGTCACCAATGATCTTGATGGAGTTCTTGTTGGCACCTACGGTACCATCGGCACCAAGACCCCAGAACTTACAGCTTGTCGTGCCTTCGCCAGCCACGTCAACCTCAGGAAGTACAGGCAGAGAAAGATTTGTAACATCATCAACGATACCGATGGTGAAGTTATTCTTCGGTGCGTCTGCATCCAGATTCTGGTATACGGAAATAAGCTGAGCCGGTGTAACGTCCTTGGAACCAAGTCCGTAACGTCCGCCAACGATGGTAGCTGTCTTTCCAGCCTTGAAGAATGCCATACAAACATCTTCATATAAAGGCTCGCCAAGAGAACCGGATTCCTTTGTACGATCCAAAACAGCGATCTTTTTAGCTGTTGCAGGGATAGCTTCAAGGAATTTTTCCACTGCGAACGGTCTGTATAAGTGAACTTTCACCATACCGACTTTTTCGCCCTTAGCGGTCAGGTAATCGATAACTTCTTCTGCTGCTTCGCAGACAGAACCCATGGCGATGATAACTTTTTCAGCATCCGGAGCGCCATAGTAGTTATATAATTTATAGTCACGGCCGGTCAGCTTGCTGATCTCTGCCATATATTCCTCAACAACAGCAGGAAGTGCGTCGTAGTAGGTGTTGGCAGCTTCTTTAGCCTGGAAGAAAATATCCGGGTTCTGAGCTGTACCTCTGACTACCGGATGTTCCGGGTTCAGAGCGTTTCTTCTAAATTCATCAACTGCTTCGTAATCCACAAG
This sequence comes from Lachnospiraceae bacterium, assembly GCA_902363555.1. GTDB lineage: Bacteria > Bacillota > Clostridia > Lachnospirales > Lachnospiraceae > Catenibacillus. The sequence continues at coordinate 526,034 of CABJAM010000003.1, read as the reverse complement.
CTTAGCCAGATCATCATAATCAAGACATTCAACCTTCTGGATTTCGTGGGATGTTCTGAAACCATCGAAGAAATGTAAGAAAGGTACTTTGCCTTTGATTGCGGAAAGATGAGCCACTGCTGCCATGTCCATAGCTTCCTGTACGGAATTGGAGCACAGTAATGCAAAACCTGTCTGACGGCAGGCCATAACATCGGAATGCTCACCAAAAATAGACAGTGCATGGGTAGCTAAAGCTCTGGCACTTACATGGAATACACATGGAAGTAATTCACCAGCAATTTTGTACATATTAGGGATCATCAACAGTAAGCCCTGAGATGCGGTATAGGTTGTGGTTAAAGCACCGGCAGCCAGGGAACCGTGAACGGCACCGGAAGCGCCTCCTTCGGACTGTAATTCAACAACCTTTACAGGCTGTCCGAAAATGTTCTTTCTTCCATTAGCCGCCCATTCATCTGTGACTTCAGCCATAGGTGAAGATGGTGTAATAGGGAAGATACCGGCAACTTCGGTGAACGCATAGGATGACCAAGCAACTGCTGTGTTACCATCCATCGTTTTCATAACTTTTGCCATTTGAAAAATCTCCTTTCATTTGTGCTCATATATGTGTAATATATAACTCACATTCATTATCCATTTTAATACAAACAGGAGGGGTACGTCAAGAAAATATCAATCATTTTCTTGTTTATATTTGCATACAATGGTAATTTACGGTTTATCAGGTCATTGGCGTCACATAAATGTACAGATCATCTTCATCGTCACCGCTGATATAAAGCTTATATCCGTTCACACGCCAGAAGCAATAGCCTTCCGATTCATATTCTTCCATACATCGCTCAGTAAAATCTGCGGCATCTCCAAACCCAAGGATCTGCGTGACCAGCGCCATCAGATTGGAAATATCATCTTTTGTGAAACTTACAAATCGCAGGGCATGTATACGGTCGGAATACGAATCTGTGTTCAGATGGATACTATACGGCGTTTCATTACTGCCCCAGTAATATTCGTGATCGTAATCCAGAACCTCATATTCCAAATCGGCCAACTGCTGGTAAACGGCTGCACGGTTTTCATGCAACTCCTCCATGGCAAGGCCGTGATAATTGTTCGTATCCAGCCAGTGATTGATAAGCTCCGCAGCCTGGGCCCCATAGATGTCCGATGTAAAATGTGGCACGGCGGTACACTCCACCGCTTCCGAGGCGACCTGCTCCGAGCTTATCTCCTGCTCCCTGAGGAGTATACAAGATTCCTGGGGGTAGGCATTATGATAAATGGACACCGAGTATACTTTGTCAAGAGGCCTGTAAATAATATTCATCTCATAATTTTCACAAAAACCATGGCCATAGTTTTGATCATCCAACTCAAATAGAAGATCCATATCCGCGTCTGTGACTTCCTTTATTCCGGCCGAATCGGTCAGGAAATTTTTTATAAGCGCACGCACCAGCGCTTTATCCTTCATTTGGATCGTGACAAAGTGCACACTGTCGGTCACCGCATCTGCGCTGACTGCAATATACTCCGTCACACCGCCATCCAGCTCCATAAAGTACACATTTTCATACAGGATCTCGCCGGAACCATCCTCCATCGAATAACCCTGAAAATATTTGCTTTGCTCCAGAGTGCTGTCCGGAGCATACGCGTCAAGGAAGGCAAGGCACATGGAAGCGATGTCCGTTCCTGAAAGCTCCATATGGCTGTAGCTTGTACAGGGAGCGTTTATCCCGGCAATATCCTCCGGCGCCAGCATTTTATATCCCGACAGATCGGCCGTCTCGCTGACCGTCGTGTCCTCTCCGGCTCCAATGGATGCGATCGAATCCATCACCCAATCCGCAATCTTGCTGATCTGGGGCCCTAAAAAGATAACCGCAGCGGCAATTATGACCAACGCTGCGCTTAAAGCCTTACGTTTATCCGCCGTCTCCTGCGGGCGCTTATCGGATTCCAGCGGACTTTTCGCCGCCTTCCACGAGTATTCCGGCATGTTTTGCGGACGCTTCGCCGTCTCCCTCAGACTTCCCGGCATATTCGCCGCCTTTGAGCCCCCAGACTTCGTTCCGGAGCCCGCCGCTGCATGGTGTGCCTGATCATGCGCCGCGCCATAGGCACAATCCGCCTCATTCCTTCCCCTGGACTGGGAATTAAAATGAATATCCATCATCTCCGCTTTCCAGACGAAGCTATTGCAGACATCACAATGATGCCGTTTTGTCATTTCATGGTCGCAATACGGACACATACGTACTTTCATAACATCTCACCCTCTATCCTCACATCCGACATTTAACGCAAATTAAGCAACCATCTGCTGCCAATAGCAAATGGTTGCTTTAACCCTGATCCATGCATGACCATGGTTACTGTTCACTGGCAGGCCAGTAAACAGTAACTGACCATGTCAGTATTCAGGCGCAGGAACAATGACATGGCCAGCGCATTATTTACAGATCGCCAGCAGGTCGGAAAAGCTGTTCAGACGATAGGTGCTCTTTTCGTAGGCGGAAGCATCGCCGATGGCTGCACTGTCAAAGCCGCCTGCACAGGCCGCGTCGATACCGGCATAGGCATCCTCAATAACAAGACAGTCCTCTGGTTCCTCATGGATAAACTGAGCCGCTTTGAGGAAAACCTCCGGGTCCGGTTTGGAATTAGTTATGTTATTGCCATCGGATACAGCGTCAAAATAGCCCTTCAGGCCGATGCGCTCCAGTATAAACTGAGTATTTTTACTGGACGAGCCGATAGCCAGTTTAAGGCCCCTGGCTCTTAAAGCATCCAGCGTATCCTTAACCTCTGCGCTCAGATCGCTGGGGCCCATATTTTTTAGCAGCTCTTTATAAATGCCATTCTTTTCCTCGGCCAGCGCATTTTTCTCATCCTGGGTCAATGTTTCGTCGCACCGCTCCAAAATGATCTCCAGACTCTCCATACGGCTCACGCCGCGAAGACGGTTGTTAATGACCTCGTCAAAATAAATCCCCTTCTTATCTGCGATCGCTTTCCATGCCAGATAATGATAATGGTCGGTAAAACAAATGACTCCATCCAGATCAAAAATAATTCCTTTATACTTTTTATCCATCGTTGCTATACGTCCTTTCTTACAGTAATTTATTACTGCTTCTATTCTACCACAATAATAAGTCCGTGTGTAAAAAAGTTTGACTTAATTTTATAAAATCATGCCATCCGCCGCCGAAGCCCCTTGACCACAAAGGCGGCCGCCAGCATCACCAGCGCAGATACGAAAAGCCACACCTTTTGATGATACTGCTCCACTGTCATGGAAAACAGCCAGAAATTTCCCAGCAGCTTCGGGCCGGAGAAATTGGCGGCATAAACGATCAGCGGCACCATATAGGAAACGGCCACATTGTTAAATACCGCACTTGCCAGTAGGCCGGAAGCGCCCAGAAACAGCGCCCCGCAGACACAGCCCAGAAACATGCCAAAGGACACGTCACAATGCCCCAGACGCATACTTAAACAAAACAGACCGGTCAGCAGCGCCAGCGCCACCACCGAATACAGCAGCCTAAGCCCCCACACGACCATACAGCTCACCCATTTGGTAGCCACCAGATCCAGAGTTTCAGGCTTTTGCTCCGGCATAAATACCGGTGTGAGCAATATGATTCCACAAAGGGCCACGAACATTTCCAGCGGAGCCGCACTGCCGGCAGCATCCAGATTTTCCACGCCAAAAATAAGCGGGGTGATCAACAGCAAAAGGACCGACAGGCCAAGGGGGCCTATAAACGTATGTTTAAGATTGCACTTTACTACCAGCCACAGATTTTGTTTTACGGATAAGACCTTTAATTCCTCCATGATTTCCCATCTTCCCCTTTCGCTTTAATTCAAAAACAATCACCGTCAAAAGCACCACAACAAGGGCTGCCGCCACAAAAAAGATACGGTTTGCCATAAGGGAGCCAAAGCGCTCCAGGTACATTTCTGTCTTTTGCAGATTATTGTGCCGCGGCGCCAACTGCCACAGCGGATAAGCTCCGGAAGTCCGGATGCCGATATTTATATCGATCAGCCACCACAATCCCATAACCGCCACAGCGATGGGGGTACCGGTCAGCTCCGTCAGGAACATGCCCACCGCGGCCGCCATCATCACCGACGGCATGATCCAGCCCAGCGTATATTTTAAAGGCGCCAGATAATCCAGAGCCATTCCATCATAAAACTTCCACGCAGATATATTATAAATATAGGACACGATCAACGTCGGTACAAATACAGCGGTGAGCAGCGCACCGTACCGCGTGAGGATCACCTTAAATGATGAGGCCTTCCGGGTATAGATCAACTGGGATACGCCGCCTCTTTTGTCCTTCAGGCACATGGCAACCGCAGGAAATACCGGCAGAACGCATAATATAGCCACCATGTAATCACTAAACAGCCGGGCATAGGCTCCGGTAAAATGGTCCTTATCCCGGGTAAGCTCATAGCTTTCAAGCGCTTCCTCATAAGTCATCGGTACCCTGGAAAAGGAAACCAGCCCCTGAGGATCGTAATCGGTTCCGGCGCCGATCAGGTCCGCAGCTTCGCTCATCAACCGCTCAAATTCTTCATAAGAAAGCCCGTCTTTAACATTATATGGCAGAGACATTGGACCATTTTGGCCGCCAATCATAGAAATCCCGGAAGAATCATTGCCTGACGATTCCATATTGCCGCTGACCACAAATCCGCCATCCGAATCCGGGGATAAGCCGGCATTGCCCTCACTGTCGGCCGACGGGCTGCCGCCATCTTCATCCTGGGATAGCCCGGCATTGCCGCCACTGTCGGCCGACGGGCTGCTATCCGCTGGGCCTCCATTAACTGTCATGGTGATGCCGCCGGTGTTTGCAGCGCCCGCATCTCCGGACTCCAAAAGATAAGCATTATACAGCGTTTCTTCCGATTCCCCGGTGATTTCAGCCAGTATCCCGGCCATCCTTTTTTGTTCGCTGTCACTGAGCGTTACATATTTAACAAATCCCACAGGATAGGTCTGGTAGTCGTTTAGTACAAACTCTCCATAAAGTTTACGAAAGGCCGCCGGCATAATCACCTCCGGGTCCTTACGCACCGTTGTTCCGTAATTGTCCAGCCCCGGCTGAGGTTCTGTGATCACGTCATCTGTGGAGGCGGTGAGCACCTCCTGACTTTTGGCCATTATAATAATGAACACTGCCAGCAGGATAAAGGTGACGGAAAACACGGTTTTCTTTAATTCCTTTAAATATAACATTAAAACTCACCTCCCAGGCCTTCCATCCCCGCGCCGTTTTCAAAAAGATAAAGCATATAGGCATCCTCAATATTGGGTTCGCAGGCTGTGCCCTCGGCCACCGGCATATCCGAGATCAGACGCACCATCGTTCTTTTGCCCTGGGTGTGCATACTTGTAATACAATATTCTTTTTTAAGAAGGGGCAGCTCCCGCTTATCGGCCTCTATGGAAAACACCTTGCCCTCCGCCCGGGAAAGCAGTCCGTCCACAGTGCCGTCATACAGCAGATGACCTTCGTTGAGGATCGCCACATTCTCGCAGGTCGCTTCAATATCGCCCACAATGTGGGTGGATAAGATCACGATCCGCTCCTGTGCCACCTCGCACAAAAGATTACGGAAACGTATGCGCTCCTCCGGGTCCAGACCGGCCGTCGGTTCATCCACAATGAGCACCTCCGGCTCATGGAGCAGCGCCTGGGCAATGCCAAGACGGCGCTTCATTCCGCCGGACAGGGCCCGGACTTTTTTATGCTTATGTTCATCCAGATTGACCCGGTGGAGCAAAAGCTCCGTCCGCTCCCTGCGGGCTTTCGCCGGCATACCGGAGAGAATCCCCAGATAATCCATGGCCTCCAATACACTCATGGACGGATACATGGAAAAGTCCTGGGGCAGATAACCGATCAGCCGGCGTATTTCGGCGGTGTTTTCCAGCGGTACCCCGCAGACGCTCACCTTCCCGTCCTTTTTAGAAAGCAGCGTGGCCAATGTTTTCATCAGCGTCGTCTTACCGGCGCCGTTTCTGCCCAGCAGGCCGAACATCCCCGGCCCGATCGTTAAATTAATATCAAAAAGCGCCTGCTTCCTTCCATAAAACTTATTCAGATGTTCAATTTTGATTGTTTGTTTTTCCATAAAAAAAATAACTCCTTTCAAGTATAGTGATGATCGGGCCGCCAGGCACAATCATGTCCATTTACTTTACAGGAGTTATTTTATATAACAATTATCAACTTTTTATCTACAAATCAAAAATATACCAGGCTTTTTTAAATCGTCGCGCCGCCATCAATAATAAAATCCTGTCCGGTTACAAATCTGCCGGAATCAGCGGCAAGGTATAATGCGCAATAGGCAATATCCTCAACCGCCCCCAGCAGACCCAGAGGGGATTCCTCGCGATAATGCCTTTCCAGCTCGGGCCGCTCCAGGATACCCTCGGTCATCTCAGTAATAATGAGCCCTGGATAGATTGTATTTACCCGTATTTTATCCGGACCAAGGCGCTTGGCCAGTGTTCGCGAAAAACTCCGTATGGCCCCCTTTGCCGCAGAATATACAACAGGGCCTCTGGCCTGTAAGGCGGCCAGTGAAGCGATATTTATGATGGACCCGCCGCCGGCCTGCACACAGTGTGGATATGCATATTTTACCATATAGATTGTGGCATCCAGATCCACCGCCATCGTATGTTTATAGTTTTCCGTGGAAAGCTCCTGGGCCAGATCGCCATTTGCCCCCCGCGTTCCCGCACTGTTGATCAGTATATCCAGGCGTCCAAACTGTTCGATACAGCGCGCCACAACCCTCTCACAGTTTTTTTCATCGCTCAGATCACCACAGACATACATCGCCCTTTTACCAAGCTTTTGTATGTCCCCACACACAGCTTTCAGCGGCGCTTCGCGCCGTCCGGCCACCACGATATCCGCTCCCGCCTGTGCAAGCATCAGGGCGCAGCCCCGGCCAATGCCGGTACCGCCGCCGGTAACAACAGCCACATGTCCATCCAGTTGAAACGCATCCAAAAAACTCATTTTGCTCCTCCTTTTGCATCATAGCCCCGGGGAATGACACAATCCCCCTCGTGAAGCTCGATCATAATACCGTCCGGCCCGCGAAAATAAGCATATTTAAAGCCCGGTATCGCCTTACTTGATACGATGGGCGTCATCATTTCATACCCCAGCGCCGTAACAGCTTCAACGACCTGAACCATGTCGCGCACCTTCAGCATAAAATGCATGGAGCCGATATCATTATGATTCAAAGGCGTTACCTCCTGCCCCTTTGGTGAAACATACCGGTGGATCTCCAGATCCACACCCGACTCACCGTGAAGCATCAGAACATCCATGACCTGTTCATCCACGCCGGATAACCCTTTGGCCGTCTGGATCTGGTTTCTGGCCTCAAACACAACATGCATGCCCAGTACATCGCAAAATAACCTGAGACATTCATCAATATCACTTACTAATATACCTACCTGAAAGACACCCTTTGTCAATGCTTCATCCATAACTATTCCTCCATATAAGGCCTGAGCCGTTCTCTGTCCGCTTCGTTCTCGAACTCGATCCGGCCGCCGTCGATTAAATCCTTTCTCCCCAGAACGGAAGAGAACACATATTGGGCCAGCGTTGATTTAAGATTTAAAATGTCACCCTGCATGGAACAAAACCTTACCTCGCCGCGGCACTGCATCACAGCCTTCCAAAATCCCACCGGGTCAAAATTTTTTGCAAATTTCATTCATCCGCTCCCCCTTTATTTCCCCACGCACTTTGTCGAAATTCGGCAGGGCTTAATCCTGTATATTCTTTAAATTTTTTTGTAAAATAATTTCTGGAGCCAAACTGCAGCTTTTCACTGATCACCTGAACCGTCAGGTTGGTTGTGGATAATAAAATCTTAGCGTAATCCAGACGGACCTGCTTTATGTAGTCCAGCAGCTTGATCCCCATTTCCCGCTGGAACCGGCGAGCTAAATAATACTCGGAATATCCGGTATAGTCTGCGAGCACCTTCAGGCTTATCGTCTCTGTCATATGCTTTTTTACATAGGCGCAGCATTGCTGGACAGGCTTGGACAGCAACGTACTTTCCCTGTGCGCTTCGACCTGCGAAATAAAATCTCCCAGCATCCTTTTGCACAGTTGGATCAGGCTTGTGGCCGTGATTTGCTGCTCGATCATCCGTATATAGTCAGCCTCCATCGCTTTGGCTTCCAGCAAAGGCACGCCGCTCTCCATGGCAGCCGCAGCACAGTGCGACGTAAAAATGAGCATCCGGTTTTTCACCAAACGCGCCGGGCTGTTTTCTTTCAAGCCATACATATCATAATCATTAAAAACATCTAAAACATCGCCAAAATTAGGATTTCCATCCGACACATATTGGAGCAGTATTTTTTCCCGGTGATTGGCCTGTTCGTAATCGATCGTCTCCGAAAAATCCGGTCGTTCCGGCGTGCTCCGCTCCGTAACCTGATATTTAATTTCCATCCCCTGCATGTCAGAAAAACCGATAGTGTAGTGAAGCATCCGTGCCAGGCATTTGAATTGCTGCAAATTAACGACGGGCATCTTCATCAGTAAATTCATATAGCTGTGCTGCAGCTCCGGTGAAAAATGCATATTCTGTAACGCATCCCCCAGTCCAAAAACGGATACCCGTGATTGAAAGGCCGGCCCCACCACAAAAAAACGCAGCTCCTGGCCCGGATGGACGATATACTCACCCAGCCATATAAGTCCTAAAGAATCGCTCATTAAAAACGGAGCCGGCGCGTTATTTTTCAGAGTCAGGGCATAGTCCAGACATCCACCCAGATAGAAAAAGGCCTGGAGTTCTTCCGCCGCCGGACAATTTGTATAGTACAGCGTGCCCTTTTCCCCAAAATACCATGTCCACAGTCCGTAACCGTTATAGGCCATGCCCATATATAATAACAGCCGCTCCTCCACACAGTCCTGAACACTCATCATCATTCCTCCAAATGCTTTTCAAATTACTTGTTTTAATAATAAAAGTTTACCAATTTCACTGGAAACCAACAAGAAACAAACTGGCTTTGTGGGGAACAATTTTGCTTTCTTGTCATCAGAAAAGATACAGCGATGAAGCGTATCCATATATGTTAAGAGCCGCCAGAAGTTTGGCGGCCCCATGTTTATATGTTTATTTATACACCACGCGTCTTTGGTTATAATCCATGAGCAGCTTATATTTCACCGGCAGCTCCAGCTATACCACGGATTCATCCACCAAAAAAGCTGCACAGACGCACCCGCCATTTTTATTCCCAACCTTAATAAATCCACCGTGCTTTTCACACAAAATCCTGCAAATACTCAGCCCAATGCCGAAATGTCCGCCCTCATCTGCGCCCTTGGCTTCCGAAGAAAAAGGCTTTGTGGCATTGTCCAGCATTTTGTCAGAAAATCCCCGGCCGTCATCAAGCACCTCAAGATACAGTAAACCATCCTTTAGGTTAAGCGATGCAGAAAATTTTTTATAGGCATAGCGCACCCCATTGGACAAGAGATTTTCAAACACCTGCATAAATATTTCATAATCCAGGAGCAGAACCGTTGCCTCCGGTTCCGGGCAGTCCAGCTCAAATACCTTTTCTTTGCCGCACACAGCCCCGGCGCAGTCCGCCATCCCGGCCGTAAGCTGGCTTAAAGCGATCTCCTTTTTCTCAATCTGAATATCCTCCAGCCGCTGGAGCTGGTTCATATTTTCCGTATATTTTTCCAGACGGATAATATGGCGCTGCATCGTTTCCACTGTGGACAGAAGCTTTTCCATGGACATACGGCCTTCGGGAGCGTATTTGAGGATCATCTCGCTCTGGCCCTTTAAAACGGTCAGCGGTGTGCGCAGATCATGGGAAAAGGCCGCGTTGAGCCGTTTACGCTCATCCATCTGCCGCCACATTTCCAGATTATTTTCCTCCAGTTGGGAACGCATCTTCTCAAAAGACGCGCACAGCGCCCCCATCTCATCGCTGCTTTCATAGCTCACACTAAAATCCAGGTTATTATCCGAAATTTTATCCGCGGCCGACATCAGCTCCGCCAGCGGTTTTTTTAGTTTATTTTTATAAAATAACAGACCGGGAAGGCCAAAACAGAACACGACCCACAGCGTTCCCACAACAAATTGAGCCACATTAATAAATTCATCCAAAAACTTATACACAGGGTCCACCCAAATGTCCTGGCTGTGAACCATTTTTAGCGAATGCCCTTCATCGTCAACCAGGGTTTCAAACCGGACCGGTTCACTGTAACTGTAATTATAACTGAGCCAGCTCTGAAGCTCATTGGTTCCCAGACCGACAGCCATCAGCCCCATAAAAGCGGCGGCGACCATCACGAGCATATAGGGGATAAAACTCCATTTCAGGGAAGACGGCCGCTTTTTATGCCGTCTGAACCATTTTATTTTTTCCAACGATATCCCACCCCCCACACAGTTTCCACATAGGATGGCGCTCCGGCTGCCGTAAGCTTGGCACGGATACGCCGCACATGCTCCGCCACCACGGTGCTGTCGCCGTCACTGTCATAGCCCCAGACGTGCTCGTATATCCGTTCCTTGTCAAATACCTGTCCGGCATAGGTGGATAAAAGCTCGATAATATCAAATTCCTTCGGGGCAAGGCTTAAAGCCTGTCCTTTAAAATAAAACGTCCGGGCACTGTAATCAATGGCCGCATCGGCGTCAAACCGGATCCTCGGCGCTTCCCGCTGCCGCCGCTCCCGCCGCAGATGCGCCGCCACCCGGGCGCCCAGCTCGTCCATGGAAAAGGGCTTGACCACATAATCGTCGCCGCCCACACCGAAGCCCATGATTTTATCACTTTCCTCGATCCTTGCCGTCAAAAATAGGATCGGACAGGATACAAAATTACGGATTGCCCGGCACACCTCAAGGCCGTCCATATCCGGCATATTTATATCCAGCAAAATAATATCCGGCTGCTTTTCCGCCCCTTTGACCGCCTCTTTTCCACCGCCGGCCGTCATCACTTCATAGCCGTTGAGTTCAAAATAATCCCTGAGCATATTGACAATATCCGTCTCATCGTCCACAATCAAAATTTTATCCCGCATTTTTATAACCTCCGTACAGATCGTTTTAGGTAAAACAGTTCGGTTCCTCTCAACGGTTCCATTTTAAACCCGGATTATCAACATTTCATCAACATCTATTATATCAAAAACCAGCAAAAAAAGAATGGGTGACCCATTCTTTTTTGTAATTCCAGATATTTATATATTTTTCTTCCGCTCCAGCAAATACTGCCCCGAAGCTATGACGACGCCCGCCAGGAAACCGCAGACCCCCACCGCCGGTGTCACATATTTATTTCCTGTGATCTCCGTAAAGGATATCATAAGAATCCCGCCATACACACCGGCCAGGACCACCCACGGCAACTGCCAGGCAATGGCTGTAATATAGTTTGAGCAGTAAGCAGTGATACAAAATACAAGCAGGGCAATGCCAACCGCCAGCAATACGCACAGTCCAAGCGCCAGCATGGACAACTGCCCAAGCGTCAGGTTAAACCAACTGATAAAGCCGCTGAGGAAGGAGGATACGGAAACATTCCAGTAATCGAATACCCCGTTAATCCCGGCGATCAGGCCATAAAACATGAGTTCCACAGCAAGGATGGCTACAACCGACAGGACCACCGCCGCCAGCTTATATAAGTAATACCGTCGCCCTTTAACCGAGGTATACTGTAATGCCGTCATGCGGCTTCGGTTATCACTGACCATATAAGGCAGTACGATAAATATACCGCTGAGGATCATAAATGCCCCGAGAAACTGAAGGACTTCAAAATTATTATCAAGGATTCTTCCCGGAAGGAGCCTGTAAACCTCCTCTTTATTGCGCGCATGCACCCGGGCTTTCTGCTCCGTTGTCAGATTTTCATAATAGGAGGTGCCGTTTTCCGACTCTAAGGAAAACAGGATTTCCTGCCTGTAACAATCGACGAGTTCTCTCCAAAAACCTAAATCAATTAACTGGGCTGTTCCTTTATCCATATTTTGGGAACCAAGCTTTTCATAAATCCTGGACATCAAATCCACCTGCTCCCCATAAGAAAGCCGATCCACTTCACTCATAAAGTTTTCCAGTCCATCAAAACCATAAGCTTTAAACTGTTCATCGTTTTGTACAAACGCATTAATATCTGCCAGAGGCTGATCCGGAAAAGCAGCCATCCTCTCATATTCAGCATTCACGGCCTGGAAGTGGTCCGGGGTTAAAGGATCGCCATAGCTTTCGGATACCTTCTTTCCCAGTGTTTTGTACTGGCTGTAGGTTCCCGCACTGCTCTGTACGTAAGGCTTCAAAAACAATATAAAATACAAAACCGCGAATGCCGCCAGCAGCAATAGCCGCTTCACTCTCAATATTTTTTTCATTTCTTCTATAATCATAGCAATCTCCTTATATATCATAAATCTTCCCGATAAAAACGACGTGTCACCAAAAGAATCACGGCAGCCAGGGCGACGGCCCATAACCCAAAGGTTCCGATCTCATAAAACCGGGGCGACATAAACGAACTGCCATTGACCAGCCAGTGTCCGGCCTTGCGGGCCAAATCCACAGGATTCCACTGCAGAGCCAGATAGACGGCGCTGTCTTTTGGAAAGCCCCATGTGATCGTATAGATCAGCGCGCTCACAAACCCCAGAATCATAAAGCTGGAAAAGCTTTGATGCAGCCGCAGCACAAGCGCGTAGGCCGCCATTGAGAACAGGGCAACGCACCCAAGAGCGATCAGTAGCTGGAAACCGATATATGCGATCAATGACATGGAGAACCATGGGATGACCGGGTAAAACTTATCCAGCACCATCATGCTCCCCAGCGGCGTCCGCCACAGACTGCCCAATGGAAATATCACTGCCGCCAGTCCTATGGTCACACCCCAGAGGGTCGCAGTAAACGCCAGCCCGGCCAGCAGGCCGGAAATACACTTGGTCCGCTGCACCCGGCGGCCCTTTTGGCAGGTAAATATAAGACCTGTAAGCTTTGAGGAAAATGAGTCATTGGCCGTATTGATCATAAGGAGCACGGCACAGACGATACTTTCCGCGATCAAAAACGGCAGCAGATTTCCGGAAAACATTTCAAAAAAGTCCATATGGCATGGTACAAAAAACGCGCGGGCCGATCCATCTTCCCGGTTCTTCTCCATGACCGGTTCTAACTGCGCATAAACCTTTCGGGCGCCATCGGCGGCGCCGTCCTTTAAATCCATTCCGCTTATGTAAGCCGTAGCCATCTCCTCGGGCCCCAGAAGCTCCGCCATGCGGTCTGCGCCCTCCACCATCTGTAAAACTGTGGGAATATTGATTTCCCTGCTCAGGTTATCCGCCTCCGGAGCCGCACGCAGCAGATCGTTTGCGATGGCGCTGCTGTTTTTTGCATTCACCTGTAAAAATCCACCGGCTGCCCCATCCGTCAGGCGGTCCGCCACCTCACGGCTGGCGCTTACAAGATCCCTCTGACCGGAATAATTCCAAAGCACCCACAAATTAATGAGCAGGCACCCGATAAAAAGCATATAGACCATAGGCCGGCCAAAAATCCTTTTCAATTCTTCACACACCCTGCCCACCTCATTCCTTATACGTATATAAAAACACATCCTCAAGCCCCGGTGCGCAGACCACCCAGTTTTTATCCCGGACTTCATCCTGGCACACAAAACGGATCACTAGAGAAGCGCCCTCCTGTCTCTGGGAGATCACCTGGAAGCGCTGCTCCCACTGCGGCAGCTCCTGCTCCGGAATCTTCGTCTCATAAACCATGCCGTCCAGCCGGGAACAGATGTCCTCCACACTGTCATTGCAATAAACGGACTTATTTTTCAGCATTATGATATGATTGGCAATAAACTCCACGTCCGATACGATATGGGTGGAAATGATGACGATCTTATCCTTGGACAGGGAGGACAATATTTTACGGAACCGCATGCGCTCCTTAGGGTCCAGCCCTGCCGTGGGCTCGTCTAAAATGAGTATTTCCGGATGGTTTAATAGCGCCTGGGCAATGCCGACACGCTGGACCATTCCGCCGGAAAACTGCTTCATTTTTTTATTTTTAACGTCTGTAAGTCCTACCAGCTCCAAAAGCTCATCGATCCTTGCCGGCAGCTCACTTTTTTTCATTCCTTTAAGTATGCCCAGATAGCGCAGATAGCGCACCGGTGTGTAGTCTTTATAATAGCCGAAATCCTGGGGCAGATAGCCGATCTTTTCCCGGTATTTATCGTCCAGCTTCTGGATTTCCCTGCCCTCATAGGTGATCGTTCCCTCAGTGGGAAAAAGCAGTGTGGCGATCATTTTCATCAATGTGGTCTTTCCGGCGCCATTGGGGGCTAAAAGCCCGTAGACGCCATAGTCCAGATGAAGCTCCACATTTTTAAGAGCGGTAAAATTCTGATATTTTTTAGTTACATGATTTATACTAAGCATTGATATACTCCTTCTTTCTAAATGACAGCGTGGTCATATGGTACAGACCATACATCCAGAACAGCATTGCCGCCGCACCGGCCATAAACAGCGCCAGCAGTGGGATATGCATCAAAAATCCCTGGTAAAGCGCAGGCATATTAAATGCGGCGATAAGATTTAAAGCCATCCATACACCCACAACAATCAGGGCATTACGGATATTTTTTCCTTTTTGTATGGCTGCTGCAAACAACATTGAGAAAAGCATTAGTGAAGTGAAGCTTATGACGATCAGCCGTGGAAGCTCCACCGGATATTTTACGATCAGCAAAAGCAGGTAAGCCAGATTAAAGCCCACCCCGGCCACACCTGCCAGCAGCATCCGCGCCGCCAGCACGTGGAAAAATGTATATTTACAGCTCATCAGCACGCCGTAGGAATTGCTCTGCTTCTCCTTCTGCCAGCCAAGCAAAAAGAAGAAACCGTAAAGGCACGGTGCGCTTAAAAAGGCGATACTGTAAATCGTATCAATGGAATTGCCCGCAACGTGATAGCATACATAAAAAATGATCAGCGTTATAAACAAAGCGACAACCAGGCAATCGCTCATACCAAAAAGTAATTGCCGTATACCGATACCGGAATACGCATCCCTGATAAAGGACATCATATCCGTTTTTGATCCGGTGGCCAGATCTTCTTCCACAGCCTGGCAAAGCTGCATATCCGCCTGTTTCACCCGGACCTTATCCCACATTCCATCCAGAAAATCTTTGTCTGTTTTATTCATCCGATTTCTCTCCTTTCTGCTTTTGAAGCTTTTTCCTGGCGCGATGGATATAGATTTTAATCTGCGCCACGCTTTTTCCCATTTTACCGGCAATCTCATCGTAGGACAATTCATCCACACAGTAGTAATACAGTGCCTGGCGGTGATTTGGGGGAAGCAGCTCCAGCCACTTACGCACCTGATTTTTGTATTCCTTTGCGATGAATAATTCCTCCGGCGAGCCGCCGGAACCCATGGCAAGTTGCAGCCGTTCATCCTCTGTAACTTCCATACGTCCGTTTTTTCTGAGATAGTCAACGGCCTTATGGCGTATGAGTGTGTACAAATAAGTCGTAAAGGAGAAATCAGACCGGTAAGCCGCCCGCTGTACATAGACATCGGCAAAGCTGTCCTGAACTATATCCTGTGCCATGTCCGCGTCATGGATCAGCCCCTGGCAGTAGTGCTGCGCCTTTTCCCGGTGGCGTAAAACCAGAACCTCAAAAGCATGACGGTCATCCAGCGCCGTAAGACGCATCAGCTCCTGATCACTTGGCAGCTCCATTGTATCCCTCCTTTGTTTTTTTCTCTTTTAGAAAGCTTTCTACTTGTTACTCGTTTGAGATTTCAAAAAGTTACACCTTTTTAATAAAAAAAACGCGAAGTTTAATAAATCACCTGACATTGGCATTTATATCAACTTCACGTTCAAATTGCAAACAATATCACTTCGCGCTCTGCCCTTCAAACATCTCGATCATGCCGCTGGGCTTCATCTGCCGCTTCATCATACGCAGTCCTTCGATACCCAGATCCTCCTCGGCATTGAGTGAGGTATAGCACGCCGGCAGAGAAAGGATAAATTCATGCTTGGCATAGACGGACAGGCCGGACAGGTAATCCTTCTGCTTTGCCAGACATATATCATAGCAGTCCGGACTCAGCGCAAAGCCGGCCACCATAGCATACGGCTCGCCATCCACAGAAATCATAACACCGGTCACATCCAGTTCGTCCGCGTATTTTAAAAGGAGCATGGACGAATCCGCATCGGTAGCTTCCCCGGGAGCCTCATCCTCTTTGATCTGTTCCCACGTCCGTATGATCTTTGCAGCTTCCTCCCGATAACTTTTATCAAAGGCAACCACAGAAAGCTCGTGATCCTTTTTAACCCGGTTGATGTGATTGCGCAGTTGATTAAACCGTCTACCCGTCAGGCTGTTTTGTTCGCTGCGGTCATAAATATATTCGCTGTCCTCCGGCCGCTCCCGGATAATAAACTCTCCCGGGAAATAGCTTTCCAGAAAAGCCCGGTCCTCCTTGCGCATATAGCACAGCGTAAATGCCTTCGTTTTCTTCATCTTCTCTATAAAATCATAAACCCGGTCGCCATTGCCACAAGGGAAAAACCACGTATTTTCTCCCCGGGTTTCACAGCGGACGGCAAACATATCCGCCTCAAGATACAGAGAAAGCTTCATTTCTCTCTGCCATATAAACAGTGAGGCAAACGCATGGGATGCCGTGGCGTGCTGGTATTTTTCCCGTATCCTGTTAATTTGTTCCTTATGACATAAACCAATCGGTGTCAATTCCATAAAATTATAGCTCCTCTGCATAATCTGCTTTAATATATCCGTCATTTAAGGGAAGGTAAATACCGTCTCCTTCTTTCTTAAAAGCCGTCCGGGCCCGCAGCAGCCGGTACGTTTTATTTCCTGTTTTATAGATACAATCATACCCATAAAAGGCACGTAAAATTTTGTCAATGTGTTCCATATCCATGGAAGCATCCACGGTCCAGTCCTTCTCCTTTGGAGCCTTCCAGTATTCGCCAGGCCCCTGAGGCCGGGCATTCGCATATAGATTTTCAAAATCCGCCAAAAGCCGCAGCACCATCTCCGGCAGCAAACGGTGGATCTTGGTCATAAAGGTTTCCAACGTTTCATCCTTTGCCACCGGAAAGCTTTCCTGAAGGAGGATGTCGCCGGTATCAAACTGTTCCGCCATTTTGTGTATCGTAACGCCGCTTTGAGCATGTTCCTGTAAAATCGTCTGCGGCATGGGCCAGGAGCCGCGCCCCACAGGCAGCAACGACGGGTGGATATTGACCATGTAAAGGTCCTGATCCACCGGTATCCGGTAATAATATCCGGCACAGATCAAAGCCTCACAGCCCTGTGACTTCAGCCAGGAAATATCCTCCCTGCGTATTCGGGCGGTGGTGTATGGGATTTTATGCTGCTTAGCCGTGGCGATGACCTGCACATTAAATTCAGTTTCGTTATCTGTCTCACATGTATATATTTTTATGATTTCGCAGCCACTGCCTGTGAGGGCTTCAAGAGCCGGGTAAAACAGGTCGATGCCTGCGTATGCGATTTTCATTATGCAATACATTCCTTTCTGATTGTAAATCCGATACAGCTCCCGTCTCATCACCAGTCGAATGAATGGGAACCGATATGTTTCTACCATTTTATATTCTACCCGATTTTTTTTGTATAATCAAGGATTACTGTTCTTGTCAGAGGAATCTGAAAATGTCAGAGGAATCCGGAAATCTGGATTATGAATGGCTCAAACGCTCATTTAAGGCTTTCATTTACATAGTACCTTTGTTATAATAGGTATGGCGCAGTCAAAGGATCGCGCAAAGTGGAGTCGCGCTGATGCGCGAGCAGGTCAACGATTCCCCTTGGGAATCCATGACAAGGGATGCGCGAGCAGGTCAACGATTCCCTTTGGGAATCCCTGACAAGAGATGTGCGAGCAGGTCAACGATTCCCTTTTGGAATCCATGACAAGGGATGCGCGAGCAGATTAATGATTCCCTTTGGGAATCCCTGACAATAGATGTACAAGCAGATATTTAAAAAGGAGTCGATGGACATGTCCGATAGCGATAAAATGAAATTACTGAAAGATTCCGGCGAAAGCAAGCAGCAACTGGCTTATCAACAGATAAAAAGAGACATTCTTAATAATACATATCCGGAAGGCACGGTGCTTGTGGAGCGCAAGCTCTGCGATATTTACAATGTGAGCCGATCTCCCATCCGCAATGCCTTACAGCAGCTTTCCCATGAAGGTCTGCTGGATTTCATCCCCGGCAAGGGCGCGACGGTCGCCGGTTTTTCCATCGAGGATATTCTTGAGGTGTACGACCTGATCGAAGTGCTACAGCTCTACGCCGCCCGCCAGCTTTGCGCCAAAATTGACGATATACTGCTGGCATCGCTGGATACATGCCTGAAAAATATGAAAAGCTGTCTGGATGAGGACGACATTTTAAAGTCCACCCGGTGGGATCAGAAGTTTCATCAGTTCATCATCACTGCATCCGCCAACAAGCGCCTGGCTTCCATCTATGAACAGTTATCCGTGCAAAACCAGCGCTTCATTGCCACCATTTTGGATGATGCGGATCTGGCCATGCGCTCCTGGCAGGAACATAAAGCGATCTATGAAAGTATCGAACGGAAGGATCTGCCGGAAATCGAAGAACGGATACGTATCCATTATAAAAATATTAAACAGTATTACGTCAATAAACTGATCCATCGAATCAATATTTAGTTTGCAGCCCCGGCTCCGCTGCGCTCCGGCAGAACCGCTGCAGCCACCACAAAGGTGCGCCAGCAGGTCAACGAGGTAAAAAAATTCATAATAAAGAATCGCCAGTTCCAGCTAATACCGATTCTGGCGACTCCTCATTATGGATTTTTTACAATTCCACACTATTGAATCTTTATAAGCGTCACTTCTTTTTCCCCAAGCTTTTTAAGCTGCGTCTCCTCCGCTGAAATTTCCAGTATCCTTGTAAACAGCTTTACGTATTCCTGCGGAATCTCATCCAGCAGTCCAAAAATCTCTTTATAAGCATGCTCATAAGCAAAACTGACATATTGCTTATAAATGTCCTTCCCAAGGGGCGAGACTCGGATAATGACATCCTTTTTGTTTTCACTTGTGTGATACTTTTCCAGAAGACCCTTATCGACCATTTTCTTGACATTTTTGGAAAATGCGCTGGGCATCACACCAAGTCTGGCGGCAATCTCCGCCATATTCTGGCTTCGCTCCTCATTTTCAAGGATATATTCCATCACCTGGAGCTGTGCCGCCGAAAACGGGATATCCGTGGCATAGGCGCCTTCCACCTTATACGCCTGTGCGTAAGAATTTCCATATTTGATCAGCTTTTCAACAAAATCCCTGTACTTCCCCATCCACTGCAATTCCATGTATTTTAACCATCCTTAAAATCGATTTAAAACATTGGGCGGGCAATCCCTTTCCTGCCTGTTTTTTAATTATAGCAGAGGCACAGGGCAAAGTAAAGAAACCGTTATAAAATCCCAAGCGTCGCCGTATTGGCCACTCCGATCATCAGCATGATCAGCGTATTGACCATGGCTCCCAGCCACACCTTACCTGTGGCCTTATAAAGGCTCCGGTTGATATAGGCCGCCACAAACAGCAAAACGATCAGAGGCAGAGCCACCATAGGGTACAGGCGGTCATCGCCCCAAAGCGCCGTTCCCGTCGTAAACAACTTAATATACTGGGCGCCATTAATGATCACAATGCCGAGCACATTGGCAAGACCACAAAGCAGCACATTCAGCCACTCCTTCTGCCCGCGGACTCGGTATACAAGGTTTTCCGTTATGGAAATGGCAAAATAATATATAAAGTAAAATGGCACATATTGCAGCATTACAGGAAGCTTATCCGCCGTAAACCGGCAAATGCCAAGCACCCAGAACCTGAAATCTGTATCAAAGAAATACTCTGATGCAAACACAAGGGCATAAAAACCGGTGAAAACACAGACCGCCAGCGCCAGTGTTTTTATCAGACTCGGGATACGGATCTTAATGCCTGCGGCAACAGTCACTCTGTCCTCATCCGTCATCGTCAGCCTGCGGGTCACTAAAAACAAAATCAGCCCCACAAGTCCATTAAATACAGCCCACAGCATAATAAAATTCGTAGATGGCTGAGCAAACCAGCGGGATGAGCCAAAGGCGGTCTGATCAGGGAAAAATACAGCGTCCAGCTTGGATATGGGGAAGAAGGAAATTCCGGAAATTACCCAGCTAAGCACCCAGCCGCCCCAAAACAGCAGCTTTGCCTTCGGTGTCTTAAGTTCCGCCGCGGGTGCCGGAGCATATCCTTTAAGACTGCGAAAAGCAGGCACTTCAAGCAGGAGAATGGCCAAAGGAATAATAGCCAGCAGTGCTCCCACGGCCCCCAGCATATTAAAAATCTCCTTCCAAAGCCAGACAGAATCCGAAGATGCCCCGCCAGTATCCATGCCAAAGGACTGTTCAAAAAACTCAACCGCATAGGAAGCGCTTGTGGATGAAAAATGCATTCCCGGATGTATTTCCGAAGGATTATACACAACCCTCAGCGTTCCCTCCGACGCATCGCCGTAATACTTCCCTATAACGGCGCTATCCGTCTTTTCTCCATCCGAAAGTACCGAATTAATAGCCGCCAGGGCTTGGGGGCAATTTCCGGATAAATCCCCATTGCCGCCGGACAGACTATAACCTCCCTCATCATATTTGGCATAATCGATACCTACATTGGCATGGATCAACTGAAACGTTTCCTCTGTGGAAAACTGGATAAAGCCCATGGGCATCCCGGCCTTTACCTTATTTAGCTGCTCTGCCGCCAATGCCTCAGCCTCGGTAATAACTTCGCCGCCGTCGGAATCCGGCAGACTGGCGGCCGCCATGGCCTGAGTATATTGCCCGCCATAGTACATGAGCGTACACCACACCGCCATACCGCCCATGGAGTGGCCCAGTACGCCGATCCGGTCTGTATCCACACAATCCAGGGAATGATACGCGTATTCCACCACGGGTACCATTCCGATGCCTTCCGCTGCCACAGAATCCATCATGGGAAGTGCCGCCGCACTGGAATCCCCGTGGTAATAGGCGTCATAGGCAATGACCGCGATTCCCCGTCTGGACAGCTCAATTCCGTTAATATCCTGCATTTTGCTGTTATTCAGATATCCGTGACAGGTCACCACCAGCGGCACCTTATGTTCTGCCGACGCCTCCCTCGGCCGGTAAAGCGTACCGCTGATCCACTGTCCATCCCCTGTGGGCAGCTTAAAATCACTTACCTCCACGTTCCCGAAGTCGGTCTGCAGCGCCGAAGCCCCCACGCCGCTGACCAGTACCAGAACCAGCGCCAGACACAGTAGCCGCACTGCGCTCCGGACGCTCATGGCTTTCATACCCTTCTCCATTGTCTCCTTCATTGTCCTTTCTCCTTTTCATTTCTCTTTTCATTATTATAATTTCCTCTGGAAATTATTTAATATCATTATTCCATAATATTGGTTATATGTCTATCTCAAACCTCCACAAAAATCACTGTATAAAATTAACTAAAATGCCGAATTTCTGTGCTGCTGCCTCCCATATTTTCTTTACCTGTAAAAAAGCACAAAAAAACGCCCGGAAGATTTACCGGTATCTTATCCATCGATACCAATAAATCTCCTGAGCGTTATTTAAATAATGCTTCCGTACAGCCTGATCAGTCTAAAAGCTCTTTCCCCCGCACATAATTAAACACCGGCCCTTCCAGGCAGACATACGTCTCATTGATTTTACAATGTCCGCATTTCCCCACCGAGCACGACATCTTCCGTTCAAAGGACACCCAGATTTTATCCTCGGGCACCCCCTGGTTTACACATTCCTTTGCTGTAAAATTGATCATCACCGGCGGTCCGACAATGACCACATTATAATCGTCAAAGTCTGCAAATGGAATGTCCTTCACAAACTTTGTCACCATCCCGGTTTCAAAGCCGTCCTCCCGGGAATTATCCAGCGTATAAATCGTATGGAACGCCGACTTAAACCGCTGCAGATCCTCCTCAAACAGGACGCAGTGGATGTCCTTAAATCCGGCGATCAGATGAACCGAGCGTATCTTTTCCGGGTATTGATAAAAATACTGTAACATACTGCGCACCGGCGCCAGGCCGGTTCCTCCGGCAATCACAACCAGATCCTTCCCCTCAAAATCCTCCACCGGAAAGGCATTGCCGTAAGGACCGCGCATAAACAGCGTATCCCCCTTGGCCATTCCGAAAAGGCCGTTGGTGAGCCGGCCCACCTTGCGGATCGTAAATTCCACCCAGCCGTCGCCCTGAGCACTGACGGAAATGGGCGCCTCGCCGACTTTGGGAATGGACAGTACATAAAACTGGCCATGACGGATCTCATCACTGCATTGGACCCGAAATGTGTACTCCGCCTGCGTTTCATGGATGATATTTAAAATCTTATGGGGTGTGGGCAATGTGATATTTTTCATGACTCCTTCACCTTCCCGTCCTTTAATTTCTCCATCTCACCGGCCAGGGTATCGATGGTTTCCGAAAAATGAATATCCTTCGGGCAGCGCATATCACAGCGTCCGCATCCGACGCACATATTTTCCTCACCAAAGCGGGCTTTAAAATCATAAATCTTGTGCATTGTTTTAAAACGCATACGCTCTCCGGCACTGCCTCGCACACCGTGTCCGCCGGCCATAGTCGTGAAGTTATCCAGCATACAGGACGACCACATACGGCGGCGCTCACCGTCACGGCTTGTTTCATTATAAATTATATCCGCTGTATCAAAACAACTGCATGTAATGCAGACCGTATTGCATGAACCACAGCTTATACACTTCTCATCAAAGCTGTGCCAGAAATCCAGCGCGTGAATACTTTTAAGCATACTGCGGTCCGGAATCTGCGGAACACGCACATGCTTCTCATTTTCCCGGATAAATTCCGGCTTAAAATCATTTTCCGGCTGCTCCAAAAACCATGGCGTAAGCTCCGGGTCCTTCACATCCAGAAAAACACCATTTTCATCAAAACGCACGGCGGCACTGTAATCGCGGGCTTCATTGGTACCCATGGAAACACAAAAACAAGTCTCAAAGCCTTCACGACATTCCATCATGATAAACTTTACCTTTTCCCGCAGCCGGGCATAGAAATTATCCGCCTGGCCGCCGTTTTTCAGAAACATTGTATCCAGCCGGCGTATACCGTTCATATCACAGGGCCGCAAAAACAAAAGGATATCCCGCGCATCCCCGGGAGCACTTTCCGTGCATGTATCCTCCGTAAAATACAGCAGTGTCTGGACGATGGGGTAAAATACTTCCTTTGGTGAAAAATCGGATTTTTCATCATAAACGATTTCCGACAGGGCATTGATTTCCCCATAGCGGATATATTTGAGGCCGCGCTTTGGGGCATATATTTTATAACGTTCTTTCATTCGGGAGAAAATATTGTCCATATCCTCCCGGCTCACTTTGTAACCCATAACCGCCCTCCTCACTGCTGCGCCAAATCGGCGTCCTGTGCTTCCATCAGATGCTGCTCCATCGTCATAAAGCCGCGGGTGATCTTACTCACAGCCCGGTAAAAGTCGGTCCGCGCGTATTTCATCACCTCCGCCGTAAAGGCATAGGCCCAGTTTTGCAAATGGTTTTTGAAAAATTCCTGCTGTTCCTTTATGGCTGCCCCCGCGCACAGACGGGCCATATATTCCAGCTCCAAACCGATATGGTCCTCCGGCGAATGGTACATAGCCTTCCCCGGCTGCAGTCCGGCCCTGGCGTAGGCCGCCGCTGCAAAGCCTCTGGCATCCTGCATCATCAGCCGCTTTTTGCTCGTATATACAGATTCATAGGGAAATGCAGCCATGCCCTGGGCCACCCCGGCCGATAAAAATACCCGGGCATAATCCACGGCCAGAGCATCCAGCACGCTGATCTTTGCACCGCCAGAATCTACGGCCGCGCGCGTGCTGCCAGCGACACTGAAGCTCGCAGCCGCCGAAGCATCGCCAGCGCTGCCATCAACGGCCACCATCCCGCGCAGGCAC
Organism: Lachnospiraceae bacterium; assembly: GCA_902363555.1. Classification (GTDB taxonomy): domain Bacteria; phylum Bacillota; class Clostridia; order Lachnospirales; family Lachnospiraceae; genus Catenibacillus. The sequence continues at coordinate 501,768 of CABJAM010000003.1, read as the reverse complement.
GTCTCCATCAGGCGATACCCTTCTTCCAGCTCCTCTTCCCCACAGTTTTGCGGAAATTTCATTGCCTTTAACGCATTAAGAAGGTCTGCATCCACCTCTTTAATATAGAGACGGCCCAGCAGCCGATACATATTTTCACGATTTTTTGAGAGCTGTGTCCACATATCAGCCATTGTTTTCAGCCTCCTTCCCTTTCAGATCACGAATATCCTCCGCGCTCCGGATATCTTCCGTGTTCCGGACATCTTCCGGATTCCGGATATCCTCCGCATTCCGGACATCTTCCGCGCTCCGGACATTCTCCATCCCCCGCACATAATCCTGAGGCAGTATATCCAGCCAGCGGGCATTCTTCAATATAAACCTGCCGGACGGTCCATTGCCGAAATCCTTTAAGGCATAGACGTTTTCCGGTCCGGCCTCGCGGATGGCCCTGGACACCTCACTGTCCGGGTCATTGATATCGCCAAACATAAGCGCCCGCCCGGAGCAGTTTTTCACGCACACCGGTTCCTCGCCGATTTCCCGTAGCTCAGAACAGACATCACATTTATCACTGACGCGCATTTCCTCGTTAAATAGGATTGCATCGTAAGGACAGGCCCGGCGGCAGCTCTGGCAGCCGATACATACATTGCGGTCGATTTTGATCACACCGTCGTTTTCATCCTTATAGCAGGCGCCCGTCGGACAGACATCCACACAGGTGGGATTTTCGCACTGCTGGCACATTACAGCGATAAAATACATTTCAAGATTCGGAAATGTGCCCGTAGGCCCCATGGTGTACAGCTTGCTTCTGGATGGCCCCAGGGCAATGTCGTGCTGAGTCTTGCAGGCGACCTGACAGCCGCCCTTACAGCCAATGCACCGGTCCAGATCCGCTAAAATTACATATTGCTTCATCGTCCGCCCTCCTTATCTTTGGTCGGTCCGTTGGGCACCGGAAGCCAGGATTTAAAATCCTCCGGCTTTGTCCAGACGCCCTCCGGCGGTCCGTCCGCCCGGGATATTTTTACCTGAAAGCCTCTCAATGTGTATGTACCTACCACATCATTAAACGGCGCTGTGGATTTGGTCAGCACATTCACATTCATTTCCTTCCAGCCATGGGTTTTCGTATCCAATGTCTCCGGATTCCAGAACCGTTCCATGCAGACGACGCCCGGATGGATGCCTTCGGTGACGCACGCCTTTGCCGTGATCCGCCCCCGCTTTGAGGCTACCCATGTCCAGTCGCCGTCGGCCACGCCATATTTTTCAGCGTCTGACGGATGAATCCAGATTTCCGGCACCGGATAGATTTCACGCATGGCCGGCACGTTACGCAGTGTGCCGTGATGATAAAACGGAACACGGCCATTGGTCATAACCAGAGGAAATTCCCTGGACACCGCATCGTCGCGCACCGGGCTTTCATAGGGCTCCAGATAATAAGGCAGCGGTTCATAATCCTTTGATGCCGGTGGCAGCGGATTGGCCGCAAATGGCTGTCCGGTCCGGCCGAGGGTGATCATGCTCTCCAGATAAATTTCCAGCTTTTTGGACGGCGTGTTAAAGCCCCTTGGCTTTCCTGTATTTGCGTCGGTCTGCCTGTAAACATAGTACTGCCGCCATTTATCCTTTGGCAGATATTCAAAGGGAGCTTTTTTGGCAAATTCCTTCCAGGTCAGGCCGACCTCCTTTGTGAAATGGTCAAAAAATTCCTCCATGGAATCCCAGTAGGCCAGATCCTCGCCCATAAAGTCAGCGTCAAAGGCTTTTTTACAACTCTCGTGGCCAAGATCTGCACACTTTCTGGCAAGCCTTGACCAGAACAGCGTTTCATCCATCGTTTCCCACAAATGCGTCACGGCCTGACGGGCAAACAGCTTATTGCATGTTTCCACAATCATATTGGTTTCCAGCCATTCCTCGGCAGGCAGCAAAATATCTGCATAGGCGGAAAATGACGTGGGATACATATACATATGTACAATAAAATCCAGCTTTTCGATGGCTTCGGCCCACTTTTCACTCTCGGCCACAACCCCAAGCTTATTGCCGGAGCGGTCGATCCAGACTCTGGGCTGATAGGGCTTTCCGGTGAGCACCGCATCCCGGATACTGGACGGATGACCGGCATACCAGATGTGGAGCCCCTTGTGTTCATTGCCCCCAAGACGCTTTTCAAGCTGCCCTTCCGGAAGCATTTTTGTGGCCACAGGCACAGGATAATTAGGCATTTTTAAAACACCGCTCGTCTTAAAACGCTGGAGAAGGCTGCCCGGACGTTCCACATTGCCCAAAAGCAGGTCAATGGTCGCCGAAGCCATGGCGGCCTGCACCGAGTTGGGCGTCTGGTCGGTAGCTACCCCAAGGGCCAGACCGCCGGGCGCATTTTCTGCAAACATTTTAACGGCTTCCTCAATCTTTTTGGCATCCAGCCAGCAGATTTCGGCAGCCTTTTCCATGGTGAACGCTTCCACCCGCTCCCAAAGCAGGCGAAAACCGGTCTTATAAACCTTTCCATCCACCTCGAAGCAGCCGTCCAGGGCCGGTTCCAGGGCATCATCCCACGGATAGGCCATGGGCTTCATCGTCTTTGTTTTCTGATCCCAGACCATGAACATATCCGGTTCGTCCGGACTGTGACCAACATCAGCGCGCACAAGCAGCTTTGTCTCCACGTCCACCAGATAAGGGAGATTGCTCCATCTCAGTATAAAATCCCTGTCATATAATTCCTGCTCCATAATATAACGAATCCAGGCAAACATCAACGCCACATCGGTTCCCGGCCGGATGGGCAGCCATATACTGGCCTTGGCCGCGTCCGGGGTAAATCTCGGATCGATGACAATAGTTTTAACCCCCTTGGCGCGCAGCTCCACCACTGCGTTTCCGCCGCTGGCCGGGCAGGAATAGGACGGCGCTGTTCCCCACAGCACGAGACACTTTATGGGCGTATCCTGTGGATAATAAATTTCCAGGGCATTGGAATCGGCAATACTTGGGTCCACGCCGCCATACATCATCGTGTAGGACAAAACCCGGGGCAGGTAGCACTGGGCGCAGCCCGGCTCAAACCAGTTGGGCGTTCCAAAAACATTGCAAAATCGGGCAATGCTCCATATCTCCGGGTTCCCGCCGCCTCCGGTGGAGGCAAATACCGCCTCGGCCCCGTATTTTTCCCGTGTTTCCATCAGTTTTTCGGCAATGGTTTCCAGCGCTTCATCCCAGGAAATGCGCTTCCATTTGTTATCTCCCCGCGCCCCAACACGCTTTAGAGGATATTTATTCCGGTTGGGATGATACAGCGCCTGGATGCCAGCCAGACCCTTGGCGCACATCCGCCCTTTGCTCATGGGGTCCTCCGGATTGCCCTCCAGCTTAATAACCTGACCGTTTTTCACATAAGCCAGAACACCGCAGTTGGCAATACAGGCACGGCAGCATGTTTTTACTACCTTTACATCCTCCTCCGGCGTAACCTCATGGGGATCGCAGGCTTCAAACGCACTGAAATCTCCCAGTGCGGCGTCAATGCCTTCAATGTCGGTCGATTTTAGAAAATCATCCATATGTATGTCCATTATTGGGTCATTACCTCCCTTTTCAATACAGATTTAACCAATAAAAACAGTTTCTTTGTAACAGTTCAGATAGGCCGAACTGTTACGTTTCTTTCACAAAAACATATGCGCATTCTCTTGGTATACCAAAAGAATACTATATTTTATGTGGAATGTCAATAAAGGGCTTTGATATGTTCGACACGAAAAAAACTGTTGAAATAAGGGTTCAGATGACGCTACACTCCGGCGGCGTTATCTGAACCCTTTTCTGATTTGAGGCCTTTTCAAAGCCCCCTTTTTGCGAAAATTCAATAATCAAATGGGCGTTTGCTTCAATAAGTTTTTTGTAATGATTCATTTCTTTATCCGAAAATCCAACGATGTTCTCCCATGTATAATCCGGAAGATAACAGGTTGCATTATGAAACCCACCGTAGACAGGCCTTTCAATGTAGACTTTCACTCTCCCATCAGGTTGCATTTCTGAATGTACAATCTCAGTTTCGTCATTCAGTGTCATATAAGGATACATCATATCATTTTCCTCCTCTTATATTGCTAAAAAACGACTCAAAATCACTATCTTTAATATATTAAATGATACCATATTCACGGAGGTATTACAAGCATCAGGGTTCCCACGGATTGCGCCATGGATTATATGCTTTGTTGTTGTAGACTGCAAATTGCAAATTCAATAATTTCATGCTATAATCGTTCCATCGGGGCACCGCTGGCCGGGGAACAGCCGCAAAATCCCGCTACCGTCCGGTCCGGTTGCCGGATTCCATCACTGACCGGGAACGGCTGCCAACCCCCGACCTTCGCCGGAAGGGGCGACGCCCACATAATAATTACAAAGGAATGATACACAATTATGATAAATCCAAGAAAGCTCATGGAGCTTAAAAGTATGAAGGACGCCTTTGAGCAGCGTCATCCCAAGGTTCCTCTGTTTTTAAAGGCCGTGTCCTCCGCCGGATTCAGCGAGGACAGCATCATCGAGATCAGCGTAAAAAATCCGGACGGCCAGAATTTCTGTTCCAACATCAAGGTTTCCCAGGAGGACCTGGAAATGCTTGCAAAGCTTAAAGAGTTGAGATAATCTTATGCCAACTCTGTAAAATGCCATTGACTGCATAATCTACTAAATAATTTTGCTGTCAATGGCATTTTTTATCTATTATTCGGGGCTGTCACGTTGACCGATTTTAGCTCTCAGTACGGCAGTTCCATTTTAATTTTCTGGCCGGATGGAGCGCTAGTTGCGCCCCTCCACCTTTACGCAGCTTCCAATCCCGTCTCTGCTTCTGTTTTTTGTGACAATGATTTTCCGTTCAATGCGCTCCTTTAGCTCCGCCACATGGGAAATAATACCGACCATGCGGTTGCCCTCTGCCAGACTTCCCAGCGCCTTCATGGCCTGATTGAGCGCATCCTCATCCAGCGAGCCAAAGCCCTCGTCCACAAACATGGTATCCAGACGGATTCCGCCGGCATAGGACTGGATCTCATCGGAAAGGCCCAGGGCAAGTGACAATGACGCCTGAAAGGACTCGCCGCCGGATAATGTCTTGACGCTGCGCTCCGTTCCATTAAAATGATCGATCACGTTCAGCTCCAGCCCCGCCTTTTCTTTTTTGTTATCGCCATCCTGCTGCCGCTTCAGCTCATACTGACCGCTGCTCATGGTCAGAAGCCGCAGGTTGGCCCGGCGCAGTATCCGGTCGAAATATGTCATCTGTATGTAGGTTTCCAGCTCGATCTTCCGCTTTCCGGCAAGCGTTCCATTGGCCGTATCCGCCAGGGCCTTGACCCAGACATATTTCTGCTCCACATCCACCATGTCCTCCTGCTTTCCCTGTACGAGCGAATAGATTTCACTGTTTTTCTTATGAGCGGCGTACTTTTCATTGCGTTCCCCGGTCATCCTTTTTCTTTCTTCGGACAACCCATACTTTCTCTGGACAATGCTCTCCTCATCCAGCTCACCGGCCTCCTTCAACTGGCTCTCAAGTGTGGCTATGGCTGAACGCGCGGCAGTCTCCGATGTCCGGAGCGCCTCGTAGGCCTCCTGTGCATTTTTAAGTGCTGTCTCCAGGTCCGTCTTTTTCTGACGGTGCGCCTCGATCTGGCTCAATATATCTTCTCTGGACCGGCCGCCCAAAAGCTGCTCAAGCTGTATAATATCCTCCTTAAGCCTTGCTTCCTCCGCTGTTTGCCGGGTCATCACAAGCTCCGTCTGGCGCATCCTGGCTTCCAGATTCCGGACGCTTTCTTCCAATGCTGGAATCTCCGTCTCCAGCCGCTGCCTTTCCTCAAGCTTTTGGCGATTCGCTTCGATCGATGTCTCCAAAACGGATAATTCACTGCTTAATTGCGCCTCCGCCATGGCGGCTTCCTGAGTTAATGAATCACCATCCATATGTTGAATCGCCATGCTCCGGTCATCCCACGGCATCCCCGGCTGGCCCAGGCAGGTCCGCAATTGTTTATATTCTTCCGCCTGTCGGTTTTTAAATACCTCGATGTCACTTCCGTACTTTTGGATACTCTGGAGACATTCGCTCCGGCGCATTTCCATCCCGGCCCGGTCCTGTTTCAGTGTCTCACGCCGCGCGATTTTCTCCTTTACCTTCATCTGCTCCTCCGCCAGCGCAGCCAACTGCTGCTCCACCCGGTCCACAGCCTGGGCCAATACCGTCAGCCATCCGGCCCGGTCCGCCGCCTCCGGCACACATAGCGTATCAAGGACAGCTTCCGCCTCCGATGAAAGCTGGTCGCAAAGCTGCTGGCTTTGCCCTGTGAGCCCATCCATCTGTTTTTGCAGCTGCTTTACCTGTTCCTGGGCCGCCGTCAGCTCTGTATGAAGCGCATCTGCCCGGACACTTTCATCATCATATCTCTGACGCTGCCTTGCAGCTTCCACCAAGGCCGTTTTCGCCTGTGAAAGGGCAGCGTCCAGGAGCGCCGGGATATCGGGCCGCGCCTGTGCTGCGGCTCCGGCAGAAAGCACCGAAATTCCCGGCGACTCCTGATTCGCGGCTCCCACCGAAAGCGCTGAAGTACCGAACTGCGCCTGCTCTGCGCCTCCGGCCGAAATCGCCGAAGTTTCAGTCTGCGCCTGCTCCGTGGCACCGGCGCTTTCCCCACGTATTGCCAGGTCGCGGATCATCGCAGACAGATTGCTTACCGCACTCCCAAGCTGCCCATTTCGGTCGTCTACCTGCTCCCTGGCAATGGCCAGCGCTCTCTCCTTCTCCGACAGCCGGGCCCGGATAGCAAGAAGCTGCTCCTGATCCTGACACAAAAGGGGCTCCAGCGCCTCCCCCCGCGTCTTGTCCGCGCAAGCCGCCTGATATTCCCGGCCGCGCGCCGCCTCCCTGGCGGCAAGCTGATCCAGCCGGCTCGATGCCCACGAAAAAACAGCACTCTCATCCGCCGACGTCTCCGGGCAGTCCTTTGCCTTTTCCCTGAGCCTGGAAAGCTCTGTCTCAAGCTGGGTTTGAAGATGTCCGGCCTCCGCGCTGAGCCGTTCCACAGAGGCCTCCTGCTTTGTCAGCGCTTCCCGCTTCTTATCCAACGTCTCCTTCGCCGGAGCCGCCTCCGGTAAAGGCGCAAGAACGGGATGATGGATGGAGCCGCACACCGGACAGGGTTCTCCTTCGGTCAGACGGCTGGCCAACACCCCCGCCTGGGCGTCTAAAAACAGCTTTTCCAATGCATTATAAGCATCTCTGAGCGTTTCCTTCTGTTGTGACGCCTTCGTATAATCCCGCTGCATTTTTTCCAGCTGTTTTTTTAGCGCCGCCGTCTTTTCTTTAATCTCCAGCACGTCCTCCATCCGGTGGATTTCCGCCGCCAGGGTGGATTTTTCCTGTTCCAGATGAGCGATGCGCAGATCAGCATCCTTCACCTGCTCCCACGCCTGCTGATGGCTGCTCTGCTGCGCTTTTTTTCCAGTCTCCTCCTGTTCCAGCGCCACAATACTGTCCTGAGCCTGTTTTTTTGCGATATTGGCCTGAGCCAGGCGGGCACAAAGCTGTTCATAATCCTTTTTCCTTTGTTCCAGCGTCTCGGCCTGATGCGCGCACCGCAGCTCCTCCCTGCCGGCATTTTTATAAAGCTCCAATATCCTTCGGCTTTCGTTCAGGCTCTGGCTTAAATCATACTCACGGCTTAAATTTTGAGTCAACGCTGTCTCCAGCGCCTTGATCCTCCGGCTCATGCTCCCCCAGTCGGTTTCCAGCTGTTTCAGACGGCCCCTTTGCTTTTCCAGATTGCGCTGATTTTCATTCAGCGTTACAAGAGCGGCATCCTGCCCCAGCAGGCGGTCGATCTCCTCCTGGCACTGATTCATGGAGAGCCACAGCTTTTCCGCCTCCGCCTGAAACGCTTTAAGCTTCTCACCAGCCATCCTTTGTCCGGCGCCGGCGTCCGCAAGGCCCTGCCGCCCGGCGGCAAGCTCCCTCAGGCACCTTTCCATTTTTTCCTTTTGATAAAACAGCCGCTCCTTCTCCTCCCCGGCTGTGCCCAATATATCCAGCTTATTTTTCTTCGCCGCCACATCGGCCTTAATAAGCCCGGACTGAGCTGTGCCGGCCTCCATGGCATCCGCACCTTTTTTTATACTTGCAATCAGCTGCTGACGGACGCCGCGCTGTTCCTCCAGCGTCTGGTGCTTCTTTAAATTTTCATTTTCATTTTGAATAAGCTTCTCCAGCAGACCGCACTGATCTGCCGCAGCACGGCATTCCAGCCACACATTTTTTGCCTGCTCAAGCTTTGGCAGCAATTCCTCCAGGGCCTTTGTTTCCTGATCAAGCTGGGTACTCAGCTGCCGGTTTTGAAAAACCTTTCCAAGCAGCTGGTCCTCCTGCTGGATTTGTTCGTCCAATGCTTTTACCGCCCCATCCAGCTCCTTCATGCGGTTTTGATCCTTTTCCAGCAGGATTTCCAGCAGCTTCAGACCCTTACCTACGTTTCCTTCAAACCGGATTTTTTTAAGCGCCTCCAGCTCCATGGCCATGACCGGATCATCCTCGCAGACAACGCCACTTAAATACTGACTGATACTTCTGCGTATTTCATCATATTCCTTCCAGCGCTCCTTAACTGTATCCTTAAGCTTATTCTGAATGGCCTGAAATACTCCGGTATGGAAAATCTGTCTAAAGATCTCGCTGCGCTCGGCAGTACCCGCGATCAGCAGCTTCTGGAAATCCCCCTGGGCGATCATGGCGATCTGTGTAAACTGACGGTAATCCAGACCGATCAGCTCTGTGATAGCCTTTGTAACTTCCCGTGACCGGGTCACCGGCTGGCGCGCATCGGGATAGATAAGCTCTGCATCTCCTTTTTGAAGTGTCTCGCCGGTTCCCCTTCCTTTTGGACGCATATATTCCGGATTACGTTTTACCTTGTAGATTTTCCCCTGATACAAAAATTCCAGCGCCACAAAGGTCGGTGTCTCCGGCTTTGCATATTTACTCCGAAACATACCGGACTCCCTGACCTCACCACTGGCTTCACCATATAAAGCAAAGGTGATGGCGTCAAAAATCGTGGTTTTCCCCGCACCCGTATCTCCGGTGATCAGATACAGCCCCTGGTCACCCAGCTGTTCAAAATCAATAACCGTTTCCTGCGCATAAGGTCCAAACGCACTTATGACCAGCGTACATGGTTTCATTTATCTTCCTCCTCTGTATCCTGGTAGTGCCAAAAACTACCATATCCAACTTTCACGATATCCTCTCCCTGATCTCCCGGATAAGCTTCTGTGCAAATTCCTTCTGAGGGCCATTCATCGCCTGATTATTCTGAAGCTCATAAAATTCCTCAAACAGCTCCAGCTCCGATTTCTGCTCTACAGTATTGCTTCCTTCCACCTGCCGGATTTCCCGGGTCCGTTGATTATCGTATTCCAGACGCATAAGATTGGGATAAATGATTCGCAGCTTTTGCAGACCGTCCGGTACATCCTCCTCATCGGTCAGTGTTACCTGTATATAGTCCTCCGTATTGCTCCCCTCATAAAACGACTGGGCAGTCACCTCCATATAAGTTCCACGGATTCTGCGCATATCCCGAATGGGCGTCAGCCCGATCTCTTTCAGGGTAATATTTCCCTTTCCTGCCAGCTCCACCAGTGTTGCAGTCTTTTTCTGGCCGGCCTCCGAGAAGGAATATTTAAGCGGCGTGCCGCAGTAACGCACCGCCTCTCTGCCCACATGCTGCGGACTATGTATGTGCCCCAGGGCCACGTAATCAAAGGCGTCAAACAGCGACGCGTCCACATTGTCCACGCCGCCCACAGATATTTCCTCCGATTCGCACCGGCTGGCTCCGGTGACAAACTGATGGGCCACGAGAACATTTCGCTCCTTGGGGTTTAGCTCGACACGCGCCAAAGCTACCCGAACCGCATCCTCGTAGGTGATGATGTCCTCCTGATCCAGAGCGTGGCGGACGGTGGACGGCTTTAAAAAGGGCATCAGCCACAGGCGGACGGTACCGTAGTCATCGGACAGGCTGACGGACGTGATCTCCCCCTCATAAACCGGCGGCATATACACGTTCCTGCTGCTCATAAGCTGCGCGCCAAAGGCCAGCCGCTCCGCCGAATCATGGTTTCCGCAAATAACAAAAACAGGGATATCACGGTCCGCCAGCTTCGTCAGAAAATCGTCGAAAATCTGGACCGCCTCCGCAGACGGTATGGGCTTATCATAAATATCTCCCGCCAAAACCACACCGTCCACAGTCTCCCTGTCTATAATACTCAAAATTTGTGCCAATATATATTTTTGATCCTCCGCCATGGAAAACTCATTCACACGCTTTCCTATATGAAGGTCCGATAGATGCATCAGTCTCATGTGGCTCCCCTTTACTCATATCGTTTACTTCTGTACTTTTTTACCGCTAAAAAATCTGTTTCCGGCTGATATGCAAACTTATTATCATCTTTGCACCTAAAACAAAAGTGCAAAGTCCGTGAATTAAATAGACTTTACACTTTAGGTTGTTATGCTATTTGATCGAGACGCTCCTTAATTTTCCGGATATCGTTTTCCGCACCGTTGCTATTTCACCCATAATCCGGCATTCGGATGCTGTTATCATTTGGCCAATGGCCTGTAATAGCTCATTATCTACCATGATATCACCCCCTGGTTAGCGTATACTGATAATAGTATAGCATAACCGCCTTGCCAATGTAAAGTCTATTTAATTTTCAAAAGCCGGGCCGTTACGGCGGACCTGTCTCTGGTCCATATAAACAATAAATATGAATGGCCGGTTATTTTTTATCCTTTACAAGGCACCCGATCCGCTGGAATTTTTCCAGCGCCACATACGGCGGACAGCTGTCGCTGTTGGCCAGCACATAAGGCGTGCCGCTCATGCGTTCCATCAAAATATTTACATAGTCCTCCAGCGCCTCCAATCCAAGCTCAAGAAAGTTTACGGCTTCGATCCCGCCAATAAGGGAAATCCGGTCCGGAAGCTGGGCTCTGGCATCCCACACCTCTATATTTCCTGTGGGCGGCGGTGAAATGGACTCGATACAGTCGATCCCGGTTTTTGCCATAATGGGGATCAGCTGGTTTAGATGTCCGCAGGCGTGCTGGATATAATACTTTCCGGCCTTATGAAGGGCGTCGCACCAGTCGTTGATCTCCGGGGCAATATAGGTTTCATACAGGCTTGGGGAAATATTTGTGGTGGAGCTGTCCTCCCACGTTAAAAGACACTCCGCCGAGGACGCCGCGCATATTTCCACCGCACGCATATTCAGCCGCTTCATGGCGTCCAGCGCCTCCGCCACAGCCTCCGGATAATCATACACGGCGTAGACGATCCCCTCCGTGCCGACCCAGTATTCCACCATGGCCTGGAAGGACGATTTCAGATCCGGCGTCAGTATGGGCACCATAAGCCCGCCCTCGCCAAGCTGGGCCGCCTCCCGCTCAAACCGCTCATAACCCGGCGTGAGCACCGTATGGTCCTTTAAATAAGCCAGTGTGTGGAAATCCTCCTCCTCCTTTACGCCGTGCTCCTTTAAAAACCATGTATTTCCGCTTTCTGAATACATATAGGTAAACACCAGCCTGCCTACAGGCGTGTCATAGATCACATGCTTTTGTCCGCCGTCAATGGTTTCGCTGACCGTGCAGCCGCCGTCATAGGACACATCGTAAAGCATCATGTTATCCCAGCTTTTACTCCCCGGCGCGTAGGCAAAATGCCCCCGGATTAGCGGGTCAGCCCCGATGGATTTTAAAAACTCAATTTCGCCCATGTCTACAATATCCGCCCCGCTGTGCTCCCACCAGTAGGCCAGATTGGGCGACCAGGAAAACCGGTCGATTTCTTTACCTGTAATACTTGCTAATAGCCTTTGCTTTGGTGTCATTTTTATCTTCCTCCTAAAATAATAAAGTTTCTATTGTTATTCTATGTCCACTATAAACGCCGGATAGCTTTACGTATACGAAAAAAATTTCCGTTTTGCAACACTTTTTCCTGAAATTACCAAAGTCGCAAAATTTGGCGTTTTTTTGTGGTAGAATATATGAAACATACAAAAGACACGCACCAGCTATTTTTCATACATCACGCGCTGATACACAGGCAGATCAACGATTTCCTTTGGAAATTAATGACAAAGCATAATAAAGAGGGAGGAATCTATATGTATCAAATTCTTATCGCTGACGACGAAGCTGCGGAACGCGACGTCATCCGTTTTCTTTTGAAAAAGTACGACTTTCCGCTGCAGATCACTGAGGCGGCCAATGGCCGCGATGCCCTGGATCTGCTGCAAAAAAAGTCCTTTGATATTCTCTACACAGACATAAAAATGCCGTTTATCGATGGCCTTAAGCTGGCCGGTGAAGCCCGCGGACTCTACCCTGAGATGCCCATTATCTTTTTCAGCGGCTATGATGATTTCGATTATGTCAAGGAGGCGCTGTCGCTCCATGTGGTAAATTACATATTAAAGCCGGTGGACCCGGATGAATTTGAGAAAACGATCCGTTCCGTGCTGGATACACTAAGGCTTCGGGAGCAGAAAAGCCGGAGGGAGCAAAAAGACCTGGAAGCCGCCAGGAACCATGCCCTCTACCAGCTCATCAATAACACAGGGATCAGCTATCTGAAATCCATTGATCCCCGGATGGACTTTACCTTTGCCTATGAATATCACCGGCTTTTCCTCATTCAGATGGAGCAGGACTTCTTTGGCTTCAATGCTTCCGATGAGGATACCGGCTTCTTCCCGGTAAATCTTGCAGACATATTGCCTGAAAACAGCGATTTCATCAACCTGAATCCATCTCAGAACCTGCTTTTGTTCTCCGGTCCAAGACACCGTATGGAGTGGTATCACGATCAGGCCAAAATGCTGGCCGGCCATATAAAGAAGCGCTGTAAGATGAACTGCTATATTGCCATCAGCAGCCCCTTCGACACACCGGAGGCTATCGCCAGGGCCTATGCCGAGGCGGAACGCCATCTGGAGGAACGTTTCTTCTTTGCCAACCGTCAGCTCTACGGCGAGGACGCGTCCGATAAAAAGCAGCCGCCAGATGAGTCGAATGATGACGCCCTACTGAAACAGATTGCCGCAGATATCCAGTTTAAGGACAGCTTCAGCCTGCGCCAGAATGTCACCCTGCTGCTGGACCACCATAAAAACCGCACCCAATACTCGCTGATCTACATCCGTTTTTTGTGTACCAGCCTGCTTCGGCTTCTTCTGGACGGTCTTGGGCAAAATAGCGGAAATGTTTTTGATACTCTGGCCGAATGTATTTACAGCTTCCGCCAATTCAGTGAAATCGAGGCGATCATAAGAAATCTGCTGGATGAGCTGGCCTCTCATCTGGACAGTGAGCAGCAGTCGCCAAAGCATGCCATCCAATTGGTAAAACAGTATGTTTACCAGCATTACGGCGAGGATCTTGGGCTTGAACTTTTGGCGGAAAAGGTATATCTGACGCCGCGTTATCTGAGCACCATGTTTTCCCGGGAGACTGGCTGCGGCATTAACAAATTCATCAAAAATGTACGTATGGAAAAGACCAGAGAACTGCTTTTGAATACAAACATGAAGATCAGCGATATCTGCCAGGCGGTAGGTTATTCCAACGTATCTTATTTTTGTAAAAGCTTTTTGGAAGAATATGGACTGACACCGGAAAAATTCCGCCATCAAAAAGAAAATACCGGAGAAAGAAGGTAACAAAATGCTCAGACAATTTAAAAATCTCAGCTTCAGGAAAAAAATATTTGTCATATGCACGATGGTCAGCCTTATCCCTGTCATTGTCCTGGGCACCTACTGTTACCGGCAAATTGAAAATCTGCTCATTACACGGGAAGAAACCGCTGTGCATGAATCACTGATCCAGGAAAGCAATGCTCTCAACACGCGGCTGAACACTTATTTAGATACAATGAACTATATCCTCTGGGATAACAGCCTGAATCTGGCTCTTTCCACCACTTATGAGAAAACATCCGACATGTATCTGGCATACAGGGATATCATTGACCCTATGTTTACCACACTTCGGGCGCTTAACTCAAATATCAAAAAAATCACGCTCTACACCGATAACCCCATCAACCCCCACGGAACAGTTCTTAGACCGCTTACGGATATTGAGGAACAAGGCTGGTACGATGACGCGAGGGAGCGCTCACGTCCATTTTTTTCCGCCTCCCGGGAATATAATTCACTTAAATTAATCTGCCGCTACTCCGGTGGTAAGCACCAATCCATCATTGTTATGGAAATTGATTACGAAGATACTTTGTCCTCCATGGCATCCCTGTACGAGCAATCCTATGGCATCGTGCTTACAGACGCCAGCCATACTCCAGTATACATTTATGACACCTTTGAGGATACCGGGGGCGATTTACGGCTGACACCGGAGCAGCTTATAAATAACCTGGAAAATGACGGTCTGCGGGATAAATACGTTATTGAAACAGGCACCGATATTACCGGCGGCTGGAAGCTTTATCTCTACCGGCCCATAAGCACCGTCTCCGCTCCGGCCAGGGAAATCACCACCATTGTGCTCATCATCATATTCTTCTGCCTCATCAGCGTCATTGTCCTCAGCTCATTTTTATCGGGCATCATCGTGCGGCCCCTGGAGCATTTGACCAAAAACATGAGCCGGGTGGAGCAGGGAGATTTTGCAATTACTGTCTCCTACGATTCCGGCGATGAGATCGGACGGGTAGTCCAGAGCTTCCAGCACATGGTTGAACAGCTCCGCCATTTAATTGACGAAGTGCTCAAAAGCAAGATCAAGCAGCAGGAATATGAAATGCGGGCACTGCAGGCGCAGATCAATCCCCATTTTTTGTACAACAGTCTCTCTTTAATCAATGGCAGGGCACTTATGGCCGGGCAGGACGATATCGGTCAAATGGCCCGTCTTTTATCCACATTTTACAGAACCACGCTGAATAAGGGCAGGAATACTATATTCGTTAAGGATGAGCTGGAAAATGTCCGGTCCTATATAAGCATCCAGTTTATCATGCACTCCGACAGCTTCGATGTCACCTACGATATTGACGCGGACGCTCTTCCTTTAACTATGATCAATCTGCTGCTTCAGCCTCTCGTGGAAAATGCCATCATGCACGGTATTGACCACCGGGAGGCGCCCGGCCGGGGAAGCCTGGCCATATCCTGCCACTGTTCCAATGGAAATCTCATTTTTACGGTCAGCGATAACGGCCCCGGTATCCCGGCCGAAAAGCTTGGCAGCATCCTGACCTCGGATTCATCCGGCTACGGTATTCAAAATGTCCATCACAGAATACAGCTATTTTATGGCCCTGAATACGGCCTTCACTATGAGAGCCGGCCCGGGGAAGGCACCATGGCCAGTCTGACTCTTCCCCAAAGCATCACTCCTTCACCGAGCCCATGACGATACCGGTAATCAGATATTTTTGCAGCAATGGATAGATAAGGAGCAGAGGGATCACAGCCACAACGATCTTTGCGGCATTGAGATTCTGATTGGATACCTCGGCGGCATTGGCCAGAGCATTGGCATTGCCGCCATTTTTTATAAGCTCCTCCAGATTGACGCTCAGCGACTGAATATAGGTCATCACCGGATAATTTTTAATTTTTGTAATATAGATCAAGCCATTGTAAAAATCGTTCCAGCTTCCCACAATACTGAACAGAGCCACGGTTGCCAGAGACGGCTTGGAGCAGGGCACATAAATCCGTGTGAGGATCTGCATGGGCGTAGCACCGTCAATGGTTGCCGCCTCTCCCAGCGACTGGGGAATACCCATGAAAAAGTTCATGACCATGATCACGCTGAAAATGGGCACCGCCCCCGGCAGGATCAGCGACCAGATGGAATTGAGCAGCCCCAGCTCCTTTACCACAAGGTAGGTGGGAATCATACCGCCGGAAAACAGCATGGCGAACACCATGAGATACATATAAACATTTCTGGCACGGAACTCCTTTTTTGATTTGGACAATGGATACGCCATCAAAACAATCATTACCAGATTAAGTACAAGAGCGATGACTACCCTGAGGGCTGATATGCCAAAGGACCGCCAGAACTGGGTATCCCCGATGATCTTCTCATAAGCCGCCACAGTGGCCTGCACCGGCCACAATCCGACCCGGTTTCCGGCCACGGCGGCACTGCTGCTGAAGGATATGCATATAATATTCCACAAAGGCAGCAGACAGACCAGCGCCAGCAGGACCACCACAATATGGATGACAGCAAAACGGATTTTTGATGTCGCACTTTTATTTTCAATCATAGCAAGCCCTCCTAAAAAATCTTCCGGTGCGCATACTTCTTTGCCAGACCGTTGGCGCCAAGCATAAGTACCATACCGATAACAGATTTAAATAAGCCCACCGCCGTACCGAAGCTGTACTGCCGGCTGATCAGGCCCACTCTGTAAACATACGTATCCAATATGTCGCCGGTGGAGTAAACCATAGGCGAATAGAGATTGTACACCTGGTCAAAGCCGGCGCTTAAAACACCACTTAGATTTACGGCGCCCATAAGCAGGATAATGGGCATCATGCCAGGCAATGTAATATGCCACACCCGTTTCCACCAGCTGGCCCCGTCGATGGAGGCCGCCTCATGAAGTCCGGGGTCGATGGCTGTGATGGCCGCCAGGTATACCACCGAATTGTAACCAAACTCCTTCCACACATCCGTTCCGATAAGTAGGGGCTGAAACAGCGTATTACTGCCGAGAAAATTTAATTTGTCAAGGCCAATGGCCGAAAGCAGCTGGTTGATGCTGCCATCCAGGTTAAAAAGATTGACGATCACCGATGCGAGAACGACCCAGGACAGGAAATGGGGCAGATAGACGATGGTCTGCACACTTTTTTTCAGCAGCTTGTTTTTAATTTCATTGAGCAGGATTGCAAAGACAATAGCCATCAGCGTTCCCAGAAGAATCTTCCCCAGAGCGATAACTACCGTATTTCTTATAATCTGACCGATATCCGGCAACGAGAATATGTATTTAAAATGCTTCAGCCCCACAAATTTCGATCCAAAAAGCCCTTTGGCCGGAATATAATCCTGAAAAGCCATCACAAGGCCAAACATGGGAATATAAGAGAATATCAATAGAAAAATCATTCCCGGAAGCATCATAAAATGATAAGCGGTTTCCGATTTTCTTTTTTTGAGAGCGATACCGTGTTTTTTCATGGACATTCCTCTTTCACTTTAATGTTGAAAAAGGACTGCAACGCAGCCCTTTTTTCGTTATCACTGTCGCTTCTATTGCAGCTTTGCGGCCATTTCCTCACAAATCTGAGCTCCGCCCTGAGAATTCCAGTTTTCTACAAATGTATCAAAAGCATCAATAGCCAGCTCGCCGGTAATAATTTTGATAAAGGTCTCCTCTTCCAGCTTATCCAGGTTTGCGCCGTTGCTCTTTTCTGTATCCGTTGTACCAAGATACAAGGGTTCCACCCAGCTAAAGGAGTTCTGCTTGGTCAATGTATCAATAAGCCCGATACCGTCCATACGTGAATGATATCTGGACCAGTCGATCACATCGGTGGTTTTTGGGTCCTCATTGTAGCGCTGGATACAGCCGACCATATTTTTCGACTCCAGTGTGGGCATATCTTCCAGTGTGATTTCGCCATTGACACAGGAAACAATCGAATGGAAATCATCCAATAAGGATGTGCTGCTGTTGATCTCAACTCTCAGGGGTCTTACGGAGCCGTCCACACCTGCTGCCTCATATTCAGCAACCGCCGGAGCGTCCGTATCCAGGGTCTTGGAGGTCACACGCTCATCATGGAACAGATTGATCAGCTTAACAACGGCTTCCGGATTTTCATAACCCTTGCGGACCACCACGTAGCTGCCGGCGGCATTGCTGTGGGGTGCATTGACCTTGCCATTTTCATCTTCGAGGGCAAAGGATGTATACTGCGCTTCCGGGTCCATGGATTTTACATTGCTCAGCAGCCAGTCGGGAATATGCCATACGCCAAAGGAAATCCCCGTCTGTCCATTGGTCATAAGCGCCGTGATATCCTCCCAGGTTCTCGTGCCAAACTGCGGGTCCACAAGACCTTTATCGAATAGATCTGCAAGAAAAGCCAGGGATTCTTTCATTTCCGGTGTAGTCGAACCACTATATACGGTGCCGTCGGAATTTTGAAACCACTGCTGCTGAAAAGCACCAAAGGATGCATTAATTGCACCAATCCCCAGATTGTTACTGCCGTCCATAGTATAAGAAAAGGCCATACCTACAGGATTTCCGCTATTTCCCGGATCTTTCTCCACAAATTCCTTAGCAACCATCTCCAGTTCTTCACGGGTGATACATTTATTGCCATCCGCGTCAACCACAAGGTTCAGCTTGTCCAGCCAGTCCTGGCGAATCCATACCTGCCCCGGGGCATCATCCGGATTTGTAGAAGGCAGAGCCATGATCTTTCCATCAAACATGGCGCTTTCCAGGCAGCGGCCTTCATAAGAATCATAAATACCCTTAATATAATCACTTGCATAATTGTTGTAGCTTTCGGTAAGATCTTCCAGAAGGTCATTTTCCACCAGTTCATCCAGAATATCCCGGCCCACAATCATTACATCCGGTAAATCCTCTGATGCCATGGCCAATGATACCTGACGGTCATAGTCCTCGCCCTCCATGGCTTCAAAGGCGTTAACACATTTCACATTGAGACGGTCCAGAACCCAGTCATTGTATGCATTATTTTCATAGCTGGCGCCGTCGGGCAGCTTGGCATTCTGCACAGTACCGCGGCCAATGGCAAGCGTTACCGTATCCGCATAAGCTCCTAAAGGATCATAGCTTTCCCCGGACGCTTCGTCCTCCGGGGAAGTGGAAGCTGCCGCCTGTGTGCCTGAAGCGGCCTTGGTTTCGTTCCCCCCCTGTTTGTCAGTGCCGCCACCGCAGCCTGCCAGCGAGAAAACCATCGCAAAGGATAAGGCTGCTGCCAGCCCTCGTTTTAACATTTTTTTGTATACCATCGTTCTTCCTCCCAAAATTATTTTTATTGTTATTTCTTGTTTCAGGGTTCCATGGATATCCATCAGCTCTATATAAACTATAACAATAAAATTTCTGGGGTTAAACGATAAATATTTCCGATTTACAACAGATTTTCCAGAAAAAACAATAAAACAGGGCTGCTGCACCTGAAGATGCTTTCCAGGCTCAGGACCAGTATCCACGCCCGGGAAAGCCCCTCAAGTGCGGCAGCCCCTTTCGTTATATATATTCATATCTGCTATCCTCGTGCCTGCGCCTCCATGCTGCGGAGCATGTCGTGGTGGAGCTTTACGTATTCCTCACCCCTGGGCGGTATCTCCTCCACCGCAGGATCTCTGAATAAGCCCTGGCCCTCCCACTCGGTGCTGATCCAATAGGGATAATCGCATTTGACCAGTGCATCCACAATCCCCTGATAATCGATGGAAGGCTCGTACCAGCCGCCCCTGCCGTCAGGGAGCAGTTCATAAAACTTGCCATGAAAATGCACAATATATTTGCTGTATTCCACAAGCCAGGCCGGATCATCACAGGAAAATCGGGAAATCAGACCACATTCCAGAGGTCCGCCGCCCATTAAAACAATCTTTTCTTTTAGCTCAGGTTCGCCGTAGCCAAAGGTTTTCCGGTAATCCCCCGGAAGTACAAGCATTTCAGCGGACGCCTTTCTTTGCTGCACGTATCCGGCATATTCCTCTTTGATCAGCTCTATGATTTCCGGTTTAGCGCCCTTTAACAGGGCCAGCCGGCACGCCTTTTCCACTGGTCCGGTGCGGAAAATACCGGCGTCCGGATGGATTCCTGCATATTTCGTTCCCAGCTTATCAATCGTTTCAAACCAAGCCTGAGCCCAGTTTGATTTCAGGGAATAGGGGGAATGGATCTCAATGGAGCCGATGATCCCGTATTCCTCGCAGCACTTCACCGAATTTTCCAGATGCTTCGTATTGGGCAGGCCATAATCCACACTGAGCCGTGCCGTCCGAAAGCCCAGCTTTGCGGCAATTTCCAGCCCCTTCCTAAGCTGCGCCAAACGCTCATGCTCGCTGAGCCAACGATTTTTATAAATACACGGCTCATCATAAAGGTTATAGTTGGTCGGTGTCATATCATACGCTTCCATCCATTCCCTCCACTGCTTATAAAAATCCAGGTCCACGCCTTCCTCCACAAGCCCGGAAAAATTTTGTGATGGAACGATCTCAATTCCCTTGATTCCCAGCTCATGCAGCCGTTTCAGCAAAATCCCACCGGTCAAAAGCCATGGTATACATCTGTTTTGGCTCCTTCATCCCCGTGGATGTCTCAAGCTTCATACTGTCCATCATATGAAATTCCTCATCATCCAGCCGGACCACAATATCCTCCAGGCAGCTTAAACGCAGTGAGCGGTACTGCGGCTCCTGCATCATAACAATGAAGCCGGCCACCCTGCCATCCTCTTCAAAATTTACGATGGGATCGCCATCATATAAATCATTTCTTTAACGGATATCCATATTTTCCTCCTCCAATTTTTATATTTGTATAGCCTACTTTAACTATAATACATTTAATGGTAATAGTAAATTTCAGAAATAGAAAACAGCTACTGTATATTACTGTTTACAGTAGCTGCTAAAAAGTCATATGCGCATGACTTTATATAATTTTTAGAGTATTTTATATAATTATTACATGGAGTACATACATTCACCATAATTTTGTAATAAAATATATTATAAAGTAAGTACTTTAGATTCATAATAACACTATTCCATTGATACACATTTTTTAAGGAGGTCCTTGCCATCGAAACGAAAGACCACATGATGCTGGCGAAAAAGCTTGGTTCAAGCATGAAACTCTCAGCGCCTAAACGACTGGCCTTTATACTCGGCAACATTGCCCCGGATATCAACCCATTTTCTTACCTCATCCGTTCCGGAAGCAACAATCTCGGCGGTCATAATTACGACAGCCGTAAAAAATATATGATCCATATGTGGAAAAAGCAGGAAAAGAACCGTCATATCCCGGACTGGTTCCGAACCGGTGAAATGCTCCATTATCTTGTAGATTCGTTTACAAGACCTCACAATAAAGAATTTCCTTATCCGGTCAGGGAGCATGTGGCCTATGAGCATGAACTGCATCAGCACTTTTCTCAGGTCATACTCTCCGATACGGTAAAACAGCTTGAATTATCTGCGCCATATATTGATAACTTTGAAGAATGGCTTGAAAACTCACATTCGGAATATTTGACGCAGACTTATAATATCGAGGATGACTGCACTTATATTTTACAGGCATATTGCTCCGTGTGCAAAACGCTGGCTGCTCAGGTTCCGGCCGATGCAACAAATCAAACACCGTATGCAATGCCTGGTCAGAAGTACCGCCCCGGCGCCGCGGGGTATCATCCGCAGCCGACCATTCTCGGGATGCCGCAATCGCCTGTGTTGGCGAGACCGCAGCCGGATACGGCGATGTAAAGCTACACGTACTGTACTTGATGCATTTGTAATTCACGTCACTTCTGGGCATTTTGCCCAGGAGTGTTATTTTATTACTGTGTATCTGCATAATCCATGCTACCGGTAAGCACATCCTCGCGTAAGATCAGCCTGGCTTTATCAGGCTCCTCAAACAAAGGACTGTGGGCTGAATGACTAAAAGTATAAAATGCTTTTACTGGCGCTTTTATCTGGTCAAAGTATTCTCTTTGTAAAGAGTAGCAACACGTATAGTCGTATATACCTGCAAAAAAATAAATCGGTATATCCAATGCTGGCACTTCCAGAAACGCATTAAAGCGAGTAACATCTGCAACAGCAGTGGTCGTTTTGACAAAAGCTTTTCCACGCCAAATATTAATGCGTTCAAATGGCGTATATACCGAACAGCGCAGGCTCGGAAAAAATATCCCCTTAATGACAGAGTTCATGTTGTGCATAGTTCCCACACCAAGCTCATGCATAGCAGTATCACGCAGCGATGAATTGAAGTAGTTTATATATGCACTTTCGTCAATGAAAATCGGGTAGCTTTCAAACTCGCTTACCATCTTTACATCTTTAGATAGCTGATATTGTTCCAGCATATAACTATATGCCAATTTTTCTGATTCTGCTTGATTGGTAATTTGAGACATACCAATATAAGCCTGATACAGTTCGGGATATCTTGATGCGGTTAAAATGCCAATATAGGTGCCAAAAGAATGGCCCATCAAATAGATCTTATCTTGTCCAAATCTTTCTCGTAAATAATTGGTTACTTCCACAGCATCTTGAATATATTGCTCTGTTGTAATCGTTTCTGCCAACATATCCGAATCGTAAGAAAGAGAGGTTCCACGATATTCCAGATAGCAAACAACAAACTCATTTTCAAGCCCAGAGGGATATTGCGTTTCTAAAAAGTACTCTGGTATTCCGGGACCACCTCCGAGAAAAAGTAATATTGGTTTGCTTTTGTCTTTTCCCATAATAAACATACCAAGAGATGTGTTGTTTATATCTACATTCATTTTTTCTGAAATACTATCCGGTAACACGTCACCACTCTCGTCTCGAAACGGTTTTGTGTTCCCAAAACCAGGTGGAAGTATGACGCATACAGCAATTGTAATACATACGATCAACGTAATAATAATCCACATTTTCTTATTACTCCTTCTATATGGCACACTATGCACAATAACACCCCTTCTTTATATGGTACGCTTTAAAAACTGAACTTTGATTCAGTTTTATTATATAGCAATCGCTGCACACAGTCAAGATAATCTGAATTCAAGTTCACTTTTCAGAAAATTTGTGTTATTCTTATAGTATTGTAATATCTAACCGAAGATAGGAGAATTTCGATGGGAACAGAGAAAAAAATACAGCAACGAACGATTGAAAGTCGGAAAAAACTTTTGGATGCTGCATATCATCTTTTTGTTGAAAAAGGCTACTACAATACGAACACAAAAGAAATTGCCGGTTACGCAGGATTATCCATCGGCAATTTCTATAACTACTATCAGGATAAAGGTGAAATTTATTGTGCTCTGCTAAAGAAATATGTTACGGATTCATGCAAAGCGATGCAAGAATTATTTGATCAACTTATAGTACTTGAAAGTCGCACGGCTTATAAAGATTTTCTATCGCTTTATCTGCGGCAGCTACTTGACCGGTCCGTGGACACTAAGAAGTTTTTCGAGGATTCGATTGTCATTGCTAAAGAAAACGCTCAGGTACAATTCACGCTTTCCGATGCGGAAGAAAGTTTGATTGCTATTATAGAAATATTTTTACGAAAGCGATACCCGGATAGACAGGACGATTATTATATTAAAGCAAGAATGACATATGTGATCACCGACCAAATTGCTAAAGACATTCTTTGTATTAATTCCAAACAGCAAAAAGAAACTTATATCCAACTTTTCATTAACGAAATTCTTCACTTTTCATTTGACCTATAACTGCTATCGTTTGTTTAGACAAAAAGGAACGCACGACCGGCAAGCATGGCTATTTTTACGGCCCCAAAGCAATCGCGCCTGTTCCTTATCCCTGCCAGAGGACATAATCCCCAGCAGATGTTCGATGCTTGTCTCTATCCCCCCTCCCGCCTATCCCGCTGGACCGCGTGACAGGCGTCATAGAGGGCCTTTTCCCGGCATATTCTATGCCCCGCAGGCGTTCTCCAAAATCTCCGTCAATGCACTTCCACTGCTTGTATGGCACCTGACAATCTCTGCATTTTTCCTTGAAGCTTCCGCCAGCGCGCATTTCGCCATTTTATGGGATACAGTATTTGTAAATAGGATCACCAGATCCGGGCTGCCGATCTGATTCCCCAGATTTCCCGGCATCTGCGTAAATACTTTAGCCTTACAATTGTAGTTTTTGCATATTTTTTTATACTGACAGACCATTCGGTCATGTCCTCCAATGATTACAATACTCATATTTTTTCCTTTCTGTAATAATGCACATATAAATCCAGCCCCACTTTGATTAGTCATAACTAACTAATATATATATTATCATATAAATACTACTACGTCAATAGGAGTTAGTAATGACAAATTATCAATACTGAAAAATACAGATAAAGCTCCCGGGTAAAAAATGTATCCTTCTTTTATCCGGGAGTTAATGTTTATCCACAGACACCACTTTTCCTGTTTCGGTCATAGCCGCCTGTGTTATTACAGAGATTTACCAGAATCCCAAATTTCAAAAGTTCTTCCGGCAAATGTTCAAGCTGATTCTTTCCAAAATAAATCTTGTCCGGGTTGTGAAAAATAAAATCGTTCATCGTTTCATTGTCATTTCTATTTGTCGCTTTTAAGCTTTCCTTTTTATGTTAATAACCGGCATGACTTTGCGCCCTTCTATAATGAAGCGCCAAGTGCTCTCGCCGCATCTAATTTTTCTTGTGTAACACTACCGGATACTGTAATAACCCCCATATCCTCCAAGCCAAGATATCCGAGGAAATCGCCTTCATACGAGAATTTTGCTCCAGCATACTGGTCTTTATCACCGGAGCACAACAGCATCGCCGTTTTTTTAAGATGTGCCGGCTTAATCGGATAGGCTGCCGCGTAAAATCTGTCTATGGTACACTTTAATTGTCCTGATATTCCGTGATAGTAGATTGGTGATGCGATCACAAGCATTTCTGTCTCTTTCAGCAGGTCATAAACCTCCTGTATATCATCCTTCTGAACACACTGTCCTTTCCCTTTGGAGTGACAATACTCACAGGCAAGGCACCCTTTGATATTCTTACGGCAGACATCTATGACATTTACATCATTTCCACCCACAGCAGCACCTTCCTTGAAGGCTTCTACCATCTTAGCCGTATTTCCATTGGGTCTGGGGCTGCCATTTAATACTAATATCTTCATTCTGTTCATCCCTTTCACTTATATTTTTTTCATTCTTAATACCAATCGTGCTTCTCGTCACGATCAAGCGCCTTTATCTGCTCCATCTCATCATCTATAAGCTCAAAGCCAAAGATATCCAGATTTTCTTTGATGTGTTCCGGATTCGAGGAACCAGGCATAACGATGACACCATTTTGGATATCCCATCTGAGGATGACCTGGGCTGACGTTACGCCATGGGCATCTGCAATGGACGATATGGTTTCATTTGTCAGAAGCTCTTCCGTATGGCCTCTGCCGCCTAATGGATACCAGCTTTCTACCACAATGCCAAGCTTTTGAATGTATGGGATCACATCCGTTTCCTGATAATAGGGATGGATTTCATTCTGTACCACTGCCGGCGTTATTGATATCTGTGGCAGAAACGCTTCCAGCTCTTCGATATACCAATTTGAAAGGCCAATAGATTTAGTAAGCCGTATCGATCAGCCGCCCGCCATTTTCCAAAAGTGCGAGTACCGAATTGTAACACTCCTCATCGGAAAGGCTGTAAGTTCCAAGACCTACGATGGGCATATCATATCCGCTGTTAAGACGTACTGTTTTTGTTTCCAAATTGAAGCTGTCCGGCGTTTTTGCCTGAATACTGCTATTTGTCTCTGTATTTTTCACAACTTCATCTTTGCTGTTTTCGATATTCTTCTGGGATTCAGTTAAATTTTCCGTTTCATTTAAAGTTGTTGACGCATCCGCCGATTTAGGGGTATTATTTTTTGCCCCACAGGCAGTTATGCTCAAAATCAATCCCAATATTAACCCGCAGGATAACCATTTTTTAATAGCAAAAACCTTCCTTCTTAATAAATGCCTGGAACCAGCCAGAAACATGGAACACTAATACCAGCCAAACAAGGACCGGCCCTCATCCAGTTTCTCAATCTTCTTACATTCTTCTTCCGTCAGAACAAAATCAAAAATATCCATATTTTCCTTCATCCGCTCTTTTCTCATGGACTTCGGAATGACACCAATGCCGTTCTGTACCAGATACCGAAGGACCACCTGTCCGGAGCTTTTACCATGGGAAGCGCCAATTTCTTTCAAAACCGGCTCAGCAAAAATATCTCTTTTTCCTTCTGTAAATGAAGCCCAGCCCTGCATCTGCGTTCCATAACTGTTCAATGTATTTTTCAATCCAAGCTGCGGAAAATATACATGAGACTCCACCTGATCCACTGCCGGAATTATTTCACACTGCCGGGCAAATTCTTTAAATCTTCCCGCATCTAAATTCGATACACCGATTGCCTTGACCTTACCATCTTTGTAAGCTTCTTTCATCGCCGCATACATATCAAGGCCCTGGGCATAAGGCTCATGCACCAGAATTAAATCAATGTAATCGGATTGTAATTTATTTAATGACTCTTCAATCCCAGCTTTTGCCTTTTTGTAACTTGCATAAGGACTGTGAAGTTTTGTCGTAATAAATAAATCCTCCCGGTTAATTCCGCTTCGACGAATGGCATTTCCGACAATCTCTTCATTTGCATACATCCTGGCAGTATCTATATGACGATACCCTACATCAAAGCTTGTAAGAATGACCTCTTCTCCGTCTTTTCCCCGGACATCCCAGGTTCCAAAACCCAGCATCGGCATTTTCATACCGTTATTCAGTTTAAAGTACTCCATAGTGCTCAACCTCCTTTTCAATTCGATTTACGAGATAATCAAGGCAGTCCACTTTCTGTTGTTCCGTGTGGATGCCGTCCAGCAATATTTTTCGCTGTCTTTGAAGTGTAATGAGCAATTCCTGCAATCGGCATTCATCTTTCAGCCGTACACAATACTGAATCATATCCTGCCCACATCCAATATCTACAAGGTTATGATAAAACCGGCCTTTTTCATCTGTTGCCTCTGGCATAACCATTCACCTCGATCCACTCCTCTATCGTTTCCGTTGATGTATCTGCGGAAAATCTTTCACATGGCAGCCATGTAACAGATGGGGAGCATAGGCTTTGTAAATCCACAGCACTGGAGCCTGCGCCGCTGCTGTGAGATGTGCAAAACGGTACAATGGTTTTTCCGCTGAAATCATAGCTTTCCAAAAATGAACTGATAATCCTCGGCGCCTGCCCATGCCATATCGGATAACCGAGAAATATAATATCATAGCGATCAATATCAGCGCTCTCGCCTGAAATAACAGGACGCGCCTCCGGATTATTTTGCTCCTGTGTAGTTCGTGAAGAAGAATCGCCATAATTTAAATCCTCAGAAGTGTACGGACTTTCGGGTATGATTTCATAAAGGTCTGCGCCGGTCTGCTCTGCAATCCACCCAGCAATCTTTTCCGTAGTTCCTGTGCAGGAAAAATAAGCGACAAGAATTTTACTGTCACCGGACTCACCTGTTTTATCATCTTTCAACGAAGTTGATTCATCTATTGAAGAAGCGTTACTTACAGAAGCCGTTTCATCCGACGAAGAATCGTTACTTACAGAAACCGTCGCATCTGCGGATGTCATGGTTGCCGTCTGTGAAGCACAGGCGGTCATTACAAGCAGCATACACGCTGATATTAAAAAAATAATCATTGGCTTCACTTTTCTTCCTCCCGTTCTGATCGTCCTTTTGCCTGAATCTTCCGGATAGTTTTCGCAGGAACACCGCCGACCACAGTCATTGCCGGAACGTCATGGGTAACCACCGCTCCGGCGGCAACCACCGCCCACTCGCCAATGGTCACACCGGGAAGAATCGTTGCATTAGCCCCAACCCAGACATGAGCCCCAATTCTTATAGGCTCATAGCTATTTTTCCTGTTTTGCTCCGGATCAAGATCGTGATTGATGGTGGCCAGCACTACATTGTGACCGATCAGAACGCCATCCCCAATCTCAATGCCGCCCTGATCCTGGAAATGACAGCTTGAATTGATGAAAACATCCTTTCCGATTGTAATATTTTTTCCGAAATTGGTGTAGAACGGCGGGAATAAACGAAAATCATCCGGGATTGCTTTCCCGGTCAATTTTCCCATGATTTCTCTGATTTCCTCCGGGGTATGGTATTGTGTATTCAGCTCCATACCGATTCGTATAGCTTCCTGAAATAGTTCATCAGTATACTCCGTGAACTGCGTAACTGTTGCTTTTGACATATCGCACCTCCTCCTATATCTGTATTTTAATACCCAGCATAAGAATTATCAAATATTTACTTTCTATTTCTAATTATTCTTGTATAGAATATCTATGAGTGGTACAATAGGAACCAGGTTAATTCAATAGGAATAGGAATTGCGCTGATATGCAAACAGGTCAACGATTTCCTTCAGAAATCGCTGGGTTTTACCGGCTTTAAACGAGGAGGTGCACTATGGAATTACGAGTATTAAAATATTTTTTGGAAGTGGCCCGCGAGGGTAGCATAACGGGAGCCGCTAAGGTGTTGCATATTTCGCAGCCGACGCTTTCCAAGCAGCTGAAGGATTTGGAATATGAGCTTGGGAGCAAGCTGTTTGTCCGGAGCAATTACAGTGTGAAGCTGACAGACGAAGGAAGACTGCTCCGCAAACGTGCGGAAGATATTTTGGAAATGGCAGATAAGACTTTAGAGGAATTTAGTCATCTCAACGACATCACCGGCGGCGATGTTCGGATTGGCTGTGCTGAGTCCTACAATATAAAGTATCTTGCTGACACAATTAAGGATTTCAGAAAAATGTACCCCGGACTGCGCTTTCACATCACAAGTGGTGACACCCGGCAGGTTACAGAAAATCTTGAGCACGGGTTATCTGATTTTGCCGTCATTGTAGAGCCGCCCGATCTTTCCAAATACAATTACCTCACGCTGCCCGAAGCAGATATCTGGGGGCTGCTGATGCCACATGAAAGTCCGCTTTCAGAAAAAAGCGCCATCCAATTGGAGGACCTTATAGATTTGCCGCTGATTGTTTCAGATCAGGCAGCAAAGGTCGATCTGCCCAGATGGTGCGGTGAAAAGCTGGATGCTCTGAATCTGATCGGCTCCGTTAATTTGTTCTACAATGGCTCTGTGTGCGTAAAGTCCGGGCTGTGCTATATGCTCACCTTTGACCGACTTGCCGATGTGAGTGAGGAAAGCGGACTGTGTTTTAGACCATTAAGTCCTGCTCTGAAAACACAGATGTTTATTATATGGAAAAAGTATCAGGTGTTTACACCTATTGCAGAAAAGCTTGTGGATGAATTAAAAAAGAGATTTACCAGTCTTTAAAATGCCGGAACCTATCGGATATGGCTTCTAAGGGAGGGGCAAATATGCTGAAAAGAAAAATTTATGACGATCTGCTCAGTTGGAAGCATAAAAACAACGGTCAAACCGCACTTTTAATCGATGGTGCGCACAGTGTAGGCAAGAGTTATATCGTCGAGTATTTTGCAAGACAGGAATACCGCACCCACATTATGATTGATTTCGGTAATGCGCCGCAGGATATTCTTGATCTGTTTTCTTATGAAAGCTCAGACCTTGATTTGTTCTTTGCCAAGCTATCTGCTTTCTATTCGACCATGCTGCATAAACGTGACTCGCTGATTGTTTTTGACGAAGTCCAGCAATTTCCGAGAGCGCGGCAGCTTATTAAATACCTTGTTGCAGACGGGCGATATGATTTTATTGAAACAGGATCGCTCATCCGCCTGAAAAAGAACACCGAGAACATCATTATCCCATCCGAGGAAGAACATATTGAGATGTTTCCGATGGATTTTGAGGAATTTCTTTGGGCAATGGGAGACGAAGCCACCGTTCCTCTGATCCGCAAATGCTTTGAAGCTAAAACGCCGATTGGACAAACGCTGCATCGTAAAATTATGAATGATTTCCGACAATATGTCCTTGTGGGAGGTATGCCGCAGTCCATTCTTGCGTATCAGAATGAAAAAGACTTTGAGGGAGCTGATGAAGCGAAACGGCGCATTCTTCGTCTTTACCGCGAGGATGTGTCCAAGTTTGCCGCCGGTTATGAGGAAAAAGTCTATGCCGTGTTTGACGGAATCCCCGGTCAGCTTTCAAAGAAAGAAAAAAAATACACGTTATCTTCGATCAACAAAAACGCCCGCTTCCGCACATATGAAGATTCTTTCATCTGGCTGAATGAATCGATGGTTATCAATGCCTGCTTCAATGCAACCGATCCCAATGTGGGGCTGGGGCTAAGTGCAGATCATGCCACACAGAAGTGTTACATGGCGGATACCGGACTTCTTGTTACACATACATTTATGGATACTGCATTTACAGACAATGAGCTGTACAAAGCCATCCTCTTTGACAAACTTGATATCAATGAAGGCATGATCATGGAAAACGCCGTGGCACAGATGCTTCGCCGGAATGGGCATAAGCTTTATTTTTATTCCCGGAACGATAATGTAAATCGGGAAAATCATATGGAGATTGATTTTCTGATTACAGAAAAAAAGAAGATTTCACCCATAGAAGTGAAATCCGCGAATTACCGTTCTCACGCCTCTCTCGACAAGTTCAGGCAAAAATTTGCATCCAAAATCGGTACACCATATATTCTTTATCCAAAAGACGTTATGGAAAAGGACGGGATTTGGCACCTTCCTCTATACATGGCAATGTTCCTGTAATTTAACCGCCGGAATCTCGAAACCGCCCGCAAAATTTTACTTTGCAGGCGGTTTCGGGATGATCCTGTGCTACATCATTTCACTACTACTTTAATTGGCCTATTTCATCCTCGTTTTCTTCTTGTAACGACTACGGTAATTCCAGTTACTACTGTGATAATAACAGCAACTGCCGCGATAATTACATTTTTTACTTCCATGTACCATTCCTCCATTTTAATTTTTGATTGGGTATATATTCGTAATATTTTGGCCCCTCTGAACTGTTACATATATTCTGACATAACATAACAACTCAGCTTTATTTAAGGCCCTTGCAAATCGGGATAAGACACAGGAGCAATACGATACCGACAACACCTACAAGAATGCCCCAAACCAACAAATTCCAAACCATAACCATGCACATGCCGATGCCCAGCGCCAGGGCTCCGATAATTCCCAGCAGCGTTGTTCCAAATGCTTTACCGCTGAGCTCAATGGCAGGCTTTCCCTCCATCTTGCGACGGACGATCAGCATGGCCAGCAGCGCCACGACACCAACAATGGATAATACAACGCCCTGAGTGAAAGCATTCCACTGGGGAAGCAGGCACATACACATTCCGATAGCAAATAAGATTCCTCCAATAGTGCCCATGATCATAGATACAAAATTTTTCTTTTTCATAATGTTTATCCTTTCTCTCTTTGTTTCTTTGATGACACTATATTACCAACGATTTATTTGCATTTTGCTTGAATTGTGTTTACGAATTATTAATTCACCCAGCCGCCGGTCCAAACAATTTCCTGATTCTATAAAAGTTTATTTCCTTTTTCACATAATTCATAAATTTCATCATATTTCTTTTCAATCAGCGGCTTAACGCGCTCGTTCTGCCTGACCACCTCTTTTTTATACACAAAATACGGAAAAATCCACCCCAAAAATCCCGGTATGGCCAGCAGGATACAAAGCAGGATATGGGGCGGCTGTGCCGTCACCGCAAAAGTAGCTCCCGCCATAAATGCCGTTCCCAAAAGTCCTAAAATAAGTGCATAGACCGTTGCCCTTGATGTCTTATTATTTTCCAGTTTTTCAATTTCATCGACGCAGGCCTCGAAATTGTGCTGGAGCCTTGTAAGCTCCATTTTATTGACAATACTGCGATTCCTTTTCAGATAAAGCGTCATTTTTTTTCCCGCACCTGCGGTATTCGTGCTGTTTGTGGATAACTGCCCGTTCAATTCCCACCCAAAGCACTCATATCCGTCCATGAGCAGAGGCATCCTGCGGCTCTCAGACACGAGCTCTTTATATTCATAACCGACAAATCTCTTTTGCCTGTTTTCTTTATCATTCATATTTAAATTATCATCCATATTTACATCATCCTTCCTATTTCCGTTTCCGCACCTGCGGCGGGCAACGTCACAGTAAAGGTGCTCCCTTTTCCTTCCGCGCTCACCACAAGGATTTCGCCGCCCATCAGATCAATGACCCGTTTTGCAAGCGCCAGCCCCAAACCATTTCCTTCCCCGGAATGGGAAGTGTCGCCCTGATAAAACTTATCAAAAATATGTGCCTTTATCTCCGGCCGCATCCCACATCCGGTATCCGTCACCGATACCATCACTTTGTGCGCATCCGACCACTGCTTTACCACGACCGATCCGCCAGGCTCTGTATACTTCATGGCATTGGACAACAGGTTACTCCATACCAGCTCCATCAGGTTCTCATCCGCGCTCACCCGCGCGGCATCTTCGATGTCTGCCTCCAGTTCAATTTCTCTTTTCTCCCATACATTTTCAAATCGCAGGATACTTTCACATAACTGGCGGCACACATCATACTCTTTTATTTCCGGATCGATCTTCTGGTTTTCCAGCTTATTCAGCTTCAGGATATTACTGATCAGATCCGAAAGCCGCATGGATGCATCAATGATTGCCTGTGTATATTCCATACGCTGTGTTTCATCCAGTTTTCCCTTCTGTATCAGTTCTGCATAATTTTTAATCACCGCAATGGGCGTTTTCATTTCGTGGGAAACATTGGAAATAAAATCCGTCTTCAAGGTTTCGATGCTCCCGAGCTCCTCGACCATTTTATTAAAGTCCAAAATCATCATATCCAAATAATCCAGCTTATCCGAGGTATGGAGTGTGGGCATATATACAGAAAAATCCCCCTTGGCGACCTTTCCGGTGGCCCTGGCAAACTGCTGGAGCGGTTCATCATAGGTTTGTTTCATTTTTTTCCGTGTAAATATTGTAAGACCGACTGCGATCAGGCCCCAGTAAGCAATCGGAATAACCGTTTTTATCACATCATTCCATGCCGATCCTACGGTATCCATATAAACGATCAGACCTGTGTGAATGCCTGACATCAGCAGCAGAACACCCAGATAAACACCAAAAAGCGATGGTGGAAAACGGCTGTCTTTTTTTCCTTTCATTGCAGCACCGCCTTATATCCCAGGCCCCTGACGGTTACAATTTTAAAACCGTCGCAGGCTGATAATTTATCCCGCAGTTTTGTCACATAAACATCCACCGCCCGAAGACTGGTGTCACTGTCCACCCCCCAGAACTCATCCATCAGCTGGGCTCTGGAAAATGTCTTTTTCGGATAAGACAGCAGCTTATAGACCAGATTAAATTCCCTTGTTGTAAGGGCAATTTCTTCGCCACCGACCTCGGCGCTCATAGCATCCGCATCCAATACCAGATTTCCCACCACAATCTTTCTGTCCATTTCAATGTTTGCCCGCCGCAGCAGCGCCCGCACCCGCAGGATCAGTTCCTCCAGATCCACAGGCTTTACCATATAGTCGTCGATCCCCAACTGAAACCCTTTTTGTTTGGAGGGCAGGTCATCCTTTGCAGACATAAACAGGATTGGAATGGATTTATTCACCATCCGCACCGTCCGGGCAAACTCAAAGCCGTCGATTTTTGGCATCATAATATCCGAAATGATCAGTTCATAAAGGCTGTTGTACATCTCGTCATAGGCAGAACTGGCATCCAGACAGCCCTTTGCCCGAAAACCACTGTCATTCAAATACGTACAGACGATCTGGTTCAATTTTGCATCATCCTCCACTACCAGTATATTTATCATTGTCTATTCCTCTCTTTCATTTTTTTTGAGGAGTAAATCCCCTGTACCCCTATTCCAAAAATCATAGCACACACCACGCCGCCGGTAATTCCGTTCATGAGCCGGACAAAGCCTTCCTCCGTCTCCTGAGAAAAAGCAGAAAGCAGAGCCGTTTGAAGGATCAGTATGGATACACAGGCATCCACATATCCAATCTTTCGGAGGATCACAAGGAGCGGTGAACGTCGTTTGCTGACCTTTACCAAATTTATGACGGATATGATAATTCTATAAAATGTATATGCTGCCGTTGCGTAAATGGTCAGGCCCGGATAAGTTTTGCCACCTGCGGAAAGCTCCAGCAAAATGACCATCCCGGCCAGAGTCACAGCAAGGAACAGAAACAAAATACTGTCCTTAAAATAAATAGATAGCTCCCTCTGATCATAAGAGTTTTCCTGCGCACTACTGGAAATTTTCAAATATGCTCCAGCCTGTCTTACCGCACCGATCCGCATAATACTTAATAGAATGTAATACGCCGACAGAGTGCCAAACCACGCGGAGTGACTGAGCACGCCTGTCACACCGTTAAAAACAGCATATAAAACATTTCCGACAACGCCGGGCACTGCAAATACAACCGTCCTTAACCGATAATCCGAAACCACCCGGCTTACATATGGGTTCGCCACAACGCCTGATCTTACAGCCTTCCCCGCATTCCAGCCAATATCTATGACCAAATAATAGCCGCCTGCTGCGAGGGTGACGGCAGCCAATACATAACATCCAATTGATGCAATCTCCGGAAAACAGTCAAGTATGACACTTATCATAGAAAGGGTGATAAATACAAGCATAAAAAAGTATAGCAGCAGCCGGTATCTCAAACGCAGCCTGGGCATCTGAAAATGTCTCTCTTTATTTTTCTTATTGGATTTGTCCTGCATCATTCACCGCCTCTCTAAACCGATATATTTGACTTAATCATACGCCGAAATTATTTGTATTTTATTTATTATTTGTGTCTAAAGTGTGAACAGATAAAAGGTATGGCAGAAATTGCTATGCCATACCTTTTGAAGGTTTTACTTTCATTCATTTATTGGCGTTTTGTTTCACTTTTGTTTAAGAAATATTAATATCCGGCCCCGCTTTGCTCCACCGGATCGCGGCAGTCACCGCAAAGGGGAGCTTGCTCCCCTTTATGGCTCATTGCTTCGCGCAAAAAACCGGGGCGGGATCAGGGGCTTACGCCCCCACGATCACCCGCACCCGGCACAAATTCCGAAGCCGCGTATATCCATCCTCCGGATTTCTATTTGTTACAACTCGTATAACACAAAAATAAGTTCCCGGTTCCTTAAACACATGCTCAGCCTCGATCACAGCCCCATGTAAACCATCGATATTCGTCTTTGTCACGCTGCCGGCTTCATAAGGATAATCCGTTTCTCCCTCAAAACTAAACTGAGCAAAAACAAATTCTCCCGCATATTCCGGAATCCGGATTTCGGCTGTAAATTTGACGGCTTCGCCCGCCTTAACCTGTGCGCACCCGCTTCCATTGGCAAAAAGCTGCACATTGGGCTGGATACCGCCGCGCTTTTTCGTACCCGCATCCAGGGTCACCTGATTATTTACAAGGATATACCCGGTCGTTGGCGCAGGCTCGATCCCTTTTTCCACCCAATCGGATAAATCCACCAGAGCCTGACGCAGCATCCCCAGATAGGAAACGACCCGGAGCATATCTCCCGCCACATTGACATCGCCATGAGGACAGTTGTCATTATAATACAGCCGGAAGCATTCCCCGGCTTTCGGGCCATAAACCTCTTCCACCTTCCTGCGATACCAGTCGGCCTGCCATGGAAAATCACCGTCCATGAGATTATTCATTACCATGACCTTACCCTGGATTTTCCCATCCTGTACAGAACCACAGCCCCCGGTGGTAAATCCGTAGCTGATAACCTGCGCTCTCTGAGGATACTTCGGCTTTCCGTTTTCATCTCTGAACTGATCCCATGCGTGGAAGCTTAAGTCCTCCGGTACCTGATGTCTGTGGTAGGTCTGAATGGCAATGTAATCCGAATTGTCCAGGAATATCTCATCCCCGGCTTCAAGCTCCCGGATCACCTGTGCAAAATCATCAACGCCGTAGCTCATCCCCGGAATCAGCCGTTGCCCGTCAATCCTTTTAAGCCGGAGCTTTTTCCCTTTTGCCTTCCCGCTCTCAAAAATAATATCCACGCCGCGAAGATATAGATCCGCGCCCTGGGGCACCTGCTCCACCTCGATAAAAGCGCCGACAGCATCACTCAGCATCTTCTGCCACGCGTCATCAGTGCCATTTCGATCATCCTGAACAAAATCGCCGGCTGCAACAACCGGCACGCCTGCTCTATCCGACGCTCCCGCCATATCCGGCGCATCCGATTTATCCGGCATTCCAGCGGACACCACCCTTGTGCGCATACAGATCCGGTCCCGGGCCGCCGTGCCCTCCGGGTCGCTTCCTAGATATCCCGGTTTCTCCCAAAAATCAGAAAAATAAGTGGGGTCCATCTGATGAACGACCGGCGCTAAAACCGGAAGAGATCCGTCGTCATTATCGCCGAGGACCGAGCACATTCTTTTAGGAAAACCCATATTTATAATCTCGCTCAGGGCATTGGCCTCATCCTTATTAAGACCGGCATAAATATCCCCGGAGCCGCCCGGCTCCACAGCATCCATGATTTTATCCCAGCAGCTTCTTAACACCCGGCTTCCGTGAGCCGGCACGGTCAGACAATTGGGTAAGGACACCGGCGAGCCAATGACATACGGGAGCGCTCCATCAAAGGCCGTCGTATTTTCAATACAGCTCATGGTTTTATATCCGCCGCCGCTGCCCCCAAAAACATAGGCGTAGACACGGTGCCCGCCATAAAGCTCCCGGGCTTTTGTTTTACAGTATTCGGCCACAGCTGCCGATGAACGGTAAAAAATAGTATTATCAAAAACAGAACCAAAAACCTCCGAGGAGCCCATATTCGACTCTACATAGCCGGCGCCGTGACTTATGGAAAAGCCGATAAAATCCTCCTCACCGGTTTTGTCTATCGCCGCAAGCTCCTCGTTTGGCCCGGGAAACGGTGACAGATGCTGATAAAATTTCCAGCAAAATTGCTCCTTTAGGGGTACGCAGAAAATAAATTTAACACTTGTTCCCTCAAAGCCTCCGTGCAGATAGCGGTATTCCACATCGCTGCCATAAATCACAGGGCGCATCCGCAGCTCATCGCAATCAATATATGGCTTTTTAAACATCTCGTCCTTGCTTGGATCATATAATTCTTTCTTTGCGTAATCCATTTCATACTCCTTCAATTTAACCCTTTTATAAATTCCACGAATGCCGCTTCACGGTGACTTTAGCGTAAAACCCTCGGTGTTTACCGTCCACCCAGGCGTCCTCGGTCACCAAATACGTATCCTTCAGCCGGATATCCTCCGATGAACTGCCAACCTGGACTTCAAATTCGCCCTTTTCAACCTTCCATCGCATGGACCGGTCAAGAAATGCCATCTGACTTGCCTTAAATTCAAACGTCAATGTACTTTTCTCTCCAGATTCCAAGGTGACTCTCTTAAATCCGGCCAATTCCTTAACCGGGCGGGTGGCACTGGCAAATTTATCCACGACATAGAGCTGTACGACCTCATCACCGGCGCGCTCACCTGTATTTTCCACGGTCAGTTCAAGCCGCACCACGTCCTCCGGCCTCAGACATTTTTGATCAATTTTAAAATCCGAGTACTTAAAGGTTGTGT
The DNA here is from genome assembly GCA_902363555.1 of Lachnospiraceae bacterium. GTDB lineage: Bacteria > Bacillota > Clostridia > Lachnospirales > Lachnospiraceae > Catenibacillus. The sequence continues at coordinate 464,145 of CABJAM010000003.1, read as the reverse complement.
AGGACAAACCATAGCCAAAATAATATCTGGGCGTATGGGGCATGTCCACATAATTGGCGAAGCCAATACTCTCCCCCTGATGATAGGCCGAGCCGTTGGGATGGTTATAATAAATGGGTACCTGACCTGAACTGCGGGCCACAGATACCGGAAGCTTTCCTCCTGGATTAAAGACTCCGGTCAAAGCCCTTGTAATGGCCTCGGCGCCTTTTTGGGCCGGATTCCACGCTTCGATGATCGCATCCAGATATTCATCCGCTATATCACTGGATATGGGCCGTCCATCAAAGTGGATGCCAATGAGCGGCTTGCCAAGCTTTGCCGCGCGCTGGATGAAGGTATCCTGGCACACGGGCAGATTAATGTTTGTACCGTCCACGCCTTCGCCCATGGAGGCCACGGAGCAGGAGCCGTTCTTTCCGCCAAGGGTCATGATCACCAGGTCCGCCGCCCTCACAGCATCCAGAGCTTCATCCATATGAGACAGATCATTTCCTGCCACAGGATAGCCATAGGCATAGGTGATTTCCGTATCTGGAAGCGCGTCTTTAAGCGCAGCTAAAAGGTTTTGGCAATCCGGCTTTTGAACGCGCAAAATCTCATCAAAAGCCTCGGTTTCATCACTTTGTATCTGAGTGCCTGGGATCAATTGGACAGCCTTTCCATCCATGTTTCCGGACTGGATTCCGGCAATGGAATTGGCCGCCGCAAGCACGGCCTCCATCATACTTTCATGGGTGTAGCCTCCGAAAAATATCCGTGCGTTTTTCGCATGACAGCCCACAACCGCGATTTTCTTCACATTCTTCTTGATCGGAAGCACACCGTTATTCTTTAAAAGGATCAGGGATTCTTCTGCCATTTGCAGTAAAATTCTGTCATCCTTTTCATCAAAAAAGCTTTCCCTCAAATCATTTCCCGTGAGGGCGTATGGATTTTCAAAGATACCCATACGAAATTTGGCCTCTAAAATCCGTTGCACAGCCTGGTCCCAAATTTTCACATCCGCCTTACCGGTGGAAAACCATGTCCTTAATTCGTCGTTAAAGCCTGTGCAGCTTTGCATTTCCAGATCCATGCCGGCCTCCATACAACGCAGCCCGGCTTCCGTGACACTTTCGGTCACATGCTGGACCTTATGGACATTTCCAACAGCGCCATAATCGGCGATACAGGTTCCCGTAAAGCCCATGGCATCTCTTAAAAGCTCCGTGAGCAGATGATGGGAAGCGGATGCCGGCTCCCCGTTTATGGAACAATAGCAGGGCATGACGGTTTGCAGACCGGACTCAGTTATTGCAGCCTGAAACGGCTTGCCATACACTTCGATTAAAAGCCGCTCCGGAATGTCACAGTTGGCACCATGAATCCCGCCCTGCGTATTGTGCGAGCCTAAAAAGTGCTTAGCACAGGCATCGGCCCTTCTTCCGGCCACCTCCTGCTCCTGGATACCTTTCGTGTAGGCCGCCCCCGAAGCAGAGGCCAGGGTCGGGTCCTCGCCATAGCTTTCGCACTGTCTTCCCATCCTCGAATCCCTCGTAATATCAAGTACCGGAGCTAAAATCTGGGTTGCCCCCCAGGCCAGCTCCTGACGGGCAACGATACGACCAAGCTTTTCCTCAAGCTCCGGATTCCACGAGGACGCTCTTCCAATACCCGACGGCAGGCTTACGGAGTCCTGGATAAAAGGACCGCACAGAGCCTCCATATGAAAGACCGCCGGAATATGATGCGGACTTTTTTCCATGATCTTATCCTGCATATCTCTCTGCCATTGTACCGCTTCTTCCAGGCTTGTAATTTCCCGCACACATAGAGTACTTACCTGGCCGATTCCGTATTTGGCCTCCTGCCAGACCTGCTCCCAATTATTGCCAAATGGGAACAGGCAGTTCACCTGGGCCATCTTTTCTTCCAGGCTCAGCCTTGACAGCAGATCCTTTGCCCGTTCCCCGGCTGTCAGGGTTGTATCTAAATACTTATCCATGATATCATACATTATAGGCTGCTCCTTATTTCCCGACAGATCAGATCCTTCGTATCCCTTGCCACCGTCTCATATCCGGCAAGCTCTAAAAAGCCATGACCCATATGGGCATAGCATTTATAAAGCGTCTCCACTCCGGCGTCGATCAGGCGGTCCGCAAATACCTTGCCCTCTTTCCAAAGGGCGTCCTCCCGCCCGGAAAATATGAGCGTCTTTGGAAATATTGCCGGGTCCGCATAATTGGCCGAAATTTTAGGATTTCTTAAATCCTCCCCCTCCGGCACGAACTGACGGATCAGCTCTGCGTAATCATTCTCCGACGTATTCATAGTCATCGCATCCGTATATAAATCTGTGGTAGGATATACCAGTATCATAAGCTTCGGTTTTATCTTCTTTTCCTCGTTAAGCTGTACGCACAGAGCTGTGGCGTGATTTCCGCCGGCACTTGAGCCGCCGATGGCCAGACGGCTAAAATCAAGCCCGTATTCGCTGCTGTGCTCCACGAAGTATTTCAGCACACAGTGAAGCTCGTTTAAAGCCACCGGCCATTGATACTGCGGCGCCAGCTGATAGTTGGGACTGATCACAGCCACCCCGGCGTCATGGCACATTTTTCTGCAAAGTCCTTCATCCAGCACGTTAAAGCCACCCACAAAAGCGCCGCCGTGGATGAAAAGCACCACCGGATGGGGGCCTTCGCCCTCCGGCATATACAGCCTTACATCGGTATCAAAGCCCGTTTCCTTTACTATAATTTCTTTTATTTCTTTGACCGGTATATCAAATCCATCAAAGGACATGGCCAGCGCCTGCTGCGTGTCTGTGCTGGTGATCGTATCCATCTCCTGGTCTTTAAGTCCATTCGTTTCTGACATCGCTTATCGCCCTCCTGTTATTCTGCTGTTTTTGGTAACAGTTCAGACAAGCTGAACTGTTACTGTTTTTGCCCGCTGCAACCGCTGAGGGGCATTTAACTATTGCTATTTCTTTGATTCCGGTAATCACTTGGGCTGACCCCGACGGCTTTTTTAAAGGCATCCCCAAAATAGCTTTGGTTCACAAATCCCAGCTCCCCGGCAATTTTGTTTATCTCCATAGAAGTATTGGCAAGTAGATCTTTAGCGGCCTCAAGCTTTTTGGACAACGCGTATTCCCGCACACCCATACCGGTTTCCGCTTTAAATTTTTTACTGAAATAATAATCCGTATATCCGAGAGCGGACGCCAGCTCATGGATATTGACCTTTTCATCCAGATGCGCACTGATATAATCACAGCTTCTGCGAATCTGCGGGGACACGCCCACACGCAGCTTTACCTCATGTACTCTGTGTACAATATCTGTCAGCATGTCGTGGTTGATTTTATTTACAACACCCAGGTCCGGAGCTTCCTCCACCTGCTGCATAAATATATCGCTCAGAGCCAGAGCGACCGCTGGGGAAAGCCCACCCCGGATCGATGCCCGCGTACATAACGTTATAAATGTAATGACTGTATTCTTCGCCTGACGCAGCAGGTCCGCGCCGCCAAAATTTCGACATTCATCGGGCAACCCCATCCGCTCCAGCTCCTTACCGCAATCCAGATTTCCTTCCTCGATCATACGCATGATGCGCTGCTCCAGACGGTAATCCCGCTCCTTATCTTTTCCCGCCTCAAAATACTGCTCCGGCGGTTCGCCATCCGACTTGAAAAGGAAATCCTCTATACCGATACGCTCCCCTGTAATACAGTAGTGGAACATGATCCCATACTCATAAAACCGCGACAAAGAGATGACCGGTATCCGGTGGATTTCCTTCATAAAAGCCCGCTTCACCGGGATTGTGAGCATCAGCCGGTCCAGCTCCCGCTCGATTTCCGCCACGGAATAATCATTTAAAAATACCGGGCCAAGTATATGAATCGCCCTGGCCGCATTATTATCCGTTTCCACTTCGGATATCCACGCCATTCCCAGCCGATTGGTCAACAGAATGATAACACCCTTATGCTTGTCCGGGTCCATCTGTTCAACCTGAGGCTTACCGCCGGGAGGAATATCATCTGCGCCCAGAAAAAACACAAGATTGATGATGGAGTTGGGCGCATTGGTGGAAATCAGTTCAAGCCGCGGACTTACCTTTGTCACATAAATATTTGTTACCGAGGATATCATATTTTTAAAAAATTCCAGCTTTTGGTCTACCTCTGACATACTGCCCTCCCTGCCGGCGCCTGAAAATTTTTCCGAATTTCCCGGGCAGCGCAGCCCGCTTTATATTTTACATGCAGCTCGATTTCTGTTATAATCACACATCTGTAAATTTCTCCAATATTTTTTCATCAGCTTTATTCTCGCATAAAATCTCCGCGTCATCAAACAGTTCCCGCGTTTCATAAAGGGTGGCGAGAACAACCTTCGACAACATGGATTTTATATTCAGCTCATTTTCCTGGGAGAAACGGAGAATGACCTCGCCTCCACACTGATTTACCGCGTGTAGAAAATCCTGTAAATTGATTTCCTGTTTTAATCTCATAGTCTCTCCTTTACCTGATTTGATCACGTCCAGACCCGGCTTGACAGCGCCGCTTATTTATTCATGCCTGTGCATGTCACCAGACAGCGCCGCTCTTTTGGCCTCACATTCCGTTTCCATCTGCTTCTTAAATTTATCAATCTTATAAAACCTCAGCAGGATTATAATGATCACACCGAAAATCATAGGCAGGATTGCATAGATAAAGCGCAGCATCAGCGTGGCGCTCTCCGGCTGAACCTTCAATGTACCGTCAAATTTTGCTGCCGACAGCATGGCGCCTATTAGCAGGCTGCCAAAGGCTGAGCCCAGCTTGTTAGCAAAGCTTGTGATGGAGGTCAGCGCCCCTTCCATTCTTGGTCGGTCCTGCCACTCATTATATGTAGCACATTCGATGATCAGCAGATTGACCATAAAGGATATGGGCAGCGTGGCAACGCCGGAAATCACACCGCCAATGGCCAATAAAGCGAGATTTTTGTTGGCGATAAACAAAATGATACCGCCTGGGATTGAAAACAGACAGCCAAGCTGGATCAGCTTCGCAGCGCTGAGCTTTTTCATCAGCTTTGGATAAAATGCCATGGTCACCATAGCCAGCACACCGAAAAGCCCCATAACACCGCTGATTTCCACATTGCCAACAATATAAAGGAAATAATAATTACCGATACCCATACTTCCGCTCACAGCGCTGATAAATAAAATGACTGCCACAAGATAAATATATTTGTTATTTTTCAACACTGCGGCGACATCCTTCAGATTTACCTTTTCCACTTTATCGATAACGACATCCTCACGTTCCTTTATGAATAGAAAACGCATCATACCGATAATTGCCAGAGGTACAGCAATAAACCCAATCAAGCGGCTCCAGCCGGAGGCCGAATAAATTATTTTCGCTTCAAATATAGGGAAAATCACATTAAAGATCATAACGCCTATGGTTACGATAAGCCCGCCCAGTGAGTTCAGCTTTACGTAGCTTTCCTCTGTTCTAAATGCACGCACCATATATACGTTCTGATTGGCATTGAGCAGCGTGGCAAATACGGACTGGGCCATAGCGTAAGCGATAAAAATCCACACACATTTCACCACCATGCTGGCGCCCTCCGGAACACTGAACAAAAGCCAGGTAGTCAGCCATAGACCGAGAATGGCAAACTCATAAGGCCGCCCCTTCCCCCACTTCGTCTTTGTCCGGTCAACCAGGTATCCGGCAAACAGATCGGTAAAGCCGTCAAAAATCTTGCTGATCATGGCAATGGTACCCACTAAAACGGCCTCCATGCCCAGGGCATTGGTACAGTAAATTGTCATAAAGCTCAGCAATACCACCTGGATACCGAAAGATATGCCCCGTGTCTGCCATGCCAGCATTTTGCCAAAATTCAGCTCCTTTGCAACTTTTTGTTTCTTCATCTTCTCTTCTCCTTGTATAAGTTTTATTGTACTCCTATTGTAGCAAAAGAGAAGATTTCACATTATCGTTACTTCACTTTAATTACTTATTTTTAGATATCATTGTAACTATCGCGTCAGGTCTGCACATGATTGCACGTTGTAACCGCTGTGATTCCGGCCCTGACCTCTCAAACCGCCGTAGCCAGAACAGCGATTCCTTCTTTTCCGGGCAGCCTGATCGTCATTTGTCCGTTTACCCTGGCATATACAGTTTTTCTCGTCATTTCCCACATATCTATAATTTCCACACGGTAATCTTTATGTAACGGAAGCTCCCAATCCATCCGGCCGACACAATGTCTTGCAAGATACTGAATAAACACATCGTCGCCGCAATGTCCTCGAAATTCCCCTTCCTTTACCAGCGCACTTTCCTGCTGTGATTCCGGCATGGACATCATAAGCATACCAAACCGCCGGGCCAGCTTCTCATATTCCTCTTCGTGCAGCCCCGGTTCATGGGATGCTTCCCATGGTAATAGAGGGCCGGGCAGTTCTTCGAGTATCGTCCTCAGCCAGGCGATCCGATCTCTACTTTCGCCCTTCAGTCGACCGCCTCTTGACCACCAGAGGATATCATCATCGGACAAAAAAGTCTCCCCATGTGTCGCATAAGCTCCCTGCACACAGGCGATCCAAAACCGGTTCGCCATCTCAAAGCCGGATATATTTCCCCACGCCTTCGGCAGATTTCCTTCATAACAGCATTCATCATATACAACCGGCTTACCATATTCCTTCAAAAACTTTGCAGCGCTTTCCACCTGGGTCGTCTGTATGCAGCAATGGGTAATGGCCGGGCGTGTAAAATCATAAAATGCAAAGCAGTTGTGATTGCTCAGCAGATGATGGTATGGATCATTTTCAGCGATAAATTTTTCAATGGCATACCAATCCTCCATGTCTCTTGCAAAAACAAGATCAAACTCATTTGCCATACTCCACCATAGATCCGGAATAGCGGCAAATCGTCGCAACACATATTCCAGATAGCTTCTGTTTTCTTCCATACTCATCTCTGAAAAACCCCAGCAGTCATAGCTGTGAAACAGAATTAAATCTGTCTGAATATTCAGCTTCGCCAGCCGGAAGATGACGGATTCAAAATGCTCCCAAAACGCATAGCACGGACGGTTGACATCCCATTTTCCTTTCGTATCTTTTTCAAATGGAAAAAATTCCGGATCATTATTATTGTAATCATAATGCTTTGGGAAAAGGCAATGCCGTACCTTGTTAAAGGGGGACACCTGCAATGTTTTAAAGGTGATGTCGATTAATTCCTGATCCTGATGTGCCAGCGCGTAAATCGTTGTGCCCACTGGAATAAAATTTGTTCCATCTTCATATTCAAAATGCGTTCCAACCGCATTAACTATACCATGATGACCTTTCCCGGCAGGCGCGCATATATCGCTGCCGCTTAGATCCACCACACCGGTCACGCTCCAGAAATAGCGTCCGGGCTTCCTGGGCAGAAAACGCACCTTATAGATACCATTGCCCGCGTAAAAACCTTTCACATGTTCTTTGCAGTTCTCTCCATCTATGAAAAATATCGCGTCCAAATCCACAAAAATTTCAGAGCCTTCCGGTGGTGCAGCTGTAAATTCAAGCTCATACATACAATATTGTTTCATTATATTTATCCTTCCTGATTTAATCGGCTGTCCTTCATTATACTTTCATTCATCCAGGCCTTAGGGCCATCCGGCTCCAGGAATTTCCACCGTCGTCCGGGTAATAACGGACCCCTTTTGCATTGTTGCTTTCTCAGGATTACTCAAATCCTCCGTATTTAATTCGTTATGAACAGGCACTGTAACGATAAACAATGTTTTCCGATCATCACCGCCAAGCATACAGCACAGCGGCGTATCCGTACATTTTATCACATCTGTAATGAATCCGCCCTCACATATCCGGGCAACAATACCTTTTCCGGGTATGGCCGCCCAAACAGCACCCTCGGCGTCAATACATATCCCATCCGGACCCGATGGAAGTTCCGCCCATATACGCCTGTTATATAATATCCCATCTTCATCCCGGTCAAAGGCAACCAATTGGCCTGCAAACGTATCCGCTGCAATTAATGTTCTGTCATCGGGCGTAATAACCATACCATTGGGCGACATCATTCCTGTTCCGGCCCTGTGATAAATTTTCCTGTCCGCCGTTACCAGTGTAATCCAGCCATTGGCTGGTCCGCCCTGATATTTCTCAATGGGGAAGCCATAGCAGCCGACATACACATTACCCTTACGATCAACAACCATGTCGTTAATCCCCACGGCCTCTGAACTTAAATCTGCATATTCTACCAGGCGCCCCTCCACAAATTTCATCACACATTTATCACCGCCGGAGACTATCAAAAGCTCTCCGCCTGGCAGAAACCCCAGTCCGGAAGGCATCTGGGGAATGTCTGCAATTTCAGTAACATTTCCAGCAATATCGGCCTTCATAACTTTTTTACCATAAATATCTGAAAACCATAGATTTTCACCATACCAGCGGAGTCCTTCTCCCCAAGCAATCCCAGTGGCAAAAGTTTTTAATGAATACATAAACACTTACCTTTCTTTTAACACAGTCCTAAACTTCCTCCTGAGCTTTGGCAAATCCCTCCATCACTTCCTTGGGAAAGTTCTTTTGAAACGCCGCCAGCTGTTTTAACGCCTCCGGCTCCGACGGTATCCAGCCATCTGGCTGCGTCGCCTCAATGCCATATAGCGCAAATGCCGGAAACAGATTTTCCAGCCGCCCGGCAAAGGAATCATAGCCCGGTCGGTCATTTCCGCACCAACCCACCTCTGCCGAGGCGGCATATCTGGGCCAGCACAAGCCTTCCAGTGTTTTCACATCCCGTATATACTCGCTCCATGCCAGACACTCGGTCCCGATAATATTTCCGATACCGCCCCCAGCCAGAGCCGCAGATGCCAGATCCGCGTCATAAACACTCTTTAATGATATAAAGGCGTAGGGGTAGTCGCAATAGCTGTGCAGCATTTCCGACAATATCACCTGCCCGCCGCCTTTTAAATGCTCCCGCACCTTCCCGCTTTTATCCTCCGTCCATAACTGAAGAACAATATCCCGGTCCAGATTTCCCCCATAGGACGCTTCGTTCCATGCAATCGCCCGCCGTCCTTTTTCTTTAAGAAATTTAGCAATACGATTGGCCATATATCCCTGAAGCTGGCCCACATTTTCAAGCCCCAGCGCCTCCATACGCCTGCGGCAGTGCGGACAGTCCTTCCAATGAGCTTTGGGCGCTTCGTCGCCGCCGATATGGAACGTATCCCCCGGAAATAGCTCCAGCAGCTCAACCAGCAGATTTTCAATAAATTCAAAGGTGGATTCCTTACCAGCGCACAAAATATCCCAGTAAATGCCGGCCTTCGTTCCCACACTAACTGGTGCACCATTACAGCCAAGCTCCGGATATGCGGCCAATATGGCGCTCACATGCCCGGGCATATCGATTTCCGGCACGATCTGGATGCCTAAGCTGTCACAGTAAGCCACCAGCTCCCGCACCTGTGCTTTTGTATAATAGCCGCCCTCCCACGCGTCCGAATCATAATCGCCAAAGTGATCGCCCTGACGCCGGGAACCGATCTGATGAAGCTTTGGATACCTTTCGGATTCAATCCGCCAGCCCTGGTCATCGGAAATATGCCAGTGAAACCGGTTAAACTTAAAAAACGAAGCCATATGGACCATCTTTTTTAATTCGTCCAATGGCATAAAGTGCCTTGCACAATCCATATGAAACGACCGCCATTCAAATGCCGGACAATCTTCAATCACAAGACAGGGATATTGTCCGCCACCGCAAAAGCAGAGCTGCTTTAGCGTCGTCTCGCCATATTTTAACCCCTGTGGGCTGCCCGCACGGATTTCGATGCGCTCCGGCAATATTTTTAACACATAAGCCTGCGGCTGCATCTGCACATCGATGATCCGGTCACATTGGGTATCATAAGCCGCATGGCCCTCCAGCATCTTGATGCTTTTGGGCTGCGGTACAAGTGAAATACACATTTTTAAATCCTCCTGTTTCCTCTTTTCCTATTCATTCATGTTTCGGAACTTCCATCATATTCCCAATCATTTCAACGACTCTATCAATATCCTCCGCCGTATAAACGGCCTTCATTTTATTTTCAACAAAAGACCTCGCCATGTCGGCCATATCGATGGGGCCAAAATTATCTGGAAGGACTGCCTCGGCTTTGCCCCCTTCCCCAGCAGTTCGTATAAAAAAGGATAGACTTCATCGCTTCCAGCACAGAATATACGTTCATGGATACCAAAGGTTCCCTTAACGCCAAGCGGCTGCCCTGAGCACGTATATTGAGGAAAAGCCGCCAGGATTGTGCTGCCGTGGCCGGGTAGCTCGATTTCGGGGATCACATCGATCTGTCGGGCCTTTGCGTAGGCGATGACCTCTCGGATCTGAGCCTTTGTATAAAAGCCTCCATAGGTATCTCCGGCATTTTTTATACCTCTTTTCACTAACGGATCGTCCGGCGAAAGTCTTCGATACGCACTGATTTTATTCAATTCGGGAAAGCACTCGCTCTCCATACGAAAGCCCTGATCATCGCTTAAATGCCAATGGAATTGATTCATCTTGAGCAGTGACATTTGTTCAATAAGCCGCTTCACTTCCTCCACATCAAAAAAGTGGCGGCAGACATCAAGCATGACGCCCCGCCGCAAAAAGCGCGGGCTGTCGCAAAGAACACAACATTTTAAAGTGCCATGCCCCATGACAAGCATTTGATACAGAGTAGTCAACCCATAAAAAGCGCTCTTCTCCCCATTTGCGATAATGGTCACCCGCTCCCGGTCTACCCGAATGGTATATGCCTCATCCGCCAGCTTTTCCAGTGTATCAAAAAAGATAACCGGACGACTGTTTTTATCCAGAGTAAAACAGCCAACCCTGTTCAAACGCCGGACAAAAACCTCATTGGCAACCGGATAAATATTTTCTATTCCATATTGCTCCGGAAATACAAAAGTACCTCCCAATTCCTCATAGTTCCCATTGAACGCAGGCAAAATATTTATCATTTTCCAAACCTCCCCTGACAAAAATTAGATTTAGTAAAAAACGGCCCCGCCCGAACCCATGCGCCCAAATGCGGCGGATCATGTTCCGGGCCAAGTCCGTACTTCATCGTCAATATTTTATTAAGCACTGGCGGCTAAAGATTTTCAAAGCCTATGGATAACAACTCGCCCGCCCCATCTCCTGCATATGTTAAAAACAGGCTGCCGCTTCTGACACCTCCGGCGATCCTGCTTTCAAACGCACGCCATACATCCGCCGGAGATACCGGTATCTCACCTACATGCTCTCCATCGATCCAGACATCAAATTTCCCTTCCAGTTTTCCGCGAACGTTAATCTTTAGCATGACCGGACCGGAAAACCGAAAATACTTAAACCCAATCTTCGTTCCTCTGCGAATATCTGCGATAAAGTGCCCGCTGTCATCATGGGTGATATACGGGATAGATTCCTCCACCGGGTTCGGTGATATGTGCGGCATATGTCCATTACTGAGGTTACAGGCGATTCCTGCCGAATAGACGCCCTCGGCCATCAGCGGCCCATCGTTTAAGCCGCAGGAGGTCATTTCCACCTGGGGTATGCTCCCGTCCGGGAGAATCTGGATTTTCTCGGCGCAGCCCTGGCGGCTGAAGCTTGTCTTATGGGTCTGGCGGTGATAAAAGATATACCACTGCCCATTAATATTTTCCAGACTTCCATGGTTGTTTCCCGTGGCCGCCGCCCGATCCTCGGGCTTTCGTCCATTGCAGCCGATATCACCGTTGGAAATGATAACGCCGCCGTAAGTGAAATTCCGGTCCGGATATTGGCTCGTGGCATAACACAGCTCATGCTGATGCTCCGACGAATAGATAAAATAGTAGGTATCCCGGATTTTCCGCATAGAGCTGGCTTCAAAAAAGGCGTGGCCCTCAAAGCTTGTTCCGGCAGCGTCAAACTGGCCGGGAACGATCCGCTTCGGCTCCCCGATGACTGTCAGCATATCATCGGCCAGGCAGACCACGTTGGCCCCCTCGATCCCTTCCGGCTCCCGCTCGATTTCTTCCAGTGTTTTCTCGAACATATCCATTTCGATTTTAAGCAGCTGCGCTTTCATCTCCGGAGGCATTTGCGCATGGCTGACCGGATGGTCCGCAGCCAGCGCCCAGCCATAGTAAAGCCGGATAACCCCGTCATCATTCATAAGGCCCGGGTCAAAGGTGATATTCCGGTTAAACACAGAGCCGTCGGGATTTTTCACATACCCATAATATTCATACGGTCCGGCCGGCGAATCGCTGACCGCCACATGCATAGGGCCTGTAAAATGTCCGCCGGACAGAGCATAATACAAATAATATCGGCCGTCATTACCCCGGACCACATCCGGCGCATACATGTATCTGTTGTTCTCATCATAATCCGGGTCCTGTGACGCCCGGTAGCTGATGCCCTCACTGCGCCAGCCCCCCAGGTCGTCAAGGGGCGCAGAAAACACCTCGTAATCCAGCAGACAAAAGCCATCGCCGCCTTCCTTATCATGGGAGCCGAATATATAAACCCGGTCGCCAAACACATGTGGCTCCCCGTCGGGAATACATACATCCTGGGGTAAATATGGGTTATAAGCCTGCATTACTGTTTCCTCCAATCTCCTGTTCATCTATGGTATGCTCTGCTGCGCCGCCGCTTTGCAGATGCGCTTCTGACGCGGCTCATTACCGCAAAACTTGTGCAAAGCTACACTAACTATTTTCCAAATACGCCGCCAGCCGCTCATAATCCGTGTCATCCTCGCATATAAGCGTTGCCTGTTCCATCAGGGAAGGGTTACTTATGGAAAATATAACAACATACTGAGACAGGGCTGACTTCATATTAATATTTCCATCCTTCACCCTGCAGAAGACTTCCCCCCTGCACTTGGCAATGGCATGTATCAGTTCTATATAATCAATATCCTTTTTCAGTGGCAAGGCCGGTTCTCCTTTCATTTCCGGTAACCGCGGTTTTCCTGACAGATTACCTTTTCCTCTCAATATAAGTCTTTTCCCGGTAAGAGGCCGGTGTAACGCCGACCTTTTCTTTGAAAATCCTGCCAAAATATCCTCTGGAATTAAAGCAAAGCCGATTGCTGATCTCATCAATACTTTGATCCGTCGTCATCAGCAATATTTTGGCCATTTCGATTCTGGCATTTTTAATATAGTCCGTGAGTGAAATCCCCATCTCCTTATGGAACTTTTTTGTCAGATAGTACTCGGCATAACCGACCTCCCTGGACATGTCCGAAAGTTCAAAGGGCACCATCAGATTTTTCTGAATATAATCGCAGCAATACTGAATCGTCCTGGATATATCCGGGTTCGTCTGACTCTCATGGACCTTTTGGATAAAATCATTCAGCATAGTCATATTCAGCGCCATCAGCTCCGTCAGTGATTTCGTTTCCTCAATCCTTCGTATATACATGAGCTGCATCTGCTTCACCGTTTTCGGTGAAAGTCCGCCGTCCATGGCCGCCCGGGCGCACAGGGCTGCAAAAATGATCACCGTATTTTTTTCGTCGCGGTTGATTTCGCCCTTATTGTAATGGTCCACCTCAATGAAAACACCAGAGGGCTTGTGCCCGTCATTGACAGTCATTTTATCCATATCAAAGGAAATATTTCCTTCCCGGATAGCCTTCATAATACACGCTTCCATCATCCGGCCATATTCAATCCCCATGACGTCGCTATCCTCTGCGGTGTCCATCCCGGAAACATCTATTTTATCCTCAGAGTCCTTTGGCCATTCCGTCGTTACATAATCGGCCTGGTACTCATAATCGTGGTTCACACTGACCTCACCGCTGATAATATGATGCAGCATGGCCGCGTACTGCTCCAGTAGCGTATAATTCATCACGGTCACGGTTTTGAGCTTTTGTATAAAATTGTTCCGCATCTGTATGGAAAAGTCCATTTTCCGAAGTGCATCCTCGATTCCCTTTAAGGACGATTCACTGGAAAAAACCGGCCCCATGAGTATGAGAAGCACCGGCCCTGTTTCATTCCAGGCATAATCGGCCACCCACGTAAGCCCCAGGTTATCGCTGAGATACACTGGCCGGTCCCGGCGGCGCTCCGGCGAAAGGGCGTAGGCCAGGCAGCCGCTGTGCTCCAAAAGCAATCGAAATTCCTTTTCATTGGGGCTTGTGGCGCAGAAAAAATGGCCGTCCAGCGCAAAACACCACATGGGCATCCGGCAAGCGTTAAAAATCATTCCCCCAAACAGATTCAAGTCCCTGCATACGGCATCCCATTCTCTCATTTACTTCCAACCCCTAACCTTTAACGGCTCCCATAACCATATTTTCCTCCAGCTTTTTCTGGAAGAACGGAAACAGGACAATGACCGGCAGCGACGCCGCCACAATGACGGCAAACTGGACAAGATAACGGTTATAATCCGGATTAGCAAAGTTCAGGAAATCTTGATTTCTTGAGGTCAGCTCCCGAATCCAAAGCTGCAGTGGCCACCACTCTTTGTTGGTCGGCACATAGACGGAGGCCTCAAACCATGCGTTCCATGCGCCCAGAGCGGTGTTGATGACCGTCACCAGGGCAAAGCCTCTGGCCTGGGGCAGCATCACCTTAAACATAACGCTTAAATGCCCGGCGCCGTCGATCCTGGCCGACTCCACCGTCGACTGAGGTACCTGTAAAAAGGCGTTCATCATCATAATCACAAACATGGCGTTGGTGCAGCCCGGGATGATGACCGCCCAGGGCGTTCCCACAAGGCCCAGCTGGCGGATGACCATATATGTGGGGATAAGGCCGCCGCCAAACATCATGGGGATCATTAAAATAATCGTCAGCAGAGGTTTAAGCTTTGACGGCTGACTTAACACATAGCCACCCATAACATTTAAGACAAGTCCCAAAACCGAGTTGGCCACCACATAAAATATCGTTACAAGATAGGAACGAACAATACTGCTGTCCTTAAATATCATCTCAAAGCCGCCCAGATTAAATCCGCCTACCGGCCACAAAACCAGCCCTTCATGGGCAAAAAGCGACCGCCCGTCCGATATAGAGGACATAAGGACATGCCACATGGGAATAATGCTGCAAAAAACCACAAGGGCAAGAAAGGCGCTGGTGAGAATATCAAATATTTTCGATCCCACCGATGTGTTTTCAATCATTCCTTCCTTTGGCTTTCTTCCAATACGCATAATATACCTCATTTCTAATTTTAAAATTTCGATAACAGTTCAGAGAAAACGAACTGTTACGCATCTGGTACAGTCTGCGCAGTAAATGCGCAGATCTGCCGCCCTGGAGCGTGTTTTAGAACAGTGAATAGCTCGTCGCTTTTTTCCCAAGCCTGTTGGAAACGACCAGTAATATGGTGCCAAGCACAGACTGGAACAGGCCCGAGGCCGTGGACAAGCCGTAATTGACGGTGGAACCGAAGGCCATACGGTATGTATAGGTAGAAAGACAGTCGGCCACATCATAGGTGGTGGGCATATACAAAAGAAGGATATTATTACCTACAAGCTTGAATACGAGGCCGATATTCATCGTCCACATCATAACGATCAGCGGAAGTATTCCCGGCAATGTAATGCTGACGATCCGCCGGAACCGGCTGGCGCCGTCGATAGCGGCAGCCTCATGGAGCTCCCCGTTGATTCCGGATATGGCCGCCACATAGATGATGGACCCCCAGCCCATGCCCTGCCATATGCCGATAAATGTGTAGATCAGCCAGAATACCGGAATATTGGCATTCGCCAGCCAGTTTTGACGGTCCAGGCCCAGCCAGCTTAAAAACATGGTGATCGCGCCGTCGGAGGATAAAAACTGCACAGCCAGGGAGCACATAACTACTGCGGATACGAAATTAGGCATGTAGCTGGCCGTCTGCGAAAACCGACGGAACTTTTTATGAGGATTGGACGTGACCACCAGCGCAAATAATATGGGGGCCACAAAACCTATGGTCAGGCTCAGGACGGCCATAGCCACCGTATTTCGGAATGCCAGGGGAAATGCATCCCCTGTAAACAGATCGATAAAATTTTTCAGTCCGACCCAGTCACTGTGAAATAATCCCTTACCTACCTTAAAATCCTGGAAGGCCATAAGTATTCCGGGCATCGGAAGGTATTGGAATAATATCGCCCATATTAAAATCGGCAGGAATAGAAGGTACAGCACCCCGTTCTTTTTAAAGTCCTTCTTCCAGGTGACCCGGGGAGCCACATAGGCCGCCGCCAGCTTCCTTTGTTTTATATTTTTCATAGTGCCTCCTGCTTTCATTTACTGTTCTAAGAGCTGAAGCTTTTCGTTATAAATCGTTGTCGCGTTTTCTGGCTGGAATTTGTTTATATCCGTACAATATTGTTCCCAGGAAGCATCATCCCAGACATCATAGCCCTTGCTCATGATCATTGGACTGATACTGCGGATCATAAACTGATCCACACTGTTGCGGACACTTGAAACCTCCGAGCTTTCTTCCGTAGTCATGGCATTGCTCACACTGGCAGAAAATAATATAGGAGCTGTTTCATAGTAATTCCATTCACTGACTGCCTGCGACACATAGCGGTCATACTGTTTATCCACAGGCAGGGCTAATCTGGAAACGACACGGTTGAGCGAAACAGCATTGGAAAGCGGATCACTGGCATCCACATTCAGGATATAATTGTCGCCTTCTTTTCTATAAGCGCCCTCTGTCACACCCTGCTTTGTATAAAACTCATCCTTACAGGCATCATATTGCTCCTTATTAAAGCCCAGCGCCAGCTCGGAGCCTTCCTCACTAAACAGGAAATCCGTAAACTCTAAAAACGCAATCGTTTCTTCCTCAGACATTTTTGTTGTCAAACCAACACTGCCGTAAACCTTATTATATGTATAAAATGTATACGGTTCCACATTTTGAGAAGATTCATCACCATAGATGTCATTCATCGGCTGACGGCAGCCATAGACAACCGCACCGGTCGTATATGCATCGCCAGCATCAATCTGAGTGCCCAGCGTGGACATCAGCCCCTGCCACAGTCCTACTTTTCCGGAAAACACCTTGGCCTGGTCTACGGAAAAGAACATATCCTGATTATGCTCCGCAAAGGCAGGGTCTACCCATCCTTTCGTATACCATGTATTAAGGCACTGGAGATAAGCCCGGAAATCATCCGTGACAGGTCCGAATACAGCCTCATTTTCTTTATTGCGGTACCAGTAGCAGTTACCTCCGCCGCCAAAAGCACAGGCTAAATCACCGGTCTGCATGATGCCCTGGAAATACGGCGCATAGCAATAGCCATCAGTAACACCCAGATCTTCCATCGCCTTATCAAAAATATCAAACATCCACTCCCAATCACTGATGTAGACCGGATCGGAGCCGCCGCTTGGAAATACCACGTTATCCTCCCAGCTAAAATTATCGGATTCATCCGCAAAGCCGTAAGTAAACGCTTCGCCTGTCACCGGATTTGTACCATATTTAGCAATCCAGTCACGGCGGTAACAAAAGCCCTGAAAGTTATCATCGATCTTCTCATAAAAACCATTGAGATTTAAAATCTTCTTTTCACCGTCTACGATGGAGTAAATCTCCGACTGTACATCAGGATTCGCCTCCAGATAGGCCATATAATTGGGCATATGGGCAGGCACCAGCTCCGTTAAGTCCTGAAGGATTCCATCATCATACAGCTGCACCGGCGATTCCGGAGACATACTCAAATCCATGATATCACAATATTCTCCCGTAGATAACAGGGTTGTAAAGTTATCGGACTGAGAGCCGGCTGGCGCTACATAAAAATCAAAGCTTATGGGCTTTTCGTTAAACGTATAGTTTTGCTCAATATACTTTACGATAGGATTATCGTTATAACTGTCATAGAAGGATGTATCCTCCCCCATAGGAATCCAGTATGAAATTTTGTAGGCATCACCGGATGCCCCACTGTCTTTGCCACCGCTTCCGCTTTGGCCGCAGGCTGTGGCCAGCAGCATACTTCCCGCTAAAACCGAAGCTAATACTTTTTTACCCATACATTTAAATCTGTTCATTTTCCTGACTCCTTTCATTACTGCCCCTGATAGGTTCCTGATAACGTGCTGTTGATGGACAACGGTGTCTGTGTGCCGTTAAATTCCACGGTCACATCCGCGGCATAATCGGCGGATACAGAAATGCCGCTCTCCGTTGCCGATTCATAATCCGGAGTTCCCGCAATCTCACCGGCATTGTCAAAGATAAATACAAACTGCATGGCCGCATCCACCGTATAGGTTCCGGTGTCCGCGATGAGCGTTGCATCCACAGCGGCCACATAAACTGCCAGCTCACAGGCACCGTCACTGTACGCATTTAAATACACATCCACGCCCATGGGAAGCCCCACCTGGGCGTCCTTTGCTTCAAGAGACAGCACCATAGCGTTCTCGTTCTCCGGCTCCGTGCTGTCCGCAAGCGCCACCACAGTTCCATCCGCCAGCGTCATCTCCGCTGTTTTTTTATTGTCACTGACGGAAAGCTGCGCGGTGCTCCCATCCGTATAGGTCAGCGTATAATTCGTGGCATCGGTCATTTCCCATGTTCCATTAAGGTATGTATCTCCCGTGGTATCTCCAAAGGTCCTGTCATGGTTGAGTGTGAGCATGCTTCCCACACTGCCATTTGCATAAAATTCACAGATGATAATCGGCGTTTCCTCCACCGAAGCCACATATTCATAATCGGCTTTATGCTCCAGCGTTTTATTTCCGGCCATCCCGCCAAGCGTCGTATCACAAAGCTTGTCGTTATCATAAGCAATTTTTAATACACTGCCGTTTAAATAGGAGGTTAATTCAATCACTTGAGGCGCCGTGGCTTTTTCGTTATCCTCCAGTGTTCCGAAGTCGTCGTCAGCCCCGCCGTTTACGGAATATTCCATCGCCTCATCCAGGAGCTTCCACGTTCCGGCATCCACCACACCACCGTCAAAAAACTTGCCATAGTAGCTGCCATCCTCATTAAAATGATAGAAGCTGTTAAGACCTGTCGTATTTTCAAAATAATAGCCATCGGTCATCGCAGCATCACCGGATGGAGCATTTTCACCGGTCGTATCCGAACTGCTTTCACCGGAAGCGTCCGTTACCGGGGCGACAGTTTCAGTGGTTGACTCCGCTTTCTTATCGGACTCTGACGCAGACTTTCCGCAGCCAGCCAACAGCCCTATGCATGTTACCAATGCAAGTAACATCAATGAAATACCTTTCTTACTCATAATTTTCCTCCTTGTTCTTTCTCTGGTGATCATTGCCAAAAAGAGAATGCCTTTAATGGTTTTCATTATAAATACTGTATATATTTTTGTAATGGCAAAAATTCGATGCTTATATTAAATTTTCGTCATCTATCCGGTTCAGAACTAATTTTTTAAATATGTGTCTAATTTTTACATACTCAGTGTCATTCCCATGGCAATCTCGTTGGACGTCCGCTCCAATACCTTAAAGCCATACTTTTCGTAAAAGCTCAGCCCTTTGATGTTATCCGCAGCCACACACAGCATCAGCCCCCGCACGCCTGCGGCTCTCAAATGCCCGATCAGAGCGTCCATCAGCAGGAAACCGATACCCATCCGCTGATACTCCGGTAATATATCAATATGGAGATGCGCGGGATATTCCCGGGCATATTTCAAAGGTGTCGCCATGGTCGCCTTATAAAATTCCTTCAGACCCTCATTTTCTGCCTTATTTACATAGGCCTCCTCAAAGCATTTGACCCATGCGTCACAGTTTGCAGCACACAGAATATAGCCCACTGCCTCCTCCTCATCTGCGGCCACAAAGCAGTTTTCCGACTCCCGTTCAATGTAATAATTACAAAACGCATTTAATAGCATGTCCTTGAATTCCGCCCGCTCCGCCAGGACTCCACCGGTTGCAATGCAGATATTTTGCACCTGCTGCCGGTCGGCTTTCCGGTAGGGCCGGATAGAAACATTGTTTTTCATAGAGTCATCCTCCTAAATTTCTATTATTCTGCTAACGGATTCCAGGCCGCTTCCGGAGACGTAGACCGTGACCGTATCCTCCAGCGCCTTTATAACCGCCTGGCTTCTGCCATAATACGTCGTATACCGGCCACTGAGGAAGCTTTCCTCCGTTTTCGGGTTCGCACTGCCATAGGCCAGCAGCTCTCCGCCCTCCACGGACACCGTCAGCATCGTATCCCGGTTGCACTCAACCACTCCGTTACTGCCGGTCAGGGAAATATCCACATATAAAATACCGCCCTTTCTTATGCACTCCTCCTCCGGTGTGATGGAAATTTTCGTGAGCGCATCGGCCGAATACAAGCAGCTTTGTGATAAAACGGAGCCATCCGCAGCGTAGGCAATGGCCTTTAGCTCGCCAGGTTCATAGGCCGTATGAAATTCCGCTTTATAATCCGAAACCGGCTCCCGTCCAATAAGGCGGCCATTGATGAAAAGCTCCACCGCGTTTCCAGCACTGTAAACCTCGATATCCGCCGGATTTCCTTCACAGCCCTGATAAGACCAGTAAGGCAGTGCATTGCTCCCCCGCCATATGGCTTTATTCGGAACAACGCCAGGGTGGTTTACAGGGCTGACGCCGATGTAAGGCCGTGTTTGCTTGCCCCATACCACGGCCGCCATACCAGCCTCGGCATTGTCATTTCCAAGAATATCAAAGGCTCCGGCCTCCGCCAGCAGCCACGGGTAACCCTTGCCAAATCCCATATCCTCCGGGTCATAGCTCCACGCCCCGATTCCCGCCTCGCCGAGATAATCCCACGCGGTCCACATGAAATCTCCGATAATATGGGGATACTTTTCCACCAGCTTCCAATTTTTTGGCAGGTCATAGACATAGGTTTCCGTGCCTACAATGGTACGCAAAGGATGCAGCTCCCGGTCCATGGCATAGCGGCTATCCGCGTAATTATATCCGGCAATATCCAGCAGATCCAGTATGGGTGACGCTACCCGGTCCGCCTCATCGGTGGCTGCGGCCATGGTCATATGCCTGCCCATTTCAGAAACCATTTTATTAAAAGCCGTACTGTTCATATCGCCCACATCCGGAGCACTCTGAGCAAGGTCCAAATTCTTCATGGTGGACATGAGTAAAAGTGTCAGATTGATACCCGCAGTGATGGGCCGGGTCTTGTCAAGCTCATGGAATTTCTCTTTGATGTTGGCAGCGATATCCATGCCCTCCTGTGTCGCCGGCTCCGTGACCTCATTTCCAATGGAATACATAATGACCGACGGATGGTTGTAATCCCTGGCCACAATGGATTGAATATCCCGCTCGTAATCCTCCATGAAATGCTGCGCATAATCATACGGGTTCTTTGAGACATTCCACATATCCCAGGTTTCATCCATGACGTAAACACCCAGGGCATCACAGGCTTCCAAAACAGCACGGCCCGCCGGATTGTGGGCGGAACGGATGGCATTAAAGCCGCTTTCCTTCAAGCGCCTGATCCGCCGCCATTCGGATGTGTCATAGCTCCTGGCGCCTAAAATACCATTGTCGTGGTGAATGCAGCCGCCCTTTAGTAAAATATTTTTTCCATTGATGGTCAGGCCCTCCGGCGAATATGCGATTTGGCGTATGCCAAAATTGACACACTGGCTGTCTAAAGCTTTACCGTCTTCTATTAACGTAACAACACACTGATAAAGCCGGGGGGATTCATCATCCCACAGATGCGCGTCGGGAACTGTAATATATACGTGATTTCCCATACTCTCGGCCACCTTAATTCCCTGATAAAAAATCTCGATCACAATGTCCGCGTCGCCGCCAGGAACTGCTTTCGCGTCGCAAGAATTCAATTTTACATCGCAGCTGCCCGCGTTTGCCACATCGACCTCCACCAATATCTTCGCCGTTTCATAGGATATTGTGGTAATGCGGATGCCGTCCGGCTCTATATGCTTCTTTGGTCCGGACCACAGCCACACCGGCCGGTAGATTCCTGCGCCACAATACCAACGGCTCCCCGGCTGAGCGCTGTTATCTACCTCTACCCGCAGATCATTGCAGGCATTATACTCTAGCCCCTCAAGCGGCACGCGAAAAAGCGTATAGCCATACCGGCAGCTTCCAATCTCAAAATCATTTAAATATACTGCGGCATTGGGATAAATCCCTTCAAATTCCAGCAGGATATCCTGCTCCCGCCATTCCTCCGGCGCCCATATCTTCTTTTCATAGGTATAGCGCCCGCCCTGGAAAAAAGCGCCGCCGGTACCGGACGGTGCATCGGGCTGCCGCCCCTGCGCCTGCATGGCATCATGGGGCAGAGATACGTTTTGAGGGGATTCTCCCTCCGGGCAAAACTGCCATTCATCACAAAATAATGTTTTTTTCATTGCTATTCCTTCCTGAATCATTATGTTTTTCATATTATACATAGGCCACTGGCAAATAATATATCAAATATCTAAGTATTATATTTGATTGCTCACTATTTTTATGATAAAATGGACCGTAACAATTCGGTTCCTATGAAGGGATATTTACAGCATAGAAAAATTGAAATGAGGGAATTTTATGGAAACTTTATCCGATGAAAATATTACAATGGCTATTCCTTACAGCGAAAAGAATCTCAAACAGGAATATGAGGTTCAACAACGCTATTCAAACATCGTTTTTAATAATCAGGAAGAACAGCATACGCATAATTCGTATGAGCAGGAGCTGCGGGAATTGCAGAGTATTGAAACAGGGAATATGGAGATGCTTAAAAGCTGCTGGGAGACGATACAGCCCACCTCCTACGGAACGTTTTCCGAGAATCGTATTAGAAATATAAAAAATCTGTGTATTGTCGTTGTCTCATTTGCCAGCCGGGCCGCCATACGCGGCGGTATCCATCCGGAAATCGCCTTTTCTCTATGTGACAGCTATGTCCAGGAGCTGGAAGCCTGCGATGACGCTTCCATTCTGGTGCAATTGACCCACCGGGCCGAATGTCACTACACGGAACTGGTCATTGAAGCTAATGGATTAAAGAGCTCAGAAAAATACCTCAAGCCCTCCGCTCATATCGCCCATTGTAAAAAATATATATTTTCCCATCTTCATGATAAATTGACGGTCCAGGAAATTGCCGATGCACTCCACTTAAACGCCAATTATTTATCCGGGCTTTTTAAAAAGTACGAGGGCCAAACGATCCTTCAGTATGTCCTCCGCGAAAAAATTAAGCTGGCTCAAAATATGCTGGTGTATTCCGATTATTCCTTCGGGGAAATCGCCAACTATCTGGGCTTTTCCTCCCAAAGCCATCTCGGTGTCCATTTCAAAAAAAATGTACATATGACTCTGGGAGAATATCGCATACGGTATCAGCCTGAGGTTTTTGCTGCCGAAAAAACAGGGGGCCACGCTAAATAACAAGCGTGCCCCCCGTGAAAATTATACAATAATAAGCTCTCTGCTATTAACATGTTTTCCAAATTCCGGAAGGAAGATTTCAGCTTCCCTGTCCGGGTCCAGATCATCCTGCATGATCGGCGGCATGTAGGACGATGTGAAACAATAACCATAGGTCAGCTTATGGCTGCCCTGAGCCAGACCGCCTTCCTTTTTCACCTTTAAAACGGCCGGTTTTGTGACGGACCAATGGGTATCCCTGTTGGTCAACATGTCCTCATATGTATAGTCAATACCGTCCACATTCCAGATAATATCCTCTTTTTCAAAGCGTTCGCCGTCCACAAAAAGCGTGCCCGGACGGAGCTGGCAAAGGAAAATACCTCTGTAATACGGCAGACGGATCTTAAATTGAAAGCCTGTGACTTTATCACCAGCTTTTATGTTCCGAAATCCTACGGATTGGATAACTTCCCGTTCTAACATTTTACCCCTCCTCAATCTCCAATAATGCGTTTGAGCATAATATGCTGTTTTCTCAGCGTCTGGCCAACTTCATAGCCCGGTTCATATTTGTCAGCACCTTCATATTCACTTAACAGATAGCCATCCCATTGATGATCCTTAAGAACCTGGATGATTTCTTCGTAAGGAATGGTCGTCTCCTGAAAATCATCACTCATATGAATAAACTTGGCATGACAGCAGTAAATATATGGCAGCAGAGGAATCAGGTCCGCGGGTACATTGGCTACATAACGCGGGTCCTTATATTCATCCGGGCCAAACTCCGTCCGGAACACACTGAAGTCGATGTTCAGGCCAAAATTTTTCGTTCCCGTTTTTTCAATAAATTCCACATAATCATCCACCATTTTCGATTTCAGATTACTGGGTGCATGGATTTCCGGACACATGCGGATGTTGTATTCCTCCGCCAGGGGAAGGGCCATTTTAATAAATTCACGCCAGTTGCTTACAGGCGCCAGATCATCGTCAATGACCGGCATCTTTGTCCGCATAACGGTAAAGCCCAGCTTTGCGGCAATTTTTATGTCTCTTGCCAGCATTTCATAGGATTCCTGCGTGGTCAGCTCCCGATGTCCAAGAATATGGGAATCGATCCAGTTTCCATACTCCACCGGAACGATCTCATACTTGTTCAGTAACCGATACCATTCATCCACCCACGCATCTGTTGGATGCGGGTAATTCTCGATATGGGTATTGGCCAGGATCTCCAGACCATGAGCACCCATATCATACATGTCCTCAAAACAATCTTCCAAATTTTTAATCATGCCAAAATCTGCGGAATAGCTATAGATTGAAACTCCACGTTTTGGACCTTTTCGCTCATACTTATACATAAGTACCTCCTTTTTCACGATCATGCCGAGGTTTATCCGCCGCCACTCGCCGGACAGCGGCATCCCCGGCTGCGCCGGATGCTTATTTTCCGCAGCATTATTCCCGGCTGCGCCAAATGCTTATTTTCCCGCAGCGTCATCCCCGGCCGCAGCAATCTTCTGATTCTGGGCGGCCTCCGTACCGACATTGGCAAATTTTCTGGCCATATATGCGCTGAGACAAACGGCTGCAAGTAATGCGATTCCCCGGATCAGCTGTGTGACGCTGCCGCTGGCTCCGCACAGTACCAGGCCATTTTCCAGCAGCAAAATGGTCGGCGCGCCGAAAATCAACTTGTAAATTCTGGAGCCTGTACCGCCCTGTACCGGGATTCCGCCGATAAACAACGCCATCATAACACGCATCTCAAAACCGGAGCCGATGGTATTATTGGCACCACCCACACGGATGACCGTAAACAAAGCCGCAATGCCCGCCATTAAACCGGAAATAGCAAACGCCGCGATTTTGATCTTATCCACGTTCACTCCCGCATGGCGGATGGCTGTTTCATTTTCACCGATGCCCCGCACATAAGTGCCAAATCTGGTGTAATTAAAAACATACATAATCATAAGGATCAGGATAATAACGACAAGCAGCTTGAAAGCGAAGTTGTCAATAAAACGCATGGATGAAGGCACAAGGTAAGCGTTATTTCCCAAAACAAGACTGCAAAACGCCCGGTAGGCAATAACCATGGATAAGGATACCATAAATGAAGATACATGGAACTTTGCATTAATAAAACCAAGCACGCAGCCGGAAATCAGACCCACAGCCATGCACACAGGAATCATGATCCATCCGCCAGCTGACTGAGCCGAAAGGCAGGAAAAGCAGGCGGCCAGGCCGACGATGACACCACAGGAAATATCCGTTCCTCCCATGGCTGCAACGAAAAGCATACCCAAGCCCGCAATCAAGGTGGCTGCCATCTGGTTAAAGAGATTGGTCAGGTTTGCCCCCTGAAAGATTTCTCCGCGGGTGGCGATCCCGAAAATGACTGCGATCAATGCAAAAATAATGATTGGAAGCCATGTGTTAATATTAAAATTACTTTTCTTTTTCATTACAGCATCACCTCCATGATTTTATCCTCGGTGAAATCCGTCGTTCTGGAAAGTATGGCCGCCACCTTATGCTCCTTCATTACTAGAAGCCGGTCCGACATACCCATGGCTTCCTGTAATTCATCCGATATCATAATGATACTAAGACCATCCTTTTTAGCTTTTTTCAAAACGCCGTAAATGTAAGCTTTAACCCCAATATCCACACCCCGGGTGGGGCAATCCAGGATAATATACTGCAGATCCTTGATGAGCCAGCGGCTTAAATTCACCTTCTGCTTATTACCGCCGCTCAGACGGCGGACGATATGTGAAAGTCCTGAGGATTTGATTTCAAAGGCTGCCGATGCATCCTGGGCAAGTCTTCGTGTCTTTCTGGGATTTAAAAAACCCAGTGCTCCGGACAATGAGGTCACAGAGGGCACAATGAGATTTTCCTCAATGGATGCGTCCAGCATCAGACCATGGGCATCCCGGTCCTTTGACAGATAGGCCCCACCGGTGGCGATCATGTCACCCGGTTTTTTCAGCAGCTTATTGGAAGCCTTCACAAATACTGTACCGGTCCTGTTCTCCTCCATACCAAACAAAGCGCTGCCCAGCTCATGGATACCGGCATCCGACAAACCGCATATACCAAGAATTTCACCCTTATGCAATTCAAAGGACACGTCCTCACATTTTCCGGGAACATTCAGATTCTTTACCTCCAAAATGACCTGCGGCGCATAGGATTCTTCATGGTCATCCCGGTAATAATCGCCGGAAACCTCGCGGCCGATCATCAGACGTTTTAATTCATCCATGGAATAGGCTTTGGACGCCTTTGTTTCAATAACCTCCCCATCACGAAGAACGGAAATCGTGTCGCAGATCTCAACCATTTCTTCCAGGTCATGGGTGATCATCAGAATCGACTTGCCCATATCTGTAAACTTTTTAATAAATTTGTACAAAACCTCACGGTTATCCTGGGATAAAGCCTGGGATATCTCGTCCAGTACGAGAAAATCCGGTTCCGAGGATAATGCTCTGGCAAGCTCCAGCATTTTTCTCTGTTCAATGGATAATTCCGCCGCCGGAATGTTTAACGGCACCCGGGGCAGCTCCCATTGGTCAAACAGCTCATTGGCAAGCTTTTCCATGGCCTTGAGATCAACTACCGGACCTTTTTTGAAAGGCTTCATTTTCCCAAGAAACATATTCACAGAGCCGGGCAGCGTTCCCACGACGCCAAGCTCCTGAACGACCATAGCAATCTTATTGGCATTGGCCTCCTGAGGCGTATGCGGTTCAAATAACTTACCGTCTTTATAAAATTCACCGCTGTCTTTTTTTAACATACCGCAGACCATGGAGGCCAGCGTGGATTTCCCGGAGCCATTTTCGCCGGCAAGCCCTAAAACAGAGCCTTTTTCAATAACCAGATTGACATTATGATTTGCTTTTGTAGGGCCAAAGCTTTTGCAAACGTTTTTAATTCTTAACATTTCCGCCATTACTTTACAACCCCCTTATTCTTAAAGGATGAAAGAATACCGCAAAGAACAACCACGGCGCCCAGGCACATTTCCTGACCGGTTCCTGAGGGTACACCGAGTAAAGTCAATACATTAAACAGCGCGGTTACAATAAAGGCGCCGATGACGCATCCGATAGGATCACTGAAGATTCTTGCAAAGGAGCCTGCGATCAGAATGGTTGCCAGAGATTTAAAAATGCCGGACAAACTGCCCAGACCGCTCATAGGCGTAAAACGACCGGTATAGCTAAGCTGGGTGATGGCACCGATACCGATGATGACAGCACCTACCATAGCTGCGATCATAATTGTTTTTTTCCGGTTGATCCCCATGGCACTGGCCACCTCGCCGCCACTGCCGACAGCTCTCAGATTCAGCCCCAGCTGCGAACGGTTAAAAAGGATGTAAGCTACGATTAAAACGACAACAGCGATAATAACAATGACCGGGAATGAACCAAGCGCACGGCAGTTTTTCAGATAGACAACGCTGGAGCCGGCAGTTGCCGCCCGGTTATTCACATAGATATTACAGATTGCCTCAAAGATCAGGGCTGCGCCAAGTCCGGCGACCCAGGCGGGAATCCCAAGGAACTGGGAACAGGACGCGCTTAAAAACTCACAAATTACAATGGTGACCAGCGTTCCGATAATCAGGCCCGGATATCCCAGTCCAAAATCCTCCACACAAATGGCCCCCACATTGGCCGCAAGGATAACCTGAGCGCCAATGGATAAATCCACCATACCACCTGTAAAGATAAACATCATACCCAAACCGACAATCAATGGGTAAGTCATCTGAATCGATATTGTCTTCAAATTTGTCAGAGTAAGCAGCCTGCCCCCTGTGATAAAGTGGCAGATAAGGCATACGATAACAATAATGGCAATAATTAACAGCTGACTTTGTAATTTATTCTTTTTCAGGCCGGCGTTTCCCAATGTCTTTTTATTTGACATAAAAACATGACCTCCCAAAATGCCCGGATGATACGGTTCGTCGTATCATCCGCTATTTTCTCTTTAGAATCGTAACAGTTCATAACTGCCACTATGCATTACTGTACGGAAATACCTGCGGCTTCCATCTCTTCCGCTGTAATTTTTCCTTCATTGTATTTTGCAATAAGTCTTTCTTCCAGGGAATAGCTGTAAACAGTGTCTATAAACGCATCATAATTGAAATCCGGATTATACTTACCACTCATCTTCTGAATTTCTTCGGAAGAATAGCAGCTTTCATCGATAAAGAATTTCTGGAACAGTTCAAACTGAGCCGCCGGTACTTCAAACGGAGGTACATCATCGATCCATACCGGTTTGCCATCGCCGTCAACCAGCGGTGTGCCGTCCAGATAATTCTGAAGAACTACGGCTGCGAATGTACCGCATACCCAATAATCCCCATTGATGACTTCCATATATGTACCATCCTGAAGAAGCTTGAGAGCTTCGGCGTCCAGACCGGAGGTCAGCACCTTGGCGTCCACCTGTAAATTTTCCAGCGCCTGGCATGCTGCGATACCGGCATCAGAACCCGAACCATAAATGAAATCCACATCTGTGTTGGCGATCAGAGCATTTTCAATCTGAGGAAGGAATGCGTCGGATGAATCTGCGTGAGATTCGATAAGTACTTTGCCGCCGCCCTCTTCAAATACCTTTGTGAAGGCTTCGATCCGCGGCGTGTCTGTAGGGTCACCGGCGGACGGTCCGGAAACGATACAGGATGTCCAGCCCTGATCCAGCGCGTACTGGGCAAGGGAAGCGCCGTAAACATCATTGGCAGGACCTACGGCTCCGGCAAAGTATTCGCAGTTGTTGAGCATTTCGATAATGGCCGGATCTAAGGGCTGCTTATCTGCCAGCACGAAGGGAACCTTATTTTCCTCGCATACATTGGCGATTGTTTCGTATAAGGAATCCGCCGGTGACCATACGATGATGCCGTCACAGCCGGAGGTTACCAGGTTTTCGATATCCTGAACGATCTTCTCTACGGAAAATTCATCATCCATGCCTACGGCTTCATTTCCGAAGGACTCAATTACAAATTTACCGTTATTGGCCAGTGTCAGGATGGCGTAGGAACCGCTTCCGAAGTAATTGTAACCGATCTTGTAGCCAGCCTCCGGGGTAAAGCCTGTGTCATCCGCTGTGGGGAGCGCATCGCTGCCTTCGGAAGTCTTGCTCTCATCTCCCGCTGCTGTGGCGGCTGTTGTTTCTTTTGCCGCGGTAGTTTCCTTCGACGCCGTGTCCTTTGTTGAAGTCTTGCCTGCGTCACCATTGGAATTACCACAGCCACCAAGGGTTGCCATGATCATGACACACGCCAGTGCAATACTTATGAGTCTTTTCATTTGTTTCATTTTTATTACCTCCATATGTTTTTCTATGATTAAATTATATCCTCCATGAGGGTTTTCCTCTTACAATATTTTGACCAAATAGATTTCTTAAAATCAAAACATTTAACCTTTAACGACAAAAAAGATTCGCCGGAATTAAAAAAAGGCAAAAAATCCAACAAAAAATTGACACATCCGGTTTCGCTTCACAGCTAGTTGCTTCGCGCATCCGGCTTCGCGCAAAAAAGAACAGCCATAGCGGCTGTTCTACATTTGTCGGAATATGTGGATGTATTGTATTTCATGGGGCTCTAAAATAATCGGAATGTCCAGAAGTTCATTTTCTACCTCGTATTTATATATGGTTATATGAGGTACGGAAATATTGTTCAGGTATTTTATGTCCGAGGTGTTCAGTTCCTCAAGCTGGCCCATTTGATACCATTCATCCTGGATACTTCCATATTTTTGGTTGATCTTGCGGACCTTTACATAGTAAGAACCATTTTTTACATGACGGATCTGCACCCGTGTATTTAATCGGGAATGATCCTCAAATACCAGGGGGATGTTTTCTATGGTCAGCTCCCGTTCGTCGCGGAGATGGTATTGGGCATCCTGCTCCTTATAATTGTGGCAGGCGATCATATAGTTATCGTAGCCGTCCATGGTCACCATGATATTTTCATTTTTCCCCAGCAAATAATTGCCCAGGCGATTCATAAAATCCACGGCGTAAAAGGCCGGCTTGCGGATCCCATGATAGGAAAGCAGGCCGCCGCAGCCATCCAGCAGCTTGGGCGCCTCCTCGTATTCCACAAACAGATCCGTGCCGAACCAATAGCCAAGCATCTGGGCCTGCGGATACATATTCATCAGGCTGCGCATCACATACGCCCCTTTATAGCAGCTATCATTGAGTATATTACGGTTAGCCACGGTCATATTCCACTCACCGACAATCACCGGCACATTCATACCGTATCGGTCCATGGATTTTTTCTGCTCCGACAGATAATCCGCCAGGAAGTTTTTCCGCGTCAGCTTGCGGTTGGACAGCTCCATCATGTTCAGATCGTACTCTTTATAGCGCGTCTGATAACAATAGATGGAAATAAAATCCGGCTGGATTTCTCTGTCCACCCAATGATGGATCATATCATCAAAGGTCATAACATCATATTCCCGATCATAAGCGCCGCCAATATGAACACCCGGCGCAATATTTTTAATCACGGAATAGGTTGTTTCAAATATGTCAAAATACCGTTCATAATTATCTTTTTCAATGAGACGCGGGTCACTCCAGCATTCAAAATACCACTGGGAAACCTCGGGCATACCGTATCGGTTAATCACATGATGCATCATAGCCAGCAAAAATTCCCGGATACTTTCCAGATCCTTAAAAAGAATTTCCCGCTCCACATATCGGATAAAGGAATCCCGGTCATCCAACAGGACAATGGGCTTAAAGGCCAGCTCTAAAAATGGATGGAGCTGATTGGCAGTCAAAAAGTCCAGAACCTTATCCAGCTTTGAGAAATTGTAACGCTCCCCCTGGGCTGCTGTATGCATCATCAATTCCTCGTCATACAAATCCCACATACGGATATATTGTATATTTAATTCTCTTTTCAGAATCAATGTGTGTTCCTGGATATCGCTGCGCAAAAGTGAAGAAATTCTTCCGATGTTGATCATTTTATTCCAGCTCGGCGCTATGATTTTATAGTCGCAGGCATCCACGATCAGGGGCTTCTCGTAATGTGAGCATTTCTCCTCTGACTGCCCGCTTTCATAATAGTCCTTCAGCCGGTGCTCCAGAGCCGCCGCATCCAGCTCCTCTTTCACCGATCTCGTTTTTAGCATATGCTGCTCCTGATATTTTTTAGGAGCCATCTGATATTTTTCTTTGAACGCTTTATTAAAAGAGGACACATTGGCAAAGCCATTATCCAGGGCAATTCTCACAATGGATTTATCAGTACTCTCCAGCTCTAAAACCGCAAAATCCAGACGGACCTCCGTCAGATATTCCCCAAAGTTTTTACCGGTTTCTTTTTTGAAATAACGTGACAAATATGCCGTTGACATGAAAAACTGATCCGCCAGGCTGGCCAGAGTGATGGTCTGGCGGAAATTCATATGAATATAGTTAAGTATCCGGTTGATGCGGCCCTCATCCTCAGAGACAGCATCCTCGCGCTCTTTGTGCTTTACAGGAACGGAATAATTGGTGATCAGCGCGTCTACAAGCTGGAAATAAATCCCGTTTAACCGCAGCATAGTCCTTCCATCCGCAGCCTTTTTCCCATAGTACTTGCCGATGCAGGCATCCAGAAGCGCGCGAAAGGACGTGTGAAATTCCATCGGCTCAATTTTGGAATAGCAGTTAAACCAGATTTTTTCCAGATTGTAATACTTTTCCAGCTCATGGACATTGATCATAAAAAATGCGATAAGGGAGTGGGCTTCAATCTGCCACGAATGATAGCAGCATGGATTGACCGCAATAAAGTCCCTTTGAGCAAGGGCATATTCCTGCCCGTTGATCTGAATCGACATCCGCCCCTCAAGCACAAAATAAATCACAATATCTGTATAAAAATTATCTGTTGCTGTTTTTTGTACGACCAGCTCGTAATCCGCCAATTGATTTTCCTTTAAAAACAAACGTCCCATTTATGTAACGATCTCCTCACTGTTTACTCCGTCGAAGCTTAACGGTCTTATAGTTTTGCTCCGTATCCATTTAGTATATCATAAGCGACATCGAAATTGCAGTGCAAGATGTGTATTTTTATAGAAGACTTTTTATAGATGATGCTGTCGAATGGTTATTGCAACAACAGTTCTGAGATGTTCAGAGGGTTCGCTGATAATTTAATATTTACTTACAAAACTCCATATGCTATGATTAAAACAAATAGTGTTTTATTAATAACCGTCAGGAGGTGGATATATGTGCAATATAAATGAATTAAATAAGATTTTGCACCAGATGGCCAACGCCTACCATTCGGTATATGGTGATAATATTGTAAAGCTATTGCTTTATGGTTCATACGCACGTGGAGATAATACGGAAGATTCTGACGTTGATATCGTTGCGATCGTCCACGGTGAACGTTCTAAATTACAGGAAGACCTAAAAAAAATATGGGATATATCCTCTGATTTAGAGCTGGAATATGGAACTATTGTTTCGCCCACAGTAATACCTTTTACAGAATTTGAAAAATATAAATATGACTTACCCTATTATAAAAATATTCAAAACGAAGGGGTGGATATTGTTGCCTGATCATCGCAAAGAATTGATGCAGTATCGTTTGGAAATGGCAGATGAAAGACTACATTCCGCAAAAATACTTTTAGAGGATGGGAGTTTTAAAGATTCTATTGGCCGCTCATATTATGCGATGTTCACGTCCGTACGTGCACTTTTAGCATTGGAAGGCCAGGATTTTTCCAAACATTCCGGAGTCATTGCCTATTTTCAAAAGGAATACATTAAAACCGGAAAATTGGACAAAAAATATTCAAAATATATCAGCCAGGCATTTCAGATAAGGAATAATACAGATTATGCCGATTTTTTTATAGTATCTCAACAAGATGCAGCTTTGCAATATGAAAAAGCTGATGAATTTCTACGAGTCATAAAAGAGTATTTGGAAAATAATACCTCGATTTAAAAAATCCTCCCGCAACTCTAATTTAGATGCGGGAGGATTTTGTTATAGTTTACAGTGGTAAATGTCCATATTCCGCATAGACCTTCGGCAGCAGCGCCGCCAGATTGGAATACTCCTCCACATTATGTAATGCCAGGCCCATGGGAACCATCTCTGGCACCCGCATGCCTTCCGGAAGCACCAGCTTTGGCTGTCCTTTAACGATCCGGTAACCGAGCCAGAAACGGCTTCTGGATTCGATACCAGCTTCGGTTTCACGGAAATAATGGACCATGATCACAGGCGTCTTTCCTTTTTCGCCCTCACGATTTTCCACCAGGCCATATCCGCCGATGGCGTAAGCTTTGGACTTCGCCAATTCCTCTTTTGTAAAGCCAAGCTCTTCCACCGTGAGGAAATGGATGACCACGTCCTGCATACCGCCGCCAATATCTTCAACGACAAAGTGGACCACATCGGAGATTTTATCCTCCACAGCCACCTTCGGGTCTGTGATCTTTGCCCGGTCCACATCCGCCATAGCGGCGTAAGGATGGCAATACGGATCCCATATTTTATATCTGAGCGATTCCAGCGGATGCCATGCAAACCACCATTTCATCATCTCAAGTGTCACACCCGGAAATTTATTATTTACAGCCACATATCCCGAGCCATTGTCCAGCACACAATAGCCGTTTTCACCCTTGACATAGCCGTCCTTTAACAATTCTTTAACGTCCTCCGGATAAATCGCATCCTTCGGGTCCATAGGGCCTGCGGTTATGATTTTCATCAGCTCGGCGTCTAAAGGAGCCATCTCTTCCGAATAATATTTTGAAATCGGATTATTTTTTTCTGCTTCCGATAACGGAATTGCTGTTCTACCCTGTGGTCTCATACAAAATACCTCCTAATCCTGTTTATAAACATATTTATCAATAGGAACATCCTTTGTCTCAAACGTCATGCCGTCGCCGCTCTTTTGGGCAATGATCCATTCCGGCTTTGCCGCTCTGTCCGGATAATCCTCGCGCAGGAACCAGCCTCTGGATTCTTTTCGCATGAGGGCCGTCCTGAAGAAGAGCTCCGCGCAGATCAGCATGGACTGGATCTCATTGCAGCCGAATAAGGAATGGGCATCGTCAGCCACAAGCAGCTTGCTCTTTTCCTTTAAGTCCTCAATGCGGTCGATGGCCTTTAAAATACGATCCTCTCTGCGCCATATACTGTTTTCCAGAGGCTGTATCACCTTGTGGAGCTCCGGAAGGAAGTCCATCACTTTAATGCTTCCGCCAGAATTTTTCGGCGCCATAAAACGGGCGTCAATGGCTTCTAACTGTTCCTCGCTGATATCTCCCTGCGCTGCGCAAGCTGCATAAGCCGCTGCATTGGGTCCGCACATACAGCCGGAATACTGGGCAAAGGCCAGACCTGAGCCTCTGACACGGCCCGGAGGCGGAGGTACAGCGCCTGCGGTTGCCGAGCCGCCGTAGCATACATCACCGGCGGCATACAGGCCGGGTATGGTTGTGGCAAAGTTTAAATCCACCTGCAACGGGCTGAATTCACCGATCAGACCGGGAACAATATGATCGTTTGTCTGCTGGGTCATAGCGTTAAAGAACAGTCTGCCCCAGAAATCGTCGGCATACGGACGATCATAAACCTGGTCGCAGCCAAGCACGGAGCCAAGATAATCCATCAGCGGGTTTTCATCGGCGCGGTAATGCATGGGGCCATTGCCGGCCACGACCTGTCTGTAGCATTCAGCCAGAGATCTGGCGTCAATATCCGGGTGAGCGCCCTCGGAATATACTTTACCCACGTTTTCGCCCTTGTCATTATATAAACAAAATTCAACACCCATACTGGATTCAAAATTATCCAGAGATATCCAGTTGTAGAAGGAACCAAATTCACAGTTGCGCACCTTTGCGCCGGCACGCCAGGCGGCTGCCATACCTTCGCCACGGCCGGGTGACCACATGGGCATGATACGGTAATTCTGACCGCCAGTTGCTAAAATAACTGTTTTACAGACAAATACAGTCTGCTCTTCCGTGTCGATATTGTAACCCACAGCGCCGGCGATCCGGCCGCCATCCTTTAATAAGTCCACGATACCGGTCCGGTCAACGAATTTTATACCGGCCTTCTGCGCATATCTTTTTATGGGTAGAAGGAAGTTCAACTCGATGGCTGCCAGTGTCCAGGGCAGATTTTCCGGCTCTTCAAATGTATATTTGCCATTTTCATCCTTACCGGTTATTCTTGAAAGCCATTTTAAAGTTATATAAGAACCATCCGGAT
Source organism: Lachnospiraceae bacterium (assembly GCA_902363555.1). Lineage (GTDB taxonomy): Bacteria > Bacillota > Clostridia > Lachnospirales > Lachnospiraceae > Catenibacillus. The sequence goes on along the minus strand of CABJAM010000003.1, from coordinate 428,294 downwards.
TCTTTTGCATCAGCCCGCCGGTCCATTTATCCAGAACATCGATGCAGTGATTTAAATTTGTCGCATACTGTCTTAAAGCATCCTGGTCATTTAAATATTCGCCGATATGATGGGTATGATATTTCACATAATCCTCCGGGTCACCCACGATCATATCGATAATGCCGCCCCCGCGGTTTGCTTTTCCGGCATATCCGCTTGTATATTTTTCAACAATCGTAACATCCAGCTCAGGGTTTGCTTCTTTTGCAGTAATGGCGGCCGCAAGTCCTGCAAGAGAGCTGCCTACGACCAAAAGGTCCGTTGTATATTTTGCCATTTCTATCTCCTCCTATTTGACTTTTATTTGCAGTCTAATCCATCGTAAAGACATTTTCCTTCGGGAACATGTAAGCATCGTAATCCGGCTCCATTTTAAGCGCCCGTCTCGGACAGTTCAGCTCACAATAGCCGCATTGTACACATTCTTCGGGATATTTAACAATCGGTCTTTTTTTCGCATCATCCCATTTGATGACATCGATGAAACAGGATTTAAAGCAGATCTTACATCCCACACACAATTCATCACAGATAATTATTTTATTCATGTAAACAGCTCCTCCTTTTGTATTGTGGTTTTATTATAACTTACCCGTTCTTTTTACTCATTTCCAAAACATCCAAACCTGTCCGACTTTTTTTTCGTCTTTTTGTAGATTCCTACAATGGAATCTGATAAAATGAAAATGGCATTAAAAACGAAGCAGATATCAGAAAGGAGCCACCATGAATATTACACTAATGATGTTGTTCACAAAATTTCTTGAGAAATACCCGGACGTAGCCCCCACCCGGTACCCGACAAAAAACACGGCCTCCGTCACCGGTATCCGCCTGCTGCCGGATGATCTGCACGGCTGCGAACCAGGCCAGCTATACCTTTGCCATGACCTGCCCCCTATATTACTACAGCAGGAAGCGCTGGATTATTATGTGCTCTGTATTTGTGAAGAAACGTTTGATGTGCCGGACAAAGAAAATATCATTGTATTTTTTACCAAGATAAAAATGCCGGATATTTTCAATGCGCTACTAAATATTTATGATTCTTTTATCGAATGGGCAAAAGCACTGGACTTTGCCTTATTTCGAGAAGCGTCCATGCAGGAAATGGTCGATTTAAGTGAAGCTATGCTTGGCAATCCGCTTTTAATCCTGGGCCCGGCCTTAAAGCTGCTGGCCTTTACAAAAAATCATGTTGTGGAGGATGATGCGTCCTTCTCCTTTGCAGTTAAAAATGGCTATCTCAGCCAGGAATCTGTGCGTCTTTTTGAGGACGACCACACCTTTGAAAGAATTTATATGGACACCTTTCTTTCATCCAACGCGGATAAAGCCCGCGCCTATCCGGATATGATCCGCGGTATCAAATTAAATGACGGCTCCATCGTCTATATTGTTCTTTTACATAACAGTCCGGAAAGTAAGTCCTATGTGACACAGATATTTGAGAATTTTACCAACAGCATTGCCGCCGTATTTAAAAAACAAAACGCGTCCTTTCACCGGGAACGCTATGTGGAAGATTATTTTTTAATTGAATTACTGGATAATAAAGATGTGCCTATGGAAACAATCAAAGAACGGCTCAGCTATATCCGGCTGCCGTTTCAGGATTATTTTCTGTTTTGTACAATATATTCCAATATCCGCCAGACGACCAGCGAACAATATTTTATTGAAACGCTGAGAAACGCCATGCGCGACTGCCATATCTTTTCCTATGGCGGAAATATCAGTGTGCTGTTTTTTATGCCCCACAGTGCAGTACAAAATTATATGCACTATGTGACTCAGAGATTTCAGGCACTGGAGACGGCGCTGCGTACTTATCACGCCAAAATATGCGTCAGCAAGCCATTTTTTACGCTGGATAAAATCCATGCGGCCAAGGAGCAGACCGCCAACTGCCGCCGTATCAGCCTAAAGGAAAAATCCGGCAGTTTATATGAATTTTATGAAGACTACGCCACCAGCAATCTGTTTTTGGGAAACGCCTCCTCCGACCTGCTCTATGACTTCTGCAATGTGGCTCTGCTGCAAATGTACACGTCCGAGGATGAAAAGGCTAAATATCAGATGCGTATATTGGAAACCTATCTCAACCATGACCGAAAAATGACAGATACCGCCGCCCGGTTAAATATGCACCGCAATAATGTTATTTACCATATTCAGCAGATCCAGGAAAACTATCATCTGCAGCTAGATGATCCAAAGGTGCGGCTTGAGCTGCTCAATTCCTTTGCCCTGCTGCACTTTTTAGAGTTGTAGCCGGGCAAAGGCCATACCAACCTATTTTTTATCCGCCTCACCCTTTTTACCCAACAGGATAAACACAGCAACCGCCAAGATAACGACGATGGCAGCACTGCCGATCACAGGTATGAGCCTGCCGGCGGCATCGTAAAAGGACACAGAGGTAAGGACGGTCCAGCCGCTGTCCAAACCTACATTCTGAAACGCATAGCAGGTCGGCATCAAGCCGTCCAGAAACCAAATGATCCCGCTCTCCTCATTATTGACCCGGAGCAGCGTCTCCTCCAGGCTGCCGCCAAGTATTTTATTTCCCGAAAGTCTGGATTCCAGGGTGACACCAAGCAGAGATTCTTCATTGCCGGACATACACTGCTGTTTTTTCCCAAGCAGAATCGTGTGCATCGGCTGGGCTGCAAGGATGGCGCGCACATCATCATCGTAAATAGCCGCAAACACCGCGCCGTTATCCCTAGCATTATCGGCCACCGCGACCGCAACCGTATAATTCAGCGTCGTTCCATCGGCGCCGGCCAGAAATGCATCTGTGATCTGCGGCTCATTGGTCACCCAAAGTGTCTGGATGTATTCGCGGCTGTTCAGATTCGATACCGCATCTTTATTATCTGCGCGGTAAACACCGCCGTTGGTATCCACAGTGCGGATCATCCGATAGTTCCATATCTCGTTATATTGGTCCAAACGCGCGGCCTTTTCCTGATATGGGATATCCTCCGGCAGCATCCACGACTCCTGGGAGATCACCTCCAAAAGCTTCAGCGTCGATTCCAGATCATTTTGGATCTGCCCCTGTGCGCTGGCACAACTGGATAAGGCTGCCATGGAACAATAACTGGAAAACCCCAAACCCATCCCCAAAGTTAAAACGGCGATCATACCCAGACAACAGATCCGGCTTACTTTCCTTAACATACATCATTCCCCTTTACGTAATATTGAATGCTTTCATAGAGCTGTGGAACCGAAAGCGGCTTTGACAGACGTTTATTCATACCAGCATCCAGAATCTCCCTGTTATCCTCCTCCAGCCCGTTGGCTGTAAGCGCCAGAATGGGGATGCTTTTCGCACGGGGATGCTTTGATGCGCGGATACGGCGGGCCGCTTCCAGACCATCCATGACCGGCATCCGGATATCCATTAAAATCAGGTCCACAGGCGGGGCGTCCGGGTCCAGAAAATAATCCACAGCTAACTGGCCATTTTCAACCGTTTCAACCGCCGCTCCCGCCTGCGTCAGCAGCTCTTTTACGATCAGCGCATTGATCTCATTATCCTCAGCTACAAGAATGCGGATTCCACTTAAAGAAATATTGGGCTGTTCAGTCTTATCCTCCGGCATCGACTGGTCGGCGTCCGCCTGTAAAGGGAGGACTACTGTAAAGGTTGTTCCTTTATCCGGCACACTTTCTACCGAAATGGTACCGTGTAAAAGCTGGACCATTTCTGAAATGATCGCCATCCCCAGTCCTGTGCCGGTCTGTGTACGTCCATAGGTCGTATCCTCCTGAGTAAATGGCTTAAAAATAACCTCAAGGAACTCCGGGCTCATACCACAGCCGGTATCGGAAACGACGATGCGCACCGCGCCATCCTGTTCCTGCGCCGCCTCAGACAGCGTCAGAGTTACCTTTCCCTGCTTTGTAAACTTCACTGCATTGGAAAGCAGATTAGTCATTATTTTTTGGATCTTACCGGAATCTCCTATGTAAAAGCGGCTCTTTAATCCGGAAAAATCCGTACACAGTTCAATGTGCTTCTCCTGAGCAGAAGCATCAAATATATGCGCCGTTTTTTGGCCCAGCTCTTGTAGATCAAAGCGCTCGGAATGCACATCCACACTTCCACTTTCTATTTTAGCCATATCCAGCACTTCATTGACGATTTCCGTGAGCTGCTTTACCGAGTCCTCCATACGACGCAGATAAACCGCCTGCCGTTCGCTGTCCGTACCACTCTTTTTCAAAAGCTGGAGCGTTCCGGAAATCCCTCCCAGGGGCGTTCGTATCTCGTGGGAAACATTGGAAAGAAACTTTCCCTTGAATATACTTTCCTTTTGTGCAATGGCCAGCGCCAGTTCGGTCTGTCTGTTTTTATGAATGAACCACCCCGCCACGATCACAATGGATAAAATACCTGCAACGAGCACGAAAATGATCCGAATCTCATTATCTGTATTGAGCACTGAGGACCGGGGCGTAATGGTCAGAAGCGTCCAGTAATTGTATCCCAGAGGTTCATAAAACAGCACCCGCGCATCGCCATAAGCCGTATAAGTCACCAGGCCGGAAAGCTGCAGCTCCAGCCGCGTGGATACCTCCGCCGCCGTGGCGCCGTCATTTAAATCATAGGCCTCCAAATCCTTAATAAGATTATGGCCGTCCTTATCCTCCAGAGTATTGGAACTGTTCCACAAATGATCGCCGGTATGATCGACGATAGCGATAAACGCGCCGGCATTGCCATAGGTCGTATCCTTTAAGAGGTCGGAAATGATACCAAGCGGCATGTAGCTGTAAAGCGCCACTGCGGATGTATCGCCCTGCCCATCCCACAAAATACGGAACAGCAGCATCCCTTCGCCATTCACGGAGTTTTTGGACAGCGTCACCGTGTACGGATAATTGTGCACATCCAGCACATCGATAGGCTCGTCAAATACTTCAACCTCACCGCTATAAGAACGGGCCGTACCGTCCTCCAGCACAAAGCCGATCCCCGCCAGAGAAGAATTATCCACATAACGCTGCATCGTATGCTCTATCTCTGACCGGTCCGTAACATGTCCATCGATCAACTCACTTTTGAGTAAGATCATCTCCTCCGTATACTTGCTCAGATGGTCGGAGACGCGGTATGTGATCTGCTCGGAAAAACGTTCGAAAGCAAGCAGGCCGCGCTGCGTGGAATTGCCGATAAAATACGAAACCGCATAGGCGATCGTCATCGTAATGACAATTATATAAATCACAAACGCAGCGATAGAACGCCGGCGTTTCTTATTATTCTTATTATTATCCATAGCTTGATTTACTCCTGTCCGTTCAAAACGTTGGTATATGTATTGCAAAGCTCTCAGGGGTAGTCCGTAACAGGTCGTTTCTCTTGGACCCTTATCCATATTATTATAAACTATAATAATTTAGTTTGCAACCAAAACAGGTATGATCGCGCCAGATAACAATTGACCAAAGCGTGTTTGAAAAATACTTTAGCCCCGGTAAGCCAAAGTAATTTGACTTCCGGGGCTATTTTATAATTATAACAGAGCTCACACATCCTCATCAGGCATAGAATTATAGCACATCTGTGATGGTAGGACCGAATCGCACTTCACAATCCTTACGGTAAAATGAAATTCCATAGCAGTCAATCCTACGATAACCTTCTGTGCGTAATTCTTCTATATAGCCTTTATCATAAATCTGCTGCAATGCTTTATCTGCTGCGTATTCAAGTTCTCCAATATTTTCAGAAACCTTAATCTCTATGATAAATGCCCGACCTCTAAGCGATGGGCTTTTCACCGTAATATCCGAACGTCCATTTCCAGATTCCCGGTTAGACTTTACCAGGTACTTTTCGCTCTGGCTTAAAATTCCTGCAAGAAAACCATGATAGAAATTTTCTGCACTATCATAAAAACTAATCGTAGTTAAAAGCTGCTCACCGATAATTTCACCAACTTTTACGGCATTTCCTTCCTCCATGGCCTGATACAAATCATTAAAATCCCGTTTTCGTATACTTGTGCGAAACCAGTTTAAGATGGTATTCTGGTAAATCGTTTTAACCTCCACATTGGGAATCCGAACCTTCAGGAAAATAGATGATTCCTTAAAATATTCACTTTCCTTTGTTAAATATCCGGTAAAATACAAAAAGTTCCAAAGCCCTTCGCCCTGGGTATTCATATCCTCATAAGTAATCTCTTCGTGAACCTGGATATCCATTGTACTTCCGTCCAAAAGCGTCTCAATCTGCCCCTTGGTTTCCCTGTCCGCCCGGGCCACCATATTTTTAATAATTTCATTGGAACTGGTATTCACCCAATATGGACGTGGAAATGCCTTCGCATCCGCATCTAAATCATAAAGGAATTTAATAACACTCCATGGATTATATACCTCTGTATCGCCGAAAATATATCCATTGTACCATTCCTTCATAGTTGTAAAACATTCTGTTCTTTGATACTCATATAAGGATTTTTTTACTTCATCCTCCGTAAAACCGAAATGCTCACTATATCTTTTATCCAGCACCGAGATAATATTGAGGTGATTAAGGCCAGTAAAAATGCTTTCCTTAGAAATCCGCAGACAACCGGTGATTACTGCAAATTGTAAGCAATCGTTGGTTTTAAGCGCTGATTCAAAAAGGGAACGGATGAAGTCGACCATCTTTGCATAAAAATGTGAAAAATACGCATTTTCCAACGGTACATCATATTCATCAATAAGAATGATCACTTTTTCTCCTGTAGACCTAAACAGGCATTGACTTAAAAATTTCAAAGCCCCCGTATAATCATCATAGGTGCCTCTTTTATCCGAAAGCAGCCTGTAAAGCTGTCGATCCTGTTCAGATAGCCTCCTCTTGTCAAGGTAAGCTTCATGCCGCTTGAATTCATCGGCAATTTCTTCCCTGATTTTATAATAAGCCGATTCAAAATTCCCCTGCTTTGCAGATTTTAAGGTAAGGTTAATCACCGGATATCGCCCCATCTGACTTGTATATTTTTCTCCGGCCCTCATAATCTTCAGGCCTGAAAAAAGCTCCCGGTTATGATTATTATCATCCTCACACCCCGTATCCTCAAAAAAGTATCGCAGCATACTCAAATTAAGCGTTTTACCAAAACGCCTGGGGCGCGTAAATAAATTAACTTTCCCCTTCATATCAAGTAATTCTTTAATAAATCCGGTCTTGTCTACATAATAGTAATCGTTCGTTATTAAATCTTCAAAATTCTCTACACCAATCGGCAATGCTCTACTCATGTTCTACGCCTCCCGCTATTTCCCCAAACAAACCAAACCTTACCAGGCTATCCGGTTTCAAGCTTGTATACAAAAATCGGGTAATTACTAATTATACAATTATTAATTACCCGATCAGCAGTTATGTTATTAGTATACCTCTGGCAATGATTCCTGTCAAGGCGCTATAAACAGGGTTCAAAGACAAACACACGTACCGCATTCACGGAGGTCTTAGACAAACCTGCCACCCCTGAGGTTTCCCCCTCACATCCGCAGCACATCCTGTGCGATCCCCATCGTAGATGCCCTGTGAGACACCAGGATCACCGTCCGGTCATCCGCCTCCTTTTTAAGGCTTGACAGGATGATCCCCTCATTCAGGCTGTCGATATTGCTGGTCGGTTCATCCAGAAGAATCACCTCACTGTCATGGAGAAAGGCCCGGGCGATACCGATGCGCTGCTTTTCACCGCCGGAAATATGATCGCCCAGTTCACCGAGCCGGGTATCATACCCTTTTGGCAGCGACATTATAAAATCATGGATGGACGCCTTTTTCGCCGCAGCCACCACCGCATCCCGGCTGGCATCCTCGCGGGCCACCCGAATATTATTTTCAATCGTATCATGGAATAAAAATGTATCCTGGGTCACATAAGCGATATGGTTACGCAGCGCCGTCGTATTGATCCGGTTCACATCCGCGCCGCCATAATTTATTTTTCCGTCATCCGTTTCATAAAAACGCATCAGAAGCTTAAGCAGTGTGGATTTTCCGCAGCCGCTCTTTCCAAGGATACCGTGAATCCGGTTGGGCGTAAATGTATAATTAAAGTTTTCCAGTACTCCGGCAGTCTCTGCCCCCGCATCCTTATAGGAAAAGGATACATCCGCACAATGGATATCCCCGCTGCTGACGGCTTCGCCACCGGTAATCTCCGTCACCACCGGCGTTTCCTCCAAAAGATCCAGCACCCGGCGGCCGCTGGCCAGAGTGTGGTTGAGATTGTTGGACAGGGCTGAGAGCGCCGCAGTGGGCCCAAAAGAGCTCATTATGGCAATAACGCAGATCACGCCTTGCGCTGCACGCATCTGTCCTGCCTGGACAAAGTAACCGCACACCACAGCCATAACGATTCCGGCCAGCAAGATCACCCAATCCGTGACGATCCGCTGCCGGCTCTCATCCTTTTTAAGTTTCCCGTTAACCGCCTCCAGACGCTCCGTCTCCAGAGCCATGGCCGCCATCCGCCCATCCTTTTGGCCATACTGCAAAATTTCCTCCAGGCCATACAGATTATCCAGCACCGTTGTATTGATATCACCAAACATATCTCTGTATTTCTTTCCGCTGCCCGCACCTGCCCGGCTGTTTAACACAGGAATAACAATACCCACAAGCACATAGCCGCACACGGCCACAAGCCCGGCTGCGGGATGCATCCTGCCGATAAATACAGTCATCACCACGGAGGTGATCACCGCAATAGCGATCGGTGAAATCGTATGGGCATAAAAAACCTCCAGTAGCTCAATGTCACTTGTAATTATAGAAATCAGATTCCCCTTTTCACTGCCGGAAAGCTTAGCCGGAGCCAGCCGCCGCAGTGCGGCAAATACCTGGTGCCGTATCCGGGCCAGCAGCTTGAAGGCGATAAAATGATTGCTGGACTGCTCCGCATACCTTAATATCCCCCGGGCCACAGCAAAAACCAGAATACATGTGAAAATAAGCCCAAGGCTCATACCCTCGTAAAGTCCGGCCGCGGTCAGCAGACCATAGCCTCCAAGCACTGTAATAAACGTTGCCATCAGATTGCCCGTGCAGCCCATAAGCACAGCCAGCAGCATAAATCCCAGCAGCGGCCGTATCATGCCGATCAACCCGGCCATAACCTTAAGACCGCTGCGATTTTTTTCGCCCGCAGCTTTCATCTGCACCGTTTTGTCCTTTTGATATCTATTTTCAGTATTCTGTCGTATATTTTCAGCTTTCATAGACCACAGCCTCCTCCCTGGCCCCATAGGCCTCCAGCTTTTTCTGACTCTTATAGAGCTTTGCATAATATCCGTTTTGCTCACAAAGCTGGCTGTGGGTTCCCGATTCGGCGATGCAGCCCTCGTGAACAACGAAAATCTGTCCGGCATCGACCACGTTCGCCAGGCGGTGGGAAATAAGTAAAATCGTCTTTTTTCCGGCCAGAGAGCGGATGACCGACATGATCTTATTCTCACTCTCAGCATCAATATTGGAGGTAGCCTCATCAAAAATATAAATATCGCTGTCGTGGAGCAGAGCCCTGGCCAATGACAGCCGCTGCTTCTGTCCGCCGGAGAGGTTGGCCGCCTTTTCCTCGATCATCATGTTAAGTCCGCCCTTTTCCATGATCGTCGTATACAGATCCACCTGCTTTAAAGCCTCATAGAGCTGGGCGTCATCCGCGCCGGCATTTCCCATCCGAAGATTCTGCGCTACGGTACCCTTAAATAAATAGCTGTCATGGCGGATGCGGGTCACCTTGGCATAAAGGGCGTCCTCCCCGATCTCTTTCACATCCGTGCCGCCGATACACACCTTACCTGAATAGCTTTTGTAATCACCCAAAAGCAGCGCCGCCATAGTGCTTTTTCCGCAGCCGGAAGCCCCCACAAGGGCTGTGAACGATTTTTCCGGCGCACGGAGGCTTACATGGGATAACACCGTCTTCTCCGGAGTGTAGCTAAAGCTCACACCCTCGAAGCTCAAATCGCTTCCCAAAATTTCTGCTTTGCAGCCCTTTTGGGGAACCGGCCGGTCCAGCAGGGCAAATATTTTATTAGCGGCCGCATTCCCGTTCATGGCAATGTGGAAAAAGGAGCCCAGCAGACGCAGCGGCAGGAAAAAGTCCGCACACACCAGAATGATAAAAAAGCATTGGACAAAGTCGATGCGGCCAGCCTGAAATTCCAGAATACTCAACAGTATACCAACAGCCGCTCCGCCATAAGCTACCAGATCCATGATGCTGATGGAATTGAGCTGCATGATCAGCACCTTCATAGTCACCTTACGAAACTTTTCGGATTCCTCATCCATCTTTTTTGCATAGCGCTCATCGGCCTGATAGATTTTCAGTGTTGTCAGCCCCTGGAGATTTTCCAGAAAGGAATCGCCCAGCTCCGTATACGTTCCCCAGTATTTATCCAGCATTTTCCTGGCAAATTTCTGCACAGCCACAATGGACACAGGAATCAGAGGAACACATATGAGCAGCACCACAGCCACCTTCATACTCATGGAACCCACAATAATAAATAAGGTCAATGGCGCCAAAAGACTGTAAAAAAACTGGGGCACATATTTTCCAAAATAAACCTCCAACTGCTCCACACCCTCCGTACTGATCTGCACAGCCTCGGAGGTCGCAATGTATTCACGGTAGTTCCCGCCAATAGACATTAGCTTATGAAATATCTGAGAGCGCAGACGTATCTTTACCCTGGAGGACGCCGCAAACGACAGCTTACTGTTCAAAGCCGACATCGCCGCGCGCACGGCCATCACCACAGTCAGGATAATGAAAAGACAGACGGCCTGGCTGCTAAATCCCGTAAGACCGGGAACTCCCGGCAGCCCCGCCCCCGAACCGCTGCCGGACACAGTCAAAGAACCCGGCAGCCGCTGTGGGCCCAATAAACCAAAAAGTCCATGGATAAACAAGGCTAACGCATAGACCAACACGGCATTGGCCAGCAGGGTCACCCACTGGGCAACGACCATGCCGGCCACGAATTTCTGATTATCTTTAAATTCCTTCATCAAACGTTTATGAAACATCCTCTGTTACCTCACTGATCGGAACATTGTTTTTATCAAGAGTTTTTATCTTAAAGGCAAAATAATAAAAATGGATGAGCGCCACAACCAGGATCGCAGCTTTGGCATGCCAGATGGGCACTGCGAGAAAGCTGATCGTAAATATAATAAATAAAGTCGCCATCGCCTTAATTTTTGAGTTTTTTTCCATAGCCCGCTGGCCAAAGGCCGGCTCTGCATATTTTTTATACAGACCGGTGGACATGAACCAGCGGTGAAAACGCTGTGATCCCCTGGCAAACAGCAAAGCCGCCGCCATAAGAAATGGCGTGGTGGGCAGGATCGGTAAGACTACGCCAAGTACGCCCACACCCAGAAATAAAAATCCGAGAACAATACATAAACCATTTACAACTTTTTTCATAAACACCTCATTCGTAATCGGCCGCTCCAAACGGTTACATTCAGTAACAGTTCAGACGGGCTGAACTGTTACTGAATTCATTCACTTATTTGCACACATTGGTGACAGGATTTAATCGATACAGAAACAATTTTTCCGCTGCCATAGCCGCAGGCTGCCAGCCCCTCCGAAATAACCCGGTTCCAGGATTTTGCGGAAAGATGAATGGTCGTCGCATCATCCAGGATCACCGTACAGGTATCCTCCATGGAGCAGTTTTCCGAGCAGGCGACCCTGTACATATTTTTTCTGCTGATGGCGCCGATATCCTCCAGGGCGTTGATCATGCGGTAGACCGTGGCTGTACCGATTTTGGAGTCCACCCTGGAAGCCTTATAAAAGATCTCCTTACAACTGGAGCATTCATTTTCAAGAATGATATCCAGCAGCATCTGACGCTGTCTGGTAATGCGGCAGCCTTGCTCCTTCAGCTTCTTTACGATCATTTCCTTCTGCATTTGTGTTCTCTTATACGTGTTGGATTCGCAGCAATCCTTTTGTCGGTTGGACATCGGCAGCACTCCTTCTTTATGACGGTTCACAGGCAGTCAGGCAATTCCCTAGTACAGCATTACATTAATTTTGTAGTAATGAGTGCTTGATATCCGCGTCAGAAACGCGTCTGCAAAGCGACGGCGTAGCAGACCCTACGGCTAGCTTTGCAGACACGCTTCTGGCGTGGATAGCGAGTGCTCATTGATGCGAAATTAATGTAATGCTGTATTGGCCTTAATGTTGAGCGCCTTACTCTCCTTATACGGACGGAAAAGCAGATATATAAAGCCCAGTATCAGAATAAACGCGATCACAGTAAAGACGCCAAAGGTTCCGCCGGTTACAAGAGAACCAATCTGGAAGACACATAAGGATACCACATAAGCAAGAAGCGTCTGATACCCAACAGCAAACCAGAACCACCGGATATTGTTCATTTCCCGTTTGATCGCGCCCATGGCGGCAAAGCACGGTGCACAAAGAAGGTTAAATACGAGGAAGGAATATGCGGCGATCGCGGTCATACTGCCTGCCAGGCTCCCCCAGATCTCATCACCATTTTCGGCAACCTCTGCAAAGCCGTATAAAATACCAAAGGTACCAACCACATTTTCCTTGGCCACAAGACCGGTGATCGCTGCAACCGCAGACTTCCAGTCACCCCAGCCCAGAGGAACAAAAATCCAGGCGATGGCATTGCCGATAGCCGCAAGAATACTGTGGTCAAGCTCCATATCATCAAGCATACGGAAACTTCCATCCACCCATCCGAAATACGTGGTAAACCACACAACGATGGTGGAAAGTAAAATGATGGTTCCGGCCTTTTTAATAAAGGACCAGCCCCGCTCCCACATACTGCGGAGTACATTCAGTACGGTAGGCAGATGGTATGCCGGTAATTCCATAACAAAGGGCGCCGGATCGCCGGCGAACAATTTCGTCTTTTTGAGTATAATTCCGGAGCAGATAATTGCCGCAATACCTACAAAGTAAGCACTGGGAGCCACCCACCAGGCGCCGCCGAAAAGCGCTCCGGCAATAAGACCGATGATCGGAAGCTTTGCGCCACAGGGAATAAATGTAGTTGTTATAATCGTCATTTTACGGTCGCGGTCATTTTCAATGGTACGCGAAGCCATAATACCCGGAACACCGCAGCCACTGCCGATGAGCATCGGTATAAAGGACTTTCCGGAAAGGCCGAACTTACGGAAAATACGGTCCATAATGAAAGCAACTCTGGCCATATAGCCGCAGGTCTCCAAAAATGCCAGGAAAATAAACAGCACAAGCATCTGAGGCACGAAGCCGAGAACAGCACCCACACCGGCCACAATACCATCAAGAATCAGACCCTGCAGCCAGGCAGCGCAGCCGATCGCCTCCAGACCATTGCCAAGGAGCACCGGAATCCCGGGGATTTCCAGACCAAACAGACTCCAGCCATCACCAAAGACGCCGTCATTGGCCCAATCGGTGGCCCATGTTCCCACTGTCGTCACAGAAACGTAATAGACGATGACCATGACAATGGCAAAAATCGGAAGTGCAAGGAAACGATTTGTGACGATCCGGTCAATCTTATCCGAAACAGACATCTTCTCCCGGCGGTTCTTTGTATAGCAATCGCCGATAATTGAAGATATATACGTATATCTTTCATTGGTGATAATACTTTCTGTATCATCATCCATTTCTTTTTCTATGTACTTGATTTCCTCAGAAACGTCCGGAACCTGCTTCATCGCTCCGGTGATCTTATCATCCTTTTCCAGAAGCTTAATGGCAAAAAAGCGTTTCTGATCCTCCAAAACAGTATTATCCAGCTTAGCTTCAACCGAATCAAGGATATCCTCCACCTCCGGAGAAAATTTGTGTACCGGTATGGTTACGTCTTTCCGGCCGGCCACTTCCACAGCCTTTTTTGCCGCCTCCTGGATGCCGGTTCCTTTAAGCGCGGAAATTTCAACAACTGCACAGCCCAGCTTTTTACTCAGCTTATCGATATGTATTTTATCGCCGTTCTTATTTACAACATCCATCATATTCACGGCCATGATCACAGGAATACCCAGCTCCATAAGCTGTGTGCTCAAATAAAGATTCCGCTCGATATTAGTTCCATCCACAATATTTAAAATAGCGTCCGGCCGCTCATTGATCAGATAATTTCTGGCAACAACCTCCTCCAGTGTATATGGCGACAGGGAGTAAATGCCCGGAAGGTCTATGATCACCACATCCTTATGGCCTTTTAACTTCCCCTCCTTCTTTTCCACCGTAACACCGGGCCAGTTTCCCACAAACTGGTTGGAGCCGGTCAACGCGTTAAACAGAGTGGTTTTTCCACTATTCGGATTCCCCGCTAATGCAATCTTCATCAACAAATCCTACCTCATTTCTGCCCTAAGGCAATATTTCAAACATTAGTTTTAACTAACTTGTCATCAAAAAAATATTCTACAATTTATTCCACAAGTATCATCTCAGCATCCGCCTTGCGCACTGATAACTCATACCCCCGGACCGTGATCTCAATAGGGTCGCCCAGGGGCGCAACCTTGCGCACAAACACATCCACGCCTTTCGTAATACCCATATCCATAATACGGCGCTTCACCGGCCCTTCACCGGAAAGCTTTTTAACCTTTACCGTCTTTCCGCACGGTATCTCTTTCAAACTTGCCATATTCTCACCTCTTATCTGGTAACATTTCAGACAGGCCGAACTATTACCTTATCCAATCATAATTTTATTGGCCATATCTTTACCTATAGCCACTCTGGATTCCTTTACATTTACAATCATATTGCCGCCAATCTCAGAAACCACAGTCACCGCAGCTCCCGTCACAAACCCAAGATTCTCAAGAAACCTGCGCGTCTCCTCCTTACCGCCGATCCTGCAAATAACACCGGGCTCCCCAGTCCTCGCCATCGTCAAAGGCATCATCCACCACACCTTTCTAATATAATGTTTAATAGTTATTGATAATCATTTTCATCTCAACTTCATGGTTAGTATATGCTAACATCCAATATTTGTCAAGCCTTTTATTGATAAATTTTTCTCAATAAAGCCCTATAAAAGCAATTCCAAGCCCCCCAGCCCATTTCATAAACCAAAGCAATTACGCACCAGCCACTAAAAACCATCGGAACGTAGACGCGTAGAGCTGCTGGCGAAGTGTGGGCGGCGGCCGTGCCGGTGAAGGCTTTGGGCCGGGGTGCAGTGCGGTTTTTAGCTGCATTGCAGCCCCTCATAGAGTTACTTATGGCCCGGAACTTTGCGTTAATCTTATGGGAAGAAAGCCGTAGAACGCAAAAGAAAATAAGAATACTCACTTTCTTCCCATAAGATTGCCCTTAGCAAAATTCCGGGCCATTAGTAACCCTTGAGGGGCGAAACCGCAGCTAAAAACCGCACTGCATCCCGGCCCAAAGCCGCCACCGGCACAGCCGCCGCCCGCACTTCGCCAGCAGCTCTACGCCCGCTCAACCACCCGCGCACCATCCGCGCGCCATCAATTCTACGCCCGCGCACCGCCATCTCTGCACTCACGCCTCCAGCACAAACCTCCGGATCGCATAAGCCACCCCGTCCTCCTCATTGGTCTTCGTTACAAAATCCGCCGCCTCTTTAATACGGTCCTGAGCATTCCCCATAGCTACAGAAAAACCCGCAGCACAAATCATCGGGTAATCATTTCCCGAATCCCCGCAGGCCATGATCTCCTCCGGAGCAATCCCCAGAAGCCTTCCCAGAGCTAAAAGTCCGCTGCCCTTATTGCAGGTCGGCGAATTGATCTCCATATTAAACGGCGCCGCGCTTGTTATAGTAAATTCGGGATAAGCGCCGCAAAGTCCATCAAAAGCCTGACGGCGTATATCCATATCGCCAAAAATCATATGTAGCTTTTCCACCGGCTTTTTCATATCCAAAATAAACGCCGGAAGCTCATCAACTAATATCCGGGTCTTTCGGATATAATCCATCATAGCCTTTGGAAGCGCCCGAAAATTCATGGCATTTTCAAAATTAGTCCGGTCCGAATAGCACTTTCCGTCCATATAGGTTTCCGACAGCCCCCGGTATTCCAGCATATTCCCCATGATTTCCGAAGCCTTTTCCGGCTGGATACAATCCTCATAAATCCGTTCCCCGGTACTCAAATCGATAATCGCAGCCCCATTACTCGTCAGAGCATACCTCACGCCCCGAATCTTCAAAAAAGCTTCGGGAAGGCCGTCCACCGGGCGGCCGGTGGCAGGCAGTACGACCACGCCCCGATCGATTGCAGCTTCAATGGCTTCCCGCACCGGACGGGTGATCTCCTTGGCATCATTGTATACCGTGCCATCCAGATCCAGCCCGATCATGCGAATTTTCTGCTTATGCAACATCATTGTCATCCTTTCTGTCAAACCGCTGATACTTTGTCATCAGCGGGCACGCCAACGCGCAGCATTAACGCGTGCGTGCCCGTCTGCCCGGCGGCTTTATATATTCTCGATCTGCCAGTCGATCGGCTCCACGCCATGGGCTTTTAAAAAGTCGTTGGTCTGGCTGAACGGACGGCTCCCGAAAAAGCCCCGGAAAGCCGACAGCGGACTGGGATGGGGCGCTTTTAATATTAAATGCTGCGGATTGGTCAACATGGGGATTTTGGACTGCGCCGGCCGACCCCAGAGAATAAACACGATCGGCCGCTCCTGGGCATTGACTGCTTCGATGACCGCGTCGGTAAACTGCTCCCAGCCCCTGCCCTGATGGGAATTGGCCTGATGGGCACGCACGGTCAGCACAGTATTGAGCATGAGCACGCCCTGGTCCGCCCATTTTTTCAAATATCCGTTATTTGGAATATAGCAGCCCAGATCATCATGGAGCTCCTGATAAATATTCACAAGAGACGGCGGCAGTTCCTTCATCTCCGGCTTTACCGAAAAGCTCAGGCCATGCGCCTGGTGCGCATTATGGTACGGGTCCTGCCCCAGGATCACCACCTTCACCTGGTGGAGGGGTGTAAAATGAAACGCATTAAATATCTCATCTGCCGGCGGATAAACGATCCGCGTATTGTACTCCTCCCGGATAAACGTATAAAGCTGCTTATAGTAAGGCTTTCTGAATTCACTTCCCACAGCCTCCAGCCAGTCATTCTCTATCATTCCCATGGTCATTAATCTCCTGTTTATTATAATTTTTAGCAATTATAGCCTGACGGCAACGCCGCGGCCGTCCAGATAGCGTTTTAAATCGCAAATTTCCATCTCTTTGTAGTGAAACAGCGATGCAGCCAGTGCGGCATCCGCCTTTCCTTCGGTGAGGGCATCATAAAAATGCTCCATCGTTCCTGCCCCTCCGGAGGCGATCACCGGCACCGGTACATTTTCGGCAATGGTCCGCGTCAGGGTAATATCATAGCCGGCCTTTGTGCCGTCACAGTCCATGCTCGTCAGCAGAATCTCTCCGGCGCCCATACCCACAGCCTTAATGGCCCAATCCACCGCATCCAGCCCCGTATCGATACGTCCGCCATTTTTATAGACATTCCATCCGCTGCCGTCCTCCCTGCGTCGGGCGTCAATGGCCACAACGACGCATTGGCTGCCGAATTTCAGCGCCGCCTGACTGATCAGCTCCGGCGTATTGATGGCCGATGAATTAATGGAAATCTTGTCGGCGCCTTCCCTCAGCAATACGCGAAAATCCTCCACGGTGCGGATACCCCCGCCGACAGTAAATGGGATAAATACCTTCTGCGCAACCTTGCGCACAAGCTCTACCACCGTATTACGGCTGTCGCTGGAAGCGGTAATATCGAGAAACACTACCTCATCCGCACCGGCCTTATCATAGGCCGCGGCGATTTCCACCGGATCACCGGCATCCTTTAAATTGACAAAATTGACACCCTTAACGACCCTTCCGTCATTGACATCCAGGCACGGAATAATTCTTTTTGTAAACATAGCCGCCTCCTATAATGCTGCAAAATTTTTAAGTATTTTCAAACCTACATCACTGCTTTTCTCCGGGTGGAACTGACAGGCAAAAATATTTTCATGCTCCACTGCGGCATGGATATCCACACTGTAAAAGGTGCTGGCCGCCACATCATCCGCATGGGCTGCTTTTAAGTAATAGGAGTGGACAAAATAAACGTAAGCCTGATCGTCGATTCCTTCAAAAAGACGTGTTCCCGGGCGGATCGACAGTGAATTCCAGCCCATATGAGGGATTTTAAGATCACCGGACGGCGGGATTTTTAATATTTCCCCGGGCAGCAGCCCAAGGCCGCGGACGCCGTCGCTCTCATCGCTGCGCTCAAACATAAGCTGCAGCCCAAGGCAGATCCCCATAAACGGTGTCTTTTTATCGACAACGTCATAGATCGTATTTACAAGGTCGTATTTGTGCAGCTTGTCCATGGCGTCGCCAAAAGCGCCCACACCGGGCAGCACTACCTTATCCGCCGCCAGGATCTCATCCCGGTCACGGGTGATCACCGGCGTTTCTCCCAGATGATCCAACGCTTTTTCCACGCTTTTTAAATTACCGGCATCATAATCAATTATTGCGATCATTTTATCCAACTCCTTTATTCGTATGTAACAGTTCCGGGGGACTATTGAGTTATTGTCATATATCTATTTTAACTGAAATCCATGCATTTTTACAGAGCAATTCCTACATTTAAGAAAATCCCGGTTTTTTTCTACGTTTTCATTCACAAACATAAAATTATTTTATCAATTTTATTTGAAATTTACAATTGCATTTTGTCCGGAGAATAAACTTTTCTTCGGATATTTTGAAATTGGGGGCTTTTTACCGAAAAACTTTGTTATTTTTTTAATCCGCACTTAAGCCCGAAGAAAATTAATGTTTGCAATGGCTGACGATTTATACTATGATAGCAATGTCATTATTTTCATTGATTTTCTTAAGGAGGATTACCATGAAAACAGCTTTATATGTAGAATATGCCGGCAAGCAGACAGAGGATAAAGCACTTGTTGCCGCAGCTAAAGAGCTCTGGGTTGCTGAAGGAAACAAAGTGAAGGATATCAAGACATTGAATCTGTATATCAAACCGGAAGAGAATGCCGCTTACTACGTTATCAATGATGACTTTTCCGGCAAAATCGAACTGTAATACAAAGACGCATCTCAGATACATAATTTATGACATCGGCTTCACCTGCCTGCGCAGGTGTGAAGCCACAGAAGAAAGCCGGCATATACGGATGTGCAGATGTGTGAATCTGCCTGGCCGTATATACCGGCTTTTTTTATTTCTGATCCCTTATCGCGGGAACGCCATTGGTCGCATCCAGTTCAAACCAAAATTCCACGCCGTTTTCTTTATTTTCCACACCGTAGGCCTGGCCCAGCAGGTCCATGGTGGCCTTGACAATGGACAGACCGACACCGCTGCCGCCATACTCTCGGGTGCGCGCCTTATCCACCTTATAAAATTTACCCCAGATTTTATCAATATCGTCCTCAGGAATAGGATGGCCGGTATTAAATACCGAGACCCGCACATGCTGCTCATCCTTTTTAATGCGCACCTGTATGCGTTTCTCGCCGTCCACATGATTAAATGCATTGGAAAGATAGTTATTGAACACTTCCTCCACCATATAAACATCGGCCCAGGCATAAACCTCCGCTTCCGACTGAAATTCCAGAGTTACTTCTTTTTGCTTGAATAGTATATCGGATGCCGACAGCATATTTTTTATGACGCCGGCCACGTCAAAATGCTCCATATTAATATTGTTCTCGCCAAATTCAAGCTGGTTCAGACTCAGCAGCTTTTTGACAATATTGTTCATCTTGGACGCCTCGTCCATGATCACGTCACAGTAAAAATTCCGGCTTTCCTCATCGTCGTTGATATTTTCCATCAGGCCTTCCGCGTAGCCCTGGATGAGGGCAATGGGGGTCTTGAGCTCGTGGGAAACATTGGACAAAAATTCCGTGCGCATATTATCAATCTGTGTTTTGCGGTCCAAATCCTTTTGCAGCCGGGCATTGGCCAGCTTCAGCTCACCCAGCGTCGTCTCCAGCGTGGTGGACAGGTAATTCATGCTGTTGCCCAGTACACCAATCTCATCCTGCCGCCCCACCTCATATTTTGTGGTAAAGTCCAGCTCTGACATATGCGCGGCGATCTGCGCCAGATCCAGGATGGGCTGTGTAAAGTTTCTGGAAATGATGTAGACGATGATCGCCCCGGCTACAAGCATGATCAGTGAAATATACATGGAGAACCGATTGGATAAATTCACGCTGTTTTCAATACTGTCCACGGAGGCACGCAGTAAAATACTGTCACCATTATCCAGGAACGCCGATAAATAAATATAGTCATTCCCCAAACGCTGAACATACATTTTCGTAATCTGATAGTCCTGAGTCTCTTTGAGCGTCGTTCCCTTTCCACTCCAAAAATCTTGAAACATATTTTTTTGCTCGGGATTATCGATATCATACTGCTGGTTTCCCATAGATGAATAAATGGGGTACATATAAACGCGCTTATTTGTCATATCAAGTATATTGGTTTGTATCCTTTTCAGACGAAATATCAAAATCGACATACCGCGGCTTTCACTGATACGCTCCAGGCTGTTTTGAAATTCTTCATCGAGCAGCAATGCAACCTGGATACTGTCAGTATTTTCGCTGCCACTGATGATCGCATCATTCAATGTATAAACGCGGTTGATATCGTTATAAGTTTCAATGAGCGACTTCTGCTTACTATATAAGTAATAATCACCTAAAAACAGGCCGCTGATCAGGTTGCTGCACACAACGATGCCAAGGACGATGACCATCAACATCATCGATAATTTTAATCTCAGGGATTTATTCATGGGTACCACCCTTTTCAAAGTATTTTTCCCGGAGCATGCTATTTCGAAACCTCGAATTTATAGCCCATACCCCAGATGGTTTTGATATACTCCCCCTTATCCTTTAGCTTGCTGCGCAGCTTCTTCACATGGGTGTCAATGGTGCGGGCATCGCCAAAGTAATCATAATTCCATACATTGTTTAATATACGCTCTCTGGAAAGGGCCACACCCTGGTTTGTCACAAAATATGTGAGAAGCTCAAACTCCTTAAAACTCAGCTCCACAGACTCGCCGTCGATGGTCACCTCGTGCGCGGCCTTATTCAGACGGATTCCGCCGATCTCGATAATATCGTCCGGACCGATCACATTGGTCCGGCGTAAAATAGCCTCGACTCTGGCCACAAGGATCTTCGGGCTGAACGGCTTAGTAATGTATTCATCCACGCCCAGCTCAAAGCCGAGAAGCTCATCCTTCTCATCACTTTTGGCCGTCAGCATAATGATAGGCACCTGAGACATCTTCCGTATTTCCCGGCAAACCTCCCAGCCATCCATCTTTGGCATCATAACATCTAATAAGATCAGTGCGATATCCTTTGTCTCAAAAAATTTGTCCACAGCCTCCTCGCCGTTTTCCGCCTCGATCACGTCGTAGCCCTTTTTCGACAAAAAATCCTTTACCAGCTTCCTCATACGGCTCTCATCATCAACCACGAGAATTTTTAAATTTTCCATAACTGCACCTCACAGGAATTTATCAAATTTTATATATTTTTATAACAGTTCAGAGGGAGCCGAACCGTTACTATATTATATCAAATTTAACATTAGTATACAAAATAAATATGTTGGGTTTGTGAAATAATTAATAATTTTTAGTTCTTTTATTTCGACATATTCTGTGATATAATGTCCGAAAGGCAAATAGCAGTGCAGCATAACGGTGCACTGCTATTTGTACAATAATTTTGAGGTGAGATATTTGAAACTATTAGAAGATAAAATCCTAGCCGAGGGCAGAGCGCTCAGTACGTCCATATTGAAAGTGGACAGTTTTATTAACCACCAGGTAGACCCTGATCTGATGAATGAAATTGGAAAGGAGTTTGCCCGTTATTTTAAAGACTGTCATGTGACGAAGGTCCTTACCATCGAAAGCTCCGGTATCGCCCCAAGCGTTTACACCGCCATGCATCTGGGCGTGCCTATGATCATACTTAAAAAGCAGACCTCTAAAATTCTCAACAGCAATGTTGCTCAGACGAATATCACATCCTTTACCAAGGGCACGAGCTATGAGCTGACGCTGTCACTGGATTATGTCAATGAAAATGACACTGTACTTATCGTGGATGATTTCCTTGCCAACGGTGAAGCCGCCACCGGCGCTGTCCGTCTGGCACAGACCGCCGGAGCAAAGATTGCCGGCATCGGTATTCTTATTGAAAAATCCTTTCAGAAGGGTCGCCAGAGACTCATCGACCAGGGTCTTAATGTCTACTCTTTAGCCAGAGTGGCCAGACTGGATGAAGGCGTTATTGAATTTGTCCGTCACTGATCGCCAGAATGCGTTGACTCGACCTGGCAACATTAACATCATGGGTGATCATAATGATCGTATTTCCCGAATCATTAAGCTGTTTGAACAGCTTTAATATCTCTTTTCCTGTCGCCGAGTCCAGAGCTCCTGTGGGCTCGTCGGCCAGGAGCAGCGCCGGCCGTGTGACCAGCGCCCGGGCGATCGCCACGCGCTGCTGCTGCCCGCCGGAAAGCTCACTGGGCCGGTGCATCATCCGCTCCGAAAGGCCCACCAGGTGGATGCTCTCCTTGGCCGTTTCGATGGCTTCCCTGCGGGTCATGCCCCGCAAAAGCAATGGCATAATTATGTTTTGCAGCGCCGTATACTGCGGGATCAGGTGATATTTCTGAAAAATGAACCCAATTTTCTGATTGCGCAGCAGTGTCATCTGACTGTCGCTAAATGTATGTACTGCTTCACCGTCAAAATCATAGGTTCCTGAGTCCAGCGTATCCATACATCCGATAATATTCATCAAGGTAGATTTACCTGAGCCGGACGGCCCCAGAATCGTCACGTATTCGCCCTGTTCGACCTCCAGACATATATCCTTTAACACATGGAGCCGCTCCTCGCCCATCGTATAAGTTTTATTGACATTCTCAAGAGTAATCAAATGCCCCATCGCCTACTCCATAACATCAATCGAAGAAATTGTGCCCTCCGGGGTAAAGGAAATTTTAAGGACATTGCCCTCCTTCAGATCCGAAGATTTCATAGCATTGCCATAGGCATCAGTCACCGGAAGTCCTGCGGGGATCGTAAGCTTTCTTTGCTCACCGGTATATTCCAGTTCCATTTTCGGTATATCATCCGGGTTGATCATCTGCACACCGCCATTTTTCCCGATCATGGCAATCTGCGGCGAATCCTCATTGGAACCGCTGTCGTTTCCGTCTCCACTTCCCTGACCACTAATCGTTACTTCTCCGCTTCCACCATCCATAGCCGCGCCATCGTCCTCGTTTTCAGGCCCATTGAGATATTCCTCCGGCATCTTTGCAACATCTAGAGCAAGTTCATTTCCCACAATGGATGAAACCTTTCCAAAAACCTCCTCCGTTTGATCATCTCCGGCCTGAGTATTTCCAGCCGCAGTATCCTTTGTCTTATTTTGGTCCGTGCCGGATACATCCTTCTGAGATGCAGAGCATGCCATAAGCGAGAAGATCATCAGTGTTGAGAATATTAATATCATTATTTTTTTCATTTTAATTCTTCCTTTCATTCCTTTTATTCATAATTTAATGCGTCAATCGGTTTCAGCCGCGATGCCTTATAGGCCGGATAAAAACCGAACAGCGTTCCTGTGATGACCGCAAATAACAATGCAATCAATTTCCCGTCCAGTGTGGGCAAAACGGGTACATCGGTGTAAACCATCAGCGGCATGCATGCATAGGACAGCGCCACACCGGCAATGCCCCCGATCAGGCTGATGATGACGGATTCCAGCAGAAACTGGCTCATAATATCTTTTTTTGAGCTGCCAAGCGCTTTGAGTATACCGATTTCACGGGTCCGTTCCTTGACGGAGACGAATAATACATTCATAATACCGATACCACCGACAATAAATACGATTGCCGCCACGGACATTAATAAAACATTCATAGTCCGGGCCGATTCCATCGCCGCGTCGATCCGGCTGCCCGCATCCTCCAGCTTATAGATACTGCCATCATCCAGAATATAATCCAGTGTTCCATGAAGCTGGTTTATGGCGGCGGCAACATCCTTCACACTGTTGGCCATTGCCACGATCTGGGGAATGGCGTCGGCATCCTTAAAATACCGCTGGCCGGTCGTCAGAGGAATAAATATCGTATCATCCGGGTTTACCCCCTGCATTCCATCCCCCTTGCGTTCCAGCACTCCAATGATCGTGTACTGCTGTTCACCGATCTTAATCGTTTTTCCAACGGCGTCCTCGGGTCCTTTGAAGTACCTTTGCGCCAGCTCGTCGCCGATAACGGCTACCCGATTTTCATACTCCACATGCTCCTCGGTAATGTTTGTTCCTTCAGAAACAGGCAGATTATGAACCTGCTCATAATTTTCCAGCACGCCGGTGACCTGCATGGAATCCTTCTGGCCGTTCATAAAAACATCCTTATAATAATTAATGCGCATTGTAATGTCATTCAAATAACTATTTTCGGAAAGCATCTGTTTCATATCATCAACAGACAGCTTTGGAATCTGATCTGTGTTCAGACCTGAATCAAAGGCCCGGTTATAATCCGGGTTTACGTAGATTGTTTCAGCGCTGAGCCCCTTAAACTGTCCTGCGATCTCAGCCTCACCGCCGCGGCCGATAGCGATCACCATAACAATCGTTACCGCGCCGACAATGATCCCCAGCGATGTAAGTAATACTTTGAATTTGTTCTGCATCAGATTAATCCATACGATGCGCAGTGTTTCTGACAACCTCATAGCATCACCTCTCAACGACTACGATATCGTTCTCTGAGAGCCCGCCCGTAATCTCGCTTGTCTTTCCGTCGGAAAAGCCTGTTTCAATTTCCACCTTGCGCAGCGTCTTATCCTCATTTTGCATCCGGACATACTGCTTCCCGTCTTCCACAAAGATTGCCTTATTGGACAGCTTTAAGACATTCTTTACCTGTTTAATGATAAACTGGGCGTTCGCCGTCATTCCAGTCAAAAGCTCGGCATCCTCCGGATCAACACTGACGTTGACAAGATAAGAAACAGAGCTGCTGTCTTTGATCGGCACCAGTGTGCGCCCAACAACCGTGCCCGTAAACTTACGGTCACCAAAGGCATCCAATGTCAGCTCCACATCCTGCCCCTCCGTTATTTTTCCAATATCTGTCTGAGGAATGGAAAACTGTGCGGTAATCTTGGACGGATCGCCGACCTGAGCGACAGCAATATCTGCGGTCGTCTCCTGCCCCGGTGTGTACCCCTGCTCAAGAAGGACACCGTCGCGGCTGGCATATAGATTCGGGTCCTGCGCAAGTGCTTTTAAACGGTCCAGCTTTTTCTGAGCCATATCCACATCGATCTTTGCAGAGCTCACCGTGGCGTCCAAATCCTTTTGGGAAGCGGCCGCGATCTGCTTATCGATCCCACTTGTTTTATAATATTGCTGCGCCTCCTGTTCTTTTGCTGAAATTGCTGCATTCAAGGAAGCCTGCGCATCCTCCAACTGCGCCTGCAGTTCTTTCCGCTGCGCATTTAACGCCGCCCTCCGGGCTTCCAGAGCGTTCCTCTGATCATCGGATGCTCCCGGAGACTCCTGGGATGTGTCCGGTTGCTCCGGATTGGTATCCTGCTGCTCCGGCTCACTATCCTGCTGCTCTGGCTCGTTGTCCGGCGACTCCGACCCGGCATCTGTCTGCTCCGGCTCATTACTCCGCCGCTCCTGCTCGTTATCTGACTGCTTTGGCTCGTTGTCCGGCTGCTCCGGCTCGTTGTCCGGCGATCCCGGCCCGGCTTCCTCCAGGGCGGCCTGCTGCATCAGCACGGCTTCCTCCGGGATATCCGGCGGAGTCTGTGTCTGCACAGAATCTTCGAGAGGGTTCACCTGAACATACGTGGCTTCCTCCGGGATGTTTGGCAGATCCTGCGAGTTTTCCGCACCTGCGTCATCGCCCGGCAGCGCCGCAAGCTGGGCGTCGATTTCATTTATCTGTATATCCACGCCATCGATCTGCCGGCGAACGGAATCCACCTCCTGCTGGGCCTGATCGACAGCACTTTGTGCACCGGCGATAGCCGATGACGCTCCGGCCTCCTCCTTCTTTTGATTCAGCGCACTGACTGTTTTGGCATTTTCGGCCTGTAACAGCATATTTGCGGCTTTCTCCAGCTCGGCAGAAGCCTCATCAACCCTTTCCTGGAGCCAGTCCAAATCGGCCGCCGCGATCTTGTCGCCTTTTTTAACCCTTGCCCCTTTATCCACAAAATATTCCCTGATCCGGACGGGCTCTGAGAAATTCTGAGCATCGGTATCAAAACTGATCGTACCGCTTCCCGTAACTCCTGCTGTGATATCCCCCCGCTGGACCGTGTATTCCCTCAAGGGGGTCTGTGACTCACTGCTTTTTCCGGCGCCCTTTATGTACACATAGCTGGCTATACATATACAAAGCACAGCTATGATCGTGCCGGAAATCACTTTTATTCGTTTCTTTTTATCCTTTTTGTTTGTATTCATAAATGCCTCCATAACTTCATTCAGTGGCTTTATTATAAAGCAGTAAGAATTAAGAACCGGTAAAGATTACGGGCAAAGTTACAAAAAAAACAGTTTTTCCATGTTCAACCGCAGCAGTGATCGTTCCGCCATGCCTGTGGATAATTTCAGAAGCAATGGACAGCCCCAGCCCGGCACCTTCGGTTTTTGAGCGGGATTTGTCAATACGGTAAAAAGGCGCAAATATGTCGTCCAGCTTTTCTGTCGGTATTCCAATACCCGTATCCGAAACCGATATAGTGTACTGCTTTTCATTGATACTTGCACAGACTTGGATTTTACCGCCATCCACATTATACTTAACTGCATTTTCTACTAAATTGGAAAATGCCCGGGTGAGCATCACACTGTTGGCCGTTGTCTTAATCCCCATAGGTTGAACAGTCACTGAAAGATTTTTTTCACGGATACGGGGCATGAGCTCCGAAAGGATATTGTCAAACATACGGTCAAAATCCACCGTGTCGTTAAAATCATAGCTGCGCTGTGCCGTCATAGTAAAAAGATTATCCACCAGCTTAATCATACGCCCGGTCTGCTTTTCTACGACCTGAATCGTTTTTTCATAATCCTCATTGGCCGGATGGTCATCCAGATGAAGCACATCAATATTCGTTTTGATCGCTGCAAGAGGAGTTTTGAGCTCATGCGCCGCATCCGACGAAAAGCGCTTCTGATCCGAAAATGCTTTATCCAGCCGCTTGAGCATTTGGTTAAAGGAAGCCGCAAGACAGCCTACCTCATCATTGGTCTGAAAGCCACCGATTGGCTGCGAAAGGCCATTTTCGGTCATATTCTCGATTTCAGTACTTAACCGGCCAAGAGGCTTTAGCGCCCGCCCCAGGATAAAATATGTCAATATCCCTCCTCCAATGATCACTGCGATCATAATGCAAATACTGGCGGTTTTAAAGCTTGTCTGAGCATCCAGCAGCAGAACTGCAAGATCAGCATCCCCGGCCGGGTCAGCGTCTTCGGGGATGAGTTCTATTTTATAGGCGCCATCGGGCGTCTGCGAAAACAGTTCTTCCTGCTCATTCTCCCCGGCTTCATTGATCAGATTGGGAACCACAAATGACCGGTCGGCATTGTACATGGAAAGTGCGGTAAGTAAGGCGCAAAGACCGGTGAGCAGCAATACAATATACAGGGTCAGACGCATACGAAGCGATATATTTTTCAATAGGGAACCTCCTCTCGTTTCAAAGATGATCATTGTCCGGCTTTTTGATACGGTACCCGGAGCCTCTCATATTAATAATAATTTCATTGCTGCTGTACGCCGCCAGCTTTTTCCGCAGCGCGCTCATATGGACCTTGATGGAATTGGAAAAAAGGCTGTCATCACTGGCCCATACATGTTCGATCAATTCCCCGGCACTGACCACATTTCCCCGATTCAACAGCAAATATTCAAGTATGGAAAATTCCTTGGGTGTAAGGTTGACCACCTCATTATCATCGGTATAAACCAACCGGACACGTGTATCCAGGCGGAAGCGGTCGAAATGGATGACCGTATTATACTGTGTAAAGCTCCGGCGGAGAAGGGAGCGCACCCGCGCCTCAAGCTCACCAAAATCAAAGGGCTTTACAAGGTAATCATTTGCGCCCAGATCCAGCCCCTCGATGCGCTGCTCATAAGCACTGCGCGCGGACAGGATCAGCACCTTTTGTAAAAGATCCTTCTCACGGATTTTTTTCAGCAGCGTCAGACCATCCATCCCCGGAAGATTCAGATCCAGCAGGATCAGGTCATAGTTATTAACGAGCGCCAGCTCATAGCCTTCATTACCATCGGCCGCGGCGTCTGTAATATACCCTTTTTTCGTCAGTCCGGCACACAGCGCGCTGCGCAGGTCCGGTTCGTCCTCAATAATCAGCAGTCTCATTTGATATCCTATCCTTTCATTCACTCTTTTATAAGATTACCAGATGTCCGGTAAAGATTCGGTTAACATTCTATGTTTAATTTTGTATTATGTTCGTATTTTTATGTTCCACCATTGCTTTGCTATCGCAAAAATCCCTCTAAAGCGGACCGCTTAAACATAAAAGCTGCCACCTTAGAGGGATTATGTATGTGCTGTTTCACGTCAGAAACAACTCCGCTTTATTGTAATATTTAAAAATAAAATAAATCCTCAAATTTTTGATCAAGAGCAATGGCCAGTATTAATGCCAGTTTTGCCGTGGGAATGAATTTCCCGGTTTCAATGGAGCTGATCGTATTCCTGGAAACGCCCACCAGCTCCGCCAGTTGAGCCTGAGACAGATTCTTTTCCCCACGGACGTCCTTCAATCGGTTTTTTAAAATTAATCGGTCGTCCATCACATCGCTCCTGTCATAAACTTATAAAAAAAGTATGCACTAACCGCCAGAAAAAACAAGGCGCACAGAAGATAAAGTAATTTCTCCCAAATCCTCCGTCTCGTAAATACATCATATAAAGTGGCAAAGAAATTAAATGCAAACAGCAGCGAAATAATATCCCATGGCGCCTCATTCATATACACAACCTTATAAATAGCTAAAATAGCTGCACATATGACAACACCGATATCTCCAAAAACAAGCCTGCGCAGACGATTTTGTCTGGCCATTTCATCTGTCGGCCAATTTTCATCTCTGCTCTTTTCCAGAATTTCTTCTTTATCCATAATTTACCCCCCTTCGCATTGCCAAGTTTACTTGTCATCTTAATTATAATCCTGCCAAGTATACTTGTCAATATATTTATAAAAAAACTGCTGCTTACAGGCAATCCCATAAACAGCAGCACGACATTTACTATTTAAATCTTACACAAGCTGTGGCGGTCATGTAAAACTTTTTCACAGCTTCTTATATACGTATGACCTTCCCGGCAAGACGCTGCCGTTCGACGATTTCATACATATTTGTAACCTTTCCGACCTCCAGCGCATCGCTCAGGCCATAATAATTTAAGCATGTACCACAGGAAAGTATCTCTACCCCCTCAGCCTCCAGGCGATGAAGATCCTCCAAAACACCAGAACCGGTCGTAGTCAGATGCACGCCGCCGTTATAAAACACCATGCATTCCGGTAACTGTTCCGATTCGGTCAATGTATAAATAAAACTTTTCATCAGCGCCGCGCCCAGCTCATCATTTCCGTAGCCGGCAAACTGTGAGGATAGGACGACAATATAATTCTGATTCACAGCCGGCGTCACCGGCACTGCATCAGCTTCCTTTAAATCCGTCTTCATATCATCCTTACAGGCCTTTAAGGTCAGGCTGAAAACATTGCCCTCCGCTTTTACCTCACAGGAAAGGTCCATCACTCCTGCCATTTTCTGTAAATTTTCGCAGGACATTTCATTATCCACATCAATTATAATTTCTCTGTGCTCCTGTAATGCTTTTTTAGCCAGTATTACCGGCTTTGGGCACACAAGCCCTCTCGCATCCACATAATACATATTCAAATCCTCCTCGCATACATAATATTATAATTTTTACAAATTTCAAAAAAATCTATGACCACCCGTACATCCGTGCGATTCCTGTTAAATCATATGAAAACCCCTATAACACCGTGATCTGCCGCTCAGTTTTTTCAGTCACCTGGCCTACGATAGCCGCCCACGGCTGACGGATTCTGATCTGATCCAATAGCTTATGGGCATCGCGGCTGTCACAGGCGATCAAAAGCCCTCCGCTTGTCTGGGGATCAAACATAAGCTCCTCAAACGCATAATCATCCTCGATAAATTCCACATTTTCACCCACATAATGCCGGTTTCTCTGAGCGGCACAGGTGATAATGAAATCCTTCGCATAATCATATGCGGCTTTGATCACCGGAAGCCTTTCCTTATATATGAGGACGCCAACCTCAGAGGCCTCAGCCATTTCGTGAAGATGCCCAAGGAAACCGAAGCCTGTCACATCGGTGCAGGCGTGGACCTCACAGCCGTCCATGGACTCGCAGGCATACTTATTGAGCAATGTCATGCTCTCCACGGCCTCGTCAAAGGCGCCGTACCGGTCCAAATCCACCTTATGCGCAGCGGTGACGATGCCAACACCCAGCTTTTTTGTAAGAATGAGCAGATCTCCCGGCCTTGCTCCTTTATTAGCAAGGATCCTATCCGGATGGACGATTCCGGTCACCGATAAGCCATACTTGGGCTCATTATCTTTAATAGAATGGCCGCCGCATAAAACCGCACCGGCCTCCGCCACCTTTTTTGCGCCGCCCAATAAAATCCGGCCCAAAATCTCCTCATCCAGAAATTCCGGAAAACCGACGATATTCATAGCAGTTTTCACAACGCCGCCCATGGCATACACATCACTGAGTGCATTGGCCGCCGCAATCTGCCCGTAAATATACGGATCATCCACGATCGGCGGAAAAAAATCCAGCGTCTGTATCATTGCCAGATCATCGCTGAGCTTGTAAACCCCGGCATCATCTGCATAATCAAAACCAACCAGCAGGTTTTCATCTTTTATGACCGGCAGCCTGCGCACCACATCCGCCAGCTTTCCCGCGGGAATCTTAGCCCCGCAGCCACCTGTGGCGCAAAGCTGTGTCAAATAGACCCGTCCATCCCCGGGCAATACCCGCTGACGAAGGCTTTCCGTGTTTACGGGCATCGTTCCCTGCATATTATCATTTTCCATACAAACACCTCTATTTGTATACATATATTTAAGCATGAAGCGCACTCATACGCCGGTATTAATTTTGTACATGCCCGATGGGCATAGCAATTCCAGCGTAATTACCTATTTTTCAATATTTCCATACATTAATACCGCCTGGAGCACACCTCCGGCAATGGTCCGCGCCTTATCTGAGATGGTCACGCAGTTTTTCTGTTCTGAAAGTCTCGGGTCGATATCGGCAATCTTAAAGCCCCGGGTGACCGTCAGGCCATCTTTTAGAAGCCCCCGCAGCACACCGTCCAATGTGGCATATACCGGAGTATCGTCCACATATGCGATAATATCTCCCTTCTTTACCACATCACCGATGGCAGCTACATTTTTCATAACGCCCGCATCCGGAGAATGGATCACCCGCTCCTTACTATAACCGCCGATCATCCCGGGAACACCTGTATTAGCAATGGCGCTGCCGTCGGTCAGTATCCGTCCAAGATGATGTCCGCGCATCGTCTCAACCACCACGTGCACATCCATCCCCGCGGTAAAGCCGGGGCCCAGGCCAATGACCAGCGGCGCCATATCTATGTTTGTTCCCAGATTCTTTTTCGCAATAATGGCATCCACGAGAATGTCCGGCTTCAAAGCTTCGATCCATGAACCGTCCGCGTCCTCCACCATGGGGATATCCCCGTTTGCAAAGCATTGTTCCATCTGCGCCCGGTCAGCCACTCTGCGCACCCGAACATCCTCCACAACCGCCTCACCCTGGTACATAGCCTCACTGAAAGCCGCCTGGCGGCGTATGGTGGTCGGCTTCCCGGTCTCCAGCACGAGCACCTTAAAACCACACTGATGCAGGCAGTATATCGTCCCGGTAGCCAGATCCCCGCCGCCCCGGACGATAATTAGACAATCACTTATTTTCATTATAAATACCTCTCTTAATATTTAAACCGCTTTTAAAGCATCCCAGTCCTTCGGCCAGCCACTGCGCTGTTGCCGTGGCCCTTTGGCCAGTCTCACTACGCTATTGCCGTGGCCTTTCGACCAGTCTCACTGCGCTATTGCCGTAGCCCTTTGGCCAGTTTCACTGCGCTGTTGCCGTGGCCTTTCAGGCCAGCCACTGCGCTGCCGCCTGTGGATCATCAATATCCACACCCTGCTTTCCATCTGAGATATCCACATAAACGACGCTTTCCGGATGGCGGGCAATGACCTCCCGGCCGCCATTATCCCCCTGAATATGGCAAAGCTCCCCGGCCAGACTGCTGGGAAATATCACCGGGCTTCCTGCTTTTCCCGAATATCTCGGCCGAATAATGGCATCCGGGCAGCATTCAAACTTTCCCAAAAGTGCATCAATAGTGGATTTTTTCAAAAACGGCATGTCCGCTGTAAAATACATCAGCCCGTCGATTTCGGGTGTATCGCTGCCACGGTCGGCCATGTTATCATCCACGCTGCGGGCTGCGCTATCGGCCATGCTGTCGCCTACACTGCGGGCTGCGCTGCCGCCCATGCAAC
This sequence comes from Lachnospiraceae bacterium, assembly GCA_902363555.1. Classification (GTDB taxonomy): domain Bacteria; phylum Bacillota; class Clostridia; order Lachnospirales; family Lachnospiraceae; genus Catenibacillus. The sequence continues at coordinate 395,379 of CABJAM010000003.1, read as the reverse complement.
CACCCACACTGCCGGTCACGCTGCCGACCGCAGCTTTTGTTCCGAGAATCACCGACTGGCTCTGTCCAAGCTCCGGGTGCTCATTGATTACTACGGTCATCTGCTTTTTTACCGCCATTGCTGCCACAGCTTCGTGACATGTCACAACCACAGTCTTATCAAAATCAATGCCCTTCACCGTATCCAGTACATGCTCAGCCAGCGCTTTTCCTCGGTATTCCATCAAAAGCTTATTTTGCCCCATCCGTGACGAAAAACCGGATGCCATCACGATTGCCGCAACCCTCATATCCCGGCCCCTTTACTCATTTCTCCATCACATTCAGTGCTCGTCAGCGGGCAGCCTGGGTCACCGCTGTCATCTGAATAAATACAGCCAATAATGATCTTATCTATAAAGGATAAATCCCCGGCATCCACAATTGCATTAGCCATATCCTCCTGGGCCTCATTTTGAACCTGTGAAAAGAAAAGCACCTTTTCTCCCACAGCTTTTCCAAACAGGCCTTTGGGGCTTTCAATCAGCCGGAGCATATGTTCCGCCGTCAAAATATCACCGCGTTTTGCTCCGGTGATCTGTGAAAACGCATCAAAACGATGAACATTGGTTTCATCCACAGGCTTTCCCAGCAAAAATACGGGCATCACCCCTATAGTTGTATCCGTCTCCCGGATCACTACCGGCTCATAATCCGACCATCCTTTTAGCGGGAGTGTCCTGGAGCCATCGGCCTCGATCAGCAATACATCCGTATTGGCCCGGGCCCAGTCCACCATCTCCTGTGAAAAACCATGGAGCTTATGCCCCGGCACCTCCTCATCCGCCACATAATAAATCCCCGGAACGGTTACCGGCTGCAGCATCTGCGGACTCCCCCGCAAAATCAGACGGTCACACTCCCCTGCGCCGGGATATTTCATTTTCGTTGAGGCGGCCACACAGACACGGCAGCGCTTTGAAAGCTCCCGCGCCAGCGCCGAAATCAACGTAGTTTTACCACCGGAGCCGACCACTGAAATCACACTGCCAACATGTATATTCAAATAAAAAATTAATTCCCGTATATTTATCTCCAATTTATACCTCCTGGTCTGCACTTTACCATTCCTATTATAACTTGTCACGGATTTCTGAAAGAAATCCATGACCTGCTTGCGCATCAGTGCAATTCCTATTTACTGCAACTCCTATTATAACATGGGCAGATGCAAAATCCAATGACTTACCGACGTTATTTTCAATTAAAAACAACCTTATAATGACGACTGCGAATGCCGTACACATAACTAAAGAGGATACAGACATTATGCCGTATCCCCTTCATCAAATTTCCAACCGTAATATTTACTCAAATGCCTGAATCCTAAACACTGTCTTTTCACCCTTCTGCTCACTGACAAGTTCAAAGATATTATCTTTAGTAGCATAAAGATTTCCAGGATCCCGGCCAATGAGCAAATACTGGTTTTTTCCATCTAAAGCAATATATTTTCTTATCTTATCTGTCAGCAGCAGATCAGCATTATCCACAACAATAAGCTTTCCCTCCGCGCTGGTGATCAGGCCCATAATATCCTTCTGCAGATCCAAATAATTGAAGCACAGCAACTGTGGATTCTTAGCTGCGTCCTCCCTAAAGAAGGAAAACGCTGCGGACTTCCCCTGTCCGGAATCACCTGTCAAAAAAGTTATATTCGTGGTAAATATGAAATCTACCACATAAGTTGTATGAACCTTATGATAATGATTCATAACTATTGGTCTACTCTTCATTATACCACCACTCCTTCAGCACTTCATAATCATCTATGACCCTGTACCCAGCCGCTGTACATACTTCTACCGGGCTCATTTCAAACGGAATCATAGCGGTCTCGCTGTATACATTTCCTTTTTCAAATCCATATAAAATTTCCAGAGCATTCTCACCGCAATCGAGCAGCCAAAATACTTTATCTGGATTATAAAGAACATTGAGTACCGTCTTGCACCCGGATGATATTTTATCAATATTCAAAATATCATCTCCAAATCTTGTTCTGATTTTATATTTTCCAATAAGATCAGATGAATCTATTTGCTTTATAATATCTATGGCTCGATCATCTAGCAAGTCACAGGTAATTTCATTAAAAAATATATCATTAAGCTGTATATACTCCATATCACCTGGTATATCGTTTATATTTTTGTAAACTCTAATCACAGTGTAACCTCCAATCCTGCCTTAGATAGTTCTGATTTTAACGATGACCCTTCATAGATAGATTTCATTTTTTCTATAACAGGTAATTTGGAATCGTCTAACCCACATACATCATCTTTCTGTCTAGTTTCCCACTCACAACAGGATTTAACCCAACATTCACCAATTTTCCCTTGGTTACCTCAAATCCAGTATTGCGAGTTAAATCATATAAAAGCTTGGCTGCTAATTGCTCAATATTTCGTTTTTCAAGATTACTGTCGTATTGTGCGATTTCTTCAGCCTGCTTATAATTCATATTGCCATCAGTTATAATGCTTATAAGAGTGTTTCTTGCATTTATAATTATTTTTCTTTTTTCTCTGAAATCATCTCTTTTGGCATATATCCAATCAAACAATCCCTTAAATTCCAATAATAAATATTCAAAACAAATAAGATTAATTTTCACAACATCCTTACCTGCCGAATATTTATTTAATCTGCTCTGCTCACGGTATACTTCCGGATTATCAAACGAATTATCCATAACTATAATATATCTATCCGCATTTGTAATGTCCTTTACAGCCTTTACAAGCTCACTGTTATTCTTTTTGCTCTCCACATTTATCTCAGGAAACAATTCCCGCATGAATGTCTTCCAAAAAATAAAGCCTGACTTTCCTTCTTTATCTTCTATCCACAAATGTATTTGTTTTGTCATAAATCCGACCATCCTTCTTACTATATAAACAGTGATTCGTCTTTTCTCTCCTGGGCAGACAACTGCTAAAGTCTCATTTCAGATATTAGTATAGCATGCTTTTCATAATTTAAAAACATACTATTTGTAAATTCAGCGTAAAAGCACACTACTTACAACCATTTGGTTCATCTGAACGATCACCAACCATTAACCCTGAATCATTTTTACATATCGCAGATTTTTGATAATCCCATCGGATTTCCACCAGTTTTTACTGATGCTCCATTGTTCCGGATAATCCCCCCAGGACCATGTAATCGTCCAAACGCCCTCAGGTTCCTGAGAATCCAATATAAATTCGCGCTCATACGCACATATTTCCTGATTTTCCTCAAAGAAATCACTCGTCCTTGAATGGATAAAAAGCGAAGGCTTACAGACATATTCCACATTCCATTTCGCAGTATCATAAGTGATCACATGCTGTATCCGTTTCCGGAGCAGTTCTTTAAATTCCGCCAGATCAATGAGTGTATGAACCCCGCCCTCCTGCATGTATTCGTAAAGCTCCACAAAACAGGAAACGGTGTGCATGGAATCCATAGGAAAGTTCTGTTTGAAATACTCATAAGCTTCCTTTGCCAGAGTGCAAGCCAAAGTAAAAAGCTCACTTTCCGGGTCTGCAAATTTTAAAATAAAACCGATCAGGCACGCCGTTGGGTTATACGATGGCTCCAGTGCAGGATCATAATTCCACCACTCAGCATGGGGATAATCATTATTGGAAGCTATGGTATTGGCCCATGTATGACCATCAAAATCCTTTCCCGACGCCAGGTACCGAAGGATTCCCTGTATGACCGGATGTGTTTTATCTTCCAGATCGATTTCCCTGACAATTTCTGTTGCAACCCATGTCTGGACCGGTGAAGAATCCGGATTCCAGAAGTCCGGCTCCAGAGCGTGCCCAAAGCCGCCATCCTCATTTTGATAGGTTTTAAGTGCCGTCAATACGTCTTCTTTACAGCCGTCCTCAAACAGATATTTCCAACGGGCAATATCCAGCGGCCGCGCATTCCTGTAAATAAAATCCCTTGCTTTTTTATCGTCCATAGAAGTCTCCTCCATCATCTCAATATTTGCATCATCCGATGTAACCGTTCATTCCCTCTAAACTATTCCTATCCGAGGTGACGGTTTGTTCCCTGTTACTATCCAAGGCAGTATTAAATCTTCTTTACCGGATGCCGGATCACCGTCTTTAAATTCTCCGGCTTTGTCCGCCGCGGATCGCCCAGATAAATTTCATGGTGCAGGCGGTAAGTTTTCAAATCCGCCGCCAGATTGACCGCATTGCCAAATGCAGCGCCCGGTTCTGTTATATCGGTGACAAGCCCCTGTTCCTCCACAAAGGAATTCAGGCGTTCAATACTTTCCGGCTCCGTATCATAAGGGCCCAAATGCATGATTTGGGCGCAGTAGCCCTCCTCAAATTCCACGAAGGCTGTTGTGGAAAAATCAAGCTCCGGTTTCTTTTTTGCCAATGCTGCCCGCGCCTGTTCGTAAACGTCTTCGTCGACAAAATCCGGCTGGCGTATCATGGAAATCCAGCAAAACAATTCCTTGTCGGTTATATTCTGGCCGTCAAACCCGCCGGTCTTTGTCCACCAGAGCCCCTCGAGCGGCGGCACAACGTAATCAAAGTAGCCTGGCGGCTGAGTGCCGTTCTTTTTACTCATTTTAATCGTAAAGGACAAGCCGTACAAAATCCCCAGGGCGTTGGCATACTCCCCGGATGTGTTGGGATTACCCTTTCCCGTAACCATAAAATATTTCATCGCCGGAACCTGGATCAGCGACGGCTTCTGTTTCGGCAAATACAGATCCTTGTACTCTTTCTTAAAATCAAATGCAGCCATAATCAAATCCCCCATTCTTTATGTTCATAGACGCACTTGCAGGCTTTTGCTCCGCGCCACCGGCACCGCTTCGCTGCGCCGGTTCGCGATAGTCGTACAAGAATGAACCAGCTCCCCCATGTGGCTCGTTGCTGCGCGCATAAAAATACGCGAAAAGGCGGAGCCATGGGCAGCCGGCAATTTCGCGTATCTTCAAGCCTGTTACTGCTTATGACTTCATCAGTATAGCATGGATAACAGGACATCTGTATGTCATCTTTATAATGATTTTCCGGGGAGATCCATGGACGCACACCGGATTCAAAGAGCCTGAACGGTCACGTTTCTGTTACTGTTCTTCCCGTTTTAGAGCCTCCATAGCCGTAAATACCTTCTCCGGCGTCATAGGCAGCTCGCGCATGTTAATGCCCACTGCGTTGCGCAGAGCGTCGGCAATGGCCGGCGCCGGGGTGTTGACAACGATCTCGCCGATGGACTTGGCGCCGTAAGGGCCGCTGGGCTCGTAGCTGGACTCAAATTCCACCCGGATATTGCCCACATCCACCCGGGATGGGATTTTATACTGCATAAACGAATTGGTCATCATCTTGCCTTTATCGCTGTATTTCACATCCTCGTACATAGCCAGGCCGATGCCCTGAGAAATACCGCCCTCGGTCTGGACTCTGGCCAGATTGGTATTGACTACGGTGCCGCAATCCACAACGCCGACAAAATCAATAACCTCGTACTTACCGGTTTCCTTGTCCAGCTCGATTTCCGCAAACCCGGCCATGAGCGGCGGCGGGGATGTGGGGCTGGAGTAAAAGCCGGTGCCATTTAAGTAATTGCCCTGATAGCTGCCAGCATTGTGAATGGCAATATCGTGTACAGAAACCGTACGGTTGGTCGCCACCTCAATGACCTTTGCGCCGTCAAAGTAGAACTTCTTTGGATTAAACTGCTCCAGAGGCATATCGTATTTATCCGGGTCCATGATTTTGGCTCCGGCAAATATGATCTTATTTTTCAGGTCACAGGCTGCGTTATAGACGGCCATACCTGTAACATAGGTGGTGCTGGATGCATAGGAGCCCGGATCAAACGGCGAAATGTCCGTATCCACCTGGGCAATGATAAACTGGTCCATCTCGGCCAGCAGTGTTTCCGCTGCGATCTGGGTCAGGATCGTATCACAGCCGGTGCCCATGTCGGTGGCACCGATCTTTAATGTATAATAACCATCATCATTAAGCTTTATTTCAGCGCCGGCCGTATCCACCTTGGAAATACCGGAGCCCTGCATAGCCAGAGCCATACCGACGGCACGTACCTTTGTATCGCTGATCTCCACCCGGGGGTATTTCTTATCCCAGTCGATGAGCTGCTTGCCGCGATGGATGCACCGGTCCAGAGCAGAACTGGTCAGCGGCTCATTGTAATAAGCCGGCATGAGCTCGCCAAAGCGCACCATATTTTTTTCACGAAGGACCGTCGGGTCCATGTGCAGCTTCACCGCCAGCTCATTAACCGCGGATTCCAGAGCAAAAAGCCCCTGGGTCGCGCCATAGCCGCGGAAAGCCGCCGCCGGCATCATATTTGTATAAACACCGGTGTAGCGAAACCGGGTGGCTTTGGCCTGATTGTACAACGGTAGCGATTTGTGACCGGAAAGCCCAATAGTCGTCGTGCCATGCTCACCGTAGGCGCCCTGATTGGACAGGGTCGTCAGCTCAATAGCGCGGATCGTACCGTCAAGATCGGCTCCCACCTTCACCCGGATACTCATCTGATGGCGGCTGTTGGACGCCATAAATGATTCCTTGCGGGTATAGATCATCTTGGCCGCCCGCCCGGTTTTTAGGGTGACAATGGCCGGATAAAATTCGGAAACAACGGTCTGCTTTGCGCCGAAGCCGCCGCCGATCCGGGGCTTGATGACACGGATCTTCGTCTGCGGAATCTGCAGCGCACGGGAAAGGATACGGCGCACATGGAAAGGCACCTGCGTGGAGGACACAACGCACAGACGGCCATTGTGGTCCAGATAGGTATAGGTGCGGAACGTTTCCATCATGCACTGCTCCTGAGCCTGAGTCTCATATTCATTTTCCACGATAATGTCGGCCCGGGCCATTTCGCTGTCCACATCGCCGTGCTCATCCACACCGTTTACAACAATGTTCCGCTTATTATCCTCGCCCTGGAAATCATAGTGGTTAAAATAATCATCGTAATTATGGACGATCACTTCATTATCGATCGCCTTTTTATAATCGAGAAGGGGTGTTAAAACTTCGTAATCCACCTTGATCAGCTTTAACGCCTGAATCGCCGCCTTTTCATTGGAAGCCGCCACAAGAGCCACCTCATCGCCGATATAGCGCACATACTCATCCAGGATCAAACGGTCATAGGACGACATTTCCGGATAGGTCTGGCCGGCATTTGTAAAACGAACGCCCGGCACATCCTTGTAGGTGAGCACACAGGCCACGCCCTTAACCTGCTGCGCCCTGGAAACATCGATATCCCGGATACGGGCGTAGGCATGAGGGCTGCGCAGTGCCATGACAATAAGACATTCCTTCGGCGCCAGGTCATTGGTATACAATGGCTTGCCTGTAACCAGAGACATACCGTCTACTTTTCGTACGGGTCTGCTTACGTATCTCATTCTTCTACCCCCATGTATTTTTTAACAGCACGCAACTGGCTCATATAACCGGTGCAGCGGCACAGATTTCCGGCCAGATAATGCTTGATATCCGCTTCCGTGGGATTTACAAGTTCCTTTTTCATGGCAATAATATTCATAATCAGCCCCGGGCTGCAAAAGCCGCACTGGTCCGCGCCCTCATCCACAAGAAGGGAGCCGATCACCTCAGCCTCCTCCTGAACGCCCTCCAGCGTTGTGACATTTTTATTATTACAGCGGGCCGCCGGCACGGAACATGAAAGCACGGGCACACCCTCCAGCCAAACCGTGCACAGGCCGCAGCTCGTCGTATCGCAGCCGCACTTAACACTTTTATAACCGGCATCCCTGAGGACATCCATAAGCATATCGTCCGGGGAGCAGTGGATTTTTCTTTTTTCACCGTTGATAAATATATGTATTAACATCCCCAGACCTCCTTCAACGCCCGTTTTAATAAAACCTTAGCCATCTTCTGACGGTAATCTGCCCCGGCTCGCATATTTGTTCCAAAGGGCACTTCCCCGGTCAATATATCCGCCGCCTTTTCAATCGTACACTCATCCATGGGAGCACCGGCAAGAAATGCGGCTGTCTCCGGAGCCAGAACAGCTCTCTGGGGTCTTGCGCCCACAGCCACCTTATATACGTCACCGGTTTTGCTCACAGCCAGATTAACGATAGGGAAATCCGCCTCGGCTCCTCTTAAATTCTGATAGCTTGCGCTCATAGGTTCCTTGCGGAGAATAATCTTTTCCAGAATATCCTTTTTATAAGGCATTTCCATAAACTCCGCCAAAGGCACCAGACCGCCCTTATAAAGCTTTACCGTGGCGTCGGTCACCATCAGCGGCGTCAAAAAATCGGAAAATCCGAACCGTGAAAATACAGAACCGCCCACTGTCACCGTGTTACGAAACTGTACACCGATAATGGGGGCCACTGCGGCGCTTAACATCCCTCCGAAATTTTCCTGTAAAAGACGGCTTTTTTCCACAGTACGGTAGCTGGTCATAGCGCCGATTTCGATAGTATCACCGGTATCATTGATAAAATCAAGCCCTGCCTCGGATAGATCCACGGCGGTATTGATCCTTTTACTTCCCATACGCAGCCAGGCGCACCCGGCCACGATATGATTTGTTTTGCGTGCGATCAGAGTCTCCCAGGCTTCCTCAAGGGTCTGCGGCAGCGCGTAATCTTTTGCAGTAAACATCCTTTTTCCTCCGTATTCACAGACGCGGCCGTCTGTCATTAAATCGATTCGATATAGGCGATCATATCATTCAGGTACGTATGGCTGAACTGTTCGATTTCCCCTTTATCGCAAAGGTTGGCGATCTCCGGCTCAATGGGCAGCGCCGCATAAGAAGGAATATTTAACGCAGCGGCCATTTCCTCGCCCTTGCCTTCGCCGTAAATAAATATCTTTTTACCACAGTCCGGACAGAGCAGATAACTCATATTCTGTACAAGGCCTACCACAGGTATATTCATCTGCTTAGCCATATTGTAAGCCTTCTTTACGATCATTTCCACAAGCTCCTGAGGACTTGTGACAATGACAATACCGCTCACAGGCAGCGACTGGAATACGGTCAGAGGCACGTCGCCGGTTCCCGGAGGCATGTCAACAAGAAGATAATCGATGTCGCCCCAGATCACCTCGTTCCAGAACTGCTTAACCACACCGGCCAGCACAGGTCCACGCCAGATCACCGGCGTTTCCTCGTCATCCAGCATCATATTGATGGAAATAAGCTTGATGCCGTTGACTGTCTGCGCAGGGATGATGCCGTCGTCATTGCCCAGAGCCTGCTCGTGGATGCCAAACATCTTCGGGATCGACGGGCCGGTAATATCGGCGTCCAAAATACCTACCTTGTAGCCTTTTTTGTTTAACAGCACCGCCAGCTCGCTGGTGACCAGGGATTTCCCCACGCCGCCCTTGCCACTGACAACACCGATCACATGCTTTACATGACTGAATTTATTTTCCTCTACAAAAAAACTCTCCTGTCTTGATGCGCAGTCCGCCTGGGAACAGGAACCACAATTATTGTTGCAATCACTCATAATTAATCTCTCCTTTTTATTATTTAGAGCGCCAGAAATGACCTAAGTAGCACCAGCGTATGATCTGCGGCCTCAGTCCGGCCTTCAATAGCATTGACCTGACCGCTCTTTAAATCATGGATAGCCGCATACTCGTGATATTCATATTCTTTCACAAATACCTCATCGTAATACGTCGTCACCAGCAGTTCATCCTTCAAAAGCCTTGAAAATGTACCGTATTTTCCATCATAAGTCAATGCCGCTCCCGGCCGGCTGAGGCAATAAACCGTTTTCTGTGCGGCATCCTCGTCATCCGGGCAATGATATACGCCAAGAGACTTTGCGTCATAAAATATCTCACCGATATCCGGAACATTGTATCCGCATAAGATCTCCCGCTCAAACGTGCCGTCGTCCTGTGCCGTCAAAGCCACAAGCTGTTCGTTTTGCTCATTTATATTCCTCCTGCGATAAACGATACGGTCATCCTCCGCAGACATAAGGCGCACATAATCAAAACCATCCTCTCCGGCGGCTGCCAGAACCTTAAAGCCGGCCTGCCCATCCGACTTTACATGGGCGATAAATCCATCCACAGGCACGGTCAAAAGCTCGCTTAAGCTTTCCGAACCTTCCCCGGCTTCATCCGTGTAAAAAGCCTCATAGATCAGCACAGGCTCACCCTTTATCTTACGAACCGGCATGTCCTCGGTGAGTGAGTCCAAATGACTGTCCGTGATCGGGTACTTTTTGCCACTCTTAATTTCATAAAGATAACGGACATTCACATAGCGCCGGCCCTCATCCCGAAGATTATACTTTTCATAAACCGCCGGGTCGGCCTTCACCTCATCAGTAATCACCATATAATCCTCGTTGAGAGAATAAATATTGATAATCTCCCCCTCCGGCTGAATGAGAAAATCCGTATCATTTTCCCATGTCTGCTTATCGATCCTGCGCAGCCGCACCCGATAATCCTGCAAGACATTCACCGCATAAAAAAATTCCGGCAGCTGCCCATACGTCCGGAAGGATTCCCAAAGCCTTGTATAATCCAGGGAAATCAGCCGCCGGATCTGACGGTCCGAAAAATCCATCCGCTCAATCGAACAGAGATCCTTCATCTCATTTTTCTGATCCAGGGCATAAATCATATAATCATCGGTCAGCTCCAGCACCTCGATCTCCCTGTCAAATGCCGAAAGCAAATCCACTTGCACCATGATCTCTACTCCTTGCCATATATAATAAAAACACGATCACCACCCACAGACCCCTGTAAGCAGTAACCCATTCCATCCAAAACGCCGCCAACAGTAAGCCAAAGCCCCCTGACCGCCCCCGCCCACCATCAACACAGCGTCATAATCATTATACAATAAACACCATAAAATTTCAGCAATTTTTTTAATATTTAACTCCTTTTTAACTCCTTTTCTATTTTCAAAAAGTTCCGGGCCTCTCCCCCATGAAACCATCTCACCAACCTCCGTCCACGAAAACGTCGATGGGGAACCAAAAACGATGCGCTCCGGGGCCGGCTCCCACCGTCAAGGCGCGGTTTAAACAGCATTGCAGCCATATTAGAAGGACTTAGAAGGCAGACATTTGCGTTAATCTGGCAAAAAGGTATAAGAACGGAAGCAAAAAAAGAATACTCCCCCAACCTTTTTGCCAGATTGCCCTTAGCAAACGTCTGGCTTCTTAGACCTTCTTAAATGGCGAAACCGCTGTTCAAACCGCGCCTTGACGGTGGGAGCCGGCCCCGGAGCGCATCGTTTTTGGTTCCCCTACGCCCCGAACGATTTTACCCATCTTATCACCGGTTCCAAATACTCTCTACGACACCCATCAAACGAATCCCCAATCATCCGGCACATCTCCTCCTCATCCACACTCTTATCCTTCTTTTTTCGCATCATAGACGCAAACACTTTCATCATCAGCTTATCACCCAAAGCCATCTTTTCATAATTAAGGCCGCTCTGCGCATAAAATAAAGCATAATCCGCCTTATCCGTCTTAAAATTATTGTCCAAGGCTTCCTTTATCAAAGCCGATTCACCGGGCGTTGCCCCCGTAGCGAGAACCGCCCGCTTTTTATCCCCCAGCTTCTGCTCCTTAAACCAGGACAGCTTCTGTATATTTCCCGCATGGAACCACGACGCAAATATAACGATCTGCGCCGGCTCCAAATCCTCCGGACGCACCTCATGCAAAGGTATCGCCGGACACTCCAGCGCATCGGCCAGCCAGTTGGCATATTTTCTTGTAAAACCCGTTTTTGAATAATAAACGATCACTGTTTTCATAATAACTCCTCCGTTCCAAAACACTGGATAAACAATCTGAGATGACTTCTCAACAACGCCTCCACATCCTCAAAGGTATCATACAGATGGATCATGGCAAATACCGGTCCATAAAATTCCACAGCCAACTGCCCTGCATCCGCGAAACGAAACATATGAATATCCATCATACGCTGAAATACCCGGGTCTGTATAGCCACCGGTTCATCATAAAACACTCTCTTATAGAGACTGCGGCAGGATGGATTGTCAAACTGAGAGATGAGCAGAATATTTTTCAGCATACGTATATTCTCATTTTCAAAATAGTAACGGAACGTGTTGCTGATTTTTTCGTATAACGCATCAAATTTCAATCCATCATACATGGACACGTTGTCCTCCTTATTGGCCGGCACCTGAATGCCGACAAAATAAGCCGCCATCTCATCGATGGACTGCTGGATGATCGTATCGAAAATTTCCTGCTTCCCTTTAAAATGATTATAAATCGAGCTTTCCTTAATTCCAACCGCCCCGGCAATATCCCGTATGGATACCGCATGGTAGCCCTTCACAGAAAACAACTGCATGGCCACAGACAGTATCCGGTCTTTCGTTTTAATTTTTATTTCCTGCATCAACTGCACCTCCTTTTTTACACGCCGCCAAACTGGCGGCACCCGGTTTTGCTTCGCGCACCCGGTTACTGTTCGCTACACCGGGTCGCGGCAGTCACCAAGCTGGTGAGCAAGCTCCCCAGTTTGGCTCGTTGCTTCGCACAAAACAGAACGAACGATTGTTAGTTTTTATAATACTAACAATCGTTCGTTTTGTCAATGAGAAAATAACCCAAATTTTTTAAAACCCTCCGGCTTCTATATATTCACGGCCTCCCCATCCCAGAGGATATCGTATCCGTTATCCTCCAGAGCTTTGAGGGCTCTGCGGAAATTTTGTGCTTTCACCAGTACATAGTCCGTATCAAACGTAGAGACAACAAAAATACCAATTTCCGCTTCCGCCAGGATTGACGCTATTTTTGCCAATATCCCAATCAGCGAAAAATCCAGCGTTCCCTGTATACGAAACGCTTTCCAGCCGTCCTCCCGCACAGACACCTCCTCTGGCACATGGCTTGTCTCGCATACAAGCGAGTATTCCGCATCGGTACTCCCTATAAAGTAATAGCTTCCAAACGACGGCCGGACTGGCGCGGACTTTAATTTACATACACTGAAATTTTCATTTAATGGCTGTATTTTCATAAATAACTCCTTCTTAACTCCTCAGATTTCATATTTAATCGACAAATATTAGGAATATCTCAATAAATTTTTATGCAAAAAGATACAAATTCGATACAAGGCGCTGTTATTATCGTATACAGAGGTGATGATAAGTGTCTAAGAAAAAAAGAATGTCTAAAAAACAAAAGTGGATGCGTATGGGAATCGTTATGGGTGCCACATTCGTCTTCCTGCTCATAGGCTATGGAATATTATCTGTATTCTTTCCCGGAGCACTATTTAATGCCAGAACCGATGAAAATAAAAGGCAGGCCAATCAGGCCGGAGCAGATAATGGCAGTGTCACCGTAAATTCGCCGATCACGCCGATCGAGGCCCCCGATTGGGTCACTAAGGATTATCTGACGCCCAATCCCAATTCCCGGCCCCAGGACCCCCTGATGGAGCTCAATGGCGTCGTTGTTCATTATGTTGGAAACCCGAATACCTCAGCCAAGGCAAACCGAGATTACTTTGAAGGTCTGGCGGTCACCGGAGAGACGCAGGCCAGCAGCCATTTCGTTATCGGTCTTGACGGGGAGATCATCCAGTGTATCCCCTTAAATGAAATCGCCTATTGCTCCAATAACCGCAATTCGGATACGATCGCCATCGAGTGCTGTCACCCGGATGCTGATGGAAAATTCACCGATGCCACTTATCAGTCGCTCATCAAACTGACGAAATGGCTGTGCGATACATATGATCTTGATACACAGGCCGATGTGATCCGTCATTATGATGTCACTCAGAAAATATGTCCAAAATATTACGTGGATCACGAGGACGCCTGGCAGCAGTTTATCGTGAATTTAAAATAAAGCCTGCGGCCATACTCTCAGAATGCCGCCGGGCGCAGGATATCCGCGCCCGGCATGCTCTATCAAAGACCTGCGGCCTTTTTAAGCTCCCTCACCATTTTTATATATAACTGCTTACAATCTTCATATCTGCCATCATCGATCAAACCGATGCACGGCAGAATATATTCATTATAGATGCCTTCGCAGATCGCATTGAAATCCGGCCGGGGCTGGATTTTGGCAAGCACTGCCGGAGCTGTCTCGTAATATTCATCTACCAGCGCCGGACCGCCCTCCACAAGCATGAGCCAATGATCCCGGTAATCCCGCAGCTTATTTAATTCTTCGCAGTCATCCGGCTTTCCAAGACTCTGGCAGACAGCCGTAGTGATATAGCAAATACGCCGCTTCTTGAATCCGTTTCGGATATCCTCGTATACACCTTTGTTGATCGGATACTGGGGATATTTCTTCCGCCAGAGCTCCACAAGCATATCTGCCAGAGCATCCGTCTCTTTCGCCGGGAAATGAGCGACTGCCGGAACAACAAACAGGGCCATGTAAAGATTGTCATCGTAAAGCCGGCTTTTTTTACGGCGTTCCCCGGCCTCGGAAAGTCTTCGTTCCTCCACCTCAATAAAGGCCTGGCCCACGCTGCGCCGATAATCTTCATATTCCAAAGGTTCAAGCCCTTCGCAGCTATAAGCATAATCTCTAAGCAAAGGCTCGTACTGCTCATACATTTCTTTAAAAGCATCCTCATATGTATTTTTTCCAAATAATTTCGAGGCATCTATATCATGTGCCATCATTTGTGCAAGTGCATCCCCATTGATCATCTTTTTTCTCCTTTGTAGTAAGCTTGCGCCGGCAGCATGGTCCGGCTGTGCATGTAAATATCAAGCAGATTTCGCCGCTCCAGGCTGTAATTCACTGCACCGGACCGGCCGTCGTCGCAACAGTAATACGGCTCCTCTTCGCCGCAAAATTACAGGGATACTGCTCCTTACGAAAACAGTATCCCTGCATTTTAAGACATTCAATTACAATTGCGTGTCACTTCAGAAATACTTGCGGTTCCCCCAAAGATTGCTCTTTTTAAGTTCAAGATATTCATTGTAGGCCTTTTCAAGTATCTGCTTTTCGTTTGTAAATTTCAGTAAATGATAAGCCTCATGGTACTTATAATAACCGGAATCTACAAAATACTCCTCACGTTGTGGTTTGCTGAAATAGCTGTCAGCCATCATCAGATACCAGTGCACGTCCTTGACGATCGTATCGCTGGCCGTATTAAATGTATATTGGCTTTTACCGACATATTTAATAATTGCTGCGCTCGCACCGGTCTCCTCCTTTACTTCACGTATCGCTGTCTCTTTATACTCTTCGCCTTCTTCAACAGTACCTTTTGGTAACACCCATCCTTCATATTTATTTTTATAATTTTTGTACAATAGAAGGATCTTACCTCTAAATATAACCACACCGCCACAGCTCGTTGCTTCTATCATCGCAATTCCTCCTGTAATCCTTGGTGTGTTTCATCCAATGGTAACAGTATACACTCTTTTGGACATATTTACAAGGCTTAGGAAAAGGTTTTATTTTAGGTACGCGTAAAATAACTGCTGCGCGATGGGTACAGCCACGTAGGAGCTGCTTGTATCACTGTTCTCCACAAGAACGCAGACTGCGATCTTTGGATTCTCTGCCGGTGCAAAACCGATAAACCAGGCGTTATTTCCGGCATTATCAACCTCGGCCGTACCGGTTTTTCCAGCTACGGAAAAGCCCATGCCGCTTAAAGCCGTGGCGGTTCCGTAATTGACGGTTCCGGTCATCATATCCGTAAGGATGGATGCCTCGGAGGTGGTCATCAGGTTCCCATAGCTCTTTGGCATATTTTTCTTAACCGTGCCGCCGTCATGGCTCTGGACACTGTCCACAAGATACGGCTCCATAAGAACGCCGCCGTTGGCCACTGCGCTCACGAGCATGGCTGCATGGAGTGGCGTCATGGTCGTATTGCCCTGCCCAATGGCCGTAGCTCCGGTGAGCCAGTCATTGGCATTGCTATCCAGAGAAAAGTTACTCTTTACGTGAGGTATGTCTGTGGGCAGCTTCTGGTTAAAGAGCATTTTAGCTGCCAGATCATTAAATTTTGATGCATTGAGCGTCAGGCCAATATTTGCAAAGGAGGAATTACAGGAATTAGCAAAGGAGCCGGCCAGATCCTGGGTTCCATGGACGCTGTTGTGATAACAGTTGATCGACTGCTGTCCGCCGCGGCCGTCGGAAAGGGAAATACTTCCGTTACATGTATAGCTGTAATTGCTGTAATTAGGATTCTCACGGATATATTCCAGCGTTGTACACAGCTTAAATATGGAGCCGGGCGTAAACGTACCGCCGGTCGCCTGGTTTAGAAGGACTTTACTGTCTTCATCTGCGATGATATCCTGAAAATTCTCCACAAGCGTATTGGGATCGTAATCCGGCTTGGAAACCATGGCCAGCACCTTTCCTGTACTTGGCTCAATCGCCACCACGACGCCGGAATTATTTCCAAGATAATTATAGGCGACCTGCTGAAGATTGGTATCCAGCGTCGTTATAACATCATCCCCGGGATTTTTTACGTTCTTCAATTCATTAATGGCCCGGGTAAATGGATTGGAGTTGGAAATAAGCATATCCGACTCATTGGCCGCCTCCAGTCCGGATTTATTAATACTGGATGTGCCAACCACATGGGCAAAAACATTGGCATAAGGATAATTACGGGTTTCCTTGCCCGCCTCATCTGTCAGTGTCTGGGCCAGCACAGAACCGTCAGCCGCCAATATGCGGCCGCGTGTGTTTTTTTCCTGGAGCTTGGCAATATGGATATTTCCCGGATGATTGATAATATTTTTACTCAGTGACGTATTATAATAAACAAAGTAACCGATGGTCGCCACAAAAATGAAAATAAAGGTATACATCACCACGAGGATTTCCCGGTTTTTCCCCCGCTTGGCCTGTTTTGCCTCTGCCTTTTTTTCAAGCTTTTCCATATGCTTTTCGTAGGCCTTGCGCTCTCTCTTGCTTATCCTTGACAGGTCTGGGCCCAAATCGGCTTCCGGATCGTCACCATAGGAACCATCGTCCGGGCCATAGCCATCGGAAGCCTCGCCATAAGGGCCGTAGCCTCTACCGGTACTCCGGCCGTTACCCCCGCCCCGACCATAATTTCCGCCGCCGGCGCTGCCGGGAACATAGCCATCAGGGCCGTCGTAACCATCTTCCGGGCCATAGCCCCTGCGCGGTCCTGCGGACCCATCCTCCGGGCCGTAACTTCTACTGGGTCTGTCTGGCCCGCCCTCTGGACCGTATCCGCCGTCATAATCCCGGTCATCTTCATAATCGTATTCTCCGTCTTCACTGTAATGTCCGCCATCGTAGTCATCATAGACCTCATCCTGGATATTATCATAGCCGTCGGCATCATATTCATCATCCAGCGGAAAGTTGAAGCGGACATCCTCTTCGGCCAGGTCGTCTCTGTCCGGAAACATGAAGGAATCGTCCGGGCGTTTACCTTGACTGCGTTTCGTATTCCGGTTGTTCTTCATACATCTGTGCCTCACTTTCTTTCTGTTTTAACAGGTACAGGCCCTGGATCACACCAAAGGTGATGATCGTAGATAAAATCGAACTGCCGCCGTAGCTGACCAGAGGGAGGGTCACACCGGTGTGTGGGATAAACTTGATCACACCGCCGATCGTCAGAAACATCTGGAAGCCGTAGCCTACGCTTAATCCGATGGCCACCAGCTTATAAAACGGCTTGGATAACTGCAGCGAAATATTAATAAACATAATAAAGCAGCTTATGAAAACAAGCACCAGACAGATTCCAAAAAGTCCGCCCAACTCCTCGCAGATGGCAGAAAATATAAAATCGGATATTACTACGGGAATTTGCGGTGCCGCACTGCTGCAAAGACCAAGCCCAAACCATCCGCCGGTTCCAATAGCAAACAGCGATTGGGCGATCTGATATCCTGTGAGTTCATAATCCCTCCATGGATTCTGCCAAACCTGTACACGAACACGCACATGGGAAAATAATTTGTACGCCACCACCGAGGCCGCAGCCAGCCCCCCCATCCCCAAAGCCACATACCGGGCTTTTTGAGTCGCCACATAAAGCATAACGAGATAGACCATAAAAAAGATGACAGCCGCTCCAAGGTCCTTCTCTGCCACTAATATAAGTACAAATACAGCCGCGATCGCAGATACGATAACAACATATTTAAAATCTGTACGCCGGCAGAGCATCGCTGCGATGAAAAATACAAAGATAACTTTCGCCAGCTCCGACGGCTGCAGACCAATAGGTCCGATCTGAATCCAGTTCGTAGCGCCATAGGCTGAACGGCCAAATACAAAAACGGAACCCAGGGTACAAAGACAAAGAATCCCGTAAAAGATCCCCCATTTTTCCAGATAACGGAACCGGGCGATAATTACCGGTATAACAAGAGCCACCGCCACACCGACCACTGCAATTAAAAACTGTTTCATCGCGTAGCTTGTTTCCATACTCAGATCCAGGCGTGACAGCATAACAAAACCAACCATCATCAAAAAACACATGTTATTGACCAGGAGCCTGGAAGCATGCTTATACAAAATGCTGTGAAGGACCAGGGTCATCACAAAAAAGACGACCTGCGCCAGATAAAAGGCCAATATTTTAAAATCCCTGGCATTGAGGAAAATTAGCATATAACAGATGAAATGTATCATAAACATGAGGATGTTCTGGGTCATGTACACAGACCCCCGGTCCCATGCATGCTTGGAACGGAACACCGTAAAACACTTCATCGCATAAACGGCCGCCAGTATGATCAGTACATATCTGGACAATTGTGTTAGTATATTTACCATAATCCACCTGCTTTACTCTACTCCCCGGTTAAAATGCCCCCGGGTGAATTGTTCCTCCGGCCGCCGGCTCTGCCTGGATAATACCGCGCGGATCTGCTCCGGAGTTTCATTTGTAAATTGATAGCGCACGGATGCCGGCGCAAGGTTTTTCAGCTCCTTTTCCAGGTCATAAAGGACCAGCGGCTGACTGTTGTAGATCAGGTTATAACAGTCCGCACAGACATTTCTTACAGGCATTGCTTTGCCGTAACGGTCCTTTAGCTCCAAAGCCGCGTGAGCCGCCCTGTCCGGCTGGCATTTCCCTGATGTCTTGTAAAGGCACTGGGCGGAAACCATCAGCGGAAGGTAGCCATAGACAACCATTTCCCGGTTTTGACAGCCACAGGCGCGCAGCTCTTTATAATTAAGCTCCAAAGGCACTGTCGTCCGCGTAAAGCCCAAACTGCGATAATAATACTCTGCCTGCCGGTTCATCGTGTAAAGCTGATAATCCGCTGCCACATCGGTTTCCGGCCCTATGAGCCCGTGGTCCTCAAGAAATGCCAGGCTTTCCATGTTACGGACAAGATAACCGTCAAAAGCTCCGGATTGCAGCAGTCCAATCCAGTCCTTATCCCACCGGCGACGGCTGTCATCCCTGAAAATATGGGGCATGGCCAGGTACACCTTTCGCCCGCCGCATCGCAGCGCATCCACCGCTTTCGCAAGTCCTTTATCCTCAAGAAGCCACGGCTCCAGATAGATCACGGAAACCTGGGGAAATTCTTTAATAACTTCAATCATAGAAAGCTGTGATATCAGAGCGCTTTTATAAAATCCAGCGGGATCGGCGGATTTATCATCAAAAATCACCTCGTGATCAATCCCCGCTGTATTATCATTTCTCCGGTAAGCGTCAAGCACAGCCGCTTCCAGGGCGGCAATGCCGTCACGGCGAAGCTGGTTGAGCGCCTGCATGGGAAGATAGGCATCCGGGTCCATGGAAATATCCAGCCGCTCCATAAAATACGGCGTATTTCCTGTACGGAGCATCTTTTCCCGGACCACATCCTCACTAAGCGGCTGCTTTAAAGCTTCCGAAACTAAGGTTCCTGTCACTTCCGCCTGGATTTCCCCCCAATTTAAATGCATTGTAGCAGGTAAATCTTTAAAAAGTGTTAATGAAATATAAATCTTTTCTTGATTTTCTCTGTCAAGAAAGCTTTTTTGTATCCATTCCAGCAGGTGCTCATTGCGCATCCGGAAAACCCTGGCGGATACTGGCACCTTTTTAGGAAATCGTATATCCATAAAACGGCCGCTGTCACAGCCTTCTTTCAGCGTCACCGTTTCCTTATCGGAAAATCCGTCGATCAGCAGGACATCGCCCTTATTCAGCGCCATCTGCGCCTGAATCGTAATCGTACCGTCGGAAACCTTCTTTTTGGAAGCTGTATTTCTTACTACCCGGCCCACACAGGTGCCGTAATGATTGGGCCGCTTTAAAGACATCATATCACGGCCATTATGCATTTCGTAATAGCCACGGGAAAAACCACCGCGATTATACAGATCCATCAATGCCTGACGGTCGCCCTCATCCACATGATATCCATCATTTCCATATTTCAGATACATATCCGTATATTTACGGTAAATATGGGAAACAAAGGCGGCGTACTCCGGCCGTTTCATACGGCCTTCGATTTTAAAAGAATCGATACCACATTCCACGAGCTGGGGAATAATATCCAATGTGCATATATCCTTCGGGCTGAGCAGATAGGCCCCGCCGGCTTCCAGACTGCGGCCATCTTCACAAAGGCCGTAGGGCAGACGGCACGGCTGAGCGCACCGGCCACGGTTACCGCTCCGCCCACCGAGCATACTGCTGAGCAGACATTGCCCGGAATAACAATAACACAGAGCGCCGTGGACAAAGCACTCGATTTCCCCGCCAAAGGCATCTTTCAGGCGACGGATCTCGCTAAAGCTTAATTCTCTGGCCGGAACGATCCGCGAAACGCCCAAAGCCTTCAAGTATCCCGCATGCGCCCTGGAAACCACGGTCATCTGCGTACTGGCGTGAATATCCAGGTCGGGAAACCATTGCCGGATCATGGTCAAAACCCCCATATCCTGGACAATGACCGCGTCCAGGCCCTGCTCGTACAGCGGCCTAATATAGCCGTACAGATCATCCGCAAGCTCTTTGTCCTTGAGCAGCGTATTTACGGTCAGATAAAGCTTTTTCCCATGGATATGGACATAATCTATGGCTTCTTTGAGCCGGTCATCATCCGGATTATCAGCGTATGCCCGGGCGCCAAACTGCCGGCCGCCCATATAAACCGCATCGGCTCCACCATTGATCGCACCGGCCATACTCTCAAATGAACCGGCAGGCGCCAATATTTCTATATTTTTCATTTATTTCTCCTGAAAAAGAAAGTGCTGCATCGTCAAACATGCAACACCCCATTGATCATTTATGATAAGCTCTTGTTTCAAGCTTCACAATCTGTTTCTGTAATTCATTAATCTCTGATTTAAGGCTTTCAATTTCTTTGTTGGCTTCTTCCAGACGGATCTGGGATGAAATCAGCTCATGCTTCAGATCATATTCAATCTTATCCTTTTCCTCAATATCCTGCTCCATGAGGTCGATCTGGTTCTTCGCCTTATAAAAATCATCCGCCATGTTCAATTCCAGCACGATCTTCTGCATATCCGAATTCAGCCGACGGTAGTTGGGCATTTCATTTAATTCAGACATTTTATTATTTATGTATAAAGCGATTTTCTGTAAATATTCTTCGCTTTCATATCCGCTCATGGTATAGACCTTCCCGCCAATCACTACCTGTATATCTGTTTTTGATGACATGGACCCGCCTCCTATTATCTTTTTACTGTGAATAAATATATAACCATTATAAACGAAAGCATCCAAAAGTACAAGCCCGAAACGTCACGTTCTTTTCGGCGGCAGCAATCCAAAATGCGTATACGCCGCATCCGTCACTACCCGGCCTCTGGGCGTGCGCATGAGCAGTCCATTTTTAATCAAGTAAGGCTCGTAGACATCCTCCAGTGTTCCGGCGTCCTCACCAATGGCCGCAGCCAGCGTATCCAGACCCACAGGGCCTCCGGAAAACTTATCCACCATGGTCATAATAATGGCGCGGTCCACAAAATCCAGGCCGAGGGAATCGATCTCCAGCAGATCCAGCGCTTCCGCCGCGATATCTGCGGTTATGGCGCCGTCATAGCGGACCTGTGCGTAATCCCGCACCCGCTTTAACAGTCGGTTGGCCAGACGGGGCGTTCCCCTGGAACGGCGGGCTAGCTCCAGCGCGCCATACTCGTTGATGCCCACATTCAGCAGCTTTGCGGAACGCAGGATAATCTCGCTAAGCTCCCTGGCATTGTAAAATTCCAGGCGGCTGACCACACCAAAGCGATCTCTTAAAGGGGCTGTCAAAAGACCGGCCCGGGTCGTGGCTCCCACAAGGGTGAACTTGGGCAGGTCCAGACGCACTGACCGGGCTGTGGCGCCCTTGCCGATCATAATATCAATGGCGAAATCCTCCATGGCCGGATAGAGGACCTCCTCCACCTGCCGGTTCAGCCGATGGATCTCATCGATAAATAAAAGATCCCCCTCGGAAAGACTGTTTAATATGGCGGCGATCTCCCCGGGCTTTTCAATAGCCGGGCCGCTGGTCACCTTTAAATTCACATTCATTTCATTGGCAATGATACCGGCCAGAGTCGTTTTTCCAAGCCCCGGAGGACCGTAAAACAACACATGATCCAACGGTTCCTCCCGCTGCTTGGCCGCCTCTATGTATATTTTAAGTGTTTCCTTGGCTTTGGATTGGCCGATATAGTCCTTTAACAACTGTGGGCGCAGATTGTTTTCAATCTTAACATCCTCTTCCATCAGCTCAGTAGTTATTATTCGACGGTTCATGGCTTTTTACGCTCCTATCCGCATCATAATGTCAAAATCTTCTTTAACGCCAGCTTGAGTATGGCATCGCTGGACATATCGTCCGTAATCTCACATTGACGCACCGCCTGCAGCGCCTCGGTCTGGCTGTATCCCAGGGCCACCATGGCAAGCACGGCCTCGTTTGTGTTATTCTGGGCGGAAATGGTACTACTGCCGCTCTCCGCCGCACTGTTTTCAAAGACATCTTCCAGCTTCAGCTTGTCCTTTAATTCTATGATAAGCCGCTGGGCAGTCTTGGTGCCAATGCCCGGCGCCTTGGAAATAGCCTTGGTGTCTCCGGCCATAACGGCAAATCGCAGGTCGTCCGCCGATAAGGCGGATAAAATCCCCAGTGCACCTTTGGGGCCGATACCACTAACGGTGATCAGCAGCTTAAATACATTCATGTCATCCCGCGTCAGAAAGCCGTACAGACATAGTATATCCTCGCGGACATAGAGGTAGGTATATACTTTCACCATGCTTCCCGACGGCGGCATCTGCCCCAGCACGGAGCCCGCTACAAATATCTGATATCCGATGCCGTTATGATCCACAACAATGGAATCTGCACCGACTTCGGCTAATTGTCCTGTAATATATGAAATCATTTTTTTCTCCTGTCATGTAACTGGTAATACATCTTTGTATAAGCTTCGCAGATGCATTCCTTTGGATTCTGCAAACATTAGTTCTATTATAGGGGATTTCCCGGGTGAAATCAACTACTAATTCTTACGATGTCTGCTTGTTATTCCGGAGAAATGCATTTATAATAGGTATTGCGCTGAAAGAGGAAACGCGCTGATGCGCGAGCAGGTCATCAAATAAATTCAGAACCCGGAGGGTATTTTACGAATGATTACACAGACTTATATATTAGAGCCCGGCGATTTTGCGTTGGAAATTGCCGGAGCTGTTGACATACTAAAATCCGATCAACGGTTTGAAAATGCGGTCTTTTTTGATATTGAGACGACTGGTTTTTCCGCTGTAAAAAATGCCATTTATCTCATTGGCTGCCTTTGGGCGGAGGATGGACGGTGGCGGCTGACACAGTGGCTTGCTGAGAATAAATCCACAAAGGAACAGCAGGCCGTTATGGACGCTTTTTTTCAGGCAATCGACCCGTTCACCACACTTGTCTCTTATAACGGAACAACATTCGATCTTCCTTTTATTGAAAAGAAAGCCCGGGCGCTTGGACTTGACCACGAGCTGTCCAGATGGGAGCATATGGATCTTTATAAGAATGTCCGCGGACTAAAAAGGCTGCTGAAGCTGGATAATCTGAAACTGAAAACAGTGGAAGCGTTTCTTGGAATATATCGAGAGGATGAGTATTCCGGCGGTGCGTTGATCCCCATCTTTGAGGCATTTGCAAAATCCGGCAATGAAAATATGAAACAGCTTCTGCTCTTACATAATTATGAAGATATCAAAGATATGCTGCTCATACTGCCCATTTTGGCTTATGAACACTTTTTCTTAGATGCGGGCTTTACATTGCTGCCAGATACCCAGGTTGATTCTGAGCAAATTATTTTATCACTGGAGCCTGATCTGCCACTGCCAAAATCGCTGCCGCCCATAGCGATCCATCTCAATCATGGCGGTGCAGACGAAAACACTGCCGCCAAAAACGCCGCTGCCGCGACAACTACCATAGCCGCCACAAGCGCCGCTGCAACTGCCATAGTTACTGAAAACACCGCCATGGCTGTCACACTCACCATCGACACCGACAATGTCCGCATAGCGATTCCGCTAAAACAGGCTGAGCTGAAATATTTCTATGAAAACTATAAGGACTACTATTATCTTCCAGCAGAGGACTGTGCCATGCACAAAAGCGTTGCCGGTTTTGTTGAAAAGGAGTTTCGCCAAAAGGCCACGGCCAAAAACTGCTATACAAAAAAGGCAGGCGTCTTTCTGCCGCAGCAGACAGACTGCTTTACACCTGCCTTTAAAGAATCTTATGAAGATACGCTGACATGGTTTGAATATAACGAAGACTTCCTGCAAAGTGAACAGATCACCCGCTATATTCAATCCTTCCTGCGATTTCCTATTTTAGGGAGCTTTTGAGTTTCCTCCAAATCCGGTTCTTTAGCATTCCCGGGGTTCCCCGGGCCATTCTTCCGGCCTGCATTACTGGAACCGGACCGGCTGCGCTTTGCTGGCTGCCGTTCTTCATGCTGGTCAGTTTTATTCCGGTCGGCTTTATCAGTTCCGGATCTGCCCCGCTTTGCTGGCTGCCCGCCGTCATGCTGGTCAATCTTGTTCCGGTCGGCTTTATCCGGCTCGGATCTGCCCCGCTTTGCCGGCCGCCCGCCGTCATGCTGGTCAGTTTTGTTCCGGCCAGCCTTTTCCCGGCCGGCTTTCCTGCCGAACAGTCCTCTGCGCGCTTTCGGCTCATCTTCGGACATTTCGTCCATGTCCGAAGCGTCATCACCTTCGACATCCGGATTTAACCGCTCCAGCCGCTGGGTTTCCTGCATACTCAGCGGTTTTTTCTCGCGTCTGCCACTCTGCTCATTAAATGACTTGATCACATCCGCGGCGCTAATCACCGCATTCTGGATCGTATCCTCGGATACCTCCTCCAGCTTTTTGCGGTGTTCCACGATTTTAATATAAGAACGCTTTTTAGACTTCTTCGTCAAACCGGCCACAAAATCCACATAATCATCATGGAATACCCATGGTGCCAGAGAGCACACAGCCTTCCAGGCTTCCTCCATCATCGCCGCCTTTTTGCCCTTAACCGCGCAGCAGTACAGATGGAAATCCTTATCGCAGAAAATCACGTCGTACTGCACCAGCTCGTCGCTTCCGGCATAATAGGGCTTACCAAAGCATCCAATCAGATCTTGGATCTTTAAAAGCTTCGCCTGAGGGTTCCACGACTTTACATAGGCGAGAAGGTAATGGCGGGTCACAAACAGATAGCGGTCAAAAAACAGAGTCTGCTCATCCCCCAGCTCCTCAAAAAATCGGGCCCGGTCCTCAAAGGAGACATGCTTGAACACCTGATTTTCAAAACCAAATGCTTTGACAATAAAAAACAGGCCGATAAGTAGTATAAGTGCACAGGCAATGATCCCGAAAATATATGCATATTTGCTGCCCGGATCGTAGACCTGTAACATCTCCGAGAGGATCGAATAGAGCACACTGCCGCCTAAGATCAGCACCGCCGCCCCGATCACCAAATGTACCAGATAACTTCTTAATTTTACAATGTTATACTTTTCCATAGTCCACCTAACCCCGGATGCCCCAAATCGTGTTTGGAAATTCATTCCGGCAATCTGCACGCTCTATGAATCAGGGGCACTCATTTTTAAAAAGCAGGAATATTTACATATCCCTGCTTTATCGTCACACTTATTTAATGCTGATCAATCGCAACGGTCCGGTTTTTACAAACGGTCGCAATTAATCCTCGTAGTTGTCCTCGGCTCTTTCAGCGTTTTCCAGCGCTTTGATGCTCAGGCTGATCTTGCGGTCAGCTTCGTTGAAATCTACAACCTTAGCGGTGACAATCTGTCCTACGCTGAGAACATCCGACGGTTTTTCCACATGCTCTCTGGAAATCTGAGATACGTGAAGCAGTGCGTCAACACCTGGCTCCAGTTCTACGAATGCACCAAAATCGGTCATTCTGGCAACACGGCCTTCAACCACGTTACCTACGGCATAATTATCGGCTGCTGTGATCCATGGATTGGATTCCGGGAATTTAAGGCTTAACGCAATCTTTTCACCCTGGATATCCTTGATGAGCACCTTGATATCTTCGCCAACCTTTAAGAACTTCTTAGGGTTGTCCACACGGCCCCAGGACATTTCGGAAATATGGAGCAGTCCGTCAGCGCCGCCCAGATCGATAAATGCGCCGAAGTCTGTAACGTTTTTAACTTTTCCTTCTACTGTCATACCGGCAGAAATTCTGGACAGTAATTCTTTTTGCTTTTCAGCCTTCTCAGCAACTAAAAGCTGCTTTCTGTCACCGATGATACGGCGCTTTCTCGGGTTGAATTCACTGATGACGAAGGAAATCTCCTGGCCATCATATTTGGAAAGATTCTTTTCGTAAATATCGGATACAAGACTGGCCGGAATGAATACCCGTGTCTCCTCAACAACAACGCTTAAGCCGCCGTCAAGCACCTGAGCCACCTTGGCTGTAAGTACTTCGTGGTTTTCAAAGGCTTCTTCAAGTCTCTTATTACCTTTTTCAGCAGCAAGTCTCTTGTAAGTCAGCAGCACCTGTCCTTCCCCATCATTTACCTTTAATACTTTGGCCTGAAGAGTATCACCTACATGAACAACTGTCGTCAGGTCCAGGTTGGGAGTGTTGGAATATTCATTTCTTGAAATGATTCCGTCAGCTTTGTAACCTATATTTAAGATAATCTCATCTTCTTTGACGTCGATTACAGTACCCTCTACGACCTCTCCTGTTCTTATAGTTTTTAATGATGCCTCCAGTAATTGTTCAAAACTCATTTCAGACATGCTTTATGAACCTCCTCGATAATATTATTTGGGGTGGATGCCCCTGCTGTAATACCTACATTACCCATAGATTTTACTTGCGCTAAATCTAAGTCATCAAGTGTCTGTATATAGTAAGTATTTTCACATTCATTTTTACAAATCTCAAACAGCTTTTGTGTGTTTGAACTGTGACGCCCGCCAATCACGATCATGGCGTCCGCCTCAGCCGCAATGCGCTTTGCTTCGGTCTGCCGTTCCTCCGTAGCATTGCAGATAGTATTTAAACATCTTATATCATAACCTTTTTTTGAGATAATTTCAACTAAATCTTTAAATTTATTGTAATTAAATGTCGTTTGTGATACTATGCACAAATTTTCACACGTTGAATCGCAGAATTTATCAGCTTCGTCAATGCTTTCAATGACCGTCACCGGGCTGACACACCAACCTTTAATGGCTTCCACCTCGGGATGGTGGTCATTGCCAATGATCACGATGCTACGGCCGTCACGGCCCTGCTCCTCCACGATCCTGTGGATTTTTTTCACAAACGGGCAGGTGGCGTCCACGATACGCACGCCCCTGCGCTCAAGCTTTTCGTATTCAGCCCGGGAAATGCCATGGGAGCGCACGATCACCGAGACACCGGGCTTTAACCGCGCATCGTCCAGATCATCGATGACCAGGACGCCGCGCTCCTCCAGATCCCGGACGACCTCCTCATTATGAATGATCGGCCCGTATGTATACACTGTGCCATGTTCAATTTCATCGTAGACCATCTGGACTGCCCGCTTCACGCCAAAACAAAAGCCCGCGGTTTTTGCCAATGTCACATTCATCCGATCACGCTCCTGCCCTGCGGCTCTCATACAGCCGCAAAATCTCAGCGATCACCTGATCAATATCCATCTCGGATGTGTCCAGATATACCGCATCCTCCGCCTGGCGTAACGGCGCAATGGCCCGGTTCATATCCTGATGGTCACGATTTATAATATCCTTTTCGATCGCCTCGTAATCCGCTGCAGAGTCCTTCTCAGACAGTTCCTTAAAACGTCTGAGCGCCCGCGCCTTAACGGTGGCTGTCAGATAAATTTTCAACTGAGCGTCCGGAAGCACATGTGTACCGATATCCCGGCCGTCCATAATCACATCGGCAGACGCCGCCAGCTCCCGCTGAAGGTCCAGCAGCTTTTCGCGGACAGGACCGTAAATGCTTGTAGCGGAAGCCATATTGCCCACGTCCTCCGTGCGCAGCAGCCCTGTGACATTCTCTCCATCTAAAAGCACCTGCTGCTGTCCGTCCTCATAGACGATACTCACAGACACGCCGGAAAGCGCTTCGGCTATTTTGTCTGCT
Organism: Lachnospiraceae bacterium; assembly: GCA_902363555.1. GTDB lineage: Bacteria > Bacillota > Clostridia > Lachnospirales > Lachnospiraceae > Catenibacillus. The sequence goes on along the minus strand of CABJAM010000003.1, from coordinate 366,652 downwards.
TCCCCGGCCGTTATGCCGTTTCTTATAAAATGAACGGCCAGCGCCCGGTACATGGCTCCGGTGTCCACATAAATGAATCCAAGCTTTGCGGCCACAGCTTTTGCAATCGTACTTTTCCCGGCGCCGGCCGGTCCGTCAATCGCTATATTAAAACCCATGAATTTTCCTCCCAAAAAGTTATTATTCAATACTCGTTCCCGCCAGCCAGGCCGTTGACCAGGCAATCTGGAGATTAAAGCCGCCGGTCAGGGCGTCCACATCCAGCACCTCGCCGGCAAAATACAGGCCGCCTAAAAGCCTGGACTCCATCGTGGACGGATTGACCTCCTTCACAGAGACACCGCCGCGGGTGATCACAGCCTCGTTATAATCTCTGGCGCTGTCCACAGTCATGGTCAGCCCTTTTAAAAGTCCACAAAGCCTCTGGCGCTGCTCCCGGCTGACCTCATTGACTTGCAGATACGGGTCGATCCCGGACTGCTCCACGATCACCGGTATCAGCTTTGACGGCAGCAGACCGGACAGGGAATTGCGAAACTGCTTATTTTTATTTTCATCAAAATCCCTTAAAATACGGGCATCCAGTTGTTCAAAGGAAAGCGCAGGTTTCAGGTCTACCGATAATGTTATCTCCCGGCCCTTTGCAAGGGCGGAAACGATGTGGGCGCTGCCGGAAAGGACCAGCGGACCACTGACGCCGTAATGAGTAAAGAGCATTTCGCCCAGTTCTTCATACAGCACCTTTTTTCCGCTGCGAAAGGTGGCACGGACATTTTTCAAAGACAGGCCCTGAAGCTTATGACACCAGTCCTCCCGGATATTTAAAGGCACCAGGGAAGGCATAGTTGCCGTCACCTTATGACCGGCTTCCCGGGCAAATACATAGCCGTCGCCGGTGGAACCGGTCGTTTTGTAGGAAAGCCCTCCGGTAGCCACAATGACCGCATCCGCAGATATGCTTTTATCTCTGTCATCCTGCTCGTAGGCCACACCACACACATGACCGGACTCTGTCAACAGCTCCGTGGCCCTGCACATCCGGTGGATCTTCACGTCCAAACGGTTCAACAGGCGGGTCAGCGTACCGATCACATCCGATGAATGGTCCGATACAGGAAATACCCGGTTGCCCCGCTCGGTTTTTAACGCCAGACCGGCTTCCTCCAGAAGCTTCATCATATCCTGGCTTGTAAAGCCGTAGAAGGCGCTGTACATAAACTTAGGATTGGAAATCACATGGGCAAGCAGCGTCTCCACATCGCAGTCATTGGTCACATTACAGCGGCCCTTGCCGGTTATAAACAGCTTTTTGCCAAGCTTTTCGTTCTTTTCCAGAATATGCACCTGATGCCCGCATTTGGCGGCGGCCACGGCAGCCAGCATTCCTGCAGCTCCGCCCCCGATGATTACTACATTTTTCATAAGCTGACCTTACTCCTCATCTTCCAAAGGCGTTTTGTATACGCCATATTCTTCCCAAATTGTCTCCAATGTACGCATGGTATCCACAACATTTTCTTTATTTTTAAGGCTCAGCGCCGTGATCAGAGCATTGATCACACTCAGCGGCGCCACAAGGGAATCTGCGATGGATGCCATATTGCTCTGGGCAAATAAATTGCACTGGGCATATTCCACCATGGGGGAGGCAGCGCTGTCCGTCAAAGCGATCCCCACTGCGCCCCGTTTTCTGGAATATTCCATGACACGAACGGTATCCATAGAATATCTCGGAAAGCTGATCCCGATGATCACATCCTTTTCGCCGATGCGATGGACATCCTCCAGTGATTCAGCAAAGCTGTTAGAACTGACCATTTTCACATTATCAAAAATATAGTTCAGGTAATAGTAAAAGAACCGGACCAGAACCTCGGAGCTTCGCCCGCCGACAATGTATATGCGCTGCGCGCTGCTGATGGTGGATACCGCCCGATTAAATTCGTCCTTTTTAATCTCCTCCAGCGTCTGCTTAATATTTTCATAATCGCCCCGGAGCACCGAATCCAAAACATCGGCCTCATCCACCCGGTCATTGGTGAGGGTCATGCGCTGGATCGAATTGAGACGGTTTTTAACAATCTCCTCCAGCGCTTTTTGAAACTGAGGATAGCCTTTAAATCCCAGCTCTGTGGCAAAGCGCACCACTGTGGATTCACTGACGCCCACAATACTTCCCAGCCGGGCCGCCGTCAGGTTCACCGCCTTGTCATAATTATCACAGACATAATTGGCGATCCGTTTCTGGCCTTTACTGAATGTCTTGTAGGAATCCTCGATCTTCTTTAGCAGGTCTATGGCAACTTCCATTTTATCTTTTTCACCTCAAAATTACTGTAACAGTTCAAAAGGGCTAAACTGCCGCAAATGATTATGACCTGGCCCGGTGTCACTTCGTATCGCGCTGCCAAACTGTGCATTCTGGCCGCTTTTATGTCTCGGTAACACCTGGTGCCTGAATTTACGGCCACTGCCTTCAATTATACATGTTTTTTGCAATAAACGCAACAAAAGCCGTCAAAAAATGAATTTTTTATTTTTCAAAAATTCATTTTTTGCGGCTTTTTCTGTATATCTCCGGTTCCCGCGGGATCAGGAATTTCCAAGCAGATTCGGGTCAAATGGCTTATGGAAGCGCTTTTCAAATGCTTCGATGAGCTGTGGACGGAAATCCGGATGGGCAATGTTGATCAGGGCCGTGGCTCTCTGTCTCAGAGAACGTCCGGTGAGACGGGCGATACCATATTCTGTAATAATATAGTCCACATCCGTTCTCAGTGTCGTCACCACGGAGCCGGGATCGAGCTGTGCTACGATTTTGGAAAGCTTGCCGCCGGCTGCTGTGGACGGCATGGCGATAATGGACTTGCCGCCGGCACTGTTCACGGCACCCTTGACAAAGTTTACCTGGCCGCCGATACCGCTGATCTGCATATCTCCCACAGATTCCGAGTCCACCTGGCCCATAAGGTCTACCTCGATGCAGGAATTGATGGAGATCATATTATTGTTCTGCATAATATTATAAGGATTGTTGACCACGTCTACCGGATACAGCTCAAAGTCCGGATTATGATCCACAAATTCATACAGCTTTTTCGTTCCCATTAAGAAGGTGGCAATGGATTTGCCGGGGTTCAGGGATTTTTTAGAGTTATTGATGACACCTTCCTCAATAAGTTCTACAACACCGTCGCTTAAAAGCTCAGAATGCAGGCCCAGATCCTTCTTATTATGTAAGCATGTACAAACTGCGTCCGGAATGGAGCCGATACCAAGCTGTAAGGTAGCGCCATCCTCGATCAGTGACGCGCAGTAAAGGCCGATCTTCTTTTCCACTTCACCGATCTTGCGGGGCTTTAATTCCGGAAGGGGCATGGATTTTTCCACGAAGAAATCAATATCAGCTACGGGAATACGGCTGTCTCCATATGTATAAGGCATCTGATCGTTCACCTGAGCAATGACCAGCTTGGCCTGCTTTACGGCAGCCTTTGTATAATCGACGGAAACGCCCAGGCTGACATTGCCATATCGATCCGGCGGCGTTACCTGTACGAGGGCCACATCCACGTCCATATAGCGTTCAAGCAGTCTTGGCACACGGGAAAAACAGCACGGCGTGAAATCTGCTCTGCCCTCGTAGATGGCTTCTCTGGAGGCTCCGCCCACAAAGATCGCGTTATGTCTGAAATAAGATTCCATTCCCGGTTTTGTATATTCGCATTTGCCCATAGGCACCATATGTACAATTTCAACGTTGCGGTACATTTCTCTGTTTTCCACCATCGTATCCACCAGATATAAAGGCTCCGCGCAGGCATGGCCGGTAACCACTCTGTCTCCGGATTTAATGTGGGACACAGCTTCCTTGGCTGTAACAAGACGACTGTTGTAGACTTCTCTCCAACTCATATGTTAATTCCGCTCCTTTTTTCTCCCGCATAAAGCCCACGGGCTTTGCTGGGTTAGTGTCTGCCCATGGGATTTCCTGGCGGAAAGCCGTTTGGGCTCATTTACTTATCTACGGCCGGAATGCAAAGTCGCGCCTGCACTTCAAAGTAGTTCTTCAAAATAGTGCCTGCACTTGCTCCGGCTCATCATCGATATTATTATAAATCATAAAAACTTCCCCGTAAAGCCCTTTTGATATTTTTTTAACAATCACACATATTTCATAGGATAGATTGTTATTTTTTTCGCAATGTGCACAAAGCTGCCTCGCGCACCCGTCTCCGCTTCGCTCCCCCTTGTGGCTCGTTGCTTCGCGCAAAAAAAGACGCTGCATTTACGCAGCGTCCTCTCTAAATTTATTTATTCCATGGTTTTTAAATCGTCGGCAATGATCAGCTTTGCGCCGGTAGCTTCCTGAATCTGCTCCAGAGTAAATTCTGGATTGTATTCGGTTAATACGAGGCCGGCGTCGGTCACCTTCATAACGCCCATCTCTGTAACGATCATATCCACGATGTGATGGCCTTCGGTACCTTTGGCGGTCAGAGGCAGGTTGCACTCTGCAAGGATTTTATGTTTGCCCTTGTTCGTATGCTCCATAGCTACAATAACCTCTTTAGCGCCTACTAAAAGGTCCATGGCGCCGCCCATGCCTGCGACCATCTTGCCGGGGATTTTGTAATTGGCGATATCGCCCTTTTCATCCACCTGCATAGCACCCAGGATGGTTACATCCACATGTCCGCCGCGGATCATACAGAAGGAAGATGCACTGTCAAAAAATGCGCCGCCGGCAGTGATCGTCGTTGGTGTACCACCGGCATCTGTAACGTGCATATTTTCCTTGCCAGCTTCTGGAGCGCCGCCAAGTCCGGTAAAACCGTTCTCAGACTGAAGGGTAACCTCCACGTCCTCAGGCAGATAATGAGGAACCAGTGTCGGCAGACCGATACCAAGATTTACAACATAGCCGTCCTTTAATTCTTTAGCAACACGTTTTGCGATATAAGCTTTTGCGTTTTCCATCATTCCTTACCTCCGTCAACATAATATTTGACATAGACACCTGGTGTCTCAACATAATTCGGATCGATCACATCAACAACCTCATCGGCCTCAGCCACTACAAGGTCTGCCGCCGTAGCCATGACAATATTGAAGTTTCTCATACTTCCTTCATATCTTGCATTACCAAATTTGTCCACGGTATGTACGCCGAGAAATGCAATATCTGCTCTCAATGGCTTTTCAAGAATATAGGTCACGCCGTCGATAACCTTTTTCTCTTTGCCCTCTTCCACTTCTGTACCAACGCCGGTCGGTGTATAAAAACCGCCCAGACCGTTGCCGCCGCAGCGGATCCGCTCTGCCAGTGTTCCCTGAGGTACAAGCTCAACATCAAGCTCGCCGGCATTCATGGCAGCGCCCACTTCTCTGACAATACCGATATGAGAAGCGATAAATTTCTTAACCTGACCGTTTAAGAACAGGCCAGCAATACCGTATGGGTCTTTATTGCCATCAGCATCTACAAAAACCTTACCCGGGTCATTGCAAATAAGTGTTAAATCTTTGACGCCGGATTTCATAATCTCCTTAATAATATGATGCGGAGAACCGCAGCCAACGAAGCCTCCGAACATGATGGTCATGCCGTCTTTTACGTAGGATGCAGCCTGTGCAGCCGTAATCTCTTTCGATTTCATTCAAAATCTCTCCTTTGCTTTGTTTTCGTATCCTATTACATTTTAGTACAATTTGACAAACATATCAAGGTATTCAGGCAAAATTTTTATACCTTGTCGCGCATAGCGCGCCCATGCGACAGCATTAACTTTGCGCGTGCCCGCAGGGGCATTCAAAAACGCAAAAAGCCCTTCCCGATTCCCGCAAAAAGCGAAGGCTTTTTTTGGTATCGGAATGGGCATTGCAGTCTGGAAAGCTCCGGCCATACGGCCGGGCTTTTGAATATCTTCGTTCCAGACAGTTTCATTTATATATGTACGCAATCCTTATCTCTTAACGATCAGAGCCTGGCCCTGGCCGCCACCGATGCAAAGTGTTGCAAGACCATATTTGGAATCGCGTTTTTCCATCTCGTGAAGCAGAGTTACAAGGATTCTGGCACCGGAAGCACCTACCGGATGGCCAAGAGCGATAGCGCCGCCGTTAACGTTTGTCTTTTCAGCATCAAGGCCCAGATCGCGGACAACAGCCAGAGACTGTGCAGCGAAGGCTTCATTTGCTTCCACAAGGTCAATATCCTTGATCTCAAGACCTGCTTTGGCTAATGCTTTCTTTGTAGCAGGAATCGGGCCAAGACCCATAACTGTCGGGTCAACACCGGCTGTTGCATAGGAAACGATGGTGGCCAGAGGCTTAACACCCAGCTCATCGGCTTTTTCTTTGGACATAACAACAAAAGCAGCAGCGCCATCATTGATACCAGAAGCATTAGCCGCAGTTACCGTGCCGTCTTTTTTGAAGGCCGGACGAAGCTTTGCAACCTTCTCAATAGCGGAACCGAATTTCGGGAATTCATCGGTATCAAATACGACAGGATCACCTTTTCTCTGAGGAATAACGACCGGAACGATCTCATCCTTAAACTTGCCGGCTTTAATTGCAGCTTCTGCTCTGTTCTGGCTGCGAACAGCAAATTCATCCTGCATTTCGCGGGTCAGACCGTACTGCTCAGCTACATTTTCAGCGGTAATACCCATGTGGTAATTGTTAAATGCATCCCACAGACCATCGTTTACAGTGATATCGATCATCTGAGTATTGTTCATTCTTGCGCCCCAGCGAGCGGATGGAACAGCGTAAGGAGCTGCGCTCATGTTTTCAGTACCGCCGCATACAACAACGTCGGATTCTCCGGCGATGATCTGGTTTGCAGCCAATGCTACGGCTTTAAGACCGGATCCACATACGATATTTATAGTCATTGCCGTACACTCAATCGGTAAACCAGCCTTAAGTGTTACCTGGCGGGCAACGTTCTGGCCAAGTCCGGCCTGTAAAACATCACCAAAAATAACCTCATCGACCTGTTCCGGTTTGATACCGGCTCTGTTGACGGCTTCCTTAACAACGGTTGCGCCCAGATCTGCGGCGCTGACACCCTTTAATGCTCCACCAAAGCTGCCGATCGCGGTTCTGCAGGCACTTGCAATAACGATTTCTTTCATCTTGAATCTCTCCTTTGATTGATTTAGAATAATTTCCTCTGAGTTAATACAGCAATTTGTATGCCAACTTTTTCTCCATCCGTTTCCGAACATTTCATCTGCGCTATTTTTAACAATATGCCGCTGCCTGCCCGGATTCGTCGGAGTCATACACATTATGTAGTCATTAGAGATTGATATTTTTTTGTCAATCTCTGCAAACTATTATACACCTGCTTTTTAACTTTTGCAATACCTGTTTTAAAAAAAGACACTTTTTGAAAAAAGTGTCTTTTTTTGGACGATAGTTACCTAAAAGTTACTGCATATTATACAAATTTATGACGGTTCTTATGCGTATGGACGTGTCCGTCGGCCGCATATCTACTGTACTCAAGCAAAATATCAGATTTCTCCCCGCTCAATCTGCTCTTTCCCCACAGACGGAGCTTCAGCGATCGGATTATACATTTCCATGTAAAGAGAGATTTTCCCATCCTTGCATTCATAATAAGTATACATCCGGCCGTCCTTGATCTCGCTATCGCCAAATGCACCACGGCTGATGACATTTCCCCAGAATTTATCCGGATACTGGGTCATAAATATTTCAAACTCCGGGTATTCCCAGTTTGGAAAATCCCTCACCGTGGCTTCGATCCAGTCGGACATCAGCGACTCATGGGGCACTCCGGACTGAGTGAAGGCCATGACCGCTTTACCGTCCTCTGCCAGCAGCGGCTTGCGCCCGATATCTCGGTTCGGACCGCCCTGGCTCATAAATTTTACGATCAGCTCGTAATTTTTCTGACGTAATTCTTCGTCTTCCCTGCTTAAAATAAATGATGGTGTTGTACTCATTGTTATCTTCCTCCTTATATTTTATGGATTTATATCCATTTTTAATGACCGATCAACTGCTTTAACATGACATGATGGCGCCGTACCTGCTCCACCTCATCCATCTCAACCATAATATCCTGTGCATGCCAGGCTCTCTGTCCTTCATATTCACTGGATATATAACCACTCCAATCCATTTCCTTTAATAATTGGATGGCGCCCTCATAATTTATATTTGGCTCGGTGCAATCCGGTGTCATATCATAAAACTTACCATGAAAATGAAGTATATAATCTTTATAGGCTCTCAGAGTTTCCGGAGCATTATAGTAAAGCATCATGGATTGAATCTGCATAAATTTTAATTCCTCCGGCGTGGCTCCAATCGCCCGCCCAGCATCCATAACCCGGGCAATATCACCATCTTTGGCATATTCCTGACACATCTGTTCAAGGCGCTGGCGGTCGGCGCCGCGGAGCACCTCCACTTCCACCTTACCCACAGGCGGCCGGCGGTTAAAAATCCCAAAATCGGGAATCAAACCGATATATTTCGTATTCAGCTTATCGGCCAGATTGACATACTGTTCAATATAGGGTGAATCCACCTTTAAAGGCTGATGGATTTCAAGCCCCATTTTAACATTATAATGCTCGGCATATGGCAGGGCCATTTCAAAAATTTCAGGCCGTACAAAGCAGAGCATTCGGATACATGAAAAGCCAAGCCGGGAGGCCAGAGCCAGATCCCGGGCAACCATCTGCACCTGCTCCTTTGCTGTCAACTGACGGTTTTTATAGAGCATGGTGTCCACAAAGGCATCCATACATGTGGGCACCGTCTGAAATTCGTCCATCCATCCAAACCACCGGTCTACGTCCGCGTCCATAACCTCAGGATAGTTTACGCCTACCGGCATCTGCTCCGGTATAAGTTCAATCCCACGGGCTCCGGCAATTTTAGCCGCCGCATGGATACAGCCCTTTAAATCCAGCTCACCTTTGTAGTAAGCCTGCTGGTAGCTATATAAAGAAACGCCTCGTTCAATACTCATGTTCCTTCCTCCTCAGACCATCATTTTCAGCGGTGTTATGGGTGAAACCCAGCAAACATTAGTAAATGGCCGCAAACCGCCTTCGTAAGAGACCCGTACCCCGATCGTCGTTTCCACCTTATGCGTTCCCATGGTCAATCCCCCGGCCAACGGTACAAATATCTCCGCCTTCTCTCCAAATTCCCAGCGCAAAGTGGACATAGTTGCCATCTCATCCATCGTATAGGTATGTCCACGCAGAGCAAATGTAATATCCTTTTCATCAAACAACTGACCATCGATCCGAACTCTGACCATTTCCACAAGACTGAGGAAAACACCTCTGTAATAAGATATTTTTGTTTTTACCGAGACGCCGATAACTACGCCATCTTTGACAACATTTTGAATATCTGCCGGATCTACCATATATTTTTCAAACATAAAAAAACTCCCTTCTCCCATTGTTTCTAAACATAACCGTTCAGAGGACCGACCTGATCCGATGCTTTAATTTTATCGTGTGCCTTGACAAGCGGCTGTAATATGTTAAGATTATGGCATCAGCACGATGTACGAAAATTCGGGTAAAGATACCATTTTTCGTAACTACTATTGGGGAGGCCAGTTATGTCAATAGCCAAATACAAAACATTTATCGAGGTAGTCCACTGCCAGAGCATGCGCAAGGCGGCCGCAAATCTCAACCAGACGCCATCTTCCGTAAGCTACACGATATCCAGCCTGGAGGATGAGCTTGGTATCCCTCTGTTTATCCGGAGCAAATCCAAGGTAACGCTCACCTCCTACGGACAGGCTCTGCTGCCGTCGATCATGGACGTACTCAAGGCGGACAAGGATTTAATGGAAACCGCCGCCAGCTTTAGCGGACTTGCCACCGGACATATCTATCTGGGCGGACTTCAGTTAGCCATGGCCCGATTTTTGCCGGACTTAGTAAAGCGCATGCAGAACGCTCATCCGGGTATACAAATCTCACCCGTACTTACACCGTATCCACAACTATCGGACGACCTGCTCTGCGGTAATATTGATCTGGCATTTATGGACCGCCCCCAGACGAAACAGTTGGATTTTATTCCGCTGATCAAGTCTAGTTACCTTTTCATCCTTCCAGAAACCCACCCGCTTTTGACCCACAGGACATTGAATATCAATGCCCTTGGCAATGAGAAATTTATCGTTCCTGCCTGGAGCAGCGATCTGGCGCTTCAAAAGCTTCTGGATGATCTGGGCATCCGTGACCGCATAGCCTATACGATCGGCGATATAAGTACACTGATGTCGTTTGTGCAGAGCGGCTTTGGTATTGGTATACTTACATCCACAACACTTCCTATCGGTTATGTTCAGGAGTATCCCATCGTCGAAAACAGCCGCCCGGTGGATTTTGGAATTGCTCTGCCATCCCAGGAAAATGCCTCCATGGCAGTCCGTGAGTTTATCCGGCAGACCAAAAATTATTTTTCTGAAAAGCACAAATCTATTGTATCATAGAAAAATTAATCAGAGTGAACGGAGATTTTTCATTTGAAGTAAAAGAAATCGAACACGGATACTAAAACACTAACCTTCCGACCGCGTTCCCGCCAGAGAAACAAAGATGCCGGACGGGCCGCGGCGGCTATGCCGGCAGGCCCGGAGTCGTCCACACGGCTCCATACCTGCTGACATAGCCGTCACGGCCCGTCAGACATCTTTAATTTTGTCACTACTTAATCGCCGACATCGTCACCGTAGCGTTCCCCGAATGATTAAACGGCAAATAGTACGTCCGAAGGCGATGACTGTACTCAAAAGTATGCGCCACACTCTCATCCAGTCCGCCCGGCTTGTCTACGATAATCGAAGCCAAATGCCCATAATTCCAATAATAAGCCTGAACCGTCGACATTTCATCAAACCGGAAAATCTCACCCTCCACGCCAAAGCTGATCTTATCCGTTCCAAAATGCTCCCCGTCCACCGTCAACTGGCAGTCATCCACAAGACACAGCGGGATACCGCGGTAATAAAAGCAGCGTGCATAAACCTCAAACCCCGTACAATTGCCTTCCGCATCGTAACGGTTTTTAAAGCCTTTATTGCTGAGCACCTCCACATCCGTGGCCGGCTTTCCAGGCTTTGGCATCGGATAGCCCGGATAGGTTCCCAGATATTTATCCAGCATCTTCTGATAACGGCGCAGCGGTTCAAACGGATCGCCGGCCACCGGACCGCCCTCATACTCGGCGGAAATATAGCCGTCATAGCCGCCCTCCACAAGCACCGGAAGGATGTTTGGATAATCAATACTCGTCTCCTCACAATTTTCATCCATCTCCCAGAATTTTCCATGGATATGGATAATATACGGCATATGGTCAAGTAATTGTCTCGGATCGTGATACTCGGTACGGCGGCACTGGATTATAAAATCCTGCTCCGCTTTATCAGCCGTTTCCGTCAGCATACGGTCGCAGCGCATACGATAATCCTCATTGGATTCGCTTTCATAAGCTTCCTTCATAAACTGGATCAGATCCTCGCGGACGCCATTGGCATGCGCTGCCCGTACAAAATAGGAACTGTCCTGGATCTTCTTAACAAACATGCTCATGTCCGGAATGATCCCCAAATACGGAGAATCCACCTGGTTAATGATCTCAATGGTTCTCTGAATGGATGGAAGTATCCATGAGGAGGAGCCATTATTGATCTCCACACCAAGTTTTACACCGTATTCCTCGCAGATTGGCGCAGCCTGACGGAATAATTCCGGATCAAAGGTACCGCCAATGCGGATGATCGGACAATCTGCAGCCTTCGCAAACTGCACATGGCGTTTAACAATATCCACACTCTCCCTAAGGGTCAGCGTACGGTTTTTAAACATCGTCTTGTCCACGAAGAAATCATGGGCTACCGTCTTTGTGCCGTACTTCCACATAAGCTTTTTCCAGCGGGCAATATCCTCCGCATTAATATCCGGACAATTTCTGAAAAATAACTGTCCTAAAAACTCAATCCCCTGGACCCCCATATTGGACATAGCTGCAATACAGTCCTCCCAGGTCAGTTCTCCAAGCGTCACCTTTTCCTTGAAGCTGTAAACGGTCACACCGCGCTTAATAAAGTTATCCATACTTTTAAATTCCCCCTTTTTGTCATTACAAATAAAGTTTATAATTCAACATAAAATTTTTTGTACATTCTGTATAAATTTAATTATAATTTGTCAGGGATTTCCGAAGGAAATCGTTGACCTGCCTGCCCATCAGGGTAGTTCCTATTATACCAGCCACATGAGACAAATGACAGGTCAAAAACTGAAAGTACAAATTATGAAATCCTCTCCAAAACGCGTAACAGTGTAACAGTTCTGAGGGGCCGGGCTTTTCTAAAATTTGGATATTGACAATCCCCTACGCCGGTGCCATAATATTATTAGATATTTAGACAATTATCTAAATATCTAACAATATGAAAGGAGGTTCCATTTTGTTTAACGACGCATTCAAGGCTTTGTCGGACCCTACCCGGCGCAGGATTTTGGAGCTGCTTTCCGAAAGAGACATGTCCGCAGGAGAAATCGCCGATTGCTTTGATATGGCAAAACCATCGGTCAGCCACCATTTAAGCGTCTTAAAAGGAGCCGGACTGGTCATCGACGAGCGCCAGGGCCAGAGCATCATATACAGCCTGAATATGACTGTTTTCCAGGATTTAATGAAATGGTTCTTCGATTTCACGAAGGGAGATTCTAAAAAATGAAAGGAAAGCACAACTACATATATATATTTATGACTGTCCTCGGGCTTTTATCGTTTGTCGGCATATGTGCCGTTTATCCAGGGCTTCCGGATATCATACCGGTCCACTATGATTTTAACGGCGAGGTCAACGGCTATGGGTCTAAGGCCACCCTGTTTGCCATGGGCGCCATGCCCGTGGGGTTTCCGCTGCTGTTCTGGGCGCTGCCGAAAATAGATCCGCGCAGGAAGAACTACGATAAGCATAAAAAAGCCTATGACATCATCAGCATCTTTATTTCCATTTTCCCGATCCTTATGATATGGACGATGGTTTTTCAGGCTATGGGCTACAATATGCAGATTGGCCGGGTCATACCGGCGCTGGTAGGTATACTGTTTATCGTTATCGGTAACTATATGCCACAGATAAGGCCAAACTACTTTATGGGGATCCGATCGCCCTGGGCCCTGGATAATCCCTATGTATGGAAGAAAACACATACGTTTGGAGGCATTGTGTTTTGTATTATGGGCGTTGTGATGATGGCAGCTCCCTTTTTATCCGAAGCTTTAGGAACGCCGCTGGTGATCGGCGCCCTGCTTGGAGGAGCAGTACTTACCTACCTCTACTCTTACATCATCTATTTAAAGGATAAGAAAAATAAAGATCAAACAGCTAAAAAGTGATTTTACGTAACAGTTCGTCCACTGAGTGATTACAATCCATTATTTAAGGGGGATATAAATATGCTTCATATTGAAAATTTTTCTAAAATATATAAAGGCTCCAAAAGAGCAGTGAATCATTTGAACCTGGATGTTATGCCCGGAGATATCTATGGCTTCATCGGCCATAACGGCGCAGGTAAAACGACAACGATCAAAGCAATTGTAGGCATACTGGATTTTGAGGAAGGGGAAATACTCATCGAAGGAAACTCTATAAAAAAGGACCCCATTGCCTGTAAATCCATCCTTGCCTATATTCCGGATAATCCGGACATTTACGAACACCTCACAGGTATACAGTACCTGAATTTCATTGCAGATGTCTTTGGAATTTCTGCCGAGGAACGCACAAAACGTATCCGGGATTATGGTGATCTGTTTGAAATCACGGGAAATCTGGGCAGTCTTATTGGCTCTTACTCCCACGGCATGAAGCAGAAGCTTGCCATTATCGCAGCACTGATCCACGAACCCAGGCTGCTGATCCTGGATGAGCCCTTCGTCGGACTGGACCCTAAGGCTGCCATGGACCTGAAAAATATTATGAAACAGATGTGCGCCAGAGGCAGTGCCATTTTCTTCTCCACCCATGTTCTGGAGGTGGCTGAAAAGCTCTGTAACAAGATCGCCATAATCAAGCAGGGGGAGCTGGTAGCCAACGGCGCCCTGGAAGATGTTCTGGGCGATGACAGTCTGGAGGATGTATTCATGGAAATCGTGGAAGAAGGCACGGCCATCCCCTCCCGTTCTTCTGCGGTTAAGCATTGACAGGAGGTGCTTGTGATGAAAAATAATACGCTCCGACTGATCAAGATCCAACTGCTGGATGTCACCGGACTGAATCAGACCCGCTATAACAAACAAAAAAAATCCAAGGGTACGGTTTCCACGGTAATGATCCTTGTGATGGGCGCTGTCTTTGCCATTTATAGCGCCATACTGGCCGAGGCTTATATGTCTGTTGGCATGGGCGATATCGTTATGCCTATGATGTTCATGGCTGCTTCCATAGCCGTGTTATTTACAAGTATTATGAAAACAAGCGGGCTTATTTTTGCAGCCAGAGACTTTGATATGCTTCAGGCCCTTCCCATCCGGCCGGCTGATATTATTACCAGCCGTTTTATCACCTTATACTTGCTGGATGTGGGTTTCTGCCTTTGTATCATGGTGCCGGCAGGTATTATCTACGGTGTCCATCAGGCTTCCGGGCTGTTGTTTTATATCGGATTGATCATCGAAACACTGTTTACCCCGGTTATTCCGCTGATCATTGCCACGATCATCGGTACACTGCTGCTGGCCATATCCTCGCGGTTCCGGCACAAAAACCTGATTATGATCGTGCTCAGCGTGGCTGCGCTGTGCGCTTTTATGTTACTGACTATGAATATGTCCACCATGGATACGGAAGAATTTACGTCATTAAACGATGCACTGCTGGGCGTTATATATAAAACCATGCCTACGGCCCGGCTTTACTATGACAGCCTTTGCAAGGGCCGCCTGCTGTCCTTTGTGGCCTTTATCATCATTAACGCCGTGATCTACGTTGTCTTTATGGCCGTCATTTCTCATTATTATAAGAAGATCAACACTGCCGTGACGACCCATCGGACCCGGTCGGATTACCGTCTGACTGCACAGAAAAGCTCCTCCGCTTTTTTCGCACTGTATAAAAAGGAGCTGCGCCGTTACTTTTCGTCGCCCATATATGTATTAAATACGATCCTTGGCCCGGTTTTCATGGTCGCCATCGGCGTTGTGATCCTTTTAGGTTATGGCGATTCCATTATTAATGTTCCTGGCATAAGCGACTATATGCCGGCCGTTATACCGCTGATTCTGGGCTTTTGCGCCGTAATGAACGCCACTACGGCTTCCTCCATATCTCTGGAAGGTCAGGGCTTTTGGCAGCTCCTTGTGCTTCCCATATCCACGCGGGATATCTTAAACAGCAAACGGATGCTGAATTTCACCTTCGCGCTGCCGGCCACTGTCATTACCGGTATCCTTATAGAAATAAGGCTGAGGCTTCCTCTGTGGCCTGCTGCCGCCCTGTTCCTTGTGCCATTGGCCTACACATGGCTTACCGCGGAAGCCGGTTTGTTCTTTAACCTGAAGTATCCTAACTTCCACTGGAAAACCGAAACCGCCGTGGTCAAGCAGAGTGCTCCCACGATGATCACCGTCATGGGCGGTATGCTCCTGACCTTCGCGCCGATTTTCCTTGTCACACAACTGCCTCTGGGAATAATCGATATCGCTCCTGCAATCTCTGTCCTACTGCCGGTGGCGCTGGCGATCCTGTGCCGGATTCTTGGCAGCCGCATCCATCTGAATCAACTGGATGGCTGATTACCTGGTGGCAGCTAAAAAATAGTATAATTTCTTAAAACAAGAAACCAGAGTGATGGTGCTGTATACTTTGTCACTCTGGTATCTTGTTTAATAATATCGTTATTCGGACTGCGCATTATTCTTGCTCTATATTTAGTTCTGCAAATATTCTGCGTTCATTCCACTCCGGATGCGCCTTTAGTAAATCATAAATTCTACGGATCACGGAAACATCTTCTTCCAGCATTTCCGCACAAGCTTCTATGGATATATTCTTTGCCGCCTTCTTTTTGGCCTGACAGATTAATTTTACATACTCGCCCTCGGTCATACCTTTTTCTTCAATAGCTTCACTAAGGTTGCACATCTCACTCAACTCCTTTCCCAAATTATTATCTATTGCGATTCCATAATGATCCGATAATATTTCTGCCTTGTCATTGGGTTCCAACGTAGTGGACAGTAATGTATTCAGTAGATGAAGCAAGCCATCTCCGTCATCTTCCATGTGTTCATTCAGACAAATCATTACAACACATAGTTTATCATAGCTGAGTTTATGGTCCGGTGTTACTCCAAATATATCCTTCTTCTCAATTTTATATTCAGAAATAGCATTCCCTATGTATTGTGGAGAATTCATACATATCCATATGGAATATACTTTTTTAAGCTGACCATACTGGCTGCTTTGAAACTCCGTATCCAATTGAGCTGACAACATCCGGGCACAATAAAATATCGCTCGTGTAATAAGGTCGTATTTTAGATGAAATGCTTTTTGCGCCTCAATATTTACTAACAAACGAATAGGCTTTGATTCATCCGGAAGTATGGCATGAAAACGGATATCAAAGGTAATTATACCCTCACCGGGAATTTTACTCTCGATGTTATCACCTAAAATCATATCCGGCAAATTTGCGGCATCATCGCTGCCACACCTTTCTTCCTTTCGCTTCCTGTCATCCGTACATGTATTTGTCTTTCCGGGATATACAGGCACTTTTCCAATTTGTATATCCTTATCGATACATTCCAATGCTATTTTATCGATAGAATATTCTTTAAACTCACTGGTCGTGTATTTCAGAATCCAGGCAAGAATATAACGGTTACTCAATACTCGTTTTACATATTCATCATAATTTGTCACCAATTTCCCCTGGGAAATTGATGACCTGCTTGCGCATCAGCGCAATTCCTATTAACTGGATGTTATCTTTTGCAGTATTTAACTCTTGCATGATATTGGTTTTCATACTGCCTCCCTGTATAGCTTAATTATATACAAGCTACATTCATTTTTCAATTAATTTGTTTTTTTGTTACATATTTTCTCACCTATAGACGCTAACATTCATCCGAAAAGATACATATGAATCGTGTTTTAATAGGAAGTTTAATTTCCAGAGCTGGAAAAATCCGAAGAAAATATAAATGATTTGTCGATGGATTTAGAATAGCATAAAAGGATTATTTTAGCAAGATTTTTTCATCGACCATATTCGACACCAAGATTGTAGGCAGAAACAGTTCAAGGAGCACTCGGGCTATTTCTGCAAGCTTACGAAAGTGCAAGATTTCCAGCTTTTTTGTAAGCCAATTCGATGGCAGTCTTCCCGCAAATGTTTTATGATAATATCAACATAAGAAATCTCCAAAAACGGTCCACAACCAAAAGGATAGGAAAAAAGCAAAGTGACGGTTTTGTCATTTTAAAGTCACCGGGTTGTCAGCCGTGTCTGGTAGAGTTTAAGCATAGAAATGAAATGAATTGTAACCGTTCATACAAGTTGTTAAAACCAATTAATTTTACATAGGATGTTTAGAAAGGATGTTGATGATTATGAAGAAACTGCTGCTGTCACTTATTTTATTTGCTGGAACATTTATTGTGTGCATTGGCGGTATTACCGTAGCCAAAGGATATAATTATTACAAAGACGCTCTGAATGAAAAGAGTCTAACGGAGATGGCCGCAGAGATCCGCTCCAACGAAAATTACACCGATATCGACCAGATGCCGCAGATTTATAAAAATGCAGTTATCGCCGTTGAAGATAAACGCTTCTACAACCATTCCGGTATCGACCTCATTGCCATAGGTCGGGCCGTTTACCATGATATAAAAGCGGGCAGCTTTGTGGAAGGCGGAAGCACCATTACGCAGCAATTGGCAAAAAACCAGTACTTTTCCCAGGATAAGGACATCACCCGCAAGATTGCCGAGGTATTTATGGCCATTGATATGGAAAAGCGCTTCACTAAGGACGAGATTTTAGAGCTCTACTTAAACTCAATTTATTTTGGCGACGGTTACTATTGTGTCGCCGACGCTGCTAACGGCTATTTTGGCAAGTCTCCCAACGAAATGACAGATGACGAAGCCACTCTTTTAGCCGGTGTGCCCAACGCACCTTCCGTTTATGCCCCCACCGTAAACCCGGAACTGGCCAGACAGCGCCAGAAGCAGGTCGTGGCGCAGATGATCGACTGCGGTTTTCTGGATGATGTCACAGTGGCCCAGGCTCTGGAGACATTCCAGCAAAACTCCTCCGCCAATGAAATCACTCCTGTCAATTATAAAGAAGATGCCCTGACACAGACTCCCAAAAGCTCAGGGCTTCTGGATTCCTACGTCACTGCCTGCCGGGAATATGCGGCTTCTGCCCTCGATTACCGGCAGCCGGTCAGCTATCTGCTCCGGTTACTGCCGGATCTTGGAAGCCAACTCATGGCCTCCGGAAATTAAATAGTCACAGTTCGGCCCCTCTGAACTGTGATCTGCTCAGAGAGTCGAACCGTGACACTTATGCAATGCTGTACTAAATCTTTTTATACCACATGTAGCGCAGGCCGGGCCCCACCCAGGGAAAAGGCCTTCGTATACCCCATCCTTCTGGCACAGGCGGCCGCTTCGTCCGCCTGTGTTCCAAAATCACACCAGAAAGCAATAAACATATCTTTCGGCTGTAATCCCAGCCAATTTCTCAGATTCTCCATATTTAAGCGTTCCGGCAGGGCTCCCGTTAGTTTATCAAGCTCCGGCTCCGGCATATCCTGTCCAAGCCATACGACGACTCCGCCTGCGCTCAGGCACTTTTTCGCGTAACTATAAGAAATCCGAAGCTGCATAACATCTCCCATTCCCACCTTTAGCTCAGTGCCATCCATTAATTTAAGCGCCAGATGATCCTGACTTACCGCCCCGGAGACGATTGCCTGATCTGCCACCTGACGGATACGCACGCACTTTGGACAATCCGGCAGTGTCACTAACTGGCCGTTATCGCAGTATAAAAACAACTGATCCGTGACGTGGTCATATAATATACCCTGGATGCGGCCACTGGCCCGGACCCAGCCGCTCACCGGATTTCCTCCGGTGAGATTGATCTGATCCCAGACACCGCCGTAAAGCGAACGGAAAACATAAGGCAGACCATCCTTCCCCAGACCGGCCACCACAAAGTCCTTTGACGTGCACGCCAGTGCCGTAAAATAACAGGGTTCATAATACCCGGCGTAGTTTTCGTTAAAGTGGACAGGCTGCCAGCTTTCAGAACCGGCCAGGCATGCACCGGGTGATTCGGGCGCCGGCACGCCGCCGGCGCGCAAGGTTTCAGGCGCCGGTACACCGCCAGTGCGCAAATTTTCGGGCGCTGGCATGCCGCCGGCACGCAAGGTTTCAGGCGCCAATTTCGGCCGTACCCACAGCGTACCGTCATCAGCCAGCGCCATCCATGGCCGGCGATTTTGCCCGCCACACACAGTATGCCAAGGCCCCGGGCAATTATTTTTATTTTCCTCTGCAAACACATAACCCGAAACCGGCATGTTCGTCACCTCTTATGTCCTAAGATCTATTTCACAGCAAATGGGAGCTTACGGCTGACACTTACTCCGTCATACGTAACCGTCACACAGACACAGGCCGCACCGGCCCCTACGGCGTGGACGTTACCTCTGTCATCGACGGTGATCACCGATACATCGGAGCTTTCATACACGGGCGGATACTGGCAAAGGCACAGATGGGTCGTATCAGCCAGAGTCGCCGAAGGCTTTATTTTTGCGGTTTCCCCGGCGGAAAGGACAGATTTATCACTGACTGCATAAACGGTTGTCAGGGGCGCTTTCCATACACCGCCAATGTCCACCTGGGCAGTGCAGGCAATATCCGTGCTGCTTCTTCCAATTTCGATTCGATAAGTGCCGTTTTCCACAAACATCTTTTTATGGAGATAGCTCCAGAAGGAAAGCTCACTTACAGGTACGGACAATACGACGCGTTTCGTCTCGCCGGCCTTTATAAAAACCTTTTCAAAGCCTTTAAGCTGGCGGACAGGCTTGTTATCGGCAGCGCCCTCGGGGATCACCTTTGCCACGTACAGCTCCACGATTTCCGAACCATCCATTGCGCCGGTATTTGTCACATCCACAGTTACGGTCAATGTATCATTGGCGTCCAGATTTTGGGAATTGACAGACATATTGGCGTATTCAAAGGTCGTATAGCTCAGGCCATGGCCAAAGGGGAACAATGGCTCTTTGTCAAAATACATATAGGTTCTTGTTTTGAAATCCATCGTATCGTGCTTGCGGATACCATAATCATTAATATGAGGCAGATCCGCCTCCGACTTATACCAGGTCGCTGTCAGCTTGGCATTGGGGTTCACCTTGCCAAACAATACGTTAGCGATAGCTGTGCCCTGCGCCTGTCCGGCAAAATGGGCATTGAGCACCGTATGGGCCTTCTCAAAAAAGTCTCCGGAAACAGCGCCAAGCGTCGTAAGAACAACAACGGTCTGATCATTGGCCGCCAGCAGCTTCTTTATCTTTTCATTCTGACCGTAGGGAAACTCCAGGGTATCCCGGTCGTGCTCCTCCGAGGCATTGGTGGCGTCGGTTCCGGCAATGACGATGACAATATCCGATTCTTTTGCGGCTTTTATGGCACGCTCCAGCAAAACAGCGTCATCGGCGCCCTTGTCCGGGTCCTGCGGCATATATTTGTCCGGTGCGCCAAAGGATGCGCCCACCTCGGCAAGGGTCACATTGGGGCCCATAAAGTCTGCCATCATAGACTGGGCTGCTGCCGCCTGCTCCGGGTCCATATCCGGCATACTGCTGCCCGGAAGCATATCGGCCACGCCGCCGGCACGGACTTCCTTCTGTGTACACCAGCCCTTTTCATAGTTCACAGTCACACCGCTGCCCTCAAGCTCGTTTTTAATACCATCCAGAGCCATGACATTGACAACCGTTTCTACAACCTTGCTCATGCTGCCGGCGCTGTAACCGCCAAGCTCTCTGTAAATGGCATTAGGCCCCACCACAAGCACAGACTTCATTTTGGACTTATTAAGCGGGAGCAGCTTCTTATCATTTTTTAGAAGCACAATGGTATCGTTGGCCATATCCACGGCCAGCGCCTGCATTTCCCTGCTGCATATGCTCTCCCGGCCGATACTGCTGTATGGAACGCGCTCCTTCCGGTCAAAAAGGCCAAGACGGAAGCGGGAAGTAAATATGCGGATCAGGGCCCGGTCGATGATCCCCTCGCTGATCAGCCCCTTTTCCAATGCCTGTAAAAGATTATATTTATGCTCGGAGCCGCAGGACATATCCGTTCCGGCCGTCAGCGTCATGGCCGAGGCTTCCTCCAGATTTTTGGCGTAATAATGACCGGACAGCTTCTCACCGCCGCCCATATTGGCAAACATATTATTTTCGTAGCAGTCGGCCACAGCGCCGCAATCGGAGACAACAAAGCCGTCAAATCCCCATTCCTCCCGAAGCAGAGTGGTGAGCAGCATGTCATTACATGAAGAAGGCACACCGTTGACACGATTATACGAGGTCATAATAGACTCCGCTTTGCCCTCACGGATGGCATATTCGAATACTTTTCCATAATATTCCCTCAGGGTCGCCTCGTCCACATTATCGGAGCCGCGGTGGCGATTGTTTTCGGAGCTGTTCAGGGCATAATGCTTTGGGGTCGCCACGGTTTTTATGTATTTTTCATCATTTCCCTGCATCCCCTGAATGTAGCTTGCCGCCATTTTTCCAGCCAGAAACGGGTCTTCGCCGAAATTTTCATCACTGCGGCCGTTTCTCGGGTCACGGGCCAGGTTGATGGTCGGACACCAGAAATGCAGTTCGTCGCCGTCCAGGTTGTTATAGGCCCGGCACTCGTCAGAGATTGCCGTGGTTACCTTTTTAATCTTCTCCCGATCCCAGGACTGGCTCATGGCCAGACATACCGGATAGCTGGTCACATCCATGGGGCGGAATTTAAAGGGGCCGAAAAAGCCATGGGATGCCTCACTCCAGTAATTATAATAGGGGATTCCAAGCCGTGGAATGGCTGCGCCGTGGTTTCCCAGCTCATTGACCTTTTCCTCCAGCGTCATTTTAGAGATCAGATTGGCCGCCCGCTCTTCAAAGCTTCGTGATTCATCTTTGTAAATTTCCATAAGAATATGCCTTCCTTTCGTTTTGGACAGATGTGCCGCAAGCAAATTTCAATACTCCCGTAAATGAACATCTGTAAAATCTCGGGTTTCTTTATAAGATTATAATAAACCAGGTCTGGCAACTTATCTATCGATTTTGTTTGATTTTTATCTGTTTTATTTGATGAGTTTTAAACATTGTAGATGGCTTTAGAGTATGTTAAAATAGAAAAAACGGTTGGGGGAGTTTAGATTTATGGAACAAAAATTTACTATTTCAGAAATCAGAGAAAAGAAAAATCTCATCGACAGCCTCTGTCATATAAGCCGCTGCCCCATCCACATTTTTCAGGAGAGCCAGATGGTCTATTCTTCCGCGGACATTGCCGGAATTGACAAGTATAAATCAGAAGATCCTTTTATATGTGACCCGGCACTCATCCAAAGCATGCGTGGGTCCGCCATGACACCCCCCGCCATCGTCAGCGAGACGGACGGAATATTTTACGGTGTACTGCACTGTTTTACAAATACCCTGTGCGTCATTGGCCCTCTGGCTGTCAAAAAACCGGACATCCGCCAAACGCACAGCTATATGCGCAGACATCAGATGAAGGATTTTCAAAATTACTTTATACATACCGGCCAGACCGCACAGACACTGGCTATTTTACAGCTTTTGAACTTCATACTGACCGGGCATAACAGCGGGGCGGCTCCGGCCGCCAATCCCCGCCTTTTTAACTTTGACCAGTTACCGGGCACGCCCCAGGAACAGCAGGATTTTCTGCTCCAGTCCTATAAGCTGAGTCATAACGACGATGACACCGACCATGTTCCCTACAAAATGGAAGAACTGATGATGTCCTGCATCCGTGAAGGCGATTATGATAAGCTTAAAAGGATGTTTACCACAGCCAGCAATAATAATTATTCCAGCGGAACCATGGCCCACTCGCCCTTAAAGCAGACCGAGTACGGTGCAGTCATCGGCGTCTCCCTCATGTCGCGGGCAGCCATCGCCGGCGGCGTCAATCCGTATGACGCCTACGATATGAATGATCTTTATTTACAGAAGATCGCATCCGTCAGCTCTGAAAAGGAATATAATAAAATTTTCGAGGATTCCTTCCTTGGCTATATCAATGCGGTCCGCAAGGTTAAGGCTCAGCAGAGCCAGTCCGCCCATATTGAGAAATGCAAAACTTATATTTCAAGACATTTAAACAAGCCCTTTACGCGGGAGGATCTGGCTGAATATACAGATCTTAGCCCCACGTATTTATCCCACTTATTCGTACAGCATGAGCATCAGACTTTAAAAAGCTATATTCTTAAAGAACGGGTGGCTGCGGCCATGAATATGCTTAAATTTTCAGATTACTCGATCTCTCAGATCGCCGAATATCTGTGTTTTGGTACGCAGAGCCGGTTTGGGGCTACATTTAAAAAGTTTGCCGGAATGTCGCCCGGGGAATACCGGCGGCAGAATCAGCATTTGACTTAAACACAGCATGCCCTTACTTTTTCCGCATTTTATGCATAAACACAAAAACCGAAACCGCGACCATCGCCGCCGCATACCCAAGCACCCACCACAGATGCGGAAATATCTGGCTGAAATTGCCGGATAAAGCCGCCCGCTCCAGCTCCACCGCGTGGGCAAACGGCAGCACATAGGCAATTTTCTTAAAAGCGCCGCCCACCAGCTCCAGATCAAACCATGTTCCGGACAGCCAGGCCGCCAGATTTGTCAGCAGTGCCCCGCAAATACCTCCCACCTGCTTATCATTGAAAATGCTTCCGCAAAGCAGACCCATAGCGATAAAAAACAGGGATACCGGCAGTGTGAATAAAATGGCATAAACCATGTTCACCGTAACATTAAGCCCCAAAAATATGGCCGCGATATAGCAGATAACACTTTGCATCAGCGCAATGGGAATCAATGGCATCGTATAACCGATAATATAATCCCCCGCGGTCAGCGGCGTCGTAAACAGCCGTTCAAGCAGCGCGCTTGTGCGGTCTTTGGAAATAAGCGTGGCGGAAAAAAGTGTTATAAATGACAGGCCAAATATGACAATCCCCGGCGCCAGATGATTGATTTCAAAAATATTTACCGGTATATTGGCCTGTATGGCTGTGAGAAGCGCCAGCACCACCAGCGGAAACCCAAGGCCAAAGCCCACATTCAGCGGATCGCGTAAGACTTCTCTGGATGTTCGTTTAGAAAATGTCAGCATTCTCATTTATTTCTCCTCCTTCACAAGCTTTACAAAGGCTTGCTCAAATTTTTCAGTGCCGGCCCTGGCCTTAATTTCTTCAGCGGTTCCAACAAAAAGCAGCTTTCCCCGTTTCATAATGCCTATACGATCTGAGAGCGCTTCCGCCTCCTCCATATAATGGGTCGTCATAATCATTGTAACCTTTCCTTTTAAGAGCTTAATGATATCCCACAGATCGCTGCGGGCAAGCACATCCAGTCCCAGTGTGGGCTCGTCAAGAAACAGGATCTCTGGCTCGGAAATCAGCGCCATGGCAATGCTCAACCGCCGCTGCCAGCCACCGGACAGCTTTTTTGCCTTTTTACCGGCGATTTCATGGAGATCAAACTGGTCGATCAACTCCGTTATCTTTTCGCGTGTCTTTTCCCGGGAAAAGCCATGAACGCCGGCCATCAGCTCCAGATTTTCTCTCACGGTCAGATTTGGTGCTACTGCTGTCTCCTGGGGCGACACGGCGATCATAGACTTTACCGCCTGAGTATTTGCGGTAATGCTTTGGTCATTCAGTACCGCATCACCGCTGGTTGGCCGTGTCAGACAGGACAGCATTTTTATGGTCGTTGTCTTTCCCGCACCATTGACCCCCAGCAGGGAAAACAGCTCCCCGCTGTGTATGGACAGATTTAAACCGTCCACAGCCGTTACGTCTTTATACTTTTTCGTCAGATGATTCATCACAATCGCTTCCATTATTTTTCCTCCCTCGTCATATACCGGGCCTTCATCCCCTCATAGGAATCCGTCATCATCCGGCTGATCATATCCCACTCCCATTGCAGATATTCCGTTGCGATCATCGTAGCGATCCCATGTACAAAAACCCACATTTCCAAATGGAACATATAGGCCTCATCCATGGTCAGACCGGTACTTGAGGCAATAATCTTCAAAAGTCCTTCCAGCGATTCCCGCTCCTCCTTGATCTCCTCATTGGAACGGTCACGCATGAAAAGCAGCTTAAATAGCTGGTTTTCCTCCCTCGCAAACCGGATGTAGGCCATACCGCTGGCTTTATAGGGCGGGTAGGCCGGGTCCTTCATCCCATTTTCAATATACTGCTGATAGATCGCGTCTGCGGCCCGCATCACCTCCGCTTTTAATTCCTCCATGGTCGCATAATTGCTGAAGATCGGCTGTGTCGAGCAGCCCAGCTTTTTGGCAATGGCTCTGGCATTTAATGCATCCATACCACTTTCCCGAATAAGGTCTATGGCGGCGTCTATAATATCCTCTTTTGTAATTTTTACCTTTGGCGGCATAGCACTCACCTTTCTATATATGTTTACAACCCCATACGTTTTATATAACATATGTTATATATCTAATGTTATTTTAAATCTTATTGTCAGAAAAGTCAAGGACTTTATTTGCCTGACGGTAACAGTTCAGACAAGCTGAACTGTTACGCATATGGCCATTTAAAATCGCTGCGCGATGGGCCATATGCCCGTGAAATTCATGTTATCGTACGGTATGCGCAGTAAATGCGCATACCTGTCTGAACTGTTACGCCTGACGACACAAATATATTATTAATTCAAAAATGCTCTTGTATAAACTCCCATACTTGCGTATAATTAAAATACTGAGCACATTTTGCCATTATGCTTTTGTACAGCAGACTTCCTGATATTCGTAAAATTCCGGACAAGCCGGCAAGAGGAAAACCAGAGCTAACAAAATCTCTGACAAAAAGCAGTAACAGCAAAAAAGACTACGGAGGTAATTTTACTTATGAAAGCAGCGACAAACAGTGAAGTACGGTTAAATAATCGAAAACGGCTGCTCAAGCTTCTCTTTACCAACGGTGAGATGACCAAGCAGGATATGGCAGTCAGGCTGGATATGAGTCTTTCAACAGTCAATTATCTGACCCGGGAGCTGATCGAAGGCGGACTTCTTGCAACAGGTGCTTTACTGGATTCCACCGGTGGCCGAAAACCTGTTTGTATTAAACCTTTATATGACGCAAAGTTCTCTATTGGAGTGGAAGTAGCTTCGGATGTCGTCCGAATTATTATGCTGAATCTTGGGGCGCACATAATCGAAAAAGAGTCTTACCCACTAAAGCGTGAAAACAGCCTTGCCTACTGGCGCAAAATCGGGGATATAATCAGAAATTTTGGAGAAGCACACAGCATCCCCAAAGACAAGTTATTAGATGTGGGAATCACGGTAGGCGTCACCATGCAGGACGAAAAACTGGCAGTAAGAAAAAATAAAAACGAGGAATTTCTATTTGATGCACAGCTTGCCAGAGAGGGTATCCAAATACCCGTGCATTTTCGTCATAGTACTAAAATGGCCGCGGTTGCCCAGTGCAGGTACAGTGGAATAACGAGCAATTTCGTTTACATTTATCTTGGAGCAAAAATCAGCGGCGCAATTATATATGATGGTAAGGTTATGGATTTTTCAGGTATTAACGGTGAAATCGGATGTATGCTCACGTTAAATACACCAGATACGGTATGGGTAGATTCCATCTTTTCCAGAAATGCTCTTTGCAGCCACGCCGGATGTAAAGATTTAAAAGAATTATCCCAAAGAGTGAAAAGCGGCGACTCAAAATGTGTTTTGGTTTGGACGAATTATATCAATGAGCTGGCTAAATTGATACATAATATCTACTGCCTGTTTGGATGGAACATTGTTTTAGGAGGTTCCGTAAGCCCCTATATCATCGATGATCTTCCACTTTTGGAGAAAAAAGTCCGCGACTCCTATCCCTTCGTGGAATTTCCGGATAAAATGCTCTCTGTATCTGCGCTGGGGGAATATGGTTCGGCCTTCGGTGCCGCACTTCTTTCCATAAACAACTTTTTTGAACCAGCCGTATAGAACAATAAACGGACGCCCGTTCCGGTAAAATTGGGGATTTTCCTCAAATACCGGGAACGGACGTCCGTTTTAATTTAATTTACTTTGCCAGCCATGCATCGAGCTGACGCTGGTATTCATCAATGATCGCCTGTACATTAACACTATTTAACTTTTCGATAAATTTTTCATAAGTGCCCTCCGGTGCAATACCAGATTCCAGCGATGGCCCATATTCCGCTATGACATTGGCTACAGCGGTAAGCTCATTTTGGACACTGGAGGTTTCACAGGTAAAGCCAAAATACTTGGATTCATTGACACCGTCCATCTCAGCTTTGGCCAGGCTGCGGAAATCTGCCGGCTGGCTCTCCCAGGGCAATGCAAGAAATTGATTTCCAAACATATAATCCGCCATTTGATAAGCCACATTGTTGGCATCCTGCCCATCCATATAGCAGGCGCGACCGTCCTTTACCTGATAGTCTCTGCCCTCAATTCCCCATACAAGAAGATTCTCGATGCGGGCATCGGTATACATCATATTCATAAATTTAACGGCAGCTTCCGGCTCCGTGGCAGTATTCGGCACAGCCCATGCAAATTTTGTGCAGCTTGATGTGGATAATGGATGCGTTGCGATTTTCACGCAGGTTACCGGCATACCACATGCCGCTGATTTTAATGTCTCTATACCAATTTCGCCTTCAATAATATAACTGAACCCCACATTATTTTTTATTAGAACCTCGGCAGGGTCCTCTGTTGTTGCAGCATCCTTATAAACATAACCCTTTTCGTACCAGTCACGCATCTTGTCAACCATAGCCTTATATTCATCTGTGGCAAAATTCATTTTTATCTTATCGTCAGTGCCCACCGGATCGATGGCAATCAGCTTATTAAGATCACCGAGCTGATCATAGGTCGTTGCGTCGGAAAATTTATCTGCGCCAAGATAAAAACCAGCCAGGGGCAGACACAGGCCATCCAGATCGGAATTGACTATAGCCGCCAGATACCCCCACTTCTCACTGTTTTTTACAGCCTCAAGAATCTCTTCATATTCCGTAAAGGAGGTCATATTCTGTGCCTTTTCAAGGAGTCCAAGATCCTCCAGTACATCTGTACGCATAACAATATATGCACTGACAACAAGATTACGATACGTCGGCACAGCATAAACTTTTCCGTCAATGGTTGTTGCCTGAATCATACTCCCAACAGTATCCAGTATACCCTGTCCATATTCTGGCAGCAATGTGGAAATATCCTTATATTGCTTTTGATTGACCATGCTGCTGTAAGAGGATGCCCCTACAGGGAATGTGAGCATCAGATCCAGCTTTTCTCCCGAAGACATCATCAGGCCGATCTGCTGGTCATAGCTTCCGCTTTCGATCATTTCAATAGTAACATGGGTATTTATTTCTTTTTCCGTAATTTCATTGATGGCAGCCTCCACTTCTGAAACACCTTTTGGCATACTTCCCACAGGCATATAGACCACCTTTATCTCAGCGGTATCTTCGTCATCCTCATGGTCACTTACGGCTTGGGTCATATCCTTTTCCACCTGAGCGTCATCTGCTTTATCCGACGATGCATTACTGCTGTTTTTTGTACCTTCACTCTTTCCGCACCCGGCCAACAGTGAAATCCCCAAAGTCAATACTAATAACATACAAATCATGTAATGTTTTCTCATATTTTATCCATCTCCTATTCGTACTGCATCAAACATGACTGGATTATAGCTCTACCCAGGCCGAATTTTCCTTGCTGCTCTTTACACAGGCATAAATGAATTTTACCCCGGATATTCCATCCTCCACTGTGGGAAAATCCAGCTCTTCTTCGTTTGGCTCAGCGTGATTGACCTTCTTAATAATTGCCGAAATATAACATTTATAAATATTGGCAAAAGCCTCGTATAACCCCTCCGGATGGCCCGATGGCAGCCGGTTCATATCCGCTGAGCGTTTGGATACATAACCCATTCCACGATTATAGATCTGAGTTGGCTGCCCTTTAAGAGTTACACTGAGAATATTTGGATTTTCCTGAACCCACTCAATGGCGCCTTCTGTTCCAAAAATGCGTACGACTAAACCATTCATATGTCCAACACAAACCTGAGATGAAGCGTAAACCCCATGTGCTCCATTCTCAAATTCCACAAGAACATTGGCATTAAGATCCAGGGGCTGCCCAAAATAATCCAGCACCGCGGCCACCTTTTTTATTTTCAGGCCGGTTATGTAAGCGACTGTATGCTCGATATGTGAGCCAATATCTCCCACACAGTTGGATATTCCAGCCACCTTCGGGTCCTTTCGCCAGGAGGAAAGCTTCAGCATTTTCTGATCACCCTTACCAACGTCATCTACCAGATACTCCTGAAGATATTCAGCATTAACATTGATAATCTCACCGATGACGCCCTGACGGACAAGTTCTCTTGCCTCCTTTACCATATTATTTCCGGAATATGAATAGTTTACTGCGAAATACAAATTATGTTCTTCCGCTATAGCTTTAAGCTCCTGCGCTTCTTCAACTTTAAAACTCAACGGTTTTTCACACAAAACATTTATCCCGCACATCAGAAACTTTTTGGCGACTTCATAGTGAAGGAAATTCGGCGTTACAATTGAAACAAAATCAATGCCATCCTCTCTGTTACTCTCTTTTTCAGCCATTTCCATATAGCTTGAATAAATACGATGCTCATCCAAACGGTAAAACTCCCCGCATTCGCGATTTACAGTCATGTCCGGATTAAAACAGCCTGCAACAAGGTCAGCTCTTCCATCAAAGCTTATAGCAGTTCTATGTACACCACCGATAAATGCATGTAAATCCCCGCCAACCATACCATATCTTAACGTTTTTCGCATTTTTATTTCCCCTTCAATTTACTTGTTCGAAATTGCTGCATCAAAAGCCACATCCGAAGGAGCAAAATCTACCTTTTTTACAAAGCTGGCTGCTTCCGTCGCGCCATAAACTCTTTCCATACCCGAATCCTCCCACTCTACGGATAGAGGGCCCTGGTAATCACTGGCGTTGAGCACACGTATGATCTCCTCAAAATTTACATCCCCATGGCCCAGCGACCGAAAATTCCACCCTCTGCGAAGATCGCCGAAATCAATATGAGAACCAAGCAGTCCGCTCCTTCCGTCAAGGCTCACTGCCGCGTCTTTCATATGGACATGATAGACACGATCCATAAAGTCTTTTAAAAATACATGCGGTGTTACGCCCTGCCAGATGAGATGGCTCGGATCAAAGTTAATTCCAAATTCAGGGCAGTCTGCAAATTTTTCCAGCAGACGCTTTGTGGAATAATAATCAAAGGCAATTTCTCCAGGATGTACTTCAAGAGCAAATTTCACGCCGTACTTTCTGCACTCGTCCATAATCGGTTTCCAAAGATCATAGATTTCCTGATACCCCTTTTCAATCATTTCTTCTGTTGTCTGAGGGAAAGAATAGAGGTATTTCCAAATCGGAGAACCTACAAACCCCGTAATAATTTTTACGCCCATCTTTTGTGCAGCTTTCGGCGCGTTCATCATTGTCCGGATCGCCCAGGCCCGGATTTCATCCGTTTTTCCGGCCAATGCTTCAGGCGCAAAATTATCCAGTCTTGGGTCATTATAATCACCGACACACTGTCCGATGGTATGCGTCGCGATGGCCTTACAGATCAGTCCATTTTTCTCAAGGGTTTCCAGCACCCAATGTACGTACTCCGAATCCTCTACCGCACGGTTGATGTCCAGATGTTTCCCCCAGCACGCTATTTCCAGTCCGTCATACCCCATTTTTCTGGCCAGCACACACATTTCCTCAAAAGGAATATCCGCCCACTGTGCAGTCATTAAAGTTACAGCTCTTGACATAATTCATACCTCCATTCTTTAAAAATCTTTAAATAATATGCTTAAAAACCATACATAGCAGATGTTCATGTAATAGTTTTTGTAAGTATTGCATTAACTAGTCAAAATATAATCCCATTTTATATTCTTGTATCTGTTTTGAGTTCAAGATAAAGTACTTCCTGGGGCGTCAGTTTAACATCCAGTGCGCCAAAGGATGACTCCATCTCAGCCCGGTTTGCGGCGCCGATCACCGGAAATGTATTGAGAGGGCTGTCGAGAACATATGCCATCGCAACCTGAGGCACAGAGCAGCCTTTTTCTGCAGCGATTTCTTTGCAGCGATCCAGCCGCACAAAGTTTTCCTCGTAACAATAGCCTATGCGGCAAAACATATCGATCTCATCCGGATGCTGTTCAAGAAGCTCCCGCGTAATCCGGCCTGAGAAAAAGCCTCTTGCCAATGAAGAATAGGCCAACACTGGCATCTGATTTTTTTGATACCATTCCTGTGCAGCAGCATTTTTATTTCCGGCAATTGTGACACACCCCGGCGCGAAAGGATTTTTCACCTGCTCTGCCAAACTGTAATTTGGAGAGGAAACTGTCATCGGTATGAGATTATGCGCATAAGCGTACTCATTAGCCATCTCCAGACGTTCATGCGTCCAGTTGGAACCGCCGAAAATATTTATTCTGCCGGCCGCTTTATGTTCATTTAATTTTTCAACGATCGGGCCCACCGGCAATGACATGTTATCCCTGTGAAGAAGGTAGATATCAAGATAATCGGTCTGAAGTTCGGCCAGTGTCTCAAAAAGGTCTGAATCAATATCATATGGTGTTACTCTTTCCCTGTAATCTGTTGGATGCGCCCCTTTGGAAAGAAGTACAATGTTTTCACGTATTCCCCGGGTTTTGATCCATTCTCCCACGGTTGGCTCGGAATCATAGGCTCTGGCTGTATCAATAGCCGTAATCCCAAGCTCATACGCCGCATCCAGCGTTTTAAAATGCTGTTCCTTGTTATCCGGAAACATTCCCAGTGTTCCCATAAAAAAACGACTTACTTTTTTGTCGATCCCGTCAATTTTCGAATATTCCATGTATATAACCTCCGTTTTTCATCATCGAGTTTTTATTCTGCTGCTTTAAAGTTGGCATCCAGTCCGCCCTTTTTCTCTTCATTATAGACTTCAAGGAACAATCCCAGCTCCTTATGAAGATCAAGATATGCAAACTCCATACCAATCTGAGGGTCCTTGCACCAAAGCCATGGATCTCTCCCGGTAAGCTTCTTATGTTCTTCAATAACCTCAGGGAAGCTGTCTCTTGTAATAAGTGCAATGTGGTGCATTCCCGGTCCATGTTCCATTAGCCATGTCTTATAGGGGCTGTCGCTGATCGGCTGAATAACCTCTAATTCAAAGCCCCAGCAGTCGCAGAAGCACATGATAGTCTGGAGCCGTTCCTTTTTACCGTTCATGGAAAAGTCCGGAAATTGATCAGAGTCCAGCGGGCTGACTCTCCACGGTCCGATCCCATAGTCATCTTCAAAATGTTTAATGGTTTCCTCTGCATTCTCCACGATAATTCCGATCTGTAAAAATTTTGCAAACTGTGTGTTCATTTTTAATTCCTCCTGTTATTTATAAATTGGATCGAGTACTGTATCAATGTAATTTTTAGTTAAAAGAATAGTTGCTAATGGCTCTGGTGTTCCATCGGATTCAATTCCAATCCACCCTTTATGATTATATTTTTTCATCAGCTTCCACAGGCCCTTAAAGTCCAGAACGCCACCGCCCGGTTCCCAGAACCATCTGGCGCCATGCTCATCAAATTCTGCACCTGCACCAAACCTTTTTTCATCCGGAGCATTCACGTAAGTTGTGTCCTTAATATGAAAGTACTGAACTCTGTCGTGATAGGTATCATAGAAGTTTAAAATATCTTTTCCCATGATGGCTACCTGCGCCGTATCAAGACAATAGTAGACATACTTTGGATCGGTCATTTCCAGAAATTTCTCATGGTCATATTTATTTACCGCACACCAGAATTCGTTATGTATCGAAACTGCCAAACCTTTATCAGCGCACATACGCCCCACGGTATTCATACACTCTGCGACATTTTTTAACCCATCCTCATCCAGCGGACCGGTGCCATAATACTGCCCCGCAGGCTGCACAATAAGATTTATGCCGTCACATTCGGCCAGAGCATCGATCGCCTGCTGCTCATACGCAAATATTTCCGGATGATTTCTTTTATCCTGAGAACCGACATGGTGTGAAAACATACCTGTGATCCGCTCAATACCTCTCTCCTGAGCAAACTCCTTAAAATTTTTCATCGAGCCAAAGGCGTTACGGATACTCGGCACGGAAAACACCATAATTTCAATACCCTTAAAGCCAGCCCCGGCAAAATATCTAAGAATCTTATCCCAATCCTGATAATAATAAGCTGATCCAAAATCTCCCATATACCATTCATCAAAATTATTGATCTGCTTATAATTGATGTTGCCCCAAAGATTGGTCATGTACGTATAATCAATATTCCTGTCCGCCATCACTTACCCCCCTTTGCAGCGTATTGTTTTTCAAGTCTTGTCCAGAATGTGCGCATTCTGAGAATACCTTTGGGAATATCCAACGAATATTTGGAATCCAAAATCACCGGACCATCAAAATCAGCAGCCTTAAGTATACCGTACAGCGTTTCAAAATCCATGTTGCCAAAACCAAGATCATTATAAATTCTTTGCATGTGTCCATCCTGTGGAAATTCCGGTGAAATCGTCTTATAGACATTCAATTCATCAATAAATTTTGTATCTGTAAAACACACCGCTTTCGCCTGCCCGGCATACTTGCGAAAATACGCTTCCGGGTTTGCGCTGGCAATGTAAAGATGAGCAGGATCGGGCGCATAGGTCACAAGGTTTAGGTCCAGCATCTTCATAAAATCATCAATTTCTGCCCCACGCACCAAGGTCCAGTACTCATTGCTGATGGCAAAGCTGATTTTACTTTTAGCGCAGTACTCGCCTATACGATTCATGCACACTGCGGCATCCGCAATGAACTTACGGGTCCGCTCCGTATCACCTGAAAATACCTGATTCAAAAAACCAATCCCCGGTGTGGGGGAAGCAATGAGTACGCTGCCTTTTAGGCTCTGTAATGCATCCACCGTATCCTGTGCATGGTCATAAAACCCATCAAAAAACTTCTCCATCGGAAGTCCTGTCTCAAAAAGACTATTAAACTGACTCTGGGCAGAAATCTTAATGGCCTCAACGTTTTCTATCCCCTTATCATTCAGATAGTGCAAATATCCTTCGGATGAACCAAAGCGCGTCCGGATTGAAGCTGTACATATCGGAGCGCCGTTTCTTGATACATTTTCCGTGTTGGGTACCATAGGAATCATAATCGATGTAAACCCGGCGGCCGGAAACATATCGGTAAGCTCATCCCAATACCATTTGGCAGCTCTCAAAAAGGCGCCCGGCCCGCTTGTGTCGGCATTTACAATACCCAAACTTGCCACTGCTTTCATAGCTTATTACCTCCCTTGAAATACTTTGTAATCTAAGAATACTCCATAGTTCCATTTATGTCAATACTATTTTTAAGACTTTTTGTAAATATTGCAATAAGATGACAACAGATTACAATTCTTCACCATAAAACATAAAAAATAAGGACACAGCCCGAAAGCCATATCCCTTAAAACACGCATTCTATCCCAGCCGCATTTAAAATCTGCAGCCACTTCTCATCCGGTTTTTCATCCGTCACAACCATCGTCAGATCTTTGAGATCTCCGATCCGTGTAAACGAAATCTTATCAAATTTGGAACTGTCAATGGCCAGGATCTTCTCCTCCGCCGATTCAAGCATCGTCTTCTTCGTCTCCGCATGCATCTCATTGGAATCCGTAAAGCCCTTCTCCACATCCAGGCCCTTACAGGAAATCACCGCCATATCCACATGAAACGAAGCCAGCATCTTATCTGTATGCGGACCAACCAAAGCCAGAGAGCCTTCCTTCACAATACCGCCGGTGGACAAAATATGCCAATCCTCCACATCCGCCAGCTCGATCAAAATCTCGATCGAATTCGTGATCACCGTCAGATTTTTCTTAGACTTGATCGCCTTGGCAATAAACACCGCTGTAGAACTGGCATCCAGCATAATATGGTCGCCATCCTTGATCCGGGCGGCCATCAGCTCGGCAATCCTCTGTTTCCCCGTCACATTCCGGTTCTTGCGCACATTAAAAGGCAGATCGATATTATTATTCTCATTAATGATCGCCCCGCCGTAGCTCTTCGTCACCAGCCCGTCATTTTCCAGCTTTTCCAGATCCCGACGGATCGTCTCCTCCGAAACATTAAATAACCGGCTCAGCTCACTCACCACAACCCGCCGCTCGGACTGCAGCTTTTCCATGATCAAATTCCGTCTCTCAATCGCCAGCATCACAACCACCCCGCTTCCAAAATCTAAACCACATTATGCCCCATCTTCAAGGAGCGGGCGACTACAAAATCGCCCGGCACATCTTCTCATCCGGATGTGCGATCACGGAAGAATCCAGATACATCCCCTTCTCCCCGATGGCGCTGCGCGCCTTCTCCACTGCTGCTTCCACCGCCGCAACCTCGCCGGTAAGCATCATATACGATTTACCGCACATTCCGCGGGCGATCCGCAGCTCGATCAGATCCACGATCGCCGTCTTTGCAGCAATATCCGCAGCCACAATGATCGAGGAAGCATCATAGGTTTCCAAAATCCCAAGAGCACTGATGCCCTCAATCTGAGACGTTCCATAAATGGCGGGGAAAATAGACTCATGGGGATTTCCCAGCACAAAATCGCCGATCAGGTGGGTGGGATAACTGGTTTTTGCCATATCCACCGCCGCCTGCACTGCACTCAGATCGCCGGAAATAATCACAATATATTTACCTGGACACACCGTCTGAGCCTCAATAATATCCACCTCGGATGTCTTGACCATGGCATCGGCCGCCATGACGCCGGAGGATACGGTTTTATATTCAATCATACCAATTGCTTTACTCATACGGTCTTCGTCCTTTCTGTATCATCTTCTGCGGCAGGAGCCACCAGGTTCCCGCCATCAGGCACAGCATCAATAATAATAAATTTATCGGTCACCTGACGGACTCTGCCGTCAACGGACGCATGAATGCCAACACTGAGACCATTGGCCGGCTTTGCGATCATATGGCCCTTTTCGACCACGTCACCGGCTTTTACCACGGCGATGGCCGGGGCGCCAATGTGCTGGCTCAATAATATTCGTACACAATCCATGGAAACACAGTGATTGTCCATCGGCGCGCTGACATTGTACTTTGTCAGACCCAGACGGGCCATCAGCCGTTCCATGGGAACTTTCCGGTAGCTCCGCTCCATCCCCACCGGCTCAGGCAATACATCCTTTGGCACCGGTACACCTGCTTTTCTTAGTCCGCCTTTATATTCCGTGATCAATGTCCGCGGAGAAAGGCTCTGGGTGCAGGAATACATTTCACATAATCCACAGGAGGAACAAAACATCGTATCCAGAAAAACTTCCGTTTTCTGAACATCCTTGCAGGTCGCCGCCAGCATGAACTTATGAGGCTCGATAGGATGCCCCAGCAGATTCCGCGGACACAGGTCGGTGCACATGGTGCACTGACAGCAGGAGGCAGCCGCACGATTTAAATCGATGGACGCCTTGCTGCATTTTTTTTGAACGACCGTATGCGCTCTTGGCAAAACCAAAATGGCATTGGTCGTTTTCGTAATGGGCTGACTTCCGGAAGCCAGATTACCCATCATCGGTCCGCCCAGAACATAAACCGGATCTTTTGTTGTGACGCTGCCGGCCAAAGCCACCACATCGTCCACCGTACAGCCCAGGGGCACACGCACAGTTACCGGGTGCTCGACCTCACCCACAACAGAAATCAGCTTATCGGTCACCGGGTGACCTTCATTGACCGCCTTAAATACATTGTAGACCGTTTCCACATTAAATACGGCCACGCCGCTTTCAATAGGCAGACCGCCGGGGCGGACCACCTTGCCGGTCACTTCATAAATCAGCACAACCTCGTCTCCGGCCGGATATACCTCATCCAGCAGGCCGATGCGCATTTTGGGGAATTCCTGAATATACGAATCAAGAGCTTCCACAGTCTTTTTGTACGCCTTTTTGATACCGATCACCAGCTCATCCGCGCCAACGGCGTCACCGATGAGCTGAAATGCGCTCATAATATCCCAGGCGTTCTTTTCAAGTAATTGGCGGTGGAGCTTTAAGAGCGGCTCACATTCCGCACAGTTTAATATAATCGTTTTTGCTCTGGCATCCAGCTTGGCATAGGTTGGGAAACCAGCGCCGCCGGCGCCGACGATCCCGCAGGACCTGAGGATGCCGCTAAGCTCTTTCATATCCATAGTGCACTACTCCAGTCCTGTTGCATCGTCAATAATGCCTACCACGGCCGCGTCCACAGGAGCACTGCTCACATCGCAGCCGATACGGGCGGCGCTCCCTGTGGCCACAAGGACAAACTCACCGATTCCGGCGCCGATGTTGTCTATGGCTACAAGCCGTTCGTTTCCCATGTTCATCGACTGGACAGGCTCTATAATCATAAATTTATTTCCAACCAGCTTTTCACTTTTACGTGTGGAAACAACGCTCCCCACAACTTTTCCTATGATCATAAATGCTCCTTCTTTCTTAGCCGTATATGTTATCTGGTGCGCGCTGCGCGCGTCAGGGTATACCCCTTCGGGCACGCGCAAAGTTAATGCTTCGCATGGGCGCGCTGCGCGCGTCAAGGTAGTATTCTTACTGCGTCTCCCGTGGCGATTTTTGCCGCATTCGCCTCGTCGGTATCGATATGCATCTCCAGCGTAAAGCTGTCATGGACACGGATCTGGACGTTGTTAAACACGGTTCCGCGTTCATTCTCCGCCTTCACGGAAACAATATCGCCGTCATGGACACCGGCAGCCATGGCATCGGCCGGTGACATATGGATGTGTCGTTTGGCAATGATACAGCCCTCCGTCAGGTAAATGACGCCCTTCGGGCCGACCACGGCAATAGGCGCCGAGCCGCTGATATTGCCGGACTCCCGGATGGGAGCCTTAATGCCAAGACGCATGGCGTCGGTGGCGGAAATCTCCACCTGAGAAGCCTTCCTTACAGGCCCAAGAACGCGGACATTTTCAATGGCGCGCAGCTTTAACCCAACAATCGTCACTAATTCATTGGCGGCAAACTGTCCGCCCATCAGTTCTTTCTTTTTTGTCAGCTCATAGCCTCTGCCAAAAAGTGTCTCCACATGCTCCTGAGTCAGGTGGATGTGTCTGGCGCTGACGCCCACCGGTACCATATATCCATGACTGGACTCTGATTTTGTATTCATGGCCTCGATGACCATCTTTGTGATCATCTCAATATCTTTGTTTTCCACTGAGGTCACCTGCTCTTTTCTCGTAATATAAAGCGGCCAAGCGGGCACGCAGATGCATTTGCAACACCTCTGTTCCACCATTCGCTTCGCCGCTTTCGTCTCGATCCATTATGAAATTTTAATTATTTCAATACCGGAAGGATTTTTTCCACATCACCATGCGGTCTTGGGATTACATGTACGGCTACGAGCTCGCCAAGTCTGGATGCGCTTGTGGAACCGGCTTCTACAGCAGCTTTAACAGCGCCCACATCACCGCGGACCATAACACTTACAAGACCGGAACCGATTTTCTCTGTTCCTACTAAAACTACGTTTGCTGCTTTTAACATTGCATCCGCAGCTTCAATTGCTGCAACTAAACCTCTGGTTTCCACCATACCTAATGCTTCCTGTGCCATTTTCTTTTCCTCCTTATGGATTTCTGGTTTGACAGTATCTACTTTATTTTCATTATCAGTTACTTTTACCACACGCCTTGCTGTTCTCGGCGCTGCTGCCTTCTTTGGGGCTTCTTTCTTTTCCTCTTCTGCCATAGATCAACCCTCCTGCTTTTTAAGCCGGCTGGCGCAAAGTTCCACCATTTTAACCGTTTCTTCATGGGGATTGGCGATGACCGTATAAGCCACCGGCGTTTTTATGGCATTGGCGGCCGCTGTCTCCACGGCCTGTGTTACACCGGACACATCACCCTGAACAATGATGGTCACCAGCCGTCCTCCCAGCTTGCGTTCCCATGCGACAAACTCCACATCGGCAGTTTTACACATGATATCCAGGGCGTCTACGGCTGCGGTAACACCGGATATTTCAATAAATCCATACGATTTTCCCATGAAACTGCTCCTATATCAAATGTCTTAAATGGTTGGAAGGATTTTTTCCACGTCGTTGTGAGGTCTTGGGATCACATGTACAGCTACAAGCTCGCCAAGTCTGGAAGCTGCTGCGCTGCCGGCCTCTGTGGCTGCTTTAACAGCGCCCACATCCCCGCGGACCATAACTGTTACAAGACCGGAACCGATTTTTTCTGTTCCTACCAATGTAACCTCTGCTGCTTTGATCATTGCATCGGCTGCCTCGATTGCTGCCGTAAGACCTCTAGTTTCAATCATACCTAATGCCTGCTGTGCCATTTTTATTCCTCCTGAATTTTAAATTCACTTTTAGTTTTTGTCAAGACCGGTGAGCTTTAACATTTTCTCAGTATCGGTCTCCGGGCGGGCAATCTCATGCATTGCCACCACGCCGGATATTTTATTTGCCGCCTCTGCTCCAGCTTCCAGTGCCGCCCGCACATCTTCAACACTGCCGCGGTACTTTACCATGACAATCAGCGGAACAGGAAGGGCGTCGGCATTGGCCGGCTTATTCTTATCAAAGGTTTCCAGCGTCACATTGGCTGCCTTACAGCCGGCATCACCGGCGGCAAACGCCGCTACAAGACCAAAAACCTCCAAAATACCAACCGCTTGTGCCATCTGTGCTCTCTCCTATGACCATCCCCGGTTTATTTATTGATGATGGCGATCTTCAAACCTTCCATGCGCAGGTTGGTTTTGAGTGCCTCATTAATATCCTCCAGAGGGAAGGCGTGTGTGATCAGTTTATCCATCGGAAGTCCGATGCCTTTGGCTCTCTTTAAGAAATCAAAGGTGGTTGCGTAATCTCTCAGTGTATATACCCAGGAACCCACGGTTGTGATTTCCTTGGAGCATATATCAAAATGAGGATTGATGGTGGCATCGCCGCCGTTAATGAAGAAGCCCAGCTCACAAAGTCCGCCGCCATTGCGGATGAACTTGTAAATATTGGAGTGAGCTACCGGGGAACCGGTACACTGGAAGGCAAAATCCGCCAGGTGGCCGCCAAAGCTGCTCTCCACAGCGCCGGCCAGAGCCTCGATGCCTTTGTGCTCCTTGAAGTTTACGGTCTTTGTCGCACCCATCTGCAATGCAAAATCCAGACGTTTCTGCTCGCCGTCCACGGCTGTGATATTTTCAATACCCATCGTCCGCAGTACTGCGATACAGATCAGGCCGATCGGTCCGCAGCCCTGAACTACAACGCGGCTGTTAAATCTTAAAATGCCGGTGGTCTTTGCTCTCTCCACAGCGTGGATCAATACGGCGCAGGGCTCGATGAGCACCCGGGAGTACAGGTCCAGGTCGCTGACATTAAATACAGTGGAGCCGCCGCGGATGACTATGTAATCGGAAAACCATCCGTTTAAGTGCATGTCGTCATCGGGAAGCAGGCCGTAGACATCGGCACCGCCCACATTCTGCTTATTTAAGTCGAACATGGTAATGTCCGGGTTATCCTTAAAGATCATACAGGTGACAACCTTATCGCCAATGGCCAGCGTCTTGCCTGCACTGTCCTTTTTCACATTTTTGCCCATCTTTACGATCTCGCCGGTGCCCTCGTGGCCGAGAACAACAGGGATCAGACTGAACGGGTCTTTTCTGAACTCATGGGCGTCGGTGCCGCATACGCCGCAGCCCTCCACCTTTACAAGAATGTCGTCATCCCCAAGCTCCGGGATGGGGTATTCTTTTATTTCAAAATTTTCCAGAGATGTAAGCATGGCTACATGGGCCGTCTTTGGTATCCCCGCAGCCGGTGTACCTGCGCCTGCCGCCGGTGCTGTGCCGTTCATTCCGGCCAGGACCTGCTTTACGATCTCCTCAATATTTACTGAATTTATATCCATGATTTATCCTCCTGGTCAACGGATGCAAAGGCTGTCACTCATAACGCAGCGGCGGCGCTTTGTGAAGGTGCTGGCGCTGGTCAGGCCCTCGCCGGTACGGCTGGCAATGGTAAATGTACAGTAACCCTCGCCGCCAAATCCCAAAGCTGCGTAGCTTGGCGCGTTTTTCACAAGAATGGCCGTATCGATAGCTCTTGCATATTTGGTAATGTTATCAATGTTCTTTGAATGGATATGGGCGGAATGACGATTGCCATGCTCCAGCCACACAGCCTTCTCCACAGCGTCATCAAAATCCTTTGCGCGCACCACACCGAGAATGGGCATCATCAGCTCCTCAGCAATGAGCGGGTGCTCCTTCTCGCCTTCAAATACGATGCAGCGGATATTGTCCGGCACCGTTACACCGATCATACCAAGCAGCGTTTTGGCATCGCGGCCCACACACTTGCGGTTTAAACCCTTAGGTGTGATCACCGTGGCCACCAGCTTATCCTGCTCCTCTTTTGAAGCTAGATAGCAGCCCTGCTCAGATACCATGTAGTGCATCAGCTCGTCCACAACACTGTCCACAGCCACGATCTCTTTTTCAGCGATACACGGCAGGTTATTGTCAAAGGTACAGCCATTGACAATATCACCGGCTGCTTTACGGATATCTGCGGTTTCATCCACCAGTGCCGGCGGATTGCCTGCGCCTGCGCCGATGCCGCGCTTACCGGAGGATAATACTGCGGTAACAACACCCGGGCCGCCGGTAGCAGCGATCAGCGGAATGTCCTTGTGCTTCATCATAATGGCGCTTGTCTCAAGGGTGGGCTTTTCCACGGTACATGCTACATTGTCCGGGCCACCGGCTTCCAGGGATGCTTCATTAATCATATTGATCGTGAAGATGGAAGTTTTAATGGCCTGGGGATGGGGATTAAATACAACGGTATTGCCGCCGGCGATCATGCCGATGGCGTTACATAAAATGGTTTCACTCGGGTTTGTACACGGTGTTATGGCACCGATCACGCCGAAGGGCCCCATTTCAATGAGGGTCAGACCTCTGTCTCCGGACCAGGCCGTTGTGGTAATGTCCTCGGTTCCCGGAGTTTTTTCCGCCACTAAGCGGTGTTTTAATATTTTATGTCCCACATTGCCCATGCCGGTCTCCTCCACGCCCATGCGGGCCAGAGTCTCAGCATTTTCAATGGTTTTTTTACGGATATTGGATATGATCTTTTCTCTCTGATCCATGGACATGACCCGAAGCACTTTCTGTGCTTCCTTCGCAGCGGCAATGGCGTCGTTCATATCGGTAAAAATACCTTTTTTGCCGGTGGGCTCAGCTTTGAGCTCCATCTTTGCCATCACAGCCTTGACGATCTCCTGGA
Source organism: Lachnospiraceae bacterium (assembly GCA_902363555.1). GTDB lineage: Bacteria > Bacillota > Clostridia > Lachnospirales > Lachnospiraceae > Catenibacillus. Next base: position 323,733 of record CABJAM010000003.1, on the reverse strand, counting down.
CCATCTGTTCACTTACTGGCACGAAATTACCTCCTTATTATTTGTCAGGGATTTCCGGAGGAAATCGTTGACCTGCTCGCGCTTTATTTGTCGAGGATTTCCAATGGAAATCCTTGACCTGCTCGCGCATCAGCGCGATTCAGCTTTCAACGCGATTCCTTGATTTCCTGGAATGCGGCTTTTCCGTAAGCGGCCAGGTCTGTATCCTGCTGTGCGCTTCCGCCGCTCACTCCCAGTGCTCCCATAAGCCTGTCTCCCACAAACAATGGTTCGCCGCCGCCGAAAATGACGATTTTGCCGTCATTGGTGCGGTCGATCCCGTACAGCGGCGCCCCCGGCTGTGCCAGCCCGGCCAACTGTGCGGTGGACATTTTCAGCCCCACGCTTGTGAAGGTCTTATTCAGAGCGATGTCAAAGCTTGCTATAAAGGCATCATCCATGCAGTGGACAGCCACAGGCCGGGCTTTTTCGTCGGACACCGCGATCACGGCGTTGACGCCCATCTCCCGGGCCTTTTGTTCCACCTTCTCTATTATAGCAGTCGCCAGCTTTAATGTCATCCTTTTATGATCAGAGGCGGGTATTTCTTTGCCCCGTGGTCCGCCCAGCTCGCGCAGGACAGCCGCCACGGTTTTATTTATGAGCATCTCATCCATAGAAATTTACCTCTTTTCAAAATCCGGCGTAAAAGCCGGGTCGTGGATTACATCCCAAGCTGTTCCATAACCTTCTTTGTAATTTCGGCAATAACAGCAGCCTTGTCATCGGAAGCGCCGGCGCTGTGGCAGTTGCCGCCGCAGCTATGGCAGCTTGGCTTGCCGTCCTTGTTGTTTACACAAACATCGGCCGGATGCTTGCCGGTCATACCGAACTGTCTGCGGATCTCGTACAGTCTTTCAACCTGCTGTTTGGACAGCTCCTTTGGTCCGCCGAGCATTCTGGATTGATATAATAACTGTGCGTAAAATTCTACGGATTCCATTTTGTGGTAAGCAGCCAGTAAGGAATCAGAGTAGGATAATGCACCGTGATTTTCAAGGAGTACAGCGTCGAAATACTGGAGGTATTTGGAAACGGCATCCGGAATTTCCTCTGTGGAAGGTGTGCCGTACTCAGCGATCGGCACGCAGCCAAGAGCGATCACAGCTTCCGGCATGATCGGCTGTGTTAAAGGAATACCGGCAATGGCAAAGCTTGTGGCATAAATCGGATGTGCATGAACAACAGACTGGACATCCGGTCTTTCTTTATAAACTCTCATATGCATCTTGATTTCAGAAGATGGCTTGAAGCCCGGGTTTGCCTGGATCACTTCACCTTTTTCATTTACCTTGCAGATAAATTCCGGTGTCATAAAGCCTTTGCTCACACCTGTGGGTGTGCACAGAAATTCATGGTCATTTAATTTTACGGAAATGTTACCGTCGTTGGAAGCAACCATGCCTCTGTTGTAGATTCTCTTGCCGATGTCGCAAATCTCTTTTTTGATTTCGTATTCGTTCTGCATAAAAAATTTCCTCCTTGATTTTTATCAGGTTATATTTTGTTTTTTGTTGTTTTGCTGTCTTTATTATACGGCTGTTCACATAATCCGTCAATAGTTTTTGTTGTTTTTATTGGAATATTTAATATTTATATGTGGTTTTTGTTGTTTTGTTGATTTTATTCCGCAATCCTGTGCCTCCCAGGGCATCACATCGCCGTCCTCCCGCAAATATTCCAGAATTTCAGCAACGCCCTCCCCGGTTTTGGAATTTACAAAAAACAGCTTTTTGCAGCCTGTAAGACGCAGCCACCGGGCCGCCCTCTGCGGGTCGGCACCCGGGTCGTCGATTTTTGTCACGATCCCAACCACATCCCGGTTCACCATACAGGTAATGCACGGCGGATACAGGGAATAGGGTTCGGTGGACGAAAGCAGCAGTCCAACCACATCCGCCTCATAGGAATACAAAGCCAGGGCATAACCGAGATGCTTTGTCTGGGCATATTCTCCCGGAGTGTCGATGATCACATCGAAATTGTTCACATATTGTGTTTTGTGATACCGTATTTTCTCACCCTTTAAAGCCTGGGTCAGTGTGGTCTTCCCACATTCGCTCCGCCCCATGAGTACGATTTTCTTCATATATTCATCGATTCCCTTTCTGTCAGGTTTTGGTGATCTCACATACGGTAAAGCCCAGCTTTTCATCCGCATAATCCACCAGCGCATGGAGGGCGGCCTCCGTCTCCGACACGGTTCCCGTGACAATGAGAGTGCCGCTGAACCGGTCCACAAATCCAAGCTCCACACCGGCGGATTTTATGGCAATATCGGCAATGATGATGGCCGTCTCCGCCGGGCTGATGGTGACGATACCGATGGCCGATTTAGAATAATCCACCGATGGGTCCAGCCCCAGCTTTTCGTAAAGAATCTTGTCCGGATTGGCAATAATATGGGCAATGGAAATCTGCTTGCCGGGCACCAGCTCCTGGACGATCCTCAGCTTTTCTTCTGTCGTTAATGCATCCTTAAAGCTCATGTCACCCTCCGATCTGGCAATCTAAATCCGTGTTTTTAGTAACAATATCTTTTAGCATCTGCATATGCCCGCCCGTCGGCGGCAATATCCCATCCATCACATATTCCCTGCCAAGGCCGTCGTATTTATCCTGGCCCAGCCGGTGATACGGAAGCAGATGGATGCGCTCCACTCCGGGCAGGCTGTCGGCAAAGCGGGCAATTTCCCGGATTTCCTCCGGTGAATCGTTAAAGGTGGGAATGACCGGAACGCGGATGATCAGCTCCGTCTGGCCGGAGGCCGCGATCCGTTTTGCATTTTCCAGCATCAGTTCATTGGATCTTCCGGTAAATTCCCTGTGCTTTTCGCCGTTCATATGCTTAATATCCAGCAAATATGTATCCAGATACGGCAAAATACTTTCGATCACCTCGTATTTGGCGCATCCCATACTCTCAAGAGCCGTAGTGATCCCTATATCCGCAGCGCCTTTAAGCAGCGCCCGGGCAAATTCCGGCTGACACAGGCTCTCGCCGCCGGAAAGGGTAAGGCCGCCGCCGGAGCGCCGGTAATACGGCCGGTCCCGCTCCACGATATCCAGCACCTCGCCCACTGTGATATCCTGTCCGATGATCTTTGGCTTACCCTGGACCATCATCGTCTGAATGGCATATTCCTGGGATTCGGGATTGCAGCACCAGCGGCACCGGAGCACACAGCCTTTTAAAAAGACGATGGTCCGTATGCCGTTTCCGTCATGGATGGAAAAACGCTGAATATCAAATATTCTTCCTTTTATATCTCTGTCGTTCATAAACGCTGCCTTTCTCCTGTTTAATAGTTGCCGCAGTTCATATCAAGCCGCCGTAACAATTCAGAGGAGCCGAACTGTTGCAAGCCGCCGCACATCTGCGATCGGCATGTGCCGGCTCAATACCTGCTGGTCAGGCTTCAAATCCCTGCTCCGTGCGGTTGATGATATCGTCCTGGAGTGACCGCGACAGCGTAGTGAACAGGGCGCTGTAACCGGCCACGCGCACCACCAGATGCTTATAATTTTCCGGGTGCTTCTGAGCATCCAGCAGCGTCTCCCGGCTGACCACGTTAAACTGCATATGGCTGCCCTTCTGATCAAAATAAGAACGGATCAGCGCCACGAAGTTTTCCAGCCCCCGGCGTCCACTCAGAGCCGACGGGTGGAATTTCTGGTTAAACAGCGTTCCATTGGAGGCGATATAATGATCCAGCCTGGCCACTGAATTTGCGGCTGCCGTCGGCCCGTGCAGATCCTTGCCTGCAGATGGGGAAACGCCGTCCGCCACCGGTTTGTGGGCCAGACGTCCATCGGGTGTCGCTCCGGTCTGGGCGCCCAGGGGAACATTGGCCGAAACCGGATAAAGACCGGCCTGGAACGTACCGCCCCGGGGATTTTTAAAGGTTTCCAATGGCTTTGTATATGTGTAGGCCACATCTCTGGCAAAGGCGTCCACATCCTCGATGTCATTGCCAAATTTGGGGATATCCTCGATCATTTCCAAAAGAGCGGCATAACGCGCCTTTTTCTCCGGAGAAGAGGCTTCCTCAAGCACCGTCTTTAATATCTGGGCAATTTCCTCCGGCCCCACCTGCTGCCCGGCTTCTTTCAGCGCCCGGGCTACGGTGACAGCCACACCGGCGGCATCGTCCGCACTGAGCCCATAGCCGTAATTGTCAGCCAGAGCCTGTTTATATTCACCAATGGTCACTTTCTTTTCGTCATAGACCAGCTTTTTGATGGCATAGAGGGAATCGGCCATATTGGCCACGCCAAAGCCCTGAGGGCCGGTGAAATTATAGACGGCGCCGCCTTCCTGAACGGATTTTCCCCGTTTCATACAATCATCCACCATACAGGATAGAAATGGCAACGGGCAGCGCTCGGCATGGGCTACGTCAATGGCATTATCCGCATTGACAAGCAGCTCGATATTATAATTCATCTGAGCCTTATAGGCATCATAAAACTGTTCAAAGGTGGACATCTGCTCCACATCGCCGGTCTTAATACTGATCTGCTCACCCTGATCTATACCGTTGGAAAATACAAGCTCCAGCGGACGGCACATGTTAAAGAACGCGGCGTCGTGCCAGCCTTCAGTCTTGCCGGCCTTCTGAGGTTCAACACAGCCGATGATGTTATATTCTCTGGCATCGGAAAGGGTCAGCCCACGGTTTATGAGCGCCGGGATGATCACCTCATCGTTATAATAGGCAGGAAGGCCCACGCCGGTCCGGGTCAGCTCGGCCGCTTTAATGAGAAATTCATGGGGCGTGCCGTTCCACACTCTCACGGAAAATGAGGGCTGGGGAAGCTGCACGTGCATGGACGCCTGGATACTCATAAAGGACAGGTCATTGGTCACATCCATACCCTCGGCATTTTGTCCGCCGGCAATGAGATTCTGGAACAGGCTGTAACCGGCAAAGCCTTCCGCCGAAGCGGCATCCCGGCATTTATTCAGATCATTGAGCTTTACCCAGATACAATCCATCAGCTCCTGAGCAAACTCGCGGCTCAGGCTGCCATTGTCCAGATCCTTCTTATAATAAGGATACATGTACTGGTCAAAACGGCCCGGCGAAATGGAATGGCCGCTGGATTCGATCTGGAGAAGCTGCTGTACAAACCAGAAGGACTGACATGCCTCATAAAAGCTTGTGGCCCCTTTCGCCGGAACTCTGGCGCAGTTTCTGGAAATCTGCTCAAGCTCGGCCTTACGTACCGGGTCCGCGCACGCCTGTGCCATCTGCGTGGCCAGCGCACTGTAACGGCGGGCATAATCCATCGCAGCCTCGCAGCTTATGATCACAGCCTCAAGGAAATGGGATTTCCGTGCGTAATCGCCATCGGAAACCCTGCACCGGGAAAGCTCATCCTTTGCCTGGGCAATGATCCCTTCGTAGCCGATGGCCAGAACCTTTTCATACTGTACCGTCACATGGCCTACGCCGTTATAAAAGTAATTGCCCGGCGTAAAAATATTATGGTCAATGGCCCGAATGGCTTCCGGAGCCATATAGGCGGTGGCCAGCTCACTGGTCGTTTTGCCTTTCCAGTATTTATGTACATTGCGAAGCTCTTCCTTCGTCTTTTCGGCAATGTAAAACGGATCGGCGCTGCGGGTGCTGACCGTGTCAAACTCATCCTCCAGCCACTCCCAGGAAAATTCCGGATAGGTCTGGCAGCCTCTTGGAGCCAGTGTGGTGCTGCCCACGATCAGCTCCAGATCCCGGATCGTGATGGGGATATTGTGCAGGATGTGCTTAAACGCTTTCGCCCGCCGTGTGATCATGGGCTGCCCTTCCGTCTCCTTGTAGGATTCGGTCAGCAGTATGGCTCTGGCGGATTCAATCTCCGGCATTTTAGCAAACAGATTGTCGATCAGCTTTGGAATACGTTCTGATTTTGGAATATCTGTACTATTAAACTTTTCCATAGTGCTGCTACTCAAAATGTGCGAAAAAATACTCACATCGAGATGTTGTAAGTTCTCACGAACTTTACTTACTGCTTCATTGTGTATGCTTTTGATGATATAAATATCTATCTACTTGCAGGTCCTTGTACACTTCACAGTCGTAAATTCCCGACATTAAGCCATCGGTACATACTTATGCTGCTTTCTATAATGCAATCTCATAAGTTGTAGCATCCCTTAAATTAAGTGAAGCATTGAAATCCCTGTCCTCTACATATCCGCAGTCACATTTATAAATCCGATCTGAAAGTTTTAAATCCGTCTTAATCGAACCACAACAATGACACAATTTTGAGGATGGATAAAATCGATCAACTATCCTTAATTTAATACCATTATCATCACATTTTATTTTTAGTTTTGCTTTAAATTCATAGAACTTCTGTGATGCAACAGCTTTTGAAAGATGCCTGTTCTTCATCATCCCTCTCACATTCAAATCTTCAATCGTTATATAAGATGGTTTGGTTTTCACAATCTCAGCGATTGTCTTATTAATGTAGTCGGTGCGGATATTATTTATCCTCTGATGAATTTTCTGTATCTTAAGCTTTTGTTTTTGTATATTTCTTTGAGTAGACTCCCCTTTCTTAAAATTTTCATATTTACGGGAAAGACATCGTTGTCCTCTCCTCAACTGCTTTTCCAACTTCTTTATCTTTGCGGACTTATTGATATTTTTATAGGTCCTGCCATTTGAAACGATTGCAAAATCTTTAATCCCCAGGTCGATCCCAATACCCTCAGTGAAGTTCCCTGTAAACTTATGCTCCGGTACATCTACAAGAGCTGACACATAATATCTTCCTGCCTTTATGGAAACAGTGCCACTTCGGATTATCCATCCGTCTTTTGTCGTTGGAACATAACCCTTTTCTTTGAATCTTACCCATCCTAACGTTGGTATATTCATACGATGTCTTTCACAGCAGCAATCCCTTGGGTTATTTTTCACAAAATACATTTTCACATCGGATCTGCTCTTTTTCTTAAATCTGGGAAAACCACTCTGGTGTTTAAAAAATCTTGTAAATGCTGTACACGCATCTTCCATAGAATGTTTGACAGCTTTTGAATATACTTCCCTGATCCATATCTTATCCGGATTATTAGGGATATATTCGTTATTGAGCCAGACACTGAAAGCTTTGCCGCTCATAAATTTTTCACCTTTATCATGAAGCTCCTTATTGTGAGCAATGTAGAAGTTATAAATGTATCTGCAGGTACCGATGGTCTTATTGATTTTATGTTTCTGTTCCTCTGTTGGATTGATCTCTGTCTTGAAGCTCTTTAGCAACCTCACCATCCCTTTCTATTCGTCTTTTATACTTACGAAGTCCATACAGTTTACAGGAAAAAACGTGTGGTATTCCATTACTTCATCTAATAGTTTATTCTAATTTTTACGATTGTAATGTAGACCACTTCCATAATTCTTAATGCACCGTTTTATTTGTCATAGGTATAATAACGCTGATCGGTTGGAGTACGATTCGCTTTAGGACACCTCATCTGTTCCAACACTGTAAGGTTTGGGCTGAAAGGTCTGTTAATTCAGTAAAGGCTTTGATTTTATAATACGTGATATTTGATGTATTCATAAATATACCTCCATAGGTACATTTAAGCATATTTAGTCACATTAGTAAATGCCTTTAGTTACGTAACCTTCCCTCCCTTCTCAACGTGTAAATCGTAACTAAGTTTATTATACGTTCGCCGGAGCATAATGTCAACAAATACAACATAAAAATATATTGTTTTATGTTGTTTATTTTTCATAAAAATGTGGTTTTTATTGTTTTCAATCCTGTCTATGGCAATTTTATCTTGACAAGGACAGCAAAACAGCACATACTGGATAATAGTAAAAGGCCCGCGCATTCACTGTACCGGCCGCATAGAAAAAAGGCCTGCGCACATAATGTGCCAGCCGCATAAAAAAAGCCTGCGCACACAATGTGCCGGCCACATAGATACGAGGTGATCCATTTGCTGATAAATATTGATGTACATACCCACTCTATTGCCAGCGGCCACGGTTCCGCTGCCACCATAGCAGATATGGCCCGGGCCGCAGCGGTGCGGCAGCTAAAAGCTCTCTGCATCACCGACCACGGCCCGTCAACCGTTGGTTCCGCAAAAGAGTCCTACTTCCGCGGCCTGAAATCCGTGCCCCGCCGCCGTTTTGGTGTGCAGCTTTATCTTGGCTGTGAAGTAAATATCTCTGATTTTACCGGGCACCTGGACTTGAGTGATGAAATTCTATCCGCTCTGGATTTTAATATTGCCAGCCTGCACCCACAAAATATACGTCCGGGCACGGCTGCACAGAACACGTCGGCACTGATCAGGGCTATGGAGAATCCTTATATCCATCTGATCGGCCACCCGGATGACGAAAAGTATCCGCTGGATTACAAGGCGCTGGTGGAGGCAGCCAGAGCCACGCACACCCTTCTTGAACTGAACCGGGCTTCTCTCGCACCGGGCGGCTACCGCGGCGACGCCCGCTCAAAGGACGTGCTCCTGCTGCACTGGTGCGCCATTTTCAATCAGCCGGTGGTGCTCGGCAGCGACAGCCATGGTGTGGACAATATCGGTAAATTCAGGGAATGTCTGGAATTGATACGGGAGGTTGAATTTCCGGAGGAATTGGTTTTGAACCGGAATGTGGAAGAGATGTTCAGGTATTGTGAGGCGAAAAAATAACGCTATAATCACCCATACCGAAACGGCCGATATGGGTGATCATAAAGGTTATCGGTTGGTCTGATTTAACCATGCTTTATCATAGTTATTTACCAAACAGATCACTATGCATTCCAGTACGGGTCAATGTCAGTACCAGAATATCATCCTCAATCCGATAAATAAGCAGCCAATCCGGAAGGATATGACATTCCCGATGCCCTACCCAATCACCGGTCAGTTCATGGTCTTTGTTTTTCTCCGGTAATATTTCCCCTCGCGACAAGGTACGGATAATATCATCCAGCAGACCAATGTTCATGTGGCGCTTAACTGCCAGCTTGTAGTCTTTTTTGAACTTTGTCGTCCAAACAATATCGCGTTTCATTTTTTCAGCTCCCGGAGCGCTTCTTCTACATCAGAGTAACGTTTCACACTGGGATCACGTGCGAGCCGCTCTGCTTCAAGCATAGCAGCAATCGTTTCCTTATTTGGCTGTTCCAGCTTAACATCAAAAGGAAAGCCGCCAACTCGGAGTGATTGACGCAAAAAGACATTGATGGCAGTGGTAAGGTTCATACCCAATTCACCATACAAGGTTTCACATTGCTTTTTAATATCGCTGTCCATACGGACACTGAAATTTGTTGTATTTGCCATAATATCACACCTTTCGCATTTCATTATATTTATATTATACGTCATTTGCAATGCATAATCAACTTATTAGCCGCAAGAAATATAATTTGTAGGTTCAGGTTGTAGGTTCAGGGTTACTATTCACGGACCCGCAATCCCGCGAGGTGTTTTGCAGAGCAAAACCCGAGTTTTACGGCACCAAAATGCGGCAGGCCGCATTTTGTGTGCATCGCGAAGCGTGTTACTGTTCGCGGTCCAAAGGGCCGTGAATAGTAACGGTTCAGGCATAGTACTGCGCCTGCATATTCCATAACTTTATATATTTACCATTCATTTGACCAACAAGTTCCTCATGTGTTCCTTGCTGCACCAGTCGGCCGGAGTCCAGAACAACAATTTGGTCGCATAGCCGGCAGGATGATAATCTGTGGCTGATTGAAATCATTGTCTCGCCATTTAACTGGTTAAAAAATTGTTCATAAATCTCCTTTTCGGCAAATGGGTCCAATGCGGCAGTTGGCTCATCCAAAATCACTATCGGCGCCGCCTTATAGATTGCTCTGCCGATGGCGACCTTCTGCGCCTCGCCACCGGATAATTCAATGCCATCCTCTTCATAATCGTGAGAAATCGTTTGATCTATCCCTTTGGGCAGGCCTTCTATTTTCTTCTGTAATCCGGACTGACATAGAGCTGCATATACCTTTCGTGTATCGTATTTTTTCGATGCAGCTATATTTTCTGCCAGGGAAAATGCAAATAACGAAAAATCCTGAAATACTGTTGATATTTTACTTATGTATTCCCCATAGGAATAGCTCCATATATCCTTACCATTCAGCAAAATTCTGCCGGATGTTGGACGATATAAACGACAGAGCAGCTTGATCAGGGTTGTCTTACCGGAACCATTCTCCCCAACAATTGCAAGCTTTTCTCCACCATCAATTTTTATATGGATATTTTGCAGTACCATGCTATCACTTTCCGGATAACGAAAACTGACATCATCAAAAAGAATTTCATATTTATCCGGATGATCTTTTGACATTGTATGATTTTCCGTTTTTTTCTCCTTCTCCTCCTCCAAATCCATATATTCAAAATACTGGAGCAAATATACGTTATTATTTCGCAAATCTGTAAGAATCTGCGCCAGTTCACTCAATGCGCCAATAAGCATAACAATCGCAGAATTGAGCATCAGTACATTTCCCACGCCAATCAGCTCGTGAAGTGCAAAATAGCCCACAACTGCGTAAACTGCCATTCCGCAAATACCCATACACAATGCCTTTACCCAGTCGCATCGGTTCACAGCATGCATTTCTTTACAAATTCCTCTGGTAAAGGGCACATAGCATTTTCTCTGGCTCTCCCCGATCACTAATTTCTTTTGTTCAAACATTCGGATATCCAATGCCGCGTCCTCATCCGGCAGATAATCCATTGTATAAAATTCTCCAAAGCGATTACATTTTGCTCCATTTTCAAAAACTTCAAAATTGACATCGAAGCGCTTTCCTGTTACCTTGCAGGAGAAATATGTACCCCCTATGGTCAGTGCGATCAATAGTATCACGACTCCTGTAATCACACTTAAATCAACGGCCCCCCTTCTTATTCCAGGCACCATTTGAACCATAAAAGTCATACATAATACAAACGCACTGATTGCAGAGCACAGATTCGACACAACAACATCCATATCCCAATAAAGACTTGCCATTCCGGCACCGCTTAAATCGATACTTCCGGACACCTGCTCCCTTAATCTCCGAACTTTTTCACTTTCCAATAAATAATACGGCAGCCGATATGCTTTATCCGTTAAATTTATCTCATGCGACGAAAACAGGCGGCTATATCCCACAGATATCTTCCGATCCAAATAATATACAATACTTGATAAAATCAGGGTAAAACCGACCGAGATCAAAATATATATCAGCAATGCTCTTTTATCCTGACTTCCCGTCAGGTTATTCAAAATAAGGGCAGACATCATTATGGCAATATAAGGTGTCAGCGACGTAATGATGCTTTTAACCGCCTGCAATTTCATCTGGCCCTTTAGTATTTTATCAAATTCCTTTATTCCCCGCCGTATTATATAAAAATCATCTTTTATAGTCCTGCCATTCTTTTTCATACGTCAAATACCTCATTGTAATATCTGCTTTGTACATCGAACATTTCTGCATATTTTCCGCCCTGTTTTAAGAGCTCATCATGGGTTCCTTCTTCCAGAATTTCTCCATTCTCCATGACAATGATCCGGTCACAAAATCGTGTGGAGGCTAAGCGATGGGATATAAAAACAGCAGTTTTACCTTCCGTCAACTGATTATATTTCTGATATATCTCATTTTCAGCGATCGGGTCCAGGGCCGCTGTCGGCTCATCAAGAATCAGAACCGGTGCATTCTTATACAACGCCCTTGCCAGAAGTAACCGCTGGAGTTCGCCGCCAGAGAGATTTGTTCCATGTTCCGAAATTCTTTTGATCAGGCATGTATCAACACCCTCTGAAAGTGAGCGTATTTTCTTATCTAAATTTGCCAGCTTAATGCATCTCCATAGTTTCTCGTCATCATCCTCATCCTGTATATTTAATGCAATATTATTCCGGATACTTACAGGCAAAACGCCGGAGTTCTGGAATACTGCTGAAAACAGCTTTCTATAATCCCTGGCTTCAAAGTCAGCGCTATCGAATCCATTGATAAGAATCTTCCCTTCTCTGGGTTTTAACAATCCGCATAACAGTTTTACAAAGGTTGTTTTTCCTGCTCCATTGATGCCTACAATTGCCAGTTTTTCTCCGGCTTTGATATTCAGATTAACATTTTTTAATACAGGAATCGTTTTTTGTTCTCCATGATCATCGATTTCATCGTAGGAAAAGGATACATTATCCCAAGTGAAAGATATCGGCACTGTCAGAATATCGGTACTTTGCTTTTGAACCTTTTTCTGTGCTCCCAGCAGCATAAACTGACGAAAATCCGTAACATAATTATTGGCCTCCATAAAGTCTGAAAATGCCTGCGTCAGCTTACTGAGCCAGCTTCCCAACCCGGTGATTGCTGTAAAATACAATACGAAATCACCGATGGACATTCTTCCATAGAAATATTGATTGATCAAATAAAAATATGCGCAGCCATTTCTTAAAAATATCAATAATCCATTTAAAAGCATTTTCTGCATTTCCCAGGTTGATACCCTGTTTTCTATATCATCTTTATTCCTTATGGTTTTCTGTGCAATCCCGCGCAGCCAGGAGGTCATGGAAAATATCCGGATATCCTTTCCTTCCCGGATTCCTCTTGTTTTATATGCCATATAATTTATTTTACGATTTACAGAGGCCCTTTTTTCTTTTATTGAATGTTTGCGCTTTTCTGTAATTATTCCATACCACATTTCGATTCCAAACATAATCAGCAGAATAAGGAGAATGGCTGGATGGAGCATAAATATGATCGTACCATAAGCCAGAAATCCACCGATACTTTCCATCATTTGTGTAAATTTAGCCATATATGAAACGGCTCCCCAGTTTGAACTGCATATGGAATTTCTTGCTCTCTCCGCACTGATTTTGCTTAAACGCGAAGTAAAAATTTCATAATCCAGATCCATCATTTTTTCTTCCCATTGCCGGGTCAGCCAGGTATACAAAAAGCCCTGCGAGCAGCTTGTTATTCCATTATGCACAGCGGAGTTTAAAACAGAAATAATAAATAACATGATACCACTAACCAGAATCCATCCAAGCATTGTTCTGTATTCAGTCTTATCTGAAATAAGATCCAAAACCAGCTTCGGAATAAATATGGCAAGCAGCGAAAGAATCACCTGCAAAACACTTCCAATATAAGGAAGCAGCACACAACATTTTCTATACAGATACATTTCATGGAACAGGTAATAAAAATTACCTGTTATAGAATTTTGTTTATTCATATAACTTTCCTCACAATCATTTAATAGGGGTCACTGGCAGTTAATAAACACCTAAAATTATTATGAGAAATTGATTTTCAAATAATTAAAGGTATCATCATATTAAACCTGCGGATGGAAAAAGATACAAAGTATCTCTCAATACACTAATAAATTTGGGCACAACAAAAAGACGTTATCTTTTAAATTGTGTCTTTACTATTAGCGGATTCTCCCACATCCTGCGATCAACATGATAAATACCTCACTTTTAATATTTCTTTAATTATAGCATTAAGTTATTTAATGTGCAATTGTTTTCAAAATATTGCGAATCACTCCCCACATGATGCTCTCTAAAAATTTTTTATCCAATCTATCGCACATGCTCAAAAAAATTCAATCATATCGTCACCTTTAATCTTGTCCATCGAACATACGTATGGTATAATAAACATTGCAGGGCGGCCCCAAAAAGCCGCCGATGTTATCCCATTTACATATAGAAAGCAGGTACACAAATGTTGAAAAAATTAAAGAAACTGCTGCCCCTACTTCTCATTGTCTGTTTTATTACCGGAGCATGCTCTCCCGCTGCACCGGCAGGCGATGGCGGCGGCACCGCTTCCGCTCCCAAACCAACTGAAAACGTAAGTACATCGAACACCCAAGAGACAGAAACCTCTGCTGAATCATCTCCCACCGGCGATTCTGAAAGCAAACACGCCGCTAAGGTTCATTTTATCGATGTGGGCCAGGGCGACAGTATTCTGATTCAGTCCGATGACGCCGCTATGTTAGTGGACGCCGGTACGAACGAAAGCGGTACCACTGTGGTGGAATATTTGAAAAGTCAGGGGATTTCCCATCTGAACTGGGTGATCGGCACTCACCCACATGAGGATCATATCGGTGGAATGGACGATGTTCTCCGCGCTTTTAGCGTGGACCGGGTTATGATGCCCGAAAAAGAACACACAACCAAAACCTTTGAGGACGTGTTGGATGCTATCATCGAACAGGACCTGTCCATTACCGCCCCGGTACCCGGCGATACATACGAGCTTGGCAGCTCCTCCTTTACGATACTGGGGCCGGTAAAGGATTACGGTGATGAGCTCAATAACTGGTCCGTTGTTTTGCGCTTTACTTGCGGCGATACGAGCTTTGTGCTCACCGGGGATGCAGAAAGCGACGCAGAAACCGATATTCTTGCCCAGAATCCTGTATTAAAGGCGGATATTCTAAAGCTTGGACATCATGGCAGCTCCACATCGTCCTCCGACGCCTTTTTAAATGCTGTAGATCCCAGCGCGGTTATCATTTCCTGCGGGCTGGATAATGATTACGGCCACCCCCACGCATCCACATTAGATAAAATCCAGGCGCTGGGGGCGGTCGTTTTCAGAACCGACCAGCAGGGCACCATCGTTGTTGAAAGCGACGGACATGACTTAACCTATATCACAGTGGAACCGCAAACCGAGCCACAGTCTGTGCAGCCAGTCGAATCACAGTCCGAGCCGCAGTCCACGCAACCGGCCGAATCAAAGTCCGAGCCACAGGCCACGCAGCCCACTGAATCACAGTCCGAGCCGCGGACGATACCGCAAACCGAACCGAACACAGATAACGCCGCGAATCTGCAGCAGACTGAGACTCAGGCTCCGACAAATTCGCAAAACACCTCCATTGAGGTCCACATCACCCGAACCGGAGAGAAATATCACCGCGCCGGCTGCAGCTCCCTGAGTAAATCCGATATTCCGGTCACACTCGACGAGGCCAAGGCCAGCGGCTACGAACCATGTAAAAAATGCCATCCGCCGCAGTGATCCATATGCAGTCTCGCCAGAAAGTATAACTCGTACACGAATAAGCCGTCCACTGCACCGCAGGCTGACACAGCCCAGGCTTAGCGACTGAGCCGTTCCAAAGATACGACCTGCGCAGGCACTATGCGAGCCCGTCAGATCGGCTGCTCAGGTCTTTCTTTTTATGCCTCCGGCGGATGAAGATCAGTATAAGCACTGCGGCGATAACGGCCAGGGCCAAAATTGTCCAGTTTTTATATGTATGCATATACTCTGTGATAATTCCCCAGGAAGCTCCGGCAAAGGCTCCAAGATGTACAAGGACCACATTCCATATGATCGTTCCGGTGACCGTCATAATCATAAACGGCCCCATAGCCATCCCGGCCATTCCGGCGGGAATCGATATAAGGCTCCGCAAAATGGGAATGCACCGGCAAAAAAAGACGGCCTTTGTTCCTTTCGATGAAAACCAGTCCAGAGCGCCCTCCACATCCTCGCGGTTAAAATGGAGCCACCGCCCCACCTTGCCGTCCACCAGATGCAAAAGCTTCTCCCGGTTTAAAAAGCGGCCGACCATATAAAGGACAATCGCGCCCACCACCGATCCGATCGTGGCCGCCAGGATCACACCCCAGATATTCAGGCGGGTATACGTTGTCAGAAAGCCGCCAAAAGTAAGGATGACCTCCGACGGGATCGGGGGAAATATATTTTCCAGTGCGATCAGTAAAATAATACCGATATAACCGAACTGGTTGATCATTTGAATTATCATATTTTCCATAAAAAACTCCCGGAGATTCTTTATACATTCTATGAATCTCCGGGAGAAATATGCGTCAATTTATATGCCTTCCCTCGAATACGCTGCAAGGCATTATCCACCGACTTCTCATCTTTATTTAATTGTTCAGCAATCTGAGCATAGCCCATCCCATCCATAAACAGGTCGAGCACCTTCCGCTCAAGCGGGCTGAGAACACCTCTGAGCTCTGTCAGGAGGTGCAGGTTACTTTCTTTTAAAAAGTAACTGTCCTCCGGGCCCTGATCGGTCTGGGCCAGTATATCCACAAGCGCCGGAGCGTTTTCATCGTCATCCTCCTGCTGGTACAAAGATACATAGGAATTTAGCGGCTGATGCTTTTTTCGCTGAGACGCCCTGACAGCGGAGTAGATTTGGCGGCTGATACACAGCTCGGCAAAAGCGGCAAAGGACTTTTCCCGCTCCGGGTCAAAGGTATGCACGGCACGCATCAGGCCGATCATCCCCTCCTGGATCAGATCATCCCGGTCTCCGCCCATCAGATAAAAGGAATGTGCTTTTTTACGCACGATCCCCTTATATTTATTCAATAAATAATCAATCCCCTCCGTATGCCCATCCTTTATACGGAGACAAACTTCCTCATCTGTTTTCCCACTGAAGTCAATACGACTGTACATGCCGCCTCCATTACAACATTCAATTCAATCAACACTCCCGGTCCTTATCCCGATCAGGAATGACGCTGCCGCTTTTTAGTCCGGCTGCTTTTAAAGACGCTGCCGCACGATCTCATAAGCCAGCACACCTGCTGCCACTGATGCATTAAGAGAATCGATATCTCCCTTCATCGGAATGGATGCGATATAGTCGCATTTTTCCTTCACAAGCCGGCTGACGCCGCTGCCCTCATTTCCGATGACAAGCCCCATGGGGCCTTTTAAATTTAAACGGTACATCAGCTCGCCGCCCATATCTGCACAGGCAAACCAGATCCCCTCTTTTTTCAGACTTTCAATCGTGGCCGCAATGTTGGTCACACGGGCCACCGGCGTATAATTGATGGCTCCCGCACTGACTTTGGCCACTGTGGGTGTCAGGCCGACTGCCCGGTTTTTAGGAATAATGATCCCATGAGCACCGGCCAGATTGGCTGTTCTTAAAATAGCTCCCAGATTATGCGGGTCCTCAATACCGTCCAGCAGGATGATAAACGGGTCCTCACCTTTCGCCCGGGCCGCCTCAAGAATATCTTCCACCTCAGCATAGGTATATGCGGCGCAGATGGCAATAACGCCCTGATGATGATGTGTCTGGGACATCTGATCCAGCCGCTCCTTAGCCACATAATAAATGGTCGTCTCCTGCTTTTTTGCTTCCCGTAAAATCGTTTTCACCGGTCCGTCCTGACAGCCGTCCAAAACAAACAGCTTATCCACCGTTTTACCGGAACGGAAAGCCTCAATCACAGGATTGCGGCCCTCCACCTTGGATTCTTCATATCTCATAGTATAGCAATCTCCATTCTGCCACCAGGCCGGCGGCACAGTATTTCGTCATTCATACAGTCCTGCATGGACCAGCTCCACAATACGCTCATATTCCCGCTTTAAAAAAAGATATCCCATAAGCGCCTCAAAACCGGTGGCCCTGCGGTAATCTGTCATCGTCGCATTTTTTGCCATAGTGTAAGACTTGGCATTTCTGCCCCGCTTATACACAGCCTCCTCCTCCGGCGTCAGTAAAGGCTCCAGCTTACGGATCAGCTCCGCCTGGGATGCCGCCTTCACAAGAGCACTTGAGCGCTTATGCAGCTTATTCACCGGCGCATTGGCCTGCTCTACAATGATGGTGCGGACAATAAGCTCATAGACCGCATCTCCCAGGTATGCCAGAGTCAGCGGAGAATAGGCTCTGGCATCCGGTTCTTTTAAGTCAAATAATTGTCTGAAATCATCACAAAAGGATGTTATGCTCTTTTCCATTTAACGCCTTCTCTTGTATCCTCAAGTATAATTCCCTGATCTAAAAGCTGCTGGCGGATTTCATCGGCGCGGGCAAAATTCTTTGCTTTTCTTGCCGCCTGGCGCTCATTAATAAGCGCTTCGATATCTGCATCCAGCATTTCTTCTTTTTTATCAGTAATTACTCCTATAATATCACAATATTCAACAATTGTCATCAGAACTTTCTTTACAAATACATTTGAGCTGTCATTGTTCACGGAAACATTGGCCAGCTTCACCATTTCAAAAATAGCAGAAACTGCATCGGCCGTATTAAAGTCGTCATCCATGGCTTTATCAAATTTTTCGCAAAGGCCTTTCAGCGCTTCCAACTGGGCAACCTCGCCGGCATCCGGTTCCCGGTCCACGCCATCCACAGATTTTAACCGATCCACAGCGGTGAGGATACGGTCCAGACCATTTTTAGCCGCCGCCATAAGCTCCGCACTGAAATTCAGCGGACTGCGGTAATGGGCGCTGAGCATGAAAAAGCGGAGCACCTGCAGATCATACTTTTCCCCAATTTCACGAACCGTAAAAAAGTTTCCAAGAGATTTCGACATTTTTACATTATCAATATTCAAAAAGCCATTGTGCATCCAATATCTGGCAAATTCCTTATCATTGCAGGCCTCACTCTGAGCGATCTCATTTTCATGGTGGGGGAAAATCAGATCCTCGCCGCCGGCATGGATATCGATCTGTTCACCCAGATACTTTTTGGACATTTCCGAACACTCGATATGCCAGCCGGGGCGTCCCTCACCCCAGGGTGACGGCCAGGACGGCTCCCCTTCTTTTTTCGGCTTCCAGAGAACGAAATCCAGCGGGTCCTTCTTGCCGTCCTCGCCGGTCACCTTGATATCCCGGTGGCCAGCCTGAAGATCATCGATATTTTTCTTGGACAGCTTGCCGTAATCGGCAAAGGACCGGGTCTTAAAATAAACAGTGCCATTGACTTCGTAAGCGTGCCCTTTTTCGATCAATGTCCGGATCATCTCGATCATCCCGTCGATTTCCTCCGTGGCCTTGGGATGGCAGGTCGCCTCCCGCACATTGAGGCTTTCCATATCCTTCCGGGCCTCCTCTATATAACGCTCGGAAATCACCGACGGCTCCACGCCCTCCTCATTGGCTTTTTTAATGATCTTATCATCCACATCCGTGAAGTTTGACACATAGTTGACCGCATAACCCTTGTGCTCCAAATAACGGCGCACCGTATCAAAAACGATCATTGGGCGGGCATTTCCGATGTGGATATAATTGTACACGGTCGGTCCGCACACGTACATGCGCACCTTTCCCTCCTCCAATGGAACAAATTCTTCTTTTTTTCTTGTCAGTGTGTTATAGATTTTCATAAGGTCCTCCTTTAATGAAATATAGTTACCTGCTTAGAACACAGCCGGTCCGGCCGCCTGGCAGGCATCGTCTAATCGTTATTTTCATCCAGTTCATGGATCTCGGTAAATATTTCCTCATACTCATTTTCATGTAGCTGCTGACAATGACGGCACAACAGCTCCAGTTGTTTTCTCAGCTTCCGGTTTTCCTCGGCCATCGCCGACAGATCCTGGGATACTAAATCCGGAAGATCGGTCTGGTTCAATTCGGCTTGCGGCACCTTCTCGCTGTGACGGCGCACTACCCGGCCGGGAATACCCACGACAGTGGAATTGGGCGGCACCTCCTTAAGGACCACACTTCCTGCCCCTATTTTAGAATTATCCCCAATTTTAAAAGAACCAAGCACCTTTGCACCGGCACTGATCATCACATTGTCGCCGATGGTGGGATGACGCTTTCCCTGCTCCTTGCCGGTTCCGCCCAGGGTCACGCCCTGATACAGGGTCACATTGTCGCCCACAATGGCCGTTTCTCCGATGATGACGCCGTGGCCGTGGTCAATGAACAGCCCCTTGCCAATCGTCGCGCCGGGATGTATCTCGATCCCGGTTTTCCGGGCAGTCCGCTGGGAAATCCACCGGGCCCAGAAATAATGCTCCCTCAAATACAGCTTATGAGCCAGGCGGTAATGCAGGATCGCTTTAAAGCTGGGGTATAAAAACACCTCCGCCGATGACTTGATCGCCGGGTCCCGCTCCCGGATAATATTGATTTCTTCCTTCACATATTTTATAAAATGCAGCAAAATAAGCCACCTCCCGATGAAGACTGCACGTTTTCGCACATAGAAAGAGCCGCCTCTATAAATTATTTATAGAGACGGCTTACGTCGCGGTTCCACTCTAATAGGCATATCATATGCCCCCTCAGTGCTGACTTGCAGCGGCACTTAACGCGTGCTGACGTGCCGGAATACTTAAGTTTCCTCCGGCCGGCTCATGGACGCACTTCTTAAAGCTCCTGTGTAAAAGCCACTTCCAGCCGCTGATGGCTTCTCTCTGTTACTTTTGCTCTAATCACTTTCCACTCTTCGCCTTTAACTCATTACTATGTTATAGAATATGCAAAAATGCGGAATTTGTCAATACCTTTCGGAAAATAATTCATACACCGCCGTCCCCCATTTGATAATACTAGGAATCTATGCCTCCATCAGCAGACAGATCGCCTGCGCGGAAATCCCCTGTCCGGCACCGGTGAAGCCAAGGCCTTCCTCCGTCGTCGCCTTCACATTAATATCCTTAACGGAAATGTTTAAAGCCCGGGCCATGTTTTCCCGCATCTGATCAATGTAAGGCCGAAGCTTTGGCCGCTGGGCGATGACGGTTGCATCGATATTACCGATTTTATAACTATTTTCGGCCAGAAGCCCGCCGACGTGCTCCAAAAGCTTTATGCTGGAAATTCCTTTATACTGCGGGTCCGTATCAGGAAAATGCTTACCGATATCGTCAAGGCCCGCCGCCCCCAGCAGTGCATCCATCACCGCATGGACAAGCACATCTGCGTCCGAATGGCCCAATAGCCCCCGATCCCACGGTATATCCACGCCCCCAAGAATTAATTTTCGATCCTCAACCAGTTTATGTACATCATATCCCATGCCTATGCGCATCCTGTGACCTCCCAAAAATTCGTATTCATATTATACCATTCCCACTAAGCTCGAAAAGACCTCGCTAAGTGCTCAGGTATATGTTCTCACTAGACTCGAAAAGACCTCGCCAAGTGTTCACATTATACCATTCCGCGTTCTCAGCGGCAAGAGCTATTTGCTTTATCTTTCCCCTCCAAAGCGCGGCTTCCAGACGCATCGTTAAAGCTGCCGCACCGTGTTCCCAGCGCCATCACTCCGGTGATATTTGTTTCCAGCATAGGTATCCCCATGATGTATTCCCGGTTAATGGTGCTTTTATAAACATCCCGCATACGGCGCACCTCGTAGACCAGATCCCAGCCCATGATGATATAATCCGGCGTTTTACGGTGCACATCCTCATAATTTTTCACGTCCTCTTTCAGTTGTTCCAGTATTTTTTCCATATAATAACTCCCCATCCTATCACATCTTTCATCCCGCGTCCGCACGGATACGTTCCAAAAGCGGCCGCAGCCTGCCTTTTACCCATAAATTATATGCCTGGTTTCTCAAAACTATGATTGCTTTTCCCAAAAATGTGTATATTTTTTTTAATATTATCCGCACACATTTCCCGGCGGCACATACATTATTAGGGAAAGGGGTGATAATCAATGTGCAACAATAACAATTCCTGTTGGTGGATTATTCTTTTATTACTGTTCTGCGGTAACGGCTTTGGCGGTTCCCGCAACGGCTGCGGATGCGGCTGCAATACTTCCAATGCAAACAGCGGATGTGGCTGCGGCAATGCCAGCGCTTATGTTCCCAATTGCGGATGTCACAATAACTGCGACTGCTAATGAATAGCTGATACAAAAGAAAAAGTTCCGGGCTCTGCGCAAAGCGGAGTCCGGAAATAAAATACATAAGCCTTATGTACTGGAAGCCTGCGCCTTGGCCACCACCGAGGCGCTTTTCCAGTTTCCAAATTTGTAATACAGGACAAGCGCCAGCATATTTGCGCCGTTGCCGATGATCATGGCGTAATACAGACCTCTGAAATCTCCGGTCTGATAAGCCAGCAGCCAGGAAAAGAAAATGCGCAGACCGATATTAATAAAAGCTGATATCATGGGGAAGCTGGATGCGCCGGCTCCCCGGACAATACCGGTAATGCAGTTGGTAAGCGCCATAAATGTATAGAAAAAGCCCAGCGTGCGAAGGCCGGTGGTGCCAATCTCCACGATCGCCTCCTCCGATGTGAACAGCCGCACCGCATAGGGCGCAATGGCGACCAGAAGCAGCCCCAGGACGACGGCAATCGCTACGGACAGCCACAGACTCAGCCGTATGCCCTTAGTTAGACGGTCGTGCTTGCCCGCTCCGATATTTTGACCCACATATGTGGTGATCGCCGTTCCTATGGCCATCAGCGGCAGGATAATAAACCCGTCCACTTTAATGATCGTACTGTTGGCCGCCACCACATTACTGCCGAAGCTGTTGGTAAAAACCTGGACAACCGAGCTGCCCGCAGAGGTCACAAGCTGCTGCAGACCGGCCGGAACGCCGATCAGAAGTATGGATTTTGCCAGAACCTTTTGGATTTTTAACGTTTTAAAATTTACTGTAATGTTATAGCGCTTGCCGCATAACCGCCATACAACAGCAATGGCCGAGATCAACTGTGCCAGGATCGTCGCCCAGGCCGCGCCGCAGACGCCCATATTAAACACAACAACAAAGAGGAGATCCAGAATAATATTGAAGACACTGCAAAAAATAAGCAGCCCTAAAGGCCACACCGAATCGCCCATTCCTCTGAGAATGGAGCTGGTCATCTGATAGTAGAGATGGCCGATCGTTCCTAAAATAATTATATAAAAGTAAGCCAGCGCATCATCAAAAATATTTGCCGGCGTATTCATCACTGTAAGAAGCGGCTTTGCAAGGATCAGCCAGACGACCGTGATCACAACAGCCACCAGTCCGGCCAGCAAAAGAGCCGTATTCACGGTTTTATCCATATTTTCTTTTTGCCGCGCCCCAAAATACTGAGAAACCACAACGGTGGCGCCGGCACCTACAGAAACGAGAAATGCGTTGATCATCATATTCAGAGAAAAGCTGGCGCCCACGGCCGCAAGGGCTTCTCCCCCAATAAACTGGCCCACGATCACAGAATCGACCATATTATATAATTGAGTGAAAATATTTCCTATGATGATTGGAACCATAAATGCCAGGAATCCCTTTGTAACATTCCCCTGGGTCAGATCCATCTGTACCCTTTTTTTCTTCACTGCTTCTGCCATTATTATCACCTTCCTAACATTTTCATAACCGACTGCTGACAGCAGTTTTCAAAACTCCTGCGCCGCCGTATTTGATCCGGCGGCGCAATTACTTTGACCTGTCACGCAGTTTCAATCAGCCTTGAAAGCATCTCATGGTGGCGGCGCACTTCCGTCACCTCATCGGCCAAAAATTCCATTCCGCGGTCCTGCTGATCCCGCTGCCCTTCGTATTCTGAGCAGATATAACCGTCAAAGCCGCCCTTTTTCAGGTAATGGATCGGGTCCTTATAATTGACAGCCGCATCCTCATACTGTCCGGGATGGCCGGAAATCTCGGTCATTTGATAGAATTTGCCGTGAATGCTTATGATATAGGGCACGATCGCTTCCATTTCTCTGGGCTCCACCGATGAGAACATGGAAACACACTGGGCATCCTTTAAATCTTTTTCTGAAACTTCAGGATAACGTCTGCAAATGTATTCCCGGGCCACCTCCGGATTTTTAATCCCCTGATCGATGGCTTCCAGTACCAGCTCCAGCACCCGTGGGTTCGAGCCGTTGCGCAGCATGTAATCCAGCTTTGGCCGGTTCATTGTCGTCTGGAAAATACCCATATCCGGCACAAGCCCCACAAATTTTGTATGCTTGCGGTCCGCCAGCTCCACAATTTCCTCCACCATATACGGATTTTGAAGCTTGCCGTACATGGGAATATCCGAACGCAGATTGAACGGCGCATGGATTTCCTTGCCGATGCGCACCCCCAACTCCTCTGCTACAGGCAGCGCCATTTCAATACTGTCAATGGGAACCGTGCAGAGTGCGCGGACATTTTCAAACCCCATTTTTTTAGCAATGTGCAGATCCCGGATCAATCGATCCGCAACTTCCTTATGATCCATCACATGGTCGCGGAACTGGAGTACATCCATGTAAATATCCATGGTTACCGCCTTCATATTAAATTCCGCCATCAGATCGTTCCATTCATCATAAAAGGACTGCGGTGCATTGGGATAGCTCTTGACCATGGCGTCACAGATGATCTCGATCCCATCGGTTTCAAGATGATCGTGGACCTCTTTTATCATATCCCGGATGGTCATCCGTTTAAAGAACTGTTCCTGCTGATAACTGTACAGAGAAACACCCCGCTTAATCTGACTCATTAAAATCCCCCTCTCATCCTTTATTTTACTTCCCCACTTAAAGGAATCTTATAATAACAAATAACGTCGGTCTTTCCTGCGCCGGCGCCGCTGCCGGGAACCGGAGGATTTTTGATCCATTCCTCATCCGTGGGCATATAGCCGTAAGCCGCCAGGATCGATTGCTGCAGGCCGATCTTATGTATTCCCGGCGACAGGCCGCCTTCTTTTTCGATATAGAGCATTCCCTCATCGTCGAAATCCCAGTGCTCCCACACACAATGCTTTAATTCCTCAAAGCTTCTTGGCGGCTTGCCATTGATTTCAAATTTCTGCTGCTCTCTCGGGTATTCTACCCCATCCACGCTGACATAGTAGCCATTATGCAGAGAAAGAATCGCGCCCCGGTAATCGGCGATGCGCACGCCGAATTTAAATCCGGTTATTTTTCCATCCGTCACTACGTTTTGCAGGCTGTCTTCACGGATTAAAAAGCTGTCAAACATACATGATTGCCCCCTTCTATTTTTGTACGGACCCAGACTATTCTTTCACGCCGCCTAAAGCGATACCTGCGATAAAAGCCTTCTGGAAAAAAGGATATAAGATTAATATAGGCAGCGTACCGATCACTGCAATGGCCATTCGTATACTGATGGCCGGCAGATCTCCGATACCCACATCCATTCCGGAAGACATGCTCACCAGCGCCCGCATATTGCTCATCATATTGTTCAAAAAGACCTGAAGACTGTAAAGCCGTGTGTCAGTGATATAGTACAGGCCGTTCACCCAGTCATTCCAGTAGCCGATACCGACCATCAGGCCGATCGTAGCCAGAATGGGCAGCGACAGCGGCATAACGATCTTGCGGTAAATGTAAAACTCTCCGGCCCCGTCCAGCTTGGCCGCCTCGATGAGCGCCGGATGGATATTGCTGGCAAAATTATTTTTATAAAGAATAATATAAAATCCATTGAAAATAAGGTTGGGCAATATGAGTGCAAGTAAGGAATTTTTAATGTGGAAAATATTCGTCCACATTATGTAGGACGGCACCATACCACCATTAAACAGCATTGTAAAAAATATAACAAAAGTGATGACCTTCGCTCTTGGATAATCCCTCCGGGATAATGGCCATGCCAGCATAGGGCCGATAAGCAGACTGAGGATCGTACCCACGATGGTAATAAAAAATGTAATCCCGTAGGATCTGAAAATGGTCACTGTGTTCGTTATAAATAAATATTCATAAGCGTACAAAGAGAAGGATTTTGGCCAGAAGCCATAACCTCTTTGCATCAGCGCGGATTCATCCGATAAAGAGGATGCAATGAGCAGAATAAAAGGAAGCACCGCACACAGCATAAGTATGACCAGAATGGTGATAATGATCACCTGAAAAACTTTATCGTTTTTACCTTTAACAGCTCTTTCCATATAGGCTCCCCCTTTCCTAGAACAATGCGTTCTCGCGGCTCACCTTACGCACGACCACATTGAAGGTGAGAACGATAACAAAGCCCACAATAGCCTGATAAGCACTGGCTGCGGAAGCCATGGACAGATTGTTGAGTTTCATCATTGCCCGGTAAACATAGGTGTCAATCGTATCAGTCACCTCATACAGCGATCCGGAATCCATTGGCACCTGGTAGAACAGGCCAAAGTCGGAATAGAATATACGGCCCACCTGTAAAAGCACCAGTGTAAATACGGTGGATTTCAGCAGTGGCAATGTAATATGACGTATGGCGCCCATACGGCTGCAGCCGTCAATACTGGCCGCCTCGTACAGCGTCCGGTCGATCCCCACCGCCGATGACAGATAGATGATGGAGTTATAGCCCAGGCTCTTCCATACCTGGACAAATATGAGGATGAATGGCCAGTACGCCTTCGTGCCATAAAAATTGATCGTATTCTGTCCATCCAGAATCGTCTTATTAATAAAACCGGCCTCATTGCTTAAAAATCCGTAAACAATATAAGCCACAATAACCATGGAGATCAACTGGGGCAGCAATATGGTTGTCTGAAATAATTTCTGGAGTTTTTTAGAAAAAATCTCATTCAGACAAATACCCACTATAATTCCCAGTATATTGCCAAGGACGATAAAACAAATATTGTACAGTAAAGTATTTCGCGTGATTATAAATGCATCCCTGGACTTAAACAAAAACTCAAAGTTTTGCAGGCCGACCCACGGGCTTTTCCATATACCGGCCACAAAATCGATCTTCTTAAAGGCAAGGCTGATACCGATCATGGGCAGATAGTTGTTAATGATCACATAGGCAAGGCCCGGCAGGACCATAAAGTCCAGAACATTAAGAACACGGTTCTGATAAAGGGCCGCTCCGGCTAATACCACATTGGCCACAGCCAGGAGCATATACACATAAACACCAAATGCCACAGCCGGTTTTTTTGTTTCTGACAAAATACTGGTCATTGTCACAAGCAGCAATACCCCCATAACAAGCTGCAAAAATGCACTGACAAGAACGATCACACCGGACAGGCGGACTTTGATTTTTCTAAACACAAAAGACATCGCAATAATGACAACAGACAGTAAAACTCCGATCCAAATCAGCGCCGATGCGGGAATATGTACGGTGCCGCCCATTATGTCTTTCCCCGTGAGCAGGTCAAACCCGGAAACCTGCCAGTTTTCACTGCCGTATTTGTACGCTCCGAACGGCGTAATCAGGGAAACAATGGATAAAACTGCAACTGCCAGCATTGCCCACGGCAAAACCGGACTTTCTCTGTGAATCCTCTTTTTATCCAAATAAAACACCCCATTTTTTAAAATTGGCGGTGCCATGCAGACACCGCCATAAACGTTGGTTCCGTCAATTATTTATTGGCTTCCATCCAGGCTTTAAGCTGTTCCTGATATGCGGCCAGATACTCTTCCACGCCGGCCGTCTTTAACGATGCTACAAACTCATCATATTCTGCATCTGTATAAGCGCCGCAGTAAATCGTACCTTTATACTTATCCACAACCGAAGTAATGGCTGCGATCGTGTTCGTCAGATTGGACTGATCCACGGCAAAGCCAAGATACGGAGATACCGGAGAGGATTTCAGCGCATTCAATGCAACCTCACGGAAATCAGCGCCATTGCCGGCCCATGGATGGGCGTTAAAGTAATTGCCATAAAGGAAATCGGCTGTATGGTATGCTACGCTGGAAGCATCCTTGCCTTCCGGATAATCCGCTTCGCCATTGACCATAACATAATCTTCGCCCTCTCTGCCCCAAACGAGAAGATTGGTCAGATCCGGATTTGTAAACAGGGCATTGATCCAGCGGACAGCAGCTTCCGGCTCCTGAGCGGTCACAGGTACACAAAGACCAAATTTATTCACATAGGAAGAACCGATCATATTCGGAACTAATTCCACACAGAGCATATCATAGCCCGTAGCTTCCAGCTTGGATGTTTCAACACCCAGCTCACTTGTTTCAATGGCACTGAATGCAACTCCGGCCTTAAGGAGCGTGTCCACATGATCCGTTGTTACAAGAGAGTCTTTGTAGATCCAGCCCTTATCGTACCAGCTTCTTACCATATCCATCTGCTTCCGATAAGCTTCATCTTCCTGCAATAAAGTAACATTACCTTCATTATCTGTACGTACGACATTTAATACATCACTGAGGTTATCAAATGAGGTTGTATTGGCAAAGCTGTCATCGCCAAAAAGTGCGCCTGGCTGATAGGAAACATTTTTTGCACCTGCGATGGGCGCCAGGTCTGTCTGCTCAGCAACGGCCGCAAATATTTCCTCAACTTCCGACCATTTGCTCAGATTCTGAGCCTTTTCCATCATACCGACCTGTTCAAGAATATCTTTACGCATAATTAAATATACGCTGGAGCCATAATTTCTGTATGTCGGAATACCATAAATTTTTCCTTCAATGGAATAAGCCCCGATGTAATCTTTTACGAGCGCCAATGCGTCCTTGCCTTCATTATTCATATACTCGGTAATATCCATAAGCTGTCCGTTGGAGCTTAATGTTGTAAAGCTGCTGGCCTCGATAGGTGCGATCATGGCCAGATCAAGCTGTTCATTACCGGAAATGGACAAGTTCAACTGGGTGGCATAATCACCGGTTCCAGCCCAGGTCACGTGAATACGTACGCCAATGGTTTTTTCCGTGATCTCATTCATGGCATCAATTACCGGTTGTGCATTTTCGCTGATTCCGCGAAGGTCCATGAGCATGACATTAATATCTGTCACTTCCCCATCCCACGTCTGTTCACCGGCCGGCGCCTGCGTCTCATCACCCTGAGTTTCACCGGCTGTAGTTTCCGGGGCCTTCGTATCATCGCCGCCCTGAGTCTGTGCCGGAGCCTGTGTCGGCTTTGTCGTCTGGCCGCCGCCCTCGGATTTGCTGCAGGCAGCCATGGTTGTTGCCACCATCACCAGCGCAAGCAATAAAGCAAGTAAACGTTTTGTTTTGTTCATTGTATTCCCTCCATTTCACCAAATACCCATTGGCCGACGGCCTGGCGCGTACTAAAATCCTTTTCGTCCGCTGTGCCAATTTCATTCCCCATATCCGTCCGCTTGCGGGTACTGTTTATTTGATGAAATAAGTATATAAAATATTTTGCATAATTGCTTCCCCTGTTTTTGTCGTAATACTATGCACTTTTTAACATTGTGGTGATTTATATTCCAGATATATTAGACAAATATAATACTTTTTTGCTGTTTATTAACGATTCTTATTCTTTTTTAATAATTTCGATGTGATTTACAGAAAATGGTAAGCAAACTGCACAGTTTGGCTCGTCGCTATACGCCCCCGACTTGGCTCGGTGCTACACTCACCCTGCTTCGCTCCGCTGCGCAGTGTCGCGGCAGTCGCTTCAAAGGTGAGCAAGCTCCCCTTTGAAGCTCGTTGCTGCGCGAAAAAAACACTGACGGAATCAGTGTTTTTAAGTAGCGAGAACTGGATTTGAACCAGCGACACCACGGGTATGAACCGTGTGCTCTAGCCAACTGAGCTATCTCGCCGTATTTAATTTTAAATGGGGCCTACAGGGCTCGAACCTGTGACCCTCTGCTTGTAAGGCAGATGCTCTCCCAGCTGAGCTAAGACCCCATGCACTCCCGGGCTATCGCCGCAATCAAGTGTAAATATATGATAGCCCAAATTGTGCCAATTGTCAAGAAAATATTGCAAAATTTTTCTATTTATTTTTCGCGAAGCAACGAGCCACAAAGAGGAGCTTGCTCATCTTTGCGGCGACTGCCGCGCCCCGGCGTCAGCCAGGGTGTATGAAGCAACGAACTACAAATAGTTATCCGCCGTCTAATGTGCTCTTATACACTTCCACCGCCGGATCTTTAATATGGACCGCCCTGGTCCATTCCTTCGTCGCATCGTTGCGGACCACCTCCGACTGATGCTTATACAAAAACTTCACCAGCTCATAGCCGCTGACCCATATTTCATTATTGCCCTCACGCTGAGATTCATCAAAAATCAACTGCAAGCCAAAATGCAGATGATAGGTATCGATATTGTTCACATTTTCCGTCGTACTGTAACCGGTGCGGCCCATATAACCGATCACATCCCCCGCCTGGACGATGGAGCCCACCTCAAGCCCTTCGGCGTATGGCCGGTTCTGCCTAAGATGCGCATAATAATAATAGCGTTTTCCGTCAAAGCTGTTCACCCCGATCCGCCAGCCGCCGTACTGATTCCACCCAAGCGCTGTCACATAACCGGATTCCACGGCAATGATGGGTGTTCCCACCTGACCCATCATATCGTGGCCCAAATGATTACGGCGATAACCATAGCTTCTGGAAACCCCAAAATCATCATAGTCCGAGTACGGAAATGTCTTTGCAATCGGACTATAGGCTTTCAGGCCGTAAACTGTTTTCCATGTGCTCCCCGATACCTCATCGTTTCCTGACATATCGGTCGCTGCCGGATCTCCCTCGGAACCCGCTCCTGCTTCACTTTGAGCTTCATTAGGCCCCACATCCGCTGTCACTTCCACGTCGTATTCTCCCAACATCCCGCCCAGCACAGCAGTATATGCTTCTTTATAATAGCTATAATATTTCATATCCTTCGTAACCTCATCCATAGTCGTCTCCCCGCTGATCAGCTTCTCTGCCAGCGTATCCATATCCCTGCTTTTGTATTGCTTAAAATCGCCGCCGTACTTTGTGCCCAGGTAGGCCAGCAATTCGATCCAATCCAGATGAATATCCTGCCCATATGTATCCACATCATAGCTGCATGCATGATTCATGGCCTCACTCGTAACATTAAATTCTACCCATTTAATGTAGTCTTTTTTATCCTCCGCATCCTTGCCAGATTCTTCGGACGACTGCGCATCCGTTCCGGATTTTTCAGACGACTGATCAGTCTTGCCGGCTTCTTCGGACGACTGCACCTCCGTTCCGGACGCACCGGCCGGCATGGCATTGCCCAACCGATGAGCAGTTCGGTCAAATACAGTAAAGCCGAGCAGGAATACCAACAGCACGGCCTCCACAATGATCCCTCGGGGTGAACCGATAAATTTACGCATATAAAACTCCCGGCCTGAGATTCTTAAATATTTTATGCTTTAATCCTGGAAAAAATGTGATGAAATCGTAACTGTTCTGACAGGTTTACGCATTTACTGCGCAGACCGTATTCCAATGAAGAAAAATAGGAAACAGAAAAGGCAGCCACGGCGGCTGCCTTTTCCAGGAGAAGGTATTTTTTTGTTTTTATGGGGGGTAACAAAAAAACTATAAACAAAACGATATAATGTATTGGGGAGGGTTTGTTTATAGTTTTATTATACATGATTCTGTTTATAAGTGTTAACAAACATCCAATTAATTTAAAAACAAAATTGTGCAAAATGTGTTTTAAGCCTATTTACATACGCATTTTGCATAAATCCACTTATATCACAGAATTTATATTGCATGCATCTGTTAAATCCTTACAATTCGATCATATGTAGAGGATTCTCGGCTATTTCTGTACACAATTCTTCTGTTCCTCAATCTTGACAAATGGATTACTTTTTCTTCGATTTAGTTCATAAATATCGTACTTCTATATATTATGTACGGTCATTACATTCCCAATTCTGGGTATGGCTACATTATTCAGAATTTATGTTTATCCATAATATCAATTGGATATGATTTATTGGAATTTGCATAGCGTATATTTGGTTAAATGTTAAGTAAGTTTAGTAAATATATATAATCATATGCACCATGCATACTCAAGAACCGTTTTGCTGTTTTGACTGCAAATATATTAGTAACATGAAATCTAAATGATTTAGTATTCCTCAATCTCGAACGGGGGGTTGACTACCTTTTTCTGACGCGCTATTCTTGTTTACTATAAGTTTATTCATACGATCTTCAATCATAGCGTCCAGAAAACTTTTCCCACCATCAGCAGACGAGAATTTTGCAATTTCTACTTTAACATCTTTAGTCTTTTGATAAAGTATGCTATTGCTTAAATCTAATTCAAAATATGGGATTCGACCAAGTTGAAAATCGTTGAGTGCAGCCGTTATACAATCGTCTTTAGAAGCCATCATTTCCGCTTTAATAATCCCTCGGGGATAAAAATCTGTTATCGCATCTTTTAGGGCATCAAAATATGAATCTTTCCTATCATCAAACATATCTCTTATATACAAGTATCTAAGGAAAAAAAGAACTGATGTTTCCAATAAAACAATTCTTACTTTTTTCCCTTTTAATCGATCTGCTACGTTGCTCATAAAGGCGCTCATTTGTGAATTATCTTCAACAGTTAGGGAATATTTCCAAGTATCATCTATTGATTTAGTATTTTTGAATAACATTTCACCCTTATTTCGAACTGTAGCTAATGGATTTTCAGAATCTAAAATATACTTCATACCTACTTCGGCATCAATTAACTGAAATAGATAACCAGGATCAGAATATACTGCATTTTGATAATGAAGGTCTGCCAGTCCAAGAATTGATGAAAATGCGACCAAATTTTCAACTGATTTTTTATTAATTTTTTCTTTTTCGCCATCATCCATATCTTTAAAAGTTTTGTGTTTAAAATATTCCACTGTCGAGCCGTTATTCTCGGACGTTTGTATATCTAGTTGGCCAATAGGCGAATCTTTTTGTTCTTCTCCTAACATGCCTTTGTCTAATGCTGAATTAAAATTAGAGGCTAAACTATCAGGGCTCTTACCATAAACTGCCTTTTCAAATGATTTATCTTCGGGTTTTAGCACAAGTTTCTTTGATCCCTCTATCGAATCATAATCTACAATGCACACGCCAATGCCTCGCGTATGTATATCACTATCTGTTAGTATAATTTCATTGATTTTAATAGCATTATTCGCTTTCATCCAATACTGAATATCATGTAAGGTTTCTGAAATAGGTTCTGTAAGATTATTAAATATAGTAATTACTTGTTCTGAAAATGAAAATGGCTCAACTAAGATTTTTTGATCCCTTGCTAAGTACTGCGCTATATTTTTATAGTAATAATTATCATCTTCAGGATTGTCAACCGCCTCAGGAGTTATTGATAATATTTTTGAAATAATAACTTCAATATTTTCTTTAACCTTAAACTTATCAATTATCTCCTTCCAATAACTAGTATCTTCATTACCTTGATTCGCAATTTTCTCAGAGATCTGGATCTTTAATTCTTCAACAAGAATAGGAATTTCATTATTCATCCTTTGAAGTTTATTATTAAGCGCATTCAGATCTGTTTCTATACTTTCTAATAAACTTTGACGCACGCGCTGTCGCTTTGAATCAGGTCTTTCTAATTTCCATTTATCAACATAACTTTTCAAATTGGTTAAGCTATATATTCTATTAGGCTCGTCTATTTCTTCATAATCTTTCAAAATTGGATCAATATCATCATAATAAGACTTATTATGCATGCCACGCTTACCAGATATGGATTTGTGCCTTGTTCCTTCAAGAAAAGCTTCGTAACTCATAAGCCTCTGCACCACAGGACCATTTATTGACTGATTAATTCCTTCTAATTTTTCTCCATTATCAATAAAAGTAGATGCATCACTTTCTAGCTCCAAATCGTCATTCACTGGCAATCCTTCAACAACTGTCGTAGGGCGTACGATTCCCTGTTTTTGCTGCACAACGTGCCCCAATTCATGCTCCAAATGTTTTTCCTGCCCCGGCCCCATATATACCTGATTTCCTTGTGCATAGGCTAAAGCCTGCAGCTTGGCAGGTTTGTCCGAATTATAATGAACGCGAACATCATCAAAAGAGAAGCCTGAACGTTCTTCATACCGTTGTTTTAAATCATTCGGAATCCCGGTTAAATTCGGTGTCTGATTACCTATTTCCTCTTTATCAGGATCATCCGATGAATCCTCAAACGAATATAGTTGTGCCGTAAGACTATATCCACCTACTCTTTTCGGTTTCTGCGCCAATTCCTGTTGTAAAACCGGACTGTAAAATTGCATCTTATTTTTAACATATTTCTGATGATAGTCCTGTTGATCATCATATTCATTTGCACTCAATGCTTCACTCATAAGTCCTACCCCCACAGTATTTTATTATATTAGGTTATTATAACATATATTTTCAGTAAAAATAATAAGCCAAGGTAATCCAAATACATCTTTTTATCGTTTGTTTTGCAAATTGGTCAACGCATTTTAGTTACATAAATTATAATAAATATGACTTATCTTGTATCGCATTTCGATACACTCCCTTTGTGACTAACTCCCTTTTTAGCCTTGAAGTTTGAGTGAATTTTTCCCCACCTTTTTATTAATTGTTGTATGATTTTCCCGAATAATCTTAAAGGCAGCTCCGATACTATATTCTCAATTCTGTCTAGGGTCGAAACGGTCAACATAGTGAGTATAAAATTAAATTTTAAATTAATGTGGGTTCCATTAATGACAAAGCCCAGATTATCGCCAAATGTTAATTCAGAAATGACAATTGCAAAGAAAAAACAATCAAAAAGGTAATCAATAAAATAGACTCTCCAGTGCTTAGAAACACGAGAACCCCTTAAAAATAAAACAAGGTTTTCAGCACTTATCACTGAAAACCTTGCTTCTTCATTAATCGGAGTGACAGGATTTGAACCTGCGGCCTCAACAACCCGAATGTTGCGCGATACCAAGCTTCGCTACACCCCGACAACACAGATATAATATCATGTTCTCAGTTAAAAATCAAGCCTTTTTTTGTAATTTTTTGAAAAATTTATACATT
Organism: Lachnospiraceae bacterium; assembly: GCA_902363555.1. Classification (GTDB taxonomy): domain Bacteria; phylum Bacillota; class Clostridia; order Lachnospirales; family Lachnospiraceae; genus Catenibacillus. Next base: position 289,075 of record CABJAM010000003.1, on the reverse strand, counting down.
TAATGTTTCAGTCGTTTTTCGGTACAAAATAACAGATTCCAGAACGCCCCCGTCTACGTTTCGCTTTGACAGCGGCAGTCACCACAAAGGTGAGCAAGCTCCCCTATATGCCTCGTTGCTTCGTACAAAAAAGAGATCTATGCCAATCGTATTCCATTGGCACAGATCTCCTTATTCGACATTTTTATTTTGCTGCTACAACGGAATCCATGATAGCATCCACGCCTGCGCTGCTGTCTTCCTTCGCTGTTATAATAAAGATATACATTTTACCTTCGATTTTATGAGCAAGATATAACTGCTGCGTAACGTCATTATTCTGCTCCGCGGTTGCTGCCAATACAGTATATGTATCGTCAGCCACGTCCACTTCAGCCAGATTCTCTTCGATGGTATATCCGGCACTCTGAGTAAGTTGCTCTTTAAGCACGGCAAGATAGTCAGCTTCCGACATGGAATCTATACCGGATGCAGCAAGATCCTCTGTCATAAGGATAAAGCTCTCACCTGTGGCAGCATCTATAAGCATAAACTCCTGAGTGGTTGTGCTTCCCATAGATTTAACATCCGTAACCTTCGTCCAGCCTTCCGGCATCGTAAAGGAAAGGCCAAGCTCAGTACTTGTATATGTACTGCCATCCCATGTACCAATTGCCTTTAATTCAGCTTCGCTTTCACCGGCAGTTTCACCGCTCTGTGCAGTTTCATCAGTCTCCGGTGCCTCTGTCGTCTCAGTTTCCGGCGCTTTCGTATCGGAACTGGCTTCAGTTTCAGGTGCATCTGTTTCCGGTGCCTTTGTAGCCTCTGTGGTTTTTGGTTCAGTACCTTTCGTCTCTCCGCTTCCCTTATCGCTGCCGCATGCAGCCAGAGAGAACACGAGAATAAGAGCTAATGCAATGCTCATTATCTTTTTCATACAATTCTCCTCCTGATTATTTTATGTATCAAAGACATACCGATTATAGCTCTAAGGAATTGCAAAGTCAATTATTTTTAAAAATTCTTGCCAATATTTATGATTTCTTAAACATTTGGCATGTATATTGTTGCCCTTTCACAGATAAAAAGAGGTGCCAGCATCCGCTATCCCAGATATTTCACCGTATTATATACATTTATCAAAATTATTACAGCCATCAGCAGGATAAACAGCTTATCCACCACTTTATCATCAATTTTCTTATTAATAATCCGGCCTGCGATCCCGCCAAGCAGTCCGGCCACGATCATTCCGCCCAAAAGAAGCCAGGACACTTCCGGCACGGTACTGGTGAACAAGGTCATCAAAAAGCTGGCCGCTTGGGAAAACAGTATGATATATAGTGAATTTTGCGCCGCCACTTTTGTTGTCATGGAAAAGAAAAAGTATAATACGACAAGGTTTATGGGTCCGCCGCCAATGCCAAGAAAGGAGGAGACCACACCGAGGATAAAACCGATCAGCAGACAGACCACCACATTTGTAAGATGATATGTTTTTATCTTATCCTTTTTTAATGTATAGATCAGGGTTCCCAGTGTAATGATGCCAAGAGTGATCGCCTGCACTGCTCCCACAGTGTTTTTGTCCGCAAATAATGAGGATACCCACTGAAACATGCTTTTTCCGGCAATACCGCCGATTGCCGCTCCGATGGCTAGCGGCGTTCCCGTAGCCATATCTATGCTGGAGGAACCGGAAACCTTGGAACGCACTACAGAATAGCAGGACATGGCCAATACCGTACATCCGGATAAAAATCCGATGACCGACACATCCAGCACACCAAAGGCATCCAAAACCGGCTTAATGATAACCCCGCCGCCAATACCACAAATAGCTCCCACAATGGAAGCCCCAAAACTGACCACAAAGAATATGATATATTCAAATATCATTTCAAGTTCCCTCTTTTCTCTAAATAATATGTAAACGCATTGTTTAAACTATAACACAAAATTATTTTAAAGTAAATGCACCAAAGCAGCGCTTTCTGCCACAAAATTGAGCTGCCATAACAGTTCAGAGGGGCCTGGCAGAGACGAGCCGCCAACAGCAAACATTTGTTTGCAACCCCTAGTGTATTATGTTATAATAGGGATTGCCCTGATGGGCAAGCAGGTCAACGATTTCCTTCGGAAATCCCTGACAAATTATAATAGGAACTGCCCTGATGGGCAGGCAGGTCAGGGATTGCCTGCGAATTTAATTTAAAGGAGCGTTAAAACATGGCAAAATCTACATATGATGCCGACAGTATTTCCGTGCTGGAGGGCCTGGAGGCCGTCCGCAAGCGCCCGGGAATGTACATTGGAAGCGTCTCAAGAAAAGGCCTGAACCATCTGATATATGAAATTGTCGACAACTCCGTGGACGAACATCTGGCAGGTTATTGTGACCTGATCCAGGTCTTTTTGGAAAAGGACGGTTCAGCCACAGTCACGGATAACGGCCGGGGTATCCCCGTAGGTATGCATAAAAAGGGGATTTCCGCCGAGCGTCTCGTATTTACCACACTCCATGCCGGAGGTAAATTCGATGACTCCGTTTATAAGACCAGCGGCGGACTTCACGGCGTGGGCTCCTCCGTGGTCAATGCCCTCTCCGCCTATCTGGACATACAGATTTCCAGAGATGGCTTTATCCATCACGACCGGTACGAGCGCGGGATTCCTGTCATCGAACTGGAAAACGGACTGCTGCCCACTCTGGGCCGAACAAAAAAGACGGGAACTACCGTCAACTTCCTCCCGGACGATGAAATTTTTGAAAAAACACGATTCAAGGAAGATGAGATCAAAAGCCGTCTCCACGAGACCGCTTATCTGAATCCCCAGTTGACGATCGTTTTTGAAGACCGCCGGGGAGATGCCATCGAGCATATTGAATACCACGAGGACGAGGGGATCATCGGATTTGTACGGGATCTGAACCGGAATAAGGAATGTATCCACGAACCGGTCTACTTCAAAGGCGAAACCGAAGGAATCACCGTGGAAGCTGCCTTCCAGTACGTCAATGAATTTCACGAAAATGTCCTGGGCTTTTGTAATAATATTTACAATGCCGAAGGCGGCACCCACATCACCGGTTTTAAAACCATGTTTACGACCGTTCTCAACAATTACGCCAGAGAGCTTGGCATCCTGAAGGAAAAGGATACGAATTTCACCGGCACAGATATCCGTAACGGCATGACCGCCGTTATTTCCATAAAGCATCCAAGCCCCCGGTTTGAGGGCCAGACCAAAACAAAGCTGGATAATCAGGACGCCGCCAAAGCCACCAGCAAGGTGACCGGTGAGGAGATCCAGTTGTTTTTCGACCGGAATCTGGAGGTACTTAAAAATGTCCTCTCCTGCGCGGAAAAAGCGGCAAAGATCCGTAAATCCGAGGAGCGGGCTAAAACCAACCTTCTGACCAAACAGAAATTTTCCTTTGATTCCAACGGTAAGCTGGCCAACTGTGAAAGCAGGGATGCCAGCAAATGCGAGATTTTTATTGTGGAGGGCGATAGTGCCGGCGGCTCAGCCAAAACGGCCCGCGACCGGAATTTTCAGGCCATCCTGCCCATCCGCGGTAAGATTCTTAATGTGGAGAAAGCCAGTATTGACAAGGTACTGGCCAATGCCGAAATAAAGACGATGATCAACGCTTTTGGCTGTGGTTTTTCCGAGGGTTTTGGCAATGATTTTGATATCACAAAGCTGCGCTACGATAAAATCATCATTATGGCCGATGCCGATGTGGACGGCGCCCACATTTGTACGCTGCTGCTCACCCTCTTCTACCGCTTTATGCCGGAGCTGATCTACGAGGGACACGTCTATATTGCTATGCCGCCTTTATATAAAGCCATGCCCTCCAGAGGTGAGGAGGAATATCTCTATGACGACAAGGCGCTGGAGCGTTACAGAAAACGCCACAAAGGCCCCTTCACCCTGCAGCGCTACAAAGGTCTTGGGGAAATGGACGCCCATCAGCTATGGGAAACGACACTGAATCCGGAAACCCGTATTTTAAAGCTGGTGGAGATCGAGGACGCCCGCATGGCCTCCGAGGTGACGGAAATGCTCATGGGCACCGATGTGCCGCCCCGCCGGGCATTTATCTACGACCACGCCCACGACGCGGAGCTGGACGTTTGATTGCGGCCGCTCAGACCCTGGCCACAGCCACAGTTTTTAATCGTTATTAAAATAGAGGTATGAACATGAATAAAGAAGAACAGATTTTACGCACCGAATACTCGGATATCATGCAGAAATCTTACATCGATTACGCCATGAGCGTTATCATTGCCCGGGCTCTCCCTGACGTGCGCGACGGCTTAAAGCCGGTACAGCGCCGCACTCTGTATGATATGCACGAGCTTGGTATCAAATATGACAAGCCCTACCGTAAATGCGCCCGTATCGTCGGCGATACGATGGGTAAATACCATCCCCACGGCGACAGCTCCATCTATGAATCCCTTGTGGTCATGGCCCAGGATTTCAAAAAAGGGCTTCCTATGGTAGATGGCCACGGCAATTTCGGCTCCATCGAGGGTGACGGCGCCGCTGCCATGCGTTACACCGAGGCGCGTCTGGCCAAGGTGACCCAGGACGCCTTCCTGGCAGATCTGGACAAGGACGTGGTGGACTTTGTTCCAAACTTTGATGAAACGGAAAAGGAGCCGTCGGTGCTGCCGGTGCGTATCCCCAATCTTCTCGTCAACGGCTCCGACGGTATTGCCGTAGGTATGGCTACTAGTATCCCCCCGCACAATCTGGGGGAGGTCATCGACGCCGTAAAGGCTTACATGGCCAATAATAATATCACCAATGAGGAGCTCTTGGAGTATATCAAAGGCCCCGACTTTCCCACCGGCGGTATTGTCATCAACAAAGATGAATTAAAGCAGATCTACGCCACCGGACAGGGTAAGATCAAGCTGCGCGGCAAGGTTACCGTAGAAAAAGGCAAAAACGGCCGCGACCGTCTGGTCATCAGTGAGATCCCCTACACCATGATCGGCGCCAACATCGGGAAGTTTCTCAACGATGTCTGCACCCTTGTGGAAACGAAAAAAACTACCGATATCGTGGATATTTCCAACCAGTCCTCCAAGGATGGCATCCGCATCGTGCTGGAGCTAAAGAAAAATGCCGACACTGAACAGCTTACAAATATGCTCTATAAAAAAACACGGCTGGAGGATACCTTTGGCGTCAACATGCTGGCGGTGGCCGAAGGACGTCCGGAAACTCTTGGGCTTAAAAGCGTCATCGAGTATTTCCTGGATTTCCAGTACGAGATCACCACAAGGAAGTACCGCACTCTCCTTTCCAAGGAACTGAGCAAAAGGGAAATCCAGGAAGGCCTGATTAAAGCCTGCGATGTTATTGACCTGATCATTGAAATCCTCCGGGGCAGTAAAAATATCAAGCAGGCCAAAAGCTGTCTCGTGGACGGCATCACCGAGGGCATTAAATTCAAAACAAAGGCTTCGGAAAAAGCCGCAGCAAAGCTTCATTTTACGGAAAATCAGGCCACAGCGATTTTGGAAATGCGCCTGTACAAGCTCATCGGCCTGGAAATCGAAGCACTGCAAAAAGAATACGAGCAGACGCAAAAAAATATTGCCACCTACGAAGATATTCTGGAAAATCATTCCAGCATGTCCAGAGTCATAAAAAGGGAGCTGGATCAGATAAAAAAGGCCTACGCCGTTCCCCGCAAAACCGTTATTGAAAATGGACGGGAAGCTGTTTATGAGGAAAAGAAGTTCGAGGAAATGGAAGTCGTCTTTCTCATGGACCGCTTCGGCTACTGCAAATGCGTTGACACCCAGACCTATGAGCGCAACAGGGAAGCCGCAGATTCTGAAAATAAATATGTGCTGCGCTGCATGAACACAGATAAAATCTGTATCTTTACGGATATTGGCCGGATGCATCTGCTAAAAGCCGTAGATATACCGCTGTGTAAGTTCCGGGATAAGGGCACGCCTGTGGACAATCTGTGCAATTATGACAGCTCTGCGGAAATGATGACCTACGTGGACAGCTTAAGCCATGTCTGCGCTTCCCGCCTGCTATTTGCCAGCAGCGACGGGTATATGAAAATGGTCGATGGTCAGGAATTTAATGTGATCAAGCGGACCATCGCCGCCACAAAGCTGACGGACGGCGAAAAAGTGATCGCCATACTGCCGGGCGATGACGGCAAAAACATTGTATTGCAGACGAAAAACGGTGTATTTATCCGATTCCCCGCCGAGGAGATCCCGGAAAAGAAAAAAGGCGCCATCGGCGTGCGCTGTATCCGCCTGAACCCCCAGGATACGGTGGAAAACGCATATTTGATCACCAATCCCGGAGAAGGCTCTATCTTATATAAAGACAAGGAAATCGCCCTGAGCCGGATTAAGCTCTCCCGCCGGGATACAAAGGGAACGAAACTGCGCATGTAACCCTTCGGCCCCTCTAAACGGTTTCGCGCGCATGGTTTCCGAAAACATTTCAAAAAATACCTCTTGCATTTTTTGAAATGTTGTGATATGGTATCAACTAAGCGGGAGCAATCCCCATAAATCGAATCGTCAAAGACTGTGAAGGGAACAAGTAGAAATTTTGAACTGCCAACAGAAAGCCGCCGGTGGATGAGAGGCGCGGGCAAGCAGGATTTTGAATACATCCCCAAGTTGCAGGCTGAACGCGCGCTGGCATAACTGCCCTTTTGGGAACCATGCATATACAGCGGCCAAGGCTGAGCCGGGAGCGACCGTTACATGGCACCGTTTTTATCTGAAACGGATTGAGGCCGGATATTCCGGCGAATAAAGGTGGTACCACGAAGCCCAGGCTTTCGTCCTTTTGGACGGAAACCGGGCTTTTTTTGTTTATCAAAAAAAGCGCTGTATACCCCCCCTCGTGAAAGGACGTTCCGACATCTTTGGCGATTCGTAAAACCGTAACCGTTCATCGCAGACCTGCGGTATCGTTACGTAAAACCGTAACTGTTCACCGCAGACCTGCGGCACGGTTACAAATCTTACAATAACAGGAGGAATTTATTATGGCCAGTGTATACGACACACTTGTAGAACGTGGATTTATTGAACAATGCACCCATGAAGCGGAAGTCCGCGAACTTCTTGAGAAGGAAAAGGTGACCTTTTATATCGGCTTTGACGCCACAGCAGACAGCCTTACCGCCGGACATTTTCTGACCGTCATGGCAATGATGCACATGCAGCAGGCCGGACACCGCCCCATCGCGCTTTTAGGCGGCGGCACAACGATGATCGGCGACCCGTCCATGCGCTCAGATATGCGTCAGATGATGACAAGGGAGCAGATCGACTACAACGCGATGCGTTTTAAAGAGCAGCTCTCCCAGTTCATCTCCTTTGACGATGACAAGGCGATCCTTGCCAACAATGCGGATTGGCTGTTAAATTTGAATTATGTGGAATTTTTAAGAGAAGTAGGTATCCATTTTTCCGTAAATCAGATGCTTACCGCAGAATGCTACAAATCCCGCATGGAAAAAGGCCTGACATTTTTTGAATTTAACTACATGCTCATGCAGTCCTACGATTTCCTGGAGCTGAACCGCCGCTACGGCTGCACGATGCAGATGGGTGGAAATGACCAGTGGAACAATATTCTCGGCGGCGTGGACCTGATCCGCAGAAAAGAAAAGAAACCGGCCTTCGGCCTTACCTTTAAGCTGCTGACTACCAGCGATGGTAAAAAGATGGGCAAGACCCAAAAAGGCGCCGTATGGCTTGATCCTGCCAAAACATCCCCGTACGAATTTTACCAGTACTGGAGAAATATCGAGGATGTTAAGGTTGAAGAATGTCTCGGCCTGCTCACCTTCCTTCCCATGGATGAGGTCCGCCGCCTAGGCGCACTTGAAGGCGCTGAAATTAATAAAGCCAAGGAAGTTCTCGCCTACGAAATCACCAAGATCGTCCACGGTGAGGAAGAAGCCAACAAGGCTCAGACAGCCGCCCGGGCACTGTTTGTCAGCGGCGGCGCCGCCGGCAGCGTGCCGACTAAGACCTATCCGGCAGCAGATCTGGAAAAAGGCATCGACATCGTCACGCTTCTTGTGGATACAAAGCTTGCTCCGACCCGTTCCGAAGGCCGCCGGCTTGTACAGCAGGGCGGAGTTACCGTCAATGATGTCAAAGTACCCGCATTTGATTCTGTTTTCGGAAGCAAGGACTTTAACGATGACGGCGCTTTCATGGTAAAAAAAGGTAAAAAAGGCTTTTACCAGATCAAAGCAGATTAATTGTAACAGTTCAGACAGGTCTGCGCATTTACTGCGCAGACCATACGAAAACGTAAATTCTGCGGGCATATGGCCATCGCGAAGCGATTTTATATGTACAAAAATCAGGAAGCATGAGCGGCCCCGTCACTGCGGCAGCCGCTCACACTTCCTGATTTTTCTATAATCCTGTGTCATTCTTGGCCATTTACAGCATAAAACAAAACGTTTTAAAAGTTCAGGACTTTTTTCAGCCGTTTCGTCAGATAAGCCGCCAATACTATTTTTACGGCATCCCCGATAAGGAAAGGGAATACACAGTAAACCAGACTGAGCCAAAGGCTCATACCTGTCAGAGCCATAAACCAGATCGTGCCAAAAAGATAGCACACCAGAAGGCCGATCACCATAGCCAGGCAGCATTTCCAGAACTTATACCCCCATCGGGTGACAAGCAGGCCTACGATCAGGGCATCCAGTATGTAACCGATAATATAGCCACCGGTTTTTCCAAACAAAATCCCCACGCCGCCGGTAAATCCCGCGAAAACCGGGAGGCCGACAAGTCCTAACAAAACATAGACGATCATACCAACGCAGCCATACTTCGCCCCCAGCAAAGCCCCGCACAAATGCACCGCAAACAGCGCCAGATTAATAGGCACCATCGGCAAAGGAATCTGTATCTGCGAACAAACCGCCGTCAAAGCCGCCATCACCGCGCACATCACCAGCATCACCGCCGAGCTTTTCCTCAAACTCTCCTTAGAAGCCAAACCTCTATCCATAAAAACCTCCAAAATTCAGGAACTACGTTCCCTCTTAATCAACAAGACTATAAGAGCTTGTTTAATAAGGTCATTATAATAGAAGAAACTCAATATGTCAACCAATTATTTATTTTGGTTAACATATATTCAGGCATCCTCATTAATATTATGAAGCACAATATTCTCCGCTGCCCTCTGAATATGCAGCCCCGCCAATTCAGCCGCCCGCTCCGGCTCTCCCGCCTTGATCGCCTCCAGAATCGCCTCATGCTCCTCCTGGCACTGGACAGCCCGATCCATATCCTTTAACGCCCGCTTGCGCACATTTTGAATGTACTCGTGAAAATCCTTCAGCAGATGATTCAGGATCGGACTATTGCAGGCGTTATACAGCGCCTCATGGAACTTCCCGTCGTACTCATAAAGCTGTTCAAAATGCTCATGCTCCAGATGGAACCGGGTCATATACAAAATCTCCTCCAGCCCGTCAAGCTGTTCCTTTGTAATATTCTCCGCAGCCCACCGGGCGCATAAGCCTTCCAGAAGGGAGCGTATGGCGTAAATGTCCTCCACATCCTTGCGTTTAATACTGTTGACATAGGCGCCCTTATTGGGAACCGTACTCACCAGCCCTTCCAGCTCCAACTGCCGTATCGCCTCCCGGACCGGAGTCCGGCTCACCCCATACTCCCGGGCAATGGTATTTTCCCGAAGCTCCTCATTATTTTTATACTTTCCGGATAAAATATCGGTCCTCAGCTTTTTAAATACTCTGCCCCGCAGAGAATATAAATCATTGTCCTCCATCGGACGATCCAGACTACTCATACAATCTCCTGTCTTACGGTTACCCTTCCGATTCCCGTAACTAATGTAAAGCTGTACTAATGTTCAAACGTCATCCGGCAGGCCTCACAGGCTCTGTCAATGGCTGCGATCAGCTCATTGTCCGTCAGTACCGTTACCCGGCCGCCTTCATATTCTTTATCCACCCAATCTTTAACATGGGCCACAATGGGGCTGTTTTTGGAAATAGCCTTCTCCCCTTTAAGCTTAAAGTACGTATTGATCCAGTGGGCGATTCCTGCCAGACCGGACGTATTGGACACAGCCACCAAAACCGGACGGTTAAGGAATTTTTCGGTATCAAAAATATTATAAATCTCCTCGTTTTTCAGAAGGCCATCGGCGTGAATACCGGCGCGGGTCACATTAAAATTCCTGCCCACAAACGGAGTTCTGGATGGAATATGATAACCGATCTCCTTCTCGTAATATTCGGCCATCTCCGTGATCACCGTCGTGTCCATGCCGTCCAGTGTTCCTTTAAGCTGTGCGTATTCAAAAACCATAGCTTCCAGCGGCGTATTTCCCGTGCGCTCACCGATACCAAACAGTGAGCAGTTGACACCGCAGGCGCCATACAGCCATGCCGTGGTAGAATTGCTGACCGCCTTATAAAAATCATTATGTCCATGCCATTCGATCATTTCCGAAGGCACGCCGGCGTGAGTGTGGAGTCCGTAAATGATTCCCGGAACACTTCTCGGAATCGCCGCGCCAGTGAAATTGACACCAAAACCCATCGTGTCGCAGGCCCGGATTTTTACCGGTATCCCGTATTCCTTGCCCAGCTTTTCCAGCTCCAGACAAAACGGGATGACAAAGCCGTAAATGTCCGAACGGGTTATATCCTCCAGATGGCATCTGGGCCGCACGCCGGTCTCCAAACATTCCTGGACAACACTTAAATAATGGTCCATAGCCTGCCGTCTGGACATTTTCATCTTATAAAATATATGATAGTCGGAGCAGCTCACAAGGATTCCCGTCTCCTTGATCCCCATCTCCTTTACAAACTCAAAATCCTTTTTATTGGCGCGTATCCATGCGGTCACCTCGGGAAATTCATAGCCCCGCTCCATACATTTGTACGCCGCATTCCGGTCCTTTTCACTATAGAGAAAAAATTCGCTCTGACGGATAATCCCCTTAGGTCCGCCCAGCCGGTGCATATAATCATAAAGCTGTACGATCTGTTCGGTCGTATAGGGCGCTCTGGACTGCTGGCCGTCGCGGAAGGTGGTGTCTGTGATCCATATGTCCTCCGGCATATTAATCGGCACAACCCTCTGGTTGAATACGATCTTCGGAACTTCATTATATGGAAACAGGTTACGGAAAACATTGGGCTCCTCCACATCCTGGAGGGCATAAAAATGCTCCTCAAAAGCCAGCAAATTATTATGTGGATTCATAACAATATTTGGATTATCCATGATTACATCTCCTCTAAACTCTCTCTTATCTCTTTTGTACCGCTCAAATTTGCGTATGTATAATTGTATACAATTATACCGGCTTTGTCAACAGAGAAATCAAATTTTAACCCAATTTTTGCAATCTGTCCATATTAATATTTCATTTTTATGCATTATATGTCACATATAACCGCATTCGATGAAGGTAATCGCCGCAAATCCTTCATATTACGCAGTCAGCTCCCCTTTGTGGCTCGTCGCTTCATGCACCCGTCTCCGCTTCGCTCCGACGGGTCGCGGCAGTCGCCGCAAAGGTGAGCAAGCTCCCCTTTGTGGCTCGTCGCTTCGCGCACGAAGGGCGGCATAACCCTTTTGAGGATATGCCGCCCTGATGTGTGTGGATCAGAGTGTTTCCATAGTCGCGCGGATTGCCCGGATAAAGTCAAGGCTGTTGAGCACGGTCACATTTTCGAGGGATGTGATCAGCGCCAGATCCTTGGTCATTTTTCCGGCCTCGATGGTTGCCAGCGTAGCCTTTTCCAGCTTATCGGCAAATTCCATCAGGTCCTTATTGCCATCCAGCTCGCCTCTTTTTCTCAGAGCGCCGGTCCATGCAAATATGGTAGCCACAGAGTTGGTCGATGTCTCCTCGCCGGCCAGATGCTTATAATAATGACGCTGAACAGTTCCGTGGGCAGCCTCATACTCATAATAGCCATCCGGAGATACAAGAACACTGGTCATCATAGCCAGTGAGCCGAAAGCCGATGAAACCATATCACTCATCACATCGCCATCGTAGTTTTTACATGCCCATATATAACCGCCTTCGGATTTCATCACACGGGCCACGGCATCGTCGATCAGTGTATAGAAATATTCAATTCCGGCGGCCTCAAACTTCCCGGCATACTCATTATCATAAATTTCCTGGAAAATATCCTTAAATGTATGATCATACTTTTTCGATATGGTATCCTTTGTGGCAAACCACAGATCCTGCTTTGTATCCAGTGCATAGTTAAAGCAGCTTCGGGCAAAGCTCTCAATGGATTTATTAATATTATGCATGCCCTGAACGATACCGGCTCCGGTGAAATTATGTACAAGCTCACGCGTCTCATTGCCCGCTTCATCTGTGTATACGAGCTCTACTTTTCCGGCACCCGGAATCTTCATCTCGGAGCCCTTATAAACATCTCCGTAGGCATGTCTGGCGATGGTGATGGGCTTCTTCCAGTTTTTTACACATGGTTCAATGCCTTTGACAACAATAGGGGCGCGGAATACGGTGCCGTCCAGAATCGCACGGATCGTTCCATTGGGGCTTTTCCACATTTCCTTTAAATCATATTCCTTCACGCGGGCCGCATTGGGAGTGATCGTGGCGCACTTGACTGCCACGCCGTACTTCTTTGTGGCATTGGCGGAATCCACGGTGATCTGGTCATCCGTCTCATTTCTCTTTTCCAGGCCAAGGTCGTAGTATTCCGTATTCAGATCAATATACGGGGTCAAAAGCTCATCCTTGATATACTGCCATAAAATACGTGTCATCTCGTCGCCGTCCATCTCTACAAGCGGCGTAGTCATTTTAATCTTATCCATACTTATCCTCCTGCAATACCCCGGATGCGCCCGGAGCAATATTTTACTCTGCTAAAGTCTTATATTGTATTATTGTATACCATTTAGCTTTCAATTTCAACCCCTCATTTCCCTATAAAACTACAAAGTTGGGTGTACGTCTTATTTATAGGGGGTGAAGGCGGAGGCGGCCTGTCTCATATTCCCACAAATAGCGGCATATGGACGGTTACCCCCTTGAAAGCCTATGCATATAATAATAAAAAAAAGAGTCTGTTATGAATATTGTCCAATCTCTGATTCACAGAAATGCCCCCGGAGTTCTCCGTTATACCGGAAAAAACGTGGGCATTGCTGTTTTAGACACGGGGATTTTTCCCCATATAGATTTTACTCAGCCTCAAAACCGTATTGTGGCCTTCCATGATTTTATTGGCAGAGGCGCACAGCCCTACGATGACAATGGACACGGCACCCACATTTGCGGCATTTGTGCCGGCAACGGCTCTGCCTCCCGAAAGAAATACTGCGGCATTGCGCCGGACAGTCATCTGATCGTGGGCAAAATACTGGACAGCGAGGGCAATGGCAGCATCCCCTCCATACTGGCGGCCATCCGCTGGGTCATTGACACAAAAGATATTTATCATACCCGGATTTTAAATATTTCCATTGGAACCGATGCCAACGAACCGGTACCCGAGGATTCCGTCCTCGTCCAGGGCGTCAATGAAGCCTGGGATGCCGGTCTGGTGGTCGTGGCGGCCGCGGGCAATAACGGCCCAAGACCCATGTCAGTCACAGCTCCCGGAATCAGTCGGAAAATCATCACTGTGGGCGCTGCGGATGACGATAAGCATATTTATATCCGTGGAGAAAGGGTCAGCAATTACTCGGGCCGTGGCCCTACCCGGGAATGTATACAAAAGCCCGATGTGGTCGCACCGGGCTCAAATATCATGTCGTGCAGCAACCGGCTGTATAATAACCAGTACACCTACACAAGCCGCAGCGGCACTTCCATGTCCACCCCCATCGTAACCGGCTGTATCGCCCTTCTGCTGGAAAAATATCCATCCATGAGCAATAAGGACGTCAAGCTAAAGCTACGGAGCTGCTGCGATAACCTGGGCCTTCCTAAAAGCCAGCAGGGCTGGGGGCTTATTAATTTAATGCGCCTTCTTAACTAAACACCGCTTCTGTTATTTGTAACAATTTAGCCCCACGAAACGGTTCCTGTTATTTGTAACAGTTTGGTCCCACTAAATGGTTCCTGTCATTTCCACAGGTATTCCGGATAAAGGCCGTCGGACTTCATCCGTGCTATGGCTTCGGTGACTACCGGCTTATCTTCCTTGTATGTAACGCCATACCACCGGTCCTCAGACGGCAGTACTTTTACGGTCGCCTTACCCTCATCCAGCAGCTCGCCTACAACGCTGGGAAGAAAATATTCACACTTTTGGGGATTCTCGGAAAGCCCCTTTGCCAGAAACCGGTCAAAACGCACCTTCAGTTCCTCAAGCAGGCTTTCCCCGAATCCCCACATATTCATAGACACAGTGCTTCCTCTGGGGATTTCAACCCATGTTTTTCCTTCATCTTCTGTATAAACGCCCACATCGCCCCGTTTTTCAATATGAGTACGCTCATGTATGCCCATAAGCATACCATTGCCATCGGTGACGCAAACGCCGCGGGAAACGTGGCCAAAATCAGTCAGCGTATTTTCCACACGGTACCCCACCATGGCATAGCGATATTTATCGTCATCTTCATGGCTTGTCAAATAATCGTAGATCACCTTAAAAGCGTGACTTCCATAATAATCATCCGCATTGATCACGGCAAATGGACCGTGGATGACATCGATGCAGCTCAATATTGCGTGGCCGGTTCCCCACGGCTTTACACGGCCCTCGGGCACGCAAAAGCCATCCGGGATATTATTCATATCCTGATAAACATAGACCACTTCCATATATCTGGAAACCTTATCGCCGATCTTTTCCCTGAAATCAGCCTCCAGTTCCCTTTTGATAATAAAAATAACTTTCTTAAAGCCTGCCTTATAGGCATCGTAAATCGAAAAATCGATAATGATATCCCCCTGCGCGTTCAGAGGGTCAATCTGTTTTAAACCACCATAACGGCTGCCCATTCCCGCCGCCATAATGACCAGTACAGGTTCTGACATACAATTCCATCCTTTCAAACCTCGCCGGCTCCCCGGCTTTTCTTCGTACAATACATCCGGCCACCACTTTCCCAGGATGGCGACCAGCGCAGTACCTATTATATCTTGTCACCAATTTACGCAGTAAATTGATGACCTGCCTGCGCTTCAGCGCAGTACCTATTATACGTCATTTGAAGGATGAAATCCACAAAAAATTTCCATAACCGTCCTATTTATAGATCCGCTTCGATTTCGTAATGATATCCAGCAGCGGTTCATGGAGAATATCGGACAGAACCAGGAGCGAGCCCATGGATGGACGGCACATTTTTGTCTCCCACAGGTGGATCGTATTTGTACTTACGCCAATAAGATTTGCCAGCTCCTGCTGAGTAATGTTATTGCGTATCCGGTATTCCTTCAATGAATACCCCAATTCCGTCATTTTATAAGTTTCTTCAATCATATCTTCAACTTCCCTCCATATGTAATATTATTTTCCTAATGCATTACATATTTTAGCATAAAGTGATTGAATTATTTGTCGCATTCGGACGAAGGCCTAAATTTTATCGCAGCCTTTTTATGAGATATAAAATCGGCGGCTGATGGGCTCTATTGTGGTTTTCCAGACGAAACACCTCATACTTTTTCGCAGGAAGTGACTTTAACAATTCATCGACAATTTCCAATTCCTCCGCGCCGCCGGCGTGGCCATAATAACATAAAACGCAGCCCATCCCCCCGATTTTAAGCGCATTTAAAGCTTTTTCCAGGGCGGCGGCAGTTGTCGAAGCCCTTGTGATCACACCGGAAGAACACTCCGGCAGATATCCCAGGTTAAAACAGAAGGCGGCCACACCCTCCGATATATACATATCCATCAGCTCATGCGACGTCTGATGAAGCCGGACGCGTTCCAAAAGTCCGGCGGCTTCAAGGCGCGCCTGCGTATTTTCAATCGCCTGCACCTGGATATCAAAGGCATGAACGCAGCCCGTATCCCCCACAAGCCGGCATAAAAATTCCGTATCGTAGCCATTTCCCGCAGTGGCGTCAATGGCCGTATCCCCCGCGTGAACATATTCTTCAAGCATATCATGGTAGATTTCCACCATTCGTTTTCCAAAAATCATAGACAACGCTCCTATTTTTGTGGGGCAGAAGACATAACGCCGCTGCTCCCAAATTTTATTTTCAGGTTAAGTGTATCAAAGTTTCACCCCCATGCATAGTATAAATCAAAAGCAAAATTCAGGAGGAATTTAGAATGAGTGATTTAGCAGCTACGAGTTGTTGTAACAATGACTGCGGATGTGCAGTTGATAATTGTGGAGGAAATAACTGTTCATGGTTATGGATCATCATCTTACTTTGCTGCTGCGGCGGCAATGGTTTTGGTGGCAATGGCGGCTTCGGCGATGATTGCGGATGCATCATCTGGATCCTGTTAATCCTTTGCTGCTGCGGCGGCGGGAACGGCTTCTGCTGATAACAGAAAATGAAAAGGGGGCGACCGCACTGAGTGCGGCCGCTCCTTTTTTCATCGGGGCTTTTGTCTCCGTTTTAAACATTCCAGATCAATCTCATAAACCGTATTATTCTCAACAATGAGATTATCCTCACTG
Source organism: Lachnospiraceae bacterium (assembly GCA_902363555.1). Classification (GTDB taxonomy): domain Bacteria; phylum Bacillota; class Clostridia; order Lachnospirales; family Lachnospiraceae; genus Catenibacillus. Next base: position 272,399 of record CABJAM010000003.1, on the reverse strand, counting down.
TGGTTTTCCTCTGTTCCTGGCTGGGGAGTTCTTCCGGCGCCAGAGCTTTTATTTCGCCGGTAATTTCTATTATAAAATGGATATTCCATGGTTAATCCTCCATCATTCATATTCATAATTACAGTATATGACAAATTTCCACTTTCGTACGGTCCGCATGGGAAGTGCGCCCACCAGCCCGATCTGTTTTGTATCCAATTAACAGACACATACATGGCACCTGCCAACATATATTAGTAGTAACAATAATCTGAGTAAAGGATGTGATTGTCGTCAGCCGCTCACCAAAACTCACCCAATTGGATGAACAGACCTTTGACAACATGTCACAGATGATTAAAGCAGCACTTCCCTATATGAGCCCGTCGTCAGCAAAAACCATGGCTATGCTGGCCCGTTTTATGGAAATGCGCAATACCATGAAATATTTCAATCAGCCCCAGGCCGCGTCACTTCACGCATGCAGCATCGGAAGCCGCCGCCCCGGAACCGAGGAAATGCTCATGGATATCCGAAAATATTGCGACGGCAGCGAGGCCGAAGCCATTGACAAGCTGCTAAATGCGCTGAAAATCGGTAAATTTTATGAACAATTTAAAGAAATGGAAAAGAATCCGGACTTCAGTAATCTTTTCAGGGCTATGAACCAGTACGGCGGCCACAGCCCGAACGAGGATTCCCACGGAGGTGATCACCCTATGAATAATCCTTTTAACCCGGAGCAGCTTATGAAAAACCTAAATCCGGAAATGCTAAAAAATTTAAATCCGGAGATGCTTAAAAACCTGAATCCGGAAATGTTTAAAAATTTCAACCCGGAGATGTTCCAAAATATGGGGCAGGGCACCGCGCCAAACACCGGCAGCGCCTCTCCCCAGGATCTGCTCAAAAACATGAACCCGGAGATGCTCAAAAATTTTGATATGAATAAATTCAATCAATTAATGGCCGCCATGAATAATGGCGGTGGTAATAATGGCGCTGGAAGGGGCCCTCATCCGGCAAATAACAAAGCCGGCTCCCCAAACACAAATAACCATAATAACTCCGGCAATAACCACAGTTCTGCCGGCAGCCAAAATTCCCCAGGCAATGGCCCCGGCAGCAATGGCTTTGACACCAATAGCTTTGACAGCAGCGGCTTTGATGCCGAACAGCTAAAATCCATGCTCACACCGGAACAACTGGAAATGTTTGAGTCCATTCAAAAATCCATGTATAACGACGAACCCTGATATCAAAGCGTAAGCTTTGGTACCTGATTCACGCACCCGGTTCGCTTCGCTCCTCCGGGTCGTGGCAGTCGCCGAAAAGAGCTGCCGCAAATCACGGCAGCTCTTTATGATAACGATTTAAAATGGCATGACTTTTCAGAGCTGTACTGCATTTGCGGCCTGCCGCCTCATCGTCCGCCGCATCACTACTATAAAGCAGATGATTTGCGCCGCAGCCGTAATGGCCCACGATACGGGATAGGATATGTACAGCGTAGACAGAGAAGGATTCCACTGGAACACGGTGAAAATCCACAGCACACGAAAAGCGCAGGCTCCGGTCAGGGAAATGATCATAGGGGTGATCGAGCAGCCCAGCCCGCGCAGCGAGCCCACGGTCACATCCATAAGTCCACAAAGGAAGTAGCAAATACATATGTAGCTCATCCTCAAAATTCCATATTCAATAACCGCGTTATCTGATGAATAGATACCCAGGAGCGGGTGTCCAAAAAACAGCGCCAGACTGCCAAGCGCAAGGCCAGTGACAGTCACCATTACAAGACACAGCCCCAGAACCTTCTTTACCCGCTTATAATCCCCGGCACCGGCATTCTGGCTTGTAAAGCTCAACGATGTCTGGTAAAAGGAGTTCATGGCGATATAAATAAAACCTTCGATATTTCCCGCGGCCGCATTGCCGGCCATAGCCACCGAGCCAAAGGAATTTACTGTTGACTGGATGAGCACGTTGGAGATTGAAAATACTGCTCCCTGCATCCCCGCCGGAAGTCCGATACGTACCATTTGGAGCAGCTTCTTTTTATAAATACGGAGCTTACGAAGCTGAAGTTTAATGCAGCCATCGCTGCGCATCAGGCACAGCACCACCAGCACTGCCGAAATAGCCTGGGAAATAATGGTGGCCAATGCCACACCGGCCACGCCCATATGCAGGACAATTACAAAAAACAGGTTCAGCAATACGTTGATAATCCCGGCAAAAATAAGAAAATACAGCGGACGGCGCGTATCACCCACGGCCCGGAGCACTGCAGAGCCGAAATTATACAGCATATTCACCGGCATGCCCACAAAAAATATTCTCAGATAAACCTCCGCCAGGTCAATAACATCCTCCGGCGTTCCCATCATTTCCAGCAAAGGTCTTGCCAGAATAAATCCCACAAATATAAGAATGATACCAAAAATAATACTGGTGAGTATAGACGTGTGGACGGTCTTATGGACCTCCTCATGTTCTCCCGCTCCGTAATGGCGGGCCACCAGCACATTGGTGCCGATGGAAACACCGATAAATACATTAACGATCAGATTGATCAAAGGGCCATTGGACCCTACGGCGGCCAGCGCCTGACTGCCGGCAAAACGGCCGACAACTACAATATCCGCCGCATTAAAAAGCAACTGCAGCACACCGGACAACATTACCGGCAGGGCAAACAGCAGAAGCTTTCCCGTCAGCGGGCCATGGCACATATCCATTTCATAGGATCTTTTAGCCATTTTCATCGCTCTCCTCTTTTACTCCCGGACCGCGCAGGAAATGCGCAGCTCCGTTTAATCTCAAAAGTTCAGGTTCTCATCGCAACAGTTCAGGTTCTCGAAACTGTCACGTTCAATCTTCAAACTCACAGTGGACGGTCCACAAGCTCTCATGGTCGTCGATCTGCGTCACTACGCCGTGGAGCTGATTTAACTTCTCCCGCGCCGGAATATTACCGGACATGCCCACAGCAGGGTGAATCGTATAATAGTACATGGTTCCCTGAAGTGTTTTTAAAACAGACTCCTTCACTTCGATCGCATCGCCCACCTTCACAAGGTTCGGGCGCTCCATACGAAATTCAATATGCTTCAAAATATCCACCTCACAATTTATCCCCACAGTTAGATACTGCGGGGATGACATAGCCTCGTTATTTGTAACAGTTCAAAGGGGCCGAACTGTTGCTGTTATTTTGCAACAATGTTGATGATTTTTCCGGGAACGTAGATTTCCTTTACAATATTTCCGGACAGCTTATCGCCAAGGGCAGCCTTACCTGCGGCCAGAGCATCCTCCTTGGAAGCATCGGCGGCAATGGCGATGACAGCGCGTACCTTGCCGTTGATCTGAACGGCAATATTCACCTCGTCATCTTTCATAGCCTCTGTATCGGCGGCTGGCCACTGGTTTTCAAACACACTGCCGTCATGGCCCAACTGCTGCCACAGCTCCTCGCCCAGATGGGGTGCAAACGGTGCGATGAGGATCGTGGCGGTTTCCAGTGTTTCCTTATCGATACCGCCCTCCTTTTTGGCAATGTCTGTCAGCTTGTTGGTATATTCCATGAAACCGGAAATAACTGTATTCAGGCTGAACTGCTCAAGACGGGTGGAAATATCGTAAACCATCTTATGGCGGGTTTTGATCATATTTTTGGAAGCGGCCATATTCTTGTCCTTATTATCCATGACCATATTCCAGAAACGGTTGATAAAGCGGTAAACGCCCTCAATACCGCGGTCATCCCACTCGGAATCCAGCTCCGGCGGACCGACAAACAGCTCATAAAGCCGCAGGGAATCGCAGCCGTAATCGCGGACCAGATCATCCGGGGAAACAACATTTCCCTTGGACTTACTCATCTTGATACCATTCTTTCCGGTAATCATACCCTGATTGAACAGCTTCTGGAACGGCTCATCAAAATCAATGGCCCCGATATCGCACAAAAACTTTGTATAAAATCTGGAGTACAGCAAATGCAGCACCGCATGCTCAACACCGCCGATATACATATCAACCGGCAGGTATTTGTCCGCCTTTTCCCGGGAAACAAGCTCCTTGTCGTTTTTGCTGTCCACATAGCGCAGGAAATACCAGGAGGAACCGGCCCACTGAGGCATGGTGTTTGTCTCTCTCTTGGCCGGAGCGCCGCAAACCGGACAGGTGGTGTTCACCCACTCGTCAATGGCTGCCAGCGGTGATTCGCCGGTACCTGTGGGCTGATAGCTCTCCACCTCGGGAAGCAGCAACGGAAGCTCCTCCTCAGGCACAGGAACACAGCCGCAGTGCGGGCAGTGAACGATAGGGATCGGCTCGCCCCAGTAACGCTGACGGGAAAATACCCAGTCGCGCAGCTTGTAGTTGGTCGTCTTTTTGCCAATGCCCCGCTGCTCGATGATTTCCGGAGCCTCTGCCTTTAATTTGGCAGAATCCATACCGCTCCACTCACCGGAATTAATAACAATACCGGATTCGGTGTAAGCCTCGGTCATATTTTCAATTTCCTTACCGTCCGGAGAAATAACCTGGACAATAGGAATGTTAAACTTCGTAGCAAATTCAAAGTCGCGGTCGTCATGGGCCGGAACACACATAATGGCGCCGGTACCATAATCGGCCAGTACATAGTCGGACAGCCAGATGGGCACCTTGGCGTTATTCAGCGGATTGATGGCATAGCTGCCTGTGAATACGCCGGTCTTTTCCTTATCCTGAAGACGGTCCACGCTGGATTTTAAGGATGTCTGATAAATATAATCCTCCACTGCCGCTCTCGTCTCGTCCACAGCCAGGGATTTCGCCAGGGCATGCTCCGGAGCCAGTACCATAAAGGTAGCGCCGTAAAGGGTATCCGGGCGGGTCGTGTATACGGTGATCTTTTCGTCACGGCCATCCACAGCAAAATCGATTTCCGCACCGTAAGACTTACCGATCCAGTCGGTCTGCATCTTCTTAACCTTCGCCGGCCAATCCAGCTTATCCAGATCATCCAGCAGACGATCCGCATATTTGGTTATTTTCAACATCCACTGCTTCAGGTTCTTCTTTGTAACATCGGCGCCACAGCGCTCACATTTACCATTGACAACCTCTTCATTGGCAAGACCGGTTTTACAGGAAGGACACCAGTTGATGGGCATCTCCTTCTCGTAAGCCAGGCCGGCCTTGAACATTTTCACAAAAATCCACTGGGTCCATTTGTAGAAATTGGAATCGGTCGTGTTAACCTCCATATCCCAGTCATAAACGGCTGCGATCTCCTGAATCTGGCGCTTAATATTCGCCACGTTTTCTGCTGTGGATTTTTCCGGGTGAACGCCCATCTTAATGGCATAGTTTTCAGCCGGAAGACCGAAAGCATCCCAGCCCATGGGATGGATCACATAGTAACCGTTTAACATTTTATAGCGGCTCCATACATCGGAGATGACATAGCCTCTCCAATGTCCCACATGAAGCCCGTTGCCCGACGGATATGGGAACATATCCAGACAATAATATTTTGGTTTTTCACCGTCATTGACATTCACCGGGTTTGCTTCCCAGTTCTCACGCCACTTTTTCTCAATCACTTTGTGATTATAAGGTGTCGCCATGATTTTATACCTGCCTTTCGTATTATAACACATAAAAAGAAGCCCTCTCTTATATAGAGACGAAAGGGCTTGAACATTCCGCGGTACCACTCTGCTTCACCGCCTTTGGCGGTGCACTTTGGATCTGATAACGGGAATCAGCCGTCCGGACCTACTCATGCCCTCTGCGCGTATCACAGGACACTTCAGCCGGGAAACTCCAAGGCGAGTTGGGAACTCCTTCATACTGCCTCGCATCAAACGGCAGCTTTCTGAAATCGGGGGCGTTCTTAATACTCCTTATCATTGTTTCTGAAATTTTCAGTTATTGTCTATTTTAGCACAAACCAGACGTTTGTCAATATTGTGGGGGCGACTTTTTATCTTTTTTGTGGTGGAAGCGGGAGGTTGTGGGGAATGATTCCGAAGTGGGTTTGTTCTGGGGTGGGGCGGCGGTGTGGGCTGAGGTGGTCTGTGGGCAGCTTTTTCCGATGATTAAGTGAATCTAAGAACGACAGCCACCGGTTTTGGGGCCGGCGCAAGCTTACCGAAATCTGATGAGTTTCGGTGCGCGTGCGCCTAAAACATCTGCGGTGGTAACGCAGATGTTTTACCCCAAATCCGGTGGCTGCCGCTCTAAGATTCTCTAAATCATCTCCATATGCTGCCCACAGACCACCTCAGCCCACACCGCCGCCCCACCCCAGAACAAACCCACTTCGGAATCCCTACATCTTCGCAGTTCGCTACAAAAAAGATTAAAGCTCTGTAAGGTATCGTCTGACGGTTATGTAGCACGGGTTTTAACTGCTGAAAGCTGATATTTGACATTAGAATAAATTGTGGCGAAGCCACTACCGTCTTTGATACAGTTGGGGGGTACAGCCAGCGATACGCTCCGGGGGCGGGGGGAGGGCCTCAAAGCACAGCGGACACAGCATTGCAGCTGCATTAGAAGGTCTTAGGCGGCAGAATTTTGCGTTAATCCTGCGAAAAGGACTAAGAACGGAGCAAAAATAAGAATACTCCCCATCCTTTTCGCAGGATTGCCCTTAGCAAAATCCTGGCGCCTTAGAACTTCTTATGCAGCGAAACCGCTGTGTCCGCTGTGCTTTGAGGCCCTCCCCCGCCCCCGGAGCGTATCGCTGGCTGTACCCTTTATCGTCCTTGATAAGTACCCGAGTTTTCCGCTGCCTTCATAAACAGCGCCCCCGCCGGCACACCCCAAAGCTTCACCAGTTCTTCATTTACCATCGTTTTAGTCCGCCCATCATGGATATAGAGCACCATCACGCTGTACTCATCCACCTTGCGCCCAAGAGCGCCTTCCAGAAAAATCCCCCGGCTCCGGTCCACATCCAAAAGCTTCGTATAAAGCATCTCACCGGCCTTTTCAAAATCCGAATATTTGGAAATATCCTTATTCACGATCAGATCCTCAAACAGGGCGTATTCCACTTCAAAGGCAAGGGCATCAGCATATGTATCAAGTTGTGTCTCCCCATTGGCCTCAAAATCCGCGTAAGGACCGGCAGCCGGTACACTGCGGTCAATTCCAAAATCCTTATTTACAATATGCAGCATCGGCTCACCTGCACTGCCGGATACCTCCACAGTAGTTATGCCATAGCGTCTGGCAATGATATTTTCCGTCTTTTTGGCGACGGCCTTTGCAAATTCATCAATTGTCATTGTCTTTCAGTTCCTTTCCCTTAGTCTTTTCCGGCATCTTTTTCTCGATTTCCGCCGTTTTTATCCGGGTAATGCTGTTCAGGGTGGAATAGTCTTCCTCCTCCCGCGCGCCGCCTTTGCTTCTTGGGATGTCCGCAAATGAAATAGCTTTGAGCTGTTCCATAAGCCGTTCTCTGCTGCTTTTAGGCACCACAAAGTAGCATAACAGCACGATGACAAACAGCGCTGCCGGAGCCGCCATGAGCTGAAAATTTCTGTTATAGACCATGACCATTGTGGTAAGCCCCGTAAGGATGGCTGCAAAAATGAGGAATATATTGGCCGTTCTCTTTTTCTTAAAACTTCCGGTCACCCGGCAGCCTTCCGGACATTTTTCTACCTTCCCGTGAAAATAGGTATTCAGGCTATTGCCCTCAAATTCCTTGTGGTAGTACAAGATGAAATCATCTTTATTGACAAAATGGCCGTAGAAACAGGTTTTACTGTGGTAATTCCGCAGGTTTTCTTTCGTATCCTCCACGACCTGGTTTCCCCAGGATTTTTTCCACTCCTTTTTTGTCAAGTGGCTTAAAATTTCGTAGTTCTCCATCTTCTCACCTTTTATCAGAGTAATGTGCAAATTCGTTTATATTTTAACATTTTTAGGATATGAAAGCAACCCAAAGATTCATCCGGCCACAATGATCAAAGCCAGAGCTGTCACCATTATATTTCTGCCAAAATCCCGGGCCGCCCCTGTCCTGACGGCTATACGGTGATTTCCCGGATTGTCCGGTATATAAAATACGCGCACTGTGCCTTCAGAAACCTGTGCTCTCCCCATTACCCGGGAATCCTCATAAAGCTTACCATCCACCGTGTAAAAGTAGCGCATTTCGTATTCCGAAGCATCTGAGCTCTGCTCTGTGTAAGACTCATACACCGTTCCCACAGTTTCCACGGCTGTTGTCTGAAAAATCAAAGCCTGTATAAAATATAAAGCGGCTGTCAGCAGGGCCAAAAATCCGGCAATGATCATAAGCCCCGGGATTACAAAGAAACGTCGGTTTGGCCGCTTCAAAATTACGTTCATTGTCTTCATATTAAAAACCTCCGATCCTCATTCTGGCATCATTCTAACATAGAAATATGTCCAGAATCTTACAGATCATGTAAGGTATTCGTTAAATCCTATTGCCTTTTTTCAAGCATCCTTTTACAATAGTATTTAATATAGAACGAAAACGTCCGCCAGCATTCCAGCTACCGGTATTTTCGCTCAAAACCATTACGGAAAATTGGAGGAAGGTAACGATTATGGATATTCATGCAGACAGATTATGGAACCGGCTTATGGCTCTGGGCCAGATCGGCAGCTATCCCGACGGAAGTATTACCCGATTATCATGCACTAAAGAGGATGGTCTGGCCAGAGACTGGCTCATTGGGGAAATGACCGCAGCGGGGCTTGAGGTTTATGTGGATGCCGTGGGCAATGTGATCGGCAGGCTTAGCGGCGAGGATGCCAACGCTCCGGCAGTGCTCACCGGTTCCCACTATGATACAGTGCGCCATGGCGGACGTTTTGACGGCACACTTGGGCTTTTATCATCACTGGAAGCTGTTCAGACGATCATTGAACAAAAGAAAAAAGTAAGACATACGATTTACGTCATCGGATACAAAGATGAGGAGGGCAACCGCTTCGGCTTCGGCATGACCGGGAGTCGCTGTATTGCCGGGATTATGGACCCTGAAGGGCTGGAAGCCAAAGACAGCGACGGGATCACCATGAAGGAGGCCATGGCGCAGGCCGGCTACACCCCGGCAGATTATCAGACATGTAAAATCAGCCCGGTCAAATGCAGCATTGAACTGCACATCGAACAGGCTACCGTCCTGGACCGTGAAGGCCTTTCCCTTGGCATTGTGGAGGGGATCGCCCACCTGCTGCTCTACCAGATCAAAATCACCGGGCACAGCGGCCATGCCGGCGCCAACCCTATGAAAGGGCGCCGTGACCCGGTCGTCGCCATGAGCGAATGGATCTGTGCGGTTACAAAAGAAGCCTCAAAAGAAAAATACTGCGTAGCCACCATCGGCACTATCCAGGCATCCCCGGGCTCCTTTAATGTCATCTGTGAATCCGTCACCTTCAGCCTGGATATCCGCAGTATGTCTGTGGATGAAATCCACGCCTGCCTTAAACGAATGGATGACATACAAGAAGAAATCGAAAAAAGACATGGTGTAATGATAGAAAGGACCCTCGTTCAGGAATTAAAGGGCTGCCCCTGCGACGAACCCATGAAAAACCGCCTGGAGGATATCATGGCCCGCAACAGCATCCCTCACAAACGGCTTATGAGCGGCGCCGGCCACGATTCCCAAAACTACAACGGCATCTGCCCCTGTGCCATGATCTTCGTGCGCTCCATCGACGGTTATTCCCACCGTAAAGAAGAATACTCCACCCCCGAAGACTGCGCCAACGGCGCCCAGGTCCTCTACGAAATGCTCCTTGCGGAAGCCGGAGAAATCCGCTGACCCCAAGCCCTGAAAAACTTATCACCAACGGCTGCGTGTAAGCAGACACAGACAACCATTTGCGCCTTTGCTTACACGCCCCATTGCTTCGCACAAACGTAGAGGGCTGCCGCCCCGCTCCGTGGCCTTACCCGGACTCTGGCAGGGCTTTCCGGTGTCGGCCGGCGGCCCTGCCAGAGTCCGGGTAAGGCCACGGAGCGAGACGTCAGCCTTCATTTACTATTCCCTTCAGCCCTCTTCAAAGATTTCAATCAAATTCCCAGTATTATCCCGTATAAATACCCCATACGTTCCATCCACCTCAGCGATCATAGCGATTTCCACACCCATCGCCGCAAGCTCGTCCTTCGCCTTATGGGCATCCTTCACGCCAAAGGAAAAATGCTTGTTGCCCTGTGTGAGCAGATCAAGATTGGGCACCTTCCGCTCCTCCGGCAGTGCTTTCGCATCCGGCGCGCAAAATATTTCCAGCACAAAGCCTGCGCCCTGCATGTGCGATACATGGATTCCGGTTCCCGGGATTTCCGACCGGTCAATTACCGAAAATCCGAAAACCCGCTCATACCATCCGATACTCTCCTCAAAATCTGCAACGCTGATCGCCACATGATTGATCCCATTGATTTTTATTGCCATAATCTCATCCTCCTGTCACCAGATACCATTTCCGGTTCAATTCCTTTTCCACCACACTAAGAAGCGCCTCACTGTCCGCCTCGATCGTATAAACATAAGTCACCGACCGGCCCTCGCTGCCCAGCGTCCGGCCGGCCGCCTCCGCCATCAATGCCTGCACCGATCTTCGGGAATGGATATCCAGCCCCCGGCTCATAGGACCAAATACCGGATGTATCACAGCCACATTGACGACCCGACCGCCCACATCCACAATCGTATTTAAGGCGTCCTCAATTTCCCCATGGGAATGGCGCAGCCGCAGCTTCCGGGATACGCCCGGACGATTTTCCAGCAGATATCCTCTGGGCGTTGGCACCACCCCATAGCCATTGGCCCGCAAAAGAGCAATATCCTGAACGATCACCTGGCGGCTGACCTGGCAAAGCCTTGCCAGAGTACTTCCGGAAATGGGCTCCTTTGCTGTGGAAAATATATGTACGATTTTTTCTCTTCGTTCTTCTCCATTCATTGTAAATCCCTCTGTCTGTCAAACTGCATGAAGATTTTTAAGGCTCACGTCAAGGATCGGTGCGGAGTGGGTCAGAGCACCGCTGGACACATAATCCACGCCGATATCGATGATCCGCTGGATATTTTCTCTGGTCACATTGCCGGAGCACTCCGTTTCCGCCCGGCCACGGGTCATTGCCACGGCTTCCTTCATCATCTCCGGCGTCATATTATCCAGCATGATAATGTCTGCACCGGCCTCTAAAGCCTCTGCGAGCATTTCCAGATTTTCCACCTCTACTTCAACTTTCCGCACAAAGGGGGCGTACTCTCTGGCCAGGGCAATGGCTTCCCTGACGCCGCCGGCCGCGCCGATATGGTTATCCTTAATTAAAATACCATCGGACAGGTTATATCTGTGGTTAAAGCCGCCGCCCACCTTTACCGCATATTTTTCAAAAATGCGCATGTTGGGCGTGGTCTTGCGGGTATCCAAAAGCTTCGTTTTGGAGCCAGCCAGCAGCTTTGCCACAGCTCTTGTATAGGTGGCAATACCGCTCATGCGCTGAAGATAGTTCAGTGCTGTCCGCTCTCCGGAAAGGATCACCCGGATATCTCCGGTGACCTCCGCCAGAAGCTGACCGGACGTTACATCCGCGCCATCCTCAACAAACTTATGGATCACGGTTGATTCATCCAGCAGCTCAAATACCCGTGCAAACACATCCATCCCGGCAATAACGCCGTCCTGCTTGCAGATCAACTGAGCCACGCCCTGCATAGGCCCGCGCATAATGGCATTGGTCGTCACATCCTCACTGGAAATATCCTCCTTTAATGCCATTAAAATCAGATCATCTGCATTTAATTTCATCGTAATTGTATTCATATTCATTCTCCTCGTATATCTAACATTTCATGCATCCTGTGCAGATTTTCCATACAACCATCCGGAGGGGCGAACTACTGCTTTTCCCTTCACACTGCCAGGCAACCGCTCTCTACACTGCCCGGCAGCTTCTTTTGTCCTGCCGTGTCCGGATCTCCTCCCACACTCGGCGCCGGCCGTCCTCCCAGTAATCCTTCCGGTCGTAATCCTCAAGGCAGATCTGAAACTTCTTTTCGATGGCCTGTACAGACATGGAACCATGGCTTACCGCCTGCATCCGAGCCGCCTGGCCGGCAATCCGTGCCGCTCCGCCCGCGATCTTAGCTGCAGCTCTTTTGGCAAAGACAAGGCTTTCCAACAATGAATTACTGGCCAGCCGGTTCGCGCCGTGGACGCCGTTACAGCTCGTCTCCCCGGCAGCATATAAATGCTCCATGGACGTTGCGCTCGTGGAATCTACCCAGACGCCGCCCATAAAATAGTGCTGAGCCGGCACCACAGGAATACATTCCCGGGTCACATCATAGCCTTCCTTAGCACACCGCTCCACGATATGGGGGAATCGCTTTTTCACGTCCAGGCCCTGAATACTCATCATGGACAGCCAGACACAGGGGGCTTTATCCTTTTCCATCTGCCGGTAAATTTCCTGAGTCAGAAGATCCCTTGGCAGCAGCTCATTGGTAAAACGGCGGCCGGCCTTATTATAAAGAACAGCGCCCTCGCCGCGCACCGACTCGGATATAAGGAAACGCCGCCCCGGTGTTTTTGAGTACAGAGTCGTCGGATGGATCTGCACATAATCCACATTTTCCAGACGTATGCCGTGCTTCATGGAAAGGCTTAAAGCATCCCCGGTGAGATGAGGATAATTGGTGGAATGGGTATAGATCCCGCCGACGCCTCCGGTGGCCCAGAGCACATCCTGTGAAAGCACCGGACGTACCCGGCCGTCCTTTGTCCGAAGGACGATACCGTAACAGCGGTTATCCCGGCACAAAATATCCAGCATTTCCGTAGAGTCACAAAGCTCCACATTTTTCAGCCGGCGCACCTGTTCAAGAAGCACACTCGTAATGGCCTCCCCGGTAATGTCCTCATGGTACAATATCCTGTTGGTGGAATGGGCGCCCTCTTTTGTATAAAGCAGCTGCCCATGTTCTTCATTAAACTTTACACCATAACTGATCAGCTCGTCAATGACTTTCCGGGAGGAACGGATCATAATATCTACGGATTCTCTCCGGTTTTCATAATGACCGGCTTTTAATGTATCTTCCAGGAAGGCGTCGTAATCGCTGTCATCCTTTAACACGCAAATACCGCCCTGAGCCAGATAGGAGTCGCTCTCCTCAAGACCGGCTTTGGTAATCATCAGAATATGCATCGTCTCTGGCAGGTGGAGCGCTGCAAAGCAGCCGGCCACACCGGTGCCTACAATAATCACATCGTATGTATCTCTCATCTTTATCGCCTTCCATCCTTCTATATGTTATTTTGCCAGCTCCAGCATTTGGATCAGGGGTTTATGAGCCTTTTTTACAGCGTCCTCATCCAGCACCACTTCCGGTGCCATATTTTCCAGTGCCAGAATAATCTTATCCAGCGTGATCTTTTTCATATCCGCACATATGGGCGGCTGTTCCGGCACATAAAACTGCTTCCTCGGATTTTGCTTTTTAAGCTCATAGAGGACGCCGATTTCCGTACCGATAATAAATTCCTGCGCCTTTGACGTCTTTGCAAACTGGATGATCCCCGCCGTGCTTCCGGCATAATCGGCCATGCTGCACACTTCACTGCGACACTCCGGGTGAACTAAAACGAGAGCCTCCGGGTGAAGCTTCTTTACCTTCTCAAGGCTCTCCACCGTAAGGCCGTGGTGGACCGGACAGCAGCCGTCATTAAATATAAATTCTTTTTCCGGACACTGATTTGCCACAAACCGCCCCAGATACTGGTCCGGAATAAAGTAAATATGTTTATTGGGCAATGCCTTTACGATCTTTAAAGCATTTGACGAGGTCACACATACGTCCGAATACATTTTCAGCTCCGCCGTGGAATTGACATAGCAGACGACGGCCACATCCGGATAGTCTCTGCGGACCTGACGGATCTTTTCCACGCTGGCCATATGGGCCATAGGACAGTCGGCCGCAGCATCCGGCATCAGCACCGTTTTATGCGGGTTTAAGATTTTGGCGCTCTCACCCATAAAGGCCACGCCACAAAAAACAATCACCGATGCATCTACCTGTGTGGCCTTCTCGCTGAGGAAATAGGAGTCTCCCACAACATCGGCAACTGCCTGCACGTCATCCTCCACATAATAATGCGCCATGATCACTGCGTTTTTCTCTTCTTTTAACTGCTGTATTTTCTTAACCTTATCCACAACAAACCTCCTGACAGCAGGCCGTCTCCGCTTTTCATCCTGTCTCCGGCCTTATTTTTTAGCAAGTATACCACAACTTATTTCAGATGTAAACACTTTTCTTTACATCTATGTTGATAGCTGTCTTGTCACCTATAACAATTCAAAAAGTATGAACGGTCACGCATATGGCTTCCCAGAAAAACGCCGTATTAATACGAATTGATCTTGAAATCAAAAGACGCCGGACCTCCCTGAAAGAGAAGCCCGGTGTCAAACTTATTTATTTATTCTTTTTCCATCTGCCAAAAGCTGTGCCATTACTTTAATTCATCAAGAAGGCTTGTTCCAATGCAGCCGTCCGGCATGAGCACACCAAAATTATCAGCCACCGTAGCCCCCACAGCGGCAAAGCTGTCCGTATCCCCAAGCCGCCCGCTCCCGGTCATAGACGGACTGTACATGAGCAGCGGTACGGCCTCCTTCGTGTGGTCCGTTCCTCTGAATGTTGGGTCATTGCCATGGTCTGCCGTAATCATTAGCAGGTCCTCCGGCTCCAGTTTGGAAAGCACCGTTCCCAGCTTTTCGTCAAAACGCTCCAGCTCCTGACCGTAGCCCACCGGATTTCTGCGATGTCCCCATAAGGCATCAAAATCCACCAGATTCACAAAACACAGCCCGGTAAAAGACTTATCCATACAGTCTATGGTCTGCTCCATACCGTGGACGCTGCTTTTTGAACGGAAAGCCTGCGTTATTCCCTGGCCCACAAAAATATCGTTAATCTTCCCGATACTGATCACATCATAGCCGCCATCTGCAACCGCATTAAGAACCGTAGGTCCATAGGGCTTTAATGCATAATCATGGCGATTCGATGTACGCACAAAGCTCCCTTTTTTCGCTCCCACAAATGGCCGGGCAATGACTCTGCCCACCTTCCATTCCGGGCGCATGGTCAGCTTGCGCGCAATCTCACAGCAGCGGTACAGCTCCTCGAGGCCAAAGGTTTCCTCGCTGGCCGCAATCTGGAGCACCGAATCCGCCGAGGTGTAGACGATCATTGCGCCGGTGAGCAGATGCTCCTCCCCCAGCTCATCCAGTATTTGTGTGCCGCTGGCCGATTTATTCCCCAATACCTTATGTCCGGTGCGATCCTCCAGTTCTTTTATAAGCTCCGCAGGAAAGCCATGCTGTGTAAAGGTGAGGAATGGCTGGGTAATATGCAGCCCCATCAGCTCCCAGTGGCCGGTCATCGTATCCTTGCCAACACTGGCTTCAAGCATTTTGGCAAAATACCCCAGAGGATGACTTGCCGCCGCAACATACGTCATAGGATGCAGGTTTGCAAGGCCGAGACGGGCCAGATTGGGGATACGAAAGGCCGGCATATGGGCATCGATATGGCCCAGAGTATCTGAACCCACATCTCCATAATCCGCCGCATTGGGCATAGCTCCGATACCCAGGGAATCGATAACAATAACAAAGATCCGTTTAAATCTCATAAAATGCTCCATTCTTCAAAATTCACAGGCGCACGGCCGTCTCCAGCGCCACCTGCATCATATCGTCAAAGGAAGTTTCCCGCTCCTTTGCGGTGAGCTCCTTATGATTTACAAAGGAATCTGAAATGGTCAGCAGACAGGCCGCATTTTTGCCGAGCACGTTCGCATTATGGAACAGGGCAAAGCTCTCCATCTCCACACACCAGCAGTCATACTTTTTATAAAAATCCTCATGGCCATCTACATGGTCCTCATGGTAAAACACATCGCTGGAATGGGTGCGGCAGCGCACCAGCGGCTTTTGAAGCATTTCGGCGGTGCCGGTGATCTTATCATTTAATTGGCTGCTCGGATATAAAATGTGATCGACAGCTCCGGACTGGACTTTGGCAAAGGTGGATTCGCTCCAGGCGCTGTCCACGAGCACCAGATCCAGCACATCAAGCTTTCCGCAGTAGGCGCCGGCGCTGCCGATGCGGATTATGTTTTCAACCCCGTAAAACTTATACAATTCATAGGAATAAATACCGATGCTGGGCATCCCCATGCCGGAACCCATGACCGATACCTCTTTTCCTTTATAAATGCCGGTAAAGCCCAGCATATTACGGACGGAATTAAACTGCCGCACCTCCTTAAGATACGTATCTGCAATATATTTGGCCCTGAGCGGGTCGCCGGGCATGAGCACGGTCTTTGCAATTTCCCCGGAAGCTGCCCCATTATGTGGTGTTGCCATAGACGATCATCCTCCTTATACAATGTTGATTTCAAAGTAACTGTTCGGACGCGCTGAACGGTTACTGCGATTTAAGACAATCAGGCCACAGTGCTCCAAAACGCTCCGGAGACTGTGGCCTAAAATCATTTATTCTTCATTTTCTTTAGCATTTTCTTCAATAACCCTGGCCTGAACATCGCTGGGCGCCTGCTCATAGCGGCTGAAGGAATAAGCGAAGTCACCGCGTCCACCGGTCATGGAACGCAGATCTGTGGAGTAGCCGTATAACTCACCCATCGGGATATCGGCGACGATCTCCGTGCGGCCGAAATCCGACGGATTCATACCGAGAACACGGCCTCTTCTCTTATTCAGATCACCCATAACATCACCGGTATAATTATCCGGAACGTATACGCTCAGGGAAGCGATGGGCTCAAGAAGCACCGGGTTCGCCTGCATAAAGGCTGCCTTAAAGGCCTGCTTGGCCGCCGTCTTAAATGCCATCTCCGAGGAATCTACCGGATGGTAGGAACCATCAAACAGCGTGGCCTTCACACCCACAACCGGATAGCCGGCAAGAGGGCCTTTTCCTACGGAATCCGCAACACCTTTTTCAACTGCCGGGAAGTAGTTTTTAGGTACAGCGCCGCCTACGACACGTTCTGCGAAGACATACGGTGTTTCCAGATCACCGGAGGGTTCAAATTCCATGGCAACATCGCCATACTGGCCATGACCGCCGGACTGTTTTTTATATTTTTCACGCAGAGATACTTTTTTGCGGATCGTTTCTCTGTATGGAATACGCGGTTTCGTCAAAATAATCTCAACCTTGTATTTGGCAAACAGCTTGCTCACGGTCACATCCAGATGCTGATCGCCGATTCCGTAAAGCAGCGACTGGTGGTTTTCACCGTCATTGTAGGCTCTCAGTGTGAGATCCTCCTCCATCATCTTGGCCAATGCCTGGGAAACCTTATCCTCATCGCCCTTATTCTTAGCGGTGTAACGCTTGTATGTATAAGGTGCGGACATTTCCATACGATCAATCACCAGAGGATCGGACTTGAGGGAAAGTGTATCCCCGGTGGATGTATTGGTCAGCTTGGCAATGGCGCCGATATCGCCGGCTTTAAGCTCAGGTACTTCGATAACCTCTTTGCCCCGGAGAACGAACAGCTTATTCATCTTCTCCTCGGTTTCCTTCTCGTAATTATAGATCACCGAATCATTTTTAAGCTCACCGGAGCAAACCTTCACGAGGGAATAGCGGCCGATGAACGGGTCCACGATGGTCTTAAATACATAGGCGGAAAATGGACGTCTGGAGTCATAATCCACGTTATATTCTTTTTCAGTTCTCGGGTCCTTACCAAAAATCTTAATGTGATCGCGCATGGGCGATGGTAAAAATTCCACACAGGTAGTGATCAGATTGCCAATGCCATAGCCTAAAAGACCGGAACCGCACTGTACGGGAACTACGCTGCCCTCATTAACATTGATACGGAGCGCATCGATAATTTCATCCAGTGTAAATTCCTCACCGCCAAAATACTTATCCATCAGCTCCTCGCTTGTCTCAGCAACGGCCTCCAGTAATGCTTCACGGCAGCTTTCCAGCTCGCCCTGAACATCGGCGGGAATATCTCTTGGCTCCCATTTGCCGCTGGATGTAAACTGACGGCCTTCCATCTTAACCACATTGACAGCGCCCACAAACTTGCCGTTCTCTTTAATCGGCAGATGGAACGGCGCGATCTTCTTACCGTAAAGTTCCTTTAAGTCATCTACAACCTTCATGTAGTCGGCATGCTCGTCATCCATATCTGTTACAAAAATCGTTCTCGGAATACTGAACTTCTCGCAGTAATTCCATGCCTTGATCGTTCCGGCTTCCACACCGGCCTTGGCGGATACAACGATGATCGCGGCGTCGGCCACGGAAAGCGCTTCCTCAACCTCACCTACAAAGTCCATATACCCCGGAGTATCCAGCAGATTGATTTTCCAATATTCCCACTCGATAGGAACAACCGATGTGCTTATTGAAAATTTTCTGCGAATTTCTTCTTTATCATAATCACTGATCGTGTTGCCATCGTCGACTCTGCCCTGACGGTTTGTTACGCCGGCGGCAAAAGCCATCGCTTCTACCAATGTTGTCTTGCCGCAGCCACCGTGCCCTAAGATTGCGACGTTACGTATGTCCTGTGTTTTGTATACCTTCATGTCCTGTTTCCTCCAATACTTTTGATTTTTTTCACCCTTTATCTGGCGGATGAAAACCATGTATACATTTTACTAAAAAGTTCAAACTTTTTCAATAGTTTTTGGACAATTATACAATTTAATTACAAACTTTCTGTAACAGCTTGAATCCGACAGGTCTTGTCCTGCTCACAGGGCAAAAATCCTTGCAATTTTCCGCCGACAATGCTAACATCTTATTACATAAACAGCACTCACCACAGCTACTGATGAAAATTTTAGGAGGTTATATCCATGAATATAACGACCATCGGCTTTGTGGGCCTGGGACTTATCGGCGGCTCCATCGCCAAAGCCCTCCGCCGCGTCCACCCGGAATATAATATTATCGCTTTTGACGCCGACAAGGACAGCCTGCTGGCCGCCATGAGCGACGGAACCTTAAATCAGGCCCATGACACCTTATCCGGCGGTTTTTCCCAGTGCGATATTATCTTTTTATGCGCACCGGTAAATATAAATATAGAAAATCTCAAAATACTGGCGCCCATTCTTAAAGAAAACTGTATCCTCACCGATGTGGGCAGCGTCAAGACCCAGATACATACAGCCATCCGACAGATGGGCCTGGAACGCCATTTTGTAGGCGGACATCCCATGGCCGGCTCGGAAAAAAGCGGCTATGTCAATGCCAATGACCGTCTCTTAGAAAATGCTTATTATATACTGACCCCCACCCCTGAGGTTTGCGAGGACGCCGTTCATACGATGACCGCCCTGGCCCGGTCGATCACAGCCTTACCGGTGGTCCTGGATGAAAAGCATCACGACTACATAACCGCTGCCATCAGCCATCTCCCCCACATTATCGCCTATACACTGGTGAATCTGGTGAAGGATTCCGATGACGACGCGGAACGGATGCGGATGCTGGCCGCGGGCGGCTTTAAGGACATTACCCGCATCGCCTCCTCATCCCCGGTCATGTGGCAGCAGATCTGCAGCGAAAACAGTGAAAACCTTCTGGAGGTGCTGGACGCCTATATAAAAAGTCTGGAAAACATTGCGGATGCCGTCAAAAACAATGAAAAGGACAGCCTGCTGCAATTTTTTGCTCAGGCCAAGGATTACCGGGATTCCATCCCAAAGTCCAAAGCCAAGGGCACGATCCGGCCCCTTTACGAAATCTACGTGGACCTGATCGACGAATCCGGCGCTATTGCCACCATCGCCACCATATTGGCCACCAACAGCATCAGTATTAAAAATATCGGTATCGTCCACAACCGGGAATTTCAGGAAGGCGTTTTGCGCATCGAATTTTATGAGGGCGACGCTGCGGAAAAGGCGGTCACACTCCTGCGCAGATTCCATTATGTCGTCCACGAGCGCAGTTAGTAATAGTCTGCCGTTTAGGTCCTCAATTTGCAGGCGCCTTCGGGCGCTTCAAAAGCTGTTTTCGTTATTCCTGCCGATGGTAAATAATATATGAAGGAAGAATCATTTTTATGAATATTACAAAGGTACATGCTTTATCCGGGGAAATGACAGTTCCCGGAGATAAATCCATCTCACACCGCAGCGTCATGTTCGGCGCATTGGCCAAAGGTACCACTACGGTACAAAACTTTTTACAGGGGGCCGACTGCCTGTCCTCCATCGCCTGCTTTAAAGCTATGGGAATTAACATTGAAAATGACGGCACCCAGGTCCTCATCCATGGAAAAGGGCTCCATGGGCTCTCAAACCCGGAAAGCATTCTGGATGCAGGCAACAGCGGCACCACGACCCGTCTGATTTCCGGTATATTGGCGGCACAGCCCTTTACGACCACCCTCACCGGCGATGCTTCCATTCAAAAGCGCCCCATGGGCCGCATTATCACCCCGCTGTCCATGATGGGCGCACAGATTGAAAGTCTTTCCGGCAATGGCTGCGCACCGCTTAAAATTACCGGTGCACACCTGCACGGTATCCAATATTCATCTCCGGTTGCCTCGGCTCAGGTAAAATCCGCCATTTTACTGGCCGGGCTTTACGCCGATGGCGAAACCCGGGTGACTGAACCGGCCCTTTCCAGAAACCATACAGAGCTGATGCTATCCGCCTTTGGAGCCAAGATCATTTCCGGTGTGGGCGATGTGACCCGCGAAAACTGCGGCAGTGCCTCAGCCACTATCTTTCCGGCAGAGGAGCTCTACGCTCAGGATATTATCGTTCCCGGAGATATTTCCTCAGCCGCATATTTTATTGTCGTCGGACTGATCACACCCAACTCGGAAATCACCATTAAAAATGTGGGGATCAACCCCACTCGCGACGGTATCATCAGAGTCTGCCAGGCCATGGGGGCTGATCTTGTGCTGGAAAATATCCGCAGCGCCGGCCGGGAGCCGGTGGCCGATATTACGGTGCGCACAAGCAGCCTTCACGGCACGGTCATCGAGGGGGCTATGATCCCCACACTTATTGACGAGATTCCAGCGATTGCGGTGCTGGCCTGCTTTGCCGAAGGCACCACAACGATACGGGATGCGCAGGAGCTTAAGGTCAAAGAATCCAACCGGATCGATGTGATGGTCAAGCAGTTGTCCGCCATGGGCGCCGATATCGAAGCTACGGAGGACGGAATGATCATCCGCGGCGGCAGAGCGCTTCACGGAACGGTCGTTGACAGCCACATGGATCACCGGATCGCCATGTCCTTTGCCATCGCCGGAATGAACAGTGACGGCATCACCGAGATTCCCGATGCTGGCTGCGTGGATATATCCTATCCGGGATTTTTTGAGGATTTACAAAAGCTGCAATACTAACCACTTATTTTTATACATTAAAAGGGCCTGCGCTGTAACGATCAACAGCGCAGACCCTTTTAAATCATAATATAATCAATTCCTTCGGGCTGACCGCCAGGTTTTCAAAGCCGCCCTCCCGCACAACGATCATGTCCTCAATTCTCACGCCAAACCTGTGTTTTATATAAATCCCCGGCTCCACTGTCATTACATTGCCCGGAGTCAGAATATCCTCGCAGATTTCATTAAACCGTGGATTTTCGTGCACATCTACACCGACGGAATGGCCCAGGCCATGGGAAAAACAGTCCTCATAACCACAGGAATATATATAATCCCTGGCGGCCGCATCTACCTGAGAGCAGACGGCGCCCGGCCGTATCATTTCAAAAGCGCGCTGCTGAGCCTCATATACGATTCCGTAAATTTTTCTCTGCTCATCTGTGACACCTCCGACAGCCACAGTCCGCGTCATATCCGCAAAATAACCGCCACACACAGCGCCGAAATCCATAGTGACAAAATCGCCGTTTTGGATCACCCGGCTGGTTGCAAAACCATGGGGCAGAGAGCTGTTTGGCCCGGAGGCTACGATATAGCCATAATGCCGGTCATCGGAGCCGAGCTTCTCCATGGTATAGCCAAGCTCACGGGCAATATCCAGCTCGGTAATCCCAGGACGGATAAACTCAAGTATATGAGAGAAGGCTTCGTCGGTAATCCTCTGTGCCTTTTTCAGGCAGCCTATTTCCTTCATATCCTTTTTGCGCCGGATCGTGTCCATAATACGCGAAAGATCGTCGGAATCATCGACCTCAATTCCTGGCAGAGCTGATTTCAGATCCCGACACTCTTTTATCGTCATTGTATCGGACACAATGGACAAACGGTGTATTCCATGCTGAAAAAGTAATGCACCGATCTGCTCATACAGGTTTTTTGCCTCAATTACCTGGCACGCTTTTACGGACCGCTCTGCCTCCTCAAAATAGCGAAAGTCAATAAAGAAAAAAGCCTTTCCAGGAATGACTAACACCGCGCCTGCGGAGGATCTCATTCCGGTAAAATAGAATCGGTTGGAGCCGTCCACAATGAGCGCGGCCTCCATATGGACTCCCATATACTGCTGTAATTTATCTATATTATTCATACTACCTCCGTTTCCCGGGCCGTCTTCGCATACCACCCATACACCTCCCACGCTGTTAACGCGGGAAATGGCGAGGGTTCATCGGAACGCACAAAGTCTTTAAGCTTGACCCAGGTAATCGTTCTTTCCGGAAAATTAAAACGCTGCAGCTTTTGCGTTTTTTTCATCTGCAATGTTAACGTACTGCCATCGGAAAATACAGCGCTTACCCGTTCCCAGTAATTGTCATGGGGAAAGTCTGCCCGGATCAGAAGAGCCATCGCATCCACCGTCACCGGACGTCCAAAGTCAATTTTAATTTCCGCATGGGGATTTTCATCCTCTCCCCAGCTTGTGTAAGGCCATTGGCCATGAGACGAATTTTCAAGGCTGCCGTCAATGACATTTCGGGCGGCAAACACAGCCTCACCACGCGTTTCCGCATTGGCCGTACAATGGGGGTAATAGGTTGTTTCCCCCCGGCGGTCCAGAGGATTTTCACTGATCCGTCCATATGCTCCCGGTATTATTTCTAAAACATCCGCGGTGATCACATGTGCTTTTCCAAGAAAGGCTTCCGGCGCATAGGCCTCATGGGCTGCCCCCAAAGGTATGGGGTATTCCATCCGGTGGCCGGACAGCCATACCACGCCGTCCTTCACATGGTCATCCAGACACAGCCTGAACATGCCAGGCGTCTGACTGCATTCAATGATAATGCTGTCGCCCTCCTCATAAACATGTTCAAATTCCAGAACGGTGCGGCCGCAGCCGCAGGCAGAAGCCACAACACTTCCCTGCCGGTTTGTCACCTGAATACAAATTTCCGCTTTCATACTTACACCTTCTATTCGTAAATTAAAGACCTCGCAGTAAGCTGCAGGGCATCCATTTGCAGTGCAGCAGACTGCGGGGTCTTTGTCATTTTCGGTCTGCGATCCGCAGCCCCGCCGAACAATTACAGCAGATGGATCAGCTCCTCCACGATCTTCACACTGGCTGTGGAACCGATTCTGCTGACGCCGGCATCGATCATTTTCAAAGCGTCATCCAGGGTCCGTATACCACCGGCAGCCTTCACCTTAATCTTATCTCCCACCAGCCGCTTCATCAAAAGAACATCCTCGATGGTTGCTCCTCCGGTACCAAAGCCTGTGGCGGTTTTTACAAAATCCGGCTGAACCTCTCTGGCGATCTGACACATGATCTCCTTCTCCTGCTGCGTCAGATAACAGTTTTCAAAAATAACCTTGGAAATAACCTGATGGCTGCGGCAATAGGAAACGATCTCATGCATTTCCTTTTCCACATAATCATAATTTTTATCCTTAAGCTGTGTCTGATTAATTACATAGTCGATCTCATCGGCGCCGTTATCGATGGCATCGATCATCTCAAATCGTTTGACTTCAATATCCGTTTGACCTAAAGGGAAACCGATGGCGGCTCCCACATGAACCGCAGAACCGCAAAGCAGCTCCTTGCACATTTTTACAGGCGCCGGATTGATGGCCACCATTTTAAAACCATATTTTCTGCTTTCCTCACAGAGGATCTCAAAATCCTTTTTCACCGCATAAGCCTTTAGCTGGGTATGGTCAAAGTACGCGGCCAGCGCCTCCGGTGTTATATCTTTATATGTCATAATATATCCTCGCTTCCTGTTCATTTAGAAAAACCAAGTTACCTCGGGCTCTCACAAGGCAAGCTCAAAAACCGCCTTGACATCATCCACACCAAGCTTTTTAAAGTTGCCAAGTGTTCCACCAACGCAAGCCTTACGGGCCATAACATCAAAATCCTTTTCCCCGATTCCAATCTCACTTAGATGTGTTGCCAGACCAAGACCTCTGAAAAAGTCCTCCAGAGCATCAATACCGGCATGACAGGCCTCATCCTCACTCATCCCTGCCGTATCGATATCCCAGACACGCTGCGCAAACTGTACAAACCGTGCCGGATGTTCTTTATATACATACCGCATCCACGCCGGGAATATGATCGCCAGGCCGGCACCGTGGGCGATATCATAAATGGCACTCAACTCATGCTCGATGTTATGGCTGGCCCAGTCTTCCACACGGCCCCTACCAAGCAGTCCATTGTGAGCTATATTACCGGTCCACATGACCTCCGCCCAGGCGTCGTAATCTTCAATGTTTTCCAAAACGCAAGGCAGATTGCCAATGAGCGACTTCATCGTGGCCTCACAGAGCCGGTCGGTTAAATCTGTATGTACATTCGGCACAAAATAGCGTTCCATAACATGGGCCAGAATATCGGCGCCGCCGGCTTGGATCTGATTTTTTGGCAATGTATAGCAAAGCTGCGGATTTAAAATCGCAAATTTAGGATACATCAGATCTGAACAGCAGGAACGTTTTTCCTGAGTCTCTGCTTTCGTGATCACACTGCCGTCGCTGCTCTCGCTGCCAGCGGCAGGAATGGTCAGCACCACGCCCAGCGGCAGCATTTTTTCAGGCTGGGCCGGCGTGCTGTAAAGCTCCCAAACATCACCGTCATAGCACACGCCGGCAGCAATCGCCTTGGCAGAGTCGATGACACTGCCGCCGCCCACAGCCAGGATAAATCCGATATTTTCTTCCCGGCATATGCGTATACCCTCGTATACAAGGGATACTCTTGGATTGGGCTGCACGCCGCCCAGCTCTACATATTCGACACCGGCACTTTTAAGAGCTGCAGTTACCGCATCATAGGTTCCTGTCGCCTTGATACTTTTTCCGCCATAATGCAGGAGCACCTTTTTGGCATAGGCGGCAGTTACCTCGCCTACCTGTAGATGACTGTCTTTTCCAAATATAATTTTAGTTGGATTAAACCATGTAAAATTTTCCATATTTATTCCCCGCTTCCACTGCCTTCGCAGTTCTTATTGATCAGATTTTCGTAATTCCTTGCAGCGCTTTCCATCAGCAGAAAAAATGCCTGCCCTTCCGGAGAAAAGCCTGGTTTATCAAAGGACGGCGCCCCGCAGACATCCGCCACAAAGCCAAACGCATTGACCTTCCCTCTGGCCGCGGTCCGCATATGATCTGCTGCTTTGGCATACCGATCGTCCAGCCAGCCTCCGGCCATCCCCCGATAGATGGTATATGCCGCCATCTGAGACAGATTCGTTTCCACAAAGCTGCCGGGATCATCCACAACATCATAGAACAATCCATCTGCTCTCATATAATTCATCAGAGAATCCAGCAGCTCCCTGACCAGTTTTACAATCCTCTGCACATCTGCCTCATACCCACTGGCTTCAAGTACAGGAATCAGCCTGGCGGCGGCCGCCAGCGTCCAGCCATTACCCGTACCCCAATGGGCAGCCCGCAAAAAGCATCCAGCCTCGTCATCCCACATATGGCTCATCAGACGGGCCTTCGTATCGTAAAGGGCGTCCACATAGCCGTAAAAGTTCACAAGAGCCTCCGGAATATGACCAGCCGCCGCAAGAAATGGCGGAAGCATATAAGCAGAATCCACCCAGAACTGTTTGCTGTTGGTCAGATGGTAAACCACCCCCGCGTCATTTCTCGGCGCTGTGTGCAGCGCCCATTCCAAAAGAGCATCTTTACCTTCGATCAGCGCCGCATCCCCCGTCCACTCACAGGCAGCCAAAAGTGCTTCACCTACGGAACACGGGTCCGTCGCCGCATCGGTGACACCGATCGTTGCCGCCCGTCCGTCCTCCATACGACGGTAAACGGCTTCATGGGCCATGGCAGTCACCACGTCCTTATTTCCCATTTCCAAAAATGCCTGCATAGCCACACCCTGCTCCCAGGAATATCTCTGCATGGCTAAAAGCGCCTGCGCCGCTTTTCTAATTATCGTCTCCAAATCCATCGTCCTCCCGCCATAAACTTTTTCTCGAACCAGCTCCGGCTCGTCATCATACCGACTCCGACGCATCGTCAAGCCTGATCTGGCTCATCCTCGAACCGGCTCCGGTAATCGGCAAGGCGCTCATACACAGGCACCATCGCCTCATAAGCCGCATTAAATATTTCATATAACGCCTCATACCGTTCTTTATATTGCGCTCTCGGTGTAATTATCCGCTGAACCGGATTCATCTGCAGCGCCGCTGTATAATCCTTATAAATTCCCACACCGACACCGGCGCAGATGGCAGCACCCATACTGGTGGCCTCACCCAGATATTTGGGGATCATCACCGGCTTTTGCCATATATCCGCCAAAATCTGCATCCAGACATCCCCTTTGGCGCCCCCGCCGATGAGGATCAGATCATCTATAGGCTGCTGGCCTTCAAGAATATCCAGGATCACCTTCAGATTAAAGCCCACACCCTCCAAAACGGACCTGGACAGATCGCCCTTGCAGGAGGTAATGTTCAGACCTAAAAATGCGCCCCGGGCATCGGGATTCCAACGCGGTGAACGCTCGCCTAAAAGATAGGGCAGGTAAACCACACCGCCAGCTCCCGGAACCGTCTTTTCAATCTCCTCATTTAATAGCTCATAGGCGCTCCGGCCACATGCGCTCCCCTGCGCCTGCTCCCACTGCCCCAGCGTATTTTTATACCAGTTATAGGAATAACCGGCAGCCTGCATAGTTCCACAGGGTGTGTAGAGCTTAGGGTCCAGATGGAGCCAGTTAAAGGTACGCAGCTTTGGATCAAATACCGGTTCCCGGCTGGCTGTGGAAATCCACGAGGATGATCCCAGCACATTGTAGGCCTTTCCCGGACTTACAACGCCGGCTCCGGTGCAGGCGCAGCTTCCATCGCCGCCGCCCATGACCACCGGTGTTCCTTCCAAAAGGCCAGTAGCCGCAGCCGCACTCTTTGTAACCGTACCAATCACATCCGCGGACGGATGGATTTCAGGCAGCAGGCCTTTATCTATCGAAAATGCCTCCAAAAGCTCATCGGACCATTTCTTTTTGGTGATATCCAAAAGGTTGGTGCTGGAAGCGTCCGAATAATCGGTGGCCAACACACCTGTGAGCCGGTAGACGATATAATCCTTGGCGTGGATCATTTTCCAGCACCGGCGGTATATCTCCGGTTCATTATCTCTCACCCACAAAAGTTTGGCCGCCGAATAGGAGGCACTGAGCCTGTGTCCTGTGATATGATAGCCATTTTGTGCGCCCGCCTGACGGACCATCCATTTTTCCTGCTCCACGGAGCGGGTATCCGCCCATATGAGCATATTGCGTAGCGGCTCGCCATCCTTATCCAGTAAAAGGCAGCCCATCATCTGTCCTGAAAAGGATACTGCGGCAATCTGAGCCGGCTGTACTCCGGACATTAAAAGCAGCTTTCCTGTAGATTCACATACAGCCTTCCACCATTCCTGTGGGTCCTGCTCAACCCACCCCGGATGGGGATAATATGTCGGATATTCATAAAGTACACTTGCGGCCAGGGTGCCGTCCTCATGGTACAGCACCGCCTTATTCCCACTTGTTCCCAGATCATGGGCCAATAAATAGTTCCCCATAGGCACCTCTTTTTATTCCAGAGCCAGCTCCACAAGGGTGGCCGGCATCTCATGCTTTTGATTTACCTTATCCGGTCCTGTGACCAGATCAAAACAGGAGGCAATGATCCGGCCATCCCACACGATCGGTTCACCGGGCTGGTCCAGTCCGCCATCCACACCGGTACAGTCCGGACTCTGCGCAAGGCGCTCTACGGTTCCGTCCGGATATACCTTTGCAATGGCATTGGCCGAGAAATCGGCGATATAAAGATTTCCTTTATCGTCAAAGAACATGCCGTCAGTACTTTGAAGCTGTGACGGGTCCTGTGCAAAAATCTTATTCTCCTTCAGACTTCCATCGGGATTGAAGGTCAGGCGGTAAACAGCGCCATCGCCGAAATTGCCCACATACAGATTTCCTTCCCGGTCAAATACGATGCCGTCGGCGCCATACTGACAATCGGGGTTTTGTGTGACAAAGGTGGCAAAAATGTGCCGATCATCCAGGGTATTGGTAATTTCAATATTTTCCTCATCCAGACCGAAACGGTATACGCAGCTCACAAGCTTCCCGTCCTCCCGTTTCACCGGATGCAGATAGCTCTGGGTCACATACATGTAATCGCCACGGATTCTGATGCCGTTAGGGTGTTCCATGTTTTTAGCGACTTCCACACATCTGGATATATTTCCCTCATCATCCACGGTCACTTTTAAAATGCGGCCCTTAAATAAAAGGTCCTCCCGCTCGCTCCAGCCCTGATTATCGCAGAGGTAGACATTCCATTCATCGTCAAAGGCAATCCCCATGTTTCTGGCCACGCCCGTCTCAGGATGCACCGGTACGTCAAACCACTTGCTCACATGGCCCTCTTTATCAATTTTCACAACACACCCGGACAAATCGTCCTGAGCGTAGTTTGGACAGGACAAGATCAGATTTCCGTACTTATCTTCCGCCATGCCATCGGGCGTACACACATAATCCGGTAATACACAAAATAATTTACTCTCGATCATCACGGACCTCCTAATATTTTATCACAATTTTCTTAGTATCCGGCTTTTTGGCCTCTACCAGATCAAAAGCATCCAATATATGTTCAAAGGGAACGACATCCGATATGAAATCCATCGGCTTTAGCACACCCTGATTGATCCATGCCATGATCTGGCTGTGTGCCTCGCCCTCCTCCTTTTTGCTTGGCCACTGTACAAACTGCAGCGTCCAGTTATACGGCGCATCCGCCCAGCTAAGATCCATTCCAAGCTTAGGAGATATCCCATAGCAACAGATTTTGCCATTATATTTAATCAGCCCCATCGCCTGATTGATCAGGCTGTTGATTCCAACCGCATCTACGACGTAATCAATACCGTCGGGAAAAAGCGTTTTAACTTCCTTATTGACATCGACCTTCACAGAGTTGAAAGCATAGTCCGCCCCGGCTTTGAGAGCGCCCTCAACCTTTGCATCCGCCACATCCGTGGTGATGACTGTTTTTAAGCCCAGTAATTTTGCAAATTTTGTAAAGCAAAGCCCCACCGGCCCTGCGCCGAATATGAGTACACTTTCATTGGGCTTCCAGCCAAATCTTCTTATAGCGCTCAAGACCTCACGGAAGGTGATGATCATGGATGCTTCCACCACATCTGCCTTATCCTCCGGCCGTATAATACTCTGAGCCAGATAGCCCTCGTTCCAAAAAGGCGTTCCCTCACCCATACCATTAGCGATATAAGCAGCCGCGTCGCCCACCACGGCATATTCCGAATAAGCGCCCCATCCCGGTGTCAGATCTCCCACCGGCTGTTCCAAAAACGGAAGCAGGACGATATCCCCGACCTTAAAGCTGGCAGCCTTTGCGCCGACCGCCACTACCTCGCCCACACCTTCATGGCCCAGTATAGCCGGATAGGTGTTAAAGTTTTTAAAGGTTCTATGGATCAGCTTCATATCCGTGCCATTGCACACACCACAGCTACGCATTTTTACTAATGCCTGGCACTCGCCATATTCCGGTACGGGAATCTCCGTGACCGACAGGCTGCCTGTCGCATCCACAATTAAAGTCTTCATCGTTGATTTCATATGTTCCTCCATTCTGCCGCCACACCGGCGCCACTTTGTCCTGCCGGTGCGCGGCAGTCGTCAAAAAGGTGCGCATGTCTGCGTAATAAATACGCAGACGTGCATAATAGCTACCTTAATTTTACCATATCTGAGAAGCAAATCCCACAATTATTGCTGGGAGGCAACATATTCATCCAACTGACGCTGCAGCTCTGCGATAACCTTCTCAATGCCTGCGGCTTCCATCATGGTTTTGTATTCCTCAAGGCCCTTCACCGGGTCTGTATACCCCAGCTCCAGAGGCCACCAGTACTGCTGATGGGCATTCAGACATGCGGAATATTCGGTTTCTACCGGAGATGTATCCATAACAAAGGAACGGTATTTCTGGGAACCCTGGCCATCCTTAATATAAGCATCCCACTCTGCCTTGAGGGCGCCATGTTTATCCGGTGTACCGACGGAGTTTTTCATCAGCTCACTGTTTTTCACAGCCCACATAGTCGTAATTCCGTAGTTATCCGTATCGAGTATAGTCACTTCATCCTTGTCATTTAATTCATAAGAAAGACCTTCGATACCATAATAGAAAAGATCAAATATCTCCTCATCTGTGGTCAGCAGATCCCATACAGCCAGCGCTCTTTCCGGATTTTTGGATGTGTTGGAAATAACCATGGCATCCTGTGTAAAGGAAAGATTGGAAATATCCTTTGTAAAGTTCGAATAGCGCACATCCCAATCCGGATGATTCGCAATGTTATTAACAACAGAACTTACATATGCATCGTCACTATGTATGCCTACGGCCGCAATACCGCTGTTGAATTTTTTGGAATCTGTATCTGCCAGAGCAGATTTCGGGTAAAAGCCTTTTTCATTCCAGCGGCTCATCATCTCAAGAAATTCCGGTGTCTTTTCATAATCATAGTAGGTGAAAATCTGTGGATTTTCCTGTGCAGGGTCAATCCAGAGGAAATCATTTTGTGAGCCTTTTAATGGATACATACCATTAAAGTACATATAAGTATCATCGACCTCAGAGCCCATAGAATAGATCGATAATGGCTGCATTTCCGGATAATTTGCTTTGATGAGATCCATGTATTCTTCCAGATCCGCAAAATTTTCTATTTCCTTATCAAAACCAAGATCCTTCACAAGATCCATACGATAAATCGGGCCATATGAAGAATAGACACGGTTCAGAGATGGCACGCAATAACTGTGTCCGTCCACCTTGGACTGATTTTTTGCAGTTTCGCTGGCCTGAGCATAATTGTTTGGTGCATACTTTGGCCACATTTCATCCAGCTCCATGAAAGCCCCCTTCTGAGCCAGAGACGGATAGTTCAGCCAGCTTGCGGCATAGGCCATATCAAAGGCTTCTCCTGAAGAGAATAACAGGGGATATTTGTTTGGGTAATCTGCAAAACTGATATAATTCACCTTTAACGTACAGTTCAGCTTTTCAAGGAGCAGCTCGTTAAGCTTATCCCAGATGGGCTGCTGTCCGGCCGGTTCTGTGCCGAGACTGTACATTACGATTTCCACCTGCTTGGACGTATCCAGATCCGGTATGCCGGAACCTTCTGCGTCCTGAGCCTTGTTTTCCCCCGATGTATCTTTGTTAGTAGTTCCGGACTGAGCGGACTTCGTCGTGTCGGCCGGTGCCTTTGTGTCGCCGCTGCCATTTCCGCAGCCGGTAATTGTTGCTGTCAATAAAACAACTGCCAGCACCATGGAGATCAACTTCTTTTTCATAATTTCATCCTCACTTTCTTTTTATAAGATACACGGCGACTCAGCCCTTGACAGAGCCTACCGTGATACCTTTCACAAAATATTTCTGTACAAAAGGATACAGAAGAACGATGGGGCCGGTGGCTACAACAGCCATCGCCAGTTTCAGTGTATTCGTAGGCAGACTCTCCACCTGAATACCGGCCTGCGCGGCAATTCTCGCCAGCGCCTGCGCCTGATTGAGCATATCATACAACATGTACTGCAACGGAAATTTCTCTGCCGTATTCATATAGAGCATAGCATTATGCCAGTCATTCCAGTAGGTCAGCGCCATAAACAGACCGATTGTGGCAAGACCGGATTTCAACAGCGGAATAATGATCCTTATAAAGATTTTAAATTCGCTGGCTCCGTCAATTTTAGCCGATTCGATCAGTGCTGTCGGTATATTGGACACAAAGCTGCGCATGATCAGCAGGTTAAAAATACTGAGCATCCCCGGAAAGATGAGTGCCAGCAGATTATCCTTCAAATGCAGGTACTGGATAAAAAATATGTAAGTGCTGACCATTCCGCCATTAAACAGCGTTGTAAAATAGAGGAAAAAGGATACGACATTCCGATACTTAAAATCCTTCCGGCTGATAACGTAGGCTCCCATAGTTAAAACAAACAGACCGACCGAGGTTCCTACCGCTGTAATCAGAATGGATACTCCATAGGCCCGGATAATCTTTTCCGGAAACTTAAACACCGTTTTGTATGCCTCCAGCGTAAATTCTCTTGGAAATATACTGTATCCCTGAAGACGGATAGCCATTTCCGACGAAAATGAGCCGGAAATCATAATAATGAACGGCATCAGGCAGATCAGCGCCATAATGCCCACAAACAAATATCCGATAATATTAAAGGTAAGGGTTGCCCTTCCTCTTTTGATTGATGTTCCTTTCATTTTTGACACGGCATTTCATCCCCTTCCTTTAAAATAGTGCATAATCCGAATCCACCTTTTTCACAATACCGTTGACGACCATAATAATGATAAAGCAGAGGATGGATTGATAGAATGTGGCGGCCGCAGTCTGACCCAGATTAGCGCTGGTGGTCAGCGATCGGAAAACATAGGTATCAATAACATCCGTTGCATTAAACAACTGACCGTTGTTGCCGACAATCTGATAAAACATTTCAAAATCGCCCCTCAGCAGTCGTCCTACATTCAGCAGCAGCATCGTGATCACCGTCGGCTTGATACTCGGAAGGGTGATAAACCGGATACGCTGGAAGATGTTCGCACCATCAATCTCCGCCGCCTCATAGCACTCCGTATCCACACCCGTGATCGCCGCTATATAAATAACTGAGTTGTAGCCACACCATTTCCACGCATTAAATACACAAATGATAATGGGCCATACCCACGGCATGGAATAGACATTGACCTTGTCCGCCCCGAAAAAGTTCAGGATCGTATTGAGCAGGCCTGTCTCATAGTTAAAAATGTTATAAACAAATGTTCCCACAATAACCCAGGAAATAAAATATGGGAAAAAGATAACGGACTGCGTTGCCTTTTTAAACGGCTTTACTTTAATTTCCGAAATAACGATGGCAATAAGTATGGCCAAGCCCTGGGATGTCACCAGATTCAGCAGGTTATATAGAATCGTGTTCTTTGTGATTGTCCATCCGGTTCCCGAGGCAAAAAGAAACCGGAAATTTTCCAAACCGTTCCAGGCGCTGCCAAAAACCCCCCGATCAAAACGATAATCCTTAAAAGCCAGCACAAGGCCGGACATGGGCAGGTAGGAGAAAATGATAACAATCAGCACCACGGGCAGCACCATCAAAAACAGAGCCCGGTTTTTTTTCAGCTCATGGCCGATGTTGCATAAACGTTGTTTCATCGTAAATCCCCTTTCTGTTATTTCATTTCTTTTGAAGCCTCAATGACCCAGCGAATGCGCTTCGGATCAATATCATTGGGAAGGCTGCAGTCTGGCCCTAAAATAAAGCCGCGTTTGCCGCCAAGGCGTATAAGACGGCGTGTTTCATCCTTGATTTCTTCTTCCGTTCCGTTATACATAAGACCACACACCCGGTTGTCAAAACCGCCCCAGGCCGGACGGCCATGGAAAAATTCCCGTATTTCCTCCACATCCTTGTGGTCCACATAAGCGGCCCAGCTCACAACGGTCGAGGGGTAATCCTGCCAGCTCTCCATGTGATTCACGGTGCCTGCCTCATCGGCATCCCAGCCACAGCAGTGAAGGACGTTAAAATCACTGATGGAATTGGTAAAGTCAAGTACTTTTCGGTCACTGGGCTCGACCCAGGTTTTATATTCTTCCATTGAAAAACGGTTGACCTCCGCATTCTGTACGCTGTAAAAAATGCCATCCACCCCGGCCTCATGGATCAGAGCGTCGATCAGCCGGATCTCATCGTCGGCAATGATATCACAGGCGTGCATAACAGCCTTTGGGTCCGCCTTCATACATTCCATCATTTTATCCCAGCCAACCTGGAGACGGAAAATAGACAGTGGGCAAAACAATGTATAAAGTGTACAGCACTCATTGTCAAGCCGCTTCACGATCGCCCTGGCGCGCTCCACCTGCCCGCGGATAAACGAGCTGTCCATTTCCATATGTTCCATATTATAAAGCTGAGCCGGGTCTGTAAGGTTTTCCAGTGTCTTTGCCGGCCATCCAAAAAAGCCATCACTGGAAATTTTCAGAAAATCCACGTCCGTCTCTTTATAAAATTTCAGGTGTGCATCCACAACATCCTCGCCTCTTTCAAGTTCCGGGGTGTAGTGGCGCCAAAAACATCCTGGCACGTAGTCTGTCTCCTGATTATGAAATGCAGCCAATACTCTTTCTCTCTTATTCATCATCGTGTCTCCTTTTTATATGTTTCTTAATCTATAAGATCTTCCTTATAATGTATTTTTAAATTGCTTTTCGTCAGCCTGCCATTTTGGGCGGTAATCCGGTTTCTATCAGCTTTAATACGGTATAGGCGTACACCTTCCAGGCCGCAAATAGTGTATCGATACACTGGGATTCGTCCGGCTGATGGCACTCGCCATGTCCGTCCGGCAGGTCAAGCACCGTAATATCCTTTGGCAGTCCCGGCCCGAAGCCTACAGCATTCGGCACCTTTCTCGCATAGGTTCCGCCACTCATCACAAACGGCTCCTGGCGCTCACCCATGACCTCCTCAAAGCAATCTGTCAAATACTGTGCCCAAACACCGTCAGGGTCCTCATGGTTCGGTTTACTGTCGTCCACATCACATACATCCAGCCCGTACTCCCCAGCCTTCTTTTTCAGATCGTCCACGATCGTTTCAGATTCAAGGGTGATCGGATATCGGATATTCATAACCACTTCCATGGCGCCATCATTAAAATCCAGCAGTGTTGGCGCGCAGGTCATAAATCCACTGGGTTCATCCATACGTTCCAGACCAAGCGCCCGGCCGTAACCGTCACTTCCGGCATCCGCCAGAAATCTGAATGCCTGTCTGTCGCCGTCCGTCAGTCCGTCCACATCCATACACAACCGGCCTAAAGCGCCAAAGGCATTCACCAGCCCATCCGGATAGGCGGAATGACCGGGAACACCATCCGCCTCAATGATTTTGCCGCAGATCACTGCAGTGCCATGAGCCGGTATAGCATTGGCCGCCTGGCCGCCATTCATAAACGTGACTGCTCCGGACAGGAGTTTTGAGCGAAGTTTGATTTTAAGGAAGCCTTTTTCCCCATAGCAGACAGGGAATCCGCAATCCGGTACAAAGGAATAATCGGGTGCCGGCTCAAGTTTTAAATATTCCACAACATCCTTCATCCCTGTTTCTTCCTCGCAGCCGTAAATCAGCCGGATTTCAAAATCCGGTACGATACCGTGTTCCTTCAAATAACGTAAAACGTAGAGCGAGCCTATGTCCGGCCCTTTATTATCCTGAGTGCCCCGGCCCAGCAGAAAGTTTTCTACCTGGCGGCACTCAAAAGGTGGATAAATCCATCCGTCTCCGGGAGGTACCACATCCAGGTGGCCCCAGATACCGAGCTGTCCGTTTCCCTTTGGTCCATAGCTGATACTTATACAGTGCCAGCCATGATTCTGCCAGTCAAAGCCATATTTCTCAGCCAAAGCGCCCATATGCCGAACCGCATCGGCCAGTGCTGTTCCGTAAGGATAGCCGCCCTCACCTTCATCCACCACGGTAGGGATGGCCACCAGACTGGCAATGTCTTCAAGCATCTCCGTTTTATGTGCTTCCAGCCATCCGGCCAGATTTTTCAAAATATTTTTTTCCACAGGTTTACCTTCCTTTTCTAAAATATTTATAATAAGTACTGCTAAAAAGGTGTTGCGCGGATACGCAACAGGTCAACGTTTTCCCTTAGGAAATTGGTGACAGGCGTTCAATCACCAACCATGACATTTAAAATAACCTCATCGGTTTTTTGCATGCCCTCTCTGGCAATGGTGGCCACCCCCTTGACGGTTGTGTTGGCATCCGCCTTCACAACGCCCTCCCCGGCGTGAAAAGACTTGCCGCGGAACGTCAGATTTAAGGCCATGATCGCCGCCTCCACGCTGGAAGCTATTTTCGCAGCACAGGAGGCTTTGGCACCGTCACATATGATTCCAGCCACATTTGCCAGAGTATTACTCACGACCGAAGCAATCTCTTCTACGCCTCCGCCCATCAGCCATACAATTCCCGCACCGGCTCCGGCAGCCGCGCTGACTGCACCGCAGTAGGCAGATAACCGGCCAATCTCACTTTTTTGATAGATTGCGGTCAGATTGCTGACACACAGCGCACGGTACAGCTGTTCACTTGAGGCTCCCAGTTCTTTTGCATAGGCGATCACAGGAAGGGAAACGGTCATTCCCTGATTACCGCTGCCGGAATTAATCACAACCGGCATTTCACAGCCGCCCATCCGGGCATCGGAGCCAGCCGCCGGCAGAGCCTTCGCCAGAATTTTTATATCCCGCCCATAAACCTCAATGAGCGTGGCTCCCACATTGGCGCCGTAGCTGTGAGTCATTCCGTATTCGGCAATGCTCGTATTGTAATCAATCTGTCTTTTAAGAATATCCCGGATATCTTCCAGCTTTACCGACTGTGCAAATTCGTAAATCGTCCGGAAATCCAAAAAATCCAGACTTTCCTCTGTATCGTCATCGGCTGCTTTCGCCACTTCCTCTAAAAAGACCACCTGCCCGTCCCTTTCGATGCGAACAATCCCCGTATGCGTGTGCTTCAGCTCTACAAGCGCCTGATGCGATCCCCAAAAAGCTTCCACAATAATGTGCAGCTTTTCATCGCTCTTTAAGAGCTTCACCTGACATATTTTATCCTCCAACAGTTTCCTGGCACGGTCCTGTGCCGCATCATCTACGCTATGAAGGACTTCCAGCTCCATCTGTGCGTCGCCGCCGGTGATACCTATTACGGCTGCGGCCTCAATCCCTTTAAGGCCTCCCGTAGCCGGTACTACAACGCCCTTTACATTTTTTACTATATTACCACTGCAAGAAACAATCAGCCTCTCCGGCTCCGCACCTAATATATCCCTGGCCTTCGCCGCCGCGTAAGCAATTGCTATGGGTTCCGTACATCCAAAAGCAGGAATCAGTTCCTTCCTCAGAACTGCAATACAGCGCTCCATATCCATATGATTCATCTTACCATCCTCCATATTGTTATGAATCCTATCTTTTTTATATTGTCATTATGTAATGACATAACAACCTTATGCCATTACAATACATCAATGTCTTTAAAATGTCAATCCATAAATCCCTTAAACATGCAGTTTTGTATATAACATACAATATTTATGTCCATATTCTATGCATTTTTACAGTATTCATTGATAGATCATCTATAAATACTTATTATTCTGATCGTCCGCTTTAAAAAATTCAATTATTTTTATCTTGATTTTTTATTATCATTATGTTATAACAAAAGCATATAGTTCTATTAAGGTATGTATTTAAAACATTTAGAGGAGAATACCATGATATCAGACCATGTATTAGATAAGGCGGTTCCCATCCCGCTCTATTATCAGTTAAAGAATATTATTCAGACAGAAATTGAAAGCGGCGCCTATGCGCCGGACGATGCCATTCCAACAGAGGAGGAACTGATCACTCAGTTCGGTGTCAGCCGCACCACAGTGCGCCAGGCCATTTCCGAGCTGGTCCAGGAGGGAAAGCTGTATCGGATAAAGAGTAAAGGAACCTTTGTGACGCGAAAGAAGATCAATCAGGATTTTTTTGTACGATTGGAATCGTTCAATGATCAGATCAGTAAACAGAATAAAACACCTAAGACAGAGGTGATCTCCATGACAACCGTCACACCTTTGCCCCAGGTTAAGGAAGCGCTGGGGCTGGCGGACGATGAGCCGGCGATTTTCCTTCACAGAAAACGTTTTGCCGACAACTCCCCCATTGTGGAAGTAAGAACCTATCTTCCATATAATCACTGTTCTTATATTATGGACCATGATTTTACATCGGAATCCCTTTATAAAGTACTGGAGGCCCACGATCCCAGTGATAAGATCCATCATGTCCGCCGTGTTATTGAGTCCATCAAAGCCTCGGCACAAAATGCAAAGTGCCTGGAAATCAAACCCGGCGACCCGGTGCTGTTTTTTACGTCCACCGGGTTTACGGAAGAAAATATACCATTGGAATATACGCTGGCCTTTTACCGGGGCGACTGCAATAAATTCGAGTTGACGGTCATGGCGTAAGAGGTCCGAATATATCTGCCGGCTCCCATAATGCATGATGCTTCGGGGGCCGGCTTAAAAAGCTCGCATGCTGTATGGCATTTAAAATACGCGATCGGTATCTGGCTGGCGTTCCGGACCCAAGGACGGTGCAGCGTTTTAATATACCGCATCAGCATCCGCTGGCAGCACCCGGACATGGCGCAGATATTCCCAACTGGCCGCGGCCTCTTCTGTATTATAACTAAAGTTAAGTTCACAGGCCACATCCCTGGCCGTCTCATCAAAAAGCCGGCACATGATTTCTACGGCATTCCACAGATTTTCCACTTCGGCATCCGCATACGTCTTTAAAAAGTTCTGCCACTGCTCATCCGTCAGATACCGGCACATATATTTGCCACTTTTCCCGATACTCACAGAAAAATCATGGGAACAGCCAATTTTCCAGGACAAAAGCCGCACCAGCTCCGGGCGGACAACGAAACCGAGCATGTCCTGAACGTAGGTCACTTCCCCACGCCACAACCCCTTGGCCACGTTATTGAGACACCACCAAAATTCATTACAGCATGCCAAAAATTCCGGTTCTCCAGGTCTTTGAACATAAAAGTCCGCATCGGTAGCCGGAGGCATCGGCGGCAGCAGCCCATCCTTATCCAAAAGTATTTTGCAAAGCCGGTCTTTAACGATTTCTTCCCGCGTGTAATCCGGTGTCTGTACATGAAGGTCCAGCCGGTTGCCATCGGCAAACTGGATCAGCCAGCCGTAGCACCTGGATGTATCATTGTCCGGAAAGAGCACGTTATCTTCCGGATATTGCATATAAAGCCGCTGCCCGAAACAGTCGATCCACGATTTATCATCGATAAAGGGCTGTGTATCATGGACCACATAAACAATATCGTAATCCTGAAAGATATCCCGGTCCGCGTTGGGATTGGTTCTGGAGCCATTCATATAGACGGCGCGGATACGCGGGTCCTCTTTGGCTGTATTAAGGATCAGCGCATACATCTCTTCTTCATTTCTCATTCTGGGATTCACCTCATTCGTAAAATATAATTTTAATCACCTGTATATTTTAACAGATTTTCTCTAAATCGTACAGCAGGCACAAAATATAATCCCGCGTTCAGTTCTTAAACCGGACCATACTATAGAAAAACCTGGTAATCTGTAAATGCGCTCCCTGTTTTATGTTTTATTTTTATCAATATTTCTTATATTGAAATGGTTAATGTGATATAATCCATAAATTTTATGTATATAAAATCACAAATTCTACTAATTATCACAAATATCGCCTTTTCACGGTTATTTCACAAATAATTGGTTGAAATTTTACAAAAATTCGTTATAATAGAAATTGTTAAAAAAATATCAATACATATCAATATAACGGAGGAATTTATTATGGCACGTTTTACTTTACCGAGAGACTTATACCATGGCAAGGGCTCTCTTGAGGAATTAAAAAATTTAACAGGATCAAAGGCAATCGTTGTCGTTGGCGGCGGCTCCATGAAGCGTTTTGGATTTTTAGACAGAGCTGTGAGCTATTTAAAGGAAGCCGGCATGGACGTTCAATTATTTGAAAACGTAGAGCCCGACCCCAGTGTGGAAACAGTAATGAAAGGTGCAAAAATGATGCAGGAATTTGGACCGGACTGGATCGTAGCTATGGGCGGTGGTTCTCCCATCGATGCAGCCAAGGCAATGTGGGCATTCTACGAATACCCGGAAACTACTTTTGAGGACCTGATCACACCATTCTCTTTCCCTACTTTACGGACAAAGGCCAGATTTTGTGCAATCCCATCCACTTCCGGTACAGCAACCGAGGTGACAGCATTCAGTGTTATTACAGATTACAACAAAGGTATTAAATATCCATTGGCTGACTTTAACATTACTCCGGATGTGGCAATTGTTGACCCGGACCTTGCTGAGACAATGCCCAAAAAGCTCACTGCTCACACCGGTATGGATGCCATGACACACGCCATCGAGGCTTATGTTTCCACACTCCACTGCGATTATACGGATCCGTTAGCACTCCACGCCATTAAGATGATCCACAATGATCTGAAAAAATCTTACGATGGGGATATGGATGCCCGCGACCGCATGCATAACGCTCAGTGTCTGGCCGGAATGGCATTTTCCAACGCTCTGCTTGGTATTGTCCATTCCATGGCTCACAAGACCGGTGCAGCTTACAGCGGTGGACATATCGTACATGGCTGCGCCAACGCTATGTATCTGCCCGGAGTAATCCAGTACAATGCCAAAAACGAAGAGGCTGCGCTTCGCTACGCTGAAATCGCCGACTTCATCGGACTGGACGGCGCATCTACGGAAGAAAAGGTTGCTGCACTTGTGGCTGAAATCAAGGCCATGAACGATATGCTGGATATTCCGAAATGTATTAAGGATTACGAAGGCGGCATTATAGATGAAAAAGAATTTATGGATAAGCTTCCGGCTGTAGCTGAGCTGGCCATCGGAGACGCCTGCACCGGCTCCAATCCCAGAATCCCTACCCAGGATGAGATGGAAAAGCTGCTTAAAGCCTGCTATTACGGTGAGGATATCAACTTCTGATAATTTTGTACATTGCGCGTGATTACTCGCGATAATTAATCAAGCATACGGATAAGAAAAGAATCCGATTACATTCTCTCGCGGATTTGTTCATACCGTCAGTATATGGTGGTTACAATATTAAAATAGTTAACTGCATAAACTGATACACAGGGGCTAATCATATA
Organism: Lachnospiraceae bacterium; assembly: GCA_902363555.1. Taxonomy (GTDB): domain Bacteria; phylum Bacillota; class Clostridia; order Lachnospirales; family Lachnospiraceae; genus Catenibacillus. Next base: position 230,992 of record CABJAM010000003.1, on the reverse strand, counting down.
GGCCTCTGTGTATCAGTTTTTTATTTGTTAATAATTTAATCCACGCTCCCGGCGAAGGGAGCGACAAAAGAGTTACCTAAAAGGAGCAGATATTACCAGGTTTCAATCCACGCTCCCAGCGAAGGGAGCGACGTTAAAGCACAGATTTCACTTCGGCGCATTGGTCCGTTTCAATCCACGCTCCCAGCGAAGGGAGCGACATTTAAAAGCCCTTGAAGCCGGAGGTGATCCGGTGTTTCAATCCACGCTCCCAGCGAAGGGAGCGACTGTGGTTATCATATCACAACACAAGATTTATGTGTTTCAATCCACGCTCCCAGCGAAGGGAGCGACCCAATTTGAGTTACAATACCCAAAAACTTCCGTGTTTCAATCCACGCTCCCAGCGAAGGGAGCGACTTTAATAGTCAGGCTATTCCACGGTTAATAAATCTGTTTCAATCCACGCTCCCAGCGAAGGGAGCGACGAGCACTGTACAGGCTTGGCAACAGGATTACAGTGTTTCAATCCACGCTCCCAGCGAAGGGAGCGACGCGTCTTTGAGGCTAAATGTGATTACGATACAAGAGTTTCAATCCACGCTCCCAGCGAAGGGAGCGACTTTAACCAAAACCATATCATCATCTTGGATGGTGTTTCAATCCACGCTCCCAGCGAAGGGAGCGACTCAGATACATATAACTCAACAAGGGGAGATACATGTTTCAATCCACGCTCCCAGCGAAGGGAGCGACTGCAGAAGCCCTTAAAAAATAGGAAATGAGGTATGTTTCAATCCACGCTCCCAGCGAAGGGAGCGACTCCTGAGTCACTACATTAGATCCATTATCACTATGTTTCAATCCACGCTCCCAGCGAAGGGAGCGACTGTACACCGGTGGCGGAAGTTGTTGAACACGAACGTTTCAATCCACGCTCCCAGCGAAGGGAGCGACCTTGTGAACGTCCGGATCGAGTACGTTCACAATATGTTTCAATCCACGCTCCCAGCGAAGGGAGCGACGGCCTTGGTCGTCCAGTAGGTCAGCTCTATGTCGTGTTTCAATCCACGCTCCCAGCGAAGGGAGCGACGTCTGCTCATACTGGTCAAGACAATAGTTTGTGGCGTTTCAATCCACGCTCCCAGCGAAGGGAGCGACCGGATCATGCCTATTTTTTAGCAGATGACAGTATGTTTCAATCCACGCTCCCAGCGAAGGGAGCGACTCAGAGCCCGGGTAATCAGTATCAGGCCGATGATGTTTCAATCCACGCTCCCAGCGAAGGGAGCGACCACAACTACCCCGTCAAAAAATACAGAAGTGCCGTTTCAATCCACGCTCCCAGCGAAGGGAGCGACGCCCTTTGTTCCTGACGGCCGCCAGATCTTCCATGTTTCAATCCACGCTCCCAGCGAAGGGAGCGACAATAGGAGAGATAATCCGGCTCATATTTTCCAGGTTTCAATCCACGCTCCCAGCGAAGGGAGCGACATCGATCACAACATTTTTAATTCCAAATATCGTTGTTTCAATCCACGCTCCCAGCGAAGGGAGCGACGGAGGATTAAGGAGGCACGGATGGTTGTATGCCTGTTTCAATCCACGCTCCCAGCGAAGGGAGCGACCCTTTCCAGTTCTTCCTGTGCGTCGAAGAACCGGTTTCAATCCACGCTCCCAGCGAAGGGAGCGACACCGCCAGACATACGACCGGCAGAATATAAAGGGGTTTCAATCCACGCTCCCAGCGAAGGGAGCGACAGCAAAAACCAACAAATTTTTGCTATATTTTATATATACTTTTTTCTGTTTTACAAAATTTCATTCTAAAAAGCAATCATAAAATCCAGTAAATATCTCACTTCCACATTACATTTTCTAATTTTACACTTTTTATGCATTTTTTCAAGTGCGAATCCCCTAGTAATTCTATGTTCACTTACGATTCGCACCATCTGTACGCATTAATTTTTTCGCCATGATTTCATGTGCATTAAATATTACTCTTTTATCTGATGAAAAATCTGCGCAGACTAAAAACTCATAATATCCTCATTCCCGGTAATCGTTCAGGTACTCTACACCAAAATACAGAACTCCATTTTTAAATCCTGTTTTACCTAAATATTTTGAGGGTCCTCAAATATAAATTCATCCGCCATACTGTCATACCAGTCGTCATATTCCTCATTCAGGCTGCCCATAAGACATAGCTGACCATCTTCGATCTTCTCCAGGCTTTTCCATGCCTGTGACATCCTCTTTTGAATATTTTCAGCAGCAGGCAGCACATTATTACTTTGGCCGGATACATTCTCCGCCACACTCTCCAGTTTTTTCAGAAAATCCACTCTGTCTTTTTCCGGCAATGTTCTGGCAAGATCGTGTATAAAGCTTTCCAGGGCTTCTCTGGTCGATTCTTTCACAGCCATATCAACGCGTTTAATAAATTGTGTCAAAATCATAATCAAACAGCCTCCAAATTCTTTATCCTGTATTCTATCTTCATAAAAACAAATAGTTCCATTCCTGCAGCGAAAGTATACAGCCAGATCAGAAACGGAACTATTCTATAAACTTATTTCAAAAAGATAGGATTACTCCAGGCCGTGCGTCCATGCTCATCCACACACTCCACACGGACATAAGTTTCATCGCCGCGCAGACGATACAGCGCGTAGTCCATGCTCTCCTCCGGATTTTCACGGATAACCGTCGCTCCGGCGCCCACATAATTGCCGGCAATAAAATTCACCCGCTCCACAGGGCTGCAGGATACATAGGCCACATTGTCATGCACGCCCCAGTCGTAAATCTCGGGGCCGGCCGATGAATAAAAATTGCCGTCCAGCATAGCCTGAGTTATGGCTTCATGGGTCAGCTCCGGTGCTTTAACAACGATAAAACCGCCGCAGGAATCCTGAACAAACTCCGTATTATGATTATCATCGGAAGCTACACCGTAAACACGGCGCCCTTCCCGCAGCATCACATCCCAGTAGGTCGTATCATAGCCGGTGCCACTCTCATTTACCGTACCGTAATTAAATATTTCAAGCGCGAAAATTCCTTTTGTATCGATAAAATCACTTTCACGGACTTTTGACCAGATCGGGTGATTATACATGACCATACAGCCATGACTGGCCAGTGTGTCCACCAGCGCCTGCGCTTCTGCAGCGCCATCCCAGGTTCCGGCGCACGGCTTAAAAGGCACCTTTTCCATGTGTTCATAAAAGGCCCGGCTGGCTTTATCCCGCACCGGTTTGGGGCCTAAAATACCATGGATATGGTGCGTCTTGACACAATATGTGCTCCCCGGCTTATCCACCAGAACAACTGCCGCCTCCACAGCCGGCAGCGTAATAAAATTCTCATCATCAAATTCAGAACCGTAGTCGGAAAATACGTCGTGGTCACTGATTGCCAGAAAATGATACCCATTGCTCTTATACAGCTCCACAACCTGTGACGGCGTTAAACGGCCGTCGGACACCGTGGTATGGCAGTGAATATTGCCTTTATACCATTGGCCATCCCCCTGAAAGCCTTTAATATCCATAAATTTACCCCCAATTCTATTTTAATCGGACCTGACCTTTAATTCAGGCCATTCGTCAGAAAAATCAAATCTTACCTCAAACGCAGCCTTACAACAGCTTCAACTGCTTACGCAGCTTATTCCAGATCGTTATATGAAAATACTCATAAGCCTTATCATATACTAAAAGTACGATCTGGCCGCCCAGAGCCATCGCCGCCATCAGCGCCGGCGAAAGATCGCCGGGATAGATCAGTTTTGGCATCCCGAATAAAATCGGTAAAAACATTAAATTAAATAAAACATAGCGCACCACCCAGAACACAGCAGTACGATGCTTCAGGGCCTTAACCCGGGCAATCTGCTCAAACGCCAGCTCTCTTAAATAAATGTAAAGGCTCATTGCGCCATAGGTGATGATATACAGCTTATTAGGCGCCAGAATCAGCCCCAGCAGCACTCCGGCAATGAAAAAACCAAGGCCAAGATAGAGTCCACACTCTCTCACAGCAATTCCAGTGCAAAAAGCAGCCGCCGCCATAAAAAACAGTGTGCTGGGCTCAAAATAGCCACCAAGCAGCGTCAGCACCATGGTCACAGCCAATAAAAGTCCTAAAAATGCAACTTTTTTCGCATTTACATGCATGCGCACAAATCCCCTCCCATACATTCACAGCAGGTATCGGCGATCCACAGATCACAGCAGCAATTGCCGGTACTCATCGGCGGCCGGCCATATCCCTGGCCATTGCCCTGATATCGGCTTGTACGGAACTGGAGCTGATTTTGGAAATTCCGAAATTCCGGATTCTGCGGGTCCATGGAAACAGCCCGGTTGATATCATTCATCGCCTGAACGTTGTTCCCAATACCAGCGTTGGCCACAGCGCTGTAATAAAACCAGCGGGCATCTCTGCTGCCAATACCATTTAAAACGTTAATTGCATCACGGTAACGGCCGCTGTTTATAAAATTAGCCGCCGCGCTCAACTCCACGCTATCTGTGCCGGAGCTCTGAGACTGATATCCGCCATTACCGCCAAAACCGCTTCCGCCAAATCCACCGAAACCGCCACGGCCGCCGGCAGAGCTGCTCTGACCGCGCTCCCTTTCATCCATGATCTGTTTATAAGCGTCCTGTACCTCTTTAAATTTTTCTTCCGCCAGATCGGCCAGAGGATTGTCCGCATAAGAATCCGGATGATACTTCCTGCTCAGCGCCCGATAGGCCTTCTTTATTTCGTCGTCGGATGCATTTGGGCTTACCCCAAGTATGCTATATGGATCTGAGATCATTGTTACTTCCTTCCTGTGTTCATCATTTTTCGTCGATGTGCGCTTGTAGGCGCACTCTAATTTTTTACAGCATCAGGGGCTGGCGAATCCTTCCTCGCCTCCTGACGCTCCAGTACCTTTTTATCAAATTTCTTCCACACGCCGGCATATAATATATTGCGCAGAATCTCCACATCCTCAACGCATGGTAATTTTTCAAATTCTATTGTACACTCTGCCATCATCATATTCAACATCAAATTACAATCTTCTGTGAAATTTTCGTGTCCGGCCATGGATTTTAATACATTATAGCTGCCGCTCTTTATATCCTTCTCCAAATCGTCGAAGGCATCCATAATATAAATGAACTTGCCAAGGAAAAAACCGATTTTTTTAAGCGAGTCTTCCCAGCCGTCTTTTTTATAAATAACGAGCGTTTCCATAATCTTTCCAAAGCATCCCGCTACCCGGTCGATGCTGTTTTCTCCGGCATCCTCCAGGGTATGCAGCCGATGCAGCCAGTATGCGATCGCCTTACACTTTTTAGGATATTTCTGTTTCAACTGCTTATACGTATGACGCAGCACGCCGGCGCCCACGCAGGCCGGCACACTGCCCTCATCCTTCCAGTCATCCATGAGATGATGATAGGTCAGAATCATATTCATATCTGCCGCATAAGCCGTAAATTCATTATAAAGCATTTTCTGCTTCTTCACAGGATGGACCTTGCAGCGGTGATCTGCCACTGTGGGCGCACATTCATACAGACTTGTCAGAAGCATGATCAAAAATGTCATATCATACGTCAGGGTCATCTGGCCCATAAAGCCGTAACGCTTTTTTAAAATATGACAAAGCCCGCAGTAATAAGCCTTATATTCGTGGTATTCTCTCATTTTAAGCTCCGGCTCATTGGCCGTCACATAACCAAACATACATCCGCTCCTTTACTTGTCATCGCTATTCGCATGGATAGTGGAGCCCCCACATTTCCCGGATACGGTCCATGATCCGCATATTTTCCAGAGTAATGACCCAGGGCAGACGGGAGCTTTCCATGTCGCCGTTTTTAATACACTTCATGGCCTCACGGATACTGTACTCGAATCCATTGACTTCATGTGGAAATACGACTTCCACAGGCTCCTCAAAATTTTTCACCAGCACCGCCTTTTCACTGCTTGTAAAATGGTCGATCATAATTTTCCCAAATTCACCGGAAATAACAGCGCCGTTTCCGGTATCGGATACGACAGACGCACTTAAATTGGCCAGGCGGCGGCCGCCCCGGTAGACAAGGGTGATCGTATGATGTTCATCCGTTCCGGCCTCCCCGATATAGGCAGCCGTCTTAATATCCTCAATATCAAAGCCCAGGATCAATGTGGCAAAGCTGATGGGATAAATGCCCACGTCCAGCAAAGCGCCGCCGCCCAGCTCCTTATTAAACCAGCGGGTATCCGGGAAGCCCTGGGCCGGAAAGCCAAAATGCCCCTCCACAAAACGTACCTCACCGATAGCGCCCTCGTCGATCCAGTCACATACCTGCTTTGTCACAGGAAGAAAACGGGTCACCATATTTTCCATAAACAGTACATTATTGTCATATGCCACATCAATCATATGCTGTACCTGACCTGCATTCATGCCTACCGGCTTTTCGCACAGCACGTGCTTGCCGGCTTTCATGGCCTTCACCGCATATTCACAGTGAAATGGATGAGGCACGGCGATGTAGACCGCATCAATATGTTCGTCCGCCAGCATTTTATCGTAGCTCTCAAACGCTTTTTTAACATGGTTTTCTCTGGCAAATTTATATGCATTCCCATAATTTCTCGAAGCCACGCCGTAAACACAGGCGTCATCCTTCATATTATAAACCGTTCCTGCAAACTTACGTGCAATACCGCCGGTTCCTGCAATACCCCAGTTGATCGTCGTCATAGAATTACCTCCATCACTGATGTAGTTTTTATTACTACTTTTATTAATAGTAACATAATCCGGGCGAAACCTCAATGAAGAATTTGAATATATAGTTGCGGAAGCTTGAAGCGACAGAGAATTTGTATTAAAATAAGACTCAGAAATTTTAGGGAGGTAATTCTATGATCATCGACCGTTTTGAAGGTGCGTTTGCAGTCTGCGAAGATAATGGCACCATGATTTCCATAAAAACAGAACTGCTGCCCGAGGGCTGCCGCGAGGGGGATAAAATCGTCCTTGAGAATGGGGTCTATAAAATAATAGACAACCGGGAGGACCGGGAACGGATACGGAAAAAGATGGAGTCACTGTTTAAGCATTAACTGAAACAGAATGTCAGAGAAGATTTTAACAGAACTTAATCTTCTCTGACATTTCTTTTCATTGATTTTATGGTCATTACGTTCCCATGCCCCTCTTCCATGGGGATCAAATCCGTATTTGCATATTTAGAAAGAATACCTGCAGCGCTCTTATTTGCGGTCGTATTTTTAGGTTGTATATCTTCATCCAACAGAGTTATAATTATGCGCTGATTTTTTCTTGCATTTAATTTTTCTAATGGGCGTATGACCGTTCCATCGTAATATCCATTAACTGATATCATATTCTGGCCCCTTTCATTAACTCTATTATAGTTTTCAACAATAGATATGGGATAGTTTAATTCGCTTACCCATCTGGTACTAATAGTATTATAACGAAAATCCTATTCATATACAACTAATCTTTAATCAAAAATAAAAATACCGTTCCAACGCTGCCCGCGGAGCCTTCCCTGCATCTTAATTACAGATTCAGAAGAAAGAACCGCGGCCTGCGCCGGAACGGTTTATTCAATACCCTATTTACCAATCAGTTATTTTTACCACAGCAGAATTTATATTTCTTGCCGCTGCCGCAAGGACATGGATCATTACGGCCGATTTTCTTACCCTTTACGATGGTCGTAGAGCTCTTCTGTTCCTTGTAAAGCTCTTTTCTGAGTTCCTCAGTCAGAAGCCCTTCCCACTGAGGCAGCTCATAAAGCCAGTCCGCCTTAGCGCCCACCATATTATAATATAACTTTTCAAGGTCAATATCGAGAGTTACCGTAGAATCCTCTTCCAGGCTTTCAATCGGGTTGGGCTCTTTGATACTCTCATTGATACCATCCAGGAATCCAAGCATTAACGGTGTTTCCATGCCGTATTTTTCTGCCAGTTCCTTTACCGTTCCTGTAACGACTTCCACCGGCTGAGTGAGAAGCTGTTCATAAACTTCTTTTTCCTTTAAATAATAGTTTGTCCAGAATTTCTGCTGAGACTGTGCATCCTGGCTATACTGGGCAACAATGTTTTCCCAATCCTGCATTAAGCTCATATCATTCACCTTTACCTTTTATTATCGTTAGTATTTTTAGTTCAAACGCCTGGACACATTATATTAAAACATGCCGATTTTGTCAACCTGCACCGGTTCATTATTTATAAAGCATTATTTATAAAGATATAATATCCCCAGAGTTCCCGGCCCGCAGTGGCAGGAAATCGTACAACCGGCGCGGGTCACAAGGATTTCCTTTACCCCCGGCTGGTGCTCCTTCACTTTATTTACCGCCAGATCGATAATCTTCTGGTCAATCCCGGAATGGGTGACAAATATCCGGTCCAGGCAAATATCATCGCGCCCGGCCAGCAGATCATCCGCGTAAGCGGCAAAACATTTCTCTGTTTTCCCACGGTACTTTTTCGTGGAGAGCATCTGCCCATCCGCCAGATCGATCCGCGGCTTTAACTTCAAAATATTTGCGCCCAGAGCGGCAACGCCATTACACCTTCCGCCCTTCCACAAATACTCGATAACGTCCACAAGAAAGCTTGTCTGATATTTTTTCTTCCGTTCTTCAATGATATCTACAATTTCCGCCGCCGTCTTACCTGCATCTCTCAAATCGCAGGCCGTCAGCATCAAAAGGCCGATCCCCGTGGAAAGCACACGGGAGTCGATCGGATAGACATGGCCCAGCTCCTCCGCCGCCAGTCTGGCGGAATTATAGGAACCGGAAATTTCGGAGCTTATATGAAAATGAATAATTTCATATCCCTGCTCCACCCAAGGCTTCCAGAAATTAATATAATCGCTTGTATTCGCCGCGCTTGTGCGGCACAATTGGCCGGTTTTACGGTAATAATCATAAATATCGTCCGGGGTCACATCCACACCGTCCAGACATTGCTTTTCTCCCACGAACACCGGCAGCGGAAGAACCTCCATCCCATATGTGTCAAGTACCTCTTTCGGCAGATCGCAGGTGCTGTCGCCGAAAATTTTAATCTTGCTCATAACCACTACTCCTCTTTATCACATCTGAAAAAACTATTGTTAATATTCTATCACTTTCCGGCAAACTTCGCAATGCTGCTTTTTGTCATATCAATTTAATTATCCATGCACCCGAGATGATGCAAATTCCATTATGCATTATATAAAATATATTATTTTTGTTGATTTATTTTCATATCTTATGTAAAATATATACAAATAAAACATAGGAGGTACAATTATGGCAGATAAATTCTACGCTAAAGGCGAAGGCAACAACGGTTACATTAAAAACCTGGAAGTCCTTTCCTTCTGCGACATGGACAACACCTGCGGCATGTTCCAAATGCAGCTTTATAAGACCGAAGCCGGTAAATACTACCTGTACGGCGCCTGCTTCGGCGGCAAACCGGTAGGCGTTATGCTTTCCGACGTGACAGACCCCTGTAACCCGAAATTTATTAAGCGTCTGGAGCTGGTCGATACTGAAAAATACCCAACCACATCCATACCAAAGCTGCAGATTGCTGATGATAAATTGATCGTTGCTTTCACAGCAGGCAGCGGACCAGGGGCACTGGTGGACCAGTCCGAGCTTCAAAACATGGAGTGCCGGGCCGGCATCGGTATCTATTCCCTGAAAGAGGACCCGGAAAATCCCAAGTTTTTAAGCTACTGGGATTGTGGTGTTCCACATTCCATCGGTGTACACAGATTTATGTATAACGGTGGTGATTTTGTTCATCTCTCCTGCGAGTGCCGCGGATTTGAGGGCATGATCTACCGTATTGTCAATATTGCAGATCCGACCAAGCCTTACGAGGTTGGACGCTGGTGGTCACCTGAACAGTACGCTGACGGCTATCCAGGAAGAACCTTTGACCCACATGCACCTCATGTACCGGCCTTCATGGACAAGGGCTGGATGCATGGACCGCCATTTGTGCGCGACGGTATTGCTTATTGCGGCTACTGCGGAGACGGCTTATATGTTCTGGATGTGTCCGATTTTTCAAGACCCCGCTGCCTTGGCAACTTAAAGCTGCAGCCCACCTTCTCCAGCCATTTGGCCGGTGCAAGAACACACACCGCCCTGCCCTTACCCGGCCGCGATCTGTGTGTCGTGACCAATGAAGGCGAGCGCTTCCAGTTCTTCGAGCCAGGCTCCATCAAACAGGCGCAGGCTATGAACAATATCCATATGGTCGATGTCAGTGATCCTTCTCAGCCCACACTCATTGCTGAGTTCCCGTACCCGGAAGTTCCAAAGGATTTCCCGTACCCCAACTTCAATGTGATGAATCTGGGATGCCAGGGACCATTTGGTCCTCACAACCTGCATGAGCCTATGGATGGCAAGCCATGGCTGGAGCAGCGCGGCGACCGCGTATACTGCTGCTACTTTGCTGCCGGTCTGCGTATTTATGATGTATCCGATCCTTATTATATTAAAGAGCTCGCTTACTTCATACCGCCAAATCCCAATAAGACTCCGGAAGAATCCTTCTTCCCAGGCTTCCCTGGCCCAAGAAACGCCACCACTGAGGACGTTATCGTGGACGACAGAGGCCTGATCATCATCACAGCACTGGACGACGGTTTCTATATTCTTAAAAGAACCGGCGATGCAGATAACTAAAACTCAGCTTTAGAATCGCCGCCTTTACATTCCGCGGCATAAAAAAAGAGCAGGTCTCCCACGTGGAAATACCTGTTCTTTTTTTATTCCAATTTAATATCTGTTAATGAAAACCTGTTTAAGAAAAGCACAAAGATAGCAGCTATTCATTATAATCATATGCTTGACAAAGTAAATCTGATGTACTATAATTTAGTACATCGGATTTACTTTTTTAGGAAAGGATTATCTTTTATGGAGGAATTATTAAAGGCCGCAGAACATATTTCGCTATTTTGCCGTCTTAACATTAACACAAAACGCGAGCTTCCGATCCGTTCCAGTGAAATGGGGATGCTCATATACTTATGCAAAACCGATGGCGATAAGACGCCCATGGGGATTTCCCGTTTTTTTAAGGTATCTAAGGCAATGGCTACAAATATGGTCACTGCCATGCATAAAAAAGGATATATAACAAAACAGCCCTCGCAGGAGGACCGACGCAGCAATCGCATAATTCCAACACCAAAAGCCATGGAGCTGGTAGAGAACGCATATGATGAATACTATAAAACAATGCTTACTCTCAGCGAAAAGATGGGCAGTAAAAACTTTGCTGCACTGATTGATTTATTGGACCAGGCAAACACAATCTTATTGGAGGAAAAAAATAATGGGTAAAATTATGATTACTGGAGCACTTGGCAATGTGGGCGGTTATGTTGCTCAATATGCCATAAAAAGCGGACAGGCTGTCACAGTTGCGGATATTAATGTCCAGGCGCTGAAAAATAAATACGGTGACAGTGCCCGCCACGTTTATTTTGATTTCACAGACAGCTCCACATTTGCTGCGGCACTGGAGGAGGTTGACCGGGTTTTTATTATGCGCCCGCCCCATTTAGGTAAACCGGAAGACTTGAAACCGTTTGTAGAAGCGCTCAGAGAAAAAGGCGATATCCGTCTGGTATGTTTTCTTTCCCTGATCGGTGTGGAGCATAATCCTGTACCTCCTCATCACAAAATCGAGAAATATATTGAGCAGGCGGGATTGCCCTACTGCCACATTCGCCCCAGCTTTTTTATGCAGAATATCAGCGGAGTCCATGCTTTTGAAATAAAGTATTTCGACCGCATCGTAGTACCAGTGAAGAATGCACTCACCAGTTTTATTGATGCTGAAGATATCGGAGAGCTGACCGCCAGGGTATTGTCCGAACCGGAAAAGCACAAAAACACAGGCTACTCAATTACAGGCCCGGAAGCTATGGACTATTGGCAGGCCGCGGATATCTTATCTCAGGAGCTTAACCGAAAAATCACCTATGCAAACCCCAAACCGTCGCTTGCAAAAAAGTACTGGATCGATATACGCGGCCTTGATAAGGAGTATTCCACAGTCATGGGAATGCTTTATATGATGACCCGGAGGGGAACCGCCAAAAACGTCACTACAGTCTTCGAACAGGTTATGAAAAAGAAGCCGCAGACCTTCCGTCAATTCGTAAAAAAGAATATAAATGCATGGCAGCAGGTCAAATAAAACCGTGTAATAGTAACACTTCAGAGGAACCGAAATGAAACACCTTCCATGCGGTGCTACCAGTTGTGATAACATGCACCGCGACGAAGCCTCACGCGCCGCAAAACACACAAAAGCGGTGCCGGGGCATCACGCCCCCGCACCGCCGTCACATTCCGCAAAAATCCACTCCCGCACTAATTCCACCCACATCTGGCAGCCCGCCACCACATCACTCTGTCGAAGCGCGCTGACCTCATTGGCCAGCGAAAGCCCATGAAACCCCTTTGCAAACAAATGGAGCTCACAGTCCACCCCCGCCTTGCGCAAAGCTGTGGCAAACCGGATCGAATTTTCCGGAAACACCAGATTATCCTGCATCGTATGCCAGATAAACGCCGGAGGCGTCCGGCCATCCACATGCAGGTCCGGACAATACTTTTCCACCGTCCGTTTATCCGGCCAGGCATTGCCAAACAGCCACGTATTTTCCAGCCGGCGGAAATTGATATACTTCTGCTCATCCCTGTAAAACGTGTAATCATCCTCACAGACATTGGGATTTCCCATGGAAAAATTCTCAATATAGGGAAGTATATCCGTCACCTCATTCAGATTGATCACCGGATAGCCAAGGATCAGCCGGTCCGGCCGCCACTGGAGGCTCTCCTGTGAAAAGCCGATCCACTCCCGCCCCCGCTGCTTCATCTCCCTGCACAGCCAGGACGTATCCCAAAACACCCCCAGCGCCGATGCGATAAAACCGCCGGCGGAAAATCCGCACAAAAAGATACGGCCCGGATCAATACGAAAATCCCCGGCCCGCTGGCGCAAAATAGCAACCGCGCAGGCGGCATCAGCCACGGACGCCGCCACATTACAATACTTTCCGCAGGAATACCGAAGAATCGCAGCGTGGTAGCCCATGGCATTAAAAACCATGGCCACGGGCTCCATCTCCCGGTCAGCCAGATAAGCAAATCCGCCGCCGGGGCATATCACAATGACCGGCGCGCCGCCATCATAACGGTACGCCGACAGATAATCAAGAAAATAGGTTTCCAGACACGCGTCCGGATTTTGAGCATTTAAAGGGATTCTCTGATGGATCATACCGGCATCCCTTCCATTACTTTAAGTACAGCCACATCGCCGGCCTCAATCTCGTAAGCGCCGGCCACATTCCGGTCTCTGAGCAGATCCCGGTAAACGGTTCCGCTGTGCCCGTAATCCGCCGTCTCTTTGCAGTCCAAAGCCTTACCAAGGTATACGCAGCCCTTTTCACTGCCGTGGTTAATGACAAACCAAAACTGTCCGTCCTCATTTTCCCGGCAAGTCACTTCCAGTGCGCCATCCGTCTTAAAGGGTGCATAAATCCCCTGCTCCCGGCACATGGCATCCACGAGACGTTCCATAAACAGCGTATCCATCTCTGTTCCCACATAATAGGCGCGGCCTTTGCCAAAATCATTGCACGTAATGGCCGGACTGCCGCTGTAAAAGCAGCGGATCTCCTGCGCACCGTCATAAGCGCGGCCATACCGGCCCAGTACCCTGGCTGTGGTCGTATGGAGAATATCACACAGGAAACGTCCCCGGTAAGCACCCTCCGGATAATGGATATTGCTGCCGTCCATGGTGATCTCCACAGACTCCTGCGGATACAGCGCATCGGTCTCCTCCACCCAAAGCCCGAACACATCGCCAAGCGGCCCCGGATAAGCGCCGAAAATACAGCGGTCATTTTCATCGGCCCGGCCGGACATGTAGGTGGCCAGCACAGTTTTACCGCTCTCCACAAGTGTCCGGATCTTTTCATCAAAGCCGGGCTTGACCATATACATCAACGGCAGAACGACCACATCATAGGCCGAGAGTTCACGGGTCGTCTTAACCATATCCACTGGGATATTTTGGGAATGGAAAGCCTTATAGTACTTATAAACCTGTTTTAAATAGTCCATATCCTGTGTGGGCCCGCTTGAAAGCTCCAGAGCCCACCAGTTATCCCAGTCAAACACGATCGCCGCCCGGGCTTTTGTCCGGCCGCCCACAAACGCCCTGCCAAGCTTTTTTAGCTCCTGGCCCAGGACGCACATTTCCCGGAAAATACGGGTATCCTCACCACAGTGAGCGATCAGGGCCCCGTGAAATTTCTCCTGACCAGCAATGGACTGACGCATCTGGAAATACAAACTGCTGTCCGCACCGTGGGCCATGCCCTGATACGCCAGACGGCGAAGCTCACCCGGCCGCTTCAGCTTATTATAAGGCTGCCAATTCTGCTGATTGGGCGACTGCTCCGTCACAAGATAGGAGGCTCCATCCTTTGCACCGCGCATAATATCGTGCTTCAAGGCGATAAAGGCCGGCTCATCGGTGGGCGCCGGATAATTATCCCAGCCCGCACAATCCATATGGGGTACCATTTCAAACTGATTCAGCTTTTTAATATATCCGGAAATATTGGAAAATACCGGAAGGTCCGGCGTAGCCGCCTTTAAGACCGTGGCTTCATTGAGATAACAGCCAATGGTAGAATCTGTGACAAAACGCATGTAGTCCAACTGTACTGCCGGACTGAAACGGTAATCATCATTTAACTCACTGGGAACCATGATCTCATCAAAATCATAGACCGTACGTCCCCAAAACGATGTATGCCACCGGTCGTTTAAATTTTCAATCGTTCCATAACGTTTTTTCAGCCAGCCCCGAAATTTATTCTGACAATTCTCGCAATAGCAGTAAGTTCCGTACTCGTTGGACACATGCCAGCCGGCCAGCCCCGGAAAATCCCTGTAATGCTCAGCCATGGCCTCGGCCAGCGCTCTGGCGCGGAGCCGGTAATGTTCACTGTTGACACAGAAAAATACGCGCATCCCATGGGTCCGTTTACGGCCGGTAATATCTACCGGAAGCACATCCGCGTACTTTTTCGACAGCCATGCCGGCTGTGCTGTGGTCGGGGTCGCTAAAAACACATAAATATGGTTTTCCCATATTTTATTTAAAATCTTATCCAGCCATTCAAATTCATACCGGCCTTCCTCAGGCTCCAGCTTTGCCCATGAAAATACCGGCAGAACAAGCAGGTTCACACCAGCCTTTTTGAACAGCTTCATATCCTCGTCTATGGTCTTTTCATCCCACTGATCCGGATTATAATCTCCGCCATATAAAATAAAAGGGGTTTTTTTACTCAGCATACATTCAGGTCTCCTTTTAATCTTACAGGCCATAAAATTTATTGTATACGCGCAACACTTTTACGTTTCACAAGACTGGTGCGCACCTCGATCTTCACAACACCCTCCATAGGCTCGGTAATCTTATCGATCAGCGCATTGGCCGCGATAACACCCATTTTATGCTTTGGAATCTGAATCGACGTCAGCGGCGGGTCCAAAACCTCCAGCAGGGCGATATTATCAAACCCTACGATGGACACGTCCTCGGGAATCTTATAGCCCAGCTCCCGCAAAATACGCACAGCATATATGGCGATAATATCATTGTCCGCGAAAAATGCCGTGGGCATATGTTCACATTCCTCAAGAGCGAGCTTCAGATTCTGGTAAACGGCATCCCCGCCGCCGGAACATATGCGTACCATCGTCACCGCATCCCTGGGGATATTAAACGTATCCAGAGCTCTTAAAAAGCCGTAGTAACGCTCCGTAAAGTTGTTTGCATTCTGATCAATATGAAGATATCCAATATTTTTATGACCCATCTCCACAAGGTGCCGTACAACCTCATTGACACCCTGCTCATTGTTAATGGTAATACAATCAAAGCTTTTATGTTCCATATAGTTATCGACAATGACAATGGGCACCTGGACCTGGGAAAATGCATTCATCTGCGTTTCCTGCATTTCCGTGGCCAGCAGCAGAACACCTTCCACGTGCTCCCTGCTAATATTGGCCGAAACCTCCCATACCGTGGACTGATCCACATAGGAGATCAATAAATTATAGCCTCTGGATTTGATCTGGCTTTCTACCCCTTCAATGATTTCCGAGAAAATCTGAGAAAAGTAAGGGCTGCTGTTGGGAGTCGTACTGTCCTTGCGGTAAACAATAAACATGATATTCTTTTTCGCGGACTCATCCTCCAGAAGCTCCTCACAGCCCAGCTCCCGTACAGCAGCACGGACCTTATTGCGCGTCGCCTCGCTGATCCCCGGTTTATTATTCAATACAAGCGACACCGTCGCCGGCGACAAATTCAGCATCGCCGCCAGTTCTTTTACCTTAACAGCCATTTTCTACCATCCTAATCTTTATTTGTTGGCGGGCGTCTTTTGGCCGCCTACTATTTTTTATTGTATCATCGGCCCGAACCATTGTCAACGCCGGCCGCAGCCAGCTATTTCACAGAACCGACCATTCCCTCCACAAATGCTTTTTGCAGGCAGAAGAACACGATGATCGTCGGTATGGTGGAAAGTATAATACCAACCATGATCATACCGTAATCCGGATTGAAATCCGCAGCCAGATTGGACACCATCAGCGGCAGTGTAAACTTGGAATTACTCTGCAGGGCGATCAACGGCCACATATAGTTGTTCCAACTGGCCATAAAGGCAAAAATGCCGGCAGCCGCATACGTGGATTTCATCATAGGCATAAAAATACGGACAAAAATCTGGTATTCACCACAGCCATCCACCCGGGCCGCCTGGATCGTCTCCCTGGGGAACGACTCCGCATTCTGTTTAAAGAAAAAGATAAGGAAAGGGGCTCCGATGGCCGGCAGTATGATTGCCCAGAAGCTGTTTAAAAGCTTCATATCCGAAAACATACGGAACATTGGGATGATCTTGGCTGCAAAGGGCACCATCATGGAAGCTATAAGCACCATGAACAATATTTCCTTGCCGCGGCTTGGGTAAATAACAAAAGCGTATCCGGCAATGGAGCAGATCAGCAATGACAGCGCCGTGATGATGATGGCCAGCACCGCCGAGTTAAAGAAGGCCTGCCACAGATCGGCCTTATCAAAGGCATTTGTAATATTTTTGACCAGCGAGGACCCGAAGGTCAGCTTTCCCATGGTAATATCCTTGGAATCATTGGTGGCTCCCACGAGCATCCAGTAAAATGGAAATATGGATATAAAGGAAATAATGATCAAAAAAAGATTTTTAAATACACTGCTCAGTTTTCTCATTTTTTCTCACGCATAATTCCTTTCTGGACAATTGTTATAATTACGATCAACAGCAGCACCACATAGGAAACCGCCGCCGCATATCCGTAGCTTGGCACGTAGTTAAAGGACAGATCGTAAATGTACTGGGAAATTGTCCGTGTGGCGTTGCCAGGGCCGCCATTGGTCAGATTGACAACCTCATCAAATAACTGCAGGGTGGAGTTGAGCGCCATAATGCTTGTGAGAAAAACGATGGGCTTGAGCATTGGCATCGTGATCTTGAAAAAGGTGTTAAAGAAGCTGCTGCCGTCCATCTTGGCCGCTTCATAGACCGATTTATCCACATTTTGCAGGGCTGATAAATAAAAAATCATGTAATATCCGGTATACCGCCAGATCAGTGCGATGATAATGACCACCTTGGCCCAGCCGTCGCTCAATACGAACGGTATCGCCTTATCGATGATCCCGATTTTAAGCAGAAGCTGGTTTACTAGCCCGTCCACAGCAAAAAGATTCTTAAACAAAATGGAATAAGAAACAAGGGATGTGACACAGGGCAGGAAAATGCATGTCCGGTAAATGCCGCGCAGCTTCAGCTTTGGGTCATTGAGCAGTACTGCAATAAAGAGTGACAAGATAATCATAATCGGTATTTGTATCACCGCATAAAACAGTGTGTTTCCGATGGTTTTCCAAAATACGCTGTCCTTGAGCATACGCGTGTAGTTGGCCAGACCATTAAACGTCAGGTTTGCACCCTTTCCGGTTTTCAGGGAAAGGACAAAGGCCTGGATCATAGGTACATAGCTGAATACCAGAACGAACACCGACGCAGCAATAACCATGGACCATCCGGTTAATTTATATTTACTTTTTTCTTTTCTTACCATGATAACCTCCCGTTCACGGCTTATTTCTTTTTCCTCGCTCATATGAAAAGCTTTGGGCCGGACGGCCCGGTTTTATTCCAGGCTGTCCGGCCCGCAATCGTTGCAAAACGCTGTTACTGGATCAGTTGTTCATACTGTGTCGCAGCATCGCTTAAAGCCTTGTCCATATCCCCTCCGGCCAGGTATGCAGGCATAACGCCAAGCAGAGCGGTCTGAGCTTCTGCGGAAAATGCGCCGGTAGTTACTGCCGGAATTTCACTGAGCCATGCGGCAAAATCCGCATTGAGCTTCTGTCCGCCGTAGAAATCGGAAGCCACGTCATAAGCGGGAACGCCGGATGCCGGTAAATATGTACCCATGATGTTCTTATCATTCAATAAAGTGTTATAAAGGTCTGTGCTGCCTGCAAATGTTTTGGCAAGGAAATCGGCAGCCGCATCGGAGTTTGCACTATTGGCCAGAACATACCAACTGGAACCGCCCTGGTTGGATTTGTTTGTTGCGCCGTCCACAGATAACTTGGGAACCGGAGCTACAGCCCACTTGCCGCTCTGATCCTCACCAGCCATGATCGTGGAGGAGATCCAGGAGCCACGGAGTACACAGGCCACGTCGCCGCCGTTGATGGCACCGGTAAATTCGGTCCAGTCGCTGACTACCTTCACATAATCAGATTCATTTAATGTCTTAAAAATTTCAAAGCATTCTTTTAAAGCGGCGTTATCTGTAAAATCTGCGCTGCCATCGGCTTTGCTGAACCACTTGCCGGCAGACTGGAGCATAATCTGAAATTCTGCGATATCGTTGGGATTGTAGGTCTGGAGCATATGGCCTTTTTCTTTCAGTTTTTCGCCCATGGCCAGATATTCATCCCATGTCATATCCTGCATATCCTCTGCTGTATATCCGGCTTCCTCAATGTAATCGGTGCGGTAGAACAGCCCGGCCACACCGGTATCAAACGGTACGCCGTAGCCCACGCCTTCATACTGGCAGGCGGCTGCTTTATAGTCTGCGAAATCGCCGTAGTTTACAAGATCATCCATGGCTCTGAAAGCTCCCGGATAAGACATCAGGTAACCCGGTGCGTTCAGGTCGGAAATAAGAACGATGTCCGGCAGATCATCGGTCACGCCGGAAGCCAGTGTGGTATGGATCTTCTGGAGGCAGTCGGCCTTAGCCATCTCCACAAAGTTCACCTTCACGTTGCCGTCATATACCTTTGCTGCTTCCTCAAGGGCATAGCCGTTAAAGGAAGCATCCCATGCCCAAACGGTGATCTCGGTCTGCTCACCGTCGGCTGCCGCCTGTGTTTCCCCGTCTTTCGCTTCAGTCTGAGCCTCGGTGCCCGCAGTAGTCTGCGCCGGCGCCTGTGTTTCCTTCGCTGCTGTATCCTTCGTATCCTTAGTTCCCGATCCGCTGCCACCGCAGCCGGCCATAAGGCCTGCAACAAGGACAAGTGTCAGAGCAAGTGCTGTAAAACGTTTTCTCATTTTAATTCCTCCCATAGACTTGGTTTTAATGTTTTCCTAAATAATTCATAAATATTTTAATAATTATTTACGAATTATTTAATTGGATTATATGTCCAATTTTACCCAATGTCAATACCTTTTTAAATAATTTTAGCGCATAATCACAACTTTGGCATAGTGCAAAAATAATGCAATGGCATTTTATGCACTTTTTACAGCAGTATAACGTTTTAATCTTTTTTGTTGTTTTATAAATTTATTTAAATAATTTAAAATATATTTAATTCCATATTTTAACTCGATGCTTCGCGCACGCTGCTCCGCTTCGCGCAAAAAATCCAGGGATGCTAACATCCCTGGATATACTTTATGAGAAGCCTTTTTAATTTTGTCTGCGAATTTAAAACCTGGCTGCGGATCTGTTCATACATCCGCCGGCCCTGTTTCCATGTTTCCTCATCCACGCCATCCTTACTGAAGGCAGCCCGGTTTACCTGCTCGATAAAGCCGTCCATGAGCTCCAGGTCGATACAATCGTATTCCTTTGCCACCTGTTCAAAGTAATCGTGGAGAGTTCCATAATCACTGTATCGATAGCCGCAGCATTCAAAAAGCTTTATAAGGCTGTTGTAGATTGCCACGACCGCCTTGCTCTTATCCGGCTGGCCCATGGCATCCAGCCGCTTTTTGTAGAGCATGTTCGCCCTGAAAATGATCAGCCCTAAAATCAACGCCACTGCGGCGGCCGCGATCAAAAGCACCCCGAACAGAGTGACAAGCACGCCGGGAAGCGCTGCAAAGAAGCCTTTGCCGCCGGATTCCCCGTCATTTTTGCCGCCGGCGCCATTTCCGCCCGCAGGATCACCGCCGCTCTCCAGCTCCGGTGATGCCTTGCTGTCGCTTTGACGGCTTTCATTATTTGCCTGGCGTTCCGAATCCATCTGTGCGGTCTCATTACCTACAGTCTCCGTCTCATATGTCTCCTGGCGGCTCTCGCCCTCACCCAGCGTTTCCCCGTTCAGCTCCGCATTCATGGACGTCTCATCATAATACGAGGGCGTCATCTCCACCGGCACCCAGCCAAAACCGTCCAGATAGATTTCGGTCCACGCATGGGCCTGATGGTCATAGATCGTCGCCTCTATACCTTCGCCGGAGCTTTTAAAATTCCCCGGAACGACGATATACCCTTCCGCATATCTGGCCGGAACGCCCATACTGCGCAGCATTAATGTGGCTGCGGTGGCAAAATGCATACAATAGCCCATCTTATTTTCCAGAAGAAAATATTCCGTAAAATCACGGCCCGCCGGCAAACTCCCCGGCGTCAGGCTGTAGGTACAGGCATTGTGAAGCTGGCTACGCACATAGACGACCTTTTCATTAATCGTGGAAAACTCCGGCAGGGCGGAAAACTGTTCAAGCATCTGCCGGGTCTGCGAAGGTACCTGGGTATAATGCTCATATACATATGCCCTGTACAATGGCTCGATTCCGGCAATATCACTGCCCTCTGAGGCCGACGCATCATACATACCCATCAGCTCATCGTAACTGCGCATATACCCATAGACCGCCGGACTGTACGAAAACTCCGAGGTGCTGCCGCTGCCCTGGATGTACAGATCCCTCCTAAGCCCATTGCTGCCGCCGGTACTGGCCCCGTAAGGCATGAACACGTAATCGCCAAACTCCGCCAGCTTTTCAATCTGCATCCGGTCCACGCCCAGCCATTCCAAACCATAATAGGTCATATCAAAAATCCGGGTCTGCTCGCCATCCCCCAGACCGTTATCCCTCACAAAGCTATCGTATTCCCCACTTTCATCGACTATCCACCGGTTATTTTCGTATTTATCCCCCACATATCCCTTAATATACATATTATAATGAGGAAATATATCCACTTCTACTCTCAATTGCCGGTCACCATGGTAATACAGATCCCCCACGGACCCCAGATTACCGCCATTCACACCGCCCTTGGCCGGCCCCCGGTTTTTATCCACTTCCTGATCAAGAAGGTGTACATTTTCCTTATACCAGCCGCGGATCTCCTGCTGATAGTCTTTGAGCCACTCCTTATCCGGCGACCATACCTGATTTTTAATAAAAAGTGCCAGGCCGGAGCACAAAATCACCGCCCCCAAAACGAGCAGCGAGGATTTCGCCCCAATACTGCGAATTTTTTTCACAGCCGCCCGTATATAAAAATGTCTGCCCAGAGCATCCAGGGCGCTGCTTCTTCCAAAACGGCCGGCGGCATAATTTTCCGCCGCCAGAACACAGGCGGACAAAAGAAAGACGGCAAACCATCCCCCATGGGGAACCTTCCCCACAATAAACGTTCCAGCCACGCACAAAACCCCGGGCAGGGCTGCCGGGAGCGCTTTCTTAAATCCGAAGGTAAACAGGCCGCAAAGCAAAACAAGTCCAAGAGCGATGATCATATAAATTTCCAGCCCCAGCCGGCCGCTCCATTCTCCGCTGTCCGCAAGCCCCGCCAGATAATCAGAAAAAAGAGCGTCGCCCCGGTTAAAAAGACTTACAAAGCCGGATGCCAGACTGTCAAGCTGCGTCCATATATAAAATGCCAGTCCTGCCGCAGCCACGGTAAAGGCGCCGAAAAATACCAGCTTACGTCCGGATAAAATCCACATCACTGCCGTGCCCGCCGCGATCACTCCGCCGAAAAACACGGCGTCCACCTCAAAGGACAGCGTATTAAAAAGCATGGCAAATGTGGATAAAACAAGGCCGATATGGGCGGCCATGAGTAATATTATCCACAGGAGCGAAAAATGTTCTTTTTTATTGTCATAATATGAAGTTTTTTCCAGAAAGTGCAGTCCTGTCCAATCCTCTTTCTTCATAAATTTCTCCATCTTTTTCTATAGTCATCGTCATGTTCACCGATAAAAACGTATTGAAGGTATCCCGGCCAAAACGCTGGGCGTAAAATTCCCGGCAGTCCTCAAGCTTTTCATGGACCCTCACGCCTAAAAGCTGCCCCATAAGCCCGTACACATCGTCGGCATTTTCCACAGGAAAACGTTCAATGGACATATCCGGACCGCACCAGGCGATATAGTGCCAGCATTTAACCTGGGCCAGACCGACACTGATGGACAGCCCGGCCTCAAGCACCCGGCACATACGCTTAAGCTGGTCCTTATTCATCGAATCATCCCGGGAAAAGTTGAGAAAAACGACAACGGGATACCCAAGGGGCCGTGAAAATTCCTTCACCATAAATTCATCAGAGCGGGCCGTCAGCTTCCAGTGGATCTGCTGCATCCGGTCACCCGGCCGAAAGGGCCGCACATCAAAAACCTCCGACGGATCGTCGCCGCTTTTTTCCTTGGAAAACACATCACTCTCCCCGATAAAATCCCGGATCTTGCTGCCCACCTCAAAGGAAATGGGATAGATTTCAGGAAACACAGGCAAGAGGACATTTTCCCTGCATTTTTTTGTCAGAGTAAACAGCCGGAAGAAGTCGCCAACTTTAAGCTTATCGATATGGACCTCCACCATCCCGCAATATTCCGATTCCAGATGAAACGTCACCTGTGCCCGTGCCCTGGCATTGACATACAGACATATCCACTGTTTTCGGTCAATACCGCCCATAGTATTTCGGCAGTTTACCCGCACCTTGATATTTCCAAGAGGAAGGAAGCCCCGGTTATCAAGGGCCAGAGTGACCGGGAGCATTTCCCCGGCCCTGACCACCTTTGTGGTCGTCAAAAGCTTTACGGTCACGTGGCCGCGCATATAAAAAACTGTGACGGCGCTGTACACTAAAAACCCCGCTTCCACAAGAAAAATTGTGAAGAAGTAGGGTTCGGTATACATCACCATCACATAAAGTGTGAATAACATTCCTAATATATAAATGAGCAGATTTTTCATGGCTTTCTCCCGGTTACCTTGGCACCGGCTTTGGCACCGACTCAAGAATCTCATCCAGTACGTCCATCGTACTGCGCCGGGCGATCCCGGCTCTGGCGTCCAAAAGGACACGGTGTCCGGCCACATCACCAAATATATAGGCCACATCATCGGGCAGAACATAATCCCGTCCGCTTAAAAATGCCGAGCTTTTGGCCATGCGGCATAAGGCCAGCGTTCCTCTGGGGCTGATCCCCAGCTTGATCATATCATGGTTTCTTGTAGCTCCTGCCAGTTTGGCGATATATTCATAAACCGCGTCGTGGATATAAACCTGCTCCACCTGGCGCTGATACTGCACAAGCATACTTCCGTCCATCACCGGCCGCACACTGTCCAGCGGATTGGATGTGTGGCGCTGCTTGATGAGCTGTATCTCATTTTGGATATCCGGATAGCCCAGGCTTAAACAGATCATAAAACGATCCAACTGGGACTCCGGAAGAAGCTGGGTTCCGGCGGAGCCTGTGGGATTTTGGGTGGCAATGACGATAAACGGCTCCGGCACATCCAGTGTGTTGCCGTCAATGGTCACCCGCCCCTCCTCCATGACCTGCAAAAGGGCCGACTGGGTTTTTGGAGATGTCCGGTTGATCTCGTCGGCCAAAAACAGATTGGTCATCACCGGACCGGGGATATAGCGGAAGGTCTTTGTCTCCTTTTGAAACATATAAAATCCGGTCACATCGCTGGGCAGCACATCCGGGGTAAACTGGACACGCTTCTGCTTTAAGGCCATAGCCTTGGAAAATGCCAGCGCCATGGTCGTCTTGCCCACGCCGGGGATATCATCCATCAATATGTGGCCGCCGGCCAATATCGCCAGCATCACCTTGCGGATGCACATATCCTTGCCGGATACGGCCTTTTGTACTTCTCGTATGACGTTCGTCACTGTATTTATGGAATCGGACATAATCTCGTATCCTCCTGATGAT
Organism: Lachnospiraceae bacterium; assembly: GCA_902363555.1. GTDB lineage: Bacteria > Bacillota > Clostridia > Lachnospirales > Lachnospiraceae > Catenibacillus. Next base: position 206,332 of record CABJAM010000003.1, on the reverse strand, counting down.
CGGTCTGAAGCTGTTGTAACTGTTCAGAGGGGCCGAACTGTTACAAACGGTTTGGTAAACAATGGGTACAGCAGGCGCACCCTTTTATATTAGTATAGCACATTCATAAAGTCGTAACAATGTTGTAAAACTTAAGAAATTATTACGACTGGCGCCGGGTCGCGGCAGTCGCCAAGCTGGTGAGCGAGCTCCCCAGTTTGAGTCGTTGCTTCGCGCTATATGAAAGAATGCCGCCGGGCGCGTCCGGTGTTTCCGGGCGCAATCCGGCGGCATTGTGCTATTGTCATGCCTTACTTTATTGCAAACTGTACGAGCTTCATATCTTCATCGTAGGAAATGGTGAATTTCAGCCTGCCGTGTTCGTACTTAGCGGTTATAATGCTCCCGGCATAGTTCATCCCGGTATCCTTATCCACGGTGCCCAGCACTTCCTCCTTGGTGATTTCCTTAAAAGCTCCCAGCTTTTCTTTTTTCGGTGCGGCCTGAGCATCGAAATCCTCCACGGTGATCTCATCTTTAAGACTGTCACCGCCCATATCAATGATCGCCTGGTAATCGCCGTCGTTGAAATATCCGATGGCTTCCTCGCTTTTACGCAAAACCGCATCCTCATCAAACATATCGCCAAGCTCCATTTTTGAACAGCCACAAAGCAGAACGCTGCATAATAAAATACCGGCTGCCAATGTGGTAATTTTCAATTTCACAGCGCTTCCCTCCAGACTTATTTCATAACAGTTCAAATGAGCTGATCTTGTAACATTATTTCGCCAGCATCATGCGGTCATTGGCAAATTCTCCGCCGCTGGCCTGCTCAAATTTCAAGAGCAGATCGGAAACATGGAGATTTTTCTTCTCCTCGCCGGAAACATCATAGATGATTTTTCCGCCGTCCATCATAATCAGACGATTGCCGTATTTGATGGCGTCCTTCATATTATGGGTGATCATCAGCGTCGTCAGATGGCTTCTGGAAATGATCTCGTCCGTCATATCCAGCACCTTTTTCGCCGTTTTCGGGTCCAGAGCCGCCGTATGCTCATCCAGCAAAAGAAGCTTGGGCTCCTTGATGGTCGCCATTAAAAGCGTCAGCGCCTGGCGCTGGCCGCCGGAAAGCAGACCTACCTTGGCGCTCAGACGGGATTCCAATCCCAGATCCAGCCCCTTAAGCAGCTCCACAAACATCTCCCGCTCCTTACTGCTGATCCCCCAGCTAAAGCTTCTGCGTTTTCCACGGCGCAGCGCCAGAGCCAGATTTTCCTCGATCCACATATCTCCGGCCGTGCCCTTTAACGGGTCCTGAAATACCCGGCCGATGTATTTTGCCCGTTTAAACTCCTGTTCCCGGGTTACGTCATGGCCGTCAATTTTTATATTTCCCTTTTCCACACTGAATACACCGGCAATGGCGTTGAGCATGGTGGACTTACCGGCGCCGTTGCCGCCGATGACCGTGACGAAATCGCCTTTGTCCAGATGAAGGTTCACGCCGTTTAACGCATCCTTCTGAACCGGGGTACCGATATTAAATGATTTATAAACATTGGTTATATCAAGCATTTACGCGTCCTCCCTGTTCTTTCTTGATTGCAGCCACGACTTAAAGGTGGGAGACACAAGTGCAACGACCACAATGATCGCCGTGATCAGCTTCATATCATCGGTGGTGATTCCCAGATTGGAATTAAGACTGATCCGGAGCACGATGGCAATAATAATACGATATACGATGGAACCGATGATCGCACCGGCCAGACGGTGAAAGTAGGTCCGTTTGGAAAACAGCACCTCGCCGATAATGACCGCAGCCAGACCGATGACGATGGTACCCACGCCCATCTGAACATCGGCAAAGCCCTGATACTGGGCGATCAGACCGCCGGACATGGCCACAAGGCCGTTGCCCACCACAAGGCCGATGATGATCATCGTCTTTGTATTCGCGCCCATGGCCTTGACCATATCCGGATTATTTCCGGTAGCCCGCAGGGCACAGCCGATTTCTGTACCAAAGAAGCAATAAATCAGCACAATAAGTACGATGGCAAAAATAACGCCCACCACAAGGCCGCTCCATTTGGATGGAACGCCCATATTCTTTACCTGAGAAAAGACGGTTTCTGAATTGAGAAGGCCGAAATTCGCCTTACCCATGATTCTTAAATTAATTGAATACAGACCGAACTGACAGAGTATACCCGCCAGCAGATCTGGAATTTTAAATTTTGTGTGCAGTATTCCGGTCACAAGCCCGGCGGCCATACCGCCAAGTGTGGCGAGAAAAACTGCCAGTATGGGCGGAACACCTGCCGCCACATAAACGGCGGACATGGCTCCGCCCAGCGTAAAGCTGCCGTCAACGGTCAGGTCCGCATAATTGAGCACACGGTAAGTCAGGTAAACACCCAGCACCATAATGCCCCAGAGGATACCCAGCGTAATTGCAGATTGTATATCCCATAACCAATTTGATAATGACATTTCTATATCTTCCCTTATCCTGTTATTTGTTATCCCGGTCCGGCGTTACGTAAGTTCCGGTAAATCCAGTTTTGTTCTACCGGAACTTACGTAATGCCGGACGGACTGTAATTGCAACAAATGCAGGCGGCTTTATGGCCGCCTGCGCTTATGTACAAAGCTACTGTTCAATTCGGCTGCGAAATTTAATAGGTCACGTCTGCTCTGTCAAGAACTTCCTGAGGAACAGTCACGCCAACGCTCTGGGCGAAGATTTTATTCACTACAAGACCGCAGTCCTTCTGTGTCTCCACAGCAATATCGGAAGCCTTCTCACCGTTTAAGATGCGTACAGCCTGAGCGGCAGTCTGCTTGCCAAGTTCATAATAATTGATCGCTGTGGTGGCGATACCGCCTTCCTGGATCATAGCTTCCACGGCACAAAATACCGGCAGCTTATTTTCCACAGCCACACTGTTTACTGTATTCATAGCGCTGGCAAAGCCATTATCCGAAGGAATATAGATGGCATCCACAGAGCCTACAACCGATGAGATAACCTGCTGGATATCATTGGTGCTGGAGGATGTGGCAACCATAACTTCAAGGCCAAGTGCTTCAGCAGCGGCCTGAGCTTCTTTCGCCTGGATTTCGGAGTTTGCTTCGCTGGATGTGTAGAGGATACCCAGCTTCTTCACTTCCGGAAGCACTTCCTTGATCACAGCGATCTGGTCGGCAATCACCGGCATATCCAGTGTACCTGTGACATTTTTGCCCGGAGCTTCATTACTGTCTACAAGCTGTGCGCTCACAGCGTCTGTGACAGCCGTAAATAATACAGGAACCTCACTCTCAGAAAATACGTTCACAGCGGACTGTGCGGCCGGTGTGGCAATGGCCAGTACTAAATCCGTATCATTATTTGCAAATAAATTACAGATGGACTGACAGTTACTTACATCACCGGATGCATTCTGGAAGTTGATCTTAATATTTTCGTCATCCACATAACCGGCTTCCGCAAGCTCGTCCACAAAGCCTCTGTAAGATTCATCCAGGGATGCGTGCTGGGTATACTGGATCACACCGATGTTGATGACTTCGCCGGAAGTATTCGCAGCGTCCGGTGCCTTAGTCTCAGCTTCTGACTCGGAAGGGTCTGCAGTTTCACCGGCAGCCTCAGTGGCGTCGCCGGCCGCTGTTGTCTCCGGAGCCTTTGTCTCGGTTTTAGCCGTATCTTTTGTCGATGCATTACCACCATTGCCGCATGCGGTCACAGCAGCCATGACAAGAACAACAGCCATGATTACACTTAAAATTCTTTTCATCTCTTTACACTCCTTGATTTCATATCTCTTATACCTTACCGCGCGAAGCGCGCCCTTGCGCAGCAATAACTTTGCGCGTGCCCGAAGGGGTATGCATTACCACGCAGTCTCACTAAAGCAACTGCGTTAATATTAAGATTTTAACCTCTTTTATTTAAAATGTCAACTGCTAATCTGTCACCGCGGTAATCCTATCAAATAAGAAGAAACAGAAGAAAATTGTTTACTTGGCACGCAAAGTTATGATATACTAACCCTGAGGTGATGTATTTGAGTGTTTACAAAAAGAAATTAGTTATCAAGTTCAAAGAGGCTATTGCAGCCGTACTTCCAATCATTGGAATCGTTTTACTTCTCAGTTTCTCTATTGTACCTGTGTCCACCAGTATTTTACTCTGCTTTCTCATTGGAGCCGTCCTGCTTATTATCGGGATGATGTTCTTTACGCTGGGGGCGGAACTGGCCATGAGCCCCATGGGTGAAAAGGTCGGCGCCAGTATGACACAAAGCCGTAAATTATGGCTGATCGTTATTTTATCCTTTATTCTTGGTTTTATCATTACCATATCGGAGCCGGATCTCCAGGTTTTGGCTGGTCAGGTGCCCTCTGTTCCAAATATGACCTTGATCATAGCCGTTGCTATCGGTGTTGGTATATTTCTTGTGGTGGCGCTGCTGCGTATGCTCTTTAGTATCCCGCTGCCCACAATGCTGACGGTCTTTTATATAATTGTCTTTATCCTTGCCTTTTTAGTACCTGAAAACTTTTTAAGCGTTGCATTTGATTCCGGCGGCGTCACCACCGGTCCTATGACGGTTCCGTTTATTATGGCTCTCGGTATCGGTATTTCCTCCATACGAAACGATAAACATGCCGCAGACGACAGCTTCGGCCTTGTGGCCTTATGCTCCATCGGCCCGATCATGGCCGTTTTAATTCTCGGCATGATCTATAACCCAAACGAAGCTCTGGCCACAGCCTCCAGCCTTCCGGACATCCGAGATTCTGTTGAGCTGGGGCAATTGTTCCTGCACGGCCTGCCGGCATACATTAAGGAGATTGCCATATCACTGCTTCCGATTATGGTTTTTTTCGGCATTTTCCAGATTGCCAAATTAAGACTGTCCAAACGTAACCTTATTAAGATCGTCATTGGCCTTGTCTATACATATATCGGGCTCGTCCTGTTTTTGACCGGCGCCAATGTGGGATTTATGCCGGCCGGAAATTATCTGGGCCAGGCGCTTGCCGGACTGAGCTTTAATTGGATCATTATTCCCATTGGTATGGTCATCGGCTATTTTATTGTTAAAGCGGAGCCTGCGGTTTATGTATTGAATAAACAGGTGGAGGATCTGACCGACGGCGCCATTCCCGCAAAAGCCATGGGTATCAGCCTGTCACTGGGCGTCGCCGTATCTATCGGCCTGGCTATGGTCCGGGTGCTCACCGGCTTATCGATCCTGTGGTTTCTTATTCCCGGATATGCGCTTGCCATCGGACTGTCCTTCTTTGTTCCGAAAATTTTTACAGCGATCGCTTTCGACTCCGGCGGCGTGGCCTCCGGCCCTATGACCGCCACATTCCTGCTGCCGCTGGCCCAGGGGGCCTGCCTGAGTGTGGGCGGTAATCTCGTCACCGACGCTTTTGGTGTCGTCGCCATGGTTGCCATGACGCCCCTGATCACCATCCAGATCCTGGGCATGGTCTATAAGCTCAGACAGCGCAGCGCTCCTGCACTTACCCCGGCACAAGAATTTGAACAACTGGACAGCAATGCCATTATCGATCTTTAAATATAGAAGGGAGCCCATGCATGAGCGAATTATTTTTTATGGTTACAATCACCGAGCGCAGCCTTGCGGATAAATTCATCGCCTTTTACGAAAGCCATCATCTGGATGTCTCCATCGGCACCGTCGGCTATGGAACTGCAGTCAGCGAGGTGCTGGATTATTTCGGGCTGGAAAGCTCCGAAAAGGTTGTTTTAATGCATGTCATTACTGATGCCGCCTGGCACGATGTCAAAAGAGGTCTACAAAATAAAATGCGTATCGATATCCCGGGAACGGGAATTGCTTTTATCGTACCGCTTTCCGCCATCGGCGGCAAACAGCAGCTTGCCTTTTTAACCAGCGGACAAAACTATGTCAAAGGGGAGGAATCCATATTGAAAGAGACAAAATATGAGCTTCTGGTCGTTATCGCCAACCAGGGATACAGCGAGGTCATCATGGATGCGGCCAGGACCAAAAACGCCGGCGGCGGCACGGTCATCCACGCCAAAGGCACAGGCATGAATAAGGCCGAGCACTTCCTCGGCGTTACCCTTGTTCCCGAAAGGGAAATGCTTTTTATCGTTGTCAAAAGCAGCCAGAAGCACGAGATCATGCGGGCCATCATGGACAAAGCCGGCCTGGATACAAAAGCACATGCCATCGTCTTTTCATTGCCGGTAACAAGCACCGCAGGGATGCGGCTGATGGAAGACGATCTCGGGGATGAGTAAAGGAATGCCATGAAGAAAATGAAATTATTTCCCAAATTTTTTCTATATACGTTTGCTGTAATGCTATTTATTATGATTGCCGCTCATGTTTTTATTTATATATTTGCACCGCAAATGCTGATCAGTATGAAAAGCTCGATGCAGGATGGCATGGCTTTTGACAGCACTTTAAATTCAGGTAATTTTATTAAGGAGGCCATATTGAAAGCCTTTCCAGTTTCTCTGGCTTTTTGTACGTTCGTCTCTTTCGTATGTTCAATGCTGTTTTCCAGAGCTATTACAAAGCCGATGAAACAGATTTCAAAAGCGACAGAGCTCATGGCGGGGATGGATAAATCCGTGCGATGCCCGGTGGATTCTTTGGATGAAATCGGTATAATAGCCGATAATGTCAATACGCTTTATGCAGATTTGATCTCCACAATCGAGAATCTGGAAAATGAAAAGCAAAAGGTCCGTGAAGCAGAGCAATCTAAAATAGATTTTTTAAGAGCCGCTTCACACGAGTTAAAAACGCCGGTCACAGCACTCAACGCCATATTAGAAAATATGATTTTAGGAGTAGGAAAGTATAAGGATACGGACGCCTGCCTTTTACAATGCCAGGAAATCACTGTTCAGCTTTCAAATATGATCCAGCAAATACTGGATACATCTCGAATGGATTTTATCCATTCGGTCGATACGATCGAAACATTTGATCTGGCGCAGACACTTCCGTCACTTTGCGAATCCTTTCAGTTGATCGCAAAGTTAAGGCAAATTGATTTTCAATTGGATATTAAAGGTCCATGCAGCCTTTGTCTGTCGAAAAAGAGCCTGGAGAAAATTATTTCCAATTTACTTTCCAATGCAGTTTTATATACGAAGGCTCAACACCGTATCCAGGTTTCTTTACAAACGGATATGCTTATTGTGGAAAATGAATGTATGCCCATTCCAGAAGATAAATTATCACATCTGTTTGAACCTTTTTACCGTCCGGATTATGCAAGAGACAGAAAAGACGGCGGAAACGGCCTTGGTTTATTTATTGTGGATGTCCTGGCCAGGCAGACAGGGCTTCGATATAATTTTGAAGCAGTCAATGAGCCGCAGGGCATGCGGTTTACATTATATTTCTGATGGTTAATCGTTCACATAAACTAAACTGTTACTCTGATATATCAACCTCTCCAAAGCGGAGAGGTTTTTTTATTTACAGATTTCATATAGGCTCCATATAGAGATGCTATATTATCAGTGTTGCAACAAGTTTAATGAAAGAGAGGTATTTTTATGAATTTTATTCATCGTGCCGGGCTATATATTCTCAGAAAAAAGGGGAAAAGTATGCTGCTTTTTATTGTACTGCTTCTGATGGCGACTTTTGTCTTAACGTCATTATCCATTGGAAATGCTGCGGATGCTGCCGAGGAGAATTTGCGCCAGAGTCTTGGTGGTGAATTTTTAATCGCCTTTGATTATTCTGAGAATAATCCGTATTTGAAAAAAGAACAGAGCGGTTCCAACTTTATACTGTATTCAACACAGCAGATTTCGCCGGACTTCGTCGAACAGGTCCGAAATATTGATGGCGTAAAAGCCTGTAACGCGAGCGTTGAAACGCTAGTGGACTGCCCTGATATGCACTATTTTGCAGGTAATATCCCCATCGATCAGGAATTTGTCCGGACCACAAAAATTATGGGCGTATGGAAAAGTGAGGAAAATGGATTATTTACTTCCGGAAAGATATCCCTTTGCGAAGGCCGGCATATTACGCCTCAGGATAAAAATAAAGTGATCATCAGCAAGGATCTGGCCGAAAAAAATGGCCTGAAAATCGGCGACCTTATTAAAACAGATAAAAATATTGATTTAGAAATCGCAGGACTTTTTACGCCCCGTGAACTAGAAGCAATTTCGGAACAGATAACCACATATGATAAAATACAAAACCTGATCATTGCTGACCTGGCTACATTAGTTGCCCTGGAAAATGGGCCTGCCATTCAGGGCTTTGATGAGCTGGCCGTATCTGTGGAAGATCCAAAGAATATCGAAGCTATTATTTCTGAGGTTAAAAATATCGGCAATGTGGACTGGCAGGCGTTTACGATCACACAGGATACCGAAGGCTACGATAATGCCACGGCTTCATTACAGCAGCTCTCTGGCCTTGTGTCTACAATTTTGATTGTCGTATTGACCGTAAGTATTGCTATACTTTCCCTAATTCTTACAATGTGGGCAAAAACCCGTATCCATGAAACAGGTATACTGCTCTCCGTCGGGATTAAAAAATTGTCAATCTTAGGGCAATACATCGCGGAGGTCGTAATCCTTGCCCTGATCGCATTTTCATTATCCTGTTTCTCATCCGGCCTGATCGCTGATCAGGTTTACGGGATTTTACAGTCAAGCCAGGAAAGCCATGTGGTTCAGGAAGATGGCGATGCCAGCCAATCAAATAACAAAAGCGGTGTGGACGCCAGTATTCACAGTGGTGAAATCGAAGTTCCAGACTTAGATGTATCCATACATACAGAGCAGATCGTATTGCTCTTTATACTCGGTATCGGGGTTGTCATTCTTTCCGCAGGCATTTCTTCCATATCGGTGATGCGCCTGAAACCTCGTGAAATCTTATCAAGGATGAGTTAAGCAAACATGCTCTGGCCCCACTAAACTGTTATTAAACGGACATGATTGTGCCTGGCGGCCCAATCATCACTATACATGAAAGCCGATTGCTCCGTGCTCCGCACTCCCGCAATCGCCCCAAAAGTATTCGGAGGTGCTACTATGGGAATTTTAGAATTACAGGAATTAAGCTACTCTTATGATAAAAAGACAAACGTATTAAATGGTATCAATGTCGAAATGGAGGCCGGAAAAATGTACGCGATTCTCGGTCCGTCCGGCTGCGGGAAGACAACGCTGCTCTCTTTATTGGGCGGTCTGGACAGCCCGACCAACGGCAGAATTTTATTTAATGGAATTAATATTGAAAAGGCCGGCCTGGAAATGCACCGCAAAAAGCATATCTCGTTTGTATTTCAGAGCTATAATTTGATCGACTATATGACACCACAGGAAAATGTGATGCTAACTACAAAAAGTCCTGCGCTTCCATTTTTAGAGCAGCTTGGACTTACAAAAGAAGAATCTAAAAGAAATGTATTGAAGCTTTCCGGCGGTCAGCAGCAGCGCGTCGCGATCGCCAGAGCCCTGGCCTCAGAAGCCCCGGTAATTTTAGCCGATGAGCCCACCGGAAATTTAGATGAGGACACCGCACAGGATATTACCAGAATCTTAAAAGCAAGTGCCCATGAAAAAGGAAAATGTGTTATAATAGTTACACATTCGGGCGAACTTGCAAAACAGGCAGATGTTATTTTTCGGTTAAAGAAGGGGCATTTGCAGGTCGTTACAGATCAGGCAAGGTAGCGTACGTATTTAACTAACTACAATTTTGAGGGGTATGAACAGATGACAACGACTGAATTTGAAACATTAGAAAATTTCATGCTGGAAAACATGTGCGACAGCGCCCATGACAAGGACCATATTTATCGAGTCCTTTATGTAGCCATGGACATTGCCCGGCACGAAAATAATGTTGACTATGACGTTCTGATCACCGCCTGTCTTCTCCACGACATCGGCCGGATCGATCAGTTCAAAGATCCAACTCTGTGTCATGCTAAAGTTGGCGCCAAGAAGGCTTTTAAATTCCTTATCGCTCAAGGATATGGTGAGGAATTTTCCAGGAAAGTCAAAGCATGTATTAAAGCCCATCGTTTTCGCTCCAAGCACCCGCCGGTAACAATTGAAGAAAAAATACTTTTCGATGCCGACAAAATTGATACTACAGGAACCCTGGGAATCGCCCGCACCCTTATTTATAAAGGCCAGGTGGGCGACCCCCTGTATTCCACAAATGCAAACGGTGAAATATCTGATGGCACAAAAGATACACAGCCTTCCTTTTTCCAGGAATATAAATATAAGCTCGAAGGCATTTACTCGAAGCTTTTCACACTCCGTGGCAGGGAAATTGCTGCAAGCCGGCAGCGCTCGGCAATCGACTTTTATAACGCTATGCTTTATGAAGTAAGTGACGTTTATAACAAAGGAATGGTTTTACTTGCTGAAAGTGTTGACAAGCCCTCATCATAATTGCAGGAAGATGTTGCGCTGCCAGAGGAACAGAATCCCCGGGCAGCGTAACACATACTTACACTCCATATTCCAAAGCAAAAATTGCATCCAATAAATCTCTCATATTGCAAACACGACGACTATTATTTATTAAGACTGCATTAAAATCCTCTGGGCCAAAGTCCATAATATGCTGAAGGCAAATGGTTAAATCCTGCTTTTTTGAAATTTCTAAAATCCATTTTGAACAATTATCCCCACAATTAGTAGCATTAAAGATGTGCTCTTTATCTTTATACATTAAAATCAGCGTTTTTGTTCCAACAGATAAATTTTTTGGTCCAATAGGGCCCAATGCGGAACTTTCAATTAAATGAGGTCCTATTACTTTTGATTTATCTACATCAGAAATTATGTTTTTAACAAAATCATCCATGAGCCATTCATCCTGATAAGTATTGTTAAAATACTCTTTGCTTCTATTGATAATCCCTTTTTTATCCCCCCAATAAATATATAGCATCGTAGTCTTCCTTCCCGCATCTCTCTTCTTCATATATTTTAATCAAAACACTAACTACTTCTTTATTAGTTTATCACGAAATCGATATATCAACAATTGCATTTTACAAATTCATATCTAAACAAGATATTTTGCCGATAAAGCATATAATTCCCTGCCCATCGCTTCACAGCCAATTTCCTTTGCCAGTGGCAAGTAAGCCTGTACCGTCTCCCGGGCCTTTATCTGATAGCTGCTGCTATCCATAAAATCCAAAGTCCTCATATTATGGAGCCGCTCAGCTAACTTCACCAGAACAGCCCACTCCTGTTCATCTACCGATAACAGATCAAGACTTTTTGCAGCATCCGTTACAATATCCACAACGGCTTCCGGTAAGACAGTTTTCAATGTTCCCACATCCACCTTCGTCTTGGCAAGACAATCGCAAAACATTGCCGCCATGACCGGTTCCATTTCCGCCCCGGCCTGGGCCACAAGCAGCGCGGTATTCAATGTATGCGTAATATACTCCTCACCGGAATAACGATGCATATCCTTATATATATCACAGGCAAAGGAATACGCTTTATGCATCATTTTATCATCAAATACTGTGCCATTTTCTTTCATTGCTGAAATAATATTCTCATACAGCATCTCCTTGTGAGCATGTAACTGGGAAGGTTTAAGAAATGTTTGTTTCATAGCACTGCCTCCTTTAAGATGTTTTAATTGTTCATGTATAACCTTCAATAAAGCCGGTGAAAAGCCAAATTCCTGCCGGAAGGCCCTGGAAAAACCACTATGTGAAGCATATCCGTTATTCAATGCTGCATCGATAATCATAGCTCCCTCAACAACTTCATTATACGCCCGTGACAGTCGTCGTTTCCGGACATAATCCATAACAGACAAACCAGAATGAGCCTTAAAAAGCCGCGAAAAGTAAAAAGAAGAATACCCGGCTGCCGCAGAAATATCTTCCACCGTCAATTCCATATCCAAATGCGCTTCAATAAACTTTAAGCTCGCCAAAATAACAGCATCCCGCTCCACATTCAATCTCACATCACCTCCAAAGCTTTAAAACAACTATACATCAAAAATAACAGTTCCGCTTTGCCAATCCTGCCCACTTAACATCTTATAAACATCCAAACTATCCCACACTTCCAACACTGTTCTACCTCTCAGGCCGCTAATAACATCAGACCACCACTGCCGTGCAAGCCATAAATTCAAAATCTTCGACCTCCGGAGTGGGCGCCGGTGCATTCGGACAGTGATTCCGGGTGCGGCTTCCTTTAAGGCTGGGGCAGCGCCCTGGACGGTACGGCTTGTGTTCCTTTGGAAAAGGCTTACGCAGGGCTTTAGAGAAACTAAGATTAAAAAGACAATAATTCCGGGTCATCTTTCGTGCTCACAAAGCCGAAAGATGAGGCCCAAGCGAACGAAAGGTTGGTATGCTACCCTTAGAGTAGACAATCAAATAATATACATTGTTTACTCTGGAGGTGTTTTTATGAATGAAAAAGTTAGCATCCAATTATCACCACTGGAAAAGGTATCTTTGATCGAGGATTACATTCATGGGATCTTTTCCTACAACCAAGCACTTGCACTTTCCGGGGTGTCGACGGCCACCTTTATCCACTGGGTCCATCTCTATCGTTTTCAGGGCCCTACGGCCTTCCTTCCTCTGGATTCCCCCACCGTTTATCCGCCGCAGCTTAAATTGAACGCCGTCAGCGATTATCTCGACGGCAAAGGCAGTCTGTTCGATATCTGTGACCGATATTCTATTCGTAATCATAGTACCCTACGCAAGTGGATTAAGGTGTATAATGATCATGGTACTTTCAAATCGCATACAGGAGGAAGCAGCATGAACAAGGGGAGAAAGACGACTTTGCAGGAACGGATACTCATCGTTGATGAATGTCTGGCTAAAACGGCTACGCAACATGAAATCGCTGATAAATATCAGGTGTCTTATCAACAGCTCCATTCCTGGGTGAAAAAATATAAGGAACTGGGGCCTGAAGGGCTCGAAGACCGCCGGGGGCATGTCTCGGGAACGTTACCCGCCCGGACACCAGAGGAAGAACTCCAGGCGCAGATCGCCCATCTGAAACAGCAGAATTACCGGCTCCAGATGGAGAATGATTTCTTAAAAAAATTGAAGGAGCTCGAAAGGGGGCGCTTTTAAAATCGCCAGGAAAGAAACGGATCTTCCAGATCATCCATTCACTCGTACACGAAAAGGGGTATGCTGTAACGGCTCTGTGTCGTCTTGGAAAAGTAAGCCCTGCCGGATACTACCGCTGGCTCACCCATCCTCCAACACCACGGGAAACCCACAATGAAGCGCTCAAAGAAACGATTATGAAGATCCATACAGAAGTTCCAGAGATGGGATATCGACGGATCCGTGATACTTTAGCTGGCGACTATGATATCCATGTCAATGATAAGTGTGTTTATCGTCTGTGCAGGGAACTTGGGATCCGGTCGACACTAAAGCATCGGCGTTATGGATGTACGCGTGCGTCATCAAAACCAGATTATATGGCTGAGAACCGGTTAAACCGAAAATTCGTGGCAGGCCGCCCGAATGAGAAATGGCTGACGGATGTTACAGAATTTAAGTATGGCAGTGGAGGCGCTGTCCATAAATTATATCTTAGTGCGATACTGGACCTATATGACCGGCGAGTTGTCGCATATGTGCTTGGGGATTCGAATAATAATGCCCTTGTCTTTGAGACCTTCGATAAAGCAGTTGCAACAAATGCGGATGCCCATCCACTGTTCCACAGTGACCGTGGTTATCAATACACGAGTAAGGATTTTCATAAACGTCTGGAAGCGGCAGGAATGGAGCAGAGTATGTCCCGAGTAGGGAAGTGTATCGATAATGGACCGATGGAAGGGTTCTGGGGGATACTAAAGAGAGAAATGTACTATGGGAAAAAATACAGCAGTCGCGAAGCGCTCGTAAAAGCGATCGAGGCTTATATGGATTACTATACCAACCGACGGATCCAAAGAAAGCTATGTGTAATGACACCCATGGCATATCATAAAAAGTATTATGAAGCAGCCTAAGGAATGCTGTCCGGAAATGGACAGCACCCCCTATTTATATTATTTCATTATCTACTTGACAGGAGCACTTCAAGTCTTCAGAGTTTCGGGAGCATTGGGCCGGTACCCGGAATTATTGTCTTTTTAATCGTAGTTGAACTTAAGCCCGGAGATGGCCTTTTCCAAAGGAACACAAGCCGTACCGTCCAGGGCGCTGCCCCAGCCTTAAAGGAAGCCGCACCAGGAATCGCGGTCCGAATGCACCGGTGCCCACTCCGGAGGCCGGAGATATCGGAGCCCCCTCAAACTATCCCACAAGACTCAAAATAATCGCCGCATATACCTTCGCCGCCGTAACGATATCCGCCACATCCACCGTCTCATTATAATTGTGGATGCCCTCCGTATTGGACGGCCCATACTGGATCGTAGAAATACCGGCCTCTCTAAAATACCTGGTATCGCTGCTGGCCCACTGGTAAGCCGTGATCAGCTCAATATCCAAAAGCTCCTTAATACAATCCCGCACCGTCTCCACGATCGGGTCCTTCACCGACACAAAATTGCCGCCCCGGGGATTATCGTAAGTTGCCGTAACACCTTGAATACCGGACTTTGCGATAATCTCATCCACCCGGGCGATCACATCCTCATGGTTTACGCCAATAGGCACACGCACATCCAGCTCGGCCATAGCACTGTCCGCCACCACATTGCGCTTAACGCCGCCCTGGATCGTTCCAAAATTCACCGTCACATGGTCCATGATATTTTCCACGCCCTCGGTTTTTTGCACAGCCTTGGCCTTCTGTCTGGAAATCTCCATAACCTGGGCGATCTCACCATCATAGCTTCCGTGGATTTCCCGCAGCTCATACATCATCGGCAGCAGCCGGACCAGCTTGTCAATGGCGTTTTCCCCCACATAGGGCGACAGGCTGCCATGGGCTGTCGTACCTGTGGCATAAAGGTTCATGCCCATCGTACCCTTCTGGCCCACTTCAATATTATCCATCCCCGTAGGCTCGGCCACAATACCCCAGTCACCTTTAATATATCCGTTTTCAAACAGCCACTGAGTGCCGTAGGCGCCCCCGGTCTCCTCATCGGGCACAATGGTCATAAGCACGTCGCCGGACAGCTTCACGCCGGCATCGGCAAGCATAGCCACGGCAAATAAAAAGGCGCCCATACCGCATTTCATATCGGAGGTTCCCCTGCCCAGCATAACGCCATCCCTGATTTCTCCTGAAAATGGCGGAAATGCCCATTTCTCCTCATCTCCCACCGGAACCACATCACAATGACCGTTAAATACAACCGTTTTACCGCCCGGAGTGCCATATCTGGCAAGAATGTTCGGCCGGTCCTCACTGGCCCCCACGATATCATATGCGATCTTATGCGCTTTAAAATAATTGGTAATGTAACGTACGATCACACTCACATCCCCCGGTGGATTTACCGACGGGATTTTTATCAGATCGCTGCACAATGTCAATAACTCATCCTGACGCTCATCCATCAGCGCCCAAATTTCATTTCTATTCATAAAATAACCTCACTTTCAAATGTATGTAACCGTTCAGAGAACAAACGATTTTTACAGTTCTATTCCCGACATATCCGCCAGTATCCCCCAATAGGTTTTCTGGATATTCATAATTTCTTCAATCTCCGCGCACTCACTGTACCCGTGTACGCCCTCGATATTGGCCGGACCGTACTGGAGCGCCGGGATTTTACGGTAGCGGTAATATTTGGCGTCACTGCCGGCCCACTGATAGACTGGAACCACCTTTTTACCCCATAAATAATCCGCGTTTTCCAGTCCAACGGTGATGATCCGGGCGTCCACAGGTGTATAGGATGGCTCCTTATCCCGAAGAATCTCATAGGAAAAACCGTCATACCCGGTCGATGCGATCAACTGATCAAAAGCTTTTTTTACGTCCTCCTTATCCACGCCCACGGGAATGCCAAATGCCACCTGCGCCTCACAGTACTCATAAGGCGAACGTGTTTCATCACCGCTTTTTATAGAGCGCACATTATAGGTCACGTGGTCAATAGCATCGCCCACATCATCATTTTTCAGCATCACGCGTGCAATTGCCTTGGAATTTTCCACAACAGGAAGCTGTTGGGGCGAAAATTCTGACTTTATTTTGCGCATCTCATCCAGACGCCCCAAAAGCGCCATCATCTTGAAGATCGCATGGTCATGGTGAAAGCTGCACACACTCATGTGCGCCTGAGTTCCGGCACATCGGACAATATAAGTCACTCCACCCTTTTGTCCGGTCTCAAAATTATTCCAGGAGGTCGGCTCCGGTAAAAGGACACCGGCAAAACCGTCGGCATAACCATTGTCCACAAGCCAGCGTGTGCCATAGTCGCCGCCGCTCTCCTCGTCAGATACAAGGTGGAGCACCAGACTGCCATGCAGCCGCACCTTCCCTTCGGCAATCAGCCGGGCCATGTGCATCCCAATGGCTACGCCGCAGAGCATATCTGACGTTCCCCGGCCAAGTACCTGAGTATCCGTGACCGTTCCGCAGTACGGATCAAAATCCCATTGGCTCAGATCTCCGGCGGGCACTGTATCCGTATGGCCATTGATACAGATTTCAGGGCCGCCCCCATCGCCCACCCGGGCGACCAGTATGGGCTTCCCGGCATATGGCTCCAGCCGCTTATATGGAATTTTGTATTGCTTAAAGTAATTTTCTATAAACCGTGTCATAGCTTCGGCCTCAATAGGCGGATTCACATTGGGGTGCTTCACCAGCTCCGAACATAAGCTTAATAAATCGGCCCGTGTATGTTCCGCCAGGGCCCAGACACGCTCCTTCACTTCCATATTCTTCATAAATGCCCCCCAATCCGCGCGCTGTGATCACTGTCATTTTCAAAGCCGATAAGGTCGGCGACCACGGCAAAATGCGTTTTTGCACAGTTGACAATATCCATAATTTCCACATTTTCATTATAAGAATGAATTCCCCGGTTATTGGACGGACCGTACTGTATGGCGGGAATACCCAGATACCGGTAATACTTGGCGTCACTGGTCGCCCACTGATAGGACGGCCAGATTCTCCGTTCCCGGACATACTCACAATTTTCAAGAACCGTCTGTACAAGCTCACTGTTAATATCCGTGCGCGCCCCGTCCTTCCAGCGCAAATACTCCACATCACACCGCACACCGGCTTCCCGGATCATCGTCATCAGCTTTTCGTGGACCTGTGCTCTGGAGATCATAAATGGAACACCAAGCCCTACCGTGGCTTCGCAGACTTCCGCAGTCATCGTGGAGCCGGAACCTCCCGTCACATTGCTTATATTCACATTTACATGGTCAATAGCCGGACCTACATCAGTAAGTTCCATGGCCTTGCATATAATATACTTGGAATCCGCAATAACCGCGGCTTCCGCCTCCGTCACTGTACCTTCAAGCTCAGACAGCCCGTTGATTTTTGACAGGACTTTGATCATATTATGGACTGCACTCTCACCCACATAATTAATGATCGTGCCGTTCACCGGCTTGCCATAGGTGCGCAGCCGCAGTCTGGCGCTGCCCTTCTGGCCGATTTCTATATTATTATAGGATGTAGGCTCCGTCACAATACAAAAGTCGGCGTCGTCGGCATAGCCATGCTCCGTCAGCCAAAGGGAGCCCTTCTCACCGCCCTTTTCCTCATCGTGGACGATATGGAACTTCAGCTTCCCCTTTAATTGCAGGTGATTTTCCACGATCATTTTGGCAATAAATAAGAAAACGCCCACGCCGCATTTCATATCACTGGCGCCCCGCCCAAGAATCTGTGTATCGGTGATCGTTCCGCAAAATGGATCATAATCCCAACGGCTCACATCGCCGGTTTCCACCACATCATTATGGCCATTGAAAATCCCAACAGGACCGCCATCCACACCCATCTGCGCCACAATACACGGCGTATCGTCCACCGGACGTAATACCTCGTATGAAATCCCAAGTCCGTCAAAAAAACGGCCCACATAATCGACAATCTTCTCGATTCCCTCCGGGTCCACGCTGGGTATCCGGATCAGATCCGAGCAGATGCTCAAAAGCTCGTCCTTATGCCCATCCACAAGTGCCCAAAGCTTTTGTTTAAACTCCAAATTCTTCACTTATAAACCTCCCTGTGCAAAATTTCCAATGCGCTTTCGCGCAAAAAGGCAACAATCCCGGACATGTGCCTGGAATTATTGCCTTTTTAATGTGCCGGGGCCGGCCGCTTAGACGGCCGCCTGTCCAAATCCAGGGGCCTGATCATAAAGCCCGGCTCCCACAGTATTATTTTTCGTACAACACACAAGCCACATTGTGATCCGGTGCGATTTCATGCAGCGCCGGAACCGCTTCCTGGCATTTTGCGCTGGCATGAGGGCAGCGGTTATAAAACGGACAGCCCTTTGGCATATTCAGCGGACTGGGGATTTCACCCTGTAACTCCGTAATATCCTTTTGCTCAAACGGACTCACCGGAGGGATTGCCGAAAACAGCGCTTTCGTATACGGATGCGCTGGATTTTCATAAATCTCATGGGAATTTCCCACCTCCACCACACGGCCCAGATACATGATGATAATGCGGTCACTGATATATTTCACAACACTCAGGTCGTGGGAAATAAAAATATATGTCAGACCAAATTCATCCTTCAGCTTCTTCATCAGATTCAGCACCTGTGCCTGAACCGATACGTCCAGAGCAGACACCGGCTCGTCGCAGACAAGGAGCTTAACATCCATGGCCAGAGCGCGAGCAATATTAATACGCTGGCGCTGGCCGCCGGAAAACTCGTGGGGATAGCGGATGGCATGATAATAGTCCAGGCCGACCATCTTTAAAAGCTGATCCACCTTTTTCTTCCGCTCCTCCGGCGTTCCGATATTATGGATTTTCATCGGTTCCTCAATAATAGCGCCGGTCGTCATACGCGGATCCAGAGACGAATAAGGGTCCTGGAAGATCATATTGATCTCCTTGCGCAGCTTATTCATATCCTCACGATTCTTGCCGATCAACGACTGACCGTTATAGATCACATCGCCGCTGGTAGGCTCGATGAGACGCAGAAGGCTCTTTCCCAAAGTGGATTTACCACAGCCGGATTCACCGATAATACCCACGGTTTCACCACGGCGGACCTCAAAGGACACGTCATTGACTGCATTAAGATAAGAAGGCTTTCCAAAAACCCGGGTGCTTTTGATTTTAAATGTCTTTGTCAGATGTTCAACTTTTAAAATCGTATCTTTTTCACTCATCTATGGAACCTCCCATCTTTTCAAGTTCTTCTTTAGAGAAATGGCAGGCCACAAAATGGTTGGGTGCCACCTCTTTCATCTCAGGAGATTCTTTCATGCAGATTTCCTGACAATATTTACAGCGGTTGTGGAAATTACAGCTCCCACCGGTCAGCTTCAGATCCGGCGGCGTTCCCGGAATGGAAGCCAGCGGTACGTTCGGATCATCCGTTACCTTAGGCATGGACTTGAGCAGCCCCCATGTATACGGATGCCTTGCATTGGCATACAGATCCTTTACCTCGGCATATTCCACCGTTTTACCGGCGTACATAACCATAACTGTATCGCACATCCGCCACACAACACCCAGGTTGTGGGTAACAAGGATAATGGCAGTTCCCGTCTCCTTCTGGAGATTTTTAAGCAGATCCAGCACCTGTGCCTGGACAGTCACGTCCAGGGCCGTTGTAGGCTCATCGGCAATGATCAGCTTTGGCTGACAGGCAATGGCCATACCGATAATCACACGCTGACGCATACCGCCGGAAAACTCATGGGGATACGCTTTAAGACGCTGTTCCGGGTCGGATATACCAACCATCTGTAACACCTGGATGGCCTTTTCTCTGGCTTCCTTTTTAGAAAGCTTCTGATGGGCGTTAATTACCTCCATGATCTGGTTCCCGATGGTAAATACCGGGTCCAGGGAGGTCATTGGGTCCTGGAAAATCATGGAAATATCCTTGCCGCGGATTTCAAGCATCTCGGACATTTTCACCTTCGCCAGGTCTTTATCTTCAAATAATATTTCTCCTCCGACAATTTTGCCGTTCTTTGGAAGAAGGCGCATAATGGAGTTGGAGGTCACACTTTTGCCGGAACCGGATTCGCCCACAATACCAAGGGTCTTGCCGCTGTCCAGGCTGAAGGTGACACCATCCACAGCCTTAGCTGTGCCGCTGGCGGTGAAGAAATAGGTTTTCAGGTCTTTCACCTGCAATAAAGGTTTATCACTCATGGCCGTTCTCCTCTCTTATTTCTTCATCTTCGGATCCAGCACGTCACGGATACCATCGCCAAGGAGGTTAAATCCAAGCACCGTGATCAGGATACAGATACCGGAAAATGTAGCCACATGGCCGGCTGTCTGAAGACAGTCCTGACCTTCTTTAAGTATGGAGCCCCAGGAAACCTGCGGCGGTGTGATTCCCATACCGAGGAAGCTTAAGGAAGCCTCCGTTAAAATAGCGCTGGCGACATTCAGTGTTGCATAAACGATCAATTCAGAGACAACATTGGGCAGAACATGTCTGAACAAAATACGGCTGCTGCTTCCGCCCAGCGCTTTAACAGCCTTTATGTATTCCTCATTCTTAACCACCAGCACCTGCCCCCGCGTCATCCGGGCGTAGCCGGGCACACTGGCAATACCGATGGCAAGAATAACGTTATTCATTCCCTGACCAAGCACGGTCATAAGCATTAATGCCAAAAGAACAAATGGGAATGCGGACATACCATCCATAATACGCATAAGCACTGCATCGACACCACCGCCGCAGTAACCGGAAACAAGACCGATCAAAATACCGATCACAGCACCGACGGCCATACCGCCGACGGCAACAAGTATAGAAACCCGTGCGCCATAGATCAGGCGGGTCAATATATCACGGCCCGTACCATCCGCTCCTAGAGGAAAACCAGGTGTTCCGGGTTTTGCATACATATTCATAAAGTCCATACCGGCCGGGTCCTTGGACATAAAAAACGGTCCAAAAATAGCCATAAGGATTACAAACAAAATTAAGACAAGACCTACCATAGCTGATTTATTTCTTCTCAACTTATGCCATGCATTATTGGCTCTGCGTTCTTTTAGAAGCATCTCCTGCTGTTTCTTTTCACTCAGTCCGCTGTCGGCCTGCCTGCTGCTCTTTAAATCTGCCATCAGCCTGCCCTCCTTTCGGAAACATAACTTACTTTGGGGTTGATATACAAGTAGGCAATGTCCACCGCAAGGTTGACAAGGACATACAATACCGCCATGAACAAAACAGACCCCTGAATTAATTCATAGTCATTATTATTGATAGCATCGACGATCAAACGTCCGATACCCGGCCAGGAGAAAATAGATTCAACCATGATCGCGCCGGTCATCAATGCAGATATACGCATACCCAAAACCGTCACAATAGGAGGCAGCGCATTTTTAAAGCCGTGCTTCATAACAACAACGGACTCACGGATACCCTTGGCACGCACTGCTTTCATATAATCCTGATCCAGCACCTCCAGCATACTGGAGCGGCTGATCCGGGCAAAATTGGCCATACTGCCTGTGGACAGACAAAACGCCGGAAGAATAAGATGTATGAGCACATCGCCAAATCCGGCTGCCATGCTTCCCATACCCATGGTCGGGAGCCAGCCCAGATTTACGCTGAATACAAGGACAAGCATAAGGCCCAGCCAGAAAGACGGGATCGATACACCTATGAGTGCCAGAAACATTGACACATAATCAAAAATAGAATATTGCTTTACCGCAGACAAAAGGCCCACCGGAATACCAATGACAAGTGCTATGATCAGACTGGCTAAAGCCAACTGCAGGGTATTGGGCAATTTATCAAGGATCAGAGTAGCAACCGGCTGATTGTACCGGTAAGATGTACCCAGGTCACCGGTAAGCACACCCTTTATGTAATTTATATACTGTATGGGAAGAGGATCGTTAAGCCCCATCTCCTCCTCCATTTTTTCAATCGCTTCCGGTGTGGCCTGAGGTCCAAGGATTGTCACCGCCGGATTACCCGGAAGTACACGGGTAATAACAAAGGTAATACTCATTGTTATCAGCAACACAGGAATCAATTGCAGTATTCGCTTTAAGATGATTTTTAACATTAAATGAACATCTCCTTCCTGCAATAATTGGAACCGCGCAAAGTAATGCTACGCATGGGTGCGCTTCACGCGGTCAGGGAAACAAATAATACAAGCCATTACAAAATATTAAATAAAACCGCCGGCGACATTGCCGCGGCTTGAATATTTTGCAATGGCCTGCCTGATAACAGAGCTGCCGCCGCGGGCTTTTTTATCGGAGCCCGCAGCGCCCTGTTCTATTACTCGTTTAAATATTATTTAAGCTTCCATGTATTAATGGTGGCGTCGTTTGTAACAACGATGGTCTTATCCGCACGTACCGGATAGCCCTGAACTTTGTTACTCAGGCCAACATTAACGTTGGTTACTGCATAGTCGATCTGAGCATACTGCTCGGTGATCAGCTTGAGTGCTTCTTTGTAAAGCTTAGCTCTTTCAGCCTGATCGGAAATAGTCACAGCCTGGTCTAACAGATCATTAACCTCAGGAATATCGAACTGCTGTCCGTTACCCAGAGTGCCAAGGCTTTCCTTGTGGAACATCTTGTTTAAGTAGAAATATGGATCCGGATCCCATGTCCAGCTCATAGCGATAACATCCGCATTACCGGAAGCACCGATCTCACTGAAGGTTCCCCATGCAGCCTGTTTGATCTCCACGGTAACACCAATCTTTGCCATGAACTGCTGGAAGATCTCACCGATCTTCTTGGATGTGGCAGTGTCACCTGTATAGTATTCCAGGCTGAATCCATCCGGATATCCGGCTTCGGCAAGAAGGGCTTTTGCGCCTTCAGGATCATACTTGGGAACGATATCGATCAGAGATTCGTCATAGCCCCAGGATCCCGGAGGAAGTGCCAGCCAGCCTACCTGACCGTCATTATACTGATACAGAGCCTTACATACGGACTCACGGTCAAAAGCCATCTGAAGCGCCTGACGTACCTTGATATCTGCAGTCGGGCCCTTCTTCATGTTAAAATAAATGTAGCTTACACCCATGCCTGGAATCTGTACCATTGTCAGGCTATCATCATTCATAACGGACTGGATACCTTCATCTCTCAAGTCATTGGCCACATCGATCTCGCCGGTCTTTAATGCATTTACTCTCTGATTAACATCGGAGATGTATACATACTTCACACCATCCAGATATGGCTTCTGGCCCCAGTAATTGTCAAATCTTACAAGCTCGCAGCTCTCATCGGTCTTCCAGCCATTTTCGGCCATCATAAACGGACCTGTACCTACAAGGTGAGCGCCGAACTCATCGCCCCAGCCTTCAGCTTCTTCTTTAGGAACAATAACGTTACCGCCATTATATAAAGCAGCAATGAAGGAAGCGTTGGGGGATTTCAGGTGACATTCCACAGTAAATTCATCGATAACTTCACAGTGATCGAGCATTGCCAGTCTGGCCAGTGCGGATTCGTTGGCAGAGCGCTCAAGGGAGTACTTCACGTCCTCTGCGGTCATCTTGCGGCCTTCCTGATATTTACCAGGCTGGAAATATACATCCTCTCTTAATTTGAATGTATATACATCGCCAGCTTCATTTGCAGACCATTCCGTTGCAAGACATGGAATGAATTCTGTCAGATCATCGCTGTATGTGATCAGAGTATCACAGATGCTGGCAATAATCTGGTTCTCATACACACCCGTATATTTGATCGGGTCGATGTTGCTTGCGGTGGAAGCAAGTGCGATATTAAGCACTCCGCCGTATTTGTCTTCTTCGCTTACGTTTGCAGCTTCCGTCGCCGGTGCACCGGCAGTGGTTTCTTCTGCTTTGGATTCACCTGCATCTCCTGCTGCACTTGTCTCCCCGGCTTTGTTCTCGGCTGGTTTTGTATCTTTGGAACCGCCGTTGCCGCAGGCTGCAAGCATGGAAACACTCAGGCAGACAGCCATGGAAATCGCAGCTAATCTTTTGAATCTTTTCATGTTTTTTACCTCCTTTTTCTCTCCGGCCATCCATATTCAAATGAAGATCGATGGCCTTCCTGCGCATAGCGCAATACTTCTATATACAAACGCATGACATACGCTCTCCATACATCCTGCGGTTGTAATCAAAAAAATAATCCCATGTGACACACTGCGTACGATCACTTACCCAGGGTCTGTAAATGGGTCATGGAACCGTATTTTTCCACGATCTTTTCATACTCATCTTCATCATAAAAGCTGCACTGCTTTCTGCCGTAAGCTTTGGCAGTCTCCAGAACAAAGCGGGCGGCCTCCTCAAGATCGGTAATATGGCTGGCTCCCGTAGCACATCCGGCCACCGGCGCTTCTGTGGTAATAGCCACGCCCACCACCGGAACATCCGTCGCTGTGGCTGGCTGCAGGATACTGTTAATGTGATAAATATCATTGCCATACGGGGTTATATCCTGAGTACTCAGCGCAAATACATAGGGGAGCTTCCCTGTGGTCATCTGCATAATATCCAGCAGGTCCTCGCTGACTCTTAATATGTAGCCTTCCTTTACGGTCGGAGAAATAGCAAAGCCCCGCGTATTAATGACACGGTTGCCCTTGGTCGTATCCACAGAAAGGATGGCGTCCATACTGCCGTCCACCTCGTGCTTATTCACCGTGGCCATATCCACAGGTGAGCCCATAAATGGCACAGGCTTGTGCGGGCTTGTCGGTGCATCCGGACATACATGTGTACAAACGACCACATCCCCCTCCAGATCATCACCTTTAGCCTTCATATCTAAAAGCTTGGCGGCAACAGACAAAGCCACCAGAGCACCGTCACCATCCGACACAAAGCCGATCTGCTCCGGGCGGGCTCCAAGACCGCCGAGGCGCCCTAAAACACCCATGGTCGGCGCATCCATCCCTTTACTCTTCCCTTTCGTACCAGGGATACGTATACAGATCATATCCGTAGAGCCCTTCTTTCCAGTGATCGTAGTCACTGTCACATCATCAGCGCCCAGCCCCTTCATATAATCCGCAACTAATGCACCGGATGTATCCGCTCTGTCAAGCAAATCGTAAACATCCATAATCTGTCTCATCAACATAATCCATCCTCCACATCTATGTATTTTACTGCCGTACTTACGCAATATATACTCGCCGCCCGACAACATATGCCCCTTCGGGCACAAAAACACGATCTGACATACAGTGACACTGCATAAAACAAGACGCCCCGGCTCCGCTTTGCGCACCTTGCTCCGCTTCGCTCCGCCAGTCGCGGCAGTCGCCGCAAAGGTGAGCCAGCTCCCCTTCGCGGCTCGTTGCTTCGCGCAAATCTAAATGTAAAATTTTACATCTGATTTTACTTTCAAAAAGTAGTAAAATTCAGTAAAATCCCACACATTTTAGCGTACTAAACTGTTAATTATATACAGTGAAACTGTCCACATTCTCCAATCGTAGATGAATAATATAATAAATCCTAATAGCAAATTTGTCAATACTTATCTACCTAAGATTTTACTTTTATCATCAAACTTTTGTAAATATTGACATTATTCAACAAGAGTGTATACTTGTTATCAGTAATAATGTTCAACAAATTTGGAGGTGTTTCACATGCGTATTGCACAAAATTCATGGTTAAGGGTATCGAACTATCTAAAAGAAAGTCCTTACCATGACATGGCCGTTATCGCCATCGGCAGCATCGAAAGCCACGGCCGCCACATGCCCCTGGGAACGGACATGCTCATTCCCGACAAAATCCTGGAGCTGATGGAGCAAAAAACAGACATTCTCATCGCTCCCACCCTTCCCTACGGAGCCACCGACCAGCTCATGGGCTTCCCCGGCACCATTTCCCTGGGCCTTGACGGACTCACCCTGGTCCTTACCCGCATCACTGACGCCCTGTACCGCTACGGCATCCGGAAATTCATCATTCTCAACGGTCACGGCGGCAACATCAAAACCATCGAATCCGTAGGCCTCGGACTTCACAAAAAAGGCTCTCTCCTGGCCCTCATCAACTGGTGGCTCATCGCCGGTGAACTTAATCCAGCCTGGAAGGGCGGCCACGGCGGCGCCGAAGAAACCGCCGGTGTCATGGCCGTAAATCCCGATTACATCGACATGGACCAGATCACCCAGCCCCAGCTCCTGAAAAACGACATCGGCGACGCCCTCCCCACCATCGGCTTCAACAACGTCGCCTTCAAAGGCGGCACCATCTCCATCCCCCGCGAAGCCCACAATTACAGCGACAACGGCTGGATCGGCCCTGATGCCCCCACCCAGGCAACCAAAGAATGGGGCCAGGAAATGCTCGCTACCATGGCCGACTACATCACCGACTTCATAGAAGCCTTCAAGCAAGCACCCCTGCCAACCCCATAAAAACTGCGTGTATTCGCGGGAATTTTGGGCTACGGCAGGGCCTAAAAAAACAGGGGTGAAACAGCATTACAGCCAGTTTCACCCCTGTTTTATTATACCTTACCGCGCGAAGCGCGCCCATGCGCAAGCATTAACTTTGCGCGTGCCCGAAGGGGCATACCTAACCGCATGGAGCGCGCCCCAGCGGCCATCAAAACACAGCGCGCCGGAAAACGCGTCTTAAACCGGATAAACCCCGTTCTTAGAATCCGCCACCGTAGGGTCCACCTTCGTCTGCTGAGCCTCACGATACTTAAAGAACTCCTCAGCCACCTGTGGGAACAGTGCATAAGACAAAATATCCTCATCCTGCTGCTTCCACTGAGACATCTTCGATTCGATCTCCTTCAACTGAGGCTTGATCAGATCCGCCGGACGGCAGGTGATCGCCTGCTCATCGCCGATGGCCTTCTTCTGCACTTCCTTATTAAACGGCTTAACGGTCTGTCCATACTCACCGCGGAGCAGAGCCTTGCTCTCCTTGGTGATCATCTTATAACGCTCACCCATAAGCACATTAAGCACAGCCTGAGTACCCACGATCTGAGATGACGGAGTAACCAGAGGCGGCTCGCCAAAATCCTTGCGGACTCTTGGGATCTCCTCAAGCACCTGCTGATACTTATCCTCAGCATGAGCATCCTTTAACTGAGATACAAGGTTGGATAACATACCGCCGGGCACTTGATACATCAGGGTCTTGATATTAACGCCCAGCACCTTGGTGCTCATAAGGCCGGAAGCCAGAGCTTCCTCGCGCATCGGGCGGAAATAGTCGGCAATTTCAGCTAAAAGATTCTGATCATAGCCGGTATCATACGGTGTACCGCGGAAGGTTTCCACCATAACCTCGGTTGCCGGCTGGCTTGTACCCATAGCAAACGGAGACATGGCCGTATCGATCACATCAGCACCGGCTTCCACAGCCTTCAAATAAGTCATGGCAGCCACACCGCTTGTGTAATGGGTATGGATCTGGATCGGCAGATCTGTAGCCGCTTTAAGAGCAGACACCAGACGGGTCGCTTCATAAGGCACAAGCAGACCGGCCATATCCTTGATACAGATGGAATTTGCACCCATATCCTCGATCCGCTTGGCAATATCCTTCCAGTAATCCAGCGTATAAGCATCACCCAGCGTATAGGAAAGAGCGATCTGAGCATGTCCGCCCTCCTTCACCGTAGCCTTCACAGCCGTCTCCAGGTTACGCAGGTCATTTAAAGCATCGAAAATACGGATGATATCGATACCGTTGGCAATGGATTTCTGTACGAAATATTCCACCACATCATCGGCATAATGGCTGTAGCCTAAAATATTCTGGCCGCGGAACAGCATCTGCAGCTTTGTATTTTTAAAGCCTGCTCTTAATTTACGAAGTCTCTCCCATGGATCTTCCTTGAGGAAACGCAGGGAAGCATCAAAAGTAGCGCCGCCCCAGCATTCTACGGAGTGGTAGCCGACTTTATCCATCTTATCTATGATCGGAAGCATCTGTTCCGTGGACATACGTGTGGCAATCAGAGACTGATGCGCATCACGCAAAATCGTCTCGGTAATGCCAACGGGTTTTTTAACTTGTTCTGACATAACTTTTCCTCCTGTTATTTTATAAGCTCATATCTTACAATCGGTAATACTGTTTTACCTGGAAATCAGTTACGGTTCACTGGCAGGCCAATAAACAGTAACGAAAATCACACGACACCAAAGATCGCCATAAAAGTACCTGCGGCTACGGCCGTACCGATAACACCGGCAACGTTGGGGCCCATGGCATGCATGAGCAGGAAGTTGGTCGGATCGGCTTCGGCGCCCACCTTCTGAGATACACGGGCGGCCATAGGTACAGCAGACACACCGGCGGAACCGATCAGCGGATTTACCTTTCCATGGGTCGCCAGACACATCAGCTTGCCAAAAAGCACACCTGTCGCTGTACCCACAATAAAAGCAACCAGACCGAGGGCCACGATCTTAAGCGTTGTCCAGTTCAGAAAGGCTTCCGCACTGGTCGTAGCACCCACCGACGTACCGAGCAAAATAACTACAATATACATCAGGGCATTGGATGCGGTTTCCATGAGCTGCTTAACAACACCGGATTCTCTGAACAGGTTACCAAGCATAAGCATACCTACCAGAGGCGCTGTCGTTGGAAGAATCAATACAACAACGATTGTAACAATGATCGGGAACAGGATTTTTTCCAGTCTGGATACCGGACGGAGCTGTTCCATCTTGATCGCACGCTCTTTTTTCGTCGTCAGCAGCTTCATAATCGGCGGCTGAATGATCGGAACAAGAGACATATAGGAATAGGCGGCCACGGCAATGGGGCCCATCAATTCGGCCTGGCCAAGCTTACCTGCCAGGAAAATGGAAGTAGGACCGTCAGCGCCGCCAATGATGGATACGGCAGCAGCCGCTTCATTGGAAAAGCCAAGTAAAATAGCGCCAAGGTATGCAAAAAAGATACCAAACTGAGCAGCCGCGCCTAAAAGGAAGCTCTTAGGATTGGCGATCAGCGGACCAAAGTCGGTCATGGCACCTACGCCCAGGAAGATCAGCGACGGCCAGATGCCCCACTCATCTCCAAGGAAGAAATAATGCAAAAGACCGGCGGAGGTACTGCCGTCAGCGGCAGCCTGCTCAACAGTCTTCATAATATCTGGGTAAAGATTGACCAGAAGCATACCAAAAGCAATCGGAACAAGGAGCAACGGTTCATAGCCCTTCTTTATGGCAAGAAACAAAAAGAAGCAGGCCACAAATACCATTAAGAGATTGCCTATGGTCAAATTAAAAAATGCTGTCTGATGAACCAGATTTCCCAAAGTAGTAATAATGTAATCCATTTTTTAACCTCCCATGAGTTATTTTGGGAATTTACACGTGAGTATGCAAATTCTAGTTCATTGTAGCCAATACGGCGCCGGCTTCTACGGAATCGCCAACAGCTACATTGACACTAGCAATTGTACCGTCCTGAGGAGCTACGATTTCATTTTCCATCTTCATAGCTTCAAGAACAAGGATTACATCACCTTTTTTGATTGCGGCGCCGGCATTTGCCTTAACAGCTAAAATCTTACCGGGCATCGGAGCGTTTACAGCAACAGAACCGGCTGCGGATGCAGGTGCTGCGGCTTTTTTAGGGGCAGCTTTCGGGGCGGCCATCTGCACAGGTGCGGCAGTTACCGGCTGCGTGGATGCACCGGCTTCTTCAACAGAAACTTCATAACTTGTGCCATTGACAGTAATAATATAATTTTTCATTATGATATCCTCCTAATTTCAGGCCTTCTGCCATTTATTCGTATTTTTTCTCTTAATCGAACGGACAACCAGCTGATCCACGGATGTGTTCATGGAAGCTGCTACTGCGGCTGTGATCACAGCCACCAGTTCAAGGTCATCGACTTCTTCGGATACTTCGTCAAGGACTGCCGGAGCATTTGCCGGATCCACAGGAACAAAGTTATCCTCCTGCTGTGCACCTTTGCGGTCTTTACGCTGTGTGAAATACATTTCCGCCTTATTGATATATTTGAATAAGTAAATAAGGAAGGAAATGAAAATAAGGATCACGAATACGGTTCCCATACCGATCAACGTGTTCAGGCCTGCATTGGCAAGACTTTCCCCGGTGCTGTAAATGGGCTGGAACTTAAATGTATCCAACTGGTTTTCATCGGTATAACGAACGATCACCTTCGCCTGACGGTTGGCAAATGTAGCCGTCAATGTGGCTGTAACACCGTCGTCATCGGCTTCCAGTACAAATTCATCGGCATCGGACGGCGTATAAGCACCCAGCTCCGGCTTTGCATCCAGCCAGGATTTGTAGCTGGCCTTTACAGCTTTGGCCGCATCCAGATCACTGGATATCTTTTCGTTTTTCATATTCACGATCTGTTCCAGCTGCGAATCCTCCATAGACTCCAGCTGAGTGATAACGTACTGCGTGCTCTCGCGCAGACTGTCCTTATCATATTTCGCCGTATAATCCGTCGTATCGCCCTTCGCACAGGCAGTCAATGAAAAGATGCAGGTAAACATACATAGTAATGCAACGAGCTTTTTCATGGAACATTCACCTCTTTCTAAATCGTGCCGTGTTTCTTGTCAGGACGATCCTCTCTTTTTGTATACAACATCTCAAAAGCAGCGATCACACGCTTACGTGTGGCAGCCGGCTCGATGATATCGTCCACATAACCTCTGGATGCTGCGGACGCCGGGCTTGTCTGAAGCGCTTCATATTCAGCGGCCTTCTCTGCGATCAATGCCGCGCCGTTGCCGGATGCAGCAATTTCATCCGCATACATGATCTTTACAGCCGATGTGGCGTTCATCATGCCAATCTCGGCATCCGGATAAGCATAAACCACATCTGCGCCGATATGACGGCTGTTCATGGCCAGATATGCGCTGCCGTAAGCTTTATCGATCACTACGGTCACCTTGGGCACTGTGGCATTGGCAAAAGCATAGGTCAACTTTGCACAGGCTTTGGCAATGGTCTTTTCTTCTTCGATCGTTGCTTTATATCCTTTAACATTTACAAGTGTAAGTACAGGAATGGAAAATGCATCGCAGAAGGAAACAAATTCAGCGGCTTTTTTAGCGCCGTCAGTGGTCAGTACCCCATCCAGCTCGGCGGCCACACTGCCATCCTCACCAAGGATCTCACTGCGGTTCGCCACAGCGCCCACGGTCATACCGTTAAGACGTATAAAACCAGTCACCATCTCTTTTGCGTAATCTGCTTTACATTCAAAGAACATATACCCATCAGAAATATCTTTAAGAATATATGCGGTATCTTTGACAGAGGCAAGCACCGCATTCTCTCTGTTTAAATCATCCATACACTCTGTGTAATCGCTCTCATCTTCGTTATTGGCCGGAAGAATGGATACGAGTTCACGGATTTTTGAAAGAACCTCTTCATCTGTTTCGCCCACAACATCCACGGTACCTGCCACAGCACTCTGATAATCGCAGGTGGACGTATTACACTTGGAGATTTCATTGCCATCCAGTGCATTGGGTGTGTTTACAAACAGGCGGGAATTTTCTTTCGTCATAAATGTGAAATCGGTCAGCGCGGGAATCATAGCCACACCGCCGCCACATGTTCCAAATATCGCTGTGATCTGGGGAATCACGCCGGAAGCCATCGTCTGTTTGAAATACAGCTCACCAAATGCGTTCAGAGCATCAGTAGCTTCCTGAAGACGCATACCTGCACAGTCCACAAGTCCGATGACCGGAGCGCCGACCTTTAAGGCCAGATCATAAATCTTTGATATTTTTTTGGCATGCATTTCGCCAACGGCCCCGTTCATTACAGAAGCGTCCTGGCTGTACACATAGACAAGATTGCCGTCGATAATGCCATAGCCGGTGATAACGCCGTCTGCCGGAGTCTCAATGTTCGTCATGTTGAAATCTGTGCTTCTGGCATGAACGAAAGCACCGATCTCCACAAAACTATTGTCATCAAGCACTAAATTAATTCTTTCTCTTGCTGACAGTTGCTTAGAATTGCTCATTTTTAGCCCTCCATGTTAATAAATTTTATAAAAATTATCAAATTCTCTGCCGATTTTATTCTATCGCGTTTAGCCAATTTTTTCAAGGGAAAATTGTTGAAAATTCATATTTTTCATTGCTTTTTTAAACCCGAACATACAATCATCAACTTTGTTACGTTATTATCATGTCAATTTCCTATGAAAGTCATCAAGTGGGGGGCACGGAGCAATCGGCTTTCATGTATAGTGATGATTGGGCCGCCAGGCACAATCATGTCCGTTTCCTTTGCCGATCTAAACTTTTGAAGTTTCAGTCAGCCCTAGACATACGGTAAATACCGAGCCGGCTCCCGGCTCACTTTCTGCCTTAATGGTGCCCCCGTGGCGCTCCAGTATCATTTTCACCACGGCAAGACCAAGGCCGGAGCCCGGGATTTTCTGGGAGCGTGACGGGTCCGCCCGGTAAAAGGGCTCAAATATATGACTCAGGACCGCCGGTTCCATCCCTATACCGCTGTCTGCAACGATGACCAAGGCCTTATCCCCGTCCGCTTTCAGGGTAATGGACACCGTTCCCCCCGGCCGATTATACTTAATGGCATTTTCTATGAGATTAAAGACCGCACGGTAAAGCAGGCTGTAATTTCCATATACAGTAAGCGACGTATCGCCGATAATGGTCACCGACACCTGCCCGGCCATTGCCCGGGCAGAAAGCTCATGCACGGCCTGCTCCGCTACCGGAACAAGCGCTACTGGCGAATCGGTGTCGGCCGCGGCCGGATTTGCCAGCGTGAGCAGGCCGTCCACTGTTTTTATGATCCGCTCCAGGCTCTGCCCGGTATCCGACATAAACTCCTTATAATCTTCAATTTGCGGCGAAGGATTTATTTCCAGCACCTGAAGGGAGGATTTTATGACCGCCAACGGTGTTTTCAGCTCATGGGCGGCATTGGATGCAAAGCTTTTCTGGATCAAAAAGGCTTCCTGCAGCCGGTCCAGCATACGGTTATAAGCTTCCGCCAGCACAAGCACCTCGCCCCCGGTTTTATCAAGCGGCATCCTCTGATCCATATTATGCTCGTCCACCGCCTGTGCAAAATCCGTCAAATCCTTCATCGGCCTGAGCATACGCCCCGTAGCCACGTAGGTCACTGCCAAAGCCACGATAACGATAACAGCCATAGCCAGTATGGATTGAAGTGAAAACTTTTGAGACGCCTCATTATAAAATTCCTGAGAGTATTCCTGCTGCTGGGTATAAAGGGAACTTTCACTCTCGGTCAGCGCAGAATCATACTCGATCAACCCATCTTCCATCAATTTGGCATAATCCCCATAATAAGTATTGGCAGAAAACAAAGAATTTATCGTAAGCAGCGCACATACAGCCAGTAAAATCAAACCTACG
This sequence comes from Lachnospiraceae bacterium, assembly GCA_902363555.1. Lineage (GTDB taxonomy): Bacteria > Bacillota > Clostridia > Lachnospirales > Lachnospiraceae > Catenibacillus. The sequence goes on along the minus strand of CABJAM010000003.1, from coordinate 172,766 downwards.
GCAACCGTAAGGCGAAGCTGCAATGAATATTTTTTCATGTTTTATCCTCCTTCGGACATTGCAGGCAGTAGCCCTGCCCGCGCTGAGTGACAATGTACTGCGCAGCTCCGGCATTATCCAGCTTTTTGCGCAGGGAGTGGATGTGAAAACGGAAGGAATTGGAAAACAGATCGGTATCACTGTCCCAGGCGTGCTCGATCAGCTCCTCTGCGCTGACCACACGTCCGGTATGGACCATCAGATATTCCAGCAGAGCATATTCCTTTTTCGTCAGCTCCACCGGCGTTTGATCATACCAGACCTTATGCCCGGCAGTATCCATCTTCAGGCGGCCGCAGTGCAGCGCGGTATCCCGGGTCGTAAAGCTTCGCCGGAGAAGGCTTCGGATACGCGCCTCCAATTCCAGAAATTCAAAAGGCTTTGTCAGATAATCATTGCTGCCGTTATCCAGACCGTCAATCTTGTCCTCAAGTGTATTTCTGGCCGACAATATAAGAATCCGAAAATCCTTGTCGTTCTCCCGAATACGCAAAAGCACCTCCATGCCGTCCAAAACAGGAAGATTTAAATCCAGGATCATAAGATCGTAATCGTTGAGCTCATACATATACAGCGCTTCTTCGCCATCGTAAGCGCAATCCACGGCATAGCCCATTAAACCAAGGCCCCGGGCCACATTTTTAGATAACAGCAGATCATCCTCCACCAACAACAACTTCATTTTCACAACCTCCAACACACTTTTTTTCAGTGTATCGGATTCTGGCCGGGCTGTCAATGGCGCGGTTCCGACAATCCGCCGGCCCCGCGCCATATAAATAATAAAGTATTGAATTACCAGATTTTTATGCGGTCTTCAGGGGCCACATACATACCGTCGCCGGGCTGGATATCATACGTATCATAAAACTCCTGAAAATTTGCCAGCACACGGTTACAGCGCAGATTGTTGGGCGCATGCATATCCGTTATGGCCAGCTCGGCCAGTGTATCATAACTGCCGATCCGCAGCCATTGGCTGGCATAGCTTCGGAAAAAGGCGTCATAGTCCGGGTTGTCCATGCCTGAGAGAATTTCCAGTCCGCAGGCGATACCGCCGATATCCGAAATATTCTCGCTGAGCGTATCCGCGCCGTTGACCGTGGCTCCCACAACTGCCTCCTGTCCATCATAGAAAGCCGCAGCTTTCGTGCAAAGCGCCTTAAAATGGTCATAATCCTCATCGCCCCACCAGTTGCGCATATTGCCCTGAGCGTCAAACTGAGCGCCGCCGTCGTCAAATATGTGAGTGATCTCATGGGCAATGGTGCTTCCGATCGCTCCCAGATTAGTTTCAAAGGAAGCATTTTTATCATAAAACGGCGCCTGTAAAATACCGGCCGGAAAAAGGATCGTATTCGTACTTCGATTGGCCGCTGCATTGACCGTATATGCTGCCAGCACAAATCTGCGTTTATCCACCGGTTTGTCCAGCTCCTCCAGTTGATTTTTCCATTTTTCCACCTCAGATGCCGCAACATTATCAAAAAAGCTGCCGCCGTCACTTCCACTGAGAATCACTGCTTTGTTAAAATTCCATTCATCCGGATATCCGATGAGGACATTCATGGCATCCAGCTTTTTTATCGCCTCCGCCTTTGTACTCTCCTCCATCCAGTCCAGACGCTGGATTCGGGCTTTATAGGTTTCGATCATCATTTTTACCATCTGCTCGATCTCGGCCTTGGATTCTTCCGGAAAATAGCGGCTGACATAGAGCTGACCCAGCTCCTCAGACAGAAAATTCTGTACAGCAATATCTCCTGACGGGATATCATTATTTCCGAATTTTTCAGCCAGCTCCTCGCTCAAATAGGAACTGTAACTGCTCAGAAGTGAAATCTTTTCTATGGCCTTAAAAATCTCCAGATTTTCCTCAGTAAACCATTTTGCATAAGCTTCAAACTGCTGATCATCAAAAACGATCATTTTCACATCCGACTTCAGTCCGATAGCCGTTAAGAGCTGGGATACATTGGCCTGCGGCATCATTTCATCCAAAAGCTTTTGTGTATAGTATTTTGACTCCGGTAATTCCGAGCTGTCGCTCCAATCTCTCATATGTCCGGCCAGATCCTTTTCAAGCCTTAATATGGCTTCCGCGTGTTTTTCCGCATTTTCGCGGCTTTCACCGGTGGTCATAAGCTGCTCGATCATGGAATTTTTGTAGGTGGTATAGCTTTCACCTTCCGGGTCGTCGTAATCCCCGGGCATCAGGCTGGGCCCCATGGTCATAAGCTGTAAAACCTTCCGGGAGCTGTCCTTTGTGTCAACGACAGGGATTCCGGCAAAAAGGCCGTTGGCAAAGTTCCCAAGTGCATTGACCGCCTGGGCGATGGCTTCATTTAATTGTGAGAAGTTTTCCGCCTTATCCACAGCATCCAGATATTTTTGGAGCGGCTTAATGCCAGCCGCGTTGCGGGCCTGCTTATCTTCATAATTTTTATACAAATCTCTGATTTTTTGTTCGGCACTTCCCACAGGATAATCCGCGCTGCTGTTTACAATTTCATCGATCAGATCGGCAAGCTGTTTATCCGTCCTGGCCGTCACAGCACTGGAGCCGCCCACAGTTTCATCGCCTTCGGGAATTTCCAGACCTTCCATACTCTTTTTATTTACAGTGGCAAAAAAGTCATCCTTCAGGTTCGTTCCTTTTACTGCAAACAGACGGGCTGCAATGATTTTCGCATCCTTCATATCCGCCGGCGTATCCATGATATTTGTGGTCTGGCCGTTTGTTTCGCGGTTCAGATCCGATGCCGCCAGTATACCGCTATCATTCAGATTTTGCAGCTCTGTTCTGGCCCACTCCGGCACATCGCTTAAATCCACGTCCCCCGGCGCCATCTTCTTTGCATTTCCCACAGGCTCCGGCAGCGGTCCAAATGCCCGCCCGGCTAGAACGAGCATCTGAAGCCGTGTGGCCTTATCCGATGCATTAAAGCCTTCCATCACAGCGCTGCGGTCATTGTGCTGCTTATCACTCCGGTAATCATCGGCGGCCTGGATGAAAAAGTCGGCCAGCTCGCCAAGGGTGGCGGCTGTCTTACTGCTCTCATCGGCGGCCGCATCAGTGCCGGCCGTAGTGCTGGCCTGAGCGTTCTGGGTACTTGGCTCAGTACCGGCCACGGCATTTGCCTGGGTACCGGTCTCAGTGCCGGCCGCAGCGTTTGCCTGGGTACTCGTCTCAAAGCCGGCCGTGCTATTTGCGGCGCCGCCGTTTTTTGGTGCGGCACAGCCGGATAGTATTGCTGTAAGTAAAAGAATTACCGTTAGCTTCGTGATCACTTTATTTCTCATATGTTATCTCTCCTTTTTTATTTCCCCGTTTTGTTTGATTGCTCCGGGTTACTGAAGACATGATAACATATGGTTTGTTAGATGAATGTTAGTTTTTTTCACTTTAATCTTTTTTAATCCGGGCCAGCTTAACCCCCTTAAAGGCTTTCCCTGTCACAAATAAAATGAGCGGCAGCGCCAGCGCAAAGGCCCATCCCACCGGCCAGGCGGCCCACAGGCCAATGCGGCCGAAAATATTTCCAAATGCAAAGGCAGCAATTACTTTGGCTGCCGGCTCCAGCATACTGCTGCATGTGGAAATAAACATTTTTCCCATCCCCCGGTACAGACTCAGGAATATATTCATCAGCCCGCACAGCCAGTAAAACAGCGCCACGATCCGCAAATACTCCTTGGCGATGGCGATCACCTCCACTTCCTTTGCCGAAACAAACAGCGTCACCAGAGGACCTGAAAGCGGAAGTATAATAACCATAAGCATAATGCCCACGCCAAGACTCAGGCCAGCACTGATCCCCACACCCTGCTTAATGCGCCGGATATTTCCGGAACCATAATTCTGTCCGGTGTATGTAGACAATGCCATGCCGAGACTTTGCAGCGGCATCAGCGCAATCTGGTCGATCTTATTGGCCGCAGTGTAGGCCGCCACCGTATTTGTTCCATAGCCATTAATCAATGACTGGACAAACATCATTCCCAGGGAGGTCACGGCATTTTGTACCGCCATGGGAATACCGATCTTAATGATCTGCCCCATGGTTTTCGGATGAAATACGAGGTGCCTGCTGCTCAAGTGCAGCACCGTATGTTTCTTTTTAATAATATAAAAGCAAAATACTCCGGACAATACCTGGGCAATGGCCGTCGCGGCACCGGCACCAATCACGCCCCAGCCAAAGGTCACGACAAAAAGCAGATCCAGAACGATGTTGACACAGGATGAAATGACCAGCGCATACAGCGATGTTTTAGAATCCCCCAGCGCCCGCATGATATTGGCAAACATGTTATAGGCGATCGGCGCAATGGAGCTGAACGTATTCACCAGCAAATAGGCTCTGGCGTCACGGATGATCTCCTCCGGCGTATTTAAGAGTCTTAAAATAGGCCCGGAAAATATAAAGCTTACAACGGCGATAAAGGCCCAAGCCAGCACGGATGCATAAACCGCCGCCCCGGCAATTTTCTTAATCGACTCCTCATCCTTAGCCCCAAAATACTGGGATACTAATATACAGGTTCCATTGGTCAGGCCAATGATCAGGCAGATGATCAAAAACAGCACCGACTGTGTGGCCCCGATGGCTGCCAGTGCATTTTTTCCAACAAAACGCCCGACAATAATGGAGTCCACCATGCTGTAAACCTGCTGAAAAATGTTTCCGAGAATCATTGGAATTGCGAAGCTGATCATCAACTTCGCCGGATTTCCCACCGTCATATCCATTCCACTTTTCTTACTCATAATAACCTCCTGCTCCCTAAAGCCGTTTTGCTTCGCGCACCCCGTCTGGCGACGGGTCGCGGCAGTCGCCGCAAAGGTGAGCGAGCTCCCCTTTGTGGCTCGTTGCTTCGCGCAAAAAAACCTGTCGCGGTAGACTTATGTTCTTACCGCGACAGGTTAAATTTAAACCCAGCTTTCAGGATATGTATTCTATTATTTAAGCCATCGGAATCAAATCGAATAGCTCGTACTAAATTAGTATAAAGGAATCTGGTCCAAATTTCAACCTTTTTTTCGTGAATTACAGTTGAATAACAGTTGAATTTTTTCCATTGTAACAGCTTAGAGGTAACGAACTGTTAACATATGGCCATTGGAAATCGACTTCGGCGAAGATCACCTTATCGCTCTAAGCGCGCCCATGCGTAAGTATTAAATTTGCGCGTGCCCGAAGGGGTATGCTTAATTATCCTTATAAAAGGATGTTCCAAACACCGATAAATCCGTGATCCCCGGTGATATTCCTTCCGGCGCCCCGTAAATTTCAATGCGCACATATCTGGCCGTCACCGTATCAAAGGTCCGGTAATCTACGAGGAAATCCTCTTCATTGCCACTCATATCACACATCGTTTTCCACGCCTGTCCATCCATGCTATACTGAATCCGGTATTTAACAGGTCCGGTCGGAACGCCGTGCTTCGGGTCAAGACCGCATTCCCGCCAGCATATACGCACAGCAGATATATTAAAACGGCCCCGCAGAAATACCTCCAACCGTTTTTCCTTATCGTCATCTGAGGGCTGCCACCAGGTGAGCATACTCTCATCCAGAGCATAGAGTGGATCACGCCCCGGCATTGCACTGGTTGCCCGGACACTTTTCCTGGCGCTGACACAGACCAGTCCGGCATCATTGCCAAGCTGAGGCTGTTGTGAAATCCCCGGCCCCCACTGAGGGATTTCCGTAGCCGCGATCGTATATAAATCTCCATTTTCGTCAATGCCCGCCGGATCAAAACCGATCCGCCGCTCCAGATTACCGGCATAGCCCACAGCCACCGTATAAAATACCCACAGTGTATCTTTCGGGCCTTTGACAATGCTCCCGTGGCCGACACCGCGCACAAGGCCATGGGTGTCCTTACAGATAGGATTTCGTTTCTGACATACAAAACCAGACAACGGAGAGCTGGATTTATAACAGCCCATGGCATAGGTTGAAAACTCTGTTCCTGCTGCGGAATAGGTCAGATAATACGTATCCCCATATTTAAACATCCATGCCCCTTCAATAAATGCATTGCCATAATCCTCATTATGCTCGCCCAGCCGCTCCCATTCATGCTCCGGGTGAAAGGTAAACATATGCTTTGGCTCGGTAATCATCTGCCACGGATGTTCCGGGTCCAGCTCGGCGCCACGGATACCTTCATTGTCCATCCCCCAGTAAAAGTACAGGCGGCCGTCATCATCGGCAAACAACATCGGATCGTTACATTTAAGAACATCACCGGATGGCGTATGAAAGTCATTGACAAAGGTCAGCGGCCCCAGCGGGTTATCCGCCACCCACAGTCCTGCGGAATTGGCGGAAAATAAAAACTGTTCTCTGTATTTCACCACCGTAGGTGCATGACCGATGTATGCCGGGCTCACCTCATGCTTTTCCCAATGGATAAAGTCTTCAGAAACATAGGCCATACCGCAGGATGGATATAAATACCATTTGCCATCATAGTACATACACGTAGGGTCTGCGGTCTCCCGGTAGGGCTCCCGCACATCCGGGGCAAAGGTAAAGTCAAATACATCCTTTAGATTTTGCGGCACGCCCGCATCCATAGCGGCGGGGTCAAATTTTTGTTCGGGCGGATTATAATCCGGGTTTGCCGACGGGGTATAGGGGTAATCCGGTAATTTTATCGGGTTGCAATAGGTATTTGTATAGCTGTTCATTTAATTCACTCCTTATGATTTTAAGTTTTTACGGCTCAACACCTCAACAGTTTCTGCATTTAAATATTAACAGAGATTCGGATCTGCTTCACATAACGATAATGACCTATTATTAATATATAATGACATGTGGGTTGACAATCCACCCATCCAGGCAGTATACTTATATCATAAACTTATATAAGTTATTAACAAAATGCAGGAGGAGATATTTCTATGAATACATTAACCGCCCGCCCCGAGCTTTTAAAGCAGGCCAATCTCTCGCAGATCCGCAAAGCCATTATAAAAAGACGCACCGCCACCCGCGGTGAGATCGTCGCAGATACCCATATCAGTTCCACAACGGTCCGCTCCATGCTCACTGAAATGCTGGAGCACGGCGAGATCCAGTGTGTGGGCTTTGATGAATCCAGCGGCGGCCGCAAGGCCAAACGCTACCAGTTCCGGCCGGATATGTACTATGGCGCTGCTTTTTGTCTCAGAGATCATAAAGTACACGCGCTGCTGATCAATGTTTTTGAGGAAATCGTGGAAACGAACATATTAGAGGCGGCGGATGGCGATTATAAATCCGTTATTACCGGCTATTTAGATCAGTTGATCACCAAAAAGAATATTAAAGCTATCGGAATCGGCGTTCCAGGTGTGGTGGACGGCTGCAGTTATTATTGGAAAAAGAATCTGGAGGATGAAGAATTATGCCGGGCAGATATCGGAGAAGGTCTGTCGGAAAAATATAATATCCCGGTAGTGCTGGAAAATGATATGAATGCCACGGCCATCGGCTTTGGCCGCTGTTATGTCCGGGAATTTCCGGAGGAAATGCCGGAAAAGACCAATATGGCCTATCTGCATTTTGAAAAAGGCTGTGTGGGCGCCGGCTTTATTTCCGAGGGCAGGGTGATCCGCGGCTGCAATAACTTTGCCGGGGAGCTTGGTCTTGTTCCTATGGAAAATGATCTTTTCCTTGATGAATATATGTCCGGCTCGCCAGGTGACACCAAGTATATACAAACGCTGATCAAAACCATAAGCTGGGTCTGCGGTATCCTCAATCCCCAGTATGTGGCTCTGGGCGGCCCAGATCTGAGAAAGGACTGCCTTGGCGCGATCAATGACGGCATATCTGCCCTGCTGCCCGCCCGCATGGCGGCGGAAATACTCTATGCTCCCGATGTGTGGCATGATTACTACGACGGGATGGCAAGCATTACCGCCGCCAAAATGTTTGATGAGGTGCAATTTATAAAAGAACAGGAAAAGTTCTAAGTTCTTGGCCGGATAACCTATTCCTTCCAGAAATCCACGGCTTCATCCAGCCATCCGGCCGCCTCGCTGCCCTCGCCGAGCCCGAGTCCGTGTAGCCCGTGTTCCACAGCCTTTAAGCGGCAGGGCACCCCAAGCTTTTTAAGGCGCTGGTAAATCTCCAGGGCATTGGCCTCAAAGGGCACCTGTTCGTCCTCCCTGGTCTGCCAGATAAATGTCTTTGGGTAGTCCTTATCCAAATGCTCTATCGGCGTAAATTCATCTAAAACAGCATCCGTGACCTCCCCCTCAAACATCATGGCCACCGCCTGGCGCATTTGCTCGTCCTTTTGGGCAAATGCCACAAGGGGGTAGCACAGCCCCAGCATCTGAGGCTTGGGAAGGCCGTAAACCTTATAGCCCTGATTATTTGTTCCAAGCTCAGACACGAGATGGCCGCCCGCGGAAAACCCAATGGCTGCATAGCCTTCGTCCACATTCAGGCGTTCCTTATTCTCGATTATATAGGAAATGGCCCGCCGGATGTCCTCCCCCGATTTAGTGGCCGCGCCCCGCACACCGGCGCGGTATTGCAGCACAAACGCAGTAATTCCCAGGTCATTCAGCCGCTTTGCCACCGGAAATGCTTCCACAATACTGGCCACCGACATATATGCGCCGCCAGCACAGACAAGGGCAAAAGGCCCTTTTTCTTTTGTGGGAAACCATAACAGCCCGACCCGTGCTTTTGTGGCATCTTTTGCCACCTCCTCCGATGAATAAATGAACTGCTCCACAGGCACGCCGTTATCCATGTGGACCACGATAGCATTAAAGCCGTCGGCCATAGAATCCGGGTTCCACGCCGGAGATACAGCGCCACAAAGCTGTTCAAAGGATACCGCCATCATCTGCTGCGGGTCCGGCCCCTGAGGTGCACCGCCCTTTTCTTTATTTTGTACCGGCTGCGGAAAAATATATTTCGCCAGCCCCGCCAGTTGCGGGCAGGAAGCCGCCTCGCCCAATGTTGTTTTTCTCGTGAACATTCGTAAAACCTCCTTAAGGATACATTGAAAAAATACGGTTCAGCCATGGGCAGACAGCCCCAACACAGACCTGAAATCCCATGACTGAACCGCATAATAAATTTAAAGCACCGTAATTAACGCTTCCGCCGCTTTAAGCCCTTCACCGGTCACGCGCACCTTTATGGTACCGCTCTCCCCGGTGATTTTCAGCACGGCCAGAGCCGCACCGTTTCCGGCCACAGTCACCGGTTTCTCAAAGCCCTGCTGATGCCGGGCCCTGTCACTGCCAAAGGCCGCCAAAACGGCCGGGCCCTCCACGTGGATTGAAATTTCATTTTCCGCATCCGGCACAAGCAGACCGTCCGCATCAATCAATTCAATATCCACAAAGGCCAGCGTTCCTTCATCTGCCGGTTTTGTAATTTCGCACTGTGCCGTACATTGATAAGTCATTGTCTGATGGCAGCCCTTGCCGCACTCCGTGGCAAGTCTTATGGCCGATGCCTGCTTTGTTGTTTTAAGCACATTCCGTCCGATCTCAATACCATTTTCATAAGCCACGGCCACCAGCTCGCCAGGCTCATAGGTTGTGTTATACTGCGTCTCAAAAGCTGTTTCCGGCCCACAGGGCTGTACGCCTAAAGATTTCCCATTGACAAACAGCTCCACACTGTCACCGCCGCCATAAACCTGGATCATCACCGGCTTACCCTCCTGCCCCGGATAATTGTAATTAAATGTACAGTCCGTATAGCACCACGGCCCGAAATTTCTCGGTATGCCATAGCTCTTTGGATTTTGCACGGCAATGCACGGCCCCTTCTTCAGGCCAAATACGATCTCACGGTAATAGGATACCGGCCTGCGGCTTCCGATCAGAGAAATATCACCGGCACTGTTCATCAGCGACGGATAAACCGGAGCCACCTCGCCCATATAATCCCAGCCGGTCCATGTAAAATCACCCAAAGCTGCGGGGCACTGGGTTATAGCAGCCCAATTTTCTGCAATCTGCTTCGGATACGTCTCCGTTCCCACCATGAGCCTGTCCGGATAACGCTGCGCGTCCTTCAAATAGCGAATCGTCATGTAATTGTAGCCCAGAATATCCACCGTTGTCTCCAGTTTTTCCAGGATTGTGCCAATAACATCATGGGCGGCAATGTCCGGCATATGATTTTCCAAAGCCATCATAAACATATTCACATCGCCCCGGCCCACCTCTTTGCCGGTAATATCATAGACGATTTTGGGCAGTCCGTCACCGGCGGCAAACGCGCCATTGACGCCATTGGTCGTATAGCGGGTGCCATCCAGCTCCCGGAATTTATCGCCCAGCATCCGGCTTGTCTCAAAGCCTTTATCGGTCCAAATATCAAAAATCTCATTTCCGGTGGAATACATGATCACCGACGGATGATTGTAATCGGCCCGGACCATAGCTTCCACATCGTTTTCCCAGCTCTGTTCAAAGTCCGTCGAATAATCGTAGAGCACCTTGCTTTTATTCCAGGCGTCGGTCAGCTCATCCATCACATAGACGCCAAGAGCATCACAGGCATTAAGCAGGGCCTGCGACGCCGGATTGTGGGCGCTGCGCACGGCGTTAAATCCGGCTTCCTTTAACCGGCGCACCCGGCGGTGTTCGTAATCCTCGTAGGTAGCCGCACCCAAAATCCCCTGGTCATGGTGGATACAGGCGCCACGAAGCTTTACAGCTTTCCCGTTGACGCGCAGACCATGACAGCTGTCCAGAGATAATTTGCGCACACCGGTTGTGATCACATCGTCGTCCATCAGGCTTTCCCCGCATTTTAATTCCATACGCACTGTATATAGATATGGATCGCCCGCGCTCCATGGCCGGATATTTTCCAGATATATATTTTTATGGAAATGAACCTGGTCCTGGCCCTTGATCCGCACCGGGTAGGTGCCGCCAGCGACCGTCTGGCCGTCGGCATCCATGACTGTGATCACAACCGATGTTTCCACAGCGGACACATCCGTATTGTTTAACTGCGCTTCTATTTGCACCAGCGCTCCGGCTGTGACATGGGCGCCATCCGCAGCTTTAGCCGCACTGTCGGCGCTCATACCGCTGCCACAGCCGTGGCCATCCAGCTCAAGTGTGGTCAGCCGCAGCCCTGACGGCTCCAAATAAACCTTTTTTCCACGGTAAAGCCATGTATTGCGGTAAATTCCGCCGCCGCTGTACCACCGGCTCGTCTGGGCCGGGCCGCATCTGGCTGTTACCATAAGCATATTTGTCTCGCCATATTTCAGATAATCATTGGCCTTCACAAAAAAATCGGTGTAGCCGCTGGCATTTTGTCCGGCCAGAGACTGATTGATAAAAATGCTGCTGCCCTTATAGATCCCTTCAAATCTCAAAAATATATTTTCGCCCCGGTATTCCTCCGGTACAAAAAATTCTTTATAATACTTATACACGCCGCCATCCAGGAAGCCTGTGGCGCCTTTGTTTATACTGTCTTTTGTCTGCGCCTCGTGAAACATGGCGTCATAGGGCAGATCCACCGTCTGCGCATCCTCCGGCACGCGGAAAACAAGCTCAAATGGGTTTGTATCCCGCCATACCTTCCAGTCTTTATTAAAGCTGATCCGTTCCATATTTTATCCTCCATTATTGATATCAAATTATATTCAGGGTGAACACCTCGCCGCCCTTTAACGAATAGACTTCTTTATTCCATAAAAGCGTTCCGCCATCGCGCCCGGCCAGTACCTCCAGCTTATTTTCATCCAGATGCACCTTCACACTCTCTGCGCCCACGGCAAATTCGCCGTCGTAACATTTAAAAACACCGGACTGTGGAGCGATTTCAAAGGTTTCATAGCCCGGAGACGTCGGCCGCAGGCCCACGATATACCGGCCGATCAAATAGACCGGGCTGGCTCCCCACGCATGGCAGAGACTCTTGAAATATTTATCCCCGTACATATCGTACTGGACATCCTCGGTGTCCTCCGGATTATATTCCTCCCAGAATGTCGTCGCACCTTTATCCAGCATTCCGCCCCAGTAAGCCTTCATCTGGTCAAGCACCTGGTCAAACTTGCCAAGCTTTGACAATGCCTCCAGCTCATAAAACTTAAAGTAAGGCGTGGTAATGGCCGGAACACTGTCATTAAAAAGAACATTTTCCACAATGCTTTCCACCTCTTTATCCGTGGCATAATCAAAAAGGATAGCAAAAATATTGGCATGACGGGAAACATGATTTTTTCCTGACACAAAGCTGTCAATAAATGCGCCCTTTTCCTCATTCCAATAAAATTTACGGATATTGGCAAGCAAAGCATCCCTGCGCAAAGCGTACGCCTCTGTCGGCAGACCAAGCTGCGCTCCGGCGGCGATCATGGCCTCGTAGCATTTGGCCAGAAGCATCTGCTCGGCACACACCGGTCCTTCCTTGTCGATCTCTGACCAGTCCACAAAAATCCAGTCGCCGGGGCGGCCATAAATAAATCCATTGTCATCGATCTGTTCCATAATATAGGCCATCATTGAAGCCATTTTCGGATAGATCATGCGGATAAATTCATCATCCTTTGTCATCATATAATAATCGCCGATACTCATAATCCAGTACATGGAATAATCCACGATTGTATTGATGTGCTGGGTCACCGGGTCATTGCCCCGCAGCGCCAGGATCGTCCGCTTGCACACGTCGGCGTCAAAAAACAGATAACGGCTGATCAGATAGCTCTGGTAAGCATCGCCGGACCAGATCCACCGGTCACGCTTCACACCATCGATAAAGAAAATACCGCTGGCCAGGCGGAACGTATCCTCGGCCACCTTCCAGATCTGATTTACACGCTCATCTGAGCATGTGAAATATCCTCTGCTCGGAAAATCCACATATTCAAAATCAGCAGTGAGCTTTATTTTTTCAGCGGCTTCACGGTCGGGGATAAATATGTATCGAAATGCCCTCAGCTTTGTCCGGCAATTATTTTCCACGATAAGATCATCTTTAAAATAGCAGTAATCCACATCCAGCGCCTCGGTTCTGGACTCGCCATAACAAAGGGTCACTGCTGGCGCCTGATCCGTCGTCGCCTCCGTTTTTACTTCCACCATAGCGTAGGCTGTAATTTCTCTGCCAAAATCATACAAAATCCCGCCATTAACATTTTCTGCGCTTACCGGTGCTTTGATTTCTGAGGAATATTCAAACACCATGGGGTTTTGCTCTTTTTTTGTATACATGGTATTATATCCTGCCGGCACAGGTGCTGTGGCATAATCTGTTACCTTCCAGTCTGGCCCGGAGGCAGCGCCGCCATCCACATAAATACACGGCAGGCCTTCCATATTTCCCACAATGACTTCCATGGAAACTTCCTTCGCCGGGCAGTGGATCGCCTGGCCTAAACGGAACTTTTTCGCCTCATACATATAGGGCGGAATGTCCTGCCCTTCAAATTTATCCGGCTTCCATTTCATGCACACATGTCCGATGCCGTATGCCTTAACGCAAATATCAGTCTCTTCCGTAAATGTATAGACTGCCGAAAACTTTACATTGTGGCGGCAGTCATCAACCCGCCAGTAAGCCGGCCATTCGTAGCCCAACTCTTCTCTCGAAAAGTTCTGGCGCATACCATGATAAATTTCAAAATCCCCCGGATACCATATCCAATAGGCCATTTTTATCTACTCCTTTTTAAGCATCATTGCCTTTATACAGAGTTTATTATATAATAAATCCAGGATTTCTGTCACTGCCCGTTTTCCCGCAGTAATCAAAAAACAGGGCCCAAAACCAAGTTGTATACAGGAGATAATTTTATGGATGATATCTATACATTTTCCACAGCAGATTTAAAGGAGCAGGCTGCCATCACCGCCCGATATAAAGCAGAGGCCGCCTACCCATTTGACGATGCGCCGCGGCGGCTGATCACAAACCAGCCGTTTTCCCTTTATTATAAAATCGCCGGTGGCGACCAGCTCACGCACATCATCGCCTATCCCGGCGGCATAAAAAGCTTTACAGGCCCAAATGACAACTGCATGCATCAACACAATCATTTTGAGCTTTTTTACGTTCTCCGCGGTGAGCTTCAAAATCGAATTGATAATGTCACCTATCGCTATAAAAAAGGGGATGCCTGCCTGCTCAACCGTAATATATTCCACTCGGATACGCCCGGACCGGACTGTGCCGTTGTATTCGTGGATTTTCTCGGCGACTATATTGAACAGGTGCTCTCTCTGGAAAAAAGCTTTGACATATTCAGCCGGAGCCGGGCCGCAGATATATTGCCGCCGTCGGCGAATATGACGGCAGGCCGGAACACAGCATACCGGAACACGATCAGCCACACAATCAGCCGGAACGCAGACAATTGGAACACCACAGCCGACCGCAACACTCCCAGCGGGAACACAGCCAACCGGAACGCAGCCAGCCGGAAACTTCCGGCGGTGGACGAGGTTAATATCAGCCCGGATACTGATGACGGATCTATACTGCCAGATCAGCTCCAGGTCACAACAAACAAAACGGACAAGGCACCTGTTTCCGATTATGGAAAGATCCATGACTTCCTTCTCTCCAACATCCGCGGTGAACAGCGCTATTACCGCAGCTATATGGAATTTACCTCCACGCTCCAGGCTCTGGCCAGCCCGAAAGCTCCTGCAGCGGAGGAGATCATCGATGGTCTGCAGCTAGAGCTGCTAAACGGGCAGCCCGGCAGCGGTTATACGATCAGTGGCCTGCTCTGCCGCCTCATCCACAGCCTGGAGGATACACAGGCTTATCACGCCAATGTCATGCAGTTGGATCTGAGCAATGAGGATTTTTTATTTGCCCGCATCGACAACTATCTCAAGGAAAGCCACGGCCGCATTTCCCGGGCCGAGCTCTCCCGGGCGCTGAACTACAATGCAGAGTATCTCAATCAGATTGCCCGCCGCCGCAGTGGAAAAAGCTTAAAGCAGCTTGGCAAAATTTACAGTCTGGAATACGCAAAGGAGCTGCTCGGCGAAAGCAGCATGAGTATTGCACAGATCATCAACACCATGGGCTTTACGAGCAGCTCCCATTTTTATACATTTTTCCGGGATCAGACCGGGATATCTCCGGCACAGTACCGGAAGCTTTACCGAAGCAGAACTTAGCGGCAGCCAGCACATTTGTCTTCCTGCCAGAGTATTTTTCTGCCAGCACATTCGTTTTCCTGCCGGGAAATTCAAGACAGGCTGTTTTCGGCCACTCCCGGCAATACATCATAGATGGAGCAGCCCATGATCTTCTCGAAATGCTCCTTAATGGCAAAAACAGCCTTCCACCGCTCCACCGTATATGGATGAACGCCATAACGCATCGTCACATCCACAAAGCGTTTTTCCAGCAGGCAAAAGCCTGTGGGAAGGGCCAGAGAGTCCGCCAACTGAACTAGTAGATCGTAATCATCATACACGGCATTTTCTACAAATTGCTTCATAAATTCGTAATCTCCGGGGGATATGTCAAACTTTCCGATGGCGGATTCTATATTTTTCACCATAAACGAATGGGTGATACATATTTGAGCCGCCTTATCCCATCCTTTAGCACTGCAATACCGATATCCCTCGATCATGTGCCGCTCTGAGCAAATGCCCACATACCGGCCGATATCGTGGAGCAGGCCAAGCATGTAGGCCGTCTCTGCTGAAAGCTTCGGACATCTGGCCGCGATATTTTCACAGGCCATGGCTGCGTACCGTGAATGGGCGGTCCATGGCCCCGGATTGGACCTGCCGGCTTCCTCCAGGGCTTTTTCTGCTTGTATACGATTTAATTCCATTATGTATTCCTCTTTTTTACTATGAAAGTCATCAAGTGGGGGCATAGTTGGGAAAGCTTGCTTCACCAGCTATGCACACATTTGATGACCCCAAAAGTATGAGGACGGGCTGCCGCAGGCAGCATAAAGTCCGAATACTTTTGGGGCGATTGCGGGAGTGCGGAGCACGGAGCAATCGGCTTTCATGTCCGTTTCAGTGCGTATAGTCTAAAATATTTATACCGTCTCCTAAATCTTTGACAATCAGTTCCCTCATCCTTTTAGCAAAGGGGCATGGGTATCCGATCGGGGTTCCTTTTTGAATGCAACTGGCAAATGCGATCGTGTCAGCGCCTCTTTTTACCAACTCTCTTGCTCTTAAGATGGATTTCTTTGCAGGACATCCGCCACAGTTAATGAAGCCGATAATTTCTATGTCCTCCGTAATTCCTTCAAAAGCTCCTGTTTTTTCTCTTATTACACGAAAGTCTGTTGTTCCTGGGCAATAGTCCTCTGTTTGCATACATCTGATAATTCCTAATTTCATAAGCGAATTTTCCTCCTGTGTAGATCGCCAAAATAGAATTTTGTACTATTTATTTTCCAACCGTTGTAATAACTCCAGAGTATTCTTCGTGCGCCTCTCCTTCAACCGCAATAATGCCATGACATAGACTGCTTTTTCCCAGAATGACGTATCAATTTCCCTATCACTTAACAACAGTGTCTGGTACTCTTTGCTTTCAGGATGCATAAACTCATTCATAATTATGTAGGTTCTTGCATAATCAAAAATAGGATTTCCAATCCTTGCATTAATCCAGTCAATAATATAATAATTTCCCTCTGCATACATAATATT
The DNA here is from genome assembly GCA_902363555.1 of Lachnospiraceae bacterium. GTDB lineage: Bacteria > Bacillota > Clostridia > Lachnospirales > Lachnospiraceae > Catenibacillus. The sequence continues at coordinate 156,067 of CABJAM010000003.1, read as the reverse complement.
ATTTACATGAAAGTCTAAGTGAATCAAATTATTTTTTTCGGGTATATCTTCTAAAAAGTTGATTGCTCGTTCTTTCCATTGCCAGTTACACTGAAATGAATTTATATCGTTTATAGCAAATGAACTAAATGACAGCAGCTTGAGATCTGTAACTTTATGTATCTTTTTTTCAAGCAGAATAATATCACGTATACCATTGTTATACTGTTCTAACCGCATACGGCTGCCCAGTGTAATTCCGTCTATATAATCCATTTTTATAATATTGGGAACCTCAGTTTCGTAATATTTTACGACCGGTAAATTTGTGTTAGCAACTTCATTCTGTATAAAAATTTCAAATTTAATCCATTCTTCAGGGTAATCATCATTATAGACCTTATATGCAAATCCATTGCAATAATAAACAACGGCTTGGGCCCCTTTTCCAATCACCTTTTCACTTCCATCAAATATTGGCAATTCTATATCCACCTCCTGGTCAAAAAGATTTTTATACATTCATGGTTTTTGCTTACCATTTTTATCAAACCGTTTCCGCAACGCTACTTCCGTCGGGATAATCGTGACTACAGCCACAAACACCTGTGCAAAACAAAGTACTGTACCAATTTTATTAATCAAAACTTTATCCTTTCCCAAGGCCAATAGCATTACGATAACAGAAATCGGTATCAATATCATTCCGCACATATACCACAAACGACTGAAATACTTCTGGGCAAATACCCATGTGTCTTCATTTTTCATCGACATATTGGTCCTGTAACCAGATACCATGTTGATACTTTTAGTCTTGTTATATGCATAATACTTCCCTATGCAAATCATTGTAATAGGTATAAGTAAATCCATACAAAGCAAAAATATCCAAAGTTCCATTCAAAAACCTCCTCCATGTAAAATATTCCGAAACAGATTATAGGAACAGAACTGTTACAGCTTTCCTGCAAGGTCGGGGTTGAAAATCAGGGCGTTCAATTTGTATCAGCTAAATACCTATTAGTATCGGCTATATACCTGTTCCCATTATACCACACTCCCCGCCAATATTAAATAATGCGTCCGCTTGTATTTATCTAAAAAATGATTTATAATAGGACCTGCCTGATGGGCAGGCAGGCCATCAATTGACTACGTACATTGGCGGCAAATTATAAATGTCGATATTAACTAACACAAGGAGTGTTACAAATGATACAGGATATAGCACCGCATGTTTTTCATAATGAATACACGAAAAAAAAGCCGTCCGAGGACAGCCTTTTCCTATTTTTCAATGGACAGAAGATACTTATTAAAACACCTGAAGTTTCAGAGGATGCACAGAATCAACCGGAGGAACCCGGGAACCCGGAAATCGCTTACTTTACATTATCACAGATACGGAGTCTTCTGCCATCCGCAGCAGAATATATCGAATGCAACTCGGTTTTTCTTTTCACTATCGATACGCAGGATTTCTTTCTGTTCATGCAGCCGCAGGAACGCCAGATGCCCTCCCACGAAGAAATCGCCGGTTTCATTATGGACAAGTATTCTCAGAGCTTCGACAACGGACTTGCCACGCTGCACCCGCTGTCTGTTTTACGTACAGGAGTTCCAAGACATCTTGCTTTTGCCGGAATCACCGGGCACCAGCTTTATTTATGGTATCAATCCCGCCGGTTCTGTGGGAAATGCGGCCGGCCACTGCGCCACTCAGATAAAGAGCGGATGATGTACTGTGAACATTGTCATCACATGGAATATCCGGTGCTCTGTCCGGCGGTTATCGTGGCCGTTACTCATGGTGACAAGCTGTTGTTGACAAAATATGAAGGACGGGATTACAAACGATATGCCCTGATCGCCGGTTTTGCAGAAATTGGCGAGAGCATCGAGGAAACCGTGCGCCGGGAAGTTATGGAGGAAGTCGGCCTTCGCGTAAAAAATATCCGTTATTATAAAAGCCAGCCCTGGTCCTTTTCCGGCACACTTCTCTTCGGCTTTTTCTGCGACCTGGATGGTGATGATACGATCACTCTGGATACGGAAGAGCTTTCCGTGGCCGACTGGTTTACTCGAGATGAGATTATGGATGACGGAGAAAATGTCAGCCTAACCCGGGAAATGATGCGCGTATTTAAAACCAGCCGCCCATGATTTTATCCAGATAATATTTATAGTCTGTACGTTTAATATCTTCCTTGAAAACCACAGGAAATCTGTATAATGCCTGACCGTCCACCACATACTCCACAACGCCCGCCGTGCCTCCGGCTTTCACCGGTGCCTGGGTCTGAGTGAGTATGCTGGTGGCTATTTTAAATGTCTCATGCTTTCCAAGGAGCAGCTTTATCTTTTTTGTTTCGCAGGCCACAAAAACACGCTCCTTAACACCATCCACCACGTCAATAGGCTCATAGGCATGATTTTCCAGCCCGACCTCCTTCAGCTCATAGTTTTCCTTTCCAAAGTTTATGAGCGTTGTCGTATCCTTCCATTTCCACGACTTATTGGGCGGCCAGCCGCAGCCGAGTAATGCGATGATAAAGGTCCGGCCCTCGCTTTTCACGGCACACGTATAACAGTAGCCGGCATTTCCCGTAAAACCGGTTTTTCCGGAAATAGCTTCATCAGTCATGGTCAACAGCGCATTTTTATTATTCACTGTAAAGCTGCGGCTGCCGGACAGGTCGCTAAAGCTGTACGAAGCGGTCCGTGTGATTTCCAGAAAGGTTTCATTGCCAATGGCATAACGCATGATTTTAGCCAGATCAGTTGCTGTGGTTGCATGGGCTCCGGAATCATCCGCAGCATCCAGACCATTTGGCGTGATAAAATGAGTATTCTCGCATCCCAAAGCTTTTGCTTTATCATTCATCATTTTGGCAAAGCCTTCCACGCTCCCGCCCACATGCTCGGCCACAGCGACCGCAGAGTCATTATGGGATTCCAGCATCAGTGAATACAGCAGGTCCTTCAGCATATACTGCTCCCCGGCCCTGGCATTTAATTGCACATCCGGCATACTGGATGCATAAGATGATATTGTCACCGTATCTTCCAACGATGCATTTTCCAATGTGACGATCAGCGTCATCACCTTCGTGGTGCTGGCCATGGGAAGCACCTCATTTTCATTCTTTCCATAGAGAATACGCCCGCTGTCGCCGTCCATGAGCACCGCCGCCTTCGCAAACAGATCTCCCGGAGAGGGCTTTGATACATCCGCAGATTGCTGCATCATTCCTGCCAGGGCGGCATCTCCCGCAAATGCAGAGACAACCAAAATAACCAGCAGGGCGGCCACCCATTTCCACCTCCGGCGGAAGGTTCCTGTGTATCCTAAATTTTGATTCATTCCACATTTTATTTTCATACAATCCACAAAAATTAGATAAGCTTTTGATATAGTCTATGACTGTCCATCTCATCTTATGAACCATCTTTTGATTCCAATTGTTTTAGTCTTATCACTATACACCATTTCACATCCGCCGAATATTGTATATTGAGGTGGTTCTATGTCGATATTTATCGCACTCTTTATGAGTATTGCCGTAAATCTTGATAATTTTGTGATTGGCATACAGTTGGGAATAAAAAATAAACCGATCCCAATCAAGGCTAATCTTGTTATATCCGGTATATCCGGCCTTTTCTCCGGGATTGCCGCTTTTTGTCCGAGTATTTTCCCGCATGTGATGGTATCGGCAGCAAATCTGACCGGCGCACTGGTCATATTGGCTTTTGGTATTTATTGCCTGCTCAAACGCCCGGATGAGGAATCCCAAAGGCTGCCGGGATTATCTCTGCGCGGCTCCTGTGTTTTAGGCTTCACACTTGCCGTCAATTGTATCCCGCCAGCCCTGGGCGCCGGGATCATTGGTATTTCCCCACTATCTATGGGCTTCTTCTGCGCCGCGTGCTCCTTCATCTGTATGCATTTCAGCAGCCGGATGGGGATGCGCCTGCAAAAATCAAAAATCATTCACCAGTTAGATAAAATTTCGGCGCTGTTGCTCATCGCAATCGCAGTTATTGAATTACTCTTATAATGACTGCGGTGAGCCGGATCGCGGCAAACACAGGCAGACTCACCACGGCATCCATTGAAAAAAGCCGGCACACAGCATATCGCTGATGTTCCGGCTTTTTATAAATTGTTTCAGTTCTATTTCATCGATTCGATCAAGGCATCCGCCAAAGATTTAAATTCCGGTTCATTCGTCTCATCTGCTGATGAATTGACGCTGACCTGCTCACCAAGAACCATACATTCCTTTAATTCCGTCTCGATAAACTCTTTCATCAATGTTCCGGACTTGATCGCCCACGTACCATTTTCAATAATCCCGAAAGTACGCTTCTGGAAATTCAGGGATTTCAGGTGATGAAGGAAATCATACATCACCGGATAAATGTTCAGATTATAGGTGACCGAAGCCAGAACGATGTGGCTGTACTTAAAGGCCTCCGCTACAAGGTAGGAAACATGGGTTTCCGATACGTCATAGACCGCCACGTTGGTCATGCCCTTTTCGCAAAGCTGTGTGGCCAGCGCCTGGGCGGCCGCCTCCGTATTGCCGTACATGGAAGCGTAAACGATCATCACGCCCTTTTCCTCCGGCTCATAACGGCTCCATTTATCATGCTTGTCAATATAGTAGCCCAGATCAGTACGCCATACCGGCCCGTGGAGCGGACAGAACATCTTGATCGGCACTGTGGCTGCCTTTTGGAGCAGCAGTTGTACAAATGGGCCGTATTTGCCCACAATGTTACAGAAATATCTACGGGCGTCATCGATCCAGTCTCTGTCAAAGTTGACCTCATCATTGAAAAGGCGGCCATCCAGGGAACCGAAGGAGCCAAATGCATCTGCTGAGAACAGTACACCGTTGGTCGTGTCAAAGGTGACCATTGCTTCCGGCCAGTGGACCATAGGTGCGGCGACAAATGTGACCGTATGCTTTCCAAAGCACCGGGTGTCGCCCTCCTTCACCTCATCCTTGCGTTCCTCCACCGAGTTAAAGCCAAACTGGTGCATGAACATAAATGCTTTTTCGTTACTGATAACCGTACAATTGGGATACCGTAAAAGTACCTCATCCATGGAAGCCGCATGGTCCGGCTCCATATGATTGATGACAAGATAATCCAGATCCGCTCCATCAAGCACTTCCTCAACATTTTTCAGAAATTCCCGGCATCCGGACCAGTCCACAGTATCAAACAGTACTGTCTTTTCATCCATCAGCAGATAGGAATTATAAGAAACACCTCTTGGAATCGGATGTATATTTTCAAACAGGTGAAGGCGCTTGTCATTGACGCCAACCCAGTATAAATCTTGCGTTACCTTTCTTACACAGCTCATATGATCGTTCCTCCTCATTCTTTACGATGGAATAAAGTTCGTCTTTTCTTCACCACATTCCGGACAGGTCCATTCCTCGGGAAGCTCTTTATAGCTCGTTCCCGGGCGGATATCTCCGTCCTCATCTCCAAGCTCCGGAATATATTCATAGCCACAGCCAAGGCACACATAACGGCCTACCGGTGCAGGTGCCGGTTCAGAGACAGTGGCCCGTTTCATCTTTACCATAGGTGGTGCCGGCTTCTTGGGATTGCCGTCATCCAGCGCCTCGCTCAGTAATGGAAGGATTTCATTCAAATCGCCTACGATACCATAATCCGCATTTTTAAAAATAGGTGCATTGGGGTTATTGTTGATCGCCACAATGGTGGCTGCATCCTTTATGCCCTTTAAATGCTGGCCCGCGCCGGAAATACCACAGGCAATGTAGAGATTTCCCGTAAACTTCTGACCGCTCATTCCCACGTAACGGTTCAGGGGTACATAGCGAAGCTGCTCAGCGACGGGCCTGGATGAGCCAATGGCCGCCCCTGCCGCCTTTGCCAGATCACGGATCAGTTCCATATTTTCCTCGCTGCCAATACCTCTGCCTGCGCTGACTACCCGTTCTGCCTGGATAATGGGTGTATCCATATCAATACCCACCGAAAAATCATGGCCATCGGCTTTTAAAGCATCTACCAGCCGGGCAACACGCTCCCCGGCGCTGCCATCGGTGAAGATCATTTTCTTCCGTGCTCCGGTGATCGGGCCCTTCTTCTTATTTTTAGCCGGGGCTGCGGATGCCTTGGCTGCCTTGCCAAGAATATGGGAGGCTATAACGACATTTTGTATTTCATTGGTGCCCTCATAAATCGTACAGATTTTAGCATCCCTGTAAGCGCGCTCCACTTCCATGCCTTTCAAATAACCATTGCCGCCAAACACCTGAAGAGCGTCGTTGACGATTTCCAAACAGACATCCGACGCATATTTTTTGGCCATCGCCGACTCCATACCGTAGGGCTCATGGTTTTCTTTGAGCTCCGCAGCGCTGTATACAAGAAATCTGGCAGCGCGAAGCTTTGTAGCCATTTCTGCGATCTTAAACTGAATCGCCTGTAACTGGGCAATGGGTGCGCCAAACTGTTCACGGTCTTTTGCATATTCCACAGCGGCTTCATAAGCGCCCTGTGCGATTCCCAGTGCCTGTGCGGCAATCCCGATCCGGCCGCCATCCAGTGTGGACATGGCGATTTTAAAGCCCTGGCCTTCTTTGCCAAGAAGATTTTCCTTTGGAACCTTTACATTATTAAATAAAAGCTGTGCTGTTGCCGAAGAACGGATGCCCATCTTGTCATAGTGGTCGCCGAAGGTAAAGCCCTCCCAGCCCTTTTCCACGATAAATGCACTGATGCCCCGGGTACCGATGCCCGGTGTAGTCACAGCAAAAATAACATAGATCTCAGCCTCGCCGCCGTTGGTTATAAATATCTTTTCCCCATTTAACAAATAATAATCACCGCAAAGCTCCGCCGTCGTCTCCGTACCGCCGGCATCGGAACCGGCATTGGGCTCAGTCAGACCGAACGCTCCCAGCTTTTCACCATTAGCCAGGGGCACAAGGTATTTTTGCTTTTGCTCCTCCGTGCCGTAGGCAAAAATAGGCCAGGCGCCGAGAGATATATGGGCCGATAAGATAACCCCTGTACCGCCATCCACCCGCGCCAGCTCCTCCACGCCGATGGCATAGCTTAAAATATCCTTCCCCATTCCGCCGTATTCCTCCGGATAGGGCAGCCCCAGGTAACCCATCTTTCCAAATTCCTTTATCTGCTCCCGTGGAAATTCATTTTCCTTATCCAGCATAAATGCGATGGGTTTGATCTCCCGCTCTGCCCAGGCCCGGATTTCGGCCCTTAATTCCTCATGCTCCTGCGTTGTTTTAAAATACATCATAGTTGCCTCCTTCCCAAAATCAATATACATAAAAGATTTCGTATACACCAAAGTGAATTGTCCGTACAGTTTTGTTCTCCCCTGTACTGTTATGTTTATATCCTTATTATACAGCAAAAAAAAATCCATGTATGTAACCTTGGTTACAAACATGGATTTTAATTGCAAAAATTTTCTATTTTTTCCTGGTCCAGAATACGGATCTGCGACCGGCTGGCCTCGATCATCCCCTCACTCTGCATCCGCATCAGCGCCCGGGATAAGGATGGCCTTGCCACACCAAGATAATCCGCCAGTTCTTCCCGGTTCATCTTCAGCTTTACGACACCGTTCTCATCCGCTTCATCGATGAGCCATGTGGATATTCGTTCCTTTAGAGAGGTTGCACTGACAATGTTCAGCTTTTTTATGGTCAGCCATTCCTTCATCGAAAGAATCTCCAGCATATTTTGAACCAACTGGTGATGATGGGCGCAGGCCTCACTGCAAAAGCCGTAAAAAAAGCCCCACGGAATTTCCAGCACTTCAATCTCTGTGGCCGCCTGGGCGCCGTATTTGTACACCTGATTGCCGCCAAAGAAATAATGTTCGCCAAACACATGGCCCTCGTCGACCTCATAAAGAATATTTTTTCTGCCGGAAACCAACTGCTTTACAATGGCTACCCGCCCCGTAAGCAGCACGTAGATGACCTGCGCCGTCTCCTCCTGATGAAATATGATTTCACCACGCTTGTATGTTTTCAGGCAGGCTTTGGAACATACGAGCATTCGCTCCAGACTCTCGCCCTGGATACCTTTAAAAAGGGAGTTTTTTTCAATAATTTCTCTTACCATCACTGCATCCCCTCAAAATCAAAACACGCACTCAATAACAATTCAGTGCCACTGAGCTGTTACCTTATCGTTATTTTACATCCTTCACCATCTGGTCATAACGAATATATTCAAACCCCATTTTTTTATACACATGGGCCGCCGCTTCATTTTCCTTTGTCACTTCCAGACGGAATCTTTTCGCCTCCTTATAATGGTCAAACATAAAGCGGATAAATTCCGGACCGTAGCCCCGGCCCCGGGCACTTTGCTTCACAAATATTTCCTCAAGCATCACGCACAGGCCGGCCACATCGGTGGAATGAAACCAGGTCACATAGGCATAGCCGGCGATTCCATCATCGTCCAGGAGTATAAAGCCGTCCAGCGGATAATCCGCTCTCATTGCCAATTCAAATGTATATGTAAGATCGCTTTCCGGGATCTGGTGGTCCACCGCAGGCCCGGAATAAAACTCTGCGTCCATGGCAACCACCTGAACTTTATCGCCAGGTTCCATTTTTCTTATATTCAACATCATCAAAACCTCCACAAATCATTTATTTCAATTTAATCATTAACGCGTCAGGGAATTTCCAAAGGAAATCGTTGACCTGCTCGCGCATCTCCTGTCAGAGATTCCCAGAGGGAATCGTTAACCTGCTCGCGCATCAGCGCGATTCCTTATACCGCGCGATTCCTTAGCTGACACAATTTCTATTATAGCACAAGTTCAAAAAATTGACAAATACCACACGTTTAGAAAGCGCTCTCGTTTTCACCTCGTTTCGACACTCGCAGCAACGAGCCGCAAGGGTATTTGGACACCCCTGCGGCTCGCTGCGTACTATTGGCTATTGCTATTCACTATTTTTTTATATGCTCATAAACCTGCACCGCATCCAATATATGATACGGCTGGGTCGTGGTATCTCCGCAGGCCCCGGCGGTCAGCAGTATATAATCCTTCCCGCCAATCTGCGCCAGACTTGCCAGGCACAATCCGGCCTCACCTGTATAACCGGTCTTTCCGCCAAGGATCAGCAGCCGGTCGGAAACCGCGCCATCGGCATCCACATCGGAAACCGCACTGGCGTCGGCCATTTTATCAAAAAGCGTACTCTTTAAATAAATTCCATGTTCATGGCGATTGGTCGGCTCGGTCTGATAATCCCGTGTTGTAAAAATTTTCAAAAACACCGGATTATCCAGGGCGTACTCCATAAGCAGAGCCATGTCCTGCAGCGTGGTCACATGGGCGTCATCGTGAAGTCCGGTGGCATTGACAAAATGTGTATGGAGCATTCCCAGGCTTCTTGCTTTATCATTCATCCGAACAGCAAATTCTTCTTCACTGCCGGAAACATAGCAGGCCAGAGCCACAGCGGCATCGGCGCCGGAGGGGAGCAGCGTTCCGTAAAGAAGATCCCGGACGCAGACCTCCTCCCCCGGCAAAAATCCGGCAACGGAAGCATTTTTTTCTTTTAATGAATCCAGTAAATGCTCATCCAGTAAAATCTTTGTATCTAAATTATCGATAGCTTCAATGGCCAGCAGCGCAGTCATCATTTTAGTCATAGACGCAGGATATATCTGCACGTCGCTGTGAAGCTCACCTACCGTCTGAAAATCCTCCAGCCGGATCAAAAGCATATTCTTACTATATAAATTTATCGCCGATCCATACGTATCCTGGCCGGCATCCATCGTCTCCTCACCCACAAGATGAATGGCGTACATATCTTCGGTCTCCCGGGAAATATCTGCATTCAGTCCGTGCGCTGTAAATCCCGCAAACAGGGCAAGAAACAGAGCAAAAAAAATACGGAGGGAAATCCTGCGTCTTTTTTGATAATCGCTGATAATCAAAACTTCCTTTCAGGTATTTTCTACCTCTGTATTCTTTCCGAATATTTAAATTTTATTCAAACCAATAGATTAACTCAGCCAGGGGCGCATTTCAGCACAATTCAATGCCATTTCCCGGTAAACTGCGCCGCCGTCAGCTTAAACACTGCCGTATCCTTTATCATTTCCTCAGTAATTTCAAAATTTTTACCGGTCTGATGGTACATAATATGCTTCATACCCATCACGCGCTCATCCTCATCCCCGACCACGGACATATGGCCATTGCCGCATATGCTGGCATAAAAATAGCTGTGGCCGCAGGCCGTCTCCGCTTCGATCAACTGTGTATTACAGTCCATCTCAAAAGCAGCCGGCGCTCCGGCGCCGATCAGGTCCATCTTATGGCCTTCTCCTGCCCCGTGAAAATAAAGAGTTAAAACACCGTCTTTATAAGTGTATCCAAAGCTTATGGGAATAATATAGGGCATCTCCCCATCCATCAGGCTGATCCGGCAGATTTTGCACCGATTCATAATTTTTAACAGGTCGACAATACTTTTAACCTCACGTTTTGCATTTCTCATAACACGCGCCTCCTTAATCGTTCCCCGGTCATGTATGTATTTTAAGCTCTACTTCTTCCTCGGCCTCAGTCTTAAATTCCGCCACCTTCACCGGATCGATCACCGGCAGCTCCTCCTGGGATTTCACGCCGAAGGTCCGAAGAAATTCCTCCGTCGTTCCAAATAATATGGGCTTGCCGGGCGCATCCAGCCGGCCAACCTCCATCACAAGATTATATTCGATCAGCCGGTTAATGGCATAATCACTGTTGACGCCGCGGATCTGCTCGATCATAGACCGGGTCACCGGCTGCTTATAAGCCACGATGGACAGCGTTTCCAGCATGGCGTCGGTGAGCGAATGCTTCTTAGGCTGGTGGGTCAGCTTTATGAGATAATCATAATATTCCGGATTGGTGCACATCTGAAAGGCGCCGTCCAGCTCAATAATATGTATCCCCCGGTGGTTATCCCGGTAATTGTCCATCATCTGATGGATCAGCTTTCGCACCGTCTCCTCATCATGCTCAATAACTGCGGCAATATCCTTTACAGGCACCGCCTTGCCCATAGTAAACAGCAGTGATTCGATCACCGCCTGAGCGGTCTGGATTTCCATTACTTTTCCCTCCATGCTCTCACTCCACAACATCGATTAGTATATCATCAAAAAGATTTTCCTGCAGGATCTGTATCTTTCCATTTTTCATCAGCTCCAAAATGGCCAGAAATGTGACAATGGCGTTCATCTTTGTTTTCTGTTTTTCAAGAAGCTGCCGGAAGCTGAACTTTCTTTTCTTTCTGGCAAAGCCCTCGATCTCACTCATTTTATCGGCCAGATTGATTTCCTCCTGCTCAATCTTTCCGTACTTGCTCCGGATCGGGTCCACCTTGTCATTGGCACGCTTCATAACTGATTTGAAAATCAGATGGAGCTTATCCAGATTCATATCGCCCACAAGGGCGTCCAGATCCACCGGCGGTTCCTCGTATTTAAGACCCTTGGGCATGGTCGTCGGCTTGTACAGAGCCTTAGCGGCATTCATCTGCATGTCCTTCAGCTCTCCGGCGGCATACTTGTACATCTTATATTCCAGCAGCCGTTCCACCAGCTCCTGACGCGGGTCCTCCGGTTCCTCCTCCGGCTCCTTTTCCACGGGCAGCAGCATCTTCGACTTGATCCGCAGCAGCGTGGCCGCCATCACGAGAAATTCACTCATAATCTCCATATCCTGCTTTTCCATCTGCTGGATATAGGTCAGATACTGGTCGGTGATCAGAGAAATGGGGATGTCGTAAATGTCTATTTTATTTATATCAATTAAATGCAGCAGCAGATCCAGCGGACCTTCAAAGACCTGCAGCTTTACAGGAATCGCCATAGTGTAACCATCCTTTGCAAATTTGAGCGTTGCACACCTGCCGTTAAGAAAAAAGCCCCGCGGCAGGCATATTTAATAAATCTTCCAGGAACCTCGCTCATGTATCCTTGAAGATTATAGCAGATTGGAGCCTTTTGGTCAAATACCGGAGGACCGCTCACTTTTTCGCTTCAGTCATCCGCTTGTATTCTGTAATATCGGCACAGTTGATCAAATATGCATTGCTGCTCCCCCATTTCATCATAGAAAACTGCACCCGTGTCCAAACATCATATTGTGGGTTGTAAACCTCCGTTGCTCCGGATAATGGACAAGTCTCACATGGTGTACTACGATCAAAAAAAGCCTTATAGCAGGTCATACCGGTTCTTGCATGAGGATCAAGACGAAGCGTTTTTTGATTCAGATACAGCAGCTCGTAGGTATCCTGCCGGATGGCATAAATATAGGAATCCTGCATATCAAGAATGGTGTTGAGCCGGACCATGATCTGCTCATTGCGGTCTGCTTCCCTCTTTTTCAGAAGGAATGTGGTCAGCAGCTGGGCTACCAGAGAGAGCATGCCGATTTCCTCTTTGTTCCACATTCTCAGCCCTGTACACTCATCAAAACCGATAAAGCCGCGAAATTCCCGGCCATCATACAATGCACACTGGAGCGTGGAGCATATACCCTGACTTTCAAAAAGTGTGACCTGGGCAGGTGTGAGCGCGTGAATATCCCGGCAGTAGAAAATGGAATTATCTTTAAACAACTCCTTGTAGCCCTGCACGTTTTCAAAAGGATAGTGCTGCAAAAACTCCTTTTGTGGTTTTATCCCTTCGTTACACCATTCATAAGTATTATCCGTGTATTTCCCATCGTCGCTGTTTTCGAATACATAAGCCCGGCTCACATCAAACCGCCTGCCCACGATTTCCAAAATGGTCTCAACAGCGGCATTAATATCATCCGTATCATACAGGATCTGAAAAACATAATTCGCCAGATTGCCTCCTCTTTTGCTTATGTTTTGATCCGAATCAATCGCAGCGCCCAAAGAAGAGAAGCCCACCCGATCGAATGCCTCCATCGCTGCTGCATTAAATCGGGCATACTGATTCTTTCCCTGACTTTTTACCTGATACAGGGCCAGATCCGCACAATGATACAGTGTCTGATAATCCTTACCGTCCAGCGGATAGATTGCCAGGCCAATACTGCAGGTCACCTGCGCCGGCCGCTTTTCGTCCTGAAACAGATGTCTGAATATTTCCAGCAGCTTCCCCGCCTTTTCCTCCGCAACGTCTGCGGATGGAATATCCTTTAAAAATATGGCAAATTCATCGCCGCCGATTCTTCCGATCACATCGGTCTTTCGCGTTATCTTTTTCATGCCCGCGGCCAATTCAGCCAAAACCGCATCGCCGAATAAATGCCCCTGGCCATCATTTACCTGTTTGAAATTATCCACATCAATAATAAACATGGCGCAGATCGCTTCAGGCTCTTCTGAGAGATAAAGCTCTGCTCTGCGCTCAATTTCAGAGTGATTGTACAGTCCGGTCAGGGCATCCAGCTCTGCTTTCCTGCGCAGATCCTCAACCAGCCGCTTTTCCTCGTCAATGTCTGAGATCGTGCCCACTACGCGAATGGGCTTATTCTCCATGCTATATTGGGTTGTTGCCCGTATACGACACCAAATATATTGATTTTTTATGTTACGGATGCGCACATCCAATACCGAATTTGGCACGCCTTTTTTAGCTTCTTCCATCAAGCCAGCCATCGATTTCACATCATCCGGATAAAAATTACGAAAATTCTCCTCTTCCTGTAATTGACCGCTATATTTGGGCGGATACCCAAACTTATCCAGCCAGTTAGGCGAAAAGCTGATCGTATCCGCAACAAGATCCCATTCAAAAATAATATCCGAGGATTGATTCATAATAATTTCCAGGTGTTCCAGTGACAGACGCAGCTTCTCCTGCGCATCACGAACCTCAGTAAGGTCCAGTAAAACACAGAAAAATCGTTTTTCCTGATCATTTCCAAACAGCTTGGCGCTGCTGGCCGTCCATTTATACGTACCGTCCTTACATATAACCCGGTAACTCATAGAAAGCTTGTCACCCCTGTTTAACTGGCGGTCAACTTCTATAAGAAAGTTCTGTCGGTCTAAAGGGTGGATCATCCGAATAAACTGATTTTCAAACCGGTCCTCCAGTTCTTCTTTTGTAAATCCAAATATACCAAGAAACCCCTCGTTGACCTCGATGACCGTATAACTGCTGTCATTTCTGCACTGCATGACGCCCCCTGGAATAAGATTCAGAAGCTCCGCCCCTTCCGGGCTAAGTCCTTTCAATAATCGCTGCACGTTTAATCTCCCCTCATGCTTCCAGATCTCCGTATGCGAAAGCTGGAACGAATTCGTATCGCCTGCTGAAAACACCGGTTTAATTTCCCGCAGGCGCATATTTTTTGAATACATGATACTAAGTATACCAAAATCAGGCATAAATAGCAACGTTTTAGTAACAGTTCGGCCCGTCGTGAAAACCGTCGGAACCATTACCCATTTTTCAAAATATACGAATAAAGGCATTGGTCATAATTGCGGCTTATCCGAATCTGTGTTATAATTTTTTAGAGAAGTAAACCGTTTGAAGTATGCCATTCTTTTATAGAAGGGGGATTTTTTATGCAGAAGCTACTGACACAGCCCGGCCCCGTACTGGATGAATTGGGGCATCCAATCGCCGGCTATTCAACCAAAAGTATTCTGACCTACAACCGCAATGCCATTAAGGCGAAACCATGGCGCATCAAAGAATGGGATTTTTACCAGGTGACGAACAAACACCTGTGTCTCCAGTTCACCATTGGCCACGCCTCCTATGCCGGACAGGTTTCCATGATGCTGTTCGATTTCGTCAAGGGAAAGAAGATCATTGACCTGAACAAATTCCTTGTCCTGCCCTTTAATTCACTCCATATGCCCACAGACGCCGAGCGCAGCCATACACTGTGCTATGACAAGGGCGACGTTTACATGAAATTCACCGCCAACGGAGACGTCCGCAAGCTTCACTGCCGCTGGGGTGATGTGGAAGCAAAGATCACCCTGCGCCGGCAAAATCCCAATGCCATGGTCATAAATCTGCCCTTTGACGAGTATGACACGGCATTTTATTACAACCATAAAATCAACTGCATGACCGCCGCCGGTTATGTCCAGCAGGGAAATCACACGTACAGCTTTGAGAAAAAGGACTCCTTCGGACTTCTGGACTGGGGCCGGGGAGTATGGCCGTTTAAAAATGAATGGTATTGGAGCAATGGCTCCGGGTATATCGACGGCAAAATGTTCGGCTTTAATCTGGGCTGCGGCTTTGGAAATTCGGATACGGCCACGGAAAATATGATTTTTTATGACGGAAAGGCCCATAAGCTGGGCAAGGTGAAATTTACACTGGGCAGCAGCTATATGCGCCCATGGAAGCTGACCGACGATGAAGGGCGGCTGAACCTGACGCTGACCCCCAGGTATGACCGCACGACAAAGATCAAGCTATTATGGGTGGATAACTGCTGCCATCAGATGTTTGGCGAGTTCAGAGGATATGTCATTCTCGATGACGGCACACGGCTGGACATAAAAAATGTCATCTCCTTTGCAGAACACGCGGTCAACCAGTGGTAGACCATATCTTAAAATATTCTTTCAAATAATTGATATTTATTTAAGTGCATATACATTATCTCTCATCTATGTTATAGTTGTTTCAGAAACGCGCTTCAAACGACAGGCATATTAATTAAATTCTGGGAGGTAATCACATGAAAAAAGTAACCGCACTCGCAATTATTTTTATACTGACGGCTTCGGTCATATCCGGCTGCAGCTCTGCTCCAGGGGATACAAAAGAACCCCAGGGCAGCACGCTGTCCACCGAAGATTCCGAAGCAAAAGCTCCAGACAGCACACAAACGACGGAGGCTCCGGCAACGGAAGCTCCAGCAAGCACACAGACAACGGAAGCTCCCGCTCCCACAGAGACACAAACAAATCCCGCACAAGCCACCGGTACACTCTTTATTGGCAGTAATGGGAATTTCAAAGAATACCCTTTTAACGGTGACAAGACGCCCGATCATCTGATCGAAGCCATCGCCGACCTGACCGGCTGGAATCTTGAGCTGGCGGATTCGGTTACCGACGGCAAGGGCGGCATGACTGTATGCTTCACAAAAAATTGTGCCATTTTCACAGGTCCGCCGGACCCACAAAAGGAAGATTTCTTTATGTACGATTCAACAACACTGGCACAGACCATTCTGGACAGCATCCAGAAAACCTTACAGGAAAACTATGTGGACCGCAATGCCGGAGGCAATCCTGAAAATCTGGACATCTACTTTTGTATGCAGGACGGCGATAACATTACAGATATCGCCGTTGCAGAATCCGGCATTATGGTGCCTATGGATCATCCCTACAAAGGTATTATGATGGAATAGGATTAAATCGGGGTGCTTTCAAACAGAGCCGCCGCCTTTTCCATGCGCTCCGACACAGGCACGCCAAACGGGCACCGTGTCTCGCAGCCCTTGCAGTGGATACAATCCCCTGCATTTTTGCTCAAACTCTGATAATGTGCGCGCACCGTGGCCGGCACAGCCTCCTGCATTGTCGCCAGATCATATAATTTATTGACCATGGCAATATCGATCTGCGATGGACATGGGGCGCAGTGACCGCAGTAGGTGCACTGGCCGGAGTAGGCATGGTGGGGCGCAACGGCCAGCACGCTGGCGTAATCCTTCGCTTCATCCGAAGCCGTTTCATAAGCCACGGCCTCCCGCACATGCTCTGGCGTATCGTAGCCCACCATGATACTGGCTACTGCCGGCCGGGTCAGCGCATAGTGGATACACTGTATCGGCGTCAGCGCCACACCAAACGGTGAGGCCTGCGCCGAAAACAGACGGCCGCCGGCATATCCCTTCATAACTGTGATCCCCACGCCTCTTTGCTCACACAGCTTGTACAGCTCATCCCGCTCCGGGGCAATGCCGCCCAGGGCTTCATCATAGCTTTCCGCAAAATACGTATTAATATCCTCAGTGGCCGGCAGCAGATCAAAGGCCGGATTCACGCTGAACAGAATCATCTCCACAGCGCCGCTTAAAACAGCCATCTTCGCCACATTCGGATTATGAGTGCTCATACCGATATGGCGGATGATACCCCGGGCCTTTAAATCACGGACGTATTCGATAAATTCCCCGGACATTATCCGTTCAAACTCAGCGGCCTCATCCACAAAATGGATCATGCCAAGATCAATATAATCGGTTTCCAGCCGGGTCAGCAGGTCCTCAAAAGCCACCTTCACCTTATCCAACTGTCTTGTACGGACATACTGGCCGTCCTGCCATGTGGAACCGATGTGCCCCTGGATGATCCAGCGCTCCCGCTTTCCCTGGATTGCAGCGCCGATTTTGGAACGCACCGTGGGCTCCGACATCCAGCAGTCTAAAATATTTATGCCATTTTCCTCACAGCAGTCGATCACCGTCTTAACCTCTTCCTCATTATGGCGCTCCAGCCACTCCGCTCCAAGTCCGATCTCACTGACCATAAGGCCTGTATTTCCCAATGCTCTGTATCTCATATGTAACCGCTCCTTTCATATGCTCTATCATAGCAAAAACCAGCCACATATACAATGGCTGGTTTTCAGTAACTTTTGATGGCCACGGGGGGCTGAGCCAGGCCCCCGTGGACAAATTCATTTATTCAAAGAAATCTTTAATATAGTTATAGCTTGCCTGTGCGCTGCTCACCGGGTCCAGCTTAGAGTAATCCTGCTCAATGATCAGATATTCCACACTGCCGATTTCTCTGGCCTTGGCGATGATCCCGGGAATATCAAGAACACCCTGGCCAACCTCGATAAACTCATCATGCTGAGCCTCATTGAACTTCTCCTGGCCCACAAAGCCGTCAAAACCGGCCAGCAGGTCCACATTCGTACATGATTTACTCAGATCCTTTTGATGAATCAGGATACAGCGGTCACCGATCTTATCCAGGTAAGCAACCGGGTCCACACCGCCACGTTTTACCCAGAACGTATCCAGCTCGATTTTTACCCATTCCGGGTCCGTATTGGCAAGGAACAGATCCAGTACATACTCACCGTCAAACTTCTGGAACTCCTGGAAATGATTGTGATAAATAAACTTCACACCATACTTTTTGCATACAGCCGCAGCCTTATTGCAATAATCTGCAAACTGAAGCACCTCTTCTTTATTGCGGAAAAACATCATGGAAACGGAAGGACCTGCACAATGGATCTCATTGGCATATTTCGCTGCTGCATCCCAATTAAAATCCGTCTTTAATACTTCCTGCACATCCAGCGGCAACTGCACTGAAAAAGAGATCATATGCATCCCCAGACGGTCCATCATGTCATTCATCTCATCGGAGGTCACATTGCGGATGGGCGGCTTTTCACCGGATAAGGCTTCCGGGTCAAAGGATGGAAATTCCACATTTTTAAAACCGATATCACGAAACCTGGCAAGCCCCGCTTCAAGGTCATCGCGCAGATAATTTCTTACGGTAAATAATTGTAAACCTAATTTCAAGCTCATATTTTCTCTCCTTTACAAAAAGGCCGGCCTGTTGGCAACGCCTGGCCGGCCCGAATGGTTTAGTTATTGCAGGATCAGCCCTTGATACCTACATTGGCAAAGCTCTCGATAAAGTACTTCTGAGCAAACAGGAACAGTACGATCAGCGGCAGCAGTGACACCGTGGCCCCGGCCATGATCAGCGCATAGTGGGTGGATGATGATTCCTGGAACCGCTGCAGACCGATGGTCAATGTGAACAGCTTGTCACTGTTTATATAGATCAACGGGTTGATATAGTCATTCCAGCACCAGGAAAAGCTGAACAGGACCAATGTTGTGATACCGGACTTTGCCAGAGGCAGAATGACCTGTAAAAAGATACGGAAATGATTGGCGCCGTCAATGCAGGCCGCCTCCGTGATCTCCTTGGGGATCGACTCAAAAAACCCGCGCATAAGGAATACGCCGAAGGCCGAGAAGATACCCGGTAAAATCAGAGCCAGATGCGTATTGTTGATCCCCATCCAGCCAAAATATATGTACTTGGGAAGAAGCATAACCTGTACAGGAACCATCATGGTTGCCAGATACAGTGCAAAAATCACTTCCTTGCCCCGGAATTTCAGACGTCCGAAAGCATAAGCGGCGGTGGTCGTCAGGCAGAAATCGCCGATGAGCGTCAAGCCGGTTACCTTGATACTGTTTAAATAATAGGTCGGGAAATTACTTTCAAACCAGACCTTCGGATAGTTGGCAAAATTCCATACCTTTGGGATGATCCGGATGGGAAATTCCATAACGTCCACTTCATTTTTAAAGGATGTGGACACCATCCAGATAAAGGGGAATATGCACAGTAATCCGAACGCCAGCATGATCAACGTGACAATAATCCGGCCAATCAGTCTTCTTGTTTTGTTTGACATAGTTCATATCCTCCCTTCATCAGACTTCCACTTTTTTCTTCAGCTTCATCTGGAGCATCGAAATAATGAAGATGATCAAAAACAGAACGACAGCAATGGCCGAAGCATAGCCCACATTCTGCTTCTTAAATGCATAGTGGTAAATACAGTACACTAAAACATTGGTGGAATAACCCGGTCCGCCGCCGGTAAGAATATTGATCTGGTCGAACACCTTAAAGGAGTTGATGGTGGCCAGAATGGATACGAACAATATATTGCTCCCAAGCATAGGAACGGTGATCTTAAAGAACGAACGGATACCGCCGGCCCCATCCATGGACGCGGATTCGTAAATTTCATGGGAGATCCCCTGCATAGCCGCCAGGAATATGATCATATAATACCCCACATCATGCCAGATGGACATGATGATAACGCCCAATAGCGAGGTGTCCGTACTCACAAGCCACTGCGGCGGATTTGACATACCAAGAGCAGATAAAACAGAGTTGATCGGCCCGCCGTTGGGATAATATAGGATCATCCACACATAGGCAACGGAAACAATGGACGAAATATACGGCATAAAGACCATTAACCGGATGGGCACCTTGCAGAACACATACTTGTTCAAAAGGCCTGCGATCAACAGAGCAATACAGATGGCCAAAGGCACATATATAATCGTGTAAAAAGCATTGTTTTTCAAAGAGGCTATAAACCGTTCGTCTGTGGCCATTTTTGCAAAATTGTCCAGACCGGCAAACTTCATATCTGAAAGCCCCTTCATCGGGTTCCACTTTGTAAAGCCCAACAGCAGAGAGCATACTGTTGGAAATAATACGAATATAATTATACCGATAAAGTTCGGCAGCATGAATAAAAATCCGGCTCTTTCTTCCTTTTTCTCAAGAATGGACATAGGTACTTTTTGTTTCTTACCGGTAAATCCAGCCATCAATCCTCCACTTCCTTCCCGAATTGCATTTTTAAGTTCTTTCGTACTCGACGAAAAAAACGGTAACAGTTTTCGCGGGTCGAACCGTTATAAAAACTGTACTTTGTAGCAGCGGCCCAATAACAAGTTACTGAGCCGCTAAAAATTCATCATTTAATTCTTAATTTCGGCTGCAAAATATATTTTGCCTGCCGGTTCCTGACAATTACTGTAAGGATTCGATCTCCTCATTCATAGCCGCAGCAACCTTATCCAGTGCATCCTGCGCCGTTGTGGAGCCTGTAAAGAACAGACCTTCCTGCTCATCTAATGCGTCCATGTAAGCGGCTGCGCCAGCGCCTGTGGCCTTGGAGCTGTGGTATACAGCATCTGTTGCGAACAGCTTCTGGCCGTCTTCAAAGGAAAGACCGGAGCCTTCGATAAATGCGTTGATAACTTCATCATCAAAAGCAACCTTGTAGCATGGATAGTTACCGCCGGCAGCGATATCTACGGCGCCCTCGGTCACCATGTATTTGATGAACTCGTAAGCTTCCTTCGGGTTCTTGCTTGTGGAAGCCACACCCAGCATTGTAGCGCTCATAAACAGGTTCTTGTCAGATTCCACAGAATCATTTGTTCTTGGGAAATAAGTAAAGCCAATGCCAAAATCATGCGGATAGTTTTCTGTATCCTTCATATCACGGATCAACCATGCGCCGCAGATAACCATGGCAGATTTTCCGCCAAGGAAGAAGCTGTTAGGCATTGCCTGAGTTGCTTTAACTTCTGTGTAGGACGGCTGAACACCTGCTTCGTCCAGAGCCATTCTCTCATTTAACATATTAACAAAGATTTCATCATTAATATTGGAGGTGCCGTCTTCTTTGTAGAAGCTGCCTACCTGAGCTGCGGGATGAATCCACTCGCCGGCCCATACGTGATTGTATGTACCATAAATCTTATCTGTACCTTCGCCCTGTGTCAACTGTGATGCAATATCCTTATAGTCATCCCATGTCCAGTTGCCTTCCGGATATGCGATACCAGCGGCATCAAAAAGGTTCTTATTGTAGAAAACGCCGCCAACGGAAGCACGCAGAGGCATACCATAGGTTACGCCATCCCATACACACCAGTTAGCCATTTCACTAAAGGATTCCTGCATATCGAGGCCGTCGGCTGCGATATACTCATCCAGCGGAGCAAACATGCCATTCTGCATACGTGTGAACTGGTCGCCATCGCCGCAGGGTAATACGTCGATCTCACCGCCGCCCATAGCTAAAACGTCCAGCTTGGAATTCTTGTCCATGTTATCCGGGATCTGTGTAAACACAACCTGGATCTTATCCTGAGATGCATTGAAGCGTTCTACAACGCCAGCGGCGCTGCCATCCCAGTCATAGTAATTAATAACGATCTTATCTCCGGAATCTTCGTTACCAGCATCCGGAGCATCTGTTGTTTTTGTTTCGTCAGCCGCTTTTGTCTCCCCCGCAGCCTGTGTCTCCTTGCCTGCACTTGTTTCCTTTGGTGCCTGATTACTGTTGCCACATGCACTTAATAATCCTACAACCATCGATACTGATAATAAGACAGCTAAAATCTTTTTCATTTCTCGTCCTCCTTCAGGATCTTATCTGCAGATCTTAAAAAGTAAATATTACTTCCGACCTGCCTTTGTATTTTGTAACAACTACATTTTATCAACAAATTTAGACAAAAACAATTCAGATTTTTTCATATTAGCTCCGATTTTTTCATATTATTTACACATTCTTTATATTTTCAGCCAGTGATTTAATATTTTCTTTAGATAATCTGTATAAACGGCTTTTTCAACAGCTTCTTTTGCGACAATAGGTACGCTACCCAGCTCTTTACCGCCCAGCAAATAGGTCACTTTGCCGATCACATCCCCTTTGGCAATGGGGGCCGCCAGGCCTTCGTTAAAGCTGATCTGCCGTGTCACTCCCTCAAAGCTCTCCCCGGTGGTGCTCAAATACGAAAACTGCTGGCCATAATCGCCGCCCACCATTTCCACCACGCCATTTTCAACCGGCGTCTCAGGCAAAGCTTCCGGATTCTCATCCTTATACAGCGTACAGTTGGCAAAGCCATAATTTAACATGGACGCCGCTTCGGAAAAACGGACCTTATAATCCGGCGCCGCCATAACGACCGCGATCAGCTCGATACCATTGCGGACAGCAGTGGCCGACAGGCAGTACTTGGCAAGACTTGTGGAGCCGGTCTTTAAGCCATTGCAGCCCTCATACTGCTTTAACAGCTTGTTCGTATTGGCAAGGCCAAATTCGGAGGTGCCCTGACGGGTCACATGGGTAATGTTCTCCATCCAGATGGTGGAATAATTATGGATCTGCGGATGCATTACGGAAAGCTCTCTGGACATGATCGCCACATCCTTTGCCGAGGAATAATGGTTGGGGGATTCCGTCAGTCCGCAGCAGTCCTCAAAATTCGTATCATTCATCCCGAGAGCCTTAGCCTTCGTGTTCATCTGATTTACGAACTCCGTCTCGCTGCCGCTGATATATTCGGCCATAGCCACAGAAGCATCGTTGCCGGAAGCCACAACGATACATTTGATCAGCGTTTCCACCGTCTGCTTCTCTCCCTCCTCCAAAAAGACCTGGGAGCCGCCCATGCTTTTTGCGTAAGCGCTTGTGGTCACCTCATCGGTCAGTGAAATCTTTCCGGCATCCAGCGCCTCAAAAATCAGGATCAGCGTCATAATCTTTGTAATACTGGCCGGACTCAGCCGCTCCGTGGCATTCTGCTCATAAATAATTTTTCCCGTGCTGGCCTCCATAAGGACGCACGCTTTGGCCGTCAGGCCCAGATCCGCCCCGGAGGCCGGTGCGTTATCGCCAGCCGGTGCGACGCCGTTTCCGGCTTGCGTGCCATCGGCAGCCGCCGCATCATTGTTCGCACCTGTCGTGTCATGGCTCTCGGCCGCCGCATCATTGTTCACAGCCGCACCTAGGACATCATTTTCGACATCACTGCTTTGTGCGGTTTCAGCCGTTGTCTGAGGTGTGGCTGTTTCAGCCTGTTCTACTGCCGTTGTCTTGGCCAGCCCGGGTTCAGCAGTTTCGGTCTGCGCCGCAGCCGCCGGCCACACATTGGTAAATATAAGGCAAAACACCATCAAACCTGCAATCCACTTTTTCATAGTAGATTTCTTCATAGTAGACTCCTTCAAAATATTAATCCTTACACTATTGTAGTTGTACAACACTGTAAATATTCCATCCGGACGCAAATTTTGTCCACACGTTTTCGCGCAAGCGTCCCAAGCTGGCTCGTCGCTTCGTGCACCCGGTTCCGCTTCGCTCCACCGGGTCGCGGCGGTCGCCAAACTGGTGCGCAAGCTCTCGGTCTGGCTCGTCGCTTCGTGCACCCGGTTCCGCTTCGCTCCACCGGGTCGCGGCGGTCGCCAAGCTGGCGAGCAAGCTCTCCAGCTTGGCTCGTCGTTTCGCGCAAAAAAGGCTGACGAGAAGCGGTTACACTTTTCGTCAGCCGGTGTGGCCTGTACATATACATTTTAAAGACTCTGTTTCTAAAGGAGCAAGCGGTTGAGCTTAATGATCCTCGTGATGCTTATCCAGCTCTTCAAAGCTGCGGACCAGCTCGGATTCCTGAGGTACGGTTTCCTTATGTTTGGAAGCAAATACGATTTTAAGTAAGATCGGTGCGATAATGGTCGTGGCCACCACGACGATGATAACAGGCCCAAGGAAATTGGACGACATCAGCCCTACGGCGTCTCCCTTACTGGCCACGATCAGCGCCACCTCACCACGGGAGATCATGCCCACACCGATCTGTACGGATTCCGACCGGGAATACTTGCAGGCCAGCGCTCCGATACCGCAGCCGATCACCTTGGTCAGGCAGGCCACAACAACCAGCACAATGGCAAATACGATGATCATCATGGACATTTTCGGCAGCTCCACCTTCAGTCCGATGCTGGCAAAAAACATGGGCGATAAAAGCATATAGGACAGGGTGCTGAACCGGGATGCGATATACTTTGTCTTTTGTGTATTGGAAATGATCAGGCCGGCAATAAATGCCCCTGTGATATCCGCCACGCCAAAATACGCCTCTGCTATGTAAGACAGCACAAGGCAGAACACGAACGCCACGATAACAAAACGGCGCATATCCTGCTTGGAATGATCGGTCCAGATCCGAAACAGCTTGTAAAAAATCAGACCCAGGATCACAGCCACAACAAAGAAGGCCACAACCTTTAACAGCACCATGACTACATTCACCGAGCTGTCAGCCAGGCTGGTGATAATGGTCAGAGCTACGATACCGAGAATATCATCAATGATCGCTGCACCTAAGATAGCATTACCGGCGCGGGTATTGAGCTTGCCCATTTCCTTTAAGGTTTCCACCGTAATACTTACCGACGTCGCCGTCAGTATAACACCGATAAACATATTTTGAAGAAAAATACTGGCTGTCGCCGTGGATTCGATCATGCCCGCCCGGTTAAAGTACCAAGCGACCCCAAAGCCTCCGGCCAATGGCACGAGTACGCCTAAAAGCGCAATAATAAACGACGCTTTTCCCGTACTTTTCAGTTCCTTAATATCGGTTTCAAGTCCTGCGGAAAACATGAGGACGATAACCCCCAGCTCCGCCACCATATCGATAAATGACGTCTCTGTGATCACACCCAGGACAGCAGGCCCGAGCAAAAGCCCGGCCAGCAGTGCGCCCACCACCTGGGGCATCTGGAATTTCTTAGTCACAAGGCTTAAAACTTTCGTACTTATCAATATTATTGCCAGATCAAGTAAATATTTATATGATTCCATCTGTCAAAATTCCCTCCAGTCAAGTAACCGTTCAGAAGTGCTAAACAGTTACACATTCAATTCTCTGACAATTTTAGCCGGCCCACTTATATCCGTCTGCGGCGGGGGCCGGCTTATTGGCCGGATTTACGTTCCGGCCCAAACAACTCAGCCAGTCAGCGGCTGATGTGTTAAAAATCTTAATTATTGCTGCAGACAAGCCCCTCTTCACCGTCGATGCTGACAACCGCGCCGGATTTAAGAATCTCCACAGCGTGCTCGGCCCCCAGGATCACCGGGATATCCAGGCTCAGACCTACGATGGATGCGTGGGAATTAAACCCTTCCTCCTCCACGATAAGCCCGGCAGCTTTTTTAATAAACGGAAGCATCTCATTATCCGTCTTATTGATGACAATAATGTCCCCCTGTTTAAAATGCTTATCCAGGTCCTCACGTTCACGGCAGACACATAAAGGTGCGGTCACATCTCTATTGGTCACGCTCTTGCCCTTGAGTAAAATATGTCCGGCCACATGGACCTTGATCAGATTCGTCGTACCGGAAACACCCAGAGGCACACCGGCGGTAATGACAGCCAGCTCGCCCTGTTTGATGAAGCCGGCGGTCTGAGCGGCATCCACAGCGTGCTCGAACAGATCGTCCGTGTCCATCTCCTCTTTGATCAGCAGCGGAGACACGCCCCAGGACAGGTTCAGTTGGCGGCATACATAATCCTCGGTACTGCATCCGATGATCGGGCATTCCGGACGGTATTTGGAGATCATACGGGCCGTCTTACCGGATTTAGTTACGGTTATAATGGCGGCAGCGCCTAAATCCGTCGCCGTCGTACAGGTGGCGTGGGAAATAGCATTGGTCACATCCGGTTTCTCATCGCTCTCTCTCATTTTAAAGCGCTTGCGGTAATCGATATCCTGCTCGGTACGCACAGCAATACGCACCATCGTCTTTAAGGCTTCCAGCGGATACTGGCCGGCAGCCGTCTCACCGGAAAGCATGATGGCGCTCGTGCCGTCATAAATAGCATTGGCCACGTCGGTCGCTTCCGCACGGGTCGGCCGGGGATTTTTCATCATAGAATCCAGCATCTGGGTCGCGGTAATGACCTGCTTGCCGGCATTGCATACCTTTTTGATGATCATCTTCTGCATGACAGGAACGTCCTCCAGAGGAATCTCCACACCCATATCGCCCCGGGCGATCATAATACCGTCAGCTACACGGATGATCTCGTCTATATTTTCAACACCCTGCATATTTTCAATCTTTGCAATAATGTTCATCGTATTGCAGCCCTTTTCCTGGAAGATCTTGCGGATTTCCAGAATATCATCAGCGGTCCGTGTAAAGGAAGCTGCAATAAAGTCAAAGCCGCTTTCAATACCAAATACGATATCGTCATAATCCTTCTGGCTGATGAACGGCATGGACAGCTTGGCTCCGGGGATATTTACCCCCTTTTTGTCGCCCAGTACACCGCCGTTGATCACCTTACAGATAATATCTGTGGCGGTCATACGCTCAATCTCCATAGCGATCAGGCCGTCGTCCAGTAAAATGGTCATGCCCTCACGGACGTCCTGGACGATATCCTTGTAGGCGACGGTCACCATGTTATCATTTCCGGTGACCTCTTTTGTGGTCAGCGTAAATAACTGGCCTTCCTTTAACGTCACCTTGCCATTTTCAAATTTGCCGATACGGATTTCCGGGCCCTTGGTATCTAAAAGTGCAGCCACCGGAAGGCCCAGTTCTTCGCGGATGCGTTTCAGCCGGTCAAGACGGCCCTTCTGCTCCGCATGGTCACCATGGGAAAAATTGAATCTTGCTACATCCATGCCTTCCAGCATCAGCTCGCGGATAATCTGGTCATTTTCCAGGACCGGGCCCATTGTACAGATAATTTTAGTTTTTCTCATTTAACATCCTCCATGATCAATTGGTTGTGTCATTGGTAACTGTTAATTTTTTAACAGCTACGTGCCATAAACAAAATAATTGTCTGGCTTCTTTTTGCCATCTTTCATATGAATAATCCGGATACGCTCATACAGACTGTCATAAGTGAGCAAAAATATAATGACGAATAAGCATATGCCCGGAAGAATATACACCGGCCCCTGTACCGCATATATATCATCTCCGGATTCGTTCTGCTCCAATATGGCATTTATACTCTTTCCAAATCTTCCCGGCATCACCGCATCAAGCAGACGCCGCTCGCCCGGCACATGAAGATTTGTCTCACCAGCTCCGTATGAATCCTGGATAAAAGACACACGGAAAACCATCGTATCCCGGTGATACAGCCCTTCTCCCGCCGCCTGCCGGCTCTGCATGGCTAAGGACAAAAAAAGGAACAGAACAATGAATATAAGCACTGTCATCTGACGCAGCTTCTTCATAGTACGATTCCCCCTTTCACCGAAAATTATTTCCCGCTTTCATTTCGTGACAACTAATTGTATCACTGTTTTATTCAATTTTACAGTGCGATTTTCAATTTCATCACTTTTATTCAATCCCTGGCAAAAATAATACGGTTTCTATTAAATATGACTAATTTTTGCCAATCTCGTTTTAAACCCGGACGAACCTTTTGACACTGCCCCCAAAATATAATATAATAAGTACTACCAAAATTAACGCGTCTTAATTCCACTGATAAAGGAGTATAAATAATGAGTTTCACATTTAATCAGAAGTTACCCGTTCCCAAAGAGATCAAAGCCCAATACCCGGTCAGCGAAAAGCTGACAGCCATTAAGGCAGGTAAAGACCAGGAGCTGATGGATGTTATTTCCGGAAAATCCGATAAATTTTTAGTGATCATCGGGCCATGCTCCGCGGACAATGAAGATGCGGTCTGCGATTATATCAGCCGTTTAAAGCGGGTGCAGGAAAAGGTCAGCGATAAACTGATCCTTGTACCCCGTATTTATACAAACAAACCCCGGACCACCGGCGAGGGCTACAAAGGGATGCTCCATCAGCCGGACCCGGAAAAAGCGCCGGATCTGCTGGCCGGCCTGATCGCTATTCGGAAAATGCATATCCACGCACTGGAAACCTTTGAAATGCCCATTGCCGACGAGATGCTTTATCCGGAAAATTACTGGTATCTGTCCGACATCCTCTCCTACGTTGCCGTGGGCGCCCGCTCTGTGGAAAACCAGCAGCACCGTCTGGTCAGCAGCGGTATCCACGTACCCACCGGTATGAAAAATCCCACCAGCGGTGATTTTTCCGTCATGCTCAATTCCGTGCTGGCCGCACAGCGCAGCCACAATTTTCTGTTCCGCGGCTGGGATGTGACGACGACCGGCAATCCTTACGCCCACACGATCCTGCGCGGCGCGGTGAATAAACATGGCCAGTCGATCCCAAATTACCATTATGAGGATTTGATCCGCCTGTATAATATGTACAATGAATGGGATGTGGAAAATCCGGCGTGCATTATCGATGCGAACCATTCAAATTCCGGAAAGGACCCTGTGGCGCAGATTCGTATTATTAAGGAGATTTTACATAGCCGGTCCCATTCGGAGGATATCCGCAGCCTTGTAAAGGGCGTGATGGTGGAAAGCTATCTTGTGGAAGGAACTCAAAAGATTGGTACAGAGCATCATGTTTATGGACAGTCGATCACGGACCCCTGCCTTGGATGGGAGGATTCGGAGACGCTGATTTACGAAATGGCTGAGCGCGTATAATTTGCCGGAAACGTTCCGAAGAAGGGCGGTGTTTCGGCTGTGTGTGGTGCGGTCTGGATGGGCGCGGACGCGCTGCGGCATGGACTGGTATGGAAGCGGCCGGGGGCCGGGCTATGGGGTGTGACTGCTGCTGTGGAGTCCTTTAAGAAATTCTAATGGTCCGGGAGTTTGCTAAGGACAATCTTATGGAAAGAAGGGGGAGTATTCTTATGTTTATTCCGTCCGACACTTCTTTCCCTAAGATTAACGCAAATTCCCGGGCCATAAGTATTTCTATAAAGGGCTCCAATGCATCTGCCACACCCCATAGCCCGGCCCCCGGCCGCTTCCATACCAGTCCATGCCGCAGCGCGTCCGCGCCCATCCAGACCGCACCACACACAGCCGAAACACCGCCCTTCCCCGGGGCAGCCTGCGTTATAGAGGAATATATTTCATTGAATAATGGGTTTCGGTTTCTTTGCAGATTTTAAAGCCAGTATCTCTTAATCCTCAAATAATCCCCCAGATCCCCTTCCGAATCATCCTCCACCAAAATCCCCAATTCCTTCATCCTATCAGAAATAATCATCTCAGCTCCCCCTTAATCCAATAAACTCTCGAAACCGCAATCTCCCGTCAAACGCCCCAAAATCCCGCGTAAACTGGCAGTGCCGGGCTTGTGGGTGTGGCTGAGGTGCCGGTCCGGGTGGCGCGGCTACGGCCGGGGAACGAGCTCTGGGGTGTGACAGCTGCATTGGCGTCCTTTATAGAAATACTTATGGCCCGGAAATTTGCGTTAATCTTATGGAAAGAAGCGTCAGACGGAATAAACATAAGCATACTCCCACTTCTTTCCATAAGATTGCACTTAGCAAACTTCCGGACCATTAGAATTTCTTAAAGGACTCCATAGCAGCCGTCACACCCCAGAGCTCGTTCCCCGGCCGCAGCCGCGCCACCCGAACCGGCACCTCAGCCACACCCACAAGCCCGGCACATTTACGCCACCTACGCTCTAGGATGCGCCTTAGCATAAACCTCTTTAATCCTGTTATTCGTCATCTTTGCATAAATCTGCGTCGTAGACACATCCGAATGACCAAGCATCTCCTGCACCGACCGCAGATCTGCTCCATTCTCCACCAGATGCGCCGCAAACGAATGGCGCAGCGTATGGGGTGTAATATCCGACTCTATCCCTGCCCGTTTCGCGTACTGCTTCAGCACCTTCCAAAAGCCCTGACGGCTCATAGGCTGTCCGCTGCAGTTTGTAAAAAGGATACTCTCGCTCTCCATGGCGATCATCCCGGGGCGGGCATTTTTCAGATAATTCTTCATCGCCGTGCGGGCCACGCTTCCAAAAGGAATGATACGTTCCCTGGAGCCCTCACTGACGCGGATATAGCCGGACGTAATATTCACATCATCCATGGTCAGAGAAATAAGCTCACTGACGCGGATACCTGTGGCATATAAAAGCTCCAGCATCGCTTTATCCCGAATTTCTTTATTACTGTTCCCGGAGGGCTGGTTCAGCAGCAGCGTCACTTCCTCCACGGAAAGTATACCGGGAAGCTTCTTTTCGATCTTTGGGGCTTTCAGCTTCTCGGCCGGATCGCTGCTCACAATCCCCTGCTTAAACAGGTAATTGAAATATGCCTTGAGAGTCGCAATGTTTCTTGATATGGTAGAGGTTGCAAAATTCTCTTTTTCCATCAAAAGAACATACGAGTTCAGACTGGTATTATTCACTTTTTTAATGTCCTTTATCTTCATATCCTCAAGATATGCAAAGAATTTATTCAGGTCTCGCTGATAGGACAGTATGGTATTCTTTGAGGATTTTTTGACATCTTGCAAATAATTAACAAATCCTACTATATAAGTCTCCATTACGCACTCCCTCATTAGTACTTCTAAACATCTTGTATTCTATTATAATCAATTTTTTCAATAAAATCAAACATAAAAAATCCGCCGTAAGCCTGTAAATACAAGGTTTTCCACGAAAAACACCAGATAATGTTAGGTTGACGAATTATGTCTACTAGATGTTGAAAAAAATTTTTAAAATTCCTGTAAAGTTTTCTTGCGATGCCGATCAAAAAGCCCAATTTATATGCATCACAGCCCCTGGAAAAACTTCAGCCATATGGGATTCACATAGCATTCCAGGACACATCCTGCGATCATCATGGCAAGTAACAGCAGTGCCGGCATAAGAAAACCTTTTGCATCACTTCGCCAATGCTTTTTCGTATGCCATGTCCGCTCCTGCGTCAGCCGGATCAGCAGCACATAAGCAGGAATATATAAAAGATAATGGGGCAGAAGCAGGCCCAGAAGCTGCCATAATCCCTGCATCCCATAAAGGACTGTCATTACGGAAATGATAACCCCAAAACAAAATCCGTAATAAACCGTAGAAAAATATAATATCAAACTCCGGCGTATAAGTAAAGTAATTCCTGCAAGAAAAATAAAAAAACCTGCTCTTTTGAGCAAAATGTGGATAAGAAACCCGGTATCCGACGACAAATCCATGAACTTATCCACATTTCCTAAGGCCCACTGCTGTCCGGCCAGTGAGGTAGCGTCGATCCCATAGTTCACAAATACCGTTCCCAGAGCCAGTCCGATCACAAAAACAAGAAGCCATCCATATATACCGCTGCTCTCCTTTGGCCGGCTCCCTCCCCCACTCACCTGAAAATCCGCCAGGGAAATATCTGAAAGCTTACTCTGCGGCGCTTCACTTCCCCCGGCGCTCTGGGCCGAATCCATATTCAGATCCTCCATCTCAAATCATCCCTCCCCGCATATAAAACATTGAACATGGCTACCTGATATACAACATTGAACATAGTCACCTATTTGATTATATGTCCACCAGGGAAACTTATGTTTTAAAAAATACCGGGTCGGACTTTAACTGTAAAGCTAATCCAACCCGGTATTTTTTCATAGAGTCTGTGTATTGGCGGGATACTTATTCATCCCAATTGTGATAAACATTCTGAACATCGTCATCTTCATCGAGCATATCCAGAATGCGGTTCATTTTCTTAATATCCTCTTCCGCACTAAGAGAATTCCATGTCTGAGGAATCATGGTCACCTCGGCGCTTGCCATGGGAATACCAGCGGCTTCCAGGTTCTCACGGACCGTACCGAACTCATCCGGAGCCGTCGTGATCTCAAAGCTGTCTTCTTCCTCGGAAAAATCCTCGGCGCCGGCATCCAGAGCGGTCATCATCAGCTCGTCGGCGTCACCCTCAAAATCTTCCTTGTCCACGATAATAAGGCCCTTTGTATCAAACATGTAGGACACACAGCCCATAGCGCCCACGGAACCGCCGCCCTTTGTAAATGCATTGCGGACATTGGCCGCCGTACGGTTACGGTTATCGGTCAGGGTTTCCACAATAATGGCAATACCACTGGGGCCGTAGCCCTCGTAGGTGACTGTCTCATAATTTACAGCACTTAAATCACCGGCAGCCTTTTTGATACCTCTTTCAATCGTATCGTTAGGCATGTTATTGGCCTTGGCCTTGGCGATCACATCGCGGAGCTTACTGTTATTCTCCGGATTTGCGCCGCCCTCTTTCACGGCCACGGCGATTTCCTTGCCGATGATCGTAAAAATTTTACCTTTTGCAGCGTCATTTTTTTCTTTTTTATGTTTTATGTTGGCGAATTTAGAATGCCCTGACATATAAACACTCCTTTTCTATATATGTATATTTGTTATCCTGAACTGTATATCCTTTCGGGCGCACGCAAAGTCAACGCTTCGCATGGGCGCACATTGCGCTGCAAGCTTTATCCCTTCGGGCAAGCGCAAAGTCAACGCTTCGCATAGGTGCGCATCGCGCAGCACTCTGTTCCTCTTCGGGCGCACGCACCCCCAGGCTTGAACCCTGGGCGCTTCGCGCGACAACATATAGTGTATCATCATTTTTTTACTCTTGCAACCCCAAGCCTGCAATTTTCATGCATTTTTATAGCCCCAGGGCCATTTATGCTCCGCAGTCAGACCGCACCGGCGCCTGGAGCGTGTTTTAACAACACTCCAACGTTCCATCCGCGGACACTGTGACCAGTCATATTACGGTTCCGAAGCCTCCGACTCCGGCTCTGCACGGGTCACCCGGACCTCCTGGATCATATTATTTTTCACGGAGAGCACTTCAAACCGGAATCCCGACGCCACTACGCTGGCCTTCTCCTCCTCCGAAGGAATATGCTCCAGCCTGGACACCAGCAGGCCGTTTAACGTATCAAACTCGCCCTCATCCATGTCCGCCACGCCCAGCACATCGCCCACCTCATCCAGCGGGGCAATGCCGCGCATGAGCCACCCATCCTCGCCCAAAGGCTGGATATAGCTCTCGTCCACATCGTATTCATCAAAAATATTGCCCACGATCTCCTCCAAAATATCCTCCATGGCAACGATACCGGCAGTCTGACCGTACTCATCAATAACAATGGCCATATGCATTTTCTTCTGCTGCATTTCCTTAAATAAGCTGTCAATATTCTGGGTATCCGGCACATAGTAGGGCTGGCGCATGATCTCACGGATACTTTCCGGCGTCTGCTCCTCCCCCATTATGGCCCGCATCAGATCTTTCAGATGCAGGACACCGATAATATTTTCAATATCCCCCTCGTAGACCGGATAGCGGGAAAACCGCTCTTTAAGCATAAGGGAAGCCGCCTGGGCAATATCCAGATCTACGTCCACACCGACAATTTTTCTCCGGTGGGTCATGATATCGGAAACCTCTTTGTCGTTAAATTCAAAAATGTTATTGATCATCTCAGCTTCATTGGCTTCCAGGACGCCCTGCTCATGGCCCTCACTGACCATCATAATGATCTCTTCCTCGGTCACACTCTCCTCGCTGGCCTTGGGATCGATACCGAAAAGACGCACAATAACATTACTTGTCAGCGTGATCAGCTTTGTGAACGGCCAGACGATGACCATGCAAAAAGCAACCAGATTGATGGTTGCATAGGCCCACTTTTCGCTGTTTTTAGATGCAACACGCTTTGGCACGACAATACCGATGACAAGAACAAGATAAATAAGAACCAGTGTGGCCAGCACACAAAAAACTGCGGTTCCCAGCCGCGGATAGGCCTGAAAAAGGCCTCTGCCGCCGGCACCCTCCGCCAGAGTGTAAAGTATCTTCCCTACGTATGCGCCCACGATCATGGCCACGGAAGTTACCACCAGCTCGATGGCATTCAGAAAATTGACCGGGGTATTGACAAGCTTTAAAATCCGCCGGGATTTTTTATGACCCTCACCGGCTTTCTTCTCCAGCTTCGATTCATTCAGGCCCCCCAGGGCCGCTTCACTTCCTGAAAATAAGGCGTCGATCGCTAAGAGCAAAATAAACACAACAATACGTATCGCGGGATGACCGTCTTCCATAAGTAAAAAACTCCTTTTTTATCTTTGGCCGCGCTAAAACTGACGTTTCCGCCCTCACCGGGGCCGGAGCATCTTTTAAATAACTTTAAAAGAACCGCCCCGGTATAAAAGCCGGGGCAGCGCTGCGAGTCAAAATTTTAGTTCGGCATTACTTCTTTATAGAAAAAATATATCATTTTATTCCATTTTCGTCAAGCGTAACAGTTCAGAGGGTTCAAGTATCTATGTATCCAGCTCCAGACTGATGGTCAATGCTTTATCTACCTTCTTTAAAATCTCACAGTCCAGATGGCATACCTTTTCTTTTAATCTTTTTTTGTCAATTGTGCGTACCTGCTCCAGCAAAATCACCGAATCTTTTACAAGCTCGTACTGGCTTGCATCCAGCTCCACATGGGTAGGCAGCTTCGCCTTGTTCATCCGGGAAGTTATGGCCGCACAGATGACGGTGGGGCTGTGCTTGTTCCCCGTATCATTTTGTATAATGAGCACCGGCCGCACGCCGCCCTGTTCAGAGCCGATGACCGGACGCAGATCCGCATAATAAATATCACCACGTTTTATAATCAATGCACTCACTCCTGATAATCTTTTCAATCATTATTGCCACTTAATCAAAAGTGTATTCACGAATATTATCAAAAGTGCGTCAAAAATCGTAACCGCTCAGAGGACAAACGGTTACCAAAAATCATCCAGTCACGCTTTAATACAGGTATGAAACCACTTCCTGCACCTGGCCGCCCTTTATATACACACGGGGAACTCTTCGGCCCACATCGCAGACAAATTCATAGTTAAAGGAGCCCGCCATATCCGCCGCCTCTTCCACAGGGATACATTCATCCCCATCGCGGCCGATGAGTGTCACCGCATCGCCCTCATGGACGCCTTTTAGCCCGGTAATATCCACCATAAACTGATCCATACAGATGCGCCCGATGATCGGCGCGCGCCGGCCATGAATCAGGACATGCCCCCTGTTGGAGAGGATTCTCGGATAACCGTCGCCATACCCTACCGGGATCGTCGCCACCACAGTCTCCTTATCCGTCATATAAGTGTAACCATAGCTGACGCCCTCCCCCGGCCCGAGGGTCTTGATATATGTAATATGGCTCTTTAACGACATTACCGGCCTAAGCCTCAGATGATCCTTTGGCATCTCCCCGGACGGATAGAGACCGTACATGATAATCCCGGCTCTTACCATATCCTCGTGCATCTGCGGCGAATCCATGATTCCCGCGCTGTTGGCGCAATGGCGGACAGGGATTTTAAGCCCTGCATCCAAAAGCATCCGCTCCATCTGCTGATACCGCTCAAACTGCTGTCTTGTTATGTCCTTGTACTTTTCATCCGCCATATCGGCACAGGCAAAATGGGTAAACATGCCCTGGACACAAATATGGTCCAGGCGGCTGATCTTAAGTATTTCCCCGGCACTTTCCGGCGTAGGCAAAAAACCGATGCGCCCCATACCTGTGTCCAGCTTAATATGCACATTTAATAGTTTATTCGCCGACATGGCCGCTTTATTCATAGACTCAGCCATTTCATAAGAAAAAATCGTGGGGGTGATATCATAATCCAGCAGATCCCCATACTGATCCTCTGCCGTATACCCTAAAACGAGGATTGGCAGCGTAATACCATGGTTGCGAAGTTCAATTCCTTCATCGACGCAGGCCACCGCCAGCCACGACGCGCCAAGCCGCTCAAGCTCCCGGCCTAAAACGACGGAACCGTGGCCGTAGGCGTTGGTCTTGATCACGCCCATCAATTTGGAACCCTTACACATATTTCTTTTTATTTCTTCAATGTTGTGCTCAAATGCATCCAGATCGATCTGGGCACAAACTCTGTATATACTCATGTCTCTAGCGCCTTCCTTATGCACATATGTTTCTGAGGCGTAACAGGTTATGCTTTACTGGCGGACCAGTAAACCGTAACTACACCGGCCCGTTTGATAACGCCTGCGGCGGGGGCCGGCTCATTCGCTGTCACAAATCACCTTTGACATGTATTGTATAATATCTGACGCCAAAAGTCCATAGGCACCTTTTTCATTTCTCGCCGCGTCACCGGCGCAGCCATGGACAAAACAGCCAAAAGACGCGGCTTTTAACGGCTCCATCCCCGAAGCTAAAAATCCTCCGATAATTCCCGACAAAACATCGCCGGAGCCCCCGGTGGCCATGCCGTCATTTCCGGAAAGATTTATAAAGGTGCGTTCACCGTCACTGATCACCGTCCGGGCGTCCTTCAGAGCGCACACCACACCATGGCTGCTTGCAAAATCCCGGCACACCTGGCGTAACTGCCCGGCAATGGCCCCAATGTCCAGTCCGGTGAGCCGCGACATTTCCCCAAGGTGGGGTGTCAGCACAAGCGCCGGCACCTTTGTGCGAAGCTCCCACAGATAGCTGTGGGCCGCCAGCAGGTTGAGTCCATCGGCGTCCATAACAAGCGGTACCGCACAATTTTCCCAAACATAGCGCACAATACGCAGGGCGTAGTCCTGCGTCGTCAGCCCGGGCCCCAGCACCACACTGTCCGCCCATTCCAGTGCCCCGGCAAAACCATTCCAGTCCGGCGCCTCACTGTCGTAGGTCGTCAGCACCGCTTCCGGAAGCTTAGACAGCATCATTTCCCGGTTTTCCTCCACTGTAAGAACGCGCACCAGGCCGCAGCCGGTCATATAGGCGGCCCTGGCACAAAAGTATCCGGCCCCGCCCATATTTTTTGAGCCGGCAATGACCAGCACCTTTCCATAGCTCCCCTTATTAGAATATGCGCACCTGGGGGGCAGATATCCGTAAATATCTGATTTTTCATAAGCAAATGTATTTATCCCGGCCTGTTCTTCGGAAATCTCCGGAAAGCCGATGTCCGAGACAATAACCTCACCGGCGTAACCGGCTCCGGGATAAAGTACAAGCCCCAGCTTATTGCAGCCAAAAGTGACGGTCTTTACGGCATGGACACCGCAGCCTAAAACCTGACCAGTATCGGTGCTCACCCCAGATGGGATATCCACCGCGTATACCGGGGTTTTGCACAGATCCATAGCTTCAAGCACTCCGGCAAAATGTCCGGTAACCTCCCGCATAAGCCCGATGCCAAACACAGCGTCCACCAGGACATCCGCCCCGGCAAAGTCCGAAACCTCTGTATATTCCGTCAACTGAAGATTTCGCACGATCTCAAGCTGGCACAAGGTTTCCTGAGTGGCCTTCTCCACATTTCCCGCCATCATATAACCGGCGTCAAACCCCATCGTATATAAGATCCTGGCCACCGCCAGGCCGTCGCCGCCGTTATTGCCGCTGCCGCATACGGCGATCACACGCTTACGCCTCCGCGCCTGCTTTACCCGGATTTCCGCACTCTGTTCACCGGCGGTTACACACTTATGCTGCCGTGCCTGCTTTACCCAGGCTTCTGCACGCTGTTCACCGGCGACACTGGCGACACTGTGCATTTCCATGGCATCCAGATCCTCACAGATCACCCGGGCCACCGCGTAAGCCGCCCGCTCCATAAGGACAAGCGACGGTATTTTCAAAGTATTTATGGAATAGCTGTCAATCGCCTTCATCTGTTTGCTGTCAACGATTTTTAACATATTATTTCCGCCTCCACTTTTCGTCTATAAGCAAAAAGACATGAATCGCTAAAACTCATGTCCTTTTGCTTTAATTTATGATCTTACTGCGCCAAACGCTTTTAAGTAACCATTCAAAGGGGTCGAATGGTTACGATTTCAGTCTTCCATATAGGATTTATAGCTGTATTTCTCCTGCCCTCTGTTCCTGAAATTATAGGACAGGGTCATCAGACTCTCGTCTAAATGGACATTTTTCACACACACATCATCGGAAACATGCAGGTCGGTGGGCGCAAAATTCCAAATAGCGCGGATGCCCCATTCCTCCAGTTGCTTGGCAATGCTACGGGCCTGCTTTTTAGGCACGGTCAGGGTGGCCACATGGATGTCGTTCTTCTTTATAAAGTTCTCCAGCTCGTCCACCATCTTGATCTCCACGCCGCGCACGGCCAGCCCCTCAAGGCGGGGGTTCACATCAAAAATACCGATGACCTTAAAACCGATACGGTCAAAGTCGTAATTTGCCAATGCCTGCCCCAGATTTCCGGCGCCAATGATGATCATATTCTGTGTTGTATTCAAACCGAGTATCTTGCCGATCTCGTCATGGAGATACTCGACATTATATCCATAGCCCTGCTGTCCGAAGCCGCCAAAATTATTCAGATCCTGGCGGATCTGGGATGCAGTAACCTTCATGCGCAGGCTCAGCTCTTTTGAAGAAATGCGCACGACATCATTTTCCAACAGCTCACCAAGGTAGCGGTAATATCTGGGCAGCCTGCGGATAACGGCTGATGAGATTTCTCTTTCGCTCACTCCTATACACTCCCTTTACATCAATTATATTCTCAAACCAGTCTTACGGTCGTTTACGAATCTATACCTATTATATATAAGTGTCTTAAAATTGTCAAACTTTCTTTTTACAATTCCTATCAATCTGGACAATTTTTTTCTTTAGGGTAGTTACTTTTTTATGCACTTATTACAGTTTTGCATAATTGCCATGCCTTTTGATTATTACAAGTTATTATTCGGTGCTCAAGTATTTTATTTTTTTAACAAACTATAGCGCTTTGGCCATGCTTCACCCCGACTCCGCTCCGCCCCGGCGCGTCTAAGCGCCGTATGCCAGTTAATACTTTACTTATGACAATAGAAATGATATGATAAATATTACGTGAATTATTACAGAAACGGAGGATTTTTATGATACTGTCATGTCAGAATATCTCTAAATCATTCGGAACCGACGAGATTTTAAAGGATATTTCATTTCATATAGAAGATTATGAGAAAGCAGCCATTGTGGGTATCAACGGTGCCGGCAAGTCTACGCTATTAAAAATCATTATGGGCGAGCTGCCGCCGGACGACGGCCAGGTCGTGGTTTCCAAGGGAAAGAGCATCGGTTACCTTTCCCAGCTTTCCAACGTATCCTCGGGCAATACGATCTATGACGAGGTTATGGAAGCAAAAAAGGACATTATTGACATTTACCATCGGATGAAGGCTCTGGAACAGGAAATACCCCAGGCCCAGGGCGACGCGCTGGAAAAAAAGCTGTCCAGCTACGCCCGCCTGACCCACGCCTGGGAGGATGCCAACGGCTATGCCATAAACAGCGAGGTCACCGGCGTACTCATCGGTCTGGGCTTTGAGGAAAGTGAGTTTACAAAAAAGGTGGATACCCTCTCCGGCGGCCAGAAAACCCGCGTCTGTCTGGGCCGGCTGCTTTTATCCAAGCCGGATATCATCCTTTTGGATGAGCCGACCAACCACCTGGACATGAATTCCATTGCCTGGCTGGAAACATTTTTATTAAATTACAAAGGAGCGGTCCTGATCGTTGCCCATGACCGCTATTTTTTAGACCGTATAGTGACGAAAATTGTCGAGATCGATCATCACCGCGGGCAGGTGTTTTCCGGCAATTACACCGCCTATGCCCAGAAAAAGGCGCAGCTTCGGGAAATCCAGTGGAAAGCCTGGATGAACCAGCAGCAGGAAATCAAGCACCAGGAGGCCGTGATCACAAAGCTGAAATCCTTTAACCGGGAAAAATCTATCAAGCGCGCGGAAAGCCGCGAAAAAATGCTGGCCAAGATCGAGCGGCTGGATAAGCCCCTAAATGACGATAATGCCATCCATTTACAGTTGGAGCCCTCCGTATTAAGCGGCAACGATGTGCTCATGGTGGAAGGGCTGACAAAATCCTTTGGGGCTCAGCATTTATTTAAAAATATCGACATGGACATCAAGCGGAGCGAAAAGGTGGCGCTCATCGGAAACAACGGCACCGGAAAAACGACGATTTTAAAAATCATCAATGGCCTGCTGCCCGCCGACGACGGCGAGATACGCCTGGGCGCCAAGGTACATATCGGTTACTACGATCAGGAGCATCAGCTCCTCTCCCCGGGTAAAACCATATTTGAGGAAATTTCCGATGCCTATCCCACACTGGATAATACCCGCATCCGCAGCGTCCTGGCCGCCTTTTTATTCACCGGCGACGATGTTTTTAAGCGGATCGATGATCTCAGCGGCGGCGAGCGCGGCCGTGTTTCTCTGGCCAAGCTCATGCTCTCTGACGCCAACTTCCTCATCCTGGATGAGCCGACCAACCACCTGGACATTATGTCCAAGGAAATTCTGGAAAACGCTGTCCGCTGCTATACCGGCACC
The DNA here is from genome assembly GCA_902363555.1 of Lachnospiraceae bacterium. Taxonomy (GTDB): domain Bacteria; phylum Bacillota; class Clostridia; order Lachnospirales; family Lachnospiraceae; genus Catenibacillus. Next base: position 115,350 of record CABJAM010000003.1, on the reverse strand, counting down.
GTGCTCTACGTTTCCCACGACCGCTACTTTATCAATACTACAGCCACAAGAATCCTGGACCTCACCGGCGGCGGTATTAAAAATTATCCAGGCAATTACGACAACTATTTGGAAAAAAAGGACCTTCCTACGGTGGCCGGTACAAGCGGCGGCCTGGATGACGCGGCAAATGGCGGCAGTACCGGCAACGGCGCAGCAGCAAACAAATCCGACACCACGTTCGGCAATGGCTCCGGTGCGAACCGCGGCAGCGCATCCCCGGGCTCCGGTAATGGCGCCATAGCATCTGCCGAAATGTCATTGAGCGATGGAAAGTCCGAATACCAGCGCCAGAAGGAAGAAGCCGCAAGGCAGCGCAAACGACAAAACGATCTGGCCAAAACAGAAAAACGCATCGAAGAAGTGGAAAGCCGTATGGCCGAGCTGGACGAGCTGCTCACGCAGGAAGAAATATATACGAATGTCTCCCGTCTGCTGGAAATTAATAATGAAAAGGACGCTCTGGATGCAGAGCTGCTGGAATTGATGGAGCGGTGGGAACAACTGGAAAGTATGGAATAATATAAAATACAGTATTTCTATTGGGGCAGCCGTGCGCTGCCCCTTTTGCATATTATTATCCTCGTCATAACAATTCGGACAAATCTAATGCACTGCGTTGCTATGCAGACCGATACAAAGCCTTAATTTCACAGACGCTCAATATCCTGGATCAGTGCGTCCACCTGCGCTTCCTTTGTCGCCCAGCTTGTGCAGAAACGGACGGCACTGCGGCTTTCATCGACTTTTTCCCAAAAGCTGTATACGTATTTTTCACCAAGTTTTTCCATCTGAGCATTTGTCAGGATCGGGAACTGCTGGTTCGTGTTGGATTCAAACAAAAATGGAATGCCCTGATTTCTGAATGCTTCCCGGATGCGCATGGCCATGTCGATGGCGTGTTTTGAAATATCGTAATACAGATTTTTTTCAAAAAGCGTCTCAAACTGGATGCCCAGCAGACGTCCTTTGGCAAGCATTCCGCCCCGCTGCTTCATAATGTAGCGGAAATCTTTTTTCAGGTCATTGTTTGTAATGACGACGGCCTCACCGAAGAGAGCGCCAACCTTGGTACCTCCAACATAAAATACGTCGCAAAGGCGGGCGATTTCTGACAGGGTCAGGTCGTTGCCCGGGGCCATAAGACCGTAGCCCAGCCGGGCGCCGTCGATGAACAGGTAGACCTGGTGTTTTTGGCAGACATTATAAAGTGCCGAAAGTTCGGCTTTCGTATACAGAGTGCCGCTCTCGGTGGGATTGGATATGTAAACCAGGCCCGGCTGCACCATGTGCTCGTGAGTGACGTCGCCCCAATGGCCGGTGATAACGTTTTCGGCCTGAGCGGCGGATATTTTACCATTGACCGAAGGAACGGCCATGACCTTGTGGCCCGTAGCCTCGATTGCTCCGGATTCATGGACATTAATGTGGCCCGTATCTGCGGCGATGGCGCCCTGCCATGGGCGGAGCGCTGCGGCGATCACGGTCAGATTGGCCTGGGTTCCTCCCACAAGAAAATGTACATCCACGTCCTCCCGTCCGCATTCCCTGCGGATATACCCGCGGGCGCGGTCACAATAATCGTCCTCGCCATAGCCTGGGGTCTGGCATAAATTCGTTTCCATGAGCCGCTCCATGATCTGCGGATGGGCTCCCTCGCTGTAATCACAATCAAATCTTATCATTTCAGTCCTCCATACTATCAAGCTTCACCGCGCAGGACAGCCACCTCAGCCCGGTGGCATCCGGCGCGGTGAAGCGCTCTTACATAAATACTGCTTCCATTTTTTCTTTCACTTCACGGCTCAGCCGCAGTGTTTCTTCACGTTTGGGCCGGTCTGTATCCGGATATACCGGATCCAGGACATAAAGGCGCATCACCGGCTTTCGGTGGAACCACCGCTGCCACCCTTCCGCCTTCACGTATTTAATGACATAGGGGATGATCGGCACATCACAGTCATAGGCCAGTGAAAAGGCGCCGCGCTTAAAATCCCGCAGGCCGTTATAGCGGGGAAATAATATGCCCTCCGGATAAATGTGCACAAGATGGCCCTCGTGAATATATTTGACTAAGGCATGGTGCATATTCCGAAACGGCTTTGTCCGCTCGGGCAGCGGTATTCCGCCCAGCACCCGGATCAAATGCCGCAAAAACGGTATCCGGAAATTGGATTCCAGCGCCGGAATACATATGCGCCGGTGCTTCATATGGCAGGCTACCACACCGCAGTCCAGCATATGTACGTGATTGCACACCGTCACGCCTTTTTGGGGAAGCCTTTTTATATTTTCCCGGCCAATGACTCTGAGGCCGAAAAAGATACGAAAGTAAACCGGTCCGATGAGGTAGATCACCCACCTCAAAAACAGATTTAACCCCCGAAACAGGATGTTTTTCGGAAAATAATTATAATCCTCCGGTGTTTTAAACTTTAAAGGCGTCCACATTTTCACAATATGTTCATCTTTACTGCCCATCAAAACTCCTCCATCGGACACGGCTGCTCAAGGTCCGGGTCTGCACTGGTGCTGCCCCGGTTTTCCGCAATCGCCTGACCAAACATCGCTTCCATCTGACGCACACAGTAATCCAGGGAATACTGCTTGCCGTGCTCGCTGTAAACATGCTCCATCCGTCTGCGCTCCTGCTCATGCTCGATCCAGTAGTCGATATGGGCCGCCAGATCGTCGCTGTCGCCGGCCTTAAACAGACTGCGCTCATCCAGGGCAAACTGGGGCGTGGCCGATTTTGGGCTGTTGGCGATCACCGGTACAAGGCCGCTGGAGAAGGCCTCGATACAGGAGATGGCCTCGATTTCAGCATCTGCCGCATGGACATACAGATCACTCATGGCAATCACCTTTAAAAGCTCGGTGTGGGTGTAAAACCGGATTTTCGGAGGGTAGGCGAGGCGGCGGCCCCTGCGGCGCAGCGCCTTGTATTTGGGCCCCTGTCCGGCAAGCATTAGCTGTATTTTATCACTGTATTTAGATTTTTTAATGGCATCGATCAGTACGTCCTGCCGCTTTTCATTGGACAGACGGCCAATCATTAATATAACAAATTTATCTTTCAGATCCGGCGTCTTTTCCAGCTTCCGGTACACGAAATCTTTATCGACGCCGTTGGAGATCACGTGGAGCTTGGCCCGGTAGCCATTTTCTTTAAGCTGGTCGGCAATAAACCGGCTTGGGCAGTGGATATGGGTAAACTGATTATAAAAGCTTTCCCGGAACATATAGTAAATGCCCTTGTTGACCTGCTTCATGCGGCCCATATTCAGTGTGTAGGTAATATTTTCCGGCTGTACGTGGAAGGCCGCCGTGTGGGGAATGTGCAGCTCCTGTGCGATTTTAAGTCCTGCCCTGGATAAACCAAAGGGCATGATAAAGTGGACGACATCCACTTCCAAAAGAGCTTCGGTCAGCACTTTTTTGTCGGCCCTGGCGATGGTCATGCCCTGGCCGTGGATAATATGGCGCACCATGGGCGTCATAAATATCTCCGGCACCACAAATTTGTTTTTCGCCGGCTTGCCTGTACTGACCACAAACACCTCATGTCCGTGCTCCGTCAGTGTGTCTGCAAGACGTCTGGCTGTCATCGTGGTTCCGTTGTTGTCATCGTCAAACTGGTCCAGAACCAATAAAATTTTCATTCAATTCTTCCTCCCTGCTCGGTGGCTTCAAAAGCAGTCCGCCCAGGTTTGCTCCACGGCGTTTTGCTCTTGGCCATTGTGGCTATTTTACCATTGTTTTACACAAACGTCAAATTTTTCACAAATTTTTTTCGGCTTTGCAGGGAGAAAATTACTGCACACAGCGGCCTGAGACATGTCCACCATAAATAATAACGGTAGAATGGAAAAAGGGAGTATCGAAATCACAGCACTATCGATACTCCCAAGCGTTCGCCCTCCCCCGGGCGGACGTGATATTTAATTAAAAAGCGTGCGCGGCGCCAATAATCTCCCGAAGATCCAAGACGTGGTTTTCTTCCATGTATTTTTCAACGCCGTCAAGAATTTCCACGGCCGCATTTGGATTGACAAAATGCGCGCTGCCGATGCCCACCGCACTGGCGCCGGCCAGCATATACTGCACCGCCGCTTCCCATGTATATATACCGCCGCTGCCGATGATCGGCAGGCTCACAGCCTTATACAGCTCCCATGTTTTTGCAATGCCCTGGGGGAGCACCGCCGGACCGGAAACCGGCCCCTTGACATTGCCAAGGACAGGTTTTCGCCTGCGGATATCGATGGCCATACCCATGGGAGTATTGGCGATATAAAGTGCGTCAGCACCTTCATGCTGGGCCGCTTTTGCAACCTCGCAGAAATTACCTTCATTGGTATTGATTTTTGCTATTATAGGAAAATCCACAGCCTTGCGGACCGCGGAAAGAACGTCTTGCAGCTTTCCCGGCGAGCTTCCCACAGCGCCGCCCCCGTGGGCCACATTGGGGCAGGCCGCATTCACCTCCAACGCGGCGATCTCATCTGGCGAAAAATTTTCAGCAATCGCGGCGGCGCTTTTAACATAGTCCTCCACCTCATTTCCGCCGATGCTTATAATGATCTGATCCGGCCTGCACGCGGTCTTGATCTTATCTTTATAATGCTGGATGTACGACGCCATTCCCGGATTTTGCAGACCGATGGAGCTGAGCATCCCATCGCTGACCTCGCAGATGCGCGGCGGCCGGTTGCCGGCTCTCGGCTCTAAAGTGACCGTTTTCATGGACAATGCGCCATAGCGGCTCAAATCCGTATATCCTTCCAGCTCAAATCCATGGCCGACGCAGCCGGAAGCACCTAATACAGGGTTTGACAATTTGATTCTTCCCAGTGTGATTTCAAGCTTACTCATCAAATACAATCTCCTTACTGTTAAATACAGGACCGTCATGGCAGACGCGTTTATATGTGATCCCTTCCTCTGTCCTTACAGCAACAGCGCAGCCCAGGCATATACCGATGCCGCACGCCATCCGCTCCTCCAAAGACAGCCATGCCTCCATATGATTTTCCCCGGCAAACTGGCTTAAAGCCCGCAGCATCGGCTTCGGGCCGCAGCCATAGATCACATCTCCTGAGATTTCATGGGCATTTATCGCATCCAGAACGTTCCCTTTTGTGCCAATACTTCCGTCCTCCGAAGCGATGACGACCGGGCCGTATTTTTCAAAATCTTCGGTCAGAAACGTGTTCCCGTCGCGGTATCCGAGCACGATCACCTTTTTTCCCGGAAGCTGCTCTGCCAATGCCAGCAACGGCGGTATTCCCAGGCCGCCGCCGATCAGGAGCGCTTTTTGATCTCCTGTGTATGTATAGCCATTGCCCAACGGACCCATACAGAGGATCGTATCGCCTTCACCAAGTCTTGAAAATTCTTCCGTGCCGGTGCCTTTTCCGGATACCCGGATGACCAGCCGGATCTTCCCGCCGGCCGCATCGATTTCACAAATACTGATGGGGCGGCCCAGCTTTTTTGTTTTGTCCTTACAGTAAAGTATAACAAACTGCCCCGGCTTTGCGATTTCCGCCATCGCTCCCACCTGAAGCCATATACTGAAAATATCGCCGGCAAGCTGCGACTTTTGGCAGATTACCGCCGCCACTCTTTTTGCAGTCATACAAAAGACCCCCTTATTTTTTTAATGATACTGCCCTGTGCAGTATTTCTATGTATACATGTGTATTTTTCATACACAAACACCAAAAAAGCATGTTATAATAGGAACTGCCCTGATGGGCAGGCAGGTCATGGATTTCCTTCGGAAATCCATGACAAATTATAATAGGAACTGCCCTGATGGGCAGGCAGGTCAACGATTTCCTGCGGAAATCCCTGACAAATTATAAGTCTAAGACAAAGGAGAATGCCATGCTGGATCAACTTGTTGCATTGAAAAACACTTTAGATGAAAAAAAGCAGGTCAGCGATACACTCTATAATACATTCCGGGAAGGGATGGCCACGGGTATTTTAAAGCCCGGCTTCCGATTAAAAGAAGAAGAGCTGGCCGAAAAATTCCAGGTCAGCCGCACGCCCATCCGCGAAGCCATCAAGCGCCTTGAAAACGAAGGTCTTGTGACGACCGATTCCATTCACGGCTCCATTATAAAAAAGCTGGAGCTGGATGAATGTCTGGATACGCTGGAGATATTAGAGTGGCTGCGCGACCTGGCCATCGATATGCTGGACAACCGGATTCCCCGCTCCATACTGATGATGATCGAGGCCAATCTGAGAAAGGGTGAAAAATTAACTGATCCCATCGCCCAGTATGAAAATAACAAGGAGTATCACGCACTGCTCATCAAAGCGGCCGGCAATACCGAGCTTATTAAGATCACCAAACGTCTGGAATTTAAGGAACGTATTATTGTCAATAATCTTCTGCCCTACCAGTATGCCGAAAATTATGTGGCCATCCACCGCGAGCTGCTGATCGCCATTCTCAACAACGATCAGGAATATATTAAAGGCTATATGGAGGAAAATAAAAAGAAGGCCCGGGCTTATATGAATAAGCTGATCAACTTTTTCCTCGATATCTAGCACAGCATCGCATTAATTTCGCAGCAATGAGCACTCGCTATCTACGCCAGAAGCGTGCCTGCGGTTCCTTTGGAGAACAAAGCAGCCCTTTCCCTGACATAAGGACTGCTTTGCTTTAATATCACTGCTTTGCTTTATATCAGTTTTTCAGCTTTTCTAACAGGCGTAAAGCCATATTTTCAGCCATCTGAGGGCATTGCCCAAGATACTTCAGAGGGTCTAAAAGCTCATGGATTTCATCCGGCCCAAGATTGTCTGCAATCTCTGCATCCTTTTTTAATTCTTCCTCAAAATTCAGATGCTCCATAAAGGCGTGGACTGCAATTTTCCCGATTTTGCCATGAGCCTTCTGCTTTCCGATCTTTTTGCCAAGGGCCAGCATCACATTTTCCGACTGGGTCAGACCGCCGAGACGGTTCAGGTTTAAAAGCATATTGCTTTCATTGACCACAAGCGTGGACAACAGCGTATCGCTAAGATCCAGTGCCTGGGCCGCACACAGACATGTCTCCTCCACGATTTTGCGCTCGCCGATAAAATGCTGCATGTTCCGCTCGTGGTCCACAAGCATGTATTCCATCATCTGCGCCGCATTGTAGCGCAGCTCCATAGCCTTGGACATAATATGCTGTGTGCTCGTGGGATTCACCTTGTGGGGCATCGTTGAGGAGCCTACGCGCTCCTCCCCCCAGTATTCGGAAAGCTCACCATATTCCGTACCCATAAGGCTGTAAACCTCCTGAGCGATACGCCCGAGCGTTCCGCCCATTAGAGCCATCTGGTTGATAAATTCGCCGTACCGGTCCCTGGACGCATGCCAGCATATATCCGGCACATTTAAGTCCAGCTCCCCGGCCATACGCTCCAAAATGGCGTCGCCGTTCCCGTCAAAGGATACCATGGAGCCGACAGCCCCGGACATCTGGAGCACAAGGATACGCTCCCGGCTCTCATCAAGGCGCTCCAGGCAGCGGTACAGCTCGCCGGCCCAGACCGCGGCTTTATACCCAAAGGTGATGGGCAGCGCCTGGATATTATGTGTGCGGCCCATCATGGGCGTATGGGCGTATTTCCGGGCCAGTTCTGATGCCGAACGCACAAGGCTGCTCAGCTTATCCCGGACCGCATCCATCATTTCCCTGAGTGCAAGAACTGTGGCCGAATCGATAATATCCTGGGTCGTGGCCCCAAGGTGGATATACTGAGCCGATGGTCCGCCGATGGCTTCCTCCACAAGCTTAAGCATGGAAACCATGGGATGACCGGTCCGCTCATAAATGGCGTCATACTTTTCCATGGCCAGACATTCGACCCGGGCGTATGTATCGATTTCTTTTGCAGCCGTCTCCGGTATGATCCCCAGGAACGCCTGTGCATTTGCCAGCGCCCGCTCCACCTTCAGCCATCGGGAAAACAGCCCTTCTCTTGACAGCATTGCTTCGATCTGCGGTGATATTTCTTTCATGCCATCAGCGCCTCCTGCCGGCAGTCTCCGGCTGTAATGTATTTACCATACCCCGGCTCGCAGTCAACCACACCGTCACTCATAACAACGCGGCCCCGCACAACCGTCTGTGTCACCCGGCCATACATTTTACGGCCCACATAGGGTATGGACTGTGTTTTTGTATAAACGATATCATTTTCCGAAATCACCCACTGATCGTTCATGTCGATGATCGTAAAGTCCGCGTCCGTACCGACGATATTGGAGCCCTTCCTCGGATAAAGACCGAACGTCTTCGCGCAGTTCACCGATGAAACCTCCACCAGCTTTTCCAGTGAATAATGGCCTTCATTGACATGGCTGACAAGCAGATGGCCAAAGTAATCCAGCATGGCAAAACCGGCGCTTGTATGCAGCGCATCGTCGGGATTGTATTCATCACTGCGGCATGGCGCATGGTCGGAACCGATCATATCTAAAACGCCATCCCGGACCGCCTGCCATATTTTTTCCTTATCCGGGGCGGCGTCATGGTTCAGATAGATATATTTTCCGGTAGCTTTATCGTAAATCTCATCGGAAGCGTCAATGGACGGCATATATTCAAAGCTGGAGACAATGTCCATCTCCCCCCGCTCCTTCAGCATCCGGACGAGGTCGATGTACCCGGGCATCCATGCGTGCATGGCGTACCATTTCATTCCGGCCTTTTTGGCATAATAGGATAACTGGTAAGCGGCCCCTGTCATCTCCTCATCGCTGTACCACTGGTGGCGCACATTGGCCAGATTCACCGGCAGGCCCTGTGCCTTGCACCGCTCAACGGCAGCGTCGAAAAAGTATTTGTCAAATGGGTGCACACTGCAATATTTTCCGGTGGCGGCAATATCCTTAAATGCCTCATAGATCCTGTGCGTGTCCAGCGTACCCGCCGAAGTGTTATACGGATAGGTGGCCACCTTTTCAAATATTTTAAACCAGAGCGTGCCGGCGTCGGCAATGGCCTTCACCGAAGCTGTGTCTCCCAGGGGGCTGGCGATGGGGTTAAAATCCACGATTGCTTTCGCTTTCCCGGCCTCCACCTGCTCCATATAAGCTTCCAGTGTGGACGGTACGGGAACTACGTTGGGCTGCGGGCAGACGAATGTGATGCCGCTGTGGGCGGCCGCACATGTTCCGGTATAGTAGTCCTCCTTTTGGGTCAGCCCCGGTTCCCTCAGATGGCAGTGTGGGTCTATAAATCCGGGAAGCACGTGCTTTCCCCGGGCATCGATTTCCTTAATCGCTTCAAGAGGAACATCCGGAGCCATCAGGGCAGCGATCTTTTCCCCCTTCACCGCCACATTCAGTTTATAAAATCCCTGTTCTGTATAAACAAGCCCGTTTTTTATTACAAGATCAAATGTCATTGCGCAATGCCTTCTTTCTTTAATAATTCTTTATTTATGCTGTAAATTGCCGTATCAGGGTCACTATGTTATTAATTACCGTCACCATAACTACCCCGTAGGACACGATCAGCGCTGCCATATATCCCGAACCGATCCGGTAGGTTTTCATCTCGTTTTTGTTTCTCAGAAGCAGGATCGTCATAATTCCCAAAATCGGCGTATTGATCACGCCGCCGATCTGCGCCAGTGTCAGAAGCTGAGCCGGCACGCCGCCGTAGGAAAATACGATGATCAATGCAAAAACAAGCATTAAAATACTAATGATATTTTCCGTCTTATTTTCCATACCCGAGTCTTTGTTCAATGACTGCAAAAGCAGGTTGACACCGATTTTTGGCGCCATCATCATGGACGACAGGGCTGCTGCTAAAAATCCGATACCAAATACCGGTTTAATAAATGCGCCGAAAATCGTGGAGAGCGCATTGGCCAGATCCATCCCGTTGCCTATGGGCTGCGCCGGTAAAAGATTGGCGCCCACAAAATAACATCCCAGAGAAATCAGCGTCAGTGCTCCAGTTCCGATAACCACGTCGATCAGCATACCGCCCTTTTTAAGATCCTTGGCCGCATAACCCTTTTCCTTGGCCAATGAGGACCCCCAGGCGCATGTGCCGAGGGAGGCTGTCGTTCCAAGCAGTGACAGCATCATGGCTGTGGCGCCGGATGGAAAGCCCACAAGGCTGTGCGTCACAGTTCCGTCATAGGGCAGCCGCAGCGTGCCGATAAAGGACGCAATAAATATGACAACCATCAGAGCAACTAATACCTTCATAACCTTTTCAACTTTTCCGTACAGACCTTTAAGAAAATAAAGGATGATACAAAGAACAAAACCGATCACGGCTCCCGCCTTTAACGGAATGGCCGGAAACAGCATATTCAGGCCCAGTCCTGCCCCGATCACATTGCCAATACCATAAACGCACTGGCCGATAAATGCAAATACGCCGGCCAGGACCGCCCAGACCGGACCATATTTTTCACGAATCCCCACCATCAGCGGTTTGCCGCTGACTATCGTATATTTATTCATACCATAGTTAAAAATAGCGCGGAATACCGCCATCACAATAAACCACCAGAACAGGGCGTAGCCGAAATTAGCGCCCGCGTTGGTGGATGACACGATAGAACCCGGCCCGATGCTTGTGGCCGCAAGGATCAATCCCGGTCCTAACGCCGCCAGTGCATACTTAAAGCCTGTTCTTTCCTCTGCTTTACTACTCATCTCTTTCTCCTCCAAATCCTTCTTTGATAACTTAAGTATATAAAATGGAGGGCGCCTTTTCAAATCATACATCCTTACATTCCTATATTTCTTATATTTTTCGTGTATTTTGCGTTATACATGAAAATACATTCACCGCCCACCCCCTGCTCCGCTTCGCTACGCCGGGTCGCGGCAGTCGCCGCAAAGGTGAGCGAGCTCCCCTTTGCGGCTCGTTGCTTCGCGCAAAAAGGGCAGCCGCGGTGCACGGAGTTTTTACTCCGAACATCGCGGCTGCCCTCGCGGATCTCATCGGCCGTCAGGCTTTACTAAGGTCATAGCCTTCGCCGGTGGGATGCTTGCTGTATAATATTTTCATAATCACTGGCGTCATTACTGAGGACACTATGATCAGCAAAATCACTGCCATAAAAAATTTGGATTCCATAAGCCCGACGCCCAGGCCCTTTTGCGCCACGATCAGCGCCACCTCGCCCCGGGTCATCATGCCCACACCGATTTTTAACGCATCCGCGCTCCGGAACCGGCACAGCCTGGCCATCAGGCCGCAGCCCACGATCTTCGTCAGCAGGCCCACGACTACAAAGCAGACGCAGAAAAGTAAAATATCCTTTGTAAATCCGGAAATATCGGTTTTCAGTCCGATACTGACAAAAAATATCGGGCCAAAAATCATATACGAGCTGATATCCATTTTCCGGGCAATATACTCCGCATCCCGGATGCTGCACAGCACCACGCCGGCCACATAGGCCCCCGTAATATCCGCAATCCCAAAGAAATGCTCGGCAATATAGGCAAAGGCAAAGCACAGCACAAGGCCGAGAATGGGAATACGGCGGTGATGCTCATAACGGATATCCAGAAGTTTAAACAGCTTGTAGCACAAAAATCCGACCACACCGCAAAATACGAAAAACAGCAGTGTATTAATAACGACGGAAATGGGCTTCGTCTCCGGATTTTTCATACCTACCACAAAGGTCAGCACGATAATACCGATGACATCATCCATGATGGCCGCGGACAATATCGTTGTTCCAATCTTGCCTTTAAGACGCCCCATCTCCCGAAGCGTTTCCACGGTAATACTTACCGATGTCGCCGTTAAAATAACGCCGATAAATACGCTTTTGATAAACGCCTCGCTTCCCGGCGCGCCGGAGCCATAAAATGCTGTATTCAGGAAATAACCGCCAATCAGTGGAATAAACACGCCACATAAGGCGATCAGCAGTGCCTTAGGTCCGGTTTTTAGTAAATCCTTAATATCCGTCTCCAACCCTGCCATGAACATCAAAATAAGTACACCGATCGACGCCATTTGCGACAGGAAATCACTGTTATTCACAAGCCCTAAAACGCTGGGGCCCAGCAAAAGTCCTGCAATGATCTCCCCGGCCACCTGAGGCGCCCGCAGCGTTTTTGCCACAAGACCCATGATTTTTGCCGCAACAATAATAATCGCCAGATCTTTAAAAATTTCATATGCTTCCATTGTATTTTCTCCCTCGTCTTTCTTCATAACCGCTTCACTGGTCAACGTAACCGTTCAAAAAACCGACCTGTTACTGACCAACAACTATTTTACACACTTCGTCATAAAAATATGTTGCCTACGCAACACTTTAAGTATAAAATAGATTTATAAGGGCTATTCGTTCCAAAATGAGCTGCCGGTTCCACGGTCTTGCCCGGGAAATGTGCAGGCCTGTCTGAACTATTGTCAAACTATGATCACTGAACAGGGAGGTATTTATGGAATACATCACATCGCTGCGGACCCATCCGCTTTTTGAGGGAATATCTGATAAAGAGATCCAGAAGCTTCTGGGCTGTCTCCAAAGTTATACAAAGACCTTCCGTAAAAATGAATACATTCTTATGGAAGGAACGCCTATTAATTTTATTGCCATCGTCCTCTCCGGCCGTGTGCTCATGGAACAAGAGGACCGTGAGGGAAATTCATCCATCTTCGCTGAAATCACCACAGACCACACACTGGGGGATACGTTCATTTCCGTGGATATTCAAAACAGTAACGTATGCTATAAGGCGGCCACCAACAGCCGCCTTCTGATGATCCATTATGAAAATTTTTTCAGCTTCTGCGCCAATGCCTGCAACTGTCATAAAACACTGCTCTATAATCTCATCAGTTGCATTGCCTCAAAAAACCGCCAGCTCACCGACAAACTGGAAATACTCTCTCAAAAAAATCTGAGGGATAAGATCCTGACCTATCTGATGATCCTTTTGCGCCAGCAAAATTCAAAGACGATCCACTCTCCACTAAACCGGGTGGAGATGGCGGATTATCTTTGCGTCAACCGCAGCGCCATGACCCGGGAGCTGGCGGTTATGCGGCGGGAAGGGATTCTTGATTATGAACACAATACATTTACTTTAAATATGTCAAACACTGAGCTATAAAGCCAGCCAATGTTCCATCTTGTTGTACCAGTTCAGAGATTCTGAACTGGTACATTCTATTTTACTGCATCATCAGTGTAAGCACTCGCTCATTATGGTAGGATAAAATGGATTCCATAAGAAAATCGGCGCCGTCCAGGCCCACAAAAGGCAGATGGTTTGCCACCCCGATAAAATCCAATGCCGGATGTGCCACCCTCAACTTTACATTGCCCGCAGGCGCTTGAGCCAGTGTCACATCGCTACCCAAAATCAACTGGTCTCCGGCATTTTTTAAAAGCTCCAGCTTTTCTTTTTCTTCATAAAAGCGGACCCAATCCGGTACATTTTCGTGATTGCGCAGACTGTGTCCGGCAATGCCGGCCACCTCAAAGCCAAGCTCTTCTTTTAAAAAGCCGCCCAGGCCGCTCACCAGCGTCTCCGGTCCTTCAACCACGGCCCGGTGCTTCATCATGGCAAACCGCAGCTGCTTTTCCTTCACGCCGGCACCCCCGATACGTTCATAAAGCCCGGCCATATATGCGCCATCGGGCTTTCGGCCGCTGACGCCGGCCACTGCTTTGATCCAATTAAGTGTTCCCTGATAGCCATAGGGCAGGCCGTACATCCACGGTCCGCCGCCCTTTTCCCGGATCAATTTGGCGGCAGGGATCGCTTCCTGGCGCATAACAATGGAAAACTCCGCCGCGGTACAGCTTTTTATTTTGTCATAGGTAGTTTCATAGGGCAAAATACAGCCAGGCTCCATATGAAAGCAATCCCGCATCATCCGGCAGATAGCGGACACATCGGAGCCGATGCGGTAACCGTCATAGCAGGCCCCGATCAGATTAAAGGTGCCCCCCGCCCGTGCACTGCCACTGGCTGTTATGTTTTCCACCATAGCCGTCAATCCGTCACGGATACCCAGACTGTAATCCCCGCGGAAGCCACCATGCTCAAAAGCGATGAGCCGGCTGTTCACCCGGGGAGAAAGCATCCGGCACAGTCCGGCAATATCCGCGGCAATAACCGCGGTCAGAGACGAACCTATTACAAATATACATTTCGGTCCGTACATAGCGTCCACCTCAAGGATGGCCTTTTCCAAACGGGAAATATCACCCATAATAATATCATTTTCGTCCACATGGGTACAGAACAGATTTTTATTCACTGAAATTCCCAGATCCCCCACGGTTTCCGTGCCATAGTGGGTCGTACCCGCAGGGCCATATTCAATAACAACACAATCCTTCACGGGAAGCACGGTCCATAATATACCCATGCGGTCCGATGGTACCGGAAAATATCTGCATAAACTCATAGCATCCCCTCCTGACCGGCCTTACCTGCGGCCTTGATCTCCCGGCTTCTTTTCATTCCGTCGCTAAAGCTGTCCACCATGTGCATAGCCAGCTCAAAGCCCAAATATTCTCCGGCCTTCGGGATTCCGATACCGACGATTTCATGCCTCAGCAATATATCCCGCTCCGCCGGACCCAGATACAGATCCGGTTTTAATATGCCGTAAATCTGCTGCATGGACACCAGATTGGCCGACTGGGAAACATACGGATCATAACCGCACTCCAAAATCTGCGCCTTGTAAGGCAGCTCCGCCTCACCAAATTCCTTGGCCTGGATCAGTACCGGGCGCATGCCCATGCTGCTCATAAAGGCCGACAGAACAAAGGGCTCTACGCCGGCATTGCCATAAATAAACGATCCGCCCGAAATAAATGGCTGCCCGCTTGCAATCTTTTTTTCCAATAACTTCTTTTTTTCAGCAATCGCTTCGGGAATTTCAAGCCCCAGTGTCGTATACAACAGCCGGTAGCCTTCCTCGATCTCCTCAGGGCTGCACCGGTCATAAAAAGAAATCCACGGTATATGAAATCGACATTCCATAGCCTTTGCCAGCAATAATGCCTGTTTGCTGCATACAATATTCATTCTGGCTCTCGGCGCCAGCTTTAGCTCCTCCATAGAGCAGTCCGAAGGAAGCGTAAGAAACACTTCCGTACCCGATTGTTCAAGAAATTGCACAAGCTCGCTGCTGCCGGCTTTTTTTCCCAAAAGATTCACGCCGTTTTCGGAAGGACAGTCCTCCATCAGTTCCACACAGGCGGCCCACACATTTTGAATCCCTGATAAATGCCCATCGCAGCGGAAATGGTCTGTATGCACAGTCAAAAACGGAATGCCGTAAGCCGCACTCAGGCCTTCGGCAATGGAATCCACATCCTCACCAGTCATTTCAGGTACACAGGTGGTCACCATAAATACAGCCTTTGGCATGTATTCCGCCATCAGCTCTGCCACCGCTTTTTCCAATTTCGTTTTGCAGCCAAAGGTCACATCATGCTGGTTCATAACAAAGGACAGACAGCGCCCGCCAAGCCCTCCAAACTCACCGTAGCACAAGGAAAGGCTTTTCGTATAATAAGTGCATTCCTCGGTGCCAATAACAAGCAGCACCGTATCCCGGATCTGCCTTACCGTCATGGCGGCCCCGAACAGGGGACAATGGGTTCCCGGGTAGGTCACTGCCGACAACGGCCGTATATCCTTCCTGCTTTCCACAAGGGAAAGAGGCTTTAGTTGTTCTAAAATAGTATCTCCGTACATTTTTACCTCCACGAAACCGCATTTGCGGCTTTCTTTTGCAGACTCTCATAGCAGATGACCGGGCGCCTGCTGCCCGGCAAATAGCAAATACGGCTGTTCACCTGATAGACCTGCTGGATCATTTCCTCAGTAACAACTTCCCTGGGTGTTCCCTGGGCCACCTTGCCGCCATCCTTCATCACAATGATCTGGTCGCTGACCTCCATGGCCTGCTCAATATCGTGCAGCACCATTATAATGGCAATATGAAGATTATTTTTCAAATCCTTCACAAGCTCCATGATTTCCATCTGGTGGGCAATATCCAGGTAGGTCGTGGGCTCATCCAGGAACAAAAACCTGGGCTTTTGAGCCAGCGCTGTGGCAATCCACGCCCGCTGCCGCTCACCTCCGGAAAGGCTGCTCACCTTCCGCTCCTTCATATGAGTGATGGCTGCCGCATCCATGGCCCACCGGATAATATCCGTATCCTCCGGAGTATCGCTCTGATACCATTTCTGATAGGGCATGCGCCCGTAAGCCACCAGATCCTCCACCGTAATATCCGCCGGTGTGATCTGATGCTGGGATAGAATGGAAATTTTTTGCGCCAGCTGCCGAGTGGGCATTTTCCGGATCTCCCTGCCCTCCAGCAGGATTGAGCCGCCCTGGCATTTCAATATGCGGGTCATGGCCTTGAGTAGTGTGGATTTTCCACACCCGTTGGGGCCGATAAACGTCGTTATTTCTCCGGAACGGATCTGAATGTCCATGTTTTTGACTACGATTTTTTCATCATACCCCACCTGCAGCCGTTCCACCACAATATTTTCTTCCATAGGCTCATGCCTCCTTTACGCGTTAAACTCACAAATTTCGTTCCAGCATTCATTGCCGGAACGCAGCTTCTACGTTTTATGGTGTCAGCCCTTTCTTCCTCTGCGCAATAAATATAGAAAAAATGGGCCGCCTAAAATGGCCATTATAATTCCCAGAGGAATCTCTATGGGCGCGGCGATGGTCCGGCCCAGCGTATCGGCAAAAAGGACAACGCAGGCTCCGATGACCATGCCCGTAGGCAGCATCACCCGGTGATTGGAGCCAACTAAAAGTCTTGTAATATGAGGCACCACCAGGCCCACAAAGCCGATCATCCCCACCACAGCCACAGTGGACGCTGCTAAAAAAGCCCCCACGCCCGACAGCAATATGCGCATTTTATTCACCTGAAGGCCCAGGTTTTTAGCCATATCATCCCCAAGCTGGAGAGCATTGGCCGGCTTGATGCAAAGCAGGGCCAGTACCAGACCGATGCCGCCGTAAATGCCCAATATGCGCACCTGGCTCCAGGACTTTGCCGCCATGCTTCCATTCATCCAGGACAAAACGCCCTGGAGATTGTCGGCATTAAGCAGGGTAAGAAACGATGATACCGCGCCCAGCATGGAATTGATCGCCGTTCCGGCCAGTATGATCCGCGTCGGGTCAATGCCCCGTTTCCACGCCATGACATAAATCATCAGGCAGGCAATGGCCGCGCCGCCAAAAGCCAGCAGGGGCAGGGAGCTCATAAGCGTTGGAGCCACAAGAAATACGATGGTGGCCACAACACTAGCGCCGGAGGACACGCCGATAATTCCCGGATCCGCCAGTGGGTTCTGCATCACCGCCTGAAGCAGCGTGCCCGCGGCCGACAGGCACATCCCCACAAGTATGGCCAAAATGACCCGGGGCAGCCGCAGATTGATAATAATCGTATGAATGGTACTGTTTGTATCAAAAATGGATTCCAGGATTTCCGAGGTCGAATAGGAAACGCTGCCGATGCGCAGGGCGATGACCGACAAAACAGCCAAAATCGCCAGACTCACAAAAAACACTGCGCCAATACGGAAAATTCCCACATTTTTCTCTGCCGTTCCCGTTTTTCTTATGCTCTTTCCCATAAATATTTACACTCTTTCTTATGAATGTCCGGTTTTAAGAAGGGTGCTTACAGCTTCGGAAGCGCTTCCATCAGATATTCATAGCATTTAAAAATTCCAAGTCCGGTCGTTCCCGGATAAGCATCCGTGCCGAGATAGAGCACCTTATCATTTTTAACAGCCTCAATGGACTCCCACACCTGCGGATCCTTGGCGTACTCTGCTTCCAGGTTGGTTTTGTATTCCTCGGAGGTAATACTAATACCGGCACCTACACCGGCGGGCTGGGCAATGATCAGCGGCGGATTCTGCTCCACAATCACC
This sequence comes from Lachnospiraceae bacterium, assembly GCA_902363555.1. Taxonomy (GTDB): domain Bacteria; phylum Bacillota; class Clostridia; order Lachnospirales; family Lachnospiraceae; genus Catenibacillus. The sequence continues at coordinate 97,341 of CABJAM010000003.1, read as the reverse complement.
TCGCTGCTGATCTGTAATGTACTTGTTCCCATGACGCTTTCCAGCCCCTCAATGCTGTCGGCCATATTTTCATAGCCCAGCTCCCTGAGCATACCGCCCAATGTGGTGCTGCTTGTATTTGTATATGTAAACGGGCACTCCAGGAGAATCATCATCTTCTGTCCGGCAATATTTGCGTGCTCCTGTTTCCAGGCGTCAATAGAGGCTTCCAACTGATCAAAGCGATTCATCAGTACCGCGAGCTCCTCTGTGCGGCCAAAACCATTGCCATACATGCGGACCTCCTCCTTAACACTGTCAATGGCGCCGCCATCCATAGATGCGCTGACCGTATAGTATACCGGGATTCCCTGAGATTCAAGGAAATCACCATAGGCCTCCTTTTTGCCCGCAGACATGATAATCATATCAGGCTTCAGCGCCACAATGCTCTCCGTGTCCATCGTCTTTGCCGTAAATGGCAGCCGCTGGGCATCCAAATCCTGCGCCCATTCCTGGCTCTCATCGATAATGTCCGGTACGGCGATCATCTCCACGCCCAGCTCATGTAAAATCTCTGTGGGCCCCATGGTCATAACAATAAGGCGCTCCGGCATATGATCCAGGGTAAATTCCGCGGGCAGGCCGTATTGCTCCTGAGCTGCTGCAGAGTACGGAAGTATCACGCTTCCGGCCATTTGGCTTTCTCCTGCGCCTGTCTCGGAAGCATCTTCCTTTGACACGCCTGTTTCTCCGATTGTTGTAGATGTATCGCTGCTGCCGGTATCCGTTGCCTTGACTTCACTGCTGTCTGCTTTTGAACTTGTGTTACTTTGTTCGTCAGCATTGCCACATGCCGCTGCCAGAACACTTATGGCTAAAATGCTACAGAATAATGCAATTTTCTTTTTCATTTTAATCTCCTATGCTTTTTATATTTTCGTCTGCATGTTCCTATTGATGGTTGAACAACTGTACGTTCCCAGCAATTCCCCCATTACACTCCGGTCACCATCTGCGCGGCCAGGTGCTTATAAGGCTCCTTCATCTGCGATGCTTCCATCGCTTCAAATACGGTGCAGCCTTGATTTTCGGAAAATTGGATATCGGCGCATCTGGGAATGACCTCGACAATCTGTGTTCCAATTTCCTCACAGGCCTTTTCTACGATCTCCCGTTCATTTTCCAGGTTTTTGGAATTTAATATCAGGCCCTTTAGCTTAGCATAGCCTCGTGTTCCAAAATTTTTAATAGCTGCGGCAATATTATTGGCCGCATACAAGCTCATCATCTCACCGGAAGAAACAATATATACATCCTGTGCGTAACCGCCCCGGATAGGCATGGCAAAGCCGCCGCACACCACGTCCCCCAACACATCATATAAAACCACATCCGGTTTAAAAATTTCATAGGCTTTTAATTCCTCCAGCTTTTCAAAAGCCGTGATAATCCCGCGGCCGGCACATCCGACTCCCGGTGTAGGTCCACCGGACTCTACGCATAAAATACCGTGATAGCCTTCAAAAACAATATCCTCAACCTTCAGGTCGTCACCTTTTTCCCGGATCTGGTCCAGTACCGTGGGAATCCGCTTACCGCGCATCAGGTTTTTCGTAGAATCCGCCTTCGGGTCGCATCCGATCTGCATAACTTTATAACCCAGGCGGGCCAAAGCCGCAGATACATTGGAGGTGGTGGTGGACTTGCCGATACCACCCTTTCCATAAATCGCAATTTTCTTCATCGTTGTTCCAGTCATCCTCTCTCATTACAATCATGTCAAGTTAGTTATTGCTAACCATTAAGGATTATATCCAACACAATATACATTGTCAATTTAAAAATGGGAAAAAATGGCTTATTGATAAAATCTATCTAAACCGAACCCGACAGCAAACACGCTCTAATGTGCTTTAGAAATAATAAGCAACACAAATCTTCAAAATAAAAGATAAAAGCAAAGTCTGCACAAGATAAAAAGGAATGCAGACAGCCTGCCCGCACATTGCAGCAGTTCCCTTTTCATTTTGTACAGACTTTATTTAAAAACTTATAACTTTATTCTACGCTCAATTTTCCAAAAGGCGTCACCACATCCCCTTTCACCCATTCCAAAGTTCCTTTGACCGGCGTCTGGCGGAAATCTTCAAAGCCCGGCTTTTCCGGCCGGATTCCAAGCAGGACGGCTGGCAGTTCATACAGTGCCAAAGCCCCCCAGGCGTGACAGTCGCTGCGGCTGTTCACCTCATCCTCCACCGATGTGGTCAGATGGTTTTTAACCATGCGCCGCCATGGCTCCCACAGCGGACCGGTCATCTCATAAAGTCCTGCCTTTTCCAAAGCACGGAACAGATAAAAGGCCATGGCCACGGAGCATCGGGCGTAGGGCTTATCTTCCGGTAACACCTCAAGCATCAGCCGACGGGCATTCTCGCCACTTTCCGCACCGGTAAGTACGGCAAACACCTGACAATGCTGACTGTAATCTTCAATCCCCGGGCCATCCTGATAAAGACCATTTTCACCGAGACAATAAGCCTTGATGGCTGCCAGGACATCGTCCGCCTGGGCCGTATACATAGCGGCATCCTCATAACGCCCGATAAACGCCATCATCTTTGCGGCATGCTGCAAGCCGTATGCATACAGAAAGCTTTCCATGGTAATCGGCCCTGTAAGGGTGGCTGTGGGAACGCCCGACGTTTCATCCCACTGAGGCGTCCAGTCGATAAAGGACCAATAGCGGTCACGTCCATTGAGCCCGCCAATCTTGCCCACAAGCCCCTGTTCATTGAGATTTCTCCGGAAAAAGTCCAAAATCCCTTCCACCGTAGGCATATATCTGCGAATCAGCTCTTTATCGGCAAAATACATCATATGGTCATAAATCATCAGTATATAGTAAATGGAAAATCCGGGGATCACATTGGGGCCATAGCTTGGATAGCTGCAGTTGATCAGCCCGTCATAGCGCACGCTGCGGTGGAAGTCATCGATGCACTGTCTGGCCAGCCGGTCGTCGCCGGATACACTGTATGTGTACAGTATCTGTGACCGGGTGTCCATGGCATACTGAAGCTGCTCATAAAACGGACAATCCTCGTACGTCTCGTGCATGCAGCGCTTTAATGTGCGCAGGCTCAAATCCCATATGTCATTCATCACCGGATCGCTTGTTTCAAGCTTTGTTTTTACCTCCAGTGGATAACCGGTTTCTATATAGTCAAAGCTATGGATGATCAGCGGTTCATCGGCGGTGGTTATATCAAGCTGAATGTAGCGGAAGGTGCGAAACCAATAGGGCTCGTAGATTTCCGGCCGCTGGCCGCTGCCATAACCGGCAGGGGTATAGGTATCCGTGAAGCCATATAATTTTCCGTTCACACAGTCTGTCCGGTCGCCTTTTTGGGGCAGGGCCATCGGATGATCCGTTTTGGGCGGATATGCGTAACATTCGGAAGTCAATAGATTAATATGTGCACCGGCACCGGCGGATAATGCCAGCTTTAGATAGCCGGTGGTCAGCTCTCCGGCATCAATCTCCACGATTTCAAGGCTGTTCGGAGCAATCTGCAACGCGCCGCCGTTTTTTTCCATATCACATTTAAGCATTTCATCCCAGGCCGCTTTGCCTGCCTTGCTCTCACGGACGCAGTAGACACCTTTAAACTTTCTGGATGTATTTTTCATCAGCGGAATGGGCCGCGGCAGCAGATTTCCCGGGCTCACCGCCTTTGGCATAAAAAAGCTCATATAAGCCGTGGCATCCGCCCATCCGCTGTCATCATAGTCCGGCGTCATCCACCCAGCCAGTTCCGGATTTCCGGCAGCCTTTTCAAGAATCTGGAGCGGCGCAAAATACGGGTTTTCTGAAACAATCTGTACACATGGATTAATTTTCACCTTCCACGTCTGATCCGCGGACAGTTGTATTCCGGTGGCGGCACCGCCCACGGCAGCTTTGCTGCCCGCGTTGGCGTTTCCGTGCTCGGCAGCGGCGCCAGCGTCAGCGCAGGCGCCCCCGTTCACATACAGCCCCGGCGTTTCCGTGCGCCATATTCCATGATTTCCTTTACGGTGGGCCAGCGGATAGCGCAGCACCTCGACGGCCAGAACATTTTTACCATTGACAAGATAAGGCGCTATATCTAACGTATCACAATACCAGACCTTGGCGTCGCCCTTGCGTGGGCCGCAGTGGACAAAGCTTCCATTGACATAGAGCTTGTAGCGTGAATCCGCAGAAATATCAATGTTTACCGGCACCTCGCCACTCCATTCAAATGTTTTTCTAAAGTATACAAATGCTGGATTCTCATCCCATTGACCGGTCCATTCCGGCGTCCATATCCAATTTGTATAAGGTATATCCATAATTATCAAACCTCCACTTATCTATATTTTCCCGTAACAATCTATTTTCCCATAACAGTTCATAAGAGCCGAATTGTTACTTTTTCCCGGCATATTGGCCGGATTTGCAAAACAGGCCCGATCCATCCCAAGGGATGCGCCGGGCCGCCATTCTCCGTTTTTATTTAACCCTTAACAGCTCCGATCGTAATACCCTTAACAAAGTATTTCTGGAAAAACGGATACAGTGCCAGAATAGGTACAATACCCACCACTGAGATGGCCATCCGGATACCCACCGCCGGCATCTCCACCATGGTGGCGTGCTGCGACGCCTCGGAGCTGGACGCCAGGAACTGCACATCCTGCAAGATCCGGTTTAAAAGATTTTGCAGACTGTAAAGCTGGGTTTTCGTAATGTAATACAGACCGTTGGTCCAGTCATTCCAGTAAGCGATCCCCACAAACAGGCCAACCGTGGCCATAATGGGCAGTGACAGGCTGAGAACGATTTTATAAAAGATTTTAAACTCTCCGGCCCCATCCATCCGGGCCGCCTCCAAAAGCTCCATAGGGATGTTCTGGCTGAAATAGTTCTTCATCAAAATGACATTAAAACCATTCATTAAAAGCCCGGGAATGATCAGCGCCAGCAGATTATTTTTCAAATGAAAAATCTGGGTCCACATAATGTAACTGGGCACGATACCGCCATTAAACAGCATGGTAAAGAATACGAAAAACGCGTAGACATTTCTCGCCTTAAAATCCCGTCTGGAAATGGGGTAGGCCAGCAATGGCGTAATGATCAGGCTCAGGATCGTACCGACAGCCGTGATCAATAAGGTGATCCCGTAAGCTCTGGCGATATCCGTACCCTTGGTAAACAGATACGCATAGGAATCCAGACTGAGCTTCTTTGGCAAAAAGGAATAGCCTGAAAGGATCAGCTCCTTTTCATCGGTCAGCGAGCTGGTAAACAGCAGGATAATGGGTAGGATGGCACATAAGGACAGGATAATCATAACCACATTGATCAAAATCTGAAAACGATTTTCACTTTTACTTTTTATTCCCATGATACTGCCCTCCTAAAATAATGCGTTTTCCGCGCTGACCCTGCGTACGATACCATTGGCAGTCAGAACAAGAATAAAACCGACGATGGACTGGTAAAAGCCTGCGGCCGACGCCATACTGATATCATTAAGCTGCATTAAACCGCGGTAAACATAGGTGTCAATGGTCTGTGTGGTATTGTACAGCGCACCAGCGTTCATAGGAAGCTGGTAAAACAGCCCGAAATCCGAATAAAACATACGGCCCACATTCATAATCACAAGCATGATAATGGTCGGCTTAAGAAGCGGCAGGGTAATGCTTTTAATCTGCTGCCACTTCGTCGCTCCGTCCACCATGGCCGATTCGTAAAGCGTCCGGTCGATACCGATGATCGTCGCCAGATAAACAATGGCTGAGTAGCCGATGCCCTTCCATATATTCACAAAAGTCAGTATAAACGGCCAGGCCGCCGGTGTGGCGTACCAGGAGACGGGGCTGATGCCCAGTCTCCCTAAAAGCCCGTTGATCATACCGGTATCCGAGCTGAAAAATGCATAGCCGATGTAGGCCACGATAACCCATGATAATAAGTAAGGCAGCAATATAAGTGTCTGGTAGACTCTGGAACGGATCTTGCCCCGAAGCTCACTGAGCAGAATCCCCACCGTAACGCCGCAAAACATTCCAAGAGCTATGAACACCAGATTATAGAGGATCGTATTTCTTGTCATAATAAATGCCGCATCGGTTTTAAATAAATATGTAAAGTTCTCAAAGCCTACCCAGTCACTGCCCCAGATTCCTTTGCTGTAATCAATATTTTTAAAGGCGATAAACAATCCAAACATCGGCCCATAGTTATTGATGAGCAGATATATGACGCCGGGAATGGTCATAATATACAGCGGAAGCTGCATGCGGTTTATGCCCTTGCGCTTAGCCTTCTTTTCCTCCATCGGTCGCACCTCTTTCCTGATCTGCGGCGTATTATTTGCCTGCTTCAATATTGTTCTCTGCCATCCAGGCATTGAGCTGGTTCTGCTTTTCTGTAATAACATCATTTAAACCTGCGGATTCTAATGCAGCAACAAAATTGTCGATTTCTGACGGTGCAAGCGTTCCTGTAGATAAGCCGGGCAAATACTGAGCTCTGACATTTTCCAGCGCTGTGATCTGGCTACGCACCGTCGTGCTGTCGTAGGAGAAGCCGTTGGCCGGTGAAAACTCAGCGGACTTATTGTTGGCTTCCAAACGCTCATAGATGGTAATATCGCGGCCCTTACCCCAAACCTTGCTCAAAAACTGATTTCCGAACATCCAGTCCTGATTCAGACCATAGGTTGTATTTTCAGCGGTGACGCCCTCCGGGAAATCCACGGTGCCGTCCTCCTGAACTTCATAGTGAACGCCCTCAACGCCCCAGTCCAGAAGATTGACAATATCTGCATTGGTATACATTTCATTGAGGAACTTCATGGCCGCTTCCCCATGCTCCGATGTGGAGGAAATGCCGAAGCTGATACCATTGACGGAAGTTGTGGTTAAATATGGTTTAACAAGCTTCACGGCCACGACCTCAACACCGGTCGCTGTTGTGATCTGTTCAGCCTGCCCTTCCTCACCAACAACAAAATAGGCCGCGGTCCGTCCGCTCTGTACATAAGTGTTGGGAGCTTCCGTCGTTGTGGATGCATCCTGCAAAATATATCCTTTCTGAAACCAGTCATAGGCATATTCGCATCCACGTTTAAACTCCTCGGTACTGTAAAAGTCTTCAATTTTCATAGTCTTGCTGGATTCCTGAGTTAAAACACCATAATAATCGTTCATATAATCCATAAAAGGTAATTGAATATTAAACACAATCTGATTTTGACCAGTGGGTACAAGACATACCATTTCCGGATGCGCCTCGTGGATTTTTTCAAACCATCCCGTCAATACATCCATATTTTCAAAATACTCATCGGTTGTCTCTGCGACTTTTAAATCATCCAGATTCAATCCCAGCTCGTCCACCAGGTCTTTTCTTATAACAATATTCATAACTGCAGCTTTACCGTTATTACACGGAAGTGCATAAACCTCACCTTTGCTTGTGGTCGATTTCAGAAAATCTACGCCAAGAACCTCTTTCGTTCCCTGACCATATTCATCCAGCAGCGCGTTCAGGCCCTTTAACTGATTTTTGGCAAGCATCTGACTATATGTACCAAGCATGGTCACGATATCGATCTGCTCGCCGCCGGACATCATAAGCCCGATCTGCTGAGTATAGTTGGCCATTCCGATGGGCTCCAGTTTCACATGAACGCCAATTTTAGATTCCGTGATCTTATTGATCTCATCCTCCACCATCTGGATGCCCTCCGGTGCATTTTTACTGGTCATCATGGCAAAAACGATGGTTTCCACATCACCGCTGACATTCCCATCTGCCGCCTGCGTGCTCCCGCCGCTTCCCTGGCCTGCCGTCGTATCCTTTGTGCCGCCGGTTTTATCATCGCCACCACAGGCTGCCAGAGATGTAACGCACATAATAAGTGCAATCACCATTGCCAATAATCTTTTTACTTTCATAAGTAGTACCTCCTCGGATTTGATAGGTTTATTATAGTATAAATTTTTCATCATTTCTTTAAGTATGCGAACGTCTTTTACCGGAATTTTTACTACAAAAAAGAGGTGTTCCGGCAGCTTTTCTGTCCAGACACCTCTATTTCCCGGATAAAACTATCACTATTCGTACATATTGCGGTTAAACGCACCAAATTCTGCGCAGTCAAATACCACAGCCGTCCGCGTTTTTATATCAGTGCGCCCTCCGGTAATCGCTGGGTGACAGTCCGGTGCGCTTTTTAAAAAGCTCCGAGAAGTAGGAAAAATTATCATACCCTACCATCTGGGCAATATCTCCCACCGGAATATCCTTCTGGCAAAGCAGCTCCCCGGCCCGTTCCACCCGGCAGGTAACTATATAATCAAACAGGCTGACACCGGTTTCCTGCTTAAACAGCCGGGTCACATAGCCGGGCGACAGATAAACGATGGACGCCAGTTGTTCCCGGCTCAGCTTTTCATCCAAATGCTCCCGGATATAATTTTTCAATATATTGATCGTCTGATTTTCTTCCTCCACCACAGAAATCTGCTTTTTCAGCACATCGATCATCTGCCGCAGCCATTCCAATGTATCGTCCACCGAATCCGCCGCCCGGCAGAATACCGTATACTGCCGCTCAGATTCCATCAGCACGCCTGCCGGAATATTGTGCTCATACAGCCAGGTCAGCGCCGCCTGGTTCACATTTCCGATAAAGGCGATCAGCGCCTCCCGGTTCAGATTTTCTTCGGCCAGCTCCAACGCGCAGGCTTCATAAAAAGCGTCAAAATTAGCGTTGGAGAGCATATCATGCCACAGAGTAAGATTATCTTTGAAATGCGCCTTAAACACACGCACCGGCGATTTTACCGTAGTACTGTCCATGATGCCTTCAGAGCAGGTCACATTTTTCATATCTGCGGCGACCGCCGACTGGTAGATATCCGCCAGTTCTTCCGCATACCCGCCGTCCGCCTTTATATAACCCACCACACCCACACCTACGGTCTGGCGGCACGTATCGATAAATTCCTGCACCTTGGAAATGAGCGTGTCCGCATCACAAACATCGGTGACGACCCACAGATAATCTGTGTGCCAGCCGGTTTTTCCGCAGCTTCCCCCGGGAGCCAGAAGCTCCGCAGCGATGTTTATCATTACAAATTCCATAAGACTGCGCTGGCTCTCCCATGCTTCCCGGCGCTCCAGCACCTTACGGACGCGAAATACGAGCACGTTATACAGCCCATCAAAAGCGCACACGATCTCATTGCGCCCGGCCTCCCGGACAATCTCCTCCGCCCGGCCCGCCAGACTGCCAACCAGCACGTCCTCCCAGAAATGCCGCTCGATCACATCCCGGTTGCTCTCCCACAGCTCACCTCTGGCCGAAACCTCCCGCAGCGCCTGCTCCTTTCGGATATCCTCCGCCACATGGGCCACCAGCGCTTTGAGCTTATCAAAATCCACCGGCTTCACATAATATTCGGAAAACCCCAGGCGCAGCGCCCATTTGGCATATTCAAAATCCGCATGGCACGTCAGGCAGATGGCCTTTGTGTCAAATCCCCGGCTCCGGACCCATTCCATAAGCTCCAGCCCGCTTTCAATGGGCATTTCCACATCCGTAATAATAATATCGACCGTCTCACTCAGAAAAATCTCCCGCGCCTTTTGGGCGTTGAACGCCACAAATACCTCATCGATCCCGATTTCTTTCCAGTCTATTTTCGAGCTGATGGCCCGCACAACGTAAAGCTCATCATCAACAATCAGTAAATTCATCCGTTTTAGCACCTCTTTGCAATGATTTTTGGGAACCATCCGGCCCTTTTAAACTGTTGGATCTCTGAGGAATCCATATCCGTGTACACGCGCCGCCCTCCGCCCTGTTGCCTACGGTGAGCGAAGCATTTTCGCCGTACATATAAAAAAGCCGCATTTTTGCATTCCACAATCCGATCTGAGCCCCTTCCCAGGACGACGCGGTATTAAACCGGAGGATATAATCGTCCGGATAGCCTTTGCCGTTATCCATGACCGTTATTGCCACGCCTTCAAAATCATCCCTCTCCTCCATGGCAATGGCCACATCGATGTGAGTATCCCCATAAATATCAAACGCATATTTCATCGTATTTTCAATGATCGTCTGAATCAGCAGCGGCGGAATTTTTACAGACAGCGCCCGGGGATCGATCATTTCCACATACTGAAAGGTCTCCCCGAACCGGATCTGCATGATCTTCACGTAATGGAGAATATGCTCCATCTCCTCGGCAATGGTCACCGAATTGGTCTTTGTTTTGGCGATATACCTTAAATACTCCGATAGATTTTCCGTCAACTGCACGATCAGATCCACATCGCCCACCTGCGCCATCGTATTTATAATGTTCAGGGCATTGAGATAAAAATGGGGCTCGATCTGAACCTGCATATATTCCATCATAATCTGCTGCTTATCCAGCATAAGCTGCCGTTTCTCCAGCTCTTCCTCATATGCATGGATCTTTAAGTCCTTGATCTGGACGATCATCTGGTTAAATGCGGCAATAAGCTGCTTAAATTCCCGGTTATCCTTCTTCTCCTCGATCTGATACTCCAAATCACCCTCATCAACATGACGGATGGCCTTCATCATCCGCCCCATGGGCCGGAATACATTTCGGCTCAGCACGCGCAAAACTACCGGTATCATCGCTGCAAATAAAATCACTACGCATACAAGCACAATCTGCAAATACTTATACGGCCGCAGCAGCTTATTGCGGTCCACCGCACTGAACAGTCTGAAATCCCCGTTCTGGGATTCCACACCGGTCATAAGATACTGGTTTTTACTGCCGGAGAAGTAATAATGGCCCGTATCCTCCCGGCATTCCACAGCTTCCATATCCGAACCGCCCACCGAAGACATCACCGTGCCATCCGCATTGGCGATAAACAGACTGTTGGATTTTGTAATCTTCCAGTTTCCGGCATTGAGGAACAAATTATCCGCATTGGCCCACGCACAAAAATAAACACCGCTCTGCTCGTAGACGTAAATTAAATAGTAGGTGCCGTTAATATCACAGCATTTCCATGCATTCTTTATGGTTTTCAGCCAGTCCAGATTTGCCTTCATATAGTCCACAACCTGCAAGCGGCTGTCATAAGCGTCGCTGCGGCCTTCATTATAGACATAAACTACCGCGTCATTTTCAAGAGACAGCATGGCCATCCCCTCAACATAATCGTACATATCGATGGCTGATGAAATCGTTCTGCGATAATAATTTGCCGAAAAATAATATTTCTGTGTATCCTCATCTGTAAAGCCCGACGTATAATTATCCTCATAGTCCAAATGCTTTAAATATTCGGCAATACTGTTCAGCTCGTAATCCAACTGATGCATCTGCATTTCCAGCAAATCGTGATTTTTCTCATAAATCTCCTGCTGCACCAGATGCATCGTATACGAATTAATAATAATAAATGCAATGACAATAGGAATCACCGCCACAAACAACACGGCGATCACCTTGCCCTTAAGCGACCGGCAATATTCTCTCACAGACATCCCCCCAGCATACATAATCGCACAGCCAGCGCATTAAATGCGCAGCACAATCCCCGCAGTAAATGCGCAGCCCTGTCGGCCCTGTTACATACTATTGTACCAAATCGCCGGGCGGATGACCAGAACATCTTTCTGCCGATGACCATTTACAGTGGCTGGCAGGGGAGCGCAGACAGTCCGCGTCGGAGCTGGGGAAAGCGCCTGGCGAGGAGTGCGGACGTGTCTCCGGCCGCTACACCCGGTCACTCTACGAGCGGAAAGATGATCTCTATCCCGAAACCGCAGCCCCGTGTGGAAAAGTCCTCGATCTCCACCGTCACCGACAGCTTCGCCGCATATTTTTTCACCAGATAAAGCCCCATCCCCGTGGCATTCTGTTGGTTCGGAAAGCTTCCGGTAAAGCCCTTGTCAAATACAAACGGCAGATCGGCGGCAGAAACACCGCTGCCATTATCCCGCACCGCCAGATGGATTTCCCCATCCGGACCGGACCAGGTGGCAACGCTGACAACGCCCCCGCTCCCGGCCGTATACTTAAATGCATTGCCAAGAAGCTGGGCGAGCATGAAGGCCAGCACCTTCCGGTCGCTGACGACACGCAGCTCTAAAAGCTCTGTCTGTACCGCTATCCCCTTTTCCCGGGCAATATCCATAAAGCTCTCCAGAGCCTCATCGACGCACCGGTCCAGCTTCAGCGTCTCAAATTTATAATCCATATGATCCGCGTGCAGCCGGGCATAATAGAGGATACGGTCCACATTCCCACCAATGGTGTGCTGCACATGGTTCATCCGCCCATACACATAAGGTGACATCTCATCCCGGTGATTGGCCAGAACAAGCGTGGCCAGCGACAGGGGCGTCTTGATCTCATGGGTCCATTCCTCTATAAATTCCTCATAATCCTGCAATTCCAACTGCTTATCGTTCATGCCCTTTTCCTGCTCCCGAAGCTTTTGAGAAAGCTGCACAATGAGGGGCCGCCAGGACTCCCCCGCCACACTGACAAGCATCTGCTCGGATGATTCATCAAAATCCGACAAAAAACTCTGGAGCGCCGCCATTTTCTTTTTTCTGGCGGACGCATCAATAAATATACCTGCAATCACAACGATCACCGTAAATATGGCAAGCATGATGCAGACATAACCAAAGGCTCCCGGCGCCGCCAGCCAAACGATAAACGAAAAAAACAGGTCCATAAGAACAATCAGCCAAAGCCACGGCGAGTGTTCCTTTATATTACAAATTGTCGGGGATTCCCGAAGGAATCCCTGACCTGCCTGGCCATCAGGCCAATTCCTCTTTAATCCATTCATACATCCACCTCAAGACAATATCCCCGGCCCCGCACCGTTCGGACGATATCCCGCAGGCCCAGCGGCTCAAGACTCTTTCTCAACCGGGTCATGTTCACCTGCAATATATTTTCATCCACATAGTCACTGCCGCCCCATATTTCCTTAAAAATCTCCTCTCTGGAAACCACAAGAGGGTAATGCTCCATAAGCACACCAAGCAGCCGCCCCTCATTCTCAGAAAGCACAGTATGGTTTTCCTTAAAAACTACCTTATAGGTATCCGTGTCCAGCACCACTGCTCCGGCCTGCACCATATGATGGACCTTCCCGTAGGTCTGCAAAAGCCGGTCCGCCCTGGCCAGAAGCCGGTCCGGATGACAGGGCTTTGTGAGAAAATCATCGGCCCCAAGCCCCAGGGCATAAAGCTCATCCGCCATGGCATCTCTGGCCGTTAATATTAAAATTGGAAATGAAGCTCTGGCCTTGAGCCAGCGGCAAAGCTCAAAGCCGGATTTGCCCGGCAGATTGATATCCAGCACCAAAAGGTCCGGATGACTGTCCATGATCTCCGGCTCCGGAACAACAAAGGAAGAGATACCTGTCACCAGGTATCCCCTCCTTTCAAAGGTGTTGATCAGCTCTTCTCTTAAATAGATGTCGTCCTCTACAATTGTGATTCTGCTCAATGGCCGCTACCTCCTGTCTGCCACCCTCAATGCCTGTATTTCTTTACGGCTGGCACGCATGACGATGGTGATATATATAAATTCTATCACAACAAGCAGTAAAAACGCAACACCGGCCAGTAAAAATACCATCACAGAAGAGGTTTCCGACGGCAGTTTTAAAAAGCTTGTAAACATGGAACCGATGGCAAAAACGGAGCTTACCGCGGATACCCCCAGGACCATGCCGAAAAACAACCGTATTTGCTTTCTTGCCGATCCGCATAACGCCCGTTTCCCAGCACCCAGCATAAGCAGCGTCGTATAACGTTTCCGGCTCACTCTCTGCTGCATGAGATATTTCAGCCCAATGACCGTATTGGCAATAATCATAAACAGGATTCCCAGATAAATAGTGATATAGCTGGCTGCCACTGTATAAAAAAGATTTCTACCGATACCGCTTAAAAAGGTTTCAAACACAAGTCCGCTTCCCGACAGCTTATCCTGTACGGCCAGAAGTGCCTGCATCAGCCCCATGTCCTTTACAACCCCAGGCTCCAACACCACATTCCAGCAAAAAGGCTGATCCGGATGGGAAGCCGTCTTTGCATACACTGCGTCAGGTACAACATAGGCGATATACAGTGTAATCTGGCGGTCGGCCACCACATTGTCCTGATAAAGCTGCGGCAGAAGATCATAGTGCACACCATCCAGCTCCACATAAGCCCCGGACTTTAAGGCGCCATTTAATATATCCGAAAATTCCCGGCTGTCTCTATCCGATGCATAGACCGCCATCTGATTCCCCTCCAGATGGATAGGCTCCCGGCCCATGGATGTAAGAAGCTGATTAAAACTGGATTCCGACAAAACATGCTCCAGCCTTCCGTCCATATTTTCTATCATATTATCACGAAGTCCGGACGCCGGCTGCCGGTTAAGCGCCTCGATCAGGCCGGCCGTACTACATATATGCTCCTGCCCCATACTGCTTATATCCATAGGATACCAGGCCGAGATCATCGACTTGACCTCATCGCTTTCCAAAACACGGCGCACCTGCTCTTCTTCCCCCTGGATGGAAATATCCACGCTGCGCACCTGAGACGAGCCTCTGCCCGCCGCAGTACCTATGCCAAAGGAAACACAGGCCATAGCCATGAGCAAAAGCAGTGAGGAAACCGCCAGCGCCCTGTGTTCATGGAGCACATTTTCCTGGATCTGCCGTCCGGTGAATGTAAACAGACCGGACTGGTCCGGGCTTTTTTTCGCAATCCTGCGGCCAATAAAAACGCCCATCCCTTTATAGAGCTTAAAGGTTCCCACGGAGCCGAGGATAAAAATCAGCCCCACAGCGATCATATTAAAGCTTTTGAGCAGGAAAACGCCCGCCGCGTAAGCCGCCAGAAGAAGGAATATCCCAATAATGAAGCTTCGCCACGCTTTTTTTGCAGAGACGGCCATCTGCTTTTCCTCCGCGTCGTATCGCAGCAGCTCCATGGGCTCCCTGCGGATAAATTCAGAGCATAGCAGCAGCTCCGCAGCCATTTGCACAAGAATAAATCCGGCCACCGTGCCCACAAGGGCCATGGCAGAAAAGGATATTTTATGGCCAATAATGCCAAGGCCCACAAGCTTGGCGGTGGCCAGGCTGATCCCCTCCGTTAAAAGGAGGGCAATGGGCAGGCCGATGACCACAGATACCAGACTGTTTAAAAATGTCTCACTCATAAGCAGGGCGAACAGCCGGCTTTTTTTCATGCCCAGCATCAGATACAGCCCCAGCTCCTTGCGCCGGTTTTCCA
The DNA here is from genome assembly GCA_902363555.1 of Lachnospiraceae bacterium. Classification (GTDB taxonomy): domain Bacteria; phylum Bacillota; class Clostridia; order Lachnospirales; family Lachnospiraceae; genus Catenibacillus. The sequence continues at coordinate 81,997 of CABJAM010000003.1, read as the reverse complement.
TCTGATAGCGGTAGGCAAAATAGACCAGGAAAAATACAAAAAATAAGGACATTATATATATAAATGGGATGAGCATCATAAGACGGCTGATCGCGTCGCTCTCCATCGTTTCTAAAAACCGCATCACGTCCTGGCTGTCCAGGGAAAGCAGTGTGTAAAAGGCTACGATGGCAATCACGAGGGAGCCAAAAAGCAGACCGTTATTTTTTCGATGACCGGCGGCGTTGCGCCGTACCTGTTTAAAGAACATTAGCGCTGCCTCCTCCCAACTGAGCCATGACCGTGACGATCCGCTCATAAAAGCTCTCCTGCCGTTCATTTTCCAGATCCCGGCGAAGCTCATGGAACAGTCGCCCATCCTGGATAAACAGTATTCTGGAGCAATAGCTGGCCGCATTGGCATCATGGGTGACCATAACGATAGTCTTTTGCTGCTCCTTATTGATGGCGGCCAGCTTATCCATGAGGACTTTGGAATTTTTACTGTCCAGGGAACCGGTGGGCTCGTCGGCCAGCACAATACTTGGATTGGAGATCATCGCCCGGGCAGCGGCCACTCTCTGCTTCTGCCCGCCGGATAGCTGCGACGGGAATTTATCCAGTACATCCTCAATATCCAGCCGGCGGGCAAGGGCTTCCAACTCACCCTCCGCCTGTCTTCCGGTCATGCCGTGAAGTGACAGCGGCAGAATGATGTTTTCCCTGGCAGTCATATTGTCCAGCAGCTCAAATTCCTGGAATAGATAGCCAATTTCTTTGCCGCGGTAGTCCGCCAACTGACCCCCTTTAAACATGGCCACATCGTTTTGTTTTAACAGTATTTTTCCCGAGGTGGGTTTAATCATTGTGGCAATGCAGTTGAGCAGCGTTGTTTTACCGGAGCCGCTGGCCCCCATGATCCCGAGAAATTCACCGTTTAAAACGTCAAAGCTGATGCCCCGCAAGGCTTCGGTTTTGTTCGGGCCTTTGCCGTATACTTTTGTGACACTGTCGACCTGTAATATTCTTTGTATGTTCATAGTTACCTCCTGTATAATGCGCCTGCGGCACCGGCTGCTTTACAGCGCCTATCGCTCTTGGCTGCGACTGCCGCTTTTTCAGCGCCTGCTGTCTTGGCTGCGACTGCCGCTTTTCAGCGCCTGCTGTCTTGGCCGCGGCCGCCGCTTCCGGCGCCTTTTGTGTCTTAGATAGTTTCCTCCGGCAATCCCGCCGGTTATCTTATGGGTACAGTATAGCAGAGAGGCATGGGAAATGATACTTACAGTTGGTGTAAGGTAGCCCACGGACGGAATATATTTCTTAATCTTTTGCATGTTTAATAAAGTATTTCCTTTTTGGGGGTGTTTAATGTTATAATGGAATTGGCCTGATGGCCGGAAAGAGTTTTAGAAAGGAATTTTATGATGAGATGTCCAAAATGTGGTAGTAATAATGTGACGACTCAGGTTGTCACGGAGACGCATTCCCATGGGAAAACGAAGGGTTTTGGGTGGTTTAAGTCCTGCATTGGATTTTTGCTGTTCAACATCCCCGGGATCTTGTGCGGACTTTGCGGTATGGGTAAGGGTAAGACGAAAACAACGACACGGTCGAGGGTTGTGCATATATGTCAAGATTGTGGAAATACCTGGTACGATTGATGGATGAGCTTGGGGAGGCCAGCGGCTGCCACCGCATGCCGGAACGCAGCTTTTTTATTCGTGGGCATCAGTTTCCGGTTTGTGCCCGCTGCACCGGCGTGGCGCTCGGTCAGGGGCTGGCAGTTCTCCTCAATTTCAAAAAAGATATTCCAGCGGCCCTGTCCGTTGTATTTTTAGGGATCATGGGCAGCGACTGGGGTATCCAGACTCTGGGAATCAAAGAATCCACCAATGGCCGGCGGTTTATTACCGGGATTCTTGGTGGATTCGGATTATTTAATCTATATTGTATTGTTATAAAACGCATATGGCGGCGGGCGCGGCGCTGTAAAAGTAAAAGCTAAGCATCATTTTACAGCCTATTTGCACTCCGTTCCCAGTACTCGGAGTGATGATTGGTGATGTCATCGATAATGATTTATGACAGCGCTGTCTGACCAGCCATGCCCTTTTCTTCACTTTCAAGCCGTTTCATGCTGCGCAGCTCCCGCCCGATCAGAAACAGTGTCGTGGCAAATGCAAAGGCGTCGGCAATAGGTGCGGCATACATAAGGCCATCGATCCCCATGATTAAAGGCAGGATCAGAATCAGCGGTATGAGGAAAAATACCTGCCGCGTCAGGGAGAGCACCATGCCCTTTACAGGCTTACCAATAGCGGCAAAAAAGTTGGATGAGATCAGTTGTACGCCATTGACCAGCACCATAAAGAGAAAGATTCTCATAAATTTGACGGCAAATTCGTAATATGCGGCGTCTCCGGTGCCGAATATGGCTATGATCTGTCTCGGGAAAAACTGGAACAATATAAAGCCCACGGCGGAAATCACCAGATTGCAGCCAATGGCCAGCTTATATATGCCGCGGACCCGGTCATACTTCCTGGCGCCGTAATTAAATCCGATAATAGGCTGGGAGCCCTGGGATATCCCGATGATGATGGCCAGCAAAATAGCGTTGGTCTTCATAACTATACCACAGGCCGCCAGCGGTATTTCCGAGCCGTAGACCGACCTGGCGCCATAATAGGTCAGGGAATTGTTCAGTACGATCTGTACCACACACAGGGCAAGCTGGTTCAGACTGTTGCTCATTCCAAGGGAGGCTGTCGTCAGGCACAGCTTTTTATTCAGCCGGAAATGCTCCCGCTTCAGTTGGACGCTTTTAAACTTCCAGATGTAGCGGACGGCCAGAAGGAAGGAGAAAAACTGGCCAATGATCGTAGCCCACGCGGCTCCGGCAATTCCCAGATCAAATACAAATATAAAAATCGGGTCTAAAATCGTATTGATGACCGCACCCACAACCATGCAGAGCATGGAATATTTCGGGCTGCCGTCGGCTCTGGCCAGATTGCTCAGGGCATTGGTCATAATTAAAAGCGGCATGCCAATGGCCGTGATCCGGGTATAGCTTTGAGCATAAGGCATGATTTCTGTCGTCGCGCCAAATGCTGTCAGCATGGGATTCAAAAAGATTTCTATGAGAATGGCATAAAGAATACCAAACACAAGCATCATGCAAACAGCGTTTCCGGTAATCCGGGCCGCCTTTTCATTGTCTCCCGCTCCCAGCGACAAAGAAAAGTTGGAGGCGCTGCCGATTCCGATCAAAAGTGCAATGGCCAGACAGATGGTTGTCAGCGGAAACGCCACGTTAGTGGCCGCATTTCCCAGATACCCCACGCCCTGGCCGATAAATATCTGATCGACAATATTATAAAGTGAGCTTACAAGCATAGCAATAATGCTGGGGATCGCAAAGCCTCTCAAGAGCTTGGGGAGCTTTTCATATCCCAGCGGATTTTTCGTCATCGTGTTTTCCATAGTCATTTCCTTTCTTTTGTTTCAAGTTCAAGCCGTCAGCTTCCGCCAACGCAGTGTTTTCTACAGCATTCCCGAGTCCTGCCGAATTGAGGAGCTTTATACGCAGCTACAGTTTCGCAGTTACAATTCCGCAGCTACAATTTCGCAGCTACAGTTTCACGGATTTTTCCGCAATCTTCTGCATCCAGCGCCCAAACTGCTTCCGCTCTTCCGCAGACAGATCTGCCAGCAGGTCCTTTTCCCAATCCTCAATGATCGTCAGTATCTTATCATAAGCATCTCTCGCCTTTTGCGTCGGGTACAGCCGGCATGTCCGCTTATCCACCGGATTCATATTTTTTTCGATAAACCCTTCCTTCTCAAGCCCGGACAATGCCCGGGTGATATTACTGGGATTCACATAAAAGAAATTAAAAAACTGATCCTGGGTAATTCCCGGATTTTCACAGATCATAAGAACGTATTTGTGCTGGCTGCTGTTTAAGCCCAGCGGCGCCAGACACCGGTCCAGGTACATCCGCGTGTACCGGTCTGCGATGGACAGCCATTTCACAACTTCCATAGGAGCACTCCATTTCTGTAATAGTTCGTAACCTTCAAATGGGCCAAATGGTTACAATATTTCTTTCACTATCATAGCAGAATTTATTTGCTTGCGCAAGCAAATATCTCAAATAGAAACAAAAACATGGATAAGATTGTAGCAGCCCGGCCCTTCTCCAAACTGTTACACACGATTATTTCGCTGGATAAATTAAGTCACTGCATAAATTTCTGCTTGACATTACCAGTATATCCGCCTAAAATGACAGTAATCACTTGCATAACGTAAACGAAAGGCAGAATAACCATGGATGAGACAAGCCAGAAAATTATTGACGCCACCATGGCCCTTGTGCGGGATAAAGGCTATGTGGCCACAACGACAAAGGATATCGCCAAAACGGCCGGGGTCAATGAATGTACGCTGTTCCGCAAGTTCAAGGGTAAAAAGGATATCGTTTTAAACGGTATGGAGCAGGAAAAATGGCGGGCGAATATGACGCCGGAGGCCTTTAAAAATGTCTCCTGGGATCTTGAGACTGATCTGGAAATGTTTATGAATGCTTACATGGACCGGATCACCCCGGATTTTGTCAACCTGTCCATCGGTCTGAGAGCGCCGCAGATTTATGATGAAACCGCCCCGTTAATTATGAAAATCCCCCAGGTCTTTATCTCCTCCCTGACGGAATACTTTCGTCAGATGGCTGCCAGGGGAAAGCTCCCGGACACAGATTTTGACAGCCTGGCCATGACCATTTTTTCAGCCACCTTCGGATATACCTTTCTTCGCGCTTCCTTTGACGAACGGCTCACTGCCGTAAACCAGAAGGATTACATTCATAAAAGCGTGAAGACCTTTATCCACGGTATATTATAAGAGATAACTGTTCAGACAGGCTGAACGGTTTCTACAATAGTACAGCTTTGAAGCAGTACCCAACCAAGCCACTGGAAAACAGTATCCAATGGCTTTTCTAACACACACTATGCAAGCAATTACTTGCACTCATACAGGAGGTAATTTATATGACGATTCATTCAGAAGCTATAACCCCTGCGGAAAACAAAGCGATCACCGGCGCACAGCTTGTTGTAAAGGCATTGCGGGAAGAAGGCGCAGATACAATTTTTGCATATCCCGGGGGCCAGGCCATCGATTTATTTGACGCCCTTTATGATGCCCCGGATATACGGCTGATCCTGCCGCGCCATGAACAGGGGCTTATCCACGCTGCCGATGGCTACGCCCGCGCCACAGGAAAAACCGGGGTATGCATGGTCACCAGCGGTCCGGGAGCCACCAACCTGGTGACGGGTATCGCCACGGCCAATTATGACAGTGTTCCTCTGGTGTGCATCACCGGCCAGGTGCCCACCCACCTTATTGGCAACGATGCCTTTCAGGAGGTGGATATTGTCGGCATTACCCGAAGTATCAGCAAATATGCCGTCACGGTGCGAAACCGCCAGGAGCTTGGAACGATTTTAAAAAATGCTTTTCATATTGCATCCACTGGAAAACCCGGGGTTGTGGTCGTGGACATTCCAAAAGATATCCAGCAGGCTCCCGGCAGCAGCGCATACCCAAAGCAGGCGTGTATCCGAAGCTATAAGCCCAACACACAGGTCCATCCCGGGCAGATAAAAAAAGTCATGGAGCTTCTTGCCAATGCCCGGCGGCCGCTGCTGCTTGCCGGCGGCGGGGTGCACATTTCCGGAGCCAGCCATCGGCTTGCACAGTTGTGCGGACTTACAGGTATTCCCGTGGTCACAACGATCATGGGCAAAGGTGCGATCCCGTCAGATCATCCGCTCTATGTGGGCAATATCGGCATCCACGGCAGCTTCGCCGCCAATAATGCCGTCAACCACTGCGATGTGCTGCTCTCCATCGGTACCCGATTCAATGACCGGATCACCGGGCAGTTGGACACCTTTGCCCCTGACGCAAAAATTATCCATATGGATATCGATCCGGCTTCGATATCCAGAAATATCACCGTAGATATTCCAATCGTCTGTGACGCGGCCAATGGGGTCGCTGCGCTGCTCCAAAAAGCGTCGCCGCTCGATGTGGGCAATTGGCAGGCGCAGATACAAAGCTGGAAGGATGCGCATCCGCTGGGCGCGGAGAACGGCAAAAAAAGTGCACTTTCGCCGGTTGCCGAGCCCGGCTGCCAAGAGACACTAACGCCGTATTTTATCATGCAGGCTCTAAACACTGAGTTTGCGGAGGCCATCATAGCCACTGATGTGGGGCAGAATCAGCTTTGGGCCACCCAGTTCCTGGATCTGAATGAGCACCGCCAGTTGCTCACTTCCGGCGGCCTGGGCACCATGGGCTACGGCCTGCCGGCTGCTCTGGGCGCAAAACTTGGCTGTCCGGACAAAACCGTGATCGCGGTCACCGGCGATGGTGGTATTCAAATGAATATACAGGAACTGGCCACCGCCATTGCCTACGAACTGCCCGTTATCCTGTGTATCCTCAACAACAGCTTTCTTGGAAATGTCCGCCAGTGGCAGGAAATGTTTTATCACCGCCGTTATAGTGGAACCTGTCTCAGGGTACGAAAAAGCTGCCCCCAAAGCTGCAGTGCCCCGGGAACCCATTGCCCGCCATATGTACCGGACTTTGTGCGGCTGGCCGAAAGCTATGGCGCCGTTGGAATCCGTGTCACGCATCCGGACGCGGTTCTGCCTGCACTTCAAAAAGCCCGGGAAAACACAAAAACACCGACGATCATCGAATTTATCATCGGCTGTGAAGAAAATGTACTTCCCATCGTGCCGCCCGGAAAGCCGTTGGATCAGATGGAGCTGAATTGATACTGTAACAGTACGGCCGTCTGAACGGTTACGACAGTTTAGCCCCTCTAAACGGTTACGACAGTTTAGCCTCTCTGAACGGTTACAACAGTTTAGCCTCTCCGAATGGTAACTTGATATTGGTAATTTATAGAAAGGAAACGAGATATGAAGAAACGATGGTTAAATCTCTATGTAGAAAACAGCATCGGCGTGCTCGCCAAAATCAGCGGCCTATTCTCCGCCAAAGCATATAATCTGGACAGTCTCACCGTAGGCGCCACCGAGGATACCACCATTTCCCGAATGACCATCGGTCTGACCAGCGACGACAAAACCTTTGAGCAGGTAAAAAAGCAGTTGGGCCGCTGTATCGAGGTCATCAAGGTGGTGGACCTGACGGAGCTTCCCATCCATCAAAAAGAACTTGTATTTTTGACGATCCATAGCTGCACGCCCCAGGAAATCGAGATGCTATTTAAAACCGCCCAGGTATTGGAACTGACCGTATTGGACTGCACCGGAACCGCGGTGATGCTCCAGAGCGTTCACTCTGAGGCCACAAATACACGCATTATCGAACGCCTTGGTAAAACATATAAAAACCGCATGACACTCTCCCGCAGCGGGCCGTTGGCGGAAAAAACGCTGATATAGGTTAAATTTTCATATTCTTATCATACGGTCTGCGCAGTAATTGTGCAGACCTGTCTGAACGGATACGAAACAAAGATTTCGGCAGGCAATTAATCCAGCAAATATCCAGCCTTATAAGAACATTCCAGATAGCTGGGATTTTGATAGTAAACATTCGAGCTGAAGTTTGATATTTCATCACTTATGAATGAAGAAAATAACCGGATCAATTCTTCAACTTCTTCGCCTTGTCTGGCACAATCCTCAATCATAATGCAATACAATTTCCCGATGTCCATATAACCAGGAATCGTATATTTGCATCCTGTTATTGTATCAAAATCGCCCTGGGCAATTTGATACTGTTCAATTAATTCGTCACTTACCTGTTCAAATGTAAGACAATGATTCACTTCCGCATCATACAATTGTTTGCGAATACCACTTTCTCCTAATAGATTCACAATAACCCCGCGTTTGTTTTTAGTTTTCCGAGCTATAAACTCAATGAGTGAACAAACATAAAAAAGATCATCCTTTTCTTTTTCGGTCATAAACAATTTCACTCCTCTCGAATTTTAAACAGTCAAGTCCTGATAAAGTATGAAAACTTATCTGATGTGTTGGATACTTAAACTCTGCCAATACCCAAAACTGTTTTCGTGTGATTTTTCCTGCTAAAAAGTCATTGACAAAATTCCATACCGTATCATCAGCCATTGGACCTTCGACGACATCATAAGAATGTGTCTTTCCGCTCCTGCATCTGGCTATGAAATCCAACCACTCATCTGTCATTTTTTCAAATGTTAATATAGATAACGCGGAATTTGATTCATATTCATAATAATTAATTACAGGCTCACCTTTTCCTCTATTTGCCCAGCGTACAGCTTGTTCATAATTATTCGTACAATAAAATCCCCACGAAAAATCCTTAGTATATCTTGTTTTACGAACTTCCGGAAATTCAACAATCTGGCTGCTCGCATGATAAAGAACCATAACTAAATACCTCCCTCTTACCCTTCTTTTAATATCACAGACGAAGCTAACGATATTAGTATAACAAACTTTGTCATATTCAGCAACGCCGGTCTGCCAGTTCTTATCCATTCCAAGAAAAAAACAGCGACTCTCCAGATGTACATCCACACATTCGTGTGCTATACTAAAAGCATCGAAAACAAACTAAACGTACATGATTGTGCCTGGCGGCCCAATCATCACTATACGTGATAGCTGATAAATATTATAAATCGAGGTGGATTTTATGGCACAATATATCATTTCATTGATCATTACCTGTATTGTCGCACTTATTATGATTGCCATCGGTATTTCACAAATAAAAAGTCAGGACCCGGTCGGATTTTATACCGGTCAGCAGCCCCCCAAAAGGGAGCAACTGACCAATGTCCGGCAATGGAACAAAAAACATGGTATGATGTGGATCATTTGGGGAATCGCTATCATATGTACCTATTTCATCGGTATATTTGCTCAGGATTCACTCTACTGTGCAATCGCAATGGCAGTTGTGATCTTCTGTGGACTAATTTTAATGATCTGGTATCATAGCCGGTTAAAAAAGAGTTTTACAAATAAAAATTGAAATCATTTGGAGGCGTCGAACTGATATTTCGTCTTAGCAGCTTTCCAAAACCGCTGCCTTCATGCTCCGAACATACTCCGCCACATATGGCACACAGTCCTTCCCATACTGGGCGCAAAGCTTCACGATGGCGCTGCCTACGATGACACCGTCAGCCTTTGCGCCCATTTCCCGAGCCTGCTCCGGCGTGGAAATCCCGAAGCCGATGGCACACGGAATATCCCGCACAGCCTTGACCTGCTTTACCATGGCTCCCACGTCTGTGGTGATCTGACTGCGCATCCCCGTTACACCCAGTGAGGATACACAGTAGACAAAGCCGTCAGCCTGGCTGGCGATCTGAGCGATCCGCTCCTTCGAGGTCGGTGCGATCAGGGATATAAAGTCCAGACCGTAAGCCTTGCAAATTTGGGCAAATTCCTCTTTTTCCTCAAAAGGTACATCGGGCAGTATTAATCCGTCCATCCCTATCTGTGCCGCTCTTTTCACAAACCGCTCCGTGCCGTAGGAAAATACCACATTGGCATAGGTCATAAAAACCATGGGTACATCGGTCTTTTCACGAAGCCGCACGACCATGTCAAAAATTTTATCGGTCGTCACGCCCCCGGACAGGGCCCGCAGGCTGGCCTCCTGGATCACAGGCCCCTCCGCGGTCGGATCCGAAAATGGTATCCCAAGCTCGATGATATCGGCATTTTCAGCCATGGCCAGCACCAGCGCCTCCGTCACATCAAGAGCCGGGTCGCCGCAGGTGATAAATGGAATAAACGCTTTATTTTTAAAGGCATTGGCAATTCTACTCATAAATATCCTCCCCTCTGTATCTGGCAATGGCCGCACAGTCCTTGTCGCCCCGGCCGGACACATTGACAACAATAATCTGGTCCTTTTCCATTTGCGGCGCCAGCTTGCGGGCATAGGCAATGGCATGGGCGCTCTCGATAGCCGGGATGATTCCCTCCACTCTGGACAAATATTCAAAAGCATCCACAGCCTCATCATCCGTGACCGGCACATATTCGGCCCGGCCGCTGTCGTACAGATCGGCGTGCTCCGGTCCTATCCCCGGGTAATCCAGACCGGCGGAAATCGAGTAAACCGGCGCGATCTGCCCGTATTCATCCTGGCAGAAATAGGATTTCATCCCATGGAATATTCCAAGCCGCCCGGTGGCAATGGTTGCCGCCGTCTCCGCGGTGTTGACGCCCCGTCCCGCAGCTTCACAGCCGATGAGCCGCACGCTCGTATCCGGGATAAAATTGTAAAATGCACCGATGGCGTTGGAGCCGCCGCCTACACAGGCCAGCACCGCATCCGGAAGCTTTCCTTCCTTTTCCATGAGCTGCGCCTTGATTTCCTTAGAGATCACCGCCTGGAAATCCCGGACAATGGTAGGAAACGGATGGGGGCCCATGACGGAGCCCAGCACATAATGGGTGTCGGCAATCCGGCTTGTCCACTCCCGCATCGTTTCAGACACAGCGTCCTTTAAGGTGGCCGTACCGCTGGTCACTGCATGGACCTTCGCTCCCAGAAGGCGCATCCGGTAAACATTGAGCGCCTGACGCTTTGTATCCTCCTCGCCCATGAAAACCTCACACTCCATACCCATGAGCGCGGCCACTGTGGCTGTGGCGACACCGTGCTGTCCGGCGCCGGTTTCAGCAATCACCCGGGTCTTGCCCATTTTCTTTGCCAGCAGCACCTGACCGATGACATTGTTTATTTTATGGGAGCCGGTATGGTTTAAATCCTCCCGCTTGAGATATATTTTAGCGCCGCCCAGGTCCTTTGTCATATGGCTGGCAAAATATAACCGCGACGGACGCCCGGCGTACTCATTAAGCAGGTCATTTAGCTCCCGGTTAAATTCGGGATCATTTTTGTAATAATTATAAGCTTCTTCCAGCTCTATCACGGCATTCATCAGAGTTTCGGGAATATATTGCCCGCCGTGAACACCAAATCTTCCTTTTGACATATTTATCACTCCTGTTACTTTCCGCCTATATGACTCATCTAACCGTTTAAAAGGGCCCAACGGTCAGGAACTCACATGCAGCGGATCTTATTCACAACTTCCATTATCTTGTGTTCATCTTTAAAGCCGTCGGTTTCCACGCCGCTACTCATATCCACGGCCCAGGGGCGGACTGCCTGAATAGCAGCTTCAATATTGTCCGGGCCAAGACCTCCGGCCAGAATATATGGCCGCCTGAGATTTGAGAGCACGGACCAGTCAAAGGTCCGGCCATCGCCGGCGCCGCCGTCCAGCAGCACCATATCCGCGGCGCTCATTTCCGCCTGACGCACAGCATCGGCCGAAAAACACTCGTCGGCGTCAGTGTCGGTGCGGACCTTAAAGGCCTGGATGATCCGGATGCGCCCCTGACACTGACCATTTCCGCGAACCTTCGCTTCATCCACGCGGTCCATAAGCGCCCGCAGCCTTGTGATATATCCATTATCCTCATGTCCATGAAGCTGGGCCACGCAGATCAGGCCCTCCCCGTAAAGCTCAGCCACAAACGCTTCTGGAGCATCCACAAAAACACCGACCGGAACGATATCCGGCCGCAGCCGCGCCCGCAGCATACGAAGCTGTTCCATCGTCACATTGCGTTTGCTGGCCGGAAATCCGATGATAAAACCACAGTAATCCGGCCGGGCGGCATTGACATAATCCACATCACAGGGGCGGCTCAGCCCGCAGATCTTTATTTTCGTCATACCATCACCTTCCGGCGCCGGCCGCCAGACGGGCCAGCATCGCCTTCTTATCCGAAGCACGCATCAGCGTTTCGCCAATCAAAACCGCATCAGTGCCATTTTCATAAAGGGCCTGCACCTCCTGCGGCGACTGTATGCCGCTCTCGGACACAAAAATCACGTCCTCCGGGGCCAGATGTCGCAACCGGCGGCTGTTTTCCACATCCACCTCAAAAGTTTTCAGATTCCGGTTATTGACACCGATGATTCTCGCCCCTGCGCCCACAGCCCGAAACACCTCTTCCTCCGTGTGGGCTTCCACCAGCGCTGACAATCCCAGACCATCGGCAATTTCCCGGTAAGCCTTCAACTGTCCGTCGTCCAAAATGGCGCAGATCAGCAGCACCGCCGACGCCCCCAGCGCCTTGGCCTCGTAAATCATATATTCATCCACCGTAAAATCCTTGCGCAATACCGGGATCGACACGGACGCCGCGATTTCCTTCAAATAAGCATCACTGCCCATAAACCAATAGGGTTCCGTCAGGCAGGAAATCGCCGACGCGCCGGCCTCCTCGTAATCCTTTGCAATCTGAAGATACGGAAAATCCCAGGCAATGATGCCCTTGGACGGCGATGCTTTTTTCACTTCGCAGATGAACGACATCCCTTCCGCCTTCAACGCCTTTTCAAAAGCGAACTTCCGCTTTTTGGATGTCTGATGGGCCATACGCTCCGCCCGGGCCCGGATTTTGGCCGGCGGCACTTTCTTTTTCTGAGCGGCAATGCGCTCCTTTGTTTTATCAGCGATCTTCTTTAATATATCATCCATTTCCCATTCTCTCCCTGTTGACTCACGGACAATTTATAACGGATGTGCTCCGGCATAATTTATCCTGTCGATCGTGCCGCATAATAACTGTTTTGAAAGCCCCGATAGTTATGACGCGTAATTATTACTTATTACTTTCCTCTATAAATGTTTTAAGCTTTGATGCCGCCTGACCGCTGTCGATCAGCGACTCGGCCATGCGCACGCCCTCGGCCATATTTGCGGCCCTGCCGGTAATATACAAAGCGGCGCCCGCATTGAGGCAGACTGCCTGGCGCTTTGGCCCCCGCTCGATTCCGTCAAGGATATCCCGGGTGATCGCCGCATTTTCCTCCGGCGTTCCGCCCACCAGCTCCGACTTATGGCAGCGCTCGTAGCCAAACTGCTCCGGAGTTATGGTATAGGACTGGAACCATCCATCCTTGATTTCGCAAATGGATGTGGGCGCACACATGGAAATCTCATCCAGCTTATCCTGGCCGTAAACAACCATGCCCCGCACCACGCCAAGCTTTGCCATAACCTGGGCCAGCGGCTCGACCAAAGCCTCCTCATAAACGCCCATAAGCTCCATATTGGCTCCGGCCGGATTGGACAAAGGTCCAAGAATATTAAATACTGTGCGTATCCCCAGCTCCTTGCGGATGGGCGCCACGTACTTCATGGCAATATGATAGTTTTGTGCAAATAAAAAGCAGATATTGATCTTCTTTAAAAGCTCGGCGCTCTTTTCCGGCGGCAATGTGATTTTAACGCCCAGAGCCTCCAGAACATCGGCCGCGCCGGACTTGGAGGACGCCGCCCGGTTCCCGTGCTTGGCCACCGGCACGCCGGCTGCGGCAATAACAAGCGCCGACGTTGTGGAAATATTAAAGGAATTGGCGCCGTCACCGCCGGTTCCTACAATCTCCAGCACATCCATATCGTGCAAAAGCTTAATGCAATGCGCACGCATACCGGCTGCGGACGCCGTGATTTCATCAATATTTTCTCCTTTTAAAGAGAGTGCTGTCAGGTAGGCCGACATCTGCACATCCGTCGCCTTTCCCTCCATGATCTCATTCATAACCGCTTCGGCCTCGCCGTAAGTCAGGTCCTGCTTTCCTGCCAGTTTAATTATCGCTTCTTTAATCATACTAAAACCTCCTGTCTGATTTCTTTTATGAAATTCTCTATCATTATCCGGCCATCTTTCGTCATTACTGATTCAGGATGGAACTGGACTCCAAATACCGGATATTTTTTATGTTCCACCGCCATGATCTCCCCGTCGCCGGCCACTGCTGTAATCTTCAGACAATCCGGCATAAGCTCCCGGACAGCGGACAATGAATGGTAACGTGCCACCTTTATCCGGTCCGGCAAATGGGCAAACAGCCGGCTGCCTTCCATAATCTCGATTTCCGACGTCTTCCCGTGCATTAATTGGCCGGCATAGGACACCTTACCACCAAACGCCTCGCAGATGGCCTGATGGCCCAGGCATACACCCAGGATGGGAACCTTTCCGGCAAAATACCGGATGGCGTCCATGGAATAGCCTGCAGCCGCCGGACGCCCCGGCCCTGGCGAAATGATCACCGCCTCCGGATGAAGCGCTTCCATGGCTTCCGGAGTCATGGCATCATTGCGTATGACCCGGATATCGGGGTAAAGGCCGCCTACAAGCTGATAAAGGTTATATACAAAGCTGTCATAATTATCAATCATTAAAATCATCGTCATTTCCTCCTGTCCTGACGGCCGTAACTGTTCATATGGGCCGAACGGTTGCCGCGGCCGTTCATAGTCCGTGCCGTTTATAATCCGTCCTGGGCCATTGTCATGGCATTGATCACCGCACGGGCTTTATTGCAGCACTCCGCAAATTCATTTTCCGGAACACTGTCATTAACGATTCCTGCACCGGACTGAACGCAGACTTTACCGTTTTTCTTATATGCCAGCCGGATGGAAATACATGTATCCAGGTTTCCTGTAAAGTCCAGATAGCCGATAGCGCCGCCATACACGCCCCGCTTGCGGCCCTCCAGCTCACGAATGATTTCGCAGGCCCGCAGCTTTGGCGCTCCAGATAGGGTGCCCGCGGGCAAAATAGCGTCGATGGCATCCACTGCGTCCTTATCCTCCAAAATCGTACCGGCCACTGTTGTGCCGATATGCATCACATGGGAAAAACGCTGGATTTCCATATATTTTTCCACAGCCACACTGCCCAGACGGCTGATCTTGCCAATATCGTTCCGGCCCAGATCCACCAGCATATTGTGCTCCGAAAGCTCCTTCTCGTCCGCTAAAAGCTCAGCCTCCAGACGCGCATCCTCCGCCGCGTCGGCCCCTCTTGGCCGGGTACCCGCCAGCGGGAAGGTGTGCAGCACGCCATCCTCAAGCTTTACAAGCGTTTCCGGAGAAGCGCCGGCCACCTCAATGTCATCGCTGGAAAAATAGAACATATAAGGCGACGGGTTGGTGGTCCGAAGCACCCGGTACGCATCAAACAGACTTCCGGCCGCCGCGGCCTCCATAGGATTGGACAATACAACCTGGAAAATATCGCCTTCATGGATGTAGTATTTAGCCTTCTCCACCATCTGGCAGTACTGCTCTTTAGAAAATGCCGGCCTAAGATCCATTTCCAAATGCAGCGGTTTAAAATCCGCTTTGACCCCGCTTTTTAACAGCCGTTCAATTTCATCCAGGGAAGCTTCGGCACGAACGTAGGAATTTTCCAAATCCTGTGTATCTGCTCCGGCAATAAGGATCAGCTTCTGACGGTAATTGTCAAAAACAATAACTTTATCAAACAGCATCAGATCCACATCCCGAAAATCGTCCGCGCTCCCTCCGCCCAGTGACAGCGACGGCTCCCCGTACTGTATGTATTCATAGGAGAAATACCCTACAAGACCGCCGGTAAATGGCGGAAGCTCTTTCATTACAGGGCTTTTATAGGCCTTTAATATATCCCGGATGGCGTCGCCCGGGTGCGTTGTCTCCACAATCGTTTCCCGCTTTTCCTCATCCTCGGCCCCTTCAAGTATACGCAGCCGGCCATCCATACATGTCAGCTCCATCACAGGCGCATAACCCAGAAAGGAATATCGGCCCCATTTTTGATTGTCCTCGGCACTTTCCAGTAAATAACAATGCCTGCTGGCCGCCCGCAGCGTCCGCATGACCTCTATGGGAGTAAAGGCGTCCGCATACAGCTCCCTGTATACCGGGATTCGGCGGTAATCGCCGCTTTCCGCCAGCTTTTTTGCTTCTTCCAGACTTGGTTTCATAACTTGGCCTCCTTATTTTTCCTATACGAATTTCCCTTTTTCGGCTCGTTGCTTACGTGCATCCGGCTCCGTTTCACTTCGCCGGATCGCGGCAGTCGTTATGCACAAAAAAACGTCCTTGACAGAATCCGGGTTGGGATTTGTCAAGGACGGATAAGTTGCTTTCTTTATTTCCGCGGTGCCACCTTGATTCACGAATAAATCGTGCACTTTGCGAGATACTGACATATCTCCGGCAACTAACGTATGCCCTCACGTCACAGAATACTCGAGAATACTCGAACCTGACCCGATAGTCCATAAGGTCTGCCGGAGTGTTTTATAACACTCTTTAGGCTTTATGCCGCTCTTTCACTGTGCCCTCAGCGGTCCATTTGGCAATCTGCTTTTCGGCCCGGCTCTCACCTTCCCGGACTCTCTGTGCGCGCATTACTGCTTTGATCTCCGCTTCAACGGTTTATAATCATTGGCGGAGTTCTCCGCTTCAATGAATTAACATATTAAATTATTTTCAATGATTATACAATAACAAGGGAACGTCTGTCAACAGTTTTTTTATAGCTGCTTAGTTTTTATCTTTGATATTAACGATTATTTTTTTGATAAATGATTCGTCCTGTTCCAAAGCCTGAGCGATTTCTGAAACAGAAAAGCCTTTTTGAAGCTTTTTATCGACCAGATTTCTGAGCAGCACAAGCTGCCCCTCTGCAAGTCCCTCCTGAAAGCCTTCTTCCTTCGATGCTTCCTTTAAAATCCGGTCATGATTTTCCTGATTAAACGATGATAATACCGACATTTCTACCTCCGCTCGATGCTTTGTCAGAAAATCTTCCAGAATATGCTGATCAATACACGCATCAATGGAAACACGTATCGCATCCTCCAGCGAAAGATTGTTTTTTACATTCATACGAATCTGGTGGATGAACAGAGCATATTCCTTCAATTTCTGACAATGGTCCATGAGTTCCTTATTGTGGCCATAATTGATGTTCAACACAGTTACCTTACAGTTTAAACACGGGTCCTTATCGGGATGATCCGGAAAGGCATCTTTAAGCTCCAGAATCTGAGTTTCGGGAGCTTCTGCTGTTCCATTGTAAAAAACCACGTACTGAGGTAATGGCAATTTCTGAAGTACACTGCTATAGATGTCCAGATGATTCCGATCAATATATGCCTCGTAGTTTCTCGCAAAATAGAGCAGGCCTCGAATGGGCATATTGGGATTTAGTGTACTCTGATGCTCATACAGGTTCAGCACATCATCCACTAAAAAAGAAGCATCATTTTTGTAGCTGATGTAGAGGACATCCTCCAGTGTGTAAATCGTTAAATCATCCACATTATCGTAATGTGTTCCATTGATCGCGTTATAAAGCTCCAGCAAATCTTTCCTGTTGTTAAAGATCAAACGGAACAGGCTGTCTTTATAGTTCCGCTTAATATGATGACCTTTTTTTGCTATAAATTTTCCCGAAAGTTTTAATTTTCTTTTTCTATGACCCATATATGTACCTCCATTATAAATAATTATCTGCAATAATGCAACGCCGGGGAATGAAAAAATCTGTTTGTGAATACTGCTTTTTTCGGGAGTAATTAAAAATTGTGAAGTGGCTGTAACAGTTCGCCTCTCTAACTGTTATAAGTAGCTTGACGAAACGTCATTTTGCACATAGATGATAATAGAAATGTAGTTTATAAGGAAATGTGGCCGATTCAGCGGCAATGATAAAAATTAAAATTGAATACACGAGAATTGATAAACTGTGAATATTACGCAGATTCAGATTAAATACAGAATAGCACGACATAAAGTGAAATGCAATAACAATCCATCGACAGCGTTCGTTAAATTACTCCAAATATAATGACAAATTATAACAATCAATCCTATTGACAAAATAATCGAAATAAGAAAAACAGCCGGCAAACGATTAACAGCCAGGTATCCCGCGCTATGGGTGCCTCATCATATTTTTGCCGCTCAATCTGGTCCAAAGCCGACTTTACTGTATCTGAAAGCGACTTTTCCCCGGCAGCATTATAGACTTTAAATTCTATTATTATTGCATCATCGTTCCTATTTCTCGGCTCAAGCAGCACATCATAACGGCCAAAACCGCTATTACAGGAGAAGGACCGCCAGCGTGAGCAGCAGCTAAAGTGTTACTCACGGACGGCGGTCTTATATTCACCCTGTAAGTTTTAACGGCGCATTTTACTATTCAAATATTTTAACAAACGGTTCTTCCCGGCTGCAGGGCATCCACGGTTCGCAATTTTTACCGGCAGGATTGCCTATCTTCATAAAATTCGTCCAATAATCCAGCATCTGTTCCGACAGATGAACATCGTGATCTGTAAACGGCCGCCAGCTGCGTTCCAGGGTGCCAAACATATACCACAGTTCGGCTGAATGAAAAGCTCCGGCATCATCGTCCGGAAGCTCACGCTGAAAATAGTAAGCATAGGCCGGCGCAGCCCCCAGTGCATTCCGTTTCAGATAAAAGTCCACACAGCCTTTATGTATAGGCGATTTATCCATATCTTTGTTATCTACCGGAAGTTAAGCTTAAAGCTTCTGGCCGATGTTCATTTTGTTTCCCGGCAATATTTAAGTGCGCTTTTTAAAAAGGAGACAGGGATGAATCTTACCAATTATATATTAGAAAGCCAGATGCGACACGCAAAAGAATTGCTGGAAAATCCCACACTTACCGTAACGCAGGTCGCCGGTATGTGTGGACATGATAATGTGGATTATTTTACTCAGGTGTTTAAGAAAAGTCAGGGGATGACGCCTGGAGAATATCGAAAAAAATGCCGCCAGAGCGGCGCAGACGGCGAAACCTGCCGTCTGCACTTTCGATAAGTTCGGATATAGCATCCGCCGTCCGGTCGATCTGCTCCTTATTCGTGATCGCAGGTGTACCGTCACCCGCCTGTGCTCCATACATACCAAAGTAGGCATGACAGCCGCCGTCTATGACGACCTCGGTGAAATCTTCCGGCAGATTTACTTTGTTTTTATCATATTTTTCCCGGTTCAGCACCTGATCCTCGCTGCCATAAACTGAAAGGACATTCAGATTGGAATCCGATAAATCCGCCGTAGAGTAGGCTCCAAGCAGAATCAGGCCATCATATGCATCGGTTTGTTTTCCCAGGTAGGAGGCTGCCATCGATCCGCCCAGAGAATGACCGCCGATGTACCAGCTTTTAATTTCAGGATACAGCTCCTGGATGCCATCCGCCGCATTTACATCCAGCACCGCCAGATTAAAGGGCATTTTTACAAGCACACAGAAAATCCCCCGGGCCGCACCCGCCTTCATTAAAGGCTCATAGGCGGTGTATTCCACTTTACCGCCGGGATAAAATATCAATCCGGTGGTCGCATCCCCGGGCGCATAGACGATCGCCCCATTGTCCAGTATTTCTTTTGAAATGTTCTCCGCCGGTGCAAATGCAGCGATGGCATCTGTATCTGCCCGGTAATAATCATTGACATACACTGCTCCGGCAGTCACCAAAAGCGCCAGAATGGCCACAATACATATAGCCCATGTAACAATTTTCCGTTTTCGTTTTTGAGTCCTCAACATCTTCACCCTTTTTTCATCTATTTTATATTTTATCATTATAACAAGTCCAGCTTTCCTTGGAACAGGCCGAATGGTCTTCAACTTACCAAATCGATGTATCCCACGTCTCCCAAACCTGTGGAATATATTATACATTTCTTTTGATACAAAATCAAATTAATAGTCTTGCTATATATTTTTCCCCGTGATAAAATATTAAATTAGTGTATTTATCGTAGCAGTCCGGTTCCTCTGGACTGTTACTATTTATCGATTACGAGGAGAAATAACATGAAAACATCCGATTTTTATTTTGATCTGCCTAAAGAACAAATTGCCCAGGACCCATTAAAGGACCGTTCTAGCTCACGGCTGATGGTGCTGGATAAAAAAACAGGTGATGTGAGCCATCATATTTTCAAGGATATTATCAGCTTTTTAAATCCCGGCGACTGTCTGGTGATTAACAATACAAAGGTCATCCCTGCAAGACTCCACGGCGTCAAGGAGGACACCGGCGCCCATGTGGAAGTTCTGCTGTTGAAACGTATGGAAAATGATACGTGGGAGACGCTTGTAAAGCCGGGAAAGAAGCTGCGCCCGGGCGCTACCGTCAGCTTCGGAGACGGTCTACTCCGCGCTGAGATTTTAGACGTGGTGGATGAAGGCAACCGCAAGGTTAAATTTATCTATGACGGTATTTTTGAAGAAATATTAGATAAGCTGGGGGAAATGCCACTGCCGCCCTATATCACCCACAAGCTGGAGGACAAAAACCGTTACCAGACCGTTTATGCAAAATACGACGGCTCGGCCGCCGCTCCTACCGCGGGATTACATTTTACAAATGAACTGCTGGAACAGATCAAGGCTAAGGGGATAAAGATTGCCAATATCACTCTCCACGTGGGTCTTGGTACGTTCCGTCCGGTAAAAGTGGATGATGTGACGCAGCATCATATGCATTCGGAATTTTATATGGTAGATGAGGAGGCCGCTCAGATCATCAACGAAACAAAGGACCAGGGCGGCCGTGTGATTGCCGTGGGCACTACCAGCACCCGAACACTGGAGACGGTGGCGGATGCCCAGGGGCATGTACGCCCATGCAGCGGCTGGACGCAGATTTTTATATATCCGGGTTATGAATTTAAGTGCATCGACGCTCTGATCACCAATTTCCATCTGCCAGAATCCACATTGCTCATGCTTGTGTCTGCGCTGGCTTCCAAGGAGATTATTTTAAACGCTTATAATATCGCGGTGAAGGAAGGCTATCGGTTCTTCAGCTTTGGGGATGCGATGCTTATCGAATGACTTAACGCCAGCTCCCCTTTACGGCCCGTTGCTTCCCTCACCTGGTTCCGCTTTGCTACACCAGGTCGCGGCAGTCGCCACAAAGGTGAGCAAGCTCCCCTTTGTGGCTCGTTGCTTCGCGCAAAAAGAGGCTGCGGCTCCGACGTGTCGTCGGAACCGCAGCCTCACGCCCTTTCGGGTAAAATCTGTCCTAAATATTCTTTTTTACTACGATAAAAATATTGATGTGACCAAAAAATATTTGATGAACCAAAATTTATATGATAGAAAAAAGGCACATTTTAACAGTGGGGCAGACAACATACGGCCCATGGCCGATAGTTTATGCTGCCGTTTCTTTTAATCGTATCTGCTGGCAGATGTATGATTAAATTCTCACAACATTGATTGCCTGTGGTCCTTTAGCGCCGTTGGTCACTTCAAACTCAACAGCCTGGCCTTCTTCAAGAGACTTGAAGCCATCCATGTTTAAGCCGGTGTAGTGTACGAATACATCATTACCCTGCTCGTCGGAAATAAAGCCATAACCCTTCTGATTATTGAACCACTTCACTGTACCTTTGTTCATTTTTAAATCCTCCAAAAATATAAAAAAATAATATCCTGACCTTATTGCCAGTTGGCTTTAGTCTATCACAGGCTCTTTTTTCTGTCAAACAAATTTTCATTATATTTTTAAAATTCTGTGACCGGCTCCGGCTTTTCTGGACGCGGATATATATATTCCATCTTCGGCGGCATAGAGTTATAAACCCGCTCAATATCAACGACGCCTTTTTTAGTATAGGTACCCTTTATAAGCACGGACTGTAATTTCAGATTAACCGCAAATACAGCAACCTTACTTTTTTCAGGTATTTTTTCGACTTCACTGCCGAATGGGAAGCCACAAAACGCGATCCGGTCTGTTCCCGCCGGTCCGGCCTGAATGACAGGGATAATTTCAGGCTTTCCATCCTCTGTAAAATATCCTAAAAACTTCAGACCATCCAACTGGGAAAATAAACCTTTCGCGCATAAATTCAGAGCCTTTTTTCCGGACTGCGATACAAACAACGCCTTAACACGGCTCATTAAAGCCCCCACAGCAATTTTGGGCACCTGCAGATTTTTAATATCTGTGACCTCAAGCAGATTCATAAAGAAAATCGTGTGAAAGCCAAAGTAAGAATTATAGCGGTATAACGGCTTATTATTATATTCATCAAATACCTCCCCGGTCTTTTCAATATGATCAAAACGCGCACGTCCGGATACATACTGATAGTCTGCGTTTAGCGCCATAAAGGCGCAATCCGGCCGGTCAATGATAAACTTTTTAGACAGGCCTACGCAATGCTGCCCCCACGTAAGCTTTGAGTCACCCAGCGCCTGAATGGATGAGATTAATGTCAAATGCGGAAAATGCTCCGCATCACTGGTCATTAAGATTCCTATTTTACTGTCATTTTTTAAAAGCTGTATTGTCTGCTCATTAAATTTTTTGTTCATCCTTACATACTTCCTTTCCCAAATCCGTTTCAGGTTTCAGGCTGCAGCGCTCCGGTATAGCTGACCGCTACGCTCTCGCCGCATATTTTTTTGGCCGCTGCACACAGCTTCTCCATCCATGCCCGTGTCATAAGCGGCGCATTGAAAAACTCCCATTGGATACCCAGGCGCTCATATTTATCCCGGCACAAATTGTTGAAGGCGCACAATTCCCATCGTTCTATACGATTTCGCCCCTGCAGTATGCGGGCAATTCCTTCAATATTTTCCAGACTGTCGGTAGCACCGGGAATAACAGGTGTGCGGACCCAAAGTTTTCCGCCCTGTCTGGCCCACTGATCTGCTGCTTCAAAATTTTCAAGAATAAGATCATTGAACACACCTGTAAAATGCTTATGCGCCGTTGAGTCTGCCAATTTTAAATCATATAAAATAATATCCGCGTTTTCCAAAGCCTGTTGAAACACCTCGGGAGCAATATAACCGCATGTATCAAACGCAACCGTTACTCCCTGAGCCCGGATAGCTTTGGCAAGCTCAATACTTTCCGGCTGCGCCATTGCCTCTCCTCCAGATAGCGTTACTCCGCCGTCCTTTCCAAAGTATGCCCGATCCTTCAGTAATTCCTTTGCCAGCATTTCAACCGTATACATCTGCCCTTTGGCAAGCATGGCGCCTCCGGGGCAGGCATCCGCACACGTAAAGCAGCCCCGGCAATGCTCCCGGTCTATGGTCATTCCAGCCGCAGTTAAGTGAAGGCCGCCCACCGGACAGGCATTTTCACAGATATGACAGCCGATACACCGCGCTTTAATCCACTCGACCTGCGGTTTGGGCGAGATGCTTTCCGGATTGTGGCACCATATACAGGACAGAGGGCAGCCCTTTAAGAAAGCGGTTGTGCGCAGCCCCGGACCATCCTCGCTGGACATTCTTTGAATGTCAATGATTCTAATCCCCATTTTTATATCCCCCGCCTTTTGTCAATATTTATTGTGGCTCTCCCGCGCAATAACTTCATTTTGCAGTTCTCGCCCAATGGTTACAAAATAGGCATTATATCCCGTAATCCTCACCAGCAGGTTCCGATAATTTTCCGGATGCTTTTGTGCATCGCGGAGCATATCGGCGTCCAGAATATTAATCTGCAATGCCGTACCGCCATTTTGGATATAACCGCGAAGAAATGACTTTAGCTTTGCTTTATGCTCCGGATCACGCATCAGTGATGGCGACAGGGTGATCGTATGGCTTGCGCCATTGGGAAGACTATTAAACCAAACGCCGTAATCCCCACATTCCCCGCAGCCGCCCAATGCCTTTCCCACAGAATTGGCGTTGGATGTAGGGCCGTTCGTATCCGCACCATTGACCGGACAGATAGCATTACTTAAAAACTGGCCACATTTTCGGCCATCCGGACTGGCAGGAAGGATAAAGCCGGAATCGATCCAGTAGTTCCAGCTCAGCATTCCCGGCCGGAATCTTGCATTAGTCGCTTCCGTACTATGCTTCCACACCTCTTTTGTCCAACTGTCCATCACACGCTTGGCTAAAGCATCCGCTTCATCGTCATCTCTGCCATACTTGGGCGCTTTGTTCTTCGCCGTCGCCTGGAGTACCTCATATCCTTCCCAATTTGCCCGCAGAGCTTTGAGCAGAGTTTCCATGGTACAGATCTTCTTATCATAGACGAGATATTTTATAGCAAGGAGGCTGTCCACAGTCGTTGCATAAGTCACGCCCTCCACCGTGATAAAACGCAGCATGGCGCCGCCCTGGGTAATATCCTTCCCGCTTTCAGCACAGCCCCGAACCAGCGTGGACAGGTAGGGTGTGGGGGCAAATTCCGCCCGGACACTGTCTGAACGATTGTACAGTACAACCAGCTTCTGGATCAAATATTGCAATTGTCTTTCAAAAGCCTTATAAAATTCCTCAAAGCTGTGGAAACCGCATGAATCCCCGGTCTCGGGCGCATCACATGGCGTTGTGTACGGTTTGTGCCAGAGCGCATCGGAATACTCCCGGAGCTCCCGCCCATTTCCCAGGGTTAATTCCACTGCTTTAAAAAGGTTGGGATTACAATCCACTGTCGAGGAGCGGTCATTTCCACACATTGTATTCTCCAGACAGCCCACCGACGCATACTCACTGACATTTTCAAGATTAATCTGGTCCTGTACGCCAGCCATTTTTGCCTCACGCATCATCCCGGCCATGGAGCGCTCATCAAAGTTCAGAAGGAACGGGGCTCCCTGTGACACAGCGATCATATCCACCACCTTATCCAGTAATTTGTCCGGAGTTTTGGAATGAAGACGTACATTGGGCTTTGGCTCCAGCATAGGCGATATTTCATCAATGACCTCCAAAAGGGCATAGGTCAGATCATTGGAAACATCATTTCCATCCTTATCCATTCCGGAAATATTAAAAAGCTGTCCATATCCGGCCGTGATTCCCTGATTTCCAGTCTTTATCATCGCATCATAGGCGTAATTACAGTGAATCCAGAAGCATTTAAGCAGCTCCTTTCCAAATTCCCGATCCATTCCCTGCTGTATGGATTTCTCCCAGTAAGGGTACATGTAGCGGTCAAACAGGCCGAAGGAACAGCCCGCGCCCGGATAATTTTCATCAGTCAGCACGAGCATATGGGTGATCCACAGCGCCTGAAGCGCCTCCCAGAAAGTCTCGGCAGGCTTTAAGGGAACCTTTTTCAAAATCCGCGACATTTCCTGCAATTCTTTCTTTCGGTTTTCGTCCTTCTCCCCGGATGCCAGTGATGTGCATACATCCGCATAGCGAGCCGCCAATGCACAGGGCATATCGCAGGATGTCATCATCGCCCGAAGCTGGGCAGCCTGCGGCGATTTCTTATCTTCAATCCGGTCATACCTATCCTGTATATCCTTTTTTATTCCTTCAAATCCCAGCGCCAGCACCCGGGGGTAATCCGGAATAATATGTCCAGAAGTAGCGCCACAATTTCCAAAGCCGCGACCATGAAATTCCAGAGTGCTTTCCCGAACGCCTCCCTTTTCATACACCAGTTTTGCACGCTTCTTCTGCTCCGCTTTTGTCAGGCACATGGACGCATTTATATTAAAACGTCCACCGGCGATCAAATCTCCCGGAAGGATCTCCGCCGGCACGTAATTTACCATGGCTTCTTTCATAAACCAGGCCCGCCGTTCGGCTATAGACCACTGAAAAAAAGACTCCGGCGTCTGTATCGTATACGCAGATAACGGAAATGCTTTATTAAAAGTAGTAAAAAAGCAGTAGACCTCCGGAACAATATAAAAGCTTGTCTCATCAAAAATCTCATCCCACTTTGTTCCGGTTGTAAAGACCATAAACTCGTTGTTCCACTTTCTGTCATTCCCCTTAAAATAGTAATCCCTTAACCACTTGATGCGCGGCGAAAGATTATAGGGTATCTTTACGCCCCTTTCATTTTGTCTGTTCATCCTGAATTTCCCCCTTTTTCATTTCAGATAACCATCTGGAAGGGCCACACGGTTATCATTTCAGAGTATTTTCCATAGCTGCTGTTCTCCATGACGTAATAGTTTTTCCATCTCCTCCTTTGCTTTTGATGCGTTTTTCTGTTTCAGGCTCTCATAAATTTGTACATGTATACCTACAGCGGTTTCAAAAACATCGCCATTCTGATAAAACAGAGTGACAAATTTTTCCGCTATTTTTTCAAACGATTTTAATATAAGATGATAGGCCATGTTTCCACTCATAACACTGAGCATATGGTGAAATTTTAAGTCATTTTTCACTCGCTCCTTCACATCCGTCGCTTTGTATTCTATCCCTATATGACGCCGGAGCTCTTCCATGTCCTCCGGTGTGGCATGGGTGCACGCAAGCTGCACACACTCGCACTCGATCAGCCGTCTTGCGTCCAGAACAGATTCCAGAGCTTCACCCGTCAGCATATCCTCCCTGGCCATATCCTCCATGACAAGAATCGTTCCTTCTTTTTTCCAATCTGCCACTTCCGTCCACTTTCTTGGCACGATTTTTAAATATCCGGCTTTCGCAAGCTCCACCACACCTGCGTTGACCACAGAGCGGCTCACATTCATGTTTTCCGCCATTTCCCGCAGCGTGGGAATCCGGTCGCCAATGGCCCACTCGCCAGACAATATCTTTCTCTCCAATTCACGTACAAAATTTTCTGTAAGACTATGATTTTTCATGTGCCCCGCTTCCCCTTTTCTTCAAGCTCCCATACAGAGTGCTAGATTTTTTCCTGTTATATATTAATTATATTCTGTGGTAATACCACAGTCAATGGTAAAAAACTAAGCTTTTGCTTCATGCAACCGTCTCCGCTTCATGCAACCCTCTCCGCTCCGCTACGACGGTTCGCGGCAGTCGCCAAACTGGTGAGCCAGCTCCCCGCTTCGACTCGTTGCTTCGTGCAACCGTCTCCGCTCCGCTACGACGGTTCGCGGCAGTCGCCAAACTGGTGAGCCAGCTCCCCAGTTTGGCTCGTTGCTTCGTGCAACCGTCTCCGCTCCGCTACGACGGTTCGCGGCAGTCGCCAAACTGGTGAGCGAGCTCCCCAGTTTGGCTCGTTGCTTCGCGCAAAAAGCCCCATCCCTGAACGTATGCGGTTCGCATATGTCTGAGATGGGGCTCTGCTGGTTTTATTTGGAACGAATATAATGACTATTTATTTAAGGACCTTCATTTTGTATGCTTTCCGCTGAGCGGAACGGGCCTGCATCTGCTCTTTCATCAGGGCCAGCTTTTCTTCCCGGCGCTGGAGCGATCCACCTTTCCCGGCAGGAGTATACGTATAGAACGCATCATTCTTTTCCAATCTGCGTCTCTTTAACGCCTCCACGCCATGCAGGTAATCCACGGTCATCTTCATATATCCATAGGCGATCAGGCTGTAGATACGATTAAAAACAGAGTGCTCATAATCTACATGCCCTCTGACATACAAGATGACAGCAACACTTATAAATAAAATAACAGCAATGGTAAATGTCATACGAATCGTCTCTAACATAGTTCTCAGCCCTTTCTTATTTAAATTAATAATCGCTTTCTTATTATCTATATATTAAACCATTTCCTTCTAATAGTCAATTAATTTTGATTGATTTTATATTATTTTTAGACATTATCATAACACCCCAGAGGAACCGAAATGATTTCTCAATGAATAATAACGCCCACAATGTCACTTTTATTTTTTGCACTTCAAATTCAAACCAAATTGTTTTACAATAGGAATTGCGCTGATGCGCAAGCAGGTCAACGATTTCCTTCGGAAATCCTTGGCAAATTACAATAGGAATTGCGCTGATGCGCAAGCAGGTCAACGATTTCCTTCGGAAATCCTTGGCAAATTACAATAGGAATTGCGCTGATGCGCAAGCAGATCAACGATTTCCAAAGAAAGGAAGATGCACTTATGCCATCAACTGATTTAAAATGGGATATTCCATTTGACAGTGAAAAACCGATCCCATTTGTAAAACACTGCCGCCGGTCCTTTGCCGATATTACCGACAGGGCCGAACTGTATAATCTGAACTGTGAACTCACAGCGGAGGAAGAGGCTTCCCCCTATTCCAAATACTTTGCCCTTGGACCGGCCGCTCCTAGCGAAGAAAATATCCGCGCCACGGAATACAATACCCCGATGGACCCAAGCCGCGGCTTTATGATCGAAGATTATGCAAAAAAGATGGACGTGCCCGGCTGCAGTAATGTAAAAACAGGCTACTGTGTTCTGCCAAACGGCGTAGGCTTCGGCATGGCTACCACATTTATGCCCGGATGCACCGCCGAAGTTATGACAAACTACATTGAAAACTTCAATCCTCCCGGAGACTTATATTACAAAGCCTGGTTCCCCGGCGGCCATATCCGCCATTATGAAGACATGGCTGTGGAGGATGTGGGCTTTGGTATGGTCCAATTGCGCTTTATCGAAGGGCTGACCGCAGAAAAAATCGGCATGCCACAGCCGCCTTTAGGCGATACATATAATATCGGTATTACCGGCGCCAATATCCTCTGTCAGCCGCTCCACCAACCGGATGCAGAGCCTATGCATATAAGCGAGCTGTGCTATTACCGACTGACGCCGGAGGGCTACGAGCAGCGTGTCACGTTCTGGATCGGGATGCATTTTAAGGATGGAAAGTCTGTCCTTCACCTTCCGGATAATAAACCGGTCGATCCGATGATCCCGGCGGCCCTGGCCCGCCACAGCGCCTGGGAGACCGCCACCTTTATGCGCAACATCATGGCATTCTGGGCGGATTGCAAGACCGGCCGCTGAAAGCAGCCAATACCCCATCCGTGCAGAAACCATATGGTCAGCATTGCATTCGTTTTGCGGCAATGCTGACCAGTAACTATTTCAGATATTTCATAATATCCATCACCGTACTGACCCCGATCACCGCGATCCCATCCACCTTCTGAAGCGATTTCAGATTCACCTGGGGCACGATGCACACGGAAAAGCCCAGCTTTTTTGCCTCCATGACCCGCTGCTCTACCATATTGACGGCACGCACCTCTCCGGTCAGCCCCACCTCACCGAAGATGATCGTCTTCCCGCTGATCTCAAAGTTTTTATAACTGGAAATGATCGCGCAGACGATGGCCAGGTCGATGGCCGGCTCATTGAGCCGCATGCCCCCGGCAATATTTACATAGGCGTCGCAGCTGTCCAGCTTCATCCCCAGCCGCTTTTCCAGCACGGCCATGAGCAGATTGACCCGGTTGTAATCCGTACCGGCGGCAGTCCGCCGGGGCATATTAAAATTCGTATGGCAGACAAGCGCCTGGATTTCCACAAGAATGGGCCGTGTGCCCTCCATGGCACAGGAGACGACGGAGCCGGAGGCGCCCTCCGGCCGGCCATTGAGCATATACTCCGACGGATTAGGCACCTGCACAAGGCCCTCCGAGCGCATCTCAAAGACACCGATCTCATTGGTGGAGCCGAAACGGTTTTTCACCGCCCGCAGCAGGCGGTAGGAGGCATGGCGGTCGCCCTCAAAGTACAGTACAGTATCCACCATATGCTCCAGTACTCTGGGCCCTGCCACAACACCCTCCTTTGTCACATGACCTACAATAAATATGGAAATCCCCAGGCCTTTAGCCATCTGCATAAGGACATTGGTGCTCTCCCGCACCTGGCTCACGCTGCCCGGCGCGGCGGAAATATCCTCTTTAAACATGGTCTGTATGGAATCGATGATCACGATTTCCGGCTGATACTTGCGCACCACATCCCCGATCGTATCCAGATTTGTCTCACACAGCATCATAATATCTTCCCGAAAGGCTCCCAGCCGATCGGCCCGCATTTTTATCTGCTGGAGCGATTCCTCGCCGGAAATATAAAGGACGGACTTTTTTTTCTCCGCCAATGTCTTGCACATCTGAAGCAGCAGGGTGGATTTTCCGATACCCGGGTCGCCGCCCACAAGTACAAGGGAGCCCCGAACGATACCGCCGCCCAGTACCCGGTCCAGCTCTGTGATATCTGTAAATACCCGCTCATCCGTTTTCAGCGACACCTCCGACAACCGGGTCGGCTTCACCGACGCACTGTTTCGGCTGCCGCCACTTCCGCTGCTGCCGCCTGTTTTTACAACCGGCTCCTCCACAAAACTGTTCCACGACTTGCAGCCCGGACACTGCCCCATCCACTTGGCGCTCTCATAGCCACATTCCTGACAAAAATATATATTTTTCGCTTTCGCCATTTTCATCCTCCTATTAAATAAAAAACAACTGTTCCAAGGGGCCCACAAAATTTATCTGCGCATTAAACGCATTTACACTTAAAAAGGCTGCTGCAGATACAACTGCAACAGCCTTACAAATCATTCTGCTTATACGGATACGCCGCCGGACATGACCGGCCGCTTTCCTATACGACGCGAATCTTCTTGGCTTCACCGCCAAGCTCAACGCTGAATACAAGCTTTCCGCCAAGGTTGGTCTTCGCGCTGCCCACATCCACACCATCGATATAGACACGGTACTCCTTCTCGGCCTCAAGACCTAACGCAATCTGGGTATCCTCATAGCCCTCCACAGAGAACTCCACGTCATCCCCGCTCATCTTAAACTCGCGGACAACAGTTCCGGGTACGGACTCATAAACGAATAAATCGTTACGTTCCAGCTTTGTTATCTCCTTGTATGTTTTCACCTTATAGCTGTCACCGAAATGATCGAAATCGGATACTTTGAACTTGGTATCCAACTCATAATTTCCAAAGCTTAAACTTCCGTCATCTTCTGTGCGGATTAACCCCTCGATTACTGTCATCTTAATATCCTCCTGAATTAACCTTATCGCGCCAGGCGCGCCCATGCGCATCCTTTGCCTTGCGCGTGCCCATAGGGGCATATTTTATCCTGTTTCAAACACACTGCATCGGACAATGTAATCCGGAGCCTATATAAAATACGCTCCGGTACAGCTTTGTACGGGTCAAAAGTAGAGCAAAGCTGTACTAGATTTATTATAGCGCATTTAAGTGAAATATTCCAGTCATTCCACCAGATTTTCACATAAAATTCTTTATCCTAATTAACCATCCTCACGGAGGGCTCAGATCAGTTCCCTGTGGATCGCAGCCAATATTAAACGGCTGGCACTGCGTCCGCTACGTGAAACTGGATATGGCCATCGCTGCTCATCGTTAGCTGTATATTATCCCCATTTTTAATCTTACCGTCAAGGATTTCCTCAGCCATCGCGTCCTCCACCTCATTTTGTATGGCCCGGCGCAGCGGGCGGGCGCCGTAATTCTGATCGTAGCCGCTCTCGGAAAGGTGGTCAAGAACAGCACTGTCGGCCGCAATGGTCATATTCATCTGATCCTTTGTCCGCGCAGAAATCTCATTCAGCATGATCTGGACGATCTGACGGATATTTTCCCGGGTCAGCGCATGGAATACGATGATCTCATCAATACGGTTGATAAATTCCGGCTTGAAGATACGTTTCACTTCGTCCATAACGCCTTCCTTCATCCGTTTATAATCCTCGCCCGCATCCTGGATGGCAGTAAAGCCCAGCTTTTTGGGCGCGATAATGTTCATAGCACCGGCATTGCTGGTCATAATGATGACTGTATTTTTAAAATCCACCTTTCGGCCCTGGGCATCGGTAATATGACCGTCATCCAGCACCTGAAGGAGAATATTAAAAATGTCGGGATGGGCCTTTTCCACCTCGTCAAATAAAATGACGGAATACGGATTC
Source organism: Lachnospiraceae bacterium (assembly GCA_902363555.1). Taxonomy (GTDB): domain Bacteria; phylum Bacillota; class Clostridia; order Lachnospirales; family Lachnospiraceae; genus Catenibacillus. The sequence goes on along the minus strand of CABJAM010000003.1, from coordinate 50,415 downwards.
CGGCGGATTTTTTCGCTGAGCTGGCCGCCCTCATCATAGCCCACATATCCTGGCGGTGAACCGATTAGCTTGGACACACTGTGCTTTTCCATATACTCCGACATATCCACCCGGATCATGGCGTCCTCCTTGCCAAACATAGCTTCTGCCAATGCCTTGACAAGCTGCGTCTTTCCCACACCGGTAGGGCCTAAAAACAGGAAGGAGCCGATGGGGCGCTTCGGGTCCTTTAAGCCGATACGGCCGCGGCGGATCGCTTTGGCCACAGCCACAACAGCCTCCTCCTGGCCGATCACCCGCTGATGAAGGATATTTTCAAGATTTTTAAGTCTCTGAGTCTCGCCCTCTGCCAGCTTCTTCACAGGAATCTTTGTCCATGTGGATACAATATCAGCGATCTCATTTTCACCCACAACCAGCTCCACGTCCTTTTTAGCCCGCTCCCACTGATTATTCAGGTAAACAAGCTCCTCGTGAAGGGAATTTTGTTCCTTTTTAATCTCACCGGCCCGCTCATAAGCTTCCTCGCGAATGGCCTTTTCCTTGTCATCCTCCAAAAGCTGGATACGGTTCTCAAGCTCCTTGATTTTAGGTGATGCCGTAAATGTGGACAACCGCGCCTTGGAAGCCGCCTCGTCGATGAGATCGATCGCCTTGTCCGGCAGAAAACGGTCGTTGATGTAGCGGGCGGACATCTTTACTGCTGCAACAAGAGCGTCGTCGGTAATCTGAACATGATGATGCTCCTCATACGCCGGGCGCAGCCCCTTTAATATCTCAATCGCCTCATCCTCCGAGGGCTCCTCCACAACAACGGGCTGGAAACGGCGCTCTAAAGCCGCATCCTTTTCGATATATTTGCGGTACTCCTCCCGGGTCGTCGCTCCGATGATCTGGATCTCCCCGCGGGCCAGCGATGGCTTTAATATATTTGAAGCATCGATGGCGCCTTCAGCGCCGCCGGCGCCGATGATCGTATGGATCTCGTCGATGAACAGCAGCACATTGCCATCCTCGCGCACCTCACTGATCACCTTTTTTATACGCTCCTCAAACTCACCTCTGTATTTGGAGCCGGCCACCATGCCGGACAGATCCAGGGTCAGAAGTCGTTTATCTTTGATCGTTTCGGGAATATTTCCTTCCACGATACGGCTGGCCAGGCCTTCGGCAATGGCTGTTTTACCCACGCCGGGCTCGCCGATAAGACATGGATTATTTTTCGTCCGACGGCTTAATATCTGCACAACCCGGGCAATTTCGTCATTGCGGCCCACCACCGGGTCCAGCTTGCCTTCCCTGGCCAGTGCGGTCAGATCCCGGCTGTACTGATCCAGCGTCGGAGTGCCGCCACGACCCCTGGCCCGTCCAGATTTATTATTAAATTCGCTTTTGGCGGCCGATGTATCCAGCCCCATGGCGGACAGAATATCCGCGTAAAGCTTCTGTATATTCACGCCAAGTGTATTCAGCAGTCGCACAGCCACGCAGTCGCTCTCCCGGAGCATGGCGATAAGCAGATGCTCTGTGCCGATCGCCTGGGCATGGAAGCGGATGGCTTCCCGGCTGGCCAGCTCAAGAATGCGGCGGCTTCTGGGCGTATAGTCGATGACGTCCGCCACCTCCACATTTCCACTGCTGATGAGCTGCTCCACAAGGCGCATGATCTTTTCTTCGGTAATGCCATGCTCGCCCAGGACCTGGCTGGCAATACCTTCCTCTTCACGTAATAAACCGATAAGCAGATGCTCCGTGCCAATGTAATTATGCTGCAGCTCCTGGGCGGCGTCTGCCGCACACTGCATGGCATTGGCCGCCATCTGAGTAAATCTGTATTGCATATTGTACCTCCCTGTCATACCCGGATGGGTATAATTTATGTGAATACAAATAATATTATGATTAAGCCTCCAAAATATCAGGCAGATTTTTGTGGATATATTCAGCCCGCCAGCTATGCCTGTCGGAAGTGCCCAGCCGCTTTCCTGCGGCGGATGCCAGAGTCGCCGGCTGGATACCAACCATCAGGCCGAAAATATCCGTGAACGGCTGCGCTGGTTTTATAATGGCCTCATCCATCCCAACGCGGACATTGGACAGATAAGCCATGGCCTCATTGGCCGTGAAGGATCTGCCGTACTTTAATATACCGTAGCTTCTGAAAATCAGATCTTCAATCTCCGGACGGTGCTTGCGCAGACACCGCTCTCTGGCGCTGCGCTCATGGTCCGTGATCTGGACCATCATATTTTTAAGGGAAGAAAGAATCTCCTCCTCGGTCATTCCAAGAGTCTTCTGATTGGAGATCTGGTAAATGCTCCCGTAAGCCTCGCCCTCGCCGTAGGTGCCCCGCAGCATAAAGCCCAGCCTGTTCAGTTCATCGGACAGCGGCTTGATCATCTTCTCCTTTTCAAGAAACGGCAGATGCATCAGATATGCCGCTCTCAGGCCTGTGCCGATACTGGTCGGGCAGGATGTGATATAGCCGTATTTATGGTTATAAGCGTATTCCAGCCGCTCACAGAGCAGATCGTCCAGCCGGCTGGCCTCCGTGTACACAGCGCCCATCTCATCGCCGGCCGCCACTGTCTGAATACGGATATGATCCTCCTCATTAAGCATAATGCTCTCGGATGCATCCTTGGATACGATCGCCCCCGCTGGCGCTTTTTTCTCCGCCAGCAGCGGCGTAATGATATACTGCTCCTCCAGTGCCTTGCGGCCGGAGGGGTTCATCTCACCCAGATCATAATAATCGTAAAAATCACCGGCCCCTGCAAACTGCTGAAAAAAGCGGGTCCGCACCTCATCCACCATCCGGCGCGCCTCATCCCTTTCCAGCTTTAAGGAAAACGGATAGCTGCACAGGTTTCTGGCCAGCCGCACACGGCTGGAAATAAGAATATGATTGTTACTTTTACCGGATTCATACCATTTTTTCATCGACCGTCGCCTCCTTTGCTGCACCGTCAGCCGCCGTGTCCGCGGCCCTTTGCGCTTTAATCGCATCCCTGATGCGGGCGGCTTCCTCATATTCCTCCGCCTTGATCGCTGCGGCCAACTGGCGCTTCAAGGCCATGACCGCGCCGGAATCCCCGGCAGACACAGCACTGGCTGCGTTGGGTGCCCCGGATATACTTTCCGGGCCACCATCGGATGTACCGCTGCCACTGCCGTCCGAAGCCGAATGTGCGCGGGCGGATTCCGAACCGGCCTTGGCGGCGCTGCTTTTATCGTCCGATATCTCAGCGCCCCTGCTTTTATCGACCGGTGTTTCGGCGCCCCTGCTTTTATCCCCGGACACAAAAGAAACCTCCGGCACAAAGACCGTCTCCGGACCCGGATAAACCTTTCCGCAATGCTCGCTGCTGCCCTGGATCTTTTTCAGATAGTCATCCAGAAGGAAGCCGAAGGTGTGGACACACTCGGAGCACCCGAACTTACTGTATTTTAAAAATTCATTGTACGTCATCCCGCACTTTTTACATGCCAGGTTTGTCTTTTTGGAATCGTCCTCCCGGGCGACACCGGCCTGGCCGAGAACACTTGTCAGCAATCCGGCCAGCAGGCTTCCCGGCGTCATCCCCGGGGCGTCGCCGTCAAAGGCAGTATATTTGGCAGCACATTCCGGACACAGGTATTGCTCCTTCTTCATTCCGTTAACGATTTCCGTATAACAAATCACAGCTTCATTTTTATGACACATGCTGCATAACATAAAATCAACTCCTTTTCTTATCATCCCGGAGCGCGTCCGGGGCGTACCGCCCACTTATGCCCGGCTGTTCTTATACAGCTTTAACAGGGCGGGTCTTTCTTTTCGTAGAAATCATAAATCTGATCGACGATGCCATGGACCTCATCTCTGGTAATATTCTTACATATCGCCTCCGCCAGTACAATCTGTAATGTCTGGAAAAGCTCATTTTGAGCCAGGCATTTATCGTAATCCACAGCCACATAGGCTCCCTTCCTGCGGTCCAGCTTGACGAAACCGTCCTGCTTTAATACAGAATAGGCCTTATTTACTGTATGCATATTAATGCCGATGTTGTCCGCCAGTTGGCGTACAGAGGGCAGTGACTGCCCTTCCTCGATCTGAGATGTGGCGATACCAATCACAATCTGATTTCTCAATTGAATATAAATCGCTTCTTCACTATTAAAATCAATTTTAAGAATCATACGACCTCACCATATCCTTTGTCTCATATGTTTTTGTTATAGTTATGATATAACAGATAACGCATTTTGTCAAGGTTTTGTATCGGCAACAAAAAACGGGTTTGTACCCCCAAGACATTCTGACATTCAGAAATCCATGGGAATACAAACCCGCGCACCTACGCATTCTCTATTCGTTTTTCGGAATATTTCTCCCTGTACTGGCTTGGCGACAATCTCACCACCTTCTTAAAAGCATTTGTAAAATTATGTACATCCTGGAACCCCAGCCCATAAGCGATCTGCGACACCGAATGGCTCGTATCCGCAAGCTCCGCCATAGCGCTCTCCATCTTTGCCTGCAAAATATACTTCTTGATCGTCACCCCGCTGTGCTTTTTGAACATGGCCGTGAGGTACTTGCTGTTATAGCCAAAATGTGCCGCCATATCGGAAACTCTGATGTTTTCTCCGATATTATAATGAATAAAATCCACAACATCATCAAAGATCCCGATGGAGCTTCCGTGGCCGCCGGCGCCCTGATAAATAGATTCCTGACAACTGATCTCTCTGAGCACCGCCTCCGAAAGACAGTCATTGAGTTCGGTATTCCGGTAGGCTCTGGACGATTCCTGAAGCTGCTTTAATAAATTGACAACCCGTTCAGGATAAACAAGGCGGCCGCAGCCGGACAGTACGATCGGGTCTGTTTCCAGTGTTTCGGGGCCGGCTGCCGTTTTGGACATTCGCATTTCAAGATGCAGCCAGTCAAAGGCGCACCGGCTTTTACGATAGCCATGCTGCAGAGGGGTCGGTTCCATCAAAAGGTACTCCCCTTCATGGACCTCATACTGCTTCCGCGCGTCCGCAATATATAAGGTTCCTTCCGTAACCACAAGCAATTCATAATTCGTAAGATGCCTTGTAAGGTGAATCCATTCCTCGCCGGGCGCCCGAAAGCTTCCGCAGCATTCGTAACCCAGTGCACCCCCACCCTTCAAAAACATAGTACCCATAACACTCTGATACCTCTTATTTAATGGAATCATTATACTCATCAACAAGCTTCCCGATGGCGCGGACCCGCTCAATATCGCCTGTGGAGGACAGCTCATCGGAGATGCCGAGGATGAGCCGCGGCGCAAACAGGTCGATGCATTCCTTTACCTGAGCCATCAGCGCTGCTTCCGGATATTCTTCATTGAAAAGGGTGGCTGCGATCCCGTCCACCAGCCATACCTGATCGCCCAATGCTTCCTTTACTTCCTTAAGCGTTACATCACCCTGGGGCTTTGGCGTGATCGCCTCGATCCCGTCCAGGCCCGTCGCCTTTGCATACTTGAGAAGAAACTTCGTATCCCCATCCCAGTGGGAGGTCACAAACTTGTTCCCTTCATGCAGCAGCCTGCACCGTTTTTGATAGGCCGGCAGGACATATTTTTCAAAATACCGGTCCGGTAATAGTCCGCAGTGCAGATTATCGCCAAAATTGATCATTTTGATCGGGCTTTCGTTAATGACCCGGATCAGCCGCTCCTGATTTCTCTCAAGCACCTCGAAAAAGGACTCCACAGTCTCCGGGTAATCGGTCAGGGCAAAAATGGCTTCCTCCACACCCATAAGATCAATGTACAAATACTGTATATTCACTCTCGGCATAAACATTACCGGAGCCCCGATCCTGCCCCACTTTTTCTGAACGCTCTGGTAATAGTCCTCATCCCATTCCCAGCTTTGATGGTCCAGCACATAGGACATGATCTCCAGCTCTTCCTCGGAGGAAACCCACCACTTTTTCGGGTAAACGCCGCCATTGGACGAGTTGCCCATCATAATGCAGGACAGCGTTCCCACCGGAGTTTCTATGGTTTCTTCGGTTTCATATTGAGATATCCTGGTTTTTGTCCGTTTGATCGTCTCATCCTCCACAAGCCGGAAGGAACCATTATATTCATAAATACGGTTGGAGCAGTCCAGCTCCCGGTAGACCTGCGGCAGATCCATCCCCTTAAATACTCCCGGAAGTTCTTCTCCGGCGTATATTTTATCGTCATACCAGCATCCGATTCTTGGCTGCCATAAAATCCGGCCTCCGGCCTTTTGATCCAGCACATCTTCCTGAAATTGGTAAAAATCTCTCATATATTTTTCTCCTTTGCCCGTCAATCCCTTATTCAAAAGTTATCATCACCATCTGATGGCATTCCAGCCTTGGTACCGTGTAGCGCAGCACCTGCCCATCCTGTTCAAAGGGAAGCGCTTCATTTTGAGGTACCAGACGGACACCGGTGATTTTCTCCGATAGCCGGAGCCTGACACTTATATCGTAAACCGGAACTATATCCTCAATAATCTCGATATCCTCCCCCCGCCGTACAGGTACTGCATAGAGCAGATGATGGATATAATAATTTTCCCGAATGCTTTTGGCCAGGGTCACTACGCCCTGGGAGGGCAGTGTCGTATACAGTGTCTTATCCTCTTTTAACAGAGTATCCATCGTATGGCGGAAAACCTCCTTGACGATAAAGCTGCCGTTCTCCTTATATTCTTCAAACATCCGAAATGCAACGTAGACAAACTGGTCATTGCCAAAAATCGCTGATTTATAATATTCCTTGCAGCAGGGCGCATGTACATGCGAACAAAAATGCAGCGGCGTCCTGTTAAAATAGGGCGCCTGGAACTGCGCATCCAGCCGTACGCCGGCATCCGGCTTTGCCTCCACCGCGCAGGCCTTACCGTACACGACAAAGGCGCTGTTTTCAAAGTTTTCAAGCTTAAACGAGGGCTTTAAATACATCGGCTCATACTCGGCCGGCCCCTGATATTCCAGAGGGATTCCTGACATAAATTCGCCAGAGTCCTCCCTTTTGCCCGAAGATCCGCTCAAATATAAACGCCCGCCCTGGCTCATATACGCCGTGAGCTTTTCTTCCAGCTCCCGGTCAATGGTTCCATAGTCCGGAATAAGAAGCACTTTGTAGGCGTTAAAATCCATCTCCGTATCGATAATGTCAAACAGGTATCCGCATTCCCTCAGCAGCCGCAATGCCCCCACATCGCTGTGGACTGCCGCTGAGATCAGATTTTCTGTATAATATTCTTCGTTCAACGTGACTTTCTCAGCCATAGCCACAAGATTATGCTGGCGTCTGGCCGAGCCGATGGCCTCCAGGGAAAGGATGGCAATATCCTGAACAAGCCGGGTATCTCTCACATAAGCTTCCTTGGCTTCCACCTCGCCATAGGCATTGCCGATCAGCTCATAGGTGGCCGCATCCATGGACCCATCCGGATGCATCTGATCGCCGATGGAGCAGCCGGCCCCATAGGCCAGATACTGGGATACCTCATAGCGAAGTCCATTGGGATGCTTGTAGCCGCCAAACTCGCCCCAGGCCGTATGAAACTTTCCGGTCATGCCCAGATATTCCTTACCAAGATTTTTAACATATAGGGCAGACAATGGCATATGGTCGTATCCCCAGCCGCCGGTGGGAAGGCTCTCCAGCTCCAGATGGGTATCTTTCGCCACCAGATCCCTGCGGCCTCTTTGGATATGGCCGCCGTTGTGAAATATGGGAAGCCCTGGCTTTCGTCCGTGGACCAGCTTTTCCACCCGTCCGGCAAAGCGGGTAAAAACCTCCTCCGCCAGATTCCATGTATTTTCCCCATCCCACGGGTCCAGCCCCCGGGAAATCAACGTTTTTACGCAGGACTGGCAATGACAGGGAATCGCGCTGGACACGTCCAGAAACAGACCGTCCAGGTCATAATGCTCCACCACATCCCGAATCTGCTCCAGCACGATTTCCTGATATGGATTGTTCAGGCAGAACCGGTGCCACCCGGCATCTGCCAGGCTGGCGACCCAGGTCGTCCGCTCATCTGCTCCCCGGATCAGCCATTCCGGATGATCCCTCACCGATTTTTCATCCAGCCCCACGGACACGTATACCGGTGTTTTTACATCGATCTCATGGGCTGCGTCGATCATCTCTTTTAAAAGGTCAAACTTCAAATGGGGGTGACGCTCGATGGTCTGGCTGCTGCAATAGGACCAGCCGTGGGCGCACTTCGCCGTCAGGGTAATGGAATCCACATGCCCCCGTATTAACTTCTCCTGAAAGTCCTTCCGATCAAATTCACTTCCAATATGGTCTATCCACTCGGATGTATGAAAATCCAAATGTACCTGTCTAAATCTCATATCCATTCTCTCCCATCCTGCAAATGTGAAGGATCGCGCCGGAATTTCGTTTTGGAAGTTCCACCCCGATGCCCCGGTCTAAAAGCGCTTCCCCCGTCATCTCCATGCTTTCCTCAGTTTTGCTCACCCGGTACCGTCCTTCGGGGCGGATATGCGCGGGAAATACCTGATGACTGCTGCGGATATCACCAAAGCGGTAGACATAGATCAGCGATTCATCCCGTTCCTTCTCATAATATTCCAGAACACTCCAGCGATCCCGATCACCGATATTTCCCGGCTCCCCATCCATAGTAACGATACTCTCCATGAGCAGCGGCCGGATCTTTTTGTAAACGCTTATGTAGCCCGCAAGCACTTCCTGATCGGCTTCATCCAGCGTCGTAATATCGCCGCTGATGCCAAACATCCCTTTGATCATCAGCTTACAGAGGAAATCCATATCGATCCGCTCGAAATCAGCAAAGCCCGCGCCGGGAGCCGCCGGAACCATGACCGTCTTTTCCACATCCGAGACTTCACGGAAATACGCCGGGATATCCGCCCCCTTTTGTACGGCCATCCACTGATAAACCTTTGTGGGGAAGGTCCGCACAAGAAGCTGTTCATACATACTTTGTCCATCATAGGGGTTCACATTATCACAGATAAAGTGGCCGTCAAAATGCAGCATCGTATTGATATCCGTGCGCAGGCCGCCGGAAGCGCAGGCCTCAAGGAATACCTCGGGATGGAGAGCCTTGATCTCATCCATAAGCCTGTAGAGACTTTCATAGTAGTACAAAAATCCGGACCGTGTCTCATCTTCCTCCAGTTCAAAATTAAAATCCATTTTCAGCCAGGCCAGCGCATACGTCTCGATCAGCCGTAAAATTTCAGATTTTATATAGTTATAGGGCTGCTCCTCCCATAGTCTTGGATAGTAGCCGCCGCTGCTTCCTCTGGCGAACCATTCCGGATGCTGCTTTCTCATGGGCGCGCCGCCCATGATCCGCTCCGGCTCCATCCAAAGGCCGAAGCCCAGGCCCAGGCTGCGGACCTGATCCGAAAAGTCCTTCAGCTTTCCATAAAAAGCGCCGTCTAACTTTTCCCGCCAGTCGCCCACGCAGCAGCTCCAATCCGCACCCTGTCCGTACCAGCCCGCATCTACTTCAAAAATTTCACAGCCCAGCTTCTTTGCCGCCCGGGCATACCGTAAAAGCTCGTCCACCTTTATATCGTCAAAGCAGTTAAACCACGGATTATACACAACACGGTGCATACATCGGCCGGGGCGTTCATATCCCTTCAGCCAGAGCTGCAGGTTTTGCACCTGCTTAAAAAGGCTGCCATCCGGAAGGCTCTGCACAAGCACCTCTGGAAATTCCAGACATTTCCCCGGCTGGATACGGCACGCAAATCCGTCGCCCGACTGGCCCAGACGGACCGCGGTCACCGCACTGCCCTGAGGGCCGACACCGGCACTGGCCTTTTGCAGACGGATCTCCCAGTTTCCTTTTGGGATGATATGAAACACCACGCCCCTGCCCAGCCTCGTATTCCGAAGCCCCAGCATGGGCGACGCTCCCTGGGTCGTCCGGCCACCCTCACACTGTAACAAAACGCCCGAGCGGCCCACCGGCTCCCAGCCGCCTATATTTTCATAGCACCATGTACTATTTTGAACATAGCAGTCATACTCCGCCGGTGCAAACAAAAACCTGGGCTGGCAGCGATATACGGTAACCGGGCGCGCATCTGTATTTTCCACCCAGTCCTTCCGGCTTAAAATTCCAAGCTCCGTATCCACACGCCATAAACTCTTTATTTTAATCCCGGAACCCTCCAGGCCAAAATTCACCTGAAGTTCACCGGCGCTTTTCTCCCAGCGCTCCAGGATCATCCTGCTCGTTCCCTGCCCATCCAGTGAAAAATCACTGTCGGTGATCCCCTGCAAACGTTCCGGTCCACTGACATCCGGCGTATACATAGGCATTCCGAACAGGGCGCTGAGCATGATCCGCCCGTCTCCGGCTTCAAATACTGTATTTCCATACCTTCCGCCAGAAAGTATTACTTTTTCCATTTCTGTCCTACCCGTATCCTCTCCAGCTTTATAAACTGCTGTTTGGCGTTCCCCGCCACACTCAGCTCATACCGCCCTTCCATGACTTTACTGCGCCCGCACGCCTTGTCATAGACCTCCAGGCGGCAGTCCGGTATATTAAGATCCACCCTTTTGGATTCACCGGCCTCCAGCCAGATCTTATCCACCGCCGCCAGCTTTCCTGGTGCATCCGCCGCCATGTACCTGGCATAGACCTGCACCACCTCATAGCCCGCCATTTCTCCTTCATTCGTTACAACAACCGATCCGGTCAGTGCTTCCCCTTCTTCTGAAAGTGTAAATTCCGAATAGCCGAATTTTGTATAGCTCAGCCCATAACCGAAAGGGTAGAGCACATTTTTTGCATACCAGTAGGTAAAGCCCTGTGAGATATCATAGCACTGAAAAGATGGCAGATCCCCGGCATCCCGGTAAAAGGTCAGAGGGAGCCGGCCGCTGGGGTTTACCTTGCCGCAAATGGTACGGGCAATGGCCAGGCCGCCCGCTTCCCCCGGATACCAGCACTCTAAAATCCCCTTGGCATGCTCCTGAATCCACGGGATCGTCAGGGAGGAACCATTATAGAGCGTCACGATCAGATTTGGATTTGCCTTCCATACGGCTTCTAAAAGCTCCATCTGTTCTGCGGGCAGGTTCAGATCCGTCTTATCCCTTCCCTCCGCCTCATACTCGGTTCCAAGACCCACGCAGGCCAGCACCACATCACAATCTGCGGCGGCTGCGATTTCCCTCGCAAAACGCCCGGTATGCGCCATATCCTTTTTCTTCCATAAAAGAGCTGCGGATGGCCGGCTTCCGGTATTTGTATAATCCAGGCAGATGGCATAAGCCCGGCCGCCTTCCAGATAAAATTCCCCCAGATGGGCAGGCGCATTGTCCAGATACAGACGGTATCTGCCCTTGCAGGCGCATTCCTTTGCATTGACGCGCACACTAAATTCATAGGTTCCGCTTGTTTTGGGCACCAGCAGTCCATTCCACTGGATATGAAAGTGCTCACGCTGTATGAGCGGATCGGGGGCCATATTCTCCCATTCAAAATCAATGCGCCCATCCACACGATCCTGTGGCCCTTCGGTGGCCAATGTATCGTACCTGCCCAAAAGCCCTTTCTTTTTTACCCCGTCTTCCATATGGAACAGATATTCGTCCTCCAGTATTCCAAATGTGTCACCGACGCTGTTTTTCTCATAAGGTATCCAGCAAATATCTGCCTGGGGGTATTCCCCGTAAAGCCCGTCAAGAATCGTCACCGGCGGGTGCACCGGCGTTCCGCTGTAATCGCCGAATTGGCAGACATCGGACTGATTGCCCACCACACATATTTTAAGCCCCTTCCTCACAGGAAGTATGGGACGCCCATCCACCTGGTCATTTTTCAGCAGCACCAAAGACTCCTCCGCCATGGTAAGCGCCAGCGCCCGATGTTTTTCACAGCCGATGACCGATTCGCTCAGATCACTGTAAGCGCTATGCGCCTCACCGAGAATGCCAAGCCTTTCTCTGGCCTTTAAAACCCGAAGCGCAGCCGTCTCGATCTCATGCTCTGTCACAAGCCCCTCATCGTGCGCCTGGAGCAGATAATTCCGATAAACCTGCTGGATGGTTCCGCAGGAGCCGCATTCCAGGTCCACCCCGGCTTTCAGGGCGTAAGCAGCCGCTTCGGCAGGTGTATTTACATAGTGGTGGCGGTCCAGAAGATGGGATACGGCGCCACAGTCGCTCACCACATAGCCCTCAAATCCCCACAAATTTCGCAAAATACCGGTCAGCAATTCCCGGTTTGCATGGCAGGGCACTTTGTTGACCGCATTATAGGCCGCCATAACAGCCGCGCACTTTCCTTCTTTGACCACATATTCAAAGGGCTTCAAATAATAATCATAATATTGATCCTCCGGAATATCGGCATTGCATTCAAAGCGGTTATGCTCCTCATTATTTCCCACAAAATGCTTTGGCGTAGCCACCGTTTTAAGGCAGTCCTCCCGGTTCCCCTGAAGCCCCTGGACAAATGCAGTTCCGCAGGCTCCGGCCAGATAAGGGTCCTCCCCGTAGGTTTCACCGGTACGCCCCCATCTGGGATCTCTGGCCGTATTCAGATTCGGCGACCAGAAGGTGAGAAGTCCATTGTACAGCCCGTCAAAATCGCCGCCCACCATCTCTCCATGATTTTCATTATGCCTGGCCCGCGCCTCGTCCGATATGGCATCCGCCACCTTGCGGATCAGCTCCGGATGAAAGCTGGCTCCCATGCCGATCGCCTGGGGAAACACCGTAAATTTCCCGGGCCGGACCACACCGTGGAGCGCTTCATTGCCATGATGATACCGGCGGATTCCCAGCCGTTTGATTTCCGGCGCCGTCTCCGACAAAAGCGCGATCTTTTCCTCTAAGCTTAACTGTTTTACAATCTGCTCTGCTTTCATAATCTGTTTACCTCGTCAAATAATGCGTCCACATTTTGGGCCGGAACGTCCGGCAAAAGTGCCTCGTGGCTTGGGGAGAGGATGAGCCCTGTGGGAAACAGCTCCGCCAGCTTTCTCACCTTACTGCGTATCGCCTCCGTATCACCGTGTACAAGCAGCTCCTGGGTATCCACACCGCCGCAAAAGGAAATCTGATCCGCGTACCGCTCTTTTAAAAGTTCCGGCTGCATGCCGGCCGCAAGCGCCTGGATCGGATGTATGGCATCCACACCGGCCGCGATGAGATCCGGAATGATATCCGTTATGGAGCCGCAGGAATGGTAGATGACCTTCAGCCCATACCGGTGCGCCTGGTCAGTCAGCTTTTTACAGCCCGGGATGACAAAGTCCCGGAGCATCTTGGGCGATACCATCAGCCCGCGCTGGCTTCCCATATCATTTCCGATCAGCACGGCGTCAAGCCGCCCCTTCGTGGCCTCATAAAAGATTTCGTTGGCCTTCAAATAAAATTCAAGGACCTTATCATCCACCGCCCGATAAAGCTCCGGCTCCGCCACCATATTCATCAATGCCTGCTGCATCCCAAAGGCCGCGCACGTATCCTGAAAGTGCGCCGACCACAGCATGGCCATGGCGGCTTTATCTTTCGGCACCTGTGCCCCCCTTCTCCTGCATTCCTCAGGGTCGATGTACAAGGCCGGCTCCGGCCATTCAAAAGAAGCGATATCTTCAATGCTTTCGGCATCGGCAAAGCATCCCGGTGTAGTCAGCGTCCGCTCCTGGGCATCCACATTGCCATCCTTGTACCAGTCAAAGGCAGCATAGATGGCATTGGCATAGTCTGACTGATAGGGCACTTCTACTGCGTAGATATCATCCCCCAGTTTTTTCTTCAGATCCGGCATATTGTCCACCTGATAGAAGTCAAACAGTTTCTCCAGTGCTCCGGGGCTTGGCATTCCCAGCCAGGATGCCGGTCTGTCCACCGGCCTTCGCTCTATCGTCGCGTAAAAGCGCTCTTTACCATTCATAATCTTATACCTCCATAAAAATGCGGTAAGTTTTTATTTCGTAAGGCTTCACCAGGCATTCCAGGCATTTAGCTTCCACCATTTCCCCCACCGCCCGTTCCAGCAGGTCGCATTCCTGCCATGCCCGGATACCATAATGGCTGGTTATGGAAATACGGCCATCGCCACCGGCATATTCGTGAAAACGCAGGATAATACCGTTTCGGTCCTCCGCCGGCTTTACCGCGTCGATCTCAATAAATGCGCCATGAACCGCAAAAAGCGGTTTTGTATCCGACAGGACCCTTCCCGGCCACAGAACCGGCGGATTGTTCAGGTCAAATGCCTGTTCCTGAATGCCACTGTCATACCAGCTTCCATCGTGGGGGCAGACCGCATAGGTAAACCGGTGTGCACCCTGATCGGCCCGGTCGTCCGGATCGATGGCAGATTTTATGAGCGTCAGGCCCACAGTACTTCCCGAAACATCGTAGCCGTATTTACAGTCATTAAGTATTGCAAGGCCACGGTCACTCTGGCTGACATCGGCAAAGCGGTGGCCGCACACCTCAAATTTTGCCGCATCCACACTTGTATTTTTTGTGGTGCTCCGCTTGATATTTCCAAACTGGGTGTCAAAAACAGCTTCCCTCGTATGGACATTGGCCGGAAAATAAACTTTAAGCAGACATTGCCGCTCCCGCCAGTCCACCGCAGTCTCAAAATCAAGCCGGTGGACACCTTTTACAAGCACAAGCTCCTGGCGGATGACAGATTCCCCGAACCCATAACAAAATCTCAGAACCGTCCGCAGCGGATTATTTTCCACCGGCTCCACGCTCAAAAGCGCCGGCTCACTGGACTTTTCCGTATAAAAGGAATCAATATCCCAGGCATCGAACATGAGCGGCTTATCCTCATAGATCACCAGATGGTTTCCCGGCTGATCCGTAAACAGCTCAAATTTCAACAGCTTATCATAGACTCGTGTAAGCTGCCCCTGTGCGTTCCAGCAGATTAAAAAGCTGTCATTTTCCAGGTGCCGGCGCTCCAGATCGATCTGTGACAATACCGGCCGCTCATCACTGCGGCGATTTTTTGGACTCGGATGTATCCCTGCCATTCCATAAGGCGGCATATGCTCAAGTCGAACGAGGGCCATGCCATCCGCACTGAGTGCCTGATCAAGTAAAGCCCCACGGTCATCGGTCCAGCAGGACTCCGGCTCATAAGGTACTTTTACCAAACAGCTTCTCGTCCAGCTCCCGTTATTCCAAACCGTATATGAGCCTCCGCCTTCATACACTCCGGTCAACTGCTGTTCCTTTCGTGCAAGCTCCCGGTCCAGCCACGCATAATCCGCCCCGGCATCCTCATAGACCTCGTGGATCGATGACCCCGGCAGTATATCGTGAAACTGATTTTTCAAAAGCAGCTTCCAGCAGTCGTCCAATCGCTCATCCACCGCTTCGTGGCATACCTGCTTTAACGCCATGAGATATTCCAGATCCCTTAGACGGTTTTCCAGCTTTCTGTTGGCCCGCTTCATAAATGCCTGGCTTGTGTACGTTCCCCGGTGATATTCCAGATAAAGCTCATCCTCCCAGACGGGAAGGGGCTTTTCTTTATTTAAATTTTCTTTCAGGTTCCGGAAAAAGGCTTCTGGCTGAATGAACTCCGCCTGGGGCGCAAAGGGCACCTTCTTCATGGCCTCAACACTTTGGACCATATCCCGCGTGCAGCCTCCGCCCCCGTCTCCGTGTCCGTAAGTCATCATCACATTGCGGTTCCAGTCTTTTTCCTGATACAGCCGGAACGTTCCCTCAAACGACTTTGGATGGATATCCCCATTATAGGTGGCTGCCCAATCCTGGGTAGGAAAGCCGTCCGCAGGTGTGGTGAGAAAGTATGCGAGCACCTCACTGCCATCCAGGCCCCTCCAGCGAAATGTATCGTGTGGAAAACGGTTCTGCTTGTTCCAGCTCAGCTTGGAGGTCATAAAGACGTCGATCCCCGACTTCTTTAAAATCTGCGGCAGGCCGAACGGAAACCCAAAGGCGTCCGGCAGCCACACAAAATGGGTATCCACGCCAAATTCCTCCATAAAGTACTGCTTTCCATAGAGGATCTGGCGGACAAGAGATTCCCCGCCCGGCAGATTACAGTCGGCCTCAACCCACATGCCGCCGCCCGGTTCCCACCGGCCTTCCCGGACCCGATCCCGGATCTGTCCGTAAAGCCCGGGATCGTTCTCCTTGATGTACGCATAGAGCTGCGGCGTGGACTGATAGAAACGAAAATCCTCAAACTCGTCAAACAGGCGCATTGCGGTGGAAAATGACCGCGCGGCCTTCTCCTTAGTGTGGCGCACCCGCCACATCCAGGCCAGGTCAATATGCGTATGGCCCACACAGGATACAGTAAACATATCCCGCTGCGGATACCTGGCAGCTTCATCCTCCAGACATTCCTTTGCCGCTTTAACAGAGAGTATCCATTTTTCCCGGCTGCTTTCATGCCAGTCAATATGACCGAGACTCCGCTCCAGCATTCCCACAAGCAGCACGCTCCTTGCATCCTGTGCACCAAAAACCTGCGCCTGCTCCAGCATCATCTGTGCCAGAAGCCCCAGCGCTTCCGCCGACGGCTCCAGATATCCCAGCCAGGCTTCCCGGAGCTGATGATAGATCAGGCTTTTGGGCCCGCCGGTGATTCCCGCCCAGAGCTGAAATGTCAGATCGATCTCCTGTCCGGCAAACGCATCCATCGGTACGATTTTATGATTCTCATCCACACCCTGCCAGGGCATACCGTTTACAGTAAGCATGGATTCAAAGCCGGAGGCATAGCCTTCATGGATGCTGTCAAAATCAAAAACACCCACCAGCTTTTGCCCATCCCGGCGCTTTGGCACCCGTACCCGGGCGTTCAGCCACAAATAGCCGTCCATACTGCTCCAGAACTCTCCAATGCGCATCACACTTCCCTCCCCATCCGGGTGGGTGCTGTGCGGCTCATTGGTCCGCTCATCCTTCCATGTCATAAACTGGTCGATCGGAAGTACACATACGGCCCTCCTGTTTAGAAGCTCCTCAATTCTCTTTTTCAACTTTTCAAAAGTCTGTTCCATCGGTCCTCCACCATCCTGCGCCTTCCTATCTGGGCAGCCTGCCCAGATAAAGACGAAGTTTCTCATAATAATCCCGGTCCACCTGCTGCCAGGCGCTTACAGGGTTTTCTTTGATCCCCATAATATTTCCGATCTGAACGGAACAGTCATGCTCATAGGCCATTTTAAAATACAGCTCCAGATTTTCCGTAAAGTGATGGAAATCGTAAGCCACCGGTGTTCCCGGTGAACAGGCTTTAAGCATCCGGCCGCGGTTGACGTGCTCATACACATTGGTGGACCACACATCATAGGTTCTGTTAATATCGATAAATTCCGCAAGATAAGGATGGCCCGCACATCCGATATGGACCGCATCCTCTTTATATTGCTTCATCTCTTTTGTAAATAATGAAAATACGTTATAAAAATACCGCTCCTCACCACGCCAGGACGCATCGGCCAGCTCCATTTCCGGATGGACCTTATCGGACAGGAAATCCGTCTTTACGCCATCCGTGTCATAGCAGCCCGGATCACTCGAGAATAATCTATAAAACAGCGGCTTCAAAAATTCATTCTGTGTCACGGGATTGGAAAAATCAAAGCTTCTCTGTCCGTGCTTATTGAGCGTTCCTCCGCCCACCAAAAACCTGGGGTCCACTTTGGCCTGCTGAGAGATTTCGGCCCAGTTCCACCAGATGACCACCTTAAAGCCGCGTCGGTGCAACTCGTCCACCAGTTTTCTGAAATTCGGAAACCGTACCGGGTCCGCCATCCACTCGCCGCGCTCGGCCCAGCCCATATCGATAAGTATGGTCCGAAAGGGAAGCCGCTCCCTCTCGATGATATCCGCAGCCTTCATCACCATCTCCGTGCTCACCGCATTGGCGGCATTGAGCGTGATCTCGATCTGCTCATGGAGCTGGTTTGGTATGACCGTATCCGTCAGATAGCCCTGATCGATCCATGTACAGTACAGATTTTCCCGGTGCCACGGATACCTTTTTCTTTTGGCCGGGTCCGGGATCATCCCCTCCGCCACCAAAAGCCTTGTATACTGCTCCACCACATCATGGGGGTCTTTTTTATAATCCACAAAAAAGGCGTACCGTGTACTTTCAAAGGCTTCCCCGGCCGCAAGCTTCTGACCGTATCCGCCCTCACCGTAGCTCTCCTCCAGACGGGCCACCTGATAGCTGTCCACATCAAGATACAGCCCGAAGCTGCCAGGCAGATTCAGTGCCCCCAAAAACAGGTGATAATCCAGCTTTGAAAACAGCAGCATGGATGGGTGGGGCGCAAACTGCCAGTCCGTGGAATAGGTGGTCGTGGAAAAATGCTCTCCCATGGCCAGATCCTCCCAAGTCTGCTCCGTACAGTGACGGTTTCTAAAGTTGACCGCTTTATACAGGGGCATCTTTGTACCCGCCGGCAGCAGCCGGATACTGTTGAGTGTCACTGCACGGTTTGCCGTAAAGCAGGAATATATGGAAAGATATTTTCCACGGGCCTCTATATGCACACGGCATTCCTCAAGGGGCGCGTCTTTATCAAAGCCATAGCAAAGCAGGCAGCCGGAATCGGTCTTTTCGATTTCCATGTGCACCGGATCTGCATTATATTCATAAAACCGGGGGAGAAACAGCCGGACATCGGATGTTTTGATCAGACATTCGCCCTCGGCATTAGTCATTTTTAAATGCTGGTTATCCAGCTCTGTTATTATATTTCCCGATGTCAGTATCATACGAAAACCTCCTAAATCACTTCCAGCGCATCTTTTCCTGGCAGTGGATCAAAGGTCCGGTGGGGCTCGGTCTGATACCAGAAAGCCACCGACGCTATATCATCCTGCCGCGGCAGAAACCGCCCTTCACTCCGCCAGCCCAGCGCCTGTATCGTAATTTTCAGGTCGCTGCTAAAACGCACCGGATCGGTGAGATGCCAGCGATACAGCCCAAACCGGGTGTTTGCCCGGTACAGACCGTCGGGCTTTATGACCTGGGGCATCCCGCTGTACAGATTGCTGTAAACCATATATTCTCCCGGCACCTGCTCAAAGTTCCACGCGCCGCCAAAGTAATCCTCCGTTCCGGTTCCGCAGATGGTGGGATATTCCCGGTCGCCGTCGATATACATCTTGATCTCGCCCTCGCCCCACCAGCCATTTTGATTGGCCTGCCAGGCCATATAAGTGCCCACGTAGTGCCCCCGGCCCACAATGCGGTCTGCAATAACATATTCCTCTTTATATGGCAGAGGGTTCGTCCGCCGGTACATTGCATGAAAATAGCAGGCATCTTCCGGAACTTCTGTCAATTCGTAATCAAACTGATAAAACAAAGTCTGCGCCTCCCGGCTGAGATTCTCGATGGTGATCCTGGCCGCCGTGCGAAAAGGCATGGACCAGTAACAGTTAAATCCACCGGCCGGATTGACAGCCACCGGAATGGACGACACATAGCTCCGCTCGCACCAGCCGTTACAGAAAAAATCCCCAATGGGAACCTCCACTGAGGGCTCCGTCTCCTGATCCCAGTAAAACCTCAGGATAAATGTGCGCCATGTATCCGGATAGCAGGTCATCCACAAATGCCGTAGGATACCCATACTCCGGATATCCGCCAGCACCACCGTGCTGTGAGGTGGCACACTGATGCTCGGGCGCGCCTTCCAGCCTTTTCCCAGCTCCCTTGCTCCATGCTCGGCGCCCTCCACCTCTGCGCGGGCGCCGCCGCCCTTGGCGCCATCCGGATTTTCCGCACAGATGGACCGTGTAAGAGCATTTTTACAAAACATCAATTCGTCAAGCATAGGTCTCCTCCAATGTCAGCGCCTCGCCCTCGATGACCTCCACCGACTGGTGATATACGCCGTCCTCTCCAAGCTCCTGCCGGAGTATACCCCAGGCCTTCCCGGTGCTGAAAAATGCCTGAAATTTTTCCTGAGCATACCTGGGCCTGAAGCCAATTTTATTTTCACTCATATCACAGGAAAATCCTGTAAGCGCCGTCAAAAGCATATAACTGGCCATAGAGCGCACATAGTGGTTTCCGCATTCCACCTCACAGAACGGATTTCTAATATAGCCGTCATAGCGGCTGCGCACCGCCCGGACGATCTCAAGCCCTTCCTCCTGGAAGCCTTCATAGATCAAATGTGCGGCAACCTGGTATTCCACGCCAGCCCACACCTCATCGCTGTAAATAAACGGCAGCCTTGGCTCCCCGGACTTGGGCCAGGTACACAGGACAAGCCCGGCTTCATCATTGAGAGCATAGGTCCTCTGCGTGGAATGAAAATCCTCAAACGAACGCTTAAAGTTATACTTATATACAGATGCGATGGCGCTCTTAACATGCTCCTCTGGCAAAATATAGCCCAGCCCGTTCATATGGGCGAGCGTCTGCCCCAGAAGCTGGTCCGAAAGACAGCCCCTGCCATACTGATACAGGTAACGGTCCACATCGTCCGTATTCTGATTATAATATTCGCCATCCCATAAAAGCGCGTCCATCAGAGCCGAACCTTTTTCCCACAGACTGTGATACCTGCGGGCCTCATCCTCATTGCCAAGCCGTTTCTCGATTTCCTCCGCGGCGCGCAGGGCGGCATAATATACCGAATTGGTCAGGGAATTTTCGCCATAAAATTCGATATCATATGTATTGTGCTGCTGGGCATCCAGCACGCCGTCCTTATTGGCATCCCAATATGCGGCTGCATATTCCAGCGACAGCTTCGCCATGGGCCATAGACGCCGTACTTCCTCCAGATCGCCGCTGATCAAAAAATCTCTGTAAATCCGAAGGACGCAGCCCATCTGGCCATCAGCCGCCGGATGATAATCCCACTGGGGCTTTCCGAATACCTTCCTTGTCCTGAAGGTCATCTTTCCATTCCCATCGGTTTCCATCAGAAATTCCACCCGGCGCATGGTCCGCTCCAGCCAGGGGAACAGGAAGGCCAGTGTCTGTGCATAGTTCCACACATGGGTGCAGTTTCCCTCACAGCATCCTTCGGTTTCAAAGGCGCCCTCCCAGCCAAGGAAGGTTCCGTCCTCGATCCTAAAGCAGACCGTGCTCCGCAGGGTCGTGATATTATTGGCAACGGATTCGATCACCGCTTCCGGGAGCGTGGAGCTATACAGCGCCTTTGTAAATTTCCGTGTTCTTTCCTCCAGCTCCGGAAGATTTTTGTAAAGATAAGCGGCTGCATCCCAGGCATCGGAATACTGTGTGGCAAAATAGTTGCGTATGGAATGCTCCTGGCAGTGGCCGCAGTTACAGTAATCGTATTCCCAGTTATCCTGCCGGTTAGGATAATACCAGCTCAGTATAAATTCATAGACATAGGTTTCTCCCGGCGCCAGCGTCTTTTTTATGCTTAAGGAGCCGGTTTTCATCTCACGTACATTTCCCGGATTTTCAGCCACGTAGACGCTCTCCGGCGATAAGGTTCCGCCATTTCTAAATTCATTCCAGAAATCACGTATCCCATCCCAGTTCCCCCGGTTCAGCCAGTTTCTTTTGTAGGTCACGTTCCGGTCCTTTGTGGTCAGCGCCACATTTCCATAGTGGAGGTGCCTGGGGTCCAGATCCCTGCACCTAAAATACAGCCCTCTTTGCCCGCCGTCATCCCGGTATTCATTTTCGCCCCAGTCATCATATTGCAGGCTTTCCCAGCATTCCCGCTCAAACCGGCGCACTCCGGCCACATTGGTCATGGAACCGCAGACGGCGGCCTTTATGGGATACCCGGTGGGGTTGGTGATCCGGTACCGGATCACACCGGCAGGGATTCCGGAATTTTTATCATCCAGCGGGATAAACGGATTAAATGTCTCCATCTCCACTTCCAGAGGAACGCGCTCATCCCAGAGTTTAATCGCCGCAAATGGATATTGGGCCTGAAACTGCGAGTGGGCAAACCGGGGCAGCCCGGCGCACTCGCCCACGGCGTAGCCATGACTTTTACTGTGAGGCGGCGAAAGCTTCGATTCCAGAACAAGCGCCTGGCTCCCCTTTCCTTCCGCATTCATATATAATGAATAAAATGAATACGGTATCTTATTTCCCTTGCCGGGCCGGTTAAACCACTCGAAGTCCTTTAGCTGTCCTCTTGCCCCCACCGAATATGTACCGGTTCCGATACCTCCTACGAGAAATGCGACCTCCGATGCATCTCCTTTATAACTCCTGGCCATAGTCATCCTCTCCTATCAATGCTTCCACGCTCATCTTATATCTGTCCTCCAATGTCCGGAGATGGTACTCCAGCGGTTCGACCATTCCAAGCTGATGATGGGCCAACTGCCCCTGTTCATCGCTGCCGCTCACCCAGCGGGAATACCTTTTCATGTAGGCATAAG
The DNA here is from genome assembly GCA_902363555.1 of Lachnospiraceae bacterium. Lineage (GTDB taxonomy): Bacteria > Bacillota > Clostridia > Lachnospirales > Lachnospiraceae > Catenibacillus. The sequence continues at coordinate 28,006 of CABJAM010000003.1, read as the reverse complement.
TATACTCGAGCGCCAAATATGCCTCATGGACACAATTTTTAAGCTCCTCCGGTCCGGGCCAGTTTCCATCCTGGGAAACAGGAAAGCACTGATAGCCCATTAATGGCAGCTTCGACCGCTGCAAATGTAATACAGCCTGGAGGTGATGGCTGCTGATCCGGCACATATCCGCCATATACTGTCCATGCCGCGCACCGGCGCTCTCATTATTTTCGGACGCCTGCCTGAAGTACTGCTCCGCCTGTTCAAACAGCCGTGCGGTATGCAAAAGCTCCTCCCACCGGTATCCCGGACTGTCCGTGGAATGCTGGTACACCCAGTCGCCGGTAAAGCCCACATTATAGTGCTGCGCCTTGCAGCAGATGGTTGCCTTCTCCAGCGTTTCATATGCCAAAAGCCCAAAGGGAACGCGCTCCTGACCGAACAGCTTTTCCACATAAGCCTCCATATATGTTTCATAGGATTTCTCTGTATCAAAACAGGTTTTTGCCGCGAGCTGGGCGTTTTGTTCCAGGGAATGAAGCCGCCAGTGATTAAAGTAGACGGTCTGGATTCCCATGGCCTTCGCTTTTTTAACATTGTCATAGATGGAGCGGGTCCACCCCTGGGCCAATGCCATATTTCCATCAAATTCCAGCCAGGATATAAGGCCCGTCTCGGTTCCCTCATCAAGCATCGGTTGCCACCCGTCCATCTGCCGGCAGATATCTCTGGCGCCGTAATCCCCCAGCAGATCAAACCGCACGCCCTCAGGGATTACCTTACCTGCATACCGGCAGACCAGCTCCATAGTTTTTGGATTGGGCGAATAAAGACTGATCACATAAGTAAGCTTTGCCTTCTCCTTAAGCGCCTTCATGCGCTCATCGTTAAGTATATCTCTTGCAAACTCCAGATAGCGCAGAGCTCCGATCACAGAACCCATATAGGATACTCCGGGCAAAACGGTCCAGTAAGGATAAGCCTTGGGATTGATCCGGCCACTGTCCTCATTGACGCCGTGCAGCTCCGCCACATATTCTTTGGAAAATTCCAGCCCTAAGGACTGCTCCAGTCTTTTAAGCTCCTCCATGTATTCCGCCTCAGAATCCGCCTGGAAGCTGGTTCCCTCCCGGGAGATCAAATGCAGCTCGTCCAGCACCGGATAAGCCTTATACAGGCTCAACGCCCGCTCCACCGCCATATCCTTTAGAATGGGATTTCTGACACTGGTATCGGCCAGCTTTTTCCCGGACCATCCCTCCTGCCAGTCGGTCGTAAGATCATAACGGTCCGTCCGTTCACCGTCCGACCACTGGGCAAGCTTTTCCTCAAAAATTTCGGAAACGACCTCCGGTTCAAAGGAAGCGGCCACCCGGATTCCAAATTCTCTGGCATAAACCATCATATCCAGATAGCGGTCGTGGACGCACTCCAGGAGCGTTTCCGTATCGGTTATATCCTCAAACTCTCTTGGATACCATATTTGCTTTGTCCGGATCTTCTCCCTTCCAATCATATCGTCAGGCAAAGGCTTTCGCTTCAGATTGCCCAGCTCCAGATCCAGATGCTGTTCCCCGCGGTAGCTGAAGGGAAACCATTCCTGACTGTTGTACATATGGAACAGGAGGTAGTTCATCTTCATCCGGCCCATGTTTGCTATAAAGTCTCTGAAATCCTCTTCCGAGAAAAAGGACTGATCCTGAACAAAATTCAAATGCATACGAATCCCCCGGTTTTTTACGCTGGGATTTATGGTCTGATGGATTTCAGGAATTTCCATCAGGCGCGCCTTTGGTATAAAGCTTTCTCCGGTGATTGAAAAAAGCATTCCACAGCCTTCAAAAAAGCTGTATATCCCGCAGAGCAGCTCATTTGTTCCCCGCCCGCAGATATTAATTTCGTTCGCTTTTGAGGCGATGACGATGGCATCTGTCATCCTATCATCAACATCCAGCGCCACGTCCACCGACGCCCGGTCCATTGTAAACACCTGCTCAAACAGACGTTCAAATTCTATTTGTACTCGATCTCTTGGCATAACTTCCTCCTGTGATTAAAGCTTGATGGAGCCCGCACTCAGTCCGGCCACAAACTGCTTCATTGACACTGCAAACAAAATGATCAGCGGAAGGCTAGACACCGCATAGGCCGCCGCCAGCATTCCCGTTTCGCCCGGGTATGAGCCGGAAAGCATAGCGATCCCCACAGTGATCGGCCTCTTTTCCGGTGTACTGATCGTTACCAGCGGCCATATATAATCGTTCCAGACACTTAAAAATACATTCATTCCCATTAGTGCGATCATGGGCTTTAAAAGGGGGATTGCAAGATGGGAATATATTTGCAGCTCATGGGCGCCATCCAGGCGCATGGATTCAAAAAGCTCTGTGGGCTGGCTCTTAACAAAGGTTGTCATAACGAACACCCAATAGGGCATCGCCGTTCCTGCGCCGAACAGGATCACCGGGAGATACGTGTCCAGTATGCCCATCTTCATGGCCAGTGTAAAAGACGGGATCAGGTTCATAATCCCCGGAATCATCATTTTGGCAAAAATAATGCCAAACATGATCTTGCGCAGCGGGAAATCCAGCTTGCCAAAGGCATAGCCGGCAAGGGTGGCCAATAGCACGGCCAGCGCCATCGTGCCGATGGCCATAAGCAGAGAGTTTTTGATCAGAGGCATTACAACTTCAAATGCCTTTTTATAATTTTCAAAATGATATGGGCCGTTCAGACTGAAAAACTCATAGATCACCTGCTTTTTATCCTTCAAGGACAGCATGAGCATCAGGATAAACGGTATAAACATACAGAGTATCGATAATATAACATAGGCATGCTTGGCGCCCTCGGAAACATTAAAATAATTTTTTCGCTCACTTACTTCGTAATACTGCTTTTTATTCTTTTTCACTAGTCATCACTCCTCAAAAATTTCAATGTCACCAGGGATATGATTCCGCTGATAATAAACAGGATCAGACCGACCGCCGAGGCGTATCCATACTCTTTTGCCCCGAATGCCTTATTATACATATACAGTCCGGGAACAAGGGTTTCAAACCCCGGCCCGCCTTTCGTCAGAATTAATTGAGTCGTATAACCTGTGATACCGCCCACCAGTGTTCCGATCAGATTCAGCTTAAACTGTCCTTTAATCAGTGGAAGCTCCATATAAAACAGCTTTTTAACCGGTGTGATACCATCCAGCTGCGCCGCTTCCCATATCGAGTCATCAATGCTCTGCAGGCCTCCCAGGTAGATCAGGGCGGCATTGGTATTGATAAATGGAAACCCCATAAATACGATACACCACCGCGCCAGATTTGGATCGCCCAGCCACGTCTGTGTAAACTGTCCAAGACCCAGGCTCTCCAAAAGCTGATTAAAAAAACCATACTGGGGATTATACATAAACTGCCACATCAGCAGGGCGACCATAAAGGGCACCACCATAGGGATGCAGAACAGGATACGGTAAACATATTGGGAGCGTTTGTTTTTTATCCGGAATAACACCACGCTGATCAGCATGGTGGGAATCATCAAAATCAGCCCCATGACAAAAAAGAAAAGCATGTTCTCCACGGACACCCAGAACACTTCATCCTGAAGAATCCCCACAAAATTCTTCATGCCCACAAATTCCGCGTCTCTAAAACCATCCCACCTGAAAAAGGACATGACGATCCCCTGCAGCATGGGAAACCAGTCAAATACAAGATTAAATATCAGGGCCGGCAGCACAAATATATAGGCGACCAGCAATACCCTGAATTTCTTCCTCTTTTTTTGTTTAACACCTGTCATCATCGACACTTTCGCTCCTCCTAACGTATTGTTTCCCGCTTTTTAAAACAGGGGATATCGTATGGATATCCCCTGGGTTTCTTACAATTCTGAACAGTACTGCTGATACATTTCCAGTTTTAATTTCAACAGATCCAGGCTCTTTTGCTGGGCCTCAAGAAGCGCCTCGGCTGCCCCCTCTGCCTTTAAATCTTCCAGCTTTTTCTCAGTCTCGGCAATACTTTCCGGCAATGTTTTTAATTTATCCTTGCAATCATTAATCGCGGTCTGCATGGAATTTGCGATCGCCTTCTCGTTATAGGTGGCCGTATCGATCCTTCCGGTCAAAAATTCCTGGCTAAGACCGCCCCAGATGCCCACATCACCATAATCCACATAGTTTGGCCCAATGGACTGTTCATAAATACATAAATCGGTATCAAATATGAACGGTTCTACTTCGGCCGGCTGCGTCACGCCGTCAACAGGCGAGAGTGTCACTGCGATATCAATATATTTCTGCTGCACCTCGGGGCTTGACAGGAACTGGAGGAAATCGATGACGGCGGCCAGCTTATCCGGGTCATCCGCCACAGTTTTGCTCACGTTAAAGCCGCTGTCCTGCTGTCCTGACGGTTTCATAAAGCCTTCCATTGCAAACTCGGACGTTTCTTTTGTTACAAGCGGAATCGGCAGTACGCCCCACTCAAAATCCGTAATCAGATCCTGGTACTGTGTAAACGCCCAGAAGCCTTCCTGGAAAATAGCGGCCTCCTGCATCAAAAACAGATTCTTTGCTTCATCATAGGATGCGCCGGTCCAGCCATCCTGCCAGTACTGTGCATAATCATAAAGGGCGTTGGAGATGTCCACCAAAATCGGATCATCTGCCTTCAGGAAACCATTGGCCAGCGCTATTGCTGATTTGTCAGCTTTTAAATCCACTTTATCTGAACCATTATACTTGTCATCAAAATACTGGTCGATGTAATGCTCCCCAAACTGGTCGGAAATCCAGCCTAAGGACCAGGATACGTGCCGGTCGGAAAACTCGCCGGCCACCGGATTGATCCCCGCATCCTTGAGCTTTTGCAGGGCGTCTAAAAACTCCGTAAAGGTGGTGGGAAGAACATCGATTCCCGCCTGCTTAAAAAGATCTTTATTATAGAAGAACGGCTGCCCCATAGACAATGAGGAGGAACTGTCATTGGGAACGAACATGATCGCGCCCAATGCATTGGAGGCTTTCGAGCTTGAGAAGCTGGCCTCGCCGCCGGAGAAGGTTTCCACCCATTTCTTTCCCGGAACATAAGCCGATTCCGCATACATAAATTCATCCAGCGGGAGCAGGACGCCCTTGTCTGCAAATGCCCGGCTCATATGCGGCTGCATATAGATAATATCCGCAGCTCCGCCGGAGATAAACTGTGTATCAAGTAGATCCATATAGCCATCCAGAGGCTGCTGGATATATTTAAATGTCACATTGGGGTGCGCCTCGGTGTAAGCTTCCATGACATACTGCAAGCCCTTGTAATACTTTGTCTCACCATTATCTCCATGCCAGGACATGATCGAAAGCTCCACTTCCGGTGCATCCGCAGCACCCGGATCTGCATTTTCCTGTGTGCCTGCGGACGTTTTCGTATTTCCTGCGGTTGAAGCGGTACTCTGCCCGTCTCCGGATGCTTTATTGCCACATCCCGCCAGCAATGAAGCGGTCATAACCCCTGCCAATAATAAAGCCATCATTTTCTTCGTTTTCACGATTCATCCTCCTACATATCGAATGCACTTCTCCATATACCTGACTTTTTCACACCTCTAATTCAGATATAATAGCTAATAGTCCATTGGTGTTTTGCATTCATTTTTTGCTGTTTATTAGTTTACTGCTTGATTTTTTTATTACTTTTGGACATTTTTCAACACTTCGGCGCCGGTTTCTGTTGAATTATTTCCTTTCCATGTGTATAATTATAGTATAAAGCGGACACCAATCACATAGACAAAGGAAAATAAAGGATGGACAATATGATATGAAAAATCTACACTACGATAATTTTCAAATCCTTTTTAACAACATGGTGATCAAGATGCTGGAGCACGGGCATCTTTACGCAGATCAGAACTGGACGCCCAAAGAGGTCCGTTCGCCGTTTAACCGCCTTTATTTTATTTTTGACGGTGAGGGCTATCTGCTGGACGAAGGCTTGAACCGCGTTCCTCTGGAAAAGGGATTCATCTATCTGATCCCGGTGGATTCCACCTACCATTACCGCTGTGATACGTATATGGAAAAGTTCTATATTCATTTCCAGTTGGAATACCTGCCCGGACACGACCTTTTTTCCTTTAACAAAACCTGCACACGTCTGCCCATGGATTCCATTGATGTGCCTTCCATGATGAGGATGGCCGAGAGCGCGGACATTACCGATCACATGCTTTTTAAAAGCCGGCTTCTGGAGCTGCTCTCCCTGTTTACCCAAAAGACGGAGATCACTTATTCCCAGATCAATACTTACATAAGATATAATCCAATCTTTGAATACGTGGATAATAATTGCTTCATTACATTGGACATTGCAGAAATTGCAGAGGTCTTTGGCCTGAATGTAAACACGCTGCGCATCAACTTTAAAAAAGATATGGGGATTACACTGAAAAAGTATATCGATCTGAAGATTCTGGAAAAAATACAAAACCGGTTGATCTATTCCCGCATGACACTGAAGGAAATCGCCTGGCAGTTCCGATTTTCCGACGAATTTTATCTCTCCCGGTTTTTTAAGAAATATACGGGAATTTCCCCGAAGCAATATAAAACGAACCACTTTATCAATGGCATCCATGAAATCAGTTTTGAAGAATAGTAAAGGACCCGGTAACAGGAAAACCAACCGTTTTCCCGCTGCCGGGTCCTCTTATTATTCTGCCGCACTGCTCAACTGCGAATTTTGCATTCGGTAAAAGACGCTCTCGATGACTACGATCCGGTCGGCATTTCTTATGGTGGAAAGCCGGTGAGCCACAAACTTTATTCAAAAAACCTATTGACATTCCTCCACAGCTATGGTATGCTCCATACATAGTTAATTACTCAAGTAACCAACTAAATATGTGGAGGTGATAATGTGCACCTGAATTTTGATTCGGAACAGCCGATTTTTTTACAGATTGCCGAGGGCCTGGAAGATGACATCCTGTCCGGTAACTTTGCGGAGGGCAGCCAGATCCCGTCCATCACCGAGTTTTCCGTGGTCTATAAAATCAATCCGGCCACCGCATTAAAGGGAATCAATCTGCTGGTGGACCGGGGAATCGTTTATAAACGGCGCGGAATCGGTATGTTTGTCAGCGACGGTGCTCTGAAAAAGCTCCGTGAGGCCAGACGCCGCCAGTTTTATGAGACTTACGTTTTACGCCTCATCGATGAGGCCAAACGGCTTGAATTATCAGAAAATGATATCCATGACATGATTAAGGAGGGATTTTTATGAATGAAGGAAACCATAAAGGAATTGAAATCAAAGGCATTTCAAAAAGCTACGGGAACACCCAGGCCCTGAGCGATATCAATATAACGTTCGCCCCGGAGCGCATTTACGGGCTTTTAGGCCAGAACGGCGCCGGCAAGTCCACGCTGTTAAATCTCATAACCAACCGCATTTTTGCCAGCAGCGGAACCATATTAGTCGATGGTGAATCGAATGTTGAGAATGACCGGGCATTATCAAAAATTTATATGATGAGCGAGAATACGCTGTACCCCGAAGATATGAAGCTGAAGGACACCTTCAAGTGGAGCGCCCATTTCTATCCGGATTTTGATACGGAAAGAGCTATGAAGCTGGCGGAAATGTTCAAGTTAAAGCTGAATAAAAAGGTGAAATCCCTGTCCACCGGTTATACATCCATTTTCAAGCTGATCATCGCCCTGTGTGTCAATACCCCCTACCTGCTTTTGGATGAACCGGTGCTGGGGCTTGACGCCAACCACCGCGATATATTTTACAAATACCTTCTGGAGAAATATATCGAGCACCCAAGCACCATCATCATCTCCACCCATCTCATTGAGGAGGTTGCCGGACTGATCGAGGATGTGGTCATTATCAAAGAGGGCCATGTCATTGAGAATACAAGCAAGGATGAGCTATTGTCCAGAGGCTTTACCATCTCCGGAAAAGCGGCGGATGTGGACGCCTATATTGAAAAAGCCGGCTCGCTGCGTGCTCCGGGCAAAAAGGTTCTTGGTACAGACAGCCTTGGAAGCCTTAAAACCGCCTATATTCTCGGCGACCGGTCCGATGTTCCGGCCAGCCTTGACATCAGCAGCATGAACCTGCAAAAGCTGTTTATACAGTTGACCAATTCCATGGATATGAGGGAGGATGCATAAATGAATGTACGTAAATTTTTCCGCTATCAGCTTCGTTATTACCGCAATGAAATAGCCGTTTTTTATCTGGCGGTCATCGGTATTTACACACTTGTTACGGCAGGCGTCGGCATCGTGACCATGGCCGTTAATATGGGAAATGAAGTCCATACATTTTCCGGGATGGAGACGATGACACTGCTATTTATGTTCGTCTGCTCCGCAGCCGCCTACAAATATCATCTGCACATGGGTATGCAAAACGGCATCAGCCGGAAATCTATGTTTATCAGCAATATGATGATCAGCACATCGATCGCCGCGATCATGTGTGTCAGTGATAAAATAATCACCACAGTTTTCGGGGCCATTTCCGCGAAGATCGGCATTGACGGCTTTTCCTCGCTATACAGCATGATTTATGGCAACAGTGTCTCCCAAAATGCGGTCCTTGTTTTCCTGCACAACCTGGCATTTTCATTTTTGATCTATATGCTTTTTAGTGTTCTCGGCAATTTTATCACCGGCCTTTACTGCCGTATGAACCTGGCGGGCATTATCAGCGTCAGCATCACCGTACCTGCAGCGCTTTTCATCCTGCTGCCGGTCCTCGATTACTTAACCGGCCATGTGATCCTCAGCGCTCTGCTCAAGTTCGTAATGCTTGCATTTGGCATGGGTCCGGTAGCCGGAACGATCTGGACTGTTATCAATCCACTGATCACACTGGCCGTGCTGACCGGCATTTTCACCATAGCGCTATGGCTTGTTATACGCAGAGCTTCCGTAAAGAAGTAAAGCCGCCGCACAAAGAAATAAAGTCATTACACAAAGGAAGTAACGCTATCACACAAAGAAATAAAGCCATCGCACCGGCGAAAGGGCCGGCCGTGGCTTCTCACATCGTTTAAATCATTGACCGCAGTGCTTAAGGTTTTCCCCTTACGCTGCGGTCAAAATATTTAACAGGCTGTTCATCTGCGCTTTTATAAAAGGACGATCTTTTCCGGCTCCCCCGCAGTGATATTAAAAACCACCCGCCATTTAACCTGCTCCACAGGATTAAAATGCAGTGAAGAAACTGCCGTTTGTATGGGATGGCAGTTCCTTTTTGCGTTATCCGAATTGGACACACCCACGATTTTCCCGGCAAAAAATACGGACGTTGGACCATCGCAGCCGCCAATAATACTTACAGAGCTGTCGCGGGCACAGCCATCCTCGGAGGCTTCCGACACTCTTGGCACCGGCCGTTCCGGCTGTGCACAATCGAACACACGAATTTCTTCGCCATCCACACAACCGCAGGCATCCGATCCGGTCTGCCCGTCTGCCCTTTCTATATAATATTCCATCGTCATAAGGCACAGCGGATAATCCATCGCTATTTCCCTACCACAATGGAGTTGGTCAAACGTATGGTCCTCCAGCCGCTCCTGACCGGTACTTATCACGTACAGCCGGTAAGCATCTCCGGACAGCGGATGGCGCAGATCAACCGTAAAGGGGTCTGTATTTGCAGACGTAACAAAATGTTTATCACATGTATAAGCCTTTTTTGAAGGCCTTAACGTCATTGTCAATGATTTCAAATCCGTCTCCCTGCCCCCTGGCCATGGCACGCATGTCCGTGAAAAGAACCAGGCAAAGCTTTTGTCGCAGCCGTAGGCTTCCATCAGCTCCTCACTGACATCCTCTATATAATGGGCCTCCGATCCCAGAGAATGCCAGGCTACAAAGCAGCTCCCCCTGTTATTTTTCGGAGCATGGCCATGGATACTAAATTCCGTTGAAAAGCCGAAATCAAACGGCGTCTCCTGTTCCATGCGTTCCAGCTCCTCCGTAGTAAGCTGGGATGTCCGCCGCTCCTCAGACCATTCCGAAAAGAACTTCCCGGCCTCCACCATGGGAATCCGTTTGCACATATCGATAACGAAGCCTTCTTTAAATATGTAAATTGCCGGTACAAGATACAGATACCCGTTCCACGTAAAGCTTTTGTCCAGGGTGATCGGTTTTCCTGCCCGCTCATAGGGCCTGTGTCCATAAAAGTTACAGTTGAAATATACGTTCATATGTACACCTCCATCCTCTCGTAGTAATACATTGCGTTAATTCTACTGCAATATGTTACTTTTCCTTGGCATTTGGATATATCCGCTCCATTTTAGCATCATCAAAATGATCATCCATGATCTGCTCCCAGGAATGCTGTGCCGCCACACCCTTATCCCTGCTGTCGTAACGGATGAGCGCCAGCATCGATACAGCCATATTGACAACCATAAACACCACGGCGATCCATGTTACAATATGTCCTGGCTTTTTAGGCACCCGTTCGATCAGGCCGGATATTTTCGGGTACAATATTTTTATCCAGACGACTGCCGCCATGCCCCAGAAAAAACAAAACAGCAGATTGATCCTGCCGCCCAGATTAAAAGGCAGATGGCTGTAATCCCAGAAAATTTTCCCAAATACGATTTCTGTAAACACACTGCATATGTACTCGTAAGCGCCGCCAAGAAATGTACCTACGAGGAAAATGTGCCGGTCCGGCTTTTCCCGGTCCTTATATAAAAGAACCGTCGCCAGCGCCACCGCCAGCCCCCAGACAATACTAAACGGCCCCCAGACAAGGGAGCTTCGGCTCATCCAGTACCCCATCGTAAACCGGCAGAAAATAGTTTCCACAATATCACCCAGAAAGGCGCCGATAAAAAACAGCCAGAATATTTTATAAAATCCGCAGCCCTCGGCAAACTTGCCTTCCTTTTCCACCGGCTCCGCTTCTTCTTCGATGACCGGATAGGCCTTCACCATACGCTTTTCCACATGTCCAAAAATCCATGTGCCCAGCCGGTAAGTCCATTTATCCACATGACTGTTCCAGCGGTAGATCGTGCACATGCCCTTTTTAATATGGAACACAGCCGCAAAGGAGGCGACGCCGTCCAATATGGCGGCAATTATAAATATCCATAAGATCAGCCGGCGGATGAACACTGGCAGCAGGTCAAAAATCCCGATGAAAAAGCCATTGGAAAACTCCATGGCAAGCACGCCAAGCAGCCCCCAGATGACCGAATACTGAAGACAGATATAGCCGTCAAAATTCCACTTTTTATTGGAATAATCCCACCATTTATGCCGGTTCATCCGCTCCAGCAGTTTCCCGGTAAACCATTCCACCGCTGTGGCCAGAATGGCACAGCCGAGGAATAAAAAGACAAGCTGCCCTTTCAGCTCCCATAATACAACCGTCATAATGACGGCCGAAAAGCCGTAAATAAAACAGAATGGACCGTTAAAGAAGCCCCGGTTGACAAATTTTTTCTTTTTCAGCGATGTAACTACCGTCTCAATAATCCACCCCAAAAACGAGTAGACTAAAAAGAGCAGCGCCAGTTCATAACCCGTGTAATTCATTTGGAAATCATCCTCCGTGATTTTATAAAAGTTAAAGACCCGCACAGTATGAGCTTACTGCGCGGGCCCTCACCATTATTACTATAATAGCATTACAGAGATACTCATTCAACCAAATTCAATGGGTTTAGAAATTTTTAATAAACATAGTGTTATGCTAATAACTAACGCACGTTACCGCTGCCAATTCCTGATGAGGCTTCCTCCAGCGGCAGCCATAACAAAAATTTGTGGATATAGGTATCCCAGAAATCCCATTCATGGCTCCCTGGGCCTTCCTCATATGTAACATCCACAGCCTGCGCTTTTAAGTAGTTATGATAATCTCTGTTCACTTCCAGCAAAAAATCCTCTGTTCCGCAGGCCATATAGATTTTTGGTATATCCGCCCCGCTTTTTTTGAGTTCAGCGATCAGAGCCTTATAATCTTTATCGCTGCCTGTAAGCGTGTCGAGATTTCCAAAAACATGACTATAAAAGGAACGCCTTCCCGTAGGCATCGGTGAATCCTGACTGGAATGAATAACTCCATCTAAAATAAAACCGGCCGAAAGCGCACCAATATGGCTGAAGGTTTCCCAGTATTTGAGCCCATTGCGCACCGCTCCGTAGCCTCCCATAGACAGGCCTGCGATAAATGTATCGCTCCGCTTACGAGACAGTGGGAACAGATCTCTGGTTACATCCACCAGCTCCTTACCTATGAACTCACCATACATTTCACCCGTCGCTTCACAATCCACATAAAAGTGATTATCACCGGACGGCATGATCACTGCTAAATTGTGATCCTGTGCCCATCGGGAGATCCTTGTTCCATCCGCCCAATCCGTATAATTTCCAAATATCCCATGAAGTAAATACAAAGTTTTAAAGGGCTTTTTCTCCCGAACCGGCATTCCCGGAAAGGTGATCTTATCCACCGGTATCACTGCATTTACTGTGACGGTCCGCATGAGACATTGCGAAAAATAATTTACTTGTATTAAAGCCATAATCTATAAACCTCTCTTTCTTATCATCGTTCACTGTGACGGCTTCTGTATTCTTTTGGAGACATTCCGCTGTGACGCTTAAAAATCCGGGAAAAGTAGGAAAAATTATCATACCCCACATCCTGTGAAATACTGTTAATGCTGCGGTCGGACAGGCGCAGCAGCTCCTCCGCCTTTTTCATCCGGGTTTTTAACAAATAATCATTGACCGACTGTCCGGTTTCTTTTTTAAACAGACGTGACATATAGTCCGAGTTCAGGAAAACGATCCCTGCCAGATTATCACGGGTAATGTCTTCATTATAGTGCTCCTCAATGTAGTGCAGTAGCTTATCGATCACGGTTTCCGACTTTTCCACAGCTTTCAGAGCAGCAGCCACTGTACTGAAAACATACCGGATGTAGCGCATAAATGAATCCCTGGATTTTGTACATCTGCTTTTAAGGTAGTCATAATCATCCGTATAAAAAATCCGATGCGCTTCAATCTGCTTTCGATTAAGCATAGCGTATATCATCTGCATAAAATCCAGCTCCAGTATTTTTAAAAACTGGGCACTCAGCTTTTTCTCCTTTTCCAGGGTATAAAGATATTTGTCCAGCTCCGCCTCCAGCGCCGGAAAATTCCCTGAATTTAAAAGTGTCTCCCACGGCTGCATTTTAGCGCTGTGAAAAAGGAACCCCTCTTTACAGTATTCATCCTCAAAAATCAACACATCCTGGCTGATCATCGTCTCCCGGAAAATACATTCCAACCGCTCTATTCCGCCGCGGACCTGTGTCATTTCCCGTTTACGGGCACAGAAAATGCTGACATGGCATTTTAAATGTCTCCTGCCCGCTTCAATGATCAGTTCCGCGATCCGGGTAATTTCCTCCCGGCTGTTTTGCGAATATGTCACAATCGCCGCCATATCCTCCTGGTACCATAGCGTACACTCGATAGACAGCCCTCTTTCACCGAAAATTTCATCGCATATATTTTTGAAAATAAACTCCCGCATAGTCACAGACATTCCGAAAAAGGGGCCGGACATATCTGAAAAGGAAAATAAATAGACATCGAACAGATTTCCCTGACGGTAATCCATCTGCTGCTGTGAAACAATTTCTGCAATCTCCTCCGGCTCCGGTATCAACACACTATATAACAGGCGCCGCCAGAAGCTGTCCTTGATATTTTTCTGATTATCCAGCCAATACTGCCCATACTTATAATATTTCTGATTTTTATCCAGCTCCTGGGCTCTTACGACCGCCTTTTTAAGACGGAGGGTCAGATCATCAAAGGCGATGGGTTTAAGATAGTAGTCAAAGCTGTGAAGCTCCACCGCTTTTTGGGCATAATTAAAATCCGCATAGCTGGTACAAAACATTGTGACAATGTTCATACCATTGGTATTTACCCACTCCAGCAGTTCAATTCCGGACCCTCCAGGCATCTCTATGTCCGTCAGCATGATCTGAATGGGCACCTTTAAAAGGATATCCTTTGCCTGTTCACTGCTCTTAGCCGCAAAAACCTTATCAATTCCCAGAGACTTGTAATCAATTCTACGCTGAAGGCTTTCCAGAACATTTAAATTGTCATCAACCAGTAATATATTCATGCTCATCCTCCACAGCAGCCGGAATAAATATGTCCACACAGGCCCCGCCGTTGACGCCGTTGGACAGAAAAACGCCAGCACGGGAGCCATAGAGCAGATGCAGCCGGGCGACCACATTCTTCAATCCGATATGAAAACGGCTGTCACCGTTATCATCGGTCAAATTCCCGGCATTGTCCAAAACCTCCTGTGGAAATCCGTCGCCGCTGTCCTCAATATGGATCCTCAAACCGCTGTCACATTCCTCATCCACCCGGGCTCTGACCGTGATCAGAACCTCATCGCTGTGGCCTGCCGTATGTTTGACACAATTTTCCACAAATACCTGTATGAGTAACGGCGGTACCATAAAGCGCATCGCATCCCCGGTTCCATAAACATCATAATCCAGTCCATTATGATAAAGGATTTTATGGATTTCCAGGTAATTTGTGATACTCTCAAATTCCTCCGCCAGAGATACCGGAACCATTCCTTTACGAAAAATGGAGCGAAGGTAATTTGAAACGTAAATCGCCAGATCCTCAATCTCATAGTATCGCTTCATCTGGGCCAGACTGTAAATGTTGTTCATACAGTTAATGTAAAAGTGCGGCCTTATTTGTAACTGGGCATAATCCAGCTCGACCTTCTGCTTATTCAGCCGTTCCTCATAAACACTTATTTTTAACTGCTTTATTTCCTCCTCAAGCCCTTTTAAAAGCCTGCCCGCATCCTCAAATTCCTCATATGAAGTATCCATATTAAAGCTTCCCGTATCTTTAAATTTTTGCAGGTTTTCAGAAAAAAACTGCAGCGGCCGGATCACCGATCTGCGGGTAAATCCGATCAGCCATAAAACGACGATGGCAATGATCACAACGAGGAGCAGCATAATGAACTGATACATATAGACCTGATTCTGAATGTGGTTTTCACCCACGATACATATGCTAAAATCCGCATACTTTAAATTTACAGCCTCGATGATATTATCTATACCAGTTCCTTCCTGTAACCTGCGATTGCGAGCCGGATCATCGGGATAGAGCGCTTCCGGCTCAGATGTATTATTGATAATCGCCACGCCATCCCTGCCCACATACTCCAGAGCATACAGCGGTTCCACCAGTACCTTTATATCAATCCAGCAGCCCATAAAATTATCTCCCGTATGATAGGCCGTGACCGCCACAATATCATTTCCGAAATCCGCCAGAAACCAGCATTGTTTTTGGGTCAGCGGCGGCTCCTCCTCCAGATATCGGGAAACAGCAAACTCCTTAAAACTTTTTCTCAGATTATAATCACCATTTCCGGACTCACAAAAGATATCCATATCACTGTTATAGTACCAGAGATTATAACGCTTGTCATAATTAAGCATCAGGTCATAGAGCTGTTTATTGAGCTCATTTTGAATATTGAGCAGCTCTGTCTTCTCAAGCGTATTTTTCGGCTTCGACTTTTGTGGCAGCTGCTCAGTGATCAGGGAATTTCCCAGCATAAGCGTCAGCACCTGATTATTGATTTTTTCAAAATCCGCGTTGACGCTCTCCGTATAAAAATCTATGACAGTATTCACGTTATTTTCCGCCTGCCGACGGTAGCTTTCCAACGTCACATAGCCATAAATAAGTACCATAAAGAGGGCCGCGATGAGCAGGCATAAAATAAATATAATATTTTTTCTCAATAATCTTTTATGATTTCCATGCATCACTGCGGCCCCCACTTTTTTATTCAAATTTTAACCCTTAACAGCGCCCAATGCAATTCCTTTCTGAAAATATTTCTGCACAAACGGGAACAGTATAAGAATCGGTATCATGGCAACAACAGCGATGGCCATTCGTATACCTACCGCCGGCAGCTTGGAAATTTCAGCGCCCGCCTGAGCGGATATATTACTGTCTGTGGTCAGCACCTGAATATCCGTAATCATCTTATTCAGCAGATTTTGTATACTATACATCCGGGTATTGGTAATATAGTAAAGTCCGTTGGTCCAGTCATTCCAGTAGGCCAGGCCCGAAAACAGCCCCATTGTCACAAGTATGGGCTTGGACAGCGGTATAACAATCCCGAAAAATATGCGGAACTCGCTGGCGCCATCCACCTGCGCCGCTTCAAAAAGGGCGTCCGGCACACTGGTGGCTATATAGGTCCGGATCAGCAGCACATTCATGGCCGACAAAAAAAAGGACGGCACGATCAATGCAAAAATCGTATTTTTTATGTGAAAGAAATTGGCATACATAAGGTAGGTGGGCACCAGACCACCATTAAAGAGCATTGTAAAAAACAAATAAAAGGTGATCGCCCTGCGGCCCGGAAAATTTTTCAATGCCAGAGGATAAGCGATCATGGAGGACATAAGTATATTTAAAAAGGTTCCCACCACGGTCACTAAAATCGTAATGCCATAAGCCCTGAAAATTTTCGATGCATTTTTAAATATATAAGCATACGACCCCAGACTGAATTTTTCAGGAAAAAATGAATATCCATTAAGCATTAATGACGTTTCGTCGGTAATCGAGGACATGAATAAAAGTATAAACGGCAAAATCACATACAGGGAAAATATGATCAAGACCGTGTGCGCCAGAATCTGGAAACGTCGGTTTGATTTTGAATGAAGCATAACGTTTTCCCTCCTTAAAATAATGCGTTTTCTTTGCTGACCTTACGTACTGTCAAATTAGCCGCCAATACGAGGATAAAACCAACAAGAGACTGATAAACGCCGGCTGCGGAGGACATTCCCGTATTGCCCAGCTTGAGCAGACCGCGATATACATAAGTATCAATAACATTGGTTGTGGAATATAAGGCGCCCGAATCCAGGGGCACCTGATAAAACAGCCCGAAATCCGAGTAAAATATACGGCCAATGGAAAGCAGTGTCAGTGTGATTATGGACGGTATCAGCGCAGGTAAGGTAATATAGCGGATCTGCTGCCATTTACTGGCGCCGTCAAGGCCTGCTGCTTCAAAAAACGCCCGGTCAATTCCATTGATCGAAGATATATAGATCAGACATCCATAGCCAAGGCCTTTCCATATATTCACTAATGTGAGTATGACCGGCCAGTATCCCGGCTGGGAATACCACGCCACCGGTTCCTTTCCGAATAAGGGCAGAACGCTGTTGTTAAGCATCCCGTTTTCTGTAGCAAGAAAGGCATAGACAATATAACTGATGATGACGATGGACATCAGATAAGGCAGCAGCACCGCGCTCTGATACAGCTTCTTTGCCTTTTTGCTTGTAATATCGCAAATAAATATTGCCAAAATTATACCCAGAACCGTATTCAAAATGATAAACACAACATTATATAAAATCGTGTTTCTCGTGATGATCAAAGCATCATCGGTTGTAAAAAGGAATTTAAAATTATCAAAGCCTACCCATGGACTTGCAAATATACCCTTCTGAAAATTTATTTTCTTAAATGCTATAATGATTCCAAACATGGGTATATAATTGTTAATAAATATGTAGATCAGTCCGGGGGCCATCATCAGGAAAAGCGGCAGCCACCGCTTTACCTGTCTTTTCCTTTTCGGAGATTTCATTTAATCACTCCCCTTTGGCTGCCAGCCATTCATCCAACTGACGCTGTTTCTCGTCAATAACCTTTTGCAGACCTGCTTTATACAGCTTCTCATTCAATTCCGGGATCACCTCATCCGGATCAGCTACGCCGCACACAATAGAATTGAGATATTCACTTTGAACGTTGCTCAGCGCTGTCAGTTCATTGCTCAGACTGCTGTAATCATACATAAAGCCCAGCCCCTTGGATTTCATGGCCGTACTGTTCATTTCCTCCTGCGCCTTCATATTTTCCGGGGTATTACCTTCCCAAATATGCAGGCTGAACTGGTTGGGCAATTCCCAGCCAAGATTGAGATTATAGGTGGCATTGCTGGAATCTATCCCTTCCGGAAATCCGATAATATCCTTTTGTTCATCCTTTACAACATAGTGCTCGCCTTCAATTCCCCAGTTAAACAGATTCATAAACTCGCTGCTGCCGTACATAAAATCAAGTACCTTCATGGCCATTTCAGGATTTTCAGAGTTCTGGGCAATCCCCCATGAAACAAAGCTCACGCCGTTATTTGTACAGTAAGGCTCACATGGCTGTATTTTGGCAGCTACCAGCTCATATCCCGTGGCCAGGGAATCCTGTTCAACGACGCCCGGTTTATAGGGTGACGCATAGCAAAATGCATTGCCTGCCTTCATAATTGTCTGGGAAGCATCGGTGCTGGTGGGCATATCTTTATCAATATATCCTTTTTCATAAAATTCATGGACCTGACGGGCCAGCTCTAAATACGTCTCTGTCTCAAACATATTCTTCACCGTCGTGGTCTGGCCGCCATTTTCCAGGACTCCAAAGCCATCCAATAAAACATCACTGTGGCCGATCTGTCCCAAAAGTCCGGTATCCTTAGCGCCAACAATAATCTTCATTGAAGGTTCATTTTCTTTCACAGTCGCAAAAATCTCCTCACAGTCTTTTAAAGATGTGATTTTAGATACATCAAAACCATATTTATCAACGATATCCTTGCGCATCAGCAGACAGCTGTCCGTATACCATTCCTTTTCCACCGGAACACCGAAAACATAACCGCCCACATTGGATATTTTAGCCATTTCCTCGCCCAGGCTGGCTTTAATATTCGTTCCATACGTATCGATCAGTTCGCTCATATCCAAAACCTGACCGCCAGAAACATAGCTGTTGGCATTATTCATAAGAACCGGCACGATATCCAGCTTTTCGCCGCCGGACAGCATCAACTGAAGCTGCTGCTGATAGCTGCCCCAGCCTAATGCAGTAATATCGATCTGGGCGCCAACCTCTTTCGCAAGCAGTTCATTCATAGCAGCCTCCACCTTTGGCATATCCGGCTGCTCGTTTCCAATATAAACCATCGTCACTGTATACATGTCTTTAGGATCTGTGGCCTTGTCACCGCCTGCTGTCTGCCCGGTGCTGCCTGAGCTGCCGCCGCAGGCTGTCATCATGGATAAGCATAAAGCTAATGTGATCATTACTGAAAGTACTCTTTTCATTTTTCCACCTCGTCAGTTTTAAATTACAGTTTAAAAGTTTCTCTAACATTCCGGAAGTCAAGCTCAGACAAATTGACGTTTGGTACAATATTTTCGATCAATTGCTTTTATAATCGTCATATTTGCCTGTTCATATGATGATTATAACGTTATACTTGATTTTTTTCTTGCACATTTCCGACTTAATAGTAGTACAAAATGGTAGGATAAACAAATCCCCCGGAAAGCTTTTATGCTTGCCGGGGGCAATGATTTTATATTATATTATTTAATATCATTTTTTCTTAATTAATTATGGATAGAGTCAAGGGCTTCGGCAATCCGATCATTTATTTCCTCATAATCCACCCTGTTAAAATCCGTCGTATCCACGCAGATGATTTCCCCACCGATATCAAAGCGGCGAAATCCCCGGAAGTCCATGCCTTTGGAAAACATCTCCAGGGGCATAGGAACGTAGGGCGGCGCGTCACCAGCTTCCGGATACTGAGTGTTGACCACATGGCCACGGTGCCTTTCCGGCGACTGATCCCGGGCTACAAACCGCTGGTAGATCACGTCAGTCCGGCCGTCAAACAGAACTGTCACCGGTTGATAGTCGTAATGGTGGCAAAGGCGGATTTCCCCGAGGCCGGCATGCCGGCAATTAATATACAAGCATTCATTGTGTCATCTCCTCTGCTACCCGCCGCAGAAGATACGGCTGAATATCCGGGTAGGTCCACTGCTTTGGTAGCTTATTATCTTCAAAAAATTCAATCCGCTCCATCTCGTATTCCTCCGGAAGCGGGCCAAACTCCGTAATCTGCGCCAGATACAGCATGCCATAGGATTCTTCGCCAAACGCATTGCCGGAGGCATCGTCTTTGCCGGCGCTCACAGCACCAGCTTCGCTATTGGCGGCATCGCCTTTGCCAGCGCTCGCAGCACCAGCTTCGCCGTTGGTGGCAGCGCAGCCTACGGATTCACTTACCGAATAAACGCAAACCCGGCGTATTTGAAATTGTGTTGCACCCGTTTCTTCGTAAAGCTCACGGCTGGCCGTCTGGTCCACCGGCTCCCCGGGCTCTCTGTGGCCGCCCGGACATTCGTAGGTCATGCGCTCTTTATGCTTACAAAATACCCACTGATTTTTATACCGGGCAATAATTACAGCATACAGCATGAGCTTCTCATCAATTTCACCATAGGGCTCATAAAAACGAACTTTAATCAATTACTTCACCTTCAAATCCTATTTTACTATGAAACCAAACTTTTGTAACAGTTGGGAGGGGGGCTGCACTGCTACTGTATTTTTTAATACCCAGCTCACATATACTTTAATATCCCAAAGTCATATTGACTGCGCTGCCATCCACCGCATTGATCATCACAAAATCCCGTTTCGCCTCTGTGAAGATTGGCTGGCCGCCGCTGGTAGCTTCTCCGGAAAACAGCCATACCGGAACTACAAGGAAGTCCTCAGAACCCTTTTCTTTAATCCGCATCATACCAAATTCTACCTGATTTACAAGAAGGCAGGCATCCGTTTCATACATAGTGCCGCCATCGTCAGCATAACCCAATGCTTTTCTCAGGGTATATTCCGACTGCATCTGCTCTTTAAACCGTTCATATATAGTATCCATATCGAGCAGCTTTGCCTGCGCATCATCAGTTCCCGTAATTTCCAGAGGTGAATACCATGAAACACTGGACACCTCTCCATTATCTATACGGATTTCCAGGTTCTGAGAATAATAGTGCGCCGCATTGACATCGTCGGATTTCGCAGTGGCCATACCTGCATAAAAAGAAGGGATATCCCCGTAAACAGGAACAAAGGAATATACGTAATACTCATACGCTTCCTGCTTCTCTGCGTCACTGTGTGCCGTAGAATCAAGAGTAGTGTTCTTAGCATCATCCATATTATAAGACCAGCACATTTCCAAAGTCCATTCATCGGTACTAAAGCCCAATTGGGCGGCTGTCTGCAGCGCCAGGGCATCCGCCTCCCCGCGCAGTGTCTTTGCTACTTTATCGTCAGATGCGCCAGGCGTGTCCGAATAGTAGAAATTCAGGCTATGCATCAGATAATCTTCTGCCGTCCGGTTCATCGAAGTAATAACCCCGGTGCGTCCGTCTATATCCGCTTCCAGATCAAGCTGGAGGCTCTTTTCCAGGCTTGTATACTCATCGGTGCCCTCCCACCAGGTGCCATTCGTAGAATAATACCAGTAGGGATGAAATGTCCAATCCGTTTCGCGGCGCTCAAAGGTTTCCGGCGCCGTCTCATAATCCTTCCGCAGAGCTGCCACAAGCGAGGATAAATACTCTATATACTCTGCTACCGCAGCTTCATCGCCGCTGTACTCCTCAAGGAGCGCTTCCCGGTCATTCATATGCTCCTCAAATCCGGAAATTTCTGATTCCAGCTCACTCTTCGTCTTAACATTTACCGGCTCATAAGCCGTATTTCCATCAAAAAGTACATCGGCCCAAAGCTTCACTTCATCCACCGTAATATCTCTGGGCTGTCCGCGAAATACCGGTGCCGCAGCTACGGTGCTTTCCGCCTGAATATCCACCTCAACCGTCACCGAACTTTCCGCGCCTTCAAAGGAATCCTTTTTTGACCAGGACTCCCCGGCCGCGTTCCCGTTACTCCCCAGCACCGACGCCGCGCGTATGTGAACGTCCGCATCTGCCAATGGAATATTTCCCGTCACCTCTGACTGACAGCCCGAAAGTAATACGGCTGCCGCAAAACAGCCTGCTGCTATACGTTTAAATAACTTCATATACATGTCCTCCTTTACTTTGACACGGACTTTCATAAAATCCGTGGTGTGCCCGCGCATGTGCGCGATTTCATTTTGTATTGATATACTTATTTTAAGGACACTTTGTAACGGACATGTAAATATGCGATTATTTTTAATATTTCGGTTTTATTTATTAAAGCCTTCGATTTTATGCAGCGCTTCCGCTATGTCTTTTTGTACTAATGGAATCATACTTTCGCGGTAACGATTCGGCTTTGCACATTTTAATCCCTCCACAATATCCGCTCTCAGTTCTTTTTTGTACTGGGCTAGCTCTGGAATCACCTGGATGCATTGTCTTGCTGTAATGGGCTTTTCATCCATGATATGTTTTAAATACTTATCGATCACTTCATCGATTTTATTATCCTCATCCCATCTCGCATTTGCTGCAATAAGCTGTATCCCTCGATTTCTGAGATAGGAATTTTCATGCTCCATCATCTGTATGAAATCGTCCATAAATGAATATACACGTGACGCTTCACGGCTTTTTTGCAGAAGCACTTTAAGGCTTTCATAGGCTTTCCCTGAATCCTTCTGATACAGGTCCGAAACAAGCTTTTCGATTTCCATGTGTTCCTTAATATTCCTCATCTGCCCGCTATGATCCTCTTTATTTTCTTCCGGCGTTTTGGTCGGGTCGTCACGTTCATAGCGGCAGCATGGCAGCTCTGTACACTGTCCGCAATGGACATATTTTTTCTGATTCTTACAGCAGTCATAAATATCACATATACTTTCTCCCGTATATTCCAGCCAGAATACATGGCCTTCGATGACTTCACAGCCCTGGCAGTCGGCTGGATAATAGTCGCATGAAGAACAGATTGTGCCACAGCAGCTTATTTTCTTTTGCATATGCGTTTTCCCCCTCGTTTCTTTTTTTAGATCGATTTTAGACTGTTATAGTAGTATTTTAGCAAAATGAATATGCCAACTGTATGTCATGTTATAATTTAGGGTTGAAATTTTAAAATTTCTCCCATAGCCTGCTTCAGATACTTAGATAATCACATCATCGCTCCACTCAAGTGCCTGCATAACTCAGACAGCTAACTAAAGTTTTTTGCGCCGTTTGCTATCATCAAATTTCTTAATTCAGTATTGCTGCCATTTCTGAATATGTAGTCTACGACATTATTTCTTGAAAGTGCCTTTCGAAATAATGCCGGATTCATTGCCGCAAATACATCTGCCGCATTCCGTTTGCTAATGGAATTGATTTGTTTTAAAAGGACTGCATCCTGTTTTTTTCTGGACGCATCTTCTGCCGGGTATCCGATGCCAAATGGTGCGTCAAACAATTTTTCCAATGTGCATTTCAAATTAATTTCTCCGGCCCATCCGAAATTTAAACCTAAAGGATAAGAAACTGCATTACCATCATTGATTCTGCCAAATAAAAACGCATCCTGAGGCGTCTGAATATATCCGCATAACACATATGGGAGACTGTTGCATGCCAACATCATACCCTGCCCGGAAGAACATCCCGTTACAATAAAATCAACGGACCTTGATGCTAAAAGCAGGCTGATGTCAATTGCAATATCAATATAAGAAAAAATTTCTCTTTCATCCGAGAAACACCCGAAATTAATTACCTCATAACCATGTTTTTCAACGGCTTCCACTGTGTAATTATAGAGCATTTCATTTTTGTCTGCTTGAGAAGACGCTTGAATCACCCCAATTTTCATAAATCTGAATCCCCCTTCATGGCTCATTGCTTTGCACAACAAGGCGGCGATGCCGGAAGTTTATGACCATCCGGCACCGCCGCCCTCGATTTGCAGAGATCCTGCGTTTGCAGGCGTCTGTAATTTCTCACGACCGCCTTTTAATGGCGCCATTTGACGTCCGCCTTTTATTTTCTCAGCTCAATCCCCATCTTTTCAAGCTGATCCAAAATCTTAGCCATCACCGTATTAACGTCCTTATCCTCCAGTGTACGGTCCTTTGCCCTGAACGTAATGGAGTAAGCTACGGACTTGCAGCCCGGCTTGATCTGAGCGCCCTCATAAATGTCAAACAGATTAAAGCTTTCCAGAATACTGCCGCCGCACTTGCGGATGACATCCTCCACCTGGCCCACAAGAATTTCCTTCTTCATCACCATACTGATGTCGCGGTTCACTGCCGGATACTTGGCAATCCCCTCATACTTGCGGTCAAAGGTCGCCTTCGCCACGACCAAAGGCATATCCAGCACAGCCACATATACGCGGGTGCCGATATCGTAATTATCGCACACCTCCGGATGGACCTCGCCCAGATATCCGATCACCTGGCCATCGTAAATAATATTTGCCTGGCGGCCTGGATGCAGGTAGATCTTTCCGGCGTTGGGATCATAGGTCTTTAAGTCCTTCATGCCGATGCGCTCAAGAAATTCTTCCACAGCGCCCTTGAGCGTAAAGAAATCGCCCTCGCCGTACATTCCGTACACAAGCTGCTGACGCTCATCGGGATAATCGGTCAACGGCAGTTCCTTTGGTACATAAATAGTAGCCAGCTCATACAACTTGGCTTCCTTGTTCCGGCGGTTATAATTAATCGCCAGGGAGGTCAGCATACCGTCTAACGGCAGCGTGCGCATGATACTGAAATCCAGGCCCAGAGGATTGGAGATCACAATGGCCTGACGGGCCTTGTCATCTTCCGGGATCAGCAGCTTATCGAATACCTTCGGGCTCTCAAAGGAGAAGGTCATGGCCTCGGAAAATCCGCAAA
Source organism: Lachnospiraceae bacterium (assembly GCA_902363555.1). GTDB lineage: Bacteria > Bacillota > Clostridia > Lachnospirales > Lachnospiraceae > Catenibacillus. The sequence continues at coordinate 3,188 of CABJAM010000003.1, read as the reverse complement.
ATTCCGCAGTTTCCCGGGCAACAGCTTCCACGCGCAGCTTAAAGGAAAGTTTGCCGGTGGTTGCCTCACCGCTGGGAAGTGTGGTGGGAATATTATCATAGCCGTAAAATCTGGCCACTTCCTCGGCCAGATCGGCCAGGCCCACAAGGTCCTGACGGAAGGTCGGCACGGTCACTTCCTTTGTTTCGGCGTTATAGGTCAGCTCCAGCGGTTTAAAATATTCAAGCATCTGCTCCAGGCTCAGATCCGTGCCTAAAAGCTTATTCACCTTATCCGCATCAAATGGAATCGTTCTGGACTCCATAGGCTTGCTGTACACATCCACAGTACCGCCCACAACTTCACCGGCGCCCAGCTCCACGATCAACTGGCAGGCACGGTCAATGGCAGCCTTGGCATTATTCGGGTCCAGACCCTTTTCAAACTTGCCCTGGGCGTCGGTATGCATTCCCATGCGGCGTCCGGACAGACGTATATTCGTGCCGTTAAAGCAGGCCGCCTCAAAAAGCATCGTCTCCACCTTATCAGTGATCATGGAGTTTTGGCCGCCCATAATACCGGCAATGCCAATGGGCGCCTCCGCGTCACAGATCATCAGTGTGTTTTTGTCCAGCTTACGGGTCTGACCGTCCAGCGTAACGAACTCATCCCCGTCCTTTGCACGGCGCACAATGATCTTGCGGCCCATGATCGTATCCAGGTCATAGGCGTGCATCGGCTGGCCGTACTCCTCCATAATATAGTTGGTAATATCCACAATATTATTAATAGGCCGGATGCCCTGGGAAGCCAGACGGCGCTGCATCCACTTCGGGCTAGGGCCGATTTTGATATTTTTCACAACACGGGCGGTATAGCGGGGGCATAAATCCGGGTCCTCCACCTCCACCTTGATATAGTCATTGACATCCTCGTCATTTTCCTTCACTTCCACAACCGGCGGCTCAAAAGGCAGACGGAAGGTGGCTGCCGCCTCCCTGGCAATACCAAGGATACCGAAGCAGTCCACACGGTTGGAGGTGATCTCATATTCCACAACAACGTCATCCAGGTTCAGCGCCTTCACAGCATCGTCGCCCGGCTTTACGCCGTCGTCCTCACGGAAAATATAAATACCGTTTTCCGGGGCCTCCGGATACATGTCGCGGCTTGTTCCCAGCTCCTCGATAGAGCACATCATACCGTAGCTTTCCACACCGCGCAGCTTGCCCTTTTTAATTTTAATGCCATCCTCCGGCATGGGGCCGCCGTCATGGCCGCCGGCCACCTTGCCGCCCACTAAAACCACGGGCACCAGATCGCCCTCGCTGACATTTGGAGCGCCGGTCACGATCTGAATGGGCACCTCCTGCCCCACATTTACCTGACATATGATCAATTTATCGGCATCGGGGTGCTTTTCGATTTTTAAAATCTGACCCACGACGATATTTTCAAGATTTTTATCAAGCTCCACATAGCCTTCCACTTTTGAGCCGGATAAAGTCATGGCGTCGGTATATTCCTGGGCAGTCACGTCAAGGCCCGGCACATAAGCTTTAATCCATGATAATGGTGTATTCATTCTATGTTCATCCTTTCTATTAGAACTGTTTCAAAAACCGGACATCATTTTCATACATAAGGCGCATGTCATCGATTTCATATTTCAGCAGGGCAATACGTTCAAGGCCCACACCGAAGGCAAAGCCGGAATACTCATCCGGATCAATGCCGCTCATGCGCAGCACATTAGGATGCACCATACCGCAGCCTAAAATTTCAATCCAGCCGGAGCCCTTGCACATCCGGCAGCCCTTGCCGCCGCACTTAAAGCAGGTCACATCCACCTCGGCACTGGGCTCTGTGAACGGGAAATGATGGGGGCGGAATTTCACCTTTGTCTCCTCACCGAACAGTTCTCTTGCAAATTCAGCCAGTGTACCTTTGAGGTCTGCAAAGGTAATGTCCTTGCCAACGACCAGACCTTCGATCTGATGGAAGCATGGCGAATGGGTGGCGTCCACCTCATCGGAGCGGTACACACGGCCCGGGGCAATGACCTTGATCGGCAATGGCTGTGTCTCCATGGTGTGCACCTGCACGCCTGACGTCTGGCTGCGCAGCAGCATGTTGGCGTTAATATAGAAAGTATCCTGCTCATCTCTGGCCGGATGATTTTCAGGAATATTTAATGCTTCAAAGTTATAGTAGTCCTTTTCCACCTCAGGACCTTCCACAACCTCATAACCCATACCTACGAAAATACGTTCCACCTCGTCGAGGGCGATGCTGTTTGGATGACGATGGCCCACATTATTTTTCCGGGCCGGCAGCGTGACGTCGATCACTTCCGACTTCAACTGTAATTCACGGGCTTTTTTAGCCAGTGAGGATTTCATATCCTCCAGAGCATTTTCAATCTCAGCTCTGGCCTGGTTCACCATCTGACCGAAGGCCGGACGCTCTTCCGGGCTTAAATCCTTCATGGATTTCATAATGGATGTCAATTCGCCTTTCTTGCCTAAAAAAGACACGCGGATATCATTGAGCTTATCCAGCTCACCGGCGCTGTTGATCTTCGCAATGGCTTCGTCACGAATCTGCTTTAATTTGTTCTGCATGATCATTCTTCCTTTCCGTTTTTGGGCATAAAAAAACGCCCCAATAAAAATATAGGGACGAAATAAATTTCCGCGGTACCACCCTGATTCCTTAACCGTCGGCCATCGTCCAAAAAGACTTTACCGCCGCTTAAAGGCACTCACTTTGTGCGTAACGTGCACCAACGTTATCTCCTACGCATCCCTCCGACCAAAGGCCCACGCCCTGCGGATGGACTTCAAAGATACGGCTCCTGTGAGAAAATTCGGCATATATCTGAACTTAAAAGGGCTTGCAGCCGGTGACCCCCTCTCTCTGAAAGAAAACATATGCTTACTGACACATTCTTCGCCTTTTGACGTATCTCTTTGTATTTTAGCACATTTTCACCGGCTGTCAAGCCCTGTATTCATATTTATTTCGACAGCATCCGTACCAGTGGCACCACGCCGCTCATATTGGCAACCACATAATCCGCTCCGGCTTCCATATAAATCTCCTGAGTTTGGAAGCATCCATTCCCAAAATATCCCAGTATTCCTTGTGGATGCTGGAAATTTTTTGTCAATCTTTTGTATTTTATATATGGTGAATATTAATGAACT
>CABJAM010000002.1 GCA_902363555.1 Lachnospiraceae bacterium | reverse complement strand
ATCTAGTAAGACCCCTTGAAGACGACAAGGTAGATAGGGCAGAGGTGGAAGTGTGGCAACACATGGAGCTGACTGTTACTAATCGGTCGAGGGCTTGACCTTAAGTTTCTATTATGGTTTGATTAAACATATTTGAATGTGCAGTTTTGAAGGTATATATTCACATACCATTATTCCTCCTTAGCTCAGTCGGTAGAGCACTCGGCTGTTAACCGAGTTGTCGCTGGTTCGAGCCCGGCAGGGGGAGCAAAAAGTTCGTAAATGATTACATTTACGGACTTTTTTTGTTTTGGCAGAAAAAATACTTGACCCTGACGGAACGTCATGCTCTAGAATAAAACCAATATAGAAATCAGTAGGAGGCGTATTTATGTTTGGTGTACAAATAGAGCAGGGTATTTCAGATTGGCAGATTGTCCAGCAGGACGGCGGCTTCGGGCGGATGGAAATTCGGGGAAGCTTTGCCGTACCGGAGGCTGCAAAGAATGTAGGGGTTGTAAAAGCAGTACCCAAAGTACGGATTATGAGTGAAGATGACAATCGACCGGTCATCCCGTGGACCGTATGTGATTATACCTGTACAAGTGAGCCATTTGCAGGCATTTTTTGTAGCAGTATAAGTGTTCCGGGTGGCGGACCGTACCGCCTGGAAACCGGCTTGGATACGATAAGCACCCAGGAAGGGTTGCGCTGGTTGTTTAGGGGGGATGTACGCCTGCATCTGGGGGTGGGCGATCTATTCGTTATTGCCGGGCAGTCCAATGCAGCGGGCTATGCTCAGGACAGTATTTTTGATGCTCCCAGTATGGACGTTCATTTATACAGGAACCGGCGGAGCTGGGATATGGCATCTCATCCAATGAATGAATCCACATTTTCAGAGGACGAGCCAAATACGGAAATGGGTGTTTCCGGTGTTTCACCTTATCTGGCCTTTGGAAAATGCTTTGCGCGGATTTCACATATGCCAGTGGGTCTTATCGCAGCGGCCCTTGGCGGCTCCCCCATTTCCCGATGGGCGGCTGGAGGGGATCTTTATGAAAATATGCTGTCAAGACTGAGAGATTGCGGTGGAAAATGTGCAGGTATTTTATGGTATCAGGGCTGTTCGGATACGGATACGATGGATCAGGCACTGGCTTATAAGAGTAATTATTTTGATCTGATCCGGCGTACACGGCAGGATCTGGGATATACAGTTCCCTTTTTTACCTGTCAGGTCAACCGTTATGCAGAAGGGCTTTTAGATGACGCGTGGGGGCTTGTCCGTGAGGCGCAGCGTCTTGCAGCCCGGGAACTGGAAGGAGTCTGCGTGCTGCCTACGATCCAGTGTGGTCTTGGCGATGGCATCCATAATAACGGAGCTTCCAATATGGTTCTTGGGGAGCGTCTGGCGCGGCAGAGCGGCAGTGTTTTATATAAAACGACACCGCATGGAGCGCCCGATGTGGAAAAAGTAGAGCTTGTAAGGGATGCAACACTGGTCGTTATATTCCGAAATGTTACTCAGGGTTTTATACTGGCCGGGAAAAAGGCGGAGCCTTATGGCTTTACGGTGGAGGACGGCAAAGGTGTTGTACCCATAAAGCGTGTGTATGCATGTATGGAAAATGAGGACCGGCTTAATCTGGAGTTGGGGCGCCCGGTTTATGGCGGGGCCTGCCTGTCCTTTGCGTGGCAGGCGCTTCCGGCGTTTTTGCTGCCGCTGGATAAGGTAACGCACATGCCGCCTCTGGCTTTTTATAAAGTGCCGGTTGAAACTTGAATCGATGACAGGAGGCAGGAGCGGTGAGAAAATCTCCGAGAGAAAAGACATGGTGGGAATCCATATTTCCAAAGCTTGTAGCAGCGTTTATGATTATCATTGTGCCGATTATCGCAGCGGGGGTCTGGCTGAATATGGAGTCCGAGAAAATTGTGCGGGATCAGGCGTTTTCCCTGACCTGGGAGCAGATGGAGGGAAATCTGGATAAGTTTGATTCCCAGGTCAACACGATTCTTAATCTCCAGCGCTATTTCTGCAATAATAACAGCGATATGCGCACACTGGCCAATCTCCCGGAAGCTTTTTCCATTGTGGAGCGGGCCAAAGCCATCCAGCGGATTAATGAACAGTTTACACAGATTAAGCTGGTGTCCAGCTTTGTGGCAGATGTGCGGGTGCACCTGCGGCAAATTGAAAAAACAATTTCTTCCTATAATATTAATGGTTCCATGGATTACGAGGAGTATAACTATATTCTTGGGCATCCGGAAAGCATGGATAAGGTAAATATTTATGATGATAAGCTTATTATGGTCTCCACCTCTGTGGATAATTTAAATTATGCCCGGGTGGAGCAGGACGCCTCTTTTTTCCTTGTAGCCGAGCTGTCTCAGAGTGAGATTATGGACTATATGACCCAGGGGGATTACCTGGAGAACAGCTCAACCATCCTGCTCAATGACGACCTCTCCTACTATAATTTCAGGGGAGAGGATGAAGCGCTGGCATTGCGGATTGCACGTATTGTTCTTGAACAGGAGGCGTTCGGACAGCAGATTTTGAAGCTGGATGGCGTGGATTATCTTGTACTCCATCAGGTTTCTCCGACGACGGGGCTCTCGCTCATTAAGTTTTTGAGCTTTGAGGACAATTTTCCGGTCTTTTCCATGTTTAAAAATTGGGTTATTGTTTTTATAATTTTAGTAATTATTGTTATTGTCCTGTTTTCGATAAACATTTATAATATGGTCCAAAAGCCGGTGAACATACTTGTGGAGGCGTTGCGCAGCGTGGAGAAGAGCGATTTTTCTGTGCATTTGTCCTATGATAAAAAGGATGAGTTTCAATATCTGTATCATCGTTTTAACCGGATGGTTGTCAAGACAAAGGACCTGATCGAGCAGGTGTATGAGCAGGAGATCCTCACTCAGAGGGCGGAGCTAAAGCAGCTCCAATCCCAGATCAATCCCCATTTTCTTTATAATAGCTTGTTTATTATTTCTGTTATGGCCCGGCAGGGGGATATGGATTTTGTGGAAAGCTTTGCGCAGCAGCTTGGGCAGTATTTTCAATTTATAGTGAAAAATAATAAGGATATGCTTACGCTTCAGGAGGAAATGGCTTATGCCGGCCTCTATGCGGATATCCAGCAGACCCGTTTTTCTAACCGGCTTCAGGTAGATATCGAGGAGACGCCGTCGGATTTTAAAGATAAAATGGTGCCCAAGCTGATCATCCAGCCATTGATTGAAAATGCAATTGCTTATGGTCTGGAAAAGCGCCGTCAGGGTGGTATTTTAAAAATCAGGTATGAGATACGCGCAGAGGATGCACTGGATATTATTGTGGAGGATAATGGTGAAAATATAACGGATGCGGTCGTCGGAGCGCTGAGAGAACGGCTTACACAAAGGACGGAGGATATTACTATGTCCGGTATTTTCAATATACACCGCCGTCTTAAAATATTCTTTGGAGAGGACAGCGGCCTGCGCTTTGAAAAGCGTCCGGAGGGCGGACTGAAAGTAACTGTGGCTATAAATTTTGGAGGGAAGCATGTATAATTTACTGATTGTGGATGATGAAATGATTATTGCGGATGGGCTGTTTTCCATGTTTGAAAGTGAAAATTCGGAACAGCTCCAGGTTTATAGAAGTTATAGCGCTATGGATGGCCTGGATATTGCCAGGGAACGGCGGATCGATATTTTATTGACCGATATTAATATGCCGGAAACGGACGGCTTTGGCCTTTACGAACAGATGACCGCTCTGTGGCCTGCGTGCCGCGTGATTTTCCTGACCGGTTTTGAAAGCTTCGATTACGCGTATAAGGCGATTCAGTATAAAAATGTGCGTTATGTGATCAAAGCCGAGGGTGTAGGAAAGGTTCAGACTGTGGTCCATGATGTGATGGCTGAAATTGAAGCAAGCTTTAAGGAAGTGGTGCCCACTGTGGTGGAGCTGGAAAAAGAGTCGAGAGAGCGGCTGATCAAGGAAATTGTGCTCAGTTACTTTAATGGTGAAATCACGCTGGAGGAGTTTAAGCGTCAAAAGCTTGAGGAGGTGGGGCTTTGCCTGGATCTGGAGCGGGAGGTGTATGTTGTGGGCACACAGGTGTCGCAGGTCGGGAACCAGGTGCGGACCTCGGGAGAACAAATGCAGTGGGCCTTTAAAATCAATGCGCTGCTGAAAAACCATTTGCCTGAGCAATTTCATATTTTCCCTCTGCCTATGAGTAAGGCGCTTTTCTGGCTGATCCAGCCGGATATGGAGCGGTCCGGGGATCTTCAAAGGTATCTGATGAATCTGCTGGATCTGTTTCAGGTGCATTTGGAGCAGAGCATGGATGTGCGGTCACTGATCGTCGTAAGCAAAGGGAAGCGCTTTGATATGCTTCCCGGATTTTTTTACCGGTTTTATGATATGCTTAAAATGCAACTTCTCCTGGAGGGCAGCCAGATGACCTATGAGGAACTGCAAAGGCTTGTACATCAGAAGGAGCAGGATGAGTTCAGCGAGGTGAGTACAGAGGATTTCCCCGGCCGCAGGCAGAAGCTTACGGCTGCGCTGGAGCATCTGAACCGCAGCGCCTTCTTTAGCGAGCTGGAGCCGATTCTTGAGGAGATACGCCACATCCGCAGCCGGCATAATATTCATGCCAAGGAAATTTATCTGACATTATCGGTAACTTATCTGAATTATATTAATCAGACCGGGCTTTATGAGAAGCTGCCTTTTGAGCTGGCATTGTCACCGCTGACCAATATGGAGGAGTATGCTACCTGGGAGGAGCGGGCGGACTATCTTTACCGGCTGGGGGAGGCCATATTTAAGGTCAGTGAGCGTACGAATCTGTCCGAGGTGGCGGAGCTTATTGCCAGGGTAGAAAAAATTGTGGATGAAAATATAGAAAATGGCATAAACATCGCCATGGTAGCGGAGAAGGTGTTTTTTAATACCTACTATCTGTCCAAGCTCTATAAAAATGCCAAAGGAATCAATTTGTCTGAGTATATCAGTAACAAAAAAATGCAGAGGGCCAGGGAGTTTCTGGCAGATCCGTGTATCAAGGTTCAGCGGATCGGGGAACGGTTGGGGTATTCGTCGCCGGCGAACTTTATAAGGAGCTTTAAGAACAGCTACGGAATTACGCCCAACGAGTATCGGAGAAATATCCTGAGTGACGGGAAGTAATTTTCAAACACGCTCGAACGGTGATGGTCATTTTCAGACGGTTAAAGTGTTTCTTTTGGTAAGCGTCCGGCTGTTCCTCGATTTTGCTTCTTATACATCAGTGGGGAAATTCCTTCCTGCTTTTTAAATATCCGGCTGAAATAGAGTGCATTGTCATATCCGACCATCGCACTGATCTCATTAATATTGCAGTCGCTGCCGTCCAGCAGTTCTCTGGCCTTGGCGATGCGGACCATGATAATATACTGGCGGGGCGGCACGCCGGTATACTGCCGGAAGCTGCGAATGAACCAGCTTATACTCATATGCTGGCTTTTTGCATATTCCTCGATATTTATAGGTTTTGCATAATTTTCATGGAAGTAATGGATAGCGCTTTCTACCTCTTTGGTGATACGTTCCTGGTGATTTTGCTGCTCCCAAAGCTGTCTTTTTAAGGTCAGCAGCATATGCCGGAATGCCACGGCGATGAGCTCGTCAAAACAATTTCTCTGTACCTGGAGCTCACGGATGATTTGAAGGAACGTCTGTCCATAATAGGCGGAGCCGCCCACATAAACTGTGTTTTGATCTTTAAAGCCCGCTTCATTCAGCAATCGTTCGGCGTCGTATCCGGTGAAATGTATCCAGTAGACTTCCGGGCTGTCCTCCAGTCTGTAAATGTAATTCTGCGGTTCATGCGGATGGTATAAAACCATATTTCCGGCGGTCAGTACCTGTACCTGCCCGTTCAATATAAACTCCACTTTTCCTGTAAATATATAGATGAGCTGATAATCCTTCCTGCCCATCGGCCGGGTCGTTACCATACTTGGTCGTCTGATGAGCCGATAAACACCGCAGCTTTCAATAACCAGCGGTTCATCGATGATCTCCTGGTCTGTGTCCTTATGGTTTAGATAACCGGTATTTGTGTACATATCTTATTCAACCTCAATCTGCCTGCCCGGCTGTTTTGGCAGCCGTTATTTTTCCAGATTCACATAAAATTGACGCTATTTTATCGCCAGCCGAAATTTTAATATCGACAAAGGACGCCACATCACATTCCCCATCGTACAGGCACAGCGTTTGTCCATTGTCCACGGCTAAAACGGAATCTTTGTCATAATTTATAAAATCCAGATCGGTCATCTCGTTGCTGGCTGTATCAAAGTATCCTGCCTGAGAGCGGTGGAGGCCAGAACCCCACGAATATGTAAAATATAATTCAACAGAGCCGTCGCCATTGAGATCGGCAACGGCGAAGGACGTTGCGCCTAATCCACCAAAACCAATACCAAGGGGATATACTTGATTTTCATACAGCAAAAAACTGTTGCAGGATGAATCAAACTTAAAAATATTAAAACCATATTTCTTTTGAATATCCTCCGGCGTTACATTAAAACATGTATCCGATGTGTATCCGGAATCGTACGCTCCCAAAAGGTCCATAAATGCATCTACGCCGTCCGATGAAGGGGTTAATTGAAATGTGACAATGGCATCCCCTGTTTTGGGGCTGGATTTTTGACAGCCGGTGACCGTTCCCATGGAAATAGACAGTATGGCGGTAAGCAGTAAATAGCCTGCGATTCTTTTAATATATCTCATCTCGATTGCCTCCTTCACATAAACATGATATATAATATCCTTTTATTATTTTATTCTGCATTTCAATATATGTCAAACATTACTTCACTCTCATTTTGTGCATATATTGTCCAATCTCTGCTATGGCATTTCTCCCCCCGATTATCGTATAATGGATAAAAGAAAACGTTTGAGGAGGAGTATTTTATGATCGTACCAAAGCATTATGAAAATCTTGATATATTGCACGAGAACACTATGTCGGACCGTGCTTACTATATCCCCGCTTCGTTAAAAGACGACCGGGTCATCCACAGCCGGGAGCAGTCCGACCGCTTTCAGCTTCTTAGCGGCTCATGGCATTTTAGCTACTATAACAGCATTTATGATGTGACGGATGAATTTTTCCGGGAAAATTATGATACGTCCGCCATGGATACGATTCCCGTTCCGGGATGCTGGCAGATGTACGGCTATGACCACCAGCAGTACACAAATACCCGCTATCCATTTCCTATGGACCCGCCTTACGTGCCTGCCGAAAATCCATGCGGCACTTATGTGCATACATTTAACTATGAAAAGGATGCCCCGGCGCCCCGCGCCTACCTGAATTTCGAGGGTGTGGATTCCTGCTTTTATGTATGGATTAATGGACGCTATGTAGGGTACAGCCAGGTTTCCCATACGACCAGTGAGTTTGATGTGACTGACTGCCTGCGTGACGGTGAAAATCGTCTGGCCGTCCTCGTGCTCAAATGGTGTGACGGCAGTTACATGGAGGATCAGGATAAATTCCGTATGAGCGGTATTTTCCGGGATGTATACTTGCTTAAACGGCCGGAACAGGGGGTATTTGATTACTTTCTGACCACGGAAATTAAGGACAGGAACGCCCTTGTGGATATTGATTTTACTTATATTGACGAGACGCGGCCGGTCGCTGTAACCATATTTGACGCCGACGGCCACGTGGCCGCACAGGCGGAGGGGGAAGGCCATGTGCGCCTTGAGCTTTCGTCACCCACACTTTGGAATCCGGAGGCGCCGTATCTTTATACGATTACTTATGAATGTGGTTCGGAGGTGATCACTGACCGATTGGGCATCCGTGAGATCACAGTGAGCGACGGCGTAGTCCTTGTGAATGGCCAGCCAGTCAAATTCCATGGTGTCAACCGTCACGACAGCGATCCATTTACCGGATTTACTATTGCCCCGGAACAGATAAAAAAGGATCTGCTCCTTATGAAGCGGCACAATGTGAATGCTATCCGCACAAGTCACTACCCGAACAGCCCTCAGTACTATCATCTCTACGATGAGCTTGGTTTTTTCATCATCGATGAAGCGGACAATGAGAGCCACGGAACCGCCTATGTTTATATGAAGGAGGCAACACCTGAGAACTGGTTCCGCCGTTGGAACCGGGCTATTGCCAATAATCCGGCCTGGACGGAGGCGACAGTGGACCGAACACGCCGGATGGTGTGCCGCGATAAAAACCGTCCGTCGGTTGTTATCTGGTCCATGGGCAATGAATGTGCCTACGGCTGCACTTTTGAGGCCGCACTAAAGTGGACAAAGGATTTTGATAAGACCCGGCTGACCCACTATGAAAGCGCCATTTATACCGACTCGGACCGCAAATACGATTATTCGGATATTGACATTTATAGCAGGATGTATCCGTCCTTAACAAATATCGATGAATATTTTGCAAAGGGGCCGGATAAGCCCTATGTTATGTGTGAATATTCCCATGCTATGGGCAACGGCCCTGGCGATTTGGAGGATTATTTTACTTCTATCCAGAAGTATGATGGATTTTGCGGCGGTTTCGTTTGGGAATGGTGCGATCATGCCATTTATAAGGGCAAGACCGCGGATGGCCGTGATATGTTCTGGTACGGCGGCGACCACGGCGAGTTCCCCCACGATGGAAATTTCTGCATGGACGGACTCGTTTATCCCGACCGGACACCGCACACAGGCCTTTTGGAATTTAAAAACGTATACCGTCCTGCACGGGTCGTGGACTTTGATCAGAAAAACGGGCAGGTGACGCTGCACAATTATATGGATTTCATCAGTCTGAAGGGGTATCTGCAGTTGAACTGTGAGATCACCTGTGACGGCAAGGTTATTTATACAGAAAGCATTGACGCTGCGCAGATGCCTGATATTGCGCCGCATCAAAATGGCATTGTTACGTTTAACGGATTGAATGAACATATTCCGGAACGTGGAAAGTGTTTCCTTAAACTGACGTATTATCCGGCAGTTGAAAGCGCTTTGTTTGAAAATGATCTGTTTGGCAATGAACACAGCTTCGGATTTGACGAGCTTACGCTTGCGACGGCAGATAACAGAAACCACACGGCCGTACAGCTTATGATGGCGCCGGCCGATGCGTGCAGTTCTGACGCCGAAGGGCGGCCATCGCCGGCCTGCGCAGAGCAGTTGCAGCAGCGCGCCGAAGAACGGTCGCCGCAGGCCTGCGCAGAGCAGCTATCACCGGCTGCTGGCTCCGCCTTCTGTGTGACTGAGAGCGACCGCTATATCGAAATTCATGCAGATGGCTTCTTTTACCGCTATAATAAGCTGACCGGGCAGTTTGATGTGATGAATCATCAAAACCGCATACTGCTGGAGCGGCCCATGGAATATAATATCTGGCGGGCACCCACGGACAATGACCGCAATATTAAGCAGGAATGGATGCGTGCCCGGTATGACCACAGTTACTCCCGGTGTTACAGTACAAAATGGCATGAGGACAATGGCTGGCTTTATATCGAAAGCTGCCTTTCCTTGGTGGCGGATACGATGCAGAAGCTGCTGAGTATGGATGTCCAGTGGATCGTGCATAGCTCAGGAACCGTGGATGTATCTATGTCTGTCCGTAAAAACAGTGAGCTGCCGCCGCTGCCGCGCTTTGGTATACGGATGTTTTTGCCTATGGAGATGGACCGTGTGACCTACTGCGGCATTGGCCCCAATGAATCCTACTGCGACAAGCGCCGCGCCTCCGGGTATGGCTGCTTTACCACTCCTGTATCCGCCCTGCATGAAGACTATCTCCGGCCCCAGGAAAACGGAAGCCATGACGGTTGCGATTATGTTACCCTGGCAAGTTCCGGAAAACAGCTCACCGCAGTTTCCGATGTTCCATTCAGCTTTAATGCATCCCGGTATACCCAGGAGGAGCTGACGCGGTGCGCCCACAATTACGAGCTGAGTCCATGCAGTCACACGGTTCTCTGCCTGGACTACAAACAGGCCGGGATCGGCTCCAATAGCTGTGGTCCGGTGCTGGCTGACCAATACCAGATCGAAGATGAATTTACATTTACCGTACGTATTGTTGTCGAATAACGTGTAGCTGTTCTCTGGCAGGCAGTAAACAGTAACTTCACCGGCTTATTTGAAGGAACTCTTTCGACGGATTTCGACTTTATTTTTATTCTAATGTGTGATACTCTGAATGTATAAAATTTTATATATTCAGGGAGGTTCTATGTTATGCTCAAAGAGTTTAAAGAGTTTGCAGTCAAGGGAAATATGATCGATATGTCCGTCGGTATCATTATCGGTTCAGCATTTACTGCTCTGGTAAAATCCGTGGTGGATGATATTTTTACTCCGGTATTAAGCATTTTTACGGGGAAGCTGGATTTCTCCGAGCTGTTTATTGCTCTGGATGGCAATGAATATGCTAATCTCCAGGCCGCCAGAGATGCGGGCGCATCCGTACTTGCCTACGGGAACTTTATTACCGGTGTCATTAATTTTATCATTATGGCTTTTGTCGTTTTCCTTTTTGTGAAGGGGATCAATAAGCTGAGAAGAACGCAGGAGGAAGCTCCGGTGGAAGTGGCTACAAAAATATGTCCTTACTGCAAATCGGAAATACATAAGGATGCTGTAAAATGTCCATACTGCTTATCTGTTCTGGAGGGCGTTTCGGCCGTGCAGGCGGAGGAATTGTAAGGATTACAGGTGTCAATAAAAACTAACAAAAGGGCCGCCGCCTCACGATGTGATTTTTCACAATTGTGAAGCGATAGCTCTTTTGTTTCAGGCGGTCCTGGGGTCGAATCGTTATGATACTTATCATTGCCATATATGCAATACATGGTATGTACAAATGACAATTTACGTTGATCCGGCCGTCAGCCGTCAACTGGCTTACCGTATGTATTTTACATATATTTGGCAGGGATTCCAGGAATCCCAAAGTGATGGGATACATTCAAATTCTTTAAAGCCCATGGACAGATAAAAGCAATTGGTTCTGTCATATTCTTTATAGCAGCCCATTTTTACGGTTTTGACCTGAAGGAAGTCATAACCGTTTTCTTTTGCGTAATGTTCAATTGTGAAAACAAGCTCTTTTCCAATGCCATTTCTGTGATATTCCTTTAGAACACCCATGACAAATATTTCAGCCGTAGCCCTGCCGGTTTCCTTCAGTGCAATAAATCCTGCGGGATCGTTTTGTACAAAGGCGGCAAAAAAAGGCATATTTTTACTTTCTTTAATATAAGCAGCCGTGCTTTCCGGTATTCCAAACCATTCGGTAAGATTGTTTAATATATCTGAGCATATTTTTACTTTTTCTGATAGATGGGTGATTTCTTTAATCATAATTTTTCTCCGGATAAATGTTAATAAGATTATTGTAACGTGAATGAGCCATATGTTCAATACATTGCGTATTTAAAACAGAATAAATATTTAAGCATTGTATTCACTGCATGGACGCTGTCTTGTTTAATTATGAATACCATATCCAGAAATGAATATAGATATCGTTTGGATAAAATCGTATACTTAATTTATCAAAAAAAGCATGTTAAAGGTTAAGAGGAGGTAACATTATGAGAAAAAAGATGTATTTGCTTATGGTTGTAGTACTGGCGCTGACAACATTGCTGGCAGCCTGCGGTGGCGGCAAGAATGGCGAGACTCAAAAGCAGACACAGGCCGGCGATGGGGCGAAGGCTGAGACAGGAGAAGTTCAAACTCCGGCATCAAAGGAGGATATTGATCCTTTAGGAAAATATGATGAAACGATTACCATGTCATTTTTCGCCCAGAAGGATGATTCCGTAAAGTTCAATGAGGGAGAGTCCTGGGAGGACAACCTGTGGTCAAGACATTATTTGGATAAGCTCAATATTCAGGTGCAGGATAAATGGATCGTGGATGCTTCCCAGTATGACCAGCAGGTGGCTATGAGTATTACTTCAAGAGATCTGGCGGATGTTATGGCCTTTAAGGTCGGTGATAAGAATCTCCAAACGCTTTATGAAAATGACCAGCTTGCAGATTTATCCGAGGTGTTTGATCTGTATGCATCCGACCTGCTTAAAGAGATTATGAATTATGACGGCGGCACAGGTCTTGGAAGCTGCTACGATGGCCAGGTTATGTATGCGCTGCCCAGAACGAATCCGTCCACCGACAGTGCTCAGCTTTTATGGGTGCGCTCCGACTGGCTTGAAAAGTCCGGTAAGGAATTTCCAAAGACCATTGACGAGCTTGTGGAGCTGGCAAAAATCTTTGCAGAAGCCGATTATGGCGGCCAGGATGCCTATGGCGTTGCTATATATAATGAGCTTTACCAGAACGGCCAGATCGGTTCCATTGCCGGATACTTCCACGGTATGGGCGCTTATCCCATCAACTGGGTAAAGGGCGATGACGGCAAGCTTGTCTATGGCGGCGTTACTGATTCTACACGGAGTGCACTGGAAATACTGGCCGGATTATATCAGGACGGTGCGCTGGACAGGGAATTTGTTGTGAAGGATGGCAATGCCATCTGTGAGGATCTGACAAGTGGTAAGGTGGGGATTACCTTTGGTCCTCAGTGGCTGCCGGTATGATCGACGGTTATGATTGGATCAGCGGACCGCTGCCGACCGTGGATGGAAGCTATTGTAAACCGATGGTGCCCATTGGCGTACAGGGTTATTATGCGGTCAGAAAGGATTATGAGCATCCGGAAGCGGTTGTTAAAATGCTGAATCTGTTTGTGGAGGATGCTTTTGGCGATGGGGATATTTCTTATTTCGTTACAACTGACAAATATCAGGAGCCGTTTAAGCTGGCTAAGCTGGCCATTGCACAGCCGGATAAAAATATCCAGATCTGGAAGGCATGTACGGCAGCGCTTAAAGGAGACACATCTCTGATCGAGGATAATAAGGAAGCTGAACAGAATTATCTTTCCATTAAACAGTGGCAGGACAATCCGGTGGCCGAGAATAATCAGGGCTGGGGTTACGACCGGATCTTTGGCGAAGGCGGCTCGATTGGTGTACTGAATGATTATGAGCAGAAGAACGCACTGATCATCGATGAGTTTTACGGCGGTTCCACACCGACAATGAGCTCTAAGATGGCTACACTGAACACGATGCAGCTTGAGACTTATACAAAGATTATTACCGGTGAAGCGGATATTTCAGACTATGATGATTTTGTTGAGAAATGGAACAGTCTTGGCGGCGCGGATATTACGAATGAAGTGAACGAATGGTACGCAGCGCATTGATCTGACGGGAAAAGCGGCAGGGTGCCAGGGAATCTGGGCCGGGTCCGGCGCTTGGACGGTAAAGCCGTGCGCAGGCGCCCCGGACCGGATTCCCCGGCCCTGAATGCTTTTGCCCCGGCTCTGCGGGATGTGTCTTGCAAAACAAAGGTGGCGATTAAGGGCAGGCAGGAGGCGTTTTGATTTTTTATTTGTAATTAAAGTTTTGGCGAGTAGGAGGGAAATTATGGCGAATTCGGTGAAGGAGTTGGAGAAGGCGCATAAGAGTGAAGAGAAGGCAATGAGGAAGCAGGTAAAGCACGAGTTTCGGAATAAGAAGTCGCTGAAGACGATTCTGAAGCAGGAATGGCCGCTGCATTTAATGCTGCTGCTTCCGGTTACACTGGTGATTATATTTAACTACCTGCCCATGGGCGGTATTATTATAGCGTTTAAAAATTTCGATCCTTTTAAGGGGATATTTGGTTCGCCGTGGGTTGGACTTGATAATTTCAGGTATATTATGTCTTTGCCATCGACACCTCAGATTTTGTATAATACGATTTTTATTGCAATCTGGAAGATCGTCCTGAATCTGGTGGTTCCCATTGCGGTGGCGCTTTTGTTAAATGAGTTGAGAAATAAAGTATTCATCCGGTCGGTGCAGACGATTATTTATCTGCCCCATTTTATTTCCTGGGTTATTCTGGCTGGTGTGTTTATCGATATATTGAGTCCGTCGTCGGGTATTGTCAATGAAATCCTTGGCTTTTTCGGGCTGGACAGCGTCTTTTTCCTGGGAGATCGGTCGTGGTTTCCAAAGACAATGATTATTACCGATGTCTGGAAAAGCTTTGGCTACGGCACCATCGTTTATCTGGCGGCTCTGACAGGTATTAATCAGGATCTGTATGAGGCAGCCAAGATCGACGGTGCCAACCGGTGGAAGCAGACGTGGCATGTGACGCTGCCGGGCATGATCCCCATTATTGTTTTGATGACTACGCTGAGCCTTGGGAATGTGCTCAATGCCGGCTTTGATCAGATTTACAATCTGCTCTCGCCCAATGTGTACGAGACGGGGGATATTATCGACACCTTTGTGTACCGGATGGGTATGATTGAGCAGCAGTACAGTATTTCCACGGCGGTCAGCACGTTTAAATCACTTGTATCCTTTGTACTCATCAGTGTATCGTATTTTCTGGCCAGCAAGTTTGCCAATTACCGGATATTTTAGGAGGGGTAGGAATGAAAAGCAAGAAGTTGACATCAAGAAAACTGTTTTTGATCATAGATTATGTTTTGCTTGGGGTGCTTGGACTGACCTGCCTGCTCCCGCTGCTCCATATACTGGCCATGTCCTTCAGCTCCAGCGGGGCGGTGACCCGGGGCGAGGTGGGGCTGTGGCCGGTGGAGTTTACGCTCCAGTCTTACCGGTATGTCCTGGAAAAGGTGGAGTTTTGGATGGCCTCGTGGGTGACGGTAAAGCGGGTGATCCTGGGTATTATCGTAAATATGCTGCTGACCGTGCTGGCGGCATATCCGCTGTCCAAGGAGCGGTGGGAGCTTCACGGGAGAAATGTGTATTCCTGGTTTTTTGTGATTACCATGCTGTTTTCCGGCGGTCTGATCCCTACATATCTGGTCGTATATAATCTGGGGCTTCTGGATTCCATATGGTCGCTGGTGCTCCCGGGGGCCGTGCCCATTTTCAATGTGATCCTTATGATGAACTTTTTCCGCTCCACGCCCAAGGCGCTGGAGGAGGCCGCAAAGATCGATGGTGCCGGACATTTTAAAATATTGTGGAGTATATATCTGCCGCTGGCCAAGCCGTCGCTGGCAACGGTACTGCTGTTTGTTTTTGTGGGACATTGGAACGACTGGTTTTCCGGCCTTTTGTACATGCGCAATACGAAGCTTTATCCATTACAGAGCTATTTGCAGACGGTGCTTGTACAGCAGAGTCTGATCAATCAAAATAATGCGGTGGATCTGGCAAAGCTGGCCAATATTTCCGACCGGACCAAAAATGCGGCGCAGATATTTATTGCCATGCTTCCTATATTGATCATTTATCCGCTGCTCCAAAAGCACTTTGCCAAGGGGCTCATTATGGGCAGCGTGAAGGAATAACGGAGGTTGTAAGATGGATAACTATATAATTTCCCATGAGGAGATGACGGCTGTTTACGAAGCCATGAGGACACCGGTGAAGCTGGGCATGGTTTTGTGCGAGGACGGCGCAAATATTGACTGCCCCAATGTCTTTAAAAAACCGGACGGTACGTGGGGTATGGTTTTTGCAAAGCATGTGCCGGGGGCCGAGAAGGAGGGCTATGAGACATGGCTGGCACAAAGCAGCGATCTGCTGAACTGGACGGTGGAGGGCCGGCTGCTGGAGCAGAGAGAGCGCGGCTGGGACTGCCTCCAGGCCGACGGCGGTCTGTGCCTGCTGGACCCTCAGTGGGAGGGCAGTCAGACGGCGTTTAAGTATGAGGACAAGTATTGGATGACCTATATCGGGGGAAGTCTTCCGGGATATGAGCCGGACCCGCTGAGTATGGGGCTGGCATGGAGTAAAACGCTGACGCCGGAAAGCTTTGAGCGGCTTCCGGAGCCGATATTAAAAATTGATGATGCGGATGCCAGAGCCTTTGAGAAAAAGACATTGTATAAGAGCACGGTGCTGTGGGATAAGGAACAGACGCTGGGATTTCCTTTTGTTATGTATTATAACGCAAAGCAGGAGGGCGCCTGGATCGAGCGCATCGGTATGGCGGTGAGCCGGGACATGGTTCACTGGCAGCGCTTTGGCAGCGGTCCGGTGGTAGAGCTGGGCGACGAGGATCTGTCCAATATTTCTGGAGATCCGCAAATTATACGGTTTGGCGATCTGTGGGTTATGCATTATTTTATCGCTTATAAATGCCGGGCCTGGGATACCTTTGCCTGCTCAAAGGATCTCGTCCATTGGCAAAAATGGGAGGGGCAGCCGCTGATCGAGCCGTCAGAAAGCTATGATCAGACCTTTGCCCATAAACCCTATGTCCTTAAATATAATGGCTGCGTCTATCATTTTTACTGTGCGGTTGGCAGTCAGGGCCGTGGGATCGCTCTGGCCGTATCCGAATGGCATGAATAACAGGAGGAAAACGATGTATTGCTGGGATGATTACAAACATGAAACGCCCCAATGGTTCAGAGACGCTAAGTTCGGGCTGTTTTTTCACTGGGGTCCGTACAGCGTGGCGGAATTTGGAAATGAGTGGTATTCAAGAAATATTTATGATAAAGGGCATGAAGCCCGGGCCTTTCACGAGAAAACCTTCGGGAGCACCAATGCTTTCGGATATAAGGATCTGATCCCTGAATTTACCGGAGAGCATTTTGATCCGGAGCAGTGGGCCGGGCTTGTACAACTGGCGGGCGCCAAATATGCCGGGCCGGTGACGGAGCACGGGGATAATTACTCGCTGTGGAACAGCCAGATCAATCCGGTCAATTCGGTGAAGACGGGGCCATGCAGGGATGTTGTGGGGGAGTGCTTTGATGCTTTCAGAACACGGGGAATACGCTGTCTGGCCACCTTTCACCATCAGTGGCTTTGGGGATGGTTTATGGGAAATGACATGGAAGCGGATGTGTATCTTCCGGAAAATGAGCTTTATTACGGAAAGATCTTACCGCTGGAAACGGGCCGCTATATTCCTAATATGCTCCCGGATCGGGAGTTTTGTCAGCAGTGGCGGGATAAGGTTTTGGAGGTGCTGTGGAAATACAGTCCGGATGCAGTGTATTTTGACAGCCGGGCCAATATTATCCCGGATATGTACAAGCAGCAGATATGCGAAGCGCTCTATCAAAGAGCGGACACGGCCATAACCTATAAGCAGTTTGATTTTCCGGAGGGAACGGCAGTGGTGGATATCGAAAACGGGCGGTTCGCGGAGTGCAAGCCATTTCCATGGCAGACCGATGACCGTTTGGAGGAGCTGCCCACATGGAGCTATGTAAAAGACCCCAAATATAAAAGCGCGGAGCGGATCATTCACCAGCTCATTGATATTGTGGCAAAAAACGGCAATCTGCTTTTAAATGTGGGGCCGAAATATGACGGAACCTTTCACAGCAGCGCGGTGGCGGTTTTAAAGGAGATTGGAGACTGGCTGCGTCTATGCGGCGAGGCCATTTATGGAACGCGGCCGTGGTGTGTGGCTGCGGAAGGCCCGACGGTCATGCGGGATAATAATTATGATATTAAAAAGATCAATAATCAGATTGAGCTGGGATATATGATGGAGAGTAGTATGGAAAGCTTTTCGGCGCAGGATATCCGTTTTACGCAAAAGGACGGCGCGGTGTACGCCATGGCGCTGGGATGGCCGTCAGATGGCCGTCTGGTTGTGAGATCGCTTGGAACCGGAAGTGGTTTGAAAACGGTGACTTCTGTGCGGCTTCTGGGCTGCGGCTGTCCGGTGGAATGGGTACAGGCGGCAGATGGGCTTTATGTCCGGCTTCCGGAAACGCAGCTATATGCGCACGCCTGTGCATTAAAGGTGGAATAGGGAGGATTTTATAATGGAGGTTGTACGTCTTCTTACGGAGTTTCAAAAAGAACCGTTGTGTATATGTCAGAACCGCCCGGCATTTTCCTGGAATGTGGAGAGCGCAGTGCAGGGCTGGACGCAGGAGGCCTACCGTGTCATCGTGTCGGAGGCTGAGGCCGGCCTGGAGCTTGTTGCCGGAGATGGGGCCGTGGACCCGGACCGCCTGAATCTGTCTGATAATGTCAAAGACGGTCTAAAGCATAATAGCGGCCTGATGTGGGACAGCGGAAAACAGATGTCGGCGGAGATGGTAAACATCACTTACGGCGGCCGGCCTTTGCGCTCGGATACGCAGTATTACTGGAAGGTGATCGTATGGGGAAGCGATGGCGCCGGCCAGGCCGCAAGCTGGTTTAAAACCGCATTGTATGAGCCTTCGGATTGGCATGGACTGTGGCTTGGAGAGCAGGAGGATCATACATATCACATTTATAGAAAATCCTTTGAACTTAAATCCGGTATCGCATCGGCCAGCCTGTATGTGTGCGGGCTGGGGCATTATGAGTTCTATATGAACGGCCAGAGGGTTTCCGACCGGGTTCTGGAGCCGGGCTGGACGAATTATCACAAGAGCTGTCTTTATTCCTGCTATGATGTGACCGGCCTGCTGCATGAGGGCGTCAACGGGGCGGGGCTGATTTTGGGGGATGGTATGTTTAATGTGCCCGGGGGCCGATATGTGTATTTTCCCCGCAGCTTTGGAAAATGTAAATTTCTTGTGCAGATGAATATCGTGTACGAGGATGGCAGCAGGGATGAAATCGTCAGTGACCTGTCCTGGAAAATGGCAAAGAGCGCGCTGACTTTTTCCTGTATTTACGGCGGGGAGGATTTTGACGCCCGGCTGTGGATGAAGGGCTTTTCCCGTGAAGCGTTTACAGAGGATGCGCGGTGGGAAACGCCTGTGGCCACAGACGCTCCCAAGGGCCGTCTGACAGCCCAGAATACAGAGCCGCTAAAGGTAATGGAGCATTATGATCCGGTAAATGTGCGGGAGGTGGCGCCTGGGAAGTATCTTTATGATTTCGGCCGGAATTTTTCCGGATGGATATGCGCCCGGCTGGCGTGCGACACGGACCTCTCCGGCCATGAGGTGGTATTTACACCGGGCGAAATACTTGATGAAAACGGGCTGCCGGATCAAAGGGTCACGGGAAAGGGGTATCAGTGGAAATATATTTTGGATGACACCCGGACGCATGTCTATCACCCGCGGTTCACTTATACAGGCTTCCGGTATGTGCTTGTGGAGGGCGCTATGCCGGGGGAACTGGCAGACAGGGCGGCATCGGGAGCTTTTGCAGAGGACACAGCGCCGGCAACGCGCCGGCAGTCCGGATGCCAGCGCGGCGCGGCGCCCGTGATCGAAGCTATAACCGGAGAATTTATTTATCCGGACAATATTGAAAATGGGGGATTTTACTGCTCCAATCCATTGTTCAATGATATCCATAACATCATTTGCCAGGCGATTTTAAGCAATACAAAAAGTATTTCCACCGATTGCCCCCACAGGGAAAAGCTGCCCTGGATGGAGCAGACCCACCTGATCGGTCCGGGAATCATGTATAATTATAATGTCCATAATCTGTATGAAAAAATAGAGCAGGACATGGTGGAGGCTCAGCACGACAATGGTCTGATTCCGGACATCTGCCCCCAATATGTGACCTTCGGCTACCATGAGGGCTTTAACGATTCCCCGGAATGGGGCAGCGCGGGCATTATCAATCCGTGGTATTTGTATAAAAGGTATGGCGACCGGGAAATATTTGTCCGTTACTATGATTCCATGAAGAAATATATGGATTACCTGACGGGTAAAACGTATCACCACATATTGCATCACGGGCTGGGCGACTGGCTGGATATCGGGCCGATGACCCCCTATTCACAGAATACGCCGGTGCCGGTCATTGCCACCAATATCTATTACTATGACCTGGGCATTATGCGCCGTGTGGCCGAAATGCTTGGAAGGACGCAGGATGCGCACACCTTTGAGGTGTTGATGGCGCAGGTATATGAGGAATATGACCGGCAGTTTTTTGACGATCAGACAAACCGGTATGCCAATGGAAGCCAGGCGGCTCAGGCCATGAGCCTTGTGAGCGGACTGGTCCGAAAGGGCCGTGAGGATAAGGTGCTGGAAATGCTTGTGAAGGATATCCAGCTCAGAGGATACCAGACAACGGCCGGAGATATCGGCCATCCCTTTGTGATGGCGGCGCTGATGCAGTATGGCCGTGGGGATATGATCGATGCCATGACAAATGTAACGGATAAGCCGGGGTACGGTTATCAGGTGCGATGCGGCGCGACCACATTAACGGAGGAATGGGATGGGCCGAACCCGGAGCGTCCTCATGGCTCACAGAATCATCTTATGCTGGGATCGGTGGAGGAGTGGTTCTACGGCGGCCTGGCGGGCATCCACAGTATCCGCACAGACCAGAGCTTTGATGAGATTTTGATCCGGCCGTATTTTGCGCAGAGCTGTGATTTTGTGGAGGCCTGGACCATGCATCCCTACGGGCGTATTGAGCTGCGGTGGGAGCGCAGAGACGACCGTATCCTGCTGGATTTTCAAATTCCTGCCAATGCCCGGGCCCGGTTTGTGAATGCGTGCGATGGGCGGGAGGAGCTGCTTGGCTCCGGCAGCTATCATTATGAATTGCAAAATGGAAAGGCTGAGTAATGAAGAGATTAAACGAAGTATTAAATGGCGATGGCGGAAGCTACATACTGCCGTTTTTGTGGATGCGGGGCGAGGACAACGCGACGATTGCCCGGGAGCTGGATAAAATCCAGGACTGCGGCATCCGGGAGGTCTGCCTGGAATCCCGGCCCCATCCGGATTTTTTAGGCCCATTGTGGTGGCACAATCTGGACTTTATTATGGCTGAGGCAAGAATGCGGCAGATGCGGGTATGGGTGCTGGACGACGCTCATTTCCCAACCGGCTTTGCCGGGGGCGCCTTTCGGGATAAGTGCCCGGATCAGGCAAAAATCTATCTGGCGGAGCGGCACATGGATATTGTGGGGCCGAAAATGGACGCTGCGGTACTTATATCCCCATTTCTTGGAGATGACGGGCAGTTGGTGGCCGTTCTTGCAAGTAAGATGGAAAATCCGGAAACAACAGAGCTTTCAGGAGATGAAATGCTGGTGCTGACAGACCGGGTGTGCCACGGTTTCGTCTACCTGGATATACCGGATGGGCGTTATCGGCTGTCGGTAATATTTACGACCCGCAAAGGCGGCGGCCAGGAAAATTATATGAATCTGATCGACAGCGCCTCCGTTCGTGTGCTCATTGACGCGGTATATGAGCCTCATTACCGCAGGTATGCCGCGGATTTTGGCCATACCTTTGCCGGTTTTTTCTCCGATGAGCCGGAGCTTGGCAATGCCGCCGGCTATGATTTCCATGAGCTTCCCGGACGCTTAGATAAAAAGCTGCCGTGGAGCCGGGAGCTGGAGCAAAAATTACGTTATTTATGGAAGGACGATTATGCGGCCAATCTGGCGGCTTTATGGTATGAGGCCGGAGCAGAGACGGCCCGCATACGGACAGAATATATGGACGCCATGACCAATCTGGTCTATACGTGCTTTTCCGACCAGGTCGGCCGCTGGTGTGAGGCGCATGGTGTGGAATATATCGGCCATATTATTGAGGATGATAATGCCCACGCCCGGATGGGCTGTAGTATCGGCCATTACTTTAAGGAAATGCGGGGGCAGCACAGAGCCGGTGTGGATGTGGTGCATTTTCAGATCGTTCCGGGCTTTGAGGATAAGACCCACCAGTGGATGACCTGGGATAGCGACGGCGAATTTTTCCATTATGGTCTGGCAAAGTTGGGCGCTTCGGCGGCCCATATCGACAGCCGCAAGCAGGGCCGTTCCCTGTGTGAGATTTTTGGCAATTACGGCTGGGCCTTCGGTGTCAGTCAAATGCTGTGGCTCACCAATCATATGCTCGTGCGGGGAATCAATCATTTTACGCCCCATGCTTTTTCGATGAAATTTCCGGACAGGGATTGTCCGCCCCATTTTTATGCCCAGGGGAACAATCCTCAATTTGAGCATTTTACATATTTAATGAAATATATGAACCGGGTCTGTCATCTGCTTTGTGGTGGCA
This sequence comes from Lachnospiraceae bacterium, assembly GCA_902363555.1. GTDB lineage: Bacteria > Bacillota > Clostridia > Lachnospirales > Lachnospiraceae > Catenibacillus. The sequence continues at coordinate 791,892 of CABJAM010000002.1, read as the reverse complement.
TTCATGTGGCCAATGCGGCGGTACTTTACCACGGGGAAGCCTCCTGGGGCGGCCGGGAGCATATGCTGTTCCAAAAACCCGGCCGGGTGCTGATGGAGCAGCAGCTGGACTATGATGTGGTGCCGGAATATTTGTTTGATCCGGACGATATGGATGCGGCCCGGGTAAGCGTTGGTGACAATGGTCTTGTGGTCAACAGCGAGGTCTATCCCTGTCTTGTAATACCCTACTGTGAACGGATTTCCGACCGGGTGATGCATTTTGTGGAGGAACATACGCAGCTTCCGGTTTATGTGATCGACGGTCTGCCGGAGCAAACGACCCGCGGACGGGTGGTTTCGGAAGCATTTAAAGCGGCTGTCCGGGTGATTGAGCTGGGCGCGCTGTCCGGTGAGGTCCGCGGCTTTGGAACCCAGCTGGAAGTCGCCGGGGAATATCCCCATCTGCGCACCTATGTGTATAAACACGCGGACGGTATGGTTTATATGCTGTTTAACGAGGACACCACAAAGTGCTGCCAGACGGTGGTGACACTGAAACATCCGTGGAGATCGGTCGTCCGGGTGGATGCCATGGACAATCATATTGAAGCTTTGCCGGTGGATGCCGATGGCAAAGGCTTTCGTCTGAGTTTGGAGCCCGGCGGGGCGGTGATCCTTGTGGGCAGCAATGATATTGTCAGAGTCCGTGAACCTTTTGAGTTAAGCGCAGAAAAAGAAGTAATTACGGATTGGAAGCTGTCCTTAAAGGCGGCGGGCTGTCAATCTTCTGGGGAAGGTTTTCACTATGAGCGGACCTTGAGGGCCGGAGAGATTTTGCAAAATATGAACGGTCCGGACATGTTCCCGGAGTTTTCAGGAACCTTCCGTTACGAGGGCACATTTTTTATGACAGAGACGGACATCCGGGCAGATAAGACGGAGCTGTATCTGCGTGAATTTGGCGATTGTGTGCAGGTCTATATCAATGGTCAGCCGGCAGCTGCGTTATTGGCCAGTCCGGGCAGGGCGGACATTACGCCTTATGTGAAAGCCGGCAGGAATGAAATCACGGTGGATGTAACAAATACGCTGGTATGGCAGGTCAGGGACCCGGTATCCGTCTTTCTCCAGCTGAATCCTACCGGTTTGCTGGAGAACCCGGAACTAAAGTTTTATAAACAGGCGGGGAGGAAGATGTAATGGGGCATTTATTTCCAAAGGTCAACAAACTGATCCACGGTGGCGATTATAACCCGGAGCAATGGCTGGACCGGCCGGATATTCTTAAAGAGGATATCCGCCTGATGAAAAAGGCTCATATGAATTGCGCCACCCTGGGTGTTTTCTCCTGGTCTTTTTACGAGCCGGAGGAGGGTGTATTTAGTTTCCAATGGCTGAAAAATATAATGGACGATCTGTATGAAAACGGTATATATACCATACTGGCCACACCCTCCGGGGCGCGGCCGGCTTGGCTGGATGAAAAGTATCCGGAGGCCATGCGGGTAAGTGCCGGCGGTGTGCGCGATCATCATGGACAGCGTCACAATCACTGTATGTCGTCGGAGGTTTACCGCCAAAAGGTAAAAATCATCGACCAGAAGCTGGCGGCCGCATTTGGCAGTCATCCGGGGCTGATCCTGTGGCATATCTCAAATGAATTTGGCGGCGAATGTTATTGCGGGCTTTGTAAAAAACGTTTTCAACAGTTTTTACATAACAAGTATCATGGGGATATTGACGAATTAAACCATGAATGGTGGACCGGTTTCTGGAGCCATCGGTATAGCAGCTTTGAACAGATTGAGCCGCCCTACGAAAACGGTGAGCAGTCCATCGGCGGGCTGCTCTTGGACTGGCGGCGGTTCACAACGTGGAATACGACCGATTTTATGAATGCGGAAATAGGTACGGTCCACGCAGTGACGCCGGATATACCGGTGACTGCCAATTTTATGAAGCTGTATGAGCCTTTGGATTATTATGAGATGTCCAAATCTGTGGATATAATTTCCTGGGATAATTATCCGATGTGGAACAATGATTTTGAGCCGCAGTCCAAAATATCAGCCGACGTTTCCTTTGATCACAGTATTATGCGCTCATTTAAGAGAGGACAGCCCTTTATGATGATGGAGAGCGCGCCGGGGCTTGTCAACTGGCAGCCCTATAATCAGGTAAGGCGGCCGGGGATGCATCGATATACAAGCCTTCAGGCTGTGGCCTGCGGGTCCGATACGGTGCAGTATTTCCAGTGGCGGAAGGGCCGCGGTTCCTTTGAGCAGTATCACGGCGCTGTGGTAGACCATCTGGGCCGAAGTGATACACGGATCTTCCGGGAGGTTGCAGATACAGGGGAAGCGCTTTTAAGGCTTGAACCGGTGGGCGGCAGTGTCATAAAAGCCTGCGCGGCCCTGCTGTTTGACTGGAACAGCCGCTGGGCGCTTAAAGATATGGCCGGGGGAATCCGGAACAATAAAGGCTATGAGGAGACGTGCCGGGAGCAGTATGGTCTTTTCCTTAAAAACGATATTGTCATGGACATCGTATCCCCAAACGCAGATCTGTCGGATTATAAAATCATTGTGGCCCCTATGCTGTACGTGGTCAATGCGGACACAGCCCGCAGGCTCCGGGCGTTTGTGGAGGACGGCGGCTGTCTGGTGGCGACCTATCTCACCGGATATGTGGGCGAAAATACACTGTGCCATCTGGGAGGTTTTCCCGGCGGCGGGCTTGGTGATGTTTTCGGTTTGTATGCGGAGGAGCTGGATACGTTATATCCGGCCCAGAAAAACAGGGTGGTGTTTGATTCTGGGGAGAGCTTTGAAATTCGAGATTTTTGCGAGATTATAAAGACCCGTGAGCATACGCAGGTACTGGCCCGGTATGGCGGCGATTTTTATGAAAATACACCTGTGGTGACTATGAACCGGTATGGACGCGGAACGGCTGTTTATGTGGGCGCTCGGATAAATGCTGCGGGAATGGAGCAGCTGTACCGCCGGCTTTGGGCAGAGTCTGGTATTCCTTTCATGGCGCTGCCGGAGGGCGTGGAGCATTACACCCGGTATGGTGGCAACGGACAATTTGACTTTTATCTGAACAGTAATGAATCTGCCGTGGAAATCGACGGCGTCACGCCGGGAATGGAGCTGTTTAGCGGCAGCAGGACCGGAGAACATCTGCGGCTGGAGCCCTTTGGGGTGGCGGTGATCGCGGGCGCATAAGGGCTGGACAGAGCCGCCGCCGGGTGGCCGGGAAAGCGGCATAACCGGCGGCAGGCTGGACCGCAAAGGTTTTTGAAATGGGGATGATTTGTATGTATACTGTAAAAAATGTGACGGAGATGACAGGAATCAGTATCCGTACCCTTCACTATTATGATCAGATCGGACTTTTAAAACCAACGCATCTTGGAGAAAACGGATACAGACTTTATGATGAGCAGGCGATGGACCGGCTTCAGCAAATATTATTTTATAAGGAATTTGGCGTGCCCTTAAAGGTCATCGGCTTGATCCTTGGGGAAACCTCCGGCAGAAAGCTGTCGCTTTTGCGGGAACAGCGCCGGCTGCTCTGTGAAAAACAGGCTCAGCTGGCGCGGCAGATCAAAAAAATGGATGAGGTGCTAGCAAGGGCAGAATAACTTAACGGAGTTCTTTCCCGGAATTGGATGCGGTGTGCGAAAAAGATTACATAGGGTATACAAAAAACTTTTGATTTTATGAAAAAAGTGCTTGCCAACTATGAATTTTTATGGTAATATTATCTTCGTTGCTGATATGGCGACGAAGTGTTCCGGCTCCATGGTCAAGCGGTTAAGACACCGCCCTTTCACGGCGGTAACAGGGGTTCAAATCCCCTTGGAGTCATTTTTGCGATAAGATGCCACGATGGATCTTATTGCTCACAAGTTCATAATGGCGTAGTAGCCAAGTGGTAAGGCAAAGGTCTGCAACACCTTGATTCACCGGTTCAAATCCGGTCTGCGCCTCTATTAAAAGCCTCGGAAGTTAATTCTTCCGGGGCTTTTTTGATCATTTCTGACTTGCAGTGTCGTGCATCTGGCGCTAAAATAGTCTTACATGGAAAAAGGTGCAGTCCATGAGGCAGGATTGGTTACGGATTGCATTATTTTAGGGAGGAAGGCAGAATTATGACACGAGAAGAAGCCAGACAAAAAGCCGAAAAGCTGGTTGGTCAGATGACGATCGAGGAACGCGCCAGCCAGTTAAAGTTTGATGCACCGGCCATTGAAAGGCTGGGAATACCCACCTATAACTGGTGGAATGAAGCTCTGCACGGGGTAGCCAGAGCGGGGAGCGCCACGGTGTTTCCCCAGGCGATCGGTTTAGCCGCCATGTTTGATGATGAACTGCTTGGGAAAATCGCAGATATCATTGCCACTGAGGGAAGGGCGAAGTATAACGCCTATTCTTCGGAGGATGACAGGGATATTTATAAGGGCCTGACCTTCTGGTCGCCCAATGTGAACATCTTCCGTGACCCCAGATGGGGCAGAGGGCATGAAACTTACGGTGAGGACCCTTATCTGACGTCAAGACTTGGCGTAGCTTTTGTAAAAGGACTCCAGGGGGATAAAGAGACGATGAAGGCGGCGGCCTGCGCCAAGCATTTTGCGGTACATTCCGGTCCGGAGGCGCTCCGCCATGAATTTGACGCGGTGGTTTCTCAGAAGGATTTATATGAAACCTATCTTCCCGCTTTTGAGGCGCTTGTAAAGGAGGCCGGGGTAGAGTCTGTGATGGGCGCTTACAACCGGACCAACGGCGAGCCGTGCTGCGGCAGTAAAACGCTTCTGAAGGATATTTTACGGGATGACTGGGGCTTTGAAGGGCACGTCGTATCCGACTGCTGGGCTATCCGTGATTTTTATCAGAACCATAATGTGGTGCCGGGGCCGAAGGAGGCCGTGAAAATGGCCATGGATGCAGGCTGTGATCTGAATTGCGGCTGTACCTACGCCTATGTAAGCGCAGCGCTTAAAAGCGGGCTGATCACACAGGAGCAGATCACGCAGGCGTGTATCCGCCTGTTTACAACCCGGTTTATGCTGGGGCTGTTTGGCGGAAGTGAATTTGACGACATTCCTTACGAGGTGGTGGAATGTAAGGCGCACCAAAGCCTTGCGGTGGAAGCGGCGGTGAAAGGTACCGTGCTTCTGAAAAATGACGGCATGCTGCCGTTGAACAGGGAGAACATCAAAACCGTCGGCGTTGTGGGCCCTAATGCCAACAGCCGTGCGGCGCTTGCCGGAAATTATCACGGAACCTCATCCAGATATATTACAGTGCTGGAGGGCATCCAGGATGCCGCCGGTGAGGATATAAGAGTGCTCTATTCCGAGGGCGCGCATCTGTATAAGGACAAGGTGGAAAATCTTGCATGGAAGGATGACCGGATTTCTGAGGCAGTCATTGTGGCAAAGCACAGTGATCTTACCATCGCCGTCCTTGGACTGGATGAGACGATGGAAGGCGAGGAGGCGGACGACGGAAATGTAGGCGAGGCCGGAGATAAAGTAAGTCTTGGACTTCCCGAAAGCCAGCAGCGGCTTTTAAAGGCCGTTATAGAGACCGGAAAGCCTGTGGTGGTCGTGCTGATGGCAGGAAGCGCCATGGACTTAACCTATGCGGACACCCATGCCAGGGCGGTTGTGCAGGCATGGTATCCGGGAGCCTTGGGCGGCAGAGCCGTTGCAGACATACTTTTTGGCGATGCGGCTCCCGGAGGAAAGCTGCCGGTCACCTTTTATTATGATTCGGCCGACCTGCCTGAATTTACTGATTATTCCATGAAGAACAGAACCTACCGGTATGTGGAGAAGGAGGTTCTTTATCCCTTCGGCTTTGGCCTGACCTATGGAAAAGCGCAGGTTGTGGAAGCTTATTTGACACAGGACATTTCCCTGGACTCAGATATCCAAATCTGCTGTATTCTTGAAAACCAGGGCAGCCGGGATGTGGAGGAAGTCGTACAGGTCTATATCCGTGATCTGGAATCAAAATATGCGGTGAGAAATCACAGCCTGTGTGCATTTAAGCGGGTGACGGTAAAGGCCGGAGAAAAGCAGCCCCTTTATATGAGTATTGACAGAAAGGCGCTGATGATCGTGGATGATGCCGGACAGCGGTATGTGGATAGTAAAAAGTTCATGCTGTATGTGGGAACCTCACAGCCGGATGAGAGAAGCCGGGCATTATCAGACGCAAATGTGATTGAAATTCCTGTGGATTTATAAATACGGATTTTCTATGGAGGCGTTTCGTATGCTGTTGATTCTTATGATTCTTATTGTTTTAGGGGCGGTCATAGGCCTGATCGTGAATACAGGCCGCAAGCTTTTTCTTTGGTTCCGCCCTCTTTTTAACGGGGGCAGTGCGGTTATCTTTGGAATGGTATACGGCATTTTAATGCTGGTCATCCTGGGGCTGTTTGTACTCAGCCGCCTGCCGGACAGTAAAATTCCAAGAGTCCTTTTTCTTGTGGATCATTATGCGCTGGGCGTGGGCGTTTTTGTTGTACTGTTTGTCAACATTGCGGATTTAATTCTGTTCATACTCCGGCTGTGCCACCTGCTTCCCACGCCGCTGCCCCAGGGGGCGGCGATGACTGCCGGAGCGGCGGCGCTGGCATTATCAGTGGTGCTCTCAGTCTATGGTGGTATTCATGCGTCGGTGATATTAACGAAAAGCTACGACATCGTGCTCCAGGAGACGGATGGTGAAACTGATTCCATGAGAATTGCACTAATCAGTGATCTACATATGGGCTATGTGGTCGGAACGGAGCATCTGGAAAAAATTGTGAAGGCAGTAAATGCGGCCGAACCGGACATTGTCTGCATTGTGGGAGATATTTTTGACGGGGATATTACGGCTCTGGAAAATCCTTCGGAGCTTCAGGAGCTGTTCCGCCAGATAAATGCGCCTTATGGTGTTTATGCCTGCCTTGGAAACCATGATGCAGGTGCAGGGTATGAGGGGATGCTGGAATTTCTTGACAAGACTCAGGTCCGCCTGCTCCAGGATGAATCGGTGCTGATCGATGATAAGATCATTTTAGCAGGCCGAAAGGATTCCAGCCCCATCGGTGATCAGGGGGAGAAAAGAACGGCTCTGGAGGATGTGGCTGAGTTTGCGGATTATCCAAGGATCATTTTGGATCACAATCCGGCAAATATAGGAGAGTATCAAAGAAAAAATGATCTCATTTTATGCGGTCATACCCACCGTGGTCAGTTTTTTCCTGTAAATGTAATCAATGAAATAACGATGGAGGTCAACTACGGATATTACCGGAAGAACGCTAAGAGTCCTCAGGTCGTCGTCACTTCTGGCGCGGGAACATGGGGGCCGCCCATGCGTGTGGGGTCCGACAGCGAAATTGCGGTACTTCAGGTCACCTTCCCTGAAAAATAATAAAGCTTATAACGTTCACAAAGGCCTGTGCAGTAACCGCGCAGGCCTTTGTCCATGGTGTAACGGACTTATAAATTTTAAAGTGGCAGATCTTTTTTAGAAAACCGGACGGCACCGATCGTGTAGCAGGCAATAGCCACGGCCACTAAGACTAAAAGCTTCCATACAAAGGCTGTATCCACATTGCCGGTTCCAACCGTTGCCAGGGCATCCACATCATATAATCCGACCAGGGTCAGCTTGTTAAAGATGCTGAGCTCTTCCACGCCCATACCGGTATTGACCATATTTTCAGATCCAAACAGACCGATCATGGATGCAAGGAAAAACCAGACCGCCAGACCGCCGCCAAAGGCCATCGCCTTTTTGCTCTGCGAGAACAGGCAGCTTCCCATGTAGCACAGTGCGCAAACCGCCTCGACCAGAATATACATTCCGCCAAATAAGGCCAGCATGCCCGGAACATTTACTTCGTCATAAAACAGGAACGAGGTACCGATTCGGGTCGCGCAGACGATGCCGATCATTATAAGTGGTACAACGAGCATAAATACCATCTGTGTTATGGCCACGGCCGAGCGTTTGGTTGGCGTGGACAGTACATAGGCCATGGAACCCCGGTCTACCTGGCTGGCAATGAGGGAATTGGCCAAAATAACGATGAGTATGAAAATGGGGAGCAGGCCCATCGCCGTATAGTACATTTGGTTCATCATGGATGCGGGGTTCATTTCGCTCATTTTTTCAACCATATCGGAGGAGACGCCCATCATATCCAGAGTGATGGTCAGCATTTCGGACATGGTCAACGCTTCCTTGTCAAATACGCCCTCGGATTGATTTAACACATAGACATATTCAAATTGCTTCACATATTTATCCAGGCTGATATCGGACTGTGCTAGTCCGTCAATGGCTTCCTGAAAGCCTTCTGTACTCAGGTCCATATCCGCCTGTGTATTGAGCATCTCAAAAGCCATTTCATAAGCAGCATCATTGTCGCCACTGATAAAATCGTGGTAGGACAGCTCCTGCTGTGTCATAGTATCATAGGCGGCCAGGGCGCCGAGATAGGTGTAGAAGCTTTCCTGGTACTCCGTAACATCCACATCGGACTTTTCTGTGGCCATCATGCTCATGGCATAGTTCATAACATTTCCGAGAAGTATCATAACAAGTAAAATTGCAAGGCAGAGCACCCAGTTGGATTTGACCGTCTGCCCCATTAAAGGCTTTGAAAAAAACCGGGCTGTTTTTTTATTTGTTTCCATTATGACTTTGACCCTCCTTATAGGCTTTCATAAACTGCTGCTGCAGTGAAAGATGAATTTCACGTAAATTTGTAATACTGTAATTTTTAAGCACATTGAATAAATCATCCAGTTGCTCAACAGGGCATTGAACCGTACATGTATTTGCTTCTGTGCGTTCTGTTGAAAATTGGGGATTTTCGACAAACTGCTGCTGCTGAGCGCTCTGTTCAAATTCTATGATGAAATTTTTTATGGACGGATGGCGTAAATCATATAAAGAAGATACATCAATGATATGCCCATCCCTGATCATGGCGACCCGGTCGCACACTGCTTCGATTTCTTCAAAAATATGGCTGGACATAAATACCGTATGCCCCTTTTGTTTTTCTTCGCGGATCAGATCGAGAAACGCTTCGCGCATCAGCGGGTCCAGGCCGGTGGTCGGTTCGTCCAGTACAAGAATCTCTTTTTCGCCCATTAAAGCGGCGACAATGGCGGTTTTCTGCTTCATACCCTTGCTCATTCTTTTTAGATTCGCCGTCGGGTCCAATTGGAGCAGTTCGATCACATGATTCATATATTTGAAATCTGTAACGCCCAGATATTTTGCCTGAGTTTTGAGAAATTCAGTACCGGTCTTTAAGGCCGGAAATGCGATTTCTCCGGGAACATAGCTGACATTTTTCATAATATCCGCGGATCTGGTCCAGGAATCAAGTCCGTTGACGATGGAGGTTCCGCGGTCCGGCCGGATAAATCCCATCATATTGCGGATCGTTGTCGTCTTTCCGGAGCCGTTTGTTCCCACAAAGCCATACACCTCGCCTTTGTGCACCTCAAGGTCGATATCAAAGATTCCCCGGCCCTTGCCATAGTCTTTTGTCAGTCCGCTTGTTTTTATAATGACATCGTTCATCACTTCACCCCCTCAAATACTTTATCCTCACGATAAAACTTCATAAAGTAATCCTCCAGCGAAAACGGAAACTCTGTAAAATCACTTATATGATACTCAGAAATATCTGCGAGGAACGATGTGATCTCACTGTTTTTTAACTGTATTCTGGCACGGAGCTTTCTGGCGTTTATGGATGTAAAGTGATAATTATGTGTAGTGAATGCTTCCCATTGCTTTTTATCCTGGAAGGTCACTCTGTAAATTTTGTCACTCTCTTTTTTTAGTACCTCCGGATCAAACTCCGAGACGATTTTTCCATCCTTGATGATGGCGATCCGGTCACAGGAAGCATCCACCTCATGGAATATGTGCGAGGATAAAAATATGGTTTTTCCTCTTTTCTTTTCCTCAAGAATGTAATCAATAAATATTTCCTGCATGATCGGGTCCAGGCCGGACGTAGGTTCATCCAGGATCAATATCTGGGGATCATGCATAAAAGCCGTGACAACCGCCAGCTTTCGTTTGGTTCCCAGACTCATCTGCTTTAATCCGATATTCGGGTTCAGTTCAAAGGTTTTCAGCAGCTTCTCTAAATAGGCTGGATCTGTGACGCCTCTCATTTTTTGCTGCATCTTTAAAAATTGCGTGCCTGTCATTCCTGAGGGAAAAGCAATTTCTCCGGGTAAATATCCGACCTCATGCTGAAGCTGCGCGGAATGTACCCAGCTATCCAGTCCGTCGATGGCCGTGGAACCACTCTGTGGTTTTGAAAAACCCATCAAATGCCGGATCGTCGTGCTCTTGCCGGCTCCGTTTGGTCCAAGAAAGCCAAAGCACTCGCCCTTATCCACATGAGCACAGACATCGAACACGCCTCTGCCATGCCCGTAGTCTTTTGTCAAATGGTCGACTTCGATAACTGACATTTATATCACTCCTAACTTTGTCCTTGATTTATCCAACAACTCGTTGTATAATCCAATTATATTCAATTTAATGTATTCGTCAACCAACAGTTTTTTTAAAATTGTCGGATGATAGGATGATTGGAGGTGAGCAGTATGAAAAAACAACCCGAGGTTACGGCGCAGACGCGCAGAAAATTAATGGATTCATTCTGGCAGCTTTATTGTGACAAGGGGATGAGCAATGTTACCGTAGGCAGTCTTACCCGGATGGCCGGGTTTAACCGCAGCACGTTTTATGAGTATTTTACGGATATTTATGATTTGCTGGAAACATTGGAAGATGAGCTTTTAGCAGATTTGGAGACGCGTATGGAAAGCCGGTTTAAAGAGGGATTCCCTGATAATTTTACGGAATTTTCACGAAGCTGTGCGCAAATATTTTCTGCTTATGATGATAAAATTTATATTTTACTCAGCAATCGGGGAGACCCGGGTTTCCATGCAAAGCTAAAGCAGAAGGTAGAGCCGGTATTATTAAAAAATTTCGGCTTTTCCATTACAGAGCCATATCTTGAGTATATGATCACTTTTGCTTTTTCTGCAATGATCGGGATGCTGAATCTTTGGTATGAAAATGGAAAAGAAATGAGTATCGAGACGCTGTTTCAGATCATGCAGTCCCTGGTAGCCAATGGAGTTTTAGGGGTCACAAAAAAGACCCCTTTTGAGCATGGAACGGAGTAATTGTAACCGGATACGACTTAAAAAGCCGCAGGATGAGAAATGTTTTGCAATCTCATTCTGCGGCTTTGGTGTTTTACAGGATCCATCGCTGGAGTGTTTCCATAAGATGGTCGATATCGATGGGCTTGGCGATGTGGTCATTCATACCCACACTGTGGGATTTGCCCACATCGGCGGTAAAGGCGTTGGCCGTCAGGGCGATAATGGGGATCGTATCTGCGTCCTCACGGTTCATCTGGCGTATATGGGCGGCGGCATCGTAGCCGTTCATCACCGGCATCTGTATATCCATAAGGATAGCCGCGTAATAACCGGGAGCGGATGCTTTGTATATGTCGCACGCCTGCTGGCCGTTTTCCACAGAATCCACCTGGATGCCTTCCATGGTCAGAAGCTCGGTGGCAATTTCCCGGTTAAGCTCATTATCTTCCGCTAAAAGGACTCGTTTTCCGGCAAGAGGGCTGGGCTTTTTCTCCATATATGCATTTGCGCTGTCGCCGCGGCTTGTATCACAAAAGAGCTGGAGCACATGGAGCATTTTGGATTTGAAAAGCGGCTTGGTAATAAAGGCATCCGCGCCGGCCCGCACAAATTCATCCTCAATGTCGGAATAATCATAGGCGGAAATGATGATGATCGGCACATGTTCCCCAAGCCTTTTGCGGATTTCCCGAAGTGTTTCCAGACCATCCATTTCCGGCATTACCCAGTCCAAAATGACAGCAAAGAAATCATCACCGTCATAATGGGCCTTTTCCACGCGGACAATGGCCTCGGCCCCGGAGAGTACCCAGTAGCCGCGCATCCCCAGCTCATTTAAAAGGGCGGTGGCATTTTCACAGACGATCATATCGTCATCCACAACGAGCACCGGCAGGCCGACCAGCTCATTATCGCAGCTTTCCTCGTCATCCAGTATGTCAAACTGTACGGTGATCGTAAACGTTGTGCCTATGCCGACGGTACTTTCCACCTCGATGGAGCCGTTCATCATGCGGATAATGTTCTCTGTGATGGCCATGCCAAGACCGGTTCCCTGGGTTTTGCTCGTCCGGGAATCCTCCGCCCGGGAAAACGGTTCAAACAGATGGGGAATATATTCTTTGGACATCCCGATGCCGTTATCCTTGAATATAAATTCATACTGGCTCTTTTTACCCGTAAGTGACGGGCGCTCATTGATCATCACCGTTATTTTTCCGCCGTCCGGCGTATACTTGATGGAGTTGGAGAGCAGGTTCATAAATACCTGCTGGAGCCGGTCGCCGTCGGCCACGAATTTTTCGTGGAGCACCTGTCCTACATTGATCTGCAGCTCCTGTTTCTTCTCCGTGACCAGTGGCCGGCACATATCGGAGACGTTCTGGATCAACTGGGGAAGATTGACTTCCTCCGGCGTCAGATCGATCTTTCCGCTTTCGATTTTGGACATATCCAGCACTTCATTGATCAGGTTTAACAGGTGCCGGCTGGAGACATTGATCTTGCCAAGACAGTCCGAAACCTTTTCCGGGGAGGACAGGTTTGCCTTTGCGATGGCGGCCATGCCCATAATGGCGTTCATCGGTGTCCGTATATCGTGGGACATGGATGAAAGAAAATTGGTCTTGGCGGAATTGGCCACCCGCGCGGTCTGGTAGGCTTCTTCCAGCGCCTTTTTCTGCCGGGCCTGCTCCTGCCGTTCCTCAGTCACATCGATATCCACACTGTAAAAGGACGGAATACCATCCCAGCTTTCCTCGCCGCTGACATAGCACAGCGTTAAGGTGAGGATTTTCGTCTCCCCACTATGGGTAATAATACGGGCTTCCAGCACCGAGCTTTGACGTGTCGTGCGGATATCATTCATAATCGATAGAGCGCGCTGCCAGTCATCGGGATGGAAATATGTACACTTGGAATGGAGCTCATTTTCAAACTGCTCCTTTGTATAACCGATCGTATGGAGGAAGCTGGCGCCGTACCAGAGCACTGTGCTGTAATCTCTGGCGTCGATCCGGGCAAAGCCGCCGGGGATCGTTCTTAAGAGGGCTTCCCGCTCCCGGTCCTTTTTGGCCAGCTTGTATTCGACGCTGTACATATCGTGGGAAAGCTCAATCCGGGATTTGTGGCCAAACCAGTTGATGATACGGTTTTTGATCAAAAAGGTCCGGTCAAGTACAGGATTAAAAAACTCCCATTCATAAAATTCATCCCATTTCAGCTTTGGGTTCGTACAAAATGGGCAGGGCTCGGTCCTTCCCTGAATGGCCTCATAGCATTTTCGTCCTTTAAGGCTATCCGGGGTGGCCTGGAGCGTTTTACAGCTTTCACGGTTCAGGTAAAGCAGCTCGTAGGTATCCATGTCGCTGATATAAATATTTCCGGTATACTCATCCATCAGCCATTGAAAGGACTCGATCCGGTCATCTCTGTCACGGATAATGTCGGTGATATCCGTCAGGACCATAAAGCATACGGCGCAGCCATTGACGGTTTCTTCCAGAAGACTGCCATTAAGGCGTACTTCAATATAGAGGCTGTCCTTTACGGGCATCCGGCAGTCCGCAGTAAAGCCCTGCCCGCCGGCTTCAGAAGCAGCCGTGGCAGCGTCCTTTAACGTGTCAAATTCTTTCATATGGTATTTATAGTAGTCACGGAGAGATGGAAAAAGGCTGGTGTATTCATCCCTGGTATAGCCAATGCTGTTATAAAAGTATTCACTGGCATCCAGGATCGTCAGGTCCTCATCCAACAGAAATTTGCAGGTGCTGATGCCGATCGCGCGCATAATGGTTCTCCTTTTAAGTGGTTGCAATTAACGTAACAGTTCGGCTCTCTGAACTGTTACCAATTAACATATATAATAGGGTAAATCTTATTCACCCTATTATATATGATTGAATAGGCAAAAGCAATAGAAATCCCCATGAGTTGCGCCTGGCGGAGCTTTTTGTCATATTCTCACCCGTGCCAGCGGTGGCATACGGTTATTCATTTTTTCAATCTGCGGATGCAGTTTTACAATTGGACGGGGGAGGGCTGCTGCTGGTATGATAAAGCTACCGGTATCGATATCGCAGCAAAATAAAAGCAACTATAAAGGGGGAAGGTTTTAATGACCACACTGGGAATTTTAGGTATTATTTCCGCATTTATTATTGTCACCTTTTTTACTTACAAAGGGATGAGTCTGGCCTATACGGTCATTCTGGCGTGTCTTGTTGTATTTATAACCAATGGGCTGCCGATTCTGGAAACATTTGCAAACCCTGTCCTTACAGGTGTAGCCGAGCAGATTCCTGCATTACTGCCACTGTATTTATTCGGTGGGATATTTGGCAAGCTATATCTGGATTCGGGCGCTTCTCAAAACCTATCGAAAACTTTACTGAATGTTTTTGCACGGACAGATAATGGGGTGAACCGGAGATTTATCGGGTTTATCATCGTTGTCATTATCAATGCCGCATTTACATATGTGGGCGTCGATCCGTTTGCCACCTTATTTATTATGATCGGTATCGCCACAGGCGTATGCTTTGAGGCGGATATTCCAAGACGTTACCTGCCGGTCATGCTTGTTCTTGGAACGACTATGGGAAGCAGTATACCCGGTTCCGCTTCCGCCGGAAATATTCTGTGCATGAACTTTCTTAAAGGTACAAGCTCTTTATCCGCATGGATTCCGGGTGTTGTGTACTGTATTCTTGTAATTGCCGCATCTCTGATATTTATACGACGGCAGCTTAAAAAGGATACAGCCAATGGGCTGAAATTTGAATATGGTCCGCTCAAGCCGCCGGTAGTTATCGAGGAAAACAGCTATCCGCCGTTTATTCTCACCCTGATTCCGCTCATTCTAACGCCAGTGTGCTCCAATACCATCTGTGCAGGATATGCCTGGGCCGGCATGGCGCTGGGGTGTATTGCAGCCGTCATCTGTTTTGGACGGTACATACCAAAAACCCAGGGCCGCGGCCGTATTATGACGGTGATCCAGAGCCTTAATGATGGTGTGACTCTGGCCGGTGTGCCGGCCGTGATCATCCTCAATTATGCCCTGGGCTATGCCATCCAGGCGGCGCCCTCCTTTACAGTGATCCAGGAGTTTTTCACATCCATGCAGGGGCCGCCGCTGATCATTCTGGCGATCATGGGTATTGTACTGCTGGGTGTATCGGCATCCATGTCCGGACTGATCGTCGCCCTGGGGGTGACGGCGTCGGTGTATATTCCTGTGATGGGTGTCAATGCGGACGCCGCATACAGAGTTCTGCTCTACACCAACACGGTTTTGGATACGCTGCCATTTAACGCTGCAGTTGTCACCCTGTTTGCCATCACAGGAATCAAATATAAGGAGGGCTACCCGCTTGTCTTTGCCACAACGGTAGTCATTACCTTTATCGGAACGATGGTTGTGGCCGGGATGCTTACAGTATTTCCCGGACTGGCCTGATATGGCGATGCAGCTTTGTAAATTTGAGAAAAGAGGAGTTATTTATGGCTGATTATAACAATGATGATTTTATAACTTTATTTCCGGGGGTTTATACAGAAAGGGAAAAGCCCTATGTAGAAAAGTATTTTGAGGAATGTGCGGCTATTAACCGCAGAGGCACAATTGATGCGGGGCGTCTGATTCAGGGAACGCTTCCTGAGGATACGCCGGGAATAGGCCCGGTGGTCCATGTGACGGAGGAAATGGTACGCTATAACAACGGAAAGTATGATCCGGAAAATCCTCTGTATAATGATAAGGCTTATGCGCAGAAAATGGGACATCCGGATATCCTGGCGTTTTTTACTTATGGCGCTCACGATGACACGTACACCTCACCTTATCCGCCGGAGGCCCGGGATACGCTCCTGGTATCCCAGCTCAGCCACAGCGTATCCTCCCTGTGCCCCATTTATCCCGGGGATACACTGTATCTGGTTCACGATAAACGGACTATAACCGATCTGACACCGGCGCAGGGAGACAAGCATCGCACGCTGGCCCTCCATTCCGAGGGAAGTATTTACAATCAGCACGGTGAAAAGGTCAATGCGGTGGAATTTAACGTGACGGAAAGTGTACGGATATTTAAAGATGGAAAACGCCCTGAGGTCATGGGCTTTCCGGAAATATGGGAAGCGCCGGACTGGAATAAGCGGCCGCCCCATTATTATACCGATGAAGACTATGGATATATCCGCTCCGTATGGGCGTCTGAAAAGCGTCAGGGAAATAAACCTCTGTACTGGGAGGATGTTCAGATCGGGGATACGCCGGCAATGACAGCGGATGGCCCCATCATTGAATCGGTGCTACCCACAGCGCCCTATGGACAGGGCATTGGGGGAACCCGCACGATGAAAAAAGAAATCATGGACGAGGATGTTTTTAAGACCATGATCAAACGGCCGGAGGATGGAATCTATGTCCTTGCGGATAAGGCGGCTTATACGCCGGCGATTCCGGACAATGCCCAGGTCATCATGCTTTTTGATGACGGCCGCCGCACGGATGAGGAGGACGGGGCTGTTAATACATCGGATATCCATTCTTCGGAGAATGCGGATACCCGGGCTGCGATCATCAACTTTTTCGGCAGAGATACGGCGATCCGGCACATTCATAATTGGATCGGAGATTACGGTATCGTCCGTAACATTAAATGGAGCATCATGTGCCCGGAAACGCATGCACTGTATAATAAGCCAGTGCCAGCCAATCCATATTTTCGCCGCTTTATCCAGCAGGTGCCTGAATTGAAGGGAAAAACGGTGAATACCCATGGATTAACGAAGGATATGGCTTTTGTAAAATCTCAGGTCATTGATAAATATGTTGAAAACGGCGAGTTTATCGTAAAGCTCATTTGGTGGATCGAAGAAATTGAACATAATATATGGATCGAGGGCAGCGCCGATGTCTGTCTGCCCTCAAAATCGCAGGTTACAGGGAATACTGATGGATCAGAGCAATAAGCCGTGAAACTAAAGGATTTGATGACTGGGTATTGTAATAGATGCCTTTTAAATAGTAACCGGAGTTCTCGATTTTCATAATGCGGATATTGGGGTCCACGGAAAAAAGATTGCTTTTATTTGTAATAGTTATGCCCATTTTGGCAATGACCTGCATAGGTACGGAAAGCGGAACGCCCTCCCTGTTAAGCTTCAAATTGGGAGGCAGCTTCTGAAGATGGAGATTATCAAGCAGCTCCCGGAGCGGATCAAAGGAATCCGGCGCCTCAATATAGGGGAGGTATAGCGGATATTTCCCGAAAAGCTCCAGAAGCTGCGCCGGGCTGATGACATCCGGCATATCCGGTTCCAGCGTTTTTTCAATGGCAAGGTAAATATTTTCTTTTTCCAAAGGGATAAACTGCATGTTTTCCGCGGTGGTATCCTGGGGACACTGGATATTGTTGATAATATCGTATTTGCCGGCCAAAAGCCCCTGCCACAGCTCGAAATGTGAGCAGCGGCTGAAACGGAACTTTAACTGCGGCTCGCTCTGCCGGAGAAGATTGATGGCCAGCAGCAGGCTGTTGCTGATAAGCTGTTCGTCCATAATACCGATGGACAGGGTGTGGAACTTTTGTGAATAGTTTTTTTGAAGACCTGAGATCAAGGCCTTTAAGCTGTTATTTATAGGTAAAAGTCCTTTATAAAAATCCTGGCCTTCCGGAGTCAGCCGTATGGTATTTTTTTCACGGATAAATAAAGGGAACCCCAGCTCCTCTTCAAGGTTCATAATCTGCCGTGAAAGCGTGGGCTGAGTGATATAAAAGAAATTTGCCACACTGGTATAGTTTAGGTCCTGGGCTAATTTAATAAAATACTCCAATTGCTGTGTCGTCATAGATATCCCCCCATAAAATCAGGCCTGACAGGAGTGGACGGCGCGGCACTGCTGCGTAAGCTTTTGTGCAGCGTGTATGTTGTGCGCCGGCGGCACCCCAGGGCCAATACGTGCATACATGTATATATCCAATATAATAAAAATACTAAAGTATGTCAATAAAAGGTATCGGTTCAGACAGGATGGCGTAACAATTCACGGGGGCTGAGACAAGCCCGCCACCCCTAAGGCTCCTCTCCGAGCTGCGGTGAGTTTGTTTCGCACCCACGCCACTCATTATGCTGAGTGGTAGGTATATATAAGGAGGATTGGATTTATGAAAGCGGTAAAATATTATGGCCCCGGGCATATGGAGCTGATCGATATGGCGAAGCCAGCGGCTGGTCCGGGTCAGGTGGTCGTTAAGATTATGTATTGCGGAATATGTGGAACGGATGTCCACGCTTACTCCATGCCCGGTATTTTTGATTGGGAGCTGGTTCCCGGCCATGAGGCTGTGGGCTATGTAGAATCCATCGGTGAAGGTGTGTCCGGTTTTCTTCCGGGGGACCGGGTGGCCGTAGGGCCTCCGGGGGATTGTGGGCAATGCTACTCGTGTAATACGGGCCATCCAAATACATGCAGCCATGCGTTTCCCAATACGCTGGGCATAGGGCCGGGAACTCAGGGCGCCTATTCAGAATATGTTCTTTCAAAATTTCCCGCAAACGAGCTGTTTAAAATTCCGGATGCTGTCAGCTTTGAGCAGGCCGTCCTGTTTGACGTCATGGGTGTGGGCCTTCATGCGGTGCGGCGCTCCCGGCTTCGTGTGGGTGATCATGCGGTCGTCACCGGCTGCGGTTCCATCGGGCTGTCTGTCATACAGGCGGTAAAAATGGCGGGTGCCGGTGTGCTGATCGCCTTTGATCCTCTGCCATCTAAACGGGCGGTGGCGTTAAAGGCCGGAGCGGATTATGCGTTCAATCCGTCAGATGCGCAGGATGTGGAAAAAGCACGGGCTATTTTAAGCCATGCCGGCGGCGCCCAAGTATCCTTTGAGGCTGCCGGCCACCCGGCATCGGTAAGCACCTGTGTGGATCTGACCATGGCGGGGGGCCAGGTGATGCTCATTGGCAGCGATGGACGCCCTTACGAGATGGTGACAGCGGCTCTTGGGCCAAAGGAGTACGATCTGAAATTCAGTTTTACATATACGAAGGAGGAGATACATATCCTTTTTGAACTCATCGCCATGGGAAAACTGAAAACAGATATCTATACAGTTGAGAAAGCTCCGCTGAGCCGGGCCGTGGAGAAAATCCAGGCGCTGGCCTCGGGAACACTGGAGGTGGCCAGAGTGCTGCTATCACCGGAGATGGATAACTAAAATCATAAGTGCCAGCTCCAGCATTAACAGTCGTGGATTTGTGAGGACTACGGCTGACGGTGCTGGAGCTGGCACTTTGTGGATGCTGGCATATAATCTGTCATTTTGATTTTCGGTACACCTACCAATCCACCTCGTCTTCTGGTATACATTCTTCCAATGGCGTATTGCCGCCTTTAATGATCGATTCCGCCATCTCTGGTATGGACATGAGGTATAAGGTTTCTTCAATTTCTTTCCAATCCGATTCGCTGATTAAAACCGCATTTCTGAATGTTCGTAAGTATATGCATTTTAGCTATAATAAATTTGCGTTTGAGTATTGCCCCCGTATGTGCTAATATAAATTTGTAACCGCTCATAGGAGCCGGGCTGTTACATAAATTTTTTTGAAAAGTATTTTATGCGGGTGGGGATACAATGATTCATAAAAAACGGGTAACTTTAAAACGGCAGATCACGCTGGTGTCCATCGTGGGCTATCTGGTGCTCAGCGCCGCCCTGGGCGGTTACAGCATGTTTTCCATATCCAGCTATTCCAGGGATCTGGGGAAGGTCAATCTCAGGACCTTTGACACCTATGTGAACCAGGTGTCGGGGCTGGTGGAGGATACGGACACCTACTTAAAAAATGTATTCATGGACAATCGGGATTACAGTAATCTTGTGTATAACCGAAGCGCTGTGAATAAATACCTGGCGGTCTATAATCTGAAAAAGATGCTCAAGGTGCAGTTGAATTTTAATAAAAATCTGGCGGCGCTTTTTGTGATCTACGATTCGGGCAGCTCCATTTATTACTGCGAGCAGTCCGTATTTACGCTCAATTCCAAGGAGTATATAAAATCGCTGCTCAAGGACAGGGCTTCCGGCGATACCGCAATCGATGAGTGGATCGTTACCGATGGCGGTGATAAATCTTACCTGATAAAAATTCTTGGAACCTCGGGTGTGTATATGGCGGCGGTGGTGGACTATCAGGGGAGTATTACGGATATTTCCGAAAGGAATAAGGAGAATGCTCAGGACTTACATTGGGTGTACGGCGCCAATGGTGATTTTTACGGGGAAACGGATATGACGGCCAGAGTTGCTAAATATTATGATACAGCGGCGGCGGACAGTAAGTATTACATATATTCCGGGGCTGTGGGAAATACGGATCTGATCGCTTACATGCTTACGCCAAAAAACCGCTGGATACAGCCGCAGATATCACAGATCGTCATTATACTCATTACCCTGGGCTGCTGCGCTATGTGCATATTTTCCGCGGTTGTTTTACGGCGGCAGATTACGGGGCCGCTGAAAAATCTGATGGACACGATGAAGCGTATCCGCGACGGCAGTATGGACGTCATGGCCGGTGGATGTGCCAGGGAGGACTATGCCATTGAGGAGTTTGCCCAGCTCAATACGACCTTTAACGAGATGCTGGAGCAGATAAAGACGCTGCGGGTGAAGGCCTACGAGGATGAACTGGAAGGGCAGCGGATCAAGCTGGGCTACTATCAGCTCCAGTTAAAGCCCCATTTTTATCTTAACTGCTTAAAGTCTTTATACGCACTGACCTTTAAAAAGAAGTATGACAAGGTCCAGAATATGATCATTGAGATTTCCAGGCATCTGCGCTATATGTTCCAGGATAACCGGAATCTTGTCATGCTTTCTGAGGAGCTGGAATTTGCGCGCAATTATGTGCAGCTCATACGCAATTATGTATCGGAGGAAATCGTTTATACAGAGGATATCCAGGAGAGCGCCCGGTCGGTAAAGGTTCCGCCGCTGGTCGTACAGACCTTTGTGGAAAATTCCTACAAGTATGGATTTTGCAGTGGAAAGGCTCTGGACATCCGCGTAAAGGCCGTTGTGCTGGAGGGTGAGGATATGAGCTATCTGGATATCCAGGTGGCGGACAATGGCGGCGGCTATGGTCCTGAGCTTTTAAAACATTTTAATGATTACGAGAGCGAACCGTCCATGGAGTCTCACATCGGTATTGATAATCTTAAAAGCCGCCTGAGACTTATTTATGGCAGTCTGGCCGAGTGGTCGTTTATGGACGATGGCGGTGCGCTCAGCGAGGTTATGATCCCGTGTGGGATGATTTCAGGTGACAGCCCGGCCTGTTCCGGTGTCTGCAATTTGGAAAGGAGCGTTAAGGAATGAATGTTTTGATCGTTGACGACCAGAAGGATGTGGTTGCAGGCATCCGCGACGGCGTTGCCTGGGATCGGCTTCCGGTGGACTGCATATTTACAGCTACCGGAGGTGCCGGGGCGCGAAAGCTTTTGGAGACAGAGGATATTGCCATATTGCTCTGTGATATAGAGATGCCCGGGGAAAATGGACTGGAGCTGTGCCGGTGGGCGAAAAGCCGGTTTCCATCCATAGAGGTAGTATTCCTCACGAGCCATGCGGATTTTGAGTACGCCCGGACGGCGCTGCACATGGGCAGCTTTGATTATCTGCTGCAGCCGGCGACCTATGAGGAAATTACGGCCTGTGTGCAGAAGCTGTGCGCAAGGATCGCAGAAAAGCAGGCGATGCAGAGGAATGCCAGAGAAGGGGCGGTATTTAAGGAAAAACGGGATCTGCTGCTGGAGGATGCGCTCTGCCATTTTACGATGAAGGAGAGTGGTGCGAAAAGCTTCGGGGAAATACTGCCGCTTTTTCTGGAACGGCGCTACACCGAGCTGATCCTCTTTCCCGTACTTTTGACCATGCACTGGAAAGGCGCGCAGCCGGAGCACTGGGATGGTGCGGCTTATAAACAGCAGCTTCGGAAGGCTCTTTTAGAAATATTTTCTCCGCTGCTTATGGAGATTATCGTTTCTAATGAGATCGACGGCCGGTTTTGGATATTTCTCTGTGGTGAAAAGGCCATGAGCGATGTGCTGGATTGCATCGGCGGTCTGGTCCGGTTTAAAGCCTCGGAGCCGGACGATGGGTTTTATACCGCCCTGTTTTACCGGCAGTGGACCGGATTATCCGGCCTGGAGACGGTCATGCATGATATATCCCAGATGGCCGGGGATAAGATCGTGCCCACCGCGTCGCTGTACAGCTTTAAGGAGCCGGAAGCCTGTGGTTCGGGAAATACGAATTTTCTTTATATGCTCAATACCCGGAGCTGGCCGCGGTGGCTTGAGGAAAACCGCGGGGATGCGCTCAAGCAGGAGCTGACCCGATTTTTTGAGGATGAAAAAAACTGCGAGCGGATGAACCGGGAGACTTTAAAATATTTGTATTTCCGGCTTCTGGAGGCTGTATTGTCGGTTGTCTCGAAAAAACAATTAAAGCTGGAGCAGATATTTCCGTCCGATAAATCACTTAAAATTTTATCGGAGGGGTGTATTAAATACAGCTATTTCATAGAATGTGTGGATACGGTCACAGGCTTTTTTACACCGGACCGGGAACAGGCGCCGGAGGATACCAGTCTTGTGGAAAAAGCGGTCAATTTTATTAAAGATCACCCGGATAAAAACCTTACAAGAAATGAGGTCGCCTCTCATGTACATCTGAATCCCGAATATTTTTCACGGCTTTTTAAACGGGAAACCGGATATACGGTAGCGGATTTTATTTTCAAGGAGAAGATGAAGCTGGCCAGGCAGCTTTTGGAAAGCACGCGCCTGTCGGTGAGTATGATCGCCATGAAGGTGGGATATAGCAACTTTTCTCATTTTACCCAGCTTTTTAAAAAGGTTTATGGGATGACGCCCAATGAATACCGAAAGAGCTGTGCCCAAAAGTGACGGACATTTCTGGTCCGGCCTGAATAAATTTTATAATGTCGCTGACATCCTGAAATCAAGAGGAAATTCAGGATGTCAGCGATATTTTTTATGGATTAAATTGTGCATTATGACAAAGTATAACGCTGTATATATCGCTGATAAGATATAAAGTCACGGATATAACATTTTGAGTCATGGATATGATAGAAATTTATGCACAATAAAATGTATGATAGACATGTAAACATTGTAACAAATATATGATGTACAGGAGGAGATTTTATGAAAACTAAAAAGCGGCTTTTCTCAATGATTACGGCAATGTTGCTTGTAATTTCCATGCTTCTGGCTGGATGCGGCAGTGGCTCCGGCGGCGCTTCGGGTAATGACCCGGCAAAGGCTTCCGGATCGGGAGATGGCACAAAGGCGGCCACAGAGGGCAATGCACCCGTCGGCGACCCGGTGACGATCAAGGCGCTGTTTGTCACATCTGGAAATACAGAAGATCTGGCAGCGGTGCAGGATGCCATTAACGAAATTCTCATACCTAAAATAAACTGCCGGCTGGAGGTGCAGTTTTCTAACATGGGTTCTGCACAGCAGCAGATCAACCTGCTGTTAAGCTCCCCGGGGGATATCGATATTACATTTGTCAACGGCGCTAATATCAATGGCTATGTGCGCGCCGGACAGCTTTTGGATATTACAGATTATTACGAAAATGCCAGCGAAGAATTTAAGAGTGTATTTCCGGAATCCTATTATGAGGCTGCAAGGATCAACGGCCGGATGTATTCTCTGACTGTAAACCGGAATTTCTCAAACCCAACCGTATTCAATGTGAATAGAACACTGGCGGATGAAATGGGCCTGAAATTTGATCCGGACAAGCTTTATACATTAGATGAGGTGAAGGCGCTGGCTCAGCAGGCGAAAGAAAAGTACCCTGATATTTACCCGATCGTACCTCAGACCGGTAATATCCTTGTGGCACAGTGGACATGGGATGGACTTGGCGATGGCAATAACCTTGGCGTGCTGGAAAATTACGGACAGAGCACGAAGGTGGTCAATCTGCTGGACTGCCAGGATTTCATAGATTTTTGTAAGACGATGCGGGAATGGTATCAGGAAGGCCTGATCATGGCGGACGCCACGAGCAATACCGAATATTTCTCCACCTATTTCAATGCAAATAAGGCTTTTGGCGCGATCAATAATATGACGCTGGCCAATTATGACCCGGAAGACCCCAATGCAACGATGTATGCACTGCGCCTGACCGAAAACTGGACAAAGGCTGATATGCTTTCCTCCCTGTCTTACGCCATTGCAGCAGGAACAAAGCATCCGGACGAGGCGTTTAAGGTGTTTGAGGAGCTTTATACGAATCCGGAAATCTGCACGCTTTTAAAATATGGTGTGGAAGGGCTGGATTATCAGCTCAATGCAGACGGAAAGATCGATTTTCTTGAAGGCCAGGATGTGACCAGCACGAAATGGTCCGCAGGCTGGGTGGCTTCGTGGGCACTTCCCAACTGGGAGCCGGGGCCGCTGACTTACAGTATGAAGGACGGCTATTATGAGAATTTCCGTAACTATGATGCGACAGCCTTAATGTCCAAGGGCGTGGGCTTCTGCTTTGATACGAGCAAGGTGACCAATGAATATACGGCCTGCGTAAATGTGATGGATAAGTATTATGCGGCGCTGCTGTGCGGTTCCATGGATGTGGATGAAACACTGCCCAAGTTCCGAGAGGAGCTGAAGGCCGCCGGTATTCAGGATGTAATTGACGAAAAACAGGCGCAGTTGGATGAATTTCTGTCGTCAAATGGTAAGTAAGGTCCATAGATACGTGTTATAAATAAATAAGTACTCCGGATTCCTGCTAAGTTTTGGAATCCGGAGCTTTAGGGGAGGCTTTGAAAATATGGCAAAGGTCGTGGTTGAAAAAAGGCCTGGGAGAAGAAAGGCGAGAATAAAAAAATACCTTCCTCTGTTCCTTATGATGGCGCCGGGGTTTATCTATCTGATCGTTAATAATTATATGCCCATGTTCGGCCTGTTTCTGGCATTTAAGAGCTACAATTATTCGCTTGGTTTTTTTAAAAGCCCGTGGGTGGGGCTTTCAAACTTTGAATTTCTGTTTCGGACAAAGGATGCATGGAATATTACCAGAAATACCATCGGGTACAATCTGGTTTTCATAGTTTTGGGAACGATCATCGCCATTGCTGTGGCCATGATGCTCAATGATGTGGCCAACCGCAGGGCAAAGCAGAGCTATCAGACGCTGATCCTGGTGCCCTATCTCATATCAATGGTTATTGTCAGCTACATTGTATTTGCATTTTTAAGCCAGGATAACGGATTTATCAATAATTCCGTGCTGCACCGTACAGTGGCCTGGTACAGTGAACCGAAATACTGGCCGTTTATTCTGGTGCTCGTTCATCTGTGGAAAAGCTTTGGCTATAATACGATCATTTACTACTCGACCATTCTCGGCATCGACCAGACGCTGTATGAGGCCGCTGTGGTGGACGGGGCGCGCAAGTGGCAGCAGATATGGTATATAACACTGCCGTGCATTAAGCCGACGGTGATTACCATGGTGCTGCTCAGTGTGGGCCGCATTTTCTACTCGGATTTCGGACTGTTCTACCAGGTGCCCATGCGCTCCGGCCCGCTGATGGACGCCACCAGCACGATCGACACTTATGTTTACAAGGCGCTGCTGGAGCTCAACGATGTGGGACGGTCATCCGCGGCCGGTTTCTATCAGTCCATTGTGGGCTTTATCGTCGTACTTACAGCGAACTTTGTCGTCCACAAGATCGACAGTGACAATGCATTATTCTGACGGGAGGGGATTTTATGGTTCATAATAACAAAGCCGGTCAGATTATATTGACCGTTGTCATGGTACTTTTAGTTGCATTTTGCGTGATTCCATTCCTTTTGATCGTTATGTCCTCGTTTACGGAGGAATCTACGCTGATGCGGGATGGATATTCGTTCTTTCCCGCAAACTTCAGTTTTGAAGCGTATGTGTACATCCTTAAAAGCGGCAGCAAAATCATCCGGGGCTATGGCATTTCCATACTTGTTACTGTAATCGGCACTTCGGTGAGTATGCTGATCACCACCCTGTTTGCTTACCCGCTTTCCCGCAGAGATCTGCCGTTTCGCAAGGGAATATCGTTTTTTGTATTTTTCACCATGCTGTTTAATGGCGGGCTGATCCCCAGCTATATGATGTGGACGCAGATTTTCCATATAAAAAATACGCTGGCGGCGCTGATCATCCCGGCACTGCTGATGAATGCATTTTACATTATTATGATGCGCACCTATTTTCAATCCAGTATACCGATGGAGCTGATCGAGTCGGTGCAGATCGACGGGGGCAGTGAGTGGCGGATTCTTCTTAACATTATCGTGCCGCTTTCCAAGCCGATTCTGGCAACGCTGGGCTTTATGGTCGCATTGGGGTATTGGAATGACTGGACGCTTGGTTTATACTATATTACAGATACAACACTTTATGGGATACAGAATATTCTGAACCGTATTTTGAGTGATATCCAATTCCTTTCCAGCGCCACGAGCAGCGGTATGGGTACAGATATGAGCAGTGTGGCGGCCAGTATGCCCAGCACGGCCATCCGTATGGCGATCGCTGTCGTGGGCGTGCTGCCGATGCTGATCATTTATCCGTTTTTCCAGAAATATCTGGTGAAGGGGATCACTATCGGGGCTGTGAAAGGATGAGTGCGGTCGGCTGCGGAGCCGGGGGTGGAGCGCCGATTGTGCGCATGACTGCGGCGCGGGAGCGGCCGGGATCTGCGGTTTTTAGAGGCGCAGTTGTATTTAATTATTATAAAGGGGGATTTTTATCGTGGCAAATTTAACAACATTTCAGATTTCGGAAATTGCAAAGGACACGTATGTGATCAATGAGGCGGGCATGAGCGCCATGTTTGTCGTCAAAGGCTCGGATCGGGCGTTGCTCATCGACTGCGGCGTGGGGATGACGGACCTGAAGGCAGTGGTCGCTATGGTGACGGACCTGCCCTATGATGTGGTGATCACCCACGGTCATTTGGACCATATCGGAGGGGCTGCTCAGTATGAGGAGGTGTATATCCACAAGGCGGATGCCGACACTCTCCAGGCGATCCCATATGATGATCTGGCGGACTATGTGGAAAATCTGGGCAAAATGGGCGCTTATGATGTGTATCATTGCAGTCCGACCGACATCCGCAGAAGTGATAAGGTGTCAAAGGCACTGGATCTGCACGAGGGGATGACCTTTGATCTGGGCGGCAGGATTTTGGAGGTCATCGAAACTCCGGGCCATACGCCGGGAAGCTGCTCCCTGATCGATAAAAAAGAACGTATCCTGTTTTCCGGGGATGCGTGCAATGTAAATACGCTCTGCCTTGGATGTAGTGTGAATACACTGTTAAAGGGGCTGGATAATATAAAGTCGCGGGAAGCAGATTTTGACCGGAATTTCAACGGCCACGTGGGCTACGCCGGGATGCCGCTGGTCAGCTCCATGCCGGAGACTGTATTGGACGACGCGATCCATATTTGTGAGACAATATTGGATGGAACGGCTGATATTGTGGAGGTGGACGGACTATTTGGCCGGAAATCCATGGCGGTGATGTACGGAGCGGTCCGGGTGTGTATTGATCCTCAGCGCCTGATCGATGACGGCGAGGCGCCGGCGAGATAAAGGTGAGGATACGGCCGGATAAAGGCGAGACGCCGGCCAGACAATGGCGGGATGCTTGCCGGATAAAGGCAAACCACCAGCGAGATAAAGGATGCTATGACAAAAAATACAGGGGAGCACTGCGGCGATTTACGCCGTGGCGTTCCCCTGTATTTTTAACGCAGCGGTTCAGAGGTGCCGAATTGTTAGCGACTTGCTACTTTTTACCTGCTGTTTTACTGGTAATTATTGGAATACCTGCGTTTTTGTGCTAATATATAGAGTAGGATTATGCTGATGATAAGCTACCGGAGGAAGGATGCCAATATGGATAAGATATGGGAATTGAATAAATATCAGCAGGAGCTTGCCTGTATTGTAGATATACTTTTATCTGAGGAGCCTGACGAGGGGATTCCGAAGCTGTTATCCTGTCTTGGGGAACATTTTGACAGCCGTCGGACATTTATTTTTGAGGAGGTCAGACAGGGGCGTCTGTGCAACACCTATGAGTGGTGCGCACCGGGCGTTGAACCTGAAAAAGAGAAGCTCCAGTATGCAGCGTGGGAGCTGGTGGAGCGGTTGTTTCCCGGGTTTAAACAAAAAAAGCAGTGTATTGTCATCGAGGATTTGGAAAATATTCGTGAAGTATATCCGCAGGCATACGAATGGCTGAACAAGCTGGGCCAGGAGACGCTGATCATTGGTCCGCTGGAGTATCAGGGGGAGGTTCGCGGGTTATTCGGTGTGGCGAATCTTCCGAAATTTCGGGTAAAAACGCTGGAACTTATGCTGCCTCTTTTGGGCCAGGCCATAGTAACGATGATCCGGCGGCGGGATCGGTTAAGGCAGCTCCAGTATATGAGCTTTCACGACCAGTTGACCGGAGTATATAACCGCTATGCCATGGATGCGTTTCTATCAGATAAAAATGAGCCCGGGCCCCTGGGGCTGATCTACTGTGACATTTCTGGTCTGAAGAGTGTCAATGATGAGCGGGGCCATATTCACGGTGACAGTGTCATCCTCAGGGTGAGTGAGCTGCTCACAGAGCTTTTTTGTGAGGAGAAGGTTTATCGGATCGGGGGCGATGAGTTTGTCGTTATGTGCTTTGGCGAAAAGGAAGCTTCGTTTATGGAGAGCGCCGAGCAACTGCGCCAGAGGATTCCCGAGCTGGGAACTCACGTAGCCATGGGCGCCTCCTGGTCGGCTGTGGGAAGCGTGTCTGTGACCGATATGGTTTTGCAGGCAGAGGATGCCATGTATAAGGATAAACGCAGTTACTACCAGAATCGCAAGTCGGATACCAAACGGAAGTGTGAGGGCGCCAGCCTGCGGACCTCCGGTCCTGAGTGCGCGCCGGAGACGCCGTTTCAGATGTTTGTCCGACATAATTATTTTGATGCGGAAGCTATGTTTATGTCTGTGGCCATTCCGGAAGCGCCGTATTACCTGTATTTTGGTGATTTGCAGCAAAATCTTTATTATATTTCCGACAATATGCGGGATGATTTTGGTTTTCAGAGCAACGTCGTTTTGGATCTCATCGATAAATGGGGTACTTTTATACACGATCCCCAGGAGCGGGCTTTATATCAGGAAGATCTGCGGCAGATGCTGGATCATAAAAAGGACGTGCACAGTCTCCGTTACCGGGTTACGGATAAAAGCGGTTATACTACATGGGTCCACTGCCGGGGGATCATTAAATGGTCCGACGATAAAACGACGCCGTTATTTTTCTCCGGGTGTGTCTCGCGGATGGAAAGTTCATTGTCCATCGATGAGGTGACCGGCTTTCTCAGAGAGCAGGGGGCGCTCAATGAGCTGTCTGTACTGGAGTCCGGCAAAAATCCGGCCATTGTCATCGGCTTTGGGCTGAATAATTTTACCTATATTAATGAATCCCGGGGGCGTCTGGCCGGCGATACGATTTTGCGAAATATTGCCAATGCCCTTTTGGATGAAATGGGAACTCAATATACTTTTTACCGGCTGGACGGCATACGGTTTATGGCCATTTCCCGCCCGGAAAACACCTATGCGGCCAGTGAATCGGTGGATCATATCCGCAGGATCATCGACAGGCAGTATTCTAAGCATCGGGTGGCGACAAAGCAGGCGGCGGCCTTTGGCGTCCTGGGCTTTCCGGAGGATGGACTGCTGCCCCAGGAGATTTTGGAAAATGCCATTACGCTGATCAATGTTGCCAAGCTCAACCCGGAGCTGGAATACAGCAGATATTCCCCGGATATTATCACGAAGCAGAAGGGTAAATCCAACATGGCTCTGAATCTGAATGAGAGTGTGGAGAAGGGCTGTGAAAACTTCCGTATGGTTGTGCAGCCCATCGTTGACTGCGTCAGCGGCCGCATCATTGGCGGAGAGACGCTGCTTCGGTGGAAATATCAGGGGCAGGATATATCCCCGGCTGTTTTTATACCACTGCTGGAGGAAACCCGGATGATCCTTACTGTGGGAAAGTGGGTGTTTGAGCAGGCCGTGGAAATCTGCGGTGAGATCATAAAGTATCAAAAGGATTTCCTGCTTTCATTTAATGTGAGTTATCTTCAGGTGCTGGATGACACATTTCTGCCATTTATGCGTGAGACGCTGAACGCCACGGGGCTGGATGGCCGCCACCTGATGCTGGAGCTTACGGAAACCCATTTCGATGAAATGCCGGAGCGGCTGCATCATTTTGTGCGTGAATGTCTGGATATGGGCATGGAATTTGCTCTGGATGATTTTGGAAATGCATTTTCATCCCTCCAGCTTCTGCTCAGATACCCGGTAAATGTGATCAAGCTGGACCGCACGCTGATGAATGAGATCACCCATTCCAATGAAAATCTGGATTTTATTATGAGTATTGTTTATGCCTGCCATCGCTCCGGAAAAAAGGTATGTGTGGAGGGTGTAGAAAATGACGATGAGCTGTCGGCGGTGCGCCAGACAGACTGCGATATGATCCAGGGCTTTTATTTTTACCGTCCGATGGAAATCAGTGCGCTGTATGATAATTTGAAAAATTTGTGAAACACCTTTTCAAAACCGCGCCGGGATGCTATGATAAACAGAGGAAAAATGCGAAGGAGGGTACAGATACAAAACTGTACATGAACTATGGAAACCAACGAAACAAAAAAGACATTGACCAACTATGACAAAAAGATGCAGCAGAGGAACAAAAAGGGGGCTGCAAAAAAACTGGACTGGACTACCTGGCTGATTATTGCCATCGTGGCCGTATTTATTATTGTTGTTGCATGTACTTATTTTATCAGAAAGTATAATGCCACCAGTAAAACCTATTTTAAAGTGGGCGATTATGATATTTCCAGCACGGAATATAACTACTATTTTAGCACCATCGCCAACAGTTTTATTTCCAATAATTCAGACTATTTACTTTATATCGGCCTTGATAAAACCAAGCCGCTGGACGAGCAGACCTGCCTTTATGATTCCAACCTGACGTGGAAGGATTATTTTGACGAATCTGCCGCGCCGCTGATCCAGGCGGTTAAGGCTGTGCTTGACGATGCGAAGGCGAAGGGCTTTGAGTATGACGTGACTGAGGATTATAATTCCTATCTGGAGAGCGTTAAGGCTCAGGCCGCCAGCCAGAATCTCAGTGTAAAGAAGTACTTAGAAAACACATACGGCAAGTTTGCTACCGAGAAGCGCCTGGCGCCGGTAGTGAAGGATTATCTGATGTATCAGGCTTATTATAAACAGCTTGAGGAGGATAACAAGCTTCAGGACGGCGATGTTCAGGCCGAATATGAGGCGAATCCGGAGCAGTACGACACCATCGATTACCGCCTGTTCTCGCTGGTGGCCGATGTGACCGATGAAGCTACGGATGAGGAAAAGACCGCCGCCATGGATACTGCCGAGGAAAAGGCCAATGAGATGGTGGAACGCTTTAAAGATGGCGAGGACTGGAGAGAGCTTTGCTACGAATATGTGGCCGAGGCCGGCAAGGATAACTATGACCCGTCAAATGAGAGTGACCCGACCATCGTGACCGGTTCCAATAAAACTCAGATCAGCTCTAATTACAGCGACTGGTTATATGATGACAGCCGCCAGGCCGGAGATGTGATGGTTTACCGCGATGAATCCAATAAAGCATGCTTTGTCATCGTATTTGATAAAAAGACAGCCTATGATGTGGAAGCCGATTCTGCGGATATCGCCGGAACACTGGTGAGCAAGAAGGTATCAGAGTATATTGAGTCTCTGACAGCAAATTATGAGATTACCGATAAAAGCGGGAATTTGAAGTACCTGCATATCGCTGAGACTGAAAGCTCGGGAGCATCGGAGACTTCTGTTTCTGAAACCGCAGGCACAGGGGCTTCCGAAACTTCGGAAACACAGGGGGCTGAGACGACAGGCTCCTCGGAAGCTGCGGCAGAATAAAATAATATTTGCGTGAGAAAAATATGCCCCTTCGGGCACGCGCAAAGTTAATGCTTATACGTGGGCGCGCTTTGCGTGGTAAGGTATAATATAAAAGGGAGCATATGCACTAGCCTGGGCTGGTGCGTATGCTCCCTTTTTAATGATTGCGCATTGGCGTTATGTTTACTATTTATTTGCGATTGATGAAATCCTCCGGCCGTGATAAAATAAGTGAATAGAAAACAGAGCTTTTGGGGGAGGATTCGATGATTAAGGCAGTCGTTGTAGACGATGAGAAAAAAATATGTTCACTGATTTTAAAGCTTGGCGCATGGGAAGAAAACGAGGTCGAAGTCCTTGGCCTATATTCCAATGGACAGGAGGCCTATGACGCGATTTTAAAGCTAAAGCCACAGCTTATATTGACGGATATAAAAATCCCCATATTTGACGGGCTGGAGTTAATACATAAAGTCAAGGAGGCCGGTATCCATGCGGAATTTATTGTGATCAGCGGCTACGGGCAGTTTGAATATGCCCGGAAAGCGATCCAGTACGATGTGGTGGATTTCATTTTAAAGCCCATTGATGAGGGGCTGCTTAACCGGGCCATCGCTTCGGCCTGCGGGCGTATTCATAATAAGCTCCAGCACCGGATCATCGTGGAGAGGGCAGAGCAGCTTTCGGAGAAAAACCGTCAGTTGATGGCGCAAAAACTCATCGCTTCCCTGATCCACTCATCAGAATCCAGGGCCATAAATGCAGGCAGTGTCCAGGATGATCTGCCGGCTGTAAATTCTGCTTATGATATGGCTTTTCAACACGGTATATATCAGGCGCAGATCATAAATTTTAATAGTGAGAACGGTCCTAAATTGAGGGCGGTTGTCTGGAATACACTTGCGGATGAGTTTACACATACATTTACGGATTGTCACGAAGCGTTGTGTGTGCAGGAAAAGGACATGGATATTGTTGTCCTTTTAAACTACTCTGAGGAGCAGAAAAAAGCGGTGGAGCGGAATATGCTGGTCTTTTTCAATGCCGTGGAACGCATGTGCAGCAGCTATGATAACGCCGTTCTCAGCAGTGGAGTCGGCTGCCCGGTACAATCCCTGCGGAACTATGCCCTGTCCTATGAGGCGGCTGTTAAAGCAGAGCGGTGCAAAATAATCACGGGAAGTAAACGATTATTTTATTATGAAAAAGATGTCCTTCCCGCACTGCGGCAGGAGAGAAGCGGGTGTCTGGAGCGCATCGGGAATCCCGCGGATATGCCGGATTATAAAAGCTTAAAGCTGCAGCTTGAGCAATTAAATATAGCTGCTGTTACACAGTGGTTTGATGCGCAGGCCCATGTGATCTACGGTCCGGCCGGACAGCAGCCCGATTATGTTTATCCGATGCGTGATCAGATTCTGGCTATATATGCAGAATTTAAGAATAAAAATCATCTGCACGAAGACATGCCGGAGCAATTGTATTACCAGACAAATCATAGGATCAGCGGGCCGCAGATACTCAAGTGTCTGAAAACGGCGCTTCTTAGTACTTGTTCTGAATTTGTAGAGAATATGCGCAATAAGGAGGAATACCCGGTCCGGGTCGCCATGGATTATATTTCCCGCAATTACGATCAGCCCCTGACCATTGAGGACACCGCGCAGGTAGCCGGTGTGAGTACCGTAACCTTAGGCCGGCTTTTAAAAAATGAGACGGGCCGGACCTTTATTACCTATCTGACGGATTACCGGATGGAGAAATCCCGCGAGCTTTTGCGGGAGGGCGGGCGTACGATTGCTCAGGTTGCCCGGGCGGTGGGATATGAGGATGAAAAATATTTTTCCCGGCTGTTTAAAAAGCAATATGGATTAAAACCATCGGAATACCGCAGACTGTATTTGTGAGGGAAGGCCTATGAAGTATCGGATCAACAAAAAAGTCCAATGGAAGGACGAAACAGGAACCTATGAGATCTACCCGAAGGATATTGCTGAGTTTGAGCGGCTCAAACAAAATCTGGAGCGAAAATATTCCGGGGAGATTCTTGACCGGCAGATGGCGTTAAGAACCCTGCAGAGCCAGATCAATCCTCATTTTTTATACAATACGCTGGAATCCATCCGCGGTCAGGCGCTGATGGAGGACTGCCGGGATATTGCCGGTATTGTCAAAAGCCTGGCAGGATACTATCGATATTCTATAAGCTCCAAAGGAACGATCGTGTCATTGCTTGAAGAATATAATAATGTATGTGAATACTTTAAGATTCTTCAGTATCGCTTTGAGGGTAAATTTGAGATGGTTACCGATATGCCGGAGGAGCTTCTGTTAGATTATTACTGCCCGAAACTGATATTGCAGCCAATCGTGGAAAATGCTTGTATGCATGGGCTGAGCGACTGCCTTGGCAATGGGATCGTATCTATAACTGTAAAGGCCACGGACCAAAAGCTATATATCGTTATATCGGATAATGGCAAGGGGATCGATCAGCAGCAGGTCCAGCAGTTGAATGCCACACTGCGGGATGTGAATCTCCAGCTTGGCCCTAAAAAGAATGAGGAATCCAAAAGTATTGCGCTTCAAAATGTTGCTGCGCGGATACGTCTCCTGTTTGGAAATGAATATGGTGTAAGAATACGCAGTGCCCGTCATGTCGGCACGGATGTGGAGCTGATGATCCCGAAGGTCCATGCGTCGGATATTGAGCGCTATGAAAAAGAAGGAAATTATTTATGAAAGAGCTGCTTTTGTTTTCACATATTAATGCAGAGTGCGGAGCACGTGTGCCTTTGCGGGATTTCAATTTTTCTGTGTTTGAGGGAGAAGTGATCTATCTGATCGGGAATGAACGCGCAGGAAAGTCTACGGTTCTGGAGTTGATCGAGGGGAAGGCCGACATCACCGGCGGAAGGGTTTATTATAAAGAATGTGCTGTGCGCGATTATAATGAGTATTTTGCAAAGGAGCACGGGATATTTTGCATTAATCATAAAAATATGCTGTTTGAGGACATGAGCTTATGGGATAATGTGTTTCTTTCCGGAAAACAGACGCGCCTTTTTTCGCGGAAGAGTGCGGATGAACAGCAGCTTTTGTCTACATTTATGGAGCTGACCGGTCTTGACCGGCCGGCGCATATTCCAGTCAAGGAGCTGTCGGTGTATGAAAAATTTCTCCTATCCGTTATAAAGGCTCTGGTCCACCATGGTAAAATACTGGTGATCGATATTATCCGCCTTCCGATCAACTATCTGGAGCTGCAAAGGCTGGAAGGACTTCTAAGGCGCCTTAAGCAAAATGGATTGACGGTGATCCTTGTACATATTCGGATCACTGAGCTGCTTTTTAACGTTGACCGGGTTCTGGTTATGAAAAACGGAACGGATATGAAGCTGTTTTCAAAAAACTGTTTTACAAGAGAAGATATTCTCCAGTGCTTTATCGGTGATCTATCCAGTTTGACCAAAACACCGTCCATGCATCCGGTGGACGCAAAATTTATCATTTCTGACGAATATAATAAAATTTTTCTGCGCATGAATGCCGGGGAAATCCTTGGTGTATGTGATATTGCCGGTAATTCCCATTCCGATTTCGGAACGAAATTCCCTTCCATATTTGAGACTCTGAAAATCCGGCAGGATTCCTGTAAAATGTCCATGACACTGGCTTTACCGGCCGCGTTTAATAATGTGAAGGGCGATCAGGTGTTTATCCCCTCGGATAGTGCGTCAAGGCTGTTTTACCGGATGTCGCTGGCGGATAATCTGAGCATATCTAAAATGCCCGGGCTTTGTGTGGGAACTTTAAACAGCGCCCGGCTGAGCCGGGCTTTACAGATGGACTTTGTTCAAAGATTTCATTTGCCGGAAAACATATCAGATATTAAAAACCTCAGTAAGGTCACCCAGAAAATTATTTCTATTTTTCGATGGGAAATATTGAACCCGAAATGTATCCTGCTGGAAAACCCGTTTTTTGATCTGGATGATGCCAGTACAAAAATATTGACCGACTATTTGGCATCACTGTCGGCCAAAGGGATTATGATTCTCATATTATCCGATAATCTGGAATCTTTAAGGTCTTCCTGCGCCTCCATACTGCTCCTGTGTGAGGATCAATTTAAGTACGTATATCATCCGGGAGAATCTGATAGTAATATTGTGCGATGGCTTGAACAATAATTGTCGATGATTGGAGGTTCCGTGTGTTATTAATAATCCACTAAATGACAGAATCCTCCACCTTTTTGATTGGGTAAATATGATAAGATAGGACCATCATAAAGAAAGGGGGAGGAAAATGCCAGGTGAATTGGTATTAAGAAATATTACCAAGATATATCCGGGGGTGCGGGCGTTAAATAATGTTTCTCTCAGCTTTTCAAAGGGAGAGGTCCATGCCATTATCGGTGAAAATGGGGCGGGTAAATCCACTTTAATAAAAATCATATCCGGTTCTGTAATTCCGGATGAAGGTGAAATTGAATTCGAGGGAAGACCGGTTGGGCATATGACACCAGTGAAGGCTATTCAGCTTGGTATTGCGGTGGTGCATCAGGAGCTGATGCAGTTTGAGGATCTGACAGTGGCGGATAATATATGCATGTCCGATCCTCCCAGCGGCAGATTATTTGAAAACCGGTCGGAAAAAAATAAAGCCGCAAAAAAAATACTGGAGGGCTTTAAGGCTGTTATTGAACCAGATACGCTTGTGCGCGACCTGTCCGTGGCCAACCGTCAGATCGTGGAAATCGCCAAAGTCATCCATCAAAAAGCCAGGGTCGTTATTATGGATGAACCGACAGCGGCCATCACCGTGACGGAGCAGGAGCGGCTTTTTGAATTGATCCACATGCTCCGGGCAGAGGGGATCATTGTCATATATATATCCCACCGACTTGAGGAGCTGTTTCGAATCTGTGACAAGGTAACTGTTTTGAGGGATGGATGCTGGGTGGATACACAGCCCATAGAGCGTATGGATACGCATACGATGATCGCCAAAATGGTCGGCCGTGACATCGGCAGTATTTATATGGAAAAGACTCCATGCCGGGAAAATGTCGTTCTGGAGGTGGAAAATCTTTCTGGTAACGGCGTACATAATATCAGCTTCCAGCTCCACGAGGGGGAAATCCTCGGTTTTGCCGGGCTGGTGGGCGCGGGGCGGACGGAGCTGATGCAGCTGATCTTCGGTGCTGCGCCTGTGGAATCCGGAAACATTTATCTTAAAGGAAAAAAGGTCTCGATCCGGACGCCCACGGAGGCGATAAAACAGGGGATCGGCCTGATTACTGAGGACCGGAAGCAGACCGGCCTCTTTCTCGACAAAAGTATCCGATGGAATACTTCTGTGATCACCATTAAGCGCTTTTGCCGCATGGGGCTCATACAAAATAAAAAGGATATCCGGGAAGCTGAAAAATATCTTAAAATGCTCAACATCAAAGCGCCTTCCATAAATACGGCTGCAGCCAGCCTGTCCGGCGGTAATCAGCAGAAGGTGGTTCTGGCCAAGGTGCTTTCCGCGGATTCGGACATTATTATTTTTGATGAACCGACGCGGGGCGTCGATGTGGGAGCGCGCAGTGAAATTTACCAGCTCATGGTAGATCTGACAAAGCAGAATAAATCCATTCTTATGGTTACCTCGGATATGGAGGAACTGCTTGGAATGTCTGAAAATATTGTTGTGCTCCACGAGGGCAGTTTCATGGGAAAACTGGCGAAAGAGGAATTTTCTCAAAACAGAGTGATGCAGCTGGCATCCGGAATCAGTGAGGAGGTAACGAACGAAGATGAAAAATAAACTTTCCCGGATAAAGGACCGGCATCTGATTAAAAACCAGGCTTTAATTATATTACTTGTGCTGCTTATTGTTATTTTTTCCATTACAGAGCCTAAATTTCTGACGCTGCTGAATATCCGCAATATTATCGTACAGAATGCACATTTAGCCGTACTATCCATGGGTGTTGCTATGATTATGATCAGCGGCGGTGTGGATCTGTCTATCGGCTATCAGATATCCATGTCTGCGGTCATTATGACAATGCTGATCACGAAATATGGCATCCATCCGGCTCCGGCGATCGTCCTTGGTATTATCATATGTATGCTCACATCGGTGCTGAATATTTTATTATCTATGAAGCTGGGCGGACATACGATGATTATTACACTGGGAACTATGGCCGGGTTCCAGGGGATATCCTACACGATCAGTAATGCGTCCACTTTTATTAACCTGCCCAACAGCTTTTTGTTCATTGGCCAGGGAAGCATTCTGGGAATACCCGTGAACCTGCTTGTTATGGCGGTGGTGTTTGTGTTTACAATGATCCTTATGGAGAAAACATATATTGGCAAACGTATTTATGCCTGCGGGGATAACCCGGAATCGGCCAGACTGGCGGGCATTAAGGTGATCAAGGTGAAGATCGGAGTCTTTGCTATGGCCGGAATTTTGACCGGATTATCTGCCTGGATGCTTTCCGCCCGTTCCGGTTCAGCCAATTCCTCCAGCGGCGTCGGCATGGAATTTACCGGAATTACGGCCTGTGTCCTTGGCGGTGTTTCTCTAAAGGGCGGCGAAGGAAAGGTATGGAAGGTTTTGGTGGCCGTCTACGTTTTGGGCGTGCTCTCCAATGGAATGCAGTTTGTCGGTCTGGGCACATATGCGCAGTATATCGTGAAATGTATTCTTATGCTATTTTCTGTGGGGCTGAGCAATAACGCATTTTCATTCAAAAGAAAACGGACTGCGGTTATGCAGGACAATATAAAACTATAAAAACTAAAATGAGGAGGAGTTTCAATGAAAAAAATTATGGCAGTACTTATGACGATGATCCTGGCAGTGGGGTTACTTGGAGGTTGCTCGCAGCAGAGCGGTTCATCCGGTACAGGATCGGATTCCAAAAAACAGGAGAGCACTGCACCTGAAAGCAAGGATGGCGCTTCGGAGACGGAAGCCTCTGTTCAGAGCACATCCCAGAGTGTTGCAGCGTCGGTGGAAACGGCCAACAGTGCCGGAAGTATTCACAAGGTAGGCTATATCCCTCTGATGACAAATACCGATTTCCATCTGAGCCTGGCTGAAGCCATTGTGGCGGCACTTAATGGCGCTGGCTTTGAAGCTGACTATACATCCCCGGACGGTGATATTACAAAGCAGATTGAAATCGTGGAGAACTATGTGGCCATGGGCTATGATTGTATCGTTTTATTTCCTCTGGACGGTAATGCTTTAAGTGACGCCGTTTCCAATGCAATGGCCAATGGTGTTAAGGTTCTCGTTATGGTGAATGAAACAACGGTATATGACGCTGCCATGCTCAGCGATCAAAGTGTTATGGGCCAGGCTGTATGCGAACTGGCGGCGGACTGGGTTGAGAAGACATTTCCTGATGCGGCTGACGGGTCCGTAGAATGTGCATTTATTTCGTATTACGCAGATGATAATACAAAGGCCTACTCTGAGGCGCTGAAAAAGATTGAGGAATATTCACCTAAAATAAAGGTGGTCACTGAATATGAACAGCCGGATGAAGAGCAGGCGACAGGTCAGAGTATTGCCGAAAACCTCTATACTCAGTATCCGGATGTGAAATTGTTCATATGTACCTCCGGAACCATTGCCCTTGGCGTGAATGCTTATTATACGTCGATGGATTCACCGGTGGATGATCTGTCTGCCCTGAGTGTATTTTCCATCAATGGCAATATCGATACATATAAAGCAATCAAAGCGTCTGTGGATAACAAGGCAATTTACCGGGGGATCGCGCTGGCATCGGATATTAATGGGTCCGCGCAAACGGTTGTCCGTCTTGTCACTGCCATCAATGAAGGAACGATAACTGACGAAAATAAACGCTATGTCAGTGAAGCTATTAAGGTTACTGCGGAGAATGCGGAGGAATATATCGATGAATAATTGTGAAAAAATAAATGTTCTTATTATATCCGGGCTTTTAACGAGAGAGCATAGCTACAGAAAGCTCAATGATTATCTTTATCAGATGCTGGAGGCCACAGGCCGGTTTAATGTCAAGGTGACAGAGGAATTTACCGGGGCAACGGACGAAACACTTGAAAAATATCAGTTAGTGCTCATCAATTATGATGCCAAAGAGTGGATCAACGATCCGTGTTTTACCTACTGGGGGGATAGCGCTATGGATGCATTGGACAGATTTGTGCATCGCGGAGGCGGTATCGCATTTTATCACTCGTCCATCAGTGTGGGTGAGGGCACGCCTGATGCTCTTAAACAGATGATGGGGGGCTGCCTGATACTTGAGGAGGGCGGCCGGAGAAGTCCGAAAAGCGACTTTGTCGTGGACGTTGCTGCGCCGGAGCATCCCATTACAAAAGGGCTGCACCCGCATTTTATGGTCACAGGCGATGACTTTTTATGCGGTATCAGCTTTATGGAGAATACATCGGTGGAAGTCCTTGCTACAGTATATGATGATTTAAAAGATTATCCCCAGGAAGGATTTCCCCCGCCACATATGAAGATGGTTTATATTCCTGACGGAGACTTGTCGAAAATGCGTGGCGTAAATACCGATGCGCCGATTGCATGGACAAACCGGTATGGACAGGGGCGTGTATTTGTAGTATCCATCGGCCACGATATCGATACGATGCGCCGCGTTGATTTCCTCACTTTATTTGTACGCGGCTGCGAATGGGCGGCCACCGGAAATGTGACGCTTGATCCTCCGGACCGCACCGGAGAAAACCGGCTGAAAGGCTGGCCGTATTATTAAATAAAAAGAGACTGCCACAGCAGATCCGGTTCACACTGTGTCTATAAAACAGTGCGCCGGGCTGCTGCGGCAGCCTTTTTTGGTTGGACGTTGGCTGTATACCGGTGAGCCAGGCCTTTAGCGTCAGCGGCCGAGCCCTTTATGCCTGCGGCCTATTCGCTTTCCGGTACTGTATAGGCGTCAGCCCCGTAGCCTTTTTAAACTGCCGGTCAAAATAGGCCGGATCGGTAAAACCGCACTGGATAGCGATATCGGATACCGGCTGGTCTGTTTCGACGATACATTTTTGTGCGTATTCCACTTTTTTGGCACGGATATACTGGCCCACACTCATGCCAAAACTCTCCGTAAACACGTGGGAGAGGTAGTATTTGTTTACAAAGCATTCCTCCGCAATTTCACTCAGGCCGATGTTACTTAAAAAGTTATTTTCAATATAAGGCAGGACAATATTCATAATATTATCCTTGTTATGGAGAGCCACGGTGTTTAAGTTGCGGTTGATGACCCGGAAGATATACATCAGAAGGGTGCGGGAGGCATCCTTTACGATTTCGGCGTAGTATTTGTCTTTGTCAGTGATCTCATTCCGTATCAGGTCAAACAGGAATTTCAGTGTATCCCCGAAGTCGCTGGCATTATAAATGCAGTTGGCTGTGGAGGGCAGTATACAGTTGGGGGCAAGGTCCTTCACATGAATTTTATCAAAGGCAATAAAATCCACTTCCAGCGGCTCGTCGGAGCTGCTGTGTTCAAAATGCTTCACATCCGCATTATAAATAATAATATCATTCTTTGACATGTTAAAGGGTGTCTTATCAATTTCTACAATTCCCTTCCCGTCCACAATATAGAGTATTTCTAAAAAATAGTGGGAATGCTCGCTGTCACGCCAGTCCTGCGACTTGCTGAGAGTGCCGGAGTAGACCAGCGTGGGTTTAATATCCACCAGAGATTTTCTGTCAACGGTATAATGCTTGCGTTCAGGGGTGTCGCTGCGGTGCACCTCACTCATAAAATATTCTCCTTAATTATAATTTTGCACAAAGGCATGCATAAATTATAACACTTCGCAGCAAAAAGTCAAATGAAGTATGCAAATTTTGAAAATGCTTTGTGTGAATAGTACAAAATTGTGCTCGGATAGGGCAATTCCGTATCTATAAAATACAAGCGTTAGTTGATATACTGGAAACAGTTACAGAATACGTTTCGTAAGATTTTCGGAAGAATGCTGAAGGAAGCTATGACGGGTAAACGGAGCCGGGCGTAAAAGTGCAGGCGGGTCATGGGTTTATTTCAGAAATCTACGGCAAGTAAAGGAGGTCTCACAATGGCTGAAGTCATTTTAGAGATGCAGGGCATACAGAAATATTTTGCAGGCGTGCATGCATTAAAGAATGTTCAGTTCCAGCTTAAAAAGGGTGAGGTTCACGCCCTGATGGGCGAAAATGGCGCGGGAAAATCCACTCTGATGAAGGTACTGTGCGGAATTTATCCCAGAGACGGCGGAACCGTGAAGCTGTTCGGCAAGGAGGTTCATTTTTCAAATATTTCGGAGAGCCAGCAGGCCGGTATCAGTATCATCCATCAGGAATTGAATAT
The DNA here is from genome assembly GCA_902363555.1 of Lachnospiraceae bacterium. Lineage (GTDB taxonomy): Bacteria > Bacillota > Clostridia > Lachnospirales > Lachnospiraceae > Catenibacillus. The sequence goes on along the minus strand of CABJAM010000002.1, from coordinate 749,168 downwards.
GATGAACCATTTGACCGTGGCGCAGAACATATACATTGGGCGGGAGCCAAAAAAAGGCCGTCTCACCATTGACGACAAACAGATGGAGCGGGATGCAAAGGTACTGTTTGACCGGATCGGCGTGAAGATCGACCCGGCGGCCACATTGGGAACACTCACTGTCGGCAAGCAGCAGATGGTGGAGATCGCCAAGGCCATATCCAGAGATTCAAAGCTTCTTGTACTGGATGAGCCCACCGCCACATTGACGCAGACCGAGGTGGACGAGCTGTTTGCCATCATGGAGGATTTGCGCAATAAAGGCATTGGCATGATCTACATATCCCACCGTATGGATGAGATCACACGCATATCCGACCGGGTATCGGTCATGCGCGATGGCGAGTACATAGGAACGCTGATCACCAAGGATACGACCAAGGATGAAATTGTGAAAATGATGGTGGGCCGTGTCATTTACGGAGATGCCAAGGAAAAGAGCAATGTGCCAAAGGACGCGCCGGTTGTGCTGGAGGTAAAAAATCTGTGCCAGGGCAAGACGATAAAGAATGTGAGCTTTTACCTGCGTAAGGGTGAGATCCTGGGCTTTTCCGGGCTCATGGGCGCCGGACGGACCGAGGTGGCCCGGGCGATTTACGGAGCGGACCCTTACGACAGCGGTGAAATCTATATTAACGGAAAGCAGGTAACGCTGAAATCACCCAGCGAAGCCGTGAAGAACGGCATATGTTATCTATCCGAGGACCGGAAGCGCTACGGCTGTCTACTTATAAAATCCGTTGCGGAAAACACAGTTTTAAGCTCTCTGGAAAATTATATCGACCACGGCGTTATCAATGACAGCCGTATTGAGCGGGAAGCCCAGGCGATGAACGAGGTACTGAAAACCAAGACTCCGTCCATGAAGCAGCAGATCAAAAACCTGTCCGGCGGAAATCAGCAGAAGGTGATCGTAGCCAAATGGCTCATCCGGGATTCAGATATTTTTATTTTCGACGAACCGACCCGTGGTATTGATATCGGCGCCAAGAGTGAGATGTACACGCTGATGGAAGACCTGGCGGCAAAAGGAAAATCCATTATTATGATTTCCTCCGAGCTGTCGGAAATACTGCGGCTCAGCGACCGGGTAATGGTCATGTGCGAGGGCCGGGCGACGGCAACTCTGGATATCGAGGACGCCACTCAGGAAGAAATTATGAAATTTGCCACGATGAGGGAGGAATAAAAAATGCAAAAGGAAACTTCAGGAAAAATCACACTGGCAGAAAGGGCAAAGCGCATTGTTGCAAAAGGCAAGCAGAACTTTATAGTCCTGCTGGCACTGGTCATTTTGATGATCATTTTCAGCCTTCTGAATGGAAACTTCATTGACCGGTACAACATTGTCAGCATGGCTCAGTCGCTGGCTCCCTACGCTATACTGGCACTGGGCGTTACATTTGTTATCGCCACCGGCGGTATCGACCTGTCTATCGGAACGGTCTGCATCTCCTGTGCTGTTGTGGCCGGGAAGCTGTACATGGACGGTATGCCTCTGGCACTGACCATTCCCGTGATGATACTCATCGGTACATTCTTCGGCTTTGTGAACGGCGTACTTGTGGCCAAGTGTAAGATTCCCGCATTTATCGCCACACTGGGCACGATGATGTTCTCCCGTGGCCTGTCCGCGATCATTGTGGCCATACCAAATATTTTCTTCCCCAGCGGCACATGGTTTAACGCAGTGTTTTCCAACGCCAACGGGATACCTACCGGACTGCTCTGGGTGCTTGGCTTTACGGTCATCTGCGCGTTTATTATGTATAAAAATAAAGTCGGACGTTACATTTTGTCCATCGGCAGTAACGAGGAAGCCACCCGCCTTTCCGGTATCAATACGGATAAGTACAAGATCATCGCCTATGTGATCGCCGGTATGATGGCCGGAATCGCAGCGATTTTCTGGGCAGCATCCTTCTCCACAGTAGCCGCAGCTACCGGAAACGGTATGGAGCTTGACGCCATCGCCGGTGTCTATATCGGTGGTACGAGCGCGGCCGGCGGCGTAGCCTCCGTGGCCGGTTCCCTGCTGGGCTCCATGATGCTTGTTGTCATCCGAAGCGGACTTAACTTTGTACTTGCCAAGTTTAACCTAAATGTGAACTCCACCTATGTCACCTTTGTATTAACCGGTATTATCGTAGTTATGGCTGTTATGATGGATGTTATTAAGACGAAGCATGCCAACCGCGTGAAGGTTAAAAAGGAGTAACCGTCCGGCTCTTTTAAGCGGTTACAAACAGGATGAGCCGGTTAAGCCGGTCAAAAATCAGAAATGTAAACCGAATGGTCGGTTACATAAATTGGTCCAGGGCGCAGGCTCCGATATTTCCCGCAGCAAAGCCCCGGCCAGCATTTTAAAAGAAAAGAGGGTAAAAACATGAACAAAACTTTTAAGAGATTCCTTTCTGCAGCAATGGCAATGAGTATGGTGGTTGCACTGGCCGCCTGCGGCAATTCCAACTCCCCGGCGAAGGACACCTCGGATAAAGGCTCCGACGGCGGCGCCTCCACAGGCAAGACCATTGCCGTAGTAGCCAAGGGCGAATCCCATGCGTTCTGGCAGTCCGTTAAATCCGGCGCAGAGGATGCCGGCAAGAAATACGGTTATGCCATCACCTTCCGCGGACCTGCAAGTGAATCTGCAAAAGACCTTCCGTCTCAGATGGAAATGGTTCAGTCCGCACTTTCCAACAATGCGTCCGCGCTTGTACTGGCCACCATCGGCGAGGGCTATGTGGATCTTCTGAAACAGGCTTCGGATAAAAAGATCCCGGTCGTTCAGTTCGACAGTGGTATATGGCAGGCCGATGTTGACGCCCTTAACAGCGCTGACAAAAATCCGATCCAGTCCTCAGTAGCCACAAGTAACAGTGCGGCAGCAGGTCTGGCCGCAGAGAAGTTCTTTGAAGCGATCAAAGCGGATATCGCAGCCAGTGATAAATACGTTGTTGGTATTATCCAGCATGACGAAACTCAGACCGGTATCGACCGTGCCGGCGGCTTTGAGGATAAGTTCATGGAGCTTGTTGAAGCTGACGCATCCACAAAGGGTAAATGTACTATTGAAAAAGAAGTAAAACCGGGCGATGCCGACAATGCCTACAAGGCAGCTCTTGAAGCTCTGTTTGAAAAAGGCGCCAGCGCTATATTTATGAGTAATGAGGGTGTTGTTAAACAGGTTTATGATGCCATCGGCGCAGCCGGAACGAAATATGACGCGATTAAATTCTGTGGGTTTGACGCAGGCTCCAAGCAGATTGAATGGATGAAGAAGACTACAGGTCCTAAGCTGATCGGCTCCGTTGCACAGGATTCCTATCAGATCGGCTACCAGGCTGTTGAGCAGGCTGCATTTGCACTGGAAGGCAAGGAAGTGACACCGAACGTTGCAATCAGCGGCGCATGGTGGGACAGCACCAATGTTGACGATATGATCTCCAAGAACCTTGTATACGAAGGCTGATGTCACAAACGAGGAGCAACGCATATGCTGAAAAATATTCCTCCCATTTTGTCGCCGGAGCTGTTAAAGGTTTTGTGCGAAATGGGACATGGTGACGAAATAGTTATTGCGGACGGCAACTTCCCCACAGAAAGTGTGGGGAAGGATGCCATTGTCATCCGCGCCGACGGACACGGTGTCACAGAGCTTCTGGACGCTGTGTTGACACTTATCCCCCTGGATCAGTACAGCGATTTCCAGGTGGCACTGATGTCCGTTGTGGCGGGTGATCCCTGCAAGCCGGTGATCTGGGAGGATTACCGGGCTCTGCTTAAAAAGTATGAACCAGAATACGGAAATATCGAGATGATGGAGCGGTTCGCATTTTACGAACGCGCGAAAAAAGCCTACGCCATCATTGCTACGGGAGAAACACAGATTTACGCCAATATACTGTTGAAAAAAGGGGTGGTTTAATGGACCGCTATACGGTACTGGCCTTTGACCTGGGCGCTTCCAGCGGGAGGGCCATTAAAGCGCAGTACCAGGCAAACATGCTCACCTACGAGGAGGTCTACCGTTTTGAAAATAATCCCGTGACCCGGGATGGCACACTGTACTGGGATTTTGACACGCTTGAAGCGGAAATACGGACCGGTATAGAAAAGGCGGGAGACTTTGACAGTTTGGGCTTTGACACCTGGGGTGTGGACTTCGGACTTCTGGACGAGAACGGGGAGCTACTGGAGCCGCCGGTGCATTACCGGGATACACGGACCAACGGCATGCCGGAAAAGCTTTTCGCCCGGGCCAGGCTGGATAAGGAAACGCTCTACAAGAATACGGGCAATCAGATCATGGCTATCAATACTTTGTTCCAGTTGATGGCGTTAAAGGAAACGAAGCCGGAGCTGCTCTCACGGGCGAAAACGCTGTTGTTTATGCCGGACCTGCTGGCATACCGTCTCACGGGGAAACCATCCTGTGAAATGACCATTGCCTCCACGAGCCAGATGTTAAACCCGGTCACAAAAAGCTGGTCCGACGAGGTGCTGAATGCCTGCGGGCTTGATACGTCCATGCTGCTGACGCCGGTGCCCTCGGGAACCGTCACAGGTGCCTACAAGGGAGCAAAGGTGATCGCCGTGGCGGGGCATGACACCCAGTGCGCCGTGGCTGCGGTGCCCACAACCGGAAAGGATGTGGCCTTTTTATCTTGCGGAACGTGGAGTCTTCTCGGCGCTGAGCTGGACGGGCCGGTGCTTACGAAGGAAAGTCTGGAGCTGGAGCTGTCCAATGAGATCGGTGCCAATGGAAAAATAAATTATCTGAAAAATATTATCGGGCTGTGGCTTGTCCAGGAAAGCCGCAGGCAGTACCGGCGGCAGGGGCAGTCGTACAGCTTTTCGGAGCTGGAGCAGCTTGCAGTGGCGGCTGAGCCGTTAAAATGCTTTATCGACCCGGACGCGCCGGAATTTGGCGTACCTGGGGATATACCGGAGCTGGTGCGGACCTTTTGCAAAAGGACCGGGCAGTATGTGCCCCAGACCGTGGGGGAGATTATTCGGTGTATTAATGAGAGCCTGGCATTAAAGTACCGTTATGTGATGGACCAGTTGGAATGTGCCACAGGGAAACATTATTCCACGCTCCACATTCTGGGCGGCGGTATACAGAGCGGACTTCTGTGCCAGCTCACGGCCAATAGCTGCCAGATTCCTGTGATTGCAGGGCCTGTGGAAGCTACGGCGCTGGGAAATATTATGATCCAACTGGTGGTTTTAGGCGCTTTGAAAAATATTGACGAGGGCCGGACGCTGATCGCCAAAAATGAGACACTCAAGCGCTATCAGCCGCAGGAGCCCGAATTGTGGAACCGTGCATATGAGACTTACAAAAAAATATTGGAAGGCGGATGATAAAATGAGATATCCAAAAATTGGGATAAGACCGGTCATTGACGGCCGGTGGGGTGGTGTTCGGGAATCACTGGAGGTTCAGACCATGGGGATGGCGCACAGTGCCGCAGCGCTCATTGGCGAGAATCTTAAATACCCCGACGGAACGCCGGTGCAGTGTGTGATTTCCAATACAACGATCGGCGGCGGCGCGGAAGCCGCAGCCTGTGCAGATCAGTTTGAAAGTGAAAATGTGGTCGCCACACTGAGTGTGACGCCGTGCTGGTGCTATGGCACGGAAACCTTTGATATGAACCCGAAGACGATCAAGGCTGTCTGGGGATTTAACGGAACAGAGCGCCCGGGCGCCGTGTATCTGGCTGCTGTTATGGCCGCTCATGCCCAGCGGGGGCTGCCGGCATTTTCCATCTATGGCCATGATGTTCAGGAGGCAACAGACACAAGCGTTCCCCAGGATGTGCGGGAAAAAATACTTCGCTTTGCCAAATGTGCTGTGGCTGTTGGCTGGATGAAGAATAAAGCCTATGTCAATCTTGGCGGCGTCGCCATGGGTATCGGCGGCAGCTACTGTAATGCCGATATGTTCCAGAAGTATTTTGGCATCCGCGCCGAGTGGGTAGATATGACGGAAATCATCCGCCGCATTACACTGGGCATTTACGATGCATCCGAGTATGAGCGGGCATTGGCCTGGGTGAAGGAAAACTGCCATGAGGGAACGGATTTCAACGCAGGTAAGAATCTGCCGGAAATTATTACAAAATCCAAGGTCGTTCCTCCGGATAAGGACTGGGAGTTTATCACTAAAATGACTATGGTGATGCGGGATATTCTTTACGGAAATCCTGTGCTTGACGCCATGGGCTGGCACGAGGAAGCTCTTGGCAAAAATGCCGTGGCCGGCGGCTTCCAGGGGCAGCGAAACTGGACCGACTGGCTGCCCAATGCCGACTTTACCGAAGCGATCATGGCCTCCACCTTCGACTGGAACGGGCCGAAAATGCCCACGCCATTTGCTACGGAAAACGACACGCTCAACGGTGTTTCCATGATGCTTGGAACATTGGTGAGCAATACAGCTCCGTGCTTCCATGATGTACGTACTTACTGGAGTCCGGATGCGTGCAGGCGCGTAACCGGAGTTACACCGGAAGGGGTTGCTGAGGGCGGATTTATCCATCTTATTAATTCCGGTGCCACAGCACTTGATGGCAGCGGCGCTTCTAAAAATGAGAACGGCGAGGGCTGCATGAAGCCGTGGTGGGATATGAGCGAAGCAGACGTTAAGGCCTGCCTTGACGCCACCGACTGGCGGCGCGCCAACTATGAGTATTTCCGCGGCGGCGGCTTCTCAAGCCACTTTAAGACTGATGCCCAAATGCCTGTGACGATGCTGAGAGTCAATGTGATCGACGGCATCGGACCGGTTCTCCAGATTGCCGAGGGCCACACGGCGGTGCTTCCGGAGGAGGCTCACAATACGATCGATATGCGTACCGATCCGGGCTGGCCGACCACATGGTTTGCCCCTAATTTAACCGGGCATGGCGCTTTTACCGATGTTTACAGTGTGATGGCTAACTGGGGTGCCAACCACGGCGTCACCGTCTACGGCCATGTGGGCGCGGATCTGATCACGCTGGCTTCGATGCTCCGTATTCCGGTGACGATGCACAATGTGCCGGAGGAGAAGATCTACCGGCCACATGCATGGGCGGCGTTTGGAACGGAGGATAAGGAGGCGGCGGATTATAAGGCCTGCGCGGCTTACGGACCGCTTTATAAGTAAAACGATAGTTTTATAGAACACAAAGTATGCCGGGGAAGAAGGTTGATTATATCAAGGTTCTCCCCGGCATTTTCTATGCTTTTTTCTATGTTGGATTATGAATTGTTAAAATTTAAATGTTAAGCAGCCTGCCTGCATTTTCTGAAAAAACTTTTCTTTGCAGCCCCTCCGGCAATGTCTTTAATTCCCCCAGTGCCCTGTCCATCCCCCAGCCATCCGGCGTAATGGGGTAATCCGAGCCATATAAGATTTTATCCTCTCCAAGAATCTGTGCCGCGCACAGTATGGACAGCGCGTCCATAGAATGGGTGTCCACGTAAATCTGATCGGTGTAGTTTTTCATATTTCGCATAAAGCTTTCGGGCATGCTCACGTCGGTGATATTGAGTCCGGCTTTTTTTGCGCCGCCGGCATACATGTGATACAGCATATCCATCCGCTCCAGCATAAACGGATACATACCGCCAGCCTGGCCCATGACAATCTTCAGTCCGGGGTGCCGGTCAAAGACGCCGGAAAGCACAAGGCGGGCCACACACAGGGCGTCCTCCATGAGCTGACCCATGCCGGCATATAAAAGTGTGTCATTCATATACCCCGGTATCGGAGCCTTTGGGTTATTGATTTTATAGAGATTGCTGAAGTGGATAAAAACGGGTTTACTCATACGCTCGGCTTCAGCCCAGAACGGTTCATAGGCGGGATCATCCAAAAAGCATATCTGTGTTTTATTCCGGTAGGCGGCAAGGACCGAAAATCCCACCACATCCGGGGCGCACCGTTCCAGTTCATTAAGGGCGGGAAGCCCTGAGCGCAGTTCGATCAGTGCGGTAGTGCGCAGGTGCCCATCGCTCTTTTTACACATTTCGATGGTCTTGTCATTGATATCCCGGACAATGGATAAGCGGGGATCACTGGCACCATCTCCGTCAGCCGCCATTCTGTCGGACAGATTTGGACTCGCAGCGGCAGCGTCCACAATCTGTGTAATATTGGCCGAATAGGTGATAATGGAGCAGCCGATCCCGTTTTGCTTCATTTTTTTATAGACCAGACCTTCATCCTCAAAGGCCGGATCGTTCCACAGATAAAACGGCCCGAATTCTTTATTTCCCGTAGCTTTTAGCCACTCCAGATAATTTGAATTGTAGGGTGCAGCAATGTGATGGGCATGGCAGTCAATAATCATAGGTATACCTCCATTTGTCGTTTACAATCGTTATGTCGCGGCCGCTTTGATAAGCCGGCAGTTTCGACATCGTTAATTTCCTGAGTCTATTATAAGTCTGTACATGCCTGGTGGGAATCAAAAAACCGGCAATTATTTTGCAAAAACCGGCAATTTTCAGAATTTTGTAAATAAGCGTTCTTAAATATGTTAGAATAAGGATAAAGGCTATTCCGCTGACCGACGACCACGCAGCAGATGGCAAAACAGGCAGTGCGGACAGTGTGGTTTCTGGACGGATGGTGCTCTGGGCCGTTAAACGGGCAAGGCAGCAGGGTCAGAGTACAGGGGTTTTATATAAGATAAGGGGGCTTTTTGAGCAATGAAAACGCGGGGGATTCTCATAAAATACAGGGTTGTGATCGCAATGATTTTTATATTGATTCCCGTATCTGCTGTTTTTACGGGGATTACAGCGACCGCTACGAAAAATATTGAAGGTCAGGTGGCGGAGGCTAATTTATCCGGCCTGCAGCTCTATCACAATATTTTTCAAAATGAGCTGCTCAGTGCTGAAAGCTTTATGAGCCGGCTTGTTTATGGAAATGAGAATTTCTATAATTTTTCTTTACAGGTGACGCATTCCGGAGTGGTCCGGGAAATAATCCCTCTGGTGGATATGCTGAACAATGAAATTAATAATAATCCGGATGTGGCCGCCTATATTTTGTATCACTCGCCCACCGGGCAGATGAAGTCGGTATTCAATAACATCGCCTCCTATACGGATATACGGATGGAAATCGAGGAAATTGCCCGGGCCAGGATTTCTGAAGATGAAAAAGAGCTGGGATGGTTTTTGGTGCAGGGCACGACCCATAGCTTTTTTTGCCGTCTTATGGAGCAGCGGGGCAGTTATGTGCTTGTGTTTATGGATCTGGACCAGGCGGTGAAAAATTATGCCCTGCTCTATGAGCAGAAGGGCCAGCTTGTATTTTTCAATGGCCATGGCGTGCTGGCCAATGGTGATTTTATAAATAGTGAGGGGATCGAGCTTGATTATTCCAGTGATGCGGATTACTATTTTTCAGGCAGTCACCAAAGCTATATGATTGTGGGAAAGCCGCTGGTCACTATGAAAATGGCGGCGGTTGTGCCCTATGAGCGCAGCGGCTCTATTCATTTTCTTTATATGAGTCCGTACATATATTGTTTGGCGGCTATAATGGCTCTGGCTGCGGCTATCTGGTATTTGCGCCGGACCGTGCTTTTACCTATGGAGGATCTGATAAAAACCATGGAAAAGCTCCAGGACGGGGATTTGAGCACGCGGCTGAAGGCTCAGGGCGGCCGGGAGTTTCATCAAGTGCAGACGACCTTTAACAGTATGGTGGATGAGCTGTCCAATCTGCGCATTAAAAGCTATGAGCAGCAGCTTGAAATTGCCCGGGGAAAATTAAATTTCCTCAGAATGCAGATCCGTCCGCATTTTTATCTGAACTGTCTGAAAAGCATTTTTGGGCTGGCCCAGGCTGGAAAGATGGAATCCATACAGCAGGCGGTCCTTTACCTTTCCTCCCATCTGCGTTATGTTTTTGATGTGCGCAGCGAAACGATCCCTCTGGAAAAGGAGCTGGATATGTGCGAAAACTATATAAAGCTCCAGCAGGAATGTGAATGCGGATGCCCTGAAATTCATATATCTTTAGATCGGGCGGCCGCACAGGTTCCTGTTCCGCCGGTCAGCCTGCTGACCATTGTGGAAAATTGTGTTAAGCACGGCATGGCCCGGGATGGAAGCCTGGCGGTGACGATTACCGCAAAGCTTTTGCACATTGACGCGCAGACGCTGGTGGATATTATCATTAATGATAATGGTAATGGCTTTGACGAGGCTTCGCTAAAGCTTTTAAATGCCTCGGACTCGGAGCGGAAAAAACTGGGCGGTATCGGCGTGGGAAATATTGTGGAGCGTTTCCATCTATTGTACGGTGAAGCCTGCAGTGTGCGCTTTTATAACAAAAATGGCGGATGCGTGGAGTTTTTATTTGAAATCTGTTCAACTGTATCGGAAAGATAAACCGGATGTAACAGTTCAGCGTCTCTGAACTGCTACATCTGGCTGAAAAGTAATGGGGGAATTTCTAAATGAAGCTTTTGATTGTGGACGACCAGCTCTCCGTTGTTCGGGGGCTGCTATGCGGCGTGTCCTGGGCCGATATGGGGATCGCTCAGGTTTTTACGGCGCAAAACGCACTGGATGCGCGGGCTGTGATAAAGCAGGAGTCCGTGGATATTGTATTGTGTGATATTGAAATGCCAGTGGAATCCGGGATGGATTTATTTCGCTGGGTAAAATCCTCCGGATATTTGCCATACTTTATTTTTCTGACCAGCCATGCTGATTTTTCCTATGCCCAGGAGGCAATACGCCTTGGGGCGTTTGATTACGTGGTACAGCCGGCGCCCTATGCGGAGGTGGAGCGGGTTGTTAAAAAGGCTCTGGATCAGATCGAGAAGGACCGGAGCGAGAATGTAAAGCTGGACTATGGCCGGATGTTTGGTGAGCAGAAAAAAACGATTCTGGGCGACGCCATTGGTAGCTTTTTAAAGGGCCGGGGCGGAGCCGCATATATGCAGAGCCTTGCCGCCATGGAGCTGGGGCCCGCGCTGGATGAGCATTGCTGGCTGGTACTTATTCATATCAACCGCTGGCATGATAATGCTGAGCTGTGGGAAATGAATCTTTTGGAATTAAGCCTGGAAAATGTGGTCAGTGAGATTTTCACCTCTCAGGGTCAAAATGCGGGCTTTGCGTATATGGAACCGGATGTCTTTGCCATGGTCCTTTGGGGGCGCGGTGGTAAGGAAATGCCGAAAAGTAAACTGATGCAGCATCTTCAGTTTTTTTCCAGCGCCTGTGGGCAGTATTTCCGGTGCGATACGGCTTGTTATATTTCCGGGCCGGATGTCTTTGAAATGACGCCAAAGCATTGGGAGGAGCTCTGTAACCAAAAGGGCGATAATGTGCTGAATAAAAGTGGAATTTTTGATGTGGAGGCGGAGCGCACAGCTATAAAACATACCTACCGGATGCCCAGGATACGGCACTGGCATGATTTATTTAAGGATGGTTACTGCGATGCGGTGGAGCAGGAGGCGCTGGAGCTTCTGGATGAATTGTGTGTGGGCGGAGCCATGAATCAGGAAATGTTATTTGATTTTTATCAGGATTTTATGCAGATGATCTATGTAACGGCGGCGGAAACCGGACAGGCATTGAAGGATATATTCCAGTCCTATGAGGCTATGGAGCTATACCGTGGCGGGATGAAATCGGTGGAGCAGATGAAGCGGCTGATCCATTATGTAACTGGATATTTTAAAGGGAGCGGAGCGGCGGATTGCAAAACTCTGGTCCAGGATGTGATGGATTATATTGCCGAAAATCTGGAGGAGGAGCTGCGAAGGGATGAGCTGGCCGCCCACTGTCATGTGAATGCGGACCATCTCACCCGGGTGTTTAAGAAGGAAACCGGGCTGTCGCTGAAGGAATATATCACGACGGAGAAGATGAAGGCCGCCCAGGGGCTGCTGCGCACGACCAATCTGCCGGTCAGCTTTGTGGCGGCAAAGATGGGGTACTGCAATTTCAGCCATTTTTCCTATGCTTATAAAAAGGCGATGGGGCGGTCGCCGCAGGAGGAGCGGGGGGAGAAAACGTAAAATGGCTGCGGTGGCTGGCCAGCCACCAAATCTTTGTCGGATTTTGCAAAATCGATGTCGTAATTTGGACATCGATTTTTTGCGTTCAAAAATAATGCCGGATTTTCGATAATACCGGCAGATTTATTTACAGAAAAGCGAGAGATTATCTTATATACTAAAACTACGATTTGGAAAAGGAAAGTGAACAGTTCGACCGCCTTGGACTGTTACAGGGAAAGGGGGAAGCCAGAGTGTCAAAAAAGGGGGATGTCCTTGTTGAAGTTAAGGATATGTGTAAAAACTTCGGCGTTACCGTGGCATTAAATCATGTAAATATTGTTGTCCGCCGCGGCGAGATCCTCGGGCTGATCGGGGAAAACGGTTCGGGGAAATCAACGGTATCCTCGATCATTGCAGGTATTCAACCGGCAACCAGCGGTGAAATGTACTTTAATAATAAGCCATGGAAGCCGGCAACGTCCGTGGAGGCTGCCAATCATGGCATTGGCATGATCGTGCAGGAGGCCGGCACCATAGACGCCATTACTGTGGCGGAAAATATTTTTCTTGGAAATTACGGGATGTTTAAGCGGGGGCCGTCCATATCCCGGAGCCGGATGAATACGGAAGCCAGGAAAGCGCTGGATAAGGTTGGAATCACCGATATTCATCCGTCCATGCCTGCACGGGTTTATGATATGCAGGAGCGCAAGCTGATCGAAATTGCCAAGGTCATGTATAATGACCCGGAGGTGCTCATTATTGATGAGACGACCACAGCTTTGTCGCAAAACGGACGCCGACTGCTGTATGAGCTGATGCATAAAACAGCGGATGCCAATAAGGCGGTCATATTTATCAGCCATGACCTGGAGGAGCTGATGGAGCACTGCGATACGATGACGGTGCTTCGGGATGGCGTAGTCATCGACAGTATCCCAAGAGCACAGTTTGATGCCAATACGATCAAGCACAAAATGGTCGGCCGCGAGTTAAAAGGCAATTATTACCGGGTGGACGACGACGGATATGATCCGGAGGTGGTTCTCAGGGCGGATAAGATGACGACCATGAAGGAGCTGCTCTGCTTTAATATGGAGCTTCATAAGGGGGAGATCCTCGGCGTGGGAGGTTTATCCAACTGTGGTATGCACGAGCTTGGCCGGGCGCTTTACGGCCTGGACGAGGTGGTCTACGGTCAGGTGGTATTGCCGGGAAAGGGCTGCACGATTACAAGCGCCGAATCGGCGTTTGGCCATGGGCTTGGCTATGTGTCCAAAAACCGCGACACAGAATCGCTGGAGCCCAATGCTTCCATTGCGGCCAATATACAGAGTACGGGATACCGAAAAAATCGCTGGTTTGGGCCCTTTATATCCGGCAGGAAGGAAAAGCGTTACGCAGCCGAACAGGTAAAGTCTTTATCGATTAAATGCGTGGATATGTTTCAGCCAGTGAAAGCCATGTCCGGCGGCAATAAACAGAAGGTCGTCTTTGGCAAATGGATTGCCGACGATGCGGATATTCTTATTCTTGACTGTCCGACCCGCGGCGTGGACGTGGGTGTGAAGGCGTCCATGTACCAGCTCATTTATGAAATGAAGAAGAAAGGGAAATCCATTATTATGATCAGCGAGGAAATGCCGGAGCTTATGGGGATGTCCGACCGTATCATCATTATGAAGGATGGACGGCGCAGCGGGGAATTTTACCGCCAGGAGGGCTACAATGAACATGAGATGATTGAATGTATGATTTAGTTTGTCAGGGAATTCCGAAGGAAATCGTTGACCTGCTTGCGCATCAGCGCAATTCCGATTAAAAAATAGGAGGGAATTATGAGTGACTATACAATAGCTAAAGAAATTCCAAGGCTGACCCTCAGTGACCGCATACGTACAATTAAAGACAAGCCGGCATTTCCCCTGTTCTTTTCCATGGGTGTATTGGTATTGCTTATTGCGTTCTTTGGAATCGTCACCGGCGGGGCTTTTCTGTCAAAGAGTATAATGGTGGGTATTTTCAATCAGGCTCTGATCGTGGGAACGATTGCTACGGGCGTGTCCTTTGTGTATACGGCCGGGAACATGGATATTTCCGTGGGCAGCGCCATGGCGCTGGCGGCAGTGATGGGAGCGATGGTGTATAATTCTACCGGCAGCGTGGTGCTGATGATTGTAGTATGCGTTATATGCGGCGTGCTTTTGATGACGTTTAATGGTATTATTAATGTATTATTTGGTATTCGGACGATCATTGTATCCATCGTTATGATGCAGTTATATAATGCAGTGATCGGTAAGATTTTAGGTCCGGATACGATCAGCGTGGATTACGATGTCTGTAAGACTTTGGAAAGCGCAGGCTTTCGTAATGTGGCTTTTGTTCTGTTTTTTATTTTCTGCTTGGCGGTATTTCACAGTACCTCCATTGGCAGAAAGCTGAAGTTTCTTGGCGGCAACAGCAAATGTGCGCAGCAGACTGGTATCAGTAAGGGGAAGCTGACGACGATCAGCTTTATGATGGCCGGGCTTGGTGTCGGGCTGGCGGCGGTATTTTCCATTATCCGCACAACAACTGTGAGCACGACCATGGGCGGCGGTATGGGTATGGATGTGATGCTGGCCACAGTGCTGGGCGGCATGTCTATTTTTGGAGGTAAACGCTCCTTTGCCTATGCAGGCTTTCTCGGGGCGCTGACCGTATCGGCGTTAAATAAGGGGCTGCTGATGTATGGCGTATCGCCGATGGTGATACAGGGAGTCCGGGGATTGATTTTCCTGGTGCTCGTATTTATGAACAGTGAACGGCCGTCCACATTGCCGACGGCATAATAAGCTTTGATCAGTTAACGTCCGGAGGGCGGAATGATTTTATATGTGCACACAAACAAAGTTTATTTTTGAGGAGGAGAAAAGATGAAACGTAAATTATTAGCAATCTTTTTAGCATGTACAATGATACTTGGGCTTGCAGCCTGCGGAAACAGCGCGGGTAAGGCTCCGGAAAACGGCAAGGCGGCGGATACATCGGCCGCAAACGGTGACACGAAGGCGGCAGATACGGCCGGTGGCAAGGATACGGCAGCGAGTACTCAGACGACCGAGGACGGTAATACCAAGACGTCAGCGGATGGAAAGGACAGCCAGGCGGCAGGGGATGCCCAGGGTACGGCTGGTACAAAGACACCGGCAGATTTTGAAAAGTTTAAAATCGGCGTATGCGAATCCCAGTCCAATGATGCTGTGGTTTTGCGCAGAAATTACTATGAAAATTATATTGCTCCCAAATATAATGTAGAATTTGTTTTTTCTGAGCAGTTGACCGATGCGGAGGCGGAGATGAACTTTATTGAAAACTGTGTGGATCTGGGATG
Organism: Lachnospiraceae bacterium; assembly: GCA_902363555.1. GTDB lineage: Bacteria > Bacillota > Clostridia > Lachnospirales > Lachnospiraceae > Catenibacillus. The sequence continues at coordinate 733,718 of CABJAM010000002.1, read as the reverse complement.
TAAAGCGATCATTGGCTACCGTTCCGATGACGTCAATCAGATGGCAAAGGTTTGTCAGGAATATGGGCTGGTTTACGCAGTGAATACCACACGGACACCAAAAAATGAGGATTCCTTTAAGACAAGCGCCGAGTATTTTCAGGGTGTCTGGGGAACGGAGCCGTCCATCGTTGCCGAGCAGTTCAAGTCATGGCTTAAAAATGTAGCTTCCGAGGATGGCAGCGAGGGCTTTATGGTAACATCTGCACTGGCATTTAAGGGAAATACGATGCATGCTGAATGTACTCAGGGTGTTTTGGCCGCTTTGCAGGATATTTACGGCCTGAAATATGAGGACAGCATTGAAAATATTGCCGCAACTCCGGTTCCTCTGGAAGTGCCCAACGACAAAGATATCAAAATCTATATCTATCCGGGAACAAACAGTACGACCGATGGCTGGGTACAGGGCGCCAGCACTGCGCTCCAGACCGGTAAATACGGCGTATTCCTCCAGGCAGCGCCCACATTTACATACACCGGCGTTGTTGTGGATGAGGTGGAGAGAGGCTTTGACATGGATATCAAGGTAGCTACCTCCGCATCGATTTCTGATACGCTTGTATCTGCATTTAATACAGATGATAAATTCGGCAATGCTTCTTTGGACATGGCAACCGTACAGTCCATCAGCTTTGTCAGTGGTATGGGATTTGTGCAGGTTTACAATGCATTGACCGGCTATGAAGCTCTGGACCGTGACAATAATAAAGAGGCTGCTGTATTTAACGCGCCTATGTGGGCTCTGGAGACAAAGGATCAGGTCAATACGGTAGCAACCTGGGATGATCCGGATACGGAAAGCTGGGTGTTTGATGAAAATGCGATCAATGCGGCATTGGGTATCTGCAATCCGGATTTAACCTACGACAGTCTTGTGGACTATTACAACAGCATCACTTACGATTGGGTCAATGAGAATATGAGTAAATAATTAAATTTTGCCCCGCTTTGAGTAACAGTTCGGCCCCTCTGAACTGTTACCGCTTTGAAGAAGGAGTCAACGATGAAACAAAATGCCAGGTCTTATAAAGTTAAAAGTGTATTCAAATTACTTTCGCTTCCGGTTGCAGTTTTTCTTATCATGGACTTTATCAATCTTGCGGTGACCGGTGGCGGACTGATCAGCTCCTCCACAGACCTGCGTTCGCTGCTGCGCACGATTCTGACCACCTTCGCCTTTGCTATGGCGATCAACTGCAACCTGCGCACCGGCCGTATGGATCTTTCCCTTGGCTCACAAATGTTTATGGCCTGCATCTTTGGCGGAAATATTGCGCTGAACCTGAGGCTTGGCGGTGTGGGCGTGCTGGTACTCAGCATGGTTTTCGGGCTTGTCTGTGGTTTTGTGGTCGGTGTTCTCTATGTGAATCTGAGGATTCTTCCCATGATCTTCGGCATTGGGATGTCGCTGATCTTTGAATGTATCTCCTTTGGCGCATACAACCAGCAGGGATTAATGCTCTATGGCAAGCCGGGGGTTTCCATACTGTCGAACATGAGCTTTGTCATTGCCGTCGCAGTCCTCCTGCTTATAGTAATGACGTTCCTGTTCCAGTACAGCAGCTTTGGATATAAGGGAAGGGCCATCCAGGGCAGTCAGAAGCTGTCCGCCGATGCCGGAATAAATATTTATGTAAACTGTGTCATCAGCTACACTCTGGCCGGGATGCTGGCGGCCTGCGCGGGTGTCTTTGATACAGCCTTTAAAGGAACGATGACACCGGTGCTGGATATGGGAAGCAATGGTATGTTTTTTGGAAGCATGTTCCCTATGTTTGTGGGTGTCTGGCTTGGAAGCTTTGTGGGCAACCCGGTATTGGGCGTGCTGTGCGGCGCACTGAGTATGCGTTTCCTCACGCTGGGGCTGGCAAAGCTGTCATTGGAGGGCGCGATTCAAAATATTATTATATTTTCTTTGTTTCTCATATTTATGATCCTGCGGGATAATATGAGCAAATTCAGTTATATGAAGCAAAAGCGCGAACGGATACAGCTTGCAAAAAAGACTGCGATGGAAATGCAGGCGGCTGTCTGTAACCGACAAGGAGAAAGGGAAGGTGCTTTAAATGGATATTAATATGAAATATCTGGTGGATAAGAAGAAAATCCGCAATGTATTATCCGCAGATGGCAACCGGCTGGGGTTTGAATTTAAAATGAAGATCCCTTATTACCGGGGAGTGGCACTGAGTATGATCGACGATCTGTATGTGAAGGTGGGGGAGGATTTATTTCCCAAGGAGACACTGACATTTACGGTGGACGGACATACGTATACATGGCCGCAGATTGAAACTGTGACGACATTCCGCTGGGAATATGGACAGGAGGCTACGGTATTTGTGCCGCTGGAATTTGGTATTTTTTCCGGGCGTGCATCCCGGCTGGAGATCGGCTGCGCCATCCGTATGAGCTATATGGGCCGGAAAGCAAGGCCCTGCGTGGTGACATATATGGTTGAATCGGACGAGCTGGATACAGTGTGCTATGAGGGAGGTGAAAGGTAATGGCAATAAAACGAGGCGTTTCATTATATAGCTATCAGCAGGCTTATTATAACGGTCAGTTGGATCTGGAGGGCTGTGTGCGCACGGCTGTGGAGACGACGGGGGCGCGGGGCATTGAACTGATCTACGAGCAGATGCCGCTGGAAACCTACCCGGACGCCATATATCCCAATATTACGGACAAGGGGATTGGGCGCTGGAAGGAAATCATGGAAAAGTACGGCACTGTGCCTACCTGTATGGATTCCTTTATTGATTCAATGATCTATAAAGGCCGGATTTCTTACGTTCAGGAGCAGGTGCAGATGATGGAGCAGGATTTGGCGCTGGCGTCAAAGCTGGGATTTTCCTGTATCCGTGTACTGGCCCTGGTGGCTCCGGAGGTGCTTGAACAGTCATTGCCGGCGGCCGAATATTACGGTGTGGCCATGGGCCTTGAGGTACATCCGCCCCATTCATTGAACAGCAAATGGATGCTGAATGTGGCCGAGCTGGCGAGAAAGCACAATACAAAGTATATTGGCCTCATACCGGACTTTGGTATTTTTACAACAGGGATCAACGGCGCGCAGCTTTATGCAGCGAAGATGAGCGGTGAGAAGAATGAGGTTATGGCTTATGTGGAAGATGCCGCAAAGGCGCAGGTTCCCTACGGTCAGATACTTGTACGGGCCAGAGAACTGGGCGCCGGACCGGATGTGATGGGCGCGCTGAACCAGGCGGTAACGATGAATAAGTACAGTGCACCGGCGCTTTTAAGAGATGTCGCTGACGTGATCCTGCATTTTCACGGCAAGTTTTACAGAATGGATGAAAACTGTGAGGAGACGGCGATCAACTATGAGGAGCCCATACGGATACTTAAAAGTCTGGATTGGGATGGCTATATCAGCTCTGAATTTGAGGGTCAGCGCTCCTATCACGGCCAGAATTGTCCGTATGAGGAGGACGAGATCGAGCAGGTGCGCAGACACCATGAAATGTTGAAAAGGTATATTGGGGAGTAGGTGGATTTATGGGATTTATACTTGCAATATTAGAAGTCGAAGATTTAGAACGGAGCCTTGCTTTTTATCATGGCTTACTGGGGCTTCCGATGATCAGACGGTTTACTAATAAAATGGGCGGTGAAATCGCCATGCTTGGTGAGAAGGACCACGCTCATATTGAACTGATCTGCAAAGGCACGCCGGTGTCTGTGGATAAAAATCACGGCATGGCGATTAGCTTTGCGGTGGATGACGCTATGGCGGTGATACAAAAAAATGGGCGTGAGTTTACCGGACCAATAGCTCCAGGGCCGGATATGCAGTTTTACTTTACGTTTGATCCGGATGGGTATCGGGTACAGTTGCAGGAAACTGTGAAGTAGATACGGCGGTAAAAACGGCTGCAAGGTAAGGATACAGATTTCATAATTTGAATTGATACCACATAAAGGTAAAGGACTTGTATATATTAAGTTTAACTTAAATATGCAAGTCCTTTTGCTTATTAGAGGTGACACTATTGCATATTTATAATGGCTGTGTTCTTATGAAAAAGAATATATAATATAAGTTAACAGGTGAGTGCGTATGAAAAATCCAGATTGCATTATGTGAATTATTTCTATCACGATCAATTAGTCAAAGAAAACTTAATAGACAAAAGAAATTGGAAATGTTAAGATAATCGTAGTTGCATTTACCACAAGTTTACTTGTGTTTAAATAGATATTTTCATATAAAGGAGATGATGTAATATGAAAAATAATGTTATTGATTTAAAAATACGGAGGGTGACTATAATTTAGCTCTCCGTTACTTAATGAGGAGAGATATTCATGGATATTATAATTTTTGAAAAACAACATATCAAAGCTGCTATGGCGCTGGCTCTTGAAAGCTACAATGAGGAGCGCAAATTTGTAAAAGATCTGCCACAGGCATGCAATCTTCCTGACTTAAATGGTTTTACGGAGAATGGATTGGGTGTTACCGCATTTGAAAATGAAAAGATGGTAGGTTTTCTGTGCTGCTATGGTCCATTTGACAATGCATTTGGCGCCACGGATGTACGAGGTGTCTTTTCCCCAATGGGGGCAAACGCGGCCATTTCCGGGAACCGCTCAAAAATTTATGCGGCCATGTATCAGGCGGCAGGATCAAAGTGGGTAAAGTCTGGCGCTGTTTCCCATTCAATCTGCCTGTACGCCCATGATGAAGCGCTTCATCGGCAGTTTTATCACTATGGCTTTGGTCTTCGCTGTATAGATGCGATTCGTCCGATGGAACTGATTGACTGCAATCCATGTACGGACTATAATTTTGCTGAGCTGCCAAATTGCGAATGTCATTTAGTTTATCCGCTTTATATGGCGCTAAACCGGCATTTCCTCGAAAGCCCCTTTTTTATGAATCGCAGGCCCCAAACACAAGAGGCGTTTATAGAATCTTCTGTGCACGATGGAATGCGATTCTTTGTGGCGGAGAAGAACGGTAAATTATGTGCGTTTTTAAGCGTTTCAGCTTTTGGGGAAACGTGTGTTGCAGCAGGGAACACGTATCGCCATATCAGCGATGCCTACTGTCTGCCGGAGCACAGAGGTAAGGGATTATATCAAAATTTATTGAACTATACCATGTCCACACTGAAAAAGGATGGCTATACCAAGCTTGGTGTGGATTTTGAAAGCTTTAATCCAACCGCTCGCGGATTTTGGCTGAAATATTTTACTGCCTATACCAATGGTGTTGTACGAAGGATTGACGAGCGGATTTTGAAGCAGAGATGCTAGATAGTAACAAATCAGGGAAATCGAACGGTTACGATGCATTTGCAAAGCTTAAATAAAACTACGGGGGATAAAATTATGAATGAGATCGAGTCCAACAAACAGGCCTGGAGCAAACTATCCGAGGATCATTACAGGCATTACAAAAAAGCGCTTATGGACGGAACACATCAGTTAAACCACCATATTGTGGAGGAATTGGGTGATATTTCCGGGAAAAGTGTGATCCATCTGCAATGCAACACCGGAGCCGACACCATGCTTCTTGCCAAAAAGGCCGGGCACGTCACCGGCGTGGATTTTGTGCCGGAAAATCTATATTATGCCTATCGGCTGGCCGAGGATCTTGCCTGTGATAATGTGGATTTTATCGAGTCCGATATATTAAGTCTGAGTGACATTCACCATGACAAATATGATATAGTATTCACTTCGGAGGGCGTGCTGGGCTGGCTTCCCGATCTGGATGTATGGGCGCGGACGATCCGCGGACTTCTAAAGGATACGGGCTTTTTCTACATATTTGACTCCCATCCATTTTTCCTGGCCTTTGACGAGTGTAAATTGGATAAACAGATTTATGATATAAAATACCCTTATTTCGGAAAATGTCCGGATGTGGATGATTGCATCGGCGGGTATGCATCGGAGACAAAAAAGGGCGTAAATACCTACTTTTGGATGCATACATTATCTGAGATCATCAATGCGCTGGCTGGCGCCGGGCTGTATATTGAGATGTTTAACGAATATACGGAGAACTTCTGGGATTCAGGAAATATGAAGTTCTCGGAGAAATCAGGGATGTATGAATATGATTATAATACAGACAAATACCCGATGTCGTTCAGCCTGAGAGCGGGTATTATCCCTGCAAAGTAAATGCTGTCACAGTTTGGCTTCTCTGATCGGTTACACATGGCTGTCACCGCCCTGTTGGATTTTCACGTGCAGGGCGGTGTTTTATTGCGTATCCGGCACGCACACATTCAGAATTTGTCCATGATTTCTTAAAATATTCCAGTTTTCACAATGATATCCACATGCTACACTAGAGCGTGTTTGAAAAATATATGTAACTCGTACAGCATTGCATTACTACAAAATTAATGCAATGCTGTACTTGCCCCTTCTGAGCTGTTACATTAAAATTGGTGTTGGAAATGAGGATAAACGTATGAGCATTGATATTTCTCAAAATATATTTCCAGGGATCGAAAATATATGTAAGGCCGTGGAGACGCAGCTCGGTGCGGATTCAAAACTGGCCCGCATGTTTAGAAACTGCTATACAAATACGATAAAAACGACCGTCCGGCCTCAGGCTGACGGTACAACCTTTGTGATCACCGGAGATATTCCGGCCATGTGGCTCCGCGACAGTGCGGCCCAACTGCGTCCGTATATGGCGGCGGTCCGGGAGGATACGTCGCTGGCCCGGATTTTGGAGGGGCTTGTAAAACGTCAGTTTATGTACATCAATATTGACGGGTACGCCAATGCTTTTAATGAATCGCCGGACGGAGCCTGCTGGTCCAGGGATGACACGGAGCAAAGTCCATGGGTCTGGGAGCGCAAATACGAGATCGACTCTTTATGTTATCCGGTGGAGCTGGCCTGGATGCTATGGAAAGCTACTGGAAATGCCGGGCTGTTTGATGATGTTTTTTTTATGGGGCTTGAGAAGCTTCTCGATATATTTGAGACAGAGCAGTACCATGAGGAGCGCAGCACATACCGTTTTCAGCGGGAAAATACTTATTTTCAGGATACGCTTTCCAGAGATGGACGCGGGGCGCTGGTTAAATCCGGCACCGGAATGATCTGGTCAGGCTTCCGCCCCAGTGATGACGCCTGCGTATATGGATACCTGATCCCGTCAAATATGTTCGCGTCGGTGATATTGGGATATATTGGAGAAATTACAGATTGGGCTGTCAGCGCCGCCAGGGGCGGTGAAAACGGAAGCCATATAACCGAAGACGCCAGCGTGGATGGAGCCGCCGGTATTTCCGGAAATGTCAGCGCTGATGAAACTGGCAGCGTTGCCGAATCTGGCAGCTTCAACAAAAGCCGACTGGAGTGGCTGGACCAGTTAGAGCGGCTGGGCCGTCGGGCGTGGCATCTGAAACAGGAAATCGAACAGGGCATCGAGACTTACGGAATTACAAAAAAAGAAGGCTTTGGCGAAATTTATGCGTACGAGGTTGATGGCTACGGCCAGTACAATCTTATGGATGACGCCAATGTGCCCAGTCTTTTATCCATGTCCTATCTCGGCTATAAAGGGCGAAATCCACAGGTGGCGGAAAATACAAGAAGCTTTATACTGAGCGCGGCGAATCCGTTTTACTTCAGCGGAAGAGCGGCGGCCGGTATCGGAAGTCTCCATACGCCGGCGGGCTATATATGGCCCATTGCACTGGCTATGGAAGGTCTGACAAGTACTGACTGGGAGCGCAAGCGGGAAATACTGGATATGCTTATGAGCACCGATGCCGGCACCGGACTGATGCATGAAGGGTTCCATGCGGATGATCCGGAAAAATATACACGGCCGTGGTTTTCCTGGGCCAACGCTATGTTTTGCCAGCTTGTCCTGGATTATTGTGGATTTCTGTAAACCAGTGCAGCATTGTATTGACTTCACAGCAATGCTGTATTAGCAGACATCAAGGGGATGCGTAGACTTGTCAGAACTGTTTGAGAATTAGTACAGTAAAAATAGAATTTATAGAATTGTAGCCGCCCGTGAAATTGATTAAAATAATCATATAAAAGCAACGGCAGCGCATATGCGGCGCCGACGGAATAAGGAGGAACTAAGAAGCCTATGTTTTTAACAGAAAGAAAGCTGGAGAGAAGAATCAGTGAACTGGAATCATACAGATACCGGGATGTTATCTCAATGAATGGATTTGATGCTGCGGAGGATGAACAGGGTGTTGTCGCCCCCGTATTGCCGGAAAAATTTGAAGGCTGGCAGACAATGAATTTGGGCGATACATGGCATGGCCGCGACAAATATTTGTGGCTGCACAAAAATATCGTTATCCCCGCAGAGTGGCGTGGCAAAAAGGCGGTGGGCCTGTTTGATTATGGCAATACCGGCGCCGGCAACAACTCCGGTTTTGAATCCATGCTTTATGTCAATGGTCAGCCTTACCAGGGTGTGGACGCCAATCACAAGGAGGTCTTTTTTGACGAATCCTACTATGGCAGCGAAGTGAATCTGACCTTCCGTCTGTGGACCGGCCTGGAGGGCGGCGGTGTGCCCACACCTCAGGAGCATCGGATCAAACAGGCGGCGCTGGCCTGGCTGGACGAGACTGTGGACGGCTTTTATTATATGGGAAAAATGATTGTAGAGACATTAAATGTGCTGGATAAAAATAACCCGGTGCGTTACGAGCTCCAGCAGGCGTTGGACGATGCCTGCCTGTGCATCGACTGGTCCGAGCCGGGCAATGAGGATTTTTACCGCTCTGTCTATGAAGCGGATGGCGTTTTGGAGCAGAAGCTTTCGGCCATTGAAAAGCATTCCCAGGTCAATATAAGCTGTATCGGTCATACCCATATCGATGTGGCCTGGCTCTGGCGTCTAAAGCATACCCGGGAAAAAATTTCGCGGTCATTTTCCACTGTGCTTCGGCTGATGGACCAATATCCGGAATATATTTTCCTTCAGACACAGCCTCAGCTCTATGAGTATATTAAGGAGGATTTCCCGGAAATCTACGATAAGATCAAGGACAAGGTCCGTTCCGGCCAATGGGAGGCTGACGGCGGTATGTGGGTGGAGGCGGATTGTAACCTCACCAGCGGGGAATCTCTCACACGCCAGATATTGCTGGGCAGTAAATTCATTAAGGACGAATTTGGCCGGGATGTGGAATATCTCTGGCTGCCGGATGTTTTCGGCTACTCCTGGGCATTGCCCCAGATCCTTAAAAAGGCCGGGATTGAAACCTTTATGACGACGAAGATCAGTTGGAACCAGTACAATCGCATGCCCCATGATACCTTCTACTGGAAGGGTATTGACGGCAGCCAGGTATTGACGCACTTTATCACGACCGTAGAACCGGACAGTGAGGAGGGCTCATGGTTTTATACATACAATGGTAAATTAACGCCAAAGACTGTGAACGGTTCGTGGAACGCTTACAGCGAGAAGGAGATGAACAAGGATCTGCTCATTGCCTACGGCTTTGGTGATGGCGGCGGCGGTGTGAACCGGGAGATGCTTGAACAGCGCCGGTGTCTGGATAAGCTTCCGGGGCTGCCCAACGTGAAAACATCCACAGCGGGTGAATATTTCCGCAAGCTCCATGAAACGGTGGATCACACAAAGCGCCACGTGCCGGTGTGGGATGGGGAGCTTTATCTGGAATACCACCGCGGCACCTACACAAGCCACGGCCACAATAAGCGGATGAACCGCAAAATGGAGCTGCTCTACAAGCGGGCCGAATGGCTGACCGTGATGAAGGGGCTGCTGGACGGTGATTTAAGCGGCGCGCAGCAGGAAAAGCTGACCACGGGCTGGAAACATATTTTAACGGATCAGTTCCACGATATTATTCCCGGCTCGTCCATAAATGAGGTGTACGAGGACAGTAAAAAAGACTACGAATTTATTGAGCAGATCGCCAGGGAAGTGGAATCGGATTTCATCCAGGCGGCCGCGGGGGCGGTTCCCGATACGTATACGGTAATCAACGCTACCGGGTGGGCTCAGGATGGGCTTGTATCTGTGGATGAAACGCGGTGCGGAACTTTCCGGGATGAAGATGGCCTTGTTTTAGACACACAAAAAAGTGACGGAAAAACGCTCGTGTATGTGAGGAACGTACCTCCTATGGGTATGAAGCGGCTGTATTTTGAGCCTTTGGTGGTTATTTCTGGGGCGGAATCAGAGATGGTGGCGTCGGAAATCGAGTCTGCGGCAGCATTTAAGCATCAGACATGCACCGGCGCACTCGTGGGCGGCCATGCCATCGAGACTCCATTTTATGAGATCGTCCTCAATAAGGCCGGCCAGATCACGCGGCTGTACGACAAAACCTATGACCGGGAAGTCCTTCCGGAAGGTCAGTGCGCCAATGTTCTCCAGATGTTTGAGGACAAGCCTTTGGATAATGATGCCTGGGATATCGATATTTTCTATCAGGAAAAGATGAGGGAGATCACGGAGCTGACCACTTTTGATGTGACTGAATGTGACAATCTCCGTATGGTTGTGCATATGGAATGGAAATATATGCATTCGACCGTTGCTCAGGACATGGTATTGTACGCCCATGACCGCCGTATCGATTTTGAGACACATGTCGATTACCACGAAAAGCATCAGCTTCTCAAGGCCGCTTTTCCTGTGGATATCCGCAGCACCTACGGTACCTACGATGTGCAGTACGGCAATGTGCGCCGTCCGAATCACTGGAATACGAGCTGGGATCAGGCCCGTTTTGAATCCGTGGCCCATCGGTTCGCCGATCTGTCCGAGCGGGGCTATGGTGTCAGTCTGCTCAATGACTGCAAATACGGCCACGATATTAAGGACAATGTGATCCGAATCAGTCTTTTAAAGGCCGCCACCCATCCGGACCATTTACAGGACCAGGGCGAGCACGTATTTACATATGCCCTGCTGCCCCATGAGGGCGATTTTGTCACCGGGAATACGGTGCCGGAGGCCGCTGCCCTCAACGAGCCCTTAATGTGCGTCAGGGGCGGTGTAAATACAGGCATTGACAGCTTTGTAAGCTTTGATAACGCTCTGGTGGAGCTGGATGCGGTGAAAAAATCCGAGGACGGCAGGCACATCGTTCTGCGTTTCCATGAATTTTCCGGCAGCCGCCAAAAGGTTGGCGTATCTACCGGATTTGCGTACAAAACATGGGCGGAGAGTGATTTGAGAGAACGGCCGCTGACAGAGGAACAGAGCGGAGCTATTTCCCTTACATTGCACCCATACGAGATCAAGACGATCCTGTTTACTGTATAATTTGTCACCAATTTCTCCTGGGAAATTGATTTATAAAACGCATGATTCCCCGGATTGGTATCAACCGGAGTAATCATGCGTTCCTTTTAAGCTAGTGCGCCGGAAATCCATTGATATCAGACAAAACCAATGTTATACTAAACTTAGAGCAAAAGTTTGGCGGCATTGCCGTTGCTGATCTTATTTGCGTTTTCAAAAGGGAACTGGTCAAGGGGATTGTGTTTGCAGAGGGGAAATGAGTATGAAAAGGAAACGCTTATGTATATTAGTATTGGTATTGTGTGGTCTGGTCCATTGTACAATGCTTTCGGTGAAGATTGAAGCGCTGATGACTTTAAAAGTGGTGTCCGTCAAATCCACCGATCCACCTGGATTTGGTATGGATAGCAAACTGCCGGTGACAGTTTTGTATGAGGACGCCGAGGGGCAATGCATTTATGATATCGTAAGTGGTACAGGCTGGGAATATGGCCTTCAGGCGAAAAAATCGGAGGGTGGGTTTTACATTGAGGACGATCAGGTGTTTATTTCATCACCAAATGCTAAAAATCAGTACGTAGAGTTTGCATCCGGACCGCTTGAGGATGGGATAATGATCGAACTGGTCACCCAGAAAACCATTGAGCAGGATCACTTTATGGTGGTCGATGAGGAAACGGGGCAGGTACAGCTTATAAGCTCCCGGGGAAAAATTTATTTTATTGAAACACAGGTCAGACATGAGTTGTCCATCCCGGAAACAAATCGCATCTATTGTCTCCGGGATTTGCAGACATTTATGAAAATGATACCACTGGTGGCTGTGTTAGCGGTGTTTATGCTCGTATCGATTGTGCTTTGCATCCATTCCTGGCGCCTTTCTAAAAAGGATAGGAAAGGCAGGCTGGTGATGATGAACATTGGCATCGTCGCTGTGGAAACCGTGGCTTTTGGGTGTATACTTTTAAAGATGGACCTGCCCTCATCACTGATGCCTGCTAAAAATATCTTTAATATCAGTCATTATATCCAGGAGTTTTCGGCAGCGAACCGTGCATTGGCAAAGCTTACCGATGCGGCTGCCTTTGAAACTTTGTCTGTCTTCCGCCAAAATATGATCGCCGCAGGCGTGATCCTTTTCGTGGGAGTGGTCCTTTGTATAGCGGCAGTCGTTGTGGAAAGGCGGGTGCTTCATAAGCTTGAGGGCCAGGCGGCCCGGCAATGCGACTAAGAAACATAAGTGGGGAGCGTGAGCCATGTTAGGAAAAATCGGCCGGACACAGCTTTATGGCAAGCAGGGGCCAAAACAGCTTTACCGCAAGCTTTTTGGCATATATACCGCGATCATCCTGGGTGTTGTGGTGATATTGGCAGTATTTTTCTGTATTGTGAGCAAGTTCAGGGTCAAAGAGGCGAATCTGGAAAAGATGTACCGTCTGAAGGGGGAGGCCACGGCCTACCTGGAGCAGTGCGCCCAGACCGCCGACCACATTCAGAACGAGCTTTTCCGAACGCAGACGGTGCTGGAGGATTTATTGTACTATTTCCGAAATGATACGGAGACGTACCTGTCCAATCGACTGGAGCGTTATGCAAAGATGGATTCCCTCACTTATAATGGCTTTGATACGTTTACAGAAAACATTTTGAAGGCCAATGAGGACATTGTACATATCGACTACCTCTCTTATGAGCGCGGGGAACTGACCGCCTGCTATCCGGGCAATAAGAGCTATAAAAATGTTCAGCGGGAGTCTTATATTGAGCAGATAAAAAACGGGAATCTGGCCAATGATAATGAGTTTTCGTTTCTCAAGGAAATACGCGATCCGGGGGCTCAGGATGGGGAAATGCTCCAGAGTGTTGGCTGTATGCTGGTCACGTATGCGTCCGACCGGTTTGAAACTTTTATGGAGGGGCAGGACTGGCCGGAAATCGTTGTGCTTGGCAGCAGGGGCAGCCTTGTGGCCGATTCTGCCGGGAAATATACGCCTCAGGAGCTTATGGCGGCGGATGATAACGGGCGGCTGGAGGAGTTGACCTCATCTTACACGGCCAGGGAAAGTGTGGGCGACTACACGGTCTACGTGTTTTATGACAAGGCACTGGCTACCCGCCTGCCATGGACACTGTTTTTAATGATTTTGGGCGCTGCGGTCATCGTCTTTTCTCTGGGGGTCGTGCTTGTCAATTTGTATCTGCGCCGGCTGGCACTGCGCCTGGACTATATTTTAGACGGTATGCACAAGGTCACCGTGGGAAATCTGGATGTGCGCCTGCAGGTTAACGAAAAGGGCGATGAGCTGGATCTGATCGGGGCAAATTTCAACGAGATGTGCGGGCAGTTGGACCGCTATATCCAGAAAAGCTATCTGGCGGAGATCGAACAGAAAAATGCGGAGATGGAAGTGCTCCAGAACCAGATCAATCCCCATTTTCTTTATAATACACTGGAAGCCATCCGCATGAAGGCCATCATAAATAAGGACCGGGATGTGGCCAAAATGCTGTACAGCATGTCGGTGATCTTCCGCAGCCAGCTCAAGGATGATAATGTCATAACACTTGTACAGGAGCTCCATTATTGTAAAAAATATATGGAGCTGTTTGAGTATCGTTATACAGGGAAATTTTCATTTCAGATCGATTGTCCGGAGGAATGTATGAACCTTCCGGTCATTAAATTTATTGTGCAGCCCATCCTGGAAAATTACTTCGCCCACGGGATACGGAGCGAGCTGGAGGGCAATTGGGTACATATCTATGTGGAGGCAGAGCGGCCGGTTTTAAAAATACATGTGGTGGATAATGGTATTGGCATGACCGATGAGGATCTGGAGCAGATGAATCGCCGTTTGCGGGAAAATACGGATAATTCAAGGAAATCCATCGGCCTTCTCAACGTGAACCGGCGGCTTCGGGCGGTCTATGGAAATGACTGCGGCGTGACGCTGGCCCACGGGGAGGACGGCGGGCTCCATGTGACTTTGACTGCGGAAATGGGGGATACAAATGGAATGGAAAAAGGTACTGTTGATTGAAGATGAGGATCTGATACTGGAGGGACTTAAAAGTATTATCGATTGGGAAGCTCTGGGCCTTCAGGTGGCCTATGCTGCGCCCAACGGCCGTGCGGCGCTGGATTGCCTCAATGGCCAGACGGTGGACATTATCGTGACGGATATCAGTATGCCGGTCATGGACGGGCTTTCTTTTCTGGAGGAATACCGCAGGCGGGATGAGCGGGCGCGCTGTATCATACTTACCGGCTATGAAGAATTTGAGTATGCCCGCAAGGCCATCCGTCTGGACGTGGAGGAATACATTTTAAAGCCCATCAACGAGGATAAGCTTGAGGAGGTGCTTTTAAGCGCCGTGGACAAGCTCAAGCTCCTGGACAAAAAGCGGGCGGTGAATCCGGATGATAAAACCGGCTGGCTCCAGCTGCTCCGCGGACAGCTTTCGTCCGAGGAGGCGCGGGGGTATTTGTCAGTGCTTCCGGAAATCGAGCCGGGGGTGTGCGTCTATCCGGCCATTATGAAAATATCCCTGGCCAGTCTGAAAGCCGTTCAGGTATCCGATGTGCTTTTGGAAATGCAGGCCATGGGCGGTCCGGTGCGTGTTATATTTCTCACCTCCGATACACTACTGCTCCTTTATTTTGCCAGAGAGGAATCGGAGACGGAGATTCAGACCTGCTTTGAAACCATATTGGACCGGCTGGAGGGCCGTCTTGGAGTTATGACCTTTATCAGCATTGGCGACGGAATGGACAGCTACGAGCAGTTGAGCCAGTCTTACGAAACTGCCCGTAAAAACCAGAAATATCAGTTGGTGGAGGGATTTGGCTGCTGCATTGCCCCGTGGAAAATAAAAAAGCGGAAATCCCAGGATGTGGATATGGACGAAGCAAGCCTGCGGCGCCTGATCCTGAAAAAGGATAAGGAGGGCTGCCATAACTACATAGAGGATTTATTTATCAATAATGTCCGTGAAAACATGTCGGTGGACGATATTTACCAGATGTCTCTGAAAATGGCCATGGTCCTGACCGACATAAAAAAGGAATATAAGCTGACCGACGATAGAAATATGCAAAATCTCACTGAACTGGTGGACGCCATTTACCGTGCAGAAAATATCCAGTCACTCAAGGCGATCTTCCTCAACGAAACCGCAGAAATCATTGCCAGCCTAAATGTGGGGGATTCCATGTTTACCCCGGTCGTCCGTCAGATCATCTCCGAAGTACAGGGCAGCCTCGGTGAGGATATGAACCTGAAAACCCTGTCCTATAAATACCATATGAACGCGTCCTACCTGGGCCAGATCTTCCAGAAGGAGGTGGGCTGCTCCTTCGCCCAGTACGTGACCAACTTGAAAAACAGCCGCGCCAAGGATATGATCCTCAACACCAGCATGAAGATCAACGACATCGCCCAGGCCGTCGGCTATACCGACATCAGCTACTTTTACCGCAAATTCAAGCAGTGCTACGGAGTATCGCCGGCGACACTGCGGGAGATGCGGAAATACTAATATTATTTGACATATACTAAAGTAGAATGTCAATTAATTCAATTAATAAAACTGGACACTAAGAAAAAAAGAATGTAATATAATAATATAAAGTTGATTAAAAAGATATAGAACCTATAAAGTAGTGTTTAATCAAAGGGGTGTTAATATGATAAACATGTATGCATACAAGAAGAGGACGGATAATGTTTTTTATGGTTCACAAAGGAAAACGCAATCGGAAATCAAGGATAAAATTTCAACTAATCTTACAAAAAGATGTGTGGAAAATTTAAATGAAGGGGTTAATGATTTTATTTCATTGATAACTAAAACTGTGATGCAGGAGAAGTGAAATGCCAGAAGAAAAATCCGAAATAATGAATCGTAAGAGTGACGAAAGCGAAACATTATCTGAGGAATTGAGCGAAGCATTAGAGGATATGCCTCCTGATGTAAGAAAACATGTTGAAAAATTTATGATATCTTCTGTTCAAATGGGAGGGGTATATAGGCCGGAAAATACAATATCTAAAAAAATTACTGAGCAACACATTTCTCAATTCTTGGAAGATTCAAGAGTGCAAATGAAAGAGGACTATAAAGAGAAAAGAGAAAGTAAAATATTTAGTGGTATTGTACTGATACTTATCCTTGTTTTTATTATTGTTGTTATTTTGTTATTAAAAGACAATCCGGAAGTGATGGAAAAAGTACTATATTCGCTAGTTGGATTGCTCGCAGGAGCACTGGGGGGTTATGGTTACGGAAAAACCAAAAAGGATGAATGAGGCTGATTTTTCAATCCTTGTCTAACTAAATATAATCAATAAAACGTGGAAGAAGATCAAGTAGATCTATTCTCCCGCGTTTTATTTTCTCTTTTACTACTTTTTGCACAGCCCCCTTTGACTTTCATGCTGACTATTACTAAAAAAGTAAGCAACAAAGTCAAAAATTCATTTATAACTTCAGCAAATGTCAATTTCACCCTCCCGTCCTCTATAACGTTCGTGGTTCAAGAGACGATGCACTCCGGCGGTGCCACCCTCGGAGCGCATTGTCTCTTGAACCCCTACCCCTATAAACTATACAAATTTCACTTCCAAATAGAATTTGTCCACCAAACCTAAAAGTTTTCAACTATCATTTCCCTCCAATTCCCGCTATGATAAATACATCAAAGGAACAGCCCGGCCGGCTTGCTAGCGGCCCGCCGGACCTGTTAAAAAGGGAGGTTAAAAAGTGAGTGCGAAGCAAAAAAAGCCCCACAAAAAGAGCTTTATCAGCACATTCAAGGCCAACCGGCAGCTCCTTGCACTGAGCTTACCGGGAGGCATATGGTTCATACTGTTTGCCTATCTGCCGCTGTTTGGAATCCTCGTTTCGTTTAAGGAATTCCGGCTCTCCGGCAACTTTTTTGAAAGCCTTATCACAAGCAAATTTGTGGGCTTTAAAAACTTCAAGTTTTTATTTAGCAGCGGTGATGCGTTCATCATTGTCCGCAACACGATCCTATACAATCTGGCGTTCATTATCCTCGGCATTGTGCTGCCCGTCATGGTAGCCCTGGTGCTCAATGAACTGCGCAACAAGGGAATGGCAAAATTCTATCAGACAGCAATGTTTCTCCCTTACTTCCTATCCTGGGTTGTCGTCAGCTATTGCCTGTTTGCATTTCTTAATCCTGAAAAAGGTTATTTCAACTCTGTATTACAGCAATTCGGGATGGACGGTATTTCCTGGTATACGGAAAAGAAATACTGGCCCTTCATTATCATATTTATGAGCCAGTGGAAGGGCATTGGCTATAACACAGTGGTCTACCTGGCATCCATCTGCGGTATCGATAAAACTTACTATGAGGCGGCTATGCTGGACGGCGCCAGCAAATGGCAGCAGATTCGGTATGTGACCCTGCCGCTGATCAAGCCGGTCATTATGATTTTACTCATTATGTCCATCGGCGGTATTTTCAAGGCGGACTTCGGTCTGTTCTTCCAGCTTCCCATGGATTCCGGACCGCTCTATCCGGTGACTAACGTTCTGGATACGTACATATTCCGGGCGCTCCAGGGCAACGGTGAGATTGGTATGAGCGCCGCTGCGGCCCTGTTCCAGTCCGTGGTCGGCTTTATCCTGATTATGACCGCCAATAAGATCGTGTCCAGGGTCGATAAAGAAAGCGCATTATTCTAAAGGAGGGGGTCTGAAAAATGAGTCTGAAACCAAAACAAAGTGAGCCGGAAAGCCGGAATAATCTCATTAAAAAACCGACCAATGTCCTTTTTAATATAATAATGATATTGCTGTCGCTTTTAAGTATTATTCCTTTTATCTTTGTCGTTATCATATCCCTGACCGACGAAGGCGCTCTGGCACTCAACGGATACCGTTTTATTCCTGAAAAGCTCAGCCTTTTCGCCTACCAGTACATTGTGGAGGCCGGGGCCAATATTATACGCAGCTATGGTGTCACCATCCTTGTGACCGTGGTGGGAATGCTTCTGGGCCTGCTTCTTACAGGAAGCTTTGCCTACGCACTGTCTCGGTCAACGTATGCTTATAAAAAGTTTTTTACGGTACTGATCACTGTGCCAATGCTTTTCAGCGGCGGTATGATCGCCAATTATCTTGTGGTCACAAAGGTACTCATGCTAAAAAATTCCGTGTGGGCATTGATCCTGCCCCTGTGCATGAATTCCTTCAATGTCATTGTGCTCCGGACGTTTTTTAAAACGAGTATTCCGGAGGCGGTGGTGGAGTCGGCCAAGATCGACGGGGCTTCGGAATGGCGTCTGTTTTTCAAAATCGTTATTCCCATGGCGCTGCCTGGCATGGCGACCATTGGCCTATTTTTGACATTGGCCTACTGGAACGACTGGTTTAACGCCATGATGTATATGGAAAATCCCAATTGGTTCCCGCTGCAATACCTGCTCATCAAGATCCAGACAAGTATCGACTGGCTGGCCAGCAATAAATCCATGATGGGCGTCAGCGGTGTCCAGGCGGCCGCGGCATTGCCAAAGGAAACGATCAAAATGGCTATCGTGGTCATTTCCACACTGCCCATCATATTTGCGTACCCGTTTTTCCAGAGATATTTTGTCAGCGGCCTGACTGTCGGCGCGGTTAAGGAGTAGGACGTGTCTGCCAGCGGCCGGGAACGTAAGCAACGTTTGCGGACTTGCCGGTGGTATATAGAAATTGTACGTGAAAATATGTTAACCAGTGTTTCAATCACAAGGAGTTTATGTTAAAATATTTAAGGAGGATTTACTTATGTTGAGAAGATTAAAAAAGGCTGTGGCCTGCGGGCTGGCGATGCTTATGACCATGACGGCGCTTACGGGCTGCGGGGGAGGCAGCGGTGCAGTCAATGCCAGCGGCGATGAGATCGTGGAGCTGACATGGTATCAGATCGGAGATGCCCAGAAGGACGCTCCGGAGGTGCTTAAAAAGGTCAATGAATATACCGAGGAGAAAATCGGTGTCCGTGTCAATATCATCAACGTGAGCTGGGGCGATTTTAATCAGAAAATGCAGGTGGTCATCAATACCGGCGACGACTGGGATCTGTGTTTTACCTGCTCCTGGGCCAACAACTACCTCCAGAATGTTCAAAAGGGCGCATTCCTGGCCCTGGACGATCTGCTGAAAAGTGAAGGTAAGGGCGTTTACGACAGCGTGGACCCCAAATTCTGGCAGGCGGCTACCGTCAACGGAAATATTTACGGTGTACCCAGTGAAAAGGAGATCGGCAGTGTTCCCATGTGGGTATTTACAAAGGAATATGTGGATAAATACGACATTCCCTATGAGGACATCCACACGCTGGAGGACCTGGAGCCGTGGCTTGAGCTCATAAAGGAAAATGAGCCGGGCGTGACGCCGTTTTATCTGACAAAAGACTATTCCGCGCCGACATACATGGATCTGATCATCGACCCGGTGGGGATAGAGTACGGCGATGATTCTCTGACCGTTAAAAATGTTTTTGAAACAGAGAAAATGCAGGATACGATAAATACGATGCGCAAATATTACCAGGCCGGATACATTAATAAGGATGCCGCCACAGCCACAGATGACAAGTCGGTGAAGCGTTTTGTAACCAAGGGCGACGGACAGCCTTATGCTGAAATCGCATGGAGCCAGATGCTTGGCTATGACGTGGTGGCCACGCAGATCATGGATATGAAGGTGACCAATACATCCGCCAGAGGCGCATTGACAGCCATCAACAAGCATTCAAAGCACCCGGAAAAGGCTATGGAATTTATCAATCTGGTAAACACCGATGAATATTTGAGAAATCTGCTCAACTACGGTATTGAGGGCGTTCACTGGGAGCGGGTCGCTGTCACAGATGAAGAGAAAAAGGCCTGTGAGGGCAAGCGTTATATTTATGATTCCAAGGTCCATTTAATTGAGCCGGCATGTAAGGACTATTCTGTACCGGGCTATGTGCAGGGCGGACTTTTCAGTACCTATGTTTTAGATAGTGAACCATTGGATAAATGGGCCGAATTTAAGGAATACAACGATGCCTCTGAGGCAGTGCCGTCCTTTGGCTTTGACTTTGATCTGGACCCGGTAAGTACAGAGGTGGCCGGATTTAGAAATGTGCTGGACGAATTTGGCCGTTCCCTTTACACTGGAAGTGTGGACCCGGAGGAATACATTCCCAAACTGATGGATAAGCTGGATGCCACGGGCATTGACACGGTTATCGAAGAAATGCAGAATCAGATCAAGGCATGGAAGGATGCCAAATAGATTTTAAAAATACATATGAAAAGGACGTTACAGTTTTTGAGCGAGCTTGCTTCAGGGCAGGCCCTCGGACTGTAACGTCTTTGGTCCATATTCCGGTAATCGTTTGGCTGCCGGGAATGGTTACATATTCTATAATAAAAGTACACATTGCCGGATGGATTTACGCCGCAGACCGGCATGTTTTTGGGCGACAGGGAGGCAGTTGCTATGGATAAAAAAGAGCTATTAAGGCAGGTGGGCCATATCGGCCAGGTGGCCGGCGTGAGTCCGTCGGTTATGGGCGAGGGACCTGCCGCCGGTATGAAGGTATTTGACGTGAAAAACGGCCGGCTTCGTTTTCAGGTGATGGCGGATAAATGTCTGGATATTGCACAGCTTTCCTACCGCGGGGAAAATGTCAGCTTTCTGGCAAAGCCCGGGCTTATGGGCCGCAGTCATCTGGATACCCACGGCGCTGAGGCTCAGCGCAGCATTATGGGTGGAATGCTCTTTACCTGTGGTTTGGAAAATATCTGTGCCCCATGTACGGTGGATGGGCGGGATTATCCCATGCATGGGCGTATCCGCACCACGCCCGCCGCAGGCGTCGGAACAAGGACTTTGTGGACTCCGGACGGCTATTGTATGGAAATTTCCGGGGAAATGCGTGAGGCTGAGCTTTTTGGTGAAAATATGGTGCTCCGGCGGAAAATCACAACGACCTATCCAAAGAGCAGCCTTGTGATCGAGGACTGTGTGACCAATGAAGCTTTTCGCACAGAGCCGCTTATGCTGTTGTACCATTTTAATCTGGGCTACCCGTTTCTTGGCGAGGGCTGCCGGCTGATTCTGCCCTCACTTCGGGTGACGCCCAGGGATGAGCACTCTGCTGCGGGTCTTAATGCCTGGAGCAAAGCCCAGGCGCCGGTGGATAATCATGGGGAATATGTATTTCTACACGAGCTGGCGGCGGATGCGGATGGCAATACATTTGCTGCTGCTATCAATCCAGCGCTGGGCTTTGGCATGAAGCTGTCCTTTAACCGGAAAAACCTGCCCTATTTTATGGAGTGGAAATCTTTGGCCTCCGGCGATTACGTCATCGGCCTGGAGCCGGCCAATGCCAGTGTTTACGGCAAGCTTTATCATCTGGAGCACCACGATCATCCGGTGCTGGAGCCGTTTGAAAGTATAGAAAACCGTCTGGAGCTGTCCTTTGTGGATGCGGAGGGATTTGAAGCTCTGGAACAGGAAAGAGAGCGCCTGTTGGGAAATCATTAGCCGGACTGCGCGCCCTATGCCAGAATTTTTAGCCTGAAAATGCTGACCAGCCGCGCTTTTTCTGGCTCGTAAAATACATTAAATAAGGAGATTGAGATTATGAAACGTTCAGAAATTAATGCTGCCATCCAGGAGATGGAAAATCTTATCCGGGAGCACCGCTTTGCTCTGCCGCCGTTTTGCGGTTTTACACCGGAGGAATGGAAGGAGAAGGGCAGTGAGTACGACGAGATCCGCGACAATATGCTGGGCTGGGACATTACCGACTATGGCCTTGGCCGCTTCGACGAGGTGGGTTTTGCCCTGATCACCCTGCGCAACGGCAACCTGAAAAATGATAAGTATACGAAAACCTATGCAGAAAAGCTTCTGATGGTCAAGGAAGGACAGATGGCGCCCATGCATTTCCATTGGAACAAGATGGAGGATATTATCAACCGGGGCGGCGGAAATGTGCTGATCACTGTTTACAATTCCACGCCGGAGGGCGAATTTGCGGATACAGATGTGACGGTCCACTGTGACGGCAGAGCTTTTACCGTTCCTGCCGGAACGAAGGTGCGCCTCACTCCGGGCGAGAGCATCACGATCTACCCGTATATGTACCATGACTTCCATGTGGAGGAAGGCAGCGGCGCCGTATTGCTGGGCGAAGTTTCCATGTGTAATGATGACGAAAACGACAATCGTTTCTATGAGCCGATCGGGCGCTTCCCGGAGGTGGAGGAGGATGTTCCCGCATACCGCCTGCTCTGCACTGAGTATCCCAGAGGCTGACCGATATGGGAACACAACAGTTTTTAAATGACCGCTGGCAGTTGTATGCCGGCGGCCGTCCGATTCCTGCCGTTGTGCCGGGCAGCGTCTATACGGACCTGCTTAGAGAAGGGCAGATGGAGGACCCGTTCTGGAAAGATAATGAGGACAGGATCTGCGCCCTGATGGCGGAGGATTATGAGTATCGCTGCACATTTATCCCTCAGCCGGAGCTGCTCTCCTGCGACGCTGTGCTGCTGCGCTTTGAGGGGCTGGATACGGTGGCGGACATTTTCCTCAATGGCGCGATGATTGGCAGCGCGCAGAATATGCACCGTATTTGGGAGTTTGACGTGAAGCGCCAGCTTAAAAGCGGCGAAAATGAGCTGCGCGTCCTGCTCCATTCACCCCTGGAATATATTGCCCGGGCCCATGAAAAGTATAAGACCATGGGCAATGACGATACCTTCGAGGGCTTTATGCATTTACGCAAGGCCCATTATATGTTCGGCTGGGACTGGGGCGCGCATCTGCCGGATGCGGGTATATTCCGGCCCGTGTCGCTGGTGGGCATCCGCACGGCCCGGATTGATAATGTATATATTGTGCAGGAGCACGGGGCAGCGGATGGCGCTGTACGCCTGAAAATAAATGTGGAGGTGAACACGCCGGATGCGCCGTGGGTCGAAAAGACGCTGACCCGGACGCAGGATCTGCCTGCCGTGGCTGCTTCGGAACCAGCAGGCCCTGAAACGCTGTGCTACACGGTCGAAATGATCGCTCCGGACGGCAGCCGTTCCATTTATGAAAACAGCCCGGCGGTGATTACCGTACCCCACCCTCAGTTGTGGTATCCTAATGGTCTGGGGGAACAGCCGCTTTATACGGTCCGGGTGACACTTATGTCGGACGGGGCTGCTCTGGATATGTGGGAACGCCGCATAGGTCTGCGGACGCTGACGGTACGCCGCCAAAAAGATGCCTGGGGTGAAAGCTTTGCCCATGAAATCAATGGACATGCTGTATTTGCCATGGGCGCGG
Organism: Lachnospiraceae bacterium; assembly: GCA_902363555.1. Lineage (GTDB taxonomy): Bacteria > Bacillota > Clostridia > Lachnospirales > Lachnospiraceae > Catenibacillus. The sequence continues at coordinate 710,047 of CABJAM010000002.1, read as the reverse complement.
ATTATATTCCGGAGGACCATCTGATTGGCCGAACGAGCCGGGAAAAAACATGGCGGCTGCTGTGCCAGTGCAAGGCCGCCCACTTTAACACGATCCGCGTCTGGGGCGGCGGTTATTATCCGGATGACTGGTTTTACGACGCCTGCGACGCCCTGGGGCTGATGGTGTGGCAGGATTTTATGTTTGCCTGCTCGGTGTACGAGCTGACGCCGGAATTTGAGGCGAATATCACCCGGGAATTTGTGGACAATATTAAGCGTATCCGCCACCACGCCTGCCTGGCGCTGTGGTGCGGCAATAATGAGATGGAAATGTTTGTGGATGAGCGCTGCTGGGTAACGAAGCCCTCCGAGGTGCGGGATTACCTTTTTATGTATGAGCGTATCCTCCCGGCTGTTTTAAAGCGCTATGATCCCGCGGCCTTTTATTGGCCGGCCAGCCCTTCCTCGGGTGGCTCCTTTGACGCGCCCAATGACGAAAACCGGGGCGACGTCCACTATTGGGAAGTATGGCATGGAGCAAAACCATTTACTGAATACCGGAAGCATTTTTTCAGATACCTTTCCGAATTTGGATTTCAGTCCTTCCCGTCGGTGAAAACGCTGGAGACGATCACCGACGACCCCAGGGATATGAACCCGTTTTCCTATATCATGGAAAAGCATGAGCGAAATTACGGCGCCAATGGGAAGATTATGAACTATATGCAGCAGTTTTATTTATATCCGGGCAGCTTTTCACTGTTTGTCTATGCCTCCCAGCTTTTACAGGCCGAGGCCATACGCTACGGTGTCGAGCATTTCCGCCGGAACCGGGAGCGCTGCAGCGGGGCTGTCTACTGGCAGCTCAATGACTGCTGGCCGGTGGTGTCCTGGTCCTCCATCGATTACTGCGGCCGTCTAAAAGCTCTGCATTATTATGCAAAGCGCTTTTTTGCGCCGGTGCTTCTTAGCTGTCAGGAGGAAGGGATGCTGTCGGCCCAGGTCAATCTGAACCGCCAGCACCCGGAATATGAGAAGTCCATACGTTTTAATGTATCCAATGAGACGTTAAAGGAGCGCCATGTCCGTGTCTGCTATGAGATCCGTGACGCCGGCGCCCGGGTTTTAAGCCGTGCGTATGAGGATGTGACCGTGCCGCCATTGTCCGCCATATGGATGGATAAAGTGGAATTGCCCGAAATCCGTGTGATGGATGAGTATGTCAGCTATCATCTTCTGGAGGATGGACAGCTTGTGTCGGAGGGGAGTGTGATCTTCTCCTATCCCAAGTATTTCCACTACGAGGACCCGATGCTTACGTGGTCGCTGGATGGCGATGAACTGGTGCTGCTCGCCGGAGCTTATGCAAAAAGCGTGGAAATTCTCAATGAGGCGGAGGACCTTATACTGTCGGACAATTATTTTGATATGGACGGCGGAGAAAAGCGGGTGAAAATTCTTTCGGGAACGCCGGACGGCATCCGTGTCCGAAGTGTTTATGATATTCGATAAGGAGTGGATAATTATATGAAGAAATACGATGTGGCCGCCCTGGGCGAGCTGTTGATCGACTTTGTGGAAGCTGGGAAAAGCCCGGTGCAAAATCCGTTGTTTGAGGCCTGCCCCGGCGGCGCGCCATGTAATGTGCTGGCGATGCTCCAGCGCCTTGGGAAAAAGACGGCGTTTATTGGCAAGGTGGGAAATGATGCCCTTGGCAATATGCTGGAAGCCGATGTGAAGGCTATGGGGATCGATACACGGGGGCTCGTTAAGGATGACCAGGTGCACACGACGCTGGCTTTTGTCCACAAACTGCCCAATAACGACCGGGATTTTTCATTTTACCGCAATCCCGGTGCGGATATGATGCTGACACCGGAGGAGCTGGATCTGGATATCCTTAAAAATACGCGGTTATTCCATTTCGGAACCCTGTCCATGACCCACGATACTGTGCGTCAGGCGACGATACAGGCAATCGATACGGCAAAGGCTGCCGGAGCTCTCATTTCCTTTGATCCAAACCTGCGGGAACCGCTGTGGAGCAGCCTGGAGCTTGCGAAGGAACAAATATGGTATGGAATCCGTTATTGCGATATTTTAAAAATATCGGATAATGAAATCCGCTGGCTCACCGGGGAGGACGATTTTACGGCAGGCGTGGAAAAAATACGCGAGCAGGCAGACGTTCCCCTGATCCTCGTTTCCGAGGGCCGGGATGGAAGCCGGGCTTACTATCACGGCCGGATGGTGAAGGCGCGTCCGTTTATTAATCCAAACACAATTGAAACGACAGGGGCCGGAGATACGTTTTGCGGAAATATACTGGGCTATGTTCTGGACCATGATTTTGATCATTTAACCGATGCGCAGCTTGAGGAAATGCTTACATTTGCCAATGCGGCGGCCTCCATCGTGACGACCCGCAAGGGCGCGCTCAAGGTTATGCCGGAACGCGGGGAGATTTTGGAATTTATTGAGAACTATCGGTAAGGTGTGGATTGGTACAAGCAGGCGTCTGCTGTGGCGATTGTTTCTGTTTTGGAATCAATGCGGCGGAAATCTGAATTGATTCTTTGTTTCACCTCTTTTAAAATATTTACTGTGGAACGATTGCGGGAGTGCGGAGCACGGAGCAATCGGCTTTCATGTATAGTGATGATTGGGCCGCCAGGCACAATCATGTCCGTTTATATAACATTCATTCCGGAGTACCGGGATGTCCGCGGCACCAGAGCGTTTGGACTATCAAACGGATGATCTGCACGTTTTGGCCGCATCTATAAAATTAAAAGGGGTGTTTAAAAATGGGATACAGTCTTGAGTTCGATAAAGAAAATTATTCGGTAAAAACCGTGACGCTGGATGGTCAGAGTGTGACCTACCGCGCTTACGAGAACATTGTCTATGTAAAAAATCCGGTGGATGTAAAGCGCCAGTGCCTGAACATCTATGTGCCTCAGATCTTTTATGAGCAGGAGCGCGTCAATGGGTATACGCTGGAAACCGTACCGGTGCTGCTGCCCAACGGTATTGGCGGTTATGCGCCGGCATTTCCGGAGCAGCCGGGGAAGGATTTTGGCGGGCATATCAACGCTACCTTTTACGCCCTGTGCCATGGCTATGTAGTGGCTACACCGGGAGCCAGAGGCCGTGGGCTGAAGGACGAAAATGGTACTTATTACGGTGTTGCTCCGGCGGCGATTGTGGATTTAAAGGCGGCGGTGCGATATCTCCGTTATAATAAGGGCAGGGTTCCGGGAGATGTGGAAAAGCTGATTTCCAACGGCACAAGTGCGGGCGGCGCTTTATCTTCTCTGCTGGGAGCTTCCGGCAATCATCCGGATTATGAGCCGTATTTAAAGGCGTTGGGAGCTGCGGACGCGAGGGATGATATCTTTGCCGCATCCTGCTATTGCCCCATAACCAATCTGAATCATGCGGATATGGCTTATGAGTGGGAATTTAACGGTCAAAATGATTACCACACATTTAAATTTGAGTTTCCGGAAGGGGCGGATCACCCGACCAGGACACCGCTAAATGGTCATCTGACCGACTCTCAAATGGCCATGTCTGCCCAGTTGAAAGCGATGTTCCCGGCCTATTTGAACAGTCTTGATCTAAAGGACGAAAATGGGGAGCTGCTGACGCTGGATCGCGATGGTGATGGCAGCTTTAAGGCTTTTATAAAGCGCTATGTGCTGCGCAGCGCCCAAAGAGCGCTGGATGGCGGCGCTGACTTGTCGGATATGCATTGGCTGACCGTGGTGGATGGCAATGCGGTGGACCTGGATTTTACAGGGTATATTGCGTTCCGCACCCGTATGAAATGCACGCCGGCATTTGATAATGTGTCTATGGGCACACCGGAAAATGAATTGTTCGGCTGCGGTGCTGTGCAATATCGTCATTTTACACAGTTTAGCCTGGAACACAGCCAGGCGGATGGCGCTTTGGCAGAGCCGGAGCAGATCAAGCTTATGAATCCCATGTACTATATCGGTGATACGGCGTGCCAGACGGCCGTAAATTATCGGATCCGCCATGGCGCAGTGGACCGGGATACATCGCTGGCTGTATCTGCGATGCTTACGCTGATGCTTAGAAATCACGGCGTGGCGGTGGATTATCATCTGCCCTGGGGCATACCTCATGCCGGGGATTATGATCTTGATGAACTATTTGAATGGATTCGTGGGATTTGTAAATAAATATGCCGGCGGAAGCCTCGCGTAGCTGCCTGTGTGCCTTGAAGAAATTCGGGCAAACAGGCAGCTCGCTTTTGAGAGGACAGATTAGTTAATGCTGTACTGCTTCATCAGCATTTCACGGTATTCCGGGTCATCAATCGATTTACTTAAATCATCGATCCGCTTTTCTTGAAGCAGACATTTATAAAGTCGCCCAACTCTATCTTCTCCTTCTTTTCGGCCCGTTTCCCTGGATTCTTTAAATTCGTCTGCAAATATTTCTCTCAATGCTTCACACATCTTTTTTTCGACCTCCACTTCTTTCTGATTTGCCCGCACAATGGCATCCATATATGCCTGATAGAGCGGGGATGATTTATGGTTTTCGTAATGCTCAATTAAGTCTTTGATCTCACCACCGGCTTTTAAATTATTCCTCAGGTTATAAAGCCAGTAATTTTCATCTATGGTAAGCTAGTACAGCATTGCATTAATTTCGCATCAATGAGCACTCGCTATCCACGCCAGAAGCGTGCCTGCAAAGCTAGCCGTAGGGTCTGCTACGCCGTCGCTTTGCAGACGCGCATCTGACGCGGATATCAAGCACTCATTACTACAAAATTAATGCAATGCTGTACTGGGTAGTCACGATCAACTGTATAGAAAAGTCGTCTTTGTTTAAATAATAAATACCCTCAGCATACTTCTCTATAGTTATTCTCCGTCGGGGCAAAACCTGCTTCAACATCTTCCGTGGATAATGACTGCACACAAAAGTTATTGTAATATCTGCTGGATCAATCGCACTGACTTTTTCGGTAAGCGACTGATACAGGCACGCATAGCCATACCATTTGTAGAAATCATTGACTGAAAGATAGTCTGTCGGCGATTTGTATTCGATAATGTTAAGATTTTTAAAAATGTGGCCAATGTTTTTGCGGATATGTACGTCAGATTTCTTTTTTACAACCAGCAGGTCGATTTGTATCGGTTTTTTACTGAGCAGATACTCCGGTTCAAAGGTTAATGCTGACGCATCATCGTGTAATTCAATCTGTAAGGCAGCATCAAAAGCCGGATGCCATTACTTGTCACCAATTTTCCCTGGAAAATTGATGACCTGCTTGCGCATCAGCGCAATTCCTCTTTAATAATAGCATCTTTCATAGTTTCTCTCCTTATAGTATAATCAAATTTTTGTTTGTTTTCAATCATTCACGATGTGTTTTTTGAGTAATAACTACTGCGAAAAAATGCACTATCCTTTGTATTCTGATTTGCTTTTTTTACTTTTGTATTATGTGATCACTATAAAGAAAGTTTAGAATTGCTCGTAGTCTTGTTGACTTTTAGAGAGATGAGCTTTTATTTAAGAATGATATCAAAAAATTACTTTGAGGCCCCTTATGTATCGACAAGATCATCATACCACAGCCTCAATCAGGCAGCAACCAGAATCGTCCGACACGATCAGATGGCAATCGACAGCAAAAGAAACAATGCGAGGGCAATAGCGTTTTTTTCTAAAGATAACCTGTAATAATATTCAGTAAATGTTCAGACTTGCCGGAACTGTCGTTTTTTAGAAAAGTTTTTAAGCTTTGGAGGAATTTTTGCTTGACTTGAGTTCACTCCAAGGGGTAAGCTATATAGAGTGGTCTTTCAGAAAGAGCAGCGCGGCTGATAACGAATGACTGGGCAGGAAGCCTGGCACTGCGCTTATTTTTATGCAGGACAGCGGTGGGGCGTTTAATAATACTTTTTATTGTATTTATAATTTATAGTAGATTTGATTTTTATGCCATGAAGGCATCTTTTTTCCAGAGGAAAAGCGATGACGTCATGGCATTTTTTGCGCGAAGCAACGAGCCACAAAGGGGAGCTGGCTCACCTTTGCGGCGACTGCCGCGACCCGGTGGAGCAAAGTGGAACGGGGTGCGCGGAGCGAAGACGGAATATACAAAATTAGATGGGAATGATAATGTGGATTTTGGAAACTGGATGAAGCGTTTTGCAAGAAAATTTGCCGTTTTTCTGGTTATTATTTTAGGGATAACGTTTGTTTCGTTTGCGTTGATCTATATTGCGCCGGGCGACCCGGCGCGGCTGATGCTGGAGGCCAATGGGATGCAGGCGGAGGACAGCGCGCTTGCCGCGCTGCGGGAGGAAATGGGGCTGAACCGTCCGATGCCGGTGCAGTATCTGTCATGGCTGTGGGGGCTGCTCCACGGCGATATGGGCATGTCCTACCGACAGAACCGTCCGGTGACGGAAGCGATTTTTGCGGCGTTGCCCAATACATTGATGATCGCGCTGGGAGCTATAGTGCTGACGCTGGTGATTTCCACCGCGGCCGGCGTCGGCTGTGCGGTGAAGAAGGACCGGCCTTTTGATGTGATCGTGCGGATGCTGACGTTTATCTTTGCTTCCACACCGAATTTTTTTCTGGCGCTGCTGATCTTATATTTTTTCGGTATGCGGATGAATATATTTCCGGTTATTGGCACGACCTCTGCTTTGGGCGGGGTGATGCCTGTGCTGACTCTGGCTTTAGGGAGCAGCGCCTGGTACATACGGCAGATACGGACCATTGTATTGGAGGAGCTCAATAAGGAATATGTGACCGGGATTTATGCCCGTGGCGTGTCATGGCCCAGAATTTTATTTGGCCATGTGTTAAAAAACGCCATGATCCCCATTGTTACGATGATCGGCATCAGCTTCGGAAGTATGCTGGGCGGCGCGGTGGTGGTGGAAAATATATTTACATGGCCGGGGATCGGAAAGCTGGCGGTGGATGCCATTTCGGCCAGGGATTACCCGCTGATCCAGGGCTTTGTCGTCTGGATATCGCTTATTTATTTTGCAGTAAATACAGCTCTGGAATACGTGTATGGCATTCTTGATCCGAGAATCCGTACGAATCAAAGGAAAAACTATGCGAACAAAAGATTTAAGAATCAGGGAAGAATCCAGATAAACAAAGGAGAGAACGGCCATGAATAAAATACGATGGAAAAATAAAGCTTTCCGGCGCGTTTTTATATGGACCGTGCTGACAATCCTGCTGATCCTTGCGGCCCTGCTAGCACCGTGGCTTGCGCCCAATGATGCCTATAAGGTAGATATGCGCCATGCCTTTTTACCTCCGGGGGCCGGATATCCACTGGGAACGGATAATCTTGGGCGGTGCGTGCTCTCGAGGATCATGTATGGGGCGCGGACCACGCTTTTTTCGGCGCTGGCCTCAGCCGCGATCGTGACGCTTATAGGAACGGCGGCCGGGATTTTATCGGGCTATGCCGGTGGTATCGTGGATGCGGTTTTGATGAAGCTGACGCTGATATTCCAGGCATTTCCAGGATTTATACTGGCTGTGGCTATTGCCGGAATTTTGGGCGGGAGCACGGGAGGGATGATGATTTCCATTATTCTTGTGTACTGGACCCGCTATGCCCGTATGGCCCGGAGCATGACGTTAAAGCTTTCCGGGGAGGACTATGTGAAGGCGGCGCGGGTGTGCGGGGCTTCGCGGACCCAGGTGATGGTGCGGCATATCCTGCCCAATATTATTTCCCCAATGCTAACGATGACGATGATGGATATCAGCGGGATCATCCTCTACATGGCCGGGCTTTCCTTTCTTGGAATGGGTACCCAAAAGCCCAGTGCCGAATGGGGGCTGATGATGAGTGAGGCCAGAGCCTATCTTCAGTTGTATCCGGGGCAGATCATCTTTCCCGGGCTGGCGCTTTTGATCAGTGTTATTTTATTTAATTTGCTGGGAGACAGTATCCGAGATTATCTGGATACCCGAACCACAAGTACAGCATTGCATTAATTTTGTGACAGTTCAGAGGAGCCGAACTGTTACATTAAGTTTACTATGGCAAAATTAAAAAAGGAGAAATGAGAACATGAAAAAAATAATAAAACGATGGACAGCCTTACTTCTTGCATGTCTGCTTGTGGCAGGAGCCCTGAGCGCATGCGGACAAGGCGGAAATACTCCGGGCAGCCAGGAGAGCAGCACAGGAGCCGCGCAGACGGATGGTTCAGGCACCGATGGAACGGATAAAACCGGTGGAAGTTCAGATGGCCAGTCACAGGATGCCGCACAGACGTCTGGCGGGCAAAAGCATATGACATTGGGCTCCACCGGATATTTTACCACCTCCAGTGCGGACCCGGGAACCGATTATAATGGCTGGTATGAGTCGTTTATGGGGATGTTTGAGACACTCTATCGGCTGGATATGGATTTTGTGCCGCAGCCCTGGCTGGCGGAAAGCTATGAGACGCCGGATGATCTGACATGGGTATTTACATTAAAGGAGGGCGTCACCTTTCACAATGGCGCAGCGATGACAGCAGAGCAGGTGAAGGCGTGCTTTGAGCGGACGATGGAGGTCAACCCCAGGGCCTTATCCCAGATTCCCATTGAAAGTATTCAAGCCGACGGACAGACACTGACGATAAAAACGACCACGCCGGTGCCTACCATGACCGGTGATCTGTGCGACCCACTCTGGGTTGTTTACTATACGGGGGATGACTGTGATTACGAAGCACAGCCCTACGGCACAGGACCATTTGAAATGACCGTCTATGAGCAGGGCGTTAAAACCTCAGTGAAAGCATTTGACAATTACTGGGGCGGCCGGGCAAAGATTGATACGGCAGATTTTCTTGTGGTTGGTGACAATGATGCGCTGACCATGGCTATGCAGTCCGGAGAAATGGATATGGTCGTCAATCCGGCCGCTTCCGCGTTATCTTTGTTTGCAGACACATCCAAATATACGGTAGATATGGTGACCGGCAGCCGGGCGACGACGCTGCATTTTAATCTGGACCATCCGGTGGTGGCGGATATCAATGTGCGCAATGCCATCAGCATGTGTATTGACCGGGAGGCCTATTGCCAGGTGATTGTCAATAATACGGCGGAGCCGTCCTATGGTATTTTTTCTGAGACAATGCCTTACGGCGGCACGGACGGCCTGGAGCTGACTGTGGACCGCTATGACCCGGAGGGCGCTCGAAGTCTTTTGGAGTCGGCAGGCTATACAGACAGTGACGGCGACGGCATTCTCGATAAGGATGGTGTTTCTCTGGAAATGACGATTATCACCTTTGCGTCGAGAAATGAGCTGAGCCAGTTTTGCGACGCACTACAGTCCGTGCTGAAGGAGGTTGGGATCAAGCTGAATGTGGCGGTTATGGAGTCTACCAGCGATGCTCAGGCTTCTGGAGATTTTGATCTGTGCCTTTCCAGCTTTGCCATGGCGCCCACGAGCAATCCGTCCTACTTCTTTAATAACCGGGTTGTGACCGGGGCCTCCGGAAATACAGGCCATTACAGCAATGCCACTGTGGATGCGCTGGCAGAAGCCCTTGGTGCTGAATTTGATACAGAAAAGAGAAATGCGCTGACACGGCAGATCTGCCAGGAGCTGGTCAATGATTCGTATTATATCGTATTTGCCCATCAGAAATTTATGACCGTCTACTCTACGGCGGTTAAGGGATTTTCCACCCACCCGGGGGAATATTATCTGATGGATAATAAAATTGATCTGGAAAAATAGCATAACAGTTCAGACAGGCCTGCGCATGTACTGCACAGACCGCACGGAAACGTAAATTTTACGGGTATATAGAAGGGTGGTGATGGAATGCTTGAAATCAAGGATCTGTCGGTGGCTTATGGTTCAAAACGTGTACTTCACGATGTGAGTCTTAAGGTTGAGCCCGGGGAAATACTGGCGGTGGTAGGGGAGAGCGGCAGCGGAAAAAGCACGATGCTGCGCAGTATTCTTGGACTTAATGGCGGCAGCGCAGCGGTGGAGCGGGGGCAGGTCCTTTTTGACGGCCGCGATCTTTTAACAGCCGGGGAAAAGGAGCTGCGCCGCATCCGGGGCGGGGAGATCGCCATGGTGTTCCAGCAGCCGGCCCAGTCCTTTGACCCTGTGACGAAGATCGGGCGCCAGGTTTATGAAACCGTCCGGGCCCACGAGAAGCTTTCCAAAGCCGATACATATGAGAAGATGCGCACGCTGCTGGCAGATATGAAGCTGCCGGAGCCGGACCGGATCTTAAACAGCTATCCTTTTGAGTTGAGCGGCGGTATGTGCCAGCGCGTGGCTCTGGCTCTGGCGATGGTGCTAAAACCACGGCTGTTGCTGGCGGATGAGCCGACAAGCGCTCTGGATGTGACCGTCCAGGCCCAGGTCATTGCCACGATGATGAAGCTGCGGGAAAATTTCGGGATGTCGATTTTGCTTGTGACTCACAATATCGGCGTGGCCGCCCACATGGCCGGGCGAATGGCTGTCATGTATCGGGGAAGTATTGTGGAGCAGGGTGAGACAAGGCAAATACTCAGCGCTCCGGCCCATGAATACAGCCGACGGCTGATAGCGTCGGTTCCGGTGATCGGAACAGGGAGGTGATTATGGTGGAAATGGCACCCATACTTGTGGTGGAAAATTTGTGCAAAAGATTTTACGGAAATTCCGGAATCGTGGATGCGGTGGATAATGTCAGCTTTGAGATATACGAAGGTGAATGCGCGGGGCTGATCGGTGAAAGCGGCAGCGGAAAAAGTACGATCGCGGCTCTGGTGGCCGGCCTTCTGCCGCCGGATGGGGGCAGTGTGTCGTTTCTTGGAAAATGCCTCACATCGGATAAATCCGGCAGGCCGCAAAAGCTGTACCGGAATCTCCAGATGATTTTCCAAAATCCCATGGCAGCCTTTAATCCGAGATACAAAATGGCGGAGAGTGTGGCCGAGGGCTTACGGTATTATGAGCGACTGCCGTCAAAGCGGCTTCGGGAGCTGGCGGTTTCTTATATGGAAATGTGCGGCCTTACTCCCGGGGATGGGGATAAGTATCCCTGGCAGCTCTCTGGCGGAGAATGTCAGCGGGCAGCCATTGCCCGGGCCATTATTTCAAGGCCCAGGCTGTTGATCTGTGACGAGATCACAAGCGCGCTGGATGTGTCTATACAAAAACAGATCCTGGAGCTGCTTGCGGATCTTCAAAAGCGGCTGAATATGTCGTGTCTGTTTATTTCCCACGACCTGGCGGTGGTGAGCCAATTCTGCCAGCGGGTCATGGTGATGCATGACGGGCGGCTTGTGGAGAGCGGTCCGGTGGCGGATATTATCGGCCGTCCTCAGAATGAATATACGAAGCGGCTTCTGGCTTCGATTCTGACGGTGTCCTGTCCGGATACTGAAAATATTCCATAAGCTGGGCGCGGGTTTTTAAGCTACTGACAGCGGCCGGGTCGTAGCTGTCGCCGTAAATTCGGTTCAGCAGCAAAAAGACGGCTGTGGCGTCCTCCGGCCGGACGGCCAGCATCATTATGGTACGTATTTTGTAGGAATTCCACGTCAGCCGGTGCTCAAGGGTGGCAATGCTCAGCACGGTTTTCGTGGACGGTTTCAGGGAATACATGAGCACGATGCCCGGCTGAAAGGCAAAGGTGGAAATGGATTCCCTGCGTAGCACATCCTCATGGTATTCTTCTGTGACATATCTATTTTCTAAAAAATCCGAAATCAATAAATTAAATATGGCAAATTTGTCCGTTTCTCTGAGGCGCTCATGCCAGAAGGCTTCCTTCATCAGCAGCTCCGGTCCGGGTAGCGTGGGGGCATAGAGCTCCTCCAGCCGCCGCGTGGCAATGTACCCTTCGATGCGGCTGTAATCCGCCTGGGTCATAAACGGAGAGATGTTGATGACCCGTGTATGGGGGCTGTGGGTGATGGGCTTATTGACGGTGCTCAAAACCAGGTCTACTGTGGAAAAGTCAAATGTTTTCCGGGAGTTTACCGGAAGCAGTACCACAATATCCAGGAAATTTCCAAAGCCGGACATGATTTTCCGCTTCAACGCCCAGGTAGCCGAAATATTTAGGTGGCAGCAGATGGCTGTGCGGAACTTGGTCTTTGACAGCTCATGGAGATAGATCAGTGCGCCGGAAATGGTGAAGGCCAGGTACATCAGCTCGGTGTGGTTTAGGTAGCCGCCCAGATATTGCGCGGCGATTTCCTGAAAGGCACCTGCAATCTCGTATTCGATCATAAGCTGCGCCCTGGCCATATCCGGATTGATCTGGAAGGTGTTGAAGCTGTGGTAGGGCAGCTTGAGATACCGGATATACTGCAGCAGGGTGATATAGAAATCCTCATCCCGGGTCAGGTCGATGTGGAAGGTCCGGCGGACGTTGTCCAGATAGGCGTCGGCCATTTTTATGGTTGACGGGTCAAAATACTGGGGAACCGTGGAAAAATTCAGTTGATTGGCGTCCAGCAGCCTTGTGTGGGCGGCCATTTTGTAGATTTCGGCGCGCTCCGCCGGTGACGCCTTAAAGTCCAGAGCCTGCTCCAGATGATCCATAAGTTCGCGAATAGCTGCGGCGGTGCTGGCGTCAAAGTAGTCGGTGTCAGCGTTGGTGTCGCTGAAGTCAGTGCTGGCGACGTTGAGCGCCGCGGCGACGCCCGCGCCGGCACCGCCTTCTGTGGCCTCCGGCAGTCCGTGGCCGGTGATGGTGCGCCGGTGCATGATGGCGATGGCCAGATTCAGTGCTACAAGATTCGTATCCTCCAGTGCGATGGCATATTTGCTCAGATGCTCATTTACCTGGGTCATAATCAGCTCCAACTGGTCATTGTCCAGAAATTCGTAGCTGTAATAAGCATTTTCTTTTGTATTATAATTCCAGTCCTCATGGAACAGGTGATTGAGGATCTGGCGGCGTTTTCGTTCGTTCTTCTCAAATTCCAGAAATCCTTTTTTCTGGTTCAACTGTATATATGGGGATGATAAAACGTATTTTATTTTTAGCAGATGAATATCATTTTCCAGCGTTGTATGACTGACGTACATTTCATCTTCCAGATCATATATATTTACCGGGATGTCCGACAGGCATAAGGTGAAGGCCAGGTAACGGACCCGGTCCTCCTTTGTCAAAAATGTACTGTCCAACTGCTTTAGCTGATCCAGCGCTTCCGGATTATCAACGCACAGCCGGTAGCCTTCCCGCTTTTTTGCGTCAATGCGGATACCGCCCCCGGCCAGTGCATCGTTGACCTCACGGATATCACTGCGGACGGTCCGCGGCGAGACATGGAGATACTGGGCCAGCGCTGGCCCGGAAATGTAGTCCGTCTGGCTTTGAAGAAAGTTTAGCAGCTTGCGCTGTCTGAGAGATAAGTGTCCGGAATCCATGGTATAGCATCCTTTCATTCGTGTGGAAGAAATCGCCGTCCGGAGGTACTTTGGGCGAACGGAGATTTTTCTGTATGTATCGGTGGGGCTATGACTATTTTAACAGAAAATCGTACATTTTAACAGCGGGAAATGCGAACAAAATCATTGACAAAAGTTATCTTATATGATAACTTATAGAGGGGGAGAGGGGGATAACTATAATTACTTTAGAGTTCTATCAAAAGTCAAATGGAAGAGTACCTGTACAAGAGTTTCTATTATCATTGCCGGCAAAACTACGAGCGAAAGCTTTTGCTGATATAGAATTATTGAGAAAGCATGGCAGTGATTTAAGGGAACCATATGTAAAAGCACTAAAAGGAAAGAAAAATAAGGGGCTCTTTGAACTACGCATAAAATTTTCTAACGATATTGTCCGAATATTTTACTTTACATACTATAACAATAAATATATATTACTTCACGGATTTGTAAAAAAGACTATGAAAACACCTAAGGGTGAAATAGATAGAGCGTTAATATATATGGAAGATTATAAGAGGAGGGTTGGCAATGAATAAAGCAGGCGTATCTTTTGAAAAAATAAAGAGTGATTTAATGTTGGATAACGAGTTTAAAGAGGAATATGAAAAATTGCAGCCCAGATATGAGATAGTTTCTCAGATTATCGAAGCCAGAAAGCAGCAAAAGCTGTCCCAGGCTGATCTCGCTAAAAGAATCGGAACACAGAAATCAAATATATCCCGATTGGAAAGTGGAAATTATAATCCAAGCTTAGATTTTTTAATCAAGGTTGCTCAATGTTTAGGTAAGGATTTAAAAATTCAATTAAAGTAAACACCGAACGGTTATATAAGAAATGTTATTCTGAAAGTAGAAAAACAAGATTAAGGCATTCGACGCAACAGAAATCGGATGCCTTTTTTGCGCGAAGCAACGAGCCACAAAGGGGTGCTTGCACACCTTTGCGGCGAATGCCGCGACCCAGCGTAGCGGGGTGCGCGAAGCAGGGGGGCGCGAAGCAAAGAATCACAAAAGGGGCCCCACTCAGGCACTCAGAAAATATTTCCTTTTAATAGCGGAAAAACACAATTTGATAACACCCTCCCAATACCTTATATTGATTACAGAAAGACAAAACATAACTAAACGAAACCGCGCCGGTGCGCAGCCATGCGGATGTTTCAACTGCCGGAAGTATTTTCGGTATGCGACGGAGCTAACGCAATGCTGCAAGGCAAATATAAGGAGGAATTTAACATGAAATACGAAAAAATCAGAAAACAGGTATTGGAAGCAATTTTGGACGCAGTGGATCAGGGGCTGATCAAAGGCACATCCGGTAATATCGCCATCCAGGACGACGTGGACGACGTTGTAGCCATCACTCCCAGCGGTATTGCTTATAAGACCATGACCGCAGAGGATATCGCTATTGTAGATATGTATGGCAAGTGGATCGACGGACCTTTAAAGCCATCATCTGAAGCTCCGATGCATACCGCTGTTTTAAGAGCAAGAAAAGATGTTAAGGCAACTGTACATACTCATGGCATGTTCGCTACGATCGCAGCTATGGCCGGCGAATTACTTCCGACAACACCGCCTCAGTCTGAATTCGTTCCTGTAAATATCGTTCCTTTCACCATGCCCGGCAGCAATGACCTGGCAGGCCTTGTAGTAGAAACACTGGGCGAAACCGGCAGAGCCGTATTACTTAAAAACCACGGTATGTTCTGCTGCGGTAAGGACATCAAGGCAGCTATGGCAGCCACCATCTACACCGAGGAAATGGCTCAGACCTCCTATTATGCTAAGCTGGCCGGCGTATTCAATCCGATGCCGGAGGAAGCTGTAAAAGCTATGAAAGAACTGATCGCCAGAGATCAGGCCGTTTAATTAGAACACTTTGTGTAACAGTGCGGTCCTCTGGACGGTAACCTGTGATGAATAAATATGATTAAATAAATGTATCAGGGCGGCGGCATCGTATGTAGAACCGCCGCCCTAAATATATGGACCGAATAAATATACGTAACAGTTCGGCCCTTCCGAACTGTTACAACATAACGACAGATATAGAAAGGGGAAACAAATGGCTTACAATTTTTTTGTGAAAAGTGATATCGTTTTTGGCTGCGGCAGCGCCTCAGCCCTCCCGGAGGTGCTGACACAGTATCAGGCTAAAAACGTGATGGTTGTTTACGACGCAGGCGTGAAGGCTGCGGGAATTTCTGAAAAGGTTCTTGGATTTATCGAAAAAGCCGGCGTAAATACTGTGATTTTTGATAAGGTTATGCCCAATCCCACCAACGAGCTTGTGGAGGAAGCGGCAGTGATCGCAAAGGACGCAGGCATTGACGTATTTGTAGCTGTGGGCGGCGGCAGCAGTATCGACCTGGCCAAGGCGATCAATATTCTTATGACGAACCCCGGACCCATCGGCAATTACGGCGGCATCGGCATGGTGAAAAATAATGTGCTTCCCCTCATTGCCATCCCCACAACCGCAGGAACTTCCAGCGAGATCACCAACGTGAGCGCGCTGATCGATACGGAAAAGGTATGCAAATACGTAGTCATCGACGACAAAATCGTTCCCTCCAAGGTGATCATCGATCCGGAATTTACCCGCACGATGCCGGTATCGGTAACCGCTGCTACAGGTATGGACGCCATTACCCACGCAGTAGAAAGCTACATTTCCAATATGGCAACACCGCTGACCCAGTATAATTCCGTTAAGGGTCTTCAGATCCTCCATGAAAACCTTCCAAAGGTTGTGGCCAATGGCGACGATATGGATGCCAGAGAGCAGATGATGCTTGGCTGCATCATTACAGGCTTTGGTTTTTCCAATGCCAACCTGGGCCTTGTTCACGGCATCGCCCATACGCTGAGCGCTCATTTCCATCTGCCCCACGGTATGGCCAATGCCTGCGTGCTTCCGTATGTTATGGAATTTAACGCAGAAAGCTGCCCGGACCAGATGGTGGAGCTGGCTAAAGCAATCGGACTTGAGACTTCGGGAAATGTGGACGCTGACAAATATCTGCTGGCCGGAGAGCTTAAAAAGCTTATCGGTCTGCTGGGGATTAAAACATTGTCTCAGCAGGGCATTGAGAAAAAGGATTTTGAAATGCTGGCCGAGGACGTGTTAAAAGAACCGGTGTTGAACTTCAACCCCCGTCAGGGCATAACAAAAGAACAGATTTTGGATATTTTAGAAAAAGCTTATTAAATGTAACCGTTCGGCCCTTCTGAATAGTTACCATGAAATCGATGATGCGCTTGTAAGCGCAAAATGGAGGAAATAAATATGAAAAAGAAAATGGCATTATGTACCCCGATTCCAAAAAAACAGATGGATATTATAGAGCAGTTTTGTGACGTGACAATCTGCGGTGAGTTAAAGCACGGCAAGGGCAACGTTACTGAGGATATGACACGTGAAGAATGTATGGGCAACGAGCTTGTTGTGCTGGGCGATGAATATGCCGGAGCCGACACGATCACTGCATGGGCCGAAGCCGGCATGAAATTCATGGGCGTGGCTAAGGGAACACCTGCAACGGTAGATTATGATGCGATTGATAAGGCTGGTCTTGAACTTTCCTATACACCGGGCAGAAACCGTGTGGCTGTGGCCGAATTTAACATCGGTCTGATGATCGCCGCTGCCAGACATATTACATTGAGCAGCACCGGGCTGGCTAAGGGCGAGCACACAGGTCCTGCTGTGGACGATATTTATGATGTGCCGGACGTTAAAAACGTAACCTTCGGACCGCTGGATGAAAAGCATCCGTTTGTGGATTATGGTATTGGCTTTGAGCTGTACGGAAAAACACTGGGTATCGCAGGCTACGGCGCTATTGGCCGGGAGGTTGCTGTAAGAGCGAAAGCCTTTGGCATGGAAATCCTCGCCTATGATCCTTATTGCCCGGCTGAAAAAATCGAGGCCGACGGCGCAAAGGCTGTGGATCTGGATACAATGCTTGCCCAGAGTGATATTATCAGCATCCATCTGCCGGTTATCCCAAGCTGCAAGGCTATTGTCAATAAAGATTGGTTCAGCAAAATGAAACCGACAGCTTATGTGATCAATACGGCCAGAGCCTATGTCATCGATCAGAAGGACTTTGTTGAAGCGCTGCAAAACAAAACTATTGCCGGCGCTGCTGTGGACGTGTACTGGCAGGAGCCGGTTCCGGCCAATCATCCGCTGCTTTCCATGAGAAATGTCGTTTGCACGCCGCATATGGCCGGTCTGACCACCGACGTGGACGGATGGTCCGGTTCCATGATGGGTGACGAGGTGATCGCTTATCTGAACGGCGAACCGAGAAAGTACATCTGGAAATTAAAAAAATAAACAGTTATAGATATGGGGGTTAAATCAATCATGGAAAATGTGAAATGTAAAAAGGGCTGTAAGTATCCGCATCTCTTTTCACCCATCCGAATTGGTAATATACGTTTAAAAAACAGGATCATTGCAGCGCCCACAAGCCCGAGCATGATCACAACAGAGGGGCATTTCACTCCGGAAATGATCGCCTATCTGGAAGAAAAGGCGCTGGGCGGCGCCGGCGTCGTGACCTATGGCGAGGCAATCGTCCATTCGGCTACGGGCAAATCCCACAATAAGCAGCTCCAACTGGATTCCTTCGGCGTAAAGCAGGGCATGGCCCAGGCAGCCCGGGCAATCCATAATGCGGGGGCCTATGCCAATATCCAGCTTTCCCACGGCGGAAAATATGCCGGTCTTGCCAGCCTTGGCGGCGAGCAGGACACCCGGGATACGGCCTACGGACCCAGTGCTGAGATGACGCCTCAGGGCGAAGTATTTGAAATGCCCCGGGAAATGATTTTCGAGATCATAAAGTCCTACGGTACGGCTGCAAAGCTGTGCAAGGATTGCGGTTTTGATATGGTACAGGTCCATGCGGCTCACGGCTGGCTGTTTTCACAGTTTTTATCGCCGGTAATGAACCAGAGGACCGATGAATTTGGCGGCAGCCTGGAAAACCGCGCGCGGTTTTTGATGATGTCTCTGGATGAGGTCCGTAAAAATGTGGGCCCGCGTTTCCCCATTGAAATCCGTCTGTCCGGAGACGATTGCTCGGATATTGGGCTGAGTGCAGAGGAATGTATCGAAGTTGCCAAAATGGTGGACTGTAAGGTGGATTTATTCAATATATCCTGCGGAAATCACGAGGACCCGGATATATTCTGCCGGACCCATCCATCCGTATTTTATCCGCGGGGTGTCAATGTATATCTGGCGGCGGAAATTAAAAAGCATGTGACAAAGCCTGTAGCCTGCGTAGGTTCCTTAAATGACCCGGCGCAGATGGAGGAGATCATTGCCACAGGCCAGGCGGATATCGTGGAGATCGCCAGAGGACTTCTGGCAGACCCGTACCTGCCCAAAAAGGCTTTTGAGGGCCGTGCGGATGATATCACGCCGTGCCTGCGCTGCTATGAGTGCTTTGGCGAGACGTCCAAAAGCGAGACGCTCAAGTGCAGTGTAAACCCTGAGATGGGCCAGCAGCTCCCGCTGAAATTCCCAAGAAAAGCGCCGGATCACAGCAAACGGGTGCTTGTGGCGGGCGGAGGTCCGGCAGGTATGGAAGCGGCCATCACTGCGGCCGGCCGTGGGCATGATGTGACATTGGTGGAAAAGGCACCTCAGCTTGGCGGTAATCTGCGTCCGGCAGGAGCCGCGTATTTCAAACAGGATATTGAGGATTTTATGAATGTGCTTATACGCCGTGTGGACGAGGCCGGCGTAAAGGTTGTGTTAAATACAGAGGTTACGGAAGACTATATCCGTGAGTTTGCTCCCGAGGCATTGTTTGTAGCCATTGGCTCCAGTGAGTTAAAGCCCCCCATCAAGGGAATCGATCTGCCCAATGTGGTGATGGCCATTGATGCGGAGCTGCATCCGGAACGTCTGGGTAAGCGGGTAGCCATCATGGGCGGCGGCCTGGTGGGCAGTGAAGCAGCCATTTCCTTCTGCCATGAAGGGAAGGAGTGCTCCATTATCGAAATGAAGCCTGAGGTTATTGAGGAAATGAATAACTTCTATAAGGGCGCGCTGACGACACAGATTAAAAAGTCTGCACAGATCTACGTGAATACGAAGGTGAAGGAGATCCAACCGGGCGGCGTGCTGTGCGAGCGCGACGGCCAGGAGCTGTTTGTTGAGGCGGACAGCGTGGTCTGCGCTCTGGGCTTCCGCTCACCTTACGATGAGGTGGACCGCTTATGTGATCTGGTGGATGAATATTACATTGTGGGCGACTGCAAAAATGTAGGCCAGATCTATCATGCCGTCAATGCCGGGTATTATGCCGGGCTGGAGGTTTAAAAGAATAAATGGACAGGGCCGTTGTTTGCCGGTGACCGGACAGGTACGGCAGGACAACGGCTTTTTTATATGGGGAGAATACGATGATCAATAAATACGAGAACTTATTTAAGCCGATAACCATCGGAGGACTGACATTAAAAAACCGGATTTTTTCTGCGCCCACATCCCTGAATTGGGGCGCGGTGGACGGGAATCTGACACCGGAAACCATTGCCTATTATGAACTGAAGGCCAAAGGGGGCGCGGCAGTGGTGACCATGGGCGAGAGTATTGTACATACGGCCACAGGAAAATCCCATGACCGGCAGATCGAGCTGGATAATCCCACATCGCTGGTGAGTCTGGCGCAGCTTGCCCGGGCGATCAAGCGCCACGGAGCAGTGCCCAGTGCGGAATTATCCCATGGCGGAAAATGGGGCGGGCTGGTGAGTATTGCCGGAAGCCAGAAAGCCGGGCGCATCGCCTACGGACCCAGCGCGGAGCTGACTGAGGCCGGATGGGTCCGGGAAATGCCCGAGGACCTGTTGTTGGAAATTATCGATTCTTTTGGAAAAGGGGCGGCGGTGCTCAAGCGGGCAGGTTTTGAGATGTGTATGGTCCATGCCGGCCATGGCTGGATGTTTGGACAGTTTTTATCTCCCAGGACCAACCACCGCACTGACCGGTTCGGCGGCAGCTTTGAAAATCGTGCCCGTGCGCTGGTCATGGCATTGGAATCTATCTGTAAGGCTGTGGGGCCAGGCTTTCCCATCGAGGTCCGTATGAGTGGCGATGAATTTATCGAGGGCGGTATTACATTGGACGAAGGCATACGGCTGGCAAAGCTGATTGAGGATAAATGCGATCTGATCAATGTCTCCGCAGGAATCCACGAGGAACTGGAGCTTTACATCCGGACCCATCCCACACAGTTTATAGAGAAAGGGCCAAATGTTTATCTGGCGGAGGCTATCCGCAAAAAGGTAAATGTGCCCGTCTCCACTGTGGGCGGCATTACGGACCCGGAAATGATGGAGGCGATCATCGCTACTGGAAAGGCGGATATCGTAGAGCTTGGGCGGCCGCTGCTGGCGGACCCGTATTTGCCCAATAAGCTGCGCAGCGGACGTGAAAAGGAGATTACCAAATGTCTCCGCTGTATGAGCTGCTTCGGTGAATCGGTAAAAACCGGCGGAACATCCTGTACAGTAAACCCGGTGATCGGCAATGAGTTTAACTGTCAGCTTGCCACAAATCAGCCCACGACGCCTAAAAAGGTCATGGTGGCCGGTGGCGGCCCCGGCGGCATGAAAGCTGCGATCACGGCGGCAGAGCGGGGCCATGCGGTGACGCTGTACGAGGCCTCGGACCGGCTGGGCGGCGCCTTGAACTTTGCTAAGCACGTGGATTTTAAATATGGGTTATATGAGTTTAAAGAAGTTTTAGAATATGAGCTGAAAAAATACGGTGTTTCCGTACATCTGGATACGCCGGTGACCGCAGCGCTTGTGGAACATGAGCAGCCGGATGTACTCCTCCTGGCCTGCGGTGCAAAGCCTGTGACACCGCCCATTGAAGGGATTGATCGGGAAAACGTCCTCCTGGCCGCAGATGTTTATGGCCATGAAGATCGTGTAGGCGAGCGTGTGGCTGTACTGGGCGGCGGCCTGGTGGGCAGCGAAACGGCGGCGCATCTGGCACGGCTTGGCCGGTCTGTGACTATTGTGGAAATGCGCGGGGATATTGCGCTGGATGCAGAGATGTTTTATCAGACCGCGCTGAAGGTGGATCTGCGCAAAAATCATGTAAGGCTTGCAGTGAATGCTATGGGCCGTCAGGTGACGGAACAGGGGCTGATCGTGCGGGATGATTCCGGCGTGGAAATACTGCTGGAGGTAGACACGGTGGTGAATGCTTCCGGCTACCGGGCTGATGATGCCCTGTTTATGGAGCTGTGCCAGTCGGCGCCGGTGGTGGAACGTATCGGTGACTGCCGCCGGGCCGGGAAGGTGATGGATGCGGTGTCGGATGGGTTTTACAGGGCGCTGGATATCTAAAAATTTTGAATCCTGGAAGTTGTTTAAACGCGACAACTTCCGGGATTTTTGCATTTTGGAAAAGACATAATTTTTCCCCGCCGCCTATTGACACCTGTGTATTAGTGTTATATACTGTATATGTATTTAATACACAGTATATAACACAATAACACAGATAGGTGGTTATAATTTTGCGCATAATTATATCAAACCAGAGCGAAACACCAATTTACCAACAATTAAAGGACCAGATCAAGGACGCGATACTGGCGGGGGAGCTTTCCGCAGGCGATATACTGCCGTCCATCCGGGCCATGGCCAATGAGACACGGGCCAGTGTTCTCACGGTCCGCCGGGCTTATGACGAGCTTGAGAGTGAAGGGCTGGTCCACAGTGTCCACGGCAAGGGATTTTTTGTAGCTGCGAAGAATATTGAAGTCATCCGGGAAGCAAAGCTCAAGGAGGTCGAACGCAAGCTGCTTGAAGCCTATGATATCGGACGGCAGATCGGTGTTTCCAAGGAGGATATGTGGAGCATGATGGATATTCTCTTTGATGAAAACGGAGGGAAATAGTATGGATTATGTTATGGAAGTAAAGAATCTTTCAAAGAGCTATAAGGGCAAAAAGGTATTAAAGGATATCAGCTTTGGTATTTACGAAGGGTGCATTACCGGCTTCATTGGCATGAACGGCGCTGGAAAAACGACAACAATCAAGTCGATCATGGGGCTATTAAAGCCGGACAGCGGTGAGGTTAATGTATTTGGCATGTCCATGAAAGAGAACGAGAAGGCCATTAAGGACCGTATTGGGATCGTGTATGACAATGGTTTTCTTTATAATGAGCTGACGATGGCGGATATGCGGAGCGTTATCGCGCCGGCGTACAGTCATTGGGATAATGATGTATACCATAGCCTTATGAAACGGTTCCGGCTGGATGAGAAAAAGAGTATTTCGTCTCTGTCTCGGGGCATGCGTATGAAATATGCATTGGTTTTGGCGTTATCGCACCATTGCGACCTGCTCTTAATGGATGAACCGACCAGCGGCCTGGACCCGATGGTGCGCAAGCAGCTTTTGGAAATCATGCGCGAGTTTGTCAGTGAGGAGGGAAAGTCTGTTTTCTTTTCCACGCATATTACGACAGATCTGGATAAGATTGCGGATCAGATCATCATGCTTCATAAAGGGAAGATTTTGTTTAATGAAGATAAGGAGTCGCTGATCGAGGCGCATGCTTTAGTAAAGGGAGATAAGTCGTGGCTGAATCCGGAAAACCGGAAGTGGTTCCTCGCTTTGGAAGAAAGGGGCTTTCATTTTGAGGGGCTGACCAATGAAAAAGAAAAGGTAAAGATGTCCATGGATTCTGCGGTCGTGGAACGGCCGACGATCGAAGATATTATGGTGGCCTATATCGAAGGGCGGGTGTGAGTATGAGTCTGGGGCTGATACGAAAGGATTATAAGATTCTGTTCAGGCAGAGCTTTGGCACGTTTTTGGCGCAGATGCTTTTTATTCTTGTGGTCATCAGTGCAAATTTGGGGATTATGGGTTATAGCGTTATGGCTGTGGGGGCGGCGTGGTATTTACTTATGAATGTATGTATCGCGGAGCAGCAGTCGTCGGCATTAGCCTACCTGATCTCCATTCCGTATTCAAGGTTAAAGATTGTTATTTCAAAGTATCTGTCAACGCTGTTGATGTTTGTGGGGATTACGGTATTTTACGGGGTACTGTCAGAACTGACGCAGCAGTTGGGTTTGGAGCTGTTTCCCCGGTTGAGCATATCGGTGGTCGGGGCGACATTTATTTGCTACATGCTTTTTGTAAGTATTACGCTTCCGATGTATTTCTTCCTTTCGGATATGACCGTGCGGCTCGTTTCTATCGGTTTGATTCTTGGCGTAAGCTTCGGTATTATCATTATCCTGAAAAAGGTGGGCGCCGACGCGTTTGCCGCTTTGCCGCAATGGGGGATGGGGGCCGGGCTTGCCATTGCCGGTGTGGGTATGGTCCTGTCGGCCATCATTATGAAGCTGTTTTTTGATAAGCTGGAATTTTAGGAGGCCGCTATGAATGGTTATCTTTTAAAAAAGGATATGCTTTTGGTCCGCAAACGCTTTGCTGTTATGTTTATTATAGGGCTTCTGATTTTTATTGGCATTGAATACCAGGTGAGAGAAAGTCTGATCCGGTGGATGCCAATGTCCATGCTTTCCGGCCTGTTTTCCTACATGCTGGTGGGGATGGTCTTTGAAAAAGAGGAGCGCAACCAGGCGTCCTGCCTGCTCTTATCCGCTGCGTATAGCCGTAAGGATATTATGCGCAATCGTTTTATGTTCATTGTCGGACTGTCCGTCGCCTTTTTACTGTGCTGCGCGGTCCTTGGCGGCGTCATCTATGGATGGGGGATGGATGATTTTTGGATTTCCTGTGGCTTAGGGCTGGCAGCCAGTGCAGTGCCCCTTGCTGTGATGGTGCCTGTACTGGCGCGGTTTGAATATGTGAAGGCGCAAAATGTCATAATGACCGTGTTTTTTGCCCTCGTTATCCTGTTTGTTTTGGGCATACGGTTTGCCGAGGGCTTTCAGAAGATTCTGGAGTCCATGCACAGAATCTCAACCGGTATCGGGTTTGTGGTGATTTTGCTGATTTGTGCAGGGCTATTAACGCTGTCCGGGTGGATTTCGGTCCGGATGTTTGATCAGCGGGAGTTTTTTTAGTTGTAGATGCTTGAAAACTGCTGGTGTAAATATGTCGAAAAATGAGTTGTTGTAATAAAGAAATACAGAAACAAAATGGAAATAATACAAAAATACAGCAACTAATTTGCAAAATGACTTGAAATACAGCAACTAAGTTGTTGTAATTTACTCAACAGTTGGCATATTGTAACAGTTCAGTTTTTCTGAACTGTTACATATCTTCCGCAAAGTGTGACGTACAGCTTACCAATAGTTAGTTTCAAACACGCTTCAAACCAAGCGCATTAATTTTCCGAACCACCGTAGAGTGGTCGATCCCCAAAACATTGGCGATTTCCCGTGAGGTTTTATAGTTTTCCAATGCCCAGCTAAAAACTCTGTATTCCTCCTCCAAAAGGATTTGTTTCAGGGTTTTGCCCTCAAAATGGGAATCGGAGAGCATCGGAAGCTCATTGGCAAAATGGCTGGATATTTTATCCCAGGTCAGAGTTTCGTATTCGCCATAGATGACAACCCACCGTTCGATAATGTTTTCCAATTCACGGATGTTTCCCGGCCATGTATATTTTTTCATGCGCTGCATACATTCGGAATCCAGTATAATATTTTTGTTATAGCGTTTGTTAAAAAGGTTCAAAAAATGATCGATCATCGGAATAATATCCTCCGGGCGCTCCTTCAATGATGGAATATGTATGGGAAAGATGCTCAGACGATAGTAAAGATCGCTCCGGAAGCGGTCCTGCTTTACCATTTCTTTTAAATCTCGATTTGTAGCTGCGATGATGCGGATATCCAGCTTTACTGTTTTGGTGTCACCGATACGTGTAATCTCATGCTGCTGTATGGCCCGAAGCAGTTTTGCCTGAAAGTCTATGGGCAGCTCGCCAATCTCATCTAAATAAAGTGTACCGGTATTTGCAAGCTCAAACATACCGGGCTTCCCTTTGGCATTCGCGCCTGTGAAGGCTCCTTTGACATACCCAAACAGCTCGCTTTCCAGCAAATTGGCCGGAATCGCCGCACAATTGACTTTTATAAAAGGTTTATTTTTTCTGCTGCTGCTGGAATAAATATAGTTGGCGATAACCTCCTTACCAACGCCGGTTTCCCCGGTGATCAGTACGGTGACATCGGTGGAAGCCGCCTGATAAGCAAGCCGATAGGTCGCCTGCATGAGCGGGCTTACCGGTTCCACGTTGTCAGCGAAGTTCATCTGTTCCAGGATGTGCTGCTGGCTCAACTGACTTATGACCAGGGAGGTCTGTTTGTTGATCTCTTCAAAATAGGCGATTTTGGACTGAGACTGCTTTAAGCGGTCCGTCAGCATCGAAATCTCACTGATATCCCGGTCGATGATAACAACGCCGATAAGCTCATCCTGGTCATTATATAAAGGCGACCCGGTTTCTAAAAACTGGATATTGGTCCGCGGGGAAACCGCCAGCGAAGTGTAGGGCTTACCGGTTTGTATGATGTGGGGAACAATAACGTTTGCCAGCCCGCCGTCGTTTAAAAATTGATAAATATTTTTGCCAATACATTCAGAGGCTTTTATGCCGGTTAAACGTTCATTGGCCTTGTTCACGTATAAGATCGTTCCGTCTTTATCACAAATAAATAACCCATCCTGAAGACTGTTCCCTATTTTACTTATATCAAAATAAGGTGTTGGTGAGAATTGACTCATAGCATCCACCTCCTGCTTTTGGTGTAATTATACACCAAAAATCCGTGATTGTAAATGTAATTGGTTCCAAAATGCACCAAAGAACAAAAATGTTGAAAAAACAGTCAAAAGTCGATGGTGTATTATTGCACCAACAACAAAATCAGGCATTGTATAATTTTAAAATACGGGCAATCCACATGAAAAAAAGCACTTTTATGGGGAAAAACCTTTGAAAAAGTTGGCATCATAATTGCGTAATAATATGGTATCAAAAAAATAAATACATATAGGAGGAATTAAATTATGCAATTTGATAAGTATGTAGCAACTGGTGGTCAGTCCAGCCGTCCGTTTGGTCAGTTTAAGGTGCCCTATCCAAAGTGGGAGCCTCTGAAACGTCCCGAGGAGGTCGGTATAACAGATCTGCCGGACATTGATCTGAACCCGGAGTATAAAGAAAAAGGCTGGGCCATTTGTATTGAGGGCGATCACTTCCTGCCTGGCGTAACCTCAGAAATGATCGACTGGTTCTGGTGTAACATGGAAAAAGGCTATTACCTGTGGGCTCCGGGTTCTCACAAACGTTTTCAGTGGATGCAGGAGCCATGGGAGTATGGTTTTACAAATTCAAAGCATACAAGTCTGGAAAACATGGACGAGGATCAGATTCTTGATTTAAGTGTAGCTGCCGGCGATGGTTTTGGCATGCTGCTTTATAACCGCTATGATATGGATGTTTTTCCATTCGATCATTGCTGTAAACATGTGATCATTGAGGGAACAAAGGATGAAAATGATCATACATGGATGCTTCTGGCTCATATGTGGGAGGATGTCGAAGGCGGATGTATCCACCGTATGGTATGTGCAACAGAAACTCTGGAGCTGAGCCGCAAGGTTATCCGTCCGGATGAGTACCCGCATCAGAAGGGCACAAAAAATAACTTTGAGCATGGCGAGTATGAGCTCTGCTGGTGGCCTAAATTTCTTCCGGGTCTTTACAATGTATGGAAGGATCATCCAGACCCGACACAGAATGTATACTATGATCTTTCTGTTGAAAAAATCGGCGACTATAAATGGAAATATATCGAGGATAACACCCTTCCGGTTTTAGAAAGACCTGAGTATAAAAATAAATAAGAATAAAAAATAAAGCTGCCTGCCATAGGTCTGTGTGTGTTTGAAAAGCTGAGCGTTAAGCGTAACAGTTCGGCCTCTCTGAACTGTTACCGTTAAATACACTCAGGCATGGCAGGCAATTATATGAAAGTGAGAAGATTTATGGCATTAGGACTTATCGGAATTATTATCGGATTCTGTATTATATTATTCTTTACTTTTAAAAATGTAAGTACGATTATTTTAGCGCCCATCGCCTGCGTTATTGTGGCGTTATTTAATCATTTGAATCCCGTAGAAGCGTTTGCGGGTACATATGTTTCCGGCTTAACAAGCGTTCTTGGAATGTTATTGCCAATCATTATGCTGGGAACAATTCTCGGAAAGGTTTACACACAGACCGGTGCAGCGGAGGCGCTGGCCGATGGTTTTATTAAAGCGTTTGTGGACCGCACTAAGGGAGAAAACAAAGTGCGTGTCGCTGTCGCAGTTATCGTTGTCGTATCTTTTCTGCTCTGCTTAGGCGGGATTGATGCTTTTATCGTTCTGTATACGACATTTCCCATTGTTGTACGGATGTGGAAAAAGCTGGACATGCCACGCAAATATATTCCTGGCATACTGATGTGCTCCACGGCCGCGGCTGTCTGCCCGGGGGCGCCTGTCACACAAAATATTGTTCCCATGTCCATTCTCGGAACCTCCTCCACCTCGGGGCTGATCCCTGGTATCATTGCAGCAGCGATCATCGCTGTGGGTTCCTGGTTTACCATATCCCACCTGTGCATTAAGGACATGCGCAAGGGCGCTCATTTTGAGTACGGGGATATGCCTCCGGTACCGGAATTTAATAACAGTAAAAGACCTAAATTTTATATCGCTTTAATACCGATCGTTGTCGTTTTTATCCTCTTTGGTATATGCAGCCTTGACATTTCCATTGCGCTTACCGTAGGTATTTTGCTGGCGCTGATCTTAATGGGAAATTGTATTAAATACGACGGCCTTGCAGAAGGCACACCAAAAAAAGGCCATATATTGGCAACAATCAATGATGGAGCGATGACATCAGCGGGCGCTTTATTTAATATTTCCGTAATCTCAGGTTTTGCAGCAGTTGTGGCAGCGACCACTGCATTCCAGACAATGGCGGGAAATATTGTCAATCTTCCGATCCACCCGATGCTGATCGTCGTTTTAGCCGTAGTCATTTTGGTAACGATCACAAGCTCTCCGCCAGCCGGCATGTCCATTATCATTCCGATTCTTGCATCTGCACTTCTGGCCGGAGGAACAGCAGCAAGTGCCGGTATGATTTCAGCGGAGATGATCCACCGCGTATCAACCATTGCGTCCGTATCTTTTGAAACACTTCCATTTAATGGGATGATCGTCATTATTTTGTCCATGACAAAAATAAGCCATAAAGAAGGATATATGCCGATGTTTTTGTGCTCCTGCATATATCCTCTGATCGCTGCGGTGGTGGCCGCCCTGTTATTTATGGCATTTCCCGGATTAGCATAATGGTTCGGGCGGGGCTTCTTTTGTGGAAGCTTTCCCGGTTACTTAATCAATATATTTCGTCCTGTAAGTCATACAAAGTAAATTAAATATCATGTCTACAAAGTAATTATCCATGGCGGTGTCCGTTCCCTTAAACGTCAAAATGCAGTCGGCCTCCCTGAAATTATTCGGTGTGGTCGTTGAAGTGATTATGATGGACGGAACCCCTTTTGAAAGAATCTTTTTTATAATCGGCAAATGGGCCGAGTAATTTTTATAAGACGCAATAACCTGGGCAATAATGGCGGAGCCGGAGCCCAGGTTTTTTGCGTCCTTTTCTTCCTCCGGTGTATTGCAGTAGCATATGACCTGTTTGCCGGCAAACATCAGATCCACCTGAAGCTGCTGCTTGGCATGGCTTGCGGAATACTGGCCATATACGTGGATATCTGCGGCCTGATGGAGAATGTCTGCGGCTTTTTCAATCTGCACCGGATCAATTCGCTGTGAAAAATCCTGAACAATATTTTGAAAATAAATTAAATAGTAGTCAATATTAGACTTGACGTTTTTTTCGCTGGAGTATCCGAGCTGATCATATGGAAAGACACGGTTATACTTGCTGTAACCGTTGACCACATCGGCGATCTGCTGCTTAAAGGCGCGGAAGGACGGGCAATTGATCAGCTTGAGCAGCCGGTTGATCGTAATGATCGACGTATTGCATAGCTCCGCAGTCTCCTCCAGAGACAGCTCCGGTATGAGTAACAGGTTTTGTAAAAGGATGGCAATAACGCTATGGTAGATTCTGTCCGCAGACATTGAGTTATAAAGTGCAATTAAATCATGGATGATTGTCATTTTTAACCTCCAAAGCGGTCTGCATAGTGAACACAGCCGTATGTAAGACGCATTGTCAAATGTATTCATATATTATAGCAATTAAGAAAAAAGTTGTCAAATGTTGATAAGTTCAAACATGAAATGATGAACTGTATCCGGGTTGTTATCTGGAAATAGTAGACAAAACATATTAGTATTAAAGAAAATAAATGAACAATATGACGAATGGAGAAAGGAAGAAGTATGAAAAAGATTGCCGTAGAGGAACACTATGAAAATGAGCTGTTCAGGCAGCTTGATGCGGAGGCAATGGAGGGAAATCCGTTTCCGGTTACCGCCGATGCACAAAGAGCAAAGTTTTTAAAGGATTTATTTGATGCGCCGGTGACAGAACACCGTATCCCTGTGATGGATCAATTGGATATTGCGGTGCAGATCATTTCACCCAATACCCAGGCTGTCCAGTATTTCCATGATGAGGACCGGGCTGTCCAGGCGGCAGAAAAGGTCAATGATATGACGGAAGACTTTGTGGCTCAGGCGCCGGATCGGTTTAAAGGCCTGGCGCTATTGCCGATGCAAAGCCCCGTTCAGGCTGCACAGGAGCTGGAGCGGTGTATCAATGAGAAGCATTTTGTGGGTGGTTTTGTCCATGGACAGACCGGACTTGGCGATTATCCGTATTATGATGACCCGTGCTATGACATTCTCTGGAAAAAGCTGGAGGCGCTGGATGTGCCCCTTTATATCCATCCGAGAAGCCCGGAGCCGGACCAGATCAAGGCTTTTGGCGGCTGTGATGAGCTGCTGGGAAATACATGGCATTGGGGATTTGTGACGGGAACGCTCGTATTGAGAATGGTTTTTAACGGGGTATTTGAACGTTTTCCCAATTTAAAGGTAGTCATCGGCCACATGGGTGAGACGATCCCGTATTGCCTTAAACGTCTGGATGAAGGTTATGAGTGCCGCAGGCTGTGGGAGCAGGGTAAGATTACCAACCCGCCCTCCTTTTATCTGAGACGGAACCTGTATATTGCCACCAGCGGCGGCTTCCGCCCGGAGACAATGGCCTGTGCCATTGAAGCTCTGGGGCTGGATAAAATTTTATTCGGATCGGATTATCCGCATTTCCCCACAGAAATGGCCGTGGACCAATTGGAGCAATGCCGGCTGAATAAAGAGGAACTGGAAGCTATTTGTTATAAGAATGCAGAGCGTTTATTCAAGCTTTAGCATATAAAATTATATGGAGGAGGTTGTATTTATGAAGTTAAAAAAATTATTTTCTATGGTATTGGCAGGCGTAATGCTGGCCGGTGTTTTATCCGGGTGCGGTGGAAATCCGGAAGGTGAGGCCGTAAAGACAACTCAGGCCGCAGATAAGACGGCGCAAAGTGGTAAAGCCACAGAAGGCGCAGGGAACGAGACAACAGGGGTTGAAGCTACGGGAAGTGATGAAAAGGGCTCTGACGCCGCAGCACCTTCAGGGGAAATGACGGAGCTGACGGTGATTTTAAGAACTCTGGGAACCGTGGACGAGTCCGCTTCGGAAGCTGTTGAGCAGGCAGTCAATGAGATCACACAGCGTGAGCTTAATATGTCCGTGGATCTGATGTGGATCGATTCGGCCAAGTACGCCACTCAGGTGCCTATGATGATCACTGGCAATGAAAAGGTGGATTTAATGATGTTCACGCCGAATACAAGCACAACCTACAATACGCTCATGGCTCAGAATCAGCTCATGGATATTACGGATGTCCTGAATGAGTATGGCCCTGAAATCAAAGCCACATTGGGGGATGATCTGCTGAAAGCCACATCAAAGGAAGGCCGGATCTATGGCGTGGGCAATTATGGCCCGCTCACCTTTAAGGAATTACTTATGATCCGCAGGGATCTGGCGGATGCGGCCGGTGTGACCGAAAAAATTG
Source organism: Lachnospiraceae bacterium (assembly GCA_902363555.1). Classification (GTDB taxonomy): domain Bacteria; phylum Bacillota; class Clostridia; order Lachnospirales; family Lachnospiraceae; genus Catenibacillus. The sequence goes on along the minus strand of CABJAM010000002.1, from coordinate 678,434 downwards.
AAAATGCTACCACATGGACGGAAATCGAAGAAGCATTAACGGCTATTTCCGAACAATCCGGTCAGGGGATTGTCAATGCAGATATCAATGGCAGCGTTTTGGTGGCGAATCCTGCATTAAGTGCGGGGGAAAAATTCTCTGATGGCTATGTTTATGATAACTTAGGGGATTCCTCCAATATATTTATGGCCAATAAAAAAACCGGTAAGGTTGAGTGCATGTACTTTGATGAAGATGTCCGTCAGGTTTTAAGACGGACCTACGACTGGTATCAGAAAGGTCTTGTGTATAAGGATGCAGCCTTATCTCAGGATTTTGGCACGACGCTGTTAAAAAATGGTGTGGGCTGCGGCCTGATCACGACGACAGAGGTGGGCGGCGAGCAGACTTCTGTAGCTGCTGCCGGGTATGATATGATCGTCTTAAATCCTGTGGATGAAAATGCTTCCATGATCACCACCGGAAATCTGACAAAGTTTGGTTTCTGCGTGCCTGTAACGGCACTGGAGCCGGAAGCTGCCATTCAGTTCCTGAATCTGCTTTACACAAAGGAAAGCGGTCTTGGCGACCTGCTGTCTTGGGGTATTGAAGGAAGAGATTATGTAATTAATGCCGATGGTATGGCAGAGTATCCTGAAGGTGTTACTGCTGAAAACGTACCGTATCACATTGCCGATTTCTTATATGGCAATCGTCTGAATGTAACGCCATGGGTCGGCAATGACCCGGAGATCCGCGAAATCCAGAAGGCTGCCAATGAGGCTGCCGAGGTTTCACCGTATCTGGGCTTTAATGTGGACAACACTGGTCTGGAGGCCACACTGACTGCCTGCTCCAATGTTTTTGAAAAGTATAAATCGACCATTCTTTCCGGCTCCGCCAGTGAAGATTTCGATACTTATTATCAGAAATTCCTGGATGATTTAACTGCCGCTGGCGTGGACGAGCTGGTGAGCGCATATCAGGAACAGTTGGATGCATGGGTAGCTAAGAATTAGAAAGGAACAGATAAATGTTTGACAATTTTTTGATACGGCCGGATAGTCTTATGAATGATTACGTGGACGGTGAGGCTGTTGGCTTTTCGTTTTCGGTTAAGATCGCGGATTACAGAGGCTGCTTTTTATCCTTACATAACGGATATTATATCGAATGTGACGGAATTGAATATGGAAGGGATGTTCAGACCTTTGAGGTGAACGGAAAAGGTCCGCGGACCTTCGATGAACTGAAAAAATGCGTCTGGGAGCATTGGGATTATGCCAGTGCGGCCATTGTCCATGTGAAAAAGCCCGGAGGGCTTGCGCCGGGAAAACATACGATCCGGCTTCAGCAATCGATCCTCCTGCAATATGGTTATGCTCCGTGGGATGAGGAATGGGTAAAAAATCCGCCGGTTCCGGGAAGTGGCGCTGGAAGTGGAAAATCTTCATTTATATTTGCATATGATCTGGAATTGAAGGACAGAATAACAGTTCAGCCTGTCGGAACTGTTACGGACAGGAGGAAGGCAGATGATTAAAAGAGGCGTTTCTTTATACAGCTACCAGCAGGAGCAGTTTTTTGAAAAAATGATGTGGAAGGATATGGTCGCAAATGTGCGCGGTCAACTGGGCACCGATGGTATAGAGATCATTATGGATTCCATCGTTCCCTCCTATCCGTTCCCATCCGAGGAATTTATTTTCGACTGGAATAACACTCTGGCGAGGTATGATATGAAGGCTGTCACCGCGGATGTTTTTCTGGACGTCCATCAATTCCGTGACCATGTGATGAATCATAAGGAAGCGGCGTGGCGGTTAAAAAATGATATTATTATTGCCGCAAAAATGGGGTTTGAAAACGTGCGGACATTGAGCAGCGTGCCCATTGATGTGATTGAAATGGCATTGGATACGGCGGAAAAGTATAATGTCAGAATCGGGAAGGAAATCCATTTCCCTATACCGATCAAGCAGCGGACACAGAAAAAGAACAAGTACGGTATGTCCGCGGTACGGGATTTCAGGCTGGTGGAGCAGATTATAGATTTGCGGGAGAAAACAGGGAGTCCGTACGTTGGACTTGTGCCGGACTTTGGTATTTTCCAGAAACGGGCATCTCAGGTGACCATTGATTACGAGCGCAGAAATGCAAAATATCCGGAGGAAGTGGATTTTATCGTCGAAAACCGTGAAAATTACAGCTTCGACGACTTGGTGGAGCTGGCTCGTGAGAAATATCCGGACGGCGAAATGACGGTGACATCCATGGAGCGGATCGCTTTGCATGAACCTGTGGCCCAGCCGGAGGATATTAAAGCAATTATCCCTTATATTCTCAGTATTCATGGAAAGTTTTACGATATGACGGAAATCCCGGGAAACCCGGGCTGCTACGAGGACGTCTGCATTGATTATGAAAATCCTGTGAGATATTTAAAGGAGTGCCATTACGAGGGATACATAAATTCTGAGTATGAGGGCCAGAGAGATCAGCAGGACCGGGGCTACGCTTTCCTGCCCGATGAGGTGGAGCAGGTGCGCCGTCACCATGAAATGCTGAAACGGCTGATCGGCGAGTAAGCTTCCCAGGTCTGCCTGAATCTTTACGATGGGGGAACAATATGAAGATTAACAGATATAAGAAAAAGGAGCTGACAGTGCCTTTAGGGGCTTCCAACAGAATCCGCTGGGAGTTTCTCGTTCTGACAGCAGTTATTGCCATCATGTATGCAAACCCTTTCGCCAGCTATGGCTACAACGGCGGTGTTTATACCGTGAACGGGTTTGACTTTATTACCGGGAAAACGGTGTTAGGCGGAAAAATTGTTATCCAGCCGGATATGTTTTTTATCGTTTCATTGGCCGGATTACTGGCAATATTTTTGGGCAGCCTGTGCTTTCCACTGTTCAAAGGAAAAATCAGCTTCCGGCTCATTGCCCTGGGCGCCCTGGTAAATCTTTTCTGCAATTTAAAATATGCCCTGGATGTGGGAAATATTTTTAAGCGGGCCAAAAGCGCAGGTGTGGGCTATGGCTGCGTTATCGCGCTCCTTCTGGCTTTTGTGATTTTATGTGTCAGTCTGTACAAGCTGTGGGCCCTGAAGGTTTTATGTACTCTGGACTTTATGGCCCTTCCGGGAATGATGTACTTTATCATTGACCGATATCTCCCAATGCTTGGTATTACCATCGCTTTTAAACGGGTGGACTACAGCCTTGGGATATGGGACAGCCCGTGGGTGGGCCTGGAAAACTTTAAGATGCTGTTTGCGCACCGGGGAAGTATATTTGAGAGCGATGCGTTCATTATAACGCGCAACACCCTGCTGTATAATGGCGTCTTTATCCTGCTGGGGATCATCGTGGGCGTCCTTGTGGGAATCTGTTTGTCGGACCTGCTCAGCAAAGCGCTGCAGAAATTTTTTCAGACAAGTATTCTGCTGCCCCAGTTGATCTCCATGGTTATTGTGGCATATATCGTTTTTGCCCTTCTGGGGAACGAGACGGGTATGATCAACAGTATGCTCAAAGATCCGATCAATTTTTATCAGGAACCTAAATTCTGGCCGTTCATCCTTGTCTTTGTCTACATATGGAAGCAGGTCGGTTACAATTCGATCATATTCCTTTCGGCTATTGTGGGCATCGACCGGAGACTTTACGAGGCCGCCAAGGTGGACGGGGCCACCAAATGGCAGCAGATCTGGTTTGTGACGCTGCCCATGCTCAGGTCCACGATCATCACTTTAATGCTGCTGCAGGTGGGGCGGATCTTCTACTCCGATTTTGGATTGTTTTATCAGGTGCCCATGGATTCCGGCGCGCTGTACGATGTGACCAATACGGTGGATACGTACGTTTACCGAAGTCTGATGGTGCTCAATAATGTATCCATTGCTTCCGCAGGCAGTACCTATCAGGCCATTGTGGGCTTTGCTCTGGTCTTTTGTGTCAATCTTGTGGTCCGTAAACGGGATAAAGAAAATGCTTTATTTTAGAGGAGGGGTGAGACTATGGATTCAAGTGTAAAAAGTGCCGGTGATAAAAGATATCAGGTCATCATCATCGTTGTATTATCCGTATTTGCGGCGTTGGCCATCCTGCCGTTTATTTTATTAGTGTCCTCCTCCTTCACGGAAGAATCCACACTGCTGACCCAGGGGTACAGCTTCATCCCCCGGAAATTTTCGGCCTATGCCTACCAGTATTTGTTCAGCTCCAATGGCGTGAAGATCTTCCGGGCTTACGGCATCACCTTTGTGGTCACGATCATCGGTACCGGACTGAGCCTTTTGATCGGGCCGATGCTGGCATGGACGTTGTCCAGGAAGGATTATAAAAGAGCGAAGGTTTTAAGCTTCATGGTATTTTTTACGATGCTCTTTAACGGCGGCATTGTACCCAGCTATCTGATGTGGACCACGGTGTTCCATGTGAAAAACACACTGTTTGGACTGATCTTTCCGACGCTGCTGTTTAATGGTTTTTACATCCTTTTATACAAAAATAATTTCACCGCGAATATCCATCCGGCGCTGGTGGAGGCCGCCAAGATCGACGGGGCGGGAGAGGTGTATATTTATTTCCATATCGTACTGCCCCTGTCGCTGCCGATCCTGGCGACTATCGGGCTGATGGTGGGCCTCGGCTACTGGAACGACTGGACCAACGGACTGTATTATGTGAATGATACTCATTTGTATTCGTTACAGCAGTTTTTGAAAAGTATCATTGATAATATTAATAACCTGTCCAGCCTTGCCGGAAATGCCGGTGTCGGTGAGGCTTTGGCCAAAATGCCCGGCAGCTCCATACGTATGGCGATGGCCGTGGTGGGCGTGCTGCCGGTGATGGTGCTGTATCCGTTTTTCCAGAAAGCGTTTGTGGCGGGGATCGCGCTTGGGGGCGTGAAAGAATAAATAGCAGAAACTTATATAAAGGTTAAATAAGAGGATTTCCTTAGAATGGATGCGTGCAGCCATTGTAGGGAAATCCTCTTTTTGTTTAATGTGATATTCTTGAATACGAAGTTGATTAACAAATACTTATGTAACAGTTCAGACGGGCCGAACTGTTACGCATATGGCCATTTAAAATCGCTTCGCGATGGGCCCCCGCAAAATTTACGTTTTCGTACGGTCTGCGCAGTAAATGCGCAGACCTGTCTGAACTGTTACACACTTATTGCAATATTTAAATAAAGTGTTTATTTTAGTATTGACAAAATGTGAAGCGTGCAGTATTCTTATTATATTGAAATTGATTATGCTGCGGGGGAGAGGAGGTAATGAATCGCTTGATCGGTTCTGGAAGATTATGGCAAATAATATAGGGTTGTGTTAGAATAGTATTTAGCCGACATTATAAAACTATTAAAGAAAGATGGTAGGTTCATTATGAGAGTTGCTAATACTATGGAAATTCGTTTACAAAATGCGTCCTATATTATTAAAGAAATTGAATGTAACCCGGGAATCACGAACACAGAGATTGCTCGTAAAAGGGGGCTGAGCGTTCCGACAATCTCAAATATAATGAATATATTAAAGAACAGTGATATCGTGATGACAACAGGAACGGGGGAATCTTCCGGTGGAAGAAGACCGGTTCGGCTGTCATTAAATCCAAAATGTCAGTATTCGATTGGTGTGAGTATAGCAAGGCATACCGTATATCTATTACTGATTGATTTTGAAGGACACATCTATGAAAAAGAAAAACACTTTATTCAATTTGAAGAAAATGATGAATTTTGGTGCAAAATTGACTGTCTGATTAAAAAAATGCAGGAGAAGGTACCTGAGCCATGTGGCGTTGGGATTGCTTTACCCGGATTTGTAGACAATCAACATAAAATCGTTTCCAATACACATTCTCTGGGAACTCCTAAAGTTTCATTTGATTGTATTTATAGAATCCTTGGAGAACAGGTATCTATTGGAGATTCATGCAGATTGGCCGCAATGGCACAGGTTTTTGCAAATACCCATGCTGAAGATAACTTTTTTATCCTGTTAAGCAGGCGCGTAAGTGGAATCTTAATTTATGACAATAGCATACAAAATCTCAAGGTTTCCAGTCTGGATATCGGCACAATGATTATTGAGCCAGACATAAAAGATATTACGTATGCAACATCGGGCAGCTTTTTAGAACTGTGCTCCGCCAGTACAATAATTGAATGGCTCAAGGAAAACTATTCGATGAGCAGTTATGAACAGTTTTTTGATGAAATTGATAATGGGAACCTTGAATTTATTAAAATGTGGGATTCCTATCTGCATCATTTATCAATTGCGGTATATAACATATATGCCATTTTTAAAGTTGATATTGTCATCGGCGGAGAAATGGCAAAATATATTAAGCCATATACGCAGAAGCTAAATGACTATATTCGTATTTTGTCATCAGGAGATGAGCTGCATATTAAAATACACTGCAGTGTTTACGGGGAGTATGATGACGCCTATGGCGCGGCGTTGGAAACGAGGTATCTTAGTCTGCAAAAAAAACTGCCAGAAATCCTTAAAAATAGTGCACCATAACAAAGGAGAAGAAAAGAATGAAAAAAATTGGGGTGGAAGAACATTTTGAAAATGAAGTATTTAGGAAGTTCGATGAGGAAGTGAGGGATATAAGTACATTTCCGGTAGCTGCTGATTTGAAGCGACAAAAATACTTAAAAGATATATTGGATATGCCAGTAACGGAGCATCGATTATCAACGATGGATAAATATGATATTTCTATGCAGATTCTTTCTCCAAATACCCCGGCGGTTCAATATTTACAAGATAGCAGCCGAGCTGTTGACATGGCAGCCAGGATCAATGATCTGACAGAAGTTTTTGTAAGTCAGGCGCCGGACCGATTTCGGGGGTTTGCTCTTTTACCGACACAGAATCCTCAACTGGCAGCGCAGGAGCTGGAACGCTGTGTGAATCAAAAAAAATTTGTGGGGGCCTTTATCCATGGACAGACCGGCCTTGGGGATTATCCGTACTATGATGACCGCTGCTATGATGTGCTTTGGGAAAAGATGGTAGATTTGGATATACCCGTATATATTCACCCGAGAAATCCGGAACCGGATCAAATCAGGGCCTTTGCTGGCTGTGAAGAACTTTTGTGCAATACGTGGCATTGGGGATTTGTAACAGGAACACTTGTACTGAGAATGGTTTTTAACGGGGTTTTTGAACGTTTTCCAAATCTTAAGGTAATTATAGGTCATATGGGTGAAACGATTCCATATTGTCTGAAGCGCATCGATGAAGGCTATGAATGCCGCAGGTTATGGGAGCAGGGAAAATTATCAAAGCTTCCTTCCTATTATCTGAAAAAAAATCTGTATATCTCAACCAGTGGAGGCTATAGCCCGGAGACGATGGCTTGTGCCATAAAGGCATTGGGCCCGGATAAAATATTATTCGGAACAGATTATCCTCATTTTCCCACGGAATTGGCCGTTGATCAATTGGAGCAGTGTCAGTTAAACAAAGATGAACTGGAAGCTGTCTGCTATAAGAATGCAGAGCGTTTATTTAAGCTTTAGCATATAAAAATGTAAACGTAGTCAAGGGGTGTCGCGCTGAGGTGCGAACAGGTCAACCATTTTATGGAGGAGGTTACACTTATGAAGTTAAAAAAAGTACTATCAATGGTATTGACGGGCGTAGTGATGACCAGTGTACTGGCCGGCTGCAGTGGAAATCCGGAGGGGGATGCCGTTAAAACAACACAGTTGGAGAGCAGTGTTTCGGATAACCAAAATCCGGAGAGCACGGAAGGAACAAAAGAGGCTGCTGTGGAGACATCAGATGGGGAGATGTCAGAGATTACAGTAATCCTCAGAACACTTGGAACCGTAGATGAGGCAGCGTCTGAGGCCGTTGAGGCGGCGGTCAATGAGATTACTCAGCGGGAAATTAACGTGGCCGTTGACCTTATGTGGATTGATTCGGCAAAATACGAAACACAGGTTCCTATGATGATTACGGGAAATGAAAAAATGGATTTAATGATGTATACACCCAATCCAAGTACAACCTATAATACGCTTATGGCTCAGCGGCAGATTATGGACATTACGGATATTTTAAATGAATACGGTCCGGAAATTAAAGCCACCTTGGGAGATGAACTGTTTAAAGCAACATCAAGAGATGGCAGGATATATGGCGTAGGAAATTATGGGCCTCTGACTTTTAAAGGGATGTTGATGGTTCGCAGGGATCTGGCGGATGCCGCCGGCGTAACGGAGAAAATTGAAAATGCTTCAACCTGGACAGAAATTAAAGAGGCATTAAAGGCCATTTCAGATCAATCCGGGCAGGGGCTTGTCAATGTTGATTTGAATGGCAGTGTATTAATGCCAACACCTGTTCTGCTTGCAGGGGAGAATTTTTCGGATGGCTATGTCTACGATAACTTAGGTGATTCCTCCAATATGTTTATGGCCAATAAAAAATCCGGTAAAGTAGAGTGCCTGTACTTTAATGACGATGTTCGGGAAGTTTTAAAAAGAACTTATGATTGGTATCAGGAAGGGATTGTATATAAAGATGCGGCTTTATCAAAGGATTTTGGCGCCACGCTGTTGAAAAATGGTGTAGGCTGCGGCTTGATTACGACCACAGAGGTGGGCGGTGAGCAGGCGACAGCGGCAACAACGGGCTATGATATGATTGTCTTAAATCCTGTTGACGAAAGTGCTCCGATGATCACTACGGGAAGTCTGACAAAGTTTGGATTCTGTGTGCCTGTGACAGCTTTGGAACCGGAGGCTGCCATGAAATTTTTGAATTTGCTCTATACAAAAGAAAGTGGACTGGGCAATTTACTGTCCTGGGGTATTGAAGGCAGAGATTATGTTGTCAATGAGGATGGTTTGGCAGAATTTCCGGAAGGCGTGACTGCCGATAACGTTCCATATCATATTGCTGAGTTTTTATATGGTAATCGTCTGAATGTGACTCCGTGGATCGGCAGCGATCCTGATGTCCGTCAAATCCAGCAGGCGGTCAATGATACTGCTGAGGTTTCGCCATATCTGGGCTTTAACTTGGATAATACTGGTATGGAAGCGACACTGACGGCCTGTTCAAATGTATTCGAGAAATATAAAAGAACGCTTCTTTCCGGATCAAGCAGCGAGGATTTTGATACTTACTATAAGAAATTCCTTGATGAATTAACAGCCGCGGGCATCGATGAACTGGTAAGCGCTTATCAGGAACAACTGGATACTTGGATGAAGAACAACTGATATTGAGTATTCGGAACAGATGTAGTGTGTTTATTATGGAGTAAAAATATGAAGACTATCAAAAAAGAACGGGGGCTGCATTCAAATGGTTCCGGAAGAATCCGCTGGGAATTTATTATCATCACAGTAATCATTGTTGTGATGTATACAAACCCATTTGCCAGTTACAGTTATAACAGCGCCAGGTACACAATCAACGGATTTGATTTTATTTTTGGAAAGACCATTTATGGTGGGAAAATTGTAATTGGTCCGGATCTGCTTTTTGTTATTTCTTTATTGGGTCTGTTGGTAATATTTATAGGAAGCCTGCTATTTCCGTTGATTAAAGGAAAAATTGGTTTTCGTCTGATTGCTCTGGGCGCATTGGTAAATGTATTCTGTAACGTAAAGTATGCTCTGGATGTAGGAAATATATTTAAAAGAGCAAAAAGTTCAAGTGTTGGTTATGGATGCGTTATTACGCTGCTGCTTGCATTCGGAATTTTATGTTTCAGTCTGTACAAGCTGTGGGCACTGAAGGTTTTATGTACCCTGGACTTTATGGCCCTTCCCGGAATGATGTACTTTATTATTGATCGTTACATTCCAATGCTTGGCATTACGATTGCCTTTAAACGTGTCGATTACAGTGTGGGCATATGGGATAGCCCCTGGGTTGGTCTTGAGAACTTTAAGATGCTGTTTGCTCATAGGGGAACGATCTTTGAGAGCGATGCGTTTATTATTACCCGCAATACGTTGTTATATAATGCTGTATTTATCCTGCTGGGCATTATTGTAGGTGTTCTTGTAGGTATATGTTTGTCGGATTTGTTTAGCAGGGTATTGCAGCGGTTTTTTCAGACAAGTATTCTTTTACCCCAGTTGATCTCCATGGTTATTGTGGCATATATCGTTTTTGCCCTTTTGGGGAACGAGACGGGTATGATCAACAGTATGCTCAAAGATCCGGTCAACTTTTATCAGGAACCTAAATTCTGGCCGTTCATCCTTGTCTTTGTCTACATATGGAAGCAGGTCGGTTACAATTCGATCATATTCCTTTCAGCTATTGTGGGCATCGACCGGAGACTTTACGAGGCCGCCAAGGTGGATGGGGCCACCAAATGGCAGCAGATCTGGTTTGTGACGCTGCCCATGCTCAGGTCCACGATCATCACTTTAATGCTTTTGCAGGTGGGGCGGATCTTCTACTCTGATTTTGGTTTGTTTTATCAGGTGCCCATGGATTCCGGCGCGCTGTACGATGTGACCAATACGGTGGATACGTACGTTTACCGAAGTCTGATGGTGCTCAATAATGTATCCATTGCTTCGGCGGGCAGCACTTATCAGGCCATTGTCGGCTTTGCTCTGGTCTTTTGTGTCAATCTTGTGGTCCGTAAACGGGATAAAGAAAATGCTTTATTTTAGAGGAGGGGTGAGACTATGGATTCAAGTGTAAAAAGTGCTGGTGATAAAAGATATCAGGCCATCATCATCGTTGTATTATCCGTATTTGCGGCGTTGGCCATCCTGCCGTTTATTTTATTAGTGTCCTCCTCCTTCACGGAAGAATCCACACTGCTGACCCAGGGGTACAGCTTCATCCCCAGGAAGTTTTCGGCCTATGCCTACCAGTATTTGTTCAGCTCCAATGGCGTCAAGATTTTCCGTGCCTACGGCATCACCTTTGTGGTCACGATCATCGGCACCGGACTGAGCCTGTTGATCGGGCCGATGCTGGCATGGACGTTGTCCAGGAAGGATTATAAAAGAGCGAAGGTTTTAAGCTTCATGGTATTTTTTACGATGCTCTTTAACGGCGGCATTGTACCCAGCTATCTGATGTGGACCACGGTGTTCCATGTGAAAAATACACTGTTTGGACTGATCTTTCCAACGCTGCTGTTTAACGGTTTTTACATCCTTTTGTATAAAAACAATTTCACCGCCAATATCCATCCGGCGCTGGTGGAGGCCGCCAAGATCGACGGGGCGGGAGAGGTGTATATTTATTTCCACATCGTACTGCCCCTGTCGCTGCCGATCCTGGCGACCATCGGTCTGATGGTGGGCCTCGGCTACTGGAACGACTGGACCAACGGACTGTATTATGTGAATGATACGCACTTATATTCGTTACAGCAGTTTTTGAAAAGTATCATTGATAATATAAATAACCTGTCCAGCCTTGCGGGAAATGCCGGCGTGGGCGAGGCTCTGGCGAAAATGCCCGGCAGCTCCATACGTATGGCGATGGCTGTGGTGGGCGTGCTGCCGGTGATGGTGCTGTATCCGTTTTTTCAGAAGGCGTTTGTGGCGGGGATCGCGCTGGGGGGCGTGAAAGAATAAATAGAAGAAAAACGAAGACGTACGTGACTCCGGGGCCGACCCTGACGGCGATGGCGCAGCACCTTTGACCCTCCGGTCTGTGCCCCTTTGAAAAAGGCCGTCTTCGGGCTTAAGTTCAACTAAGGTTTAAAAGGCACTCATTCGGGGCGCCGGGCCAATGTTCATCCAAACTCTTTATGATTTTGTCTGAACTTGGCCCTCAAAATCCGGCTTGGTAAGCTCGGATTTTGGCCCCGAATGAGTGCCTTTTTAACCTAAGTTTCTCTAAAGCCCTGCGTAGGCCTTTTTCAAAGGGGCACAGGCCGGAGGGTCAAAGGTGCTGCGCCATCGCCGCCAGAGTCGGCCCCGAAGTCACTGGCTGGAGGGTCAAAGACATTGCCTCAGCCCCGAAAAAAAGCAGCCCCGGAGGTACGCACTGGACGGAATCGGTGCCTAAAACAGGGGTAGAGCACACTTTGCTTATTGGATTTGTGTGTGTTTCTTTTTATTTATTATTTTGCCAACGATTAATCCCAGTGCTACGCTTATTAGAACATGATTGAGCAAACAGCCGATTAAAAGACCTATTAAGGTGGCACCTTCCATTGGGCTGGCGATGAGTTTATTTTTATCCATATTCATTCCTCCTCGTTTAACTGTATAAATTAACTGATTTAACTATTTTGCTTTAACATATTTACTGACAATTTACAAGGATACAGTCCGAAAAGTGATGACTGCGGCAGCCCGCCATAAAAAATGGCGGGCTGCCGCAGTTTTGTGTTGTCGTTTATTTTACCGCAGCCCGGCCATCGTATCGGAAAAGGCCTTGAGCTGTCCGTCTAAAGCTTTGTACATATCCACATAGTAGGGATAAATTTTGTTGTAAACATCCGTCCAATGTTCGTCGGGATCAATGATTTCCCGGACCTTAATCAGCCGTTTCATATCTGATTCCAGATGATTAAAAATACCTGCGGCATTTCCGGCTATGAGAGCATCGCCGAAGGGAACGTCTCCGCACTTTTCATCCAGGATATGGACCGGAACTCCGAGCATGGCGGCCTTGATCTGGGACCAGGTACGGCTTTTTGCGCCGCCGCCGGTGATGCGCAGGCAGTCGATTTTGGCACCTGCATCTTTTATGGATTCCATGACGTGCCGCAGAGCAAAAGCAGTGCCCTCAAAAATAGAACGGATCAGGTCCGAACGGTTCGTATCCAGCGACATTCCGATAAACATTCCCCGGGCATAGGAGTTCCATAAAGGGGCTCGCACGCCTGTCATATAAGGAAAGAAAAGTACCCCGCCGCTTCCGGGAGCTGCCTTTGTGGCCTGAAGGTTCAGGTAATCATACAGGTTTATTTCCAATGCCTGGGCCTCTTCTTTGTCTTTCTGGCCCATTGTATCAATGTACCATTGGATCGATGCGCCGCTGGCGTTGATGGGGGCGTCAAACACATAAGGTATGCCCGGTACCGGACATGGCTTGGCGACTACCGGAAGCTGGGTAGCGCTGGGTTTGATGTGTCCCACAAATATGAGTGATGAGGTTCCGGAAGATTCTCCTGCCTCGCCGACACGGCTTAAACCGGTGGCATACATGGAGGCTACCGCATCGCTGGCGCCGCAGGCCACAGGTATACCGGCGGTCAGGCCGGTTATGCGGGCGGCTTCATCGCTGATCGTGCCGATGATTTCGTTGACTGGCCGTGGTTTGGGAAGTATTTTGTTTAAATCTACGCCAATAGCATCGGACACCTCGTCGCACCACATTAAACTGTGGATATCTAAACATTGGCTTTTAATTGCCTGGTCAATATCCATAGAAATTTCACCGGTCAGTTTATAATTGATGTAGGAGCTGGCTTGAATGAAACATTCTGTTTTAGCAAACAGCTCCGGTTCATTTTGCTTATACCATAAAAGTTTGCTTGGAAGAAATGTAACGTCCGGCTGTGCGCCGATAAGTTGTATGTAGCGGTCCATCCCAATCTGCTCCACGATATGCCGAAGCTCCAGAGTAGCCCGGCTGTCCATCCAGATGATCGCGTTGCGCAGAGGCTCGCCGCACCGGTCCAGTGGCAGCAGCGTGACTGTCTGTGAACTGATACAGATGCCGCGGATATTTTTTACCACATCCGCGCCCGCCATCGTCGTCATTTTCTGTAAAATTTTAACAGTGTTTTTCCACCAAAGCTGTGGGTCCTGCTCGACCATCCCGGCACCGGGAAACAGCAGAGCGTTGGACTCGGAGGCTGAGGCCAGCGCGTTGCCGTTTTCATCAATGATGATACCTTTGACATTCGTAGTACCCAGATCTATGCCAAGTAAGTAGTTTTTATCCTGCATATATGTATCCCCCCGTAATTGTCTATTCTTATTTCCTAATTATTAATAGTAACAAAATGGGAAAATACCGACAACGAGGATATTGCCGTTATGAAGCGGAAAATTTGTTGCGGACGATTCCTGGACTGGCAGAGCGAATGCTTGGGAAAGTATCGCTCTGCGCATATATTTAGATACCTTGAACAATTTGTTTTATAGGTTCAATATTGTCATGCTGATAATCTTTTAAAAAATTGTCATACTCAGAAGCAAGGCGAAGTGCCATTTTCTTTGCCTTAATTAAATCGTAGAAAGATTCACCATTGGCTATTCTATCGTAATCTTCCAGCGTGAATGTGAGGATTATCATATCTCTGTTATTTTGATATTTTTCAATAATACGCAAAACTTTAGTAAGACCGTTCGCATCCCGGAACTCATTTTCATTTCCCGTCAGACCTTTTTGCGTAAAGATGATTCCGAAAGTTACATCTGTACTTACTAATAAACTATAAAATTTGCCAACATAAGTAACATTTAGTGCCGAATGATAGTTTTTACATTCTCCTAAAGCAATATCTGAATCGATTTCAAGTATATCTCTGGATATATTAAAGGTAGATAGTGCTTGTTTTCCAGCATTGGATAAAATTATTACTTCGTCAATTTCGTTAGTACCTGTGCGTATATTGCGATATACTTCAAAAAAATAAGATTTCCGTATGATAAATGACACTAATTCTTCCAGGCGGTCGCCTTTATCTTTTGTCGTGTCCATCGCCCTATTAAAAGGGTGTTTAAGATTATCCAGCAGTTGTGAGAACACTTCTCTGTCTTTATCGGACCAGGCCGTTAATGCTTGAAATCTATCTAAGGAAGTCTTGATTATTTCCTGCATATATTGTGTTATATTGAAATTTTCACTTTTTAAATCTGTCATACACGCAGTACCTTATAAAGAACAATGATATCCTCAGAAACAGATAATGGGTGATTACAGAAATCACAAGTTAGGTTTTCGTTGAAATCTGTCAATACATCTAAAAAGATACCCTTACTTTTACCACATTGCATGCAATAAACTTCATATATGTTTTTTACAAAACCGGCCGCTTTCAAATCTTCCATAAATAAATAGGCTGTTTTTATATCTATTACCAGTTTTGACTTTAAGTGGCCTGGGTAAACAAAATCACCCGGATGAACCGCAGAGAAAAATTCATCACACTTTTTTTGCTGATATGGGGTTAGATTGTATGATAGTTTCAAGTTCTCTATTACACTCAATAAGGTAATTTCTGACATAACTCATCACCTCCTTATCTCCAAGAAGCTCACCGTAAAACATAAACAGACTATAATTGGTTCCCTTATAATTATGGGTAATACCAAATTTTATGTTACGATCTTCTAATTTCACTTTTACCATTGGCATATCAGATTTTATTTCAATTTCTTTAATGAACGCTTCGAGTTTATTGCGGATTAAAGTGGTATTTATATCCGTATCAAATAAAACCATATTTTCTTTGATGAAAGTTCCTAACTCTCCGAGAATTGGCATGACGCTATCCCCGTCATCGTATGCCTCCAAATAAGCAGTGGTTCCATTTCGCTGCATTCTTTGTGCATATATGGAAATGTTGTCCTTTTCTGATTTTATATAATCAATTACCGCTTTGAAATCAATATTTTCTATTGTAATGCTCAATACAGAGATTAAATATTCAAGAATCTCGTTAATTTTTTCGCGATAAAAGTTATATGAATTTTTATAGGCAATACCAACTCTATCAAAACGAAGTTCAATTATATTATGCTCTTTGTCGAGAACACAAATAACAATGAAATTGATTTGATTACCAGTATCAATATTAAGACGGTTACAAAACTTTAAGTATACCAAATTGTCAACGATATATAATGATGGCTTATCGTACGCATCAATTAAGGATCCGCTCTTTTTGTCAAATAGATGGACTTTACCGTTTTTCACAACTTCTTCAATCTTCGTGGAGGCAATTTCAGAACATTTAAAGTAGCAAAAATGTCGATACTGGCGTTTATATTCAAATTCTTCAATAAACTGCAATATATTATCTGCCTGCAAGATATGATTGACTTTTTCGTCAAGTGAATCATCGTCAGAAACATCAACAATATCAGCGAAATTTAGAGATAGTTGACATGTTTTCTTTCTGTTATTGATAACAAGGCCATCATTTACAGCTTGCTTTAAAAGTTCGTCTTTTAAATAAGCTGGGAAAAAATCTGTAATTGTTTTTTTAAGATTTGTTTTATATAGTTGATCCATAAGCAACCCCTCCATTGCATAATTTATTATAGAATACCACATTAAAGAAGCAGATGCAATTTTTAAAGGGTGGCTTTGATAAATTTATATAAAAGTGTACCCATTCGGGCACGAGCAAAGTTAATGTTGCGCATGGACGCGCTTCGTACGGTAAGGTATAACTAATTGATCAGTACAGGTCATCAAGTGCAATGCTGGCAAATGCAGCCTTTAGTCATCAGCAATTTATGAAATATGTTGAAAAAATACCAGTCCGGCCACTTTAACACGTTAAAAATGTAAAAATTTATTTTTTACCGACAAAATACTTGATATTTTTGGTGAAAAGAGGTATTGTAATAACACGTGTTTATGACAAAGACAAATGTATATGGCACAAAGACAAACAGTGCTGTATAAGAATGAAATACAGGGAAGCAACAGGAGGATGTAAACGAGATGAAAAAGGTTGTTAAATTCGGAGGAAGCTCACTGGCCAGCGCGGACCAGTTCAGGAAGGTAGGCAAGATTATCAGGGAGGATGAGTCCAGAAGATATGTGGTGCCTTCCGCGCCGGGCAAGCGTTTTTCCAGTGATACCAAGGTGACAGATATGCTTTATCAGTGCTACGAGGCTGCTGCCGGCGAAAAGGCCTACAAGCCGATGCTGGAGAAGATTCAGGCCCGTTACGATGAAATTATCCAGGGGCTTGGACTGAACCTGTCGCTAAAGGACGAGTTTGACAAGATTTCAGAAATGTTTACAAATAAGGCTGGAAGCGAATATGCGGCATCCCGCGGCGAGTATCTTAATGGTATCGTTATGGCTAATTATCTTGGCTTTGAGTTTGTGGACGCGGCCACTGTGATTTTCTTTAATGAGGATGGCTCGTTAAATGGTGAAAAGACCAACGAGATGCTCAGAGAACGCCTGAAAGCCACCGAGTATGCCGTTATCCCCGGCTTTTATGGTGCTCTTGAGGATGGCACCGTAAAGACATTTTCCAGGGGCGGCTCCGATATTACAGGATCGCTGGTAGCCAAAGCGATTACCGCTGATCTGTATGAAAACTGGACGGATGTGCCTGGTTTTCTTGTGGCGGACCCGAGGATCATCAATAATCCGGAGGTTATTGAAACGATTACTTACAGAGAACTGCGCGAGCTTTCATATATGGGCGCCTCTGTTCTCCATGAGGATGCTATTTTCCCTGTGAGAAAGGAAGGTATCCCGATCAATATCCGCAATACCAATGCGCCGGAGCAGAAGGGCACCATGATCGTGGAGAGCACCTGCCGCAGCCCCAAATTTACGATTACTGGTATTGCCGGAAAGAAGGGCTTTGCTTCGATCAATATTGATAAGGCGATGATGAACTCTGAAATTGGATTTGGCCGTAAGGTACTGGGTGTGTTTGAGGACAATGGTATTTCTTTTGAGCACATGCCGTCCGGTATCGACACCATGACGATTTTTGTTCATCAGGCGGAATTTGTAGATAAAGAGCAGCAGGTGATTGCGGGCATCCATCGGGCTGTACAGCCGGATGTGGTAGAGCTGGAATCAGATCTGGCGCTGGTCGCTGTGGTTGGCCGCGGAATGCGCGCTACACGGGGAACAGCCGGAAGGATATTCTCCGCACTGGCTCACGCCCGTGTCAATGTTAAAATGATCGACCAGGGCTCCAGCGAGCTGAATATTATCGTTGGTGTGAAGAATGCGGATTTTGAAACAGCTATCCGGGCGATCTACGATATTTTTGTGACCGCACAGTTGTAAATTCTATTCAGCTTCGCGTGCCCGGTTCCGCTTCGCACCACCGGGTCGCGGCAGTCGCCACAAAGGTGAGCAAGTTCCCCTTTGTGGCTCGTTGTTTCGCGCATCCCGACTCCGCTTCGCTACGTCGGCATCGCGGCAGTCGCCACAAATGTGCGCAAGCGCCCCTTTGCGGCTCGTTGCTTCGCGCAAAAAAGCCCCGGGAAATATAGATTTCCCGGGGTTTTTTAGAAGGCGCAGACCGGATTTGAACCGGTGAATCAAGGTGTTGCAGACCTTTGCCTTACCACTTGGCTACTACGCCGTGCTCTTTAGACTTATTATATTATAGCAATTGTGAATTTATTCGTCAATAAGCAATTTAAATTTTATAGATCAAGTTTTGTATAAATGGTAACAGTTCAAAGGGGCCGGACTGTTACGTATAAAAGCATCTATAATTCGTATAATAAATAGTAGCTGGAATCTGAATTATCTTCGTCATTCTATTGAAATCTCCGTCATTTTAACGTAAAATGAGGTAGATAATTCGGAAATGAGGTAGATAGCGTGAGGGTATTTGATTATATAAAAGAACCAGAAAAATTATTGACACCAGAAATTGTCCAGATGTTAACAAGTATACATGAACATAAAGGCAAGCAGGAATTGTTTCTTGAAGCCAATATAGATGAATTGAAAACACTGTTGGAAGTGGCTTTGATTCAGAGCACAGGAGCTTCTAACCGTATTGAAGGTATTTACACAACTGATAAACGACTTGAAGAATTGGTGAGCCAGAAAGCGGAACCCCGCAATCGTTCTGAGCAGGAAATTGCAGGTTATCGAGAAGTGCTTTCAACGGTGCATGAGAGTTACGAATATATTGTTCCCAGACCGAATATTATTTTACAGCTTCATCGTGATCTATATTCTTATTCTCAGGGAGCTGCGGGAGGAACTTACAAGAACTCAGATAATGTGATTGCCAAGACGGATGTGGAGGGACATCAGAAAGCCAGATTTATTCCTATTCCTGCATTTCAGACGCCCGAAGCAATGGACGAATTGTGTAAGCAGTTTTTGGAAGCATGGGAAGCGGACCGGATGGATAAACTGCTTTTGATTCCCATGTTTATTTTGGATTTTCTTTGTATCCATCCTTTCAATGATGGAAATGGCCGCATGAGTCGTCTGTTGACATTACTCCTGTTTTATAAGGCAGGCTACATTGTAGGAAAATATGTTAGTATGGAGATGTTGATTGAAAAGACGAAAGAAACATACTATGAAGCATTGCAGGCAAGTTCTATGGGATGGCACGAAAATGAAAATTCCTATGCGCCTTTTTTGAAATATTATTTGGGAATTATGATAAAAGCTTACAATGAGTTTGAAAGCCGTGTAGAACATCTGAAAAACCGCAGCCTTTCTAAGCCGGATAGAATTAAAGCAATTATCGATCAGAAGGTAGGTAAAATCACAAAAAAAGAAATCATGGATGCCTGTCCTGATATAAGTAAAACTACGGTAGAACGTACTCTGACGGAATTGCTTAAAACGGGATATATTGCAAAGGTTGGTTCCGGACCTGCTACTGGTTATGTCAGAATCTAAGTCAAACAAACACATATCTCCGTCATTCACAAGCTGGATGACGGAGATATTTCATAAATGAAGGTGTTCTGCTCCAGGCCTTCGCCCCAGGCGACGCCCTTAAAAGTCCGACATCCCCTTATAAGAAAGTCTCAGCACCAACGCCGCCATCTCACTTTCCGACTTCACCATCCCCCCGTCCAGCCATTTTTTTATAATCCCGACACACCCTATAAATACGAAAGTATAAATATACTCCATATCCTCGGCGGACAGCGCCTTGCTCTGGGCCCAGCCAGGAACGACCTCCTGCCAGACGAGCTCCATGAGCAGCTTTTGAAAATTGGCGTCAGCATTGTCGCTGAGGAGGATTTTGCAGATCTCGTCATTTTTGCGGATGTACGTAAAAATCTGAGAAAGCTTGCGGATCGAATCTGGATCATCAGCAATGTATTCCCCGGATAAATATTTATGGACGTCATTGATAACATCGTTTTCAATCTGAGTTAAAAGGTCATATTGATCCGTATAATGCGCATAAAAGGTAGCCCGGTTAATATCGGCGTTTTCACAGATTTCCTTAATCGTGATCTTGGAAATGGGCTTGTCCTTTAACAGGGCGACAAAGCTGTCCTTAATAAACATTTTCGTATAACGCACCCGTTTATCCTGTTTTTTATTTTCCATGGCTTATTCCTCACTTTCGGTAAATCTGACGCTTTATTTTCATTTGGCACAAATCTGTTGTATATCTGACAATTGTAAATAATCTGATTGTTGAATTTATTACTTAATGTAAATATACTATAAATATGATAGTAAATCAACATAATGTTTAATAAATAACACCGATTCCGTAACTGACCGGAGCCGCAGAGCGCATACGGATCAACGGTGAAATGGGGAGGCGATGTCATGGACAGATTATCACAGGGGATCACGGAGCACAGGAAAGCTATTGTGGCGGTATTTCTCGCCATTGCCGCCGTCTGTGCTTTTTTTGCCGCCGCGATTGCCAAAAATGACAATATGGTCGATTATCTTCCGAAGGATTCGGAATCCACCGTGGCGTTGGCGTTGATGGCCCGGGAGTTTTCCGGTGACGTGCCCAATGCCCGGGTGATGGTTTCCGATGTGGAGCTTATGGAGGCGGTCGCCTTTAAGGCGCAGCTAAAGGCGCTTCCGGGCGTGTCAGCGGTTTTGTGGCTGGATGATGTGATCAATCTTAAGCAGCCACTGGAGATGGCAGATGATAAAATGGTGCGGGAGTATTACCGGGATGGCGCGGCGCTCTATTCCGTAACCATTGACAAAGGCTTTGAGCAGCAGGCGGTGGACGCGATTTATGCCCTGGAGGATGGAAAACATGTGGCTGTTACCGGTGATGCGGCCAATGCCGCCTACATGGAGTCTGTGGGCAATAAGGAATCTGTGGGCGCGATTCTTATCCTCGTGCCCCTGATCCTGCTGATCTTATTTCTGACGACCACCTCCTGGCTGGAACCAGTGCTCTATATGGGAACCATCGGCATTGCCATTGTGATGAATATGGGATTGACGGCGCTGACCGGGGAAATTTCCTTCGTAACACTGGCTGTGAGCCCGATTTTACAACTGGCCGTTTCGTTGGACTATTCCATCTTTCTTCTCCACAGCTTTAAAAGGGAACGTAAGACCGGGGAGGATGCTGGAAATGCCATGCGCCGGGCCATGAAAGCTTCCTTTTCTTCCATAGCCGCCAGCGCGGCAACGACGATGTTCGGTTTTCTGGCGCTGCTTTTTATGCGTTTTCGCATTGGACCGGATATGGGCCTGAATCTTGTGAAGGGGATTTTGTTCAGCTACATATCGGTTATGGTATTTTTGCCGGCGCTGACGCTGTGCTGCTATAAGCTGTTGGATAAGACCCGGCACAAAAGGTTTATTCCCGATATTAGCGGTCTGAGCCGGGGATTACTGAAAGTCCGTATACCTGCGTTAATTATTGTTCTGATTGTTGTGGTGCCGAGTATTCTTGCTCAGAACCGGAATGATTTCATATATGGAAGCGGAACGCCGGACAAAAAGACCCGCTATGGACAGGATACGGAGGAAATTAATGCGCGCTTCGGGCAGGCGTTGTCCATGGTGGTGCTTGTGCCCCGGGGCGATGCGGCGCGGGAGAGGGCGCTGTGCGATGCATTGGCCAATGTGGAAAATGTCAGCAGCGTGATGGCCTACGTGACAACGGTGGGAACCGAGATACCGGTGGAATTTATGGAGGATGCCATTGTTGAAAATTTTTATTCTCCGGATTATGCCCGAATCATTCTCACCTGTGATACACAGGAGGAGGGAGACGAAGCGTTTGCGCTTGTGGAGCGGGTGCGGGAAATTACCGGCGCCTATTACGATGAATCCTATTCCTGTGGCCAGAGCGCCAATTTGTATGATATGAAAAATGTGGTGTTGTCGGACAATAAAATAGTCAGCCTTCTGGCTATTGTGGCCATCGGTCTGACGCTGCTTGTGACCTTTAAGTCGCTTTCAATCCCATTGATATTGCTGGCGGTCATTGAATCCGCCATATGGATCAATCTGGCGATCCCATATTTTACAGGAACCTCATTAAGCTACATAGGCTTTCTTGTCATCCATACGGTGCAGTTGGGCGCCACGATCGACTACGCTATTTTGTTTACCCAGGGGTATTTGCGGGCGCGGCAGACCATGGACAAACGGGCAGCCATAAATACGGCCAGCAGCCGGAATCTTCTTTCGGTGATCGTCTCTGCGGTGACTCTGTCCGGCGCAGGCTTTTGTCTTTACTGGCGTTCCACAAACACCATTGTGGCGGCCATGGGCGCATTGCTGTGCCGCGGAACGCTGTTGTCCTTTTTGATGGTCGTCGGTGTCCTGCCCGCATTGCTTATGCTGTTTGATAAAGTGATTTCTAAAACGACCATGAACGCAGGAAAACATACGAACGCGTAAATTTTACAGACATAGGGCCTGCCGCGAAGCAATTTTGATGACGATATTCGTCAGAAATCGATGCTTCTGAACGATTGGGATGACCGCTCAGGCATAGGCCCCAGTGGGCGACGATAAATTGGAGGTGGAACATAATGAATAAACGACATGGTGTATTTAAGGGAATGGCATTATTTATGGCAGCGGCGCTGTGGTTTGGGATGGCCGCCCAGGCGCAGGCCCCGGCGGGCACGGAAGAAACGGAAAAAGCGCAGGCCCCGGCAACCCCGGAGAAAACGGAAAAAGCGCAGGCTTCAGCGGACCCGGAGGAAGCGGAATTTGATTCTAGGGAAGAGGTTTTATATGCGCTTGCAGGCAATGACGGCGCTGTGGAGAATATTTATTCTGTGAATATCATTGACGTGACCTCAGAAGGACTTCTGACGGATTACGGACGTTTTGATTCGGTAAAAAATCTGACCAATACCAACGCGATCACCTGCGATGACGGAACGGTCCGTGTCCAGGCGGTTCCCGGACGTTTTTTCTATCAGGGAAATATGATCGCGAAGGAATTGCCATGGGATATTGTTATCAAGTATACATTAGATGGAAAGGCCGTGGAGGCAAAGGCCCTGGCCGGAGCGTCCGGTCATCTGAAAATACATATCCAGACCTTCAAAAATAAAAATATAACAGCGCCCTTTTACGATAATTATATGCTCCAGGTAACCGTCACACTGGACGGCGGCCGATGCGTAAATATCGTGGCCAAGGGAGCGACACCGGCCAATGCGGGCAGTGACAAGCTGCAAAATTTTACGGTGCTGCCCGGTAAAAACGGAGATATGATCGTTGAGGCTGATGTGACCGATTTTGAAATGACCGGTATTTCCATATCGGCGGTACCCTTTTCCATGGAACTGGAAATGGGGGATATTTCCCAAATGACCGACGGCCTTGACGCTCTGGCCTCGGCGATCCGCCAGCTAAGCTTGGGTGCCGCCCAGTTAAATGACGGCGCTGCCCGGCTGAAAAGCGGTGCGGCCAGCTTACAGTCCGGCGCAAAGGATTTTGGCGGCGGTCTTTATAAGCTGAGCAATAATTCCGCCAATCTGTC
This sequence comes from Lachnospiraceae bacterium, assembly GCA_902363555.1. GTDB lineage: Bacteria > Bacillota > Clostridia > Lachnospirales > Lachnospiraceae > Catenibacillus. Next base: position 654,813 of record CABJAM010000002.1, on the reverse strand, counting down.
AGGAGGTTCCCAGCAGATTCTGGATGCGCTCCAAACGATGAACCAAGTGCTGGCATCCGCAGATATGGACGGATTTGATATTTCTGCCCTGGCGGCGCTTCCCGAAGGCCTGACCGAGCTGGCAGGCGGCCTTGATGGTCTGAGTGATGGTATTGGCAGCCTGACTGAAGGGTTGAACCAGGCGATCGCCGCCATGGACGGAGCAGTTGCGGCAATCCCGGCAGCGTCTGTGGGGGAGGCGGATATCGGCGCTCTTATGGCTGCCAATCCGGACAATGCCGCTCTGGGCGCGCTTATTACGACCTATCAGGCGGCTCAGACCGTCAAAGGCACCTATGCCGCCGTGGCTCCGGCTTTTTATGCGGTTCGCGACCATCTGCCGGAGCTGGCGCAAAATGCCGCGGCTATTTCCGAAGCGCTTAAAGGTATCAGGGCCCAGCTTGGCGCGTCGCTGGAGAACGCCGGAACCACAGGAACCAGCCTGGAGGACGCACTCAATGCTTTGAAGGACGGGATCGCAAAGCTGGCACAAAACTACGGCAGCTTTCATAATGGTTTAGTGAGCTATACCGATGGTGTCCGAAGCCTGGCCGGCGGCTACGGGCAACTGACCGGCGGCATTGACAGCATGGCCGGAGGGCTCGCCAGCCTTTCGGGGGGAGCCGGGCAGCTATCCGATGGGCTGGCGTCACTGGACGATAATGCCGGGCGGATTCCGGATGAGATTGAGACATACATAAATGAGCAGAAGGCGGAATACGATACATCCGACTTCAAACCGGTATCCTTTGTATCCCCTCAAAATAAAAAGGTAACGTCCGTTCAGTTTGTCATTCAGACCGCCGGAATCCAAAAAACTGTGGTGAAGCCGCCAAAGCCGGAGCCGGCAGAGGAAAACGTATGGACGCGGTTGAAGGATCTGTTTACCGGAGCGTAGGATCTAAACAGACATGATTGTGCCTGGCGGCCCAATCATCACTATACATGAAAGCCGATTGCTCCGTGCTCCGCACTCCTACAATCGCCGCAAAAGTATGATGACTTTATGCTGCCTGCGTCAGCCCGTCCTCATACTTTTGGGGGCATCAAATGTGTGTATAGCTGGTGAAGCAAGCTTCTCCAACTATGCCCCCACATGATGACTTTCATAGTAAAGAACTGGATAAATTCCACGCTTTATGATATAAATAATAACAGTAATGATCATGGAGGTGGTGCGGATGAATATTTTTATATCCGGTAATGTATACACTCAGGACGGGCTAAAGCAGGCATTTGTCGTAGATTGCGGCCGTTTTGTCTATGTGGGTGACAATGCGGGGGCTATGGCGTATGACGGTGAAGTGACAGATCTGAAGGGGCGGTTTGTCTGCGCCGGCTTTAATGATTCGCATATGCACCTTTTAAATTTTGGTTATTCTCTGTCATGTGCAGACTTATCCGTTTGCACAGACAGCATTGGCTATTTGATCGATGGCTTTCGGAGCTGGGCTGCGGCGCATCCGGCAAAGGCGGGCCAGTGGCTATGCGGCCGCGGCTTTAATCAGGATTATTTTATGGATGAGCAGCGGCTCATTACCCGGGATGATCTGGACCTGGTGGATGACCGACGGCCGGTGATGGCCGTGAGGGCCTGCGGTCATATGTGCGTGGTTAATTCACGGGCGCTGGAGCTGTTGGAGTTAGAGCATTCGGTGGACGTGGAGGGTGGATACATAGATACGGATAGTGACGGGCGGCTGCTGGGGATTTTCCGGGAGAATGCCATGGAGCTTGTATATGCGCGGATGCCGGCGTTTTCTCTGGAGGATGTGAAAGCCATGCTGATCACTGCGTCGCGGGAGGCGAACCGGTATGGCGTCACCTCTGTCCAGTCCGATGATTTCCTGGCATTGCCATCAGTTTCCTGGGCGATGGTCATTCAGGCTTACGAGGAGCTTGCGGCAAAAGGACGGCTGACCGTCCGTGTCAACGAGCAGTGCCAGCTTGGCGATGTCAGTCATCTGCGCCAATTTCTGGAAATGTACGATTATTCAAAATATCCGGGCTCCGGTGTCCCCAGGGGTGAGGACGCAGCCCCATCACTGATGTTTAAACCGGGCCCCTTAAAGATTTTGGGCGATGGCTCTCTGGGAGCCCGCACCGCCTACATGACTAAGCCTTACAGCGATGCTCCGGACACCTGTGGGATCGAGGTCTACAAGTATCCGGTGCTGCGGGAAATGATCGCAACTGCCCATGCCGCCAAAATGCCGGTGTGTATCCACGCCATCGGTGACGGGATGATGGATAACGTGCTGAAAGCCTTTGCGTCCGTGCTGTGCGGCGGCGAGGCCCCGGGCAGTGAAAAAGGTGACGCTGCTTACGATGATACTTACGGCCACGGGGCGGCGGGGGATCATCGCTGTGGTGTGGTCCATTGCCAGATTATGAAGCCGGAGCATTATGAAATGTTTCAGAAGCTGAATCTGCATGCATATATCCAGTCCATCTTTCTGGATTACGATATCCGCATTGTGGAAGCCCGTGTGGGTCGGGAACGTGCGGCATCCAGTTATAATTACAAACGTTTTCTTGAGCTGGGAGTGACGATGTCGGGCGGCTCCGACTGCCCGGTGGAGCTGCCGGTACCGCTTCGCGGGATACAGTGCGCCGTGACACGCAAATCTCTCGATGGCGCCTGCGGCCCCTATTTGCCGGACCAGGCGCTGACTGTAAAAGAGGCGCTGGATTCTTATACCATTGCCGGGGCTTACGCGTCTTTTGAGGAACATATCAAAGGGGATATTAAGGAAGGGATGCTGGCGGACTTTGTGATTTTAGAGCTAAATCCGCTGGATTTTGAACCGGAAAGCCTCAATCCGGAAGGTGACGCTGGTCGTATCGGGAACATTCGTGTCCTGGAAACCTGGCTTGGCGGTGTACGTGTTTATGGGAGCCTGTGACACGTCCGCCGTTCCGGCAATACGTGGACAGTAACACGCTGCGCGATGCACATAAACTGCGTTTAGACGCATTTTGGTGCCGCAAAACACCTCGCGGAACATCGCCTCCGTGAATAGTAACGGCGTCGGGCACCCGGGCCTTTGGTGTCACTGACGGGGATTGCGGAACCGGGGAAATTTGTGTATACTGGTCATAGACAATAGTAGAAAGGATGATCGTTATGTCATTTAAAGAAGTCAATATTGAGCAGGTTCCTTTTAATCCGTTCCATAAAATCGGCCGCGAATGGATGCTGATCACTGCCGGTACCGAAGAAAAGTGCAATACGATGACGGCCAGTTGGGGCGGCGCAGGTGTTTTGTGGGGGAAGAACGTAGCTACGGCCTATATCCGTCCGCAGCGTTACACGAAGGAATTTGTGGATGCAAATGATACATTTTCCTTAACATTTTTCAATGAGCAGTATCGCAAGGCTTTAAGCTTATGCGGCTCTGCATCCGGGCGTGATGGTGATAAGATTGGCGCCGCCGGATTGACGCCATGTTTTATTGACGGAACACCGGCCTTTGAGGAAGCGGATATGATCCTTATTTGTAAAAAGATGTATCACAGCGCTATCGTTCCGGAGTGCTTTGACCTGCCGGAGAATGAGGTAACCTGGTATCCGGAGAACGATTATCACGTGATGTATATTGCGGAGATCACCAAGGCCCTGATAAAGGAAGCATGATTGTGAGAATAAATGTGTAACAGTTCACCCCTCTGAACGGTTGCAAAGATTGAGAAGGCTGTCGGACGGCCGGAGACTTGCGGCGTGGGATCGGCTCCATAGGGAGCGTTGGACCACAACAGTTTTCGGCCTGCGGCGGCCTTTTGGCGTTATATACGGAGAGAAATCTAATCAAAAACTAATCAAATTGTATTATAATTAAAGGAACCGAAATTTTACAAAAAGTCGGCAAACTATTTTTAACAGCATCACATAATTGTGTGGATGGGTCGGAATGGCAATGGTTTTTACTGGAGGAAATGTTATGGCAAAGAAGATACTTATAATTGAAGATGAACAGGCGATCCGGAATATATTGTCTGAGCCGCTGACCTGCGCTGGCTACGAGGTAGTGACGGCGTCTGATGGCCTTGAGGGTATCCGAAGCTTCCGGGCGCAGCCGTTTGATCTGGTTCTTCTGGATATTCTTTTGCCAAAGATCAATGGCTATGGCGTATGCGAACAGATCCGCCAGGAATCCCAGGTGCCCATAATCCTCATAACAGCGCTGGATTCTGAGGATGAGCAGGTCCGTGGCTTTGACTTGCTTGCGGATGATTATATTACAAAGCCGTTTTCCATTCGGCTTGTTTTAAAGCGGGTGGAAGCCATGCTGCGCCGAAGTGGATACGAGGAGGAAGCTGTGCTTCGTTACCGCAGACTGGAGCTGAGTGAAGTCCGGCGGGAGGTGCATGTAGACGGCCGTGAGATTGCTTTGACCCATCTGGAGTTTGATATTTTATTACTTTTTATGAAAAATATTGGCCGCGTATTTTCCCGGGATGAGCTGCTCAATCTTGTTTGGGGCTATGATTTTGCCGGGGATGAGAAGGGTGTTAATTTTCATATTATGAATCTGCGCAGGAAGCTTGGTGTCGATTATATTGAAACGGTCAGAGGGGTGGGATATAAGATTGCGAAAAAGGATTAGAGAAAGTCTCAGCGTTAAAGTATTTCTTTGGGTGTTTACAGCGCTCACACTGTGCAGTCTGGGAATATACGCCATTGTGATGACCGTGATTCCCCAGCGTTACCGGCTTGTGGCGGCCGACCAGCTTGAGGAAAATATTAATGCATTTGTCCGCCAGTTGGAGGCTATGGATTTTGAGAGTGCCAGAGATAAAATCTATAATTTCTGTATAGAAAATAACTCCGTGGCTTCATTAATAAAGGATGGTGAAACTTTTTCTTTTGGCGTGCTGGACGCCCAGGAAAGCAATTTTTCAACGTCCAGCTATACAGAAGATATTCATTTTAAAAATAAAGACGGAGCATACACGCTTGTGATAACATCTATTTCTCAGACGGATAATGAAATATTTATTATCTTTGTAAAAATCCTTCCGGTGGCGGTTGGGGTGATTTTGCTGATCTCCACGCTGAGCGCTCTGATCTGCAGTCGGGGCATCGTAAACCCGATCGTTAAAATCAGTGAAATTTCAAAGCGTATGACAGAATTAGTGCTCCAGCCAGCCGGAAATCACACTGCCAGTGCTGAATATTTTGTCAGCCTGCAAGGCGGAGGAAGGAAGCGGAGTGGTTCCTCCGCTGACCGACGACAACGCGGCAGATGGCAAAATAGGCAGTGCTGGCAGCGGGGTTTTTGGCCGGCTGGAGCACTAAATATGACCTGGCAATGTGATGTGAAGCGCAGTGATGAAATCGGCGTGCTGGCCCTGAGCCTGAATACAATGGCTACCCGGCTGAAGGCGTCTATGGAGGAATTGGAGATGGCCAACAGCCGACTGTGCGAGGACGTGGAACAATTCAAAGCACTGGAGATACAGCGGCGGAATTTTTTTACGGCTGTATCCCATGAGCTGAAAACGCCGCTGACCGTTTTGAAGGGGCAGCTTGAAAACATGGTCCTGGGCTTTGGCGATTACAAAAACCATGACAAGTATCTGCCCCAGGCGTTGGATGCCGCTGAAAATATCGAGTATCTCGTTCGGGAAATCCTGGCGATCTCCCGCATGGAGGTTATGAATGTGGAGGAAACATTGGAGGATGTGCCGTTGTGGCCGATGATCCATGGCTGCGTCCGGGATATATCCGTGCTGGCTGGTAAAAAGAATATCCATATTTGGTGCGGACAGGATGAGGACTTGTGCGTAACTGTAAATTACAGTCTGTTTAAAAAGGCATTGTCCAATATTATCGGTAACGCCGTCCGCCACTCACCGGAGGGCGCAGATGTTTATATAAGGCTGAAAAATGCCGATGGCTGTCCGGTGCTGGAGGTGGAAAATACCGGCGTGACCCTGTCCGACGAGGATCTGGCCCATATGTTTACGCCGTTTTACAGAGTCGATCAATCCCGGAGCAAGGCCACCGGCGGCAGCGGGCTTGGGCTTTATATTGTGAAAACGATTATGGATCTGCATCATATGTCCTGCCATATAGAAAATGGCCCTGGCTGTGTGCGCGTAACTGTGGGCCTGCCTGTGCAGCAGCCGTAGTCCGTGCGCCATCCAATCCCTAATCAAAATTAAATAAAATACACATCAAAATCCAACCATTCTTTCGTAAGATAAAACTATTCAATTATGAAAGGATGGTTTTTTTATGTCACTATTTCATCGTGCGTTCCTGTATGTGGTGCGCAAGAAAAATAAGACACTGATATTATTTGGTATACTTCTGGTCATTGCCACCCTGGTCCTTTCCGGCATTGCCATAAAGGATGCTGCGCAAACGGCACAGCTCAATGTGCGTCAGGCGCTTGGCGGCATGTTCATGCTCAGTCAAAACACCGGCGATCCGGGGCGGTGGAAGTCCTACGATGTGGGCGGCAATGGCTTTTCCGGCTCCAAATCCTATTATACCGGGGCGCATCTTACGCCTGAGCTGGCGGATTCGATCATGGATAATATTCCGGGTATCCGGGGCTGGAATGCCCGTTATGAGGAAAAGGTGATGCTGTCCGGCCGTAATAAGCAGCGGCTGGAGCTGATCGAGGATGCGGATGGGAAAAATGATATGAGCGCTCTGTTAGCCGCTTTTGGGGATGTAAATCAGCTTGTCAACGGCTATGGAAGCACGGATACGACGTTTGATACATATTTTGCTAATGGCTATGTAAAGCTGGTTGAAGGCCGGCACATTACACGGGAGGATGAGCGTGTGGCTATCATCAGTCAGGAGCTGGCTCAAAAAAACGGACTGGCTGTTGGAGATACGATCTATCTCAGTGATGCCGAGTATTATGCCAGGGAAAAAGGGCGGACGGCGGAGGATACGATGACGCCGGTGGAGATCATCGGTTTGTTTAGCCCCACGGCCCACAGCAGCTCCAGCATGAGCATGAGCAATTTCTCCATGGACAACGCCATATTTACTACGCGAAACAGCCTGCTATCGGCACGGCCGCCCGCCATTGATGAGGGCTATGGTCATATTTATTTTTATGTGGATGATCCGGCAATGCTTAAATCTATTGTGTCTGAAGTGAAAAAAATAGACGGATTTGACCCCTCGGATTTTATTATTGATGTGGATGACACGGAGGTGGCGGCGGTCATGGAGCCGTTGGAAAATATGAGCCGGCTGATGACTATACTGCTTATATTGATCATGGTCGTAGGGGCCGCTGTGCTTTATCTTGTGCTGGCCGGACGCGTCCGGGAGCGGCTCCATGAAAGCGGCGTGCTCCTGTCACTTGGCGTCGGGAAGCTTAAAATATGGGGGCAGTATTTGGTGGAAGCCGTACTGATCGCCATTGTGGCGTTCTCGCTGGCGATGGCTTTGAGCGGTGGTATTGCTAAAACAGTGGGGCGTCAGCTTTTGGACTATACCCTGTCTCAATCGCCCGAGGTGCAGCAAAAGGAAAATATGGCAGAGCTTGACGGAAGTATTGTTATGAACGGTGATGCGTTGAATCCGGTGTTTGACAGCAAGACGGAGCTGACACAGATCGATGTGACCGTATCCCTGAGCCTGCTTGTGCTGGAGTTTGGCATGGGTTTTGGGCTGATCATTGTTTCCGTAACGCTGGCAGCATTGCCTATATTGCGGTTAAAGCCAAAGGAAATCTTATCAAAAATGAGTTAAGGAACCGTTCAGGCAGGTCTGTGCGTTCACTGCGCAGACCGTACGAAAACGTTACGCTGAAGGAGGAAAAGAATCATGTGTATTATGGAGCTGGAATCTGTAAAATATTCTTATGACGGCCGAAAAAACATATTAAAGGATGTATCGGCAAAATTTGAAACCGGCAGGATTTATGCCATCATAGGTCCTTCGGGCTGTGGCAAGACCACGCTGTTATCCCTGTTAGGGGGCCTGGACAGCCCGGATGCTGGCCGGGTGGCATACCAGGGAGAAGATATAGAACACACAGGGCTCGCCAATCACAGGAAAAAGAACGTGGCGTTTATTTTCCAGAGCTACAATTTAATCGATTATATGACACCCGCAGAAAATGTGGCGCTCATCAGCAAACTTCCGCCGCTGCCCATATTGCAGCGCCTTGGCCTGACGAGGGAGGAGGCTGGAAGAAATGTACTCAAGCTTTCCGGCGGACAGCAGCAGCGGGTAGCGATCGCCCGTGCGCTGGCTTCGGATGCCGGCGTCATACTGGGCGACGAGCCTACCGGAAATCTGGACGAGGATACCGCGGAGGAAATCGCCGGGATATTAAGGGAGAGCGCGCATAAGATGAATAAGTGCGTGGTCATAGTGACCCATTCCAATGCGATGGCGAAGCAGGCGGACGAAGTGCTGCGGCTGAAAAAGGGCGAGCTGATCACGGTTCGGTGACGCTATGATTTATTTTGATGGCTCATGGCGGCACCTGTGAGAATGTGAAGTTTACCTGGCGCAAGTATGAACGCATATAAAAAGCGCATAATGATGAACTGCCGTGAGATAATAATTTTATGACAGGAGGTTCATTATGTGTGGAAGGTATTATGTTGATGATGCCACGGCCCGTGAAATTATGCGGATCGTGCACCGGGTCAACGAAAAATTCAGTATGGAGGCCGGAGAATTATTTACATCCGGGGATATTTACCCATCCGGCGCAGCGCCCATTCTCTTACCTGCGGGAACCGCACTGGAGGCGCGGCGCATGCAATGGGGCTTTCCCGGCATCCGTGGAAAGGGCGTCATCTTTAACGCCCGCAGTGAAACCGCGCTGGAGAAGCGCATGTTTAAGGACAGTCTTAAGTTCCGGCGCTGTATCGTGCCTGCGTCAGCCTTTTACGAGTGGGATAAAAATAAAGATAAGATCACCTTTCGCAGGCCGGATACGCCGGTTTTGTTCATGGCCGGATTTTACAGGTTCTATCCGGATGCGGATAAAAACCGGACAGAGGATGGCGGCCGATTTGTCATACTGACCACCGGGGCCAACGATTCGGTGAGCCCGATCCATGAGCGGATGCCTATACTGCTGGAGGAGCGTGAGCTGGAGGACTGGGTATTTGATGATGATTTTGTGGCGTTCGTACTCCATCGACGGCCGGGGCCGCTTATATGGCATAAGCCCTTGGCGTAACAATCATAAAGGGCCGGTCTGCTGCCTTGTACAGCATTGCTGCGAAATTAATGCAATGTTGTACTGGAGCTTTCACCCGTATTCGGGCAATTCCTCCACGTCAGCACACCGGCCCCGCCTTTTTATTACGCTATAAAACCACGTACAACTCTACGAGCAGAAGTTCTCCTCGTCGATCATAATTTTAACAATCTCCTTGTCGGTTTCCAGCATCCCTTCCGATGCCAGCATCCCCACACTCTTGATCGTATTTTCCACACCCTTTTTCACAATGCCGTCGCCGCCCACAAACTGCTGGCCGTTGCGGTACATGAAATAGCCCAGTATACCGGCGTCCACGGAGGAGGCGATCTTTGCGGCACAGGAGGCCTTGGCCCCGTCGCAGATCATGCCGGAGACAATGGCAATGCTGTTGACGATGGCGTGGGAACCGTCCTTTAAGCCGCCGCCGTAAAGATAGGATATAGCGGCGCTGCATCCGCAGCCGGCGCTGACTGCACCGCAGTAAGCGGAAAGACGGCCGATGCCCTCTTTAATATGGATGGTGGACAGGTTGGAGATGATCAGCGCCCGGTACATTTTGTCCTCCGGAACCTTCAGCTCTCTGGCGTATACGATCACCGGCACCGAAGCTGTGATTCCCTGATTACCGCTGCCGGAGTTAATGACTACCGGGAGCTCACAGCCATTCATGCGGGCGTCAGAGCCGGCCGCGGCCATCGCCTTGGCGCACACCTTTACGTCGCCCTCACCGTAGGTATCCAGAAGCACCTTGCCCACATTGGCGCCGTAATTGCCCCTCAGTCCTTCCTCAGCGATGGCCATATTATAGCTGATCTGCCGGTCCAGGACCGCCTTCACATCGTTGATATCCACCTGCTCGGCAAATTCGTAAATATGCTCGATCGTCAGTGTAGATTTATCTGCCAGGGCGGATTCCTTGCGGCCGGTAACCTCCCTGGACAGGAGAAGCTCATCACCATGTTTGATGAGCACCACATTGGTGTGGAAATCTATGATCCGCACGGAGGCGCTGTCTCCATCCTTAAATACGGTGATGTAAATATCAAAAATAAAGTCGGATTTGGATGCTTCCACCGTGCAGTCCGTGGTTTTGAGGAAATGGCATGTGTCGGCGATCTGCTCCTGGGTCACGTTAGAGATGACCTCCAGCTCTCTGGCCGCATCGCCGGCTACAATACCGATGGCTGCGGCGGCCTGGATGCCGCGCATACCGCCGGTATGGGGAACAACAACACTTTTAACGTTTTTTATAATATTTCTGCTGACCTCGATGACCACCCGGTCCGGAAGGCATCCCAGCGCTTTTCTGGCTATGGCTCCGGCATAAGCGATGGCAATGGGTTCTGTGCAGCCCATGGCCGGCAGCAGTTCATCTTTTAATATCTGCACATAGGTTTCATAAAGTTCCTTTGACAGCATATTTGTTCCTCACTTTTTTATATTTGCATTGCAACAGTTTGGCAGGGCCTAATGGTTACTTTTGTATAGTCCGGCCCTCCAAACGGTTATCTATTCCTTCCAGCAGGCTACAAAATGGCCGGGCGTACGTTCAACCAGGTCGGGCTCCTGCTGTTTGCACTGTTCGGTGGCGTAGGGGCAGCGTGTGTGGAAACGGCAGCCGGACGGAATATGCAGAGGACTTGGAAGATCGCCCTCGATACCGCAGTTTTCCAGTGCCAGTGCCCGTTTCGGGTCAGCGATGGGAATGGAGGTGAGCAGCGCCTGCGTGTATGGATGCTGCGGGTTGTCGTAAACCTCGTCGCTCTCACCGCTCTCCACGATCTTTCCAAGATACATAACACCAATGCGGTCGGAGATATGGCGGACCATGGACAGGTCGTGGGCGACAAACAGATACGTAAGCCCCAGCTCCTGCTGTAAATCCTCCAGCACATTGACCACCTGGGCCTGAATGGACACGTCCAGGGCGGAGATCGGTTCGTCGCAGAGGAGAAACTCCGGTTTTACGGATAAAGCTCTGGCGATACCGATACGCTGGCGCTGGCCTCCGGAAAATTCATAAGCGTATTTTTCCAGGTCATCGCCCTTCATTCCTACCTTTTCCAGCAGATCCACGATGCGTTCATCGAGCTGTGCGGAGGTGAGATTTTCAAAAACGGTAATGGGCTCTGCCATGATCTCCCGCACATTCTGATGGGGGTCCAGAGCGGAGTAGGGGTCCTGGAAAATGATCTGCATCCGCTTGTGGTAGCTGAGCAGTTCTTTTCCCTTTAATTTTGTTATATCGTGGCCGTCGTATTTTAAAACTCCGTCCGTGGGCTCATACATACGGATCAGCGTGCGGCCCAGTGTGGATTTACCGCAGCCGGATTCGCCCACAAGACCGAACGTCTCACCCTTTTTTATGGAGAGAGTGACTCTGTCCACGGCCTTGACTTCCTGAACAAGCTTTCCGAAAAAGTTTTTAACGGGAAAGTATTTGGACAGGTTGACAGCTTCCAGTAAATAGTTATTATTGTTTTCCATGGGCATCTCACTCCTTTCCTTTATTTGCAGCAGCGGCCTCTTTTTTGGCTGATTTTTTATCGCTCGCCGCTTCTTTAGCCGCTTTTGTGCCAGTCGCCGCTTCCTTGGCATCCAGCTCATCCTTCGTAAAGATGCAGCGGGAGGCCTGGGTGTCTGAGTAGCGCTTCATATCCGGAATCTGCTTTTTACAGTCGTCACAGGCAAAACGGCACCGGGTGACGAATGGACACCCTTCCGGAGGATTGGCCAGCGACGGCGCCATGCCGGGAATCGGCTCCAGCCGCTCGCGGCAGCCGCTCTCGCATTTGGGGATGGCGTGGAGCAGCGCCCGGGTATACGGGTGGGTGGGATGGTAGAAGATTTCTTCTGTGGTTCCCTCCTCCATGATCAGGCCGCCGTACATAACCTCGATGCGCTTGGCCAGGGAGGCCACAACGCCCAGGTCATGGGTGATCAAAATAATATTCATATGCTCGGTTTCGCTGAGCTGTTTTAAAAGCTGCAGGATCTGCGCCTGTATGGTCACGTCCAGAGCTGTGGTAGGCTCGTCGGCAATGAGCAGACGGGGCTGGCAGCACAGGGCCATGGCGATCATAACTCTCTGGCGCATACCGCCGGAAAATTCGTGGGGATACTGGTCCATACGGCTTTCCGGTGAAGGGATGCCGACCTTTGCCAGCATTTCCACAGCTACCTTTTCAGCTTCCTTTTTCGAAAGCTGCTGATGGCGGCGAAGAACCTCCACCATATGATAACCGATCTTTTTCAGCGGGTTCAGCGCGGTCATCGGGTCCTGAAAAATCATGGCCATATCCTTGCCGCGCATTTTTCTTTTTTCCTTTTCCGGCATATTCAGTATATCCTTATCAAGGAAGGTTAAAGCGTCCGCCTTCACTGTGGCATTTTCGCCAAGGATGCCCATGACGGATTTCATTGTCACACTTTTACCGCTGCCGGACTCGCCCACAATGGCCAGGATATCGCCCTCATCCACATGGAGCGACACGCCCCGCACAGCCTGGACAAGTGATTTGTGGATGCGGAAGGTGGTCGTCAGATTATTTATTTCAAGTATTGTCTTATTGTTTTCCATCATTTCGCCTCCTATCGGGTTCCGTCCATGACACGTGGATCTACGTAAATCCGCAGAAGGTTACCGAGTTTATTAAATGCAAAAATTGTCAGCATGATAAGAAGGCCCGGGATGATCGCCATATAAACAGCATTTTGCAGATTACTTTGGGCACTCTGCAGTAATTTTCCCCAGGAGGATAAGGGTTCCTGTATACCGATGCCAAGAAAGCTTAAGGAAGATTCAGTCATAATGGCATTGGATATACTCGTTGTCGCGGCGATGATAATGGTCGGAAGTACGGAGGGGATCAGATGACGGAAGATCATCTTAAACAGCGGCACGCCGGAAAAGTCCGCGTACAGCACATATTCCCGCTCCTTGATGGACATGATCTCCGCCCGCACAAGCCGCGCGATCTCCATCCAGGAGAAAAATCCGATCACGATAATAATAGAGCTTAGCCCCTGCTTGAAAAAGATACTGATAACCGTAACCAGGATCAGCCAGGGAATGGATTGCAGCACGTCCACAAAACGCATAAGGATGGCGTCCACAATACCGCCCAGATATCCGGCCAGTGTTCCCACGGTCACGCCGACAAATACACTCATAAGCATGGCCAGTATACCAACCATCAGGGAAACGCGGCCGCCGTAAATAACGCGGGCCAGATAATCCCTGCCTACCTCATCGGTTCCGAAAAGATGCTGCCAGGACGGAGCTTCCAGCATATGGGCCACATTGGTCTTGTTGGGCTCTAAGGGCAGCAGTGGTGCAATGATTGCCAATATAATAATGATTGCTAGAAAAATGATGGAGACAATAGCGACTTTATCATTCTTTAAGGCATCCCATACATTTTCCATGCGTCTTTTACGCGAATGATTCACTGCCATAGGCTCACCTCATCTTTCTTATTCTTGGGTCGGTCACACAGTATAAAATATCGGAAATCAGATTGCCAAGGATGACCAGGGTGGAGGAGAGCACGAGGATGATCATAATGATCGGATAATCCATCCCCTGTACGGCCTTGATGAAGTAAGGTCCGATACCCGGCCAACTGAATACGGTTTCTGTGATCACCGCACCGGTAACCAGTGTGGGCAGCGCCATCCCCAGCTTTGTGATAACCGGCAGGAGAACGTTTTTACAGACATGTTTGAACATGATCTCTGCCTTGGAGGCGCCGAAGGCTCTCTGCACCATGACATAATCCTCGGAATACTGGGTAATGGTCGAGGACCGGACATACCTTAAATTGTCCGGGATAAAGGCGATCGTCAGCACAATAAAGGGCATGATAAAGTGCTTGAAGAAATCGGCCATGGTATTGACGCCCACGGTGTGCATGCCGAGAATGGGCAATACCCTCAGTTTATACCCAAGGAAATAGATAAAGAGCATGGCGATCCAGAAGGTCGGCATGGCGATGCCCAAAGACGCGATACCGTCGATAATTTTGTCCAGCCGCTTATTTTTGTGGGAACCGGACAGCAGGCCCAGAACGATGGCCAGTATATAGGCCGTCAGATAAGCCGGGAGCACCAGCTTGATCGTATTGGGAATACGTGTTGCAAGCTCGCTGAAAATGTCCGTTTTTGTAACGATGGAATAACCGAAATTACCGCTCAAGATTCCGCCAAGCCAGCGAACGTACTGTTCATATGCCGGCTTATCATAACCATACTTTTCACGTATCATCTGCACCAGCTCCGGCGACATTTTAGGTGTTGTCATGGAGTCGATGGCGTCATAGGGAGCCAGATTGATTAAGAAAAAACAGATAATGGTAATCACCAGAATCAGGGGAATCGCGGTTAAAATACGTTTTGTGATGTACTTTGCCATAGAATTTCTCCTTGATTTAGGAAAATGGCAGGATTTTCCGGTAATCAGGAAAATTCCTGCCATTTTCAGTGAATATGATCCGCTGTGACAGTTCAGAGAGGCCGAACTGTTACGACTTACTCGACTATTTTCAGATAAGATGTGTCTTCAAAGCAGTATACGGGAACGAGTCCGGCTTCCTCAACACCCTGGATTCTCTTGTTGATAACAAGGATCTTGTTGTTGGAGATGATCGGATAAAATGCTCCGGTATCCTGGATCTCGGCCTGAAGCTGTGCGTAGATCTCTTTTCTCTTAGACTCATCCATTTCGGCGCGGCCCTGGGCGAACAGATCGTTGATCTGGTCGTATCCGGTGTAGAACATATAGTTATAAGCTGCACCGGTTTCAAAAAGACTGGAGAAGGTTTCTGGGTCGATACCCATGATGTAGCCGCCTAAATACATATCATAGTCATTATTCGGGTCCTTCATCTGGTTGGAAATGGCAGTTCCGTCGCCGCCGGCCAGTTCAACCGTCACGCCGACCTCAGCCAACTGTTCCTGGATGAAAAGTGCCTGAGTGGACTGAACGTTATCTGTGGAGATATAACCCAGTTTTAATTTCAGTCCGGTAGCTCCGGCTTCTTCAAGCATCTGTTTGGATTTCTCAATATCCTGCTCATATTTTTCTACGTTATCATTGTAGAACTGGCTGTTTAACGGCAGGAAGGTGTAAGGTGTCAGGTAAAACTCCTCGGAACCGAAAGCTGCGTCGTTCATCGGCTTCTTGTCCAGAGCGTAGAGAAGGGCTTTACGGACATTTTCATCGGGCACTTTGTTGCAGTTGAACATCATGTAGCCGATACGGCCTTCACTGTAGGAGAAGGTCTGCAGGTTGCTGGCATCCAGGTCAAGCTTGCTGACTTCCTGAGGTGTGGCCTGATAAGCGTCGATCTCACCGTTTTGAAGGGCAAGGATAGCGGTATCGGAATTTTCAATAATACGGAAAACAACATTCTTAATGGAAGGAGCACCCTTGAAGTAGGTTGGGTTGGCTTCAAACTTCACATAGGAGCCGGTCTGATACTCTACTACCTGGTAAGGGCCTGTACCGATGGAATTCATGTTGTAATCATTATGCTCGAAATCATCAACATCCTTGTAAATGTGCTCCGGCATGATAAATACCTGGCTTAACATCTCAAGGGCTGTGGGTGTTACGAATGGGAAGGTAAAGGATACGGTATAGTCGTCCACCTTTTCAATCTTTACCGTGCCCTGGTCATATACGAGCTGCGTGTATGCCCAGCCGAGGTTTTCCTCCTTGGCCATTTCTTCATAAGTAAAGACAACGTCATCGGCAGTGAATTTTTCACCGTCGGACCATGTAACGTCATCTCTTAATGTAAATGTATAGGTGAGGTTATCGTCAGATACGGTATAGTCGGTTGCCAGAAACCAGTTGATACCGTCCGCATTATTCATGTACAGTGGGGAATAGATCATCTTAACGGTAGTTAAGCCGTAACGGTCGGAGGTGGTGATAACGTTGACCGTTTCGTTGGGGTCGCCGGCAATGGCGTAAGTAAATGTACCGTCAGAAGTAGCAGAACCGGTAGACTGCGCGTCATCGGAAGATTTTTCAGTGCCCCCCCCAACCGTCTCATTGGAGCCGGCATCGGCGGCCTGTGTGGCTGCGGGCGTCTTTGTGTCCTCAACAACCGGGTCTTTGCCGCATGCGGTCAGACTGGTAGCCAGCATTGCAACTGCGGCCAGCAAAGATAATGCTTTCGTAAACTTTCCTTTCATAAATGAGCCTCCTGTCTTTTTTTAGTGTTCTCAGAAATAGAGGACCTTCCACGCTATTTGTGTGGAAATGATCGGCTGCCTGCCTGACCGGATATACCTGTCCGGGCATGCGGCGGGAATGCCGTATGCATGGGCGTTTTACGCTGTAAGGTATAAAACTAAGGCAGTTATAGTAATTATAACTGCCTTAGTTATCAATGGTCAATGCTTTATTTGCGCCCGGACTGCGATAAACGTCGAATAGGTAACAGTTCATAGGGGCCGAACTGTTACTCAAATGGTGTTTGAGCCCTTGCGCATGCAGGTTTTTTCGTTGCTAATCATATTAGTAATATTATCACCACTGACGCTATTTGTCAATTTTTTTGAGCAGTTTAGATGAAAAAATTGGTATTATTTTGAATTTCTTGTAAGTAAATTGAAATGGATTGATTTTCGGGCGTTTTTTTGCTAACATGTAAGCTATGATGATCAAAAGCTCGTTCACCGCGGGCAGCTTTGGCTGTGGCGCAGGTGGAAAGAGTTATGCGGGGATACTTAAGAGGACGAGGACGGAAGAGGAATACTATGGAAAAGAGATGCAGCCTGAAGGAAAAAGTTTATAATGATATACTGGACGGGATCGTCCGGGGGGAGTATAAGGGCGGCCAGATTCTTAACGAATCAGAGCTGGTGAAGAAGTATCACATCAGTAAATCACCGGTGCGGGAAGCGCTGATGATATTGTCCAGCGAGGGCATTTTAGTGAATATACCAAGGTATGGCTACCAGGTGGTCAGCTTTACCATATCCACGGTGGCCAACATTATGGAATTTCGCGGGATTCTGGAGAAGTACGCGCTGAAAAAAAGCTTTGGCCGACTCAGTGCGGCGGATTATAAAGCGCTGCGGCGGATCGCCGACGCCTGCCCTGACGGGAATTGCGGGCTGTGGGAGCACTGGGATCTGAATATGCGTTTTCATCTGAAACTGACCTCCTATGTGGGCAATGAGTACATATTCGGAGAACTGGACAAGGCCATGCATTTTCTGAAGCTGGCTTATGCTCAGACGTACTGGCCGCACTGGGATGTCACATCGATCCCCAATGATCTGAAAAATCATTCCCTTATACTGGACGCCTTAGAGGAAAAGGATCTGGACAGTGCC
The DNA here is from genome assembly GCA_902363555.1 of Lachnospiraceae bacterium. Lineage (GTDB taxonomy): Bacteria > Bacillota > Clostridia > Lachnospirales > Lachnospiraceae > Catenibacillus. The sequence continues at coordinate 637,222 of CABJAM010000002.1, read as the reverse complement.
CTAAAGTATCTGGAGGATGATCTGGCGGATTTTTGTATCATGTAATGAAGCGAATCTAATTATGGATAGCAGGTGCTCACTTCTATATCGTTTGAGCCATGCTGAATCCCGTAAGGCCTGGCCGCGCTGCGGTGCGGGCCTTTGCTTTGAGCATGCTGCGATGCAGGCTTGGGTCAGATCACGCTGCGGTGCTGGCTTTTGCTTTGAGCACGGGGTTTCTGATGCCGTTTTGATGCCGGAATGATGTATAATACAGGTCCTAAGGAGGCAGAAAATGATTAAAATTCTTATTGTGGAGGATGAGCGGCCCATATCCAATCTGATACGGCTGAGCCTGAAAAAAGCGGGATATTTTTGTGACTGCGCCTTTGACGGCGATGAAGCGGCGGATATGATTGAGAAAAAGGTATACGACCTGATCTTACTGGATGTCATGCTGCCGGCAGTGGACGGCTTTGAATTGATGGCATATATAAAACCCATGGGTGTTCCGGTCATATTTATTACGGCCAAAGACTCGGTAAATGACCGGGTGAAGGGGCTGCGCATGGGGGCCGAGGATTATATTGTCAAACCCTTTGAGGTGCTGGAGCTTTTGGCACGGGTGGACGTGGTGCTGCGCAGGTATCATAAAACTGATGACCGTATATGCATCGGCGGCCTGGAGGTGGATACCCGGTCCATGCGTGTCAGCCGGGATGGCCGGGAGATTGCCCTGACCCATCTGGAATACGAACTGCTGCTGTTATTTGTGCGCAATCCGAACACTGCGCTTTACCGGGAAACGATCTACGAGCGCGTCTGGGGCGGAGAATTTGAATATGGAAGTAAAACCGTGGATCTCCACGTCCAGCGTATGCGGAAAAAGGTGGGCTGGGAGAAGGAGCTGCGGGCTGTGAACAAGGTGGGATACCGGCTTGAAGCGGATCAATGAACCGCTATCCAATCGCTGGCGAACCGCTGTCGCTTTTGGGCGTAGAAAAGAGTCCGGCATAGCTGAGGTGAAAAGATGAAGTTTCGTATAAAAATAGCATTGTGCATGATCGGTCTGCTGGCGCTGCTTTTTGGTATTGGCGGCAGCGCTCTCATGGCCATTTCCTTTCAGAATGCGCTGAGCCGGGAGCAGGGGGCGGCCAGAGAATCCTATGAGCTGCTCATAACGACGTTGAAGGTCCTTGGAAATCTGAACCGGTGGACTGCTCCCGGGGAGGTTTCCGATGCCATTGGCGAGCTGTCAGGGCAGGGGGAGCATATATGGGAGGCGCTAAGGCTCACCTCGGAAAATGAAGTGCTCTATGAGCTCAATGTAAAGCATCTCTCATTTCCGGAGGCCGAAGTATCTCCCGACCTGGAGCATTTTGTTAGGACTTCTTTTTCGGATGCCGGCGGACGGCATTATATCCAATTTGCCGGGCAGCTTGCACTTGGAAAAGATACGCTGACACTGAGCACGGTGTATGACATTTCACCGGCGTATGAAATGCGCAGCCAGCAGCAGTCGGCGTATGTGAAGGTCTTTTGCATGATGGCGGTATTATGTGCGATTTTGTCATACAGCGCAGCCTATCTTCTGACCCGTCCTCTGGGAAAGCTCTCAAGAGCCTCCCGGGAGCTGGCTTCCGGCAATCTGGATTACCGCGTGGCAATCGATTCCAATGATGAGATCGGCGCGTTGTCGTCGGATTTCGACCATATGGCCGGGCAGGTGCAAAAGAGTGTGGAGGTACTGCAAAATGCCATGGAGCAGCAGGAAATGTTTATGGGCAGCTTTGCCCACGAGCTGAAAACACCGATGACCTCCATTATCGGCTATGCAGATCTGCTCCGCGGACAGATATTGACTCCGGAGGAGGCCGCAGAGGCCGCCAATTATATATTTTCCGAGGGAAAGCGGCTGGAGAGCCTGTCGGTGAAGCTTCTTAACCTGCTTATGGCCGATCATCAGGAAATAAAGCTGGGGGAAGTAAGTCTGGCGGAGCTCATCGAGGCCACGGCTGCCCAGCTCCGTCCGGTATATGAGAGTCAGGGAATCGATATTTTCTGTCATTGTGAGCCCGGGAAATGTCTGTTGGACGGGGAATCCTTCCGGGTACTGCTTCTGAACCTTATGGATAATGCCCGGAAAGCGTTTGATGGCAATGGACGTATCGATGTGACGCTGCGTATGACTGATTCGGGCTGCCGCCTGAGCATTCTTGATAATGGCCGGGGAATGCCTGCGGATGCCTTAAAGCATCTGACTGAGGCCTTTTACCGGGTGGATAAGGCGCGTTCCCGCCGTCAGGGCGGTGTGGGCCTGGGCCTGGCGCTGTGCAATAAGATCGTGGAGCTGCATCATGGTTCTATCCGGTTTATGAGTGAGCAGGATATAGGCACCCGTGTTATCGTGGAGCTGAAAGGAGGCCGGCTATGAAGATCAGACGCCATTGGATGTATACGGGCATTGCTATTTTATGCGTAGTCCTGGGGCTTAAGCTTCCGGATCTGGTATTCGTCTACCTGGATGCAAGCAGCTCTGGAGCGGCCTGGACATTTAACACCGATGCTGTTTCTGTGGGCGTGGAATTAAATATAACGGATTATCTCAGGCTGGCCGGGAGTACGTATGAAACTTATAACGTGGATGAGGACGCTGCTGAAAGTGATTCGGCTGAGATTTTTGATTCGGCTCTGGAGGCGCTTGCGCTGCTGGCAGAATATGAGCGAAAGGCCGGTGTGCCGGAGACGTGTACGGTTTTATTTGATATCTTTGTGAACCGGTATGATAAAGGAAGTGGAAGGTATACCCGCGCGAATATGGATCATAGCGAAAAGCCTGTCATGGCTGCGGCGCAGCTTGAAATTTCTCCAGCGGACACCAGTGGCCGGAATAGTTCTGGCAATACACAGGCAACGGTGCAGGGCACAAAGAAAATAACGATGACCGCTGTGCTGTGGGAATGCCTGATCACTGACGGTGAAGGTAATTATATCAAAATGATCATGGATGACACCAGCAAAAAGCTTTTGTCCTTTTATGTTTATTGGGCCGATGAATTATCCTCCCGGATTATGGATGTGGATATGGATATGGACCGTACACTGCGCAGTCTGACCGATGCGTTTTCTCTGTTTTGTTTGGAATATTATGGGCTGGAGCAGACGAAGGTAAATATATCCATTCCACACGGCGTTCCCAAAGAAACTTCGGACGCCGGTGAAAATTATGACAGTGAGACTTATGCATTTTTAGATGAGCCTGCGTTTGCAGAAACGGTTGCGGTGGATTATAATGCGCCTGACGGGGATGGGGAAAGGACTCTGGAGTCTGTGCCTGCACAGGAGGACCCGCGGATGGCTGTCCGGGTCGTGGATGATGGCAGTTATGCGTACCTTCAATATACTGAAAGCTCAGGAAATGTTTTAAAGCTTTCAGTGAGCCTGAACAGTGACCATTATTCATTTAACAGCGCCACAGGCGCCACCACCCGTATCTATTCTAGAAACTGATGAAGCACAAATTTCAATGATGCCGGTTTGATGCCGGAACGTTGCCCGTTTGTTATAACACCTTGCTATGATGGTTCATGTACCTGATAAGAATCCATAGTGAGGTGTTTTTATGAATGACAGAAATTATAGAAATGAAGAAGAACGGCCAGGAGCGCGCGTTCCAAGACGCGGGCTGCTGTATATGGAAAAGCGGTTCTGGCTGCTGATCGCCGCGGTGATCTGTATCTCGGCGCTTTTATCCTGGATGGTTTATATGCTTTTAATGCCGGGCGATGTTGCGGCTGGTAGTTCTAAAAATCCGGAACATTTGGTGGTGCAAAGCCCGGATGCCGCCGGAAATGGCAATGCTTCCGGAAATTCGGCGCTGACCGGAGATGGCAGCGTTTCTGGTAACCAAAATGGCGGGGGAAATGCCGGTGCCGCAGGAAGTGCTCAAATGGGCCCCCGTGAGCACCTGGACAGCAGTAAGTGCCCGACAGACTGGAACCTTCGGCTCGTAAATCCATGGAACAGTATGTCGGAAAATCCGGATATTGAACTGACACAACTGAGCAATGGCCATTCCGTGGATCAGCGGTGCTACCCGGATCTGCAAGAAATGATGGACGACTGCCGGGCCGAGGGCCTGTCACCAACAATTTGTTCCTCTTACCGGACATGGGAAACGCAGCAGTCTCTGTTTGACGCCAATGTAAATAAGCTGGTGGCTCAGGGCTATTCCAAAGAGGATGCACAGGCCGAGACCGCCAAAGCCATCGCCGTACCGGGAACGAGCGAGCATCAACTGGGCCTGGCGTTGGACATTGTCGATGTTAATAATCAGAACCTGAATGAAACTCAGGAGGATACGCCGGTACAGAAATGGCTTATGAAAAATAGCTGGAAATATGGGTTTATATTAAGATATCCCAATGATAAGAGCGATATCACCGGGATCATCTATGAACCGTGGCATTACCGGTATGTGGGTAAGGACATCGCCAAAGAGATTTACGACGCGGATATATGTCTTGAAGAATATCTGGAGCGGCTCTGTGCGAAAGGGTGAAACTGACGCAGGATTACCGGCTGAATGTATTGCTCTGATAATAAACAATGAGCAGGTCGACCAGACGGTTGTAGCTGAAGACACCGTCCTTCTGGCCATTAGCTTTTAGATAGGTGTCGTTGACCTTTGAGGAAACCTTTGAAACGGTGCCTTCGTAGGACTTCCAAAATGTGTTATTGGCGGTCAGATCCACATACACCTGCGGCTCCAGGCTGTCGCAGACTTCGTTCCACGCGTCCTTGTCGGCGGCGTACAGGGCATTGGTGGCATAGATCCAGCCAAGAAGATAGCCACTGTACTGGAAGTCCGTCCGCTCAGAAACATTGCAGGCCAGGAATGCGATAAAATTCGCTTCCTCCTCCTGCATAAAACCCCGCAGGTGTGACAGCTCGTGGCAGGCCGTGAATGGGATATTGTAATCCGTCATATCCTGATTATAATTGGCTTCCACCGTGAAGGGTGAATAAATGCCCGACAGTTTTTGATAGGAAAGAATTTCCGATACGATCAGTCCTTTGGGCTGTGGATAATAGCCGGCCAGCGCCGGATAAATTTCTCCGAGACGGTTCATGGCAGCCACGGCTGCCTTTCCCTCGGGAGCCTCCAAAACCATGATACCATCAGCGTTCCGCTCCACATCAAAAGCGCGGCGGTTGACCTCATCGGTGAGCCACACGCACACTTCTTTTAATTCATCGAATGTATATGGACCTGTTTCAATCCCTGATATTTGAGAAAATGAAATACGGCGGTAATTAATGCCGCAATTAAAGACATACAGCGTCATAAGCACCGCTGCGGTGAGAAATAGTCCGGACAGGTAGTAAAGCGCGGACAATGGCCGGCTCTTTTTTGCGAGAATCTTTACAAGGGTATAAATTCCAGCGGCGATGACTGTCACAATAAGCAGATAGATACCGATTTCTGACGCAGAAAACGGCAACACGCCAAAAAGACGGCCTACCGACCCTACGATCAATGGATATATATGGGTGGAATACCATTCACCCAGTCCGGCAGCGTGTCCGGCCAGAAGCGATATCAGGCCGCTGGCCCCCAGCAGCAGGGCTGCGAGAATAAAATTACGCTTGATTTTTCTGCTCATGCTTCGTCATCCTATGTAAGTAATCTTTGGGTAACCGTTCGTCCATCTATGAACAGTTACATATTCGTTACTCTTATTATGCCATAGAATTTAGAGAAAACCAATAAAAAACTTGCGAAATATACGAATATTTTGTGACAATTAATGGAAACAGGGATTCTCATAAATTGATATGGATTCACATAGAATTTTGGAGATTCGTATAAATCTATAGGTATTCTAATAAAAATATGATGATTCATATAAAATTCGCATAGAATTAATTTTATTTGAATTTTATGCGAATTTTGGGTTGCTTATTCGCATAAAATACTATATAATGAAGTTAGTAATCTTAGGGGGGGATCAAAATGCGTGAAGTAGACCTGGTAAAATTGGTGGACCGGATCATCGGGATAAGAAGTGAATTGCCGGAGGTTGAAGTAAAAGCTGCAAAGCAGGGCTGCCCCAAATTATTTGACTCTTTATCCAGTTTATCGAATAAAAGCGGCGGCGGAGTCATTTTGTTTGGAATTGATGAAAAACAGGATTTTCAGTTGTGTGGCGTGTATGATGCGGCAGATTTGCAGGTTAAGGTTGTAAATCAATGTGATCAGATGGAGCCGGTACTAAGGCCATTATTTACAGTAACAAAAATACAGAATAAACTTATCGTGAGTGCGGAAATACAGGAAGTAGAGTATGAAAAAAAGCCTTGCTTTTACAGAGGCGTGGGCCGCATTAAAGGCTCGTATATACGTGTCGGTGAGGCGGATAAGCTTATGACAGAGTATGAAATTTACAGCTACGAAGCCTTTCGTAAAAAAAGTCAGGATGAACTGGAAAAGTGTCAGCGCGCAGTATTGGAGGACTTTTCTAAAAAGCAGTTAAACCGGTATCTTGAACGGTTAAGAGAGCAGTCTCCGCGTCTTTCTGAATTGACGGCGGAACAGATCATGCGCCTTCAGGGGATTGTGCTGGACGGCCAGCCCACATTGGCGGGGATCATTGCACTGGGTGAGTATCCTCAGGCGTTTTATCCCCAGTTGTGTATTACGGCAGTTGTCGTACCAGGGCGGCAGATGGGGGATATTTCAGACAGCGGTGAGCGGTTTACGGACAATATGAGAATTGAAGGAAATATACCGGACATGCTCATGCTTGCCAATCAATTTATAAAGAGAAATATGTCCGTATCTACTAAAATCGATGAAAGGACAGGGGAACGCACCGATACAACAACCTATCCGATGGTTGCGATCCGTGAAATTTTGCTTAATTCTCTCATTCACCGGGATTACAGTATCCATACGCAGTTTGCACCGATCGCTCTGCAAATGTATGAGGACCGGCTTGTACTGGAAAACCCGGGCGGCCTGTATGGACGATTGACCCTGGATAATCTGGGGAAGGTGTCGACAGATACGAGAAACCCTTTTGTTGCAAGAATCGTAGAAACACTGGGGCTTACTGAAAATCGTTTCTCAGGAATACCTACCATACGCAAAGCGATGGCGGCCAGCGGCTTGCCGGAGCCTGTATTTGAATCTGTACGGGGGGTATTCCGCGTAACATTGTTTAACCGGCATTGGTCTGGCGGCCAGGCACATCAGGAATTTCTGGGGGAATCCCTGGGGATCTACAGTAAAAACAGCAGCCAGTACAACCAGCATCAGGAGACGTTCCCGAGACAGGATACTCTGCTGCCAATTTCGGAACGGATCATCAGATTTTGTGCTCAGCCCCGTACCAGAAAGGAACTGGAGAAGGAGTTTGGCTCAGAAATCACCATCGCCTACCTGATGGGGCGGTATGTCCAGCCACTCATAAAAGACGGAATAATACGATTGGCAATACCGGACAAACCGAAAAGTAAAAATCAGAGATACTATACCGTGACTAATCCGCGCAGTTAACCCTTTATATAATAAAAGCGATATCTTTTTTACGAAAGCCTGACCTCACCGTCAGGCTTTCAATCGATTCAAACCGACCGTTTCCTAAGCTTTACCAGCCGTATTTCATGGGGCAGAAGGCTGCACTGATATTCCAGGCGTCCATCGTCCAGTGTTACCGCTTTTTTGTGAAATGCGGGCACTGCCCGGCATTTCAATAGTTCATTCTCTTCCTCTGTTTCTATGGCCGGCGCGCCCATGGCCAGCCATTGCTCGTAGGCACTGCCATTTTCCGGATTGACATACTGCTCCGTCAGCGCATATGTGCCCGGGGCAAGGCCGGTGAGGGTGAGCGATACGGACAGCGCTTTTGCATCGGGAAATGCCTTCTGCCAGTTTTCCGGCGTGGCATCAAAAGTGATCCCGTGGCCGTACAGATTATTGAAATGAACGTAATTGTACAGCAGCAGGGCGCAGTCTGTGCCATCGGTAGTGACAAAGCATCCCTCCTTCCGGCAAAGGATACGGTCGAACAGCTCATTGATAAAACGATAGCCAAAGTAGGACGGCTTGGGGATACCGGTGCGGGTAAACAGCCCCATCCCGCCATGGAACAGCGCGTCCGGCATGGGCAGCTCCTGATGCAGGTCCGTCAGGCACCAATGGTTGAAGCCGTCGGCCAGATCAAAGTTCTGTAAAAGATTGCGCACCAGATAGCAGGCCGCAAAACATGTGTCATTGAGCCATTCCCGATGGGAGGGCGTAAAATTCCATTCTGTAATATAAACCGGCGCGGCGGGGCTTTTGGCTGCGGAATTTTTGGGGAGCTGCGTCCGCACGGCTTCCAGAAATTCATGCAAAATATCCTTATCTCTCGATAGCGCCACGGGCGCCGTATAATTGTCCGCCTTCCACTGCTGTGCCTGGAGAGAAAATGCGTTATTGTCGGTGACTACCGGATAAAAATGAAACAGAAAGATATCCGGCAGACATTGATGGTCACGGGCATAATCCAGGAAAATATCATAATTTTTTTCTGGAAATTTCAGGGCGGAGTAGGAAGTGCTGGCAAACTTCAGGGCATGGTCGCAGTCCTTGACGCACTGCCTTGTCTGACGGTAAAGCCGCAGTGCAGTTTCGTGATCGGGAAAGTCGAAGGACAGGCCGTTAAGGGTTTCATTCCAGAAGGTAAAAATCCATGTGCGCACTCTGTTTTGTCCATAGCGCTCCAGCAGGTGGCGGGTAAACCGGGGAATAAGGCGGCACCATTCCTGCTCATCTGCCGGCTCACTGATAATGACCGGCTTCTGAAAGATTTTATTGTCCGGGCGCTTTGCCAGAAGCTGCGGCATGAAGGAAAGCTGGATCATGGGCCTGAGCTGGATTTCCAGAAGAAAATCCAGCACCATATCCACGTAAGTAAAGCAAAGCTCTGGTTTTGGTCCGGGTCCCGCCGTGTATACCATCAGATCATCATCAAGGATTCCATGAAATTTTATGCATTCAAATCCGATCTCCTTCTGAGCCTTCCGCAGCATTGCCTGAACCGGTGGCAGGAGCAGTTCGCTGGCCCGGCTGACGCCGCAAAAGCATTTAAAGCTGTCGTTAAAATGGCCATCTGCATCCGTTTGGGAGAGGACACCGAAATTTACCGCCTGATAATGTATAGGAGATACAGCGGCCGCCGTTGGGGCAGCACAGCCATGGTCCAGGTAGGGTGCCAGCTTATCGAGAAAATCGTAGTGCTCCAGCTCCAGATAGGATTTTTGCTGGAGCGGCATAAAGGGCAGAGGAGCCGGTTCCTGGGGGGATGCGCCAATGTCTGAAAACGGCTGGGGAGCCTTTGGCAGTTTTTTTCGGTATTCGCTGGGGCGCATTTCATAATATTTTTGAAAAACGGTGGAAAAGGAACGGGCATTGGCAAAACCATTTGCCTCAGCTATCTGCTCAATGGTGTGGTCGGTGTGTGTCAGGTCGTGGACCGCGTGATTGAGGCGGATATTGGTCAGATAGACCGTGAGGGGCGTTCCCATGGTTTTTTCAAAAAATGCAGACAGGTAGGAGGGCGTGAGATATTCCCGGCGCGCCATGTCCACAAGGGTAATATTTTCACGATAATTTTGGTTCATATAGTCTAAAATACTTTTCAGCCGGTTCAGGTATTTAATGGAATGGGGAGCCGGCACCGGCGACTGCATTTTAAAGTGCTCGCAAAGCTCGCAGATCAGCTCGATGGCGCAGGTGTAATTGGAGAGCTGGGAAAATTCACTGTCAGCGGAATTATTTTTTAAAAGCATGACGATCAGGCGCTTGAGCCCAAAATACCGGTCCGCGCCGCCCGGGTCAAGGGCGGAATTGCAGTCAAACTGTATATTTTCGGGGAGGGCCCAGTGAAGCCCAAATTCCTCCAGGCGTATCTGTACCACAATAAGGCTGCAATCCTCGCTGCTCGTTTCGTGAATATGGTGGGGATTTACCAGAAGAATATCGTCCTCGTGGAGCGTATAAGCCTTCCCCTCCACCGTGGTGCTCATTGTACCGGAGAGAACAAATAAAATTTCAATACTGTTATGCCAGTGCTTGGATACGGAGCCGATACGCTGATAAAAAAGCTTGATGGGAACGTTGGATTGATAATTAATGATCTCATGGGTGATCGTATTCATAATTTTCTATACCTCATTTTCAGGAGAATCCACGGCGCGGGAGCCATGTGCCCGCAAAATCTACGTTATCCTAGCGCCTGTGCAGTCAGTGCCCAGGCTTGCTTGAAGAGTTGCATAAAATATAACATATTTGACTGAACTTCACAACTAAACTGTAAAATTTTACGATTTTATATAATGCAAAATAAGCGGCAGCGGATGGACTACAATAAAAACATGCATAGAAGTCCGTAAGAGTTATCATTGTCCAAATGCTGTATTTTCAATATAATAAGAGCATCCACATAAGACTGTCGGCCGGGGCTGTTAGGTCTGAGCAAAGCTGTACCGGAGCTAAAGGTTTTCGGGCCGGCGGGGATTTACGGAAATAAAACAGAGTGATTGGGGTAACGGTGCAGTTACCAAATGGGAAAGGAAGAAAGAAATGAAAAGAAAGATAATGGCACTTATAATGGCGCTTTGTCTGGTGACCGGCCTGCTGGCTGGCTGCGGAAATTCCGAGAGCGCCGCAGATAACGCTACGGATGGAAAGACGACGCAGGCGCAGGATACAAAGGATAGTAATGCATCCGATACCAGGGCTGGCGGAGCAGACGATGGCAGTGCGGCCGCTGACAGCGCCGATGATGCGGACATGGACGATGAGGATGCTTCGGAAATCGTTGTTGCTTACCCGACCACCTATGCCACACCGGATGTGGCTGCAGTAGAGGAGGCCATCAATACGCTGACCATGGCTGAAATTAACGTGGAAGTAAAGCTGATGCCTTTTGAGCTGGGCCAATATAACGATCAGATCAATCTGATGATCAGCAGCGGAGAAAAGCTGGATGCTATGGTGAGCTTTTTCTTTGGTTCCACAGAATTTACCAGCATGGCTTCCCAGAATCAGTTGGAGCCTCTGGATGAGCTTTTAGAAGAATATGGTCAGGGGATTGTGGAAACGCTGCCGGAGGTTTACTTACAGACGACGAATATCAATGGTAAGACACTGGGTATTCCGGTGTACAAGGATAATGTGGCCACCATTTATTTGGCGATGCGCACGGACATTCTGGATAAATATAATTTAACCGAGCAGGCGGAAAATATAAAATCTGTGGACGATATCGAAGCTGTGTTACAGGTGGTCAAAGAAAATGAGCCGGCTTTAACGCCAATGTTCTGTGCAAAGGATCAGGGGGTACTGACCTGTGGCTGCTACCTGTCCGGTAATATTTCCGATGTGATCACTTATGATCCGTTATATCAGGAGCAGATCGTGGCATTTCCGGAGCTTGACGCCAAAAAGGCTGTATCCGTATTCCACAGCGACGCCTACGCGGATGCTGTGACAAAAATGCATGACTGGTATGAAAAGGGATATGTATTCAAGGATTCCGCGACTACGGAGCTGACTTCGACCACGGCAATTTCCAGCGATGTGGCTTTTGCCATGGTATTTGCGGCAGAGAATGCGACGATGATGAGCACAGTTCAGGATTGCGGCTATGACATGACGGTTATTCCCCTGGCGTACCAGCGGGTGACTTCACAAAAGATCAGTCAGCTTGACTGGGTGATCCCGGTGACCAGCACAGAGCCCGAGGCAGCCATGAAATTTATGAACCTCTTATATACCAATGCGGAGCTTGTCAACCTGCTCAATTATGGCGTTGAGGGTGTGCATTATGTGAAAAATGATAACGGCACCATCAGCCTGCCGGAGGGCAAGGACGCTTCCAGTGTGGGTTATTACGGCAATTTAAGCTTTTTTATAGGAAATCAGTATCTGTCCTACGTTTGGGATACTTATGATCCGGATACCCGGGCCCAGTCTAAAGAAATCAATGATAATGCCCAGTACTCTGACCTGATTGGGTTTACCTTTGACAGCAGTGCGTATGCCAATGAGATTTCCGCTGTGACCAATGTAGTTGCGGAATATCATAATGCTTTGGTTACCGGTATTTCTGACCCGGAAAAGGTACTTCCGGAATTTCGGGATAAGCTGGATGCCAGCGGAATGAAAACCCTGGTGGACGGCATTCAGGAGCAGTTAGATGCGTGGGTGGCAAATAAATAATCTTATCGTAAGTATCGATTTGCGGGAACTTTGATAAACCTGCCGTGAATCATTACGATCGTAAGCGCATGGCGGGTTCATAATCAGTTTTGGTTAAGAACCCGCCTGTGCTTTGTGGTAAGTAACCGGCCAGCGGAGCTGAATGGTTATTTGGAAATGCAATAATTATGAAAAGGAATATGGTTATGGAATACAGGATTGAAAAAAAGGACGGTTACCGGCGCGTTATTATAGAAGACGGGCCGGTGCTTGGTATCGGTGAGACATCCGGTATCCGGCTCATTGAAGAAGACGGGATCGTGTTTAAAGACATGGCGCAGTGCGGCAGGCTGCTGCCTTATGAGGATTGGCGGCTGGATGCTCAGACGCGGGCAAAGGATCTGGCAAAACGGCTGTCGATCGAGGAGATTGCCGGGCTCATGCTTTACAGCAGCCATCAGATTGTGCCGGCAACCAATGAGCTGTTTTTTGCCGGGAGCTATGGTGGCAAAAGCTTTGAGGAGAGCGGGGCTAAGCCGTGGACACTTACGGATCAGCAGAAGGAATTTCTTACGAAGGACCGCATCCGCCATGTGCTGGCCATGAAGCTTTTGGATGCCCGCACTGCGGCAAAATGGAATAATGAAATGCAGTCATTGGCGGAGGGGACAGGCTTTGGTATCCCGGTGAATATCAGCAGCGACCCGAGACACGGCGCGTCAGCGGCCTCGGCGGAGTTTAAGGCGGGAAACGGGCAGGATACATCGAAATGGCCGGAGGGCATAGGTCTGTCCGCCACCTTTGATCCGGAGATTTGCCGCCGTTTTGCACAGATCGCCGCCAGGGAATACCGGGCCATGGGGATTACGACAGCTCTGTCGCCCCAGATCGATCTGGCGACGGAACCGCGGTGGATGCGGTTTGGGGATACCTTCGGGGAGCATGCAGAACTGACGATAGCCATGGCAAAGGCATATTGCGACGGGATGCAGACGAGTGTAAGTCCGATTGCTGCGGAAAATGGCGCGGATACGCCAGCAAAGGCGCAAAGTGATTTTTGGGAGAATGCTATTGCGGAAAATCGTGCAGATATGCCAGCAAAGGCGCAGTGTGGAACGGATGCCGGCTGGGGGCCCTTTAGCGTGAATGCGATGGCCAAGCACTGGCCCGGGGGCGGTACCGGGGAGGGCGGGCGTGACGCTCATTTTGCCTACGGCAAATACGCTGTGTACCCGGGAGGGAACTTTTCTGAGCATCTGAGGCCGTTTACCGAGGGCGCATTTCAATTGGACGGACCGACGAAGCAGGCCGCAGCCATTATGCCCTATTACACCATATCCTGGGATGCCGATGCGCAATGCACCGACCACGTGGGCAATTCCTTTAATCACTATCTGATCCATGATCTGCTGCGGCAAAAATACGGATACGATGGCGTGGTGTGTACCGATTGGGGCATAACCCACGATCATGCCGAAGGTATTGCCCCCAGAGGCGGCGCCTGCTGGGGCGTGGAGACGCTGAGTGAAGCCCAGCGGCATTATCGGGCGCTGATGAACGGTGTGGATCAGTTTGGTGGAAATAATGAGATTGGTCCGGTGCTGGAGGCCTACGCCATGGGCTGCAAGGAGCATGGCGCGGCTGCGATGCGTGAGCGGATGGAGCAGTCCGCAGTGCGCCTGCTTATAAATATGTTCCGCTGTGGTCTGTTTGAGAATCCCTATGTGGACAGCGGGGAAAGCAATGCGATCGTCGGCTGCGAGGCGTTTTGCCGTGAAGGGATGGACGCTCAGCGCAAGTCGGTGGTGTTGCTAAAAAATAGTGGCGGTCAGGCGTCGGTGCTTCCGCTGAAGCGATGCAAGGTATTTGTGCCGAAACGTTACATCCGCGCTTATACCGACTTTTTCGGCCGCACCTGCGGCGATACATGGGTGGACCCCATACCTGCGGATGTACTGGAGAAATACTATGATATCGCAGAGACACCGGAGGAAGCGGACGCCGCCATTGTGCTGATCATGGCGCCGGAGAGTGAATGTTATCAGGCGGACGATGTAAATAAAGGAGGTAACGGTTATTTCCCCATCAGCCTTCAATACCGGCCGTATACGGCAGCACTGGCCCGAAAGGTGAGCATTGCCGGCGGAGATCCGTATGAACCGTCCAGGGATCGGAGCTACTATGGCAAAACAAATGTGACTATTAACGAGCAGGATCTGGATAATGTCCTTGAGATGCGCAGGCGTATGGGTACAAAGCCGGTAATCGTCATCGATGTGCTCAATAAGCCGTCGGTTATGGCGGAATTTGAACCGTCGGCGGATGCCATTGTGGCGGAATTTGGCGTACAGCCGGAGGCAGTGCTGGATATAATTTCCGGAAAATATGAACCTTCGGGATTGCTGCCGCTTCAGATCCCCGTGAATATGGAGACGGTGGAGCGGCAGCAGGAGGATGTGCCGTTTGATATGGAGCCCTATACCGATGGCTGCGGTCATGCGTATGATTTCGGGTTTGGGATGGATTGGAAGGGTGTCATTCGGGATGGGCGGACACAACGGTTTCATAGATAAAATTAAATTTATATTTTAGAAGGGCGCCTGCGTAGCGAAACAGTTTAGAAAAATCGAACTGTTGCTGCGCATTCGCCTTTTTTCTATATTTCCATTGGAAAAGGGGATTGATAATTTTCCCAAACCGTAGTATAATCATCACTATATCGCTTTAAAGCGTCTAACCGTTACGGTTTAAAGTGAAAAATACTCTGCAATAAAGGCTGATTCTAAAGCCAGTGATAGGATTATCGCTTATTAAAGAAAGGGAGAATTTTATATGAAAAAGATTTTAGCACTCGTACTCACATGTGTTATGGCCGTGTCCTTAATGGCCGGCTGTGGTAATTCCGGCAACGGCTCCACAACAGCCCCGGATACGAAAAAAGCAGGCGATACTGCTGCCGCCGATACGAAAGGAACAGACAGCCCTGCTACAAAAGCCCCCGATGGCGAAAAAGCCGACCCCGGCGATGCAAAGGCTCCGGCTGCTGCTGACGGCAAGGTTTATAAGATCGGCATTTGCCAGCAGTTAGAGCATGCGGCTCTGGACGAGGCTACAAAAGGCTTCCAGGATGCCTGCACCGAACTGTTTGGCGAGGGAAATGTGGAATTTGATTTCCAGAACGGCCAGGGCGAGCAGACCAACTGTGCGACGATCTGCAATAACTTTGTAGCCGCAAATGTGGATCTGATCCTCGGAAATGCCACCACGGCGCTCCAGTGTGCCGCCGCTGCCACTAACAGTATTCCTGTTTTGGGAACGTCCATCACCGACTACGCCACCGCATTGGATATCAATGACTGGACCGGCGCTACCGGAACAAATATTTCCGGAACAAGCGACCTGGCGCCCATCGATCAGCAGGAAATTATGATGAAAGAGCTGTTCCCGGATGTGAAGAAGGTCGGCATCGTTTATTGCTCCGCAGAACCCAACTCTGCATACCAGGCCCAGCTTTTTGAAGAAGCTCTGGAAAAGGACGGCATTGCATTTTCCGAGTTTACAGCGGCTGATTCCAATGAGATCCAGTCCGTTGTTACTGCTGCCATTGCCGAGTGCGATGTTCTGTACATACCTACGGATAATACCATGGCTGCCAACACAGAGATCATCAATAACATCTGCAAGCCGGCCGGCGTTCCTATCGTTACCGGTGAGGAAGGCATCTGCAAGGGCTGTGGTGTTGCGACTCTGTCTATCAGCTACTATGATATCGGCTACAAGGCCGGTGAAATGGCTTACGATATTCTTGTCAATGGTGCGGACATTTCCACAATGGAAATCGCATATGCGCCCAATGTTGCTAAGAAATACAATGCAGAGCTTTGTGAAGCCCTGGGCATTACCGTGCCTGACGGCTATGAAGCGATTGAATAATTAAGGAAAGGCTGGGTTTACTGAGATGATTATGGAGTATTTCGGATCGCTGGACCCTATGACGCTGGTGCGGGCCCTGCCCGGCAATGTGGCGCAGGGGCTGATCTGGGGGATCATGGCGCTGGGGGTATTTATCACCTTCCGGCTGCTGGATTTTGCGGATCTGACGGTGGACGGCTCGCTGGCTACCGGCGGCGCTGTTGCAGTTATGCTCATCCGCGGCGGGATTCATCCGGCGCTGGCTCTGCTATTTTCGTTTATTGCAGGTATGCTCGCCGGGCTCATTACCGGACTTTTACATACGGCACTGGGGATTCCCGGGATTCTGGCAGGTATTTTGACCCAGATTTCCCTCTACTCCATTAATCTGGGAATTATGGGGAAATCCAACCAGGCCATAAACGTGGATCAGTATCCGCTGGTGGCGTCTTTGCGTTATGTGACCGGGGAGACGGCGACACGGATCGGATTTTTTGCATTTTTAATTATCGGCTGCCTTGTAATTATTGGCATCATGTACTGGTTTTTCGGCACAGAGCTGGGCGGCGCGATCCGCACTACCGGCTGCAATGCCAATATGTCCAGAGCTCAGGGAATCAACACGAACTTTATGAAGGTTCTGGCGCTGATGATCTCCAACGGCCTTGTGGGGCTGTGCGGCGGGCTTTACGCTCAGTATCAGGGCTCGGCGGATGTCAATATGGGCCGTGGCGCCATTGTCATAGGCCTGGCTGCTGTTATCATCGGCGAAGTTCTTTTCTCAAAGCTGTGCGCCGGAAGAAAAATGGCCTTTGCCTACACGATGGTTTCTGTGATCATTGGAGCGATTCTGTATTATGTTGTTATCGCCGTAGTGCTTTGGTTTAAGATGCCGTCGGATTACATGAAGCTTTTCTCCGCCGCTGTGGTGGCCTGCTTCCTGGCAGTGCCCTATCTTAAAGGTAAGTACGGCAGAAAGAGGAGAGGAGGCGCCAAAGCATGAGCTATATGCTTGAAATAAAGGATATTCACAAAACCTTCAATGCCGGCACGATCAACGAAAAGATTGCGCTAAACGGCGTCAATCTCAATCTGAATGACGGCGATTTTGTCACTATTATCGGAGGCAACGGCGCCGGAAAGTCTACGACCTTAAATGCGGTGGCTGGTGTCTGGGATGTGGATGAGGGGAAGATCATCATAGACGGTGTGGATGTAACGCGGCTTCCGGAGCACAAGCGGGCCCGCTATCTTGGCCGGGTTTTTCAGGACCCGATGAACGGAACAGCGGCGACCATGTCTATTGATGAAAATATGGCCATTGCCGCCCGCAGAGGTCATCATCGGACACTGCGCTGGGGGATTACCCGGGAAGAGCGGGAGCGCTACTGTAAAATGCTGGCAACGCTGGATCTGGGGCTGGAATCCCGAATGGATACGAAGGTAGGCCTGCTTTCCGGCGGTCAGCGCCAGGCCATAACCCTGCTCATGGCCGCGATCCAGAAGCCCAAGCTTCTCCTTTTGGATGAGCATACGGCCGCGCTGGACCCGAGAACCGCTAAAAAGGTTTTGGATATTTCCGAGCGGATCATCGCGGAAAATCACCTGACGGCGATGATGGTCACCCACAATATGAAGGATGCTATCGCTCACGGCAACCGTCTGGTGATGATGCACGAGGGCCGGGTCATTTACGATGTGGCCGGAGAAGAAAAAATGAAATTACATGTATCCGATCTGATGGCTAAGTTTGAGGAAGCCAGCGGCGGCGAATTTGCCAATGACCGGATGATGTTTGTGTGATGTATAGCCAGCGATGGTTTTTCTTACATCTGCGGCGCCGATGCGTCTGTGCGGCTCCTTCAGAAACGGATTTTTCCGTGGCTGGGGCAGCGCACCTGACGGTCCGGCGCCGTAAGTGTGAGGAAAAGCCATCGCTGTTTTTTTGATTTCTTATGGTTTTTCTGTACATTTCAGAACGTATTTCGACTGTATTTGTGTAAAATTTCCGGGTGACTTTTTTTGACATATCGGGAAAAAAGGTTTAGAATGAGGTTTAGGAGCATGGAAGGTTATCGTTATGGGAGCTTGAAACCCGTGGCCGGAATGCTTTGGATACGTGGATGATAAAGTGATATGTGATCATAGAGATGCGTGGATTATGCATGAAAGGAGTGCTGGGATGTCTCGTATGAATTGGAATCGATGGAAACGAAGGACAACGGATCAGGTGAAACGCAGCTTCGGAGAACACCGCCCGATGGCAGTGGCCTGGCCGGGGCTGGCGTGTATTTGTGCTGTTATGCTTGTAACGGTGCTGATTTTAGTGATACCGGACAACAGCGATGCGGCCGGTGTGTCCGGACGCGGAAAGGCTACCCGGGAGGACGGCCTTAAAATCGTGGAGGTGACAGAAGCGACGGAGGATAGTGATGGTGGAACGTCTGACAGTTTTGGTGGACAAGCTTCCGGTTTAGGGTCGGCCGTTGTGGATAACTGGAATCTTATTTTAGTCAATCCGTGGAACAGTGTGCCCGAGGATTATGAGGTGCGCCTGGCAAAGGCTGAAAACGGCCACTTTGTGGACGAGCGCTGCGCCGATGCACTTGCCGATATGCTGGAGGATTGCCGGGCCGAAGGCCTGTCGCCGTACATATGCTCTTCCTACCGGACGATGGAATACCAGCAGACACTGTTTGATAACAATGTCCGACAGTTGATGGCTCAGGGTTATTCCCAGGAGGAGGCAGAAACGGAAACGGCGAAATGTATTGCCGTACCTGGCACAAGTGAACATCAACTGGGCCTGGCCCTGGATATTGTCGATGTCAATGATCAGACGCTGGATGAGAGCCAGGAGGATACAGAGGTTCAAAAATGGCTCATGGAGAATAGCTGGAGGTATGGTTTTATACTTCGATATCCCACAGACAAAAGCGATGTCACAGGAATCATTTATGAACCGTGGCATTACCGTTACGTAGGTAAAAGTGCGGCAAAGGAGATTTGTGACCAGGGTGTCTGTCTGGAGGAATATCTGGAAGCGCTGCAAAAGGCGTCGGAGTAGATAGCCATAAAAAGTCTCAATGCGCTGGCTGCGCCAGCAGAGACTGGAACTTTTGGGGGATGCCGTCCTGTTATGTGCAGGAGACATCCCGTTCCGATTTTTTCAATGTGATTTCATTGAGCAGGGTAAACAGTAAAATGGCGGCGCCGCCCACAAGCTGCATGACGGTCATGGTTTCGCCAAGCAGGAGTACCGACACGATGATGGCGACCAGCGGATCGATATAGCTGAGTATGGCTGCCTGCTGTCCGCGAAGCTCCGACAGGGAGGAAAAGTACAAAAAGTACATGATGCCCGTATGCACCACGCCGATGATCAGCAGATTGACCATACCTTTCCCGTCCAGCGCTCCGATGTGAAAACCGTTGGTCATGGCAATGTAGGGCAGCAGCACAAGAACCGCCGCCATAAACTGGAAAAAGGTCCGGGTCAGCCCGGGGATGCCGCCGGTGGCTTTATTGAGCAGCACCACAGCGGCGTAGAGCAGCGCGGCCCCCAGACCATATAAAACGCCGATAAAATCGTGCCCGCCCCCATTTCCTCCGCTGACACCGATGATGAGCACAAGGCCGGCGGTGGATGCGATAAAGCAGATGAGCTGCTTGCGCGTCAGCTTTTCCCGGAAGATGACGGCGCTCATCAGGATGACTACCGTAGGCGCAAAATAATAGCAGAGCGTTGACAGCGCCACACTGGTGTAATTATAAGCTTCAAATAATAAGATCCAGTTAAAGCCCATAGCAGCTCCGGATAAAATGAGCTTGGGAAGCTGCTTTTTAACAGCGGTCCACTGCGAGAATCCCTTTGTGGCCAGCATAAAAATAAAGAGCACCGCCATGGCGATCACTCCCCGCCAGAAGGCGATTTCCGAGGATGAGAGGGCTATGTTTTTTACAAACAGGCTGATCGTTCCAAAGGCGGTCATGGCTGTAATAATTTTTAATTTCGCTTGCATCGTTGAATGTCTCCGTTATGTTGTATTTCATAGTTTAATAATCGGAACCGTTCGGTTCGTATAGATTTTTACCAATAATGAAAGTATAGCTGATTTTTGTAAGATGTACAATGATTTTTCACAGAAAGGAATGATATATAATGAAGGTTTACGCAATGTATTTCAGCCCCACCGGAGGCACAAAAAAGGTTATGGACATTCTCACGGAGTCTTTAGATGTATCCGGGGAGATCGACCTGTCTCTGCCAGAGGTGGATTATTCCGCATACAGCTTCGAGGACGGCGACGTCTGCCTAGTGGGAGTACCTTCTTTCGGCGGACGGGTTCCGGAAACGGCGCTCGTGCATATAAGGGCCATGCATGTGGGCCGCGCCGCGGCTATCCCGGTCATCGTTTATGGAAACCGTGCATATGACGATACGATGCTGGAACTGAAAAATGAGCTTGTAAGCTGCGGCTTTAAAGTGCCGGCTGCTGTTGCTGCGGTGGCGGAGCATTCGATCATGCACCAGTTTGGCGCGGGCCGCCCAGATTACGAGGATCAGCAGGAATTAAGAGCCTATTCTATAAAAATAAAGGCGTTGATCACCCGGATACAGGCGGGTGATCCGGAGGCATTTAATACAATCGATGTGCCGGGAAATGAGCCGTACCGTGAATATAATGGCGTGCCTTTTAAACCGAAAGCTGGTAAAGATTGTACACATTGCGGCCTGTGCGCTGCTAAATGTCCGGTACAGGCCATTCCTGCACAGCAACCGGAATCCGTGGATGAAAAGCTGTGTATATCCTGTATGCGCTGCGTGGCTATTTGCCCGGCACATGCAAGATCACTGAATAAGCTTGTATTGACAGCAGCTTCGGCTAAAATGAAAAAGGCGTGCAGCACACGCAAGGCAAATGAATTGTTTATCTGAAGCCTTACATAAACGTTTGGTTCCGGGGAACCGGTATATTTTCCGTCTTATAGGAGTTTTTTTGAATGATTAAAAATATTATCTTTGATATAGGAAATGTTCTGGCAGCATTCCGATGGCAGAAAATGTTTAAGGAGCTTGGATTTACCGGGGAAGTTTTTGATAAAGTCAGGGATGCCACAGTGATGGGCCCGTGGTGGCCGGAATACGACCGCAGCCGTTTGAGTGATGCGGAGATTATGGAAAACTGCTGTACTCTGGCCCCGGAATATTCAAAAGAGATCCATATGGTTTTTGAGCATATCCAGGATATCTGTCAGACCTATGATTACGCAAGGGGCTGGCTCTATCAGCTCAAAGCCGCAGGCTATGGCATTTACCTGCTGTCCAATTTCGGCCGTACAAGCTTTAACCTTGCCTGCAATCACTTTAACTTCCTGGATCTGGTGGATGGCCGGGTCATTTCATATGAGGTGGAGGAAATCAAGCCGGATCGGGCCATATTTACGGCGCTGGAGAAAAAGTACGGACTTATCCCGTCGGAATGTGTGTTTTTGGACGATTCTATGAAAAATATTAAAGCCGCCAGAAGCTTCGGGTATCGAACGATTTTCTTTGAGAATCGGAGCCTTGCGGTAAGAAAGCTGGAAGGCATGGGTGTGATCGTGCCGGAGGTGGATGAGGCTGCGGATCTGAGATTTATGCGGGAAGCGTTAAAGCAGGCGAAAAAAGCCGCAGCCCTGGGGGAGGTTCCCATCGGCTGTGTTATCGTCCGAAATGGTGAGGTGATCGCCCGTGGCTATAATCAGAGAAATAAAAAACACAGCACACTGGGTCATGCGGAAATTTCCGCCATTGGCAGGGCATCCAGAGTGATCAATGACTGGCGGCTGGAGGACTGCACCATGTACGTGACGCTGGAACCGTGCTCTATGTGCGCCGGCGCCATGATCCAGGCCCGGCTGGGCCGTGTTGTTATTGGAACTATGAACGCAAAAGCGGGCTGCGCCGGTTCCGTGATGGATATGCTCCGGATGGACGGATTCAACCATAAGGTATTGGTGACCTTTGACTGTATGAAGGCGGAATGCTCCGGGCTGCTGCGGGAGTTCTTTTTAACGCTGCGGGAGTCGCGGGGGATGGCGGACGCGGAAAAATGTTGAAGGATATCCCATTCCCACTATGCTAATATAGAGTACATAACAAAACGTACACTACTGTTAGTGATAGGGAGGGAATAAAAATGGAAGTGAATCTGTGTCTGGGTTGTATGTGCGAAAAAAAGGCAGAGGGCGTTTGCCCCAACTGCGGGTTTGATGAAGCGGCCTATGAATGTCCGCCGCATCATCTGCCTCCGGGAACCGTGTTAAACGGAAAATATCTCATCGGCAAGGCTTTGGGCGAGGGAGGGTTTGGCATCACCTACATCGGCTGGGATTTAAATCTTGAGGTGAAGGTCGCTGTGAAGGAATATTATCCCGCCGGGCTTGTGCTCCGTGGAAACACACAGAGTGCAGATATTACCGTGCTTACAGGAAACAGAACTCAGATGTATGAGCGCGGCCGCGAAAAATTCGTGGATGAGGCACGGCGCCTGGCGAAACTGTGGGGGCTGCCCGGTATTGTCGCTGTGAAGGATTATTTTCAGGCAAACCGTACCGCCTATATTGTTATGGAATTTGTTTCCGGGAAAACACTCAAGGAAGAATTAAAAATCTGCGGTGGGAAAATAGAGCCGGCAAAGGTATTTGAGATGCTGAATCCTGTGATGAAATCACTGGAACGGGTGCATGCCGAGGGAATCATCCACAGAGATATCAGTCCGGACAATTTAATGGTGGATGAGGAGGGCAATGTAAAACTGCTGGATTTTGGCGCGGCCCGAAATTTTGCAAGTCTGGATGAAAAGAGCCTTTCGGTGATGTTAAAGCCTGGTTACGCACCGATGGAGCAGTATTCCAGCAACGGCGCTCAGGGGCCGTGGACGGACGTGTATGGCCTGTGCGCCACGATGTACCGCGCGATTACCGGAGCGGTTCCGCCGGAGGCGCTGGACCGCCTGAATGCGGAGGAGGCTTCGGCGGATGGTGCGGGCAGGACCATGGACGTCGGCTCGGATCAGCTAAAGCCACCATCGCAGATGGGGATTTTTATGGATGCCGGACAGGAAGCCGCCCTTATGAAAGGGCTTGCACTGAGAAAGGAGAATCGGTTCCAGTCAGTGGCGGAGCTTCGCCGGGGCCTGGGGCTTCGCACAGGAACTACGGAGAATTACGGAAGCAGCGGGAATTACGGAAATTCCGGAACTTTGGGTGCCAGCGAAAACTATGGAAACAGCGGAAACTACGGAAATAGCGGAAACTATGAAAATAACGGGAGCTCTGGTGCCAGCGGAAACTACGGAAACAACGGAAACTACGGCAATACAGTAAATGTTGACGCGGCGGCGGGCCAGGGTCCGGAATATGCCGCCGACGGAACAAATACTGGCATGAACGCTGCCGGTTCCGGAGTTATGGGTGGTGCTGTGGAAGCAATACCAAAAAAACCGGGAAAACGCAAAAACATACTGATCCTTTCAGGCGTTGGTGCCGCAGTGGCGGCCGTTGTTATTATATGTATTCTCGTATTTGCTTTAAAATCAGAACCAAAAGATTATTATGGAGATGCTGTAGCCTGTGCTGAAAGCGGTGACTATGATCAGGCAATAGAAATGTATGAGAAAGCTTCGGAGGAGGGGAATATCGACGCACAATACGCCCTGGGTAAGATATACTATGAAGGAACCGGTGTGGACGTAGATTATGAGCAGGCTGTAAAATGGTATCAGATGGCTGCTGAGGGCGGACATGCCCAGGCGCAAAATGAGCTTGGACTTTGCTATTACTGGGGAAATGGTATAGCCATGGATTACTCTCAGGCAGCGAAGTGGATGGAAAAATCTGCCGACCAGGGAAACGTGGATGGTCAGGATAACATGGCTGCATGTTATAATAAAGGTCTGGGGGTGGATCAGGATTACAGCAAAGCGCTTGAACTTTACCATAAAGCTGCGGATAGCGGAAGTGGCAGCGCCATGTATAGTATTGGTGAATGTTATAGACGCGGTAGGGGTGTGGCACAGGATAGCCAGGCTGCTCAGGAATGGTATGCGAAGGCTTTTGAGACTTTTAAAGTCCAGGCCGAAAATGGTGACAAAGAAGCACAGAGTTCTCTTGCAGCCTTATATGAAAACGGTGATGGCGTTGAAAAAGACAAATCTAAGGCCTTCCGGTGGTATAAAGAGTCCGCGGATCAGGGATACGATGACGGGCAGTTGGGGCTGGCGTCCTGCTACGAGAATGGTGTCGGAACAACAGAAAATTATGAAGAAGCATTCAAGTGGTATCTGAAGGCGGCTGAGCAGGGTTATGCCTTAGCGCAGTATCATGTCGGCAGGTGCTACGAGGAAGGTATCGGAGTGACACTCAGTGATACAGAAGCAAAAAACTGGTATAATAAGGCAGTGAACTGGATGACTCAGGCTGCTGATCAGGGAAATCCCGATTATCAGTATATTCTTGGCAACTGTTATTATTCCGGAATAGGTATCGCCCAGGATAAGGAACGGGCAGTTCAGTTGTTGGAGCAGTCGGCTGGCAAGGATAATGATATGGCGCAGTATATCCTTGGTTTCTGCTATGAAAATGGTGAGGTTGTGGCCCAGGATTTTACGAAGGCCTGCGAATGGTACGAAAAATCTGCATTACAGGGAAATGTGGATGCGGAGAACGCCATCGCCATGTGCTATTTCAGCGGTACCGGCGTGGAGCAAAATTATGAGGAAGCGCTGCGGTGGATTCGTATTGGCACCGAGGAGGAAGCGGCTGTATCACAATTTAATATGGGTTTCTGCTATTATTATGGCTATGGTACAGAGATTGATTACAGCGAGGCTTTCCGGTGGTTTAAGCTGGCTGCTGAGCAGGATTATTTAAGTGCTCATTATTTTGTGGGCGAGTGCTACTACAACGGTCAGGGTGTTGAGAAAGATTATAATGAAGCTTTTCGGTGGTACAAAAAGGGCGCGGAGCAAGACGACCCTTCAGCGCAGTATGGTCTGGGCCGCTGTTATTATTATGGTGATGGTGTGGGAATGGATGACTATATGGCCGTTGAGTGGTATCAGAAGTCTGCGGATCAGGGCAATGCCGACGCCCAGACAGGTCTTGGTGAGTGCTATTTAAATGGTTACGGTGTGGGTAAGGACCCTGCCACCGCTGTGAGCTGGTTCCAAAAAGCCGCGGATCAGGGCAATGCTGTGGCTCAAAGAAATCTGGCGATTTGCTATTCTCACGGTACTGGTATCGGAAAAGATCAGGCCGCGGCTGTGAAATGGTATACAAAGGCCGCAGAGCAGGGCGATAAAACTGCCCAAAATAATCTCGCTTACGCCTATGAGCTGGGCGAAGGTGTGGAGATAAATCTAAGCGAAGCCGAGAAATGGTATATTTTATCCGCCGAACAGGGAAATGTCTCGGCTCAGTCCAATCTGGCTCTGCTGTATCTTGACCAGGATCGTCTGGATGAGGGCATTCCGTGGTTCATAAAAGCTGCCGAAGGTGGAGATGTTACGTCTCAGTATATCCTTGGGGTTTGCTATGAAGGCGGCATCGTAGTTGAAAAGAATCTGGATGAGGCAAGAAGATGGTACCAGATGGCGGCGGATCAGGGGGATGAAGATGCCGTGACAGCTTTGGCTGAGATGGATGAAGCCGAGTGATCTGATCAGGGCAACTGGCTTGATGGCGGCCAGAACATAAGCCCTGCTTAAATGCGGCGTGGGGCCGGAGCATAAACTTTGTCGATGCTCCGGCCCCACGTTGTTCTATATAACCAGTATTTCATCCTGCACCGGACCGTAAACCACAGCATTTTTATCCGGCGTGATATGCACATCAAATTCCAGCCGGACGCCACAGGTGTCCGTGTAGATTCCCGGCTCCACGGAAAACATGGTGCCCGGCAGCAGGCAGCGGTCATCGTGGGTTTCGTAATCGTCCAGATTGGCACCGATGCCGTGGCAGGTATGGCCGATATTATGGCCGGTGCGGTGCATAATATATGAATCCAGGCTGCGCTGTCTGAAAAAGTCCTGGACGAAAGCGTCCACCTCGCAGCCCCGGATGTCCATTCCTGTATCCAGTCGTTGCTGTATCAGATCCACGGCACTTTGCCGTGCTTCGTGGACAATATCAAACAGCCGCTGGTATTCCGTATCAATATCCGGCCCCACATTCATACACCAGGAAATGTCATAGTAAATGTCATCCTCATCAGGAAGCCGTCCGGCAATATCGATAATGAGCCGGCTGCCTTCACGGATTTGTTTTGAACCGACGGCTTCGGGCTCATAACCCGGATCACAGGCGTGCTCATCAATCCCGAAAAATGGCGGAGAGTCCATATAGATTGGTTCCTTGTCAATAAGGCGCATCATTTCCTGGAGCATCCCATATTCATCAATGTAATTTCCTGCATTCACATTCGAGCGTATCCATTCAAAAGTCTGATCAAGGATTCGATGGATGATTACGCCAGCCTGTCGATGGCTTTCAATCTGCCGGTCCGTGAGTACAGCGCCGAAATGCTGCATCAGATCTGCGCTGGATTTCAGGCATATACCAAAGCCGGACAGATACTCCACAAGACCTGCATCCATGGAGCTGATCGTAGGAACATTGCCACCGGGAGAGTACTGTGCGGCAATCGCCATGCCCGGCAAAAAAAGCTCCGAAAGTGCCGCCCTTTGTCCGGCAATGCCCTTATAGAGGACTTTCTTGCCGGGAAGATGATCCAACAGCAGCGGTTCGATGGCTGAAAGAAGTTTCACCGGCTCACCTTCGGCCGGAATAAAGTAAAACAGCCTGCGGGTACAGAAGCGGTCGCTCAGGTGCAGAAAATCCCGGCTGATAAAATCGTGACCGTGGAAATCCGTAAAAAGCCAGCCGTCCAGTTGAAAATCTTTCAGTAAATTCTGTATTTTTAAAATATCCATAAAATAATCCCCTTCTCAATCGATGCTATTCGATGGCGGTACATGCCTGCGGCCACGTGTCACAAGCGCCATGACCTGGGTTGCCAGGCGGCTGCATATCGTAACTACGGCAGCTTGCCCGCGGTCAAGCTCTGGAGGACTGAGCGATGTACTTATGGCTACCGTACAACCCGGCTGTAAGCGAATTTGACAGGTGTGTATAATACGGCGATACCGATCACCGTAAATACCGCATTGATCATCGTTGCCGGTATGGACGTTATCTCCGCGGCAATTGCAGCCTGCATCGTGCTGCCTGTTATCACAAGCTCCAGGACAGACCATATGAAATCCACAACAATATTTGTAATTCCGTAAATTGCTGCGCAGATCACAGCAAATGTATATTCTTTTTTCAGATCCCCATTTGCCTTTTTCTTTAAAATGGCGAAAATAGCGCCAACCAGGAGACATTTAATGATCGTGCTGACAAACACGTTGGGAATGGAATGCATATACCCGTTGAGAATATCGAAAATCACCAGACCCAGCACACCGGCGATGGTGGATCTTTTAGCGCCCAGCATTAAAATCGCCAGCATGACGAATATATGGCCAAAATGGAGAAATGGCGTTCCAACAGTGGCCGGCATGGGGATTCTAAACGCCTGGATGCCCAGAAAGATAATTGCCGCAAAAAAGGCGGTCATCACAATTGATTTCACATTCATAGTCTTTTCATTATTCATAATCAATCACCTCAAATTATTTTCAAGCTTTGGCGCGGCACCAACAGAATCAGACATTTGATATCAGGATTGCCCGAATCCTTTACGTGTTATCATAAAATACCTGAACCGTTGCTTTTCAGCGCCTTAACGTAGTACATATAATAGCATAGAACTGGCTGTGTTAATATGGCCAGTTATATTTATTTTTATGGGGCCAGTTTGAACAGCTTGAAAATTTATATTCAATAGGGGATTGAAATAAGGAATATTAATTTTAATATATAAATTATTAAGAAAAATAACCTTAAAAGTAACGTTTTTTGAAATATGAAAAATCAAAATAAAAAATATTAATATTTTTGTAGAAATCCGTTGCCTGTAATTTTATAATGAAGTTGTTCCGGGGGAGGAACCGGAGCATTAGGCACAGCCCTTACGGGCAGGTCACAGATTTTCTTGGAGAATCCATGACAAAATATCAAGGAGGAATTTATTGATGAAATTAAAAAGAGTATTAGCGGTTTTATTGGCAATGGTATGTGCTTTTTCACTGGCAGCCTGCGGTAATTCCGAAGGCGGAAAGAGCGATACACCGGCTGCGACAAAGGCACCGGCAGCGGACACAAAGGAAACAATGGCCGCAGATGACACACAGGCCCCGACAGAAGCAGCAGATGATGGGGAAGATGAAGATCTCGCAGATATTAATGTTATGTTCTGGACATTAAATACGGTTCCTACAGATAAAGAGACCGTAGAAGATGCGATCAACGCGATTACAGAAGAAAGAATCAACACAACTGTTCATTTAAACATAATTGAAATGGGTAACTACATTCAGCAGGTGAACCTGATGATGTCCAGTAATGAAAAGCTGGATCTCATGGTAACGCTTCCCGGCGGACCCGCACACTTTAACTCCATGAGCTCTCAGAAACAGTTGATGGATATCACTGACCTTCTGAATCAGTATGGCCAGGATATACTGAAGCTTATTCCTCAAAACTGGCTGGATGCCACAACAATCGATGGTAAGATTTATTCCGTAACATCTTATGGCGATAAAGCTACACCGTTGAACATAATCTGCCGGACAGACGTTCTTGAGGAAACCGGGATCGATCCGACGACCATCAAGACAGCTAATGATTTGGAAGCTCTGTTTGCAAAGGTAAAAGAATTACATCCGGAAATGGTTCCAGTAGGTACCGGTTCCAAGAAGATACTTACTGCTCCTTATCTGATCGATGCGGATGGCAATTTTGTTAAATATGACGGTCTGGGTGATGGCGATAACTCTCTCATCGGTATTATGGATGGCGATGGAACCACAATCCAGAACAACTATTTGAGACAGGAATATATTGATACCAGTCTGCGTTTTAAACAATGGTATGATAATGGCTGGGTATATAAAGATGGCGCCAGCTATGATGAAACAGCCGAATCCTTAATTTCCGGCGGTACAGCATTCAGTTATTTTAAGCAGACCGCTATGGACGCAGAAGCTGCTGTTTCTGCTACATGTGGGAATCCAATGACATTGATCCAGTTAGAAGATGATCCAATGCTGGGCACCGGTGCTTTCCGTAAGTTTAGCTGGGCAGTACCTACCACAGCGACGGAGCCGGAAGCTGCTGTCAAATTTATGAACCTGATCTTTACGGATGCGGAAGTATTAAATCTTCTGACATGGGGTGTTGAAGGCGTTCATTATCAGACCATGGAAGATGGCAGTATTGATTTCCTTGATGGACAGGATGCAAATAGCTGCGGATATTACCTTGGCGATGAAACATCAATTTTAGGTAACGGTTTCCTTGCAAAGGTACGTAATGGCCAGGCCACAGACCTGAGAGAACGGTGTGAAGCAGCCAACCTTTCTGCAACAGTTTCCGAGTTTAACGGTTTTAGTTTCAACAGTGATGGTTTTGAAAATCAGGTCGCTGGTATCACAAACACGATCGAAGAATACCGTCCGACATTTGCAAACGGTCTTTATACTGAAGAGTACTACAATGAATTTATTAAGAAATTAAAAGACAACGGTGTGGAAGAATATTTGGCATATATTCAGCAGCAGTTAGATGACTGGGTAGCTGCAAATACTGCCAATCAAGTAAATGTCAACGTAAATTGAACATAAAAAACCGGCAGTGTCTGAAGGTTCATAAGCCTTCGGATACTGCCGGTTTTTGTTTAAGGAAACATCTTGGAAACCTTACAGAAACAATCTGGATACGCCGCTCCTTTAAAATCTGTATATATTACGGATTCAGGAGGAGATATTTTGAATAAGACAAATCTTAAAAACTATTTGAGGCGGATGATCGCGTTAGGCCTGCCCATTTTATTACTATCCGGCTGCCAGCCCACACCGGATACCGATGTGATTGCTCAAAAAGATGATATTAATAAAGTGGTTGAGCAGTATGCCCAGGATGACAGTAACGGCGGCGCAGCCGACGCGCCGGACGCTGATGATGCTGCTTCCGGAGACACTGTTTCCGGGGGCACTTTGGATGGCAGTGGGGATACTTCAAAGGCTGAGGCGCTGCGCCAGTCCATCGGCGCTCCGGAAACGGCCAGCTTTGTCGTTTCGATTGAAAATGTTGGTGACGGCAGTACAAAAGTAACTGCGGAGAATGTTCCCATTATCCTGCCAAATGCGGATAAATTGGGGTCTGCGGTGGTGGTGCGCAATGATTTAAGCGCGGAGCAGATCAAGGCTCTGGCCGATAAGTTTTTCGACGGGAGGACTGCTTATGAGCAGATGCCGGAGACAAAGGAAGATTTGATGGAGCAAATCCGGTTGATGCAGCAGTCTTATGATGAGAACCTGGAAATGGGGGTGTCTGAAGAACAACTTGAATGGATAAAGGAGCAGATAAAGATTGTTGAAACGGAAATGGCTGCGGCACCGGCAAAAGCAGATGTTGTGCTGGAACCCGCGGATTTCCAGTGGAAAAACCTGTATGGTGTCAATGGGCTTGAGTCGATTTATGGGAGCTGCACTGACAACGGTATTGATTACACCCTCAGTGTTCAGAGAGAAGCTTCATTTTATTTCCTTAGCCTTACAAAAACGTCCGTAGAAGAAGATAAGACAAGGAGCAGCTACCCCGCCAGCCGGGAGTCTCTGAAACGGGATATGGAGGTTACGGGTGCGTACGCGAACTTCGAGGAAAAAATAGAAAATGCCTTTTCCACGAACAAATGTAAATATACTGAGGGACAGGCTGTTTCGCTGTGTATGGAATTTTTAGATGACTACGATATTGCCAGGCAGGATCTGGCCATCAGTGAGATCATACCTTTAGTGGAGTATAATTATGAAACGGGTGAGCTGGGTGAAGGCATAGAGTCCTATAAAATTTATATGACACATGCGGTTGGCGGTGTTGCCCAGACGCAGGCTGGTAATCCCATTGCCTATCAGCCATCTGAAGAAAATGACGGCAAGGTTGCGTATGATTACGAATATATCCTTTTTGAAGTGGATGATCTGGGGGTGAGTTCGTTTATCTGGTCCAATCCTATGAGCATGGGCGAAATACTGGCCGATCAGGTAAAGCTGATGGATTATAATGCTATTGAGGAAATTATAAAAAATCACATAGGGCTGGCTTATGAAAGCTATAAGCAGGACGAACAGCTCAGAGGCGGGATGTCTCTGGATGTGGATTATATTACTTTGGGAATGATGCGTATTCAAAATAAAAATAATGAAGAAAATTATACACTTATTCCCGTGTGGGATGTTTTCAGTAAGCAGCTTGGAGATTATTCGCTGGTGACGATCAATGCTATGGATGGAAGTATTATCAGCAGAGAAAACGGATATTGACAGATAACCTTAAGCATGTACAATGGTAATTAAAATGCGGCGGCTGTGCCGGCTCCTGGTAGGAATCAGGACGGGCACAGCCGCCGTTATGTTGCATTTACATCGTTTCCGGTTCCGGATATTCCACGCCAAAGGTATCCACAGTCATTGTGGCAATGCGCTGTGTTTCTACCGGGCGGTCGCTGCGGTCCGTTTTCGTTGTGGCAATCTTGTCCACAATGTCCAGGCCTTCGATCACTTTACCGAAGCCGGCGTATTCGCCGTCCAGGTGAGGAGAGGTCTGATGCATGATAAAGAACTGGGAGCCGGCGCTGTTGGGCATCATTGTGCGCGCCATGGAGAGAACACCCGGAGTATGCTTTAACTGGTTTGAAAAGCCATTGTTTTTAAATTCGCCGCGGATGCTGTAACCTGGTCCGCCCATGCCGGTGCCGTCCGGGCAGCCGCCCTGGATCATAAAGCCATTGATCACACGATGGAAAATGATCCCATCATAGTAACCCTTCTTAATGAGTGAAATAAAATTATTAACGGTATTCGGAGCAATTTCCGGATATAATTCGGCTTTCATAACGTCGCCGTTTTCCATAGTAATGGTAACAATTGGGTTCTGTGCCATTTGAATTTACTTCCTTTCTGCTGAATAAGTCATGTACTGATTTTACAATAGATGTGCGGGGGAAGTCAAGTGCTACAATTCTTAGAAGGCTTCCAGTTACTGTTCACACCCACGCCACTCACTACGCTGAGTGGCTGGGAACGGAGTGTAAATTCAGCCAATAAGCCGGCCCCTCGCCGCAGGCGACTTCAAATGGGCCGGCGAAGTTACTGTTTACTGGCCTGCCAGTGAACAGTAACGGCTTCCATTGCCATCGTGAATAGAAAATTTAAATTTGTAATAGTTCAGCCTGTCTGAACTGTTACGGTTTATGAATGTTTGATTGAGAAATGGGTCTGAAAAGTGGTAGAAAGTATCGAAACGCTGTGATATGATAAATATGCTGTCGAACCTCCAGCAGAAAGGAGGTGAGTTCCTTATGAACGATATTATTCTGGCATTTGTTGTCTCTGTCATAGCAAGTGTGGTTGGCTACTACATATGCAAGTGGCTGGACGGAGATGAATAGGCAGCAACAGCCTAAACGGAGTAGCTCACCTTAAAGAGCAAGAAAAACCCCAGAGCGGCAACTCCGGGGTTTTTCGTTTTGTTCCTTATGAACTTTTCCAGCATTTGTTTGGCTAAGATTATAATAGGCCACTTTCTGGAAAAAGTCAATAGCTTCTTTTTATTTTTGGCCGCCTGTTATAAGGGTCGGGGAGACATATCCCGTAACAGTTCAGAGGGGCCGAACTGTTATGTCTACCCGACTTTAAATTCACAGAATCAACGGTTAGATGTTGACCGGATATAAAAAATGCTCTATCATGTAAGTTATGAATGAAAGTATTTACTGCGGACAGGGGGGATGCATATGGCGATCATGGCAGTAAAAATTGAGGATACGGCGACGCTGAGGATGAATGAGTTTTTCGACTTCGGCGGGATGTGCTATGCCATCAGCCGCCCGCGGTCCTGTGGCTGTGCCAGTGCTGCGGATCTGGAGGACTTTTATGAATGTACGGTACTGACGGACTGGATCGAGGACGTTCCTGTTGTGTTTGTATGCGGCGGGCTGGAGGCGGCACAGGGCAGCTCAGACGAAGCCAGCGCATCCGGAATGTATATTTGCGGCTGGTATCGGGCGGCGAAAATACACCGCCGTGTTTTGCATCCTTCTCTGTTTCTTGAAGGTAATATTGAAGCGCAGGCGCTGGATGCGGTATTGCTGGCTCCGGAGCGCCATATTCCTGCGGACCGGGTGTTTTCGTCAGCAGAAGATTTGTTTCGGGAAAAGCATTATAAGGTGATCGAGGAGGACGATTCCTGCCATGACCGGGTGCTGGAGCTGGTGTCACGCACAGATATTGCCGGAACGCCGGTGCGTTATGCCCTTTATGATGCGAAAATCGACCGCGCCGGGCTGAACCGCGCGGGGAGCCAGACCCGTCCGGCCACACGAAATGCCTCGCTTGCCCGATATGAATTTTGCATCGACTGCTGCGAGACATACGCGGCCCGTTTAATGAGCGACGGATGTGAGCATATTGGCGAAATAAAGACATTAAAGGAGTATGCCCGGCTGGCGCAGACCTTCGGTGCAAAATATGCTGACGGATACTATTATGAAGCCATGGCCGACGAGCAGCTTGGCTTTATTCGGGATGGCCTTAAGGCGATCAACAAGGCTCTTGCCCTGGAGCCGGACGGTGCGGACCTGATGGCGCTAAAGGCGAATCTTCTTGCCGCTTATGGAAATTATGAGGGAGCGCTGGAATACTATACTCAAAGCTATGATATTTCCGGAGACGAGAGCTATCTTATGATGAAGGGTGTCGTCTATTTTATGATTGGCAATGTGGATGCGGCCTATAAAACGTACCGGCAGATCGAGGACAAAACATTGCTGGAGGCTGCCGGGATCAATTTAAAGGACATGGAACACAAATGGCCATTTGTGGCAATCCGTGGTCTGAAAAATTTATTAAAGCTAAAATAAGCTGGTTTAACAGTTCAGACAGGCTGAACTATTACAAGCTGGTAATAGTCTGACCCTTCTGAACTGTTACGCAAAATGAAAAGGAGCTGAGGATAATGTCACAGGAAATTGAAACGTTGGCCCGGATGCTGAAGGAGAGCCGAAAGGTTGCGTTTTTCGGGGGCGCCGGTGTGTCTACGGAAAGCGGTATCCCCGATTTTCGCAGTGAGCAGGGCATTTATAACACGATCAACAGCTTTGGCTGCCCGCCGGAGGAAATTTTGTCGCATACGTATTTTATGAGAAATACAAAGACCTTTTATGATTTTTACCGTTCGACCATGGTTTACCGGGAGGCCCGGCCCAATGAGGCGCATAAGGCGCTGGCAAAGCTGGAAGCTATGGGAAAACTGACCGCTGTTGTGACACAGAATATTGACGGACTGCACCAGGCTGCGGGCAGCCGGACCGTCTACGAGGTCCATGGCAGCATTCATCGCAATTATTGCACGAAGTGCGGCAAAGCTTTTTCTTTGGATGAGCTGATGGCCATGGAGGGCGTGCCCCATTGTGATCAGTGCGGCGGCATTATCAAGCCGGATGTGGTTTTATACGAGGAATCGCTGGATAGCCGGACCATTGAGAAAAGTGTTAAAGCCATCGAAGCTGCGGACATGCTCATTGTGGGCGGCACGTCACTTAATGTTTATCCGGCCGCCAGCTTTGTAAGCTATTATAACGGAAAACGGCTGGTCCTCATAAATAAAAGCACCACTTCCTACGACCGGTATGCCAATCTGCTCATTCACGACAGCATTGGCAAGGTTCTAAAGGAAGCAGTGGCGCTGCTGGAAACACTGTAATATCACGAAAAAAGCCGCTGTTTACAGCGTACCTGACGTCGGTTAGTGACGTCTGATGCTCTGTAAATGGCGGCTTCTATTTATGCATGTTGTCGGGCAGCGCTGACGCCCGCGCGCGACCCCTACGCGTCTGCACTGTCGAGCAGCGCTAACGCCCGCTTGTACTTTTCCTGCCGAGCAAGATCCCTGGGCGTTACTCCGGGCAGCCGCGACAGGTCCATATTATCGTGCAGGTCCACCCGCTTGACGGCGGCGGCCAGCGGGTTGGCCGAAAGCTTTTTGACGTAATCCATATAATCCACGTCTGAAGTTCGGGTAAGCAGAAGGAGCGCTGTCCGAATCGGATCAGGCAAATGCAGCTCCTTTTCCAGGTTCCCGACGGTATAATCCGTATCCTCCAGCACATCATGGAGGATCGCGGTGATTTTCTCCTCGATGGTGGACACATGCGCCATAACTCTCTGAGGGTGGGTGATGTACGGCTTGCCGGCTTTGTCGGTCTGACCGGCATGAGCCTTTGTGGCAAAGTCGATGGCAGCCGCGAGCAAAGCTTCTTTTTCTTTTTGCGTGTCTATGTTCGTTTGCGATGTTTCCATGCCTGTCACCAGCGCTTCATCAGTGCGTATTGCGCACAAGCCACGCCAGTATATCGGCATAAACCTGCTGTCGGTCCGTCTCATTAAGGATTTCATGGCGGTCATTTTCATAAAGCTTGATGGAAACGTCGTCGATCCCGGCCGCCTTATACATATCATAAACATGGATAACGCCCTTGCCAAAGCCGCCCACCGGGTCCTGGGCGCCGGAGGTCAGAAGGAGCGGGAGATTTTTCGGAGTCCGGGCAATATTGGACTTTTTGCCCACATACATGACGCCGTCGAACAGCTCTTTGTAAGCGCTCAGGGTAAATATAAAGGTGCATCGAGGGTCCTTCAGATAGGCGTCCACAATGGCTTCATCCTTCGTGAGCCAGTCATTGGGCGTGCGTGCCGGTTTAAAACGCTTATTATATGCGCCGAATGCCATGTTATTGACAAATTTGGAACGGTATTTATCGCCTTTAAACAGGGCGATAATGCTGGCAATGATTTTACCGCCCATGGCCACGATCGGCGGCTGGTTGCCGGTACCCATGATAATGGCGCCGGTGAGCTGATCGCCGTAACGGCTGATATAAATACGGGTCAAAAACGACCCCATGCTGTGCCCGAGGAAAAAGTAGGGGAGCTGGGGAAATTCCCTGGCCTGCTTCGTATGCAGGTTGTGAAGATCATTAATAATATGATTGAAGCCGTCGGAGTCTGCAAAATAACCCCATTCGCTTTCGTTATTTACGGAATCTCCATGGCCCAGGTGGTCCTCGCCGACGACAATATAACCGTTATCACACAGGTAGCGTGCGAAGGCGTCATAGCGGTCGATAAATTCCACCATCCCGTGGACGATCTGGACAATGCCCTTATATGGCTCATTGTCCGGCATCCAGCGGTAGCCATTAATCTTATGTATGCCATTACTGGAGTTGAAATGAAAATTTTGTTTGATGGCCATAATTAAAATTCCTCCCTGTCTGCATCTGCGATCCGATCGTTATTACCGCATCGCAGTGCTTTAAATCCACCCGAAATGGCGGCAGGCATACTCTATGCCGTCCTTATCCACTGGCTTTGTGACGAAGTCTGCCATTTCCTGAAGCTTATCCACAGCATTGCCCATGGCAATGGAAAGTGGGGCTTTGGAAAACATATCAACGTCGTTCCAGCCGTCGCCGAAAACGACCACATCCTCCATAGGCGCGCCAAGGTAATTCATAACGCGTTCAATGCCGGAATATTTATCCGACGGCTCGATCATAAGGTTATTTGGATGATAACGCATGTGCGGCATGGTCGTAAGGATTGGGAAATCCTTCTCCTCATCTTCCGTAATGCTGAGAAAAATTTTGTATATATTTTTTTCTTTATCAAAATCCAGGTTTTCGTCAATGATATAGTTTATAAACGATGCAAAGGCCGGGTTATCCTTTGCAAAACGGTCGTTTTTGCAGTGCAGCCGGTTATCGTCGTGAAGGGCAACGCCGACACCGCGGCCCATAGCGTGGATCTGATTACAGATGGCCGCGGCCCGTGCATGATCCAGCGGCAGCAGTTCCACTAACTCGCCGTTTAAGACGATGCCGTTTCCGCCATCAGTCACCAGATTGTCAATATTTACAAGATCGACCACCTCCATGGCCATCCAATGGGCGCGTCCTGTGGCAATGGAGACAAAATGGCCGTTCTCCCTGAGCTTTTCCAGGGTGCGTTTTGTGGAAGCAGGTACAGTGGACTTGTGGGTCACCGGGTCATTGACTGTGAGTGTGCCGTCGATGTCAAAAAAGAAATATTTCTTATGCATATTTTTCCTATAAATTTTCTTCCAGGTAACGCTGTACGGAATACACGGCGTTGGCGCCATCCGAAGCGGCAGAAACCACCTGGCGGAGCTGCTTTGTGCGGATATCCCCTGCGGCGAAAATGCCCGGTACATTGGTGCGGCAGGTTTCGTCGGCTACAATATATCCGGTTTTGTCCGTAGTTACAAGGCTTTTGTAAATATCAGTATTGGGCTCCATACCTACGGCGATAAATACACCGTCCACGGCAATGCTCTGGTCCTCTCCGGTATCCTTATGATGGATGTTTAAGCTCTCCACATTTGTGCTGCCGGTGATGGACACCGGTGTGGTGTTCCAGAGGACTTCCACATTTTCCAGGGCAAGGAGCTTTTCGGACAATACCTTTGCGGCCCGGAAGCTGTCACGTCTGTGAATGACATATACCTTCTGGCAAAGTCTTGCAAGGAAAATAGCGTCCTCCACAGCCACATCACCGCCGCCGATGACGGCTGTGGTGCGGTTCCGGAAAAATGCACCGTCACAGGTCGCACAGTAGGAAACGCCGGCTCCGGTAAATTCAGTTTCACCGGGGATACCCAGCTTCCTGTGGCTGGCTCCGGTAGCTATGATAATGGTACGGGTTTGGATCACATTGCCGTCATCCAGACGGATTTCCTTAATATCCTTATGGTCTGTAATTTCCATGACCTCACCGGTTTGGAACAGACCGCCCAGATTATCCACGTGCTCCCGCATCTTCATGCCCAGATCGAAGCCGCCGATGCCGGGCATGCCGGGATAATTATCCACCTCGGTAGTCGTCAGGATCTGACCGCCGCTCATGCCGGTCTTTTCTATAATTAATGTATCCAGGCAGGCCCGCTGTGCGTACACAGCGGCGCTTAAGCCTGCAGGGCCGGAACCGATAATAACAAGATCATATATTTTACTCATAACGATGGCTCCTTTAAATTAATTTATTCAATACAGCTTCCAGGCTGCCCTTGGATGTGGCGCCCACAATTTTATCGGCAATCTTGCCGTCCTTAAAGAAAAGCAGGGTTGGAATGGACATGACGCCGTAGGTGCCGGCAGTATCCGGATTATCATCCACGTTGAGCTTGCCGATGACCGCGCGGCCTTCAAACGCTCCGGCCAGATCTTCAACTACGGGGCCCATCATTTTGCAGGGGCCGCACCAGTCTGCATAAAAATCGACTAAAACAGGCATATTGGAATCGAGGACTTCGGATTTGAAAGTTGCATCTGTAAAATGTTTAAGCATTGATAAAACCTTCCTTTCTTAACTCAATAAATGGTTTTTTAGTTAAAGTTACTGGTAACCGTCCGGTTCTTCTGAACGGATACAGTTACTGTAATATAAGCCTGAAATTAAAACAGGTTCATAGATTAGTATTTGTAGAAAGAGTTTTTTCATTCAGTCATAGTATACACTATTTAAAGAGTTTTGAATAGAGGGATTGATTCGATATCGTTTTTAGTGTAAAATAGGAAATATACTGCCCATGGTTTACAGAGGTGAGGCATGACAAACGATAATAGATTTCATGGGAGAATCTGCATAAAAGGAGAAAAAGAATGGCCAGAAAGAAAAAACGTGATTTTTGGGATGACATCGACGAAGATGTGGTACCGCAGGAAGAACCAGTGCAGCGAAGTGTTTCAGCCGGAAATCAGGATGAATATACAGACTATGATGGCGACGAGGGGTTTAAATTAACAAAATGTATGCCGGCCAAGATCATTGCCCGCATCTTACTGTGTATTGCGGCGGTGGTTGTTGGGTTGTCGGCTTATATATGCTTTAAGTATGTGGACGACCGGTATACAGACGGCGTTTATAGTACAAGCTATTTCGACAGCAACGGTTTTTCAAGAGAATATAACGAAAGCATAAATAAGCTCATTAAATTACTTCAGGCGATCGAGGCTGAGGGTGAGGTGACACCGGAGCGTGTTGCTGAGATGTCCGCCAGCGTCCTGGGCGCCAACACCAATTTTTCATTTTTCATCGTTAATGAAAATCAGGAAAGAGTTGCTGTAAGCAGCGATGACGCCAGAGAGCGCATCGAATCCAGCAATCATTTCCTGCAGATCGAAACTGTCAATAACGAATTTAAGGTGACCAGCGGTGTGCCTACGATTGGCCTTAATAAGACGGCCTGGAAGACCGCTCTGGATGAATGTAATAACGCTTACACGATCTATACCGCAGTGGATAATAACCTGACCCAGCAGGATTCCTTCTACGAATCCTATCTGGATTATCAGAAAATGACAGACTACTTTGGCAAGGCAAAGATTTTCGGTATTGCCGCCCTTGTAGTATTTATAATTTTGCTCGTTTACTGTGTGATGGCTACGGGAACGCGCAAGGGCTACTATGGCGTGCACCTGACCTGGTTTGACAAAATATTTACAGAGGTTGCAGCAATCCTGATTTTTGCCATCGTTGGCGGTCTGATTTATGGCCTGTACTATCTCATGGGCCATGACATGAAGTTTGGAACGTATTTGAAGGCCGCAGATGCATTTTTAATCTACGTGTTCCTGATCCGCGGTTATTTCAGTCTTGTGCGCAGGATCAAAGCCGGAACATTTATCACCAATGCGGTGATCTATAAGGCCTGTCATGGAATCAATGTTCAGTTGAGCAAGCTGCCCAAGGCTGTGAAGGTGATCATCATCCTTCTGTTCCTGATCGCATTAAATGGCGCGCTTGTTTACGCCCTGCTTTATATGAGGGATATTACCATAACTTCCAAGAGTATACCGGTGATCTTTATCGTAGCGCCTATTGTATTTATCATCGAGCTGATCGGTTTTATAAGCTGTATTTTCGGTGTGGGCGATGATGAGGATTATTATGAGGACGAGGATGAGCTTCCTCAGGAGCCGGTTCAGGCTATTGAGAAAGAGGATGAACCTGAAAGCTGGGAGGACGTTGATTTCAGTAAGGATATCAAGATTCCCGAGTCCGGTGGTTATGAGGATCACAGCTCTGACGCCCAGGGAGCGACTCAGCAGAACATTCACACAAAGGTTACGGATAAAACCGTCGTCCTTTCTAATGAAGAACGTCAGAAGGTATTGGACAGCCTGGGCTTTGGCGAACCGGAGCCGTTGCGGCCCGCTCAGAAGCCTGCCGCCCGTAAAGCAGCCAGAGTTGAGACAAACACAGAGAATGTTAAGATTGTGGAGCCTTCAAAGGTGACCACCGATACCGTTACCCTTCCCGGCCTGGATATGGATGTTAAAAAGAATGCGGTTACTGACAGTACCGTTGTCATGGAGCCAGTCCGCCTGCCGTCGGATGAAGATGTTTTGAAAAAGCCGGTTTCCGCCGCTTCGGGTAGTAAGAAAGCCGGTGCCAACGCTACAGTAACACCGGGTGCCGCAGGCGGCGCAGCCGGAAAAACTGGTGATGCGGCCAACGCAGCCGTTAAGACCGGCACCGCATCCAGCGCAGTTGATAAGTCGGCCGCCACAGCAGGCAGCGCCAAAGCACCAGTTGTGGGCAGCACCGCCAGTGCCGACAGTGCAGCAAAAGCGGCCGCTACGGCGGGCAGCGTTAAAGCACCAGTTGCGGGCACCACTGCCAGTGCGTCAAAAGCAGCAGCAGGTTTGGCCGGAGCTGCCAGTGCAGATAAGCCATCGGCGGCCGGCGCTGCTGTGCGGACCTCCGGTTTTGACGGAGCAGGTACCGATCAAACGCCAAAAACTCCGGAACAGATTTACGATGAACTGGGTCTTGTGGATTTCATCCAGCTCAATAAGGATGTGCGCAAGCTGTTCCGCTTAAAGCTGAAAGCCCGTTCCATCGGAGTTACACTGAGAGCGCCGGAGAAACCGATCTATCTGGATATCGACAAAGCCAACGCGATCAAAGTCTTGTCCATCCTGTTTGACAATATTGAGAAATACGCGGAAGAGGGCACAAGAGTCTATATTGAAATGTACGCTCAAAATGGTAAAATAATCTACCTGATGAAGAATACTATCCGTGAGAACCTCCTGGATCAGACGACCAACGCCATGGGCCGCGGTCTTATGGAAGCAAAGCGGATCGTGCAGTCCGAGCGTGGTAAATTCATTAACAGTGTCGAGGGTGAAATTTACAAGGTGGGAATACTGCTGGATGTGGCAGATCCCGAAAATTTCTGATCTTAACGCAAATCAAAAAGGAGATGCTGCGTGGCCCGGAGTTTCGGCTCCGGCCCGTGGCGTCTCCTTTTTTTGCTCCGGCCTGTGGTGTCTCCTTTTTGGTTCCGGCCCGTGATATCTCCTTTTTGGTGCGCAGGCGGGGGAGGTGAACGGTCTGGCCTGGTTTTGTGTTTGTGCTCTCTACAATGTTTTTTGTAAAATATTTCTATTTTCGCTAAAATCCCGTAAATTAACGCCCTCAATTTTGCAAAATATCCCTTATAAGAAAGAATATTCCCAATATACCGAGAAATGTTATGAGCCTCTTAAAATTGAATTTTAGCTTCATTTTGCTATAATAAATTAAGCTTAAGAACCGCTTAAAGGCGCCGAATACATACGATAAAGATTAAGAAGGCGATTTATGGAGGTATATTGATGAATGAAAAAAGGTATATCATATCGGACGCGGCAAAATTAATTGACGTGGAACCTCATGTGCTGCGGTACTGGGAAGAAGAGCTTGGCATGGACATACCGAGAAATGAGATGGGTCACCGCTACTACACTGATAAAGAGGTCCGATTATTTACCCAGGTCAGAGATTTAAAGGAAAAAGGATTTCAATTGAAGGCTATAAAAATGATTCTGTCCACTGTGACGGAGGAAGCGCCCAGCAATATCATATCGCTGGACAAGGTCCGCAAAAATTATGGCGATGGTGACGGACAGGCCCCGGATCGGTTGCCGGATATGCCAAATAGGAAGGAAATGGATGCAAGTGATGCAGGGGATGTAAGAGATGCAGGGGATGCAGGAGCTGCAGGGGTTACGACGGATACGCCCATGACGGATCTGTCTGCCCCGCCACAGGAGACGGACGGCGGCCTGTCTGTATCCGAGTCGGCCATGGTGGAAGCTATCAGTGCGGAAGATAAGATGAAGCATTTCAAGTACATAATGGATGGAATTGTGATGCAGGCATTAAAAAAGAACAATCAGGTGCTTGAAGAGCAGGTGACCGGCAAGGTTATTAAGGAAATGGATTATCTGTTCCGGGTACAGGAGGAAAAGGATGAGGAGCGCTTCCGGGATCTGGATGAAATGATTCGAAAAAAACAAAAGGGTCGTAAGGAGGCGGCTGCGGCAAAGGTACCGTCCTATGCCAGTCCAAAACAAAAAAAGCGGCTGTTTCGGAAAAAGAAAGCCTTTTAAAAAATTCGGGATATAAAAGAAGCCTTGCAAATGGAGTATTGCAGGGCTTCTGATATGCTGTCTGGTAATTACCGGACAGCCGTATAGCTTTGACAATGAGCCGGCCCCATGCCGCAGGCGGCTTTAAATGGGCCGGCGATGTTACTGTTTTCGGGTCAGCCCGTGTACAGTAAAATTATTCCTGAGAAATTGCTCCTGTCGGGCATGCGCCTGCGCAGGAACCGCAATCTAAGCACTCATCAGCATTGATTTCAAATTTGCCATCGCCTTCGCTGATAGCGCCTACCGGACATTCGCCGGCACAGGAACCGCAAGATACACAAGCATCGGAAATTACATATGCCATTGGTATTACCTCCTTGTATTTTCAAATATGTACATTTTAATTACACAATTATTGTAATACAAAACAGGGGTGATTACAAGACCCATTTTCTTGAAATTGGATTTGCAAAAACGACATGTTTGTATTATAATCAACATAGCTGATAACAGCAAATATCTGCGCAAAGGAGGAGAAAATATGGCACAGGTGAGCAAAGATACAATGATTGGCGAACTTCTCTCA
The DNA here is from genome assembly GCA_902363555.1 of Lachnospiraceae bacterium. Taxonomy (GTDB): domain Bacteria; phylum Bacillota; class Clostridia; order Lachnospirales; family Lachnospiraceae; genus Catenibacillus. The sequence goes on along the minus strand of CABJAM010000002.1, from coordinate 593,785 downwards.
ATTGATGCAAATGTGGCACCGATTCTTTTAAGCATCGGTATGCACTGCCTTGGCTGCCCATCTTCTCAGATGGAGACCATCGAAGAAGCTGCTATGGTGCATGGCATCGACGCTGATGAATTAGTTGCGAAGATCAATGATTTTTTCGCTAAAAATGAATAATTCAGTGCTTATGGCTTTATAGTTCATAGACTTATGTGGTGCATAGCTGCCGCAGCGGGAATCAATTTTTTCGCTGCGGCAGTTTTCATTTGCGTGAAATGTAGAATCTTATGGAAATAACAAGCGGTGATATAAAAACTTTTTTGGTAAAATCGAATCCAATTTGGAAATAACTCTGTATATGGCGGGAATAATGCGATATGATTAAAAACATAAAAGTGTGAGTGCGGGTTGCTATTTATTATGAGCGGAGGCTGTTGTGCATTGAAGAAGAACCAGGTTTTGAAAACAAATATTATGATCAGCATTATCTTAGTTTTAGGATTTATGGTGACGGCGGCGTTCAGTTACAGCGCCAATTATCAGGCCTCTCTGGACAATATCGAGAAGGTGTCCTCATTGACGGCTGAAAGTATTTATTATCAGATAACGACCATGTTTACAAAGCCGGTGAATATTTCCATCACTATGGCTCACGACAGCTTTTTGATCGATCATATTTCAATGGAGAATGAACATCTTGAGGATGATGAGTATGTGGATACGCTGAAGGATTATCTGAACGCCTATCAGGAGAAGTACGGATTTGATTCAGTATTTCTTGTGTCCACGGCATCGGGCCGGTACTATAATTTTAACGGGCTGGACCGGATACTATCCGAAGGTAATCCTGAAAATGAATGGTATTATAATTTTTTAGACAGCGCGTCGGAATATACACTTGTTGTTGACAATGATGAGGTGGCGGGGGCAGATAATGCCATTACCGTTTTTGTCAACTGCCGGATACAAAATCAGGCTGGGGAGGTCATCGGCGTCGTCGGCGTAGGTATCCGCATCGACTCCCTGACACAATTGCTGACCGGCTATGGTGAGGATTATCACCTGGATGTGAGCCTGATCAATAAATCGGGCAGGATTGAGATTTCGCCCCATTATACCGGATATGAGGCCGTGGACTGGTTTGAGGTTTATGATAATGAAACTATCCGGATTCAGGTATTGAACTGGGAAGATGGCGAGCACAGTCTGGAGCTGTGGACCGGGGCAAAAAAGAGTCGTGATAAAAGCTTTATTGTGAGCCGCTATATTCCGGAGCTGTCGTGGCATCTGGTGGTAGAGCAAAATACCGGAGCGCTGATCAGCGATATGACCCAAAAGCTTTATATGACGGCCGTTTTGATCCTCATTGTCATCCTCATCGTCCTTTTTGTTATCACATCCGTTATCCGCAATTTTAACCGGCAGATCACCCGGCTGATGGAGGAACGCCAGGAGGTGTTTAAACGGGCGACCGAGCAGCTCTATGACAATATTTACGAGTTGAACATTACGCGCAACTGCACGGCGGGAAAGCGGACGGAGCAGTACTTTGAAAGTCTGGGGGCAAAAGATCTGCCCTACGATCAGGGGCTTAAGGTTATTGCCAGCAAGCAGATCAAGGAGGAATTTCGGGAGGGTTATGTCAATACGTTTAACCCGGCCAATGTGACCCGCGAGTACGATCACGGAAATAACCATCTGCGCTACGATTTTAAAATCACTCAGGATGGGGAAAATTATCACTGGATGCGGATTGACGCCTATATTTTTTACTCCACGGAGGATAACTGCCTGCATATGTTTACGTATCGAAAAAATATTGATGACGAGAAGGCCCGGGAGCTGAAAGCAAGTATGGACGGGATGACAGGACTTTTATCAAAAACCGCAACCGAGGAATATATCCGCAAAATTTTATCTGAAAAGCCGGATGAGCTCTACGCATTTTTTATCTTTGATATTGATAATTTCAAGCAGGTCAATGACCGGTTTGGCCACGCTTTTGGCGACCAGTGTATACGGGAGTTTGCTTCGATCATACGGAGTTACTTCCGCTCCGGAGACATTGTGGGGCGCATCGGCGGTGATGAGTTTGCCGTATTTATACCGGTTCCGGATGCACAATGGGCGGAGAATAAGGCCAGGGCCCTGAAGGACGCACTGAACATGACCTGCTCTGATAATCATTGTCCGGATGTCAAATGGCAGTTGTCGGCCAGTATGGGGGTGGCCTTTTATCCTTCCGCTGGAACAGGTTTTACCGACTTGTACCGGGCGGCGGATTCGGCTTTGTATGACACGAAAAAACGGGGAAAGAACGGATATACGATTTTTGGATAAAAACATGAAACGCGGAATCGCCGCTTTAAGAAAGGATCAACGATCTGGCCGGATGGATCATGGCGGATCAGTGATCGGATCTTAAAGCGGCGGTCCCGCGTTTTGTGTTAGAGGGAGGCCAGCACTTCAATGGCTTTATCCCTTATGATAACCTCGTGATGTTCATCGAAATAAGCAAGCGTGGCGTGGGAGACCTTTTCCTTGCGGCCAAACTCAGAGATCGTATTGAGCACCTTTGTAAAGCCTTCGGTGCTGTCCGAGTCACAGACCAGAGCCAGGTAATAGGTCTTTGTACGTTTATCTTTGTACAGGGTGCTGCGGCCGGTAAATTCATTCCTTATAACCGCGGCCAGAGTGTCCACTTCGCCGAGAGAATTAAATGAGAAGATGCGAACCGGCAGACTGTTGCTGCTCTTGGCACTCTGTGCTTTTTTCATGGCTTCTTTTGCACGCTGGGAGATGGGAACAATGTGCTCCTGAAGATTTTTGTCATCACCGGCGATCCCTTCACTGATGCGTTTGATCAGATTCAGTATATCCTCGGCGTTATGAAACTCCTCCTCCACATCGGCAGTTCCAATCAGTTCCAGTTCATCCTCATCCGAATCATCATCGTCCTCCAGGTCGTCTTCAATGGCTGATGAAAACTTGGCAAAACGGGTGTCCAGTTCGTCCGGGTCCTCAACCTTTGTGACAATGAGGATGATACAGTCGCCGGAGATGGGGATGGCTTCAATGATCAGGGGAATGTCGTCGGCTTCAAAACCAAATTCGTCAAAGGCCTGGTTCATCATGTCCCGGAAAAGGCCCTTGGCTTTCTCGGTACCGTAGGCCAATTCACTGATTTTTAATTCTCTATCAATTAAATCATGCTTATTTAATGTACAGCGGATCTGGTTGTCATTGAGTTTTTCAATTTTCATGAAATCACTCCTTTTCTAGTGTCTGACAGTGTCAAGTGTTTATAAATATAGTATATAACATTATCAGTTCAACTGTAAAGTCCATTTGGTAATAACATAATGAATATTGTCAGGTTTTGTTAATGTCTCCGGTCCAGCACCACTTTGACGCTGGATTTTCGGGCATTGCCATCTATATTATATGTGGCTTCCCTTCTTTTTAGTAATGTATTTATTTCTATTTGATAAAAAGCATGAATTGTAGTATAATAGGGGCACTTGGCGAGGTCTTTTTTGGACCGCAGTTAAAAATTGGGAGTATGCTCATGAAATTGAAAATACTGGAAGCATTTATTATCATGGGGATCCTTTTGTCATTGATATTTTGGCGGAATCCTCTGTATGTACGCCACATCGATGCGGGCCAGGATCTGTCGGTGGATCTGGAAAAAATTTACTCACCAGTCAGTCCTTACGTACAGATCAGGCATATGAATCTTAAAGATTCGGGATACTATACCGTGACAAAGGATCAAAAGGTCTGTTCCAGATACTATTTTGGCCAGATTGGCGGCCGTGACTGCTTTGTGGAGCTGTCAGAAAAATATCTTGAAAATTTTCCTGCGGACCAGCGGGAAAGCCTTGAGGATATTTCTTTGACCGTACGTCTGCAACGCGCAGATAAAGCCATAGCCCTGGCGGCCAGTCAGCTTTCCATGGAGCCGGACGCATATGTATCCGAATATGATATCTGCCCCGTGGCGGCCAGCGCTTATAATAATAATTTGATCAGTGTTTATATATACTATGCGTTGGCGCTCCTGCTTGCCATAGGTATTTTCGTAGAAGCTGTTTACGGGCGCGCACTGCGCCACAAAAATAAATACAAAAGAAAGACAGGTGGATTATGAAACATAGAGTTTTACCGATACTAATAACCCTCGTACTGATCTGCGTTATCGGAGGCATCACAGCGGTGGGGCTGATCAATAATTATAAAAAAGGGTCTACGGAATTTGTTGATTATGAAGCAACCTACGGCCTTGAGAAAGATCAGTATACCGTAATCCTCAATAATGAGGTGGAGACGTATAAAGCCGTACAGTCGGACGGCGCCGTATATATTGATGCGGAAAACGTAGCCAGCTACATCAACACACGCTTTTACTGGGATAATAACGAAAATATTTTTATTTATACAAAGGCCACAGAGATTATCAAGGCTTTCCCCAATGAAAAAGGGTATCACATCGGCGGCGAGACCGTTTCACTGGATTATGAACCGGTGAAGACCATTGATAAAAAAGTATATGTGGCAGTGGATTATATAAAGCTTTTTACCCAGTGTGAATTGGAGACATATACTGCGCCCAACCGTGTGGTTATCACCACCGTGTGGGGCGATGAGGATCAGGCTTCTGTGAAGGAGGATACGGTAGTGCGTTACCGTGGTGGTTATCGTTCCGATATTCTCCGGAATATTACAGCCAATGAAAAGGTGACTGTGCTCCAGACCGAGGCGGATTGGAGCTGGACCAACGTAGCTACCGATGACGGCTATGTGGGCTGGATCGAAAATAAATATCTTGGAACGGCACAGAAGGTGACGACCACGGCGCCGGCCTTCGATGAGGGCGATTTTACTTACCGCAAGGAGGAAGGGCGTATATGCCTGGCCTGGCATCAGGTGACGAATACGGAGGCTTCATCTCCGGCCAGTCTGGAGCAGGCGTTAAATAACACCGAGGGGATTACTACTGTCGGGCCGACATGGTTTTACTTTAAAGACACAAACGGGAATCTGACCGATGTAGCTACAAGAGAATATGTGGATTATGCGCATCAGGTTGGGAAGAAGGTTTGGGCAGTCTTCCAGAATACCATTACCTCCACAGGTGAGATGAGCGGTAAGCAGACCGATAAGATTTTAAGCTTCACGTCAAAACGGGAAAATCTGATCAACCAGCTCATTGCGCGGTCGCTGGAACTGGGGATTGACGGTATTAATCTGGATTTTGAGATGATTCTTGAGGAAGCAGCCGATAATTACATCCAGTTTGTGCGGGAGCTCTCTGTAGCCTGCCGTAACAATGGTCTGACGCTCTCTATTGATAACTATGTTCCTTTATATACAAGACACTATAACCGCGCCGAGCAGGCAAAGTTTGCCGATTATGTGGTTATTATGGGTTATGATGAATTTGGCAGCTTCTCATCTGAGCCGGGCCCGGTAGCATCGATACCGTTTGTGCGCCAGGGAATCGAAGATACACTGGAGCTGATCGGAGGCGACAGCTCTAAGGTGATCAACGGTATACCGTTCTACACAAGAGTATGGGAGACACAGGGAAGTACATTTTATGGTTCCCTGGATCCGTCAACTATGTCTCAGGCCAAAGCCTATCTGGAGAAGTATCCGGATAGTACTGTGATTAGCTGGAATGCAGAGTCTGGCTATAATTATGGGTATTACACGTCACCGTTGAATGATCATACTTATACGATGTGGCTGGAGGATGCGCAGTCTATTGCTGAAAAGATGAAGCTGATCCGGGAGTATGATCTGGCCGGTGTGGCCTGCTGGAAGCTGCAGCAGGAGGACGCCGACGTGTGGCCGGTGATTGCTGAAGGGCTGAATTATTAATTGGATATGAAGATAAGTCGGGGATTACTCATATGAATCAGAGAAATTACCAAAAGGAGCTGGATAAGCTCATCGAAAGCCAGGTCAGCAGCGGGCGTGTGCCGACGCTGCTGCTCCATAGCTGCTGTGCACCATGCAGCAGCTATACCCTGGAATACCTTTCACAATATTTTAAAATCACTGTTTTTTATTACAATCCCAATATTTATCCGGAAACGGAATACCACAAACGGGTGCAGGAGCAGCAGCAGTTTATCGAACGGCTGCCGGTGAAGCACCCGGTGGCATTTATTGAGGGAAATTATGATACGGACCGGTTTTATGAAATGGCCCGGGGGATGGAGCAGTTGCCCGAAGGTGGCGAGCGGTGTTTTAAATGCTATGAGCTGCGTCTGCGGGAAGCTGCTATTTTGGCCGCAGAGGGCAGCTTTGATTATTTCACCACAACACTGAGCATCAGTCCATTGAAAAATGCGGCAAAGCTTAATGAGATTGGGGAGCGGCTGGCGGCCGAGTATAAGACCGTGTATCTTCCGTCCGATTTCAAAAAACGCAACGGCTACAAGCGTTCCGTGGAGTTGTCGGAGGAATACGGAATGTATCGTCAAAATTATTGTGGCTGTGTATTCAGCCTGCGGACCGAATAGAAGGTTCTGAATAATCGAAGTGCTTCATAGATTGCTAATGTATACATAAATGTTATGGGAGCGGTCTATGAAAATACGCACTTCGATTTTTTGTTTTTTGCTTATATTTGCCTGCGCGGGTATTTTGTTAAGCCGTCTGGACAGTCAGGCAGTATCGGACACGAAAGGTGTGGACGGCAGTAAGCGTAAGCTTACGATTATTGTGGATGCCGGTCACGGGGGAAATGATCCTGGCAAGATTGGCGTAAATGGCGCTAAGGAGAAGGATATTAATCTGGAAATCGCAAAGCTGCTGCAAAAGTATCTCCAGCAACAGGATGTAACTGTGGTTATGACGCGGGAGAGTGATTCCGGCCTTTATTCGGAAAGCTCCTCCAATAAAAAGTCGGAGGATATGCGCAACCGGGTGGCTATGATCACGGATAATAACGCCGATCTGCTTGTGAGTATCCATCAGAACAGCTTTACAGAGCAGAAATATTCCGGGGCGCAGGTGTTTTATTATACCGGTTCGGTGGAAGGGCAGCGTTTGGCGGAGACGGTGCAGAAGCAACTGATTTCGGGGGCAGACCCGGACAATCACAGGGAGGCCAAGGCAAATAGCGACTATTATTTGCTGAAGAAGTCCATGGTGACGGCAATTATATGTGAGTGCGGGTTTTTGTCCAATCCGGAGGAATGCGAGAAGCTGACGACGGCGGAATATCAGAGAAAGATCGCGTGGAATATTTATTTAGGGATCATGCAGTATATTAATGCAAATGCAGAAGCAACTGCCCGGTGAGGGGTTTTGGGGCCGGCTGCGTCCGGATTTTCCCGGGTGGCGCCGGTACGTCGGCACCACTGCCCGCATACCGCACCGCCCGCGGCCCGTGCTGCCCGGCGATTTACTGCCGGGCGGGTTCCGGGGGCATGAGCTCCAGGAGCTTTTTTGTGGCGGTGTTGATGGAGCGGCTGGTGTCGCGGACGATGCAGATCTGCCGGGGCGGGATGGGCTCGTACAGATCGATTTTAAAGAGCTCGCCGCTGTCTAAGGAGGCCTGGGCCATTTCTTCGGGAATGTAGCCGATGCCCAGCCCGTGGAGGATGACCGGCAGGATCAGGTTGGCGGTAGCCAGCTCAATATCCAGTTTTAAGGGCTGATGATTGTCTGCGTAAAACTTTTGGACGAACTGGTAGCTCATGGTATTTCGGCTCAGAGAGACGAGGGGATATTTTTCCAGCTCCGACAGATGCCAGGTACGCCTGGCCAAATGGGCGTATTCCCGGTTGCCTACAAGGACGTCGCGGAAGGTTTTAACCGGCGACAGCTTTAAGGGAGGCGTGCAGTTGCACGGCGTGGTGACCAGGGCCAGATCGATTTTCCCGGCTTTGAAGTCGTGGAAGGTGGTGGGCGTGGTCTGATTGCTGATTTTTATGCGGACGCCGGGATACAATTGGTGGAAAAGCTCCAGCTTGTTCAGGAGATAGCAATGGAGCGCCGTCTCGGTCGCACCGATGTAAATGATGCCTTCCTTCAGACCCAGCACATTGTTCAGGTCCTCCTCGCCCTTAAAGAGCTGTTCGCATGCGGGAAGGACGTGCTTGTACAGTGTTTTGCCCTCGGAGGTCAGGGTGACGCCATGGCTGGAACGGATGAACAGCCGGCAGCCCAGTTCATTTTCCAGATTTTTAATGCTCCGTGTGATGGCCGGCTGGCTGGTCATTAAAGCCTCGGCGGCCTGGGTCAGATTCTGGTAATAAGCCACATAATAAAAAATTTTATAGTATTCAAAATTGGCGGACATTGAAAAATCACCTTTCTACATTTTCTGACACATATTTTTTTGTGCATTATACACATAGATATAACTTTCTGATATAACTATCATAATATATTATCATTTTCCAAATGTCAATAAAAGGAGTAAACTTGGCGTGACAGTTCAGATAGGCCTGCGCATTTACTGCGCAGACCGTACGTAAATGGATATTTTGCGGACATATGGCCCATCGCAAAGCGATTTTAAATGGCCATATGCGTAACAGTTCGGATTCTTTGAACTGTTACACTTGGGCAAAAAGAAAGGAGGAATCCTTACGGAACAATTTGCTGATGATCTGATGGATGCGCTGGAATGCCATACCGTGTTTACGATCCCCATTGGTAAAGGGATTCCGGTATATGAGTCTGTCGTTGTTACTTGGATTATTATGGCGGCGCTTACAATTGCTTCCATAATTTTAGTCCGTAACCTGCGTGTGGAGAATGTAAGTAAGAAGCAATTGATTCTGGAGTCGGGTATTACGTTTCTTCAGAACTTTTTCGAGGGCGCTGTCGGTAAAAACGGCGTGCGGTATATACCGTACCTGATTACCGTGGCGCTTTATATCGGCGCTTCAAACCTTATTGGTATTCTTGGATTTACTCCTCCCACAAAGGACATGAATGTGACGGCGGCGCTGGCCATTGCCAGCATTTTGCTGATCGAATATGCCGGGATTCATAAAAAGGGTGTCAGGGGATGGCTTAAGAGCTTCACAGAGCCGGTGGCAGTTATAACGCCGCTGAATATTCTTGAAGTATTCATACGGCCGTTGTCCTTGTGTATGCGTCTTTTTGGCAACATTCTCGGATCGTTTGTTGTCATGGAGCTGATCAAAAAACTTCTGCCGGTATTTTTGCCGGTGCCCTTCAGTCTCTATTTCGACGTGTTCGACGGCCTGATCCAGGCCTATGTTTTTGTCTTTCTTACATCGCTTTTCATAAAAGAAGCGGTGGATGACGACGATTGAGTATGTGTAAATAACAGGAGAAAATGAAAAGTGAGCGGCAAATGCCGCGGATTGAAAAGAAAGGATGATTATTATGACATTAGTAGCTATTGGTGCAGCAGTTGCAGTTTTAACAGGTGTTGGAGCAGGTATTGGTATCGGTATTGCCACAGGTAAGGCCGCAGAGGCGATCGCAAGACAGCCGGAGGCTGAAAGCAAGATCAGTAAATCGTTGATCATCGGCTGTGCATTGGCGGAGGCCACGGCTATTTACGGATTTATTATCGCATTGTTTATTATATTATTCCTGAAGTAATTCGGAAAGGCAGGTGAGAGTTGTGCTTAAACTGGATTGGAACCTTCTCTTCATCCTGATCAACCTGATCGTTTTTTATTTTCTTATGCGTAAGTTTTTGATTAAACCCATCACAAATATTATGGAAGAGCGGAAAAAGCTGATCGAGGATGGCTTAAGTCATGCCAGGGAAAGTCAGGAGGAAGCGTCAAAATTAAAAGCACAGTATGAAGCCTCCCTTGTGGGCGCGCGCAGTGAATCCCAGAAGATCGTATCCGCTGCAAAGGATAATGCCCGCAGGGAATATGACCGGGTACTTGAGGAAGCCCGCCGGGATGCCGGAGAATTGATGGATGCGGCCGGCAAAGAGATAGAACTGGAAAAGAAAAAGGCTTTGAACGATCTGAAGGCGCAGGTGGCTGAGCTTGCTGTGGATGCGGCGCGCAAGGTGACCGGGGAAAAGGATTACAGCCGTCAGGATATGGAGCTTTATGATAAATTCCTTGAAGAAGCGGGGGATGACCATGACGCAGATGATTGATTCCCAGAGCGCTGTCTGCTATGGAACCGTGCTTTATGAGCTGCAGGTGCCAAAGGAGGATATTTTGGAAAGCCGGAAAATGCTTTCTGAATGTCCGGAGTTGATGGAAATCCTCTGCTGCCCGGTGGCAGCGTTGGAACAGAAGCTTGCAGTGATCGACCGGGTATTTCCAAGGTCGATGGGAAATTTTATGAAGAGTGTATGCCGTAACGGCCGCTGCGGTCTGTTAAACAGCATTTTTCAGGCGTATGATACATGCGCTGATGAAAGAAGCCGGACATTAAAGGCAAGGCTTATATGCGTGACACCGCCCGATGAAGGGCAGCGGGCGGGGATCGTGCGCCGGCTTTGCCGCCGGTATCATATGGAAAACGTGGATCTGGACATTGTTATTGATAAAACCCTCATTGGCGGCTTTATTATCCAGGCCGGCGGTTATGAGATGGATTACAGTATAAGGGGCCGTTACAGGCAGCTTGAAAAGAAATTATCCGGAGGTGAATGATTTGAGTACAATAAATTCTGATGAAATTATTTCTATCCTGAAGGAAGAAATTGAAAATTATGATGAGATATGTAAAGAGCATGAAACCGGCCGGGTCATTTCCGTAGGTGACGGTATTGCCAATGTTTACGGTCTGGATCATGCCATGTATGGTGAGATCGTTATTTTTGAGAATGGTTTAAAGGGCATGGTACAGGATATCCGCAAGGATTGTATCGGCTGCATTTTATTTGGAAAGGATACAGGCGTCCGGGAGGAAATGAAAGTCGTCCGCACAAAGAAAAAAGCCGGTATCCCGGTGGGTGAGCAGTATATCGGACGGATCATCGATGCCCTGGGTGCGCCCATTGACGGCAAGGGAGATATTGAGGCGGACGATTACCGGCCCATTGAGCAGGAGGCCCCGGGGATCATCGAGCGTAAATCCGTGGGTGTGCCTATGGAAACCGGTATTTTATCCATTGACGCCATGTTTCCCATCGGCCGCGGGCAGAGAGAGCTGATCATCGGTGACCGGCAGACCGGAAAGACATCCATCGCGGTAGATACGATTCTTAATCAGAAGGGCAAGGATGTCGTGTGTATTTATGTTGCCATTGGCCAGAAGGCATCCACAGTTGCCAAGCTGGTGAATACGTTTGAAAAATATAAGGCGATGGATTACACAACGGTGGTGTGCGCCACTGCCAGTGACTGCGCGCCTCTTCAATATATTGCCCCCTATTCCGGAACATCTCTGGCGGAATACTTTATGTATAAGGGCAGAGATGTGCTGATCATTTACGATGACCTGTCCAAGCATGCTGTGGCCTATCGTGCGCTGTCGCTGCTGCTGGAGCGTTCTCCGGGGCGTGAGGCTTATCCGGGCGATGTTTTCTACCTGCACTCCCGGCTGCTGGAGCGGTCCAGCCGGTTAAACGATGCGGCCGGCGGCGGTTCCATTACCGCGCTGCCCATTATTGAGACTCAGGCCGGCGATGTATCCGCGTATATTCCGACCAATGTCATATCGATTACGGACGGTCAGATTTTCCTGGAAAGCGATCTGTTTTTTGCGGGGATGCGCCCTGCGGTCAACGTCGGTCTATCCGTATCCCGTGTGGGCGGCGCGGCTCAGACAAAGGCCATGAAAAAGGCGTCCGGAAGTATCCGTATCGATCTGGCGCAATATCGTGAAATGGAAGTATTTACCCAGTTCAGTTCAGATCTGGATTCCGCCACAAAGGCGCAGCTCGCTTATGGAAAGTGTCTGATGGAGCTGTTAAAGCAGCCGCTGTATCACCCGCTTTCCTTACATGAGCAGGTAATCACGCTGTGTGCCGCCACCCATAAGGTGATGGTGGATGTGGACGTCAATGGTTTGAAGGAATTTCAGATGGGGCTGCTGGAATATATGGACAGCGCCTATCCGGAAATCGGCCAGGAGATTGAAGCTACAAAGAATCTCACTGATGCGCTTGTGGAAAAGATTGTAAACGCTGCCAACGAATATAAGAGCAGGTGATATTATGGCAAATGTTAAGGAAATTCAGGACCGGATCAAGAGCATCCAGGACACGATGAAAATTACCAATGCCATGTATATGATATCCTCATCCAAAATGAAACGGGCCAAAACGGTACTCGCCCAGACGGTGCCTTACTTTTTTACGGTGCAGTCGGAAATCAGCCGTATTTTGCGCCATGTGCCGGATATCGAGCACCCATATTTTGATCTGCGGCCGGATGTATTGCCGGAAAAACGCAATATCGGCCTGATCGTCATTACCGGGGATAAGGGGATGGCCGGCGCCTATAACCATAATGTACTGAAAAAAGCGGAGGAGCTTATGGCTGGTCCGGGGAATTACAAGCTATTTGTACTGGGTATGGTCGGCCGCATGTATTTTGCCAAAAAACCGGTAAATATGGACGAAAGCTTCCGTTATACGGTGCAGAAGCCCACGATCCACCGGGCCAGGCTGATCGTTGAAAAGATTCTGGAGGAGTTTTGGGCCGGGCGTCTGGATGAGGTGCATGTCATCTATACGCAGATGGAAAATGCCGTTACCGAGGAGACAAAGGTGGTGGATATGCTCCCACTGAGAAAGACCACCTTTGACACGGTGAAAATACCGGTGGATATGTATCAGGAGGAAATCCGGATGCATCCGTCGGCGGAGGTCGTGCTTAATTCTATTGTACCCAACTTTTTAACCGGGGCCATGTACGGAACTCTGGTGGAATCCTATGCCAGTGAAAATAATGCCCGTATGATGGCGATGGAGTCCTCCACCAATAACGCGAAGGAAATGTTGAAGCAGTTAAGTGTGGAGTTCAACCGTGCCAGGCAGGCGGCAATTACCCAGGAGATCACTGAGGTGATCGGCGGGGCAAAAGCTTTGAAAAGGAAGTGAGTCGGATGAGAAAAGGTAAAATAATACAGGTCATGGGCCCGGTTGTGGACGTGGCCTTTGAAAATAATGATCTTCCCTATATAAAAGACGCTCTGGAGGTGGATAATCAGGGCCGGCGCTGTGTCATGGAGGTGGCCCAGCATCTCGGCAACAATGAGGTGCGCTGCATTATGCTTTCGGCCAGCGAGGGCCTTTGCCGGGATATGGAGGTGACCGGGCAGGGCGGAGGCATCCGGGTACCCGTAGGTGGTAAAACGCTGGGCCGGCTGTTTAATGTTCTGGGTGAAGCCATTGACAAGGGAGAATCTCTTGACGGGGAGGAGCACTGGGATATCCACAGAGATCCCCCAAGCTTTGCGGATCAGAGTCCGGTGGTGGAAATACTGGAAACCGGGATCAAGGTCATCGATCTGCTGGCGCCCTATTCCAAGGGCGGAAAGATTGGTTTGTTTGGCGGCGCCGGTGTGGGCAAGACCGTGCTGATCCAGGAGCTGATTCAGAATATTGCCACCCAGCACGGTGGTTATTCCATATTTACCGGTGTGGGCGAGCGTTCCCGTGAGGGCAATGACCTGTGGAGTGAAATGAAGGAATCCGGTGTTCTTGAAAAGACGGCGCTGGTGTTCGGACAGATGAATGAGCCGCCCGGAGCGCGTATGCGTGTGGCGGAGACGGGGCTTACTATGGCCGAATATTTCCGGGATAAGGAGCATCAGGATGTGCTTTTGTTTATCGATAATATATTCCGTTTTGTCCAGGCTGGCTCTGAGGTTTCAGCCCTTTTAGGACGTATGCCCTCTGCTGTGGGCTATCAGCCGACGCTGGCTACGGAGGTTGGCGAGCTCCAGGAACGGATCGCTTCCACAAAGAGCGGTTCAGTTACAAGTGTCCAGGCCGTTTATGTGCCTGCCGATGACCTGACCGACCCGGCCCCGGCCACTACCTTTGCCCATCTGGACGCGACCACGGTGCTTTCCAGAAAGATCGTGGAGCAGGGCATTTACCCGGCTGTGGACCCGCTGGAATCCACCTCACGTATTTTGGAGGCTGAGGTTGTGGGCCAGGAGCATTACGATACGGCCCGGATGGTGCAGGAGATCTTGCAGAAATACAAGGAGCTTCAGGATATTATTGCCATTCTTGGTATGGAGGAATTGTCGGACGAGGATAAGAACACGGTGTATCGTGCCAGAAAGATCCAGAAGTTTTTATCCCAGCCCTTCCATGTAGCTGAAAATTTCACCGGTGTTCCGGGAAAATATGTGCCGCTCAAGGAGACGATCCGGGGCTTTAAGATGATTATTGACGGTGAGATGGATGCGTACCCGGAAAATGCCTTTTTTAATGTGGGAACGATTGATGATGTTATTGAGAAGGCCAAAACTATGGAATAGGAGGAAATGGCGTCATGGATACATTTTCTTTGGAAGTTTTAGCTTGTGATAAAAAATTTTATACCGGACGCGCCCGCTCCATTGTGCTGCCGACCCCGGACGGGGAGGTGGCGATCATGGCCCATCATCAGAATATGATCGTGGCTGTTGTGCCGGGCACGGCCCGCTTTGAGACGGCTGACGGCGACGGGGAAAAGACGATGGTGGTCGTCAGCTCCGGGTTTGCCGAGGTGATGAATAACCGCGTGAAGGTGCTGGTGCTGACGGCGGAACGGCCGGAGGATATCGATGTGCTCCGGGCCCGGGAGGCTGAGGAGCGCGCTAAGGAACAGTTGCGGCAGAAGCAGAGTATTCAGGAGTATCAGATGAATAAGCTGGCGCTGGCACGGGCTATGTCGCGGCTTCGGGCGGTTAGTAAGGGGCATGATATTCAGTAATAGAGGCGAAATCTGCGGAACGGGTTCCCGTGCAGTTCCCGAAGCTGTCGCGCTGCTCCAGCCCAGGGCTCCGGACGTGGTTTGCCGCCGACACTTGGGAGGATGGCTCACGAAGTCATGCCTACGCTGCGGTTTCGCCGCTTAAGTAAGACTAAGGGCTTCAGGGATTTGTTAAGGGCAATCCAGTGAAAAAGAGGGGAGTATTCTTATTTTTATTCCGTTCTAAGTCTTTTTCACTGGATTAACACAAATGCCTAAAGCCCAAGTCTTTCTAAAGCGGCTGCAATGCAGTGTTGGCAGTACTTTGGAAGGCGTCCTCCCGGGTGTCGGCGGCGATTCACGACTGACGTCAGAGCGGGGGGCAGCGCGACAGCTTCGGGAACTGCCCGGGAACTTGTGGGGTTTCGTTCTTATGGGGGGGGGCGAAGATTACTATGTTTTCGGGAAAATATTGTGAGTTTTGGTTGGGAGCTGATGGATTCGGGAGGGTTCGTTGGCTTTTTTTCGTTAGTATTAAAGGCTTGAATATTTGGGGGGTTTGTGTCATATTAGGATTAGAATATGCATAGGAG
Source organism: Lachnospiraceae bacterium (assembly GCA_902363555.1). Classification (GTDB taxonomy): domain Bacteria; phylum Bacillota; class Clostridia; order Lachnospirales; family Lachnospiraceae; genus Catenibacillus. The sequence continues at coordinate 578,373 of CABJAM010000002.1, read as the reverse complement.
GGGGAGACGGAGGTTTGGAGACGACGGGGTTGGCGAGGCAGAGGTTTAAGTTGCTTGCGGTGGATGATGAGGAGTATGCGCTGGAGGGGATTTTGAGGACGATCGACTGGACATCTCTTGGGATTACGGATGTTTATGGTGCGGATTGTGTTGAGAGTGCGAAGATAATAATGAAGCATCATGCGCCTGATATTATTATATGTGATATTGAGATGGCGGAGGAAAATGGTATTGATTTTCTGGGCTGGCTGCGTGATGGCGGGTATAAATGCAGACTGCTGTTTTTGACGGCGCATGCAAGGTTTGATTATGCGAAGGAAGCGATTAGCCTTGGCGTATTTGACTATTTTCTGAAGCCTGTGGAGCATGGGGTTTTGAAGGAAGGTGTGGCAAGGGCGTTATGCGATTTACAGGAAGAATTAAGTCTGCATGATAAATTGAGTGAGTATGAGGATTTATTAAAGGAATGGGAATCCCTTGGGAATGTGAAAAAAAGTATTAAGAAAACGGATATTATACCCGTACAAGATATTAATGAACCGGATTTGATTAAATCCGTAAAGAGATATATTGATGAAAATATCGGGGCGGAGCTTACAAGAGATTCGATTGCGGAGGCGGTCAGTGTTAACGCCTCTTATCTTTCCAGGGTTTTTCATAAGACGACCGGGGAGAAATTATCGGCGTATATTTTTAATGCACGTATAAAAATGGCTATGGATCTGCTGGAAAAAACGGACTATAAAATCTCTTATATTGCAAGTCAGGTTGGTTATGGGAATGATTCGTATTTTATAAAGGTTTTTCGTAATATGGCGGATATGACGCCTTATGAGTACAGGAAAATGTTCCGGCGGGGAAACGAGTATGAAGTTTAACAGGCATGGAATAAAATTAAAACTGGGAATCGCGGTCGTTTTGGTGACGATTATATATATTGTTTCTGTGGCAACACTGTTTTTGAATTTAACAGAGGCGATACAAAAGCAGACAAAGGCGTCCTATCAGAGTATGCTGGATGTATATACGAGTCAATTATATTCCGGTTTTGAGGAAATAGAGAATTTCGTAAATACACTTTCTACGGATTTGGATGTGAATATGCTGGCCAGGCAGACGCCTGGAACGAATGAATATCAATTACGGCTTTATGCGGTCCGGCATAATATATTTTCTTATTATTTTAATTACCGGATATTAAATAGTTTTTACATATATGACAGTACGACGGATCAGGTGGTGTATATCCCTGACGACAAAGGGCATTATAAGGAATTTGTTAAAAGCTGTGCTCAGCAGATGGATAAGAAAAGCGGTTGGTATATGTATCGCTTTGAAAATGAAGGCGATACGATTTTTGTGCGCGCTTATCAGTTTGGCAGGACCCAATGGCTCTTTGCGATTGTAAATGCAAAAAATATTGCCGTAGAATTTGAAAAAATTGCCCGGGAGAATCTTCTTTTATGGGATATTGAGGATGGGCAGGGAAATATTATTTATGGATCGAAAGATATTATTGAAGATCCACAGGCCAGATACGGGTATGATGTGATTTCAGACGAAATGAGCTTTAGCTCTGTAACACTGCACATGAATTTTTATATCGGGCAGGATATTATCTGGAAGCAGTATCAGGCCTATGCATTTTTCATTTTTATTGTGTTTGCAGTATTTGTCACACTGGTGGTGCTGCTTGTATTTTATACGAGAAAAAGAATGCTAAAACCGTTGCAGATTTTATTAAATGGTATGGAGAGCTTTGCTCAGGGAGACGATCAGGTGCATATCGATCAGGCGGATCAGGGGGAGCCCGAAATGCAGTATGCTTTGCAGTCGTTTAACCATATGGTTGAGCAGATCCGGGAGAATAAATTCAAGATTTATGAATCCGAGCTGGAGCGGCAAAAGCTGTTGATCCAAAACGTCCAGTCGCAGATTAATCCTCATTTTTTTGCAAATACAACAAACCTTATTTACAATTTGATAGAGATCGGCAATATAGAAACGGCAGAGCGGTGTCTCATGCTTTTATCCACCTATTACAGGTATATGACGACCATTGGCAATGATTTTACGACTTTAAAGGGCGAGATGGATTTTGTCAACAGTTATATGGATATTATGAAGCTGAGATTTCCAAATAAGCTGACATACGCGGTTCATATGGATGCAGGCCTGGAAAATCTGCGTATCCCCCCATTGTTAATTCAGCCTTTAGCGGAAAACAGCATGAAGCATGGATTTACAGATCGCAGGAAAAGCTTTACTGTGGAAATAAATATCTATACGCTGGACGCATCCGCGGTGATTGAGGTTTTGGATAATGGCAGTGGATTTCAGGAAAAATACAGAGGTACATTTGATTTAGAGCATCCGATGCCGGAATTTGTACAGGATTTGGCCAATCACGTGGGAATGCTTAATATTTATCGGAGATTGATGATGCAGTATCAGGAAAATGCATCCATAAGTATTGGTTCGGTAGAAGATAAAACATGTGTAAGCATTAAAATTGAGCATTGGGAAAAACTAATTTGAAATAGTGACATTCAACAGTGAAAGGTAACATATTTATTGTTGAATGTCACTTTTTTTCGTAGTATAAGAATCGCAAAAGAGTTAGGATAAACATGTAAAAATTAATTCAATGAGATGATTGGAGGAGGACAACATGAAAAAATCTAAGAGACAAATGGTATGTATGCTGCTGGCGGTATTTTTAGTTCTATCATCTGTATTTACAGGCTGTGGAAATAAGGCGGACACCCCGTCATCTGGTGGAACGCCGGCCCCGGCAGGCAGCGAAAACAATGAGAGCCAGAAGACCGATGGGGGCGCCTATCCCACGTTGACCTGGTATTTGCCAGGAGATCCCACGGCGATGACGAGTGAGGGGTATGAGGCTGTATCCGCTGAGGTGAATAAATATCTGGAAGAAAAGCTTGGATGCCATCTTGAAGTGAAGCTGTTTGCATTTTCGGAGTACAATCAAAAATGCTCCACTGTTTTAAGTGCCGGCGAACACTTTGATCTGATGTTCACCAGTGACTGGCTGAATAATTTTGCATCAAATGCGGGGAGCAATGCGTTTTTGCCATTAAATGATCTTTTGGAAGCTAATGCACCGGAGGCCATGGAGCAGATTCCGGACTATATGTGGAGTGCCACAACAATCAACGGCAATATTTATGCCATGCCTGCACTTCAGGTATATGCCAAAAATGACGGTGTGTTTTTTCGGAAGGATATCGCCGAGGAATTTGGTATCGAGGGCAGTTCTTATGAAAATGGTGTAGATACGCACACATTACAGGAGTTAGGCAAAGTATACGCACAAATAAAAGAAAAATACCCGGATCGTATTCCGGATGACAGTGAGTCGCTTCTATGGACAAGAGTTGACGAGGCCTATGGTTTTAATTTTCTTGGAGGCTTTGATGTGCCGGGCGTAGTAAGATTTTCCGATGAAAGTAAGGTGGAAAATCAGTTTGAGTCGGAAGAGTTTATGGAATACTGTAAAACTATGTATGAGTGGGTACAAAAGGGCTATGTACAGCCGGATTTTGCTTCCTATGTAACACAGACCGACCAGTTGTCTCTGGACAGAAAATCACCGGAGCATATGACTTACAGACAGGGCTTTTGCGCCCCAAGTGTGGCATCCATGTCTATTACGGACTGCGGATGGACGGAAACCCCTGTACCGTATATTATAAGTAATAAATATGCAACAACAAGTGGTGTAACACAGTCTCTGACCGCGGTCGGTGTAAATTCGGAGCATCCCGAACTGGCAGTAAAGCTGTACAATCTTGTTTTTACGGATGAATGGCTGTTTAATACACTGCTTTACGGTATTGAAGGTGTCAACTATACAAAAGTATCGGATACCGAAATTACAATAAACAGAGAGTCCAATTATGCGGCGCCCCTTGCTTCATTTACCATGGCAAATCAGTTTAATTCCTGGATCGAGCAGGGTACTGGAGATCCAAAGCAGTGGGAGATCGCTAAGGAATTTTGTGAAGACGCAACACCTTCCAAGTTATTTGGTTTCATTTTCGATTCATCCGCAGTTCAAAATGAGGTGGCCAATTGCTCAGCAATCTACTCAGAGTATCAGTACCCTCTGCTGTGCGGCGCAGTGGACCCTGAAGATGTTATACCACAGTTGAATGAAAGACTGGAACAGGCCGGTGCGGATGCGATTATTGAAGAGATGCAAAGGCAGGTAGACGAATTCCTCGGTAAGTAATCGTTCCAGATCCCATATTGGATCAGGCAGTGCCGGATAATTAATATTTGGCACTGCCTCATATCAAAGGAGAATCTGAAAATGAAAAAAAGTAAGATTAAAAATGTAATAAAAAAGAGATATCCTTTACTGTTGCTGGCACTGCCCGGCACTCTGCTGATATTTTTATTTAACTATCTGCCATTGTCCGGCCTGGTAATCGCGTTTAAAAATGTGGATTATTCCAAAGGAATCTTTCACAGTGAATGGGCAGGGCTTAAAAATTTTGAATTCTTTTTCAAGTCCAATGATGCTTTCCGGGTGACAAGAAACACACTGGTGCTTAATTTTTTGTTTATTGTTTTTGCCACCGTCATATCCGTCACGATTTCGATCATGCTCTATTATGTGGGCAAAAACATGCTGAAGATCACGCAGACGATCCTTTTCCTGCCATATCTTGTTTCCTGGATCGTGGCCAGCTATGCACTGGAGGCATTTATCGATGGGCGTTCCGGTGTAGTGAACCAGATCATTACTTCCCTTGGCGGAAATTCAGTGAATTTTTACTATCAGCCAAACTACTGGTACATCATTCTCGTTATTTGTTACGTATGGAAGGTGGCGGGCTACAATTCCATTTTGTATTATACCCGATTACTGAGTGTCGATCCCACACTGTATGAGGCGGCGGAAATCGATGGGGCTACCACATGGCAGAAAATCCGATACATTACATTGTATATGCTGCGCCCAATGATCATCATGCTTGTGCTTTTATCCATCGGCAATATCTTTTATTCGGATTTTGGTATGTACTATTTCCTGACAAGAGATAATGGCATGCTTTATCCGGTGACGGACGTGATTGATACCTATGTCTTCCGTGCGCTAAAGACGGTAAATAACCCGGGAATGGGAGCTGCTGTTGGTTTATTCCAGTCCGTTTTGGGATTCATTCTGGTGATTAGCGCCAATGCCATTTCAAAGAAAATCGACAATGAAGGCGCCATTTTTTAAGGAGGATCTATATGAAACCAAAAGCTGGAAAAATTATTTTATACATCATTCTTGGTCTGATCGCGGTCCTGTGGATAATGCCCATACTGTTTATTTTTGTGCTTTCTGTGACCTCCGGCGAAAGTATTGCTGCAAGTGGATATACATTGTTTCCAAAAGAAATTTCATTTGATGCTTATACATATATTATTAAAAATCCGGCACAGATTTTGAGCTCATATAAAATATCGATCATCGTTACAGCTCTTGGAACCGTACTGTCGTTGATCGCAACCACAGGCCTGGCCTACACGATGTCACGTAAAGATTTTAAATTAAGTAAATGGTTCAATAAATATGTAACTTTTGCCCTGTTATTTCATGGTGGATTAATTCCCACATATATTGTTGTGACACAATGGCTGCATTTGGGAAATACATTGTGGGTGTTGATCGTAACCATGCTTGTATCGCCATGGAATGTATTTCTTATGCGGAGTTTTCTTTCAGGTATTCCAACGGAATTAAGAGAAGCTGCGTTTGTGGATGGCGCCACGGAATTTCAGACCTATTTCAGAATTGTGCTGCCACTGGCAAAATCCGGTATTGCATCGGTTGGACTTCTTGTTCTGTTTGCTTACTGGAATGACTGGTACCAGGGAATGCTGTATATTGATGATATGAAATTGACGCCATTGCCGCTGCTGCTCTATAAGATCATATCAAATATACAGTACGTCCTTCAAAATTCACAATATATGAACAGCGCAAATGATTTTCCGACCATCGGAGCACGTATGGCTACCTGTGTTATTGCAATAGCACCAATGCTCTTTGCATTTCCATTTTTCCAGAAGTATCTGGCAAAGGGGCTGACACTGGGGTCGGTTAAAGGATAGGAGGTTTTTTATGGAGTATCAGTTTCCAGAGGATTTTATGTGGGGCGTTGCCACGGCGGCTGCCCAGATCGAGGGCGGTGCGGCAGAGGGCGGCAGAGGCCCCTCCATATGGGATGCATTTAGCCATCTCCCGGGAAATATAAAAAATGGGGACCTTCCGGATGTGGCATGTGATTCCTATCACCTGTATGAAAAAGATATTGAGCTTATGAAAGAGCTTGGGGTTAAAACGTACCGATTTTCGTTTTCCTGGTCACGGATTCTTCCGGACGGTATCGGTGAAGTGAACCCTGAGGGGATTGCGTATTATAAAGCGTTGATTGCAAAACTGAAGGCCAATGATATAGTGCCCAATGCGACGATGTATCATTGGGACCTTCCATATAAGCTTCAGGTTATGGGAGGGTTTGGAAATCGGGAGGTCATTTCCTGGTTTACAAATTATGCAAAAATATTGCTGGAAAACTTTGGCGACGATGTGGACCTGTGGGTGACTTTCAATGAACCCATAGCCGTATACGTAGGTTATGCAAAAGGATTTTTTGCCCCGGGCCTGAAAAATGAGAAATATGCGCGCCAGTGTCTGCACCACCTGCTCCTGTGTCATGGCGAGACTGTGAAGCTGTTTAGAAAGATGCATTTTAAACACGCTAAAATTGGAATTGTTGTTGATATATGGAAACACTTTCCTGAGCGGGAGGGGAATGCTGAGGATATCGCCATGGCTGTAAAAGCAAACGAAATTGAAGGCTATGGCATGTTTCTTAATCCAATTTTTCTCGGGGAATATACAGATGTTTACAGGAAATATCTGGACGAAAACGACATGGTGCTGGATATCCATGAGGGTGATATGGCGACGATCCATCAGAAACTGGATTTTTATGGCCTGAATTTTTATAATGGATTGTTTGATAATGCTGAACGAGAAAAGGCCAGACAAAAGGCGGGGCCTGCGGGCGGAAATTATCAGGACCGACCGGCATCCCATCCGGAGAAGCTGGTGGACGTGCTCCATATGCTTGTGGATCAATATAAGGTGGATATTCCCATCTATATTACAGAAAATGGGCTACCGCATACTGAGGATAAAGACGATTTTGAGACACTCCTCAATGATCAGAATCGTATTGAATACATAAAAAATGTACTTCAGGCACTTCATCAGGCGATGGAGGAAGGTGTGGATGTGAGGGGCTATTACGTATGGACATTGATGGATAATTTTGAATGGTCCGCCGGATATGCGCCGAGATACGGACTGTACTATACGGATTTTAAGACGCTGGAGAGGATTCCAAAAAAATCAGCGGCTTGGTATCGCAAGGTTATACAGGACCATGGATTTGATGTAACAGGTCAGACAGGCTGAACAGTTTTGATTTGATCGACAGGAGAAGTAAATATGATAGAATTTAAAAATCAGAGAAATCCGGTGCTTCCGCCGATGTATCATATTCCCGACAGCGAGGCCCACGTGATGCCGGATGGCAGACTGTACATCTATGGAAGCTTTGATGACCGGGATGATGTGTATTGCAGTGAGACATATTATGTGTTATCCACATCGGATATGAAGCACTGGGTGCTGCATGATGAAGCCTTAAACGGTAAACAGATTTCATGGTTTAATGATTCGGATGCTGTGAAATATCCGGGAATTGACTGGTCGCATCCGACGCCTTTTATACAAAAGATGCTTGCGGGCATGTCCGATGATGGCACGGATATAAAGGATCGGTTTGAACAGCAGGAAAGACCGGCACTTCTTTTTGCGCCGGACTGCATATTTAAAGACGGGAAATATTACCTGTATTTTTGTATGTCCGATGACAGTGAAGGTGTCGCGGTTTCAGACCGGCCGGAAGGGCCCTTCAAGGATTGGGTGCAACTGCCCTGCGGAGGTATTGATCCTGCAATTTTTATGGATGATGACGGTCAGGCATATTATTACTGGGGCCAATTATTTTCTCATGGTGTAAAGCTGGCGCCGGATATGATTTCTTTTGAAAGCGAAAATATAAAGGATAATCTTGTGACAGAGGAAAAACATTATTTCCACGAAGGATCGTCCATGAGAAAAATCGGCGATACTTATTATTATGTGTATGCCGATATGGAAAGGGGGAAACCTACATCTCTCGGTTACTCTACCGGGAAGTCTCCATTGGGGCCGTTTGCCTACCGCGGTATTATTATAGACAACGATGGCTGTGATCCGCAAAGCTGGAATAATCACGGGTCAATCGAGTGCGTAAACGGACAGTGGTATGTATTTTATCATCGGAGCAGCAGGAATACACAGCAGCACCGGCGGCTTTGCATTGAAAAGATTTTCATATCTCCGGATGGTTCTATTCCTGAAGTTAAAATGACTTCTCAGGGCATCGGCGATCCCTTTGCTCCCGGGGAGGAGATTATGGGATATCAGGCCTGTGGGCTGCGGGGAAAATGCTATATTGATGTGAACATGGATATGGAGACAAAAGATGATTATCCGGAAAAGATAGTGAACATATCCGATGGCGACATGATTATTTTCAGATATATAAAGAGCAGCTCTGAAATTAAAAGGTTCCAGATGATTGGGAAGGGTGACGCTGAGATATCGGTACTCCTGGAAAATATGTCCGGTAAAGTATTTGAAGCCGGAACTATACAGATTCGGAATGGGGAGCAGACTGCTGGAAATATATACGCAGCAGCAGGTGAATATGAAGTGAAGCTGAAGGTCGTCTGTGCGGAAAAATTTGAATTGCTTGGATTGAAATTTGGGTAATGTGAGTTTAACAATGATTTGCTAATCGAAGAAAACACGTCTTAAAAGAAAGCAGCCGGTGTCACGAGAAATCAGAATCGTGACACCGGCTTTTATTTGCGCGAAGCAACGAGCCGCAAAGATGAGCTGGTTCATCTTTGTGGCGACTGCCGTGAACCGGTGGAGCAGAGTGCAGGCATAAAAATGACATTATTAGACAACATATTAAAGCTCCAGACCTTAAAACTATGGAAAAAGAAAAAGAGTCATGTTATAATGTACACGATAGCAATGAGCCATGCAAAAATATATAAAGTCACTTGGCCGTCGAGCTAGCTCGTAAGGCCAAGCGAATTTATATATTTTTATAGGGCGAAGCCCGTGAGCCGTGGGGCCCGTAGGGCTCCGCGGCTTGACATGGCGGGGAAGATGAGAACGACTGCGCTTCCACCGTCGAGCTTGCTCGTAAGGCCAAGCGAGTTTATATATTTTTATAGGGCGAAGCCCGTGAGCCGTGGGGCCCGTAGGGCTCCATGGCTTGGCATGGCGGGGAAGATTAGAACGACCGCGCTTCCACAATTGAGAACGACCGCGTTCCCGCGCAATCTTGCGTTTCCACATTTCATAGAAAAAGGCGACATAAACAATGAACACAATTATTTACAAAATAGACCCAAGCGATTTAGATATGACCAAAATTAAAGAAGCCGGACAAATTATCGCAGACGGCGGACTTGTAGGTTTTCCAACAGAAACTGTTTACGGTTTGGGGGCGGATGCCATGGACGCCAGTGCATCAGCGAAAATCTACGCAGCCAAGGGCCGTCCGTCGGATAATCCTCTGATCGTCCATATTGCAGACCTGGCATCGCTGACGGATGTAGCCCTAGATATACCGGAGGCCGCCTATAAGCTGGCAAGACGTTTCTGGCCAGGGCCGCTGACAATGATTCTGAATAAGAGCAGCCGTGTTCCGCTGGGTACGACCGGAGGTCTTGCGACAGTGGCAGTGCGGATGCCCTCAGATCCTGTTGCCCTGGCACTCATAAAAGCGTCCGGAACCTATATTGCAGCCCCCAGCGGTAATATATCCGGCCGTCCAAGCCCCACGCTGGCGGAGCATATGATTGAAGATATGAGCGGAAAGATAGAGATGATTCTTGATGGCGGTAAGGTAGGCATCGGACTGGAATCAACTATCGTGGACCTGACTGGACCGGTGCCGATGATCCTGCGTCCGGGCTATATTACAAAATCAATGCTTGAGGATGTGCTCGGTGAAGTGACGGTGGATGCGGCTATTCTGGAGGAGAACGCCGACAAGAACTTCCGGCCTAAAGCTCCGGGTATGAAGTACAAGCACTATGCGCCCAAGGGAGATCTGACGGTTGTGGAGGGCGAGCCGCAAAAGGTGATAGAGATGATCAATCATCTCACTGGGCAGTGTCAGGAATGCGGACAGAAGGCTGCGGTGATCGCCACCGAGGAGGACCTGGAAAAATATCAGTGTGAACAGGTTTTTTGTATCGGTACCCGGGCACATGAGGAGACCATAGCGGCCAATCTGTTTGACATACTTCGGAAGATGGACGATATGGGCATAGATGTCATCTATTCAGAAAGTTTTTACAATGGTGGTTTGGGCCAGGCGATAATGAACCGGCTTTTAAAGGCAGCGGGCCATCAGGTTATCGATGCCGATACCGGTGCGCATAAAAACTGTCTGTAAAGCTGTAATGATTATAAGTTCAACGAGTAATAATTTAAAACAGGAGGATATAATATGATAGCAGTAGGATGTGACCATGGCGGTTATGAATTGAAGCAGGAAATTTTTAAGTATCTGGATGCCCACGGCCTTGAGTATAAGGATTACGGTACGTACTCCGAGGATTCATGTGATTATCCGGATTATGCAAAGGCAGTGTCCGAGGCAATTTTAAATGGGGAATGTGAACGCGGGATATTGATCTGTGGTACCGGTATTGGTATTTCCATTGCCGCCAACCGCTATCCGGGCATCCGCGCCGCAAATTGCACGGACTGCTTTATGGCTGAGGCTACCCGCCAGCACAATGACGCCAATATTCTGGCCCTGGGCGCCAGAGTCGTGGGTGTGGGCAGTGCATTAAAAATCGTGGATACATTCCTTAATACGGAATTTTCCAATGACAGCCGTCATATCCGCAGAATTGAGAAAATCGAGCGCTAGAGTGTGTTTGCAGATTGCCGGAATGAATCTTCAAACACGCGCTAATACTATAAAAAAGGAATCGGCCTGATGGCCAGGCAGGTCAAGTATTTCTCAGGAAATCCTCGACAAATTATAACTAAAGGAGAAAAAACTATGGGAAAAATTCACATTATGGATCATCCGCTGATCCAGCACAAAATCGGCATTATCCGCCGCACGGAAACGGGCTCCAGAGATTTCAGAACGCTGATTTCTGAAATTGCCATGCTCATGTGCTATGAGGCAACGAGAGATTTGGACCTTGTAGATGTGGAGGTTGACACGCCAATCTGCAAGACGACGGTAAAGGAATTAAAGGGTAAAAAGATGGCGGTAATTCCAATTCTGCGCGCCGGACTTGGCATGGTGGATGGTATGCTGACCATGGTTCCCGCGGCAAAGGTCGGCCATATTGGACTTTACCGTGATCCGGAGACGGCATTGCCGGTAGAATATTACTGTAAGCTGCCAAAGGATTGCGCCGAGAGAGATGTGTTTGTCGTAGATCCCATGCTGGCCACCGGAGGTTCTGCTGCGGCTGCCATTACCATGCTCAAAGAAAAGGGTGTGAAAAATATTCGTTTCATGTGTATTATCGCGGCTCCGGAGGGCGTTAAAAAATTGTCGGAGGAGCATCCGGATGTGGATATTTACATTGGCGCTATGGACGACCATTTGAACGATCATAAATATATCGTTCCCGGCCTTGGTGATGCCGGCGACCGTATTTTCGGAACAAAATAGATGGCCATGTGCGATAATAAAATTAATGAAGGCAGGTGCATACGATGAGCGGAAAACGTACGGATTACATTACATGGGATGAGTATTTTATGGGCGTGGCCAAGCTTGCAGGCCTTCGGTCCAAAGACCCCAATTCACAGGTGGGTTCCTGTATTGTCAGCCCAAATAATAAGATTCTTTCTATGGGATATAACGGTTTTCCTATGGGCTGCCCGGATGATGAGTTTCCGTGGGAGCGTGAAGGGGAACCTCTGGATACAAAATACGTCTATGTGACGCACAGTGAGCTGAACGCCATACTTAATTACAGGGGCGGAAGTCTTGAGGGGGCAAAGCTTTATGTTTCCATGTTTCCGTGCAATGAGTGCGCCAAGGCGATCATTCAAAGCGGGATCAAGGAAATTATTTACGGCGAGGACAAGTACCCGGATACGCCATCGGTGATCGCGTCCAAGAAAATGCTTAATGCAGCAGGGGTGAGATACCGCAGGTATGTGCCTACGGGGCGGGAAATCCGGTTTACGGTGTAGAAAATGTAACGAATATGGCAGCAGGCATAGCCAAGCCCTAAAAAAGACAACATCCAGTCGAGTCAATCGTGGGTGTTGTCTTTTTTGCGCGAAGCAGCGAGCCACAAAGGAGAGATTGCTCACCTTTGCGGCGGCTGCCGCGATCTGGTGGCGCAAAGCGGAACCGGATGATTATAAATGGCAAATTCAGGGCAATGAATCCTTAATTAGGGGGAGCTGTTTTTTCCGGAATAAGTGACAGGCATGTCTGGGCTGCGTCAGTATCTGTCCGCAGCAGGCGGAGAGGGGCATAAAGCAGCCCCTCTTAACAGTTACTATTCCATACTTTCCGCAGCCTCAGCATCATAATAAATACTTGCATCAGCAAATTCCACCAGAGCAGTCGCCGGAATTTGCGCATCCCAGCTACGGGCCCTAAGTATCTTTGATAAAATCGGCCCTTTTTTTGCCCCGTTGATCAGGAGAACGCAGCGTCTGGCCCGGGCAAAGTCGGAAAGGCCCAGGGTTATACCTCCGGTGAGGGCGGCGCCCTCTGTGAAGTATTTCTGGCCGACGGTGGCGGTGAGCGGGTCCAGGCGGCTGACGTGGGCCCGGGAATCCAAAGGTGTGCCGGGCTCATTTAATGCCAGATGCCCGTTCATGCCTGCGCCCAGTACGAGATAATCAATCGTGCCGGAGGATGAATTGGCTTTGATAAACTGCTCTACGCTGCGGCATTCGGCTTCGGTGTCGGAAGCCTTTCCGTTCCAGAGACGGATATGGCTTTCGGAATAGTTGACCATGGAGAGAAAATGCTCTACCAGAAAGCTACCGCAGCTTTCCGGAGTCCGTTCATCCATGTGGAGCCATTCGTCCATGGCTACAAACCAGGCTCTGGAAAAGTCGGCGCGGCCTTCCTTGAAGGCATCGATCAGATGGGTGAAAACACCAAGGGACGTATGGCCGGCCGCAATGCAGAGCATTTGCTCCGGGTTTTGCGCCAGATTTTGAATGATTTCCGCCGCAGTCTGCCGGCACATAGCGTCATAGGTTTCAAATTGTATAGTATTTATGGATTCTTGTATGGTATTCATGGATTCTCCTCCGGTTATTTGCTTTGACTGATGATTTCCCTGGTGGCATCGGCAACGATCCGGTCAATATCCTCACAGAGCGACGGAGATATAACGGGAGCACGATCTTTATAGCCTTTGGTGGCATCCTCCACAAAGGTGTGGGCCCGGTCTAAAAGCTCCGGCTGGCCCATATTGGTCCAGTTGGTGAAATTATCCCGCATAAATATATTGGACTGGAGATAGCTTTCCTGCCAGTAGTCCAGCGTGTGGTCATTGTCCAGGAAATTGCCTTTGATTCCGGCTTCCATAATGGCTTCCAGGCCGATGGTGTCCTCGTTGACTTCAATACCGCGGGCAACATAATTATAGTAATTGACCCATTCATTATCCAGAACGAGCTGCTCCAGACTGATTCCCTGGTCGGCGCCCACGATGCCCTCAGCACCCATACAGCGGCAGCCGGACAGGTAGTTGAAGCAGGCTGTAAGACCCTTTTCAAAGCCGCCCTGGAAGTCGGGCATCAGAGCGTCAGTAAGCCCGGCATTGGTCATAGCGCAGACACCGTAATAGTTGGCCATCTGTGTGTGGGCTACGGCAAAAAGAGCCTGGTTGGCGCTGCCGAAGGAACAGAGCATGGTTTTCATATCCATGGAATGGACCGGGGCGCTGTAACCGCCGACCTTGCCGGTGAGCACGTAGACAATGAACATGCTGGCCAGTATTTCGGTGTTTTCAAGTGTGACTGTTCCTGCGACAGTTACCGGCGCGGTGGCGCCGCTCATGCACATGGGGCCAATATTCAGCTCACAGCCGTTGTCCGCAAAAAGGCGGGCCATTTCCAGCGTGTCCTTTTTAAAAGAAAGCGGGCTGATCGTTTCCAGAAGATATTTTGTCTTTTTGCCCATGAGCTTGTTCATTTCCAAAATGTATTTTGCTGATAATGGTGTTAAAATATAGGTGGCGCCGGGCTTTGTGGAATACTTATATAAGTCCTGGAAGCATACAAGGTCGGAAATCTGGTCAGGAACATCGGAGGGAACAACGACCGGGTCAGCATAGGGGAAGTTTTGCAGCTTTTCACAGAGGGCAATGCCCTTCAGGTTGTCGTCGCGCAGACCGTAGCGGGTAGTTTTGGTCATATAATCTGTATAGAATACCTGTGTGGAAATATGAGCCTCGATATCCCTGCGCTTGCTTTCGCGCTGGAATTCTTCCCTGTTCTCAGCTTTGATCGTATCCAGCACCTTCTCCAATGCGGATACGGGAATACGCATAATTTCTTTATCATAATCGATCACTGCCCCATAAGCTTCGCATCGTTTCAGCACCTCTTTATCGGGAACATTAATTCCTATAGTAGAAAGAATCTTTGCGGATGCGTCGTGGATCATCTGAATTTCCTCGGGGGATAAAACCTCGATGGCAGAGCGGATGTTTTGCATAGTATACCTCCTCATAAATACTTAATTAAGTTAGTTAATTAAGAAGGATTATAAGCGTTCCATCCCCTGTTGTCAATAGTAAATTTGTAAAAAATGTACACTTAAATTTGTGGGAAAGTTTTTTTATAAAACATATTGACAAATAGATCTTCCGGGGATATAATTAAGTAACTTAGTTAATTAATTGAGGCAGGTGAAGACTTTTGAAACAATATGTTGCTTCACATTTGAAAGATATGAACCGTCAGGTGGTCTACCAGATCATCCGGGAGCGGGAGACGACATCCAAAGCAGAGATTTCCAAGCTGACCGGTATCAGCGCGCCCACGGTGATCAAGATCATTAATTTTCTTAAAGAAAAGGGTCTTGTTATCGAGATGGGCGAGGGCGAGACGGCCATTGGCCGAAAGCCGCAGATGCTGACACTGAACTGTGATCTTATGTATTCGGCCGCGTTTTTCCTGGAAGGTGATTTCCTTTCTATGGGAATCGTTGATATTCTTGGAAATGTGATCTATAAGAAGAATATGCAGGTCATGCCCCTTTTTGATGTGATCATTAAGGAGATATCCGATGTGCTGATCGATGAGCTGCTGGCGGAAGCCGGCGTTGGTGCGGAGAAGCTGTTTGGCATCGGGATTGCGCTGCCGGTCATTTATGATCCGAAGCACAATATCATTTCCGGAGGGCTGCTCATGGGCGGCAGGGAGGAGATGGATATTACGGAGCAGATCCGTTATCTTGAGCATAAGTACAATGCCATGGTCGTTGTGGAGAATGATGCCAATTCTCAGACGCTTGGTGAGTTCGAGCAGGGCCCTTACGGGGCCGGAGACGACCTTGTATTTATGTCCATCGGAACCGGTATGGGCGCCGGGGTTATCCTGGGCGGCAAGCTGCGCCGGGGAAGCCAGAACATGTGCGGTGAGATTGGTTATATTTCCTTCCTCCAGGATTATGTGTCTAATAAGAAGAATCCCGGCTGGCTGGAGGTCGGCCTGGGTTATCGAAAGCTCCAGGAGATGTTTGGCATTGATGTGACCATAGATTCGGCGGACCTGTCCGTGGTGCTGTCTGAGGAAAAGCGCCGTCAGGTCATAGAGTATGTGGCGCCGCTGGTAGCTCTGTGCATTAATAATACGGGGATGTTCCTGGATTGTGCCAATGTGGTCCTGGGCGGCAAGGTCGTGGAGATTCTTGGGCAGCCGCTGATCCATGAGATCAACCTGCACCTGCGCAGCCTGTGTATTACCGGGCTTCAGGTCAAAATGGAGTCCTCGGAGGATATCGGTCTGATTGGCATCGCATCTTTAGTAACTGACCGGCGGATATTGGAAATTTTGACAATGGATAAGAGTGAAATTTAGTTAACCTTTGTGGCAATCCGTAATCGTTTTGACAGGTATGCGCATTTACTGCGCATACCGTATAAAAACGTAAATTATACGGACATAAGATTTTTAGATTTTCGGCTGACGCCGGGGAGCTGCCATAAATGTAGGTTAACTAAAAAAATGGCTACTTTATTAACTAAGTTAGTTAATAAACGTAAATTTGTGGTAACTGTTCGGCCCGTCTGAACTGTTACAATTTATGGAAAATGGTGAGGGAGTACATGGAAAGGATATTGTCAGAGGTTTTGAGCTGCCTTGAAAAACTCAAACGAAAAAAATACGCCTCACAGGTTTTTGTCGGGTTTGACGGCTTTGTGGATACGCTCGTCCGACCTGTGCGGAGTACGGGAGACAGCGAACACCGGTACTTCCAGAGTATTGGGGAGTTTGCCTCCTATTTGAAAGGCAAGGAGGGAAAGAGCTGTTCCATTGAACTGGAGAAGATTACGGAAAAGCTTGGAGGAAATGCGGCGATATACGCGCAGGCCATTTCCCGGCTGGGCATCCATACGAAATGTCTGGGAGCCTTTGGCTATCCTGAACCGCTGCCGCTGTTTCAGACGGAGGAGTCCGATGTGGAGCTGATCAGCATTTCCAATCCAGGCATATGTACAGCCCTGGAGTTTGACGACGGAAAAATCATGCTGTCGGAAAATGAGGGCATTAATGATTTGGATTATGAGCGCATCGTACGCTATGCCGGGGAAGAACCACTTTACCGGATGATTAACGAGTCCGCCATGGTTTCTCTGATGAACTGGAGCGAGGTGCCCGGGTGCACAGGGATATGGACTGGGTTTTTGGAAAATATTTTCCCGAGGCTTCCTAAAAATGAGCGGAAGAAAATGTTTATCGATATATCGGACTGCTCCCGCAGAAGCAATGAGGATATCCGGCAGATGCTGGAGCTGATCCGGGATTTTGCGGATTACTGCGAAATCACTCTGAGCCTGAATTACAATGAATTTGAAATCGTCAGCTCAGTGATGAATGCCGGTGACGGCGAAGCAAATACCGGCAGCGGGCAGGCTGCCGGCGACGGAACGACGAACCACAGCGGATCGGCTGATGGCTTGGCGGCTTGTGATGAAGCCATGGAGCAGCAGGGCCGCATCCTTTGCGAAAGCTGCGGATTACAGTATCTGATCATCCATTTAAGGGATGGCGCTTATGCATTTACAAAAAATATTTCCTATTATGTGGATAACCGCTATGTAAAGCATCCGCTGATCTCCACCGGCGGCGGTGATAATTTCAACGCGGGCCTTGTCTATGGCATCATCAACGGTATGGGAATTGAAGCCGCGATGACATTGGGCAATGCCGCCAGCGGATTTTATATCAGCCATGGCCGCAGCGCCACGATGAATGAGCTGAGCGAATATATTCATATGTGGATGCAGGAGAGGGAGGTGGCGGTATGAGTGTTGGCGGCGCCCCATGGGAGCCGGATTTTCATCAATTGTCACTGGTGCTGGAGCGGCAGATTCCAAAACGGCCGGTATTATTTGAACTGTTTGTGGCGGATTCTGTAATTGAATATGTTCTGGGAATCTCATTAAAAGGAATGGGAAAGCTCGAAAGAGATATTGCCACAGCAAAAGCCTACGCGCGGCTGGGGTATGATTACACATTGATGATGCCCAGTGAGTTTCATTTTACAACCGGAAAGAGAGACGCGAAGGCTTCCTTCTCCCTCAATGAAGGCTGTGTGATTACAGACCGGGAAAGCTTTGATAAGTACTGCTGGCCGGAGGCCGGGGCGTTTGATTACAGCTTTGCTAAACGTCTCAAGCATCAGATCCCGGATAAAATGGGCATCCTTGTCTGGTCCAGCGATGGGCCGCTGGAAACTGTGGTCCGGCTGACCGGCTATGAAAATATGTGCTATATGCTCTATGATGATGAGCTGCTGCTGGCGGATATTTTTGACCAGGTAGGGCGCCGTATTCTGGAGGATTACCGGGAGGCCTTAAAATCTCCGGCAGTCAGCGGGCTTGTCGTGGGCGATGACTGGGGCTTTAACACGCAGACGATGCTTCCGGCGTCGGTCTACCGGAAATATTTATTTTCCTGGCATAAAGAAATCGTGCGCCTGGCTCACGAGAGCGGGCGGCCGGCAATTCTGCACTCCTGCGGGAAATATGATGATGTGATCGGGGATGTCATCAACGATATCGGCTATGACGCCAGACATTCCTACGAGGATAATATAACACCTGTGGAGCAGGCTTATGAGCAGCTCCATGAACGGATCGCCATACTGGGCGGGCTGGACGTACATTTTCTGGCCACAGCGTCCAGGGAGCAGATTGCCAAAAGGGCGGTCCATATGCTGGAGCTATCTGGAAACAAAGGCGGGTATGCGCTGGGTTCCGGGAATAGTATTCCTGAGTATATCCCGGTGGAAAACTACCTCTCAATGGTGGAGGCCGCCTGGAAATATAGTAACTGAGCTGTTTATTGTTACGAAATATTTTTAATATTTATGAGGAGGATTTATCATGGGTAAAGCAAAAATTGTATTTATTGGCGCAGGCAGTATGTCTTTTGGTATTCCAACATTCAAGGACATTTTCACAACGCCGGAGCTTAAGGGATGGACCTTATCTCTTGTGGATATTGATGAGGAAAATCTGGAAAGAATGTATGGCCTGGCACTGAAAATGAACGAAGTTTCCGGTATGGAGCTGAACATTGAAAAGACGATGGAGCGCAGAGATGTTCTTCCTGGTGCCGATTATATTGTCAACAGCCTGGCCATTGAGCGGTGTGATCTGTGGAAGGAGGACTTCCGAATCCCATTAAAGTACGGCATCCGCCATTGTCTTGGTGAAAACGGCGGACCGGGCGCACTGTTTTTCGGTATGCGGACCATTCCCTTAATTATGGAAATCTGCAAGGATATCGAGGAGCTCTGCCCGGATGCATGGTTTTTAAATTTCTCCAATCCGGAGAGCCGGATCGTGTTGGCTGTAAATAAGTATACCAATGTCAAATGTATCGGTCTGTGCCACGGCATTTTTATGGCTCAGGATGATGTAGCTCATGTTCTGGGTGTGGACAAAAACAGCATCGAGGTCACAGCCGCAGGTATGAACCACTTCCAATGGCTGCTTTCCATCCGGGATAAAGCTACCGGAGAAGATCTGTATCCTGCATTGAAGGAAAAGGAAGCCGGATTTGATCCGTCCTTCCGCCCCTTTACACGAAAGATGTTCCGCGCTGTCGGTTTGTGGCCCACGTGCTCTGACGATCATCTGGGCGAGTATCTTCCTTATGGCTATGAAGCCGGTATGGAAGGGTATGATTTTGATCAGGACGAGCGCGACCGTGTTCAGATGAAGCAGGATGTGAAGGACGTTGTATCCGGTCATAAGGACGCGAAGGACTGGCTTGTGAAGTCCGGAGAAAAAGCGGTTGAGGTGATCAAATCCCTCCACACAGGTGTCCGCACATATATTCCGTCGGCAGTGGTTTATAATGGCGGAGCGATCTCCAATCTTCCCGACGATGTGGCTGTGGAGGTTCCTGTGATCGTGGAGAAGGGTAAAATTTTAAAGGTGCATATGGGTGATGTGCGCCAGAGTGTACGTTCATTATTATCGCTTCAGGTCGGCGCTCAGCAGATGGCTGTGGACGCTGCAATGTACGGGGATAAGGATATGGCCTTCCAGGCTCTTCTGGCAGACCCGGTGATCAACGATACAGAAGCCGCCAGACATATTCTGGACGATCTGTGGGCGATCAATGAAAAATATATTAAGGCAAGCTTATAGTAACAATTCAGACAGGCCTGCGCATTTACTGCGCAGACCATATGAAAACGCAAACGTATGGTGTAAAGGAGAAGGATATTTATGAAAAAGGCAATCAGTATTTTACTCATTTTATGTATGGCTGTGGGAACACTGACCGGATGTCTTGGAGGTTCCACAGGTGAAACAAAAGCCCCTCAGACAAAGAGCAATGAAACACCGGCCAAGTCGGATGAGACACCGGCCGCCGGCGATGAAACGACGGCCCCGGGTACAGCGGCAGAGGATCAGGAAGCCATTGATTATAATGCGAAATTTGAGCTGCGCTTTACAGGCTCGCTGACCGGTGAGGACCGTACGGAGCTTCTGGACGAAGCTATTGCCATTTTAAATGAAAAGTGGCCCAATGTGACTGTGGTTAATGAATGTACATCCGATTATGCTCAGAAGCTGAAGCTGGAATTTGGCTCCGGCGCCGGTTACGATATGGCTTATCTGGATGACCTGAACCAGCAGACCTTACAGAAAAATAATTACCTGATGGACATTACCGATGATGTGATCGCCAGAGGTTGGCTGGATGAGGCCACTGAGGGTGCCGTAGAATTTAACAACCTGCGTACTCCTGGTCAGTATTACAGTGTTCCGTTTTTGATGGCTCCAATCACGGTTTACTACAATAAGGATATTTTTGCAGAGCTTGGCGTGGAAGTACCTAAAACAGTGGATGAGCTTGAAACTATTTTGCAGAAAGCCAAGGATGCCGGTTATATACCCACGGAGTGCGGCGGCGATAACTATTTTCAGATGGTATGGGCAGCAGAGAGTATGATTCTTAATAGCGCACCAAAGGAAGATATTGACGACTGGTATTATCAGGTCAACAGCTCCGATGCTGTAAAGAATGCATTTATCGATGCCTTTACACGGATTAAAAAATGGTATGATAACGGCTGGTACCGTGCAGATTTCGAGGGTGTTAAGGGTGATGATGTCCTGCCATTATTCAGCCAGGGAAAAACTGCTCTGACGCTGGATGGCGACTGGAGCCTGAGCCAGTTTGAAATGTCCGGTATAAACGTAGGTGCATTTGTATTCCCGGGCTTTGAAGCCGGAACACCTTATGTTGTCAATGCCGTGGATGGCGCATGGGCGCTCAATGTCAATCTGGATGCCAATAAAAAGGCCTGTGCTCTTGATTTTATTGATGTTTTCTATCAGCCGGAATATCTGGCCAAATGGTATGAAAAGGGATATACACCGGCAGTGAAAGCCGATATGTCAGGCGTGGAAGCAACCGAGCTTCATAAAGAGGTTGCGGCCGCATCCGCAGATACAAAGCTGGGCTTCTATCTGGATAATGTAAAACCGGGCTTTTTGGATCTTCTTACTAAGAACATGCAGCTATTGACCCAGGGGGCAAATACTCCGGAGACGCTGTGGGATGCCCTGGATGCCGAATGGCAGAATAAATAAATAACGTAAGAAAAGGGTGGCAATATTGAAATCAAAGGGGAAATCAACAAGGAAAAGGTACAATTCTGTCGCTTACATTTTTATTTTGCCGACAATCATTCTTTTTGGCATCTTCGTATGCTGGCCATTGATTCAGACCGTGTATTTAAGCTTTACGAATTGGGAAGGTATTGGCGCAATAAATTTTATCGGGCTGGAGAACTATAAAGAATTTTTTCAGGATGAACTTGTAAGAATGGCAATCAAAAACAATCTGCTCTGGATGGTGGTCATGTGTACACTGCCCATTATCATCGGGCTTATCCAGGCATCGCTGCTTGTCAATTCCGGTATCCGCCATGGGAAAATCTTTCAACTGATTCTTTTTCTGCCTCAGGTGTTTTCCAGCGTGATCGCCGCAGTCATATGGTCCTGGATCTACAACTCGGCCATGGGGCCTCTCAATGAAGTACTGAGAAAGATCGGTCTTGAAAAATGGGCTCTGCCGTGGCTGGGGAATACCCAGACGGTAATGATCTGCCTTTTGGTGATGGCTGTATGGATGGCTTATGGATTTAATACGGTTGTATTTTCCGCCGCCATACAGGGTATTGACACCGATTTATATGAAGCTGCCACTATGGATGGCTGCGGTGTTTTTCGGAGATTTATGCATATCACGGTTCCGGGGGTCCGCTCCACCATGACAACACTGTTGTTATTTGCGCTGATTGATTCATTCAAGGTGTTTGACATCGTTTATCAGATGACCAAGGGTGGTCCGGGGTATTCCTCCTACGTCATGTCGTACTATTTATATGACCAGGCATTTGTTAAGAACCGGACCGGCTATGGCGCTACAATCGCTGTCATAATGACCATATTTATACTGATTATTTCCAGAGTATTCTTAAGAGTCCGCGAAAGGGGTGACAGGGCATGAAGCATAAGAAAAGAAACTTACGTATCGTGTATTTGATTTTGGGCTTTTGCTGCCTGTGCACATTAGTGCCCTGTGCACTGATTTTGATTACATCCCTGCGGACGACAAAAGAGATCATACAGTCCGGGCTTTTCGGCAATATCACCACGTTCCACTGGGAAAATTACGCCGAGGCCTGGCGGGTGGGCCGGCTTTCCAAATACCTGTTTAACAGTGTATTTATATCCTTTTTCTCAGTTATCGGCACGCTGCTTTTCTCACTGCTGGGTGCCTACGCGCTGGCAAACCTGCGGTTTCGGGGAAAAAAGATATTCCAGACATTTATCCTGGCCGGGCTGGTCATACCGCTGGAAATTATCATTATACCGCTGTACTATGATATGCAGTCCATGCATCTGATGAATTCCCACTGGGCCGTGATCCTGCCCACGGTGGCTATGAATATCCCATTTGGTATTTTCCTGCTCAGCGGGTTCATCCAGGATATTCCCGGGTCGCTCATCGAGTCGGCACGTATTGATGGGGCCAATGAATGGCAGACACTGTGGCGGATCGTTGCCCCGATCATCAAGCCGGCGCTGATCTCATTACTTATT
This sequence comes from Lachnospiraceae bacterium, assembly GCA_902363555.1. GTDB lineage: Bacteria > Bacillota > Clostridia > Lachnospirales > Lachnospiraceae > Catenibacillus. The sequence goes on along the minus strand of CABJAM010000002.1, from coordinate 555,333 downwards.
TTCATTTTCATGTGGTCATGGAATGCGTTCATGCTGCCCAATATCATGGTGCGCAGCGAATCCCTGCGGACACTGCCTCTGGGCCTGGATTTCTTCCGCGGGAAGCATACGCAGAATATACCGCTGATCGCGGCGGCGTCCAATATGATCGCGCTGCCGGTAATTATTATTTATCTTGTGTTCCAGAAAAATCTTATAAAGGGTATGATGGTTGGCGCGGTGAAAGGTTGAGGTTACTGTTTACTGGCTGTCAGTGAATAGTGACGGGTTGAGTGCGCAACCAATGGTAACCGTTTTTGGAAAAGAAAGGCTACCACTGACAGACTTAATAACTATGGTTACAGTTTACAGGGAATGGGAACAGATTTGCTGTTCGTAAAGTACCCGTAAACTGTAACCATTTTTGATCTCAAATAGGGTATAGAAAATTTGGCTTATAAGGCGGCCAGAATACGATCTTCCATCTGGAGATGCCGTTCAATCTGCTCTAATGCGTCATTGAGGCAGAAGGTATGGCCCTCGTATTCTGTAGCGATATATCCATTGTAGCCGGACTGAGCGATCATCGTGAGCAGTTCCTCATAGGGAATGGTCGTTTCTACACAGTCGTCGCCGATATGATAGAATTTTCCATGGAAATAGATGCAGTAGGGGAGGATGCTCTTTAAGCCTTCAAAGTCGGCGGATCTGGACCAGCTTAAAAAGCCGAACATCTCGCTGACAGCCAGATGGGCATTGTCATCGCCGCCCATGCTCTGCACCTTCTCCCACATGGTTTCCTCGGTATAACCGTTGAACCGGTTTGCTACGATATAATCAAGGATTTCATCGGGCACGCCGGACTGGCGGTACTGATCAAGCATGATTTCATTGGGCTTGAGAATAAACATCCCGAAATCCGGGCAAAGACCGATGCGGTCTGTGTTCAGTTCTTTGATCGTGCGGGCATATTCCTGGCAATGATCGTTGCCAGGGTATTCCGGTGCATGAAGCTCGACACAAAGCTTGATATCAAACATTTCAGCAATGGGCAGGACTCTGTGAAGGAATGGCGCGGGGATGCTGGATTTCATCAGCTTGCAGCCCAGACGTTTTGCGGACATGATATCGTAGGTCATTTCCTGGAGGATTTCTTCTTCCGTTAAATCATGGTTCCAGATTTTACCGTGGTCTGTGTAGCCGTCATAGCAGTAAAATTCCATGTCATATTTTTTACACAGGGCCAGAAGTTCCTGAACCTCATTTTCCGGGATGACCGGATACTGGGAAAAGGACTGGGAGCCGACAATTTCCAGTGTATGTACGCCCAGACCGTGAAGGTGCCGGAACATGTCCTCGTATGTAAAATTTTCCTGGCTGATCCACTGCTCGCTATAAGAGTACAGGGAAACGGCTTTTTTTATATTATGGCTCATGTGTAGTCCTCCTTTACAGTCATGGTACGGGCGTCGGAGCTGTCAAACTGGGCATAGACACCCGGTGCAAATTTCATATAGGCACATTTACATATACAGTGGACGGAGACGTCATGCTCACCCGCGCAAATACCTTCATTATTATAGACCTTGATCATCATAGGCGTGCGCACGCCCCACCATTCCTTATACATATCTTTAAATTCTTCCGGCTTGAAAAGCTTGTCGCCCAGTTGGCACAGCGGCGAGATGGTCTGGCCGTCGACCTTGATTTCAAATTCATTGATGCAGGACAGATGGATGCCCCGGTAATAATTCAGATAAAGCGGAAATTCATAGCCGATGGAACGGCTGCCTTCGCGAATCGGACGTATGTCCGGATGGCGTAAGGGCTTATAAGTCAATTTCATGTACTTGGTTGACATGTGGTAATACCCCCTTTAATTTAGAAAATAGCTGTTGAGTGATGTTGTTCATTCGTTTATAATTATAACATAAGGGGGATGAAAAACTGCTTTCATAATGTGAAAATAAAACATTGCTTTTACTGATATAAATGCATAAAAAACCGGGGAATTGGATACAAAAATCCAATTCCCCGGTCTTTTATGTTGATTATCTGTAAATACAATCCCCGTCCTGGAATCTTGGAGGAATAACAGGTATCTGTAAATAGGAATCATACTTTCCGCCAGTATGGATAATATGGCGGCCATGATTGTCTGTATCCCAGATCAGCGGTTCAAACCAGTTTTCACGGATATAGCGTCCGGAAATCTGAACGCGAAGCTGCTGGCCTTTATGCCAGATACGGCTGGTTGGCCAGATCTCGATATCCACCGGAACGATTTCTCCGGGGGCGAGCTTTTCAATGTCAGAGTAGGACATTACCGGCAGCCAGTCTTTCGCCTGGGATTCATCCTGCTTTCTGCGGGAAGCACGCATTTTTCCCCAGGCGCCCGGATGCGGTTCGCCGAATATGGTCATCGGCAGCCATTCGCCCTTAGTGCTCAGTTTCTGAACATTGACAAACATATCCATATCGTCGTGGCCGTCAGCTTCTACCCATAAGCGCATCTTTAAGAAACCGGTGATTTCCGTATCCTCATCAAAGGTATAGTCGAAGTTTACAAGGCCTTTTTCACTGTCATAGGAAATGCTGGCTTCATTTTCAGGCTGGTTATTTTCCAGTGCTGCATTGGCTGATTCGCCCATATCCTTATCCGCCGGTTTCAAATCGCAGGTATTGGCGGCATTTAAGTAGAGCTTGCGGTACTGGGTCCGCTTTAACGGAAATTCATTTTCAGGACGGTCGGTCTGAGCGCAAAATTCATAAGCGTCCTGAACCTCGATGCGGTAGCGGGGTGTCAGCTCCCAGCCGTTGCGGACATCCTTCAGATAGCGGTCGAAGAACAGCTTCAAATCCTGAAGATTCTTTGGGTTGTAAGCATCCGGCCATTCAAAATCTCTGTGGCAGCGCATCCACTTCTTTGTTGTCCGGATTTTACGGAAGGCTGTCATCGATCCACGCAGGTGGAAATGATTCCAGCAGGAGGTAGCATATACCGGGATTCTTATTTTAGAGAAATCCGGAATCTTATCCGCCCAGTAGCCGTTCATACAGGGATATTTTTGATACATCAGCGATGTGTTGTCAATGTAGTTGGGGCCAACAGCCTCCTGGAGCACCAGATTTACAAAGCTGGTAGCAGGAATGCCGCCCTCACCCAGAGATTCACGGATCAAGTCCGATGTACCTTCCCATGGGGCAATAGCTGCCAGATGTGGCGGCTGCTGAGCGGCGATACGCCACTGGGTCATGGCTACACAGGAATTTCCGGAAAGACCGGCTTTTCCGTTGCACCAGTGCTGAGCGGTCACCCACTCGATAAAGTCATAGCCATCGCGGCCATCCTGTGTACCGAACTGTTCAAAGTCACCTTCGGAATGACCGATACCTCTGGGGTCCACATTGGCTACGGCGTAGCCCTGGCGGCACCAGAAGCCTGGGTCGGGGGATTCAAATTTAGACATATTGGAAATCGTTCCGGGCGGTACACCCATCACCTTCCACTCACTTTGTCCTTCAAATGGACGTTTTCCGTAAAAACTCCAGGAAATGATGACAGGCACCTTTTCCTCGGTGATCGGACGATAGAGGTCCACATAAATGGTAACGCCGTCACGCATTTTTACCGGAACATCCTGTTCGCACAAAATTCCGTCCTCGGGAATATATGTACGCGGGTTCAGCGGCGGCAGATAGTCGTAATTTTCCCGCTCTTCCACAGGAATTTTCTCAAGCTCTTCCATGGTGACCGGCTCACGCATCTTAGTGTAGATGCATTCGATTTCTTCGTCGCCGAACTTTTTCATTTTGGTTTTGATAATAAGATTTCTAGCCAAAAAAGAACGCCTCCTTTCGATATAGTCATTGATTTCATATTATGAATATAGTATAATTTGTTCAAATAGTAAAGTTCAGAATCTGAAACAGTTGTGTGAATTAGACAAGAATAGAAAATGTGTCTGATTTAAGAATATTTTGAGCGATAAGCGGGAAATTGTGGGTAAAAAAACAGGGGGGAGCTTTATGCAGACAGGGCCAAATAAGGAGAAACAGGAGCGGACCAGACGGAAACTTCAGGATTCTTTTATGAAGTTATATAAGAAAAGTCCTCTGGAAAAGATTACGGTACGCCAGGTAGCCACGGACGCCGGTGTGACACGAAGTACATTTTACGTTTATTTTGACAGCGTTTACAGTGTTCTTGAGTCGGTTGAGGAGGAGCTGCAGGCAGGCCTTGGCGCCTATTTTGAGCAGTATTCCGGAGACATTCTGGAAAAAAGTGCTCTTGAGCCTTATAATAGTAATATTAAGTGGTTCGAATACTGCCGCGAGCATCGGGAATATTTGCGGATACTTCTCGGACCTACCGGAGATCCATCGTTTGAGTATAAGCTGCGCAAGCGGCTGAAAATAGACATTAACCGTATGATGGATGAGGATGGGATGCTCAATGATTATCTGCGCAAATATGTCGTGGAATATGTGGTGGGCGCCACATTGTCGCTGATGCGGTATTGGCTGGAAAGCGATGAGAACCTGTCGGCTGAGGAGATTGCCGTGGTGGCTAATCTTATACGGCAGAGCAAGGTTGTGGTAGATTCGATGCATGGCGATGAAAAGTCTTAACCGTTCAGGCAAAGTGAACTGTAAGACCGCAGATCCGACATTTTATATGCGCGCTATATAAAATGATACCAGGGTCAAAAGGTCATACAATGCATGTTTGCATGCAATTGTATGACCTTGGGACCCGCAAAACATGAGAAAGTAGCCCGAATAGGGCGGATTTCGAATGTTTTTAGGATTTCGGGAGCACGAAGTGCGGAGAAATCCGTAGGTATCAGGGGTCAAAAGACCTTTTGACCCCAACATCATAAAATGCAATATGGGCAATAATCATTCAAATGGTAACAGTTCAGAATGGCTGAACTGTTACTTTTAATATGCATTAGTTGGGAAAATAATATTACAATATATCGGGAAAGTTGAATGATATTGTATAATTATCATAATTCCATAAGTGGGCGACGTCAATAGGAAAAAGTCGACAGCAATCGGGCCCAATCGGGTAGGTTTACCATAATACACCTGTGAGGAGCGATATATCAAGGGCTAAACCGTTGTCTATACTTTTTATGTCGATGTGTTATGACAACCTCCAGAAGAAATTCCGGAGGTTTTAAGAGGTTGCATTTTCCCGAATCTGCCGTATATATTTTCCCGGCGGCATCCCCACCGTTTTTGTGAATTGTTTCGTAAACGCATAAATATCCCCATACCCCACCATCTCAGCCGTTTCTTTGATGCTGATGCCGGAGCTCAGCAAAAGCCGTGCGTGCTTCATCCGCTGTTCACAGCGATACCTGGCCGGCGAGCTTCCGGTAATGCTTTTAAACAGCTTGCGAAAACTTTCATAGCTCATATGATACTCCCGGCTTAAAGCCTCCAGAGATATATTTTCAGAAAAGCCGGAAGAAAGAGCGTCGCAGGCCGATTGGATCAACACGCCTGTGGATTTTTCGGTTGGAACAAGCACTGGCTGGGCCATTTCCAGAGCCAGCTTTTGGATATCGGGCAGTAGCATCCCCAGCGCGTCCTCCCTGGTTGATCGCAGGCGGGATATAAGACTATCAAAATCCCGGTGCCGCGTGATATCATATCCGGAATGTGTCACATCATCCTGAGGAAGCAGGTTCAGACGCTGCATATACTCATAAACGGATTTCCCAAAGGAGACAAAAAATTCCAGCCACGTGCCGTCCGGATGGATACGGGTCGTGTGGATACGGCCGGGCCGCCTTTGCACAAAATCTCCGGCGGCTATGGCGGTGGTGTGTCCGTCGCTGTCCATATATGTGCCGGAACCGGAAAGCAGCAAAAAGGCGCTGTAATAGCCGATAACAAAGTTTTCCTGATTGCTTTCTGCTGTGGGCTTGGGCATATAGCCACAGGCTATAACTCCTTCGTTGAAATCATTGCCGATGCACCGGTACACTACATTTTTAACAAACTTCTCCGCCATCCAATCACCTCATACCATTTTGGATAAATTATAAACCATCTCAGCCATTTTATAAACCCCTTAAATTTAATATAATAAAGAAAATAACTCGTATAAATCATCGGCATTGCGTAAATATGGTAACCGTTCAGACAAGTCTGCGCATTTTTGTGCAGACGTACAAAAACGTGAATTTTACGGGCATATGGTCCATCGCGCAGCGATTTTAAATGGCCATATGTGCAGCCGGTGAGTCATATGTAAAGGGGAAATTATCTATGAAAAGAAGAAATGACTGGGAAAATCAGCACGTCACTCAGATCAACCGGTATCCGATGCACTCGCCCTACGGCGCCTACGAGACGGTGGCGCAGGCATTGGATGGTGACCGTAACGCATCCAAATATGTGAAAAGTCTCAATGGTGTGTGGAAGTTTCATATGTATGATGCTCCGGAAAGCGTGGAGGAAGGCTTCTGGAACAGTGAATTTGATGTTTCCGGCTGGGCAGATATGCCGGTGCCGTCCAACTGGGAGCTCCAGGGCTACGGTAAGCCGGTGTACACCAATATGCTTTACCCGTTTAAACGGGAAGGCCGGAACGCATTAAAGGAAGGGCGCAGCGTGGGCGAGGTCTTTGAGATTGAAATTACCAAAGGACAGTATGAGCTGAATGCCCCTTATGTTCCGGAAAAGAATCTGACCGGCTGTTATCGCCGGGATTTCGATATTCCACAGGAATACATAGGCCGGGATATCCTGATCGATTTTGGTGGTGTGGAATCCTGCTTTTATCTGTGGGTCAATGGCCAGTGTGTCGGTTATTCCCAGGACAGCAAGGTCAACGCCGAGTTTGATATAACCAACTGTGTTCATGCAGGAACCAACACCATGGCGCTCCAGGTGATGCGTTACTGTGACGGTACATATCTGGAGGATCAGGATTACTGGCATTTATCAGGAATTTACAGGGATGTGCGTCTGGTGGCCAAGCCAAAGCAGCGGATGCTTGACTTTAAAGTGGAAACTTTGTTTGAAAATGACAATTTCTCCGAAGCGAAGCTGGCCGTCATGGTTCATCCCAACAATGAGGAGCCCTTGTATGGCGAACATTATGTAAACTTAACCTTATACGATCACAACAAACAGAAGGTTGTGGAATTTCAGACAATGCCCTTTGCCCAATGCGGCGTCTATCTGCTGCCAAAGTATGTGGCCTTTACATCGGCAAAGGTGCCGATGCCGAAGCTTTGGACGGCTGAAACACCGTATTTATACACCCTCGTTCTGGAAATGAAGGACAAGGACGGAGTGACGACCGATATTGAGAGCTGCCGCGTGGGCTTCCGTCAGGTTAAAATAAATGATCAGGGCGTACTTACACTGAACGGGAAACGTCTGGTGATCCGGGGCGTTGACCGCCATGATTTCTGTGCAGAAACCGGACGTTACGTGACAAAAGCTTACATGCGCGAGGAAATTGCCGTGATGAAACGGCTGAATTTCAACGCCGTTCGCACAAGTCATTATCCGGACAGTGTGGACTGGTATGATCTGTGCGATGAGCTGGGCCTTTATCTGGTAGATGAAACAAACCTGGAAACCCACGGTTATGGCGGCCAGCTCAGTTGCAGCCCGGAATGGACCAACGCTTATGTGGAACGCGCGGCCCGAATGGTGCTCCGGGATAAGAATCACCCGTCGGTTGTTTTATGGTCTTTGGGCAATGAATCCGGGGCGGGCATGAACCATGCGGCGATGTACGGCTGGATCAAGGAATACGATAAGACACGGTATGTTCAGTATGAGTCCTGCAATCCAAAAGGAAATATTTCCGATATTATCTGCCCTATGTACCCGAAGATGGACTGGGTAGCGGATGTAATGGCCAACAGTACTGACCTGCGCCCGTTTATCATGTGTGAATATGCCTACGATAAGAGCAACAGCAACGGTAATTTCAAAGAATTTTGGGATTACATTAATAAATATCCCAGATTCCAGGGCGGATTTATCTGGGATTTTGCGGACAAAGCGCTGGTGAAAAGGGCGGAGGACGGCTCCGGGAAATATGTATATGGCGGCGGTTTTGGCGAGGATGTCACGGACCCTGTGAAGGATATGTGCATGAACGGCGTTGTATTTCCAGACTTATCATTAAAGCCTGCGGCTTATGAGGTGCGCAACGGCCAGTCGCCGGTCGCCATTGAATATCAGGTGAACCCTTATATGGGCGGAGGGCAGTGGATGGTCGTCAACCGTTACCATGCCCTGGATTTAAGTCACATTGAAATTGCCTGGGAGCTTTTGTGCAATGGCAATGTGGTGGACAACGGCGTTTTAAGTGACTATCACACGCCGGCTGGAGCCAGTGAACCGATCATCATGGGCTTTGACCCGTTAAAGATGTATGGGGAATGTTATGTAAACTTTTATGTCCGGTTAAAAGAGGATACATTTTATGCGCCGGCCGGCTATGAAATTTACCGGACCCAGATTGCGTTAAATCGTGAAGTCTACCGACCGGAAGTATCCGATATCAGTGAATTACCCCTTTCCTGTGCGGATAACGACCAGAAGCTTGTGATCACTGCGCCGGAAATGGAAGTCGTATACGATAAAACGACAGGTATTTTTGAAAAGGCTGTCTATCACAATACGCCTTATTTTACGGGCGGTATGGGCCAGTTTTACCGGGCGCTCACCGGTATCGACGAGGGCCAGCACGAAACGGACCCACAGCGCAATTATGAAGCGCACTGGAGGAGCAAAGGACTTGACCGGCTGGAAAAGAACGTCATCTCTGTGGATGTGTGGGATGCTAAAATGCTGGTGATGATTCGGGAAAAATCGGATTATATGTATAATGATAGCTGTGTGATCCGGACGGAAATCTGCTATATGATCGGCAGTCGGGGAATAGAAATGCATCACACAGTGACAAATAACAGCGGCCTGGATACATTGGCACGCATCGGCCAGGGCTTCAAGCTGCCGAAAACCTTCGCTCAGGTGGAATGGTATGGCCGCGGTCCGTGGGAAAATTATGCGGACAGAAAGTCATCTGCGCTGGTAGGTAAATATACAGACACGCCGGAAAACATGCATGTGGATTTTATCGTGCCCTGCGAGTGCGGCGGCCACGAGGATGTACGCTATGTGACATTGTCCGATGGACAACGCACACTTAAAATCACCGGCGGCGAGGATTTCCACTTCAGCGCCCTGCCTTACAGCATGGCACAGTATCTTCAGGCATCCTATCAGGATGAGCTGGGGAGCAGTGACGGCGTTTATCTCAATCTGGATGCAAAGCATACGGGCCTTGGGGGCGATACCGGCTGGACGTGTAATATCCATCCGGAATATTTTATCGGACCGGGGGTATATCAATATATGTTCCGGTTTGAAATGGTGTAGGGGCGGAAATGGATCACAAATAATAAAAATATGGCCTCCCGGAAATATCCGGGGGGCCATGTGTGTGAAACAACGCGTCGCAAAGGGAAGATGGCATTTTGTGAACTTACGGAAGTGTAAGAATAATGCGTTTTATTGATATTTTTGTTGCATACATTCAATAGTTTCGCGTATAATAGATGTACAGGATTCCTCTTAAAACAGGAGGATGACTGGCGAAGCCTATGAGGAGCTGCTGAATACATATGTGTTTTTTCCGCTTGAGGATGGCTGCAATCAAACGGAACCGGAACTGGGAGGCGAAGTTTATGTTGTTGGAAGAGATGATGAAGGAAGAACGCATGGAAGGCAAGGACGAAGGTCAGGAGCGGGTAAACCGTCTGAATATGATTCTTGCGGAAAATAATCGTGTGGAGGATATCATTAAATCCGCCGGCGATAAAGAGTACCAGCAGAAGCTGTTTGAGGAATTTGGCCTTTAGGCCATCAAAAGCAACGCTATTTTACAAAGGATAAAGGGGCCGGGATGTGCTGTGATGCATATCCCGGCCCTTTCGATGAATCGTAATAGTTCAGACAGGTTGAACTGTTTCGGTGAACATGCTATTTTGCTGCGTTTATTTTCCACAGCGCTTTCGGTTACGTTATGAGGTATAACACAAACACTGCAATATCCATAGGCTTTAAAGTGATGGACAGCTCCGTATTTTCATCAAATACCGGATATTCCACCTCAATGTTCAAATTGGCCCGGCCTTTTAAGTAATCCAGTTCAATCGGCAGCATATCATCCCGGATGCCCAGCCGCATGTATTCGTCCAGAGCGCTTCCGCAGTCTCTGCCCATACGGAATTTCTGGAGGCGGTACGGGCCGCCTGGCCATTTGGAGCAATCAAAGATAAAGGTCAGATCCTGTCCGGACGCAAAACATTGATAAGTCTGGGGCAGCGCGTACTTTTTATGGTTATTCAGACAGTATGCGTCAGTGTAGGGCACAAAGTTGTACATAAGTATCTGGCATGAATAAGCGTCCATAGATGTGATGAAGCAGTGTTCGCTGTGGTGCAGGATACGCGGGGATGCTTTGGCCAGCATAAACAGGGAAAACCACGACGGCTTTCTTATATGATGCGGGGTGATGATACCGCTGCCGCCCGAAAAGTACGGGTTTTCCTCAGGATTTTCAAGGGCAATGTCCGAAAACGTTGTATAGGCGATGCCATCCACCTGGGAATAAATTTCACAGTAGGTTTTAAACAGGAAAGGCGCCATATAAGCGGAGTCGTTGGCGTACGCTCCGGAACCCAGTTCATTTTTCAGACTGGTGACCAGAAGCGGCAGGTGCTCATATTGGCAGGCACATAGTATCTCTTTGAGCTTCCGGATGTAATCCTTGAAAAATTGATGGCTTGAAGTCAGCACCGGGTATTCCCGGGGAATGTCCGGTGACGGTTCGTACGGACATAAATGCAGGGAGATATAGTCCGGTTTTGCCCCTTCATCTTTCAAAGCCTGGAGAATACTCTGATTTATTGACCAGGTAAATAATGGTGAACAGCCAAAACCACCAAGGCGGGCGCCGGGGATGAGTGCATGGAGCATTGCCCCCAGCTTATTGAAATTGGCGGCATAGGCCTTTGGCGTGAGCGCAGGTGTACTTTGATCATTTAAACGGGGCATACTGTATTCAAAGCGCCAGGCTGCGACCACACTTTGGCCATAGCGCTTCATATAATATTTGAGAAAACGGCGGATAAGTTCAAAATTCTGTGGGCTGTTTGCCGGAGTAAAGGCCTGGGATATATATGCAAAATCAATGTGGGGCAAAAGTCTAACCCGGTTTAAAAAATCAAAGATAATATCCAGGTTGGGCAGTGGATAAAGCTCGGGGGAGCGCTCATAGATAGGAGCCATATCCTTGAATATTCCCTGGATACGCCCATACTTAAAGTGTATTTTATCCAGCAGGTCCGCCAATTGGTTCTGAAAGCGGATTTCACTGCAATGAATGCCAAAGCCGATATTGATCATGTCATTCCAGGCGCAGTTTAACTGTCCGCAGCTATCCGGCGTCAGATTTATTTTTAACGTTACCGCCTTTGCATCGGAGAAGTCCGGCGGCAGCGCGTCCATTGGCTGTATGGAACTGTCGTTTAGAATTTCCAGAGGATGATCATCTGCGATAAGGCCGCCGCTGTCGGTAGTATCCGTCTCATTATGCGTGCGCCTGTACTGGTTTGGAGTCATTCCATAAACCTCTTTAAACTGCTTGTTGAGTGCAGCTACATTGGGGAAGCCGTTGTTCAGGGCAATGGATGTGATGGCGTCGCTGGTGGACAACAGGTCTTTTACAGCATGCTCCGTTCGTATGCTGCGAAGATATTCCTGAAAGCCCATCTGCATATGCTCCTTGATATAGCGGGAGAGGTAGGCGCTGGAAATGTGAAGCGTATCAGCCAGTTCTACCAGTGTTACGCTGCGGTCGTAATTGCTTTGCAGGTAGCGCCGGATCTGCTGTGTCCGGTCCTGCTTATCTGCCATTGAACCGTAACCAAGCTTATCGTCAAAACGGATGGCCAGTTGCTGCATTATTTCAAACGTGAGGCACATAAGGTTTAGTTCCCTGTGAGAATCCTGCCTGTAATAAGCGGACGCCAGCTTCATCAGCAGGCGGCGGATATAAGCGAGCGGATCGTCCTGAGATTTGGGAATGTATGCGGGAAGGGCATCCCAATGGGAAATATATTTCTGGGTAAATGCCGTTTCATAAGTTACGATAATCATGCGTGGCTGCGTCATCGCACCATGGATGGCTGTAAGCTCGAGAATGGTGCCCGCATAAAAGCAGATAAGGTCATCGGCGGCTGCTGTGAAAGACTGTCCGTCCATATAAACGGAAATCTGTCCTTCAAGCATTAAAATAAGACCGCTGCCATGAGCCTTAAGGCTGGTATGGCCGGTTAATGTGGATATATTCAAGGTTTTAATGGGCGTGCGGCTGGCAAATTCATTCATTGCTAATCTCCCCGGAAAAACAATCGGTGTCATTTTATTTATTTTATCAGATTGCGGATGAATTTGCCAGTCATTTACTGAAAGCCCGGGGAGATATGGATTGTGACGTAACCGTTCAAATCCGAACGGCTACACTGTGACGGCTTTTGTTTCCCGGGAAACCGGAGCGCCAGGCACACGGAAGGTGGAAATATCCGGTGGAAGGATGGGTGTCAGGTCGTCCGGCGGCGTGAGCTGTGGAACCCATTCATAGGGTACACGGTAGGAACGGTAGATCATATTCATCTTCGGCGGTCGGAACGCGGAGCCACCGCGATCATCCGTAAAGTATGGATTGGTATATTCCCAGACAAGCTCATGGGCTTTGGTCACTTCAAAAATCCGGCCGTCCACACCCTCAGTAATGACGGTGTTGCCGTTGGGCAGGCGCTGGGCGCTGCTGACCAGCTTGCTGTAAAAACGGAAGGGCTCAATGGGTGCAAAAAATCCGGCTTCAGCGGCACTGTACTGCCATTCCACGGTCAGAGTGACCGGATTGATTTCCAGGACACGGGAATAATCCCGTTGATAGGCCTTATTGCCTGTGGGATTTTGCCGTGTCGGAGCTGCATAGCCGGCCGCACCGCCATTATCAAACAGCAGAAGATTTCCGGCACCTGGGAGGCCCTTGGGAATGATATGAACATGGTGCTGGCCGATGATCCAGCCAATCTTTTGCAGCGCTTCACTTTTTGAAAAATCCGGCCCCAGACGCCATACTACATGTCCGGTTTCTCTGGAAATAATACACAGGACACAGCCCTCCCGGCTGCCGAAAATGATATTTTCCGGATGGAACCGCAGATCACCTTCATCATACCAATGATTGGGGCCCACGTAGGAAGCGCAGTTCATATGGAACCAGTCGCCCACGCCAAGGCGCGGCTCGAAGTTGGGCCAATGATAAATAGCCTGCTTTTCTTCGTCACAGAAGCCAAACTCCTCATAGTGGTCCTCGGCTTTCCATTTCCATAGGATATTTCCATTCCAGTCCACCTCGATCAGCGTATCGTCCAGCAGAGGTTTTTCTGATATTTTCGGATTGTTGACATTTTCATGGCAGAGGATCAGTGTTTTTCCGGAATCTGTCTTTGAAAGCAGCTCAGGTCCTGCGTAGTAGCCCACGGGATTGCCCTCCCGCTGAAAATCATGGTGCTGCCGAAGGACGGGCCGTGTATTTTTGTCGGACGTCGGCCATGTATCAAACGTATTGAATTTCCACTCAATATTTCCGTTCCAGTCGACCTGAACTAAATCTTCCATATCCTGAAGACCGTTATCTAATTCCTTTGTGGAGGCCATGATTCTGCCGCCCGGCAGCATTTTCAGCGGAAACCCGGCAATGCCGTTCCAGCGGTGGACTTCCCGGCCGTGCATATCCATAAGGATGGCTCCGTCGTCGGGCAGTGTGTAGAGGGTATAGCCGTTCCAGCATTTTTCCGGTTTATAAATATTGACACCGGTCGGATAATACGTAATATTTCCCATAATATCAAGCCCTTTCTTTGTCATTTCATTTATCTGATTTTGGGGGTAAACATTCAGTCCTTCTGAACGGTTACCTGTTACGTTTATTTTATAAAAACAGTGGACATATATCTATGGATTTATTATGAGCTGTGGCCCTATATTTTTGATATTCTCTTTGTCGCTTCATAACAATACAGATAAATATCAAATATTAAATGTGATTATTTGATGTTTTACACTAAAAAAGAAAATAACTTTTCCGGAGTAGATTTTTTACATTAATTTTGGTAATAAGTTCGGAAGATTCCGGAAGCGGGGACATATATACTGAGAGTAGAAATTTACCTGGAGAAAGGAGTTTTTTTATGAACATTGTTAAACGGGGAGTGGCTTTACTGGCGATCGTATTATTATGTATCGGGTTGATGAGCGGATGCGGAAACAGCGAGACTGGCGGCGGTAAAACGGAAACAAAGCAGGGGGGCCAGGAAACGGAAAATAAAACAAGCGCCGAAACAGTTTCGGCGGCCGCCGGGGATTTGGAACCGGAAGCTTCTCAAGATGAGGGTCAAGACGACGAGGATACGGCACATATCATTGTGGCCTATCCCACCAACGGAACGGTTCCTGCGGATTTGGCGCTGGTCCAGGATGCTATTAATGAAATAACTATACCCGAAATTAATACGGAGGTGGAGTTATTTACTGTTGAAATCGGAAATTATGCCCAGCAGATGAATTTAAAGCAGTCCAGCGGGGAACAACTGGATTGCATGCTGACGTTTCCTGTGGGAGCGGCCAGTTACAGCAGTGTTTCAGCACAGGGCGTGTTTATCGGTCTGGACGGGCTGCTGGATGAATATGGGCAGGACCTGAGGGCGACCGTTGGGGATGATATTTTAAAGGCAACAACCTATCAGGGGCAGATCCGCGGCATTCCGTCATACTATGATGTGGTGGAAAATATCATGTGGTATATGCGCAAGGATCTGCTGGAAAAATATGATCTCACCGAACAGGCAAGATCCGTGAAAAACTTTGCGGATATGGAAGCGGTACTGGCGGTCATTCGCGAAAATGAGCCCAATATCGCACCCATTTCCAATGCCTATCTGGGCGGTGCGATTCTTACTACAAGTGACCAGTATTTCCTGAATGGTTTTGAAAATCCGGTACAGTTTGACCGTTTGGGCGACAACACACTGCAGTTTGCTGTTGCGGACGTGGCAAAGGATGCGAAAACGATCATCAATGCCTACGCTTCCGATGAATATATGGAAACGGTGAAAATTGTCCGCGATTGGTATAATAAAGGTCTGATTTATAAGGATGCGGCCATTACTCAGGAGGCCGGAACGGCTCTTGTGAAGTCCGGAACCGTATTTTCCTTCTTTACGGTGGGCAATCCCACGGAGCTGGCGTCCAAGGAAGCGGCTGCAGGCTATGAACTGGAGCAGGTGGAGATCAGCCCGGGGATTTTAAGTGCTACGACATTTAAGAACTTTGTCTGGGGCATAACTCAGAACAGTAAGGAGCCGGAGGCGGCCATGAAGTTCCTGAATATGATGTATACCGATGAGCGCATTGTAAATCTGTTCAATTATGGCGTTGAGGGCGTTCATTATGTGGACAATGGCGATGGCACGATAAGCTTTCCGGAGGGTGTAACCCAGGATAACTCGGGCTATTATACGTTTACGTACTGGTTCTATGGCAATGCGTTTATCCGCAAGGTGTGGGAGGGAACGGACCCGCAGCTTCTTTCACAGAGGGAACAGGTATTAAAGGATGCGCCCAAATCCCAACTGATGGATTTTTCCTTTGACAGCACGGATTATTCTATGGAAACGACTGCCCTTACCAATGTGATCAATCAATACCGGCCGGGAATTGAAAGCGGAAGCGTGGATCCGGAAACGGAAATACCCAAATTCCTTGAAGCGCTTGAGGGCGCCGGTGGGGATAAGTTTTTGGCGGGATATCAGGAGCAGCTTGACGCTTATTATGCAGGGAAGAAATAGCAGATATTTGTATACGAATTGAATAATTGCCAAATAATAGGAACAGATTGTAAAGGAGCTGTTCCTATTATGTTTAAAAAAGATTATTTTTGCGGCTGGTATTTCCGGTGTCAGTCGGCGGATAAAACCATCGCCTTTATTCCGGCCATCCATAAGTCTGGCGGCCAAAAATCCTGCTCTGTGCAGGTCATTACCTCCGATGGTGTGTGGAATATACCATTTCCCTATGAGGATTATGAACGGAAGAAGAAAGGGCTGGCGGTAAAGATTGGCCACAATTATTTCAGCGGCCGGGGGCTGAATCTGGATTTGTCCGCGGACAAGCTCAGAATCACCGGGCGGCTGAGACTGGGGAAATGGTCCGCTATCCGCTATGACATTATGGGGCCCTTTTGCTGCGTTCCCTTTATGGAATGCCGGCACAGTGTTTTCAGTATGCAGCACACGGTGAACGGTAAGCTGAGGGTCAACGGAACGGACTACATTTTTGACAATGGGCTCGGTTACATTGAAGGTGACCGGGGGTATTCATTTCCCAGGGAATATGCCTGGACCCAATGCTTCTTTGAGGGCGGCGCTCTGATGCTTTCGGTGGCGCATATTCCCATGGGGCCGCTGGGCTTTACGGGAATTATCGGGATCGTTTACCTAAATGGAAAGGAGTACCGTCTGGCGACCTATCTGGGGGCCCGGCTTGTTCAAAATAAGGACGGCACCATCATGGTCCGCCAGGGCAAAATGACATTGACGGCCCGGCTCATTGAGAAAAAGGCCCAGCCCCTTTATGCGCCGACGGGTGGAGCCATGACCCGGACGATCCGGGAAAGCCTGGATTGCAGGGCGTATTACTGCTTTTGCATCGACGGCAGGGCTTTATTTTCCTTTGAGTCCTGCCGGGCGGCATTTGAATATGAATATCGATCTGAGCCCGGGAGCTTTTAAGTCAGCTCAGGCGCATGAAAGCCTTTAATAAACTGTTCGTAAGCGCAGCCGGCGGCGATCAGCCGATGATCGTCGTAAGCGCGGGCGATCAGGCAGATTCCGAAGGGCATCCGGTGTTCATCCAATCCGGCAGGAATGGTCAGAATGGGGTATCCGGCGCTGGCG
This sequence comes from Lachnospiraceae bacterium, assembly GCA_902363555.1. Taxonomy (GTDB): domain Bacteria; phylum Bacillota; class Clostridia; order Lachnospirales; family Lachnospiraceae; genus Catenibacillus. The sequence goes on along the minus strand of CABJAM010000002.1, from coordinate 538,276 downwards.
GTCACATTAACGTAACGTGGCAGCAGGACAATGTCCACATTATTTTCATCAAACATGGCGTCCAGGCTGGCGCGGGCGTGTTCCATCCGCCAGATTTGATGCTTAAGATGTTCCGGATCAGTCTGGCGGCCAAGGCAGCGGCCGGCGGCTGCTTCCAGAATATTCTGCCCGAATGGGGCGCGGTTTTTTAAATCCTGCCGGTTAAATTCGATGATATCCTCCAGTGTCCGTATGCCCGGAACACTGCAAAAATTCGTAAGATAATTGTCTATGGCGCTTTTAAAATCGTAGACCATGGATGGACATTCCTCCAGCGGATCATCGCTGATACCCCATGGCAGCCCCTCCGGCACGCGGCAGCCCATATGGCATGTGGCGCCCAGCGCTTGAAAGGCTTCCACTGCGCGGTCAAAATGTTCACGGCAGCTCTTAGATAACCCCTCCGTCATGGAATCGACCACACCGATACGCATGTTCTGAATGGAATACGTGTGCAGTGCCGCTTCGATGATCCGTTCAGGGCGGTTCCCGGATAATATCGGTGTGCTCCAGGTGGCCGGATCGTTGACATCCTCCCCGGTCATGGCGGCGAACAGGAACGCGCAATCCTCCACGCTGCGGCCGATGGGGCCGGCGGTATCCTGATTGTTTATAGGAATGATCCCGTACCGGCTGATGGCGCCCACGGTGGGCTTCAGACCGGCCACCCCATTGGCCCGGGATGGAGAGATAATGGAACCGCTCGTTTCAGTTCCCACGGCAGCAGCGCAAAACTCACAGGCGGCGGCCACTGCGCTGCCGGAACTGGAGCCGGAAACGTCCTTTGTCACATCGTGGGGATTTTTCACCTGTCCGCCAAGGGCGGAAAAGCCATTGACGGAATCCATGGTCATAAAGTTGGCAAACTCAGTCATATTTAATTTCCCAAGAATAACGGCGCCGGCATCGCGCAGTTTTTTTACAAGTGCGGCGTCCTCGCGGGCATAGTTATTTTTCAATGCGACGGAACCGGCAGTTGTGCGCATTTTATCGTGTGTGCTCACATTATCCTTGAGCATAATGGGAATACCGTGGAGGATACCCCGGTAGTTTCCGGCGCGGAGCTCCCTGTCCATGGCGTCGGCTATGATCAGGGCGTCCGGATTGATTTCCGCAACTGCATTGACGGCAATACCCTGTTTGTCATATTTTTCGATACGTTTCATATAGGCCAGTGTGATTTCCAGAGACGTTGTTTCTTTGGAAATCATGGCCAGCTGTAATTCTTTAATGGATTTTCCTTTAACATCATACATGATTTGTTCCCCCTAATACGGTATGTGCGCAGCCGTTTGGTTCCTCTGAACTGTTACTATTGGCTGCTTCGTGCGACGCATAAAAAATTGTTGGCGGGCGTCCTTTGATCGCTTGCTAATTTTTGTAATCGTTCCAGTCCGGCCGTGGCTGGTGGTGGTCGATGGCCGTTTTTATGGCCCGGTAATAGCGCAGTTTGCGCTGGACGTGGGCGTAATCCTTCTGGAGCTGGGCAAACTGGCTGGCCACATGGGCTTCCTGGGTTTCCAGCAGTTCAAGTATATCGTCAATGTGTCTGGATTCGTCCTCCTCATAGTTGAAAAAGGCCTGGAGCTGGGCGATTGACATGCCTGTGCCTTTAAAGCAGCAGATCGTTCCCAGGCGGTTTATGTGCTCCTGTGTGTAGATACGCTGATTTGACGGCGTTCGCTCCACATGGGTCAGGATGCCCATGTCCTCGTAATAGCGAAGGGTGGAGGCCGGAAGGGAGAACATTTGGGATACCTCTTTAATTGTGTATGTGTGCATGATTTAATTCCTCCGGGCGGTTGATGGCGATTCCTCTTTTATGGTAATTTTTATTGTAACATTTTTTTGGCTGTTTTTCTATATAGAGTATCTTTACTTCTCTTGATTATAAGGTTTTTTATAGGCAGGACAGGAAAAATTAGTTTTACGAGAGTACGAATTTAATACTACATTTTACAAAAATCCTCTTGACTTCAAGTACACTTGAAGTGATAGCATTGTAAATATAAAATATATTGATTTGAGGAGGATTTTTAAATGTATCAGGCATCCGATAAACGTTATGAAACGATGATCTACCACCGCTGTGGAAAAAGCGGGCTCAAGCTTCCGGCCATATCCTTTGGTCTGTGGCATAATTTTGGCGATACGGCATCCTATGAGCGTATGAAGGCGCTGTGTTTTACCGCCTTTGATAACGGAATCACGCACTTTGATCTGGCGAACAATTATGGCCCTCTGCCCGGCAGTGCGGAGATTCATTTCGGCAGGATTTTGAAGGAATACTTTATGCCTTACCGGGATGAGATGATCATCAGCACGAAAGCCGGTTATGATATGTGGGAGGGGCCTTATGGAAACTGGGGAAGCCGCAAGTATTTGCTGGCCAGCCTGGATCAGAGCTTAAAGCGTATGGGGCTGGAGTATGTAGACATTTTTTATCATCACCGTATGGACCCGGAAACTCCGCTGGAGGAGACGATGGGGGCACTGGCCCAGGCTGTGCACAGCGGAAAAGCCCTCTATGCCGGAATTTCCAATTACGATGGGCCGACGATGGAAAAAGCAGCGGCGATTTTAAAAGACCTGCATTGTCCATTTGTAATTAATCAGAACCGTTACTCCATCCTGGATCGAACAATCGAAAATAACGGTTTGAAAGCGGCTGCGGCTGCGGAAGGCAAGGGAATCATCGCATTCAGTCCATTGGAACAGGGAATGCTGACGAAACGGTATCTTAATGGAATACCTGAGGACAGCCGCGTCAAGACGGATGGCCGTTTTCTTAATGCCAATGCGATCACGGATGTACGTTTGCAGCAGATACGGGAACTGAATACGATCGCGGAGAGCCGCGGACAGACATTGGCGGAAATGGCATTGAGCTGGATTCTTCGCGATGGTATCGTGACCAGTGTCCTTGTGGGGGCCTCAAAGCCGGAGCAGCTTTTGGAAAATATCCAGGCAATGCACCGGACAGAGTTTTCTGCGGAGGAATTGCAGAAGATTGATGAGATAAGTTTTAAGTAGTAAAAATGAATATGAACATTATAGAAAAATCCCAGGAGCAGAATTGTTTCTGGGATTTTTTGGCAATATGTGGTCGCTATGTGCTATAATGATTAGAGGTAACTTTTGTGATTATTATTGGTTAGGAATGGCTAAACCACATATAATGTCGGAATATAACCCTTTTTGACGAAAAAGTGGACAGTATATCACTTTTTGTGGACAAGATGGTAATAAGTGGAAATTTTATAGTATAATATGGACAACCAATATTTAGCCAATACTTCCGCTTACTTTTAAAAAGAAAGGAGGGGAGTGAGTGATTAAAATTGCCATTGCCGATGATGAAGCGGAGAATATCCGGCATATCGAAAATGTGGTCAGGGAGTATTCTGAAAAACGAGGGGGAGAGATTCAAATTGAATCTTATGAAAGCAGTTCTTTTCTGAAACAGGACATTCTGGAAGGTAAAGGAGCTGATATTTATCTTTTGGATGTGGAAATGCCGGAGTTCACAGGCTTCGACATTGCCCGTACAATACGGTCGGCATATTATGAAGCCTTTATTATATTCATAACCAATCATAATGAGTATGCTACGGATGGTTATGAAGTTGCAGCTTTTCGTTACATTATGAAAGAGAAAATTAACGAAAAGCTTCCGGAAGCTTTTGATTATATTATACCGGAACTGGAACGAATGAAGGCGCGTTATTATGTGATCGACCGGCCTCAGGGAAATATTCTGATCTGCCATTCGGATATCATAAAAATTGAGAAAGAGACCCAGAAATACTCAATCATATATTCAAGAGCGGGTGAACATCGTGTTCGCAGTTCTTTGACCAACATCCTTAGGGTGTTGAATTCGGATAGTTTTATCTTTGTGAATAAAGGCGTTATTGTCAATTTAAGCCATGTAAATGGTATTGATGATCGCAAAATGGAGCTGACTAAGGATTATGTTGTTGAAGTCAGCCGCAGCCGTATCCGCGAGGTGAAACAGGCAGTCAGCGAGTATTACAGGAGGAAAAGGTAATGTTCATACGAATGTGTATGGATTTATTTAATATCGGAGTGGAAGTTTGGGTGGGCTATTGGTTATTTGACGTACCTGAGCATCGGAGATTTAAGCAGGCGTGGGTACGGGTACTGGAATATACCATGTTTATGGGTATTATTGGCGGTTTGACATTTATCAACAGATTGTTTGGTGTTAGATTTTCAAATGTGATATTTGTAATGCAATTGATTTTATATTTTATTTCAGCTTGTATTTTTACGAATATAAATATATTAAAAACTTTTGCATGGTCTAGTATTTACTTTATGAGCATATCAGTTTTAGAACTGCCAGGCTTAATTTTGAGCGGATGGATTACAGGTAAGCCATTTCTGAAATGTAATAAAGAGACGATCATATACGACTATATTTATTTGGTTTTAATTTCATGTATTTTGGTTGTTTTTGTAAAAATTTGGGGTAAGGTTATAAGAACTAAACTTAATAAAATATTGATAGGCAAAATGAATATTTTATGGGTGGCCTTAGCCTTTATAGAATGGTGGATAATTACATATTTTTTGAAAATAGGTTTTCAGGAAACTGGCAGTGTAGTATTTTTTTATAACCTTTTATTTGTTTTCTGTTCTTTGTTACTGATGATAGTAGTAATTATTTTAGTCATCTATCGTCAGTCTGAGAAAGAGATTCATTTGCGGAAACTTCACGATGCAATGATGGATGCAGAATATGAAAAAATAAAAGCAGAATATAAAAGAAGCTCAAAGGAAATGCATGATTTAAAACATCAAATTAGTACTTTAGATGGGTATCTTAGGGAAGAAAGATACGGAGCGGCGCGAGCTTTTCTTAATGAAATGTTTGGCGAACTAAGTCATGGTGATGACAAAGTTCGTGCACGGTCCAATTGTCCACTTATTGATATGATGCTTGATAGCAAAGAGCGAAAAGCTAAGGAACTTGGGATTCTAATGAATATTAACGTATCTCCGGTAGAAAATCCATTATCAGAACGAGATATGAGTATTTTATTAGGTAATATTCTTGATAATGCTATTGAGGCTGCATTTAAAGTCGAACCTAAACACCGTAAAATTGATGTTGAGATATTTTCTAAAGGGAATATTTTTGGTATAAGTGTAGAAAATAGCTCTGCAATGAAACCGATAATACAAAATGAACAAATGGTATCAACAAAAGGCAAAAGCAGCGACCATGGTTGGGGAATAGCTAGTATTCAATCAATAGTCAACAAATATAATGGTCAAATGGAAACCAGATTTGATGAACGAAGTTTCAGGATAGATATAACATTTTTTCGTTAGATGAAAGCATATGAGGTGAAATGAAATATGGAATTAAAATGGTTTGAAGAAGCTAACATAGCTGAGGAAATAAAAGAGATTAAAAAGTTTGAGAATAACACAGAAGTAGAGGGATTTGTAAGCATTACAGCATTATGTAGTGAGTTTTTAACTATCATTTGCTGCTAAGAAAATAATTTGTGATTATTATGATTCTATGTGGCTATGTTAAATACGATTTTAGGCTGTATAGAGAAAGACTGTTATAATCCCAAAGTAGAATTAAAAGGAGACTTTCATGTACCGTAAAAATCAATGGGCAAAAGAGATTTTAAAAAATTCACCTGAACGCAAATACTGGTCGGACCTTCTGGGAAAGTCCACGCTTGAATATGTATTAGCGAGTTCGGACGATTGCTATAAGAACAACGATGATGCCATATTAAGCGAGATGATTCAGGAATATAAAGCAAAAGAGCATAACTACTACGAAGCCTGGCTTCGGGAAGAATGTTTTTACAGCTTTTATGAACCTTTGATGGGATTTGCCGGTGAGTATTTTTTGAAGCACCATGAGACGGTCTGGTTAAGCTATAACAGTCAGATTCAGACGATGCTTCTCATGCTTCTGTTTAAGAAAACGGAATCTCTGGCCCTGAGAGTTTTGATCAACGACATGAAGGCTCTGAAAAATCAACAGCAGCTTACCGGGAATAATTCAAAAGAAGAATATGAATTTTATGTGAGCCATTACCTGGCCGACCGGGAGCATCATCAGAAATTGCTGGATAAATATCCGGTCATCCTCCGGCTGTATTTAAATATGACATTACAGCTTGGAAGATATCTTGAGGAATTTACCCAGCATTTTCTGGATGATAAAGCGGATATTGAGACGACACTTTTGGATGGGAACCGTATCGAAAAAATTTTGGATTTGGAAATGAATTTTTCGGATGCGCATTTTGGCGGAAGAACTGTCATTAAAGTTACTTTTGATAATGGACGCACCTTGATATATAAACCGAGAACAGTTAAAAATGATATTTTATATCAAAAGCTGTATAGCCGTTTTGCCAATGCCTGCGGGCTGGACATTTACGAATGTAAGCTTTTGGACCGGGGCAGCTATGGCTGGTCGGAGTTTTTACATACGGATCATTGCCATCGCCGGGAAGAAATCGGACGCTATTACCGGCGCCTTGGCATACAGCTTTTTATCTGTTATCTGTTCTCCATAAAAGATATGCATTATGAAAATATAATGGCTGTGGGCGAGTATCCTGTGCTTGTGGATCTGGAGACATTTCCGGGGAAATCATGGCAGAGTGAGGATGGCAGTATCCAGTCACAGGCATTGATCAAGCTGGCAAATTCCACATTGACCACCGGAGCGCTGCCTATGGCGGTATGGAATTTTGACGGCCGGGGTGTCCGGCTGGGAGCCCTGGGCAAGGGCGGACGGCAGAAGCTTCCTGTGAAAGTGCCGTGTGCCGTGAACGGAAAAACTTCGGATATGAAAATCGTGATGTACCATCCCGAAATCGAGATGAAGGACAATCTTCCGATTTTGAATGGCAGTATGGTGGACCCGGCGGAATATACGCAGGAACTGCTTTCCGGTTTTCGTATGGCCTACGATTATGCGTGTGCTCACCGGGAAGAATTACTCAGCGGTGCGGAGGATATTTTTAATCTGAACAGCCGCTGCCTGCTTAGAAATACACAGCAATATAGTATGTATATGAGCACATCCGCCTACCCGGCGTTTTTGACGGATATGTACCGCCAGAATTTATTTTTCTGGGAACTGCGCAACAGTGACAAGGTCAAAGGTCCGTGGAAGAATAAAATTGTCCGGTATGAGACGGAATGTCTCAGCTACCGGGATATTCCATATTTTTATACAAAGGGTACGACATGCTCTTTGTTTGACAGCTTTGGCATGGAATATGAAAACTATTATAAAACGTCGGCGCTCGATGACTTTAAAGCTAAATTATCCGGCCTGTGTAGTGCTGACCGGAATTTTCAGACCGGAATCATCTCTCTGTCGCTGGAGCTCATACCGGATACGGCCAGAAGCTATGTGAATACATATCTGGAAAAAAATGATGAGAACAGCAGGCCATGGACACAGCAGGATTGTCTGGACACGGCCGTACGGCTTGGCGGGCATTTGCTGGATCTGATGATTTACGATGATGTAACTCAGGAGGCCCTGTGGCCGGCGCTGATCTATTTGGGAATGGATGAGGTCAATTGGCATCTGGGCGTTCAAAATATGTATTTGTATGATGGATTGGCCGGAACCGGCCTTTTTATGTCTGAGCTTTGGAATGTTACGGGGGAAGCCCGATTTAAAAATATATTTATGTGTATCCGGCGGCAGCTTTTTGATTATACAACGAAACAGCTCAGCCAGACCGGGCTGAAGGCCAATTCCGGTATCTTTTCCGGGGAAGCCTCTTTGATTTACGTATATTTGTGCTGGTACAAAACCTATGAGGACCCGGTATACCTTCTTTTTGCCCGGAAGCACAGCGAGGTCCTTGAAAAAGTATTTCGTGAGGATACGTGTTTTGACCTTTTGTCGGGAAATGCAGGCGCGATGGTTGCCTGGGTGTTGTTGTATGAGCTGACGAAAGAGCAAAAGTATCTTGATCTGGCGGAGGAAGCCGCACAGCTATTACGTGGGCATGCACAGTCGATGGATGTGGGAAAAGGCTGGCGTATTAAAGGCGAGGAAGTTCCGCTGGCGGGCATTTCCCATGGAAACAGTGGTTTTATCGCAGCCTTCGCTCATTTGTATGCCGTGACACATAACCCGGATGATGCGTTATTGCTGGGGGAACTGCTGGCTTACGAAAATTCCCTTTATGAGCCGGCGATAAAGAACTGGAAGGACTTACGGAAAATAAGTCATGGCAAACCGGCGGCCGGTGATGATACTTATTTTGATACGGTGGCCTGGTGTCATGGTGCTCCCGGTGTGCTTATGGCGCGTCTTGCCATGAAAAAGATGTGTCCGGAAATTGCGGCTGAGATCGTGGATGAAGATATTCAAAAGGCACTCAGCAAGATGATGGAAAATAAATATCGCAAGGGCTATTGTCTGTGCCATGGAAATACAGGCAATGCCATGATCGCAGCGATGGTTTTAGAATGTGGATTTGCTTCCGATAAAGCGAACGAACTGAGAAAATACTGTACGGACATTATAACAGATTTGATCAGAGCAACGCAGCGTATGGAATTTTTACCTCAGGAGCTTTATAATGCAGGTTTTATGCCGGGAATTAGTGGAATAGGCTATGGCCTGTTGAAATTAATAAGAGGTGAGGGTAATGATAACGGAAGAAAACATTGGCTATACGATGAAAAAGATCAGGTTACAAAGAGGGATGAGTAAGTATCGGCTGGCCCTGGTATCCGATATATCCCAGAGCCATATAACCGCCATTGAGCGCGGGAACAGTCAGCCGTCATTTTATGTGCTGAGGCGGTTGTTGGACTGCATGGGTGTGTCGTTGAGCGAATTTTTTTGTGATGAGGATGCGGATATTATTTATCCAAGCCCGAATGAGCGGGAGATCATCGAGCTGCTCCGGGGATTGAAGCCGGAATCGGAAAGGGCGTTGCTGGAATTTATACGGTCGTTGAAATGAGTATAGGGATTAAAAGGGCAGTATCGTTTTGGTACTGCCCTTTTCTGGTCAAATATATTAGGGGGCTCTTGTTTGTGATCTATTTCTATTGTATAATTTACATTATGATACTTTTTTAACATTGCTATAAAAATGATTTTAAGAAGTATAAAGTGGATGTTGTGGAGGCAATCTTATGTGCTTAATATGTGACAGAATTAAAATGATACAAAAAGGGGAAAATCCGTATTTTGTAAAAGAGTTAGAGACAGGTTATGTTGTTATCGGTGATAATCAGCATTTTAAGGGCTATACTTTATTTCTATGTAAGCGGCATGAAACAGAGCTATTCAATCTGGAAAGGCCGTTTGCGAATAAATTTATGCAGGAGATGATGATCGTTGCAAAGGCTGTGAAGAATGCTTTCCATGCGGAAAAGATGAATTACGAATGTCTGGGGCAGGGCGACGCGCATTTGCACTGGCATTTGTATCCGAGAGTTAAAGGCGACCTTGAAAATTATGGCAATAACGGTGCTGGCCCTGTGTGGTGGTATCCGATGGAGAAAATGTATTGCGACGCTAACAGACCTGATGCCGGGGAACTTGAGCAAATGAAGTCGGCATTGCGAACAGAATTGGACAAAGTTTTTTTATGAGGAGGAAGGATATGAAAATAAGTAACGAATGGCTGGTTAAGCAGCTTGCAAGACCCAAGGGTAAGGTGGATGTAGTTCTGGATACGGATACATATAATGAGATCGATGACCAGTATGCGCTGGCCTATATGATCAAATCCGATGATAAATTAAATCTGGAAGCGATTTATGCCGCGCCATTTTACAATAAGAAATCTGCATCGCCCGCGGATGGCATGGAGAAGAGTTATGCAGAAATTATGAATGTTCTGGACCTGATGGAACGGCAGGATTTAAAATCGGTTGTGAAAAAGGGTTCTGACCGGTATCTTCTGGACGAGAAAACACCGGTGGAATCCGATGCTGCCCGTGACTTAGTAGAAAGAGCTATGGCGCATACGCCGGAGAAACCGTTGTATGTGGTGGCCATTGCCGCCATTACCAATGTGGCGTCTGCCCTTTTGATGCAGCCGGATATCCGGGAACGCATAGTTGTCGTATGGCTGGGGGGCCAGGCTCATTTTTGGCCGGAAAACCGGGAATTTAACCTGTTTCAGGATGTAGCCGCTGCAAGAGTGCTGTTTGGCTGTCAGGTTCCGGTGGTTCAGCTCCCATGTATGGGCGTTGTATCCGCTTTCAGGACAAGTGGACCGGAGCTTGAATATCATCTGAAGGGGAAAAATAAGCTCTGCGACTACCTTGTGGATGTGACGACAAAAGAGGCTCTGGTCGATGGCGGGAACCATACATGGACCCGGCCGATTTGGGATGTGACGGCTGTGGCCTGGCTGCTGGATGAAGCTTTTGAGCTGGACTGCCTGGTGCCCGCGCCGATACCGGAATATGATGACCGGTATGCCTTTGATCCGACCAACCATTTGATCAAGTATGTTTACTATATTGACAGGGATCGGCTTATGGCGGATTTGTTTGAAAAGTTGGCGAAATAGATATTTGGAGGTAACAGTTCAGCCTGTCTGAACTGTTATATTTGGAGGATGAAACGGATATAATATAACTATAAGTTTACGAAAAGGCCTTGAACTTCATTATGGATTCGAGTAAAATAAAGTTAGACTTTATATTACTCGGAAAGAGGTGCTGATATGTATATTCAACGTCACTTAGAAGCGCAAGTATTGGAAGCTTCAAAGTATTACCCGGTTGTGATGGTTTGCGGCCAGCGTCAGGTAGGTAAATCGACGATGCTGAATCACATCAGGGAATCGAACCGCCAATATGTTACACTGGATGATGGCAATGCCCGCAGATTAGCCCTCACAGACCCGGCTCTTTTTTTTGAAACCTATGGATATCCGCTTCTTATTGATGAGTTTCAGCGTGTACCTTCTATACTACTGGAAATGAAAAAGATTATTGATCAGAAAGCGCTTGCCGGTGAGGATAACAGTGGAATGTTCTGGATCACGGGATCACAGAAGTTCAAAATGATGCAGGATGTTTCCGAGTCATTGGCAGGACGGATCGCAGTCTTTGATATGTCCAGCCTTTCAGAATCAGAAATAGAAGGGCGTCCATCCGGTATGTTTGAACCAGAACTATCAGCGATTCGTGAAAGGATGAAGGATTGTAAAAAGAAAGATGTTCATCAGATTTATGAACGGATTTTCCGTGGCGGTATGCCAAAACTGTGTGCTACAGCAATTGATCGGGAACGTTTTTATATGGACTACGTCAATACCTACATTGAGCGGGATATCAAGGATTTAGCACAGGTGGGGAAATTGAATGAATTTTATGATTTTCTTGTTTATATGGCAGCGCGGACGGGTCAGGAACTGAAGTATGATGAAATTTCAAACACGATTGGAGTATCTGCACCTACTGCTAAGGCTTGGGTTTCCATTTTGGAGCGTTCCGGCATAATTTTCATCCTTCGGCCGTATTATTCAAACATTACAAAACGACTGGTTAAAACATCTAAGGTCTATTTCATGGATACAGGGCTCGCTGCATATCTATGCCGCTGGCCTACCGCACAAACATTGGAAAATGGTGCAATGGATGGAGCTTTTCTTGAAACCTGGGTGGTAACAGAAATTGTTAAAAGCTATTATAATGCGGGGAAACCTGCAGACTTGTTTTACTATCGGGATATGGACAAAAAGGAGATCGATCTGTTGATTGTGAAAGGAGACAAGATTTTTCCTATTGAAATTAAAAAGGGAAAGGAACCTTCTAAGCCGGATAAAAACTTTGGCGTTCTCAGTTCGTTTAAAATGGATGTGCAGCCGGGGCTCATCCTTTGTATGAGCGATGCGCTGATTCCATACAATCGCGAAACCTGGTATTGTCCGATTTCTGTACTTTAAAATAATATATATTGGAAAAAGCATCTCTTTGGAGGTGCTTTTTTTGTGGCTGGAAAGCTGTATGGAAACGCGGATTTTTAGTCGTTTATAAATAAGTAATTCACAGTTTACTAAAGTATAACATCATGGTACAGTATAAATAGTAAATAATGCACAACTCAGACCCGCCGATATCTTAAAATCTCTATGGATCAGATAAAATTTCCGATTTTGGTGCTGTCGATGGTGTCTAAATTGAAGTATTCCAGGTGTGGTTTATGAGAGGAGGGGTTCTTTTGGAAAAGAAATTAGAGCAGTGGGATAAAAAGGGAAAGGTTTTTAGCAACGTGTTTATTTTAACGCTGGTGATCAGCCTAAGTGTTTTCTTAATATTTGAATTTTTGCATTATGTTCGGGCAAAACAGAAACTATCCGCATATGTTGCAGAATGTCAGGAGTACGTACAAAATGCCCTGGACAAAACGATTTCCCTGATGGATCAGGCATGTGAGGACTACTATTCCGATGTGTTTAATGAGAATGAATCTATATTTAAATATCATATAGAGTTTTTAGTTACATCGGATTTGAGTGTGGACAGCCTGACTTATATTCCTGAACAGGGTACCGCTTTTTCATACTGGCGTTCGGGAAGAAATACGGGAACCGAAATCATATTGAGATCAAGAGCGGCACAAAAAATTGTGGATTATATGCGTGGGCACGACTTTATGCTCTATGGCAGCGAAGCGGAGTCCATAGGCACAGCGTTGCTGAATTATAATTATATCTATTTCAGAGACAAAGCCTGTGAAGCATTGGCCAATGGCCAGGATTATATATTTCCCTTGGGATTCGAGGATTTTGCTCTTGTAAGATCTATGAATAATTATGAAAATGGAGGATATATGGCGGCGGTGCTGCCCAGAAGTACTTTGCTGAATTATTATCTTGACACTTACAGCTATACGCTATCGTGCCCTTATCAATTTAACAATTATGTCCTTGCATCGTCCGGAGACATTATGGAGCAGAAGGGCGCTTATACCTTCGATGTACCAGGAACGACATGGTATCTGGATATAAGGCCCAAACCAGGTATTATATCCGGTAAGCGGTTATTTGTAGAACTGCTGATGGCCGTACTGGTCAGCCTGTTATTGGCCAATAAAGCCAAAGACCGGATGACGATAAGAAAACTGGAAAATATCATCCGGTCACAATAAGCAATAAGATGCAGCCGTTGGGCTCTTTTTGAATGGCTGCATTGCGGGAGGTGTATCTATGCCCTATTCTGAGCGGATCAAAGTATTTGAACGCATCCGTGATTATATGCGCGAGTTTTACGTCTATGGTTTCAAAAGCCGTGACGAATTTGACCATAAAAGCGCCCGGTCTTATGACAATGAGCGCCGACGTATCGAAAGCTATTTGGGTGACTATATGTCCTTTCGTATGGAACAGGGCGGAAAAAATATGTTCCTGTCCATTGACAGCAGAAGTACCGGGCATAATCCGCTGTACCAGGCGTTCAAGGCGAAAAGCTTTACGGATGGAGATATTACGCTGCATTTTATACTATTGGATATATTGTGTGATCCTGAAATACGATTATCATTGAATGAGATTATGGAGCTTATGGACCGGGATTATCTGTCGCACTTTTCACCGCCCATGCTGTTTGATGCTTCTACGGTGCGGAATAAATTAAAGGAATATGCGGCAATGGGGCTGCTCCATACGGAAAAGGCCGGAAGGACGGTCCTTTATGGCCGAAGTCCATCGTATGATCTGGCGCCTGCGGCGGAGGCGGTGGCGTTCTTTTCCGAAGCCGGACTTCTGGGCGTTATCGGAAGTTATTTGCTGGACCGGATGGATGCTGGAACTTCCGGCGCTGAGAAAATATCACCGGTTTTAGCTCACCATTCCCAGGGGGCTGTGAGCTGCTTTGCTTTTAAGCATCATTACATTACATATGCCATGGAGAGTGAGATACTATATGAGCTGCTGGAGGCTATAAATGCCCGGCGGTCTGTGTTTATAAAAAATTATAGCCGGGTGACTAAAACGCCCAGGTCATGGGAGGTCATCCCGCTTCAGATTTTTGTCAGCGCCCAGACCGGACGCCAGTATTTGATGGGGTATTGTGTACCCTATAAATGTATGGAATCTTACCGCCTGGATTATATTACCCAGGTAGATCCGGGTACGGAAGCAGCGCAGTTTGAGTCGTTACGACAAAGGCTGGAAGTATTGAAAAAGCATATGTGGGGTGTGCAGTGTAAAAATAAATTATCGCATCTGGAGCATGTGGAATTTACGATACACATCGGCCGGGGCGAGGAGCATATCTATCAGCGGCTGATGCGGGAGCGGCGCTGCGGACAGGTGGAACGCATCGATGCCCATACGGCCCGTTTTACGGCCGATATATTTGATACAACGGAAATGATCCCATGGATACGTACATTTATCTGCCGTATCGTCCAGATGGATTTCTCAAACCGGACCGTGGAAAATCAGTTCCGCGCGGATATGGGGGATATGTACAGGCTTTATGATCTGGAAGGTGGTGATACGGATGCTGTTCCATGAAATTTACGGCTGCTATTATAAAGCGGTGGCTAAAGTACTGGCGCTGGCGGTGGATGGAAAGCTGACCTCCAATGAAATGTACAGGATCATTCACGAAATGGCTTTTGCCGAAAGTGCGATGACCATTGTGCCTGCGCTGGAAAGTCATCAGTGGCCCCTGCTGGATGACGCTTTGCATACGCCATTGAAGCAGAAGCTGGAAATGCCGTTGACCACTCTTGAGCTGCGGTGGCTCAAGTCCATCCGTCTGGACCCCAGGTTTTGTCTGTTTTGTGACCTGACGACAGAGAAATCTTCCGCAGATTTAGCGGATATATGGGCAATGGCCGATAAGATGGAGCCCCTGTTCACGCCGGAGGATTTTACGGTTTTTGATCAGTATAAGGATGGCGATGACTTTTCAGATCCGGTGTATATACAAAATTTTCAGATCATATTAAAGGCGATCCGGCAGGAAAAAAATCTGAGACTGCGATTTCATAACCGGCATGGCCGGCTGTGTAAGCTTATGTGCACACCTCATAAGCTGGAATATTCTGAGAAGGATGATAAGTTCCGGCTGATCGCGACCCGCCGCCAGGGAAGCTGTATGATTAATATGAGCAGGATAACGGACTGCAAGATCACCGATGAGGTTTTTAGTGCAGAGCATTCCGCGGACGAAAAGGAAAAGCATTATTTTGTGCTCCGGCTGACAGACCAGAGAAATGCCCTGGAGCGGGTCATGCTCCATTTTGCACACTTTCAAAAGGAAGCCCGGCGTCTCTCTGATAATTTCTACGAGGTGAAGGTGTTTTATGATGCCGGAGACGCGACAGAGCTTGTTATACGCGTCCTTTCCTTTGGGCCGCTGGTGCGCGTGACAGAGCCGGAGGACTTTGTCCGCTTGATTAAAGAGCGGCTGATGATGCAGAAGGAACTGGGAATACGATAAAAAAGAATGTGAATTTGTTACAGTTCGCAACTTTTTTTCCATGATATGGCAATCAATCTCTAATATAATATGCATGTAAGGTTGTTAAAGCAAATGTATGTACCCCATTTTCATAGGGCAATACATTGCGGTGCGCGGTGCTGTGCATGAGCGTATGCCTGACAATCATTACCGTAAAAACGGGCATTTGCCTGGTTTCGCAGGTTCGAATCCTGCCCGGTGTGTAAACCGGCCTGTGGCCTAGGATGCTGGAACTGGCATACAGTTCACCCTTCTACGAGAGGATATCATTTTGATAACGTCTGTCCGCGCCGCTGCATAGCGGCAATGTAAAAGGAGCCCAGCCTGTGGGAGGATACCGGTTTTTTCATTCATTGTACAGCGCATAGGCATTTGCCAGAGGGCTCTGCATTGAATTGAGGATTCCTGAATTTCGCAGCCGCTTCTTTTGCATTGGACAGCGTTGGAAAAGCCAATACGGCCACCGGATAAATACGAATATATTGGAGGTCTGCCATATGAAAATAACAATTAATGAAAATCAAAGAGGTTTGCTTTTTAACCATGGTAAATTCGTAAAAATGCTGGATTCCGGAACCTATCACGGATTGCCGGGCCGGACCGTGGAGCTTTTGAATCTGGAAAATCCGATTCAATCGGAGGTTTGCGCCCAGGAGATCCTTATGCAGGATAAGACGATCTCGCGGCAGTCCGTTACCGTGGAGGTGGGCGATGAGCAACTGGCCCTGCATTTTGTCAATGGCCATTTCAAGCAATGTCTCCGGCGGGGGCGTTACATGTTCTGGACCATTTATGATAAGCATGAATTTCAAATCGTGGATATTTCCACACCGGAAATCGGGGATAACGTGCCTGAATATATTTTGGAAAAGCTGCCTACGTCCTTTTATACGAAGGTGACGGTGAACGCGTTCCAAAAGGCGCGGCTCTATTTCAACAAGAAGCTTGTGCGTCTACTGGATGTGGGGATCTACTATTTCTGGAATACGAAAATACGGGTGGAAGCGGACTTTGTCGATACCCGCAGAACTCAGATGAATATTTCCGGTCAGGAAATTCTGACGCTGGATAAAGTGAATCTCCGGATCAATTTTGTATGTACGTATCGGATCACAGATTATGTCCGGGTGCTGACGGAAATCGACGATTATAAGGAGCAGATGCATGTGGCCATACAACTGGCTCTGCGGGAGTATGTGGGCAAATTCCGCCTGGATGATATTCTGGCCAATAAGGACCAGATTTCGACTTATGTTTTTGAGCGCCTCAAGGCGATGGAAAACCAGTGGTTTGTGGAAATTTTAGACGCAGGTGTGAAGGATATCGTGCTTCCCGGAGAAATCCGTGACATTATGAATACCGTTCTGCTGGCGGAAAAGCGTGCGCAGGCCAATGTGATCACCCGCCGCGAGGAGGTGGCGTCCACACGCTCCCTGCTTAATACCGCAAGGCTTATGGATGAAAACAAGACGCTTTACAAGCTCAAGGAGCTGGAGTATTTGGAAAAGATCTGTGAGAATGTTGGAAATATCAATGTCGGCGGTGTGGACCTATTGTCACAGCTATCGGCACTGGCCGGAGCGAATTAATAGAAGGGATGTTGCGGAAATGTTAGAAATCAAAGGAAAATTCAATACCGCGGTATGCTATGCCAAAACTGTGGAGGAGGAAGCCATTGCCCAGATCCGAAGAATGTGCGATTATGAATTTACAGAGGGGAGCAAAATCCGAATTATGCCGGATGTTCATGCCGGGAAGGGCTGCACAATCGGAACGACCATGACCGTCATCGACAAAGCCGTGCCCAATATCGTCGGTGTGGATATCGGCTGCGGCATGTATACGGTGAAGCTTGGCCGGGGAGCTTTGGATTTTGAAAAGCTGGATGCGGCGGCGCACTACATACCGTCGGGAAAAAACGTATGGGAGGGCCGGCAGGAGCGGTTTGATCTGACGGCGCTGCACTGCTATCGTAGTCTGAGGGATACGAAGCGGCTGGAGCGAAGTCTGGGAACTCTGGGCGGTGGAAACCATTTTATAGAGGTGGACCAGGCTTCGGACGGAACAAATTATCTTGTCATCCATACCGGCAGCAGAAATCTGGGAAAGCAGGTGGCGGAAATATACCAGCAGTTGGCCATCGACTTGAATAAGGGGAAGGAGACGTATTTTGCCCAGCGCGACGCTATAATTGCCGAGTATAAGGCGGCTGGGCGGCGTAAGGAGATCCAGGCGGCACTGGCGGCTATCGCGTGGGCCAACAGGGAGGCTACGATACCTGAGGATATTTGCTATTTATACGGAAACTATTTGCAGGATTATCTGGCCGACGTGGAGATTTGTCAGCGTTTTGCCCGAAGAAACCGGGAAAAAATAGCGGAAGTGTTGCTGGAGCAGACCGGGATGGCCGGAACGGATGCCTTCCATACGATCCATAATTATATCGATACGGATGAGATGATCCTGCGCAAGGGTGCGATCGCCGCCCATAAAGGCGAGCGGGTGCTCATTCCTATAAATATGCGGGATGGAAGTATCCTGGCGGTAGGCCGGGGGAATGCGGATTGGAATTATTCTGCCCCCCATGGCGCCGGGCGGGTGATGTCCAGAAAAAAGGCGAAAGAAAATCTCAGTATGGATGCGTATAAGCAGGCGATGAGAGGCATTTATACAACCTCGGTCAATGAAGCGACGCTGGATGAGGCGCCGATGGCTTACAAGGCGCTGGAGGATATTACGGAGGTCATAGCCGAAGCCGTAGATGTTGTTGATATTATGAAGCCTGTATATAATTTTAAAGCGTCAGATTAAGTATACCTTACCGCGCGAAGCGCGCCCATGCGCAGCATTAACTTTGCGCGTGCCCGAAAGGGTATAAAAAACGGGGCCTGCCGGTGGATCGAATACGATCTTCCGGCAGGCCCCGTTAGAGTGTAACAACTCAGAAAGCCTGAGCTGTTATCGTTGGTTTTCAGCCCTTTACCGCGCCCATAGTGATACCTTTGACAAAGTATTTCTGGAAAAATGGATAGGCGATAATGATGGGGATGACACCCACCACAGCGATGGCCATACGGACGGTTGTGGATGGGATATCGGCCATATTGGCGCCGCTGACGCTGTTGGAGGCCAGGAACTGGACGCTTGTGTTAATGGCGTTGAGAATGTTCTGGATACTGTAAAGCTTTGTGTCATTTAAGTAATACAGACCATTCTGCCAGTCATTCCAGTAGGCGATAGCGATCATCAGTCCGACGGTGGCAAGGATGGGCTTGGACAGCGGGAGAACGATGGTGCGCAGCACTTTGAACTCGCCGGCGCCATCCATACGTGCGGATTCAAATAATTCCTGAGGAAGGCTGTATGTAAAATAATTTTTCACCAGTATGATGTTAAATGCGTTCATCAATAAGCTGGGAATGATCAGTGCAAACAGTGTATCCTTAATGTGGAATACCGACGCGTAAATCAGGTAGGTCGGCACAAGGCCGCCGTTAAAGAGCATTGTAAAAATGACGAGGAAGTTCAGCACCTTACGGCCCGGAAGGCCTTCTCTGGAAAGCATGTAGGCCAGCATGGATGTAATGATCAGACCGACAATCGTTCCGATCACAGTAACAATGATCGTTACGCCGTAAGCACGGAAGATCGTGGATGCTTCATTGGCGATATAAGAATAGGCCGCCAGTGAAAATTTGGCCGGAAAATACGAATAGCCATTGGTCAGCGCCACCTTTTCATCTGTGAAGGAGGCGATCACAAGTAATATAAACGGCATTATTGCCAGAAAAGACAGGATAATTAATATAATATGGGCCGCAGCGCGCCATCTTTTTTCGTCTCTGGATACCATAGTGTTCCCTCCTTCTTAAAACATTGCATTTTCTTTGCTGACCTTGCGGATGATTCCGTTGACCGTTACGATGCAGATAAAGCCTACGATGGACTGATAGAAGCCGGCGGCCGAGGACATGGCCATGTTGGGCTTAACCATCAGACCGCGGTACACGAACGTATCGATCGTGTCGGTGACGGCGTACAGTGTACCCTGGTTCATAGGCACCTGATAGAACAGACCAAAATCAGACCGGAAAATATTACCGCAGTTAAGGATGAGCAGTGTGATGATGGTAGGCTTTAACAGAGGCAGTGTGATTTTGCGGATCTGCTGCCATTTGGTGGCCCCGTCGATCTGAGCCGCCTCATAATATTCCTTGCTGATACCGACGATGGAGGACAGATAAAGCACCATACCAAAGCCGATGGATTTCCATTGCTGGACAAAGATGAGGATAAAGGGCCAGTAGGCCTTTTCCCTGTACCAGTCCACACCCTCGCCGCCAAGACTGGTGATGATGGAGTTGAACAGACCCGTGGAGGGGCTTAAGTAAGCAAATACAAGATAAGCGATGATTACCATGGACATCAGGTAGGGCAGAAGGATGACGGTCTGGTAAAAGCGCTTTGCCGCTTTGCTGATGACCTCATTGACAAGGATGGCCACGGCCACGCCAAAGACCATGCCAAGGACGATGAAAGCCAGATTATACAGGATGGTGTTTCGTGTGATACGAAACGCCTGGTCGGATGAAAACAGGTACTCGAAGTTTGAAAGACCACACCATTTACTGCCCCAGATACCCTGAGAGTAGTTGAATTTCTTAAAGGCGATCTGCAGGCCGAACATGGGCAGGTAATTGTTGATGATCAGGTAGAGCATGCCTGGGAGGCCCATGATATAAAATGGGATCCAGTGGCGGAACTTTGTTTTATTTTTCTTTGGAATATCTTTTAAATCCATGGTGTCAGGATTTACATTGGTTGCTTTTGCATTCGCTGCCATGTATAAAAGCTCCTTTCCGAAACGTTTGATAGGGAGATTTGCGGCCTGTGACCGGCTTTACCAAAGAGGGCGGCCGGACTGGGCCGGACCGCCTCTGAGTTCATATGTGTTAAAACTATCTGGTTTCAAGCCATGCGTTGAGCTGTGCCTGATTCTCGGCGATGATATCCAGAATGCCGGCGCTTTCAAGCTTAGCGTTCATATCTTCCAGATAGGTATCCAGCTTATCTTCGGAAATTTCACCGTAAACAAGGCTTGGAACGTATTCCTGAACGATGTTGGACACTGCGGCTACCTGTGTGGAAACGTTGGTGGCGTCGAAAGAATAGCCAAGAGTTTTGCAGGCAACAGCGTTATCGTTAAATTCTTTAAGTGTTGTATAGTATTCTTCTGTGGCAGGAACCATCTGGTTGATTTCGCTCTGGTCGCCAAACATACAGAAGGAACGGTTCCAGCCCACGTTTGTGGAGTCGATGCCTTCCGGATATGTAATGATCTTGTCGGAGCCATCGGTGTAAACGTAATCGGTACCTTCAATACCATAGTTGAGGATATTGGCAACTTCTGTATTTTCATATAAGAAGTTTAAGAAATCCATAGCTTTCTCAGGCTTTTCACAGTTTGTGGAAATGCCCCATGCTTTTTCCTGTACACCTGAGCTTGTAAACCATGCATTTGTAAATGCGGCTTCCTGGCTGTCAAATGGTGTAAAGTTCTGTTTGGAAATTTCTTCGGAAGGACGAACGCTTACCCACTGGCAGAAGCTCATACCATTTCTGTAAACGTCCTGGGCGTTTTCACCGTTCACTGCCTGGTCTGCGGGCATAAAGCCATTTTCCTTCCATTCGATGTTGAATTTGCAGTACTCTTTAAATTCATCGGATGTATAAAGGTTTACGATCTCGGTATCGGTTTCCGGATTTAAGAAAACGCCGTAAGCGCCGGTGCTGCTGCCGAAACCATCCATACCGTAGTAGTAATAGATTTCACCGGCATCCTGAGAACCGTTTTTAGCCATCAGATAGTATTCCGGATTCGCTTCCTTGATTGCATGGCCGATATCTGTCATCGCCTGCATATCCCATTTTTCAGGAAGTTCAATACCGCATTCCTTTGCCATATCGGCATTATAGTCAATACCTCTGGCTGCTGCGCAGTAGATATCCTGAGGGATGGCATAAATCTCGCCTTCAACAGTAAAGGCGTCCAGAAGTTCAGCACATTTTTCATTCAGTGTAGCGCCGCGTTCTGCAAGTAAGTCGGTGATCGGGATGATCATACCATCGGATACGAACTGGGAGAAGGCTACGGTCGTACCAACATAATAGATATCGATCTTTTCACCACCGGCGGCCCACAGGGCTGTCTTTGTGGCATGGTCTGCAATGTGGATGACCTGAAGCTTAACCTTAACGTTGATTGCCGGAACTGTAATGGCGTTAATGGCTTCTTCCATAGCTGGAACACTTTCGGCGTTGGAGCCAAGGTTCAGACATTCAATAACAACTTCATAGGGGTCTTCGTCAAAGTTGATGTAATCTTTTGATGTGCCGGCAGAGGCTGCGCCGCCTTCACTGCCATCGGTAGCGTCCGGAGCCTGCGTTCCGTCGGGGGCTGCGGTATCACCCTTTGCTTCGGTTGCGGCCGGGGCTTTTGTGTCCTTAGAGCCGGAATTGCTGGAACCACAGCCTGCCAATAAAGATAACGACATGACAAGTACGAGCGCGATTGCCAAAAATCTTTTCATATACTTACCTCCTGAATTTCGTGGATGCTCATATTGCACAAAGCATCGGTTTGTTTTTTGTATATTTGTATCATAGCATTTTTATAGAAATTTAATAATCAACAAAAATGACCTAAGAATATACAAAAATGACGTTATACTCCGATACCTGTCGGGCAGAACGTTCCCGATGTCCGCGGGTAGAGCAGCACTGAGGCAGTAAAGGTGTCCGGGGTATAGTCAAAGGCCGCCATGCCGCCGTAGCGCCGGGCCATTGAGCGGATGCTGGCAATGCCCACTCCCTCGGCCAGGTTACGGCCCGGCTTGGAGGATAAAAACCGCTCGCCATCCTGGCAGATCACTCCGCCGTAGCCATTCTCCATACGGATCAGCACCTGATCCTCCTGGGTCTGTATCCGCAGGCGGATAAAGCGGCGTGCTTCCTCCGCGTCCAGTGCGGCGGCCACGGCGTTTTCCCACAGGTTGCCCAGGATGACTGCAAGATCGCTGCCCGATACGCCCGGCTCTTTAGGCAGAGCAACATTCATCGTCACCGTGATGTTTGATTGCTTTGCCAGCGTCTCGTAGCGGCGGCAGAGCGTGTCGGCCACGAAGTTTTCACACAGGGGCGGCCGGATCGCGCTGGCCATGCTGTCCTCATAATCATCAAGATAGGCGAGCGCTTCGGCGACCTCGTCCTTTTCCAACAGGCCCCGCAGGACCTGGACATGCTGCCTGCGGTCGTGGCGAATGCGCTTCATTTCCTCAGCGTGACTCTCTAAATCGTCCACCCGCGCCCGCTGCAGATCCAACTGGTGGGCAAGCTGGGTATGGGTCTCTGTTTCCCTCGCCGCCATCGCTGCGTGAGCGATGGCTGAGACCATCTGAGAGTAGGTCACGAAAGCGCATAAACTGATCAAAAGGCGGAAACCGTTTGTGAGGGTGAAACTCCCCAGCGGATAGATGTTGGTCTGCAGGACATAAAGGATCACGAAGAACAGGGGGATGAACCACAACTGAAGATATCCCCGCAGATCGATCCCCCGCAGTTTCTTGTAGAGCCCGTGACAGAATGCCGCCAGCAGGAACGTCAGCACCACAGATGGGATGCCAAAGCCCGGAATATCCGCCCAGCAGTATGCGCCGTCGGCCATACCGGGGGAAAAGAGACCGTAGAAAAAGTAGGTGGTGCTCCGGCATACATGAAGTACCTGCACCGATAGGAGGAGGATGAACAGCAGCCCGCCTGCCCGCTCGTGGGTGGCCCGGCGCAGGCTGAAATAGCCCACAGCAAACCAGAGCGGCAGGGATACCGTGCTGGTGTCCATTGAAAAGGGCAGCCAGGCGCTCAGCCATGCCGACAGCGCCATACTCCCCGCACTGCCCGCGATGGCCAGCAGCGCCACCGCCGGTGCCAGGATCCGCATCCGTACCCGCAGCAGATCGCGGGCCACATAGAGGCAGAAGAACATGGTCATGGCCGCCTCGATCACACAGGTGATATATTCCGCAGCAATCGTTTCCATCGTATCATCCCTCCATCCGGCCGAACACATAGGCCATGTACCGGCTCTTGAGAGCGGCCCGCCCATCCCGTGAGAGGGGGATTTCCCGGCCGTCCTTCATTAAAAAGTTGTCCTCGTTCATGCGCTTCACAAAGTCCATGTTGACGATAAAGTAGCGGTAACACCGCAAAAACGGGTCGCCGCCCAGTCGTTCTTCCAGCGCGGTAAGGGACTGGGAGACCACCACCTCGCCCCGCAGGGTATGCAGTATCGTTTTGTGCCCGTAGACCTCCACATATTGGATACCGGAAACGTCCACATCCAGTTCATCCCGCCCGGCGGTCACGCGCACCTTTCGGGCGGGAGCACTCATCCGGTCATGGGCCCGGCGCATAGCCTCACAGAAAGCTTCCCAGCTTATCGGCTTGATCAGGTAATGGGAGGCTTCCACATCGAAGCCGTCCGCGTAGTGCTCCCGGCTGGTGGTCGTGAAGACCAGTGCGCCGCGAAAGCCCTTCCCCCGCAGGATGCGGGCGGCGTCCACCCCCAGGGCGCCTTCCATATAAATATCGAGAAATATCACGTCGGCGCTCCGGGCCTCCCGGCTCTGCAGCAGCGCTCCGGCGTTTTCAAAGTCCAGCGCAGCGATGGACATATGGTTGTTTTTTGCATATCGGGCACAAAAATCCAGCAGGATCTCCCGGTCACCCGCGAGATCGTCGCAGATCACAGCAAGCATCTCCATGCCTCCTTTCCCAAAGGCGGATCATAAAAGTACAGTTTGTCAGGTTTATTATAGCATGAAGCGGAGCGGATTTACAGCGGCTTTCCTCCGGCTTAAGCTCTGTGAGAACGGCTCATGCTTTTTTTATTGATTTTGGGAGGTGGATCTGCAACAATCAAAATGGGTTAGGATATCTGCGGATAACTGAATAAAGCCAATAAAAATCGCACAAGGGGTATACCCCTTGTCTTGCCTATTACATAGGCAAGACATATACACGTTGATAACCTTTTTGTATGGCAGCGGGGAAGTGTGCGGAAAAGAGGAGGAGCGAACATGAGAAAGATGATCGAGAAGGAGACTGCCCGGATGAAGGCCAAAAAACGGATGCTTGCGGTGCTGCTGTCCGCAACGATGCTGTTCAGCTTGATAATACCGGTGGGTGCGGCTGCGGAGAACACCAATACCCCGCCGCAGGACGGGGCCATCGCGTCCTTTGAGCCGCTGGACAGCGGTGTCGCGGAGCAGACCGTTACGCCTGGAACAGCGCGGGAGGCTTTGGACCTGCCGGACACGCTGACGGCGGCGGTATACAGGGTTTCAGCAGATATACTTGTCACAGAGGACGGCACACCGGAAAACGATGCGGAGCCGGAAGTAGACAGCGGAAAAACGGCCACAACCGTCACTACGACAGAGGAACAGATTCCGGTAACGTGGAACAGCACCCCTGCCTACGACGACGACACGCTGGACAAGTATGTGTTTACCGCGGACGTGGGCGGCTGCTCCCTGTCGGACGGCGTGGAGCCGCCGCAGATCACCGTGACGGTGATGGATAAAGACACGGAGACATCAGCGGATAACCAGCCGGGAGAACCGGGCCTATGTACAAAAACGGAAGGCTGCACCCTTGTCGACGGGCATGACGGTGCATGTGAACCGGCGCCACAGGCAGATAACAGTCTTGTAAAAACCATCGTGAACTGGACGTTCGTGGGCGATGATTATCTGAACATGGGCGAACTGCCCATGTCCGGGGTGACCGCGGACAACCAGGCCAGCTTTGACGATGTGGCTGCCATGCTGCCCACGGCTATCAGCGCGGAGTTTGAGGGCGGAACAGACCCGGTCACGGTGGACATCTCCGGCTGGATATGTGACGCTTTCCGACAGGACGGCGGCAACTGGCCCGTCGCCGGGGAATATCTCTTTACGGCGGCGCTCCCGGAGGGCTACGTCTGCGACCCGCTCCCCTCCGTCAGGGTGCTGCCTGGCGGCGCGGATACGATTGAGGTCAATTCCTGTGTAAAGGGCGATTTTGTCATTGAGGGCGCGGATTTGATCGACAGTCAAAATGGCGGGGATTTTTACCTGGACGGAGAGGTGCTGAAGATCACCTCAGGCAAGCCCATGACCATCCGCATGAGAGACGACGTTGCCAGTACGGCGGACTACCGGCTGGCTGTGGCGGACAACACGGCCGCCAGTCTGACGCTGGACAACGTCCACATTGACTGCTCGTCCACCGGATCGACCGCTTTTGACATCAACAATGGCAGTTCCGCCACCCTGATCCTGCGGAACGAAAATACGTTTACGGGCGGAGTCAGGTGCGCTGGAATCCAGGTACCGGACGGCGCGGCCGTGACGATCGAAGGCAGCGGCAAATTGAACGCCATGGGCGGAAACTCCTACAAGAGTGGCGACGGCGGTGCCGGCATCGGCGGCAGCGCAGAGGGCAGCGGCGGTGAAATCACCATCCAAGGCAGTGTTCAAGTAGCGGCCATGGGCGGCGACGGCGGCGCGGGGATTGGCGGCGGCCAGTTGGGCTCCGGCGGAAAAATCACCATCCAGGGCAGCGCGCAAGTGGTGGCCACGGGCAGCGATGGCGGAGCAGGGATCGGTGGTGGCACCGGCATCGGCGACCCCGACTCGGGCCACACTGAAGGTGGCGACGGCGGCGAGATCAGCATCCGGGGCAGCGCGCGAGTGACCGCCATGAGCAGCGGGTACAGAGGGCACGGCGCGGGGATTGGCGGCGGCTGGTTTGGCTCCGGCGGTACCGTTATAATTTCCGGCGAGGGCGCCAGTGTTACGGCCAGCAGCACTGACGGCTGCGATGTGGGCAGCGGTAAGTATGGTAAAAGCGGCGGCAGCCTGTCGGTCACGGACGGAGCTATGCTGGAGATGGAACATAATGGCACCGACGCCCCCAACCCGACGTATCAAAACTGCACCATCCTTGACTGTAAGAACGGCATTGGCAAACAGTATGACGGCGCGGGAAATCCCACTGAGACGCTGACACTTTGGAATGGCAGTACGAACGCAAGCGCCAAAGGGCTGGGTGTCCAGTCCGGCGGAACCATCTTCATCCGGGGGAACGGCGACGCCACGCTGACCATCGACGTGGACGACGTGACCGTCACCTCGGGCGGGAGGGCCGTGAACGGCTCCAACATCAGGGTGGCAAGCAGCGTTCGTTCCCTGATTATCCAGGACCTAGACCTTACCGCCCGGGATATGGAATTCGCGCTCTACTTCGCCTCTGATGCCACCCTGACGGTGGAGGGAACCTGTTTCCTCACTGGCGGATCAGGGAACAGCGACATGGGGAAGACTGCAATCTACTGCAACGGCAATCTGACTGTTGAGGTAGGGAACGCGTTCCTGACTGCCGTGGGCGGCGCGTGTACATCGACTTTTTCTGGCGGTCACGGCATTTTCGCCGCCAGCCTGATCGTCAGCGTGGGTAATGGCGGTTCCCTGACCGCCACGGGCGGGAACAGTGGCGGCAGCGGCGGCAGCGGCTTGTCAGGAGACGACATCACCATCCACAACGGCGGCACTATCGTGGTGGAGAGCGGCAAGACGGGCGGCGGCCT
Organism: Lachnospiraceae bacterium; assembly: GCA_902363555.1. Lineage (GTDB taxonomy): Bacteria > Bacillota > Clostridia > Lachnospirales > Lachnospiraceae > Catenibacillus. The sequence continues at coordinate 511,065 of CABJAM010000002.1, read as the reverse complement.
CTCCAGATATAGCATCTCTTCTGGCGGGAACGTCACGCTGGACGGTGCAGGAACCACCACTGCCCGGGGGAATAACGGCATCAAATCGGGCGGCGTTTTGACGGTGGACGGCGCGGTGACGGCCGAGGGTTTATATACGGGCGTCCTCTTTCAAAACGGCAGCAGTTACAAGCTGGCGGGGAGCGGCTCGCTGACCGCCAAAGGCCTTTACGGCACGGCATGGAGCGACGGTATGAGGGTTTTGGGCGATCTGGAGCTTGCCTTCACTGGCAGCCTCACTGTCCAAGGCGGCAAAGGCACGGAGGGCCACGGTATGTGTGTGTTCGGTGACCTGACCGTGAGTGCGGCCCCCGTCTCCATGAACCTCCGGTCCTGCGAGGGAACGGACGGGTACGCGCTTTCTTACGCTAACCTGGTCAACGACTCCAGCATCCCCGACGCAGTGTTCGTTAAGAATGGCACCGCGCCCGTGGCCTGGCCCGCAGACATGGTGACCTACACCGCCCCGGATAAGGATAGCGGCGATGTGCCATCAGACAGCGCTTATTACGGCAAGGGCATGGATGTCACCGTCCTGGGAAATACCGGCAGTCTCACCCGCAGCGGCTATGTGTTCGCGGGTTGGGCGTACGACGGAACCACTTATATGCCGGGGGAAACACTCACCATGCCGGACCATGAGATCATCCTGACGGCAGTATGGACGGCTATGGGCCAGACCGCCATGCCCACGGCAGACCCCAAGGGCGGCGCATATCGGGAGGCCCAGACCGTCACCCTCGCCTGCGCCACGCCGGGCGCGACGATCTATTACATGCTGGATGACTCCGACCCGACGACAAGCGGCACATGGCAGCCCTATTCCGCTCCCATCACCGTGCCGCTGGGCAGCACCTTGAAAGCCTACGCCGGCTCGCCGGACAGCATCGACAGCAGCGTGATGACCGAAACATATACCAAACAGGCTGACGGCGATCCCTCACCCACATATTTTTACCGCACGCTCTATGACCCGGATACTGGCATAAAGGTGAGCGGCTCCTTCACCGGCGACGCTGTTCTGGCCGTTAAAAAGAACGGTCTTCACGAAAAAGGCGCCTGTGAGGTGTGCGACGGCATCCGGGAGAGACAGGATAAGGGTGAGCTGCTCGTACTCTTTGACATAGGCCTGTCCTCTGGTAAATATACCGGCGACCTCGACGTGGAGATCCCGGTGGATGCCAGGTACAACGGGCAGGAAGTAGAGATGTTCCACTGCAAGGACAAGGTGGAGGAGCGCCGCACGGTCACGGTGGAGAACGGCATGGCAAAAGGCACATTTTCCGGCTTGTCACCCTTTGCGGTGGCAGTGCAGCCCCATGCTGCGGCCGTTATCACCGGTCTGCCGGACAGCCACACCTTGCAGGTGGGCCAGAGCGTAAGCTGGACACCCGCGCCCGCGGGCGGTGCGTGGAGTTATGACAAGGCGCTGCTTTCCATGACGGAGAACGGTGATACCTATACCTTCAAAGCCCTTAAAACGGGAATGGTTACAGCGACCTACACGTTCGATGGCGTTCCCTTTACGGTAACGATCACCATCAACGATTCCACCATTCCGCAGACGGACGAAACAACGACCCCACAGACGGACGAAACAACGACCCCGCAGACAGGCGATACGACTACGCCACAGACGGGTGGTACGACTACGCCGCAGACCGACGATACGACCACGCCACAGACGGGTGATACGACCAACCTGCTGCCCTGGCGGCTGATGATGCTGGTATCTTTGGCCGGTGTTATGGTCTTGTTTGTCTACCTGAAAAAGACGCACTACAAAAAGCGCCACAGGTAAGGGGGGCTATACTTGTTGGCACTGAGGACGATATGAACCGTTTTCTGGTGCAGTGCCAACGATAAAAAGAATGCCCGGATGTTCATTATCAAAGTGTTTCCTTCTTAGTGAGATCCAAAAATACGAAGGGAAAAGCGCCGCGAAAACAGCTTAGGAAAAGGAGTGTTTAGACATAAAGGAACGAGGGGCTTAAAAATCGCCATTCACCGGCAGCCCCTCGTAAATTTATTTATATATGTTGTATTTTTTCCGGAAGGCTCCCGGCGTCATACCCTCATTTTCCCTGAAGACTTTAAGAAAATAGGTCGTATTCAGATAGCCCAGTTTTTCGGATATTTCCGCGTTGCTGATGTTTGTATGGATCAGCATATCCTTGGCCAGTTCCATTTTATAGCGGGTCACGTACTGGATGATGGAGCAGCCCATCTGTCTGCGGAACAGGCGCATCAGATACTGAGCGTTGAGGTTGACAGCCTGGGCAATTTCCGTCACCGTAATGGGGGCGGCGATATGCTCCTGGATATACGGAATGACCCGGGTACGTATATGCTCATCGGAATCCGCCGACGCAGGCATAGGATCACTGTCCGCGGTGGCGGACAGGTAGTCGGTCCGGGATGAAAACAGTTCCGGCTGCTCCTCGTTTTTCTTTTGAATCTTTTCCACCAGTGCGGCAATGGACTGGGTGATTTCTTCTTTTTTGAACGGCTTGAGCAGATAATCCGAACAGCCAAGCTGCATGGCCTTGCGCATAAATTCATATTCCGGATGACAGGTCAGCATAAGACATTCAATAGAAAAATTCATAAGGCGGGCGGCCTCATTGGTCCATTCAATCAGGTCCAGGCCGCTGGCGCCGGGCATCTCAATATCGCAGATGAGGAGCTGTATGGGCTCCGATTGCAGTATCTTCATCGCCTGGGCCGCGGAATACGCGGAATAAGCATGAGAAATACCCAGCGCCTTCCAGTCGATGTCGTGGATCAGTTTTTCCACACAATATGCTTCATCATCCACAAGCAATATATTTAAATTCATAAGTAAAGCCTCCCTCAATGTTTATGTGTCGTTCATTGTGGCCGAACCGTTACATGTTTATGGCATTTGCAGCGACAGATCGATTTCCACCACAGCGCCGCCGGACTCCTGATTGTACAGGCGTATGGCGGCATTGTCGTGGTAGATGAGCCGCAGCCGCTCGATGGAATTGCGGATACCGACGCCCAGCTCTTCCGAGATAGTTTTGTTTTCCAGGTAATCATTGATCATATCCAGAACCTCGTCCTCGAAGCCTTCCCCGGTATCGGAAATGCGTATGCGTGTGGTGAAGGTATCCAAAAGATACGCCTCGATCCGGATAAAAACACAATCCGAGAAATTCAGTGCGTGCTTGATCGTATTTCCCACAAAGCTTTCGATAAGAAAGGGCGGTACCGGTATGATCTCCAGGGAGCTTTCACAGCGGATCTCATACTCAAATGCATGAGGATAGCGGATCTGCTGCAGCTTCAGATAGTTCTTTATGTGATCCAGCTCCTGCCCAAGCTGTACATACCGCGAATCTATGTTGACGACAAAGCGGTAATACTTGGTCATTAGCAGTATGATTTCCTTCTGGATATCATCTTCGGTGTGATTATACAGCGTGTTTAACGTATTTAATATGAAGTGGGGCTGTATCTGCTGTTGAAGGTATTCCAGACGTATTTCCTGGCGTTCCAACTGCCCCTCATAAATTTCGTTTTTGAGCTGATTGACCTGGTCCATCATGTTATTGAACAACGTATTCAGAGATGTAAATTCCACACAATCCCCGGAATTGACCGGGATACGGTGATCAATATCTCCGGAACGGATACGGTCCATGGAGCGCATGGTGGAGCTGATCGGACTTAAAAGCCAGCGGCGGATGCATACCGTAAATAAAAGGATGAGCATGGCGAAGCACAGGAACATGATAAAAATAGCCAGCGAAATATCCGGTGATAATGACTTTACGGTTTTGGTGTTCAGCAGCTTTATAAGCCGTATGGGCGCCTTCTCGGAAAGGGTATATATGTAGTAATAGTCCTCTGACGTACGCCCGGAGCCGGTTATGTCTGAGCCTTTGGAGTCATGGACCATATCTCCGGAGGCGATCGTATTGGGATTAATATAAAGTCCGTTGCTGTTGAGGTAGGTTCCTCTGCCATTGGCGATAAACAGCCGGTCATAGTCCGTATTTATGGAGACGTGGATGGAGTCTCTGAGGGCGTCCACAGAAAACCATGCGCCGATATAGTAGCCATTGGCTTTGGGATTGTACCTCCAAATGCGCAAAATATACCATTGGCTGCCCACATAGACCGGCGCCCATGATTTTTGATAAGTATCCATCAGGTTGACGGGGCCGCCGGACATGTCTGACTGAATAATGGTGTTGAGATATTCGGTCATCTGTGCTTCTTTTTTGGAGTTGTAAAATAATTCCTGTTCAGGAAAATAGATAAAAGCATTTTGCGTAAAGTCGCTGGCCGCCAGGGAGTCCTGCAGGTGGTTGAACAGGAGCTGGACCGCACGGTAGTATTCTGATTCTGTGTCGTTGCTGATCTCGCCGGAAGCTGAGCTGCCTGTGGAATCGCTTTTGGGCGCATCTGCGTCAGCTTTTGCGGAGTCGCTTTTGGGCGCATCTGCGTCAGCGTCTGCGGAGTCGCTTGTGGGCGCATCTGTGGCAGTGTCTGCGGAATTGTCTCGGGGCAAATCATCATCATCAACTGGGGGGGGGACGTTTGCGTCATTATCTGGGGGGATTTCTGCGGTAGTGTCTGGCGTGGCTTCTGCCGCGTCCGCCGCCACCCTGGGCTTGTAATACCGTATTTTATCCAGCAGCGTGGAATCGTTGTTCACTGTTTTCAGCAGCGTCTCCGTAACCTCTAAAATGTTGTCCAACTGCTGAGCCGCAGTGTCCAGATTTCCCTGGTTTTCCTGGATCAGCGCTGCTGTGGCGCTGTGGGTGCTCTGGATATTGAATATGATGAGAAAGATCAGCACCGGCACAAAGACGATGACTGTGAGTATTATGATTCTGAAGCTGATTTTGTTCCATAATTTTTTCAAGAGGTGTTCCTCCATATAATTCAGTAAGGGATGCTCTGCCGTCGGACGCTGGGGGAGCGTGGACGGGAGATATAATTTAATTATAACGGATTGGCATGGGTGATTCAAGGCGAAAACGCAGATTCACACAATCTTAAAAAAACAGGTGCAGGATTTACTGAGCCATGTTATAATTATTAGATAATAATATGGTATACCACAAATATACCGTTACATAAAAACAGAAAATGTAACTCAAAATTATTTATTATGTATGACGAAAAGGAGAGCGATTTATGAAGGTTTTAGGTTTTTGCTGCGGCAGAAAAAACGGTAACACGGAAATTATGATGAAGGAAGTGTTCATGGCAATCGAGGAAAAGTGCGGGGCACAGTGCCAGCTTGTGCGTATGCAGGATGCCGAGGTAAATACATGCATTGGCTGCGAGACATGTATGACGAATCATCTGCGGGGAAATTTTGATTTCCGCTGCGTACATAAAAACGGCAGTGACCATGTGTATTTTATCGAGCAGCTTATGCGTGAGGCGGATGCCATTATCGTATCCAGCCCGGCCTACAATCTGCTGCCCACAGGCGCACTGATCAAATTCCTCAACAAGCTTCACGCTACCGGTGATTACCGCGAGGTGACACATAAAAACCATAAGGTAGGCGCAGCTTTTTCTCTGGGCGGTACGGACTGGACAAACTTCACATTAAGCACATGTAAAATGATCGCCATGGAAATGTGCGGCTCCTATGATTCTGTTGTGGATGCGGTACATTTTGACTTCATGCCGTCTTCCGGTGCGGTGCTCCTGGAGGATGATGTGCTGGCACGTATGCATGCCATGGGCGAAAATATTGCCGATGCGCTGATGACCAAAGAAAATGGTGAGGCCGCTGACTATAAAGGAACGCCCGGCGTATGTCCGGACTGCCACGGCAATCTCCTGGAAATCCGTGAGGATGGCTGGTATTGCCCGCAATGTAATACAAAAGCGGATGTCACCATGAGCGACGGTAAGGTGACAGTGGCTTTCTCCGACGAAGAACGCGCAAAGAACCGCTGGAATCCATGGGGCCAGGAGCTTCACGACAACAATATCCGCAAAGGACACAAAAAGGCCATTGACGGCAAGGATATCATCCAGGAGAAACGTAAAAAGTATACGGCTTATGAAAGAGCAGTTGTATTGCCGGAACTTGTTAAAGAATAATGTATTTATTCCACCCCCTGTGAAGCGTAATCTGAGGTATGGAGGCAAAAATGGTTTCTCTGAAACTCCAGCAGCCCTTCATCCCGCATTTTGCCTAATTCGTTGGACAGGGCGCTGCGGTCCACGCACAGATAGTCCGCCAGCTGCTGCCGGTTAAATGGAATATCAAAGCAGCAGGTGTCCTGGCGCAGTGCCTGAAACGATAAGTAGGAGAGCAGCCGGGCGCGGATGGACTTTTTAGATATATGACTGATCTTCCGTGTCAGGTTTAGATTTTTTGAGGCCATCACTGCCAGAAGATTTTCCACAAGCCGGCTGTGGAACTGGCAGGCCGATGGGCAGGTTTTTAAAACCTTACCGGCGTTAAGAAAAAGAACTTCACAGTCTGCGGCTGCTACCGCATCCACCATTAAAACCTCGCCGGGCGCGCAGGCATAGGCTTCGGCAAATACCTGCCCCGGTCCGGCGGTGGAAAATATATTCTGATTGCCCCAAAGGTCTGTCTGTTCCACGCGCACACTGCCGGACAGGACCAGGCCCATGGCGCCGGTCGTTGTTCCGGCGGCATAAATCATCGTATTTTTTGTATAAGTTTTCGTATAAGCCTGAAGGCATCCAAGCATCGATTCTGTATCTTCCACAGAAATTCCAGAAAAAAGTTCTGTTTTTGAAATAAAATTAAAATCCATAAAAATTCTCCTGTTTTGTTGTTTTAACAACATACTTACGATTTTCAGTATAGTATTATGATTTCATAAAGTCAAGCCATAGTGACAGTAATGAATCAGACACATTAGAAAATGGAGGTATGTTTTATGATACGGAGAATTATTAATATTGATGAAGAAAAATGCACCGGCTGCGGCCTGTGTGCCAAGGCCTGCCATGAGGGGGCCATCGGTATGGTAGACGGGAAAGCCCGGCTGCTCAGAGACGATTATTGTGATGGCCTTGGGGATTGTCTTCCTGCATGTCCGGCGGGCGCCATCAGCTTTGTGGAGCGGGAGGCCGCTGCATACGATGAAGCCGCGGTTAAAGAACATATGGCAGAGAAAGCGCCGCTGCCATGCGGCTGTCCGGGCACCGCCGCCATGCGGTTTAACCGGGAAGATACGGGTTTTGCCGGCAATTCGGCTTCGCTGCTGCGCCAGTGGCCGGTCCAAATCAAGCTGGTACCCACCCGGGCTCCGTATTTTGATCACGCAGATCTTTTAGTAGCCGCGGACTGCACCGCATATGCCTATGGAAGTTTCCACCAGGAATTTATCCGCAACCGCATCACAGTGATCGGCTGTCCGAAGCTGGACAGTGTGGACTATACGGAAAAGCTGACGGAAATTCTCCGGAATAATGATATTAACAGTGTCACAGTCGTGCGCATGGAGGTGCCCTGCTGCGGTGGAATCGAGAATGCTGTTAAAAATGCGCGGATCGCCAGCGGTAAGCTTATACCGTGGCAGGTTGTGACCATTTCCACGGATGGAAGGATACTGGAATAAATACCGGCACTTATCCTGCGTTTATATATTTAGAAGGAGAATCTCAATTACAGGAGGAGAATTTAATGGATAATAAAATGTTTTGCTTTCAATGTGAACAGACGGCCGGCGGTTCCGGCTGCACCGGCTGTGCCGGTGTATGTGGAAAGAGCTCGGGCAATGCCCTTCTCCAGGATGAGCTTACGGGCGCGCTGATCGGCCTGGCGAGAGCCTGTCAGAATAACCCAAAGACCGGGCAGACTGACCGTATAATTATGGAAGGATTATTTACAACAGTAACCAATGTGAATTTTGATGATGCTTCGGTAAAAGCGATGATTGCCCGCGTCAATGACGAAAAGAATGCGATATCTCCCGGCTGTGCGTCGTGTGGATCGCCCTGCGGCCACAATGACGATTACGATATGAGGGAGCTTTGGACAGCTCCGGAGGACATCCGTTCGCTGAAATCCCTGATTTTGTTCGGTATCCGCGGCATGGCGGCCTATGCTTACCATGCCATGGTCCTGGGGTATGAGGATGAACAGGTGAATCAATTTTTCTACCGCGCGCTGTTTGTTCTGGGTCTGGACTGGCCGATGGAAAAGCTGCTGCCGGTCGCATTGCAGGTCGGTGAGGTGAATTATAAATGCATGGAGATTTTGAGCCGTGCCAATACGTCAACCTTCGGAACCCCTGCGCCGGTGAGTGTTCCTCTCACTGTGGAAAAAGGCCCATTTATCGTAATCACTGGCCATGATCTGCTGGATCTGAAGCTTTTGCTGCAGCAGACACAGGGGATGGGGATTCATGTCTATACGCACGGAGAAATGCTGCCGGCACATGCCTATCCGCTGTTAAAGCAGTACCCGCATCTGAAAGGAAATTTCGGAACCGCATGGCAGAATCAGCAGAAGGAGTTTGCCCATATCCCCGCACCGATTTTGTATACGACCAACTGCCTGATGCCGGTGAAGGACAGCTATGCTGATCGGGTATTTACGACCGGGGCAGTATCCTGGCCGGGGGCGGTCCATATTGATGAGCAAAAGGATTTCACGCCAGTGATAAAAAAGGCCCTGGAACTTGGCGGTTACGGGGAGGACCAGGTCTTTACCGGAATCAATGGAGGAACGCAGGTGGTTACCGGATTTGGCCACGACACCGTACTTTCTGTGGCCGACCAGGTGATCCGGAGCGTTAAGGATGGACATATCCGCCATTTCTTCCTGGTGGGCGGCTGTGACGGCGCCCGTGCCGGAAGGAACTATTATACGGAATTTGTAAAGCTGGCGCCAAAGGATACGCTAATCCTTACATTGGCCTGCGGAAAATACCGATTTAATGATATGGACCTGGGCACCATTGACGGCCTGCCAAGACTTATGGATATGGGGCAGTGCAATGATGCTTACAGTGCGATCCGCGTAGCTGTGGCCCTGGCCGATGCCTTCCAGTGCGGTGTCAATAATCTGCCGCTGTCTATGGTGCTTTCATGGTATGAGCAGAAGGCGGTATGCATTTTACTGACGCTGCTTCATCTGGGAATAAAAAATATTTATCTGGGGCCCACATTGCCCGCATTTATATCTCAGGGCGTGCTGGATTATCTGGTGGACAATTATAATATAGCACTGATCACCACACCGGCGGAGGATATGGCGAAAATGCTGGCATAAGCCAACTTGATGTGAGCCTGGAAGCTATACCGATTCCAAGCGAAGTGCGTGTTATTGAGTACATTATACATAAATATCGCTGTAAACCCAGTATTTACAGGGTAACAGTTCAGACAGGCCGAGCTGTTACTTTGCAGGATTTACAGCGGTATTTATTATCAGATAAGTCAGGACATTTATCTAATGTAATATTAAAAGTTATTTGCTCTTCTGCATGCTGCGCTGGATTTTACGAATTTCATCTTCGGAAATATCCGTATCGGCAGCGATATCAGAGATGGTCTTGCCTTTTTTGAGCATAAATGTAATTAGCCGGTAAACTTCTTCTTTACGCCCCTCTTCAATGCCATCATTTACCAACATCTGTCCAAGTCTTGTCATTCGGAACACCTCCTTGATATCTGTCAATTCATTACCATCCAAAAACTTTTCCGCAAGGGTGTAAATCAGCGCGGATGTCTTTCCTGCGATTTCCGAGGTATCATCTTTAATTAACAGGAGCGACTTCATAATCTTTTCTTTCTTCCCGAGAGTTCTTCTTTTATTATAGCGGATGCGTTAAGTTCCTTCAAGAAAAAAATAATTTTGCCGTCTACAATTGCAACTGAAAATGCAGTTATGCAACAGTGTTGCATGTGCATCGTCGATTAATCAATGTAAATGCCGCCATTGAGCAGCTTTTTTTGGTGACATCAGTGCGCTGTGGTCAGCTTATTAAGACGCTACACTCAGTTTACAGCACGTCGGGATAGACTTGAAGTTTTGGCATGATTTTTGCTATGTATATCTGTATCGATAAAAAGGAGGAATCATAATGGCAAAAAAATCATTAGTTGCCCTCGTTAAAGGTACAGATATCCAGGAAAATGTTACCCGTGTTTTTGATCTGATGGGCGGCGTTAAAAATGTGATCCGGAAAGGATCTACTGTTGTTTTAAAACCTAATGCAGGTCATGCGGAGCCGCCGGAAACATCGGTCTGCACCAATCCGGAGGTGGTTCGCGCCGTCATCCGTGAGGTGAAAAAAGCGGAGCCCAAACGTATCATTATTGCGGAGGCAGCTGCCATCGGTTGTGATACACTGGAATGTCTCAAGGTCAGCGGTATTGAGGCCGTGGCCAATGAGGAGGGTGTGGAGCTTAAAGATATTAAGCGGGATAAGGAGCTTGTCAACGTTGCTGTGCGCGGCTTCCGCTCCAATATCGACCATCTGCTGCTTCCCAAATTCCTGATGGAAGCTGATCATTTGATCAACCTGCCCATTTTAAAGGCACACGCCAGCATGGTATTTTCCGGAGCACTTAAAAATATCAAGGGTGTTGTACAGGACAAGGTACATATGCAGATGCATCAGCAGAACCTGACCATGGCTATGATGGATGTGTGGTCAGCCTGCCGCGCAGATATAAATATTATGGACGCCATGCATGCAGCCAGCGGTTACAGCCCGCACATGCCAGTGCCCATTGATACAAACATGATCCTGGGCTCCAAAGACCCCGTGGCCATTGACCGGGTAGCCTGCGAAGTGACCGGCATCGATACCACCTGTGTGGATTATTTTAAGGTGGCCGAGGAGACCGGGCTTGGTAATTATGATATGGACTGCATTGATGTTGTGGGCAATACCATTGAGGAATGCTACAAGAAAATGTGGATTCCTTATATCGGCGATATGAGTACCCGCTGGCCGGAATACGATGTCCGCTGTGAGGGCGCATGCTCCAGTTGTCAGGCGCTGCTGGCCATCAATATGGAAGAGCTGAAGGCTGTAAATGAATATGATAAAAATGCGGGAATGACAGTAGTCATCGGCGGAAAGAACGAGATTCCTAAGGATATTCCCGATGACAGGATCGTTCTCCACGGAAACTGTACAAGAAAGTATTTAAAGGACCATCCGGGCGCTTACTGGATTTTAGGATGCCCACCCAATGAACCGGCCCTTTACCTGACGATCCAGCGCAAGGAAGTTATTAACGGTATGGGAGATCAGGAGGAGGAGATTATCCGGCCATGTATGGCCAGAGATTCGGCTGTATGGCGTGATTATGTGTTCCAGGCCGCCGATAAATATTATGAAGAACATCCCGACGAAAAATAAGTAACCGTTCAGAGGGGCCGAGCTGTTACAAAAATAGTGCGGCAGTTCAGGTGAGCTGGATCGTTACAAAAATAGTGTGGCAGTTCAGGTAAGCTGAGGTGTTACAGGGTTAAAGGACAGGATATTATGGATGACGGATATGTACGCGTAGATACCGATGAGAATTTCAGGAAGCTGCTGCGGACGATTTTTACAGATGAGTTTATGCAGGAGAACACAAATTTTAAAGATTTTGAAGGCTTTCAGTATTCCAGCGCTGTGATCACCAACTGGAATGCGGACCGAATGGTTTATGCAAAGCTGCTTATGGATAACTTTGTGCGAGAAAGCACCCGGTTCTCCTCTTGGGATGAGATGGTGACGACTGCCGCCGACCAGCGTTTCGGCAGGAGTGAAGCGTAGCGGTCATCAGGACGGAATCGATCATGTCAAAGCAGCAAAAAGCCCGCCGGTTTTAAACAACTGGCGGGCTTTTTTTGTTACGCGGAAGCAACGCGTCCATTATAGCGACTGCCGCGCCCCAGCACGGCGGGGGGGGAAACTAATGGGTAATGGTTCGGCTCTTTTTAACGGTTTCGTTATTTGATCATTGCTTCCAGATCTTTTTTAGATTTCAGGCCAAGGGATTTATTTACCGGCTGTCCGTTCTTAAATACGATTAACGTGGGGATGCTCATCACCTGAAACTGACGTGCAAGCTCCTGTTCCTGATCCACATCGATTTTGCAAACCTTAACCTCGGGATGCTCATCGGCTAATTCGTGAACGATGGGGGTGAGCATTTTACATGGCCCGCACCATGTGGCGAAGAAATCAACAAGGACGGTCTTATCGGAATTGAGTACCTCCTGTGAAAAGTTGTTATTATTTATTGTTATAACTGACATATGAATCACTCCTTATCTTTTTGATGAGCTTATCATAACACAAACCGGAAAACCGTTCTGTGACTTTGTTACATTTAGAGCGTCGACATTAGTCCGGGAACCTCTTACGGATTGGGCGCCGCTATTTGGCTGGGGTGGGAACCGCTTTATCGCAGGCTTGCCTGTGCGAGCTGAGTAAGCCCGGGGGTATCGGTCAGTGTGATACTGCCTCGGCCAAGCTTTACCAGACCTTCATTTTGCATATATTTTAACATTCGGGAAATGACCTCCCGCGCGCTGCCCAGATGATTGGCGATCTGCTCATGGGTCATAACAAGCTTTGATTTGCCGGAAAGCTCACTTTCCTCAATCAGAAATGCGGACAGCCGTGTATCCAGTTTTTTGCTCAGCACCTGGTCCAGAATCCACATCACATCTGAAAATCTTGAGGCCATCAGCTCATTAATATAATTGGAAGCCGGGGCGGATTCCTGCATACATTGTTTGTAAACGTCCGGTGGGATATGTAAAACCGTGGTGTCCTGGTCCGCGCTGATGGTGACATCGAATTGGATGCTGTTCATAATGCAGGATGCAGTGAACAGGCATATATCCCGGTCAAACAGACGGTAGAGCGTCAGCTCCTTGCCTTCCTCTGTAATTATGTAAACCCGAAGCTGGCCGGATAAGATCAAAAGCAGACCAAGGCAGTCATGGCGTCCACTGTGGACGATGGTGCCCGCCGGGTACTGTCTCTGGCTTGCGCTGGCCTCCAGCCGCTGCTGCTGTTCGTGAGTTAATTTATTCCAGAATGGAAAATATTGTTCAAGCTCCATAATTACCTCCTTGCTTTTTTTCACAGACGCTTTCTTCAGACTGCAACATATTTACTATAATATATTTACCGCCACTTTTTTACCGCCACTTTTTACCGCCACATATTTTACCGCCACTTTTTTTCTCAAGAGAAAGTGCCAGGCTTAAAATGCTTAGAATTTATGCTCCTATTATAATTTGCCCCCAAGTTCCCCAGGGAGATTGATGACCTGCTTGTCAATTAGGGTAATTACTATTATAAGCGTTTTTTATAGATGCTGCAATGTATCTTTTCATAAAATCCGTCACCAGTCATATATGTGAGTTGGGAAAACAGTTTGCCCTCCCTTGGGCTTGTTATGGTCCAGCCAAAGAAAGGCCGCCAAGACCTTGTCGAATTTGCAGATAAATGATAAACTTATTAAAGATGACTGCCGCAGCGCCTTTTAGGTAAACGTTCGGCGTTTTTGAACGGTTACTTATATGGTTTAGCGGCTGTGCGGCAAAGAAAAATGACAGGTGGATAAGTGATGATACTTGAGGATGATTTAATACAGCTTTATGTGGAACAATACAGACATGACGCGAAACGAAAGAGCGGAACAAACCGGACGTCCGGCTATGAAAAGCGCATCAGTGCGTTAATGAGGACTTTGAAGCGGGCCGGTGTACGGCAGGTGAGTAAATCCATACTGGAGGATTACCACCGGCAGATTAAAAATCTGCTGCATACGGCCGTTCGATATAAAAACAGGAACGCTGCAGATAATATTATATCGGTACTGATTCCAGAACTTGTGCGGCTGGACCTGGCATTGCTGCTGCCGGAGGAGCGCAGTGCTCTGGATGACGGCTTTAAGGATTATATTCTGCGGGAAATGCCTGGGGCAGTCTGCACGAAATCTTTGTTTGAGATGTGTCAGAATTACCGGAGGTTTTGTATAGAAAACAGGATAACCGAGCTGGTGCCATCCAGGCCTGAGATGGAGTTTCCCAAAGCCCTGGAGATGAGCCGCCATTTCATATTGCACATAGGCCCCACCAACAGCGGCAAGACCTTTCACGCTCTGGAGTATTTGAAAAATGCCCGGCATGGGGTGTACCTGGGGCCGCTGAGACTGCTGGCTCTGGAGGTTTATGAAAAAATGAAGGAGTACGGCACGCCGTGCACCATGCTTACCGGACAGGAGTGCATCGAGGAGCCTCACAGCCGCGTCACGGCCTCGACTATTGAAATGCTGAATATTGACGATACATTTGATATTGCGGTGATCGATGAGGCTCAGCTTGTTGCGGATACCGGCCGGGGCCATTCGTGGACGCGGGCGATTTTGGGGATACGGGCGGAGGAGATCCATGTTTGTCTGAGTCCGGCGGCGGAGCCCGTGGTGACGCACCTCATCGGGCTTTGCGGCGATCATTGTGATATATGCCGGTACGAGCGCAAGACGCAGCTTCTGTGCGAGGAAGAGCCCTTTGTATTTCCTGATGACGTTCAGGCCGGGGATGCGCTGATCGTATTTTCTAAAAAATCCGTTTTGGATGTGGCCGGGCGGCTGGAGGAACGGGGGGTTTTGGCCAGTGTTATTTATGGAAGCCTGCCCCCGGAAATACGCCGCCGCCAGGTCCAGATGTTCGCCGAGGGCCGTACAAAGGTGGTTGTGGCCACAGATGCCATTGGTATGGGGCTGAATCTGCCGGTGCGGCGTATTGTCTTTGTGCAGACCGAAAAGTTTGACGGTATTTCCCGGCGGCCACTGGCCGTTCCTGAGATCAAGCAGATCGCCGGCAGAGCGGGCAGATATGGACTTTATGAAACAGGTTTCGTGTCCGCTATGGGGGATGAGGAGCTGGATTATATCCGTCAGAGGTTTGATGCCGTGGAGGATAATATAGAGACGGTCAGCCTGGGATTTCCACAGGTACTGCTGGATATGAAAGAACCCCTGGATGTTATTTTAAAGGTTTGGCATTCCGTGGAGACATCTCCGCCATTTATGAAGGTCAGTATTGATGATACCCTGTTTTTATATGACCAGGCGCGCCGGCATAAGGAGCGGATCGATGGCTTTGACAATAAATATATGCTTTATAAAATGATCAGTTGTCCCATTGACGTGAAGGACCGGCAGGTGGTCGCTTTATGGCTGAAGTATTGTGAAACCTATACGGCGGACGTGTCTCTGCCGCGGCCGGAGTTAAAGGACTGCGGCCTGCCGGGGATTATGAAGTATGAGACTTATTACAAGGCGCTGGATCTGTACTATCAGTTTTCCGTGCGCATGGGCAAGGTGATCGATACAAAGTGGCTGGCGCGGGAACGGGCGCAGACTGAGAGTAAGATCATGCGCTTTCTCTTAAAGGGAAAGCAGAATTATATTTCCACCTGCCGCTATTGCGGGCGGAAGCTGCCCGTCGGCTATGCCTTCGGTGTCTGCCAGAGATGCTTTCAGATTAACAGGGCTCTGTGACTAATTCAGGGAAGCTTGTAATATAGAAAGCCGGAGGCCTGTTTAGGGGCCTCCGGAAATTCAGAGCAACGGTGTCATATAGAGCGGCAAATATGTGATTCCATCTGCTTCCTTTAAATCGCCTGTGTGAAGAACATAAGGGATATATGTCTGCCCGGCATATTTTGTTTGAAATTTACGGATTGAGGATAACGTATAATTTTTGCCGGACTTCACTTCTATGGGAGAAATATTATGCCGGTTGCTGATTTTGCTTTTGGCAATTAAAAAGTCGATTTCCATACGGGAGCTGCTGTCACTTCGGGAGGGGTTTGAGTAAAAGTATAACTTATGGCCTGTGGCTGTAAGCATTTGGGCAACAATATTCTCTATAAGCATCCCTTTATTTACCTCAAGCTTATCGAAAAGCAGCTTTTTATATAGCTCCTCGCTGACAATTCCGTTTTCGTCAAAAGAATGACTTATAAGCAGTCCGGTATCGCCCATGTAGCATTTAAGTGTCATACGGTCCATATTAAGCTTTAAGCCGATGTTTGGCGCGGTAGAATTATAGCATATATTTATGATCATAGCATCATCCAGCCAAAACAGCGCATCTTCATACTCTCTGAAACGTGCATCCTTTTTCAACGATGAGAGCTTGAATTTTTTTTCGTGTTTTTGCAGTTGGGCCGGGATTTCGTCAAATATACTTTCTACCTTCATCTCATAGCCCTGAGCGTGTTTGACGATATCTGCACGGTAAAGCGTGAGTATATCTCGTTTTATAAGGTCAACTTTGTCAAAATCGCGGGTTTTCACATATTCCTGAACTGCCTGCGGCATTCCGCCAACAATCAGATATTGTCTGAAGTAATCCATGGCTTTTCTGTGCAATGCCTGCCCCATGGCACATTTCTTTTCATAGCAGTTCCGAATCATGTCCATAAGTGTATGATTATCCATCGCCCATAAAAATTCCTCGAAGTCCATGGGATATAATTTCAAGTGGCGTTCTTCGGATGGAATGACGATATCTTGAACATTTTTTTTGATAGACATAAGGGATCCGGTTTCGATGTAGTCATACCGACCGTCACCGACTAGATATTTGATGGCAGCACGGGCTTTGGGGAACAGTTGAACCTCATCGAAAATAATAAGTGATTCGTGTGCGTATAGTTTTACGTTATAATATGTGGATAGGTATACAAAAAGCGTATCCAGATCGTTCAGATAGCGGGAAAAAAGTTCCTTTACCTCATCCCCGACCCGGTTAAAGTCAATAAGAATATAGGACCGATACTGATTTTGGGCAAATTTTTCCGCGATGTAGCTCTTTCCGACACGGCGTGCACCATCAATTAATAAAGCGGTCCTTCCGGCGCTTTCGTTTTTCCATTTTAATAATTCAGAAAAAATCTTTCTCTCCATAGGACTCCTTTCTGCAAACAAAAAGTATATTTATGTGGACATACACCGAAACAAGATTTTTATAAAACTATGATACCACGAAAACAAGATTTTTACAAGATAGAATTATCACGAAAACAAGATTTTTGCAATACAAAAATATACGTAAAACAAGATTTTTTAATGCACTAAAGTGGACGTTATCCGGACCGACAAAAGCGCAGCCCCGGAACCGGAAATTACGCATCCGGCTCCGGGGCTGCTGCCCGAATCTTTTTAGTTTTAATTTCTGCGGTCATCACCTGTCGCGGCTCTGCTGCATTTTCCTGCGCTTGATCACTTTAAGCCGTGTGAAATCCTCACGCTCTTTTTCCTCCAGCGCCGTCTGTATCGTCTTTACCAGCTCCGAGTACCGGGGGATCGTAATGTTTTGCAGTGCATTGGCCCGCTTCCGGGTCTTGATGATACTGGCGGCCAGGCGGTAGGCGCTTGTCTCCACCGTTGCCAGCTTGATCGTCAGCTCCTTCACGCGGCTGAAATTATACACCGCCTCATCCAGGGCCATAGTGGAATGGAAAAAGTCGTAGGTGGGCCGGCCCTGAGGCGGGGGTGCCTCCACAAGAGGGATTTCCGTGCCCATGATACTGCGGTATTTTATGCGGATGCCGGTTTCCTCAGGCACTGTATAAGAAATATTTTCCACATTCATAATACCCATCTCAATATTGGCCTTCTGGAGCGCCGCATAGGCGGTTTTGAAGGTCACATCGATTTCCTTCTGGATATCCTGGGCCTTCTGGGTCAGCTCCATCAGTTCACGGATGAGGATATTCCGTTTTTTATCCATCAAATCATAGCCCTGGGTGGCCAGAGCCAATGAATTTTTTGCAAGCATTAAATTTCCTTTGGTGGGAAATTCATTTGGGTCCATACGCAGCCACCTCCTTTATAAATGCTTTTTCAGATGTTGGCCGCCTAAATTTGAGCGGCCATGGGGTTGTGGCCAAAATGCAGTCAGCCATCGGCTTGCGGTCTGAAATCGAACAGACATTAGCTGACCGAATAACAATTCGGCGTCCGTTTATTCGGCCTCCGCGGGGCTATCCTCCGAGCCTGAATTATAATATTTGTTTAATAGCTTCGTATCAATGCGGTCCAGTTCATCCTTGGGAAGCATCCGCAGCAGCTTCCATCCGATATTGAGCGTCTCCGTGATGGAGCGGTTTTCAAAGAGGTCCTGGCCGACAAATTCCGTTTCAAAAGCCTTGCCGAATGCCAGATACTTTTTATCCACCGGCGACAGCTCGTCCTCACCGATAACCGATGCCAGCGCCCGGGCCTCGCCCACCTTGGCATAGGCGGAGAAAAGCTGGTTGGCCACATCCTGGTGATCCTCCCGGGTAAAGCCTTCGCCGATGCCGTCCTTCATAAGACGGGAGAGCGATGGCAGAACGTTGATGGGTGGATAGACATTTTGCTGGTGCAGCGCACGGTCCAGAACGATCTGACCCTCTGTAATATATCCGGTCAGGTCAGGGATCGGATGGGTAATATCATCATTGGGCATGGTCAAAATGGGGATCTGCGTTACCGAACCAGGCCGTCCGGCCACAATGCCGGCGCGCTCATAAATGGTGGCCAGCTCGCTGTACAGATAACCGGGATAGCCTTTACGGCTGGGGATTTCACCCTTGGAGGAGGAAATTTCCCGCAATGCTTCCGCAAAGGAGGTCATATCGGTTAAAATAACGAGTACGTGATAACCCAGGTCAAAGGCCAGGTATTCGGCGGCGGTCAATGCAACCTTGGGGGTGATCGTACGTTCCACCACCGGGTCATTGGCCAGATTCAGGTAGGTGACCACATGGCTGGCCGCGCCGCTTTCCTCAAAGGTCTTGCGGAAAAATTCCGCCACATCGTGTTTCACGCCCATGGCGGCAAAGACGACGGCGAATTTTTCGGCGGCACCGCCGGCCATCGATGCGCCAGAAGCCGATGCGGCACCCGCGCCGGATGCACCGGGCGCAGAAGTGCCGGCAATAGCAGCACCCGGTGCCGGGCCAGCGCTGTTGTCATCCGACAGCGACGCCTGCTTGACGATCTGCGCCGCCAGTTGGTCGTGGGGCAGGCCGTTGCCGGAGAAGATTGGCAGCTTCTGCCCCCGGATGAGGGTGGTCAGGCCGTCAATGGCGGAAATACCGGTCTGTATAAAGTTTCGGGGATATTCCCTGGTAACGGGATTGAGCGGCTTTCCGTTCACATCCCGGTGGATATCGGACACGATTTCACCCAGGCCGTCGATGGGCTGGCCCACGCCATTGAAGGTGCGGCCCAGAATATCTTCCGAAAGGGGCATTTCCATAGGGTGGCCTGTAAGCTTTGTATGGGTATTGGATAAGGACATATTGTGGGTGTCTTCAAACACCTGGATCAGCGCCTTGTCCTCGTCCAGCTCGATGATACGGCCAAGCTTGCTTTCCGTGCCATCCACCTTTAATTCTACAATTTCTTCAAATGAAGCATCCATGACGCCTTCCAGCACAATGAGAGGGCCGTCGATTTTACTTAATCCTAAATATTCTATGGACATAACTTTCCTCCTCCTGTCTACGCGTTTTCTTCCATGAGCTTCTGATAGAAGGCATCAATCTGGTTGTGGTAATCCACAAACTTTTCCAGCTCGTCATTGCCCACATTATATTTGATTGAAATAATATCTTCAAAAATCCGGTTTTCACGGAGCAGGGCCATAGGCATGTTCAGCGCGATGAGCTCACTGCATTTATCGTAGAGATAGAGGATAACCTCCATCATTTTTAACTGCTTGGCCAGCGGAACGTAGGTGTCCGACGGGTGATAGGCGTTCTGCTGCAAAAAGCCCAGGCGGATCACACGGGCAATTTCCAGCACCAGCTTCTGGTCGTCGGGCAGGACGTCGCTGCCGATGAGCTTGACGATCTCGTTGAGCTCGCTTTCCTTCGTGAGCAGTGCCAGAATCCGCGCGCGGCATGAAACAAAGTCCTCGCCCACATTTTTCTTATACCAGGGTTCCAGATCCCGCACATATTCACTGTAGCTTGTGAGCCAGTGGATGGCCGGGAAATGGCGGGCATAGGCCAGCGCTTTGTCAAGGCCCCAGAAGCAGCGGACGAAACGCTTTGTATTCTGTGTGACCGGCTCGGAAAAGTCGCCGCCCTGGGGAGATACGGCGCCGATAATGGATACGGAGCCCTCCAGCCCGTTTAACGTTTCCATGAAGCCAGCCCGCTCGTAAAAGGCGGACAGCCGGGATGCCAGATACGCCGGGAAGCCTTCTTCCGCAGGCATTTCCTCAAGGCGTCCGGAAAGCTCGCGCAGCGCCTCGGCCCAGCGGGAGGTGGAGTCGGCCATAATAGCCACATGATAGCCCATATCTCTGTAATATTCGGCCAGGGTCAGCCCGGTGTAAATACTGGCTTCACGGGCGGCCACAGGCATGTTGGATGTATTGGCGATGAGGGTGGTCCGCTCCATAAGGGAGTTGCCCGTTCTGGGATCGGTCAGCTTGGAGAAATCCTCCAATACCTGGGTCATCTCATTGCCACGCTCGCCGCAGCCGATATAAATGATCAGATCCGCATCGCACCATTTGGCGATCTGGTGCTGGGTCATCGTCTTACCTGTGCCAAAGCCTCCGGGAACCGCAGCCGTACCGCCCTTGGCGATGGGAAACAGTGTGTCCAGGATACGCTGTCCGGTGATCAGCGGGTAGGTGGACGGAAAACGCTGGTTTGTCGGCCGGGGAACGCGGATCGGCCATTTCTGTGTCATGGTCAGCGGCGTTTCCTTACCGGAATAATCCACAACCACGGCCAGGACATCGTGAATGGTGTAGTCGCCGTCCGGCACGATATTTTTTATCGTTCCGGCAATGTTTGGTGGCACCATGATCTTATGGGTGAGGGCGCTCGTTTCAGGCACCTCGGCAATGATCGTGCCGCCGGTGACTGCATCGCCGTCACGGACCACCATATGGGCCGGCCACTTTTTGTCAGGATCCAGTGATTCCACGGAGACACCCCGGGCAATGAAGGCGCCGGATTGTCTGGCAATGGCGTCCAGCGGCCGTTCTATACCGTCAAAGATGCTGCCGATGATTCCCGGAGCCAGTGTGACGGAGATCGCGTCGCCGGTGCCCACCACTTCTTCTCCGGGCTTTAAGCCGGTCGTTTCCTCAAAAACCTGGATGATCGTGCGCTCGCGGCTCAGGCCGATGACCTCGCCCACGAGCTGATCCTGGCCCACGTAGACCATCTCGGACATTTTAAAGCCATGGTCGCCCTTAATATAAATTATCGGACCATTAATTCCGAAAATCTTTCCAGTTGTACTCATTTATAGCCTCCAAGTGATAGTGTGTTTGCACAATGCTTTAAATCGTAAAGTTATTTTTTTCTTCTGCCAGCTTCGTTGCAAACGAATGGTCGATCAATATGTTTTTGGCCGGGATAACGGCGCGGGCGCCGCCAATAAACGGGATGGCGCTCACTGTAAGCTTCATGCCGGCGGCAGCCTCCAGCTCCGGAATCTTTTCCGTATCCGCCGGGTCCACGTAAATCGTGACCTCCTGGCCGCGGGCGAACTTTTTGATCTCATTGATCTGGCGGATGAGGGTCTGTGTATACTTATCTGTTTTTGTATATTCACGGAGCATTTTTTCCACGTCCGCAAAAATCTGTTCCTTTACCTGGTGATGCTTTTCTCCGATATCCCGCTTGATTTTATTTTGCTCCATGGACAGGGCCCGGTTATGCTCACGGCGGATACGGTCGGTTTCCGTAATAATGTGCTCCTGAGCTGTCTGTCTGGCCGCTGCCACGCGGGTGTCAAACATTTTTTCCAGCGTCTGGCGGTATTCGGCCAGCATGACACTGCTTTGATGGCTGGCCTCCGCAATGGCGGAATCCTTAAAAAGCTCCAGTTTTTCTTCAATGGTCATTTGCTGTCCTCCTGAACCTTTACGCCAATGGCCTCATTGACATAATCCATAATAAAGTTGGGATTGCGCCCGGTGCCGTGCCGGTCGGGGATCGCCACGACGATGGGGAGACGGCGGTGCAGCTTGATGTCTTCGATAATATCAGGAAACTGATTGCTGAGCAGCTCCGTGATCAGCAATATCCCGATGGTCTTATCGGTGAGCACCTTATCCAGCTCGCTGCGCAGATGGTCGCGGTTATGGCAGACCACACCCTCGATCCCGGCCAGACGCATTCCTGTCAGCGTGTCCACATTGTCACTGATTAAATACATCCGCATATGATCACCTTAACCCAGGATGATGAAGGAGATGAGCAGACCGTACAGGGCGATACCTTCGGCCAGGGCTACGAAGATCAGGGCTTTACCCATGACAGAGGAGTCCTCGCTCAGTGCTCCTAAAGCGGCGCTGGCAGAGGAGGCCACAGCGATACCGGCGCCGATGGTGGACATACCTGTGGAAAGCGCAGCGGCCAGATACTTCATGCCATTGGCGGATGCAGCCGCAGCGTCGGCCACCTCCTCAGCGTGTACACCGCCGCCGAAAAGCATGATATCGGCAATGATCAGGGTGGCGAAAAAGCATACGATATTAATGGCCAGCGTTGTTTTTAAACGGCCCTTTTTCTTTTCTCCCAGAAGAAAGGCGACAAATGGAATAAAAATGGTTAAAACGAGGGCAAGAATTAAAATTATTTTCGTAATCATTAGAATATCCTCCTGATAAATATTTGTATTTAGCCTGGCCTTGTCCGCACAAAGGCCTATGGACTTCCTTTACCTGGCAGCCTTGCTGCGGTAGGGTTTAAATTCCCGTCCGGTGCCGCTGTAAAAACGGCTGAACATTTCGTAATATTCCAGACGAAGTACCTGAATACCTACGATTAAGCCTTCCAGCGCGGAAATCAGGATATTACCGAAGATGACGATAATAATTCCCGCGGGCGTGGTGGTATTCTCAATATTGGAAAGCATCATAACCACGCTCATCATTCCGGCGTGGCTCAGTGCAAAGGCGCCCACACGGATAAAGGAAATGGAGTTGGTCATATAGCTCAAAAGGACCTCCAGCAGTTCAAAAACCGCTTCCATGACAAACATGACCTTGCCCTCATGGAGCGCAACCCGTTTTTTGTTCACCTTGGCCTTTAAAGGCTCCGCAAATGCGATGGCGAACAGACAAAGGATGATCAGCACGACTAAAAGCCCCATGAAACGCGTGGGCCCCATGGCCGGGAGCAGCTTTGTCACAACAATGTAGATCACCACCAGATAGAAGATCAGTCCGGTCAGGCCGTTGGTGCCGATCAGCGCTGAGCCCCAGTTTTTCTGACGGATACTGTTGACCATCTGGATGATCATGGCGGCAATAATTAAAATTACGCCGAACACGACGGCCAGAATAAGTGTGGTCATCATATTTTCCGACTCCATGGGTTTCATCCACATGGCGGGGATCAAATGCTCAAAGCCAAAAAAGCTTCCGTACATAAATCCGAAAAACACGGAAAACAGGCCGCAGAAGGAAATGATTCCGGCTATGGCCATATGTTTAAATCGATAGAGCAGGTAACCGCCAAGGACGAGGCAGGCACCCTGGCCCACATCGCCGAACATAATGCCGAACATAAAGGCGTAGGTCAGCGCCACAAATTTGGTCGGGTCCAGCTCATCGTAAGCCGGCAGTCCATACATGCTGACAAACATTTGGAAAGGCTTGAAAACGCCTCTGTTTTTCAGCTTTGTAGGCGGGCTGGCCGTGGGGGATTCGTAAGCGTCCTCAATGAGTATGTCGACATCTTCATCGTCGGCGACCTCCTTTTGGAGATGCCTTGCATCCCTGGATTCCATCCAGCCGCACAAAATATAGAAAACCTCCTGACGTTCCTTTGTGCACGCCGCTTTTTTACGGATGTCGAAGTTTTCGCTGAGCGTATGCAGTGAGGCGTAGGCGTCGTTGATCTCGGCTTTGCGTTCACTGTATATATTGGAAAGCTTACGGTTACACGTTTCAATGGATTTGTCCACATCCGCCAGCGCCTGCGTCAGCTGCCCGCATGATTCACTGGGCAGTCCGGTGAGCTCATCGGATAGGCGGATACGTTCAAAATGCATGGATGCGAAGATGGCGTCCACCTTTACAAATGTGGACTGCGGAGCAAAATAAATCCCCCACACATATTCATTATCCCGGCTGCTCTCATAAAAAATCGTATTGAGATTATCATAGACATACTTTGAAAAGGTGTCATAATAATTGAGGGCGATCCGGCCGAAACGGTATTTTATAAAGTGATAATTTAATATGGTAGAAATCGGAAAATTCATTTCCTTAAAGGGTTCCAGTTCTTCCAATAATTCATTGATGTGGGCCTTTTTTTCTTCCAGCTCCTGTTTTTGGTTGTTGAGCGTTTCGCTCTTTTCCTGGATAGCCTCGATGAGCTCCCGGGCTTCCTCCAGCGTAACGCTGCGGTGCTCGCTGATCTCCAGATCCCCCTGATTGACCAGCCTGGCCATATCGGTCAGGGTACCCACGGTCTCCTTGTAAGGGTTATCCTCGATAAACGGCGTGAGCACATGGGAATCTTTAAGCTCGGACAGGGCATTTTCAAGATGAATGGGATACTTGGTCAGATAAGTAGCCGCCACTCTGTCAATATCCTTTTTGGGTCCTGTGATATTGACGAATTTCATCTTTGCGATCATTGGTTCTCACCTCCTGAGTTTATGTTAAGTATTTGACGATCTGGCTGGAATCCAATCCATAGCGGATGCACTCCAGTGCGGTCGTCAGTCGGTTGATCTCTTCCTCACGAAGGTAGAGATAATCGTCGATAATGGCCAGAGAATAGGGGTATTTTCTGGCAGCGGCGCGGTGGAGCTTTCTCATGGTGGATTGATAAAGCTGCCATAGCGCCTCATCGGAATCCCCGGCGCTGCTATCGATGGCGGACAGCGCTTTCCCATAACCGGACCGGCCTAAAAGCTCCATATATTCCGTAATCGTTTCGCACTCGATCAGACGGCGGATAAATGGAACTGTCAGTCGGAAATGAATGGGAATGAGATGGCCGTACATTTCCGACGGGTCTACCCGGTAATACCGTTTGGAACGGTAGATCCACAGAATGTTCAGCAGGTCCATCTGGGTGCCGTAGATCCGGGTGATTTCTTTAAGCTCGGACTTCTTTAAAACCTTGTCCTTCAGCTTCCACAGACAGCGGAAAAAGTGGATATCCAGCGCCAGCTCGTAGTCGAACAGGCTTGTACCCGGTGTGTCCTTTAAGGAGATCAGCAGGGGGTAGTATTCGCTGTTTTCAATGGTTTCAAAAAATTCGTCCAATGAATGGCACCTGGACATGGCGTCCAGCGCCACGTCGGATTGTTCGGCAAAGTGCCTGGGAATGAGGGAGGTATCAAAGGCGATATCCCGGTGGTCGAATATAAGGTGGAGAAAGGTTTTAATGATCTGTATTTCATAACGCTTGAAAAAGACCTTCAAAAACTTTCGCTGGGCCGGTCCTGCAAAGGTAAAGATACGCCCATAGTCCTCATATAAAGCCAACTGTAAAAGCTTTTCAATATCTCCACGGTGAAGCTCCCGATCCTGAACCTGACGAAAAACCCGCGCATAGCCCGGGTAATTTTTCAGCCATGTCTGAAATTCGTTGACGGACTGCATGGATGCGATGGTGTAGTAGTCCTCGTTTTTCAGTAAATGCCCCCGCATGGCTTTGATTTTGGCGGTCATGCCGCTGTAAGTCATCAGCTCTTTTAGCATACTATCAGGCTCCTGTTATGTGGGAAAATATTTCCCGGACGTATTGATCGTGGTTATTGCTGTAATTTTCATCCAGGGCGGCTAGATTTTTCCGGGCTTCCTCCCCAAGACGGCGAAGCTCCTCCTCGTTTTGGGCATCCAACTGCGCGGTCAGTTCCTTTAGACGGTCCGCTGTTTCCTTTCGGGTCCTTTCACGCATATCCCTGGCTTTGTCGTCAAACTCTCTGGACAGATTGGCCTTCTGGGCCGCCGCATTTTCCATGATCTGGCTGGCACTGGCATCGATGCTGCTCAGTGTTTCGATGACATCCTTCATATATATGATCACCTCCGAAGCTTTTTTGTTTCGGCGAAATTTTAGGCGTGACACCACAGAAAATCGCCGGAAATAACACTGTATAGATATAATACTACTTTTGGGAGAGAAAAGCAAAGCATCTTTTATACGTGGCTTTGGGTGGCTTTGGGCGCGGATCGTGCCGGGGGATGGACTGTGGCGGCTTTGGCGGCCCGGACGGGGGTGGGATGGCCCATGGTGCGGACTTTTTCCGATGATTAAGTCCATCTAAAAGTGGCAGCCACCGGATTTTGGGCCGGCGCAAGCTCACCGAAATCAGATGAGTTTCGCTTCGCGTGCGCCTAAAAAAGCTGAGGTGGTGACTCAGCTTTTTTACCCAAATTCCGGCGGTTGCCGCTTTAAGATAGACTAAATCATCTCCATATGTCTGCATCATAGGTCATCCCACCCCCATCCGGGCCGCCAAAGCCGCCACAGTCTATCCCCCGGCACGATCCGCGCCCACCGTCATGTATCAAAGACGTGTAAAAGAGCGTTGCCTATACGGTTGTGTAACGCAAAATTATTTGTTTTTAAACTCTTATTTAGTGTATGTATATTTCAGAAAAATATCAGATTATAAAGAAACTTGAGATTATATTTAAAATTTTAAACGAAATTCGGCAAAATAAAAAGTGCCTAATTATATTTCTCTAAAATGATTTGTTCTTATCTTTTTACCAAGCGGAATGTAGATGATTCCCGTGGGGCAGGTTTTCTCCGGGCTGGCTGGGGGGCTGTGTGGGTTGGGATGGCGCTGTATTACAGCCATATTAGAAGCACTTAGGGCTCAGAGATTTGTGTTAATCTGGTGAAAAAGACGAAGAACGGAACAAAACATAAGAATACTTCCCTCTTTTTCACCAGATTGTCCTTAACAAATCTCTGAACCCTTAGTGCTTCTTAAATGGCGAAACAGCAGCGTCATCCCACCCCACACAGCCCCCAGTCAGCCCGGAGAAAACCTGTTCCACGGGAATCACGCTACCTTTCGTAATTATTTACTCTCCGAAGAATCCTGCAAAGCCAGATATCCTTCTTCCCCGGTACGAATCTTAACCACGTTTTCGATATCGTATACAAACACCTTTCCATCGCCAATATTCCCAGTATGAAGCACCCTCTTAGCCGTATCGATCACTGTCTGCACCGGCACAAGGCTGACTACGATTTCCATTTTAACCTTTGGAAGAAGGTTCATATCCATCTCGACGCCACGGTAGTAGGTACTGGAGCCCTTCTGCACGCCGCAGCCGAGAACGTTGGTAACGGTAATACCCGTAACGCCGATTTCATTCATGGCCCGCATAAATTCTTCCAGCTTGTTCTGACGAGTGATAATAACAACCTTTGTCAGCTTGTGGACCATTGTCTTCGTAGTATCCGCAGGAGCATGCTCACTGATATCCGGAGAAAGTGAGGAGGAAGCTGCAACGCGGGCCTTTGAAGGCTTGTTGGCAGCGGAAGTCATCACCTGAGGAGCAGATGTAAATGCATCCTGAGTAACGAAATCGGCGTAGCTGCTGACCAGACCATGTTCACGGCTGTCAAGACCGGCGATTTCTTCTTCAGCAGAAACACGGAGGCCGACCGTGTGTTTGATCACCTGGAAAACAATAAGCATAACGATTGCAACCCATGCGGCAGTAGCAATGAAGCCCACGAACTGGATGCCCAACTGCGAAAATCCACCGCCGAGGAAAAGTCCTAAATGTGCTGTGCCTGCGCCATCAGAGAAGAGGCCAACGCACAGTGTGCCGATGGCGCCGCATAAGCCATGAACGCCTACGGCGCCCACCGGGTCATCAATTTTACAAATCTTATCAATAAATTCAATACCAAAAACAACAACGAAGCCGGCAATGATACCGATGATCGCGGAGGATGTGGGAGAAACTGTATCACATCCGGCGGTGATGGCTACAAGACCAGCCAATGTACCATTGAGTGTCATGGAAACATCCGGTTTTTTATAGCGGACCCATGTGATGAGCATCACCGTAACTGTGGAAACCGCAGCGGCCAGATTGGTTGTCACAAAGATTTTACCTGCGGAAACGATAGCTTCGCCTTCCATGGAAACAGTAGAAGCGCCGTTGAAGCCGAACCAGCAGAACCAAAGGATGAACACGCCCAGGGCGCCCAGCGTTAAGCTGTGGCCGGGAATGGCCTTCGGCTTGCCATCCTTGCCATATTTACCGATACGGGGCCCAAGGATTTTAGCACCGACCAGAGCGGCCACACCGCCGACCATATGTACGGCGCAGGAGCCTGCAAAATCGTGGAAGCCCATCTGAGCCAGCCAGCCGCCGCCCCAGATCCAGTGACCGGAGATCGGGTAAACAAACAGACTGATAATAAGGCTGTAAATACAATAGGATGAAAACTTAG
Source organism: Lachnospiraceae bacterium (assembly GCA_902363555.1). Classification (GTDB taxonomy): domain Bacteria; phylum Bacillota; class Clostridia; order Lachnospirales; family Lachnospiraceae; genus Catenibacillus. Next base: position 482,593 of record CABJAM010000002.1, on the reverse strand, counting down.
TACGCTCGGCCATAGCGCCGGAAACAATTGTAGCGGCTGTGGCGCAGAATACGGTCTGGAAAATGAGGAATGCCCAGAAGGGAACGCCGTCCGGCAGCATTCCGTTACCATAGTTGGATTCGGATGCAATGCCTCCGATGGAGCCCACAAGACTTCCGGTACCGCCAAACATAAGGCCGAAGCCGACAAGCCAGAAAACCGGAGTACCAATGGAAAAGTCCATAAGGTTTTTCATAATGATGTTACCGGCATTTTTTGCCCGCGTAAAGCCGGTTTCAACCATGGCGAAGCCTGCCTGCATAAAGAATACAAGGGCCGCGCCTAAAAGTACCCATATCGTGTTTGCTGATGAAAATAATTCACTCATAATAATTCGCCTCTCTCTTATTCGATTTTTTCCTGCCCCGCCATCCTTATGTGCCGCATGAATCATGTAAATTTAAGCATGGACCGGGGAATACATCTTCCTGAAACCGGGAAAGGCGCGTTACCGGATGAAGCCTGGTAACGCGCCCTTGCGTAAGGAAAATGTGATATATATAAAGCAGCGATTCCAGAGAATCAAAGCCTGCTTACAACATAGATGGCAGGATTGCCTGCCGGTAAAGATTATGTGGCAAAATAATCTGCCTGTGAATGCTTTGTGACAGTACTGCCTGTGAAGGCTAAATGGCAGGATCGCCTGCTGGTAAATTATACGGAAAATAGTAGCTGGTCATAGGTCGGATAGGGAAGATAATCATCCGGAACCCTGGCCTCGGCATTACTTGCAGTTTCCCGAAGGCTCTCCATTAATGGAAGAAGCTCTTTCAGGCACTTATTGGCAATCTCCTGCATGTTGTCTTCGCACATGGAAGCTTCGATATCACTTACCAGTGCGTTTAAATCGGCAGCGCCCTTTGTAAGTGATTCATAAGCTCCGGAAAGGCCGAGTACCAGACGCTTTTCACTTTCCGTGGAAATGGTGGGAAGGAAAGCCTGTTTGGATGCCGCTTCGGAGGCCACGGTACATGCATAGGCACTGATGGATGGCAGAAGGTCCTTTGTGAGCATCTCCCCAAGCGTCTTTGCTTCAATAAGCAATGTCTTTGCGTAATTTTCCAGAAGTATTTCATACCTTGAGAAAATTTCACCTTTGGTGAATATATGATGACGTGTAAACAGATCCACGTTTTTGTCGGAAATAAATTCATGCAGAGCTTCCGGCGTTGACGGCAGATTGAACAATCCGCGGCGTTTGGCCTCCGCCACCCATGCGTCGGTGTAGCCATTGCCATTGAAAATAACTTTCTTATGCTTGCGGATGGCACGCTTGATCATCTCGTGCACCGCATGTTCCATCTGTGTCGGGTCAGCCACCTTCAGCTCCTCGTAGAACTGGGATAATGCTTCGGCAACGGCAGTGTTGAGGACAATGTTCGGATTGGATACCGAAGCGGCTGAGCCAAGCATACGGAACTCGAATTTATTACCGGTAAAGGCAAACGGTGATGTACGGTTTCTGTCGGTCGTATCCTTTGTAAAATGAGGAAGCACAAGGGCGCCGATATCCATAAGCGTACTTTCCTGTTTTCCAAAGTAGGAATCATCCTCGATGGATTGAAGGATCGCGGTCAGCTCGTCACCGAGGAAAATGGACACGATGGCCGGCGGCGCCTCATTGCCGCCCAGTCGGTGGTCATTGCCGGCGCCGGCAACGGAAATACGCATCAGATCCGCATAGTCGTCCACAGCCTTGATCACAGCCATTAAAAATACAAGGAATTGAATATTTTCAGCCGGAGTCTTTCCGGGATTTAACAGATTATCACCATTATTCGTGATCAATGACCAGTTATTATGCTTGCCGCTGCCATTGATCCCCTCAAATGGTTTTTCATGGAGCAGGCATACAAGGCCGTGCTTGTCGGCGATTTTCTTCATAAGCTCCATGGTGAGCTGGTTGTGATCCACGGCCACATTGGCGGTATCAAATACGGGGGCCAGCTCATGCTGGGCGGGAGCGACCTCATTATGCTTTGTTTTTGCAGGAATACCCAGCTTCCATAATTCTTCGTCCAGCTCGTGCATATATTCGGAAACTCTCGGTTTTAAAGCGCCGAAATAGTGGTCCTCCATCTCCTGACCCTTGGGCGCCGGCGCACCAAGGAGGGTGCGTCCGGTGAAAATAAGGTCGCGCCGCTGCTTATAAAGCTCCTTATCGACCAGGAAATATTCCTGCTCCGGACCGACGGTGGTGTTGACGCTGGTGACATCCTCACGGCCCAGCAGATGGAGCATTTTTGTGGCTTCCTTGCTCAGCACTTCCATGGAACGCAGCAGTGGTGTTTTTTTATCCAGCGCCTCGCCGCTGTATGAACAAAAGGCGGTGGGTATGTAGAGTGTCCGGTCTTTGATAAATGCCGGGGAGGTCGGGTCCCATGCGGTATAGCCTCTGGCCTCAAAGGTGGCTCTTAAACCGCCGGAGGGGAAGCTGGAGGCGTCCGGCTCGCCTTTGACAAGCTCCTTGCCGGAGAAGTCCATGATCACCTCGCCGTTTTCTGTGGGGGAGATAAAGCTGTCATGCTTTTCGGCGGTAAAGCCGGTCATGGGCTGGAACCAGTGGGTATAGTGGGTGGCGCCGTTTTCCACGGCCCATTCCTTCATGGCCACAGCTACGGAATTGGCCACATCAAGCTCCAGATGTGTTCCGTTCTGGATAGTTTTGCGCAGGGCTTTGTACATATCTTTGGGGAGTTTGTTTCTCATAATCTTGTCATTAAAAACAAGGCTTCCGTATAATGCAGGAATATCTTTTACCATAATCAATAAACACTCCTTTTCTTTGAATTGAATCGGCGGTGGCCGTGATCTGCTGCTTTTAGCGGGGGTCCGGAAGCCGGGAGAGAGAAGAATGTAAACGGGCTTCCGGAATAGAAAAAAGGCGCCCTGGAAAATTCCAGAACGCCTTTGCTCTATGTTTGGTAGTATACTCGAAAAAATGAAAATGTCAAGAGTTTTTTGAAAAAATTTATGCGTAAAGTGGGCCGTCTCGGATATTGACATTTCTAAATAAATAGATTATTATACACTCAAGAGCAAATGTATTCCTATACTGCACGAACCCCCACGGAAGGGCTAGTTCCGTGGGGGTTCTTTTTTGGCTAGCTGTCTTTTTGATTTCGATCTAGCCATTTGCAGATAAGATGACTGACAACACCTGCCATGATCGAAATTAAGAGCGTAGCTATGTATTCCATACTGCACCTCCTTCCTGCTGGAAAGTATCGACAGCACTATAATTATAACGTACAATCGCGTAAAATTCTAAGATTTTTCATCTAAAAATATCGACACAAAATGACAAAATATACTGTTACAGAAATAAGTTTCAAAAATAAACACACTATGAGTTGTAAGTGTATCCGGTAGAAAATTCTCAGGCAAAAGAGCGCATTTCTGATTTGAATATTCTTGTAAATCATCCCCCCGCCAATTATAATAGGAATTGGCCTGATGGCCAAGCAGGTCAAGGATTCCTTTGGGAATCCTCGACAAAATATAATAGGAATTGGCCTGATGGCCAAGCAGGTCAAGGATTTCCAGGGAAATTCCCGGCAAATTATAATAATTTTGTATTGGTAAACGGGGGTGTATAAAATTGAGGAGACTGTTTCGATATTTCTACAAGCTTTCTGTGACGACACAGATATTTTTAATCGTGTTCTGTCTGATATTACCCATAAACATCATATCACTGGGCTTTGCGGCCTTTACGCAGAGCGCTTATGTTCAGCAGAGCAGGGATGCGGCCTGGCATACGGGGAAGCTGTATATGAACGCGCTGGATGAACGGATCGATTCGGCGGATACATTTTATTCCTCCGAGGTGGATAAAAATGCAAAGCTGCTGAAGCTGAGGAACCATAAAGAGGGGGAGGAGTATGCAGCCGACGCCACGATTTACTGGCAGGATCTGTCAAGCCGGGTGAAAAGCTTTATGGAGGCTGATGCGTACTTTTTTTATCTGAGTAATGAAGATTATGCCAATGTAGCCATAAAAACGGATCTTAGCAATCTTCGGACGCCATTGAAAGCTTACATTCAGGAAAATGCTGTTGAAAAACAGCAAAAAAAGTGGTTTATTGATGATGTGGACGGAGAAAAATGGCTGATCCATATTTTTAATGTTCACGATTTCTACTATGGAGCCATGATCCATCTGGGGCTATTGGAGGAGGAGATTGCGGGAAATCTCTCGGTGGAAGGTTGCCGGGTAAGTATTGACTCCCAGCCGGTTCTGGAGCCGGACGACGGCTTTGTAGGGGTGGACGTGAGCGGAGAACGCTCCGCAGCCACCGTTCATATATGGATGGAACGGAAGGAGATCATGGGTAAGCTTCCCATGGTGCAGCAGATTGGAATGGTTTTAGTGGTTATTTATGTTTTATGCATTCCGGTGTTACTGCTGATCATCCGCCGTATTTTTATACGGCCCATGAATGCGCTGGATCACGCCATGGACGAGCTGGAGACGGGAAATCCTGATTACCGTATGCCCGAGGCGGCCGGAAACCGGGAGACGAGCGCGCTGAACCGGAAGTATAATTCCATGGCGGATAATCTGAAAAATCTCCGTATCCAGGTTTATGAGAAGGAGCTGGAAAAGAGGGATATCGAGGCCACCAACCTGCGGCTCCAGGTGAACCCGCACTTTATTTTAAACTGTCTGAACATTATTTTCAGCATGGCCAAGTCGGAAAAACTGCCGGAGATCAAGCAGTTTACGAAATATTTATCCGGCTATCTCAGATTTTCTCTCTGGCATACCCACGGCACGGTGCGGTTACAGGAGGAGCTTGCCTGTGTGGAAAATTATCTTCAAATACAGAAAATGCGTTTTCCAGGAGCCTTTACTTATATGGAAAATGTGGACCCATCACTTGAAAATGTCCGTCTGCCGTCGCTTTTAATCTTGAATTTTATAGAAAATTCCATCAAGTACGCGCTGACTATGGGAAATGAAATCGAAATTATCGTCATTGCCCGCAGAGAAGATGATTTTCTTGTGCTGTCCATATGCGATACCGGCTGCGGCATAGATGCGGACACACTTGAGGTGCTTCGCAGCGGGGAAATATTAAATAACGCATCGGGAAAGCATATCGGCATATGGAATTGCCGGCGGCGCCTGGCCTTAAAATATGGGGATCAGGCATATATGAATATTACCAGCAGTCCGGGCGGGGGAACCCAGATATTTATCCGGCTGCCTTTGGAGGAGGATGAAAAAGATGAATCTGTTAATTGTGGATGATGAGATGTTTGCCATTCAGGGAATACTGGATGATGTACCGTGGGAGCGCCTGCGATTTGAAAATATTTACACGGCCAACAGCTACGCCCAGGCTGTGAACATATTTCGCAGCCATAAGGTGGATATCCTGCTGTGCGATATCGAAATGCCCATGGGCAGCGGCATCGATCTGGTGAAGTGGGTTCGGGAGCATTACAGTCATGTGGAGTGTATTTTTCTTACCTGTCATGCCGATTTTGATCTGGCGCGCCAGGCCATCGGTCTGTCCTGTCTGGGTTATATTTTAAAGCCGGCCGATACAGAAGAAATCGTGGAAATTTTATTAAAGGCGGAAAATAAGCTGGCGTCCTCGGGGGAAAGCCGTCTTTTCCAGGAGTATGGAAAGCTTTATGTGGAAAATTTAAAAGAGGAGAGCCGCCAGCCCGGAGAGCAGGATATCGTGGCGGTGACGGAGAAATATATCCAGACCCATCTGTCAGAGCCTTTGTCACTGGAACTTCTGGCCGAGGAGGTACATATCAGTCCGACCCATCTTGGGCGGCTGTTTAAAAAGAAAAACAGTATGACGGTGGTGGATTATATTACTGAAAAGCGGATGGAGCTGGCAAAGGAGCTGCTGCGCGACCCAGGTCTTACGGTCAGCTCTGTGGCCGCGAAGGTGGGCTACAATAACTATTCGTATTTCACAAGAACCTTTGGGAAATATATTGGGCAGTCACCCAGGGAATACCGCAGAAAGCATTTGAGGTAATCGCACAGACCTGCCGGAACGATGACACGATTTGCACAACTAATCCTGAGGATTGTTGTAAAAGTGCCAGAAAATGTTGGAATAGTGAAACTATGTATAAAATAATGCAAATACGGGTCGGGATAGTTTAATACTTCCTTGTGTAAATTGTATATAATAAATACATCAAACATCCAAGGAGGAGGATAAACGATGAAAATTAAACGATTTATTGCAACGCTGCTCGCTGTGGTCATGGCTGTTTCTCTGGCGGCCTGCGGCGGCGGAAATTCTTCATCCGGAGAAACAAAGGCTCCGGACCAGACCAAAGAAAAGACAACACAGGCGCCGGGCGGTGAGACAACAGCGCAAAAGGACGACACACAGGCTCCCGCCGGCAATGACGGCGATATTTACAACGTAGTGATGACCATCGCCACACTGGGTGCGGAGCCTTCCGGGCTGGCCGACGTGGAAAAGGCCATTAATGATGTGACAGGGCCCGCCATCGGTGTTCATGTGACACTTTACCCAATCTTTGTTTATGATCTGCAGTCACAGGTCAACCTGATGATTACCTCCGGCGACAAGCTGGATCTGATCCTTAATTTTGCTGGAACGATGTCAAGCCTTGTGGATAAGGGCGCTTTGCTCCCGCTGGATGATCTGTATGCCCAGTATGGACAGGATATTGAAACGGCTGAGGGCATTGCCATGGCCGGTGGTTATTATAATGGCAGTCTGTATGCTGTTCCCTCGGAAGAGAAATGGGCCAGAAAATATGGATTTGCGGCCCGCACCGATATATTGCAGGAATTGGGCTTTGAATTTGATGAGGAAAAGACGTATACTCTGGACGATTTAGAAGAGGTTTTTAAAGCCTATAAAGAAAAGTATGGCGATGGCTATTACTGCATCAGTGGTACAGCATCCAACAGTGAGTTTTATGGTTCTACCCATCAGCTTGATACTTTAGGAGGAACTGTGGGTAATGGTGTGCTTATGGGGGGGCGGACTTGACGGGAATACGACTGTTGAGAATCTTTTTGCAACCGATGAATACAAGGCATTTGCCGAGCGGATGTATCAGTGGGCACAGGCCGGATACTATTCACCGGATGCCTCCACCAATACGGATGCCGGTACGGTTCAGATTCAGTCGGGCTACTATCTGGGCGGCTTCCAGGGTACAGAAACGGATATGAAGTCCAATCTGACCAGAGACTGCGGTTATGATATGACCATGATCAGTCTGACCGATAAATATGCGGCAACACAGATGTATCAGATCAGTACATGGTCCATTCCTACAACCTGTGAAAATCCGGAAAAGACCTTCCAGTTCCTGAACATGCTTTATGCAGATAATGATCTGGATAATATCCTCACTAACGGCCTTGAGGGTGTCAGCTATGAATGGGTGGAAAAAGGTGAGAAGGCCGGCCAGGGCGTGATCCGCTATGCCGACGGCGTGGATGCCGCCAACAGCCCGTACACGATGCCCTTACATGTTTTTGGTGACAAGCTGTCGATTGCTGTTTATGAGCCGCTGACCCTGGATTACTACACGGTTGGCCGGGAATTTAATGAGAGTATTACAGACGAACAGAAGTCCTGTACCCTCGGCTATGTCTTTAACGCGAGCAATGTGGCCGCGCAGAAGGCCGCCGTGGATGCCGTGATCCAGCAGTATGTGGGTATTTTATCTACTGGCGCTCAGGAGCCAACTGCTATACTGAAGGAGTTTAACAAGGCATTGGAGGATGCAGGTATTGGAGATATCCTCAAAGAAAATCAAACACAGCTAAATGAATGGCTAGCTGCTAACGGCAAATAGTAAATCACGCAGAAGCTGCTGCGGGGGATGCTTTAAAGGCATGGTCTTGGGGCATCCCCTTTTCAGGCTTAAAATGGCGGGAGGATGATGATTATGACAACGGATACCAGTGCTGCAATGCCTGTTTTGAAACCGGATAAGAAAAAAAGACGCTGGAAGCGGATGATCCCTTTATATTTTATGGCGCTTCCGGGGCTTATATATATGATCTGCAATAATTACATTCCCATGTTTGGAATTATGATCGCATTTAAGAAGATCAATGTCTCAAAAGGGCTGCTCGGGAGCCCGTGGTGTGGTTTGGACAATTTTAAGTTTTTGTTCCGGTCCAAAACCGCTCTAACTATTATACGAAATACCGTTTTGTATAATGTGGTGTTTATCATTTTAGGAACAGTGATCGCCATTGCTGTGGCGATATTGCTCAATGAGGTGCGCAATAAGGCAGCGTCTAAATTTTATCAGAGCGTGATCCTGCTTCCCTACCTGATGAGCTGGGTTGTGGTCAGCTATCTCGTTTACGCCCTGCTTTCTTCGGATACAGGTCTTATTAATGAGCTGATAAAGAAATTGGGGGGAACGCCGGTCAACTGGTATCAGACAAAGACGTGGTGGCCTTTGATCCTGACCATCTGCAATATATGGAAGGGCGTGGGGTATTCCATGATCGTCTATTTATCCAGTATTGTAGGAATCAGCACGGAATACTATGAGGCTGCACGCATTGACGGGGCATCCAAATGGCAGCAGATCTGCCGGATCACGATCCCCCTGCTCAAGCCCACGATCATTACACTGTTTATTCTTTCGGTGGGCCGTATTTTTGCTTCGGATTTCGGCCTTTTCTATCAGATTCCCAAAAACTCCGGGGCACTGTATTCCGTGACCCAGACCATTGATGTTTATGTGTACAATGCATTGATGAAAAACAGTGATTACGGCATGTCCTCGGCGGCCAGTGTGTTCCAGTCCATTGTCGGCTTTGTCCTGGTGCTGACGGCCAATGGTATTGTGCGCAAATACAGTGAAGATACAGCATTATTTTAAAGGAGGGAAGGATTATGAAGACAAAAGAATATAAAAGATGGCAGATCATTTCCCATGCTGTGATGATTTTCTTCACAGTGTGCGCCCTGTTTCCGTTTGTATTGCTGATCGTGGCGTCATTCACAGATAATCAGTGGGCCACAGTCAACGGCTTCAGCTTCTTTCCGGGGAAATTAAGCCTGGCGGCTTATGAATACATAGCGAGCTCCTGGGGGCTGATCGGCCGGGCATATTTAATGACGATTATTGTGACGGTCGTGGGTACGGCGCTGAGTATTATCGTGACCACCATGTTTGCCTATGCACTTTCGGACAATGAACTTATCGGCGGCAGAGTATTGAACTTTTTGTGTATTTTTACAATGCTTTTTGGCGGAGGCATTGTGGCCAGCTACTATTGCTGGAATCAGATCTTTCATGTAAGGGATACGATATGGGCATTGATCCTTCCGGGGCTGATGATGAATGCTTTTAATGTGATCCTTGTGAAAAACTATTATAAATTCAGTATTCCGTCGGCACTTAAGGAGGCGGCCCGCATCGACGGCGCCAGCGAGATGAAGACCTTTAGAAGTATCATCCTCCCTCTGGCGCGGCCCATTATTGCCACCATTGGCCTGATGACCGGGCTGATCTACTGGAATGACTGGACCAACGGCCTCTACTATCTGACGCAGAGAGGCGGAAGCAAATATTATACGATCCAGTTGATCTTGAACCAGATCAATGAAAATATCAGCTACTTGTCTAAGAATGCTTCCCAGTTCGGTAATGTGAGTGTGGGCAGCCTGCCGTCCACAACCGTGCGTATGGCCATTGCTGTGGTGGGGATTTTACCGGTGCTCATCGTATATCCGTTTTTGCAGAAATACTTTGTCAAGGGGATCACGCTGGGGGCGGTGAAGGAATAGATGACCGGCGGTAACCGTTCGAGGTTTCGGAACAGTTGCTGTAAGCCACGCAGAAGATTTTTAGTTTGTGACGAATAATTGTATATTAAGTTTAATTTTTGAATTTCACGTGCGCGGTATTTGAGTATAATAAAATTAGCCTGGTGGCCAGGCCAGTCAGGGATTTTCGGAGGAAATCCCCGACAAATTATAACAGGTACAGGATATAATGTGATCACAGTTCCGACGGAGCGAACTGTCACGTAATGCATGACGTTTAGGAGGGGATTTTTGATGAATAAAAAGGTTGAGCGGCTGCTGAAGCATCAGGGCGGGAATTACATATTTCCGTTTTTCTGGCAGCACGGCGAGGATGAAGATACGCTTCGGATGTATATGAAGGTGATCGATGAGAGCAATATTAAGGCGGTGTGTGTGGAGAGCCGTCCCCATCCGGATTTTTGTGGGCCAAAGTGGTGGGCCGATATGGATGTGATCCTGGACGAGGCCAGGAAGCGGAATATGAAGGTATGGATCCTGGATGACAGCCATTTCCCCACGGGCTTTGCCAATGGTGCTATGAAGGACGCGCCGGACGAGCTGTGCCGTCAGAGCGTGTGCTGCCGCAAATATGACTGCGCCGGTATGGACGTTTTAAGCATTGGCCCGGACGAGTTGTTGCATCCGGACCCGTTTGTTCCGAATATGATGGAGCGCCGCCTTGGCGGTGCCAATGACCGGGTGTTTGAGGACGACCGGCTGCTGGGGCTTTATGCGGTGCAAAAGACGCGCCTGCCAGAGCAGACGCCAGCGGCGGTGTATGATGTAAATGATGCCAGCCATGTGGTGGACCTGATGCCTTTGATCCGGGAAAATTCACTGAGCTGGGCTGTGCCGGAAGGGAATTGGAAAGTATATGCGCTGCATCTTTCCAGAAACCAGGGCTATCACAGAAATTATATCAATATGATGGATATGCGTTCCTGCCGCATACTGATCGATGCAGTCTATGAGCCCCATTATGAGCACTATAAAGAGGATTTCGGAACAACCATTGCCGGATTTTTCTCCGATGAACCGGAGCTTGGCAACGGACATATATATGATAACAGCAAGGGCTTCGGTGATGATCTGGATTATCCGTGGAGTGCTGAGGTGGAGACGGCGTTGAAAGCCGCTTTGGGAGAGGACTTTGCCAGGAAGCTGATCCTGCTGTGGGAAAATGATTCCGATGCCAAAGCCATTGCCGAGGTACGCTATACTTATATGGATGTGATCACACGGCTGGTGGAGAAGGATTTTTCCTGGCAGATGGGAGCGTGGTGCCGTGAGCACGGCGTCATGTACATTGGCCATCTGATCGAGGACAATAATCAGCATGCGCGGACAGGGTCCTCCTTAGGCCACTATTTCCGGGGATTGGCCGGGCAGGATATGGCGGGGATCGATGACATCGGCGGGCAGGTGATGCCTCAGCAGGAGGACGTGGATGTGAGCGGGCAGCCCTTTGGCAACCGCATCGGTGAGTTTTACCACTATATGCTTGGAAAGCTGGGCAATTCAGCGGCTGCCATTGAACCGCTTAAAAAGGGCGATTCCATGTGTGAAATTTTCGGAGCCTATGGCTGGGGCGAGGGTGTCCGGCTGGAAAAGTATCTGACAGATCACTTTCTTGTGCGCGGGATCAATCATTATGTGCCCCATGCGTTTTCGCCAAAAGCGTTTCCGGACCCGGACTGCCCGCCGCATTTTTATGCCCACGGGCATAACCCCCAGTATCGTCATTTTGGCGCGCTGATGGCTTATATGAACCGGGTGTGCGAGCTGATCACCGACGGCGTGCATGCCGCCCCTGTGGCAGTACTGTATCACGGGGAAGCGGAGTGGATGGGGAAATCCATGTATTCGCATAAGGTGGCCCATGTGTTGGCTGACGCTCAGATTGACTATGATTTTATTCCTCAGGATGTATTTTCGGAGACAGAAAAATACCGTACGCGGCTTGAGGATGGCTGCCTGAGGGTGAATACCCAGGTCTATAAGGCGCTGATCGTTCCGGCGATGCCATTTGTGACACCGGCATTTGCAGCTTATGTAAAACGTATGGAGGAAGCCGGCGTGCCAGTGTGGTTTATCGATAACTGTCCGGATGGCATTTCCGGTGAGGTTATTGGTCTGGACGACGTGGTTCCTTCGGTGCGTGCGCACAGGTTCCAGGATATTGAATTGTGCCCGGAGAACGACAGGGTCCGTTACTACCACTATATCCATGAGGATCAGACGGAGATTTATTTGTTTGTCAATGAGGGAACAGCCGATTATGCAGGAAAGGTTCATGTGAACAATACCGGCGGGGCTTATGGGTATAATGCCTGGGATAATTGTCTGGAGCCGGTGGATTTAAGGAAGGGTGCTGATGGGGCGGAAATTTATCTTACGATTGAGCCGCTAAAGCCTCAGATTGTAATATTTGATGCCGGGCCTTCTTCCCTGTGCGAGATTGAGAGGTATATGCGGCTTCCGGTGAAGGCGGAGGGCCAGCCTGTGAAATTTAATGGTTCCTGGCAGCGCAGTATATGCCGAAGTATCGATTATCCGGAATTTGACCGGCAAAAAGCCGTGACCCTGCCGGATGATCTGGCTGTTGAGGAACCGGAGTTTTCGGGCTTTGTGCGTTACGAAAATAATTTTAACGGAACGAAGGGCCAGCGTGCAGTGCTTAAAATCACCGATGCCCACGAAGGTGTGGAGATATTTATAAACGGACAGTCGCTGGGAATCCAGATCGCGCCGCCGTTTGTTTATGATCTTACAGAGGCGCTGATCGATGGTGAGAACAGTATTGTAATCGAGGTGGCCACGACTTTGGAGCGGGAGATGGCTAAGGTGCCAAATATGATTGGACTGACGGCTGAGGCTAAGTCGTTTTCAGGAATTACCGGCGATGTGACGCTGTATTTTGTTTAAAAAAGTGGCAGCTCTGCAACGACGTATTTTTTCGTCGGGCAGAGCTGCCTTTTTCTGGTACAGCAATGCTCTAGGCTTTCATTACGAGACATTCCTTGCGATAGAAGCAAATACCATATTTTTTTATAGTAGTGTAGCCTTCATTTTTAAGTGATTCTTCATAAGCCATATCTTCAATTTGTTTCAAAGCCTGCTGGCAGCCGTCAGCCATTTGAGTGTATTGTTTTGCAGTTTTTAGTTCAAGAATAACGGCCTGACCCCGTGCAGAAGGGGTTTTCATAATAATATCGGACCGGCCGAGTCCACTTTCGCGATTTGAATAAATCAAATATTTTTGCGATGCTTTTAGCAGTCCGGAAAGAAAACCATGATAATAGTTTTCCGCATAATCGAAGAAACTGATGGTTTCCATCAACTGGCCGGATATAAATGCAGCAATATCGTCACAAGTGCCATTTTCGATTGCCTTGATGAGCGCGGATGTATCCGTATCTTTTACTTTCTGTCGAAACCAGGAGAGGATGGTTTGTTTATATATGGATTGTATTTCCCTATTGGGAATCGCCAGTTTTATATAAATCTGCCCTTCTTTTTGATATTCATCTGTTTTTTTCAAATAGCCTGTAAAAAATAAAAAGTTCCAAAGGTTCTCGGAAGATTGATGAATATCCTCATAAGTAATTTCTTCATGCACAGGTTTATCCAGTGGACTGCCATCTAAGAGCTGCTCGATTTCCTGACGCGTCGTAAAATCAGCGTTATCAACAAGCTCCCGGATAATAGTGTTGGCAGATGTATTGGACCAGTATGGCCGGGGAAATGCTTTGGCGTCAGCTCTTGCCAGATCAATATAGTTGATAATACTCCAGGGGTTATAAATATCCGTAGGGCCGAAAAGATAACCGTCATACCACTCTTTGATTTCAGTCGATTTTTCCTGAAGACCATAGTATGCTAACATTTCTGAGACTTCATTCTGCGTAAAGCCAAAGCTATCGGCAAAGTAAGGATTGAGAATGGAGTATATTTTTATGTTGTTTAAACCTGTAAATATACTCTCCCGGCTGATACGAAGGCATCCGGTAATTACTGCAAATTCCAGGCAGGGATTCGTCTTTAGTACGCTTTCAAATAGTGAGCGTATAAAAAGGATCATTGGTTCATAAAATCCTGCTGTGTAAGCATTTTCCAAGGGAACATCATATTCATCAATAAGAACAATAACATTTTTACCGTGGTGCGCTGCCAGACATTGTGACAGAAATTCCAGTGCCGTTGCATAGTCCAAGGGTGTGGCATTTCCCTCAAATATATTGCGATAACGCTGTTTATCCACATCCAGAAGAAGCTCAGAATCTATAAGGTAATAATGGCGGCGGTATTCGGATTGTATTTCTTTGATCAGAGCACTTCTGGCCATTTCAAAATCCGGCTGCTTAGCTGATTTTAACGATAAATTGATAACAGGATATTGCTGTTGATGACACAAATATTCTTCTCCACATTGAGATATATTTAATTGATCAAACAGGTATCCGTTGTCGATTTTTTCACCGCGCATCGTAAATTCGTTTTCAAAAAAACGGCGGATCATACTTAAACCCAGCGTTTTCCCGAAACGACGCGGTCTGGTAAAAAGATTCACCTGTGCTTTTGTGTCCAACAGCTCTTTGATCATCAGACTTTTATCTACATAGTACAAATCTGCGTCTATAATGCGTTTGATATCCTCATATCCAATGGGCAATACATGTTTCATTTTCTGTCCATTCCTTTCTAACCGATCATAAATGTATGAATGGGATTAAAGTCAACTGTTATCCGATCAATACTTTTTTGCCTTCAAATGCAAAAACATAATGATGTATTTTAAGTATATCACTATACGATCGCTTTAACTATACCAAATCAAAATTTATTATGATAAACAAAGCGGCGTATATATCCATACAGACAGGCCTGCGCATTTACTGCGCAGGCCGCAATAAAACGAAACGTAAGCTGCAGCGTTATTGTTATTAATTCACGGAACCGTTATCCCCGCACCTGATACCTCCGGTACATCCCGGCGCCAATCAGCACAAGGATCACCCCAAGAATCACGTAAAGGGCGGCGCCGAATTGCCAGTTTGTAAAGCTCACGCCAAAGAGTGTTACAAGCCGGTGATCCATACAGCTATCGGCATTGATAAGCCACGCGGGCATATAGCTGTAAATCTGGGAAAACAGCCGTAGATTCTTAGGAACCGTGACAAACAGGGTGAGGATAGTGATTCCCACCATAATGGCCATGGTGCCCATGCTGCTTCTCAGCCGCTGAGACAAATGCATCGCGGCAATACTGTAAAACAGTGTGGCAATGATCAAAAGTCCGAATAGTACAAGTGTTGTCTTCCCTAGAGACAGAGGGCGGGAGCTTTCCGGAAAGACGAGCTGCAGGGCTGCGTGAAAGCCATCGGTGCCATAAACAAGAAAGCTGGTAATCGCTGCGGTTAAAAATATAAGTATGGCGGAGACGATTCCGAAGGTAAGTCCAGCCAGTATTTTGGCAATGTACAAAGGCTTTCTGCCCAGGCGGCAGCAAAGGGTGATCTGATCTGTTTTGCGCAGGTGCTCGTCGGAAAATATGCCGGAAAGGCCGATGGTTACCAGCAGCAGCACCATCACATTCAGGGCGGTGAACTCCTGGATCAGGGTTTTATAGCCCTGAGTGTAATCAAAAATAACAGGAATCTGGATGTTTTGTTCCCGGGTCTTCCAGAACGCTTCCTCCTTTTTGGTGAGCTGCTGCCTCTGCCACTGCTCATAGATAAGATGGGTGCGGGCGTCATAAAGGCTCTGCGCATTCAGGTCTGTGTCATTTGTTGTTACCATTGTTGCATTATCGTGGTCAAGTATTCCCCAGACATAGGTATAGATGGCGCCATAAGTCCAGGTATCCGCAGATGTCTGCATTTGATGAAGGAGCGTGTCATCAATGGCCCGGCCAGCGAGATTTCTGGCGTATTTGCGGCTGCGCATGGCCATTTCATATCCGCTGATGCTTTCACCGCTGTTGCTTTCGGAAAACGAATTGAACAGGATGCCACTCAGACTGGTGAAGGCGGATAGGACCAGCATCACAGCAAGGGAGATCCAGACGATTTTGCGTTTAGCGAGCTTTCTCAGCTCAAATTTATATAATGTGGCAATATTATTCATGGTCTTCCACCTCCTCAAACTGTTCAAGATAAAATTCCTCCAAATCTCCGTGGGAGCTATCCCATTTTCCTTCATAAATAAGCTGTCCTTTTTTCATCATCAGTATAGTATCGGCAATATGCTCCACATCCGACACGATATGTGTGGAGAGCAGTACAATCGTATCTTTTCCCAGCTCCCCAAGCAGATTGCGGAAGCGCACACGTTCCTTCGGGTCAAGTCCGGCGGTAGGCTCATCCAGTATTAAGAGCTTCGGTTCGTTGAGCAGTGCCTGGGCAATGCCAAGCCGCTGCTTCATACCTCCAGAGTAAGTTTTAATCTTTTTTCGAGCCATATCCTCAAGGGAAACAAGTTTTAAAAGCTCTTTTGCTTTGCGGCGGGCCGGCTTTTGGGGAAGCCCCTTTAAGGCCGCCATATATAACAGAAAATCTATTCCGGTAAAATCCGGATAATACCCAAAATCCTGTGGCAGATACCCAAGCCTTGCCCGGTATTCTTCGGATGCAGCGTCCATTTTGTCCAGCATCACACTGCCGCCGGTGGGCTTTATGACGCCGCACAGCATCCGTATCAATGTGGTTTTCCCCGCGCCGTTGGCGCCCAGCAATCCATAGACACCTTCATGCAGGCGCATGGAAATCCGGTCAACGGCAATGGTATTTTGGTATTTTTTTGTGAGACGATCTATGATAAGCTCCATTTCATTTCCTCCGTTAAACGTATTGTTTTGTAATATCCCCATAGTGTCAGCAGGAGCAGAATAACAAAAAGCCCCGCCCATTTAAGAAAATACATCTCATTGTAAACCATGGGAGCTGTGGCGCTGATGACGATATTCAGGCCGCTGACAATGACCGCAGCGCCCATGCAGGCATAGGTGGATTCTTTCCCGCGGATTTTCAGTACGATCCAAAGACATAGTACCGTTGTCAATAAATAGGGTACGATCAGGTAAACTCCCGTGCGCAGCAGGGCGGCTGTATCCGGTGCCTGTACAGATAAAATAAGCAGGATAAGCAGAATAAAATGAGTCGCGCCCACAAGGATCATCCGTGCCAGAACAACACTTTTTAAGGAAAAGCGGGCGGCCATTTCCAGCTCCGCCATGCCATAAACCTGCGAGCGGGCATTTTCCGTCACTGCTGAGAGCGCCAAAAAAGGTATGAACGCGGAAATCAGCCATATCCGGTCAGGAACCATAAATAGTGTGGCCACAAGAGCGGCGGCAAAAATAAAGACGGACAGGAGCCATACCCATTTGCGAATATAGGCGGCCTGGGTTATTATAAAGGAAATGCGGCTAAGCTCCGGCCGGGGCAGTTGCTTTAAAAAATCCTGCTTTCTGGTGGGTTCTGGTGCATCAAAGGCATCTGTTAATGCTTTTTTCATGGATGGCTTCATAGAAAATCCTCCTTTCTGAGTCTGTGCCGGAGCTGTGCCAGTGCTCCGGCGGTCCTGCGGTAAACGGCAAAACGGGAAATCCCCAGCATAGTGGCAATGGCAGAAACCGGAACTTCATTGATATACCGCAAAAGCAGCAGCTCCTGTTCCATTTCCTCCAGACCGGACAGCGCTTCTTTGATGGAAAGTGCTGTGAGTATGTGCGGCTCCAGCTCCGGTGAGGGAATGTCCTCTGTCAGTGGTTCCGCTTTATGTCTGCGAAATTCGTCCGTGCATAAATTTCTGGCGATGGTATACAAATACGGAAGGGCCCTTCCGGTATCCTCATACCCGCCGCTGTCGAGAAATCGAAGGAAGGTTTCCTGCGTCACATCCTCCGCACGCTCGCGATGGTGCAGCTTAAAAAAGCAGTAGCGGTAAATTTTATCATATTGTTCTTCATAGTCTATGGACACGCAAAAACCTCCTCTCATAATTTGTCAGGGATTTCCGAAGGAAATCGTTTTTATGCGATTCCTCTCATAATGTATAACGGTTAAGATAAGGGAAATGTGCGGGTAAATTTATAAAAATATTTTAACATGAAAAAGCTGCCCCGGAATATGGATTCTTTATGAAAATAAAGTTTAAGGCGGTATGATGATAATAGAAAAGGGATGGACCACCGATAAAAATACCGGCGGCCCATCCCTTTTAAGGATATCTAAAGTTATACAGCTTCAATGTGTACATTTACAGGTGCGCAGTCTTTGGCACTCAGTGTCAGGGTGATCGTTCCCGGCTGTCCATTTCCGCGTATGGCGGCCCGCAGCCGTCCTTCATACGCGGCGGCCTCCGGATCAAAATAATTTTCATCCGAATCCGGATCAGCGCTGCCAAAGCCCAGGATTACGCCCGGTCCTTCAATGGCGGCCCGGACCCGTGTGCTGGCTTCTGGATTTAATACTCCGGCAGAATCCTGCATACTTATTTCCACATAGCAGATATCACTGGCATCAGACGGAATCGTACGGCAATCCACCGTGGCGCAGATATGAACCTGATCCTGAGCGGTGACAATACGGTCGCGGCCGGTTTCAATGCCATTTTTGAAAGCGGCAACCTCCAGTGTTCCGGGCGTGTATACCGTTTCAAAATAAGTGATGCAGCTTTTCTTTTCACCCACAGCCTTGCGCTGCACCAATTGGCCATTGACATAGAGCGCGGCTTCATCCCCGTCTGTGTAGGCCTCGACCGTGACCGGTTTTCCTTCAAAGCCGCTCCAGTTCCAACTGTGGACGGCGTTGGTCATGGACCAACTGGTCATGTGATGCTTGACATCATGGTATTTGGGCGGCTGCACGGCCAGGTACGGCGCCTGGCGAAGCCCCCATACGATTTCCCGCCAATAGGAAACCGGCCGCCGGTCACCGATCAGGTTGATATCGCCGCAGTAGGCTGCCTTGCATGGATAAGGCGCGTAAAAGTCCATACCCATTGCCTCGCCATAATGTATTCTGCCGATGCCCGCTTCGCCCAGATAATCCCAGGCTGTCCAGGAGAAATCACCGATGACCCGGGGGTTTTTCTCCACCAATGCCCAGTTGATATCTAAATCTCCCGGATAAGTTTCAGAGCCTACGAGAATGCGGTTGGGGTACGTCTCACAATCCTTTTCATAGCGGGATGCGGCGTAGTTATAGCCGGTAATATCTACCTGTCCTGCGGCTTCTGCTATGGCTTCTCCGGCAATCCGGCTTCCCACGAGCATTTCCATCATAGCCCCCAGATTGGACATCAGGCTGTTGATCTCAGGATTTGCACCGGCGGCCTTTGCTGCATCCGGATCGATCCCCTGCTCCTTCATAATATCCGCCATGATCTCATCCCGGCGCGAAGCGACGCAAAGCAGCAGATTCAAGCTGTTGGTAACATAACGGGTGTCATCCAGCCGGTGGAGCAGATCTGCCAGCTTCTTACCCCATTGGACATCAAACTTATTGCCGGCTTCCGGAATTTCATTGCCAATGGAGTACATAATAACACAGGGATGGTTGTAGTCTTTATTTACCAGATTGGTAATATCGTGTTCCCACCAGTCCATCATATGGGTGCCGTAATCAAAATCAACCTTGGTGGACGTCCACACATCGGAGTATTCATCCATAACAAGCATGCCCAGCTTGTCACAGGCATCCAGTAGACGGCGGCTCATGGGGTAATGGGAGCTGCGGATGGCATTGTACCCGGCATCCTTTAAGGTTTTTACACGAAATTCCTCTGCGTGGGCAAACTCCGCCGTGCCGATGGCGCCATTGTCGTGATGGATACAGCCGCCGCGCAGCTTAACGACCCTGCCGTTGATACGTAAACCATGCTTTGCGTCCAACTGGAGCTGACGTATACCAAAGGTTCCGTTTTCCTCATCCAATATTTCCCCATCTTCTTTAAGTGTAGCGCGGTAATGATAGAGATAAGGGGTATCCACATCCCACAGCTTTGGCGCATCCACATAAAAGGTCTGGCGGTAATGCTCCACAGAATGTTCCATAACAGTGACCGGGATCGTATCACTGCCGGCAATACGCCCCTCATCATCCAGAAGCTCGATGGTCAGAGTAATGCCGCGGACGCCAGTACCTGTATATTCAATGGTGGATTCCGAACGGATGACGGCCTGACCATCGTCGATATCCATCACTGCCAGATGGACACTGTCCGGTGCCAGATGGAGACGGTTGGCTTTCATTATGTGGACATCCCGGTAAATGCCCCCGCCGGTGTACCAGCGTCCGCTGGGAAGGCCGTTTTTGACGATGACCTTGATCGTGTTGTTATGGTCAAAGGTTACAAATTTTGTGGCGTCAATATAAAAGTTTCCGTATCCGTAAGGACATTTTCCCGCATAAGCATTATTGATATAGACAAATGCATTTTGATAAACACCTTCAAATTCAATATAGATGTTTTTGTCCTTGTCGGTTGGGTCCAGCGTAAACTCCCGGGTGTATGTGTAATTTTCTTCACGGAAGAAGCCGTTGCCGGCGCCGTTTGGCTCCTCGGGATTGCGGGGGCGGCGGATGGATGCGTCGTGGGGGAGCGTGACCGTCTGTGTATCTTCATTTCCACCGACTAATGTCTGGAAAATTCCTGCATTTCCCAGTTGAAACGTCCACCCCTGATTAAACAACTGTTTTTTCATTTCAGATACCTCCTGTAAAAATTCATTGGATTGATGTATAATTAACTATAAACAATATGAAATCGGAACTCAATAACGCAAGCCGAACTGCATTTTCAAAACTGTATCCAAAACCGACTTACAGGCGCTTAGAAAAGGACGCACACATATATGATATCACAGGTGAATCAATCCGGTTTGAATGTCCGCAATTATGACAGTAAAATACTTCAGCTTTTTGAATTATCCTATCCGTACATGATCCTTCTGGAATCCTATACAGAGGCTACAAAGGAGGTCGTGATACAGATATTTACCATGGATGGATATTCGGAAAAAAGATTTCTGACAACGGAATATTTGTTTTCGGGGAAACGGCCGCTGCATAAGCATGACTTTATCGAGATCATGTATGTGATTTCCGGCTGTGTAACGAACCATATCGAAAATCTTAAGTTTACATACGGGCCCGGGCAGTGCTGTGTTATGAATAAAAATATTTGTCATTGTGAGGAATTTTCAGGAAATTTCCAGGCCGCATTTTTTATGCTGAAGGACGAATTTCTAATGCAGATATTTCAGGGTATGCTGTCAGAGACGGAGGCCGTTTCCCTGTCAGGTCATAAATATGCCGGAAAGGAACCGGAGCGGGCGGTCGGAGCAGTCGGCCATAATCCTGTGTATTCGCTGATTAGTGACAGTCTGCAAAAGTCTTTGCAGTATGCAAGTATTTATCTGGATTGTCTGCCGGTTGTTCCGGCTGAAAAGATATCGGCGCAGATGGACCCGATGATACAGATGATTTTTACAGAGCTGAAAGAACGCCGGCCGGGGGCGGGATTTTTTATAAAGGGTGGTTTTGCCCGGTTGATTTATTTATTGGGCGATCCGGCCCTGTACTGCATCGACCGGGTGCAGTCGGATTCGGACAGTCAGGAGTTCCTTTTTACAAAGATCGTCCATCTTATGGAGGCCAGCCATGGGCGATGCAGCAGGGAAATGCTGTCGGCCAGTCTGCACTATAACGCGGAGTATTTAAACCGCATTGTAAAAAAATATACGGGAAAAACGCTGCTGGATTATGGTCAGGCGATCTATCTGGAGGAGGCGCGGCGGCTATTGATGGAAACCGACCAAAGCGTATCGGAAATCATCACATCTCTCGGATTTTCCAACCGGACGTATTTTTACCGGCTATTTAAAAATATGTTTGGGAAAACGCCGGGGGATTATCGTGGTGAGAAGGTGAAAAAACAGCGGTAACAGCCCGGACGTTTGAACTGTTACAAACAGCGGAACTAGTGCTCCATCCCAGGAATAACGTTTTTGGGGATACAAATATGGTCCGTCGTGGTATACTAGAAATATGGTGCTGACATTGTCAGCAAATTTTAAGTATGTGCTTTTAGGAGGATGTGGGTTATGTTATCTGTTTTTTATGGTGATATGTCACAGGCAATTTTCAATACATCGGTTTACTTTAAAAATGTTTATGAGGAGTCTTGGATTACTGATCCAATCGCCGGGGAGATGATCCGGGATATTGATGATTCTATCGTTTTGGCTGGCGGGGTGGTCGACAGTCCAGTCCTGGGTCTGATTCCACCGGACAGCTTATCTGGTGGTGTTAAAACGCTGATTCTTATAAAAAATGAACCGGATAAGATATTTAATGCGTCTACTTGTGGAAATAATTGTGCGAAGTGGATTTTAAAACTGGCCGAGGACCAGGATATTACGATCAATCTTCGACATTTAATGGATTTTGGCGATGGCGAATTTACAATTTGTATCAAAAATACCGGCCAGATCGTTCATAATATGAAGGAGCTGGTTCCCATTGCCGGTTTGTATGTGTGAGGTGTTATGAATGAAAGGAACGCACAGAGTTATTATACAGAATAAAAAAATTAAATATGATTTTGAGATTCGCAGAAACATTACAGTTTTACGTGGAGACAGTGCTACCGGAAAAACAGTTCTGATCGGTATGATTCGTGATTATTATAATAACGGTGTGGATAGTGGCGTGGAACTTTACAGTAATAAGACATGCGTGGTTCTGGAAGGCAGAGACTGGGAACACCAGTTATCCGCCATATCGGACAGTTTAATATTTATTGATGAAGGTAATGCTTTTGTAAGTTCCAAGACGTTTGCCGGTGCCATTCAGAATACGGATAATTATTATATCATTGTGACCAGAGAATGTGTGGAAATGCTGCCATATAGTGTGTCAGAGATTTATGGTATACGTAGTTCGGGAAAGTATGGAACACTTAAGCAGACATATAATGAAATGTATCAAATTTACGGACAAGACGTATATGGTAAAAGTTTATGCCCGGATATAATTATTACCGAAGATTCAAATGCCGGTTTTCAGTTTTATAATGCTATTTGTGAGAAAAATCAAATCCAGTGCTTATCCGCAAATGGGAAATCGAATATATTTAGACTTTTGTCACAACAAAATACACATGTAGCGCTTGTCATTGCAGATGGTGCGGCTTTTGGTCCTGAGATGGAAAAGATTATGGAACTGCTTCATTGGAACACGCATATAAGATTGTATTTGCCGGAATCATTTGAGTGGATAATTTTAAAATCCGGCATTATTAAAGCCCCAGAGCTGTTGAACATTTTGCAATCCCCGGGAGAGCATATAGAAAGCAGCGTATATTTAAGTTGGGAACGTTTCTTTACTGCGCTATTGATTGAAAAGACAGAGGGAACTTATTTGAGATATTCCAAAAATATATTAAATTCCGTATATAAACAGGTTGAAATTGCTGATGCAATTTTAGGTGTCATGGATCAAATAAAACTGAAAAGATAACGGTTCTGCCAGGCCTGCGCACTTGATGCGCAGGCCGCCGTAGTTCATACATATAAAAAGGTACCCGGATTGGACGGCTTTTGCTGTCTGCGGTATTTTGTAGGACTGCATCCAAAGCGCCCCCGAAAGGTTTCCGTATAATAGCTGGCGCCGGAAAATCCTACGGCATAGCTGATTTCCGTGATGGTCATGTCTGTCCGGTGCATGAGTTCGATACTTTTATTCAGCCGCAGATCTGTCAGGTAACCGATAGGCGTCTGGTTCAGGTATTTCTGAAAAAGTGCGCAGCAGTTGCTTTTACATACTCCGCCGGAAGCTGCGATGTGCTCCAGAGTAACCTTTTCCGGATAGTGTTTTTGCAGAAATCCTACCATATCCTTTAATGTGGATAGTTGATGCGAATGTCTGGCCGTCTGCGTCTCCTCACTGGGAGCGTGTTCAAAAAGCCGGGCCCATATGTGATAAAACAGGCTTTGTATTTGAAGGGCAAAGGTTTGATCGCTATGGTGCGCGTACATTTGTCGGATGGAAGTCAAAATCTCATTTTCCCAGGCGATATTTTTATGCAGAACACAGCAGGAAAAAGCGTCGTTGGAAATGAGAGGGGCGATATAGTGTTCTTCGATAAACTGAGAGCCGCACAGCAGCAGTGGATGGAGCAGTATGCAGATAAATTCACAATCCGTAAAGTTATCGGAAAAACCGTAGTGTAAATGCCGTGAATTTACAAAAATACCGCCGCCCTCCTCCAGTGTGACGATATGGCCGTCGATATTGTACTTCATATGTCCGGACAACACGGCGATGAGCTCCACATCGTCATGCCAGTGGCTGACCGCGGAATAGTTCGGATACCAGGAAAGCCGCCCTTTTTGAACATACATTGGAAGCTCCGGGGAAATGTACCGGACCAGTTCGGACAGATCATCTTTTAAGTTCATTGTGATTTCCATAAAAACCTCCTTGATCACCTAAACCTGCACTCGATAAAATTAAATTTATAATATTGTTATAGAAAAATGGCATATTCTTATATAAATCTCTTTGAAAATACGATATTATTATAAACATATTTAACTTACAGGTCAAGTAAGGTGTTGAGCGGCCAGGCAGCGTGCGGCATTGAGCGGAGGGCACGCAGTATTCCACGGCTGAGCAGTGCAAATAAAGCAGTGTCAATAAAAAAGGAGGCATTAAGTATGAAAATAGAACATGTAGCTATGTATGTCCATAATCTGGAAAAGGCAAGGGATTTTTTTGGTACTTATTTTGGAGGTGTGTCCAATGAGGGCTATTTTAATCCCAAAACGGGGCTGCGCAGTTTTTTCCTGAGTTTTGAGGATGGCGCACGGCTTGAATTAATGAATATTCCCGGGCTGGAGGAAAAAAGTGGGTGTCCGGTATATGCCGGGTATGCGCATCTGGCGTTTCAGGTGGGAACTAAAGAAAAGGTTGATGCTCTGACTGCCCGGTTAAAATCCGACGGATACAGGGTTCTTAGCGGCCCCAGAACCACAGGCGATGGTTATTACGAGAGCTGTGTTGCTGACAGTGAAAATAACAGAATTGAAATCGTAGCAGGTTAAAGGAATGAAAGGAACTCTGAAAAACGATAAAAGCGAATTTGGAAAAAAGCTGTTGACCCTTGTCCTTCCCATAGCCTTTCAGCAGTTTATGCTGGCAACGGTCAGCGCATCGGATGCCATAATGCTTGGCATGATCGATCAGGCTTCTCTGTCTGCGGTTTCCCTGGCCGGACAAATACAGTTTGTGTTCAATTTATTTCTGGCGGCCATGACCATCGGCACCAGCATTTTTGCCGCGCAGTATTGGGGAAAGGGAGATAAGGCCGCTGTGGAAAAGATATTGGCCATAGCGCTGCGCATTTCGGCGGCAGTATCCATCGGCTTTTTTGCTGCCGCCGTTTTCTTTCCGGCGTTTCTTATGCGGATTTTTACTCCGGATGCGGAGCTGATTGGGGCCGGTGTGCAATATCTGCGTGTGGTGGGCGTTTCCTATGTCCTTTGCGGCGTATCGCAGATTTATCTGTGTATTATGAAAAACAGTGAACGGGCGGGGAAAAGCACGATCATAAGCTCCGTGGCCGTGGTGCTTAATATATTTTTAAATGCTGTATTTATTTTCGGGCTATGGGGCGCTCCCAAAATGGGAATTGCCGGTGCAGCTCTGGCTACAGTGATTTCCCGAATTGTTGAGCTGCTGTGGGCTCTCTTTGATTCTAAGGGAGCCGGACGTATCAAGGTGCGGATGACTTATATGATCCATACGGATACGCTCCTGAAACGGGATTTTTGGAAGTATACACTGCCGGTGCTGGGCAATGAGCTTGTGTGGGGCTGTGGTTTTACAATGTATTCCGTGATCATGGGGCACCTGGGAACCGATGCTGTGGCGGCCAACGCCATTGCCAATATTGTGAAGAATCTCATTGCCTGCTTCTGTCTTGGACTTGGCAGCGGCGGTGGTATTATTGTGGGAAATGAGCTGGGCGCGGGGCGGCTTGATACGGCCAGGACTTACGGGCGCAGGCTCTGCCGGCTGTCCATCGTCAGCGGTGTGATTTCCGGCGTATTCCTTCTGGCGCTCAGCCCGGCAATCCTGACATTTTCTAATCTTACGCCACAGGCCAACACCTATCTAAAATGGATGCTCATCATGTGCTCGTACTATATGATTGGAAAGGCTGTCAATGGTACAACGATTGCCGGTATTTTCTGCGCCGGAGGAGATTCTAAATTTGGATTTTTATGTGATACGGTGACGCTCTGGTGTATTACCGTACCCCTTGGGCTGATCGCGGCTTTTGTATTAAAGCTGCCGGTGCTCGCTGTTTATTTTATCGTAAACCTGGATGAGCTTGTGAAGCTTCCTGCGGTTTACCGTCATTATAAAAAATATATTTGGGTCAAGGACCTGACAGTTTAGCGAAATTTAGTAACAGTTCGGCCCTTTTGAGCGGTTACGCAAATTAAAACATGCTCGAATACAGGAGGTAAAAGAAATGGATATTTTTGAAAAACTGCACAATGGAGATTTATATCTGCCGGGAGATGAGCGGCTGATGGAAGTACAGACCCAGTGTCTGGAGCGTCTTTATGATTATAACCAAACCCGGCCGTCTGAGGGGGAAAAGCGTGAGGCTATGCTGAAAGCTATGTTTGCGGAAATTGGCGAGGGCTGTTATATTGAGCCGCCTTTTCATTCCAATTGGGGCGGCCATCACGTACATTTTGGAAAATGTGTTTATGCAAATTTTAATCTGACACTGGTGGATGATTCCCATATTTATGTGGGCGATTATACGATGTTCGGTCCCAATGTAACCATTTCCACCGCCGGGCATCCCATATTGCCCGAGCTGCGGGAGCTGGTCTATCAGTATAATGCTCCGGTACATATCGGGCGCAACTGCTGGATCGGCGCAGGCGCCATTATCATACCCGGTGTTAGTATTGGGGATAATACAGTCATCGGCGCGGGCAGCATTGTGACTAAGGATATTCCGGCCAATGTGGTGGCTGTGGGAAATCCATGCAAAGTGCTTCGGGAGATCAATGCGCATGATAAAGAGTACTACTTTAAAACGCGGAAAATTGATCGTCAGGCGCTGGATATTAAATAAAGGCGTTATTAAGTAAAGGTATTATACGATCAAGAAAGAAAAGGTAGAATTTACCATTCGTCACCTGCCATGCGGCAAATTTACATATAATGACATTTTCTATAAGACGGGCGATGACAGAAAACCTGTATTTGCCCGTTTTTTCTGCTCTGGAAATATTATACATGTTATGAATGATATTGTCTAAATTATCGTTCACATCTTCTGGCTATCTGTGCGGCGGAGGTTACTGTTTACGTCAGTGAACAGTAACCGGCAAAGACTGCGGAAGGTGGGCAGGTTACATGGAGGAGCGGGGAAAACCTCGGATATATTTACTTGTTACAGCGTGCAAAAATCAGGATATTTGCGGTTATTTCACCAATGGAAAGCTGGAAAGGTTCTGGCCTTTTGATGGTTTTGAGGACATGACGGTTCAGGTGAGGGAGCTTCTTAAACAAAATACAGAATTATATGAGCCGGCAGCCGGTGTCAGGGAATACAGGGTTGCCGAGCTGCCAAAGCACTGGCGTCTGATCGTCGTGGAAATTTATTATCAGCAGCACGATGATTGGCAGGGCGTCATTTATGGTATAAATTCTTCGGGAAAGGTATTTAAAAGCCGAGGGGAGTTAAAGGAACTGATCAACCGGATCGGTTTTAAAAAAATTTGATTTTAGGGATTTACAAATGACTTAAAATATGCTATTTTAATTTACATTAATGAGCCGGATATGACAAAGGTGTCAGGATTCCTGTAAGCGATTGCAGGAGATTCTGACGCCTTTTTTGTTTTGGAAAATTATGTTTGTACGATGTAACCGTTCAGCTTGTCCTAACAGTTACGTTTAATTTATCCGGCTCCGGGAAAACTTTAAGGATAAAAAAGCAAGACAAGTGATGGCGAACAGGAGGAAAATGTGATGGTAAAATATGTTTTTGTCACCGGAGGTGTTGTGTCCGGGCTGGGGAAAGGGATTACGGCGGCCTCCCTTGGCCGTCTGCTCAAGGCCCGGGGGTATCAGGTTACGATGCAGAAATTTGACCCGTATATCAATATCGACCCGGGAACGATGAACCCCATACAGCACGGCGAGGTTTTTGTCACCGACGATGGAACGGAGACAGACCTGGATCTGGGCCACTATGAACGGTTTATCGATGAGAGTCTGGATAAAAACTCCAACGTGACTACCGGTAAAATCTACTGGACGGTGCTCCACAAGGAGCGCCACGGGGATTACGGCGGCAGTACGGTGCAGGTCATCCCACATATAACCAACGAAATAAAAAGCCGGTTTTACCGCGCCAAGTCGCCGGATGAGGAGCGCATTGCCATTATCGAGGTGGGCGGCACGGCCGGTGACATCGAGAGCCAGCCGTTTCTGGAGGCCATACGCCAGTTTCAGCACGATGTGGGCCGTGAAAATGCCATATTGATCCATGTGACACTGATCCCTTATCTGAAAGCCTCCGGTGAGCTGAAAACCAAGCCGACCCAGGCCAGCGTGAAGGAGCTCCAGGGCATGGGCTTACAGCCGGATATTCTGGTGTGCCGCAGTGAATATGCGCTGTCTCAGGAGATCAAGGATAAGATCGCCCTGTTTTGCAATGTGCCGGGGAGCCATGTGCTGCAAAATCTGGATGTGGAATATTTATATGAAGCGCCGCTTGCGATGGAGCGGGAGCGATTGGCACAGGTCGCCTGTGAGTGTCTAAAGCTGGAATGCCCCAAGCCTGAGCTGGCGGACTGGGAAGCCGTGGTAGATGCTTTGAAAAATCCTACGACAGCGGTGGAGATCGCCATGGTCGGCAAGTATGTGCAGCTCCATGATGCCTATTTAAGCGTTGTGGAGGCGTTAAAGCACGGCGGTATTGCCGGCCGCGCCAGTGTCAGCATCCGGTGGGTGGACTCGGAGGATATAACAGATACATTGGCCTGTGAGAAGCTTCTTGACGGTGTCGATGGTATTTTAGTTCCGGGCGGCTTTGGAACCCGGGGAACGGAAGGGAAGATTCTGGCCATCCAGTACGCCCGGGAGCTAAAGATCCCGTTTCTTGGCATCTGTCTTGGGATGCAGATGGCGATTGTGGAATTTGCCCGCCATGTGCTGGGCTTTCACGATGCCAACAGCATCGAGCTGGACCCGGATACGATGCACCCGGTGATCGCCCTTATGCCGGAGCAAAGCGGCATTGAGGACATCGGCGGAACGCTCCGTCTGGGGGCCTACCCCTGTGTGTTACAGGAGGGCACGCGGTCCGCAGCGCTTTATGGTACACGGGAGATTTCGGAGCGCCACAGACACCGCTATGAGGTAAATAATGATTACCGGGATAAATTACAGGAAAACGGTATGGTATTGGCGGGGCTTTCGCCAAACGGGCGGATCGTGGAAATGATCGAGCTGCCGGAGCATCCGTTTTTTATCGGCACTCAGGGCCATCCGGAGCTGAAATCCCGCCCAAACCACGCCCATCCTCTGTTTGGAGGCTTTGTAGCGGCGGCAGTGGCGCACCAGCGTGAGCGCAGTGTCTAACATATGGCATTTACTGGTGTATTTTAACGAGCGTGAACGCAAAATATGCGAATAAAGATATAAATAAGGGGCAGGCGTAAGGCCCCGGAGCTTTGAAAGTGAGGGAATGGATATATGAAACACAATATGCACCAGGGCGGCTTATACCGCCCCCAATTCGAGCATGATAACTGCGGGATCGGCGCCATTGTCAACAGCCGGGGTGAAATGAGCCACCGCACTGTGGAAAATGCTCTGAAAATCGTAGAAAATCTGGAGCACCGCGCCGGAAAGGACGCGGAGGGCAAGACCGGCGACGGCGTCGGTATTTTGCTCCAGATCTCCCATAAATTTTTTGCAAAGGCGTGCCGTAAGCTGGACTTTAATATCGGTGGCGAGCGGGAATACGGCATTGCCCAGATGTTCCTGCCCCAGGATGAGCTCAAGCGCAATCAGGCCCGGAAAATGTTTGAGGTCATCGTGGAAAAGGAAGGGATGACGCTTTTAGGCTTTCGGGAGGTTCCCGTTTGTCCGCAGGTTCTGGGCCACAAGGCAAAGGAATGTATGCCCCATATTCTTCAGGCGTTTATAAAGAAGCCGGCGGATGTGGAAAAAGGGCTGGATTTTGACCGGAGACTTTACATTGCCCGTCGTATTTTTGAGCAGAGCAATGACAATACCTATGTGGTATCCATGTCCAGCCGAACGATTGTTTACAAGGGTATGTTTTTGGTCGGGCAGCTCCGCACCTTCTTTGCGGACTTGCAGGATGCAGATTACGAATCGGCCATCGCCATGGTCCATTCCCGCTTTTCCACCAACACGAACCCAAGCTGGGAGCGGGCGCATCCCAACCGCTTTATGGTACATAATGGCGAGATCAACACGATCCGGGGCAATGCCGATAAGATGCTGGCCCGCGAGGAGACCATGGCTTCCCGCCATTTACAGGGGCAGCTTCATAAAATCCTGCCGGTGGTGGACACGAAGGGCTCCGATTCGGCCATGCTGGACAATACGCTGGAATTTCTCGTGATGAGCGGTATGCCGCTGCCTCTGGCCGTGATGATCACCATCCCCGAGCCGTGGGCCAATAATCCGGCTATATCTCAGGATGAACGGGATTTTTATCAATACTACGCCACCATGATGGAGCCATGGGACGGCCCGGCGTCCATCGTATTTTCCGACGGCGATCTGATGGGGGCTGTGCTGGACAGAAACGGTCTGCGCCCATCGCGGTATTATGTGCTTAAAAACGGTGATGTGATCCTGGCGTCCGAGGTGGGCGTTTTAGATGTGTCCGAGGAGGATATTGTACTCAAGGAACGGCTGCATCCGGGAAAAATGCTGCTCATCGATACGAAAAAGGGTAAAATTATGAGCGACGCCCAGGTGAAGGCGGATTATGTGGCCGCACAGCCTTACGGTGAATGGCTGGATTCCAACCTGCTTGAGCTTAAAAATATAAAAATACCCAACATGCGGGTTGAGGAATATGATTCGCTCCAGCGCAAGCGCCTTCAGAAAGCCTTTGGTTATACTTATGAGGAGTTTCGCAAATCCATATACAGCATGGCCTTAAACAGTGCAGAGAGTATTGCTGCCATGGGAACGGATACGCCGCTGGCCGTACTGTCCGATCAGCGCCAGCCGCTGTTTAACTATTTTAAGCAGCTCTTTGCCCAGGTGACCAATCCACCCATTGACGCCATCCGCGAGGAGATTGTTACATGCACGACGATCTATGTGGGTAAAAAAGGAAATCTTCTGGAGCAGCGCCCGGAAAACTGCCAGGTTCTGAAAATAAATAATCCGATTTTGACCAATACGGATATGCTGAAAATCAAAAATATGAAGACCCCCGGGTTTAAGGTGGCCGTGGTGCCCATCACGTATTACAAGAGCACGAACCTCAAGCGGGCCATTGACCGTCTGTTTGTGGAGGTGGATAAGGCCTATACTGACGGCGCCAATATCGTCGTGCTTTCCGACCGCGGCGTAGATGAAAACCATGTGCCTATGCCGTCGCTGCTGGCCGTGTCCGCTGTACACCAGCACCTGGTAAATACGAAAAAGCAGACATCCCTGGCTATGATTTTGGAGTCCGGGGAGCCCAGAGAGGTCCATCATTTTGCTACACTGCTTGGTTATGGCGCCTGTGCCATCAATCCATATCTGGCGCTGGAATCCATCCATGAGCTTATCGACGAAAAGCTGCTGGATAAGGACTACTATGCGGCTGAAAATGATTATAACGCGGCAATCCTTCACGGCATTGTGAAAATTGCCTCCAAAATGGGGATTTCCACGATACAGTCGTATCAGGGCTCAAAAATATTTGAAGCCATCGGAATTTCGCCGGAGGTGATCGATACCTACTTTGGGGGAACTGTCAGCCGTGTGGGCGGAATCACCCTGGAGGATATCGCTGCGGAAGCGGACAGTCGTCATTCCCGGGCTTTTGATCCGCTTGGGTTGGATACCGACCTGACGCTGGATTCTGTGGGCCGCCATAAAATGCGCAGCGGCGGCGAGGAGCACCGTTATAATCCGCAGACGATCCATCTGCTCCAGCAATCCACCCGGGAGGGCAGCTATGACCTGTTTAAAAAGTACAGTGCCATGGCGGATACGGAGCGCAATGGTTATCTGCGCAGTTTGATGGACTTTAATTATCCCGACGCGGGCGTACCTCTGGATGAGGTGGAGAGTGTGGAGGAGATTGTGAAACGGTTTAAAACCGGCGCCATGTCTTACGGCTCCATCTCCCAGGAAGCACATGAGACACTGGCCATTGCCATGAACCATCTCCACGGCATGTCCAATACCGGTGAGGGCGGCGAGAGCGAGGAGCGCCTGGACTCGGCGGGGAGCGATGTGGACCGGTGCTCCGCCATCAAGCAGGTGGCGTCGGGCCGTTTTGGTGTCACCAGCCGCTACCTGGTCAGCGCCAGGGAAATACAGATAAAAATGGCCCAGGGAGCGAAGCCCGGTGAGGGCGGCCATCTGCCTGCCCAGAAGGTATATCCGTGGGTGGCCAAAACCCGTCACTCCACACCGGGCGTGAGTCTTATATCCCCGCCGCCCCACCATGATATTTATTCCATCGAGGATTTGGCCCAGTTGATCTATGATTTAAAAAATGCCAATAAATACGCCCGGATTTCCGTCAAGCTTGTGTCTGAGGCCGGTGTGGGCACCGTGGCCGCCGGCGTGGCCAAGGCCGGGGCGCAGGTCATCCTTATTTCCGGCTATGACGGCGGCACCGGCGCTGCGCCGGAAAGCTCCATCCACAACGCGGGCCTTCCGTGGGAGCTGGGTCTTGCAGAAACCCATCAGACATTGATCCAAAACGGACTGCGCGACCGGGTCCGCGTGGAGACTGACGGCAAGCTTATGACCGGCCGCGACGTGGCCGTGGCCGCCCTGCTTGGCGCCGAGGAATTTGGCTTTGCCACAGCCCCGCTGGTGACCATGGGCTGTGTGATGATGCGGGTATGCAATCTGGATACTTGTCCGGTGGGCATTGCCACCCAAAATCCTGAGCTTCGCAAGCGGTTTCAGGGTAAACCGGAATACGTGGAAAACTTCATGCGGTTTGTGGCACAGGAGCTTCGGGAATACATGGCCAGACTGGGCGTGCGCACCATTGACGAGATGGTGGGGCGTACCGACCTGCTGGCTGTGAAGCCGCAGCCGGAGGGCGCCGCAGCTTCCCGGGTGGATTTGAGCAGCGTGCTTTATGACGCCCAAAACGTCATATTTAACCCGTCCAGGAGCTATGATTTCCAACTGGAAAAAACATTGGATGAAAAAGTACTTTTAAAGAAATTAAAGGATGCAGTATCTGGCGGCAGGAAGGCGGAGCTGTCGGTAACTGTGAGCAATACGGACCGGACCTTTGGAACGCTGCTGGGCGCTCAGATCACCCGCGAGCATAAAAACGGCCTGCCGGAGGATACGCTGACGGTTCACTGCAAGGGCTCCGGCGGACAGAGCTTCGGCGCGTTTATCCCTTCGGGCCTGACACTCTCGCTGTGCGGCGACACCAACGACTATTACGGCAAGGGTCTTTCCGGCGGCAAGCTGATCTTATATCCGCCGAAAAACCGTAACTACCATGCCGAGGAAAATATTATTGCCGGCAATGTGGCTCTGTACGGCGCCACCAGCGGCAAGGTATTTATCAACGGTATGGCCGGCGAGCGCTTTGCCGTGCGCAACTCCGGTGCGTCTGCCGTGGTGGAGGGCGTGGGTGAGCACGGCTGCGAATACATGACCGGCGGCCGGGTAGTGGTCCTTGGCAAAACCGGGAAAAACTTTGCAGCGGGCATGAGCGGCGGCATTGCCTACGTACTGGACGAGGATAATCATTTATATAGAAATCTGAATAAGGATATGATTTCCATTGAAAAAATGGAAAATAAATACGATATCATTGAGCTGAAAGGACTTATCGAGGAGCATGTACGTGTCACCGGCTCTGAGCGTGGCCGCAGGATCCTTGATAATTTCGACAATTATCTGCCCAGGTTTAAAAAAATCATCCCCAACGATTACAAGCGCATGGTGGCTCTTGCCGCCCGGCTTGAGGAAAAGGGCATGAGTACGCAGCAGGCACAGATGGAAGCTTTCTACGAGAGCTTCCAGAAATAAGCAGGAGGTGAAAACAGATGGGTAAATCCACAGGATTTTTAGAATATGAGCGTAAGGACGCCAAAGCGGAATCGCCGCTGTCGCGGGTGCGCCATTTTAATGAATTTCATAAAACGTTATCATTGGAGGAGCAGCAAAAACAGGGGGCCCGGTGCATGGAGTGCGGTGTGCCGTTCTGTCAGTATGGCGGCATGATCGCCGGAATGACCTCGGGCTGTCCGCTGCACAATCTGGTGCCGGAAATCAACGACCTTGTGTATACCGGCAACTGGGAGCAGGCCTATAAGCGTCTGGAAAAGACCCACTGCTTCCCGGAATTTACCGGGCGGGTTTGTCCGGCGCTCTGTGAAGCCGCCTGCACCTGCACGATCAGCGGCGCGGCCGTGGCCACCAAGGCCAACGAACACGCTGTCATTGAAAATGCCTTTGAAAAGGGATGGGTAAAGCCGGAGCCGCCAAAGGTGCGTACCGGTAAAAAGGTGGCTGTTATCGGCAGCGGACCGGCGGGCCTTGCGGCCGCCATGCTGCTCAACCGCCGCGGCCACACGGTGACCGTATTTGAGCGCAGCGATGCGCCCGGCGGACTGCTGCGCTACGGCATTCCCAACATGAAGCTGGAAAAGTGGGTCATTGACCGGCGTGTGGCTTTACTTCAGGCGGAGGGCGTGACCTTTAAAACCGGCGTGGACGTGGGAAAGGACGTGAAAGCGGCCGATATTTTAAAGGAATACGACCGGGTCCTTCTGGCCTGCGGCGCGTCCAATCCCCGGGATATCCCAGTGCCGGGGCGGGATGCCGGAAATATTTATTTCGCAGTGGACTTTCTCGGCCAGGTAACGCGGGCGCTGGTGCCGGAGGACGGCGCTGCTGCGGCCCCGCATGGCGGCGGTGCGCACGTAAAACTGCAGAGCGGCGCGTATAGCGGAGGCACACACGGCAGCACGTATGGTGTAGCGGAAACAGATGCTTTTGCCAGCGGTTTTGCCGCCGCTGCGGGAACCCGGATGGTCATGGGTTCCAGGGATAAGCTGAATGCCCTTGTTAAAGGAAAGCATGTCCTGGTCATCGGCGGCGGTGATACGGGCAATGACTGTGTAGGCACATCGATCCGCCTGGGAGCGAAATCGGTGACCCAGCTTGAAATGATGCCACAGCCGCCCGCTCAGCGCACCGCCTCCAATCCGTGGCCGGAGTGGCCAAAGGTACTTAAAACCGACTATGGCCAGGAGGAAGCGATTGCCACCTATGGGCATGACCCAAGAGTGTATCAGACAACCGTGACCGAATTTATAAAGGATGAAAAAGGAAACGTACAGAAGGCGAAGCTCGTCAGCCTGGCCCCAAAGAAGGACGAAAAGACCGGACGTGTAAGCATGGTACCGGTAGAGGGCACAGAAAAAATCGTTGAAGCCCAGTTGGTGCTCATAGCCGCCGGCTTCCTCGGCGCTCAAAAGTACGTGGCCGACGCATTTAAAACGGCTTTGGACGGCCGCGCCAACGTAAAAACCGACGCCACCAGCCCATACCAGACCAGTACGCCCCGGGTATTTGCCGCCGGCGACCTGCGCCGCGGCCAATCCCTGGTCGTCTGGGCGATCCAGGAAGGCCGGGAAGCCGCTAAAGCCATAGACAAATCCTTAATGGGATACACGAATGTGTGAAGCAGTAAGCCATGCGCAAAAGGGTGGGGTCACACCGGAACAAGCTTGCTTGTGTAGGGGTGAGTCTGCCCTTTTGCATACGGCGTCAGCCGCAGCGGAGGGGAGCGAAGCGGACCTCCGCTGGCATGGCGGGAATTGCGGAATCTAAAAAAAGCCATGCTCAAAAGGGTGGGTTCACACTGGAACAAGCTTGCTTGTGTAGGGGTGAGTCTACCCGTTTGCATACGGCGTCAGCCGCAGCGGAGGGGAGCGAAGCGGACCTCCGCTGGCAAATCAAAGCTCATCTATAAATTAAAAAGTTCAATAAAGTCAACAGGACGTATCGCCTTAACTCTGGATGATGAGAAATCTTTTACATTTCGTGTTACAATATAGTCAGCATTTATGCTAATAGCACATTCGTCCTGAATGCAGTCCTCTAAATCCTTGAAATCGTTTCTTCCAAGTGCCGATAGAATCTGTTCCGCTTCAATTTTTACGATATCAATTATTTTGCATAGCATACATAATATTTTCCGTCGGTCGCCCTCTGAAAATTCTTTGCGCAATAAGTAGAATAAAGTAGGAACAGAGTAAGCGGCCATATAACCATCAATTTGATTATCTGAGCAGGCTTTTATTATCTTGGCAGAAGTATCATAAAAAGGTTCGCGGCCGACAAGATAATCCATAAGAACATTCGTATCAACCAATATTTTCATACTTCCCCTCCAATACTTTTGCCAATTCTTCTTTATAATCTCGATCAACATCAGAAGGTTTTCGGAAGTTTTCCAATTCTATATATGCTTTTTGGGCATCAGACAATTCGGATGATTTACGTGGCGATGAATATAGACCTTTTAGTCCTCTCATAATTTCAATTAAAAAAATAATTTTGTCCTCGGGTATTTCATCAAGCATTGTGTGAGCTTCCTTTAAAAGCTGTGACATAATGATATCCTCCTTTCTTTCAAGAAGCACAAGGTTTTGTAACAATTCAGAGAACTGGGTTGTTACTGATATTTACTATCTATATTATATCTTAGGTTTAAAGAAATATTTTGTCAATGATAAATTAAGGGCGATTTTCCTGAGCAGGATTCTGATTTTTCATAGGGGCCGAACTGTTACACAATTAAAATCTTTCCCTGATGTTGGCTTTCATACGGTCTTTAAACTATATTATCCGTATGAAAGTTAATGAATTATGCAGGAACAATGTATAAGAAATTTCCTATTGACAAAACGACAAGCCTGTCGCATAATAATAAAAACGACACCTGTGTCGCACATAAAGGAGCGTGAAAGTTTCATCCATGAGTGAAAAAGGAATCCAAACGAAAAATTTAATTAAGGCGAAGGCGGTCACTCTATTTTGTGAAAAGGGATTTTCTGCCGTGACAATGAAGGATTTATGCGAAGCCTGCAATTTAAGCCGCGGCGGCCTTTACCGGCATTATGAAAGCACACGGCAGATTTTCGAGGAAATATTGGGTAGCTTTTCCCAGGACGACGCGTTATCCATTCAAAAACAAATGGATGACCGCTTACCGGCAACTGAAATTTTAGACGGGATATTAAAGAAGCTTGAGCAGGAAATGCTGGATCGCGCTCACTCCCTCAGCTATGCCATTTATGAATATTCCATGGTCTGCAATGATAATTTTATGCGTGAACTGAATCAAAGGGCAGCGACGAAATGGAAACGGCTTCTGGAATATGGCATTGCCCGGGGTGAGTTTGCTCCGATACAGGTGGACGCTATGGTTGATGTTATACTTTATCTTTATCAGGGTGTACGCATGTGGAGCAGAATCATTCCCATAGAAAAGCAGACGACAGACCGTTTGATCGGGAAAATAAGACAGGATATTTGCGGCCAATAGTTCTGTGCAAGAAACGGTTCAGAGGGATACGAACGGTTATCTGCGCAGAATAACGTTGAAAAATCAGGAGGTGCATATTTATGGATTTTAAATTAAGAAAATGGGAGCCCGGCGATATATCCGATGTGGCTCATTATGCCAATAATAATAAAATAGCAGCGAATTTGCGCGATGTATTTCCTTACCCCTACACATTTGAGGACGCCAGGGGGTATGTCACCGCGTGTGCTGAGAATACGGAGGAGCGCCAGCTCTGCCGTGCCATCGTCGTGGATGGCCATGTGGTGGGAAGTGTTGGTATTTTTTGCGGAACCGATGTGTATCGGAAAAGTGCGGAGCTGGGTTATTGGCTGGCAGAGGACTTCTGGGGCCGGGGAATCATGTCGGCGGCGGTAACACAGCTTTGCCGGGAAGCATTTGCGGCATTTGATATTGTCCGAATTTATGCAGAGCCTTTTGCGCATAATAAAGGATCGAGACGTGTTTTGGAAAAGGCGGGCTTTACATTGGAAGGGATCATGCGGCAGGGCGTTTATAAAAATGGCCATGTGGCAGATTATTGTATGTATGCATTATTAAAATAGCCAGCCAGCGCACAGGATATCAGGAAAATCAGGTTCATTTCCGATATACTTGGTTTATGGAAAGGAGGGAGACATTTGCAGTGGATGGAAGGATTGCAGAGGGCTGTGGATTTTATCGAAGACCATCTGGAGGAGGACATGGATTATGAAGAAATCGCAAAGCAGGCGTATTCGTCCAGCTTTCATTTTCAGCGGGTATTTCATATTATCTGCGGCTGTTCCGTAGGCGAATACATTCGTGGCCGGAGACTTACACGGGCCGGGAGCGAACTGATTTCCGGCGGGGAACGGGTCATCGATGTGGCTATGAAGTATGGGTATACAAGTCCGGAGAGCTTTTGCCGGGCATTTACAAAATTCCATGGAATCACACCGTCGCAGGTGAAAAGCGGCGCATCCACCCTCAGATCGTTTTCCAGAATTTCCTTAAAACTAATTATTGAAGGAGGAACAATGATGGATTACAGAATTGAAAAACATGAGAGCTTTAAGTTGATCGCAAGGCGGGCCAGATATGGGGGCGGTGCGCAGATCAGCCAGAAAAATATCCAATCCACATGGGCGGCCTGTGCTCAGGACGGAACACTGGAAAAGCTGGGCGGCTATATAAAGCCGGGAAATATTTTCGGCGATGCCATTGTGGGCGTCTGCTTTGACAATCCCAATGCCGGAGATTTTGATTATGCGATCGGCGCCGCTTATACCGGAGGTGAAGTGACGGAAGGGTTGACGATTGAGGAAATACCGGAAAACACATGGGCCATATTTCCATGTACCGGAGCCATGCCGGAGGCGTTTGAAACGCTTATGAAAAAAATTTATACGGAGTTTTTCCCGGCCAGTAAATATGAGCCGTCCAATGGGATGTGTATTGAGGTGTATCCGGGAAATGAGACTGACCGTAAGGATTTTTATTGCGAGCTTTGGTTTTCTGTAAAAGAAAAATCATTAGAAGGACAGTATAAGACAAAATAAGGACACTTTGTGCACACACAACTTTTTTGTTATATAATAATGATGCCGATACCCAGACGGGCCGGCATCATTTTTATTTTGGCTCCAGGTGACCAGATAAACCAAACACAACACAAGTTTTAATATCACAAGAGGAGGTAATTATGAATTATCAAAACGAGGAACGACTGAGAATTAACGCGATCAAGATGGCCTATGGCAGCTTACATTATTACGACATATCCATTGGTGAAACCTTTGCACAGACTGTGCAGTATTTACAGGAGTTATTTAACAGAACAGAGAAAGAGGAGTTTCTTAAGATAGCGCTGCTACATATCCGCGCCTACGCGGAGCTGGGCTTTAATTATAATACCTATCAGGAACTGTTCGACCATGTCCTTCAGCAATTAAATGAGGACAAGATGTTGATCACAAACGCGTATTTGTATACCGCCGGGCATATTAAGCTGACTCGGACCAGAGTGCGGCGAATGATAAGATGCTGGAGAAAAAATGCCCATACGCCCATGAGCTTTGACGAGGTTGTGGATGATATCATTGAAAAAGTAAGTCAGCGTGAAGCAGGGATTTACACATACGTATATTCCACCGGCGGGCGTTATTCAGATGTGTATGAACTGGTTGTTTCGGATGAGCAGTGCTTTTTCAGGGATGTGAATCAAAACAGGTATTATTGCCTGGAAGGATAGGAGGCGTGGAAAGTGATACGGATAGCAGTGGTGGATGATGAACGATTATTTTCGGAGCACGTAAAGCAGATTTCCAATAATTATTTTGCCGGTATAAATGAACCCTACGAAGTCATCGGCTATAATCATCCCAGAGAATTATTGTGGGATTTGGAAGATGGCAGTTATTATGATTTGTACCTTCTGGATGTGCAGATGCCCGATATCGGTGGAATGGAGCTGGCACAGCAGATACGGCTGAAATGGGATGAACCGTATATTGTCTTTGTAACATCCTACGAGGAATATTGTCGATATGGGTATAAGTATAAGGCTTCCGGCTACATACTTAAAAACGAGATGGATAAGGAGCTCCCCCGCGTATTTGAAGAACTGGAGCAGCTTTTGGTGGAGAAGCAGCAGAACCAGTTGATTATTGAAAAATATGCTCAGATCAGCAAGGTGAACTATAAAGATATTCTCTACCTTCATGTCGATGGCAAATATACGGAGGTATATACCCAATCACAGGACTATCGTGTAAGACGGTCATTGGGAAATTTATACGAGGAGCTGAGTGCCAATTCAAAGGAGTTTATTTATGCGGATAAAGCATTTGTGGTAAATATCCGGCATATTCTTTCGCTCGGGACCGAGAATACACTTATCATGCGGAACGGCTGTAAAATAACTGTGAGTGTACCGCAAATGCAAAAGGTAAAAAAGGCGATCAGTGCCTATTGGAGAGGTAAGTTATGAGCGCAGGGCAGATTGTCTGTGGAATTTACTGGTGTATAATCGTGTGCTGTACCGGAATTTTAGCTGTACAGCCGGCGAAGCTGAGAAAGAACTGCTGGTGGGTGAAATGCCTGCTTGTGGGGGCGGTACTCCTGATTGTGGGATTAAATATCGGTAATTCATTTTATTTCAAATTTTCAGGCATAGAATATTTGATAGCATCTATTTACTCTTTTGCTGTGCTGATTATATTTTTTCATGTCCGTTTTTGGGAGCTCATTGGTGTCTATTTTCTTATGTGGATTAATTTGGAATTTGTTCGGCGTTTTTCAATCTTTATTTGCTGTATGAAAGAAGAAACAACTTTTATGGAGTACATTACGTCCGTTACGATAGCCTGGCACCTGTGGGATGTTGTTATGATGGTTTTTACAGCAGCAATTATGATTTTTATTTGTTTTTTGAAAAAAGATACTTCTTTGATTAAATGCAGGAGTCAAAAAGAATATATATTCATTTTAATATTGGCTGCTACAGAATTCACTATACAGGAGTTATTATTTTCAAGAAAGCGTTCGTACCTGCCGGTGTCAACGGATTATGTGACGATAATCGGACTTGTCTTAAT
This sequence comes from Lachnospiraceae bacterium, assembly GCA_902363555.1. GTDB lineage: Bacteria > Bacillota > Clostridia > Lachnospirales > Lachnospiraceae > Catenibacillus. Next base: position 441,300 of record CABJAM010000002.1, on the reverse strand, counting down.
GGTGGTATTCAGTACAGCTATTCTATTCTATATTGTAAAATGCTACAGAGAATCAAGATATGAGGAAAAGCTGCTACGAACCAGTTATGAGATTATGAGGCAGCAATATCGTACTCTTGATGAACTGTACACCGAAAAGAGAAGTCTGATTCATAATACGGCGAATCAGTATATCCTTATTGATAATTACCTGCATACAGGTAAAGAGGATATGGCTATAAAGCATATCGAAAGGATGCTGAGAAAGGTAAATACTCTACATACAACGACTTATACGGGTATTTCGGTGATAGACATAATGCTGAATTATAAGATGAATGTAGCCAGGCAGCATAAAATTCAGATAGCTTATGATTTTGATGTATACTTTTGTCCGATGGAGGATAATGATATATGCGTGTGTTTGGGAAATCTTCTTGATAATGCGATTGAAGCTGTTCAGAACTTGCCTGAGGATCTTAGGAAAATCCATATATTTATGAGGACCGCAAATAATATTTTTGTTATGGAAATTCAAAATCCTTATGAAGGAAAAAGGAATGTTGCAGGGGGGAAATACAGAACCACCAAGGTGGATAAGGAATCCCATGGAATTGGCCTGGAGAGTGTGGCGAGAATTGTAGCCCAATATGCAGGAAATCTGGATATAATTGATGATGGACAGAATTTTTGTGTTGAAGTAAATTTGTGGTCAAGAGACAATAATCAGGAATTAAAGGACAATTTGGTTGAAATGAAATAATATACTTATAATGTTTATAAATAACATAGGAGGAGAAAAGATGGAAAAGAATAGTTTTGAAGCGGTAGCGGGGGATATTTTTTTTGAACTAAATGAAATTGATCAGATCAATGCTGATACGGATGATTTAAATGCGGTTCGAGCACTAACGTATGATGGAGGTTTTTTAACACTTTTATGCTGCAATTATTAGGGAGGAACTCATGTTCCTCCTTCTTATTATGAAGACGCGTATTATTTCGGAGAATATATGAATATAATCGATCAGATACTTAAATCAAAAACCACCCAACACTATTGGGAAAAAATACTCGGCAAAGAATTGCTGAATGATACTATTAAGCATCGTGATATTTATATGGATCATATACTTGAAAAAGAACAAATTCCGTTAGATAGAGATTTTCTCCACTTTATGTGTTCCACCATAGTAACTGAAAGTGATGATTTGTTTTGGCCTTTTACGGAGCGGTTATCTGCCTGGATTCAAAGAATGTTCAAGGCTTTGATTCCTTTGGAAGGCTTGTTTTCCAGACTTTACAGGAACTTGTCACAGCAGATGATTGGAAATCTGAAGTGGCTTTACCTGCGCTGCCTTATTGTTGAGATGCAGCGGTTGAAGTCCGAGGGCTTACTGCACGGACAGAAAAGTGTACAGGAGTATGAATACTTTTTAGAAAACTATTTACAAACAGAGTCTTATATGAAAAAGTTTCTGGAAAAATATCCAGTGATGACCCAACTGATTGCAGAGAAGGTTCAGAATGTTACTTTATATTTGCGGGAAATTTCTGAAAATCTCATAAAGGATAAAGATATGCTTGAACTAAGGTTATGTCATGGGCATGCTTTTCATTGTGTCGAAGCTATGGATATCGGTCTGTCCGATGAACATTTTCCAGGGAAAAGTGTAGCAAGGCTGACTCTGGATAATGGATATACAATATATTATAAGCCGAGAAGTTCGGAAGCTGTGACAGGGTATCAGGAGTTACATCGCTGGCTCCTAAACGGGTGCGGCATGGATAGTTTCACATACGCTGTCCTAAACGGTAAGGAATATGCCTGGGAAGCGGAAGTGGCTGAAATAGAGTGTGGCTGCGCCAGTGATGTAGAAGAGTTTTATTACCGAATGGGTATACAGCTTTGTCTTACATATGTCCTGAAAATATCCGATCTTCATCTGGAAAATATAATTGCTCATGCAAAATATCCTGTGATTATTGATCTGGAGATATTTCCGGAAAACAATCCATTAAAAGATGCTTCGGGAGGACGCATGGGGGCATTATTATCGGATACTGTTTTGAGGACAGGAATTTTACCGACAGAAAATAATACGAATTTTGAAAATGTGGGAGGGCTGGGCTTAAGCGGGGATACAAAAGCATCTTATAAGCTGCCTGTGGTGATTCATCCCGGAACATCACAGATGCGGATTGATTATGAATATCTTCCGGTGAAATCCGGCAAAAATCTGCCAATGCTTAATGGTCAAAGGCTTGGCTGTCTGGATTATATTTCACATGTACTCCGGGGATTTCAGAGCGCCTATGAATATTTATTAAAAAATAAAGGAATGTTTCAAACCTTGTTAAAAACATATTTGCCGAAACAGAGCAGGTATTTAAGGAGAAATACACAGCAATACATGATGTATCAGAATCTGGCTGGTTTTCCGGATTTTCTGAGACAGGCAGATTCCCGGTATTTGTTGTTTATGCGCCTGAAGCGAGATGATAAGGAGAAGGCATATTGCCAAAACATGATATTGAATTATGAGAGAACCAGTATTTTTCATATGCAGATACCGGTTTTTTACGCAAAGAATCATGCTCTATATATGGGTGATGGCACCTGGATTGATAATTATTTTGAGTTAAGTGCTGACGAGCTGCTTATAAAACGGCTGGAGAAGCTTGGGCTAAAGGATATGCAGTTTCAGATTAAGGTTATACAAACATCATTTTTGAATATGGCTTCGCCCGGACGTGTCTGTTCGAAGGATACGGTATCTGGAACGTTACTGCTCACACCGGAATATGCAGCGGATTGGATCATTAATGACTGTATAGACTGTGATGGCCAACTCAATTGGGTGGGATTGCATTGTAATGCTTTTGGAAAAGCATATCTGGCCCCTGTGGACCGGTATCTTTATAGTGGGCTGAGTGGAATTGCTATATTTATGACAGCGATGGCCATAGAATATGGCGATGAAAAGTATGTTGAAATATCCCAAAGACTTTGTGAGCAGCTTTTTCGATATACGGATGCGTTAGCCTGTGAGGGTGCAGATATGTCTTGCCAATGGGGGCTTTTTACCGGCGAAGCGTCAATTGTGTTAACCTACTGTATTTTGTATCAAATGACAGAGCAAATAACTGGATTAAATGGCCATATGTATAACCGTTTGGAATCTCTCAACTGTTCCAAATTCTGGACATATGCACAAAAGCACTGTGATGTGGTTTTGGATCATATGGACAATGTAAACGACGCTGATCTTCTTGATGGCAAAGCCGGTGTGCTTATAAGTCTTCTCCGGGTTTATGAAATAAGTGGTGAAGATAAATATATTCAAGGGGCAACGTATTTGGCCGGTCTGCTGGAAAAAAACGCGGTATCCATGTCTGTGGGCATAGGATGGTTATGTAAGGGGCAATCCAGGCCTCTGGCTGGGATGGCCCATGGGAATAGCGGTATTGCATTGGCATTTGCCCGGTTGTACAGCTTTACGAAAAAGAAACATTATCTTGATATAATCAGGCAAAGTATCCGTTATGAGGATTCTTTGTACGTTGAGTGTTACGGGAATTGGATGGATATGAGAAATATTCGCGAAGATGGGGTATACGGGAAGGATACGGTGGCCTGGTGTCATGGGGCTGGAGGCATTATGGCTGCGAGAATGGCCATCTTTATGGATACGGGGGTGGAATTTGATAAAACCATTTTGGAAAAGGCCGTGGAAAAGGTGAGAAAGGTTGAAGACGAGAAGATGTGTCTGTGTCATGGTAAGGAGGGATTACAGCTCTTATTACAATATATGGGAAGTGATTTTAAATTCAGTGAAAGAGATAATGCGCTTAGGGTTGATGATTTGTCAGTGGAAGATTATTTGAGTCCAGGGCTGATGACTGGGCTGGCTGGGATTGGATATGGTCTGCTGGCGGGGCTGGATTTAAGGTACAGGCTGATGATTTTAATACCATGATAAGGTATCAAAGTCAGAAATCTGGAATTGATGGACAGAACAGATTTGGTTTAAGATTTTCTGATATTATGTATACATAGAAATTAGAGCGGTTTTAGAAAATGTGTATAGGAGAGGGTGATTCCAATGCATCATTAATTAGATATAGATATGAAGTTAGATGATTTTCAAAGGGAGGAAGAAAAAATGAAAATAACAAAAAAATGTATCGCCAGTATGATGGCAATCGTTTTTGTATTGTCAATCAGTTTAAACGCTTTTGCAGCAGAAACGCGTGCCATAGGACATGTTATACAAAGCAGAGATAGTAGTGGGGATGTGCTTAATTGTTATACAACTGGCGATGTTACATCGGGTACGCCGGTATCCACCTGGTCTTACACAGGTAACGCATCACAGCTATGGAATACAGTATTTGAGTGGAATAACCGGTATTCGATTAGATCCGCTGCAAAGAATAGTGTAGCAATTAATGCAAATCGTTCCTATTTTGGTACACAGGTTAATGTTCTGTCAACTTCAAATAACAACATAGACGACTATACATTTATACAAATTCCCTTCGGAACCGATGGCCATCTTTCTATGATTGCCCGTGCAGGCCATACGAGTTCTGTATATCTAAAGTCTAACGGTGGTACGGCTTTCTGTACATGGATTAAAGCAGAACCAGAGACTGTAGGAACTATATGGTCTTATCGGAATTAGAAATTATTTTATTTTGGTATCCAAGGTGATAAGAACAACCTTGGATACCTTTTTAGGAGTTTAAATATGAAAAAGTTATGCATGCTTTTTAGCATAGTACTTTGTTTGTGCAGTCTATTTTCGTGTAAGTGTAATAAACAGACAGGCATAGAAACAAGTGTTAAAAACAATAATGTAAGAAGCAGTAGTTTTTCCTTGGCAGATGCCATGAATGAAAATAGTACCAATAAATATAATCTTGAAATGGTTGTTCCCCTTGGAGGATTATTAAATAATCCGTGGGCAATAAGTGATACCGGATGTTATGAAATGTTTTCAAATGGGAACTATACAGGAAATATTTTATATACCGATGTGGCATCGAAACAAAGGATTTATTTATCACCAGATTTATCCTCGGATCATCGTTCTGAAGCAGACCCAAGTTATATTAATGATACTTTGGGCGGGGTTTTCCTTTTTGTGGCGATGGACCATCTGTTTATTCATAGTTATGGATCTGAAGAAACGGTTGGAACATTATATATGGCTGATTTAAACGGTGAAAATCGAAAAAAAATAATGGAATTTAGGGATTATCTTCCGATTACGGGATCCATTGTTAGTGATGGTCAATACTTATATTCGTTATTAACTAAAAACTCTGGTGATGTTGTTTTGGCTAGAATAAATATTGAGAATGGTGATATTTTAGAACTTTGTACGATGGCTAATGAAAATAATTTTATAATGGCGGCATACAATGATTGTATTATTATAAAAGCATTGGATAGACCTTCGTCTGACGAATATACAGATGGTATGGATGTATATATTAATACCACCCACATCGTATACCGTTATTCTTTAAACGAAAATCAGTTGTCAGAAGTTGTTGAATGGCAACAGAACGACATTTCTGAAATGTATGAAGGTCCATTCCTGTACGTCTTTGACATGCTTAATGATTGTCTTAAAAAAATTGATACGCGTGATAAAACAGAAGTTATTGTAATTGCTTCTTTATCAGAGCATGGAATTGATAAAGAGGAGTTTTCCGGTATTATCAGTATTAAGGACAATCATATGCTTTACGCTGCAGCGGGATTAAGATTTAGTTTAGATTTAACCACTTTGGAAGCTCGGGAAATGAAAAATATATCTAATGATATTTATCCGGCCATTATTGCTTCTTATGGTGATAAGTATTTAATTACATCAGGGTATCTGGAAATTCCAATGGATAGCTTTGATCCGGCAGGAAACCCAATAACCTATAATATGATTATGGATAATCTGGCGTTAATTGATATCGAAGACTATTGGCAGTCAAATTATGATCTTGAACCGATAAAAAACACCTTCTTGGGGGAGTAGTATTTTATTAATGATGAATTTTGGACATAACTGTACAGTGTCAGAGAGGGGATTCTATGGAGTTGACAATATCCAATCTGAATAAAGTCTATATTCGAAGGGAACGAAAAATGTCCATAAAGGGCATTGGAAGACCTGAAATAATAAAAAAATCCGCTCTCGAAGATGTTTCTTTTACACTATCTGAGGGCCTTTATGGATTATTAGGACCAAACGGTGCGGGAAAATCAACACTTATGAAAATTGTGGCGGGGATTCTACGTCCGGATGCGGGAAAGGTACTATGGAACGGCCATGAGATTTTAAAGCTTGGTAAAAATTATCGACGTATCCTTGGCTTCATGCCGCAGCAGCAGGGGCTGTACAGCGGTTTTACCGGGAGGCGTTTTCTGGATTATATGTGTGTATTAAAGGAAATTACGTCGGAGGAGACAAAGTCAGAAATTAATCGGGTTGCGGATCAAGTACATTTGCTTCCGGAGCTTGGTAAACGCCTGGAAAATTACTCTGGGGGGATGAAGCAGCGGATACTTCTGGCGTCAGCACTCCTGGGTGATCCAAAGCTGCTGATTCTGGATGAGCCAACGGCTGGCTTAGATCCAAGGGAGCGGGTAAGTCTGCGTTTGCAATTGAAGGAATTATCTAAAGATCGGATCATTCTTGTGGCTACCCATGTGGTTTCAGATGTTGAAACGGTGGCTGATGAGATATTAGTGTTGAAGGAAGGGCATCTTGTGGAGCGGGGGAGCGTTGATGAGTTGAAGGAAAGGTTCCATCATGCTTCCAGTATTGAGGCGATCTATCTTCAGCTATTTGGAGAGCCGGTGGATGTATGATCAAAACCATTATTTTTGAGTTGAATAAATTGTGGTGTAAGCGGTCATTTTTATTTGGTGTTATGGCTCTTATATTTATTAATTTTTTACTGCTGTTCATCAATGGTCAGATGACATTAAATAAGAACAGTTCTGCCTATAAGAAGATGACTCGTGAGTTGTCCGGATTCTCCATGGAAGAGAAAAAAGTATTTGTAGATGAAATATTCCGGCGTATTGACGGTATTCGTACCATTGACCAGATTATGCGGGTAGAGGCCAACGGCATAAGTGAGTACAGCCGAGCCGTGAGAAAAGAAAACTCAGCCATTATTAAAGAGTTTCAGCGTGTATACCAGCTTGGAAATTATATGCGCTATACGGATAATCTGCAGGAGGAATACCAGTTTATTTCCCAGATAAAAAAGGAACTGGATACGGTATTTGATTATGACAGTTATCTGGAGAATATTCAAAAAAAAGCGGATGGTCTGTCACAGATTTCAATATTTAAAACTGAATCCGGGGATTCCTTTTCTGAAAAGAGTATTAAGGCTCAGGCTAAAGCCTATGAAGATATGGGGGAGATAAAAACTGACTATTTTCCTGAAATCGGCATTATGTCGGCATTAGAATTTCGTTTGACAGATGTATTGCTTATCGTCTTTGTATTACTCATGTCGTCCGTTCTTTTGCGGGAAGAAAAAGATAGCGGGATGTTGGAACTTAATTATTCACTGCCCGGCGGCCATGGAAGAATAGCACTCGCCAAATTAGGGGCGGTGGCTATCAGTTTGATTGGGATTGTATGCACCCTATATTGTATGAATTTGTTATATTATAATAGCGTATATGGTCTGGGCAGACTGGATCGCGCTGTCCAGTCGATGCCATCATTGATCCAGTGCGTTTGGCCGATATCAGTGGGGCAATATGTTCTTGTATTTCTTGCGGCTAAGTGGATCAGCGCCATAGTTGTTGGTGTATGGTTGATGCTATGCACCTATCTGGCTGCAAACATCTACACCGGGTGGGGAGTAGGCTTGGCCTTTATTGGATTGAATTACCTGATTCGTGTGAGCATCTCAGGAATCGGGCATTATAATCTTTTTCGTTACATGAATATATTCAGCTTCATGAATACCAATGAGGTTTTGGGAAGCTATATTCAGCTTTATTTTTTTGGAAATCCATTACCTATTTTATGGGTGGAATGTGTGGGAGGCTTCCTTTTATTACTTTTGTTTAGCGCTGTTTTTATATGGGAGTTCCAGCGTGGAATAGTAGTTTATACGAAACGGACTGTCCGGGTTCTCCATTGGACTGCTGGAAACAGACTCCGGTACCATAAAAAAACAGCCGTATTGAAGAAACGCCTTATAAAGCATGAGCTATATAAATTACTCAAAATGAACGGGGCCATTTTTATATTTGGTGCGTATATTTTGTTCCTTATTATTCAGAGTGTCGATGAGCCCGCTTACATAAGTCTCAATGAGAATATCTATAAGGATTATATGATACAATGGGGTGGCCGGATTACGGAAACTACTGTTGCACTGGTGAATAAAGAAAATGAGAATTTTAGGCCTTTGTATGAGCTGGAGGATGCGATGATGCTTGGAGTATTAACACAAGAGCAATATGCGAGTGCCAGGGAAGCCTACTCAGGGTTAGAGAGTAAAAAAGAAGTCTTTGATCGAATCATTGATGTTAAGCTTTCCTATATTGATGATCATCCAAAGGCCTGGCTGGTCTATGACACTGGATATGATAAAATGTTTGACATGGACCATTCGACCGATATCTATGAAATGATGATCCTGTTTCTTGTTCTTATCTTTGGATTTGGAAGTCTGTTTTCTGTGGAAAAGATGACGGGTATGGAAAGTGTCCTTATGGTGACCCCTCTGGGCCCTAAGTTGCTGACCTCAGTAAAATTGCATATTGGTTATGGTTTTGGGGGTATGTTTGCTGCTTTGTCGTTGATTCCCCGATATATCAATGTGGGTATCAGCTATGATTTTCCTCAGCTCCTCGCTCCGGCTTGCAGCCTTGAGGTATTTTCCGGCGTACCGTCATGGCTTTGTATTTATCATATGATGGTTATACAGGTACTGTTCCGCGTATTGTTCTCACTTGCGGCGGTAGGAGTTATATCCTGGTTGTCCTGTAAAATTAAAAATACATTGTCAGTATTTTTTGTGGCGACAATTGTTTTGGAGCTTTGCCCTATGCTGTATGTGTGCGGAGTGCGGTCACTAATATGGCTGAGCTTTTGGCCGCTGTTCCATTTTCCAGCAATATTTGATTGTGATGTGCCGGTAGTTTTAATTATATTTTATGGCATTTTATATTTAGGAGTGGCCATCGGAACTAAAGATAGCGTAATGAATTCATTTTGTGTACTGCGTAGACATTCAAAGAGGATTATTTCAAAGGTGCATATAACATAAATTCTGGGATAACATATTTCTTTTGATAATTTGGAGGAAAGTATCCGGATGAATCACGAGGAGAAAAACTTATGAATCACTTTAGGAAGTTAATGCTATGCTGTATGGTGGGCTTTTCCCTTGTTTTCCTCTTAGAAAACGTCAGTTGGGGAGCCGCGAGCCCCCAATCTAAATATGTAGTCGTTTTGGGTTACACACTTCGTAATACTGAGGATACGGCCGATCTTACGACTCTTCATTTGGGGGATAAAGCTCTGGTAAAGGTGTATTTGATAGACCCGCGACTACCCTATGGAGAGTGCAATCAGGTACAGGCTAAATTGGATACAAAATCTTTTATTTCAGAGAATAAGAGCGATAGCATAAATGGGGATGCGCGCGTAGAGAGAAATGGTATGGGATATACCCTATCGTTTTGGGTTCAATATATAGGAGGCTCCAATTGCTTCTCCTTTAAATATACATATAAGGATGCTCTGGCCAATCTTGATATGGAGCAGGTGGAAATAACCGTCATTCAATGTCAATCAGAGACATATCCCGGTGAAAATAATGGAGAAAGTGAGACTGAAACAATCAATGAAAGCCTGCCTGAAAGCGAAACTTTGACGGAGTCGATAGAAGATACATCCTTGGGGAATGGATCAATGGGGGAAACCGGGAGCACATTGGAGCCGATGGAAACAATATCGGAGAAGCTGATCCGTGCGTCTCAATTTATTGTGGACGATATTTATTACGGAGACTCACCTGTATTGGCCGGTACAGATTTTGATTGTGCTATAACTATTGCAGCTACACAAGGCGATGAGAGCATTAAAAATGCCATCGTATCCCTTTCTTTGCCATATGGCCTGTCTTTTGTTGAGGATACCGACAGGGTATTTCTTGGAACTCTTGAAGCTGGAAAGCGTTATAAGGCAAACTTTCGGCTCCATGCTGACGAAAGTATAAGAAATACCATTTGCACTTTGACTGTGATATTGTCAGGTGTGAGTAGTTATTATGCCCTTCCCTTAGATAAGAAGGATACAGTACAGATCAACCTGACACCAGTGGAAAACATAGCAATAACCAGTCTGGAGCTTCCGGAAAAAATCAATGCGGCCTACGATGACGGTAGTGGTCGTTTTGGGTTCACTTTGACCAATAAGGGATATGCTGCAGTGAGAGATGTTGAGATTTCTATTGAAGGAGATGCCTTTGAGAGCACTTCATCTTTTATAGTGGAGGAATTAAAGGCATCGGAAGATGCCAGCGTGAATCTTAATCTGGTAACACAGGAAGAAGGTACATTAACTGGGAACATTCATATAACATATATAAACAATTTCGGAGAAACGAAAGAATTGAATGAGACTATAAAGGTAGAAGCTGAGTACCGGAAAGCTGAGATTAATCATGATATTGTCATAAGTCCGGAGATTATCCAAGAGCCTCCGCTAATACCAGATTGGATTTGGATTATAGTTACTTTAGGGGCTGTATTAGGTGGCATTTGGCTAATACATAAGATATTTAAGATTTTGAAAATGAGTACAGATGAATGAACTAATTATTAAGATAGTTTAAACGTTAGTTAGTCAGGAGCAATATAATGAAAAAAGTTTATATTATGATTATTGTAATACTATTAATATTTTTACTATTAAATGGATGTAATAAGAACCAGAATTGTAATTTTACTGAAAACATAATTGATAATGACGAAGATATAATTTATGATGAAAGTTTTAAGGAAAATGATAAGTCATTAGAAAATAAAGATAACTTAAATTTACAAATGCTTGTGGATTGGACAGGATTGTTAAACACGCCCATGGCAGCTAGTAAGTATGGTTGTTATGAAATAATGTTTAATACAGATGGTTCAGCAAATATATTATATACAGATATTGATACGAAACAAAGAATTTATTTATCATCAGATATTTCCTCGGAACATAATACAGAGGCAGATACAAGTTGGATAAAAAATGCTAATGGTGGATGTTTATTATTTGTTTTTGATGATTCTTTGTTCTTAAGTCATTTTGGAGATTCAGACGAACCAGGTTTATTATATAGGATGGATTTGGATGGAAGAAATAAAAAACAATTATTAAGTTATAACAATTATGAAGCTATTTCCAATTCAGTTACATATAGTAACGATAATATATATACTATTTTAACAAACAAAAATGAAGAAAATATTTTGGTGTGTATCAACTTAAAAACGGGTGATTTAAAAGAAATTAAAAATTTCAATAATGAAAGTGTATTTTTAATGAGCGCATATGATGATTATATGATAATCAAAATTATAGAATTCGATACACAGTCAGAGGATGCACTAAAAGCATATTACAATCAAAAGCATATAATTTATAAATATTCTATCAAAGATGATACTATGACAAAAATTGTAGAATGGAAGCAGGATACAGTATATGATGCTTACGATAATAAATTTATCTATTTGTTGGAAAAAGACACGGATAGTGTTACAGAAATAAATGTTAACAATGGAGACAAAAAGATAATAATTGAATCATTAAAAGCAAATAATTTAGATTTTAATTATATAACGGATATATTGCCTGTTTATGACAATCATATAATTATAGATATGGATGATGGTAATTCATCATTTAGAAAATACATTGATTTGGATAAAAGCTGTATTAATGATGCGCAAGAATTAAAAAATGGTTCATATCTTGGAATTGTGGGAGTGTATGACAATACTTTTTTAGTTACTACCGGAAGATTTGAAATACCAGTTAATGCAACCGCCCCTGATGGCTCTCCTATAATAACTATGATGGGGATGAGAAGTTTAGCAATCATAAATAAGCAAGACTTTTGGGCAAATAAATATGATTTTCAAGAGATTGATAACACCTTTTTGGATTAAAAAAATGTTGAAGAAAAAATTGTAAACATACCTTATATAATTGTTTTAGTAGGAGCTCTATCTTTTTTTACATATGTTATGGCTTTATCAGTAATTTGTGGATATAATTTACTATATTATTATATAAAGATGCTTTATGAAGGGAGGGATTTTTATGAAAAAAATAGTTGCCAGCGTAGTAGTTTTGGTTTTATTAATTTCTAATAGTATATCAGTTCATGCTGGTTATATCGGTATTAATAGTTGCGAAATTGGATTATCTTCAAATATGTTAAATTGTTATACCAGCGGTGCGGTAACGGATGGAACATTAGTCTCGCTATGGTCATTTACGGGTAACAAATCTCAACAATGGGAATATAGAGGTGAGGCTAACGGTAGAAGTTCATTAAGATCAGCAGCCAATCCAGCTATGGCACTAAATGCTAACCGTTCATATATTGGTGTAAACGCGAATGTTATCACAGCGGAAACTAATGTACTGAAGGATTATACACTTTTGACAAAACCTGTTTATCCTAATGATACTGCTATTACAATGGTTAGCCGTGCTGGACATGCTTATACGATATATTTAACGTCACATGGTGCCAATGCAATTTGTACTTGGGAATATAAAAATTCAAGTGATAATCAAATATACCATCAATTTTACTTTTAGTTTTCGAATTAATTATTCTTTTATAGTATAGTAAATTTATCATATTTGTATACCTCAGTATAAAATCTTGTACTGAGGTATATTTGATAAAATTACAAATAAGTTTCAGAATTTATAGAGCAGAAATGATATCCCTGTATATACCTTTGATGATTGTATTTCCTTCTAAAAAAGTCTACGGAATTAGAAAGATGTGTTACACAAAATATACAGGATAGTGGCTAATTCTGAATTTGTGCATGAACTTCCTTCCCCCCCCTCGCTGCATGAGGGCGAGGGGAAACTGTTTAATGGATATGATAATCTCAGGACTCGTAGAACATCATTATAAAGCAAAAACAATTATTTTAGCAGTTCCAGAGCTATTTTTCGTATTTCCAGATAATTCTCCAGTTCTTTTTGATTCTGAAAGACCTGCTCAAAGTTTTGGTAGGTACTATAAATAATCTCTTTGTCCTTGGACGGAATGATGGCAAAGGATTGTGTACTGTAATCAAGTGGAAATTTTCCAAATGCAGGGTAGACATACATAAATTCATCGGGTATATCTGTTTCCTTTAAAAAAAACAAGTACTCATTTCCCTCTTTTAAGCAATTATATCCGTCAAAGGTAATAAACAAATATGCACCGGATGTATCAAGATTAATAGGTTCATATATGGAAATGTTCTCTGATGAAAGCTCTCCCTTAAGTACAGAATTACAGTTAATTACGGTTTTTATACATCCTTCTAGTACATCACGATCACGTGATACTGTACCTCTTATTATGTAGTCAGATTGCTGTTCCAATGCCTCGAAGCTATCAATTTTTTTATAATACCCGTTGGCATACTCCAAATCATTGAAGGGGTAATATATATAATTTGAGGCATCATCATAAATATTATAGAACTCATATGTATGTATGGAGAATCGGGTGAGTAAGCCAATAATAATAGTTATAAATAGTATTATGGAAAGTATTTTGATAAATATATGCTTTGAAATATTTGTATTCATATCCTACTCCTCTAATTTGTTTGCATATCCATCCTTTAATAAGTAAACTTCATTGCACAATATATTAATATCCTCCCTCTGATGGCTGGCCAGTAAAATGGTGGCTCCCCGTTGATGTTCTTTTTGGGTGATATCTCTGAAAATTTTTATACTGTTTTCGTCCAGTGCATTTGTAGGTTCGTCCAAAATAATCAGGTCAGGTCGCTCCATAAAGGCCTGAACTAATGCCAATTTTTGTTTCATTCCTAACGAGTATTTTCTATAAGGTCTTTTATCATTACTGTCTAGTTCAAATGCTTCCATCCATTTTTTGATTTCAGTATCAGAAATAATTTTTTTGATTCGTGCAATTGTTTTCAGACACTCAAAACCAGTAAATTCATTCCAGAAGCCAGGTGTCTCGATAATGGCGCCACAGGAAGGCGGGAAATCTAAGTCTTTTGTTAATTCCATTCCGTCGATGAGAATCCTGCCTTTTGTTGGCTTTATCAGTCCGCAAAAGGCACGAAGCAGCATTGTTTTACCTGACCCATTCCTGCCAATAAAACCATATATTTTGTTGCTGTCTAAGCTCATATTAATATTATTCAAAATACATTTTCGATTGATTATCTTGGTATAATTTTCTAAGACTATTTTATTCATGAGTAGTCACCTTGATAAAATTCCTTTCTTTTAATGACATATCTTCCATATACCATTATGAGTAAGATATATAAACTTTCTGTTATTACCAGCTTTATGTAGCTTATATTCGTTGGAACCATATATTTATGAATAACCTTTACCGGACTTATTTGCTGCACAAAAGGCATACTCCAAAGCTCTATTTTATTTTGGTAGTAAAAAGAGCAGAATATAATTGTACATAGTAGGTATAGTGTTATTGTAATTATATATCCGGATATAGAATTTATTTGCAGAGATAAAATATTACAAAGGATAACCATAAAATATTCTACACCTATATTGAGAATCGTCTGTAATATTACGATTCTTATTGTCTCTGCCATGAAGTTTGTACGATAACCCCGTAATATAATTAAAGCAAGAGCAATGGTGCTTGTCAAAATTTTTGCTTTTAAGTATTGAAATAAAAGGCTTATTATCTTTGTAATTAATATATGTCCTTTTTTAGAAGTGCGTATAAATATATATTGTGCATTTCTATTAACTTCTTTACATACACTATCTGCAAAACAGGAAATAACAATTATCGTAGGCATTGTAACCCAAATGATATTAATAATAGAAAGCTGTTCATTAATGTAGCCATATCCAAAAAGGCGTAACCAAATATCTTCAATAGAATACAAATCGGTAGAAAGCTCATTGGATAAAACAATTACACAAAATAGTAACAATAATGCATATAATGAAATAAGGACTTTTGTAGTGCTATGTTTATTCACATATAAAGTCTCCTTTCCTGCAGTTTACTAAATAAATGTTAATAATTAGTATAATAATAATCAGTTTTATACAATCTGAAATATTTCCTATAATATAAAAAGCATACATATTAAATATTCCTGGTAATAATAGTATTGCTAAAAGATAACCTACACATACTTTTACAAAACGTAATTTAAAACCTTTGAAAAAGAGAATAAGCAAAATTTCCCCTAAAATTAAGTAAGCCAGAACTTTTTGCATAAATGTTATAAAATAATCCGGAGTAAGTAAGTCCTGCTTTATTATTGAAATAAACTTAGGTAAATAATTTATAAAAATATAAAATGTTGTAATTATTAAAGTATTTTTAGCATAATGCCATTGCACCATTTTTATGTCGGAAAATCTTAAAAGTATATAATCTTTTTCAATATAGAATAACGTAGAACAACAGATCATATATTCGACTGCAAAAGGCCCATAGTTCATAAAATCATAGAAATTATCAAGTGAAGCTGTATTGTCATAAAAATGAATACTGTGAGTATATAGTATTAATATACTAAAATTTAAAAAAGTATGGAAAACACTGATTTTAAGTATTTTTCTATTCATGTTTTTTATACACACCAATCAATAATAATCCGACTGTTAGAATAATCCATAAAATAATAGTCGTCAGGAATTGCTTAATGGTTGCCGGGTATGTCTGGATAAACATTGTGATTTGATATTCCAATGGTACTATTATATTAATCAAATTAAAACCAATAAACAAATACGAATACATATAAACGGGCTTAATCCTATCAATAACCAAAGATAGTGAATAACCAATAACTCCTTCACATACTGAAAGAAGACTAAAAAGAGCTATAATAAAGAGATTATATAAATGAGGCATTCCTACGGCAAAAGAATCAAAAAGAACAGGATCATGGATGCTGATCATTTGATATGCCGGCAGTCCGTAACCGGAAAGAACACCTATATCAGGGGTTGCAATCCAAATAGATATTTCATAAAAGCTTAATAGAATAAAACTAACACAAAAATTAATAATAACTATGGCAATGCCTTTATACAATAGATAATTTTTGGCTGATAAGCGTGTGAAATAAAGAGAGTGTGTATCGTTTTCTTTTTCTGTCAGATAACTATCGCTAAACAGACTAAAAGAAAAAAGTGGCATTACAATAATAAGAAAATGAAAACATCCTCTTAATTTTGCCCCGTGTATGAACCCCATTTGAGTCTGTGGTAGAAGCTCTATGGAGGTGCTGCCATAAATGCTTATCGTATAAAAGATGAATTGAAGAAATAATAAAATGCATATAATTAGTATTGTTATTTTAAAACGTTTACGATGGATACATTTAATAAGTTCATTTTTTATCATTACTGACCATCCTTTTTATAGGGCGCAGCCTTAGCTACGCCCCGTTTTACTATTCGTAATTAACCCAACCGTCAATCGAGCCTGTTCCTGAGTTGGTATAATAATTTTTTGCATACAAATATATTGGCCAGCCAATATAGCTTGTATATCCATATGTACATTTAATCCACTGATTTGTATTTACACCTACAGATACCGTTGTATTGGCGCCATAATACCAAGTTGGCGCTCTAAAGCCTACGGTTACTTTCCCTACAGATTTCATACTTGTTACGTTTACCCATGAGTAATTATTTGCTGTTTCTTTGTTTCTTCCAGTCAGAACACTTTCACCTCCCCAGGCTCGGATGTCCATGTTCCAGAATTGGCGTTGTGTTCCAGCAAATGCTGTTGTAGAAAATAGCATTACTAACAATAAACATAGAACCAGAACAAGATTGACTTTTTTCTTTGAGATTTTTTTCATAGTATTCCTCCTCTTTTTCTTTTTTAGCTACTCAGGTACCTTTGCGCAGTATTAGTATAACTGTTTTAGTGAAATAATAAATATGTTGTCTTTTAACACAGGATAACTGTCTTTTTTGTATTGATGGTGGACCCGATTTAGGAAAACTTAGTTCATACAATTTATAAATTTACAAGTACGAAACAATAGCAGGATAAAATAATAAAAACTCTGAATGCCAGTGATACCCCCGGTACAGAACTAAAACCTGCACCACACTGCATCACCGAAATTTTACGAAAGAGAGGTTATGTTTATGAAACTCAAAAAACTACTATTTATTCTGCTGACAGCATCCTTTCTCGTATCCGCCTGTCAGGAAAATCCAGATGACGACATTGTAGTCAATAAAGGCGGCAACCTGTCCGACCAGATAGAAACAGCATCAGGAAAAGATATGGAAGGCGCCGGAGCCGAAACCTTTGTGAAAAATGAGGTATTTACTGCCGCAGATCAGAACGTGGAGATTCGGATGGATATATCGTATACGCCTGAGCTCCATGGCAGTTTATCCGTATATCGGGGCGTGCCCCGAAGCATCAGCGTGGATGAGGTGAAGCTATGGTCTAAAGCGCTTTTCAAAGACAGTACACCATATGAGCCCACGACGGTTAAAACGAAATCGGAGCTATCAGAGGAGATATTGAACTTCAAGCAAATGATAAGTAACCGGGAGAAGCTGATAGAAGAATATGGAAGCGAGCAGGATGCCGATAATTATATTGAATATATCAATGGCCTTATAAGCGCTCTGGAGCAGGATTATGCCAGCGCCCCGGAATCCTATAATCGGAAAGAAACGGATTGGACTTTCCATCCATATTCTTACTATGATTTGTATTCCACTTTTAATCAGGATTTTGATCAGTATGCCAATGAGGATTTAAGTCAGGAATTACAAATTGAAGCGGATGTAGATGGCCATCACGGTTATATTTGGGCTATAAACCGTGATGCTTCGGATTATACAATGCATTGTCTGAATTCTGGGTTTTATGACGAGATGGATATTCGTAATGAAAGCCCCGGTACTTCTTTATCGCCAGAAGATGCGGATAAAATAGTGTATCCTTTAATTGCAGAGCTGGGGTTTGAAGGCTGGCTACTCGATATGTGTTTTGCTGATTCCGGAGAGGGCGCTTCAGATTCGCCACCAGAGGAAGACAAGGAGTACAGTAAGTTCACATATTCGTTTACACCTGCATTGGACGGGCTTCCGGTATTTTATACAATACTCGGAACTATAAAAAGTGATGATGCCTATGCGGCCCGTTATTATTACGAAAACATGCAGGTTAATCTGGTGAACGGAAAGGTTATCGGTGTCAGTTGGTATTCGCCGCTTGAAATTACAGAGACAGTGTCTGAAAATGTAAAGCTGCTGAGTATGGATGAAATTTATGAGCGCTTTAAAAGTCAGCTCCAATCCGAATATACGATGACGAAGCTTTTAGGTGAGGATGATGCGGCCAGACTAAACAGTGCTTATGTAAAAGTAACGGATATGACGCTTTATATGATGCGGATACGGGAAAAAGGCACCGACAATTTCCTTCTTGTGCCGGCATACGGTTTTAAAGGTGATGTATACATAGAGGATGACCAACTTTATTTTCCGGACATCGACCTCACGATGATCAATGCGATTGATGGAAGTACGATCAATGTGGAGCTTGGTTATTAGCACGGAGCCCGGTAACATAACAGTTGAGGGATGCCGAACTATTACCACAGAAACTGCTACATGTTAAGTTTTATAAGCCGGCGTATCCGTCAGATATGGAGAATAGAATGATGCTTACTTATGACGCCCGCCGGGCCTTTTCCATCCGCTGGATATATCTCAGCATTGCCGCCATGGTGCTGCTGGCACTGTTGACACGGCTGGATACCATTGCCGGGATTATTCGCGACGGAAAAGCCCTGGAACAGGACTGGACGATAAATTTTATATACGACACACTGACCGGCGACACAATGCTCTTCTGCCTGCCTGTTTTGTGTACCCTGCCTTTTTCCGCCAGCTTTATCGACGAATATAAATCCGGGATACTGCGTTTTTCCCTGGGGCGGGTCAAACGCCGGACCTGGCTCATCTCCAAAGTCACAGCCACAGCCCTCTCAGGAGGACTTGTCTTAGTGGTGGGAGCATTGGGGCTCTACGTGGCGGCGTTCCTCGTCTTTTCCGGACTAGAAGCCCCCGCGGGAGCATCTATGGGAGCATCCTCACAGGCACAGGTTACGGAGGCTGATCCATCGGCAGGAACCGCCGGGGCGTCCGGGGGTTCCGGGGCAGCGGCAGGAACGTCTGGGTCGTCCGGAGGTTTTGGGGCAGCGGCAGGAACGTCTGGGGTGTCCGGTGCATCCACGGGGGCGGCGGGAACGTCTGGCGCGGGGGCATCGGCTGCCCGGATATGGCTTGCCGTGTCGGTCCGTCTGCTGGCCCGTTACTTTTGCTTTGGGGCGCTGGGGGCCGTCACCGGACTGTGGATATCCACGGCCATCAATAACCGCTATATGGCGTGGCTCTCCCCGTTCATGGCGGAATATCTACTCATCATATTCTGTGAGCGGTACTTCACCGGATGCAACCTGCTCTATCCAAAGCAGTGGCTGGACCCGTCGGAAATATGGCCGGCGGATACATGGAGCGTCTGCCTGTGGCTCCTCGCGCTGACGGCATTTGCTTCCTGGGCGTTTGTGGAGTCTGCCAGAAGGAGGCTGATGTATGTTTAGAAAACTGAAACTGGTCGGGTGGACGGCGCTCTATAATTTCCGCCTTTGGAAAGGCAATACAAGGGTCATTGCCACCTTCATCCTGGCATTTATCCTCTGCTTTCTGCTGACGGACAAGACGGTGGCCTTTGCTGAGGCGCATGAGACGACGATGCAGCTCGTGGAAGCTTTTGTGTGGACATTTGGCGACAGCAATTCCATCCTGCTCTCATCCCTGTTGCTGCTGCTGTTATTTGCGGACATGCCCTTCATCACTCCGGCTACACCCTTTTTCCTCGCCCGGGGGAGCCGTAAAACATGGGTGTTCGGGCAGATGGTTTATATATTTATGGCCACGGCGGTCTATCTGCTGTTTGTCCTGGCGTCCACCTGTCTGTTGTGCATGCGCATGTCCTTTACAAAAAATACATGGAGCCGTACGGCAGCCATACTGGCCTACTCGGATGAAGGGAAAAGGATCGCACTGCCGGCCACGGTAAAGACACTGGAGATGAGCCGGCCCTATGGCGCGATGCTGTGTATTTTCGGGCTGCTGCTCTTATATACGCTGGTCATGGTGTTCATCATGCTGTTCTTTAATCTGTGGAAAGGGCAGATGGCCGGTATCATCAGTGTGCTGAGCTTTAGTGTGTACGGGCTGCTGCTGAACCCGGAAAACATCCAGAAGCTGCTGAGACTGCCGGATGTCCTCTACTATAAGGCCCGCGTCTGGGTCGGATGGTTATCGCCACTGAACCATGCCACCTACGCCATGCATGATTTCGGGTATGACCAGCTCCCAACCCTGGGGCAGACCGGGCTCATATTTGCCCTGCTCCTGGCGGTGCTCCTTTTAGTTACGGTGCGGGCCATGCGCCATTACGGTTTTGTGTTCAAGGGAACGGAAAGTTAGGTGAGAAGATGCGAACGGTAATCAAGGTGGATCATGTATCCATGGTCTTTGGGGATGAGCAGGTATTGAACGATGTTTCCTGGGAGTTTGAGGAAGGGCGCATTTACGGGATCGTGGGCAATAACGGCAGCGGGAAGACCGTGCTGATGAAATGTATCTGCGGATTTCTGATCCCTACCCGTGGAAAGATCTTTGTGGATTATAAACAGATCGGTAAGGATGTGGACTTTCCGGAGGACATCGGCCTCATCATTGAAACACCCGGCTTCCTGCCGGGGCTCACAGGCCTCAAAAATCTGGAGATATTGGCGTCCTTGAGAAAAAAGGTGGTCCGCCCGGCCATACGGGATACGATCCGCAAGGTGGGGCTGGACCCGGACCTTAAAAAGAACGTGTCCAAGTACTCCCTGGGGATGCGCCAGCGCCTGGGGATCGCTCAGGCGATCATGGAGGACCCGTCCATCCTCATCCTGGACGAGCCTTTTAATGGACTGGACAAAAAGGGCGTGGCTCAGATCCACCAACTCATACTGGAATTGAAGCGGCAGCATAAGACGATCCTGCTCTCCAGCCACAGCCAGAACGATATCGATGTTTTGTGTGACATCGTCTGTGAAATGGATGGCGGAACACTGCGGTGCATCCGTGACCGCTCCAGGGAGGGATGAGATGATGGGAGAACGATCTGCGGACGTACTGCTCCGGCTGGAGCAGGTCACAAAATGGCACAGGGATGGCAGGCTGACAGTGGAACGTCAGAGCCTTGCCGTCCATAAGGGCGAGCGGGTACTGATCCATGGCCGGAGCCATGACCTGACCGATCTTTACCGCATGACTGCCGGTCTGGCTCAGCCCGATGAAGGAAGTATACAAAGGTACGGGCGGATAGCGGCGCTGCCGGAAGTGTTCCCGTATCTGAGGGATCTGACCGTGATGGATTATTGTGTGCTCCCCCTGTTACTGGGAGGCATGACCCGCGGGCAGGCGCTGGAACGGTTAAGGCCGGTCCTCAAGGCGGGGCCGTTGTGGGATAAAAGAAATGTGCGGGTGCAGTTCATCGGCAGCTATGACCGGTGTATGATGCTCCTGCTCCAGGCTCTGGCGGCGCAGCCCCAGCTACTGGTGATTGGCAGCGGCCTGTACGACCTGACCTATGAGGAAGAAAAAAATTTCTGGCAGCAGGCAGGGCTCAATATCGAACAGTATAAAATGGCAGTCCTGTGCTTTTCGGACAGCGCTGCGGTGCCTTACGTATTTGACAGAACCTTTGGACTTGTCCAGGGGATATTGACAGGAGATGAGAGATAAGAATGAGAAAAACACTTATTGGTATGACAATAGTCCTGGCTTTGATCGTATCCGGCAGTCTGTGCCATAGCTATGCTGCGGCCGCGGATACGGTGCAGTCATCGGAAGGGAATGCGGGGGAAGCTGCGCAGGGCGTGGCAGCGGATGCGACGGATGAGAGTGGGGAAAGTGATGCAAAAAATGGCGCAAAAGGAAGTGACTCCGGGGCGGGTACGGATACGGATTCTGCTGGAGCGGGAAAGGATACCGCCGGAACGGGTGCCACTGGATCGGGAACAGGTGCCGCCGGAACAGAAACGGATACAAAAGCCCCATCCGGCAGCGATGCGCCTCCGGATACGGAGGATGAAACCGGCGGTCTGCCCGTGCTCCAGAACCTTCTGATGACGGACGATGAGAACATCTATGATGGTATGGACCGGGCTTACCGGGATGGCTATGCGCCCTCAGTTGGCAGTGGCCTTGCGACGGTGGTCCTGCCTTTGTATACAGATGCAGCCATCGACATCCCGTCGATTCGGGTGATACCGGATCTGGGTGCCACGACCGGTTCACCGTTTGTATTTAAAAACTATCAGAAAACGATATTAAAGACAGATGAGAAGATTAATGGAACAGATGAAGTGCGCCGGGTATACCTGGTAAAGTTTGGATTTGAGCTCCAGGACGGTTATCAAAACGGTGTCTATCCGGTGATACTGAATATTGATTATACCTATGAGGGCGTATCCATGACCCAGTCTTTTACGACCTATATCCAGATCACTGACGGTAAGAGCACGGAACCGGAAACCCAGCCGCCGGCAGCAGTGGAGGAACCGGAGGACCCGACCTCCGAGCCAAAGGTCATCATCGAGAAGTGTACGGGGATGCCTGAAAAGATCGAATCCGGGGATACGTTTTCGTTCACTGCGGTGTTAAAAAATACCAATAAGCTGAAATCTGTACAGAACATGACTGTGACGGTCACGTGTGAGGCTGAGGGAATCTCCCTCCAGTCCGACAGCAACGTGTTTTATTTTGATTCTCTGGCATCTCTGGCGGCCCTGGAGCTCCCCTTAACCTTTAAGACCGATGAAAAGGCCGGAGACGGGAAGTATACCATAACCCTGTCCATGGCTTATGATAATCCGGACGCAGTCTCTCTGTCATCTTCGGGGAACATTGAGATCGCTCTGCGGCAGAAGCTCGATGTGGCACTGGAAGTAGGAGCGATGACCACGGAGGTGAACGCCGGTGACAGTATGACGCTCCCTGTCCAGGCCATGAACCTGGGCCGCGGTAAGATCTATAATGCCCGCTGCCAGATCAATGTGCCGGGCCTCAGTGCGGAAAAAAGCCTGTTCCTTGGAAATATGGAGGGCGGGAGCGCTGCATCGGGGGAACTGAGCCTTTTTGCGGGGATGGTCAATCCTCAGGCAGAGGAGGATCAGGGGCGCTATGGAAAGACCATTGGAACCGTTGAACTGATCTATGAGGATGAGGCGGGCAATGAATATACAGCCGAAGAAGAGATATCGATCACCATCAATCCGCTGAAGATAAACGCATCTTTGAGTCCGCAGGATAATGAGGAGGACGGTATAGGGAACCAGCTCCTAATCGGTATCGGTGCCCTGGCGCTGGTCGTCGCAGCCGGAACCCTGATCCCCGCGCTGATACGGAAAAGACGCCGGAGGGCTGGCTATGGGGAGGATTGAATGTTTTCGGTATTCATGGAAGATTCTCCGGCAAAAGACGACGCCGGTCCTGATGGCGGTGGTCATCCTGGCGTTCCAATGGCTGTTTTCCGGTGCCGCGGTATTTTACGGCCTGTATAATGAAATGCACCGGCCGTTGGAGCTTCGGTGCGAGCTTTTGGAGTCATCTCTGGGAAATCTGGATGCGCTGCGGGAAATATCCGGGGTCCGGCAGATCGTTCGATATGAAGAAAGTGTGCAGACACTCTCCTACGGCAGCTACCAGACGGAGGTGACGCTGGTGGGAACGGAGACGGATCACCTGACCGAACTGTATGGGGATGTGCTCGCCGTGCCGCTGGCCGGTAATATGCCATATATCGTGCTGGACCAGAGCGTTCTGGCATCGATGACCAATGAGAAAAAGGATAAACTCCCGGTAAGCTCAGATCAGGACCATCTGCTGGAAACCTTCGGGATAGGCGCGGCCCCGATCCAGCGGGTGAGAATCGCCGGGATCTCCCATGAGGATGTCTCCGAGATGGCGGATGCGGACCGTCAGACACGATATGTATACACAACGCTGGATGGATATGAGGCCATCATTAAGGCACTGGGCCAGACCGGGAATACAAAAGGAGCGGAGACAGGGGCATTGCCCGGAGAGGAGACATCAAAAACAGCCTCATATAAATATTTTATCCAGTTGAATGACGGAGCTTCTCTGGAGGAAATGCTGTCGCTATTGGAAAGCCACGGGATCACCGTGTCACAGCATGACGGCGGCGTGGCAGAACTGGTACAGCAGTGGCAGGATGAGGGCAATGCCGGGAGACAGGCGCTTATTTTGTTTTTTGTTACCTTTATCTGCTTCTGTATGCTGTTTTACTTTCAGACATCTTTATGGAAGGTACGGCATGGCGCGCTGATCGACTGGATCTCGCAGTATGATGCCCGTGGGCGGTCTATGAAACGGATGGCGGTATACTGCCTGATCTGGTATTTTTTAATTGGGATGGGCGGCGCGAGTGTACTCTATGCACTGTCATTTGCCAAATAAGTCACTGTGCGTTCCGGTGCGGGCCAGCGTCAGGACAAGTCTGCGAATAACTCATCAAGGTCATTGTAACCCTTTACAGATGGGTCTCTCGCAATCCTTTCCGCTTCCAACATGGCGGTAACCGTTTCTTTGTTGGGCTGTTCCAACTTCACCTGAAATGGTATACCGCCTTCACGAAGCGATTGACGCACAAAGATATTGAACGCCGTAGTCAGGTTCATACCCAGTTCATTAAACAGGGCATCGGCCTGTGCTTTTAAATCAGAATCTATCCGGATACTGATGTTTGTGGTATTTCCAGCCATATAATCAACCCCTTTCTGTGATAATTATAGTATATGTTATTTGCACGAAGAAAGCAATACTTTGCACAAAAATATAACAAGAAATGTATGAATAATAACTGGAAATATCATCAGGAATTTAATCAGGTTATTTGCGCCGGACCGACATGTGGGAAAGAATGCATTTTCCTGGTGGCTACATTTATTTTTTCTTCATAACAAGCCGATACCCCGAATCATAATATAACCCCAAATCCTTACAAATCCGGTCATTTATACGTGTGAGCGCCTCGTGATACTCCTTATATTTCGGCGACAGAGCAATCATATTTGGGATAAAAATATCATTATACCCCTGATCCTGAAGCCGTTTCATAAATTTTCTCTGAGAAATATAAGCGGGATGCCACCTCAGCAGCAGGCTGTTTTTCAGCCGTACATTACTGGCTGTCTGATTTTTAAACTTTTCATATTCCTCCTCGGTAGGATTCAGATATTTCTGTATCTGAGCGTCCATTTGGCGTGTCATTTGCGCCATCGATGCTTTCGGCATAAAACGGTAGGAAATAAAGCTGACCAGCCGCATAAATAGAGGTATTTTAATAGTCGTTGTATCCCAGAAGTCGATGATATTCCGGTAAGCCTTTTGCTGTTCCTCTGACGTTATTTTAATCTGTAAGTACGGTTTAAAATGATTCATAAAATAATAGCCATAAAAACCGGGGATCATATCCTGTATTGCCTGACCGATCGACGCGTAATTTATAGCCGGGTAGGCCGCTTCCACATCATGGTCCTGGATAAATGCATGTAAAGCTTCCAATTCTTTTTTATCCGAATCCAGGGCATTGGCTTTTTCTTCATAAATTTCTTTAAGTAAATGTTTGTCATCGGAATTAAGCAGCCCTTTGATATCTGCAATTCGTATTCCAAGCTTGCGATAAATCGAAATTTCTTTTAATGTAGTGATATTTTCATCTGTATAGTTGCGGTAACCATTACTGTCCTTTTCGACCTTGAGCAGGCCCTGTTCTTCATAATATTTCACGGCCCGTTTACTTAAATTTACTTCCTGAGCTACCTCATTGATCCTCATAGCGTATCGCCTCTTTCTTGATAACGGTTTGCCCATCAGGACAATTCCTATTATAATTTGTCACCAATTTCTCCTGAGAAATTGATGACCTGCTTGTCCATCAGGACAATACATATTATAAAGGTGTACGCTGCGTTCAGGTCAAGTGTAATATTAAAAATAATCCAAAATTGCTTAAAATTTCCTGAAAAACTATTGACAGCCCTCAATTCCATTGCTATAATACGAAAAATAAAGGTAACAGTTCATAGGAGCCGAACTGTTACAAATAAAGAACAAAGGCGTTCTTATCCGGAGAGTATTCGGGTAAGTACGCCTTTTTGGTTTAGCGCTATGTATTGTAAAGGAGAATGGTGATATGAGCAACTATACAAGGGAGCAGATTCTTCACATGGTTGAAGAAGAGGATGTAGAGTTTATAAGACTTCAGTTCACGGATATGTTTGGCGTGCTTAAAAATATAGCAATTCCGGCCAGCCGTCTGGGGAAAGCGATGGATAACGGATATGTCATTAACGCATCCTATATTGAAGGGTTTGACGGGGATGAGGAATGTGACCTGTACCTGTATCCGGAACTGTCCACCTTTACGGTACTGCCGTGGCGGCCTCAGCAGGGCAAGGTGGCGCGTTTCATCTGCGATTTATATAATAGCGATAAAACGCTTTATGAGGGCAGCCCGAGAGCCATATTAAAAAAAGTGATCAACCAGGCAAAATCCATGGGGTACACGATGACCGTACATCCGGAATGTGAATTTTTCCTGTTTCATACCGATGACAATGGCATGCCTACGAATATTACCCACGAGCAGGCCGGTTACATGGATACGAGCCCTTTGGATCTGGGGGAAAATGCGCGGCGGGATATTGTGTTGACGCTGGAAGAGATGGGCTACGAAATCGACTCATCCCGCCATGAGATAGCGCCGGCGCAGCATGAGATCGACTTTTGTTATTCGGATATGCTGGAAACCGCCGATAAGGTTATGACCTTTAAAGTGGCGGTGCGAACCATTGCCAAGCGCCACGGCCTTCATGCCACATTTATGCCAAAGCCCATTGCCAGCGTGGACGGTTCGGGGATGCATGTGAATATGCGCTTATATAAAGATGGTAAAAATGTGTTTTATAACAGCGACGACAGACTGGAGCTGAGCCCGGAAGCGTATTCGTTTATTGCCGGGATTATAAAGCATATCAAGGGCATATCCGCCATATGTAATCCGCTGGTAAACTCCTACAAGCGGCTGATCACCGGATTTGAAGCGCCCTATGATATTACATGGTCCTGTCAGCAGAGAGCGGCAATGCTCAGGGTTCCTTATGAGCGAGGCGAGGAGACGACCGTAGAACTGCGCAGCCCGGACGGAGCCGCCAATCCTTATCTTGTATTTGCTCTGCTTTTAGCAGCCGGGCTGGACGGGATCAAACAGCAGCTTACGCCGCCAAAGGATGTGAATGTAAATCTGCGCAAAATGGATGCTAAGGCCCGGATGAAGGCGGGAATCGATACGCTTCCGGCCAATCTGAATCTGGCACTCAATGAGCTTGAAAATGATGAATTTGTCCATAGTATTTTAGGAAATGATTTTGTGAACAGTTATTTGAAATCAAAACGCCAGGAATGGGAAAGCTATATGGAACAGATTTCGGAGTGGGAGCTGAATCAATACTTGTACCGTATGTAGAACATAGAAAGTAACAGTTCGGCCCTTCTGAGCTGTTAATAAAAAAGAAAGGCGGGGACACAGATGAGTGTGGTTGTGATTGCATTGTCAAAAGCAGAAACAGCGAGAAAAATCAAAGGTGTCCTTGTCTCTCACGGTTTCGACAATGTGGTCTGTGTACCGACAGCATCCGCTGCGCTTTTGGAAGCCGGGCGGGATACATGCGGCGTGGTCATCAGCGGCTATAAGCTGCCGGATATGTATTACAAGCAGCTTGCGGAATGTCTGCCAAGGTATTTTGAATTGCTGTTTGTGGGCTCCGCGGATATGGTTAATGCAGAAAATTCAGGGATTTTGGCATTGTCCACACCTATAAAGACCGGCGATCTGATCAATACCGTGGAAATGGTGCTGACACAGCAACAGCGGCGTCTGAAAAAGGACCGGAAGAAGCCGAAAAGCCGGACGTGGCAGGAGGAAAATTATATCCGCAATGCCAAGTTTCTTCTGATGGAGCGCAATCACCTGTCGGAGGAGGATGCCCACAGGTATATTCAAAAATGCAGTATGGACAACGGAACAAATATGGTGGAAACGGCACAGATGATATTGACTCTGCTCTACGAGGGCTGCTGATCCGCCGGATTAAAACTGAATGAGCGTTGGAACGGTCACAATGGCGTGATCAAATAGATCCAATCCTGGAGCATCCGGATTCGTCTGGATATTCCAGGATTTTTTAGTATAAATTTAGGGAATCATTGGTAACAGTTCGAACTGTTACAGCGATTGTTGTAAGGAGTGTGTGATATGGAATTTGTAACAGGTATTATGACAGCAGAGGATGTGGATTTAAAGCAGTTTATGACATTGCCCGAAAGCTCCGAAAATGTATGGGTGAAGGGCGCTGTCCACAGTATCCGCAATATGGGTGAGCTGGCATTTATCATTCTCCGCAAATCCGGCGGGCTTATACAGACGGTCTGGGAGGAGCAGGCGGCCAATATGGATCTTTCAGGGCTCCGGGAGGGCGACCGTGTCCGTGTGTGCGGAACGGTCCGGCTGGAAGCGCGCGCCGTCCATGGCAGGGAGTTAAGACTTTCCAGGGTGGAAATTTTGTCGCGGACAACGGCGCCGCTGCCGCTTCCTGTGGATAAATGGAAGCTGAATACATCGCTGGAGGCGAAGCTGAATATGCGCGCGGTTTCTCTGCGGAATATCGTGGAGCTGTCCAGATTCCGCATACAGGAGGGCATTGTCCGGGGCTTTCGTGATTTCCTTTATGGTCAGGGCTTTACGGAAATCCACACGCCTAAAATCGGAGCGAAGGGTGCTGAGGGCGGTTCCAATATTTTCAAGCTCAGTTATTTCCATAAGCCGGCCATTCTCGAACAGAGCCCTCAGTTGTACAAACAGATGATGGTGGGCGTCTTTGACCGGGTGTTTGAAACCGGGCCGGTGTTCCGTGCAGAAAAGCACAATACCCGCCGCCATTTAAATGAATATACAAGCCTGGATTTTGAGATGGGTTATATCCACAGCTTTATGGACATCTGCGCCATGGAAACCGGATTTTTACAGTATACGATGGATTTTCTGGAAAATAACTACGCCAGAGAGCTGAATGTGTTAAAAGTTGCATTGCCGGGAACGAGGAAAATACCGTATGTCCGTTTTGATGAGGCCAAGGCTCTTGTTTCGGAAAAATATCAGCGGCGCATCCGTGATCCGTATGATCTGGAGCCGGAGGAGGAAGCGCTGATCGGCCGGTATTTTAAGGAGGAATACGATGCAGATTTCGTATTTGTCACCCATTATCCGTCGAAAAAGAGGCCCTTTTATGCTATGGACGATCCGGAGGACAGCCGCTTTACATTGAGCTTTGACCTGCTTTTCCACGGACTTGAGGTGACGACTGGTGGACAACGTATCCATGATTACCAGATGCTTGTGGATAAAATCGCAGCCCGGGGGATGACCACGGAAGGGCTTGAACATTATCTGGATGCTTTTCGATACGGTATGCCGCCCCATGGCGGCCTGGGTATCGGACTGGAGCGGCTGACGATGCAGGTGCTCGGTGAGGAAAATGTCCGCGAAGCCTGCCTGTTCCCGCGGGATCTAAACCGGCTGGAGCCGTAGATATACCCCTGCGGGTACGCGCAAAGCTAATGCTGCGCATGGGCCTACTTCGTGCGTCAGGGTATACCCCTGCGGGTACGCATAAAGTTACTGCTACGCATGGGCGCACTTCGTGCGTCAGAGTATATCCCTGTGGGAATGCGCAAAGCTACACAGTTAATACTGCGCATGGGCCCACTTCGCGCTTCAAGATTTCGAAAATGGAGGTTTTTTTATGGCAAAGATAGTCATTGACGATGCAGTTATGGATAATGTGGAAATCCTTGCAAAGCTGGCGCTGACGGAGGAAGAGCGGGGGCAGGCCAGGGAAAAGATGCAGGAAATCCTGGATTATATGGAAAAGCTGAATGAATTGGACACGGACAACGTGGAGCCGCTGATCAACCTGTTTGTGGAAGCCAATGTATTCCGGGAGGACCTGGTGATCAATGAGGGCCAGAAGGCGGCCATGCTGGCCAATGCGCCCAGGAAGAAGGACGGACAGTATTTAGTGCCAAAAACAATCTGAGGAGGTCTTAATCGTGGGAATAGAGCAGTTATCAGCCCTTGAGCTGGGGCGTGAAATAAAGCGGAGGCGGATTAGCGCGGTGGAAGCGCTGGACTGCTGCTTAAAGGAAATTCATGCAAAGGAGGATATGATCCACGCTTATATTACCGTGGATGAGGCGCGGGCGGTAAAACGCGCCCGTCAGGTGGACACGGATATGGCTGGTGGGAACGATATGGGGCCTCTGGCCGGCGTTCCCATTGCCATCAAGGATAATATCTGCACGCGGGGGCTGAAAACCACGTGTGCATCAAAAATGCTTGACAGCTTCGTTCCCCCCTATGATGCCCATGTGATTGAAAGGCTTGAAGCCGCGGGGGCTGTTATTATCGGCAAAACAAATATGGACGAATTTGCCATGGGAAGCACGACGGAAACCTCGGCCATGGGGATTACGAGAAATCCATGGGATAAGGACCGGGTGCCCGGCGGTTCTTCCGGCGGCTCCTGCGCTGCGGTGGCCGCAGGCGAAGCGTTTATGGCTCTGGGCTCCGACACCGGCGGTTCGATTCGCCAGCCGTCCGCCTACTGCGGTGTTGTGGGTATGAAGCCGACCTACGGAAGTGTTTCCAGATATGGGCTTATCGCCTATGCGTCTTCTTTGGACCAGATCGGGCCGGTAGGGAAAACGGCGGCCGACTGCGGTGCGCTTTTGGAAATAATATCCGGGCCGGATAAAAGAGACAGTACGTGTACGATTAAAAAGCCTATGGATTTTTCAAAGTTGTGGAACAGCTGTGTGGGGAGCGGACTGTCTGGAATGCGTATTGGAATCCCGGAAGAATATTTCTCCGATGGGCTTGATCCCCAGGTAAGCGAAGCAATAAAAAAGGCCGCGGCTCTGATGGAGAAAAATGGGGCTGTGGTTGAGCGGTTTTCCCTGGGGATGGTGGATTATGTCATACCTGCCTATTATATTATTGCCTGCGCTCAGGCCAGCTCCAATCTGGCACGGTTTGACGGCGTAAAGTACGGCTATCGGGCGAAGGAAAGCGGCGGGCTGCACGCCATGTATAAAGATACCCGGGGACAGGGCTTTGGCTGGGAAGCAAAGAAACGTATTCTTCTGGGATCTTTCGTATTGAGCTCCGGCTACTATGACGCTTATTATATGAAAGCACTCCGGGCCAACCGACTTATAAAGGAAGCCTTTGACGCGGCATTCCGAAACTATGATTTGATCCTTGCCCCGGCGGCGCCGTCCACGGCTCCTAAAATCGGAACAAGTCTGAATGATGCTCTGAAAATGTACCTGAGTGATATTTATACAGTGGCGGTCAATCTGGCTGGTCTGCCGGCGCTTAGTCTGCCCTGTGGTCTGGACAGCAATGGCCTGCCTATCGGGATGCAGCTGATCGGAGACTGCTGGCAGGAGGAAAAAGTACTTAGCGCGGGCATGGCCTACGAGGCGCTGCGCGGAGATGTTTTAGACGGCGCTGCCGGGGCTGCGGCTGGCCGTGCCGCCGAAGCTGCGACCACCCGACCCGCCGGGGCTGCGGATGGTCGTGCCGCCGAAGATGCGATAGCCAGAGCCGTCAAGGCGGCCGCCGGAACCACTGGGAATGCGGCAATCTGTGCCGCCGATGCTGCGACAGCCAGCGCCGCTAAGGCGGCGGCCGCCGATTCCGCAGAAGGGAGGTCCTGATATGTCAAAGCAATATGAAATGGTCATCGGTCTGGAGGTCCATGTAGAGCTGGCCACAAAGACAAAGATTTTCTGCGGCTGTCCCACTGAATTTGGCAAAGAACCCAATACCCATGTATGTCCGGTCTGTACAGGAATGCCCGGCGCCCTGCCGGTATTAAACCGCAGTGTGGTAGATTATGCCCTGGCATTGGGTGCAGCCACACACTGTCTTGTGAATAAGCTGTGCCGGTTTGACCGGAAGAATTATTTTTACCCGGATAATCCGCAAAATTATCAGATTTCCCAATTATATCTGCCCATCTGCCACGATGGCTGGGTCGAGATCGACGGTGCTGCCGGACGGCGGCGTATCCGCATCCACGAAATGCATATGGAGGAGGACGCCGGAAAGCTTGTCCATGATGCATGGGAGGATAGTTCCCTCGTGGACTTTAACCGCAGCGGCGTACCCCTTATAGAAATCGTATCCGAGCCGGACCTGCGCGACGCATCGGAGGTTATCGCCTACCTGGAAAAGCTGCGCAGCATCTGCCGTTATCTGGGCATATCCGACTGTAAGCTGCAGGAGGGCTCCATGCGCGCCGATGTGAATCTGTCGGTGAGGGAGCTGGGCAGTAAAACGCTGGGTGTGCGCACAGAGATGAAAAACCTCAATTCTTTTAAAGCGATTACCCGGGCCATTGCGGCGGAGCGTGAACGTCAGATTGAGCTATTAGAGGAGGGAAAGATCGTTTTGCAGGAAACCCGCCGGTGGGATGACAATAAAGAATACTCTTACGCCATGCGTTCCAAGGAGGATGCCAGGGATTACCGTTATTTCCCGGACCCGGATCTGCCGCCAGTGCTGATCGATGACGAATGGATGGGCCAGGTCCACAGCAGACAGCCGGAAATGCAGGAGCAAAAGATAGGCCGCTATTTATCCGAATATCAACTTCCTTATGAAGATGCCCGGCTCATCACCGATTCCCGCTGTGTGGCGGAGCTTTTTGAAGAAACGGTGAAGCTTTGCGGCCAGCCGAAAAAGGCAGCCAACTGGCTGACCGGCGAGACGACCCGGCTTTTGAAGGAAAATGGCATGGAGGCGGAGGATATATGCTTTTCTCCGGAAAATCTGGCCGAGCTCATACAGCTTGTTGAGAAAGGAGAATTGAACAATCAGAATGCCAAAAAGGTATTTGAGGCCATGTTTACACAAAATGTAAAGCCGCAGGCTTATATGGAAGCCCACGGCCTGAAAACAGTTATAGATAATGACTTGCTGGAGAAAACAGTGGCCGCTGTTCTGGCAGCCAATCCGAAAACTGTGGACGAATATAGGAGCGGAAAGACAAAGGTTATCGGCTTCCTCGTGGGTCAGGTGATGAAGCAGATGCGCGGCAAGGCCGACCCGGCAGCCGTAAACCGCCAGATAACGGAACAGCTTTAAGCCTGAGCAGCCGGCCCAGACCAGCGGCACTGTCGCTGGCCAGCAACACCGGCATCAGCCGCCACCGGCCTGGCCAGCCACCAACTTAATCCACAGCCTGTATAACGACCAGCCGGTCCTTCCGGTTTGCAAACTGGTTCCCGGAATTATATTCCAGAACGCCGTCCACCGGATGAAGCAGCGCTTCCATATCGGTCCGCGCGCCAGTCTCCGGGTCCATCCACCAGCCTTTATAGGTTTTGGAGGTCAGCCCCTTGAGCACAAAGCTTCGCATAGATGTCTCGGTAATATAGCCGACGATGGTCTTCATGGCCTTATCACCGGTAAAGAAGATCTGCGTCCGGTTATTGGCTTCCATAAAAAAGGATTTAGTAATGGCATATTCAGAAGAAAGTGGTTTCAGATCCGCCCATCCCACGGATTCGTAAAAATCTCTGAAAATAGTGAGCTGATCAGCGCCGGGAAGCACTAAGCCATCCCACCAGGCCATATCGCCCCAGCCGATACCGCCTACGCCGGCTTCCCACTGTAATTCCCAGACGCCGTTGCAGCCGTAGGTGTAGCCGCATCCGCCGCTCTGCATGATCAGATACGCCAGCCGTCGCATCATGGCGGCGGGGATAATACGGGAGGTGTATTCATTGGATGTGGCGCCCTCATAGGTGGCTTCACTTTCAAGCACCGGGTGGCCCTTGTACATTTCCTTAAACTCAGAATACATCGTCTGGGCCATATCGAAGTCGCCATGGCCGGCCTGGCTCATGGCAAAGTCGAACCAGGATTCATTTTCATAAATTTTCGGGAACGGGCGGGAGCAGGCCAGGTGGGCGGATTGCAGATTGTTGTAAGCACTCCATTTTTCACCTTCCTTTGCGACATCATTCCACTTGCGGGCATTTTCTTCCAGATCGCCCATGTAGCCGGGAAGCTCACCGGCCAGCGTCCATGCCACAGGATAAGCGCCGTAGCGGGCGGCAGTATACTTGGCAAACTTTTTGTAGCGTTCCAGCCCATTGGGCTCCATATCAAAGGCCCAGGCGTAGCCCACAGCGATGAGCAGGCCCTGGTCCGCCAGATATTTCATCTTTTTATCCACATTATTATGGAACTCATCCAGATTTGGAACAAAGCCGTGCTCGGTTTCCATCATCAGGTTAACATTGCGGCCAAAGAAGCCGTCCTTTTTTCCGTCGCGGAAATTACACTGGTAAACTGTAAACTTCTGTTCCACGCGTTTATCCACGCAGGCCCTGAACTGACTGTCATAGAGCGGGCAGTTGGATTCGTCAAAGCGCTCCTCGGTGACAAAGGTCCAGTGAGTATCGCCCAGCCAGAAAAATGGCGTGCCGTCTGCATATTCAAGATAATCTCTGTCCTCAGAAACTTTCAAAAATCCGTGGCGGTACATGTTAAGCGATCCGGTATAGGGCACGCATGTAACGGTACCGGTGCCTGTAAAATCCGGGTTATGGCAATCGGTGCTTGTGATCGTGTAGCTCCATAGGCCTACGGCTGTCGGCGCAAAACGCAGGACCCATGTGCCGCCGCCATCCCAGAAGGCCAGAAGCTTAATTTCCTGTCCGTCCGGGCCAGTAAATGTGCCGAAAACATCCACGTCCTCAAAAGGGGATGTGTAGGTTTTGGATGTGGTCACTAAAATATCCACGGTGCGCCATTGCTGCGCCTCATATAAATGATCATTCATTGAATATGTATACCTCCTTGTAAAAATTTATACCTTCATTTTACCAGAAAAATGAAGGTATTGCCATGATAAATGTATCCAGCTATGAATAGTTACGAGCGCCGGCCTTTATTGGGGAATACCATGCCGAGAATGAGGCCAATGATAAAGCAGGCGAGAAAGAAGATTGCCACAAAGGCGTTTCCTGTATAGCTATGCCCTCTGGGGCCAAACTGTGTAAGAAAATAATAGCCAAAGCTTCTCGGACTTCCGTAAAGGATCACGCTTACCCATGAGCTGATCGTGACCGCTGCTATGGCGCAGATCAGGGAAATGACCGCCAGCTTATAAAAGACGTTCAGACCCCGGATTTTTGCCACGAGGATCATCATCCATACGAGCAGTACCGGATATGTGACGATCGGGTAAGCATAGCGGAGCAGCCAGTGTCCGTGGCTGTATGCATTGCACACAAAAAGCAAAAGATACAGCAGAACCGTCACCGATGCCGCGGACAGTACAAGACGATGCTTTTTCAGCATAAACGGGAGATTGGTTATACAAAAGCCCATGCCGATGGAACATAGGACGATAAAAAACCAGGATAATGTATGGCCCACCGCCAGATTACAAATAAAGCAGGTCAAAAGTGCGATTCCATATAAAGCGAGCATAATCCCGTGATAAATTTTCAGACCTGTATGTCTGTGCTCATGGCCGGATAATTTTCGGCCGCAGGCATAGCAGAATACGGACCCCTCGGGAATTTCCCTGTTGCAGTACTCACATACCATAATTCATACCTCTCATTTCATAAAAATGTTACTGTTGGTACTATCATAGCACAGAGGCTTCACAAAGTCACTTTATTTTGGGTGCAACGAGCCAAAGTCAGGCTTGCCTGACCCTGGCGGCTGCCGCGAGGTGTTTGACTTATGATATTAATTTAATGGCGCATAGCAGCGATAATTTTTTTCTTTTATACATTCAGGCCTTGACCTGAGCGCTCTCATTGTATAAAATAACTTTGTAAGCTGATTTTAGTAATGATAACTGTTTTATGATCAACCGGTGTTACGGAAAAATATTTCCGCCCCGCATTATACATGTAACCGTTCAGAAAGGAAGAATTACAATGGAATATGTTAAACAGATCAGTGATGATCTCTACTGGGTCGGCGCCAGTGACCGCCGTCTTGCTCTTTTTGAAAATGTATATCCCATACCAAGAGGTGTGTCCTACAACTCTTATCTGCTCATGGATGAAAAGACGGTGCTTTTGGATACCGTGGATAAAACCGTGAGCCGCCAGTTTTTGGAAAATATACGTGCCGTGCTTAATGGCCGTGCGCTGGATTACCTTGTTGTCAATCATATGGAACCGGATCACTGTGCCGTTATGGACGAGCTGGTATTGAACTATCCCCAGCTTAAAATCATATGTAACGCAAAGACGATGGCCATGATCAAGCAGTTTTATGATTTTGACATTGACAGCCGGGCTGTGCTTGTGAAAGAAATGGACACCTTTAACAGCGGCCGTCACACGCTTTCATTTATTATGGCGCCTATGGTCCACTGGCCGGAGGTCATGGTGACCTGGGATTGCACAGACGGCATCCTTTTTTCCGCCGATGCTTTCGGTACCTTTGGCGCGATCAGCGGAAACCTGTATGCCGACGAGGTAGACGTGGAAAAGGACTGGGCCGATGATTACCGCAGATATTATACGAATATTGTGGGAAAATATGGCGTACAGGTTCAGGCGCTGCTTAAAAAAGCCGCAGCTCTGGATATCCGTACGATCTGCCCGCTTCACGGTCTGATCTGGCGGGAAAACATTTCCTGGCTTATGGACAAATACCAGGCCTGGAGCACGTATACACCGGAAGAAAAATCCGTAACTATGTTTTATGGCTCCATTTATGGGAATACTGAAAATGCAGTGGATATTCTGGCAGGAAAGCTGGCGGACAGAGGGATAAGAAATATTACCGTTTATGATACATCCAAAACCGACCCTTCCTATCTTGTTTCGGAAGCCTTCCGCTGCAGCCATATTGTATTCGCATCCTCAACATACAACGGAGGTATTTTCAGTACGATGGAAAACCTGCTCCATGAGATCGCGGCGCATAATCTGCAAAACCGTACATTTGCCGTGATCCAGAATGGCTCCTGGGGCCCCGCTTCAGGAAGACTTATGAAGGACATCCTTTCCGGACTGAAAAATAATACTATTCTGGATGAGGAGCTGACGTTAAAATCCGCCCTCAAGCCAGAGCAGGAAATTACAATGGATCAGCTTGCAGATGCCATCGCGGCATCGGTATTGCCGGAATTTCAAACAAAATCAAATAATGAAAAGGAGATATCAGCTATGAAAAAATATGTTTGCCAGGTTTGTGGTTATGTTTATGATGAAGCAGAGGGAGATCCGGAACACGGAATTGCACCGGGAACAAAGTGGGAAGACCTTCCGGACGACTATGAGTGCCCGCTTTGCTTTGTCGGCAAAGATCAGTTTGAAGAAGCCTGAAATTATTATTAAAATCCTATAAAATCCATATTTTACCTTTAAAAATATGTTACAATAATAAATATGACGTAGCAGGCTATGGGGTCTTTGACCCACGTGGCAGTCGCCAGGGTCAGGCAAGCCTGACTTTGGCTCGCTGCTTACGGAAAATATGCTGCTGATGAACAGTTGTGAATTTTTGGAGGTTAAAATGAACGGGGATATTTTGGATGACAGAGATGAAGTAAATGATGAACCCAATATAAATATGGCCCTTCCGGGGATGCGGATGGAAGCTCTTTCCTGGAAACGGATGCTGCTTTTGTATGAATCGGCCCTGGAGGTGATCAATGCCAAGATCACGGTGCTGAATAAAGAGTTTGTGCTGCGGTTTGGGTACACACCGATTGAACATATAAGCTCACGGATCAAATCACCGCAGAGTATTATGCGCAAGCTGAAGGTCAATCACCGTGACCCTCTCATTGGCAATGTGGTCCGCTATATCAATGACATTGCAGGGATAAGGATCATTTGCTCATTTACGACGGATATTTATACGATCGCCGAGCTGATCGCCAGCCAGAATGATGTAAAAGTACTCAAGGTCAAGGATTATATCGCCCATCCTAAGGAAAATGGCTATATGAGCTACCATATGATCGTGTCGGTGCCGGTGTATCTGTCACAGCAGGTCGTGTTTACAAAGGTGGAGATACAGATCCGTACCATTGCCATGGACTTCTGGGCCAGCCTGGAGCATAAGATGTATTATAAGTTTGACGGCAATGCGCCGGAGCATATCCGCAGGGAATTAAAGGAATGTGCAGACATCACAGCATTTCTGGACAGGAAAATGCTGGCGCTCAACGAGGAAATACAAAACTACAAAGTTCCGGAGGTTACGGAAAGCTTTGCCGGTGTCAGTGACTCCTGTGATATTTATAAAGATACGGCATATAAAGAAGAAACGATCGAGGAAATGTTTGGCGTTTATATTGAGGAAAGCATCAGTGTCCGGGAAATCACCCCGGAGGTCATTGAAAATAACGAAAAATAAAGAATACCGGCGGCCGAAAACCTGTGAAGTAACAGGAGTTTGGCCGTCGGTTTTATTATAACAGTTCATTTGTCTGAACTGCTGCGATTTATTATTGCTATCTCATTGCAATATATCCGCGGTACTGTGCCAGGTTATTGCTTTCAGCATAGTCGGAAAGGAAGATGCTGACGAACTTGGTATAACCAGGTAAATATGGGAAGGCATCGGTCATGGCCCATTCCGGTTTCTTAATGGAGGCTTCAACCTCGCTGATAACCTTGTTCCACTGATCCGGACCTTCAAACCAGATTTCAACGACTCTGTTGAACGGGCAGCCATTGACATCCTGCATGATCTTGGAGGAGAGCATACGGGTTACTTCCGGTTTATCCTTAAATGCCGGAACCAGCTCCTCATAAAACCATTTGTCGCCATCCTCCTGGGATACGCCATCCGGGTAGGAGAGCATAAACTGCCAGCGGTAATTTGGTCCGTCCTCGATGGTGCGGCCGGCACCCTTAATATCATCTTCGAAGCAGATTGGAACAAATGCAAAGATGAACGGATGGCCTTCGCCGCCGCGGCCTGAGCTTCTGGCGTCATCGCCGTCAACAAATACGGTTTCTTCGGTAGTATCCGGAATCATGCCCTGCCATTTTAAAACGTCTGTGGGGAAGTACTCGGTAATGGTTTTACTCTTGTACTCCGGCAGCAATTCATTGATCAGCCAATAGTGCTCGGTAAGCTGCATACGGGCCACACCGAATCTGTCCGGGTCCGTCGGTGACGGAAGCGACGGATAGAAGCAGTACTTTGTGCAGTAAGGCTCGAAATGAGCGATGCTATCGGGAACATGATATTTGTAAAGCCAATGTCTTAATTTAACGCGGTACTGTTCTTTTACGCAATCAACGTAGATCAAACTTCTCATCGGTCTGAATTCAGCGCACATGATAATCTCTCCTTCGGCATTTTCATATTTTAATTAAGATGCGACACCATCAGGCGATGCCGCATCTACACATTCGGTATAACAGTTCAGCTTCTCTAAACGGCTGATCCGTTATGTTTTATTTCTCCGGCATTAAAGGCTGAATGAACTCTTTATACTTCTGAACACGGTCTTTATATTCCTGTGTTTTCTGAAGCTCTGCCAGTTTGCCCTCATTTTCCTTGATGTCATCGCCGTGGATGAACTTTCCTGGAAGGGTGTCATGGGCATGTCCGAGCTGTTCTTCCGGGAATACGAATTTGGTCTTGCCATCTTCGATCACAATGTCGCCCTCGATACCGCACAGGCAGCAGATGGCATGTGTGGAGTCGTTGCTGAGGAAGAAGTTTCTGCTGTGGCAGTGCGGACATACGCCTTCTTCACCTTTGTACTGAGCATTTTCAATATCCTTGGCAGCTTCGGCAATATTACGGCCGATCTCGCGGGCGCGGGCCAGCTTTTCATCTTCCATGATGATGGATTTGGACCACTGGAAGCATTCATTATCAATAACCTTCCACATCGGTGTCAGTGCCTGCATTGCATGGTCACACTGTACTCTTGTGCCCCAATCGGAACCACCGATGGCCATATAGGAAATCACCTTGTCTTTTAAAATTCTTGGGTCCGGAGCTTTTCCGCCGGTAGCTTCGGCAATCTTTCCGGCGATAATATTGTTACCGCGGTCCATTCTGGGGCCGAAACGGTCAGTGATGGTACGGAAAATACCTGCAGCGCCTTTTTCAAAGATGGGGTCTGCTACGACGATACCGTCAGCATCCAGCATTTTGTCAAGTAACCAGTTGAAATCATCCTTCAGTGCACAGAGATTTCCACGGCCGCTCATCAGTGCCTTAACACAGGCGATACATCCGGTACAATGCTTGATGTCCAGATCGAGCAGGCGGATAAATTCGATTTCAGCACCCATTTCCTGGGCACCCATGAGGGCTTCCTTACACATAGCGTCGTTGCTGCCGTTTTTAGTTCCGGCTGAGAGTCCTAAGATTTTCATTCGTTTTCCTCCTCAGGTTATGTATTCCGGGAAGTAGCCCCGGTTTGGCGGGCAATGCCGTCAATGTTTATAATTTCTTACACAATATAAGATTTTTATTGAATACTTTTATTATACCTGTGATTTGTGGGATTGTCTAATGTTGATTTTGCATTGCGGAGTATAAAATTTAAGGCCGAA
Organism: Lachnospiraceae bacterium; assembly: GCA_902363555.1. Taxonomy (GTDB): domain Bacteria; phylum Bacillota; class Clostridia; order Lachnospirales; family Lachnospiraceae; genus Catenibacillus. The sequence continues at coordinate 400,225 of CABJAM010000002.1, read as the reverse complement.
ACTGTGAAAAATAGCTAATAAATGGCGAGTTTAACCGGAACTTCTAAAATCACTTATGCAAAAAACGGATAAGTGATTTTGATTTCCGCGAACAAGGAACCAAAGTCAAGCTTGCTTGACCTTGGTGGCTGTCGCAAGGAACAAAACTCCCGTAGCTTGCCGCGAATTGTTTGATTTAATAAAAAACGCACCGGATAAAGTGCATCCGGTGCGGGGAAGAGGGGGAGAAGAGAAGGATAATTTGTAACGTCTCAGGCAATCTGTACGTTTATTCAATTACTCTATAGAGATAAAACGCCGGGTTTCATCCAGCTTTTTCGGAACCTCTTTAGGTACGGTAAGCTTTAAGATGCCATCGGCAAAGGCGGCCTTGATATCTTCCTGACGGAGCTTATCACCCACATAAAAGCTTCTTTTGTAGGAGCCGTGGTAACGTTCCTGATGGACGATCTGGCGCTTTTCAACGTCGTCCGGCTTTTTGGCCGGGGCGGCGGTGATGGTCAGATAACCCTTTGTCAGCTCGACCTGAATGTCCTCACGGGAGAATCCCGGTAATTCGATCTCCAGGAGGTACACGCTATTTGTTTCGTAAATATCGGTTCTCATAGGTTTGTCTTTCACATCTGCGTAGCTTGTATGGAAAAACGGATCTTTAAATAACTCATTGAATAAATCTAAACCATAATTATTTCTTGATAACATATCGATTCCTCCTAATCTATTATGAATGTGTTCCCACCGGAAGCCTGTCCGGTTCTGGAATAAATCACATGTACTATTTGTTATATTGATAATATAACATAGATTGTTAGCACTGTCAAGAGGTGAGTGCTAATATTTTCTGATTTTTGCAAAGATGGTTTCCGCTGATATTATTTTATGAAATTTGAAATATCAGATTTCAATATTCCATATAAATAATAATCACAATATGTGTTTACCATTTTCCCCTCTCTGATATGTCCTTCTCGTTTAAAACCGACTTTTTCCATTGTTTTATATGAAGCGTGATTTAAAACGTGCACATCACTCCACAGTCGCTGTAATTCTGTGTTTTCAAAACAAAATTGCACTACGCTTTCCAAGGCTTCTGCCATCAGTCCATTTCCTTGGTATGTATGGGAAAGACGAAATGCTACTTTCGCCATCCTGTCATTTTCAATAAGATACACCCACATTTCACCAATCACTTTATTGTCTTGTTTGCGGACGATACCCCAATGAAAGCTCTTTGTAGGTCTGTCCAGCTTCTCAAAAAGTAATTCTGGATTTTTCTCACTTTTTGATGGACGTTTTCCCCAGTATTCATACAGTGATACGTCACTCATCCATTCTTTTAAATCAGCTATGTCATTTTTATTCATAGCTCTTAATATAAGGTGTTCCGTATGGATAACCGGCTTTTCAGATATATAATCTTGTAGACTCATCATGCACCACTCCTAAAAGTTAAATTCTTGCTCCCATGCAAATGTTCCAGATTCCTCTAAACTTTTCGGCCAATGGCTGCACCATCCGGGAACAACTGGTGTTTCCACTCTGTCAAGGCTCGGTGTATAAGGCTTGATGTCAAGAATAGGTGTATTGTCATTAGCGTCAATGTAGGTAATCTGGATGATACCATTCTGATAATCTACATGAATAACTTCTACTGACGTTAAGGCGATTGGGTTTGGACGTATTGGCGATCTTGTGGCAAAAATACCCATCTTTTCCGGAGCATTTTTATAAGGCTGTTCTGTTTCTAACACAGACCTAAATTCTTCCTTATCAAAATCACTGAACCACCAAAGAACATTGATATGGCTAAAACCATCCAAAGCCTTTAGTGCTGGAATAAATTCAGCCTTTAGTTTAATAAATGTTCCTGTTTCATTGTTACAGATAATTCCTATCGGATTTACGTTATAAGTTGTCATATATTTTCCTCCATTTTCATTTATCTGTAATCAAACGGTAAACCCTAACATCATGTGAGAGTCAAGAAAAAACGTCCTGCAAAATCACAAGACGTTTTCATAGTTTTTTTCTAAAGGTATCTGAATTTCAGTTAAATATTTCTGTGGATTTTCTTCATTCCACGGACCACGATGTACAATTTGCCTATTTTCACCTTTCATTTTATACTGACTATTATTTTGTAACCATTTTGCAAATGTGAGATATGCAGCCGCAATATTTGAAAAACTTCCATAGACCATAGTACAAGCCATTATAGGAACAGGTTCAGTGCGCCGGAATTTAAAGGGGGCTATATCTTTACCAGCTTTGCTTACAACCACACATAGTTCCACATCAACATTTTCTTCCCTGTAATCATCATCGTGATAAATAGAAAATGTATCACTTAGGAGTTCAACTCTATGCTGTTTGGCAAATTCTGATATTTCGTTCCACAATCCACCCTCAGAAAAATAGTCAGGTATTACTTTTCTCAATGACAGAACTTGGTAACTTGGAACAGATTTTATAGAAATATTGTAATGTATTTCATTTTTTCCATTCAACAACTCATTTTTAGCAAGTTCAATTTTTTTTAGCTTTTCTTGCTCTGTACGTATGTTATGTTTAATATCTTCATATTTTTTATCAAGCTGTTCTATAATTAAAGTATCATTTTCACCATTAAGGGCAACTGTTATTTCAGCCACATTGAACCCACTGTCACGCAGATATATAATTTTATTTAAGGTAGGTATCTGTTCCACTGAATACATACGATATCCAGTCCATGAGTCAATTTCCGCTGGTCTTAGTAAACCAGTTTCATCATAGTATCGTAACATACGAACAGATACTTGTGTCAGTTTTGAAAATTCACCAATTCTAAACATCTTATCCCTCCATTTCTCACTCTAATTATAAATATTCTTTTTTAATACTTCAATAATAAAGCTGGAACTTGCAGGGCAATTCATGTATAATAGGTACTATCCTGATGGCCCGGCAGGTCATCATTTTCCCAGAAGAAATGGTGACAAGTTATAATAGAGAGTGTTCCGATGGCCAGGGGGCATCAATTTAAAAAAAATTGGTGAATTATAATTGTTCTGTATATTGCTGAGTTTTGCAATTTTGGAGAAGTTTATGATCGAAGCGAAGGATATAACATATGCATACGGCAGGAGACAGGTTTTGAATGGCGCTTGCCTTACAGCCATGCCGGGGCAGTGCGTGGGAATTGTCGGCGCCAACGGCTGCGGCAAGTCAACGCTGCTTTGTCTGCTGGCCGGCGCCCGAAAGCCTCAGGGTGGGAGCTGCCATATCCAGGGTGAGGATGCATTTAAAAACAGAAAGCTGTTTACCGGACGTGTAGGCTATGTTCCTCAGGAGGATTCTCTTATTGAGGAATTGACGGTTCTGGATAATTTAAGGCTTTGGTATGGTTCCAAATCTATGGTCGCCCAGGCTATGGAGCATGGATTTTTGTCGGTGCTAAAGTTGAAGGAGCTATTAAGTCGTCCGGTTAGTCAGTTGTCCGGAGGACAAAAAAAGCGGGTAAGTATTGGCTGTGCCATGGCTGGCGAGCCGAAGCTGCTTATACTGGACGAACCCGGCGCGGCGCTGGACCTTGTCTGCAAGGAGGAAATCCGGCGTTATCTGAGGATTTATCTGAAACACGGCGGAACGATCATCATGGCCACCCATGAGGAGGCAGAGCTGGATTTATGCAGCCGGCTTTACTCTATGTGTGACGGCCGGCTGACGGAGGTTTCACCTGGGCTTCGTGGACAGGAACTGGTGGATGTGTTTACGAATGATAATATGGAGGAATAGGAATGGCGGAAAAGAACGGATACAACAGCGGTGAGGATAATAACGGGCAGGGTTATGATGCTTATAATTACGCCCAGGGATTCGAGGGCGGCAATTACGCCCAGGGATCGGAGAATTATAATAACGCCCCGGGGCAGGACGGCTACAATAATGCCCAAGGGCCGGGTGGCTATAATTACGCCCAGGGATCGGAAAACTACAATAATTATCAAGGGCCGGATTATAACTATGCTCCGGGTCCGGAGGTTCCGGAACCTAAACGAAATAATAAAAAGCTGGGGATCATCATTGGTAGTATTATTGGGGCTGTGGCGGTCATTGCCATCATCTGCGCGGTTTTGCTTCCAAAGCTGCTTGTCAACGATAAAACCAGAGTGTGCCGGGCACTGGGTGAGGTGGGCACGGATATGATTTCCGGAAATCCTGCATCGGTATTTTCCAATATCGGCGCCGGAGAGATGTTTGCCAAGTTTAAAGAGGAGTCCATGGAAGGAAAGCTCAGCCTGGAGCTGGACGAGTTTACCGGAACGACCTATGGGTTTATGCCGGCGACGCTGGAAGGTTTTCAGATCGATCTGGATATGGCCTCAGATATGAAAGAAAAACAGATGACCGGAAATATGACGCTGGGGTATCTGGATATGGAGTTGTTCACAGCCGGTATTTATGCCGATGAGGAAAGCTTTTCCTTTGGTATTCCTGCACTTTTTGATGGCTATCTGCGGCTGCCCTCGGAAAATATTGTCAGCGCTTATAACCAATCGGTGTTAGGCAAGGACGATCCGGTGGATGACAGCATGGATTTCTCTCTGAATATGTTTGCAGATGTGGAAAATAATGAGGATATGATCCAGGTTGGGGCCAAGCTGGGAAGTGACGCTATCGTTTTGTATAATAATATGACGGTTGAGAAGATGGCTAGTGATCGTCAGTTTAATCTGGATGGAAAGTCACAGACCGCAAAGAAATATGTAATGACCATCAAGCATGAGGATTACTACAATCTGGTAAATAACTATCTGGATGGGATTATGGGCAGCGAAAAGCTGATGGCATCGGTTGGACTGAACGCCCAGCAGATAAAGTTTTATCAGGACGGTTTTAACCGTATGTTTAACGGAGATATCCAGGTGGATGTCTATCTGGCGGGAGACAAGGTGGCCTGTATTGAAGCGTTTGTTAAGCTGGACAGCCCTTATGAGAGTGCGTCAAGTGACGATCAGGTGGATGCTACGCTATCTGTCAGCTTTGCAGACAGCGCCGCATATAACCAGGCCTATACAGGAAAAATCACACTGGATAATGATGGTGACTCAATTTCGATGACTCTGAACAAGGATACGATCATCGACGGTGAAAAGGCGTCCTCAGAGTTTGCTCTATACATGGATGTGGACGGCAGCTTTTTAGATTATACATATGCAGCAAGCTATGATAAACGAAGCGGTGGTTACAGCTACGATATCGATCTGATGGTCGATAATGATACATTTTCTGTGGGTATGAACGGCACAGTGAACTCGATTAAGGAAGGCACATCCTTTGATTTTACTATCGACGATCTATTTATGGATGGAGAGGGTGAGCGTCTGGGCATGTCCGGCAGCATTGCAGCCGGTCCATTGGATGGTTCGGTGAAAAAGCCGGATGTGGATTTCCGCGATCTGTTTTCCATGACCGAGGATGAGTATGTGGATTTTATGCTTGAAGTCCAGGAAAATATATACGGAACCATGTATGAGTAGGCAGCGGCAGGAGCCATAAGTGAAAATGAAAAAGCGTGTTTATTTATTACTTGAAATAAAGCGGATATTTAAAGCAGCTTTAAAAATGTTTGCAGGAGCAATTGTGCTGGCAGTTATTGTCGGCGCAATTGCTTTTTGCGCTCAAAAGCTGCTTTACAATGACAGTCTGATGGATAAGATCCGGGTAGGTATCGTTTTGGAGGATGACGGCGGTGGCAATGGCGGGATTTTAGGGAGCGCCATGTCCTTTCTGGAATCGATGGACAGCGTTAAGGCGACCTGTGAATTTATTTATATGGATCAGGATGCGGCAAAAGCTTCCCTGGCACTGGGGGATCTGAGCGCGGTTATGATCGTGCCGCCGACGCTGGTGGAGGATATTATCAATGGAACGAATACGCCGGTCCGTGTGATGTTTGGAAATGAGGATACGCTGACGGCGGCCATGCTTGAAGCGCTGACAAAGGCCGGGGCGCGTACCCTTGGCAGTGCACAGGCGGGAATATATACGGTGTATGATGTGTACGCCAGTGAGGACGCCCACGCGTACCTTCAGGAGGCCTATGACGCTCTGAATGGTGCTTATTTAAAGCTGGCCCTGGCACGGAGCCGCGCTTTTGATTATGAGACGGTTTCAGTGACCGGGGCGCTTTCAAACAAACAGTACTATGCGGTTATGGCGGTGGTATTTTTTATCCTCCTTACAGGTATGGGGCTGGCCGGAGCGCTGCGCCGGGAAAAGCAGGCCTTTTTATGGAGAATGGAAAGCGCAGGTATGTCCGGCTGGAAATGCCTGCTGATGCGATTTTGTGCTGTATGGCTGATGTACAGCGTTTTGACCGCTGTTTTAAGTGCAGTTCTGCTATGGCTTTTTGGTGCAGATACTGTTGTATTATCGGGTCCGCCGGGAATCGTCGGAGGTATTGTCTGTACGGCTCTGATCGGAGGGGCATTTGCGGCGGCTCTTTTTGTATTGCTGTACGAGCTGGCACCGACGGCGGGAAGCGGCGTACTTTTTGTATTTATCGCAGCCTGCGGCAGCATGCTCATTTCCGGGGGGATTATTCCTTCGGGCTTTTTACCTGCCGGGGTGGCGGCCGTGGGGCGGTGGCTTCCGGCCGGACTGCTGCTGCGCATTTTCTGGGGGCTGATGTCCGGAGCTGTGGCGTGGCAGGAACTGCTGCTTTTGCTTGGATATTCGGTGCTTCTTCTAATACTGTCCATGGCTGTGCGGGTGAAAAATGGCCGCGTGCGTTCGGAACGTGCGCCGCTCGTCCATTCTGAGATGAAAAAACGGAAGATGACAGGTGCGGCCCGATCGAAGGGGATATTTTCGGCGCACTATGGAACGTGGCTTTTGCTGGCTTTTAAAAGGCTTTTTAAGCGGCCGTCCTTTATTTTGATTCTTCTATTATTTCCGTTGTGCTGTGTCCTGGTGGAGCGTGCGGGAAATAAAGACGAGCAGCCGGTAAATATTGCCATTTATGCGCAGGGGGCTGAGAATGATTTTAACCTTTCCGTTGTAAACAAGCTTTTATCAGACGACGGGATTTTGAATTTCTATGTATGTGAGAGTGCGGAGCAGGTGCGCAGTGATGTGGCGGCGCTGCGGGCGGAATGTGGTTATATTCTGCCGGATGAGCTGGTGCAAAACCTTCGGCTTGGCAAAAATAAATCACTGGTGCGCACGATCGTTTCGCCGGCTACGGTCAGTGCCAGGCTTGTGGATGAGGTGGTATTTTCATATATTTTCCAGGAGTATTCTCCTGAAATACTGTTGCGTTTTTTGAATGAAGAAACTTCGGTAGGTGATAAGTTTTCAGGGAATGAGACGGATACATCGATGATTTTATCTGCGCTGAACCGGCATTTGGAGGATGGGAGCACCTTCCATTTTGAGTTTGACCGGGATGTGTCGGACAGTTATGTTCCCGTCAGTTTTCTATTTGGATATGCCAAAGGACTTCTGGCTGTATTTATTTTTATTTGCGGTTTACTGGGGAGTTATGATAGTATAAAGGATAGAAGGCGTGGCGTATATGTGCGGCTGGGGTATCCCGCCTCCGTGATCGCTCCGCTTCTTCCGGCGCTGACGGCGGCTTTGTGTGCAGGCGCGGTGTCGTGGCTGGCTCTTGGCCTTATGGGCGTTTCATGGAGCGCTGTTGGGTTTTTTGAGATTTTAGTTTATGTCTTATTTACATCGGGGTATTGCAGTGTTTTGACCGGGATTTTCAAAAATGAAGATGCTTTTTGTATGGCTATTCCGGTACTGACGCTGGGAAGTCTTCTGTCGGCTGTTGTGCCGGTGCAGATGCAGTCGCTTTTTGCCGGAGCTGGTATTCTTGCTCATCTATTCCCGCCGGCCTGGTTTTTGGGGGCTTCTGGCAGCGGCCTGTGGCTCATGCTTGGGGGCGGCGTCCTGTTATGGGGAATGGGGCATGTAACAGTTCAGACAGGTATGCGCATTTACTGCGCATACCGTACAAAAACGTAAATTACACGGGCATATGGCCCACCGCGCAGCGATTTTAGATATTCACTTATATTTGACTAGGAGGAATGGTTATGGTATGTGCAACATGCGGGGCACAGTTCCCTGACGATCCGGATATTATATATTGTCCGAAATGCGGTCAGCGTTTGGAGCAGTCTCCGAAGGTGTCCGACGATACAAAGGTGGGCTGGCAGGGCTTTGGGGAGGACGCCGGTAAGACGGTGATCCTTCCGGATTTTGGCGAGGGTATGCCTGTGAAGGATGAGCCCGTCAATGCCGCTCCTTATACTGAAATGAAAACGGATCCGCAGTTGGAGTATTCCCCGGAGGACTTTGCGGTGTTTAATCACTTTAATACGTATGGTGATGATCTGTACAGCGCGCCGTCGGACGCTACGGTGCAGATGCCGGAGTATGACGCTGCGGCTGCGGCAGCGGATGAGACGGTGCGTATGCCGGGATACGGCGCGGCAGCGGATGAGACGGCGCGTATGCCGGAGTATGGTGCGGCAGCGGATGAGACGGTGCGAATGCCGGGATACGGCGCGGCAGCGGGTGAGACGGTGCGTATGCCGGGATATGGTGCGGCAGCGGATGAGGCGGCGCGTATGCCGGAGTATGGCGCGGCAGCGGACGAGACGGCGCGAATGCCGGAGTATGGTGCCGCGGGCGGCGGTGCGCGCGGGCCGCAGTTTGTGTCCGGGGAAAGGTACGATGATGAAAGGTTTGGTGAGGAAATGTATCAGGATCATCCGGGTAACCGGCAGCCGAGGGCTTCACAGCGCCGGCCTTCCGGTGAGAAATATTTTCCAAATGGTTTTTTGGAGGAGCATCCGGATATTGAACCGGAACGCCGGGGGCAGAGGTTTGGACCCGCTGACTTTTTTGCCACACTTTTAGGGCTGGCGACTTTGGGGCTGTGTGGGTATATTTTATATACATCCCATGGCTGGTCGCTGATCCGGCAGTTTTTTGGCGGTGATGCGGGTATCATTTTGGAAAATATGGATGATCTGCGCTACTTCGTGCAAAATCAGGATGTAACCTGGCGTATTTTTTATGAAATCGCGGCGATGACCATGATTATTACCGGTGTAACGACCTTGTTTATTATGATCCACTGTTATGTTAAAAACCAGGTGATTGGTATATTTAAAGGGCTCCTGCTTATTGTGGACAGCTTTTTTATGGCGGGGCTGTGCGGTGGATATTTTCTATATTATGTTATAACGATCAGCGGCGGCGTATTCGTGGAGGAAAATCTGTCGGGGCTTACAGGTATTGCCGGAATCGCCATGGCGGCGGCCGCGGTGCTCTGGTTTATTTATATGTTTATCTGGGGGATCACGTCCTTTTTTAAAGGATTTCATTCGGCTGTGCTTGCTCTGCTGTCGCTTGGTTTCGTGTTTTCCATAATGCTGGTGGCTTTTAATGTGCTTGTTGGGTATAAGTCGGTGCACAGTGTTATGCCTGAGGACGCGATGATCGAGTTTTTAAGTACTCCGGTGATGGTCGGCGCATTTATGCTGTTGTCGATCGTGGCCTGTATCGAGGATTATATGGCGAAAAGGATTGTGGAGCCGGAAATGTAAGCGAAATGTTGGCGTATAGTTACTGTTTACTGGCCTGCCGGTGAACGGTAACGGCGCAGGTAATAGTTCGGAACCTTTAATTTGTTACCAGTGTAAAAAAAGCCAGCATGAAAAAATTATATATTATATAAAAAAATATATATTATATAAAAAAGTTCTTGAAATTTTATGCGTTTCCGTGTATACTATTATTCGGCTAGCTAAAGTAGCTCAGTAGGTAGAGCAGCTGATTCGTAATCAGCAGGTCGTGAGTTCGAGTCTCATCTTTAGCTCAATGGCTCCGCAGTGTGCGGAGCTTTTTTTGTTCAGCAGAACATTAAAAACCGGGAGCATCCGATCGAATGCTCCCGGTAAAAAATGACGCTTGATTAAAGCAGTGTGGAGGACGGTGAAAGAATGTGCTTCACATGCTCGATCTCCTGCTGAGATGCCTTCTGAGCAGGTACATAGTAGGAATGCTGTCTTGCGATTTGGTACAGCTCTTCCTGTGACATTTCGCACTGATTACGCATCTGTTTTAAGGTTTGCTTTAACTGTGGGTTTTCTGTCTGGGGAATCATTTCACCAAACATTTTTAATTCGCCGTTGACACCAACAAGGGCGTCTGAGACCATTGTCTTTTCATCCATGATAAACTACCTCCTGTTTAATTTATAGATCCTGCCTGTTTTTAAAGAAACTGCATTAACTGCTGCTTGGACTGGAGCGCGGACTGAGCAGCTTTCTGAAAATACTGTTTGATCTGCGGGTCCTGAGCCTGCTGTGCGTAGGCTTCCATTTTGCAATGGCTGGTTTCATAGCCGCCAATTAAATGACGAAGATTTTGTAAGTCGAGAATAGAAATTTCCTGCATGATAAATACCTCCTGTTTGGTTTTTGGCATGTATTCTTTTTTAGATTACATGTACACTATTAGTATGAAAAAAAATAAAGAAACTATGTTGGTATTTACTTCTTGCACTGTCATCGATATATGTTAAAATATAATTATCGGCTATGTAACGTCATATTCGCTGAATTGGAAAATTCAGGAAATACGGCTGAGGCTGAATTGCGATTGACATAATTATTGGAGAAAGTGGAGGAACAAAAAATGCTGTCGAGAAATTTTGAAAACATTCAGGCGTCACCATCAATTTTAGGCTTTGGAACTATGCGTATGCCCAAGCTGTATTCGGATAAAGAGGATATCGATTATGAAAAAGCGGAGGCTATGATCGATTATGCGTATGCCCACGGTGTGAATTATTATGATACGGCATATCCTTATCACGACCAGAAGTCCGAGGCTTTTATCGGACATGCATTGAAAAAATATCCAAGAGAGAGCTTTTATCTGGCGGATAAGCTTCCAGGGTGGTTTATTAATGAAAAGGCGGATGTGGATAAAATATTTGAAACCCAGTTGGAACGCTGTCAGGTGGAATATTTTGATTTTTATTTATGCCATGCATTAAATCGTGAGAAATTTAAAGTTTATGAGGATCTGCAGGTCTGTCCGATGCTGGGAGCACGGAAGGAAAAAGGCCAGATCCGCCATTTGGGATTTTCTTTCCATGGCGTGCCTGAGGATCTGGAATATATCATCAATCAATATTCCTGGGATTTCGTACAGATCCAGTTGAATTATCTGGACTGGGAACGTCAGGATGCCAAACGGCAGTATGAAATCTGCAAAGAGCATGGCGTACCCTGTGTGATCATGGAGCCGGTACGGGGCGGTTCGCTGGCTAATCTGTCGCCGGATGCGGCCCAGGTATTTAAGGATGCGGATCCCGAGGCCAGTGTAGCTTCCTGGGCACTGCGTTTTGCCGCTTCACTGCCTAACGTGATGACTGTTTTAAGTGGTATGAGTACGATGGAGCAGGTGGAGGATAACATTAAGACCATGGCCGACTTTAAACCATTGACAGAGGAAGAACAGGCGATTGTTGAGAAGGCTAAAAATGTTTTTCTGGAAAATACGCTTGTTCCGTGTACTGGCTGCCGTTATTGCATGGATTGTCCGGCTGGTGTGGATATCCCGGGAATGTTCAGGGTATATAATGAATACCGTATCGGAAAGTTCGCGCCTGGTTTTATGCAGGATTATGAAAATATGAAGGATCACAGCGCCGACTTCTGTGTGGCCTGCGGCGCATGTATGACCCATTGTCCGCAGTCGATCCAGATTCCGGATAAGATGGAGGAAATCCGTAAATGCTATTCCCGGCTGAAAAATAAATAACTGCGAAGGTGGATTATGACCAGACGATTATATGAAAATGACAGCTACATAACAGAATTTACGGCGACGGTGCTTTCCTGCACCGCCGCCGAAATATTAGAAGAGACAAATGCGGGCGGCGCTGAGGCCACCTGTGACGATGCTAAGGCCGCCGTTGATAGCGCCGAGGCCGCCGACAATGGCGACGCTGCTTATTACTGGGTGGCGCTGGATCAGACCGCGTTTTTTCCGGAGGGCGGCGGACAGAATCCGGATACGGGCCGGTTGGACGAGCATCCTGTCGTGGATGTGCAGATCAAAGGCGATACTGTCTGGCATAAAACCACGCTGTTGGCTGAGCCCGGGCAGATCGTTGCTGGCTGTATTGACTGGGAGAAACGGTTTTCAAACATGCAGCAGCATTCAGGAGAGCATATATTTTCCGGGCTTGTGCACCGGCATTTTGGTTATAATAATGTGGGCTTTCATCTGGGGAGCTCGGTAGTGACGATGGATTTTTCCGGACCGCTCACAGCCACAGATATCGACCGGATCGAGTGGGAGGTGAATGACGCTATTATAAAAAATGTGCCGATCACCGTAGCTTACCCGGATAAAGAGGCTCTGGCAACGATGGAATACCGGAGTAAGATCGACATTGAGGGGCAGGTGCGCCTTGTTACTGTGGAGGGCTATGATGTCTGCGCCTGCTGTGCACCCCATGTGGCACGGACCGGAGAAATCGGCGGTTTGAAGGTGGTGGATTCTCAAAAATATAAAGGCGGAACCCGGGTCAGTATTTTGTGCGGCTTTCGTATGCTCAGGGATTACCGGCAGAAACAGGCGCTTGTGACCGAAATTTCCAGATCATTGTCGGCGCCGGTTGAAAAAGTGGATGCGGCCGTAAGGCGTCAGTTGGATGAAAATGCCCGGCTGCGGCAGGTCATTTATGAAATGCAGGAGCAGATGATCCTGGAAGATATCGAAGCTATTGAACCCGGACGGGAAAATGTCTGGTTTTTCAAGGAGGAGATGGACGCTGCGGCGATGCGCAGGACTATGAACCGCGCCCTTGAGAAAGTTTCCGGCTGCTGCGGCGTGTTTTGCGGCAGTGATGATGATGGGTATAAATATATTATCGGCAGCAAAAGCCGGGATGCGCGGGAGCTTGCGGGCGTTTTAAAGTCTGCTGTGGGGGCCCGGGGCGGCGGCAGCGCGCAGATGATCCAGGGCTTTGCCGGTGTTTCCAGGGATAAACTTGAGACGGTGCTGCCGGAGTAACCGCATTTTGTGTGCATCGCGAAGTGTGTTACTATTCGCGGCCCTGGGGCCGTGAATGGTAACATTTTGATCGGGGTAAAATCAGGGGTAAGCTTGAAAACATTACAGAAATTTTCTGATGGAGGCGGATTCACAAGACAATAGGAAACATTTTAGAAACATATGTTTCCTATAATAAGGGGCAGGAGGGATATGTATGATTCGTATTTTAATTGTAGAGGACGAGCTGCCCATTTCCAAGCTCATTGAAATGAACCTGGAGGATGCCGGTTATGAGTGCGCCTGCGCCTATGACGGGCTGGCAGCGGCGGACCTTATTGAAAAGAATGTGTATGATTTGATTTTGCTGGATATTATGCTTCCGGGGCTGAACGGCTACGAGCTGTTTGAGTACATAAAGCCGCTGAATATTCCGGTGATCTTTATTACCGCAAAAGCGGCGCTGGGTGACCGGGTCAAGGGTCTGCACCTGGGCGCTGAGGATTATATTATCAAGCCATTTGAGGTGCTGGAGCTGCTGGCCCGGGTGGAGGTAGTGCTCCGGCGGTACAACAAGAGCCAGAGAGTGCTTACCTATGAGGATGTGGCCATTGATACAGCAGGCATGACCGTTACGAAGGGAGACGTGGAGGTGAACCTGACGCCCAAGGAGTTCGACCTGGCGACGCTGTTTGTGCGCAACCGTAACATCACTTTGTCCAGAGAGCGGCTGTTCGAGCTGGTCTGGGGCAGTGATTATGACTGCGATACCCGGACGCTGGATCTGCACGTGCTGCGTATCCGGAAAAAGCTGGGCTGGGATAAGTGTCTGAAAACAATACACCGTATCGGGTACCGTTTGGAGTAGCCGCGGAGGGTCTATGAAATTTCGACAGAAGGTTTTGATCTGTAATATAATATTTGTGGCGATAGCCTTTGCTGTGAGCGGTTATTTGCTCATCCGGTATAATTACCGGCTGAGCATTGAGCGCTCTTTTAATAGTGCCCTGGAGGAAAATCAGCTTCTGCGGGCGACCATAGAGGCGGATATCACCAACAGGATTTTGCGGGAGGATTACGAATCTCTGGCGGATATCGATCAGCTTCGCAGAAGTGTGGAGGATAAGCTTCGGGGTACCCAGACAGAGGTGCAGTTGATCAAGAAGGAAAATCTGGCCGCAGATTCGCCCTATATCCCCATGGTTGAGGGGCTTGAGAGCGGGCAGAAAAATTATATGGTGCTGGAATCTGACGATGGCTATGAGCTTGTGTGCGCCAGCATTTTAGGAATTGAAAATACAAGAGTTTTTATTATAAATACAAAGGATATTTCGGATGTTTATGAAAGTATGGATATGCAGCTGCGATATTACCGGATCATTATGATCGTGGCGGTGCTCGTGTGCAGCGTTATCATGTATTTTCTTTCACTTTATCTGACCCGTTCCATTAAAACGCTGACCCGGGTAACCCGGAAAATGGCGGACGGAAATTACGGGATCCGCTCCAGGGTCAATTCGCGAGATGAAATCGGAGAGCTTTCCCATTATTTTAATAAGATGGCAGATTCTGTGGAGCAGCATGTGGCCGAGCTCCAGGAGGAAAACCGGCGCCGGGAGGATTTTGTGGCCAACTTTACCCATGAGATCAAAACGCCTCTGACGGCGGTGATCGGTTATTCGGATATGCTGCGCAGCAAGCGCATGAGTGAGGAAAATATGCAGATTGCGGCGGACTATATTTTCAGTGAGGGCAAGCGTCTGGAAGCCATGTCCATGAAGCTGTTTGACCTGATATTGCTGGACCGGACCGAGATTGATAAAAAACGTATCTTTTTGCCGGATCTGATGGAATCTGTGGAGCAAAGCGCGGCTCCGCTGGCGGCCAAGCGCGGCGTGACGCTGGTGGTCCGGACCTGCGATACGTGGATTTTGGGCGACAGGGATCTGCTTAAAACGGTATTTATCAATATGATCGATAATGCGGCCAAGGCGTCTGCGGATCGGGGAAACAATATTATTTTCCGGGCGCGGCATAAATCCGGCGTAGTCCTTCTGGAGGTGGAGGACCGGGGCATTGGTATCCCAAAGGAGGAGGTTGACCGGATCACGGAGGCCTTTTATATGGTGGATAAATCCCGTTCCCGTAAGTCCGGCGGCGCCGGCCTGGGGCTGGCGCTGGCATCGAAAATCGTGGAGCTGCACGGCGGAAAGCTGAAGATCGTCAGCGAGGTCAATGTGGGTACGTGTATGCAGGTTTACTTCCGGGAGGTGAGCGGCGATGCTTCACAGGCATAGATTTTTAGTAATGGGAATCTGCCTTACGGGGCTGATCGTGGCTGTCTGCCTGTTTGTGCCGGAGTTTTTACTATCTGCCGAGGAAAGGTCCGACTTCGGCAAAGTACAGCAGGGCCATAATCAGTATTATGCCAATGATGTTTCCGGGGAGAGCGCCCTTGATTTTAATTTTCAGAAGCGGTTGATGATGCTTTCAGGGCAGTGGCGGTGCGAGAAGGTGGAGGCTGATCCGGTGGCTGGGATGCTCAGCCGGGAGGACTTTATGTTCACCTGTGAGTATGTGATATCAACGCTGTTCAGTGAAGTAGAAAGAGGATTACAGGAGGAGCAAAAAACAGCGATATCCGACAGTATCATCGGGAAGGCCGAGGAAGAAAATATAGAATTTCCGGAGAATATACAGACGAGCGATATGCTTAGCATGTTGGTATCTATTGGCTTTGAGAAGCTAATGACGGAAGGGCAGGCAACGCTGTATAAATATACAGATAGTATTTTAAACAAATATTCTTTTTATGTATGGGAATATTCTTTCGATAATATTTTTCTTGGGATTCAATTGAATATGATGGTGGACGCTGTAACGATGGACTTTTACTCTATGAAATTTCAGTGCGATTATATTAAAGACCTCATATCGTGGGAGCAAACCCTTGGGGATGCTCTTAATTGGGATTATAACGTGAATGGATGGAGCGTTGAGGATGAGTTATATGACTATACAGGTATAGCTTTTGGGGAGCCCAAAACAGTGATGTTGATGTTTTCGGCCGGGGCGAGAATCTATACGATACATAGTGAATTAATGGAAAAATCTCAGGAGCATATCGTGGAAGGGGAGCCGGGGTATACGTTTTTTAATGGCAATTTTCTTATGAGCGGCGGCGTACCTGAGGTGGATTATGTGAACGATAGTATTTGTACTTTGGCGGCTGATGGTCAGAAGGTTTATGCGTATATGACTTATTCCCCGTCCGGTTTTGGATTTTGTTTTTCCAGTGATGCGCCATAAAATCCGGCGTACCGGTCACATTTGGAGGTGAGATGAGAATGCTTCACAGATATCGTTATTTAATACTTAATACGCTGCTGATCGCGGCCATTGTCATACTCTGCCTTTTTGCACCGGAATTTTTACTGGCCATGGAAAAGAGCAGTGATACAGGAAATGTTCAGCATGGCGCCAATGAATACTATGCCGATGATGTCTCCGATGCCGGCAGCCAGGGTTTTAATTTTCAGCGGCGACTGATGATGCTTTCCGGGAAATGGAAAAGTGAGAGGGAAGTGGTGCCTGAGGACGGGCGGCTTTTGTCTGAAAGGGATTTACGCAGAATTTGTGTCAGTATTCCTGCGCTGCTGATGCAGCAGGTCGCTTGGGTGCCCGAAAGGGGAAATGTGTGGTACGATCTTATGGGGGAAGAGATTGTGATTGCTCAGGGCTATAATACATATAATCTGTTTGAAAATGATAACCGCGAGCTGGAATATGATGAGGAGAATGGTGTACGTACTAATGGTGAGGTTCCGGAATCCAGGGCGGGGATGGAGGACGGTGGATTTCCTTCGGACATGAATATGGATTACGCTGCTTTGTTTGATAAGGGCACGGCTGTTTTATATAAATATTCGGATCGCATTTTTGATGTTAATAATTTTTATATGTGGGATTATACACTGGAAAGTGAAGCTCTGGATATTGCTTATAACCTGAAGATAGACGCCGTGACTCTGGATATTTATTCGATTTCCATACATGGGGGGAAATTAAGCTCTTTTGGTTGGAATGATATACTTAATGAATCGCATCGATTGGCTATAGAAAAGGACGCCGCTCGTTTAGAGGAGCTGAATAAGTTTATGAATTTTGGGGTTTACGATTCGACCCTGCTGTTCCCTATTTCAGTTAGTGCACAGATGTATAATAAATATCAGAATTGGACCATTAATGGTGCCCGCGGTTACAAGGATGGTCCTCAGGGCTATACGTTTGAGAACGGCAATTTCTTGAGTAATGTGGACAGCGCACAATTTTATGCGGAGAATATTGAAGAACTTCAGTCAGGAAGTCTGGTGATTTATGCATGTACGCTGATTGATGGCGGTTATGATTTTTTCTACACAGATGATGAGGTCCAGGCACGGATGGCGACGGCTAATCCGTTTTATCCATAGAGCTCTAAATACATATTGATTATTGGAGGTGGCAAAAGTTTTTATTGGCGCGGTGTCATTTAAGGTATATACTTAGTATATATTCATCCATTACAGATCTGAGTGCGATTTACAGCTTTAGGTTGTGGGGAACGGGTGGGAATGCTCATCGATACCAGTACTGGAATGGTTTTTAAATAAGCAGTTAAAGGAGATATACCGATGATTTATGAGAACCGCAGCCATGACGGCCAGTTCCCGTTTATTGCCGCGGAAATGGACGGCGGACAGCCATTTATGACCCATTGTCATCAGGAAATGGAGCTGATCGCTGTCCGCCGGGGGCAGGTGGCCGTCAGGTGTGAGGGAGAAGATATTGTACTTAATCCCGGTGATGTGTGGATCGTTCCGCCATTTGCCAGCCACAGTATTGAGCGGGCGGACGGGGATAGCCTGCGTCTGGCCGCATTGACAGATCTGAAGGTTATGGGGGCGTGGACGAAGCAGGAGGACGAGCGCATCGATGTTCAGAACATACTTGAGGGTATTGATCTGTACAGCGGGCATTGGCCGGAAGACACCGCTCATAGAGTGTTTGAACTGGTTGAGAATATGTATCAGGAGTATGAGAAGCAGGATGAAGGGTGGCAGCTCGCCATAAAAACGCTGCTGAATGCACTGGTGCTGCTGGCCATCCGGGAAATGCCCCGGTGTGAGCGAAAGCATCCCAATAAACAGGTGGCCACGCTTAAAAATATACTGGAATATGTGGCGCTGCATTACTGTGACCATATTTCGCTGGAGGACTGCGCCGCGGTGGCTGGATTTAATCCGTCATATTTATCCAGGTATTTCCGGCAGCACATGGGCGTAACCTTTCAGGAATATATTAAGCGGCTCCGGATCGATAAGGCGCGGTGGCTGCTGAGAAATGAAAAGATTTCAGTGACGGAGGTCAGTTACCAGTCCGGATTTAAAGATATTAAGACCTTTAATAAATTGTTTAAAAGTGAGTGCGGGATGACGCCTACGCAATTTCGCAGGGGGTTGGAGGCGTCCTGATCATGGTTGATTGGATACACATGTGTGCGGGATCGGACTCTGATTTATAACAGGCACTACACATTGGAGGCGCATAAGGAGCCCGTTCGAGTTCCTTATGCGCCGTCACGTCAGCGCTCCTTTTTCTTAGCGCAGTATCCGAAATAGAAAACCAGTGATAATGCGGCCATGGAGGCCATGAACCAGTACATCATGGAAGTACCGGAAATGTTGATAATGGCTCCGGCAATATAAGCGCCTATGGCCAGACCGATATCCCCGCCTACATAGTAGGTACCGTTTGCTTCACCGCGGCGGGAAGGGCCTACAGAACGGACCGCCATAATCTGGATCGCAGCCATGACTGACCCAAAGCCCAATCCATAAAAGATCGCTGCGAGATAAACAAAAATCATCTGGGAGGATGTGGCCAGAATGA
This sequence comes from Lachnospiraceae bacterium, assembly GCA_902363555.1. Classification (GTDB taxonomy): domain Bacteria; phylum Bacillota; class Clostridia; order Lachnospirales; family Lachnospiraceae; genus Catenibacillus. Next base: position 381,220 of record CABJAM010000002.1, on the reverse strand, counting down.
TCCCCGTAGCCATTTCTGCCAGATACCCGGGAATGATGATCAGGGCCAGCGGCTTGCTGTCGCATATTTTTCCCACGACAGGGCGGATGGCGATCATCGCAATGGCATTGATGGTGAAAAATATACCCACATTAGGAAGATTTTTTTCAATCCCATAAAGGGAAAGATAACTGGTAATGCATGTATGTATAAGACCGTTAAAAAGCAGCAAAATAGCGGCAGGGATGGCCGGAAAGCAGATAATATTCTGCAGGCTGAATTTTTTTCTGCCAGACTTAACTCTTTGGATGGTTTGTATTTCTCCTTCGTTTATACAGAAGATGAGAATTGCTGATAATAAAAGCAGCAAAAATGCAGAGGTAAATAATATCGAATAGCTTCCGGTGTATGCAAGATTGGTGCCAATATTTGGAGCAAAGCATTGTGCCAGGGATGAGGCTACGCTGAAAATCGCGATGGCGCTGGAAATTCGCGATGAAGGAACGACAGTGATGGCCAACGCACTTAAAACCGTGGTCTGCATGCCGAAGCCGACAGTCTGGAGTACCCGGGCAATAAAAAAGACCGGGAACGAATTGACAAAAAAGAATAAACCATATCCGCACAGCGAAAAGATCAGTCCGATGTACACCAGTTTCTTCTTACTCATTATATCTGAATATTTTCCGGAGATACCCCGTCCAAACATACATATAAATGTGGCAATACATGTGATCAGTCCGATGACATCCGCGCTCAGACCAATGGTGCTTCCATACACGGGCATTGCCGGGTTGAACATTGACTGGGCGAAGGCCGAAGATGCGGAAACAAGCATACATAGTACATAATTTTTATTCCAGATCGTTTCTTTTGGGGCTGTGCTTACAATTTCCATGATGATTCCTCCCTGAATACATTAAAACAAATAATTAATTTCTATTGTAGATGAAACGAGAGCTGGTTTCTATGCCGGCAGTTTATGAAAATGCCGCATATCTTTACATTAATGTTATGCTGCAACAGAAGTCATTCCGAGCCGCTTGTTTTTTTAATACATCTTGGATGGTAACTTGGATGGCGACTTAGGTGGTAACTTGGGTGGTGTTATCAATTTTCCGCCAATGTTAAAGCAGACCTTGCTAAAGCGTCTTGAGCTTGTTATACTTTTATATAGATAGATTTTGGAGAGAATATTAAAGAAAGGGGCGAAAATATTGAAACCAAAGGTATTCAATGTGACAGGAATCTGTGTTCCTGAACTGCATTATATGGTCGATGTAAGTAAAAAGCTTGAATGTATCATTCATAATTATATTGGACGGGATGCCTATTTCACAATCAACCGCGCCCGGCAATATGGTAAGACAACGACATTACGGCTTTTGGAGCATGCATTGAAGCAAAGTTGTATAGTGGTGCGAATGAGCTTTGAGGGGAAGGAAGAATATTTCACTTCTTTACAGTCTTTGGCTGGCGGATTGTGTTACAGTTTCCGAAGGGCGCTTAAAGGTACACAGCCGGAACTTGCCCATATATTCGAGCCCCCCATTGCGGCTGCATATCCCATGCAGGAGTTCAGTGAGAGGATTTCTGAATTTTGCCGGAGGGCCAATAAAAGAACTGTATTAATGATTGATGAGGTGGATAAGGCGGCGGACAATCAGACATTTTTAAGCTTTTTGGGAATGCTGCGGGAAATGTATATGGCCCGGGTGGATGATGGAACCCCTGCTTTTAGTAATGTGATTTTGTCGGGTGTGCATGACATAAAGAATCTTAAAACGAAGTTAAGACCTGAAGAAAATGGAAACTATAATAGTCCGTGGAATATTGCGGCTGTGTTTGACGTAGATATGAGTTTTTCACCAGAGGAAATTGCTACGATGCTTTTGTCCTATGAGGAGGACCATCAGACGGGGATGGATATTGCTCATATGTCGCAGCAGATTTATGAGTATACGGGTGGTTATCCGTTTCTTGTCAGCTATTTGTGTAAAAAACTGGATGAGGATAAAAGGCCATGGACTATTGAAGGCTTACGAATGGCGGTACGTGATTTATTAAAGGAAAATAATACATTATTTGATGATGTTATAAAAAATATAAAAAATCATCCCGATTTTTCGGATTTAGTGGAGCAGATTATTGTGTGTGGAGCACAGGTGATGTTTGAAATTCGAAATCCTCTTATTGATCTGGGAGTTATGTATGGAATCATGGAGGAGCAGGATGGAAAGGTTATCATTTCTAACGTAATATTTGAGACGATTATTTTTAACTATTTTACATCTGTACGCTCAACGTATGCCTTGACCTCCACCAGGTATGCGGATAAAAAGCAGTATATCGTTGACGGACGTTTAAATATGGAAAATGTTCTGAATCGATTCGCTGCTTTTATGAAGGCTGAGTATCGAGATGAGGATGGAAGCTTTATAGAACGGCAGGGGCGTCTGTTGTTTTTAAGCTTTTTGCGGCCAATCATCAATGGTACCGGCCATTACGCTGTGGAGCCTCAGACGCGTCAGAATACAAGGATGGACATTCAGGTATTTTATGGGAACGAAGAATTTATTGTAGAGCTTAAAATCTGGCATGGAGAGAAGCAGGAATTAAAGGCTTATGATCAGTTGACCGGCTATCTGTCCGCACGAGGTGTACAGAAAGGGTATCTGCTCAGCTTTTGCGAAAATAAGAAAGCGCCTCACCGGGATCGAGTTTTTGTTCATAATGGATTTGAAATTTATGAAGTAGTAGTGTCCTGCCGAACATAAAAATTCGGAAAAGTAAAGATATGCGTTGTTTAACCAAAGCCTGGCCGTAGTGTTTTACGGTCAGGCTTTTTATAATGGTTATATCAATCAAGCATTCATGTAAATGAGAGGAGAGGTTTATTTATGGCATTAAAGGTTGGTCTTATTCTTTATTCTGTCAGAAACGAGATGGACAAGGATCCCATCGGTACGGTGGAGAAGGTAGGAAAGCTTGGGTACAAGTATGTGGAAACATGTAATCACAATGCAATTAAGGACCCGGGCTGCGGCTTTGGTATTCCGGCAGAGCAGTTGAAGGAGACGTTTGACAGATTCGGTTCCAGAGTCATCAGTACACATATTTTCCCTTTGGATAAGGCGGATATGAATAAGGTGGTGGAGTACAACCGTACTGTTGGAAATACAAATATTGTCAATCCTATGGGGCAGTTCAGTACTTACGATGATTTGATGCAGCAGTGTGAGGAATTTAACCGGATTGGTAAAATCCTTCACGAGGAAGGCATGACTTACTTATATCACAATCATCAATTTGAATTCCGGACCATCCGGGGAAAAACGATTATGGATTATCTTTTGGAGAATACGGACCCGGATTATCTATCCTTTGAACTGGATACATTCTGGACGATGCGGGCTGCACTCTGTCCGATGGAAATGATCAAGCATTTTGGCAAACGTATCAAGCTGGTGCATCAGAAGGATTTTGCCTGGGATAGCTTACAGGCCATCAATCTTATCGGCCTGACACCGGAGGAGCGGGAGCTTCAGCCTGGAGAAATCGTAGGGATGGGCAGTAACAGCACCTATGCGCAAAAAGGTGGAAAGAATGTTTCTGAAGAAGAATTTGGCAAAATCAGGACGACGGCTTTCACAGAGATCGGCAGTGGAATCATGCCGATTCAGAAAATCATTGATGCAGCAAATGAATATACCGATGCTCAGTATATTATTCTTGAACAGGATTTCACGAGGATGCCGACACAGATTGACAGTATCGTCAAGAGTATGGAAGGTTTTAAGAAATTCACCGGTATTTCATGGGATTGATCGAAAAATATAATAGTATTTCAAGGGGATAAAATTATGAAGCATAAAGTAGGTATTGTGGGCTGCGGCGGCATTGCCCATCAAAAGCACCTTCCGGCGCTTTCCAATGCAGCCGAACGGGTGGAAATTGTGGCCTGCTGCGATATTATAGTTGAGCGCGCCCAGGAGGTCGCAGAAAACTTTGGTGCGCCGGGGTGTAAGGTGTTTGAAGATTACCGCGAGCTGTTAAAGGAAGGCGATATTGAGATCGTATATGTATTGACACCAAATGTGGCCCATTGCCCCATCACGGTCGCTGCCTTTGAGGCTGGCAAGCATGTATTATGTGAAAAGCCTATGGCAGCCAATGTGGAGGATGCACAGCGGATGATGGATGCGTGGAAAAAGAGCGGGAAGCTTTTTACCATCGGATACCAGAATCGTTACCGTCCGGACAGCCAGACATTAAAGCGTTTGTGTGAGGAAGGGGAGCTTGGCCAGATCTATTATGCTCAGGCGCATGCGCTGCGGCGCCGGGGAGTACCGACCTGGGGCGTATTTACAGATAAGGCCCAGCAGGGCGGAGGTCCATTGATCGATATCGGAACACATTCACTGGATTTGACGTTGTGGTTTATGGACAACTACGAACCGGCGGCTGTCACCGGTGTGACCTTTGAAAAGCTGGGCCATTCCCTGCGGCCGGAGGTTCAGGGAAATCCCATGGGCACATGGAATCCGGATACCTTTGAGGTGGAGGATGCAGCATTTGCTTTTGTGACAATGAAGGATGGTTCTCTTATAACGATAGATGCCTCATGGATTATTAATTCCACCGAGGAGCGCTGCGCCGCGTCTTATCTTTGTGGTACGATTGCCGGTGCGGAGCTGACCGGTGTGGGCGGAAGCAACGATAAAAAACTGTACCTTAATAAGATCATGGGCGGAAAACAGGTGAAGATCGAGGCCGATACAGAGGCTGGCGGCGTCGATCTGTTTCCTGGAAGATCCGTACAGGCGGCGGATGTGGAATGTAAGGTATGGCTGGATGCCATCGAGGGCAAAGGAGAGCTTGTCGTAAAACCGGAGCAGGCATTTACCGTAACAAAAATTCTGGATGCGGTTTACAAATCCGCGCAGACCGGAAAGCAGATCGTATTTGAATAATGAATCAGATAAAATGACCCTGGAGTTTTTTGCTCCAGGGTCATTTGCGCGAAGCAACGAGCCACAAAGGGGAGCTAGCTCACCTTTGCGGCGACTGCCGCGACCCGGTGCAGCGAAGAGGAACCGGGTACACGAAGCGGAACCGGGTGCGCGAAGCAACGAGCCACGAAAGCGGCGCTGGCTAGGATAGCATAATTTTAAGATATGCGTACTCTAAGTTAACTTCTTCCATAGTTCAAAATCACATCTGCCCGTATAATTAATTTATAAATGAAGTTACATTTGAAAGGGGAAGGTATTATGGCATTAAAAGTAGGAATTATCCTGTACTCTGTTCGGGATGCGATGGCTGAGGACGGGCTGGGAACGGTGGAAAAAGTAGCGGAGCTTGGATACAAATATGTGGAGGTATGCAATCACAATGCTCTCAGGGATTCCGGCTGCGGTTTTGGAATACCGGCAGATGAGCTGGAACAAACCTTTAAAAAGTTTGGAACCCGTGTCGTCAGCGCCCATATATTTCCGTTTGAAAAGGCGGATATGGCAGCGGTATTACAGTATAACCGTACCCTGGGCAACACAAATATTGTCAATCCCATGGGGCAGTTTAGCACCTATGACGATTTAATGCGGCAATGCGAGGAATTTAACCGCATCGGAAAAATCTGTCGTGAGGAGGGGATGACGTATCTGTATCATAACCATGAATTTGAATTTCGCACGATCCGTGGCAAAATGATCATGGACTATATTAACGAAAATACAGATCCCCAATATCTGTCCTTTGAGCTTGATACGTTTTGGGTAATGCGGGCGGCCCTGAGCCCCATGGATGTGATCCGGCAGTATGGGAAGCGTATAAAGCTCATCCATCAAAAGGATTTTGCCTGGGATAGCCTGCAGCCCATCAATCTGATCGGGCTGACGCCGGAGGATCGGGAATTAAAGCCCGGGGAAGTCGTGGGAATCGATGGTAACAGTGATTATGCAAAGAATGGGAAGCATAAGGTCACAGCGGACCGTATTTTACGGGCCACATCCTTTACTGAAATCGGCAGTGGTATAATGCCGATCCAGAAAATTATAGATGCGGCCAATACATATACGGATGCAGAATATATTATTCTGGAGCAGGATTCCACGCGGATGCCCACGCAGCTTGACAGTGTGGCTAAAAGCATGGAGGGATTCAAAAAATTCACTGGTATTTTATGGGATTAAGGGAGGAATACAAAATGAAACATAAAGTGGGGATCATCGGATGCGGAGGAATTGCCCATCAAAAGCATTTACCGGCATTAATGAATGCAGCAGAGCGGATCGAAATCGTGGCCTGCTGCGATATTATCATTGAGCGGGCCATAGAGGTGGCAAAAAATTATGGAACGACGGAATGTAAGGTATTTGAGGACTATAAGGAACTGGTGAAGGTTGAGGATATAGAAATCGTCTATGTTCTGACGCCAAATGTTTCTCATTGCCCGATCACAGTGGCGGCGTTTGAGGCCGGAAAGCATGTGATGTGTGAAAAGCCTATGGCAGCCTCGGTGGAGGATGCGCAGCAGATGATGGACGCGTGGAAAAAAAGCGGTAAGCTATTTACTATTGGCTACCAGAACAGGTACCGCGCAGACAGCCAGACGCTGAAGCGTCTTTGCGACGAGAATGAGTTGGGGGAAATTTATTATGCCCAGGCACATGCCCTAAGACGCCGTGGTGTGCCTACCTGGGGAGTATTTACGGATAAGGCTCAGCAGGGCGGCGGTCCGTTGATCGATATCGGAACACATTCCCTTGATTTGACCTTGTGGTTTATGGATAATTATGAGCCGGCTGCGGTGACCGGCGCGACCTTTGAAAAGCTGGGCCACACGTTAAGTCCAAAGGAGCAGGGAAATTTAATGGGGCCATGGGATCCGGATACCTTTGAGGTGGAGGACGCCGCCTTTGGCTTTGTAACTATGAAAAACGGCGCTCTGATCACGATCGATGCATCGTGGATCTTAAACCATACGGAGGAGCGGTGCGCTTCATCTTATCTGTGCGGAACAAAGGCCGGCGCGGAGCTCACCGGTCTGGCAGGTGCAGATGACGAAAAGCTGTACCTTAATAAAATCATGGGCGGAAAGCAGGTACTTATAGAGGCCAATACATCTGCCGGAGGTGTGGACCTGTTCCCGGGAAAAACAGTGAAATCCTATGATGTGGAATGTAAGGTCTGGCTGGATGCCATTGAGGGAAAGGGAGAGCTTGTTGTGAAGCCGGAGCAGGCCTTTACTGTGACTAAGATTTTGGATGCCGTTTATAAATCAGCCCGGAGCGGAAAGCAGGTTGTATTCTAAGATAAATTCCAATAAAAAGACTTTCGTTTCTCACTATCGGAAGTCTTTTTTTGCTATAATAAAATGTAACAATATGCACATGCAGACTGAATATTGCGCATAATAGGAATTGTGCTGATGTGCAAGCAGGTCACCAATTTTTTGTGGAAATTAGTGACAAATTATAATGCAAACTTTGGAAGGGGGAGAAGCGGAATGATTAAAAAGCTATATTTTTATACGAAAACACGTTCACTCAGTTTTCGTATAGGGGTGCTTGTATTTTTTACTTTTCTGATGCTGGCTGTTTTTCTTGTTTTTAATAACATCTATGCCATTTCCGTTGTCCGGGAAAATGCTTTTGACGCTACGGCGGAATTGATGTCGATGTACATGAACCGTGTGGATGACGCCTTTAAAAAAACGGAAGTCTACTGGGCGGGCATCCAGTACTCGGGAGATTTGACCACGCTGCTCATTTCAGAGCGCCCGGCGGATTATTACGCGGCCTGGGCGCGGCTTAAAATGGCGATGGAAAGCGCGGGGCCTACATACAGCTATGTGGACGACTTGTTTGTCTACTATCCGGCTGCGGGGGATTATCTGGACGCCGGATATATGCTCACTGAGAATGAACGTGTCTTTATAAAAAAAATGATCAAGAAGGAAATTGACAGCTTAGTTCAAAACGGTGGAAAAATTGCAGGGGAATGGCAATGTCTGGAGCTTGAGGGAGAGTTTTATTTTGTTAAGATATTCAGAACCTCCGATATTTACATGGGCAGTTGTGTGAAGGTTTCACGCCTTGTGGAGGAAATGCAAAAGGACGGCTTTGAAAAGGCGGATTATCTGACCTTTCATAAAAATGGCGGCGGCGAGCTGGGAACGACCCTGCCGCCCATGGATTCGCCGCTGGAAATTAACGGGCTTCCTCTGCGGCTGACGATGAATCTGGATCATCAGAAATATCTCGTCCTGTCGCAGCCCTCCAGCAGCGGCGATTTCAGCATGACGGCCCTGGTCCGGGATACGAATATCGTAGCACGGCTTGGAGATCTGCAAAAGGTCATCCTTTTTCTCAGCCTTGGCCTTCTCATATTTATAGCGGGATTTACGGCAGCCTGCCGGGAGTGGATTTTAAGGCCAGTGAAAAAGCTGTGCTCAGCCATGATACAGTTAAAAAACGGCGACTTTTCCATTCGTCTGAATGATGGTAAGAGCTGTAATGAATTTAATCTGGTCAATGAAACCTTTGATAATATGACTGAAAATATCCATGCCCTGAAAATCGATGTTTACGAGGAAAAAATACAGCGCCAGAAGGCCGAGCTGCGCTATCAGGAAGCTGAGCTTCAATGTCAGGAAGCTGAGCTCCAGTATCAGAAGGCGGAGCTTCAATATCAAAAAGCAGAGCTTCAATATCAAAAAGCAGAGCTGCAATATATGAAGCTTCAGGTGAACCCGCATTTTTATATTAACTGCCTGAATATTATCCACAATCTGTCGCTGATGAATAAAAACAGGCTGGTGCGCGATATGACCACCTATCTGGGCAATCATCTGCGCTATACGCTGGAGGGGAATACGGTTGACCGGCTATCCAGGGAAGTGGATTATGTGAGAAATTATGTACATATCCAGGAAATAAGGTTTGCGGACAGCCTTCATGCGTTTATAGAGATCGAGGAGGATGTGGGCAATGTGAAGGTACCGCCGCTGATCATCCAGACTTTTGTGGAAAATACGGTGAAATATCAGGTCGTTGTTGGGGAGCAGATAGAAATATATATCATAGCGTCTTGGTGTGATTGTGCGGCGGACCATCGGATACGTATTCAAATATGGGATAATGGGGAAGGCTTTTCGGATGAGATCTTGTCGGCGCTTCGCAGTGGCGGGCAGATCACCGACGCGCGGGGCGAGCATATAGGTATCCGCAATGTGGTGCAGCGGCTGCGATTGATCTATCAGGGGAGGGAAACGATATGTTTCAGCAACCATGAAGAAACCGGGGGCGCCTACATCGTTATAGAGCTGCCGGATGACGGCGGCAATGCCGGCATACAGAGCTGATAAAAGGTTTATAAAACAGTTCGGTCGATTCGGAACTGTCACAGGTTTATGGAGGGTAATGTCTTATGATACATGTATTGGTTGTAGATGATGAAATTCATTGTGTCGAAGGGGTTTTATATGCCATCGACTGGCGCAGCATTGGCGTGGACCATGTATTTACGGCGTACAGTATGGGCCAGGCGCAGGATATTTTTTTGAGGGAGGCTGTCCATATTGTCATATGTGATGTTGAAATGCCCAAGGGCAGCGGATTTGACCTGCTGGCCTGGATTCGCGGTAGCGGCTATACGCCTGTGGTCATTATGCTCACAAGCTATGCGACCTTTAATTATGCAAAGCAGGCGATCGCGTTTAAGTGTCTGGATTATTTATTGAAACCCGTATCTCCGGAGGCGCTCATGGATGTAGCCCGACGGGCAGTGGCGCAGGTGGAGAAGATACGCACAGAGCATGAAAATGACCTGCTGGCGCGTTATTGGAATGAAAATGAAAAGAAAAGATTCCGCCATTTCTGGCGGGAGATCATTGAACAGTATACTTATATGGACAGTGATTCCATAATGGAGCGGGCCAGAAGTGAACATATCGTCTTTGAGGCCGGAAATTTATATTTGCCCGTTCTTTTTAAGGTTCAGGGGGCGGGGGCCGGTCTGCCTGCGGTGGAAACGCTGATAAAGGAGCTGATTCCGGAGGGCTTTGATGAGGACCGGCACACGGTGCTCGTCTATGGAAAACACATGCTTTTTGCCATTTCCGGCTGCTCTGACGGCTTTGAAAGACACTATAAACGGATGGTCAGTAAAAGCCTGAGGTTCATCAATGAGGGATTTAAGCGGTTCGGGGTCAATATAACAGCTTACATAGGGGCGCTCAAGGAGCCGGGAGCGGTGGCTGTCCAGTATGAGCAGCTTCAGATTATGGATAAAGACAACGTGGCCCAAAAAGGCGGCATCTTTTATTTAAGTCAGCGGAATGTCTCCGCAGCTCCTTATAAACGACCGGATATGGAGCTGTGGATGAAGGATTTTGCCAGCGGGAGGTATGCGGCAGTCGTTTCAAATGTGGAGGAATACTTAAAGCAGCTTGAAAACAATGTGAACCAGAATATATTGACCCAGTTTACGCAGGACTTTTTGCAGGCATTTTATATTGCTGTGGGAGAAAAGGAGATCCAGGCGCATCTTCTGTTTGTGGACGACCTGTCCGTACAGCTCTATCAGGAGGCCGGCACAAGTGTGGCAGGCTTTATAAGATGGATACGCCATATGGTGGATAAGGCGGCGGACTATGTGGCTATGGCGTCGGATACGGATCATATGGTCCGGAAAATTAAAACATATATTAAAGATAATCTGGGCGAGGAGTTGAGCAGAAGCCAGCTTTCAGCAGTCGTCTGTATGAGTCCGGATTATCTGTCACGTATATTTTACCAGGAAACAGGTATCCATTTGTCGGAATACATCAAGGAGCAGCGGATGCAGGCCGCGGTTCATCTTCTGGAAACAACAAATATGCCTGTGGGAGATATCGGTTTTACGGTAGGGTATTCCAATTTTGCCTATTTTTCTCAGGTGTTTCGCATAAGGTATAAGGCTACGCCGGCGGAATATCGGGCGAAGGTGAAAAAACAGCTCTGAGTACGGTTTTTCAATAATATGCGACGGGAATTTGATAATGGAAAATGATATCAACTGATATACTGGATTTATCAAAAAAAGCTGTAACAGTTCCAAAGGTCGAACTGCTACGCATATGGGAACATCAGAAAGGAGAAGGTATTTATGAAAAAGAGAATCATCGCAATGCTATTGGCTATGATCATGCTGCTGGGGGCAGCGGCATGTGGGGGCGGCCAGAGCGGAAAGGATACGGCAGCAGGAAACGGGGGAGATACAAAAAGTACGAAGGCTGAAACACAAAAGGAGGGCGGCAACGAAGAAATGGCGGAGCTGGTCGTAGCCTTTCGGACAACGGGGAGCGTGCCGGAGGAGGGCGATCTGGCCCGGGTTGAGGCAGCGATCAATGAAATCACACGGGAGAAAATCAACTGCGAGATCAAGCTCCTTATCGTTCAGACCGCAGCCTTTCAGCAGCAGATGACGCTTATGCTTTCCGGTGATGAAAAGCTGGATGTGCTCAATGCCACGCCGGAGCTGGTGGCCACGGCAGCCGCTGCCGAGCAGCTTCGGGATATTTCATCACTTCTGGAAGAATATGGACAGGGCATCAAGAGCGTTATGGATGACGACTTTTTAGCCTGTGGTAAATTCGAGGGCTCGCAGTATTGTATCCCGGTGCTTTGCGACACGTCTCTGGGCCTCGGCTATTACGTGATGCGCAAGGACATTGTGGATGAACTGGGGATCGACGTTGAACAAATAAAATCCTATGAGGATTTAACGGAAGCATTTGCGCTCGTCCATGAAAAATATCCGGATATGACCGTGGTTGCGCCCAAGGGCGCCGGCGTGTCCTTCTTAAGATATAGCTGTGAATGGGATAAGCTGGGAGATAACTTTGGCGTTCTGGATAACTATGGGCAGGATGAACTGGAAGTGGTCAATCTGTTTGAGACGGATACATACCGCCGGTTCGTCGATGTTATGAGAGACTGGTATTTAAAAGGATATATCAGTCCGGACGTGGCCAACTCCGCAGAAAGCGGCCCGGCACAGATGAAGGCCGGAACACTGTTTTCCTATGCCATCAGTAATAAACCGGGGATCAATACCCAGGAATCTATGGATTCCGGGCGTGAGGTCGTGGGGGCCCAGGTGATCAATACCATTACGTGGACGGCCAATAACGCTCAGTGGACAATTCCGGAAAATTGCGAATATCCCGAAAAGGCCATGCAGTTTATAGACCTTATGTATACAGATGCAGATCTTCTCAACTGCATCACCTACGGAATTGAGGGCGAGGACTATGTGATACACGAGGACGGCCGTATTGGCTATCCGGAGGGGAAGGATATCACCACCGTCGGTTACAGTCAGGCCAGTATGCTTTGGGGTATGGGAAATGAATTTAACGCCCATGTCTGGGAAACCAATGCCCCGGATATTTGGGAGCAGACGAAGGAATGGAATAAAACCGGTCTTGTTTCCAAGGCATTCGGATTTGTATTTAACAGCAATCCGGTAGCCAATGAAAAGGCTTCGGTTCAGAATGTTTATAATCAATACACCATGAGTCTGGAATGCGGTATTGTAGACCCGGATTCTATATTGGATGAGATGAATGAAAAGCTTAAAGCCGCAGGTCTGGATAAGATTATTAAAGAGAAGCAGAGGCAGCTTGATCTTTGGGCAGCAGATAATGGTAAGCAGTAGCATAAGGTTTTCTTAAAACAGTTAAGGGGGTGAAGGCCGGCCGCCGGTGGGGTGGCCGGTCTGTTCTATGGAGAAGGTAATACGAAGCTCAAACAGGGCTAAGAAAAAAATTCTGAAATTTTTGCCTATTTATTTACTTGCCCTCCCGGGGGTCGTCTATCTGATCATCAATAATTACATACCCATTGCGGGGCTTGTAGTGGCCTTTAAAAATTTCAGCTCAAAAAAAGGCATATGGGGGAGCGATTGGTCGGGCTTTAAAAATTTTGAATATCTGTTCGGAACAAGGGATGCCTGGGAAATCACGCGCAATACATTGGGCTACAATATCGCTTTTATTATTATCGGAACAGCGATGTCTGTGGCTATCGCCATATTGCTCAGTGAAATCCGCAACCGAAAGGCAGGGAAGTTTTATCAGAGTGTTATTTTACTTCCCTACCTGGTGTCCTGGGTCATTATCAGCTATCTCGTTTTCGGCTTTTTAAGCGCCGATACCGGTTTTATCAATAATTCCATATTGGGCGTACTGAATATGGACCCTATCTCCTGGTATAATGAGCCGAAGGTATGGCCTGTGATCATGGTCCTCGTCTATCTGTGGCATGATATGGGCTATGTCAGCATCGTTTACTTTGCCAGCGTCGTAGGGATTGACCGGGGATATTATGAGGCTGCGGAAATTGAGGGTGCCAATCAGTGGCAGAAAATATTTCACATAACATTGCCGCTGATCCGGCCAACGATCATAACGATGGTGATGCTCTCCGTAGGTAAAATCTTTTATTCGGATTTTGGCCTGTTTTACCAGGTGCCTATGAATTCCGGCGCGGTATACGCCACAACGAATGTTATTGACACCTACGTTTACCGCGGGCTTTTGCAGCAGGGAAATATAGGCATGTCGGCGGCGGCCGGTCTTTATCAGTCCATGGTTGGCTTTATCGTCGTGCTGATTGCCAATGGTCTGGTGCGCAGGATCGACAAAGACAGCGCGTTTTTCTAGGAGGTAGCCCATGAAAAAGAGAAAAAAACTAAATGGCTTTGATATTTTTGCAAATATATTTATGCTGGTCATCGTATTTTACTGCGTGATACCGCTGGTGCTCTTGCTCGTGTCTTCATTTACGGAGGAAACCTCTCTGATCCGGGATGGATACAGCTTTTTTCCAAAGGCGTTAAGCCTGTCGGCCTATGAGTATTTATTTAAGAGCGGCCGTAAGATTATGAGAGCCTATGCCATGTCGTTTATCGTCACTGGCATCGGTACGACGATGAGCCTTCTGCTGACCACAACGCTGGCCTATGCGATTTCCAAAAAAAATCTGCCGGGCCGCAAGCTGCTCACCTTTTTGGTCTTTTTTACAATGCTCTTTAACGGCGGCCTGGTGCCCACCTATTTAATGTATACGGGAACCTTCCATATTAAAAATACAATACTGGCCCTCATTGTTCCCACACTGCTCGTTCGGGCCTACTATGTCATGCTTATGCGCAGCTACTTTTTAACAAGTCTGCCCGGGGAGGTGCTGGAGGCCGCAGCCATTGACGGAGCCTCAGAATTTCAGATTTTTGGCAGGATCGCCGTGCCCATGTCCAAACCGATCATCGCCACAGTTTTGATGTTTTCGATGATTATTTACTGGAACGACTGGCAGAATGGTTTATATTACGTGACGACTAAAACCAGCCTGTATACGATACAGAACCTGTTGAACCGTATGATCCAGGAAATACAATTTTTAGCCAGCAATGCGGTGGTGGGGCAGAGCGAAAGTACGGCGACCATACCGTCGGCCACGGTGCGTATGGCCATTGCTGTAATCGGTATATTGCCCATCGCTGTGGTTTATCCGCTGATACAAAAAAACTTTGCCAAAGGCATAACACTGGGTGCTGTTAAAGGCTGAGTGCGCCCGGAAAACGCAGCGTAACCGTTTGGAGAACCTGACGGTTACCGGTGGGGCGCCATACAGGATTTGGGGGTGGGGAGCGTTGCTTTACATGAACAGGATGCAGGGGGATACCGGAGAGTTTCCCATGGCCTGTCTCATTATGGAGGGCAGCCAGCCATTTATCACACACTGTCATCAGGAAATGGAGCTAATCGTTGTCCGGGAGGGGTGCCTGGAGGTTAAATATGAGGATGAGCTCCTGACGCTTGAAAAGGGCGATGTATGGCTGGTACCTCCATTTGTGAGCCACAGTATTGAGGCGGGATCTTCGGACAGCATACGGCTGGCCATACTTATGGACTTAAAGCTGATGGATGGCTGGGAGCAGCAGGCGATCCAGCGGCTGGATTTTGGAAACATACTGGAGCGCACGGATATGTACAGCAGGCACTGGGCTCCGGATGTGGTCCGGAAGGTCAGAAACCTGATTGAAGCGATGTATAAAGAATACACCGACCGGACCATCGCCTGGAACTTTGCGGTAAAAACACTTTTAAATCAACTGTTTTTGCAGATGATCCGGGAAATGCCCGCCGGCAGTGAAAAACATCTGAATCCGGGCGCTGAAATGATGAAAACGATTTTAAGCTATATTTCCCTGCATTATTGCGGTGAAATTACGCTGAAGGGCTGCGCCGATGAGGCCGGCTTCCATCCCAACTATCTGTCCAGATATTTTCGTGAGCAGATGGGTATAACATTTCAGGAATATATAAAGAAGCTCCGCATCGACCGGGCAAAATGGCTTCTTCAAAACGAGAAAATGTCCATAACCGAGGTGCTGTTCCAGTCCGGTTTCAGGGATATAAAGACGTTTAATAAGCTATTTAAAAAGGAATGTGGGGTGACGCCGACAGAGTTTCGGAAAAGTAAAGATATGCGAAGTTTATCTAAAGCCTGACCATAGATTTTTATGTGCAGGCTTTTTATAATAGAAAAAGGACCAGGTAAAGTTTAACTTAGCGTTAACTTTGCCTGGTTTTTTGCTTTATTGAATATGCATTGGGGGTATGCTAAAATGGCAGATAAGATAATTATTTGCATAGTAAAACATCCGAAAATGTTAACAAATGGTGTATGAGCTGTGGAAAGGGAGGGGTTCTATGAGCAGGAAAAAGAACAGAAAATCGCTGAGGGAGCATTTAAAAACACTGCATTTCAGGATCAGTTTTATGGTTTTTCTTGCGGTATTTATGCTGACTGTTTTTTTGGTGTGTAATAATGCCTATGCCATAAGTGTTGTCCGGGATAATGTATTTGATGCGAATACCCAAATGATGGATATGTATATGCATCAGATTGACGATTCTCTTGAAGTGATGGAAAACTATTGGGCGGGAATGCAGGCATCCAGTGATATTTTTACATTACAAAAAATTGATGAGGATCATCCGATTGACTATTATCTTGCTGAAAAACGGCTGATATCCGATATGTCAGGCATTGTACAGACTTATAATTATATTGATAGTCTGTTCATCTATTATAAGGGAACGGATACCTACAGGGATGCCGCCAAGTATTTGATCACTTCTCAGGAGCGCGGTCTGATCAAAGAGATGGTCATGGAAGAGCTGAAAAAGGTCATGGCGGATGGAAGGGTGGCGCCTCAGTGGCAATGTCTGGAGTATCAGGGGCATTTTTACCTTGTGCGGATATTCAGGTATATGGGAATTTATATGGGCGGCTGTGTGAATGTTTCCCGGCTGGCTCAGACGGTGCGTTCGGATGGCTACAACAATATCGATTATCTGACGTTTTATGAAAATGGAGGAGCGGAGATGGGAACCGTGCTTTCTGATATGAAGGCAGATATTTCTACGAATGAAACGGTACAGAGATTTAGCCGTGTCATCCATGGAAACCGGTATCTGGTCATCACACATCCATCGGCCAGCGGTAATTACAGTATGGTTGCACTGATCCGGGATAAATCAATTCTTGAAGGCCTGGGCGCCCTGCAAAAAATTATTCTTATTCTGGGCATCTGTCTGGTCATTTTCTTTTTTTCATTTGTTGCCTTATGCCGGCAATGGATTTTAAGGCCGGTGATCCGGCTGTGTGATGCTATGAACCGGTTAAAAAGCGGGGATTTCAGTGTACATCTTGGAAAGGCGGAGAAATGCTCCGAATTTAATCTGATGAATGAAACTTTTGATGAAATGACTGAAAATATTGAGGCGTTAAAAATTGATGTATACGAACAGAAGGTACAGCGCCAGAAAGCGGAATTAAATTACCAGAAGGCTGAGCTGCAGCAGCAAAAGGCCGAATTGCAATATATGAAATTACAGACAAAGCCGCATTTTTATATTAATTGTCTCAATGTCATACACAATCTGAGTATTATGAATAAAAATGATCTTATACGGGATATGACCACCTATCTTGGAAATCAATTGCGTTACAATATGGAAGGAACGACCGTAGATACATTGCGCAAGGAGGTGGACTATGTACATAATTATATGCACATACAGGAGCTGCGCTTCGGCGATAGTCTTGAGGCGTTTATTGAAATTGATCCATCGGTGGAAAATGTACTTGTTCCCCCGCTGATCATTCAGATATTTGTTGAAAATACGGTGAAATATCAGATGATTGCGGGAGGGCATACGGAAATCTACGTTGTAGCTTCCCGCTGTGAACCGCCGGATGATCATCGGATACGCATTGAAATATGGGATACAGGGGAAGGCTTTACCGAAAAGATTATGGATCTGCTCAATAATGGCGGAAAGATTGTGGATGAGAAGGGTGAGCATTACGGTATACGTAATGTTTTAACCCGGATGCATTTGATTTACGAAGGACGGGAATCGGCCCAATTTAAAAATCACTGGGAAACCGGAGGCGCCTATATTATACTTGAACTGCCAGACGACGGAGGCAGGAAATTGACGGAGGAATGATGATGATACAACTGTTGATTGTCGATGATGAGATTCATAGTGCGGAAGGTGTAAAGCAGGCTATCGACTGGAGCGCTATGGGGGTGGATGCTGTTTTTACAGCTTATAGTATGGCCCAGGCACAGGAGGTTATGCTCCATGAGGATATACATATAATTATTACGGATGTGGAAATGCCCAGGGGTACCGGCTTTGATCTGCTGCGTTGGATTGCGGACAGTGATTTTAATCCGGTAGTCATTATGCTGACAAGCTATGCGACCTTTGATTATGCCAAGAAGGCGATTGAATTTCAATGCCTGGACTATCTTTTAAAGCCGGTATCTGCGGCGGCTCTGCGTGATGTGGCAGACCGGGCGATTGCGGCTGTTTTGGAGGAGCGAAGAAAGCATGTAAACGATCAATTGGCGCAGTATTGGAATCGGGATGAGCGCCGCCGGGTACGGCATTTCTGGCGGGAAATTATTGAGCAGAAGCGTTTTACGGACAGCCGGGAAATTATGGCGCAGGCAAAAGAGCAGCATATTATTTTTGATGAGCGCAATCTTTATTTACCAATTTTGTATAAAATTATACCATCGGAGGATGGGATTTCCTGGGAGTCATCTGCCGATGAGTTAAAGCAGCGCTTGTATGCTCAGGTGTTTAATGATGAGGATCAGGTGGTTTTAGTTTATAATGATTTGTTTATGCTGGCCATTGCCGGCTATTGTACGGACTTTGCTGCCTATTATGAAAAGTTTCGAACCGGGAGCCGGGATTTTATTACAAAAGCTTCCCGGGAGCTGAATATCAACATATCCGTATATATGGGAGAGTTTGCGGATTCCGGAGCGGTAGCCGTTCAGTATGTAAAACTGCTGAAAATGGATCGGAACAATGTGGTCGAACGCCCGGGAATTTATAATAGTACGGAAAGTACTAATAAAATCCAATATGAGCGCCCGGATATTGAAAAGTGGATCAAGGATTTTTCAGATGGTCATTATGACAGGACGATTTCAGAAATCGGAAAATATGTTGATGAAGCGGCCTGTGAGCGTCGGTTGAATCAGGACATCCTTACACAGCTCTTACAGGATTTTATGCAGATGTTTTACATAGCCGTAGGGGAGCATGAAATACAGGCACATTTACTTTTTGAGGATGAGACTTCCGTAAATCTGTATCAACAGGCCTGTACGTCGGTTAAAGATTTTAAACGGTGGATCCGCCATATCATTGAGAAGGCCGGGAGTTTTGTCGGTATGGTATCCGATACGGAAAATGTTGTCCGACATATTAAGAGATATATCAAAAATAATCTGAGTGAGGAACTGAACCGAAATAAAATTGCCGGGGAAGCATGTATGAGTCCGGATTATGTATCCAGGGTTTTCCGTCAGGAGACCGGCGTTCAATTGACGGAATATATTACAAATATACGTATGGAGGAGGCCAGGCATCTTCTGAGCGCCACAAGTCTGCCTGTGGGGGAGGTCGCATATAAGGTGGGTTATTATAACATTGCGTACTTCTCTCGTGTATTTCGTATAAGAAATGGGAAAACACCTGCGGAATACCGTACAGAATTTAATGACCATGCCCCGTCACAGAGCAGATGAAGTATACAACTTTCCTTTGAAGGGAAGAAAAAGAAACTGAAAGATGTGCAATATGACTGAATTTTACTAAACGGTGACTGAATAATACTAAATGATTCTATTTTAAAATGCTATACTAAGTGTGTCACCAAGTTAAAACCGAACAAATAATGAAAGAGAGAAGGGAGTTCGTAAATGATGAGGAAAAGGTTTGTAGCAATTATTTTAACACTTTGTATGGTTATCAGCCTGGCCGCCTGCGGAAGTTCCGGGGGGAATTCCGACAAGAACACATCTAAAAACACAGATGGAGCAACTGTGGCAAAGGATGAAAATAGCAGTCAGACACCGGCCAAGTCCGATGACGGGGAAGCGCCGACGAAACTGATTATGACTTTCAGAGCATCAGGTTCGGTGCCATCCGAATCTAATATTCATCGGGTCGAAGATGCGCTGAACGAGATTTTACGTGAAAAGATCAACTGTGAGATTCAACTGCTTATTATCCAGTCAGCCACATATAAACAGCAGATGACCCTGATGCTTTCCGGGGATGAGCAGTTAGATATTATGTTTGCTATGGGGAGTATGATTCCATCCGCTGTTTCTGGTGAGCAGCTCAGAGACTTAGGGCCTTTGTTGGATGAATATGGACAGGGAATCAAGGAAGCTCTTGGAGAAAGCCTGTTATCCTGCGGTTATTTTGGGAATACCCTTTACTGCCTGCCGGTTCAGACTGAAGGTGCTCTCGGCATGGGTTACTATACTATGAGAAAAGATATTGTAGATAAATACAATATTAATGTGGATGAGATTAAATCCTATGAAGATTTGACCGAAGTATTTCAGATGGTGCATGATAACGAACCGGATCTGACGATCGTAGGTCCTGGTTCACCGGGATACTCATTTATGCAGTATAACTGTGCGTGGGATAAACTTGCCGATTATTTTGGCGTTCTTGATAACTATGGACAGGACGATTTAACAGTTGTCAATCTTTTTGAAACCGACAATTATAAGCATTATCTCAAAGTTATGCGCGATTGGTACGAGCGGGGCTTTATCAGTGCCGATGTTACCAATTCCACTGAAAGCAGCGGCGCTCAGATGAAAGCCGGAACGCTCTTTGCCTATGCCAATGCCAATAAACCGGGTATTGATGCTCAGGAACAGCAGATCACCGGTTGTGAAGTGGTCGGTGCTCAGGTATTGGATTCCATTACAATTACCAATAATAACGGCCAGTGGTGTATTCCTGAAAATAGTGCCAACCCTGAAAAAGCTATGCAGTTTTTGAATTTACTTTATACAGACCCTGATGTAATTAACCTGGTCGTTTATGGTATCGAGGGTGAGGACTATGTTGTCCATGAGGATGGACGTATTGGCTATCCGGAAGGTCTTGATGCGACAACCGTGGGTTATTCGGTAGCAAGTATGCTCTGGGCTTTCGGAAATCAGTTTAACGCTCATGTATGGGAAACTAATGCGCCGGATTTATGGGAGCAGACGAAAGCATGGAGTCAGACCGGACTTAAATCCAAGGCCTATGGCTTTGTATTTGATCCGACACCTGTGGCCAATGAGGAAGCTGCTGTTCAAAATGTTTATGATCAGTATCGTATGAGCCTGGAATGTGGTGTTGTAGACCCGGAACCGACATTAAAAGAAATGAATGATAAAATGTATGCCGCTGGCCTTAAGACAATTATGGATGAAAAACAAAGACAACTGGATGAGTGGGCTGCAGCAAACGGTAAATAGCATATAAAATCAGGAAATGTCCTGGCATCTTGTTTTCTTACAGTTGCAGCTGCCGGAAACAGGATGCCGGGACATTTTTACAGGGGGCTTTAATTATGAAGGAAGGAACAAGTGTTAAAACCGGTGGGGCTTTCAAACGGATAAAGAAATTTATTCCCATATATTTACTGGCATTACCGGGATTGCTCTATCTTGTTATTAATAACTATATTCCCATGGCCGGGCTTGTGGTCGCATTTAAAAATTACAGCGCGAAGCGCGGCATTTGGGGAAGCAGCTGGTCCGGTTTTAAAAATTTTAAATATCTTTTTGGTACAGAGGATGCATGGATCATCACAAGGAATACGCTCTGCTACAATATCGCATTTATCATCATTGGTACGACGATGGCGGTGATCATAGCTATTTTGCTCAGCGAGCTGCGCAGCAGAAAAGCAAGTAAATTTTACCAGAGTATTATCCTGTTACCTTATTTAGTATCCTGGGTAATTATCAGCTATCTTGTATTTGGTTTTTTAAGTGCGGAGACAGGCTTTATCAATAACTCTATTTTAGGAAGTCTGGGGATAGCGCCCATATCCTGGTACAATGAGCCTAAATTTTGGCCGGTGATCATTGTCCTTGTTTATCTTTGGCAGGGGATGGGATATTCAAGTATTGTATATTTTGCCAGCGTTGTAGGAATCGACAGAGGCTACTATGAGGCGGCGGAGATTGAAGGAGCAACACACTGGCAGAAAATCCGTCATATTACACTGCCTTTGATCCGTCCTACGATTATTACGATGGTTTTATTATCTGTCGGGAAAATATTCTATTCGGATTTCGGTATGTTTTATCAGATACCTATGAATTCAGGAGCTATATTATCAACAACAAATGTTATTGATACCTATGTATACAGAGGTCTTTTGCAGCAGGGGAATATAGGAATGTCTGCGGCTGCCGGCCTTTATCAGTCACTGGTTGGTTTTGTCGTTGTTGTTGTGGCAAACATGATTGTTCGCAAGGTTGACCGCGACAGTGCGTTTTTCTAGAAAGGGGTGGAATTATGAAAGTCAGAAAAAGAAAAAAAATAAGCCGGTTTGATATTTTTGGCAATGCTTTTATGATTATTATTGTTGTTTTCTGCCTGATCCCCCTGGCCCTGCTTCTCATCTCATCCTTTAGTGATAATACCAGCCTGGTCAGAGATGGTTATAGCTTTTTCCCAAAGAAGCTCAGTATATCCGCATATAAATATCTTATAGGCAGTGGATTTGAGATTCTCAGAGCCTACGGCATGTCCTTTGTAGTTACAGGCATAGGCACCTCGGTAAGTATATTATTGACAACCTCACTGGCCTACGCCATTTCAAAAAATAACTTGCCGGGAAAGAAATTTTTAACGTTTTTTGTCTTTTTTACGATGCTTTTTAATGGTGGACTTGTTCCGACGTATCTTATGTATACGGGAACCTTCCATATAAAAAATACAATTTTTGCGTTGATTGTTCCATATCTGCTTGTCCGCGCTTATTATATTATGCTTATGCGCAGCTATTTTATAACAAATCTTCCGGGTGAAGTTCTTGAGGCGGCAGCGATTGATGGGGCCAGCGAGTTTCAAATTTTTAAAAAGGTCGCTATTCCAATGTCCAAACCGATTATTGCCACAGTTGTTATGTTTACAATGATCCTTTACTGGAACGACTGGCAGAATGGACTTTACTTTTTAACGACGAAAACAAGCCTTTATACGATACAGAACCTTTTGAACCGTATGATCCAGGAAATACAGTTCCTTTCTACAAATGCTGTTGTCGGACAGGCGGTGGATATGTCCGCGATACCGTCGGCGACGGTCCGGATGGCGATTGCGGTTATTGGTATTTTGCCAATCGCTATTGTTTATCCGTTTGTACAGAAAAACTTTGCGAAAGGAATCACTCTGGGAGCTGTCAAGGGCTGATACCTTTTGGAGATAGAATCGAAGTAGGATATGGAGCCGCCGCAGGGTGGCTCCTAATCTGGTGCCCAACAGCGTTATTGAGAAAATATTTCAGAAAAATCTGGAGGATATCGGTGTGCCGGAGTATACAAAGGAAGCCTTCAAAGTTGGCCATGCCGCGCTTCCAGAGCATCTTTATGGCTCCGGGAACGCGGCTTTTACTTATTTCCCAGAAATATATTTTTCACGGTAAACCATCGACAAATACTGACACGCCAGATCCCGCAGCATTATATCCGATAAAGCTGTGGCGCCGCGGCCGACCTCAAACACATAATCGCAGTCATCGGCGGCGGAAATCTGCCGGGTAGAGGTCATCAGGGCAATGATGATACCGGCATTTTTTGCCCGGAGCTGTTTGATCGTGTTAAATATTTCCTTGCTCCGCACATGGTCATCGTAATTAAGAATGAACAGGTCGCCGGGCTGGGCGGTTATGACATCCCGACGCTGCTCGGGAATGTTTGGGGAGAAGGTTACCATTTTTCCGGTGACTGCCAGATCTGCCTGAAGAGACAGCCGTATGGTGGAATAAACCGTATCGTGAAAGTAAATATGCGTGGACTGGTGCAGCCGGTCCGCCAGGCTGGCATAATCCTCAGGGCGGAAATGGGCGCGGAAGTTGGCCAGATCCGTCTGAAGGGATTCGCTGAAAATATCTATAAAATTCTCGCAGGTGCAAGCCTGCGTACCCCGGTAAATCTGCGGCTTAAATTCATAGGAGGCCAATGCATCCTTGATCTTCATACGGAAAGCGGTATAGGATTCATAGCCCATATCTTTACAAAATCTTGAAAATGTGGATACTGAAACATCACAGAGCATGGCGGCCTGTTCCAGCGTGAGCTCCGGTATCCTGGTAATATTTTTAAGCACGAGCTGGGCGGTGCGCTTTTCGATGCTATGTCCCTTTAAAAAATTATATTCTGCTGCCAGAGCAGATATCGGAGTATCACTGTTCGCATTAGTTCCCATGGTATATCCCTCGTATTTTAAAATTTTAATCGGTGTATTAAAAAAACTGTTTTTGGTAATCGGTGACGTAACCGTTCGGTTCTTCTGAACAGTTGCCGAAGGACGGCGATGAATTTTTTTCACAATTCATCTTAAATACTACTATAATAGGAATTACGTCGATGTGCAAGTCAGACATCAAGTTTTTCTTGCAAATTGGCGGTTTATAAAACAGTTCGGCTCATTTGAACGGTTGCGGTTAATTATAAAATCGAGAATTTTCAGAATATTCTATAATAGTTCAAAAATTGAACGATCCAAATGCATCTCTGACCGCTTCGCGTTCTGGTCAGAATCTCAAAAAAATCTCAGATATGATAAAATATAAGCTATAAAATACTAAGCGGCCAAAAGACGCCCGCTAAGAATTTTATATGCATCGCACGTAAGTGCCTAAAATACAGGCGCTAAGTGCTCGTAGCGATATAAAATACTAAGCGGCTGATTTGGACGCAAATAAGTAAACGGAGGTTTTATATGAATTATGTATTATTTTTTCCGGATGAAATGCGGGCGGAA
Source organism: Lachnospiraceae bacterium (assembly GCA_902363555.1). Lineage (GTDB taxonomy): Bacteria > Bacillota > Clostridia > Lachnospirales > Lachnospiraceae > Catenibacillus. The sequence goes on along the minus strand of CABJAM010000002.1, from coordinate 356,796 downwards.
AATCTTGGATGCTACGGTCATCCGGCAGCAAGGACGCCCAACTATGACCGTCTTGCAGCGGAGGGCACCTTATTTGAAAATCATTATGTACAAAATCCTGTCTGTGTGGGTTCCCGCTGCTCCCTGCTGACCGGATGGTATCCTCATGTGAGCGGCTTTCGCAGCCTTTTGAATTTTCTTACGCCGACAGAGCCCAATTTTTTGAAAAGTCTGAAAGCCCATGGCTATCAGGTGCATTTGTATGGAAAAAACCATGCACTTGATCCGGATGCGCTGGAACAATCAGTCACAGAGTATGACAGTTGCGGCGGTTTGCGCACGGAAAGTGAAAGCATTTGGAAGGAAAGCCCTGCCAAAGAAGGGAAGGGGAAAGGCCGCCATTTATTTGGGGATGACTATACGATGCTTTTTCCTGCCATGGACGATAGCGAGCTTGAGGATATGCAGGATACCCGGACGGTTATGCGGGGGGTGGAGTTTCTGGATAATTATAAAAAAGAAGATACACCGTTTTTCCTGTTTATATCCATTAATAATCCCCACGCACCCTATGTAACGACAAAGCACTACTATGATATGTATGATCCTGAAAAATTCACACTGCGCGAGGCGCAGCAGGAGCAGCAGCCCTCCTTTGTGCGGCTGCTGCGGGAGTATTCCGGGTTTGACAGCATTCACCCGGATGTTTTTAAAAAGTGTGCCGCGGTGTATCAGGGAATGGTAACTTACTGTGACGATATGCTTGGGCGGGTTTTGGACGCTCTCGATAGAAATGGGCTGGCGGAGGATACGATGGTCATCGTTACTTCGGATCATGGGGATTTTGCCGGAGATTATGGCCTTGTGGAAAAATGGCCCAATTGCTTTTATGACAATCTGACCCGTGTGCCGCTTATCATACGTGCACCCGGAGGAGAGCGTGGTCATCGGGTGCCGGAGCCTGTGTCGGAAATTGATATTTTTCCTACGGTTATGGATTATGCACAAGTGCCTATAACCCATGATCAGTTCGGTCATTCGCTAAAAGCTCAGCTTGAGGGCGCTGCCGGTGATCTCCAAGCCGCTGTATTTTGCGAGGGCGGCTATGACTTAAGAGAGCCGCAGTGCTTTGAAGGAACCGAGAGGGATTATTCTTTTTTACTGAAAAAGAATTGTGTGTATTATCCGAAGATGATGATCCAGCAGGAGCAGGGGGAGAGCGTCTGCCGGGGTACGATGATGCGCCGGGGGCCCTATAAGCTCATTGTGCGTTCCAATGGCGAAAATGAATTTTATGATCTGTCGGAGGACCCTTTGGAGGAGCGCAATAGCTACCGCAAGGCACGGTACCAGGAAAAGATTTTAGAAATGGAGAAGGAAATGCTGGCATGGTATGTGCGTACTTCGGATGTTGTTAGGCCTTTGACTTAAATTGGGGATTGTAGATAAGGAGGTTTACTATGTTTAAAAGAATGTTTTCCTGTGTACTCCTGGTGAGCTTATGTTTGGCAATGCTTTCTGGCTGTGGGAAGCGGGAGTATTCCCAAAGCTCAGATATAACGGGTGATGCGCCGGCAGCCAAGGCTTCGGTCAAAAACGCTGGGGAAAATGACGGTGGAGATAGCCATAAAAATAAAAATGATGATGATAGCAATGCCAATGACACCACGGATATGGCGGAAATCGTTGTGGTTATTCCGTCCATGGGAGCTATTCCCACAGGACTGAAGGCAGTGGAAGATGAAGTCAATAAGATTACGGAGGCGGAAATTAATGCGCATGTAACTCTGATGATGATCGAAAGCGGAAGTTACGACCGGCAGATTGGCCTGATGATGTCCTCCAATGAAACGGCAGATCTGCTTATGACCATGCCGTCCGGCGCATCCTCCTACACAAATATGCAGGCACAGGGGCAATTGTCGGAAATCTCGGATCTGCTTGACACTTACGGCGCCGATATTAAAGAGCTTCTGGGAGACTTTGTCCGGGGCACAACCATTTCCGGAAAGCTTTATGGCGTCACGGGGTATCGAAATCTGGCATGCAGCGAATATATTGTCATGCGCACCGATGTACTGGAGGATCTTGGGCTTCTGGAAAAAGCCAGAAATATGACGTCGCTGGCTGAGTATGAAGAAATTCTTCAGGCCGTAAAAAGCAGTGAGAAGTGGTCTTATCTGGCGGGCCTTGTGTCTACCAATCCGGGGGAATGTATGGCTCAGGAAAGTGATTATATCGGTGCTGGTACTTTTTCGGATATGACCTGCTATGATACGTTAGGTGACCGCAACCGGATGATATCTATTGATCCATATAGCAGCGACCCTGTGGTAAGGCTGAACTATGAGACAGAAGAATACCGCAGGATGTATGAAATAATGCGGGATTGGTATGAGAAGGGATATGTGTACAAGGATGCAGCCACCACAACGGATATGGGGCAGACCCTTGTTAAGTCCGATGCTGCATTTTCATTTTTCAGTAATTCCGAGCTGGGGATCGAATCGGCCAAATCGGCAGCCTGTGGCATGGATATGACCTGTGTAAAAATCCTGGACCAGCCGATCACCACCGGGTCCTGTACGAAATTTGTCTGGAGCGTGCCATCTACTGCCAGGGAGCCGGAAGCAGCGATGACATTTTTAAACCTGATGTATACTGATGAACGTATATGTAACCTGCTGGCATGGGGGATTGAAGATGTGGATTATGAGGTGGTGGACGGTGTGGCAAAGTATATTGAAGGGAACGAAACGCCCGCATATCACACCAATGATTTTATTTACGGCAATCAATTTCTTATTTTGCCATGGGAGGGGATGGATAAGGACATACGTGAGCAGTCGCTGGCAGCAACAAGGAATTGTAAACTGTCTGCATATCTGGGATTTAGCTGTGATACCTCGTCGGTGACCAATGAACTTTCGGCAATCATTAATGTTATTTCACAATATCGTCCTCAGGTGGAAACCGGTATGGCCGATGAGGCGGTTTACAGTGAATTTTTGGATAAGCTTAAAGCCACAGGCGCGGAAAAAATAGTGGCGTGCTATCAGACGCAGTTGGATGCGTGGATGGAGGAAAAATAATAGGATCTAAAGAGGCAGGCGCTGTCTGATGTGACGGGGCCTGCTTTGTGGCAGCTTGGCAACTGTTCGGAGCCTTCTGGAAAAATATTTGATTTTGTCACCATATGTCAAAGCAAGTAAAAACCTGTCCGGCCATGTCGCATCCTGTCGATGGATTGTGGGTGCCGCCCTCTTGAAATTCCCGGAATTTTTGTTATACTAAATACATCAGTTCCAATCGATGTTCCTTTCTTTTATTCAATCTTTTGCAAAATTTCCACTTTAATGTTATACTGTTTTATGAACACCACGAATGTATAATCGGATTGAAAATGTCAGAGGTGAACCAATGGATATTCAGGTAGGAGATGTTGTAAAATTAAAAAAGAAGCATCCGTGCGGCAGCTATGAATGGGAGGTATTGCGCATCGGCGCCGACTTCCGTCTCAAGTGCACCGGATGCGGCCATCAGATTATGATACCAAGAAAACAGGTGGAACGCAATGTCCGCCAGATCACGCCGGCATCCAGCAGAGGCCTGTGAGCAAGAATAAAAGAAAGGTTCCTGGAACCGGCAGCTTTGAAACACCTGTCTATGTATAATTAAGGAAACGTTTGGGGGTGGCGGAATGGATTTTTCCGCTCCAGATCAAATGCGGCAAAAAAATTCGGTAATAACTGTAAAAAATGCTTGATTTTAGGCAAAAAACATGCTATCCTTATAAGCTGTGAGACACGCTCACAGACAAATTACATCCTTGCTCTCTGCGAAGCAGAGGGCCAAAAGACCAGAAGGAGGTGCGCTTAGCATGAATAAGTACGAATTAACTGTTGTAGTTAGTGCAAAGATCGAAGATGACGCAAGAACCGCTACAATCGAAAAAATCAAAGGTTATATCGATCGTTTCGGTGGTACCGTAGTAAATGTTGATGAATGGGGTAAGAGAAGACTCGCTTACGAAATTCAGAAAATGAAAGAAGGCTTTTACTACTTCATCACTTTTGAATCTGATACAAATTGCCCGAATGAAATCGAACACCGCATTCGTATTATGGAAAACGTTATTCGTTATTTATGCGTTAGACAGGACGCTTAATCAGGAGAGGAAGGTCCGAATAGCATGAATAAAGTTATTTTAATGGGACGATTAACGAGAGATCCAGAAATCAGATACTCACAGGGTGAGAGAGCAACTGCAATTGCCAAGTACACGCTGGCCGTAGACCGCACATACAAACGTGACGGTGAAAGCAATGCGGATTTTATAAGCTGTACGGCATTTGGCCGCAGTGCTGAGTTTGCTGAAAAGTACCTCAGACAGGGCACAAAGATTGCGCTTACAGGACGGATTCAGACAGGCAGCTACGTGAACAAGGATGGCGTTAAGGTGTATACCACAGACGTTATTGTTGACGAGCAGGAATTTGCTGAAAGCAAAGCAGCAGCCAGCCAGAACAGTGGCGGCGGCTACGGCGGTGGAAGCAGCTACCAGGCAGCCCCTGAAAGACCGGCACCCAGTGCAGCCATTGGCGACGGTTTCATGAACATTCCTGAGGGAATTGACGAGGAATTACCATTTAGTTAAAGATTGAAAGTTGTTTGAAGGAGGTCATTATAATGCCATACAACAAAGAGAGAAGCGATGGCCCTATGAAAAGACGTGGCGGCCGCAGAAGAAAAAAAGTATGCGTATACTGTGCTGATAAAAACGCAGTTATCGATTACAAGGACGTTAATAAATTAAAAAGATATGTCTCTGAAAGAGGAAAAATTCTTCCCAGAAGAATCACAGGCAACTGTGCAAAGCATCAGAGAGCTCTGACTGTAGCAATCAAGAGAGCACGTCATATCGCTTTAATGCCATACGTACAGGATTAATTAAAATCAAAGGCTGAACCCCGGAACCATCCCGGGATTCAGCCTTTTTTGCGCGAAGCGACGAGCCAAAAAGGGGAGCTTGCTCACCTTTTTGGCGACCGCCGCGATCCGGCGAAGCAAAGCGGAGCCGGATGCACGAAGTGACGAGCCAAAAGCGGGAGCTTGCTCACCATTTTGGCGACCGCCGCGATCCGGCGTAGCAAAGCGTAGCCGGATGCGCGAAGCGACGAGCCGAAAGCAGGAGCTTGCTCACCACGTTAGCGACCGCTGCCATCCGCCTTCATCCGCCGTGTGAGATGCCGTCCGGCCACCGCCAGCGGAATCACCGTCAGTAGCGTCAGTCCTGCGGATACGAGAAAAAGCGACGGTGTGGGTACCATACCGGGCGCATCATTTACCACGGCCGGAAGCCCCCAGCGGTTGATCACAAAGGTGGCAATGGCGGGGCCGATGATCATGGGGATACATACAAAAAAAATCTGTTTGATCCCCTCAAATTGGCCGCGCTGCTGCTCCGGATACAGGTTTTTCATCCAGGCGGTGAGCGATTGCAGTGTCAGTATGTAGCCGATGCCTGCGCCGAAAACGCCAATGAGCAAAATGACCATTTGCTGGGAAATCGTGACGATCAGCAGCCCCACCGTATTGCAGGCGAGAGCCGCGCCGATGACCTGAGGCGTTTTCCCGCGGTCGATGAAGCGGGCCGCCGGGATGGTGAACACGGCCGCTGCCAAAAGGCCGACGCCCTGCACAAGACCGGTCATCGTGTAATCCATCCCCAGATAATTGACAAAATAAATGGTGATGTATGGGAAATAAACATTAAATCCAATAAAGTATACGAGCATGACGATAAATACCCAGAAAAGCTCCTTGTTCCCGGTCACGGTTTTCCAGCGGAAGACGGAGAAAAACTGATGCCAGAAGCCTTTTGGGTCCTTTTTGGCCTGAAGTGTGGGCGAATCCTTCAGGAAGATCAGGGCAAAGACACCCATAACAGCGACCATGCCGCCCATGATGGCAAAAAATGCGAAAAAGTCAATGGCGTCGATAATGATCCCGGACACAACTGCGCCGAAGATTGTAGCCAACACCGGCATAACGGCCAGGGCCCCGCCCAGCTTTCCCCGGTTGTGCTCATTGGATATGTCCGTTGTCCACGGATTAAAGCCGCCGTCGTTGCCCATGGAGCCGAAAAAGCTCATAACCGCGTCGGCCAGGACCACCGCTGTGGCAGCCAGGAGCAGCGGGCTTTTAGGAAGCAGCTCCGTCATGCCAAAGAAAAATGTAAAAATACCCCATAAAATATAGCCAATACCGATAAAGTAACGTCTCCGTCCGCGGCGGTCGCCGCTGGTGCCAATAAGAAAGGTGCAAAAGGTGGAAACGGCGGCACTGACGCCGACCATCCACGATACGATGGATGGGTCCGGCGCAATCTTATCATAGACAAAATTATTGAACCAGGAATTTTCAATATTCCAGCAGATCTGCCCGGCCATGCCCAGCGTCCATATGAGTATCCAGTTTCTTCGACTAATTGTTTTCATAAAAATCCCCCATTCCGCCGCTGATGCTTGCGGCACAAATATTTCCCCATTCCGGGCACGCATTGGCCCCGGAGCTCCATCCGTCCAGAGACCATACAGCCAGCGCTGCCTATTCTGCAATCGGCACGCTCCAGAGCGTGTTTTAAAATTCCTTCCCGCCATCTGCACGCTCTAATCTTCCTGTAATGTTGCCGGCAGACGTATGGTTGCTGTCGTTCCACAGCCAGGGGCACTTTCATAGCTGAGTCCATAACCGGGGCCGTATAAGAGCCGGAGCCGCAGATGTGTGTTATAGACACCGATATTGCTGCCGGAGGTGGCCCGTTTTTTCCCGTTAAGGATCTGCTTTATCGTTTCATCGTCCATGCCGGCCCCATTGTCGTAAATCTGAAACACAATATCGTCCTTTTCCCTCCATCCGGTAATAATGACGCTGCCGGTTTTTTCCTCCGTCATAAATATCCCATGGTGAATGGCGTTTTCCACGATAGGCTGAAAGGTCAGCTTCGGTATGGAATATTCCTCAAGCTGTGGCGGTACATCGATGAGAAAATCAATGGCATTGTCATAGCGCATATTTTGGAGTTGTACGTAGAGGGAAACGTGCTCCAGCTCCTTTTCAATACTTCCTACGGCCTCCCTGCGGCTGAGTGTCAGCTTGTAAAAACGTGAGAGCGCCTGAATCGCCTTTGACAGCTCCTCCTTCTGTCCGGATTGGGCCAGCCAGTTGATCATATCCAGTGTATTGTATAGGAAATGTGGATTGATCTGCGCCTGCAGTGCCTTAAATTCCGAGAGCTGAAGCTCCTTGGCGTTTTTTTCCTGGGTAAGGAGCAGCTCATTCATCTGGTCCGTCATATAGTTGTAAGTGTCAATGAGCTTGCCAATCTCATCGTGTTCCGGCGTTTCCTGCTCCATGCGGTGGGGCTTGCCGTGACGGATTTTTTCCATCTGCGCAGCCACGTTGGAAATCCTGTGGGTGATGGAGCGTGAGAGCAGCAGCGCGATGGCCAGAGCCAGAATAAGGAAAAATCCGTAGATCATCACAAATTGAACGACCAGTGTATTGCCCATGCCCTTCAGACTGTTGACGGAGAGCACGGAAACCATATCCCAGTCCGTGTTGGCGATCGTATAGTAACCGATGTAGATTTCCTCATTAATAAATGGATGGATTATAAAATGGTTGGTGGCGCCGATTTTTTCTGTCAGCTCCTTGCGGTTCATAAAATAAGCGGCGGCCAGTGTGGCATTGGATGTGGAAACCAGGGCGTCGCGTTCATTAATAATATATGTGGCGCTGTTGGGAACCGTCATATCCTCCTGAAGAATATTGTCAATATCCTTATGCCGGAAATATACAGCTACATAAGCCGAAGCCTTGTGAGAATTTGCGTAGGTGATTTTGGAAATATAAGCCAGCTCACCGCTTTCCCGGGTTTCTGAGGGCGATAAATATAACGGCGGACAAAGCAGATCCTTAAGCTTAGTGTCTGTGCTGTAAATACCGTACCAGTAGGTGCTGCTAATGGCGGATATGGGGGCAAAAAGCTTCTCATCCTCCGGATTGTGGCTTTGTGCCAGCCGGTAGTAAGGCGCATCGTCGCAATAAATGCGCACTGCGGATATATTATCCTGATCTTTAAGTGCTGTTACGGAGCTGACAAAATGCTCGATGTCCTCATCGCTCAGCTTATAGTTGCCGGCCTGCGCCTCCGGAACGTTAAAAAGTGTACCGGCAAAAGGATTGGACAGGACAGAGGACACTGCATTGGATACCTGGCCTACCGTGGCTTCCAGGGTGTAGGCCGTCTGGGCGCACAGCGTCTGGGAGGATTTGATGGTACTGTTGACAATAAGGTTATAAATATTATTATAAAAAAATATGGACAGTACGACGGTGGGGATCAGGATCAGTACCAGATGCGAGATCAGCAGCTTAGCCTGCATCCCCATGTCGTGAACGTAATACATATATAAGCGCCGGAACGGATTTTTCACAGGAGCACCTTCTCTCTGTACTCCGAGGGCGAGAGTCCGGTCACCTTTTTAAATAGCTTGCCAAAATAATTGCCGTCGCTGTATCCTACCTTTGCGGAAATATCAGCAATGCGGTAGCGGGGATCGCTGAGCATCTGCTTTGCTATTTCCAGGCGGTATTCGGTCATATACTGGTTGATCGTTTTGCCTGTTTCCGATTTAAACTGGGTGCACATATAGCTGGGCGATAAAAAGACATGCTCGCTGATATCCTTAATGGACAACGTCTCATTGCCGTAATTTTTATGGATAAAATCCTTGATCAGAAAAATGGCCGAGCTCTCATCCCGAAGCTTTTCCATATTTAAAAATAACTGCTCCAGGCCGTTCTTTAAAAGCAGATCCAGCTCATGGAGGGTCTGGCAGGCCGAGATTGATTCCCATAAACTGGGATTGGCGTCATTTTCCAGCAGTGAGGGAACATGATTTTTTATCATACATGTATCCAGTTGATAAAAATACTTATAGTAAATATCCTTAACCTGGCTTGGGAGCAGATTGCTGGCATGCTTCAGATCGATGTACAGCGTATCGGCAACGGCTAAAGCGGCTGCTTTATCTCTGGCAACCAGCGCCTGAGAAAAGCTGCCAAGCTGATCCTGCAAAAGCCGGGTTTCGGAAACGGTTTCTTCCATATGTAAGATTACATTGTAATCTTTAAAAAAGCTGGTCTGAAGTAAAACCACGGCATTGTTATAGGATTGACAGATCTGCTCAATGCCGCACACTGTGGTTCCCGGAGCGATAAAAAACAGATAATCCTCCAGAAAATATTCCCGGACAAAGATATACATCCGTGTCAGAGTCTGCCCGGACGGGCTTTCTGAGCCATACAGATGGAAAACGATCACATGCTCCGACTTGACCGCGTGAAATTCCTGAAGCCTGTAAGCTTTTGCCATGCCGGAAAATTCCTGGAAGAAGCTGTTCATAAAGTCGTTATCAATGGCAGGAATGGGTGCCTTTATATATAGAAGAAAGGTGGTAAAATAGACGGAGCCCTTATCTGGCAGCCCCAGTGTATCCACGGCCAGCGCCACATCCTTTTGCGACAGAGTCCGCTCCTGTATAAGATACAGCGCCAGCTTTCGCCGGGTTTCGTTATAATGGATCATTTCCGTCCGTTTCGTATGCTGCTGCATGGCAATCGTATGTCCGGCCTCGCGGACTGCCTCACGGATTTCCTGAACATCGATGGGCTTTTCCACATACCGGATGGCCTTTAATGTGATGGCCGCCTTTAAATATTCTTTATCGGAATAGCCGCTCATAAATATGATGCAGGTTTCCGGAAGGAGTTCATGGATGCGCTGGGCCATGACGATACCATCCATCCGGGGCATGCGTATATCGCTGAGGATGATCTCCGGATGGTATTTCCGCGCCATATCCAGCCCTCTCTGGCCATCATCGGCCAGAAAAACCTCTGAAATATCCAATGCTTCCCAGTCAATGGCTTGAAGAATGCCTTCCCGCGTTCTTTTTTCATCATCGATAATGAGCAGCTTCATACTCATCCCTCCTTTTTTGGCTCATCAATTTGCGGATAATATTGATGTACTGTCTGCCACCCGGCCAATTCTTAGGATGGCTCTAAAGCTATTTTACCAAAAACTACAAATAGTGCAAGTAAAGTTTTGACATTTTTAACAAACAAAATGGACAGTGACCGGAATTTATTATATAATTGGTGATAGGATGACGAATAAATACATCGGGGAGATGATTTTTTGAAAACAGGGAAATATTTAGTGCTCCTGATGGTCATGGCTGTGTTTTTTGCCGGAGGCTGTAAAAACGGCAATTTTGCCGGTAAATATGCCATTGTGATGAAGGCTGAGGGGAACAGCTATAACGAGCAGGTGGTCAAAGGCTTTGAAAAAGTGATCACAGATCATGGCGGGAGCTGTATTATCGCATATCCCGACACACCCACAGTGGAGGATCAGATCATCCAGGTGGAGTCGCTGATCTCGCAGAAGGTGGATGCTATCGCCATCGCCGCCAATGATGTGAATGGTCTTCAGTCCATACTTACAAAGGCTATGGCGGAGGGCATCCGGGTATCCACATTGGATTCCAATACAAACGCCGACAGCCGCCAAACCTTTGTAAATCAGGCGGATACATCCGATATTGGAGCGGTTCTGGCCCAAAGCGTGTATGATATCAGCGGCGGTGCCGGGCAGTGGGCCATACTGTCCACCACCTCCTTGGCTGCGAATCAGAACGAGTGGATCGACGCCATGAAGGAGACCATGGCTCAACCGGAGTTTCGGGAGCTGCGTCTGGTGGATATCGCTTATGGGGAGGATGATTATGAGCTGTCCCGGGAAAAGACCTTTGAGCTTCTGGAGAAGTATCCGGACTTAAAGGTGATCTGTGCGCCTACCGTCAAGGGGGTGCTGGCCGCGGCCGAGGTTGTGGAGGAATCTGGAAAAGGCGGGCAGATCAGAGTTACCGGTCTGGGGATGCCATCGGAGATGGCGGATCATATCGGTGCGGACAAAGCCTGTCCGTATATGTATCTGTGGAATCCGGAGGAGGTCGGGGCACTGTCCGCCTATGTATCCCTGGCCCTTGTGAGCGGGGAGATCACCGGAGCCGCGGGGGAGCGCTTTAGCGCCGGTGATATGGGCAGCTATACGATACAGCAGTGCAGCGATGGGGGCACGGAAGTCATCGTAGGCTCGCCGTTAAAAATCGATGCCGGAAATATTGATAAGTGGCGGGAAGCATTTTAAAACCGGCCGCCGTATGAGAATGTCGCTGTCTCATACGGCGGCTTTTTTTGCGCGAAGAAACGAGCCGAAAAGGGGAACAGACACCACAAAGGGGAGCTTGCTCACCTTTGCGGCGTTTGTTCCCCTTTGTGGCGACTGCCGCGACCTGTCGGAGCGAAGCGTAGACAGGTGCGCGAAGAAACGAGCCGCAGTGGCGGGTGTACAAAAGAAAAAGATTTTACCGCATAACGAAAGATATTACGATAGCGGTCCTGAGCCTTCCCGGTTAAAATAAAATCAGATTAAAGAAAAGGGGAGGCAAGAAAAGTGGCATATATCGAATTAAAAAACATTACAAAGACATTTTTCGGTGTGGCTGCTCTGTCCAATGTAAGCCTGTCTGTTGAAAAGGGAGAGGTTCACGCCATCGTCGGCGAGAACGGCGCGGGAAAATCCACGATTATGAAAGTGCTGGGCGGTATGTATTTTGCTGACAGCGGTGAAATATGGATCGACGGGAAGAAATGTAACATCCATTCGGTAGCAGATGCTCTCAAATGCGGTGTTGCGGTTGTTTATCAGGAGCTGAATCTTATGCCTGATCTGACTGTGGCAGAAAACATATACCTGCATAGTCTTCCTAAAAAAACCGGCGTCATGGTGGATAAGGATACAATGAACAAACAGACACAGGCGCTGCTCGATACGATGGCTGTGGATTTTAAAGCGACAGATTATACGGGGATGCTCAGTGTTTCTGAACAGCAGATGGTGGAAATCGCCAAAGCATTGTCGTTGAATGCGGATATCATCGTTATGGATGAGCCTACGGCAGCGCTCAATGATAAAGAGGTGGAAACGCTCTACAAGCTCATCCGCAATTTAAAGGCGCAGAATAAGACGGTCATTTATATATCCCATCGACTCAAGGAGATTTTCGACCTGACGGACCGGTTGTCCATATTAAGGGATGGCACTTACATTGGTACATATAAAACGGCTGATATCACGCGGGAGCAGATGGTAGAAAAAATGGTGGGCCGCAAGGTTGCTGAGACTTACAGTACGGCGGACCATGAACCTGGCGCGGTCGTTTTGGAGGTCCGGGACCTTTGCAAGGAAGGTTTGTACGATCATGTATCCTTCCAGCTTCGCAGGGGCGAGCTGCTTGGTATGGCGGGACTTATGGGCTGTTTTCGCGAGGAGATCGTAAAAACGATTTATGGCTTGATCCAGGCGGATTCCGGAGATATTTTCCTGAATGGAAAAAGGATACGTCCGAGAAACCCGAGAGAAGCCATACGCTGCGGGATCGGCTATGTGACAGAGGACCGCAAGACCGCAGGAATATTCGGACTGATGTCCGTGCGGGAAAATCAAACGATTACGGTACTGGATAAGCTGAGCCGGGGGCTATGGATAATGGCGGGTAAGGAACAGGAAATGCTGGATTCTTTTCAGAAAAAGATGAATATAAAATACAGCGGCTATTATCAGAAAATCAACAGCCTTTCCGGCGGTAATCAGCAGAAAATACTTCTGGCCCGGGCATTGGCCGGTGGATGCGATGTGCTGATCATGCTGGAGCCGACCCGGGGCATCGATGTGGGCGCCAAGGCGGAGATATATGGGCTTTTGGAGGAGCTGGCAAAACAGGGCATGGCGATTTTAGTCGTATCCTCTGATCTGCCGGAGATTATCGCCAACTGTCACCGGACACTGACCGTTTTTCAGGGAAGGATCACCGGGGATATTCCAAAGGAAAAAATGGAAGAAGCCTTTATCCTTCAGTGTGCGACAGGTAATAATACTTATTTCGGAGGTGAGAGCGCATGAGTCAGAAAGCAAAAAAATTCTGGTCTGTCTGGGATCGGGTGGGCATACTTTGCATCCTCCTTGCGGTAATGATTGTTTTCGGTATTATTGATTCCAGAATTGTCAGCCCATCCCAGCTTTTGACCGCTCTTGGCCGTTCTGCAGTTTCCGGCATTGCGGCGGCAGGCATGATGTTTGCCATCGTAGCCGGGGGCTTTGATCTCTCTGTGGGGTCGATCCTGTCACTGACAAGCTGTGTGATCGCCACTCAGCTTGTGGGCGGGCGGGGAACCGCGCTTTCCATCCTTATGGCCATAGGCGTAGCGGCATTGTGCGGTGTTGTCAACGGATTGATTATAACAAAGCTCAAAATACAGACCTTTGTGGCGACCCTGGCCACACAACTGGCTTTTGCGGGGATTACACTGGTTTATTGTAATAAGGCCATACAGCTCACGAGCAAGGTCAATACCGGGATCAAGTTTTTCTCCACAGGTAAAGTGTTCGGCCTGATCCCCATGCCCATTGTCCTTTTAGTGATCGTATATCTTCTGGCGGCTTTTGTCTACTATAAGACTCCGTTTGGCACGAAGACACGGGCCATCGGCTCCAATGAGGCTGCGACCCGCACTACCGGTATACGGGTGGATGCTACGCTGATCCTCGTCTTTGTGGTCACGGCTGTGAGCGCGGCAGTTGCAGGCGTGTTAAATACGGCTCAGGTTTCCACAGGAAATCCCACACTGGGCTCCGGTTTTGAGCTGGATGCCATCACAGCGGTTGTGCTGGGCGGTACCGCGTTAGCCGGCGGCAAGGGAAATGTGCTTGGAACACTGGTGGGGGCCATTCTTGTAACCTTCGTGAAAATGGGCCTGAACATGATGGGCGTCGGTGAGGCTTATCAGAAAATGGCGGTTGCCATTGTACTTATTTTTGCCCTGACAATTAACGGCGTCAAGCTGATCATGCAAAAGGGGGAAAAATAAAATGAAGACGAAGAAAAAAGGTATACATATTGATTTTGGTGATTACGGTATCCTTTATGCATTGATTCTTTTCTGGATCATATTAGCGATTACCAATGAGGATTTTCGGGGGCTGGCATTTTATCAGAATATACTTACCCGGGCTTCCCTAAATGCCATCTGTGGTATCGGAATGACCTTTGCCATCATCAGCGGCGACTTTGATCTGTCTGTGGCCTCTCAGGTGGCTCTTAATGCGGTGGTGCTGACGCTGGTCATCCCTGTGATCGGCGTGATCCCGGCCATTTTGCTGGTCATTGGTCTGGGAATCGTGATGGGAACCTTTAACGGTCTGCTCATCGCAAAGCTGAGGATTCCTGCATTTATCGCAACATTGGCCATGCAGATGGGCTACCGGGCCCTGGCGCAGATGGTCAACAGTACGCCGGTCGTTGTGGAAAGCACTATTTTCAAGAAAATGGCCAGCTATAAGATTGGCGGAATTATTCCCATGGCCTTTCTTATTCTGGTTGTGCTGGCGGTTGTGGGAACTATAATTTTAAGACGTACCCGGCTTGGCAGAAACATTCTGGCCCTCGGCAACTCCAAGGAGGCGGCTGTGGTTTCCGGTATCAATGTGGCCAAAACGCAGATTTTGATTTTTGTACTTGTCGGCTTATTTACGGCATTGTCCTCAGTGATGATCGTTTCATCTCTCGGTTCATCGAATTATGGTATGCAGACCGGGCTGGAATTTACGGTCATATCCGCAGTCGTGCTGGGCGGAACGGCATTGGCCGGAGGCAAGGGCAGTATTTTTAATACGATCGTGGCCGCCATCTTCCTTGTAACGATCCGCAGTGCCATGGACTCTTTTGGTGTGGACTCTTACTGGCAGAAGGTGGTCGAGGGTGTGATCCTTGTTATCGCATTTTCTATTACGGAGATCCGGGCCATTATCAGCAATACGATGGTCAAATATAAAGCGAGAAAGTCATTGGCGCGGCAGAAGCAGGCCGGAGTATAAGGCAGGTTTTAAAGTGCGCCGGATACGATCATTTACAACAATTAACCGGATTCTTATATGACCTGATGACAGGCATATTCAGAATAAAAATGAAATGGAGGTTATATTTATGAAAAAACTATTTTGTATGTTACTGGCAGTGGGCATGGTGGCTTCGTTAGTGGGCTGCGGCAGCGGCTCCGGCAGCACCGAAACGGCTGCGAAGGAGACACAGGCGAAGGCAACCGAGGAAAAAACAACAGAGGCCGCCACACAGGCACCGGAGCAGACTCCGGCCGGGGATGAGACAACGGCACCGGCACCCGAGGGCGGAAGCTATACCATTGGCTTTTCCGTTTACGATCTTTCAAATGAATATTTCCAGAATATGCTTGAGGGCGTAGAAGCAGCGGCCCAGGCAAGCGGCGTCACACTGGAAACCCATGATCAGAAGTCGGATGAGAATGAGCTTGTGACAGGCTGCAACAACCTTCTGGATAAAGGTGTTCAGGCCCTGATCGTTTCCCCGTGCAAGCCTGAGGTTATGGGAAATATTGTGGAAGCTGCCAAGGAAAAAGGCGTTCCCGTAATTATTCTTGATATCGGTGATGGCGGTTCCGACAAGGATGTTATCGTTGTATCCGATATGTACGGCGGCGGCCAGATCGCAGCAAAGTATGCTTTAGATCTGCTCACCGAAAAGGGAACGGAAGGAAAGGATTACGCAATTATCAAATGTGAGGAATCCGCAGTTTACGCCATCCAAAGAGGTCAGGGTTTTGAAAATATCATGGATGCCGCCGGATATACGAAGGTAGCTCAGATTACAGCCAATTCCGATCAGACCGAAGGCTACAACGCAATGCAGGATATTCTTGCCAGCAATCCGGATATCGTGGCCGTATTTGCTGAAAATGATAACATGGCCCTGGGCGCAGCCTCTGCTATTGAGGAAGCCGGTAAGAAGGGCGAGATTCTTGTATTCGGTTTTGATGGCAATGCCTCTGCAGTGGAAGCAATCAAGGACGGAACGATGGCTGGTACGATCGCTCAGCAGCCACAGGAAATCGGCAAGCTTGGAATCGATCTGGCGATCCAGAAGATCAACGGCTCCGACCTTACTTATGATAATACCGAAACAAAGGAAATTTACGCTGATGTTTATCTGATCGATAATACCGGCGAGAGAAATGATAATTATACGGCAGATTAAAGCTGGCCGGAACTTCCGGCGTCAGCCCGTGGCATTTTCGCCCGGGCTGACGCCGTTTGTGCGTGCAAGCAACGAGCCGCAAAGCGGAACCGGGTGCGATTTGGGGAATACGGACAACATCACTCTTTTCGGGCATGATCCAGCATTTGGATAAAATTGGTGATGGCCGGATTGGAATTGCCACAGTTCCAGGCCAAAACCATTTTGGATTCGGCAATGGCGTCATCAGGACTAAATGGGATAAAGGTCATGGACGGATTATAAGCCGCCACGCTTTTGGCATAGGTAAATGCCAGGCCCAGGCCGGCTTCCACCCAGAGCATGGCCGTGTCCAGATTGGGGGCAAACTTCAGCTTCGGATAAAATCCGTGAGCCATGCAGTGATTGATCGCGCCCGAGGATGCCAGCGGGCTGTCTTCCCTGGACAATATAATAAAGGTCTCTTCTTTTAAATCTGAAAAGCGAAGTGTTTTCCTGCGGGCCAGCGGATTTTTCCCGGAGACGATGATCCCGTGGACGGCATCCTCGATAATACGGTACCTAAACGCCGCATTGTTGGAAATATCAAAAAAGAAGGTGATGATAAAGTCCAGCTCCATCGTGGTCAGGCTGTCCGTGAGCGCTTTAAAGGAGCCGCGCTGCATGTCAATGACCTGATTGGGATATTCCTGATGATAGCTGTGAAGGATATCCTGAAGGCGCCCCTCCAGGGTGATCTCCTCCAGCACGCCGACTTTGATATTGCCGGAAAAGCCCTGAAATATCTGCTTTGCATTGTCTGTCACCTGCAAATAGTGGGCGTAGATCTGCGCATATTCGGAATACAGGTACTGCCCGCAGCGGGTCAGACGGACATTGCGGTTATCGCGGGCAAAAAGCAGCACATTCAGCTCCTTTTCCATTGCTGTGATCTGGCGGCTCAGGGTGGATTGGGAAATATTAAGCTGGGTGGCTGCGGTGGTAAAATTCAGGTGTCTGGCGACGGTTAAAAAATGTTCAATCTGGCGGATTTCCATGAAATGTTCTCCTTATGAGGATGTGATGGCTATGGCCGCGGGGCCGGAAGGGAACGGTCTGCTATAAAAATAGTATACCGCACAGCCTTAAATATTGCAATAATTGCATAACATAATGCAATATAAGGTATAAATATCCGCGTCTCTTCTATTATAATGGATATATCTGATGACGGCCTGATTATCGCAGGATCAGGCTTCTTATAATCACAAATTATGGAGGAGGATATTTATGTTATCAAAAAGAGAAAATGCGCTCGTTGCCTTAAAGGGCGGGATTCCTGAATACGTGCCCTGCTTTTACGATGCCTGCCAGATCATCCCGGCGGCCACTTCACTGGAAACGCCGGAGCTTGGCGCGCCGGGATATGACGGCTACGGCGTGCACCAGACGCCTACGGAAAGCGCAGGGGGGATGTTTACACCTACGCCTACCGTACCGCCGGTTTTGACGGATATTACTCAGTGGAAAAGCAGTGTTCATTTTCCGGACTATACACAGGTGCCATTTGACTTTATTGTGGCGAAGGAAAGGGAGATAATGCACCTGAATCCGGATCTGTTTGTCCAGGATCTGTTTTGCCCCAATGGTATTTTTGAACGTCTCCATTTCCTCATGGGCTTTGAAAATGCCATGGTGGCTTTGTATGAGGAGCCGGAGGCTGTGTACGATCTGGCGGGAGCTATCGCGGATAAGAAAATCGAGTACATACAGATGGCAGATAAATATTATCACCCGGATTTCTTTACCTATCTGGACGATTATGCCTATATGACCGGCTTGATGATGTCGCCGGAGCTGTTTCGGGAGCTGTTTAAACCCCATATCGCCAGGATCGTGGAGGCCTGCAAAAAAACCGGGATGATCTATAAGCAGCATTGCTGCGGTAAGATGGAGGATCTGTTTGATGATTTCCTGGATATCGGCGTCACCGTCTTTGACCCGGTCCAGCCGGTCAATGATATCGTGGCCATGAAAAAGCGCGCCGGAAATAAAGCTGCGATCATGGGCGGCCTGGATGTACAAAATGTGGTGGACCGGGCGGATGTGACCGGGGATGAGATCAAAGCCGAGGTGCGGCGGTGCATCGACACTTACGGACCGGGCGGCCGGTACGTGATCTATGGAGCTTCACTGAATATGTATGATCCCAGACAGTACGCTCCGGGCGGCCGCCTGTTTGCAGTCAGTCAGGCATGCGAAGAATACGGCCGGATATACTGATATTTAAAAATTAGAGATGACTATAAAAAGTAGCGAATTTGTGCAATATGCATTCAAATTCGCTATTTTTTATAGTTTTTTAGGAAAATTGCTGTTTACGGAACCGAAAAAAGTGGATATACTCAGGTCACAATCAAACATGCAGAAACCACCGGTGGTCAAGCAGTTAGTTAAAATTGGGAAGGAGGTCATACATGAGTAATGAAGGGATTTTTCAAGGAAATTAAAAAGAATAAGTGGAATTACCTATTTTTAATGCCTGCGGCGATCTACACTTTCGTATTTGGATACGCAACACTTCCATATATGATCATCGCTTTTGAAAAGTTCGATTTCAAAAAAGGTATACGAAGTCCTTTTGTGGGGCTGGAGAACTTCAAGTTCTTTTTCAGCAGCTCCAGGGCATGGGAGGTTACACGCAACACGGTGCTGATGAATATTTACTATATTATATTCGGAACGGTGGTCGCAATTCTCCTGGCATTGCTCATTAATGAAATAAAAAACAAGTACTTCTTAAAAGTAACACAGGCCACATTGTTATTTCCGTTTTTTATTTCGTGGGTTATCGTAAGCTACATATTGTATTCCTTATTGTCAACGGATTTCGGTATATTTAATTCCATACTGACATCCCTGAATCTACAACCCATATCATGGTATTCCAAGCCGGAATACTGGCGGGCGATCATCGTCATTGCCCGAATATGGAAGACCGCAGGGTACAGCTCCATTATATATCTGGCGGTCATCACAGGAATCGACACAAGTATTTTTGAGGCGGCGGCCATTGACGGCGCCAAGAGGCTTCAGATCGTTCGCAGAATCATACTTCCGATGCTGATGCCTACTGTATGTATCCTGTTATTAATGGATATTGGTAAAATGTTCTATGGTGATTTCGGTATGGTTTATGCCCTTGTCAAGGATTCCGGGCAGTTACTGCCGAAGGTGGACATTATCGATACTTACGTATTCCGAATGCTCCGAGTCACCGGCGATCCGTCGCTGTCCATGGCGGTGGGCCTGTATCAGTCGCTGGTGGGATTTGTCCTTGTATTTACGTCCAACTTTATCGTAAAGAAGCGTTATCCGGATGGGGCGCTGTTCTGATGAAAAGCGTACATAATTTGAGAGAAGGGAGGCTATATAATGAAGCAAAAGAAAGTAAAGGTATCCACCATAGTGATCTACGCTGTTGTGACGCTGCTGGCCCTGTGCTGTGTTTTGCCGATGATCCTTGTGTTTCTTGTATCGATCACCGATGAGAAAGCCATCGGAAGAAATGGATACTCGTTCTTCCCGGAAGCCTTTTCACTGGAGGCTTACCGCAGGATCATTTACGATGGGTCACCGCTGTTTCGCAGCTACGGTGTAACCATAATCATGGTTGTGGTGGGCACGGTGATCGCCGTGATCATAACCTACATGGCCGCATATCCTCTGGCCAATAAACAGGTTAAATACCGGAATGGTTTTGCCATGTACTTTTTCATCACCACAGTATTTAATGCGGGGCTGGTTCCATGGTACCTGATCTGCCGGCAGTTACACCTGTACAATAACATCTGGGCATTGATCATTCCGTCCATGATCTTTACGCCGTTTAACATGTTCCTCGTGCGTAATTTCGTGCGGGAGGTTCCGGTGGAGCTGATGGAGTCGGCGCGTATCGACGGTGCCGGAGAAATCCGGGTGGCCATGCAGATATGTATGCCATTATGTAAACCTGTACTGGCGACGATCACATTATTTTACGGCATTAACTACTGGAACAGCTGGTTTAATGCTATAATGCTGGTAGATGATTCAAAACTCTATCCGCTGCAGATGCTGTTGATGAAAATTCAATCGGATATTAAGATGATGACCATGGTCAATGCGGCGAGCAACACCGTACTGCCCACAGAAGGTGTGAAGATGGCTACCGTTATTATGACCGTCGGCCCGATCATCTTCCTGTATCCATTCCTTCAGCGCTACTTTGTTAAAGGTATTATTATGGGTTCGGTAAAAGGCTGATGTAACATCAGAGGAGCCAAATGGCTTTATGAGAATGACACCGAAAAAATTAAAATTATATTTCAGGAGGGAAATATTATGTTATCAAAGATCGTGAAAAAAGCATTCGCACTTGCATTAACAGGAACTATGCTCATTGGCTGCCTGACCGGCTGCGGACAATCGTCCGGAGGTGGTTCGGATACCACAGCAACCAATGGCACCGATAAACAGACGACCCAGGAGGCTGGCACCTCTGCGCCTGCTTCCAGCGGTGAGATCCAGAAGGTCCGCTATGTGACACCGGGTAATGACTGGGCAGATCAGGACTATGTTCTTGAACAGGTAAATAAAAAGCTTTTGGAGGATGGCATGGATCTGGAAGTTGAGCTGATCCGTATTCCGTGGGATGCCTGGGATCAGAAAACAAACCTGATGCTTTCCACCGGCGAAGAATTTGAATTGATCCACGTGATGCAGGACCTGAAAGCCGCATCCGTGCTCAGAAGCCAGAATGCGATCATTCCTATTAACGAATACGTGGACAAGTATCCTCACTTAAAAGAGGTTATGAAAAACTTCTGGGGCGACTTTACGGTAAATGGTGAGATCCTCGCAGTTCCCGTAGCCTCCACCAACAATATCAGTAAGGATTACGGCAGAATTTATTATCAGCAGGAAATGTTTGATAAGGCTGGCTGTGAAATCCCCACAACCATTGATGAGGTTATTGACACAGCTTTACAGATGCAGGCAATGGTTGAGGAAGAAACCGGAAAGAAAGTTTATTGCTGGCCGCATCAGCTCAGCTCCGTTCCTGACTGGATGCACAGAACCTATGATAATGCTCCGTTTACTGTTGAAAATACGCTGGGTCTTGTAAAGATCGATCAGGACGGCAATGTAACCTCCTGGTATGAGAGTGAAGAATTTAAGAAAGACTGCGAAGTTTATAAAAAAATGTATGACGCCGGTCTGCTCCATCCGGATATCCTCACACTGGATCACGAATTTCAGGCAGGTGAAGGCAATAACGGCCGTTTCCTGTTCGGATTTGATACATACACCTATCCGGCCACAGAAACAGGTCTGAGAAATAACACCGGAAACACTTTAGCAGATTTCACCTTGAATCCTGAGCTTGGAAATTACAAATTCTTCTCGATTTTTAACGGCAATGCTGTACCCAGCTCCTGCAAAAATCCGGAAGCCGGCATCAAGTTCCTGGATTGGCTTTACAGCAGCGAAGAGAATTACCGCCTGTTTACCTATGGTATCGAGGGCAGAAACTATAATGTGATCGATGAAAATACGGCTGAATTTATCAAAGGGCCGGATGGAAGAGAAACCTATAAATATGACGAATGGCAGATGGGCCTGATTGACTACAAGTTATTTGAAGAAGGTATCTCCGAAAAATGTCTTGAAGTAGAAACACAGCCTATGGAAGGCAAGATCACGGTCAGCCCAATCATCGGCTTTGCCTTTGATCAGACACCGGTAGCCAATGAGATCGCCAACCTTCAGACCG
This sequence comes from Lachnospiraceae bacterium, assembly GCA_902363555.1. Classification (GTDB taxonomy): domain Bacteria; phylum Bacillota; class Clostridia; order Lachnospirales; family Lachnospiraceae; genus Catenibacillus. The sequence continues at coordinate 334,782 of CABJAM010000002.1, read as the reverse complement.
AGGTTATTACATCTATTTACCCGATCAAGTTTGGTCTGGTAGATTATGACAGCAACATTGACACAGCACTTTCCAATCTGAAGGCCGCAGGGCTTGACAAGGTTGTGGAGGAATACAGCCGTCAGTTCAAAGAGTTTTTAGGAAAATAAGTTTCATAAGGAACACGGTTTGGTCATCATAATGCTCCATTAAACTAAGTAAGAATAAACGAGGTAAGCTATGGGATTATATAAAAATTTTAAAGTCGCTTCCTATGCCCACGCTCCATATCTGGTGCAGGCGGAAGAAAAAGATATACTCCGGCAGTTGGATTACTTCGATACCTACCTTGGGGGCCTGGATAAAATTTATCTGGAGCCCCACCGGGGGGAACATCGGGTAAGCAAGGAGAAGCTTGAGGCATTTATAAAGCTGTTTAAGGACAGAGGCATCCAGGTGGCCGGTGGACTTACCGCCACAACGGACCTGATGGATGATACGGTTCACAGAATTTTTGACGTGTATTGTTTTTCCAGAGAAAACTTCCGCGAGGAATTTAAGGAGGTTGTCCGCGAAACGGCTTCATATTTCGATGAGTTTATACTGGACGACTTTTTCTTTACAAGCTGCCGCTGTCCGGAATGTATTAAGAAGAAGGGCAGCCGTACATGGTCGCAGTACCGCCTGGAGCTGATGGAGGAAATCGCTCATCTGGTATGTGACACGGCAAAGGAGGTCAATCCGGACTGCCGCTGCGTGATCAAGTACCCCAACTGGTTTGAAGCATGGCAGGAAACCGGCTACAATCCAAAGAAGCAGAAGGATATTTTTGACGCCATCTACACGGCTGCTGAGTCCAGAAATCCGAAGATGAGCCAGCAGCATCTGCCTAGATATTTAAGCTATTCACTGCCCAGATATTTGGAAAATGCCGCACCTGGAAAGAACAACGGCGCCTGGGTGGATAACGGTGATAGCTCCAATAACCTGAACTGGTACATCGAGCAGGTGATGCTGGCTGTCTTTGCCAGAGCAAAGGAAATCTGTCTGTTCGGTTTCGGCGGTCTGGTGGACTCGCCAGAGCTTCCGGCACTGGGAGCACAGCTTAAAATTGCCGATGAGCGCATGAGCGAGTTGGGAAGCCCGGTAGGCGTTTCTACTTACTATCCGTTCAATGCCGACTGCGGTGAGGATCAGCTCTATAATTATATCGGTATGCTTGGCGTTCCTCTGGAACCCACCCCTTATTTTGAGGATACGGCAAAAATCCTGTTTTTAACAGCTTCAGCAGCCGAGGATGAGGAAATCATGGATAAGCTGAAAGCCTATGTGGAAAAGGGCGGCCGTGCCATCGTCACCAGTGGTTTTGCCAAAGCCATGGAGAATAAAGGCATGTCCGATATGACCTCCGCCCGTATTACAGATAAGGTGGTCAGCGGCGATTACTACTGTACAGATCCGTATATCGGCGACCGGCGGGAATTTTTCCACGGACCGGGCAGGATCACTGTCCACGGTATTGATTATAAAACCAATGCCACCTGGTCGGACTGCGAGCTTGTATCGGAAAACTGCAACTATCCGATGCTGCTGCGGGATGATTACGGTATGGGAGAGCTCTATATCCTGAATATCCCTGATAATTATTCGGATCTTTATAAGCTGCCCAAAGAAGTGATGACACTGATCCGCAAGGATTTTGCCAGATTTAACCGGGCCTATATCGAAGCCGAATCCCAGTATAATCTGTTCCTTTATGATAATGATACCTTCGCGGTGGCTTCCTACCGGGAGTACCGTGAATATATGAATATCGTAGTCCGGGGGGATTGCGAAAAAATACAGGATATGTCCACCGGACAGATCTATGAGCCGATCCGTGTAAAGGATCAGCCGGATCAGCGGTTTGATGTGGCCTATGTTATGCAGGACGAAAAGGAAAGCGTTTTTGAAGTGTATTTTTCACCGGGAACCTATAAGTTCTTCCGTATAATAAAATAAGCGGTATTGCCAACGGAGGCGCTGTTTGATACGATGGTGGTAGAAAATATATGGGGGCGAACCACGATGAAAAAAATGAAAAAGTTTTACTTATACAGAAAGATCATCCTTTCATTTTTAGTACTGAATATTATTTCTATCACCTTTATCAGCGGCGTATTATCCTTTGTCTTTATGCGTACCGCACAGAAAGAGCTGTACAATTACTCCATGAACAGTCTTTCCAGAATGGATTCCTCGGCCTCGAAAATTTATGAGAGCCTGTTTCCGGTCATCAATTTTATACTTACCGACGGTAATGCCGGCTCTTTTATGGAACAGCATAGCATTGAGCGGGTCGGGGAATTAAAACTGCTGGAGGATTTAAAAGGGCTGAGCACCGCCAATGCCCAGTTTAAATATATGGGCGTGGCCAATCTTATGACAGACCGTTATCTTGGCACCCGGGGCGTTTATACAGGGATCGATACGGAAATAAAGAATGTGATCCAGTCTGGCGAGAGTATTTACTGTCTGCCGCGGCTTGTGCGGCGAAATGAAAATCTGGAGGACTCCCCCATGTGTCAGGTGCTTACCTTTGTGTATGCGCCAAAGGGACGACATATGAACGGACTGATCATCATTGACATCGACACTCAGGACTTTGCGCGGCTCCTTACCGGCAGCGGCGAGGAGGAGGACCCGGAAACGGTTTATATTCTGGATGCGGACGGACAGGTGCTCGTTGCCTCCAATGAGAAGGGAACGATGGACGGCCAGGAACTGATAGAAAAGGATCTTACCCGGCTGACCGGCGCCCATGAAACTTATTATGAGGAAAAGGTGGGCGGCGAAGCCTACTCGGTCGCTTCCCTGCACTCTGAGGATACCGGCTGGTATTTTGTGAGCCTTCGGCCAAAATCAGAAATGCTTCCCATGATGAAGGAGATGGTCTACATCATCGTGGTCGCTGAGGTGATAATGATCGTCATTGATCTGGCCATAACATTTTTCCTTGCCTCTCATATTTATCAGCCGCTGGGTTCCCTTTATAAACGGCTGCAAAAGGCCAGAGACGGAGAGGGCGAAGATAAGGTGAATGAAATCGAAGCATTTGATATTGCACTGGAATCCTATGAAAAGAAAAATACATATCTGGAGGAATACAAGGATAAGGCGGCCTGCATGATCAGTGATTACTGGCTTCGGGGCCTGGCCCGGGGCGAGATCAATCCCGCGGACACCGGACTGCCGGAAAACTGCGTCTATTCTCTGGAGGATGGCCATTATCGGATATTATTACTATCCTTTGTGGACTATGATGATTTTGAAGCGAAATATACCGATAAGGACCGGGATATCATCGAATTTGCCCTGTCCAATATTGTGGGCGAGCTTATGGGCAGCTTTTGTGTCAATGAAATCATCATGGCTGACCGCAACTGCCGGATGCTGCTTTTAAAGGTGCCCGGCGCGGAGCTTTCCGATGCGGTCATTCTCGCCATCAAGGAAGTGCAGCAGAAATTTGTAGAGTACATGCATATATTTATCAACGCCTGTTACAGTCCGGATCTGACCGGCTGGCGGCAGATCCCTGACGGCTATAAAAGCGCCCGCAGCGGCCTGCGCAAGCAGCTTTTCCTTGGAGACGGCTGTATTATCGATGCCGGCTTTGACTACGGCCGGGGCGGACATAAGGAATACCCGTACAAGACCGTTAAGAGCATCGGTGAGGCGATCGTTCTGGAAAATGGGGCCGGAGCCTTGAAGCAGATTGATAATTTCATCAGCCGGCTGGAGCAGATCGATGTGGAATCTATCATCAATTTCTCCACACAGGCCTGCTATGAACTCTGCCAGAAATACAGCCCCACAGACAGCCCGATCCGCAATTATTCCTATCAGAGCCTGTACAGTGCCATTGATAAAATGGAGCACCTGGATGAGATTCGGGATTTTATAAAAAAGCTGTCCGATCAGCTTCAAAAAGAACGTGAGGAAAGCCAGAATCCCGGTGTTACAAAGGACGCTGTCCATGAAGCACGCAGCTATATCGACGCGCATTATTCGGACGATAATCTCAGCGTGGAAATGCTGGCGGATCAGGTAGGGTTGTCTCCGGCATATTTTGGAAAGCTGTTTGGCAGCGCCATGAACCAGAGCTGCAATGATTATATCCAGGAGGTGCGTATGCACAAGGCTGCGCAGCTACTGTCCGACACGGAACGGACTGTCAATGATATCAGCCTGGCCGTAGGCATTAACAATACCAACTACTTTTATAGTATTTTTAAGAAAAAGTACGGAATGACACCTGCCGGATACCGCAAAAAGATTCGGGAAGAACGCAGGCAGGAGCAGCCGTGACCGCAGGGGCCGGGAAGCCGGCAGTGCGCACTGGCCGCACTGGCGCAGAATTTACTGCGGCGTAAAGGCTTGCGGCGGCTGCGGCAGCGTACGGCCGCAACAGTGCTGGAAGGATTTTGGCGGCCGCAGGTGCACGGGATTTACGCGCCAGTGCGCGGCTAAAAATAAGATAAGGAGATGTATTTATGAATAGAGAGAAGTTACGCGTCGGGATCATCGGCACCGGATTTATAGCCGGCACCCAGCATATTCCGGCCATACTGAAATTAAAAGATCGCATGGAGATCGTGGCTGTGGCCGACAACCGCCCGGAGGCGTTGGAGCATATACATAAGGTTTACGGTATCGATAAGCTTTACACTGACCCTATGAAAATGCTGGAGGAAAATACGTTTGATCTGGTCCATGTATGTACGGCCAATAATACGCACAAGCTGTTTTCCATCGCAGCTTTGAGAGCCGGAGCCAATGTCCTGTGTGAAAAGCCTCTGGCGCTGACCAAGAAGGATGCCCAGGAAATGCTTTATGAGGCCAAAAAGGCCGGTAAGGTGCTTATGACCTGTCAAAATTCCCGTATCGGTGGTGTTCAGGCGCTTAAAAAGATTGTTGATAACGGAACTTTAGGCGAGGTTTATTATACTGAGATTGAAAATATCCGTCGGCGCGGCGTACCTACCTGGGGCCGTTTCCATACACAGGCGGACAATGGCGGCGGGCCGTTTTGTGACCTGGGCGTTCACTATCTGGACAGTGCACTATATGTGCTGGGCAATCCAATCTTCACCAGTGTTTCCGCCAATACATTTAGCAAGCTGGCAAACACCTATGACTGCAATCAGGAAACATTGCCGGCCATGACTGGGAAACAGCCGTTCCTGCCAAGAGATGATTACGACAGAAATGAGTTCGATGTGGAGGACTACGCCACCGGCCTTGTCCGCTATGAAAATGGTATGCAGATGCAGATGAAATTTGCATGGGCGGTGAACCTTCCCAGAGCTGACGCCTACCGTTTCGCCGGAACGAAGCAGGGGCTTGTGTACCGCAAGGGCGAGGGGCTTGAAAATCCGGCCAGCCTTTACGGACAGGATGGAGACAATCTGTTGAATACGGAAGTGGAGATCGATATTACAAAGCCGGGAGCTATGGACGATTTTGGCCACTATGGCATTATTAAAAATATAACGGACGTGATCCTGGGTGAGGGCGAGCGGCTCATCACACCGGAGGAAATGGTGAATGTGGCAGCGATCATTGAGGCCTTTTACCTGTCGTCAAAAGAAAACCGCGAGGTGCGGGCTGAGGAACTGGAAAACTTTGTGGAACCGTGAAACGGTGCTGTCAGGTCACTGATTCCTGAGAGGATTTGGTGACATAATTTAAAAGGAGATTTAACTTATGGGAAATATGAAATTAGGACTCCAGATGTGGAGCATACATAATGTTTGTGTAGAAAAAGGTATGGATGAGGCACTGCGCCTTTCCGCAGAAATGGGATATAAGGGCTTTGAATTTGCTCTTGGCGACTGTGCTACATTAAAGGAACGTGTTGGAGCTGAACCGGCAGAGGTGAAAAAGGCTCTGGATGCATATGGGATCCAGGCGATCGGTTCTCACATTTCCTGGGAGCAGCTTTTGGAAAATCCGGACCCGGTGCTTAAGGACTGTATGGATTTTGAAGTGCCCTATGCGGCCATCGCCCCTGTATTTTATGGCGACCGGACACCTTTTGAGGATCAGAGAGCTGCTTATAAAAAGCTTGTGGAAATTTCAAGACTGTTCAAGAGCAATGGCATTCAGCTTCAGGTACACTGTGCAGCTTTTGGCTTCCTGAGAGATTACAAAGGCCGCTATACTGTGGATGGTATGTTTGAGGAATGCGGACTGGAATATCTTCAGCCGGAATTTGATACGGCATGGCTGATCTGCTCAGAAATCGATCCCCATGAATATCTGATGAAGTATAAAAATTTCGTGGATATCCTGCACTTAAAAGATTATCATGCAATTCCGGAACATTCACCGTATGTGCTTGTGCGTCATAATACGATCTGCGACCATTGCTATGGCTGCGGCGTGGGTGAAAATGGCGTTCAGGATGTGGGCGATATTATAAAAACAGCTGAGGCTGCCGGAACAAAATGGATCGTGACAGAGCTGTGGAATGAGCCCAATGCACTGGAGCGCGCAAAGGCCAGCGCAGAGCTGATTAAAAAGTACCTGTAATGTAACAGTTCAGACAGGTCTGCGCATTTACTGCGCAGACCGTACGAAAACATAAATTTTGCGGGCATATGGCCTATCGCGAAGCGATTTTAAATGGCCATATGCGTAACAGTTCGATTTCTTTGAACTGTTATCCTGTAATTAGATCAGGAAAGGATGAATAAAATGAGTGATTTAAAACTTGGCATCCAGATGTGGAGTATCCATGATGTGTGTGTGCATCAGGGGATGCCCGCAGCCTTAAAGCTGGTCAAGGACATGGGCTATGATGGCTTTGAATTTGCCCTTGGTGATGATATATGTTTAAAGGACCGCTGCGGCGCGGATATTAATGAGGTGAAAGCAGCCCTGGCAGAATACGATGTGAAAGCCATAGGCTCCCATATCCCGTTTGAGCCGCTGGTGACCGACCCGGATTCTGTATTAAAGGAATGTCTGGAACTGGAGCTGCCGTATGCGGCCATCGGTCCGGTGTTCTGGGGCGACCGCGCCACATACAGCGAGCAGAAGCATATTTATGAGCAGACCGCGCAGATTGCACGACTGTTTAAGAAAAACGGTATTCAGCTCCAGGTACATTGCTCTGCATTCGGTTATCTTCACGACTATAAGGGCCGCCATGTTGTGGATGGTATGATCGAGGAAGCCGGCATTGAGCTTTTACAGCCGGAGTTTGATACAGCCTGGATGATCTGCGGCCAGGTGAATCCGGTGGACATGCTCCACAAATATGCAGGCCATGTGGATGTGCTGCATTTTAAAGATTTCCACCCATTGCCGGAGGAATACGAATATCTGATGGTGCGTCACAACACGATCTGTGAGCTGCAAAAGGCCGGCTGCGCCGTTGGCGATCATGGCGTGCAGGATATCGAATCCATTATCGGAGCCGCTAAGGAATCCGGAACGAAGTGGGTGGTGACGGAGCTTTGGAATGAGGAGGATTCACTGGAGTTTGCAAAAATCAGTGCGGAGAATTTAAAGAAATATATGTAAAATAAAGTAAAAAACAGTAAAAAACAGATGGAGCAGGATCAGGATGCTCCATCTGTTTTTTACATTTTACGGTGTCTTTAAAAATTTTAATTGACATAGAGTGGACTCCAGATGTTAAATTAATATAAAATGGAAATTTGATTGTGTGGCAGGATGGTCGACGATCACCCTTGGATATTGCTGACAATCCAATTAAAGATGGAGGTACACGAATGTTTCGGTTCATTTCAATTATACCGGCAGTTCTGATGATTCCCGCCGGATTTTATCTTTACTTTTATTTCAAAAGAATGGCCGCATTTTTTCACACAGATGTGAAGAAACGGCTGGTTAAGGCGCTCCTTATTATTCTCAGTGTTGTCGTTGCAGCTCAGGCGATGAATATATGGGGGCTGGGCGCGGTAGTGGTGCTGTACGGTATTGCTTTGGCCGTAGTTATGGATGTGGTGAATTTTATTATAAGCAGAGTACATAAAGGGCGGCAAAATAGAATGTTGAGTAAAACGGAGATGTTTGACGGCCCGGAGGTGCCTGACAGCGCGGAGCAGTCCGGCAGCGTGGATTTATGCGGCAAGGGTGAAATGTCCGGCAGAGTGAGGATGTCTGGAAGAACGGAACGGTCCGGCAGCGCCTACACTGTCTGGAAGAAGGTGTACCGCTGCGGGCTGATGCCGCTGGTATGCCTGGCGCTGCTCATGGGCTACGGTTACTGGAATATGGCCCATGTGAAGCAGACACATTATACCGTGAGTACAGAAAAAAATGTCCGTTCGGAGGGCTATCGTATTGCCCTCATAACCGACCTACATTTTGGAACGACTATGGATGCGAATAAGCTGGATGCGCATTGCAGGGAGATTGAAGCACAGCAGCCGGACGTGATCGTACTGTGCGGTGATATTGTGGATGAGGCTACGAGCCTTTCGCAGATGCAGGAGGCGGCGCGGATTCTTGGCGGCATGACCTCGGAATACGGTATTTTCTATGTGTTTGGCAATCACGACCGGGCATGGTATTCCAGGAATCCGGCTTTTACGGCTCAGGAGCTGGAGGAAACGCTGACATCTGCGGGAATCCATGTGCTCTGTGATGAGTCCTATGCCGTTAATGATGAATTGACGCTGATCGGCCGTGAGGACCGCTCCTTTTTCGGCGGAAATGGCCGCAAAAATCAGGAAGAACTATTGGACGGCGTAGATAAAGATGATTTTCTGCTCCTTTTGGACCACCAGCCGTCAGAGCTTATGGAAAATGCCGCCGCTGGTTTTGATCTGCAGCTTTCCGGGCATACCCATGGCGGGCAGATATGGCCGGTGGGCGTGGTCAGTGATATATTGGGCTTTGGCGAGCTGAATTATGGGTATGAACAGATGGACGATTTTCAGGTCATCGTATCCTCGGGAATAGCGGGCTGGGGGTATGCGGTGCGGACCGGATCACATTCGGAGTATGTGATCGTGGATGTTGGACGGAAGTCCTGATAAAACTTTATAACAACAAAAAAATGTAGATATACTCATTTTTTAGTCATTAAAAGTGGGTATATCTTTTATTATATGGACTAAAAATATTATTAACAAGTCCGGTGATTTTTTTCGGGTGCGGAAAATACAGGAACACCTGCTTATGAATTATGAACAGGATTTTTCAAAGCATGCTCCGGCAAATGTGGTGCCCCGGCTGCGCATGGTGTGGAACAGTATTCCTGCGCAGCTTGCTAAGGAAAATAAGAAATTTATTTATGGCATACTCAGAGAGGGCGCCCGGGCAAAGGATTTTGAAATTGCCCTGCAATGGCTGGTAGATTGTGGCTTATGCCATAAAGTGACACGGGTTACCAAGGGGGCGCTGCCTTTGAAGGCTTATTGTGATTGGGCGTCATTTAAGCTATATATGGCAGATGTAGGTTTAATGTGTGCTATGGCGGATGTGGATGTGAAGACTATACTGGACGGAAACCGTATATTTACTGAGTTTAAAGGCGCATTAACGGAGCAGTATGTGTGCCAGCAGCTGATTTCCGATAATCGTCTGACGCCTTATTATTGGTCGGCCTCAAATTCTGCGGGCGAGGTGGATTTTATCGTTCAGCTTTCTGGAAAGGTTATTCCTGTTGAGGTGAAAGCTGAGGAAAACCTGAAAGCCAGGAGCTTAAAAAGCTTTTTGGCAAAGTACGGGTTGGAGGATTCATTTCGCATATCCATGTCGGATTACCGCGAGCAGGAGCAGATGATAAACCTGCCACTGTATGCGGTGAGTATGATGGGTCAGGTTATGGAACAAGGACAGGGATGAGCCATGAACATGCTCTCTCATGCGGATGTTTTTAAGAATATAAGGAACGCTGTCCATGGCGAATCCTCTTTCCTTTGAACCATATCCAACATCAAAATTAAGGTCATATCCGTATTACCGGATTTATGTTAGAAACTATGTTGTTTATTATGTGGTTATCGATAGAGTTATGGAAGTGTGTCGCCTGCCCTATGGTGCAAGTGATACAGACAGATATTTATAAATAAGGTAAAAAGGACATCCTGATTATTTTGAGTAATAGGGATGCCATTTTTGGACAACATAATGATTAAAAGGATTTTGAGGTCATGTAATGAATACGAAAATATATGAATTTGATGCAATCATATTAAAGGTTCCGGATATCGACGGCGCATATATTGAATTTCCCTATGATGTACGGATGGAATTTGGCCGGGGGCGTGTAAAGGTGCACGCCGAGTTTGACGGGGAACCCTATGACGGAAGCCTTGTGCGTATGGGTGCGCCCGGGCATATTCTGGGTGTGCGTAAGGATATAAGGGCCAAAATTGGGAAGCAGCCCGGGGATAGGATGCATGTGAGGCTTTGGGAACGGGAAGGGTAATGACAGATAGTAAAAGTCGTGTGAACAGGCGTTACGTTCACGCGGCTTTTTCGCTATATATCCAGGAAATGTCTGAATTGCATTTCAGGACCTGGTCATGTATAATAAAAGCGGAAAATGTAGAAACCCGGAATAATCGCATACTTGGAGGGAAATTATGCTTAGAATAGCAATTGTTGATGATAATCAGGAATATTTGGAGCAGATAGTTAATGTGGTTTCTAATACATTGAAAGCAGAATTGAAGGAATACCAGATTGACCCATATAAAAGTGCGGTGGAGCTGGAAAGTCAGATAAACATGGGCCGCAGCGGTTTTTATGATGTTTACCTTATGGATATTGAAATGCCGGAGATGAATGGGCTGGAGCTGGCACAGTTTATACGTGAGCGCTATGCCGAACCTTATATTATTTTTATAACATCTCATGAGCGGTACAGTATTGAGGCATTTGAGTATCAGGCATTTTATTATGTTGTGAAGGATCGTCTGGAAGAAATGCTTGTTCCGGCCATATGCAAGATAGTGAAGCGTATGTCGGAACGTGTAGAGCCTTTTTATCTTATAAATACAACGGAGCTTTACCAGAAGGTGTATTATAAGGATATTTATTATATCGATGTGAAAAAAAAGTATACATATTTTCATACACCGGAAGTTGAAGCTGTAAAAAAGAGTGATAGTGATGTTGATATTAAAATGCCAAGGGTACGTGAATCTCTGAAAAATGTTTATAACCATCTTGGGGATCATCAGATGTTTGTATTTATAGATCAGAACTGTCTGGTGAATATGATGCATGTCATGCGCGTTGACAGGAAAAACCAGATGGTTATTCTTCGCGATGGCACACGGCTTTGGATCAATAATTCAAGGTTAAAAGCGTTCAATGAAGCTATCGTAGCCTATGCGGAGGCGAGAGGATGAATATCGGGCAGATCATTCATATCATACAGATTATTGTCACCATTTTTTGTGGGGCGGAGATGATCGTTCGGCCGTTTGAAATGCGCAGGGAAAGTAAATGGTGGCAGGCGGCATTTTACTTATTATTGACGGTTTGGGCGGTAGTGCCGATTGGAAATAGCTTTTATTATAAATCATCAGCAATTCAAAATATTCTGACAATGATTTATACAACAATTATAGTCATGGCTTTTTATAAAATTCCATTCCTGGTACTTAGCGTGCAAAATGGTCTGTATTGGATAAACCTGTCAATTCTTGAAATGCTTTTATTTATAATTAATAGTTATGGTCTAAGAATCAGTGTGCAATCATCCGTATATGAGGGCGGAGAGTGGTCACCGGTCCTGGTTACAGGTATGTGTATCATAACGTTATTGGTTATTATCCTATGTGTCTGGAAACGAAAACGTCAATTGCTTGGATTCAGATATAAAAAGATATATCGTATGTTTTTAATTGTCATATTTATTGAGTATATCGTCATATATATTTATTTTGAGAGAGAAAGACTTGAAAATGTCACGAATATACAACTGGTTTTAGATAATGTCTATATGGTTGTCTTTATTCTGCTGTTAATGATTATTGTAATCTTTCTAAAGGTTCTTCAGGATGCTCGATATCGTGATTATATACTTTTGAATAATAATAAAACCATAGTACAGCAATATGAAGGCATGAGAGAACGTATGGAAATAAAAAGCCGACAAAACCATGATACAAAACAACACTACCTTCTTTTACATCAGTATCTGAAGAATAACCAGGTAGAGCAGGCACTACGTTATTTAGATGATTTGAATGAAGAACAGGATTCGACCAAACGGCATAATTACTGCCAGATTCCGGCAATTGACTATATGCTTGATGCAAAAATCGAAAAGGCGTTGAAGGATAATATACATGTGGAGGTTGAACTTGAAATCTGTTTCTGTCCGGTTTCGGATGCGGATATGTGTATAATTATAGGAAATCTTATGGATAATGCGATTGAAGCCTTGCAGGATTTATCTGGTAATAAAAGGATAATAAGGTTTTCTATAAATACGGTTAATAATACTTTTATTATGAGAGTTTCAAATGCATTTCATGGTAAGAGAAAGAAAACGAATGGGCAGTACGAGACAACAAAATCAAACAAAAGAGAACACGGTTTGGGTCTTATTAGTGTTGGTCGGACTGTTGAAAAGAATGGCGGACAGATGCTGATAAGTGATGCTGAGGAATTATTTCAGGTGACTATAATGTTTTAAGTGCGAAAATATGGCACAAATACAGGAAAATAAAGTCAGATGCCCAAATCGCTATTTTAGTGTGGTATGATAACATATCAAATATAAGAGAGGTGTCTGTGGATATGTTGGAGAAAAGAGTATTTTCCAGTGAATCGTCCGTGGGAGATTTGGAATTGGAGCTTAAGGAAATACGTAAGTTCTATGAGTCTGAGAAGGATGACCCGGACTTAAATTCTGTTGCAGGGTTAACGTTTGCCCAAGGTGGTTTCTATACGATTTTATGTTGTTAAGTAATTTGTCTGAAAACGGCTATTTTGAACTTATTATTCAAAGTAGCCGTTTTACAATGGATATAAAAATCAATCTGTCAGATGCATATTATCCGGGAAAAATGATTACAGCCATAACTCTGGATAATGGATATCGTATTATACATATGAAAATAATCCATAAAACCATAATGATAAAGTCAGTTACCCAGATCATATATAAAACGTAATATAATATCAAAAAGAGGTTATAAGGGTTGTGTTCAGGAGACAAAAGGAGGAGAACTTATGACAAAGTGGAGAAAAAGAGTTTGCTTTTTATTGATGTTGTCGATGGTGACTTGCATGTTCGTTGTTCCATCATTTGCAGGAAATAGCTCTGTTTCATTCAATTTAGGTAATACAAAACAGCGTTTTAATGCTGACTCCGGATCCGCAAATAATAAAACGACAAGTGCCAGTGCAGGAAGCGGATGGGTTATTAATTTATCGAGCTTAAACTTTTACAATTGTAACAATCTTAGCGACTCATTAGGTATGGCTTTTCTGCCTCTTGTTTATCGGATGGGGGGAGAAGGTATGGGCTACTATAATGGTGGGGGATCCTATTATTGGACAAAATATAAAGGTAGATTTTCTTATTCATATAGTTCAGGATATGGTTCCATAGGAACATACTATTTGGGTGCCAGATTAGATGATATATTAACAGGTACAGGAAGTGCCTATGGCGTTTGGAATTCTGATACAATATAAATACTGAATCAACGTACGGTAAATAGTACATCTCCTGAACACAATTTTTATTGTTTGCTCAAATTTCCTATTTATTTAAATGCGTCTTGGATTTAAGAAAAATTTGGTTTATAATTATAAGTGGCTCCGCTTTATTTGCTTATAAATATGAATGCTATAATTTTTTCAAGACGGTAAAATAGGAAATTTGAGCGTTTTAATATATCTATATTTTTGTAATACTGAAATCTTTCTGTAGAATGGAGAATAAAAATGAAATGTAAGTATATTAGTATTTGCTCTCTATTGATTATATGTATTTTATGTGGTTGCAAACAAACTCCTACAGCGAAGTCTATTGATGGAGTTTATGTGCAGGCCGACTCCATAGAAGATAGTCAGATAAATTCATCCACTATTTATAATAATAAAAAAAGTATAATTTATTCAGAGGATTCACAAATCAATATTAATATTGACAATGAGTCATTACCTGACACGGACATACGTGTTAGTAAAGGTTCCTTAAAAGAAATATTGTATGATAAAGAGGAATTACAGAATATTTTTTGCCCTGACGTTATGTTAGAAGAAATAGAGTACGGAGATGGTGTTCAATGTTGGGTGAACTTTAATAAGGATAATGATAGTTTAAAATGGGAACATTCAATTATGGTTTATACGGAACCTTATAGCGGTTATTGCTATACATATTATCCAATCGACAAAAAAAATGAGTCTTATACGGAAAATATCATATGGGAGCCAGAGACACTGAAAACATATGAATCTCAAGCATATGAATTACTTTCACAGTTTTCAACGAATTTCATAATCGATAATGTAAATTGTTATGGAGACGACCGTGGAATGTATTTTGATTTTGATTTGGCGTTAGTAATTGATGATATACCATGCTTTAAAGATGGAAGAAATACGAACGATATTAATAGTTATGGCAGCATACAGATATCAGAGGATGGGCTTGGCTTAATAGAGTTTTTTAATAATTTTGGTGTTGATGAAAAGCAGGAAATTGAAATCCTTTCCATTGATAAAATAATACAATTTCTGGAATCATATGTAGAGTCAAAAATAATCACACCCAGTGGAATTATTAATATTGATTCAATAAGTTTGGAATATAAAATTATAAGTGATGGAGATGGATTTGATTTTTATCCTATATGGTGTTTGAAAACCAAGGATGAAATTGGAAATTCAATTACTTATGTGGCTATAAACGCAGAAAACGGAGAAGTGGAGTATTATATAGGAAGATGATATATGCAAAAAATTTTAAAAGAGCAATTTTAAATGTAGGGATGTTTTTCGCAATAATTATGGTATTTATTATATTATTTCGTACATTTATAACATATGATTTATTTAATATAGGTAAGGAAATGGATGTAATATCGTTATTAACATATCCTTTTGCAATGTCAACATTTGTTCCATTTGCCTGCATTTTTCCTGTGCTACCATATGCATTTACCTATCTGGAGGAAAAAAACAGTGGATATTATAAATATATACTAATGCGTTGTGGGGTAAAAAAGTATATATTTAATAAAATATTTTTCACAGGATTATCAGGAGGAATATCATTATTAATACCATTTACTTTTATTTTTATAATTGCTGGAGTGTGTTCGCAACAAGTATCCACAGAGTTTTTTCCATATATGTACATCGGTAAAATATGGGAGCCATACTTATATATATTTGGTGGAAAGCTTGTTCTATTTTTACGCTTAATACTAATATTTCTATTTGGAGTTTTATGGGCTGAAATTGCATTACTCATATCAACGATTATTAGTAATCGTTATATTGTGTTTGTTGTACCATTTGTTATCTATCAGATATCGTGGATGATTTTACCGGGAATAATAAATCCTGTTATACTTTTTAGAGCCGATTTTGATCAAAGGGAGTATATTAACATAGTCTCTCCGTTTTTTGTGCAATGTATATTTATAGTAGCCATTATATTTATTTTAAAATCTGTTTTGAAAAAGAAGGTTAGATATGAATAGTTTAAGAAAGTCAGCCTATTTATGCAAGGGAATGGTAAGAGAAGCAATAGGATCTCCAAGAGTATGGTGCGGTTACCTGATTGGATTTTCGGGAATAATGTATGGAGTATTTCCGTTTATAAAATATACGCATGATACAGTGATAAACGTACTTGAACCATTAGTTATTTTACTTAGCGAAAGGAGCTTTGTAACATTTTTATTAATGGGTTATTTTCTTATAGTATGTAACGCACCCTTTATCGATTCCAGAAGTGAATTGACAATTTTACGTACGAATCGATCTTGTTGGGCAGATAGTATGATATTATATATATGCTTTCAAACGATTATGTATTATTTGAGTATATTTGTTATAACTGTTATAATGGCTGTACCTCAAGGTTATTGGGGAAATATGTGGAGTAAAATTACTTACATGATTTCTAATTTTGGATCGACTTCAGCTGCTGCCGAAGGTGTCCTTGTTCCACAAATATCGTTTTTGAAAAACTGGTCTGTATTTGAAGCAAGTTTTCATAGTTTTATGTTACTGATTTTATATAGTTTAGTTATGGCGATTATTCTTTTCTTGGGAAATTTAGGCGTACATAAATTTGTAGGAAGTATAAGTGCAGTGATACTGCATTTTATAGGTTATCTTATTATTAGTGATTCGCTTTTTTTGAAAGTTCGATACTCATTACTTGCTAACGGGATACTGGCCTATCATGATAGTAAAGATATGTTTGCACCTAGTTTCTCGTATATGTTATTTATTTTAATAATAGTTGTATTATATTATGTACTACATATTGTTGTAAGGCATTGCGATTTAAGAAAATCAATGAGTTAATAAATTTAACAGATCAGAGGTTATAAAATGAAAATTAATAAATTTTCTTATTCGTTGTTTATTATTATTATAACTATGTTAGTTTTTAGTGTGATGCATTTCGTGCTTAAAATTCCTTTAGAACGATTACTTTATGGTTTGCCAGCTACAGAATTTGTCGTAGATAATAATATTAATTTATTAGAAATTTTTCAGTGGGTATGGATTTATTTTCCAATATGGTTGATTGGGGGATTTTATGTTGATAATTATTATGCACTTCAGGATTTGACTATGCTCAGGTATAAAAATGCTAAGACATGGGTAAGGGTATTGTTTTGTGATTGTTTGTTTATGTTAATTGCCTACTTGGGAACCTTATCAATCATATGTGTATTTTCACTACCCCAAATAAATCTGTGGCCAGCACTATTTATTACACTACATGCATTATTCGGTTGGATAGTATTCATATTTATAAGAAGTTTATTTAATTCAGGTATTATAGCCTTGATGTTTATTTTATTTACAGAGGTTTTTGGTATTTTATTGGGTAAGGAACTTGCCTTACCCGCTACATTGGATTTTACAGCATGGGGAATGTATATACGTAGTGATATATATAATTCTTCTTCATCTTTTAACGTATTATTTGTAATTTCGTTTCAGATTATTGTATGTATAATAATTATGGAAATTACAATGAGAACCGTAAATCAGAAGAGGAGGTAAGTTAATGCAAGAAATAAAATTGGAAATTAATAATGTTTCAAAATCTTTCAAAAAGGAAAATGTGTTACAAAATATCAATCTTAAATGTGTAGGCGGAAAAATATATGGATTTATTGGCCGAAATGGTTCTGGTAAAACGGTTCTTTTTAAAATGGTTTGTGGATTATTGCTGCCTGATAGCGGAACGATAAATATAAATGGTAAATACATAGGCAAGGATTGTGATTTCCCTGAAAATATAGGTGTTATGATAGAGAATCCAGGTTTTTTATGGTATCAATCTGGTTACTCAAATTTAGAGTATCTTGCAGGAATAAAAAAGAAGATTGGAAAACAAGATATATACAATATAATGAATATGGTGGGACTTGATCCGGTGAATAGAAAAATCGTAGGAAAATATTCTTTAGGTATGAAGCAGCGATTAGGTATTGCACAAGCTGTAATGGAAGACCCTGATATAATTATTTTAGATGAGCCTATGAATGGATTGGATGAACAAGGAGTAGAAAACATGCGAGATTTATTCATAAATTTAAAGAAAAAAGGTAAACTTATTCTAATTGCAAGTCATAATAAGGAAGATATAGAAGTTCTTTGCGATGAAGTATATCACTTGGCAAATGGAACAATGACTAAAGTAGAATAGTTATTATTCGATATATCTTACTCTGAAGATTTCATACCGGAACTCGCCCTTTGTTTTGATGCTCAGACCGGTGAAATTGTGTATATAGCTTTGATCGTGACTTTTACATTCCCTACCATAATTTCATATTGTGAAAGTGGCTTGTAAAATCTGTGAAAATAGTATATAATTTTCACAGATTTACATAAAGCTAAGGGGGTATCCACAATGACTGACGAACAATTAAGAGCCAAAAACAAAGAAACCGTAGAAAAGTATTTCCAGCTCCACGGAGCTGCGCGTCTTCCACTCTTTGCCGATGACGGCGTAAAGATCATTCCATTTAATCCCACGCCGCACACCGCCTTTGAATGGCGGGGGAAGGAGCATTTAAGAGCCAACTTTGAGTATAATTCCAAGGATTTAAGCACATGGGAATTTACAGATATGGAATTTTATCCGTTCCTCGATCCGAATTTCTTTATGGTAAAGACTTCGGGGCATGGCGTACACAGCGATGGTTCCGCCTATGAAAATAACTATATTTTTACCATTCGCCTGGAAAACGGATTGATCAAAGAGCTGTGCGAGTATATGAATCCGGTCAATGGCCTGACCGCTTCCGGAATGGAAGTACCGAAGGACTTACTGTGGTCTGAGGAAAAAATGTCCGGTATGGGCGCAAGAGAAGTTAAAAAGTAACAGTTGGGTTTTTCTGAACTGTTCCATAAAAAAGCTTAATTTACAGGTTTTTCCTGTGGATTTATGCAATTTCCAAAATCTTAAAGCCGCTTGAACAAGACGTATGTTCAAGCGGTTTTTGCAAGGATTTTGTAGGTACTGCGGTCATTGACCAGGACCATGCTCTGTATAAAATGAGAACTGTATTTATTCCGGCCGTGTGGATTTCCGCACCACAAGCTGATGCTCGATATGTACCGTCCGTCCGCGTCCATACTCCTTTTCGATAATCCCGTGAAGCATCCGCACCGCCTCCAGGGCGCTTTCATAATTTCCCGAATCCACCGTAGTCAGAGGAGGAATCGTATATTCGGAAGCTTCCATATTATCCAGGCTGATGACCGAAACCTGCTCCGGAACATGGATTCCTGCGGTGTGGAGGTAATTAAGGCAGCCGATCGCCATCATATCGCAAATACAAAAAATTCCATCGCACTTAGGAAATTGACTTAATAGCTGTTTGGCGGCATGGTAGCCGCCATCACAGGTATAGTCGCCATAGACAATCTGCCGTGGCTGCCCAGCGGGTATGTCGGAAACCGACGTCGGTCCGGAACACATGGCTGAATCTGGCACCGATTTGGTGGGCGCGCAGATTTCGCTGTTCCCGCAGAGCGCTTCCACATACCCTTCCTCCCGCTGCCTGGCGATGTGCACAGGCAGGGTGGAAGTTGTGGACAACATACCGATATTTTTACATCCGCTGTGGATTAAATACCGGACCGCATCAAAGGACATCGCCCGTTCATCGGCAACGACCCGGTACTGCTCCTTTAATTCCAGGACGCCGGAGGAGAGCTCCACCACCGGGTATTCGGCCAATGCCTGTAAAAGCGAAGGTCCGGGCGCCCACGCGCAGCAGAAAATGATCCCGCAGATGTCGGTTTTGTCCAATAGCTGTAAAATATGCTGTTCGTCGTCCGGCTGATAAATATTGAAGATTGCCTGATAGCCACAGGCGGCTGCGGCCTTGGCCACATTATTATTAATGGAAACAATGGTGGTGTTGGTGATGACCAGGATCAGCCGCGGCGCAGCCAAAGCAGCAGCCTTCTTTTTAGGGCTTATTTCGTAGCCCAGCTTTTCCACCGCGGCCAGGACGCGCTGCCGCGTTTCCGGCATTACCTGCAGATTATTATTTAAAACCCGGGAGACTGTGGCGATGGACACGTCCGCTTCCCTTGCAACATCCGTAATTGTCACCATAATTTCATTCCTTTACACAAAATAGTCGTATACGATAGCATTTATTTTACACTATTATTTCAGGAATTAAAAGAGGTGTTAAAAAATTGCTATATAATGGACAAGATATTGGATGAAAGTTTTTAAAATATCATGTATAGTTAGTAGAAAATGGAACCGGCTGCGTTCCGTTCAATACATAAAATTATTCAGGGGGTAAAGTAGAATGTACCGTTTAACCGAAGAACAGAAAAAAAGAGTCAGTGATCTTCTTTCGCAAATGACATTGGAGGAAAAAATCGGACAGATGAATCAGATATCGCCGTCCATCGTAGGTGGCTTTGACGTGTCCTTTCCGGAGCTTATCGAAATGGTGGGCGACGGCCGCATTTCCCACGATGAATTTGCCCGCATTATGAATACAGTCCAGCGGGATTACCGGGAGGACGATATCCGTGCCGGCCGCGTAGGCTCCATGATGATCCAGGACCCGGTGAAAATGAACGAGCTTCAAAAAATCGCTGTGGAGGAAAGCCGTCTGGGGATCCCTCTTATCAGCGGTCTGGATGTGATCCATGGATTTCGTTCGGTCTATCCCATCGCCATTGCCGAGGCCGGCGCTTTTGACACCGATTTATTCGAGCGCACAGCCCACATGGCTGCCAAAGAATCCAGGACCCAGGGCGTGGCCTGGCATTTTGCCCCCATGATCGATGTGGCCAGGGATTCCCGATGGGGCCGAGTTTCCGAAGGACCAGGGGAGGACCCTTATCTGGCTTCGGAGTTTGCCCGGGCTAAAATCCATGGTCTTCAAGGGGATATGAGTTCCCATGAAAATTATGTGGCGGCCTGCACAAAGCACTATGTGGCCTACGGCGCCTGTGAATCCGGCCGGGATTATAATACGACCTCTATGGCGAAATCCCAGCTTCACAATGTGTATTTACCGCCGTTTAAGGCTGCCATGGAAGCGGGGGCTGCCACGGCTATGGCATCCTTTAATGATCTCAACGGCGTTCCATGCACAGTGAATGCCTATACGCTTCGTAAAATCCTCAAGGAGACCTATGGCCTGAAAGGCTTTGTGGTCAGTGATGCCAACGCTATCCGGGAATGTGTGACCCACGGAATCGCCCAGGATGATATGGACGCGGGGATCCAGGCGGCAAAGGCCGGTCTGGATATGGACATGGGAACTGAGATTTACAGTACATATCTCCCCCAGGCGGTGGCTGAACATAAGGTATCTATGGAAGTGATCGATGAGGCCGTGGAGCGTATCCTCTCTGTGAAAATGTGGCTCGGCCTGTTTGACCATCCCTATATTACCGAGGAAACTATGCATCGTTACGATGAGCTGCCAAAAGCGCACACGGACCTGGCACTGGAAGCTGCCCGTAAGTCCGTGGTTTTACTGAAAAATGAGGGAAATATCCTGCCGCTGAAAAAGTCTCAGAAAATAAGCCTCGTCGGTACATTGGCCGATATGAAGGAGGAGATCATTGGCGCGTGGGCCATGAGCTGGCAGCAGAAGGATTGTGTGACGATTTTAGACGGCCTGAAAAATGCCGGGGCCGACGTGTCCTATTATCCGTGCGGCGGCCCGGAGGGGGATCTGAATCTGGATGAAATCGCTGCGGCGGGCAATGATGGCGACGTTATCGTGGCAGTTGTGGGCGAGCTGGTCAGCATGTCCGGAGAAGCTGCATCCAAGGCGGATATCACTCTGTCCGGCAGGCAGCGGGAAATGCTGGAGCGGCTGCTGTCCTACAAAAAACCAGTGGTAGCTGTCCTTATGAACGGCCGTCCCCTGGCCCTTTCCTGGGAGAGTGAGAACGTTCCGGCTATCGTGGAGGGCTGGCATCTTGGAATCCAGATGGGCAATGCCATTGCCGACATCCTTTTGGGAAATTATAATCCCACCGGAAAGCTGGCGGCATCGTTCCCCTATGTGACCGGCCAATGTCCGCTGTATTACAATCATCCAAGCACCGGACGCCCGGGAAGCGGCAGTAAGTTTACATCCAGATATCTGGACGCACCATTTGAGGCACTGTATCCCTTCGGTTACGGTCTGAGCTATACAGCTTTTGAATATTCGGAGATGAAGGTGGAAGAAAACGAGGATGCGCTTGAAATCCATGTGAAGGTGGCCAATACGGGAAGTGTATCCGGCACGGAGACTGTCCAGCTTTATATGCAGGACGTGACGGCGTCTATCGTCCGTCCGGTCAAAGAGCTGAAAGGCTTTGCAAAGGTTGCGCTTGCTGCCGGTGAGACGGCAGATGTCGTACTGACCCTGCCTAAAAATAAAATGGGCTTTTATGACGATGACATGAATTACTGTCTGGAAAACGGAAAGTTTAATATTTTTGTTGGCGGTAATTCAAGAGAATGCCTGAAGACTCAGGTGGATGTAGAATTTTAAAATTTGCCGGGGCTGGCATTTGGATTGGCTGTGGTAAAAGAATAGGGGGCGATTGCGCTGCACCGGCGGCTGCTGTTTGGATCAAAACAGCAGCCCTGGCAGCGCAATCGCCCCTATTTTATTATAATTGTGCGCCGCAGATCATCACGGTGTCGTTGCTGGCGATGCTGTTATGCAGGCGTCGCCGCTGATGTTGTCGTAGCATCCCCCAGGCGTACGACTGTAAGGGCGATATCGCTGAAGCTGAAACCGGCCGCGGTGGAAACGACCTCCACTTCAGCGGGAACCGTATCTACACGGAACGGGATATCAAAGGCCATCGTGGCAATTTCTGATGAGGATGAGAAGGTGTGTCTGGCGGTGCCGCCGGCGACGGTCGTTCCATTAAGGAACAGACGGACGGCAACTGAGGCCGGGATTGAAGTTCCGGGTTCCACTGAGGCCGTGCTGTGGAAGGAGGCCTGATAGATTCCCGGTTGAGTGATATTGATCACGGTAGTGCCTGCAGTATGCGTGATGGAATTTCCCGAAATTAAAGGTGTTTCTGTGAATACGAGAGCGCCGCCGGTCGTAGTGGTCTGGGCGGAAGGGTCTACGGTGGCCAATACATCCGGAGTTCCACCGCCGCCGGTATCCCCTCTTGGAATGACAAAGTCAAAAACAGCGTCTTCCTCGGTTCCGGAATTAGTGACTTCCGCCGGTGTGCCAGGATCACCGGTAATCACTGTACCGATCCGAATGGTAGCGGCTGTGCCTGTGGGCCCGGTGGGTCCGGTTTCGCCGGTCTCGCCGGCGGGGCCGTCCAAGCCGGTCGCCCCTCTTGGAATAACGAAGTCAAATACTGCGTCCTCATCGGTTCCGGAGTTTGTAACATCGGCTGGATCATTGGGATCTCCCGTTGTAACTGTACCGATCCGAATGGTAGCGGCCGTGCCGGTGGGCCCGGTGGGTCCGGTTTCGCCGGTCTCACCGGCCGGGCCGTCCAGTCCGGTCGCCCCTCTTGGGATGACAAAATTAAATATTGCGTCCTCATCGGTTCCGGAATTGGTGATTTCTACGGGTGTTCCCGGTTCTCCGGTAGTCACTGTGCCGATGGTAATGGTGGCGGCTGTACCCGCAGGCCCGGAAGGGCCGGTATTTCCTCTCGCCCCGGTAGCGCCGGTGGGCCCGGTAGGACCTGTGGGGCCGGTATCACCTGCACCAGAACCGGTAGGACCTGTGGGTCCGGTGGGGCCTGTTACACCCTGTGGGCCCGCGGGGCCGCGGCGTCCGCGGCAGCAGCAGGTGGGGTCTGGTGGGCAGGGATCACATCCCTTTGTGTGGACCACAGTATTTATCGGTTTATCATTATTTGACGGATTGACAAAATACATATAAATGACTCCTATTTTTTATTAGTTATCAATTCATTATATGCATCAGAAAGAATTTTGTCGGTAAATTTCATCAATGTTTTGGATCCGGGGCTTATGAGCGTGAGGTCTGGATGTGTTTTTGACGGAAGAAGGCGTCGTTGAAAAGATATTCCGGGGTGTCGTTATGCCACTGACCGGATTTTTTATGGTATTGGTAAGAGGTCTGGGTATCGCCGATGATGTAATAGCAGACGCAAAGCTGTACGGCCGGATAATATCCGTAATAATCCTTTTCCACAAAGCCGCCGGCCTGTAAATTTTCCCGGCAGTTCATAGCCAGCTCATACCAGTAGATCGCCTGAGTGTAATCCTTTTTCTTCTGGAAATGCATCCCGATATCATAAAGTGATTCCGCTCTGGGCAGATCAAATGCAAAGCTTTTAAACAGAGCCTCCAGCGCTTCATCGGGCCGGTTCAGATATGCGTCGCATTTAGCAAGGAGGCGGCAGGCGTCAATCCGGTTTTCCGACCAGGCATTGTCATCATAGATGACCTTTATAAAATAATCCCGGGCTTTTTCGTAATGCGCTGAGAAATACAGCTCCCGGGCGTAGTACAATGTATCCCGGGCACTGAGTGTCTGGCCCTCGGAAAGCATTGCTTCGTAGATGCGCAGGTTCCGGCCGGTGTTATTGGTGTGCTCCGGTTTTCTGTGCTCGATGACAATATCACCGTAGACCACATTTCCCGCAGGGGCAATGCACTCGTGGACCCGTCCACACCAAAGCAGGCCGCAGTGGCTGCGGATCAGCCGCTCCCGGTAGTAGACAAAGGCCGGCGAGCCGTCTCGGTGAAATGCTCCCGCATATAAAAGCATGACAACGTCCGTGGAAGGCTCCAGTGTATGCTTTAACTTTATAAGCCTGGAAAGGTTATCCGCAGTGATCACATCGTCCGCGTCCAGCCACATACAGTAATCCATAGCCGCTTTTGAAAACGAGAAATTCCGCGCAGCGGAAAAATCATCGATCCACGGGAAATCATAAATTTTATCGGTGAATTTTGCTGCAATTTCTTTGGTGGCATCCTCAGAGCCCGTATCTACAATAATGATCTCATCCACAGCCGGAGCAATGCTTGTAAGGCAGCGCTCCAGCACCCGGGCTTCATTTTTGACGATCATGCACAGACTTATGGTTATCAATCGAATACCTCTTTAATATCCGTTCCCGCCATGGAAAGCCGGATAATAATATTTATAATATAGTATTCTCAGGGCTAGAAAGTTGTGTCTGGCGCAGATGTAAGGCTAAAACCGGGCAAGATCAGAAGCTTAATGTTTTTTCCGGTATTCGGACAATGTGACTCCGGTATGCCGTTTAAATATCTGGGAAAAGTAGGCATAATCATTGTAGCCCACAGCCTCCGATATTTCATACATTTTCATGTCGCTCTGGCTTAAAAGCTGCTTGGCCTTTTCGATGCGAAGGTTCGTTACATAGTCGATAAAGGTCACATTGAGCTCTTTTTTAAACAGGTCACAGAGATAATTTTTGCTGATGAAAATTTTCCCGGCCACATCGGACAGGTTGATATTTTCATGGTAATGCTCGTCAATATAACCGATGGCTGATAAAATGATCTTGGACGGCGCGGAGTTTTCCTGGCGCTGTAGAAGCTCTGAGAGCCGGGTGGCCATATCGTAGATGAAGCCCTGCAAAGCCCCGGCGCTGCTGTAATGCGCTGCCAGATAATTAATGCTGATCATTTCCTGGGTAATAAAAACCTTGGGCGGATTTTCCTGGTTCTGCAAATATTTATTTTGCAGGTGGCACATTTTAATAAGGATGAGCAGGGTGATGCTCAGTCCAAAATCTCTGTACAGGGTCACGGCGGGAAGATGGTAAATGCTGCTGACCATATCCTTGATTTTGGGCAGGTTATGGCTGGATATGCCAATAAATAAAGCTTCGATATCCGAATAGGGGATATGTAAGTCCGAATTGCCGGCGTAAAGGCTTCGGATGGCGGTCTTATTCGTCTGGTTATGTCGGCCGCTGGTGAGTATTTCTTCATCGCACTCGGTGACTGCCCGCAAAATCTGGTCGATGCCCTTGTACATATCACTGATGCCCGTAAGCAGGCGTATGCCGCGGCGCATTTTCAGTGCTGTATATTCGGCAATCTGTCCGCGGAGCGCATCCTCCTGAAAGATGACCTGTCGAAAGTCGTAAATGAAAAAGTATAAATATTCATCCGTATAAAATTCCTCAATACTGGCATGGCCCGAAAACATTTCTGAAATCTCGCTGATGATCCCTTCCACCGTGGACATGTAGTCATCATTGACTGTGATCTCATAAATGACAAATTTGATCAGTACAAAGGCGGCATTTTCAAAATGAAATCCAAGCTGATCATAAAGCATCCTAAGCTCCCTGGATTCCAGGCTTCCTTCGTTTAACAACCGTTCAAAAAAGCGGTTGCGCAATATGGAAAAGTTGAGCCGGGTCGTTTCATCCAGAGCCTCCCTGTGCTTTTTTTCGCTGTCGCGGCGGGCCAGGCGGCCGTGGGCATTTTCCAGCATTTTTTCAAAATCCTTTTTCTTAATGGGCTTGAGCAGGTAATCCCCGGCTCCCAGACGCATGGCGGCCTGGGCAAATGCAAAATTGTCGTGGCCGGATAATATGACGATTTCCGTATCCGGAAGCTGCTTTTTTACCTCCGAGGAAAACTGAAGGCCGTCCATCTGCGGCATTTTTACATCGGTGATGATCAGATCCGGAGCTGTGTCGCCAAGCTCGCCCAGCGCCTGTAATGGGTTTGTATATGTTTTAACAAGATGAAAGCCAAAATCCTCCAATTTGAATACGGCCTGGATGCCTTTGAGGACAATGGGCTCATCATCCACAAGAATAAGATTATACATTTAAGGTTCCCCCTTCTAAAGATATAGTAAATAAATTTTTGCTTTTTTTCAATAGCCGCTTTAAAGTTTTGCTTATAAAAACACCGAAAAACCGCCTAAATGTGACGTCTTTTTTAATTTCCCGAACATCCCAAATAAAATCCGAATATATTCAATATCTGTCCATTCATTTAATATTTTTTCTTAAAATAATTTATAAATTTGGAATTTTGTTCAATATTTATTTTTGCCCGGGAATGATAAGATTTTCACATAAGGCAGCCGTTTTGAGGAGCCAAACGGTTACCGCACAAGATCAAGTACCGCAAACGAGCGGATGGGAGGAGTATTTAAAATGAAAGACGGAAACAAAAATTCACTTGTGAAATTTGGTAAGGCCGGTTGGGGAACTATTTTCTACTGCATGGCTATGTTCTGGTTTTATGTGGGCTTTGTCAATGACGGGTCCAATATCACAGCGCCGGCGGTGGCTGAGCGTCTGGGCGTTTCCTCGGGAACTGTGCTGACCATGAACTCGGTGGCCGGGATTGTCGGCGTCCTGTTTTTTATAGTTATTGGCCAGATCAACCGGAAAATCGGCGCGCGGCTGACCTCAGGCATATTTACGATCCTTGCCGGTGTGGGCTACATATGTATAGGAAATGCGCCGAATCTGGCGGTTTATACCATTGCCATGTGCTTCGTGGTGGGCGGCATTATGTCGGCGGGCTATATTGCCGGGGGCACTCTGGTGGCTCAGTGGTTTCCGAAGAAAAAAGGTGTTGTCATGGGGTATACGACCATGGGGCATAATCTGGCGTCGGCATTTTATGTGCCGCTGATCACCTTCCTTGTGGGGAGATTCGGTGTAGGCCAGGGTGTCATGGTTCCGGCGGCGACCGCGATCATTTTAGGTATTCTGGGCTTTGTATTTATCAGAAACACACCCCAGGAGCGGGGATTAAATCCGGATAATGTTTCCGATGAGGTTTACAAAAGCGAATATTTTGTCGATAAGGTTTCCGGCGACGGCGGCTGGACGACGAAAAAGCTGCTGGCTACAAAGGAGCTGTGGCTGGCCGCTATCACTACCGGATTTTTCCAGATCTGCTCCGTGGGGGTTATGAGCCAGCTTGTGGTCCGCAATATGTCGCTGGGCTTTACACAGGTGGAGGCGGTGTCCATTATGACGCTGCTGGCCTGCATCGGCGTGTTCGGTTCCTGGTTCATCGGCGTGCTGGATGATAAGATCGGCACAAAGAAAACGATGATATTGTTTGGCTTCTGGTATATTACCGCACTGCTGTGCAATGTGAGCGAGACGAAGGCCGGGATTTACGTGTCTATTTTTATGATCGGTATGGCTATCGGCGGCTCCGCCAACTTTACCACATCACTGCCGGCATCGATTTTCGGGCGCCACGGCTTTGATAAGGTCAACGGCGTTATATTCCCCATCCAGGGGCTTGTGACCGCCCTCTGCTTTGCTGTCAATGGTGTGGTACTCAATCTTACCGGAAATCTGAGATACGCCTATCTTGTATTTGCCGGAGTCGCCGCCGTGAATATCGTACTGGTGCTGTTTGTGGACGAACACCGGTATAATAAGGACTGGCAGGCGGCCCATAAGAACGAAGCCGCGTCCAGCATTCGCGGAAATGTGAGCGGAGTCAACGCGGACTAAGATTATAAGCGCATCGGTAAGTGATCGTGAGCCGTGTGGGACCGGAGCGCTCATGCGCGTCTGGCGCGTTATGTTGGGTCTGTGGGAACGACCGGGAGCAGCAGCCGGCAGGCGGTGCGCCGGTCCTCGGTGACGGTAAAGCGGACGCCGAACCCGGCTCCATGAACTATTTTTATCCGGCGGCTGATATTTTGCAGACCGTAGCTGTTCTGATCAAAGGAAAGGAAAGTCTGCGTCCGGGCGTCAAAATCCAGAAGCTCTTCCATAGCCTCCAGGTCGATGGCATCGCCGTCATTGATCACATGAATTTCCAGGATGGAAGGATCATCCGGAAGTATCCTCATGGTGATATCAATGCGGCCGCCCTCCTCCCGGGGGCTTATTCCGTGCTTAATACCATTTTCCACAAGCGGCTGGAGCAGAAAACGGAGCAGATAAAGCTCCCGTATATTTTCCGGTACGTCAAAACCATAGGTCAGACGGCCGCCGAAACGGTATTTTTGCAGCGTCAGATAGCTGTCCAGATATTCCAGCTCCTGACCAACGGAAATATAGGAGCTGTTGGTGCGTTTCAGACTCAGCCGGAAAGTATCCGATAGCGCTGTGACCATTTCGCTTATTTCATCCTGACCGTTGGCCATGGCCATCCAATTGATGGAATCCAGCGTGTTGTACAGGAAATGGGGATTGATCTGGGATTGCATCAGCGCCAGCTCCGCGTCCTTCTTCTCCAGATCCTTAATGTAGATTTCCCGGATGAGTGTTTCCATGCGCTGTACGAGCTGCTCATAGGAACGATAGATCGTGCCGACCTCATCCCGGCGCTTTTCAAATTCCAGATTGTCCGAAACTGCGGCTGCCACGCGTCGTCCGGAGGTATCCGAGCCTGCGGCCGCAGCGACGTAGGTTCCTGGATTTTCGGGAGACGTCTGACTCAGGGCATCTGGCGTAAGATTTTGATAGGTATCCATGATCTCCGATATCTGCCGTATGGGCTTGGAAAGCGTCTGCGATGTGATTTTGGATACAACAATGACAATAATCAGTATGAGCAGCACCATGCATAAAATCTGCACGATGACAATAAAGCGGTTCTCATTGACCTCGGACAGAGGAACGAGCATGGCAACATTCCAGGAACCCTCGGAGAAGCTTTCCAGGCCCGCCACATATTTGCGGCCATCAAGCGTTAAAATCGTACTTTGGCCTACGCCGGCTGCATCGGCAGGATCGCTCAGAAGCTCTGGGGTGAAGACGCTGCCAAGCATGCCCATGCGTTCCATGGCACTGTCATTGAATAAGAGCGGACGGCCGTCACTGTCGCAGATCCATACACTGAGTGTATCGCCCCACGAAATTTCATTGAGCAGATCCAGCATGTAGCTGTCCTTCAGGTAAATCATCATACGGCCGACCGGCGTCTGGTAGTCATCCACGCTGCGGATCGTCCGGGTCAGCATCAGATGGCGGGAAGCTGTATTGAGAGCACCGTCAGCCGCCTGCATATCCGGAAGCTGGCCGTCGGTTTTGGCATAGGGATACCAGTCGAAAGCTTCATCGGATGTGTTCAGCAGTGGGTACCACCATTTCTTTTCAATCTGTTTTTTGCTGCTGATGTTGGTGTAGGCTTTTTCTGTGGAGAACAGTGTGTCATCATTTCCCATGAGCACCACACTTTCAATATACTCCCGATTTACAATAAAGCTGTTGATGAAATATTTTACATTATCGGTTTCCGGATAAGGGTCGCCGGCAGCAGCATCCGATAGCAGTGTCTGTACATCCGTATCATAGATGATGTTGCGGGACAGGCTTTCCGTATCTGTAATTACATTTTCCACAGAGCTTCGGGTGCGCTCCAGCGTCTGGAGCATCGTGCGGGAGATCGTCTCCTGGCTTCCCCTGTTTAAAAAGATGTACAGACCGAAGGATATGATGATGAGCACAGGGATGGAGACTGCAAAAAAGGCGGCAAACAGGCGGGTGCCAAAGGACATATGATTTTGAAGTTTTTGCCAGGTGGATTTCATACTGGGGTTTGGCATGGCTTGGTCTCCTTTTTGGGTGCGGTTGTGCGTAACAGTTCGGCCCGTTTGAACTGTTACAATATTATTGTTATTATTTTACTATAATTCCCAGACAAAGTAAAAGAAAATCGATGAGTAGTCACCGTTTTGCAGCAGTTCAGACAGGTTTGCGCATTTACTGCGAAGGATGTACAAAAGTGCCGCATTCTCTGTTCCCTAAAATATAAGGGGAAATTTATAGAAAAGTCCATACCTGTATGGTAAAATGAAAATATAACAATTGCAACGATTTTGAAGCTAAATGAAGTTTTATAGAGAGGGGTATTATAAATGAAAAAAATTGGTCTTGGAATCAGTATTTTGCTTTTTGCATTGGTGTTTGCGCTTATTTCATCTGGAATGGGGTTGGTAACCCTTATCATTGGCCTCGTTGGACTTGGCTTTTCGATTAATGGATGTTTTGAAAAATAAACATGGTAGCACTGTACTCCCGGCTTGGCTTCAAAAAGTCGAAGGGCAGAGCTTTTACATGCTGCGCAACAAATTAGAATTTGGAGGAGATAGAAAAATGAAATCAGTTTTACTTATAGGTCAATCAAATATGGCAGGACGTGGGTTTTTCCATGAGGTCATGCCAATTTATAATGAAAATATTCTTATGCTGAGAAATGGCAGATGGCAGATGATGGCAGAACCACTTCACTTTGATAGATCTGTTGCTGGCGTTGGACCTGCGGCATCATTTGCACAGGCATGGTGTAATGCGAATGAAAGCGAACAAATTGGACTAATTCCTTGTGCAGAAGGTGGAAGTTCTATTGATGAATGGAATGTTGAGGGGACTTTATTTCGCCATGCAATTAGTGAGACAAAGTTTGCAATGGAAACCAGCGAGTTGATTGCAATCTTATGGCATCAAGGAGAAAGTGATAGTTATGGTGGGAAATATAAAGACTATTATCAAAAACTTGATGTCCTGGTTAATTCAATTAGAAAAGAATTATGTGCTTCAGACGTTCCATTTATC
Source organism: Lachnospiraceae bacterium (assembly GCA_902363555.1). Lineage (GTDB taxonomy): Bacteria > Bacillota > Clostridia > Lachnospirales > Lachnospiraceae > Catenibacillus. The sequence continues at coordinate 303,573 of CABJAM010000002.1, read as the reverse complement.
ATTGGTGGTTTAGGAGATTATTTGGGGAAATCTGGTTTTGGTCGGAGTTGTATAGAACACGATTTGGTTAATCAAGAATTATTCAGATACACAGAAAATAATGACAACTGTTATTTTGTGACTGGAGAAAAATTGTACTCTAATCCTGATGGCATTCATGTCAATGCAGAGTCCCAAAGAAGATTTGGTTTAAGATATTTTGAGGCTTATCAGACAAAATCAAACGTGAACATGCCATTAGATGACGAAGCCAAACTTGTAGAAAAATGCCTTGAAAAAGAACACACTGTTGCGGAAAAAAGATACATAGCTTTAGAACAGTTTACTTTGGGAAAATGTTCTTGGGAAGAAGTGATGAAATTTTTAAAGTAGGTTATAAATCCCAGTTTGCGGAGGCAGAATATAATTATTAAAGATATTGAATTTAAACTGTAAACAAGGCATCGGGCAAGTGTTGTGATTGCATTACTGAGTAAATTTTGGAATCAGAGGATTGGAACAAGATTTTTCCAGGAGCTAATACATATCGCAGAGAATAATTCAAACATAATGCAGATAGAATTAGAATTTGTATGAGGTGTCTAAAGTGAATATAAAAGAAAAAGTACATGAGCTATATTGGAATAATGATATAAATTGTGCAAGAACCATTTTAATTTGCTTGGGAAAACTCTTTAATATTGAATTTAATGCACAAACACTCCAATCAGCTATTGGTTTACATGGTGCAGGAGGATTCAGAGCACAATGTGGGTTGGTTGAGGGTGGCTTAATGTTTATAGGAATTTATTACAGTCAGCTTGGAAAAAATGAAAAAACGATTGTGTCTGTTTGCTACAATTATGCAGAAGCATTTACGCAGCGGTTTGGTTCGTTAAAATGTTACCATTTGCGTCCTAATGGTTTTACAGATAACGACCCGCCTCATATGTGCGAAAAGCTTACGTGTGAAGTAGTATCTTTCGCTTACGATTTTATAAAAAAGCAGGAAGCAACCGAAACCGTGTAATAAGAGTTTGTTAAAAATCAAATTAGCGGAGGCAGAATATGATTATTAAAGATATCGAATTTAAACTGAAAGATGGGAGATCGGCTTTAATCCGCAGTCCAAAGGATGAGGATATTCAGGGAATGTTAGATTATCTGCGTATTTCGGCAGGCGAAACGGACTTTATTTTACGATATCCTGAGGAATGCAGTAAATATACGATTGATGGTGAAAAAGTTCTTTTTGATCGAATAAATGAATCGGATAATGAGGCTATGCTTGTATGTTTGGTGGAAGGAAAGGTTGCTGGAAATTGCCATATTATATGGAGTAACGCAATAAAAACAAGGCATCGGGCAAGTGTTGCCATTGCATTATTGAGTGAATTTTGGAATCAGGGGATTGGAACAAGACTTTTCCAGGAGCTGATACATATAGCAGAGAATAATTCAAACATAATTCAGATAGAATTAGAATTTGTAGAGGGAAATAGTCGAGCCAGAGCATTATATGAAAAAATGGGCTTTAGAATAACTGGCGTGAGGCCCAATGCCATACGGTTAAAAGATGGAACTTTGCTAAATGAATATTCAATGATACGGGAAATTAAGAGGTAGATTCCATGATTACAATAGTTCCGACTGAGATGCTGTTATGACAAAATTCGGAATTTCCGAATTTTCTACCAAACCTAATTTCTATAATTTGGAAGCTATAATTGCTGTAGATATTAGTGTTGATTCCCGAAAGGCAACACGGTTTTGCCAATAAGCAACTGGAATATTAAGGGAGTTTAATATCAAATGGTTTGGTTGGTGTGAGTTGGTCATTCTAAGTGGACTATTATATCGACATAGATGCAGTACTTGTTCATAACCCCTCACGTTGACTATACATTTTTTAACCGTGGTAAAAAATAATTGAAGTGGAAAGAAAAATGTCATTGGACGATGTCAGTGCTACGGTCTATGAAAATGCAAAGGAGATAGTACCATGAAAAAATTGAGTGAAGAGGCTGAAAAAATAATGACAGAACGTTTTGGAAAGGATACTATTATTGCATTGGCAACAGTAGAAAATGAAATACCTTATGTGAGATATGTAAATGCTTATTATGACAATGGAGCATTTTATATTATTACATATGCACTTTCAAATAAAATGAAGCACATAGAGAACAATCCGGCTCTTGCAATAGCTGGCGAATGGTTTACTGCACATGGAAAAGGTATCAACCTGGGCTATTTTGGAAAAGCCGATAATCATGTAATAGCTGAGAAATTGAAGAACGCCTTTGCTGAATGGATTGATAACGGACATAATAATTTTGACGATGAGGATACCATAATTTTATGTGTAGAATTAACAAGCGGACTGCTGCTCTCTCATGGAACAAGATACGAGTTTTGATATGCAAATCGGGATTTTTTTGAGGGGAAAATATGCGGATTGGAGAAGTGAGTTTAAACACAAACAATGTGGTAGCACTTGCAAATTTTTATAAGCAATTGCTAAGAATAGATAATGACAGCAGCGATGAAATACACCAGACGCTAATATGTGAAGAAACACAGTTTACGATATATAATGATGGTTCACACAAGAATAACAACAATCAGAATATAATTTTAGCATTTACCGTGGAAGACATTGAGACAGAATATCAGAAGCTACTTGAAATGGGAGTTGAAATTATAGAAAAACCTGTGCAACGTCCTTGGGGAGCTACTAATATGAGCTTTTATGACCTTGACAGAAATATAATTTATTTTAGAAGTTTTTCTGTCTAGTATAAATTAGAATTTGTAGAGGAGAACAAAACAATGAGTAAATACAATTCTTTATGGGAGTATGTACAGAAAAATGGAAATCAATGTATTAAATTGACTTTTGATGAAATTGCTGACATTGCAGGGATACCCATAGACCATTCATTTTTAAAATATAAAAAAGAACTAATGGAGTATGGTTATCAAGTTGGTAAAATATCTATGAAAGAGGAAACGGTGATTTTTAATAAAGTCGAAGAGTAATTTTAGTTTATTAAAGTAATATGGAGTAATGAAAATTAGAATTTACGGAGATAAATTATTATGATTAGAGTATTTGAGGAACATGATTTAACTGCCATAATGCAGATTTGGCTTGATACAAACATTAAAACACATTACTTCATTTCAAAAGAATATTGGTCAGATAATTTCGAGATGGTAGAAAGTGTTTTGCCTCAAGTAGAAGTATATGTGTATGAAGATGATGTAACAAAGCAAATAGATGGATTTATTGGATTATCGAATGATTATATTGAAGGGATTTTTGTAAGGGAAGGCGTTCAGTCGAATGGTATTGGAAAACAGTTGCTGGAGTATGCAAAATGTATTAAATCTAATATGAGTTTATGCGTATATCAAAAGAATACTCGTGCAATACAATTTTATCAAAGGGAACAGTTCGTGATTCAATCTGAAAGCACTGATGAAAATACGAATCAAAAAGAGTATGTAATGATTTGGAAAAATGAGCAACTTGCAAGTTAAGGAGATAAAACGTAAGGAAAATAAGTTTATTTATTGCAATGAGTCTTGACGGATATATTGCAGATAGTATTTGCGGAGGTATTTTATGTTCAATGAAATATGCATTTATGAAGCGAAATTAACTAAGTTAGATGAAATCGAAGAATTGATGAAAGAAGTCGCTGAATTTTATCTAAAGCAAGATGGTGTTATTGATGTACACTATATTAAACGGACCCATAGACAAAAGGATTTTACCGCAGTTAAAGAGGGGGAATTGCCTGTTCGTCTTACAAGAAATGTAGGAAAAGTAACATATGTCTTATACTGGGTATTGGAAAATGAAGAAACCCATGCGAGAGTATCTAAACTTGGGTTAGAAAAATTCTACAAACGTTGGAATAGATGTTTAACGACAATGCCTAAAATAATCTTAGGGGAGAATATCGTCTAAATACAAATTAGAATTTGTCAAACAATAACGTTGATGCTACGGAAAATAGCACATATGTAATTACCGTTTTCTTGTGCTACTTTCGTATGAAGCTGTAGAATGGTGTTAAATCTAAGATTGGAGGATACGAGTATGACTTTGGGTGAACGGTTAAAGGAATATCGTCAAACAGAAGGACTATCGCAGGAGCAATTGGCAGAATCTCTGAATGTATCAAGGCAGGCTATTACCAAGTGGGAAAATGACAAAGGAATGCCCGATATAGATAATTTGATTGCAATCAGTAAAATGATGAGGATAACACTTGATGACATTGTCAAAGGCGAAACTGAAATCGCACAAAAGGCATCTGAGAAAAGGGCAATTAACACTAAGTTGAGTTTGGTGACCGCTGTGGTGTTTTTTATCGTTTCAATTATTTGGATTATAGTCGGATGTGTAAATCTGAATAGTGCTTATTTGGCTCTACCGGTAATGAATTTTATCTGTGCGGCTGTTCTGCTGGTTTGTGCATTTATTCATGTTAAAAGATATCTCTCATTTAAAGAGTAGGATTGAAAATTCCAGTTTGCGGAGGCAGAATATAATTATTAAAGATATTGAATTTAAGCTGTAAACAAGGCATCGGGCAAGCGTTGCCATTGCATTATTGAGTGAATTTTGGAATTAGAGAATTGGAACAAGACTTTTACAGGAGCTGATACATATCGCAGAGAATAATTCAAACATAATGCAGATCGAATTATGCCATACGATGCTTTTAAGAAGGGGGATGCAGCATCCATAGAGGAACAGTTTAATGACTATTTAAAGCACACAATCAGTATTCGGGATACAAGTACAAAAAAGGCGAAAAAGGAAAACTTGCCCACAGGGAAAGCGACCACTAAGGGTTTGACAATACCAAACCCAAGTGTCTGCTTTTATCATGGGATTCTCTTAGGCCTTTTAAGTTATGAGGACAATTGGATTGTGGCCTCAAATTCCGAATCTGGTGACGGTTACAGTGATATTCTTATTGAATACGAAGCTGCGGATATGGGGATTGTTATTGAAATTAAATATGCAGAAAATAAGGCGCTGGATGCAGCGTGCACCGAGGCCCTTCGCCAGATTCAAGATTTGCGGTATGAAGAAAAGCTCCAGCTTGCTGGAATGAATAAGATATTGAAATATGGAATCGCCTGCTATAAAAAGCAGTGCAAAGTCGTACTTTCGTCTACGGAATGAATCGAGGAACAAAACGTATGAAAATAGATAATACCGGTGTCAAACGAAAAATCCATTCATATATACGATGGCTTTTAGTATTCGCCTTTATTTTAACTCTGACAGGCTGCGCCGGTGAGACACCGGACAAGGCGGTGCCTTCGGCCAGACTTCCAAAGCTGGATATATGGATATTTTTTGATTATAATACGCCAGGCACCCACTATCTGGATTTATGGGAGCAGTTAGGGGAGGAGTTCGGTTACGAACTGAATGTAAAAACCTTTGCCACGGAGGAATTAAAGGACAAGCTGCGGATTTCGCTGGCCTGCGATGAGCTGCCGGATGTATTTGCCGTATGGGGCGGTTCCTTTCCGGAATTTTTATTTGATGCCGGCGCCTGCCTGCCGGTGCAGGAATATATCGATGCTTCCGGTTTCTCCTATGCATCGGGGTATGTATCGGCATATCGGGATGGTAATACATATATCATCCCTTGCCTTGTGGAAGCTTATGCGGTGACCTACTGCAACCGGGGGCTTATGGAACAGATGGGTCTGAGTGCGCCGAAAGACTGGCAGGAGCTGCTGGATTTTGTAGATGCGGTCAATGCGTACAATCGAAAGAACAGCACCGATTATCCGGCCATTGGTTTTGGCAATAAGGATAGCTGGCTTGGGGAATTGCTGTATACCATGATCGTAAATCGTGAAAATCCCTACGCTCTGGATGAATTGATGCGGGGGAAAATAAGCTTCACAGATGATGTCTTTTTAGATGCGGCAGCAAAGATTGACGAGCTGAACCGTCATCATGCATTTGCCGAGGATTTTATGCAGACCGGGGAGGTGGAGTCGGCAGAAAATTTTGTGAAAAATGGAGCCGTGCTCATGCCCCACCAATCTACCATTGTTTATTATCTCATGGAAAATATGGGGGAGGATGCCATTGAGCTGATCCAGTTTCCCGATTGCAGTGATGGGGCATTTCCCGATTATGAGGCTTACCTGATGAATGCCAATCACGAGATGACACCCGGACTTTGTATCAACAAAAAGACGGCGTATGCCGATGACGCGGCGAAAATCTGTCTTGAGTTTTCCCGCCGAGTCAACGAGATCAATGTGACAAATTATGGTTATTTAAATTATATGAATGACAGTTCCCTGAGTGTGCCGGAAAATCTGCCCGAGCCTGTACGGCAGTTTCGGGCCATGGTGGATAATCGCAAGCATGACACCAGCTTCTGGTATGCGGTCATGCCTAAAGAAAACGCTGACAAATGGCAGAATTATACGAAAAAGCTTTATGCCGGTGTGCTGACGCCGGAGGAATTTGTAAAGGAAGTGGAGGGATGCCTGGAGTTTAGTCAATGAAATAATGTAACCTGATGTGGAAATCATTGACAATGCTGTGACAGTCCAGAGGGTCTGTTATACAGTAAAATCTCAACATTTTTACAAACAGGAGGGGTGAGTATTTATGTTAAAAAGAAGAAGCAAGATGTTAAGCGCCAGCGTATTTATTTTACTATGCGCAATCTACCTGTCCGCCTGTCAAAGCAGCAAGCCTCAGTATCCGGTCGTAGACCCTGTACAATGGCACGATCAACACTACCTGTCCATGGAAGATGATTTCTTTAAGGCCATCGGCGTATCAAAGGAAGACTGCGAAAAGGAAGAAAGTGAAAATTCAATACTGTACACACTGCCGGATAAATATATGGTCTACAACGAAGAAAGCCGGGGATACATGGCAACGCTTTATTCGGAGGTTCGGAATCTGAGTTTTTCCTTTGAATTTCACGATGGACTTCAGCGGCCTTTTGATTTATTTAAGACGATCATATCCGAAATGGACCAGCACTACGAACGGCAGGACAGTATAGAAAAGAATGCGCTGGATACCTGTGAGGATGTGGAAGCCTTTGCCACATTGTGCTATCAGGATCTGAACCTTTTTGGTGTCGTATGGAATCTGGACGACGACGAAAGCGTCATATTGGAAGTGAGAAATTCCGGCGATGAGTCCTATATCGTTCTTACATTCAAATTTATCAACAGGGGCGGCATTGATGGCAGAGTACTGTTCGGCGAGGCCTACGATGCTGAAACAGCAGAATCCATCGGCGAAATCACCAGCGCGGCATTGGAAAAGATCGATAAGCAGATTATTCTGCGTTTTTACTATGACGATGTCTATTACTATATAAGCTTCGATGCCAACAGCGGTGAACCCATGGAAAAAGGCACCAAATACGAAGCCCAAGCAACCCTGGACAATGGCACGAACTGCGTCGCTCTTCTCATCACCGATGACACCCTGACCTCCGCCAGCGGCCTTGTCCGCTGCTTTGAAGGCGATGTAGAAGACAACAAAGCCGGCCTCCAGTTTGGTTTCCTTTTATCCGAAAGCCGAGACACCCTAAAAGACTGGCTTTCAGAGTTGAATACATTCATGCAGCAGGATGGATCCCAGTCACAATCAGTAACGGAAACCTCAGCAGCCGAATAACTAAAGCTGCCGTAATGCTCCCGCTTAAATCCGGGAACATTACGGCAGCTTTCTTTTATGCAAACATAGAAATATACCCCTGCACAAATATAAACAGCACGATCAACGGCAATACAAACGACACATAAACCCGTGCCCATTTCGGAAATTTAATCCCCTTGCCCGCATCCGCCTCTGCGCAGAAATTTTTCCATCCCCATCCATAGCGGCTTGTGCAAAACAGCAGATACACAAGGCTGCCAATGGGCAGCAGATTATTACTCACGAGGAAATCCTCCAGGCTCAGCACATTGGTTCCAGCGCCCAGGGGCTGGAAGCTGGAGAGGATATTAAAGCCCAGCGTGCAGGGCAGCGACAGGATGATAATAGCGATGAGATTGCCGATCACCGCCTTCTTCCGGCTGCAGCCCGTCAGGTCCATGGCAAAGGAAATGATATTCTCAAACACCGCCACAATGGTGGACATGGCCGCAAAGAGCATGAATATGAAAAATAACGTGCCCCAGATACGTCCGCTGGCCATATTATTAAACACATTGGGCAGAGTTACAAAAATCAGGTTAGGGCCGCTGTCCGCCGGCACATCAAAGGAAAAGCAGGCCGGAAAAATGATCAGTCCGGCAATAAATGCCACGCTTGTATCAAGTACTGTGACCCAGATCGCCTCGCCGGTCAGGGAACGGTCCTTTTTGATGTAGCTGCCAAAGACGGCAATGGCTCCAATCCCCAGGCTCAGCGTAAAAAACGCCTGACCCATGGCTGCGAAAATGGCCTCGCCCAGCCCGTTTTCCACAAGCTTGGCAAAATCCGGTTTCAGGTAAAAGGAAAGCCCTTTACCGCTGTCCGGAAGCATGACCGAGTTAATCGCCAGGACAGCCATGAGAATGAGAAGGCAGATCATCATAAACTTAGTGATTTTCTCAACGCCCTTCTGCAGTCCCATGCCGCAGATGCAAAAGCATACGATGACCACGATCACCATGGCTATGACCATCTGTGCCGGATCGCCCTGCATGGTGTTGAAGGTTTCTTTAACACCGGCCGTATCCAGTCCGACAAACTTTCCGGTGAGCATTTTATAACAGTAGATCAGCATCCATCCGCCGATGGTTGTATAAAACATCATCAGAAGATAGTTTCCGGCCATGGCGCCCCATTTATAAAAATGCCATTTACTGCCCTTTGGCTCCAGCTTATCAAAGGAGATGGCCGCGCTGGCCTGACTGGCCCGGCCCACAGCAAATTCCATAGTCATAATGGGAAGGCCCAGGATGACCAGAAAGAATAAATAAATGAGAACAAAGGCAGCGCCGCCATACTGTCCGACGATGTATGGAAAGCGCCAGACATTGCCAAGACCGATGGCACAGCCTGCGGAAATCAGGATGAAGCCCAATCTGGATGAAAATTTCTCTCTTTTCATATGTATCCCCCGGTTACTATTTTTTTTCGTTTGGCTGCACGCAGTGATAACATTTAAAGAAACCGAACGGTTCCGTGCCCTGTTTTACTTCTATGAGCAGTTCGCCAAACATTCCCATAATACCATAAATATGTATATTTTATCAACAGATTCTTCATACTAAATCGAAACGAATTAATATTTTACGGAGGTCATACATTATGGAGAGTTTACATGAGAATAAAAAGCATAAAAATCTCAATATCCAAAAGTGTGGTATTATCGGCTGCGGCGCTGTGGGAGCTACGTCGGCCCACACATTACTTGGCAGCGGGCTGTTCAGTGAGATGGTGCTGATCGATATCAACCACAAAAAGGCCGAGGGTGAGGCTATGGATATCGGCCATGGCGCGCCATTTGTAAAGCCGGTAAATATTTATGCCGGTGATTACCCGGATCTGAGCGACGCGTATCTGGTCATTGTCACGGCGGGAGCCAATCAGATGCCGGGGGAGACACGTATTGATCTGGCGGAGAAAAATGTAAAAATATTCAAACAGATCATTCCGGAAATCGTAAAGTACAATAAGGACTGTATCCTTTTGATCGTATCCAATCCGGTCGATATACTCACATCGGTGGCGCTGAAGTTGAGCGGCTTTGAGCCGGGGCGGGTCATCGGCAGCGGCACAGTTTTAGATACGGGCCGTTTTAAGTATTTGCTGGGCGAGCATCTTGGGGTGGACAGCCGCAACGTCCATGCGCTGATCATCGGTGAGCACGGCGACAGCGAGGTGGCCGTCTATTCCAGCGCCAATATTTCCGGTGTGGATCTGGACGAATTTTGCCAGACATGTAATAAATGTATCGATCACCATAGCATGCGCCGCATTTATGAGGATGTGAAAAACAGTGCTTATGAAATCATTGAGCGCAAGGGCGCCACATTTTACGCCATTGCCCGTGTCGTCAAGAGGATTGCTCAGGCGCTTATCCGAGATGAAAATGCCATCCTCACTGTATCCAGTCTTGTGGACGGTCATTACGGGCTTTATGATGTGTGTCTGGGCCTGCCGTCGGTGGTTGGGCAAAATGGTGTGAAACAGATCATCGATACACCGCTGGATGACGATGAATTGAAGCAGTTGACGGATTCTGCGATGAAATTAAAGGAAGTTCTGGACTCTTTAGATTTCTGATACGGAAAAGCCGGAAAATGTACAAAATCCGGGATATATCCATGCGCCGCTGTTATCCACAATGAGAAAAGTTTTCCACAAGTTATCCACAAACCGTGTATAACTGTGCACAATTTGTCGAAATTTCCTGTCCTTTTATGTGGAAAAGCTGTGGATAGTGGAATTTTTGGTAAATTTCCTAATGCAATTGTGGATAAATCCCGGCGCTGGATATGTTGCCGCCTGTTTTGGGAAAATTTGACGATCTGCTGTGCGTTTGGCGGCTCCTTTTAAAAAGACAAAAAAAGATATACTTTCGGTTAAAAATTCGATATGAATACACATAGGATTCAAGGTAAAATAAGTACAAATGATAAAACCGGAATCCGGATAAGGATTGTCCGGCCAAAGAAAGGGTGTAAGAAAATGAAAGAACTGACCACAGAAATCGTCGTGATCGCAGGCGGACCCGCAGGTCTTTCCGCAGCCGTACAGGCAGCAGAGGACGGCGCGCAGGTGATCCTCATTGAAAAAGCTGCAACATGCGGCGGCGCTGCAAATATGGGTATGGGCCCTCTGGGTATCGGTACAAAATATCAGAAAAATCAGATGGTGGATATTTCCGTAGAAAAGGCATTTAACATGTTTATGGAGTATACCCATTATCAGGTAGATGCCCGTCTTGTAAAGAGATACTTTGCTCAGTCTGCAGAAACAATCGAGTGGCTTGAGGATATGGGTGTGGAATTTGAAGGGGCTTACCGCTATTTCCCACAGTCCGAGGCAACCTGGCATATCGTAAAGACGGATCAGGGCATTGGGCCGAGAGCCGCTTCCTTTATGAACCGTAAATTATATGAACGCGCCCTGGAGCTGGGTGTGGATATACATACAGAAACACCGGCAAAGAAAATCATTATGGAGGACGGCCATGTTGCCGGCGTTTTAGCCACAGATAAGGATGGCGAAGAAATCAAGATCAACTGTAAAGCAGCCGTTGTCTGCACCGGCGGCGCAGGCGCCAATCCGGATATGATCAAACAGGAAACAGGCTTTACACATGGTGTGGATATGTTCAACTTTGCTATTCCCGGCATCATGGGCGAGGGTCTTAAAATGGCCTGGGAAGCCGGCGCTGGGAAATCCACCGTTCGTATTGAGATGGCCGCCAGCGTGGAAGGCTGCGACAGCCTGCCTCAGAGTGTGCCCAACGTATTCAGCCAGCCCAACCTTCTTGTAAACACTCACGGAAAGCGTTTTATGAATGAGGATTACATGCAGAACTCCACATACCTGAGCAACGCTGTTTCCAGACAGAAAAATAAAACCGGTTTTTCCATTATTGATTCCTCCATCGTTAAATACTATGTAAAAAACGGTGTGGATGTGGTCAGCATGGTTCGTACAAATCCGGATGTTTCTGACTTCAAGGAAGGTATCCAGATGGCTATTGATAATGGCAGCGAAAGCTTTTTCGTGGCTGATACCATTGAGGAGCTGGCAGAAAAGGCCGGTATCGACGTGGACAATCTTCTGGACACAGTAGATGAATACAATGATTTCTGTGATACTGCTGATGAAGAGTTCTACAAACCGCGCAAATATATGCGCCCCATCGTAAAGGCTCCATTCTACTGTGCAAAGATTCGTCCAGGCGGATACGGCACTGTGGGCGGTATCAAGATCAATGAAAACTGCGAGGCTGTGGACAATGATTTTGAGCCGGTACCTGGTCTTTACAGCGCCGGAGCAGATTCCTGCGCAATTTATGATGACAGCTACATGTTCCTCCTGCCAGGAAATTCCATGGGTTATGCTGTCAATACCGGACGTATTGCAGGCATGAGCGCTGCAGAATATGTTCAGGATAACGACTGATCGAATTAAATATTCAGATTAAGCAAAAGAAGCGGACGCTGTGATCCGCTTCTTTTTTTGCGTGCAGGCAACGAGCCGCAAAGGGGAGCTGGCTCACCTTTGCGGCGACTGCCACGACCCGGTGTAGCGAAGCGGAACCGGGTGCAGTGCAGGCAACGAGCCGCAAAGGGGAGCTGGCTCACCTTTGTGGCGACTGCCACGACCCGGTGTAGCGAAGCGGAACCGGGTGGCTTGTAGGGAGGCGGGAAATATGCTATACTTTATGTAAAAATACTTTTTATTGGTCTGGAATGCCGTAAGGGCATGTTTACGGAACCAGGCGGCGACGGAATGGAGCTTTTATGAAAACGGACACGGTTATGTATGAGAGCGTACACCAAATTTTAAAAAATAAAATAGAAAGCGGACTTCTGCCTCCGGGAACGAAGCTGCCGTCGCGGGCGAAGCTGTGCCGCGAATTTAATACTTCTGAAAAAACAGTCCGGCGGGCTGTGGAGCTGCTTGTGCAGGAGGGGCTTGTGACATCCACTCAGCGGATGCGCCCTGTCGTTGCCTATAACTGCACGATCCCCCACGAGGAGGCTGTGCGGACCCTGCATAAGGCCGACACTGCCGTGGCTAACGATATATTACGGACCGGGATTTTACTGTGTTATCCTATCAATCGCCGCGGCATGCAGCTTTGCACCGGGGAGGACTGGAACATTCCGGAAACCATTGTAAATCAGATGGACCCGGACCGGCCCACCGAATTTTGGCGGCTGTCCAACCGTCTTTGGCGTTTCTTCATATCCCGACTGGGCAATGACCTTATTTTAAGAGCCGTGGACAGCCTGGGATTTGGCGATGTGGACCCGCTTCCGGGCACACTGGCGCTCCGGGGAAATTATCTGAAAGCCTTAAAACGATTGATCACAACGATGAAACAGGGCGGACAGCCGGAGCGTATATCTTTTGAGGACCTGAACATGCTCTATTGCGTTGTGCCCGATAAACAGGCCAGTATTGCTTACTATGAAGTATCCATAAATTCGCCGTTTCTGGATGGCGCCGACAGCCTGGAGCAGTCACTGAGCAAGGCGCAGGAGCGGTACTCCAGCGTATATTTGGATCTGCTTGGGCTGATCGCCATCGGCAGGTATCAGCCGGGGGACCGGCTGCCCTCTCACGAGGAGCTCCAGAAAATATATAATGTAAGTGTGGACACGACCGTGAAGGCCATTGCGACTTTGCAGGAATGGGGCGTTGTGACCGCCCGGCGCGGCGCGGGGATTTTTGTGGCTATGGATCTGGATGCGCTGAAAAAAATTAAAATCAGGCCGGAGCAGATCGCCAGCCATGTGCGTCGTTTTCTGGACAGCCTGGAGCTGCTGTCGCTGACTGTGGAAGGCGTGGCCGCCCACAGTGCGGAAAACGTTACGCCCGGCGAAGCGCTGCAATTATATGAACGTCTTGAGACACTGCGCAGCGGTCCTTATGTGCATCAGCTTTTTCCGCGGACGCTGCTGGAATTTATAATTTCGCATATCCAGTATGACGCGCTGCGGGCGATTTATGGGGTTCTTTTGAAAAATTACAGTATCGGACGGAGTATTCCAAAGCTGGTCAGCAGGGAACGGACACCGGAAAGTGACAGCATTTACCGGCAGTGTATGACGGCCGTGGATAAACTGATCGAGGGGGATAAGGCGCTGTTTGCAAATATGGCCGCGGATATGTTCCATGAGATCCACCGGCAGATATTTTTTCATTGCGGGCAGCTTGGCTATTTAAAGGCAGCGATGGCTGTATACGACGGGGATAAGCTGTGGAAATAAAGGTGAGCAAATGATTGATTTTGAATTTCGTATTGGTAAAAGTGAAAATGTACACACCCATCTGGATATTGAGCTGTTTTATGTTTTAGAGGGCCGGGTAGATTTTACGATCGAGGAGAAGGTATACACCATGGTTGCCGAGGATTTCCTCATCGTCAATTCCGGCCGGCGTCACGCCTATGAGGGCAGCCCGGATGCATTGGCCGGCTGCTTTCACATCGCCTATGACGAGCTGGCCAGACTCTTAAAGCAGAGCATGGTCCTGTTCTGGTGCAATTCCACGGCGGAGGACGGGGAGCTTTATGAGGAGGTCCGGGAGATCATTCAGAAAATCATCAATCAGCATTATTACCACGACGGTGAGGATCTGATCTATCTTCACAGCCTCCATTATGAGCTGCTCCATGTGCTTCAGAATAATTTTCTTTTGACGGAGGAGGATTCCCGGTACAGGGGAGAACAGCATAAGTTTGATGACCGGAAACATAAGATTGCCGAGTATATCCGGCAAAATTACGATAAACCTATCGTGCTATCGGACCTGGCCAGGGAGCTGTATTTGTCCACCGCCTATCTCTCCAAATACATAAAAAAGCAGTTTGGCATGAGCTTTTTAGAATATGTCAATTCCATCCGCCTGGGCTATGCCATTTCCGAGCTGCTCTATTCCGATAAGCCGGTGGTCCGCATCGCCATGGATACGGGTTTTGCCAATTCGGCCGCATTTAATAAGGCCTTTAAGGAAAAATACAATACGACGCCCTCCGTCTACCGGAGCCAGTGGCAGGGCGAGCCCTCGGGCGCTTCCAAAAACGTCCGTGCGGAGAAGAAGCTGAAAAAGAAGGTAGATTCCTATTTTGCCAAGCACCGCAATGGACCGGTGCGCCCGCTCAATGTGCAGGATATCACGCTCAATCACAGCCAGGGGCAGCCATTAAATTACCATTGGCAGGAGATGATCAATGGGGGCGCGGCCGCGGATCTGCTCCGTTCGGATATGCAGGATCACCTGAGACAGCTTCGGGAGCGGCTGCATTTTAAATACGTGCGTTTCTGGGATATTTATGCGCCGGAGATGTTTTTAGACCGGGCGGCCGGGGAAGGGTACAGCCTGGCGGCGGACGGCACAGGTGGAAAAGACGAGACGGCCTATAATTTTTCCCGGCTGGATATGATCCTGGATTTTCTCACCCGAAGCGGGATGAAGCCGTATATGGAGCTGGGGATGAAGCCGAAAAAGCTTTTGCGCAGCCGTCAGTCGGTTCTGCTGTCGGGCAGGAGCGGCGACGGGATATTTGCCGAGGACTGGAAAATACGCAGCTTTATGAAGGCGCTCATGGAGCATTTGATCGACCGCTATGGGATGGCCGAGGTGGAACAATGGTACTTTGAGCTCTGGATGAAGGAGGACGAGGATCTTTTTTTCCGCAAGGACATTCCGGGCAGCGAGGGGATGATGAAGAAGTATTTCCACTGGTTCGACGTGACCGCAAAAACGCTGCGCACCCTATTGCCAGGCGTGCGCATCGGGGGCGGAGGACTGTATCTGCGTCACGGTAAGGAAAGGTTTTTGGAGCTTTTGGGGTATTGGAAGGAATTTGAGCAGCAGCCCGATTTTATGACCTTCTACTGTTATTCCTATCCTGCGGAAATGGATACGACGGACAAGGTCCGCAATCAGTCTCTGGATAAAAATTACATGAAGAGCTTTCTGCGGGATGTGCGCCAGCTTATGGTCAGCGCCGGATATGCGGATATTCCGGTCCATGTGACGGAATGGAACTTTACCGTATCGAACCGGAATGTATTTAACGATAGCTGTCAAAAGGGCGCCTATGTGATGAAAAATATCATTGACAGCGTAGGGATGGCCGATGTGCTTGGCTACTGGTGCGCTTCGGATATATTTTCTGAATTTTATGATTCCGACCAGTTTATCTGCGGAGGCAGCGGCCTGCTGACCCGCAACGGTATATGCAAGCCGGCTTATTATGCCATGGAATTTTTATGCCATGCGGGCCATCTGCTCTATGAGCGGGGCGACAATTATATGATTACCGGAGATGGCAAGGAATACTGGTATGTGCTCTGCCATAATTACAAGCATTTTAATTATCAATACGGCCTTCGGGCGGAGGACGATGTCCATGTGGACGAGCAAAAGCACCTGCTTACCGATGTGCGCAAGCTGCGTATGCGGTTTACATTGCCATTACTGCCGGCGGCCGGCGGTGCCGGTCTTGTTCCTCTGGAAATAAAAACCTACGCGGTCAATGAGCATAACGGGAGCATCCAGGATAACTGGCTCAAAGCCGGCCTTCCGGGCTTTCTTCACGCTGAGGACTTAAAGTACCTGCGCAGCGCCAGCGTTCCTGCCGTGCGTGTCCACTATCAGGAATCGGAGGACGGCCGGGTCTGCTTTGAGACAACTCTGGAAGCCAATGAGATCCAGTGGATACGGATTAAAGTAGGACAAAATAACGCATAGAAATTTTGTCATTTCCCCTGTGAAAATTCATTGCCGGACATTTATGTGAGTAAAATCTCATGGTGATGTCAGTCGAAACGGCAAAGAACTTCACAGGGGTTTTCTATATAATAAAGATATATTAAAAATTAAGGTAACCATTCGGACCAAAACGTAATTTTTACGGCATATGCGGGCCGTTTGAGCGGTTACAAAATACGGAGGTTTTACCAATGAAAGTATTAGCAATATCCATGGGGCGTAAGAATAACAACTGTGATATTTGTGCAAAGCAGGCATTAATGGCAGCGGAGGCTGCCGGTGCTGACGTGAAGTTTATCAATACCATGAACATGGAGATCACCCAGTGTCGCGGCTGTGGCGCCTGTTCTGCATCCCGTGACAAGGGCAAGCAGATCAAATGTATTTTAAAGGATGATTACCTGACACTGGAAAATGAAATTCTGGATGCCGACGGTATTATTCTCGTGGCTCCGGTATATTCCCTGGCGCCTACCGGTCAGTTGAAAAACTTTATCGACCGCTTCGGTGCAGCTCACGATATATCCAGCGCCACAGTGGAGCAGGAAAAACGTATTGCTGAGGGTAAGACCGGCGACGATCTGCTGGACGAGCGTCTTTTTAGAAAGAAATATGTAGCTTACATATCTGTGGGCGGCGCACATACACCGAACTGGGTATCCATGGGTCTGCCAAATATGTACATGTTCGGTATGTCCACTGCAATGAAGACTGTTGGCCAGATTGACGCCTATGACATGGGTCGCCGTACAAAGCCAGTATTTGACAAGGAATTTATGGAGAACGTGGCTGGTCTTGGACGTCATCTTGCAGAGTCCATCGGCAAAGAGTATGATGATGTGACCTGGTACGGCGAGGAGGGCGTATGTCCGGTTTGCCACAATAAGTTAATTTCCATTACTCCGGGCCAGGGCACTGAGGTTGAATGTCCTCTGTGCGGCACCTTCGGAAAGCTTGATATCGTGGACGGACAGGTGAAGGTAACCTTCAGTGACGCTGAGAAGAAGCGTGCCAGAAATACCATTACCGGCTTATATGAGCATCACTATGAATTGAAGGAAATGATGACCTACATTATGAAAAACCTGGAAATCCATAAAGACGACATGGGAGATCTGCTGAAACCTTATTTTGATTACAAGCCGGATTACAAAAATAATTAATGGTGCGGAGCCGGCGGCGTAACAGTGCCAATCTGCATGAACTGTAACCCGCCAGCCGCCAATGAATTTTAGGAGGCTATTATGACGAATAAAGATATTGTTGCGGCAATGTATAAAGAGTTTTTTAATGACCATGACGTGAACGCCGCATTAAAGTATGTCCGCGAGGACTATATCCAGCATAATCCGGGTGTTCCCCAGGGCCGCGCCGGTCTGATGGATGGCTTTGCCAAAAAGTTTGAGGTGGAGCCCACATTTCATCTGGAGATTCAGCAAATGATCGCGGAGGACGACCGGGTGGTTGTTTATCTTAAAAATGTGGACCCGGAAGGGAAGACAAAAGCCCGGGTTGTGGATATTTACCGGCTTGAGGACGGGATGCTGGCGGAGCATTGGGATGTGCTGCAGCCCTGTTGAAAAAATAAAACATAAATGCAGGAGGTTTTGATGCCCCCTGCATTTTTTTAATATTGGATGTCAGAGTATAACCCACACCTGCGCAAATGCTCCAGCGTATCATTAAAGCAGAGCATGGCATTATCCTGCGACATACTGAACTGGTATTCATGGGTCACTTCCCCGGCGCTGCTGTCAAAAAAGCGCCGGCCGACCATTACGCCAAGCTGTTCCAGTGCATCGGCCAGCGCCCGGCCCTGAGGGTCGAAGGAGTGGGCGTTGCCGTCGGTGATGTAGCACGGCGGGAAATCCTTCGTGATAAAATCCCGGATGGTCGTCAGGCGGGCTTCCTCCGAATTCTGCCAATGCTTGCGGCCGAGATAACTCCAGCCTACCCGGCTCATGGCAAAGCGCAGCATCCGGTCTTTGGGATGCGCCATCTGGCTGATATCGTAAGGACCGCAGTACAGGAGCGCGGCTTTAAGCGCACCCTGGGGAAGTACCGGCTCCAGGCCGGAGGCGACCACGAATGACGGACTGGTGTGGACCAGCGCAAACTGAGCGGCCATATGAGCTCCGGCGGAATCACCGGCGATGATCACCCGGTTCATATCCAGATGATCGTTATCACTCTGACGGATCAGCTCATAACACAGCTCACCGATCTGCTTTACCTGCGCCGGCCAGTGCGCTTCCGGTGCCCACTCATAATCCATAGCTGCCACCGCAAAGCCTCTGTGTGCCAGACTCGCCGCCCAGTTTTCCACGCCATCTTTAGAACCAGCCACAAATGCGCCGCCGTGGACCCAGACGATGACCGGGAGCTTTTTTTCTTCGGCAGTGCTCCCGGTGCGGTCAGCGCCACGATTATATTCCGCTGGGGTGGCCGGAACATAAAGGTCGTAGTGGTTCCTGCCATAGGCGGACGGATAGGTCCGGTCTTTATGCCGGATGACACCGCGCTTTATCTGCTCAAAGCCTTCCGGATAGTCCGGCGGCGCGTCAAAGCCCTTTCTCAGCAGCCGCACCATGGGCATGGGAGATGTCACTACCCACAGGAGCAGGGCCAGAACGAGCACAACAATGATGGCAATAATAAAGCCGATAACGACTAAAAAAATCATTAAAAATCCCTCCTGAAAATTTACCGGTATTGGCGCGACATTTTCTGAAGCGCTTCTTCTTTTGTTATCTTTCCGCCATTAGCGTCGCTCATAAGCTGAACATCCCGGTCTTTTAAGTGATAGGCAAATAAAAATCCGATGGCTAAAAGCTGTCCGGCCAGTGGGATGAGAAAGGCGCAGTTCCATATATTATTTACGGTTGCTGGCGTTTGAGCGGCGGCGGAGCCGTCATAGGCGATGAGGTGGAGCATGATCCCCGTAAATGCGGAAGCAAAGGCGGCGGTCAGCTTGGCGACAAAGCTTTGCAGTGCGAAGGTGATCCCTTCCTTGCGGATGCCGGTTTTAAAGGTTCCGTATTCGATACAGTCCTGAGGAAGCACACCCATCATAATTGCCGGAAGTATGGCCAGTGCGGCAATCACTGCCATGCAGATGATGACAATGGTTTTATTTTTATAGCCAATGCTCCAGGTGATTAAATTCATTGCCATACTCAAAATGGCACAGGTCCGGTAAAGTACGATTTTATCGAAGCGCTTCATAAGGAAGGGGGCGGCTATGTATACGCAAAGAATCATTGGCATGGAGCAAAGCGCCACGATGGACATGTATTTAATATCGCCCAAACAATATTTGGCCATATAGGTCAGCATGGATACAGTAATGGCGCCGGATACCATCCGGTAGGCGTAATAAACCAAAAGGTAGTGATTTTGCCGCAAATAATTCCACGTATCTCTCAGTGTTGCTGTCTGCGTAAGAGAAGCGTCCGAAATATGATAGCGCTCCTGGCAGAATATATTGACCATGCTCATCGTTATAAGCGCCACGATTGCGATAACGATGGATGCTTTAAAAAATCCTGTGCTGTCAAATATTGGCACAAGCACGATGGCGGACAGAGCCATAGCCATAGCGCCGCCGACGCCTGAAAAGGTCATCAGTGTGCCCCGCTCCTTTACATTGCTGGTCATTGCTGTGGAAAGGGCCAGAATCGGCGCATCACACATGGTGTAGGCCAGATCCCAGAGGGCATAGGTTATGACTGCCAGGAAGACTCTCATCCCTGTGCTGGGAACTGCGTCAATGGTAAAAAGGAAAACGGTGGTGAGGGGAATGGCAATGGTGGATATTTTCAACCATGGTTTAAAGCGTCTGCCGCTGCGAAAGCGGATCTTGTCCATGATCAGACCGAACAGTGTGTCATTGACCGCATCCCAGATTTTACCTCCGAACAGGATCACCGAGATGACCAGCGGGGGCAGATACGCGTAATCTGTGTAATAAAGCATCAGATATTGTGAAACAATGGTGTAAATAAGCCCCTGCCCAAAAAAGTAGAAGCCGTAGGAAAAACGCTCGGACATACGGGTCTGCGGGGTGTATTTTTCCTGATCCATAAGAGTCTCCTCCAGTACATAAATATTTTGAGTTGCCTGGCCATCAGGCCAATTCCTATTATAACTTAGAATACCTACCACAACAATGACCGATTTTTTCGACTTTATCGGTAATATTTCTTTTTTCAAAACAAAGGCGTATAATTAGTTTCCGAAGGAAATCGTAGACCTGCTTGCGCATCAGCGCAATTCCGCTTATAATTTGTCGAGGATTTCCAAAGGAAATCGTTGACCTGCTTGCGCATCGGCGCAATTCCTATTATAATAGGGCACAGAGGTGTGGGCGATGGATTTACTGGATATTTATAATCGGCTGAAGGCTCTGGAATTTTACGAGCAGGTTGGCCGGGATTATTATTTGCAAAAGGGCAGTTATATCGATTACTATGAGCTGATGTACTATCTGGATGCGGCCCGCGGGGAGCATACCGGTGATTTTTCGTGTCTGGATACAGCCCATGCGCGGCAGGCGGTGGGATTACTGTATGAACGTTTTGAACATGAATATTCCGGAAGCCTGCCGGAACAGCTATTTATGCCGGAGCGGAAAAATGTACAGTTGGAGCATCTTTTGCGCTATGTGGATATCCATGCCCATAAACATGATTTCTTTGAAATGGTTTTTTTACTGGAAGGGCAGTGCGTCCACGAAGTTGGAAGCCGTGAGGTGTATCCTCAGCCAGGAGATATCACGATCATTCCGCCCGGCGTGCCGCATCATCTGTTTGCCCGGCCGGACTGTGTCGGGATTACGGTGAAGCTGAGGAAAAGCACGTTTGAGTCGGTATTTTACGGCCTTTTCAGGGAATCCTCAGTATTGGCAAGATATTTTTCGCGGACGCTCCACGAGCCGGGCTTTTTATCCTGCCTGACCTTTCATTGCGGAAATGATATTTTTATGCGGCAGCAGCTTTTGTATATGTATGCCCAGCAGGAGCAGGGGCTTCCCTACGCGGCGGATATTATCGAAGGGCTTTTATCCGCGTTTTTTCCATATCTGCTTCAAAATTATGAGGAACAGATGGATATTTCTGAAAGTGTACCGGACGCTTTGGGCCGCCGACTGCTGGATATTGAAAATTACCTGCGCCTAAATTACAGAACGGCCACATTGGACGGGGCAGCGCGGCACTTTTATTTGAGCCGTTCCTATCTGAGCACATTGATCCACAAAGGCACCGGCTGTACCTTTTCGCAGCTTCTGAGGAAGTTCCGGCTGATGAAGGCGGAGCAGCTCCTGGTGCAGACCGATATGAAGCTGGAGGAAATCTGCGAATCTGTGGGATATAAGGATGTCACGCAGTTTATACGCTCTTTTAAGGCAATGTATGGCCAGACGCCGCGGAACTGGCAGTGGCGGCAGACGGCAGAAAGGACGAGGGTTTATGACAATCAATGAATTATTAAACGCGCTGGATATGCCCGGAGAAGTAAGGGATCAGGTTTTGAGATTTGACCAGTCGTTTGACTACGCACAGATCCTGCACCTGCTTGACGGGCTGTGCAATAGAGAAACATGGGATGAATCGAGAGCGCGGTTAAAGACGTTTTTGAGGGAGGATGCCAGGGGGATGAAAATGCTTGCGTGTATGCTGCATTGCGCGCTTCGGACATATGACGAATATTGCCGGATTGGCATTGATAACCAAATATTTACGGATACGATGAAATGTTTTCCCCGCTTTATCAATGAGCATTATTCTATGTCGGGAGTCTATGCATTTGATCGTGACTTTTGGACACCCCGCCAGCTTGGCATGCAGTTGTTTCGTATCGGAGCGCTGGAGTATGAGCTGTACTACGTAGATGGCAAAAAGGTGATCAGTATGCATATCCCGTCTGATGCGGACATTTGTGAAGAAAACTGTACCCGGTCACTGTGTCAGGCTCATGCATTTATGGAACGATTTTTTGTGGACTATCAAAGTGTGGATTATGTCTGCGATTCATGGCTTTTAAGTCCGGTGTTGAAGCAGCTTTTGCCGGAAACATCCAATATACTTAAGTTTCAGCGGCGCTTTGATATCCGGACTGTCCAGGAGGATGCTATGGATTTTATAGTGTGGGTGTTTAAAACAACGGACCAGACGCTTGAGACATTGCCGGAAAATACATCTCTGCAGCGGCGGATGAAGCAGTATTTGCTGGATGGCGGCAAGGTGGGAGCTGCGTTTGGTGTGATTGAAAATAAACTTGCATGACTGGAGGAACTCATGGTAAATTACAATAAACTGGTCCGGGATAAGATTCCGGACATTATCAAAAATCAGGGGGAAACGCCCTTAACACGGATTTTGCCGGAGGATGAATATTTACAAAGACTGGACGCAAAGCTCAGTGAAGAAGTGGGGGAATATCAGGAGAGCAAAGCCATTGAGGAGCTGGCGGACATACTTGAGGTGGTTTTTGCTATCAGTGAGGCCAGAGGCTGTACCACCGGAGATTTAATGGATGTCTACCGGGAAAAGCATGAAAAGCGCGGTGGCTTTTCCAAACGTATTTTACTCATTTCCAAGGAATAGGAGGCTGACCCATGGAACAGCAGGAACAAAAGCATCAGCGCCGTGTGCGCTATAAAGGAACGCATCCGCGAAGCTATAAGGAAAAATATAAGGAGCTCCAGCCGGAAAAATATGCCGATACTGTGGCCCGGGTAATTCAAAAGGGAAGCACGCCTGCGGGGATGCACATTTCCATCTGTGTGAAGGAGATTCTTGATTTTCTTCAGATCCAGCCCGGGCAAAAGGGGCTGGATGCCACGTTAGGCTACGGCGGCCATACATTGGAAATGCTCAAATGTCTGGACCATCAGGGGCATATTTACGGTCTGGATATAGACACGATTGAGATGGAGAAAACGCGGCAGCGGCTGGCTGCACTTGGGTATGGACCGGAGATTCTGACGATAAAGCATCTGAATTTTGCCAATATCGATCAGGTTGCCGCAGAGGCCGGGCCGTTTGATTTTCTGCTTGCCGATCTGGGCGTATCTTCTATGCAGATCGACAACCCGGACCGTGGCTTTTCCTATAAAAACGAAGGCCCTCTGGATCTGCGGCTGAATCCGGAAAAGGGAATTACGGCGGCACAGCGGCTTAGGACCATTGATCAGGAGGAGCTGGCCGGGATGCTGTATGAAAATTCCGATGAGCCTTACGCTGCGGAAATTGCCCGGGCTATCGTATTGCAGAGGAAGAAGGGAAATCCGATCGATACGACCACAAAGCTGCGTCAGATTATCGAGGATACATTGTCCTTTATTCCTGCGGGTGAACGGAAGGAAGCTGTGAAAAAGTCCTGCCAGCGCGTATTTCAGGCACTGAGGATCGACGTGAATAATGAGTTTGAGGTGCTGTACGAGTTTTTAGACAAACTTCCGGGTGTCCTGGCTAAAGGCGGCCGGGCGGCCATCCTTACCTTCCATTCCGGCGAGGACCGTCTGGTGAAAAAATCTTTTAAACGTTTATGCAATGAGGGCGTTTACAGTGAAATATCTACCGAGGTCATCCGCCCGTCCGCAGAGGAATGTGCTAGAAACAACCGCGCTCGCTCGACAAAAATGCGCTGGGCGATAAAAGCCTGAGTGGTACGTAATAGGGGCGACGACGCTGTGGCTTCCTGCGGAAATTTTGGCGACTGCCGCGATCCGGCGGAACGAAGAGGAGCCGGATGCGCGAAGCGCAATACTTATTATAAAGAAAGGTTGATGGATATGTTAGAATTTAAGTATGATACACAGCTATTGATCGAAGGCGAAGCCTTGGATGAGGATGTTATTGCCGATTATTTCAATGCAAATTTTAAAGGCGACTGCCTGCTGGCTGTCGGTGATGAGGAATTGATAAAGATCCATTACCACACAAATGAACCGTGGAAGGTTTTGGAGTATTGTGCTTCTCTTGGCGAAATTTATGATATCGTTATCGAGGATATGGAACGCCAGTCCAAAGGCTTGCAGGGGTAAGCTAAATATGTTAATTAAGGCTCCGGCAGCACCTGGTGATGGTGATGCCGGAGCTTTGTTCCGTTAGATTGTAACGTATCAGCATTTCCCCAATTGGATCACATGGAAGCTCTTGCTGCATAAATGCGCGGTCATTTGGCCGCCCTCGATCTGTGCGCTTTTTGCGGCTCTTACCGGCGCCACATTGTCCGGATTTTCTTCTGTATTAATGGCTTTCAGATCCTCATGGGTCAGAACGATATGCTCCGTGACCGCATAATCTGCAAACTGCCGCAGGTCGCACGTCAGCTCCATATCGTCGTCAAGCGCCTTGTTCACCGCGAAAATCGTCAGTGTATCCTGCTCCTCGTTGCGGATGCAGACTGCGTCCAGATAGGGGGCGTCGCCGTGGCTGCTCTCGTAAACCGGTGCGTCGGTAATCGTATGTAATACATGACCGCGTCCGAAGTTGCTGATCAGGGCAAAAGGATGGTAGATCGTCTGCATCCAGGCACCGGTGTCGGAGGTCATAATGGGGGCAATGACATTGACGAGCTGAGCCAGACATGCGATCTTTACCCGGTCGGCGTGGCGGAGCATGGTGATCATCATACCGGCGACAAGCAGGGCGTCCTCAAAATTGTATATATCCTCCAGTTGATGGGGGGCCTTGCACCAGCGTTCCAACTGCTTGTCCTGTTCTGCGGAATGATACCAGACGTTCCACTCGTCAAAGGAAAGATTGATGTTTTTCGATTTGCGCTTTTTAGCCTTCACTGAGTCACAGATGGAGATAACAGAGGAAATAAATTTGTCCATGGCAACGGTATTGGCTAAAAAGTCGGCTGTGTTATTGTCATAATTTCCGTAGTACTGGTGAAGTGATAGGTAATCCGCCTGGTCGTAACACTCAGAAAGCACTGTATCCTCCCAGGAACCGAACGTATCCATCTGAAGTCCGGAGCTGCCGCAGGCTACCAGTTCAATGTCCGGGTCCACCATTTTCATAATTCGGCCGGCTTCGGCGGCGATACGGCCGTATTCGACGGCATTTTTATGGCCCATCTGCCAAGGGCCGTCCATTTCATTGCCAAGGCACCACAGTTTAATATTGTGGGGCGCTTCATAACCGTGGCTGCGCCGCAGATTGCTATAATAACTGCCGCCCTTTAAATTACAGTATTCCACGATGTTTTTGGCATCCTCCACACCCCGCGTACCAAGATTTACAGCCATCATCGGCGATGTATGCGCCGCTCTGGCCCAATCCATAAATTCATTGAGACCGAATTGATTCGTTTCAATAACATTCCATGCCAGATCGATTTTCTCCGGGCGCTTGTCTTTTGGCCCTACACCGTCCTCCCAGTGGTAGCCGGAGACGAAATTGCCGCCGGGATAGCGGACCACGGGAACATTCAGCTTTTTGATGAGCTCAATAACGTCCTGGCGGAGTCCGTTTTTATCGGCCTGCGGACTTTCCGGCTGGTAGATGCCGCCGTAAACGGCCCGGCCCAGATGTTCAATAAAGGAGCCGTAAATACGCTCATCGATGTCTCCTGTAATAAAATATTTGTCGATATGCAGTGCTGCTTTTTTCATTGTTATAAACCTTCCCTTTCAAATATTATGCTTGATTAAAACATTAGCTGGCTTATAATTCCAATTATATCATTTATAAAAATAAATAAAATGGCGTAACGTGCTTTTGCATTGACTTTTCTTCCGCAAAACTATATGATGAGGATAGTGATCCATCCAGCCGGAAACAAAATGGGGCGCGCAGATGGCGGTAAGGAATTTTCAAACACGCTCCAGCTTTAGATGAGAGGGGGGATTCGATGATAACTGTGGAATATTGCGGCTACCATACCCACAATCCGGATCGTGACCGGATATACCGGCCGTTGGGAACTGCCAGCTATTTATTTATAATTGTACTGTCGCCCATGACCTTTTATTTTCCGGACCGCCCGGCCAGGAAGGCCAGGCCTGGTGCATGTGTTTTATATACGCCCGGATATTGCCAGCATTACGAGGCGGAAAAGGATTTTTTTAACAGCTTTGTACATTTTTTATGTGACGGGGATTTGGTGGATGCATATGACATATGTAAAAACGAGTTGTTTTACCCGGATAATACAGAGGAAATCCACTGGATACTGAAAAAGATCTATCAGGAATATTTAAACCGTTTTACCTGCTCCGAGCAAATGATGGACGCCTATGTGCGGCAGCTTTTGATCACGCTTTACCGGCGGCAGCAGGCGCAGGTTCCGTATAAGCATCTGGAAAGTATTTATGGGGAAATGCTGGCGCTGCGGGGGCAGATGCTGGGGGAATGTGAACGGCCGTGGACGGTGGAGGAGCTGTGCGGGATTTTAAATGTCGGTAAAAGTAAATTATACAAATATTACACACTCTTTTTTCACAGCACGCCCAGGGAGGATTTGATCCAGGCCAGGATACAGAAGGCAAAGTATTTGATGAGCAATGAGACGGTTTCCATCAAGCAGGCGGCCTATGATGCCGGGTTTACCGATATATGCCATTTTAACCGGATGTTTAAGGCGCAGTGCGGCTGCACGCCGGGAGAATACCGCAGGCGGATGCATGGGAACATTAACGATTAAAGCCGTTATGTAAATTGTTATGAAAATGTTATTAATTTGAAAAGAATTAGAAACGTTTCTCCTATATAATATTAAAATATAAGTCGTATATATTTTTAAAATGAAAGCAGGCGTAAAGTCAGGAGGACCTGATATGATCTACGTCTTAAATTGTAACCTTCGGCGCATCGTTTGGAAGGCGGCTTCCATAAGAGTGCCGGATTGATATTTGACAGTCGGGGATAAATGAATGAAAAAACGAATGATACGAAATATTTTATTATTTACAGTAGTACCCCTTGCGGCCATTGCCATGATCTATGTGTTTGTGTCGATGTATTATATGGACCGCTTTTACAACGGAACATGGATCAATGGCGTGAACTTTTCCAATAAGACCGTGCAGGAGGCCGCGGAAGCACTGAAGGAGTACAAATCCTCATTTACTCTGCGAATTGTGGAAGCCAGCGGTGATCAGGAGGTCATCCGCGGTGAGGATATCGGCTATGCGGAAGCCTTTGATGGAGTGGCGGATATAAAAAAAGAGCAGGGCATGTGGGATTGGCTGAACTCTTTTATGGATGTGAATTTTTATACCGTGGAAAGTGCGGTGGCTTTTGACGAGGAGCTGCTCCGTCAGGCCGTCAACCAGCTCGACTGTGTGACAGGAAAGGGCGCTGTTAAATCCCAGGATGCCTACGTTGAATTTACCGATGAAGGGGTAAACGTGGTGGCAGAGGTTCAGGGCACGATGGTAGATGGTGACCGGTTATTTGAGGTGTTGAAAACTGCGTTGAGTGAAGGCGATCGCCGGATCTACCTGGATGCGCAGAATTGCTATATACCTCCGGCCATAACGACGGAGTCCAGGGAAATCCGGGAAATCATGGCGCCGGTGGAAAAAATTGTCAACACGACCATTACCTATACCTTTGGTGAGGATACGGAGGTTTTGGATTCTGAAACTATAAAGAGCTGGATCTTTAAGGATGAAGAAGGCGAGATCACTGTAAACGAGGAAAAGGTCAAAGCCTACGTGCAATCGCTGGCGGATAAATATAATACATCCTATTCCCCACGTGAATTTACCACCTCTTATGGAAGTACTGTAACTATAAGTGATAATGGCTATTATGGCTGGAAAATTAACGTAGATAAGGAAACAAAAGCGCTGTTGGAGCTTTTACAAAATGGTCAGAGCGAAACCCGTGAGCCGGTTTATGACTGGACGGCATGGAAGCGGGGCGGTAACGAAATCGGTGATACATATATAGAAATCAGCCTGAGCAATCAGCATCTGTGGTTTTATAAAAATGGCCAGCTTATTGTAGAAACTGCCATCGTTACAGGTACGCCTTCCGGAGGAACGTATACTCCGACAGGTGCTTATAAGATATTGAATAAGCTGCGGAATCAGACGCTTAAAGGAAAAAACAGCGACGGCACACCTTATGAGTCTCCGGTATCCTTCTGGCTTCCGTTTATTGGAAATTCCTACGGTATCCACGATGCAAGCTGGCGTGGCGATAACCAGGGAAATTATGGCGGTTCTATTTATATGGGTAACGGTTCCCATGGTTGCGTCAATACGCCATATAGCTGGGTAGCGCAGATTTACAATAACGTCGAAATCGGAACTCCGGTCATTATTTATTAGAAAGAATATGCCGCCCGGCTCTCCGGCCTCCTGGCAAACCGTGTTGCCGCGAGTAATATGTGCACCGCACGCATTTTAATAAGAAATATTTTCAAAAAGGGGTTGTACGAAACCTTAACAAGCTATAAAATAGCATTAAGGGCGTACAGCCCATTTTTTGCGCGAAACACGTAAATTATGCGATACAATATCAGGAGGGGTAAGCGATGCGTTTTGTTGATATTATTGTTAAGAAGCGGGAAGGTCTTGCACTGACAACCGAAGAAATCAATTATTGGATCAAGGCCTATGTGGACGGGAAAATCCCCGAATATCAGGTCAGCGCCCTGCTGATGGCCATTGTCCTCAATGGCATGGATGCGCGGGAAACTTCAGATCTGACCATGGCCATGATGCATAGCGGCGACGTCATCGATCTTGGCGGTATCGACGGTATTAAGGTGGACAAGCATTCCACGGGCGGTGTCGGCGATAAGACATCTCTGGCACTGGGCCCCATGGTGGCGGCCTGCGGCGGCAAGCTGGCGAAGATGTCCGGGCGGGGCCTGGGGCATACCGGCGGCACGCTGGACAAGCTGGAATCGATTTCCGGATTCAATTGCTATCTTACAAAGGACGCATTCATAAAGCAGGTCAATGACATTGGCCTGGCCATCATCGGTCAGACCGGAGACATGGTGCCTGCGGACAAAAAGCTGTATGCGCTCAGGGATGTGACCGGTACCGTCGATTCTCTGCCGCTGATCGCATCAAGTATTATGTCCAAAAAGCTGGCGGCGGGCAGTGAGGTGATCGCGCTGGATGTGAAATATGGCAGCGGCGCTTTTATGAAAACGCCGGAGGATGCCGTGCGGCTCGGCCAGACGATGATCGATATCGGCACATCTCTTGGGCGTAAGGTGTGCGCCATGGTGACCGATATGGACGAACCTCTTGGAAATGCCATCGGCAATGCACTGGAGGTCCGGGAGGCCATTGACACGCTTTGCGGACGCGGCCCGGAGGATTTTACCCGGCTGTGTCTTACCGCAGGGGTGCATATGCTCGTGCAGGCCGGTTTGGCCAGGGATGCGGCGGACGCCGAAGCAAAGCTTACCCGATCCATTGAGAGCGGCGCGGCCTTTGAAAAGCTCAAGGCTATGGTAAAAGCTCAGGGGGGCGATGTCTGTCAAATTGAAAATCCGGAGCTATTGCCAAAATCAGTTTACATAACTGAAATGACCTCCAGAGAGGACGGCCATATCGCCCATATGGAAGCCATGCGCCTGGGAACTCTGGCGATGAAGATTGGCGCCGGACGTGAGACGATGGAGGATAAAATACTTCCTGGAACCGGGATCGTACTTTGTGCCAAAGTAGGCAGCCGGATTGAGCGGGGCCAGGTCCTTGCCTGGATCTATCACGATCAGCCGCTGCAGCCGGACTGGGTTGAGGAGTTTTACGGCAGCTATACTTTTTCGGAGCAGGCTGTGTGCCGGAAGCCGCTGATCTACAAGGTACTGGATGGCGGGGCGCGTGCCTGAACACAGCGCGGATTTTTTTGCGCCAGAGCGTTAAAGCGCGGTGAAAACGCTATGAGATAAAATTTACGAAAGTGGAGAGAATACAAATGAGTCTTTTTGAACTATTTTTAATTGCCGTGGGCCTGTCCATGGATGCATTTGCGGTGTCTGTCTGTAAGGGGCTGTGTATGCGGAAAATGAAATACGGGCAGGCGTTTGTCATTGCCCTGTTTTTTGGAGGTTTTCAGGCGGGAATGCCGCTGATCGGCTGGTTTTTGGGAAAGCAGTTTGAGAAATATATTACAAGTATCGATCACTGGATTGCCTTTGTCCTGCTGGGGATCATCGGTTTTAATATGATCCGGGAGGCGGTGTCCAAGGATGAGGAGGACGAGTACTGCGACAGTGATGAGCGGCTGAAAATAAAGGAGCTGCTGATCCTTGCCATTGCCACAAGCATCGATGCACTGGCGGTAGGGATCACATTTGCCTTTTTACAGGTTTCTATCGTTCCCGCCGTATCCTTTATCGGTATTACCACATTTGTCATATCCTTTGCAGGTGTGGGGATTGGCAGGGTTTTCGGCGCCAAATATAAAAATAAGGCGGAGCTGGTGGGCGGCATTATTCTTATTGCTATCGGCGCTAAAATTTTGCTGGAGCATCTTGGTGTATTTTGACACGAAGCAACGCCGCGCTCTCAAAAGCGTTAAAAACGGCCGGGTCAGGTAACAGTTCAGTTCCACTGGACTGTTACGAGTCAGGCATATAAGCCTTCCGGCCGCAAATAACTGTAAGCGTTTTGAAGGAATGAACGGTTACAATATTTTTTTATCTTATTTTTCCAGTAATTCGTCTACGATTTCACGGACACTGTCCTCACAGACACCGCAGATGGTCGTTACATCTGTGGCTGCCACCACCTCATCAAAGCTGGAAGCCCCGTTAGCGATAGCGTCCGCCAGATCCTGAACGGTAGTGCCGAGGCATGTACATACAACTTCAGACATATCTCTATCCATTTATTTTCACCTCCTGTCTGAATAGTATTGGGATAATTGGTAAAATCTATACATATGCGAAAGGAATAATTTATGAAGAAAATACTGCTCATTGCCACCGGAGGCACAATCGCATCCAAAAGTACGGACAGTGGTCTGGCTCCCCAGTTAAACTCCGGCGAAATACTGGAATTTATTCCAAATATTAATCAAATGTGCCATGTAGATACGATGCAGTTGTTTAATCTGGACAGTACGAACATTCAGCCAAAGCACTGGGAGGCTATGGCAAAGGTCGTGCAGAAAAATTACGAAAACTATGACGGGTTTGTCATCCTTCACGGAACAGATACGATGGCGTATACCTCGGCGGCTCTGTCTTATCTTATACAAAACAGCCGTAAGCCGGTGGTCCTTACGGGGGCGCAAAGACCTATCGACAAGGAGATCACCGATGCAAAAATGAATTTGTATGACAGCTTTTTATATGCCTGTGATGATAAGTCCAACGGGGTTGTGATCGTTTTCCAGGGGCAGGTGATCGTGGGCACCCGGGCCCGAAAGATCCGTTCCAAAAGCTTCAACGCTTTTTCCAGTATTAATTTTCCGGATGTGGCTGTGATCCGCAATAACCGGATCATCCGGTACATCGAGACAGTGCCGGAGGAAAAGCCGGAATTTTATACCCATATGAATCCCAGGGTATTTACATTAAAGCTGATCCCCGGCATGGATGCGGGCGTGATTCACTATCTGCTGCCCCATTATGATGCGCTGATCATCGAAAGCTTTGGTGTGGGCGGTATCCCCTGCTACGAGGAGGATACGTATATGAAAGCCATCGAGGAGTGGATCAATGCGGGGAAAATCCTGGTGATGACCACACAGGTGCCTACGGAGGGCAGCGATATGGTCATTTATAATGTGGGTTCCAGGATTAAGGAAAAATTTGATCTGCTGGAAGCTTTTGATATGACGCCGGAGGCCACGGTGACAAAGCTGATGTGGCTGCTGGGTGAGAAGAAGGATTTTGGGCAGATTAAGGAGTTATTTTATAAACAGATCAATCACGATATGCTCAGCGATTGACGGGCTGGCATCGCGGCACATCGGATGTGGATTGTAACCACAGACCGCCCATGGGGTGGGGAAAGCAGGAGGAAGTACATTGGATATTCGTAAAAGACGCTTAAAAGATATGACCTTGGATATAACCGCGGATATTGTGGGTTCTTTTATTTTTGCTATTGGTATCGTCTGCTTTACCGGGCCGGCCAATATCGCTCCGGGCGGCGTGTCCGGTATTGCCATCATCCTGAACTATGTCTGGAGCTGGCTTCCCATCGGTGCGACGAGTCTGGCCATAAATGTGCCGCTGATGTTTTTATCCTTTAAATACCTGGGGCGGCGGGCTTCTATGCGGACCATTTGCTCACTGATCATCAGCAGTTTTATGATTGACTGGGTGGTGGCGCCGCTGCTTCCGGTATATACCGGCGACCGGCTGCTGGGCGCTGTGTTTGGCGGCGTGTTTATCGGTGCAGGATTGTCACTGATCTTTCTGCGGGGGTCCACTACCGGCGGCACCGAGATCGTTTCCAATCTGCTAAGGCTTAAGTGGCCCCATATATCCATGGGGCGGGCCATCCTGTTTGTGGACTGCGCCGTGATCGCTTTGTCCATGATCGTTTTTAAAAATCTGGAATCCGGTATGTACGGGATCATTTCACTGTTTTGCAGTACCAAGGTGATCGACGCCATTGTGTACGGTTTTGACCAGGGAAATATGGTGACAGTGATTTCAGAGAAAAATAAAGAGATTTCTAAACGGATCATGGAGGAGATCGACCGGGGCGTAACACTGCTCAGCGGTAAGGGCGCCTATACGGGCCAGGAAAAGGAAGTGCTCATCTGCGCCGTGCGCAAGTCGGAATTTGCCCGTCTCAAATCCATTATCCGGGAAATCGATCATTCGGCATTTGTGGTGACGACCGAGGCCGGGGAGATTCTGGGAGAAGGGTTTAAGCCGGTAAATAAAGACAGCTAAAATTACATGATTCAATCAATTTCGGAGCAAAAGGCTCCGGCTCAAACGACGAAGCGTCAAAAACGCTCCGCATCGTATGAGCCGGAGCCTTTTTTATTTGTATAAGTCTGAGATTCCATGAAAGTGCGCCGAAAGTAACTCTTTGGCGAAAAATGTCGCCTTATGTTTAGAGAAATGTTTATAGCCTGTATTTATACTGATGATAGAAGGAAGTATGAAAGGAATAAGGCGGCATTTTGATGAAGAATCCGGAATCACATTACAGAGGCGACGTGCCCTATGAAAGTTATACGGAATATATGGAAGAATTGTTTGCGTATATGGACATTTATTTATTGACATATATAAAGAAATACATTCCGGCGTCGCCCGAACCGGCCCGCCAGAGCGCAGCGTTTCTGGAAGGAAGACTGAAGGCCAGAGGGCTTGAGCCTGATCAAAGCCTGAATGCATGGGGGAAAATGCTCGAATCGCGCCGATCAATGACGATGGAGCTGGGCGGCGTTCTGCCTTTGGAGCAGCTACTGGAAAAGACCGGCGGGGATTCATTCGTGCGGAATCTGCTCATTTTTGTACTCATGGTCCGATTAAATCAAAGCTATGGGAAGCTTCTGGACTGCCTGTGGGAAAACGGCGGCGGATATAGCGTTGAAGGCGGTGGATATAGCGGCAGACACGGCGCTAAAAACAGCGGCGCAAACGCCGGCGCAGGCGGAGAAGCCGCCGTGGTGACTCCGGCGCTTTTCGTCCGTTTATTTCTGCGTCCGGGAACCTGGTCGGATATCCGGGTGTATATGGACGTTCAGAAATATCTGGCTGTATTATGCCGTATTTTTCCGGAATTAAGATTTACTGAGGACGCCTGCGGCGCCGCTCTTGTATGTGACGAACGGCTGACCGATCTATTGCTTGGGTTAAACCGTTATCTGCCCTGTGGCACGGAGGTATTTGTCAATGCCCGGGTGGAGGATCCGCTGATTGGGCGGCAGGAAATTTATCGTCAGTTAGACCAGCTCCTTGAGGAAGATCTGCCGATGCTTTTACTGACGGGAGCGCCGGGCGCCGGGAAAAAGCATCTTTTAAAGCATATGGCGCAGGACCGGGATATGAGTCTTGTTTTCTATGATTTAAGTGAGGGCTACTTAAAGGAAGCTGGTGTGGAGGAATTGAAGCGGCATATTCTTTATGCTGTGAGGGAATGTCAGATTTATGACCGATATCTTGTGCTGAGCGCACTGGAGCTGTTGGCTGCCGGCGATATGAAGGCGCTGGCGGCCTGGCTGGAAGCCGATGTATACCCATACATTCCCGGTATATTTCTTGTGGCTGATCTGCCGGAGGATATGCCGCTGCCGGTTTATACGATTGAGCTGCCCGGGCTGTCCGAGAGTGAGCGGATCGAGGTATGGAATTACTATTTGCAGGATTGTGCCACAGAGGAAGGTCTTACGCCGGAGCCTTTGGCCAATACCTTTTTGCTGACGCCCGGCCAGATCCGTTTGGCTGTGCGCCACGCCGTATTATTTGCCGGAAACCGGCCAGTCACCGAGGTTGGCCTGTACCAGGCCTGCTATGTTCAACTGGAGCATCATCTGGCCAAAAAGGCGGTACGGGTAAAACCGTCCTTTGGCTGGGCAGACTTGAAAATGGCGGCAGAGGATAAGGATATTTTGCAGGATGTGTGCTATTGTGTCCGAAACCGCCACCGGGTTCTGGATGAATGGGGATTTTCTAAAATCGTACCCTATGGCGGCGGAATTACAGTGCTGTTTGCGGGGCCTCCGGGCACCGGAAAGACCATGGCCGCGCAGGTGATCGCCAATGAGCTTCATATGGAGCTTTATAAAATCGATCTGTCTCAGGTGATCGACAAATATGTGGGGGAGACGGAAAAAAATATCCGTCTGATTTTTGAACAGGCGAAAAAAAGCAGCAGTATTCTGTTTTTTGATGAGGCGGATTCGATTTTTAATAAACGGATGGAGGCTTCCAATGCTAATGAGCGTTTTGCCAATATTGAATCCTCCCTGCTTTTGCAATGTATTGAGGAGTACAACGGTATCACCATACTGGCCACCAACCATTTCAGCGCCATTGACAACGCTTTTATCCGGAGATTTAAATATTATCTGCTGTTTAAGGAGCCGGATGTAGCTGTGCGCTATGAGATATGGCGTTCCGTATTTCCGGAGGATGCGCCTTTAAGCGCCCAGGTTGATCTGGCTGAGCTTGCCCGGACCTTTGAATTTACCGGCGCAGTTATAAAAAATGTGGCCCTGGCCGCAGCCTATCTGGCGGCGCGGCAGGATCGGGAAATCCTTCCGGTGGATATATTAAAGGCTGTCCGCCGGGAAATGGCAAAAAACAACCTGATCCTGACCCGGGAAAAGATGGGCAGTCTGGGATTTTTATTTGATGAAATGATGGATGAAAGAGCATAAGAAAAGGAAGGGATGGAGCATATGCCTGAGACGGAAAAGAAAGAAGATAAGGCAAAGGATAAACGCCGGGATGAGCTGAAAAGAACGTTAAAAAAGGCGGGGAAGGCCTATGCGGCTTTAAATAGCCAGCTCAATACGGACCAGATATCCAGCCCCGGGCAAAAAGATGAGCAGCGGATCGCTATGCTTACGACATACAAGGATGAAATCGACGAATTTATAGGCCTGTGTCCGGATGGGGATTATGGAACCTTTGATACATATGTCATTAAGGTCCTGCTACAGGATTATGATTTTTTGTTTCCTGGCGGGCAAAGCACTGTCACGAAGGATTATGATGTAATGGCGGGAGCTCAGGAAAGCATCCGCAAAAGTGATAAAAAGGACGATTCAGAGGCTCCGGCCATGGATGCCAATCTCAGCGGCGCTCAGTTAAACGGCCTGAATGAG
The DNA here is from genome assembly GCA_902363555.1 of Lachnospiraceae bacterium. GTDB lineage: Bacteria > Bacillota > Clostridia > Lachnospirales > Lachnospiraceae > Catenibacillus. The sequence continues at coordinate 267,372 of CABJAM010000002.1, read as the reverse complement.
ATCGCAAAGTGGATGTATCGCAATGACAGTAAGACGGGTGCCATTTCTCTGGCGCCGACGCAGGAGTTTTTTGTTCGGAATCTTTTAAAGCAGCCGGCCCGGGTCAAGCTGTTTATGTATTATCTGATCGAGAACAAAAAGCGTCATAATCCAAAGCCTGAGGATGTTATGGAATCTCAGATGACGTATGTACCAAATCTGGAACGTTTTAAGAATCAGATGATCGCCACAAAGTTTAAATTCTGGAAACGGGTCGACGGCTCCTATATTTACTGGGAGAAGCTGGAGCAGGTTTATCATACGGCACAGTCGTGTATGGGTATATTTGCCCTGTACGGAAATCTGGGCCCGGCGGACAGTGTGAGCAGAGAGAGTGAACCGACGGGCGTTTCGCAGGCCGGTGATGCTGCGGAAGGTGGTTCGGCCCCGGCGCCGCTCACGGAGCAGGAGAAAAAAGCCCGGGAAAGGGAGCAGACACTTTATGACCTTATCGATCTGATAGGGCAGCATCGCACCCTTGTGGCTGACCGGGAGGGCGGAAAGGATATAAGTCTGGATTTTGTGGAGGCATCGGCGCTGGTGATCAACACTGTGTTCCAGAAGCTTGTGCAGCTGGATGCTTCCATGCAGGATATTAAGCCTGGCGAGGAGGACTTTGAGAGTACTGCCGGGGAAAAGGCGGAAGAGTATATTGGCTATGGTGCAACGGCTGTCGGCGCCGGCGCATCTGTGGACAAAACAGAAAGCGTTCTTGACGGAGCTAAAAAGGTATTTGGTAAAAAACTTATCAAATGGAATCTGTCCGATGCGAGCCTGAAGGGGTTGAATCTGAGCTCTGGTATTTTAACCTCTGTCGCCGGGGTCACATCCTTTGCCAGCGTGCTTGCCGGAATTGTTAATGTTTATAGAAACGCGGAATCACTCTCACCTGGTGAAGTTGCGGTGCAGGTGTCCGGTATCGTGGGCAGTTTTGCAGAGATTGCCAATACAATAACCACGGGCGCTTACGCAATCAAAAATGCCGGGTTTGTCGGCGGAGCGGCTGAGGCAGGAAAGGCTGCCTTGGCTCATGCGGATGCTGCGGCTGCGGGGGCGTCAGCGGTGGTTGGCGGCATAACGATGATCCAGGGCTATGCGCAGACGGCAACGGCGGATGCCGGACTGCAAACCGGGGAGGAGGCGATGGCTGATCTTAAGAAGTCAGGAGCTTCCAATGAGGCCATGGAGAAAATGAATGAGATCCACGCCCTTGAGAGTCGGATAAATGAGTCCAGACTCAGCAGTGGTGGTATGCAGGCAGTGGCGGGCGGCCTGCAGATGATCGGCGGCCTGCTGGATGCTTCCGGAGCCGGAGCCATTGCCGGTACCATCTTTAATACGCTGGGGTCAGCCATAAGTCTTGCCAAGTCAATCAAGGAATATTTTGAACGTAAAAATAATATGATTTCCACGATCGACACTTACATAAAAATGGATGTACTCTGGAAGGCTGTAAGTAAAGGTCTTGTGTCAAAGGCGCACCGGCAGAAAAATGAGGTGCAGTCGAGAGAAACTCAAATCCGCACGCAGCTCCGTGCCGAGGCCCTGGGCCTGCTGGGATATTCCAGTCCGGAGAGCTTTTACCGTCATATTACCAGAACCTATGCGGAATTTATGTATTACGAGGCTTTCTATAAGGACGCGGAGCATACGAAGGCAATCACAAAAGAGGAAGCAAAAAGCGGAGATAATCCTTATGCCAAAATGATAAAAAGTTTCGGGCTGCGTCTGAAATATCCGGAAAAGGAAGACGGCGTGCCTTCACCGGATATTGAAACCATTGCCAGCAAAATGTCCATCTGATACAATGATTTTAAAATACCCGGTGGCCTTTATGAGGAGGAAAATAAATGATGAATGAATTACAGTCAATGCAATACTATATACTTGAACAATTGAAAGCAGATTTTGAGGAAAATCATGTGCCTGCGGTGGTGCGCAATGCTGCCGAGGAAAATCTTCCTATGGATATTCTTACAACGCTTCACCGGCGTTTCGGGCTGAACATGGATGAGGTCATGGGTGAATTTTACTTTTTCCCGGCAATGTCCGCAACCGCATCCGTTCATTATTTTACATCGATGATCACCCTGACGGAGGAGATGGCGGCTGAATACGTGCCGATGGTCACAGAGGCTGTCAATGTACTGAATTTTTATCTGGAATGCGGCGCCTTTGTGATGAACCCTCAGAAAAATCTCCTGGCCTTTAAGTTTGTCACACCGATTCCGGCTGAGCTTTCTGCAGAACAGATATTACAGATGGCCAATCTTAATGTGGGCCATGCCCTGCAGTTGTCGGAGCGTTATGCGGCCAGCCTGCTACAACTGTCCGACGGCAGCGGCAGCCTTGAAAGCTTTATGGAATTAATGCCAAAGTCGTAATCGGGAGAGCTTGCTATGATAAATATCGCTGTGTGCGAGGATGAGAAGATGGATAGTGACCTGCTGGAACGGTTTATTGCCAATGTGGCGCAGGATCTGATGCTTGACTATCATGTAGACTTTTTTGAACTGGGGAAAGAGCTTCTTGATGAGGTGGCGGGCGGCAGTCACTACGATCTTATCATTCTGGATATTATTATGGATGGTATCAATGGAATTGAGACAGCCAGAAAGCTTAAAGCTATCCTGCCGGATGCACTGATCGGTTTTATGACCGGCAGCGCCGATTTTGCCCTGGATGCTTTTGAAATCGATGCCATCCATTACCTTATAAAGCCTGTGGATGTGGCCAAGGTGCGAAAGCTGATGCTGCGCTTTCTGGAGCGGTTCGGTAAGCCGGTGGAGCTTCTGACGCTGGAAACATCCAAAGGCAGGGTGGCCTTACCTATGGGCTCCATACTAAAGGTGGAAAGTTTTAAAAAGGGTGTGGAGATTTATTTGCAGGATGAGCAGGAGCCGCGGTGGTTCCACTGTGCCTTCATGTTTGTGGAGGAGCAGTTGGATAAGGCCCAATTTATACGTATTGCCCGTGGGCTTATCGTTAACATGGATTATATTGAACATATGGAGCAGGCGGTCTGTTATTTTGTGGACGGAACATCGGCGCTGATCAGCCGCAGTGCCAGAGCTGAGGTGCGTAAACAGTATAATGACTATTTATTTAGCCGAATGAAGTCAATGAGGGAGAAGATTGAGGATGATTAGGCTGCTACAACAATCTGTGGGATTTTTAATTCAGACACTGCCGGTGGCCTGTATATTTTTCCTGGCATTTGATAAGGAAAAGCTGCGTGTTGGCGGCCGGTGGCTGTATATGAGTATTTGTGCTGTTCTTATTTCCTTTTCTGTGGTATTCTCAGGCCTTATGGCGATTTTATCCCAGGCTGGATATAGCCAGGAAAAAATTCAGGACTGTGCAGATGCATATTTTTACGCGGTCCTGATCCTCTGTATGATCCTGGCCTTTTTGAATGTAAAAGCGCATTTCTGTAAACGGCTTTTAATTTTATTTATTATTGTTTATTATGCGGCGATCATATATTCCTTCAGCACCTTGCTGGTGTTCCGGTTTTTCCATGAAGCGCTGTCTGGGATATTACCATATAACCGATGGAACCTTATGCTGCTATTTGCATTGACGGCGCTTTCACTTCCCGCTTTATGCTGGTTTATGAGTGCCCGCGTGCGGGAAATGCTTGCAGTCATCGACGTGGCGCGGACGACCAGAGCCTGCTTTTATGTGTGCGTGGAGCTGCTTTTATATATTGTTTTTCTCAATCTGGCATCCGGATACTGGATGGACGCCAGCTTTTATATGCTTGTCTGCTATTGTATCAGTAATATTATTATGATGTATATGTTTTTTGCGGAAATACAAATGGCCTGGAAATCAGCAGTGATGGAAGAAAAGCTTCGGGTATTTGAGCTGAAATATGAATCCATCGACAACAGTATCCGGGAGACACAGCATTTCCGCCATGACCTGCGGCACCATCTGGGCATTATAAGCACCCTGAACAGTCAGGGTAAAAAAGAGGAGCTTTCCGCTTATCTGAATAAATATATCAGTGTCTATGAAGGGCTTGATGAAGAAATCATCTGTGACTACCCCCTGGTAAATACGATTCTGAAATATTATATCGAAAAGGCTGTTCGGGAAAACATTTGTGTGACAAAAAATGTTATTTTGAAGGAAGATCTGGGGTTTGATTTCATGGATATGACGGTCCTTATGGGGAACAGTCTGGAAAATGCCATTGAAGCCAACCGGTATCTTCCGGAGGACCGGCGATGGATGTATGTCGAGATGATGAAGGTTAAGGGTACGATGCTGATTTTGGTCGAAAATAGCTGTTGCCTGCAAAAAACCATTAATGGAGGAAGCTTTGTGGAACAGATACCACAAAACTTTCGGAACAAAGGGCACGGGCTTGGCGTAGAAAGTATCCACCGTATTGCCGAAAAATATGGTGGGAGTGTGGAGTTTAAACAGGAGGAGCACCGGTATGCGGTGCGGATTGTATTGAATATTCCTTTAAATACATATTAGTCTACCGAGTGGTACAAAAACGGTACCGAGTGGTAGTCAAAATTTGTCGATTCTGATGGTAAAATATAACAGAAGATGTAATGCCAGACATTTAGGAAAGACAGGTATGACAGTGGATAAGCAATATGGAATACTCAATTCAAAAGTTCAGATCCCCGAATTTCAAAAAAGCCTGATCATCCGTGAAAGATTGTTGAAAAGTGTCGACAGCTGCCCGGAGAAGATGCTGATTTTATATGGAACTATGGGATACGGTAAAACGGTCCTTATGAGTCATTATATCCGCCTGTATGAGGTTCCGTGCGCCTGGTACCATTTAGATGAAATGGATAATGATATGAAGACCTTTTTTGCATATCTGACGGCAGCGCTGAAAAATGTATGGGCGGATTTTGAATTTAAAGATGAAAATTATCAATCATTCCGGCAAGCCGCCATTGATCTGACGATCCGGATCAATACATTCCTGCAGCGCCCGGAAAACTGTGGCCGGGGTCTGGTGCTTGTTCTTGATGATTTTCAGGTGATAAATAATGAGGATATCTTTTCTGTCATCGTACTGATGATGCAATATTCTTCGGATAATCTGCGCATTTTTCTGGCAACAAAAAGCTGCCTTCCAGCGTTTACTGCTGCGTTTTTGCTGAGAGCGACCGCCAGAGTCCTTCAAACTGACGAACTGGCGTTTAACCAGAGCGAGGTCACCTCGGTACTGGAACGTATTACACATCAAAATATTTCTGAGCCGCTGGCTGCCAGTGTTTTCCGCAAGGTGGAAGGGTGGCCTGCGGGAACGATGTTTGTGGCTCAGTATATGAAGCAGAGTGGTGTGCCGGATGGGGAGCCAGACTGGGAAATCATCAATGATCAGGCGCTTATTCAAAACTATATTATGTATGAGCTGTATAAAAAGCTCCCCTATGATATCCAGCAGTTTCTTGTAAAAACCTCTGTACTGGATGAGATCAATGTCCGTCTGTGTAATGCGGCTCTGGCCATCAGCGATGCCCGCGGAATTTTGAGCTATCTGCTTCAGGAGAATCTTTTTATTTTGAGGATCAGCAAGGGGGCGGGAAGCTATCGGTATCATTCGCTGTTTAAGCTGTTTCTCCAAAAATATATTTTACCTGAGCAGAAACGCGAAATCCTTGACCGGGCAGCGCAGTTTTATTTGCAGGAAGGAAATACGGACCGGGCCATCGCCTGTTATATCCAAAACGGAAATGTGGCGGCGGTTGAAAAGCTTGGAAGCCCTTCGGTGCCGGTAGTAACCGAACCGGAGCATACATTGATCTATATACAGTATTTTGGCGATTTTAAAGTATATCTGGGAGAGGACAGACATGAAATGTCCTGGCGGACAAAAAAGGCGGCGGAGCTTTTTGCCTGCCTGGGTGAGCGTGAAGGAAAAGCGATCAACCGCAGCGAACTGCTGAGTCTTTTATGGCCGGAGGATTATCCAAATAATGCCGTGGCCATGCTCCATAACATGCTTTATAATATCCGCCGGGAGCTGGCGCCCTTCGGGCTGGAGCAGCTTATACAATATAAAAATAAAGAATATTTTATGTCTATGGAGCACATTTCCTCGGACCTTCGCCGCATAAAAAGTGCGTGCGCGGCAGTGGAGGCCAGGAATATGGACAATATCGTCAGGGATGAGACGCTGTTTTTAACCTTTTGGGGAAATTATCTGGGTGGTATGGAGAATACATGGTGTTCTCAGAAAAAATATTATTATGAAAAGTGTTACCTGGACGGATGTGAGATGCTGGGTATTTATTATATGAAGCAGGGCAATTATAAAAAATCAGCGGAGTTTTTACAAGCCGGTCTGGCGGTGGATACCTATTCGGAATCGATGGCCGTTTTGCTGATGCAGTGCTATTCCGGCATGCAGGATCGGAAAAGCGGAAAATCATTTTTCGAGAGGCTCCGGAAAACCTATAAAGCGGAGCTGGGTGTGGAGCCCGGGGCGGATTTTGCCAAAGCTTATGAGGCCTGTATCAATGGACAGGCGGGAGGGATACCGGATGGACTTTCGGACATATGTATATGAGGTCTTTGAACTGGATGCGTTTGAACGGCATTGCGTGGACATGGCTCTGGTTCGGGAGCTGGACGAAACGGCAGCCCTTGAGCTGGAGCCGCTGACCATTGGACGGGCTCTGGCGGCTTACGGCGATTCTATGGCTGCCCGTGATGACTTGGTGCCGGTTTGCGGCGATTCCATGGCTGCCCGCGGCGGCTTAGTGCCGGTTTGCGGCGGCTTTATGCCGGCGGCGCAGGCTTATGCTTATTTTGATGCCGGCCATCGGCTCATGTCCTACTTTTTTGAGGCTAATGACGACGGGCTGTTTATCCTGCGGCGCTTAAAGCTGTCCAGGCGTATGCTGGAGCTGCTTTTGGGAAATGTTTCCGGAACCCCGGCAGGATTAGGCGGATGCCTGTCACTGCAGATGCCGGAGCCTGAACGTTTTGAGAAATTGCCCATGGAAGAAACGCAGGAACGTTTACGGCGGCTTGTGCAATCCCGGGATGCCAGTCCTATCCGCGAAAGTAGTCCAGCCTGCCAAGGCAGCCTGTATCAGCCGTGGCTTGTGGGCCTGTACGGTGATCATGGCAGCGGGCGGCGGTTTCATGTCCGCTGGTTGTATACATGGCTGGACTGCCCGTTGATGCTGTTGGATTTTTCAGCATTTTCCGGCGATATATCTGCGGATAAACGGATGGCGCAGGAGGTCGTCCGGGAATGTATTTTTTATCAGGCCGGGCTGATGATCTGTGGCATGGAGCGGGAAATCTCCGGGGCCATATTACAAATCTTTTTTGATGTTCTCCCGGTAATCTTTGTTTCTGCTTTGCAAAATCAGGTCGGTTTTAAAGGCGAAAATGATTTTGCAGCGTGCAGATTTGAGGCGTACTGGATTGCGATTAAAGGGCCGGATTACAACGCGGCGCTGCGGCTATGGCGTACTGCGGCCATGACTGCTGGTGTGGCATTGGCGGAGGATGTTCGGTTAGATGAAATGACCGAGAAATATTCCCTGACACCGGGCGATATAAATGCTGTTGTGGAGCTTGCCGCCCGCCGGGCTGTGCTCGCGTTTCCTGGCGGCTGCGGGGCAGGGGTGCGTGTGTGTGCAGCAGATCTTACGGAGGCCTGTCACGAGTTGTTGACGCAGGATATGGGTAAAAAGGTGATTCGTATTATCCCTTCTTATGGATGGGAGGATCTTGTATTGCCCCAGCTTCAAAAGGATATGCTCCAGGTTGCCTGCAATCAGGTCCGTTATAAAAGCAGGGTTTACCAGCGCTGGGGGTTTGAACAGAAAAATGCCTATGGCCGGGGTGTATCTCTGATTTTTTCCGGCCTTCCCGGCACCGGAAAAACGATGGCGGCTCAGGTCATGGCGTCAGAGCTTGGAATGGAGCTGTATAAGGTGGAGCTGGCGGCTGTCGTCAGCAAGTATGTGGGAGAAACGGAAAAAAATCTGGAGGAGATTTTTGAAAAAGCAAGAGCAGGTCAGGTGATCCTCTTTTTTGATGAAGCCGATGTGCTGTTTTCAAAGCGGACCGAAATCCGGGATTCCAATGATAAGTATAGCAATATGGAGGCGGCATATATGCTCCAGAAAATTGAAACCTATGACGGGATCACCATATTGTCCACCAATTATATTCAAAATTTTGACGAGGCTTTTAAACGCCGGATGAAGCTGATCGTGAACTTTCCGTTTCCGGATGAGGCGCAGCGCCTGGAAATCTGGCGTCAGGTATTTCCTGAAAGCATGCCGCTGGCTTTGGATGTGGATTTGAATTATCTTGCCCGGCAATTTGAATTTTCCGGCAGTAATATTAAAAATGTGGCGCTTTATGCCTCGTTTCTGGCGGCTGCGCAGGACCGGGCTGTAAACATGCAGGATCTGGTGCTGGGCGTAAAAAATGAGTGCTCCAAGATCGGTAATAACCTGCGGCCGGAGGAGCTGGGGGAGTATTATATGCTTTTTAAGGAGGCCGGCAGAAATGCTTGATTATCTGAAGCGCTCGGATGTGGATCTGCGGCAGATGAGCTCCGAAAAAAACCATGAAAATAACAGAATGGAAGGCTACGAGCCGTCGGACTATGAGCAGGAGGAGAAACGTCCAAGGGAGCGGATGCGTCTGGAGAATAGCTATGGAAAGCTGACACTTGGCATGAGCGAGGATGGCGCCTTTGTTTTTTCAGTCAGCGAGAAACGAAAGAGTGGCAATGGACCTGTGACTGCCGATGAAACAAAGGTTATGGGCAGCCGGATGTCCGAAAAGGAGGACGGCGTATTTATGAACAGCCACGATGCTTCCAAAAGCGCTGAGGTCTATAAGGAAGATCTCTCCACCCGTTATCATCAGCTTGAAATGCTGGAGCGGATGAAAAAATCCGCGTTGGATGAGGGCACTGCGGCCGTACTGGAGAAAATGCCTTTTTTAACCGTCAGTGATGATAAGGCGCGGCTGAGGCAGCTTCACGAAGTCAAACGTCTCGGCTTTGGACTTAAGGCCAGGGCGGGGGCCGGGATGAGTATGCTGGCGCACCTTACAGCAGGTGCTGCTTCCGATCAGATATCTATGCAGTCGGGAATGAAATCAGGAATGCAGACGGAATTGCAGCAGCAGGAGTTGCGGCGTCATCAGATGAAGCAGGCAGAAATGCAGCAATCGGAATTGCAGCAGCAGGAGGATTCCCTGACCTGGGAGATCCAGCAGAAGGAACGGATGCGGCGTCAGGTATTAAAGAGCTTGTCTGCGGCAGTGCAGAAAGCTCCGGAAGCAAAAGAAACGAGCAGCTTCCCGTGGCTGCGCTGGCTGGCTGTTGCGGCTGAAATCGCGCTGAATGCAGATGATAACGCAGGCGATGAGGATGATGAAACTGAGGAAAACAGCGAAGAGGGCAGCAAGAGTGAAAGCAGCGAAGTCACGCTGAATGCCGGAACTGACGACAATAGCGAAGTCACACCAGACGGCGGAACTGCCGGCAGCAGCGAAGGCGCGTCGGATTCGGTTACTGCTGGTAACAGCGAGGATACGCCTAAAGACGCTACTGCTGAATCTGTCGAAGCCAGTCCTGCTGAAAAAATATAATTTGTCAAAATAAGTAAATTTGTGGCGATTGTTTATAATTTTGTTTATAGGCCGGCGCTATAATCATTGTAAGTTGTAAAAACAATGAAAACAATGAAAACAATTTCCACTCAGAGAAAGGAGGAAACTGGTTTCGGATAAAGGCGTAAGACATTGCCGGAGTATTTTTCAGACAGGCTCCGGGGAAATGCAGTATGAAAGCTTTATCCGCAGACCGGGAATATTTTATGGCAGAATATTTATCACCGGGGGTTTACGTAGAAGAGTTTGAATCCGGCGGCAAACCGATGGAAGCTGTGGGAACCAGCACTGCCGGCTTTGTAGGCCTGGCAATGAGAGGTCCTGTGGAGGGTGTTCCGCAGCTCATTACAAACTTTTCAGATTTTAAGAGGACTTACGGCGGTTATTTATCCGAGAACGAATTTGGGGAGTACCGCTTTTTGGCTTATGCCGTGGAACACTTTTTTGTCAATGGAGGTTCCCGCTGTTTTGTAGCGCGTGTGGCTCCCAATGATGCTAAATGTGCAAAAGGACAGGTTCCAATGGATGCTCCGGTTATGGACATTGCAGCAAAAAATCCGGGCGTATGGGGCGACGATATCCGCGTGGTCATCACACCGGCCAGCAAGGCGAAAACACAGATTCTTGAAATCCTTGAGAACGGCGGAGAAAAAAAATACCGCGTGAAAAACGGCGCCGGCTTCAATCCTGGAGATGTGGTTGTCTATACGGATAAAACCACATCCGTATATAACCGCGTTGTAAAAAATCAGGACAATGTGATTACCTTTGCTCAGGAATATCCGGAGGATGTTGTGGACAGAAACCTCCTGCCGGCAAAAACAATTTCCACATGTGAATTTAATGTGGAAGTTAAATATGACGATATTGTAGAGCTGTATGAAAATGTATCCTTTAATATTGAAGCTTCAAATTATCTGGATAAAAAGGTTGCAAAATCCGATCTGATCACGGCGCATTATGTGGGTGAGGCCGGTGAGGAGATCGTTGCTCCGTTTACAGGCCTTATTGCTGAGGACGCCGACGATATGGGCCTCATCGCCGTATCTTTATCCGGTGGCAGCAATGGCTCTGTAAGCAATATATCCGCTGCTGATTTTATCGGTGTAGACAATGGCGCCGGAAAACGTACTGGTATTCAGGCTTTTGTGGACAATGACGTTGTTTCCATTATGGCTGTACCTGGCGTGACCGATCCTAATGTACAGTTGATGCTTGTGGCTCACTGTGAAAATCTGGCCAGCCGTTTTGCTGTTTTGGATATGCCAAGAGATGCCAAAAAGGTTCAGGATGTTCTGGCACACAGGGATATTTTTGATACTAATTACGGTGCGTTATATCATCCGTGGCTGGAGATTTTCGATCCGCTGGATAAGAAAAATATTGCCATTCCACCGTCAGGTTCCATCATGGGTATTTACGCCCGCAGCGATAATTCCAGAGGTGTCCACAAAGCTCCGGCCAACGAGGTTGTGAGAGCTTGTGTCGGCCTGGACTGCCAGTTTAATAAAGGCGAGCAGGATATTTTAAATCCCAAGGGAGTCAATCTGATCCGTGTATTTCCCGGCCAGGGTATCCGTGTATGGGGCGCCCGCACTGCGACGAGCAATCCAAGCTGGAAATATGTCAATGTACGCCGCCTGTTCATCTTCATAGAGGAGACGATCAAGGCAAATACAAGCTGGGCCGTATTCGAACCCAACGACGAGACCTTATGGGTACGTGTAAAACGGACCATCAGCGTCTTCTTAAACGGACTCTGGAGAAGTGGTTCACTGGCAGGCTCATCGCCTGAGGAAGCCTTCTTTGTAAATATCGGCCGTGACACGATGAGCCAGGACGATATCGATAATGGACGCCTGATTTGTGTGATCGGCGTGGCACCGGTGAAACCGGCTGAATTTGTGATCTTCAGAATTTCTCAAAAGACAAGCGAATCCGCTGATTGATGAAGGGAGTGTAAATAAATGGCTTATCCACATGGAAAATTTAGATACAGAGTTGAAATTGATGGTCTGGCTGCCGGCGGTTTTTCAGAGGTCTCCGGTTTTGATGCATCCATCGATGTTATTGAGTACCGCGAGGGCGATATGGTCACAACGCCCATGAAGGTTCCGGGCCTTAAAAAATACGGTAATATTACATTAAAACAGGGTCTGGTGGATTCCACAGTCATTTACGACTGGATGATGACTGGTGTTAATGGTGCAGTTGACCGTAAGACCATTACCATCACTTTACTGGATCAGGAAGAAACCGCCGTGGCTTCATGGCAGGTGATCAACGCATGGCCGTTAAAATATACGGCTCCGGATTTTAATGCGACATCCTCGGAAATTGCAATCGAGTCCATCGAGGTTGCCCACGAGGGAATGACCAGAACTCAGTAATGTCCGGGCATTAAGCCGCATGGAATAAACATATTGATAAGCCTTACGGGATGTATATAAGCATCTCGTAAGGCAATGTCATATAAAAGCATCCGCATGTTCTGCGGGCAAAATATACAAAAAAGGAGTGTCTGCGATGGCTTTTCAGACTGAATTTGAATTTACGCTCCCAAGGGGCTATATTGACCGAGACGGTAATATCCACCGAAACGGTACGATGCGTCTGGCCAATGCCGGTGATGAGATCCTTCCGCTGAGAGATCCCAAGGTGGCACAAAATCCGGGATATCTGACCATTATCCTGCTGGCCAGGGTCATTACGAAGCTGGGAACACTGCCGGCAGTGGATACGAGAGTTGTTGAAAATCTTTTTACGATGGATCTGGCTTATTTGCAGGATCTGTACCAGAAAATTAATACTATGGATATGCCGTCTTATAAGGGAATCTGCCCTCATTGCGGCCAGAAGCTTGATATTCCGGTAAATTTTATGGAAGCCGATCAATAGTTACCTATCCGGTGGATAAAATCTACGAGGAGGCAGCATTTATCGGCTATTACATGCATTGGGAGCATGATGATATTATGAAATTTCCGCACCGGGAACGGATTCGCTGGTGTGAGGAGGTTTCCAAGATCAACAGCAAGCTGAACCAGGAACCGGAAAATGTATTTAAAGTATAGGGGGCACAGTTCGTATGGTTGATAAAAGTCCAGGCCTGCGCGGCCTTTCTGTTAAGATGGCCGCCCGGATGCTCGATTTGGGAAGAACAAATAATGCTTTCTGGTCAGAACCGGGAACGCCCAGGGGAAAGAGCTATGTAGGCCTTCCTATAGCTGCTCAGAAAAGTGAGCATCAAGGGCCGCAGTTGAAAGCGCGTGATAAAAGTTATACAGGAACGCCCTCAACGCTCCATCCTTATGCCACGAACAGTGAGTTTCGTTTACAAATTGGTAAATATGCAATCAAGTGCGCTAAAATATCGAATCTTTCTGTGGCTGGAGATATGGAGGAGGTGCCCGAAGGTGGCAACAACCAATACCCAAACGTATTTGAAGGCCCTAAGAAAAAGGCGGACACACTCATATTGGAGCGGGCGTTGGTGGATGATGAAATCATGTCGGCATTTACAGTGGGGGTTCATGTGGGCGCGTGTACCATTTCAATTTTAAGAAATGGCCAGGTCTATAAAGAAATGAGCTTTGATGACGGTATCGTTACCAAATTCGAGCTTTCTAATCTGGATGCCATGGGCCGGGAAATTATGGTACATAAGGTGGAAATTGCCCATTCCGGCCTGCATACATGATGGGTGGGAAATGTCAAACAGGCAATGAAGTGAGGTGATTTGAATGGGCCAGGGAAAGTTATGCATATCCAGGCCGGATATGAAATTACATAAATCATTACTTCCAGTAATACAGAAAAATCAGAGATTTGTCAGGGATGCTGCGGTAGTGGCTGCAAAGAATCTGCGTTTTGCCAGAGCGATTCTCGACCGCTATAACGGTACATATTTCTATGACTTTGATTTTTCTGCTTTTGTGTTTCTGGAGAAGCTTTTTGAACAGCAGGAGCAGGAAAGAAAGCATGAAGATGAAAAACTGGCGCTTCAAAAAAATATCCAGATATGGAACCTGTTTTTGCAGCATATGCACTTTAGCGTCCTGAATCCGGTCAGCGACCTGTGCCAGCGCAGCCTGACGCTGCTTTACACATTTCCTTCATGGTCCACATATACCAGCTTCGCCGGAACTTATAATGACAGACATTTGACCGGGAAGCCTGAGGCTCCGGTACAATTATATATTACTACGGAAAAATTCCGGCGTTCAGTTTACAAGCTGACGCGGGGGAATCAAATACTCCCGGGCGCACAGCGCCTGAGAACGGAATTTGTCCGCCAAATGATGGTTTATCAGCTTGTTAAAAAAGAGTATGAAAAACTTACAGAAACGGATACTGCAATTTTAGAATACTCCCAGATCAGGGAAATAGAACGCCTGGCTCGCGGGGAACAAAAATCGGACATGACAGTGCCCGGGCGGCAGATGCCTGATAAGCTTGCGCGCGGGGAACAAAAAGCGGACATTTCTGCGCTGGGAGGACAGGCATCGGACTTTCTTGCGCGCAGGCAGCGCGCAGCAGATGCGTCATTGGGTGAGCTTTGGTCCTCAGATATAGAGGAGGACGGGCTTCTTTCCGGGATGCTGACTGTAAATGACAGCGAAGCTTTATTTTGGACCGAATTTTATGAGAATTTAATTCATATGACAGACATAAACCGCAAAGCTGATGAAATAGACATCGGTATGTTTGATTCTGTGGAAATCGGTCTGAAGACTTTGATTTCTGAACAAATTGCATTGAATGAAATATATGACAGTTATGAAATAATGAGGCAGACAACAGCGTTTGAATCCTTTACGGAGGAAAAATCCGCACTGCTCCATAAGATTGATGATTATAAAAAGCTCCATCCTGAAACAGAATATCATGGGTTAGAAACCTTAATATATAGAGTCCGGCAATTTGATGCGGAGCAGTGGCAGCAATTTTGCCGGATACAAACGCAAGACAGACAGAGTGTTCAGCGGCTTATGGCGCTGGAGGCGGATGTTGTGCAGTTACACGCGGCAGCAGACCAAACGAATATAGATACTACCGTACAGCTTTACAGCCCGGCCATTGAGCTGATCAAAACGGCGGACATCAATGAATTGGATATGTGGCTGGAAAGCTATCGAAAGCTTATTCGCAGTCAGGATTTTATAGAAGAAGTACTGAACGATTATCGCAGGCAGGTGATTTCCGGTACAATGACACAGCTGGAGGAACAAAAAAAGTATTTTTTCTCAAAGCTGCAATGGAATGAGAACGATAACACTCTGGCAGCGGAAACATTGCTGCAAAGCTCACTGACTGAAAAGATTTGCCGCTTATTAAATATTGAGCGCGGGGAATTACAGATGGCGGTGGAGCTTATGCATACCCATCGCATGGAAGACGCGGCGGCTGGCTATAACCGCCGGCAGTGGGATACATTTTTACAGCATACAGCGCACATGTTTAACAATACCTGGGATTCGCCGGTTAACCGTGGAAGCCAGCGGCTTTCAATGCTTGAAACGGTGAAAAATATTAAAGATACACTGCGTGACCTGAGTAAGCTGAGTATTACCCATATTGAAGAGACTCATTGGAGTGAAGCCGAAAAGCAGGCATTGCTGATCGTTCGGGAATGGATGGACAAAACGCCACAGGCAGATATGCGGCCGGATGGACTGGAAATTTCACCCAGAATGTTGGATTCGGGCAGAGATAACGTGCCGGCCCACACGCCGGATTCGGACAGTGATTTCGTGCCGGTCCATGCGCTGGATTCGGGCAGCGATTTCGTTTCAGACCGGGCAGCGGTTGAACATCTGGTAACGTACAGCCAGAAAATTATTTCCGATATCTTCATGCTGAAAGCGTATGAGGAAAAGCTTCGCCAGAGTATTGGCGGAAAAACAGAGCCCACCGGTGATACTGAAATTACGTTACATGAATTGTTTACCCAGATGACATTACAACTGATTCAACTGACAGACGAATTTTCAACCCTTTTTAAAGAAAGAACGCAGCTGCAGACCCGTCAGCTTGTCCGGCAGATGCAGGATTATATATATTTGGATGTATCCCGGCAATTATGGGAATTAAGTGATCATTCGGAGGGCGGCCAGTGGATACGCTGGTATGTCAGTTATGCGCAGCAGCAGCGCCGTGAACAGGCATTGTCTGAGATTTATGAGCAATATAAAGCTTATCATACAGCGTATGTGCCTATGGAGCCTTACGAAGAACGGAATTTATTTGTATCCCTTGTAAGAGAATATAAGGAGGTGCATAAGGATGTGGGCGATACCCATTTCTATCAGGAGCAGAAACGGTTCCTGAGCCAATCCTTATTTGCCCGTCAGATGATTAAGACGATGCATCTCAATGACTTTGTAAGGTCTGAACCGTTGACGGATATATTTGATGAGAGTCAGCTCTATTTAGTGGAACAGATGAATCCGCAGCAATGGGCACAATTACAGGTATCCATTCAAAGGATGTCGGATACGGAAAGCAAAAGCGGAAACAGCGATTTATGGGAGCCGCAGCCGTTGGCGTCCATTCAGAAGGTGATTGAGGGTACGCTTTACCTGAGTCACTTGGCCGAGAGCTTTATGGCGGAGGAAATTCAGGAACGTTTTACGGATGTGAGTCAGGAAAAAAGCTTTTTTCTTGACCGGCTTACGGAGCGGAGCCCGGAGCTTTTGCAGGAATATTTGATGGATATTTATTCATCGTATGTGTATTTGGATACATCGCTGACACAAAAAATGCAGGCTTTTAACCGGGAACGGATAGAGCTGCTGGATGCGCATCAGTGGCGGCAGTTTATTACGGATTTTATCGGCGTTTTTACTACCGTAGATCATGGAGTATTGCACCGGGAACTGGAGATCGTGCGAAAAATAATGAGCCACAGGGAGCAGATTGCTCATCAAACAGAGGAATTGGAAATTAAAGTAAACGAGCTGAAAAACTTTGCCCGGAGTACGAAATTTACATCCGCTATGATAAATAAGCTTCTGGAGACTACGGAACAATACCCGCAAGCGGACTTGAAGAAAACCGGAGCGTTTGTGGAAAATCGTCAAATACTAAAAAACATACGCTTAATTAAAGATACAATGCATCTGTCAGAGGTTGTTTTAGAATTACAAAAACAGCTTGACCCAAAACAGCTTGACCGGCAGGCGGTTTTGAATGAGACAGCGGTCAATGCGCCGGATGTATATGCGTCGGATGTATATGTATCAGAGGGATATGCGTCAGAGGTGAAAAAATACTTCCTTAGCTTACTTGTTCAAAATGATCTTGCAGTCGGGGAAGAGGTAGTGGAAAGCATTCTAAATATGCCCCCGATTCAATGGAAGGATTTTCTGACGGAGCTTATCAATGTTTTTAACGAAGCTGTCTATGAAAACTGCTCTTTTCTTTATACACGGGCAGAAACACTCCTTCAGGCCGAAGCTGCACAAAAAATCGGTGCCCGGACATTGGCTTACAGTAATCTTACTCAGATTGTTAATACATTTGCGGCCGGACATAAGGCGGTTAAATCGGATTCTTCCGAAAACGCATTACGCGTAGCCTTTCTGGAAGAACAGATGGAACAAAAAAATTATATAACCAATGTGCTTTTAACCTATGAAAAAGCAAGGGAACAAAAACTATTGGGAACAATCCGTGAACAGAAGGATTTTCTGATGCGGGAGCTTTTAAAGTATGTGGATACATATGTTTCAGAATCGGTTTCGGAGTCTGTAACAGAATCGTACCTTAAGACGGCTTCAAAGACCGAAGCGGAATCTGTTTTTGAATCAGTTTCGGAGAAACCTGCCAGGGATGAGACGTTGGCAGCAATGGATAGCAATAAAACTGAGGAAATTCTGTCAATAGTGAATACGCAGAAAATATCATCATCTTTGCTTGTGGACCGATTGCTTGAGCATTGGCAGAAGGATCATATCAGTAAAGAGGATGTCCTAATGTTCCCGGAGATTGAGGATAACTTGTGGGAGCAGTTTTCCAATGCGTTTATTGAAATCGGACGCGGCAATTACGAAAAAGTGCTGCTGGAAGGAACCCGGGAAATCACGGAGCTTTCGCGGCGGCTGGAGGTGGAGCATTTACTGGGAGAACTTTTCAGTAATTACAGCCAGACTGTGAGACAGTATGAGATCGGGGATACACAAATACAAAAGGAATATTTATCAAAGCTTTATTCCGAAACACTTATAAACCTTCCGGTGGAGGAATACCTGAAGGAAGAAACGCTTACGGAGCCGGTTGTAAAACGGGTATTCAGGGAATTTCCGGAGCTTATAAAGGAGCTTTCCAGGCTCCGGATAACAGATATTACCCAGGAACAGTGGCAGCATTTCAGCCGGATCGTTTGTGATAGCGCCGAGACTGTTAATGAAAATACGGCAAATAACGTATTGAAGCATACAGAAAAAGTAAATTTAGCGGTGCGCACCAAAATGTCATCTGTAAGTATCGATACGCTGTTGGAAGACACGCAGATCCTCATATACAGGCATCAGAGGCTGATCGAAGCTGGGAATACGCCAAATCACCGTCAGTTTACCGAAAGTGATTCTCAAACACACTCCAGGCTTTGGCTGTATTCCCCGCAGGAAGAAAGCCAGGAGATTATAAAAGCTGGAAAAGCAGAGGAAATTTATGATTTAAGCCAAAAGCTTATACAAAGTTTTAATCTGTATAAGGGGATGGAGCAAAAGTTTTCCACGGACAGTCCGGATATGAGGAATCCGGGCCCAGACTTGTCTCATATGCCGCTGGACATGCCGGATATATTTGCAGATTCTCACCCGGCTGCGCTTGAAATACTCACCGGAAGCCCTTACAATGCTGTTTTTTCAGGGGATGACGGTAATGACCGGGAAAAAACACAAGCCCTGAGCCGTATGTATATGAATGCGCGGCAGGAAAATGCAGCCGTTATGATGGCGTTTCCGGAAGCTATACACAGCCTGGCGCAGATATTATCGGAGGATGCTGAGCAGGCGAAGCCCTCACACGTAAGATCTGCAAACGTAAATGCCGCACAGGCACCCCCTTCATATGCTTACGATAATATTCCGTATGAATTAGTGGATCATCGTTTTATGTATGATGAAATTATTCACGCCATCTATCATAACGGGTATATATCGGAAGAAACGAAAAATACATATCCAGACATACAGCGCACTGCGCCGGATGCCGTATACCCGAATCTAAACACTGCATATCCGGGCGCGGATACGCGATATTCTGATTCAGCTATGGCTGTGCCAGGCGCAGATATACGATACCCGAACCCACACGCCGCAGCACCGGTTAGGGATAGCAGCCCATCAACAGCAGCGGCAGATCCCGGAGGAAATGCATCCGGCATGCGGTACAGCTACGAAGAAAGCCATATCCAATACGCTGTCAACCTGGTCCATGCTTCGGAGGGGCCGGAAAATATTTCCAACAGCAGTTCTGGTAGCAGTTCCGGCAGCACTGAGGACGCCATCCTGCGTCTGGCGCCATCACTGGGTCAGGCTGGGCAGATGATCAAAAAACAGGATGCCGAGATCCACTCCATGAAGGAAACACTGACGCTTCAGGAGCAGCAGATGACTCAACTGCTCACTGAGCAGGACGCGTTAAGAAAACGTCTGACGGAGCAGGAGGAGAGTCTGCGGCAGCAGCCGGAGGACGGGGATATTTACGGGCGTATGCTCTGGAAGCTGCAAAGCGATCTGCGGCTGGAACGCATGCGCAGGGGGATGGACTGAACCCCAGAACGGTTATTGGTTACTGTTCGCGGCCATGGAACGCGAATCGCAGCGGTTATTGAATAAAAAAGGACGGTGATGAATATTGACTGGAACACTGGAAAAGGCCAAATTTGAAATCTATGAAAATGTGGATTCCGCCACACCAAAGGAAACGATAGCCGTACTGTTCAATCCGTCACAGTACAGTATCAGCGGCGGAGCAACCTATGGTTCTCATAACAGGAGCGGAAAGAAAAATAGTAATAACAACAGTTCTTCCAGCGAAAAGAATAATTTTCTGGATTCAAGACTTCAGACCTTGAGCCTGGAATTATTTCTGGATACAAGCGGCAAAACGCTTCTCGGCAAAAAGCCGGAGGATGCCATCGATGTTTCGGTTCATGTAAAAAAATTTATGGATATGGTCCGTGTTAAGGGCGAGATCCATACGCCGCCAATCGTGCGATTTTGCTGGGGCTCGCTGAAATTCCGCGGCCGGGTGGACGATGTCAATACAACCTACACCATGTTTACAAGCGAAGGCAAGCCGATACGTGCGAAGGTCACATTGAAAATTACCGAGGTCCGAAAGCTGTCCGAGAAAT
Source organism: Lachnospiraceae bacterium (assembly GCA_902363555.1). Lineage (GTDB taxonomy): Bacteria > Bacillota > Clostridia > Lachnospirales > Lachnospiraceae > Catenibacillus. The sequence continues at coordinate 247,331 of CABJAM010000002.1, read as the reverse complement.
ATATGGAACCTTTTGAATCGCCGGACCGGACCAAGGCCCGTATGATCACTCAGGGAACGACGGTCTGGTCCATCGCCCAGGCGGAATATGGCACACCGGCCATGTGGCGGGAAATCTGCCAGGCCAACCAGATTCCCAATCCTCTGGAAATCCCGGTGGGAACCGTCCTGAAGGTGCCGGCGCTGGAGTAAGAAAGGTGGATAAAGCAAAGTGGCGGATCTGATGACAGATACATATGAATACAGCAATCTGGCAAATAAGTACGGCAACTTTCACTTGCCGGCCGTAAAAATACTTGTGGGCGGTACCGATGTGCTGGCATCTACGGACCTGATTCTGGAGGAAATGTCCATTACCCTGTCCATGACCACGGCCAGCAGCGTTCAGTTCAAGCTCGGTGGTATTTACGATAAAAAGAGCCGCAGCTTCAAATCCGGAGTGGCTGATAAATTTAAGCCGGGAACCATTGTCGAAATTGGCCTGGGCTACTATTCCTCACTCTTGAACATATTTAAGGGCTTTGTGTACATGCTGGGCGCTGAATTTGAAGAAAAGGAGCTGCTGGTTGTCACACTGATGGATGTTCGGAAGCTGATGATGATTGCCGGAAAAAAGCACCTGCTCCACGATGTGAAAAATTATTCCGATATATTTAAAACAATCATGTCCCAATATTCCAAGCTGTGTTCCGTTAAGGTGGATGCCACCGACGATAAGCTGGAGGCTCCCGTATCCCAGGTGGGAACCGACTATGATTTTGTCATGGAGGAGCTGATCCGTAAAGGAAAAAGCAGCCGGGAATTTTTTGTGGTTTACGACAAAGCCTATTTTAGGGAACGGCCGGAAAAGGGAACGCCTGTGATGAAGCTGGAGTTTGGCCGGGAGCTTTTGGAGCTGGCCATGGATTACAGCTACATGGATTTAAGCGTGGTGGTGGAGGGCTATAATGCTTATGAGCAAAAGACCTATACCGCAAAGGCCGCTGCAAAATCCTCAGAGCCGCAATCCTCCATCCTATCACCGGCGCCAGTCCGGCATATTGCCGATCCGGATGCGGACAGCCAGGAAAAAGCTAAGACCCGGGCTGCCTACATCGCTAAGAGCGCGGTGGAAAACGCCAAATCCGGACGCATCGTTACGGTGGGGCTGCCGGAAATCGTACCCGGGCGGTTTATCGAGGTGGTGAAGCTGGAAAAGATGGTCAATAAAAAGTACTACATCACCGAGGTATGCCATCATTTGGATGCATCATTTTTTACAACAGAAATTGAGATCGGAGGGTGGTGCTGATGAATTTTTATACGGAAAAAAGCGTTGATTATGAAAAAGAATACAGTATAACCACCGGAACAGTAAAGGAGAACTGGGATAAGGAGCATCCGGGTATGATCCGGGTGGAATATTTTCTCGGGGAGCAGGGAAAAAATTTAAGCGGCTGGGTGCCCGTGGTCATGCCTTATGCCGGAAATAAATACGGCAGCTATACATTGCCAGAGGTGGGCGATGTGGTCGTGATCGGATTTGACCGGGGCGACCGCAACTGTCCCATTGTGCTGGGTTCGCTGTGGAGCAAAGTAAATGCGCTGCCTGCCGGTGCTGCTAATGAAAAAAACACGATCAAGCGCTTTTTGACGAAGGGCGGCTGCCAGGTGGAATTTAACGACGAAGAAAAAAAAGAGAAAATAACGGTGACAACTCCAAAAAAGCTGAAAATATCCATTGAGGATGAAAATGAGCGGATCGCCGTCTCCGATGATAAAGGCGACAACAGCCTGATCATCGACAGTAAAAACGGAACGGTAACGATCAATGCCGCAAAGAAGATCGAGTTGTGTGCGGCTAAAAATAAAATGATCGTTTTGGATGGCAATGCGAAATCCATTGCCCTAAAGGGTGGTAAAATCGATGCCAATGCCGATCAGGCGGTAACGATGAAAGGCTCCAATACCCAGATCAGCGGAAGTATGATCACTTTAAAAGGTGACAGCACCGTAAAGCTGGAGGCCAGCGGGATACTGCAGGCAAAGGGGAGCATGGTAAAAATAAACTAGGAGGCGGCGTATGAGCTATAAGGACAGCCCGGAAAGCTTTCTGGGGCGGGGATTTAAATTTCCGGTACAGGTGGATGAGGCCACCGGACGGTTTTTGATGTCCTCCTATGAGGAGGATATCCGGGAGGCGATTTTGATCATATTGAATACACGCCCGGGAGAGCGGCCGATGCGGCCGGCCTTTGGCTGCCGGATTTACGATTATTTGTTTGAGTCGCTCAGCTATGGCGTGCTCACCTCCATGAGCGAGGCGGTCCGGGAAGCCCTGATCGTGTGGGAGCCGCGGATCGATGATATTGAAGTGGACATTGATACGGAACGGATTTCCGAAGGGATTGCGGACATACACATACGCTATGTGGTCCGGAAAACCAATAATCCATATAATCTCGTTTATCCGTTTTATATAAATGAAGGCCTTGGCGCCGGAGAAGGACAACTATGAACAGATCCGATATCGATAAAAGAACAAAAGAGGATATTCTAAAATTTATAGAGCATGCCGCGGCTGCATACACACCGGAGTGGCGCTTTGATCTGGAAAATCCCGATGCGGGAACGGCACTGGCCTGTGTTTATGCGGATATGTTTGTTCGGACGATCAGCCAGCTAAATAAATTCCCGGATAAAAACCGCATAGCGTTTTTTAATCATCTGGATGCGAAAATAAGGCCGCCGGTACCGGCGGCCGGTTACGCGGTTTTTGGAATGGTCAACGATCTTGTGGACGGCGCGCCCATTGAAAGTGGTATGGGCGTTTATGCGGATACGCCGGATGGTGAGGTGGCCTTTGAGACGGTGGACGATCTGTACGCAACACCGGCCCGGATCGAGGATATTTTTCAGGTATGCGGTTCGGCGGATCAGATCATGCATATTTTTAACCGGGAGGATGAAAATAAAGCGTTTTCACTGTTTGACTGCCAGGGGGAAAACCTTCAGAAGCACGTGTTTTATTTCTGCCACGATACGGTGCTTGATATCGGCCATGAGGCTACAATTGAGCTGAAGCTGTACGTCCGCGGCGATATTCCTGTCAGCAGTACGTTGATCGATCTGCTGCTCAACCCGGAGTATGCCGTCTTTGAGTATTACAGCAGCGAGGGCTATGAGCCGCTGCGGCCGGCATTGTCCGGAGTGCATACGCTGCTGTTTCATAAGGCCGGGATCATGCCGCCCTTTGAAAGGACAAAAATCCATGAGCATGAGAGCTTCTGGATCCGGTGCAGGCTTTTGAAAATGGAGCCCTTTGAAAAGTTTTCCTTTGAAAGTTTTTATTTGACGGCAAAAGGCGTCTATCTCTATCCTGAGCTTGTCAATGGCAATGGGATCGACTGCAATCTGGCGGAATATATGCCCTTTGGCGAGCGCTTCGGACTTTATAATGAGGTCTATTTCGCCTGCGGTCAGGCATTGTCCAAAAAGGGCAGCCGTATTGACTTTTCTTTTACGATGGACTTTGCCAGAATACCGCTGTCCGATGGGGATGAGGGCGACGGTATCCTGTGGAACTGGGTTATGAAAAAGTCTGATTTTAAAGTGGACAAGGAGTACGATCTGACGATTGAAGCCGTGCTCTGGGAATATTATAACGGCAATGGCTGGAGCCGGCTTTTTGCCGATGAGAGCTATGAGGATATTTTCAGCACTGAGCTGGGGCTGAAATCCCAATACCGCACCATGACCTTTACCTGCCCTTCGGATATGGTTCCTGTCCTCATCAATTCCTGCGAGTCGTGCTACATCAGGGCCAGGATTGTAAAAATTAATAATCTATATAAAAACAAAGGCTATTATGTAGCCCCCATATTGTCCGATACGGTGTTCTCCTACGATTACACCCATAACCCCCAGGTGCCCCAGTGGCTGTGCCTGGAAAATAACCTGGAAAGTGAAACGCTGGATTTTACCGGCACGGCTCAAAGACCCGAATATATACGTCCATTTAAGTCTATGGGCATCCGTGAAAACGCGGTGTACATCGGCTTTAACAGCCCACTGGACGATGGCCCTGTTAAAATGCTGTTTACTGTGGCTGAAAGCGGACGTGAGGCCTGTCCGGCCCTGCGCTGGGAGTATTGCGGCAGCCGCGGATTTGCGGCGTTAAATCTGGTGGATGAGACGGATAACTTCGCAAAGACCGGTATCGTGACCATTCTGGGTAATAAAGATTTCGCGCGCCGGCGTATATTTGGCCGGGAGCTGTACTGGCTTCGGATAACCCGGGAGGATTCCAGGGAAACCCGGGAGAACGGGGCCGGCAGCCGGAGGACTCCCGATTCCCGGGCCGGTCTGGATGGCGCGTCATATCCTCTGATACAGAGTATCCATATGAATGCGGTCCGCGTCTTAAATGTGGATATTACCGGCAATGAGTTGTTTTCCACAGAACGCTACGAGGAAAATAAAATCATTACGCTGCTGCATCCCCATGTGATTTCCCTTACATTATGGGTGGATGAGGCGCAGACGCTGGGAGAGCGGCAGATCGAGCAGCTGCGCCGGGAGCGGGAGGTGGAATGCATCCGTGACGGCGCCGGCATTTTACTGCACGCCTGGGTTTTATGGGATGAGGTACCGGACTTTATTGGCAGCGGCAGTACCGACCGGTGCTATGTGCTGGATCGAAATGAGGGTGTGATCACCTTTGGAAACGGCCGCCACGGAAAGATCATCCCGGCGGGAAAACAGGAAAATATCCGTGTCCGCTACCGATGCGGCGGTGGTGAACGGTCCAATCTGCCAGCAGGGAGTCTTAGCCGGATGGCCCATACGGTGGGTTTTGTCAGCAGTGTCACGAATCCGGCGGATATATCCGGCGGTTGTGATCAGGAAAGCCTTGGGGAGGCGCTTGTACGCAGTTCGGAAATTTTAAGGCATCACTTTCGGGCCGTGACTGCTGCTGACTTTGAGCAACTGGCCATGGAGGCTTCACGAAATATACGCAGGGTGCAATGCTTTACCGGCTATGACGCCGCGGGGCAGCCGTGCCCGGGCGCGGTCACGCTGGTTGTGCTGCAAAAGGAATTTCTTGCCGGCCGTTACGCCTTTAATGATATTCGTGAGCTTTTATATCAGTATATGAGGGATAAGGTTTCCGGCAGCCTGATGGCCGGTGATCAGTTTTTTATCGTAGAACCGCAATTCGTGGAGGTGTGCATCCGCATGGACCTGATCACCTCCGGCTATAATGGTATATTTCAGATGAAAAAGGACATTGAGAGCCGGCTGGCCGGTTTTCTGAATCCGCTTACCGGCCATTTTGACGGCGGCGGCTGGAAGATTGGCACGTTCCCCACCGTGATACAGATACAAAATCTTTTAAGGGATGTGCACGGTGTGAAATATATACGAAATATCTATTTATCAGCCTATGTTACCGGCCGTACCGGACGGTGTGAGGCGGATCTGGAAATCATCCGCCGCCATCCGTTTATCCTTCCGGTGAATGGTATTCACGATATACGATTTCGGTAACCGTATAGACAGGTCTGTACATTTGAGTGTAGACCGTATGAAAGCGTAATTGTTGCAGGAGGCAGTCGGATGTTGACAGATATTAATCTTGATAATGAAAAATTTGAAGATCTGGTCGAGGAGGCCAGAAATTTGATCGCCAGCTATTATCCTGAGTGGACGGATTTCAATTACCATGATCCGGGGATCACTTTGAGTGAGCTGTTTGCGTTCTTTAAGGAAATCGCTCAGTATCGGATGAATTTCATTGGGGAGCGCCATCTGGATAAATATCTGAAGCTTTTGGGTATGACCAGGCAGCCCGTGCAGCCAGCCCGGGTCCAGGTAAGCCTGAGCTGCTCCAAAGCGCAGATGCTGCCCCCGCTGACCCGGTTTTTCGCCTCCGGAATATGTTTTGAAAATACGGCAGCGCGTTTTCTGACGGCCAATGATATTTCCGCCTGTATCTGTCCGTCGGAAAACGGCGGCACGGTATTTGACCGAAGGCTTTTAAAAATGACAAAAACGCTGCATATCCCCGTGTTTGGAAAAAATGCGGAAAGTGGCAGCTGCTTTTATATGATGTTTGATGAACCGCTGCCCCAAAACTGTCCGCTGGCCATCTATATCGGTGTGCGCAATGACCGCAGTGTCCGTCGAAATCCCATAGCGGATACGGATCACTTTATCCCGCTGTCGGATGTGGTCTGGGAATACGCTGCAATAAATGGCTGGACGGCATGCGAAAGTCCAGTGGACGCGACCCGGGGCTTTTTGCAGAGCGGATGGGTATCCTTTGTGCTGGAGCATCCTATGGAAAAAACGCAGGTTGCGCAGGCCGGGGGATATTTTCTAAGAGCGCGGCTGGCGGCATCGGAGTATGATGTGGCTCCGGTATTATACAATATCTCCATGAACATGGTCGAAGCCATCCAGACCTGCCACTATGCTCTGAGCCAGGATGCGCATTGCCGCCCCAGGGGCTCCCAGTGTGTGTGTAGCATTGAGATCAACCGTCTTAACGAACAAAATATGGCGGTCCTTCTGCCCGCCAACGGTAATTTTTATATTTATGATAATTTCACCGTGGAGCGCAGGGATCGTTTTTGGGATATTATCCTTGGAGCGGACCCGGATGGGGAGGCTCCGGAGCAGGTACGGATATTGTCCTGGAATGACGCCTTTGATTCAAACCAGATTGCCGGTGTGGGCAATGGCCTGCCGGGGCAGGAATTTTTGCTGGAGGATGGAGGAATTTATGGTGACGCCTTTGAGCTGATGGTAGAGGAACCGGGAACGAGCGGCGCTTTGCGGGTCTGGGAGCGGGTGGAGGACTTTGACTGCTCCGGGCCGGAAAGCCGACACTACCGTCTGGATCTGGACAGAGGACGCCTGATTTTTGGGGATTGTATCCACGGCATGGCCCCGGAGGGGAATGTGCTGATCACTGCCTTTGCCACCTGTGAGGGCGCCCGGGGAAATGTAAAGAAGAATAAAATTGACCGTCTTGAGGACGGGGTTTCCGATATTTTAGTAACAAATCAAAATAATGCTGATTTCGGACGGGATATGGAGGCAGCGGACGAATGCTTTCTGCGGGCGAAAAAGGCGTTGTACAGCAATGGCGCCCTTGTTACCGGCGAGGATTATGAGACGGCGGTGCGGCAGACGCCGGGCCTGATGATTGAAAACTGTAAAGCAATTTATCCGGCCGAAGCTGCGGGTCAGACGCGCTTGGCAGGATGTGCCGTTACGCTTGTCGTCAAGCCCTTTTCATTGCAGAAAAATCCGTGTCTAGGACCGGCTTATATGAAAAATATCTACACATGGCTGGAGGAGCGGCGGATGATCGGTACAGACATCCGGCTGATATCCCCGGAGTACGTGCACCTGGATGTTTTTGTGGAATGTAAGGGCAGGAATAATTACATGTATGACCGGGAGGCCATTGTCCGGACCTTAAATACATATTTTTACAAATATTCCGTAGATTTTGGCCAAACGATTTCCCACAGCAGCATTTATGAGCTTTTGGACCGCCTGGAAAATGTTGAAACGATGGAGGCCTTTTCTATGGAGGCTTCTGGCAGCCGGGTAATGCGCACCATGGGGGGCGATATCGTGCTTCCTCCGGGCGGATTGCTGGATCTTTACGATATACAGTATAACATCAGTATTAATTAATTTTGTGTAATGGAAGGTGAGTATTCATGGCCGCAAAATATTATGTATTTAATAAAGAGATGGATTACCGGCGGGGGTATATGCAGGGGCTTAAGTGCGGCGGCGATGGATTGCGGCCGGATATGTCAGGAACCGGCTATGGCGTATTTATTTCCCGGCTTCTTGACGGCCTGGAGGACGGCTGCGCATGGCACCGTCTGACCTTAAAACTGCGCGGCGGCCATGAGGGCCCCTTCCGTTTGAGCTTTTATGCGTCGGATTCGCCGGTGATTTTTAATGGGGATCAGCCGGTCGATATTAGTGAACAGCTTCTGCTTCCGGCGTCGGTGATGGATGTGGCGGAAAAAAAGCAGCTATTTGCGCCTTACCTCATGCTGGAGGTGGAAAACGGTACCGACATATTGCTCCACCAGGTTAGGGGCAGGTATATGTGGTTTATGGCCGAGCTTTATGGCTTTGGAGACACCGATACAGGTATCGGTGAATTGATGGTCTATTTTCCGGAGCAGTCATGGCTTAATTATCTGCCGGAGGTCTATGACCGCAGAGAAGCGGGGGATACCTTTTTAAACCGGTATCTGGCCATATTTCAGTCGTTGTATGACGATATGAGCAAGGAGATCGAAGGGATTCCCGGCTGCCTGGACCCGGAGGCTGCGGATGAGGAGACACTGCGGTGGCTGGCGGACTGGCTTGGTATACACCAGACAAAGATATGGTCCGGTGAAAAACTCCGGTTTCTTGTGAGCCATGCTCCACAGCTTTACCGCAGGCGTGGAACAAAGCAGGGAATAGCGGCGTTTGTCCGGCTGTATACCGGGGAGCAGCCGCTGATCGTGGAGCCTCACCAACTGGAGCGGTTTTCTGGTGATCCACAGATGTATAAGCTGCTGCGGGAGCTTTACGGAACCGAGCCCAATGTGTTTTTAATTATTATACAGGCGTCCTGCCTGCCCACGGCCAGGGAGTTTGCCGATCTGCAAAAAATTATTGAGGATGTTAAGCCGGCCTGGATGGAGTTTCGGCTGGTGACGCTGCGGCCGTACATTTTGCTGGACAGCTATTCCTATTTGGGGATCAACAGCGTTTTGTCCCAGTACAGGTCCTTTGAATTGAATGGATTTTCCATGCTGAATTTTGCCACTGTGGGCGAATCGGCGGGAATGCAGATATAGTAGATGAAAGTGAGGATAACATCGTGAAAAATTCAAAGCTTTTTCCTTTTGAGCGCAATAAGTATTATTACGGCAAGCTTCTGTCGGTGAATGATTTTGAATTGGAACAAAAATATATGAATGACAAACGCCGGACTATGAACCGGTTCCTCTATGGCAGCGGCGTTGTCGCCGGAATGTATGTGCTTTTGGTGGACGATTTTTCCATTTCCGTGGAGCGTGGTCTGGCGCTGGATTATTCGGGCAGGGAGATCGTTATCGATAATCCTGTGATAAAAAAGCTGTCGTTGATCGACGGGTACGACGCCTATGCCCAGCCCCAGTCCAGTCAGAGCTTTTTATACCTGTGTCTGGAATATAAGGAGGAGGCCGTGGAACCGGTCTATAACGTGGCCGGTAAAAATACGGCTGTCTCCGAAACCGATTATAACAAAGTCCGGGAGGGCTATCGACTGTTTTTAACCGATAAGGAGCCGGAGGCGGACCATTTGAGCGCCCAGGAGCTTTACACCGATATCCGGACCATTTACTGGGGAAATGGCATCCGTATCCGGCAGATGGTGCCCCGATTTACTCAGTCCGGGCAGAAGGTACCGCTTAAAATCGAAGTTGAAAATATGGGCCAGCAGCAGCTTTTCGCTTTCTCTTATGACCTGCAGTTGTCCTGCTGTTCCCATGAGGGGAAATCCAGCGTCAAGGTGTCCTTTAATGAGGCGTTTTTTGAGCGCTCCACCCGGTATGAGATCACCTATATGCTGGACGTCCACGAGGTTGTCAACACGGAAGGGGCTGTGGATATTGAGGAGGACAGCTTCCGCCTGTCTGTGGAGCAGCGCCAGCTTACGGCAAAAGCCCAGGGCCATCAGATTTTCCATATTACGGCCGATACGGACAGTAAGAGTCTTGAGAAAAATTATTATCAGGAAAATATGGAAACCTTTTTGAAAAATAATTTTCAGCAGAGTATTTATCTTGCCAAAATTTCGCTCATACAGGCCGGAGGCTCCTATGTCATTCAGAAGGTGGAAAATATGCCTTTCCATCAATATGTGTCCGCCAATGATCTTCTGGCGGCCCGGCTGGACCTGCTGGAAAATCAGCAGGGCGGCAAAGGCCACAGCGGCGCTCCGGGGCCGGAGCACCGGTTCGGCGGGGATGAGAGTGCTTTAAAATATGCCCAGGGAGAAACGGTGATCCATCTCGGCGAAAAGGCTGTGCGTGGAAAACGTTTTTACTCGGAGGAGATCACCCATGGTCTTGGTATCGGTCAGGCTACGATCATATTAAGTCTGGTCGATGAGGATGATTCAGAGCTGTACGGTTCCTCGGAGGTGTTTGAAAATACAGAGCCGGTGGTGGAGCTGGCGGCCCGGCTTTGGCGGGATAAAGGAAGCTTTGTCATCGGCGTGCGGGCTGTGGCTGAAACGATGAAAGAATCCATACGGGTCCACTGGACGGTGATTAAAGATACCGGAGAATATATTGCCGAGAAGAAGGAACGTAAAATATTTATCAAGCCCAATGTCCTGAACCTGAAAACACGGGAAAGCTATTATCTGGAAGCCATTTGTTCAAACCTGAAGGATAAGCGCCTGAAATGGTCTGTGAGAGATAACTGTGGAACGATTGATAATAACGGTCTGTATACAGCGCCCAACACAACCGGTGTGTATGAGGTGACGGCACAGAGCGTGGCCTATCCGGAAGTAAGAGCCTCCATATTTGTTATCGTGCGCGAACCATCGGAAGAAAAAGTAAATGGTGATTAATTATGATGATTCGTACATATGACTCGGATTACGTTGTGATCCGGCATGTCCTGTCCAATACCGTCCGGGATGTTTACATATGCCAGAGGGCTCAGGATAAAAGCCGGCGGGAATACACCGTTATCCGTGTGAAGGATTTAGGTCTGTGCCAGAAGCTGCTGCGCTTTTTTACGGATAATGTGGATGAGAATAAATTTACGGATTTTGTGGAGTGCTTTACGTTTGAGAGCCGGCTGAATTTTGTGTTTATCCACAGTACCTATAAGACGTTGATGGATAAGCTTTTGCAGGAGCGGTGCAGCTTTTACGAGCGCCTGGAAATCGCACATAAGCTGCTGGAGAGACTCGTCTATTTGAATATGCCGGTATCCATGGCGGCAGACGGGCTGCTGCTGGAGCACATTACGGTGTCGCCGGACCTGAGCGTGCGGTTTAACTATGAGCTGGCTTATGCCAGCCGGATGTCCGATTATACAATAGCGGAAGCTGGCCTTAATATTGACGATGTGTTCCGCCGGATATTTTCCGAGGAGCTGGAAAAAAATAGCTGCCCTGAAATCCAGGAATATCTTGCCTGGCTGGAAAAAGGCGAATACGAAAACTGGCTGGATATTTTTTACCGGTTTAACCGATATTATGCTGTCCTTCGGCAAAAGGACGCTCTGGAGCTGGCAACGCCGCGGACACGGCCGTTTAAGGCATGGGCGGTACTGAAAAAGGGGCTGAACTGGTTAAAGCGCCTGCTGATGCTGGCACTGGCGCTGGCAGCCTTAGTGTATCTGATAATGAGTATCCGCGATCTGGTCACGGCGGCTTCGTCCGGAGCCGCCGTGCAACCGGTGGACCGCTACGACTATATAGGCACTGTGGATATTTTAGATAATGGTATGACGGAGAGCGGATGGAGTGATTGATCAATGAAGTTTACAGATAATCTGGACCCTAAAAAATCATTTACATACGGGGCCAAGAAGGTTGCTAGGCAGATAACCCAGCCGTTTTCCCAGAAAGCCCGTAAAGCCCGGGCTGCGGCTAATCCCACAACGATCGTTAATAAGGTCAGCGCCGATGTCCGGGATGAGATGAAGGATATCACAAAAAAACCGACCTCCCTGAAACAATATGTGGCTATCGGTGAGCGGTATGTGGCGAAAAAACTGATCTTTGCCGCGATCATGGTGTTGCTTGTGCTGGCTATTTTACTGGTGAAGTTTGGAATCCCATGGATACAGACCCGTTTTTTTACAAAAACCATGGTCATCAACTCCAGTGAAATGGTGGGGTATAACGGAAAGGTACGCCTCATCGACAGTCTGTCCGGCCGTCATGTGATTTTTGAGGGAACCCTGGAAAACGGAAGAATATGCGGTTACGGTACGTTGTACGACTATGCCAGCAACCTTGTATACAAGGGGGATTTCCTTATGGAAATGTACTCCGGCAGCGGTGAGCTTTTTTATACATCGGGAAATACCTGCTATAAAGGGGATTTTCTGATGAATAAGTATTCCGGCAGCGGCATGCTTTATAACGAAGATGGCACGCTGATCTATAAAGGCGATTTTCTCGACGGTCTGTATGAGGGCAACGGGGAGAGCTATGATGACAATGGAAAGCTGGTTTATAAGGGCCAGTTTGTTCAGGGGCTTTATGAGGGCCGGGGCGTGCTCTATCACGATAATGGGAAGATTAAATATCAGGGAGACTTTGTACAAAATCTTTATGAAGGCTCAGGGCAGCTTTATGATTCAAAAGAGCGGCTGATTTATGAGGGCGGCTTTAAAGCAGGTCTTTATGACGGTGACGGCATGCTCTATGAGGATAAACAGCTCATTTACAAAGGCGGTTTCGCCAAGGGAAAGAGAGAGGGCGAGGGCGAATCCTATGAGCAGGGTAAGGTTGTTGATAAAGGAACCTTTGTGGCGGATCAGCTTGTCACTGGAACGACGGTGATCACCGGAAAAAATAATAAAATCCTCTATGAGGGCCAGATCAAGGACGGCCTGTACGACGGTGAAGGAAAGCTCTACGACGAAAAGGGAAACCTTCTTTACGAGGGGGCGTTCGTGGCCGGCGTTTATGAGGGTGAAGGAAAGCTTTACGATGAAAAGGGGAAGCTGATCTACGAAGGAAGCTTTGTCAAGGGGCTGTATGACGGCAAGGGAAAGCTTTATGACAGTACCGGCAAGCTCATTTATGAGGGCGAGTTTACCGAGGGCGAATACGCCGGAAAGAGTAAGGTCTTTGACGAGACTGGCAAGCTGGTGTTCGAGGGCGAGATCGTGGATGGTCTTTACGAGGGCGACGGCAAGCTCTACGATTCCTACGGTAAGGTCACCTATGAGGGCGAATTTTCCAAGGGAAAAAAGAGCGGTAAGGGCAAGGAATACATCAATGGCACTCTTGTTTATGACGGAGAGTTCAGCGATGATACATATAACGGCAGTGGTAAAAAGTATGATACCAACGGAACGCTCGTCTATGACGGTCAGTTTGTGGATGGTCAGATGACCGGAACCGGTAAGGTATTCAGCCCGGTCAACGGAAAACTGGTCTACGAGGGCGGGCTTTATAATAACCAGTATAATGGCAATGGAAAAATATATGATTATGTGACCTCGTTTATTGTGTACGAGGGCGGCCTGCGCAACGGCCAGTACGACGGCAGCGGAACGCTTTATGACAGCTCGGGCCGTATCGTTTATACCGGCGGCTTCCTTCTGGGCCAGTATAATGGCGACGGTATTTTATATGATCCGGAAAAGGGTACGGTGATATTTAAGGGCCGTTTCTCCAATGGACAGCCTCAGCCGGATTCGCAGGATAAGCCGGATGAGACGCAGCCACCGCAGACGGATACGCCGGATACGCAGCCGCCGCAGACGGATACGCCGGATACACAGCCGCCGCAGACGGATACGCCGGATACACAGCCGCCGACAACGGAGCCACCTGCTACGGAGCCACCGGCAACGGAGCCGCCCGCGACGGAAGCGCCGGCAACGGAAGCGCCCGCGTCCACGGAGACGCCAACGTCCGCGGCAGAAGCGACAGATATGTAGGTGCTGGCGCGCCGCCACAGGCCGCAGACGCTTTGAATAGGCGGACGGCGGCGAATGATACGTAGGTTTACATAATAGAAAGGATAGTACTATGGGTAGCTACACGATTATTTCGGATATTGGCAATATGCTTACCGGTTTGCTGAAAAAGAATATGGTGCCGGATATTATCGTCAATGCCGATGCCATCGGCCTGTGTTCACCGGCGGAAAAAGAAAATATATCCCTGGGCCTGTACCTGTACGATATAAAAGAAAGCGACAGCGTAAGAGTTACCGGAATGCAGCCGGCCGGTGTGAGCCGGCAGAAATTCCCGCCCATGTATCTGGATCTGTACTATATGCTCACGGCCTATTCCATGAGTGACAATAAGTTCCGTGCTTCGGAGGAGCAGCGGATTCTTGGCCGGGCCATGCAGCTTTTTAAAGATCACCCGGTCATAAATCTGGAAACGATGAGCTTTGAAAATGTATTGGATGGTCCAGCAGCCAAAATCGAACTGATTCCCATGGATACCCAGGATAAGATGAAGCTGTGGAATATGCCGAATATGGCCTATCGGCTGTCGCTGTTTTATAAAGTGTCGCCGGTGTCTCTGGATTCTACCCGGACCGTGGGCATCCGCCGCGTTACAGAGCTGGATTTCTCTGTGGAGGAGGCCGGGCGCCGGGATATGGAAGGATAAAGGAGGGGGATACTATGGATTTGTACCCCGAACGCAGAGGCGGCGGGTTTTTTAGAAAGGCAGCCTTTGTACTGCAAGTGATTGATGATTTTAAAAATACGCCGGTGAAGGCGGGGCTGGTGTCGGTAATGCTTGAAGATGGACGCCGCCCTATACAAAAGGCGGAGGGCTATTTTGTATTCATGGATCTGCTCCCGGGGATTTACCGTGTCTGCTTAAACGGCCCGATATATCAGCCCCTGTGGATCGAGCTGGAGGCCGGCGCTGCCCCATGTCCGGTGGCTGCGGTGCGGATGCTTCCAGGGAGCACCTACCCATTGCCGGAGGGGAGCTGCCGGATTTCAGGCACGTGTGCCCCTGGTGCATGTGTGAGACTTACCTATACCTGGCCGGACCGCCCTTTAAAGCTTTTGTTTGATTACGAGGGCGGTCCGGTGATACGGATCTTTTCGCCATCGGCGGCAGCGCTGGATGGCCGGGAGCTGTGTATTTCCGGAAAAGAGTTTTTTACGATCCGCCAGACGCTGGATATGGAAGATCGGGTATATCTCATGGACAAGCCCTTAAAGGGCAGCTATAAAAAGGGCGCGGCGATGATCAGCTATACATCTTCGGTCCACGCGGACGACCAGGGAAACTTTTTTATGGCGGTTCAAAACAGTAGCGGCAAAAGTTTAAATGGCGTTATAGGGATTCCAGGAAAAAAGAAAACGGAGAAAGCCGTCGAGCTTACCGGCGGGCAGCAATTACTGTTACGAAATTTCAGCCGCGAAAGCGGCAGTTAATATAAAAGACAGAGGAGGATTTGTTATGGGATTTTGTGTATGCGGAGGAGCCATGCTGATGTGCAGCTTTGGCATGGCGCCCTCAGCGATGAATGTGCTTCCGGCCAATAAGGTGGTTTCGGCGATGCCCATAGCCACGATAATGGATAATAAACCGCTTGTGAATATAATGCCCTTTGGTATGTGCAGTTCCATGGCCAACCCTACGGTAGCCTCAGCCACTGCGGCGGCACTGGGGGTACTGACGCCCATGCCCTGTATGCCGGTCATTTCCGCACCATGGGCTCCGGGAAGCCCTACGGTGCTTGTGGCCAACTATCCGGCACTGAATAATACAAGTAAGCTGATATGTAACTGGGGCGGAGTGATTCAGATCAATAACCCGGGAACTATGAATATACAGGTGAAATAAAGGAACAGTTCAGCCCTTGTGAACTAAATCATAGAAGGAAAAAGGGAGCGGATGCCATGGAATGGATGAAATATTACGTAATCATCAGTGTGCTGGTGGTCATTGCAGCGGTATTGCTGATTTTATTTATCCGTGAATATTGTCGGCGTAAAAATCAGGAAAATAAAGTAAGGGATGAAGTGCAAACGCTTCAACGTCTGCAAAGGGATGCCGGCAGCATTTATGAGCAGCTTTTTCCTGTGCAGCTACTAACGCTTCTGGGGATAAAAAAGGTGACCGATATGACGACCGATGTGCAGCAGGCTTTTAAGACATCGGTTATGTCTGTGAATGTCCTGGATTTTTCCAATGCCATACATACCATGTCGTCACAGCAGTTATTTTCCACCATTAACGAGGTTTTTGCGCGTATCATTCCTGCGATCACCGGCAGCGGCGGCGTTATTGACAATTTCCAAAAGGCCGGCCTGTCCGCGCTATATACGGACAACGGGGAAAATGCTCTGACGGCAGCCATTACTATGTGTGAAAGTGTGGATCATCTGGGAACACCTGAAAAATACGCCGGATTCTCCATCGGTCTTTGCTATGGCGGTGTCATGCTGGGGATTGTCGGGTATCGGGAGCGCATTTCGGTGGTCAGCATGTCCGAGAGTGTCAGTCTGGCGGAGTTTTTGCAGGAAAAGGCCGTAAAGTATGGCTCAAGGATTTTGGTGACAGAAAACTTTTCCCAGTGTATTCCGGGATTTGAAAAGAATTATAATAGCCGCTTTCTCGGCTTTTTTTACGATCATATCCGGGAACAGGCCATTCGTATATTTGATGTCTACGATGGTGATCTGCCCGAACGAAAGCAGAGCAAACGCAGGACCCGGATGATTTTTGAACAGGGGGTCGAGTGCTTTGTCCATGGGGATTACACAGATGCCCGGCTGCACTTCGTGGAGGTGCTCAAGGCGGACCGCAATGACCTGGCGGCCAGAGAGTATCTGTATATTTGCGATAAATGCTGTAACAGCGCGGACATGGGAGATATCTGCATCGAAAAATTCTGATAACCGTTCAGACAGGTCTTTTATAAATTTTAACTAAGGATGGAACTTATATGTTGTATACAATTAAACGTATTTTGGAAGAGAATCATGTTACGGAAGCGCACAGTGTTTACAGTGATGATCCGGAAGCTGTGAAAAATTTTATGATTTCTGCCGGAGATTTTTTTGAAATCTCGGAGGATAAGGAGGCGCTTGATATCCTTGACGGAAGCCACACAGAAAACGGTATGTCTGAGGCGGAGAAAAAGGCTTCGGATGAAGCTGCGCTTGTCCGGCTCAATGAGATCCGTATGCGCCTGAAGGCATTGAAAAATGATGAGGAGGATCAGACGCATGCTCACGCGGAGGAAATAAAAGCGCTGCGCATGGAGAAAAAGCAGCTGATGGCCCAGGCTGAAAAGACTCAGGTGTGTCCTCAAAAGTCGGCAATCCTGTTTAAAAATTGTCTGTATGCAGCATCCTTTCGGACCATCCGGCGATATATCCCGAAGCTTTCGGATGTACATTTCCGGTCCTCGGAGGAAATGCCGCTGTTTATAAAGAATCTGAAAATGCTCAGGAATGCTGTGGAGGCCGGCACACCGCTGGCTGTCAGCGGCGGACCGTGTCTGTTTGGCGTTGGTGAGATGCTTGTTAATGTAGCTTTGTGGGATGGCAGCCTGCTGACCTACGATTTCAGCAGCGGTCGTCATTTTATGACCAATGGCGATGAGCGGGATCTGACCCGGGATCTTATGGAATATGACGGGGATGTAAAAGGGATTGATTTTGTTAATCGTAAGCTTGGGGTAACAAGTCAGGAGTATGACAGTATCCACTGTCTGTTTGAGGTAGCCAGGGCTCTTGGCGCCAAGCTGGCGATCCCCCTGCCGGATATGTCTTACATAAAATTTTTCTCGAATATTGTGGAGCCCATTTCTAAAAAAGTAGCTGAGGATGCCATCGAACGCTTTAAGGTGGAGGCATTTAAAATTTCGGATATGTATCTGGAGGTCATTTCGCTGATGCAGCTGGAATATCCGGAGGTGGAGGTGGCTGTAGTCCACGGGCGGGATGAAGCGTTCTGCCAGACCTATTATAAGCAGCGCGAGCCCTTTTTGACACCGACAGTTATCCGGCGTCTGACTGCGGTCCGTGGAAAGACCGATGCGGTTCTTGACTATATTACTATGCCGGCCCTGCCGTACTATCTGTGGGGGATACGGGATATTATACAGATGGATAGTCTGGATGAAACCGATTCGTACCGGAAATGCTGCCGTATCCATAAGGGGCATTTGAATCTTTATGCTATGATGTACCCTGAACGGCTCAGCGGCGACGGAGAAAATACAATATTTTATGCACCTTTAAAGTATAAAGAATATCTCTAAGCGAAAGGGGAGGCAGTGCTTTTGAAAAAGTGGATTCAATATGTTAAAAAGAGGAAGCTGGGGAAAATCGATATTCTCTGTGCGCTTGTTGTTATCGCGGGACTTTTGTATTTAAGTATGAATATGTACCGGGTGGACGGATTGTTCCAAAAGGATTTTATGTTAGTCAATGGATACATTGCCAAACGGGACGCTCAGGGAAATTCGTATATTGTGGACAAGGAGCACACACGGATTTTTAAGCTGGACAGCAATAAAAAGGTGGATTTTGCTATTAACGGAAATACGAAGGAGGCCGACACGATCAGCTATGTGGGCGATCTGGCCGTATCCGATACTGGCGATATTTTTGTGGAGGAAAATCACTGGGGCGGCTTATATGTGGACCGGGAGGCCATCCTTGTGTATGACAGCGAGGGCCGTTATAAAGCGACCTGCTATGATATACCTTATGACACGGAGTACGTGGACAAACGCAAAATTTTCGGTATGAATGTTTATGGGGGCCAGCTTTATTATGTGATCCTTCAGAAGGATGCCATTGCCCTGTATACCATGGATATAGAAAGCTATGAGCACACGCTGGTGAAAACCATGGATTATGAGAACGCCTATAATGCGGTTTATGACGTGTGCATATTGCCGGAGTCGGATGCTCTTTATGTGCTGGATAAGCGCAACCGTGTTGTTTTGATCCAAAATGGTGAGCCGCAGGTTTGCTATGACTCCGCGGAGGATGCCAGTGTTGCCGGACAGGCGGCCTTTTATAGCCTGGCGGTGGATGCGTCGCAGACAATTTATCTTACAGATATCAAGGGCAATCATATTTTCCGGCTGGATGATAAATCCGGGAGTCTTGTTCCTGTATTATCGGGGGATACGGCGCTGACAGTCAATGTATCGGACGATGGCGGGGGGAATCCGGTTTTGTCAGCGATTTACGGCGGAAGGCTCTGTGAAATTGACAGTGATGGTAATGTTTATGAATCGGATACCTTTGCCCGCGGCACGCAGTTACTTACCCGGACGGTGATCATTTATCTGGCTCTGGCTTTATCTGTGCTTGCTGGTCTTTGGCTGTTGCTCCGGCTTGTTTTCCTGCTTATGGGGCTGCAGCTTTCGCAGGTGACCCGCAACGGTATACTTGTATCCGGTGTGGTCGTGGTCGTTACCGGTATAATTGTAGCGCAGCTTATGAATTCCTTTGAGCAGGTATACAGCGAGGAATTGTTCGAAAAGCTTTTTATATCCGCCCATTCGGTGAGCAGCCAGCTCGATGGCGGGGAACTGAACGCGGTAAGCCGGCCGGAAGATTTTATGAGCAGCGAATATGATCAGCTTCTGGACGTGCTGGAGCAGATCCTCAACCGTGACTATGAATTTAACCAGAATATCTACTGCAATATTTTAAAATATGAGGACGGGCAGGGCTTTTCCGTGGCCTATCTGGATCAGTCTACCGGTACATACTATCCGCTGGATGACATTGAGACGGAGGAGGTCCGGCAGGTCTATGAGACCGGAGATGATCTGAAAAACGGTGGAAAGGCCGATGTGGCCGGCTCCTTTGCCTACGTGAAGGTACCTGTTTTTGATGCTTCGGGAAATGTGACCGCGGTTGTTGCCGTGGGCTCTGATACGTCCATTATCGCCAGCCAGTTGGCTCAGATGCAAAGCCGGGTACTCATCACCTTAGTGACCATCATCCTGGTGATGCTGTTTTTGTTCGGAGAGATTTTGGGCTTTTTTGATCTGAGAAGTAAATATAAGACCGCCATAACACAAAACAGCAGTGCCGTGCCGCTGCACATGGTCCGGCTGATCATATTTGTTACGTTCCTGGCATTTAATATGGCGACCTCATTCCTTCCGGTGTATGCGGCTAATCTGGTCAGCGAGAGTATCGGTATCCCAAGGGAGCTTGCAGCTTCCCTGCCGGTGACCTTGAATCTGGCTTTTATGGGGATCATGTCACTGTTTTGTGCGCCCCTCATGGCCCGGTTTAAATTTAAGACCATTGCCGTTGTCAGCGCCTGTATATGCCTTGGGGGAGATCTGACGATCTTTCTCACGAGCAGTTATTATACATTGATTCTTGGACTGATCCTCAACGGTATCGGCGTGGGGCTGATCACCAACTGTATAAATATGTTTATCGCATCATCAAAGGATATGGATCTGAAGCGGGATGGATTTTCCATCTTCAACAGCGGTAGTATTTCCGGGATTAATATCGGGTCCATGCTGGGCGCTTCACTGGCCGGTATATTAGACCAGCAGAAGGTATTTGCCGTATCCTCCTGTGCATGGATCGCAGTGGCTGTACTGTTTATGCTTTTTGGCAAATATATTTCTCAGGCATCCCAGCAGGTGGATCGGTCTGTGAATGCGGAGAAAACCACAAAAATGGGCTTTGGCCGTTTCGTTGCCTCACCGCAGGTATGGGGGTATATGCTTTTTATCCAGATCCCCTATATTATGCTTAACAGCTTTATTTATTACTATGTACCACTTTACGGAGCCGATCAGGGCTTTAGCGAAAACACGACCTGTCTGCTTTTGATGGTCAACTCCCTTTGCAGTGTATTTTTCGGGGTAGCGCTGACCAACTTCTTTACAAAGAAGTTCCGGGAGAAGACGATCTATATATCCACGGTGATGAGCCTGGCGGCGCTGCTTTTATTTGCCGCGAGTCCCACCGTAGGCGTGCTGATCGTCACGCTGCTGATCATGGGTATTTCCAGCAGCTTTGGTGTCTCTGCAAAAAGTGTGTATTTTACCGAGCTGCCGCAGGTGGTCCGATACGGGGAGGAGGAAGCTATGGGTGTCTACAACCTGTCGGATAATGCCGGCGAATCCGTAGGACCGATGATTTTCGGCAGTCTGATGTCTTCCGGAAACCTGCTGGTCGCCATGGGAAAATTTGTCTCGGTTATTTTTGCGGCGGGAGCCATTTACGCTGTGGGAAGTCTGCGTAAAGTAAAAAGGAAATCAATTTAAGGAGGTGCCGGGCTTGGCAGCAATAAAGGATATGGATGGCTCAGAATCTGTGCAGGCAGAGCGGCCGGAGAAACGAAAGAAGCTCAGTGTCCGCGTGATTATCTACTGCAGTGCGCTGGCGGCGGCCCTGTGCATTGTCCTGGGTGGTCTGGGATATTATATTTACTATACAAAATCTATGGACAGCTATAAAATGTACGTGGAATCTACGCTGAATATCGTCAATTCCATGATCGACGCCGATGATATGCGGGAGTGTATCCGCGAGCTGAAAACCTCGCCGGTCTACGATGAGACACAGCGCCGTATTAATGACGTAAAAAGCAATACGATGGTTCAGTTTATATATATTATCGCTCCTCTGGATAAGGAAGATATTCAGGATGTGATCTACGTCTGCAACGCTTTTACGGAGCAGGAGCGCCTGGAAACACCGGAGGATCTGGTCACGATCGGCGAGCCGGTTCAGGAAGATGCCTTTACAGACCAAATGCTGGAAGTTTTTAATAAGACGATGTTTGAAGCTCCGGAAATTTCGTATGTGGCCAATAATGCCGGTTTTGGAAATATGCTCACAGGAACAAAGCCGGTGGTCGACTCTGAGGGAAAGACGATCTGCCTTGTCTGCGTGGATTTTTCCATGGAGGAGATTTATAATACCATGTATAACTATCTGATTGGCGTGCTCTTGGGAACAGGGATAACCGCACTCCTGTCTCTGCTGATTATTATCCGCCGGATCAATAAGACGATTGTTGTGCCTATACGTGAAATGGCCGGGGCGGCAGGGGATTTTATTTCCCAGAGCCATAAGACCCAGGACCCGACCGGGCTGGCATTTCACCGGGTGACAGTACACAGCCGGGATGAGATCAAGCTGCTGAGTGACAGTATCTCCGATATGATGGAGGATACTGTGAATTATATGAGTAACCTCACCCGTGTCACCGCGGATAAGGAGCGTATTTCCGCAGAGCTTTCGGTGGCTACTCAGATTCAGGAAAGTATGATACCGAAAATGTATCCGGCCTTTCCGGAACGGTCCGAGTTTGATATTTATGGACATATATGCTCTGCGAGACAGATGGGCGGCAGCTTTTTTGATTACTTTTTTATCGATAATACCCATTTTGGTTTCTTTATCGGCGATATTAACCATACGGGGATACCCGCAGCGCTGATGATGGTCATTACCCGGACAATGATCAAAAACTATTCTCAACTGGGTTACAGTGTGGATAAGGTGTTCTGGGAAACAAATAATCAGATCAGCGGTAATAATGAATCGGCGGGAATGAAAATCACGGCGTTTATGGGGATCATCGACCTAGATACCGGTGTTCTTACCTATGTCAATGCCGGCCACCGCGCGCCTTACCTCAAGCATTCCGGCGAAGACTTTGAGCCGCTGGCTTCCAAGGGCTGCTTTGCGCTGGGCAGCATGGCCAATGTGCCTTACTGGAAACAGTCCATCGGACTCGTCCAGGGAGACCTTTTGTTCATGTACACCGGAGGCCTCATTGAGGCGGCGGACAAAAAGGGCGAGAACTTCTCTGAGCCCCGGATGGTGGATATATTAAATCAGACCGTCCAGGAGGAATATTCCATATCCGGCATTACCGGAAAAATGGAGAACGCTGTCTTTGAATTTATGGATGGGAATGAACAGAATAATGATATTGCTATATTACTGTTCCGATATTTTGGCGCTTAGAATGAATTTTTAAACACGCTCCAGGACATTGAATATGCACCGATGACCTGGAGCTGTTTCCTGGTAGCTTAGAATCAGCAGTCTTTTGCTGCACCCGAAACCATGCGCTGGAGTTCGTCAATGCGTTGCTGCATTTGAGCAAACTGTCGTTCTTTTTCTTCCTGTATGCGCTGGAGTTCTTCGTCCTTGCGCTTTAAAAGCTCGGCAGTGGATTCCAGCTTTTCAGTAGTGGACTCCAGTTTTTCAGTAGTGGACTCCAGCTTTTCGGTAGTAGACTCCAGTTTTTCATTTGCAGATTCCAACTTTACATTTGTGGATTCCAGTTCAGCTCTTTTTCTGTCAATTTCCTCCTGCATTTCGTCGATCATATAAAGTACAGTGTTCCGGTCCAGTTCGTATAATTCTTTTGAAAACATATCCATCACCTTCTCAATATTCATGCATATGTCATATGCATGCTCGTACATGGCCTTAAATTCGGGATAGAGCCGGATGACCTCGATAATCCATTTGGGGTCATCGACACTCAGGAAAGTAAGCCATGCGTCCAGTTTGCTTCGTATACCATTATTTTGAAGGTTTGTCTTAAAGATGTCAAGTGGAACGAATGTATATTTTTGCAATAATTCCATTTTCAAGCCGCTGTCGGACTTCTGTTCAAAGTTATGTAGATAGATTGTATCATATTTATGAAATGCGCTTGTGCTTGTCTCAAAAAGGACAATTGTATAGACCGTTTTAATATTACGGTAACTGAACTTGCGTCGTTTACTTGCCTGACTGCGCACCCGTTTATACTGCCGGAGCAGCAGGTCCGAGGAATAGCATGCGCAGCGCTGGCCTGGAAAGGCGTATCCGATTTTTTGAACTTCGATATTTACGATGGTTCCGTTATCCAATTCGGCAACAATATCCATAATGACCAGTGAGCCTTCATCGGTAATGCGTGTAGTGTCATTGGGCAGCACCTGAACAATTTTTACAGATTGTCTCAGGAGCAGTGAGAGAAAATCGCTTAACCGCTCAGGTACGGTTTCCGGATTCATAAGCTCTTTAAAGAAAGAGTCATAGAGTACCTTAATGCCACGGACGCCGGAAGTAAAGTTTAAAAATTCTTCCTGTTCATCCGCCGTCCACTGATTAAAGAGCGTATCCAAATCTGTATTGGAATGAATTTTTGATAATACTTCATCGCGTGAGCGAATCATAGGAAAATATCGTTGTAACAGATTTACCATAAAGTGCCTCCTAATAAATAAATTAATAGATTGTCGGGTATTTTAATGTATTAGAATAATACGTTAGAGTGTTTACTGAGAATTTGACTATAATGGAGATATTGCCCGAAACGGCAATGAAGCTGGCCGGAACCGGAAGCCGGCGACAGAAGATCTGATTTGGTATATATGTGATAATCATTAAGCTCTATCAAGATTATTTTGTAACCATAGAGTAACATAGTTATCTCCTGAATTCAACAAAAAACGTGTCAAAAGTTTCGACATTATTATCTCCATAAGCGACAAAATATAACAAATCGCTACATACTTTCACGCTTTAAACCGTTACGCTTTAAATTGCTATTGACATCGACAATGGAATTTGCTATACTCTAACAATCAGATGTGAAAAATATAATCGTTCAGAGAGATTGGACGATTACAAAAGCATCTGAACCTTAAATGAAAATGTGTGTGCGTTAATGGAGGTTACCGATGGCAGCAATTAAAACCGTATCTTTTACTTTTGAATATGGTTATTATTATCCGGGCTTTAGAAAGTGCGGATTAATTTTGTTGCGTCGGAACCATCATTAACATCTTTTATCAATGAAAACTCTCAATTGACAAAAGCCGATGTTCCCGCAACATCGGTTTTTTTGCGCGAAGCGGAGACAGGTGCGCGAAGCGACGAGCCGCAAAGGGGCGCTTGCGCACCTTTGTGGCGACCGCCGCGATCCGGCGGAACGAAGTGGAGCCGGATGCAGTGTGTGTCCGGCGGGCGGAGCGAAGACCGGTGTGCGAAGCGACGCGCCCCGGAAATTATTTTAAAATCAGGAGGATTATATTATGATTATTATTTTTAAAGAAAATGCCCCGGAATCGGAAATTAATTTATTAAGACAAGAGATTAAAGCCATCGGTCTGGATATTCACGAATCCAGGGGCCAGGAGACCTTATTGTGGGGGCTCATCGGCGACACGACCAAAATCAACATCGACTGGCTGTCCGCCCGAAAAATCGTAGAAACCGTAAAGCGGGTTCAGGAGCCATACAAAAAAGCCAACCGGAAATTTCATCCGGAGGATACCGTTGTGGACGTTGCCGGAAAGCGTATCGGCGGCGGACATTTTCAGGTGATCGCCGGCCCATGCTCCATCGAAAGTACAGAGCAGATGAACGGTGTGGCCATGGCTGTGGCAAAAAGCGGCGCCGGACTTTTGCGGGGCGGTGCTTTCAAGCCGAGAACATCGCCGTACGCCTTTCAGGGGCTTCAGGACGAAGGCTTGAAGATGCTTCTGGAAGCTAAAAAATCCAGCGGACTGCCTGTCGTTACCGAGCTGATGTCCACCGAGCATATCGGGCTGTTTGAGAATGTGGATCTTATACAGATCGGCGCCCGGAATATGCAGAACTTTGAACTGTTAAAAGAGGTAGGAAAGCTGAAAACGCCGGTGCTTCTAAAGCGCGGGCTTGCCAATACACTGGAGGAGCTGCTTATGAGTGCAGAGTACATTATGGCCGGCGGCAATGAAAATGTAATTTTATGCGAGCGGGGCATCCGTACCTTTGAAACATCCATGCGAAATACGCTGGATGTGTCCGCAATCCCCATGCTGAAAAAGAAATCTCATCTTCCAGTCATCGTGGACCCGTCCCATGCCGCCGGTATCCGCTGGATGGTGGAGCCGCTGGCCCTGGCCGCCATTGCCGCCGGCGCGGATGGTTTAATGATCGAAGTGCATAACAATCCGGAGAAGGCCCTGTGTGACGGGCCTCAGTCATTGACTCCGGAAATGTTTGACCTGCTGATGCCTAAAATTAATAAGAGCGTGGCATTTTTCAGTGGATTATAAGTTACTACTCGCGGGGCCGTTATCCCGCGAGTGTAATTATGCCTCCCAGACAAGCTCAAAAGGTAATACAGGAATATCGGCCTCATTATAAAGATTTATTTCATAATAATCTGTTTGAGCAAACAGTACGCGGATACTTTTCGCAGATGAAATCGCGTCACATGAAAGAACTAAGGCATTGCCCTCCAGACGCGTCGTGAAGTTTTCCAATAGCTGTCCGTCGGCATAAACGGAGAGTGCATGGATGTCAGCATCCCGACAGGAAAGCTGATTCGCATTGCCAAATGTGATTGTCAGCTCAGCTCCTTTTGATAAGTGCGCTGCGCGGGGGGCGTCGCAGGCGATATCCATTCCGTATACATGTCCAAGTGCCAGCAGGGCGAGACGGGTACCTACGGGCTGTTTTTTCTTGGGATGGATATCGTAGCGCATCCCCACATCACCGATGGAGGCCATATACACATCCGGCAAACTGTCAGCAACCTGCTCCTGATGGCTGCGCAGTGTGGGGAAATGTGTTCCATGGCAGTCCAGCCAGGCTTCAAAGGGCGCCAACTGGACAAGTAAAAAAGGCAGCGGTTCCCTCCAGAGACTGCGCCATTCATTAATTAAAGCCGTGAGCATAGCGCCGTACAGGTCTGGGTGGGCATCGTCGCTCTCGCCCTGATACCATAGAAATCCCCGGATGCCATAGGGAACCAAAGGCTTTAACATCGTTTCATATAACCCGCAGGGCCGCCATGGATCATAGGGCCCGGTGCTCCCTCCAAAATCCTGCGGCGCCCGGCTCATAAGCTCCAACTGAAATTCCCGTGTCGTGGGGAACATCATCATTTCTCCAAAGGGATCGGAAAACGGGTTTGACCGGTCATTCATAGGATTGGAGCGAAATTCCTTTTTATAGCTCTCGATATCCAGCCCGGCGATGGCGCTGCGGTACTCCTCAAGCCAGATGGGGCCTGCCTCCTGGACCGTATCCTCGCTGAGCCATGCACAGGCCGGAGAACCGCCGTAGTTGCAGCCGATGATCCCCACAGGTACCTTGAGTTTACTTTGTAAATGCTTTGCAAAATAATATCCCACGGCAGAAAAGTATTCCAGTTGATCTTCGTCACAGGTGCGCCATATACCGAATCTGGAATAATCAAAGTCCGTCAGTTGTTCCGGGTAGCTGATCTCAGGAAAATCAAAAAATCGGATATTTACATTGCGGCAGGTTGAAAGCTCCGCGGCTTTATCAGCATCGTAGCGCATGTGAAATTCCATATTGGACTGGCCTCCGGCCAGCCACACCTCGCCCACGGCCACCTTCTGCAAGGTCAGGCTTTCTTCCTCTGTGGAAATGATCAGCAGTTCGTCCTCCGACGTATGTAACGCGGGAAGAACTGCCATCCAGCGGCCATCCTGCAAAACTGTCGTTTTTCCGGTCTTTTGCTGAATGGAGACGGTCACCTCCTGGCCGGGCTCCCCTGTTCCCCAGATAACAAAAGGTTTTTCTCTCTGGATAACCATATAATCCCTAAAAATTAATGCGGTTTTTAGTTTCATTGTCTTATGCTGCGTATTCGATGAATGTGCGGTGGCATTGCTCAGGCGCTGCTCAAGAGCTTCCATGGCCTGCTTTAGCTTCTCGATCTCCTCCAGTGTGCCGGCGATTTCAGATGAAGCTGTCTGGGGCTCTGATTCCAGGCTGAGCGTAAATGGGATACGTTTTTCCCGGACCACCTTTTTGGCAAATAAGGTAATGGCTGAAGAAACGGTGATCCCCAGCTCTGAACAAACGCTGTCAAGCTGTTTTTTCAAATCTTCGTCAAAGCGCACATTCACTACGGATTGAAGCATAAAATCACCTCCTTGATATGAGCATAACACTGTGTATACACAATGTCAACACACAATACGCTACGGGCGGCGTGAGTGTGAAAAATAACCAGAATGTTTCCGTAATGGAATCGATTGTGGAAATTAGTTGAATTGATTGCGGGAAATGATTCCCGTAAAATAAATATAAACATATAAATGGAGGGATTTTATGGATCTGGTTGTAGGTGTCACCGGCGCCAGCGGCACAATATATGCGATAAAGCTGCTGGAAGCCTTAAAGCCGTTGGAAAATGTGAGAACGCATGTGGTTTTCAGTGACTATGCTTATGTAAACCTGGAAATCGAGACTTCGTATAAAAAGGCTGATGTGGAAGCGCTGGCCGATGTACTCTATGATGACCATGACCTGGCTGCGGATATCGCCAGCGGTTCTTTTCCTGTGGACGGTGTCATTGTGCTGCCATGCAGCATGAAAACACTGGCGGGAGTCGCAGTCGGATTTTGTGATCATCTCATTGCCCGGACCTGCGATGTGGCGCTGAAGGAAAAACGGCGGCTGGTGCTGTGCCCCAGAGAGACGCCGTTAAATGCCATTCACCTGGAAAATATGCTTAAGCTATCCAGACTGGGGGCTGTGATCCTGCCGCCGATGCCCGCATTTTACAGCCACCCTGAAACCGTGGAGGATATTATCGATCATCAGATTATGAAGATCATGGACCAGTTTGGATTGGATTATGCCTTCGGGCGGCGCTGGAAGGGCGGACCGGAAGGTGTGAGGTGAGCCGAATGAAAAAAATATGGGAATATACCGATGATGACATGGGCGTGGGCATCCTTTTTGAACTGTATCAAATAAACAGCGATTTTCTTGTGATCGCTTCCGGCGGGCACCGCCCGCATATCGGCGCTGTTAGCCTGAACGAACAAACTATGGCAGCACCGGGGCATAAGGAAAATATCATCACGTCAATGATGGCCGGGGAAATACAGGGAATTTTACAAAGTACATTGGATGAGAAAACGATGAACCCCAATATTTGTGTGATCAGCGGGATCCATGTGGATAACATTACAAAAGCTCAGATCGATGCCGTTGTGAAAATGTGTAAAGCTGCCGCAAAAAAAATAGCCGATATTGCCGCAAAAAAATAGCTGATATTGCCGCAAAAAAATAGCTGATATTGCCGCAAAAAATATGGCTGATATTGCCGTGAAAAAAGAGGCCGATGCTGCTACGGAAAAAAATGGCCAATGTTGTGTACGTAATTAAGGAGGAATAATCATGGTAGAGGATTTAAGAAGTGCGATCGAATGCCTGATGCAGCACGAGGGGCAGATGGCTTTTACGGATACACCGGTGGATACGGACGCGGAAATCTCAGGAATTTACCGTCACGTGGGGGCCGGCGGTACAGTGATGCGGCCCACGAAGGAAGGGCCGGCGCTGATGTTTAATCAACTGAAGGGCTTTCCCGATAAGCGGGTGCTGATCGGCCTGCTGGCTTCAAGAAAGCGGGTGGGGTATCTTCTGGACTGCCCGCCGGAGCAGTTGGGCCATCATTTGATGGAAGCTGCAGCCCATCCGGTCATGCCGGTAACGGTGGCAAACAGGGAAGCTGTCTGCCAGGAGGAGGTCCACTATGCCACAGACGCGGACTTTGATATCCGCAAAATACTGCCGGCGCCTAAAAACACTGAGGATGATGCCGGGCCATACATTACGATGGGAATGTGCTATGCTTCGGACCCTGAGACAAAGACCGGTGATGTGACGATACATCGGCTCTGCCTTCAGTCCAGGGATGAGCTGACTATGTTTTTTACGCCTGGAATACGGCATCTGGATGCCTTTCGGGAAAAAGCGGAGCGGGAGGGCTGTAATCTGCCGATCAGTATCAGCATCGGTGTGGACCCCGCCATAGAGATCGCCTCCTGTTTTGAACCGCCAACCACACCGCTGGGCTTTAACGAGCTGTCCATCGCCGGGGCGCTGCGCGGCTGCCCGGTAAAGTTAACTAAATGTAAAACGGTGGACGAGTATGCTATTGCCAATGCGGAATTTGTTATCGAAGGTGAACTTGTGGCGAATAAGCGTATGCGGGAGGATATCAATACGAATACAGGAAAAGCTATGCCTGAGTTTCCAGGATACACAGGTTTTGTTTCCGGCGAGCTTCCGGTCATACGTGTAAAGGCGGTGACGCACAGGAAACATCCGATCATGCAGACGTGTATCGGCCCCAGTGAGGAGCATGTGAATATGGCCGGGATTCCTACGGAGGCCAGTATTTTGTCGCTTTTGGAAAAAGCGCTGCCGGGGCGTGTAAAAAATGTTTATTCTCATCCTTCCGGCGGCGGTAAATATATGGCTGTCATCCAGTTTTGTAAACGAGTGCCCAGCGACGAGGGGCGGCAGCGTCAGGCAGCTCTTGTGGCCTTCACCGCATTTTCCGAATTAAAGCATGTTATATTGGTCGATGAGGACGTGGACATCTTTGACAGCAATGATGTGTTATGGGCATTGAACACCCGGTATCAGGGCGATGTGGATACGGTGTTCCTGCCGGGGGTCCGCTGCCATCCGCTGGACCCGTCCGCCAGCCCGGAATATAATCCGGCTTTAAAGGATAAAGGAATGACATGCAAGACAATCTTTGACTGCACCGTACCCTATGCGCTTAAAGACCATTTCATCCGTTCCCGGTTTAAAGCTGTAAATATGGACGATTATGATATCCGCCCTATGAAAGAATTAAATTAATGGTTGGTGTTTCATCCGGCTGGAAACCTCGCTACACTTCCAGCACTGCCTGTTTCGCCGTATGCGCGCTCTAGCATTAATTTTACAGCAGTGCTGTGCGAGTGATATATTTCCAAAGGATCCGCGCCGCTTTCGACAGATTTTGCTTTTCCATATAAGCCAGATACACCGAGGTTTCGATTTTGGGTTCGATTTCCAGTACGGCGATGCCGTCCGGATTGAAAACCGTAAAGTTTTTACGGCACAAAAGGCTGACGCCCTCCCCGGACGCCACGGCGCTCAAAATTGATTCGATGCGGGCGGTACGTATAACATTGGGCGTAAAGCCCTGAGCCATGCAGCTATCGATGCTGAGCTGATAAATACTGCTCTGCCTGCGCATTAATATAAAATTTTCGTCGGACAGGGATTTTAATGAAATGGCGGATGCGCTGGCCAGCGGGTGATTTTGGCAGACAAGTGCGGCCAGACGGTCGGATGCCAGCGGCCAGGATTTAAAGCCCGGCGCGCCAAGCAGTGTATCCCGGGCGAGCACAAGATCATAAATCCCGTGCTTTAGCCCGTAGATCAACTGCTCATCCTCTACCTCGTCGATGTGTAATTGTATGCCGGGGTATGCCTCGCAAAAGCCACGCAGGATTGGCGTGATTTTATACTGGCTGAGGATCGGCAATGTTCCCAGATGGATCTGACCGGCCACGGCGTCAGAAAATGGCGTCATATGGCCCTTCATCTGTTCAAAATCCGCCATAAGCTTTAAGGCGTCCTCATAAAACAGGCGCCCGGCCCGGGTGGGAGAGGCCGAGCGGCGGCTGCGGTCAAGAAGGGTGACGCCCAGCTCCTTTTCCAGATTCATAATCTGCTTGGACAGCGAGGACTGGGAAATATTCAGCTTGTCGGCGGCATCAAGGAACGTATCGCTTTCCATGACAGCGATAAAAAATTCAAGCTGCATAAATGTCATGTTATCCCTCCTTTGTTAATCGCATGTTATCACATCTCCGGTAGCTGTTTTTCCCCATAGGTAAACACATATTTTTCGTAGCCATTGATGATTTCTGTTTCTTTATATTTATCCAGTCGTTTGTGCTCCCGGCCGTAAGACATATGGACATGTCCGTGGCAGAAATATTTGGGCTCATACTTGTCCATCAGATCGATAAATCCCTCAAAACCCATATGGGGCAGATCCTGGCCGTCGTTGAGCTTGTAGGCCGGGGAGTGTGTGAGCAAAATATCAAACCCTCTGTTGCGCATGATTGAAAAGCGCATTTTGCGGATGCGCGCATTCATTTCCCTTTGAGTAAATTGATAAGGCCCATTTTTATAGCGCATGGAGCCGCCAAGGCCAAGAATACGCACACCGTTAAAATTATATATTTTATCATCAATGCAGATGCAGCCCTCCGGCGGGTCCATATCATATTTGGCGTCATGGTTTCCGTGGACGTAAAGTATGGGGGCTTTTGTGAAGCAGGAGAGAAAGGACAGGTATTTTGGATTGAGATCCCCGCAGGACAAAATCAGATCAATACCGTCCAGCTTGCTTTTTTCAAAAAAATCCCACAGTGAACGGGATTCCGTATCTGAGAGTACCATTATTTTCATCGTAAAATTTCCTTCTCATTACTGGAGCGCGCCATCAGGACCGCAGGTCCTGCGTGTGTATCTAAAGCGCTGATTTGCACACTCTGGCACGCTTTTTGCCGTATCTACTTGGTTTCTGTTAAAGCAACGCCGTGCTGGAGCACAACATCTCTGGCGTCATCAATAAGCTCATCCGGTGTGGGGATGATACCGATAATGTTATCTACCAGCCAATCCATGGCAATGACATCCTCCGGCTCCATGATCACATTTTCATCGCAGCGCAGAGCGCCAGTCTGGTCATAAAGGGGGCCGGTAAACGGAACAAAGTTATTGTCGCAGATGGTACGCTTTAAAAGACGCATGAGCTGCAAGGTGCCTGCCGGTATTTTTTCGGAATAGATCAGGTCGATGACACCGGCGGACATGCCCCACCAGTAGTTCAGTGCCTGCAGATCATCCGTTTCATCATCGGCTTTCCATGCGCCGCTTAAAATGCTGCGGATGATCTTCTCATAAAAGACACCCCAGTGCCATACCGGCATGGCGAGGTTTGTCTTTATACCGTTCTTTTCAGCGTACAGACCAAATTCCCGGGTTTTACTGTTGGGCGTGATCATTTCCTTGTTGGAGATGACTATAATTTCTTTTTCTTTAAAACGCTCATAAGGATCGGTGTCCTTTAAAGTGGACCATTCCAGATAAATCTTCACATCCGGGTTGACCATCTTGGCACCCAGAGCAAAGGCGTTGATATTGGCAGTCATGCCGTAAATCGGATAGTCGGCGATGTAACCGATCTTATTATTTTGTGTGATCGCGCCGGCCAGTATACCTGAAAGGAATTTAGCCTCGTACATACGGCCGTAATAGGTACGGATATAGCGGTGGGGCGTATTCAGTGAGCAGTTCAGTATACGTATGTCCGGATGCTCGATGGCGGCCTTCAGGCTGGCATTGATAAATTCAGGAGTTGTGGTAAATATAACGTTACAGCCTTCATCGATGGCCTGTTCAATGGCGTCATAAGCATCATCGCCCGGCTCCACATCATCGATGGAGCAGGTTTCTATCGTATCCCCGAAAATCTGATCCAGATGGGCGCGGCCCAGCTCATGTCCATAGGTCCAGGCGCTTGTTTCTGCTGTTTTATGATGAATAAAAGCGACCTTGAGATGCTCCGGACCGGAGGAGAGCAGCTTGCTTAATATGCCCTTTTTGGGCGCTTCCTCATTGGGATTCATCAGCAGGGCAATGGAATCGTCCTTGTCGATCAACAGAAATTCATCCCATATTTTTGTCATATTGTGACGGATCTCCTCGGGTGTGTCCTCAAACAGGGTGGCATAATCGAAGAGTTCGATATAAGTCAGCATAGCGTCTGCCGGTGTACAGGACAGCTTTTCACCGCCCAGAGCCTTATATTCCCGGTTAAATGCCAGCCAGGCGGAGCGGAACAGAGACTGTTCATCCTTCGTCCATTCCACGTTTGAGCTGTTATCGATCAGCTTCATCAGACGCGGATAGCTGCCTTCTTGGGAAAACCATACATAGTTAATGTGTGTGAGTCTATAAAAATCCAAAAATTCGTAATATATTTTATTGGCGGGATCGTCGCTGCGCTTTGGAACCATACGGGTTACAGTTCCAACCACGCTGACAGCTCCGAGAAATTTGGAAACGCTGACACGCTTATTTCCTTCTATAATATAGAAGCGGCCCATAAATTCATAGGCGGTAACCGGATCGCGCTGGCCTTCATCGATCAGAGCATCACAAAGCAGCGCCCATTTCATGGCAAATTCCGATTTCGGTTCCAGGATCGGCATAAAGTTTGAGGCAAAAGCAGTTGTACGGCCTTCGGTGCTTGTGCCTACGATGAGCTCCAGCGGAATATCCACCATACCCAGATTTGTACGGCTTTCAATATCTGTCTGCGCCAGCAGATCATCCAGTACCGGAAGATATGGGTAATTTCCGGAAGAAGCCTGCTCGCGAAACTTTTTCTGACCGAGCCTTAACGCTTTGTCATAGTCATCCATTGACATAATAGTACCTCCTTATTGGTAACAATTCAGAAGCTCCGAACGGTTACCCTAATTGGTCAGCGCGGGGCAAAACGCCGCAGCGAAATGCGGCAAAGGGTTAATAAAAATCCGCGCTCACTTATTATATGCAGCGGGCGCGGGATTTTGTCAAGAGGTTTTGAGATTTTTCTACATTTTCCAGTTAATCTGCACCCATAGTTCGTCCTCGGGAACGAAATTTTCCTGTGGAGCGCCATCGGTCGTGCGGCCGTCGTCCAGACGTTTGGTTAACTGCTGCTTTAGCTGCTCCACGATTTCTGGCTGCTGTTCATAAACATCGGTCGTTTCGCGCACATCCGATCGGAGATTATAAAGCTCAAATTTCTGATCCACAGGGCGGCCCTGGAATGCCGAGCCCATAGCCTTGGGAGTGTCGCCGCCGTTTTCACACAGCTCTAACTTCCAGCCATCCTTTTCAATCGCCATGTAGCCGGAGCTGCATGCAAAGACGGCATCCTCGCGGACGGAAGCTTTTGGATCTTTCCACAGCGGCAGATTGGATATGGAATCCTCAGCCGCATTGTCCGGCAGGGAAATGCCGAGGATATCGGAAAAACTGCGGAAGAAGTCGGAGTGGCATACAAGGCTGTCGCACACGGTACCCGCCGGAATCGCTGCCGGCCAGGAAACGATCGTAGGTACGCGGTGGCCGCCCTCATAGATGGCGCCCTTTTTGCCCCGGTAAATGGCGCTGGGGTTATGGCCTTTTGAGAGCAGGAACGGGTAATCCGCAACGCCGGAGCAGCCGTTATCACTTGTAAATATAAAGATGGTATCCTCATAAATGCCTTTGGCTTTCAGCTTTTCTGTGATCTGGCGCACCATGTCGTCTACCTGGAGGACCACATCGGCGTAAAGATTTAAGCCGGAGCTGCCTTTGAATTTTTTGTTGGGCAGCAGGGGGCCGTGGACTGCCGGTGTGGGATAATAGATGAAAAATGGCTCATCACCGTCAGAGTAATGATCGATGAGTTCAAGTACCTTGTCATTCATATCGTCCAGCACCTGTTCGTGGTCATAGCTGGGGGCAATGGGGCCGCGCTCCCACTGGCTCTGCATGGAGGCGCCGTCGCGGTCCAGCTTAATGTGGCCTGAGACAGCGGTGGGCATTTCCAAAACACGGTCATTTTCTATGTAGACAAAGGGAGGCTGGTCCAGGGAGGCCGGCAGACCATAAAAATAGTCGAAGCCGTACTGGTTCGGTCCATAGGTGATCGGTTTACTGTAATCAATATCCAGCCCCTGTACCGGATTGACCCGGCCGAGGTGGGTGGACGGAAGCCGCTGTCCTCCGCGGACTTTGAGATTTTCATAGTATTCGGGGCTTTCTCCGAAATCCTCCGGTGCCGGATGTTCATTGACGGCCCATTCCAGGCCGAGATGCCATTTCCCTACACAGGCGGTGCGATAGCCGGCATTTTTAAACATGTGGGCCATGGTCATACGGTCTTTTTCGATGAGCGGATCGCTGTCGCCGGGCAATACGAGGAATTTCAGGCGGGAACGCCACGGATAGCGCCCGGTAAGCAGACTGTACCGGGATGGGGTGCACAGGGCGGAGCATGAATGCGAATCGGTAAACATCATGCCGTCACGGGCCAGACGGTCCACATGGCTTGTGTGGATCTTCCCCTCCGGATTAAAGGCGGAAATATCGCCAATCCCTAAATCATCCACAAACATTAAAATAACATTGGGTTTGTTCATTGTGTTCTTCTCCTATTTTAAAGCGTATATATTTTTGTTACCTGTATTCTATTTTAACCCAGAACAATCGGTCTGGCAATAATCGTTTGCCCACTTTCAAATTTAGTAACCGATGCGGAATTATACAAACCGATGCGAAATTATACTAACGTGGATCTGAGGCAGACCCGCTACCCTTCGGGGTTCCCTTCTGGCGCTGCCGCTGGCTAGAGGTGTTCCCTGGTGGTTATGGGGTTTGAAGTTTGGGTGTGAGATTGCTGGGGAGAGGGGCGACTTTGTATATAAGATTAAAGATATAAATATATAGGTAATAATATATTTTACTCTATATAAAAATAACGTTATAATAAAAGTTAAGCCGACGCACAGGAGGTGCGCAGATTTCCCATGGAAGTTTACGACAAATTATAAATAAGGAATGTGCCGATGCGTAGGCGGGGCGCAGATTTCCAGCGGAGGTCCACGACAATTTATAAATAGTAAATGTACTGATGCGCAGGCGGGGCGCCAGTTTTCCTGTGGAAATTGGCGGCAGATTGTAATTAATAAAATAAATGAGGGAGATTACGAGGGAGAATATGGAACTGATTGCAATACTTTTAAAACAGATCGTTATAATGTTTATTTTAATGTTGATCGGACTGCTGCTGTTTAAGTTCAAAAAGATTACAAAGGACGGCAGTAAGGAGCTGGGCAATGTACTTATTTATGTGATCATGCCCTGCGTGGTCATTAATGCTTATATGACGGAATTTTCCATGGAGCGCTTCCGGGGGCTGGCGTTGTCCTTTGGACTGTCGGCACTTGCACTTGCGCTGGCCATGGTGATTTCACAGCTCATATTTAAAAAGCATCCCATCGAAAATTTTGGTACCGCATTTTCCAATGCGGGCTTTATGGGCATTCCACTGGTCCAGGCGGTGCTGGGAACCGAGGCGGTATTTTATGTATCCGCCTTTGTGGCACTGCTGAATCTACTTCAGTGGACCTATGGGGTGTTTGTAATAACAAAAGATAAAAAGCAGATCAGTGCCAGGAAGATACTGACCAATCCGGTGTTGATCAGTATGGTCGTGGGAATCGTTCTGTTTGTGCTTCCTGTGGAGGTGCCCGCTGTCTTTACCGGAACCTTTTCACTGATCGCTGGCATGAATGCACCCATCGCCATGATCAGCCTGGGCACTTATCTGGCCCAGACGACAGCGCGGCAGATGTTTACAGATAAAACCGCGTATGCCAGTACGCTTGTCCGTCTGATTGTGATTCCGGCGGTAACACTGCTGGTACTCACGCCCATCCCGGCGCAGTATATGACTTTAAAGCTGGCGATCCTCATTGTGGCCGCCACGCCGGTAGGCTCAAATGTGGCTATTTTTGCCCAGATACATAATAAAAATTATACGCAGGCGGTGAAAAGCGTCTGCCTCAGTACCGTGTGCTCCATTGTGACGATCCCGCTGCTCATGGCGGCGGCCGGATACCTCTGGGGGATTTAGATCGTATTTTTAAAACACGCTCTAGCAGAGAATGCCGGCGCGGTAAAGAAATATGAGGAATTTGCGGAGACGCTGGGGCATCGAAGACGCAAGGGGATTTAGCGGCCGGCCAGCTCCTTAAAGTAATCGATGAGGAAGCTGCGGAAAACGGCGGCCGGAGCGCTCAGGTAGCGGCTGCATTTCCATGAGAGCAGCAGGTATCGGGTGCATGGGATATCCGCCACCGGTCGTGTGACGATACCGCTCCCCGCCATGTCCGGCCAGGTTATGGCAGGTACAAGAGCAATCCCCATATTCAGACCCAGCAATTCCCTGAACGCCTGAGGATTATCACAGGAAAGGGATATCTGGGGTTCAAAACCGGCCAGGGCGCAGTAATGCCGGGTGATCGCATAGAGGTTGGACTCCCTGGAAAGACTGGCAAATGGCTGATTGGCCAGGGCACGCAGCTTTAAAGGCCCTTCACCGGCCAGAGGGTGGTTTCCCGGCAGGGCAATGACCATCGGCTCTTCAAGGAGCAGCGCGGTTTCCGGCGTCTGTGTAAAAGTGGCTGCGGCATGGAGAGTCAGGTCGATATCATCGCTGCTGCCACGGACTGCGGCAGACTGTGATATCTGAAAATGGATATCCGGCTGCTGGCTGCGGAAGCGCTCCAGGATGTCCGGCAGCAGCGAGGAGGCCGCCTGTACCGAAAATGAAACCGGCTGTGGGTTGGCGTTATTCATGTCGGCCAGCTCGGCCTTAGCGTCACTTAATGCATTCAGGACGGTATCTGTGTATTTTAAAAATACCCGGCCGCAGTCATTGAGGCGGATGTGTTTGCCTGTGCGGTCAAACAGCGGGGTGCCAAGTTCATTTTCCAGACGCTTGATGGTCTGGCTGAGGGCCGGCTGGGCAATATGGAGTTCCCGGGCGGCTGCCGATATATGTTCGCAGCGGGCAGTAACCCGGAAGTAGTAAAGCTGCAGAAGCTCCATGGGAAAACTCCTTTCGTGATCGGATCGGGGTGAGATGGAGCCGGGCGCTATGCTGTCAGGGCTCCAGGGGTATGATTTTAGTATATCGGATAGTTCTTTGCAGCGCAATGAAAATATAATTATAATTAGGGGGATAAAAATGGATCAAAATTTATCAAAACAGACGAATGGTGCAGAATGTATTGTCAATACAAATTGTGGTGCGGTGCGTGGTGTTGTGGAAAATGGGTACCTTTGCTTTAAGGGGATTCCTTACGCGATGGCGGAACGATTTAAGGCGCCTCAAAAAACATCCTGGAGCGGTATTTATGATGGTACGCGGTTTGGGAAAAAGGCGATCCAGGTATACGACCGGCCTATGCCGTGGCTGAAGGAATTGCCTAAGCGGGAGGAATTTGACGAGGATTGTCTGAATTTGAATATTTACGTGCCCGCAGCCGGAGAGGATGGCCTGGGCTGTAACGGGAGCGGAGAGGACGGCAACGTCAATACTGTGGCCGGAGCAGATGCTTCCTGCAATGTGGGGGCCGGAGAGGACGGCAAAACGAATGCCGCCGCCATCGCCGGGAAAAAGCTTCCGGTGCTTGTGGAAATCCACGGAGGCGCCTTTCAGGACGGGAGTAACCAGGGGCATACGCCGGATCGTGTGATTGGCAGCCATCAATTTATTTATGTTCCGATCAATTACCGTTTGGGCGCTTTAGGCTTTATGCCGCTTGACGCGTTTTTAGGTGAGGCATACGCCGGCAGCGGGAACTGCGGCCTTTTAGATCAGATGAGCGCTCTGCGCTGGATTTATGAAAATATCCAGGCCTTTGGCGGTGATCCGGAAAATATCACATTATTGGGAAGCTCTGCCGGTGCAAAATCCATTGGCGCTTTGATGCTGATGGAGGAATTGAACACTTATGTTAACCAGATAATCCTGTCCAGCGGCGCAACACAAAGTGTCCGCAGTCTGGATACCGGAACGAAGACGACAGAAGCCTTTTTAAAAACGGCTGCACAGGTGTTGGAACGACATATTACCGCTTCCGATCTGCTGACGATGCCGGCGGATGATATTATCAAGATTCAAAAGGTATATACGGACCGCCCGGGAAATACGTGCCTGTTCGGACCTGTGGCCGATGGCGCGGTGATCCCTGTGGATTGGGAACCGCTGGCCAAGAACGGTACCCTCTGGTCCGGCAATGCCATGATCGGCAGCAGCCGCCATGAGCTCTGTTTTATGCAGATGATGAATCCTGATCTGTGGAAAGCAGCGTCGGAAAGTGCGAAAGGTTTATTCGGGCTTAATGCGCCATTGGCCCACGAGGTATTTGATGCTTTTGTGGAGGCGGAACGGGCGCGTCTGGGCCATGATCCGGAGGATGCTGATAAAAACCAGGAATGGGTGCGTATTTTTACGGACTATATGTACCGCATGTACAGCTACCGTCTGGCAAAACGCATGAGCGGCAAGGGCTGCCATGTATGGCAGTATAGCGTGGAGCTGTTGCCGGCGGCCCACTGCTTTGACCAGATGCTGGCATTTGAAGGGGCGGACGCTATGTTTTTCCGCGATGAGGAAAGCCTGAATACGGCCAGAGCTTTAGGGCAGAAAATACATGAGACATTTGCTTATTTTATCGAAAATGGAACGCTTTGTACTGAAAACGGGCAAACTGGTCCGTCTGTGCCAGAGTTTATCCAGGGGTGGCTGCCGCTGACGGAGGAAAATTATTGTCAAATGGTTTGGGATAAAGAGAGTAAGGTTGTGAAAATTCCTAAAGGGGATGTTCTGGAAGGATTTCCTGAGGGCGTTTACCGGCTTTAAAGTAACCGTGCAGAAGGACTGAACGGTTACGATTTAAGACCCTGTAAGAAATAAATCGATATAAGTTATACCGGCTTATACTCTTGTCCGGAATCGCCGTCAGCCAGTGACCAGGCGTGGGATTCTGTCTTGAGTATGGGCCGGTTTTGTACAGATATTAGTAATTAAACATGATCGAAGCTTTCAGTTCTTTGGCTGTTTCTTCATCCTTGAGCAATGCAATGAGCTGCGCAGAAAAATCAATGGCTGTACCCATACCTCTGCTTGTGATCGTATGTCCGTCCACAACGACATTGTCTGTTTTGCAGTGAGCGCCTGTGAGCCGGTTTTCAAATCCTGGATAGCAGGTGGCGTTTTTGCCGCTTAACAGTCCAAGGCCGCCGAGCACGCTGGGAGCGGCACAGATGGCTGCCACGTATTTATCATCGGCTGCGGCTTTTTTGAGCATTTCCCCTAAGTCCTTATTTGCGGCCAGATGGTTCGTGCCGGGCATACCGCCGGGAAGCACAAACATGATTCCGTCGTCATAATTGACGTCGGACATGGTGCCATCCGTCAGGATCGTGATCCCGTGTGAACCGGTGACCTGGGGGCTGTCATTTAACGAAACCATAAAAATATCAATGTTTTCACGGCGCATCATATCTACTACCGTCAGACCTTCGATCTCTTCAAAACCATCGGCCATAAAAATGTAAACCTTTGACATATTAAAAACCTCCTTAAAAATATAAGTGACATTCATAATCATTCAGCTATGCCCTGACGTCTCGATCCATTTTGGAAAATGAGGCTGTATTACCCAGGGGTTCCTTTGCGTGGAACGAAGTTATATGGCTGAATATCCAACAATATAAGTATAGAAGAAATTAAATTAAAAGTAAACTACCTGTAAGCTTTTTCAGATATTTTCAAATAATAGCGTTCAAATCGTTAATTAAAGTGACGCAATGTAATAAGTATGGCATTTTTCTTCCTTGCAAGTATACCGATATCCATATATAATTTATTTCATAAGAGCCTATGTTTAAAATGCGGTGTCCTATATGAAAGCCCGCGAAGCCGAGTTATCCACAGTGCAGGAAAGGAGTCCACAACAATGCTGCTTAGACAAATGCGATATTTTACAACGATTGTAGACTGTAACAGCTTTACCGAAGCTGCCGAGCAATGCTATATTTCCCAGTCAGCCATTTCCCAGCAGATACAGGCGTTGGAAAAGGAACTGGGGGTTGAACTGATCCATCGTGAAAACCGGCGCTTTTCTTTAACGCCTGCGGGGGAGTATTTCTATCGGCAAAGTAAGGTCCTGCTCGATGAAGTGGATGATCTGCGGCGGGAAACGATACGCATTGGACAGGCGGAGGAGTCAAAGCTGCGGATCGGCTACCTGAAAAATTACAGCGGCCAGGAGCTGCACATGGCAATCGCAGAGTTTTCAAAGCTGTATCCTGAAATTTCCATTGATACTGTGGCGGGAACCCATGAAGAATTATACGATCTCATTCGTTTCGGCAGCGTGGATATTGTCATCAGCGATCAGCGCCGTGCTTTTTCCGAAGAATATGAGAACCGGATTTTGCTTGAATGTCAGTGCTTTGCTGAGATTTCCGGCAATAATCATCTGAGCGCTAAAGAATATCTGACTCTGAAAGAACTGAAACAAACGCCCTGCATTCTGATCACGCCATTGGAACAGCGTGACGGGGAGGCTGCCTATTACCGGGATACTCTGGGCTTTGTTGGGAACTTTCTTTATGCGGAAAATCTGGAAGAAGGCCGGCTGATGGTTCTTGGCAACCGGGGGGTTCTGCCTCTTGAAAATATGGGCACAATGCCGCCAGCCATCCCTACGATCAAAAGGATTCCTCTGTATCGCATGGATATGCCGGTTGAGCGGACAATCTGTGCCTTCTGGCTGAAGAAAAATACAAACTATTACATCGAAGAATTTGCAGATACATTACAAAATCTGATCAGGCTAAGCAGCTCCTTATAATATACATAATTGACCTGTTTTTGGAAAAGGGTTTTAACTATTTTGATACTGCCCACGGTTACTTAGGCGGAAAAAGTGAGACTGCTCTGCGGGAATGTCTTGTAAAGCGTTACCCGAGAGAACGATATATTCTGACCAACAAGCTGACGAATTTCTTTTTCAACAAATCGGAGGAAGTTCGCCCCTTATTTGAAAGCCAGTTGGCTGCCTGTGGTGTGGATTATTTTGACTATTACCTGATGCATGCCCAGAGTGAAGAGAATTTTACCAAGTTCAAGCGCTGCCATGCCTATGAAACGGCGCTGGAACTGAAAGCTGAGGGTAAAATCCGCCATTTTGGTATTTCATTTCACGATAAGGCAGATGTTTTGGAGCGGATTTTACAGGAATATCCCCAGATCGAGGTCGTGCTGCTCCAGTTCAACTATCTGGACTATAATGATGCCGCTGTGCAGAGCAAAACCTGCTATGATGTTTGTCGTAAATACAGCAAGCCGGTCATTGTCATGGAGCCCTGCAAGGGAGGCAGCCTTGTCAATCTGCCGGAGGACGCCGATGCGGTACTGAAAGCCTTAGATGGCGGCAGTAACGCCAGCTATGCCATCCGCTATGCTGCTGGTTTTGACGGAATCACGATGGTTCTTTCCGGTATGAGCGATCTGGATCAAATGAAGGATAACCTTTCTTTCATGGAGGATTTCATGTCTCTGTCCGAAAAGGAACAGGCTGCTGTGGCGCAGGTGTGCGATATCCTTCGCAGCAAAAATATGGTTCCATGTACCGCCTGCCGTTACTGCACTGATGGCTGCCCAGAGAACATTTCCATTCCGGATCTGTTTGCCTGCCTGAACGCCAAGAAAACCTTCCATAACTGGAATGCTGATTATTATTACAATAATGTTTATACGGTCAACAATGGAAAGGCGTCCGAATGTATAAAGTGCGGCAAATGCGAAAAAGCCTGCCCGCAGCACTTGGAGATCCGTAGGCTGCTGGAAGAAGTAGCGGAGGAATTTGAAAAGAAATAAAGGAAATAGAGACGGCGAAATGACCGGCAAACGAAAAATACAAAACTTCACAGATTTGATCATGGCGGCGCTTCTGCCCACCTTAATGGCTTATTCGCTGCTAAATAAAGCGCCCTATTTATCATAAATTCTCATCATAAGCAATCCCCTAAACATCCGCAGACCAAATGCGGATGTTTTTTGCGTGCAAGCAACGAGCCGCAAAGGGGAGCTGGCTCACCTTTGTGGCGACTGCCACGACCCGGTGCAGCAAAGCGGAACCGGGTGCGGTGCAAGCAACGAGCCGCAAAGCAGGCTTCGCCCAAAGTTAAAAACCAAACCCATAAAATAACTCTCCCCAAACCTATTTACCAAAATCGCAGATAATGTTATAATATTCACGAAAGCCATGAGCCGGGCGCTGAATGGGAAGCACAAATTGGCTGCTAGCAGACAAATTTGTGCTTATCGTTCAGCATCGGGCGAAGCCCGTGAGCCTGAGGGCCCGAAGGGCTCTCAGGCTCAAAGCCCGGCGGAGTAAATAAGAACGAGGCGCAAAACGTGAAGAACAACTAGTCTTGCCCGGGCGCGCAAATCGGCAAAACCCAGGCGCCGCACATCTACTTCTGCGCCCCCATTCAAAATATATTTTGCATCCACGAGAAAGAGAGGAAGAATCATGAAGCATCAGGTAAAATTGAAAGGGCAGTTAAAGTCATATCTAAGATGGCCATTCATATTGAGCTGCCTTCTCATTGCCATGACCATCGGAATCTTCATCGTCGACTATAAAGCCGGATTCATAGCGCTGCTGTGTCTTGTCTGCTATTTAATCGCGGCGCTGATGATCTACTATCGGATAAAGCCCATCATCGTCAGCGAGCTGGTCAACTTTGCCCTGGAATACGGGCAGGTACAAAAAGCACTGCTCTACGACCTGCAGGTGCCCTATGCCGTATTGGACGGCCAGGGAAAGCTCCTGTGGGCCAACCGCAGCTTTGATGAGATCGCCAATGAAAAGCCGGGATTTAAAGGCATCGACCACATATTTCCGGAGCTGACCTCCGACAAGCTGCCAGGCGACGGCAATAAAGCCATCGTGCCAGTGACCTACGAGGGCAATTATTTCCGTGCGGAGCTCTCCAGGATCACGGTCACAGACTTTTCCGAGCACAACGCCCTGGTCGATATCGGGGAGGATAACGTCCTCATCACCATGTATTTATTCGACGAGACGGAAATCCGCAATTATATCCGGGAAAATCAGGAGCAGCGCCTTGTCTGCGGTATCATATTTGTCGATAACTACGAGGAGGCCTTAAACAGCACCGAGGAAGTGCGCCAATCCCTCCTGGCGGCGCTGATCGAACGAAAAATTACCAAATATATGCAAAATTACGATGCCATCGTGACGAAGATCGAGAAGGACCGCTATCAGTTTGTGATTCAGCATCGCTATCTGCCGTTACTGCAGTCCAGCAAGTTTTCACTGCTGGATGAGGTTCGGGAAATAAATATCGGCAATGAAATGCCTGTGACGTTGTGTATCGGCGTGGGCGCCGACGCTGCCAATTATGCCCAGTCCAATGAGTGGGCGAAAAATGCCATTGAGCTGGCTCTGGGCCGCGGGGGCGACCAGGCGGTTGTCAAGGAGCGGGAAAAGATCTTTTATTACGGCGGCAAGAAAAAACAGGTGGAAAAGAGCACTCGCGTCCGCGCCCGTGTTAAGGCTCACGCGTTAAAGCAGCTGATCGAGGGCAAGGAGCAGGTTGTGATCATGGGCCATAAGATTGGCGACGTGGACTCCTTCGGCGCTTCCGTGGGCGTTTACCGTATTGCCAGGGCTCTG
This sequence comes from Lachnospiraceae bacterium, assembly GCA_902363555.1. Classification (GTDB taxonomy): domain Bacteria; phylum Bacillota; class Clostridia; order Lachnospirales; family Lachnospiraceae; genus Catenibacillus. The sequence goes on along the minus strand of CABJAM010000002.1, from coordinate 202,417 downwards.
AATAAAAAAGCCTATATCGTGCTCAATGAGGTGACGAAGTCGGTGCGCCCGTTAAAGGCATGTTTTCAGGATAATTCCTACTATGACAGCGATATGTTTTTAAATGAGGCCCAGGCCCGGGAAATCGTGGACCTGAATACGGCTCTGATTATCGTGGATGTCAATCGTCCGTCCTATACTGAATGTCCGGAGCTGTTGTCGGGAACCCGCAGTATCGTTATTCTGGACCACCACCGCCAGAGCAGCGAGAGCATCGAAAATGCGGTCCTGTCCTATATTGAGCCCTATGCCTCCTCCGCCAGCGAGATGGTTGCGGAGATCCTCCAGTACATCAGCGATGGTATCAAGCTGAGATCCGAGGAGGCCGACGCCATGTATGCGGGGCTGATGATCGATACGAATAATTTTCTCAATAAGACCGGTGTGCGCACCTTTGAAGCGGCTGCTTATCTTAAAAAGAACGGCGCCGATGTGACGAAAATCCGCATGATGTTCCGCGATGATATGGAGACGTTCCAGGTCCGCGCGGAGGCCGTCAGTAAGGCGGAAATCTTTGATGATGTGTTTGCATTTGCCGAATGTAAGCCGGGGAATCTGGAGACACCTACTGTGGTGGGTGCCCAGATCGCCAATGAGCTTTTAAATATTACCAATGTCAAGGCTTCCTTTGTATTTACGTTTGTCAAGGATACGGTGTATATCAGCGCCCGTTCCATGGAGGAGGTCAATGTACAGCTAGTCATGGAGAAATTCGGCGGCGGCGGCCACAGTGCCATTGCCGGGGCGCAGCTTAAGGACATTTCCGTGCCCGCAGCCATGACTCAGGTCAAAGCAGAAATCAGAAGAATGAAAAGTGAAGGAGAGATATAGATGAAGGTTATATTATTGGAAGATGTGAAAACACTTGGAAAAAAAGGGGAGCTTGTCAATGTAAATGACGGCTATGCAAGAAATTTTATTTTGCCGAAGAAGCTGGGAATCGAGGCTACGGCAAAAAATCTCAATGATCTGAAATTAAAAAAAGCCAGCGAGGAAAAGCAGGCAAGGGAGCTTTTGGCGCAGGCGCAGGCATTTGCTGAGGATTTAAAAGAAAAATTTGTGACCGTGTCCATAAAGACCGGCGAGGGCGGAAAAACATTTGGTTCTGTTTCCACAAAAGAAATCGCTGCGGCCGCCAAAGATCAGTTAGGTCTGGAAATTGATAAAAAGAAGCTCCAGCTTGCGGAGCCGATCCGTACACTGGGCACAACGATCGTTCCTTACAAGGTGCACCCGAAGGTGGTGGCACAGCTTACAGTGAAGGTTAAAGAAAGCTAATGGATGAAGCATTAATTAAGCGCATATTACCCCACAGCGCGGAGGCTGAGCGGGCAGTCATCGGTTCCATGATCATGGATGCGGATGCCATTGTCACAGCCTCTGAGATAATTTCCGGTGACGATTTTTACCAGCGTCAGTATGGTATTTTATTTGATACGATGGTGGAGCTTAATAACACCGGAACACCGGTCGATCTGATCACATTGCCGGAGGCTCTGAAAACAAAAGATGCTCCCGAGGAATTGTACAGCGTGGAGTTTATCAGCGAGCTGGTAAATGAGGTGACCGTTTCGACCAATGTCAAGCATTATGCTCAGATGGTGGCCGATAAGGCGGCGCTGCGGCGCTTGATCAAAGCCAATGAAGAGATTGCCAATATGTGCTATCTGGACAAGGAGCCGGTGGATGATATCATGGATATCACCGAAAAACGCATTTTCGATCTGCTGCAGAAAAAAAGTACCGACGATTTTGTACCGATCCAGGAGGTTGTGCTGAGTGTTATCAATAAGATCGAGGCCGCTGCTAAAAACAAAGGCACGGTGACCGGTATATCTACCGGCTTTCTCGACCTGGATTACAAAACCTCCGGGCTGCAGCCCTCGGATCTGATTCTGATCGCCGCCCGACCCTCCATGGGAAAAACAGCGTTTGTTTTAAATCTTGCTCAATATGTTGCCGTGAGAAATAAAGTGCCCACGGCGATCTTCAGCCTGGAAATGTCCAAGGACCAGTTGATCAACCGTGTCCTTTCCATGGAATCCAAGGTGGACTCACAGGCGATGCGTACCGGTAATCTGTCTCAGGCGGATTGGGAAAAGCTCATTGAAAGTGCGGGAGTCATCAGTGAAGCTCCGCTGATCATCGATGATACGCCGGGTATTTCCATTGCCGAGCTGCGCTCCAAGTGCCGTAAATTCAAGCTGGAAAATAATCTTGGCCTGGTCATTATCGATTACCTTCAGTTGATGACCGGCGGCGGTAAGGGCACCGAGTCCAGACAGCAGGAAATTTCTGATATTTCCCGGTCCTTAAAGGCTCTGGCTAGGGAGATCAGCGCGCCGGTGATCGCGCTCTCACAGTTGTCCCGTGCCTGCGAGACCCGGCCGGATCACCGGCCCATGCTTTCGGACCTGCGTGAGTCCGGAGCCATTGAGCAGGATGCCGACGTGGTGATGTTTATTTACCGCGATGATTATTATAATAAGGACACCGATAAAAAAAATATATCGGAGATTATCATAGCTAAGCAGAGAAATGGCCCCATCGGTACGGTGGAGCTTGTATGGCTGCCGAACTATACGAAGTTTGCCAATAAAGAGCGTTAATGGTAACAGTTGTCTGCGCGTTTTCGGTGCAGTCCGTATGCGAACGTAAATTTTGCGGTATATGGCCAAAGGAGCGGGTATTTTGAAAACACTTATTAAATGTGGAACTGTGGTTCTTGAAGATGAAGTGATTCTTGGGGATGTATTGATCGAGGACGGAAAAATCGTCCGTATTGAGGAAAAGATAAACGATGTGGTGGACCGTGTCATTGATGCCGAGGGAAAAATCGTCCTTCCGGGGGGCATCGACGGGCACACTCATTTTAACCTGCATGTGGGCAGCAATGTGACCAGTGATGATTTTACGACAGGTACGATCGCGGCGGCCTTTGGCGGGAATACGGCCATTGTGGACCATATGGGCTTTGGCCCGAAGGGGTGTGACCTTCACCACCAGGCAGGGGTGTATCACGGTTATGCCGACGGGAAATGCGTTATTGATTACGGCTTTCACGGCGTGGTCCAGGAGGTGGACGCGGATATTCTGGAGGAAATGGCATCCATGGCGGACGACGGACACCCCAGTTTTAAAATTTATCTCACTTACGATTATAAGGTGGAGGACGCCGAGGCCTTAAAGGTTATGAAGCGGTTAAAGGATGTGGGCGGAATCACCACGGTGCATTGTGAAAATGATGCGGCAATCAATTATCTGCGCAGAAAATTTGTCGGCGAGGGCAAGTGCGCTCCCAAATATCACGCCCTTTCAAGGCCGGAATCCTGTGAAAACGAATCAGTGCTGAGAATGATCACCCTGGCCGAAGCTGCCGGAGACGCACCGCTGTACATTGTCCATGTATCCAGCGCCCGCAGCGCACAGCTCATTAAGGAAGCCAGAGCCAGAGGCCAGCACGTGTTTGGCGAAACGTGCCCTCAGTATTTATTTCTGGATGAGACAAGCTATGAGCTGCCGGGGGATGAGGGCCTGAAATACATAATGAGCCCGCCGCTTCGGGATAAGTCCAATCAGGAAAAGCTGTGGAACTATATCAAAGATGGCACGCTCCAGGTGGTGGCTACGGATCATTGCACATTTAATTACCACGGCAGTAAAGAGCTGGGCCGGGATAATTTCACTCTGTGCCCCAATGGCGGTCCGGGGGTGGAAACCCGTGTGCCCCTCGTCTTTTCTGAGGGCGTTGCAAAGGGGCGGATCAATCTCGTGAAATTTGCCCGGATCATCAGCACAAATCCGGCCCGGCTTTTTGGGCTGTATCCCAAAAAGGGCGCGCTGCGGCCGGGAAGTGATGCGGATATTATGCTAATCGATCCCCATAAGGAGGTAACCATCACAAAGTCACTGCTCCATGAAAATGTGGATTATACGCCCTATGAGGGCTTTAAGGTGACCGGATGGCCGGTGATGACCATGGTCCGCGGTCAGGTTGTGGTGGAAAATGGGAAGCTGATGCAGGAACCCGGGTATGGAGAGTTTCAGAAACGGGGAAGGATAGATATGTCGAAATTGCAAGGTGAATTTTAGCTGTATTTTTGAAATGACAAAAAATATTTTGGAAAATAGGATAAAATCATAAAAATTAGCGTCGTGAATTTGGTATTCACGGCGCTTTTTAATTGCTATACTTAATAAAACAGCAGTTCGTTCGTAACAGTTCGGCCCCACTGAACGGCTGCAAAAATATTATTAAATGTATTTTGGAGGTATGTTTTAAGAAGATTTTAGGCTTATCTTTCGGTAAAGTAAATGCCAATACGGATATTCTTGTGAAGGAAGCTCTGTATGGCGCAAAAGAAGCGGCTCCGGATGCCCAGGTGCGTTTTATCAACACCCAGAGACTGAATATTGGCCGCTGTATCGGCTGTGGCGCATGTTCGACAGCTCTGGAAAAGGGAAAAGATAACGATTGTATTATTAAGGATGATTTCCAGATGGTGGAGGATGCCGTTCGTGAGGCTGACTGCCTGATCGTCGGCGCTCCGGTCTATGTTTTACAGCCCGTCGGTCAGTTTAAAGATTTTGTAGACCGTTTTTCTTGCCGTCACGACGTGTCCGCCATCCAGTGGGTACTGGATAAGAGAAAAAGCGGCGAGGCTCCCGGCAATGCTGAGGATTTCCCAGCAGATCGTCTGAAAAAGCGCTATGTATCCTACATATCTGTGGGTGGTGCAACGACGCCAAACTGGGTGTCCATGGGAACGGCCACGATGCATCTGTTTGGCTTCCCGCCAATGATGAAGGTGATCGGCAATTATGATGCTCATGCCATGGGGCCCAAAGGCAATCCGGTGCTGGATGAAAAGCTGATGTCCGAGGTGCACGAGATGGGTAAACTGACCGCTGAGGCTTATGGAAAGCCGGATGAAGAGATCCAGTGGTATGGACCTGAGGGAACCTGCCCGGTTTGCCATCAGAATCTTTTAACGGTGAATGGAACAACGACCGTGGAATGTCCGATCTGCGGTATTGAAGGAAAGCTTTCCCTCGATGGTGATACACTGAAGGTGGAATTTTCAAAGGAGCAGCAGGAACGCGCCCGCGGAACCTTTAAAGGGCTGCGCGAGCATACGACAGAAATCCAGGGTTTTGGCTCCATTGCAGGACCTAAGATCATGGCTGTGAAGGATAAGCTGCCTCAGATGCTGGATAAGTATAAAAATTTTGATAAGTATATCAACGAATAAAATGACGATTTGAGGAAGTCCACTGGTTCGACAGATACCGTGCGACACCATCATCTGTATTGCTGCCAATGATCCCGGTAGCCATCTGCTTTAATTGCGCGCAGGCATTGGCAACCGCATAGCATTCGTCGGAAACCTCAAACATAGGCTGATCATTCTGGGCATCGCCAAAGGTTATCACTTTGTCGGCGCCCAGAATTTTTTTCAGCCTTGTTACTGCGTTGGCCTTGCTGGCCTGGGCCGGCATGATCTCGCACCAGTATTCGCCGGGGCGGCCGGGCTCTTCGCAGAGTGAGCAGCGGATGCCATCGATCCGGTTGAGTGCCTGGCGTACCGGAATAAATTCCTCACGGGTGCCGATGCAGGTGAAATAAAATATATCCCCAGTGTATAAAGTACGATTGGATGCGCCATATTCTGCGCAGGATGAATCCTCGGGGGAAATCGGATGGAGCCGCCGGTCGCCCCTGCGGTTGCCTAAGTAATGGCGCACCCCGGGATTTTCCATGCCGGAGATCCAGCTCAGCTTTTCCTCCCCGTCGATGAATGCGTAGACAAGGGGCGATATATGAGAGCTTTCCAGAATCCCGGCCACTGCCCGGCGCTGATCTGGCGTGAAGGTGCAGGAATGCAGCCGCTCTCCGGTAGCCGCATCCTGTATAAACGTTCCGTTATAAGTGATCACCGGCAGGCGCAGCTTCAGCCCCTGAATGGTTCTGGACGCGGAGCTTAAAGAGCGGGCCGAGGCAAAGGTAAACATCAGGCCGCTTTCCACAAGTTGGTTGATCGTTTCCAACGTATATGCGGAAAGGCTGCTGTTATCGTTTAGCAATGTACAATCCAGATCGGAAATATAAAGTATTCTATCGGACACAGGTAACCATCCTTTTCTTTATCTGTAACCGTTCAGGGAGCTTAAACGGTTATTTTGATTTCTTTTTCAAATAGGACGCCTTCTTTTTCCCGTTTGACGTTCGCTTTTTCACAGAATAGCCGAATTTTCCGATATGCTTTCCGACGCCATAATACTGCCCGTGGGAATAAACAAGCGGTTTCGCTTTAGACAGATCAAAACTGCCGCGGTCGTCCATATAAGCTTCGTCGGCGTGGACAGCAACGACCCGGGCTATGAACATATCGTGGCTTCCCAGCTCCATGATCTGCTCCACTTTGCACTCAATACATACCGGGCTTTCTTCGATCATGGGGGCGTAGGTTAAGGTTCCCTTCACCGGCGTCAGACGCATTTCCTTGAATTTATCTATATCCTTACCGGATTTTACGCCAACGTAATCCGTTGCGCGGGCCAGCGCTTCGGTGGTCAGGTTGATGACATATTCCTTCGTTTCTGCAATCATATGATGGGAAAAACGGCTTTTCCGGATGGACACGTAGACCATGGGCGGGTCCGAGCAGATGGTGCCGGTCCAGGCGGCGGTCATCACATTATTTTTGCCGGCCTTATCTGCGCAGCTAACCATCACGGCCGGCAGCGGGTAGACCATATTTCCGGGTTTCCATTGTTGTTTTGACATAAATTGTACTCCTTATTAGTTACTGCTGTAATTCGCCCATCAACTTGGGGATCAACTGCTTTTTGCGGGAAACCACGCCTGGAAGCTGGAGGACCGGGCCGTCGGCCGTCTGGTAAAAGGCGTTGGCCGCCGTATCCACCGCGCCGGAGCCGTAGCAGAGCAGCTCGGTAGCTTCAGACAGTATATTGGTTAACATAAAATAAATCATATCCACCTCGTGGTGCTCCTTGGCCAGCTCCATATACTGGATCATGCGGGTCTTGATCTCGTCCAGTTCATCCTGATTCATGGAAGTGATCTGGCCCACACCGAAGGTGAGCTTGCCGGCGGTGAACTTTTTAAAGTCCTGGTAAAATATATCCTCTGCGGATTTATGCTTTAGGTTGCTGCCGGCGTTAAACATTTCCTTTGCGTAGCTTTCCGCATCGATCCCGGCAATCTTTGCCAGCGCCAGCGCCGCCCGCTTATCCAGCGGCGTGCATGTGGGCGAGCGGAATAAAAGCGTATCGGAAATGATGGCGGAACACATAAGGCCGGCGGTATCCTTTGGAATCTCAATCTGATTTTCCATATAAAGCATGTAGACGATCGTGCTGGTGCAGCCCACCGGCTGATTGCGGAAATTGACCGGGCGCAGCGTTTCCACATGGCCCAGCTTGTGGTGATCGATGATCTCCAGAATATCGGCGTCGTCGATCCCATCCACGGCCTGAGATTTTTCATTGTGATCCACAAGGATCAACTGTTTTTTATCCATATCGATGAGACTGTGGCGGGAGAGCATGCCGATAAAACGGTCGTCGCCGTCCAGCACCGGGAAATCCCGGTGGCGCTTCTTTGCCATAATGGTTTTAATGTCCTCGACAAAATTGTCCAGTTGGAAGGTGATCAGATGATCCCGGACCATAAAATGGGCGATGGGGATGCTCTGGTTCAGCAGCCGGGCAGTGATAAATGTATCATAGCCGGTTTTCATAATGGCACAGCCTTTTTCAGCGGCGGACTGGAGGATGGACGGAGATACCTCGGCGCCCATACATATGATCAGGCAGGAGGCGTTCATCTCAATGGCGCAGAGCTGGGATTCGTAGCGGTCGCCCAGAATGACAATATCATCCTCCTCGATATAGTCCTCCATGAGGTCCGGATTGGCGGCGGCGATGAGCACCTTGCCCCGTGTCACCTTCTGCTCAATATCGCCCACGAGCAGCTCGCCCTCGATAGTTTCCAATATATTTTTGTAGGGCGTGCTGGCTTCAGATAATATGGTGCTCCCGTAAACGCCCATGAAGGATTTGGCAATATCGCCCAGGGTGATCAGTCCTTCCAGATGATGGTCCTCATTGATCACCGGAAGGGTGGCCAGATGACGTTCCGTAAGAATTTTCCAGGCGTTTTTAAGGGACATGTCCGCAGTAACGCTCTGGCTTTCGTCCAGGATCGCATCGGAAACCTGGGAACGCACATCATTGATGTAGGAGGGCACCTCTGTGTGGAAGGTGTTGAGGACATAGGCGGTTTCGGCGCTGATCTGTCCGGCGCGGCGAGCGACGTAACGCCGGTGGCCGCCATTTTTCATTTCTATTTTATTTTTCAACTGGGCATAGGCGATGGCCGAACAGATGGAATCCGTGTCCGGATTTTTATGCCCGATAATATTAATTTCCTTTTGACATAATTGCATCACTTTGTCTCCTCTAAAGAAATCGTTCAGACACGCCTGCGCACTTACTGCACAGAGCCTGACGGGCTTTACTTCTTACTGCTGCAATGTGGACATGAGCCGCGGGATGAGCTGCTTTTTCCGGGAGACGACGCCTTCCAGATAAAGCGCGTTGTCCTTTGCGGGAACCATAAAGCTTGTTTCGGCCACCTCCTGCGCCTGATTGCCGGAATACAGCAGTTGGGTCGCCTCATCGATAATATTGGTCAGCATGAAAAAGACCATATCCACATCGTGATTTTTCTTTGCCTTATGCATATATGGGATTATCCGCTCCTTAATCTCGTCCAGCTCATCCTGAGTCATGGACATGATCTGGCCCACGCCAAAGGTGACGCTGCCGGCTGTAAAGCGTTTGAAATCCTGATAAAATATTTCCTCCTCGGATCTGGAATGGAGATTGCTTCCGGCGCGGAACATTTCCCGGGCCAGTTCATCTGTTTTTATGCCTGCAATCTCTGCCAGCGCCTCCGCAGCCGCCCGGTCTGCATCGGTACAGGTAGGCGAGCGGTAGAGCAGTGTATCGGAAATGATCGCGCCGCACAGCAGTCCGGCAATATTTTGCGGGATGTCAATGCCATTTTCCACATACATTTGATAAATGATCGTGGAGGTGCAGCCTACCGGCTGGTTACGCACAACGACGGGCTTGATGGTTTCCACCGTGCCCAGCTTGTGATGGTCGATGATCTCGATCACCTCCGCGTCGGCCAGACCGTCCACGGCCTGCTCCGCCTCGTTGTGGTCCACGAGAATGATTTTTTTCGACGGCATGTTGATGAGGGAACGGCGGGAGATCATTCCGACGAACTTTTTATGCCGGCTGGAGAGGATGGGGAAATCGCGGTGGCGCTTTTTCAGCATAGTGCCCTTGATTTCCGCAACAAAGTCAGTCGTTTTAAATGTGATCAGGTCGTCCTTTTTCATAAAGTAGCTGATCGGCACACTCTGGTTGATGAGACGGGCGACCGTATAAGTGTCGTAGTGGGTGCTGATGACGGCACAGTGATTATTTTCGGCGATCTTGCGGATCGTCCGGGAAACAACCGAGCCCTCGCAGACGATAATGCAGGCGGCGTGCTGTTCAATGGCACATAGCTGTGTTTCATAGCGATTGCCCAAAATGATCACATCATTTTCGCTGATATGCTCACGAACCAGCTCCTGATTGGCGGCGGCGATGGCTACCTTGCCGCTTTCCACAAGGCCGTCCGGGTCGCCCACGATCATCTCACCGTCCAGGGCGTCCAGAATATTTGCATAGGGTGTCTTTGCATCGGCTAAAATGGTATTGTCAAAAACGGCCATATAGGACCGGGCGATATCACCGATTGTGATCAGACCTCTGAGTGTATTGTCTTTATTTAATATCGGCAGCGTGGCGATATTCACCGAGCGCATGATCGTCCACGCCTGCTTTAAGGAAATGGTTTCCGGAACGCCGGAAACTTTACGCAGGTCGATGTCGCACACCTGGGCGCGGACATCATTTACATAGACCGGGGCCGGGGTATTGAAACGTTTGAGCACAAACTCCGTTTCCGGATTCAACTGCCCGGCGCGGCGGGCCACATAACTGACATCCGGATTCGTCTCCTCCGTATAAACAAAATCTCCAAAACGCTGCCCGTCGCCAGCCGCAATACAACTGACGATCTGATTTTTTAAATAAGCGTAGGCGATCGCCGCACAAATCGAATCCGTATCCGGGTTCTTGTGGCCGAAAATATAAATTTCTTTTTTATGAGTATCCATACTAAACTCCTGATATAATTCATCAGCCGCGCCAACAATGGGCGACCGAAACTGCCGGACTATGGATTTACATAATTCCATATCTCCGGAAAAACAAGTTAATCGGGTAACGTATTTTTAGTTAGTTTAGCACATTTCATCCCCACTTAAAAGCTAAAATAAAATTTTAACATACTTCTGGCTATATGCCCGCGGAATTTATACTTTCGTGCGGTATGCGCAAGCAGCTTCCGCCGCCGGTGCACAAGTATACCAGACGCGACATTTACGCTTTCGTGCGGTATGAGCAGTATATGCGCATACATTTATGAACGGTTTCATTACTCCTTCTTTATATATGTTGGTTCCTTCCCAAGCTGACTCGCTCTGACAACCGACTGATCCCCAAACTTCTTCCGTATCGTATCCAATGCACTGTCCAGCTTTTTCTGTTTTTCATTTTCCTGAATATCAAAAATATCCAACTGGCGTATACTGTCGGAGGTCAGCTTGGATGTACGTATGCCAAGGAGCCGTATGGCCTTTTTATTCCATAGCTCGTCAAATAACCGGCAGGCAGTTTTATAAATCGCCTGTGTCGTATTGTCCGGCGTCAGAAGCTGCATCTGGTGGGAGACGGCCTCAAAGGTACTGTATTTGATCTCCACGCTGACCATGCCAGCCAGCATATGTGCCTTGCGCAGCCGCCGGGATACCGATTCGGCCAGTTCCATAAGGAAATGGCAGGCCGTCTCACGGTCCGTCACATCAAAGGAGATCGTGGTGGAATTGCCAATCCCTTTCGCGTCGGGCCTGGAGCGCGTGTCGATGCCTGAATTTTCAATCCCATTGGCATATTCCCAGATGACTTGACCGTGGCTTTTTAAATGGGAGGTCAGGATGGCCGGGTCCGTCCGGGCTAGGTCGCCGATGGTTTTTATGCCCAGCAGCTCCAGGCGTGCGGCGCTGGAACGGCCCACCATAAACAGCTCGCGTACCGGCAGCGGCCACATTTTTTTCTGTATTTCCTCTGGAAATAAAGTGTGGACCAAATCCGGCTTTTTAAAATCCGAGGCCATTTTGGCCAACAGCTTATTTGTGGAAATGCCAACGTTGACCGTAAAGCCCAGTTCATCCCGGATGCGGTTTTTGATGAGGGTGGCCGCTTCCACCGGGGAATGTGTGCCCGGCACCGGAACATATTCCATAAAACATTCATCGATGCTGTACTGGCTGATTTCCGGAGAATAGCCGGAGAGCAGCTCGATGAGCCGGTGGCTGTAACGGGAATAGAGCTGGTGGTCCGGAGCATAGGATTTTAAGCTGGGACACTTTTTAAATGCGTCCACTACTGGCTCCCCGGTAACAATGCCGTATTTTTTAGCAGGGATGGATTTGGCCAGCACAACGCCCCGGCGTTTGGAAATATCGCCGCCGATGATGGCCGGGATGGTGCGTATATCCAGCGTCTCCCCGCGTTTGAGACGGTCCACCGCCGTCCAGCTTAAATACGCGCTGTTCACATCAATATGGAAATAAATTTTTGAAACGGCCATCAACGCCACCTCCTTGTTATAAAAAGCGGTCAATCCCGAAAGACTGAACCGCTTGTTATGCTAATATACAGTTGTTTTTTATCGCTTGCTATTGGCTTGTGTGGAAGCAAGCAGTCGGTCAATGTCCTGTCCGCCATACGCTACACGGATTATTGTTACAGTAGCCGTTTCTATATCAGGAATATACAAAACAATATAATTATCCACAGGAACGATACGAAGTTCCCGGCTCTGCCACGGCTCTTTTTCGTATCTGCGATAGCGCTTCGGCATATTTTCAAGACTTAAAATCATATCCTGCAGATGGTTGAGCTGTCCAAGCGCATTGTCCGGCGACTGTAAATCATACGCAATATATTCGTATATCGACCTTAAATCTTTTTCTGCCTGCTCGGATAGTTTTACAGTAAACATCATAATCCATAATCTTTGCGAATATCCGCAAAGGCCTGCCGTGCGTCTTTTGTGCGCCCCGCTTTCATATCCGCATATCCTTTCTCAAGCTCCGCATTGATTTGTTCCTCAGATAAGGTAGCCATGTTAAAGGGCTTTTCCGTTGGTATTTTCACATCAAAAGGAAGACCACGGCGCATAATAATCTGTTTATAAAACATATTGATAGCATTTGACGCTGGAATACCTAATGCCGATAAGATACTCTCTGCCTGTTCTTTCACGTCAGGCTCTATTCTTGCGTATATGTTTGCTGATTTTCCCATAGGTATAAACTCCTTCCATAAAATATAGTTTTGATATAATAGTTCAGGCGGACTGAACTGTTATGATATGGCCAATATGCCCGTATAATCTATGTTTTCGTATGATCTGCGCAGTGAATGTGCAGACCTGTGCGACCTGTTACGTTTTGTTATCTTTATTATATTGCAATGTGCGGACAAAAGCAATGCTTTCGCAGTAACTTATTGAGTTACTATTCACGGTACTATTCACGGGGAAACTCGGATGGTCGGCATCGGCACCAGCGGAGCCTTGTAAAAACGCTAAATCTTATATTTTTATTATAAAAGTTTGAAAAAGCTGTGTAAATAGTTGAGTTTCATTTTTCTTAGTGATAAAATAAGGTGCCGATGTTTCGGAATTGTATCGAGTAACAGTTTCCCTGGAGCTGTTACGCCACGAGTTTTGATTAAGAGGAGTATGCGCGTATGAAAAATATTGTATTGATAGGAATGCCAGGCGCCGGGAAAAGTACCATTGGTGTTGTACTGGCAAAGATTTTTGGATATCAGTTTGTGGATTCCGATCTGCTCATCCAAAGGCAGGAGGGCAAGGTGCTTCACCAGCTCATAAACGAGCACGGGATCGACGGTTTTCTGGCCATAGAAAATCAGGTGAACCGGGATATGGACGTGGAGGAGAGCGTGATCTCCACCGGCGGAAGTGCGGTTTACGGCGTGGAAGCCATGGAAGCGCTTAAAAGAAACGGAATCATTGTCTACATACAATTATCTTTTGAAAATTTAAAAAGCCGGCTGGGAGATTTGAACCAGCGGGGTGTGGTCTTAAAAAGCGGATATACGCTGCAGGATCTATATGATGAGCGGTGCCCTCTTTACGAAAAATATGCGGATATTATCGTCAATGTGGATGGTCTGACCATTGAGGGCGCCATTGAAAAGATGAGGGTGAATATTGAAAAGATCATGGAAGGAGCATTATGAGTCAGAACCAGGAAACAAATTTAGTTGAAGAAAAGGTTAAGGTGCCTTTGAAGGAACGCATAAAGCTGCGGTCAGATAAGTTCTTTCATGGTACCAGGTTCGGACGTTTTGTGTTTAAAAACCGTTTTTATCTGATGGCGGCGTTTATACCGCTGCTTATATTGACAATTGCCTATATAGCGCTGGGCGTGTGGCCCTTTGGCGAACGCCAGGTACAGATCATTGACTCTTATCACCAGTACGTACCGTTTTTTTCCGAGTTCGTTCGGAAAATACGCAGCGGGGAGAGCTTGTTTTACAGCATCAACGGCGGTCTGGGGATGAATTTCTGGGCCATTGTGGCCTATTATCTGGCAAGTCCGCTCAATTTACTGCTGCTTTTGTTCCCGGTAAAGTTTTTGCTGGAAGGCTTTACGATAATACTGATGATAAAGGTGGCGCTGTCCGGCTTTACCTTTGCCTATTTTATCAGCAAACGATTTAAACGGTACGATATCACTATCGTTTATTTTGCCATGTTTTATGCGCTGTGCGGATGGGTGCTTGGGTATAACTGGAATGTGATGTGGCTGGACTGTCTCGTGCTGCTGCCGCTGATCATCCTTGGACTGGAACGGCTTGTGAAGGAGGGGAAGGGCCTGCTTTACGGCCTCATGCTGGGCATTTGTATTATTACCAATTATTACATTGCCATTATGATCTGCATGTTTTTAGTCCTTTACTTTTTTGTACTGTTTTTTGAACAGAAGAAAAAAAGTGTGCGGCTGTTTTTTAAACGGGGCTTTTTATTTGCGGGGTATTCCCTGCTGGCGGGGGCGCTGAGCGCCTGCCTGCTGCTGCCTACGCTGGCCGGACTGGCTGTGTCCAACTCGGCGGAGTCCAAATTTCCCACCAACATTAAGTTTTATCACAGCTTCGGGGAGCTGATCAGCCGTCAGTTCGCCTTTGTGGAGCCGACGGATTTAAGCGGCGACCCCAATCTGTATTTTGGCGTATTTACGATGCTATTGGTCATCCTGTACATTTTCCGCAAGGGGATACCGCTGAAAAATAAGATCATCAAGCTTTTACTGCTTGGATTTTTACTGTTCTCCACCAATTTCCGTATACTGGATTATATATGGCATGGCTTTCATTTCCCCAACAGCCTGCCTGCCCGGTTTACATTTATTTATGCGTTTCTGGCGCTGACCATGGCCTACGAGGTCTTCCTGACGCTGCGCAAATACCAGTACTGGCAGTTTTTCCTGGCGTTTGCGGGGATGCAGGCGCTGCTGGCCTGGTGCTGGTTGACAAAGGTGGATGGACCGGAAATTTATACGTATATTGTAACGGAAATACTCGTTATCATTTATTTTATACTGATCTGCATTTATAAAAAGAAGTTTTTCCGGCGCCGCAGGCTCGTGGAAGGCTTTTTGATGCTGTTTTTATTTGTGGAAGTGGCGGGCAATTCCATTTATGGATTATGCAGAAATGGAAGCATTAACCGGACGTCCTATATTAAATATGTGGATTCTGCCAGAGAGATTAAGGAAGACGTGGATGTAAAGGAAAACGGCGGCTTTTACCGGATGGAGCTGGATACCTTCGCCGGCCGGAATAATAACATGTGGCTGGATTTCCCGGGAATTTCTTTGTTTGCGTCCACTATGGGGGCGGATATCAATGACCTGATGGGCGAGGTGGGATATTTCAGCGCCACAAATAAATACAGCTATGTGGGCGGCTGCCCGCTGACGGACAGTATTTTCGGCCTTAAATATCTGGTAGCCCAGAAAAATGACGGAGATATGCGTACCTTCAATTATGTATCGGCCTATGGGGATCTTCACCTGTATGAAAATCCTTACGCCCTGTCACTGGGCTTTATGGTGGACAATACGTATGAAAACTGGAATCATACGGTGAAGCGACCGGAATACGTGCTCAATGATTTTGTCCAGAAGACCACGGGGACAAGTGATTTTATATTTAACGATGAAGTCCTGCCCGAGGCTCAGACGGAAAACTGTACCATCGAGAGTACCGGCGACGGTCAGTATTCCTATAAGAAAGCGGCTGCCAAGGATGAAGCCAGCGTTAAATTCAGCCTGGACATCACCGATGGCCAGACGCGTTATATTTATTATCAGGCCGCCAATTGCAGCAAGCTGAAGGTCAGCCACAATGATTCGGTGAAAACATACACCGACACCCGGGGCCATCTGGTGGAGATTGGCGACGACGGCCATATTGATCTGGAGCTTGTCACAGATGACGAGCATACGTCAGGAACAATTAAAATCTACCTTTTTTCCTACGATCCCGACGTATTCCAGGCCTTCTACAACGAAGTAAGCCAGCATCAGTGGCAGCTTGACGAATATACAGACACCTATCTGTCCGGCACGATCAATGCCGCCGAGGACGGCATTATGTACACCTCCATCCCCTATGACAAGGGCTGGAAAGTATTGGTAGACGGTAAAGAAGTAGAGACAGAATCCATCGACGGTTCCCTGCTCTACATCTATCTGCCTGCCGGAGAACACACCGTAACCATGCGCTACACCCCCGCCGGCTTCATCCCCGGTTTCATCCTCAGCGCAGGAAGTTGTCTGATATTTATAATCCTCATCTACCGTAGACAGAGAAAAAGAGCCCACACCTCCAAATGTATAAACAGAACATTACACAAAAAATAAAACTATTAAGGAAAAGTTAAAAAATAATTTACAAATTCAAGATGTATGGTATAATGTTCAGTAGGCATGAGCAGTGCGTCAAACTCCGGAACCATCTTCGCGTTGTGCTCGCACATAAGCGAATGTGGTTTCGGAATTTGACATAGGGCGAAGCCCGTGAGCGAGATGGAGCAAAGCGGAATCGAGCGGCACTGCGGAGTAAATTCCGCTGCGAGGTCCAGTGCGCAACCGCACAACACAGTGTCCTCCAGCACCAAAAAAACAGAACGCTCCAACAAAACGTACAAAACGAATAGTAAAAAAATCCCTCTCCCGGCCAAAGCAACGCAACCGCAACGCTTTCCCCTCGGCAGAGTCCATGAGAAGCCTGCACAAGGCCATCCTCAATCCGATATATAAAATAAAAAACATCGTACCGTGTGCGCTGCCCCGGAGCGTATTATAAAATACGTTCTGGCGATTGGCGGAAAAACAATGTATAAGAGGTGTGCAATGGAACAGTATATTATAAAAGGCGGCAACCCTCTGGTTGGCGAAGTCAACATAGGAGGCGCCAAAAATGCTGCATTAGGCATTTTAGCAGCCGCAGTTATGTCCAATGAAACCGTAAAAATTGAAAATATGCCAAATGTCAACGATACAAAGGTTTTGTTACAGGCGATATCTTCCATCGGCGCTCAGGTTCAGCGGATCGATGACAACACCGTAGAAATCAATGGCAGCAATATCCAGTCGCTGTGCATTGACGACGGCTTTATCCGTAAAATACGTGCATCCTACTATTTACTAGGAGCACTGCTTGGCAAATACAAAAAAGCCCGTGTCGCACTGCCGGGAGGCTGTGCCATCGGCAGCCGGCCCATTGACCAGCATCTGAAAGGCTTTCGGGCGCTGGGGGCTAAAGTCACTATTGAAAACGGTATGATCAAAGCCGAAGCCGACCGTCTTGTGGGCGCGCATATCTATTTCGACGTGGTCACCGTAGGCGCAACCATCAACGTTATGATGGCCGCCACCATGGCCGAGGGCCGCACGATCCTGGAAAATGCCGCCAAGGAGCCCCACATCGTTGATGTGGCCAACTTCCTTAACAGTATGGGGGCCGATATCCGCGGGGCAGGAACCGATGTCATCCGTATCCGGGGCGTTCATCGCTTAAAGGGCGCGGAATACGCCATCATTCCCGACCAGATCGAGGCGGGAACCTTTATGTGCGCTGCTGTGGCCACCAAAGGGGATATTACCGTAAAGAATGTTATTCCAAAGCATCTGGAATCCATCACATCAAAGCTGTTGGAAATGGGTGCTCAGATTGAAGAATCCGATGATGCCGTGCGGGTTGTAGCCACACGCCGCTGTCATCCGACGAATATAAAAACATTGCCGTATCCCGGTTTCCCTACGGATATGCAGCCACAAATCCTCATTGCCCTGGGGCTTTGCGATGGCACGAGTATTGTCACAGAAAGTATTTTTGAAAACCGTTTCAAATATGTGGACGAGCTGGCGCGTATGGGAAGCAATGTGAAGGTGGAAGGAAACACTGCATTTGTCACAGGCATCAGTGAGTACCGGGGAGCCAATGTCACCGCACCGGATTTAAGAGCCGGCGCCGCGTTAGTCATTGCCGGACTGGCCGCCGAGGGTTACACCACGGTGGATGATATTCATTTTATACAAAGAGGTTACGAGAACTTTGAAGGAAAGCTGCGTTCCCTGGGCGGTATGATCGAAAAGGTCAACAACGACAAGGAAGCGCAAAAGTTTAAACTGAAAATTGGATAATGTGCAAAACACTCTTATTCAGAGCAATGGAGACCAAGGATCGACGAAATTGCGGCAACCCCTGAAATATGGAAGGTGCCAACCTGAGCGAGTAACATCGAACAATAAGAGGATTTGAAAATAAATCAAGTCCGCTTTTTGGCGGGCTTGTTTTTTTCGCGAAGCAATGAGCCGCAAGCGGAGCCAAGAATTACTAACTGTACGTACCTACGAAAGGAGAACACAATGGAAAAATTATTATTTACTTCTGAATCTGTTACCGAAGGACATCCGGATAAAATGTGCGACCAGATCTCTGACGCTATTTTGGACGCACTGCTTGAGCAGGACCCAATGAGCCGTGTTGCCTGCGAAACCTGCACGACCACAGGCCTTGTTATGGTTATGGGAGAAATCACCACCAACGCATACGTGGATATCCAGAAAATCGTCCGCGATACCGTTGCCGAGATCGGCTACACCCGCGCCAAATATGGCTTTGACGCCACAACCTGCGGTGTGATCACCGCCATCGACGAGCAGTCCCCGGATATTGCCATGGGTGTCAACAAGGCTCTGGAAGCCAAGGAAAATAAAATGAGCGATGCCGAGATCGAAGCTATCGGCGCCGGCGACCAGGGTATGATGTTCGGTTACGCCAGCGATGAAACCGAGGAATATATGCCATATCCAATCTATCTGGCTCATAAGCTGGCCCGCCGTCTCACTCAGGTGAGAAAGGATGGTATCCTGACATATTTAAGACCGGACGGCAAAACTCAGGTGACAGTGGAATATGATGAGGCTGGCAAGCCAGTGCGTCTGGACGCTGTGGTCCTTTCCACCCAGCATGACGACGTGGTAACTCAGGAGCAGATCCATAAAGACATTAAGAAATATGTATTTGACGAAATTCTTCCGGCCGATATGGTGGATGAAAATACAAAGTTCTTTATCAATCCCACAGGCCGTTTTGTTATCGGCGGCCCCCACGGCGACAGCGGTCTGACCGGCCGTAAGATCATCGTGGACACCTACGGCGGCTACGCCCGTCACGGCGGCGGCGCTTTTTCCGGAAAGGACTGCACAAAGGTGGACCGTTCCGCAGCCTATGCTGCCAGATATGTGGCTAAAAATCTTGTGGCCGCAGGTATTGCCCACAAGTGCGAGATTCAGTTAAGCTATGCCATCGGTGTGGCTCACCCCACATCCATCATGGTGGATACGTTTGGCACCGGCAAGCTGAGCAATGAGAAGATCGTGGAGATTATCCGCGAAAACTTCGACCTTCGTCCGGCCGGCATTATCAAAATGCTGGATTTAAGACGGCCCATCTACAAGCAGACCGCAGCTTACGGACATTTTGGCCGCAATGATCTGGATCTGCCGTGGGAGAAGCTGGATAAAGTTGAGCTGTTAAAAGGATATTTAAATTAACTGTGAACGCAGGGCGGCGGAGTGCTGATTAGCACCCCGCCGCCCTGAATTTATTATAAGATATTTTTATTGTTCCTCGCGCTTCTTTAGATCAGCCATAACCTGAGGATAAATTTTGTCTAATTTATAACGTTGGTATAAGATAAGCGTAATAATCATAAAGACTGCAGGCACAACGATATATAATACCCCGATAGCGGTCATGGCGGAGCCCGGCTGTACCGCTAAAGTACCGTCATAACCAGCGGCGCCGATAATGGCCATGGCCGCTGCACTGCTGATACCAACGCCGATCTTGGAACCAAAGGAAGCGCTGGAATAGAGCATACCTTCCAGACGAACCCCGGTTTTCCACTGGCCGTATTCGATCGTATCCGCCAGCATGGCGAAGGTTGTACTGCTCATAATCGCCTGGCCTGCCCCCCGGATACCGGAGCAGATGATCATCCATATAGCCGAAGAGGGATTTACAAACATCAGAAGCTGGCCTAATAACATGAAACCAACGCCCATTAGTGCAGCCGTTCTTTTACCGAATCTTTTACAAAACGGCGCCATCAAAGGAATCAGGAGCAGGCCGGGAAGCGTCTGGATAGCTCCCATATAGCCCACAACATTTTCATTTCCGATGATGTACTTTGCAAAATAAGTTCCCATACTCATAGGTACACCCAGCGTGAAGGCAGCGCTGATACCGATACCACAGACGATTAGCCAGCAGTCATTTTTCATCAGTAATTTAAGTGATGTTTTGAGATTGACTTTTTCTTTTTGCTGGGAAGAGACGGTGACGCGTTCTTTCGTTTTTGCAAAGCAGAGCAGGAGCAGAATCGCGGAAATCACACCATAGATCGTGGAAACAATGATCCAGCTCCGCTGATGGGTGCTGCCGCCCACGGCATTGACTAAAGGCAGGGTCACGGCGCTGACGATCAATCCGCCGACCTGGGACATGAACATACGAAAGACATTAATGCTCATCCGCTCATTTTGATCTCTGCTCATAAGGGACGTCAATGTTCCGTAAGGCAGGTTCAGCATGGTATATAAAAAAGTAGAAACCAGGTTATAGGTTATGGCAACATAAATATATTGGCCCACAGTACCTATATTTGGAACTAAAAATATTAAAACTGTACTGACCGAAATGGGAATGGCTGTCCATAAAATCCATGCGCGGGCTTTGCCGTGCCGGGATTTCGTTAAATCCATTATATGCCCCATGAACAGATCTGTAAAACCGTCCGCGAATCGTGAAAACAGTAAAATACCTCCGATGATACCGGCGTTTAACCCCATGGCATCTGTATAAAAAAATGTGACCATGGAAAATGCTAACAGGTTGATCAGATTACAAGCCAGATCGCCTCCCCCATAAGCCAGCTTTTCTGCTACACTTACTTTATTCATTTGTATTTCCCCCTTATGTCCTTCTCCAAAAGTGTTATGTGATGTTTACTTGATCTTTTGCATAGCGGCAGATTCAAAAACGATCTTGTTATCGCGCACCTGATAACTTTCCACGCCGGTCATTCCCATGGCCCTGTTTGTAAACATGTGCAGGCAGTACTCTCCCTCGCCGATATCAAGCACATCCTCATCGGCGCCCGTCTGCTGAGGATCCTCGACACACTGTTCCATAAAAGCCATTTTCAGGATCTGAGCGATCATATCGCGGATCGCAGCCCGGCCCACAGCAGGTTTTTCAACAAGATTGCAGATCACCACAGCATCGTCTGCATAATCCTGAGCGATAAAGTCCGGATCCATGCTGGCCATAGCTCTTCCATGCCTCCGCATAACCTCTAATACTTCTAAGTCTTTTGCCATAATACATTCTCCTCCTTTTTAAATTACAGGATATCCCTATGTAAGATCGATGAAAACAGGATACGGTCATTGTCAAACAGATAAGTCTCCGCAGTGATCCCTTCGTTATTTTGATAGACCATAAATGCCAGAGGCCCTTCTGCTTCGTCAATGATATAGAACGGCTCGCTGTCGCGCAGGCGATAGCCTTCTTTGAGTGTTCTTTCCCAATAACCGCCCACTTCTGTTTGTCCTGAAAATGGTTTCTCCGCGCTGTTTACGATCAAAACGGTATCTTCGGTAAGCATCGACTTAACTGCATCGGAATCTTTATCCGCCACAGCTTTCAAGAAATGTTCTACAAGTTGATGTGTATGCTCCCCGCTGTCACTGAGCTGGCCCACCCGCGGCGGCATTTCCCCCATGGCAAAAGGTCGCGGGCAAAGATGAAAGCCGGTTGTATACAGAGCCTTTCCATTTCTGGAAATATAGGTATGCGCTCCGAAGGTGAGGATCGGGTCTGCTTCTAAAACGATGACCGCATAATCCCCGATTCCCTGCAGGCAGGTTGTTTTCAATGGACTGCTTTCCACGTCCGGAGGCCCCTGAGTCTGTCCGCACACCATTTCGATCTGCGCCCGTAAATCATCGCTTCCAATGACAAGCTGAACGCCGTCATCCTCGTAGCTGATCCCTATGAGATCTTCGTTGTAATCCTCCAGAATCTTATCCACATCACCTGTAGCGAGTACCTTCATGTGATGCATCAATACTTCCATTCCGTTTCTTTCCTGTGACATTTCTTTTCACCCCATTTTTCTTTTGTTTATCCGTAAAGGTTCAGACTGGCTGACCTGTTACACTCATCCGTCTCCGTCAATGTCATAATTACAGTACGGGGCTGGCATTTTGAAATACCAGCGATTCAAAAATGATTTTTCCGTCGCGTATCCGCTGCGTTAAAACACCATGTTTTTTCCGTGCTTTATGCTGAAATCCAATACATCCCAGTTCGGAGATGGCTTCCTTTACGGTGATCTTTGCGGCCGGATCTGTGAGCGCATCAATCTCATCACCGGCGTTTGTGACCAGACCTTCACAGTAATGACGTATGTCCGCCTCGCCCTCAAGCGGCCGATTGCTCAGGTTCGTGAGAATGATCGCATCCTGAGAATAGTCAGCCATCAGCGCGTCCACGTCATGTTCTCTCAGGTGGTCCAAATGCCTGTCCATAATTTCCAAAGCCTGTGTATTTGTTGGGAATGGATGGGCTTTGATTCCCAGAGATGGCATGGAGACCGGTGTCCTGGCGTAGCCGCTGACATAAATAGCTTTTCCATTTTCCACCATATAGGTGAATGCTGCGAACTTGGAAAATGGCGGCAGGGAGGCCACAAGGGTTATATAGTTTTCAGTGCTCTGACGATATAAAAAATTCAGCTTTTCAACGGCATTTTCGATATCCATGCCAAGCTTGACCGCAAATGAAAGTGAATTGCGCATAACGCTGGTCAGTGTATCGTGCCCCATCGTGCGCGTTCGGCCATCCAGACGGGTGATGGCGATCAGGTCCTCGGAATAGTCCGACAATGCCTCGTCCAGATTGGAGTTCTTTTTCATCTTCATCATGGATTCGATGTGATGTGTCATAAGTTCTTCTGCTGTTCGTGTCATTTTAGCGTTCTCCTTAATTTGCCGTGACCATTTACAGAGGCCAGGCTGTTACATATGTGGCCGCTCAAAATCATGTTACGATGGGACGACCGTAAAATTCATATTTTTACGGTCGACACATCCGCTCATGTATGATTATAAATTTTCATTGTAAAAGGCAGTGAGCTTTTCAACCGCCTTCGCCACTGGCTCCGGGCGGTCGTACAGGTCATAATGGCTGACGCCCTCCAGCACCATAAGATCTTTTTTCTGTGAAGCTGCGCGCTCATATAATTCATGGCCATCCTTGTATGAACCGAAGGCGCCCTGCTTATCGCCGACAATGATCTGCAGCGGCTGTGTCAGCAGGACATCGATCAGGTGGAACGCGTCAAAGCCCAAAACGGCATCAAGGCTGGTAAATTTCAGCTTATTCGGGGAACCGGGCTGCTGGCCCCTAGGAGTCGTGTAGTAGTCCACTGCTTCCACGATATCAATATCGTTGATTCCGGCGGCCTCGCGCTCCTCGTGATTGTGGGGGATCCAGTTGGTGATCATACTTTCGCCGCCACGGGCTTCTATGGTACGCTGTGCTGCAACTGCTTCCAGCGCCTGGATAGGATCGCCGCTCTGTCTCTGCACACGGCCAATATTTGCCCCGACCACGGTGCCCACCGCCTTGATGCGCCGTTCGGTCATGGCTGCATTGACCGCGTAGCCGCCGCCTGCGCACACGCCCAGCACACCGATCCGGTTTTCATCCACAAAATCCAGCGTTGTTAAATAATCTACGGCGCAGCGGATATCCTCCACACGCTGTGCCGGGATTTCTGCAAAGCGGGGGTCTCCCTCGCTTTCTCCCTGACAGGATGCATCAAAAACAATGGTAACATAGCCGTTTTCCGCCATCTTTTCAGCGTAGATTCCGGCGGTCTGCTCTTTACAGCTGCTTCCGGGATGCACACAGACAAGGGCAGGATTCTTTTTCGTCTCGGCGTTTTCAGGTACATTCAGGATACCGGCAACCTTGTGGCCGCTGGCGGGAAAATAAACTGCTTTTTTCGTTACTTTCATAGAATACCTCCTTAAATTAACACTTGCGTGTATTATTACTCTTGTGTATAATAATGATAAATCAATCAATAACAATTATCAATGACCAGATTCGCAAATCCATGTAGTAATACTCACATTCGCAAATGTGGGTAGTAAGGCGTAACAGTTTGGTTCCGCTGGATTTTTACAGTAAGGAGGAGATTATGAGTAATACAACAGACCGGAGGATTGCAAAATCCAAAAAGGCGATACAGACAGCATTCCGGGAAATGCTGTTTGATGTGGGCTTTGACGCCATTACCGTGAAGGACATGACAGAAAGAGCAGATATCAGCCGGAAAACATTCTATCTGCATTATGTTGACAAATATGACCTGATGAATGAGATCGTTGATGGGATGATCAAAGAGCTGGCAGAGCTTTGCGAAAGGAAAAAGGCGCTGGGGTTTGTCGAAGGTACGGTTTTGTGGTTCCAATATTTCGAGGAGCACAAGCCTTTTTTTGCGGTACTGTTTGCCACGGACAGCACCATTGCTTTTAGATACCGCCTGCTTGATTTTATATTGGAACAACTGGACATCAAGCTGGAGGGCGTACCGGTGGATAAAAACACGGAGGTGCTGCGTAAATTTACCGCCATGGCTGTGCTCGGCGTTGTGGAGTCCTATGTGCTCGATCAGTTTCATGTGGAATTGGAGGACATTGCAACACAGGTGGGGGAATTGCTGGAAATGATCATTTGGCGGGCGCAGAAGGCTGAGGATTAGGGCAGAAAAAATTACGGACTTGCCCCTCCAAAATTTGATATATACAATATGAGGAAATGATGATATAATAGATGGATGATAAGAGCTGGTTTCCATAACCAGATAGAGGAGGAGCGTTCTATGAAAAAATTTATGATTACAACGGATGGCAATAGTGATTATACGGAAAGCTATGCAAAAGAGCAGGACGTGCGTGTCATCCCGCTTTATTATAATATGGATGGGAAAATCTACGGCGGGGATGATGCTCAGTCGCCGGAAGATTTCTACGCCATGATGCGTGATGGAAAGATGCCCACGACGATGGCTGTCAATCCGGAGGTCGTGGAAAAGACTTTCCGCGGGATCATTGAGGAAGGCTATGACATTTTGCATATTGCATTTTCCTCCGCACTGAGCGGCAGCTATAATGTGACGGCGATGGTCGGACAGCAGCTTACCGAAGAACTTCCGGATACAAAAATAATTGTCATCGATTCCCTGAGTGCTTCTCTGGGCCAGGGCCTTTTGATCTATAAAGCCAATGAAATGCGCCGCAATGGTGCGTCCATTGAAGAGACGGCTCAGTGGGTGGAGGAGAATAAGCTGCACCTGTGCCATCAGTTTACCGTAGATAATTTATTCCATCTTTACCGGGGCGGCCGTGTATCTAAAACGACAGCAGTTCTTGGCACGCTGGTGCAGATCAAGCCGGTCCTTCACGTGGATGATGAGGGCCGTCTGATCGCCATTGGCAAGGTGCGCGGACGCAAGAAATCTCTCAATGCATTGGTGGATAAAATGGAAGAGACGATCGGCAGCTACCGCGATAAAAATGATGTGGTCTTTATCAGTCATGGTGACTGTATCGATGATGCGCGCTATGTGGCCGATAAGGTGAAGGAACGGTTTGGAATCGATAAGTTCCATATCGATATGGTAAATCCTACCATTGGGGCGCATTCCGGCCCAGGAACAGTTGCGCTGTTCTACTTTGGTGAGAAACGGTAAATTAGAGTAAAACATATAAAAAGAGTATCGCACTGTCCGGTTGGTCGGTTGTTTCGTAATCGAAGTTGAACCTGGAACAGTGCGATACTCTTTTTAGCTTATCTGCCAGTTACCGGCAAAGCAGCATTCTTCTCTGGTGATCGACGCCAAACATATGGGCCATGTTTCCCATGCCGCTGCCGTCGGCCTCGGCCTCAAGAGCGCCATTGTAGTTGAGCACCCAGCCAAACTGAAGGCTTACGTCGTGATAACCGATGGATAAGCCGCCTTTCTTTTTGATCTTATAAACAAGTGGCTCTCTGAACTGCCAGTATTTATTAAGGTCAAACATTTCTTCCCGGGTGTATTCGATCCCGTCATACTCAAAGATAAGGTCATCACGGTCATATACCTCACCATCAACGATAACATTTCCAAAACGGCATTGTGTAAACCAGTAGCCCTTGTAATATTTGGGAACAAATCGAAATTCAAAGCCGTCGATTTCTCCGTTTGCGTCATAAGTGTTGTGAAAACCACGTTGTTGGATTGTCTGAATCTCTACCATTGTCATATCCTCCTTAATTAAAATTAGTCAGGGATTTCCAGAGGAAATCGTTGACCTGCCTGCGCATCAGGTAACAGTTTAGAGGGGCCGAACTGTTACCGCGTCAGCACGATTTTGCTTAATAGCCAAGTATGTTGCGAAGCATGATCTGGTGACGGCGGACCTGTTCAGGGATTTCCTCCATCGCCTGACCATACTGCATCGGGCCTTCTTCCGCATGATAACGGATCGCGCCCTCGTATTCTGAAAGCAGGTCGCCGCTCCATCCATTGTCAACCATGAGTTTGATAACTTCAGGATACGGAATCGTCTCTTCCTCAAAATTCTCGTTGACATAAGTAAACTTGGCATGGCATACATAGCTGTACGGCAGGAAATCTACGATTTCTTCCGGTTTACTGATATCGGAAAAGTTGCTCATCCGCATATTTTCCATACCATTTGCGGCTTTAAACTGGAAGGTGCCAAAGTCGATATTGAAACCAAAATGACTTGTTTTTGTGCGATGGATAAAATCAAGGTATTCATCACGGATATGAGGGGTGTGGAGTGTTGTGGGAAGATGGACTTCATTCTGCATACGTACATCATATTTTTCAGCATAGGGAAGCGCTTTTTCAATATAATTCTGCCAGCCCGGCTCCGGATCACACATGATATTGGTGCAGGTGATTTTTGTGCGGAGCGCCTTAAAGCCTAGAAGGTTGGCCAGGCGGAAATCCTGCTTTAATTCTTCCACGACCTCATCATCGGACATGCCCGGTCCGCGGTGAAGATGGTTCTCTGCCCAGTGGCCTAATTCGGAAGGCTGAAGGTTATACTTTTCGCAAAGTCTCCAGTATTTATCCACCCATTCCGGACTCGGGTTTGGATAGTTTGGAATATAGCTCGTCAGAAACTCGAAGCAGGATGCTCCTGTATCGTACATTTCCAGAAAAGCATCTTCCAGTGTCATTGATTTTCCCAAAAGATTGTGATAGCTGTACAGGCATATACCTCTTCTGGGATGTCCTTTTTCAGTACTCATGTTTTCTACCTCCTAAAATAATAAATTAAAAGTGACTTTACCGTTTGGATGATTTTATTATAATGGATAAAACAATGGAAAACCATAGAGCAGATAAAGACAAAGATGGACAAAATTACGATTTTGAGGTATGATTTATAAAATGGAAATGGTAAAAATCTGAAAGGAGGAAACAGAGCATGGACTTTTTTGTGATGGGGCAGAATAAGAAATTTTATTACTATCCGCTGCACCAGCATGACTATTGGGAAGTTCTGTTAAATATTGAAGGAAATGGTATTGCTGTGATCGATGGAAAGGAATATTCTTTCTGTCCGGGAACTATTTTTTGTATCCGGCCGGGTATCCGGCATAGCAAAAAAGCTGAAGAAGGCTTTATCGATGGCGGTTTTTTACTTGATGATTTCTGTTTTAAGTCGGAGCCTGACAATGTGCTTGTTTTTCAGGACGATGACCGACAGTCCTTTTATTCTTTATTTAAGCTGGCTCATGGCTATCCGATGAATCCAGCTATGGATGTTTATGGTGAACATTTTTTGCGCTCGATCTTAGATGCTATGCAAAATCTCCTGTGCCACTGGAAGTATGTGACTTATAAAAACGCCGATGTTTTGCGCGTGCAAAAAGTGTTGGCAGATCATGTGAGTGATATTCATTTTCAGATGGATGAATTGATCCGGAGTACATCCTATTCCCCCAATCATTTTCGCAAGCTGTTTAAAGAGCAGTGCGGCTGCTCGCCGCTGCAATATTTTAACCAGTTGAAGGTTCAGTTGGCCAAGCAGCAGATCCTTCAGCACAAAACCGTTATGACGATGAATGAAATTGCCAGGGCCTGCGGCTTTGAGGACCCCTATTATTTTTCAAGGGTGTTTAAAAAATATGCGGGGCTCAGTCCGATGCAGTTTTATAAACAAAGCAGTGAGCCCATGCCGACACCTATACCAGTAATTTCAGAATAACAAGGAAGCGGCTGCTTTTTTCCGAGAGCTGGGGCGGCCCAAAATCGGCTAAAATCAGTGGCTAATCTGTTACTATTCACGGGGGCGATGTTCCGCGAAGAGTGTTACGGTTCGCGGTCTAAGCGTCGTGAATGGTAACCTAATCTGTTAAAAAGCGGTTTTTATGGGCTTGTCCCCTTGACAATGCCCTCATATAAAAGCTATAATTATTTAGTTTGAATACAGGGTGAGGAGGATTATCCCATTGTAAGTAAGATTTTTAAATAAGACGTAACAGTTCGGCTCCTCTGAACTGTTAAATAAGACGGCTTTTGTTTATAGATAGATAAAATTTAGGAGGACATTTCGTGGCTGATTTAAAAAATGAGATAAAACGGCGCAGAACCTTTGCCATCATTTCCCATCCCGATGCCGGTAAGACGACATTGACGGAAAAGTTTCTGCTTTATGGCGGCGCCATCAACCTGGCCGGTTCTGTGAAGGGCAAAAAGACGTCCAAACACGCCGTTTCGGACTGGATGGAAATTGAAAAAGAGAGAGGTATTTCCGTGACCTCCTCCGTAATGCAGTTTAATTATGACGGATATTGTATAAATATTCTGGATACGCCTGGACATCAGGATTTCTCCGAGGATACTTACCGGACGCTCATGGCTGCGGATTCCGCAGTGATGGTCATTGACGCGTCTAAAGGTGTGGAGGCTCAGACGATCAAGCTGTTTAAGGTATGCTTACTGAGAAATATTCCGATTTTTACCTTTATTAATAAAATGGACCGTGAAGCCCGTGACCCGTTTGATCTTATGGATGAGATCGAATCGGTGCTGGGCATCAAAACCTGCCCCATGAACTGGCCTATTGGCAATGGAAAGAATTTCCGCGGTGTTTACGACCGCCGGACCCGTCATATCCATGCTTTTACGGCGTTTGCCAATGGTCAGAAGGAGGTTGACGATACGGATCTGACGCTGGATTCTCCGGAACTTGTTGGGATCATCGGAGATGAGCTGAACGAAAAGCTGTTGGAGGACGTGGAGCTCCTTGACGGCGCCAGCAATGAGTTTGATATTAAGGAGGTTACGGCTGGGCATCTTTCCCCCGTATTTTTCGGCTCGGCGCTGACGAATTTCGGTATTGAACTTTTCCTGAACTATTTTCTCGAAATGACATCCTCGCCGCTGCCGAGAACGTCCGATGAGGGGCTTGTGGATTCCTTTGACCCGGATTTTTCCGCCTTTGTTTTCAAGATCCAGGCCAATATGAACAAGGCCCACCGTGACCGTATTGCTTTTATGCGTATCTGCTCCGGCAAGTTTGACGCCGGCATGGAGGTATACCATGTGCAGGGCAATAAAAAGCAAAAGCTCCTTCAGCCGCAGCAGCTTATGGCCCAGGAGCGTAAGGTTGTGTCCGAGGCTTATGCCGGCGATATTATCGGTGTGTTTGACCCGGGTATTTTTTCCATCGGCGATACACTTTGCGTGCCGGGAAAGAAATTCCAGTTTGAAGGTATTCCCACTTTTGCACCGGAGCATTTTGCCAAGGTGCGCCAGGTGGATACGATGAAACGCAAGCAGTTTATCAAGGGTATTTCACAGATCGCCCAGGAGGGCGCCATTCAGATTTTCCAGGAGTACAATACCGGTATGGAGGAAATCATTGTGGGCGTTGTGGGCGTGCTGCAATTTGATGTGCTCAAGCACCGGCTGCTCACCGAGTACGGCGTGGAGATCCGTATGGATACTATGCCTCACGAGCATATCCGCTGGATCGCTAATAAGGACGAGGTGGATGTGACGAAGATCGTGGGAACGTCCGATATGAAGCGGATCAAAGATCTGAAGGGCAATCCTCTGCTGCTGTTTATCCATAGCTGGGCTGTAAATACCGTTTTGGATAAAAATAAAGGGCTGGAGCTGTCGGAATTTGGACGCTGGTAATATATTGTAACAGTTCAGACAGGCTGAACTGTTACGCATATGGCCATTTAAAATCGCTGCGCGATGGGCCATATGCCCGTGAAATTCACGTTTTCGTACGGTATGCGCAGTAAATGCGCATACCTGTCTGAACTGTTACAATATTTTATCTATTGAATAAAAAGGATATTCGCGGTATATTATAGTTATTAATATTTATTTTCATATAAAACATGTATACAATATATGTTCCTGAAGCCCGCGGCAGAAGCATCTGCCGGCGAGCTTCTTGTATTTAGAAGGAAAATCTGGTTTTCATAGACAGATATAACGGTATAAGTATACATTACATCTGGTATGGATATCTATGAAGCAGAGCGATACAAGAGGAAACGCGCTGAAGCGCGAGCAGGTCGAGGATTTCCTCTGGAAATCCTTGACAAATACAAAAGGGAACGCGCTGATGCGCGAGCAGGTCAGGGATTTCCTTTGGAAATCCTCAACAAATGTAAGAGGAAACGCACGGATGCGTGAGGAGGTACTTTTATGAGTAAGGTGGCAGTGGTAACAGACAGCAACAGTGGAGTAACGCAGAGCCAGGCAAAGACGCTGGGGCTGTACGTCGTTCCGATGCCGTTTAATATCGGTGAAAAAACATATTTTGAGGATATTGATCTGAGCCAGGAGCAGTTTTATAATATGCTTGGGGAGGGAACGGATATTTATACATCCCAGCCGTCGCCGGAGCACATTATGGATTTGTGGGATGGTCTGTTAAAGGAATATGATGAGATCATACATATTCCTATGTCCAGCGGCCTGAGCGGCTCCTGCGATACCGCCAGAATCCTGGCGGAGGATTACGACGGACGGGTGCAGGTGGTGAATAACCAGCGTATTTCCGTGACCCAGCGGCAGAGTGCCCTGGATGCCCTGGCATTGGCCGGGGAGGGATATAGCGCTGTGAAGATTCGGGAAATACTTGAACGGGATAAGTATGAGTCCAGTATTTATATCATGGTGGATACACTGAAATATCTTAAAAAGGGCGGACGGATCACCCCGGCGGCTGCGGCTCTTGGAACGCTGCTCAAGCTCAAGCCGGTGCTCCAGATCCAGGGCGGCAAGCTGGATGCCTTTGCCAAGGCCCGCACGGTGAAGCAGGCACGCTCCATGATGATTGAAGCCATGAAGCAGGATTTTGAAAAGCGCATCGGTCATTCGGTGAAGGGAGAGAAATGTGCCCTTTACATTGCCCATACCCAAAATCAGGCGCTGGCCGAGGATTTCCGGGAGGAAATAAAAAAGGATTTTCCGGAGCATGATATTTATATCGCACCCTTATCTCTCAGCGTGGCCTGTCATATCGGGCCCGGCGCTCTGGCGATTGCCAGCTCAAAAATATTGCCGGAGCTGGATAAGTAAAGTGGTTCCTCACGGGCGTTGGCGTCGCTTTCGGCGTGCGGTGTTTACAGACCGATTGATAAGTATCAGCGAAGGGTCTGCCAGATTTATACTGTCTGGTTTACGGGCAGAGTAAATAAATTTAAGGAAATCAAGATTACAAGTGGAGGAAAGATGTTATGAGTAAAGACAAGAGACTTGTAGGGCAGCCGCCCATCAAGGACGCGCGGGTGCTTGGCATCCCAAAGATGCTTCTGCTGGGGCTCCAGCATATGTTTGCCATGTTTGGAGCTACCGTGCTCGTGCCGCTGCTTACGGGCTTGAGCGTATCGACGACGCTTTTGATGGCCGGGCTCGGTACACTGCTGTTTCACTTTTTAACGAAAGGAAGGGTTCCGGCATTTCTCGGTTCATCCTTTGCATTTTTAGGCGGCTATGCGGTTGTGGCGCCCATGATCGACGGCAAGCCCAATGTGGAGATGCTGCCCTACGCCTGCGGCGGCGTATTTGTGGCAGGTATTGTTTATCTGATCATTGCCGGGCTGATCAAGCTTTTCGGTATTAAGAAGATCATGCGTTTCTTCCCTCCGGTTGTGACCGGACCGATCATTATAGCCATTGGCCTGACGCTGGCGCCCACGGCTATTAATAACTGCCGGACCGACTGGCTGCTGGCCGTGATCGCGGTCGTTTTGATTATTGTATGTAATATATGGGGGCGGGGGATGGTCCGCATTATCCCCATTATCATCGGCGTTGTGGGCAGCTATATTGTGGCTGTGATCCTCGGCCGGGTGGATTTTACGCCCGTAACCAGCGCCGGTATCGTCAGTGTTCCTCTGGACCCGAATATGTTTGCCAAGTTTGATATCAGTGCGATCATTACGATTGTGCCTATCGCATTGGCTACTGTGATGGAGCATATCGGAGATATTTCCGCCATTGGCGCGACGACCGGTGAGAATTATATTGCCAATCCGGGCCTGCACCGTACGATCTGCGGCGATGGCCTGGCGACGATGATCGCTGCGTTTTTCGGCGCTCCGGCCAATACGACCTATGGTGAAAATACCGGTGTTCTGGCGATGACCAATGTCCATGATCCGAAGGTGGTCCGTCTGGCTGCGGTGTTTGCTGTGATTTTATCGTTTTTCCCGGCGGTGGCCGGCGTGATCACGTCGATTCCGGCAGCGATCGTGGGTGGTGTTTCGCTGATTCTTTATGGTATGATTTCTGCTATTGGCGTGCGTAATATGGTGGAGAATCATGTGGACCTGGCTTTGAGCCGGAATATGATTATTTCTGCAAGTATTCTTGTGTGCGCGCTAGGATTTAAGTTTGCCGATGTGACGGGGTTGTCGTTTACCATCGGTACTGCAAATATTGAGTTTTCCGGGCTGGCGATCGCGGCGATCGTGGGGATTTTGCTGAATGCGGTGCTGCCGGGGAATACTTACGAATTTTCGGCGGAATAGAGAGGTGGGCGAAAGCCCCTGACCGGCAATGCTTCCCTGCGCGGGGCCGACTGCGGCTGATGGGCCGGGCCAGTTTCAGTGCTGTGGAGATGCTTCCGTTCGACTAAGGGATAATGCGCC
This sequence comes from Lachnospiraceae bacterium, assembly GCA_902363555.1. Taxonomy (GTDB): domain Bacteria; phylum Bacillota; class Clostridia; order Lachnospirales; family Lachnospiraceae; genus Catenibacillus. Next base: position 169,279 of record CABJAM010000002.1, on the reverse strand, counting down.
GTCAGAGGCGGCCCGGGGGCAATGCAATGTATATTCTTTATGACTATCCATTGCTTGCCCCCTTGCGTTTGGCATGGGTATTGACCAAACGCATCCGCCTCTGTCGGCGCATTTTCCCTAAGTCTCGCTGGAAGTATCTCCAATGCACTGATACTGGCCCGGTCCATCGGCCGCAGTCGGCCCCCGCGCAGGGAAGCATTGCCGGTCAGGGGCTTTCGCCCCGCCAGGTGACGCTGACGGGAGGAGAAAGGGCGGCGACGGCTGGCGAAATCAAGGGGGGGAGGTAATGGCTGGGATTTTATAAGGGGGTTAGTTCTATTAGTTTTATTTCTAAGGGGGCCAGTTCTCCGGGGAAGTTTAGGGTGGCGGCTTCGGGGGTTAGGTGGGTGCGGCGCATGAGGGGGAGGGAGATCTGGTTGATGTAGGTGGCGTCTTCTTTGGAGAGGGCGGCCATGCCTCCGGTTTCGGCCCACTGCTCGTAGGCGGAGCCGTGACGGTGATTGATGGTGCTTTCGGTGGCCAGGTAGCGGGTGCCGGGCAGGTTTTTCAGGGTGATGTTGTAGGTGATGGACAGCTCGCTGTCAAATTGATGGTAGCGCTGGGTGACGGTGATGTCGTGGTATTCCCGGCGGGCGTAGGCTTCCTTGTAGTGGACGTAGTTGTACAGGAGGAGCTGGTAGCTGCTGCCGTTTCTGGTGATGATGACGTAGTCGCTTTGGTGGATGATTTCCGGGCCAAGGCGGTTGATGAAGGAGAGCGCGTAATAGGCGCATTTTTTTATGCCATTATAGGTGTAGACGCCGAAATCACCGCGGAACGGACAGTCCTCTTCGGAGTATTTTTCTGCAAAGTCTACCAGTGTCCAGAACCCCATCTGTTGGATCTGATTATGGTTTTCCAGGATGTTTTTCAGGATATATACACCTTTAAAAAGGGTGTCGGACAGCAGGTCGGTGCCCAGATGATAGTTCCATTCCTGCAAATAGAGCCGGTCCATATGCCAGTGATATTTCTTCCTGTTCCGGTGGATCTCCTCCAGCTTGTGCCGGAGCTGGCTGTCGTCCATGGACAGGATCGGAATGTTTTGGTTGGTTCCCGGAACTTTTCGGCTGTCCAGTTGAACGGAATAAAAGTTGATGTTTATGAAATCCGGCAGGCAGTCATGGGTCTGCCAGTAATGTTCATATATATTATATTTTTCCGGTGACAGGAGCGTCTCTGTCATAAAGGAGGGCGTTCCCACGGCAATGTCCGGATTTATTTTTTTTATAGCGCGGTATGTATTATTGTAGAGCTCAAGGAAATGTTCGGCGTCCAGGTAAAAAGGGCTGTGGGGATTGTCAGGCTGGTTCCATACCCAGAACGGCCAGCCGGAAACCTGGCCTCGGCCGTAACGGCTTTCCAGATGTGTTACGAGGGAAGTCACAAGGTAATTCCATTTTTCCATACTTTTCGGATAGGAAAAGTGATTGCCGTCCACCCAGGAATTTTCTATGTGGCGTGAAAGCTGGCGGGGCATGAAGGACAGCTCTACCATGGGCTTTAATCCCACGGACAATATAAAGTCAAAAATCTGATCCATGACGTTAAAGCTCAGACGGATCTTACCGGAAAAATCCTCGCTGTATATGCCGATGGCGTCATTGAAAAGCCCGTGGAAGCGGACAAATTCAAAGTGAAGGTCCTCCTGGATCTGACGGAGCATGGTCTGACTTTCACCATAGAGAAGCTCCTGGCCTTTGTCAAAGGAGATAATGGACAGCGGTTTATGACGAAACCGGTCTGTTATCCGGGAGACGTCCGCTGCGATACCTTCCCGTGCGATCAGCGGCTTTCTCATATTTGGCAAGATCTGCCAGGGCTCGCGGATATAGCCGTAGAGGACTTCAAAAGCATGCAGAAATATTTCCGATGTCTCTGCGGCAGCCTGTCCGGAAGGCTTTTGTTCGCCTTTTTCCTTCATATACCGGCCGGGTGTAAGTCCGAAACATTCTTTAAATTTGTCGATAAGGGCCCGGGTGTTTGGAAAGCCGGACATGTCCGCGATCTGCTCAACGGTGCCGTCGGTGGTGTCCATGAGTATTTTCGCATGCTCTAAGCGCAGCTTGGACAGCAGCTCGAAAAAGCTCATGTTAAGGTATTGGCGGAACAGCCGGGTCAGATACTGGGGCGTCAGATTTAACTGCCCGGCCACTCTGTCCAATGTCAATTTTTCTGTAAAATGCAGCAGCATATAATCCATTGCTTTTTCTAAATGAAGTGCCGGTTTAAAAAACGCTCCGGGATTTTGCCGGTCCTTTTCGTTTCTGTAAATACCAAAATCACTCATCAGGCTATATAAAAGCTGATACATCAGGCTTTTAAGATGCACGGCGTAATATCCGTCCGGATGATTGGCTGTGCGCAGGATCTGCCCGGCGATACTTCTTAAATTGTCAAAATCCCCAACATTGCTCATGGCGGAATTGCACTGGAATTTATCCGGCATGGGCCGTGATTTCATATCATAAATTCCGTAAATGTTCATTTGGATCGACGCCATAACGCTGCCGGAGGCGCGAAAGCTGTGGAGCTCCATGGGATTGATGCACACACAGTCATCCTTGTGCAGTTCGCACACTGCACCGCCCATTTCAAGGCGCACGCTGCCCTCAAGGACGATGAGCAGCTCCAGATTTATATGACAGTGGGAGGGCATTTCGTAATCGTGGTAAAGGGAAAGAGCCATGGGCAGCTCTGGGGGTAGGATGCATTGATGAATATTATTTTCCATTTTTGTGTCTCCATCTCCTTCGTAGGATATATGTAGGATTGAATTTTAATTGGCGTATTGAATATTAATAGGCTTATTATTGATATTTATAAACAGATAGTATCTTAAAATTAAAATAGAAGCAATATATATCTATATAAATATTAAAAAATCACATTTATCCAAAAACGGGGGCGTGCTATGATACCTGTATTGCAGAAGCTGCCGGGAACTATCCGATCACTGTAAACGGTGACGCCGCAGTCTGTCTGCTTAACGATTGAAAGGAGAAGAAAAAATGAAAATGAAGATGTACAGACAACGGATCATGGCCTGGATTTTAACCGCAGCGATGATCTTTTGCACCGGATTTGCAGCTAAGCTGCCGTCCCTTGCGGCCAGCTCAAGCAACGGCAACGCCCAGGAACGGGTGGACGAGGTGACTGTGGCCGGAAGGACATGCTATATGTATGTTCCCGCCAGTGAAAACGTAGGGCTTTACACATGTACGAGCCCTATAATCATGGTGTTTGGTAATGAAAATTATACGGAAGGCTCCGTTTTGGAAACGGCCCAAAGCTCCGGTCTTGCTGAAATTGCCAAAGAAAAAGGCTCCTGTATTCTTTTTGCCAATGCTCAGAGCGGCACATGGACTGCTGCCGATGACGAGGCTGTCTACACAGCGGCGCTGGACTTATATTCCGACAGCGCGGACAGTGATTATGTGGATGGCGTGGCAAAGGTCACCGATTTTACGACCCAGGAGGAAAGCATCAAATATCCCGGAGCATCCTCCCGGATCTATCTTTATGGCGAAGGCGGCGGTGCAGATTTTATCGCCGCAAATTACATGAAGGACGTGATAACGACCATGACCTTTGCGGATGGCTTCTCCATGTCCGTGGATAACACGCCGACCAGTATCGCCCTGTTTAATCCATCCGCAGTCGCAGTTCCTGAGGAAACGAAGGATGCCATTGCCGTAACGATCGTGAACGGTCCGGAAAATGCTGAGGAAGCCGCATCGGCGGTGAGCGGCGGACAGGTGGCGTTTAAGGTGGAAAGCAGCGATACCGCTCAGGGCTTTGATGCCAGCCTTGTCAAAGCGCTGTATGAGGAAGTGAACGGACGTTACCGCCGTCAGGTCAGCGAAATGTTTGAAATACCGGACTACGAAGCGCTGGGGATTACGGAGACTGTAAAAACGCTGGCGACCACCAGTGGAACAACGGAGTACTATGAGTACATTCCCGACAGCGTGGATCTGACAAAGGAGAGCAGTGTTCCTCTGGTCGTAGCTTTCCACGGCGGCGGAAACCATGCTGAATTTCACGCCTGGGCTTCTGAATGGCCGCTTTTGGGGCAGCAGGAGGGCTTCATCGTCCTGGCGGTTAACCAGCATGTTTCTCAGCTCACCGATGATGTGATCGACCTGTTAAATGCTGTATTTGAACAATACCCGGCCATTGACCGGACGCGTGTATATGCCACCGGCTTTTCCATGGGCTCCGTCAAATCGTGGAATCTGGGAACTAAATATCCGGAATACTTTGCAGGGATCATGCCCATGGACGCCGGATACATGACCGAGGACAGCACGACACTGGCGGATCTTCAGATAAAGGATATGATCATGCCGGTATTCTATGTAGCCGGAGGCACATCACCGCTTCCTGAACTTCCCAATCAGCAGGGCGAGCCCAACAATTGTGATGAAATCCTCTCCGTAATTTTGAAAATGAATCATGTCACAGATAACTATATCTATGATGCGGATGCAGACAAAACCTGGGGCCTGAAGCCGGATAATACCTATACAAAAACGAATCCGTCCTTTGCAGACTGCGACATGATCGTCAACGAATATGCCAGCGCCGACGGCAATACCTACACCTGTCTGGCTGTGGACACAACAAAATCCCACGAGGTCTACGCCTACGACTCCTACGTCGCCTGGGAATTTATCAGCCAGTTCAGCCGCCAGTCTGACGGCACCATCGTCCTGTCCGCTGATAACCAGAGCAGCGAAGCAGCCACAGAGGATAGCGAGGATACAGAGACCACAGGGGTAACCGAACCCAGCGCTGAAACGAATCCTGCCCAAAGCGCAGCTTCCACCCAGGCCTCCACCCCTGAAACAACCCAGCAGTCATCCACAAGCGGGTCTACACCAGTTTTATACATAATAATAGCCATCGTTATCGTGGCGGTCATAGCCGCAGGCGTCATTATTTACACAAAGAAAAAGAAAAAATAACAGCTTTTGGCTAAAAATGCTTGATCTGCTGTGTAATCTCATATAGGACGATCCCATACTCCGGAACAATTGTATCCAGTATAAGATCTCCGGTAACGGTGACTGTCTCCAGCGAAAGCTTGGGGATACTCGTACTGCGGATATATTCTGTCAGATCCGGCTCGATCATCTGCGGTGATCCGGTCTTTAACCATGTATTATAGGTTGAGCCAAACGCCTCACTGAGCTGTGTCCGCCGGACAGTGTACATCCCCGGCGTCAGCGTCAGTGCGTGGTGGTAAACAATTTCCCCGGAGGCGTCAAAATACTTATTTCGTTCCGTATAAGACGGTGCGGTGTGCGCTTCCTTTAAATAGGACTCAAAATAAAAGCTGAAATTATAAATGAGGAGCTGAACCCCTTCTGCCGACCGGGCCAGCACATGGCAGTCATCATATGCCATAATGTCCGGACCCAGCCTGCGGTAAAGGGCCAGCGCATAATAAGCCGGTTTTTTCAACCCGATAATATCCATAAGCCCGGGATTGCCGGAAAACATCCGGTTATCCGGGTACAATTCATCGTTGGTATCACACAGTGTCCAGTAGCTCAGGCCGGCACAGTGCTTTAAGCTGTGCAAAAATGTATAAATGATATAGGGCCCCATAAAGCATGTATCCCGGGTATAATCACAGGGCATAAAGGACAGGTTCCAGCTCATGGAAAATATGGGAAGGCTATCAAAGCCCATGCGCACGCACAGCTTATGGATTTCCTCCATGAGCTTTTCCGGAAAGTCCTTGTCATAAGAAAACGTGAAGGCCTCACTTTGGGATTTTGGCTGAGGAAAACGGCTGCTCGTTCCGTGGGGAACATCCTGGCAGCCATAGGTATGGACGGTCACGTAATCCGGAGCCATATTATTGCTGCGGCAATAAGCAAAAAAGGCTTCATACCAGTCATAGCCCGAGGGCAGTGAAAATGCGGGGGAACCCAGCTTGATCCCGCTATCGACCCGCTTGAGCGCCTGCCATGTCACTTTATAAAATCGGAAAAAGTCCTCCTGGGATTCATACCAGTAGGCCTCCTTTAGCGGAAGGTTGGGGCTTGTCCAGAAATCGAAATACCACGTGTGCACCTGATGGACGCCATAGCGGCGGATACAGTGGGTAATAAATTCGGTGACCAGATTGGACCATCGGCCGAGGGATTTTGGAAAGCTCATATTGGGATGATACTGCCAGCCGCATGTCTGGTTTTTGGAAGCCAGCGCCGATGGCATAAAGCCGATTTCCATAACCGGTTTAACCCCGATGGACATGAAGAAATCCAACACCATATCGATATAATTCCAATTATAACGGACATTATGGTCGCCATCTTCATAGTAAATATAAAGGTCATCGGAGAAAATATCACGGATGCGCAGGTAATCAAAGTCCAGCTCGTTTTTTGCTGTCCGGATGCACTCCTGAATATTGCTGCGCAGACAACTGACCGCCCGGCCCACGGTATTGATCTTTATCTGGCGGTTTTTCAAAATGGGCCGCGCTGTGGTGAGATCCGTATGCAGGGAAATATATTTTTGCTGGTGATTGTCCGATTGCTCCTGCGTCAGCGCAACATTCCAGAATCTCTGAAAAAAACGGAAATAGTCGTCAGGGTCAAAGGACAGGGCCTGTGGATAAGCCGGCGTAATGTGCCGGTTGCCAAAGTCCTGGATATAAGCTTTTCGGAAGGCCGATGGGGTCATTTGGTGGACCTTTTTAAACGCCGCGCCATAAGTTTTATGATCACAAAAGCCGCAAAGCTGGGCAATATCCGTAATCGAATACGTGTCACTCATCAGCAGCGCCATGGATTTTTGGACGCGGTACTGGTTCAGATAATCCACAAAGTTCTGATGGAACTGCTTTTTAAAAAATGTGGAAAAATACTGAGGATGGATGCCCACATGAGCGGCAATATCCTTCAGAGTGATCCGGTCCTGATAATTTTCATTGATATAACGCAGCGTACCGATGAGCCGTTCCCGGGAGTAATCCCCAGGCTGAGCGTCATTTTCCGGATCGCAGCCGTAATTGTCCAGAAGCTGGCCGATGATGGCGGTAATGGCGCTGATCATATACAGTCCGGAACAATCCTTGGTATTGATCGTATAGAAAATGATACGGGCAATCTCACGGCAAATATTGTAGTACAGGTGATTGTCCAGATTGGAGCGGATCTGGCATTCCTTAAAGTTCTGGCGGCTTCCTGCGCCACAATAGGTTTCCACAAAATCCCGGGAAATTTCCAGCACGAGCATATAACTGTCCGGGCTGAGCGCCGTCAGGGCGTACATTTCGTATGGGGCAAGGAAACAGATATCGTTGGTCCGCAAAATATGCTGAGTTCCGGACAAAGTCAGGGCCACACGGCCATTTAAGAGGAAGCAGACCATATAGGCGTCGCAGAGGCGGTTGGCGGAATCGAAATCCTTCTGTATTTTCTGTGCAAAGGGCAATGTAAGCGGATTCAGATAATGAGTTGACATAGTTTCTCCTTGATTGGTGTGGTAGTTTCCTCACGGCCTAACGTTGTCTGGATGATCGTACTTCGACAGGGTAAGGCGGAGGTGTGTTTTTTGTGCATCCTATATCTTATATTATATTGCAATTATACATAAAAAACAGCTCCTTATTTTAATATTGGTGATAGTATACAAAAATAGGACAGATATTTTGGGTAAAAAATCAAATAGGGAATAATACAAAGAAAATTGTGCTATTTATGTCGTTGATTTTTATATTGCCAAAATTGTAAAAATAAATATATTGCAATTCAAACTATGAAATCATAAAATCCAGGACGATTTTTATACAAAATATTATTATAATGGACATATATTCCGGATTGCTTAGTCAATAGGCATATCCGTTGGACAAGAGGTGAAATAAATGGGTGATAATAAGGCGGACGACGCCCTGATCTTTGAGACCCGGGGGTTGACCAAGACCTTTGGACCAACCGTGGCATTAAACAGCGTGGATTTTAAAGTCTATCGGGGTAAGATCACCGGGCTCATCGGTGAGAACGGCTCGGGCAAATCGACGATCACGTCCATTGCAGCCGGGATGCAGCCGCCCACATCCGGAGAGATGTATTTCAAAGGGCAGCCCCACCGGCCATCCAGTATGATCGAGGGGGCGAAGCTTGGCATCGGCATGATCGTCCAGGAGCAGGGGACCATTTCCGGCATCACGGTAGCCCAGAACATCTTCCTCGGGGAGGAGGATAAGTTCGGTAAGCTTGGTCTTGTAAATAAAGCCCGGATGAACGCGGAAGCCAGGAAGGCTCTGGAAAATATCGGTTATACTGGCGCGGACCCGGCAGCCATGATCGATTCCCTGAACTTTCAGGACCGAAAGCTGGTGGAGATCGCCAAGGTGGTCTACAATGCACCGGAGATGCTCGTGGTGGACGAGACGACGACGGCGCTCTCCCAGAGCGGCCGTGAGATCGTCTACAATATTATGAAGAAGATGCGCGATGAGAACAAGGCGGTAGTGTTCATCTCCCACGATCTGGAGGAGCTCATCGAGATCTGCGACACGCTCACTGTACTGCGCGACGGCGTGCTGGTGACGACTCTGGACCGGGAGGAAATGGTGCCGGATACGATCAAACGGTTCATGGTGGGCCGGGAGATGAAGGGGCATTATTACCGGAACGACTATGGCGCTGCCATCCATAAGGACATTGTGCTGGAAGCTCAGCAGGTGACGTCCGGTACGGGGATGCTGATGAACTTTTCCATGCAGGTACATAAAGGCGAGATCCTTGGTATCGGCGGTCTTTCCCACTGCGGTATGCATGAGCTGGGCCGGGTGCTGTTCGGTGATGAGAAGCTGCTGACCGGCAGGGTCGTGCATCAGCCATCCGGGGAAGCCATCACAAGCCCCCAGACCGCCATGAGCCATGGGCTCGGGTATGTATCCAAGGACCGTGACCGGGAGTCTTTGGTTCTGACGGCGACCATCAGGGATAACATCATATCGGCCAGCTACGATAAGCTGGCGCCAAAGGGCATTATGAAGAAGTCTGCTGTAAAGACCTTTGTCAACACGCAGGTGGACAGCCTGTCCGTGAAATGCGCGTCGGTGGATCAGGATGTCCAGTATCTCTCCGGCGGTAACAAGCAGAAGGTTGTTTTTGGTAAATGGATCGGCCGCAACTGCGACATCCTTATCCTGGACTGCCCGACCCGGGGTGTGGACATCGGTGTCAAGGCCGCCATGTATCAGTTGATCTACGAGATGAAGCAGGCCGGAAAGACCATCATTATGATCTCCGAGGAGCTTCCGGAGCTGATTGGTATGAGCGACCGGCTGCTGATCCTTAAAAACGGCGCGCTGGCCGGAGAGTTTGTCCGCAGTCCGCAGCTGAGTGAAAATGAAATTATTGAAGTCATGGTTTAGAGCAGGAGAATGATTTGTATGCGTACTCAAAAAACTAAGAAAAACCTCGGCAGCCTGGCAAAGCTGGCGCCGATCATCGGCCTGGTCCTGGTCATCATCTTCTTTTCCATCACCACCGGCGGAAAGCTGTTGTCCGTGACGAACCTGCAGAACATGACCAGCCAGATGATCGTGACGGCGCTCGTATCCGTAGGCGCAGTGTTCGTCTTCGGTGTGGGAAATTTTGATATGTCCATGGGCGGCTGTGTGCTGCTGTCGGCAGTGCTGGGCGCTATGGCTGCGGTGAAAACAGGGAGTCTTGTAGTAACACTGATCGTTTGTATCGGCGTAGCCGTTTTGGTGGCGCTGATGAAGGGGATATTTTCCTCCTATGTGACGGTGCCGTTTTTCATATTTACTATTGTGTTATCGTTCGTTATCTCCTCGGTGGTGCTGGTCATCATGGGGAGCGAGACGACGATCTATCTTAAAAATGCGGTGAAGGAGATCCCTTCCTTCAACTTTATGCAGATGACGATCATTAATGTGATCTGTCTGGCGTTGTATTTTATCGCCTGTCTTATTATTTTCAACTATACGCCGGTGGGCAGTAAGGTGAAGATGATGGGCGGCAATCCGGTCTGCGCCAATCAGTCCGGTATTGGAACAAAAAAGCTGCAGGTGCTCACATTTTTGATCAGCAGTATCGGTATCGCCCTGGCAGCCTTTATATTGATCATCCGCACCCGCACCATCGGCTCCGCCACGGCGGGCTCCACGGGAACGGATGTTATGATCGCCCTTGTGCTGGGCGGCATGCCCATCTCCGGCGGACCGAAATCCAGGATCAGCGCCGGCTTGGTGGGCGCGCTGATCATCACTGTGCTCAACAGCGGCCTGACCATCATGGGCCTGTCCACGGGGATCATCCAGATCCTGCGGGGCGTGGTATTTGTAGTGGTTGTTTTGGTAGCCAGCTTCAGTTACAGAGGGAAGCTGCTGCCCAGATGATAAAGAAATTAATAGGAGGATTTTAAATTATGAATTCAATGAAGAAAGTTATAGCGCTGGTTTTGGCGGTCGTATTGGTCATGGGCCTGGCGGCCTGTGGCAGTTCCGGCTCCGGTTCAAAGGATACCGCTGCTCCGGATACAAAGAAGACAGAGACACAGGCAAAAGCTGACGAATCGAAATCCGATGAAAATGCGGACACAACGCAGGCAGCCGAAGACACGGCCGCAACGGAAGGCGGCGCTGCTGCCGGTCAGATCCCTCTGGACGGCTCCTGGCCGGAGGAAAAGGTGAAGATCGGCTTTGTGGCATACGACACCACGGCTGACCAGTATCTGGCCTGCTTGGATTACTTTGACTATTTATCCAATTATTTTAACATCGAGATCATGTCTTCGGAGAGTCTTGCCGATGCCGAGGGTGAGTTGAACTTTATCTCCGACTGTGCTGCTGCCGGCTGCAAGGCCATTATCGGTTATTATAATGAAGCCAAGGCAGATGCCGCTAAGGCTGCCATGGATCTTGGAATGTACTACTGGGGCGGCTTCGGCGGTGACGAAGAAGCTTATGATGCTGTCAAGGATAACGAATTATATCTTGGTGGTTATACACTGGGTGATGCCGAGTACAATGCCGGCCGCAGCATGGCTGAGGCCCTGATCGAGCAGGGCTGTGAAAAGATCGCTCTGTGCTCCGGCGGCGCTGCCTTTGGCGTTCCCATGTTCGTGGACCGTACCGCAGGCTTTAACGATGCTGTCAAAGAAGCCCAGGATGCCGGAAAGACCGTAGAGGTTGTCCGTACAGTGGAAGGCTGGCCGGGAACCGATTCCTTTACCGCAGATCAGGCCGCTGTTTTAGATATGGATATTGATGCGATCGCATCCACCTTTGACGTAGCCATGTGGTTCCAGCCGCTGATGAACTCCCCCAAAGCTGGAAGTGTCAAGCTGGCGGCCATCGGTGAAGTGGGTGATACGTACCATGATTTCTTCAATGATGGTGTAGTGACCTGTATCGTTTACGACTGTGAGGAGGTTGTTTTTGGTAATGCGATCCCGATGATCCTCAACTCTGTCAATGGCGACGGTGATGTGGTGCGCAATGCCGACGGCACAGCCGCCCTGTTCCCGGTACAGCGCTGGACAGTGACCAGCCCCGAAGAATATAATGCGATCTATGATCTACACGACAGCGGAACCTATGCTGTCACCGGCGAGGATGTGGCCAAGCTCATCAAGGCTTATAATCCGGAGATCACCGCAGATGCGTTCTTTGATTACTATGGCAGCTTATCGGTTGATTCTGTAAAATAATGTGTAATAGTTCGGCCCGTCTGAACTGATGCAATAATGTGTAACAGGCGGTGCCTTCGGGCCCGCTGCAAATGATTGAAATATAAAAGAGGGTTTTGCTCATGGGAAGCTTGGCTAAAAAAGGTATTAAAAATATAATGATGACCCTGGCAATACCGGTGCTGACATACTTGTTTTTCCGGATCGTCTGTACGCTGACCGGCCATCCCGGCTTCGGCGTTGGTTCGGACATGCAGACGATCATCTACACCACCCTGTATTCCGGCCTGATCGCGCTGGCCATGTCCTACAACCTGCCCAGCGGCCGCTTCGATTTTTCCGTGGGGGCGACGATCCTGCTGGCCGGGATCGTGGGCGGCAACTTTGCCAAGGATATGGGCTTTGGGGCACTGGGCTTCCTTGTGTCGGTGGTCGTCATAGCGATGATCTGCGGTCTGATCTCCGGTCTTTTGTATGTGCTTTTAGGCTTGCCGCCCATGGTCGTGTCCATCGGCGTGACCATGGTCTACGAGGCCATCGGCCTGATGTATAATAAGTCCAAGGGCGTGAAGCTCATCGGGAAAAATGATATGCTGATCTTTTCAAAGCTGCCGTACAGCCTGATCGTTGTCCTCATCGCCGTAGCTGTGCTGATCGTGCTGTTCAACTTCACGAAGTTTGGATACAACTGGCGGGCGCTGCGCAGCGGACAGAAGATCGCGGTGGATATCGGTATCAATGAAAAGCGGAATGCGGTGGCCTGCTATGTGATCGCCGGAGTCCTGCTGGGCATTGCCGCCTGTATGTATCTGAGCCAGTACGGCACCATGTCGCCGGAGAGCGGCCTTGGCAGTTCGTCCTTCTTCATGTCGGCGTTCCTGCCGCTGTTCATAGGCGGAGCGATCGAGAAGTATTCCGATAAGAATATCGGTGTGCTCATGGGGGCGCTGGCCCAGGCCTGTATCACCTCGGGGTTTGCGAAGCTGGGCTTTTCCAACTCGCTCCAGACGGTGCTCAACGGGGTGATCGTTATGGGATTTCTGATCTATACGTCCAACAGCTATAAGCTGGTGTTGAATAAGATGTACAGACATAAGCTGGAGAAAGCGCTGGAAGCGCAGAAACAGGTTTAAGTGACCGGCCGCGCGGAGCCGCATCAAAGAGCTCCGCGCGGCCATTTATTTTACTAATAAAGGAGTGTGAAGTGATGAAAATAAAAACGGTTCTTGTAAATGATATGAGCCGGGCTCTGGGCATTGATACCCCGTCGCCGGTATTTCATATACTGTGGGAGGAAAATAACGGTCCTTCGGACGATGACACGAAGCAGAAAATTTCAAAGGTCGAGGTTACCGTAAGCGATGCGGATGGAAACTGTATTTGGCATTCGCCGGCAATGACCTTTGAAAGCCCGTATATTTATTACTTTGGCCAGCCCCTGCTTCCTAAAAGTGAGTATTCAGTCCGGATACGGCTTTTGGATGAATGCGGGCAGTTGATGGATGAGAGTGCGCTGGTCGTTTTTGAAACCGGATTTATGGGAACGGACTGGCAGGCCAGATGGGTGGAGCCGGAGCAGGAGGACGCCATTGAGGAAAAGGAACTGAATTTTTTTGAAATGATAACCTATGTGGATGACGGACAGAGTGCCGCAAGGCTGCGGCCATGCCAGGAACTGCGCCGGGAATTTACATGCCGGAAGACGCTTAAAAGGGCCCGGGTGTATGCCACGGCTCACGGTATTTATAATTTGTACATAAACGGTGAAAAGGTATCCGGACAACGGCTGGCCCCGGAGGTATCCTGCTATAATGAGCGGCTGTATTATCAGACCTATGATGTGACCGGGATGATCGACCCGGGGGCAAATACGATCGGTGCAACCCTGGCGGACGGGTGGTGGATCGGACGCCTGGGAATGGCTGGCGATAGCTGTAATTATGGGAGTCGGCTGGGGTTTTTGATGCAGCTTGAGCTGACTTTCATGGACCAAACGACGGAGATCATCGTATCGGACGAGCAAATGCAGTGCCGGCCGTCATTTGTTAAATATTCGGATCTGTTTATCGGAGAAAAATGGGATTTAAGGGAGGCTTCCAGCTTTCAGCTTCCGGAACAACATTGGCAAAACTGCCATGTGATTTCCGAAACTATGGATAATCTCTATGGTCAGCCGCTGGAGCCGGTGGCTGTAATGCAGACCATCGATGATCCGCAGATGATAGAGACGCCAGATGGGGAACTGGTGCTGGATTTTGGCCAGGTATTGGCCGGTGTCGTAAGCCTGGAATTTAAGGGCGTCTGCGGCGATGTATTGACGCTGGAGCACAGTGAAATCCTTGATGAGCACGGTTGTTTTAAATGTAATATATTAGGGCGGAACAAGGACCAGAAAGATGTGTGTATTTGCCGGGAGGGCGTTCAGGTGTTTGAACCTCAGTTTACATATCATGGCTTTCGTTATGTCCGTGTTACAGGAATTGGCAGAGAACAGATCATAAGCGCACGTGCGCAGGTGATCGGCACGCCTCTGCGCAGGACGGGGAGCTTTAGCTGCTCCGATGAAAAACTGACGCAGCTCCAGCACAATATTGAGTGGAGCGAGATCAGCAATATGTGCTCCATTCCCACCGACTGCCCTCAGCGGGAAAAGGTGGGCTGGACCGGAGATATCCAGGTATTTGCCCGGACCGGCTGCTTTAATTATGATCTGAAAAATTTCCTGGAGCGCTGGCTGGATAATATGCGTATCGATCAGCAGGCCAATGGCGAAATACCCGTGGCTGTGCCCAATTTCAAGCATCAGGACCGCCTTCAGCGTATGATGAGCGGTTCCAATTCATCGGCCGTATGGGGCGACGCCTGTGTGCTCGTTCCATGGTATCTCTATGATGCATACGGTGATATCCACATGCTGGAAGAAAATTTTTCAATGATGTGTGGATGGATGGATTACATAGCTTCGGTTTGTGCCGAACGGCCGGAAAATTATGATCAGATGGGGCCGGAGGCGCAGGCCCGGAACCCTTACCTGTGGAACAAGGGGTATCATTTTGGGGACTGGCTTATTCCAAGCCTGAGAGACCTGCCGGATGGCGTCGCCGTGGGAACGGAGAAAACTGCGGCGGTGGTAGCCAGCGCTTACTATGCCTTTGTTTTAAAATATTTTATAAAGATCTGCCGGCTTTTAGGCGAGACGACCATGGCCGCCAGGTCCGAACAATTGCTGTCGCTTGTCAAGGATGCGGTGGCTAAAACCTATGTTGCCGATGACGGCACTGTTAATCACTGTGAGCTTCAGGGGCTTTATGTGATGATCCTGGCCTGCGATATTGTGGATGGTGCGCAAAAAGCCCGTGTCCTTGGCCGGCTGGTGGATATTATCCGGACCAATGGCTACTGTCTGGACACTGGTTTTTCTTCGGTTTCCTACCTGCTGGATGTGCTGTATGACAATGGTTATGCAGATGTGGCTTACCGGCTTTTATTTCAGACCAAAGCGCCTTCCTGGCTCTATATGGTAGAAAACGGCGCCACCTCCATCTGGGAAAACTGGCTGGCGGTGAGCAGAGACGGCATACCTTCTGCATCCTCATATAATCACTATGCATTTGGCTGCGTGGGGGATTTCATATACCGGCATATCGGCGGTATACAAAAGCAGGCGCCGGGTTATAAGCGTATATTATTTGCCCCGGATCTGGACTGCGGGCTGGACAGTGCCTGCTGCCGTATAGAAACGCCTTACGGTACGGCGGCCTGCCGGTGGACATTGGAATCTTCGCAGACGGCGAGGGCAGCGGAAGCTGAGGGTGTTGCGGGCAGTGAATCTGATCGCAAGGACAGCACATCCAGGCCTGCGGCACGGATATCCGTATGCGTACCGGAAGGCTCGGAAGGAATATTACGCGTCGGAGCGCAGGAAATATCACTGAAATGTGGATGGCAGGATTTTTATATGGAACTGCCTGTGGATAAATAGAAAATGCGGGAAGCCGGTTGAGCACTACTTGGCCGGCTTCTCGATTTAAAGCATTTTGTATGGTTATAATGCGATCAATGTGGTACAATAGGATACAGGCTATGCAATATTGCGGTCGCTTCCCGGTGGGAGCGTAGATTGAGTCTGAGAAAACTGTACCTGGCTTGTCAGGCGGGTATATCGTTCCTTTGTGGGAACGTGGATTGCAAAAATGAACAGACAAACGGATTAAGTAAAATTGAGGTGGAGACTATGCCAAAAGAATTTAGAACAGCCGGAAATTGTATACCTGAATTGAATTATATGGTAGATATTACGTCAAAACTGGATATGATCGAGGATATGATTCATAAAAATAAATATTTCACAATAAACAGAGCCAGACAATTTGGTAAGACAACGACGATTACACTATTAAAACGGCGGCTCCAAAAAGAATATATAATCTGGGGGCTCAGTTTTGAGGGGCTCAGCAGCGCCAGCTTTGAAAACGAAGATGTCTTTGTTCGTGATTTTCTCAGCGATATTTTATTGCCGGTAGTTGAAAATTCAGACGAATTATCAGAAAAGTATATTATTAATTTTCTGAAAAGTACATCTTCAACACGAATTACAAAATTAGGCTCCTTATTTAAGCGCATATGCAGGGCACATGAAACAAAAATTGTGATGATTATCGATGAAGTTGATCAGGCATGTAATAATAAAGTTTTTATTGATTTCCTTGGGATTTTACGCAATCTTTATTTAGAGCAGGCCGAAGGATTGACGGCTTTTCAATCCGTTATTCTTGCAAGCGTCTATGACATCAAAAATATGAAGTTAAAAATGCGTCCGGAAAACGAACATAGGTATAATAGTCCATGGAATATCGCAGTGGATTTTAACGTGGATATGAGCTTTTCGGCAGATGCCATTTCGGATATGCTGGCTGAATATAAATATGATTACGAGTTAGATTTCGATGTTCACTGGTTTGGTCATCAAATATATGATTTTACAGCAGGATATCCTTATCTGGTATCACGCATATGTCAGATACTGGATGAAGTTGTATGGAGGGAAGAAGAATTTGGTGACAGAAATACCGCATGGTCGCCATCCGGTTTTCAAAGAGCGATCAAACTGATTTTGGAGAGTCGATGTACGCTTTTTGATGATATCAACAAAAATTTGGACATGTATCCACTTCTTGATAAAAAAATTAAGAATATTTTACTAATGGGTGAGGAGTATACGTATACATTGGGGGATAATATCGTTCAATTAGGCACTATGCTGGGATATTTTGTCAATAAAAATGGTTCAGTAGCGATTACAAATCGGATTTTTGAAACCTATATGTATAATATGTATTATGCAAATGAAGAAGATACGAAACTGGCACTTCAGGGAAAAAGAGAAAAATATGCCTTTATTGATCATGGAAAACTGAATATGGACCTGATTATAAATCGTTTTAAAATCCACTATGAAAGCTTTTATAGCGGACGTGATGAAACTTTTCTGGAGAGAGAAGGAAGATTTTTATTTCTTACTTTTTTAAAGCCCATTATCAATGGTACAGGCAATTATTATATTGAAGCAGAAACACGTAATCAAAAAAGAACGGATGTCATTGTGGATTATCAGGGGCAGCAGTTTATTATAGAGTTGAAGATATGGTATGGCGGAGAGTATCAATCTGAAGGCCGAAAACAACTTTGTGATTATCTCGATGCCTATCATCAAAGTAAGGGATGGCTGGTAAGTTTCTGCTTTAATAAGAACAAGGCAAAAGTTCAGGGAGCACGCACAATATATGAAAACGGAAAAACAATATATGAAGTTGTTATATAATTGTTTGGCAATGTCACATCTATACTTATAAATACATGTCATACACTCCGGCTGACGGTAGTATATCAACCCGAAAGCCGGAGCGTATTTTAGCAGCTACGCTAACGCTGCCTTCTCAAAGCTTAACCCGGATAAATAATCTCCCGCCGCAAAGGCATCCATTCTGTGATTGCCTTTCTCAGCGTCAAATCCCAAAAATCCCATTCATGGCTGTACCCTTCCACCCATTCTGTATGGACCGTGTAGCCCTCCTTTGCCAGGAAATCCGCAGCCGACTGGGAGCGTTCCAGCGCAAAGTCATTGAGGCCGCAGGTTATAAAAAACTCCGGCAATGGTCGTTGATCGATCACATTTTTATGGGCATGGAAATAGGCGTCATTGTCCGAGCCTGCAATCGTCTCGATCATCTTCGGGCCTGCAAGGCCTGTTTTAGGATCAAAGCTAAATGGTGGATTCATGGGCTTATGGGGATCTCTGGCTGCCCCGGACATAATAAGGGCCGCCTGATATTTTTCCGGCCGCAGGATGGCGCATTTCATGGCGCCGTGTGCGCCCATGGAAAGGCCGCCGATAAAGTTGTCCTCCCGTTTATCGGAAAAGGGAAACAGCACCGAGAGCATTTGGGGAAGCTCATCCACAACATATTTAAAATACTGAGCGCCGCTTTCATCGTCTGTGTATTGCTGATTGTAATCCGCAGGCATGACAACCGCCAGCTTATGATCATCGGCATAGCGGATGATATTTGAGAAGTTTACATAATCTGAGTCATCGCCGGAGCCGCCGTGGAGCAGCCAGAGCACCTGATATTTCATTCCCTGTACATAATAGTCGGGCCGGTTGTTCATAATGTCCGCAAAGGAAAAGGTGGGCAGGGCAATGGTGACGTTGGTCTGCATTCCAAGCATTTTCGAGAGAAAGTTCATTTTGATCAGTGCCATAAATATTACCTCCGTAAATTTTATGGACACATTCTAACATAAAAATAAACGATGTCGAATGGGTAGAATATCCACGAATCGCCTTTTTGGATGTGCAGTCTGCATAGCAGTTGCGCCGCTGCTATTTACGGGGCCCAACTGTCCGTGCAACTGTTCCCTTGCGCCGCGGATCAGGACATGGTAAACTAAAACTGATAATAAAGATGAAAGATTTCGTCAGGTTTGTGTATGTACTGCGCAGACTGTACGAAACATAGAAGCAGCCCGGAAACCGGAGCTGTTTCATATTGGGAGGAAATGTAATGCTTTGGAATATCAACCTGCTTATGGAGGACGGACGTCTGCCGGTCACATCATTTTATATAGGAGCTGAACAATTTCCGGCATTGGAATATGTATGTCTGTGTGGTGAGCAGCCCCAGCATGTATCCGCTGTGAACCGGGCGTTTTTAGGCGGCCTTCATCAGATTCAGGCGCTGTACGATACACTGACTGCGGAGGATTATTCGGCGTGCCCCATATTCTTTATTGTTCCCGACACCGGGCACACAGAGCATGAGGATCTGGAAGTGGAAAAATTTATTGGCCGGATAAAAAATAAAAATTGTAATGTGATTTATGTCAATCTAAATCGTCTGGAAGCCCTCAACATCATCCATGAGATCATCGGTAATTACCGTTACTGGTATGAAACTTTTGAGCAGATGAAAAGTACAAAGCCGCAGCTTCAGGAGATTATCGATGCCGGCCATCGTATGCTGAAATGTCCGGTATTCCTTTTAAATATGGGGTATTCCGTGGTGGCGGGCCAGGGGCTGGATGCGCCGGTATATGATGGCAGCGATGAACTGGTTTACAAGGGCTTTTTGACGATCAATACAGTGACCCGGCTACGGCATAGTGAGCAGGCCGTATTTCAGCCGATACGCCATGGCGTCAGTACGATCGCCTTCCTTCTGCTGTATAGAGAAAGTGAAATCCATTATATGGAAGGGTACCTGGCCCTGCTTGTGGATGCCCTGAAGCATTATCTGCATCACAGCGCTACGGGAGCCATGAACCGCCGCGTAGAGTTTGAACAACTGGTCTATGATTTTATAGAAATGAACATTCAGAGCACGGAGGAGATTCAGCAGCGGATGCAGATGATGGATCTTCAAATAAAAAAATATTATTGCTGTATGGTCGTAAAGTTTGTAAAAGAAGAGGGACGGCCGCTGAATCCGTACATTCCGGAGGTGAAACGCTTCTTTCCGGCCGCCAGCTTTGCCATGTATTCCCGAAGTATTGTTGCACTGGTTCCGGCGGAGCACAGGGAAAATAACGACCTGTGCCCGGAGGGCTTTGATACCTTTTTGAAAAAGGAAGGACTTATGGCTGGATTTTCATCTGCCGGGCGGAGCATCGAATATTTCCGGACCTTTTACATAATGGCGCAGCAGGCACTCAGGCTTGGCGAACGGCTCGGCCATGAGGATGGAACAAATGCATCCGCTATTTATTTTTTTGAGGATTACCGGATGTATCATATGATCGATCTCTGCCATGAGGCCTTTGTCCGCATGTACCGCCACGACAATTCCATGTTTTTGTGCCACCCGGTGCTGGTGGAGCTTTCTTCCTATGATGAACAAAACGGCACCAATCTGGTCCAGCTTCTACATACCTACCTAAAGCTTAACGGAAACCTTTCACAAACCGCCAGGGTCATGCATTTTCATCGGAATACGGTGATGAATAAAATTGATAAAATCGAAGAACTGACCGGGATATCGCTGGACGACAGCCGCTGGCAGACCGTACTCATGTTTTCCTGCATGGTCTACCAGTATATGCAGGATTTTCTCAATGAAGACTTTTCGGATTGTCGAATGAAAAAGAAAAATATAACAAATAAAGTGGATAAAGAACATAAAAAGTCTAAATAAAGTGTTAATGAAATAACGATGGCATACGAGGACATTCTACGTAACGATACGGAAAGCTTGATACCTTCTATACTTTAACAACAGGATTGTACTAAAATAAAAACATAGCAGAAATATATTGTTTTTTATTTAACAATATGATATGATAATTTACGTTAAAAAAATAACAAATCCCAATGATTCCAAAGTGACTTAAAGTGCGTTGCCGGAACGGAACACTCCATCCATCCCGGCAAAAAATTCCGGAAACATATGCAGCTCAGGCAGCCGCAAATGCTTCCGGAATTTTTTTTGCGCGAAGCAACGAACCACAAAGGCAAGCTGGCTTGCCTTTGTGGCGACTGCCGCGACACGGTGGAGCGAAGCGGAGCCGGGTGAGTGAAGCAACGAGCCCAAGGGCAGGCTGGCTTGCCTTTGCGGCAACTACCGCGACGCGGAACCCGGTACTATGAAAAACAACTTGTGAGGACATGCATACAAGTTGTATGCTTTTTATATGAACACAACCTACGTTAAAAATGAAAAGCATATGGAGGTATTTGGATGAAAGCATTAAAAAATTACAAGTTCTGGTTTGCCACCGGTTCTCAAGATTTATACGGTGATGAATGTCTCAGCAAGGTAGCTGAGCACTCACGGATCATCGTGGAGGAATTAAATAAATCGGGGCTCCTGCCCTATGAGGTCGTTCTAAAGCCGACCCTGATCACCAATGAGCTGATCCGCAAAACCTTCAATGAGGCCAATGCGGATGAGGACTGCGCCGGCGTCATCACATGGATGCACACGTTTTCCCCGGCAAAATCATGGATTCTGGGCCTTCAGGAATACAGAAAGCCGCTGCTGCACCTGCACACCCAATTTAATCAGGAAATCCCGTACGATACCATTGACATGGACTTTATGAACGAGAACCAGTCCGCTCACGGCGACCGGGAATTTGGCCATATTGTGACCCGTATGGGGATTGAACGCAAAATCGTCGTTGGTCACTGGAGTGATGAAAAGGTTGTGGCCAGCATCGCATCCTGGATGCGGACGGCTGTGGGCGTCATTGAGAGCAGCCATATCCGCGTGATGCGCGTGGCCGATAATATGCGCAATGTGGCCGTTACCGACGGTGATAAGGTGGAGGCTCAGATCAAGTTTGGCTGGGAAGTGGACGCTTATCCGGTCAATGAGATCGCTCAGGCCGTGGAGGCTGTATCCGCAGCGGACACCAATGCTCTGGTAGAAGAATATTATGATAAATATGAAATTTTACTGGAAGGACGGGATGCCACCGAGTTCCGCCGCCATGTGGCAGTTCAGGCGCAGATCGAGCTGGGCTTTGAACGTTTCCTGGAAGAGAAAAATTATCATGCCATCGTGACACATTTTGGTGATCTGGGCTCCTTAAAGCAGCTTCCGGGCCTGGCCATCCAGCGATTAATGGAAAAGGGCTACGGCTTTGGCGGTGAGGGTGACTGGAAAACTGCGGCCATGGTCCGTCTGATGAAGATTATGACGGCCGGGATGAAGGACGCCAAAGGTACCTCCTTCATGGAGGATTACACATACAACTTCGTGCCCGGCAAGGAAGGTATTTTGCAGGCTCATATGCTGGAGGTATGCCCGTCCATTTCAGAGGGGCCTATTGCCATCAAGGTCAATCCGCTGTCCATGGGGGATCGTGAGGACCCGGCGCGCCTTGTATTTACATCTAAAACCGGTCCGGCGGTTGCCACATCCCTGATCGACCTGGGCAATCGTTTCCGCCTGATCATCAATGAGGTGGACTGTAAAAAGGTTGAAAAACCGATGCCCAAGCTTCCGGTAGCCACGGCCTTCTGGACGCCAAAGCCAAATCTGGCCGTTGGCGCACAGGCATGGATACTGGCCGGCGGTGCTCACCATACCGCATTTTCCTACGACCTGAGCGCCGAGCAGATGGGCGACTGGGCCGAAGCCATGGGCATTGAGGCCGTGTATATTGATGCCAATACAAATATCCGGGATTTCAAAAAGGATCTGATGCTGGGAAATATTTATTATAGATAAACGCCGATGCTATTGTTGGCATATGTGAAGAGCTGCCGTGCTGCTTTAGGACACTTGTTCATGTCCGGGCAGGGCGGCAGCTCTTTTTTATTTTTTCCATACCGCAGGCTTTTGTGGTACTACAATGGCATATTTGGCAATTTTGCTGTACAGCGTCGGCCTGCTGATCTTTAAGTAGTCGGCGCTGTATTTGATATTGCCGTGGAAATACGCCAGCGTCTTTTCAATCAGTGCCTTTTCGTTGGCGGTGCCCTTCTGGGAAATATCGGGAAGCTCAAGAACCTGGGGCGTTGCTGTATTTTGGCCGGATTCAGATCCTGTCTGCGGTATTTCCCGGATGCGGCTGGGGTCGAACTGGTCAAAAAGGTTTGCGCGGCTGATCGTGCCTTCCGGGAACATAATGGACAGCTTGATCAACAGATTGCGCAGCTCGCGCACATTGCCCGGCCAATCATAAGCTTTTAGCAGCTCCATGGCGTCCGGTTCCAGGCGGAAATGGAAATCATTTTTGCGGCAGAAGCTTTCAACCAGCAGCGGTATATCCCCGGGCCGCTCCCGGAGGGCCGGCAGCTTGATCTCTATAATATTCAGCCGGAAATAGAGGTCGGAGCGGAACAGGCCTTTTTCACATAATTCGCCCAGATTCTGATTGGTTGAAGCAATGATCCTGGCAGTGAGGGGGATCAGCCGGTGGCCGCCCACGCGCTCAAATTCCTTTTCTTCCAGGACTCTCAAAAGCTTACCCTGGAGGGAAATGTCCATGGCCTCGATTTCGTCCAGCAGGATCGTGCCATTTCCCGCCTGCTGGAACTTCCCTTCCTTGGCTGTGGTGGCTCCGGTAAATGCCCCCTTTTCATGGCCGAATAGCTCCGATTCCAAAAGCGTGGCCGGGATGGCTGTGCAGTTAATACGCACAAATGGCCGTCCGGTATTGCCTGTGGCTGCGGCATGGAGGCTGTGGGCAATGATTTCCTTACCCGTACCTGTTTCCCCGGTAATCAATACCGGGTAGTCGGTGACAGCGGCCTTCTGGCAGATGTCGATCATCTGCTGTACCTTTGGGCTCTGACCGATATAGTCCTTAAATGTGTACCGGGATTCAGTCTGAGCGATTTTATTATAAATATCTCTGGAAAGCTCCAGTTCATTTTGATTATTCATTTTGGAAAGCAGCCGGTTCAGATCATTGAGATCGTCGAAGGAGAGGACGGAGAGCAGACCGACCAGACGCTTTTCACAGTAAACCGGAAATATATGAGAAATATTCGTTTTGTTGATCCCGTTTTTCAAAACAAAATTGCGCACTGGTCTGCCGGTATCACGGACCTGTCGGAATGGGCTCTGAGTGTCATACAGCTCCACATTTGTGCCGATCACCTTTTCACGCTGAGCTTTTGTGGAAAGATTAGGAAACGCCTTTTTACTGCAATAGATAAGATTCAGATCCCTGTCAAGAATGAGTCCGGCGGCGCATACCACCTCGATGATCTTGATGAGATAATTGTCGGGTTCGTATAAGTAATTTTCATAGGGAATGGTGAGCTGCATCCGTGTGCCTCCTTACTGGGTCGTGCCTTCAAGTCAATTTGGTAAAATTACATTTTAGTACAGTTGGCGTGCTGGTTATAGCGATTTGCCTGTACTTATATGGTTATTATACACAAGTGTAAAGAAAATGTAAATAGCAACATATGTGTTAAAACGTATATTTTACTTTTGTTGCGTATTGTGCAACTCTGTGCAGCTCAGCGCGTGTCCGAAAGCTCCTGATTTGCGCGTACCAAACGCCGGTTACCGCTGTTTTACATTGGCACAGGATTTGCTATTATATAAATTAGTTCTGGCAGGCCCGTGCAGCAACTGCGCCGGCCGTGCGGATAAATACATTTCCCACAGGAAAAGGAGGACATATGAAAGGTATATTTTTAGACGGATGCGTCAGCGGACTGGATTATGTTACAGATACACATGAGGGTGTCCTGGACAGTCAGGGCCGCTTTGAATACGAAGAAAATGAGACGATCACATTTTCCATTGGAAATCTGGTCCTTGGCTCTGTATTGGCCAAAGTTTACATAACACCATTGGACTTTGTGGCAGAGTCCGTGGGGCGTCATGTGACAGTAAGCCATTATCAGGTCGTAAACACCGCCCGGTTTTTAATCGGCTTGGGGCAGATCGGTGATGCTGAGCAGAAAGCTGTGGAGCAGGCCCGCTATGCGGTGAATTTTGTCCAGGAGACGGAAAGCTTTGAAAAGGACCCGGCCATTAAAGGGATTTTTGAGAGCGTTGGCAAAGAACTGGCCGGGGCAGCAGTTGCCAAAAATATTGTGCGCCGCTGCGCTTTTGGTATCCGTAAGGAAAGAGATGTGAAAATCCCTACGGCCGGAGGCGGCTATGTGCTGGCCGATATTTACCGCCCATTAAAGGAGGGGAAATATCCGGTCGTGATGTGCATGGGCGTTTTTGGCAAGGAATTTATCAACGGTTTTGTGGATGACGCCCAAGCCGAAGCGCTGCGTCAGGAGGTCGAGGACCGTTTTTATGATGATTATGCCAATACGGACACAAAGCATTTGTTACAGGGGATTTTCTTTGAGCGGATGGGGCCGTGCTTTGGTTCCGCACTTCCATTACCAAACCCTGACCCGGATGAGCATGTACAGCCACCTATGGGGCCGCCGCCCTGCCTGGTGCCCGTATCCGAGGCTTTTGAACAGCCGTGCGCCATGGACTGGGTGCCTTACGGCTATGTTGTGATCAATATCGAGGAGCAGGGCACCGGCAAAAATATGAACGTGGACCTGTTCCGCCAGTTCGGCTCCGGAAATGCGAAGGACTACTGCGACGCCATCGAGTGGGCGGCAGATCAGCCCTGGTCCAGCGGAAATGTAGGGCTGTTTGGCGCATCCTATTACGCCATGACCCAGTACCTTGCGGCCCAGAGAAAGCCCCGGGGGCTGAAGGCCCTGATCCCCATTATGGGCGACTACGACTCCTACCGGGATTACGTTTACAGTGGCGGCGGTCTTTTTAACCGCGCCGATAATATGGACCCGTGCCGTGCGCCCCAGGATTATAACTTTATGAAAAAAGCGCTGGACGAGCCATTTTGGAACGAGGAAACCTACGGTCCAGAGGGCGAATATGTGTCAAGCTGCGATATAAGCAAGATCGACCTGCCCATTTTCCCATGTGTGGAGCCGGACGCCAGCCTTCACGGCAAGGGCAGCTCCGAGGCCTATATCAATTGTACCTCCAAAAATAAAAAGCTTATGGTCATCAATGGCTGCGGTATCCATTTCTGGATGTATAAGCCGGAATATTTACAAAAATTTAGGGCATTTTTTGACAAATGGCTCAAAGGCGTGGACAATGACATTATGGACGGACCAGCCGTTGATATTCAGATGCGTACCGGAGAGGGCTCCTATTACTGGCGCCATGAGGCGGACTGGCCCGTGCCAGGAACCGAATATAAAAAGTTTTACCTGTCCGCCGATGGTGGGCTTACATTAAATACTCAGCCGCCGGAGGCTGGAAGCTGCGTGACATATAATGCGGATGTTTACCATAAAGCTGCCGGCCGCGTGGCGGGAGCGACATTTATCAGCGCTCCTCTGGAAAAAGACCTGGAGCTGGCCGGATATATTAAGGCCGGACTGTACGTTTCCTCCACCACAAACGATATGGAGATCCATATGAAGGTCCGTGTTTTGGATGAAAATGATCAGGAGGTCATTTACCCCGCCCGAACAAGCATGGAGCGTGGGCTGCCCCTGGGATTTGGGGCAATGAAGGCTTCTCACCGTGTGCAGGACGAGAAACGGACACGGTCCTATCTGCCAGTATACAAGCATACAAAGGAAGCGTATGCTCCCCTCACGCCGGACGTGCCCGTTTACTGTGAAATTGGCACATTTCCAACGACCGGTGTTATAAAAAAAGGCTGGAAGCTCCGCCTGGACATCGATCCCGCCGGCAGCCGCTGGGTGGATTATAATGAGGAAAAATACCGCAAAAATTCCAAAAATACGATCCATACCGGGCCGGAAATGCTTTCCTATGTTCAGCTTCCGGTGCTGCCGCCGCGCAAATAATATGTTCACTGGCGTGCCGGTAAACAGTAACAATAATTGTCAGAATTTCAGATTTAGAAACACGGTAACTTTTTGAGATACCCTCCCCGCAGATGATGAAAGTTGCTGGAAATCCCGCCTCCGATTATGTTAAAATAATCATAACAGAGTGCTGTTTTGGCGTTTACCGGCCCGTCAGAAAATGGTAACGTTTTGACGCTCTAGGACAGCGCATCACTTTACAACGGATTGGAAGGAGAAAAAATCATGTTTGCAAGACATATGTTTAATCCGGAAGGATTTAAAAACACCGTCGTGGACGGAAAAACAGTGGGCTTTCAGTTTGACTTTAAAATTCAGTATTATCGTGGAGCAACATTATCCATTATCAGAAATATCGAGGTATGGGTGGACGGCGAAGGCTTTAACCGCGAGGACATTCGTTTTACTTTAGAAGGCGATACCTTTACCCTGGAGGAAATGCGCACCGTGATCGATTACCGGTGGAAATTCGGCCAGTGGGCTACGGTTACTGTATTAAAGGACGGCGGCCTTGCAAAGGGCAAGCACCACATCAAGAGCACACAGACGATCGCACCATCATATATGCCGCATATCCTTGTAAACTCCGGCGAATATGATTTTGTCATTGAATAGGAAGAGGGGGATTTCACGATGGATTACAAAATTGGACGCAGTGTATCATTATACAGCTATCAGGAAGAATATTATCTTGGAAAAATGAATCTGGAAGATTGTATCCGCGAGGTATCCAAAACTGGTGCCACCGGTATTGAGCTTCTGGCTGAGCAGATGATCGATGAATTTCCGGTGATCACTCCGGAATTTAAGGAAAAATGGTTTGGCTGGATGGAAAAATACTGCACAGAGCCGACCTGCTATGATGCATTTTTGGAAAATCATATTTACGACAACCGTACGCTGACCTTAAAAGAACAGGTTAAGATGATGGAGCGTGATATTAAGATTGCCGGTGAGCTGGGCTTTAAAACGCTGCGTACACTGGTTTCCACACCGATGGACGTTATTGAGGGAAGCTTAGGCTGCGCCGAGGCCAATGACGTTAAGATCTGTATCGAGGTTCATTCTCCGTTCTCCTTAAATTCAGGCTGGGCCGATGGTTACATGGAAATGATCCTGAGAACCGGAACAAAGTATTTTGGTTTTATGCCTGACTTTGGTATTTTCTGCAAGAGCGTGCCCGATGTGGCCAGAGCTCAGGCTTTACGTATGGGCGCCCATGAGGAGATCGTAAAGGTTGTGGATGATGCTTTCCTGAATCGTGTGGAAAAGGGCTTTGTGAAGATTAAATACGATACAAACCTTGGCCGCGCTCACGGCGAGTATATGAAGGCCAATGGTATGCCTGAGCTGATGGCCAAGATCGAGGCTATGGGCGGTAATGCCGCAGATAAGGCTTACGCCGGAGATTCCTTCCAGTATACGTGGAATGATCCTCAGGATGTTATTGACAATATTAAATATATTTATCATACACATGCAAAGTGCTATAATACCAGCGCGGATTATGTGGAGACTTCGATTCCGATCAAGGAAGTGGTTGAGGCTTATAAGAAGGCCGGGTATCAGGGATTCCTCAGTACGGAGTATGAAGGAAATCGGTTGATTAATGATGCTTTTGATGTGGATAGCGTGGAACAGGTGCGTAGACATCAGGAGGCGCTTCGGAGAGCTATCGAAGGGTGATATAAATTTGAGGGGCTGTCGCGCTGCCCGGGGTTTTTGCTCCGGTCCTGCGCGGTTGCCGGCTCCTGGGAGGGCATCGCAAAAAGCAGTGTCTGACCTGCGGTTTCGCCGCTTAAGCAGTACTATGGGGTTCAGGGATTTGTTAAGGGCAATCCGTCAAAAAAGAGGGGAGTATTCTTATGGATGTTCCGTTCTACTTCTTTTTTGATGGATTAACACAAATTCCCTGAACCCCAAGTTCTGCTAAAGCGGCTGCAATTGCAGGTCGGACACTGCTTTTTGTGATGCCCTCCCAGGTGCCGGCGGCCGCGGCAGGACCGGAGCAAAAACCCCGGGCAGCGCGACAGCCTATTTTTGTTCCGCGGACGGTAGGGGTGGGCGCGATGGGCTATTTTTGTTGCGAGGATGGTAGGGTTGGTGGGGCGGGACAGCCTATTTTGGCTCCGAGGACGATAGGGGCGCGCGATGGGCCATTTTTGTTGTGAGGGCGGTAGGATTGGCAGCGCGACAGACTGTTTGGGGTCCGCGGACGATATGGGGTGGGGCGCTATGGTGGGGAATTTTGGCATTGAATTTGCTGATATATTTGGGTGGGGTTTTTGTTGAGGCGGGGTGTGGATGCGGCGGGGGTTGGGTTTGGTAAGTTGGATTTGAGTTGAGTGTGGCAGGAGGTTGATTTTAATGAATATTGTTGTGTGTATTAAGCAGGTGCCGGGGAGCAGTAAGGTGGATATTGATGAGGCTACCGGGGTGCTTCGGCGGGATGGTGCGGAGGCTAAGATGAATCCTTATGATTTGTATGCTCTGGAGACGGCGGTGAGGATTCGGGAGCAGGTCGGCGGCCGGGTGGTTGCGGTGACGATGGGGCCGGGCCAGGCGGAGGAGATGATGAAAGAGGCTTATATGATGGGCGTGGATGATGCCTACATATTTTCCGACCGGAAGTTTGCGGGCGCGGATGTGCTGGCGACCGCGTATACGATTTCTCAGGGGATTTTGGCGATTGGGGATTTTGATCTGATCGTTTGCGGGAAGCAGACGACGGATGGGGATACGGCTCAGGTTGGGCCGGCGATTGCTGAATATTTGAAGATTCCTCATACGGCCTGGGTGGGTGGTATCCCACAGGTGACGGAGGATAAGATTGTGGTGGAGCAGGATTTGGTTAACATAACACAGACTGCGGAGATGAAGCTTCCATGTCTGATCACGGTGGAAAAGGATATTTATACGCCCAGGCTGCCTTCGTATAAGCTGAAGATGGCTACGAAGGAGCGGCCGGTACATATTTTGACCTTTGATGATTTTAAGGATAAGAATGAGAAAAATTATGGGCTGAACGGCTCAGCGACTAATGTGGAACGGATTTTTCCGCCGGCGGTGAGCGACGACCATGTTTATTTTGAAGGCGACAGTACGGAAAAGATTCAGGCGCTGTACGGGATGCTGGCGGATAAAAAATATGTAAACGTTTAAAGGGAAGGGTTGCAAAAAATACCTGAGGAGGAAGCTATGGCTGCATTATATTTTGATGAAAAGAAATGTACGCTTTGCGGACAGTGCGTGGAGGGCTGCCCGTTTAATGCGCTCCGCCTGGAGAATGGGCGGATTGAGGTGAACGCAGCGTGTAAGATGTGTAAGCTGTGTATAAAGAAATGTCCGGAAGGCGCTGTGAGCTTTCTGGAGGATGAGAAAAGGACTGTGGATAAATCTCAGTATACGGGCATTATGGTCTACGTGGAAATGGAGGGTGCGGGGATACACCCTGTGGTTTACGAGCTAATCGGAAAGGCACGGGAACTGGCGGCCGAAGTAAAGCATCCGGTTTACGCTGTATGTGTGGGCGGCGACGGAGTCGGAGCGGCTGCGAAAAAGCTTCTGGCCTACGGTGTGGATAAGGTGTATGTGTACAGCCACAAGGCGCTGGAGCACTTCCGGGTGGATGCTTATGCCAATGCGGTTGCGGATTGTATAAACAGAGTAAAGCCCTCGGTCGTTTTGGTGGGTGCCACCGCTGTGGGCCGTTCTCTGGCGCCGCGGCTGGCCACGCGTTTTCGGACCGGCCTGACGGCCGACTGCACCCAGCTTGAAATCAAGGAAAATACCGACCTGGTCCAGATCCGTCCGGCCTTTGGCGGTAATATTATGGCTCAGATCATTACACCGGCTACCCGCCCCCAGTTCGCCACCGTCCGCTATAAGGTTATGGACCGGGCGCAAAAGGTGGACGATCCGTCCGGAGAGGTTATCCACTGCGAAATCCCGGAGCGCGCACTTATTTCCGGAATCCAGGTTTTGGAAACCCGTGTGCTTGAAAAACATAAAGGCATCGAGGATGAGGATGTGCTGGTGGTGGCCGGCAAAGGTGTGAAAGCGCAAAAAGATCTGGAAATGCTGGAGCGTCTGGCAAAAGCGCTCGGGGGCCAGTTGGCCAGCACACGGCCATTGGTGGAAAGCGGCTGGACCCATTATACTAAGCAGATCGGTCTGTCCGGCCGTACGGTAAAGCCAAAGCTGATCGTCACCTGTGGCGTGTCCGGAGCTATTCAGTTTACAGCCGGCATGAACGGGGCCGAGTGTATTGTGGCCATTAATACGGACCGGGAGGCCCCCATATTTAAGATTGCCAATTACTGCATTGTGGACGATTTATATAATATAATTCCGGGGCTCCTTAAAATGCTGGAAGCCAAAGAAAGCGAGGGATGATGAATGTCTTATCCATATAAAAAGGTCGATTGTGACGATATTGCCTATTTTCAGAGCGTGATCGACAGTGAACGGATTTATGGGGGAGAGGATATCCGGGAGGAGTATACCCATGATGAAATGCCGGAGCTGGGCACCTATATGCCGGAGCTTGTGATTGAGGCGTTGAGCACTCAGGAAGTTTCCGATGTGATGCGCTACTGCTATGAGAAAAATATTCCGGTCATACCCCGGGGCGCGGGCACAGGGCTTTCCGGCGGAGCCGTGGCAAAATACGGCGGCATTGTACTGTCATTGGCAAAAATGAACCGTATATTAAAATGGGATATGGACACGATGGTGGTGGAATGTGAGCCGGGCGTGCTGCTCATGGAGCTGGCGGCTGCCGCGGTGGAACGGGGGCTTTTATATCCGCCCGATCCTGGCGAAAAGACGGCCAGCATCGGCGGAAATGTCCTCTGCAATGCCGGCGGTATGCGCGCTGTGCGCTATGGAACGACCCGGGATTATGTGCGGGCCATCGAGGGCGTGCTGCCGGATGGGGAGCTGGTGAAGTTCAGCAGTAACGTAGTGAAAAATACGTCCGGCTATGACCTTAAAGATCTGATCATTGGCTCTGAGGGCACTTTATGTGTTGCTACAAAATTTACGCTCAAGCTGCTGCCGCTGCCCAAATATTCATATAGCCTTGTAGTGCCATTTCCCACACTGGAGGCATGCATTGACACGGTTCCAAAGTTTTTACAGTCACGTTTAAATCCCACGGCTGTGGAATTTATCCAGAGGGATGTTATCGGCGCTGCGGAAGTCTATCTTGGAAAATCATTTCCGGATAAAACGTCGGATTCCTATCTGATCCTCATGTTTGACGGAAATTCCAGGGCTGAGGTGGAGGCGGACTGCGACGAGGCCGCGGATATTTGTATGCAGTCGGGGGCCATGGACGTGTTCCTTTGCAATACCGATGAACGCAAGGCCGCTGTGTGGAATGTGCGGGGCGCCTGTCTGGAGGCAATCAAATGCTCCACAACCCAGAGCGAGGAGTGTGATGTGGTTGTTCCGAGGAACCGGATCGCTGAGTTTGTCAAGTATGCCAAGGCGGTCAGCAGTCAATATCATATCCGGATCACGACGCTTGGACATGCCGGTGACGGCAACATTCATGTGCAGATCTGCCGGGATGACCTGCCGGAAGATCTCTGGGAAGAAGGGCTGGAAAAAGTTCTCCATGACCTGTATAATAAAGCTAAGGAATTTGACGGCCAGGTGTCCGGCGAGCACGGGATCGGACATACGAAGATAAAAGCTCTGCGGGAGTCCGTAGGCGAGGTGACCTACGGATTATTTAAAGCTGTCAAAAAAGCCTTTGATGCCAAAAATATATTAAATCCGGGCAAGGTGGTTGGCCTGGATGTGGAAGAGTGACAGTTTAGGAACGGATGGTGAACGATGAAGAAGGATTTTGAGAAGCTGAGCCGGGAGATAATGGATCAGTTTGGCGATGATGCGGTGACAAAAAGGTTTGGGGAACCGACCCATGCGGTGGGGCCGGAAGTTTACGAAATGGTGCCAATGACGGATGGCGTGGAGCTGAATACCCGGGTGATGTTCCCGGGGGCAGTGGCCGCAATCGATGCGCGGCAGGCGCATGGCGGCGCGCAGCAGGAGTGTGCCGGTGAGTCGGCGGGAGCGGGCTGCTCAGCGCCAGGTGCGGCTGCCTGCATGCAGCATGAAGGTATGGAAAGCGCAGGGGGTGACGCGGTAACTGACGCTGCCTGCGCACCCATGGAAAAGTACCCTGCGGTACTTATAAGAAATCCTTATGTGGCGCTGGCTGATGGCAGCCTGTACCGCTTTTACAATCTGTACGGCTACGCTGTGGTGTACCAGGAGGTCCGGGGCAAGGGTAAGAGCGGCGGCATCTTTGAGGCCTGGGATAATGAGCGCAGCGACGGTATTGATACGGTGCGCTGGATACAGAAGCAGGACTGGTATAATGGCGAGCTCTATCTGGTGGGCAGCAGCTATACCGCCTTTGTCCATATGACGATGCTGGATGAGATCATGGCGGACGTCAGGGGCGCGGTGCTTCGGGTGTTTACCCCGGATTTTCGGCGGGCGCTGTATGAAAACGGCGTCTGGCATCTGGATATGATCACACCGTGGGTCATCAATATGGAATATGATTTTATGGATGATGAGAAATTTGCTGAAAAGTACATGGAGGCGCTGGCCATCCGCCCCTTTGACCGGGCCGTGGACACGGTTATGGGGAAGGAATACCCGTGGCATCAGCAAATGGTGCTCAATCCAAAGTCCAGCTCGAACTTCTGGAGCCACAGCCATTGGGCAAATATGTGTGCACTTCCCGAAAAAATGGAAATACCGGTGCTGCTCATTGACGGCTGGTATGACCCGTTCTGCCCTGGATTACTCCGCATGTGGGATCAAATGCCCCGCAGGACCCGGGAGAAATCGGCTATGATCATCGGTCCGTGGGTCCATGACTGCGTTGTGCAGGAGGGCTGCGAATTTCCATTGCCGGATGGGGAAATTCTTGGCGTGGACGGCTCCCTTGGATTTCTCGACTGGCTGAATCATGTGCGTTTTGGAAATGCGCCGGTCCTTTGCGAGCCGGGAAAGGTGCGTTACTATGTTTGCGGCAGCGGTACATGGAAATGCGCGGATACGTTTAATTACATAAAAATGCCCGATGGATGTAAGCCTTACAGCGGCATAAAGCGGTTGCGTTATTATCTGGATGAAAATGCCCTTGTGGACAAGTCGCCCAAATCCAGGGCATTGGCTTATGATTATACGCCCGAAAAGCCTGACAGCTTCCGGGGCGGGGAATACTATAACAATTTCATGCCCGGGGGGATTGCCCGGCAGGCCAAGCCTTTTAAAAAGAAAAGCGTGCTGAATTTTATCAGTGATCCACTGAAGGAGGACATTGAACTGGCCGGATATGTGGATATCTTTTTGGAAGTGACGTCGGATTGTGAAGAAACCGTCTTTATCGCCCGGCTGGATGTGGTCAATTCGGACGGGGCCTGGAATGTGCGGGAGAGCGCTTCACTTATGAGCCGGGGCGTCGTCCTGAAAAATGACAATATTACCCGGGCCGGTCTGCTTGGCACCTCCTTTGAGCGCAATCCGGATACAAAATGGGTTCATTTACGCATGTGGCCCTGCGCCTGGCATTTGAAAGCCGGCTGGCAGCTCCGACTGGATATCGCATCGTCAAATTATCCGGCGTATCTGCCCCACGGAAATGTGGATCAGCTTTGGTCGCAGCAGACTCAGACGAGGCCTGCCCATAATACGATATTTACCGGAAAAGAAAGCTTTATTGAAATGTCGGTGAGGGAGTAAATCCATTGGAACAGGTCGCCTTCGGAGCTGCTGCTATCTTGATGATTGTAACAGTTCAGATAGGGCGGACGGTTACCCATGATTGCAGCAGGAGATGACAGCCATGTTTGGAAAAAAGAGCGTTTACCGCAGACAATTTGATGCTTTGGAAGCGGAGCTTAAAATGAATCTGGAAAATAATTATAAGGATCTGGCAAGAGCCGCCTTAAAGAAAATAGCTGATTTTGTGGAGAATATGGAATCCGCCCCGGAGGGCGCTCCCAAACCGGAGCAAAAGGAGATGCTCCGGTTTCGGGAGACGGTGGATGCTTATGAGCAGCAGATGAAAAATTATCATCATTAGATAACGCGTGGTCAGATAGCCCGGTATTTGCACCATTTCCCGGTGAGATACCATATGAAGGAAATGAGGTAATTGGACAGCCAGCCGATGGGCACGGCATACCATACGGCTGCGATTCCCAAGATCGGTGCAAAGGTGTGGGCAAACCATACGCGGATGGCCAGATTGACCAGATTGGCGCAGGTGAAGACGATGGTGTCGCCGGCACCGCGCAGGACGCCGTCCACACAAGCCTTGAGTCCGATAAATACGAAGAAGAAGCCGATAAACTTCAGGTATGAAAGACCTGTGGTAAATGCCGCAGCGCTGGCATTGGCATCCAGGAAAATGGTAATCAGGCCATTGCCAAAAAGCTCCAGTGCCAGACAGAGGACAACGGCAACGCTGATGACCAGCTTATAGCTGGAGTGATACCCTTTTTTCACCCGCTCGATGTTTCCGGCACCGATATTTTGGGCGGTAAACGTAGAAACGGCGTTACCGATGCCCAGCATGGGCACGATACAGATGGCCTCGAAACGGCTGCCGGCCGCATATCCGGCCATGACCTCCGAGCCGAAGACATTGACCACCGACTGGACAAGCAGCATACCCAGATTGACGATGGTCTGCTGGATGATGGACGGGATCGCGATTTTGATGATCCTCAGGGAAAGCTGCTTTTCGTACAGCGGCAGGTTTGGGCTTGTACTGTAGCCTTTCAGCCGCCGTATGAGCAGGATAAATGAAACAACGGCGGAAATTCCCTGGGCGATCAGTGTGGCAATGGCCACGCCGGCGACGGCCATATGAAATACGGCCACCAGGATCAGGTCCAGCACCACATTGAAGATGGAGGAAAAGATCAACAGCTTCAAGGGTGTTTTGGAATCCCCAAGGGCATTGAAAATCGCGGACTGGGCGTTGTACAGAAATAAAAACGGCAGCCCCCAGAAGTAAATACTCAGGTAGGTTTTCGCGTCGGCAAACACATTGGCCGGCGTGTTCAGGGCATTTAAAATCTGGTCACAGAAGATCAGTCCGCCGGCGGCCATGATGATGGACAATACGAGAAAGTTGATCAGTGTTGTGGTGATGGCTTTTTTCATATTGTCGTACTGACCGGCGCCCAGGTATTGGGAAATGACCACGGAGCTTCCGATGCCGCCGCCGATGGCTACGGCGATAAATACATTGGTCAGGGAATTGGTATTGCCCACAGCGGCCAGGGCATTTTCACCCACAAATCGGCTGACGACGATACCATCCACCATGTTGTAGAGCTGCTGGAACAGATTGCCTAAAATGATTGGGAAGGCGAAAAACAGCAGCGCCTTTCCCGGGGAATCCGTCAGCATATTTAAAGCTTTCTTTTGTTTTGTTACGGTTGACATAACACACATCCTCCTTATTAACATGAGTTCCAGCGGCCCTGTTCGGCTCATCGCTTCGCACATCCGGCTTCGCTGCGCTACGTCGGATCGCGGCAGTCGCTAAAAAGGTGAGCCAGCGGCCCTTTGTCGCTCGTTGCTTCGTGCACCTGGCTTCGCTGCGCTGCGCCAGGTCGCGGCAGTCGCCAAACTGGTGCGCAAGCGCCCCGGTTTGGCTCATTGCTTCGCGCAAAAAAGCCGGTTTTATAATAAAACCGGCTGGATAGGGGTCACCTTTTATGCCATGGTTGCAAATAATCATTTACTGTCAGAGTGGTGTCGAAAACGACGGCTCTGAAAACGCCATGTGAATATTTTATGTAACAGTTCCGTTGGGCCGGACTGCTACGATTTAACTCCATTTTAAATTTATTTTACCTTTTTGTCAATATATTTGTGGCGATAAGCCATAATGACCATATCAAAGAAGAAATCCCGCTTATAATTATCCATGATCGTCTGGCAGCCGTCAAAATTGTAAAAGTAATCTGCGTAGTCGCCAAGCGACTGTGGGGCGTGGGTCGTAATAAGGATAGTGGTGGCACCGTTTTCGTGACATTCCTTTAAAGCCTTTGTCAGATGTCCGGTAGCCTTAAAATACGGATATTGAAAAATGACCACAGAGCCTTTGGTAAACTGGTCCGTATCATTATAAAGGTTTCGTCCGTTATGGGGGCGCACCTTCTTTCCGGCAACGACAAGGGCGTTCTGTATGAAAAATGTGCTGGATATATTACCATAGGAATAAATACCCACCACCGTGCCGCTGTGGATTACATCGGCCAGCTTTTCGTAAATGTGCTTATCCATCTGGCGCAAATCGGAAATGCTCCGCTCGATGGTATCCAGCAAAACGTCACATTCATCGTGGTCCTCGGTGACCATAGCGCTTGGAACGATACGGTTATAATCGTCGTAATGGTCCATCACATGGAGGATTTCATCCTTGAAGGAACCGTAATTATCACAGCCCAGCTTTCGGCACAGGCGGCTGATGGTGCTGGGAGATACATAGCACATGTCGGCCATCTGATAGATCGTGGCGTTGCGGACGTGAGTCAGATTATCCATAAGATGCCGGATAGCATCATGGTATATATCACCCTCAGGCGTTGCGTTGTAAAATCCAAGTAGATCATCAATTATGTTCATAGCGCCGTTGGTCCTCCTCTGTAACAGTTTTGGGAACAGGAGCTGTCGCCCTCATTTTTGTTCCTGTAATACTTTACTCTATTGTATATTTATTGCGCAGCAAACACAAGAGCAAATTTTATTTTTTACAATTTCAATCTTCGGCATAAATATTTATGTTATTTGTATTATTGATACTTATAACAGGTTTTTCTGGATCGGATTCAAGCTGGTTGTTCAGTATATTCTTTGAATCGTTTACTGTACCATTTTTGGTCAGGTTTAGATCCATTTGGATGTTATCCGGTAATTTATCAAAATAAACAGAGACATCCCGAAATGCATTTAGTTTTGAACCATCCAGCGTGATATTGTGGTCCAATTGATCGACCTCCACGTTAAGGACGACAACGGATTTATTTGCATGAATAAATGCATCCGAGTGTATGGTGTTCAGGTGGATCTGCTTAAAATCACCGGCCACTTCGATATTTTCAAACTCTTTTTGCGGTATGTATAGGACGAAGGAGCCAAGGATATTATTATCAGCTTCGGCATTTTTCATCAGAATATTAATGTCAATATTATCATCGTCCACGTCACAATCAACCTCATAGGTATGATCGGGGTTCAGATCGGCATTGTAAAATTCAAAGTGATTATTGACACTCTGCTTTATGATAATGGATTTGGCGTTCCCACTTATATTAACGTGACGTATATTTCCAGCCTCAATAGCTTTATGAACTGTCTCGCCATTTTGATCATTATTTTTTTCTGTTTGCTCAACAATTTCCTGACTTTCGTAACTTGTAGAATTTAAAGTGTTTTTTTCATCCTCACAGGAAGTGAATAAAAGGATACAAAAAGCACTTATACATAAGAAATACATCTCTTTTATTTTACGCATCATATCCTCCTTATGGTCCTTGTTTTTTTCGTTGTCCGGACAAACTGTGCCTTCACGATTGATGGACGTATTCCATGCGTTTAGCATAAATTTCCGCATTTATGAACCATTCGCCATCGCTTTTTTCAGTGACATTGTGCCAATGAAAATAATCATCCTCAATTTTGGTAAAGACCCATTTTCTTCGTTTGTCGTCAATGAATGTGAGAACGATCCTGTCATCTTGTTTTTGGGCTTCCAGTCGGATTATCTTCCCTGTATAACCATAGGCGACATCCCATGCATGTGTATTAGGATTATAGATGCGCAGTGATGTTCCGTATTCATAATCCGGCAGGATGATCACATCCTGAATGGCCATTCCTTCAAGAATCCATGAAAAATGCCATTCGCCCTGGATCACATGTGGAATGCTCCTGTCAATATAATCGATTTGCCAGCTTCCAATAAGTTTCTCAAAATAATTAAATTCTTCCGGTATTTGTGTGCTTTTCTCCGTGGCTTTTAGTGCATCAAAAAAATCTTTCATACATGACTCCCTCCATCCCACATAGGTACTGTGTAGTCTTATTTTATCACGTGTATAAGCAGATAACAAGTAACAGTTGGAAGGGCAGGCGAACGGTTACGATAACAATTTATTTCCATCTGAGAGTTGTCTGAAATAGGATTGAGAATACATTGGAAATATGATATATTTGAGTTATCGACGAGAAAGCGGGGTGTTAGTTTATGAGAAGAAAAATGAGAGCATTATATAAAAATGGTATTGCAAGCAATTTTGCCCATGCAGAATAGCAGACGTATAGTACTCTGTATGGGCGAATAACACTATATGTTCTGCTGTTTCTGCACTTTATTTATTCGATGATAAGTAAGGAGCGGTGAAAAATGAAATATATCAATGCAGCAGAAATATTACCGGAAAATTTATTAAGACAGCTTCAAAATTATATTGACGGAGATGTGCTCTATATTCCAAAAGCATCATGCAAAATGGCGTGGGGAGCGGCCAGTGGTTCACGTATATTCTATCAGCAGCGAAATAAGGAGATACAAAAGCTTTATAAGGACGGCTATTCCATAGATGCGTTGGCAAAAAAGTATAATCTGGCATATAGCACAATTAAAAAAATAATATATAAATAATTGGAGGACGCTCGCTGTAAATAGTGAGCGTCCTTTTGTGCGCGAAGCGGAGCCGGGTGCGCGAAGCAACCGTGGGTGGTTAGATTATTTATAACTGTTTTATCTACTTGCAACTGCGTTCAGTTTTTCCTAAAATAAGAATAGAGACATTGGAGAAGGAGAATGGAAGTATGAAAAATATACGAACGAAACAATTTCAGTTACTGACAGACCATCAGATCGTATGGGATTTACTTGTGAAAAATTATGAAGAATACGGTGTGAGGGCGCCATTTTTTGAATACGCCCTCACATCTACCTGGCTGAATACGCGCTACCTCTATCGGAATAGACTCTGGTTTGACGAAGACCAGGCCGTGGGCTTTGTATTTTATGAAGAACCGTGTACAGACATCTACTTTAGCCTGAGCCACGGGTATGAAGCGCTGGCCGATGAAATGATCGACTATGCAAATAGGTGTATGCCCGGAAATGACGAAGAAAAAACGCTTGTTTTTAGCCCGAATCAGAAGGCACTCATGGAGGCCGCCCAAAGAAAAGGGTATCGGCAAAAATATGTGGACGAACAATACGTTATCGATTTTGAAACCGCACAATTAAATTACCCATTGCCGGAAGGATTTCATTTTGTTGACCATGATAAAGCAGATCCGGTCAAGCTTGCAATGTGCACATGGAAAGGCTTTGATCACGAGGACAAGGGGCCTTTTGAAAATTGGGAGGGTGAGGACCCGGGAACTGTTTGGAATCCGCAAAAAGCCTATGAAAACGTTATCCG
Organism: Lachnospiraceae bacterium; assembly: GCA_902363555.1. Taxonomy (GTDB): domain Bacteria; phylum Bacillota; class Clostridia; order Lachnospirales; family Lachnospiraceae; genus Catenibacillus. The sequence goes on along the minus strand of CABJAM010000002.1, from coordinate 129,208 downwards.
CAATATCGTAGCGCCACCGCCGCATTCCACATACGAATATGAGGTGATCATTGCAAATGAAAATGATGCGTATGTCTGCTATTCGGGAATGTGGTGGGTGCCGGAAAACAAGCTGGCCTATATGGAACCGCTTTGTACCATTCCGGAATACCGCCACAAAGGTTTAGCGGCTGCGGCACTTTCTGAACATTATCGCCGAATGAAAGCGCTTGGCGCCGAATGCATGACAGGTGGCGGAAAAGATTTTTATCGAAAGATTGGGTATAATCGGAAGACCTCACTCTTTGGATGGAAAAAATAAAAATATAGAAATGAGGGGCAGCAATAATGTGTACCAGATTTGTTTGTAATGGAAATGACAGGATTACCGGTTTTAATTTTGATATTGACCTTTCTGTTTGGAAACATAAAGTAATTGAGGAAAAGGAGCGTTTCTACATCGGAATTTTAAGACCGGACGGAACGTATCACTCGTATCATGGAGTTAATAAAAACGGGAATGCGGGAACGTTATTATATGTGCATGGAAATCCTGACGGCGCATATGAGGACAATGAGAACTGTATGACGATCGCAGATTTAACGGAGCAGTTCATCAAAGCGCAGCTTACCTTTGACGATGTACTTCAGATTGTAAAGTCAAAGAAGATCACCTATGCGCCAGATGCTACCATGCAGGCGATGTTATCCGATGTTCATGGACGCGTATTGATCATCGAACCGGGAATTGGGTATTTGGAAGAATATAAAAAATATTCCCTGATAACGAATTACTCTTTGATGAAGCCGGAGAGCACAAAAAATTTTATTGTGCCGGGCGATGACCGATATGAGAGGGCCTTAGAATTATTCGATCGCTGTGACCATGATTTTTCGGTTTCAGATGCATTTGCGTTACTTAAAGCCGTCCGGCAGGAGGGCGTATGGGCTACAAGAGTGTCCTTCGTTTACTCTGCCAGCGAACAGGCGGTATATTATGTGGAGAATAACCATTTTGAGCATGTCACGAAGTTTGCGTTTTCGTGAGTGAAACAGGAAAGGAGTCATCATGCAAGAGAAAATCTATCCCCGTTCAAAGGATAAAGAAACGGTTTATTTGAAAAATGTCATCACAAACCCGGATATCATCGTCGGCGATTATACGATCTATAACGATTTTGTCCAAGATCCAAAGGATTTTGAAAAGAACAATGTTTTGTATCAATATCCAATAAATAAAGATAAACTGAGAATTGGTAAATTCTGTTCAATCGCCTGCGGAGCAAAATTCATTTTTAACAGCGCGAATCACACATTGCATTCTCTGTCAAGCTACCCTTTCCCTATCTTTTTTGAAGAATGGGGATTGGACGTAAAGGATATCACAAAAGCATGGGATAATAAGGGCGATATTGTGATCGGGAACGATGTTTGGATCGGTTACGAGTCGGTCATTTTAGCCGGTGTTACAATCGGCGACGGCGCGATCATCGGAGCACGCGCCGTTGTCACAAAGGATGTTCCACCATATACGATCGTGGGCGGTGTGCCTGCGAAGCCTATACGGAATCGATTTGATGAAAAAACGATACGTACGTTGCAGGAAATAAAGTGGTGGGATTGGCCAGTGGAACGTATTGCACAACATATATCCGGGATACAGTCGGGAAATATTGAAACGCTGATTTAAATTGCCGCATGCGCGTTTATTATTGTGGCCCATTGCCGGGGAAATAGGAAAGAATGATGCGCTATTTTTTGTAGATGTTAAATATATGGATCATTTCCTTCTGTGTCTTTAATCCCAACTTTTTGAGGACCCCGGTTTTTTGATTGGCAATGGTTTTAGGTGATGAGAGCAGGTCGATATTTTCGCCCATCATCATCTGAAAGACCATCTTTTCCGCGGGGGAAAGGCTGGCCAGTATGGCGGACATGATCAGGTATTCCTGAGCCGTATGGCCATGGCTTAATTCGCGGATTTTCTGGATGAGCAGCGCCGGCTGATATTTGAACACATAGCCGGAGGCAAAGGCTTCCACGCTGGCGGACAATACCGTTTCCGGATCATCAAAGGAAGTCAGGATCAGTATTTTTGCGTCGGTGGCAATGCGGATACTTCGGGCGGCGTCGATGCCGTCCAGCTTGGATTCCGAAAGATTTAAGTCCATAAGAACAATATCCGGTTTTTCCGCGATGGCGGCCGGAAGGGCAGCGGCAGCATCCCGGCAGATTCCGGCAATGACCAGATCCTGCTGGGGCTCCAGTGTTTTTTTCAAAAGATAAATAAAGTCGATATCATCTTCAACAATAAGTATTTTTATTTGGTCTTTCATGTCGATGCTCCTTTTTACCCGATTTTACCGGAAAATAAAGCGAAAATACAGTTCCTTCACCGGGAGCACTTTTTACCTTTATGCAGCCATTGTGCCGGTCCAGTACATTGTAGCAATAGTAAAGCCCAAGCCCCAGGTGATTGAAGGAGGATTTTTGGGTGAAATAAGGATCGAAGATGCGCGGCAGAGTATCATTGTCCATGCCACAGCCATTGTCCGCAATCTCAATGAGGGCGGAGTGCTTTTTCGGTAAAATCTCGTAATTCAGCCGTATTTCCCCGCCTTCTTGCGTGGCGTCCGCGGCGTTGCTCAAAAGATTGTCCAGAACCTCTTTTAAATGCTCTGGGTCGCACATAAGCGGCGTATCCGCGGCAGTCCATGTAATCGCAATATTTTTATTATTTTTAAAGCCGGAATAATCCCTGACGCAGGCCTCAAAAATCCGCGCTACATTCACATCCTCAGGCTTTAATATAATATCGTCGGAGTAGAGCTTCGTTTTATTGATGAACTGCTTCAGATGGTCGATGGAGTGGTCAATGATGTCCAGCTCCTGGCTGTGTTCCCGGCCGCTTCCCCGTATAATATCCGTGCACCAACTGATTTTGGAGAGCTCGTTTTTCAATGTGTGGAACAGATACTGGGCGTTTTTCTGAATGATCCGGGAGCTGCCAAACCAGTCATAGGTTTCCCGGGTCAAACGGGTGCCCCAAATGCCCTCCTTAAACATATTGCGTACATTGTAGATCAGTAGACCGATGATGATCACTATATTTCCCTGCCAGAGCTTAGAGTAGTGGGGAATTTTGATAATATGAAAAAGGAAGGCGCTGATCAGCCAATACCATATGGGAAACAGCGCCGTGATGGCCACCATTTTTTTCTGACGGTACTGAAAGGTAAGACGCTGCTTCATCAGTGGCGTGATAATGAGTACCGTGGCGATGATCCCGTAGATCCAGTTGTAAACAGCTACGCTGATATAGTAAGCGAAATCATTGAGCTGGTAATCCCGGGTATTTATATATGGATAAACGATGGCGTAAACTGCCGCAGGAATAAAAACGGCGATAAACAGCCCCCGAAACAGCGGAGGGTTTTTGTGGTCCAGACCAAAAAAATAGAAGCTGAAAATCAGAACACAGGGCATGGACAGATAATATAAAATAGCCGTCATAATGGAATATACATTTAAAGCCAGCCGCTGCGTAAACAGCATGGGAAAACGTTCAGATAAAAACGGCGTCAGGGTAAAGTAAAGATATTCCTTAAAAACCCCCACGCTAAACAGCATACCGCTGATAAAACACCAGCGGTTCAGCTTATTATGAGGATTGGAAATAATCGTCATAATGAACAGAACCCAGATCAGCAGTGTAAAAAGAAATAAAAATTCTCCGGGAAGCCCCTGTATTTTCATCGACAACCCTCCATGAATGTTAATTTGGCCGCGGCCTGCGCGGTTGGCAGGAAATCGTTGACCTGCCTGCCCATATTATACCGTAATTTTACTAAAAATAACAGTAATTTACCGGAATCCCAAAAAGTATAGGAAAAAGTTAAATCCTAACGTTATGTATGAATAATAAAAACTTGATTTTCACCAGAAAATCGAATATAATACGACTATGAGGTGAAAATATGATAAAAACAACGTCGATGATTTTGAGCGAACTGGGGAAATATGCAAGTCCAAAGGATAAATTATCTCGAATGGTAAAGGACGGAAAATATATACAAATAGTAAAAGGATTATATGAAACGGACTGTGCAATTCCAGGGTATTTACTGGCTGAATGTATTTATGGTCCATCCTACTTGTCCTTTGAGTTTGCACTCTCTTATTATGGGCTCATTCCTGAAGCCGTATACACGTTTACATCTGCCACATTTGAAAAGAAGAAGAAAAAAATATATGATACGCCATTTGGACTATACACATATAGGGATGTTCCTTCAAAGGTCTATCCATTTGGTGTGGATATAATTTTTGAAAATCAATACGCGTACACTATTGCCACAGTAGAAAAAGCCCTTTGCGACCAATTATATAAAACCAGACCTGTTTCAAATTATAAGGAATTAGAGCAATTGCTGTTTGAAGATTTAAGGATAGACGAGCAGGAGCTCAATAAAATAAATACAGAAAATATACGATTTTTAGCGGAGAAATATTCAAGTACAAATGTTCAAAAATTAAATCACTGGATGAAAAAGTTAAGAAAGGGATGAGTATTTAAGTGAATACAAAAATTGATCAAATGCTGAAAATATATGATACAAAAACGATTTATGATCAAAAAAATGCAATGAAAGAAATTATGCAGGAGATTGTTTTATGTGGATTAAGTAGAGCAGGCTTTTTTCAAAAAACTGCTTTTTATGGAGGAACAGCATTAAGGATTTTCTATGGCTTAGACAGATTTTCAGAAGATTTGGATTTTTCTCTGATGGATAGGGATACGGATTTCGATATAGCTGCCTATTTTCCAACCTTAAAAAAAGAGGTCAGGGCATATGGATTAAACGTAGAGATTGCAGAAAAAGAAAAATCCCATGAGTCAAATATTCAATCTGCTTTTTTAAAAGGAAACACAAAGGAGCATTTGCTGCTCTTTTATCCCGATAACACTGCATTTACGAATGTACCGAAGAATGAGCTCATAAAAATAAAGTTTGAAGTTGATGTAAATCCACCGAAATATGCAACATTTGAACGTAAGTACAGATTGCAGCCAGTTCCATATGAGGTAAACTTATATGATGAACCGTCATTATTTGCGGGTAAGCTGCATGCTGTGATTGGGCGCTCATGGAAAAACCGTGTTAAAGGACGGGATTTATATGATTATATTTTCTATCTATCAAATGGTGTGCATGTGAATTTGAAGCATCTTAGAGAAAGATTGATTCAATCAGGTCATATTAATAAAGAGTCCGGCTGTTCTATGGAAGATATAAAGCAAATGCTGTATCAGCGTTTTGACATGATCGATTATACACAGGCAAAAGAAGATGTAGAATCTTTTATACGTGATGCCTCGATATTAAATCTTTGGAAAGCAGATTTTTTCAAACAGATTACTCAAGATCTAAAGGAAATCGAATAAGTTATTAAAAATCGTTGCATTTTTAACATAAACCGTTTACAATGTATGGGACAATAAAATAATGGGAGAACTATTACAGAGAGAGGTAATCCAAAATGAAAAAGAAATCGATTCTTTTGAGCGTATTGGTACTTTTAGTATCTGTTGCACTCAGCGCTTGCGGAGGCGACAAGAAAACAGAGACTTCATCCACTGCTAATACTTCTTCAGAAGGCACACCAACATCAGGCGGAAGTGTTGTCGTAGGTATGACACAGGACCTGGTGAGTCTTGACCCCCACCAAATAACGGATGCAGGAACTCGGAGTGTGGTATTTAATATGTATGAAGGTTTGGTAAAACCAACCTCCACCGGTGATTTAGAGCCGGCCGTTGCCAGCGACTACAAAATCTCAGATGATGCAACGTCCTATACGTTCACATTAAGAGACGGCGTTACCTTCCATGATGGAAGCGCGGTAACTGCACAGGATGTTAAATATTCCATCGAACGTTATGCGGAGATTCAGGGCGAATCCTCCGCATTTTCCAGTTTATTGGATAAAGTTGAGATCAATGACGATAATACGGTGACCATTTATCTGAAGGAGGGCTACTCGGAATTTCTGGCAGACCTGACCCTGGCCATAATTCCCGAATCCAATACGGACCCGGAGGGAAACCCCATCGGCACCGGTCCGTTTAAGTTTGTTTCCTACACCCCGGGCCAGAAGCTGGAGCTTGCTAAAAATGAAAGCTACTGGAAGTCCGGCGAGCCTTATCTGGATGGCGCGCAGTTTAAATTTATTGCGGACATGGATACGGCGTTTACGGAGCTGCAGGCCGGCACCATCGATGTGCTCAATTATCTGACCACCTCCCAGGTACAGACATTGACACAGATGCAAGGCGATAAATTTACGATTGTCGAGGGCAATATGAACCTTGTCCATGCAATGTTCCTGAACAATCAGTACGAGCCCCTGCAGGATGTGAAGGTGCGCCAGGCATTGTGCTATGCGGTCAACCGCCAGGAGATCAATGACTTCCTGTTTAACGGCAAGAGCCACCTGATTGGTTCCCACATGATTCCGTCGCTGGCTACCTGGTATGAGCCGGGCACGGAAAATATGTATGAATATGATGTGGAAAAGGCCAAGACGCTGCTCGCTGAGGCCGGTTATGCCGACGGCTTTCCGCTGGAGATCACTGTGCCAAGCTCATATTCCCAGCATGTGGATACGGCCCAGATCATTGTGGATCAGCTTTCCAGAGTAGGGATCACGGCGACGATCAAAAAGATCGAGTGGAGCTCATGGCTTGAGGATGTTTATCAGAACCGCAATTATCAGGCGACGGTCATCGGCTTTGACGGTACGCTGGCACCCAATGACTGGCTGAAAAAGTATGGCACGGACGCTTCCAATAACATTGCCAATTATTCCAATGAGGAATATGACTCGACACTCGCGGAGGCTCTGGCTGCAGTGGATACGACGAAAAAAGCGGAGCTGTATAAGAAGCTGCAGACAAATCTGGCGGAAAACGCCGCTTCGGTCTATATCGAGGACCCGGCGGATTTTGTTGCTGTCAATGCCAAATTCGGCGGATATACATTTTATCCAACCGCAGCGTGGGATATGTCAAAGCTTTATGTAAAGGCGCAGGAATAAAAACAGGCCTGACCAGGTAATAACTCAGGAGGATATTATGAAATATATTTTAAAGAAATTTATAACTCTCATTATCACATTGTTGCTCATATCCTTGCTGACGTTTACCGCCTTTTCCGTGATTCCCGGAGACGCGGCGGCTGCCCGGCTGGGCACCAACGCCACGCAGGAGCAGATCGACGCGCTCCGGGAAGAAATGGGGTTGAACGGCCCTCTGCCGGTACGTTATGTAAACTGGCTAGGGGGCGTGCTCCATGGAGATTTTGGGGAGTCCTACCAATATAATGATGTGACGGTGGCTTCGCTGCTGTCGGACCGGCTGCCGGTGACACTGCTTTTATCGGTGCTGGCGCTGATCATTATTCTTGTCATTTCCATACCTTTGGGGATCATCTGCGCCCGCTACTCGGGAAAGTGGCTGGACACGCTGATCAATCAACTGACTCAGATCACAATGGCGGTGCCGGCATTTTTCCTTGGGATTTTGCTCACCTATGTGTTCGGCCTCGTTCTGCACTGGTTTCAGCCGGGGGCCTTTGTTCAGCCAACGGAGAGCTTTATGGGAAGCGTGGCCTATCTTATATTTCCGGCCGTCGCGGTGGCATTGCCCAAAATCGCCATGGTCGTAAAGTTTTTGAGAAATTCAATTCTCAGCGAGGTGGGAAAGGATTATGTGCGCACAGCTTACAGTAAGGGCAATAAGGAGCGGCGTGTGCTCTATGTCCATGTGCTGCGCAATGCGCTGATTCCGGTGATCACATTTATTGCCATGGTCATTGCCGAAATACTGGCGGGAAGTATTATTGTGGAGCAGGTGTTCAGTGTGCCCGGAATGGGGCGGCTGCTGATCACGTCCATTTCCAGCCGGGATTATCCGGTAGTCCAGGCCGTGGTCACTTATATTACGGCCATCGTAGTGACCATCAATTTTATCGTGGACGTTTTATATCAGTTTGTGGACCCGAGAGTGAAAGCGGAATAAGGCGGAGGCATACTTATGGACATTTCGATAAAGAAAAAGAGAAATTACAATTTGATCATTGGCCTGTGCCTCACCGGATTTTTTCTGCTCATGGCGCTGGTGGGCCAGTTCTGGACGCCCTATTCGTCCACTCAGATGGATTCCTCGGCTGTGAATCTGGCGCCGTGTCTGACCCATCTCATGGGTACGGATAATTTTGGCCGGGATATTTTAAGCCGGGTGATGAGCGGCAGCGGCATGACCTTTTTTGTGGCGATTTGTACGGTGCTCATGGGCGCTGTGATTGGAACGGTTGTGGGCGCGTTTACCGGCTACTTCGGCGGCTGGCTGGACGAGATCATTATGCGTATCAACGATATGCTCCTGTCATTTCCAAGCATTTTACTGGCGCTTATATTTATCAGCTTTCTGGGGCCTGGTACGGTCAATGTGATCATGGCCCTGGGCATTTTGTTTATTCCCAGCTTTGCCCGGATCGTGCGCAGTGAAATGATCCGGTACAAGGAGCTGGATTTTGTCAAAAGCGCTAAGGTCATGGGGATTGGACCGCTGAGGATCATGTTTGCGCATATTCTGCCAAATACGGTGGTGAGTATGCTCACGGCTGCGGCCATCGGTTTTAACAACGCAGTGCTGGCCGAGGCCAGTATGAGCTATCTGGGGCTTGGCGTGCAGCCGCCACAGGCCAGTCTGGGCCGTATGCTTTCCGAGGCGCAGTCCTACCTGTTTAATGCGCCCTGGTACGCCATATTTCCGGGCGTGACGATTATTTTGATCATTCTCGGATTTAGCATGATCAGTGAAGGGCTGCGGGCGCAGAAGCATTAAGGCGGTTTTTGCGCAGTAGTGATCGTACGAAAATGTGAATTTTGCGGGCATATGGCCGCATTCACAACGTGGATATATAGGAGGAAAAAATGGGAGCATTATTTGAGGTGGACCATTTAACCATTGGATTTCCGGAAAATGGACAGATAAATAAGGTCGTGGATGATATTTCTTTTAGCATAGGCGCCGGGGAGATTCTCGGCGTTGTGGGCGAGTCCGGCTCCGGGAAATCCATGACAGCTCTGGCGGCCATGGGGCTGCTTTCTTCGGATGCGCAGATCATGGGCGGCCATATCCGCCTGGATGGCCGGGAAATACTCGACCTTTCCAGAGACGCGCGCAGTGAGCTCCAGGGAAATGAGATGTCCATGATTTTCCAGGAGCCCATGACTTCCTTAAATCCGGTGATGAAAATCGGCCGCCAGGTCGGGGAAAGTCTGCAGCTCCACACGGATCTTGGTAAGGAGGACATCCGGGCCCGGGTCATTTCCGCCCTGAAAGATGTTGGGCTGCGGGAGCCCGAAAAGCTGTGCGATAAGTATCCCCACGAACTTTCCGGAGGTATGCGCCAGCGCGTGATGATCGCTCAGGCGATGATCTGTTCACCGAAGCTGCTCATTGCCGACGAGCCAACAACGGCGCTGGATGTCATTGTCCAGGATCAGATCTTAAAGCTGTTAAAACGTCTCCATGAGGAAAAGGGCGTTTCTATTTTATTTATTTCACATGACTTAAATGTGATCAAGGAAATATGCAGCAGCGTTATCGTTATGTATAAAGGGGTCATTGTGGAGCGGGGCCGGGTGAAGGATGTGCTGGAGCACCCGCAGCACGATTATACCCGGACGCTGGTGGCTTCCATTCCCCATAATGCGTCAAAACGAACCGGCAGCCGGGAAATTTTGAAGCTTTCCCACCTGGATGTGTTTTATCAGGAGAAGAGCCGGGGATTTTTCAAAAATAAAAGCCGCAGACAGGTTGTTAAAGATCTGAGTCTGAGTGTTTTTGAGGGCGAGATCATGGGAATCGTCGGGGAGAGCGGCTGCGGTAAATCCACGCTGGCCAAAACGATTATCGGTCTGAACGGGGATTATGAGGGGGAAATGAGCATCGCGGAGGATGTGCACCCGCAGATGGTATTTCAAGATCCCTTTGGATCTTTGAATCCGGCCCGGAAAATCGGCTGGATCTTGTCAGAGCCTTTGCGCGTCTGTGGCGTCCGGGATAAGCAGGAGCGCCGCCGTCGGGTTTTGGAAATGCTTGGCGACGTTGGCCTGGATGAATCCTACTACGAACGCTACGCTGATGAATTATCCGGCGGCCAGCGTCAGCGGATTAGTATTGGTACAGCACTTTTGATGAATTCCGGTCTGCTTGTGGCCGATGAGCCGGTGTCGGCGCTGGATGTGACGGTGCAGTCGCAGATATTGGATCTGCTGCTGGATATCCATAAAAAACGGAATTTGACGATTTTATTTATTTCCCACGATTTAAATATCGTCCGGCATATATGCCACAGGGTAGCCGTGATTTACCTGGGCGAGATTGTGGAAATGGCTGACGTGGACGAGATTTACGCCCGGCCGATGCATCCGTATACGCGGCTGCTGTTTGAGTCCGTGGTGTCGGATGGGAAAAATCGTGATGGCGCAGGTGAAGCCTGCGGCGAGTGTAGCGAAGCTGGCGGTGATGCCGGCGAAGCGCGCGAAAGCGCTATGGAAGGCGCAGACGTGCCGATGAGCGGCCGCCCGGGAGAAGCGCCGGGGGGCGACTGCCCAGGAGAAGCGCTGCAGGTGGCTGGTATTGATGATGATTTTGATATGGCCGAAGGAACTGTGGTGCAGGGCTGTCCGTTTTATTCCCGTTGTGCTGTCCGTCTGGATAAATGCCGAGAGTCATCGGCGCCGTGCCGGAATATGACACAGGAAGATGGCAGGGAACATTTTGTAAAATGCTGGAATATCGCAACCTAAAGAGGTAATCCTATGTTTGAATATTTTGATATATTGAGATTTCGGGCTGTTTTCTCAGCCCGGGAGTCTGGAGAGCTTCCGCCCTATCCCGGCTCAACTGTGCGGGGCATTTTAGGGCATTGTTTCCGGCGCTTTGTATGTGACCGGCAATATTTAAAATGTTTTAAATGCGAAAAGCGTTTTGACTGCTCCTATGTAAAAAGTTTCGCCAGTACCGGCGGTGAGGGCGGCGCTGTAAATCCATTTGTCATCCATGTGATCACTCAGGGGAAAACGGTGTGGCAAAAAGGGGATAATTTCGCCTTTGAGCTGACGCTGCTTGGGCGTGGGGCACAGCAGCCGGGGATTTATTTGGATGCCTTGCAGTCCATGGAGCAAATGGGCTGGGGGGCTGGGCGAATGACCTTTTCACTGGAGCGGATCGTGGAGGCGGATACGGATACGCTTATTTTTGCCTGCGGTAAAACATGGATGCGCAATGCAGCGGCACACGCCTTGAATATTAAATCGAGAAACGCCATGGCCGCTATGGTCGCTTTTGATGCACCTGTGAGAATCGTGTCGGGCAAGGTGTTATTTGAAAGTCTGCCCTTTTCCATGCTGATTCGGTTTATCATGGGGCGGCTGGAGCTGATCGCACAGATTTACGGAAATGCATTACCGTCCTGGGATAAGGATGAACTGCTAAAAGAGGCTGAGAATGTCAAAATAGTGAAGGAATCCTGGCAGAATGTAGATTTTGTCCGCTACTCGATGAATCAGAAGGAAAACCGCCTGGAATTGCCGTCCAGGATTGGGTGGGTGATGTACGAAGGCCGTCTGGACCGGTTTGTTTGGCTACTAGAGGCTGGGAAATATGTTCATGTGGGGAAGAATACTACGATTGGGTTCGGACATTATGATGTGTTCTATGACAGGTAGGCGGCAGGAAGGGCGGAACGTTGGAATGTTGGAATGCAGATGAGGAATGCTGTTTCGGGCAGGAAGGTGGAAATTAAGGGTTGAGAGGGTGCGAGTGGGAAGTTGACAGGAAAATACTAGGGGATTTGCACTTGGAGGAAGGTGTGATATGGACGTAGGAGTTAATTTAAATGATATATTTGTTGATATGTGTGCGAGAAAGTTGTATGATATGTCTATGGTAATGCGTGTAGGAGATGGATTGTTTGTATATATTTGAGTCACCGTCAGAGATGGCGGTGTGGATTGAAACTGGCTGCTTTTGTGTCTCCGGCTGCTTTTGTGCCTCGTCGCCGTCAGCGATGGCGGTGTAGATTGAAATCAAGAAGATGTAGGGAATAAATTTGAAAAGAAACATCACCATCAACGATGCCCATATTAATTAGGGCACTTGCTTTCGGCTTGAGGTGTATAAAAAGGGAGCTATTATGGAAAAAGCATTGTTTTGGGATTTTGATGGTACACTAATTCATCCAAATGAATCGTTTTTGGATGCGTTAAATTCTATAATTAAAGAATTTGGATATGATATATCCGAGGATGAGATTCGATGTTTCCTGCGTAAGGCTTGTACATGGTATTCACCAAATATTTCCTATATTCAAAAAACAAATTTAAAATGGTGGGAACGATTATTTCAGTATAATGTAGAATTTTTTAAACAGCATAAGATTCCAAAATCCTTTCATCAAGATATAAATAATTGCTTTAGAAAACGAATTTTAGATTATCAAAATTATACGTTATATGAGGAAACAAATGCTGTGTTATCGAGTTGCATTGAAAAGGGATATGCGAATTATATCTTATCGAATAATTTTCCGGAATTGCCTCATATCATATATGATCTTGGTTTGTCGATCTATTTTACCGACTATATTATCTCATCTAATATTGGATATGAAAAGCCGAGAATCGAATTGTTTCAATATGCAATGAGTGTAGCGAATTTTCCTGAATGTTGTTATATGATTGGGGATAATCCAATTGCTGATATACTTGGAGCAAAGAATTCGGGGATAAAGACAATTTTAGTGCATACAAAAAGCGATTCTGAAGCTGACTGGACATGTGGAAATCTTTCTGAGATACTTTTAATATTACCATAACATCATAATCATAATATTTTTTTACCGCAGTGTGGACACTTATTGGAATAGAGCGTATGCCAATATGTTCGACGTCCACAAAAGACGCATGTAGTTTTTTGCGATAAAAGTGGCATGACAATAAGAATAAATATTGATAATAATAATGTATAAGTTCTATTTTCCCAGGGTTCTGATATAAAAAACATAAGAATCAAATCAAACACAATGAGAATGCAACCGATTCTCCAGGCGATAATTCCTTTTTTATATGTTAATGCTTTGGAAGCGTAAAAAAACAATAGTATATAAAATACACAACTTCTAAAATAGTATGCCAGGCTCATATGTTTTCCTACTGTTTCTTTGTATGATGGGTATTAACCTTTACTCCTTAATTATATGCGAACCACTGATTTTATCTATCACGAAGGAGTAAATTGCAAGTAAACTATTCGTAAGATATTTGTCGAAAGATTTTGTATTGAAAAACTAACATGGACCGGTAGGCTCATGTTTATATTACGGCCAAATACATACTAACATCCCTAAATATACTAAACTCCCTCAAAGTGCGTACTTTACAGCAAGCTACAAATGGCATTATTATAGTATCAGAATGTTACAGACAAGGAGATAAGAGATGAAAAAGAAATGGAGACTGGCCGCCTTTTTTATCCTGCTAAGCCTTTTATTAACCGGCTGTGCTGCGCAGAGTACATCAGGTGATGGGAGCGGTGAGGATGGAGGAAATGACGGCGCCATACAGGTCAGGCATCTTCTCGTAGGAACCGATGGAAGTACGGTGCCCTACACGTATTATGATGAAAATAATCAGCTGACCGGGTATGATATCGCGGTGGTGAAAGCGATTGATGAGCTGCTGCCGGAGTATGAAATTGACTTTGAAGTCACCGAATTTCAGAGCATATTTGCGGGGATTGATTCCGGCCGCTACCAGGTGGGTGCCAATAATATCTCCAAAAACACGGAGCGGGAAGAAAAGTATACATTTGGTAAGCAATACTATCTGTATAATCACGCAGTGATCGGCGTTAAGCATGGGCGTACAGATATAGTAAATCTGGATAGTCTGGCCGGAAAGCGCACGCCGGTCAATCCCGTGGGAACATTTCTCCAGTCCTTTATGGAGAAATATAATAAGGATCATCCGGACGCTCCCATAGATTTTTTCTATTCGGAGCAGGATTATTTGAAAACTTATCAGGAAATACAGGATGGAACTGTGGATTTTATGCTCAATGAGGAAATCGTGCTCAATGCTCTGATTGACGAATACGATCTGGACCTGGATGTGATCGCGTTGTCGGATGAGGAAACCAATGAGGTGATGAATCCGGAAGGCTATTTCATCTTTCCAAAGACGAGGGAAGGGGAACAGATCCGCGACGATTTCGACCGGGCGCTTCTGACACTTATCGATAATGGTACGTTGGGGGAAATATCAAAACAGTATCTTGGCCGGGATTATGTTGCGAATATTACGCCCATAGACACAAGTGTGGATGAAGCCGATGGGCTTGGCAATCCGTTTGATGTTAAGCTTGTATTTACGCAGATTCCGAGGATTCTGGCGTATTTGCCGACGACGCTGCTGATCACGGTGATCGCTGCCATCGGAAGCTTTATTTTGGGCTTTGTCATTGCCATGATCAAGCATAAAAAGATTCCGGTGCTGTCTCAGTTAGCCGCCTTTTATGTGTCATTTATGCGGGGAACGCCTATGCTGGTGCAGCTTTATCTGTCTTTTTACGGTATTCCCCTGATACTGCGGTACATAAATTATTATTGGGGAACCTCCTACAGTACAAGCGGTATACCATCGGTGCTGTTTGCCATTTTTGCGTTTGCGCTCAATGAGGCCGCTTACAGCTCGGAAAGTATCCGTGCCGGTCTGGAGGCTGTGGATAAGGGTGAGCAGGAGGCCGCATTGTCCATGGGAATGACGCCCATGCAGACCTTCTGGCGTATTACGCTGCCGGAAGCGCTTGTTATTGCATTGCCGGCACTGGGAAATTCCCTGGTAGGCCTTATAAAGGGAACCTCCCTGGCGTTTTCCTGTGCGGTGATCGATATTACGGCCGCGGCTAAGATCATGGCGGCGCCCAATTACCGTTATTTTGAAAACTATTTGTCCGTGGCGCTGATTTATTGGGCGTTGACCATCATTATTTCCTGGGCGCTGCGACGTCTGGAGAAAAAGCTAAAAGCCGATGAACAGGAGATTATAAAACATGATTATCAAAGTAGACAGCTTACAGAAAAGCTTTAATCAAATACCGGTGCTTAAAAATGTCAGCTTTGACATGGATGAGGGGCAGGTGCTGGCTGTGATCGGGCCGTCCGGCGGCGGAAAGTCCACACTGCTGCGCTGCATGAATTTCCTGGAGGCTCCGGATGCGGGAAGCATTCTTTTTAAAGACCGGCAGATTGATGTGAAAAATGCTAAAAAAGAGGATATTGCCTGGCTGCGCAGTCACAGCGCCATGGTATTTCAGCAGTTTAATCTGTTTCGCTATAAAACTGCTTTGGAAAATGTCATGGAAGGGCTGATGATGGTCCAGAAAAAGAGCCGCAGTGAGGCTAAGACCATTGCCATGGACTTTTTGCAGCAGGTAGGGCTGGCGGACCACCAGGATTATTATCCGCGACAGCTTTCCGGCGGCCAGAAGCAGAGGGTCGGCATCGCAAGGGCTCTGGCGCTGCATCCCGATGTGATCTTACTGGACGAGCCCACAAGCGCGCTGGACCCGGAGATGATCGGCGAGGTGCTGGATGTGATTCGAAAGGCGCGGGAGCTGGGGCATACGATGATCATCGTTTCCCATGAAATGGGTTTTGTGTCAGAGATTGCCGATAAGGTGATCTTCCTCGACAGCGGCGTTATTGTGGAGGCCGGCACACCGGATGAAATTTTTAATCACCCTAAAATGGAGCGGACGCAGCAGTTTCTGGCAAGAGTTAAGGTGTCAACTGCGCGTTAAACAAATACAAAAAAATATTATCAAACAGGGAAGCTGTCGGCAGGAAAAATCCCCCGGCAGCTTCCCTGCTTTTGTGCGAAGCGTAATCGGGTGCGCGAAGCAACGAGCCAAATAAAAAATATTCCGAGGACTATTGACAGAGATGTATATATTGTATATAATGAGCATATACAATATATGGTGTACACATGTATTGTAATGTCGTTCCCGTTTCAGCTGGCGGGGGCGGAGCGTATATACGAAAAAAGAGCAAGAGGTGAAGGCATGAATATCATTATCAGCAATTCCAGTGGCCAGCCGATATATGATCAGATTGTAACTCAGATAAAGGATATGATTATAACAGGTGAATTGAAGGAGGGCGACGCCCTGCCGTCGATGCGCCATTTGGCAAAGGAGCTTCGTATCAGCGTGATCACTACAAAGCGCGCATACGAGGAGTTGGAAAGAGAAGGCTTCATTGTTTCCTACACCGGTAAAGGAAGCTTTGTGGCCGGACAGAATCTGGATATCATAAGGGAACAGCAGCAGCGGGAGATTGAAGAGCTTTTGGCCCAGGCGGCTAAAAAGGCCCGCGTGGCGAATATTGCCATGGCGGATTTGATGGAAATGCTGCGGCTGATGTATATGGATGAGGAATGAGTATGTTTGACGATAATATATTAGAAATTAATCATGTGAGCAAGCAGTACCCGAATTTTAACCTGCAGGATGTAAATATCGCACTTCCCAGGGGCGCCATCATGGGATTTATCGGAGAAAATGGCGCCGGGAAAAGTACGACCATTAAGCTGATCATGGACCTGATCCGTAAGGATAGCGGTGAGATCAGGGTTCTGGGGTGTGACAACACGAAGATGGATAAAAATATCAGGGAGCACATCGGTGTCGTTCTGGATGAATGTCATTTCCCTGAAGAAATGAATTTGAAAAATGTGGCTTCGGTAATGAAAAGCTTTTACAAGACATGGAATGCCCGCAGGTTTGAAGAATTTGTGGCGGAATACAAGATTCCCAAGGATCGGAAGGTGAAGGCGTTTTCCCGGGGGATGCGTATGAAGCTGTCCATGGCTGTGGCTATGGCTCACGATACGCAGCTTCTTATACTGGACGAGGCCACAAGTGGTCTGGACCCCATTGTGCGGGAGGAAATGCTGGATCTGCTCATGGATTTTATACAAAATGAAAATTGCAGCGTTTTTATATCGTCTCATATTTTAAGCGACCTGGAGAAAATCTGCGATTACATTACATTTATCCATGAGGGGCATATTTTGCTCAGTGAAAGCAAGGATGAGCTTCTGGAACGCCATGGCATTTATAAATGCAGTGAAAAGGATTTGAGGGATATACGCAGGGATGCGCTGATCGGTGTCCATCGTTATGCTTACGGCGTCGAGGCTCTTGTATTAAAGGATCAGGTGCCGGCCAATATCCATCTGGAGCCGGCCAATTTGGAACAGATCATGCTTTATTACACAAAGGAGGCTGTGCGATGAAGGGGTTAATTGTATCGGATTTTTATTCATTGAAAAAACAGGTGATGATTTCGGGCGCGGTGGCGCTGATTTATCTGATTGTCGGGGTTGCTAATGGAAATGCGGTGACTATGTCCATATTTTTGATCTTATTTGCTACGATGTTACCAGTAACTGCATTTACGTATAACGAGCAATGCCATTGGGATGTCTATGCCAATACGCTGCCGGTGCGGCGATTTGAATTTGTCGGCGCTAAATTTGTACTCAGCTTTGGCTTTATGCTGGTGGCAGTCATCCTCAGCGCCGGCAGCGTCATTCTGTCGAATCGTATCCTTGGAAATCCATTATTTCAGGATACGATGTGGCCCCTGATGGCCGGATGTATAGGGCTTGTCTATTCAGCGATATTTATGGTGCTGATTTTTAAATTTGGGGCGGAACGTTCCAGAATGATCATGATGCTGTCCTTTCTTGTTCCGTTTGTGATTGTCCTGATCCTGGAAAAATCCGGCTCCATGCCCCAGTTATCCCAGATGCAGGTAAGTATAGATATGATCGCCGGCCTGGTTGCACTGGCAGCAGTTGTTATTTATGTGATCGGATTCTTTCTTGCCAGGGGCATATATAAAAAAAAGGAACTGTAAATCCATACGCAGAGCGAGGCTAAGGAGTGCTTTCTCCAGCTTACGAACGCAGAAATTGAATAAAAACCTTATAGACATGCAGTGCTCATAAAGACTGCATGTCTTTTTGCGCGAAGCAACGAGCAGCAAAGGGGAGCTGGCTCACCTTTGCTGCGACTGCCGCGATCCGGCGAAGCGGAGCGTAGCCGGATGCGGGAAGCAACGGGCAAGAAAGGGGAGCTGGCTCACCTTTGCTGCGACTGCCGCGATCCGGCGAAGCGGAGCGTAGCCGGATGCGCGAAGCAACGAGCCCGCGAATCCATAATAAAGTCTTTGTATTTGCTTTTGCACTGTTATATAATAGAGCTATGCTGTCAGGCGGCAGGTCATCAATTTCGTGAGGATGACCATTTTATACCTGATAACTACGATGCATTTATGAAGGAGGTTTATTTATGGCAGACATCAAATACGATATTATTGAAGAATTGGGAGTTCTCTCGGAAAATTCCAGAGGCTGGCGAAAGGAACTGAATCTGATCAGTTGGAATGGCGCCGCGCCTAAATATGATATACGTGACTGGGCACCGGAGCACGAAAAAATGGGTAAAGGAACGACATTGACAAAAGATGAAATAATCGCATTAAAAACGCTTCTGGCGGATATAAATTAAGCCATGGCTTATCTGGAGGATATTGTAGCGCGGCTGGAGCGCCGGTTTGGCACAAAATTACAGGGAACCTATGATGGCCGGTTGAAGATCGATTATATCCGTTTTCGGACAACCCATGGATATGGCGGCCGATCCTGCCGGGGAGATGGCAGCGGGAACAGTGCGGAACGGAACGATGCCGGTGCGCGCGTAAGCAACGGAATGACAGCCCCAGTGGACACGGCGGACAATGATAAGGGAATCATTTATATTGGCGGCTGGAACCTCCATGAGCCTATGCCCAAGGGCTGCTGTGCCATCATCAGCGGCAGCCAGTCGCAGGTAAATCCAGACATCCGCGAGCTATTGCCCCACAATGTGCTCTGTGGTGAGACTCCCCTGGATATTATGGAGGTTTATGAGGCCGTTCAGGATGAGATTTTAAGCTATGTGCAGTTTAATGAGCATAAGGAGGCCATGTTTAACGCTTTGCAAAGCGGCAGCGGTATCCGAGGGATCATTCAGGCGGCTTTTACATTTCTGGGGAACCCGGTCATTGTCTGCGATACAAGCTTTTCTATTCTGGAAAATTATCCGGAGCATGAGAATGTACTGGATTTTGAAAGGCGCAATGATAAGCAGTATATGCGTCCGGCCTCGGTGATGTCCATGAATAAGGAAGGGCTGATCGAGCGGATATTCAATGATAAAAGTGCATTTTCCGTATTTCGCCAGGAATTAAATACATATATCATGTATTGCAGTATCCGTATCCGGACCAATGTGGCCGGTTATGTATGTATGCTGGAAAAGAACCGTAAATTTACCCGGCGGGATTTTGAGTTTATGGAGGTTCTGGCTCAGATGCTGTCGGTGGAAATGCAGAAGAGCAGTTTTTTTGCGGAAAAGTCCGGCCTGAAATATGAGTACTTTCTTACGGATCTGGTGGAAGGAAATTATGTCAACCCCGAGGACATCCATGAGCGCATGGCTCAGTTGGAATATCATGGCGGACGGTATCATTGGATACTGCTGCTGGCTTTTGAGGATATTTATGACGGTCATATTCACAATGAGTATTTGATCGACCAGTTGACTACGATCATCAGCGGCGGGCTGGCGATGTTTTACCGGGGAAATATATGCGTCCTCGTCTCCTCGGATGACCGGAAGGGGATGGAATCGGGGGAGCAATTTAAAATGCAGGAATTTGTCGCCCTTAACCGTATGATCATGGCCGTCAGCTACGGCTATGACAAGTTAAATGAGACGCCGGCCTATTACGGGCAGGCGGAGCAGCTTTTAAAGTATGGTAAAAGCCGGAATATGCAGGGCCAGATATTGCTGTTTGAGGATTATTGCCTGGAAACGGTCCTCTGGAGTCAATATAAGTCCGCCCGGCGGCAGACATTTATTCACCCGGATATAAAATTTCTTAAAGAATACGATGAAAGTAATCACACGGATTATTTGAATACGCTTTATACCTATTTGGAATGTAACCGCAATGCGGTGGCTGCTGCGGAAAAGCTTCATATTCATAAGAGCAGCTTTTTTTATCGCTTTAATAAAATATGTGAGCTTTTGGAAATGGATGCTGGCGACTGCCGCCGGTTGTTTGTTTACGAAATATCTATGAGGGCTGGGCGGATTTAGCGGATTTCGGCTGGCGGATTTCGCAGGCGTTGGCGGACGAAGCGTCAGGCTGTGAAATCCGCACGGCGAATAGATTCGATCACGACAGGAGGGGGATTACTATGGTTTATATAGCGGCAGCGCTATATTATGAGGCGGAACCGCTGATTCGGCTGCTGAAGCTTAAAAAGAACGGCAGATTTGATAAATTTCAGGTGTTTCAGGGAGATGCGGAGGTACTGATCATAACCGGGCCCGGGGAGATCAATGCGGCAGCTGCGGTCAGTTATCTGTGTGCCAGCCTTCCGGTGAGCGCCGGGGATATTTTTATCAATTACGGAACCTGTGCGGCCAGGGAGGATATACCTGGGGGAGCGCTGTATGCCATACAGGCTATTGAGCAGCAGGCCACCGGCCGCCGTTTTTATCCGGATATGCTTTTGGACAATGATTTTTTGCGGGCGGATCTGGTGACGGTTCCTGTGCTGGCCGTAAGTATGGAGGGAATCACCGCGCCGTTGGCTGATATGGAGGCCGCCGGGCTTTACCTGGCCGCCCAGCTTTTCTTTAGCCAGGAGCGCATGTTTTTCTTTAAGGTGGTTTTGGATCACCCCGGAGGTTCCACGAAAGAGCGTGTGACTCCGGAGGCGGTGCGGGCGGTCTGCGGATCGTGGGCTCAGACGGTGTGGACCTTTGCAAAAAGCGCTGCCTGCATTGCTGCCGGACGCCTGGAGGCGGGGGATACCGCTGTGTCGGCGGCCGGCGGTGATGTAGTGGCGGGAATGGCCGCCGGCGTAGTGCCGTCAGCCGGGGATGGCCGGGAATCGGGGAATGCCGCACGATCGGCCGCAGAGTGCGCTGCTGCGCTGCTTGCTAACCGTCTGAGTGCCACAGAGGCCATGATGAAGCAATTGCAGCAGTATTTATATTATCGACAGCTTAGCGCCGGTGATGCGGTTTCCTACATCCAGGAGTTTATGGAGCGCTTTCAGGTAATGCAATGCCGCACAAAAAAAGAGGGTATGCCGTGGCTGGAACGGCTGAGGAGGGATTTGATTGAATCAAGCTGAAGGCTTACACGCCCGGCCATTTTCCAATATTTATGTGGAAGAGGTTGTTAAGGATGCTTCGGAAACACTGCGGATATTGGAAAAGTTTCCCCGGGCGCACGTGATTTATATAGGTCACTATAAGGATGTTTTTAACCGGAAGCATCAAAATTTTACCGCGCAAAAACAGGCTCCGGCGCTGATCCTTGCCAAAAAGGAGGGCACGCTTGTATATAAAGGCGCGCCGGTGTGCCAGAGTTTCGGCCATGAGCATTTTTATTATACCTCCTGTGTGATGAATTGCCTGTTTGACTGTGAATATTGTTATTTGCAGGGGATGTATCCATCCGGCAATGTGGTGCTTTTTGTGAATCTGGAGGAGACCTTCGCCCAGGTGGATGCGCTGCTTGAGCAGCACCCGGTATATCTTTGCGTCTCCTATGACACCGATTTAATGGCATTGGAGACGGTGACCGGTTTTGTGCGGCGGTGGTATGATTTTGCGGCGGCCCGTCCATCTCTGACGATTGAAGTGCGTACAAAAAGCGGGAATTTTGCATTATTTGAACATTTAAAGCCTTTGGGAAATATGGTTTTTGCCTGGACACTGTCGCCGGATGTGATCGTACAGCGGTATGAGCATCACACGGCATCACTGGACGCCCGGATCCGTAATATCCGGCAGGCTTCAAAACTGGGCTTTAAAGTGCGCGTATGCATTGACCCGATCATCTATGTGCCGGATTTTTGGCGGCTTTATAAAGAACTGGTGCAGCAGGTGTTTGAGGAGCCCGTAACAATCATGGATGCCAGTGTCGGTGTATTCCGTGTGTCCAACGATTATATGAAGCGGATGCGGCGGCTTAGGCCGGAATGTGCACTGGTCCATTTTCCTTTTGTGACTGAAAATGGCGTGTATCATTATGGGCGGGAACTGTCCAGGAAAATGGTGGCGTTTGTGAAGGATTGTCTGAGGGAATATATTTCTGAGGATAAGATTTTTATATGGGATGGAGATGAAATATAACATTGAAAAAAAATATATTATTGACCGGAGCATCCTCCGGTATTGGTCGAGCTACGGCCCGTCGACTGCTGGATGAGGGCTTTTGTGTCTACGGCGTGGGGCGGCAGTTTGACGAACCTTTTCCTGATGAAAATTTTCATCCCATTGTGATGGATATGTTAAAGACCGGCGCATTTTATGCGTATATCCGGGAGCTGGAGAAAAAGGTGGCGTTTTTCGGATTGATCAATAACGCCGGTGCGGGATATTATGGGCTCCACGAGACATTAAATCCTGCCAAGATCCATGAAATGGTGACGGTGAATCTGGAGGTGCCTATGGTTTTGACACAGCTTCTGTTGCGGAATCTGAAGCGCAATAACGGATATGTGATCGATATTTCGTCGGTGACGGCAAAGCAGTCCAATCCTCACGGCTGCGCTTATGGGGCTACGAAGGCGGGGCTGACCAGCTTTACGGCCAGTCTTTTTGATGAGGCACGTAAGTATGGGGTGCATGTGGCGGCTGTACATCCGGATATGGTGCAGACCAAGCTCTATCGGAATGCGGATTTTTGCGAGGGGGAGAGCCCCGATACTTTTTTGCTGCCGGAGCAGGTGGCGGAGGCGGTTTTGTATATTTTGAAGGCGCCGGAGGGGTGTACGGTGGCGGATATTACTGTAAAGCCGCAGAGGCATGGGATTCGCAGGCGGTAGGGATGCGTCTGGAAATGTTCCGGGGCGGCGGATGGGCTTGGGGCTGGATGGAGGGCGCCGGTGTGCGGCTGCCGGACAGGCTTTTGCGGACCGGGATATCGGCTGTGAAGTTTTCAGCGCTGAGGAGATGCTTCCGTTCGACTAGGAGTAAAAATGCCGGCAGGGGCGGCCCGGGCCCAATGCAAAAAATGCTCTTGATGACTATTTTTTGCTTGGGCCCTTGCGTTTGACATGGGTAATGTTCAAACGCATCCGCCCCTGTCGGCGTTTTTTCTCCAAGTCTCTCTGGAAGTATCTCCTATGCGCTGAATTCCTTCACAGCCGATATCCCGGTCCGCAAAAGCCCGCCCGGCAGCGACACACCGGCGCCCTCCATCCAGCCCCAAGCCCATCCGCCGCCCCGGAACATTTCCAGACGCCTTTACGTTTTCGCTAAATGTAACACTGCTCTGCGTTTATGTGGAAATGGTGAGTTTTAATAAATATGAATAAGCATGTAAAATTTTATATAATGGTTTACAATATAATTCATAAATATTGCGGCCACATATCGGTACATGCCTGATTTTAAGCGGATTTATTAAAATTATATATAAAAATACGTGCTGCAATTTGTTTATATTTCTTTTGTTATTTGGGTTGATTTCTTAGAGAAAGCATAGTATAATGACGGTATAAAGAAAAATAAAAAATGTTGTATAAATATTTACCAAAATGTTTATATAACATTTGCTGCAAAGTCTACTTTGTATAATCTAAGGAGGAGTTCATATGAAGAAAGTAAAGCTTGGCCTGGCACCTACGAGAAGGAGTATTTTCAGTGCACCGGATGCGATCAAGTTCAGTAATCTGACGCGTCAGCGGTTGGATGAGCTGGGTGTGGATTATGTTGATATTACGGATATTAATGAGGAGGGTCTGCTCTATAACGATGAGGATATGGAGAAGATCGCTGAGAAGTTTGCGGCTGAGAAGGTGGATGGCCTGTTCTTTCCTCATGGAAACTTTGGTACGGAGTACGAGGTTGCCCGTCTGGCTAAGAAGCTGAATGTGCCGGTGCTGCTCTGGGGCCCCAGAGATGAGCGCCCGGACGAGAACGGCGTGCGTCTGCGCGACAGCCAGTGCGGCCTTTTTGCCACAGGCAAGGTGCTTCGGAGATTCCGTATTCCTTTTACATATATGACAAACTGCCGTTTGAACGATCCGGAATTTGAGCGGGGCGTTAAAGATTTCCTGGCTGTATGTAACGTGGTAAAGACTTTCAGGAATATCCGTATTTTGCAGATTGCCCCAAGACCTTTTGATTTCTGGTCCACCATGTGCAACGAGGGCGAGCTTTTGGAGCGCTTTAACGTACAACTGGCGCCCATACCGATGCCGGAGCTGACCGATGCCGTGAAGGCGGCCAAGGAGGAAGGCACGAAGGTTGCAGAGACGATTGCCTGGATCAACGAGCATATGAACGTGGCCATCAAGCCGGATGAACTGGAGAATGTGGCTGCACTAAAGGTTGCTATGAAGACACTGGCGGATAAGTACGGCTGCAAGGCCATTGCCATCCAGTGCTGGAACGCCCTTCAGGGCGAGCTGGGGATCATGCCCTGTGCCGCCAACTCTCTGTTAAATGAAGAGGGCATTCCGGTTGTGTGCGAAACAGATATTCACGGTGCGATCACCGCTCTGATGGTGGAAGCCGCAGACCTGGATGAAAGAAGAAGCTTCTTCGCCGACTGGACTGTGCGTCACCCGGATAATGAAAACGGCGAGCTGCTCCAGCACTGTGGACCGTGGCCCTGCTCCGTGGCTAAGGAAAAGCCGACCATCGGCTATCCTCTTGCATTTGATCATCCGGGCGCTGTGGAAGCGGAAGCAAAGCATGGCCTTATGACGCTGGCCCGTTTTGATGGCGATAACGGTGAGTATTCCCTGCTCCTTGGCAATGCCAAAGGCGTGGAAGGACCATATACGAAGGGCACCTATGTCTGGGTAGAGGTGGAGAATCTCAAACGTCTTGAAGCAAAGATCGTGGAAGGGCCTTACATCCATCACTGTGTAGGTATCCATAAGGATGTTGTTCCGGTGCTTTATGAAGCATGCAAGTACATTGGCGTAACACCGGATTTATATGATAACAATGAGGAGCAGGTTAAGGCATATCTGAGAGGTGAAAACGTATGAATGAAGCATTGAAGGCAAAGCAGTACGCGCTTCGTAAAACGATCATTACGATGATCTATAAAGCAAAAACCGGACATATTGGCGGAGACATGAGTGTGTGCGATATTCTCAACGTACTGTATAATAAGCACATGAACATTACTCCGGAAAACTGGGAATCCGGCGATCACGACCATTTTATACTGAGCAAGGGCCATTCGGTGGAAGCGCTGTACTCCGTGCTCTCCGACAAGGGATTTTTCCCGAAGGAGGACCTTGAAACATTTTCTCAGTATAAGTCCAAATATATCGGCCATCCCAATAACAAGATCAAGGGTATCGAGATGAATTCCGGTTCTCTTGGCCACGGCCTGTCCGTGGGTGTGGGGATGGCGCTGGCAGAGCGTATGAATAAATCCGGCAACCGTGTTTACGTCGTTATGGGCGACGGCGAGCTGGGCGAGGGCTCCGTATGGGAGGGCGCCATGGCCGGCGGCCACTATAAGCTGGATAACCTCACCGCTGTTGTGGACCGGAACCGTCTGCAGATCTCCGGAACAACTGAGGAAGTTATGACTCAGGACAGTCAGGACGAGCGCTGGGCAGGCTTTGGCTGGAATGTGATCCATGCTGTGGGCAATGACATCGATGCCCTGGACGAAGCATTTACGAAAGCAAAAGAAACAAAAGGTAAGCCGACGGTCATCATTGCCGATACGATCAAGGGCTTTGGCGTTTCATTTATCGAGAATCAGGTGGGCTGGCATCACAGAGTTCCCACGGAGGACGAATATACAAAAGCCATGGAAGAACTGAGTGCAAAGGAGGCTGCGGTACAATGAATAAAATCCCAAATAAACAGGTGATCTGTGAAGTATTGATGGAGCATGCCAAAACGGATAAGGATATTGTGGCGCTTTGCAGCGATTCCAGAGGCTCCGGCTCATTTACCGGCTTTGCCAATGAATATCCAGACCAGTTTTTTGAAATGGGTATTGCGGAGCAGAGTCTTGTATCCACAGCAGCAGGTCTTGCAAAATGCGGAAAGAAGGCGTATGCCGTATCTCCGGCCTGCTTCCTCTCCACCCGGAGCATGGAACAGGCCAAGGTGGATGTGGCCTACTCCAACACGAATGTGAAGCTGATCGGTATCAGCGGCGGCGTCAGCTACGGCGCTCTTGGTATGACCCATCATTCCAATCAGGATATTGCCACCATGGCTTCCACGCCAAATATGCGCGTGTATTTCCCAAGCGACCGTTTCCAGACCAAGTGTCTCACCGAAGCGCTGCTGGCCGATGAGAAGCCAGCGTACATCCGTGTGGGCAGAAATGCAGTGGATGATGTTTATACCGAGGAATGCTGTCCGTTTGAGATGGATAAAGCAACGACGGTATGTGAAGGAACTGACCTGACCATTATTGCCTGCGGCGAAATGGTACGGCCTGCGAAGGATGCGGCAAAGCAGCTGGAGGAAAAAGGCATTTCCTGCCGTGTACTGGATATGTACTGCGTAAAGCCCATCGATAAAGAGGCTGTTGTGCGGGCTGCTAAGGAGACAAAAGCGATCATCACCATCGAGGAGCACACCTACATCGGCGGCCTCGGCTCTATGGTGGCTCAGATCGTGTGCCAGACGGAGCCGAAAAAGGTGATCAACCTGTCACTGCCGGATGCTCCGGTCATTACCGGAAAATCCCAGGAGGTTTTTGATTACTACGGACTCAATGCGGAAAATCTTGTAAATACGGCAGTGGAGTTGATGAAGGATGGCGAATAAATATTTAATCTCTGTGGATCAGAGTACCTCCGGAACAAAGGCCCTTTTATTTGATGAAAAGGGCGTGCTGCTGGAGCGGGCCGATCTGCCCCACGATCAGATGATCAATGAAATCGGCTGGGTGGAGCATTCCCCCATGCAGATTTATGAAAATACAGTGCAGGTTGTGAAATCGGTCATTGAAAAGGCCGGGATCGATAAAAATGCGGTCGCTGGCTTTGGCATCAGCAATCAGCGGGAAACGGCCATGGTGTGGAACCGTGGCACCGGCCTGCCGGTATATAATGCCATTGTCTGGCAGTGCGCCCGCGGCGCAAAGATCTGCGAGCGTATTGAGGCCGAAGGCCATGGGCCGATGATCAGGCAGGCGACGGGGCTGAATCTCTCGCCTTATTTCAGTGCGGCAAAGATTGCCTGGGTGCTTGAAAATGTTGAGGAGTGCCAGGAACTTTCTCCGGAGGCGCTGTGTGCGGGAACAATCGATAGCTGGCTTGTCTACAAGCTTACCGGCGGCAAGGTGTTTAAAACCGATTATTCCAATGCCTCCCGGACGCAGATGTTTGACATCCATAAGTTACAATGGAGTGAAGATGTGTGCCGGTGTTTTGGTATTGACACCCGTATGCTTGCTCAGGTGTGTGATTCCAACAGCCTGTTTGGATATACGGATTTTGACGGCTATCTGGATGCACCGATCCCTATCCACGGCGTACTTGGCGATTCCCACGGCGCGCTCTACGGTCAGGGCTGTCTGGAAAAAGGGATGATCAAGGCCACCTACGGCACCGGTTCCTCAGTGATGATGAACATTGGCGACACGCCGGTCATGTCAAAGCACGGGCTTGTGACATCTCTGGCCTGGTCCATGGACGGCAAGGTAAATTACGTGCTGGAGGGGAATATTAACTATGCGGGAGCAATCCTGAAATGGCTCATTGACGATGTGCAGCTTATAAAAAGCGCTTCTGAAACGTCTGATCTGGCAAAAGCGGCCAATCCCGACGATACGACCTACCTTGTACCGGCATTTTCCGGTCTGGGCGCGCCCTACTGGGATAATGACGCCCGGGCAGGCATCGTGGGGATGAGCCGAACCACCGGCAAGGCGGAGCTGGTGAAGGCGGCCACGGACGCCATCGCTTACCAGGACTTTGATATTGTGGACGCCATGCGCAAGGATGCGGGCCTTGAGATCAAGGAGCTGCGGGCAGACGGCGGACCGACGAAAAATCCGTATCTCATGCAGTTCCAGAGCGATCTTTTGGGGATTCCTGTACAGATCCCCCAGTTTGAGGAGCTGTCCGGCATCGGGGCTGCTTATGCGGCCGGAATCGGCATGGGCTTTTACGACAAGACCGTGTTTGATACGATGAAGTACAGCGGCTATGCGCCATCCATGGACGCGCAGACGCGGGATGCGATGATTTCCGGGTGGCACAGTGCTGTGAAGCGTACGATCGGAGCATAAAATATCCGGTGATATAAATTCTGAAGTTAGGCGAAATAAATATGAACCGGCTGGAGCCGGCGGCTTTTATGCAGCGTGGACACTATTTAGTGATGTGTCTGCGCTGCATAACAGCCGCCGGCCCTAGCGGTTTCTGAGCTTAAATACCAAACCCCGGTAATCATGGGTTTTGCCGGCCATGCACCGGGAGGCACCGTATACTGGGAATTATAAATATTGGAATACGGCTAATATCCCATAGTCACCGGCCTGCGGGTCCATAAACAGACCGATGTGCGGCGGGTAAAACGTGAATATGAAAAATGCCGCGGCGAGAATTAATAAAATAAGTACTGCAATCCCTGTATGCGTCGGTAACATCCGGCGCCATTTTTGTATTTTGATCGTTAATATAAAGGTCAGGATAACAGAAATCAGAAATATTCCAATATCCATAAACACGTAATTGTTGCCCAGTATACCGCTGTATGTGTAAAACGCGGTAATAATAAAGGCCAGCCCAGTGCACAGTGCCAGAGCGCGGGCGTACAGATAACCGGGGATATAACGGCCCTGGGAGGCGTATTCAAAAATCGTGTACAGGACGGCCGGGAAGAACAAAAGTTTTAAATGCTCCCATGTGGATTCATTGACCGCGGAAAAAAGAGCAACGGCTGGATGGTCCATGGACCATTTGAAAACAAAGTGCAGCAGGGTTCCTACAATGGCTGTAAAAATAATGCCCAGGATGGTCGAGAATCTTGATAATTGCATATTACGCGAATGATACATGACTTCTCCTTATCAATTGATCATTTATTTCCGCAGGCAACGCGCCAAAGTCAGGCTTATTTAATATTGGCGGCTGCCGCGAGGTTCAAATTCCCCGCAGCTTGCTGAGGAGTGTTTGACTCTATATAATATGCTCAGGGATGAAATTGTTATACCTGATGGTGGAGAAGCGTGCGTTATAGCTGGAAAACATCGCAAAAAAAGGACGTACAGGAAGAGCCAAAGCCCTTGCCTGTACGTCCTTTTTTAAAACTGCTAAATGAGGATGGATACACTTGAGCAGCCATATTTTTTTCTGTGGTTTGATAAACTGTAAAATGAAATATGTTTATCAGCAAACGCCCTGAGCGATCATGGCGTCGGCCACTTTCTTAAAGCCTGCAATATTAGCGCCGGCCACGTAATTGTTTTCAACGCCATATTCTCTTGCAGCATCATCGATATTGTGGAAAATATTTACCATAATGTCTTTAAGCTTTGCATCAACTTCCTCGAAGGACCAGCTGTAACGCATACTGTTCTGAGTCATTTCCAGAGCGGAGGTAGCAACACCGCCGGCATTGGCAGCCTTACCCGGTGCAAAATAAACCTTGTTGGCCTGGAGGTATTCCGTAGCTTCCAGTGTGGTAGGCATGTTTGCACCCTCAGCTACGATAAAGCAGCCATTGGCCACAAGTGCTTTGGCATCATCGATGAGAAGCTCGTTCTGAGTAGCACAGGGCAGTGCGATATCGCATTTAACGGTCCATACGCCGCGGCCTTCGTGATACTCGGCATCCGGACGGTAGTTTTTATATTCTGTAAGACGGGCCCGCTTAACTTCCTTGATTTCCTTCAATGCAGCCAGATCAATGCCGTCCTTATCGTATACCCAGCCGGTGGAATCGGAGCAGGTCACAACCTTACCGCCAAGCTGCTGAACCTTTTCTGTGGCGTAAATGGCCACGTTGCCTGCGCCGGACACAGCAACAGTCTTACCCTCAAGGGTATCGCCCTTGGTCTTTAATAATTCGTCCACCAGATAAACAAGGCCATAGCCGGTAGCCTGTGTACGGGCCAGGGAACCGCCGTAGGATAAGCCCTTGCCTGTGAGAACGCCTTCGGATACGTTGCGCAGTCTCTTATACTGTCCGTACATATAGCCGATCTCCCGTGCGCCTGTACCGATATCGCCGGCGGGAACATCGGTGTCTGCGCCGATATGTCTGAAAAGCTCGGTCATAAAGCTCTGGCAGAAGGCCATAATTTCACGGTCGGATTTACCCTTGGGATCAAAGTCGGAACCACCCTTGCCACCGCCGATTGGAAGTCCTGTTAAAGAATTTTTGAAAATCTGTTCAAAACCAAGGAATTTGATAATGCTTAAGTTTACGGACGGATGTAAACGAAGACCGCCCTTGTAAGGTCCAATGGCGCTGTTGAACTGTACACGGTAACCTCTGTTCACCTGTACCTTTCCTGCATCGTCAACCCATGGAACACGGAACATGATGACGCGTTCCGGTTCAACAATTCTTTCAAGGAGCGATTCCTTCTGGTACTTTTCATCATTATCAACAACGAGGCGCAGAGAGTTCAGAACCTCTGTAACCGCCTGAATAAATTCGGGTTCGTTGGGGTTTTTCTTAACAACACTTTCAATGACGCTATCAACGTATGACATGTGATTTCCTCCTTAAATTTAGAAAAGATGTCCGGATGTGTAACCGTTTATGCCTCTATGAACGGTTAGCCGGATACAAAAGACAGATACTTTTTTGTAAATGGATTATGCAAGGTATTATACTATAATTATTCAGGAAATTCAATATATTAAAGTGAGAAAAATTGGAGAAATATTCCTGCAAACTTATTGAAATTACGTATAAATCGCATAAAATATCAACGCGAAATAAAAAGATAAAATGAAAGAATACAGCATTAAACTTTCATAAAGAATTTAAAAAGCTGAGATCAGGGCTGACTCTTTATCCGTTTTAAGTAGCGGTAAACTCCAGGCTTCGACAAAAAGTTCAATAATTGCGAAAAATGTCAATAAAAATCTCTTTCCTTTTTGTACAGAAATGTGTATAATAGACTCAAATCGTTTTCTTAATGCAAACAGAATCCAAAAGTTCATGGCTCTGCATTTCGATCTAATTCCTAAAAAATTGTAACTATTCAGTAACGCTCTGCCTTTTCCCGCCTCGTCACGCTACGGAGCGGCTAACTGCCGTCTGCATATCTGTTTTTGCGGCCATCACCAGTATTCTGGCGGATGCTATTGTCTGATTGAATAATTACCTTAAAATTGCATAATGAAATTACATAATTTAATAAGGAACGGAGGTTCTATATGATTGAAAAATATAACACGCTGTCGCTTGTACAACTGAAAGCTATTGTTAAGGCGCAGGGGATTAAGAATACATCCGCCATGCGTAAGGCTCAGCTTGTGCAGATTCTGAGTGATCTTGAGGAGCAGCAAAATGGCGGGAAGCCGTCGGCTGGAAATGACGGGAAGGCGTCGACTGAAGTGGTCGCTCAGAATGCGGAGGAATCGGCGGACGCCGTAAAGACGCCGGTGGAGGATAGCGTAGAGAAGCACGTCAGGGATAAGGAAGCGGATGCAAATATCCGGACGGAAAATGGACAGGACGCGGCCGCTGGGAAGCAGGCTCCGGTATCGCGGGAAAACGCGTCGAGTGCACCGTCGTCGCGGGAGAATACGACGAACACCCGTGAGAGTGCGCCGTCATCCCGTGAAAGCGGAACGATGGACAGGCCGGAATCCCAGGATAGCAGTTATCAGAGAAGCCCAAGAGGAACGGTAACCCGCACCGGGCGCGTAATGCGCACGGCACAGCCGACATCCGGAGGACGCCGTGATACGAGACCATATAACCAGCGTCCTTCGTATCGGCAGAATGCGGATAATGAGGTCGGTTCGGACAGCAGAGATAATGCCCGTCAGGAAAATACATCCTACAGCGCTGAAAACCGCTCCGATTATGGAAGCCGAAACGACAGCAACGGCCGATCGGATTACGGAAGCCGGAACGATAACAACAACGGCCGATCGGATTACGGCAGCCGGAACGATAACAACAACAGCCGCTCCGATTACGGCAGCCGGAACGATAACAACAGCCGCTCCGATTACGGCAGCCGGAACGATAACAACAACAGCCGCTCGGATTACGGCAGCCGGAACGATAACAGCAACGGCCGCTCGGATTACGGCAGCCGGAACGATAACAATAACGGCCGCTCTGATTACGCAAGCCGGAACGATAACAGCAATAACCGCTCCGATTACGGAAGCCGAAACGATAACAGCAACGGCCGTTCTGATTACAGCAGCCGAAACGATAGCAACGGCCGCTCCGACTACGGCAGCCGTAATGATAATAGCAGCAGCTATAACCGTACGGATTCGGATAACCATATGGAGCCGGCTCTGGAAGAACTGGACAGCGGCCAGATGGCTCACGGCATCCTGGAGGTTATGCAGGATGGCTTTGGCTTTATCCGCTGCGAAAACTATCTTCCGGGTGAAAATGATATTTACGTATCCCCGGCTCAGATCCGCCGCTTTAACCTGAAGACCGGCGATATTATCGATGGAAATATTAAGATCAAACTGCCAACGGAAAAATTCAGCGCCCTGCTTTTTGTCAAGTCGGTCAATGGTTTCCATCCGGCAGAGGCCAGTAAGCGTAAAAACTTTGAGGATATGACCCCCATATTTCCAAATAACCGTATCCGCCTGGAAACAGAGCGCGCCAGCGTGCCCATGCGTATCGTGGATCTTGTATCCCCCATTGGCAAGGGTCAGCGTGGTATGATCGTATCCCCGCCAAAAACCGGTAAGACGACTCTGTTAAAACAGATGGCAAAATCCATTCATGCCAATCATCCGGATATGAATATGATCATTCTGCTCATTGATGAGCGCCCGGAGGAAGTAACGGATATCAAGGAGTATATTGAGGGCGAGAATGTAGAAGTGATCTATTCCACATTTGATGAATTGCCGGAGCATCACAAGCGCGTGTCGGAAATGGTGCTGGAGCGGGCAAAACGCCTCGTGGAGCATAAAAAGGATGTGGTTATTCTCCTAGACAGTATCACACGTCTGGCCAGAGCCTACAACCTGACAGTTCCGCCCAGCGGCCGTACATTATCCGGCGGTCTTGACCCGGCGGCGCTCCATATGCCAAAGCGCTTTTTCGGTGCGGCCCGTAATATGAGAGAGGGCGGCAGCCTGACTGTATTAGCCACGGCGCTGGTGGAAACCGGAAGCAAGATGGATGACGTAGTATTTGAGGAATTTAAGGGAACCGGTAACATGGAGCTTGTACTGGATCGAAAGCTGTCGGAAAAGCGAATATTCCCGGCCATCGATATCGCCCGCTCCGGAACCCGGCGCGAGGAGCTTCTTTTATCCAAAGAGGAGCTGGAGGCCGCTTATCTGGTGCGCAAGGCGCTGGGCGGCATGAAGTCCGACGAGGCTCTGGAACGGATATTGGAAATGTTTATGCGCACGCGTTCAAACAAAGACTTTATTGCAGCCGTAAAACGCACGAAATTTATGTAGCCGTTTTTATGCAGCCGTTCAAAAAGGCGAACGGTTACAAATTTGTTCAATAAATTCATTATTATTTTGAAGAAAATACTTGAATCACGCGGTTTTGTGTGCTATAATAGGGAAGCTGTTCAGAGAAAACAGATTGATAATGATCAATTTTTGTAATATGAGACATGTCGTAGTGAGGTGAAAAACATGAGAGAAGGAATCCATCCAAAGTATTACCAGGCAAAGGTAACCTGCAACTGTGGCAACGAATTTGTTACCGGTTCCACAAAACCGGAAATCCACGTTGAAGTTTGCTCCAAGTGCCATTCATTCTACACCGGCCAGCAGAAAGCTGCTGCAGCCCGTGGACGTATTGATAAGTTCAATCGTAGATATGGTTTAACACAGGAATAATAAAAAGAAAGGTTGAGATTGGATAAATCTCAACCTATTTTTGAATATACGAAAAAAAGAGGTTATTATGAAATATGCGAAAATTGGCGGACAGGCAGTGATTGAAGGCGTGATGATGCGCTATGGCAATGACTACGCTGTGACGGTCCGCAAGCCGGATGGAACGCTGGAGGTAAAAAAAGATACCTATGTCAGCCTTGTTTCACGGCTTCACTTAAAAAAAGTACCCATTGTGCGGGGCGTATTTGCATTTATAGATTCCATGATCCTGGGAATCTCCACACTGACCTACTCGGCCAGCTTTTACGATGACGACGGCCAGCCCATAGTGGATGCCGGGCAGCCGGCCAAAAGCAGCAGCCACCCGGCAGCAAATAACGGCGAAGCCGCCAAAAGCGACAGCCAGCCGGCAGCCGGCAACGGTGGAACCGCGGAAAATGCCGGGCAGCCGGCCAAAAAGGCTCCGGAAGGCGGTTCCTTTACGGAAAAGCTGGTCATGGGCCTGACGGTGGCGCTTTCAGTTGTGATCGCCATCGGCCTGTTTATGGTGCTGCCATTTTTTATTTCCGGACTGTTTAAGAAATTGACGGAATCCACATGGGCGCTGGGAATCATCGAGGGTGGTGTCCGTGTGATCCTGTTTTTGGGCTATATCATCCTTATTTCCCGGATGAAGGATATCCAGCGGTTGTTCATGTACCACGGTGCGGAGCACAAATCCATCAACTGCATCGAGCACGGCGAGGAGCTAACACCGGAAAACGCTATGAAGTATTCCCGTTTCCACAAGCGGTGTGGAACGAGCTTTCTGCTCATCGTTATCGTGCTGAGTATTATCTTTTTCATACTGTTTTTCCAGATTGTACCGGTGCAGAATATGCTGCTGAAGGTCGTTTGTCGTATTCTGCTCGTTCCGGTGATCGCCGGTGTGGCTTACGAGCTGATCCAGTGGGCCGGACGGAGCGAAAACTGGTTTACCAACGCTATGAGCAAGCCGGGGATGGCTATGCAGAAGCTGACGACCCGGGAACCGGATGCGTCCATGCTGGAAGCGGCCATTGCCTCCATCGAAGCGATCTATGACTGGAGGGCTTTCCAGGAGGAAGTGAAAGAATGAGTTATACATTAAAGCAGCTTCTCGATGAGGGAACTGCTTTTCTTGAAAATAAAGGTATTATGGACTACAAGACGGACGCGTGGTATCTTCTTTCGGATATTTGCCATGTCCGCCGGGTAGACTATTTGATTGATCCGCACATGCCGGTGGATGCGTTGGACGCCGAACGATATATGGACTGTATTCGCCGCCGGGGCGATGGCTGTCCGCTGCAATATATTACTGGAACCCAGGAATTTATGGGCATCCCTTTTAAGGTCAATGAGCATGTGCTCATCCCACGACTGGATACGGAGATTCTTGTGGACACTGTCTTAAAGTATCTTCCGGAGGAGGCCAGGGTCCTTGATATGTGCACCGGCTCGGGCTGCATTCTTCTAAGCATTATGGCCAGCAAAAAAACAGCCTTGGGCCATGGTGTGGATGTGTCGCCAAAAGCTCTTAAGGTTGCCATGGAAAACGAAAGGCAGCTTCGGGAAACAGCGCAGTACGAGTATCTCAGTACCGGCGGCCCTGCTGTGAAGTGGATGTGCGGCGATCTGTTTGAAAATCTTACAGACACCTATGATGTGATCGTATCTAATCCCCCCTACATACCGTCCGGCCAGATTTCCGGACTGATGGCCGAGGTGCGGGCGCATGAGCCATATCTTGCGCTGGATGGAAAAGAGGACGGCCTGTTTTTTTACCGGAGGATCATTGCCCAGGCGGCGGATTTTCTCAGTGACAACGGTATGATCTTCTTTGAGATCGGCTGGGATCAGGCGGAGGCCGTCAGCGAACTGCTGGAGAGCGCCGGTTTTCATCAGATTCAGGTACGTAAGGACCTGGCCGGACTGGACCGGGTAGTATTTGCATCAATAAATTAGTTATTTTTTATACACGAGATGGAGGAATTGACATGTTTGATAAGCTGGATGATATTCTTATCCGTTACCAGCAGGTAATGGAGGAGCTGAATGACCCGGATGTTGTCAACGATCAGGCCAGATTCCGCAAGCTTATGAAGGAGCAGACGGATCTTGGCCCGCTTGTTGAAAAATATACAGAATATAAACAGACAAAGCAGAGCATTGACGACAGCCTGGAAATGCTTGAGAGTGAAAATGATGAGGAAATGAGAGAACTGCTCAAGGAGGAGCTTTCCGAGTGCAAGGATCGGATCGTCCAGCTTGAGAACGACCTTAAAATCCTCTTAATACCGAAAGACCCTATGGATGAGAAAAATGTTATCGTGGAGATCCGGGCCGGCGCCGGCGGTGATGAGGCCGCCCTGTTTGCTGCTGAGCTGTTCCGCATGTATTCCAAATATGCGGAATCCAGACGGTGGAAGGTGGACATGATGAGTGTCAATGAAAACGGGATCGGCGGTTTTAAAGAGGTCGTATTTATGATCGACGGTAATGGGGCCTATTCCCGTCTGAAGTTTGAAAGCGGCGTGCACCGTGTGCAGCGTGTGCCGGAGACCGAATCCGGCGGGCGTATCCATACGTCCACTGCCACTGTGGCGATCATGCCGGAGGCCGAGGATGTGGATGTGGAGCTGGATATGAACGATGTGCGTATCGATGTGTTCCGTGCTTCGGGCAATGGCGGCCAGTGTGTCAATACGACGGATTCCGCCGTGCGTATCACGCATATTCCTACGGGCATTGTCATTTCCTGCCAGGATGAAAAGTCCCAGTTGAAAAATAAGGACAAGGGCCTAAAGGTGCTCCGTTCCCGTCTGTATGATCTGGAGCTGGAAAAGAAACGCAAGGAGGAAGCTTCTCTGAGAAAGAACCAGGTAGGTACCGGCGACCGCTCGGAAAAGATCCGTACTTATAACTTTCCCCAGGGCCGCTGCACGGACCATCGCATAAAGCTGACGACCCATCGTTTATATGAAATCATGGACGGGGATCTGGACGAGGTTATTGACAGCCTTATTGCCGCAGATCAGGCGGCGAAGCTGAGCAATATGCAGGATGAATAATCCGAAAAAACTATTGAATCTTGCAAGATTTTATGATAGTATATGTATGCTGGTTTAAAGCGATAAAGTGAAAAGAGGTAGTGACGATGGTCATTTCGAAAAATATGGAAAACCTTGTGGCAAACAGCTCGGTCATCCGCCGTCTGTTTGAAGAAGGTGTGGAGCTGGCCGCTGTTGTAGGTAAAGAAAATGTATATGATTACAGCCTGGGCAATCCCAGTGTGGCGCCCCCGGCGATTGTAAAGCAGGCCATTTATAATATACTGGATTCCAAAGATCCCAATTTTATCCACGGCTATATGAATAACTCCGGTTACGAGGAGGTCCGCGATGCTGTGGCGGAATCTTTAAATAAGCGCTTTGATACGGATTTCTCCCGTGAGAGCATCATAATGACGGCCGGTGCCGCCGGCGCCCTCAATTGTATTTTGCGCGTATTGTTAAACTATAAGGACGAGGTGATCTGCTTTGCCCCGTTTTTCGGTGAGTACCGCAGCTATATTTCCAATTTTGGCGGCGAGACAGTGGTGGTGCCTGCCGATACAAAGACCTTCCAGTTGAATCTGGATGTGCTCGACGATTACATAACCGAAAAGACAAAGGCGATCATTGTAAATAACCCCAATAACCCTTCCGGCGCCGTATATTCTGAGGAAACCCTGGACAAGTTACAGGTGATTCTTGAAAAGGCGGAGGCGCGCATCGGCCATCCGATCTACGTGATCTCCGATGAGCCGTACCGTGAGCTTGTTTACGATGGTGCGAAGGTGCCTTTTATGACAAAGCATGTGATAAACTGTCTTGTGTGCTATTCCTTCAGTAAATCACTGTCATTGCCGGGAGAGCGCATCGGCTACCTGGCCATACCGAAACAGATCGACGCTTACGAGGAAATGCAGTCCGCCCTTGTGGTAGCCAACCGCTGCCTGGGCTTCATTAACGCGCCGTCGCTGTTCCAGCTCGTGGCACAGCAGTGTCTGTATGAGGAAACGGATATTGAGACTTACGATAAGAACCGTCAGCTTCTTTACAACAGTCTGACAGAGATGGGCTTTGAGTGCGTGAAGCCCCAGGGGGCATTTTACCTGTTCGTAAAGTCGCCCACAGAGGATGAAAAAATATTTGTCCAGGAAGCAAAGAAACATAATCTGATCCTTGTATCCGCAACCACCTTCGGCTGTCCGGGCTATGTGCGCCTGGCCTACTGCGTGCCCTACGATATGATCGAGCGCTCGCTGCCGGCATTTAAGGCGGTAGCCGAGACATATTTTGGCGACAAAAAATAGTAAGCGGCTAAAAAGCGGCCGCTAAGTGCTCATAGCGATAAATAGGAGAAAATACGATGAAATTATGGGAAGATAAGGTGCGCCGGGTCGTTCCATACACGCCCGGCGAGCAGCCGGATGCCCCGGACATGATCAAATTAAATACCAACGAAAACCCTTACCCGCCGGCGCCGTCAGTGCTGGCGGCCAAAACGGCCATGGATGAGTCGCGGCTGCGCCTCTATCCGGACCCGGCCGCAGGGGCTCTGGTCCATGCCCTGGCGGATGCGTATCATGTGGGGTCCGATCAGGTATTTGTGGGCGTTGGGTCGGATGATGTGCTCTCGGTGGCCTTTTTGACCTTTTTCAATTCAGAGAAGCCCGTTCTTTTCCCGGATATCACCTACTCTTTTTATCCGGTGTGGGCGGATGTGTACCGGATCCCCTACGAGAAGAAGGCACTGGATGAAAATTTCAGGATCGTCCGTGAGGATTACTACGGAGAAAACGGCGGTATCGTATTTCCAAATCCAAATGCGCCCACAGCCTGGTATGAAAGTCTTGATCTGGTGGAGGATATCGTGTCGCACAACCCTGCTTCCGTTGTTATTGTGGATGAGGCGTACATTGATTTTGGCGGCGTGTCGGCGCTGGAGCTTGTGAAAAAATACGATAATCTGCTGGTCGTCCAGACCTTTTCCAAGTCCCGGTCCATGGCAGGTTTGCGTATCGGATACGCCATCGGCCAGCCGGAGCTGATCAAGGCCATGAACGATGTGAAATATTCCATCAATTCCTATACAATGAATATGCCGTCTCTGGTGATGGGTGTGGAAGCGCTGAAGGATACGAAGTATTTTAATTCATGTATCGGCAGGATCGTCCGGACCCGGGAGTGGACAAAGGAAAAGCTGCGTGGGCTGGGGTTTGAATTTCCCGATTCCAAAGCCAATTTTGTATTTGCCAGACACCCCCAGTATTCGGCGAAGGCGCTGTTTGAAGCGCTGAGGAAGGAAAATATCTTTGTCCGGTACTTTGACCAGCCGAGGATTTCAGACTATCTGCGGATCACTATTGGTACGGATGAACAGATGGAGCGGCTCATCGCTTTTTTCGAGGATTACATGGGTGATCGGGCGTTTTCGTCATAGGAAATAATGCGTTTTCATCATAGGAAATAGTATCCGGAAAAAGGACAAAAATGCATGGAATGTGGCATTGTCAGAAATTGTCGGATTTGGATAGGCAGAAAAGTAAAATAAGGTCGATT
The DNA here is from genome assembly GCA_902363555.1 of Lachnospiraceae bacterium. Classification (GTDB taxonomy): domain Bacteria; phylum Bacillota; class Clostridia; order Lachnospirales; family Lachnospiraceae; genus Catenibacillus. Next base: position 89,357 of record CABJAM010000002.1, on the reverse strand, counting down.
TTGAAAAGGTGCACAATTTGTGCACCTTTTTTTAGTCTGATATTAACAAAATATAAAAATAAATTAAATTGGGTATTGCTTTCTTAAGACAATGTGCTATAATGAACTCATCAATTGGAAACGTTACCGATAACGTTTACGGGAACGTTTCTATAAAACTGTTAATGATGTGTTTATGAAAGCGAGGAACATTATTATGAAGAAAATGAAAAAGTTGATCGCACTTGGTTTGGCAACGATTATGACGGCCTCCATGTTAGCTGCCTGTGGTAATTCCGGTGGCGGAAGCCAGGAAACACAGCCGAAGGCTTCGGAGACGGAAGCTAAAAAGGATACCGCAGCTCCACAGACAGATGCACCAGAAGAAACACAAGCACCAGAGACACAGGCTCCCGCAGGCGATGCCGGCTCAGGTTCCGTATATTACTTAAACTTCAAACCGGAGCAGGCTGATGACTGGGTTGCCCTGGCCAAAGCTTACACCGACGAGACCGGTGTTCCGGTAAATGTTGTTACCGCAGCTTCCGGTACTTATGAGTCCACCTTAAAGTCTGAGATGGCTAAAAATGAAGCGCCTACACTTTTCCAGGTGAACGGCCCCGTTGGTCTTGCTTCATGGAAGGATTACTGCTATGACTTAAAGGATTCCGATGTTTACAAGCAGCTTAAGAGTGATGACTTCGCACTGATCAGCGAGGACGGCCAGGTTCAGGGTATCGCCTACGTTATCGAAACCTACGGCATCATCTACAACAAGAAGCTTCTGAACGACTACATTGCCCTGGACGGCGCAAAGGTTGCATCCGTTGACGAGATCAACAGCTTTGCCAAGTTAAAAGAAGTTGCTGACGATATCCAGGCTAAAAAAGACGATCTGGGCATCATGGGCGCTTTCACATCCGCTGGCTTTGATTCCTCCTCCGACTGGAGATTCAAAACACATTTAGCCAACCTGCCGATCTACTATGAATACAAGGCTGATGGCATTGGCTCCACAGAAGCTATCAAAGGCACATACTTAGATAACTTCAAACAGATCTTTGACCTTTACATCACCGATTCTACATGTGAAGCTTCCCTGCTTTCCAGTAAGACTGGCGAGGATGCCGCTTCCGAATTTGCATTGGGCGAAGCTGTATTCTATCAGAATGGTACATGGGCTTACGGCGATATCCAGGGTAACGAAGTAGCTGACGAAGATTTAGGCATGCTGCCGATCTACATTGGCGCTGAAGGTGAAGAAAACCAGGGTCTTTGCACCGGTTCTGAAAACTACTGGTGTGTCAATAAAAACGCTTCTCAGGAAGATATCGACGCAACACTGGCCTTCTTAAACTGGTGTATTACAAGCGAGACAGGTAAGAAAGCCATCGCTCAGGATATGGGCTTTGTAACACCGTTTGCAAGCTTTACGGATGCTGATACAACCACGAATCCTCTTGTTATCGCAGCTAACGAGTACATCTCCAAAGGTACAGAATCCGTTGCATGGTGCTTCACCACAATGCCTTCTGAGGAATGGAAGAACCAGCTCGGCTCCGCAATGCTTGAGTATGCACAGGGCACTGGCGACTGGAGTGCTGTACAGAGTGCATTTGTTGATAACTGGGCGACGGAATTTGCCGCTGTAAATCAGTAATTTAACCAATTGATAACATCATTAAACAGTAACCATAATTGTACCGGCTTTCCGGTATGAATTTAAGGCAGGCAGAAGCGTTTACGTACTGTCTGCCTTTTTTCAATAAAAGCAGCAAGGCGAACCCTGCCACTGTGTAGATTGAAACGAGAGGAGAAGAAACATGCAAAGAAATATTAAGAAATACTGGCCGATATTTCTGCTGCCCACACTGGTAGCGTTTATCCTGTTCTTTATCGCACCGTTCATTATCGGCGTGTACCTGTCTTTCTGCAAGTTTACGACGATCACTGATGCGACCTTTGTCGGCCTGATCAATTATACAAAAATATTTACGGACGCCACCTTTGTTCATTCGCTGTGGTTTACCGCACTGTTTACCATTGTCACCGTGATCTTTATCAATGTCATCGGCTTTGCTGTGGCCATGCTGCTGACCAAGCCGATCCGGGGCAAAAATATATTCCGTACAGTGTTTTTCATGCCGAATCTTATCGGCGGTATTATTCTCGGCTATGTATGGCAGTTACTCTTAAATGGTATTCTCATGCGCTGGAGCCGGACACTGACCTATTCCGAGGAATACGGCTTTATCGGTCTGGTCATCCTCATGTGCTGGCAGCAGATCGGATATATGATGGTTATCTATATTGCAGGTATCCAGAATATTCCCGGGGATCTCATCGAGGCCGCTCAGATCGACGGAGCTTCCAAGGTGCAGGTGCTAAAAAAGGTCATTCTGCCCATGGTTATGCCGTCCATCACGATCTGTACCTTCCTTACTGTGACCAATGGCTTTAAGCTTTACGATCAGAACCTGGCGCTGACCAATGGTGAACCGTCGAAGATGACCGAGATGCTGGCGATGAATATTACAAATACCTTCTATGGCAGGACCGGCTATGAGGGTGTCGGCCAGGCCAAGGCTGTGATCTTCTTCCTCATGGTGGGGGTTATCGCAGTCGTACAGAATAAACTGACCCGTTCCAAGGAGGTGCAGCAGTAATGGTTAAATCTAAAAAAATGTCCGTAAAATACGCCATCTGGTCCGTTGTCCTGACGCTTGTTTCGCTGGCTTATATTTATCCGATCGTACTTGTACTCATCAACTCCTTTAAAAAGAAGGCTTATATCAGCCGTAACCCGTTTTCACTGGCTATGGATAAAATGTTCGTGGGCATTGAAAACTATGTCCGGGGTATAGAAAAGACCGGGTTTTTCCAGGCCTTTGGCTGGTCCTTATTTGTAACTGTATTTACGGTTGTGGTCATCCTGCTGTGCACATCCATGGCTGCATGGTATATCGGCCGGGTGAAAAATAAATTCACTTCCACGTTTTATTATATCTGCCTGTTTTCCATGGTCGTACCGTTTCAGATGGTTATGTTTCCATTGTCCAAGATCGCCAATATGCTCCATCTGGACAATCCGTGGGGCCTGATCTTTATTTATCTGGGCTTTGGCGCCGGGCTTGCGGTGTTCATGTTCAGCGGCTTTGTAAAGTCCATACCGCTGGAAATCGAGGAGGCGGCCATGATCGATGGCTGTAATCCGCTCCAGACCTACTTCAAGGTTGTACTGCCTATTATGAAGCCGACATGTATTACGGTAGCGATTTTGGAAGCGATGTGGCTGTGGAACGACTACCTGCTGCCGTATCTGGTGCTGGATATGAAGAAATTTAAGACATTGCCCATTGCCATCCAGTATTTAAAGGGCGGTTATGGCTCTGTGGATATGGGCGCGATGATGGGCGTGCTGGTGCTGTCCATTATCCCGATCATCATCTTTTATATTGCCTGCCAGAAGCATATTATCGAGGGCGTTGTGGCCGGAGCCGTGAAGGGCTGATGCCATGGGCATTGAAGCTTTATAGATTTTAAGATGGGAGGCATTTAACATGAGAGCATGCGGCGTTTTATTACCCATTTCCAGCCTGCCTTCAAAATACGGTATCGGGGCGTTTTCCCGGGAAGCCTATGATTTTGTGGATCAACTGAGAGCTGCCGGACAAAAGTACTGGCAGATACTGCCCCTGGGACCTACGGGCTACGGGGATTCCCCCTATCAGTCCTTTTCCACCTTTGCCGGGAATCCCTACTTTATCGATTTGGAGACACTGGTCCAGGACGGGTTTTTGACCCGGGAGGACTGCGATGCCTGTGATTTTGGCGATGACAGCGCGTCAGTGGATTATGGAAAATTATATCAGGCCCGCTATTCACTTTTATGGCAGGCGTTTGAAGTGTACAAGACGGATATTTGCGGGGAAGGCGAAGGGGATAAGGGCGCAGCGGCCGCGGCGGAGTTCGACAGATTTCGACAAAGCAATCAGAGCTGGCTGGACGACTATGCCCTTTATATGGCCGTGAAGGACGATTTTGGCGGCCAATGCTGGAGCGACTGGCCGGCGGATATCCGCAACAGAAAGCCGGAGGCCATGGCGGCCTGTAAAGAACGGCTGGTGGATCGGATCACTTTTTATGAGTGGCTTCAATATGAGTTTGACCGTCAATGGCGGCGGCTAAAAGCATATGCCAATGACCGGGGAGTAAAGATCATCGGAGATCTGCCCATATACGTGGCGTTTGACAGCGCGGACACGTGGGCGAACCCGGAGCTGTTCCAGTTTGATGAAAATAATGTGCCGGTGGCAGTGGCCGGCTGTCCGCCGGATGGATTCGCCGCGGACGGACAGCTTTGGGGCAATCCGCTGTATCGCTGGGATTATCACCGGGAGACGGATTTTTCATGGTGGACCTGGCGTATCCGTTATAGCTTAAAGCTTTATGATGTGGTCCGCATCGACCATTTCCGGGGGTTTGATGAGTATTACTCCATCCCTTACGGGGAGACGACGGCCCGCAACGGTCATTGGGAAAAAGGACCCGGCATTGAATTTTTCAATGCAGTGAAAAAGCAGATACCAGACCTTCCGGTCATTGCCGAGGATCTGGGCTACCTGACGCCGTCAGTGATTCAGCTTGTGAAGGATACAGGCTTTCCGGGGATGAAGATCATCGAATTTGCCTTTGACTCCAGGGAAGCGGGCAATTACCTGCCCTATACGTATGACAGAAACTGCGTTGTCTATACGGGCACCCATGACAATCAGACGATCCAGGGGTGGCTTGACGAGATGAATATCGATGACCGGGCTCTGGCCTATGGATATCTGAATCTTTATGACCGCGACCCAAAAGAGCTGTATAAGGAATTTATCCGCCTGGCGCTGGGTAGCGTGGCCGATACGGCAGTCATTCCCATGCAGGATTATCTGGGCCTGGGGGCAGGAGCCCGCCTGAATACGCCGTCTACCCTGGGAAATAACTGGCGCTGGCGTTTAAAACCGGGGCAATTTTCACAAAATCTGGTAATTGAAATGCACAGTCTTGCAAAAGTGTACGGGAGATTGTAAAATGGATATAACAAGTCGAAATATGTCGCTTTCCGTTTGAGGGATCTGGCGGCAGCGCATAGGTCGGCAAAGCTATTGAATCGAGGCTGGTGTTATGGAAAATATAACGATTAAGGATATTGCCAGAATCTGCGGCGTCGGTGTGAGCACCGTCTCCCGGGCCATGAACAACCATCCGGATATCAACGAAGAAACAAAAGAGAAGATCATGCAGGCCATTGCCGAATATGATTATGTGCCCAATAACAGCGCGCGGAACCTGAAACGCTCGGAAGCCAAGACCATTGCCGTGCTCGTGAAAAATATAGGAAATACGTTTTTCACCGGTATGATCCAGGTGCTTGAGGAGGAGATTCAGGCGAAGAAATATACGTTTGTGTTACAGCACGTGGATGAAGACCAGGATGAGGTCAGTGTGGCGCTGACGCTGGAAAAAGAAAAGCGGCTGAAAGGGATCATTTTTCTCGGCGGTTCTGCGGACAATCCGAAGGAGCGGCTGGACAAGCTGTCGGTGCCCTTTGTCCTGACGACGGTGCATCTGGACGAGAAGTGGACCGAATATGCCACTGTTTCTGTGGATGATGTTTTAGAGAGCCGAAAGATCGTGGAATATCTGATCAGTAAAGGGCACAAAAAAATTGCTCTGCTGTGCGGCTCCAGGGACGATACGAGTATCAGTGTGCTGCGGGTGAAGGGCTACCGGGAGGCGCTTGAAAACACCGGGATTGAATTTAACGAGGATCTGCTGTGCTATATGGAGACGCCGGACGGCGCTTATAGCATGCGCAAAGGTTATGAAATGATGAGGGAAATGTTAGAACGTGGATGTGATTTTACCGCAGTGTATGCCATTGCGGACAATATGGCCATCGGCGCCTGCCGGGCGCTGCGCGAGGACGGACGGAACATCCCTGCGGATTGCTCCGTCGCCGGTTTCGATGGGATGGACTGCGGAAGATTTTATTCTCCGTCGCTCACGACCATATCCCAGCCGGCGGACGATATGGCCAAAGCAGCGGTCAAGCTGCTGTTCGATATGATCAAAAAGAAATCCAGGGCGCGCCAGATCGTGTTTGAGGGCGAGCTGATCCAGGGAGAATCTGTGACGACGGCGCCTGTGCAAAGGGCCTGAAAGGATTCCGGGGAGGATTTGCGCATCGACGAGCTTTCCGAGCTCGGCGGTGCGTTCGGTGCGGGCGTGCCCTCACATTGGTTAAAATCCGTAACAGTTCGGCCCCTATGAACGGTTACGAAACTTCTGTTATAGATGACACTATACAAAAATACCGCTGTAAGCCTGATATTACCAGGATTCACAGCGGTATTTTTGATTGGGGCAGGACATTTATCTTCTGTAGTTTATCAATATTCACTTGCTTTTTTTCGTGCTGCGCTGGATTTTACACATCCAGCTTGGAAAATATTTTTTGTCAGGCTGGTTTAGATATTTTGTCTATTCGGTCACTGTGTTCCGCAACAATACGGTTAAGTAATTGGACATTAGTTTTTAAACTGTCAATGTCCGCAACTTTTTCAACCATTGCTTTCGCTGCAGGTTCATAGTTTTCTATGATGATATCAATATTTTTCTTGATATCATTTTCGATAACCATGTTAATTCGGGTTTGCTCTTTTTCGATTCTGTCAACCTTGTTTTCGATTTTGTCAACCTTGTTTTCTAAGTTATCAAATCTGTTTTCCAAGTTGTCAAATCTGTTTTCTAAGTTGTTAAATCTGTTTTCTAAGTTGTCAAATCTGTTTTCTAAGCTGTCGAATCTGTTTTCTAAGCCGTCAAATTTGTTTTCTAAGCTGTCAAATTTGTTCGTCAGTTTTCCAATGGACGACAAAATCAAATCAAACTTTTCGTCATTCGTCATTTTTTCACCCCTTAAGATTATGTATCGTTTTAAGTTAGCATATCGCCCCGTTAGTGTAAAAGCTATTTTATCTACTGTAATTTATCAAAAGTCACTTCATTTGTAATTTATGTCCTTCTTTAATTATAACGGATTGGTTAAACTGGTTCAAGAGAAAATAAAATTAATTTTGCGGCCACATTGGGTGTAAGGTAACAGTTCAGACGGGCTGAACGGTAACGGGTGTAAACAATAACCGTGAAGCGGCAGTTTTAGTTTCAGAAATTGAAACTTCGTTGACAGCACCTGTTATAAAGCCGTATACTTTTAAGTAGTTAATAGTTTTGATGCTAATTTTCAGTAACAGTCCGGATCACCGTAACTGTTACAATTTCTAAGGAGGAAGGTATATTATGACAGGGCAGGAGGAAGCGCAATATAAAAAGATGACGGAAACACCGATCCCAAAGCTGATTTTAAAGCTGGCGGTGCCGACGATCATTAGTATGCTCATTACTTCAATTTACAACATGGCGGATACATTTTTTGTATCTCAGTTGGGAACCAGCGCCACCGGCGCAGTGGGGATTGTATTTTCAATTATGGCCATTATCCAGGCCGTGGGATTTATGCTGGGAATGGGAGCCGGTAGCCAGTTATCCAGGCTTTTAGGACAGAAGAAAAACAAGGAGGCCAGCGAGGTGGGAGCCACGGGCTTTTACTGTGCCTTTGCTTTTGGTATATGCCTGACGATTTTCGGCCTGATCTTTCTGGACCCGCTCATGTCACTTTTGGGGGCGACACCTACGATTTTACCTTATGCAAGGGATTATGCCAGCTATATTCTCATCGGGGCATCGATCATGTGCGCATCCTTTGTGCTGAATAATATACTGCGCGGCGAGGGGAAGGCTACACTGGCCATGGTGGGCATCGCAACCGGCGGTATTATTAATATTATTTTGGACCCTATATTTATATTCGGGCTGAAGCTGGGGATTTCCGGAGCGGCCATCGCTACGGTGCTGAGCCAGTGCATCAGCTTCTTTATTCTGCTCAGCTTCTTTATACGCAAAAAGAGTCTGATCCATTTGAGTATCCGCAATTTATCTAAAAAACCGGCTGTTTACGGGGGAATTTTAAAGACGGGCCTGCCCTCCCTCTGCCGTCAGGGTCTGGCCAGTGTGGCCACAGTGGCTTTGAATGTAAATGCGGCTATTTATGGTGACGCGGCAGTGGCTGCCATGTCCATTGTGGGCCGTGTGTTTATGCTGCTCCTTTCGGTGCTTCTGGGCTTTGGCCAGGGATTTCAGCCGGTGGTTGGATATAATTACGGCGCCAGAAAGTTTGATCGGGTCCGCGGCTCAATAAAATTTTCGCTGTACTGCTGTACGGGGATCATGCTGGTGCTGGCGACTTTGGGCTTTATATTCGCTCCTCAGCTAATGATGCTTTTCAGGAAGGACGATGCGGAGGTTATTGCCATCGGAACACTGGCCTGCCGGGCGCAGTGCGTGGCGCTGGTCCTTTCACCGGTGAGCGTGCTGTGTAACATGCTGTTCCAGTGCACGGGCAAGGCGGCGCTGGCCACCTTTGTTTCGGCCTGCCGTCAGGGCATTTGCTTTTTGCCGCTCATTGTCATATTGCCTCGGATCATCGGGCTGTACGGCGTCCAGTTGACTCAGCCGCTGGCGGATGTGATCACGCTGATCCTCTGTGTGCCGCTGTTGAGCCGGTTTTTAAAGGGGCTGAAGGTGGAAGAGGAGAATTATCTTAAAAAGGCGGCGGCCGGCGAGACGGCATAAATTCCGGCTACTGGGAACTGATATAAATTTTTAGGCGGGAGAGGATGTTATGGTACGGGATATGACCAGCGGTAGTCCTATAAAAACGATTACCTTATTTGCATTGCCCATGTTTGTGGGCAATGTATTCCAGCAGGTCTACAATATGGTCGATTCTGTTGTGGTCGGTAATTTTGTGGGCTCTCAGGCACTGGCGGCTGTGGGCACCTGCGGCGGCGCCTTCAATCTGATGCTGGCGCTTGTGGTGGGGCTGACCAATGGTATGTCTGTGGTGGTGGCCCAGTATTTTGGTGCAAAAAATTACGCTCTGGTTAAGCAGACATTTATTTCTGCAATTATCGTTAATTTAGGTGTGGGCGTGGGCGTGACGGTGATCGGCGTCATTTTTACCAGGCCTTTGCTGCACTTACTCGGAACGCCGGCGGATATTATGGATGATGCGGCGACCTATCTGATGATCATGTTTTTAGGAACGCTGGCCAACTGTATGTACAATGGCATGTCATCGGTGCTGCGGGCGCTGGGGGATTCGGTCATCCCTCTGGTGATCCTTATTGCGGCCAGCCTGATGAATGTGGGACTGGACCTTTTATTTGTCATCGTTTTTCATCTGGGGGTGGCTGGCGTGGCGCTGGCCACGGTGCTGTCTCAGCTTATTTCTGCGGTGGTCTGTGTGGTCTATGTCTTTATGAAGCTGCCCATGCTCCGGTTTGGCAAAAAGGAATTTCGCGCCGACCGTCAGCTTGTGCGGGAAATCGTGCGCATTGGCGTGCCTTCCGCTTTATCCTCCTGCGGCGTGTCTATTTCGGTCATGTTTATGCAAAGGGCCATCAATGCCTACGGCTCCACGGTCATTGCGGCGTATACCATAGGAAACCGGGGCGAGCAGGTGGGGATGTGTCTGAGCTATTCCATTGGTGCATCTGTGGCTACTTTCTGCGGCCAGAATATCGGCGCCCGGGATTTTGAGCGGGTGAAGAAGGGGCTTCATGCCGGATATATCATTTCACTTTCGTATACGATTATTGTTGGGCTGCTGATGTTTTTTGGCGCGGGCGCGCTCTCACGGATGTTTTCCAGCGATGTGGATGTGCTGGATATCAGCGCAGAGTGTATCCGTGTGGTGGCCCTGTTTGCTCCTATGCTGGGGTTAGTTTTTCTGTATCAGAACTTTCTGCGCAGTGCCGGGGATGTGACACCGACAGTGTGGATGAGTATATCCGAAATCATGGCCCGCAGTGTGCTGGCGTTTACATTTTCGGCACTGTGGGGGTATCATGGCATCTGGTGGGCCACGCCGGTGGGCTGGACCGGTTCGGCGCTGATCGGCTTCCTGCGGTACCGCTCCGGAAAATGGAAGAAAATGCTGGCGCAAAGAGAGTGTTATTAGTTATGCTTATGATGTTGTTTAGGAAAAGTAACAAAGGAAAAGCGCGGGAAATGTTGAAAAATGGAGAAATATGGTCTATGATTAGAGCATAACCATGCAACTAAAGTGAATAAAAGGACGAAAAACCTATTGAAATTTTACATTTCCAAAGGGTTTTTCGTCCTTTTTTTCGCGAAGCAACGAGCCACAAAGGGGAGCTGGCTCCCGTTTGCGGCGACTGCCGCGACCTGTCGAAGCGAAGCGGAGACAGGTGAACGAAGCAACGAGCCACAAAGGTGAGCTGGCTCACCTTTGCGGCGACTGCCGCGACCTGTCGAAGCGAAGCGGAGACAGGTGAACGAAGCAACGAGCCACAAAGGGGAGCTAGCTCACCTTTGCGGCGACTGCCGCGACCTGTCGAAGCGAAGCGGAGACAGGTGAACGAAGCAACGAGCCACAAAGGGGAGCTAGCTCACCTTTGCGGCGACTGCCGCGACCTGTCGAAGCGAAGCAAAGACAGGTGAGCCACGATTTGCAAAGGAGGAGTACTATGACTACAAAGGAGTATCTGGAAATCTGTGCCCGGAGCCATACGGGCGAGAAGGTCACCAAGGATGACTGGGATATGGACTACGTCATCGACGAAGTGCGGGAGCTGGTGGATGAATATGAGTTTGACTGGGATAAGCAGTTACTCATCCCCCAGGACGACAAGCTGCTGGAGGATATGTTTGCCGCAGCAAAGGCGCTGATCTTAAAAATCGGTGTGTACAATATGTCCACCAACCGGATCATCACGTTTACAGAGGAAGAAATCGAGCGCGGTATCCGTGACATGAAGCAGGAGCTGACCATGGGCGAGGGCAAGGATGCCTACACGCTGGTGGCCAGAGGGATCGAGGACCGCCGGGAGCCTGCGATATGGGCCGGAAATCCGGGATGTCCCACCCCGGAAAGCATTTATTATGCCAATGTCTTAAGTTCGGCCAAGGAGCCGGTGGTGGATCTGCTCACCTGCGGATCACTGGTGGATGTGGACGGCTTCCCTGTAAAGAGCGGAGATCCTACGGAAGTCATTGCCGTGCGCCGGGAGCTTTCCTATCTCCATAAGGCATTAGAGGAAGTGGGCCGTCCGGGTATGGGCCTGCTGGCGGCAGAGAGCGCGGTGACGGAAACCGGCGATCTGAGCGCTTCCTTTGAGCGGAGCCTGCGCCCCTGCGACTCTCATTTAGTAGCCATGTTCAATGAGTTGATCATTGACAATGGCAATCTGGTCCGCGCTGCCAATTCTCTGGATTACGGCATGAAGAACGCTTCCCTGGCCTGTACCATGGTGGGCGGTCTTGGCGGGGATGCCCCGGGGGCGACCATTGTGATGATCGCTTCGATTCTGGCGGCCAATCTGCTGTGCCTGGCGGACTATCATCTGTGCCATCCGATCCACATTACCGATGTGGCGACGACGGCCCGGGGATGTCTGTGGCTCCAGTCGGTTTTGTGCCAGACATTTGCCAAGTGTGCTCCGGCCATTATCGTCTGCGATCTGTGGCCGTCCAGCGGCGCGCTGACAAAGGAGCTGTTCTATGAGGTGGCGGCGAATGCCATTGTTGTTACGGTGTCCGGCGGTCATCTGGAAGGGCTTGGCTCGGCCAATGGCAGTGAGCCCAACGGAACCGGCCTTGAGGTGCGGCTCATGGGCGAGGTGGGCAAGGCGGTAGCTCGTCAGGGCATGACCAGAGCCCAGGCCAATGACATTGTCTTAAAGCTCCTTGAAAAGTATGAGCATGTTTTCCGTATGGAGGATAAAAATAAGGGCAAGCGCTTTGACGAGGCCTATGATATGGAAACTGTGACGCCGGTGCCCCAGTGGCAGGCCATGTACGATGAGGTTAAGGCGGAGCTGGCAGAGATGGGAATTTTATTCTAAACAATAAAAGGGAAAGGGAAAAGAAATGAATCAGACGAAATCAATTGTTCCATTTTTCAAGCGGGGAGATTTGGGCGGCATTACTTATATCGTGACCAATAATATTGTCAACTATCTGATCGTTATCGCTACTTTATCCGGTGTATTGCAGTGGCCGGATGAGATCGTGTATGGCCGTGTCATCCCGGGAATGTCCATCGGCCTTTTGATCGGCGGACTTTACTACTGCTATATGGGCTATAAGCTGTCCAAAAAGGAAGGCCGGAGTGATGTGACCGCTCTGCCCTCCGGCGTATCCACACCGGCTATGTTCGTTATCCTCTACGGTGTTATCACACCGCTGCATTATGCCCTGGGCGATCCTGAGCTGGCCTGGTCAGCAGCCGTGGCAGCCTGCTTTATCGGCGGCTTTGTGGAATTTTGCGGCGGTATTATCGGGCCGTGGATCAAGAAAAAGGTGCCAAGAGCGGCGCTGCTCGGTACGGTGGCCGGCATCGGCTTCATATGGATGGCGACACAGGGTGTCTTTGACGTATTCCGCGATCCCATCGTGGGTCTGCCCATTCTCATTGTAGCTATGCTGGGCGTATTCGGCGGCTATCTGTTCCCGAAGAAAATCCCGCCGCTGGTGGTGGCTATCGTGGGCGGTATCATTTACGCGCTGTGCCTTGGACGGACGCACTTTGACTTTTCCGGGATCGGATTTTATTTCCCGAATCCGGTAACTACGATCCAGGCGCTGATCAATGGTTTCGCGGTCGTTGCGCCTTATCTGACCATTATTATACCGATTGAAATCTATAACTTTATCGAGACGATGGACAATGTGGAAGCCGCCAATGCGGCCGGCGACAATTACAGTGTCCGTGAAGCTCAGTTTGCCGATGGTATTTGCACAATGATTTCTTCCATGTTTGGCGGCGTTGTGCCCAATACGGTGTGGCTTGGCCATGCAGGTCTGAAAAAATCCGAGGCCGGTATCGGTTATTCGGCAATTTCCGGAATTTTGTTTGGCGCTGCCGGGATTTTCGGTATGTTTACCTTCCTGAGCAATCTGGTGCCTCCGGCTGTGTGCGCCATTACTTATATTTGGTGTGCGATCGTTATGGTGGCCCAGGCGTTCAAGGATACGCCGGTGAAGCATTATGCGGCCGTGGGTATGGCCATGGTGCCTCCGGTGGCGGATTATCTGTTTACACAGATCACCGGTGCAGTAAGTCTTACAGGTACATATACGGAAACGATGGCCAATGGTCTTTCGGGATATTCGGATGAGATCAATCAGATGCTTATTGACGCCGGGGTGATGTGGAACGGCGTGCCAGCGGTGAAGGCCGGCGCTATTATTATTGGTATTCTGCTGGGTACGATGACGGTGTTTATTATTGATAAAAAGCTGAATGCGGTGGCGGTCACGTGTCTGGCGGGGGCGCTGCTGTCGGCCTTTGGATTTATCCATAGCGCGGAGCTGGGATTTCGGATCACGTCACCGTTTACGATTGCTTATCTGGTGATGGCGGTGATCTGCTTTATTTTGAATTTTGGGAAGGGGAAATGGTTTGATGCCCCGGATGATTTTGATTATGTGTAATTTATGAAAGATGGCGATGGCATCGCGGCCGGCTGGCGGGGGTGTTTCTGGTGCGGGGTATTCGCGCCGGATGTGGTGCTCCCGGCCAGCCAGTGGATGGTCAGGTGCTGCCACTTCTGCGGTTTCGCCGTTTAAGAAAGTCTAAGAGCTCAGGTTTTTGCTAAGGGCAATCGGATAAAAAGGAAGGGGAGTATTCTTATGTTTGCTCCGTTCTACGTTCCTTTTTGTCCGATTAACGCAAAAGCCTGGGCTCTAAGTCTTTCTATAACGGCTGCAATGCAGGTGTGGCAGCACCTGACCATCCACTGGCTGTCTGGGAGCACCACATCCGGCGCGAATGCCCACCGCACCAGAAACACCCCCGCCAGCCGGCCGCGATGCTATTTACACTTCGATTTCTGGTGGGGGATTACACATTTGGGGTGTGGTGGACGGTAGGGGCTGGAGAATTAAGTTTGCGGTAGTCTCTGGGGGAGAGGCCGGTGTAGGTGCGGAAGGATCTGGTAAAGTGGTCGCTGCTGTTGTAGCCGGTGAGTTCGGCGATGCGGCTGATTTTTTCGTTGGTGTGTTGAAGGTATTGGATGGCTTTTTCCAGGCGGTAGTGGTAGATGATCTGGGTGTAGGTTTTGCCGGTGTATTTATGGATCAGTTTGCTTAGATAGCCTTTGTCATAGTGGAATTGGGCGGCCAGGGTTTCCAGGGTCAGGTCGGTGTAGTGCTCCTCGATGTATTTGAGTATGTAGGGGAGGGCGATGGCGGCCGGGGGCGTGTGTTCTCTGGCGTAATAGCGGTAGGTGCTTTCGTTGCTGCGTATGATGCATGTAAAGAGGATGTTCAGGTAGTGGATGGACACCTGGTCTGACAGGGCGTCCGGATGGGTAAATTCCTGGAAAAGATGCTGGTAGATCTGGCGGATCTCACTGGAAGGCCGGATCATAAAAAACATGTAATCTTTTTCCGAATGGAACAGTGTATTTCTGAAAAATACGGAAAGAAAGTTATTTTCCTTGAGGAGCTGAAAAAATGCCTGCTCAAATATGTTTTTGTCGATCATAATGTTCAGGACGATATCCTCGGTCATAATTTTGTGCGACCGGCGCACCTGGGGGGAGATGATGCACAGCTCGCCGGTGCTCATATGGTATTGCCGGGAGTCCAGCTCGATATCACAGGAGCCGGAAAGGACGTACAGGAGTGTGAAGCTGTCGTCGATATGAGGCTCGTAGATGGAGTAGGGCATTTCCCGGGAGACGAATATTTTTTTCTGTATTTCGATATAGTAAATGTTATCGGTGCCCTCCAGCCGTATGGGCGGGATAACGTAAGCGGCTTCGATGGGGATAGCGTCCACAAGCTCCGTAAATGTGCGGTCATCGTCAAAATCCCATTGCATAAAATCGGGAAATTCCGGCTGGCCCCGGTGCGTTTTGTGATTTCTGAACAGCCAGTTAAAGGCATCAATAAATGTCGTATTTTTTCCGTTGCGTTCGTATTCCTTCTTTATATAATTTCTCAAATCTCCAAAGAGAACATATTCATTATCCAGCATAGGCGCCCCACCTTATTTACTATGAAAGTCATCAAGTGTGTGCATAGCTGGGAAAGGCTTGCTTCACCAGCTATGCACACATTTGATGACCCCAAATTAGTTTAAAAGACATAATATGTCGTAATTATAACATGAAACTACATGGAAATCGAGACGGAGTCTGTTAAAATTGAGTAATAGTTTGGCACATCGTTACTAACAGGAGGGCCAAGACACGTCCAGCTTCGCAAGGCTGCTCCCCGAGTTTGACATCGATCGCCTGCTGTACCTGCCCGTTCCCGTGAGCTCCTTCCCTGAGCTGCGGTACTGTCCGTCGGCGTTCTCCCACCCGGCCCCATTGTCCATAGCTCTTGCAGGGGAGCATACGGAAGGAAACTACGAAGACTTAGGTTGGGAAGTTCCCTTTTTCGGGGCATATTTGGTTTTTCCGATGCCAAATATGAGGGTCAAGCGAAGAAAGGTCATAAAGAGCTTACTGAGCATTGACCCGGTCCCCGAAAAAGGGGGCTTCCCAGCCTTAGTCGGAGTTGTTTTCTGGAGTCGCTTCCCTGAAAGAGCTATGGACAATGGGGCCGGGTGGGAGAACGCCAACGGACAGTACCGCAGCTCGGGGAAGGAACTTACGGGGGCGGGCAGGGGGGCGCAGGAAATCGATGTCGAACTCGGGGAGCAGCCTTGCGAAGCTGGACGTGTCTTGGCCACTACGAGCAGTAACGTGATGCGAAAGTATTACAAAACAAAATGAAGGAGGAAATATTTATGCTGATTGAAACTTTAAAGCTTTGGGAGGACCGGGAGGATGTGGAGCTGACCACTTTTGTGACCATGCCGGATATGTTTTTGAAAACGCTTGAGAAACGGCCCGCTGTGATCGTCTGCCCCGGCGGCGCATATCAGAACTGCCCGCGGCACGGCAATGAGGGAGATCCGGTGGCGATGGCGTTTGCCATGGACGGCTATCAGAGCTTTGTACTGGAATACAGTGTGGCGGAGCGGGCGCCGGAGGGAAAGACATTGTTCCCGGCCCAGTTGGTAGATCTGGCCAAAGCCATGGTGGTGATCCGGGAGCACGCCGATGAATGGAGCGTGGATGTGGAAAAAATATCAATCATTGGCTTTTCCGCAGGCGCTCATTTATGCGGTATGATGGCCACATCCTGGCAGGAGCCGTGGCTGGCCCAAAAGCTTGGCGTTTTGCCGGAGCAGTTAAAGCCCTTAACGGCGATGCTGATCTATGGCCTGCTGGATTACACGGTGCAGGAGGCCTTTAACAGGGAACATAAAAACCCCATGCTTCCGGTTGACATAAATTCAACAGTTTTTGGATGCCCCGAACCGGATGAGGAAATGTGCAGAGCCAATAGCCCGGCGCTGAAAATTTCAGAGTACACGGTGCCTGTTTTTATGGCCGCGGCCATCGATGATGGTATGGTCGATTCGATCCAGTCGGTGTACATGGCTGAAAAGCTCCATAAAGCAGGCGTTCCCTATGAGCTGCATATGTTTGAATATGGCGATCATGGATTTTCACTGGGAAGAAATATTTTTGAACCCTTCCGCCAGGATAAAAGTCACGCCTGTGCGGCATGGCTGCCATTGGCAAAGACATTTTTGATGCACCATATTGCACCGGAAACACTGGAATATGAGAAAAATCCATTCGCGGAATTTGAGCAGTGATTTCGGCAAAATTCTGTGTCCGGTGAGAGCGGCTCGGACAGTTGCATTTTTTTACCACTTAGGAAGAATATTCGACCAATCAGGAATACCCTCTTTTTTATGGAGGGTATTTTTGCTAGGATAAGTTTAAAAAACGTAAGATGGGATCGAATCACAAAAGAGCGGTCAGGAAGGTGCAGCATATGAATTTTCTCTGTGAAATGATTGTCGTTTTAGAGGTCATTGTTATGAATCTCTGTATTTTCAAAAAGAATGCCAAAAGACGATACCCCTTATGTGTTGTACTGCTCATCCTGTCCTTTTATACGGTCATCTTACTGGCGGTGGGCATTTATCTGATTCGGGCCCTTGGTATTTATGGTAATGGCAATGGACTGTTTACCATGTTTGGATTCTTTTATCTGCTCCCGCTCCATTATCTGTTTGAGGGAACTACGCGTAAACATTTTTATATCATCTGCTTTGCGTGGATTTATACCCTCTCAGTTTTTATCGTTTCGGTCCAGATGGGTTATGCGCTGACGGACTATGCGCCCTTAGCTTTTATTGTCATGGTATTGCAGACCTTATTCTTTGGGCTTTCCTACTATTTTGTGAACCGGTTTATGGATAAAATATATATTACATTAATGCAATGCCATGATGAGGGGATTCAGAAAAATCTGAATAAGACAAGCCTGCTGTGGTTTATCAATATATTTTTTGTCAATATGCATTTTATATTGGATAAAAATATACTGCTGAAAATAATAACGATCCTTGTACTGATCGTCAATGCTTTTTACAGCTTTACGCTCTTGTACGATATACTGATGAAGCGTGATCAGATTGGCTCTCTGGAAGATAAGGTTTCCAAGGATACACTGACCGGTCTGGGCAGTCGTATTGCATTTGACAAGATGATGGAAAACAAGATCCAGGAAAAGTCGCCGTTTTATTTCATATATATGGATCTGGACGAGTTTAAAAAGATCAATGATAAATATGGACATCTGACCGGTGACAGGTATCTGAAAGAATTTTCAGGACGGATACGGGAGATTGGTGAGCCGGATATGACTTTCCGTATATCCGGTGATGAATTTGTTATGCTGGTTGCACAAAAGGATATTAAAAAAGTGGTGGACGCTCTGAAGCATATCGATTTTATCCTGCCATCTACCCGGACCCGTTTTCGCGGTGTAAGCTTTGGTATCGCTCACTTTCCAAAGGACAGTACGGTTCAAGATCATCTTATATATATGGCGGATCAGAGAATGTATGCAAGCAAAACACGGAAAAAACGGTAGAGTAAGGGGCTTCCGTATAAAAACCACCGCTCCGGCTTTTGGATTCTCAGGCCGGAGCGGTGGTTTTACAGCCGTTTTGAGGGGAACGGTCGGTAACATTTATTTGTTTGAATGCCGGGTGCGCAGCGGATAAAATATGTAATCCGCTCCGATCTCAAAATGCAGCAGCGCAATGCCAAGGTCGATATATTCGTAGCCGCCGTTGGGAATACACGCCGCCGTAACAATACCATGTTTCAGTGTAAAATGTACCGGCAGCCGGTTCCTGGCCGATGGCGCCTTTAAAACCGCCCGGATGCCGTCCATAAACCATTGCGGCGCCGGTCCGGTGCCTCGGTATTCCATGATCTGCTCCGCTGTATGCGGCCGGCCCTTCATGGAAAGCGCCAGCTTTTCGCCCAAAGACGTATGGTCCTTTGCATAGCCCAGAGTAATGAGGCAGTAAAGCTGCTCGCCGGGGGCTATGTCGGCCCGGGTATTTCCCTGATCAAAGGTTGCGCCTACCCAGCAGGAGGACAGGCCGTGCTGGCTGGCGGTCAGGATAAGAAGCTCACCATAATATCCCAGAAGCTGCTGCGCCTGTGGGTCATCCTTCGGGCCCACCATGGCCAGATAGGTATGGACCCCGGAAAACAGGCCGTAGGTTTTGAGCAGGCTGGAAAAAGCCTTTTCACCCTCGGTAATAAGCTGGATATGCAGGTGCTCCCTGTTGGCCTCATCGATGATATTTGTCAGTGTGTGAATGACCTGTCCGGACAATCTTTTGGGCGTATAGCTGCGCCGGGAATGCCGGACGTCAATGGCTTCTTTTAATGTCATAATTTCTCCCTTTAATACATGACCATAAGACGGCTGACAAGGAACTGGTATTCGTCAATGCCCTTGGTCATCGCCAGAGCTTCATCAATATCGTAATCTGTGAACTTTCCGCCGGTGTATGCGATCACCCGGTTGGTTGCGCCGCGGTGGAGCAGGTCCACGGCATATGCGCCCATGGTGGAGGCGTAGACACGGTCCTTGGCTGTAGGAACGCCGCCGCGCTGGATATGGCCGAGAATGGTGGCGCGCGTCTCAATGCCTGTGGCCGTCTCAATACGCTTGGCCAGCAGATTGGAATGGCCGATGCCCTCAGCGTTGATGACGACGTGATGGCTCTTGCCCTTCTGGCGGTTGGAGAGGATAGTGTCGATCAGGTCCTGTTCGTTGAAATCCTCTTTTTCCGGGATCAGGATGCCGTCGGCGCCATTGGCGATCTCACACCACAGAGCGATATAGCCGGCATTTCTCCCCATAACCTCCACGATACTGCAGCGCTCATGGGACATGGATGTATCTTTGATCTTGTCAATGGCAGCCACAGCGGTGTTGACCGCGGTGTCAAAGCCGATAGTATAATCTGTGCAGGCAATATCCAGATCGATGGTGCCGGGGATACCGATGGTATTAATGCCCAGGGCCGCAAGCTTTTGCGCACCCATGAAGGAGCCGTCGCCGCCGATGACGATTAGGCCGTCAATGCCGTTATCCCGCAGGATCTGTGCGCCTTTGGCCTGGCCTTCCGGGGTAGTGAACTCTTTGCAGCGGGCTGTGAAAAGCATGGTGCCGCCGCGGCGCATGATTTCAGATACACTCCTTGTATCCATATCGATGATCTCATTATCTAAAAGGCCGGCATATCCTCTTTGGATCCCCTTGACCTTCATACCACTGTTGATGGCTGTGCGGACAATGGCGCGGATAGCCGCGTTCATACCCGGGGCGTCACCGCCGCTGGTTAATACGCCGATCGTTTTCACTTCAGACATTCTTTTATCCTCCCATGGGTTTAATCTATTAACACTGTATATGTCAATAATAATAATTTGGCCGGGAAATGTCAAGTGCATTGAGAGTTACTGTTTATCGTCCTGCCAGTGAACAGTAATCATTGAGAATCCGGCAAAGATATGTTAATATATAAAGTAAAGTTCGTGATGATCTGCCGCCAGCCGGCATAAATAACAGATGGAAGTGAAAACAATGGATTTATTTGATTATATGCGGGAGACATCCATGGATAAGGAATCGCCCCTGGCCTCCCGGCTCCGCCCGTCCACTTTGGACGAGATCGTGGGGCAGCAGCATATTATAGGAAAAGATAAATTACTATACAGGGCCATCAAGGCCGATAAGATCAGCTCCGTCATCTTCTACGGGCCGCCGGGCACCGGAAAGACGACCATTGCCAAGGTGATCGCCAATACGACCAGCGCGGAGTTTAAGCAGATCAATGCCACCAGCGCCGGGAAAAAGGACATGGAGCAGGTCATTGAAACTGCCAAGAGCAACCTGGGGATGTATGGGCGCAAAACCATCCTTTTTGTGGATGAGATCCATCGTTTTAACAAGGGGCAGCAGGATTATCTTCTGCCATTTGTGGAGGATGGAACGATCATACTTATTGGCGCGACCACGGAGAACCCGTATTTTGAGGTGAACAGCGCGCTTTTATCCCGATCGATCATCTTTGAGCTGCAGCCATTGTCCAATGAGGACATAAAAACGCTGCTAAAGCGCGCCGTTTATGATGTGGAAAAGGGGATGGGCGCTTACAACGCCCAGATTACGGAGGAAGCCCTGGATTTTCTGGCGGATGTGGCCAATGGCGACGCCCGTTCGGCGCTCAATGCGGTGGAGATCGGCGTGATGACTACCGACCGGTCGGCGGACGGCAAGATCCATATTACGTTGGATGTGGCGTCGGAATGTATTCAAAAACGGGTGATTAAGTATGATAAAGGCGGGGATAATCATTATGATACCATTTCTGCGTTTATTAAAAGTATGCGCGGCTCGGACCCGGACGCTGCGGTATATTATCTGGCCCGGATGCTCTATGCCGGCGAGCCGGTGGCTTTTGTGGCCCGGCGGATTATGATCTGCGCCGCCGAGGATGTGGGAAATGCGGACCCGCAGGCACTGGTGGTGGCTACCAACGCGGCATTGGCCGTGGAGCGGCTTGGGATGCCCGAGGGGCAGATCGTGCTGGCTCAGGCGGCGGCTTATGTGGCCTGCGCGCCCAAAAGCAATTCGGCCGTAATGGCCATCAGTAAAGCCATGGAGTATGTGCAGAACCACAAAACTGCGGCCATCCCCACGTATTTGATGGATTCCCATTATAAGGGGGCGGCAAAGCTGGGCCATGGCACGGGCTATCAGTATGCCCATGCATTTGAAAATCATTATGTAAACCAGCAATATCTTCCCGATGAGGTTGTTGGGGAAAAATTTTACGAGCCGGGCGATCTTGGTTATGAGAAAACCATGAAGGAACATATGGCCAGGATTCGGGCGCCGTATGAAATTTAAATGCAGAGGATGACTTGGATGACAGAACTTTACATTATAAGACATGGCCGTACGGTATGGAATGCGGCCGGGAAAATACAGGGCAGTGCGGATATCGAGCTGACAGAGGACGGGCGCCTGGGCGCTGTGCTCACCGGAGAGGCGTGGGAGAAAGCAGGGCTGCATTTTGATGCGGTATATTCCAGTCCTTTAAAGCGGGCCTATGCGACGGCACTTCTTGTCAGCGGCTATACCGGACTTACAGTAAACCGGGAGGATCGGCTCCGGGAGCTGAACTTTGGCGTTTTGGAGGGCCAGAGCTTTGAACATATACAGGATGCGGATTTCGATCCGGACCACGGGTGCTTTTTTACCCATCCGGAACTTTATAAGCGTCCGGATGGCGGAGAATCGCTGGAGGAGCTTTGCGCCCGGGCGGCCTCATTTTTATCCGACCTGTTGTCCGAGTATAAGGATGGACAGCGGGTGCTGATCGTGGCCCATGGGGCGATGAACAAAGCGCTCATGCTCACCTTAAAGCATGGTGAGCTTAAGGATTTCTGGGCCGGACAGCTCCAGAAAAACTGCGGCGTCAATATTGTCCGGGTGGCGGATGGAAAATGCACGGTCGTGGAAGAAGGCCGGGTGTATTTTGCCCCGGAAGCAATCCGCTAAATGATGTGCGATGCATGAAAATTTGTCAGCGGGCGTCCATTGGCCGTTGAATACTATGATTGATAGAAATTTGTAAAGGGGTATGCCCATGGGAACAAATCGGAATAAACTGCTAGTTATTTCAATGGATGCGCTGGGGGCGCCGGATGTGTCATTTTTTAAAGAACTGCCCGGATTTAAGCGGTTCCTTGAAACTGCATCCTATTGCTTTAATGTGTCGTCGGTATATCCGAGCATCACCTACCCGGCCCACACAAGCATTATCACCGGCTGCTATCCGAAAAAGCACGGGATCGTCAATAACCTGCGGCGTCAGTTTGGCACACCGTCGCCGGACTGGTTCTGGCAGCGGATGTTTATAAAGACGACCACGCTCTATGATGAGGCGTTGAACGCGGGGATGAGCGTCGCTTCCTTTTTATGGCCAGTCACCGGGAAGTCGAGGATCACATGGAACATGCCGGAGATTTTTGCCAACCGCCCATGGAGCAACCAGATCCTTACATCTTTAAATAACGGTACGGTCACATTTCAGGCGTTGATGCAGAAAAATTTCGGGCATATCCGCCAGGGAAGATCTCAGCCGGCGCTGGACAATTTTGTGATGGAATGTCTGAAATGGACGCTGGAGAAAAAGCAGCCGGATGTGGCATTGGTCCATTTGACCGATGTGGACAGCCAGCGCCATCTCCATGGCACCCGGTCACAGGAAGCCAGGGACGCCATTGTGCGCCATGACGCCCGGCTGCGCAGCATTTTTGAAACACTGGAGAGGGCAGGGCTTTACCACAATACAAACATTATCGTTCTGGGCGACCATTATCAAAAGGATACGGTGAAGGCTGTTCATGTGAATTACTGGTTTGCACAAAAGGGCTGGATCACCATGCGCGGGAATGCGATCCATCAGTGGCAGGCTTATTGTCAGAATTGTGATGGCAGTGCGTATGTATACATCCGCAAGGGCTGCGGCCACATTAAAGATGAGGTGCGGGAGCTGCTGGATGCGCTGGCGGCCGACGGTGACAGCGGTATTGAGCAGGTCATTGGCGGTAAGGATGCGGCGGCCATGGGCGCGGACCCTCATTGCAGCTTTATGCTGGAGGCCCGGGATGGTTATTATTTTCAGGACAGCGTCAATGGTCCGGAGCGCTCCGTCGCATTTTCGGAAGGGCTGCCGGAGGCAGAAAAGAAGCCGGACCCGTCCAGCATTCCCATGCACGCCACCCACGGTTATTTCCCTGGAAAGCCCGGTTATCAGACGGTTTTCATGGCGTCGGGGCCGGACATCTGCGAAAATGTGGAGATTCCCTCCATGTGCCTTGTGGATGAGGGGCCGACCATGGCCCGGCTTTTGGGGCTGACTCTGCCGGAGGCCGACGGGCGCGTGCTTACATCGATTATAAAGCCGCAGGAGTAGATTAAATCAAACGCGCGTGGGCGCTTGAGACGCACTGGCCACGCGGCCGCAGGCAGAAGCGGACGACTCCGCAAATCATATGTGCTGTACGAAAATATATATTTATATCGAAAGGATGATAATTATGGCAAAACTTGATTTAGTCAGAGCAGAGATGGTAGCCGCAATGAAAAGCGGCGATAAGGAGCGCAAAAACGCATTGTCCATGCTGCTGAGTGCCCTGAAAAATGCAACGATTGATAAACGTGAGGATTTAACGGATGAGGAATCGGATGTGGTCATCCGCAAGGAGATCCGTCAGACACAGGAAACTCTGGATACGACCCCGGCCGACCGCACGGAATTGCTTGAGCAGTGTCGTCTGCGGATTTCTGTATATGAGGAATTTGTTCCGAAGATGATGGAGGCCGATGCGATCAATGGTGTGATCGACGGCGTTCTTGCGGAACTGGGGATCGATACCGTTACTGGCAAGGATAAAGGCCGGATTATGAAGGCGCTGATGCCTAAGGTGAAGGGGAAGGCCGATGGAAAGCTGGTGAATGAACTGGTGGCGAAGCGGATGCAGGGGTAGAGAAGATACGATCATTTATAATAAAAGCAGGAAGCAACAGGGCTTTCGCGCATACCTGACAGGGGCGCGAAAGCCTTTTATAATGATTTCATCTGTAACGTTTATAATGTCGGTATTAGTTCGAAACGCCGCACTTCATTGGGCTGTAATGTCCGGATATACCGGATCGTATGATTGGCCGCGGAGACATCCGAGTGGAGGATCCTGGCGGTGTTGATGCGGTTAATATACCGGACGTCCTCCTGATTTATGCCCGGATAGTCTCCTAGGGAATGCCACTTATGCCATGCACAGCCATTTTCAGCGTCTAAAATATATTCTGTCAAAAGATATTGACTTGAATCCAGGCCGGTCAATGTAAATTCAAAGCGTCTGCACATGCCGGCAGTGCTGTCTGGGTTTTTTTGATACCGCTCCTGTCCGGCAGGAAGAATACCATATGTGTCACTGAGCTGTAGCTGGTCCGACCCGTATTCCCCGGGGGCATTATAATTACACAGGACACCCAGAATGCGTTCGCCGTCTGTGGTGACGATGCTGTTGTGGGTCAAAAAGAGTACCTTGTGGCCAAGATCAGTGAACAGGCGAAAGACCTTATATGCCCCTTTTTTGATGCCGTTGTAGGTGACGAGTCCGTTAGAACCGTAAAATATCTGAGTCAACTGAAACTGCGTCAGGGGATGATCCATAAAACTGCAGTAACAGCAGCCATCCACGTAATTGGATAGCTGGAGCAGTGTTTGGGCAATACCTGCCGCTGCTTCGATACGGTCATTAATATAGGCCTTTCTTGAACGGGTGACGCCGTATTCGTGAAGGTAAAGCGGCTGCCTGTTCCAGCCTAAACGAACAAGAAGCTTCTGGAAATTATCCCAGCGCACGGAAATATCCTTTTCCGGAATGTGCTGGAGCCTGCCGTTTTTGCTCTGGCGTTGTTCCGGATACCAGGCGGCCTGTATAAATGCCGGTTCACAGTCATTTGAACGGCAATATTCAGAAAAGTCCACATACCATTGGACATATTCGGGGCGATCAATATCCTCGATATCCATCTGTACGGAACCGAAATTCAAATGAGCATTACATTTTTTGACGGCTTTATACGTTTTTTCATAAAATTCAAAGAAATTCTTCTGTTCAATACCAAACACATCCAGCACCGGATTAACCGGGCTGATCCATGTGTAAAACAGCCATTCTTCAACGGTTTTCCGGCCATAAGTACTCTGGATATGCCGGATCGTCTCGATGATCAACTGTTCCCAGGCATGATCGTCTTTGGGGCGTCCAAGCGTGTATTCAAAAAAGTTAATAAATTTGCCTTCGTCAGCCAGTTCTTTTGGCATACTGCCAAGGTCGATAATAGGCTTCAAATGCAGAGAGAGCACAAAATCAAGCACTGAGTCCAAGCGTTCAAAGTTAAATATGGGGCGGTTTCCGGGAAAATGAGTGTAAATCCCCAGTTCACTCTGAAAGATCCCCCGAAGATAGATGTATTCAAAGGCACACTTTTCCTGAAAATCGGCAATGAGTGCCTGGTTTTTTGAGTAAAGCAGCATATTCAGATCACATAGTGGAAATATCTTCTGGAAAATACGGCTGAGCAGGGATGACCTGGCAGTGTGAACGTCCAGATGTCCGGATTCCACTTGAGTGATGGCAGCCGTGAGCTGCGGCGTGGGTATCTCGGCGGCTGTATTTGCAGATTCAGTGAAATGCAAGGCTGGTGCTGGCTGCATTTTTGTCTTAGCAGCATCGGTGGAACGCTCGGACTGTTCTTTAAATTGTTTGCGGCAGGTGCCGGGCGGACAGTGGTATTTTGCTTTAAATGCCCTGGAAAATGCCGGAGCATTGGCAAATCCGTTGTCAAAGGCTATTTTTTCTATGGGTTCCCGGGTGTACACTAAAGCATGCCAGGCGCTGCTTAAGCGCAGTTCCATAAGATACCCGGAAAAGGAAATCCCCATAGTAGTTTTAAAGAGCTTTGAAAAATACGTGGGTGTACACGACGCCGCTTCGGCAGCGTCTTTTAAAGACAGTTTATCAAGGTAATGATTCTGTATGTAGATCAGCGCTGGTTTGATGCGGTCAAGCTGAGTCTTTTGCTGTGCATCTGTGTAACTGATTTTAAAATGCTGTTCCAGCTCATTTAAAATGATGTTGGCGCACAGTATATTTTCGATGAAGGACGACGGCGTATTCGAAGTCTGGACAAGTCTCAAAACGGCATGGCGCAGTGTCCTGAGGGCCTCTGGCTCGGCTGTCAGGGAGCAGCAGTCGTAGACGTGATCCAAATAGATTTTGGCGTAAGCCCCCAGTCGTCCGGGATACAGGCGTATACAAAGGACTCTGCCGCCGTCAGACATACATGTATGAAATTCATACGGATGGATATAGATGAGATCACCGCTGCTTAAATCGTGGAGATGGTTCCGGTAACTGATATGAGCGCCGCCGTCCAAAACAAATAGAATCTCCGGGCAGTCGTGAAAGTGCATCGAGCGATCCGTCTCATCCACATCAGATAAAGAGCACGGCAAAAAATTGTCATCATTCATAGTAACTTTCCCCCTTAAAAACAAAAAAGACTGTCAATATCATTTTATCATATTTTATAGTGTATTTGTTATGATTTTTGATGGCTAAAAACAGTTTTCGAAAAAAATAATAACTTTTGGGCAGATAAAGTATGACAGACAGACTTTTTCACGAAATATGCAGGCTGTATAATGAAATCATAGTATGAAGGAGGTAAAGGTATGATTGGGAAGATTGCAAAAGTGACACTGACTGGGGAATACCCCATCGTGTCCACACCTATGGGAAGGCTTCATGGATATAAGGATGACGGTGTCTTTGGCTTTCGCGGCATTAAGTATGCCAATGCGGCACGGTTTGAGGCACCCACGCCGGTAGAGCCATGGGAAGGGGTGAAGGATGCGCTTGATTACGGCTATGTATCTCCGCTGATCTTTAAGGTTGAACCGGACGCCACATTTTCCGGCCCACACAGATTCTGGCCTGAGCACGAGGACTGCCAGTACCTTAATGTATGGACCAGCACCATGGATGCCGGCAGGAAGCTGCCGGTCATGGTCTGGCTTCACGGCGGTGGATTTACATCGGGTTCCTCTGTGGAAATGTATACGTACGAAGGCATCTCACTGGCAAGGACGGAGGATGTGGTCGTCGTGACCGTCAATCACCGCCTGAATATCCTCGGTTATCTTGACCTGAGTGCGTATGGTGAGAAGTATCAGTATTCCGGTTATGTGGGGATTTTGGATATTGTCGAAGCCCTGAAGTGGGTCCAGACAAATATTTCCAGCTTTGGCGGAGATCCGGACAATGTGACGATCTTTGGGCAGTCCGGCGGTGGCGCCAAGGTAGCGTCACTGATGCAGATGCCGGAGACAAAGGGGCTTTATCACAAAGCGATCATTCAAAGCGGGGTTCCAAATTTTATGCCAGGGAAAGCACCTGAGGGAGAACGGCTGGGTGCAAAAAAGATTGTGGAAGCTTTAGGGCTGGATGCGGATACGATCGATCAGATCCAGAACGTACCATTTAATCAACTGGCGGAGATCGCGTTAAAGGCGTGGCCGGAGAAAGGCTTTGGCTGGAGTCCGGTGCCCGATGGCATACGGCTGCTGCCTTATGCACAGATATGTGAGGAAACGGTGGATATCCCTATGATCGTTGGCTCCAATATTTCCGAATTCAGCCTGAATGCTCCGGATGGTGACCGTCAGCAGTGGACGAGAGACGAAAAAAAGGCCATGCTGAGGAAACGTTTTGGTGATGACACGGATGCGGTTGTGGCATGTTTTGAGGCGACCTACCCGGGCAGGGATATCATCAATGTTTTTGCTGTGGATGATATGGTGCGCAGAAAAACTCTGGAATTTTGCGCCATGCGTGCAGCGCGGGCCACAGCACCGGTGTATAATTACCTGTTTACTTATGAATTTCCTTATCGCGGCGGCCGCTTTGCATGGCACTGCGCAGAGATTCCATTTATTTTCAAAAACACCCATATGGACGATGTGACCAGAAGCGGCGGTATTGATGCGGTCATTATGGAAAACAGCATGAGCAGTGCCTGGATGGCATTTGCCAGAACCGGACGACCGCAGAGCCGTTTTCTGCCCCATTGGCCGGAATTTTCGGCGGACACCAAACCAACGATGCTATTTGATACGTATTGTGAGGTAAAGTATGGTTTTGACGACGATCTGACAGAGATGCTCAGTCATTACCCGCCATTTTCGCTGACACGGATGGGTGCACGCAATTAATAATCAGGAGGTAGGATATAATGAAAAGATGGTTGGCAGTATTTCTTGCTGCAATGATGGTCATAGTAACATTTGCCGCATGTGGCAATCAGGAATCCACCGAGGGGGAAACGGTTAAAAAGACGGAGGCGGCGAAGGATACGGCAGAAAAAGAAATGTCCGAAAGTGACTCTGTTAAAGTGACTGAGCCAGAAGCTCAGACCTGGGATGAGGATGAAGTGGCTGAGATCAAATGGACATTCTGGGGCTTAAATATGGCGCCCAATGAGGAAGATCTTCAGGAAGTGGAAGCGGCGATCAATGCGATCACGGTTCCCAAAATCGGTGTCAGTGTAGATATGGAAGTGACAGATGTGGGTACATATATGACACAGACTGCCATGAAAATAACATCGGGGGAAACCATTGATCTGTTTACAACCTTTGTTTTAGGGTCTGCATCCTATGGAACCCTGATGACGAATAATCAGTTGACGGACATTACAGATCTGCTTGTTGAATATGCGCCGGAGACGATGGCTATGCTGCCTGAGCAGGTCGCTCATGCGGGAACGAAGGATGGCCGCATTTACAGCCTCCCATTATATACGAATTACGTTACTAAAAATGTATGGGTCTGCCAGAAAGAAGTATTTGACGGCATTGGCCTGAAAGCTGAGGAAATCAAAACACTGGATGATATCCATGAAGCGCTTATAAAGATTAAAGAGGCCTATCCGGACCGTATTCCTTTAGGCGGAAACGGTTTTGTATATCCAGGCGGACAGATGGCGGAAATCACCACCGGACAGAATTTTCAGGCCATCGGTTACGCAGCGGGGCTGCGTTATGGCAGTGAGGGCGTATCCTCAGAAGTTGTCAGCCGTTTTGAAACCGAAAACTTTAAAGCTCTGACTGAAATTTTAAAAGCATGGAATAATGAAGGCCTTGTGGATAAAGATATGGCTATGAATGCTTCAAATATGTGGTATTACAATCCTAAAATCGTTTCCAGCTTTGAATCCCAGTCTTCTCTTGAGATGCAGAGTCTTGAAACTTCTGCGGGGATGGACTATGAATTTGTGGAACTGTCTGAAAATTACGTGACAAATACACCGATGCTCATGCTCACATCCGCTGTGCCTGTGACAGCTAAGGAGCCGGCGGCCGCCATCCGTTTCCTGAATCTTCTGTATACAGATGCCGAGATCAAGAATCTGGCCTCCTTCGGCATCGAGGGGAAGCACTGGGAAAAGAAAGCGGACGGACGTATCGGTTTCCCGGAAGGTGTGGATGAAACGACATCCGGATATTACCTTGGCAGTGAGCGCCTGTTCGGCAATGTGTTTTTAAATTATGTGTGGGATACGATGGATGCTGACACAATTGAAAAAGAAAAAACAGACATGGATCATGCAAAATATGCGCCGTTTGGCTCATTTAATATGAACACGGACAGCGTTAGCAATGAGGTCGCTCAGATTTCAGCAGTTTACGATGAGTATTTTAATACGCTTATGGGCGGCAATGGCAGTGAGACGACCTATGATGAATTTATCACCAAGCTCCATGCCTCCGGGCTGGATGTGTTTATGGCAGAGGCTCAGAAACAGTTGGATGCATGGCTGGCACAGGATGGGAATCAGGAGGCGGTGGATCAGTGGGCTGCGGATTGATACTGTATTGATTATATAAGTTAAGGGAACTGTCTGCGGCAGTTCCCTTAACGCAATTCCTCCATTTATGCTACCATAAAGAAATAAAAGTTGGGATAAAAATGATATTTATAAGATAGAAATAGAATATAGGAGCAAATTTTTTATACATTCCTTTAAACGGTCTTATTCCTTCTGTCCGAACTAACAATAATTTCTTGTTAGTTGCCTTTCTATCAAGTTCCTTATCCTGATAAATACCACCAATGTGCTAACTGATATTCTGCTTCGTTGTATCATAGATTTCAGACAATTGAAAATGAACGATACACAATTTGTTAAAATAATTTTGCGATAAAGGACGAATGTTCATTTCATTTTTTTTAGCAAAAACCAACCCAAAGAGTCAATTACAGACTTTGGATTGGTTTTCTGTGACCTTTTTACACCCCGGCCGTTTTATCAAACTCAATCTTAAGTTTCTCCAGCGCCTTCTTCTCAATCCGCGACACATAACTGCGTGAAATCCCCATCATATCCGCAATCTCCCGCTGAGTTACCGGATTATTCCCTTCCAGCCCATAGCGCAGGGAAATGATCTCCTTTTCGCGCCGGGTAAGTACGCCGTCGATATTTTCATAGAGCTGGCGGATATTGCTGTCCAGCGTCATCTGTTCCACCACATCGGTTTCCTGACTCTCTATAATATCCAGAAGATTGATCTCATTTCCTTCTTTGTCCGTGCCAATGGGATCATATAATGAGACCTCGCGGGTAAGCTTGCGTTCACTGCGCAGCATCATAAGGAGCTCATTTTCAATGCACCTGGCGGCATAGGTCACAATACGGTTTCCTTTATCCGCATCAAAGGTATTGACCGCCTTTACCAGACCGACAATACCAATTGCAATCAATTCATCGATATCCCGCCCGGAATTATTATATTTTTTTACGATATGGGCCACAAGCCTCAGATTCTTTTCAATCAGGATATTTTTCGCTTCTTCATCGCCGCTGCGGTAGCGTTCCAGATAGAAGCGTTCTTCATCTGCAGTCAATGGTTTGGGAAAAGATTGCAATGAAAAGCACCTCATAGCTGTCTTTACTTACAGTTTATGTCGGGGCAGCCGATTAAGTGCCTTTCCACATTTTTTTTGGCTTGTCAACGCGTACCTGTTTACCGGCAGGAATCAATTTTCACCGGTTGTCAATCTTTTAAATGAATGGTATGATAATAACGTCAACATAAATATGGAGAGCGACCGTATCTCCATAAGGGTTATGAGAAAGTGGGGAAACATATGAAAAATATTTTAAAAAAAGCCGCCGGTGCCGCGGCGCTGATCTTATTGGCACTGACCGTTGCCGGTTGTGGCGGGAAAAGCGCCGAAAGCCTGGCAAAAAAAGCTTTGACGAATCTGGGAAAAAGCGATTCTGGAACGATAGAGTCCAAGGTTACGATAAACGCCCGGATGAGCAGTGCAGAGCTTGGTGATATGACACTTAGTGCAGAGCAGGAAAATAAGACGGAGTTTAAGAAAGAGCCGGAAATCGTCTATACCCAGGGTGCCTATAAGCAGAAGATTGACGATACCGACCTGACGACAAACATCGAAGAATACCAGGTAAAAGAGAATGAGAAAACCGTTACATACACGAAGCTGGAAGATTTCTGGATGCGTATGGATGGCGGAACATCCATAAAGAGTATGGCAGAAGCCATTTTAAACGCTGTTGCAGATAAGAAAGGCACCGCGGTGCTGGCCGATGAAACCCAGCAGATGGAAGGTCGGGAGGCGTATGCCATTCATGCGGAGCTTCCGTCGGGCGATATTCCTGAGATTATGTCAACCGCTGAAGGGCTGCTGGGCCAGATTGGAAGTAACGGAGAGCAAATGCCGAACATTCTTGTCGATATATGGATCAGCAAGGACACGGGGCTGCCGGTAATGTTGATTATTGATATGAAGGATTGCGGCAATTATCTCATCCAATCCATTGAAGGCGCATCCGGCGAATTTTCTGATTATAATATGAATATTACTTACAAAGCCTTTGATACCATAGAGTCTCTGGAGCTTCCCCAGGAAGCTAAGGACAGTGCTATCGATACCGGAAACCTTACGGGCAGCGGAGATGGCAGTACGATCGGCACCCCATCCGGCGAGAGCGGTGCAGATGACCAGACCCGTGAAACTACCGGCTTTGATATCAAAGGCCAGGTCAATGCGGATGGCAAATACGAAATCCAGTTGGAAAGTGCGGATAACGTAGCCTACGTAGGAATCCCGAACGGCTACCAGGAGGACACGTCCTCACTGTACCATCTGTCATTGATCAGCGACAACTATGTGCGGATCGACTACACCTTTGCCGACCTGTACGAGGCCGATACCATAGCCGCCGAATACAAAGATATGATGTCCTACATCGAAGATGATGAAATGTATTCCAATATAAGCTTCAGTGAGCCCAAAACGATTACCGTAGGCACGAACAAAGTATCCTACGTCTGCCTGTCCTATACATACGGCGCCGCCAAATCGGAATCCGAAAACGGCACCAATCCGCAGGGCAGCCCAGAATCCGAAAACAGCGCCAAATCAGAGGATAGCGGCAGCAGCGCCACAGGCGAACCCTGCGCCGAATACCTGACCTGGACTGAAAATAACGGCATCCTTTTCACCGTCCAGATCAAGGGCCTCGCCGCCCCAGACGATGCCCTCGTAAAAGAAATCTACGAAAACATCACCTTCAAATAAACAGCGTTCCTAATAAAATACCGGCGGCAATGCCGCCAGGCAGGGGGGGGGCTACGGATTCCACTTCCGCGGCCCCCCGCAGCTTTCCCTTTTTGCAATAAAAAACGGCAGACTGATCTTCATAGGCAGATGGTGCCCGCCCTCGATCCGGTCGATGAGCGTTTTCGCCGCCATCTGCCCCATCTCCGTGATCGGGATATGCATGGACGTCAGCATAGGGGTAATATACTGAACCATATCGATATCGTCGATACTGATCAGCGATACATCCCTGGGAATCCGCAGGCCGGCCTCCTGCACCGCCTTCATCACGCCGATGGACGTAGTATCATTGGGGCAGAAGATGGCGGTAAAATCCCGGCTTTGGGCCAGCAGCTTTGTGGCCCCCTGATAACCGCCCTCGGTGGACAGGGGCACATTGACCACAAGCTCTCTGCGCAGCAGCAGCTTTTTCGCAGCCAGAGCGCTGCAATAGCCCTCATAGCGGTTTTCATTGGTCGTTTCCCCAACATAAGCAATTCTTGAATGCCCAAGAGAAAATAATTCTTCCATGGCCGCCAGGGCCACCTGGTAGCCGTCACATATGATCTGATCGTATTTCGCGTCAATATTATTTAATCCGCTGTAAACCACATAATTAAAATATTTTTTCAAAAAGCTGAGCATCGGCTTGTCGCAGCGGCCCAGGACTGCCACGCCGTCCACCTGATTGTCCACCACAAGGCGGAATGTGTTTGGGCTGTGGATATCCAGGGAGGTGAGCACATATTTGACAACATAATTGTGCTTGTAGGCCTCCTGTTCGATGCTGCGCGCCAGGGTGGAGAAAAATGCATCGTTCATCGGGTCCTTTGTCCGTGCAAATACGCAGGCAATGGAGCGGGAACGGGCGGGGGCATCGGCGGTCTGTCCTGTTTTCAGATTCCGGGCTGTTGTGTTGGGAATATACCCGGTACGGCGCACGATTTCCCAAATGCGGTCCTGGACCTCCTTGCTTGCGGCGGAGGTTCCGTTTTTGTTAATGACTCGTGAAACGGTTGAGATCGAAACGCCGGCTTCTTTGGCAATATCTTTTAATGTCATAAGTAAATCCCTCCAATGTCTGTGAAAATATACTATACCCATCTTCTATAAGTATAATAAATCCTGAGCCAAATTACTAGCCAAATTGAACGCAAACGTTTGATTAAAATTATCCCCAAAACCGGGCGGCGTGTGCTAAGATGGGATTAAGATAAATATAAAAAAGCGGGGTGGTACCATTTGAAGGGAAATGTGTTGGTCGTCCATGGCGGCGGCCCAACGGCGGTCATTAACGCATCCCTATACGGCGTTATCATGCAGGCCAGAGAAACGCCGGGGATCGATCATGTTTACGGGGCCATGGGCGGCAGCGGCGCTATTTTTACGGAGGATTTTTTCGACCTTTTGGAAATCCCAGTGGATAAGCTTCCGCTGCTATTAACGACGCCGGCCACAGCCATCGGCTCCTCGCGCTATGCTTTGTGGGAAGATGACTACGCAAAAATGTCGGATATTTTCAAAAAGTATAATATCCGCTATGTGCTTCTCAATGGCGGCAACGGCACGATGGATACGTGCGGGAAGATTTACGAGGCGTGTAAAGATGCGGGAATCTGCGTCGTAGGTATACCTAAGACCATTGACAATGACATTGCCATCACCGACCATACGCCAGGCTACGGCAGCGCCGCCCGGTATATTGCGGCCACCACAGCGGAGGTGGGCGTGGATGTCCGTTCGCTGCCGATCCATGTATGCATTATTGAAGCCATGGGACGCAATGCGGGGTGGATTACGGCGGCCTCGGCGCTGGCGCGGAAAAAGGAGGGAGATGCGCCCCATCTGATCTACGTACCGGAACGGCCATTTAACGAGGATGAATTTCTGGCGGATGTCAAAGCGCTTTATGAACGGCTGGGCGGCGTTGTGGTCGTGGCCAGTGAGGGGCTTAAAGATGCCTCTGGAAATCCCATCGTTCCGCCCATATTTAAAACCGAGCGGGCCACCTACTACGGTGACGTGGGAACCCATCTGGCCAACCTGGTCATAAGGAAGCTTGGGATCAAGGCGCGCAGCGAGAAGCCGGGCATTTGCGGGCGGGCATCCATCGCCTGGCAGTCGCCGGTGGACCGGGATGAGGCGGTGCTGGTCGGCCGGGAGGCGCTTGCGGCCGCCATGGACGGCGAGAGCGGCATAATGATCGGATTTATAAGAGAAGCTGCGGAGGATGGCAGTTACCGTATCCGCGTCGCCCGTATCCCTGTTCGTGATGTTATGATGTATGAAAAAACATTGCCGGACACCTATATCAATGACCGGGGCAATGATGTTACCGATGACTTTGTACAATGGTGCCGGCCGCTGATCGGGCCGGAGCTGCCGGCGTTTATCGATCTGGCAGATTGGAGGAAAAAATGAAGCATATCTACTTAAATCTAAAGAGATTCGATATCCCCGTGGAAAAAGGCGGGGTGAACCGTCTGGGGCCTGTGAAGGACTGGGGACGCCAGATCGTGGCGCAGACTCAGGAGGCGCTGAAGGTGTATGATCGTGAGTCTGTGGAGTTTGCCATGTATTTTCCGGAAGCCCATGTGCTCGGGGCGGCCGGCGCCCTCTGTCCGGATTCGCCGGTTCAGGTGGGCTGCCAGAGTGTGTTCAGGGAGGATACGGCTATCGGTGGAAATTTTGGCGCCTTTACTTCCAATCGGACGGCCAATGCCATGGCGGCTGCCGGCTGCACGTCGACGATCATCGGTCATTGCGAAGAACGCAAAGATAAAGCGGGCATTATGGCAGAGGCCGGAGCCAGCGACGCCGATGCGGTCAACCGTCTGCTCAATAAAGAAATACATGCGGCCATTGCCGGGGGCTTAAAGGTATTATACTGTATCGGTGAATCCGCCCAGGAGCAGCCCCGGTGGCAGGAGGTGTTAAAGGCGCAGCTTGTGACCGGGCTTTGTGGTGTGGACGTGTCCTCGGTTGTGATCGCCTACGAACCGGTGTGGGCCATCGGCCCTGGGAAAACGCCCCCGGACGCCGCCTATATTCATAAGATCGGCGCCTACATTAAAGAGGTTACCGGAGCCTATGTGTCCGGAGGCATGGACGTTGTTTACGGCGGCGGCCTGAAAGCGGACAATGCGCAGATGCTGGCATCCATTCCTGTGATCGACGGCGGGCTGATCGCCCTGACCCGGTTTTCGGGAGACATCGGCTTCTATCCGGAGGAATATCTGGAGATCATACGGCTGTACATGGACGCGGCAAAACATTAAAAATTGGCGACAGCCCGGCCCTGTGAACTGCGGCAAAACATTAAAAATTGGCGACAGCCCGGCCCTGTGAACTGCGGCAAAACATTAAAAATTGGCGACAGCTCAGCCCTCTGAGCTGTTGCAAAACGTTATAAATAGAGGAGGAATCTATTATGAAGCTGGATTTTGAATATGGTCAGGGGATGATATCTGCCGATTTGCCGGACAGTACCGATGTATTTATTCCCGGTGTAACCGTGCCGGACCCGCCGTGTATCCCCGATGATGAGCTGGAAGCTAAAACGCTGGAATCCATCCGCAATCCCATCGGCATGGAGCCCTTATCTGAGCTGGCCCACAAAGGGTCCAAAGTGACGATCGTATTTCCGGACCGGGTAAAGGGCGGCGAGCAGCCCACCTCCCACCGGAAGCTTTCCATAAAGCTGATTTTAAAGGAACTGTATGCGGCCGGTGTGGAAAAAAAGGATATTTTACTGATCTGTTCCAATGGCCTGCACCGCAAAAATACCCAGGAAGAAATTTTCAACGTGCTGGGGTCGGAGCTTTTTAACGAATTTTGGTACACGCACCAGATCATCAATCACGACAGTGAGGATTACGACCATCTGGTCGATCTGGGAACGACGGACCGCGGCGACCCGGTGCTTATGAATAAATATGTCTATGACAGTGACGTGGCCATCCTTATAGGCCACACTCAGGGCAATCCTTACGGCGGTTATTCCGGCGGCTATAAGCACTGCGCCACGGGCATTACCCACTGGCGTTCCATTGCCAGCCATCACGTGCCCGAGGTCATGCACCGGAAGGATTTCGTGCCGGTGTCGGGAAAATCACTGATGCGCACCAAATTTGACGAGATTGGGATGCATATGGAAAAATGTATGGGCAAAAAGTTTTTCTGCTGCGACGCCGTGCTGGATACAAGGTCGAGACAGATCGAGATCAACAGCGGCTATGCGGCCATGATGCAGCCCATGTCCTGGGAAATGGCCGACAAGCGCACCTATGTGCCGTGGGCCGAGAAAAAGTACGATGTGATGGTTTTTGGTATGCCTCAGTTTTTCCATTATGGCGACGGGATGGGCACCAATCCCATTATGATGATGCAGGCTTTATCGGCGCAGGTCATCCGTCATAAGCGGATTATGAGCGACCACTGTGTGATCATCTGTGCGTCCACGTGCAACGGTTATTTCCACGATGAGCTCTGGCCTTACCTTCGGGAAATGTACGACATGTTCCAGAAGGATTATATGAATACCCTGCCGGATATGAACCGCTACGGCGAGTATTTTGCCACCAATGAGGAATATATCCGCAAGTACCGCTACTGCAACGCCTTCCATCCGTTCCACGGCTTTTCCATGATCAGCTGCGGTCATATTGCGGAAATGAATACGTCCGCCATTTATATATGCGGGGCTCAGGAGCCGGGCTATGCCAGAGGTATGGGGCTCAAGACGCGGGCGACCATCGAGGAAGCGCTGGCGGATGCGAAGAAAAAATATGTGGGTGAGCATCCGAATATTCTGGCGCTGCCCCAGACGTTTAAGCTGGGCGCTGTGCACCTGATGATGAAGGGCGAGAAATACGGCTCTCCGGACGATTATCACCACATGGTGCACCATTGTATGTAACATGCGTGTTGCGTGATTGTGCACATTGTGTCGAATGAGTCAAAAAGGGAATTTTGCGGTTGTGCAAGACGCAAACGTTTGCTTAAATAAATGCGCACAAAACATACAATATGTTATAATGAGGTAAATAGATAAGAAAAAACATTGTGTATAATTTATAAAGGAGGTTTGCCTTATGTCTTTGAATGGCTCAAAAGCGACGAAAAAGAAAGACAGGGATATCGTATCAAAAATCCCCAACTGGGGATGGCTTTTGCTTTCCTTTTTGACCGCAATTTTACTGTGGTTTGTCCTTTCCATCGGTGAAACCACATCCCGATGCTTTCCGTTTATAGACAAGGTTGCGCCGGCGGTGGGAACGATGATCCAGCGGGGCGTTTTGGGGAAGGACTTTGTAAGCAGTATGATTTCCGTGCTCCTGGGATTTATCCTTGGATTTGTCACGGCTGTGCCCATTGCATTTCTTATGGCCTGGTACCGTCCGGTCCGCTACATATTAGAACCGTGGATCCAGTTTATCCGTAACATCCCGCCTCTGGCCTATGTGCCGCTGGTCGTTATCGGCGCAGGCGTGGGAAGAAAGCCTCAGGTCATCGTGATCTGGCTGGCCACCTTCCTGATTATGACCGTCACGATCTATCAGGGCGTTATCAATGTGGATGAAACGCTGATCAAGGCCGCCAGAGTTCTCGGCGCCAAGGACCGGGATATTTTTGTAAAGGTTATTTTCCCGGCGACCACACCGTTTATCATTACAGCAATCCGTTTGGGCATTTCCGTAGCCCTGACCACACTGATCGCTGCTGAGACCACAGGCGCTCAGGCCGGTCTGGGAATGCGAATCCGGGCGTTGGGCAACAGCTACGAGGTACCGCCCATGCTTCTTTATATTATCATTATCGGTATTATCGGCATGATCTGTGAGAAGCTGATCAAGCTGCTGGAAAGGAAGGTCACAGGATGGCAGGAGAAGAGAGAAATCTGAAAGTAAAAATTGACCATGTGGAAAAGGTCTTTGAAACGAAAAAAGGCAGGATGGTCGCTCTCAACGGCGTGGACCTGGATATCAGGGAAAATGAGTTCATCTGTGTCGTAGGCCCTTCCGGCTGCGGAAAATCGACCATATTAAATATTATTGCAGGACTGCTCCCGGCCACCTCCGGCGCTGTCTATGTGGACGGGAATAAGGTGGAGGGCACCGGGCCCGAGCGGGGCGTTGTTTTCCAGCAGTATGCGCTGTTTCCGTGGCTGACCGTTATGAAAAATGTCATGTTTGGCTTAAAGCTTAAAGGGATGAAGGAGCCGGAGGCCAGGGAAATTGCCATGAAATATATTAAAATGGTAGGGCTGGAGGAGTTTGTGGACAGCTATCCAAAGGAATTATCCGGCGGAATGAAGCAGCGTGTCGCCATTGCCAGAGCCTACGCGGTCCAGCCGGAAGTTCTGCTCATGGACGAGCCCTTTGGCGCACTGGATGCCCAGACACGGACACAGCTCCAGACCGAACTGTTGAGAACCTGGGAGGAGGAGCGCAAAACCTGCTTTTTCATTACCCATGATGTGGAGGAAGCAATCATTCTGGCGACCCGCGTGGTCATTATGAGCGCAAGGCCTGGCCGGATCAAGGATATTGTGGATATCAACATCCCATATCCAAGAGATCAGGAAACAAAGATGAGCAAAGAATTTATGGACCTGAAAAATTATATTTGGGGTCAGGTTTACCAGGAATACCTGGAGGTACGTAAATGAATGTTATTGGCAGCGTCCATTAATATTAAAAATGCATACGCCTAGTATGCAGGTCAACGTAACTGTTTAAAGGATCGAACTGTTACGAATCCACGCTCAATGCGTCAAAGAGGAGGAATTTTATATGAAGAAGTTATTGGCACTTGTACTTTCAATTGTTATGGTTATGTCACTGGCTGCCTGCGGCAGCGGCAACAGCGGACAGACGAAGGCTCCGGATACCCAGGCGCCTGAGAAAACGACAGAAGCAACAAAAGCCCCGGATACTGCGGCTCCGGAGACAACGGCAGATACCGGCAAAGACACACAGGCTCCGGCGGAAACCGCACCCATGGATAAGATTAAATTAAATGTGGCTTATATGCCTAACTATGGCAGCCTCTGGTCTGTAATGACCGGTATTGAAAAAGGCTTCTTTGAAGAGCAGGGCATTGAGATCAATCTTGTGGAATTTCAGGATGGACCGACCATTATCAATGCTATGGAATCCGGAAGCATCGACGTGGGCTATATCGGCCAGGGCGCACATAAGCTGTGTATCAACGGCCAGGCTACAATTTTTGCATTATCCCATATTTCCAATGGTGATGCTGTGATCGGCGGACCCAATGTTAAGACTCTGGAAGACTTAAAAGGTAAAAAGGTTGCCTATTCCTCAGGAAGCTCCAGCGAAGATATTCTTACCAATGCGCTGACAAAAGCCGGCCTGACCATGGATGATATCGAAGCCTATGATATGGACGCAGCAGGTATTGTTACCGCTATGCTTTCCGGCAGTGTTGACGCCTGTGCCACATGGTCGCCCAATACATTAAAGATCCTTGAGGAAAGCTCCGAGTGTACAGAGCTTTGCGACAATATGACCTTCTCCGACACAAACGTTTCCCTGGCCAGTTGGATCTGCATGCCCAAGTATGCCGATGGCAACAGAGATACATTGTTAAGATTTACGAAGGCTTTATTTAAAGCCATGGACTATTCCGCAGACGAGCACTATGATGAGGTTGCACAGTGGTGCGCAACACAGGTTGCTCAGGACTATGATACATTGTACCAGCAGCGCGGCGATGCTGACTGGCTCACCGGTAAAGAGGTTGCCGCAGGCGCTAAGGACGGCACCGTGGAAAATTACTACAAGATCCAGAGAGATAATTTTGTAGCCGCAGGCGCTGTGGAAAAGGATCCCGTTCCGGAAGTTTCCGAATACGTGATGCTGGACCTTATGGCTGAAGCTGGAGAATGATAGCGGTGGTTTGCCGCGGTAATCGGCGCTTGCGCTTCGGGCGGATACGCGATAACCGGAGCCTGCGCTATTAAATAATATGAATTTATCGGGGCTGTCGCACTGGTCGGGGGGCTTACTCAGATTCGGGTAGCGCCGCCGGCCTGGGCGGCAGCCCCCGCTGCGTGGTGCGATGCAATAAAGTTTCACTGCGTGGAGCAGCAGGTTAAAAATTTGCTGCGTGCAGTGGTACGTCAAAGTTTCGCTGCATGGTGCGGCACGCCAAGGGAGGTTTTTGACAATGGCACACATTTATTACAGTTATAATAAGGAGCAGCTTCTGGAGAATCCGAAGATGCCCCTGATCTGCAAGCCGGATAATGCTACGGTTTTTAAGGGAATGGCCGATGAGATGGCCGAGGAGATCGTGAAAAATAACGCCGCCGGTAAAAAGACAGTATTCATATGTCCGGTGGGCCCGGTGGGGCAGTACCCCTATTTTGTGGACCGGGTAAATAATGAAAATATCCACCTGGACAATGTATGGTTTATCAATATGGACGAATATCTGGATGACGATAA
The DNA here is from genome assembly GCA_902363555.1 of Lachnospiraceae bacterium. Taxonomy (GTDB): domain Bacteria; phylum Bacillota; class Clostridia; order Lachnospirales; family Lachnospiraceae; genus Catenibacillus. The sequence continues at coordinate 48,049 of CABJAM010000002.1, read as the reverse complement.
GCAGTATGTTCCTATGAATCATCCTTTAAGCTTTCGCGGCTTTATGGAGCGGACCGTGTACTCGAAAATCCGGCCGGAGCTTGTGATGCCGGAAAATCAGCGGGTATTTCCGGACCCGGAGCATCCACAGCTTGTGCCGGAGCTGATCGAAAAGCTGGGCGGTGTGGATATCGCATTTGGTGGAATCGGTATAAACGGTCACGTGGCCTTTAATGAGGCGGACGCACATTTGACCAATGAAGAATTTCTGGCGCAAAAGACCCGGGTTTTGGAAATCACCCCGGAAACCCGCACAGCCAATGCCATCGGTGATTTTAACGGCGCGCTGGAGGATATGCCCAGATATTGCGTAACTATTGGCATCTACGAGATTGCCCATGCCAGGAAAATCCGTCTCGGGTGCTTTAGAAACTGGCACCGGGCCGTTGTGCGGCGGGCCGGACATGGAGAGCCGACCAGTGAATTTCCAGTGAGTCTGCTCCAGAACCACCCGGATATTACACTGACATTTACAGATTTTGTAGCACAGCTGCACGATGAATGATCGCTTAGATATCAGTTATAAGCAGCAGTTCGGTCGCTTTAAACTGTTGCGATGAAAGAAGGGAGTTATTTATATGCCGTTAATACCATTACGACCTTTACTTGAGACTACGGTGAAATATGGTTTTGCCCAGGGCGCGTTCAATGTCAATGCCGTGGCGCAGGCCAAAGCGGTGATCCAGGTCCATGAGATGTTTCGTTCTGCCGCAATACTTCAGGGGGCGGATCTGGCCAATGGCTTTATGGGCGGACGGGTAGATTTTGCCAATGCAACCCTTGAGGATAAAAAGATCGGGGCCAAAAATATTGCCAACGCTGTAAAAAAATATGGTGCGACGTCGGATATTCCGGTGGTGCTCCATCTGGATCACGGGAAAAATTTTGATTCCTGTAAGGCGGCCATCGAGGGCGGCTACACATCGGTGATGATCGACGGCTCCTCCCTGCCCTTTGAGGAAAATATGGAACTGACCCGGGAGGTTGTAAAGTATGCCCATGCCCGCGGCGTCAGTGTGGAAGGTGAGCTTGGCGTTCTGGCCGGCGTGGAGGATCATGTTTTTGCCGCCGCATCCACGTATACCAATCCATTAAGTGCTGTGGAATTTATTAAAAATACCAGGGTGGATGCCCTGGCGATTTCCTATGGAACCATGCACGGCGCGTCCAAAGGAAAGAATGTTAAGCTGCGCAAGGAGATTGCCATCGCTATCCGGGAATGTCTGAACCATGAAAATATTTTCTGTGCCCTTGTATCCCATGGCTCATCCACGGTTCCCCAGTACATTGTCCGTGAGATCAACGCTCTGGGCGGCGCTCTGACAAATACCTACGGGATTTCCATTGACGAGCTGAAGGCGGCCATTCCGTGCGGGATTAATAAAATCAATGTGGATACGGATATCCGTCTGGCGGTAACACGCAATATGAAGGAATTTTTTGCAAAATATCCGGATAAACAAACAAGCGCTTCCATCGGCGGCATTTACGAACTGCTGGAAAGCAAAAAAGACCAGTTTGATCCCCGGGCTTTCCTTGAACCCATCATGGATACAGTCATGTATGGCAATATTCCCGATGAGGATGTGGCGGCCATCGTGGCCTGTATTGAGGCCGGTGTGAAGGAGGCCGTGGGTACGCTGATCGTACAGTTTGGCTCTTACGGAAAAGCTCCGCTGGTGGAACAGGTATCTCTGGATGAAATGATCTGCCGATATAAAGCCATGGAAAAGTAAAGTGCGGAAAGCGGCATACAGGACATTTTAACGGTAAAAAATCCGGTCGGCGAAGGGGGAAGTAAAGCAGGTCATATGTATGAGGAAAAGATTACGTGTACACTAATAAGGAATGCTGAGATTTATGTAAACCGCAAATTTGAAGAAACGTCTCTGGTCCTAAAAAACGGGAGCATTGAGGCCATTGGCCCGGATGTAGGTGAGCGCTATCCGGATGCCCGTGTCTGTGATTTTGAAGGTCTGCGCGTAGTTCCCGGCTTTATCGACATTCATACCCACGGCGCCGTGGGGGTGGATGTGAACGGCGCATCCTGTGAGGATCTGGAAAAAATATGCCGGTTTTTTGCATCCCAGGGCACTACCGGCTGGCTGGCCAGCGTTTTGACGGATACAAAGGAGCAGACACTATGGTGCCTGGACCAGTATCGAAGCTGGCAGGAAATTGCACATAAGGGCGCCCGGCTTTTGGGGATTCATCTGGAGGGCCCCTTTTTATCCACGGAATATAAGGGGGCTATGCCGGAACATCTGCTTAAAACATGTCCGGACCCGGCGCTTGTAAAGGAATATCAGGAGCGGGCCGGCGGCGGTATCCGCTACATCACTGTATCCCCGGAGCTTGAGGGGATGGTGGATTTTATCCCGGAGCTGAGACGTATGGGTATCCAGGTAGCGATTGGCCATTCTGGTGCGGACTATGAGACGAGCATGGCGGCCATACGCAGTGGGGCCATGGCCAGCACCCATACAGGCAATGCCATGAAGCTCCTCCATCAGCATTTTCCATCCATCTTCGGCGCAGTGCTGGAGGCGGATACGGTTTACTGTGAGGTGATCTGCGATGGGCGGCACCTGCATCCGGGAACGGTCCGCCTGATTTTAAAAACAAAGGGCCTGGACCGGGTCGTGGCCATGACCGACTCAATCATGGCGGCCGGGCTTCCCGATGGCGAATACAGATTGGGCGTCAATGACGTGGTTGTCGTGGACGGCGATGCTAAGTTAAAGTCCAACGGCGTACGGGCCGGCAGTACATTAACGACTTGTCAGGCGCTGAAAAATCTTATGAAATTTACGGGGCGTCCTATGGAGGAGCTGCTTCCGCTGCTCACAGAAAACCCGGCGAAGCTCATCGGAGTTTTCGACCGCAAAGGAAGCATTGATGTGGGTAAGGATGCAGATCTGGTGGCGTTGGATAAAAATGGAGAGATACAGAAGGTTTTCGTGGGCGGAAGGCTGATCGTAGGCAATGCTTGAGAGGTAAGGCATGCATCAGGCGCGGCCATTTGGCGCGCTGCCTGCGCGCAGCAGGTGGTATGCTGCCTCGCGCAATCGCATAAAAAAAAGAGGGCATGACAGCCCTCTTTTTGCGCGGTATTATTCAAAATCGAATCCGCTCCAGCTTGGTATTCCGCTGTATTTTTTCAGCTCTTCTTCGCCTTTAAGTACGCGGATAGCTCCGGAAGCCATAGCTTCCATTTCAAATTCGCCCGGGTAAGCATAAACCGGTGCGATCCACTGGCAGCCTTCTTTGATCTGGCTGACAAGATCCTCATTGTAGACCATGCCGCCGCCCAGAAGGATACCATCTACCTGGCCGTGGAGTGCGGTTGCCATGGAACCGATATATTTAACGATCTGATAGATCATCGTATCCCATACCATTTTTGCGTGCTTATCGCCGGCAGCCGCCCGGTTGCTCACCTCCAGCGTATCGGAGGTGCCCAGATGGCTGACGATACCGCCGGAACGTGTGCAGATCGGCTTTACCTCATTCACAGGTTTGGAATAGCACAGCTTGATCAGGCCGGCAGCCGGCATGCTTCCGCAGCGGGTAGGAGCCATAGGGCCTTCACCCTCCACGATGTCATTGCCGTCGATCATGCGGCCTTTGCGGTGGGCGGATACGGAAATGCCGCCGCCGATATGGCAGACGATATAATTGCAGTCCTCGTATTTCTTACCTTCGGAAGCTGCGTGACGGATAGCGGTTTCCTTTAAGTTTAACGCGTGCAGATGGCTGTGTCTGTAAACGCCTTTAACACCAGTCATACGGGCCAGATCCTGATATTCATCCACATCGGGAGGATTTACAACGAAGGCCGGGCAATTATACTGTTTGGCAAATTCGTTGGCCAGTTGGGAGCCTAACTGTGCCGGGTGCTGTACGCCGTTGGCGCCTCTGGTGGCATGGTCCAGAATAAGTTCATCCACCGCATAGGTGCCGCCCTCCATGGACATCAGACCGCCGCCGCGGCCGACGCAGGCGTCAATGCCGTCCAGAGATACATTGCTTTCCTTTAAAAGGTTTAAGATGGTTTCCATGCGGTAAGGCATCTGAGCGGAAATACCGTCAAATTCAGCCAGTTTATTGGCGTCATGGGAAACATTTTTGGAAAAAAGTACGTTATCGTTTTCAATAAGGGCAATCTTTGTGGAAGTGGAGCCCGGATTGATAGCAAAAATCTTATATGTATTTTTCATGGTATTAATACTCCTTTGCGCCCTGGGCACGAACGGCCAGCATAATCAGGTTTTCTACGATCTCATCCACTGGTGCGGAACGGGAGAAATCGGTCACAGGTTTTGCAAAGCCCTGGAGCAGAGGTCCTGGAGCTGTGGCTCCGGAGAACATCTGAATGAGCTTAACGCCGATATTTCCGGCTTCCAGGTTAGGGAATACGATGATATTGGCTTTGCCGGCAACTTCACTTGGAACTTTAACCTTTTTGGCGGCAATCTCAGGAAGCAGGGCGGCGTCCACCTGGAACTCACCATCGATCTTTAAGTCCGGACGTTTTTCATTGGCAATGCGCACAGCCTCACGCACCTTTTCCACGAGCTCATGCTCGGTGCTTCCCTTTGTGGAGAAGGAGAGCATAGCTACTCTCGGTTCCCAGCCAAGAAGGCTGTTCATTGTGTTGGAGGAAGCGATGGCAATATCGGCCAGCTCAGCAGCGTTTGGGTTAGCGCATACAGCGCAGTCGGTGATTGCAAGCAGATTGCCTTCGGAGGTTTTCAGTGTTGGGGAAATAACGATACCAAGACTGGAAATCGTCTCCACGCCCTCCTGCATGCCGATGAACTGCTGAGCGGACAGGATCACTTCACCGGTGGTGTGGAGGATACCGGCAGCCAGAGCGTCGGCTCTGCCTACGCGTACCATACCTGCGGCAAAGTTCAGCGGTGTTTTGAATTTACGGTTCAGAGCTTTTTCGGAATATTCGTCGGTCAGTGCCAAAAACTCAGCGATGACAGCCTGAACCAGCTCCGGATCGGTGTTATCCACGATTTTAAAGCCTTCGATGGATACGTTATTTTCTTTGGCGAAGGCTTCAATCTCCTCCGGTTTACCTACAAGGATCGGGTAAGCGATGCCGTCATCTAAAATCCTGCGGGCAGCCTGATAGATTTTTAATTCATTGCTTTCCGGGAAAATGATGGTTTTGGGGTTCTTTTTTGCCTGGACGGCAAGCTTCTCGATAAAATCATTAGCCATGGTTGAATCTCCTTTTATATTTCGTTGGTTTTTTATTTTATTGTGATGTCAGTCCGGCATCAGTGTCATGCCCTGGGGCCCTTCACCCTGCGCCAGCGCGTAAGCGATGGCATAATCGGTGTCGTAGGAGAGGGAGAGGAGGATCTGGTCGATCCCTTTTTCCTCTGCGATTTTTAACAGGCGCCCGTGGAGGATGACATAGGGGCTTCCATCAAGGGAGGTAAGTATTTCAATATCGCACAGCCGGACGCCGTCGGGATGCAGGCGCAGCGCTTTAAATACAGCCTCCTTGCCGGCAAAGCGGGTGGCAAAGTAGTGGAAAGGATTCGGGCGCGTGGCCGCTTCCTCCGCTTCCTCTGCGGTGAATGTTTTTTTGAAAAAAGAATCCGCAGGCGTCAGTGTTTCCGGCAATAAGCGGTCGATTTTTAAAATGTCCGTTCCGATACCAAGTACCATAATAAATGACCTCCCGATTGCTCAAGTGCACGAACTCTTAAAAATGGCGGTGGTCCTAAAACCACCGCCACTAATGTCTTTAGCGATATGCGTAGCCGCCCTTTGTGGAATATTTAGGTGGTACGATCGGCAACTGGATAAAGGACTCATACTGTCCGCCAGTGTGGATGATGTGTTTGCCCTTATTATCGGTTTCCCAGGATAATGGCTCGAACCATCCCTCGCGGATATAACGTCCGGCGATCTCCACACGGAAGGTCTGGCCCTTATGCCAGATTCTGGAGGTCGGTACGATTTCGATATCGCACTGAACGATCTCGCCCGGGGAAAGCTTCTGCTCGCTTCTGTGAGCCTGTACCGGCTGGAACTTGGTGGAAAGCTTCGGATCCAGTTCACGGTGGGAAACTCTCATCTTGCCCCATGGGCCCGGATGCGGCTCGTTGAGGATGTAGGTCGGCAGCCAGTTGCCGTCTTCATCCAGCTTCTTTAAGGTAATGAACAGGTCCATATCGTCATGGCCGTCGGCCTCAACAAAGAGGCGCAGGAAGCTGTAACCGGTGATCTCCACATCTTCATTGAAGGTGATATCGAAGTTCAGCTCTTCATTTTCCGGATCATAGCTGGCTTTAGCTTCATATGGAACAGGCTCTGTATTTAAGGATTTATCTTCAGCATTCAGGTAGTATCTTGTATACTGAGTTCTCTTTAACGGGAACTCTTTTTCCGGACGGTTTGTCTGGTAATCGCAGTCATAAGCGTCCATAACCTCAAGACGTACCTTCGGAGTCATTTCCCAGCCGTTATGGATTTCTTTCAGGTAACGGTCGAAGAAACGTGTCAGGTCGGCAATATTGTCCGGGTTGTACATATCCGGCCATTCCTGCTCTCTGTGAACACGCAGCCACTTCTTCGTAGATTTGATCTTACGGAAGCTGTAAATAGAGCCAGCCAGATGGAAATGGCTCCAGGATGCGCACAGGTAGGTCGGGATGCGGATCTTGGACAGATCCGGGATCTTGTCTTCCCAGTATTCGTTCATCAGCGGATATCTGCGGCCCATGGCAACCTGGTCGTCGATGAGGCTTGGACCGGTCATGGATGCAACGATGAACTCATTGAAGGTCAGCGCCGGGATACCGCCCTCGTATAAGGACTGACGGTAAATATCGGTGGTAGCTTCCCACGGTGCGATACAGGTCAGGTGCGGCGGGCACTGTGCGGCAATACGGAGCTGAGTCATAGCAACACAGGAGTTACCGCTCATGCCGACTTTACCGTTACACCACCATCTTGTAGCCAGCCATTCGATGAAATCGTAGCCGTCCTGAGAATCCTGTGTACCAAACATATTGATATCGCCTTCGGAATGGCCGACACCTCTGGGGTCCACGTTGGCAATAGCATAGCCTTTATGGCACCAGTAGCCGGGGTCCGGAGACTCGAATTTAGCCATGGTGGACACGGTTCCGGGAACAACGCCCATCACCTGCCATTCGCTCATACCGTCGCCGGGGCGCTTGCCGTACATGCTCCACGATACAAGAACAGGGATATTTGTCTGATCCTTCGGACGGAAAATATCGGTGTAGATCGTCACGCCGTCACGCATTTTTACAGGAACATCCTGCTCGCAGATCAGGCCGTCGTCGGTAACATATGTACGCTGATTAAAAGCGGCGCAGAAGCCGTGGGCTGTGGAAGCCATGCCGCCCAGCTTTGAAAGGTCAAGACCTGCTTCCGGGTCTACCGGAGTTCTGGCCTGACGGTATAAAGTTTCAAGCTCGACACCTTTAAATGTCTCTTTTTTTGTAAATAATTCGACTTCGGGTGGTTTTGGAATATCCATGTTAAATCCTCCTCTTTTTTACATCCATAGGATGTTCGATGACATTATATGTCTTGTGTAAAGACTAGCACTCAAGAAGTTCTTCGATAAAATCAGCAGCTTCGCCGAAAGTTTTCTTTCTTCTGAATTCCATGAATGGGATTTCAACGTCGTATTCATCTTCACAGTAGGTGATGATCTGGGAATAGTTTACGGATTTCATACCTAATTCTTCAAATGTGGTGTCTGCTGTGAAAAAGGATTCGTCCTTTCCGAAAAGTCCTGCGGCACGTTTTGCCATTGTTGCGATGATTTCATCTCTCATGTTAAAAAGTCCTCCTTATATATATGTAAAATTTTATTGGTTACCATTGCTTGGTATGGTCTAATTATAGTATAATGTTAAAATAAAAACATCGTGCAGACGCACAAAGAAATATGAATTTCCACTGCCAGACTTCGTACGGATTTATGAAAAATGTAAAGATGGACAATTGGTGGATATGGTTTTTGTGCAAACTCTATGAAAGGTGGACAGTTTATGCGATTGTGTGAGATTATTGAGCGATTGGGCGATTGCCCCATAAATGTACTTGAAAAAAAGAATATGGAAATTGACATTACCGGAATCCGGATGATTACCCGGGCACAGGCTGTATTTTTGCCCAACATTTTATACTTTGGCCAGATAAAGGAGCTGCCCGGACAGTTTCATCAGGACTACTGTGTGAATTTTTTATGTTATGGCAGGACCGGTTCCCGTCCGGAAATTTCCCCGGGCAGTAACCTGAATCTGCTGATGATCACGTCGGAGGAGGATGCTTTTGTCATTTATAACCGGGTACAGGATATTTTTCTGGAATCGGAGCAGGTCGTTACCGGAATGCGGGCCTTTTTGGACGCCCTGTTTGCAGACGCCGGACTTCAGGGCATTTGTGATGTGGCTTACGGGATTCTTGGAAATCCACTGTTCATCGTGGATAACAGCTATAAATATCTGGCCTTTTCCTCGGGAACCGTGGCAGACAGCAAGCTGATGGCGGAGGAGACGGCCATGGGCCAGATTGCAAAGGAAGGGATACAGCAGATCCGGAAAATGCAGATCGACGATAAGGTCCGAAAAAGCAGCCGGCCATTTTACTTTTTTAACCCGGTGCATAAAAGCGGGATGCTGGTGGGCTCGGTGACGATCCACGATATTGAGGTGGGCCACGTCATGCTTTATGAGATGAACAAGCCATTTACGGAAAATGACTATGAGCTTGTACACCGCCTTTGCCGTATTACGTCCATTGAGCTTCAGAAAAACGATTTTTATAAGAAGAATAAGGGCACGATGTACGCCTATTTTATCGGCGACCTGCTGGACAGTAAGGCGGGAAATTTTGAGGGGAGCAAGGAACGGCTGGCGACGCTGGGCTATGTGCTCAAGGATGAGCTGTTCATCCTCACCATCAGCCAGAAAAACAATCTGACCTCCCAGGCCAAGCAGGACCTGATCATTTCCGACCTGCAGCGCCTTGTGCCCGGCAGCCTTTACGTCGTCTATGATAATAATATCGTATTGCTGATCAATGGCTGCGGCCAGGGCCAGAACCACCGGTTTGAAAGTCAGGATCTGGAGAGCTATTTAAAGCATAACGGCATTATTGCCGGCATCAGCAATAACTTTGAGAATATCCAGGAGATCCGCAAGTATTACGAACAGGCTTTAAAGGCGGCTGACCTGGGCCAGCGTATTTTGCGGGAAAGCGGCCTGCACCGGTATGAGACGATGTCCATTTTTCATATTCTGGAGGTGTGCGAGAGCCAGGATTACAGCTTGTGGGAGTTCTGCCACCCGGCGCTGCCCATGCTTATGAATTATGATAAGAAGAAGGGCACGGATTTTTTAAATACGCTGTACCAGTACTTGAATTTTTCACAGAATACGATGGAGACGGCCAATTATCTCCATATTCATAAAAATACGCTGCTGTACCGGATGGAAAAAATACGGAAGATTACGGGGAATCCGCTGAATCACGGCGATGAGCTGATCAAGCTGCATTTTTCTTTTAAGATTTTGCAATACCTGAATGTATTATAAAAAACGAAAGAGGACGCAAGGAGGCGTCTGAAAGCAAAACGACTGCTGGCAAATAGAGCGACCGCTGCCTCATTCATAATTCATGCAGGCAGCGGTCGTTTTTCCTGTTAAGGTAAGATATTATCTTTTATTATCGGGTCTGTTTATTTCGCTTCCATAAATATACGGATACGATGATGATTATGAAAGAGACGCCCAAAATGCCCAGTGTGAAAGTAATCGGTGTGGTATCTCCGGTTTTGGCGGTTCCTATGGGCGGAGCCTTTGTCTCGGGCTGGGGCTTGACAGTTTCAGACTGTGATTCGGACTCTGTCCGAGACTCGGATTGTGATTCGGATTCCGTCTGCGATTCGGATTCTGTTTGCGATTCCGATTGTGATTCAGATTCCGATTCTTCGACCATCTCAGTGGCCGTTTTCAGTGCTGCGCTGGCCGGGCTGGGATAGGCTGTGGCAGTTTCCTTGATCCGGGTGATAATGGTATAGCTTGTATTGCTCTCAAGTCCTGTAAATTTACCGGAGTCCTGCCAGTGTTTGCCGCCGTCGATGGAATATTCCTGTCCGGGAACAGTATTTACAGTGATGGAATCTACTGTAGCTTCTTTAAGCTCCGGTGCTTTTGGCGCGGCCGCAGCGGATTTATCCGTGGTCACAGTTAAGGGGGCGCTGGCCGGGCTTAATCCTGTGGTGGGCGTCTCAAGTACCCGGGCAATGATCTGATAATCGGAAACAGGGCTCAGACCGGTAAAAACACCGTCGCTTACCCAGTTTATTCCGTTATCAATGGAATATTCCTGGCCGGCAATTGGGATGACAGATATACTTGTATCCGTTTTACTGAGAAGCTCAGGCATGGCCGGGGCCGGGGCGGGAATTTTGGTCAGAGCATCAATGGCATTTTTCAACTGCTCGGCCAGCGTGTCCACCTCGGACTGACGCCGCATATCCCAGTGGTCATCGATGGGTTCCTGGGCAGCAGCTTTGGCCGTATTTAATGCCGCTAAGGTGTCCTGGGTGTAAATACTGAGATTGGCCGGAATCCTTTGAAGCTGCACATTGATCTCATCCACAATGGCGCTCCGGTACTGCATACGGTTGACTGCGTCCAAAAGCTGCTGAACATAGTCATCCACAAAGCTCTGATTATTTTTCAAAAGTTGACGAATATTAAATTCTATTGCAAGCAATTTTTTTGTTTCCTCCATGGAGGAAGATTCCAGAACAGCTAAATCCTTGGGGATTTGGGCGCGAACGACATCCAGTGCGACAAAATTTGCCGGAATACCGGTCATATCGGCCCTTATTATATAATCCGCATCCATATTGACGATTAGTGTATCGCCAGAATCCGAATGAAGCTCCTGACCAGAGCTATCGACAGCAATGATCCGGTCGATGTTGTAACCACCGGCCTGGACCGGGGTTGCTTTGATGGTGACCTGCAATCCCTCTTTATAGTAAGTGAGACTGCCGCTGTTCAACGTCTCCCGGGTATCTGCCGGAATAATTGATATATTTAGATCAAATAGAAGCTGGGGGTCCAGACGGATCGTATAATAGTTTCCGATTACGTAGGAAATCTCCGTGAGATTAAGGTCAAAGTTCTCCATTTTAAATGTGAACTCATATAAATAGTCGCCTCCCGGATTTGCGCTGATGGAACATGTACCGGTGAATGTACCCCCATGTGCCAAGGTCGAGCTTCCGGTTTCTTCCCAGTTAATGCCTGTGATCATCAGGTTATTAATCGGCAGGACGGCACTGACCGTGACATTCTCGCCGGGGGTTGCATTTGCCGGGTAATTTAATTGGGTGTTTAGCTGAGTGAGCTGTTTTAGCAGGTATTTTCCAAGGCCGATGCTTTTGGGCGCCTGTACGGGAACTGTTATGGAAATACTGCTGCTACCGGGGCCGGCAGTAGCAGTTTCGCCATAGCGGATATTATATGTACCTGCACTTAGCCCGCGTACCTCACTGGCATTGGCAGGCACAGCCGTCCATTCGGTATCTCCGGTTTTTTGATAGTCATATGTCTTCGTTGGGTCAAAGCCAATTATACCGCCGTCCTGGGAGCTGTCTGTGCTGGTGGGAATAATGGAAAAATCATCTAATCTGGGCACGCCGGTTTGTGAGGGCTTCGTCCGCGTTACGGTGATGCGATAGCAGGTCGTGGCTGTGCCATCTCTGGAAACAACGGTTAAATCAAAAATAGTTTCGCCGTAGCTTAACTGACGCTGATAATGGCCCACCGTGCCATTGATGGTTGCCTGTTCGTCCACGGTTTCGACGACAAATACAGCTCTGTTACTTGTTCCGGATCTTTTCTTTGGGTCTGTGGCTGAACCTTCTCCTGGCCATGTCAGTGAATCTTCACTGCTGATGCTTGTGATTATCTTTGTTTGTGATGATGGAATGGATGTACCGAATGGCTGTATCGAAAGGGCATTGACATTCGTATCCGTAGTTTCATCTGGTAGTTGTGTTTCCTGTGGGGCTGTGGATGTGTCGGTTGAGGGCTGCGTATCCTCTGGTGCCTGAGTATCTGCCGGTACGTGGGAATCCACCGGAGCTTTAGTTTCTGCCGGTGTTTTGGGGGTACCGGACTGACCTTGTGTCTCCGGCTGTGTTTTGCCGGTATCTGTCGGACTCTGGGTGCCGGACTGAATTTGTGTCTCCGGCTGTGTTTTGCCGGCATCTGTCTGACCCTGGGTGCCGGTCTGTTCCTGTGTTTCCGGCTGCGTTTCATCGGTTGTCTGCGTTTCTGACGTATCCGGGATTGTTGATTCTGGCGCTGCCATATTTTGTGCCATAACAAAGATTCCGCTGCAGGATATGCACAAAACGACAGTCATTAATAAAGCGAGTATCCTTTTCATTTCTCTTCCTCCTTTGGGGGCCGATATTACATAATAACAATTATGTAGTAATTGAAGCCGGATACAGGTATTTATATCTTTATACGGCCAGTGGGATGGGGCGCAGGTCTGGCGTATTTGTCACAGATAAAAATCATTTGAAGCTTTATTATGTAATATTCTGCCGCTGGGAGAAAAACGGGCCGGGAATTGTACCCATGAGGTATCCCAGGGGCATTATTTGCATGCAGAAAAAGCACTCCGTCGTCTGTGTTTTTTACAGTGGGGGATGTAGGAAGATTAAATATACAAGTTCAGAATAAATACAATTGACATACTAAGAAAAAAAATATACAATAAAATAACAGTAACTGGAAATTTAATGTCGTTTATTACATAATTGTTATTATGTAGTAATTGCCGGTGGGGCACTCCTATTTGCCGGGCGTTATACGAGCATCAGGCCTTCGATCCTTTGTTGATATGTATCGCTTGCTGTTGCCGTATAAATCCGCGTGACCTCCAGGCTGCTGTGGCCTAATAAATCGGCCAGACCGACAAAGTCCTTTGTGGCGGCGTAATATACCCTGGCAAACAGGTGCCGCAGATTGTGTGGAAAAATTTTTATGGCATCGACGCCGGCTGTCTGGTGGAGTGCTTTCATATCGGACCATATATTGCTCCGGTTTCTTGATCTTCCCGTGCGTGTAACAAATATACATCCTTTCGTTCGTTGCTGTTTTTGTGAAAAGTACAGCAGCTTCATTTTTAATGCGGCGGGGATCAGAATGACCCGATTTTTTCCTTTGTTTTGAACCCGGATACGGCCCTGTTTGACATTTTCCACCGTGAAATAATGCAATTCACTGATCCGTATACCGGTGGAGCAGATTGTTTCTATGATCAGTGCCAATTCCGGCTTTCCTTTGGCTTTAGCTGCATTGATCAGGCGCTGATATTCCTCGCGGTTCAGCTCCTTTTCCTGTTGGGCAAATAATTGTCGCTGTATTTTCAGCCGCTTGATCCGCAGCGCGCCGGCTTCCATAAAAAGCAGAAATTGATTTAGGGCCGCGATCATGGAATTTGCACTGGTGATGGCATAATGCTCGACGAGCCAGTCTTTATAAGCGACAAGACATTTCTTGTTAACCGTCTGGCTGCCATTTAGAAAATTATAAAAGGTGCGCACATCGGTCATATATTTTTCAATGGTCGCATTAGAATTTTCCCTTTCATATAAGTATGTTTTAAATTCCTCAAGATCAAAATCGTTGATCGTGATCGATAAATTTTCTCTTCTCATGTTAGATCTCCCCTATTTTTAATGTAAGTATTATATTTTGCTGTGTTATCAGGAAGTGTGACGCAAAATCATTATATATAGTTGCGTTGATGAAGTAAAGCTCTAAAATTGTAAAAAAGTACTTGACTTTTTGAGGTTGATACTCTACTATGGTAGAGTGATAATTCAATAGCGAAATAATGAATAATATATTTCAGGAGGATACGTAAAAATGAAACGATTGACAGCATTATTACTGGCTGCGGTGATGGTCATGTCTATGGCAGCCTGCGGAAACAATGCCGCTGAAACGAAAGCAACAGAAAACAAGGAAAGCCAGGCTCCGGCCACGGCCCCGGAGACAAAAACGACAGAAGCTACGGATGCTGAGGATACCACGGATGCTGCGGACGAAACACAGGCACCGCAGACACAGGGCACAGATGCCGGCGAACCGGCGGAGCTGGGCTATGAAAAGCTGATCATCGGTGTGGATGATACCTTTGCTCCCATGGGCTTCCTTGATGAAAATAATGAGCTTGTCGGTTTTGACATTGATATGGCAAAGGCCGTGGGCGAAAAGCTTGGCATTGAAGTGGAGTTCCAGGTAGTTAACTGGGATATGAAGGAACAGGAACTGAATCAGGGCAATATTGATCTGATTTGGAATGGCTACAGTATTACAGATGAGCGTAAGGAGAAAGTGAACTTCTCCAATCCTTACCTGGATAATGATCAGGTTGTTGTGACCATGGCGGATTCCGGTATCGCTTCGCTTACAGATCTGGCTGGAAAGACCGTAGCTGCTCAGACCGATTCCAGCGCTGTGGAGGCTATGGATGCCAATCCGGAGATTTCCTCCACATTTGGTGAACGTCCGACATTTGATACAAATGATATGGCAATCATGGATATGGAAGCCGGCCGTTCCGACGCTGTTGTGGCTGACAAGGTATTGCTGGACTATGTGATTTCCCACAAGGATGATCCTTCCAAATATGTGATCCTGGAAGAAGGCCTGGGCGCAGAAGAATATGCCGTAGGTGTCCGCAAAGAGGATACGGCTCTGCTGGCTGCTCTGAATAATGCTCTTGAGGAAATGAAAGCCGACGGTACGGCCGCAGAGATTTCCACGAAATGGTTCGGTTCCGATATCGTAAAATAACCGGCGCCGGTACATAGATTTAGCTGTAAAGTGAATATGTAACACACGATTGTGTGTGGCTGTGATTAAGCCGGGAAGGTGACTGCCTTTCCGGCTTTGGGCGTACTATAACAAAAGATTACAGGGGTACGATTTATGGATTATATAATTAAAATATTGCCGCAGATTCTCCAGGGCCTTGGAATTACCCTGGGAACCTTTGCGATTACACTGATTTTGTCAATTCCGCTGGGAGCGCTCATATCGTTGTGCCGGGTGTCCAAGGTCCGTGTGCTGCGCTGGATTTCCGGGCTTTATACATGGGTGCTGCGGGGAACACCGCTGCTTTTGCAGATGTTTTTGATTTTCTTTGGCCTGCCTGCCGTGGGCGTGCAGTTATTTGGACGGACACGTCTGCCCTATGTTTTTTTTGCCTTCATTATTAATTATGCGGCTTATTTTGCCGAAATCTTCCGCTCGGGTATCCAGTCGGTGGAGAAGGGGCAGTTGGAAGCTGCAAGGCTTCTGGGCTTTAGCTCCTTGCAGATTAATTTAAAGATTGTTATGCCGCAGGTGATCAAGCGGACACTGCCGTCCATTGGCAACGAGATCATTACCCTCATTAAAGATACATCCCTTGTTTATGCACTGGGAATCACGGAAATCTTTAAGATCGCCAAAAGTATTTCCACACGTGACGTGACGCTGACGCCTTATATCGTGGTGGGTGTCGTTTATCTGGTTTTGACGGCGGTGATCACTAAGCTGTTGAACCGGGCAGAAAAGAAAGTATATTACGAAGAATAGATGAGGAGTGATGAAATGCTTCTGGAAGTAAGTGGACTTTATAAGGCGTTTAAGGGCATTCAGGTCCTTCAGGATATTAATTTTAATGTGAAAAAGGGCGAGATCGTCTCGCTGCTTGGCCAGTCCGGCGCTGGCAAGACGACGATCATCCGCTGCATTACAGGGCTTGAAAAGCCGGACAAGGGAAGTATTGCCGTCAATGGCAGGCTCATGTGCGAGGAAAAGGATGGAAAGATGGTCTATGCGGCCAGGGATGAGCTTTACGATATCCGTAAGCAGATGGGTATGGTGTTTCAGAGCTATCATCTATTTCCCCATATGTCTGTATTGAAAAATGTGACTCTGGCGCTGACGGATGTTCATAAGCTGCGGGGGGATGAGGCGCAGAAAAAAGCGATGGATATGCTTCAAAGCCTGGGGCTTGCCGATAAGGCTCTGAGCCATCCTTATGAGCTGTCCGGCGGGCAAAAGCAGCGGGTGGCCATTGCCCGGTCCTGCGTGACCAATCCGCAGCTGCTGTGCTTTGATGAGCCGACGGCGGCGCTGGACCCGCAGACGACCCGGGATCTGACGAAGATCATCCGCAATCTGGCCGCAGAAGGGATGGGCGTGCTGATCATCAGCCATGATATTCCTTTTGTGGAAAGTGTGTCGGACCGGGTACTCACCGTGGAAAATGGGAAGATCCGGGATGAAGACTAAAGGAAGTGGTGAGCGTTATGACGGGATTTTTAGTAAAGCTGTTTGTTAAAGATTATGAGCAGATCGATAGCAGCCGGGTGCGCACGGCCTATGGCATATTGGCCAGTGTGGTGGGAATTTTCTGCAATGTGCTGCTTTTCGGAGTTAAAGTGCTTATTGGAACGATCATGGGCAGTATCGCTGTTGTGGCGGACGCGTTTAATAACCTTTCGGATGCATTTTCCTCAATCATTTCTTTTGTAGGGGTAAAGCTGGCCAGCCGGCCGGCGGATAAGGAGCATCCCTTCGGGCACGGAAGGTATGAGTATATTGCCGCATTTATCGTAGCCTGCATGGTCATCGAAGTGGGCTTTACATTTGTAAAGAGCGCGTTTGAGAAAATACTCCATCCGGAATCGCTGACATTCAGTCTGATTTCAGTTGTAATCCTGTGTCTTTCCATCGGTGTCAAGCTGTGGCTGGGGATATTTAACCGGACGCTGGGGAAGCGGATCAATTCATCGGTGATGAAGGCTACGGCGGCCGACGCCATGGGGGATGTGCTGACGACCTCCGCCACCATTGCTTCTATATTAATATATCGGATTTTTGATTGGAATGTGGATGGCTTCGTGGGGCTGATCGTGGCCGTAGTTGTTGTGCTGGCCGGTGTGGGGATTGCCCGGGATACGATTCGGCCGCTGCTTGGCGAGACTGCGGACCCGGAGATTTATCAGCTGCTTAAAAGCAAGGTGGAATCTTACGATGGCATTGTAGGCACCCATGACCTGATCGTACACAACTATGGACCTACGCGGAGTATGGCCACTATCCATGCGGAGGTGCCCAATAATGTCAATATTGAGGTTTCCCATGAGCTTATTGACCGGATTGAGCGGGATGTGACCCGGGAGACTGGAATTTTTCTTGTCATACATATGGACCCGGTGGACGTGGATGATGCATTTGTCTGCCAGTGGCGGAATCAGATTTACGAAGTGGTCCGGGAAATGGATGCGCATGTCACCGCCCATGATTTTCGGCTTGTGAATGGACAGGAGCAGATAAATCTGATATTTGATATAGTTGTTCCTTATTCATATAATAACGAGAAAACACATACATTCGTGACAGATTTGCAAAATAAAATCCGGGAAATTGATAAAAGATGCCAGTGTGTCATTACCGTGGACCATAGTTATACGGGAGAGCAGGCATAAATATTGGATCGATGGATGATAAAATCCCAGGATGGTGTATATCATCAGAATGTATTTTTCGATGAAAAAAGCCCGGAAATGCTGTAAATCCGGGCTTTCTTTAAAGTCTCCCGGCAGGTTGAAAAACTGCCTGAAAAATAAATTTGTAAAAAATTAAAAAAATTTAAAAAAAGGGGTTGCAATTTTTCACAGACGTGATATAATAATCATCGTTGAAGAGATGATGGGCTGTCGCCAAACGGCAAGGCACAGGACTCTGACTCCTGCATTTGAAGGTTCGAATCCTTCCAGCCCAGTTAAACGAGATGAGACAGTTTACGTTGTGAACTGTCTCATTTTCTGTATACAGATATTTATTGTTTCGTACCATCAGACTTGCATGTACCGGCTGGAGATGTCACTCCCCCGGATGCATGTCCGATGTGCGGACCCTCTAATGTAAAGGAGTGCGAACGGATGTACACATATGAACGGAAGGTAACTTATAGTGATGTAGCCTGGGATGGCTGCGTGGATGCAGCGCAGATCGTGCGGTATTTTCAGGATTGCAGTACGATGCAGTCCGATGCACTGGGCGTGGGAATCGATTTCCTTGAACAGCATCAGCATGTATGGATGCTGACCGCCTGGCAGATTGATTTTAAGCGTCGCCCGAGGCTTGGTGAAAATGTAGTCACAGGCACGTGGGCATACGGCTTTGACGCCATGTATGGTTACCGGAATTTCATATTAAAAGGCGCCGGGAAGGAAGGCAGTGACGACGGCATCTATGCTGTGGCCAATTCCATCTGGGTATTGATCGATATGAAAAGCGGGCGTCCATCAAAGCTGACGCCGGAATATGTGGAAGGTTACGGAACGGAAGAAAAGTATGCTATGGACTATGAACCGCGGCGTATACGGCTGCCCAAGGTGATGGAAGATAAGGAAGCATTTTATGTTACGCGTTCGGATCTGGATACAAACCGCCATGTGAACAACGCCCGATATATTTCCATGGCTCTGGAATATCTGGAGGATGAGGAAGATATCCGTCAGCTCCGGGTGGAATATAAACGTTCAGCGGTCTATGGCGACCGGATATGCCCAAGAGTGCACCGGGAACCCGGCGTGGTGACTGTGGCGCTGTGCAGCCGGGATGGACAGGTTTACGTGACCGTGGAGATGAAGCTTTATGATAACACTACAACCGTTTAATGTTTTCATACGGTCTGCGCAGCAAATGCGCAGGCTGTCTGATCTGTAACAAGATTTTAACAATTAGCCGTGCAGATGCGGCGGAATGGAGAATGTAATGATACGTTTAGGAGAGAAACAAATTCTGAAGGTAACTCGGAAAAAAGACTTTGGGGTTTATCTGTCTAATCCGGAGGACGCGGCTGGGGAAGCAATCTTATTGCCTAAAAAGGAAGTGCCGGAGGGAATGGATATCGAGAGCCGGATCGAAGTATTTGTTTACAGAGATTCCAGCGACCGGCTGATCGCCACCACCGCACAGCCGAAGCTGACGCTTGGACAGGTCGGACTTTTGACTGTAAAGCAGGTGACAAAGATCGGTGCCTTTTTAGACTGGGGCCTGCCCAAGGATCTTTTACTGCCATTTAAAGAACAGATGACTAGGGTTCGGGAAGGCGGGGAATATCTGGTGGCCCTCTATATTGATAAAAGCAACCGGCTTTGCGCCACCATGAAGCTGTATGAATATTTAAAAAGTGATGCGCCTTATAAAAAGGATGATCATGTCAATGGCTATATTTATCAGCTCCACCCGGAATTTGGCGCATTTGTGGCTGTAGAAAACAAGTATCACGGTCTGATTCCGTCGAGAGATCTCCATGGCAGTCACGAGGTGGGCGAGCTTGTGGCCGCGCGGGTTTCAAAGGTTCGCGAGGACGGCAAGCTGGAATTATCCATGCACGAAAAAGTTCAGTATCAAATGGATCTGGACGCCGCTAAAATTATGGAACTTATCGAAAGCTACGAGGGCGTGCTGCCATTTACCGAAAAAGCTTCTCCGGCTGTCATTGAGCGTGAAACCGGATTGAGTAAAGCTGCATTCAAACGGGCTATCGGACGCCTTTTGAAAACAGGGAAAATCAAAATCGAAGAAAGTAAAATACGTAAAGCTTAAAATACGTAAAGCTTAAAATACAGCGTGCTTTTGGCGCGGATAGCGAGTGCTCGTTACTGTGAATTTGCGCAAATCGGTAGCTGGTGTTCGTAATGAGTACCAAGTGAAGCTGCAAATGATAAGTCACGGAGGACCTTATGAAAATAGGAAATATCATTCAATTCGGTAATTACGATTGGCGGGTGCTCGATGTTCAAAACAACTGCTTTTTAATGATCACTGAACATATTATAGAACAGCGCTCTTACCATGATGCTTATGTGGATATAACATGGGCGGACTGTTCATTGAGAAAGTATCTTAATGGGGAGTTTTATGAGAAATTCAGCGGAGCGGATAAAGCAAGGATTATCACTGTATTTAATAAAAATATGGATAATCAGTGGTATGGCACAAAAGGTGGTGCAGATACGGCGGATAACATCTTTTTATTAAGTATTGAAGATGTTGCATGTAAATATTTTGGCGATAGCAGTGAGTTATTGTATAGCCCTAAAAAGAACAAGCGGTATTGGTTTGAAAGAAAAGATATAAACAACAGCAGGCGTATCGCTGCGACGAAAGAGGCCATTTGGTGGTGGTGGCTTCGCTCACCCGGACGGGTTGGCGTAAAAGCGGCGTATGTTCATGGTGATGGAAATATTGGCATTCAGGGCAACAACATCTTAAAAGGAAATCTCAGCGATGGCAGATGCACCGGCGGCGTTCGCCCTGCTCTTTGGTTAAAGATGTAAAACGGCGCACAACTGCATGAACATTGGTTCTTACCCAGGTTTGGGTGCCAGCGCGTCCGGCCTGTGACTCTGGGGCTGCTTCTCCGGGGCAGGAACAGTACCTTCGGCGACGCGGCCTGTGGCCCCTTGGAAAAAGCCATCTCCGGGATTAAGTTCGACTAAGGTCAAAAAGGCGCTCATTCGGGGCACCGGGCCAATGTTCAGCCAAAACTCTTTATGACTTTGGCTGAACTTGGCCCTCAAAATCCGGCTTTGTAAGCCCGGATTTTGGCCCCGAATGAGTGCCTTTTTAACCCAAGTCTCACTAAATCCCTACGTAAGCTTTTTTCAAGGGGCCACAGACCGCGTTGCCAAAGGTACTGTTCCTGCCCCGGAGAAGCGGCCCCGGAGTCACAGGCCGGACGCGCTGGCATTCACTTTGCCATTGACTAGGGCAGTTGGATCTGCCACTTCTTGTGGATTATTTGCTTATGTTGTTTGTAATGCCAAGTTCCACGCCATATGAAAATCTTCAATTGATTGATATCGTTTCGTTCTATCCAATTCAACTGCTTTTAAAACAACATCATAACATGCCTTGTTTAAATCCCATTTCTCAAATGAGCAAGGTATAAACTGATTTTGAGAATATCTAAGCTGTACTTGGCTTTCTGTAAAAGTACCAAAATAGTTGCTAAACAACAATGCTCCGAGGGTATAAACATTTGTGGCTTCATCAATAACTGCATTAAATATATATTCCTCTGGAGCCTTTAGCCTTTTTGTTCCCCAATATTCTTCTCCAATATCATTTATAGTCGGCTTTTTTCTAAAGAAATCAATATCGCAAATAGTTGTTACATCATTAGAAAAATCATATATTATGCTGCCATCATAAAAATCCACTGCAACATATCCACTTTTTGAAACTTTATCTAAGAGCGAAAATAAAGTATCTGCTGATTTTATTCGCTGTGTAACCGGTAATTGCTTGAAGCGTTCAGCAGGGGCAATCTTTTGAGGATTACTGTGATATTTTTCAAAATTCCAATAATCAAAAAGGCAATCCCCTTCTACCCATTTGTAAATAGCAATATAAATATCTTCATACTGGTAGTGCTTAATAAGTTCAATTAAATTTTGGTGTTTAATATCTTCATAAATTGCAATGGCTGATTTTAATGAATCAATCGCTTCAGTTGTTGTCCGGATGGACTCTAATGTTCTCAATCCGGCTACTTTAACAAACCACTTTTCATGCCCGCTGTTTACGCCAAAGCTAATATTACCTGAATCACTTTGTGAAAATACGGTAAAAACTGTTCCAAGTGATTTTAGCCACGAAAAGTCATGTTCGTCTTTTAAGGAAAAGCAAACACCATCTAAATTATAATTAACCATAATTTCCTCCAATTTTGTCGGAGAGCTACAATATGGTCACCCTCCAAATTTTGTTATACATAATTTTCACAAAATCATCTCCTTTACATGAAAAATATCTATATAAAACACAAGCTAAGCTTGTGGCGTTTATAGCAAAAAATATAAAAATGAAGTAGATAGTTTAGATTGTTAAATCATAACATGTTTGGCTATGCTTTTCAATTTTATTTCGCATTTGTTATATAGACAGCCTTGTGAAAACAGGCACCAAGTGCTCATAGCTATATCTAAATAATTACAAAAGTTGAATAATTGTTACAGATGTTTTACAAAAGTTATTGACAGGGAGCCGTCAGGTTGTTATAATAGGTTTGTAACAAAATTGTAATAAACACGAATAGAAATGGTGAAATGTATGAATAAGTTAGGAAGACTCAGAAAGAAGGCCGGGATAACGCTGGCTATGGCACTGGTTTTTACCGAGGCTGCTAATTTACAATATATACCGGCGTATGCGGCAACCACAGGAACAGTGAACTGCGATGTTCTCAACGTGCGTTCCGGCGGCTCCACAGATACCTCGGTCATAACGACATTGACGAAAGGCACTCAGGTGGACATCCTGTCCTCGGAAAATGGCTGGTATGCGATTTCCGTCAACGGTACGACCGGATATGTGAGCGCGCAGTATGTCTCCACAGATGACGGCTCCTCAAATTCCGGCGGCGATACAGCCGTATCCGGACAGACCGGCTCTGTAAATGTCGGTGTACTTAATTTAAGAAGCGGCGCTTCCACAGACAGCGGCGTGATCGGAGCCCTTTACTCGGGTCAGACCGTAACTGTCACTGAGAGCAGCAACGGCTGGTATAAGGTGACCACAGCGTCAGGCACCAGCGGTTATGTCTATGCACAGTATATAACATTGGGCGGAGGCTCAGCAAATAATGGCGGCGGTGACACGAATACAACGCCATCAGAAACGCCCACAGATGTGACGCCGGCCACCGGTGAAGGCACCTGTAACACAAGCGCCTTAAATGTCCGCAGTGATGCGAATACCAACGCATCCGTTCTCGGCTACATTACATATGGAACAAAGGTAACGATCACAGGAACAACCGGTTCATGGTATAAAGTGAACACGACCATTAACGGCAGCAGTGTCACCGGTTTTGTTTACGCCACTTATGTTACGATGGGAAGCTCCGGCGGCAATACCGGAAATGAAGGCAACAGCGGGAACACGAACAACGGCGGTGCCGAAGTGACACCGGCCTCCGGCGAGGGTGTCTGCAATACATCCGCATTGAACGTCCGCAAGGAAGCCTCCACAAGTGCAGGAACCTATGGTCTGATCAATCAGGGTACCAAGGTAACTATTCTTGGTAAAACTGGAGAATGGTATCAGGTTAAGACCAAGGTTAACGGCAGCGAAGTGACCGGATTCGTACATTCCTCATATATTACGATTTCCTCAGATGCAGGAAATAATAACAATAATAACAACGGCGGAAACAGTGAAACGCCGACCGTTGATCCGGCCTCCGGCGAAGGTGTCTGCAATACTACGGCGTTGAACGTCCGCAAGGAAGCCAGCACAAGCGCAGGCGTCCACGGCCTGATCTACAAGGACGAAAAGGTCACCATTACCGGAAAGACCGGCAGTTGGTATCAGGTGAAAGCAAAAGTCAACGGCAGTGAGGTCACAGGTTATGTACATACCGATTACATTACAGTGACCGATAACAGTTCAAATAATAACAATAACAATAATAACGGCAATGGCAGCAGCACCACACCGGAAATTAAAGAAGTCAATGAAACTGTATGGGCAACCACAGCAGTGAATGTTCGCAAGGAATCCAATACTTCTTCAGCCATTGTAGCCACATTGAGAAAAGATGCCAGTGTGACACGTACCGGCGTTGTAAATAATGGCTGGAGCCGGGTTTCCTATAACGGCGAATCGGCATATATCCACAGTGATTATCTCACAACGACGAACCCGAACCCGGGCAGTGATCCATCCGGCTCAGGCTCCGGAAGCTCAGGGATCAATGGTGTTACCGGTGAAGACATTGTAGCCTTCGCAAAGCAGTGGGTCGGCTATCCTTATGTATGGGGCGGTAATAATTTAAGCACAGGCGTTGACTGCTCCGGTTTCACACAGCAGGTATATCTCCACTTTGGTATTACATTAAACCGTATCGCAGACGCTCAGAAGCAGAACGGTATCCGTATCTCCTCCGTCAGCGAAGCCAAAGCCGGCGACCTGTTCTTCTACGGCAGCAGCAGCTACGCAGACCACGTGGCCATCTACATGGGAGACGGCAACGTCGTACACGCCAGCAGCCCCACAGTAGGCATTATCATCTCCCCGATTTCCTACCGTACACCGGTAGCTATCGTACGCGTGATTTACTAAATAACATATATCCTCCCAAAAAAGGCGGACACTCAGTAACCTACTGATGTCCGTCTTTTTCGGTGCACCCGCCGGGCGCATTACTCTATTACTTTTTTAGCCGCAAACCGTCTTTGAAGGCTTCGCCGACTCTTTCGGTGACCTTATAGTAGCCATGTGTATATGGGTCAAAGGCGATGGCGTTTACCAGAGACATGTCGATCTTATCGTCAACGATGACACTTTCATCGGCTGTTACATTTACCACTTTACCGATAACGCCTAATCCGTATGCGCCGTTCTGATACTCGATAAACTCACATTCTAAGCAGAGTGGAAATTCATTGATGACCGGCGCATCCACCTTTTCGGATTTACTTGCGGTAAGACCGCTGTTTTCAAATTTCTTTAAAACTCTGTTACCCGACTCAACCCCCAAATAATCAGCCTCAACCACATGGGCTGCATCAGCAATGCTTACCGTAAAAGCACCTCTTGCCTTAATGTTTTTCACCGTTTTGTGTGATTCTGTCAAATTAAGAGCGACAATACCTCTTTCCTGCATCGTACCCCATGCAGCATTCATCACATTAACACTGCCGTCCTCATTGTAAGTTGCCACCATTAATACTGGCATAGGAAATATGCCTTCTGTAATATTCAGTTTTTTTCTCATTATAAATACCTCATTTTTTGTATATGATTGACAAATATTATGTTCTTGTATATGATTTTAACATGTAACAGAAAAAATACAAGTACCATCTTTAAAGATAGGTACTATCAAAAAGGAAAGTGTAAAATGATTAAGAATTATATTGAAAATGCGAACTTTGAAGACACAGGATTCAGCTATACCCTGTCACTCATTTCTGGAAAGTATAAGATGGTCATCCTTTACTGTTTAATGGAATTTGAAATCGTAAGGTTCAATGAATTAAAACGATATTTGAAAACTGTGACGGATAAAACACTTAGCAATCATTTGAAGGAGCTTGAGTCTGACGGACTGATTATCCGAAAAGAATACCCTCAGATACCACCAAAGGTTGAATACAGCCTGAGTGACAGAGGGAAATCATTAATGGATGTTTTAGAACAACTATGTATTTGGGGCGAAAAAAATAGAGAATAGATTATTCTTTATGACCAATCCCGCAAGCAACAGATCCAAAGCGGAGCTGGCTCACCTTTACGGCGGCTGCCGCGAACCGGCGCGGCGAAGCCAACGGTTATGCAAAATGGCGGAAAAAGTTTGCCCAAATCGCATAACCATGTGCAATATGTTGTGTTAGAATAAGGGTATCTTGATAAATACGCAAAAGGAGGAAGTGCAAATGTCAAAAACCCTGGAAGAACGCATGGCTATTGCCAAAGAGCTGATTTTTGGCCAGCCGGCGGCATTGATGACAAAGCCATTAAAGGCCGGAACACTGAAAAACAAATCGGTGGAGGGCTGCCGCACCGGATACACATTTGAGATCGACAATCTCAGCTACCGCGGCATCTGGATATCCACACTGGAGGGAATCGCCCTGACCGTGGACGGGGAGGCGGTGCCCGAGGAAAATATCGTGGTGTGCTTAAAGGGGATGAAATTCCCTGTCTGCGACCTGGGCGGCCATACAGAAGTTTTCTGGGGCGCCACCGACACATGCGTCATCAATGTAAATAAGATCGGCGGGCTGTGCCCTGGTGAACATACGCTGGAAATCCAAATACGCAAGCGCGCGGACTTTGGACATTCCTACGGTGAGGCTGAGGAGGGCTATGAAAATGCCCATGAATTTTTAACGCCGGACGTGATCACGGATACGGCTGTTTTTACTATATAGAACAGGAGGTGGGAGAACATGGATCAATTAAAACACAGCATTACACTTTATGGATTCGGCTATCATTACATGCGCGGGGAATATACCCTGGAGGATGTGTTAAAAAAGACAAAAGAGCTGGGGGCCGATGGCTTTGAGATCGTAGCGCCTCAGATGGTAGAGGGGCATCCGAACCCAGATGATTACTGGATCGATTCTTTCAAGGATCTATATAAAAAGTACGATCTGACACCTGTATGCTACAGCATCTATATTGACAGCGGCAAGCATAAGGGCCGTTTTCTCAATGAGGCGGAGCGCCTGGCCGGTACCATTAATGAGATGGAGTACGCAAAACGCATGGGCTTTAAGGTGGTGCGCAGTCAGGACGCCCTGCTTCCAAAAACCATGGAAAAGCTGCTGCCTTATGCCGAGGAGCTGGGGCTGCATCTGGCCATTGAGCTTCACGGGCCCTATTCGCCGTCCACGCCGGTTTTCCAGGAATATGCACAGCTTTTTGAAAGGAAAAATTCACCGCATCTGGGGGTTGTGATGGATTATTCTGCATTTTCTTCCGGGCCGCCAGCCACTGTGCTGGATCAATTTCCGGACGATGTGTGCCACAAGGAGCTGCTCCACAAGATCCGCCGACTGTTTACCACGACAGAAATCCCGGAAGCGGAGCTGGAAAAGCAGCTTCTTGATGAGGGCGGCGATGCGGTTGATCTTCTTATTGCGCGAAAGAAAATTTTTACCGGTCTGAGTGAAAATGGCAAAATGGGCACGATCTATTACCGCACACATCCGGATTATGAGGGGTTCCGCCGTCTGCTTAAATGGTCACAGTACATGCACGGCAAGTACTGGCATGTAAGTGAGCAGTTGGAATGTGACGAGATTGATTACGCCGGCTTTGTAAAAATTATGAAGGAGGAAAATTATCAGGGCTATATTGCCACCGAATATGAGGGCAGTAATATTTCGCCTTATTATAAGGATGACGAGCAGATCGCGCTACATATTAAAATGCTGGATAAGCTATGGCAGAGTGTATAGACAGGGGAGGTAAATTATGGGAAGAAACAAAGTATTGGCAATCATTTTGACACTTGTAATGACGTTAGGTCTGCTGGCTGGCTGCGGTTCCTCTGAAGGGCAAATGCAGACGCAGAGCAATGCTCCTGCGCCCAAACAGACAACGGGGGATAAGACTCAGGGCACGGATGCCGGTGAAACCCCGGCCCCGGATACGGCAGCGCCGGAGGAGGATGACGAGGACGATACAATGGCAGAAATCAATATGGTTTATATGCCCATGGGCAGCGTGCCCACAGGTATCGATGCCGTTGAGGACGCTATTAATGAAATCACTGAAGCCGAAATTAATACGCACGTAAATATTGAAATGATCGAGACGGGCAGCTACGAACAGCAGATCGGCCTGAAAATGTCTTCCGGAGAAAAAATGGATTTAATGCTCACATTACCTTTCGGCTCCACATCCTACAATAATATGGCGTCACAGAAGCAGTTTAAAGATATTTCCGGGCTTCTGGACAAATATGGGAAGGGCATTTTGGAGATGATGGGAAATCTTATCGATGCCACAACCGTGGATGGCAAAATCTATGCCGTTCCCACCTACCGGACACTTGTGACCAGCGAATACATTGTCATGCGCACGGACGTCCTGGAGGATCTGGGCCTACTGGAAAAAGCGCAGAATATGACATCATTTACGGAATATGAAGAAATATTGGCGGCTGTAAAGGCCAGCGATGAATGGGGATATCTGGCGGGAATTGCCAACTCGGATTCCGACGGGCTCTGCCTGCCTCTGGCCGGCGGCTATCTGGGCGTGGATAAATTTTCGGATGCCTACTACTACGATCAATTGGGCGATCTGAATAAAATTATTGCCATTGACCCGGAGGGCACGGATGATACGATTAAAATGAACTTTGCCACCGACGACTACAAAGCAATGATCGATAAAATGCGCGGCTGGTACGAAAAGGGCTATGTCTATAAGGATGCGGCCACAACGGACGATACGGCTGAAATACTTGTGAAAAATAATGTGGCATTTTCCTATTTCGTGGAAGGCGAGATTGGCATCGAAACTTCAAAAACAGCAGCCTGCGGCACGGATATGACTTGTGTGAAAATCGTTACGCTGCCTATCTCCACCTCCAGTTGTACGAAATTTGTCTGGGCAGTGCCCACCACCGCTGATGAGCCGGAAGCGGCTGTAAAATTTATGAATATGATGTACACAGATGCCCGGATCGAAAATCTTCTGGCCTGGGGCGTTGAGAATGTCAATTACCAGGTAAAGGATGGAATCGCTTACTTTATGGACGGCGAGGATATTAATAATTGTTCATACCATGTTGCAGATTTTATGTTTGGCAATCAGTTCCTGGCACTGCCGTGGGATGGACAGCCGGCAGATTTCCGCCAGGTGGCGAAGGCCGAAATGGATGGCGCTAAGGAATCGAAATACCTTGGATTTTCCTGTGATACCTCCGGTATACAAAATGAGCTGACCTCGATTTCTAATGTTATTTCCGAATACGGTCCGTCGTTAGAGTCTGGTATCGCTCCGGCCGGCGATTACGAGAAGTTTATTGATAAGCTTAACAGCTCCGGCGCAGATACCATTGTGGCCGAATATCAAAAGCAGCTCGACGCATGGCTGGCAAAACAGTAAGCATTCAAATGCGCTGACATACGAGAACTTTATGCCCCGGAAGCAGGGATATGGCTAAATGCCGTTCCCTTTTTCCGGGGCATTATTTTTGGCCTGAGCCGGCATCTTTCAGGCGGCTGCGATATCTGGCGGCAAAAGCGGAAAACTCCTTCAGGAAAATGGGCAGGCAGTTATTGTCCGAATCCGGGCTCCAGATCAAATCCACATCAATGGCTGTATCCGGTCCATCGATCTTAACCACATTTATATTGGGAGGCAAAAATTTAAAAATATGGGCGGAAATAATGGAGACACCGTTTTCTGAAAGAATCTTGAAAAACATGGATTCCAGATTAGCCGCTTCGATACATGCGTTATATTGGGCGTGATTGCGGGCGAAAAGCTCCTCAAAAAAGGCGGCGGCGCACAGATTTTCCTTCTGATTAAAATAAATCATAGGTATTCCCGATAAATCCTCCACTGTAACCGATGTGCGCTGCGCCAGAGGATGCTCCGGGGCAGTGATCATGTAGAGCTGGTCCTTAAAAAATGTCTGGCGCCGAAGCTGGGCCGAATGGATTTCGGGCCAGTCTAAAATGATCCCAATGTCTTTTCTGCGGCTTTTCACATCCATGGCAGTCTGAGTGCCATTATCATTTATAGATACATTAATTTTGATATGTGGGTATTTCTTCGTAAATTCAATCATAAAATTATACATAAAGTAAGTGCTCAAAGTCTGCGAGGAAACAATCTCCAGTTCCCCAAGAACACCGTCCTTGGACATTTGGACATGCTTCATGGCCCGTTGATATTGTTCAATAATTTTATCAGCATCCCGGGCAAAGACTTCGCCGATGGGCGTCAGTGTAACGGAATGCTTATCTCTTGTAAACAGCAAAACGCCCAGTTGATTTTCGAGCCCCTGGATATGGCGGCTGAGAACTGATTGGGAAATAAAAAGCTGATCGGCCGCCTTGCTGTAATTCAGACATTTTGACAGAATAATAAATTCATTTAATAAATCGATATCCATAAGAAGTTCCCTCCTTTGTTTGCGGGTGTCTTTTGGCCGCCTGCTCCTTCATTATACATATAAGTTCGGCGCGGTGGCAAGTGGAAATTCAGACAGTGTTTGGAATATTTCCGAATCGTCTGAAAGTTTGTCAGATTTGGATAAATAGAAAAACGTGGGTTAGGGCGAAACACTGGTTAAAAATGTCGAATTAGAAAGAATGCACAAAAAAATGAGTCGATGTTTACATAATCACGACGAAACAAAATTATTCAAAACCAAAGTTATCCACTGGAGAAAAACGGCTTTTTTTCGATAAAAATGACTTATACACAAAGTTATCCACATTATCCACAGAGAATGACTGTGGAAAAGTGGAAAACTTTATGGGCCAAAACCGAAAATATGTTTTGGTAATAATGTAAAATCGACAAACTTTGACAAAAAAATATCCGGATGCACTTGACTTTTCTGTTTTTAAATAATTTATAAAAATAAAGGTAATAATTTTATTTTATTTAAAATAATAAAATAAAAATAGAAATATTTTGAATATTTAAAGAATTGACTTGAAATACCGGACAAGTATGGTATAATAATCTTACAAGAATTTAAAAGAGGAGGATAAAAAAATATACGCCGGAATTTCAGGATTGTGAATGAAAGTCGGCGCTTTTTTTTCTCTGAAGGACGGGTGTACTTCAGACATAATACTGACAAAAGGAGTTGAGTTGTATGCGTTATATTATCAGCGGAAAAAACATCGATGTGACAGAAGGATTGAAGGAAGCCATTTATGAAAAGATTGGAAAGCTGGAGAAATATTTTACTCCGGACACCGAGGTTGTCGTAACCTTAAGTGTGGAAAAGCTTCGTCAGAAAATTGAGGTGACGATTCCGGTCAAGGGCAGTATTATCCGCGCAGAACAAGTCAGCGATGATATGTATGTATCCATTGACCTGGTTGAAGAAATTATCGAGCGCCAGATGCGTAAATATAAAACCAAACTTGTGAACCAGATGCATGGTAATGGTAATTTCCAGAAAGCATTCGTAGATATGGATTCCGAAGAAGATGAGGGTATCCAGATCGTCCGCACGAAACGCTTTGCCATGAAGCCCATGGATGTTGAGGAAGCATGTATCCAGATGGAACTGCTCGGACATAATTTCTTCGTATTCAGAAATGCAAAAACCGATGAAGTGAACGTGGTTTATAAGAGAAAAGGCAACACTTATGGTTTGATTGAACCGGAATTTTGATATAGTTTAGTAAATCGCTGCTATAATTAAATATTTAAAGAAAATCCAGCGGGCGCGATTATAAAATCGTGCCCGCATTTTACTTTATTTGAATGAAGCATTGAACTTCGCGGCCGGTTTGTGGTATATTTAACTTAATGATGAATGTAAACTTGAAAAATCGAAAGGAGACACTATGCCGGATAACAATAACAATTACGATGATAACATGTGGAATACCAGTTCAACGAACAGTGCGCAGCCGCAGCCACCTCAGGACAAGCCTTCCGGAGATGAAAATCAATACGGCTACAATTACAATGATCAGGGAAATATGCCTTATGGCTATAATCAACCACAGGGAACCAACCCTTATGACTCCGGAAATTACGGTCAGGCCCAAAGCCCGTATGGAAACAATACAAATCCGCAGGGCCAGCCGGGCTATAACAGTTATGCGAACGGACCCAACGGGCAGGGCCAGCAGCCGGGCTATAACGGTTACACGAACGGCCCCGGCAGCCAGGGTCAGCAGCCGGGTTATAACGGTTATATGAACGGCTCCGGCGCTCAGGGTCAGCAGCCGGAGTATAACGGTTACACGAACGGCCCCAGCGGTTCCAGCGGCCAGGGCCAGCAGCCGGGCTATAACGGCTACACGAACGGCCCTAGCGGCCAGGGTCAGCAGCCGGGCTATTATGGTTATACCAGCGGCCCCAGCGGTTCCAGCGGCCAGGGCCAGCAGCCGGGTTATAACGGTTACACGAACGGGCCTAGCGGCCAGGGTCAGCCGGGCTATAACGGTTACGCCAACGGCCCGGGAAGCAATCCCAATGGCTATAATGATCCCTATGGCGGCTACTACCATCCGAATAACACCGGCTACAACCGGACATCCACGGGAGCGGTATCTGCTGTCCGGGATTCAGGAAGATCTCTGCCGTTTTTAATTGGCGTCATTGGTTATACCATTTACGGATTATTTACACTGTTTATGCTGTTTATGCCAGGGAATAGCTATGGCATGTATACCATGTCCAATTCCAGTCTAAACATAGGCCTCTTTATTGGATTGATTCCCACAACCATTATTATTATTGGTATGTGGCTATTCTACATAAGCTGTACGAAAGCTGACATTCCCTCCACGACCGGGATAACATTGAGCCGGGGGGCCATCATTACGAACATCGTAATCATCAGTATCGCATCAGTAGTTATAATTATCGGGTTTATGTTTTTACTGTCAATGGACGGGCTTAGAGGTTCTTCTTCATATTTGGGAAGAAGTTTGTATACTGTGACGATGGGGCTGGTTATGTTTATAATTATAGTTCTTGTCGTATTTTTGGTTCTGGCAATTATCTACTATGTTAAATTGCTCAAGCTCACACGGATTATCCGGGATACGATCATCACCGGAAAATATTGTGGCAGGCTGCCAATGTATCCGCTGATCATCAATTTTATTTTGGCTGCGTTTAATCTGTTTTCCCTGATTAATGTGGTCAATTCCGTCAGCATTGCCTATAAAATCGTATCGCTTTTAGCGGCGCTGGCGCTGATCGCTTCCTTCGTATCTACAACGCTCAGCCTGTTTTCTCTGCGGACGCGGCTGGAAGGGATGCGTTGAGCGCGTATTTTAAAGGGATCATAAAAATTTTATTTGCAAATACCCCATTAGGGTGCTACAATAAAAAACAGTAAGCGGCCAGAACACGACCGCTAACTGTTTTTTTTCGCGGAAGCAACGCGTCATAAATTGCATATCTATGTCAATATTATGACCTGACGCGCAAACGGTAATGATAAGCCCCGGAAGGCACATGCAAAGCGACAGCAGCGATGTAGGAGTGCAATGCGGGGCGTAACATCAATTCCGTATGCGAAAACATATACAGGAGTGAAATTATAATGAAGTTAATGGAAAAATTCCTGGGAACTCACAGCGAGCGCGAGCTCAAACGTGTGTATCCCCTGGTTGACCAGATCGAAGCTCTGGAATCCGAGATGAAAAATCTCAGCGACGAGCAGCTGCGCGGTAAAACTGCCGAATTTAAAAAGCGTCTGGCTGAAGGCGCAACACTGGACGACCTGCTGGTGGAAGCCTTTGCTGTCGTTCGTGAAGCTGCGGACCGTGTCCTTGGCATGCGGCACTATCGTGTACAGTTACTTGGCGGTATCATCCTCCATCAGGGCCGTATTTCCGAGATGCGTACCGGTGAAGGTAAAACCCTCGTCTCCACCCTTCCGGCATACTTAAACGCTCTGGAGGGCAAAGGCGTCCACATTGTAACGGTCAATGACTACCTGGCCAAGCGTGATGCCGAGTGGATGGGCGCTGTCCACGAATTTCTGGGCCTGAGTGTGGGTGTGATCCTCAATAGCATGACGCCGGAGGAGCGCCGCGTGGCCTATGGCTGCGATATTACTTACGCTACCAATAACGAACTGGGCTTTGATTATCTGAGAGATAACATGGTCATTTACAAAGAGCGCCTTGTTCAGAGAGATCTGCACTTTGCCATCATCGATGAGGTCGACTCTGTATTGATCGATGAAGCCCGTACCCCGCTGATCATTTCCGGACAGAGCGGTAAATCCACCGAGCTGTACCGTGTCTGCGATATTCTGGCCCGTCAGATGACCCGCGGTGAGGCCAGCGGCGAGATGACAAAGATGGCGGCCATTATGGGTGAGGAAATCACTGAAACCGGCGATTTCATTGTCAATGAAAAAGAAAAGACCGTCAATCTTACAGAGGACGGCGTGCACAAGGTGGAGCAGTTTTTCCACATCGAGAATCTGGCCGATCCTGAAAATCTTGAAATCCAGCACAATATTATCCTTGCACTGCGCGCCCACAATCTTATGGCCCGGGATAAGGATTATGTTGTAAAAGATGATGAAGTGCTCATTGTCGATGAGTTTACCGGCCGTATCATGCCGGGCCGCCGTTATTCCGACGGTCTGCATCAGGCCATTGAAGCCAAGGAAGGCGTAAAGGTGAAGCGGGAGAGCAAAACTCTGGCTACCATTACCTTCCAGAACTTCTTTAATAAGTACACAAAGAAATGTGGTATGACCGGTACGGCCCTCACTGAGGAGAAGGAGTTCCGGGATATTTACGGTATGGACGTTATTGAGATCCCTACCAATATGCCGGTCATCCGTGTAGATCACCACGATGCGGTCTACAAGACGCACCGTGAAAAGATCAACGCTGTTATTGAAGCCATCATTGAATGTCATGCCAAGGGCCAGCCGGTGCTTGTCGGTACGATCACCATCGAGGCTTCCGAGGAGATCAGCGGCTTCCTTAAAAAGAAAGGCATCCAGCATAAAGTCCTCAATGCCAAGTTCCATGAGATGGAGGCTGAAATCGTAGCTCAGGCCGGACAATACGGCGCTGTGACCATTGCCACCAATATGGCCGGCCGTGGTACGGATATTAAACTGGGCGAGGGGGTGGCCGAAGCCGGCGGTCTTATGATCATCGGTACGGAGCGCCATGAGTCCAGACGTATAGACAATCAGTTGCGTGGACGTTCCGGTCGTCAGGGCGATCCGGGTGAATCCCGTTTTTACATTTCCCTGGAAGATGATCTTATGCGCCTGTTCGGTTCCGAGCGGTTGATGAATATATTCACCTCCCTGGGCTTCCCGGAAGGTGAGGCCATCGAGCATAAGATGCTGTCCTCCGCTGTTGAAAAGGCTCAGATGAAGATCGAGTCCAATAACTACGGCATCCGTAAAAATCTGCTGGAATACGATGAGGTTATGAACGAGCAGCGTGAGATCATCTACGCCGAGCGCCGCAAGGTGCTGGACGGCGAGAATATGCGCGGCGTTATTATCCGTTTTATCAGTGATGTGGTGAAGGAAGCTGTGGATACGGTGATCCATGAGTCGCAGCAGGCTGCTGACTGGGATTTGCCGGAAATTAATAATGTGCTCCTGCCCATGATCCCCATCGATCCGATTTCCACAGAGAAAAAGGATTACGAGGGCGTCACAAAAGAGCAGCTTATCGAAAAGATCCAGGAAAAGGCTGTGGCTTACTATGAAGCCAAAGAAAAGGAATTTCCTGAGGCTGAGCATTTAAGAGAGCTGGAGCGTGTTGTATTGCTGCGTGTCATTGACCGTAAGTGGATGGATCACATCGACGATATGGACCAGCTCCGCCAGGGTATCGGGCTGCAGGCGCTGGGCCAGAGAGATCCACTGGTGGAATACAAGTTCGCCGGTTACGATATGTTTGACGAGCTGATCGCTGGCATTTCCCGGGAAACCGTGACCGTGCTCATGCATGTGCGTATTGAGCAGAAGGCTGAGCGCGAGGAGGTTGCCAAAGTGACCGGAACAAATCGGGATACATCCGCGGCAAAGACACCGATGCGCCGCAGTGATAAGAAGGTTTATCCCAATGATCCGTGTCCGTGCGGCAGCGGTAAGAAGTACAAGCAGTGCTGCGGCCGTAATAAATAAGTTTGCAGGCAGGATGCGGCCTAAATAAGTAAGCTTGTCGGCGGGCTGTGCCTGATATAAATAAGCTTTTAGGCTGTCTGCGGCCGAAGTAAATAAGCTTCAAGGCTGGCGGCAGCTTAATTTAATAGATAGAAAGAGGTGATTTTGGTGGTTGAATTAGACCAGTTTAAGTTTACGCTGGGCAACTATGCAAAGCCGCTGATTGAAGTGAGGGATTCACTTTAACTTAGCTGCAAAGCAGGCCCGTATTGAGGAGTTAAATAATATCATGGAGGAGCCAGGATTTTGGGATGATCCCGATAAATCCCAGGAAGCCATGAAGGAACTGAAAAACCTGAAGGACACGGTGGAGAAGTACACTCAACTGGCTCAGGCCTATGAAGACGTGGAGACAATGATCGAAATGGGCTATGAGGAAAATGATGAGAGTCTTATTCCCGAAATTCAGGAAATGCTGGATACATTTATTGAGGAGTATGAAGCTCTTAAAATATCCACATTACTTTCCGCAGAGTATGATAACAGTAATGCTATTTTGACGCTGCACGCCGGGGCCGGCGGAACAGAGGCCTGTGACTGGACAAGCATGCTTTTCCGTATGTACTGCCGTTGGGCGGACCAGCACGGTTTTACCACAGAGGTCCTGGATTTTCTGGACGGTGATGAGGCCGGCATCAAGTCGGTGACTGTACAGATCAATGGCGAAAATGTTTACGGTTATTTGAAATCGGAGCGGGGCGTGCACCGTCTAGTACGTATTTCCCCGTTTAATGCCAATGGCAAGCGCCAGACATCCTTTGCCTCCTGCGATGTGATGCCGGATATTGAGGAAGATCTGGATGTGGAGATCAATGATGATGATCTGCGTATTGATACGTACCGTTCCAGCGGCGCCGGCGGCCAGCATGTCAATAAGACGTCGTCTGCTATCCGTATTACGCATATCCCTACGGGCGTTGTGGTGCAGTGCCAGAATGAGCGCTCGCAGTTCCAGAATAAGGATAAGGCGATGCAGATGCTTAAAGCCAAGCTGTATATGTTGAAGCAGCAGGAAAATATGGAAAAGATTTCCGGTATCCGCGGTGAGATTTCTGAAAATGGTTTTGGCAGCCAAATCCGCTCGTATGTGATGCAGCCTTATAAGCTGGTGAAGGATCACAGGACGAATACGGAGGTTGCGAATGTGGATAGCGTGATGGATGGGAATATTGATCCGTTTATTAATGCTTATCTTAAGTGGATTAATACGAGCGCGGAGAGTGACGAAGAATGACGCGACAGTTCCTGCGCAGTGCGGCCTCTGGCCGTCCGGGGTTTTGGCCCCGCAGGCGGAGGATGAAGCAGGTTCCATGCTGCGGTTTCGCCGTTTAAGAATGTCTAAGGGTCCAGGGTTTTGTTAAGGGCAATCCTGGGAAAAGGAGGGGAGTATTCTTATGTTTATTCCGTTTGACTTCCTTTTCCCAGGATTAACACAAATTCCCTGGGCCCTAAGTCATTCTATAAACGGCTGCAATGCAGTATGGAACCTGCTTCGTCCTCCGCCTGCGGGGCCAAAACCCCGGACGGCCAGAGGCCGCACTGCACAGGAACTCTTTACGTTCCGAAGGGGAGGGCGCTGGATATTCAGGGTGTGGCAGACGAAGATTGCGGGTGTGCGGAGTGCGGAGCAATCGGCTTTCATGTATAGTGATGATTGGGCCGTCAGGCACAATCATGTCCATTTAGTTAAGGAGATTTTTTTATGAATATGAATAATATTTTGGAAGGGTTTATTGCGCGGTTTTTTAGGAAGCGGTTGATGGGGAGGATTTTGGAGGTTTATGGGAGGCTTCAGGAGAAGTATGGGAAGGACGGGCTGAAGGGGGAGCCTGAGGCTGGGGTGGATTTTTTTGTGGCCAGTTTTGGGTTTCAAACGGCTTTTATGATGAAGTATATGTGCATGGCTTTTGGGGCTGTGTGTGTGGCTTTGCTGGTGATTTCTCTGGCGGTGAATGAAGCGGCTTTTCAGGGGCTGCAGATTTTTCTGACTTTTTTTGTACTGTGTCTGATCCTCTGGGCATTGAGTAAGATGCAGAGCGGGTTTGTTGTTTATACGCGGGATTGGCTGTATGTGGACCGACCGTTTCGGAAGGTGGATTTTGCTATGGATCGCCTGATGGAGGTCCGGGTGGACAAGCAGTTGACGCTGGTGTTTGGTCCGGATGGAGATGCATCCGGCGGCGTGAAGGTGGTTGTGCCTTTGGAGGGCAGCCTGTATTTGGATTTTATGGGATTTTTGGAGCGGGAGTTTTCTCAGATTTTTTCACATATTCCTAAGGATAAGCTGGCGAAGGGGCGGAAAAAGCATGGGGCGGCTTGGGGGAATCGTATTTAAGATGGTATTATACACGGGAACTTGATTTTTTCAAGTTCCCTTTTTGCTTTTTGATTGACAAACAGGTTTTTTGTGTTATACTTAAGTAGTAAGTAGTAAGTAGTAAGTAGTAAGTAGTAAGTAGTAAGTAGTAAGTAGCGCAACCCGTGCCGTCATTCGTATGTGTTTTGTGAGTTGGCATTGTACTGACTGGAGCGGAGGGGGATGACTACATCATAGGAGGATTTGGTTATGGAAGATTTATCAATTGCCCAGGAGTATTTAGTTTGTGCTGTAAATGAGAAAGGCAAGCTGTCCGGTTTTAGCACGGAGCGGATGGTATGTATGGTAGCGGCAGGCCTTTTAGAGCTTCAGATGGAGGGCTGTGTTTCTATTGAGGATAATAGGATTGTGGTCATCGGAGAGCTGCCGGCTTCGATGGGATATTTGAAATCAATGTATGATCTGATCAATCAGCCCAAGCCGTTGACACTGGATAAGCTTTTGAATGCGTATAATTATTCCTTTTCAGGAAAAGCGCTGACAGAGCTGACCGTTGCTATTGGAGATTCGCTTGAACAGCTTGGTGTTGTGGCGTGTGAAATGGGTGGATTATTAAAAAGTACAAAGTGCTATATTCCAAAAAAGGGTGTTGTCGATCATATTATTGATAAAGTGCGGTCGGAGCTTTTGGAAAACGGCGAAATTACAGACGAGGTGGTCGCTCTTGTTGTCCTTCTTGAAAAGAGCAGATGTCTGAAAACTTATTTCTCAGATCACGAACGCAGGGAAATCAAAAACAGGCTGAAGGAGATTGTCAATTCCGACGAAGGAAAGCTTGTGAAGCGTATGGTGGAATATATTGAGACGATGACGGCAGTGATTATTGCGGCAACGACAGCCCATTAAGGACGGAGAAAAGACAGATGTCGAGACAGAGGAGTATGGAGGTTATCGAAAAGGCGGAGTATGTGACTATCGGAGAGCTGGTGCGGCTTACAGATGTGCGGTACAGTACGTTGAAATTCTATACGGAGGAAGGGCTGCTGCATTTTGAACAGGCGGAAGAAAATCTTACGCGAAGATACCGCCGTGCCCAGAGCCTGGAGCAGATTTCCAGGATTAAAAGGCTGAGAGCAGAAGGAAAGTCGATCCCTCAGATAAAGACGCTGATGACCTCAGACAAATGACGATTTATAAAACACAAAAAAGACATTCCGGCCGGAGGGTGAATTTAAAATCCTTTGGCCGGAATGTCTTTTTTGCCTTAATCAAAGTTTTATTTTTAATGCCACAGGCATAGGAGCTTCAGCACAAGGCCGTCGGAACGTTTACGTTTAAATTCATGGCATGGAATTTGCTGTATATATTGTTAAAATATAAACTATTTGGAGCAGAGGTAACAGCTCAGAGCGGTCGAACTGTTACGAGAGATGTAACAGCTCAAAGCGTCCGAACGGTTACGGACAGATGTAACTGGTTCAGAGCGCCCGAACTGTTACAGGCAGATACTAAAGAAGGTGGGTTTTATGTTAAAAGTATTGATTGCGGATGATGAGATTCTTATTTGTGAAATGCTGCAAAAGATGATCCATTGGGAAGAAAAAGGGCTGAGCGTGGCGGCGGTGGCCTCCAATGGCCTGGAGGTTTACGAATATATGAAAACGCTCCATCCCGACATCATTATAACAGATATACGTATGCCGGGCTTTGATGGCCTGCAATTGGTCCAAAAAGGGATCGATCTGGGGCTGGGGGCAGATTTCATCATAATGAGCGGCTACAAAAATTTTGAATATGCCCATACAGCGCTGAACCTGGGGGTAAAGCATTACCTGCTAAAGCCCATAGACGAGCGGGAGCTGAACGAAACGCTGGACCGGGTACTTGAGGAACGGCAGCAGCAGGCCCGGGCTGTCCAGGGCTTGGAGGAGGCCAGGGAGCTGGCCAGCAGCGGAACGCGCAAGCTGCGGAAGCATTTTTTGAACTCGATCATAGAAACGGTGCCTTTTCCGTCCAAAACGGATATGCTGACCCAGGAAGAATGTGATTTTGAAAATGGCTGTTTTGTCACATTTTTCACAAAAGTGGATGCGGAGGGTCCGGCTGCGGATTTACACAGTATACTCGATATTCTCAACTATCAGATTGAAAAATCACTGGAAGGGCTGGGCTGCGAATTTATCACCTCCTACATGACCAGCGGTATTATGACGGTGATCAACTATGCGCCCGATAACCGTAAGGCAGTACAGGGCTGTATGGATACGGTCCGGAAAAGCTGCCAGATGGAAATGAATAAATTCGACAGATACCACGTGACTATCGGCGTGGGCCAGGAAAAATACAGTATTTCCGAAGTGGGCGCATCGACCCGGGAAGCGGTGGAGGCTGTAAAATGCCGTTTGAAAAAGGGCGTGGACGGAATTATTTACTGGAACGCGCTCCGCTACAAAAATGTGCCGGTGGAGGATATTTTTACTCAGAAATACCGGACGATCATAAGCAACCTCACGGAAGTGCTGGATGGGATCGGATTTTCCGATATGGTGGATGAGCTTTATGAGGCGGTCAAGCGGACGCTGAATTATTCCCCTATCGTGTTATTTGACCTGGTGGACCGGCTGACAGAGACTGTTGTCCGGGTGTGGAAGGAAAATAGTGTGGCTGAGCAGACCATCGCGGAATTTGAACAGGGCGTCCAGATGCTTCTGGACTGTAATTATGAATGCAATATGCTCATGTATACATTTAAAGATACGGTGCGGCGTTATTTTACCCGGGTAAAGGAAGAAAAGATGAATGTAAACCAGCTTCCCATCCGTCTGGCCAAGCAATATGTCAATGAGCATTATGCCAATCCTATTACGCTGGAGGAGTTGTCCGAGGCCATCGGTCTGGTACCCACCTATGTGAGTACTCTGTTCAAAAAAGAGATCGGTATCAATTTCAGTGATTATCTCACGTCCTGCCGGATGGAGGCGGCTAAAAAGCTGTTGAAGGAGCCGTCGTACACGATCAATGAGATTGCCGAGATGGTCGGGTATGGCGATCCAAAATATTTCAGTAAGATGTTTAATAAGGTGGTCGGCTTAAAGCCCAGTGAATACCGGAAATTGTATCGATAGGCCGCGGTCTGCGGGGGTATCGGCCACAGGATAGGAGTGAGGCTGTTGGATAAAAAATTTTTACGGCTGGGAAAAAACGCCCTTCTTTTGTTTATGGCAGGTTTTTTGCTGCTGGGGCTTTTCGCGGCTGTATTGCCGCTGCTCAATTTAAGCCGGCGGGGCTATGCTTTGGCCGCCATTTTGATCGTGGCTGCGGCTGCCGGCGTCTGCTTTTTATTTTACAAAAGTATTTATCTTCCCTTTGTCAAGCTGGACAATCGGTTAAAGCGGCTGGCGGTGGATGACGGGGAAATGCAGGGAACGTGGGATTTTATTGCGGATGCGGATTCGGTCATTGAAAAGGTCGACGTCCTTATACGCACCAAGCAAAAGGAAATGGAGCGGGAGCAGGCCCGGATTCTTATGGAGGAAAAAATGAAATATGCGGAGCTGCAAAATCAGATCAATCCCCATTTTCTCTACAATACGCTGGAAAATATACGGGCCAAGGCGATTCTTGACGATAACCGGGATATCGCGGACATGACCGAGGCACTGTCCAGATATTTCCGTTACAATATCAGCAAGGACAATGATATCGTAAGGCTGGCCCAGGAGCTGGAAAATATAGAAACCTACGTAAAAATCCAGCAATACCGCTTCCGTGACAGGTTTGAGTTTCGTATTTTCAACCACGACTGTACGGATGCTGTGTATCATTGCCGTATTCCCAAACTGACCTTACAGCCCATCGTGGAAAACGCTATTTTTCATGGGATGGAAAATAAGATCAGCCAGGGCCATATTTATGTCCATATCGACCTATCTGGTCACCATGTGGCGGTCATTGTCGCCGATGACGGCGTCGGCATGGATGCCCCAACGCTGGAACGGCTGCGGGATAAGCTCCAGATGGCCGGAGCACGCAGGAACTGGCAGGAAAATAACGGCGACGGCATTGCCATGGCCAACATCAATGCCCGTCTGAAGCTGTTATACGGGCCGGAATACGGCCTGGCTGTCTCCAGCATCGAAAACGTGGGAACACAGGTGGAACTGATGCTGCCGCTGATGACAAAGTAAATTTGTGCAAGATTTCAGGTGAGATTATGGAAAGTACAGAAGTTTTATATATGCAGCATGTGAAAGTGGGAAGCGGAAGGGCCGGCCTGAATGATTTTTGCTTTCATATATGCCGCGGGGAAATGGTGGAGCTTTGCGGCATATCCGGGGCGGGAAAGACCGCTTTTTACAACTACCTTATGGGCTACGAGCCATTAAAAAGCGGCAGAGTCACTTTTTGTCAAAAGTCCTATGGGCCGCCGGAAAAATTTTCGGATACCGGGGATGTGGTATGCATTTCCAGAAAAAGCAGCCTGATCCATGCGCTGACCATTGCCGAAAATCTCTGTATTATTACCGGCCGCAGGAAGGTCCGGGGCTTTATCCGGCGAAAACAGCTAAATTACCGGATAAATCTTCTGCTCCAGCAATATATTCCCGGGCTTAGCGCGGAAATGCGGGCCAGTGAGCTGACGACGCCCCAAAAGCATATGGTAGAGCTGCTGCGGGCGCTGGAAAATGAGGCAAAGCTTATTTATCTGGATGACATTATGGTGGGCTACGGCCAGATGGATCTGCAGAAAATGGAACGGCTGCTGGCGGCGGTGAAGGAAAAGAACATTGCCATCATCTGTGCACGGCGGGTGATGCGGCCGTTTTCCGGACTGACCCGAAGACTGAATGTGCTTTCTCACGGTGTGAATGTGAAAACCTTCTATGAGATT
Source organism: Lachnospiraceae bacterium (assembly GCA_902363555.1). Taxonomy (GTDB): domain Bacteria; phylum Bacillota; class Clostridia; order Lachnospirales; family Lachnospiraceae; genus Catenibacillus. Next base: position 5,285 of record CABJAM010000002.1, on the reverse strand, counting down.
GATTTTGACCAGAATGTATTTAACCAGTGGCTTTTGGGCAGCGACACCGTGGCCTGGCTGCGCCGGACATCTTATAAGACGGAGACGGTTATTTTTGAAACAAGCCACCTGACCGGGGAAAACTATATTACGGATTTGTCCATGAGTATTTGCCGGGGAGAGGTGGTAGGTTTTTATGATATGAATAACCATGCCAATATAGAAGCGGCGCGGATTGTTGCGGGATTGCAAAAAAAGTATACGGGAAGTATGCATTTGTGCAACAAAAACTACTGTCCGCATCGGGCGGAGGAGGCTGTCCGGGCCGGAGCCGCGTACATTCCGTGGTATTATGATGCATCGGGTATTGTGGAGACTCTGGATTTTGCGGAAAATATTTACCTTCCCATAATGCGCAGGATGAGTCATTTTGGATGGATCAAAAATCAAAAGGCCGAGGATTTTATAAAACGGGAGTATTTATCCGATATGGATATTCTGCCGGAGGACGCTGATGAAAAGGCGGGCCTGCTCAGTGTCTACGCCCGTATGGAGATCGTTTTGAAAAAATGGATTCTGGCCGCGCCAAAGCTGCTCGTATGTGAGGCGCTGGCTGAGGATAATGATATGCGGATGCGAAATATTGTGGTGCGGGCTGTGGATGCGCTGGCCGGGGAGGGAACGGCGGTGATCATAACGGCCCATGATATGAAGGATCTGATGAACTTGTGCGATACGGTTTATGTGATGAACAGCTTTGGAAATGAAAAGCGGGCGCAGCGGGTGGAAGTTATACGAAATGTGTAAGAGCAGCGGTAATGATGGGGGCCGCCGCCACATACATTTTTAAGATTGTCCACCTTTTTCTAAGATTGTCTTATTGAGGGAAAAGAGGGGAACGGTTATAGTAAATGTATCAAATATAAAGGAGAGGTACTTAGATGAAGAAGAAAATTTTTAGCTTGGTTCTTTGTTTGATTTTGCTTGTCAGCGTAATGAGCGGCTGCGGTAATGGGAACGGAGGCAGCAAGGATACAGCGGCTCCGGCAACAAAAGCTCCGGAAACTCAGGCACCGGAAACTCAGGGGTCCATAAAGGATACGGCGCAGAGTGTGGCAGATGCTGTGACGGATACTCTGGGCGGTAATGCTGCTGGCAAGAAGGTAGGTATTACGGTACCCAGTGTGGGTAATGACTTTGTTCTGGCGTTGACCGGCGCTATGCAGGAGGCTGTCAAAGAAGCCGGCTGCGAGGTACAGTTTGACTCTGCTGAGAGTAATGTAACAACACAGATCAGCCAGATTGAAAATGATATTACTATGGGCTGCGATATTCTTGTCGTTTGGGCAGTGAACGGCGACGGCGTTTCCAACGCCTGCAAGAAGGCAGTAGATCAGGGTATCCCTGTGCTGGCTTTTGCCAATGAGATCCCGGATGCCAGTTGCTCCATGATTTCCGCCAGCGATGGAGACATGGGAACGGCCTGCGCAGAAATTGCAACAGACTGGATCGAGAAGAATTTTGCCGACGCAGGTGACGGCGAAGTGAAGGTATTTGTTATGACAGCTTCCACAATTCCTGAAGCCGTTGTCCGCAGTGACGGTATTCTGAATAAAATCAAAGAATGCTCTAAGGTTTCTGTAATTGAGGCCGAGGTTCCTGATTGGAACGATACAGGAGCTGCACGCTCCCTGGCAGAAAATACACTGCTTGCCAATCCGGATATCGATGTGATCATTTGTGCCAATGGCGCATCCGGTCTGGGCTCTGAATCTTTTGTAATGTCCGCTGGTTCTCCGGTGGAGGATAAGAGCAAATTTGCAATCTTCTGTGTGGATGAGACCGAGGAGATTACCGCTAAGATCGCCGCTTCCGTTAATAACGAGAGCGTTCTGCGCGGAACGATTTCCATGGGCAGCATCCAGGATACCATCGGTGATTTTATGAAAGCGATGACTCCGCTGCTCAATGACGAAGCTCCGATGGATGTTAATGGAAGTGCCGCCAAGGTGACTCCGGATACATTGAAATAATTGATACAAGTCCTTTTGGGCGCTGTCTTGCGCCGGTGATCATTTTTAGTAGCTGCCTGGGATCATTGAGCAGTTACCATTACCGGCGCGGGCAGCGCCTGACAAATTCCGGGAAGGTGTAAATATGGAACAGAACATTATTTTAAGTATGAAAAATATAACGAAAACGTATCCCGGTGTGGTAGCCCTGGATAATGTCAGCGTAGATTTCAGAGCCGGAGAGGTCCATGCGCTGCTGGGGGAAAACGGCGCGGGAAAATCGACGCTGATCAAAGTACTCTCCGGCGCAGTGACCAACGATTCCGGAACCATATATATGGACGGAAAGGATTATGAAAAAATGACGCCGGCCGTATCAAGAATGTGCGGTATTGAGGTGATCTATCAGGAATACAATCTGATCGGCGGCCTGACGGTGGCGGAAAACATCTGTCTCGGGAGACAGATGCGCGGTATTGTAAACAGGAAAGAAATGGTTTCTATAACAAAGGAGCTTTTTGATAAATATCATATAACCATTGACCCGAAGGCGTATGTAAAGGAGCTTTCCACGGCACAGCAGCAGCTTGTGGAAATCACAAAGGCGATTTCAAAGGATGCGCGGATCATCGTTATGGATGAGCCCACGGCGCAGTTGACCATGACCGAGGTGGGGCATCTTTATGAAATGATACGCAATCTCAAGGCGATGGGAAAAACGATCATTTACATATCTCACCGGCTGGAGGAGCTGTTTGAGATTACCGACCGGGTAACAATTATGCGCGACGGCGCGTATGTGACCACGGTGGATACGGATAAGACAAACCGGGATGAACTGATTACCCTTATGGTTGGCCGGGAGCTGAGCCAGGGCTATCCCCAGCGCAGTTGCGTGAAAAACGAGACGGCTTTGAAGGTGGAGCATGTGAGCGGTTACCGGAATACCGATATTTCCTTTGAACTGAAAAAGGGTGAGATCCTTGGCGTATCCGGCCTTGTGGGTGCCGGGCGGACGGAGCTGATGCGCGTGATTTTCGGCGCAGATAAAATGCTGGACGGAAAAATATATATCCAGGGCAAAGAGGTCCATATCCACTCACCCAAAGAAGCCTTAAAGCTGGGCATCGGGCTGATTCCGGAGGACCGGAAAATGCAGGGCTGTTTTTTAAATAACAGCATTGAGTGGAATGTATGTATTTCCAATATTTATCAAATGCGAACACGGCGCCTGGTGGATAAGAAGAAAATCCGCCGTCTGGCACAAAATTATCAGAAGATGCTCAATATCAAAACGCCGTCGCTGGAGCAGAAGGTGCGCAATCTGAGCGGTGGAAATCAGCAGAAGGTGGTGCTGGCCAAGGTACTGGCCGCCAACACGGAGATCATTATATTTGATGAGCCTACCCGTGGAATCGATATTGGGGCAAGACATGAGATTTATGATCTGATGTGCAGCCTTGTCAAGGAGGGGAAGGCCATTATCATGGTCAGCTCGGATATGGAGGAGCTTCTGGGAATGTCCGACCGCATCATTGTCCTTTGCGAGGGCCGGATCACCGGGGAGCTTAAACGGGAAGATTTCAGTCAGGAAGCAATTATGCATCTTGCATCACACGAGTAGGAGGATGGGAACAATGTCAAAAAGTAAGCTTCAAAAATTAATTAAGGACAATATGATGCTCATTATACTGATTTTGCTGGTCATCATATTTTGTATATTTTCACCCAATTTCAGATCCTTTAAAAACCTGATGAATATATGTACGCAAAACGCCTATTTTATCATCGCCACCATTGGCGTGGCCCTGATTATGATCAGCGGCGGCACCGATTTATCCGTCGGCCAGATACTGGCTGTTGTGGGTATCAGTATCGCACTGCTCATGCAGGATGTGGGGCTGCCGGTACCGGTGGCGATCATCCTGGGCGTGGTTATAGGCATCCTTTTAGGCTGCTTTAACGGCTTTGCGGCCAATCTGCTGCGAATACACCCCATGATCGTCACGTTGGCGACCATGACGTTGTTTAAGGGCGTATCCTACACATTGTCCGGCTCCAAGTCCTTCTATAATTTTTCCGAGAGCTATATCGGTATCGGCCAGGGCTATCTGGGCCCCATATCCGTTCCGGTGATTATAGTGATCGTTGTGGCTGTGGTTATTCATCTGATGCTTGAAAAGACATGCTTTGGCCGGTTTATCTACGCGGTGGGCGGCAATTCCGAGACTGCCCGGCTGGCCGGTATCAATGTAAATAAAACGAAAGTTCTTGTGTTTGCCATCGGCGGCGCTCTGTTTGCACTGTCGGCCATTATCCTTACCTCCCGGGGCGGCTCCGCCAGCTCCAATATCGGACCTGGCGTGGAATTTGACTGTATCACAGCCTGCGTTCTGGGCGGCGTCAGCTTCATCGGCGGCGAAGGCCGCGTCAAGGGCGCTGTCGTAGGCTGCCTGATCCTTGGTATCCTTACCAACGGGATGCAGATGATTGGGATGGGGACGTATACGCAGTATATTGTTAAAGGTATCATTCTTATGGCATCTATTGGGTACGATACATATCAGCAGACACGGGTCAAAAAAGCTCCATCAAAAGCCTGAAAACATTTTTTTATTGATAGACAGAAGGTTGCGATTTCCTCAGTATTGGACGCCGGTGCGGCCGGGATGGGGGATGCGGGCGGAGGTTTATGGTGGCCGGGGCAGCGCTCCTGGAGTGTTCGGGCTGTGCCCCTTTGGAGGCTGCCGTCTCCGGAATTGAGTTCAACTAAGGTTAAAAAGGCGCCCTTTCGGGGCACCGGGTCAATGCTCACGAAGCTCTGAAGACCTTCGCTCGCTTGACCCTCAGATTTGGGCCTTGTAGGCACCAAATCTGACCCCGAATGGGCGCCTTTTTAACCTAAGTTTCACTTCAATCCCTTCGTAAGCAGCCTTCCAAAGGGGCACAGCCCGAATACTCCAGGAGCGCTGCCCCGGCCACCATAAACCTCCGCCCGCATCCCCCAGCCCGGCCGCACCGGCGCCCAAAACTGAGGAAAAATCAACGTCTCCAAGAAGTAAAAAACGACATTTTCCGTTCTGGGGTAAAGCCGTACGCTATGTTATCCGATGTATAAAACGTTTTTGATTCCATAGTTTTTGTTTTCAAAGGTCTGAAAACATCTTATGTCTTTCCCAATACGTTCCCGTTTCGTTTAACCGCTGTTTTTTCTTACCGTCTGCGAAGACGTTGGGGGGTCAGATAATGCTGCGGGGTGGGGGCGCTTGGGCTGGCGGCGCGGGGGTGTTGGGC
>CABJAM010000001.1 GCA_902363555.1 Lachnospiraceae bacterium | reverse complement strand
TAATAATTTTAATTTTAAGAAGGGGTCTGTTCACCATACACATAAATCGTCAGAAGCTCTGTATTTACAGGGATTCTGACGATTTTGCTTCCAAACTTGAGATTATACACAACCGCGGTCTAATTGTCAACACTTTTTATCAATAATTATATGATTTATCTGTTTATTTCACCGCAATATCTTTCATAATCAGATAGCTATATCCAGCACATCGCAGCCTGCCTGGCCCAAAATGTGCCTCGGTGCCGGGCTGATGCAGTGGATATCAGGCATATTTTGGAGCCTTACCGGCCGCAGCATACAACGCGCCGCCTGCCGGACACGCACTTCAAACATCCTCCAGCGTCAAAGCTTCAAACAGGCTCCAGCGTCAAAATTTCCGCCCCCAGCGCCGCCGCGTCCTCCGCCTGATGGGTGACCACCAGCAGGGTCCTGCCGTTCCGGTTCCTAAGTATGCATTGGATCACCTTCGCTTTTGTATCCGCATCCAGTCCGGTAAAAGGCTCGTCCATAAATATAAACTCCGAGTCAGCCGCAAGGGCGCGTATGATTGCAACCCGCCGACGCATCCCACCGGACAGGGCCGATACCGGCTTACTCAGGCTGTCCTCCGGCAATACCTGCAAAAGCAGCCCTCTTGCCCACACGGCCGCATCCTTCCTACGGCAGACCATGGCCACATTGCGCACCGCATCCACCGGCTCGCACAGCCGGTCCTCCTGAAACACGCCGCTCATGGGCAGACCGTCAATGCCTTCAACCACGCCTGCATCCGGAGCCTCCAGGCCGGCCAGTATGCGCAAAAATGTAGTTTTACCCTGACCGGACGGCCCCATAAGGCAATAAATTTTCCCGGCCTCAAACACCTGGCTCACATTCGATAAAATTTCTTTTCCATTATATACTTTATTAATATTTTTAACTTCCAGCACCATATAAAACTCCTGTTCTCACCCTGATAAAAACGCCATCCAATTTGACGAGCGTCCCGAGCCCGGCGATGCGTTCGGTGCGGGCGTGCCACGGGTCTTTACGTACAGCTTATGCTTTTTTACGCTCCGCCCCCATCAGCCGCAGGCAGATCCGCTCAAAAAGGGCGCTGAGCAGGATAACGACCAGAGTCCAGGCCAGCAGCTCGTCCGTACTCAGATAGATTTTTGCCATATAAAGCTTTTCCCCGATGGAATGGTCCGGCACGCCGATGACCTCCGCCGCCACGCCGGATTTCCAGCACAGCCCCATCGTTATGCGGATACCCTCCATCAGATGCGGCTTTAAGGCCGCCCAGTAAATATAGCGGCATTTCCCCGGCAGCGGCATGCGAAAGACCTGAGCCATTTCCAGCAGCTTCTGATCCGTACTGCCAAGGCCGGCCAATGTCTGCACGTAAATGACCGGCGCTGCCACAAGAAAGCTGATGAGTATGGACAGATTTTTTGAACCGGCCCATATGAGCGCCAGGATCACGAAGGAAGCGACCGGGATTGCCCGCACCAGCGACATGACCGGCGCCAGCAGCTCTTTAAGCCATCGAAACTTCCATGCCAGAGCGCCCAGGCTAAAGCCTGCCAGCAGAGCCAGACAAAAGCCGCAGGTGATCTTTAGCAGGCTCATTGCCACAGTCAGCCAAAATTCCTCCTGCGGAAGTAACACAAACAGGGCCCTTGCAACTTCCAAAGGCCCTGTCAAAATGATCGGCTGATTCAAGGCAATGGATACAAGCTGCCACAACAGCAGCCAGAACAAGATAATACCTGTTTTTTTCAACCATCGCTTTGCCATCTTAAATCTCCTTACAGTAGTACAGCACTGCATTCATTTCACAGCAATGCTGCACCAGCGTGTTTTAAAATCACTTACCGCCATCGGCATGGATCACATAGAAATCATCGCCAGGCAGACTGCCGCCCACGGATTTGGGGTCCTGATCAAACAGCACCTGTAAGTAACCGCTCAGCGCCTGTTTCATTTCTTCTCCATCGATATACGTAATATTACAATATGGGATCGCCTTCTGGGCAATGGCTGCCTTGGCCACGATCCCCTGACTTTCGATCAGTGCAGCGGCCGCTTCCGGCTGCTCATTGGTGAAAGCCACCGATGCCTTATATTCGGACATAAACAGATCTACGATATCCTGATTCTCTTCTAAAAATTCCTTGCGCACGATAGTCACACCGGTAACAAGCTGGCTTTGGCTATCCCCTGTAACCTTATTCCACTCCTCGGTCAGATCCAGCGCAATGTGCAGCTTTTCATTTTGAGAGCAGGCCACCGTGACAAAGGGCTGAGGAAGCAGACCGATGGCATTTTCATCCGCTGCCAGAACCGCAGCCACCTCCGTGGCTTCCGATTTATATTCCAGCGTCACATCATCCGCAGTCAGACCGTTCTGTGCCAAAAGGTAAGCTAAAACATAGTCCGGCGTCGTACCCTTACCAGTCAGATACAGTGTCTTTCCTTTGAGATTGTCAATGGATTTCACCTGATTCCCGCTCTCTACGATGTAGAGGACGCCCAGAGTGTTGATATCCAGCACCTGGACGCCGCCATCCGTTTTATTATATAAAACGCTGGCAACATTGGCCGGAACAAGGGCAATATCCACACTCTTATTGCTGATGGCGGCCACCAGCTCGTCAGCCGCCGTTACCATGGAAAAATCATAGACAAGGGCATTTTGGCCGCTGTCATTTTTATCGATCATGGACACAAGACCCATGGATGTGGGGCCCTTTAACGAACCGATCCGGGCGGCTGCGCCGTCTGTAATGATCTGGGGCAATTCACTCTCCATCGATGCCTCTGTCGTCGCGGTCTCGGCAGCTTCCGGCGTCTGAGACTGCGTTTGTGTTTCCGGAGCCTGAGTCGCTTCCGGCTCCGTTCCTGCTGTGGGGGTAGTGCTCTCACTTGTATTGCTGCATGCGCCAAGCGCCAGAAGGCAAAGGACGCACAATAAACTTATCAGCTTCTTTTTCATATCTTATCCTCACTTTCTTTTCATCTGGCATTGCCGTACTCCCAGTATACCACTTTATCGTTAAAAATCAAAATAGTTTTATGACTTTATGTTCAGGCAGCCGGTGATCAGCATCACAAATCCATAGGCAGCGCACAGGACAATACATGCTATGACAATGACGATAAGAGCTGGCAGTGTAAAGGATGTGAGCATATATCTGTAAATCCCCAGCGATAAAAAGCCGGCAAGCGCCACCGCCCCCACAGGAACAAGCAGAGATTTTACAACATGGAACCGTATTCCGGAAATGTGGGCAATGCGGATAATATGAAGCAGCGCCAGCAAAAGATTGGCAGCCATAAGCCCCCACAGGTAGCCGGAAATGCCCATTTTAGGCACCAGAGCCACGATAAAGCCGATGCGCACTCCCACAGACAGTACGTTGTGCAGCAGCGTGAGCTGTGTTTTTCCAAGTCCGTTTAAAACGCTGGACAGCATGGAGGAAAGGTACATGAACGGACATAAAAAGGCGAAAAGAGTAAGTAGCTGCCCGGCCATCTCATTTTTGAAAAATGCCATCCCAAGCCCATTGCCATAAAGCAGAAATACGCCCATGCTCATAACTCCGATGATCAGGCAGTAATGCAGACTTTTGGACACCGCCCGCCGGATCAGCGCAAAATCCCTGCGCTCGGCAGCCTCCGCCACCGTGGGCAGCAGCATGGAAGCCAGTGAGTTGGTCAATGTATTGGGAAACATAATAAACGGCAAAGCCATGCCCGTGACTACGCCGTAGATTTCCAGCGCCTGATCGCTGCTGTCGTAGTATAATTTCATCATGGCCGGTATCAAAATGGATTCCAGACTCTGGAGCATGGTCAGCGACAACCGGTTGGCGGTCAGCGGCACCGCATCATGCATCAACTGCCGGAATAAGTAGCCGTAAGAAGCAAGCCTGCCATCCGCCCCATCATTATCGCACAACGCGTGCCGGTCCAGCCGCCGCACATGGATTTTATACGAAATCAAGGTGTAAATACATGAAATACCATCGCCGGCCACCATACCGCACACAGCCAGCACCGCACCCGCCGTATTTCCGGAAAACAAAGTCACCGACAATATGTAAATGGCCGTAACCCGGCAGATCTGCTCCAGAAGCTGGGAGGTGGCCGGAACAACCGTGCGCTTCAGCCCATAAAAATAACCGAGGACGCAGGAATGTGCCGTGGAAAATACGACCACCGGCGCCATAACCCGCAGGCAGGCTGCCGTCTGAGGTTCCTTTAGCAGATAAACGCTGATCGGCTCTGCCAATACAAACACGATCAGCGCCAAAACACCGGCGGCCAGCAGGCTCACGCCCACCGCCAGCTTAACAAGACGCCGGATATTTCCATGACAATTCCGGCTGCCGTAGGCCGCCACAAGTCTGGACAGTGACGTTTCAATACCGGAGCAGCATATGGCGTTGCACACCATAAACACTGGAAAGATCAACTGGTAGATCCCCAGTTGGGCTGCACCGATGACGTTGGCCAGAAACACCCGGTTATACAGCCCCAGCAGCCGGGTGACCAGACCGGCGGCGGCCAATATCACCGTTCCCTTTAGTATTTGCTTTTTCAATGACATCATTTCAGTTCCCAAGGCCGCTCCTCCGAAACACCTCAGTAAATATCATTTAAATATATTCTCGCCGCCGGACAAATATGTTACCGCTTCATTTTCAGCTTATTGACACCTGTCAAAAATCGTGCTACCGTATTATCATATCATTTACAAAGCGAGGGTTTCTCCATGGAAAATTTTATATTCAGTCTGAATGCCACGATCCCGATTTTTCTCCTGATCATACTCGGGTGGGTATTGATGAAATTTGGTATTCTCACCAAGGGCTTTAACAGCGCCGCAGATAAATTCGTATTTAAGGTGGCATTGCCGGTACTGCTTTTTAAAGATATCGCCACCGCGGATATCCGCCATGACTTTGATCCCAAATTCTTTTTCTTTTGCATGATCGCCACCTCACTGATGTTTCTCGGTGTCTGGTTTTTCACCAGCCTTTTTATGAAGGATCGATCCATGGTGGGCGCATTTGTCCAGGCTTCGGCCAGAGGAAGCGCCGCCGTTTTAGGTATTGCCTTTGTGAATAATATTTACGGCTCCTCGGGGATGGCGCCCATGATGATCGTGGCCGCCGTACCGCTGTACAATATATTTTCTGTGATCATCCTGTCCGCAAACTCAAAGGACAAGGATAAATATGGCAGCCATCAGATCCGAAATACCATTATAAATGTCATAAAAAATCCGATCATTATAGGAATCGTGGCCGGACTGCCCTTTTCACTGCTCGGTATCGATATTACAGGACCGGCCTTTGCCATCCCCTATAAGGCCGTGTCGAACATCGCCGCCACGGCCACGCCGATCGCTCTGCTTGTGGTAGGGGCCGGTTTTGAGGGCCGTCAGGCCATAAAGAAACTGAAACCAACCATGACCGCCACCTTCATCAAGCTAATCCTGCTGCCGGCCATTTTCTTCCCATTTGCCGTCATGCTCGGCTTCCGCAACAGTGAGCTTGTGGCCATTCTCGTGATGCTCGGCTCACCCACCACAGTTACCTGTTATATTATGGCAAAAAATATGGGCAATGACGAAGTGCTCTCTTCCAGCGTCGTCGTCACCGCCACCTTATTATCCTCCATATCGTTGACCTTCTGGGTATTTTTACTGCGGTCATTAAATCTTATTTAGTTGGAGATGCGCCGGCTGCCCGGCGGCTTTAGCAAGTCAACCCTTTGAAGCGGCGGAGCGTACCGATAAAAAGTTTACATAAGACCGTATTTTTTCGTCAATATGCTACAAAATACAGGGGTTAAACTAGCCGCATCGACAAAAATGACACAATGCCCAAAATTTAATAAAATTTTAAGAAAAAACTGTGGCACTATTGCCCAAGATGTTGTATACTAGAAATGTAAACCGGTTACTTTTTAGTAACCATTGACATTTCCCCTTTGCTTCTCTTAAAGGTTGGGAGGTGTGCCTATGGAAAAGCAAGTCGTAGTTGGTACAACAAGTGGAACCTATCCAAAACCGATTTCACTGCTCGTTCAGACCGCCACTCGATTTGACAGCAGTATCTACTTACAGAAAGACAATCAGCGGATCAACGTTAAGAGTATCGTAGGCGTTTTAAGTGTTTGTCTGAAAAGCGGAGATGAAATAACCATATATACATCAGGAAAGGATGAGGGAGATGCCCTTCGGCGCATCGAAGGATTTCTTGCGAATATGTAAAAAGTTAAGAAAAAGAACAGTTTTATAAAGATAACCCTTACATAAAAAACATGACGGCCATCTTTATAAACTGTTCTTTTTCTGCGTTTTCTTCCGATCCGGGAACCGTGAAGAACTTTTAAATAATTTTATAGTATCTTTAAATCTTTTTTCTGATTTTCTTAATACTCATCGGGTATGATAAATACAATCAATCAGACAGCATTTAAAATTTAATGAATTATAAGGAGCATTTGTTATGGAAACGAGATGTATTGGAAAAAGAAATTATATTTCGCTGATCACGAAACTGACCACTGTATTTATTATATTGGCCTGCATTATATTTGCGATTTGCGGATACCGGGCAGGCATTTTTGAATCCGTAGAAACCTTTCAGGACTTTATAAAAACCGCCGGCCTTTGGGGCCCGCTGCTGTTCATATTCATTCAGGCGCTCCAGGTCGTCATTCCGGCGCTGCCGGGCTTTGTCACCTGCATCGCCGGAGCCGTTGTTTTCGGCCCCGTGGCAGGTTTTATATACAGCTACACCGGCATGTGTATCGGCTCTATTTTAGCTTTTTATATCTCAAGAAGATATGGTACCGCCTTTGTAAAGAAATTTATCAGTGAAGAAAAATACGAAAAATATTCCGCATGGCTTGAGAAGGGCAAGAAATTCGATATCTTTTTTGCCCTGGCTATTTTCCTTCCCGCGGCCCCCGACGATGTGCTTTGCTTCGTGGCCGGACTGACAAAGATGCACTGGAAGAAATTCACAATGATCATCCTTCTTGGCAAGCCCTTTGTCATCGCCCTATACAGCATCGGCACCGCCGGTTTTTCCCAAATACTGAATTTCCTCGGGTAAACCGGCATTCTCCTGGATGCTGTCTCAGTTCAGGCGAAACCGGTTCCCATGCCGCAGACCGGATGTACCGGTCCCGCGATGTTATTCCACATCCAGCACCATTTCGAATGCTTCTTTTGCCGTACAGGGTTTCCATTCAGGAAGCCCTTTTTCGTTGGGGTCTGAATTTTTCATAAAGTTTGTCCAATAGCTGACCATCCGCTCAGAAAGTTCAAAGTCACCTTCGGTCATCGGCCGCCAGCACTGGCCAAGGGTACCAAACATATACCACAGCTCCGAGGAGTGAAATGCGCCCGCATCATCGCCGGGAAGGTCGCGTGTAAAGTAATAGACGTAGGAGGGTTTATGTCCGACCTTCTCCATCTGGAGCGCCCAGCCCACACAATTTTTCTGAAACTGGCTGTAGCCTTTAGCGGCTTCCTCCTCTGAAACGGTTATATCCTTGCGTGTACTGCCGATCATCGTCGGAACGTCCGCTGTCAGCCCCTGTTCAGCCAGTGCATCAAAGGTCTGTGCACGGAATTTACCGTTGCGCACCGGTGTAAAGGCAAGGCCCTGGCCGCTCATCATCATTTCCATCATCATTTTGCCCTGGATCTCATAAAGTTTTTCTACGGGCACGCGCCGCAGCTCATCTAATGAAGCAGCGCCTGCGGCCTCCGCCACCTTTTCACCAAATTCATATCCCAATTCCAGCGGAATATCCCTCTGGATGAGTACCGGATAGCCGGCGCCGCTTTGCAATATGGCCTTGGCAAATTTTCCCTTCGCATAATCTGTGGAAAGCAGTGTCTGCACACTCATACATCCGGCGGACTGTCCGAAGATGGTCACATTGTCCGGATCTCCGCCAAAAGCTGCGATATTTTCCAGAACCCAGTCCAGTGCTGCAATCTGGTCCATAATACCGTAATTGCCACAGGCCGCATCATCCTCAGCGGTCAGCCACGGGTGGGCCAGGAAACCAAAGACGCCCAGACGGTAATTGATCGTAATGAGGATCACATCCTTTTTAGCGTAGGCGTTGGTGCGAAATTCCAGTTCATGGCCGGTGCCGCCCATAAAAGCCCCGCCATGAATATAAAAGGCTACCGGCAGTGCATGGTCGCAGGCCTTGTCCGGCACCCAGATATTCAGATAAAGGCTGTCCTCCGAGGCCGGGGTGGCATAAACCTTGTCCTCATAAAATTCTTTTTGGTACAAAGATGTATCATCAAAGCGGTCAACCTGCGCACTGCGGTTGGGGTATGTATCCGCCATAAAAACATCCGTCCACGGCTCCGGTTTCTGAGGCGCTCTCCAGCGCAGCTCCCCTACCGGGGGCTTTGCATAGGGTACGCCCTTGAATAAAATGCAGCCATCCTCCCGCACACCCTGTATTTTTCCGTACTTTGTTACTGCCATACAATCGGTCATTGTAAATTTACCTCCCATTTTTTAATTCCTATTATAATTTGTCAGGGATTTCCCCGGAAATCCCCGATCTGCCTGGCCATCAGGACAGCTCCTATTATACATTAATACGCTGCCAAATAAAAGTGCATATTCAAAGAAGTTGCGCGTTTGAACCGCCGCAGGTGACTTCAAATGGGTGACTTCATATGGACCGGCAAAGCTCTACTGCTTACCGGCTGCCTGTGAACCCAGTGAACAGAAATCGCCACAGAGCTTCTCCTTCTGCCGGCGCGTCATGTGCTTGATGGCATACTCTCTGGACATAGCTTCCTGCTTTGATGGAAATTCCTCATAGTAGATCAGCCGGACAGGCCGGCGGGGCCTTGTATATTTCGCTCCGCGGCCCTCATTATGTGCCTGCAGCCGGCCTTCAAGATCGTTTGTCCAGCCGGTATAAAACGTATCGTCGGAACATTGGACAATATATGTATAATTCATGGTTCGCTTGTCCTCCAGAAAACAAAAAGATTACATGAGGATATTATACATTCATAAGGGTAAATATACAATAACAAAGCTCATCAGCCAAACTTACTCCTTCACACCACCCAACGATATGCCCGCAATAAATGCCTTCTGGAAAAATGGATACAGAATCATCACTGGAATAACACCGATTACTGCCATTGCCATACGAATACTGGCTCCAGGAAGATCGCCCACGGATACGCCACTGCTTGTACCGCTCATGGATGCCAGCGCCCGAACATTATCAATAATAGATTTTAGAAGCTGCTGCAGGCTGAACAACCTGTCGTTTGTAATATAATAAAGACCATTAGCCCAGTCATTCCAATATCCCAGGCCCACCATCAGACCGATGGTTGCAAGTATCGGAAGCGAAAGTGGAAGGACAATTTTAAAATAAACATACCATTCCCCCGCGCCGTCAATCTTTGCCGCCTCAATTAAAGCTGGATGAATATTCGATGCAAAATTATTTTTATAGAGAATAATATAAAACCCATTAAATAGCAATGTGGGAAAGATCAGCGCCCAGATCGTATTCTTCACATGAAAGAACTGGGTCCACATGATATAGGAAGGTACAAGCCCTCCATTAAACAGCATTGTAAAAAATACAACAAAGGTCAATACTTTAGATCGCTTATAATCTTTTCTTGATAAAGGCCATGCCAGCATGGGTCCAATAAGCAGGGAAATGGCAGTTCCTGCGATGGTCACCAGAAAGGTCACTCCATAGGAGCGAAATACCTTTGGTCCGTTTGTCTTAAACAGATATTCATAAGCATATAAAGTAAAATTTTTAGGCCAGAAGGAATAACCTTCCCTGACCAACGTCTGATTATCACTGAGTGACGATGCCAGTAAAATCAAAAAGGGCAGTATGGCCAACAGCGCCATGATTCCAAGAATGGTATAGATGATAACCTGAAACAATTTTTCGCCGCGTCCTACAACACCTGAATCACCCATAAATCCACCTCCTAGAATAATGCGCTCTCTTTGTCCAGTTTTTTAACAACAAGGTTTGCCGCCGCTACGAGAACGAAACCAACCACAGCCTGATAGGCGCTCGCAGCCGAAGAAACTGAAATATTATTAGATACCATCAGGCTCCGGTACACATATGTATCCACCGTATTGGTCACAGAATACAGCGTTCCTGAATCCAAAGGAACCTGATAAAACAAACCGAAATCCGAATAAAAAATACGACCGATCTGGAGCAATAACACGGTTATGATCGTAGGCTTTAACAAAGGCAGCGTAATTTTACTGATCTGCTGCCATTTTGTAGCCCCATCAACCTTGGCCGCTTCATAGAGCGACTTATTAATTCCAACCACGGATGACAGAAAAATAATGGCATTGTACCCCACCAGCTTCCAGTTATTGATAAATACAAGCAGAAACGGCCACAACCATTTAATTCCATAAAAATTAATGTTTTGATCCGCGAAAAAGGTTTTTGTTATAAGACCGTTTTCACTGCTTAAAAATGCGTAAACGATGTAAGACACAACAACCATGGAAATCAACTGAGGAAGCAGTATGGTCGTCTGGAAAAACTTTTTCCAGAAGCGGTTCAACACCTCCGCCAGCATAATACCTGCAGCTACCCCTGTCACAATGCCCAGTATAATAAAGACAATGTTATACAGCAGCGTATTTCTGGTAATAATAAAAGCATCACTGTCAAACAGATTTCCCGCGGAATAAAACAGGTTTTTAAAATTATCAAAGCCCACCCAGTCACTGCCAAAGATACCCTTGGAATAATCGATTTTTTTAAAGGCGATTGCGATACCGAACATGGGAACATAATTGTTAATAATCAGGTACAAAAGTCCGGGAAGCACCATAAAATCCATCGCCGATAAGACTTTTGCCTTGGAGAGCAGATATAGGCTCCGGACAAGAATCAAAAACGCCGCCCCCATAAATATCAGCGATCCGTACATCAGGCCGACCTTCTTCGTACCCTCCAGTATACCGGACAGCGTCATTGAAAAGACTACCTGCATGCCAATCATGGTGAAGGCGCAAATGGCCATAATCCCTGCGGACAGGCGAGGTCTTAATTTACTGTAAAATACGGCCACGGCCATGGCGGCTATAGCTGCAGCCATACCAAGAGCAATCCATAGATTTGTAGTTAACAAAACGGTTCCCCCGGCCACTTTTTTACCAGTCAGAAAGCTTATCCCCTTTAGTGCGTAAGCCTGATTTTTATATGTATATTGCGCATAGGGTAAAAATAGCGTTATTATACAGATCACAGCCAGCACAATGACATCAATAAGTATTTTAGGTCTGCCTTTTAACAGATTCTTTTCCATGTCTACCTCCCAAAGTGTAACCGTTCAGTGAACCTGAACGGTTACCTCAAAGTTCTGTTCTTATCATTGCCCGGCAAGCCATGCATTAAGCTGCTCTTGATAACATGCAATAATTTTTTCGATACCGGAGGCCTGAAGCTTGGCTTTGAATTTCTCAAGTGAATTTTCCCAGTCCGGGTCATTGCCGGTACTCAGGCCCGATGTAAATTCCTGAGCTGCATTATAACAGGCAGTGATCTCATTTGTCACAGATGATGTATCTACCGTGCACCCAAGATATTTTGACACCTCGCGCTCAGCCATGGCTTTGTTCTGAATGTCTCTCCAGTCATTGCCCTGCCCCTCCCATGGCAATGTGATAAACTGATTGCCATAAAGGAAATCTGCAGAATGATAACCCACACCCTGCATATCTGTAACGCCCTCGGGCCATTTTGCCATACCATCAGCAACTACATAATCAATTCCTTCCTCACCTAATGACAGCAGATTATTAATTTCCTCATTTGTATAGAGTAAATTGATAAATTTTACCGCGGCTTCCGGCTCTGCTGCAGAATAAGGCACCGCATAACCGAACATAGAAGCCAAGAAGCCAGAAACCGGCTGGTCGCACAGCTTTACTACTGTCAGTTCACGTCCCACATTAGTGGAGTGCTTCAGCTTCTGGTCAGTCTCTCCGCCAGTGATGTAGGAAAAACATATATTATTTGCCATGGCAGAAGCGGACTCTTCCTCAGAAGTGGCGCCATCCTTATAAACCAGCCCCTTCTTATACCAATCAGCCAGCCGTTCCACGACCTCCGCATAGTCGTCGGATTCATACCAACTGACGACAGTATTCGTTTCTGTATCCACATCAATAAGGTTATACTGATCTCCCAAAGGCTCCATAGGCCGTGACTGGGCAAAGGTATCTCCGGATGCATCAAAGCCGTTGTAGATCATACCAGTATTCGCCGGCAGAGAGATGTATAAAGGTGCAAGATCCGGGTAGGCGGACTTCACGGCAGTGAGAATCTCTTCATATTCAGCCCAGGTAGACATATTCTCTGCTTTCTCAACCAGATCTAATTCATTCAGTATGTTCTTATCCATAAATATACTGGTCATACCTCCAATGTCCCTGAGCAGAGGCAGTCCATAAATTTTTCCATCCAGTGTTGTGGATAAAATGGTTTTGGAAAGCTTATCCGTAAGGCCCGGAGCATATTCAGTCAGTAGATCCGTAATATCCATAAGCTGATTCTGTTGTGTCAAAGCATTAAACTGCAGCAGTGGTGTTAAATGAATCAGATCAATCGCCTCATTACTGGACAAAGCAAGGCTGATCTGCTGATTCCACTGTCCAACTTCAATCCACTCTATATTTGCGTGAACACCAATCTGGGCTTCTGCAATGGCATTGACTTTTTCGACAATGCGGTCAGCTTCTGTTAAATTGCTTGCTGTATTAAAAAATTTAACATTGATTTCTGTGATACCACCATTAAATGTACTCTCTGTACTTTCATTGTCAGCGGAAGTCTTATCCCCAGTGGATTTTGTTTCTTCGGATATAGTTCCTGCCGTTTCTGTTCCCTGGGATTGCCCTCCAGCAGACATCGCGGCGTCCTCCTCCTGAGTTGGACCACCACATCCGGAAAGTAAAGTGGCGCTCATTGTAACTGCCAATAATAGTGCCAATAATTTTTTTAGCATGACTTCTCCTCCTTAAACGGTTGTGATATATTTTTTAAGCATAGCCACATGGCGTGTACACTGCTCTACAGAATCATAGTCGGCCTCATTTTCAAACTCAGTCACAATATAACCTTCAAAATCGGAATCCTTAATGACTGGCAAAATTTCCTCATAAGGAATGGCCGGTTCATGTAGGTTTTCATCCACATAGTGGAATTTACCATGCATTTCAAAACAATATGGCATGATCCGGCGCAACCCTTCCAGCTCCTTTTGTATCGACTTCTTAAACTGGACAAAACCGTACATACCGTTAAGGACCGGAGCAAGCGCGGGGCACGCTTCCAGATCCTTTGCCATGATCTTCATAGCTTCATCGATAGGTACATCATCATACCGAAGTGCTGCACAGTGTTCAAGCTGTTTCTGTGAAGCACCGGCGGCCAGCGCTTTATCCCACATAGGCTTATTGGGCGCGGTGGCAAAGCTTCCGAAATCCGGCACAAAGCCGATGTACTTACTGCCAGTTTTTTCTATAACTTCCACATAATCCAGAATAGATTTTGTCACCGGACTTTCCGGATTATGTATTTCAATCCCTACACGTACATTATAGGCTTCGGCATAAGGTGCGATCCTGGCCAGACCGCTCGGGGAAAGCAGAAATTGTTCCCGCATGACCGTACAGCCCAGCCGGTTCGCAGATACAATATCCGTAATCGCGCGAGACACCATCTCATCCTCGGTCAGATCCCGGTCTTTTAACATTCCCCGGTCCATATTGGCGCCATAGCTGACAGGCCTTATCCCATATTTATCTTCACACATTTTTACAAAATCCAAAAACTCGTCAGAAACATACGGATACGATGGAATCATCTGCGCTGCAACGATCTCATAGCCTTCGGCCCCCATAGCGGCCGCAGTCCGAATCACACCCTCCAGATTCAATTCACCTTTCAGATAGGGTGTTCCCAACGAAAATAATGTAATCCCAGGCTTTATATTTGACATTTTTCTCCTCCTCTAATCCGTAATGTCCATGGACTTGCTGCCGCAGCTATCGACAGGCATGTATTGATGATTGTCGCCAACCGGCATATAGGGGGAACGGAAGAATAAGGTCACATCAATATCATGGCGACCTTCCTCCAAACCTCCCGGACAAAACACCCGGATCGTGGCCGGGTCCAGCACACGCCAGAACTCTGAGTAGCATTTATCAAACTCATTTGGGGAAAATTCTTTACCATTAATACAAAACTTGATCACGTCATTGGAAATATCCCTGCCATCGACCCGGATTCCAAATTCATCAATAACCGATAAAAAGTGGCCGCGGTAATAACTCAGCCGTATATCAAATGTATATCCCATTTTCTGACCATCAACATAGTAATTTTTCAGGCTGTTATCCACGACAACATCCACAAAATTTAACCTCATGGCAAATCCCATAAAAATCGCCTCCCTGTCTCATTAAAATTTTAATTCTTTGTTTTCCTCGGCTGACCGATAAATACTATCGAGAATCTTTGTTACTACAAAGGCTTCCTCCGGTTTTACCAACGGCTCTGTATCATTGATGATCGCCTCAAGCCACTGCCGGTTGTCCGCTATCCCCTCGGCACCGCCGCCTCCGCCAAAGTAAGCGACACCACCGATTTTGGAAAGAGATTCCTCCATCAACTGACCGTTTCTGCCCCGGTTGTAGATCAGTTCATTTTTGTCGTAGCTCATACCGGAATGGATTTCTGCTCCGGACAGGGTACCGCAAAGAGTTGTGGAGGCTTCTCTTGATTCAAGCATGTTCAGCGCCCAACTGGCTTCCAGGTGGATCGTTGCGCCATCCTTCATTTTAATAAAGCCCATGGCGGAATCCTCGACTTCAAAGTTCTTAGTATCCCATGGACCAAACAGATTACCTTCGGTGGCCTGGGGTAAATGCCCTAATTTGTAGTACACGGAACCACTGACGCTATCCACATCATAGTTATTCATGCACCACAGTGTGATATCCAGCGCATGCGTGCCTATATCAATCAAAGGACCGCCGCCCTGCTGGGATTTGTCGGGAAATACGCCCCAGGTGGGAACGCCCCGGCGCCGCACAGCATGTGCCTTGCCGTAATAAATATCCCCCAGCTCCCCTTTGCTGCAAGCTTCGTGAAGATTTAATACCTCTTCTCTGAAACGGTTCTGATAGCCTACAGTAAATTTCATACCTGATGCCTTCCATGCATCGATCATTTTCTGAGCTTCCTCTGTATTGTGCGACATTGGCTTTTCACAATACACGTGCTTTTTTGCCTTAAATGCATCCACGGCGATAAAGCTGTGAGATACATTGGGCGTACATATATGTACTACCTCAACCTCCGTATCTGCCAGAAGCTCTTTGTAATCCGTGTAAATCCTGGCGTCCTCTGTTCCGAAATCTTTTGCCGCCTGCACTGCTCTTTCTTCGATCACGTCGCAAAAGGCGACAATCTCATTCAGCTCCTCATTTGCTTTAAAGGCGGGAAAATGTTTCTGATTGGCAATACCACCACAGCCGATCACTCCGATTTTTAATTTTTTCATAAATGCGATCTCCTTTTCCTAAATACTGTGTTTTTATGTATCTCTATTGTAAATCCATTCACGTTCTCCCGCTTTTTACTACATACCGCTTTTTTAATCATATAATACCCTTCTTCGTCATTTTTTTTGAACACAAAAAAATGAGGTCAAAAAATACATATGTATTTTTTGACCTCACAACGAATATTTAAAAGAGCCTCCGTATATGTATATATGCAATCTCATTGGCCGCTAAACGTAAGGACAGCTCCAATCTGTTATTTTTCGCCTCTTTCTTTTGAATGAACAACTTTGGCTCACATGTATGCCGCAAATAATCGATATCATTGCGGGAAAGCTCGCTGTCAAACTGCATTTCCTCCCAGATTTCCATTAAATTTCCAGACTGCTCATTTACTCTGTAAATTTTCAGCTTATACTGTCCATCTGTTATACCATCAAGATGAAATGTCAGATCCAGACAATCTCTGTCTTCAAAGTATTTCCATAAATGCGCTTTCTCAATTTTGTCCTCAGGAGTAAAATAATAATTGTAATTTAATGCCTTCTGGTTATGACAAAGAATGCCCAGAGAATCCTTGCCGTTGGTCGTAATCAGATCGTTTGTGCCCTTCGCGACAAAATACGGGTACATGCGGTTTAAAAAGCTGAACGCAAATCCAGAAGGCTTTAATATACCATCCTTGGAGAGCAGGCCCGTTCCGCCGTAGAGCAGCTCCGGCGAATCATAATAATCCGACACCCGGTCGCTTCCAACAAAATAACCGGCGCTATCCACAATCCCATAAATATCCAGCATATTTTTTACAATATAGGCTCCCTTAAAGCAACTGTCATTTATGGCGTTCCTGTCGGAAATCGTAAGATTCCATTCTGAAATATATAAAATCGTATCCGAAAAGCCTGTACGGTCCATAATTGAACGAATCATGGATATGCGATGGAGCATATGTTCATTATCCGTACTCCGCCGGACATTTTCATCATCATGCTCGTCATAACGTTCATAGGCATAATACCCGATCGACAAAAAATCCGGTTTACATCCGGCTGCGCTCCACAGACGTAAAAAACGCTCTATCGACGCCTCCAACCGGTCGACAGGCAGACCGCTGCCCCCAAAACGGATATCCGGACTGTATTCCCTGAGCAGCTTCTGAATGCACGAAAAACCATATAAGTAGTCGTCCATACCGCCGTCAGCCGCCCATTTTGACTCTTCAAACCAAAGCTCCATACGCCAACTGTCTATTTCCTCCCGCCCATAGCGGTGGATCAGATGCCGCATCAAGGCGTGAAGTATTTTAAGGACCTGGGCCCATTCCATCTTACTTGAACCTTCATCATCAAGCAAAAGCGCATTTAGAAGATTCCTGTGTATCCGTTTGGGCTTAAATCCCAGCTCAATATGTGGTTTTAAATCCTGACTTAACAGAAATTCCAATATGGAATCCAGTCTGGAAAAGTTATAATGCCCGTCCTGAACACTGAAATCAAACAGCATCTCACTGGAAAAGAGATTCCAGAACCGCACATAGCGAAATCTGAAGTTCTGCTTGAGTAAAATAATATGCTCCCGGACCTCGGAACGCATTAAATCAGAAGCGGCACCTAAATTGATCATGTCATTCCAGATAAACTTCGTTGGACAAAGCGTATCTCCGATCACAACCTCCCTGTGAATGCTGCGCTTATTTTCCCCCTCATCCTCACCAATCGAATCACCATCCCTTAAAAACTGCTCCAGCCGCGCCTCTATTTCAGGGCTGGTCTCTGCCTGGGGCTCTTGCACCACCTTATCCTGGTAACGCCTGCGCATCGCGGAGGGTGTCTCACCGTTTATTTCCTTAAAGATTCTGTTAAAAGCTGTCACACTGGAAAAACCGTTATCATAAACGATCCGGGTGATGGGCGTGTCCGTATATAAAAGCTCCTCCATCGCATAGTGCATACGGATATTTTCAAGATAGCTGGCAAAATTCATCCCGTAATTCTTTTTAAAAAAAGCGTGACAGATAACTCACGGACAGGTACAGTTTATCCGCCAGGTCCGTCAGGCTGATGGGCATATTATAGTTGGCCCGTATATAATTATTGATCTGGGCAATCCGGTCATCAAATTTATCCTGATCACTCTGTTTTAGCCGGTCCGTGGACCTCACTAAAAAATGGATGGACAAAATGTCCATAACCTGATAGCACAGGGATATATGTCTGAAATCCGCATAGCTGCCGTGAGTGCTTAAATAGTGGTTCAATAGCTTTTTCAATAACTCCCGAAGCTGGTCGTACCGCTTATTATCTCCTTTGGTGGAATCACACCAGAAAATTATATTCATGCTCTGAAATATATCGCTGACCAACTGCCACTGAATCGTCAGCTTCATGTATAATATATCTTTAACACTGGCCACACAATGCCGCTTATTTGCATTGACAATGAGTATATCCTCCCGGTGCATCGATATCTTTTCATCACCGACGACCACCGTCATATCTCCCTCTAAAACAAATAAGAGCTCGATATCCTGATGGAAATGCTCTCTCTCATCCGGACAGTCCAGTACTTCCAGCTTCATTTTCCTTTGAGGTATCCTGAAATCTCCCATGGCTTCCTCCCGGTAGTTCACCTGCTTATACTTGTCAGGGATTGTTGAAATCTATACTCATTATACCTTTGGGATGCCACAAATGCAAGCCGGCATCTTCGCTCACCCGCTTCCGCTCCGCTACACCGGTCGCGGCAGTCGCCGCAAAGGTGAGCAAGCTCCCCTTGGTGGCTCGTTGCTTCGCTCACCCGCTTCCGCTCCGCTACACCGGTCGCGGCAGTCGCCACAAAGGTGAGCAAGCTCCCCTTTGTGGCTCGTTGCTTCGCTCACCCGGTTCCGCTCTGCTCCACCGGTCACGGCAGTCGCCGCAAAGGTGAGCAAGCTCCCCTTTGTGGCTCGTTGCTTCGCGTAAAATATGCCGGCCCCCAGAGTGCGGAGCCGGCGTTTATATAAAGCAGCCCTATAAAGTTATTTAACGGTGTAGCCGTTGTGAAAGTCTTCGGCTGCATATTTTTCAATATGTACTGCCTGATCTGTCCGGGATCTTAACAGGAAGTCGTTGACCTGACTGCATGATCATAAGGCAGGCACATTGCGCGCACCGTTAAACTTTATTTTTGCTGGGCTGATATCATTATATTCAATGACGTCAAAAGTGTTACTCGTTTTGTGCATCCGGCTCCGTTACGCTTCGCCGGATCGTGGCAGTCGCCGAAAGGGTGCGCAAGCGCCCCCTTTCGGCTCGTTGCTTCGCGCAAAAACCCGAAGGGCTGGCTTTGCTTCTGTATATTTTTTACAGAGCAAGGCCAGCGCCTTCGGGTATCCGTTTTGCGGGGCGCATATCCTTCGCCGAAGCCTTGGATATGCCATATCGCATTTATTCCATATAAGGTTTGGGGTCGATGGGCTGTCCATCCTTTGTCATTTGAAAGTAGAGATGAGCGCCTTCCTCGATAAAGTACTTTGTAGGCTGGGAAATACTGCCCAGTACCTGACCTGCGGTCACATTGTCGCCAACATTGACGGTGAGGTCCTTTAACTGTCCGTAAATTGCCTGGTAGCCATTGCCCATATCGATGGTCACAAGCGTTCCCAGAGCCGCATCGTTAGTAATCGAGGCAACTGTTCCTTCAAAAGCCGCGTTCACAGGCGTATTTGTTTCTGTGGCAATGAGTACGCCCGGGTTGCATTTGTACTGATCCAGTGTTTTGTAATACGTAGTTGTATCCATGCTGTAATCCAGTACGATAGTTCCCGAAACCGGCCAGCTCATCTTCTGAGTATCGTCAAACTGTGCAATTGTACTTTGAGCCGCATCATCTGCTGCCTGGCTGTTATCCTGCGCTGCTCCGGATTCGGAGCCGTTATCGCCTGCTGCGTCAACATCTCCGGAATTTGCGGCAACAGCGTCACTCTGAGCGGCTGCAGCCTGTTCCTGGATGTCGTTTAAAATATTTTGTACCTCGTCGGCATTATAGCCTTCCGTATAATCCATGTCGTAATCGTTATCCTGTGTGCGGTTGTCGGCAACGGCATTCTGGTCGTTATCGGCGCCCTCCGGTACATCTTCAAAACCGGCTGCATTCTCGGCCAGCTGCTTATCCTGCTGTTTGGACTGATAATTAACAACGCCGGCTACTGCCACGATAGCTAAAGCGCAAACACCAATTGCCAGATAAAATCCTTTGTTCTTGAAAAATTTAAGAAAATTCCCTTTCACCATTATCACCTCTGACTATATTCTGGCCACAATCAGAAGTTTTATACACAGTAAAAAATATTTTTCTCACGATTTATCCGCACGTAAACGTAAGATAAATGAAGCGCCCGAACAGCTATTGGATTTCGGTTCCTGGAAAATAATAAGATAATATATCCCGATACCCCTTCCCCTCCTCGGCCAGCGCCTTTGCGCCCCATTGGCTCAGGCCCACGCCATGGCCTACGCCGGTCACATCAAAGGTAATAGTTTTGCTCTTGGCCCGGACCTCAAAGGAAGCGGACGCAAGATTCAATGCGTACCGCAGGTCCTCCCCGGAAAATTCCCGGTTGCCCATCTGGATCTTCGTCACGTAGCCGGCGCCATCCTTTTCCAGAATCTGCACCGTATCCTTAAAACCGGCAGCATCTGCTTCAAAGTCGGAGTACTTCATCTTCAACTGCCGGATACATTCCTCCACAGACAGCGTCACCTCCGACTTATACTCATCACACTGAGTGTCGGCACTGCTTTCCACGCTGACCAGATAAGGGATCGAGCTGCCCCACACATCGGCGCAGCTACGGGTCCTTCCATTGCTGCATCGAAAGTAGACCGGCGTGATGGGCTTTTCCTCATAGGTCAGTACCTCCTCCGTAGTGTCCACGGCAGCCTCCGACAGATTTTTATAAAAAGCCGCGTAGTCCTTGCCATATTTCTCCCGCATGACCGCGTCGGAATACCACGCCTGATTCAGCTCCGAGGCCTCCACACTTTTACGCTCCCCGATAATGTTCATCATATAGGTCCTGGATATGACCGCCTGCGCCTTCAACGCCTCCAGCGGATAATTTGCGGGCATGGAGGCCGCCACAACACCCAGCAGATATTCGTCCAGGTCCAACTCCTGCACACTGCTGCCGTTACTCACATAAACATAAATCCCTGAGTCAAACGTTTTTATGTCTGTCTCAGGGATATTCTTTCGTATAAATAAGGTAATGATGCATGGGATCAAATACAATCCAATGCATATGGCCAGCAACCTTAAACCCCTATACTTTTTCATCCATCCCCGCCCCAGCACAATCCCTTCTTTATAAGGTATGCTGGCGGGAAATAAATCATGCGGGTTTTCAGTCCTTCACAAGCGCCATGGTTTCTCTGGCGATCATCAGCTCTTCGTTGGTACCGATCACCATAACCTTTACTTTGGATTCCGGTGTGGAAATGATCACGTCTTCTCCGGAAAGTTTATTTTTCTCGTCATCGATCTCAATACCCAGGTAGCCCCAGTACTGCTCACAAATGTCCTTGCGCATCTTATCGCCGTTTTCTCCGATGCCCGCTGTGAATACGATCACATCCACACCATTCATGGAAGCCACATAGCCGCCCACCCGGGTGGCAATATTATACATAAAGACGTCCATAGCGCGGATACATTTTTCATCGCCCTCCTGGCACCCCTTGCGTATATCGCGGAAATCCACAAGACCGCCGGACAAGCCGTAGATCCCGGACTCCTTATTGAGAATTTTATTTATTTCGTGCACATCCTTGTGCTCTTTCTCTGTTAAATATTCGACAATGGCCGGATCAATATCACCGCATCGCGTGCCCATAACAAGGCCGGCCACCGGAGTAAAGCCCATACTTGTATCCACGGACTTCCCTTTATTTACAGCACATATGCTGGCGCCATTGCCCAAATGGCAGACAACAGTTTTTAAGGATGTATAGGGTACGCCAAGCATCTCAGCCGCCCGCCGGGATACGTAGCTGTGGGAGGTACCATGGAAGCCGTATCGGCGGATCTTGTAGTCGGTATAGTAGCGGTAGGGCAGGCCGTAAAGGTAGGCCTTTTCCGGCATGGTCTGATGAAAAGCGGTGTCAAATACGGCAACCATGGGAACCTGCGGCATCAGCTCATGGCAGACATTAATGCCGATCAGATTGGCCGGATTATGCAGCGGCGCCAGCTCACAGCATTCCTTAATATCCTCCACAACTGCATCGTCGATCACCACAGAGCTTGTAAGCTTCTCGCCGCCATGGCCCACACGATGGCCGACAGCCCCGATTTCATTTAAGGAGGGGATCACGCCATACTCCTCATTTACAAGACATTCCAGGACCATCTTAATCGCGTTAGTGTGATCCGGCATAGGTGATTCAATGGTGATTTTTTCGCCGCTGCGCTTGCCGCAGGCCGGCTTATAGACAATACGGCTACCTTCAATACCAATACGCTCACACAGGCCTTTAGCCAAAACCACCTCCGACGCGGCATCAATAAGCTGATATTTCAGCGATGAGCTTCCGCAATTTACTACAAACACATTCATGGAAAAGTACCTCCTTATTTTTCATGGATTTCCGCAAAATCCACGGCCCGTTTACGCATTCGCGCAATTCCTCATATTTTGACCTTTCGGGCACATAATCGATATTTTTTGTCGTTTATTCCAAATTCATCTGTTAATTTATTAACATTATTGGTAAATTTGAACAACGTTAAATGTATTGTACCATAAATTTACCGGAATGACCATATGCAATTTAATTTTTTCACGATTCACAGGGGGCTTTCCAGCCTTAGTCTGAGTTGTTTTCCGAAGTCGCTTTCCAACAGGAGCTATAGCAGCGGGATTTGAGGGAGATCACAGGCGGCCAGAGCCGGAGCCAGAGGCGGCACCTTAGGGTTGGCGGGGCTGCCGCCCCCCGCCGTGAGCGTTCCCTCCCCTGGCCTGCTACTCCGTGATCCGCCGTGCGATCACCGCCAGCCGTCCGTTTTCCTGAGAATATTCGCAGGTGGACAATGTCAGCAGCTCGTCGCCGTACTGCGCCCGGACACCGGTGTCGTAAAGCTCCAGGCTGCGGATATTTTCTATATACGCATTGAAATCGTCCTCGGAATCGGCATCGGTAAATCCGTAGTACCGAAAGCCCTCCTCATCTTCATAAAAGGCTTTGGAGAGGATGACCGAGACGATCTCGTACGTGGCGTCGCCGTAAATCGTATTAAATATAATCTGCGGATGCTCCTCGTAATAACTCTGTTTCTGATAATCCAGCAAATGGCTGAACATCGTATCATTTTTCATATTGTGACCATAAATGATCACATTGGTACTTCTGGGATTTAATGAACAGCCGCCATCCACAAAGGGCAGACCGCTGTACTCATACTCCTCCTCAAAATTCCGGTGCAGATAATATTCCGGGTCCTGGGGCGTGTACATCACCGGATAATTCAGCTTTGTTCCCTCGATCTCGATCCAGCCCACAAAATCCGGATTCTGCGCCACAAGCTTTGCATAGCGGTTCTGCCTGGGCTTGTCCGGCACGTCGGTATTTCCGCCACTGCTTTCCGGAGCTTCTTCGTCCCCGGAGGCATTCTCACTTTCATCCGGCAGTATGAGGGAGGCTAAATCGCCGATTTTCTTTTCTGCCTGCCAGCCATCCCAGTAATACTTCACAAGATAGCCGCCGCTGCCAAGAAAGCAGAGAATCGCCAGGACTAATATAATATTCAGAACTACTTTTTTCTTCATATGCCAACCCCTTCTCATCGCTATTCCCCCGAACGCCCCCAGCATCGCAACCGTTCAGAGGGAACAAACTGTTACGCTGTAAAATACCTCAGGATCATTTACCGGACTAACGCAAATGCGCTCCGGATCAGTCCGCAGGAAACAGGTCACTGCGAATACTGTCCATCACTCTGCCCACCGTGCCATCAGCAAACGGATTGCTCAGATTGCCCACCTTCAACAATTCAAAGTAACCTCTGCTGCCACCGGCGCTGCACAGGCGATAGTAGTCCTCCCAGGCCTGTTCCTTATTTTCCTTCATGCGGCCGTAAAATTCAAAGGCTCCCATCTGGGCCAATGCATAGTCGATATAATAAAACGGGAACAGGAAAATATGCTGCTTCTGCATCCAGAAACCGCCGTTTTCCAAAAATTCATTGCCGTCATAATCCCGCCACGGCATGTATTCCTTTTCCAGAGAGCTCCAGATTTCCCGGCGTTTCCCCGCATCGGTAACCTTTCCCTCAAATACGCGGTGCTGAAATTCATCCACGCAGCACATGTACGGAACGACCATCACAGAGCTGGCCAGATGCTCATAGCGGTATTTATCGGCATGATTTTCAAAAAACAGTTCCATCCACGGATAGGTGAAATATTCCATGGACATGGAGTGGATTTCATCGATTTCCGTTGTGGACCAGACCTGATCGGTCAGCGGATAAATCCGGGATGCGGTATATGCTTCAAATGCATGGCCGGCTTCATGGGTCAGCACATCCACGTCCGCACTCGTTTTATTAAAATTGGAAAAAATAAACGGCGCATTGTAATCCGCAAGGAAAGTACAGTAACCGCCCTGGCGCTTGGCCGGCTTTGTCTCCAGGTCAAACAGGTCATATTTTACCATAAAGTCAAAAAATTCACCGGTCTGCTCAGATAATTCATGGTACATCTTTAAAGCCTTATCGATCAGCTCCTGAGTATTTCCGATGGGTACGGCATTGCCCTCCGGATAGGCCAGCGCTTCATCATAATAGTGCAGGCTGTCGATACCGAGACGCTTTTTCTGGTCCTCAAACAACTGCATACATACCGGAACGATGGTTTCTTTGACCTGTCTGCGGAAATTTTCCACGTCCTTGCGGTTGTAATCATACCGCTCCCGGCGCTGATAGATCATTTCGATATAATCGGAAAAGCCCAGAACTTCAGCCATATCGCAGCGTACACGGATCAGCTCATCATAAACCGCATCCAGCTCGCCGGAAATGGATTCATACAGGGCAGCCCATGCCTCAAAGGCTTCCCGGCGCACCTGGCGGTCCGTGCTCTGCATATATTTCAGAAGGCCGTAGAAATTCACTTTTTCTCCGTGGAAGGTCGTGCTGCATACGGCCGAAGCTTTGGCATACTGCTGCGTCAACTGGCTTTCCCTAATCTGATTGTCCACATTCCGGGCATCGGCAAAACGGATTTGATTTTTTATATTGCGGATGTAAAGCTCGCCAAATTCCTTTTGAAAGTCATCAATAAACGGGGAAGCCAGCAAAAGCTCATTGGCTTTCTTCAGCTCCAGCTCCGCATTGGGTATGGCCGCATTGAAAAATTCGATCTCTTTCTCATAAAATTCATCGGCAGTGTCCACCGTGTTGCGGATATCGGCCACTGTATTCATCGTATCCAGTTTTTTGCGGGTGTTGTTTAATTCCATGAACAGCTCACGGGCCTGTGCGTAATTCTCAGCCTTTGGGAAGGCATCGATAAATGCATGGACTTCTTTGGAAAATGCGTCCATGTCCGGGCGCACGTATTTAATTTCAGAAAACTTCTCCATAATAAAAACCCTTTCTTCTATAAATAATATCTATTTTACCAGATTTGTGTAAAAATAACCATACCCTATCGTTAAACGGTGCCAGGTGCAGCGGCTCGTATGAAACAATTCATAGGGGCCGAACTGTTGCACAGTCAGATTATCATGTAGCGGCTAACGCCAAAAAGGCCCTAAGCATTTTTTACAGAATCAAAATGCTTCGAGCCTTTTTACTTTCTCGTGTATGTCAGCTTTCGCCAGTCACTCCGGGTGTGCCGTCGGTTGCTTCGCAGAGAATTTCCGCACCGGCAGAATTTGTGCCGATTTCGCAGATAGCTTCCGCGCCGGGAGAATTTACGCCTCCGGGCTGCTTTTCATCGCCGCGTTCCGCGCATGCCTTCCCCGTATGCCCGGCCAGCAGCATCCCGCTGGTCAGCGCCGTCAGCGGCGCCACGGTCACCAGACCGAAGGAACCCACAATAGTATGGACGATTTCCGCCGCCACATATTTATAATTCAATATAAATTCTATGGGTGTTCCCTGGGCCATAAACACCATGAGCAGGGCGATATAGCTGCCCGAATAAGCCAACAGCAGCGTGGTGGTCGTGGAACCGCAGGCGGCCCGCCCTACGGCAAAGCCGGATCGGATCGCCTCGCGCCGGGTAATATCCGGCTTTTTCAAAACGACCTCATGGACAGCGGAGCATATATCCACCGACAGATCCATAACAGCTCCCGATGAGCCCAGAAAGATGGAAGCCATGAAAATCTGCGTCAGGTTCAGATTTTGGTACCCCGCATACAGGAGGCTTTCGCTGGATTCCATCACCGCGCCGTGAATCTGGAACAGGTCGGTAAAAAACACGCCGAGCACTGCCGTCACGATAATCCCCAAAGCCGCGCCGCCGGTGGAAGCCAGACACCGCCGGTCAAACCCATAAATCAGGCTGAGGATAAGGAAATTCAGCACCATGACAATGCCCAGTGCCACCCACACCGGATTCCACCCTTTGAGCAAAAAGGGCACCAGTACTTTCCACATAATGAGTATTGTCACCACAAAGGACAGGATCGCCCGCGCTCCGGTTTTTCCGGCAAAACCGATGAGCAGCAGTAAAAACAGCCCGGCCAGCAGCGCTTCTTTTCCCAGGCGGAAATGGTCGTTCATCGTCACAGTGGTTATGACGCCCTCTTTGTGGCTTATGGCCACAAAAGCAGTATCCCCGGGGGAGAACAATTTGTCCTCCGCCAGGGAACCATTGAGCCGGTTGACCGCAGTCACCGTCTGTCCTTTAAACATCCCATCCAGAATTTTTACCGTACAGCGCTGCTCACCGCTGCGCACAAGCCCTGTGTCAATAATATCCGAGGAATCCGTTTCCAGTACGCTGGCCCGCACCCGCTCAGCGCCCTGGTAGATCAAAGCTCCCTCATAGCCCGTAGGGATGATGAGCAGTACAAGGAGTAACAGGGATGCAAAAACCACAGCGCCATGTTTTCTCCGGTCAAATTTTCTGAATATATTTCTCATAGACTTATTTTACACCTGTAATCGCTGCCAGCTTGTTATAAATATCTGTGTTGTCATAGTATCCGTTAAAATTTTCAGCGGCAGCGCCATCTGCGAACACAGCTACCGGAAGGCCGGTATGGGCGTAGCTGGAAAAGCTGATACCGGATTTGTTATTCAGAATATG
The DNA here is from genome assembly GCA_902363555.1 of Lachnospiraceae bacterium. GTDB lineage: Bacteria > Bacillota > Clostridia > Lachnospirales > Lachnospiraceae > Catenibacillus. The sequence goes on along the minus strand of CABJAM010000001.1, from coordinate 1,201,825 downwards.
TGTCACAGTTACACTGAATGGATTATAGGTTCCGTAAAGTACATATTCCTCCTGGGAATAGTTTTCTGCATCAAAGTCGCTCAAGGACAGTGTGTAGGCATCCTTAAGGCGCTGGATCTCATATTCCGTCAGGACCAGCTTATCGTCCTCAGAGCCTTCCATTTTCAGCCCGAATAAGGTTTCCACATCCTTCATGGCATCCTCAAAGCTTGTCTGATTTTCTTTGTAGCCGGCCACGTACTGCTCATCAAACTGAGCATAGGAAATGGTCTGACTGGTCAGGTTGGTCAGGTAAGTATCATAGTCTGTACCGGCATAGCCGATGGTCAGACCGCCGGTCTCGTGGTCACCGGTAACAAGAATCAGAGTTTCCTCCGGGTGCTCGGCCGCAAAGTCCATAGCTGCCTGTACAGCATTGGCCAGAGCTACCGTATCGGTCACTGTGGAACCGGCATCATTGGCATGGCAAGCCCAGTCGATCTTGCCGCCCTCACACATCATAAAGAAGCCGGTATCATTGTCAAGCACCTCAATTCCCTTTTTCACGTAATCCGCCAGCGCCCACTCACCATCGGCCCGGTCCAAATCATAGTCCATGGCATCGGAATCCGCCAAATGCTCGTCAATAAGTATAACCTTTCCGTCCTCAGCAGTTACAGCCTCTGCTTCAGCCTGGGTTTTAGCAACCTTATAGCCGGCAGCCTCAGCCAGATCATAAAGGTTATCTTCGCTGCCCTCATTACCGTCCTCATTTTTCAGAGCACCGCCCCCGAAATATTCAAATCCGGAGTCGATCATTTCCCGGCCGATTTCATAATAATTATTGCGGCTGGCCTGATGGGCATAGAACGCGGCCGGCGTGGCATGGTTCAGGTTTACGGAGGAAATCACGCCGATTTTCCAGTTCAACTGCTCATGGAGCTTCTCAGCGATCGTCTCATAGGGTGTGGTTCCGGTTTCATCCATGTTGATGGTTCCGGAATAGGTTTTATGTCCGGTGGAAATGGACGTGGCTGTGGAAGCGGAATCCGGGCAGAAGCTGCTGGAATCATAGGTTACAGCAGAACCGGCCACCGGGAATTTCATAAAATTCAGCTTAACGTCGCCATCCAGAATCCCGTCATCAGAATCGGCCTGAGCGCCAAGATAATCGGCGGCGGCCTGGAACTGAGGATAGCTCATACCATCGCCGATGAACAGGAATACATACTTTGGCGCTACATTTCCGGCAACAGTAGATGCTGTTCCCGGAGCGGATACCTCTGTGGCCGTCTGTGTTTCGGTTTGATTTTGGGCTTCGGTCTGTTTTTGTGTTTCACTTTGGGTCTGCGCGGACTGCTGAGTGTCGGCCGTATTGCCACAGGCCATAAGCCCCAGGACCATGACCACCGCAAGCAGAATACTGATAATTTTTTTCATCTTCTTTTTCTCCTTAATGCTTTCAGTTTTTGTTGTTTCCGAAGGATTCATGCATCTTCGATGCTTTTTTATTCTAACGGAAGCTTTGCAAACCTGAAACCATGTGGGAGTTAAATTTTGGTAAAATGTTGGTAAACCCGTTTTCTGTTTCCGGTAAGAGCGCATATACAGATCGCTTCCCAGCCGGATATTCATCTGAACGGAACATCAGCGACATTCAACAATCACTTCATAAATATTATGATTTCTATATTGGATGATCCGGTCATCAAGAGGTCTCGTCTGATTCCAGCAAAAGCTGATCAAATATCCGTCTTTAAGACCCTTGGTATCGAGATAATCCGCCAATTGATCATACCCCTTCTTTTCATAGGCTGGACCGCGCCAAAGTTTAAGTTCAACAACAAATTCTTCACTGCCATAAAACACTTGTATATCCATTCTCATATTTTTCCGCGTTTGTGGTTCCACAGCATAATGTCCGGTTCCATTAATAATTGGGCGTAAAAAGCTTAAAAAGAGAAGTCTTCCATGACTCTCTATAAATTTGCCGTTTTCATCGCGATACTCTTCTTTCATAAAAGCAGAAAAACGGCAAATGACCTTTTCCATATCCAATCGCCCATTTTTAATATACTGTGTTTTTTCAATATAATCTGAATTTATCATTTTTTCAGTAGAACGAACCGACGTAAAGTAATTCAAAATCAATGTTTCAAATATCACATTGGATACAGCAACCTTACCATCCCTCTCTATAAAAACCCCAAACATAACGCCTAAATCAATAATAGGATTTGTAATTTCAAAAAGAACATTTGCTCCATTGAGTAAAATTTGTTCGACGAGATCCGAAAATTCCTGATTATTCTGAATGTTTTTTATCACATCCTCAAACAAAGTATTCTTTTCTTTTAATAAATCCCGTACAGCCATACGCACATTTGATATCGACCACGACTGACTGCTTTCATCAATTTTCCGGCACAGATAACTTACCAGATAGGGATACCCTCCCGTATATGCATATATTTCATCAGCTACATCTTTAATGGACATCCCAGTTCCATGATCGACTTCGTAGTCCTTTAACATCGTTTCGATATCCTCGGGCGAAAAACTCATATCCACATCAAATGAAACGGCTATATTCCATGGGCTATTATATCTATGAGTGTCATCCGGCCGTATTTTTTGCCGCAGATTCTTAATATCATAAACCCCAGCTAAAATTACCGAGTGAAATGTAGACATTTCCTCACGGTTCAGATAAAGTTCCCGTATCTGTCCCAAAAAGTCCAGAAACACCTGATTATTAGAGGCCTGATCGACTTCATCAATCATCAGAATAACTTTATGCTCCGCCATTCGGCACACTTCGCTTAATCCTTCAAACAATTCAACGAGGTCAAAATATTCTTTTTGTTCAGCCATTTTCTTATCTAATGACGAAAGCGACGCAGGGTCCAAGCCGCCTGTTCCAGTCTCTTTTCCAGCCCGTTTTAAAAAATCATTGGCAAAAGCTCTTGAAAATGCATATTCATCTCGAAACTTCGCAGAGCTTAATTTCTGAAAGCTCATGGAAATTACAACATACTCCGGCTCAAGGTATTCTTTTAATGCCCGCAATGTTGTTGTTTTACCATACTGTCTGGCACGATTAATTACAAAATAATCACCCTGATCGATTAATTTCTTTATTTCTCTTAGACGATCGGTTAAGTCTACCATGTAATGTTTATCTGGATAGCAAACCCCATTTATATTAAAATATTTTGACATTTTTATCACCTCTCATTTCGTATACTAATTAGGCGTTTGCGAAAAGCCACAGCTCGTATAAATTCGGTCTTTCTTTGCTAAAATGAATCAACTCCTCACAGATTTATGGTAAAATTGAGATGTCTAGTAACAATCAACCATATCCACCTGAAAGGAGTTGTACCTATATGATACCATACTATCAGCTTTCTTCGGCAGACAATTTTTCAAGTTGCCAGGATATTTATGCATTTGACAAACCTGCATTTCTGTCACTGCTTTAATCCCATATTGACCTTATTGAAATTGTTCCGGCTTCCTTCCGGAAGCACTTCAATTTATCTACGGGCAGAAACCGCAAATACCCTTTGTTTGCCTTTTTATGGGTTTTGATTATTCAACATATTTTTTCTATTCCTACTGACTCTCTGTTACTTGTTTTTCTTCATTATTCCAGGCATCCCAGAGAATTCTGTGGGTTTGACAACGTTCCAGATGCTTCAAAGATAACACGCTTCAAACAGGTCTTTCTTCCTGAACTCGAAGATGTTTTTTCCTGCCTTGTTGACCCGACCGAACCAATCTGTCAGGACATTGACTCTTCCAAAGCGGATAGGACGATCTTCGACGCTTCCGGCATTGAAGCATAGGTTAAAGAAAACAATCCTAAATACGCGAACCGCATCATTAAACAGTTAAAAGCTTATGCCAAGTCCAATGCCTTTGACGATATCCAGGTATTCCGAGAAGAACTGACGAATGGAACCAGGTCTACAAACCCAAAACCTGTGTAGCGGTCTATCGATTACTTGAAAGACTACTTCTGCCTGGCCGGACTAAAACCCAAAATGAGAAAACACTTCACGCCAACCTGATTCTCGCAGGCATTACACAATTAATTGGGTGATCCTTGCCGATAAGATTCAAAAGCACGAATGCATACGAACGTTAAAATCACTCATTGTATAGGTCTTACCAACTCCATAAGCCTTATGGCTTATTCAAGTGCACCATTATCTGAATACACACTTCTTATACGGGCTATCCTACTTCGCGGGATAGCTTCCTTGTTTGGAATCAAGATTGCGAACTTATTTCACAATCACCTATAGTATATCATCATATTCGTAGTTTCAATCCGCGCTCCCGCGAAGGAGCGACAGATTGCATGTAAAATTTGTCGGGATAGATGGATGTTTCAATCCACGCTCCCGCGAAGGAGCGACACTGTAGATTTATATGACATGCCAGATTATGTAGGTTTCAATCCACGCTCCCGCGAAGGAGCGACTCAACGCCGTCGTACTCAAAAAGCACCGTAGGCGTTTCAATCCACGCTCCCGCAAAGGAGCGACTTTTAGTATACCATGTCGGCGCTGGAAAATCAAGGTTTCAATCCACGCTCCAGCGAAGGAGCGACCGATTTTGATCCGGATAATGATGACCCGGAGGATGTTTCAATCCACGCTCCCGCGAAGGAGCGACTTTCTTATTTTCTTCACAAGAGCGCCCCCTTAATGTTTCAATCCACGCTCCCGCGAAGGAGCGACTAGAGATACTATAAGCTCAAGGCTGGAATGTTTTGTTTCAATCCACGCTCCCGCGAAGGAGCGACATTTTGTCACTGATACTTGTGACCCGTGCATTGATGTTTCAATCCACGCTCCCGCGAAGGAGCGACACCTGAAACTGTCGGACGGCAGCTTTGACAGTCCGTTTCAATCCACGCTCCCGCGAAGGAGCGACGCATAGCCTTTGCCATCTGTTCGCCGTCAAGGTGTTTCAATCCACGCTCCCGCGAAGGAGCGACGTTTTGTTGACCTCAACAAAATCAGTAGGAGATGTTTCAATCCACGCTCCCGCGAAGGAGCGACTCCTCATCAGCCTTTGGGCTGTATTTGGTCATCTGTTTCAATCCACGCTCCCGCGAAGGAGCGACCTTTGCTGTATATTGATGCAGGATCGTCATGCAGTTTCAATCCACGCTCCCGCGAAGGAGCGACTTTAAAGGCCCTCTTGCCAGTGGGGCAAGTCTGGAGTTTCAATCCACGCTCCCGCGAAGGAGCGACTTTTACGATGCCAGCAGACCAGTTTGACGAACTGTTTCAATCCACGCTCCCGCGAAGGAGCGACTCGTACTCTTCTCTTGTAGGTCGCTTTCCTTCCGTTTCAATCCACGCTCCCGCGAAGGAGCGACTCAGATACATATAACTCAACAAGGGGAGATACATGTTTCAATCCACGCTCCCGCGAAGGAGCGACATATACTTCACCCTGCGGGTTGTGTCATTGCACTTGTTTCAATCCACGCTCCCGCGAAGGAGCGACACTCTTCGGTTTTGATTTCTCCGTGTTCATATTCGTTTCAATCCACGCTCCCGCGAAGGAGCGACGATCGCCTTTGGTGTGATCGGCGATCCGTTGAGGGTGTTTCAATCCACGCTCCCGCGAAGGAGCGACGGAGCACTGTCAACCTTCGTGATCGGTTTACTGCGTTTCAATCCACGCTCCCGCGAAGGAGCGACACCGGTCAACGGGTCTACGTCGTCTATGTAGGTGTTTCAATCCACGCTCCCGCGAAGGAGCGACGTTAAAAGCCGAACGCACCGCAAAGGCCAAAAGGAGTTTCAATCCACGCTCCCGCGAAGGAGCGACGCGGATGGCATCGTCCGTAGAAGGGCTTGGAAATGTTTCAATCCACGCTCCCGCGAAGGAGCGACGGTGCAATTGATGGGAATAGGAGCAAGACTTGATGTTTCAATCCACGCTCCCGCGAAGGAGCGACGACATACTCTGTACCACAAGCAAGATAAGTGTCATTTGTTTCAATCCACGCTCCCGCGAAGGAGCGACCGATGTGATGAATGGCCTTTTCGCTGGTTTAAAACGTTTCAATCCACGCTCCCGCGAAGGAGCGACGATATTTAATTTTGCATGGCAATTATCACAGATGTTTCAATCCACGCTCCCGCGAAGGAGCGACGCCTTTTTATTGAGCTCAGGGTCATCAGCCATGATGTTTCAATCCACGCTCCCGCGAAGGAGCGACCGGCATCCCACGCAGTCGAAACAATGCCTTTAATCGTTTCAATCCACGCTCCCGCGAAGGAGCGACTATATTTTTTGCAACTTCCTACCGCATGCAGGGCGTTTCAATCCACGCTCCCGCGAAGGAGCGACCTATGCTTACATATAATACGATCAAAACATTATGTGTTTCAATCCACGCTCCCGCGAAGGAGCGACGGTGGTGTGCCACCTATGCTTCCCGGCGAACCCGTTTCAATCCACGCTCCCGCGAAGGAGCGACCATTTCTTCTAACGCTTTCTGTGGGTCGTCGATGTTTCAATCCACGCTCCCGCGAAGGAGCGACTAGCTGGAATCGAACCAACAGGGCGCAGGAAACTGTTTCAATCCACGCTCCCGCGAAGGAGCGACGGTATCGTTAATCTTTCCACTCTTATACCTCCTTCGTTTCAATCCACGCTCCCGCGAAGGAGCGACGATCGGCTTCGCATTGAGGCCCATTATAGAGACGGGTTTCAATCCACGCTCCCGCGAAGGAGCGACAGGTCCGGTATGATACCGGACATGAGGATACGATCGTTTCAATCCACGCTCCCGCGAAGGAGCGACACTATTGGCATATCGCACAGGTATGAGGCGCGGTGTTTCAATCCACGCTCCCGCGAAGGAGCGACGCTGTGAAATGGCGGATTATTTAGAGGTCACCGAGGTTTCAATCCACGCTCCCGCGAAGGAGCGACACTCAGACAATGCCCCAAAAAGCCGAAACTGTTGTTTCAATCCACGCTCCCGCGAAGGAGCGACGGCAGCCTGCTGCACCGCTCTCCACTCAGCAGCGTTTCAATCCACGCTCCCGCGAAGGAGCGACGATAAATCTTTGTTCTCCCAGTCGTATGTTCGACTTGTTTCAATCCACGCTCCCGCGAAGGAGCGACCTATCCTCCCTATTTTTCATATAGTTCTTTGTGTACGTTTCAATCCACGCTCCCGCGAAGGAGCGACTTAGCGACGGAAGCTACCTCGACTTCAAAAATGGTTTCAATCCACGCTCCCGCGAAGGAGCGACAGGCGGCTAACAATATAAAAAATACCGTACAGCAGTTTCAATCCACGCTCCCGCGAAGGAGCGACATAGCTCCGCACGTTTGTCATCCTCCTTCTTGGTCTGTTTCAATCCACGCTCCCGCGAAGGAGCGACACATTTGTTTTCTGAAAGTGCCAACACCATCCGGTTTCAATCCACGCTCCCGCGAAGGAGCGACACATTTGTTCCTCTAATAATTAATATTTTATCAGGTTTCAATCCACGCTCCCGCGAAGGAGCGACTGTGCGACTGGTGCCTTTAACTGATCACATCGGAGTTTCAATCCACGCTCCCGCGAAGGAGCGACAAGATGTGTACAACGCCCTGGGCTGGGCACCGGAGTTTCAATCCACGCTCCCGCGAAGGAGCGACATCAAAAGTCCACAAATTTCATCAAAGAATTTGCGTCTTTCTTATACCATTTTACACATTCCCCCCACAAAATGCAACTACAAAACGCAGTTTGCCAACAAATCGCTCCCATTTTGTGCAAAAATCCAGGTGCGAATCCCCCTGAGATTTCATGTTCACTTCAGGTTCGCACCAGTTCCTCATACATGAAAACTAACAGCACTGCCGATTTTGCCATCTGCCGCATTGTCGTCAGTCATAGGAAGTTTTGCTCCGCTTCCTGTAATTTTCATTTCCCATTGGAACATGGATTAAAAGGTTATCGGAGCTTAAATCTGAATTTAAGCCATTAACAATAACATCCGCATATTTCCATGTTTCATCTTCTAAGAACAACGGAAGCAGCAAGGAATCCCGCCCGTCGGCAAATTCTGTTATAGACTCAACAGTTCCGCCATTCTCTCCATGAGCAAGGTCTCTTTGCACAATCCGAGCCCTTGCAATTACTGGATCTGTATCTACCCAAATAGAATATGTTGCAATTGCACGCAGCGTTTTTCCACCCGCCCTCATCTCATCTATAATAAGCTCCCGATCCGGATCAACCTCAATAGAGCCTGAACAATCAACCATATCCACCTGAAAGGAGTTGTACCTATATGGTACCATACTATCAGCTTTCTTTGGCAGATATTTTTTCAAGTTGCCAGGATAATTTTGCATCTGAAAAACTACATTTCTATCACTGCTTCTATCCCATATTGACCAACTCCATAATATGGCTTATTCAAGTGTGCCATTATCTGAATACATCGCTTCTTAATATGGGCTATCCTACTTCGCAGGGTTGCTTCCTTGTTTGGAATCAAGATTGCGAACTTATTTCGCAATCACCTACGTATACTAACAAAATATTATCGTACCTGCTTTTCCATCACATCATATACAAGTATAACATCATTCATTAAATTAATCTGATCATGCCTGATGGTATGATACCCACGTTTTTCATAAACCCGGCAAGCCGGAAGCGAGGCATCCAGCCCCACGGTATCATAATTTTGTGCGATCCGCATTTCCAGCTCCTGCATGATCCTGCTTCCATACCCCTTGTGCTGTAATTTGGGCGGCACATAAACACGGGTCATATGATTTTCTTCGATAGTCCCGGTTCCCAGTATCTGGTCATCTCCCATCAGCAGCCATACATTTCCGGTCCCGATATCCTCCAATATCCGCTCCTTGCTGTGGAACAGGCAAAAGAAATCAGCAACCTCTTTCGGGTAATACCTTGGATACTGCTGCATCACCGTATCATGGATAAGGTGTGTGATCATGGCGGCATCTGACTTTACAGCTTTACGAAAGCTGATTACCGGTGTAACATCGCCACTCTCAAGTGATTTTTGGACACTGCTAATCCGCTGTCTTACTTTGCGCACATCAACCGCCTTCCATGCTTCGAGCATGGGAATAAACGCTTTGTTTTTACTGTCGCGTATCTTTTCAAGAAGGCCAAACACAACCTGACGATTATAGTCCTTCATTTCATTAACTATATCCGTCCGGTTTTCCTTCAGATACAAACGGAACTTTTCATAAAATTCTTCAATCAGGGTTTCCTTCTCGATCGCCCATCCCTGATCCGTGAATACAATCATGGGCAGACGGCCTGCATAATCAATGTCGATATAATCCTGCTCGATCATCCAGTCCACCCGATATGAAATCTCAGTCATCGTCATGGATTTGTAAAAGCCATATGCCGGGCACTGATCCAGCTTATGCTCCAAAACCTTCTTATCTTTAGAGCCCTTTAATATTTTAACCAGAATACTTCTTCCGCCTGTGCCAATCAGTTCATCGGCAGCCCGCAGAATCATCTTAATTTCTTCACTTGTCAGTGACTGGATATTTCCAGAATCTAATGTAAACTGCACACGTCTTCTGCTCATAAATATATCCCCTATCGTATTTTTTCCAGTACAGCATTGCATTAATTTTGTAGTAATGAGTGCTTGATATCCGCGTCAGAAGCGCGTCTGCAAAGCGACGGCGTAGCGGACCCTACGGCTAGCTTTGTAGGCATGCTTCTGGCGTGGATAGCGAGTGCTCATTGATGAGAAATTAATACAATGCTGTACTATCTGTAATCTTTGCACAAGAATAAGGTAACAGCTCGGCTCTCTGAACGATAACAGAATAAGCTTATTACCGATGCTTTTAATATAGCGCACTATTTATTCGATGTCAAACAGTCGCGTAAGATTATAACATTCAAAGTTGCCGAACTGTTACGCATATAGCAAATTTTCCTTTTATATCATTGCTTTATACTGGAAATACTTTTATAATAGGAATTGCCTAGCAGAGGAATCGCGCTGATGCGCGAGCAGGTCAACGATTTCCCTTGGAAATCCCTGACAGGAAAAGGGCAAGCAGATCAACATGGAAGGAGTGTGGGTAAGATGGCCGCGGAACAAATTGTAAAACTGCCAGTAGGTATCGAAAGCTTTGAAAAAATCCGTACAGAAGGTTTTTATTATGTTGATAAAACCGGATTGATCCGGGATCTGCTTTACAATTGGGGTGAAGTGAATCTTTTTACCCGCCCCAGACGTTTTGGGAAATCCCTTAATATGAGTATGCTCAAATCCTTCTTTGAAATTGGATGTAACAGCTCTTTATTTAAAGGATTGGAAATATACAAAGAAACCGAGTTATGCCGTAGATACATGGGTAAATTTCCTGTAATTTCACTGTCACTCAAAGGGTGTAAGGCGGATACATTTTCTAACGCAAAGGACATGCTGCGTTTAATTATTAATGAAGAGACACAGCGTATATATAATAATTTAAACATATCACAATTAACCGAACCACAACAAAATACAATCAGGCGATTGATGGAACCAAACATGCGTGACGCAGATCTTATGAATGCTTTACGAGCGTTATCATTATTGCTTTACCAATATTATGGTCAGAAGGTCATTATACTCATTGACGAATACGATGTTCCGCTGGATAAAGCCTTTGAATCCGGTTATTATAAACAAATGGTTATGTTAATGAGAAATTTACTGGAACAATCGCTGAAAACCAATGAAAGTCTTTACTTTGCGGTTTTAACCGGCTGCCTGAGAATTGCCAAGGAAAGTATTTTTACCGGATTGAACAATTTTAAAGTTCTGTCTATAACGAATGTCAAATATGATGAATATTTCGGCTTTACAGATAAAGACGTAAAACTTATGCTGGAATACTATGCGCTGTCAAATCATTATGATACGATTAAGCAGTGGTATGACGGATATCGTTTTGGGAACGTCAGCGTTTATTGTCCATGGGATGTTATATGCTACTGCGACGATCTCCTGACAGATCCCCAAAAAGAACCCGAGACTTATTGGACACATACAAGCAGTAATCATATCGTAAAGCGGTTTATTCAAAAGGCGCGAAAGCCAGCTCAAAGAGAAATTGAACGCCTGATTGCCGGAGAAGCGGTAAGTAAAACAATTGTTGAAGAATTGACCTATGATGAATTGGAAACATCTATCGACAATATGTGGAGTGTACTATTTACAACGGGATATCTGACATATAAAGGGCATCCTTCTGCCGGAACATATGACTTGATCATTCCAAACCTGGAAATCCATAAAATATTTGTCGCTCAAGTAGAGGAATGGTTTAAAGAACTCGTCTATAAAGACCGTATAGGATTGAGCGAATTTTGCCGGTCATTAAAAGAAGGAAAAGCCCATGAGACTGAACAAATACTCAATGCTTACCTGCTAAAAACAATCAGTATCCGGGATACATTTTCACCAATATCAAAGAAAGAAAACTTTTATCATGGAATCCTCCTCGGTCTGCTCAGCAGTGAAGATGACTGGATCATCCGCTCAAATATGGAGGCCGGCGATGGTTACAGTGATATCTTTGTTGAAATCGAGGACGAACGGATTGGTATCATTATTGAAGTCAAATATGCTGAAAATGATGCATTGGAGATCGGGTGTGAAAAGGCGATGGCACAGATCATAGATTTACAATATACATCCAAGCTGCAGGCCGATGGCATGGACACAATATTGGGCTATGGAATCGCATGCTATAAAAAACATTGTAAGGTCATTTGCAAACACTTTTAATGCACCTGACGGAACCGTTATGGCACAGATGTCATTTTAGTTTATTCTCCCGTCATAATCGTTGATTTTCATAATTCCACATATATGTTATGATAAGTCCATGAAAAGGTAAGTGCTCCCCAAAACGGGCATCTCACTAAAATGAGGAGGAAAACTATATGAAAAGAATTTTAGCGATCACACTTATTCTTGCCATGTCCTTAACCTTACTGGCAGGCTGCGGTTCCGGCGGCGGCTCTAAGGACACAAATGCATCGGGGAATAAACAAACCCAGGCCGCAGGCAAAACTGACGAAGATCCTTACGAGGTCGTTATCGAATGTCTGAACCTGGGCTCCAACACCGACAGTGTTCCGGCCATTGAGGAAGCCGTCAATGCCATCACGATTCCGGCGATCAACGTAAAGGTAAAGCTCCAGGTCATCCATATCGCCGATCACGCCACAAAAACAGCGCTCTGGGCGGCCGGCGGCGAGAAAATCGACATTTATTATGTGGGAACTACTGTTCCATTTTCCCAATTTGTTGCTGATGGTATGATCATACCGATCACCCAATATCTGGATACCAATGGCGCAACGATCAAAGAAAAAAGCGGCAGCCTTTTAGATGCATTTACGGTTGACGGGGAAATTTATGCCATTCCGCAAAACCTTTACTGCGCAGGCGCCAGCGGTATTGATTACAATAATGATATGGTTAAAGAATATAATATCGAGCTGCCTGAAAAATGGGATATGGCAGCCATGACAGAAATCGGTTATAAGCTTAAAGAGGTGGCTCCGGAAAAATATCTGATGGCCAAAAATGGCTCCACTGACGCTACCGAAATGGGTGTCTACTACGGACTCGATTCGTTCGGAACCGGTACATATGCTTATGGCGTCCTGTTAAATCCCGAAACAGACACAGATGTTGTGAATATTTATAAGTCTGATCTTTTTAAAGAATACTGCAAATATAACATCGAATGGAAACAAAATGGCTTCATGCCCGCCGATCAGGCTGTAAATGGCGAGAATGCCCAGGATGTCTATAAAAACGAAATGAGCTTTTGCCAGTGGGTCAACGTATCCCCTGCTGAGCAGATGGGCAAGCAGGCCGCCACATCCTTTGACAGCCAGCAGGCCGCGTTCACCAATGCGCGTCTGACCAGCCGCGCCGCTCAGGAAAAAGCCTGGGGCATTTCCACCAACTGCGAGCGCCCGGACAAAGCCATGGATTTCCTCAACTTCTTATATGAAAATGCCGAGGTATCCAATTTACTCAGCTATGGTATCGAGGGCACCGATTATACCTTTGTCGATGGTTCCGACAAGGTCATCACCTACCCGGAAGGTGTTGATGCCACAAACGTGGGCTGGTCCAAAGTATTTTGTATTTTCGGTGATGACATGAACAATTACGTCATGGCCCCGGCCACAGAGGATTATTATACCGAATTAAAGTCCTTCAATGATAATGCGGTATCCTGTGCAACACTGGGTTACACCTTCGACGCAACAAACGTCTCCACACAGGTGGCCTCCGTGACCACGGTTGTCAACGAATATGTTCCGAGCCTTGTCTATGGCGAAATTCCTGAGTCCAAGCTGGACGACTATATCCAGGAACTCAACGCCAAGCTGGATGGCGCAGGAATCAACGATATCATCGCAGAGAACCAGGCACAGATCAATGCCTGGCGTGCATCCGGTAAATGATCCAGACCAGGGTAATGGATCTAAAGACATTACGAAATATCTATACCATCAAAATACAGAGCAAAAGGCGGCACGGTTTACCGGCCGTCTTTTGCGACTTTCACCGCCACATCCACCGAATAACATTTCGTCTCCCCAGACTGCAAAAATTTCAGCATCCCATTTTTACGCATCACATCCCGCCCGTCCGGATAGCAGTTACCGCACTCCAATCCAAGGACATAATCCCGCACGCCCATCATTTTCCATTCCACAAAACCATCCAGCGCGCCGGCATCAAAACGAATCTCCACGCCCATATTCAGCTTGGGCTGCCAGATTGCGGCCAATCCCTGATCGTCCGGAAAAATGTGATAATAGCACCGCTCCTGATACCCCGGCTGCGGTTTTTCCATATGCATCCAGTTTTCCAGATCCCGGGCCGCATGTTCATCCCTGGGCGTCACCGTCCGGGAGGGAATGGTCACAATGCTGTCCTCGTCCAAAAGCGGATACCCCATATTCATATGATAAAGAATTTCCAGAGGCTCCACCCGGTCGCCGGTATTCGTAATCGTATCATAAATCTGAAACCGGTTTTCCTTCCTGAAAATTTCCAGCCGTCGTTTAAGCACCAGCTTTCTTCCGAAAATGACCTCATCGCGGACCAATGTATGGATATATATTTTTTCGTCATCCATCTCCCAAAAGCTCTGTTCACAGGGCAGGTTGGCGATGGAGCCATGGAACGGCAGCACCTCCCCCGCATCCTCGCACGGACTGCCCACTGCCTGAAGTCCACAGGTTGTAAGAAAACCCGCCGTAAAAGACTTGAGCCAGCCCGAACCGTTGGCGTCATAATACGCCGGAGCCACGTAACCGCACGGCGACATATAGCTTAAATTCACACCATGGCAGCGCAGCCGGGGAATATCCCCGCCCCGGTCCGGGGAAACCGTCATGGTCAGACCGCAGCCATTATTTATTTCATACAGGCGCATCCCGTCGCCCTTTCCACCCACCAGGCGGTATTCCTCCACACCGCAAAGCTGTAAAGGGTGTCCGATATATGGATTCATATAGCACCTCCAATTTCATAGCTTCATTCCACGCCCCCGCAAAGGGGCAGCAGCAAAAAGTCACAAGGCCATTGTCACATCAGCGGGCGCACCGCGCCATACACTTTTTCATACCGTTCAAATATTTTCATATACTTTTCATGGACCCCCGGCCGCGGCATGTAGGTTTTCGTCTCCTCCACCATGATGGCAGCCGCCTCCGTAATATCTTTAAATCGTCCAATGGCCACGCCGGTGATCATGGCGCAGCCCACGGTTCCCGCATCGGCGGTTTTCAGCGCCGTCATAGGGCACATGAGCATGTCCGCCTTCATCTGCATCCATTCCCCGGAAGCCGCTCCGCCCCCGGTAGCGTTCATTTTTGTAAAATGACAGCCCGCGCCGGCCATTGCCTTCATGTTTAAATACATTTCGTAAACGACGCCCTCCATGCAGGCCCGGTATATATCGGCCACGTCCGTATCCGTGGTCAGCCCCAGTACTGCGCCTCTGGAACCGGTATCCATATAGGGCGTCGCCGCGCCGGCAAAGTGGGGAAGAACGAGCAGTCCGGATGGTTCGTCACCATGAGCCTTTTTATACGCCTGCTCCAGCCAGGCATTAACAGGACAGCCCAGGGCCCCAGCCGTTTCCTTTTCTTTTTTAGCCAGCGTATCCACGCACCACTGGAGCAGTGCCCCGCCGGTGTACGAGAAAGCATAGGCCACGTATTTTCCCGGAATAATATAAGGTACGATGGAAAAATAACCATCATACATCACGTCCATATCCGGCAGCCCGTCAAATATGGGCGTGACACATTGGACGGTGCCGGCCCCGTCCACCGCCATCGATGAATCAAAGGCTCCCGCCCCCACAGCCGCAGCCACCTGATCGTGACTGACCGAGACAATGTGCGTCCGGGGCGAAAGTCCGGTGCGCGCAGCAGCCTCCGCCCGGATTTCACCAGCATCCGTACCTGTTGGCACCGGAGCTGACATTTTATCCATATCGATCCCCGCCGCCCGAAAAATTTCCCGGCTCCAGGAAAGCCCTGTGATATCAAAAGCCATGGTCCGCGTGGCAAGGGAATAGTCGATCTGCCGTTTTCCGGTAAGATGATACACGACGAAATCCTCCATAAGAAACACATAGGCTCCGTCACGATAGATTTCCGGCCGGTTTTCTTTCATCCACATCAGCTTGGAAATGCTGTACATTTCGTGAGGGCGCAGGCCGGTGATTCCGGCAATCTCCCGCGCCCCAAGCATTTTCTCAATCCTTGTGCACTGCGCCTTCCCCCTGGGGTCCGTATAAAGCATGGCCGGGTGCAGCGGCGTTCCCTCGACGTCGGTGATCACAAAAGTCTCCCCAAAGCTGGTAATGCCAATCCCTTCAATATCCGGATACCGCCTGGCCATCTGGCCAAGCACATCGTAAACACCATCCATGACCGCAGACACATCGATCTCATGGCCGCCCACCGAACGTTTCACAGGATAATCCCGGTATGCCTTCCCGAGATCATTGCCAAACTCATCAAAAACCGTACACTTACAACCGGTCGTTCCAATATCCAATCCCGCTATTTTCATAAAATGCCCCTTTACTTGTCATGGATTTCCGCAGGAAATCCATGACCTGCCCGCGCCTCAGCGCAATTCCCTGTTTATTTGTCGTGTATTTCACGTCGGAAATCCACAACCGTTTCGCGTGTTTGCGAAACTCCAATTATTCGTCAATATCCACCCATTCATATCCCAAATATGTTGTAAAGGCTTCTTTTAAAATTTCCTTCATATGCCCCATTCCCACAGAGGTATGGTGCTTAAATCCGCCCCGGGCCAGCCGGATCAGCTTATTTTGCATATCCGGGATCTCACATACACCGCCGCAGCCAAAGAAACTGTCCTCGATGGGGTCCTCCGTAAACTGCGCTTCGCTGACGTAAACAATGAGCTTCCCATCTTTTGTCTGACAGTTGGAAAGCGTTGTTGGGAATGCCTTGATGCGCCCCTCATTGCAGCCCCAGCCGGAACCCGGGTCGTTTTTCGCAAACATTTTGTGCTCCGTCACCGTTCCACTTGCCGTCATCAGACCCTGGGCCACCGGACCGCAGTGGAACAGGATCACTTTATTTTCATCGTCGCCGTAGTTATTGTTCCAGTCCAAAACCGCCGTGGGCGCCTCGCTGGCCAGATTCATGGCGCGCATCGTGATTGCCGAACACATATCGATCTCACAGGAGGCCACGATTCCACGGTCGTTGAGCTCACTGAGGAGCACGCACGGACAGACTCTCATATAGGTTTCCATCTCATTCCAGCAGCGCAGGGTCAGCGCATCCAGATGATATTCCTCAATGTATTCATCAATCACAACGGCAATCTTAGCCAATGTCAGCTTATTGCTTTCCGGCACCTTCGTAAAGTCCGTATAATTTTCCAGACGTTTTATTTTCTCCAAAACCGCTGGGGCGTCATCCTCCTTATGCTCCACCTTATAAACAAGCTCCGAAAGATCAAAGGATTCTACAGTTATGCCGTATTTCTGAAGCGCGATCTCATCAAAGCGGACCGTTTTAAACGCTGTCGTCCGGGCACCGATGCATCCCACCGTAAAACGCTTCATCCCGTTCACCACCCGGCAGATTGCCGCAAAGTCCTCCAGATTCCTGGCAAATGCCGGGCTCAGCGGATGGACCACATGGGGCTTCATAACGGTAAATGGCACCTGATATTGCGTAAATACATCGGTCACCGAAAATTTCCCGCAAAAAGCATCCCGCCGGTGGGCAAAGTCCAGCTTACCGATTTCATCGGGATAAGCCTGCATCAAAATCGGCACACCCGCATCCCGGAGCGCCGTCACCGCTCCATTTTCATCGGCAAAGATCGGCATGGAAAAGATGACGCCATCATATTGGCCCTCATGCTCCTTCAGCCATTTGGCGTACAGCATCCCTTCATCCCGCGTTTCAATACCGCCGTACCTGGTCAGCCCGGCATCCATGGCAATATAATCATAACCGGCATCGGTCACCGCACGGATCATATCCTCGCGCGCACCATAAATCAATTCTCCCGGCATAAATCCCCGGTTACAAAAAGCCAGGGCAAAAGTCATTTTTTTACTCATTATTTTCCATCTCCTTATTTTTGTACATCATCCATCTGTGCGAACATAACTGTTCATAGGAACCGAACGGTTATTGTATTTCGTCCATCTGTGCGAACAGCTTCATAGCTGCCTTGACATTTTGTTTCATAGCTTCCCGGGCTTCCATAACTATCGACGAATAAAATATAGGTTCCCCGTCACTTAAACGTTCTAAATAATGGGCCGCCGCCTGGCCGCCGGCCTTGTCCATGTATGTAAAATAATTGATCTTACGGACGCCTGCCCGGATGGCCCTTTGATAATCCGGACCGCTGACACCGGAGCCGCCATGCATAACTACGGGTATATTTCCAGTACTATTGCGCACATTTTCAACCACACTAAAGTCCAGCCGGGGCTTTGTCAGGTAAATACCGTGGGTCGTGCCGAAGGAACAGGCCAGGGCATTTATCCCCGTATCTGCCACAAATGCGCCGGCCTGATCCGGGTCCGTATAAATCTTTGTATCATCCTGCGTTCCTACCTCTCCGTCACCGGATTCCCGGCGGCCCATGGAGCCCAGCTCCGCTTCCACACCGGCCCCGGTGACGGCGGCCATGGCCGCGGCTTTTTTCGTATTGGCCAGATTTTCTTCGTAGGAAAGCGTTGAGCCGTCATACATGATGCCCGTAAAACCCAGATCCAGAGCGCACTGAAGGTAGTCCAGCGTCTCACCGTGGTCCAGATGCACGCACACAGGCACCAAAGCACGCTTTGCAGCCTCCACCATGATTGGGCCAATGGTTGTAAGAGGTATCCATGGCTCATGGCATTGGGCAAATTGGATAATGACCGGAAGCTTCAGCTCCTCCGCTGCCCCCAGAACCGCCTCCAGGGCTTCAAGACTGGGGGTATTAAAGGAGCCTATGGCAATGTCCTTTTCCTCCGCTATTTCCATAATTTCTTTTAAATTCACTAACATCCGCTTCATCCTTTCTCCGATAAATTGTGGCTGTCATTTTTATATATTTATGGTAGCCCATATTCCGCGGATATTATATAGAGTTTTGTTCTATTTACTTTGAATTTGTTCGCTCGTGTGATATACTTCTTTAAAAGAGAAGGACTGGAGCGTGTTTTAAAAATACTTTTCGTCAGCTGTGCGTTCCACTTTGTGGGAGATTTGGCCCGAATGAAGGGCGCATAGCGGGCTATGTAACCTGAATTCGGGTCAAATATACCGCGAAGTGGGGCGTGCAGATGACGGGAAGTATTTTTAAAACACGCTCTAGAACAACAGATTAGACAGGAATCGTACTATGACAATATAATATACTTGGAGGCAGCTATGATATCTACCTTTAACCTGATAAAATTAAAATCACTTTTGGAAGACTTTTATCGACTGACAAAGATAAGAATTACAGTATTCGATGAAAATTTTAATGAACTGACGGCCTACCCGGAGCAGATATCCCCGGTCTGCCAGCTCATACGCACCGACAGCCAGGCCGCGGCCGCCTGTAAACGCTGTGATGAGCAGGCATGTATGGCGGCAGCCCGGCAGCACAAGCCCTTTACGTACCGCTGCCATGCCGGCCTGACGGAAAGCATAGCGCCCTTATTTATGGGCAGCCTGCCCATCGGCTATCTTTTATTCGGCCATGTTTTTTCCTATGACACTCATGGGGAGGGCTGGCAGCAGATTAAAAAGCTGTGTGCGCCCTACCAGATCGACAGGGAACGGTTAAAAGCGGCCTGCTATGAACAGCCGCTGATTGCCGCAGACTTCATAACCTCGGCCACACATATTCTCCAGGCTGTGGCCTACTATCTCTGCCTGGAGCGCATGGTTTCCCTCCATCAGCAGGAGCTGCCGGTGCGCATCGACGGGTATATTTCAAACCACTTTACAGAGCCGGTTTCCGTCACCGGACTGTGTGAGCGTTTTAATATTGGAAAGACCCGGCTCTATGAGATTGTCCGGCAAAATTACGGTACCGGGCTGGCAGAGCATGTGCGCTCGCTGAGAATTGGCAAGGCCAAAGAGCTGCTCACCGGGCGTCCGGACCTTACCCTGGCGGAAGTCGCAGCCCAATGCGGCTTTGAAGATTACAATTACTTTATTACAGTGTTCAAACGGATCGTTGGCGTGCCGCCGAAAACCTACGCAAAATCCATGCGTAAGCCATAAAGTATAACCGTTCAGATAAACCCAGGCTGTCACGCTAAAAACGCGTTCCCAGCCAGACTAAAAGCGCCCGGAGTCACAGACCGGATGTGCCAGCCCCCAGATTTGAAAGCGAGCACTTTAATTTCGCAGTATCGGTCTTCCCATTGCCAAGCAGCGGCATCTGCTCCAAAAACACCACATACCTGGGCACCTTATAGTAGGCCAGCTTCGCCCCTGCCAGATGCCGGATATCCGCCTCTGTCAGGCTCCCAGGGCTGGTGCAGACCACACAGGCGCAGACCTCCTCACCGTAATGCGCGTCAGGGATTCCGATTACCTTCACCTGAGATATTCTGTCATCGGATAAAAGTACGCTTTCGATTTCCCCTGGAGCAATATTTTCCCCGCCGCGGATGATCAATTCCTTCTTCCGCCCAGTGAGATACAGACGACCGTCTTTATCCAGGCGGCCCAGGTCGCCGGTGTGGAGAAAGCCTTCCCCGTCAATGGTCTGAGCGGTCAGCTCCGGCTGATTATAATACCCCTGCATCACCGAGTAGCCGCGGATGCACAGCTCACCGCTCTCCCCCGTCGGCAAGCTGGTGCCATTTTCCAAATCCACAATGCGTAGCTCCAAGTGTTCCACAGCATAGCCGGCCGAAAGAGCTCTTAGTTCTATGGGATCTTCATAGCGCCCGGCCGTGATCCCGGCGGTGGCTTCCGTCTGTCCAAGAGACGGCAGCAGCTCCATGTGAAGCTCACGGCTGACAGCTTCAAAAAGGGCGCGCGGACAGCCGGCGCCGCCGACCAGACCAGTCCGAAGCGTTCCAGTGTTATACTGCGCTCTGCGCTCATTGGCCAGCAATGCAGAAAATAATGTAGGAACAGCGGTTAAAACCGTCACCCCGGCCCGCTCCACAGCCGACAGAAGATGGGCTGTCCGCCGGCTCTCCGGAAAGCAGATGCAGGCGCCAACCGCCATGGCCGCAAGTATATTTCCGGACATGGAGAAGCAGTGAAACATTGGAATGGCCACCAAAAACACATCCCGGCAGTCCGCTTTCACCATCGCCGCCTGTGCCCGGGCATTGTTGCTTCTGGAATAATGGGTCGTCAGTACGCCCCTCGGCGCACCCGTGGAGCCTGAAGTAAAAAGGATCATATCCGTATCCCGGGGAGTCACCGCCGCCTTAGCGCATTCCAGCCGGTCGGCGCCGCACTCAGCTTCTCCGGCGAAGTCCACCCTGCCGGCGTCGCTCTCAGTTTCTCCCGCGAAGCCCGCCTTGCCGGCGCCGCTCTCAATTCCTCCGACGAAGTTCCGCCTGCCGATATAGCTTTCAATTCCTCCGGAGAATCCCTGCCACCCGCCATCCTTCAAATACACCGCCGCCCGCGGTACCGAAACCGTCTTTTCCCGGACGGCCTGCACAAAATCCAGCCCCCGATACCCTTCATCATAAAAAAGGTATTCCACGCCGATTTCATCCACCCGTGCCTGCACCTCCCCAAACGTCCAGGAGGTATTAAACATCACAGGAACCGCCCCGAGCTTTTCCAGCGACAAAAAGCAAAACAAGGTATCCGGGCGGTCATTGGCCCAAATACCTGCTTTGCTTCCCTTACGGATACCCATGGCAAGCATTTCCTGTGCAATTTTATCCGAAATCCGATCCAGCTCACCGTAGGTCCACGTCCGCCCCATATATTCCACAGCAGTGCGGTCCGCATACCTCTCCACGGTTTCAGTCAGCATTTTTCCGATTGTTAAATCTTCCCTGAGTTCCATAATCCTGCTCCTATTTTGCCGCGGCCTCGATCATCAGAGGAACAACCTCAAACAGATCCCCGCAAATGCCATAATCTGCACATTCAAAGATGGGCGCTTCCGCGGTCGTATTGACGGCAATGATGCACTCCGAATCCTGCATCCCGGCCTTGTGCTGGATGGCTCCGGAAATGCCCAGAGCAATATAGATTTTCGGGCGCACGGTCTTACCGGTCTGGCCCACCTGATGATCCGCCGACATCCATCCGGCATCCACCACTGCTCTGGAGGCTCCCACAACGCCGCCCAGGGCGTCCGCCAACTGCGATGCCAGCGCCAGACCCTTCTCCACATTCCGACTGATCCCGTAGCCCACCGAAACGATGACCTCGGCACCGGTCAGATCGACCATGGCCTTTGTCTCTTTGACAATCTCCACAACCTTTGTGCGGATATCGTCCGGGCTCAGTGAAAATTCCGGGTATTTGACAGCCACGGCTTCCGCCTTTTTTGGATCAAATTCCGCTTTTTTCATAACGCCTGGGCGAACCGTGGACATTTGCGGGCGAAATCTGGAGCAGACAATGGTTGCCATGAGATGGCCGCCGAAAGCCGGACGTGTCATTTTCAGATTTTTCGCCGCCATATCGTATTTCTCCGGATTCGTATCAATGGTGCTGTTCTCCGATAAAAAGTGCAGATATTTCTCCGTATCCACAAACAGGCTTGTACAGTCTGCCGTCAGGCCGGTATGCAGCCGCGCGGCGCATCTGGGTCCCAGGTCGCGTCCGATATTGGTCGCCCCAATGAGGAAAACCTCCGGCTTATATTCCATGACCAGATCACAGATGACCTTCGTGTATCCATCCGTCGTATAATCCTTTAACAGCGGGGATTCGCACACAAGCACCTGGTCGGCGCCATAACCGCCCAGCTCGCCCGCCAGATCCCTGACCGAATCGCCCAGCAGAACGCCCGTCAGCTCGCAGCCCAGATCATCCGCCAGCTTGCGCCCCTCGGAGATCAATTCAAAATCCGTAGGCATTAACTGACCGCCGCGCTGTTCACAAAAAACCCAGACGCCTTTAAAATCTTCAACCTTTGTATTATTAAAATCAGACATTTTTATTTCCTCCCTTCCGCTCCTAAATCATGTGCTTCGTTTCCAGAATATCAAAAAGCTGCGTCACTGCCTGCGCAGGACTCCCTTTTAACATCTGGCCGGCGCCCTTTACAGGTGCGGAGAAGGAACGGAAAACGTTGGTAGGCGAACCTTTAAGTCCGATCGTATCCGTCTCGATCAGGCTGTCATCCTTCAACGCTTCATAATCAAATATGGTATAGGGCTTCTGATCGTGCACCAAAATTCCTCTTACCGTCATATAGCGGGGCGTGTTCAGCTCCCGGATGCAGGTCAGAAGGCAGGGCAGATCCACAATGATCCGCTCATATCCGTCCTCCAGCATACGCTTCACTGTCAGTGTGTTTTCTTCACGGCGGATTTCCTGCACATAGGACACCTGGGGAATATCCAGCTTTTCCGCAATCTGCGGGCCCACCTGGGCCGTATCCCCGTCAATGGCCTGACGGCCGCAAAAGATGACGGTATCCGGCTCCATGCCGATCCGGCGGATGGCTGCCGCCAATATCTGGGAGGTGGCAAATGTATCTGAGCCGCCAAATTCCCGGCCGGATACGAGAACGGCCTCGTCCGCTCCCATGGCCAGCAGCTCATGGAGCATAGAGCTGGCCTGCGCCGGTCCCATTGTCACAACGATCACCTTCACAGACGCCTCCGGGTTCTGTCGTAATATATCATCCTTCATGGACAATGCCGCCTCAGTGGCGTTCAGATCGTCCGGATTGATGATGGTTGCCATGGAAGCCCGGTCCATAGTGCCGTCCGCTTTAACTGCTACTTTTCCGGAGGTATCCGGAACCTGCTTAACACATACAATTATTTTCATTTTCCGCACCTCTCTATCTTAAAATATTTCCGGAAATCACCATCTGCTGCACCTGTGATGTTCCCTCATAAAGTGTGGTGATCCGCGCATCGCGGTAAAACCGCTCCACCTTGTATTCTTTAATATAGCCGTAGCCGCCGTGAATCTGAACAGCCTTATAAGCTATGCGGTTACACATTTCCGACGCAAACAGCTTGGACATGGCGCAGCGCTTGGCACTCTCCGGGCTGCCGGCGTCCTTCATAACAGCGGTATTGTACACAAGCTCTCTGGCCGCCTCGATCTCCGTCGCCATATCTGCAAGCATAAAGCTGATGGCCTGGAAATTGGCAATGGGCCGTCCAAACTGCTTGCGCTCCTTCGCATATCGGATCGATTCATCCAGGCATCCCTGGGCAATCCCCAGCGACTGAGCAGCTACCCCGAGCCGTCCGCCATCCAGTGTTTTCATCGCTGTGGAAAAGCCTTTGTGCAATGGCCCCAGCAGGTCCGATTTCGGCACGCGCACATTTTCCAAAATAATATCGCTGGTGGGATATCCAATAATCCCCATCTTATTTTCATGTTTTCCAACACTAACACCCGGCAGCTTCATATCCACAATAAACATGGAAAGTCCTCTGGATCCCTTCTGGCTCATATCAGTGCGGGCATAGATGACCGCGTAGTCGGCAAAAGGCGCGCCGCTGATAAAGGTCTTTCTTCCGTTAAGTATGTAAGCGTCGCCGTCCTCCACCGCTGTGGTCAGAGTACTTCCGGCATCCGACCCGGCCCCTGGCTCCGTCAGGGCGAAGACCATGATCTTTTCTCCCCTGGCTACCGGCGTCACATACTTTTCCTTCTGCTCCTTCGTACCGCAGAACAACAGCGGCCCGGCGCCCAGGGAATTGGATGTATTGGCATAAAGCGAGAGTACCGGGCTCACCCGGGCAAACTCCTCCACCATCAGCACATAAGCCAGGCTGTCGCCGCCCTGACCGCCGTACTCTGTAGGTATTTTCACGCCCATAAAGCCGTTGTCGGACATTTTTTTATGCATCTCCCAGTTAAATTCCCCCGTCTCCTCCAGTGCGTCAAGAATCTCCGTCGTAAATTCTGTCTCCGCAAACTGACGGTACAGCCTGCGCATCATCTCATGCTTCTCTGATAAAATCATTCCTCTGCCTCCTCGATAATATATCTGTATAACAATTCAGAGGAACTGAACTGTTACATATCCACAAAAATTCCAAATGTTATCTCAGGTTTCTTTTTACATATAAGCTTTTAAGCCGCCCCAATGCTCCATAAAGATTCCCGGGTCCATCGTTTTCAGATCTGCCGCTATCTCCGGACGAAAATCCATCTGAGACAGAATATCCCGCTCCAGATCCAGGCCCGGCGCAATCTCAATCAGGGTCACCTTCTTATCCACCAGCCGGAACACGCAGCGCTCCGTAATATAGAGGATTTCCTGATCTGCCCCGGCATATTGACCGCTGAAAGTGATCTGCTCCACCTGATCTACAAATTTGCGGATTCTGCCTTCTTCCAAAATCTTTATCCGGCCATCGCCCACCTGAACCTTTGCCTTACCGACAAAATTACCGCAGAAGATCACCTTGGGTGTTGCCTGGGTAATGTTGATAAAGCCGCCGGGGCCGGTCAGTCTGGGGCCAAACTTGCTGACATTATTATTGCCATCCTTATCAATCTCACCGATGCCAAGACAGGTCACATCCAGTCCGCCGCCGTCGATCATATCAAACATAGCCCCGTGCTCCAGCGTCGCTTCCGGGTTATAGGCGCTGCCAAAATTGGGCAATGCGCTTGGAATACCGCCGACCATGCCAGACTCTGTACTCATGGTCACCGTATCTAACATTCCTTCCTCCGCAATAATCTTGGAGACATCCGCAGGCATCCCCACGCCCAGATTGATCACATCCCCGGCCTTCACCTCCATAGCGCAGCGGCGGCAGATCACCTTCCGCTCATCAAAGGGCAGCGGCTCAATGGCCGCCAGCGGCTTTTTGATCTGACCGGAAAAGGCCGGTTCAAAATAGACGCCCTCGGCCTGCCAGCAGGCGGATTTATCCGTTGCCTGGACCACATAATCCACCAAAATCCCCGGAATCTTAACATCCTTTGGATTCATCGTTCCGCCCTTCGTCACATATTCCACCTGAACAATCACAATGCCGCCGCTGTTTTTAGCCGCACTGGCCACAGCAAGCCCCTCATTTAAAATACTCTCGTGCTCAAAAGTGATATTCCCGTTCTCATCCGCCGTCGTTCCCCGCAAAATGGCCACATCCAGCCGAAAACTCTTATAAAACAAGTATTCTTCGCCCTGGAACTCCACCAGCTCCACCAGCGTATCCGTCGTGCAGCTATTCATCCGGCCGCCTTCCACCCGCGGGTCCACAAAAGTTCCAAGCCCCACCTTCGTCATCAGCCCCGGCCTTCCAGCCGCGATCTCCCGCCACAAATTCACAATAACCCCTTGTGGCAGACAATGGCACTGAAGCTTATTCTGCACCGCCAGCTCCCGAAGCGAAAAAGCAGAGCCCACATGAGCCCCGGACCATCGCGTAACCAGCCCCGGACCAGCCTCGCCCAGCCGGGTAACGCCCCGCTCCCGCCAGTCTCCCATAGCACTCCCCTGCTTCAAATTCAAATCACACGGATGCCCCGTCTCCTTAAAACAATCGCGGATCGCACACCCAATCTCCTCCGCCCAACCAGACAATCCCATCCCAGCCACACCAACCGTAGCCCCATCCGGAATCCTCCGAGCAGCCTCCAAAGCACTAATAAATTCAGCCATTCCAATCTCCTCCCTAAAATTCATCGAACAAATTCGTCGAACATGTTCATCTAACCTCATTATGCTACATCTCCCCCCAAAACGCAACGCCCATTTTCAAATTCAGAACAATAACCAAATACAATCTATAATTTTTGTGTATTTATACCAACCCCTCGGAACTTACAGTTCCCCGGGAACTGAGCCCTCCTCCCGCCATCCTAAACCTACAGCCCCGGCACCGGCCCTGAGCGCAGGTGCGATGGGCCGCGGGGCTGGCGGTGGAACACAGGCGCTCAGGGCCGGAGCCGGGGTCGGAAAATTAAAGATGGCGGACGTATCTCAAATCCCGGGGAATCGCCCCCCATCATTTCGATTCCCCTTGAAAAATATTCATTTCGCGTCTATTATAATAGTATCTGATTTAAAAAAAAGTGAGGATTTCATGGAAGAAATAAAATTAACCCGCAAAGAACAGGCCGCCGAAACCAAAAAGCTCATCTTCGACACAGCCCTCCAGCTCCTGAACGAAAAAGAATTTAACAAAATAACCATCCGGGATATCGTAAAAAGCGCCAATGTTTCCATTGGCACCTTCTACAACTACTATTCCACAAAACTGGATGTATACTACGAGACATACAAGATCGCCGATGAATTTTTTGAAACGACCGTAAAAAAAGAACTGGCCCCCATCTCGGACCCCGTCGAAAAACTCATGCGCTTTTTCGACTATTACGCCAAATACAGCAGCGAGATCACAAGCCTGGACCTGACAAGAATATTATATAATTCAGCAAATAAATGCTTTGACCGCAATTCGCAGACAGGCATGATGCCGCTCCTCATCGCCATCCTTACCGAAGGAATATCCGCAGGCGTATTCCAGACCGAAAAAACCGTCGGCGAGCTGGCGCAATTTCTAATGATCTCCGTCCGCGGCCAGGTCTATCACTGGTGCACCAACGACGGCAGCTACAATCTCCGGTCCGCCGTAGCGGACCACGTAAAAATGCTCTTAAAAATAGTAACCGTTCAAAAGAGCTAAGCGGTTACTGAAAATAATTTTCTCCGTCTTTGGAACGTTTCCGGTACTCCAGGGGCGACATCCCATGCTGCTCCCGAAACGTGCGGAAAAAGGTACGCTGGCTCTCAAAGCCGGCCTCCTCCGCGATCACCGTCACCGGCATATCCGTTTCCGTCAGCATCGTCCGCGCATAAGACAGGCGTATACTGGCCAGGTAAGCCGAGAAGCTCTGTCCGATTTTCTCTGAAAACACATGGGACAGCCGGTAACGGCTCAGTCCGATGCCGCGGGCCAGCCGGTCCAGAGACAGATTTTCCCGATAATGTTCATTGACATAATTTACGATTTGCCAGGTCAGCTCCTGATGATCCTTACTGTGATTTTGCTGCAACTCCAGCACCGGCATGATCCGCGCCAGGATCAACTGGAGCAGCGGGCCATAGACCTTACTTTCCACACCGGAGGCAGCACGCTCCCGCACCATCTCACCAATGGCATAGGACACATTTGGGTGCAGCCGTTCCGGCATCAAAAACGGGCATACCGGATGAAACTGCATCAGTGTATCCAGATAGCCGCCTGCATAAGCCAGGTCCGCAACGATCGTCGTGATGACACCCTCACTGGAAAAGTCCAGATAGCTGTGGATCTGATTGGGGAACACAACGGCCAGGCCCCCTGCGGGCAGTGTTTTCGTCTGCCCGCGGACCGTGACCGTCATCTCACCATTTTGTACAAACAAAAGCTCTAGCTGTGAATGCAGATGCGGAGGAAATACAAAGCCCGGCGCAGTGTTGGCCATCAAAGGGTCCACCCGGTTTTCAAAATAGACATTCATAGGCTCATGCTCCTGTCTGAGAATTTAAATCTTACAGCCCCAATACATCCCTGAGGTAGATGCGTGAAACCTCAGCAGAGTGGAAATTGCACACTTCCGGCCGGTCCAGCTCTACGCAGAGGATGCCGTCATAGCCTTCCTCCTCCAGGGCAGCCTTAACTGCCGGGAAGTTGACAGTGCCGTGGCCCAGCGCCCGGAACGAAGCCATTTTCTCCGGCCCCTGGGCTTTGGACATAGCGTATGTATCCACATCTTTTAAATGCATGTAAGCGATGCGGCTGCCATACTGATGGATCAGATCCACCGGATCAATGCCGGCCAGTGTCGTATGGGCCGTATCCAGACAGAAGGAAACACACCTCGGGTCTGTATGGGCTGCAAAATAGTCAATATCACTTTGTGAAAATACACAGGTTCCGTAATGGGGGTGGAAGCACACCGTGATTCCTTTTTCTTTAGCGTAAGCGCCCAATTGGTTGGCAATCTCACACATTTTATCAATCATGTCCGGATTAGTTGGCCGCTCACTTGGGCCGTCATCGCCAAATCCGCCGTTCTGGCAATTGTACCACGTACCGCCGATAGCCGCCAGAAAATCAATCTGATCTTTTGCGATCTCCAGTGATTTTTCCACATCAAAGGTAAAATGTCCGTACAGATTCACCAGCTCTACGCCGCAGTCTTTTGTCAGGCGCACCAGCTCCTGGGGATCCTCCGTATAATAATCCCGGATAAAAGCAAAATTTTCCACGTAATCATAGCCCAGGAATTTACATTCTCTGAAGGACTGCTCCAGCAGCTTTTTGGCAGCTTCCTTTTCCATATTATTGATCCAGGTCCATCCGGTATATGCAACTTTCATAATCTTACCATCCTTTTCTTATTTTATAGTAACAGTACAGAGGGGCCGAACGGTTACATTTTGTATGTCAATCATCCAGAATGCCATGCATCGGGTTATTTTTCATCGGCGCGGTGCGGCTGTATTTCGTCTTTAATGGAATGTACTTTCCTTCCTCACAGGAACGGGTAAAGCTTGTGAGAATCTCAAGAACATGGTACTGCTGCTGTACATTGGCCCGGTAATCCCGGCCCAGACGGAGCCCCTTGCACATATCGGCAAGCCCCAGCCCACGGGAATTTTCACAATAATCGTACATCAGCGGAACTTCCTTATATCCCGCGTAAATATCCGGCAGGCCGCGGCGCATCAGAGCCGGGTCCGTCTTAGGCGCAGCCGCCATATCCTCCGGACGGAGCAGCATCACCGGGCCGCCAAAGGTATTTGGGTCTGGAACGATCAGGGTTCCTTCAGTGCCGTAAACCTCAAATCTGGCGGAACCGCCCTGGGGATAGTATACATCAAATGTGGTAAACACCTGGGCGATGGCTCCGCTGGAAAAACGGATATTCCCTGTAAGATACGTGTCCACATCCACATCGATCGTCTCACCGCAGTGAGGGTCCGAAGTGATCAGCCTTTGGTTAAAGGATTTTTTAGTCATCCCCATCACACCCTCAGCTTCACCAAGAAGCTGTACGAGGGCAGTCATATAATACGGCCCCATATCCATCATAGGCCCGCCGCCCCGTTTATAGTAGAACTCCGGGTCCGGATGCCACGATTCGTGCCCATGACAGACCATGGCGCAATTGGCGCCAACCACCTGTCCGATCATCCCGCCATCAATCATCCGGCGGGCCGTCTGTATCCCTGCGCCCATAAATGTATCCGGCGCGCCGCCAAGATGAAGGCCGCATTTTTCCGCCAGGTCTACCAGCTCTCCGGCCTCGTCCATATCCACGGCCAGAGGCTTTTCCGAGTACACATGCTTTCCGTGGAGCAGTGCCTGCTTCGTTACTTCGTAGTGCTCATAAGGCCGTGTCAGGTTTAAAATGACCTCCACCTCCGGGTCCTCAAACGCCTCATACATATCCTTATAAACTTTCGGAGCCGTCACCTGTGCTCCCTTTTCAATTTCTCCCGTAACATAATCGACACCCTTTTGGGCCCGCTCCAAAATCAGGTCACATACACCTGTCAGCTCAACCTCGCGGAATGTCTTCGTAATATTTTGCAGATATATCCCGCTGATAGCGCCAACGCCAATCATTGCGACCTTTACCGGCTTTTGCATTTCCATGGCATCCAGTCCTTTCTTTCACGTAAATACGCTTATTTATTAGCTTTATCTTTCTTCTATTATAACTTTACCAATGGAAATTTGCCTGCCAAAAAATGGTCTTTTTATGCCATTTATTGCTGTTTAATAATTGTGTGCTTCTCTGTCATTCATGCTTATCTGAGTGGCCGCGCTCATGGTCCTGCGTATGCTCAGAACCTTGTTCATCTGAATACTCCTGCCCAAGCCCGGAGCCCTGCTCTGCTCCGTGCTCCTGTACATGCTCAGAGCCCTGCTCCTGCCCATGATCCTCCTCATGTTCAGATTCATGTTCTTTTTCATGCGCCCGGATCAGCCCATGAATCTGGGCCATGCTCATATGATGGCAGTCCTCCACAGTGATCTCAGGATCGTACTGTGCCAGCTCCAGGTAGGCCGAATATTTTCCCAGAGATAGTCCATTATGATGGGCCTCGGCCACTGTATCCATCTCCCCTAGAACACTATGTCCGCCATGCTCCATACTTCCCGGACAATTTTCAATTCCAAGCAGCAGCGCATCTCCTTTATCCGCATCGCCGGCAGCAACTGTAAATACAAGCTCCGCTTCATCGGTCAGATATGCTTTCATATTGGCGCTTTCAAGAATCTGGTCAATGGCCTCCGTATATGATAATCCTTGGACCGACAGCCCTTCCAAAACAGCCGCCCCGTCTTTATTAAAAGCCGTTGCCGATACGACGCGGTCAAACCGGTTCAGTGCCAGCTCAATGGATGGATTGACATCAATACTGACATAGGAAACGGGCGTTTGCAAAAACGAATAGCTACCAATGCCCACCACCACAAGCAGCATCGCGCAGACTGCTATTAAGGTTTTATAAACAGCGGGCCGAAACCGGCGCACAGCTCTCTTTTGGCGGCTGTGTTTAAGGTATTCCATCGTGGAAGCTTTCAGTGTATCACCGGCCTTTACCGTATCCAATGCGTCATAAATTTTATTGTTCAAATCCGTCACCTCCCAGCTTATCCTTTAAAATCCCCCGGCCTCTTGATAAAAGGGAATAAATCGTATTTTCCTTCTTTCCAAGAATAGAACCGATCTGGGCTGCCGAATAACCTTCATAGTAATGCAGATAGATCACGTCCTTATACTTTTCCGGCAGCGATAATACGGCCTCAAGTACTTCCCTGTCCGTTTCTTTCATATAAGCAGCCTGTTCATTTAAAACATCCAGAGGAACGGTTTTTTGCCTGAAAAAGCTTTTGAGCAGATCCTTACAGGCGTTTATGGCCACACGAATCAGCCAGGCCTTTTTATGCTCCTCGTCCTCAAATTCATTGTCAAAAAGCATATATTTCATAAACACATTTTGAAATATATCTTCCGTGTCCGCCGGATTTTTCAGATGGCAGAAGCAGACGCGGTAAACCATATCTGCATATGTTTCTACCGTACAATTCACATCATATTCACTTCTCACGGACGTACCTCCCTCTGCCATAATGTATCGTAAATATAATTCAAGGCAGCGGCTGCCATGCCGCTGCCCAATTGAAACCGTATAAATTAAATCCATATAAATTGAAGCCGTATAGTTCCCAATCTGTGTCCGCCGGAATAATATCCGGCGGCATTTTATCTGTGATGATTTCCACGGGCATGGCTGCCGGAATTATGAGCGCCAGAGCATAATGTAACCGCTTCAATCCCTCTGTCGCATACGGTATTTACCTGCTCCGCACAGTTGCGGTAATCAGCGTCGTATGTGTGATGCGCTCCACTGTTTGTGTTATAGTCTGCGCTACTTGTATGGTGTTCAACACCATCTGTGTGATGCTCTGCGCCATTTGTGTGGTGATCTACGTCTGTGTGATGCACTGCGCCGCTTGTATGGTGTTCAACACCATCTGTGTGGTGCTCCGAAGCAAATGCCATCGTCCCAATCACCATTGCAAGCACCGCCGCCGCACCAAATATCATTATTTTCTTCATACTTATTTACCTCCTGGGTTGTTTTTTTAATATTCTATATAGAATACGAACCAAGAGCATCAATCCTTGCACTATTTATAAATTTTTTTCATTTACGAAAAAACATTTACGTCTTACATAAAATCAATGACCTTGTATTTATTTCGATACTCCAGCGGCGTCATTTGATACACCTCTTTAAAGTACCCGCAAAATCTTCCAGGAGAAGAAAACTGCATATATTCCGCAATCTGCCCAACCGTTTCCGAAGAATACTTCAACAGATTGGCCGCGGCCTTGAGTCGTTCCCTGCGGATATACGCCTGAAGCGTCACCCCGGTCTGCTGTGAAAACATCTGCGACAGGTAAGTCCGGTTCATGGCAAGCACCGACGCCATATCCGTAATCGTAAACTTTTTATACAGATTTCTGGCTATGTAATCCTTGCATTGCTCAATGATGGCACCATAACGATTTTGGATCTGATGCTCATGGACCAGCATTACAAACCGCTCCGGCGCCTTAGCAGCGATTTCCAAAAGCTCCAGCACACTTTTGCATTTGGATGTCTTTTGGAGGAAAAGGTCGGATATTTCATAACAGATAAACGGCGGAACACCGCCCCGGATCGCTGCGCGGGTAGCCAAGGTCACAGAGGAAACAACCATATATTCCATCTGTTTAAAATCATTGTCCGCCATAACACCGATGCCATCATACATCCGCATAAGCTCCTTCTGGGAAATGGTATTTTTGTTCAGCGCTTCCACATTTCCCTCCTCTATATAACTGATCCATTTCCGCTCAGCTTCATAGGACTGCCGTGTTTTATCCTCATTATAGCGGTAGAGCTGATAATCCACGATATCCGCCTCAACCACCTGCATATTTCCGGCATTGGCCTTACGCACATCGTCTTCATCCAGCTTTGCACCGGTCATCATATAGCAGCTCAGGCACATCAGGCGGATCAGTTTTAATATGGGAAAGCGGGGGATCAGAAAATTTTTTTCGCCAAGATGATAGTGATGACGGAAGGCATCCATCTGTACACTGGTGAGGAACTCACCTCCGGCCGGTCCGAAAATGCATGTATTTCCATCCTCCAAGGCAAAGCACCAGAAATAAACATTTTTTTCTGCACTATATATTCCAGGAATGTGCTGATCTTTAGTTTCATTATTAAACCTTCGCTGTAGATCAGTCAGCAGCCGGGATAAATATTCGTTGGCATTACGGCTGCCTTTAAGAACTGTGCCGTCGGTTCCCACCAGAAAACCTGCAATGTCAAAAACGGCTTCGATCTGTCCAAAAGCATAACTGATTTTATCCACGAAACTCCTCCCTCCGCCACAGATGCAAGACCTCCGCATCCGTCCATTTGCAGCCGCACAACATTGTCCGGCGCTCACGTCTTTTCTAATAATTTATCATATTTGCCTGCGTTTGGCAATTCAATCACAGCCTCCATGAGAAATTAAAGCATTGAAAAAGCAACCAGACATTTTGCACATAAAGCAGACAAAATGTATACAACATTATCATCCACTTCTGCTACACTATAATCAGCCAATTATCGAATACGCTTTCATTTGGTAATAAAAAAGATTGGAGTGTGGGAAAAATGGAACAAGGTAAGATCAGGGATCTGATCGCTCAGATGACGCTGGAGGAGAAGGCTTCGCTCTGTGCCGGAAAGGATTTCTGGCATCTGCGCGGGATCGACCGGCTGGGAATCCCATCAGTTATGGTAACGGACGGCCCCCACGGGCTGCGCAAACAGGTGGAAAGTGCAGATCATCTGGGGTTAAATTCCAGTGAGACGGCCATCTGTTTTCCAGCAGGATGCGCTCTGGCGTCCTCTTTTGATCCCGAGCTGGCGATGACGCTTGGCACGGAGCTTGGAAAGCTGGCGCAGGCAGAAAATGTCAGCACAGTTTTAGGGCCGGCAATGAACATTAAACGTTCCCCTTTGTGCGGACGGAATTTCGAGTATTACTCGGAGGACCCACTGGTTTCCAGTGCGATTGCCACAGGAACTATAAAGGGTGTCCAGAGTCAGAATGTGGGAACCAGCCCCAAGCACTTTCTGGCCAATAACCAGGAATATTTCCGTATGACCAGCAATTCCGTGGTGGATGAAAAAACGCTGAGAGAAATCTACCTGGCATCCTTTGAGGGCGCCATAAAGGCCGCCAGACCATGGACAGTTATGTGTTCCTATAACCGGATCAACGGAACCTATGCCAGTGAGAATAAAACGTATCTCACAGACATTCTCAGAGACGAATGGGGCTTTGACGGCTACGTTATGACCGACTGGGGCGCCTGCGACGATCCGGTGGACAGTCTGGCCGCCGGTCTGGATCTGGAAATGCCAGGGCCCGGAAATGATAATGTGAGACGCATCAAAGAAGCCGTGGAAAATGGCCGTCTCAGCGAAGCACTTGTGGATCAGGCTGTAGAACGTATTTTAAATATTGTTTTCCGCTATGTTGAAAATCACGATGAAAATGCGGTCTACGATTTTGACAATGGTCACGCCATAGCCCGAAAAATCGAAGCTGAAAGTGCCGTCCTGCTTAAAAATGAGGATGCGGTGCTTCCCATAAAGGACGGCGAATCCGTTGCCCTTATCGGAAAATACGTCAAAGAGCCCAGATATCAGGGCGGCGGCAGCTCTCATATTAATCCATATAAGATTTCCTCCGTGTGGGATGAGATTGGCGGCCGCACAGGCATTTCCTATGCGGAAGGCTTTGTGGAAACGGATGCAGTAACGGACGACGATCGCCTGGCAGAGGAAAAACGGATCATGGAAGCTGTTGCCATTGCCAAAAATGCCCACAAAGCCGTAATTTTTGCCGGCCTGCCCGATGCCTTTGAGTCCGAGGGCTTTGACCGTAAAAAGCTGGATATGCCGTCTGGCCAAAACCGTCTCATTGCAGCGGTTGCAGCGGTACAGCCCAATACTGTGGTCGTTCTGCACAACGGCTCCCCGGTGACCATGCCGTGGATCGATGATGTGAAAGGCGTCCTGGAAATGTATCTGGGCGGCGAAGCCGTAGGTCTTGCAACAGCGGACCTCCTGTACGGTAAAGCCAATCCATGCGGCCGTCTGGCCGAAACCTTCCCGCTTTGTCTGGAGGATACGCCAGCCTATCCGTATTACGGTGTGGAAAAGGATGACGTCGTTTACCGCGAGGGCAGTCTTGTGGGCTACCGCTATTATGAAACTATGAAAAAAGACGTACTGTTCCCATTTGGCTACGGTCTGTCCTACACCAGCTTTGCCTGCGCCAATCTGCACATTGATAAAAACGAATTTAACGATACGGAGGAAATCACCGTGACCGTCGATGTGACCAATACCGGAGCGCTCGCCGGCAAAGAAGTCGTTCAGCTCTACGTAGGTGCTGACAGTATCGGTCAGGTGCGCCCGGTCCGTGAGCTTCGCGGATTCCAGAAAGTAAGCCTGGCCCCCGGCGAAACAAAAACTGTTGCATTCACATTAAATAAACGCAGCTTTGCCCAGTGGAACACCGCCATGCATGACTGGCATGTAACCACCGGCGCCTATAAAATACAGATTGGCGCGTCGGCGGCGGACATTGTCCTTGAGAAGGAAGTTACGGTAATTTCCACAACCATCCCAAAAACAAAATTTACAGTCAATTCACCGATGGGCGACCTGATGGCGCATCCCGCAGCCAAGGAAATCCTGATGCAGGCCATGGCGCCTATGATGAGCGGTATGGGCGTGAGCAGTTCCGATGTATCAGAAGGCTCGGATATCATGTCCGCGGAGGCTATGCAGGCCATGGTCACCGCAATGCCGCTGCGCGCTCTGCTCTCCTTCAGCCCGGACGCTAAGATTGAGCAGATGGAACAGTTGGTGGCCGCAATCAATCAGGCGGTTGAAAGCGCATCGTAAATTAGAACTTGAATCCGGGCTAACAAGCCCTTATAATAACATTAGGCGGTTTCCAAAAAAACCGTAATTTTATAAATAATCGAGGAGGTATATTATGCAAATCGGAATTGGTACATATTCTTTCGGCGGCATTGCCAGCTACCTTGGCCTTGGCCCGTCGCTTCTGGACAAATTCAAAACAATCAGCGCCATGGGCTTTAACTCGGTGGAGCTTCTGCCGGTGGATTTGGAGCACGATGTGGAGGATATTAAAAAATGGCTGGATGAAACCGGCCTTAAGGTGACATCCGTTCATGCCGAGCCCACAGAAGAAATCGTTAAAAAGATGGCCGCTCTCGGCGGTCAGGCAGTGATTTGGGCAGGCACCCCATTCTGTAATAAAGAAGAAGCGATCGAGGTGGCTCACATCCTTGATGAGATGGCTGCCATGGCAGAGCCTTACGGGATCAAGGTTGGCTATCACAACCACAGCCAGGAATTTTATTTTGATGAAGGGAAATCCTTACTGGAGCACCTCCTGGATAACAGCGAGAAATGCTACTCTCAGTTGGACTGCGGCTGGGCTATGAACGGCGGCATGTATCCGCCATACTTCATCCGTAAATACAAAAACCGCATCCTCTCCATCCATGTTAAGGAAAACTGCCGCGTAGCCGGTCCTGGACCACAGCCGCCATCACGCCACAGCGACCAGCCGAATCCTGCCGCTGCTTTTGGTAATGTCAAAGAGCTTCCCATCGAAGAACGCCAGAAGATCCTTGACGGCTTCACAAAAGCTGCCGAGGCCGACGCCGGACGTTTTAACGTTCAGTGTAAAATGGGCGCCCAGGAATCAAACATCGACTGGAAGGAAATCAAAAAAGCCCTGGATGAACAGGACTTTGAGGCATTCTGGGTTGTTGAGCGCGAGGGCTTCTACGATGAACACGATAAATGTATCGAAGAAGACTGCGCATGGCTGACAGAAAATATTAAATAAGCGCACCTGTCTGCGCGCTTCGCTCCGACAGGTTGCGGCAGTCGCCACAAAGGTGCGCAAGCACCCCTTACGGCTCGTTGCTCCGCTTATAAAAACGGCACTTCTGCATTTAACGCAGAAGTGCCGTTTTTATGAATATAAGCATTGTGTCTCTTATATCAGCTTTGTGTTTCGTCCGTTGTATTTGTTTCAGAGCTTTGTGTTTCGTCAGCACCGTTATCGTCGCTGCTGCCGGACTCTGTAGCTGCCGGAGTCTCATCCGTACCAGCGGTCTCGCCGGTTGCGCTTTCGTTTGTATCTTCTGTGTCGCCGGTTTCAGATTCATCGGTATTTACAACCGGATTCAGCACGGCAAAGTTCTTCCAAACATCATAAAATTCAGGAGAATTTGCTTCTATCCATTCCTGATAGGCTGCATTAATTTTGTTCAATGCAAGATTTTCTTCCGCCTCATTCTGGAGTTCAGCACTATTTTCAGAAATACACTTAACGATATGATAGCCATACTGAGTTTCCACAATGGCCATCTCACCTTCTTTTAATGCATTTCCGCCATCTACAAATTCCTGTACAAAGGAAGTTCCGTCAATGGTCTGTCCATTTTTATTAAAGGAGTATTCAAAACCATTATCCTCGTTAAATTCATCCGCCAGAGTTTGAAAATCCTCGCCAGCCTGTGCTCTTGCAAGCACTTCCTCAGCCTTTGCCTTCTGGGCTTCCTTATAGCTGGCTGCATCGGCTTCGGATGCAGTTTCACTTTCACCGGATTCGTTTGTCTGGGCCGGAGCCTCTGTCAGGAACAGGATATGCTGTACCGTACGATATACACAGTCAGCTTTCTCTTCTTCCGTAAGCTCGCTTACCAGTCTGTCGACTTCGGCTGTAACACGTTTGCTGTACATCATGCTATGCTCAAAGGCGGCCTTTATATTTTCCTCATTAAAGCCATAAAAGCTGACATCTTCTTCCGGAATATTTGCAAAAAAAGACGTTACGCCATTTTCCACATTTTCCATATCATCATCCGACAAATTAATCTCCTGATCCGGTACAAGGGTGTCAGAATAGGCAATCTGTAACATCATCATTTCTATCTGCTCTTTTAACTTATCGCCCATGGTGACGCCCTGACTGTATTCCATAGACCAGTCAGTCAGTCCGGCGCTTTCATTCTGGAGTTTTCCCGCATAATAATA
Organism: Lachnospiraceae bacterium; assembly: GCA_902363555.1. GTDB lineage: Bacteria > Bacillota > Clostridia > Lachnospirales > Lachnospiraceae > Catenibacillus. Next base: position 1,163,417 of record CABJAM010000001.1, on the reverse strand, counting down.
GTAGAACATCTCCGCCGCCGTTATCTCAGTATCCCCCACCTTTAATGCGATGGCATCCGGGTCGATCGGGTCGTTCTCAGTCTTTGCTTCCGTAGCCGGCTGTGTTTCATCGCTCTGGCCCTGAGTTTCGGTACCGGCAGTGCTGCCAGTTTCCGACTGCTTTGTTTCACCGGAAGCTTTATTTGAGCAGCCAGCCGCAGTTGTTACCAGCATAGCGGCAACAAGCATAAGGACTGCCACACGCTTCGTCAATAAATTCTTCATTCTTTAATTTCCTTTCCGGGCAGGCTCCAACCTGTCCATACAAAGAGTCATTATAGCTGATTTTCAGCTTTCTATCAATGATTTTATATCTTTTATCACAATTTTTTCACATTTGATCAGATCAAAGCCCGGGCGCGTCTTTGTGCGCACCGTAAAATAGGGCGCCTCGCCCACTGTAAAGCGCATGGCGCTGCCGTATTTTTTCAGCAGATCCGGGATACGTTCGCCCATAACACCGGCTTTCGGGTACATAACAATCTTCGTCGTATTGCCCTGATGGGTCAGGGAAGCGATACCTGCCTCATGGGCCATCGCCTTGAGCAGAGCGATAGCCAGAAGATTCTGCGCAGGCTTCGGCAGCTCTCCATAGCGGTCCATAAGCTCATCAGCCATTTCCTCATACTCTTCCTCATTGGCAATAGCTGCAATCCGTTTATAGGTTTCCAGCTTCTGGAACTCATTGCGGATATAAGTGGCCGGGATATAAGCATCCATATCCAGATCAATGGTCGTCTCAAATGTTTCCTCCACAGCCTCGCCCCGTTCCTCACGGACCGCTGTATGGAGCATTTTGCAATACAGATCATAGCCCACGGCTTCCATATGGCCGCTCTGCTGCTCGCCCAGCAGATTTCCTGCCCCGCGGATTTCCAAGTCCCGCATGGCGATCTTAAAGCCGGAGCCCAGGTCGGTAAATTCACGGATGGCCGACAGACGTTTTTCCGCCACCTCCCGCAGCACCGTATTCCTGCGGTACATAAGAAATGCATAGGCGGTCCGGTTGGAACGGCCCACCCGGCCCCGGAGCTGGTAAAGCTGAGACAGGCCCAGCTTATCAGCGTCATGGATGATCATCGTATTTACATTAGAGATATCAAGGCCGGTCTCAATGATCGTCGTGCTCACTAACACATCGATCTCCCCGTTAATAAACCGGTACATGATCTTTTCCAGCTCCCGCTCGCTCATCTGCCCGTGGGCAAAGGCCACCTCGGCCTCGGGCACAAGCTTTGAAATCTCCACCGACATTTCCGCAATACCATTGACCCGGTTGAATACATAGTACACCTGGCCGCCCCGGCCAAGCTCCCTGTGGATGGCTTCCCGGACCATTTCCTCATTGTATTCCAGCACATAGGTCTGGATGGGCATACGGTCCATGGGCGGCTCCTCCAGCACGCTCATATCCCGGATGCCCACCAGGCTCATGTGCAGCGTCCGCGGGATGGGTGTGGCCGTCAATGTAAGTACGTCCACATTTTCCTTCAATTTTTTAATCTTTTCTTTGTGTCCAACACCGAAGCGCTGCTCCTCATCCACGATGAGCAGCCCCAGATCCTTATATTCCACATCCTTTGAAAGCACCCGGTGTGTTCCGATGAGAATATCCACCATGCCCCGTTTCAGCTCATGGAGCGTCTTCGTCTGCTCCGCCTTCGTCCGGAAGCGGCACAGCAGGTCCACCGTCACCGGGTAATCCTTCATCCGCTGGACAAACGTATTATAATGCTGCTGAGCCAGAATCGTGGTAGGCACTAAAATGACGACCTGCTTGCCGTCCTGCACCGCCTTAAAGGCCGCCCGGATGGCAATTTCCGTCTTGCCATAGCCCACATCGCCGCAGACCAGCCGGTCCATGATCTTACTGCTCTCCATATCCTTTTTGGTGGCGGCAATGGCCGTAAGCTGGTCGTCAGTCTCCTCATAGGGAAACATTTCCTCAAACTCCTTCTGCCATACAGTGTCCTCGCTGTACTGGAAGCCAATCCGGGCCTCCCTGGCCGCGTAAAGCTTGATCAGATCCTGGGCCAGCTCCTTCACCGCCGTATGCACCCGGGATCTTGTCTTATTCCACTCCTGGCCGCCCAGCTTATTCAGCTTCGGCTTGCGCGCATCCGCCCCGGCATATTTCTGAATCAGATCCAGTTGCGTCGCCAGTATATAAAGATTTCCGCCACCGGCATATTCGATCTTTATATAATCCTTCGTAACGCCGTCCACATCGATCTTCTCAATGCCCCGGTAAACGCCCAGGCCGTGATTTTCATGGACGACATAATCGCCAATGCTAAGGTCCATGAAGCTGCGGACCTTCTCACCCTCACTTGACTTCTTTTTCCGCCTCTTTTTCTTTTCCTCACCGAAAATATCGCTCTCGGCCACAATGGCAAACTTTATGAGCGGATATTCCATACCGCGGTGCAGACTGCCATGGATGATCATAATTTCGCCGCTCTGCACAACCCGGTCCTCATCCTCGGTATAAAATGCCGTCAGGCCGTATTCCTGAAGATCCCCGGCCAGACGTTTGGCCCGTGTGGCGGAACGGCACACGAGGATGACCCGGTATTTTCCAGTCTTCCATGTTTTGAGCTCCTTCACAAGAATCTCAAAATTACTGTTATACGGATTGATTGACTTGACCGTGAGGTTGTATTTTTCGGCCGCGGTCAGCTCCCGTATCTTTTGAGCAATGGTGGAGAGCATAATTGTATTTTGCTGCTCCAGCATGGCAAAAATCGTCCGCGCAGGAAATACCACATCCATCTGCCCCGGCAGGATATATCCCTTTTCCAGACGGCCGGTCATTCCCTCCCGAAATTCCATTTCCACCGCACAGCCCTTTTCTTCCAGCCGCACAGGCTCATCCAGAAAAAACAAAGTCTCCTTCCTGGGGAAATATTCCAAAAAGGAGCATGTGTCTTTATAAAAATACGGGATAAAGCTGTCAATATTTGTCTGGCCAAAGGACTCCTCCAGATTTTCCCGGACTTCGGCCACCACCTGATTTAGATGCTGCGCCGCTTCCTGCAGGCCGTCCTTATTCAGCTTTTTAATCACCGAATCCCGCTCTTTTTCAATGGCTTCAATACCAGCCTTAATAACCTTCGGCTTAAAAACATACTCGGAGGCCGGATATATGGTCATCTTCTCCGTGCGCTCAATAGATCGCTGGCTCTCCACATCAAAGCTTCGGATGCTGTCCACCTCATTATCCCAAAGCTCGATACGGTACGGACTCTCATCCGACATATTATAAATATCGATAATGCCGCCCCGGATGGCAAACTGCCCCGGGCTTTCCACCTGGCCCACACGCTCAAAGCCCATATAGACCAGAAGCTTTTTAATGGCCTCCAGCTCTACCACCGCGCCCTCTTCCACGTCAATTAAAAAGCCCGCGATATATTCCAGCGGCAGCACCCGGTCCATCAGTGCATCCAGTGTGGTGATGATCGTCACCGGCTCCCCGTCCAGCAGCTTTCGGATGACCTTTAAGCGCTGGCTGACAATAAGGCTCCCATGAATATCTGCATTGTAGAAAATAACATCCTTTGCGGGATATAGATAAGTATTCCGGTCAAAAAAGCGGTAATCCTCATAGATTTCCTTGGCCTTGAGCTCACTGTAAGTGATGATGATCTTATTGTTATAGCTCTGGGCCAGAGCACTGGCCAGATGGCTTTTTTGTGAATCGATACAGCCGTCGATGTGGACCGGCAGACGACCCTTTTCCACATCCTCCAGTATCTTGCCGAACTCATTCATTTCCTTTAATGGCTCATAAAATGCGCGCAAAATCTGTTACCTCCCTCATAAAAACCTGTGTCACTGTTCCGATTATTTCTTTTTTGCGTTAAACTTGTTCATAGCGGTGTCCACACCCTCGTTCACCATGAGCTGGACTGCCATGCTGGCTTCCTTCACCGCCTCATCCATCAGCCCCCGGTCCTCGCTGTTAAACCTGGACAGGACGTAATCCGCCAGATCCCAGCCCCTGGGCTTTTCTCCAACCCCCACCTTCACCCGTGGAAATTCCTGGGTGCCCAGATGGGCAATGATACTTTTAATACCATTATGGCCCCCGGCGCTGCCCTTGGCCCGAATGCGTAACTGCCCCGGGTCCAGACTGATATCATCAAAGATCACGATAATATCCTCCGGCGCCACCTTATAATAATCCGCCAGCTCCCGCAGCGATTCTCCGGACAGGTTCATATACGTTTGAGGTTTACATAAAATTACTTTTTCTCCGCCAATATACCCCTTGCCACATAGAGCCTTATGCTTGCGCATACTCACATCAATACGGCAGTCCTCCGCCAGCCGGTCGATCACCTCAAAGCCTACATTGTGGCGCGTACCGGCATATTCCTTCGTGGGATTCCCCAGACCTGCGATAATATACATATCTATATCCTGCTTTCATATATAGTGATGATTGGGCCGCCAGGCACAATCATGTCCGTTTACTGATCCATCATATTCATACACTCATATCGTAAGTACCGCTTCGCCCAACTTCTGCGGCCTACTTGAGATATTATACATTCTGCAACCTGGGTTTGCAAGCAAAAAAGGCACAGGTTCGCGGCAGTCGCAAAGAAAACCGCGCGTTACTACTCCCGTGGATTTGAGGCCAGACGGCACCTACAACCCCTCCACCCGGACTCCGGCACCGACTGCTCGCGTTTGCTCCGCGTCCTGCTGGCCATAGCTCCTGTCGGGAAGCATACGGAGGGAAACTTACGCAGACTTAGACTGGACATCCCTCTTTTTCGGGGCATATTTGGGATTTCCGTTCCCAAATATGAGTGCCAAGCGAAGAAAGGTCATAAAGAGCTTACTGAGCATTGGCACGATCCCCGAAAAAGGGGGCTGTCCAGCCTTAGTCGGAGTTGTTTTCCGGAGTCGCTTCCCGGCAGGAGCTATGGCCAGCAGGACGCGGAGCGAACGCGAGCAGTCAGTGCCGGAGTCCGGGTGGAGGGGTTGGGGTGCCGTCTGGCCTCAGATCCACGGGAATAGCAACGCGCGGCATTCAAAAATACCGCGCAGCCAATATTCTCCCCTTTATCGGCTGCGCGGTATATGTATCACATAATATTCCTTTTTGGAATCCCCAATTCCTCAATACATTTTGTTTACAGTTCTTCCGTCTCACTTTCGAGTGCTGCGATTTCATACTTCTCCAGAATAATCCTCTGGATTTTTTCACGGGTTTCGGAATTAATCGGGTGTGCAATGTCCCGGTACTCCCCATCCGCTGCCTTGCGGCTTGGCATTGCAATAAAAAGCCCCTTTTCGCCCTCGATCACCTTGATATCGTGAACTACAAATTCATTATCCAGGGTGATGGAGACAACAGCTTTCATCTTGCCTTCTTTGCTGACCTTGCGCACTCTCACATCCGTAATCTGCATATCATAAGTCCCCCTTAGATCGTAATCTCTTTTCATCGTCACGCCGGGCGTGTAAACTTACGTGTCTCCCGGTCATTTTAAGCCGGGAGGCACGAAATCCGGTCAGATAATATAGCGCTCATTATCCTCGATAACAATCTTGATCTTTCCCTCTTCTCCTACATAAGAAGTGTTGGCCCGGATCGTATCTCTACTTTCAACGATACAGTTTTCAATAACCGTATTATCACCGATATAGACATCATTTAAAATAATGGAATTACGAATAACACAATTATTTCCCACATATACCTTCTTAAACAGAATGGAGTCCTCCACATCGCCGTTGACGATACAGCCGCTGGAAATCAGGCTGTTTTTAACATTTGCCCCCGGATTATACTTGGCCGGCGGCAGGTCGGCGATCTTGGAATAAATACTTGGATATTCCTTGAAGAAATAATCCCGGACTTCTTTTTTGAGGAAATCCTTATTTGCCCGGTCGTAGGATTCCGTGGTAGCGATATTTCTCCAGTAACCTTCCATCTTGTAGCCGTAAATCTTTTTAAGCTCTTTATAACGTACAAGGATATCCTGAACAAAATCGTGGCGTCCTTCGGAATGGCTCTTTTCGATCAGTTCGATCAGATGCCGTCTGCGGATCACATAAATACCTGTGGATACAAGATTTCTCTTGGCTACCAGCGGCTTTTCCTCGAAATCGATCACGCGGCCAGTATCATCCATCTTGAGAATACCAAAACGGGTCAGGTCATCGTCCTCCTCGGACATCTCCTTATAAACCACGGTAATGTCTGCCTTTTTGGCAATATGATCTTCCAGGACTTTATTATAATCCATCTTATAAATACAGTCGCCGGAGGTGATGATCACGTAGGGCTCATGGCAGTCCTTGAGGAAATCAAGATTCTGGAAAATAGCGTCGGCAGTGCCGCGATACCAGAAATTATTCTCATCCGTGATCGTCGGGGTCAGAACGTATAAGCCGCCCTGCTTTCTGCCGAAATCCCACCATTTGGATGAATTAAGATGCTGATTCAATGATTTTGCATTATACTGGGTCATTACCGCAACTTTTTTGATGTGAGAATTGGACATATTACTTAAAGCAAAGTCCACACAACGGTAACTTCCTGCAACCGGCATTGCTGCTACGGCTCTCCGCTTTGATAATTCCTGCATTTTGTTGCTGCTTCCACCTGCTAATACGATACCTATTGCTCTCATTACATGTCACCTGCCTTAACTATTGCTTGTCCACTGGCCAGCAAGCCGTCCGGATAATCCTCCGGTGTAGTCTCGCCGACGATCGCCGTATTCTTTCCAATCTTGACATCTGCCGGAATGACTGAATTTTCGGCAACAGTCACTAAATCAAATGCATATACCTTCGGGTTTAATGCGCTTGGTGCAAACTCGCCCACGCCCATCTCCACGTTATCGCCAACCACTACGGATTCGGCAATGATACCTTTATCGATCACACAGTTTTTGCCAATGACGGCGCCCTGCATGATGATGGAGTTTCTCACAACAGAACCCTCGCCGATGGTTACGCCGGCGCCGATCACGCTGTTGGCCACCTCACCGGAAATATCCGCCCCCTCGCCGATGATACAGCGCTCAACCTTCGAGGTCGGTGAGAAGTACTGGGGTGTGATAATATCGTTATTCGTATAGATCTTCCAAAATTCCTCGTAAAGATTAAATTCCGGGATAATGTCGATCAGCTCCATGTTCGCTTCCCAGTAAGCGCCCAGAGTTCCGACATCCTTCCAGTAGCCGTTAAACTCATAAACATAGCAGTTATGGGCTTTTTCATGCACATAGGGGATAACGTGCTTACCGAAATCGCAGCCCGGCACATCCTTCAGTGTCAGCAGCGCTTCCCGAAGTGTACTCCAGTTGAAAATGTAGATACCCATGGATGCCAGGTTACTGCTTGGCTTTTCGGGCTTCTCCTCAAATTCCTTTATGTTGCCGTTTTCATCGGCCACAACGACGCCGAAACGGCTGGCATCCTCCCAGGGCACCGGCATACAGGCCACAGTGACATCCGCATTTCTCGACTTATGGTAGTCGAGCATAACTTCATAGTCCATCTTGTAAATATGGTCGCCGCCGAGAATGAGGACATACTCGGGATTATAGTTTTCTATGTATTCCATGTTCTGGAAGATTGCATTCGCCGTACCGGAATACCAGTCGGAATTTTCTCCCTTCTCATATGGCGGAAGTAATGTAACGCCGCCGTAATTGCGGTCCAGATCCCATGGGATACCAATCCCTATATGCGTATTCAATCTTAAATGCCGATACTGTGTTAAAACACCGACAGTATCGATTCCCGAGTTAATGCAGTTGCTTAACGGGAAATCAATGATTCTATATTTGCCTCCAAATGCAACTGCAGGTTTTGCGACATTCGCTGTCAAAACACCTAATCTGCTCCCCTGGCCACCTGCCAGAAGCATTGCTATCATCTCTTTCTTAATCACGCTATCACCTCTTGTTGTTTTTTCATATTATAACACTAAACTGCGAAAATGGGAACACTTTTTACCAATAAATTTTATGCCAATTTCAAAAAAATATGCAATCTCACTATTTTCGGCGATTTTTCGACTTTTTTCGATTCGTTCTTTTGAATAGATTTACATAATCATTACGAAATATTTTTATACATTTTTACAATCCTTACAAAAGCCTGGCATATCGTGGTAAAACATAGCACGAAAGATTGTTATTCCTGCTATTTTAACAATATTTTTAATAAAACGTCTAAATCCCATAAACCCTTTGCTTTTTTCCGGAACTGTGTTTATAATGTACATGATACTAAATAAGCATATTTCGTTAGTTGTTTTCCCAGATCGATATCACGGACAAAGCTAACTGAATACAATAAAAACGGAACAGGATGTGTAACTATGTACCAGATTAATTTCGATGCGCCCATCCGTGTACATTTCATGGGTATTGGCGGCATCAGCATGAGCGGTCTTGCAGAAATCCTTCTGGACCGCGGTTTTACAATCACAGGTTCAGACAATCAGCAAAGTAATATCACAAGGCACCTGGAAGCCCACGGCGTTGTGATCCACTATGGGCAGTGCGCCGAAAATATTACCGATACCATTGACCTCGTCGTCTATACCGCTGCCATACATCCGGACAATCCGGAATTTATCGCGGCAAAGCAGCATGGTATCCCCATGATGGACAGAGCCGAGCTGCTGGGGCAGATTATGAAGCACTATGAGAAATCCGTGGCAGTGGCCGGAACGCACGGCAAGACCACAACAACCTCCATGATCTCCCATATCATGCTGGAAGCGAAATGCGATCCCACCATATCGGTCGGTGGTATTTTAAAAGCGATCCATGGAAACATCCGCATCGGCCAGTCGGATTATTTTATCACCGAAGCCTGCGAATATACCAACAGCTTTTTAAAGTTCTATCCGAAAATCGAAGTCATACTTAATATAGAAGAAGACCATCTGGATTTCTTCAAGGATATTGACGATATACGTCATTCCTTCCGTGAATTTACCCGCCGCCTGCCGGATGACGGCACATTGATCCTCCATGGCAATATTGACCATCCGGAATATTTTACAAAGGATCTTGCCTGCCAGGTCATCACTTTCGGTCTGGATCCGGAAAATGACTACTCCGCCGCCAATATCGAGTTTGATAATCTGGCCAACGGCAGCTTTGATCTGATGATCCACCAGGAATATATCGGCCGCATCCATCTCAATGTGTCCGGTATCCACAACATCACCAATGCCCTGGCGGCCATTGCCGCTGCTGTGGAGCTGAATATTTCCCTGGAGGATATCCGTCAGGGGCTGCTGAGCTATGATGGCACAGACCGCCGTTTTGAGTATAAAGGAAATTATAACGGCGTCACCATTATTGACGATTATGCCCATCATCCCACAGAGATAGCCGCCACGCTGACCACAGCCCAGAGCTATCCCCATAAGGATATATGGTGTGTTTTCCAGCCTCATACCTACACACGGACGAAGGCCTTTTTAAATGACTTCGCCTCAGCGCTGGCATTAGCCGATAAGATTGTTCTGGCAGATATTTTCCCGGCCCGGGAAACAGACCCTGGGGATATACATTCCAGAGATATACAGTCGCTTCTGAAAGAAGCCGGCAAGGAAGTATGGTATTTTCCGTCTTTTACTGAAATTGAAAACTTTTTATCAAAAAATTGTACCCACGGCGACTTGTTGATAACTATGGGCGCCGGAGACGTTGTAAACATTGGAGAAGACCTGCTCGGCATATAGTTATCCACAATATCCACAAATTTATACCCAATTGGGGGGGAATAAATTTGTGGATATTTTCATTTACATAACAACTATGTAACCAGCCTGCATAATTCGCGCTTTTCCTACATTTTATACGGTTTACAACATATCATTCGACTTATTATGTCCACCATCTATCCACATTATCCACAATTTCCACCAGAACCTTATACACATCGGTAAAAATTATCGCCCTATTCTCATTTTTTCAAATATGTGTTATACTACATCCATATAAAACTACTGAACCGTTACGATCCACGGCCCCGGTGCCGCGAACAGTAACATGCTTCGACTCTCTATTAAGAAAACCAGGTGAATTAATGAACGAGTTAATGATCAAGCGGCCCAAGGATACGACGGCCACACTGATTCCCAACGAATTTCTCGATAAGTATATGCCCAGAGCCAGCGGCGAATTTGTAAAGGTCTACCTTTATTTCCTGCGCTACGCCCTGTGTCTGGATTCCGGCGTCAGCCTGGCCACCGCGGCGGACACCTTCTGCATGACCGAAAACGACATATTGCGCGCGCTGAAGTACTGGGAAAAGGAAGGCCTGCTCCGGCTGTATATGGAAAACGGCAGTCTGACCGGAATCGAATTGTGCGCCATCAGCGCAGGGAACGTCGCGGAAGTAAAGACGGCCGCTGCAACGCTGGCTAATGCCGCAGCTCAACAGGCTGCCACTGCAGCGCCGACTTACGCCGCAGCTCAGCAGGCTGCTTCCGCACAGGCCTACGCCACAGCTCAGCGGGTGGCCGCTGCAGCGCCGACTTATGCCGCAGCTCAACAGGCTGCCACAGCAACGCTGGCTAACGCCGCAGCTCAACAGGCTGCCGCTGCAGCGCCGACTTACGCCGCAGCTCAGCAGGCTGCTTCCGCGCAGGCCTACGCCGGTGGACAAAAAAACACACCGAACATGTATAATGGTGTTCCCGCCTACACGATGGAGGACATACAGAATTTCAGAAAGTACAACGACGGCGAGCAGCTATTTTTCGTGATCCAGCAGTATCTTGGCAAGCCGCTGGGTCCTACGGATATCAATACCATCGTCTATTTCAGCGAACAGCTCCACTTTCCGTCCGACCTGATCGAATACCTGTTTGAATACTGTGTCTCCAATAATCATTACAGTATCCATTACATAGAAAAGACAGCGCTGGGCTGGGCTTCGGAGGGGATCGACACTGTGGCCAAGGCCCGCTCCCACTGTACTTACTATAATAAGACAAGCTTCGACATCCTCAAGGCCTTCGGTATTACCAACCGTAATCCGGCCAAGGGCGAGCTGGAATACATAAGACGCTGGACCCGGGAATATGGCTTCCCTCTGCCGATCATTCTGGAAGCCTGCCGCCGTACCATCGAAGCCACTCACGCGCCCAACTTTGCCTATGCCGAATCCATATTAAAGAAATGGTATGAAAAAAATGTGGGCAGCATGGACGATATTAAGAAGCTGGATCTGGAACATGACAAGAAACGTCAGGAGGCAGCGCAGACCGAAAGTGGAAATCCAACTTACGTAAACAGCTTTGCCAAAAAAGGAACGCCTGCGCCAGGCAAACAAAAAGCCCGCAGCAATAAATTCCACAATTTTGAACAACGCACCTACGATTACAGCGAACTGGAACAGACGCTTCTAAATAAAGCGCGCAAACAAGCCGAAGCACCTACGGGAGGTAAATGACCATGGCCTTAAAAAACCCTCAATACAACGCCATTATACGCCGCTACGACCAGCTCCAGCTTGAAAATAACCGGCGTCTTGAGGAGCGCACCAAGGAAATCTACAAAGCCATTCCGGAATATGCCCGTCTGGACGAGGAGATTGCCCACACTGCCGCGGAATATGCCAGACAGGCCGTCCTTCATCCCGGCAAAAATCCAAAAAAGGATTTTAAAGCGGCCATGAAGCTTTTTGATGACCAGAAGGCAGCGCTACTTTCATCCCACGGCTATCCCGCCGATTATGTGCAGCCGCAGTATCATTGCCCGGACTGCCAGGATACCGGTTATATCGGCAATCAAAAGTGTCACTGTTTCAAGCAGGCCATCGTCGATCTGGTCTATTCCCAGTCCAATATCCGCGAACGGCTTGAAACTGAAAATTTTAAAAACTTCCGGCTGGACTATTATTCCGCGGAAAAGGACCGGCGCCTTGGCATCAGCCCAAGGGAAAATATGGAAAATATTCTTGCACAGTGCCAGGAATTTATCACTCATTTTGATGAGAGCCATGACAATATTTTATTTTACGGCAGCACCGGCGTTGGGAAAACCTACCTGTCCAACTGTATCGCCAGGGAGCTTCTGGACCGGGCGCACACAGTGATCTACCTGACCGCATTTCAGTTGGTGGACATCCTTGAGAACAGCACCTTTGGTTCCGACGATGAAAACGATATTCCGGAAAACATGTTTAATTATGTATTGGACTGTGACTTACTCATCATCGACGACCTGGGCACGGAGATGAATAACTCCTTCATCACCTCCCGTCTGTTTTTATGTATCAATGAACGACTATTGCGCCAGAGATCCACGGTTATTTCCACAAACCTTTCTCTGGATGAATTGCAAAAGGAATACAGCGAGCGGATCTTCTCCAGAATGATCAGTCATTATAAAATACTTCCTGTCCTTGGCGACGATATCCGTGTAAAAAAAGCCATATCCGGATAAAATAAACCCAGGAAAGTAAACGCGTTCACACGTGATAGCTTTCATAGCATCTGTGTATCGGTTGCCTATGCGCGTTCAAGCGCAGAATTTCAGCCGGTCCGCGCAGTAAATACACAGACAGGTCTGATTCGTTACATTTATCCACAGTTTGAGCAATTTTGTGGGAATTTATCCACAAAACAGCAGATTTTTGTGGAACCGTACAAAATTCGACAAATTATGGCAAATATCGATTTTTTGACTTGTTTTATTGGACTTTCTTGTTTACAATGGTTATGCTCCGGCGATTTATTGCCGGAATAAATTTCGTATTTTTACTGAACATACACGCTTCGCCCGGCGTTTTAGGGAGCTGCGGTATGCTTCAGTGGGATAATATACCCATACGGGCGCTTCTGGCTTTTGGTCTGTAACCACCAGTCCAAGCCCCGGGGATTAAACGCACACATTTATCATGGAGGTAAATCATGAACCCAATTGACGATTTTGAGGAAACTATACCGGTTGGAGAACTGGGAATTATTCCCCTGGAAAGCTGCAGGGAGCTTGGGGAACGCGTCAATGACTACATTGTATCCTGGCGCAAGGAGAGAAATGGCGACCACATGTCATCCATCCACTTTGAGGGATACCAGAGCGATAACTACGTGATCGACGCAAAATGCTCCCGCTTCGGAAGCGGCGAGGCCAAAGGCACGATCAACGAATCTGTCCGCGGTAAGGACCTGTATCTGCTCGTAGATGTGACCAACTATAACATTAAGTATTCCTTATGCGGCCATGTAAACCGGATGTCCCCGGATGACCACTTTGCCGATTTGAAACGTATTATTGCCGCCGTGGCCGGTAAAGCCCGCCGCATTAACGTGATCATGCCCTTCCTTTACGAAAGCCGCCAGCATAAGCGCTCCAAAAGAGAGTCTTTGGACTGCGCTCTGGCTCTGAAGGAATTAAACGATATGGGTGTTGAAAATATCCTCACCTTTGACGCACACGATCCCCGTGTACAAAATGCGATCCCATTAAGCGGTTTTGATAATATCCAGCCGACCTATCAGTTTATCAAAGCGCTCTGCCAGAATGTGGAGGATATGCACATCGACAGCGACCACCTCATGGTCATCAGCCCGGATGAAGGCGCTATGAGCCGGGCTGTCTACTACGGAACAGTTCTCGGCGTGGATGTGGGTATGTTCTATAAACGCCGTGACTATACAGTTATCGTCAATGGCCGTAATCCGATCATTGCCCATGAGTTCCTTGGTGACTCTGTGGAAGGCAAGGATGTTCTTATCGTGGACGATATGATCTCCTCCGGCGAAAGTATGCTGGATGTGGCTAAGGAATTGAAGAAACGCAAAGCAAGACGTGTTTTTGTGGCTGCCACCTTCGGTCTGTTTACCAATGGTATGGCCGCTTTTGATAAGTACGTTGAGGACGGATTAATTGATAAGGTGCTGACAACCAATGTGATTTATCAAAGTCCTGAGCTTTTAAGCCGTGATTACTATGTCAGCGTGGACCTTAGCAAGTATGTGGCGCTGCTTATTGATTCTCTGAATCACGACCACTCAATCAGCAGCCTGCTGGACCCGTATGATAAGATTGATGCTCTGTTGGAAAAATACCGTAAAGGTGAAATGTAATTTTTTATGAATAAAGGGGCTGCCGCGCCGCATGGCTTTGATACTGGACCGAAGATGGTCCGGAGTTAAAAACCATGTGGCGCGGCAGTCCTATTTACACTTGTGTTGAATCTGCGTTTACGCAATTTTACATTTGGGTCGAATCTAGGTTTACATAATTATAATCAAAATTTAGGGCTTCGAGTATATTTTCTTCGCGGTGGTGGCACGTCAGGAGGAGAATTTGTCCGGTGTAGTGGTCCATGAGCCATTGCAGTAAGGCTTTTAGCCGGTCGTCGTCATAGTAGGCGAAGGTGTCGTCCAGGATCAGAGGCATGCTTCGACGGCCAAACAGGAGTTGAGCGGCATTTAGACGCAGTGACAGGTACAACTGGTCGGTGGTTCCTTTGCTGAGACGGTCCATATCTACATAGTCTCGTGAATTGTCTACGGATATTTTAAAGTCACGGCTCAAAGAGAATCGACGGCTGCTGCCTGTGATTTCCTGCATAGTTTTTTCTACAGAAGCGTTGAGCTGTGTTCCGAAATTATCGTGGATTTCACTGGACAGGGCTTCGATAATGTCCTGAGCAGTCTGGACACAGTCCAGCTCCTGATTTATCTGCTTTTGTGCGGCCCGGGCCGATTCCAATGCTTCCCGGTAGTCCTCCAGTCGGTTGTTTAGCTCATTTCTTTTCTCCTGCTCCCAGTTTTGCTTTTCAAGCTGCCTGCGCAGCTCCTCATATTCCCGGTTCTGCTGGGCTGCGGCCGAGGCCAGTTCCGCCTTTTGCTCAGACAGGCGACGGATTTTCCGGGCGTTTTCTTCAAGACTGCGGCTTATACGGGCTTCCTGCTGTAAGCTTTTCTGTAAGCGGTCGTTTTCCGTATTCTCTTTGCCAGTCTCCGGATCGCCCCAGGCATAATCCGGGATATCGTCCATATTATCCTTCGTATCGGGCCAGGCATCAGAACTTTCCCGAGCTCGTTCAACGGATCTGTACGATGAACGGAAGGCGCGAAGTCCTGCAAGTATACCGACGATAAGCCCCAGGACACATATTGCAAAAATACTGTACAGAACCAGGGATGGTAAGCGACCCTTGAAGAATATGGCCATGATCGCAGCCAATATACTTATTATAACCACGGCAATGCCCAACTTGAAGCTTCCAGACGCTTCCGAGTTGCTGCGCGATTGCCATTCGGATTCCCCGCGCTCCCGCGGCTCCTGGCGCCCCTGCCATTCCGATTTTCCGCGCCCCGGCGACTCAACGCGAGCCTGCGATTCCGCTGCCCTGCGCGCCTGCGGCTCCGCACATCCGGAGGACCGCTCGCCGCCACCTGCCTCACGGGCGGCAGCCCGCAAGGCGGACGCCTCTCCGGCCAGCTTTGCCTGCGTCTCCTTTATCTGGGCCAGCTCCTGCTTTAGCTGCATTTCCTGCTGGAGCAGCATTCCTTCACTGACCTGACATCGGGCCTGCTGCTCTGCCAGGCTCTTTTGCCGGCTCTGTGCGGCGGCCAACGCCGAAGTCAACGCCCCCACACCGCCTGCTGCCCCGCCCCCCAGATCCGTCTCCAGCTCCCGTATCTTCTCTGTCAGCTCCGCAATGGAATCTGCGGCAGAGCTTCGGGCCAGCTTCCTTTTTTCCTGCTTTAAGTAGTCCAATGCCCGGCCAAGATGGAGATTTTGAGTGCCGGTCATGGACATATTGGCGGCATAGCTTTGCAGCGATAAGGAAAACTGGTCGTCCATGGGCGTCTTCATTTGGGAAATACTGACCGTATTTTTGAAATTTTCCTCCGTAAGCCCGGGAATAAAGTCACTGATCACACCGCCCGGCAGATCGATTTCCCGGCCAGGAGCCAGGTCCACCAGATGGACCGACTGTTCCTCCCTGTAAAAATTCCGGTATAGCCGGTAGCGCCTGCCCTCATATTCAAAAATCAGTGTTCCTTCATAGCTGGTCTTATTATCCCACGGCTGATAACGGCTGTACATATCCGATGCAGCGGCCCGCCCCCGCATACGCCGCGCGCCAAAAAGCATCGCATGGATAAACGCATGGACCGTGGACTTGCCCGCCTCATTGGAGCCATAGATGATATTCATTCTCGGACCCAGCTCAATATCCATGTTTTGAAATTTTCCAAAATGCGTCAGATTCAATTCTCTGATAATCATGGCTGCTCTCCTGTCCTGTAAAGTGCGTTAAATCCATAATACAACACTTTTTTGCGTTTCGTTTCATCCATATCAAGCTGACGGACCCGCTCGATAAAGTGGCCCAGCAGATTGTCCTTATTGGCTTCATAAAGGCTGTCAAAATCCAGATCATATTCCAGATCATCCATAACCGATACCACATCGCCCAGACCGTAGAGTTCGTCTGTATCATAGACAAAATCCACATCCTTAAAGCCCTGGAGCCGAATTTTGTAAATACCCCGGCTCCGATGTCCGCCTGCACCGCCCACCACGGCAGTGCGCTGTTCATCCCGGATCTGTGCGGTGATCTGGTCCTTGATTTCCTCCCAGGACATTTGCGGTTTGACGGCCACATCCATGTTTACATAACTCCGCTTTGCCCATGGTACAAACCGGATGCTCGTCTGATGATTTTCGCAGATTCCCTCAATAAATCCATGAGGGCCCTCGTCATTTTTATCAATCGGCTCCAGAGCTCCCGCATAAGCCATACGACGGCTTTTAAATATTTGCGGGCGGTGGATATGCCCCAGCGCCACATAATCAAATCCTGCGCTATTTAGCGCCTGCCAGGCTATGGGGATATGCTTTTCGTCTCCGCCATGGGCCAATAATATATGTGTACTGCCCTCAGCCCTCCGCTGCGGCTTCATCCCATCGTAGAGACCGGCGGTTATTTCATAATTATGATAGCTCAGCCCATAAACACAGGTGTTAAGATTTTCAAAATAAACGCTCCGGCACAGGGCGTCAGTAATAAAACAGACATTATCATTCCATGGGAAGTTTACATAATTCGAGTCTTTTTTTATATAATCATGGTTTCCGGCAATGATGACGACCTGCACCGGAGCGATTTTTCCAAAATGATAATTGATCTCCTTCAGCTCCCGTTTCAGCGGCTGGCGGTGGAAAAGATCGCCGCTGATCAAAACCAGATCGACCTGCTCCACCTTTGCCCGGTCAAGGACATTATAAAAGCTCTTGTAAAGCTCCTGCGCCCGGGCCTTTGACCAGGGCATCCCCCGGTCCGGCTCAGCCCCCAGATGGATGTCGGCCAGATGATAAAACTTCATACGTGTCATCCCTCCCCGTTTCGTTGCTTCGTGCACCCGTCTACGCTCCGCTCCGACGGGTCGCGGCAGTCGCCGCAAAGGGGAGCTAGCTCCCCTTTTGTGGCTCGTTGCTTCGTGCACCCGTCTACGCTCCGCTTCGACGGGTCGCGGCAGTCGCCGCAAAGGTGAGCTAGCTCCCCTTTGTGGCTCGTTGCTTCGCGCAAAAGGCCGCCGCATTAAGATTTACGGGTTCTCTTAGTGCGGCGGCCTTGTAAGACTTTATTAATAACAGCTTCTGGCTCCTGGCTCCATCCGGGCAGATGGAACACTGGCCTTACCCGGCTGGATGCTTACAGTTCGCAGTTGTTCACCGTCCGCGGGAATGGAATGACATCGCGGATGTTGGACATACCGGTGAGATACATAACACAGCGCTCAAAGCCAAGGCCAAAACCGGAATGGCGGGCGGAACCGTATTTGCGCAGATCCAGATAGAAATCGTAGTCCTCTTTGTTAAGCCCCAGCTCGTCCATGCGGGCCACAAGCTTATCGTAGTCGTCCTCTCTCTGGCTTCCGCCAATGATCTCTCCAATGCCCGGTACAAGCAGATCCATGGCGGCCACGGTCTTGTTATCCTCGTTAAGCTTCATATAAAAAGCCTTGATCTCTTTCGGATAATCGGTGACAAATACCGGTCTTTTAAAGACCTGTTCGGTGAGGTAACGCTCGTGTTCTGTCTGAAGATCGGTACCCCAGGTTACTTTATAGGCAAACTTATCGTTGTTCTTCATAAGAATGTCCACAGCTTCCGTGTAGGTCACATGGGCAAATTCCGCGGTGGCCACATGGTTTAGACGGTCGATCAGCCCCTTATCCACAAACTGGTTGAAGAAAGCCATCTCCTCCGGAGCATTTTCCATGACGTAGTTGATAATATATTTCATCATCTGCTCAGCCACTTCCATGTTATCGTTCAGATCGGCAAAAGCCATCTCCGGCTCGATCATCCAGAACTCGGCTGCATGGCGGGTCGTGTTGGAATTTTCAGCGCGGAAAGTGGGGCCGAAGGTGTAAATATTGCGGAAAGCCATGGCGTACGTTTCACCGTTGAGCTGGCCGCTGACCGTAAGGTTGGTCGGCTTGTTGAAGAAATCCTGTTTGAAATCCACAGCGCCGTCCTCGGTCTTTGGTATGTTGTTCAGATCCAGCGTCGTTACCTGGAACATTTCACCGGCACCCTCGCAGTCGCTTCCGGTAATCAGCGGCGTATGCACGTAGACAAAATCCTGATCCTGGAAAAACTTGTGGATGGCATAGGCGATCAGGGAGCGCACACGAAATACGGCCTGAAAGGTGTTCGTTCTGGGGCGCAGATGGGTCATCGTCCGCAGATATTCAAGGGTGTGGCGCTTGGGCTGGAGCGGATAGTCCGGAGTGGACGGGCCTTCCACAACAACACGGTCAGCCTGCACCTCAAAGGGCTGCTTCGCCTGGGGTGTGGCTACCAGTGTTCCTTTTACAATAACAGCAGCGCCTACATTAAGCTTACATATATCACTGAAATTATTTAATTTATCTGTAAATACGACCTGAAGTGTCTGAAAATAAGTTCCGTCATTAATTACGAGGAACCCGAACGTCTTTGAGTCACGAATGTTGCGGAGCCAGCCGCCGATTTCCACAGTCTGGCCGATAAATTTAGCGCTGTCTTTGTACAGCTCTTTTACTGTCAAAAGTTTCATTACATTTTCCTCCTCGTCAGTTTCTTTTTTTGTAACAATTCAGCCATCCACAAAGAAAGCTGAATTGTTCGCGGTTATGCCTGAAATTTGACTTAAACATTATCTTAACATATATTGCCCAAATTTCCAACTTTTTTTACATATTTTTAATAATAGCTCAAAAACATATTTCCCTGCTCTTCAAACACGGTTTTATACGTCCGGTAATTCCAGTCGCTGATCTCGCCCGTGGACGGATCGCCGATCTGAAGATACTCGCTGTTATAACCTACGATGAGCACAAATTCGTTTTCCCGCAGCTTAGCCACCACCGGGCGGCCGCTGGATATAAAGTAGAGAGCGTCGTCCAGATCCAGCCCCTTAAGGCTGACTACGCTGTGCTCCGTTAAATTGGCCTGAAGTGCCTGGCGCAGCGACATGGAGCTGTCCACCTGGACCTCAGCGGCGCCTTCCGCATAAGCACAGATGGCCCTGGTCACCGATTCGATATATCCCCGGTTGGCGATCTCGCGGATTTCCAGACGGGCGGTATCGGCTTTCACAGATTTCTGCCAGACGATCTGCTTCGTTTCGCTGACCACAATCCCCGTCGGCTTTGTGCAGGCATCGATGGCATCGGTCAGACTCGTGTAATCCCTGTAAAGTCCATCACCGGTATACAGATAAAACTTATCTGAGGCCGGCTGCGCGTCGATCTCAAATACGGACTCCTGGAAATCCTGGACTCTGGCGGTCTGCGCCAAAGGCTTAGCCAGGGAATTAACCGGCAGCTTTAAATACAGCTCATTTCGGCGCACATCATCGTAAACTGTGGTCAGGGAAATTTTATCCTCCGCCTGGGTTTTATTGCTCACAAGATAATCGCCCTCCGTCAATGTATAGCCATTGCCCGAACGCACGGCCAGGGTAATGTCCACGGAGCTGTCGTTAAACTTCACATCCAGAATATACTTTCCATCGGCGCCGTATTCACGGATCACGTTCAGATCTCTGTCCACAATATAAATCCGGTCCATGGGAACGACCTCCGAACCGTCGCTGTCCTCATAAATTAAAGAAGCGTCCGCCGTTCCGTAAACGATATCATTTTCATAAAAGCCCAGCAGACGCACGGCCTGCCCGTTCCCGCTGATATTTTTCTTTTCATCCGTATCCAGATAATAGACGGTGATCCCTGTATTTTCCGCTGCATTGACCGAATCGGGCATAGCCAGCATCGTACCGTCGGCGCTGAGCCGGTAATTATTAATATCCAACTGCTCCACCACCGGGCGCACCTGGCCGCTCGTATAGTCGATCCGATAGACAATATCGTCCAGGCACAGGTAAAGCTGATGATCCTCATTCATAAATGCCAGCTTGTTTATGTTCATTTTCAGGACTTCCCAGCCCCGGCTGGAGGGTATGAACGCCTCCTCCTCAAGCGTATTTAAAACTGAATCATACGCATAGACGGCTATACCATTTTCACCCTCATGGCTGCCGCCGGTCATATAGCCGTAAACAATAAAATAGACCGTTCCGTTTTCCTCAATGCTCAGTGTTTTAATGCCATAGGGGTAATTTCCGTAAAATTCCCGGCTGTTCTGACTCTGGTTCATTGTAAACACACAGGACACCAGATTATCGGTCACGTCGTAATACCAGAGCCGGCCATCCATCACAAATGCCGCCACGTCACCATTGTCCGTCGTACCCGTGACCAGATTCAGCGCCTTCTCAGGAACTATCCCAAGCTTTAACATATTGCCGGATACAGAAAAATTATTGCCCTTTGGAATCTCATTTAAGGACCGCTTAAAATCCTTCAGATGATAGCCATCCGCATATTTTTGGATCGTGTAATATTCGTTGACATAATATTCCTTATAGGACTGGGTGTCCTCGTATACCTGAACTTTATAAAGGAGCTGAATCGTGGCCGCATCGGAGGTGATCGCTTTGATATTCGTCGCCATAGCGCCGGTCACCGCCGGAGAAAGCTTGCCCCACATCACAGAATTTACATTGGAATTAATGTCAATATTTGTATAGGACATATCGTCATTGACCGGTGAGGGCTCCAGATACGGATTTATCGCCGAAGCCTTTTCAGGGTCCATCGTATTTTTATTAAATGTCCATACAAACTGAAGCTTTTCGGCGGTTTCATAGGCTTCACCGGAAATCACACGGGTAAAGTAGTAAAATGCCTGTCCTTCCTCGTCGGTGAGGGTCAGGGTCAGACAATATTCCCGGTCCGCCGCCAGTGGATTTGTAAAGGAGAGCCTGAACACCTGGGCGCCGCCGGAAGCCACATTCCCCTCCTCAACCACATATTCATTGGCCGCATTGGTCAGCTTGTACTTCATTTCCGTAATACTGTATCCGTTACTGCGCAATCCAATGTCTATGCCGCCGTCATTTAAAGGCGTCACGCTATCGCGCAAATATCCGCAGTCGATTTCTGTCGTATAGGCCTGCATTTCATTGATCATATTTTCGCTGTAATTCACATATAACGACGGGAGGCGTCGCGTGGAAGTATCCCTGCTTCCGGAATTTACGCCATAATTTTCAATCATACAGGTCAGTATGACCGCTGCCACAAAGGTGAGCAGATAGGCACCGGAAAATAAGAGTTTTTTTCGGATATTTTTCATCTGCGTCACTCCAATCCACTGAGCAGCTTCTCCAGCAGGGGCGCTGTGCCGATCAGTTCCCTGCACTGCTCATATTTGCGGGTCAGCCTTACTTTTTCCACGGAGCGCTCGCGAACGGCGCGGATCAGTATATTTTTCGGCGTATGCTCCATATCGATAAATTCCAGGATCTGCGTTTTATAGCCTGCGGCATTGAGAAGCTCCGCCCGCATGCCATCCGTAAATAAGGCGGCAATGCGTTCCTTTAAAAGTCCATATTGCAGCACGGCGGACATAGCCTCGCACTTGATCTGGCGGTTCAGCTCATGCTGACAGCAGGGTACGGATAAGATCACCCGGGAATTCCACCGGACGGCTTTGCAGAGCGCATAATCTGTGGCTGTGTCGCAGGCGTGGAGCGTGACGACCATATCCACGCTGTCGGTTCCTTCGTAATCTGCAATGTCTCCATGGAGAAATTCCAGATGCTCATAGCCATAGCGGCGGGCCAGCGCATTACATTTTAAGATCACGTCCTTTTTTAGATCCAGACCGGTGATGGCGATGTCATAGCCCTGCAATTGCTTGAGATAATAGTACATGGCAAAGGTCAGATAGGATTTACCGCAGCCAAAATCAATAATATGTACCTGCCGGTCCTTTGGAAGCTGAGGGAGAATGTCCTCGATAAATTCCAGAAAACGGTTGATCTGTCGGAATTTGTCGTACCGTGAGCGGACCACCTTTCCCTCCGGGGTCATAACTCCCAGGTCCACAAGAAAGTCCACCGGCGTGCCCTCCGGCAGTATGTAGCGCTTCTGCCGGTTATGGCTGGCGATCATGGCAAACGGATCGCAGGCCGCGTCCGCCGCCGCTGCATTACCGCTGCTCTGCATTCCTGCTGTCGCTGCGTTGCCGCCGCCCGGATGCGCGGCTGGCCGGCGCTTTATGGTTACTTTGCCCTTTTTGCTTACGAGCACTGTGATTTCTTCGCTCTGTGTATGTACCTGCATCTGCTTATAATCCCCGGCCATCCACACCTTCAGTTTTTCTTTAAGCTCTTTATCTTCAAGATTTTCGTGGAGCACCTTCGTCTCCACATAGCTGGCCGCCTGAAACTTCAGAGTATTTTTCAGGAGGACCGGGCGTATTTTTATTTTCGCGGCCCCATCGGTTCCACGAAAGCCGCTGATAATTATGTTAACTAAATTTATATTTAAAATCTCCTCAAACAACTTTTCCAATTGTAAGATTTGTAATTCTTCCATAGATAAAGCATCTCCTGTTCATGTATTAACAGAGGTAACAGTTCAAAGGGGCCGAACTTTAGCCGCCTATCGTTTCTTATTATAGCTTATTTCTCCGCTATGTACAAATAGATTTTGCGTTGCCAAACCGCGAAAAAACTGTGTATTTAACAAATAAATTGATTTTTCATGTTCAGGTTCCGGCGCGTCGGCCTGTGACTTCGGGGCCGAACGCTCAGAAACCCGAACCTGATTCAGAAGGTACTCATCTGTGATGGGGCGGGCGCAGCGCCTTTTTTCGCTTGAAATACCGCCTGCGCCGCTGATGCATTTCGTTGATAAGTATTGCGGTAATCAGATTTTTGAGCCAGCTATCCTGCCCCCGGCAACTGACACAATGCTCCTGGGCATGGATTTCTTCATCCTCCTCCATGATGGGCTGGTACATATTTTCCAGATACGACGCCATTTCATAAACATCGTCCACCATTTTCAAAATACGGTTCCGGTCGGGATATTCGTCAAACATAGGGCTGCCCTCGTATTCCTCCCGGTCACACACTTCCCTGACGTAGCCGAGGATCTCCCGGCTCATATCCGGATACAGTGTGTTCATATACTCGCAGTCTTTATTGTACTGGTCATCGTCATATTCCATCATGTAGCTGTGGATCCAGTCTTTTCCATCGTCAAATACCTGCTGCACATCCATCGTTTTGCCGTCTAACGCCATAATCGTCCTCCTGTAAATTTGAGTCGTCTTATCTTACAGAGTATGCAGCCGCTCGGAATTTGTTACAATTAAAAATATTCAATTAAGACTAGGATTTTTTGTCAAAATCGTGTATGATTATATTTAGATTTTTATGCCCTCAGAGGGTAATTATAAAATTATACAGGGAGGATTCTCATTATGAAATCAGCCACTTCAAAACGCAGGACGCCAGCCCGGGTGCAAAAGCGTTTTTCAGGCATTCTCGTTCATCCGACTTCGTTTCCCAGTCCTTATGGTATTGGAGATTTAGGCGAGGGCGCCTACAAATTTATCGACTTTTTAAAGGCTGCGGGGCAGAGTCTTTGGCAGTGTCTGCCACTGGGGCAGACAGGCTTCGGTGATTCGCCGTATCAGTCATTTTCTTCCTTTGCCGGCCAGCCACTGATCATCAGTCCGGATAAGCTGGCGGAGATGGAGCTGCTCACTGCTAAAGATCTGGAGGACATACCGGAATGGGATGATGGTATGGTGGATTACGGTCCGGCCATTATTTATAAGACCGGCCTTCTCAAAAAAGCCTATGAAAATTTTAAAACCACCGCCATCAAGCTGACGCTGGAGCAATATACTTCGTTTTGCCGCCGTCATAAGACCTGGCTGGATAATTACGCTTTGTTTATGGCCTTAAAGGATGCAAACAATGGTGTTTCCTGGCTGGAATGGCCTGAGGAATATAAATTTCTCACCGACAAGCTGCGTCGCAGCCTGATGCGCTCCATGGCCGATTCCATCGGTTATTACAAGTTCATCCAGTTTATTTTCTTTAAGCAATGGGATGAGCTGCGCCAGTATGCCCATGATAATGGCATTAAGATCATCGGGGATATTCCCATCTTTGTCTCCCCGGACAGTGCCGATGTATGGGCCAATAAAGAGCTGTTCCAACTGGATTCCAAAGGTTATCCTCTGGCCGTGGCCGGTGTTCCGCCGGATTATTTTTCTGCCACCGGACAGCTTTGGGGAAATCCCCTCTATGATTGGGAAGCCCACAAGGCGTCCGGTTATCAGTGGTGGATCGCCCGCATCCGCAATCAGCTTAAGCTGGTGGATTATCTGCGCATCGACCATTTCCGCGGCTTTGAGGCTTACTGGTCCGTTCCCTACGGCCACAAAAACGCCATTAAAGGCAAATGGATCAAGGGGCCCGGTGAGGATCTGTTTATTGCCATCTCCCAGGCATTGGGAAATAATCTTCCTATTTTTGCCGAGGATCTGGGCGTTATCACCCCAGCGGTGGAACAACTGCGGGATGCATTTAATTTCCCGGGGATGAAGGTTCTGCAATTTGGTTTTGATAATGTGGAGGAAAATAATTTCCTGCCTTATCTTTACACGGAAAATTGCATCTGCTATACCGGCACCCATGACAACGATACGACACGGGGCTGGTATGAAACCGCATCGGAGGCTTCCCGGGATAAGGTCCGCCGCTATATGAACTGCGACGGAGGGCTTGTTTCCAGAGATTTCATCCGCACGGCTCTGGGCAGCGTGGCCCGCTACGCCATTTTCCCGCTTCAGGATCTGCTCGGCCTGGGCAGCGAAGCACGCATGAACACCCCGGGCGTGGCCATGGGCAATTGGGCATGGCGTTACACACAGGATATGCTTTCCGACGGTCTGGCTAAAGATCTTGAGGAGCTTTCAATTCTCTATGGAAGAAGGAGCATACTATGATACGCATCGTACTTGTCGCCTTATTTTTGCTGATTTATGCCATTATCAGCATCCCTTTATATCTGGTGGAATTTATTGTCGGAAAGATCAACATGGAGAAAAAGACTAAAAGCTCCCAGTGGATCGTATGCAAAGCGTTTCGCTTCATCATGTTTCTTTCCGGTGTAAAGCTCACCGTTAAAGGCCTTGAAAATGTGCCGAAGGACGGACCTGTGCTCTACGCCAGCAACCACCGCAGCTATTTTGATATTGTCATCGGTTACACACTGGTGAAAAATAATACCGGCTTTGTGGCCAAAAAAGAAATGGAAAAGATTCCGTGCATCAGCCATTGGATGCGCTATCTCAACTGCCAGTTCCTGGACCGCGACGACATCAAGGCCGGCCTGAAAACCGTATTAAAATGCATCGAGCTTATAAAAGCCGGCTCCTCCATCTTTATCTGCCCGGAAGGTACACGCACCTCCGGTGATGAGATGCTTCCATTTAAGGAGGGCAGTTTTAAAATTGCCGATAAAACCGGCTGCCCCATCATTCCTGTGGCGATCAATAACACGGAGGCGCTGTTTGAAGATCACCTGCCATGGATCAAAAAAGCGAAGGTTTGCTTTGAATTTGGCCAGCCCATCGATATGAAAGCTATGGATAAGGATGCCAAAAAGCACGTTGGGGCTCAGGTTCAGGAAATTATTAAAGAAATGGTTGAAAAAAATCGTGAAATCGTGGCCTGAGAAACGATTGCTGTCAAATTTTGAAAATAGCTATTTCCTTTTGCAGCAAAAAATGCTACAATTTAACAGATAGTAACCGTTCAGAAGGGCCGAATGGTTACGACAGCTCTGCAGTTTACCCGGCGATGGCCGGATCAATGGCTGCAAAGTGGAACATGAACAAGGAGGGTCTATTGTGACACTAACACCACTTACATTATTTTCCCTGTCACCATGGATGATTGTAATGATCGTCATCCTGGTCGTACTTATCGGAGCGATCATCTTTTTAACCATCTGGGGCAAAAAGCAACAGAAAAAGATGGACGATGCTCAGGAACAGATTGCCGCCAATTCGCAAAATATGACAATGCTCGTCATCGATAAAAAACGGATGAAGCTCAATCAGGCCGGTCTGCCTAAAATGGTCGTGGACTCCACGCCAAAGCTTTTACGCCGCTCGAAGGTGCCCATTGTTAAGGCAAAGGTCGGACCAAAGATCATGGTCCTTATCTCCGATGAGAAGATTTATGATATGATCCCGATCAAACAGGAGATCAAGGCAACGGTCAGCGGAATCTATATCACCAAGGTGCGCAGCTTAAGAGGACCGGCATTGGTGGCACCGCCGAAGGTTGGATTCTTTAAACGCATGAAAAATAAGGTTACCGGGAAGTAACAGAGCTTCCCTTATGATTGTAAAACAAAACGCTCCGGGAGGCAGGACCGCTTCCCGGAGCGTTTTGTTTTGAAATATAAGACAAAGTATTTCTCAATATTCTTCAATTATGCGCCGGCTTGCACCTCCGGGCAAAGCCCGCAATCCCTCTTAGAAAAAATACGCCTTTTCTTCAAATATATCGCTCCGCTCCTTCTCCACAAGTGCCAGCGCTATAAGCGCGTCCTTTGTATTCAGCTCCGGCCGGTCGATGACCCGTTCCACCAGCCGCTCCAGCACAGCGCCCAGCAGGGGCCCCGGTGCGATCCCGGCTTTAATCAGATCATTTCCATTGACGGCCAGCATCTTCACGCAAAAGCACTGCCCTTCATCGATCACCTGATGGTACAGCTTTTCCTTTTCATCCAGAAGAATC
The DNA here is from genome assembly GCA_902363555.1 of Lachnospiraceae bacterium. Classification (GTDB taxonomy): domain Bacteria; phylum Bacillota; class Clostridia; order Lachnospirales; family Lachnospiraceae; genus Catenibacillus. The sequence continues at coordinate 1,136,177 of CABJAM010000001.1, read as the reverse complement.
AGCTTGCGTTCCACCACCTCCGGACTTTTCGCCAGAACGTCCGCCCGCTGCACCTGAATAAAGTCCTGGAAAATATCCGCCCCCACACGGTTTAACGCCCGCCGCACATCCACCAGAGTGGCGTCATATTTCAGACCGTGCCATTTCACCAGACGTACCACGGTCTCTCGGGTGTGATTGTCAAACTTCAGCCGACGGAGGATATTTTCCGCCAGGCGGGCGCTGACCTCGGGGTGCCGGTAAAAAATATCCCGGCCATTGTCCGTTTTTTTCACTGTGGGCTTGCCAAAATCATGCATCAGCATGGTCAGGCGCAGCACTGGGTCCGGCGCAACATTGGCCAGAGCCTTTAATGTATGTACGTCCACCGTATAAATATGATTGGGCGTGTTTTGCGCCACCCCCACGATAGCGTCATATTCCGGCAGGATGACCGCCGTGATCCCAAGCGCCCAGGCCGTATGTATTTTCTCAGGGCAGGGGGAGGTCAGCAGCTTCACCAGCTCCATCTGTATCCGTTCGGCACTGATATTTTTAAGCAGAGGCGCCATTTTCTGTATGGCCGCCGCGGTGCGCTCCTCGATATTAAAATCAAGCTGTGCGGCAAAACGGACCGCCCGCAGTATGCGCAGGGCATCTTCATCAAAACGTGCATCCGCTTCACCCACACATCGTATACACTTTTGTTTCAGATCATTCATACCATCAAAAACATCCACAAAGCCCCGGTCCGGATTATAGGCCATGGCATTGATGGTAAAATCCCTGCGGGCCAGATCCTCCGTGAGATTTCCGGTAAATTCCACGGCCGACGGGTGGCGGCTGTCCATGTATTCCCCATCGATGCGGTAGGTGGTCACCTCAAAGCCTTCCTTATCCAGCATCACAGTCACCGTACCGTGCTCGATTCCCGTATCTACGGTCCGCTTAAATACAGCCTTCACCTGCTCCGGCCGGGCTGAGGTGGTGATATCCCAGTCGCCCGGAATCCGCCCGAGGATACTGTCGCGGACGCAGCCGCCCACGACGTAAGCCTCAAAACCATGCTGCTCAAGACAATGAATTATATATTCAACTTTTTCTGGTATTTGTATATGCTGCATATGATCCTCCATTGTAATTGTTTGGAATATCCAAACGCATTCCCTCCATCATGCTTTCCAGACGGTCTTCCCCTCTTTGATCGTCTCCATCACCCGGACCCGCTTAAATTCATGGGGCGGCACATTCAACGGATTTTCCGACAATATGACCAGATCGGCCAGCTTCCCTTCCCGGATGGAGCCCTTAACATCTTCCTCAAAATACTGATACGCACACGCCGTGGTGATGGCCGTTAAGGCTTCAAATGCATCCACCTGCTCGTCGCGGTTAAGTGCACGGCCTTCCCGTGTTTCCCTGTTCATGGCGCACCACAGTGTCTCGATCATATCCGGCAGGATCACCGGCGTATCCTGATGGAAAGTGGCTGTAACGCCCTTATTTATGGCGCTTTTCACCGGACTAATATTTTCGGCCCGAGCCTCCCCGAAATTTTTCAGGTGGATATCCCCCCAATAATAGGTGTGGGCCACAAAAAATGAAGCGATCATCCCAAGACGGGCCATTTGTTCCAACTGCTCCCGCCTTACCAACTGGGCATGGATCATCACCGGACGGATATGCGCGCAATCCGCCTTTTCACAGGCGTTGATCATCTGACGGCAGGCGGCGTCACCATTGCAGTGAACAAGAATCTGGCGGTTTTCTCCGGCAGCCTTTTTCACGTAGTCTTCCACCACTGCGTCCTCATAAATGGGATAACCGCGGTAATGGTCCGGGTCCTCCTTTTGAGGGTCCTGCACATCCCGGTAAGGCTCCAGCATCCAGGCGGTGCGTCCCTGGGGCGAGCCATCTAAAAACAGCTTATAGCCGCCAATTTTCAGATGATTTTTATAATGGCGGTCATAATCAGGATTTTCCGAAACGATCGCCGCGTTATCTTTTATATCCGCATAGGCGACGATATCCGCCCGGAAACGCTGGTTCTCCGCCATCATCTTGAGCATGGCCCACTCAGGCGCTTTTGTCAGGCCATCCTGGATCGTAGTGATACCATTTTTCAGATAGACCTCCTCGGCCGCACTGAGATTGTCCATGAGCTCGCTGGCAGATGGTCTTGGCGTCATGGCACTGATGCCGTTAAATGCATTTTCCTCCAGATAACCGCTGGGTATACGGCCGTCGGCCATGCGGCCAATGATGCCTCCTGCTGGGTCCGGTGTATTTTCATCAATTCCAAAGTAGTTAAGTGCCGCCGAATTGACCACGCCCATATGCCCGGAAACATGTCCGAGAATCACCTTGTAATCCGATGGCAGCCCCTCTGCCTCCAGCTTTTGTGATATAGCGTCCAGTGCGATCCGATCCGGATGCCGTTTTTCTTTGAGAAAGTTGTGGTCGTAACCAAAGCCTATGACAAAGCTTCCGGGTTCCGGACGGCGCTCCCGGATCCGCTCCACCATGCGGCTGCATATCTCATCAAAGCTTGCAGCGCCCTCCAGGGCCACCAGTCCCATGGTTGCGGCCAATGCCGTTATATGGCTGTGTCCGTCCAAAAATGCCGACATCAGCGTCCGGCCTTTTAAATCAATCCGCACAGCATCCTTATCCATAAGAGCAAAGACTTTCTCCTCGGAACCTGCGGCGGCAATACGTCCATCCGCCACCAGCACGGCCTGAACGAACCGGTCCGCTTCCATCGTCAGGATCGTTCCGCCATAATAAACTGTCTGTGCCATCGAAACCACTCCCTTGCCGTAAAAATCAGATTTTTATTACCGTATCACAGCGCCCCGGGTTTGTCAACGGGATTTACCAGGAACCGCCGTTAACCGCCTAAAGGAGCGCTTATGATTAAGTATAAATACATTATCACTCCTTTATTCTTTTTATTAATATTTTTATCAGCGTGCGGTACGAATGGTGATACTGACGCAATCTATGATGCTCCGTTTCAGGAAAGAAATTTAGATTTGTTGATAATAAATACACCTTATAACTCACCAAACAGGTCTGCGCATTTTACTGCGCAGACCTGTTGAAGATGCAAGTTATCCGAGGCCATGGCCCATCGTTGGCAGGATTTAAACGGCAGCCGACACTGAAAGCGGTCATCTTAAAAGAAGCTTGTCGTTTGTTTAAAGAGAATATTTTTTATACAATGCTTCACGATACGTCTTGTTTTCGGTGACCTTTCGTATATCCTCCAGGCGTCCGTCGACCAGTAATTGTTTTATAAGCGCTGACATACGCTGTTCCCCACGCTCTTCTCCGCGTTCTTCGATTGCTTCACTGAGATTGCACATAATACTCAACTCCTTTTCTAATGAATCATCAACCGCTATGCCATAAACATCGTTTAATACAGCAGCTTTTTTGGTAAGCTCCATATCACTGGATAATAAAACGTTTAGAAGATGAAGCAGATTCTCGGAGCCCTCATCCGTTTTTTCGTTAAGGCAGACGATGATAACAGCCAGTTTATCATAACTGTATCTTTTGTCCGGCATAGTGCCATAAAGATCATGCTTTGTTATTTTATATTCACTAATAGCATTCCCTATGTATTTGGGTGCATTCATACAAATAAAAATAGAATATACCTTTTTCAGCTTGTTATAATCACTGTTTGAAAATTCTGTATCCAACTGAGAGGATAACATACGCGCAGCGTAAAAAATTGCACGAGTAACTATTTCGTATTTGGTATAAAACGCCTTTTGTGCTTCAATATTAATAATCAAACGAATACTTTCACTTTCTCCAGGCACAATGGCGTGAAAACGGATGTCAAAAGTTACAGTACCTTCACCGGGTATACGACTTTCAGTCAAGTCGCCAGTAATCATATGTGGCTGTTGATTAAAATATTTTTCAATCTCCTGATCACTGAAGTCCGGGGAAACACAGGTATTTGACGCCCCCGGATAAACCGGAACCTTCCCTATCTGTATGTCCTTTTCAATGCACTCCATAGCGATTGTGTTTATTGGAAGATTTTTGAACTCTTCGGTAGTATTTTTTAGTATCCAGGCCAGAATATATTTATTACTTAAGATTCTTTTAACATATTCGTCGTACCTGACGTTATCTTTTGCAGTATCCAACTCTCTGTAAACGTTAGTCTTCATACTGCCTCCTTCATAGCTCCATTATATATGGGGCTAAGTACATTTTCAATAAAATAATTATAATATATGCGCCGTTTCGATTTGTGAAATCTCCGGAGAAAAGCCCGATATAGAAATGTTTTTGTTGATAGATTAAGGTTAACACGGAAACGTAGGAAATACAACAACAACTCATCGACTAAAATCGACAGCAATTGACAAAGTGTAACAGTCCAGAGAGGTGAACTGTTACGCTCATCAAAAATCGCTTGCAATGGACCATATCATGGATGAATCTTCTACATCCTGTGACCCGCCATGGCAAGCCCGATCTGCTCACACAATAATTTCTCCTTGTCACAGCGCAGCGCGCCCCCGCTCATTTTTTGATCGACCATCCTAATATCCATTATTTCCCCATTAGATTCTTTAAGCAATCCGTCAAATTCAGCCGCCATCCTGCCCTCATACATAACACCGATACGGTCCGATAAATAGAGGATTTCATCCAAATCCGTGGAAATCAGTAAAATAGCACAGCCCTCCCGCCGGGCCTGCAAAAACAGGTTCCGTATTTTCTGCGCCGCATTGGCGTCGATCCCGCGGGTCGGATTGACCGCAAGCATGATCTTAGGCCTTTTCCCCAGCTCCCTAGCAATCACAAGCTTCTGCTGATTCCCCCCCGACAAGGTTCCAGCCAACTGCTTTCCGGAAAATGCCCGGATATCCATATCGCACATGGCCCGGACAGCCTCCCGCCGCACATTGCCCCAGTTCATCAATGGCCCATGGCCATACTTCTCCTGCGAAAAGCTGTTTAAAATCAGATTTTCTTCCAGGGTCATTTCCCGGATAATCCCCGTCTCCTGACAGTCCTCCGGAATATACCCTACCGACTTTTTAAGAATCTTCTGCACAGATGCACATGTCATATCCTCGCCATCGATAAATAGGACACCGTCCTGCTTTAATATACTTCCCAAATTTAATTTATTTCCCGAGTTAAATTTACTTCCCTGCTCTCGTACGCCACATGGCTTTCCATGAGAATTTTCGTTGGATTTCGACACCAGGCCCATAATTGCCGCCGCCAGTGTACTCTGACCGTTGCCATCCACACCGGCCACACCGTAAATCTGTCCGGCATCCACTGTCAACGATACACCGGCCACACCGGACCGGCCGTCAGGGCCGGCCGCATAGAGATTTCTGATTTCCAATGCATGATTGCCAGACATAGACATATCGGAGCTAGACATAGCCGCATTGGCCGGGCGTGATGCCGCCGCATGCATGCCGACATGCTCCTGCTCCCGGCTGCTCACATTCCGTCCGCTCACCCCCCGGCCCCTCACATCCCGGCCCCTCAATTGATCCAATTTTCGATCACTGATATTCTCCGAATTTCGATCTCCGACTTCCTCCGCCGGCACATCCTCTCCCCCGGATATCATCAACCGCGCCACCTGCGGTACCGACATTTCCCCAGGTTTTGTACGGCCCGCCACCGTGCCCTGGCGCAGGATCGTTATCCGGCTGCTGACATCAAAGATCTCATCCAGCTTGTGCGATATCAATAGAACTGCCGTTCCACTTGCAGCCAACTGCCGCAGCACCGAAAACAGCCGCTCCGACTCACCGCCGGTGAGAACTGCCGTCGGCTCGTCAAGAATCAGCACCCGGCATTGATAATACAAAGCCTTGATAATTTCTGCCCGCTGCTTTTGCCCCGGCGAGAGGCTTCCGGCCAGAGCCCCCGGCTCCATATCCAGGCCATAGGCGTTGCACAGCCGGGTGATTTCCCCCGCAGCCGCTTTTTTATTTAATATAAAATGGGTATGGCGGCCGCCGGCCAACAGTATATTTTCGGTCACTGTCATTTCCGGGATCAATGTAAAATGCTGGTGAACCATAGCTATCCCATGGCGGTGGGCAAGTCTGGGATTCCATGCCGGCACTGCCTGTCCATCAAAGCGCAGAATACCCCCATCCGGCTTACATAGGCCCGCAATTATATTCATCAGTGTGGATTTTCCGGCGCCGTTCTCACCGACCACTGCGTGGATCTCCCCTGGATAAAACTCCAGACTCACATCATTTAGAGCCACTGTCTGCGGATATTTCTTTATGATATTTTCCAATTGGATCAATGCCTGTTCTGACATAGCGTAACCCTCAGTAATAATTTTTGTAGTGTTCCTTCGCGAAGCAGTTCTAAATTTTTATTGACAAATTTGTTCCTAAACGTTATCCTAAACATAAGAAATGGGTTTTCACCACACTTATTGTTGTGGCTTGCTCGTTTCTTTTTTATTGATAAAATATCGTATCAATAGTCACATTTACATTTCTTTCTTCAATCAATAGTTATTCCTCCATGGCAATCTCCCCGCTGCCAATCCCCTCCACGATTTTCTCCAGCTCCGTCCGCACGACCTCCGGCACCCATGCCTTATACTCCGTCAGATAAACGCAGCCCGCTGCCACGCCCACACTTCGGCCATGACCATCAAGCTTTCCCTGGCTGCCTTCCAGGATCATATCAAAAATGGCTGTTGTCGTATCCTGAATGACCGAAAAAGCCACCTTTTCGCCCATAGCGTCCTGATTGCTCACAGCGCCGATATTGAGGATTCCCTTTTCATCGCAGGCAATGATCGCCCCTTCGCTGGAAGCGTCCGCATTTTGTGTAATGACGTCGCATCCGCCTTCGATCAGAGCGTAGGCGGCTTCGCGGGCTTTGGAAGCATCATCAAAGGAACCTGTATAAATGGTGGATACCTCGATTTCCGGATTCACATACAAAGCACCGGCCCTGGCCCCCTCGACCCATGCGGAGATTGAGGACAATTCGATGCCACCGATCACACCAATCTTACCGTTTTCAGACATAAGTGCCGCGGCGGCGCCGTTGATAAAGCCGGACTCATAAACGCCTACAAAAACACCGTTGACATTGGGGGCCTGGCCCTCCTTTGAGCTGGTGATAATAAACTGGGTATCCGGATACTGCGGCCCCAGTGTTTTACAAGTATCATAAAATTCTGCGCCGTGGGCAATGACGATATTATAACCAGCTGCGGCATAGCCGCCGATCACATTCTCATAGTCGGACGCCTGTGTCTTTTCACTGTAAGCGATCTCAGCGCCCAGCTCGCTCTCAGCTCTTAAAAGCGCCTCATAGGCAAGCTGGCACCAGCCCCGGTCATTAATGTTTCCATCCACCACCAGGGCAATTTTCATTTCCTCGCTTAAGACAGATGCATCACTTTCACTCCCATCGGATTCTGCCGCAGTACCACCATCCACATTCCCTGACTCATTTCCTGCTGTAACGACATCCGCTTTTCCACTATCATTTCCGGAGGTATCGCCCCCCGTATTTCCAGCTCCATTTCCAGCGCCACTGCATCCGGCCGACGCTAAAACAAAGCAGACCACCGCAAACATAACGGTAAGCCGTCTCCAAAGGCTTCCGCTTCTCAGCCATTTATCATTTCCACAATGCAATTTCTTCATCCCTTAACTCCTATCCTTTCTTCGTGCAATAATTATCAGTCCGATAATCGTTAATATATATGGAACCATCAGCACAAACTGATGGGGAATCCCATTTCCGGCTGCCTGGAGCCGATACTGAAGCGCCTCGCCTGCGCCAAACAGCAGCACCGCCAGAGCCGTTCCCACCGGAGTAAATCTTCCAAAGCAAACAGCAGCCAGGGCAATATAACCGCGGCCGTCAGTCATATCCTCTATGAACATATTCAATTGCCCCATGGACAGACAGGCCCCGCCAAAGCCCATAAGCCCGCATCCGCAGACAAAGCCCGCAAAACGCAGAGGGCCCGCGGACAGGCCCATGGCCGTGGCCGCCGATGTATATTCTCCGGCCGCCCGAAGGCAGAGCCCGGATCTCGTATGATATAAAAACAGGTGCATCAATATCATAGCCGCCAGACCCAGCACCGCCATAAATCCCAGATCCAGTCCGCCGTCAGTACTCCGGCCAGCGCCAAATCCGCTGCGGTACAGCAATGTGCACAGCCCCGAGGCAAATATATTAAAGGCCACGCCAAGGACAATGGCATTGACCTTGAAAACAAAAATCATTGCGCCAAGCGCTGCTCCGATAACCATAGTGACTACCACCGCCGACAAAACGCCCAGCGCGGCCATTTTAAACAGGCCGCCCGTGGCCACGCCAAAAAGACAGCCCATAAGCATCAGACCTTCGGCGCCAATATTGGCTACGCCCGATTTCTGACAGAGCAAAACGCCCAGCGCCACAAAAAATACCGGCAATGCATAGCGGACGACCGCGCCGGCAAACTCCAAAAATGCCGTCATCGCAAAGCCTCCTCTGAATTACAGTGCTGTATAAATTCTCTATTTCTGTGCCGCTGTAAATATTTTCTATTTTTACGCTGCTGTATAAATTTTCCATTTCTATGCGTCTGATTTCTGCGCCGCTGTATCTGTCGGTAAATCCTTCCATATATATCCACCAGGACGAGCATAATGATCAGCCCCTGGATGACGCCCACAATAGCATTGGGTACCCGACCAAACATCTGCATCTGGCTGCCGCCGGTTTTCATAGCGCCAAACAGCAGGCCGGCGCCCAAAAGCCCCAGGCTGCTGCCACCCCCGAGCAGGGCCACCGCAATCCCATCAAAACCGTAACCATTTCCAAAACCGGAAATCAACTGATGCTGAGTGCCAAATATCTCCACCGCTCCGGCCAGTCCGGCCAGCGCTCCGGAAATAGCCATGGATATGAGCCATTGCCGGGAAACATTGATCCCCGCATGAAGTGCAGTCCTTGGATTCAATCCGGTAATACGCATGGCAAAACCGGCTTTTGTCCGGGTAAAAAACAGGGCAAAGGCAGCCAGGCACAGGATGGCCAGCAAAATGCCCAGATGGATTTTACCCGCAGGCGCAGGCAGCCAGTACCGTTCATCCAGCAGACGGCTTTTGGCCGCCTCCCCTACCGGGTCCTTCATGGGGCCATTGATCATATAATTAAAAAAATGGAGCGCAATATAGTTGAGCATCACCGTAGTGATCACCTCGCTTGCTCCAAATCTTACCTTCAGCCAACCGGCTATAGCCCCCCAGACAGCACCGCCGGCCACGCCCGTCATAAAGCTGAATAAAATCACCCAAAATGCCGGCATTCCTTCCAAACACAGCCCGGCAGAACCAGCACTTAAAGCGCCCATTAAAAGCTGTCCCTGAGCGCCGATATTGATAAGGCCGCATCTGTAAGCCGCGGCACAGGACAGACCGCACAGCAAAAGCACCGCTGTTTTATTCAGAGTGGACGAAAGAGCGGCCATATTTCCAAAAGCACCGCTAAGCATATAGCGATAGGCTTCCAGTGGACGGCCGCCAATTGCAGCAATCAGCGCACTGCCCACAAGAAATGCCAGCAAAATGGAGATCAGCGCGCCAAAAAGAGGCCGCAGCCGGGCCGGATTAATCCGTTTTACTTTCATATTTCCAGTATTACCGCTCTGTTCCATCTTCGTAATCTGTCCGGCCATGGCGCACCTCCTTTCCCATTTTCAGACGCCCTCCGACGACGCCCTGTATATATCGTACCATTGCAGGCACTGCTCCTGCCAAATCGACAACGCATTGTTATATAAAAGTAACAGGCGGTCATATGCAGCATCGCTAGCTGCTCCGGCACCGGCAAGCTCCGCGCTGCCGGCTCCGACAGCGCCGTCGATCTCCGTTCCATGGTCGGCTGCTCCGTCACAGTCAGTTTCCGCGCTGCCACGGCCGGCTGCTCCGTCATAGTCAGCTTCCGCGCTGCCATCAACGGCAACGCCGTCAATCTCCGTTCCGCGGCCGCCGGCATCACTCTCATTCCAGAAAGCTTCCGAAGCCATCCATTCCTCTCGGGCCGTCGTGAGCTGCCCCCAGAGCGCCTCCACATCGTTTTCCGCCGCCGCAAGCTGTTCTCTGCTAAGCCGTAGCTGCCAGTCAAAATAAGCTTCATCAGTGGAAATTTCCCGCAGGCTGTGGCGTTCCGCCCTGGGTACCGCACGCATCCCCGCAATCAGCGCCTGTTCCTCCGCACGCATCTGCACCGACATAGGAACCCCCAACGACTCGCGAAACTTCCGCTCCACATAATGCTCATAGCCAAACGGATAATACATGGCCGTTCCATTTTCAAAAATCAGCACCGATTCCGCCACCTGCCGTATAAAATAACGGTCATGTGAAACAAATAAAATCGTGCCGGTATATGCTTTAAAAGCCGACTCCAGCGTTTCCTTAGCTGCTATGTCCATATGATTGGTAGGCTCGTCCAGAATAAGAAAATTAGGGCGGCTCTGTAAAAGCTCCGCCAGCACCAGCCGCGCTTTCTCACCGCCAGACAGGGCATCCACCTTCTTCGACGCATTCTTCCCGCCAAAAAGATAGGCTCCCAGCGTCTGGCGCACCTCCTTCTCCGTCAATGCCGGAAACAGGTCATGGAAATGCTCCGCCACCGTCTTTTCCGAATGGATAGCGGCAGAATGCTGATCAAAATAACCGATCGTCGTCATATTTCCAAGCGATTGCCGGCCACTAAGCGCAGGGAGCAGGCCGGCCACCGTCTTTAAAAAGGTCGTCTTGCCAGCACCGTTGGGCCCCAATATGCCAATCTTCTGCCCCCTGCGGATACGCAGCCCCAGCTCCAGCAGCGGCCGGTCATAGCCGATTTTCATATGCTCACACTCAAACACCCACTTACTTCCGGAAATCAGAGGGGAAATCTCGCCCGTAAACAAATGGGCATCATCCATTTCCGGCTTTTCCACCTTTTCCATCCGTTCAATAATCTTCTTTCGTGAACGGGCAAATGCCGCCTTTTTCGGCTTATGCTTAAACCGCTCAATCAGCGCCTCCAGCCGCTTGATCTCCTCCTGCTGCCGCTCCCAGGCTTTATATCCCAGCGCAATATTTTTGAGCTTTTGCTGCCGGTAATGGGTGTAATTGCCCGCGTAACGGAACAGCCGCCCGCCGCTTAGCTCATAGACCACATCCGCTGTCCGATCCAGAAAAAAACGGTCGTGGCTGACCATCACTACCGCCTTGGGATACATGCGCATATAATGCTCCAGCCATTCCACCGTTTCCATATCCAGATGATTCGTGGGCTCATCCAGCAGCAAAATATCCGGTTTTTCCATGAGCAGCCGGATCAGAGCGATTTTCGTCCGCTCCCCGCCGGAAAATTCGGCAATGGACTTTTTCTTATCCTCCAGGGAAAATCCCAGCCCGGTAAAGAGCCGGTCAAACTCCCGCTCGTACTCAAACTGTTCTCTGGAGAAGGCCTCCCGGCCCCCGCATGTCATAAGCTCCGCCTCCACCGTATGGCTCACGCCATCCAGGGCCGTCTGTGAAAGCATGCCAATGGTCACGCTGCGGGATACGACCACACCAGGCCCATTTCTTTTGTCATCCCGGTCCAGAGATAGCTCCCCGGCCAGCAAACGCAGCAGCGTCGTCTTCCCCGCCCCATTGCGCCCGACCACGGCTATTTTCTCCGTGCCGCGGATTTCAAAATCAATATGCTCCAGCACCGTCTGCCCGCCAATGGACACGGTGCCGTCATTTATATGAAATAACATCGTTTTAACCTCATGTCACTACTTAACTTTTGCACACTACCAAAGAGTTAGGAATATTCTATCACAGCCAGCCGGGAAATTCCATAGCAGGTTGTTTTTTTATTACACACCCGTTTTGTGGCTCGTTGCTTCGCGCAAAAAGGTATCGGTCCTCCTGCATTTCTGAAAGACCGATACCTTTATATGAACTGTGCCTGCCTGCGCTCAAATTTATACAGGCTTCACCGGAACTAATTCGATGTACCCTCTTGTTCCCACGGGTTCCATCTGTATCCGGGGATTATTATTATCCCATGTAAAACCGATCACTGTGGGATCATATTTTTTAATAGAGGCACGAACCTCCTCGATGGCCTGCCCATAATCCTCCTCGGCAAATGGCTCGCCCTGGAACATCAGATATTTTGCTGCTGGCAGCGAGATAACATCCAGACCTTCCGGGATGATAACAACATCATCAGGGGCAATTTCTACTCCCTGCACATATTCCGAGGTTCCCGGCTTTTGGTAAGACGCAGGAAGCCACATGCTGACGGGCTCGCCGACGATGGATTTAATACTTTGAAGCAGCCCCCACACATCACAGCCGACCTCCGCACAATAGTCAAAATATTCAGTGGCTTTCACACCTCTTTTTATAATTGCTTTACGCGCCGGCCGGTCGATTACCTGGATAAAAACATTTTTCAAATTTTCCATGGCTGGTCTCCTTTCAATAAACCTGAATTTTATGCCATAAGGAACGAACAGATAGACCGGAACCGGATTGGCTGCGTAATCACTTGGATTACAGCCAAACTCCCGTAAAAACGCCCGCTGGTACCCGTCCACGCTGCCAAATCCCATCTCAAAGGCAATATCCGCAATTTTACACGGATGATCCCGAAGCTTTTGCGCCGACCGGGAAAGCCGGAGCCGACGGATGTAATCCGCCGGTGTCTGCCCAAACTGCCGGACAAAAAGCCGGTGGGAATACCACGGCGAGTAAAGGGATGCCCCCGCCAGATCCGCCAGCGTAATATTTTCATACAGATGATCGGCAATATAATCCTGCATCCTCTGCACGGCCTCCACCTGTTCCCAAAGCTGTCGGTTGACGCTGTTCCTATCCAAAATCCCGCTGCTGCCGCCATCCTCCGGCTGCGGCATTTTCGTTTTATTTACTTCCGGCATATCCATTCACCTCCTGACATATTACATTATAATTTGTCGGGGATTTCCCCGGAAATCCTCGACCTGCTTAGCCATCAGGCTAGTTCCTATTATAAGCTTATGGTCGGAAAACCTCTCGACTTTCTTTGCGCACCTACTATAACCGCACAGCGTTTGAAATTTCTTTCCGGGAATCCGCGCGTCCATGCCCGCCATCCGTTCCCCGCTTGCCCGATGGCGTATATTTTACACGGAATAATCCATGCTCGCTGCAACATACATAAAATTCTCCGCCATGCAATTTCGGGAAACGCACCGCAGCCGCCTGCTCCGGATACAGCTTCACAAGTACATCCGATCATAAGAAACATATGCCACAAATGAAATATAATGCTGCTTTGTCATTTCATGGTTCATGGTCAGATACAGCTCATCATCCATTGCTTCGATTAATAAAACATGCCGCACATCTTTTTCTCCGCCAGGCACATCTGTCGGTCCATGTGCCCCTTCCTGATCTATCGGTGCGGCAGTCAGCGCTTTCAGCTTTCTGCCGCAGCACGATATTTCCGCTGCTCCTGTGGCGCACAGCACATTCCCGCAGTTGGGGCAGACATAAAATTTTGTTCGTTTCATATTTCCTCCATCGGCCATATTGGCCTCTAAACTTCCAGACAATAATTTATCAATATGAACCCCCAGGATCGCGGAAAGTTCCCCAAGCAGCGACACATCCGGGCATCCATTGCCCCGCTCCCATTTGGAAATGGTTCGGTCACTGAGATTCAAAAGCTTTGCCAGATTCTTCTGAGTCATTCCTTTTTCTTTGCGCAGATCATAGATCAGCCGGCCAATCTTACTGCAATCCAATTGTATCACCTCCAAAAACTATGATAAAGGTTATTCCGAAAAAAAGCAACAAACTCTCCGTAGAGTAGTCACTGTTCACGGACAGGCCAGTCAGCAGTAACGCAGAATTGACAATTGCGGAAAATATATTTTTATAAATGAACACGTTCAAATAACTTGACATTTGTATTTTATATGTTACAATGTTTATAAATGAACACGTTCATATATGTTTCATTTAAAATAATTTTGTATTGGAGGGATAACATGAGGAAAAAAGACGACCAGCTCCAATCAATTCTGCTGGACCACGCGCGGACGTTAGCGGATATTGATGGCATCGATGCTGTGAATATCCGCGCCATCGCCCAAAGAGCCGGCGTCGCCACTGGAACTGTATATAATTATTTTGCCAATAAAAATGATATACTTCTGGCGCTCACAGAAGAATATTGGAAAAAAACACTGGCCGGTATGCAGATCGCCATTGACGCCAGATCCTTTTATGAACAGTTGGAACAGATTTTTAATTATTTAAGAGAACATATTGATCATTCCGCGGGCAGGCTTATGCACAGCCTGGAAAACGTGGAGGAGGCCGGCCACAAACGAATGGAAAAGATGCAGTCGGCTCTGGAGGCTTCACTCATTCGCCGGATGGATCAGGACCCGGATATCCGTCAGGACATATGGAACGAGGCTTTCACAAAAGAACAGTACGTCCGCTTCATAACAAAGAACCTGACCATGCTGTTAAGCGAAAAAGAGCCGGACCTGAACTTTTTTATTTCCATTATTAAGAAAACCATCTACTACTAAATAAACCATCTATTAAGTAATAACGATTTAACAATAAAAAGGAGAATCCATTATGGCACAGGCAATCGCAGAAACCGTATTTGATATTTTATATCTCAGCTTTGCGTTAATCGCAGGGCTTACCATGCTCATCAAAGGCACCAGCCCGCTTGTCAAAAAGGCCGGACTTATGGCGGCTCTCTTAGGCGCAGGCGACGCCTTTCACCTTGTTCCCCGGGCCTACTCCCTGATGACCACAGGCCTTGAAGCCCACGCAGCCGCATTGGGTGTGGGCAAATTCATTACCTCTATCACCATGACTATTTTCTACCTGTTACTCTATTACATTTGGCGCGACCGCTATAAGATTCAGGGCCGGAAAAATCTCACGCTGTCCATGTGGATTCTTACAGCGCTGCGTATCGCACTCTGCCTGCTGCCGCAAAATCAGTGGCTTAACTACCGTCAGCCATTAAGCTATGGCATCCTGCGGAATATCCCATTTGCTATCATGGGAATCATCATCATCGTCATATTTGCTCAGGGAGCCAGAAAAAACCACGACAGCGTTTTTCGCTTCATGCCGCTGGCCGTAGCCCTTTCCTTCGGCTTCTACCTCCCCGTCGTCCTGTTTTCAGGTGTGGCGCCCATGGTCGGTATGCTGATGATCCCGAAAACACTTGCCTACGTCTGGGTCGTACTCATGGCCTGGAAGCTTTATAAACAACCAAATACACAACGATAATCACCGGAAAGGAGTCCTAAAAATGACCAAACGTTACGCCAACACCGCCATGATCTACGCCATCATCGCCATGATTACCGGCGTCTTCTACCGCGAATTTACCAAATTCAACGGCTACACAGCCCCTACCCGCTTATCCGTCATGCACACCCACTATTTCCTTCTGGGCATGTTCTTCTTCCTCATACTCATGCTGCTGGAAAAAGCCTTTCAAATAACCGGCAGGCAGACGGGCAAAATCCTGCTGACTTACCACCTGGGCCTGAATATCACGGCATTGGGCTTTCTTTTAAGAGGCCTGACCCAGGTACTTGCCACACCCCTGTCTAAAGGGATAGACGCCGCCATCTCCGGAATCTCCGGCATCGGCCATATCCTCCTGGGTGTCAGCCTGATTCTTTTACTTCTTCAGATAAAAAAGCGGGCTGAGTAAATCATACCAACCCAGCCCAAAATTTCTCTCCAAAAGCCCCCCGCCCCTAACCAAACGTAAATACCGCCCCAAGGGAGATGCTGCATAAGGATATGGCTTCTCCCTTAGGCTTTGTAGTCCGCCGGAATGGTTGAATTCTACATTGCGTGCTTGACAATCCAATCGTACCATTTTTTAGGTGCTTTTGAAATTACAGATGGGTCAATAATTTTCACATCATCACCTCATTAGAGATTTTCGTTTATAAATTCTAAAATATATTTATGCAGATCTTTCAGAGCCTGCATTTCAACAGGATAGTGGCTGCCGCCTTTAAGTATCACTTTTTTAACAGGTGTTTTTTTGATTTTATCAAGCACAATATCGCTTAAAATTTCGGGTGTCCATCGGTCATTCTCAGGCTGCGTTAATATGATCGGACATATGTCAAAATCCTCCGGTTCAATTTCCGGTTTGTATGTCATATAGTCGGCTAAAAACTTCATATTAACCTTATTACCTGCTGAAGTTTTGTCATTTAACATCGCAGTTAATGCCTGTTTATTATTACACAATGTATTCATTTTTGAGCACACACTCATTTTCATTTTAAACTTTGAAAGTCCTATTGAACAAGAGATTTTCGCAAGTCCTGTTCCGAAAGTACCCCAAAACCAATTTTTTGTAGTCGTCATACGTACTGCTTTTTCCCTTTGGTCAAGGAAAGTCATTCCGATAATTCCGTTAATATTTTTGTTTCTTGCAGCAACAAAATATGTTTCCATTCCACCTGCTGACAAACCGTACAAGAAAACAGGTCTGTTGTCTCTTGATCGTTCATAATTAACATAATCATTTCCACACTCTACCCAATCGGAAAAAGAGATAGTCATATTCTTATTTACAAGAGTTTCACCATAGATCGGCATATCAAGGGCAATTACTTCAAATCCGTCGTCTGCAAGAGGTTTGCCGATAATGGTCGTCATTTGTCTGCCGTTTGTTCCTACGCCGTGAAAAAGAATAACTTTTGCCTTGGCGTTTGTACTACGATAGACATCTAAATGTATTTGATTTCCTTTCCATTCCCAACATTCTTCTTTCGGCATTGTTTCTTTTGTTAATTGATAGTCAGGAGGAAGAAAACTTTGAATTTCTTTCCAACTGTCCTGATTCTGATAACTTACATCTGATATTTGTTTATTACTCATAATATGCCCTCCTCGTTTATATGTTTAAACTTATAAACTTATTGTTTTAAAATATAACGCCCTTATGTTAGGCGTTATATCGTATATCAGATTCCATTGATGATAACAACTGTTTTAATTGCTCTATTGCTTTTTCAAGTTTTAAACTATAAATCCGCTCTTTTCCATTTTTCTTAACAGAAACCAAATTGGCATCCAAAAGCAATTTTAAATGATGTGAAACCGCCGGACGAGATAACTCCAGCTTTTCAGTAATCTCGCTAACCGTCATTTGTTGATTATCGAATAGTAGCATAAGAATTTGCTGTCTGCTTTCATCTTGAAGCATTGTGAAAATCGGAATGCATTCAGACAAAATCCCCATTGTACGTTTACTCATTGGTACCTCCGCAATAAGTTTACAAGTTTAAACATATTATAAAGCATTAATTTTCAGAAGTCAAGATACTTAAAGTATTATAGCAAAAACGGCATAGCCAATGGCTACACCGTTCAATTGCAATAATATTAAATTGAGTTGCAAATCCGTCTCCAACTACTTCACAGCCCCATTTACAACGCCATTGATGATCTGCTTCTGGCACACGATATAGAAGATCAATATCGGCAGCAGCGCCAGCAAATAAGAAGCAAACGCCAGGTTATAATTGGTACCGAACTGTGTCTGGAAGTTCAACTGTGCCAGAGGCAGCGTATTCTGTCCGCCGCCGGACATAATAACGAGCGGCGTCATAACATCATTCCATGTTCCCAGAGCCGTAAGCACAGCCACAGTCGCATGCATCGGCTTCATAATCGGGAAAATGATCTTCCAGTATGTCTGCCATGTACTGGCGCCGTCCACCCGGGCCGCTTCCTCCAACGCCAGAGGAATATTCTTTAAATACCCGGAATACAGCAGCACATTCATCGGCATATAAAATACCACATACAGCACGATCACGCCCAGCCGGTTGGCCAGTCCAAGGCTTGCCGTCTGCTTTACCAGAGGCATCATCAAAATAGCAAAGGGCACGAACATACCGCTGACGATATATAAATACGTAAACTTATAAAACTTGCTCTTGCCCATATTCCGGCCAATGACATAACCGGCCAGGGAATGGATGAGCACCGAAAGCACGATGGCCACCACGGAAATCAGAAGGCTGTTTGCCAGGGAATGCCAGAAATCGGTCACACGCATCGCCTCGGCAAAGTTTTCAAAGCTGAGCTTACTTGGCAGGGATAAAATGCCTGCAATATCATTGGTCATCTCCGACGGCTGCTTGAAGGCGATCACAATGGCCATATATAACGGAAAGGCAATGGTCAGACAGCCGATGATGAGCAATATTGTAACTGTCCAGTTGGTTTTTTCCACTCTTGCCGAATCTTTATTTTTTCTCATAGCTGCTCCTCCTTACCACCCATGAAATTCATCTGGAACACGGATATGATCACAATAACTACAAAGAACAGGACCGCATTGGCGCTCTGGAAGCCGAACTGGCCGCCGCTCATACCATTGTTGTAGATCAGGTAGGAAATGGACTCGGTGCTCTGAGCCGGGCCGCCCTTGGTCAATGCCATGATCTGGTCAAATACCATGAGGAAGTTCTTCATGCACAATACGAGGTTGATGGTGAAAAACGGAATGATCAGCGGGAAGGTCAGGTTCTTGAACTTCTTCCAGCCTGTGGCGCCGTCGATGGAGCCGGCCTCATATACATCCTCCGGCACGGTCTGCAGGCCGGAAATATAGATGATCGTGTTCATGGCAATGGACTGCCAGGCGCAGACGATCACGATGGCAAACCAGGCGGTTTTCGTGCTGGAAAGCAGACTCTGCTGCAGTGCTTCCACACCCATGATCTGGCCCATGGCCGGAACGATATAAGTAAACAGATAACTGAAAATGTAACCAACGACCAGGCCGCCCAGTACATTGGGAAGGAAGTAAACGCCCCGCAATGCACTTTTTGCCTTGATCTTGCTGTTCAGCCCAAGGGCCAGGACCAGACTGATGAGATTTACGATAATGGTCGTAACGATGGCAAATTTAAATGTAAACAGATAGGACTTTCCTACGCGGGCATCTTGAAACAGGTCCACATAGTTTCGGATTCCAAGGAAATCATAGCTGCCATAGCCTTTGAAGTTGGTAAAGCTGTAAATCACACCCTGTATCAATGGTAATGTATTGAAGGCGAAAAACAGGGCCAGGATGGGTATGATAATTAACAGGTAGGTTCTTTTTTGTCCATTTGTTTTTTTCATCTGCGCTCTCCCCTTTCTTATTTGGCCAGACTGTTTTCATAATCCTGAACTTTACGGATCAGGTCACGGTTATAACGCTGCCAGTTCTTGTCGAAGCTTGCAAGAAATGCATCGGTATCCTTATCCATGAGATACGTCTGGATGATGGCGTCCACAGCCATTTCCGTCGGGTAATGGTGATCCTGGTAATCGACCATTTTACCTTCCTTAATGTAGGAGGTAACGCCATCCAGCACAGAGGCCAGCTTAAAATCACCGGTTTTACACGGAACAGCATTCTGGTCATCCAGGTAATACTGAACATTTTCGTCAGCCAGTAAAAATCTCAGCACCTCGTAAACAGCTTCCTTATTCGGCGTATCCTCCATCACGCAAAACTGAAGGTCAATACCGGAATTGAGCACATTTTCATCCGCATTATCATTGGCCGGAAGGACAAAGGAATCCAGATTGATGTCCGGGTTTACGGATTTGATCTGAGGCACGGCATAGCTGCCGATCGTATACATGGCGGACTCACCGCGGGCAAAGGCGGTACATGCATCATTGTAGCCGTAAGCGAAAGGATCGGCCGGACCGTAGGGCAGAAGCTGCATAAGCTTTTCGGCCACTTCCCGGTACTGCTCGGTAAATGTGGTCTGGCCTTTATTTACCTGGCTGCATACATCGGCGGGCGCCAGATCCACGGCCATGGCATTCCATGGAGCGAGACAGGTCCATGTATCCTTAAAACCGAAGTAGAAGGGCTGGATACCTGCGGCCTGTATATCATCGCACAGCGTCATAAATTCCTCCCAGTTGGTTGGGATCTCCCAGCCGTGCTCCGCAAAAAGATCTCTGTTATAGAGCACACCGGCGGCGTTGGCCACATAAGGAACACCGTACACACCGTCCTTTGGTATGAACTCCAGCTGCTTATCCATTTCCAGATAGGCCGCGTTGATATCGGCAAGGCCGTCAAAATCCGAAATGTCTAAAAACATATCCGCATCGAGGAAATTGGAATAGTTGATGTCTCCGCCAATGCCGATGATGTCCGGATAATCCTCACGGATAAATCGGGTTTTTAAAATCGTCATGGCGTCGTTGGGCGAATCCACAACAAGCTCGATATCGTCATGTGTCGCGTTGAATTTTTCCGCCAGCGCCTCAAATACCTTGACAGCCTCCTGCTTGTACTGAACAAGCTCCACCTTGATCTTGCCGTTATCTGCGCCCTTGCCACAGCCACCAAGTAAGGTGATCGCTGCCATTGCCACAGCGGCTAAAAGCAGCGTGGTCCATGTCCGTTTTTTCATTTTCATAAGGTTCGCATCTCCTTTCTAAATTAAAGCTTCTCTATGTAAACAGCATTCATCCCCGGCCGCACAGCCCCTTAAACCATGCCTCCGTTTACTTTTTGATCATCACAGCCTCGTAGGGCCGGAGTGTGCCGCAATTTCCCGGTGCGGCATAGTTACAGGCGAGCACTTCCCCATCGTTCCAGAGGTCGTACATAGGAAACGTCACGTCCGCGTCACTGAAGTTACAAACGACAAGCACTTTATCCGCTGCATTTTCCCGAGTGTAGGCAAACAGTCGCTCATCCTCCGCACAAAGCAGCTCATAGCAGCCATCGATCAGTACCGGTTCACTTTTTCTTAAGGCCACCAGCTTCTTATAATAATTAAAGACAGAACCCTGGTTGATCCGCTCCTCCTCGGCGTTGATCACCGTATAATTGGGATTGCAGCGGATCCATGGCGTTCCTTCGGAAAATCCGGCGTTGGCCGCCTCGCTCCACTGCATGGGCGTCCGGGCATTATCGCGCCCCTTGGCATAGATGGAACGCATGATTTCTTCCTCACTGTACCCTAAAGCCTTGCGCTCCTTATACAGATTCAGCAGCTCAATGTCCCTGTATTCGTCAATATCAAACATGACATTGGTCATTCCCAGTTCCTGCCCCTGGTAAATATACGGCGTTCCCTGCATCCCGAAAAGAAGGGTCGCCAGCATCTTCGCGGATTCCTGACGGTACTTGCCGTCATTGCCAAAACGAGAAACACACCGGGGCAGGTCGTGATTTTCAAGGAAAAGACTGTTCCAGCCCTTGTTGTACAGATTTGTCTGCCACTTTGAAAGTACCTGCTTAAATTTTAAAAAGGGTAATGGGGCCAGATCCCATTTGGACTTCCCGGGTTCCTGGTCCAGGGTCATGTGCTCAAACTGGAATACCATAGACAGCTCGGAGCCGTCCGGGTTACTGTAGGACCAGGCCCGCTCCGGTGTGGCGCTCCATGCCTCGCCCACGGTCACCAGATCAGCCCGATGGAAGGTGCGCTCACTCATCTCTTTTATGTATGGGTGGAGCATTTTCCCCTCGGCCATGATCATGGCGTCCGGCTCCTTGCCGATCAGGTCGATAACATCCAGGCGGAAGCCGCCAACGCCCCGGTCGATCCACCAGTTGATCATGTTATAAATTTCTTCCCGCAGCTTTGGATTATCCCAATTCAGATCAGGCTGCTTTACGGAAAACTGATGCAGATAGTACTGGCCGCATTCCGGCACCCATTCCCAGGCCGGACCGCAAAAAGCGGATGTCAGTGTATTCGGATACTCGCCTTCCGTGCCATCCCGCCATACGTAATAATCGTGGTACGGATTTTCCCGGCTTTTTCTGGCTTCTTTAAACCACGGATGCTCATCGCTTGTGTGGTTGAGCACCAGGTCCATGATAATACGGATTCCTTTTTTTCCTGCGGCTTCGATCAGCGCATCCATATCCGCCAGATTTCCAAAAATCGGGTCAATGTCCTGATAATCGGAAATATCATAGCCATTATCATCCTGCGGCGAACGATAGACCGGCGACAGCCATATGGCATCGATGCCCAGCTCCTCAAGGTAATCCAGCTTTGCGATGATTCCCTGAAGGTCGCCAATGCCGTCGCTGTTACTGTCGTAAAAGCTTCTCGGATAAATCTGATAAATCACTGCCTGCTGCCACCACTTCTTATTTTGTCTCTTTTCCTGGTTTTGCATAACACTCATCTCCTTTTCCTCAGTTTCTTTAGTGAGTTTCGTTACATTTTCCCTATCAACTGTTACAAAATTCCAGATTCATGTCTGGGTGGTAAGTAAATATGTATCTTTCTTTTAAATAAATCTTAGTTTGTTTTGTCAGGTTTATCAATAAGTGTTTTTCAAAACCAATAAAACACACAAAAAAGGCACCCGGTAATTATGCATATCACACAATTACCGGGTACCTTTCACTTTATTAACGACTCAGGACCTCAAAATATTCTTCACACTATCCCGAACGACCAGCTCCGTGGGCAATTGAAGGGTGCGCAGCAAAACCTCCTCCCCGCGGATACGCTTCATAAGCATTTCTACCGCGCACTTTCCTTTTTCGCTGGGTGACTGACGCACGGTAGTCAGCATGGGCCTGGACAACCGGGCATAGACATTATCATCAAATCCGGTTACCGACAAATCATCCGGAACCTGAAGCCCCTGTGACATAAATATACCCACGGCCTCATTGGCAAAGTAATCCGATATAAAAAACGCCGCTGAGTACTGCTTTGCATTTTTTCGCGCAAACTGGCGGAAGCCTTCATGGCGGAGATTTTTATCCGGCACCATGTAATAGAAATCTTTCTCTGAAAATTTCAGATCATACGCCGCCAGGGCGTCCTTAAATCCTCTGAGCCGTTCCAAATTGCTGGCAATGGCAGGACTTTGATCACAGAAAAAAGCAATGCGCCGGTGGCCCATCTTAAGCATATAAGAGGTGATCTCCCTGGCCCCCTCGTAATCCTGGAGCCCGATATTGTCGTAGGGTTCTTCACCCTGTCCAAAATAAGAATCCACAAAGACGATCGGCTTGCCAATTTTTTTCTGGAGCTGCTCGCACTGGTCCGGCTCATAACCCAGCACGATACCGCCATTTACGTTCCACGGCGCAAACAGACGGGCCATATCCTCGATATCCACCGGCACATCATAAATCATATAATGTCCGTGGCTTTTTACCGCTCTTTGTATGGCTCCAAGAAGCTCACCGCAAAAGGGGTCCATGAGCACCTCTTTGAGAATCCCCATATAGAAGGCCACGGCCACCATATTTTCCTCGGAGCTTACGCCTCTGCTGCTTTTTCCCGCAACCTTGTAATGATTTTCCCAAAGGGCGTCTTCAATACGCTGTCGTGTCTGAGCCGACATCTTCCCCGTTCTGCCATTGATGACATTGGATACAGTCGTTGGGCTGACGCCCAGTTGGCTGGCTATTTCTTTGATCGTTACCATAGTTTTCTCTCCCCCTAAAGTAATTCTCCTGGGCTCGTCCATAACATAATTAATACTGTTTTATTATAACACATCCAATATCTGCGCTCAACGCATTTGTTTGCTTCCGCTAAATTCCATGCGCCAGCCGGTTACTTTTTGCACCCACGCCAGCCGGATGGGCGCCTTATAGGGCGATCCTTTTTCACAGTTCCACGCGCCGCCCACCGGTATATTCATACAGGCGATGGGAAATTGACAGCACGGTCCTATGACGTGCGGCCGCCTGCAAAGCCTCCAGCACCTTCTGCTCTGTGTGTGAATCCAGATTTGCCGTCACTTCATCCAGCAGAAGGATCTGCGGGTCTGCCGCCACCGCACGGGCTATGGAGAGCAGTTGTATCTGCCCCTGTGAAAACATTGCCGACGTATAAGGAGTATCCATAGTCAGGGGCAGCTCATTAACCGTATCCAGAAGTCCTGCTGTTTTTAGGGCCTGCGCTGCCTGC
Organism: Lachnospiraceae bacterium; assembly: GCA_902363555.1. Classification (GTDB taxonomy): domain Bacteria; phylum Bacillota; class Clostridia; order Lachnospirales; family Lachnospiraceae; genus Catenibacillus. The sequence goes on along the minus strand of CABJAM010000001.1, from coordinate 1,112,179 downwards.
TCGCGGCCAATGCCTGCATCCCCCAGAGTGATCTGGTCCAGGATGGTTCCGGGTATCGGGTGAAAGCCCTGCTCCACATAGCCAAAGAGCTTCCTTTTATCTTCCTCACGAATCTGCCCTGCCCGCTGCCCGAAAACATCTATATTTCCGCTCCACGGTTCGTACAGGCCGAGCAGCAGCTTAAACACAGTACTTTTCCCCGCCCCGGTTCTGCCGGTTAAAGTCACATGCTCTCCCGGCTGCACGGTCAGACTAAAGCCAGCCAGGATTTTCAGCGCCCGATCGTAGCCGAAGCTCACATTGCTCAATTTCAGCGCCGGCACAGCAGCTTCAGCAGCCGGCTCACCAGACTTACCGGCTGCTCCTGTTATTTCCGGCTCCTCCATAAATTCGTTGATACGATGGATACCTGCTGCTGCGGCCTGAATGTTTTGTATCTCCATTCCGATACTTTCCAGCGGCTCAAAGATTTTCCCAACATAGGCGATCACCGCAACGGCAGTGCCCACAGACATTCCGAAAAACTGCATAAACCAGCCGCCCCCGGCAGACATGATCATCATCGTTGCCACCAATATGGCGCTGACGGTGATAATGATCGGCGAATATATAGCATCGTAAAAGTTAGCCCGGTTCACAGCCCGAAAACCATCCTGGATATAACTGTCATACCGTTCCTCCATAAAATCCTCTTTGTGCAGATTATGGATCATACGTATGCTTCGGATCGTATCCGGCACATGATTGTTCGCCCGCCCGACTGCTCTGCGGTTATCCAGTTGCGCCGCCAGCATCCGCTTTTGAAAGCAGCGGGTGAGCAGATATAAAAAGGGCAGGGCAATCAGCAGTAAAATACCAAGCCCCGGACTTTTTATAAAGATGACGGCCAGAATACTGACCATCCGGAATGCATCTGCGATCATGCTGATGACGCCGGAGGTAAACAGCGTCTCTACCGTATCCACATCATTTACAAATCTGGACACCGTTGTTCCTGTATCCTGTTTTGTAAAATAATCCGCTGGAAGTGTCTTTAATTTTCTGCACATACAGCTTCGTATCTCATGGGTTGCCTTCTGCCCAAATACTGTAATCAGGCTTTCCTTTCCCGCATCCAGAATGCCGGACGCACAAAGCAGCAGAAAATAGAGCAAAACCACCCCAATAGAAAATGTCTTTCCATCTGTCAGCAGGTTCACTATACGTTCCAGCGCCAGCGGCGGAAGGATTCCCACAATAACACTGCCGGCAACAGCTAAGAATAGCAGACACGCCAATCCGGCATTCTCTGAAACGGTTTGCTTTACGGCGATCATTATCGGTTGTTTATGCAGCCCTTTATTCTTGTGACTCATTTTGAAGCACCACCTTCCGAAGGGTCGGCCGCAGCATTCTGGGCTTCATATAAACGGACATATTCCGGGTTCTCAGCCATCAGGCGTTCGTGGGTAGATGCGGTGACTCTGCCGCCGGACATCCACAGCACCTGATCCATTTGCGGAAACAGTGCCAGACGATGGGAAATGATCAGCACCGTACCGCCGCCTGACAAACTTTTTATATTTTGAAAAATTTCCCTCTCCGTCTTCATATCCACGGCTGAAAACGGATCGTCCAGTACTAACAACTCTTTCCGGTGAAACAGCGTTCTGGCCAGTGCGATCCGGTCCTGCTGCCCGCCGGACAGTGTGACGCCGCCGTTTCCAATTCTGGAATGGATGCCCTCCGGCATTTGCCTTACTTCCTCATCCATCCGCACCCAGGACAAGGCTTCCCACGGGTCGCCCTCAGAACCAAGAAGAATATTATCTTCAATCGTTCCACTGATCAGCTCCGATTCATGCCCCATATATACAGCGCTGCCCCTCACCAATATTTGCCCATCGTAAGGAAATTCTTTCAAAAACAGCTTGCCCAATGTGGATTTTCCGCAGGCCACCGGGCCGGTAACTCCAATGATTTCACCCGCATCTGCCCCAAAGGATACATTGGAAAGGATTTTGGGGCCATTGGGATAACTAAAGGATACATTTTGGACGATCACAGATTTTTGGGATGTCGTATCCTTCTCAGACATCCATTTCTCATCTGCTGCTCCTGCCATAGAATTGGCTGTACCAGCCTTAGCTTCCATTAAATCAATTTTAGCCTCATCTCCCGCCAGCAGCGGCAATATCCGTTTCCAGGAAACAGCGGCCTTCTGCACCGAATTAAAAAGCTTTGCAGCCTTGGAGGATTTGGAAGCCAGCTTTGTAAAACAGGATAAAAATGTGACAAATGCGGCGATATCCCAGGATGTCCAGCCCTGGCCCAGCACATTTTTTCCGCCAAACCAGAGGATACAGACAGCGCCAACCATGGATATCACCTGGTAGACCGGCTGCATGGAATTTTCCCATATATTCGCGCGGACCGCTTTCTTTTCATAATCCTTCAGGCACGCCTCGTAGACGCCATCCCGCCCGGATTCCCGTCCGTATATCCGATAGGTCATGGCATTTCCCACCCGGTCATAGGTCGCCTCGTTCAGCCGTCCTTCACTTTCCTTATACGCATGGGCGCTGCTTGTTATAACTTTCTTCAGTTTATTGGCAATCCCATAAGCCACCGGTGGAAACAGCATGGACAGTAGCGTCAGCCGCCAGTCATAGCCGAGCAGCATGATCAGATATGCGAGCATGACAACTCCGGTATCAAATATTTCCGTGGTGAACTTTCGTATACCTTCCACGCAGGCATCCACATCTGCGGCAGCCTTTGTCATCAGAGGACCGATTCCCTCCTTTTCAAGCTGGCGCCTGTTTTTTGCAAGTATACTGTGATACAGAGCTTCCTTCATATCACGATTCATGTGATTTGCAAATTTTCTTACGTAAAGCCGCTTTACATACCGCATCGACTGAACAATGAGGATGACCAGCACATAGGTAATGCCAAGTCTTACCATTTCGTTAACCCAGCGGCTCCCACCGATAATATCGCTAAGGTACTGGGCAAGCTTTCCTTCAAACCACGGACCTGCGGTCATGCCGGCATTGTAAATAATACCGGATACAGCCACAACGCCAAGTGTCAGCTTTTCAGGCATGATATAAGCTCTGAGCGTATCCTTCTTCCCATCAGTTACCGCCATCGGTTCCCTCCTTCTTTGCAGGCGCTGTATCGCCATCTCCCAGGACGCCAAGCCGCTCATAGATATGTGGGAAACCGCTGCGGCTTTCAGCTTTTGAGCGCAGATACAGCTTTCCCAATGTCTCGCAAAAGCGGCTGCGCTCGTCCTCCGTAAGTTCTTCCAGCAGCCATTCGTAAAACGCAGCTTCCACGGCAGCTTTGGAATTTTTCAGGGAATCGGCTTTGGGGGTAGCATAGAGCAGGCGGCTTCTCCCGTCGGTGGGATTTTCCTTCCGCAAAAGATACCCCTTCTGCTCCAGACGGACGGCCCGCCGGGCCACGGCCCCTTTATCCATATTCAGGTTCTGGCCGGCATCCCTTTGTGATATCCCAGGCTGATGCCGGACCAGATGAATCAGGTCAAATTCCCCGCTTCCAATCCCCTCCTCTTTCATCATACGCACAGCCAGCTTGTTGACCTCGCGTGCAATCTTCGTCATCTGACGCTTTGTATTATCCATTTTTAGAACCAGCTCCCTTTCGTTCCTTATTTAGTTGTAGCATCAACCTTTTTAGCAGATTATACCATTATGGCTTGCAGCCGTCAATCCTTACATATAATAAAATAAATGTGGTGTTATATCATACAAGAAATTTAAACGAGATTCTGTTATAATATGAATTGCCCTGATGGGCAAGAAGGTCATCAATTTCCTCCGGAAATTGGTGACAAATTATAATATGTATTGTGCTGATGCACAAGCTGGTCAACGATTTCCTTCGGAAATCCCTGACAAATTATAATATGTATTATTATACTGGAAAGGAGCAGGAAAAATGTTAATGGAGCAGGAACAGCGGCATGTTTATTATGACCGCGATCTGGATATTGAAGCTTATAATCTGAGCGGGATCGTACAGAAATTTCCTAACCACTTCCACGAGTACTATGTTATCGGCTTTGTGGAGGGCGGACGGCGGCACCTGTGGTGCAAAGACCGGGAATACGATCTGTCCGCCGGGGATCTGATCTTATTTAATCCGCGGGATAACCACTACTGCGCGCCTTTAAACGGAGAGCTGCTGGACTACCGGGCAGTTAACATAAAACCAGAGGTCATGGAACGCTTCGCCCGTGAGATCACCGGGCAGGACTCTATGCCCCGATTTACCTGCAATGTGGTTTATCAAAGCGATATCACCCAGTCTCTGGGCAATCTTTATAAGACCATCGTCGAGCGTGCCCCGCGGCTGGCCCGGGAGGAGGCGCTGTTTTTCCTGCTGGAGCAGGTTCTCCTGGAATATGCGGCCCCATTTAACGAAGCCGGCATATCGGAGCCGGGTCCGCAGATTCAGACGCTTTGCACATATATGGAGGAGCATTTTTCGGATAACATCACCCTGGACGATCTGTTGTCCATGACAAGTTTCGGCAAGTCCTATCTGCTCCGCGCTTTTACAAAACAGGTCGGCGTGTCGCCCTACCGCTATCTTCAAACCATCCGACTGGACCGGGCCAAACAGTTTCTTCAGGATGGCGTGCCCCCTATTGACGCCGCCATGATGGCCGGATTTTCCGACCAGAGTCACTTTACCAACTTTTTTAAAGAATTTATCGGCCTGACGCCCAAGCAGTACCAGCGTATTTTCACAGGCAGCTCAGCCAATGAAAAATGCCGCAGCTTTGAAAACTTAAGCGGCTGCGAAGAAACCAGCGCAGTAACGTCTGCGGGCACGGAGCACATTCCCATCGGGGCTGATGTGCCAAAGAAATCGACGAAGCACGTTCCCATCGGGGCTGATGTACCAAAGGAATCGGAGGAAAATAAACATGTCCACAAATAAAACCGCTGCCGGACATCTGGCCGCTTTTGTCACTATCCTGATCTGGGGCACCACTTTTATATCAACAAAGGTACTCTTAAATGACTTTTCGCCCATTGAAATACTGTTTATTCGTTTTACCATCGGCTACGCGGCTCTGTGGCTTGTACGGCCCAAAAGGCTGACGCTTGACTCCCGCAGGCATGAATGGCTGTTTGCCGCCGCGGGCTTATGCGGCGTGACCCTATATTACTTATTTGAAAATATCGCCCTGACCTACACAATGGCCTCCAACGTGGGCGTCATTATATCCATTGCCCCATTTTTTACGGCAATCTTTGGCTGCATCTTTTTAAAGGGCCGGCGGCCCACCGCCCGTTTCTTTGCCGGCTTTATCATCGCCATGGCCGGAATCTGTCTGATCAGCTTCAGCAGCGGTCAAACACTGGCAGTCAACCCGCTGGGAGACTTTTTAGCCATCATCGCTGCAGTGATCTGGGCTGTCTATTCCACCCTGACAAAGAAAATCAGCGCTTGGGGCTATAATACGATCCAGGTGACCCGCCGCATATTCTTTTATGGTTTGATTTTTATGATCCCGGTCCTCTTTACCATGGACTTTAACGTTTCCACACAAGCACTTATTGCTCCCAAAAACCTGGCTAACCTTCTGTTCCTGGGATTTGGAGCCTCCGCCCTGTGCTTTGTCACATGGAACTTTTCCGTTAAGGTTCTGGGATCTGTCAAAACAAGCGTCTACATTTATATGGTGCCGGTCATCACCACTTTAACATCCGCGCTGATTCTTCACGAATCCATCACAAAAGCAGCGCTGGCAGGCATCCTTCTGACACTGACCGGCCTTTTCCTCTCAGAAAAAAGAGGCGCCGTTGTTCCCAAAAAGGCAGAAATACAGGGCATTTAAACGGTTACCATTAAGACCCGGCCCGGATTCCTGCTCCGGTCTACAAACATCCCTCCGACATAAAAAGGCACCTGGCAAAGTAATACAGATTGAGTATTGCTTTGCCGGGCGCCTTTAATTTTTAATAAGCCTTACCCCAATAAACAAGGGCCTTGGCAGGTTTTCCACAGCATACGCACACATCGGAAATGTGCTCCTGCTCAAATGGCATACATCTGGAGGTTGCTGTCGTATCCTCCTTGATCTTATTTTCACAGGCTTCATCACCACACCACATCGCCTTCACAAAACCGGGCTTATTGGCAATGGCATCCTTAAATTCTTCATAATCCACAGCCTGATACGTATGTGCATCCCGATGAGCTCTGGCCCGCTCAAGCATGTCGCTCTGCATCTTATTAAGGATGCGTTCTACGCTCTCCTCGATATTCTCCAGAGAAACGATTTCCTTTTCACGGGTATCCCGGCGGACGATCACGGTCTGGCCAGCCTCCACATCCTTGGGTCCAATCTCAATACGCACAGGAATACCAAGCATTTCCTGATTAGCAAATTTGAATCCGGGGTTTTTATCGGAATCATCCAGCTTTGTGCGGAAAGCCGTAAGCTTGTTCTTAATTTCAGCAGCCGCTTCCAGAACGCCTTCCTTATGCTGGGCAATAGGAATCACCATCACCTGTGTGGGTGCGATTCTTGGAGGCAGTACAAGACCGCTGTCATCGCCGTGAACCATGATAATAGCGCCGATAATACGTGTGGACATTCCCCATGAGGTCTGATGCACATATTCCAGCTTATTATCCTTATTCGTATACTGGATACCGAAGGCCTTTGCAAAGCCATCACCGAAATTATGGCTTGTTCCGGACTGAAGAGCCTTGCCGTCATGCATCAGCGCTTCGATCGTATAGGTGGAATGAGCCCCGGCAAACTTCTCCTTGTCGGTCTTGCGGCCCTTGATCATTGGGATCGCCAACACCTGCTCACAGAAATCCGAATAAACATTCAGCATCTGGATTGTACGCTCCTCAGCTTCTTCGGCTGTCGCATGCGCCGTATGGCCTTCCTGCCATAAAAACTCCATAGAACGCAGGAAAGGACGGGTCGTCTTTTCCCAACGCACAACCGAGCACCACTGATTGTACAGCTTTGGCAGATCTCTGTGGGACTGGATGATCTTGGCATAAAGATCGCAAAACAGTGTTTCAGAGGTAGGGCGTACGCACAAACGCTCTGTCAGAGGCTCCAGGCCGCCGTGGGTCACCCAGGCAACTTCCGGCGCAAATCCCTCCACATGGTCCTTTTCCTTCTGTAAAAGACTCTCAGGTATAAACATGGGCATGTAAACATTTTCCACACCGGTTTCTTTAAAACGCCGGTCCAGCTCCTTCTGGATATTTTCCCACAGGGCATAACCGTTTGGTCTTAAAATCATACATCCTCTTACGGATGAATAATCAATAAGCTCCGCCTTTTTTACAACATCTGTGTACCATTGGGTGAAGTCCTCACTCATGGAAGTGATGGCTTCCACCAGCTTCTTTTCCTTTGCCATAATGCACTCTCCTTTTTTCTGCCGCCGAATCTGTCATCGGGGCTGTTTTGCACCGGGCGCACGCATCCTGATCCGCTTCGCATCACGCATCCGGCACCTTGTCCATTACTTTTGTAACATTCCGGTTCAGAAAAAATAAAGGCCTCTGATCCCGGTTAAGGGACCAAAGGCTTTGAATCCATTCGGCGGTACCACCCTTATTAGCTGTTACAAAACAACTCTCTTCGTTCATGCCGTTAACGCCGGTCTACGTCATACTCCTCGCATGAAGCTCCGGGGCCGGTTCCGCCATATCTGTGCAAAAATCTCTCAGCCATGATTTTCTCTCTGTGGGCACATCTCATCGCGTACTATTCCCTTTCAACGCTGCTTACGGACTATTCTAAAATATCCAACTCTATTTGTCAAGGGCGGATACACGTTTTTATCCTAAAGCATCAGCGAACTGTTGCACAGCCTTCAATTTTCCGGCTCCGTTTCATCCCCATAGAGATCCTCCATCTGATTTAATATCTCCAGGATCATAATCATCCCCAGCGGCCCCAGAAATATTCCCCACACGCCAAACAGCGCGATTCCGATAAAGGTCGCCATGAGCATATAAAATTCATTGATCCCCAGCTTATCCCCCATCAGCCGCGGCTCCAGAAATTCCCGGATGATCGTGCACAAAGCGTAGAGCACCACAAGCACGATAGCGCCCTTATAATCCGCAGAAAACAGCTTCACCGCCGCCCAGGGCACGAGCACGGTTCCACTGCCGATCACCGGAAGCGCGTCCAAAAAGGCGACCAAAACGCCGATCAAAATACCATAACGGTTGCCCATCAGCCTCAGGCCCACACTCAGGACCACAGCGATAATCGCAATAATAATCAACTGGCAGCGGAAAAATCCCGCTGAAACTTCGCAGATCCGCCCGGTAAGGCTTGTAATCTCCCGGGCAAAAATATTGCGGTATACCTGCCGTTTAATCCGCTTCTTATTCTTCATCAGCAGAACTGCCCCCACAAATGCAATGGTCATAACAATAAAAAAGGTGCCAATCCCCCGGGCCAGTGGCAGCCCGATCCCCGCCATGATCTCCGGCAGCTTCTGCTTCCAGTACGCCATAAGATTTTCGCCCCAGGCGCATAGTGTATCCCTCACAGCCATGCTCTGGCTGCCGGTTAAGCTGGCGATCTGACCGCAGAGCTTCTCGAAAAATGCATTGGCCTGCTGCTCCAGCTCCTGCCCCTGGATAATGAGCGCCTGAAGCTGCGTTATCAAATACCATGTGGCGATCCCAAGCAGCGTTATAAAAATCACCGCACCCACAGATACTAAAACGGCAGCGCACAATGTCAGGGGCAGATGTAATTTCCTGGAAAGCTTCTCTGCCCATGGAAAAAACATGCGGCATATAAAATAGGCGATCACAAATGGCACAAACAGTGGCAGCAGATATTTCAATACGATATACACGGCAGCCGCTACAACAATCACCTGCAACAGCTTTATATATTTTTGCGTTTTTTCCCGCCTCACAGCCTCACATCCTGTCCGTTCATTTTAGAGCGTGTCACTTTATGTCATTTAGACATAGTATGTGATGTGAAGCTTATTCTATACGCATGCGCATGACTTAGAAAATATTTTCAAAAATTTTAAATGGCTCCGCCAAAGGCGACGCACAAAAATGCATTTTCTCATGTGTTACCGGATGTTCAAACGCCAGTTCCTGAGAAAACAGCCCAACCTGACGAAAACCGTCCATTTGGCTGCCGTACTTTGTATCACCGGCCACCGGTGCACCGGCATGAGCCATCTGTACCCGAATCTGATGGTGCCGCCCAGTCTCCAAAAAAACTTTAACAAGAGAATACACAGCGCCCTTATATTCCTTAACAGCCATCACCTCATAATCCAGCACTGCCATCTTGCCATCGGAAGCATTTTCAGTGACCACAGACAGGTTTGTCCGGCCATCTTTTTTCAGATAATCCTCCAAATGCCCTGTGGGCTGCGGCAGTGTTCCACAGACCACAGCCATGTACGTCTTATCAATCGCCCGCCGGGCCACCTGAGCGCTTAAAGCAGCCGCTGCCTCCGGTGTCTTTGCATAAACCATCACACCGCCCACCGGCCGGTCCAGTCGGTGAACCACAGCCACATAAGGATTTGCTTTCCGATACTTTCGCATCAAATAATTTTTAAGATAGCTAACCATATCCACAGCAGTAGAACGCTCCGCCTGAGAAGGCATTCCCGGCGGCTTTACTACGACAAAAAGCTGATCATCTTCAAATAAAATATCCACGTTCAATTAAAATTTCCTCCATTAATCGATGAATGGCTTTATGACACTGCCATTCGATTTTACCTTACTATTAAATATACCCTGTTACCACCGCCGTGTCCAGCAGGTGTTTCCCCAAATTATGAATTGCCAGAGCTGCGACAGAACATTCCAAAATTATATGCATATCATCGTAGCCATCCGGCCATACTTCATTTTATAGTAATTAATTTACGTCAATTATAGGTATTCATCCCCATAATTTTTAAGTAAAATCAATGTAACAGTTCAGACAGGACTGCACATTCACTGCGCAGTCTGTTCAAAAACTCAATTTTATGGCAAGCACTTTCCTGCGCAAACCCGTAACCGACACCGACTGACTTAACATTACATAATAAAGGAGTTTGACATGATTGATATTCTAGGAAAAATAACCCGATACCGTTTACAGATGGACTGGTCCGAATACCAGCTTGCAAAAGCCGCAAATCTTCCCCAGTCAACCATATCCACATGGTATCGAAAGAAAATATTGCCCTCATTCAATTCGCTGGAAAAAATCTGTGATGCATTTGGGATCACCCTCTCCCAGTTTTTTGCGGAAGACGGCGATTTGACCTCCCTGAGTCTGACTCAGAAAGAAATACTCATTTGTTGGTCGAAGCTGGACAAACAGCAGCAGGAAAGGCTTTTATATTTTCTGGAAAGCATCGTTTCAAAAATGTGACGCAGCTTTTTAGAAAAAATTCAGATGTATGCTCAGATACGTTCTGAATATACAAAAACGGCAGACGGTTATTCCGATGAAGCCGGCTTATTTTAAAGCCGGGCCTGATCCTGTAATCGTCTGCCATTTTTATGTACTCTAATTCGTTCTTTGCCATCACAGAGATTTCGTCATAACAGCTCAGCCCTCCAAAACGGTTACGTTTCGTCCGATGTCTGAGTCTCCTGCTCTGTTTCAGATGTTTCTCCATCCGCCTGTCCGTTTGTCTCTGCCGTCTCCGGGTCCGCAGCACCTCCATTAGCAAGCAGGGTCACGTTAAGCTTCACCGGATTGTGGTCACTGTAAGTAAAGCCCTGATCCAGTGTTTCCACGCTGTTGATCTGTACATTGGGCGATGTGATGAAGCCGTCCAGCACATAATACTGGGTGTTCGGATCGGTTGGATCATAAGGCCCGTTGAGCAGCCGCGCCGAAGGTGTGGTACTGTCCACAGGGAAATTCCAGTCCTTTGGAAACAGACTTGTATCCAGTACGCCGGCCTTGAAAAAGTCATCGTTGATCAATGGATACAGGCCGGAATCTATGGATGGGAAGGTCTGGTTAAAATCACCGCCGGCAATACAGTAATTGCCTTTTTCATACTCGCCCTTTAATACACTGGCTAAAAGCTTTGTCTGTGCGATCTTGCCCTCACCCTCATCATAAGCCTCCAGATGAAGGTTTACAAGTACCAACTGCTTATCACTGCCCTCGATGGGGATACGCTCCAGCAGCAGACAGCGCTTTAACTGACACGTACGCATCGGCCATGTAAACGGCGTTGGCAGGGCGATACGCTCCGCCTCCTTCACATTAAATGTGTTCATGGTCACAAGTCCGCACTCTACCTTTCCGATAAATTCCGGAAATGGGTACGGGATAAAATCACAGCGGAAATTGGCGGCGTAAGCGTGATTGTCATCCTCACGTATCCCGTAATAGGACAGGGATTCGTCCACATAGGCCGAGCGCTTGGAATCCAGGTCCACCTCCTGTAAAAAGACCACGTCGGTATTGGCGTCCTTGATGATCTTTGTTATGCCGGCCACATTGTTTTTAATCTGCTCCTCGGAATCACAGTTCACGCCGGTGCCACCGTCCATAAAAAAGTCATGGTCCTTGTCCAGACCGCCGTAACCAGTGTTGAATGTAAGAATGGACAGACTGTCGCCGACCTTGAGCGTCTTCGTGCCCTCACCTTCTACGGCTACCTTTTCTGTATCCGCCGGCTTATACTCCCTCAGGGATAAATATCCCACCAGCCCGCCGGCAGCCGCTACTACAAGAAATATCAGGATCAGAAAAACGCCGATGATCCTTCCTGCAATCGTCCTCTTTTTGCGTGGCTTCTTCTCTTTACTCATGGAAAACCCTCCTGTCACAACCTTTTCCTATATCATACAAAATCCGGGGAGAATTTACAAGGGCTCTGGGAATTTATTGCGGAATATACAGAGGTAAAAGAGGGGCAGATCATGGCGCGGGGCCGACAGCTTCGAATAGCACCAGAGCCAGAATACACGATACTTGGCAGAGATATTACAGTAAAATTCACAGCACTTAAAAGTTTAAAAGCTCCAAAGCCTCACACTGATGCTTTGGATGATGCTTTGGAAAAAAGATTGCTTGAAATACTGAAAAGTAATCCCAAAATTAAGCAAGCTGATTTAGTTTCTACTTTAGGTTCATCCAGAGCCACAGTTCAAAGAATAATGAAAACTCTATCAAACGATGGAATCATAGAACGAAAAGACGGTAAGCGATATGGATATTGGAAAATTCACGAGTGAATTGAACTATCCAAAAATCCCATTGCTACCACTTTCGCCCAGATCACATAAATTTTCACGATAACGTATATGGTTAAGAAAACGATGCGCTCCGGTACCGGTACCTATAGCAAGGCGCGGTTTAAGCGGCTTTGCCCGTGGGTGTCGGCCCCGGAGCGCATCGTTTTCTTAACCCACCAGCACTTCCCCCGGATAAACCAGCCGTATCGAATGTACATTTTCGATCCCAGTCACCTTTTCCCGGTAAAACAGCGCCTTCTGCCCGGTCCGCGGGTGCACGAAAAGCCGGCTTTTTTCAGGTTTTGCATGCATCATCGCCAGCATGATCCAATCGATCAGGTGCTTTGGAAATACGTCCGTCAGGTGACTGGTGACAATGCCGGTAATCGGGTAATTGCGCAGCCGGTCCAATCCACTTTTATATTCCTCCAGGGTAGCGCTGTGATCAAACTGGATCCAGACAGTCTTGCTTATATCATCACCGGCGAACAAAAGTCCGCTTTTATGATCCAGAAATACAACACTTCCCTTCGTATGGCCCGGCAGAAAAACAGCCTCCACACTCCGGCCTCCCAGATCGAACTGCTGATGATTTTCCAGAGGTACAAGATGCAGCGCCTTTTTGTTAAGATACGCGTTTTCATCGAAATCCTCCGGCCATATGTCGTTGATCTTATCGCCGTAATCCTTCTTAAACTTTTCCAGAAACTTTGGCTTTTCAACGGACTGATACCACAAATACACAGGCAGGTCCGTATAATTTATGTAAACTTCTTTAAATAGATAATTTCCACCGGTATGATCGAGATGACCATGAGTATTCACCACAATGAGAGGAAGGTCCGTCAGTCCACGTACAATCTTATGTAAATCTTCAAAGCCATAGCCCGTGTCAATGAGCAGCGCCTGCGTCTCCCCCACGATCAGTGAAGTACAGGCCCCCGCGGACTCCTCGATATGATAAATATGGTCCGCAATCGTATGAATCTTAAAATATTTTGTATCCATAGCAGTCTCCTATATTTATAAAGATGCACCTATAATTACACCTTTTAAAGGATTCATTCACAGATGCATCTTTACCAAAGATACACCTATGGCTGCATCTTTTTCCTGATACAGCCATAGATAAACCATTTTTAATCCCCGTAACTCTCCCCGATAACCAGGTTCGTATACAGATTATAATAGTGCCCTTTTTTCTTTAAGAGCTCCTTATGTGTACCCTGCTCCACGATCTTGCCGTTATCCACCACAAGGATCACATCCGCTTTGCGGATCGTGGACAGGCGGTGGGCAATAATAAATGATGTCCGCCCCTCCATCAGTGTGGCGATGGCATCCTGAATAAGCTGCTCTGTCTCCGTATCGATGGAGGACGTCGCCTCATCCAGCACGAAGATTTTCGGGTCGGCAATCACCGCCCGGGCAAAGGATACAAGCTGCTTTTCGCCCATGGAGAGCATATCGCCGTTTTCACCCACATCACTGTCAAAGCCCTTGGGCATCCGGGCCGCCACCTCATCCACAGACACGAGACGGGCCGCCGCCTGGATATCTTCTTCCGAGGCATCCAGCCGCCCGTAACGGATATTTTCCCGGATGGTACCGGAAAACAGGTGCGGTGTCTGGAGCACATAACCGATATTGGAATGGAGCCAGAGCTGAGAGCGCTCCCGGTAGTCCACACCGTCAATAAGGATTTCTCCTTTGGTCGGCTCGAAGAAGCGGCAAGCCAGATTTACAAGGGTACTTTTTCCCGCACCCGTCTCACCCACGATGGCCACCATCGTTCCCGCCGGCACCTTCAAATTAAAGTTTTCCAGCACATCCTCGTAACCGTCGGAATATCGGAAGGTCACATTTTTAAATTCAATATCGCCGTGAATCTCCTCCCAGTTTTCCTTTTTGGGATGGAAGCAGTCGCCATATTTATCAATAACCTCAGGCTTATCCACGACTTCCGGCGCCCGCTCCAGCAGTCCGCACACCCGCTCGATATTGGCCTGAATGGACACAAAATCGGCAAAGATACGGGTCACGGACTGGATCGGTTCAAATATACCCACCGCATAGGAAGCAAAGACGGACAATGTACCAAAGGCGATAAGGTCCTCTTTCACAAGAATACCGCCCCGCCACAACACCAGGGCCGTAGCTACGGCGCCAATGCATGTCACCAGCGGTCCAAACAGGGCCGAAAGCTTGGCCAGCCGCATGGACTCCCGGTACATGTCCGTGGAGGTTCCTTTAAATTCACCGGTATTCATATTCTCAAGCACCAGTGTTTTACTCGTCCTGGCTCCGCCGATGCCCTCATTATAAGCACCTGTCAGCCTGGAATTTTGCTTGCGGACCTCCCGGGTCACCTTCAGTATCCGGCTTTGGAAAAACCAGGTGACAAATGCGATGAACGGCACGACCACAAGTACGATCAGCGTCATTCTCGGGTTTATAGTCATCATCGTGATAAATGATATGATAATGTACAATATCCCCCAGGACAGGTCCACAAGCCCCCAGGCCACAAAGCCGCCGATCCGCTCCGTATCGGACATAACCCGGGATACGATATAACCCACCGGCGTTTTGTTATAGTAGGAAAAGGACAATTCCTGGAGATGGACAAAGCAGGCCCGCTTCAGATCCCGCCCGAAACGCATTTCGATACGTATGGCCAGCCGTGTGAATATAATGACGGCAATACCCTGCAAAATCACGATCCCCAGATAAGCGCCCACAAAGCTTCCGATTCCCTCGGTAGACTCATCCGCGATAAAATGATCGATGGCATATTTCTGAAACAGCGGGAATGTAACATCTGCCGCCGCACAGATAATATTCGTCATAATCACAAAGATCAGCGGCTTTTTATATTTCAGGAAAAATGGCAGCATCTTTCCCCAGATTTTTATGTCAAAGGAGCTTTTGTACTCCTCCTCCTGAATCGCGCTCATTACATTCCCCCCTTTCCATCAGTGACGTCAGCAGCCGCACCGGCCTTCGCCGCTCCGGCTTCCTCCAGCTCTATTTCCTCCAGCTCCGCAGCCACTCCGGACTGCATTTCATAAACATGGCTGTAAATGCCATTTTTAGCCAGCAGCTCCTCGTGGCTTCCCAGTTCCGCCAGCCGTCCGTCCTTGAGAACGATGATCTTATCGGCGTCCATAAGGGTCGTCACCCGGTGGGAAATATAGATGGTCGTCACGTTATTTTTATTTTTTGCCAATGCCTGGCGGATCTTGGCATCGGTTTCCGTATCCACCGCAGACATGGAATCATCAAAAATGATGATCGGCGATTCATTCAGCAGCGCCCGGGCAATGGCCACCCGCTGCTTTTGTCCGCCGGACAGGGTCACGCCCCGCTCACCCACAACAGTGTCGTACTGCTCGCCAAATTCCATGATCGCGTCATCTACCGACGAGATCCGGGCCAGCCGGCGGATTTCCGTCAGCGGCGTCTCCGGTGCACTCACTGCGATGTTATCCCGGATCGTCTTGGAAAATAAAAACGTATCCTGAAGCACCACATTCACCTGGCTGCGCAAATAGGCCCGATCGATCCGGCGCACATCCACGCCGTCAATTTCCACGGCGCCGCTGCCCTCCTTCACGTCATAAAGGCGGTTGAGCAGATGGGCAATGGTGGACTTTCCGGAGCCGGTATTGCCAAGAATACCGATCTTCTCGCCGGCCTTTATAGTAAAGCTCACATCCTTAAGTACGGGAACATCCTCATAAGAAAAGCTCACATGCTTAAACTCGATATTTCCCTTAATCTCCGGCTTTAAATTCTCACAGGGCTGCTCCTCCTCTGTCTTTTCATCCAGAATACTCCGGATACGTGTGACAGAAACACCGGACTTACTCATATCCGAAAGGATACGGCCCAACTGCCGCACCGGCCATATCATCATCTGATTGTAGGTAATAAAGGCCATAAACGTTCCCACAGTCATACCGCCGTGGACACACTGCCAGACGCCCAGAATAATGATCGTCATAACCTGGACACTGGTAACGATATCGCCGCAGGCCCAGAAAACGCTCATCACATTGCCCAGCCGCACCCACAGACCAGTATAATGTTCATTTCTTTCATCAAATTTATCCATCTCGTAGGCTTCACGGCCGAAGGCGCGCACAACCCGCACACCGGTCGTATTTTCCTGAACAGCCGTCGTCAGATTACCTTCGGCAATATCAGCATCCATAAATCTGCTGCTGATCTTACCCAGAAATATCATTGTGTATCCTAAAATAACCGGAATAAAAATCAACGCGGCAAAGGATAAACGCACATTCATGGAAAACATAACGACTAAAGAAAATACCATCAGAAAAATGACCCGGATAACTTCGATGACCTGATTACATAAGAATTGTTTGATCACATTGACATCCTGTGTACATCGCTGCAAAATATCCCCTGTGGATATCCTCACATGCCATTCATACGGCAGATGTGCGATGTGCTCATACAAAACGTCGCGGATCTTCTTCACCGTGCCTTCACCAAACCGATTCACATAGTACTTATACAAACCGGCAAACACGGCCGACAAAAAGGTAAATACCATTCCAACGGCTGCACATAGGAACAGGTGCTCCGTCAATACCGCCCGGCCGCCGATGCGGTCGATCCAGCCAGTAATGATCCCCGGCAGTGAAAAAGGCTCCTCGCCGAGAACGGAATCGATAATAATACGCATGACCTGTGGTGCGATAAAACTGAAAATAACCGCGCAGGCGCTGCATATTATGGAGATGATCAGATACTTCCTTACCCCTTTGCCGCAGGACCACAGAAATTTAACCTGACCCTGCTTTTGCATGCTCATATACATTCCCCCCATTTAATTTTTTCGACCTCTCTATTATATAGTGAATCAAAAAAATTTTCAACATTTTTTCAAGAATCTAAATCGTGAATATTTCACACTCCGCGGGATAACCCGTGCAGACGCACAGACTGTAATTATTTAAAAACGGGAGCAGATAAATCACAGCTCCATCCGCTTCAAAGCGGCCGGGCCCGGCTTCGGTTATGAGCAGGTCATTAAAGCCGTGGGCAATACCGCTTCCGGTATATTTCACATAGCTTTCCCTGGCAGCCCAAAGGTCAAAAAAACGCCGGAACCCCTCCGCCTGAAGCCATGCGTATTCCTGCGGATGAAAATGCCTGCGGGCGATGGCCTCGGACTTGCAGGCCTGCACCTTTTGCAGGTCCACCCCCACGGGGCCCTCACTCAGGGCCAGCACCCAGTAACCACCGCTGTGCGATATGGAAAATTCCGGACCGCCGCCGGAAAAATAGGGCTTGCCATGTTCCCCCCGGGCCAGGATACCCCCGGGCGGACAAAGGCCGTATTCCTCCGCATAGCGGCGAGCCTCACAAAAAACTACGGCATCCCTGTCGGTCACTGTATCCAAAGGCGCTATGACAATACGCACCTTCCTCTCAGAGTTTTCCGATGTTTGATGCGCCGCTGTCATTGAGTGATCCCCCGGCGTTCCATATAAGCGACCACATCCCGCACCTTATTGAGCTGGCGGATATCCCGGTTGGGGATGGTGATATCATAGCGCTCCTCAAATATTCCTACAATACTCATAATATCAAATGAATTTAACGCCAGATCTCCGAGGAAATCCGTGTCCATGTTCACATTCGTCTTACCTGTAACCTCAAAAACGATTTCTCTGATTATATCCAGCATCGCTGCGACCTCCCAAATGCCTGACAGGCGCCGTAAAATTGGCCGGCCTGCCCACAATTTCTTTTATATTAAATTCCGCTTAATCTTATGCGCGGAAGTATGTTCAAAACCCTTTTCCTGGAGATTGACCATCTGCACCTGCTTATACAGGGGCAGCTTTTTATTCATCTCATCCACATAATCCTGGAGCTTTTCCAAAATCTCATAGCTGCTCATCTTTTCCGTTTTTACTGGGTCCGGATAGACGGCGGCGGCAATCTTCACGTCGTCGGCCGAATTGCCCGAAAGAGCGCCGTAAACAAGCACCTCCTTCACCAGAGGCATTTTTGACAGCTCATTTTCCATTTCCTCAGCCGCCACCTTTTTGCCGTTTTTCATAACGATCAGGTTTTTCTTGCGGCCTGTAATGTGAAGATGGCCCTTTTTATCCAGATAGCCCAGATCTCCGGTGCAAAACCAGCCATCTGGCGTAAAGGATTCCCGGGTCAGCTCCGGCGCGCCAAAATATCCGCTCATAAGCGAATAGCCCCGCACAAGTATTTCATCATCCTCAAATTTCACTTCATAACCAGGCAGGATCACTCCCACGGAATCCGCAGAAAAATCCTCGTTCCGGTTGCAGGAAATACTTGGTGAGCACTCGGTAATGCCATAGCCCTGAAGCACGGTCACCCCGAAATGATACAGCTCCGTCGCCACAGCAGCGGAAAGATATGCGCCGCCCGACAAAATAATATCCAGATTTTCCAGAGCCGTTCCCCGCACAGCCTCACTCACATCAGCGCCGATGAGAGAACCCGGCTTACGCACAGCGCCCTCCAGCTTTATTATTTTCTGGATCTTCCCTTTCTTATCCAGCTTATCAAACAGGCTCCAATAAAGCTTATCGATAATCTCAACGATCAAAGGTACGGCCACCAGCATTCCGGGGCGGAACAGGGTCATTTCCTGGAGCATCCGTTTCATATCGCAGCTAATACATATATTTAAGCCGCGGATGAAGGCGCAGAGCACACCGCAGGTCAACCCATAGGTATGGAACAGCGGCAGTGAATTAAACACCCGATCCCTGGAATCCAGCAGCGTCAGGGAATCAGCGGCATTGTACAAAATCGCCTGATGCGACAGCATCACCGGCTTTGCAGTGCTGGTTGTGCCTGAGGTATAGACAATAGATGCGATATCCGAGCTGTCCGGCGTGTAGCCCGCCTGCCACTGCCGGGCGCTGTCATTGTCGCTTTCCATAAATTCTTCCATAGAAGTGCCGCCGGCTCCGGCCTGACCTATAACGATCAGTTGGCGCACATCGCCATCTTCATCGATCAGCCCCGCACACAGATCGGCCATAACCTCCGAAACGACCACAGCGGATGCGCCGGCCTGCCGTATCATTTCCAGCACAATGGCATCCGTATGCTCGATGTCTATGCAGACCGCCGTGCTCCCGGCCGCTGTGATTCCCAGATAAGCCACCAGCCATTCGTAGGAATTTTCTCCCACGATGGCCACATGCCGGCCCGCCAGCTCATGGACATACAGCGCTCTGGCAAAGTCAAGGGCATCTCTTTGGATATCCGCATAGCTTTTTTCCTTTGCATGACCTTTGCGGTCATAGGTAGTCACAGCTATTTTGGAGCCATACCGCGCTGCGGCATCCTCCAGCAGGCTTTTAAAATTTTTGTAATACGTTGTATTCTTGGAAACGTATTGTCTCATACACCAACCTCCTGATTCCCCTGTATATTTAAATCCGAAAATGTGTCTTTTAAACGGCCGAGAATATCCTCTGTGCGGTCAATAACGCCAATAAAAGCATCAACGATTTCCGGGTCGAACTGTGTTCCCTTTCCATCCCGAAGCTGTGCGACAGCCTCCTCCAGTGTCAGGTTCGTCCGATATGTCCTTTTCGAGGTCATGGCGTCAAAGGCATCGGCCACACTGACGATCCTCGCTTCCTGTGCAATGGCTTCACCAGCCAGACCGGCCGGATAACCTGAACCATTATACCACTCATGGTGGCTCTCCACCATTGGAAGAATATCGTGCATGGACGATACGGATAAGAGCATTTGCTTCCCAAGCGTCGTGTGGCGCCGGATACGGTCATACTCCTCCTCTGTAAGGCGTGAAGGCTTTTGCAGGATTGCATCCGGCACACCGATCTTCCCGATATCGTGAAACAAACCGCCGACCCGCAGCCGCTCCACACAGGCCGCTTCCTTACCCATGGCCTGGCCAATGAGCACCGCATAGTAGGACACACGGTCCGAATGACCGCGGGTATAAAAATCCTTGGCGTCAACCATTTTGCGCAGGACATCCACAGTTTCAATATAGGCTTTGTTCAGCTCCTCATTCTGCCGCTGGAGCAATGATTGATAGATCAGATTGCCCATAACCCCTCCGACCTGCTTTACATAAACTGCAAACAACTGTGCCTTTTCCTCCGGCACTTTGGTCCTGCGGTGCACCATAACGACCCCGAAGGGCCTGCCGCCCTCGGCGCACAATGCCGCCATATGGACATGCTCCTCTTTATCAGTGAACAGGCTGTCGCTTTGGCTGATTTTATCAAAGCTGGTCCTGCCAAGCTCCGTGCAGCCTTCATAAATCCCCATGCCGCTAAAATAGCTGTCGGATTTCTTCTCTCCCGCATTTTCCAGATCAATTGCCGACGCATCCAGATAAATAAGCCCGTCCTCACAGTCCAAAAGCTCCCGGAGCTGTTCTAAAACACCGGACATCAGCGCTTGCATATTTCTAATTTGGCTCAGCAGCGGTATTTTTTCCAGAACGGTCCGAAGCCCATCCCGGTACCCCCGGATCGTGCGCATTTGTTTGATGGATTTTGAACAGGATTCCACCAAAAGCTCCAATTGATCAAACCGGTCGCTTTTTTCATAATAGCCCTGGATATCCAGATCCCGTATGGTTTTCAGCGGCGGAGCCATGCTCTTATGCCCGGTGAGCAGAATTATAAAAATATCCTTGTTAAATTCCCGGACTCTGCGCACGACTTCATCGCCATTGACCGGTCGCATGAGAAAATCCAGCAGTAATATGTCATAATGATTCGTGCGTATGCGCTCAATGGCCGTAAACGGGTCATTTTCCGCATCCACATGAAACCCCAGCGCCTGGAAATAAGACTGCAGTGTCAGTGTCATAATTTTGTCGTCATCTAATGTCAGTATGGAAAATTCCTTTTCCTGACTCACAGCTCTATTCTTTCTCAATTTCTCCTACCTCGCTCTTTGGCGTAAATGATACACATTCCGGCGGTAAACAAACCCCCATGATTGTTCCCCCCAAAGGATTATCCTCGTACCACATGCTGCCCCCAAATTTTGCATGAATCACCGAGTTTGATATGTATACCCCAAGTCCTGTTCCCCGGGTTCCCTTGCTGGTCACCATCTGGTGGAACAGGTTCCGTTTGGATTGTTCGGGAATCCCTGTGCCAAAGTCCGTGACAGTGAGACAAAATTCCTTTTCATCCCACCGTGTATCAATTACTATGTCACGATTTCCATCGGGCTTTTGAGCATCGATGGCATTGCTGACCAGATTGTTGATCACCTGGACAAGACTGTTGATATCCCCATGGATCATAATTCCATGTTCCTGTATTTTCGGGTCCACCTTCAATGTGCACTGGCTGTCCAGCAGCTCATGGCGCAGCAGGAGCATGACCCGCTTCACCGCATCATCCAGAGAAAAATCCAGATCCTCGGACGTACTGATATTTCTCGCCTGCCCCTTGACCGCCGTGATAATATCCGACATGTAGGAGCCGGCCTCCTGCATCCGGGATAACCACTGGCCCATCTCATCATAAATTTCCCCGTAATCCTCCACGGTCACATCCGGATCGCCCAGACTCTCCCGGCACTCTGTGATCAGCTTTTCAATCGAAAGGATGCCTCCGGAAATGCTCATAATCGGCGTTTTCAGGTTATGAGCCAGCCCGCCGACCATCTGTCCTAAAAATGCCAGACGTTCATTTTCCATCATTTTCAGTTGGTTATCCTGCATCTTCTGCATGCTCTGCTTAATCTGCGTCATGTCCTTGAATATGGACACATAACCGCCCACCGTACCCTTGATGGCCACCGGCGACACCTCCACCAAATACCAGAAGCGCCGGGATTCCCCATCCTCCATCGTATCCACAGCCTGCTCATAGGTGACCTTGGATGCCATCCGCTCGCAGGAACGCAGCGCCGTGAGCAGATTGTATACCGGTGTTTTATTTTCCACATCCTCATCACTGACACAATCGCCCAGGCATATATTTTCCCGAATCTTATAGGACCTTCCAAAAAGCTCCAGAAACGGCTGGTTATAATTCACCACCCGCCCGTCAGAAGCGGTCACGAGATAGCAGTCGCTGATCCAGTTAAGCAGCTGCTGCATGGCCACCGGACGGATATCAAAAAAGTGCAGCCGGTAAATAACAATGCCATGGAAGATCATGGTCACGGTAAAGCTGATGGGCGTGGTGACAATGCTGGCGCCAATAAACCTCAGCGTCACAAGAAGGTTCACCAGCGACGGCGCCAGACTCCCCACAGTGAACAAAACAGCCTGCCATATATGAAGTCGGGATTTTGTTTTTATGGCAAATCTTATGATGATAAATACGGATACCGCCACACATGCATAAGTATACATGCTGTGGATTGGAAAATACGGTCCGAATTCCACCTGGGTAATATCCAGGGCAAACGTGCGGTAATACAGATGGTGCAGCGGATTAGTGAGCACCATCACCGATGTGATCAGTGGCACGATAAAGATCAGCCAGAGCCATTTCGGCATCCGGTCATTATACTCCCTCGTATAGCACAAAGAAAACATGAGGGAGCAGGCCGGTATAAATGCACCGCTGACCGTCGTCAGCCCGTCCAGCACCGCCAGCAGCCACGTATTATCCGGCGGCACGGCGGTCATGGCCATAATCTCAAGCAGCCATGTAATGAGTAATATGGCCGTGGCATAATAGCATTTGTGGACCAGCATGATCCTCTGGCCGTGCCGCAGACGAATAAGAAAAATCACCATGACGGCTATGGCCAGGACCATAATCAAAATCTGTATTTTAGATAGCTGCATAATGGCTCCCTCCTGGCCAAAATAATTTGCATACGCTTTGCGGCCGGTTTCATAGATCCGTCACTTTTCTTCGGGAATGAAGCCCATAAGCAGCCGGTCAATCTTCGGGGCTTTCCACGAAAATCCCAGACGCGCAAGGCAGTCTACCGTCTGCGTACATTCCGGCGCAATGCGCACCGGCACCTGCATAAACCTCTGGT
Source organism: Lachnospiraceae bacterium (assembly GCA_902363555.1). Lineage (GTDB taxonomy): Bacteria > Bacillota > Clostridia > Lachnospirales > Lachnospiraceae > Catenibacillus. Next base: position 1,088,890 of record CABJAM010000001.1, on the reverse strand, counting down.
ACTGATTCAGCAACATATTCAACTCCGTGCTTCCGCCAAACCGGGTATGGCTGCGCAGACTGGCCTCAAATTCTTCCTGAGAAACCTCACGCACATCAAGCCCCAATCCTGCGATCATCTCCCGGACCGTGAGCATCTGAGGATTATACAAATGATAAACAAGCTGTGTGCCATTTTCAATCAATGACACCGCTGCCGATGCACACTCATCCACCGCTGTGGTGTCCATAGGCATATCGGCCAGCTCCCTGGAAACAAAGCCAAGCTGAATAATACCGGACACCAGCCCCCAAAAAGCATTGGAAGCGGGATTTTTCTGAAAAACGCCGTCGCTGCTGCGGCCCACCAAACGGCCCACCCGCAGGATCATCACCGGATGCCCGCTGCCGGCAATCTGGCGGACGATGCGCTCGCCTTCAAACTTTCCCTTTAAATATACATTATCTGACCAATTCTGTCCAATATCAAAATCGTCTTCATTAAAGCTGCGGGGCATTTCCGGATATGCACGGATATATTCGCTGCCAAGGCTTACCGTTGAAATATATACAAGCCGGGCCCCAGACGCCACAGCAAAATTCGCGGCATGCCAGGTTCCATCGCGATTTGTGCGAAATGCGCCATCGCCGGCCGCGTAATGGCGGACGTCCGCCGCGGCGTGGATGACCAGCCCCACCTCGCCTTTCAGCTTTTCCTTCACCAAAGGTTCTATTCCAAAGTCCTCCTGAAGAATATCTCCGCAAACAGCACAGATACGGCGTTTTACAGAGGTCACAAAGCCCCTGCCAAAATACCATCCCAGAGTATCTCTCAGACGCCCGTCATCCTGCCCGCGAACGATACAATAGACCTTCTCATAGCCCCGGTCCATCAATTCCTTTAAAATATGCGCGCCCAAAAATCCCGTCGCACCGGTGAGCAGTACGGCGCGCTTTTGCGGCGTTGCCTGCGGCACCACAGGCGAAACCGTTTGTGCCGTCTCCGCGGGCGATGTTTGCGTCACTTCTACGGGCGATGCTTGCACCACCTCTGGCTGAGCTGCCTGTGCCGCCGGGTTTTCAGTGCTTTCCAAACTGCCGCAGAAAAATTCAATCTGCCCCTTCAGCGTCGGATTCCCGTAAAATTGAGCCAATGTCATAGAAAGCCCTCGATTATAATAACGGCTTAATAAATTCAGAGCCGTCAATGAGGTGCCGCCCTGTTCAAAAAAGGAAGCTTCCATGTCAATAGCTTTTCCGGGCAAAACCTCATCCCACATTTTTTCCAAATCTGCAAAAGTTACCGTCGGCTGTGCCGGTTCCGCCGACATTGCCGTAGCCTTCGGCTGTATCGTGCTCACCGACTGTACTACCGCCATCGGCGTCACCGGTTCCACAACAAAACCACTACTATTTCCATCTGAAAGGCCTAGTGCGCTTGTACCGGAATCTGCCACGATCTCCGGCGCTTTCCACGCTTCCAGCCGCTTCAGATCCGTTTTCCCGGAAGCTGTCACCGGCAGGGCATCCAGCACGATGATTTCCGGCGGCACCATATAAGGCGGCAGCTCCGATTCCAGATAGCAGCGCAGCGCCTTCATATCCACGCTACCAGAGCATATCGATGCGTCTGCACCACTGGCACGCGCCTCCACGCTCACGCTGTCGGCCTGCATCGGTGCCCCTGCATCCCCAGCGCGCTCCTCCATACTCACGCTATCGGCCTGCATCGGTACGCCTGCATCTCCGGCGCCTTCTTTCGTCTCCGAATCCCCGGAACTCACCGGCGTCACAAATCCCCGAAGGGCCTTAAATTCCCCGTCAGGCACGACCACAACAGCCGCCTGGCCGACCAGTCCGGAGCTTATCATCTTCCGGCTGATTTCCGCCAGCTCCACACGCTGGCCGTTAAGCTTCACCTGATGGTCCGCGCGGCCCACAAAGTCCAGCCGCCCGTCAGGCAGCAGCCGCACAATATCGCCGCTGCGATAGAGCGTCTGCCCAGGCAAAAACGGGTCCGGAACAAACAGCTCCTTTGTCAGATCCTCACGGCCCACATAGCCCGCTGATACACATTCGCCGCCAAAATAAAGCTCTCCTCTGGCAGTTGGCATCACTCTTTTCCGCCGTTCATCCAGCACATAAGCCCGGCAGTTGGGGAAAATGCGCCCCACCGTAATCTTATCCGCGCAGGTCACGTCGTCCATCGTACAATAAACCGTCACCTCGGTTGGCCCATACAGATTGAAAATCCGCTGGCACCCGCCCTTACGTATTTTTTCCAGCAATGGCGGAGGAAAGACCTCCCCGCACATGAGCATCACCGGCATTTTGTCAAGGCACTGGTAAAAATCTTCATTCTCCACAAACAGGGCAGCTCTGGACGGCGTAAACTCCAATATCCGCACATTATGCTTCCGGATCAGAGCCGCACAGCGCCATGGCAGCACCATTTCATCCTCATCAGCCATAACTGTATAATTTCCCATGGCTGCGCTAAGCAGCGTCTCGGTAATAAATATGTCAAAAATCGAATTTGCAAGACACAGGCAGCCCCCCTGGGCCGGTGATAATATTGGATACATCACCGAATACAGATTGGAAATCGAACGGTGGCGGATCATCACGCCCTTTGGCTCCCCGGTAGACCCTGACGTAAACAAAATAAAGCATACATCATCACCGCTGCGGCCTTCCACCGGAACAAACTCCGCGGCTCTGGCCGTTGCGGAGGAACCGCAGACGTCCGGCCCTGTGGCCGCGCCAGCAAACGTACCACCGGCAGCGCCGCAGGGGGTCGCCCCTGTGGCCGCGCCAGCAGACGTTCCACCAGCAAAGCCGCAGGCGGTCGGCTCCGCGGCAGAGCCGTCTTCGCCCCCGATATCCATAAACCAGCAGGAAAGCCCCTCCGGCAGCGCCTGCATCGTCCGGCTGTCGCACAGTGTCAGTGCGACACCGCCAATCTCCATCATCGATTGCAGCCGCTTCGCAGGAAATGACGGCAGCATAGGCACATAGGCGCAGCCCAGCTTCAGTACCGCCATCATAGCGATCATTAGCTGCGGCCCCCGCAGACTCAAAATCCCCACATGATCCCGCTGCTTTACCCCTGCACCGCGAAGCCGCAGGGCGAGAGCATCCGAAGCGGATTTAAGCGCGCCCATGGTCATCGTTTCGCCCCGAAAGATCAGTGCCGGGCGGTCCGGAGCTATCACAGCCGCCATATCCACCAGCCGGTCAATAGGCACATCCGCAAATGCGGCAACAGCATTTTCTGTCTGTCCAGCCAGGTAAAACCAGTCCTGAGCCGACACGGTCACAATATCATCCAGCGGCCTGTCCATATTTTTTGCCAGGCTCACGGCCGCAGTGCATAAGCTGCGCCCATAAAACTGCGCCGTCATCGTCCGAAACAGCCCCGCAGGATATTCCAGACGGAAATGCCAGCGATGATCCATACGGTAAATTTCCAGATTCAGATCCACCTTTGCCCGTATCCCTGGCATTGTCTCACTAAGAACACGATAACCGGCAAATTCAGCGCCATCCAGCAGCATCGGGCGCATAGACACAAGTGTATTATAAAATGTATTTTCCCCGCCGGGCGTCCGGACGCCGGACATCTCCACAAGCCGTTCCAAAGGCATGGCAGCATGGTCGATCAGCCCGATGACCGCAGACTTCACCCGTTCCATGTAAGTTCCGGCCAAATCAGCAGTATCCAACTGTAGTCTTAACGGCAGAGTATTCACAAAAAGGCCGGCCATGGTTTCAAGGCTGCGACTTCGCCGCCCGGAAACCGGAACCCCCGTAAAAAATCCGCTGCTGCCGGAAATTCTTGACACAAGCAGTCCAAAAGCCGCCGTAAACAGCATATACGGTGTATAACCGTGGGCTTCGCAAAAGCTGTCGCAAATGCCACTCTCCCCTTCAGTCAAGGAAAACTCCACGACAGCGCCAGTCATATCCGTCTGGTGGCTCCGCTCGAAATCTGTCGGAATCTGCGGCAGTTCCGGCATGGAAGCGAGCTGCTCCTCCCAATACGGGCGCTCCGCCTCTACAGCCTGCGCCTCCCGGCCGCTTTGCCAATATGCATAGTCCACAAAAGACAGTTCGCAGCCTTCCGGTTCCTGCCCTATGTACAGCTTATTCAGCCGTTCAAGCAGCATCGCCGCCGTCTCGCCGTCGCCCACAATATGATGCATATCCATCATTACAATGCAGCCGGCAGTATCTTCCCAGAGTCCAATACGCATCAGCGGCGGTCTGGACAGATCAAAGGGGCGTACAAACGCTTCCCTGGCGTCCTCAAACGAAACTTCATTGAACCGCTCCACAAATTCCCCTGTGAATCCATCCAGAATTTCAGCAAACGCCCACAGCTTCTGACGAATGCCCTCGCCGGTCTGCTCAAATCCAAGGCGCAGCGCCGGTTCTATCTCAACTAAACGTCTGTAAGCCGCCTCCATACGTTCAAAGTCCAACGGCCCGCCCAGCCGGAACGCACATGGCATGTTGTAGCTGTGCTCCTCCGGATGGAGCATTGTTTCAAAATAGATCCCCATCTGAGGGGCCGTCAGCGGGTAGTATTTCAAATCCGGTGCTTTCGTAAAGCCCGAACGGTCCACACACAGCTCCGTCACCCCGTCACCGTAGCACCACTCCGTCTCCCCGCCACCACAGCACTGCTCCATCTCCCCGCCGCCCAGACGCTGTTCCATCCGCGCCGCGGTACGGAACGCATACAGATCCGCTACTTTCAACCGGATTCCAAAAAGCTCTTCCAAATCCGTCAGCGTCTCCAGCGCATTCAGCGAATCTCCGCCATAGAGGAAATAATCGCCATCCAACGGCATTTCCGGCGCTTTAAGCACTTTCCGGAACACCTCAAGGATCCCGGCCGCCATCGGTCCGCCGCTGCCTGAGGCCTGGGTCAGCTCCGGCAGCGGGAGCTTTGCAATATCCACCTTGCCATTGGCCGTCAGAGGAATGGATGCAACATGCATATATACCGCAGGCACCATATAATCCGGCAGGATGGACGACGCAAATTCATAAAGCTTTGACGACGGCAGCTTTGCATCAGCCGTATAGTAAGCGGCAAGCACCTGCGATCCCTGTAGATCAAGGAGACGCACAACCGCCTCACCGATCATGGGATGACGCATCAGCTTGACCGACACCTCTCCCAGCTCCAGCCGCTGGCCGCGCACCTTCACCTGACCATCCGCGCGGCCTTTGATCAAAAGCTCTCCGGTATTTGTCCAGGCGGCAATATCACCGGAGCGGTACATCCTTTCTCCAGGTTCAAAAGGATTTGACAAAAATGACTGAGCCGTCAGCGCAGCATTGCCATGATATCCCCGGCCTACACAAATACCGGCAATATACAGCTCACCGTAAACGCCCACCGGCAGAGGATTGCCGTATTTATCCAATACATAGCACCGGCAGTTGGGCATAGGCCGGCCCGCACTGATACATGCCGTCTTATTCAGCAGACCGATGGTAACGCCCACCGTCGTTTCAGAAGGCCCGTATTGATTATAGATTTTTGCACCGGTATGCCGGTTAAGCAATGTCAGCAGGCTCCCTGGGAAATTTTCGCCGCCGCACAGGATGACCTCCAGCCGTGACGCCGCATCCAGGAAACTACGGTTTTTCATATATGCCGAAAGTCTTGACGGCGTAGTGGTCAGAAAGCCCACGGCAAAGCTGCGTATAAGCCTTCCAAGAGCCGCCGGGTCCTCCACATCTGACGCTCCCGCAAGAACGATCGTCTGACCGCACAGCAGCGGCACAATACTTTCGATCAAAAAAGCGTCAAATCCGATATTACACAGAGACAGCACCGCGCCCGTTCCATAGTAAGCACTCATACTCTCAGCAAAATTAAGCAAAGAGCGCTGCTCGATTTCCACACCCTTGGGCTTTCCCGTGCTCCCTGAGGTATAAATCATATATGCCAGGCTGTCCGGCCCGCCCAAGCAGATCTCGCCGGAATCAGCAATGGGCAGATCTGTGCGCTTTATAAACGTATCTATGTCCAGCACCGGCATCTTCGGATATGCCGATGCAATGTCCGCCAGAGCACTCCCCGTACCTACGAAAAGCTCCGGATGACAGTCCTCCACGATCTCGCTGATCCGAACCGACGGCAGCCCCTCCGGCAGCAGTACCCAGGCCTTACCGGCCAGCGCCGTTCCCGCCATAGCGGCAAGTAGCCAGAAGGAACGCGGCAGCATCAGCGCTACGATGCCGTCTCCGGCCGTACCCGCATTCGCCAAAGCAGCGCTAAAATCCGCTGCGGGAGCAGCCGCAGAAACGCCCTGAGCATCCGATGCGGGAGCGGCCGCCGCATTTTTATTCGCTAAAATCACCTGTGCCACCGCCTGAGCATTTTCCCACAGCATGTCATAGGTGTATCTTTGATGGTCCTCGATCACCGCAGCGCGGGTCGGATATTTGCGGCAGATTTCCCGAAGCTTTTGCCCGATGGAAGCCGGCCGCACGAACCGCTCGGTGCGGTTAAAGCCGTACAGCACCTTCTCCTCCTCAGCCGGCCCTAAAAAGGACAGCTCCCGTATGGGCCGCTCGGGCCACGTCAGTGCCTGATTGAGAATATTAACAATATAATTATGGAAATTTTCAATCTCCTCCTCGGAAAACAACTGGGTCAGGTAATCATAATTTACAGAATAGCGCTTCTCATCCTCAATATTGTTCAGGTGGATGCATATATGCTCCGCCTGATAGCCGGAATACTGCCATTGCCCCAGGAAAGTGACCTGGGTATTATGATTTTTATAAGCCTGGCTGTTGTGGAAGGATAATACCAGATGGTAGAGCTGGTTGACGTCGGGATTTTCTTCCCGTGATATAGCAGCGATCTTCGCATAAGATATCTTTTGATGGCGCAGCAGGTCCAGCCACTGATCGGTCAGATAGCCGTTAAATTCCTCAAAGCTCCACGACTCGTCCAATTCTGAGAAAAACGGCAGCGTACTGACAAACATCCCCGTCGTTTTCCGGTCACTTTGCGTACTGCGGTTATGTACCGGCGCTCCCATACAAAAGCGCTCCACCCCCTTGGTGCGCTTGAGATAAATAGCCACCGCCATATAAAAAACAGCAAAAGGCGCCACCCGATGGCCGGTGCAAAAAGCCGTCATCGCGTGGTTTAAGACCTCCGACAGATAAAAGGTTTTGCGATGCCCAACGGGGCTGATATCTGCGCTGTGATAATCTTTAAGAGACACCGGCTGGGGCACATTTTTTAAAAGCTCCCGCCAGTAGGCCATATCCTTTTCATAAAGCTTTGAGGTCAGATATTTCTGCTCCGCCTCCACGTGAAGACGATAGCTTGGCGCAGACTCCAAATGGACCTCCTTCCCCTCAAGCAGATCCAGATAGGTCACTGCGATTTTATTGATCAGCGCCACCTGCGACCAGCCGTCGGAAATCAGATGGTGGGTCTTGACCAGTATTTCCCCTTCATGCTCGCCAATCCTTATAATAATAAACTGATACAGCGGCGCGTCCAAAACGGGCATTACTTCCCGGGTGATACTCTTCTCCCAGCGCCGCATCCCCTCCTGGTTCGTCAGTGAAAAATCCAGCACCGGAAACTGCTCGGGAGCATAGGCCGTCTCATACTGCACCGGAGTCTTGTCCGCATCAAGGAATATCCGCGTTCTTAATGAGCTGTCAGATTCCAGCACCAGATTCAGGCATCTCGCGGCCGTCTCCGCATCAAAGGTTCCTCTTATGCGGATGGTCTCACAGATATTATTCATGGGTGTACCTTTAAAGGCCTGTTCCAGGTTCCAGATATTCATCTGGCTGGATGACAATGGATACCAGTTGTTTTTGTAAATATTCTCACGCACGTCGTTTATTCCTTCCTTATCCTGTCGGCAAACCGGTCATTATAATGTGTATTTTTATTATATAATTTGTGCATTATAATTGCAATGTTTTATTGTCCACATCCAAATGATTTAATAATTTTTTATTAAGTAATACCATAAGGAGTCCTGTGATACAGCCCATCGGGCTGCCCCCAGGGCTCCTTATACTCAAATCCTCTATTTTGTGATCGTACATGTATCAAACAGTTTCAGATCCGTGACCCGCACTGTTTTTATCGTCAGCGTGTCTCCCTGGATCGTTATGGACGAGATCAGGGGCGCTTTTGTGCTCTCTTTATCATAGAAAGCGATATAATCATAATTTTCTGCGGTCTTTTCATAAAACTTGCTCCCCGTCGATGAGGTGCCCGCCAGGTAAAGCGTCTGGCCATCGGCTTTCGCACCGTCTTCCCGGCCGGTTGATGTCAGACCTTCCATAAGATAGCTTCTGGCGTAGAGATGATCATGGCCGGACAGCACCAGATCCACTCCCAGCTTTGAAAATTCCGGTGCCAGGGCATTGCGCAGATCGACAATCTTATCTTCGCCGGCATGGGGCCCCGTGCTGAACATGGAGTAGTGCATCGTCACCACGATCCACCGGGGCTGACACTGTTCAATGGCTTTTTTCAGAAAATCAACATGCTTCTCGTATTTGCTGTTATTGGAATTGATCGATACAAACAATACATCCTGATACATAAAGTAATCATCATGGATATTGTTTGTATTGAGCGTCTTAAATTGCAGATCATAGAGGTCCGTTCCGGAATCATGGTTTCCCCGGTTCACGGCAACCGGCAGGCTTTTAAGAACATCCGCGCTGCGAAAACCCTGATATTCCAAAAGAGCATCCGCCTCCTTAGAGCTGTCCGCCTGATCACCCGCGGATATGATAAATGCCGCATCCTTTGCCATATTTTGTCCAACCTCCAGTGTCCGTTCCCAGGCAGCGGCATCATTTTCCAGATCATCGGCGCCAATCTGAGGATCTCCCGCAAACAGGAAGGTAAATCCTGCCGGATCCGATGGTATTTTTACCGTATACTGCGCGGACAGAGCTCCGGTATTTTTATCGCGGATACGGTAAAGATACGTGCTCCCGGAAATAAGCTCGGTTAAATCGCCCTTATAGCAGTATTGGTCATCCATCTGGCGCATTTCCATTTCAGTCTCCCGATAGGTTCTGAAATTTTCGTTGAGCTTACAATACTGGAGCATAAAAGCGCTCTTTTGTTCGGTCAGCCAGTTGACCTCCCGGGATTTTTCATTGACTCCCGGCTGAAGGATAAGCCCTGATGTATTAAGCGTCTGCTCCTGGCTGCTGCCGGGATAGCCTTTGAGATACAGCAGATCAAAATATACATCGGAGCTGTTTTTATTTGCCTGATGTACCTCCACCGCGATACAGTTCCTGCCCTCCACAAGCCCGGACCAGGCGTCGGCGGTAAAGGTGGCAGTTCGGGATTTATCCACGGTTTCCCCGGCGCCGTAGCCACTCTCCGGGTCAAATCCTTCCTCCGGAACATTGTCAGAGAAAATCATCTCTCCGTTAAGATAGACAACAACCGCATCGTCAAACTGTATTTTTCCGGATAATTGCCGGATCACAGAAAAATCCTCAACCTCAAATTCCATACGGAAATAATAAACAGGTATGGCTGTACCGTCCGATGCATAGTGGTTCAGCAGATTTGCCGGGTATGCCCCGTTAACCCGGGTACTGAGCTGTCCGTCCACGCTGCCGAAGGAGCCGGCAGCCGTTTTCCAGCCCGACGCTTCATAACCGGCCTCATACCACCGGCGGCCCAGAGCATCCGCTCCGGGCACACCCTCCGTATCCTTATATTCCACATCGGTTTTACCGGATTTAACAAAGTCAAAGACTTCCCGGGCCTGGATAGCCTTCATTCCGGACGAACCATTATCCTTGTCGTAAGTATTGTCAAAAAGGCCGGACAGGACAAGCACCAGAGCCAACAGCACGAAGGCCAAAGTTGTTCCCAGAATAATTTTTAACCGCTCTCTTTTTCTGAAGCTTTCCGTGTCATTCCTGCTTTTTTTGTCCATGTCAACCTCCCTATTCCGATTCCCGATGATGCTTTTGCCGCACGAGTGTTCCCCAGTTGTGCCGGTTCTTCCGATAGCCAATCAGGGCATTCATCCGCACGAGCATAAGGATAAAACGCAGCCCCACCAGCTCAAACCCACTGAGCAGTATGGCTTTGAGTGAATCCTTCCATGTTATTTTCATGTTCTGCATGTAAAGCCGGCTGAAAAATGAAATCAGCGTTAAAATACACCCAAAGGCCGCATAAACCAGGAAAAACAGGATCATAAACGGCTCATTGATGAGGTTGACCGCATAGGCCAGGGCAATGGTCAGCAGTCCGAAAACCTCGATATATGGTGAGAGCAGCTCATAGATCCAAAAATATAAAAACGAAATTGTTCCAAGAAGGCCATAACCTTTTTTGCCCACCACGTTCCGGTATTTCATCAGACTTTCAAAAAGCCCGATATGCCACCGCCTGCGCTGCTTCATCAGATCCTTTATACTTCCCGGCACCTGGCTCCAGCAGATAGCGTCCGGCGCATACTGGATCGAGTAATCGATACGGTTCGCCCGGCAGAACGAATGGAGCTTAACGACCAGCTCCATATCCTCCCCCATCGTTGAAGCGTCATAGCCTCCGGCCAGCAGAACTGTCTCCTTTTTAAATAAGCCAAAGGCACCGGAAATGATCAGATTCCCGTTAAAATGATTCATAAATATCCGCGAAGCCAGAAATGAGCGCTCATACTCCAGCACCTGCATAGCCACCACAAGCTTCTTTGGCATACTGTAATCCCTTACCTCGCCATTGACCAGACGTATCCCGTTGGAAACGGCTACCTGGCCGCCGCACGCCACGACCCGGTCATCCTCCAATACAGGCTTGGCGATCTCATATAAAGAGTTGCGCTGCAGCATGGAATCCGCGTCAATACAGAGAAAATAAGGATAATTGGACACATTGATCCCCATATTCAAACTGTCCGCCTTGCCGCCATTTTCCTTGACAACAAGCGTGATGGATATATTATTGTGCACGGCCTCATAAATTGCAAGCTCTTTTTTACACGCTACCCTGCGGCGCACCGGCCTGCGTATATTTTTCATGTTAAATGCTTCTACCAGATATTGTGCGGTTTTATCGGTGGAGCCGTCGTCCACCACGATGATCTCATACAGATGGTAATCCTGCTCCAGCAGAGAAAACACCGTATCTACCACGGTTTTTTCTTCATTGTGGGCAGGCACGATAATGCTGATAGGAATGTAAAAGTCACGGCGGAGCGCGCCTTTAAGCTGTTCATCTCTGCGCTTTTGGTAAAGCTGTGAAGCACCGGTGAGCACCGATAAAAACAAAAAGGTGCTGTACCCGATGAGATATGCAACAAAAAAGACGTTGACAAAAAATAAAAACAGTTTAATCATGTCCATCATTGCGCTCCACCTCCTTAAGTGATAAATTGTACATCAGCATATCCTTTGCATATGCATCTGTCTCGTCCATAGTGATCCGCTCCATCGATTCCACACATAAAAGCCGTGACAGCGACTGAGCGCAGTTATAGCGGACATGCCAGTTCCGGCTCCGGCAGCCCAGGCGCAGCGCTTCCACAGTTTTCGCCCCGGGATAATTTTCAAGGGCCAGCGCCGCCAGCGCCGAAAACTCCCAATCCACCTGTTCCCAGTGTGCGGCCAGATATCTCAGCTCCTCACGGGCTTCCGGATAATAATATTTCCTGTAATAGCGCAGTACTGCAAAACGGACCTCACGGTCATACCCGGCATCCGTCAAAATCGGCAGGAAACGTCCGGTAAAGCTTCCGGAAACCATACGGATAAAGTTTATAAAAGCCGCGCGGTAGCTGTCGGAAAAATGGCCCCACGCGCCCCACAAAGCCTCCGCCAGCACTTCCTTATCTCCATTGAAAGTTAGAAGCCCGTCCGTGACCATTTTCAGGCTGTGCTGTATGTCCATGCGGGTCAGTATTTCATAAGCCTTGACCACATGGCTGGCAGTACCACCGGCATACAGAGCGCACAGGGCATTTTCCCTGCAATATATGGAATGATCCATGACAAGCTGCTGCATCTGCAATACAAACGGGTCCTTTTCCGACGCCCCGCAAAGCTGGTACGTTTCAAGAATATATGCGTAATACGCCTTCTCCATGCCATTTTTCTTTAAATAACTGCTGCCAAGAGCATAGACCATATCTCTATGGACATGCATCCAGCTAATCAGCTTTTCCCGGGTGGCCGCACCTTCTGCCACCTGTTCCAGGGCTGTCTGAAAAAGGATAAGCTGAGAGCTTCTTTTTAGTTTTCGATCCCATACTTTCTTTTGAAATTCATCAAAGACATCCTGGTCCGGGTCCTGAATACAGTATTCCATCCATTCCCTGTATTTCTTTATCCGCCCCGGATTTTTAAAGCTGTGCCACCGTGACCGGCTCACATAGAACATATTAAAAATAAGCATACAGGCACACAGGGCCATATACGCATAGATCAACAGGTTTACCTGAAGCACCATAAGCCTCTCACCTCCCTTTTCAAAAAGCCGTAACCGCTCAGAGGAAACGAACGGTTACAAAAAATCACCGTGATCCGCTCCAAAGCGCCTGAAGATCATAGTATCCCTGTTTTAACCGCTCATGGTATGTGGGATGACGCCCCCAGCCTTTAAGCGGTATGGCTCCCATAGGTATCGTATCCCCCGCGCCGCCCACACCGGCATACATCTCACGGATCTCAAGCCCTTCGATCCCATAGTGTTCATAATAGTCGTCATGGACAACCATTTCCGAAGGATTTAAGAAATTCAGCAGCGACCATGGCAGGCGTATTTCAATGTCATCGCCCCGGACGATAAAGTCCGACAGGGAATTAAAATCCTCCGAATCCGGATTTCCATTGCCAAAAGTCAGCGTTCCCGTATCAAAAGTTTCCGCCGTATCATAGCCTTTATTGTCAAGCTCTGCCGTCGGGTCATCCGGAATCTGGAGCATCAGACGTATGGGCACAAACTTATCCGTATCCCGGGCGGGCTCGTTCAGATAGGCATCCTGCAAATAGACCCGGTGGGAATAGATAGCCCGAAGCGCCTCGTAGCGCTCCTGCACAAGCAGCTTACTGTCCGTCTCCCCCGAGATGATGAGCACAAAATCCGCAGCTTTCTCAAAAGCGGCTGGCAGGCCGCCGCAGGTCATGCTCCCGGACTTCGGGGTCGTATCAATTGGAATATACAGGGTATCGGTTCCAAATTTAAAGTTATCCTTATGGATGTAAAAATAAACGTACTTCTCATCATATTTACAATAAAGTGACGCCGGACCGCTGTCTGTGACTTTATCCTCCGGCTTCCACTCGGATACATCCCCATCCACATAGCATACACTTTTTTCTTCGCCCGGATCAAAGGAGAGTATCCCGAAATACTGCTCATTGGTCTGATAATCACTCCAATAGCACGTTTTTGTCAGATCCGTGTAGGCCATTGTATTCCACGTCCGCTTGAACCATTCATCCTGCCATGTAAATACAATCGAACCGGCGCAGCCGGCCGCCATAATATCCTCATAGCAGGACACCAGCGCCTCCCCCTGCTGTGCCTCGGACATACCGCCCTGGGCACGGCCAGTATTCCGGTCCGACTGGGCCCGGCCCCGGGAGGAGGGAACGCCATATTCGGCAATGACCACCGGCATGGTGTGATATGCGTTGAGAAGCGACAGGTATGCCCGGTAAGAATTAAATACACCGTTTTCCACAAACGCATCTTTATTGAGCACGGTTATCCCCAGCTCATCCATAAATCCCAGATAATCCGGATAATACGGATAAATGTGGTAGGATGCAAACTGACCGGACAAAAATGCATCCGTCGTCTTTATATGCTCCACGTCCACCTGTTCAAACTTTCGGAAATAGTACTCCACCATATCATCCCATTCCAGAGGGTCCGTAGTGGGCCAGTTGGAAAACGCGATAAGCCGCTGCGATGAATATTTTTTTGTCTCATAGTCAATGATCCGGTCGCCCACCTGTGCAAGCATCGCCTCAAAGGGTGAGGCATCCTCAGTGGTATACATATATTTCCCTTCATAGGAATTAAGTTCCTCCTTCATATGGTCCGTAAAGGCCACCGTAGTGTCCTCCCATTCCACACCAAGGATATAGCCGATGACCCAGGGGGAAATATCTTTGTTGTACACGCCGTTGCCCAGATCCTCCCCAAGAGAAAAGGATTTATTCCCGTGGATCATATCCACAAGCGTCCGGGAATCCTTGATCATTTCCCCAAGGAAATCGGAATCATAGGCGTCGGCGTGGGAATAAAGGGTATAGTCGTTGACCCAAAGCCCATGGATAATATAGAGCGGGTCCGGATTATCTTTATTATATTCCCACACCGCATCATAAAAATCATCCCGGAGCAATGTATAAACACGGATACAGTTGGCGCCCATTGCCTTGATCTGGCCAAACCAGCGCAGATAGGTTTCCTTATCGATGGCATAATCGGTCGCAAAATGCCCCGGAATGCCCACGCCCATATTGACGCCGCGGATTTCAAAGGGCTGTGGCCCATTTCCCGAATCCACAAGGATCTGCTTTCCCGATACCCATGTAAAGGTGCTCACCTCTTTGCCGGTATCCAGGCGGACAACCCATCCTGTACGCTGGGATAGAAACAGCCAGCCGCAGACCGCCAAAATAAGCGCCGTACAAACGATGATAAACTTTTTCATAATTTCCTTTCTATAAAGCGCACGCTCTTGGCGTGCCGGCGTACTCAATGATTAAACTTCTTCACCGCTGACTCATGGCAATACTGCCTTAATATCTCAATATTTTCATCCAGCCAGGCCAGGCGTTCCAGAAGGGTGTCTGTCATCTGCGCCACAGCCGCGTCGTAGGAACGGGGATTGCGCTCATCCGGGCGCAGCTTGTTGCGCATGTCCAGATTGTCCGGGTTAAAGCTGTACCCCCACACGGCAAAGTTCCGGTCCACTGCACTGCCCAGGTAATTTTTTGTATCCTCGATATATCCTGTGAGCCAGGCGTCACTTAAAATACCTTTTCTCAATTCCCTGTACCTGGAAATGATTCGGTTGATATAGCTGTCATCCTTGATCATCATCCAGAACCACGGCGCCTGAACGGATACAAATTTACGGATATAAAAATCATCGTCACTGATCACACTGATATTTTCCAGGTCATTGTTAAAATCCCAAACACAGGGCTTATATACCCCGTTGATATCCTTATAAAAATAAGTGGAAAGATTTCCTGTATCGTGCTGTAAAAAGACTTCCATGAGTATGAAATAATCGACAAACTCATCGATATCCACATATTTTTGAAAACCATAGGCCAGTGTATCGTGATCATAGGAGTACAACGCCTTCTCAAAGGCGCTCATATCCTTTTCCACATAGGCCTTCAGCTCCGGCGTCAGTTGGGATTTTCCCGGATAGACCAGGTCAAAAAAGGAGTCCTTCCTTAGAATGGACGTGTACTTTGTGAAATTATCCAGGGCTGTCAGCGGCAGACTTGTAGCGTTATCGATCTCTACGATGTATCCGGTCACATTTTTCATCTTATTTGGCTTTTCCACATCGATCCGGCCCTTCCCCCGGCTGACCGTTTCCATCAGAACATAAAGCCCCTGATATTCCCCGTTGAGTACGACCTCGCAAAACCGTACATCGGGGGCGTAATCCATCAGCTCGCCACTGATATTCATGGCCATGTAGTTGCGCATCAGTGTCTTATCCAAAAATGGTCCGTGGAGTGCCCACTCATGCGCCTTTTCCATCCCCAGAAGCTTTTTGTCCGCCGCATTTCCGGAGCCATCCACCGTATCTATGGCATAAGACTTTTTATCAAACCACCGGGAAGTATTTCCCCGGACACGGATATGGATGTTTGTCTCCAAGGCCGGCGTGTCCGCCATGGAATTATATGTATTCCTGTTATCTATGATCCTCATTGCCGCCAATAGCTGTGTGTCACCGGCGGATGTGGTCGTGTACATGCGGTGATAATTGCCCTCCCCATAATAGGGAACTCCCGGAATTGCCTCGTCCGTGTTAATAACAATGATCGGCAGATGCGTTTTCAGCAACGCCACATCCACCGCATCGCCATCATACTGGATCGCTGAGGCGGCGGTTGGCTTAATGCACGCGTCGGCATCGGTGATCAGAGCTTCTGTGGACGGATATTCCTTATGCTGGTGTATCCGGTATTTAAAATTCCCGGACAGCACCTGCGCCGTTATCGTTCCCGCAACAGTGACTGCGGCAATGAGCAGTACAAAAAGTTTCTTTTTCAAAAATATACCTCCTGACTGTCACCTACGTATAAATAGGCCGGCTCAGCCGCTGATATCGTCGTCCTGAGCTACGACATTGACATACTGGATATGCTCAATGTCATACAGGCAGTCCTCGATGCTCTCCGCCCGGTTGCTGGACCGGCTGAAATATTTCAGCGGTATTTCATAAATAAGCTCCACCGTCTCGTCCGTCGTATTTTTCACCCGCAGCTCCACCCGCCGGCGAAAATATTCCGTGACCACCGACATGATCCGTTTGTCGGTGCTCCGTGCACCGCGCACGATGAGCAGCATACGGTTTTCATTTTTAATGCGTCCAAGGATCAATAAAACGATAAACACCGCGGCACTTCCAAGGCCGGCGGTAATATAATCGCCCACGCCGCAGGACAGGCCCACGACCACTGCCCAGAAAATGTAAACCGTATCTCTGGAATCTTTAATGGCGGTCCTGAAACGGACAATGGACAGAGCACCTACCATACCAAGTGACAACGCCACATTATTTCCGATGGCCGTCATAACGACTGTGGTCAGTATGGTCAGTGCTATAATGCTCACATTAAACTTCCGGCTGTATACAGTTCCGGTATGCGCCAGATAATAGGACAGGTAGATCACCATACCAAGAGCCGCCGCGACAATGAGCTGGATCACGATTTCCCGGATACTTAAAGCATCCACCTGTTGAATTAAGCTTGTTAAAAAATCATTCATTTTCATATCACTCCTCTATTAAAAGCTTATTCTTCCGGCCCGCGCCAGTGTATATTTACTGACGGCCGTTTCACTGCGGTTACACACCCTCATAATGTCCTTCACGTAGGCCAGAAGGAAATGATTGTACTTGATCTCCAGCACAACATCGGCCGGATGCATCACTGGAAACAGGCCCGGATGCCTGTCAAACATATTTCCCGTCAATGATGACGCCCGGATCTGGCTGTCGAAGGTGATACGGATATCATTTTCCGGGAGGACGTAAGCCTTGCGGCGATATTCCACCACAACCCGGGGCATATAGCAGCCCATGGTTAAGACACCGTAGCATTCCGCAGCAAAGGGCTCACTGTAGGCAAGCAGCGGTTCATAATCCCCGGTGGCAATCCGCTTGGCGTCGGCCCGTGATACGATCAATGACCGCTTCAACTGATTCGTTCCCTGCTTTTGCTTCATTTCCAAAAGCGCATCGTCGCTGTCGGGGCTGTAAATACGCAGCCGCATCTTCCTGTGCAGCTCCACGCCGGCCAGTTTATCATAATAATCCTTATCCATTAATGTATCAAAATAGAGGGAGCGCACCATATACCCTTCCGGGCCATTGTGGGCGTCCGGCTTTAACAGACAGGCCAGCTCACCGTCAAACCTGTAAAACTGCTCCATACTGATCACAAACTTTCTCTCCTGTCGAAGTACCTTTCTAATCTGCATTTTCCACCTCCTCCAGCATCCCGGCCACGGGCTGTGCCCAGTGGTAATCCCGGACGATCACCGTGTCCGCATACATCTCCTGCATCGTGTTCCACACCGCATCGGCCGCTTCCAGCCCTTTATTCCCATAGGTTTTATCTTCCGTAAGACCGTGCTTACCGACCTCCTGAAATTCCAGAATACAGTGAAGCTCCTTACCGTACTTTTGTGCCAGGGATTTTTCGTTTCGTATTTTTTCCACTTCATTGCCGCAGTCATAATCCATGACCGCCACCTCATCACAGCAGTCGCGGATCAGGGCTTCCAGTCCGTCCATCAGTTCCTGATCGTCATAATGCCTTGGAATACACAATGCAGTCCTCAGGTCTGTGCCATACAAAAAACGGTAAGCGCTGCGCATCGAGTTTACATAAGTTTCCATACTTTCCTCAGGCGCCGCCTTCCACCGCTGGGTCGTATAGGGCTCAATATCCAGCATGATTCCGTAAAACCGCTCATCCGCCCGGACATTTTCATTATACTGTACAATGGTTTTAAGCTGGCCGATCAGCGACCGGGCATCCGCCTCAAAGCCCCATTCCACGGAACCGATCAGGGCATAAACCCGAACCCCCTGCCGGCCCAGTGTTCGTATAAACGACCGTATGGCATCCGCATCTAAGTTTTCGTCAACCTCCTGATACCAGCGGGTGATCGGCAGCGCATCAATAAGCCTGAGAGCGTCATCCACATGACCGATGGTATCCTCATTCCATTCAAACATTCCGGCAGGAGGCATCACCGCCTCCCGATCCCCTGCGCTCCCGGCGTCGCGGAAGCTCCAAAGAATCACTGCGACAATAACACAGATGACCGTCGCTGCCGGCAGCAGATACTTGTTTATTTTACGTTTTGACATGCCCTTCCTGATCCCCCAGGCCAATGTCCGCCCCATATTATCCGCTTATATTCCCCGGTATACGACAGGCATCCAGCGCTCTTTCCATTTTCATATAAGTTATCGGTTTCATAAAAAAGTAGGTAACACACAGGCGAAAGGACTGCAGCGCAAAATCCATGTCCGATATCCAGATCATCCGATTGACCATCGGGTAGGAACAAACAACTGTATCCATTCCCTTCACACCATTTAAAGCAACGATCACCACATCCTTCTCCTCTTTTTTCAGGCTGATGGCCAGCTCCGGCCAGTTCCTGCACTCGTCCACTAAAACAGTCAGCTTTTTTCCGGTATAATAACGTTTGACATACTGCCGCAGTAAGTCGCCCTCGGCCGCATCTCCAAAGCATATACTCACCTTCTGCATTTTTCCGCCTCCTAACCAGGATATTTGAATATGTACTACGTCCTGCGTCTGATCTATAAGTTTACATTACAGGACGCCGGACATAAAATCAATTTAGTGGCTCAAATACGCAGCTTTTGGCCGCATTTTGCATACCCGCTGAGGACGTTTTTTGTTTACAATGTAAGTAAATATACGTATACTTATTACAAGGAGTTTACCATGGATCAAAATACCTCGGGGAAGGAGGGTTCTGTCATACTGCGCAGACAGAACATATCAGAAATTATGAATATTGCAGTGATTGATGACGTCTTACAATGCCGAAATAATCTGAGCAGGGATATCCTGCAATTTGCGAAACAATACTACGCTGGTGAAGCAATGACCATTGATACATTTGAAAACGGTACCGACTTTCTTGAGCAATTTAATACGGAAGCTTATGATATGATCTTTATCGACCAGTATATGGACGGCCTGTCCGGCATCGAGACAGCTTGTGCGGTCCGTGAAAAGGATGATCTGGCCGCGATCATATTCGTCACCTCCAGCCGTGAATATGCTGTCGAAAGCTACACGGTCCGGGCCTGCGGATATCTTGTAAAGCCCTATACGTATGACGCTTTTGTCAAAGCCATGCAGCAGGCTAATATCGGTAAGATCCGCAATGGACGTTTTATCAATGCCGCCGGTGAAAAGATTCTTCTCGGTGAAATCCTCTGGTGTGACCGGGATGACCATTATGTCCGTATCCAGACGGAAAACCGCGGTATACTGCGTCTTCGCCTTTCTTTTTCAGAGCTGGAGCTGCTGCTCTCACCTTATCCTCAGTTTTTATCGTGTTACCGCGGCTGCCTGATCAATATGGATAAGGCTGAATATATCGAAACGCTGAATTTTGTCATGGTTAACAGTGACCGCGTTCCCTTTCGCAAGCGTGACCGCAAGGCGATTGAAAAGAAATATAATGACTACCTTTTTCAACGTATAAGGGAGGATATTTTAGTATGATGAATACATTTATGACTTTACTTTTTCCGTTTCTGGATTTTATTCCTTTTGGGCTGCCCAGATACTGGTTGTTCCGTGACCGGCTGAGAATCCCGTTCCGATTTATCGTGCTGGTGATGGTCGCGATCTCTGCGGTCAACAGCATGTGTTTTTACTACGTCAATCTCGATGGCTATGCGGCGGCCGCCCAGGTCACAACGCTGATGCGTTACGGCTTTATGGGGATCAATCTGGTGTTTTCTTTTCTGCTCATCAAAGAAAGCTTCCCCCGGTTAATGTATACATATTTGCTTATGATCGCCTGGTCCTTCTTCGTATTTGGCAACGCCAATTTTATTGAAAGCCATTTTTTCTGGGATTTTTCGGATCAGCATCCGTATCTGATCTACAACCTTGTCCGTATCATCGTATATATTTTGACCTGCCCGTACATATTTCATTTTCTCAATCACATGATTGCCAATGCGTTGAAGATCAATGACCGTAAGTTATGGAAATATATGTGGCTCATTCCTCTGTTCTCCACACTGATGGGTATCCTCTACTGTACCGCAGATGACGTTTACGCCTACGCCACCTGGCAGTTTCTCATTTCCCGCTATCTCATGCTGCTGGGCGCCTGCTATGTATCCTATATCGTTCTGCGCGTCCTGGAAATTTCAAAGCAGCGGACGCAGCTTGAGGAATCGCTCAAATATGCAGATCTAAGCCTTCAGTCTCAAAAAAGACAGATGGACAGTCTTACGGCAAATATGGAAGCTACAAGGAAAGCACGGCATGATCTCCGGCAGCATCTGGCCGTGGTCCAGTCCTACATCGACGGCAACGACCGGGAGGGCCTTGCCGAATATATCGATCTGTATAAAAAGGAACTGCCGCCGGATACGATGGAGCTTTTCTCCCGCAACGAGATCGTCAACGCCATCGTATGCTACTATGCAGCCCTGGCCAGAGAACAGGGCATCCGCTTTGACGCCCGCATCTCCCTGCCGGAAAGCTGTCCAGTCACTGACACGGATATCGCTGTCCTTTTGGGCAATCTTCTTGAAAATGCCGTGGAAGCCTGCATACGTGAAAATAAACCCCGAACTGAGATACACCTGCGGATTACGATGCAAAAAAATGATCTGTTCATCCTCACAGATAACACCTGCACCACCGAGGTAAAAATGCTTGGAGATACACTCCTGTCCTCCAAGCGCAGTGGAACCGGGATCGGGGCTGCTTCCATCCGGGAAATCGCTTCCAGATATCGCGGTGCGGCTGATTTTCGTAAAAAGGGGAATATGTTTTATGCTTCTGTTATATTGCGGCTGTAACAAAATTTGTAACTATTCACGAGGGGCTGAGCCAAGCCCCGTGAATAGTAACTATAAAATTTTGAAAATTCACTCTTGACAAATGTTTTGAAAAGTATTATTCTTGAAAAAACCAAATACAACCAAACCA
Organism: Lachnospiraceae bacterium; assembly: GCA_902363555.1. Taxonomy (GTDB): domain Bacteria; phylum Bacillota; class Clostridia; order Lachnospirales; family Lachnospiraceae; genus Catenibacillus. Next base: position 1,067,420 of record CABJAM010000001.1, on the reverse strand, counting down.
AACCGATGAGAAAGAGAAGTAAGCTTCCAAACGATTTCACAGAGAGCAGCCGATGGTGGGAAGGCCGCATTGAGTTTAAAGCCGAATGGACTTTTGAGGGCGGCCCGAAATGTTACAAAGTAGGCGCTGTCGGGAACCAAACCCGTTATCAATAAGGAGTGTATGTCAGTACATTTAAAAAGTGGGCGTAAGTCAATTTGAGTGGCACCGCGGATATTATACCGTCTCAAGCATAGTATATGTTTGAGGCGTTTTTTTATTTGTGGAAAGCCTGTTCCATATCCCCTTTTGAATCGTCAGGTTTGAACAACAAGGAGGAACCTTATTATGAAAAAGAAAATTATCGCAGCATTATTGACACTTACCTTAGCCGCCGCCACGATCACCGGCTGCGGAAACAGCGGCAACACCGGCAAAAATCCAGCGGATACAACCGCTCCGGCTGCCACTGCCCCGGACCAAAGTACACAGGCAGCCGATGCCACAGATTCCCAGGCTCCGGAAACGACAGCCGCTGCGGATACCACAACAGACAGCAGCGCTAACGCTGCCGGCGACGGAAAAACATATAAAATTTTCATCACCCAGTACGCCGAGCACGGCTCTCTTGACAACTGCCGCCAGGGCTTTATCGAGGGCCTGGCCAGCGAAGGCTTTGTGGAAGGTGAAAACCTGACCCTTGAGTTTCAAAACGCCCAGGCTGATTCCGGAGCCGCCAGCCAGATCGCTTCCCAGTTCGCCGCAGGCAAGCCGGATATGATCTGCGCCATCGCGACGCCCAGTGCGTTAAGCTGCTACAATGCCGCTCTGGATGCCAACATCCCGGTAATCTACACCGCAGTGACCGACCCGGTAGCCGCAGAGCTGGCCGGCGAGGATAAAATGCCCGTGGGCAATGTAACCGGTACATCCGATAAGCTGCCGGTGGACGCTCAACTGGAGATGATCCGCAATATGCTTCCGGAAGCCAAAACCATTGGCATCATGTACACGACCAGCGAAGTCAACTCCATTTCCACCATTGAAGAATACAAAGAAAAAGCTGCCAGCTATGGTTTTGAGATCGTCGACGTGGGTATTTCCACAGCCGCAGATATTCCTCTGGCTGCCGACAATATCCTTACTAAGGTGGACTGCCTCAATAATCTTACAGACAACACGGTCGTACAGGGCCTCCCCACGATCCTGGCCAAGGCCGGCGAAAAAAATATCCCTGTATTTGGCAGCGAGATCGAGCAGGTAAAGATTGGCTGTCTGGCCGCCGCAGGGATCGATTATATCGAGCTTGGCAAAAAGACCGGGCAGATGGCAGCAAAGATATTAAAGGGCGAGGCTGCCGCAGGTGAAATGCCTTACGAAACCTTTGAGGATTACAGCATATACTTCAATCAGGCGGTTGCGGATAATTTAGGCGTTGCCGTGGACCCGGCCGTTATTGAAAATGCGGAAATATTTACGGAGATCACAGCAGAGTAAATGCACGCGGCAAAGGCCGGGCATGATAAACTTACGCGGCCCGGGCCGCACCGGTAACTTAGACGCCGGCCGCACATCATATATTTAGGAGATGCAGATTATGAGTATTCTATTAGGCATACTTGAACAGGGCCTTATTTTCGGAATCATGGCTCTGGGTGTTTATATCACATACAAAATACTGGATTTCCCCGATCTGACCGTGGACGGCAGCTTTCCCCTGGGAGCTGCCGTGGCCGCTGTTCTGGTCACAAAGGGGATCAATCCTTATCTCGCCCTGTTGGCCGCCTTCGGGGCCGGAGTCCTGGCCGGGATCTGCACGGGCCTGATCCATGTTAAATTAAAGGTAAGAGATCTGCTCTCCGGTATTATTATGATGACGGCCCTTTATACGATCAATCTGAAAATTGCCGGCAAGGCCAATGTTCCATTATTCAGTAAACAGACAATTTTTGACAATGACCTTCTGAACGCCATTTTTCCGGAGTTTTTAAAGCCGTACCGCACACTGATCATTATTGTGATCATTACCCTGATCGCCAAATATCTTCTGGACTGGTATATGAAAACCCGCTCCGGTTATCTGCTGCGGGCCGTGGGGGATAATGACACACTGGTGACCTGCCTTTCCAAGGACAAAGGGCTTGTAAAAATCGTCGGCCTGGCCATCTCCAACGGACTTGTGGCGCTGGGCGGCGCAGTTTACGCCCATGAGGAACGTTTTTTTGATATTTCCTTTGGTACCGGCACCATCGTCATCGGTCTGGCCAGCGTTATTATCGGAACCAATTTATTTAAAAATATCACGCTGCTTCGGGCAACCTCCTCGGTGATCATCGGTTCCATATTATATAAAGCCTGTGTCGCCATTGCCATCGCCCTGGGCCTGGATTCCACCAGCATGAAATTAATTACAGCCGTATTGTTTTTGATCATTCTCGTGATCAGCATGGACCGCAAAAAGAAGGTGAAGATCAATGCTTGAGTTAAAAAATATCCATAAATACTACAATCCCGGCACCCTCAATGAAATGTGCCTGTTTTCCAATTTTTCCCTGACTGTGGGCGACGGGGATTTCGTATCGATCATCGGAAGCAACGGCTCCGGGAAAACGTCGCTGCTAAATATCATTTGCGGCAATATCCCCATCGAAAGCGGAACCATCGAAATCCATGGTAAAAATATTACGAACGAAAAAGATTTCCGCCGCTACGCCCGCATTGGCCGAGTCTTCCAAAATCCCGCCATGGGTACCTGCCCAAGCATGACCATTCTGGAAAATATGTCCATCGCTGATAACAAGGGCCAATCCTATAACCTTCGCCGCGGTACGAACAAAAAACGTATCGATGCCTATCGGGAAATGCTCTCACAGTTAAATCTCGGTCTTGAAAATAAAATGGACACAAAGGTGGGCGCCCTCTCCGGCGGTCAGCGCCAGGCGATGGCATTACTTATGTCAACCATGACACCCATTGAATTTTTGATCCTGGATGAGCATACCGCTGCCCTGGACCCGAAAACCGCCGACCTAATCATGGAGCTCACCGACAAGATCGTCAAAGAAAAACATCTGACAACCATGATGGTCACCCATAACCTCAGATATGCCGTAGAGTATGGCAACCGGCTGATTATGATGCATCAGGGGGAATGTGTTATCGACCGCTCCGGAAGCGAGAAGGCAGCGCTGAGCGTGGATGATCTTTTGACAGAATTTAACCAGATCAGTATTGAATGTGGTAATTGATATAAAATCATCGTGGCCCCTGGAATTTATCATTCCCAGGGGCCACAGTGACTATCGTTCTGCAATATTTCTTATTATAATATACACACCGACCAGTATTTCAACGATGGATAAACCAAATAAAAGTCCGGAAAAAAAGTTCTTCACACCAGAACCGCCAATCATATGGGATAGTGCCTGTAAAGCAATCCCTATCACAATGAACAGTATTCCATATAATAAACTTCTTTGTTTCTCCAATGCCTGCGTTCGCTTTAACAAATCCATAACCTGCTCATCATCGTAAACACGTACACTTTTTTCTTCCGCTTCCTCACCATCCAGAAGCTCGGCAACCGTGATTTCTAATTCGTCACACAAGCTTTTTACAATACTGTAATCGGGCATACACTTACCGGTTTCCCACTTTGAAATCGTTTTATTGGAAACGCCAAGTTTTACCGCCAACTGTTCCTGTGTCAGCCTTTTCTCTTTTCTCTTTTTTGCTATAAAGCCTCCTGTGGCTAGCTGATTCATTTGGTCTACCTCCGTTTTAATTATCAAATCTGCCCCATCGGACAGGCACGTCAATGATTTCCCAAGAAACCTCTGACAAATCCTAATGGAAGTATACCCTTTTATATGCGGATAGAACATCCCCTGATTGGAGAATTTCGGGGGAATCGGCGTCAATCCGGACCATTCTTTATTTATAAATCATTCCAAATTTTAAGATTCTCCACTTTCCCCCTGATTATGCGGCATAGCCGACGATTCCGATGCAGGCGCTGTGGTCTGTACCGGTGCATCGGTTTGAGGCGGAGCCTCTGTGGGCTTATCCGTATCCGGTGCATTTCCCTGCAATTCGTCAAGCTTCTGCTTTAATTCGCCGCTGTGGGTCCGGTCATACCCTTCCTCCAGGATCTGCGCCGCCTTCGCTTCATCCTTCTGAGCAATATATACATCCGCCAGCCCCATATAGCCTTCTGTCTTTTCTGGGAAAGCCTCCACCGCCTTGTTAAACAGCTCGGCTGCTTTATCATAGCTGCCTTCTGTATAGTATTCATTTCCAGAAAGAATCATGTCCGAATAATTCGGTCCGCCGACTTTGTTGCGGAACATGAACACCACAGCGCCCACGATCACCGCCAGAACAAGCAGAGCGCCCACGGCCGCCCAGACACCGCTTCCACTGTTCTTGCTGTTTTTACTGTTCTTGCTGCTTCCGCTGTTCTTGTTGCTTCTGCTTGCGCTATTGCTCCCGCCATGCCCGCCTATTTCGGAGCCTTTACCACTTCCGCGATATTCAGCGCTTTTGGCGTTTCTTCCCATTCCAAAATATTCGCCGCTTCCGCCCCCTTTTCCGCTCCTGTCATGCCCGCCTATTCTGGCGTTTTTTCCGCGGCTGTGACCCGGATTTCCATTTTCTTCTGTATGGTATTCTTTAATATTTCTATGCGGCGTTTCGCCTTCGTTTGCATCCATTTTTTCTGATGGTACATCGCTGCCATATGTATAAAAATCACCGGAACCAGCTTCCGGGTCCTCATCCTCCAGGTCCACAGAGCTAAGGTCCAGACCATCGAGACTGACCGTATCAAAATCCAGTGCATCCAGAATTACCGTATCCTGACTTGCCGCATCCGGCTCCGGTTCGCCCGACTGGAATCTGTCCGAATCGATCCTATCCGAATCAAACCTACCCGAACCGATCCTATCTGCATCAGATTTGCATACATCCGATGTTCCGGAACGTATAGCATCGTCGCTGATTGGATCCAGTTTTACTGTGTCTGTGCTAACCGCATCAAGCTTTATCGTATCTGTGCTCACCGGATCGAGCTTCACTGTATCTGTGCTAACCGCATCAAGCTTTACTGTATCTGTGCTAACCGCATCAAGCTTTACCGAGTCTGTGCTCACCGGATCGAGCTTCACTGTGTCTGCGCTCACTGCATCCGTGTTTCTGGCTGCCCGGACCACTTCATTTAAATTTAATGTATTTTGGCCAATACTATTACCAGATATACCGCTTTCCAATTCCACTGACGATAAATCCGGCAGTTGTTCCGTCATATCGTGCGCAGGATGTACACTGGCTGCCGGCCGCCGGCTTTCCTGTGCGTTCTCTGCGTCTTCTATATTTATCCTGCGTATTCTTGATGCAGCGGAATGTTTTCTGGCCTGACCGTTATCTGCGATCGGCTGCCCACACTGGCTGCACACCTTGGCATCGTCTTCTAATTCAGCCCCACAATGGCTACAAAACATACGAATCACCTCACTTTACGAACTTTGGATCACTTACCTTTTTACAGCTCGCTGTCATTTCTTCAAATTCTCTTCTTTATTAAAAAATGAAGCTTCCAACATACGGTATTCTTCATCAGAACACACGTCCTTACACTTTGCTTTATATTTCGCAGAACGCTCAAGCATATTTGCTATTTTATCACATGGAAAATTGGAACATTGATTACATTTCTCAACGTTATTTTCTTTCGTGCATTCAACTAACTGATAGGTGCATTGTTTATGAGAAGAACATCCCGTGCACCTTATTTCATCATTGGAAACAATCTTATCCCGCCAGCCCACTCTATACCATAATTCGGCCACGCTTCTCAATTCTTCATCTGTTTTGGCCAGATATCTTGGACAAGACAGGCAGTTATCTCCACATAGTGTAATCATTCCTACATTGTTCCTTTCAATTCCCGATTCAGGGGCATAAATTTATTGGTTCTAATGATAAAATTTCTTTATTTAAGGAACGGGCATATTCAATTTCATTTTTTGTCGATTGTCCGATATATCCACCCACATTAACAACAAAAATAGCATCGCTGATTTCTATTTTTTTATAATGTAGTTCACCTAAAAGATCGATTTCTTCTTTAGTAAGTTTATTGTCTTCATTACTATAAATACATTGTATGACCAGGTATTTTTCTTTTAACTCTAATTTTTCGGAAATATATAACATTTCTTTTTTGAATCTCATACTTCCACATAGTGTCACTATTTTATTCATAGAATCTCCTCAAAGTGTACGCCGGAAGCTGTATTATTCAATCGTCACTCTAAATCTGCATTTTTCAGCACCACTTATAACCGTTTCGATTGTTTCTACTTCTATGTGCTTTTGAGGCATCATTTTTTCTAAAATATATATCATCCCCTGTCTGGAACATTCACAAAAAGAAGCTTCCTTCCCTCCTGCCAATGCTTCCGGACATACACATTTGGGATAACCCATTTCATAAATATGACCTTTTTTAATCACCTTTGCGAAGAAAAACTCTGTTTCTCCATATTTACGACAATATGTATCCATATCGAAGCCGCAGTCCTGAAACCACTGCATTTGAACAGGTAATGCAGTATCCTTTACACAATTTATTGCTTTTTCCCTATAATCCATTTTTTCTCCTTGTATTGTAAATAATCTGAAATTTAGCGATCCGTTTCAAATACTATTTTAGACGAATACTTTATTCTGTTCAATTCTTCTTTATCCTTAATGACATCTTCCATATTAATTCCGTAGCAATTTGCAAGAGCCAAAGCGTAATACATGACATCCCATATTTCTTCATCGATTGTATCTTTTACAGACGCTCCGTCTTTCCTAACCGCATTTTTCAATATTGCTTTGGATAATTCGCCGACCTCTTCCGCAAGCTTCATAAAATAGTCCGGGATCGACTCCGGATTATAGTCCTTTTCCTTTATGTATTCCTGTAAATACCTGACCGTTGTTCGTCCGTCCATTACAATCGATCCTTCCAATTTTAATTTATTAACAACGTCTTAACCATTGGTGCCTATCTTTTGGATGCCTACTATTGGGGGCAAAATCGACTTTACAGTTAAGCACAGCTATTTCTCAAATTCGTGTTCCAATATGCTCATACAAATTTTATCCACGTACTTTCCATCTTTGAAAATAACTTCTGGAAATCTCCCAACTTCCCGGAATCCCACATTTTTATAGCATTTGATGCCCGCATAATTATCCGAATGTACAGTGAGCATTATACTGTGGAGATTGATCGTCTTAAATCCGTAATTGAGAATTAAACGAATCGCCTCGGCACCGTAGCCTTTGCCGCGTTGCTCCGCATCACCGATAAAAATTCCGATAAAAGCGTTGCGATTGAGATTATCAATATTATGAAGACTGAGGCTCCCGATTAATTCGTCATTGTCCAGAAGTACCACGGCATAACGATGCATATCCCTGGGCGGCTCATAAATCCACTTCATATCGCTTTTCGATGAAACCATCCGATGATATTCACCGAAATTTGCAGCGACAGTCTCATCATTCATCCATTTTATATAACTGTCGACCTCATCTATGTTAATCGGCGATAGATATATCCGTTTACCGATAATTTTCTTATAATATTTCATCCGTCAATCCCCTCATTACACCTGCTGTTTTTTATAGCTACGAGCACTTAGCGCCTGTCTTTTAGGCGCTTACGTGCGATGCATAAAAAATTGTTGGCGGGCGTCTTTTGGCCGCCTACTATTTTTTATAGCTACGAGCACTTAGCGCCTGTCATTCAGGCGCTTACGTGCGATGCATGAAAAATTGTTGGCGGGCGTCTTTTGGCCGCCTACTATTTTTTATTATACACGAATTTTATTTTGTGGTATACTACTTTTATAATATTTTAATAAAATCCGGTTCCACTATTATTCAGCTTCAATGCCAGCCGTACTATATTCACTGGCAAATAACCGTATACTACAAATATGACAGGGGGAATTTTTATGCCATTATTTAAACTTGAAAACGAGGACATTCAGATTACCGTAAAAAGCTATGGCGCAGAATTAGCGTCGCTGACAGATATCCGCACCGGAAAGCAGTATTTATGGACCGGCGATCCGGCCTACTGGCCGCGTCAGTCTCCGATTCTGTTTCCATTTGTCGGCTGCACAAAAGATAAAAAATATACTTACAATGGAGAGGTTTATTCGATGAGCCAGCACGGTTTTGCCCGCGATATGGAATTTACTCTGCTGACTCAGGAAGAAAATTCACTCTGGCTGCGTCTGTGCCATACGGATGACACACTAAAAATTTATCCATTCCCATTTACATTGGATATCGGCTACGAAATTTCCGGCCGCTCCGTAAAGGTGCTCTGGAAAGTACATAATCCGGCAGATTCCACCATGTATTTTTCCATCGGCGCACATCCCGGTTTCATGTGCCCCATGGACGATCGTGAGACACAAACGCAGTGCTTTATTGATTTTCATACAGATAAAGATATCTCCTACAATCTCATTAAAAGAGACGGCCTGGTTGGTATCTATGACCAAATACTTGAAACAGACCATGGTCTAACACCCATTGACGCACATCTTTTTGACCGCGACGCTCTGATCATTGAAAATGGACAGACACATGAAATCAGCCTGTGCCACAGGAATAAGCAGCCGTATGTCACAGTCTGCTTTGATGCGCCTTTAGTGGGCGTGTGGTCACCTACCGGAAAGAACGCCCCATTTGTATGTATCGAACCCTGGTACGGGCGCTGTGACAGCACTGACTTTAATGGTACACTGGAAGAACGGGCGTATGGGCAAACGCTTTCGGGGCAGCAGACATTTGAGGCGGAATATCGGATTACGATATCCTGAATTACCAAGTAGTGCTCATCTAACTGACCTGCATATGGCCCATTTAAAATCACTTCGAGATGGGCCATTTTCCAGAAAAATTACATTTCCTTTTTGTTTCTCCTTCGCCTTTGTACCAGTAAAAGTATTTTTCAATGATTCTAATAACAGTATTTCATACTAAGAATAAAACGCTCGAACCATTACGGCTCAAGCGTCTTATTCTTATGATAGTTTTATTCGCATATCAAATACGGCTTTCTCAGGGAATGCATCCCTTAAATCCTCCCCTATTCCGTTCTCAATCCATCCAGTATATTCTCCTTCCGAATCTTCCGGAACGAATACGCCATCGACACGCCCACAACCACAAACAGTACCGCCACCGCCGTCACCAGGTAAGGCACCGGCAATACAAAGCCCATGGCAAACCGGCCGCTTGTCATACGGTTTTCAAGTGCGATCACCAAAAGTCCAATGGGAAGTCCATACAGCAGCGCTTTTAGGCCATAGAACAAGCTTTCAAAGACGAGCATCCGGTTAAAGGATTTCGGGTCCATACCCACGGATTTTAACATTGCAAACTCTCTCCGGCGCAGCTCAATGCCGGTGGACACCGTATTGAGAATATTGGCCGTACAGATCAGGGTCATAAGGACGATAAAGCCATAGCAAAATACCTGTATCATCGTAAGCATTGCCCGGTCGGACTGCTCCGTCTCCCATATGGAATAGCAGGACAGCACTCTGCCCGGATTATTATCGCTCACTTTTTTTGCAGCCTCCGTCAGCTTCTCCGGATTTTGAGATTTCATATAGACCGTCGGGCGCACAGGCGAATCCGAAGTATATCCATTATCCTGCATCATCTCAGACAGTTGTTTGACATAGCTGTCCAGAGTAAATACCATCATCGACGTTCCAAAGTACCCTTCCTTTGTATAGCCCATAGGCGGCACGGATGCCACGCCGGCGATATCGATGCCGACAACTCCGGAATAAACCCTTTCCTCCTCCCTGTACGCATGATAATCCAGCTTAAAGGAATCGCCTGCGGACACATCGGCCAGCGTCACATCGGCCCACTGATAGCTTCCGGTCACTATGGAGCACTGATTCATAATGATGACGGGAATATTTTCGCCATCGGCATCATCAAAGGCATTCAGGACGGAGGCATTCAAACCAGCATCCCGGACATATTGCTCAAGCCCCTCCCGGGTAAGCCCTGCAAAGGTAACCGAATATGGAAAAGTATAGTTATCTTCGGTGGAACCCCGATACATTTCCATATAATCCTTATTTTCGATGCGCTTATTATCAGCGTCATTAAAAATAAACATCTCATAGTATTTGTAGATGACATTATACTGATCGACCTCGGGCAATGAAGTGAACAGCGCGGGGGCGTTCTCGTCCTGAGTCGGACATACGGCGTAAACATCATAATTGTTTGTTTTGTCGGAAACGCCGTAAGCCTTCTGCAGCACGGTCACGTAGCCGGCCACACTTAAAAACAGCGCCAGACTCACCACAAGAGAGACAATCGTCGTCCGATAGCTTTTTTTATTCCGCTTCAGATTTTTCAGCGCCAGCTCCCCTTCAAAGCCAAAGAGCAGCCGGGTCAGCCGGGAAGTGCGCACCTGCCGTTTTGTCAGCTTCACATCTCTGCTCTGTCGGATGCTGTCGATGGGCGAAATATTAGAAGCCCGGTGTGCAGGTATCCAAACGGAGATCAATATGGTCAGCGCCGACAAAAGGACAGCGCCGATAATCATTCCTGGTGTCACAACGCAGCGCAGGCTTGCACCAACGGCCATCACCCGTGTAACCAGCGGACTGATCAGCTTAAAGGTCACAGCCATACCGCCAATGCCCGCCAGAATCCCCAAAGGAATACTGATGCAGCCAATGGCCATGCCCTCAAACAGTACTGATTTGCGCTTTTGTTTTTTCGTGGCGCCCACACTGGAAAGCATTCCAAGCTGACGACTCCGCTCAGAAAGAGAAATCGCAAAGGCATTGTAGATGAGCATCACCGAGCCAACCATAATAATGGCGATCAGCAGGCCGCCGAACATGTATAAAAACATATTCATTCCCGTATCCGCGGTTACTCCGTAATATCTTAAAAGCCCATCGTGGAGCGAAATATTTTCAGGATCAACGCCCAGATCCTCCCCGATCGCCTTCGCCTGCTGGAACAGTTTAGAATTTACGGACTTAAAAATGACCCGCGCCGTCCTGGGCATATCCTCCGGCCAGGTGGAGCTGTCCATACCTGTAACCGATAAATAGCCTGGCGACCAGTTATATTCCGATATGGGCTGTTTAATAATTCCGACGATGGTACAGCTTATTGACCGGCCCTCATCAATAAAGTTTTCACCTTCACTATTATAAAAATCATTCTGCCCGAGAATATTTTTATGGCCATCCGTATTCAATTCTCTGCGTCCAAGAGGAAGCTCTATGGTGTCTCCAATTTCACATTCCATACCTGTATCATAGATCATCAGCTCATTTAAAACAATCTCACTGCTATTTTGGGGCAGACGGCCGGATACCAGCGTTAAGTGCTCATCCGCCATAGAGGCCGCATCCATCGCCTGGACATACGTATACGCTTTATTGGGATTTGATGAGCTTTCCAGAGGACTGTACCCAAACTCCCCCCGGAGCATCACATCGGAAAATTCACTGCGTTCCTTAAGCGCCTTCACCTGATCGGCGTCAAGCCCCTTATACTGAGCCATCCAGCTTCCATTTTCATAAATTTCCCGCTGCTGGAACATATCCATAAATGACACGATGGACGTGAGCACAGCAGTGATCATGGCTACGGAAATGATCACGCCAAAAATAGTGACCATCGTCCGTTTTTTATTTTTCTTCATGTAGGCAAGTGTCACCCTGGAAATGATATTCATACCCGCACCTCAGGAATACATTCCTTATGCATCGTCGGGCGCAGCAGTTCATCCCGGGTGATCCGGCCATCCTCGATATTAATGATGCGGTCGGCCTGCAATGCAATACTTTCATCATGGGTGATCACGATCAATGTCTGATTGTATTTTCGGTTGGAAAACTTGAGCAGCTCCACAATCTCATTGCTGTTTTTGCGGTCCAGATTTCCGGTGGGCTCATCGGCCAGCACCAGCGCCGGATGGGTCATCAGCGCCCGTCCTATGGACACCCGCTGCTGCTGCCCGCCGGATAACTGATTGGGCAGATGGCGCATACGCTTTTCAAGGCCCAGCGTCTTTACAAGCTCCTTTGTATAATCCTGGTCGGCCTTCTGCCCATCCAGGAGCAGCGGCAGCGTCATATTTTCCCACACATCCAGCACCGGGATCAGATTATAGAACTGATAGATCAGTCCGATCTGCCGACGTCGGAAAATGGCCAGCTTCGTCTCGTTCAATTTATATATATCCGTTCCCTCAATCACTACGCTGCCAGCGGTAGGCGTGTCCACACCGCCAAGAATGTGGAGCAGCGTCGATTTTCCCGAACCGGATGGGCCGGTGATGGCTACAAATTCGCCTTTGTCCACGGTAAAGCTTACGTCATCCAGCGCCTTTACCGCAGTCTCCCCTTTTCCATAAACCTTTGTCAAATGATCGACTTCTAATATTCTCATGGATGTTCCTCCTAATAAGTTTTAACTTAGTTTAAAGTATATCCAATCGTTATGACCGGTAAGTGACAGATTTGGTGACAATTTTGTCATATATAATCTTTACAAAAAAAGCTGCCGCAAATGATTCTAAAATCAATACTGCGGCAGCCCGGCCGAACGTTATCCGGCCATTAAAGCTTTATTCAATTACAGGAAGCTTATTCCGACTTCCACTGTGTGGCGTAATCCTTGTAGGGCGCCAGCAGCTCGGCTTTATTCGGGATACCTCCCGGAGGTGTGGCTTTCGTTTTGATCTCGGTGGAGTGCTCCAGCTTTCCGGCATAGAACAGACGTGAACGCTTCTGCTCGCTTTCAGAAAATTCCACCTGAATCTTTCCATCCTTAACGGCCAGCTCGCCGCGGATACCGCAGACCGGACATTCCACGCCGGTGCCGTCGTGAAGTACAGTCAGCATATCACAGTGGCATACCGGGCAGGTGCCCTCGGAATCACCGCGCCACTTTGTGCGCTCCTCATCGCTTTCAGCAGCCAGGGCGTCGGCAATATTTCGTCCAACCTGGCGCATACGCTCCATCACTTCATCGTTGATCACAACGTGTTCCCAGGCCATTGCCCCATAATACTCATACATATCTACCACATCAATGCCCATGGACATGGTAATTTCGTACATGGTCGGAAGCATAAAGCTGAGCCAGTTTTTCGTCATAGCGCCGCCGACGGAAATCAGCGCGCCCACACGTTTTTTCAGCGAACGCTCGTCCGGCAGCTTGTCCGGGTCCTTACCGGCAGCCAGACCTTCTTTTCTGGCCTCCAGGCGGAAGCTGATATCGTGGGAGGGCCCGATACGGTCGCAGACCGTTTTAAATTTGCCAGTGGGTGACATAACATAGGTCGGTGAAGCCACGATCAGGGCGTCGCACTCCATGAGCGCCTCGTCCAAAATCGCCATATCGTCCTTGATCGGGCAGCCGCCCTTACCCATACCGGATACCATGCCCACAACACATGAAATGCAGCCGGTGCAGTCATCGATCTTTAAATCGTCAGCGCGGATATAACGCACGTCCAGGCCAGCCTTTTCACACTCCATAAGTGCGGTCTTAACCATAATGTCCGTGTTAGACATTTTCCGTCCAAACGCAATTCCCAATACTTTTTTCATAAGTAAGATCCTCCTTATTCTTCAGAAATATCCGGCAGAAAGCATTTTCCTGCCTGCGCCAGTTACATCGCAGTATGGCGTCATTCCTCTGAATATAATCATAATGGATTTCTATTTTTCATACAAGACTTATTCTATTTCTATTACTGAAATAATGCTGGAGCGTGCTGTAAAACACGCTCCATACCTCATAACAGTTCGGTTCCTCTAAGCGGTTATTAAGCCGCTGCTTTCGTGGAAGCTACTTTTTTAACCTTGACGCTCTTGGAATAAGTATCATATCCAATGGCTGCCAGAAGGATGATGCCCTTGACAACATACTGTACATATATACCCATACCTACAAGCTGCATACCATTGGAGAGCACGCCCAGGATCAGCACGCCAACGATCATTCCCTTGACATCGCCCTCGCCGCCGATAAAGCTGACGCCGCCGATCACGCAGGCTGTGATACAGTTGAACATGGCGGTGGCACCCATGGATGAGTTGGCAGAGCCTGTACGTGCGGTCAGGATAATGGCTGCGCAGGCGCACAGGAAACCGCAGATCACGAACACTAAAAGCTTAATGCGCTTAACATTAACGCCGGCCAGACGGGAAGCCTCCGGATTGCCGCCGACAGCGTAAATATAACGGCCGAAGTAAGTTTTTTTCAATACAAAGTGAACGATAATACATACGACGATGGCCAGTAATACAGGCACCGAGATGGGCCCTAAATAACCCTGTCCAAGGAATTTAAAGCCATCCTTTAAGTTGTAGATGGACTGAGAACCGGAAATCAGGTAGGAAATACCCTGGAATACTGTCATGGTCGCCAGTGTAACGATCATTGGGTGGATATTTAACAGGTTGGCGGCAAAACCATTGACAGCGCCGAGAACACAGCCGATCACAAGGCCAAGAATGATCGCCAGCCAGATGGGCAGTCCTACCCATTCCATGAGAGCCGCGGTACATACAACGACAACAGACATCAGGTAACCAATGGACAGGTCGGTACCGCCGCTGATCATAACGAGGCCCATACCGATGGTGGCCAGCAGCAGATACGCGTTCTGTGTACAAATATTCATCAGGTTTTTAAAGGTCAGAAAGTTCGGTGACCAGATACCAAACAGTATTATTAACAAAATCAAAATAACGAAGATCATATTACGCTTAATGATGGCTTTCGCTTTGTTCATTTTCATTTCCTCCTCTTATTCACAGGACGCCAGTTCAAGTATATGGCTTTGTGAGAAATCTTCTTTTTGCACTTCACCGCTGATCCGGCCCTCGCACAGAACGAGCACGCGGTCGGACATGCCCAGCAGCTCTTCCATATCGGAGCTGATCATAATGATGGACTTTCCGCTTTCCACCAGCTCATTCATCAGCATGTAAATCTCATGGCGGGCGCCCACGTCGATTCCGCGGGTTGGCTCGTCAAAGATGATGATCTCCGAGTCACCGGCCAGCACCTTGGCCAGAACGACCTTCTGCTGGTTACCGCCGCTTAAATTGCCGGCCTTTTGTAAAATGGACGGGGTTTTGATATTCAGACGATCTTTATAATCATCCGCCTGCTTCTTTACCAGTTTATCATTAACCACAATCGATTTACACAACTTTTTAATATTTGTGATGGCAATATTCCATTCAATCGTCATGGACAAAAAGCAGCCCTGATTTTTACGGTCCTCCGGAATCAGGCCGATCCCGTTTTCAATGGCCTGCTTGGGCGATTTGATCGCCACCGGCTTGCCGTGAACAAGCACTTCCCCGGAAAATTTCTTATCGGCGCCGAATACGGCCCGCACAAGCTCCGTACGCCCTGCGCCTACCAGACCGGAAAGCCCCAGGATCTCACCTTTTCTTAAATTAAAGGAGCAGTCGATGTTGCGGTAGCCATTTAAATTTTTGACCTCCAAAACGATCTCATCCCTGACGCAATCCCGCTTTGGATAGGATTCCGTAAGCTCACGTCCAACCATGAGGGCAATGAGCTCCTTCCGGCTTGTGTCTTTTGTATTTAAGGTCTTTACGTACTGGCCGTCGCGCATGACTGTGACACGGTCGGTGATCGTGAAAAGCTCCTCCATACGGTGGGATATGTAAATGATCGTCACGTTTTTCTTTTTAAGTCCGCGGATAATATCGTAAAGGTTCTCCACCTCAGAAACGGTCAACTGAGCGGTAGGCTCATCCATGACAATGATCTTGGCGTCCTTGGATACGGCCTTGGCGATTTCCACAAGCTGCTGCTTGGCCGGAGACAGATCCCGCACCAGAGCCTTTGGATCGATATCAATACCAAATGGCTCAAAAATGTCATTGGCAACCTTCTGCATCGCTTTGTAGTCCACGGTCTTGCCAAATTTAGAACCAAGACAGATGTTTTCGGCTACAGACAGGGAATTGATCAGGTTGTACTCCTGATAAATTACTTCCACACCGTGCCCTCTGGAAATTTTCGGCGTCATTTTATCATACGTCTGCCCGTCAATCTCTACCGAACCTTCATCGTTTTGAATGGCTCCGGATAATACTTTGATCAGTGTGGATTTGCCAGCGCCATTTTCACCGAGCAGCGCATGGACCTCGCCTTCTTCAAAGTCGACGGATACATTATCTAAAGCAACAACACCGGGATAACGTTTTGTGATGTTTTTCATTTTTAAAACTGTTTTTCCCATAATGCTCCTCCTATTTTTATAAACGCTTCAGCCATGCGCACCTCTTTGGACATTGGCAGCGAACGCCGCAATGAGACACCCGGCACCGCTGAATCATTATCGTATGCATTTATTATACGTAGGAACAGACTTCGCCACAATGTGACAGGCTTTTGAAAATGTGGACTTTTTTTTGAATACTTAATTATGTCCTGAGTGTTATATTCCTGTTATATTTTGGACAGATTCTTTTTGTATAGTATTTTTAATATCATATCTGTCTAAAATTAAACTTTTATTAAGGAAGCTTTATAAAATCTTTAGCCGGATATCGCATAATAAACACAATTTTAACTTAGCATTATATGTTGTCAGAATATGGAATCTGTTACATGTTTTGCTGATATTTTGAGTTTTGCTAAAGGGGATTGAGAGGTGTATGGATGATGGAGGCAATATGTCTTTTTCTTGTAGTGCCCTGTTACAACGAGGAAGCTGTGCTGGAGGATACGATGGCTAAGCTGACCGATAAGCTGGAGCGGATGATGGTGCGGGGGCTTATTTTGCCGAGCAGCCGGATCGTCTTTGTAGATGACGGATCTAAGGACCGGACCTGGGCGATGATCGCCGGTGGGCACGAGCATTCGGAGCTGGTGGATGGGATCAAGCTGGCGAAAAACAGCGGCCATCAGAATGCGGTGCTGGCCGGGATGCTGTCGGTGATGGACTCATGCGATGCGGTAATTACGCTGGACGCCGATCTCCAGGATGATATCGAGGTACTGGACCGTTTTGTGGAAGAATACCAAAAGGGCAGCCAAATCGTTTACGGCGTCCGAAGCTGCCGGGATAAGGATACGTTTTTTAAGAGAGCTTCAGCTCAGAGCTTTTATAGGGTCCTTGGTAAAATGGGGATCGAGATTGTTTACAATCACGCAGATTACCGGCTGATGAGCCGCCGGGTGCTCCATGAGCTGTCAAACTATAAAGAGGTCAATCTTTTTCTGCGGGGGATCGTGCCGTTACTGGGCTTTCAGACAAGCCAGGTGACTTACGAGCGTCGGGAGCGGATGGCCGGAGAATCCAAGTATCCGTTGAAGAAAATGCTGGCACTGGCCATGGATGGCATCACTTCCTTCAGCATTAAACCGATACGTCTTATTTCTACGATGGGTATTTTACTGTTTTTGACCAGCCTGATCATGCTGATCGTCTTTCTTGTCAAAGATTTTATGGGCGTGACGGTGGCCGGGTGGTCCACCATCGTTATATCCATCTGGGGGATTGGCGGCCTGCAGCTGCTGGCCATCGGGATCATCGGGGAGTATATCGGTAAGATCTACATGGAGGCCAAGGGGCGGCCCCGGTATATCGTGGAAAAGTATCTGGGAAGTGCAGGTGCCGTCCGCCTATGAATGATAAGCTGATCCGGGTATTTCATGGCTGTTATTTGTTTGTATTTTTTATTGTCTTTCTGTGCATTATAGCCTGGCAGGATCATGTTCCGGCACTGCTGGCAATCACCACTGCTGTGCTGGTGCTTATGGTTTTTGCGGTCCGGAGATTGCGTTTCGTAAAGCTCAGCGACCGTCAGCTTTTTTTCATCACAGCGGCGGTGCTTGGCGGGATGGCCATACTGCTGGCCATTGTGGGCTGGATGATGATTCCGCTGCTGCGCACAGATTTTGGTACGGTTTATTACAGTGCTATGGAGATCATCCAAAACGGCCACGTAAACGATGCGCCCAGTATTTATAATAAAATAACGACCATCACAAATATGACAAATAACGAATACTTTGTGGTATATCCAAATAATCTTCCAATTTTATTTTTATTGACCAACTTTTACAAAATCGTCTGCGCCCTGGGAATTTCCATGGAAAGCGATCTGGGGATTTATATGGGCGTCCTGCTAAATATGGCCTTTATCCTCTTTTCCGTTGGCCTTGGAAGCCGGGTAGCCCGGCGTATATGGGGCAATAAGGCGGCTCTGCTCTATCTTTTGTCTGCTGCCCTTTTTGTTCCTTACTATATTAATGTGAGCCGTTTTTATACAGATACGCTCACCCTCCCATTGCCGCTGCTGGCCATTTATCTGTATTTGCGCGTCCGGGAGGTGGATGGAATAAAACGGCGGCTGCCATGGCTCATCGGACTTGGCGTATGCTTAAGCGTGGGCTTTTTATTAAAGGGGAGCTGTATTATTGTGGGCGTGGCCCTGCTCATCCACAGTCTCCTTACCACCTTTGGACGTCGGACCTTTGTGGGTATCGCCATTACAGCGCTGTGCTTTGGCATTTTATATCAGAGCTGGAACGTTTATGTCCGCAATTGCTCCTGGATCGATATGAGCCGCGAGGAGGAGCTGACATTTCCCGCGGCGCACTGGATTATGATGGCCATGAGCGGCAATGGCGGCTTTCATCAGGATGCCTTTGATTATACGTATTCCTTCGGCACAAAGGCGGAAAAGCAGGCGGCGGATATCCGGCTGGCGAAGGAAAAAATCGAGGCCATGGGCGGTGTCGGGGGTTTTTTAAGATTTGAACTGCAAAAGATCGCAGGTACGTGGGGCGATGCGAAATTTGCCCAGCAGGTGCACCTGAATTGGATAAAAAAAGATACGGTTATGCAGGAATTTGTGGAAAAGGACGGTAAGTATCACACAGCCTTTTATATTTATACGACCAGCTTTATATTGGTAATGTATGCACTGTTTCTCGTGTCTATCGCCAATGGTGTGTTCCGCCAAAACGGCATCGCTGGTTTATTTAATATTTGTATTTTCGGAGTTTTGCTGTTTTTTGCGTTTTGGGAGACAAAATCCCGGTATCTGATCAATTTTACGCCGGTGTTTTTCCTTTGCGCCATCGATGGGCTGCGGGGGCTGGATGTGAATCTTCGAAAGCTGGGGCGGTGGGTGCGAAGCTGAGGCCCGCCGCATTTAGGGTGCGGAGGTCCTGACGGACCTCAACGCCCCGGACATTACATAAGAATTAAATTTAAAACCTTCGTCAATTCCAAAGTCCATTTAAGACTTTTGTCTAAATCTATATCATCTTAATTCCCTATAATTTACTTATACTCACATAATTGCTATAATAAAACCATGCGGTTTATTGTAACCATCCAGAAACATCGAACGGTTACGGATTTTCAACATTTGTCCAACCGACCGCCCTACATATCCGCATAACCCGCAAAGAAAAATGAATTGGAGGAATTTACAATGAGCAAGTTCAAACATCTTTTCGCCCCCATTAAGGTGGGCACCCACGTTTACAAAAATCGTATCCTGGCTGCGCCGATCTACTGTGGTACATTTATCAATATCCCGGGGCTGGACTATGTGTTAAAGCATGCCATGATCGCCAGAGCCGAGGGCGGCTGCGCCCAGGTCACCTTTGGTGAGACTGCCGTTGACTTTGTCGGCGCCTGCCGGGAGCCATTCCCGCCCATCAATTATGAAAATCTGAACGATCCAACTATGGAAAAGTTAAAACCGGTGGTTGCCAAAGTCAAAGAGGCCGGCGCTTACGCCATGATCGAGCTCTCCCACTGCGGCGAGTCCGTGGAGCCAATCCCCGGCGTGGAATACGGCATGGGCCCCATGGGCTATACCCGTGAGGATGGCATGAAAATCTATGCCATGGATGAAAAAATGATGGCCATGGTCACGGACCATTTCGTCACAGCGGCCAAATTTATGAAGGAGGCCGGTTTTGACGGCGTTATGATCCACGCCGGACATGGCTGGCTGCTCCATCAGTTCCTGTCCGCAAGAACGAACCAGAGAACGGATGAATACGGCGGCTCTCTTGAAAATCGCGCCAGATTCCCGCTTCATGTATTTAAAGCCGTCCGTGAAGCTATGGGCGAGGATTTTATTATTGAAATGCGTGTCTCCGGCGAGGAATGTGAGGAAGGCGGCATGCATACCGATGAAACCGCAGCCTTTTGTAAAATGGCCGAGCCCTATGTTGATCTGATCCATGTCTCCGTAGGCGTTTACAGAAATCCCATTTTAAGCGGTGAATTTTCGTCCATGTACCAGCCACACGGACTTAACGCAGATGCCGCCGAAGCCATTAAAAAGCAGGTCAATGTACCGGTTGTCGTGGTGGGCGGTATCAACGATCCGGCATTTGCCGACAAGCTGATTGCTGATGGCAAATGCGATTTTGTCGCTCTGGCCAGACAGTTGACCGCAGACCCGGATTTTGCAAAAAAGGCGGAGGCGGACCGTGAAGACGACATTAATCCATGTATCCGCTGCTTTAAATGCTTCCCCGGACCTCTGGAGGGTGTGGATATCAGCGATATGCCAAGCATTTATGGATGTACGGTCAACCCGCAGGAATTTTTCTATGATGAGAAATTCTTAAACACGCCCATACAGTCCAGTAAAAACGTTCTGGTCATCGGCGGTGGTATTGCAGGTATGGAAGCAGCCATTGTGGCCTGCGACCGCGGCCATAAGGTAACTCTGGTGGAAAAATCCGGGAAGCTTGGCGGCCTGCTTAACTTTACCGATACCGATAATTATAAAAAGGATCTGGGTAAATTTAAACAGCTCCTTGTGCGCCGTGTTCAGGAACGTAACATTAACGTTATGCTGAACACTGAACTTACCGCAGAAGCGATCAAAGAGATGGGCGCCGATGCTGTAATTATCGCCGTCGGCTCCAAGCCTGTGACTCTGCCGATTCCCGGTCTTGAAAATGCCATGCAGGCACTGGAAGTTTATGATGATATTGACAAGGTAGGGTCGAATGTGATTATGATCGGTGGCGGCCTTGTGGGCTGCGAAACCGGTCTGCATCTGGCAAAAACCGGAAGAAACGTTACAGTGATCGAGATGGCCGACGCCCTGGCCGTGGACAGCTACCCCATGCACCGGCTTGGCATGCTGGATGAAATGAGCCGCATGGTCACTGCCAAAACCGGTTTGAAATGTACAAACGTTACTCCGGGCAAAGTCACTACAGTGGATAAGGATGGCAACGAACATGTATTTGAAGCTGACACGATCGTTTATGCTCTGGGAATGAAGGCATGCAGTGATACGGCGGCACAGCTCAAAGCCATGGTAACGGAAGCGCTGGGCGATGTTCCTGTCTATGAGGTTGGCGACTGCGTGCGCGCAACTAAGGTTTATGACGCGGGGCGCGAAGCATTTACGGCGGCTATGAGTATTTTATAACATGAGGATTTTATAAAAAAAGTGAAAAGGGTGTGGCCTGCTATCCGATCAGCGCCGCACTCTTTTTTTATTCTCCGCTCTCCCCCCAAAAATCAATATAATTATACAATTCCCCCACAAAAAAGTGCTCCTATTATGACATATGTCATAACTAGTTACCAAAAGGTTATGTTAAAATGTGCTTATCAAGCGCAATAATTAACAAATGATTGATTGGAGGAGTGTTTTATGAATCGAAAATTAACAAAATTGACAAGTCTTTGTCTGGCAGGAATGCTGGCGGTATCTTTACTGGGCGGCTGCGGCGGCAATGGGCAGGCGTCCGGCGGTAAAGCGGATACGACCGGATCGGCCAGCGGTTCCGGTCAGGCCGGTGACGCCGGTAAGGACGGCAGCGCCCAGGGCAAGCTCAGCTTCGCCGGAGATATTGTCGGACAGGGCGCCCAGGCGCTGGATGATCTTGTGGCCGAGGAGGAGTATCTTTTTAACGCCATGGGCAGTGAATTTAAAATCTATAATGATAACTTCACGGCCGATACACAGGGAACAAACATACAGACCATGGCTTCCGCCGGTTATGACGGCCTGATGGTTTTCGGCTGGAACGCAACACTGTATACGACCATTTCCAATACGGCGAAAGAGGCAAAGGTTCCATTTGTATTTTTCGACCAGATCCCCACAGATCCGGAAATGATCCGTCAGCTTGAAGAAAACGAATATTATGTGGGCAGCGTGGGCGTTGACAATTACCAGCTCGGCGTCAATATCGCCAAGAGAATGCTGGCCGACGGAAAGACAAAAGCAATCCTTCTGGGCGGTTCCGTAGGTGATGTGGTCCATGACGCGCGGGATAAAGGTTTTAAAGAAACCTTCGAGGCCGGCGGCGGTCAGGTTCTTGCGACGACACGGTGTACCGATCCTGCGGAAGCCACAACAAAAGAGGACGATATGATCTCGGGCAATCCGGATGCGGAGGCCACCTACTGTCTGACCGGAGACTACGCCATTGCCGCCATCGCAGCACTGGAAAATCATCCCGGCACCCAGATGGCATTGTACTGCTCCGATGTGACCACCGAAGCCGCTCAGTACATTAAAGACGGCACTATCACCTGCGGTGACGGCGGTTCCAAGATTGCCACCGTGATCGCTTCCGCTCTTTTATATAATTATGCCAATGGCAATATTATCCGGGATGAAAATGGCAAAGCGCCCAACTTCTCCAATATTGTCTCCTTTGAAGTCAATAAGGACAATGCGGAAGCTTATGTCAGCGCATTTCTCACCGGCCATCCCGTCTCCGAGGAGGATGTCCGGGCCATGGTCGCAGACGGCGTGAATTATAAGACATTCACAGATTATATTGCAAACTTCAGTTTGGACAACGTAGTAGGAAAATAAGTAAGTCATGTCTGGAGGACGGAGCGTGTTTGAAAATGGTGCCCGATGATTTTCAGACGCGCTCCGACTCTTGAAGGACGCGTAACCGTTCAGAAAGACGCGATACCATTCAGAAAAAATGCGTTACCATTTAGTATGGCCGAACGGTTACAGGGAATTTTTCAGAAAGAGGTGAAAGCTTTGAGCGACAAAAAGAAAAATGCAATACAACTGGGAACGCTTCTTGTGATCATCGCCGCCGTTTGTATTGTGTTTAATATACTCTTTGACGGGCGTTTTCTTTCCAGGGATAATATCAATATTTTAGTATCCCACGCCATCATCCCCACATTTACCGCCTGGGGCATGTGTTTTGTATTCGCCTGCGATTACACAGACATGTCCATTGGCTCAATTATTATTCTGGCGGCCAACATGGCCGGAATTTTAGGAAGCACGGCGCTGGGCTATCCGGGTGTCATCCTGGGCGGTGTTCTGGCCGGCATGGTGCTGATGACCATCAATTTCCTCATATTTGTTTACACAAAAATCCCTTCCTGGATCGCCGGCATCGGCATGGCCATGATTTACGAAGCCATTGCCTTCTTTTATTCCAGCCGCCAACTGGCCAAAGGCTCCACCATCGCCCAGTTGACCAGCGAAATGCGCAAATTGGGAAAACCACCTTATATTTATATCATTTTCGTCATTGGCCTGATTCTGGCATATATCATTTACAACCGGACGGAAATCGGATTGAACATCCGCGCCCTGGGCAATGGGATTAAATTGTCCGAATCCATGGGGATCAAAACGGCCAAGACGATCATCTGTGTGGGCGTCATCTGCGGCTTTTTCGTGGGCTGCTCCGCCTTTCTCAATGAAAGCTACAGCGCACGCATCAATGCCAAAACGGGCCTGACCAGTCTTTCCATGATTTTTCAGCCAATGGCCGCCTACATGCTGGCGCAGGTATTACATACAAAAATCAATATCATTATCGGCATTCCGCTCTGTTCCCTGTTTGTGTACGGCATCTTTAATATGCTCACCTTTGTGGGCGTACCCTCCGGAACATTGCAGGAGGCCGTGCTGGGCGTCATCGTTATCGTATTTGGCATATTGGCACAGCGCAAAGAGACAAAGGTGGTGAAATAATGGCTGGAACAGATAATATTTTGGAAGTTCGGGGGTTATGTAAATATTTTGGCCCTACGGTAGCCAATGATCATATCGATTTTGACTTAAAGCGTGGCGAAATCCGCGGGCTGGCCGGTGAAAATGGCTCCGGCAAATCCACTTTATTGCAGCAGATCGCCGGAATTTATCTGAAAGATGAAGGCACTATGACCTTAAATGGCAAAGCCTATGATCCGAAAAATCCCGTGGATGCCATTCATAAAAAAGTGGGTATTGTTGTCCAGGAGCTGGGCGTTTTAAATAATCTGCCGGTGGCCGTCAATGTATTTTCCGGCCGCATGAAACAATTTTCAAGATTCGGTGTCATTGACATGAAACGGGTTTACCGGGAGGCCGAGGCGCTCTTTGACAAATACGGTCTGATGAAGGTGCCGCTGCATCAGATGTGCAGCCAGCTTTCCATTGAATCCCGGAAAATGGTGGAGCTGGCCCGGGCTCTGTCCGGCGACCCGGATATTCTCATTTTAGACGAAGTCACACAGTCCCTGTCACAAAATAACCGGGATATGCTCTACCGCCTGATCCGGCAGTTAAAAGAGGAAGGAAAAACGCTGGTCATCATTACCCATGATCTGGAGGAAATGCTGGAAATCTGCGATTCGATTTCGGTGCTCCGGGATGGTCATCTGATCACCACCAAGGACTGTTCCCAACTGGATACGGATAAGGTGAAACGGCTCATGGTCGGCCGTGAAGTCAGCAATGAATACTACCGCAATGATCCGACCGCCGATTACGAGGATGAGGTCGTGCTCAAGGTGGAAAATCTCACCGTTCCCGGGAAGGTGGAAAATGTATCCTTTGACCTTCACAAAGGCGAAATCCTGGGCTTTTGCGGCCTCAGTGATTCCGGCATCCACGAGGTGGGCAAGGCAGTCTTTGCCATTTCCAGGCACAAAAAGGGCAATGTCACCTTAAACGTCGGTCATCCGATCCCCATTAACAGTATCCACACCGCAACGTCCAACGGCATGGCTTATGTGCCCAAAGACCGCGACGGGGAAGCGCTTATGATGCAGGATTCCATTGTCAGCAATTTTGTCCTCCCCTCTTTAGATGAGCTGCAGGGCAGGGGCATTTTCCTGAATCCGAAAAAAATAAGCCAGATGGCTCAGAAGGGTATCGATGAATTTAATGTCAAATGCAGTGGCATGAAGCAGAAAATCGGCGGCCTTTCGGGCGGCAACAAACAAAAGGTCAATCTGGGGCGCTGGCTGCTCAAGGATTTAAATGTGATCGTTCTGGACTGCCCCACCCGCGGCGTTGACGTGGGCGTCAAGGCGTATATTTACCATGTTATGGCCAAAGCCAGAAAGGAAGGTCTGGCCCTGATCCTGATCTCCGACGAGCTGCCGGAAGTACTGGGCATGTCGGACCGCCTGATCGTTATGAAAAATGGCCAGATCCAGGGCGAATTTACCCGCGGAGAAAATTTCACACAGGAAGCATTGATCGAGGTGATGGTATGATGGAAAAGAAAATCGATATGAATAAGCTGGTGCCGGTGATTTCCCTGTTTGTCATGCTGCTTGTATTTACAGCACTCACAGGAGGCACCATGCTCTCCCTTTATAATATCCGGATGCTCATCGACCAGACGGTGGTATTGATCATCGCCTGCTGCGGTACGATCTTTGTCATTTCCCTGGGCAGCGTGGACCTGTCCGTCGGCGTCGTCTGCGGCTTTTCCGCAGTGATCGGCGATCTGGTCTACCGGGTCACTGGAAGTACGCTGCTTATGATCGTCACATGCCTGATCGTCGGCGTCCTGGTCGGCCTTTTAACCGGATTTTTGATCAGCATATGTAAAATGCCCTCCTTTATGTGCACGCTGGCACTGCTCATCGGACTTCGGGGAATCATCAATTATATTCAGAGCATCGTCGGCATCAACTATGCCAGCCCGGCCCTGATGAATCTTCAAAAAGAATATATCAAGATTCCTTTACTTTTAGTCATTATTGCCGTATCCTGGTATATATTCGGATATACCAAATTCGGGAAAAACTGTCAGGCCATAGGCGAAAATGAAATCGTGGCCAGATATGTCGGCATCCCTGTGACGAAA
This sequence comes from Lachnospiraceae bacterium, assembly GCA_902363555.1. GTDB lineage: Bacteria > Bacillota > Clostridia > Lachnospirales > Lachnospiraceae > Catenibacillus. Next base: position 1,041,242 of record CABJAM010000001.1, on the reverse strand, counting down.
ATCAAAATTGCCTGCTACATGATTTCCGGAATGACCGCTGCGCTGGCCGGCATCTTTATGATCGCCCGCCTGGGCGGAACGAGCACCACCATGGGCACCAACTTTGAAATGAAGGTGCTGATCACCATTTATGTGGGTGGCGTTCTCGTGCGCGGCGGCGCCACGGCCCGCTCCTATAAAGTCATCGTGGGAGCCTTTGTCGTAATGATCATTGAAAACGGACTGAAAATCATGGGCTATGCCTCCGCGGAGATCAACGAAGCGGCACAGGGAATCCTTTTGATGGTCATTTTATTTTTGACTATGTATTTTGAAAATCACGAAGCAAAGCATAAAAAAATCAAAACAACAAAATAAATTTGCCGTGCAACACATCGCGGCGGAATGATCACTGGCTGCTGCAATAATTTGCCGCTTAACATATCGCGGCGGAATGGAGGTTTATATGACACTTGAACAAAAAGTTGACCGTCTGTGGGACCGTCACGAAATCGAAAATCTCATGGGGAGGTATGTGCTCTATCACTGTGCCCGTGAGCACGAAAAAACATTTGAGCTTTTTGCCGACAGGGAGGACATCACACTCTCCTGCGGCGACATGGGTGTCTACAAAGGAAAAAAAGGCGTGAAGTCCTTCTTTGTGGAATGGCATTACAATCTGGAAATGACACCGGAAGGGGCATTTAACGAACACGTCCTGACCACTCCGGTCATTGAGATCGCAGAGGACGGACAGACGGCCTACGCTGTCTGGGTTTCCCCCGGCGCAGAGACGCGCCATGTCCAGCCCGACGGCGATCTGGAAGCCATCTGGATCTGGGGCAAATACGGCGTGGAGCTGATCAAGGAGGACGGCGTGTGGAAATTCTGGCATTTTACCATAACTCAGGATTTCATGTGCGACTATCATCACTCCTGGGTGGAATGTGAAAAGACCAATGGACCTAAGGTGATGAACCTTGGCATGCCGGCAAGCGACGGCCCATGCGACTGGGAGGACGGCTACACGAAAAAAATCGTCAAAACGATGGTTCCCCCGATGCCGGAACCGTACAAGACAAAGTAGGAGGAGAAATACAATGAGTAATACTAAGAAAAAAGTAGTAGCCTTTACTGCTGGTCGCAGGGGTGGGAATACTGAGATTTACGTCAAAATCGCATTAGAGCAGATGGAACAGATGGGAATCGAATGTAAATTGATCCGTCTCCATGAGTGTGATCTGAGACCGTGTAAAGATTGCCCTAATGGTCCATGTTATATGCACGGACCGTCCGCCTGTATTTTGAAAGACGATGGGCCCTGGCTTGCCGAACAGTTTCTGGACAGTGACGGATATCTGCTCGGGGCGCCGGTGTGGTCTTTGTCGCCCTGTGGAATTGTGACAGATTTCCGGGATCGTGTATTCGGGCCAAAGATGGATCTGGCTATGTGGGAAGCACACGGAATCCCGGATTGGGCCGACGGCAGAGCAAAGCAAAGACCCGGCGCACTGATTTCAGTAGGCGGCGCGCTGACGGAACACTGGACATCTCTGGGAATGGCAACACTCTACACGACCACATTTTCTGCCCAGACCAATGTCATTGATAACATGAATGTTTATCAGGTAGCGGACCAGGGTGAAGCGCTGATGCGGAATGATTATGTGCTGCGCGCAAAATACCTTGGCCAAAATCTCGGCCATGCGGTTCTCAATCCGCAAAAGGACTGGGAAAACAAGTGGCTTGGGAACCTGGAGGATGGCGAGGCCTGTCCGGGATGCCACACTTCTCTCGTGATTGCAAAGCCCGGAAAGAATTACGTGGAATGTGCCGTGTGCGGCAGAAAAGGCCTGCTCTCTCTTGATGAAGATGGCAACATTCAGTATCGCTGGCCGGAGGACAACAGAAACCGTCTGACGATGATGGGTAAATTTGATCATGTGAGGGAAATACAACGTCATACAGAAGAAATCTATAAGCCTCATGTAGACGAAATTCAGGAAGAATTAAACAGATATCGGAAAATGGAGCAATTCACAGTGAAAGCTCCGTCAAAGCAGAAATAGGTAAAAGAAAGAAGTGACGACACAATGAGAGAATTAACCGATCTGGAAAAAGGCGTCCAGGCATACGAAATGCAGGAAATCCGCAATCTGATGGCCCGCTACGAATATTACCACACAGCCAAAATGCACCGGCAGACTATGGATCTGTTCGCACAGCACACCCCCGGTGTTTACATAGACAACAGCAGTCTTGGCCGTTATGAGGGCTTAAAAGGCGTGGAGGAATTTTTCGTAAAATTCCATGAGCTGCTGGACGGAGATAAAAAAGGCTCCCTGTGCATCCACCCGATCACCACAGAAATGCTGGAGATTGCCCGGGATGGCCGCACAGCCAGAGGACTATGGAGCTCTCCGGGTATGGAAACGCGGGTTTCCAATACCACCGGCAAGCTGGAAGCCTACTGGGTATGGGGCAAATATCTGGTGGACTTTATAAAGGAGGATGGCGTTTGGAAATTCTGGCATTTCTACATCACCGACCATTTCCAGTGTGATTACCATACGGCCTGGACCGAAAAAGACGAGGTCAAGGGTGAAGTCCTTGATAATCCGCTGATTCCTCCCGCCGACGGTCCTTCTCAGTACCCGGGAACGGTGTATACAAGCACTCATATTGAGAAGCTGGTGCCACCGCTGCCAGAGCCTTATGAAACATTTGATGAGGCGTGGACGAAGCAAGCTTGACCTTGACTCGTTGCTCGCGAAAATAAACGCACAGGCGCCGCCACAGTAGTTTTAGCTTTTGTAAACTACTGTGACGGCGCATTTTCACATATAAATATCCCCGGACAGCGCGGTGAGCTCCTGCTCATCTAAGATTTCATATCTTCCATTATGTTTTGCCAGAATTTCCTTTGTACATAAAAATTTCAGCACCCGCTGGAGCTGACGGTAGCTCGTGCCAAGAGCTTCCGCCGTTTCCGTGAGATTTTCTTCGAAGTAGCGCCGACCGGTCTTTCCATCCTCCTGGGCCAGGTAGCGGATATAGCTGCTCAGTCTGTTTTCCACCGGCCACAGCATATTGATGGCCACATTGGACGAGGACTTTGCCAGCTTTTCGCTTACCTGATATAAGAGCGCTTTCAAAAAGGCGGTATCCTTTAGAAGCTGCTCCCGCTTTCCATGGATGTCCAGCACAAGACAGGTCGTGCGCTGGATAGCCTCCACGGTAACGTAATGATCCTTGATCTGCAAAAATTCCAGATCCCCCATGATTTCAAAATTCCGGCAGAAATACAGCAGAAGCTTCTTTCCGTTGCTCAGATTTGAATAGACCTTCAGCCGGCCCTCAAGCATAAAAAACAGATAATCGCCAACCTTGGCATAGTCTACATTTTCCCGCTTCCGTATTTCCGCCATCAAAAAACATGACCGGTACTTTTCAGGGTCCTCAAACATCTCCAGTACATTGTATTTCTCCAGATAGTACTCAATCTGACGGGTGTCCTTGTAAAAACGCATGGTATTGCCCCTCCCGCAAAAATTCTTTTAACCGGCAAATGCATCCAACTTTTTACCAAGCTTATGTATTTCATGCTCCAGCGACCAAACACTCAATTTTATCATCTCGTCGTATTGAGCACTACACAATGACTGTTGAAAGTTTCGAGCTAAAGTCGCCTGTCCTTCGCCGATAATCTTTATTCCGCTAATAATATTATCGTCTAAAACAAACTGTATGTTTTGAATCCCAGCCTCCAACTTTTGATTCGATGCCTTAACATGAGCGACATCCTCCTTCAGAGTTTCCACCTCCATCTTCAAGGCATCGACCTCGTTTAGCAAAGGCTGAACTGCATTACATACGACACTTGTAATCATATCCAAATCGTGCTGATCTAACATACTGCCTCACCTCCTCACCATTAAAAGTATTCACGAATTAGTGTTATTTTTTCTTCTGTATTTTGTCAATATTCTTAAGTAAGATGCAAAAAAACAACTGCAAAACAGTCGCTTCCTGTATTATTTAGTATACATCAGGCTAAATGCAAAAGCAATTTGTTTTATTCGCAGTTTCACCTTTCAAATCAATCCCCATTCTCCCCATTCCGAAGCATTACAATCTTTCATGTTGTCATTTCAATTGTTCGCGTTGCACATTGCTGCGCAAAGCTCCCGTCATGCTCCACCAGAAGCATCGTCGGCTGAAATTTCAAAATCAGCTTTTCAATCTGCATTCTGGAAAATACATCCATATAATTGAGCGGCTCATCCCAAATATACAAATGTGCCTGCTGCAACAGACTTCCCGCCACAAGCACCTTTTTCTTCTGCCCGTCAGAATATTCGTCCATAGGCTTATCAAACTGCACCCGGTCAAAATCAAGCTGCCGGAGCACAGCTTTAAACAGACTGTTACTGACACCAATCCGGTCAATATAGTGGTCCAGCGGCCCATTTAAAAATTCCGAGTTCTGGCGGATATAAGATATTTTCAGCCCCTTTGCCAGCTCCATACTCCCCGAATACCTTAGATGCTCACCTGCAATATCCACCGGAATCCCGCCAAGCACCTGGGCATCCGGACTCAACAAAATAGATTTGATAATGCTGGACTTTCCACAGCCGTTCTGCCCCGCCAGGGCAACCCGTTCCCCCCGCTTTAATTCCATATGAAACGGTTTTGCCGGTACTGTGGTGACGGTTACGCTATTTTTTCCACTATCCCCATAAAACGGATGCGCCGGAACCGCAGTAACAGCATCGCCATTTTCTCCGTAATAGACCTGAAAATCTGTCATTCGTATATAAACTTCTTTGTGATGCTGTAAAAACGTAAGCTTCAATTCCCCGGCTTCATCCAGATTTTTCAAAAGCTTTGATTTCTCATCAATGGCTTTATTCTGCCGGTTTTCCAGATTTTTTCTGCGCTGCTGCATTCTGCGGGATTTTTCACCAATATAACAGCGTGTATCCTTACACCGGTCCGGCTCCTCAATGGGATTAAAGCCGATTTTTTTCCGTTCCACTTTATCTGCCCACACAGCAGTCCGCCGGGCCGATGCTTCCAGCTTTTTTATTTCCTGCTTTAGCTTTTCATTTTCCGCCAATTCAAACGCATCCCTGCGCTGTTTATTTTCCCACCACGACGTAAAATTCCCTTTTTCTGTGCGGATCTTATCCTTCTCCAGCACAAGCACATGGTCAATCACAGCATCCAGTATATTACGGTCGTGAGACACAAGAATAAAGCCCTTTTTCGTTATAAGATAGCTCTGCACGGTTGCCCGGGTGGCTGCGTCCAGATGGTTGGTTGGCTCATCAATGAGCAAAAAGGCATTATCCCTGCTGAATAATACGGCCAGCATTACCTTCGTCTGTTCCCCAGGGCTCAGTGTCCGGTAGGGCCGGTAAAGGATGCCCGCATCGGTATTTAACAAATCCAGCTCCCGGCATATTTTCCACAGTTCATAATCCGGGTGGATATGCCCGATTACATCGATGGTGTCTCTGTCGTACATATTTTCAGATATCGGAAAAGGAAAATAATCAAAATCGACTGATGCCTGTATACTTCCCTCGTATTCATAGCGGCCCATGAGCAGGTTCAACAGCGTGGTTTTTCCCTTGCCATTTCTTCCGATCAATCCAAGCTTCCAGTCGGTATCCATGTAAAATGATGCGTTTTCAAAAATGTTGTCATAGCTGCCTTCGTAACAGAAGGTCAGACCTGAGACGTTAATTCGCGACATAAAATCAACTCCAATCTCAGGTTCCTTTTCAAGCACTGGAATGCGGCTCGTTGCTTCCACTCAACCGACTCCGCTCCGCTACGTCGGTTCGCGGCAGTCGCCGAAAAGGTGAGCAAGCTCCCCTTTTCGTCTCGTTACTTCCGCGCAAAAAAGGAACCGTCTGTTACCAAACGATTCCCTTGATATTCATGCAAATAAAACCTGCTGCCTTTACAGGGCACAGGTATGTTTTAACGCAATTCGACACAGACTGGACTGTGCTTTGGACATAACGATTGCGCGAAAGAGATTGCCTGAATATAATCCATCCTTTGATAACATAACAAATAATCGATGTATTTCCATACATCGTCATTTACAAGTTCAATGTTTTTCAAAAAATAGATTACTGTCTCATTTCGCACCCCGCTTCATTTTTTCTGGGTACAGGATAACATATTTGGCGGAGAATTACAAGCTAAAAAGATAATCAATATTGATTGTAGCCGAAGATGTATACTATAATTTATATTTGCATATACTATTACGTACATAATTGACATTACGTACATAATTTGGCATAATGGAGGTATAAAGGAGATGGTTGAAATGTTCATGGAAAATGCAACCGAAGTAAGAAAAGAATGGAGCCAGGTCATTGATAGTGTCGTCCGTGAAAAGCCCAAATTTATTAAGCGAACCCGTGACAAAATGTGGTTATCCAATTTAGATACTATGTCGGAAATATTAGATGCTTACAGTTTCACAGCAAAAAAAATAATTGAATCGGATCAAACAGTAACACTATCTCTCAATGAAATCGACCTGGTTGAGAATGCCCCGACCGAACCGGAGGCCCGGCGCTTACTGGCAATATCAATTATGGAATATTCTATAGACTACTATAATGATTACGCTTATTGGAGCAGTGCCTCTAACAGAAAAGCACATATTCCCTATATATTTAAAGCACTTATCATGGATGATATTGAAAAATTGGGGGAAAGTATCCAATGCCAAGATGGAGAGAATTAAAACGCTTCTGCGAAAAAGACGGTTGGGAGCTTTACAAAGACACCGATCATTATTTTTATCGAAAACGCGACGATAATGGCTGTATCCGGATAACCAAAGTATCAAAAGGCAGCGGAGAAATACATCGCGCTATGTGGCAAACTATATTAAAAAAACAATTGCAGGTAACACAAGAATACTTTAATAGCAAAATATAAAGAGCCATCGGCAACATAAAAACTCAGGGTGAGCATTCTTGGATAACGGCAATACGCCAGGTTTTCATATTTCTGGCGTATTGTTTTTATCATAGAAAATCTGTATTTACAGACTTTTCTTCACACACTCTTTTATCTAAGCTCCATAGATTCCTAAACAACCACAACTTACAAAAAACTCAGCAGATCCGATTACCCAACTCGCCCCCAAACCCAAATCATACCATAAAGTCCTAAATATCCCTCTCCAACGTCTTCATAACCTTCGCCGGAACACCCCCGGCAACGCAGTTATCCGGAATATCCTTTGTAACAACCGCGCCTGCGGCAATGACCACATTATTGCCGATATGGACACCTGGCAATATCGTAACATTTCCGCCAATCCACACGTCATCGCCAATATGTACAGACTTTGCAATGCCCAGGTGTCTGCGGCGGCCAAGGGGTGAAAGAGGGTGATTCACCGTGGTGATCAATGTGCCTGGCCCGATCATTACATAGTCTCCAATCCAGACCGGCGCAATGTCTAAAATCGTCACATTATAATTGGCCAGGAAATTTTTTCCCACGTGGATGTTGCTGCCGTTGTCACAATTGAAAACCGGCAGAACCGTGACATTTTCTCCGGCAGAGCCAAAGAGCTTCTGAATCGCCGCGGTTCGTGCTTCCTCGTCCTGCATCGGAATAGCGTTTAGCTTCTGGCACCACTCCAAAGCATGTATTTTCCGTCCGTCGACCTCCGCATCCCAAAAATCATATTCTAATCCAGCGTCCAATTTTTCAAGCTCAGTCATTTAATTTCCACCTCATCATCAAGATTTTTATTTTTCCGGCTGCTCTCTTGTAATATTTTTTAGCCAGCCATATTTCCTGTAATGCCAAATCGCTGCGGGAACTTTTACCACCTCATCCAGATTAATGATCAGAAATACGACCACCACTGGCAAATGAAAATAAAAAGCGGCGAGAAATCCTGCCGGAACCGCAAATGCCCACATCGTTGCGGTGTCACAGATCAGACCAAATTTTGAATCACCGCCGGCAGGAAACACACCGGCAATGGTCATCATATTCATCGATTTGGCGATCATATAACAGGCGCAAAGCAGCAGCATCCATTTTAAATATGCCTCGGCCTGCCGGCTTAAAACTGTCACATTGATAATGAGTGGAGACAGCGCTGCCAGTAGCAGCCCCGACGCAACACCGCCGATCACCGCCATACGCCAGAGGATTCCCCCGTATTTTTTTGCCTGCTTTAAATTTCCCATACCAAGCTCATTGCCGATGATAATACCGCCGCCATTGGCCAGTCCTGTGCAAAAGCTGACAATGAGATTTTTCACGATATTGGTTATGGAATTTGCCGCCACAGCGTCATTGCCCAAATGCCCCATGATCACAGAATACATGGTAAAACCAACACCCCATACAAGATAATCACCAAGCATGGGCAGGCTGTATCTCCAATAATCCTTTACAAGCTGCTTATCTACACCAAAGCAGAGCTTCACATGAAGCCGGACATGGCCCTCCCTCAAAGACTCCGCCTGCACCCATATAAGCTCTATCAGCTTTGAGACAGAAGTCGCAAGTGCCGCGCCCGCAATACCCATTTGTGGAAAAAAGAATAACCCAAAGATAAGGGCAGCGTTCAAAAAAATATTGATCACAACCGCCGTTGAACCAATGGCCATACTTTTCACCGCATAGCCTGTATTTTTCAATATGCAGAGATAAATTTGCGATATGCCGGTAAACAGGTAGGATACGGCCACGATCCGAAGATAAACTACACCTCCCGCAATAAGCCCGGACTCCTGTGTAAAAATCCGCATCAACATTTCCGGAGCAAAAAAGGACGCCAGAAAAAAGACTGCGGAAATCAGAAAGGATACCCTGGTGACATAGGCAAATATCTTTTCAATGGAGCCCATATCGCCTTTGCCATAGTACTGCGCCGCCAGAATACTGGTGCCCATGGTCAGGCCGCCCATGAAAAGATTAAAGACAAACGTGATCTGTCCGGCCAGGGAAACGGCCGACAGCGAATCCTGATTGACAAAGCCGAGCATCAGCGCATCGGACGCGCTGACGGCCGCCAACATAAACTGCTGAAATGCAATTGGTAGAACGAGAGAAAACAGTTTCCGGTAAAAGGTTGTGTTCCCACCACCTGAAATTTGAGATTTCATAGATGCCTCCTGAATTTCATAATGTGATCATTATACATAAATCAGCAAGACAAGTCAGCGCTAAAACTTAACTATATTACTGGCATTTTCTAAGATTCTCTGATAAAATAAAGAGGAGGAAAAGGAGGATTCTTATGGGAAAAGAGATATTATGCGCAGCCATTGAACAGCTTCGCGAGCAATTTCCGACACTGGATTGGACCTACCATGATTTTCCTGTAGGCAGCCGTTCAGAGAAAATGTTTTGCTGGCCGGGTCTGCCTGAGGAGGAAATCATCATCTGCGTACATCAAAGCGGTGGACGCCAGGAGCTTTTCCACCGCCATAACTTTTTTTATTTCAATTTTACCTATCAGGGCGAATACGATTCGATCAGCTATAAATATGACAACCGTATAACGATCCGTGAAGGGGAGCTCTATGCAGGACAGCCATTTGCCGGCCATGCCCTCTGCGTCCATGATGACAAAGAGACGACCATCATCGGTGTTCTTATAAAGCGAGAAACCTTTTTCAGAACCTTTTTGCCAATGCTGTCCTCCAATACCAGGCTTTTTCATTTCCTGCTCGACCCGGCAACCCGTGAATTTTCCGATGAATTTATACATTTCAAAATTGAAAATGACTGTAATATACGCACGCTTCTTGAAATGATGGTGATCGAGTATGCCAATAAGCAGGACGATACACAGGCTGTTTTAAAGTCACTCGCCCTATCTTTTCTGCTGCAGGTGGCACGGCAGTTTGTCCAGGCAAAGACGACCGTTCCAGGCGAGCGTTTATCCGAAAAGATTGTCCAGTATATGAGCGAACATTTTGACAGTGTGACACTTAAAGAGATTGCCAGGCATTTTTCCTATCATCCCAACTACGTCTCCGCCTTACTGCACCGGGAACTTGGCAAGTCTTTTTCGGAAATCCTTCTGGAACAGCGCATGGACCGTGCTGTCATTTTGCTCAAGGGAACGAATTTGTCCATCGAGGAGATCGCCGTATTACTTGGATATAGTAACAGCAGCAATTTTTATAAGGCATTCCGGGAATATTTTAAATACTCACCGCGGGAATATATTGCTGCGCAAAGGCAGCAGACGGCCCTGTAAACGCTCACCCGGATAGTTGTCGGAGATCGTTGCCGGGCATAGCAAAGTGTTTCCCTGGCGGCCCCATAGTTCTCATACAACAACTTTATATAAGGCAACCTCATCGCTTTCACGATTGGCAGATAAGATGTAATCATTTCCATTATTCGTAAATTTAAGAACATTGGCCGAGCCGCATTGGGTATCCATAAGCTGCCACTCAAACGCTTGGTTCTCCTTATTCCATGTAAAAGCGATCAGATTCCTTCCCCCTTCCCGATGGCCGATAACCACCACCGGACGGCCACCCAGCATCCCGCCATAGATGGAATGGGAAAATTCCGCCTTTTTTTCATACGTATAAGCCTTCTTAAAACTACCGCCATCCTTCCGGTAAATGCTGATATTATCACCGTGAAATGGAGATATGACCGCCATTTCCTCCACACCATCCCCATCCAGATCCACCATCACAGCATCGGAGGCCGGAGTATCCAGCAGTCGCACAATTTCCCATGGTCCGTCCGAAGCGCTGGGTGGTGCCAATTTGTAAACACCGCTTTCACAGGATATGATAGCTTTATCGACGCCATCCTCTGTAATTTTATAATAGCCGTGATTTTTCACCATATCATCCATAATAACATCCATATGTAATTGATGCGCTCCGTTATAGCAGCTAAAATCATCCGGTAAAACAGCTGCATATACCTTTCCCGGATAGGACCAGTCATCCTGCGGCTCATCCTGGCCGGATTTTACTGTGCAGGCGATTAAATACAGGACGCCACCGCGTTCCAATATTCCAAAACGATGAACATAAGGCATATCTATCAGTGTACGTATTTCCCACTGCCCCTCTCTAACAGGAGTGACGATGACAATTTTTGCATCTGCGGCATCGTGAGGCGAAAAAAACTTCTGGGTAGCCAGAAACTGTCCGTCGGTTCCCGGAATCTGCGCCATGGTCATAACGCCCCCCGGCTCTGTCCATACCGTATCCACCACATTGCCGTCCAGGTCATATAATACGCATGGGCCTTTTCGTTCCGCAGACACAAGGAGATGCTCCCTTCCATGATAAAGCAGCGGAGCAACTGCATAGCATTTAGGAATCGTTCCAATCACCTTTTTTTCAAATTCCATAAAACAAATATTCCTTTCTTACGCTTAGCCGAAGTGGGGCAGAAAATTTATTTCTGCCTGTCCAATATCCCCCGCAGCTTTGTACTGGCATCTAAAAGCTCCTGCTCCCACTGCGGACTTTCCTTATACCAGAACTCAGCGACAAAGCGTCGCACCCCCAGCTTCCAGGACGTATCGATAACAGCTTCAAAATCCACATGCCCCTCGCCAAAATGCATATCCCGAAAGACCCCCGGCATCGTCTCCTTTAAATGTACTGCAATAATATGGCTTTTTCCAGCCAGCAGATCCCAGGCAGCATCCTTTCCGTAAGTCTTGGCAGCATTGGTAATATTGCCCACATCGGGATAAATATTCAAATAAGGAGAGTCTACATAGTTTACATAATTCATCGCCTTTTTCACAGTGTTCATAAACTCCGTCTCCATCGTTTCAAATCCCAGGATAATACCGTGCTTTGCCGCCTCTGCTGTGGCTATTTCCAGATTTTCCAGAAAATATTTTCGTGTCTTTTCATCGCCAGTCTCATAATAAACATCATAGCCGGCCAATTGAATCGTTCGGATGCCCAGGTCGTCCACCAGCGCAATGGCTTTTTTCATAATTTCCATACCCTTTGCCCGAACCGCCGCATCATGGCTGCCCAACGGAAATCTGCGATGTCCGCTCAGACACATGGAGCGGACAGGGATGCCCACATCTGCCATGGTTTTGACCAGCTCCAGCCTTTGAGACTGAGGCATATCCAGCCGGGCCAGCTTTTCATCGGTTTCGTCAATGCTCATTTCCACAAAATCAAAACCACTGTTCTTTGCTGCAGTGAGCTTATCCTTCCACGATAATTCCGGCGGCATTGCCTTTTCATACAATCCAAGATAATAATGCTTTTCCATATATTTTTCTCCTGCTGCCTTACACTGCAAACTGATTCCAGATCGTATCCAACGCCCCGGAAACAGACTTGTACTTTTCATACTTTTCCATATATATTTTATGCTTTTCCATGTCCGGCATCACCGGCGCATTGACACACACCATGTGCGCGGCCGCTTCTTCATAGTTTTTATAAACGCCGGCAGCTACCGCAGCAGCCATGGCGCAGCCCAAAGCCCCCAGCTCTGTGACACCACTCACGGTCTCAATGGGAAAGCCCAGAACATCGGAAAACAGCTGGACCCAAAAAGGAGAATTGACAGCCCCGCCGCCCATGCGGATAGCTTTCGGCGGCTGCCTCACCGACAGCAGACGGTCGATATGTGTTTTATGAGAATAGGCCACACCTTCATAAACCGCCCGGATCATGTGGGCCTTTGTATGATAATTGGTCATTCCCACAAAGCAGGCCTTCGCCAACGGATGGGCATTGCTTCCATATAAAAACGGTAGATAGTAGACCTGGCTCTCCTCCGGCGCTACGCTCCCTGCCAGGTCCGAAAGATAAGTGTACAATTCATTTCCGGTTTTCCCGCCTGTATCCATACAATTTTTAATAACCCATTCCAGATTTCCCGCGCTTGTGGCACTGCATTCCTCAAGCAAATAGTAGCCAGGAATAGCATACAGGGAATTCATAGCAATACCGGCCCCCGTAACAGGCTCCGGAGATATGAATTCATTAATACTCCATGTACCTGTTATCGTACACAGCTGCCCGGGAGTTGTCACAGCCATGGCGATGGCACAGGCATCAATGTCAAACATGCCACCTGCTACCGGCGTGCCTGCCGGCAACCCCGTCTTTTGCGCAGCTTCCCGGGAAATGGTTCCACACAGCTCGCTGGAATATTTCATTGGCGCCATATGCTCATAGACCTCGCCAATGCCAAGGCATTCCAAAAGCCACCGATCATATACGGCATTCTTTACATCCATCAGTCCGGAGCCGGAAATATCCGTCACCTCGCTCCAGGCCTCACCGGTCAATCGAAATCGTATGTAATCCTTCACCGAAAATACCCATTGGATATTCTCATAGGCTACGGGTTCATTTTCCTTCATCCATCTCAAAAGAGCCGCCTGCTGGCAGGCCATCAGCTCCTGACAGATTTGAGGGTAGACCGTCAAAAAAGAACCATCCCTGCGCCAATTTTCCACGATCCGCCATGCCCGGTTATCGGTTGAGCTGATACCTGCATAGGCCGGCTTGTTATTTTTTCCCCACAGGTATAACCCCTTGCCATGGCCGCACACGGCCAGGCCGATGACCTGAGCCGGGTCGATGCCGGATTTTTCTAGTACCTGGCGGATACAACTGCAGTTGGCTTCCCACAGGACTTCCATATCCCTCTCATTATAACCGGGCTTTGGCGACAGTACCTGGGTTTTCTGTGCGGCAACACAGATCTCGTGGCCTTTCAGGTCAAACAGGGCGGCTTTTGTGACCGTACCTCCGTTATCCAGGCCAATGGCATATTGCTTCATCCTATTCCCCTCCTAACCCCTTACTTTCACTACAATTTTTCGCACAAGACCCGGCTTTTGAATCATACAATAAGGGCGATGGGCTTGCTCCGGCGATACTATAAGAAAATCCCTATCCCGAAGCACAGCTCCCCCATGCTTTACCGGCGTCTCATAATACTGGATATCACCCTTCACATGACTAACACATATCTCCCACTAATTTTTATTTATGCTATACCATGCGTCCAGCTGAGTCTGATAGGTATCGATAATCTTTGGAAGTCCAGATGCATCCATCTTTTTCAAAAAGGCAGCATAATCGTCTTCACTTGCCAAACCACTATCAATGGAAGGTTTATACTCATTCAATGTATTAATAACCGCTGAAAGCTCCGATGAAATATCTGATGTATCGCAGGAAAATCCCAAGAAAGCAGACACGGGTGCTTCATTCATCTCTAACTTGGCCTTTTCGCGCAGATCTGCCTCATTACCATCCCACGGAATTATGAGAAACTGATTCCCATAAATAAAATCTACTGTATGATAAGCGGTAGAATCCGCATCCTTTTCATCTAAGTAACGGGCAATTCCGTCTTCAACCACATAATCCGTACCTTCAATCCCCCAAGCCAAAAGATTATTGATGCTTGCATCCGTAAACAATAAATTCATCATCTTCACTGCAGCTTCCGGTTCAGTGGCCGAGTTCGGAACCACCCATACAAACTTTTGACAATCTGCAGTTGATATCGGTCGTGTAACAACCTTGGTACATGTCATATCATAGCCACAGGATGAGCTTTGGGATGTCTGTACATCACTTTCACCAGAAACAATTATGGAAAATGCTGCATTTGATTTAATCAGACTGGCTCCTGTTTCTTTTGTAGTCGTACTATCCTTATAAATATATCCCTTATCATTCCAGCCCTTTACCCTGGTATACATGGCTTTGTACTCATCCGTATCAAAATTATTCAGAACTTCTGTACTACTACCATCACAGGACACAGACACAAGTTTATTTAATTCACCCAACTGATCATAAACATTCGCATCTGAAAAATCCTCATTACCAATATACGCGCCTGGTTTTGATAGGATTTCACCATTGGAAACTGCTACCACACCCGACAAATAGTTCCACTTCTCACTGTTCTTAACAGTATCCAGTATTTCTTCATATTCTGTAAAAGTAGTCATACTCTGGGCCTTTTCCAGCAAACCTAAATCCTCAAGTACATCTGTACGCATTGCAATATAAATACTTGTTACATAAGATCGATAGGAAGGAACACCATAAACAGCATCATCTACAGACGTTGCATTTATTATTGTTCCTACAGTATCAAGAACGCCCTGTCCGTATTCACTAAGCAAATCACTGATATCCATCAGCTGATTTTGAGAAATCATTGAAGCAAATGCAGCTGACCCGGTAGGTAATGATACCATAAGATCTACTTTCTCTGAGGATGATATTTTTAATCCAACTTGCTGATCGTAGCTTCCAACTTCAATCATCTCTATATTTACATGCGTATTGATTTCAGCTTCAGTAATTTCGTTTATGGCATCTTCTACAGCCTGAAGTCCGTTTGGAATTGCTGCCATGGACATGAAAACCATATTAATCTCCGCCATATCCTCCTCATCATCCATACCTGTATCTTCATCACTGCCAACAGAACCATTTTCGGTCACTTTATTCTCAGAAGCCACCGGCTGCGAATCACTGTTCTCCGCTTTACCACACGCTGCCAAAGACATAACTATACATAACGCAATAATTACGGAAAAAACTTTACTCATCATTTACTCTATCCTCCAACGATAATTATTCTACGATTCGTTTAAGTGCAATAATCTGATGCTCGTAATTAGCATGAGTTGGGAACAAATAAAGATTTCCTTTACTATCTGCTGCCAAACCATGCCCACGAAGATTTCCATTAAAAAATCCAAGTTCGCCCACGATATTAAATTCAAGATCAAAAATTGTTATATAACCACCCCTACCGACAACGTAAACGTAAGTTCCATCTGTGTCAACACCGGAAGGCTGGCTCATGTTATTGCTACAATATGCAACAACCTCGCCTTTTTTATTAAATACATGAACAGCATCCTTCTCGCGATCACATACCCATACATTATCATTGGCATCAACGCAGAGCGCATGAACCACAATAAATTTTCCAGGAGTATCCGTAAACGGATCCCAGACACCTTTTCCGCCCCAGGTTTCTAAATAATTACCGTCTTTGTCAAATTTATGTACAGCAAAATTTCCGTAACCATCGGAAATGAAATAATTACCTTCCGAATCAAAACCCACATCTGTAGGATTGTGAAATGGCTTACCAAGCTCTTTACAGCTATGCTTTAACATAACTCCATACATATCAATTCCATAAGACATCGAAGGCTCCGTTGGAAGGATTCCCTTATGAATCCGAACTCGGGTATCAATTTCCGGGTCCGTCATATTATCACATGGCTTATTCCGCTCTCCTAGCGTGCGCACAACTTCCTGACTATCCAAAGACATCTCCATAACATAACTCTGATTAACCATAGGCATAACGACTGTATTACGATTGGAGATTTCAAAAAAATGCAGCTCATTAATCAGTCCTTCACCCAGAGTTTCGACAAAATTGCCATCTGGGTCCAGCTTGATCAGGCACGTTGGTGGATTCGGCGACATAAAGCTGCCTCCCCGCAGACCGCAATACAAATTATCATCTTTATCACAGCAGCCGCCGGAAATATTTCCAAGTACGGGAACCATCTCCAGATTTTTGGGGAGACCCTTGGCATAATCCATGTAAAGCTGATATTTGAATTTGCCATCGGCGGTTTCAATAAATACATTCTGCTTCTCCGTACGGTTATCTTCGCAATGCATCATTTTCATAATTATTTTCCTTCTTTCAATCGTTCTTTATAATCAGGATTCAACAGATCTGCCGGATCCAGCGCCCTGCCCTCAAAGAAATCCGCGGCAATATCCACAGCCTTCTTATATGTATTCCAGATGGATTCATAGGTCTGGCTGGATACATGAGGCGTCAGGATAATATTAGCCAGCTTTGTCAGCGGTGAGTCCGCCGGAAGCGGTTCCGTGGCATACACATCCAGCCCGGCCCCCGCGATCCTGTGATTTTTCAAAGCATCGTAAAGGGCGTCCTCATCAATGATCTTCCCCCGGGCCGTACATACAAGAACAGCGTCCTTTTTCATTTTAGCAAAAACCTCCGCATTGATCAGGTGGTCCGTCTGTGCATTATATGGAAGATGGACACTGATAGCGTCGCATGTTGTAAATATCTCCTCCATATCTGTAAACCGGACATTCAACGCTTTCGCTGCCACCTCATTTTTGCAGATATCGTAAGCCACCACCTCACAGTCAAAGCCGGTCAGCAGCTTTGCCAGTGCAATACCAATATTGCCAAAGCCTAAAATTCCTACCTTTTTGCCAATGAGCTCCCGGCCCACATTTTTTACCCATTTACCGGAATTTACCGTATTTCTGTTCACCATCACCTGACGCCCGGCTGCCAGGAGCATCGTCAATGCCATTTCAGCCACACCGGTTTTATTGGCACCGGTCGTTCTGGCGACACAAAGACCATGCGCCGAAGCCGCTTTTAAATCCACCTTATCAAAACCGACGCCAAATCGCACCAGTAGCTTACAGCGGTCATTAAGACGGTTAAATATCCGGTCATCGTAAGGCTCCACGTCGATCAGTCCGGCATCGGCTTCGTTTAGACATTGCACAACGGATTCCACATCATAAGGCACCTGGGGTACCCAAACGTATTCAATCCCTCTTGTTTTTGCATACACTTCTGTCTTTTGGTTCAGCTCCTCAAACATAGGTGAACGTTCACCAAAAAACGAGACAAATTTATGCATTTCATCACCTCCAAAAATAATAGTTTCATTTCGCACGCAAATTGCAATCGATTTCACTTTGGTGTTTTTTATGTTATCATAGCATTTTCCAGAATACAACCGGATTATTAACTAAATTTTCCAACCTTTTTTTGGTAATATTCATGGTTTTAGTTTTTTCAGCAACATTTTTCTTCAAACTATTGCAATCGATTTCATACTTGTGTATAATATAGCAATATGCAATAGCTTTAATACATTTTTTTGCACCACAGCCTTTTGCATCACGAATTATTGGGTTGACAAAAACTAAAAAAAGCCGTTATTATAAACTCAGAAAAGATTCAGACGTGAAGGAGAATACCGCAAATGACAATTTATGATATTGCACAGGAAGCCGGTGTTTCAGCCAGCACGGTTTCCCGGGTGATCAACAACAAAAAAGGTGTCAACAAGCAAACCCGTGCGCTCATAGAACAGATTCTGAAAAAGTACAATTTTGAGCCGGACGCCTCAGCCAGAGGGCTTGTCAACCAATCCTCAAAAATCATAGGCGTTATGATGTCCGATATACGCACCATGCATCACGCCGAGGGCGCTTACTATATTGAACAGCAGCTTCAAAAGTATGGCTATAACTGTATTATGATGAACTCCGGTTTCTCCGACGCGTCCAGAGCGGAGGGCATACGCACATTAAGCGCACGCCGTGCGGAGGCTGTGGTACTTATTGGCTCCACCTTTCAATCGGAAGGGGTAAAGAATGCTATAAAGGAATATTTAGACGGCCTGCCAGTGATTATAGAGAACGGATATATCGATCTTCCCAATGTTTATGGGGTGCTTGCAGATGAAAAAAACGGCATCTCCGAATGTGTGCGCTATCTGCTTGACAAGGGTAAAAAACATCTTGTATTTATTAATAAGGAGGATACACCCAGTAACCGCTTGAAAATACAGGGCTTTTGTGAAGCGATCCAAAAGGCGGATGCAGCCATGGCTCCCAATGTGCTCTGGCTTGACGGCGAGGATGACTTGCAGACAAGCTACGACGCCACCCTACGCCTTATGAAGGAGCAACCGGAAACCGACGGCATTATATATACGACAGATTTTATCGCCACCGCCGGCATCCGGGCTTTAGTGGATCTTCATCTGAGCATTCCCGAACAGGTATCCGTGATTGGTGTGGATAATTCTGTTTATGCCAGACTTTCTTACCCCAGGTTAACATCCCTGGATAATAAAATGGAAATTTTAAGCATTACCTGCTCGGATATTCTGGTCAAGGTTTTAAATGGGGAGCAGGTTCCCAATAAAATGATGATTTTTTCTAATATTGTTGAAAGGGAGACAACTTAGATTTACAATCAGGCCCTCACACGCTCCCTGGCTCTGTGAAACAGCTCCCATACCGCTGCCACACCCACAACAATCACAACTCCGTAAAAGGTGGAGACAAAGCGGAAAATAGCATATGTCATACGTTCAGCCCCCTGTCTTGTCAAAACCACAAGCACAAAGGTTACACCGCCAATCTTGCAGTTAATATAGGGAAGGCCAGCCACCTGACATAAGGCCAGGGTCAACAGTATTCCCAAAATGCAGAGCAGTACAAATATTATTGGAACCCGTATGATATCATCCAGCGCAACAGCACAGATCCCCATAATGCCCCCGATTGCTGTAACAGCAAGGCGCGTCAATCCGGACTTCCAGCTGATCCTTCTGTTATCCAGTGAACACAGCAATACGGAAATCGCCGCAGTCATCGCCTGATAGTATGCATTTAAATCCAATGCGGTCATAACATAAACAGTTGCCACACAAATGCCCACAGCAATCGCGGTCCTCACATCAATTTCCTTAATTGAAAATGCTTTTAATCGCATCAGGAACCTCCACTTCTGCTACACAGGCCTGTTATTTTTTTCGGATGAGTTAAATATATTTGTACAATCATACATTAAACGATAGCCATCCCATTCAAGCTTTTTCATTTTTCCCTGAGTAAATCGGGGTGTTTTGTGAACATCCTCGGGATGCGGAAACTTTCGATAATATACTTTATGGCCATCATAAATTTCCGGATGCATCGGATCAAACGGCAGACCATTCGGCGCCGGTAAAGCTCCGTGAGCGCCGGGTCCGCCAAAGCCACCGGGAACGCCAGAACCAGCAGAACCTCCCGGGCCTTCTGGACCACCGGGAACGCCAGAACCTCCCGGGCCTTCTGGACCACCGGGAATGCCAGAACCTCCCGGCCCTCCGGGGCCGCCAGGACCTCTAAAACCTCCCGGTCCACCATGTTCCGGCATATCCTCGCCTTCCTTGCCGCCCAGAACAAGTTCTGTTATTTTATACTGCTTATCCACAATGGATGCCGGTAAAATACCCTCTCCGGCACACAACTGTTCAAATAATCTCCGATAAGGCATCAATTTATCCAGACATTGCTTCCAATGCTCCACCGAACCGGACAGATTTTTGGAATTCATAAATTCATCGCCGGTAAATAACAGATGCGCCTTACGGTCCAGCAGACAAATACCGTCGTCGGTGTGATCCGGCAGTTGAAATACCTCCAGTGTACGCCCGCCCAAATCGATTATATAACCATCCGATACCGTCTCTACCTTATAATCTCTCGGAAATACAATCCCTTCAAAGCTGGGATAGGGTATCGTCGCCAGGGCTTTAGCCTTGGCATCCATATAGACTAAATCAAAATAACAGTTATTGGCAGTATGGTCAAAATGGTGATGGGTATTGACAATGGCATGAATGGGTTTGTCGGTTAGGGTTTGACAAAATTCACGTATGTTACCGGCACCGTAACCGGAGTCAATAACAACCGCCTGTGTGTCACCGGCAACTACATAAGAATAATCTCCATCACTTAAAACCTTCCACGTATTGGGAGCAACCTCCTCCGCCTGAAAAAACGGTTCATCCATTGGCTGGTAGGTACCGTCAAAATTTCTTATATAAATCTCATGCTTACTGGAAAAATCAATCTTTTTCATAAAAGCACTCCTCTCCCACACAATCTTTTAAAAGCGCAATCGCCGTCTCCGCCGCTATTTCTGCGGCGCCCTTGGCAAATAATGAATTTATTGCCTGAAATGTCACCTTGTCATAATAT
Organism: Lachnospiraceae bacterium; assembly: GCA_902363555.1. Taxonomy (GTDB): domain Bacteria; phylum Bacillota; class Clostridia; order Lachnospirales; family Lachnospiraceae; genus Catenibacillus. The sequence goes on along the minus strand of CABJAM010000001.1, from coordinate 1,020,405 downwards.
TGTGCTTCGCCAAGATACTTGCCCAGGCCCGATTCCTTTGGTCCGCTATTTGTAAAGGTGCTGACCATAGTTGTTTTAAACGGAGAATGCTCTTTTATATAAATTTCTGTTGTTTGCCCGATTTCTGGAATCAGGCCCACAAATCCCATATCGCCGATGCACATGGCACTTATGGGAATGTCAATCGTTCCGTCAGCAGAGAGATCCATCGTGCGCACTGGTCCATCCGGGCGTGCAGGAGGTCCGTCAGCCCTTTTTTTGGCGGGGAGTCCACATTTAATTTCTTTAATATGTATACGAGTGCAAAGAGCATCTGTCCGTATTCGATCCGCAGCCATCACCACCTGCTGCCCGATACGCTCACCTAACAGCTCTGCCAGTAAATATGCTTTTTCATGGATATTTTTATTAATCCTCCTGCCATTTCGCCCCACAAGAAAGTAATCGCCTCTGAAAATCGGACTCCCATCGCCGCCGGCTCCCGTAAAATACATGGCCACAGCTCCAGGATACTCATCCTCAATAAATTCTGTAGAATATCCGGCGATATCGCCGGATACAAGCCGGCCTCCGCCTTCCAAAAAAACCATATCCAGAACTGCGGGCTGTGCATGGAATCCAAAAAGTATGGCAATCGGCTCTCCGGACATATCATCCACTCTTAATATGGGGATATGGTGGTCTGCGGGGCCTTCATCGTTACAGCTGACCCACCATCCCTCGTGTGTCTCCAGATTTCGGTTAACATTTCCAAGGCAATATCCCTGACCGGAACCAACCTTCGCAGGCCTCATATTCTTTGCCGCCATCGAAGCAGCCGTACGTACAGCCCTGCAGATCGCCTCACTGACAAGCTCCACGCTTTTCTGCTGTTGGGAGGTTCTTGGCTTCATCCCTCCCGGTCCGCCAGGTACGTCCTTTGGCCGTTTCGATGGGTCAAAATGAACCTTCCATGCATGTGGCGTGGACAGTACATGGGCATTATGAAACCATATATTTTCCGGCTGAACCCCCGTCTCCTCATATAATATTTCCACCAATTTTTCTCTTGTATCTGGAAAAATATTGACGATTTCAAGATTAACGATGACAAACCGCTGTGTATCCTCCAAAATCAAAACCCTCGTATGAGGCAAATCATGTACACCCACATAATCTTCTCTGTATGTAGGGAATGCTTCTTCCGGAAAATCTATAAAAGCCTTCCCGGCTCCGGCTAAAAGCGTCATCTTTTCATTCATATTCACGCCTCCTATTCTTTAACATTATCAAACAGCCAGTCTCTGATGGCGTCAATGTCATATGCAACCTGCCAGGTACTCAGATGATTCGTCAGCGGATTTTTTGGAAATCCTTCCGGAACTACCGAATCCTCCTCAAATATGGTAAACCGGACGTTGCAGCTGACACCAAGAGCCCTTTGTGCCATTTCGTTTAAATACGCCCTGCCGCCCCTGGCATCGCATACATACCGGTAAATTGAAGCTCCCTCAAAAGCCAGGGCCTCCGTCAGTCTGGTCATGCCTGGATAAGCGCGCACATCATTTTCCGATACACATATCCAGAAATTGTTATCCTTTGTATTTCTCATACGTCCGGCATCCCATTGTCCCGCCACCAAAAATGACGCTGCAAATAAATCCGGATATCTGTGGTTCAATTCACAGGCCGTCATACACCCGCCAGATTGTCCGGTAATATACACTCTTTTCTGATCAATACTATATTTCTCCATGACGTGATCCAACAATGGCTTCATAACAGTTGCAATATCCTGATCACATTCTTCCTCCAATGGTCTTAAATGGGGAAGGATCTCCGGAGCCAAAACAAAGCTTTCATGCTTTTTTTGATCTCTTTCGGTCGCAAAGCTAATGGCCCCGATTCCCTGTACCAGAGTCAGCAGCGGGTCAGTTCCGCATGGTTCCGCATCATGTAGAAACATTACAAGGGGATAGAATTTTTGAGGATCATAATCTACTGGTATAAAAAGATTATATGGGATATCACCGTACATAAACTGTTTAAAATCATCTACAACCGCCTGGATAGCCCCGTCCGATACGATCCGATGAGAAGGCGGGAGTGTTATGCCATCGTGTGCCAGTATACTTTGTATTTGCCTTATGACTACCTGGGGCGTATGGTGGACCATTTTCGGTGAGCGCCCCCCGGGACCTGGCCCGGGATGCTCCTTCCCTAACTCCGGTTTTCGATCCTTTGGCGGTCCGCCGGGCATTGTTTTTGGAGGCCCGCTGTTGACCGTAGCCGCTTTTTCATCCTCCGGTGACAGCTCTAAAATAACATATTTGCCATCACATCCGTCTATTGCTTTTTCAGGCTTTGAATTTACATAAGCCCTTGTAATTGTTCGATCCTCAGCCACATAAGCATCTATCAGTACCGCAGTATTTAAAATATCACAATCATATTCGATAATAGCTGCGGTTGTCTTTTGCCCTGAGGGCAAAACCTCCGCATATGCCAGAACTTTATTTATCTTTGCCATAATCTGCTCCTTCTTTGAAATACCCTCAGATGAATCATCTGAGGGTATTTCATATATTCTTAATCCAGATAATATTCACAGGCTCCGTACAAGACCTCAGACGAGCCGTATTTTATCTGAAACTGTGCCACACAATCACTGTAACAAACTACATTCACAACATATGCCGTACCGTAACCTAAAGCATTATCGTATATATATTTTAATAGCTCTGTGGTTGCATCCACACTATAACCGCTGACCGTGTTGGCGTTATCTATCATATCCTGAAACTCCTGATTATCATAGAGACTGATATTCAAGCCCTTTGCATAGCCTGCATTTTGGCCATAAACCTTCCTTAAACGATTCGCTGTGTAATCCGAATCCCCTGAGGACGCCAGAAATAAATCCCATTCGTCAGACCGCGATGCATAGTTTGAAATAAGCGCATGGTCATAGATTTTTATTTCTGATTTTATTCCAATGGACTCCAGGTATGCCTGGATCACGGTCGCCACATTTTCCTTCTGTGCGTTTCCCTCCACTAAGATCACCAGTTTTTCTCCATTATAATCGGATTTTTCCAAATATTCGGCAGCTAATTCCGGGTCATATGTATTTTGATAGGTATCCCAGCCGCTCCAATCCTCTGAATAATCGGATATGGCCGGTGAAGCATCCGTTGTCACCGGAGAGTATAACCGCTCGCCAAGAGATGCAGCAAAGCCCTCGGTATCAAAAGCATAAAACATGGCCATACGTAAATTGATATCTGAAACGACGGAATCGCCGCTCATATTAGGCACGATAGATATGGACACGGTATCCGGGTAACAGTAAAGCCGCCCCAGATCCGCATACTCACCACCCTCCTCAAACATGGATATATTATCCGCATTCAGGGAGACGTTGATCGTACTTCCATCTTCAAAGGCCACGGCACTCATAGACGCATCGGTGATAAAATCATAACGGATCGTCTTTACATTTCTTGCCGTATTTGGGGATACCAGGGCTTCATCACTCTGCCAGTAATCCTCCTTTGCCTCGATCACGGCGTAGGAGGCCGTAACGTATTCCTTCAGAATATATGGACCGGAACCCACAGGGTCGGTAATAAAGTCGTGCTCATTATACGCTTTTTCCGATACAATATACGTTTTGGTCATCATACTTGCAAAATTAGTCAGGCCTTCAATGGGCTCCTTCCATGTAAACTCAACCGTATATGTATCCAGAGCCTTCGCGCTGTCATAATAGTTAAAATCTCTGGCAAATCCGCTGTTATTAAAGGTATCAAAGCTGAATACGACATCACTGGCTGTAATGTTATTTCCGTCGGAATCATAAACATTATCATAAATTTCAACGACAAAATGAGTATCATCCACCTCATTCCATTCTTTGGCCATACGTCCGATAAATTCGTCGGGTCCAGTCTGGTCCAGCAGCGTGTCAAATATTTCCATATTGGTGATAGCATTGGACATGGTAAAAGGTGACAGATCCGCCGGTACATTGGCCACCGAAACGACGATGGAATCGTACATTTCCTCACTGCCAGCCGTCGATTTTCTGTTCGCATCAGGTTTCACATCATAAATAAGCTCCCATTCATACGACCCCCCGGCCTTTTCTTCATTCTCCGGCGCTTCCGCATCAGTGCTGTTCGCATCTTCACTGACCGGAGTATTGTCCACCGTCTGCTTCTGTGATGAAGCAGTATCTGCTTTGGCTTGTGTTTCTCCACCATTAGAGCTGCCAGATCCACATGCCATAAGACTCATAGTCATAATGACGGCTAAAAATAATGCTGTTAATTTCTTTCTCATAATAGTAAATCCTCCTCATTTTTTACATGTTGCTTTAATTAAGAGATATGCATATTTCTTTATCTGAATCCATCATATCGTTTGCAAGATTAAAATGCAATTCACATTTTGGCGGTAGATTTCCGAGGTGGAATATGATAAAATATAGGCTAAACGTAGGAGAAGATAATATTTTTTATTTAGGAGGGTATTATGAATTTTGATTACATCAGTGAATTCTGTGCATTGGCAGAAGTAAAGAAGTTCAGTGAAGCTGCTGAAATTTTATATATCTCTCAGTCCTCACTTTCAAAGCACATAAAAAATCTAGAAACAGAATTGGGCGCGCAGCTTTTCTTCCGCACAGCCCACAGCGTTGTTCTCACGGATTTCGGACGCGAGTTTCTTCCGTACGCCAAGCAGCTGGGCGAAATCCAGATGAAATGTAATAATAATCTGCTGTCTAAAGTAAAAGCAGATGCTCAAAATCTCTCTATTGGCATTTCCCCCTTTGTTTCACTGCATGCATTATTTGAAGGCTGCTCCACCTTTACAAGAAAAGAGCTTGGTTATGCCATAAACATTATACAGTCTCATAATGAGCATCTTCGTCAGCTTCTCAGTACCGGTAAATGTCAGATGATCATCACAACAGATAAACTGGATTCTGATGACGAAGAATTTAATGTACTCGAATACCAGGAGGATATCTTTTGTGTTGTCTTACCTGAAAAATCCCCTCTGAGCACATGCAGGGAGCTGGATATCGCATCCCTTGAAAAGCCCGCCTTTGTACAGATCGGACATAATAACCTCCTCGCAAACGTAGGCAAGCGCTTAAAAGCACCGGATTTTATAGCACCCAATCTCTGTATTGCCATGGATCTCATACAGCAGTCACAGGGCTTTACCATATGTCCCAGCCGGCTGGCACAAAGTCACATTACCGACGATTTCGTTATGATCCCTCTCGTTCCCAGACATATATCCCGGCTTTATCTCATTTATTCAGAGGCCGACTTTATCAATCTTGCGGCCAATCCGGTAAAAAGTCTCCTGAAGCTGATCAGCCCCAATTTACACCATTAATACATTAAAATATCCAGTATAAAAGACACGGGAAGTACCGCACAGACATCAAATCTGTACAATACTTCCCGCGTTTTTAATTAATTTCTTTATATCGGCAGCATGACACAAAATGACCGGGCATAGCCTCCTCAAGCACCTGAGGCTCCATGCACTGCTCCATGGCATACGGACATCGAGCGGCAAACCGGCAGCCAGGCTTAGGATTAATCGGGGAGGTAAGCTCTCCATTCAGCTTTATGCGCTTCATCGGATGATCCAGATCTGTTGATGGAACCGCTGAAAGCAGTGCCTTTGTGTAGGGATGCAGCGTTGTTCTGAATATTTCCTTGGCTCCACATTTTTCAACCATCTGTCCAAGATACATTACGCATATACTGTCAGCGATCAGCCGGACAACGGACAGATCATGGGTTACAAACAAATAGGCCATCCCCATCTGTTCCTGCAGGTCCATGAGCAAATTCAACACCTGTGCCTGAATCGATACATCCAGGGCGGACACCGGTTCATCACAAACAATAAACGCCGGATTTAAAGCCAGAGCACGGGCAATGCCCACGCGCTGACGCCGTCCTCCATCCAGCTCGTTGGGGTAGGCATCTCTGAGACGGTCCTCAATCCCCACCAGATCCATCAGACGCTCCGATTCCACCTTCAGGCTGGTCTTACTCAATTTTCTTGCATATTTCAAAGGCTCCGTGATGGCCGATGCGATGGCCATCCGGGGATTGAGGGAAGAATATGGGTCCTGAAAAATAATCTGCATTTTTTCTCTGGCTTTTTTTAGTTCCCGGCCTTCCACATGGGTAATATCCTTTCCTTCCAGAAAAACCTGGCCATCGGTCGCTTCCTGGAGCCGTATGATTGTCCGGCCCAGGGTTGATTTTCCGCAGCCAGACTCTCCCACAATGCCAATCGTCTCCCCTTTATGTATCGTAAGTGAAATATCATCCACGGCATGATTAGTGCCGCCTCTGACAGAAAAGTATTTTTTTAGATTTTTTACCTCGATTAATGGCTGATCCATCCGTCAATCCCCTCCTTTTATATGAGCTTTAAGGCAGCGGCACATATGCCCCGGAGCAATTTCTACAAGTGGTATTTCACGGTTTTTGCATTCCGGAGACGCATGCCGGCATCGATGTGCAAATTTACAGCCCATTGGCAGGTGCGTGGGATCTGGCGGCAGCCCCGGTATGGGCGACAAACGTTTTTCATTTCCGGTCAGGCTGGGCAATGAACCAAACAGGCCCTTCGTATAGGGATGCCGGCGCCTGCGAAACAACTCCTCCTTATTTGCGTATTCAACAATCTCACCGGCATAAATAACGGCCACACGATCACAATATTCGGCCACGATTCCCAAATCATGGGTGATAAGCATCATGGCCATTTTTCGCTCTTTTTGAAGCTCCTTGATCAAATCCAGAATCTGGGCCTGTATGGTTACATCCAGTGCCGTTGTCGGCTCATCTGCCAGAAGCAGCTCTGGGTTGCAGGCCAGGGCGATGGCAATAACAACACGCTGCTTCATGCCGCCGGAAAACTGGTGAGGGTATTCAGCAAAGCGCTCTCCGGGTATTCCCACTGTTTCCAGCATTTCTATCGACTTTTCCATGATCTCCCGTTTCGCCATTTTGGGATTATGTACCGCCAGCACCTCACCAATCTGATCTCCAACCGTAAGCAACGGATTCAGGGCCGTCATCGGATCCTGGAAAATCATTGCCGCTTTTTCTCCCCTTATTTTAATCTTTTCAGTCTCCGAAAGCTCCACCACATTTTGACCGTCCAGCCATATCTCACCCTTTTTAAAGATTGCTGGCGGCACAGGAAGAATCTGCATAATAGCTTTGGCAATCGTGGTTTTGCCAGCACCGGTTTCCCCCACAAGTCCCAGGGATTCCCCCCGTTCAATATCCAGTGAGACATCATTAACCGCCTGAACAATATGATGTCCGGATGTATATTCTATTTTTACATTTCTCATGGAAAGAAATGTATTATTATCTCCGCTCATTTGCGACTCCTCCTGTTAATTTCTAAGTTTGGGATCTAATGCGTCACGCAGTCCGTCACCAATGAGATTAAAGCCAAATACCACAAGACCGATGGCTACACCCGGGAACAGGATCATATATGGATGGCTCTGCATCACTGAAACCGCGTCCGAAAGAAGCGCCCCCCATTCCGGAGTCGGCGGCTGTACGCCAAGACCCAGATAAGATAAACCGGCAGCGGCCGTAATTCCACCGCCAATCTGCATCGTTATGGTCACAATCATCGGTGATATGACATTCGGTAAAATATGTTTAAACATAATAATACCCTTGGGGCAGTTAAACGATTCACAGGCTTCAAGATACTCCTTGCCGCGCTCACCCATAATCTGCGCGCGAAGCATACGGCACCCGCCGGGCCATCCTCCGATGGACATGGCTACAATCGTTGTCACAAACCCCGGCCCCAGAGATGCAGCCAAAAGCAGCGTCATAAGCTGTCCGGGTATGGAGCTCCAAATATCACATATTCTCATAATAATATTTTCCACCTGACCGCCAAAGTATCCGGCAATGCTTCCCAGCACAATACCAATGGCATTTCCCAATATAGCAGCTAAAAGCCCCAATGCCAGAGAATACTTGGCGCCATATAAAATTCTGCTGTAAATATCCCTCCCCATGGCGTCCGTTCCAAACCAGTGCTGACTGCATGGCTCCATATACATTTGCTTCAAATTAACTGCCGTAGGAGAGTATGGCGTCAAAACAGGCGCAAAAATCGTTAAAATTAATATGAGTAACAGTATAATACCGCCAAACTTGGCGCTGGGCGTTATAAATATACGTTTAAAGGTATTCAAAGATGAATTTCTTCTCTCATGCTTACCATGCTTATGACCATGATGATGGCCATGCCTGTGCATATTTCTCTTTTCGTTCTCCATTACCGTTAACCTCTCTTTCCCATGGACTTACCGGAGTATTGAGCCTTGATCCGGGGATCAACCCAGGCGTAGACCAGATCCGTAAGCAACATCACAACCGCAGCAAATATGGCAAAGAAAAGAACACAGCCCCGAATAATAGGATAGTCACGATAGGTAATGCCGTCAAGAAGATAACGTCCCACTCCGGGAATTGAAAATAACTGCTCGGTAATTGCCGAACCACAGACCACATTAGCCAGACCGCTGCCAAGCATAGTTATGATGGGCATCAATGCATTGGGAAATACATGCTTTTGCATAATACGTTTTTCACTCACGCCCTTAGCTCTTGCTGTTGTAACGAAGTCCGCACGTATAGTTTCCAGAACTGCCGAGCGCGTTTGTCTTGCAGTACCAGCGATACCTCCGATCATTGAGGTTAAAATAGGAAGCACCCACCACCATGCTTTGCTGATACCATAGGCGGGAAACCATCCAAGCTTTAGTGAAAACAATAACACACACTCAAGCGCCAGCCAGAATCCCGGAACCGAGCACAAAACCATGCAAAACGCAATAATCCCATAATCCTGCCACTTCCCCTGATGTTTCGCGCAGGTGATTCCCAGAGGTATCGCCAGTGAGGTGGACAGTACAATACTGATCAGATTCAAAAATACCGTATAAGGCAGCCGGTTCCCCAGCTCCTTCATAACCGAAACGTTATACACCCATGAGGTTCCCCAATCAAACCTTATAAAGCTGTTTACTAAAAATGTTCCCAGCTGCTGTAAATAAGGCTGATCAATGCCCATCTTTATCCGCAGATTTGTTAATTCTGCATCCGTAGCCGTGCTTCCGAGCATATATTCTGCCGGATCTCCAGGCGTAAAATATAATATTGTAAATATGATAAACGCCACACCAATGGTGGTGACCACCATCCATGCCAATCGTTTTAAAACATAACGCCACATAGTGTCTTCCCCTTATCTTATCATTATTCGTCAGTAAATTTGGACCCCTGTCGTCTTATCTCTCTGAATATTTTCCTCGGTTATATAGGACAACTTTTTTTCAATACCTATAAGTATGCCAGTGAAAAGGGCACTTACAATAATTCCTGTCATACACGATATCAGTGTTGCTTCCTCCAGACAATGATTAACCAGACCGTAGGCGGCCATCCCCACAAGCACCAGCAAAATAAATGGTATTTCCATTCGGATACGTTTCATAAGCCCACTTGAGATCTCATGGTATTTTCCCACGGTCATCTTCCTCGGCGCAAAAACATAATTTACCAGTGTTAGTCCTGTACGGGCCATAAAAAACACGCAAAACGCCTCTGGCAGTGTAATATACCACATATGGTTTCCCGTGAAATCCGCAAGTGCGCTGACAGCAAAGCTACCTGCCGAAAACAAATATAACAGGGCATATAAAGCTTTGTTCAATATCCAGCGTATTTGTGTCCGATCCTGTTTATAGTAGTCCTCAGTATAAATTCTCTGAATACGCTTTCTGCCGCGTTTATTATAAATGACGTTTTCCGTATAGCCTTCAAAATAGCGATGATATGCGCTTTTATATAGCACGCCTCCACTATCGCCTGTACTGTTTTCAAACAATCTCATACGCTATCCTCCTCTTCGATCAAGTCCATCAGGCCCTCATAGAATGCATCCGTATTATTCGTATTCATATAGTTAAAGACAACGGTTCCCAGGGTATTCGTCTTTAAAATAATATAGTTCCTGGCAGAGTCATAATCAAAAAGCCGGTATTGCCCCAGACTTTCATTTTTCCACAGACCATAGGTATAGCCGGTTCCATTATCCGCTGTGATACATTCTCCAAGCTCCATATTCGTACACTTCTCTACAGATTGTATTTCCGTTATAGGAATAGTCATTCCATCCCCGGACTCAGGCGAAAATACAAGTCTGTTATCGTCAGTCACATTCAAAATAGCTACGGAATGGCGGAAAATACCGATATATGCTGTTGCTGCAATAACCACAACTAATATTACAATAAACATTCTCTGATAGGTACGAATGAGCTTTTTATCCGAAGTTTCTCTGCTGTATATGGGATCTTCACGAGTACGCATTTTTACTTTCCCCCATTCCTAATTACAACAAATTCGCATCATATACCAGGGTGACACAGCCACAGTCATGCTCCGTCATTTTCTTTCCTGACGCAGCCTGCCGCCTGGCAAAATGTGAACAGCTGAGACGATCATTGGCAATCTCTCCATTAAGTACCTGAGTGCAGGCTTTTTCCATATCCTTAAGGATCGCCTGGGGCATAGGCTCGTTGGAATGTCCGGACCATAAAACCGTGTCCTCATTAATAGCAGACAAAAATTTTGACAGTCCATTTCTGTAAGCCGTAAGCCCCACCCGCTTTCCGTCCGGAAGATTAACAAGCGCCGTCCTTGGCCCTGCCGCGTCACTAATCAATGCATAATTGGCCGTGCGGTTCAAAAGAATAATAGACCCCTGGGTGTGCCCTGGCACGGCAAAAACTTCAAAATCAGCGTTTCCGATGGACAGCGTATCCCCTGCTTCGATATTTTTATAGGTAAACCCTTTACCCCCGGGATCAACAATATGCGTCCTGGCATACTCAAACAGCGCCTCATCTGCCGTTCCATGACCAAAAACATCCTCCATACGTCTTTCATACGACAAGGATATCGGCAGTAAGACCTCATCCCTTTCATTCATATAGACCGTATCAAAAAGCCCGGCCGCCCCGGCATGGTCCGGATGACCATGACCAAGTACACATACAATTGGCTTATGCGACAACTTTTCAATTTCTTTTCTGAGGGTATCCACGACGCCAAAGCCGGAATCAAACAGTAGGGTTTTATCCTCCCCCAGCACCACATACATATTTACGCCCTTATCATCGGTTCCCGGGCTTTCTGTTATCATTATCAAATTGTCACTGATTTTTTTCTGCTTATAAATATTTATCATAGCTCGTTATCTCCTTCCACAGCTTCATAATCATAGCAGCGGATACGTCCGCCACCGTTGCCACAGCCGCCGGGGCAGGCCTTTACCCGGAGCAGTCCGCAGACCGGATCTCCCCTGCTCACGCGTTCCAGTATGGGAACTGCGGCGTTCAGTCCGCTGACTGTTATACATGACAAGGTCCTGTTCCCTGCAAATATTTCCTGTACGGACGCATTTACAGGAAAAACATCCGGATCATTATATTCATTGTCACTCTCCACACCAATATTGTCGAAGGGAGCCGCTTTGGCCGTCTGCCATATCTCCTGAGCAGTACGCGTGGAAATGCATACACGTTCAATCAACCGGTATAATTCATGGAGAGTCAAATGAACATCCACAGGGCAGTCTGCTCCTGCGGCTTTTGTCTTTGTCTTGGCGGCGACACAGGCATTGATCGTAACAATAAAAATATCATTCGCTGAAATATCATTTACCTGAGCATAAGCATCCTTCACTTGTCTTGCTGCATAAACCGTCCGGCTTTCCTGGGCGGATAAATATTTTTCAAGCTGCGGATAACGTGCCGAACAGAAGTTTAACCATGCCGGACAATCCGCCGTAATCATTGGCAGCTTCCCTTCAAAAGTATGTGTCTCCAGCTCGGCTCTTAGTAAATCCTCCTGCTTTGCCGCCACAGCATTAAGATTAAAAACGCCTTGAAAGCCTATTTTATGCAATAGCCCGGACATTTTCAAAGTCTCATCGTCTTTCCCCGGTAAGCGAAAGCACGTTCCCAGCCACTGGCCAAGCTCTGGTGAAACAATGGCCAACACATGCTTCTTACGCTGATTCAATTCCCGGACGACAAGCTCCATATCATCCTTGACCATCAACGCACCGGTCGGACATACAGCCAGGCATTGTCCGCAATTGATGCAATCTGAGGCCGCCAGCGGCAGATCCAGCGCGCCTGCGCTGATATGGCTGTCAAAGCCTCTGCCGGTAATCCCCTCGGCACAAACTCCCTGAATCTTTTCACAAACGGATATGCAGCGCCGGCAAAGGATACATTTTGATTGATCCCGTATCATGTGAGGTGCCGATGCATCAATCTCAGGCTCACGGGAAAACCGGTGGATACGGTCATCAATACCGTATTCCCGACACAGCCGATGCAGATCACAATAAGGAAACCGTTGACAGTTTGTACAGTCCTGACGATGATTTGAACAGATCAGTTCCAGATTCATTTTCCGCTGACTTCGGATAAACTCCGATTCCGTCTGTATCTTCATGCCCTCCGCAACCTTTGTATCACACGCCGTCACAGGTCCTTTTGCACCTTTAACCTCTACAATACACATACGGCACGCCGCAGGCTGGTTATAATCCTTTAAATAACATAAAGAAGGGATGGCTATCCCTGCCTGTGCAGCCGCCTCCATGATCGTTGTGCCGCAGGGAACCCTTATGAGCCGGTCATTAAGTGTCACAGAAATACTGTTCATAATCACACCACCTCCTTTTCCACACAGCTTGTCAACAAGTCATAGAAACTTTCCAATGCTGATAATACCGGTGTTACAGACGCAGTTCCAAAAGCACACCGCGCTGTTTGTCTAATATGAAGGGCAATTGACTCAATCTGACGCAGAGTATCTATATCCGCGGTTCCACTGGCCAGGGCACGCAGCAGCTCCACAAGCGTATGTATACCAATCCGGCATGGTACACATCTGCCACAGGATTCTTCCATGAAAAATTCCATTATATTAACAAGCAACCCAGCCAAATCTGTAGCTTCATCTATAAATATCAAGTCTCCCGTTCCCAAAAATGCTCCGGCAGCATTACAACCTGCAATATCAAATGGAGTATCCAGTACATCCACAGACATGATCGGCCCTGACAAGCCCCCGGTTTGTACAGCCCGCAGCTTTTTTCCTTCCGGGCATCCACCTCCAATATCTAAAAACAAGCTGCGAATGGAAGTTCCAAATGGAACCTCATATACACCGGGATTCCTGATGCATCCACAGAGAGTCACCAGCTTCGTTCCGGTACTGCTCCCGGTGCCACAGGTCCGATATTTTTCTGCTCCCATCGTAAGTACCAGAGGGATATTGGCCATTGTTTCCACATTATTGATCACCGTAGGCATTCCCCATAATCCCGCCTCCCCGGGATAAGGAGGCTTTATACGCGTTTCTCCCCGGCGTCCTTCAATAGATTCAAGCAGCGCCGTTTCCTCACCACACATATAAGCCCCGGCGCCCCGGCGGATTTCCAGTTGAAAATCATAACCGGAGCCACAAATATGGCATCCCAAATAGCCGGCTGATCGTGCTTCATTCACAGCCTCTGAAAAAATATGGGCCGCCGCGTCATATTCACCACGTATGTAAATATATCCCCGGGTCGCTCCAACTGTAACACCTGCTATGACAATCCCCTCTATAACAGCATGGGGATGCTCCATGAGTAAAAGACGGTCTTTGCAGGTTCCCGGCTCACCTTCGTCCGCATTACATATAACATACTTTTGCGGCGCCTCCTTTTCCAGGGTAACGGCCCATTTTTTCCCCACCGGAAAACCGGAACCACTCCGCCCCACCAGGCCTGATGCCGAAAGTATTTCAATAATATCAGCACCATTGCAGCCTCTGGCTGCACTTTTAAGCGCCTCATAGCCGCCACGGGCCAAATATTGCTCTAAAGACTCCGGATCATTCTGACCGGCATTCTTTACCAGTAATTTTATCTGTTCCATTTTATTGCACCTGCTTATAATTTTCTAATATGGTTTCCACATCCTCCGGTTTAACGGAGGTATATACCTGGTTATTAATCATAACCGCCGGTGCCTGTGTACATAATCCAAGGCAGCCGGTTGTCTCCAATGTGAATCTTCCGTCTGCGGTCGTCTCACCGACTGTGATCCCAAGCACATTTTGAAACGCTTTTAATGTCTCTGCGGCATTCTTCATGTGGCAGGGCGCGCTTTTGCACATGCGGATAATATATTTTCCCCGGCATTTCGTTGAAAAAAAGCTGTAATAGCTGGCCGTACCGGCAATATGAGATACTGGAAGCTTCAGATCATCGGAAACTAACTTGAGCATATCCGCTGAAAATCCACTGAAAACAGACTGTAATTCAATTAAGATAGGCAATACAGCCCCTTTCATATCCCTTTTATCAGAAACAATCTTATGGATGCGGGCAATCTGCTCATCCGTTCCCTCATAACGTTCAAGTTCTTCTAACATATAACTTTTTCCTTTCAACGCCAGCCATAGGGCGTTCTGAAGTAGCTTTTCTCCGGCGCCTCATCGGCTCCCAGACGAAAAACCTCACCTGTTGTTTTACGCTTGTACATGATTCTCTGGTTAATGGGAAGATGCATTTCCAACGCTCCCGTCCGGCATGCTTCCACACAACATGCACAATACCAGCACTCGTCCGGATAAACCAGGACCGGCGGTTTACCGGGCTTTGGATTTTTCATAATTGTCTGTGTCCTGCAAATATTGACACAATGATTGCACCCCACACACAGCTGTGCATCTATGGTAACCGCCTCTGTGGGACCTGTAAAATTAGGTACTATATAAGCTTTCATTTCATCACCTTCATTTCCGAGGAACGACAGTTTACATAATTATCTAAATAATCGGGCGCATAAGGCGCCTTTAACCAGTAATCTGGTTCCTTAAAGGAATTGACAATTCCATCCTGCGTTAATTGCTGAAATATATATGTTCCCGGCTTTATATCCGATGCTCTCGCACCCAATTGAGCCAGGCAGCCGTGCAAAAACATTTCCGATACGGTAATTCTTGTGGAATCTTCCAGCACCCGCGCCAATTCATGGGGATTTCTGGCATAGGTATGCCGGACTTCATTTTTCTTAATACTATCCAGCCAATATAAGCCCAGCTCAAGTGTAGATCTGCTCAAAAAGTTGGCGCAGCACTGCTGCATAACTCTGGCACTTCCGCCCCAAAGCTCCTTCCAGCTGATTGCTGCATCAGGCGCGTCCATACGACGAATGGGGGCGTATACCCGTTCTCGCTCCTGCATCCACTGTGCCTCATCCAGTTCCCCCCAGGATACGTCCATAGCATATTCCGCAGCCCGATTTCCCGCATAAAAACCAGATGAGCAGGCATAAGAGCATCCCTCCAGGCCACTGCAGGCACCCGCGGCAAAAAGCCCTCCAATATTCGTCATTAAATTCCAATCGACCGCGATTTCCCCCTGACGGCCAAAGGATTCTGCTCTCCAGGCTTTGCATATCCCCGGCTCTCCCTGAAACCACCCGCCGGATTTATATCCCTCCGGCTCCATAACCGGCGCCATCAGCATATCCTTATCAGGATTAAATCCCATTCGTGTATACAAATCAAAGATTGTGTATCGGGTTTTCCCCTCATTACCAATCATCATCCCCCAGATTGAACGCCGCTCATCCTCCGCCATTCCTGATAAATCCGCCCACAGGGGCAGTTCATATTCGCCGTCCTCAATTCGCTCCGGTAAATCTGAGATAAGATTTGGAAGTGTGATTTTTTTATAATCATCACTAATGGAAGAACCGCAATAAATCTGATGCTTCGTCGGATAGTTTCTCAATTGAGCCGATGTGAGTATATTTCCATCTGCATCCTGCCATGGTATTTCTTTTCCCTTATTATCCACTATGGAACAAGGAAACCATGTATTCGTAGGATTACCGATACCGAATCTGGGCCATGCAAAAGGGGTAGCTGCTTTGGTATGGCCATTTTTATACATACCTACTACCTGTGCTCCAGCCTTCCACGCCATGGCAAGCCCTTCTCCAATTTCGTTAGGGTCCCAGCGGTAGCTGTTCCCCGTAATTTCCGTGTTATAGGTCCAGAGCGTACAGGCATAACCACTTGCAATAATGACGCTTTTTGCATGAAACACATAAAATTCTCCAGTTTCCATGCTAAAGCCCACCGCCCCGGCAATGCGCGCCCCAAGCTTTCCATGTTCATTTAAAAGGCAGGTGATCATACATCGCTCAAAGAGCTGCACACCTTCTTTTTTAAGACCTTCATACAGTACCGGCTTAATATACTGTCCGCCACGCAGCTTGACGGCGATCAATTCCCGATAGTCGTATGCTTTGAGCAGGCCGCTCTGATGATCCTTCGTGGCACATCCTGTAAAATCACCATCCTCATCACGTATGGGAAGACCCAGGGCCTCCAGCTCCATCAACGCATCCCAGGTTCCCTTCAAAGCGATATAATCCCGATGCCCCTGGCGCCCCTGAGTAACACCTTTTTCCATATTTTCCTCCGGTGTCATAGGGCTGCCTGGATAATCAAGAACATTATTCCAGTGATCCATCCCCGCACCGCCACAGCCACTTCGCTCTATGGGTGCCTTATCGGCCACGGCCACCTTAGCGCCGCGCCTGGCCGCCTGAATCCCCGCACAGCTTCCGGCCAATCCGCCGCCAACAATAAGTACATCAATTTTTACATGTGTAAGCTTATCATAGCATATTAAATAAGGCCACTCCAAATCCCCTTTTACATTTTTACTTTGATAATTCATTTTTACCACCTGTCTATTAGTTATATTGCATAGTATTTACTATCATTATTATAATAAATAGTGACCACCAATTGCAATTCAATGTGACAGGCTCTGATTCCATTTTGGAAATATCGCATAACAGTTCTTCCCAGCCCACGCTGCCCATAGCCAGATCTGTGAAGCGACTCCAGAAATCAATCCGGAATACAAAAAAACAGCCGCCTGTTTTTAGAAGACATATAACACTGTTATATGGTCCTAAAGCCTGACGACTGTTATATTTAAATAATCAGATCAATTATCCTATGCCATTTTTAAATCTCCACAAGCTCATATTCCCGGCTGCCAACACCGATTGCCGCAGCCGCTTCCACCGTATGAACGCCATTCCTGGACTCGATGCGCTCGATCAGATGGGATTTTCCCGCATCCTGCGAAGCATAAACCATATCCAGGCACGCCTGATCCAAAGCCACCGGGTCCAGGGAAGAAAGAATACCGATATCTCCCATAGCCGGGTCCTCGGCCACCGCGCAGCAATCGCAGTCCACGGACATATTTTTCATAACATTGATAAAAGCCATTTTCCCTTTAAAATAATCCACAACCGATTTACTGGCGTCTGCCATGGACTCCAAAAACAAATCGTGATCCGCTGTCCACATCGCATCCACATCTCCGGCGCCATGGATATAAGCCTTTCCACGAGAAGAAGCAAGGCCAATGGAAATATTTTTCAGCGCGCCGCCAAAGCCGCCCATGGGATGGCCCTTAAAATGTGAAAGCACCAGCATGGAATCATATTTTTCCAGATGCGCCCCCACGTAATTTTTGTCAATGCGCTGGCCGCCTTCCACCTTTAATTCCATATCGCCTTCAGCATCCAGTATATCCACGTCGGCAATCCCCGTCCAGCCGTGAAGCCGGATCGTCTCCAGATGGTCCTTTGTCGTATTTCGCTTGCCATCATACGCAGTGTTGCATTCCACAATCGTTCCGCCCACCTGATCCACGATCGGTTTCATAAAATCCGGACGGATAAAATTCTGATTACCGACCTCGCCGGAATGGACCTTTATGGCAATATTTCCTTTCAGCTCGATCTGCATGGCCTCGTACATTTTTATCATCGCTGCACCGGTCAGCTCTCTCGTAAAATAAACTTTTGATTTCGACATTCGATATTCCTCCTCAACTTGTCGTGGATTTTCTGTAAAATCCATGTTCTGTCCACACATCCGCGCGAACGTTCTCCATACACTATACAACCTGGACCACACTCCAAGTCAAGGATTTTTTACCAATTTTTAATATCCTTATAAACGTCCAAATTGCCGGTAAGACAGCAGACTTGACAAAATCAACGCCGCCAGCGCGGAAACCGGAAATGCAAGCCATATTCCTTCCAATCCGAAACATTGGCTCAAAATCAGGATTGCCGGGACAAAGCAAAACAGTTGTCCACACAGAGCCAGCATCAGTGCCATAAGCTTTTGTCCGGTTGCCTGAAAATAGGTCGTCTGCATCGATTGAATCCCGCTAAACAGGATGGACGCATTAACGATCCAAAGTATATGACTGCCCATTTGAGCGGCCGCCCGGTCTGATGTAAAAATGTTCATAAATATTCCAGCCGTGAGAAACGTCAAAGCATATGCTCCGATGCCATAAATTCCAGCCATGGCGGAAGCTGTTTTCATAGCTTTTTTAACCCGCCCGGTTTTTCCCGCGCCCTTGTTGTATCCAATCACCGGCTGTAACCCCTGCGCAAGTCCCTGTATGGGAAAGAGAAAGAAGACAATGATCTTATTGGCAATCCCATAGGCGCTGATGGCCAGATCCCCGCCATAGACCTTTAAAAACTGATTGACGATGATCAATGCGGCCGACTGCCCGGACAGTTGGAGAAATGAAGGTATCCCGATGCCAATGACCTCCCCCAGAAGCTTAAATTCCGGAATAAAATGCCTTGGGCGAATATTCAATACGCTCATACCGGAAATAAAAAAGTAGTAAAAGCTCATTGCCATGGATATCCCCTGAGCAATCACTGTACCCGCCGCGGCTCCGATCACGCCCATGTGCAGAACAAATATAAATAAAATGTCCAATCCAATATTGGCGGTGACAGGGATCACCCAAATGAGCATGGCATATCTGCTGTTTCCTTCCGCACGGATCAGGTTGGAAAATCCGGTACTTGTCACGGCACCTGCCAAAATAATTCTCGTGTACGCTCTTGCATATGGCATTAATGTCTCTGTAACGCCCATGAGCATAAGAAACTTATCCAGCCACACCAATCCGACGACTGTAATGAGTATTGCTATTGCATAAAACAGCCCGAATGTATTCGCCGCAGCTCTGGCGGCTTTTTCAGAATCGTGCTTCCCCAAAGCTCTTGAAATGACCGACGCCGCGCCATTTCCGAGAGTAGAGGATACGGCGGACAGAAAAATAAAAAGGGGGAAGGATACAGCCACACCGCCCACCGCATCCGTTCCCGCGCCCTGGGATATAAAAGCCGTGTCAAAAACATTGTAGAGATTGTACGCCATAACACCGATAATGGAAGGGCCCGACATTCTAAAAAGAAGCCGCCCCACAGGCGTATCCTCCATCAACCGTTGTTTATCTTCACCCACATTACGCATCCATGCCGCCCCCAAGCTCCCGCAGACATTTTTTAATGCCCCACTTTGCCCACGCGCCCTGTAATTTTCCATAGAGGAAACCATAGCGGAATGTCTCCGACGCCATAATGGTCAAAATGTACATCCTGTACAGTTGATATTTTTTCACATCCGTCTCCGTATACACTTTTTTGCCGGATATCCTCAGATATGCGCTTAAAAATGCCTTTTCTTTTCGTATGTCATCGGTAAATACAAAGGCCGTAGGGAAATCTGCCATGGGATCTCCCCAAAATGCCCGCTCAAAGTCAAGAATGCCCTCGATCGTATATCCATGGCCTGTATCCTTCACAAATATATTGCCCTCGTGACAGTCATACTCCACAAGCGACGGCTCCTTTACATCCTCCAGATATTTCGCATTTTGCCGGAGCGCCGCCGAAATACGTTTATAAGGCAGCCTGACTTTATGCTCCCGGGCATCCTCAAGAAGCTGCTCAAACATCTGGAAAAATGCCGCTTTCCAGGTAGCGTACTGCCTGCTTTTGTCTTCTGTAAAATATCCGAAATAGCTTCCCTTTATGCCATGCAGTTGAAAAAGATAGCCCGCAAGCTCTTCCCGGATCTTATCCACATTTTCCTGCCCCATCTTTTTCATTACTTTTGAAAATGGCTCGCCTTCCAGGGCTGTCATAAAAAAATAGTTGCTCTTAATATTTTTCTTGCTAAAATCATATGCCAATACCTCCGGAACCGGAACGGTCGTCTGTTCACGTATCCGGCGATAGCATTCCACCTCCACCGGCATGATGTCTCTTTCATAGGTGAGAAGTGTAGTTCCCGGAATCACGCCGACCTTCAGGATCACCGCATCCTTTTCTCTGATCCGTTCAATCCGGTAAATCGCATTAAACATGCCACCCTTTAATTCCCTGATCTCTCCGACCTCACATTGAGCTCCAAAATGGATTTTAACAAGCTCCCTGATCTTCGCTTCAGATAATTGATTTTTTGTCCTGCTTTTCATAATACTTTCCCTCCCATAACTAAAAAGGCCTGATTTTTCAGCCAATAAAATACTGCCCATACGCGAAAAAATTCCCGCATATAGACAGTATCATAATCCATATCTGTTCTTCAATATCCACAGAGGACACATTTCTTTCCTGAGCTGTCATACTATTGCTATGCCCTTCGGGCCAATACTCGCCCGTCTATCCAAAGACGGCTTCCTGACTGACTTGGCCCCTGGCCGCCGGTGTTCTCCCTTGAGCCAGTTCCTCATGCATAGCAACTTTACCCGCGGTACAGTTTTCTGTAATCTCCCGGAGACATTCCGTAGACCGCCGCAAATCTCTTATAAAGTCCGGAGGCGTTTTTATACCCCGATTCGCGCGCCACATCATCGATAAGCAGGTCCGTCTCGGCCAAAAGGTCGGCCGCCTTTTGAACCCGGATATAAATAAGGATGTCCGAAAAGCTTCCCCCGGTTTCTTCCGCGATCCGCCGGCCAAGATGCCGGACGCTGTATCCCAGCTCCTCCGCAAGAGCATCCAGCCTGGCCGTTTTTATATTCCTTTGAATATAGTCAGAGATGATATTGAGCAGCGCCTTCTTCCGGCATTCCATCCTTCCCCGCGCCAGTTTGATAAACAACAGGTGGAGCAGGCTTTTCACCGCCAGTGTTGATTTTCCTGCTTCCCGGTAAGTTTCCTTCATCAATGATTCAATCAAATACCTGACAGAAGGGTCCTGCTCGGTCATGCCCGGAAATATGTATACTTCGTTGCGACGGTCCAGCATATCTGCCAGATTTTTAAGGCCCTCCTCGGTCCGCAAACCATCCCTGATCTGTTTCATAAGCGTTTTAGGCAGAATCATTTTAAGGACAATATCCTGTTTTGAGGACGGCATCATGGCATGTATTTTCCCTGGAGTGAAAAGGCAGATATCCCCTCTTTTCATTTCCAGTGCTTCTTTTTCCCCGGTCAGATATTGTACACTGCTGCCCTGATATATATAGATCAGCTCATAAAAATCATGGGTATGGAAATAGGGGATCTGGCACAGCGTATGCTTCCGGATACTGAATCCGGAGGACACTCTCACAGGCATTTCCTTTATGGACAATCGGAGTATTTCTTCCGGCGGATACGCGTTTTGGCTTAAAAGCCGGATGTATCGTTCCGGACGATCCAGCTCCTCCCGGATCCCGTGTTCAAGACAGGTCGTCATCCGTAACTGATCCTCTTTTTCCTGCTGCTCAAACGCTTTTAAAATTTGCTCATTCATATGTTCCCCTTTACCGCTCCGGCAGCATCTCCAATTCCTCCAGAACAATGCAGTGCTTAAAACCATTTTCCCGCACTGCCGCCTTACACTGCTCCAAATTCATCCACACGACGGCTGCGACCTCCTCCACCTGAAGTGACAATTGTTCCGGCGCCACATCGACCCACGCATAATAGACATTACTCACCTGATAATCGATGAACGGCTGCCCATGAAACTCAGATTCGTAATAAATCTTGCGCTGTCCGCACAGGTGGAGCTGTGATTCTTCCACTGTAAGCCCCAGCTCCTCCTTCAGCTCCCGCAGCGCCGACGGCACATAACCCACACCCGCCGGAATATGCCCGGCACTGGATATATCATAGCAGCCCGGATGGGAATCTTTCCCGTCACTGCGCTTTTGCAGCAGCACCTGAACACCATCCGGGCGTCTGCGCAGCAGCCAGACGTGGGCGGTGCGGTGGCGTATCCCCTTTGCATGGGCCGTCTGCCGGTCCACTGTTTTTCCGGTGGGCTCACCATTTTCATCAACGATATCTATATTCTCCATCATCACATCTCCTGAATCTTCATATATACGGCATCTATTTTTCTAATCTATTATATTCCCCCACTACCCGGTCATGTCAAGCCTATTTTGCCAACAAACCACTTTTCCGAATATACTTAAAAAGGGCCTGCCGTTTTCCGAAACAGCAGGCCCCTCAATAGGAGTCACAAGAAATACTTTTTATTTACAGCCCGTCCGGTACAAAGCCCGCAAACGGCTGATTATTCAAAACCTTTGATTAGTTCGATTGTACCGAAGTATGCAGCTTCCGGTGTACCGCCGGTCAGGATGATATCGCAGGGAACCATCAGGTCGTGTACGATCGTGTCCATATCACCTAAGGAAACCACACCTCTGACAACGCTTTCGTCTGTCTTGGATTTTTCGATGTTGGCCATAACCTCATCACTGATATCGGAACCGAAGGTTGCGAATGTGGCTTTGTCTTCCACTGCGGAGCCTGGAGTCATTACGTAAGCATTAACGCCATTGCTCATACCGGAGTTGTAGCAGAGGATCATCTTTGTGTTGGGGCTTGTCTGGAATAAGTTCTCAGCAGCGATCTGAGCGGCATCCAGTGTGTTATTTTCAGGTTCCATATAGGTCATCTTTACTTTGCTGTTGCTTTCGATGGCTTTCATACCTTCGGAACGTTCAGCAGCTTCCGGTGTTCCTGAGTAACCCATAACAACAACTTCCACTTCACCGTCGCCGGCATCCGGGAATGTAGCGTCAACCCAGTCGGAGCCCAACTGTGCGATACCTTCGCCGATTTCTTTTTCGCTGGCGGAACCAACATAAGAGGTTTCAGCACCTTCCACCTGTGTTGTGAAGGTTACGACCTGTGATCCGGCATCCATAGCGCGGCTGCACACATCTTTAAGACCTGTGGGGTCAACGGCCATAACAACGATCAGGTCTGCACCCATAGTTGTAAAGTTTTCAATCTGTTCGATCTGCTTTGTGGCGTCACCGTCTGCTACGGCAACCTCACATTTGTAGCCCTTTGCTTCAAAACCGGCCTGAACGGCATTGGCAAGGCCCTGCATAAAATCGTTTCCTGTATAGGAAATGGCAAAACCAACAAATTTATCGCTGGCTGCTGCGTTTCCATTGTCTGTAGAAGTTTCAGCAGCACCTGCATCCGGAGCGGTTGTTTCGCCAGCTTCCGTACCGGCACTTGTCTGAGCCCCCTGGGTTTCTTTTGTTTCTGCGCTCGTCTGTCCGCCTCCGTTATTGGAGCACCCGGCCATGGAAGCGACAACCATACATACGCACAGCAATACACTTAATAGCTTTTTCATTTCAAATCTCTCCTTTTCTAATTAGCTCTTTATCCAGCCGCCCCATGGACATAATATCCAAGGACATGAAGTCCGGCGGGGCGGCTCGTTACTGTGGTCTTATTATAAGCCGGGAGAGATTTCAGAACAATGTGAACATCTTTTGAAAATGTGCACTTTTTTTCGCAACTGGTAACAGTTCAGACAGGCCGAACTGTTATGCAAATGGCAATTTTCAACGTTCCGCGATGGGCCGGTATCCGGACTTGAGCCCCCGCTTTCAACGTTCCACGCTCCGCTCCCAGACGCCGCCGATGGCGCCCTCCTTCACAAAAAGGATACGGTCACAGATGGGCGTCAGATCATTTTTGTCCGGCGACGAGATGACGATCGTCGTTCCCTCCGCCGCCATTTCATGGAGCTTTTCAAAAATGATCCCCTGCATGATGGCATCGGCCCGGGAATAGGGGTCCACGCAGACAAGCAGCGCCGGACGGAATAAAAGCCATCGCTGAAATAATATATCCGTCTGGATATAGGAATCAAACCGGCGCACAGGCAAACCTTTAAACCGCTCCTCAATCCCCATATCCTCACAATATTCTCTGGACAGATAGTCCAGTACGGTCGTATCGATCACGCCTTTGAGTTTTGCGGTCTTGCGCATGACCGGAAGAAAAAGATTGTCGGCAAAGCTCATAGGATATACAAGGCTCTGATAGCGGATATCCCGGGAAATATAGCCGACATTGCTGCGGATCGCGTCATCCAGCCGGGCCGGCCGGTACTCCCGGCCAAGCAGGTGCATCGTGCCACCTTCGGGCAAAAGATTGCCCGCGATGATTTCGGCCAGGCATTGATTGGCTTCATTTTCCACATCATAAAGGCCCACGATCTCCCCCCGGTAGAGCTTCAGCGATACATCCGAAATTTCCGGCGGATGCAGGATATGCTCCATGGAAAAGACTACGGCGTCCTCACGGGTGGTCGTTCTGGCCCGGGGAGCGATTTCCTCGCCGCCCAGCAACAACTGCCGGCACAGCCCGCGGTCATAGTCCTCGGAATAAAATGTGCGCACACGCCGCCCGCCCCGCAGGACGATGATACGGTCCGCCATATCTGTAAGAAAATCCTGGCAATGGGAAACATAGATCACCGCTATTTTACGCTGGATGAGCAGATTGACCGCATTGATCAACTGGACAATATCGCTCTGGCCGTAAAATTGTAAGACGTCGTCCAGGACCACGACCCGCGCCTCCACAGTAATTGCCCGCATGAGCTCCACAATATGGCACTGAGCCCGGGTGAGCTGGGCCACCTCCATATTTTCCCGAATATCCGGAGCAAACTCATTGAGCAGGATCTTGGCCTGGGTACGGACGGACTTGGACGGTATAAACCATTTATGATTTCTTTTGGGAGCGACCACAAACAGGTTTTCAGCCACGCTGAGCCGGGAAATAAGAGCGCTCTGTCTGCCGATGCATAACACCTTCTGACTCTCCCTGGAGCCCTTGATATTCTCGTAAGGTCTGTGGTTTAAGGTCACGATTCCCGAAAGCAAAGGAAGATTACCTGAAAAATACTGCCAGAGCCCATCCTTGCCCGACGCTGACAGGCCGATGATATTAACCAGCTCCCCCGCAAATACAGAAAGGTGGAAGTCCTCCAGATGATTTTCATGCTCCTCCCCCATCGACACATGGTCCATTCGGAGTATTTCAGTTTTCATGGGCATCCCCGCTTTCCGACGGCAATATCATGGGTATGCGCACCTCCACCTCCGTGCCGCAGCCCGGCGTGCTGGATACATAGATACCATAAGTATCACCAAAAAGCAGACGAATCCGCTGATTAATATTGGCCATAGCCACACCGTTCCCCCGGCTTTTTTTCAAGCCACCGGCGTCACCGCTCAGCGCTGCACCGGTTCCATTGATCTTTTGGTTCAGCGCGTTAAGCGTCTTAGCGTCCATGCCGCTGCCATCATCGGCAATGATGATCATAACGACCTCTCCGGTAGCTTCCACATGGATGGCGATATGGCCCTTTTCCACCTTATTTTCCACGCCATGATAAATCGCATTTTCCACAATGGGCTGGAGCGTCATTTTCGGGATGAGTGCATTCATGCACTGTCTGGAAGCGTCATGGCAGTAAATGGCAAAATCAAACCGGTCCTCAAACCGGTATTGCTGGATATGGATATAGTTCTGGATATTGTCAAGCTCCTCGGATAAGGGCACCTTATCCTCATCCAGACTGATGTTATAACGAAAATACCGGGCCAGCGCCTCGGTCATATCGGCAATCTTATAATTATCGTCGATCACCGCCAGGCCCCGGATCGACTCCAGTGTATTGTACAAAAAGTGGGGATTGATCTGGCTTTGGAGCTCTGCAAATTTGGACTGCTGCGAAAGGATCTCCTTCTGATGCTTCTCCTCCATGGAATTTTTCAGATGGTCAATGAGCAGCGTCAACTGATCCACCATCTGCGGGGCGGCGCTTTCAAAGTCGATCTGCGTCTCATTGTCATCATTCTCCAGTTTATCCACGGTTTCCAGTAAATAAATGGCCTTTTCCATGTTGCGTATGGGCATGTACACCTTCCGGTAAAAAATCCGGGCCAGCACCGCCGTGCACACAACAAAAAGCAGACCGATCACGAGAACCGCCCACATGCGCCCCGGCAGATGGAGCCACAAAAAAGCAGAACCGAAGGCCGCCAGAAAAAACAGCGTCAGTATCGCGTAGATACCGATATTTATAATAAGAATATTATTGTGAAAAGACATATGCTTCTTTTTCATCATCATCCACCGGCTCAGGAATATAATTTTCTGTAAGCCGTCGGCTTTAAGCCCACGACCTTATTAAAAATCTTGCTGAAATAACGGGCGTCATTATAACCCACCTCCCCGGCAATCTCCACCATACTTTTCTGAGTTCCCTTCAGCAGCTCCTTAGCCGCATCGATCCGGCAGTTGATCAGATAATCACTGAAATTGATACCGATCTCCTTTTTAAACATGGTACTTAAATAGGCCGGGCTCATATGTATGGCATTGCCCACGTCCTCCAGGGATATCTGTCTGGCAAAATTTTCCCGGATATAAGCCTTTGCCATGCGCATAGGAAGCTGGCTCTGATTTTTCTTTTCCATGAGCAGCTTTTGGAGAAAATGATTAAAATTGTCCAGGTACTGCAGCAGGAGATTTTCTTCGTTGGTCTGGTGGTCCAGAACGGCCCTCTGGCTGCTGATGAATTCGTTCATGGACACCTCATCGATCTTCATTTCTCTGGCAATATCCGCAAAGGCGTCCATCAACTGCTCGCAAAGATCATAAATAGCTACCGGTGAATAAAATGGAATCCTGCGGATTTTCTCCACGCACCGCTGGAAGGTTTCCTCCAGCATGAAATAATCCAGCCCCTCGATCTCATTGCGCACCTCCATCAGCGCCCGCTTATCAAGGATTTCCGCCATATCTACCGGGCGGTATTGAAGCTGATTTTCATAAATAATACGGCCCATTCCCATTTTCAGGCGGCATTTGACACTGTTGACAGCTCCGTTAATGGAATCTCTCACCTGGCGGATGCCGGAAACGCCGTTTCCCACCCCGACGGTTAGCTGATAGCCGTAAAACTTGTCCACATGGCGTTTGACGATGGCAAAGGCGGACTCCGTATGGGAAATATACGACGCCTCCGAGTCCTCCTCATAGTTGATGATCACGATGACGCCGCTGTTGGTGGTCGTGTGGATATGCTCAATGGGGTGCGGAAGCAGGTCCTCCTCGATGATATCGTTCACAAGGCGCAGCATTTCCCGAATTTCAGAATCATCACCGGCCACGGAATCAATCTTAAAAAAAGCGGCTCTGAAAATACCATTGCGGAACATACACTGATATTCTTCGTTGATCTCCGCCAGCCCCATCCCCTCGTGGAGATTATCATTCATAATATCTGTCAGGAAATGCTCCTTCATCCGCTTTCTTGACGTGGAAGCCATAGCCTTGAGCTGCTCGTCCTCCATTTCCTTCTGCATGACAAACCGACGCTTTTGAATGATCTTTTCCAGAGCGCTGGTGAGCTCATTTTTATCGATGGGCTTTAGCAGATAATATTCCACCCCAAGCCGCAACGCATCGTGGGCGTATTCAAAATATTTATAGCCGCTGATAATAATAAAATCGATCCCGGAATCCACGTCCTTAAATTTACGTATAAGCTCAATGCCATCATAGCCCGGCATACGTATGTCCGTGATGACAATATCCGGCTTATGGACTTTAATGCACTCGAAGGCGTCCGGCGCATTGTGCGCCACAGCCACGACCTCCAGCCCCAGCGATTTCCAGTCAATTATTTTTTGTATGAGGACGCAGATGTTCTTCTCATCATCCGCGATCACTACCTTCATCATATGTAACCTCCCTGATACTCTATTGTTTATTGATATATCTTAATCGTAAAATGTGTGCCCGCGCCAACGCGGCTCTCCACCTGGATATCTCCGTTTTGCTGGTGGATGATCTGACCGGCCATGGCCAGGCCAATGCCGACGCTTTCGGAAGAAGCGTTTTTTCCTTTATAGAAGCGCTCAAATATATGGGGCAGATCCTCCGGATCGATGCCGCAGCCCTCATCCTCGATATCTATACGGACATATACGGGATTCTTTTCAGCCCGGACCCGCAGCGTTTTCCCAGGGTCCATATGCTCCATGCAGTTTTTGAAAATATTGGCCAAAGCCTCACTCATCCAGTCAATGTCACCATTAAAAACGATATCCTCCCCGCATTCCACCAAAAAGCTTTGATTTTTAAGCTCCATAGGAATCAGCAGATGAGACGATGCCTTTTGGATCAACTGACGGACATTCATCGGCAGACATTTGAGCTGGACCGCCCCGGCGTCCAGCCGGGCCATTTTCAGCAGTGCGGAAACAAGCCATTCGATACGGGCCAACTGCGTCCGTATATTACCCGTAAATTCCTCCCGTTTTTCCTCCGGCAGGCTGGGGCTGCGCAGAAAGTCAGCCATCATACTCATGGAGGTCAGCGGTGTTTTTAGCTGATGGGATATGTCGGAAATGGCGTCGGCCAGGTAATTTTTATCCTGCTGGAGCATTTCCGTCTGCTCTGTAAGCTTTACAGCCATTTTGCCAATCTCACTGCTCAGATAGCTCAGCTCCCCTTCGCTGTAACTCTCCAGATTGATCCGGCTGCTGCTGCGCTGAAAGCGGTGCACTTCCATGGCCAGACGGCCGAGATCTCTGTATCTGAGACTTGTATAGTAGGTGAAAATACCGATGATCACCAGTCCATCCACGGCCATAATGAGAACCTCGCCGCGGCCCGCCCATAAAGCCGCCAGGACGCCGGCCGCCAGCAGCGCCAGGGAAAGGAGCAGCATTTTTATCAAATATTTGTTTCTGAACATAAATCTCCCCCTCTGCCTTTTTTATGCACACTTTGCACATATACGCCGCAGAGGCCTTGCCGCAGCGGCGTATCCAAACGGCGTAATGACTCGGCCACAGCGGCGTAGCTGCTCGGCCGCAGCGGCAGGCACTTGCGCATGGTCATCCTTTTATTCCAGGCAATAACCCATACCGCGCACGGTTTTTATCAGCTTTGGGTTTGCCGGGTCATCCTCCAGCTTTTCCCGGATGCGCTTAATATAAACAGTCAGCGTGTTGTCATTGACAAAGTCACCGGCCACATCCCAGATGCCCTCCAGAAGCTGATTTCTCGTGAGCACCTGCCCCCGGTTATTGATCAGAGTCAGCAGCAGGCGGTATTCCATGGCGGTGAGCACGATTTCCTGCTGGTCCTTCGTCACCCGGGCTTTCTTCAGGTCCACCGACACATTGTACGGCAGCATCAGATTATCTTCGCCGGTCCGCTTTCCGTAACGCCGGAGCACTGTCTTGATCCGGCTGATCAGCTCCCGGATGCGGAACGGCTTGGTAATATAATCATCCGCCCCCATGTCCAGCCCCATGACCACACTGACCTCATCATCCCGAGCCGTCAAAAATAAGATGGGCAGATCCTCCTGCGCCTTAATAAGTTTACATAATTCATATCCCGTGCCATCCGGCAGGGTCAGGTCAAGGATGGCCAGTGAAAAAACGCCCGGTGCAAAGGCGTCCTTCGCCAGGGCCACGCTGCCGGCCGTAACTGCCTCAAAGCCTTCCTGTTCCAGAGCATACGACAGCCCGGAGGCGATCATTGCATCATCCTCTACGATGAGTATTTTATCCATGGGAAATCTCCTTCATAAAAATTGTTACGCCAGAATATTTTTCAAACTCACTTCACGATACGGGCTGCTGCTGAGCATCATAACTTTTTACAGTAATACAAAAGTGTCAGGCCGTAAACGATTAAAATCCCTATCAGAACCGCGCCGATGGTCCAGAACACGACTGTATTTAAAAAGGATGCGATGATGCCCGCGATTCCCAGCAGGGTCAGAGTTATATAGATGCAAGACCGGCAGGTCTTCCAGGCGACCATACGGTTCCGCTCATCGTGCTCCCGGATGTGGAGCGCTTCCAGAGCTTCACGATCGGCCAGAGCTTTTTTATAACGCTGTATCCGATAAATCGCCGTAAATTCCACGCCGCACAGTAAACCGGTCATGGCCGACGGCGATACATTTAAAAGACGTCCGCTCTCTTCAAGGCTGAACTGCACCGCAAAATAGGCGATGATCACCAGCCCTCCAATAACGGCTGCCATGGCGCTTAATATCATCCGTTTTCTGATTTCATTTTCAAAAGCTTTCATCGTCCATATCCTCCATATCCGAAAAGTCAAAAACCTCCTCGATGGTCAAGCCAAAATATTTAGAAAGCTTATATGCCAGAGGTAAGGAGGCGATGTATTTTTCATTTTCTATTGATGTGATCGTGTGGCGGGTCACATGGACGGCTCTGGCCAGCTCCTCCTGGGAGATGCGCCGCTGCTTCCTCAGCTCACGTATTTTCGATTTCATCTGCCCGTTTCCGCCTTTCTGACAATAACGTATTTCTTAGAGTCTATTATAATTCACACGGGGCGGATTGGTCAAGGGCTGGCCAGCCTTAGACGGCGTAGTTTTCCCAGGTTCCTCGCCGCAGAATACATTAACTTCCAGGTCTGAAAATCCTAAATAACATCAACGCCAGAAGCAGAATATAAATAATGTTGTACACGCTCCGGCCCCAAAGAGGTGCCTTAAATCTTGGCGCCTCCGGAAAAATATCGGGGTCACTGCGGTGTTCTTTTAACTGAAATTCTTCCAGATAATGCTTCCACCCTGTACTGTCCGTATATACCTTCACCTCCGGCGATCCCAGGTAACGATGAATCGGCCGATTATAGGCATCACTCTTTATGATAGCAGAAGCCCCGGTATAAGCGTCCGTCACTTCCACCTCATAGAAATAATAATTTATCGTTCTCTGTCCTCTCCGTGTACGCTGCACTTCGGAGGTTCTGAGCACATTAACAAGCTGGCCCTTTCGTACATGACCAAGCTGGATAGCATTTTTCCGCTGTTTCCGATAAAAAAATGCTCTTTGCGCATCAATTACAGTTGTATATAACAGAGGCAGACCGGCCAACATAAAAATTAGCATATCGCTCCTGAATTTATCCCTCAGAAATTGTTCCAACAATATAGCATACCATACACAACAAAACAGGCCCCCCAGGATAACCTGGGTTAATTCTTCCTGAGCCGGACGGAATCTTCGATTATTCATACGATTTCTCCCCTTTTGCAAAGATTTTTTTAATTTCAGCCATCTCAATGCACTACTATCCATATGGCCGGCCCAATACGCACGCCGACCGGCCTGAATATCTAAACTGTTATAAGAATACACAAATATCCGGGGTAAATCAAGATGTGCATACAATCAAATTGTGAAATAAAACCTTTCGGATAACATTTCCGGCAGGTCTGCACATTTACTATACAGCTCCAATGAAAACTTAATGTTGCGGCCTATTGTGGAACGGTTTCCATATGAACTCTATGGTTTATAGCTCCATTGTTTGTATAGTTGACTATACATATTATGTGTAGTATACTATACAAATATAGCAAATGGCTATGAACATCCGTATATCGTTCTTCAGCCGAAATCTGCTACGCTTTTTCATAATAATTAAACGGAGGGGTATGATTATGAACACGATAGAATTTCGCCAGGTTTTTAAAAGTTTTGGACCGGTGAATGCGATCAACGGACTGAATCTTCAGATTGAGGAAGGCTCTGTCCATGCGCTGCTCGGGCATAATGGGGCCGGAAAGACCACATCGCTGCGGTTGATGCTGGGGCTTTTGGAGGCCGATGAGGGCAGCGTCTCTGTATTTGGGCTCCATCCGGTGGCCGATGGCGGTGCGGTGCGCACCATGTGCGGCGTTTTATCCGAAAACACCGGACTTTATGAGCCATTGACGCTTTACGATAATCTGATCTATTATGCAGATATTTACGGAATGCAGCGGGAGGATTCCAACAGGCGGATCGATGAGCTTCTGGAGCGGTTGGGATTGTCCGACAAAAAATTTATAGCTATCAAAGGCTTTTCGACGGGCATGAAGAAAAAAGCGGCACTGGCCCGCGCCATGCTCCACAGCCCCAGAATATTGCTGCTGGACGAGCCGACCAGCGGGCTTGACCCGGTGAGTACGGCGGATTTAAGAGAGCTTTTGCAAAATTTATCTAAAGAGAGAAACACAACGATCATTATGACAACCCACAATCTGGAAGAAGTGCAGAAGGTATGTGATTCCATAAGCATACTGCGCCACGGGCAAAATATTTTTTCCGATTCGATCTCCAAGCTTGAGGAAAGCCGGCACTACACAGAGCATGGTGTTTTCAGCCTGGAAAAGCTGTATATGGATGTGGAGGCGCGCCCATGAAAAAATCACGCCCTTTTTTTCGTTTACAGCGATCACTCTTTCTCCAGGAAAAAGGAATGCTGGCTTTCTACTTTCTATGTATGGTCATCATCGGCATTGTCCTACCGCTGTTTTCCATTGGATTTGAAACGCTGCTTGTTATGGCCGCCATGTTTACGGTAATGTTTTTAAAGCCCATGCTCTCCGATATGGCCGCCGGGGAACGGGAGAGAAAAATCCTGGAATCTCTGTTATCCACACCAGTAAACGGCAAATATATACTCCGTGGTAAAATACGGTTCAGTATCGTTTTTGCTGCCACCTTTTATTTAATGACACTGTTATGCGCTGTGGTCACCTCTTTCATATGCGGCCGGATGCCGGATATGGCCCTTTGGCAATGGGTCTTACTTTTACCCGCCGCACTGCTGGAATTTATTGCCGTGTCCACCTCCGGGATTTATATTTCAGCGGTATCTGCGGATTCCAGAACAGCGGGCAGCCGGATATCAAGAATTGCCTATCCATTGGGGCTTTTGGGAGTCATACAGGTTACCTCCCTATTTGTGGTGCAGCTGCTTCCATCGCTGGTGATCAGTACTGCCGTTGTCCTGCTATATATGGCAGTCATCATCTATTATCGCATAAAGAGGGAGCACATGAAGCAGTCCGGGTATTTTGAAAGCACCAAGTCAAGAAGGGCTGCTCAAAGCCCCGGACGGCAGCGTATCCGTAAGGTGACACCAAAATCCCAGTTTCTCATTGTTTTATGCCATGAGCTGAAATATTTGTGGAAGCTGAAATTGCTGCTCGTAAACTTTGCCATTTTATGTGTATGCCCCGCCATCGTCCTGTATCTTTTCAAGCATTATACCGGCGTGATCAATCTGTATTATCCTGTACTTTTGACGGTGTTGATGCTGCCGAGAGCTCCGGTCAATCTGATCGCCTACTCTATCGGCGGCGAGAAGGTGTATAAAACCGGGGAAAGCCTGATTTCCGCACCCCTTAGTTTAAGGCCCATGTTTCTGGCCAAATGCGCAGTGCCTGTGGCCATCAGCGCAATACTGCTCATTGTCTCATCACTGCTGACTTTGGGCGCCGCCAATATCATGGGAACTTATTTTGAAACGGGCGCCCATTACACATACACGTCCGACCAGTGGGTCCTTCTTTTTCCCACAGGCATAGCATCCACCATAGCCATGGTATTTATTACCGGTGTTTTATCCGTCCGGTTAAAAACACCGCGTCAGGGGCTTTATGCGTCCTTATTGATCGGCATCGCATTTTTGTTCCCGCCACTGATTATTGCCTTTTGGGCGCCCGATAAGCTTTTATGGTCGCTCATTTACTTTGGCCTGCTTTTACTTGGCGATGTTTTGTGCGTGATTGGGATATCAAATAAAATCACCCGGCCGCAGATTATGGGGAAATTGTAAATGCATCTGACACTAATTTAAGAGAGGCACAACAACATTATTCTCTGTTGTTGTGCCCCTTTCATTTATCCCCGCACCCGATAAACCGTACAATCTCTCGACCTGTCCATAAACCCATACTCGATAAGCGCCCGCCGAATCGACGGGTAATCCTCCTCAAAAATACGCATCAGTATGCGGTTCACTTCCTTCTCCGTATATTCTGTATCCGGTTTGAAATTTTTCATAATCTCCCTGAGCACAATGATCTTCTTTTTCTCCCGGGCCGGAAACTGCTTCAGCGCACCATTTTCATCTATATATGTCTGAATCGTCTTTAGCCGTTCCTGCTCCGTAATATTGTAGCGCTCATCCACCATCGTGGCTGAAACATGAAGCTCCTCGATCGCACCGGCATCACTGGAGCCAATGGAGCTGCGTGTCTTTCGTTCCAGCGACTGCATCAGCGCCAGAAACATCTTCGCCTGCTTCTCTTTTTCCCTCAGCTTAAACCGGTGATTGCGCACCGTGGACTGGGCGATTCCCATCAAAGCCGAAATCTCCCGGTCACTCTTTCCATCCAAAATACACCTGAGCAATTGCCGCTGCACCGCTGAAATCCCTGCAAGCCCCGGCTCCTGCCCAAGAATATACTCCGCCAAATCTCCATGACACGCCAAAGCATGGTGCTTCACTGCTCCATACGCATCAAAAAGTTTACCATCCATAGAAAACACTTGGCCACGTTCGAAAGCCTCACCACAAACAACACAGCAAAACTGTTCTTCATCTGAGCAATACCCCCTTAGAATATCCTCCAAAGGATACTGCCATATTTCTTTCTTATTACTCACAAAAACACCTCCTCTCAGAATAATACATCAAATATCATTTTATGTCTATATAAATCTAAACTTTTTTTTAATTTTGTTTATTTTCAAAGACATCTTTTCATACACTCATCGCACACTGCACGTTTCTGTTCCCTGGAATCTGAGATATCTCCGATATAAACAATTACAACTTTTGAGTAAGATTTTATTTAAATCCAGTTTTAATCTTGACAGTGTAAAGTTAACAATATATAATATAGACAATGTAAAGATTGAAGGGAGATATAAAAAATGGATCTGCAAAAACAGTCCTACCATCATAAGGATTTAAAAAACGCCCTAATCGAGTCAGGCATCCAACTTGTAAATACCGAAGGAATACAATCCTTTTCATTAAGAAAGGCAGCCGCTGCCTGTGGTGTGAGTCATGCCGCCCCATATAGCCATTTTCAGAGCAAAGAAGACTTGCTTGATGCCATGCAGCGATATATCACGGATAAATTTTCCAAATTACTGGAAGACACCATTCAGAAAAATGAAACCCCAGCGGATCTTTTGAAAGAAATGGGTCTGACCTATGTATCCTTCTTCGTAGAAAATCCAGCTTATTTTCAATTTTTATATTCAAAGTCAAACATAAAAATCGATCTGTCATTGTCAATACCGGACGAAGAAAATTACAAACCTTATATCATCTATAAAAATGTTGTATGCACGCGCTTGGAACAGGCGCATTATCCAAAAGAAAAGCAGAATGATATAATACTGACAATTTGGGCTTTTATACACGGAATAACATCCTTAGCAACAATGACAAATGTATGTTACGATCAGGACTGGAAGCAGAAGGTCATTGATTTTATGGAAATATTCACACTGCCCTTTATGAATACTGTGGAGGAAGAAATATGATCGGCGTTTACTTTAGCGGAACAGGTAACACCAAATATTGTTTAGAAAAATTCACTGCGCTATGCGATGCCAATGCCAAAATCACGGCTTTAGAGGATGCGTGTACACCGGAAAAAATTTCACACCATCAGGATATTATTTTTGCTTATCCTATATATTACAGTAATCTTCCTAAAATCGTCCGTGACTTCATCGTAGAAAATTCTACGATTTGGAAAAACAAACGGATCTTTATCATTGTTACTATGGGGCTTTTCAGTGGCGATGGCGCCGGCGTATCGGCACGGTTATTCAAAAAATACGGCGCACATATATGGGGAGGTCTTCACATAAAAATGCCCGATTGTATTTGTGATGTAAAAGCCCTGAAACGCGCTCCTGAACGCAACCGGCAACTCATTGATGAAGCTGGCAAAAAAATCATATCCGCAGCAGAAAACTTAAAAAGTGGTTCCCCACCTCAAAACGGATTGGGATTTTTTTACCACCTTGCAGGACTTTTCGGGCAGCGGCTTTGGTTTTTTGAAAAAACGCAAAATTACTCCGATAAAATAC
Source organism: Lachnospiraceae bacterium (assembly GCA_902363555.1). GTDB lineage: Bacteria > Bacillota > Clostridia > Lachnospirales > Lachnospiraceae > Catenibacillus. The sequence continues at coordinate 984,129 of CABJAM010000001.1, read as the reverse complement.
ATATTGCTACGGACACTTGTATCGGATGCGGACAGTGTGTGGCTATATGTCCGATGAATAATTTATCGCTCGCCCAATCTAAGGCCTCCGCAGGTCAACGATGTACATTATGCTATCGCTGTGCCAATCAATGCCCCCAAAAAGCAATTACGATTTTGGGAAAGCAGGTCATTTCACAACATTCCGTCCGTGACTTACTTTAGAGAGAGGGGGGCCATGCGGCCCCCTCAGTCCTGTCAGCTCTGCGTACTCATTTTATTTCACCAAAAACGAAAACACATACGTTCCGCTCCCCACATCCTCGCAATGTCCATCCGGCAGCACCACCGAAGCACTGCAATTGGCAGGAACGCTCAGGCGGTAAACATACCCTTCGCCCATCTTCTCCCATTCCGCCCGGATCTCCCCGTAAGGCGTCTCAAAGCCGCCCCGGGCAAACGCCCAGCCGCCGCCAATCTCCGGCTTTGCCGTAAAGTGCTTATACCCCGGATGCGCCTCATCCCTGCGGATACCAAGCACATACATGTACAGCCATTCACACACCGCACCAAGAGAATAATGGTTAAAAGAATTCATACTGTTATTGCCGCCGAAACCATTTTCCACCGTATAAGAATCCCAGCGCTCCCAAATCGATGTTGCGCCCTGAGTCACCGGATAAAGCCAGGACGGACAAAGCGTCTGTTCCATTAGTCGGTAAGCATCCTCCTTATGACCGGTCACCGTCAGCATGGGATTTAACGGCGCAGTTCCAAAGAAGCCGGTCAGCACCCGATAATCCGTACGCTTCGTCTTTTCCGCCAGGTTCTTTCCAACCCGCTCAATATACGCCTCATCAATCATATCGCAGGATAATGGCAATGCATATGAGCACTGTGTATCATCCTTAGTTTTTCCGGTGTCCTTATCAATAAAGCGCTCATTAAACTCTGTCTTTAACGCTCTAAACAAAGTCTCATACCGTCCGGCGTCCTCCGTCTTACCGATGGCCGCCGCCATTTTGGACATGATGCGGGCATTATAGCCGTAAAATGCCATACAGATCAGCTCCAGATCCGTCTCCTCCGGTGACAGCCAGTCGCCCAGCGTTCCCGGCGTTACAAGATGGCCCGCCGCCTTATTATTTGCCGAATAATCCATAAATGCGGCCATAGCCTCATAATTATCCCGGATAACCTGGATATCTCCGTACTGTTGGTACACCTCCCAGGTCACATGAAGGCCGGAGCTTTCGTAAGTGTAGCCGCCAAAGCCGCCGCCCACGGGCGCGATATCCGGATACTTGCCGCTGACCTGGAGATCTCTCATAGCCTGCAGCCAGCGGTAGTAAAACAGGCGCACATCCGTATTAAAGGATGCCGTCCGTGAGAAGATGGACGTATCTCCATCCCACCCCATACGCTCATTTCTCTGAGGGCAGTCGGTGGGAATACTGATAAAGTTGGCCCGCTGGGAACGGCGCACATTATCGATAAAATTATTGATCAGAGGATTGGAAACGCGGATATTTCCGTTTAATTCCTTAAGCGAGGAAAGCTGCACAGTGCGCACATCCGAAAGCTGGGGCTGCTTTTTCACACCGCTGATCTCGATATAACGGTAGCCGCGGAAGGTAAACCGGGGCATATATTCCTCCCCGTTTTCATCCCCACGGAACGTATATAAGTCGGTACAGTCCGCATCCCTCAGATTTTCAATCATCAGCGTGCCCTCACGCCCTTCAAATTCCGGCAGTGACGGGCAGAGTATTTCCGCAAACCGCAGCGTGGCCTGCTGCCCGCGCTCACCGTACAGCTTCAGCTTAGGCACACCGGCAATATTATAGCCCATATCATAAATATAAACGCCCGGACGTATTTCCGTCACACCCTTTGCCTGAAATTCGCCAATGGCATAAACACCGCCGCCGACCTGTCCAATCAGCTTCGGCTCCTGCTGGTTTACATAAGGCCACTGCATCGGTCCTGCGCCCTGCACCTCGCCGTCGCCAATGGCCACAGGCGTGATCTCCACCGGCGCCTGCCAAAGGCTGTCATCAAACCCGGCCCGGTCAAAGCCGTCATAAGTTTCCGCCACCACAGCGTCATAGTGCTCGCCATGGAAAAATCCGGCGTAAGTAAACGGTCCGTCGCCGCTGTATTTCCACGTATCTGTATCCGTAACGATCACATCCTGCGTGCCGTCTTCATAAGTAACGACCAGCTTGCCCAGGAAGGACTCCTTGTCTCCGTAATAATTATAATTGCCCAAAACAAAGGTCTGCGCATCACTCCACCAGCCCGAGGACAAGATCACTCCGATGGCATTTTCACCAGCCTTTATACACTCTCCCAAATCGTAGGTCTGGTACATGAGATGGCGGTCATACTGGGTTTCGCCGGGATTAAACCACGTATCCGTCACCGGCTTCCCATTGACACTGCACTCATAAATCCCCCGGGCCGTGGCGTACAGGCGGGCCGATTTCACAGGCTTATCCGCAACACTAAAGCTTCTGCGCAGCATGGGGATTGACGTATGACTTGGATTGCCCGTTACCATGACGTCTGCCGCGCCGGCATCAATAATATAGAACGTTTTAACGCCATCCTCCACTGGAATTTCAACCGGCGCCATGCGGCCCTCATCCAATGCGGACTGAAAAATACTGCCGGACCTTCCGGTGCATTCTTCACAAATCCCATGAACCGCGTCCTCGGCAAAGAATACGCCGTAAGGCTTTCTCAAATGTCTGACCTTTATGTATTCAAAAGCGGCTGTCTGTCCGGCAGGTACATAAAAACCGATCTCATTCAGCCGTGGAAATGTATTCACATCGTTATTGCCCAAAGGATTGATCTGTCTGGGGGCTTCGGCCTGGCCGCCCCAGGGCAGAGCCCGCATGGTAACGTCCACACGCTTGCCATCAATGGATGTATACTCACAGTTTCCTATAATCTGAATATCAATCACATGGCTTTTGTATTTATTTTCCTCGGTAATCACAGGCTCACGATTTTCGCTGTCATAATCCACAATATCCACCACGGCAATTGGAACCTCCGGGGAATCTTCCGCATCAATGCCGACGCGGTAAATTGATAATTTGGCCGGGATCTGAGCCACGTCCACATCAAAGCGGAAATAATTTTCCCGGTCTTTAATTCTGCGGTCATTGGCCCCGATAATAATACCTGCCTGATGGCAGCCCTCTTTAATGGCAAAGCCTGCCTCAATCCCGAAAATACCTTTCACATCGGAGCTTACAGTGTGGAGCGGCGCGCCGATCCACTGCGCCCCATCCCAGGCGTCCATGGACGGATTTAAAAATCCGGTTTCAAAAGATGCCGCCGCGCTGACAACACTCTGGCCCTCACCATCGCAGACACGCACCTGCCAGAAGTATTTTGTACACGGTCTCAGCGCCTCACCATCATAATAAATCCCATTGGATTCATCGGAAGCCACAAAGCCGCTGTTCCACATATCCTCTCCGCCAGGCTCAGTGCCCACACAAATCTCATATCCGCTCTGGCGGGCATTTTTCGCCGCAGTCGCCATCTTCCACGAAAAACGCGGATAAGCACAATCGATCCCCAGGGGATTTTCCATATACTCGGTTTTCAAATCTCTGATTTCAAATAACATTATGTAAACCGCTCCTTTCAAATTGCATACTCACTTACAAATTGTTTGGGCATAGCGCAAAGCTTGGGCCATGCCGGATTACAACACTTGGACAAGCCTGTTTACTAAAAACCCATTTCGGCATCGTCCTGCTCCTTACATAATAAAGGTTTTAAAAAAACACGTCAACCGATGCGTGTTGATAAGTCATAAAAGTAGCACTTTTAGTCACAAAATTTAAATTATTCCCAAGCTGTTCCACAGAATCGACGCTTTTCATTGATAATCTTTTCTCAGCTATGGGTATCGACATGTACAGTCTGCGACTCCGGAACCTTTTTTCCCGGGGCTGGGGCAGCGCCTTTGACCGTTCGGCCTGTGCCCCTTTGAAAAAAGCTTACGCAGGGCTTTTAGTGAAACTTAGGTTAAAAAGGCGCCCATTCGGGGTCAGATTTGGTGCCTACAAGGCCCAAATCTGAGTGCCAAGCGATCGAAGGTCCTCAGAGCCTCGGGAGCATTGGCACGGTGCCCCGAATGGGCGCCTTTTTAACCTTAGTTGAACTTAAGCCCGGAGATGGCTTTTTCCAAAGGGGCACAGGCCGAACGGTCAAAGGCGCTGCCCCAGCCCCGGGAAAAGAGGTTTCGGAGTCGCAGATCGTTTATGTAGTCAGAACCCCTTCTCCTCCAGCCACTCCGCCGCCAAAGACGCCCATCGGGCCGTATGCTTAAACAGCGGCGAATCCTCGCATTTCCCGTCATACAGCGCGCCGCCGTGAGGGCCGTCCTCAAACGTATGGATTTCATAAGGCACACCCTTACATGCCAGCTCGTAGCAAAACTGCAGGGCATGGCGCGGGTCGTCCTTGTGGGTCTGGAACACGAACATAGGCGGGCAATCGGAGCGGATATTTCGGATAGCGTCATACCGGCACAGCTCCGCCTGCAGCTCGCAGTCATACTGCCCCACACCGCTGCCAAGTCCGGAATGTGACATGGCGCCATACAAGATCAATGCTGCATCCGGCCGGGATGAAACCTGCAAAAGCTCATCCTCCGCCTCGGGTCTGCCATAATCAAACTGGGTTGCCGTAAATGCGGAAATCATACCGCCCGCCGAAAAGCCTCCGATGGCGATTTTATCCGGTAAAATCCCAAGCTCATCCGCATGAGCCCGCATATACCGAACCGCTGCCAGCCCATCTCTCCCCGCCGAAATCTGCACGCTGGCCGACTGGCCCATGGGTGTTTCCGTGTCCACGTGATAATCCAGAATAGCCGTATTTATCCCGGCATTATGAAAAAATTCCGCCACCGGCTTAGCCTCATTGGCCGACTTGAACATAAAACCGCCGCCGGCGCATACAATGAGCATCCCGCGCTTTGGCGCCTTATGTATGGGAAGAATCACCAATTTCGATGTAAAGCCCATATCCTCACGCAGCCTGACACTCTGCCAGCCTAAAGCCTCCACCTCATCCAGCATCGTCTGCCACTTTGCAGTACGGTCCTGGATCAGCCACGTCCAGTCATTATCCGTATAATCCGGTTTCTTTTGCTCATCTTCTGCCATTATAATCCTCCTCTTACAAATCTTGTCCATCAGGACAATACCTATTATACAAAATCTTTATAAAAAATAATATCAACAAAACCGCCCATTTTCTTAACAATTCCGCGGTTGGGGGCACTTTCGATTCACGGAGGCTGATGCAGGTCTGCGACGCATGAAGGCGAATGCAGGCGGTCCGTGCCGCAGCTCAGGGAGGAAGCTTATGGGTGGCGTGCCTGCATCATCCCTTCACGCCGCCGACCACGATACCTTTCACAAAATATTTCTGGAAAAACGGATAAATACACAGGATCGGCAGCACACCGATGACCGCGATGGCCATACGGATACCTACGCTGGGCATCGCCGAGGCTGCCGTACTCTGCACCGCCGTACTCTGGCCGCTTGTGAGGAACTGGATATTTGTAATAATCGTATTTAATATAGCCTGGATACTAAACAGCTTTTCATCCGTAACATAGTACAGACTGTTTACCCAGTCGTTCCAGTAGCCAAGGCCGACCATCAGGGAAATGGTCGCCAGCATCGGCTTGGACAGCGGCATGACGATCTTGAACAATATCCCGTACTCGCCGGCGCCGTCGATACGCGCCGCTTCGATCAGCGCATCCGGAATACTGGACGTAAAGAAGGAACGCATCATAATGATATAAAAGCCATTCATCAAAAGTCCGGGAAATATTAGCGCCCACAGCGTATTCTTAATATGGAAGTTCTGCGTCCACATCATATAGGTGGGGATCAGACCGCCATTAAACAGCATCGTAAAGAACACGAAAAAGGAAACAGCGAACCGGTGGGGAAGCTCTTTTCTGGACAATGGATAGGCGAACATAACCGTAAATAACACGCTCAGTGTCGTACCCACAGCCGTAACCAATACGGTAATCCCATAGCCCCGCATAATTTTAGTGCCGCTCTTAAACAAATAGAGATAAGACTCAATGCTGAATTTCTTCGGGAAGAAATTATAACCATTTTGTACCAGCGACGCTTCGTCGGTCAGTGAGGATGCCAGGAGCAGAAGAAATGGCGCCACGGCGATAATCACCAGTAAAATAAATACAATATTTAAAATAACCTGTCCGGTTTTATTTTTGGTAACCATAATTTCACCTCCTAGAATAGTGCGTTTTCTTCATCAATCTTACGAACGACGAAGTTCGCTGTCAACACGAGTATAAAGCCCAGGATCGACTGTAAAAATCCGGCTGCGGAAGCACGGCCCACGTCATTAAGCTGAGTCAGCGCCTTGTAAACATAAACATCGATCGTATCCGTGGCCGAGGAAATCAGCCCGGAGCGCATAGGCACCTGATAGAACAGACCAAAATCCGAGTAGAACATCCGGCCAATAGCCAGAAGCACCATCGTAATGATCGTACCCTTTAATCCCGGCAATGTCACATGCCAAATCTGCTTCCACACATTGGCGCCGTCCACTGTGGCCGCCTCATACAGGGAGGAATCAATACTGATAACCGTAGCATAATAGATGATACTGGAATACCCAAAGCCCTTCCACAAATTGACGATAGTCAATATAAACGGCCAGTACTTGGCCTGGGTATACCAACTGATGGACTGCCCTCCCAAACTCTCAATAACTTTATTGAGAAAACCATTTTCCTGACTCAGGAATCCAAAGACAATGTAGGATACCACAACCATAGAAATCAGATAGGGGATCAATATGAGCGTCTGATAAATCTTTTTATTCATCGTCCCTTTAAGGAAATTTAACATGACCGCCACAACAACCGCCAGAAGATGCCCAAGTAAAATAAATACAAGATTATAGCACACCGTATTGCGCATAATATTCAGCGCGTCGTTAGTTTTAAACAGATAGGTAAAATTACTCAGCCCGGCCCATGGACTGGACCACATGCCAAGACTGTAATCAAAACGTTTAAATGCAATAACCAGACCGGCCATTGGCACATAATTATTGATGATCAAATAAACAAAGCCTGGAATCATCATTGAAAAAAGGGCCAGTGTCATCTTACGCTGAGCCATTTTTTTTGATTTTTTCCGGACGGGAGCCGCTTCCTTCGCCATAACTCATCCTCCTTAATTCGCAGTGAATATGTAACAGTTCAGAGGGGCCGAACTGTTCCGTGAACATACAAACACTTTTTTAAAGAAGCCGTTTTTAAAGGACTTTCCTTTAAAAACGGCTCTTACTTCAAAGCTTATTTCTGAGCATCCATATATTCATTAAGCTGTTTTTGCTTTTCCTTAATAATATCGTCCAGACCGGCGGCATTCAACTCGTCGTTGGCCTGTGCAATGGTGCTCTCCACATCCACAGCGCCGGATAACAGCGGTTTATAATACTTCAGCATAATGTTGGAGCAGGCCGCGTACTGGTCCGTCACCGGTGTAATATCAAAGGCGAATCCGAAGGCTTTGGATCGCAGCGTCTCTTTATTGAATTTCTTAAGATCGTCAAAGAAGGTCGGCCCATTGATATCCAGAGGATATGTATTTCCGGAGAACGGTGTTACCCAGTAAAGATCCGCCATACCGTAGCCCACATCCGCTGCTGTTTTTCCTTCGGGGAAGGAGATAGTTCCATCTTCATTTTTATTATAGTGCTTGCCTTCGATACCGTCATTTAACAGAATCGATACATCCTGGTCCGTATAGAGGATTTCCATGGCTTTCCAGGCTGTATCCTTATCCTTGGAGTTTGAATTAATGCCGTAGCACAGTGCGGAATAAGAATTGGATACGGACCATTTGTCAATAATGACTGTACGGATCATGCCGTTAAGTGCATTAACTCCGTAGTTATCAAATGCTGATATGGCTTTTTTGTTTTCGATCATCGGTTTCCAGCTCTCGGTATTGCTGAGGATATCCTGCATGATCATACCTTCGTTATACCATTTTCTGGCCCATGTACAAAATTCAACAAAATCGTCGGTTTCAAATAAATTCTGAACCTCCAGAGACTGGCCGCAATCCGGCAGGACACCTACGTAATTTGTTTCGCCGAGGCCATCCCATGACCACTCGGAAATCAGACAGGTTCCTCCCTGGGGACCTAAAGCATAGCGGTCCGGATATTTTTCATGGGCTTTTTGCAAAAATGCGTCAACATCTTCCATGGTCAGCTTCTGACCATCCTCAATACCAAATTCGGCAGCGATTTCCGCGTCGATATTCAGGCCAAAGTAGTTGCCAAAGTTACGTAAGTTGGGGATCGCGTAGATTTTTCCGTTCACGCTTGTGCCCTTCATCTCTTCTTCGCTCCACACCTGCTTGAACGCGTCGGAAGCGCCGGCGTAGTAATCTGTCAAATCCGCAACCTGACCGTTTTTCACGTAAGTTGCCAGCGGTGTCATAAACAGTGCAAGAAGATCCACTTCATCGCCGGTCAGAAGCAGGTTGGACTGCTGCTGCCAGTTACCCATAGCAATATAGGAAATGTTAAAATGGATGCCGTATTTTTCCTCGGTGATTTTATTGATCGCATCCTGCACCTCGGCGCCATCCGGTGTATCATAGGAGACAGGGATGGCAAAATTAACCGTTTTTACATCGCCGCTGCCGCTGTTCCCACCGGAATTTCCACCGCCGGATTTTGTCTCCGTGCTGCCGCCGCTGCTTCCGCAGGCTGCCAGTGACATAAGCATGACTACCGCACATAAAAGTGCAACAACTTTTTGAATGTTCTTTTTCATAGAAACACCCTCCATTCGTTTTTTGATGGTTTTCGTAACCATTGTTGTGATTCTAATTTTAAACAAATTGCCCACAAAAATCTGTAATTTCCGTGAGATGGTTTGGCGCTTTTATGACTTTTGTACACGCAAAAAGAGGAATTTATCCGCTTACCTGTCACTTTTGTGATTTGTTTTATCGTTTTTATGACATTAACGGCCCCGCATATCATTTTTGATAATCCTTCCGGTATTCCTGGGGTGTACAGTTTGTTATCTTTTTAAACATTTTAGAAAAATGGGAAAAATTATCATAGCCCACCTTTGAGGCGATAATTCCCACCGACAGCTTTGTATTGGCCAGCAAAAACTGGGCGGTCTTCATTTTTTCGATCAGCACATAATCCTTGAAGGTCACACCGGTATTTGCCTTAAATACCCGAGAAAAATATTCCTCGTTGAGATGAACGTGTTCCGCCACATCAGAACGAAGGATATTTTTATTGATATTGCGCTTCACATAGTCCATGGCGGCGGCCACAAAATCATCACCGCCCTCCTCATCGGAATCATCAAAATCATCCCAAAAGACACCCGTCTTTTTTTCCGCATTCTGGTCACTGCGGCGGCTCAGCCGCTCAAGCAGTTCCGTGATCTCCCCCGGTTCCTGGCCGGTCTCCTCCTCACTGATCATCTGACGGCTGCCATAAATGCTGACATAAAAATCCATATGTCCGTTAAGAAACGCAAAAAATTCCTCAATACGCTGCTGGAGCACTTCCACGGATGGCAGTGGCCGGGGCAATACGATAAAGACCCAATAACGCATATCCCTTATGCACGAAACAGCCGCCCGGACCTGGATATCCTCAAACAATTCCTCGATCACATTGGCAAATACCATACGTACCAGATTTTCATCCCACACATTAGTGATCTTTTTCCAACGCATGATCTGGACAAGAATAGGCGTCACCTGACACGGACCGTACTCTACCTGGAACATTTCAACAAAATGCTTAAATATTAGCCCGGCGTCCTCGGATTTCCCGCCAAAGGCCTTGGACAGCATGGCATCTAAAATAGTGTTGCGCTGCTCTGCCACCAGATCCCTCGTATTTTCCAGGCGCTTGATCTTCTTTTTCTTCTCCACCGCATCCCGGACGCGCAAAATCACCTTCTCCACATCGGCGTACCGTACCGGCTGCAATATGTAATCAAAGCTCCCAAGACGGATAGCGCCCTGGGCATACTTAAAGTCCGGATGGGAGGTCAAAAAAACAATTTCGATATCCTTTATATTTTCCCGCGCCCACTGGCCCAGATCCAGACCGCTCTCCTCGGGCATTTCGATGTCCGTGATCAGCACATCTACCTGAAAGTTTACAAGCACCAGCTTGGCCTCCCTGGCGCTGCCGGCCGTATATACCTGCTCCACCGGCAGATTTTCCCAATGAATACCATTTTTAAGACTATTGACAATTTCCTTCTGATCATCCACGATCAACAGATTCATTTATTTTCACCTCCGGCAGTATCAATTCACTGACCGCTCCCCCATTATTATAAAAATTATACTCCGCCGCTTCCCCGTAAATGATCTGGCACCGGCGCTTGATATTATTGATCCCAACACTTTTGCAGCCCTTTAACGTATCACCGTTAATTTCCTCCAATATATTTTCCGGATATCCCTGACCATTATCCGCCACCGTCAGGTCCAGAAAACGGCCATCCTCCGTCGTCAGCAGCGATGCTGTAATATCCAGGCTCAGCAGAGCATTCATGCTGCCAAACTTCACATATTTAATACTGTTTTCCACAAAGGTCTGGACACACAGTATGGGAACGATCCACGAGCGAACCTCCTCATCCATCTGAATATGGCACTCCACAAGACGACCGGTCACATGCTTTTGTAAGTTTACATAATTCTCAACAAAATCCAGCTCCATCTTCAGTGAGATCGTCTCCCGCTCCGACTGCAAAAGATAACGCATATGGGCGGACAGACTGAGGATCAGCTCCTGCATTTTATCCGTTTTGTTCTCCATCGCCAGAGCATTGAGTGTTTTCAGACCATTGAGATAAAAATGCGGCTTCAATTGGAGCTGCAAATACTGCATGGTCGCCTTTTGCTTCTCAATAATCTCCTCGTAGGTGCGCAGCTTCTGCTTTTCAATTTCCGAAATCATTATTTCAAAGGTATCATTGACCTCCTGTAACTCGTGAAAGCGGAAGCTGCGCTCAGGTATTTCATATTCCACATCCTGCCGGATATGGTTCATCGTCTCCGTCAACTGTCTTAAAGGATAGACAAGCTGTCTTTTCATAAACATCAGCAGGCCGACCACGCAAAAAACAGAGATCAGCGCCGCCAGGAGCAAAAGCATCTGCGGCAGGTTCATCACACTCCATATATTATACGAGGTTGACATAAATATCCACAGATTTGTGTTTTTCAATCGCTGTCCATACACATATTTGTTTTTAATGCGGCCGGAATAAACATCGGTGTAATCCCTTGTTACTCCCTGTAAATCCAGCTTTTGCGCCAGCTCGTCCTTATTCAGCGCAAATCCGTCCTGCACAAAGACAACGTCCACATCCTTACCGAGATTTTCCTCCATGCTCTTTTCAGCATTTTCAAGACTGTGGGAGCCAAACAGCGTCACGGAACCCTTCTGATAATAAACAACCATACAGAGATTACCGCTGCCAAGCTTGATGACCGACCAGTTTCTGGCCTTCTCCTCACCATTGGAAAAAGCCGCCTTAATAGAATCTCCAAGCTCCCTGGATTCCGTGGATTTTATATGGACCAGATCCACACCGTAATAATTGCGCTCAAAATTGCGGTAAAACAAATACCAGCCGTGGAGCATCTCATCGGTGGACATACGGTTTTTCAGATTTTGAGTCAGCCGGTAGGTACAGTCAAATTCCAAAGTTTCTTTACTTTTATCTTTATTTATCTTTTCCTGGCTATAAACTTTTACGTCATCGGCCAGCCGGGTAAAATCGTCATCATAGAGATAAACCTCCCGCAAAATACCGCCCACACTGTCCATGGCTTCCTCGGTTTTATCCATATAATTTTTCAGCACGCTGGCGCTCTTTTCCCGGTTTTCCCGCTGATATTCCCCGATCAGATACCAATCCATAAATAAAAGCAGCACCATCAAAGATATATAACCAATCATAGTCATCCAGATGACCGTGCGGTTTAAGTAGAGTGTTTTCTTCTTCATCATCGCTCCTCCCAAATCCTGTAAAGGTAGCAGTTCCGAGGTACCCAACTGTTACCTTAAAACGCCTATTGGTCCAGCCGGAACTTTTCCCAATGTCCAAACCGGTAATACAAATAGATCAGCAGACTGCACAACAGCCATCCGGCCGGGTATCCAAAGGCCACGGGAATGATCGTTCCAAACAGCCGTGACGCCGCAAAAAGATAGACCTGGCGAAAAACGACAAACGAAAGCAGCATTATGATCATGGGAGCCTTGGAATCCCCGGCGCCCCGCAGGGAGCTGGCATACACCTGATTGACGCAGCACAGTACATAAAACGGCGATAACAGCCGGATAAACAGCGCGCCGTAGCCGATAACCTCCGCGTCACTGTTAAACATCTGCACCATCAGAGGCGCAAAGACCAGCAGCGGGATCATAATGACCACCGTTACCCCCATGGCGAGGAACAGCGACGTCCGCGTTCCCGTCCTGGCGCGCTTTATTTTACCAGCGCCAAGATTTTGGCCGACAAAGGTGGTGGCCGCCATGGACACACTCTGCATGGGCATCATCATAAACATATCGATTTTGGAATAAGCACTCCAGCCCGCCATGACACTGGACCCGAAAACATTAATATAGGATTGGACAAATATATTGGAAATGGACGTGATCATCATCTGGAGCGCTGCCGGGAAGCCGATGCGGATAATCTGGCGCAGTATGTTCCAGTCCATGCGAAGCTTCCTCCACACGATACGGTACGCGCCGGACGCCCGGGATAATGTGGCAAGAACAAGCACAGCCGAAAGACATTGAGCGATCACAGTCGCCCAAGCTGCACCGGCGATCCCCATTTTAAGGCCGGCCACAAACACGATATCCAGCACCGTATTGGTACACGCTGAAAATATGAGAAAATACAGAGGGCGTTTGGAATCCCCTACTGCCCGCAGGATTCCCGAGCCCATATTATAGATCATAAGACCGGACACGCCGGCAAAGTAAATTGACAGATACTCATCCGCCTGGGCGTAGACATCCTCCGGCGTCTGCATCAGACGCAGCATGGCCGGGCAGAGCAAAATACCGGCAATGGTCACAACGACGCACAAAAACAGCGTCATACACAACATCGAGTGTACGGCGCGCTGTACCCGGTCCTCACGCTTTGCCCCGTAATACTGGGAAATCACAACACCGGCGCCCGTGGACAGCCCCATAAAAAATCCGATCAGCGAATTCATAATCGGTCCCACAGAGCCTACGGCCGCCAGTGCTTCTTTACCTACAAAATTACCTACGATAATACTGTCCACCGTGTTATACAACTGCTGAAACAGATTCCCCGCCATGAGCGGCAGGGCAAACATAAAAATCTGTTTCCAGATGACCCCCTCGGTCATATCACGGTCTTTTCTTCGTGTGACACCCACAATAAATCATCTCCTCTTAATATGGTATTAGTTTACCATATTTTGAGGGTGGACTCAAGACTTGCCGTTGGCACACAATAGACAAAGCTGTACTACTAATACGCCACCTCAAGCAAAAACAGCCCCTGGGCCGGCGCCGTGATTCCCGCGCACTCCCGGTTTTTACTTTCTAAAATCGTTTTCATATCCTCCGGTGTCCGCTCGCCCTTACCGACCTCCATCAAAGTTCCCGCCATGATCCGGACCATATTATACAAAAAGCCATTGCCGTGGAAGGTGATCTGGATTTCCTTCTCATCGCCATAAATATCAATGTCATAAATTTCCCGCACCGTGGACTTTTTCGTGCGCTTCACCGACGAAAAGGCGATAAAATCATGTTTTCCCACCAAATAAGCCGCCGCCTTTTTCATAGCCTCCACATCCAGACGGTCAAAGCAGTAATACGTATACTTCCGGTCAAAAACGCTGGGTACATCACCGATGGCGATCCGATACAAATATTTTTTTGACCTGGCATTAAGGCGGCTGTGAAAACGCTCGTCCACCACACTCACGTCCAGCACTGCAATATCTCTGGGCAGATACCGGTTGAGATAATGCTTGATCTCATAGCACTTCATGTCGGTATTTGTATGGAAATTGGCCACCTGGGCGTAGGCGTGGACGCCGGCGTCCGTTCGGCCGGAGCCGGATATCTCTATATCCTCGCCGGTCATTTTCTTTAGTACCTCCTCGATCTTTCCCTGAATCGTCATCTGTCCACTGTTTTTCCCGAGACGCTGCCAGCCGTCATATCGGCTGCCGTCATATTCTATAACCAATTTAATATTTCTCACAAATTTTCCTCCCAAAATGTAACCGTTCAGAGGAACCGAACTGTTCCTCCAAAATTTACGATTTCGTACGGTCTGCATAGCAGATGTGCAGACCTGTCTAAACTGTTACTCAAAATTTCTTTCATGCATTAAGTTTACCAAACTGCCGGGCAAATAGCAAGGAACATAACTCTGGTGCTGTCAGTTTCGTTTCTGGCCGGATGGAGCACTAGTTTCCGTACAGGCCAGCCATATCATGTAATCTTCGCTTCATTTCTGCCCGTATATGCACAGGCTCCAGGCACTCACATTTATCGCCAAGACCGAAAAGAATATTGTAATAGAAATCATTTTCTATGAAAGGAAAGCGAACAATATAATGCGCATCGCCATCTGGCGAGAAATTTTCATAAGAACAAAATTCAAGCACCCGGTCCATCACAGATTTATGTATACGGATCTTAATTTCAGTCTGCATCGACTCCAACATTTCTGCAAAGTCTAAAACCGGTTTCTGATAATCCCGTGGTGTAAAAGTAGTTTCCTGTAACTTCAGATCTGATATGCGGGATAGCCGGAATAAACGATAATCATTCCGTATCCGGCAATACCCCTGAAAATACCAATGGCCGCTTTTTAATACAAGCTGATACGGCTCAACTGTTCGTGCGGTTTTATTTCCATAACGGTCTGCATATTCAAATGAAAGCAGCTTACTCTGCTGTAACGCTGTTTTAACCTTTTCTAAATAAGGCTGCATGTTCCTGTTGCCCATCCATGGAGTTAAATCGATACATATTTGATCGGCTCTAAATTCAATGTCTTTCGCTTTGTCAGCAGGTATAAAGCTCCTGACCTTGGCAAGGGCATTTACAAGTTCACTCCCCTGTATCATATTGGAAAGACTGGAAAGCCCCATCAGGATTGCGGAAAGATCCGCCGATGAAAAAACATTTCGATCAATCTTGTATTGCTCCATGATTTCAAAGCCGCCGCCCACGCCCGACGCCCCGTAAACAGGAATCCCCGCCATGTTAATAGCATCAATATCCCGGTATATTGTGCGGAGGGAAACCTCAAACATATCCGCCAGCTCCTGGGCACTCACGCGCTCTTTATCAAGGAGGATCATAATTATACTCACAAGCCTGTCAACCTTCATGGATTGCCGCCTTTCATAATTTTTTAATTTGCTGACATACTGTTGTCAACAATTCCATGGTACTATAAAGCAACAGGTAAATCAAGTGAACCGTCTGCCAGGATAAAATATCCTGAGAAAATCCACAGAGGCTCCGGTCTTCGGTGCTGCCACAAAAAATTAAAATGGAGGAAATCTATGTTTACAATCTATGTTTATGTTCTTGATACTTTAGCGGATTGGGAACTGGGGCATATTACCTCAGAGCTAAATTCCGGTCGATTTTTCAAAAAGGGGGAACCTGGTGTATCACTTAAAACGGTCAGTTATTCAAAAGAGCCCATCACGACTATGGGAGGGCTGACGATCGTTCCCGATTGCTTAATTGAAGATATTGCTGCAAGTGATACGAGTGCACTGCTCTTACCGGGTGCAGATACATGGAATGACCCAAAGCATGGCGCTATCCTGAAAAAAGCAGGCGAATTTCTCGCTTCAGGCGCTTTGGTCTGCGCCATCTGCGGGGCTACCGCTGCGCTTGCCAGCCTTGGCCTATTGGATAATCGTTTGCATACCAGTAATGGCCCGGGATTTCTTGAAATGGTTTCTCCTGGTTATAAAGGACAAAGTTATTACATCGACAAGCCTTCTGTCATGGACAAAAACCTTATCACTGCCGGTTCCACCGGAGCTTTGCTGTGGGCCAGGCAAATTATTGAGTATTTAGGGGTTTTTCAGACAGACACACTGGAATCCTGGTATGAATATTTCAGGACCGGTAAACCTGAACATTTCTTTGCCCTTATGCAAACGCTGCCTTCTGGAAACGAGAATTGATACTCTGTAATAAATACGATCCGATAATTTAGGCCGCTGGCAGACCGAAACTGCCGGCGGCCAATCGGCGGCAGTTTTTAGTAATTAATATAGCTTTTATAAATCTCAGATTCACCCCGGTGTCAATTATGAAATATTTGGCAGTATCTGGTTTTTTTTAAGATAATCTGTTAAAATAGAACTAAACAAATTACGAAGAAGGTGAGGCCCCATAGAAGCTCCTAACCACGCTTCTATAATAAAATGAACGATAAAAAAACATTACATCAGATAAAGATAAATAACTTTTACGTTTTAAAAGGGATTATAAAAATACACATCATAAAACATCTTCAGCCCAAATGTACAAAAGCTTACGATACTTAACAACACGAAGGGAATGGCTTTATGGCCAATATCATGCACGAAGATGCAGTTATGAAAATGGGCGTCGAATATTTCAGGGATACCATTTCAAAATTACTGGGTGTTAATTATCATTTTCTTGAACCTGGCTCCACAGAGCTTGTAGCATTGACCATTCAGAAAATGTACCTGGATTACACCTTCCCCACACTGGAAGGCCCTGTGATACACTTTGAGTTTCAGACCACCGACAGCGACGCGAAAGATTTAAGACGGTTTCATGCGTACGAAGCCGTATACCAGAATAATACAGGAAAAACAGTTCTGACCTATGTCATTTATACCAACGGAATCACCAAAGCCCGTACTTCTCTTAACTGTGGATTGTATACATACCGTGTTCACCCCATTTATTTCGCCGAGAAGAAAGCGGATGACATCATCACCAGATTGAAACAGAAACAAAAAGACAAATCAGATTTTTCAGATGACGATTTCGTGCAACTGGCATTATCACCGTTAATGTCCAGTGACTCAAGCCGGAAAGAGGTCATCAAGGATGCTGTATTATTGATGAAACCTTATAACCATATGTCGGCTCAGAAAGCACTGGCTATGCTCTATGCTCTCGCCGACAAGTTTTTGAACCGTAAGGATTTGGACGAATTTAAGGAGGTTGTTGCCATGACAAGAGTTGGTCAGATGCTTTTTGATGATGGTTTGAAAGCGGGTAAATCCCAGGGGATTCAGGCTGTGGTTGAAACATGCCGTGAACTCAATGTTGATTTTGAGGAAACAATCCAAAAGGTGAAATTACATTTTGACCTCAGCGAGGATGAGGCAAGAGATGCCGTCACCCGCCTTTGGAAGTAAACCCCCGCGGCAGTCGCCAAAGTCAAGCAAACTTGACTTTGGCTCGTTGCTTCGCACAAATAATGCAGGCCGCCGACAGTCCAAAACTGCCGGCGGCCTGCATTATTTTACAATGTCACCGTAACCTTCTCCAAATGCCAGATATCTCTCACATACTCTTCAATCGTCCGGTCTGAGGAGAATTTCCCCACATTGGCGATATTAAGGATCGCCATCTTCGTCCAGCGGCTGCGGTCCTTATAAGCGGCATTCACCTTAGCCTGAGCATCAGCATAGGAACGGAAATCTTTCAGATTGAAATATACATCCGGCTTGTCATAGCCTGTGCCTTTAAGCAGCGATGTATAAATCTCATTAAACAGATCGCCCTCTCTGGAGTAGGTTCCATCGATGAGCTGCTCCATCACCCGGCGGATGTCCGCATCCTTATTATAAACGTCATACGGATTGTAGCCGCCATGAGCCTCGTAGCCCATAACCTCATCGGAGGACATGCCGAAAATAAATGCATTATCGGCGCCCACTTCTTCAACGATCTCCACGTTAGCGCCATCCATCGTACCGATGGTCACTGCGCCGTTGAGCATAAACTTCATATTACCGGTACCGGAAGCTTCCTTGCTGGCCGTGGAAATCTGCTCGGACACATCACTGGCGGCAAAGATGATCTCTGCGTTGGATACACGGTAGTTTTCGATGAAAACGACCTTGATCTTACCGCCGATGGATGCATCGTTGTTGATCATATCCGCCACGGAATTGATCAGCTTGATCGTTTCCTTGGCGCGCTTATAGCCGGCAGCCGCCTTGGCGCCAAATATAAATGTGGTCGGATAGAAGTCCATGTTTGGATTATCTTTCAGTTGATTGTACAGATACATAACATGTAAAATGTTCATCAACTGACGTTTATATTCGTGGAGACGTTTTACCTGCACATCAAAAATGGAATTGGGGTCCACATCGATGCCGTTGTGCTCCTTGATATATTTTGCAAGACGCAGCTTGTTCTGGAATTTGATTTCCATAAATTCCTTCTGAGACTGCGGGTCGTCGGCATACTTTTCCAGAGCCTTGATCTGCGGCAGATCGGTGATCCATGCGTCTGTGCCAATCTTCTTCGTCACCCAGGCGGCCTGCAGCGGATTTCCGTGAAGCAGGAAACGGCGCTGTGTGATACCATTGGTCTTGTTGTTAAACTTCTCCGGCATCATCTCGTAGAAGTCCTTCAGCTCCCGGTTCTTTAAGATTTCCGTATGCAGACGGGCCACGCCATTGACGGAATAACCGCCCACAATAGCCAGGTTGGCCATGCGGATCTGTCCTTCATAAAGGATTGCCATGTTTTTCACTTTATTGTAATTGTTCGGATAACGTTCTTCAATTTCTATGAGGAAACGGCGGTTGATCTCCTCCACGATCTGGTACACACGAGGGAGCAGGCGGACAAATAAGTCAACCGGCCATTTTTCAAGAGCCTCAGCCATAATGGTATGGTTCGTGTAGGCACAGCATTTTGTCGTCACAGCCCACGCCTCATCCCATTCCAGGCCTTCCTCGTCCACAAGAATACGCATCAGCTCGGCTACAGCCACGGTGGGATGTGTATCATTCATCTGGAAGCATACCTTCTCGTACAGCTTACGCACGTCATCGTGCTGCTCCTTATATTTGGCAATGGCTCTCTGGATGCTGGCGGATACGAAGAAATACTGCTGTTTTAAGCGCAGCTCCTTGCCGCTGTAATGGCTGTCATTGGGATAAAGCACCTCCACAATATTTTTCGCCAGGTTCTCCTGCTCCACAGCCTTTAAATAATTGCCCTTGTCAAAGGAATCCAGATTAAACTCCACGATGGGCTCCGCATCCCAGATCCGCAGGGAGTTGATGACATTATTTCCATAGCCCACAATGGGGATGTCGTACGGCACCGCGTAAACCGACTGATAATCGGTCTGAACAAAACGGTTGCGCTTGGCCTGGTCATCCCACTCGGTGCGCACATAGCCGCCGAACTTGACTTCCTGCTTGTATTCGGAACGCTTCACCTCAAACGGATTGCCGTTCTTTAACCAGTTATCCGGAACCTCCACCTGATAGCCGTTCTCGATCTTCTGCTTGAACATACCATACTTATAGCGGATACCGCAGCCGTAAGCCGGGTAGCCCAGCGTCGAGAGGGAATCCAGGAAGCAGGCGGCCAGGCGGCCAAGGCCGCCGTTGCCAAGAGCTGCATCCGGTTCTTCATCCTCAAGTGTATTAATGTCGCAGCCCAGCTCCTTAAGAACCTCGGCCACCTCGCTGTAACAGCACAGATTGATCAGGTTATTTCCAAGGGCACGGCCGGTGAGAAATTCCATGGAAAGATAATACACCGTCTTTTTGTCCTGTTTTTCATAGGCCTTATGGGTAGCGATCCACTGATCGATAATGATATCCTTGGCCGCCAGGGCTACCGCCTGAAAAATTTCCTGCTGGGTTGCCGTATCGATATTTTTACGGAACAGCACCCTTACATTATTTAAAATATCTTTCTTAAATCCTGCCTTGTCAAAAGGCTTTTTCTTAATTGTAATTTTCTCCTGTGTTTTCAATTGGACAGGCTCCTTTCAATCGACGCGGGTAACTCCCAGAGTCACCTGTTCGCCGTTAATATTCCATTCCTTGATATAACCCTCGGCATTGGCATAATTAACAGCATCCGCCATAACCTCAGATTTTATCGTGCTTTCATTGGCTTTCATCACTTCGGCCACCTTCGCGTTGCCGCAAAGAGATACCACAATGTGATCCATCACTTCAAAGCCGGCTTCCTTGCGCATCGTCTGAACTTTGGAAATGATCTCGCGCACGAAACCTTCCTCCAAAAGCTCAGGCGTCAGGTTGGTATCCAGTACCACCGTCACGTCATGGTCCGTCTCTGAAATATAGCCTTCGGTCTGGGCTGCATCGATGAGTAAGTCTTCTTCAAGTAATACACAGTTTTCACCGTCAACCGTCAGGATCAACTGTCCATCGGCCTTTAACTGGGCCATGGCCATATTTCCATCGATCGTGGAAAGCAGCTTGCGGATCTCTCCCAGCTTCTTGCCGTACTTCGGTCCGAGGGTGCGAAGCTGCGGCTTAAATGTATAGGAGGTAAATGTGCTCACATCATCCGTGAAATCCACCCGCTTCACATTCAGTTCGTCGGCAATAATGTCCGTAAAGAACTCCAGCAGATGCGCTCCGGCCTTAATATACATCTGGCCAATGGGCTGGCGGTTTTTAATATTGGCTGCATTTCTGCAGGCCCGGCCTTCCACAACGACCTGGAGCACCAGATCCATATCGGCCTCCAGTTTTTTGTCGATATAGTTTTCGTGGATTTCCGGAAAATCACACAGATGGATGCTTTCCGGAGCGTCCTTATCAATACTTCTTACAAGATTCTGGTAGATATCCTCTGTCATAAACGGCACCATCGGTGCAGCCGCCTTACAGATCGTCACCAGGGAGGTGTACAGGGTCATATATGCATTGATCTTATCCTGCTCCATGCCCTTGGCCCAGAAACGCTCACGGCTTCTGCGCACATACCAGTTACTCATATCATCCACAAATTCCTGCAATGCTCTGGCAGCTTCCGGAATGCGGTAATTATCCAGATTTTCATCCACAGCCTTCACTACGGAATTGAGCTTGGATAACAGCCATTTATCCATCACCGATAATTTATCATATTCCAAACAATACTTTGTGGCATCAAATTCATCAATATTGGCATAAAGCACAAAGAAAGCATAGGTATTCCACAGTGTACCCATAAACTTGCGCTGGCCTTCCATCACGGCCTTTCCGTGGAAACGGTTGGGCAGCCATGGCGCGCTGTTAATATAGAAATACCACCGGATCGCGTCGGCTCCGTAGGTTTCCAGTGCGTCAAACGGGTCCACGGCATTTCCCTTGGACTTGCTCATCTTCTGGCCGTTCTCATCCTGCACATGGCCAAGAACAATAACGTTCTTGTAGGGCGCCTGATTAAAGATCAGCGTGGAGATGGCCAGCAGGGAATAAAACCACCCGCGTGTCTGGTCCACAGCCTCGGAAATAAAATCGGCGGGGAACTGAGCCTTAAACAGCGCTTCATTTTCAAACGGATAATGATGCTGTGCAAACGGCATAGATCCGGAGTCAAACCAGCAGTCGATCACCTCAGGAACGCGGTGCATCGGCTTACCGCATTTGGGGCAGCAAATCGTCACATTGTCAATGTACGGGCGGTGCAGCTCGATGTCGTCCGGACAGTTGTCGGACATTTCCTTTAATTCTGCAATACTGCCGATGGAATGCTGATGACCGCATTCACATTCCCAGATATTTAACGGAGTTCCCCAGTAGCGGTTACGACTGATGCCCCAGTCCTGGACATTTTCCAGCCAGTCGCCAAAGCGGCCTTTGCCGATACTTTCAGGAATCCAGTTGATCGTATTATTATTGCGGATCAGATCCTCCTTCACCGCAGTCATCTTAATGAACCAGGACTCGCGGGCATAGTAGATCAGCGGCGTATCACAGCGCCAGCAGTGCGGGTAGCTGTGCTCAAACTTCGGCGCGGAAAACAGCAGACCGCGCTCGGCCAGATCCTTGATGACCTCCGGTGACACACCGTTCTCATCTTTAAGATCCTTGCGCATAACGCAGGAATGACCGGCCCACTTTGTCTCCTTGGTCATCATACCATTTTCATCCACAAGCTGTAAAAACGGAAGATCGTACTTTCTTCCCACATTGCTGTCATCCTCACCAAAGGCCGGGGCAATGTGCACGATACCTGTACCATCAGTCATCGTAACATAGGAATCGCAGACCACATAGTAGGCCTTTTTGGAGAGTTCTACCGGGTACAGCGCCTCATACTCTTTATATTCCAGGTCCGTGCCCTTATATGTTTCAAGGACCTCATACGTATCCTCGCCAAGGACAGCGTCACTCAGTGCCTGCGCCAGATAATAAACATAAGGCTCATCCTTCATCTTCACCCTGACATAGGTTTCCTCCGGATTCACACACAGCGCCACATTGGACGGCAGTGTCCACGGCGTGGTCGTCCATGCAAGGATATAGGCATCCTCGCCTTTGACCTTGAACCGGGCAATGGCGGAGCGTTCCTTCACATCCTTGTAGCCCTGAGCCACCTCGTGGCTGGACAACGGCGTACCGCAGCGCGGGCAATAGGGCACGATCTTATAGCCTTTATATAAAAGACCTTTTTCCCAGATCTGCTTTAATGCCCACCATTCGGACTCGATAAAGTTATTATCATAGGTAACATAAGGATCGTCCATGTCGGCCCAGAAGCCTACGGTTCCGGAAAAATCCTCCCACATCCCTTTGTATTTCCATACACTTTCCTTGCAGTGTTTGATAAACGGCTCCAGACCATATTCCTCGATCTGCTCCTTGCCGTCCAGGCCCAGCATCTTTTCAACCTCCAGTTCCACCGGCAGGCCGTGGGTATCCCAGCCGGCCTTGCGGGGCACCTGATAGCCCTTCATGGTCTTGTATCTGGGGATCATATCCTTGATGACACGGGTCAGAACATGGCCGATATGCGGCTTGCCATTGGCCGTAGGCGGTCCGTCATAAAACGTAAACTCAGGACACTGTGTCTTGGATGCGATGCTTTTTTCAAAAATCTCATGGTCTTTCCAGAACTTTTCCACGTTTTTTTCTCTCTCGACAAAATTGAGATTCGTGTTTACTTTTTCGTACACCGTAAATTCCTCCTTGCAAAATTTAATAATCATATGCCGGAATAAAAAAAGCTTCCGTCCAGAAAAAGGACGAAAGCATAATACTTCGTAACCACCTTATCCAGCATACCAACATATGCGCTTCCTCTAACGGCGAAAAACCGGCAAAGCCTACTTACGGTGCCTGTCTATAACAGCATTGTCATAAACCCGGCGGCAATCCTGCCGCATCCGCTTATTCAGCCCGCAACTCCGGAGTGATTTTCATCATGGGCTACTGATACCGGCCTTCCACCGCCGCCGGCTCGCTGAAACGTTCCCCTCAGGACTACTCTCTCCATCATCGTCTTTATCTCACTGAAATATAGAACTTCTATATTTCTATTAATGATAATATAGTTTACACCTGGTGTCAACCGACGAATTCCATAAATTCCTGAGAAATTTGGCGATTTACAGTGCTATTTGCGCACAAATTGCAACAGCTTAAAGAAACTGATCCGTCACAGTCAACTACCACTTCGTATATTTATTGCCATTATGATGGCCTTTCTAAACATTCCTTAAGAAATTGTAAGAAATAATCGTTTATCTTTAAAATGATTTTTTTAGGTTTTATGCTATAATGGATTCAGCATACTGGGATATTGCTGGTCACATCATTTGAAGACCAACTATTTTCCCCAAATAGACATAAGCCAGCCCAGTATAAAATATTGCACATAATGTAAATAAGGAGGATTTATCGAATGTCAAAGACAAAAAAGATGATACTAACCATCTGTATTATCATCGTCGTTCTGGCTGTTGCCGGCGGCGCCCTATACTATTTTGTGTTCCGTGAGGACAGCGGCACGTCCAGTGCCACAGGCGAGGTCGCCTATGTGGACTCTGTGGCCAAGATCACAGGGCTTGGCAGCGGCACCGGACAGCAGAACCGATTTACCGGTGTGGTGGAATCTCAGGAAACTGTAGAAGTAAAAAAAGGCACAGATAAAACGATAAAAGAAATCTTCGTCCAGGTGGGCGATGAGGTTGCCGTAGGCACCCCGCTTTTTGAGTATGATACCGACGAGACAGCCTTAAAGCTTCAACAGGAACGTATTAATCTGGAAGGTATCGCCAATGATATCACTGGCTACTATAACCAGATCAGTGAACTCCAAAAGGAAAAAGCAAAGGCGCCGGCCGCTGAGCAGTTAAATTATACAACTCAGATCCAGGAAGCCCAGCTCAATGCCAAGCGTGCGGAATATAACAAAAAGAGTAAGGAAGCCGAAATCGCAAAGCTTGAAAAGGATATGGCAAACGCCACTGTGACCAGTGAAATTGCAGGTATAATTAAAGAATTAAATACCACGGATAGCTATGATCCATATTCAGGCAATCCAAAACCATTTATGTCTATAATGGCATCCGGCGAATACCGTGTAAAGGGTAAGGTCAATGAGACAAATGTCTGGTCCTTGATGGAAGGACAGCCGGTCATTCTCCGCTCCCGGGTGGATCAAAATAAAACATGGACAGGGAAAATAACCAAAGTAGACACGCAAAATTCCTATGATGATGGCAACAGCAATAATGGCGGTGGCTATGTCGTCAGCAGCTCCGGCGGAGGTTCCAGTGAATCCGGACAGAGATCCACGTTTTACGCCTTCTATGTGACTCCGGATTCCTTAGAGGACCTGATGCTGGGTCAGCACATTTTTATCGAGCTGGACAACGGCCAGGAGGAACAAAAGGAAGGACTTTGGATCAACGCCATGTATCTTGTTCTGGAAGATAACGACGCCTATGCATGGGTAGCCAACAGCAAAAACAAGCTTGAAAAACGTAAAATCGAACTTGGTAAATATGACAGCTCGCTGGATGAATACGAAATCGTCAGCGGCCTGACCGCCGAAGAATACATAGCCTTCCCGGGAAATCTTCTAAAAGAAGGTATGGACTGCATCCTCAATGACGGAACACATAGCAACTCATCCAATGAAATGGGCGATGGTATGGACGGCATGAACGGCAGTGATATGGGCGACGGCATGAACAACGGCGACATGGGTGACGGCATGAACAACAGCGACATGGGTGACGGCATGAACAGCGGCGTTATGGGCGACGGCATGAATGACGGTGCAGGCGAATCTATGGACGGCGGTACAGGCGACAGTGGCAATGCTGATGGTGCTGTGGGCGGCGCTGATGGCACATCTGGCGCACCCGCAGCAAATCCGGGAGTAGCACCGGACGCTGCTGTTCCTGAAACTGCCGCACTTGCACGATGAAACGGGGGCTGACCATGATACTTGAACTTAAAAATATTTATAAAGACTACATTCAGGGAAAGATGACCGTACCGGTCCTTAAAGATATCTGTCTGGGTGTGGAAGAAGGCGAATATCTGGCGATCATGGGTCCTTCTGGTTCGGGTAAAACCACGCTGATGAACATCATCGGGTGCCTGGACCGCCCTACCTCCGGCGAATACTACCTGGACGGCGAGGATATTCTCCAGTTAAAAGATAAAGCCATGTCTGACGTCCGGTTAAAAAGCATCGGTTTCGTCTTCCAGAGCTTCCATTTACTGCCCAGGCAGAGCGCTCTGGATAATGTAAGCCTGCCGCTGGTTTACGCCGGTATCGGCAAAAAGGAACGGCGCGAGATGGCTTACAGAGCACTGGAACGCGTAGGGCTTGCCGACCGCGTGGATTTTAAACCCACACAGTTGTCCGGCGGACAGAAGCAGCGTGTGGCCATTGCCAGAGCCATTGTCAACAATCCAAAAATATTATTGGCCGATGAGCCTACGGGCGCTCTGGACAGTAAGTCCGGACAGCAGGTCATGGAACTCTTTCAAAAACTCAATGACGAGGGTGTAACTGTGGTCATGATCACCCATGACGCCAATATCGCAGAATTTGCCCAGCGCAAAGTAATGATCTACGACGGTGTTATTGTACCTGATCTTAAGCACGGCGGCCTTCACGCCCATAAAAGAACAGCCACAGCGGCTGATGAGCCTCAGATACAGTCCGACTCAGAATCCGGAAAGGAGGTTTTCCCGGAACAATGAAAGTAAAGAAAAAAACGATCATCATACCGATTTGCATTATTTTAGTCATCTGCCTTGTCGCCGGAAGTGTCCTTACCGTAATGAAGATGAATGCTTCAAAAAAAGTCGTTTCCGTATACCCGGTAGAAATAATATCTACTTACGATTATTCCTACAGTTCCTCATCAACTGGCAATGTCACATCGGATGTGAGCCAGACGATCTATCTGGAAAGTGAAGCCACAGTCCAGGAAGTCTACATCCAGGAAGGCGACTCGGTGGAGGTAGGCACTCCGATCCTGCAATATGATACGACACTGATGAAGCTGGATATTGAATCCAAGGAAATGGACATAAAAAAGCTGGATTTGAGTATTAATCAGGCAACAAAAGATATCCAGAGCCTGAAAAAAGGCGTTGTTCCCTCCGGCAGCGGCAGCAGCGGACTTGGCAGCGGGGCCGGAAGCGGTACAGGCACTGGCAACGGCACTACTCCCACAGCGGATATGGGTGGTATTCCCAGAACGATGACGGCCGCAGGCATGGATGCCGCCACAACGCCGCCAACGGATACGTCCAACACTGCGGCTCCCGCATCGTCGGAACCGCCAAAATCCGACAATACGACAACACCTCCAGAGGATACGCAAACCCCTGGAAACACAGAGCCACCAACGACTCCATCATCCGAAGGCACCGAGGCTACTGAGCCGACGGACACCACAGAAGCGACAAACGCTACGGAAGCGACCAATGCTACGGAGCCGACAGACGCTCCCGAAACTCCCACTGGTGGCGAAAATGAGCCATCTTCGGAAGAACAGCCACCGGAAGAATTTACAGAACCAAGGTTAGATAAGGACTTTGATTTTTCAAAATATGAAGATCCCTCCAGACCAGATGCAGAAATCGTTATCCCCATTTCTCCTGAAACTAAGATAACACCTGATTTTATCAATCTCCTGCGTGGTAAAAACCCGGACGGATCCGATGTCACACAGACGCCGGATCCGAATGATCCCGCACAGGCTGGCAAGCCGGACGGAAAAATCCGTAAAGCTAAATTAAGATTATCCGCTGAAAAATCTTTTATATTTGATGGCAATAAGCTCAATGAGCCTTTCATCAATACGAAAAAAGAGTGTACGATTCAGGAATTTATGGATAATAACAATATGCTCCTGACCGATGAGCTTCCGGCTCTGGATGAGACATTTTTTGCAACCTATCCTACAGCCGCAGCCAGTGGAAGGGCGATCATAATCCAATGTACATCTGAAACACTGCTCTCCCCGTCCTTCATCTATATGATGATGGGCCGCAATGCCGACGGCAGCGAAAACGCATCCGGTAAGCCTTTGACCGCCGCTCTTTATTTAAAGGATATGGAGCAAACGCTCCAACTGGACGGCAGCAAGCTGGCACTGCCCTATGTAACCTCCGTGGATACGCCGGTTGCCGCATTTATTGAAAATGAAAATGAGCTTTCTCAGGAGCCGGTTAAAGAGCTTGGAAAGGATACCGTTCTGGATCCATCTAAGGATCACCGGGAGGTTTACGAAATTTACTGTGACGATTCAACGATCATCACAAAGGATTTCATCAACCGTATCCGCGAAGAAAAAATAACCGTTGTTCTGAAAATTGATGGTCATGCCAGTTGGATCACCCTGGATGGCAGCAAATTGGAGGAGCCCTCGGAAAAAGCGGTTGACACACCATTAAACGAATTTATAGCCAACGGTATTGCTCTCAATGAAGAATCGGATGAACCCGGTGATGATGGCGGCATTGATATCGGCGGCGGTGGCGGCGGTGGTTATACCCCCGACGACATCAAAAAAATGCTCAGTGATAAGCAACTGGAGCTTTCCAAGCTTCAGACACAGCGCAAGCAGGCTGTCCTGGATTTGGGTAAATTACAGAAAAAGCTTCAAAACGCTACAGTCACCAGCACGATCACAGGTATTGTTACCACAGCAAAACCGCTGGATGAAAATACCAGTACATCGGAGCCGTTTATCGTCATCAACAGTACAGAAGGACTTTACTTAAAAGGCACACTGAACGAGTTAAAGCTGGGCACCCTTACCGTAGGACAAAAGATTACCGGTTTTTCGTGGAGCAACGGAATAAGCTTTGATGCAACGATACGGGAAATTTCCCCATACCCAGCATCATCGTCCAATAATAGCTATGGCAACAATCCTAACTCCTCGCTCTATCCTTTCATTGCCTATATTGAAAATCCCGAGGGTCTTCGCGACGGAGAATATGTGGATATTTCAACGGATTCCTCCTATAATCCTATGATGGGCGTCACGGATACAGAAAATATGAATCTGGGCATTGCAAAGGCGTTTATCCGGGATGACGGCGATGGTAAGCCTTATGTATATATCGCAAACAGTGAAGGGCGTCTGGAAAAGAAATATGTAACTACAGGCAAGATCATCGCTAATATGTACATCGAAATCAAAGACAAATCGATTACGCAGGAATCCTACCTGGCATTCCCATACGGTGACGCCAAGGAGGGCCTGAAAACAAAAATCGATGATGACAGAGACAAACTCTTTCAATTTTTATACTATTAACAGGAGGTAGCCATGTTAGAAAATATAAGACTTTCATTTCAAGGCGTCTGGTCACACAAAATGCGCTCCTTCCTGACCATGCTGGGTATTATTATCGGTATCGCATCGATCATTGCGATTGTATCAACCATCAAGGGCACAAACGAGCAGATCAAACAAAACCTTGTTGGCTCTGGAAATAATACCATTGAAATTAAATTAATGGAGAACAATTCGGAATATATCGTTTATTATGGAAATGATAATATTCCTTCATCCAAGGTTCCTATTCTCAATGAAGAACTACGTGAACAACTTGTAGCCATGGATGAAATTGCGGATGCGACCTTTTATCTTCGCCGTAACTATGTTGATAGCGCATACTACAATACAACCAGCTTAGAAAGCATGCAATATCGGGGTATCGATCAGCATTACTTTGATACCTGCGGTTATAAGACCACTACCGGCCGTATGTTTGTTCCGGAAGACTATACACAGTTCCGTAAAGTCGCTGTTGTGGATAAGGATGTGGCAGCCTCTCTCTTTGCAGGAGAAGACCCTCTGGGAAAAGTGATTGAAATCAGCGGTGAACCCTTTACAATCGTGGGTGTGGTGGAGAAATCAACAACTTTCCGCCCGGTGATCAATTCGATGGATGATTACAAAAGATATATGACGAATCAGGAAAATACAATTTATCTGCCCAACAGCGCCTGGCCTATCGTCTTTTGTTATGATGAGATCCCAAATGCTATCGTGCGTGCTACGAATACGGATTCCATGAGTGCTGCCGGAAGTAAAGCCACCGAAGCAATCAATAATTTTATCGGCGTATCGGCTATCCCTGAAGGCCTTTTAGGAAATGCCGGTGGAAATGTCGATGAAAATGCCGGAAGCGCCGACGGTGATGCTATGGCAGCCGGCTCCGGCGAAGGCTCCACCACGGACTATCGCTACAAAGCCACCGACATCATGGAAACCGCAAAAAACCTCCAGGAGCTCAGCGCGGCCACAAACCAGCAGCTCATCTGGATCGCCAGCATCTCCCTTTTAGTCGGCGGTATCGGCGTTATGAACATCATGCTTGTGTCTGTGACCGAGCGTACCCAGGAAATCGGCCTTAAAAAGGCCATCGGCGCCAGAAAGAACCGTATCCTTGGACAGTTCCTCACCGAGGCTGCCGTACTCACAAGCCTTGGCGGACTTCTTGGAATCGCCGCCGGTATTATACTGGCAGAGGTAATTTCAAAAATATCCGCTACACCCGTGGCCATCAGTATACCGGCAATCATATTTGCCGTCGTATTCTCCGTGATCATCGGAATCATCTTCGGCCTGCTGCCATCGGTTAAAGCGGCCAACTTAAACCCGATCGACGCGCTGCGCCACGAATAAGATTTAAAATTTAAAGCATCAAAAAAGCTCCTGTCTGCGGCTGCCATGAAGAACGGCATATGCAGACAGGAGCTTTTTATGTTTAATACTTTCTTTTTAATTTCGTCGGACTACTGTTCCACAGCCGGCAACTGAATATCCGGAAGCGGTCCTCTGGTCATCTGTATCACCTTACCAGAACCAGAATCCTGTAAATAAATCAGAGGATCTACGGCCACGCCATCCTTTTCCACCTGGAAATGAAGATGATTGCCGGTGGAATTACCGGTCGTACCGCTGAGGCCGATCTGCTGGCCTTTCTCTACCGTCTGACCCACAGCCACATACATCTGAGAATGGTGCATGTATTTCGTCACCAGTCCGTCGCCATGATCCACAACGATCATGTTTCCACAGGAGCTGTCAAAGCCCACATAGGTGACCGTTCCGGCCGAAGCTGCATATGTTGGAAGGTTCGCGGTTCCTGTGCCCATATCCAGCCCTCTATGGACCTTATGGTCAAATTCCCGGTAGCCAAATGGACTTGTGATCGTGGAGCCCGGGCACGGATTGGCAAATACGCCGATCATCTCGCCAAAGCTGTTCACAGTCATCTCGTCCAGGCGGTACAGGTCATACTGCTTCATAATCCGAATAAGACTCAGACCATAATCCATACCGGTCGCCCAGCGACCTGCTATACGCATAGCAAAGGTATTGGCATCATTCACACCTGCGATCAGGTCCGAATACACCTCACCAAGGATCTTACTGCGGTCCTCAATACATTCGGTGTATGTATTATAGGCCCGAAAGCCTGCACGGTCGCTGTAAAGCTCGCCCAGCACGTTCATCTCCATGGTCTGCATGGAAACGCTGCCGGCGGTGCCAGTTCCCTTGATACCAAACAAATTACAGTAGTTATAGGCCAGGCCTGACAGCCCTTTCCCCTGGTCACCGCCAGGACCATACTTTCCGTAGCCGGATTCCTGTATGATCTGGGCAATGGTTACCGAAGCGGGATAGCCATATTCATCCTGGGCCTTCAGCGCGCCCACAACCATTTCCTGAGTAATAAAGGAGGGTAGCCCTTCAATGGGAACCTCAACATTATACTTGATCCGGTTGGCCACATCGATAAACTGCTGGGAGGTCATAAACAGCTTCTCCACCTCATCCATAGGATCTGAGGTTTCTGCCTCGCTCTCCTCTGGCGACTCGGTTTCCCCGGTGCTCTCCTGAGTCTCATCCGTACTGTCCGGAGACTTGGATTCTTCGGTCTGGGATTCGCCCGGTGCTTCCGTGCTTCCGGATTCCTGGGTTTCTCCTGGTGTCTCTGACTCCTTTGTATCTTCGGTGGCACCAGTGTCTTCCGTTTCCTTTGTGTCCTCAGTAGCTCCGGTATCTTCTGTTTCCTTTGTGTCCTCAGTAGCTCCGGTGTCTTCCGTTTCCTCCGAATCCTTTGTATCCTCAGTGGCGCCGGTGTCTTCCGTTTCCTTTGTGTCCTCAGTAGCGCCGGTGTCTTCCGTTTCCTTTGTGTCCTCGGTAGCTCCGGTGTCTTCCGTTTCCTTTGTGTCCTCGGTAGCTCCGGTATCTTGCGTTTCCTTTGTGTCCTCACTGGAGCCAGTGTCCTTCGTATCCTCTGTATCCTTTATATGCTCAGTGGCCCCGGTGTTTTCCGTCTCCTTTGTATCCTTCGTGCTCTCAGTCATCTCCGTATTCTCTACGGTTCCCGTCCTTGACGAGTCTCCGGGTACGGTCTCCCGGCTCTCACTGCGGATGGCTGCTTTTCCATTCATACCTGCTCCCAGCGCGCTCTCAGGTACAGCTATGGAAACCGCCATAACAATAGCCAGTGTCCGCAGCATTCTCAATTTCCGCATTGCATCATTTCCTTTCCATAAGTGAACACCTTAATATTTTGTGCAAAGCTTTTCAAAATCGTAACCATCCAGAAATAATTATGTAAACTCATTCTGATCAGCCCCTCACTGTTAATTTTACCGTAAAGTCAAGTGAAAGTCAACGTCTGCATAAAATCTTAAGCTTTTACCTCAGCCCCATATAAATAGCAACAGCTCCACATTTACAGCAGCTCGGCCCCTATGAACGGTTACTGGAAATCTTATACAGATGCATCCGGTTTCATTTAACTATTGACAGATTGATCGGATGTTGTTATTATATTGATATCAAAATGATATCAAATCAACTCACATATTTATGTGAACCCAAAGGAGAGGATTTTATGGAAAATGAATTTGTATCGAAAAAGCTGTACGAAGAAAAGAAAGCCCCGTCAAAAAGCGGTTTTCTGATGCTGTTCATCACAATTGTGATCATGCTGGCTACCATTGCCATGATGATCGGCGGCGGTATACTGCTGTCTCAGGAAAATAATATCCCGGGAGCTATACTGCTGGTTGCAGGTATTTTACTGTTCTGCCTGTCCTTCTTACTTTTTGGCGGCTTCAAGGTGCTCGCACCTAATGAAGCGCTTGTGCTCACCCTGTTCGGTAATTACATCGGCACCTTAAAGGAAGAAGGCTTTTACTGGGTAAACCCCTTTTGTTCGGCAGTAAATCCTACAGCATCCCCTTTAAGCTCCGGCATCAGCCAGATCGCCACCACCGGCCGCACCGCCACAGGAACGACCGCCGGAACTCTGAGCAAGAAGGTGTCCTTAAAGGCCATGACCCTGGACAATGACAAGCAAAAGGTCAATGACGAAATGGGTAACCCGATCATTATCGGCACGATCGTTATCTGGCAGGTTATCAATCCGGTGAAAGCCGTATTCAATGTACAAAACTACAAAACCTTCCTTTCGATCCAGTGTGATTCCATCGTCCGCAACACCGCAAGACGGTACCCCTATGACACCAGCGCCGGCGGCGATGAAAAATCCCTGCGCGGCAGCAGCCAGGAGGTTGCCGACATAATGAAGGATGAGCTGCAGGAAAAGGTGAATATTGCCGGTCTTAAAATACTTGAGGTACGCATCGCTCATCTGGCCTACGCTCCGGAAATCGCATCCGCCATGCTCCAGCGCCAGCAGGCCGCAGCCATCATCGACGCACGCCAGAAAATCGTTGAGGGCGCCGTAGGCATGGTGGAAATGGCACTGAACAAGCTGGGTGAAAACGATATCGTTGAGCTGGACGAGGAACGCAAAGCCGCCATGGTCAGCAACCTGCTTGTCGTCCTCTGCGGCAACAAGGACGCACAGCCCATCGTCAACAGCGGCAGCATCTACTAAATAAGCGCGGCCACCGGCCACGCGCGTAAGTGCTGCTGGCCGCGATCATACTATTTTCGCGCGCACCAAATATCACTGGGAGAAGGAGGCGCATATGGAAGAACGCACCCCAAAAGAAAAATCCAAAAAGCAAGTGCCGTTACGCCTGTCCTCCACACTCTACAATGAGCTGTCTGCATGGGCAGAGGACGAATTTCGCTCCGTCAACGGCCAGATCGAATACCTGTTAAATGAATGTGTAAAATATAGAAAAAAGCATCCGAAAAAGGATGATTAATGCAACTTTACCCGTGCTTTGCGAAAAGCAAAAGCTGTAAAAGAATAAGACCCCTGGCCGCTGTGGAACACCATGATCACTCATGGGCCACAGCAGCCGGGGGTCTTATTTTTATATGCCTGATCGGTCCGGCCCGTCAAGCGGAACACAGGAGGGCACTGCCCGAAGGAATATCATACAAACTTTTACCTTTATCCGTCAGCCGTTCCTTTCAAAAGCTGACTCTGATCAATAGAATCCCGACGGTGTCTCCGCCAGATTGATCATAATATTCTTCATCTGAGTATAATGGTCAAGAATCACTTTATGTGTCTCACGGCCGATACCGGAATCCTTGTAGCCGCCAAACGGTGCGCCGGCAGGAATCGCATTGTAGGTATTCACCCACATACGTCCGGTTTCAATACCACGGCAGACGCGGATGGCGCGGTTAATATCGCGGGTCCATACAGCGCCGCCCAGGCCATAACGGTTATCATTGGCCATACGGATAACCTCATCCTCATCTTTAAATTTAAGAACGCAGGCTACCGGCCCGAAAATCTCTTCCTGCGCCACCTTCATATCATTGGTCACATCCACGATCAGTGTAGGCTTCATAAAGCAGCCCTTGGCCAGCTCGCCCTCTGTGGCCCGCTCGCCGCCGCAGATCACCCTGGCACCCTCGGTCTTTGCTTCCTCGATCCAGCCAAGAATCTTCTTCACCTGGCCCTCATTGATCTGAGCACCCATCTGGGTATCCGGCTCCCATGGCATTCCCACCTTCACCGTATTAAATGCAGCCACAGCGTCCTCGATAAACTTATCATAAATATCCTCATGGACAAAAACTCTGGAACCTGCGCAGCATACCTGCCCCTGATTGAATAGTATACCAAGCTGCAGACCATCCATCGCCATATCCCATTTGCAGTCCGGGAAATAAATATTGGCGGATTTTCCACCCAGCTCCAATGTAGACGGAATGAGCTTATCGGCGGCTGCCCTGGCGACATCCAGACCAACCTCTGTAGAGCCCGTAAACGCCAGCTTTCTAAAGCCCTTATGCTCAAGAATATAATTGCCAGCTTTCGAGCCGCTGCCGGTAACGACGTTAAATACGCCCGGTGGTAAAATGTCCTGGACCAGCTCGGCAAAAGCAAGCACAGAAAGCGACGTGGTGCTGGACGGCTTAAACACGGTACAGCAGCCTGCTGCCAATACCGGAGCCAGCTTCCATGCAGCCATCAAAAACGGGAAGTTCCACGGAACGATCTGCCCTACCACGCCGATGGGCTCACGCAAAATAAGGCTCAGCGTATTATTATCCAGCATCGTGGCGCTGCCTTCCTCCCCACGGATCACACCGGCAAAGTAGCGGAAATGATCGGAGGAATAAGGTACATCAATGGCCATCGTCTCACGGATCGGCTTCCCATTATCCAGACTCTCGATCATGGCCAGACGTTCCTTATTGGCGTCAATGGCATCGGCAATGCGCATCAATATATCCGCCCGCTCTCCAATCGTCGTATTCTTCCATGTGGCAAATGCCTTCCAGGCGCAATTAACGGCCCGGTCTACATCCTCCTTCGTAGCCTCGGCACACTCTGCCAGAAATTCACCATTGGCCGGACAGTAGGACTTAAATGTAGCGCCGTCAGATGCGTCCACCCACTGACCGTCAATAAATAACTTATAAGATTCATTAATATAGTTTCTGATTTCCATTATGTTTGACCCCCTTCGATTTCCTCAATGGAATATTGTCATAGTTGCGGAGAGCTCTGTAAATAAATATATTTTTTACTCTCCCGGATATGTTTATCATAACACCCACTAAATTATGTGTCAACAATAGTTATTTTATTAACTTGTGTATACAAATTAATTGTTAAACCTTTATTTTTCGTCCAATAACTTATCTTATAAGTCAAGCATTCTTTTCCCGCAAGTATAGCGAAAGCAAAAATGTATTTATTAATTTTACTTATAAAACATGCAATTTCCGTGCCACCACGGCGGCAAAATGTGTCGCCTTTATTTTTTAATTAACAAACTTTTTTACAGCATTGTGAAATGTCTGCACGCACCCTATTCCGCTCCGCTCGATCGGGTCGCGACGGTTACCAGGCTCGTGAGCAAGCTCCTCAATCTGGCTCGTTGCTTCGTGCACCCGGTTCCGCTACGCTACACCGGGTCGCGGCGGTCGCCAGGCTCGTCGCTTCGCGCAAAAAAGCCATGACAGTTTATTAATTAACAATACTGTCACAGCTTCTCTTTTATTACACTTATCTATTATTACAGTGTCACGAAAACCGGCGTATGCCCTGTAAATGGCAGAAACTTTTCAAACATATCCGCCGTCTTCAACTTAATACTTGATGTATTGGCACACGGGTGGCAGCCCATGTACACTTCTTTATAGGCATCCCGGTCAACGACCAGATGCACCTTTTTCTCCGTATCATTCATCAGGCCCACAATGGTCACTGAGCCCGGATGCACGCCCAGATATTGATACATGTACGCCTCCTCGGCAAAGGACAGCCGGGCAATGCCCAACTGAGCGGATAAGTCTTTTGTTTTAAACCGCTTATCCCCGGGCATCACCAGCAGATAAAATTCCGTTTTCTGAGTATTTCTGAGAAATAAATTTTTCGGCGCATGGATATCCAGCGCCTCATCCACTGCCAGGCAATCCTCCATGGTCATGGCCGGCGCGTGGTCGACCCGTGTATAGCCGATCCCCAGCCTATCCAGAGCATCGTAAACCCGCATTTCCTCTATGGTACGGCCGGTCTCATCCAGAGGCCGGCCGTCAAAAACCGTCACTGACCAACCCGCGCGTAGGCGGTAAGTCCATGGTCATCGCAGTCCACAACGATTACATCGCCGGAACGCACCTGATCGCCAAGGATCATACGGCCGGCCAGCGTCTCCACATGCTTTTGTAGGAACCGCTTTAACGGACGGGCGCCATAGAGCGGATCATAGCCGTGCTCCACAATATAATCGGCGGCAGCATCCGTCACCTCGATGGAGAGCTGCTTATCCGCGATCCGCTTATTAAGATTGGCCACCATAATGGCGATGATATCCTCAATATCAGACTTGGCCAGCGGCTTAAACATAATGATCTCGTCCAGACGGTTCAAAAATTCCGGACGGAAATGGGCCCGCAGATCGGCCATAACAAGCCGTTCGCTCTCCTCGCTGATCTCGCCGCCGTCATTGATTCCTTCCAACAGATAGGTGGAACCGATATTGGAGGTCATAATAAGGATCGTATTTTTAAAGTCCACGGTGCGGCCCTGAGAATCTGTAATACGACCGTCGTCCAGTACCTGGAGCAGCACATTAAACACATCCGGGTGGGCCTTTTCAATCTCATCAAAAAGCACAACACAGTACGGCTTGCGGCGCACAGCCTCGGTAAGCTGGCCGCCCTCCTCGTAGCCCACGTATCCCGGAGGCGCTCCGATCAGACGGGATACAGAGAATTTCTCCATATACTCGCTCATATCGATACGGACCATATTGGCCTCGTCATCAAACAGGGCTTCGGCCAATGCCTTTGCAAGCTCCGTTTTACCGACGCCTGTTGGCCCAAGGAACATAAAGGAACCGATGGGCTTCGTCTCATCCTTGATTCCTGCCTTGGAACGGATAATGGCTTCCGTCACCTTATTTACACCCTCATTCTGGCCAATCACCCGCTTATGCAGTTCTTTGTCCAGATTGAGAATCTTATTGCGCTCACTCTCCGTCAGCTTACTTACCGGTATTCCGGTCCAGCGGGAAACGATTTTTGATATTTCCTCATCCGTCACCTGCTCGCGGACAAGAGAGTCCTCGTTGCTGTGAAGGAAGGCTTCCTCATCCTCCAGACGCTTTTTAAGCTGGGGCAGCTTGCCATACTGGAGCTCTGCCGCCTTGTTCAGATCGTACTCTCTTTGCGCCTTTTCGATCTGCTTATTCAGATCCTCGATTTCCTGGCGCAGCGCCTGGACGCCCTCCACAGCCTTTTTATCCTCATCCCACTTAGCCTTTTGAATTTGGAACTGCTCACGCAGTTGGGCAATTTCACTCTGGATATGCGCCAGACGCTCCTGGCTGAGATGGTCGTCCTCCTTCTTTAAAGCCGCCTCCTCGATCTCCAACTGCATGATCTTACGGGAAACCTCATCCAGCTCGGTAGGCATGGAATCCAGCTCGGTCTTTATAAGGGCGCAGGCCTCATCCACAAGGTCAATGGCCTTATCCGGCAGGAAACGGTCGGTAATATATCTGTGTGAAAGCACCGCAGCGGCCACCAGAGCACCGTCGGTAATCTTCACGCCGTGGAACACCTCATAGCGTTCTTTAAGTCCTCTTAAAATAGAAATCGTATCCTCCACTGTGGGTTCATCCACCGTCACCGGCTGGAACCGGCGCTCCAGCGCCTTATCCTTCTCGATATACTGGCGGTATTCATCCAATGTGGTGGCGCCGATGCAGTGCAGCTCGCCGCGGGCCAGCATGGGCTTTAACATATTTCCCGCATCCATGGCGCCATCCGTCTTACCGGCACCCACGATCAGATGCAGCTCATCCACAAACAGGATGATATTGCCCTCACTCTTGCGGACCTCCTCAAGGACA
Organism: Lachnospiraceae bacterium; assembly: GCA_902363555.1. Taxonomy (GTDB): domain Bacteria; phylum Bacillota; class Clostridia; order Lachnospirales; family Lachnospiraceae; genus Catenibacillus. The sequence continues at coordinate 945,697 of CABJAM010000001.1, read as the reverse complement.
GCTTTCAAACGCTCCTCGAACTCGCCCCGGTACTTGGCCCCGGCCACTAATGCGCCCATATCCAGCGAAAAAATCTGCTTATCCTTCAGGCCGTCCGGCACGTCGCCGCGGACGATCCGCTGAGCCAGACCCTCGATCACGGCGGTCTTACCAACACCAGGCTCACCGATGAGCACCGGGTTATTCTTTGTCTTTCTGGAAAGAATACGGATAATGTTCCGTATCTCGCTGTCACGGCCGATCACCGGGTCCAGCTTTTGGTTTCTGGCCTTCTCCACAAGATTCTCACCATACTTGGCCAGACTGTCGTAAGTATCCTCCGGGTTATCGCTGGTCACCCGCTGATTTCCGCGGACGGAGGATAAGGCCAGAAGGAAATTATCTCTTGTCACGTTAAAGTTTTTAAATAAAGTTTTTAATTCCTTATTTGGCACTGCCAGCAGACCAAGGAAAAGGTGCTCCACGGACACATATTCGTCGTCCATCTGCTTAGCTTCCGTCTCCGCCTGCATCAGTGCACGGTTGAGCGAATCGCTCAGATAAACCTGTACCTGCCCCGATACCTTCACCCGCTTGGCCACAAGCTTCTCAGCCTGATAAATAAAGCCCTCGGCATTGATCTCCATCTTTCCCAAAAGCTTTGCGATTAGACTATCTTCAATCGTAAGAAGACTGTACAGCAAATGCTCCTGGTCAATTTCCTGGTTTCCGTAATCGTAGGCGATTTTCTGGCAGTTCTGTACTGCCTGTAATGACTTCTGGGTAAATTTATTCACATCCATAAGACTGCCTCCTTTTTGCATCTATGGTATGGCCGGACACACAGGCCGCAGCCGCTTCCTGCCCATCCGACACATTATGTTACATTTGTTCTACATGTACTATAACAGACTTTTTGATAAAATGCAATAGTTTTTTTGAAATATTCTAAACAATTCGATTCCTTCTGACGTAACCATCCAAAGAACATGAACTGCTGCCATAGCCTGAAACATACACATGCGCATCGACGAGCTTCCCGAGCCCCGCGATGCGTTCGGTGCGGGCGTGCCGCTGGTCATTACCTACCCGGAATATGCTTTGCCATACACAACGACTCCGGCATATTTACATAAGGACCATAATTAGGAATCACCTCAAACCCAAGCTTTTTATATACCGCACAGGATTCCGCCAGCAATTCTCCGGTTTCAAGGATTACCCGCCTGTATCCCAGCTCCCCTGCCCATTCTACAAGCATAGACACCAATCTTGTTCCAAGCCCCAGCCCCTGATAATTCGGACGTATAAAAACACGCTTCAATTCCACATCAGCATCACTATATTTACGAATGGCACCGCCGCCAATTGGCATACTTCCTTTATAAATAACAATCGCTTCCTGAATTTCGTCAAGCTGATTGAACTTATTATATTTATCCCGTTTTATGGCTTTCCCGACACGCCTGTCTAAATCCATGTCGAGCAGCCTGCAATTTTCAACAAAATCCTTATTTTTTCCATCCGTTCTTATAAACTTTATCGTTCCTTCCATAACTTCCGATTCTCCTTTGAGATAAGCTCAACTCTGGCGTTCTGATTTTAATAAGGCATAATAACAGGCGTCACAAATCCCCTGATTATTATAATCTGAACAACGCAGAGTTCCCTCATACTTCAATCCACATTTCTTCATAACCTTACCAGAATTGGGATTTCTTGGGTCGTGTCTTAATTCAATCCGATTTACATCCACAACATCAAAAAGAAAATCCATAACTGCTTTTAGTGCTTCAGATGTAATCCCTTTATTCCACCAGGCTCTTCCTATGCAATAACCAATGTTCGCCATTGAAATATCCTCTTTCATATTTACAACAGCAATATCTCCAATCGGCTCAGTTCCATTATCTTTTAAAACAATCGCCCAGTGATAATAATTTTGATTGGAATATTCATTGACCCAATCCTCGATGACCATTTGGCTGATTTCCTGACTTGGATGGGCCGGCCACGTTAGATATTTTGTAACCGCTTCATCTGATGCCCAATTTTTATACATCGCTTCCGCATCTTCACGCTCAAATCTTCTTAAAATCAATCTGTCCGTTTCTAATCTCTGAGTTCCGCAATGATTCATAATTTTGTCCTTTCCTTTCCAACGTCCACTTTGTCGATTGCATTTAATCCACTACGGCCAAACACACATAAGCTCCTTTTTTCATTCTAATATCTGTGTGCAGAAATGTCAAACGACTCATTTAACGTCCAGCACCGAAAGGGCATATTTAATTATTACGGTTGATTTTCACAATACCATGGCATATAATAAAATCAGCTAAGAAATGTGGTGACAATTCATAAGCTGACGAACCCCCCGGGAGGGCCAACTCCCGGGGGGTTCTATTCTTTTATGTAAGGTAGCTTATTCCTTTATGCTGCGCTGTTATTTATCTCCATCCAACCATTTCAAATATAGCAGCCAACAACACTTGCTATAACGGAGATAAGAAATACGTGGACCTGTCTGAACAGTTACCTGTTATTGTCTATTTTTTCCGAACTAAAAAAAGGGGTACTTGAAAAAATCAAGTACCCCGTGTATAATTGATAAAAGTAATCAAAAGACACCGTTATGTCTGATGATAGCGCTTCGGATATTTGTAGTAATTTATAGTTACCAGCTATCCTCTATGGCCGTAGAGGATAGCTTTTTTATTCTGACGTTTATCTATGTAATCCAGCACCGCATTTGTTTATCGAATAAATTATAGCTCACGTGCGCGCTTTCGTTCCACACTCTTAAAGAATATCAGGAACCACGTCACCAGCACGATCCCCTTCAATATACTGGAAATCGTTATACTCCACCAGATGCCATTAAGCCCCAGCGCCGTTGCCGACAATACAAGCGCCAGCGGTATACGCGCCGAGGTGAGCACGATACTCTCCACCGCCGGAGGCATCGTCTTTCCCATACCGGAAAATGCGCCGGACGTCATAATCTCCATACACATAAAGAGCTGTGAAACGCCAAGAATCTGCAAATAGTCCACGCCCATAGGAATCAGCTCGGCTTCCGGGATAAAAATACCGAAAATGTACTGTGGAAGTAATATAAGTATGGCCATACATAAAATTCCCCATACCACAGCCACACCTACCGCGGTGCGATATCCCTTTTTCACTCGCTTAATATTCCCCGCACCGTAATTCTGGCCCACAAAGGAATTGACGGCCGCGCTGAAGCCATCCGCCGTCATCCAGCAGATCGATTCAATCTGGCTGCCCACCTTCTGGACAGCCACCGCCGCATCTCCCCAGCCAGCGATGATACGGGCAATAAACATGGAAATGCCGGTAAATATAAGACTCTGTATACACATGGGAATACCAATCGTTACAATCGTACGCATATGCATCCGCGACGGCCTGGACAGCAGACGGATCTTGTCAAAAATCACCGTATCCCCACGGATAGCCATCACAAACGCCAGCGTTACTATAACCTGCGCAATAACAGTCGCCAGAGCCGCCCCGGCCACACCCATTTTGGGGAACGGGCCAATCCCGAAGATCAATACCGGGTCCAGCACAATATTTAACACCAGGCCAATGCAGGTCGCCACAAAGGGCGTCTGACTGTTTCCCATGGCCGTCACGATGCCGGTCAATATGCTATTGACAAAATTAAAAACCACCATACCACAGGTAATGACCAGATAAATACGCGCATCGGCGATAACCTGTGGGCTGTTTAAATTAAAGAAATCAATCAGTGGCCCATTAAAAATAACCGCCAGCAGACCATAAAGCAGGCCGGTGATAATTCCAAGCTGCACTGCGCTGCGGGCATACCCGGCAGCCTCCTGTGTATCCTTTGCCCCAAGTGAATGGGCCACCTTGATCTGTCCGCCCATACGCGAAAGGGTGGCCACACCATTGGACAGCCACATATACATGCCTGCGGCGCCCACAGCCGCCACCGCGTTGCTGCCCACACGCCCGATCCAGATCATGTCGATCATATTATAGGCCATCTGGACGAGCGACGTGCCCATAATCGGCAGCGCCAATTTAGTCAGTGCCGGAAAAATCGGGCCTTCCAGCAGATTTACACTACGTTTCATTTCATTCTCTCTCACTCATCGTATTTTCATGCCCCGGCTGATTAATCGGCGTGGACATGATCTCGTCAAACTTTGCTTTGATCACATCGAGGGTCATCGGTGTTCCGTATTTATTATAGAGGGCATGCTGCTGCGCCAGCTCATCGGTATAATCGCTGAGCTTGTACACCGTATAGACACCGGTATCGTGGTTATAGTGGGTAAACAGCGGATCTAAAGTGTAGCTGGATACAGAAACGACGGCGTCCGCCCCGCTGCCCCTCTTTTCCACGGTCAGCTTGGCCATGCCACCGATCATCCGGGGCATCTCATCCTGTGTGGAAATAAAATTGCCCATGGAATAATAGACGACCATCTTGTGTCCATCGCTGCCGGTCAGCTCAGTATAAGGCTCCAGCACATGAGGATGGGATGCGATGGTGATATCCACACCATTATCCAGAAGAAACTGCACCCAATCTTTCGTGGCGTCATCCGGCTCATACACATATTCGGTGCCGCTGTGAAGGAAAAAGATCACACAGTCACTGATCTCCTTCGCTTTGGCAATATCCGCGGCTACCTTATCTTTATCCAGCAGGTCCACAAGCCAGGGCTGGTCACCGGGCAGTGTAAAGCCGTTCATTCCGTAAGTATAGTTGAGCATGGCAAAGGTAATGCCGTTACATTCCACCGTTTTGATCGTATCCGCGTCGGCCTGGCTGCCGTGGATACCCAGAACAGTAATCTCCGGGTGCTTTGTCGTCCAGAAATCCAGCGTCTCCTCGATCCCCTGTACGCCCCGGTCATAGACGTGGTTCGTCGCATGGGTCACTACATCAAAGCCCGCGTCCACCAGCGCATCCCCGATCTCCATCGGCCCGGCAAAGCAGGGATAGCCGGAATAATCGTTTCGGTTCGTTGTAAATATCGTTTCCTGATTGACAATAGCCAGATCTGCCGCAGCGATATCGTCCTTCACGTGGGTATAGAGATGGTCGAAATTATAGCTGCCATCGGCCTGAAGCCCCGATTTATATATTCCTGTATGTATCAGGTCGTCGCCCACAGCCAGCAGGTTTACCTTCTTCACATCGGTGCTGAGCTCTGCGCCGGCCTGCGCCGCCTCCTTTATGGGGATGCTCAGCTTTTCCTTTATCTCCGGCATCCGCGTCGCCTTGACAATCCTCGGCTGGATCACACCGATCAGGCAGCCCACAATGGCAGCCACGGCCATGACCATCAATAGTTTAACAATTTTTTTCTTTAAGCCGCCATAGTACAGCGACATTCGCGTTCCTCTTTTATTTTCCATATGTACACCAAATCCATTTCGTATAATCCAACGTCCATTGTTATAATTTGCGGATAACATTAAATTTTGCCGTATATAATGATTATACGTGATTCAAACAACATTACAACATCAAATATGTTACAATTCCTTTAAATTTAAGGCACACCTTTCATTTACGGGTCAACCGCCAGGAAAGCCCGGGCTGTTACTCACGGTAACCCGGAAAGTCCGCGGCAAACGTATTTTTACATTGCTTTTTCACCATTTCCGCGGTAAAATAGCTTTAACCTATTCCTAAAATATCTACTGTATGCGCCCTCCCTGAGCGTATTTTAAATCACGCCGGGAAGCTGTAAACAGGCGAATGAAAAAGAGGTATGAAAAATGAGCAGATATAACCTGACATTATTAACAGATTTATATGAATTGACCATGATGCAGGGCTACTATGAAAACGGCTCCAACGCAACGGTCGTTTTTGATGTATTTTACCGAAATAACCCATCCGGCAGCGCTTACGCCATCGTCGCCGGGCTTGAGCAGGTCATTGAATATATCCGGGAATTGAATTTTGACAAAGATGACATTGCCTACCTGAAATCCACAGGCTTTTTCCATGACGACTTTCTGGAATATCTGGCCGGCTTCCACTTCAGCGGAGATATTTACGCCATCCCGGAAGGCACGGTCGTCTTTCCAAAGGAGCCTCTGTTAAAAGTAGTCGCTCCCATTATCGAAGCCCAGCTTGTGGAGACAGCCATCCTCAATATCATCAATCACCAGAGCCTGATCGCCACGAAAGCCTCCCGGGTCGTCTACGCGGCCGGCGGCGGTGTGATGGAATTTGGTCTGCGCCGCGCCCAGGGGCCGGATGCCGGCACCTATGGGGCCCGTGCCGCAGTGATCGCCGGTTGTGTGGGCACCTCCAATGTGCTGGCGGGCAAGATGTTTGATATTCCGGTCAAGGGCACCCATGCCCATAGCTGGATTATGAGCTTTAAAACCGAGCTGGAAGCGTTCCGCAACTACGCCCGGCTCTACCCCGACAACTGTCTGCTGCTGGTGGACACCTACGATACGCTAAAGTCCGGTGTTCCCCATGCCATCCAGATTTTTGACGAATTAAAGGCCGCGGGCATTGCCAAGCCAAGGCTTTACGGCATCCGCTTAGACAGCGGCGACCTGGCCTACCTGTCCAAAAAAGCCCGGAAAATGCTGGATGATGCAGGCTACACCGATGCGGTGATTTCCGCCTCCAGTGATCTGGACGAATACCTCATCGAAAGTCTCCGTAGCCAGGGCGCTCAAATCACCTCCTGGGGCGTGGGCACCAACCTGATCACCTCAAAAGACTGTCCGGCCTTCGGCGGTGTTTATAAGCTGGCTGCTGTTTCTGATGGCAACGGCGACTTTATTCCAAAGATCAAGGTTTCTGAAAATATTGAAAAGGTGACCAATCCCGGCAATAAAACGATTTTCCGTCTTTACGACAAGGAGACAGGGAAAATCCGCGGCGATCTCATTTCCCTTGTGGGAGAGCACTACGATCCATCACAGCCCCTGATGATCTTCGATCCCATCGCCACATGGAAGCGGACCTGGCTGGATGCGGGCTCCTACACGGTGCGTGAGCTTCTTGTTCCTGTTTTCAAGAGCGGTGAATGTGTCTATGAATCCCCGAGCGTTATGGACATCCAAAAGTACTGCACAAAGGAGCTGGGCACATTGTGGGATGAATCCCGGCGTTTTGCCAATCCGCAGACCGTCTACGTGGACCTGTCACGGCCGCTGTGGGATTTGAAAAATCAACTGCTTGACAATATCCACAGCTTTAAAGATAAAAGGTAATGGTGAAAATTCCTGATGACATTACAGCAGATACGCTATTTTCTGAAATTGACCGAAACATTGAATTATAGAAAGACTGCCGCAGAGCTTTTTATTACCCAGCCCACCCTCAGCCGTCAGATCCATCTGCTGGAGGATGAGCTGGGCTTTGCCCTGTTGACCCGCAATAACAAATCCGTGGCGCCAACACCCGCCGGACAGATCATGTATGAGGAATTTCAGCGGGCATTGGAAATTATTGAAAACGGCGTGGAAAAATCCCGGAGCATTCTTCTTGGAACCACCGGCACACTGAGTATCGGCTGCCTGGAAGGACTGGATACAAGCCATTATGTCCTGCCGCCCACCATCCATTTTACAAAGCAGTATCCAAATATTGATATCCGTATGGAAATGCGCACCTTTTCCGAATTAAGGCAGAAGCTGGACTGCGGCGCTTTGGACATCGTCTTTACTCTGGATTTTGAGCTGCCCGAATATAAAGATGTGATCACGCAGCCATGCTATCCGGCTACGGCGGTGATCCTTATGTCTAAAAACCACCCGCTGGCCGATAAAAACTGTTCGCTGGAGGACTTTTCCGGGGAAACCTTTATACTGCCGTCACCGCTGGATTCTCCGGGCCGGGGTGAGGAGCTGAAAAATATTTTTTCCAGGCTGGGAGTTATGATTCAAAATATAAAGTTTGTCCCCAACCTGGACTCGGTATTTATTGATGTGCGGGCCGGCAAAGGCGTGACGATCCACGATTCCACCATGGCAAAAATCTATGAGGACCACTACCGCTATGTCGAGCTGCCCAGAGATAAAGCGCCGCTCTCACTGACTGCGGTATATAAAAAGTCCAATGACAATCCGGTGATTCCCCTTTACCTGAATGCCCTCCGCAACAAGGAAAATATAGACGTTTTCAGTAATTAAACGTTACAGGACTGCGCATTTACTGCGCAGTCCGTACGAAAACGTAAATTTCACGGGCATATGGCCGCACGCATTGCGATTTTAAATGGCCATATGTGTAACAGGTCAGCCTGTCTGACCTGTTACGTTTTCAGTAATTAAATCACAGGTCTGCGCATTTACTGCGCAGACCATACGAATTATTAATACTTTCCGTATTTATCAAGAGCCTCGACCCAGGCCTCCATAAACTCGTGCTCCACATTATCCAGGGATATGGAATTGGTCATAAAGAATCCGCCGCCGGGGGCGCATACATCCAGACAGCGCTTCACCTGCTCCTCCACCGCCTGACGAGTGCTGCCCTGCATCAAAAGCTGGGTGGGCATACCGCCGCCAAAGCAGGCCGTTCCACCAAGGATATCTTTGGCCCGTTTCAGATCCACATTTTCAAACATATACATAACCTTGCCTTTGGGCACATCTGTAAGCACTTCCAGCCGGGTATTGTAAAAGCCCTCGCAGACGCAGACCGGCGTCACGCCATTTTCCACGAAAGCCATGATCATCCGCTTTAAATGCGGCCAATAGTATTTCTCATAATTTGCCGGCGACATAAAGCTGTCCATACCGCCGTGGAGCGGGATAAATGCGTACTGGGCGTGCTGACGTTTGGCATTGGCCACAGCCGCCGGAATCGTCACATCTCCCCAACGGGTCACGGCCTCGTTCACCTTTTCCGGATCCTCCAAAAGATCCATCGTCGTAGCCAAAAGTCCACGAACATCATCGGCAAAATCATCAAAGGGCTGCATCACCGTCAGAGCGCCGAAAACCGGATATCCCTTCTCTATGATATGCATATCCAAAGCAATGGCATCCTGCAGGCTCTCCATAACCATATCCGATGTTTTAAGCATATTTTCCAGCGCCTGACGCACCGGGGGCGCAGCCAGCGGCGCCAGCGTGTAAATGGCCTGCGTACAAAGGCTTGGAATGTCCAGATACTGGAGTCCCTCAAAGGCTTTGAAACGCTGAGAAAGAAGCCGCTTCATCAAAAAAGCGGAGGGGTCCTTTAAATACACGTCATACTCATCGTCATGGAGATATTCCCGGTCCAGATACTGGTATGGTGTATCCGGCGGCAGTTGGTGGTACGCTCCCGGCCAGCGGGCATCCTTGTAGCCTGCAAATTCCATGGGCTTGATTGGGAAAAACAGCGGAGAATATACAAGATCCGGATCATATTTGGGCAGATACTGATCCATGACCGGCAGCATCAGCTTTAAATCCTTCATCGCCGCCTCAATAGTGATCCCGTAGCCGGTCGCATAAAAATTGCCCACCGTAGGTATAAACGGCACCTTATCCGGTATGCCACAGCCTACCACAGTCTGCACTCTCTGACTCCGCACCGCAATGGGCGGTAAACCTTTGTTATCCATAAAAAAATCCTCCTTTTTACTGTAACTGTTTCACTGATTCCAGTATAGCAAAAAAGAGGACATTCGTATAATTGAGTGTTTGGATTGAGTGATACGTAAAGTGTATCATACGGCCGAAAAAATGTAAGACATGGCGACGCTGCCGCCGTTTTCCCGGCAAAATAGATATGTTGTTAAAATTTCCGCCCACCACCACCATGGGTGACGCCGCCGCTGCTCACATGGGTGGAGGAACCGCCACCACCGCCGGAGGAGCTGTCCGTATGTGTTTCGATCCTGCGGCTCGTTGTTATGGAGTTGACCAGAATATCCCGCTCCCCCACAAGCTGCACCGATGCATCCACAAGATAATCGCCGCCGTGGACGCGCACACGGGTTCCCTTACTTACCACCAGGCCGGCGATCATAGCCGCCGCCCCACCCACAAGGCAGGAAATAAACAGCATGATCAGCACACGGGAAACGGTCAGAGGCTCCCTGCCCGGAGCCAGATTCATATACATACGCGCATCGTCCGTAAAAACATTGGCGGCCTTATAATAATCCCCGTCGGCAGCCCTATCATATACGTGGTCCAGCATAAGCTCGATACGTGCATCAGTGAAATATTCAATAGCAGCCCCCTGCGTGGATATGTAAAGCTCGCGCCCGCCCATATCGATGAGGAAAAGTATGGCGGAATTTTCATCACCGTAACCATAGCCGCCGTCATCGAGGAAATCATCGGCATAGGCCCGGGCTGTTTTCCCCTCTGTGCTGTTGGTGGTGACAATGACTGCGTCCAATTCCTTATCTTTCCTGAGCGCGTCCAGCTTCTTTGCAAGCGCTTCCTTCTCTGATTCCGTAAAGAGCCCCGCATCATCAAATAAGAACCCGGTCGGAGCCGCCGCTCTTACGGATAATACGGAGGTGCACACGGCCAAAAGCAGCACGCACGACATAATCATCATAAAGAGCGCCGGAAAGTACCCCGGAAATAGGGCCGGAAAGCGCCCCGGCACTTTTTTATGGTTCAGCTTCATATCTTCTGGTATCTCACCTTTCAGCATCTTATCTTCCGGTGTCTTATCTTGCAGCATCATATCACCCCCAGGATCATTTGCACGATAAAGGCCGCCACGCCGATGATTCCACCAAACAGGGCGAGCTTTGGCACCGAAACCGGCGCTTTCCCCACCACCCGTCCGGTCTGGCCGTTCATCATAAAACGATATTCCTTATTTTTATAAATATACGATAAAGACCAAACCGGGAGCAACGTGTAATCATTTCCAAGCATCTGAAAATCCACCTGCCGTACAGGAAAATTTACTGTGGCATATGCCGGCAATGTCTGGCTCAGGCGGCCCGCAGCGCTGTCCTTCACCCGGTCCTGCACCATAGCCGCAAGCTGGCCATCCTCATAATCATATTGATCTGAGTCGAAGCCAGCCAGATAGGGCATGGAAAACAGCTTCGCCTGTCCAAGATCATACGGCTCCAGCTTGACCATCTCCGAATCCACCATTTTGGCGGAGGCGTCATATGGCACATTGGCAAAATCCATAAAGCCTTCCCGGTAAACCTGAAAATAGTCGGTGGTCGTATACTCCGTATCCCCGGAACGCCTTACACGGACTCTTGTGGCAGTGCCGTCCAGAACAACGTGAGCGCGCATATTGAAAATCCAGTATGGCACATAGGTGCCATGGAGCTTTTTTATATTGTCCGCGGATGTAAAACCTTTGGGCGTAAACCATCCGTTGTGACACCATTTCTTAAATGCTGACACCGCAGCCTTTTTGTCCACGGAAAACGGAATGATCCGCCTGGGGCAGTAATTTCCCGTTAAACGGTCCGCAAGCACCAGAGGCGCGTCGCAGTATTCACAGGTGACCGACGTCGTCTTTTCTCCGGTGACAAGCACACTGCCGCAATTGGGGCAATGATACTCCAGCGCAGGCTCCGCCGCCCGGCCGCTGCTCCCGTAAGCTCCCTGTGCACTGCCGGGGCCATCCGACGCCGCAGCGTCGCTGCCAAGGCCCCCCGATGCCGTCCGGCCGCTGCCAAGACCCTCCGATGTCGCAGCGTCGCTGCCGCTGGCCGCCCAGTCCTCAATGCCGCCGGTCACTTCCTCCGCGTAGCCGCAATGGCTGCAGGACAGCTTACCGAGCGCGGGATCGTAAGCCATATCTGCGCCGCAGCCCGGACAGTTGTATTTTTTTACCATGATATTCCTTTCTTAATTCCGGCTTTCTGGTAACAGTTCAGAGGAGCAGAACTGTTACATTATTTAATCAGCCGGGAAATTTCCTTAAACACAGCGCTGCCAGCCTTGCGGGTCAATTCAAAGAGAATGGCCTCGCTGGTCGTTATCAAAATCCCTTCGGCCTGCGCCCGGAGCAGAGCGATCTCTTTATCCGAAAGCTTTCTGGAGCTGATACAGTCCGCCACAAGCACCGGTGTATAGCCGGCGGCTTTAAGATCCATGCACGTCTGAAGAACGCAGATGTGGGCCTCAATACCGCAGATAATCACATTTTTGCGTTCCAAAGATTCGATTTTATCGTGGGTGGCCTCATCCTCAAAGCAGCTAAAGGAAAGCTTGTCAAAGTATTCGTCACTGCCGGCCGCTTCCCGCACCGCAGGAATAGTCATACCAATCCCTCTGGTGTACTGCTGGGTCATCACCATAGGCACATCCAGTGCCTTTAATCCACGGAGCAGGATGTCCGTGCGCTTCTCCAGCGCCTCGCGCTCTGCCATGACCGGCATGAGTTTTTCCTGGAAATCAATAATCAGGGCCATTGTATCTTCTGCTAATAATCGCATCGTTTATTTACCTCCATCATATATCTATACATGTGCTGTAAAAATATTTTAAATGATGTGCGTAAAAAACACAACAAAAATCTAATACACTTGATTTTTTTTAGTGCCATAGTATAATTGAAACATCAGTGTAAACTTTTGGGGCGATTGCGGAAGTGCGGAGCACGGAGCAATCGGCTTTCATGTCCGTTTATTTAGAAAGTGGGATTAAATATGAACACTCGAACGAAAGGAATTTTGTTGATCACCATCTCGGCGTTTTGTTTTGCCTGGATGAATGCATTTGTAAGATTATCCGGCGATCTGCCATCGATACAGAAAAGTTTTTTCAGAAATTTCATTGCGGCCATTTTCGCATTTATTATTTTAAAACGCAATCACACGCCGCTGCGCTGGGAAAAGGGGAATCTGAAATTCCTCGTACTGCGCGCCACCGCCGGTACCATTGGTATTTTATGTAATTTTTATGCAGTGGATCATCTGGTACTCTCCGATGCTTCCATGCTTAATAAGATGTCACCATTTTTCGCAATCCTGTTTTCTTACTTCTTTTTGCGGGAAAAGTGTACTCCGGCGCAGATCTTTGCCGTGGCCTGCGCGTTTGCGGGCAGTCTTTTTATTATCAAGCCTACATTCACCAATATGGAACTGATGCCTTCTGTCATAGGCTTTATTGGCGGTCTGGGCGCCGGAGCTGCGTATACGGTCGTGCGCTATCTGGGCCAGCGGGGCGAAAAGGGGCCGTTTATTGTGTTTTTCTTTTCAGCCTTTTCCTGTCTTGTGACATTACCAGCACTGCTCCTGGACTTTCATCCCATGACAGCGGCTCAGACAGCTTTCCTTCTGCTGGCCGGCCTGGCCGCCGCCGGAGGACAGTTTGCCATCACCGCTGCCTACTGCTATGCGCCATCACGGGAAATCTCAGTTTACGATTACTCGCAGATCATCTTCTCCGCCCTGCTGGGCTTTGTGCTTTTCGGACAATTGCCGGATCGATACAGCGTTTTTGGCTATGTGATCATCTGCGCCATGGCTATATTTATGTTTTTTTACAATAACCGCAAGGTGGATCAGATTAAAGGAGCTGCGTAAAACCTTTATGTTTCCGCAGCGCAGCCGCTGTCCGCTCTGCTTTTGATCCAATCCACAACATGTTCAAATACGAAAAAGAAGATCAGGGCAAACACAGCGCCGAATATGTTATCCACGATCCGGTGTGTCACGACACCTGCCGTTCCATAAAGCCCCAGAGCAATGGACAAAGCACCCAGTGCATTGAAAACGCATTGCCAGCCATAGGTCACTGAAAAGCCCACGCACATTCCTCCGAGAAGTCCAAAATAGCTGTAATACTGCTCCGGAACGATGGCTGTCAGCAGGAGGAATAAAAGACAGCCGCCAATCGTACCTGCCATACGGCTGCCTATGCGCATTTTCATGTCCTCTGAAAATGGCTGGAGAAAGCTCATTACGGCAAATCCGATCCACATGACTCTCTCCAACCCAAGACACTGTCCGGCAAACATAGCCAGCGGCACGCCTATCCCCATACGAATCTGCCATCGGGTACGGGTGGAATCCATATGAAATTCCCGAAAAATATCCATAAAGCTCCGCTTATAGCTTCTATGGTGCTGATTTCTGTACAAAATCAGCGCAGTGATGACCGCCCCCACACCAAGGGCTGCCAGCCGCAGCATATATACCTGCCCCTGCACGTCATATCCGTAAAGTAAAAGATAGCCCAGCACAAAAGTTGAATGGTTGGACATGAGTATATTATGGCAGCCCAGCACCGTAAGCGCAAATACGCAAATAATATTTACAATAAGCCCCAGAGCCGGTGGCAGCGCGTTTGCCAGCCGCGGTCCAAATGCCATCACAGCAAAGATCACCAGCAGCGTCCATGCACTCTGAGAAGCCTTAAAGCCCAGATCCGCCTGCCGGAATACGAGGACAGCTAAAAGCACAACCACTCCGGCCGTACTATTTTCCGCCCCGAACAGCATCGAATAAGCCCCCACAAAGACAAAACAAAATACCAGAGTCAGCAGCACCTTAATCAGATAAATCGCTATATGCTTTGCCTTTTCTTTTCTGGTTTTACTTTCCTTCACCAGCTTCTTGGAACCCTGCTGGTTCAATTGTAGTTCCTGATAAATGGTCAAATAAATCACTCCTTAAAATTACTGTCCTTCATGCAGTCATTGGCCCGGCGGATCAATTCCGTCAGCGTATTAAAATCAGCGCTCCCCATACGGCGCCTCAGCTCATAAACCGGACTTAAATAATACGCGTAGGTATCCCGCACCTGGCCGCTCCCCTCGTCGGTGATCTCCAGCCAATAGCTCCGCCGGTCTTTAAGGCTTCGCTCCTTTTTAATAAGGCCCTTTTTCTCAAGCCCGTCGATCAGCCGGCTCACCGCCGGCTTACTGATGCCCATGGCCTCCACAAGCTGCTGCGGGGTCAAATGCGCCTTTGACAGCTCCAGCCTGGATAAAACATCCAGCTCCTGTGCCGAGGAAATCCCTCCTTTTAAACTGCGCCGTACATATAAGCTGCAAAAATGCCGGATATCCTGCATCCTCTCCATCATCTCAATCCAGTTGATCTCTTCCATAAACAAAATTTCCTCACAGGTCATATAGTTATCATTGTTAACTATATTATATAACCATTTTCTTCAATGTCAATACATTCCTGAAAATTATTTCGTCAGTGCCGAATAACAGTTCAGAGGGGCTGAACTGTTACAGTGCCGGAACCAAAAGGGGGGGCTGGAACGAAATAAAGGATTGACATTTTTTTCAAATTGTGCTATTTTTTATTCGAGTAAAAAAGAATACCGTTAACGTTAAGTAAAGGGGTGCACCACCGCGGGTGTATCCCTTTTTGTGCGTTTTTATAGGTTTATAGAATTTCTCAGCATATGTCGTAACAGCTCAGAAGAACAGAACTGTTACCCTATTTTTACGATTGGAGGTCAGAGATTATGAAGGTTAATGGTGAAATCTGCACACTAAAAACACCGGTCAGCTTATCAAGTTTTCTTGCGGACAAGGGGTATGGCATCGGGCGCATAGCCGTTGAGCTCAATGGTGATATTGTGCCAAAATCCGCGTACGATACGACACTTTTATCTGATGCGGACACAATGGAAATTGTGCACTTCGTAGGTGGCGGCTGATGGATAAAATTCAGGATACAGCTTTAGATAAAGAACTTACAGATTTTGATAAAGCACTTATTGAAAGACATACGCGGCCCGTTTGGGAAATATTAAAAAAAGCCCATGTGGGCATTGCAGGCCTTGGCGGACTGGGCTCCAACATAGCCGTCATGCTGACGCGGCTGGGGATTGGCCGACTGACACTGGTAGATTTTGATACTGTGGATATGTCCAATCTGAACCGGCAGCACTATATGCATTCCCATCTCGGCCAGCCAAAAACACAGGCACTGACCGCACAGCTTCACGAGATCAGCCCCTTTGTGGAACTGACACTGCATACGATACGGGTCACGGAGGAAAATGTTCTGGATATTTTTTCGGACTGCCCCATCGTCTGTGAAGCTTTTGACCGGCCGGAAGCGAAGGCGCTGCTGGTCAATGAGCTGCTGCTCCACTGCCCGGAGAAAATCGTCATTGCCGCCTCCGGACTGGCCGGTTTTGGCAGCGCCAATGCCATCACGACCAAAAAGGTAATGAAAAACCTTTATATTTGCGGTGACAATGAAAGCGGCATTGAGGACGGACTTTCTCTCACGGCCCCACGTGCCGCTCTGTGCGCCGCCCATCAGGCCAATATGGTCCTGCGGCTGCTGCTGGGCATTACGACGCCCTAAAACACTTTGAAACTCGGGTTTTGCTGTGCAAAACAGCGACCCTATAAATAGTAACAAATAATTTTAACACAGGAGGATATACATATGAATGATCCGTTAATTATCGGAGGACACACGTTTAATTCCCGTTTTATTTTAGGCTCCGGAAAGTTTTCTCTGGAGATGACGAAGGCCGTCATTGAAAACGGCGGCGTGGAAATGGCCACGCTGGCGCTGCGCCGCGCCAATACCGGCGGCGAAGAAAATATTCTCGACTATATGCCTGAGGGCATTACCCTGCTGCCCAATACATCCGGCGCGCGCACGGCCGAGGAAGCGGTACGTATTGCCCGGCTGGCCCGTGAGCTGGGCTGCGGAGATTTTGTTAAAATCGAAGTTATCCATGATTCTAAATATCTGATGCCGGACAACTATGAGACGATCCGCGCCACGGAAATCCTGGCAAAGGAAGGCTTTATTGTTATGCCTTACATGATGCCGGATCTGGCAGCAGCCAGAGCACTGGAAAACGCCGGAGCCGCCGCAGTAATGCCCCTGGGTGCGCCCATTGGCAGCAATAAGGGCCTGCTGACCCGGGATTTCATCAAGATCCTTGTGGATGAAATCAAGCTGCCGATCATCGTAGATGCCGGTATCGGACGTCCGTCACAGGCGTGCGAGGCGATGGAACTGGGCGCCGCCGCAGTGATGGCCAATACCGCCATTGCCACCGCAGGCGATGTGGCCGTTATGGCCAAAGCCTTTAAGCTTGCTGTGGAAGCCGGACGGATGGCTTATATTGCCGGCCCTGGACGAATCCTTGAAAAAGCCTCGGCTTCCAGCCCGCTCACCGGCTTTCTTGAAAGCTGAGAGGGGGATTAGATTATGAATACGAATACTTATATCGACCCGATGATTTATATGGAGGGGATGGAGGCCATCGATTCGCCGATCATGGATCAGGTTCTGGCCGCCACAGCGGATTACGATTATGACCGTTATACCGCAGCCCATGTCCGCGCCGCTCTGGCAAAGGATACGATCGGCCTTGAGGACTACAAAGCCCTCCTCTCCCCCGCCGCCCTGCCGTTTCTTGAACCGATGGCCGCCCGGGCAACGCAGGAGACACGCAGGCACTTTGGCAACAGCGTCGCTTTATTTACACCGCTTTACATTGCCAATTATTGCGAAAATAACTGCATTTACTGCGGTTTTAATTGTAAAAATAAAATCCACCGCGCACGGCTGACTATGGAAGAAATCGACTGCGAGCTGGCTGCCATTGCCAAAACCGGACTGAAGGATATTTTGATCCTTACCGGTGAATCCCGCCATATGTCCGATGTAGAATATATCGGGGAGGCGCTGAAAATCGCCCAGAAATATTTTACATCCATCTCCCTGGAAATTTATCCGCTGAATACCGACGAATACCGGTATCTGCATCAGTGCGGCGCCGATTTTGTCTGTGTTTATCAGGAAACCTATAATCCGGTCAAATACGAACAGATGCACTTATCCGGGCCAAAACGGATTTTCCCATACCGCTTTAACGCCCAGGAACGGGCACTTATGGGCGGGATGCGCGGCGTGGCCTTTGGCGCGCTGCTGGGCCTGGACGATTTTCGTAAGGATGCCTTTGCCACCGGACTGCACGCCAGCCTGATCCAGCAAAAATACCCACACGCGGAAATCTCGTTTTCCACGCCGCGGCTGCGCCCTTACATTAATAACGAAGAAAATAATCCGAAGGACGTCCACGAGCCCCAGCTTTTGCAGGTAATGCTGGCATACCGGCTCTTCCTGCCCTATGCGGGGATCACCATTTCCACCCGCGAGCGGGCGGGCTTTCGCGATAATGTTATCGGAATGGCGGCCACAAAGATTTCCGCCGGCGTTTCCGTCGGTGTGGGCGGCCATGAGGAGGAAGCCAAGGGGGATGAGCAGTTTGAAATTTCCGATCCCCGCAGCGTCACGGAGGTGGATGCCGCCATCCGCGCCCATGGGCTTCAGCCGGTTTATAGCGATTACCTGTGGACGGAAAATATTGATGGGGATTTGAGAAATCATGCCAGTTGAAATCGGGTTTTGTCCGCAGGAGAACGTCATCTGTATTACGAACCGGCGGCTATGCAAGGATGCCGCGCCACGTACCGGCCGGACGGCTGGCGCACAATCCGCCTTATCTGGCGCGAATGCCGCATTTTTGCGCCAGCTCAGGCACGTTGCGGCGGCCCGGCCCCGCCAGATTATACTTCGGGAAAAGGATATGACCCCGGCGGAGTACGAAATACTGCTCTTACAGTGCAAGGCCATCTGTGACGCCTTTGAGGTGCCTTTGTTTGCTCACACCTTTATGGATGTGGCGAGGCACGCAGGCATCAAAAAAATCCATCTGCCGCTGCCGGCGCTGATAGCGCATGGCCGGCGGCCCGATGGATTTGAGGTTGTGGGAACGAGCATCCATTCCCTGGAAGAAGCGCAAATGGCCGCCGCACTGGGCGCCGATTATGTGACCGCCGGCCATATCTTTGACACGGACTGTAAAAAAGGGCTTCCGGGCCGCGGCCTAGCTTTTCTAAAAGACGTGTGTTCCGGCGTTTCCCTTCCGGTCTATGCCATCGGCGGTATTACTCCCGATAATATGGCGAAAGTTTTAGCCTGCGGCGCCGCCGGAGGATGTATGATGTCCTCGCTGATGACAGCCCCTGATCCCAAATGCTACCTTGCCGGTGTCTCCAAAGCATCGACATGATCCGCAGCGCTGTCACGGGCATAAGGCAGTGTCACGGTAAATGTTGTAAACTTTTCATCACTGGATGCCGTAATGGTTCCGCCGTGCAGGGTAACGATTTCTTTGGCAATGGCCAGCCCCAGCCCGGCACCCCCGTTATTGCTGGTACGTGCGTCATCCAGGCGGAAAAACTTATCAAAAATGGATTCCAGCTTATTTGCCGGTATTTGCCGCCCCTCATTGCGGAAGGAAAGGACCAGCGCATTGTCCTGGATCTGTGTCAATATATGGATTTCTGTATTCTCGTAGCTGTAAGCCGCCGCATTTCTCAATATGTTGTTAAATACGCGGGCAAGCTTTTCCGGATCGCCATAATAGGTAAGATTTTCGTCCGCATGGAGCACCACCTTCTTGCCCTGGGGCTCCAGCATTGGATAAAACTCATCAATGAGTTGGACAAACAGATAATACAGGTCAAAGCGCTCCTTTTCCAAAATAATGGAGGATAAATTATAGCGGGTGATTTCAAAAAATTCCTGGGTCAGCTTTTCCAGCCGCTCCGCCTTGGTCAGGGTGATCTTCACATATTTGCGGCGCTGGTCGTCAGGCATGTCATAGGCCTCGTCCAGCAGGCTCAGGTAGCCGATCACTGAGGTCAGCGGCGTTTTCAAATCATGCGCCAGGTAGGTGATCAGGTCGTTTTTGCGCTGCGCTTCATCCCGGAGCTTCTGCTCCTTGCCGCCGATCTGCGCCTTGATCTGGAGCAGTTCATTTTCTATTTCCATATAGTCCTTGGATATGTGCAGCACGTCGGTGCGGTCAGCCAGCATGTAATCGTGGATCAGCTCGGATATTTCATCGATCATCTGACGGCGCAGCTTTTTCTCTCTAACACGAATGGAGGTCTGTATTATGATGATGCAGGCAATAATAAGCAAACAGCATGTGACAAGTAAAAAACCCTGCATATTGCGCCAAATTTGATTGGGCATCAAAAAAGGCTGCCCATCTGCATTATATTGATAAGAATCCTCAAGGAATATCTGTTCAAACCATTGGGCAAGAATACCATTGAGATAATTGTCAAAAAACCATAAAATAAATATAAAAATGAACACAGCGATCACAATGCTAAATATAAGCCGCCATTTGAAGTTATCTCCATATCTTTTATTATTGTTCAATTTTATAACCACACCCCCACACTGTTTTTATATATTTGGGATTTTCCACACTGTCGTTCATCTTCTCGCGCAGATGGCGGATATGGACGGTGATGGTGTTATTGCTTTTATTAAAATACTCGTCGCCCCATATTTCATGGAACAGGGCTTCCGCACTGACCACATTGCCCTTTTTCTGACAGAGGATGCGGAGTATGGAAAATTCGGTGGGCGTCAGCTCCAGCGGGCGCTCATCCAGAATACATTCGTGGGTATCGATGTTGAGCACCAGACCTCCGTGAATGATGACATTGCTCTCCTGCTCCGCCGGCGTATTATAACGCAGGTAGCGGCGTAGCTGCGCCTTGACTCTGGCCACCAGCTCCAGCGGGCGGAACGGCTTGGTGATATAGTCGTCCGCGCCCAGGGTCAGGCCGGTAATCTTATCGATTTCCGCTTCCTTAGCAGTGAGCATGATCACCGGGTAGGTGTACTTTTCTCGTATTTTACGGCATATGTCAAACCCGCTCATGCCCGGGAGCATGACATCCAAAATAGCCATGGACAACGGCGTTGTTTCGATACACTCAAGTGCTTCCATGGCTGAATAAAATTTATAGACGGTGTAGTTCTCATTTTTCAAGTAGACTTCGACAAGATCCGCAATCTCCTGCTCGTCGTCTACGATGAGTATATTTGCATTCATATTTATCCTCCAATTTTCAGGGGAACGGCAACGGCCGCGGCCGACAGTGCCGTATTTTGTGCAGCACCAGCCCCCCTGCTTCTTACAGACTTCACATATAGTATACCATTACATGATTGAAACATCACTGATAATTCATAATAAAATTATTAATATTTTCATAAGGTGGCGCTGTTTTGCGGACAGTATACGTTTGGAGGGCCGTAGCTGTTCAAAGGGGCTGAACTGTTACATAGACAGGCTGCACTGTCTGAATTTGTCGAACGATTCTTGTTGCTGCCCGATTAATGATATGGTATGATGATTTTGTCGATACATAAGAGGCCTCAAAAAATTTTCCATCTCGTTCCTCAATAGAAGTTCTTCTATACTAATTTTCAAGCTTTACATTTAATTCTAATCCATCTTTATTGTGATCACACTGAACAAAGGTTAAACAGAATATTAAAATACAAAGGATAGTGCACTTTTTTGCAGTAGTTATTACTCAAAAAAATACATCGTGAACAATTGAAAACGGACAATAAATTGATTATACTATAAGGAGAGAAACATGAAAGATGCTATTATTCAGTGGCATCCCGCTTTCGATGCCGCCTTGAGGATTGAATTACACGATGATGCATCTGCATTAACCTTTGAACCAGAGCATCTGCTCAGCAAAAAACCAATACAGATCGACTTGCTTGTGGTGAAGAAAAAAGCTGGCTTACAGGTTCACAAAAACATCGGCCATATTTTTAAAGATCATAACATCATTGAATACAAATCACCGACAGACTATCTTTCCATCAATGATTTCTACAAGGGCTATGGATATGCGTGCCTGTATCAGTCACTTACAGAAAAGGTTGGTGAAATTGAAGCTGCGGATATTACGATAACATTTGTATGCAGTCATTATCCACAGAAGATGTTAAAACAGGTTTTATCCCGCCGGAGGATGACCATAGAGAAGTATGCCGAAGGTATTTATTATTTAAACAAAGACGACTTTTCCATGCAACTGATTGTAACTACCCAACTGACCAAAGAGGAAAATTACTGGCTATATAACCTGAGAAACAATCTAAAATCCGGTGGTGAAATTAAAGACCTGATTGAACATTACGAAGATCATAAAACATCCCCGCTTTATCAGGCGTATATGGACGCCATTGTGCGGGCAAATTTTAAAGAAGTGGAGGTTGAAAAAAAGATGTGTGAAGCGTTGAGAGAATTATTTGCGGATGAATTTAAAGAGTCGAGGGAAATGGGCAGGAAGGAAGAAGCAGATCGAATTGGCCGACTTTATACACATCTGCTTCAGGAAAAACGGCTCGATGACTTGCAAAAATCTATTAATAATGCAGAATACCGTGAGATGCTTATGAAAACGTATAATATTGACTAATCTGTGCCGTTTTCCATCTAGCCGCCAAAGGCAGTTGTCCAACTCTACATTGTGACAACTGCCTTTATTACGTACTCTACATCTCTAACGAATAGCAGTAACAGTTCAGGCGGGCTGAACTGTTACGCATATGGCCATTAAAAATCGCTTCGCGATGGGCCATATGCTCGTAAAATTTACGTTTTCGTACGGTCTGCACAGTAAATGCGCAGACCTGTCTGAACTGTTACGAATAGCATTCTGCTTCTAAAAATTTACTACTTATGCAGTTTTCTCATTAGCCGTCACATTCATATTTTTTGCGTTCTCACCGTCAGGAACCGTGCGGATCCATTTTCCTTTAACAAGCCGGATCGTGCACCATACAGATTTAATAACCCAGTCGGCTTTCAGTGCGGCATAGATAAAGAATGCGGGGAGCTGGAAAACGATACCGGCCAGATACCCCAGGGGAATAGAAACGATCCACAGAAAAAGGATATCGGCAACCATAAGGAATTTTGTGTCTCCGCCGCCCCGCAGCACACCCTTCGTGAGCACGGAATTTGTGGACTGGAAGATAACCATCAGCGCAACGGCAAACATCAGTTGATCTGCGATGGCTCTCGTCTCTTCCGTAATATTAAAGCCACCCACAACGAACGGACAGATGGCCAGAATGATCAGCCCGGCGCATACACCGATGATGACACTCATGGACAGGAAGGTAATGCCCTGCTTGTAAGCCTTCCCCGTTTCACCTTCACCCAGTGTATTTCCGGTCATCACGCTGGAGGCGTTGGACACGCCCTGTGTAAATACGGTGGACATACGGACAACCTGAGAGACGATGGCATTGGCCGCCACAAAGGAAGCGCCGATATGCCCCATGATCACGGACACCGCACTGTTGCCCAGGGCCAGCAATGTATCGGAAATAAGCACAGGAATACAATATTGAATATACAGTCTGAGGTGATCGGAGCATTTCCGGAAGAAATCCCGGATGCGGTAGCCTACTTTTTTATCCACAAACAGGAAATAACCGCCAATGACACTCATTTCCACAAGGCGGGCAAGCAGCGTTCCCAAAGCCGCGCCCTCGATCTGCATTTCCGGCGCGCCCAGCTTACCAAAGATGAAAACCCAATTGAAAAAGATATTGACAAAGAAGGCGACAATGGATGTGATCAGCGGCAGCTTTACCTCCCTGACGGAACGCATGACTGCTGTCAGAGTCAGGGCGATACCTGTAGGTATGTATGCCAGAGCGCTGATTCTGAAATACAGGCTGCCCTTTTCAATAATCTGCGCGTCATTGGTATAAATACTCATAATGGCATTGGGAAACATAAAAGTGACGACGGAAAACAGGGCGGCCACCACAAGACATATCCTCAGCATAATGGTCACAACCTTTTTAAAGGCCGATATGTTTTGTGCACCCCAATATTGTGCGGTGAGCACAGCAGCACCATAGCCCATGCCCATACACATGATCTGAAAAATATTGATAAACTCATTGGCCAGCGATGAACCCGACAACTGAAGCTCCCCGTAGGAACCAAGCATCAGGGTATCCATCATGTTCACGCCAATGGTTATAAGACTTTGCAGCACTACGGGAACGGCGATTTTTACAACGTTCCGGTAAAAAATCTTATCTCTCACAAAAAGCTGCATTTCATTCTCTCCCTTCAAGCACTTCGTACATGTCATATTTTAACAGAAATACAGCGGGAACGTCATGTTCTTTTATTATATAAAACGGCCGGGAAAATATGCAGTGTGCACACCTTCCCGGCCCATTCACTATTATTTGCTTAAAAATTCATCGATACCCTGAGCTGCGGCCTTGCCTGCGCCCATGGCCAGGATTACAGTGGCAGCGCCAGTAACGGCATCGCCGCCGGCGTAAACACCTTCCTTGGTTGTTGCGCCGTTGGCCTCATCGGCAACGATACATTTCCACTTATTTACATCCAGACCTTCGGTGGTGGATGAGATCAGCGGGTTAGGGCTTGTACCAAGAGACATGATAACAGCGTCCACTTCGATATCAAACTCGGAGCCCGGCATTTCCACAGGACGTCTTCTGCCGGAAGCATCCGGCTCGCCCAGTTCCATCTTGATACAGCGGATACCTTTTACCCAGCCGTTGTCGTTCACAAGGATCTCCTTGGGATTGGTCAGCAGATTAAAAATAATACCCTCCTGCTTTGCGTGGTGAACCTCCTCCACACGGGCGGGAAGCTCAGCTTCACTACGACGGTAAACGATGTAGGTTTCTGCACCGAGACGCAGCGCGGTTCTTGCGGCGTCCATGGCCACGTTGCCGCCGCCCACAACAGCAACTTTTTTACCTCTGTAAATCGGAGTATCGTAATCCTCACGGAATGCTTTCATCAGGTTATTGCGGGTAAGGAACTCATTGGCGGAAAATACGCCGTTAGCCTGCTCGCCGGGGATACCCATAAATTTAGGCAGACCAGCACCGGAGCCGATAAATACGGCGTCAAAGCCTTCCTCATGCAGTAACTCGTCAATGGTCGTGGATTTGCCAATGATCACATTGGTCTCAATCTTAACGCCCAGCTTTTTAACGTTCTCAACTTCGTGTGCCACAACAGCCTGCTTTGGCAGACGAAATTCCGGAATACCGTAAACAAGCACGCCGCCGGCTTCGTGAAGGGCTTCAAAAATGGTCACATCGTAGCCCATCTTTGCCAGATCTCCGGCACAGGTAAGTCCTGCCGGTCCGGAACCGATCACGGCTACTTTTTTGCCTTTTTTCACCTTTGCAGGAATGGGGTCAATGTTATGTGCCGCCGCCCAATCCGCTACAAAGCGCTCCAGCTTACCGATGGCTACCGGCTCGCCCTTGATTCCTAAGATACATTTACCCTCGCACTGGCTCTCCTGAGGGCACACACGGCCGCACACAGCAGGAAGCGCGGAAGCCTCACCGATGATTTCGGCTGCCTTTTCAAAGTTGCGGTCCTTCACCTGCTCGATAAATGCCGGGATATTGATGCATACCGGACATCCGCTCACACACTTGGGGTTTTTGCAGTTTAAGCATCTTTCAGCTTCCATCACTGCTTCTTCTTCATTATATCCGAGACAAACCTCTTCAAAATTCGTTGCTCTTACCTTTGGGTCCTGTTCTCTGACAGGTACACGATCTCTTTTCACTGCCATTATTCGTCACCTCCGCAATGTCCGCAGCCACCGTGATGTGTGTCGCCTTCCTCGGCCTTAAGCATCGCCCGGCCCTCATCAGTCTTATACATCAGCTGGCGTTTCATCGCCTGATCAAAATCTACTAAATGTCCGTCAAACTCCGGTCCGTCCACGCAGGCAAACTTCACCTCGCCGCCCACAGTAAGGCGACAGGCGCCGCACATTCCGGTGCCATCCACCATGATCGGGTTCATGCTGACAATCGTATGGATCCCCAGCTTCTTTGTGAGAAGGCAGGTAAATTTCATCATAATCATGGGGCCAATGGCCACACAAACATCATATGTATTTCCGGCATTGACCAGCTCCTCGATCACTGCGGTTACCATGCCGTGGCGGCCATAGGAGCCGTCGTCCGTGGTCACATAGAGATTACCGGCAACAGCTTCCATCTCTTTTTCAAGGATCAGAAGATCTTTTGTCTTGGAGCCGACGATAACGTCCACATCCACGCCGTGCTCATGCAGCCATTTTACCTGAGGATACACCGGGGCAGCGCCGACGCCGCCGGCCACAAAGAGCATTTTTTTCTTTTTGAGTTCTTCAATATCTTCATCGACGAACTCGGAAGGACATCCCAGAGGGCCGGTGAAATCCTGGAATGAATCTCCTGCTTTTAATTCGGCCATCTTTAATGTGGATGCACCCACGATCTGGAACACGATGGTCACGGTTCCCGCTTCGGCATCATAATCGCAAATCGTCAAAGGGATACGCTCGCCGGTCTCGTCCATCTTCACGATGACGAACTGTCCTGGCTGGCAGGACCTGGCTACACGTTTCGCTTCAACATCCATAAGATAAATCTTATCTGCCAGTTTTTCGGCTTTTACTATCTTGTACATGTGAATCCTCCTAAATTTTTCCAATCGTTTTGCGGTCTCCCGCACACAGTTCATTTAATAGTTTAACAGAGATTTCCCGACAATTCAATAAAAAATGACAGTAACTTTGGAAAAACTTTCAAAAGTCATGTCATTTTTTTAACAATTTTAGAGCACTTTGGATAAAAATTCCTGCAATCTTTCATTTTGAGGATTTGCAAAAAACGCATTCGGCTCGTTCTGCTCCACGATCCGGCCCTCATCCATAAATAAGACTCTGGAACCAACCTCTCTTGCAAAACCCATCTCATGGGTCACAACCACCATGGTCATCCCATCCCGGGCCAACTGCTTCATCAGCTCCAAAACCTCCCCGACCATTTCCGGGTCCAGGGCAGACGTGGGCTCATCAAAAAGCATCACATCGGGATTCATAGCAAGGCTTCGGATAATGGCGATCCGCTGCTTCTGACCGCCGGAAAGCTGATTCGGATAGGCCAGAGCCTTATCCTCCAGACCTACGCGCTTTAACAGCGCCATGGCATTTTCCTTTGCCTCAGGCTTTGCCATTTTTTTAAGCTTGATAGGCGCCAGAGTGATGTTATCCAGTATGGTCAGATGCGGGAAAAGGTTAAAATGCTGGAATACCATGCCCATCTTTTGGCGGAGCTGATTGAGCTGCTTTGTTTTTGCATGGGTGATGTCATTACCTTCAAAAATAATCTGTCCGGAGCTTGGCACCTCCAACAGATTCAGGCATCGTAAAAATGTACTTTTTCCCGAACCTGAAGGACCCACAATAACGACCTTTTCGCCTTTCTCAATATGTTCATTGAGATCTTTTAAAACATGATTTTCACCAAAGGATTTGTTTAAATTATTAACGTCGATCACTGCGCGCCATCCTCCTTTCAAGCATCTTCAATAATTTCGTTAAAATAACGACAACCACTAAATAAATAAGAGCTACAATAATCAGAGATTGAACATAGGCGTAGGTCGACATACCAATATTCTGACCGGCCTTTGTAACATCGATGACTCCGATATTTCCAATAATTGCAGTTTCCTTAATGAGAACAATAAACTCATTACCTAACGCAGGTAAAATATTTCGGATCGCCTGCGGCAATATGATCGATATCATCGTCTGTACGCCACTAAGCCCCAAAGAACGTCCGGCCTCGGTCTGCCCTTTATCCACAGCCTCTATACCGGCGCGTATGATTTCCGCTACATAAGCACTGGAATTAATTCCAAAGCATATAATACCTGCCAAAACAGGGGAACTTCCCCGAGTGTTGAATGCAAAAAAATAAATGATCAAAAGCTGAACATACACAGGGGTACCACGAATAATCGTTATATAAAGATTACATATGGCAGCCAGCAGCCCCAGCTTCTTTGTCCGCGTCGCACTGTATTTTATAATTGCGATCAGGGTTCCAATGACAGCCCCAACGATTACCGCAAAAAAGGAAATCAGCAGTGTTCTTCCAAAACCCGTAATATATGCTTTATAGCGATCATTTTCAATTAATACCTGATAATACTTTTCTCCCTGTGTTTCAAACCATTGAATCATATTTTCCAAGGCTGTTCCTCCACTCTTTAATAAACCCGCATTCTTTCAAACGTACTTTAAGCACCCACCGGTTTTCAGGCGTTTGTCTAAAAATCAGCGGATGCTTATTTCAAATAATCCGTTCCGAATTATTTTGTTGTATGATTTATTGTATATTCGTCGATCTTACCTTCATCCATCAGCTTCTGCAGGACAGCATCGATCTGTTCCAGTAATTCTGTATTCCCTTTCTGTACGGCAATTGCATATTTATCCGTAAATACTTCACCGTCAAGAATTTTCAGATCCGGATTCTGTGCTACCAACTGCTCTGCCGGTAAGCTGTCCATAATGATACAGTCGATTTTATCATTCTGTAAATCAAGAGCTGCTTCCATGAATTTATTATACTGACGTTTATTTGTCCAACCCTGATCATCGCAATAAGCATCAGCCACATTACCCGTTTGTACACCAATCATTAAATCGCCATTGAGCTCATCCACAGATTTCACACGCTCTGTTGAACCGTTTACAACAACAACCTGCTTGCTTGTGGCATATTCAATGGAGAAGTCCATATTTTTCTTACGATCTTCATTTACGGAAATACCAGCGGCGGCAAAATCAACCTTACCCTGCTGTACAGCCATCAAAGCGCCGTCAAATGACATATTCTGGATTTCAAGTTCTCTGCCCATAGCCTTTGCGATTTCATTCGCAATATCTACATCAACGCCGATTACTGTCTCGCCGTCCTCGGTGTATTCATAAGGTGCAAAACCGGCTTCCGTAGCCATGATCAGCTTACCGCCATTATCAGCGGAAGCCTCGCCCGTCTCACTCTGAGCCCCGGTAGCTTCGTCAGCTTCGGTGGTTTCTGTGGCTGCTGTTTCCGGAGCCTGAGTTTCATCAGCCTTTGACTCAGTCTGTGTCTCGTTTTTTGTCTCTGCATTTGTTGCCTTTGTTTCGCCTTTAGTTTCAGTGCCGGAATTGCTACCGCAAGCGGCAAGAGAACATACCATGATGGCTGCAAGAGCCAGTGCAATAATCTTCTTCATTTTTAATCCTCCTGGAATAAGTAACACATAGGTCCGGAACTTTTAGGTTTACACGATCTTCCCCCATTCCGGCTTTGTTAGTACCGGAATCTAATCTACCACCAGGATGAATATTTGTCAAGAGATAAGTGTATATTTATACAATTTTTTCTTTTAATGCAGCAACGATCTCTTCCAGATGCATCCCCCTGGAACCTTTTACCAATAACGCATCTCCCGGGCGGGTGATGGACAGCAGGTACTGTATAGCGTCCGTGTTGCATGTAAAATTATGCGTTTTTATGGACGGGCTATGCTCATTGACCGCCTTCACCAGCGCTTTCATTTCTTCGCCTACGGTGACCACTTCGTCCACACCGGACTGTGCCACATGGCAGCCTGTATCGTAATGACATGTATAGGAAAGCTCACCCAGCTCCAGCACATCCGCCAAAACGGCAATCTTTCGGCCGGGATTATCCAAAAGCTCAAGCACCTGGATACCGCTCTTTATGGAATCCGGGCTGGCATTATACGTATCGTCGATGACCTTGATACCGTCGCTCAGATGATTGATCTGCTGACGCATCGCCACGCCCTCGTAGGCTGCCAGCCCCCGCTTTGCATCATCCGGGGCAATCCCATACTGCATTGCAATGGCCATGGCAACCACGGCGTTATTCACATTATGCAGACCAAGCTGGCGAATGACCACATCCGTCTTTCCCTGAGGCCAGACAAGTGTGAAGTGCTGCATACCATCCTTCACATGGATATTTTCTGCATAATATTCAAGGCCTGTGCCAGCTCCTACCCCGCCGGCTCCAAGAACACTATGGGATTTAATGTCCTCATGTCCGAACATAACGGCATTATCAGCATAATCTGCGGAGGCCTTGCAAAGCAGCGGATCATTTCCATTGAGATAGAGTTTTTGGCCGGGGCCGAAATTTTTAGCAATTTTCAGCTTCTCGGACATGATATTTTCCTGGCTTTTTAATATTCCGATATGTGCAACACCGATGTTGGTCACGACGGCCGTCTCCGGCCCTGCGAACCGTACCAGCGCATCCATCTCACCGAAATCACTGATCCCCATCTCCACAACCGCGATCTCATGCTCCGGTCCAAGACGGTACAGCGTCAGCGGAACACCGATATTGCTGTTTTGGTTTCCCGCAGTTTTAAGTACATTAAACTTTACGGATAATGCGGCAGCAATCATTTCCTTTGTGGATGTTTTTCCCACGCTGCCTGTGATCCCTATCACCGGTACAGGAAATTTGCTCCGGTAATAAATGGCCAGGTCTCCCAAAGCCCGTTCTGTGTCCTCCACGAGAATGTGGGGCTTTGACACATCCACAACCTCTCCGTGGGATGTAAATGCCGCAGCAGCGCCATTGTCAAAAACCTGCTTCAAAAATTTATGCGCATCTACCCGCTCACCGATGATGGGGGTAAATAATGTATTTTCCTGAATATCCCTGCTGTCAATACTAATATAGGAAACTATAGTTTCCGGATTGCCGCACAGCAGCCTGCCGTGCACAGCGCCAACGATCTCTCTTACTGTTAAGTTTACCATTAAAATACGTATCCTTTCCTGATGGTTTTGCTTATAATTTAATGCTCCATCTGGCCATATGGAGGCAAGCGTGTTTTAAAACACACTCCAGAGTGCGTCTTTAAAGCACACTCCGGAACAGTTCAAAAATTGAACGGTTACTATAACATTACAGCATTCCATGAAGAAAGTAAATAACGAACCGCGAAGTTCCGTCAAATAAGTTTTGCCGGAAGTAGCAGTTCGGCCCTCTGAACGTTTACTGTCGGCAACTGTTCAAAGGGATTGAATGGCTGCTTTTGCCGGGCAGCGTTCCTCTACGGCGCTGCTCCAATACCAGGACAGTATGGCATCCAGTGTTTCTCCGGCCAAAATGGCCGATTCCATGACCTGCCGCGCCCGGCTGTGCAGTTCCTGCTGCCAGACCACCTCCGAAACGTTGGAATAACACTTCCACTCTCCCTCATACAGAGGATTTCTTCCGCCATTCAGCCAGAACCCGATCACGTCCTCCAAAGGATATCCAAGAAATATACCGATTTCATGGGGAAATAAATTGCGATGCCGGCGGCTCCCCTGGATGCGCTTTATCAGCTCCCGCACATATTCATTTACAGTATCGCCGCCATAGCCGATACTTCTCAGAAAATATAAGGCTCCCGGCCGCATAAACGCCCGCTCGACAAGCTCCGGTATAAATATAAAAACCTGGTTTTCAGGGGATACATCCAATGGATAATAGCAGATCGGGCAAAGTGAACGAATATGTTTAAGCAGCCCGGCCGCTTCTGTGTCCATCCGGATCAGGGCGGCCGGCTTAACACCAAGCAGCACCGGTGCGCAGCAGCGGCAAAGCTCCAGTGCCGCTGCCTTTCGGCAGTCATGTGCGTCAAGTGACATTAGAGTCACATCATCATCTATCATTATATTGTTCATATGGATACCTCCGGATAATAACTTACCTTTAGTATCTTCTTAATTCTATATGGTTATGCAACACAACAAAATTACCCTGAATAACTGCCTGAAGGAACACAAATACAGCCATCACCGGTTAAGACCCGGCCCAAAGTTTCGACACGCGAAATCATCCCCGATACTCCGTTGCCGACACTTCTACTCCATCTTCCATCTCTATTCCACCGGCCGCGCCATACAGGATTCTCTTTGTATCAGCTCCGGCTCCATGATCTTTTTACAGTTGTCATTCCCAGGATTTCCATTGATCAGGTCCAGCAGCATCTGTGCAGCAGCCTCGCCCAACTGCTCCTTCGGATGGTTCACAGACGTCAGACCAATGGTCGCATTCACAGCCAGCGATGAATTATCGTATCCCACAACGGAAACATCCTCAGGAACCCGGCGGCCCATAGCCCTGAGTCCATTTAAAATGCTCACGGCGATCTGATCGTTATAACAAACAATGCCATCCACAGGATTCCCCAGTTCAAGCAGCTCCGCCACGCTGGCCATCGGCTTGACACGCCGGTCCTCCGTATGAAACCACAGCGTGTAATCCGGATTCATAGGAAGGTGTCCGTCATTATGAGCCTGTACAAAACCTTTATAGCGCTCTGTACCCTGAAAATCATCCATTTTAAAGATTCCGACAATATTTTTATGATTTGTGTCGATCAGATGCTTCGCCGCCAGATATCCGCCGCGGCGCTCATTGAGCAGAACACATGGTTTTCCTTTCATCTGCTGGTAGCGCCCCTGTATAAAAACATAAGGAATCCCCATGACATCCAGCTCCTTATAGAGCGGTTCATTTTTACAGAACACCTCGCTGCGGCTGGGCTCAATGATCAGCCCGTCCACGCCCTTGCCCATCATCTCCTCCAGGCAGCGTGCCTCGTTCTTCTGACTGTTCCCTGTGTTCTTCAGAAACATCGTATAGCCGTTATCGGTCATCACCCGGTCAATGCCCCGGATCACGCTGGGAAATATGTAATCTGATAAATAAGTAGTGATCACCGCAATATTGTGCGTACGCCTGCCGGAAATCCGGCGCTGGGTACAAAAGGTGCCCTGTCCATGGCGGGCTTCCACAAGCCCCTCGCTGATCAGATCCGAAAGGGCGCGGCGGACCGTGTAGCGGCTCACATCATAATGTTTACATAACATATTCTCCGAGTCGATTTTCTCCCCGGGCAGTAAGGCACCGGAAAGGATCTTCTCTTTGATATCTTTATAAATAATACTGTACTTTGTCGAACTTCCTGACTTATCCATAGGTATCCCCCCCCCGCCAATGGTGACCGTAATCTTCCCGCCATATAAAATCATGTTAAAACGGCAACAGGCTGCCGCCGGAGAACGACAGAGCATACATATATACCAAGTAGAGTGACCCATCCTTATATACTGTAATACTCTGCCGCTTCCGGCACAGCAGCCTTTTATCTTTTGTTTTTACTATGTAACGCTTTATCTTTTGTTGGTAGTGATTATCCTTTGTAGTTTGCAGAACTTTTCATCTTTGACAGCTTCTGTTTCGCCTTTTCTCATATGTACTTTAATACTTTTATTACAGCCTGATGGCTGCCGTAAATGACGGCGCCTATGTATGTCGTACAGCACAGGGCCGGCACCGCTTGGTCGCAGGTGGTGTCGAAATCTGTTCCCCTCCTGCTGTTATTATCATAACATGTCGGCGCGAATAATGCACCCCTTTTTTATCGACTTTTTTCGACAAAATCAAGGCTAAATGCTGATAGAACAAGGATTTTGCAAAAAAATAAAAAGTGTCGTTTTATGGAGCCGCAGGATAGTGCAGCACCTGGATCTTACAACTTATCAGAAATCAGTGTAACCGTTCAGAGGGGCTGAATCGTTACAAAACAGTATCAATTTGCACAGTCCGCGTTTTGTGCTGCAGCTTTTTCACGTGCTTCTGCCTCTCCGGAAACAAAAGCATTCATATTCTGCCACATTTCCCGCACGCGCTCATATGAACCGGCCAGATTACCCGTAGTCATTTTAACATTTTCAGGTGTCCATGTGCCATACGGAAAAATTTCTTTTTCGATAGGATAACGCATTCCCATGGCATTGCACATAGATACCATCCCATTAACATAACAAATCCAGCTCATACGACGTACCACCATTTTTTCTCCCCAGCGGTCAATCGCTTCCTGAAAAATTTCATCCGTCATTTTATATTCAATAAATGCCTTCACAAATTTAATTGCCAGTCTTTCTTCATCATTCCAGCATGAGCAGTCCGGAAAATCAATCATACATAGTTTAATCGTGCCAATATAGCCCACACCAAAGTCCACTACTGAATCTGCCAATGCCGCAGCCATCGTACCACAATTGTATTCATCTTTTGCATGTCTAGCAATGACCAGATTGGCCAGTGTCATAAAACCAAACGGTATGACCTGCATATCTCCATCCATCATAGACGTAAGTTCACGTTCAAAGACCTGCCAGAAGGCCTGCATATCCGGATCATTTCCAAGCATAGCCCAGCCGTCTGTCGGCGGAACCATAGATAAGTTCCTTTTTCCAAATTCCTTCTCATCTTCGGACAGATAAGACAATGAATCAATAATTTCTTCGCTGTTGATCAGTGGAAGGCGGAGGCCCCCCGTTTCAATTTTGTAGCTCATTTAAATATCTCCTTTCATTTTTCAAGATAGCTCAGGTGTGTCTGAACTATTATTATTTACTTTTAAAAATATCCTTATTTTCAAGCATTGTGGCATAAATACCGGCAGAATAAAGTCCGCCGTCGACCGGTAGCTCCACCCCCGTAATATAGGAGGACTCGTCGGATGCAAGGAACAGCGCGGCCTGCGCCAGTTCCCTGGTCGTTCCATAATGCCCCGTCAGCGCATAATCACCAATGGTTTTCCCCATTTTCTTTGCATCTGAACTTAAAATAGCATTTGTCATATTCGTACCTTCGATGAATCCTGGGCAGATCGTGTTACTCCGGATGCCCCAGTCTGCAAATGTAAACGCCGTTGAACGTGATAAGCCGCACATCGCCCATTTAGATGTCACATAGGAGGTCGAAGGGCCGCCCAATATCCCCCCAAGAGAAGATATATTTACTATAGATCCACCGCCGGATTCCTTTATTAACGGTGCACATGATTGAATCCCCAACATAGGTGCAGTCACATTTATAGCCAACACCTTATTCCATTGATCAAGATCAACCTCCGGCATTGTACACTTTTCATTGGTTGCCGCGTTATTCACTAAAATATGAAGCGCGCCGTATAACTCTTTTATCTGTGTAATAACATCATTCCACTGCTTTACATTCGTAATCTCCAACTGCATAAATATGGCTTCCCCACCATTGCAACGGATGTCATCCACCAATTTATTTGCTAAATCAGCTTTTCTTGCAGCAACAATAACTTTGGCACCTTCCTGTGCAAACAGCCTTGAAATAGCACTGCCAATACCTCCGGTTGCACCGGTAATAAGAGCAACTTTATTATGGAGTCTCATATGCACCCCTCCTACAAAGTTTCATCGACTACCAAAATCAACTTTCCATGACTGCTCATTGCAGCCGTATTAAACGCCACAACCTCCTCCAACGGATAGTAGCCTGTAATATAAGGTTTGATCTTCCCCTGATCCACCATCTGTGCAAACATATTTAACCGTTCACTATTTACAGCCACTGCCATACACATGGCATTTACACCACAGGCTTCTGCCACCGCTTCATCCGCCGGATTTAGTGTAGATACAAGAATACCGCCTTTTTTAACATGATACAGCAATTGGGTCACAGCTTCGGACGGTACCGGGGCAATATTATAAATAGCATCGACCTTTTCAGGCGCATAGGCATCCAATGTATCCGTTTTATAATCCATGACCTCATCGGCACCCAATGTTCTCATTATGTCCATTGCATCCGCTGAATCAGAGCCAATAACGCAGGCCCCCTGAAGCTTTGCGAACTGTATGGCCATGCTCCCCACACCGCCTGCTGCTCCTGAGATAAAAATTTTCTGATCCTTTTGAAGCTTACAATGATCCACAATGCCCTGATAAGCAGTCAGTGAAACTGCTGGAAGCGCTGCACAATCCACAAGGCTGAGCGATTTGGGCGCTTTAGCTATAGGAATTTCATCTGGATTGACGGCTACATACTCTGCTGCACAGGAATCCCGAAAAAAATTGAGCATCTGGGCACCAAATACCCGATCGCCAACATTAAACTTATCCACATTTTCTCCAACGGATACAACAATACCTCCGAAATCAATATGCGGTATATGAGGGAATGACACTTCACCCAAACCTCCCATGCGAAGGTAGGCGTCAAAAGCATTAAAAGAAGTTGCTGCTACTTTTACGATCAATTGATCGGGGTCTGGAATAGGCGTCGCTATTTCGCCGATCTTTATAACTTCGGGCCCGCCATATTCTGTATAATATGCGGCTTTCATTTGTTTCGGATAATTCGCCATGATTATGCCTCATTTCTTTCTAAAATATTATTCCTTAAAAATCAGGAATTTGTAATGTAAGACAATTATAGCATTGTCAAAGTGTCAAAAAAATGAGCACTTTGGGATACTAATATTCCCAAAAACGAATATCACTTTACACCAGATCCCAAATTAGTCAAAAACCCGTATCGATCAAAAACTGATCGATACGGGCATTTTTATTATTTATCTTCAATTGTATCAACAAACTGATCAATTAACGGATTTGTATTTCCTGCCTTCCATGCGACAACTACATTTGATTTAGCATTCAGCGGAATACTGTTCAAATATGAGCTGTTCCGCATAAAAGCCAGACTCGATATGAGACTTACGCCGGCACCGCATTCCACATTGGGCTGTATAGCCGCCGTGGAGTTGACAAATTCAATTCGGGGTGTATATCCCAAAAGCTGTGAATAGTACTCAACCGCCGAAAGCTGTGAATTTGGCGAATTATTCAGATGATGCTTGGACATAAATGTGGGCAGGAAAAAAATATCATCTTTAAAATCCTCAAATACAGGCTGACGTTCCAACTGATTAACCTTGTGCTCTGTGGAATAATACAACAGAATCTCACAATCACTTATTTTTTTAGTTCTGATTTTATTGGCATACTCCTGTGTCAAAGTGACTCTGTCCTCCAGAGTTACTGCAATATCATAGCGATCATTGATCAAATAGAATGGAATCTGGTAAGATGGCAGCTGTTCAAATGAAAACGTAATATTATGCTCCTTATGTTCATTCTGAAATCGCCTTATCGGCCTTAAAGCCAGATTTGTGTCCAGTCCCTCAAGCATCACCATAGACAGATGGGTCGACAGCAAACCTACATTTTGCGCCTTATATAATGTATCATTAAATTTCTGAGTGGCCTCCATAAAATAATCGTAAAAAAGCTGGCCCTCTTTTGTTAAAATGACCTCCCGATACTTTCGTTCAAACAGCTTCAGCTCCAACTCCTGTTCCAGAGCACCAATCTGTTTGCTCAGAGACGGCTGAGACATATAAAGCTGCTCAGCCGCCTTTGAAAAGCTCTTGCTCTGGGCAAGGATCAAAAAGTATTTTATTTGTAAATCATTCATTACAACCGCCTCCTTTTATCCAGTTTACCACAGTTTTATGCGAAAGGGAATTATATTCCGAAAACTGAATAGCTCTATGCGAGAATACGTCTTTTCATCATTTGAGATCAAGAGTATAATTTAAACAGATTGATTTGTAAATTAATATTATAATACAAATATTATTGGGAGGTGCCTGCTCTATGCTAAGAAAGGTTATACGAAAAAAAATCGATTTTCCAAAAGGCAGCCAGGAGGTTGTATTTATCCAAACACCTGAGCTTGCCGCCAAATGCCCACCGGATATGTCTGCGGATGAATACTGTGACTCTTCTGTAGGCCTGGGAAAATTTGCGGTTCCGCTATCCATGATGGAAAAAATGCCGGTAAAACCCCTGGAGCCAAAAACTTTTGCATTCCGTGACAATATTATTTGCGAACAGGATGTCAGCATCCCTTTGCCGGACGGTACGGTACTATATGCGGATATTTACCGACCGGATACATCAAAGAAAGTTCCTGTAATTATGTGCTGGAGTTTGTATGGAAAAAAACAGATTGAGGTTATGCCGTCAGTTGATGGTGAATGGAATGTCTGTGGTGTTGCTGAAGGTGTTCTTAGCCGTGCAACTAAATTTGAAGCTGCCGATCCGGCTTACTGGTGCCATTATGATTATGCCATCTGCAATATTGATACACGTGGAGCCTTTAATTCCGAGGGCGATATGAATCTATGGAACAGTATTGACGCCGATGATGGTGCCAAAGTAATCGAGTGGCTGGCAACTCAGCCATGGACCAATGGTAAGGTTGCCCTTTTCGGAAACTCCTTCCTTGGAATCAGTCAGTGGATGATCGCGGCAAAAAACCCGAAATACCTGACCTGTATGGCTCCTTGGGATGCTACCAGCGATATATACCGTGATCTGTGCTGCATTGGCGGGATTCCCGATAAGGTTTCCTTAAATTCGGTC
The DNA here is from genome assembly GCA_902363555.1 of Lachnospiraceae bacterium. GTDB lineage: Bacteria > Bacillota > Clostridia > Lachnospirales > Lachnospiraceae > Catenibacillus. The sequence goes on along the minus strand of CABJAM010000001.1, from coordinate 907,752 downwards.
GTGTATAAATCTCTGGGCCACAACTACATCGAACATCCCGCTCAAATGCTTGATGACAGTCCTTATATCGACAGCCCCTACTGGCAGGATAAACGCTTTGATGTGGAAAACATTAATATTCCAGTTTATTGTGCTGCCGGTTGGACAGGAATACACCTGCGCGGAACGGTCAATGCCTTTGAAAGACTCCGTACGAATCGCAAATGGATTCGCTTCCATCGGAATTGGGAATGGGCCGATGATTATGTTCCGGAGCATCTGGAGGATTTAAAACGTTTCTTCGACCGTTACTTAAAAGACATTGATAACGGCTGGGAAATGACGCCCATGGTTCGTCTTGAGGTTATGGACGCCTTTGACTACGACTATCAAAAATATCGACCGGAGTCCGCTTTTCCACTGCCGAGAACACAGTATCAGAAGCTTTATTTAAATGCCACAGACAGCCATTTACATAAAGTTCCCGTATCTGCTGAAAGTCAGGCGGTTTACGATTCGGAAACTGGAGAGGTCCATTTTGATTATACCTTTACTGATGATACGGAGTTGACAGGGCACTCAAAATTAAAACTCTGGGTTGAAGCAGACGCTTATAACAATATGGACTTATTTGTAGTTATGAGTAAACTGAGCGCCGACGGAGAACCATTACCGCTTTACTATGTGGACCGTGACAGGTATTCCAATACGCCGCTTCCAAAACTCAAGGCCTGGAGCCCTGCCAACGGACTGGATGCAGAATATGCCGGACCGATGGGCCGCATGCGTGTATCCCGCCGTAAGCTGGACGAAACATTATCTACAGACTACCTTCCGGTTCAATCGCATACCTGTGATGAATATCTCGAACCCGGACAGATTGTTCCTGTGGAGATTGAAATTCTTCCAACCAGCTGGATCTGGCATAAAGGCCAGACGCTGCGCATTACCATCTGCGGCAAATATGTTCGCCATGAAAAATGGCTTTTTGCGGAGATGCCAGAATATGATAATAAAGGTAATCATATTATCCACACTGGCGGACAGTATGATTCCTATCTCCAAATTCCTGTTATCCCGCCTAAATATCAGGACCGTTATTATACATATAGATAAATTTAATATATAATATAAGGACTCAGAATCTCACATAAATTCTGAGTCCTTATATTTTTCTTTCCAATGCAGATCACACCTTAAACCGATACCCCACGCCCCAGATTGTCTCAATATACTGCGGCTTGGATGTATTAAATTCAATTTTCTCCCTGATTTTTTTAATGTGCACAGTCACCGTAGCGATATCGCCCACGGATTCCATATCCCATATTTTATTAAACAGCTCTTCCTTCGTAAATACATGGTTGGGATTTTCCGCCAGGAAGGTGAGCAGGTCAAATTCCTTCGTAGTAAACGTCTTTTCCTCGCCATTGATGTACACCCGGCGGGCCGTCTTATCGATCTTGATCCCACGGATCTCGATGATCTCATTTTTCTTCATGCCGCTGCCAACAAGCCGGTCATAGCGGGCCAGATGGGCTTTAACCCGGGCCACCAGCTCGCTGGGGCTGAAAGGCTTGGTAATATAATCATCCGCGCCAAGGCCCAGGCCCCGGATTTTATCGATATCTTCTTTTTTAGCCGATACAAGGATGATGGGGATATTTTTCACCTCACGGACCTTTTTGCACACCTCGAAGCCATCCACATTGGGAAGCATCAGATCAAGGATGATCAGGTCGATTTCTTCTTTCAGCGCCGTCCTCAATCCGGCATCTCCAGTCACCTCAATAAGTACATCAAAGCCGCTCAGCTCCAGATAATCCTTCTCCAGCTCAGCAATACTGACCTCGTCCTCTACAATCAAAATTTTACTCATCGATTTTACGCTCCTCATATTTTCTAAGAACAAAGCACATGCTTGTTCCAATATTTTCCTTGCTGGTGGCCCAGATCCGTCCGCCATGCTCCTCCACGATCTTCTTGGCTATGGACAGGCCGAGGCCGCTGCCGCCCTGGGCAGAGTTTCTTGATGCATCCGTCCGGTAACACCGGTCAAAAATATGGCCAAGCTCACTCTTGGCAATACCTTTGCCATTGTCCTCAATCTCAATCTGTACAAACTCGGCTTCCTCCCGGATGCGGACATTGATCAGCCCCTTGCGGTCACCAATATATTTGGCCGAATTATTGACAATATTTATAATGACCCGCTTAAGCTGCTCCGGGTCGGCGATGATGACCACATCCTTGTCCGCATAATTGAAAAATCCCAGTTCAATATGGCGGGATTCCAGATCCATGCTGATCTCTTCAATACAATCTTCAAAATAATCGTTAAGGTTCAGTTTTACAAAGGAATATGTCATAGAATTGCTGTCCAGCTTGGAATACAAAAACAGCTCCTCTATAAGCTTCTCCATATCATTGGCCTTTGTATACACCGTTTTCAAATAGCGCTCCATCTTTTCCGGCGTGTCGGCCACACCGTCCTGAATGCCTTCGATATAGCCCTTGATGGCCGTGATCGGAGTTTTCAGATCATGGGAAATATTACTGATGAGCTCTTTATTTTCACGCTCATACTGCATACTGATATCGATCTGCTCTTTGAGCTTTTTGCGCATTTCCTCAAAGCCGATACAAAGCTCCCCAATCTCGTCATTGGCCTCCGCCCTGACGCTGAAATTCAGATTGCCCTGCTTGATATTCTCAGTGGCTACCTTTAACAGAGCGATGGGTTTGACAATACTTTTGTAAAGCCACATGGTCAGTACCATTCCAGAAAGCACCAATATAGCCACCGCCACGACAACCCACTGGATCATCGTCAGCCGGATTCTTGGGATCATATCGGACAGGTCGGTAACAATGCAAACCAGCCCCTTGCTGCCGTCAGCGTACTTAAAACTCATCTGCATCATATGGTACGGCACTGCGCCGGGAATAAAAAAATTACCCTCATTGAGATTTGCATTAAAGTAGCCCTCATCGATTTCCAGCGCCTGATTGTCAGGCTTGCCGGAATAGACGGTTTGATCATCCTTACGCACGAGCAGATAAGAAGCGTACTTTGTCAATTCCTTATTGATATTTTTCAGATATTCGCTGTCTGAAAGCTTTTCGGGAGCCGTATCCACAACCTTGTCCAGCTCCGCTTTTATAGTGCTTGTCAGACTGCCCAGGACCTTGAGCGGATTAATAAGAATTTCCATACTGCCATCAGATACGTCGTACCGCTTTTCGATGGAATTGATGCCTGCGGCCCCGATGCCGTAGGTCATTACAACGATCAGCACGATGGGTACGATGCACAGCAGGCCATATGAAATCTTAATACGTGTAAATAATTTCAAAAAATCACCTTTTTCTAAGGGGCTGGCAAATCTCCGCCCCGAAACTTTGTTATTATTCGTCATTTGCGGCGTTTTCGCAATATTTTGCCTTTCCGTTACAATGACATATTCAATCAATCTTAGTATATCACAATTCATATTCCATGTATCTAAACATTTCGGTTTGTTTATAAACTTTTTATGAAATGGTCACCGCTCACGGGAAACTTGGATGCGCAGGCTTGTCTCAGCCTCTGCGAAAAATGTTATGAATTGAAAAAAATTTAACGAGCGGCTTGCGCATCGGCGCAATTCCGATTATAATAAACTACATGGATTGCAATACTAATAATATTCTTTGAGAGGCAGGTGGTTTTTATGGATAATCATATACAGAGTAGTCTTTCCGACGTTCCGGGGCCCGAGCCTGCCATAAAAACCGAATATAAAGGAGTATTATTACTATGTTGCAGAGAATTAACGAACTGATCGAGAGCAAACAGTATGCAACACTGCGCCAGGAAATCTCCGAAATGAACACGGCGGATATCGCCGCTCTTTTCGAAGAAATTTCCAGTGAGGAAGTTGTCAAAATTTTCCGGATCCTGCCCAAAGCCATGGCGGCGGATATATTCTCCTATCTCCCCATTGAGGATGAGCAGGCTATTATCCGCAGTCTCACCGACCACGAAGCCGCCAGCATCATCGATAATCTTTATGCCGATGACGCCGCCGACCTGATGGAGGAAATGCCGGCCAGCGTCGTCAAAAAGATCCTGGCCCAGGCCAGCCCGGAAACGCGCAGAGACATTAATCATCTGCTCAAATATCCGGAGGATTCCGCCGGCAGTGTTATGACGGTGGAATTTATCGACATTAAGGAGAACCAGACCGTCGACGACGCCATCCGGATCATCCGCGCAGAGGGGATTGATAAAGAGACCATCGATGTCTGCTATGTGCTGAGCCCTTCCAGAAAGCTGCTGGGCACGGTCTCTCTGAGACGGCTGCTGTTATCCCAGCCGGACGAGATCATCGGCAATATCATGCACGAGAATCTGATCACCATCACCACCCTCACCGACCAGGAGGAAGTGGCGCATATTTTCCAGAAATACGACTTCACCACCATGCCCGTCGTGGACAGTGAAAATCGTCTCGTCGGGATCATCACCGTCGATGACGTGGTGGATATTATTGAACAGGAGGCCACAGAGGATATCGAAATGATGGCCGCCATCACACCGACGGATAAACCCTATATGAAAACCACAGTCATAGAAACGTGGAAAAAGCGTATCCCATGGCTTTTACTTTTAATGATTTCCGCGGCTTTTACAGGAAAGATCATCCAGGTTTATGAAAATGCCCTGGCGGCCTACGTGGTCCTGACATCCTTTATCCCCATGTTCATGGATACGGGCGGCAACGCCGGCGGACAGGCATCCGTTACGATCATCCGCGGTATTTCTCTTGGGGAAATTGAATTTCGGGATATTTTCCGGATCATGTGGAAGGAAATGCGCGTCGGCATCCTTGTAGGTATCACCCTGGCGGCCGCCAATTTTGTCAAGCTGATGGTTTTTGACCGGGTGACCATCCCCATAGCCATGGTTGTCTGCCTTACGCTTATAGTTACAGTTATTTTCGCCAAGCTGGTAGGCTGCTCACTGCCGCTGCTGGCTAAAAAGATCGGCTTTGACCCTGCGGTCATGGCCAGCCCTTTTATCACAACGATCGTAGACGCTTTATCATTGATCATCTATTTCCGTATTGCTACAATGCTTCTTGGAATTTAAAAAGACAATGCTTTCTTCATCAGGTATTCCGTAAAACCGGAAGTTGGAATACCGAAGGAGAAAGCATTGTCTTTTATTTTTCAAATAGTGTTGTCGGCAGCTTCTGTTTTTGCGGAACTTTTATTTCCAGATTTTTTTGCACCGGATTTACTATTTGCTGATTTTGTACCTTTTGCCACCTTTGTGCCACTCACTACCTTTGTGCCGGCTCTTACACGCTTTTTGGGCGGTTTTACATAATCAAATTCAAAAGCCGCCACGCCGTACGCTGGAACATCGAATACGAGGGAATAATCCTTCCAATCCCACGGCTCATCCTCCGCCTGGATCTCGCCGGCATTATACTTGCCGCTGCCGCCAAATTCCAGGGCGTCGCTGGAAAATACCTGGCGGTACGTTCCCGAGCACAAAGCGCCTACACGGTGCTTTTCGTACGCGACCGGTGAAAAGTTAAAATGGAACAGCAGGCATTTCTTTTTGTCCTTTGTCATGCGGCAGAACGTGAGCATATTGTGCTCGGCATCGGCCCCATTGATCCACTCAAAGCCGCCTTCCGCACAGTCCTGCTCATAAAGCGCCGGATGCCCCTTGTACATATGCAGCAGCGCCCGCACATAATTATTCAACTGGCGGTGGCGCGGCTCATTGTCCAAAAGAAACCAGTCCAAGCTGCGCTCCTCGCTCCACTCCCGAAGCTGGGCGAAATCCTGGCCCATAAACAGCAGCTTTTTGCCGGGGTGGGCCATCATCAGGCCGTAGGCGGCTCTCAGATTACCAAATTTATCCTCCAGCTCCCCGGGCATCTTGTTGATCATGGAGCATTTCAGATGGACCACCTCATCGTGAGAAAGCACAAGGATATAGTTCTCACTAAACGCATAACTGAAACTGAAAGTCAGTTCATTCTGGTGATATTGTCTGAAATATGGATCTGTTTTCATATATTCCAGAAAATCGTGCATCCAGCCCATATTCCATTTATAGGTAAAGCCCAGGCCATTTTCCTCAGGCGGACGTGATACCTTTGGAAACGCGGTAGATTCCTCAGCGATCATCATCGCCCCCGGGCAGCGCCGGGTAATGATGGAATTTAAATGCTTCAAAAACTCGATCACTTCGTAATTTTCATGGCCGCCATCGCGGTTCGGCACCCATTCCCCGGCCTCCCGGCCGTAGTCCAGATAAAGCATGGAAGCCACCGCATCCACGCGCAGGCCATCCACATGGAACTTCTCCAGCCAGAAAAGAGCATTGGCCACAAGGAAATTTTTCACCTGCGGACGCTCATAGTTAAAAACATAGGTGCCCCAATGGGCGTGCTCACCCTTGCGTGGATCCGGATGCTCGTAGACGGCTTCCCCGTCAAAACGTCCCAGACCATGGGCATCCTTTGGAAAATGAGCCGGAACCCAGTCTAAGATCACGCCAATCCCCTGTTTGTGAAGATAATCCACAAGATACATAAAGTCCACAGCCTCGCCATAACGTGAGGTGGGCGCATAGTATCCGGTCACCTGATAGCCCCAGGACCCATCAAATGGATGCTCGGCAATTCCGATAAATTCCACATGGGTGTAGCCCATGTAGTTTACATAATCCGCCAACTCACCGGCAATATCCCGGTACGTGCGGAAGCCGCAGTTATTGCCGTTCTCATCCTTTTTCCAGGAGCCGAGATGCACCTCGTAGATGGACATGGGCCGGTCCAGAGTGCTGATACGCTTCTTATCCGCCTGCCAGCGATCATCCGACCATGTATAATCGGAAATGTCGGTCACCACCGAAGCGGTTTCCGGGCGCATCTGGGATTGATTGCCGTAAGGATCTGCTTTATACAGCACATCCCCCTTTTTTGTTTCCACAGCAAATTTATACAGATCACCTTTTCTCACACCGGGGATGAACAGCTCATAAACACCGGATGTTTTTATGGGCTCCATCTCATTTTCCAACGGCACCCATTCATTAAAATCCCCCACAACGCTGACCGTCTTGGCATTGGGCGCCCAGACAGCAAAGTAAACGCCCTCCACTCCGTCCTCGACTGCCAGGTGAGCCCCCAGCTTATTGTAGATCTCGTAATGTGTTCCCCCATTGAATAAGTAAATATCCAAATCCGTAATTCTATGTTCCATCATGGTCTCCTCCTTAATCCACGTAAAACAGTCTGGCGCTGTTGGCCGGAACAACGATGGAAATGCTGTTTCCCTGAATTTCCACAGCCATCTCATCCATAAGATCAACGCAGGCGCTGCCGGCCGGAACTCTTACAGATAGCTGCACGTCCTGTTCATCATTATTCAACACGGTGATACAGGACTTCCCATCGTAGATCCGGGCATAGGCGTACTGCTTATTAGTTAACATAAGTTCATCATACTCTCCGTAAACCAGCTCCGGATGCGTCTGATGAATGTGAGCAAGTCTGGTAATAAATGCGGTCAACTCCGGATTGGGATTTTCAAAAGTTTCAAGATCAATGGCCGGACGCAGCGGGTCGTCGCTGCCATTTTCCTTATGGCCCTGGATTCCCCATTCCGAACCGTAATAGATGGATGGGATTCCCAGTGTGGTAAATAAAAAAGCATAGACCGGAAATAAATTCTTTTTAATTTCCAGCTTATCATAAATCCGGTCCACATCGTGATTGTCCACAAAATTATACAGGCGGGCATTTTTACAAATACCATAATTCTTATCATAAAGCCGGCGCAGCGAGTGGGCCATCTCAAAATAATTATGGGTATTATGGGCTGAAAAAATACCTTTATGCAGCTCATAATTCGTAACAGAATGCAGTGTTTCGTTATTTGCCCAACGGCCGTAATCGCCGTGGATCACCTCGCCCATAAGCCAAAATTCCGGCTTTACCATGTCGGCAAGCTGTCGCAGACGGCGCATAAAATCAAAATCCAGGACATCCGCACAATCCAGGCGGATGCCGTCAATATCAAATTCATCTACCCAGAAGCGCACGACGTCCAAAAGATAATCCTTCACCGCAGGATTGCCCATATTCAGCTTTGGCAGTTGGGCATAGCCATGCCAGGACTCGTAGGAAAATGGATCGCCGCATGGACTCTGCCCGTTAAAGTCTACCCAGCAGTACCAGTCCTTGCCCCAGGACTCGTTTCTTTTCTCAATGATATTCTGGAAGGCCAAAAAATCCCGCCCTGTATGGTTGAAAACGCCATCCACGACGACGCGGATGCCCGCTTCATGGCACTTTTGGACCCATGCCTTAAAATCGTCATTGGTTCCCAGACGTCCGTCCACTTTTTTATAATCGGTTGTATCGTAGCCGTGAGTGGCCGATTCAAATAACGGACCAATATATACAGCGTTGCAGCCCAGCTTTTCCATGTGGTCTACCCACAGATCCAACTGCTTAAAGCCCCCGCCTTCGCCTTTATAATCGTTCACCTTCGGCGCACCACACAGGCCGAGGGGATAAATGTGATAAAAAACTGCGTTATCGTACCAAGTTGACATAAAAAACCTCCACAAATTAAAATACTAAAAATACATGGCCGACCTTTGGCGGACTTCCTTCGAGCGCCTGCATCCCAGGCGCTTACGGCGATACATAAAAATTGTTGGCGGGCGTCATTTGGCCGCCTGTTATTTTTACGCTCCGCTACACATAGATGCCATGCAGGAACTGATGGACGACCGCGAATGCCTGTTCATCGCTGATGGCCGTATCCTTTTCATTATTTTTGCTGAACCAGTAAAGCAGGTAATGGTTGAGAAATCCGATAAAAGTGACCGCATACTGCTCCTGGCGGCCGTTCATATTCCCGACCACATCTCCGGCCTGGTCGAACAGATTTGTAAAAAGCTGGTGCTGATGCCGGCGTATGCTTTCGCTGGCTTTAAAGGAATCGCTCTGCTCCGGAGCGTACATCATACTCATAACAAGCATGTAAAATTCTTTATTTTCAGAGACAAGTCCGAAGTAAATCTTTGCCGTTCGGTATAGTGTCAGCGGCAGGTCACCGTCGTAGTGGGCCGCTGTCTCTAAGGCCTGGGAAAAACCGGAATAATATTTATCGAGCAAATTCTGCAAAAGCCCGTATTTGCTGCCAAAATAATGATAAAGTGTCGGTTTGGTAATGCCCGAGGCCTCGGCGATCTCCTGGACTCCCACAGCGTCATATCCTTTTGTATAAAATAAATTCAAAGCACATTTTAATATATTTTCTCGATTATCCATAGGCGCCTCCCTGGATATACTATACCAAACGGTATAGTCGTTGTCAAGACCAAATCGGATGCGCTTACGCGCACCTGTCTCCGCTTCGCTTCGTCGGGTCACGGCAGTCGCCACAAAGGTGAGCCAGCTCACCTTTGCGGCTCGTTGCTTACGCGCAAAAAGCTGCCAGGCTTTTGGGCTTGGCAGCTTGTTTTTGAATCTCAATATTATTTACTGGAGGAGCTTGAAGTCCTCTGGGAGGAGACGCAGCATGTGGGCTTCTTCGTATTTGTTGTCCAGAACAGTCATGTAAAGATTTTTCATGTTACGTTTGTCCAGGTTTTCAATACCTGCGTCCACGACGTTCATTACGGTTTCGTAGCCTACGACGTCGTTTTTCTGCAAGTGCTTTTTAAAGTAATTTCTCAGGATAATGGCGGCTTCCGGTGAAAGCTCATAGCCACGTTTTTCAATATAGCCTTTGGCCAGTGTAACAAGCTCTGTCTCATTGTATTTGGATACGTTGATCACATTAAGGAAACGTCCTCTTAAAGTGCGGTGCTTTTTCCAGAAAGCCTTCAAGGCGTCCTGACGGCTCTCAAGGACGATGGCCACATCCTGATTATCCTTGCTTACTTCCTTCTCGATGACAGCCACCGATGCGTCGGACAGCTCATCCGCGCCCTCTACAATAAGGCAGCCTCCCGATATTTTCGGGAAGATCACGGAAAAGTCTGAACGGTTCAGCTCGGAAGCTTTGGCACGGACGATTTTATTTTTATCGCAGATACCGTAGGTATTTAAAGCCTTGGCAATACCGATAGCAATCTGGGATTTCATGCCATTGTCATCACTGAGTACCACAAAGTTTATGTCATAGGCGGCCAGTACATCGTAGTCACTGCCGCTTGTTTCAAACTGGGTAAATGTCATCGCCAACTGCTTGTGTACGTTTTTCACGTCCGGAACTGTGGCAAATATATCCTTTACGGTCTGAGGGATAGGGATATTTTCATCCATGACTTCATCGTCATCCTCGCCCTCGTCTCCGGCGCTAAACAGCTCCTCCAAGAAAGCTTCGTCCTCGCTGGAAAGCAATTCCTCGGCTTCCTCCTCGTCGAGAATTTCATCATCCTCGTCATCCAGATCTGCTTCGCGCATATTTGTGGACGGCAGGCCACCGAAAACCGCCTGTTCAAGAATCACCTCGTCCTGGTCCTCTGTCATGCTCTCTAAGGCCTCGTCCATTTCGACCTCAGCGTCCTCCGCTGCGTCGCCAGCAAATATTGAGGCAGCTTCCGATTCCGCCACATCATCTGCGTCCGGACCGTTCGCTGGATCCGATATATTTGCAGTAGCCGAAACGTCCTCCAGCTCATCCACATCTGCTGCCGATGGAACAGATTCCAGCTCCGTCACATTCGCAGTAGTTGGAACGTCCGACGGCTCTGTCACATTCGCTGTACCAGAAAATGCTTCCTGCTCCCACGCATTGGCAGCGGCTGAAACCACTTCCTGCTCCGCCATGCTCACATGGGCAGTCGCCTCACGGGCTTCTGCTGTTCCCCCGGATTTCACTCCAGCACCGGACTCCGCTCCATCCGCAACAGCTTCTTCCATGTCGGCTGCGCCTGCGTCCTCCGGTTCATCCAGAACTGCACTGACTGCATCCTGCATCCCGGCTACCGTTTCACGGATCTGAGACACAGCGGGAGTTTCTTCAACATTCTCGTCGAGCATTGCTTCCAGCTCTGCCAACGCATCATCCGGTGAATGGAAATCATCCTCATCCCCACCGCGCTTTAGGAAATCCGGCATTTTCGGACGATCACCATTTTTACGTTCCTGAACAAGCCTTAACGTCTCCTCGTCCGCCAGCTCCTGGATATCTGCCAGGAACGAAGGCTTCTCAAAGGCTGTTGATGGGATAATCTCATCGATGAAGTCATCATCATCGTCATCATCCAAATCTTCCGATAACAGGTCCGTCTCCGAAGCAGCAGATGCAGATGTGTTATCATCGTCGGCCGAAGCTGCGCCAGTCATAGCGCCCCCACTGGCCGAAGCCGCGCCGTCCGACATAGAAGCAGAATCCCCGGATTCTCCGGCATACGCATAGGCCTCGTCACCGTCTCCGATGATTTCATCATCTTCGTCGTCATCCTCCAGATCGTCCTCTTTCAAATGCTCAAGTTCCCTGTCCGCCTGATTCATGGCATTAAAAAGCATGCCTGTATTAAACATATTTTTATTGGTCTGCTCCTTAAACTGAGCCGTCTGCGTCTCCATAGCCTTTGTGATCAGATCTGTATCAATTCCCGTATCCACCCCGGCGGACTCCAGCGCATTATCCGGGTTGATCACATGAACATCCACCACCTCGGAAAATTCCGTAACCGCTGGCTTGGGCGTTCTGCCGTTAAACCGTGCACGGGAAGCCATTTCCGCTTCCTTCGCTTCCTCAAGAGCTCTTTGAGCTTCCTCATCCTGGGTATCCCCGGCCAGTTGCATTTCCACAGTGCTCATTCTTGGAAGGGGCTCGCCCGTAAGCTTACACTTTAAGGCAATGGCCTTGTCCACATATTCGCCATGGCCAAACCACAGTACAATTTCATCACATTCATGTATACACTTTTTCTCTTCGCCGGCGGCTTCATATAACGTCGCCAATTCATAAGCCCATTCTTCAATATACTCATAATCTTTGAGCCGTTCCAGTGTATCGATCAATACAGACAGGCGCTCGCCCTTGCCCTTATCCAGCCGATACCTCAATATATAACGGTGCAGATCCCGGGAAGCCACGGAGATAAATTCCTTATAGTAATACTCCGCTTCCGCATATTCACCCATTTCAATATAAAGACTTGTGATCAGGTCCAGAACCTTTCTGTTTTTGGGAGAGCGGTCGTAGGCGCGCAGGAATACCTCCTCTGCTACCTCGTACTGCTTCTCATGCATATATACCTCGCCGATCAGACATAAAACCGGTGGATTTTTTATACGCCCGGCATCGACACCCTTCACGACGGCCAGCGCTCCGGCATAGTTATCATTCAAAATAAATGCCTTCACACGTTTCACTAAATCCGCTTCAGATACTTTTTCCACACTCTTTCTCTCCTTTGTCGTGCGATCACGTTATGGTTTTTCTGGCAAACCAGAAATCCCTAACCTCGCCAGCCCATGAACCGCCTGTGGCGAAAGGCCCGCGCATTGGCACAATTTACGTTCCGCCCCCGGTCGCTTTGCCTAAGCGGCCGGGAAATGAACAACTGTAATATCGTAACAGTTCAGAGGAGCCGAACTGTTACGTGTTTTCCTCTCTATGAGTTTATCATACTTAAAATACCTTGACAATAAGCGGATGGCATTTTTGCGTTAATTTGTGTTCACCCGGTAACCGTTTTGTATCGGTTTTGGAGGCTGGCTGTACCGTAAAGGTGGCAATTCAGCCCGCATATCCATAAAAATATCCTTTACAATTTCATGCTCATCGAACGGATACTTATACCCCTTAATTTCCTGATACGTTTCATGGCCTTTTCCGGCCAGCAGCAGAATATCTCCATTTTGCATCCGCCCCAGCCCATAGCGTATCGCCTGCCGTCGGTCCTCCACCACAGTATAACGCACACGCTTTGACAGTACGGGGTCAGCTTGAAAATTCTTTTCAATTTCATCTACGATATCGTGAATAATTTCCTCCGGTGCCTCATATCTTGGATTATCGGTAGTCACAATGATTTCGTCCGCATTTAAAACCGCTGCCCTGGCCATATCGGTGCGCCGGATTTTGGAACGGTTCCCGCCGCAACCAAATATACATATCAGCCGATTCGGACCATACTCCCTGAGTGTTTCTAATACAGCTTCCAGAGACTTTCCATTGTGGGCATAGTCGAGAATAAAATAACCGCCCCGGATACGTGCCAGCAGTTCGCACCGTCCGGTGACTTTGACATGGAACAGGGCATTTTGTACGATTCGTTCGTCAATGGCAAAATGCCTGGCTACGGCAATAACCGGCAGTGCATTGACCACATTATAGCTGCCCGGTATATTCAGATAAAACGGACAGGAAGCGCCACCGTTGCTGACCACGGCATCAAAGCTTACGCCAAGGCCGGCCCCCTCCTGTATGGAACAATTATCCTTTAATATGCGGATATTTTCTGCATAATAATCATAGAAGTCCGCCGTTTTAAAAGCTATGACGTCTGCGGGATTTATCACACGCTCCTTATCATAATTTTCGCGGATGCCATAGGTTTCCACGGCACAGGTATGCCCTTCAAGCGCTTTTATAACATTGGCATCCATGCCGTTGACAATACCCACGCGGCACTGTTTAAATAGCTGGCCCTTCCAGTGGATATAATCGGCAAAGTCCTTGTGCTCTCCAGGACCGATATGATCCGGAGAAATATTTGTTATGATCCCATAGTCGAATTTGACGCCGAAAACCCGTCCACACATGAGCGCCTGGGAGGATACCTCCATCACCGCAGCCTGGCAGCCGTCCTCCACCATCATGTTTAGATATTGCTGGACCATATAAGATTCCGGTGTTGTGTTGCTTGCCGGAAATGACCGTCTGCCGGTGGAAATTTCAATGGTTCCCATGATCCCTGTCCGTATACCCGCCCCTTCCAAAACGTGACGCAGCATCCCGGCCACCGTCGTTTTTCCTTTCGTTCCCGTAATACCGATCAGCTTTAACCGCCGTTCCGGATAATCAAAAAAAGCTCTGGACATCTCTCCCAAAGCTTCTCTCGTATTTTCCACCTCGATCATCGTTACACCGTTTCCGGCCTCAGGCAGGCTGACGGCACCCTTTTGTACAACAACAGCGCGCGCCCCCCGTCCGATCACATCCGCCAAATAATTATGACCGTCGAAATTCATGCCCTTCAAACAGACAAACACACAATCCTTCACATTTTTTCTTGAATCATATATAATATCGCTGACCTGAATTTCCATGTTTCCACAGATCAGCCGGTAAATGACGTTTTTTAAGAGCCAGGACAAATACATTGCAACACATCCTAAAAACTGACATTTTACTAACATATTATGCAAATCCTGACGGAGTGTGAAAAAAAATAAAGGACGACCGTAACCGTTCAAAGGGGCTGAACTGTTACGGTCGATCTTTAATCGTTAAATAAAATCAAAAACTTCCTGTTCAAAATCAATCTTTACATATTCCACATCCTCGATATGGATATTGGAATGGTAATCGATGACCACTGTCTGCTGCTTCCCATCGATCAGCTTCTGCCCCAGCACATAGTTGACGTCAAACTTTCCGGAAATGGCCGGCGTAGCACCTCTGGCGGGTACGATCAGTTGTACGTTATTTGTCCGCAGCAGCTCAAATATAGGTTCCCAAATATAGATATCCTTGGCCGCGCCGAAAGGATTATCGATAAAAATAACCTTTTTCGTGCAGGCCGCATCATTATTTCCGGAATTAATGGCGGAAATATAATTGATGATGGCAATAAGGAACTGGATATAAATCCCCTGAGACTGGCCCGTGCTTCCCACCGCCTCCTCATATTTCAGATAGCGGCTCTGCTCGTGGATGCGCTCCCGCTTATAAAGATTGAGCCGGATGCTATTCATATCGGTTACGATCACGGAAAACAGGCTCTTCCATGAAAGCTTCTGGCGTATATATTTCAGCTTATCGTCAAAATCCTTATAAGTATCGGCATTGCTCACAATGGTGTCAATATACGAGGCCATCTGCGCCTTATAAAATTCCTCGCGGATATAAGGTATCCGGAGCTGGATCATGGGCACCTGCTTACCGTCCAGAGTGATTTTTGAAAGCTTCGGCAGACGTTCCAGCTCCGTGCGGATATCCAGGCAGCGCTGCAGGCATTGATTTTCAAAGCTTTCCTTGATCTGCACCATATCCCGGATGCCCTGGCTGATCCGTTCCTTTTCAAGCGCAATGACCTGGACCGTCTCACGGACGTTTTCCACCAGGCGGCGGGCCTCCTGCTCATCCTTTGGAAGCTCGATATGATACCGTATTTCGTCGGCCAATGGGTCCGCTTTTAGTTCTTTAAGCAGGTCTGCCAGCTTATCCCGGTTTTTCTCAAATTCCTCTTTTTTACGGACCTCATCTCTTCTAAGGCGCTCGTACTGTTCAGACAGCTCATCAAATCTCTGGCGAAGATTCATCTCTCCGGCGTAAAAATCCCGGGTAAGATTATAATTTACTCTCACCACACGCATCAGACGTTCCAGGTCCTTGCGGGTATCGTCCAGGCCTTTAAGCTCGTGGCCGATACGTTCCATATCCCTGGCAGCGGCCGCATATTTTTCTTTCATCTGAGATAATATGGCCTGCTGCTCGCTGACAAATGTATCGTAGCTGCGGTTCTTTAAGTCCACTTCCTCGAAGCTGCCATACTTTTCCTTCACGGAGGAAATCGCATTTTCCACGCTGCCGTACAGACGGTTCTTGTTGGCCCGTACCTCCTCCACAGTGCTGGTCAGCTCGCGGATCTGGGCAGTCAGCTTTGACAGCTCCTCTTTCAGGCCGGAAATAACCTCCGGGTCATAAGCCGTCAATTGCCCCTTTGCATACAAATCCTCCAGCTCAGATACCGGCACTGACCGCTCCCCGATCAGCTCCAGCAGCCGCTCCATGGTTTGTGTGTATGTTTCCAGAAGCTGCTTTTTATCCTCCAGATCCGTGTACTCCTTCTCAAAAGCCTCCCGGATACCGCGAAAAGCTGCATCGATCTCGTCGGTGGTTTCCGGAGCGCGCTTTTCCTCCACAGGAGCCGCATCGCCGCCCTCATCGGACACAGACTGCTTCGCTTTGGCCGTCGATTCAGCCGCAATTTCGACCGCAGTTTCAGCCGTATTTGGGGCCGCAGTTTCGGCCGTCGTTTCAACTGCAGTTTCGCCTATCGTTTCAGCCGCTACGTTTTCGACCGCAGTTTCAGCCACATTTTCGTCCGCAGCTTCAACTGCCGCGATTTTGGCTACGGTGTTTTCCGCCGCACTTTCCGACTCCGGCTCCACCACCATATCTTCCTTATAATAAACGCTGTAAACATCCTTCCAGGTCTTTTCCTGATCCGCCTTGCTCTGCTCCACGAAGGTCATGCGGCGGCGGACCTCCTCCCGCGCCCGCTCATCATTTTCCAAAGCGATCCGCGACTGCTCCAGCCGCACCTCCAGCGAACGTTTCTGCTCCGCAGCCGCAGCCATCCGGCCACGCACCGCTTCGAGCTGCTCCTCCTGGGCGATGATCGTTTTTAATATCTCTTCCTCTTTGGTCAGCTCCAAAAGCCGGGCGTCAAGCTCCGCCATGCTTTCATCAATACCGGCCAGCAGCGCTTCGTCCGCCGCGCACTGCTTTTCAAGGCTCTGGCGTTCCTCGTTGAGACGTTCCACCTGTCCACGATTTTCCGAAATCACAGCCATGTTATCCACAAATTTATCGTAGTAATCCACGATAAATTCACCCAGATATTCCACATCGGCCATGTAAGTGGCCTCATTATCCCGAAGACGTTCCAGTTCCTTTTCAAGGGCGGCCGTCTCCCGGGTCAGAGCGTCCTTTTTGCGCAGCACGGCAGCTTCATCGTAAAAGAGCGCCTTATCCTTAGTAATATAAAAGATATGGCCCTCCTCAGCTTCCAGAGCATCGGACAACACTGCATCCAGCCCGATCACCGGATAGGCGAAATCGCCAAATTCTTTCTCAGCCAGCATATGGTCCGCCCGGATTTTGGAAAAATCACTCTGGACGATTACTGAATAAGGCAGGTAGGGCATCCGCTCCAAAAGCGCCTGTCTTCCATCCGGTTCCAGGCCGCAGAGATAATCACTGCCCAGCACACAGGTGGCCCCATGGCAGCGGCGTATATAATCTACAATCTCCAGCAGTTCCCCGGGCGCTACCACAGGATTAAAATGATCCAACTGCTCCATGTAGCTGCGGTTATACGCCATCGCCTCCCGGCGTTTTGCCAGATCAAGAATCACTTTGCGGCAGCGCTCATAAATGATCGACTTCAATTCTCTATAATCGGAGGCATGATAAATCTCCATCAATTTATCCGCTTTGACTTTCTTTTTATCGTACTCCTCAAAAAATCGTGACAGCCGCTCATCGTCCGACGCCAGATTTTCCAGCATGACCCGGATCGTTTCGCTGCGCAGACCAGCCTGGCGGAGACGCAGATCCGCAGCCGATCTTGAATCCGCCTGGCGGCTTTGCTGCTCCTTCACCTGCTTTTGCTGTGCCCGGTTGTTTTTCAGCTCCCTGGCGCTCCCCTCCACAAGCAGAGAATTAAGCTTTAACCGCTCCCCGGAAAGCGCCTGCACAAGGCGGGTTTCCTCAGCCTGCTCACGATCCATTTCGCTGCATGCCACCGCCATGGTCTTTTCCATTTCCCGGCGCAGCCCTGTATTTTCCTCAATGGCCGCACTCTGCTCCCGAAGCTGTTTACGCAGACTTATAAGCTCACTGTTCCATGCCCGCACATTTTTGTCAAACAAAAGCTTTTGCCGGCCGGCGTAAACATTCAGTTTATGAAGTAGACTGTCGTGGTCCTCGTTGACATTTTCCATGGAAGTACGGACCGTTTCCGCCTTTTTTCGGTAATCTGCATAGGCCAGATAATCATTCATGCTCTGTTTCAGATTCAGATCAGACTGGACCTCGCTGCGTTTTTGCCGCAGTGCTTGGATTTCGGCTTCAAATCTTCCTGTATCCGTCTCGCAGCTTTTAAGCCGTTCCTGATTTTCCTGAATACGTATCGTTTCCAGCTTCTTTGTAATATCACCGATGCGGCCGCCGGACAGCTCCTTTTCCTTCTCAGCCAGAGCCATTTCCTTTTCCTTCTGGCGCACTGCATTGGCCGCCGTATTATAAGTCTTTACGAGCTCCGTCCTGAAATCCTGCTCCTGGGAATAAAGCGCATTCAACGTATCAATGCGGCCGGCGAAGCTTTCCAGCGCCTCCATCTGTTTATCGTAGCCGGAAATCTCCTCTTTCTTTTTAGATAGCTCCAGCAGCTTATCCTTGATATCCAGCAGGGTTTTGGCCATATCCGTGTCCACACTGTTGTCAGACTTTCCGCCGGATGTTACGGCCCCTTCCGCCCCCGTCTGGCTTCCCGTACCGGCTCGCATCCAGAAGGCTTTCTGAATGATCTCCTCGATGAGCAGATCTTCGATCACCTTCCGAGTCGTTTTATAGTTGGTTTCAAAATAGGTCCGCACATGACCTTCCGTTTTATTGATTCCACGGACAATCTCCCAGGCACTCTCATAAAGACCGTAACGGCTGATAAAACGCTGATACTCTCCCTTACGGTCAAATATATGTATGGACAGATTATAATCACTGCGGCCCAGATCCTTTAGGTATGCTTTCAGCCCGGCATAGGTAATGCGCTCGTTCCCCCGCTTTAAGGGCAGATTAATAATGTCATTGTCATTGTATTCCCTATAAAAAATAACGTAATTAAAATAATCGATGGACGCGGCATCCCGGGTTTTATTTTCGTCGGCGTCATCCTTGGCCCGGCGGGCGCAAAATCCCGTGAGCATATATTTAAAATCATCGCGGATATCGCCCTCATCCAGCTTCCACTCTACAAGAGAATGGATGGTCGTGCTGCCATCTCCGGTCCGAAACAGCTTTTCAATGGGCTGCTTATCATCCAGGGTACAGTTTGGAATAAGATTCTGGAACAACAGCAGCATCAGCACACTCTTGCCGCCGCCATTGGCCAGATCATAAAGAGCGTTGCGGCCATCAAAGCGCATAACAAAATCATCATAAAACTGTGTGCCGAAATTATATTTCACATTATTGACACGTATCCGGTTAATATGCGGCATCAGGCTCGCCTCCTCCTAATTGTTCCGTAATCTCATAAAGACGCCCCCGGGCATCCTCGTAATAGTTTTCCACCAGCGCCTTAAAACGGTCTCTGGCATAGTAACGTCCGCCGGTTTCATAAAACAGCCGCTGGTCCACAAGAAAGTTAAACACCAGCTTCACAAAGCCCACCTTTGTGCCACGCGCCGCCTTCAGTGTGGATGTGTCCTCATTACTGGTCGTCATGGGCATATCCTCCCACAACAGGGCGATGGTGCGAAAGCTATTGTCCTCAGCCTCATTTTTAGCCAGTGTCTCAAGCTTTGGAACAATGGCCCGCAGAGTGGCGCTGGTCTTTTCAATCACATCCTCGGCCCGCACATATTCTGTATGGGAAAAATTTCCTGAATCCCGATAAAACAGCGTCACTGTCTCAAATATAATAAAATAGGCCAAAAACAGCTCCTTATTCAGCCTCAGACCGATCATCTTTTTCAGCTCGTCGTTGGTAAATCCAAAAACACGGTTCTTTTCCCCGGAGGATAGATATAAAGAATAATTATATTCATACAGCCGCAGATTGGCTTTTTTTAATACTGTATCCAGTATATCCGCCACCTCCGCGTTGGATGAAAAGGCTTCGTATAGATCAACGTTTTCGTTTTTTGAAACTTCCTCGCCCATAAGCAGGCGGGAAAATATATCCATGGCTTTATCCAGATTTTTATTTTCCATCCTCTGTTCCTCCTGATGTTGATAGGCCATCGGCTGTGGCCACGATTCCGTCATCCGTCCGTATCGGGGATGTGAACCGGATATTGGACACCTCAAAAATATCCCCCAGCCGCAGCGTATCCTCTGGTACAAATGCCAGTGAAAAGCTCAGCCCGTCGAAAGCGCCGTCGCCCCGTTTTTCCAAATACCTGGCAATGATCCCCTCCAGAAATGTGTCCTGTTGTTTTTTTATCGTATCCAGGCGATATTCCTTTTTCTGGCTCAAATGCACGATAAACGCATAATAATCGCCATTTTTAAGAATATTGTCCGTAAATTTCATCTCATACATATGATTTAAAAATTTCAGATCAAAGCTGCCCCGGCTTTGGAGCTGCTCAAAAAGCACTTTTAGAAAAAGGTCGAAGTTGGACGAAATACGTTCCTCGGCCACATCATCCTCGTAAACATACATCTGCTCGCGGCCCGTGCCAACCTTCTCCCCCTTCTCCTGCTCCTCCGGCTTATAATCCAGCAGATCATCCAACTGATACAGATTAAAGCTCTGATGCAGGTTCATATCCAGCAGCGGCTTAACAAACGCCTCCAGACCGTCGGCATTATCCCGGCTCACCATACGGCTCAGGAAATCATCAAAGCTGAACACACTGCGAAACCGGCTGTGCTTGGCATTACTGATGATCTCATCTGCCTGGATCTGAAGCTGGGTACAGGCGCTCAGCAGATCGCTGTGACGGCGTATAGCCCGTTTCAGCTCATGTTCCAGTTGATAAATATCCTCCAGTGCATATTCAGCAGCGCCGCTCTCCGCTTTAAGAAGCGCTTTGTCCACCAGCTCCTTGTTTGTGGCAAAAAGCTTCTGTTCCTCCTCAAACCACGCAAGACCGGTTCCAGAAAAATCCTCCAGCGCACGAACGCCCTCAAATACATTATGATGGAGCAGGCGCACGACCTCATCCTTCTCCACCATGAGCCGCCCCACCTCGCCATTGATCCGGCGGATCACATCCAGGCCGCCCCGGAAATTTTTAAGGCGGATCATCTTTTCCAGCAAAAGCTGCTCTGTGGTGATCCGGCTTTCATCCCTGACTTCCTTTGTATCCAGATAAAACTCGATGGCGTCAGAGGTGAGGAAATACACCAGCTCATTGTCCTCAAAACGGCTGTCAATGAGCTTAACACGAGTCTCCACGCTTTTTTTCGCCTCTGGGTCATAGTAGCTGTAAACAAATGGCCGCCCGTCGTTGCACAGCTTGTCAAAGATGTACAGGATCAGCTCCTTTCCTGCATCCTGTACACTCACGCCATATTCCCGCGAAAGGAAGTCCTTCATAAAGGCTTCGTACATGGCATAGGTCACATTGGCATCATTAAACTGGTTTTCCTCAATAAAAAAACGCAAAACCGCAAAGACGATATATCCCATATCCAGATGCCCGAACTGCCCGTCCTTAAACTGGGCCAGGGAGTTTTCCTGTAATCTGAAAAATGGGTAATATCGTTTGAGGTTTTGCATTCTCTCACTATGCTGACTGACAATGTCGTGCATCATCGTATATTCCTGTGCCATAAGCTTCCCTCCGTCTCGCTGTTATCCGGGCGCGCCGTCATGCAGCACGCATTTATTTATATACCTTACCGCGCGAAGCGCGCCCATGCGCAGCATTTACTTTGCGCCTGCCCGAAAAGGTATACAGCCATGTCATGGCTGGTAACGGACTTTTGTAATACTCATTATAGCGAAAACGACAGGTATTGTCAAAATTTTCTTAGCTGCTATTCATCAGGGGCTATGGCCCACAGTGACAGGCAGGTGCACACGCTGTCAGCGCTGGCATGGCTGGGTGGATCTGTGAGAGGGCGTGCGTGTTCCGGCCCCTGGCGAATAGCAGCTTTAAACATCCAGCGCCATATCTCCGTTGCGGATGTATCCGATTTTGCGCAGTCCTTCGGCTACCCCCAGTGTCAGGACTGCCGGCAGTACAAAGTGGAAAATAACGATTTTGATCAGTACAAGCACCGGCGGCTCCGTGGCGGTCATCGTCTGATAGGTCATAATCTGGCCGACCAGTCCGGCCGAACCCATACCGCTGCCGGCGGCATTATTCGTCATATTGAAAATGGGGGCAATGGCGATAGGGCCAAGGATTGCCGAGGATACGATGGATGGTATCCAGATCAGCGGCCGCCGGACAATATTGGGAATCTGGAGCATAGATGTGCCAAGCCCTTGGGCCAGCAGACCGCCCACACCGTTTTCCCGAAAGCTTGCCACAGCAAAGCCCACCATCTGACAACAGCAGCCGATGGTAGCCGCTCCGGCAGCGATTCCATTTAACCCAAGAATAATTCCAAGCGCCGCCGAGCTGATGGGGAGCGTGAGCACCATACCCATAATAACGGATACGACGATTCCCATAATGACCGGCTGCTGGATCGTAGCCCAGTTGATCAGGCTGCCAAGCCAGGTCATAAACGAAGAAATCGGTGGTCCTACAAAAATCCCCACAGCGCCGCCGGTGAGGATCGTCACCGCCGGTGTCATAAGAAGATCCACCTTCGTACGCCCTGCCACAAGATGGCCGAAGGCAATGCCCACAAGAGCCGCCACGAAAGCGCCCAAAGGCTCACCCGGTCCGGAAAGCACCAGCGCGCCGGAATCGTTAAGCAGTGTTCCCGCGGCAATATTACTGGAATAAGCGCCGATCATACCGGCCACAGCCGAGGACAGCATCACATACGTGGATTCCTTAAACTTAAAGGCCACGCCCACACCGATACCCGCGCCGGTCAGCCGCTGGGCCACCAGACCAAAAATCGACAGGTAGCCGCCGATATCACCGCCCATCAGGTCGCCGATCTGCTTGATGATCGTTCCGATGATCAGCGTGGCAAAAAGGCCCAGGCCCATACCGGAAAGTCCTTCCACAAAAATTTTGTTGAAAATGTTTTTAATTGTTTTCATCCGTTCTCCCTCATTATAAAATGTCATATGTAGCTTGTCGCAGTGGATTGTCTGCTCACATATGAGCGTTCCACGCTTTAAAAACATAACTGATTATCTCATACGCTCACACAAAAATCAATACACTCTGTTTTTTCAAAACTGAACATCACATAATTTTTAATAAAAATGTGATTCGCATCACATAATTATATATAATAATGTGATACAAAAGAAACAGAGACTTCAGCTCACTGAGAGCACATCGGATTCGCAGAGGAATAAAATTTCCTCTTTACATTTTTCCCTGCTGCCGATATACTTAGCTATAAATCAATACACAGAAAGGCAGGACAACCATGTTTCGCTTATGGGGAAAAGAATTTAAGGATAACCACTTACTTAAAGATACCGTGATCTGCGACGATGATCCGGAAACGACAAGGACGGCCAAGATTTTTCACGCTGTCACCGAAATATGCATGGAATTCGACCTGGCCGAGCCCCTGTGGCTGCCTTCCAATATAAAAGAATTTCAGCGCCGGGATAAAACCCGATTTACCCAGGATAATTTTATCGAAAGCATCGACTTTGATTATCTGGAAATCCATATCATCGAAGAATAAAAAAGCTGCAACGCAAAAAAGCTGACGGCAAGCTCCAATCCGGGGCCGGCCGCCAGCTTCTATTTTTTATAGCTACGAGCACTTAGCGGGCGTCTTTTCGCCGCTCACTATTTTATGGTAAAATCTCCGTCTCAATCTCCTGCTGCGGATAAACCCGCGGCACGCAAATACTTGCCTTAAACAGATCCCCATCCAGATAGATCTTAAACTCGCCACCGTGGAGCTCCACAAGACTCTGGGCAATGGACAGGCCCAGACCGCTGCCCTCTGTCGTACGGGATTCATCTCCCCGCACAAAACGCTGGCTCAGCTCCTCCGCCGTAATATTCAGTGGAGCCTGGGAAATATTTTTCATAACAAAATACGCATTATTGTCATTGCCATAAAGATCCAGATACACTCTGGAGCCGGACATGGCATATTTAAACGCATTATTAAAAAGATTATCCAGCACCCGGTACATCCGCCGTCCATCGGCATAGATCATCAGCGTTTCATCCGGCTGACGCATCACCAGCGATAACTGACGCTGCTCGTACTTTTCCACATAGGAGCCGGCGATCTGCTGTACCAGCTCATAAAAATCGATCACGGTCCGTTCCAGAGTAATGTTTCCACTGCTGGCCCGGGAAGCCTCCACAAGATCCTCGATGAGCATTTTCAGACGCTGAGACTTACTATCCAGAATCTCAATATATTCATGCATGGGCTCCTCGGTAATATTCTGCCGTTTGAGCAGATCCACATAATTGATAATGGATGTGAGCGGCGTTTTAATATCATGGGAGACATTCGTGATCAGGTCCGCCTTCATCCGCTCACTGCGGATACTTTCATCCACGGCCCGATTCAGGCCCTGGCCGATATTATTGATATTATTGGCAAACTCCAGAAACACACCGGTACCCATATCCTTTGTCTCAATCTTATAATCCAGATTCCCATTGGCAATCTGCTCCGCGCCCCGGGCAATATCCTGGATTGCCACAAGCTTCCGCCCAATATATAAAAACTCGCAGCCATAGATCAGCAGTATCAATACCTTTCCAAGAAATGTATACGTTTCCAGAAAAATCATCATCAGTGCCAGATCCACAATACCCAGCCCGAAAATAACGGAAATATATTTTCTCAGCAGATGATTATTGATCATCCCCTGATAAATAACACGGTATACGCCATGAAAAAACTTATACACAAGCGACTGGCTGATCAGGTTATGGGCCTTTCCCCGCCGCGCCAGACTATATATGCCAAACATTCCTATGATATAACCTCCAATCATACACATTGCGGCAACCATGATTTCCCCAATATCCCGTCCGTCCAGCATCATTCCAAAAAACATGATACCTGCCGTGACAAATGCGACAAGAAACATAAAAATAATGCACACAGCAATCTCTGTATAAAGCTTATCAAACCAGATCAGCTTTACCGCATCCCTTTCCCGGCTCCATCCGGCTGCCAGCAGCGTATAGATAAGACAGATGACAAACAGCGTCAGCGCAACAGCCCCGCCGATAAAGGCCGGAATCTCCCACTGATCAAAGGAACGGAACGCCTGTGAGCCTGTATAAAATATATCCCCCGGAACAAGGCTTTCCGGAACATACGTATAAATATAGCCGACACGGGAAGTCACCGCATTCTGTGTAAAATAATACCACTCATCCGCCATAAAATTGCTGCCGATCCGATTCACCGGACCATAAGACCGCTGGCTCTCCGGTATTTCAGACACCGGAAAAAGCTTCAGATCATTCAGATCAATGCTATAATAATAAATCTGATCACCCGCATCGCCGGACGAATCCACAGACTCCGCAGTTACATCAAAGCCGCTGCTTTGGACAATAAGCGTTCCCTGAGGATCATAAATTGCATACTGAAAGTTTTTATAATCGTCCAGATAGTATTGACGCCAGGCTTCCATCTGTTCCACGGTCGCACTATACCCCAGTTCATCCAGAAATGAAATCAGCCGGTCAATCGCCCTGCCATAATCCGATGTAAAACGACTCGTATTAAAATAGCCATTATTGGCCGATGACGCAAAGCTGCTCTGCCGCCCGCCGTCAAAGTACAGCTCCATATAAAAAATACCGTACAGTACAGCCGCCAATACGACTAAAAAAGATACAAACATGGTCAGATGCGCCATGATTTTAAGCGGAACACTCCGCCTGAGCTTTTTATCCTGCATAAAAGTCTCCATTCCATTCTGCCAACGGCTTAATCAAGATTCTCCACCTTGTAGCCCACGCCCCAGACAACCTTCAAATACCGCGGCTCTTTGGGATTGATTTCGATTTTTTCCCGTATATGGCTGATGTGCACAGCTACCGTATTATCCGCGGCCAAGGCATCCTCTTTCCATATATTTTCATAAATATCCTTAATGGAAAATACCCGGCCCTTATTGCGCACTAACAGCTTTAAAATATTATATTCAATGGGCGTCAGCTTCACCGGCTCGCCCATCACCGTCACTTCCTTATTCGTATCGTCGATCACCAGATCGCCAACGGAATAAATCTCCTTGGATGCATCCCTGGCAGAATTACCAAATACGGTGTAGCGGCGCAGTTGGGCTTTAACCCGGGCCAGCAGCTCCATCGGATTGAACGGCTTGGTAATATAATCATCGGCGCCGATATTCAGACCCAGAATTTTATCGTTATCCTCGGACTTGGCCGACAGGATGATGATCGGAACACCGCTTTTTTTACGGATTTCCAAAGTGGCCCGGATGCCGTCCAGCACCGGCATCATCACATCGATCAGCAGCAGATGGATGTCCTCCTTTTCCAGAATATCCATAGCCTCCTGGCCGTTGTATGCCTTTAAAACATTATATCTCTCCCCCAAAAGATAAATCTCGATGGCCTTGACAATCTCCCTGTCATCGTCACAAACAAGTATGTTATACATCTGTTGACATCCTTTCCCTCACATATTCTATACCCTGTCGGGCACGCGCAAAGTTAATGCTGCGCATGGGCGCGCTTCGCGCGGTAACGTATAAAATATTATCCTATAATTTTGAAGAACCTTGCGCAAAACTTTAAATACTTTCTTAATATTCTAACAAAATAAAGAGAATGCTTCAAGGGCTGCGCAAAAAAATCCCCCGACGCCGGGCGGCAAGTACCCAGCGCAGGAGACTTTCTTATTAAAATACTTCCAGGGCAGTGTCACACCCATTATAAGTTATAAAGAATCTTTCACTTCATTAAACAGTAAGGTCACTTCATCATAAGAAGCTGCCGATTCCATAGCCCCCGGTTTTGTCACAGCGAGCGAGCCTGCACAGGTGGCAAACTTCACCGCATCCTCGATGGGCATTTCCACAGACAGAGCATAGAGGAAGGACCCTGCAAATATATCACCAGCCGTCGTCGTATCCACCACATTGACCTTAGGTGCCTTAAACGCCTTTGTAAGCGTCGGAGTCACCAGAACGGAGCCGCCGCCCCCCAAAGTAATGAGCACATTCTTTACCCCCTGGTCCATAAACCAGTGACCGGCCTTTACTGCGGAATCAAAGTCCACAACCTCAATTCCGGAAAGCAGGGATGCTTCATGCTCGTTGGGCTTGATCCAGGTCAGATAAGGGTAGATTACCGGATCAAAACTTTCCACCGGTGCCGGGTCAAGAAATACAGGAACACCCATGTCATAAGCTTTTTTTATAGCATAAATTGTCGCATCAATGTTAGTTTCCAGAACAAAACCTGCGATAAAAGCGTCCTTAAAGGCACCTTCTGCCCGATCAATATCCTCCGGCCTGTACTGCCCATGGGCCCCGGCAATATCCATAATACTGTTCTCACCATTTTTGTCGATCATAACAAGGGCCAGTCCGGTCAGCTGCCCGGGCATTAGATTTACATAATCCGTTTTTACGTTATACTCTTTAAAAAGCTCTACGGACTTTCTTCCATCATCGTCATCGCCCAGATTCTGGATCAGCTCACAATTTCCACCCAATAGACCGCAGGCGCACGCCTGATTCGCACCTTTTCCGCCATAAGTCACAAAATAATCATTTCCCAACACCGTTTCCCCTTTGCCCGGAATACGGTCACCGTTTAAAAACATAACCTTATGCCAACTGCCAAGGACCGCTACCTTTTTTGCATTTACCCCCATAACCTTGCACCTCCATTTTAAAACGGTTTTAACTCCCCATCTAACTGTTGCTGCAGATCAAAAATCTTCTCAATAGGCGCCTGCTTTGCATTGCCATCAAAGGAGGGCGTCATGGCAAACCACGGTGCTGTTACCTTCTGCCACTTGGTATTCGCCTCAAACTCTCCAAGCCTTGCAAAATAATCGTCTATATCGCCGTCACACTCCACATAAAGTACGGAATAATTTTCAAAAAGGAACGTACACATTTGATGAAAGCCTGCGTCACGAATCGCATCCAACTGATCCTTAAACTCCGTATGATGGCAGTTTTTATGCATTTGTCTGTAATCATCCACATTTTCCGGTTTTAATTCATACATCATAATATAACGGTTCATCCCATATTCCTCCTTACTTTACAAGACCAAGCTTTAACAGATTTTCCTTTAAGGCCGCTTTTTGCGCCTCTGTGGGCTCAACTAAAGGTCCGCGTACATAGCCAAGCTCCAGACCTATAAGGCTGGCGGCATATTTATAGCTGCTCAGCAACGGGCCGCTCTTTAAGGCTGTACGGATTTCAAGCACACGCTTTTGAGCCTCAAAAGCCTTCGTCACATCCCCGGCAAACCAGGCGTCACACACATCAATAATGGGCTGAGGAAATACAGCAGACACAAGGGAAACGATACCGCAGCCGCCCACCGTCAGGGTTGGGAAAATCGTAGCATCGCTGCCAGCAACGCACTCAAAATGTTTATCCTCAGGAATAGACGCCATTAATGTCTGAAGATGGATAATATCCTGGGTACTGTCTTTATATCCAATAACGTTATCATTATTATTGACAATTTTCGCTACAACTGCCGGAGACATCGTGTTGTTTGTCTGAGGTGCATTATATATGTATACAGGCAGATCCGTAGCCTGAGCCAGATCGCAGTAGAACTTCACAATTGCATCATTGCCGTAGCCAAATACATACGGTTGAGTAATACATATACCATCAACGCCCAGATCTACATAATTATCAAGCATTTCCCGGGCATCACATGGGCGCATCTCAGCGATATTACCGATTATCGGCAGCTTTCCTTTCGCCTTTTCCACTGTGGCCTTTGTCACTGAAAGCTTTTCTTCCTTTGTCATATACAGGCTTTCACCGGACAGACCGTTGCAGAAAAGTCCTTCAATCCCCGCCTCCATCTGAAAATCGATCTGTGCCCTGTACATACCCAGATCCAGTTTCTCATCAGCATCAAATGTTCCCATCAACTCGGTGACCGCACCTTTTAATAAAATATTTTCCATATGTATCAACCTCCAAATCCTATTTGTAAACTGCTTTATTTCTTTTTCGTCCTCAGAACATCCAAAATTACGGCAATAGTGATCAAAATACCGGTAACGATTTCCATAATGAACGAATTGACGCCCAACTGGATGCCGCCGTTACTGATCAATGTCATCAATAATGTACCCAGCAGCGTACCAATCACAGATCCGCGCCCGCCGGCCAGTGATGCGCCGCCGATGACAGCAGCAGCAATGGCATTCATCTCATAGGATGCACCGCCAAGAGGAATGGCGCTGTTGATTCTGGATGTAAGAATTACACCGGCTACAGCGCAGAGAATACCAGATACAACATAAACGCCATAGACCGTTACCTTTAAATTAATACCACTTAAATGGGCAACCTCCTCACCACAGCCCACCGTGAAAATATTTCGGCCAAACCGGGTAAACTTTAAGATCAATGCTGAAATCACGGCTATAAATATCCAAACCAGCGCCATTTTGGGAATCCCAAGAAAATTGCTATTGGAAAATCCCGCAAATTCCGGATAAACGCCGGTGATCGTCTTGGCGTCACATACCAGTTTGATAATACCGCGGATAATGATCTGACTGCCCAGGGTTGCGATGAATGGTGCAATTTTCAGGCGGTGTATAATAATACCATTATAAAGGCCACACAGTGCGCCGCAGCCAATGGCTGCAATAATGGTCACAAAGACCGGAGCGTTCAGCCGGGCCATCATAATCGCCACAATAAGTGACCCCAGACCGGTGATCGACCCTACACTAAGATCAATACCACCAGCAATAATAACAAAGGTACTTGCCACTGCAATAATACCGGTAATTGCCGCCTGCTTTAAAATATTTGTAACGTTATAAGCCGAAAAGAAGGAATCCGTTGTAAATGTGAAAAACAAGAACAAGATTATAATGATAATGACCAACGAAAATTCTGTTCCGGAGAATAACCCTTTTTTTAACCTTCCTTTGCTTGTTTCCTTTTCCGTCTCCATTGTAATCCCCCTAACTTTCTTTTGAAGCTAACTGCAAAATACTTTCGTCGGTCCATCCATCCCGTTTGACTTCCCCTGCCACCTTCCCGCCGGCCAGAACCATAATGCGGTCGGACAATCCCATAACCTCGGGAAGATAGGAGGATATGATAATCACAGCCTTGCCCTGATTGGACAGCTCCTCAATCAGATGGTAGATTTCCTGCTTGGCTCCGATATCTACGCCCACTGTAGGCTCATCGAAAATGAAAACATCCAGATCCCGGCACAAAAGCTTACTTATAACAATCTTCTGCTGATTGCCGCCGCTTAAATTTTTCACCTTCTGTGACGAGGATGGCGTTTTTATACGGATTGCCTTAATATATTTATCAGCTCTTTCCGACTCCTTTTTCAGATTGATCAAGCCAAAACGGCTGATCATATCATAGGAATTTAGATTAATATTTATTTTCACTGATAAGTCCAGTGCTGCGCCCTCCTTCTGACGGTCCTCAGGAATGAGCCCGATCCCTGATTTCATAGCAGAAATCGGATTTCGTATCCTCTGCTCCTTCTCACGCACATAAATCTTGCCGGAATCCAGCTTGTCCGCACCGTAGATTGCCCGCATGACCTCGCTGCGCCCAGCGCCTACCAGGCCAAAGAAGCCCAAAATCTCACCGGCATGAATATTAAAGCTGATGTTTTCAAATTTTCCTTTGCTGCAAAGATTTTCAACTCGCAGCATTTCTTCGCCCACCTTGGCACGCTGAATATTATAAATATCATCGATTTTACGGCCTACCATGAGCGATATAAGGCTGTCACGATTTACCTCTTCAATATTCTTTGTCGTCACATAGGTGCCGTCCTTAAGCACGGTCACCCGGTCGCAGATACGTATCATTTCCTCCAGATGATGGGATATATAAATAATGCTAATCCCCTGTTTCTTGAGCTCGGCAATATAATCGAATAACTGTTCCACTCTTTGTTCTTCCAAAAGAGCCGTCGGTTCATCGAAGATAACCAGCTTCAGCCCGTCAATCATGGATATCTTGCTGATCATTACCATTTCCTTTAAGGCAATAGGGAGATCCTCAATCTTTGTCCTCGGGTCAACATCCTCCATATGGAACTTATCAAGAATCTTCTTGCTGTCACTGTAAACCCGTTTCCAATCTACGGTTCCCAGCCGGGTCCTGGGCAGCTGGCCCAGATAATAATTTTCCGCAACACTTAACGTATCTGCAATACTTACGTGCTGGTAATTCGCATACATTCCAAGGTGCTTTGCATCTAAAGCGTTCTTTGGCTGAACATACGCGCCATCGCTCCAGAGAGTGATACTCCCCTCATCGATGGGATGTATCCCCATAATCGCTTTAATCAGAGTAGACTTACCTGCACCGTTTTCACCGACCAGGCCGTGGACCTCCCCTGCCTTTATGGAAAAACTCACATCGTTCAATGCAACAACACCTGGGAAACGTTTGGTCACATGTTCAATTTTTAAAATATCATTGTTTTCCAATATTTCACGTCCCCTGTGTATGAATTATTTATCGGTTTTATTTTGCAAGAATCAACGGATTCAGCAGCGCCGCATATTCTTCCTCATCCATATTTGCCTGGGTAACAACACCCGCAGGGTAATTCATAAGATCTTCCTGGACATAGTCGCCGGTAACAAGCCCTTTGATCGCGTCATAGGTTGCATGATAAGCCTGTGCATAAGGTGTCTGAACAACAATAGCTCCCAGCGTTCCGTCTTTAAGACCTTCAATTTCGATATCATCGGAATCCACGGCTACGGATGTGATTTTGTCCTTAATACCAGCATTCTTTACAGCCAGAACAATACCATCACCGGATAAGTTATTACCGCCAAACAATCCTACAAGCTTGTCTCCATATGTGCTGATCTGGTTTTCTACATTGGCCTGAGCCTTGTTTACATCGTTCTCATTATAGAGTGTATCCAAAACTTCGATATCAGGTGCAAGATCCTTCATCGTATCCTTAAACGTCTGCATTTTTTCTTCCAGGACGGGAACGCTGGTGGCCAGATGCATACCCACATAGCCTTCCAGAGGTATATTCTTTTCGTTGAGCTGTCTCACAATCTCCTCAGCGGCCAGTTTGCCCTGTTCCGGCTGATCACAATAATACAGTGCACCATAGTACTCCTCATAGCCGTCAATAATACCTAGCGAAAACAGATTTACGTAAATCCCCTGTTCACTGGCTGTTTTTACCAATGGCGCCGTACCCTCGCCCTGCATCGTCGCGGTAATAATGATATCCGGCTTTTTGGCAATGACACTTTCGAAAATATTCAGGTACTCATCGGTTGCGCCCTCGGCAGCCGGTCCGGTCATATCCATATTCACTGTAATCCCAAATTCATTCTGTGCATCAATGATCGCATTTTTAACGCCGGTACCGCAGTACTGGTTCCAATACTGAGAATCGGTTCCCGGGATGACAAATGCCAGATCATAGGTGTCCTTCTTATTTGCCGCCGGTGTTTCCTCAGCGCCCTTTGTTGCTTCGGGTGCTTTTGTTCCTTCCGGAGCCTTTGTCTGCTGTGCCTGTGCGCTCTTGTCATCTGCTGCTTTTGTTTCCCCTTTACCGCCGCTGCCGCAGGCTGTCAGTGATAATACAAGAACCAATACCATTAAAAGTGCTGTTAACTTCTTCATGTGTTTTACCCCCTTCATGGAAAAAACTCAAAATACTTTGTTTGTTAGATGTTCCCCATATGCAACAAATTACTTTGTCTGATCCGTTCAGCTGTATGCAACCTATTTCGCCTGTGCATCCCTCACAAGGCCCACAGCAGCACTGGAACCCAGTCGGTCACAGCCTTCATTTAAAAACGCTACATGCTCCTCAATAGTGTGGATCCCTCCGGCAGCCTTCATTTTTACATCCGGTCCGATATTAGCTTTAAAAAGCTGTATATCATGGATAGTCGCTCCGCCCGTACCAAAGCCAGTAGAAGTTTTAATATAATCGGCCTTTGCTTCCGTAACACAATGGCAGAGCTGGATTTTTTCCTCATCCGTCAGATAACAGGCTTCAATAATTACTTTGAGAACTTTATCACCAGCTGCAGCCTTTAAGGCTTTGATTTCCTCGGTCACTTTATCAAATGCTCCATCTTTTACATCGCCCAGATTGACCACCATATCCACCTCGTTGGCACCATCGGCAATGGCCTGCTTCACTTCAGCTACTTTAACTTCCTTTGTATTATAGCCCAACGGGAAGCCGATAACTGTACAGATATTTACTGCATCACCATATTTTTCTTTGATTCTGGCGATGAAGCTTGGCGGAATACAGATGGAAGCCGTCTTGTATTCAATGGATTCCTCACAGATTTTTTGAATCTGATCCCAAGTGGCAAAGGATTTCAGTAAAGTGTGGTCGACATGGCTTAAAATTTCCGCGTAATTCATGATTTAACCCTCCATAAATAAAATTCATTTTGTAGCGTGCTTTACTTTTGTTTTTGTTAATTTGTTACTTTCAACATCCTCATATTAACATTTAACATTTTAATTGTCAATAGTTTTTTACTATTTTTTGTGCATTTCGAGAATTATTTTATGTTTTTGAACAGATTTCTTGTGTTTTTGGATATGACCATAAGTTTTATATGTGTTTTTACGTCACAATTAGCATTTATCACCATAACATTTCAACATAATCGAATGAATTTTCATGTATTCATAAACAAATTATACATTTTGTAACTTATTTATGTTCAATTGCGTCACTGCCTCATTATCATATTAACGCAGAAAAAGCGAAAAAATAATGCTATATATAGCTAACTTTTTTTCAACATACTACATTTTGTGATTTGTTAGATTATGTTTCAAAATTTTTCATAATTAATTTACAAAGAAACATTTTTCACATTTCATCGTAATTATGTTTAAAATAGTTGATTATTGTTAATTTTAATGTTAAAATGTTGTTTATAGTAAGAAAGGGGATCCGAATGAATAAGAAACTGGCCCGAATGAACCAAATTATTGATATTTTAAAAGAAAAACAAACCACATCCGCAAAGGAGCTGGCCTCTTATTTTGATGTCTCAGAAATGACCATCCGGCGTGATCTGGACGTCCTTGCATCGAACAATATTATTACAACGTCCTACGGCTCCGTTTTCTTCAATGAAGATAACAATTCCGCAACGCTGACCGATAATTATGAAGTTATGGATGAAATGGATAAGTTAAATGACGAAAAACACCGAATTGGTCTTTTTGCTGCATCATTGATCGAACCCAACGATGTGATCATCATCGATACCGGTTCGACCACCGAACAACTGGCTTGCAGCATGCCCGGGGATATTCCCATGACCGTCATGTGCTATAATCTGAATATCCTGACAGAAATACGCAAGCTGAAAAACATCCAGTTGATTTTTGCAGGAGGCTACTACCATGACAACACCCAGATGTTTGAAAGCGCTGAAGGTGTACAGTTGATTCGCCGGACAAGGGCAAATAAAGTATTTGTCTCCGCTGCCGGCGTCCACGAGCGGCTGGGTGTCACCTGCGTCCATCATTATGAGGTACCGACTAAAAATGCTATTATCGACTCCTCCGTCACCAAAATCCTGCTGGCGGATTCCAGTAAATTCGGAGCCATACGGACCGCATATTTCGCCCAACTCAATGATTTTGATATAATCATTACCGATACAAAACTACCTCAGACATGGGTGGACTATATTAACAATCTGGGAATCAAACTCTATCGGGTCTGATTCCCAGATTGAATATAAAAGGCATTTTAAGTCCATATTGTCAATCACACTTCACCGGCTGTGCATCCGATAAATCCCCGCCCACCTGCTCCGACACCGGCGGCAGTGAAACTTCATCCTTTGGAAGGGTTTTAAGGAAACGTACCACAAAGGGAATGGTTGTAAAGAACGTCAGCACATCGGCAATAGTCTGTGAGATTTCCACACCGGTCAGGCCAAAAAACCGTGGCAGGATGAAAATGATCGGTATAAAGTACAAACCACTGCGCAGCAGCGCCAAAAATGTGGCCTTTCCATTTTTGCCGATACTCTGGAAAAGCATATTGCCGCAGACAGATAAGGGCTGGAA
The DNA here is from genome assembly GCA_902363555.1 of Lachnospiraceae bacterium. Lineage (GTDB taxonomy): Bacteria > Bacillota > Clostridia > Lachnospirales > Lachnospiraceae > Catenibacillus. The sequence goes on along the minus strand of CABJAM010000001.1, from coordinate 872,693 downwards.
AAACAGCGCCACAAGCTGAAAGCTCAAAGCCACATTACCAATGGCGATCACCTCGGGGTCATCCCGGAAAAATCCGATCAAATGCGACGATAAAAGCATCCCTGCAACAGCCATACAGCCAAGGAAACACTCGCCGGTGATCAATGTAAATAAAAAGCCCTTTTTCACTCTGGAATACTTCTTTGCACCATAATTAAATGCAGATACCGGCTGGAAACCCTGGCCGATCCCAAGGGCTACCGCAAATATAAAGAAGCAGATACGGTTTACAATGGACATGGCCGCCACGGCGGCATCCCCATATAAACCGGCCTGACCGTTGAGCGCCATAGTGGATACGCTGGTCAGCCCCTGGCGGACAAGACTTGGGAATCCGGTTTTTATAATAGCGATAATATCCCGAACATCCCTTGTGAAATGCCGCAGAGCAATGCGGCTTTGCGTTCTCCGCCGTAGAAACATACTTAAAAGGATAAAAAAACTGATTGTCTGAGATATTGCGGTGGAAATACCTGCCCCCTCAATCCCCATTTTGAATACGGTTAAAAGCAGCCAGTCACCGAAAATATTAAGGATACCGCCGGTCGTCAGCCCAATCATTGCAAAAGCTGCACGGCCCTCATAGCGGAGGATATTATTCATCACACAACTGCACGCCATCAGCGGCGCAGCGATAAGTATGTATATACCATAATTCCTGGCATAGGGGAGAATCGTCTCTGTACTGCCCAGCAGCCGCATAAGCGGGTCAATAAAGATCAGACCAGCGACGCCGATGATCAGGCCCACGACCAGCGCACTAAAAAAACTGGTGGACGCAAAACGGGAAGCACTGTCCACATCTTTTGCCCCCAGCTTTCTGGAAATAATGCTGCCGGCGCCGTGGCCGAACATAAATCCAAAGGCCTGGATAATAGCCATCAGTCCAAAGACAATACCGATGGCACCGCTGGCGCTGGTACCTAACTGCCCGACAAAATAAGTATCCGCCATATTGTAAATGTTAGTGACAAGCATACTAATAGTTGTCGGTATCCCAAGCATGAGGATCAGCTTTGGCACCGGCGTCTCCGTCATTTTGATATACTGCTTTGACTGCATATTACTGGCATCCATTAAAATTCCCCCGTTTCACCATCTCGATAAATTGATTGACCATAAAATAAAAGCTTTCCTCGCTGTCCACATCCGAGCAGGTCATGTGCCCGGTATTTTCCAGGGCTACCATGCCGTGGAGCATGCTGCGGAAGCTGCGCTGAAGGTGGAGCACCAGGCTCTCATCCTGGATTTCCTTACGGAACACGATAAAAAACGGCTTTACGATCCGCAGCAGCGCTGCTCTCATATTGGGATCCGCATTCATGCGCAGCTCGATCAACGCCTCGTAGAGCTCCGGGTTGGACCGTGCAAAGGAGCGGTACGCCGTGGCCATGGCCAGAAGCGCCTCCGCCATACTCCTTCCTTCGATGGCCGACATGAGCATGTGCTCCATCTGTTCGATGCCATATAATCCTACCGCCATGTTCAGCTCCTGTATACCGCCCACGTGATTATACAGCGATGATGGCTGCACACCCAGCTTTCCCGCCAGCTCGCGCAGCGAAAAATTGCTGAAGCCCTTCTCTTCCACCAGCGCCACAGCCGCCATAATAATATCTTCGTACTTTAGACCTTTTCTCGCCATACCCACACCTTCCCTTTCGCGCACCCGACTCTGCTTTGCTTTCGTGCACCCGACTCCGCTCCGCTTCGTCGGGTCGCGGCAGTCGCCATAAAGGTGAGCAAGCTCCCCTTTTATGGCTCGTTGCTCCATGCACCCGACTCCGCTTCGCTTCGTCGGGTCGCGGCAGTCGCCAAAAGAGTGAGCAAGCTCCCCCTTTTGGCTCGTTGCTTTCGCGCAAAAAAATAAACTAACACTGTTCATATTTTATAACGAACAGTGTTAGTTTGTCAATACTTTAGCGAGATCTCGTTTTTAAATAGATTTTCACATTAACCGGGAACGAAGCATTTTTCACAGCGCGTTTTCACCGCCGACAGTTCCCAGTGCACGGGTAGCTCCGAATCGCGGGCTGCTCCGGTTAAGCAGCCGCCTTTTTATCAGCTTCCGTATCTCCCCCAGGGGTGCTCTTATCCTTTGGAAGAACGATATTGAGGATAATTGCCACAAGCGCTGCCGGAACAATACCAGAACCACCGAAAATCAGACGGACAGTTTCAGGCAGATGGTTCAGTACCGGTGTATTTGCGCCAAGGCCATAGCCAAGGCCGAGAGCCACAGAAATAATGGTGACACTTCTCGGGGTTACCGGCCACTTGGTGACCAGTTGGATACCGCTGACTACGATGGATGCGAACATCATAACAGCAGCGCCGCCCAGAACGCTCTGAGGCATGATGGAAATCAATGCGGACAGCTTCGGGAAAAGACCGCAAAGGATGAGGAATACACCACCAATGGCGATACAGAACCGGTTGACCACCTTATTCATAGCGACCAGACCAACGTTCTGGCTGAAAGAGGTATTTGGCAACACACCGAAAATAGCGGCAAATGAGGAACCAAGACCATCACACACAACGCCGCCGGACAATTCCTTATCCGTAGCTTCACGGCCAAGACCGCCTTCCGTAATACCGGAAATATCGCCCACTGTTTCCACAGCGGTAACGATAAACATGATCAGCATAGGCACGATCGCACGGACATCAAATACCAGCTTCACGGGCATCAGCTTGGGGATAGCAAACCAATCGGCCTGCGCTACCTTATCCCAGTTGAGTACCCAGGCTTTTGTGGCCTCCTTGGTCACCTCAACACCGTCCACTGTATCAACATATGTAAATGTATGCGGAAGCACAGCGCCCATAATGGCAACGACAATATAACCTACGATAATACCGAGCAAAATTGCAGAAAAGCTTGTAAAACCTTTTGTTCCATGCTTGAGAACAATAATCACGATCAGCACAACAGCGCCCACAAACAGGTTTTCCAGCGAACCGTAGTCCTTATTGGAGGAGCCGCCGCCGAAGGAACCGATACCGACACCGATCAGCGAAAGACCGATGGACAATACAACCGTACCGGTAACTACCGATGGGAAAAACTTCCGCAAAGGCTTGAGGAAGAAGCCCAGCACGCCCTCGAACAGACCGCCGATCAGGCTGGCGCCCATCAATGCGCCGTAACCGACGATACCGCCGCCCATGACATTAGCGATACTCTGGCAAACGCCGATAAATCCGGAGCTTGTACCCATGACAATGGGCAGCTTCCCGCCCACAGGACCGATGGTAAATACCTGTACCAGTGTTACGACACCGGCAACAAGCATGGCGTTCTGGAGCAGCGTGATCTGAAGATCCGCATACTCACTTCCGGGTACAATACCGCAGGCCAATGTGATCAAAAGCAGCGGCGTCAGGTTGCCGACAAACATAGCCAGCACATGTTGAAGCCCCAGAGGGATGGCCAGCTTCAATGGTACCCGCCCATCCAGATCATAAGGCGTGGCAACATTCTTTAGTTCCTTTTTCTCTTTCTCCATAACATACTTCCGTGCGATGTTCTGCCAATGACACCGCACTCTCCTTTCTTTATCTATTGTAAACGCGCAGCAGTAAAAATAGCCATCGAAACGGCCGGCCGCAAACCATCCTTTTACTGCTTACAGCGCCTCCAACCGTAATGAACTTAAACCAGGTACGGGGCGGCTCCCTCATCCAAAGGAGCTGCCCCGTACCTGCTGCTTTACCTACGCACCGCTCAAAAAGCGATCCGTTTACGGATTATAATCTTTCAAGCAACTGTGCAGTCATTTCCTCATACCCTGGTTTTCCAAGCAGGGCAAACATATTTTTCTTATAGCTTTCCACACCTGGCTGGTCAAATGGATTCACTCCGAGAATGTAACCGCTGACACCGCAGGCAAATTCATAAATATAGAACAGCTCGCCAAGGAAAAATTCATTCTGCTCCGGAATCTTAAACATCAGATTGGGAACATCGCCGTCTGTATGGGCAAGAATCGTACCGTTCATAGCGCTCTTATTAATGAAATCCACATCCTTGCCGGCCAGATAGTTGAGGCCGTCAAGATCCACCGGCTCCTCGCCGATATAAAGGTCGTGTTTTGGTTTTTCAACATTTAATACCGTTTCAAACATGATTCTGGAACCATCCTGAATAAACTGGCCCATGGAATGTAAATCTGCTGTCAGCGTCACGGATGCAGGGAAAATACCTCTCTGGTCCTTGCCCTCGCTCTCGCCGTAAAGCTGTTTCCACCACTCGCCGATATACTGGAGCGATGGCTCATAGCTTGCTGTGATCTCCACAGATTTGCCCTTACGCAGAAGTATATTGCGGACAACCGCATACTGCATAGCGTCATTTTCTTCAAAAGGAAGATTCAGACAGCGTTCTCTTGCAGAAGCAGCGCCTTCCATCAGCTTGTCGATATCTGCGCCGGATACAGCGATCGGGAGCAGGCCCACAGCAGTGAGTACGGAGAAACGTCCGCCTACATCATCAGGCACAACAAAGCTCTCATAGCCTTCTTCATTGGCCAGATTCTTTAATGCACCTCTGGCTTTATCTGTGGTGCAGTAAATTCTTTTAGCAGCTTCTTCCTTGCCGTATTTCTTTTCCAGCTTGTCCTTGAATACACGGAAGGCTACAGCCGGCTCTGTGGTCGTACCGGACTTGGAAATCATATTGATCGAGAAATCTCTGTCGCCCACCAGCTCCATGAGATTGGCAATATAACTGCTGCTTAAATTGTTGCCGCAGAAATAAATCTCGGGAGTCTTACGCACTTCCTTGGGAAGCATGTTGTAAAAGTTATGCTGTAAAAACTCGATCGCAGCTCTGGCGCCGAGGTAAGAACCGCCGATACCGATAACAAGAAGGACATCGGAATCACTCTGAATTTTGGCCGCTGATTTTTTTATACGGTCAAATTCTTCTTTATCGTAGTCAACCGGGAGATCGATCCAGCCTAAAAAATCATTACCAGCGCCGGTCTTGCTCACAAGAACTTCCTTTGCGTCTGCTGCCAGCTTGCTCATCAGTTTTACTTCGTTGTCTCTGATAAATACGTTGGCCTTGGAATAGTCAAACGTTACTTTGTTTGCCATTTTTTATCCCTCCATATGTTTAATCATTATTACGTACCAGATTAATAATAACAAATTGACTAAAATTTATCAACTGATTCTGTAAAAAAAGAATCGCGATATAGCAGTGGGTTCCGAAGACGCTGTGGGGTGCGTAAAATTTATGTTTTTGTACTTAATTTTGTTGTTACATTTTTTAGTTTGTTAGAAATTCTTTTAGGATGTCTTCTACGATTTTGGCGTCTACTTCATCTTCCTGAGGGTCCGGGGCGGATTTGGTGAAGGGGTCGTAGTAGGACGGTTTGGAGTAGGGTTGGCCGATTTTTGCGGCGGCGGCTTCGTCGGTGCCTTTAGTGGGCTTGTCCGTGCGGCGGCCTTCTCCGGCGGCTGGGGCCGGGGTACGGTCCATGGCTGGATTTAGGCTTCCTGAGGTTCTCCCGGCGGAACCGTAGCTGCCTGTGGCGGCGTATGTATTATCTGCGTGAGAAGCTGCGTAGGCGCTGCCTGCGGTACGGCCGGTTTCGCCGTAGCTTCCACTGGCCGGGCGGCCATTTTCACCGTAGTTGCCGCCGGCGGTGCGGCTGTTTTCACCGTAACCTCCGCTTGTGGTGCGGCTGTTTTCACCGTAGCTGCCGCTTGCGGTGCGGGCATTTTCGTTGTAGCCGCCGGCTGTTGGGCGGGCTGTGGCGGCGTATCCGCCTGCGGCACGGCTGCCTTCACCGTAGGCTGTACCGTATTCTCCCGATGCATTGGCGGCTGTAGCTGAATATGCAGCGCCGGAAGCTTTTTTGCCGGTACTTTCCTGGGTAGCGAGCATCTGGAGATTTTTTCCGGATTCAATTTTGTTGCGCAGGAAGTTTTCCAGGTAATCGATGAGATGCCATTCCAGCATGTCCTGCTTTTCTCCGAAGTTGTAGATCCGGTTCTGCATGTATAAAACTCCAATTCCAAGGGCTGCGGTGACAACCATCATAACAATATCCGCTACGGCCTGCCCGGAGCGCATCATAATGAGCATGTCCACCAGCGCTGCCAGTCCGATGACGTAGGCCGCCAGCTTGGAAAGCTTGATCCAGGAGGCTGCGGACATAAAGCCGATTTTATATTTATACATATAGTGTCTGGCCAGAGCCCGCGTATCCTGGGGTTTCATGTTCAATTTGTAGTAACTGCCAAATTTCAGTTTTATGTACTTTAACAGACGGTTCTCCGTGTTCGCCATCAGCTCCGTCTCCTTTATCAGCCTTTTGTACCCGTGATTTGCCACAAATGCAGCGATCAGCCCGATAAGCAGGCTGCCGGCAAATACATAAAAAATAATACCTTGCCCAATTAACCATTCTTTCATAGAAAAATGCTCCCTTCCGATTTATAAGTTGTATTATAAAGGGAAGGGAGCGGTTTTTCACTTATTAATCATCGCAGGATTCTACTTTATCCTTAATGGCATTACGCGCTGGAAACAGAATTAAAATTCTAAAATAGAGTTCTCCCGGTTACAATCGAACCATCTATGGCATTAACAGATAACTCGATATATTCTGTCAGGCATTCAACGCCTGAACCATTGTCCGTTTCCCAGCTTGTATAACAATTCCATACTGGAACAATCGTACTTTCATATTTGTTTTCAGGGTCATCAATTATCGCATATTCAAGCTTTATACTTAAGGACTCATCAAAAGAAACTCTATAATCGTTATTCGACAAGTATATCTGTATGCTTTCCTGAATTTGCGAAAAGGGCAGTAGCTGAACATTCTCCGTAAGTATTTCCTCAGGTTCCATCTCTGCGCCGATCTCACATCGGCAAAGCATTCCATCCCGTACACCCAAAATTATATGTTCATGGTTGTATTCCAATCCAAGGGTTCCCACATCCGTAAGCGTCAGATTGTCAAAGCTTCTGGAATATTGTAAGACAGTTTCCGTATTATGTTCCCCCGAATAACCAATAAAATAAATACTTTCCAGTTCATAATCCGTCAATCCCGTTTCATCCATAAATTCCTCGCATATTTGAAGCTCTGGCAGTATCGTATTCGCAGTTTCGGTCAGCTCAGATTTATTCTTATAAACCATCTTAGGGTCGTGATATAGACCATTTCGCTGCACAACCGTGCTTCCCGAAGTTATAAGACCATCCGTATACAGATAACAGACGACCTCTGTATCTTTAACAGTGCAATAACCAGCCAGGCCATTATAATTTACAAGGCAGGAAAAATTCGGATATGGATGTCCATAATAGTCTATTAATTGAGAATATTTGAACTTATCTCCTTCTTCATCCAATTCTTTAAAATACTGCAAAAAATTGCGGTAATCAATTTTAGAAGAATCATCTCCGGCGCCGACATCAAGTAAATATTGTGTAGCACGGACCACCTGATCCACCAGCCCCGGCGGATTATATTCCGTTCCCTCAGGAAATGAAGCCTCATACCATTTTTGAATATCACTTTCAGGAATCCTCTTACGCCGGGCCTTTTGCAAGAGCATCCCCTCTTTATCCGGCACCACAACAGAAACCGCCAGCGGAGACACCGGTCTGTCATAATAAACATTATCGAGTACATCAGAGGTCCAATACAAAGTCTCTGGGGCATTGACCATGGCTTTCACATCCGTTAACGTTAAGTCATATTCCGGCAGGTCAATTTCCTGCGCCCGGGCAATTTCCTCCGCATCCATGCTTTCTGTATGAAACAAATAAAACTTATCCGGATAGCTGCGGCTCATCTGATAGAGCTGCCCCTTATCCCCGAAATTTAACGTTTTCACAGTGTCGCCCACATCACCGGACACGCCATCAGGGCCTATCACCAGAGCTTTGAAGATTCTGCCGGTCTGAGCATCCATATGAATCACCTGCTGGATCGTTCCATCGTAGAGCTTAAACACAAGCTTCCACACAAAGCAGGAGTAGTTGCTGAAATATTGCTCCGTATATTGATAAAGGCTCCCACTGTAAGTATACCAGTTTTGATATCCTTCCAAAGATACCGGATATACCCCATCCTCAACCAGCCCGGCAATCTTCTCCCGGGCCCGGATCACCGCCTCGCCCAGGCTCATACAATCATAGCTGGAAGGGTCGCTTATTTCAAATTCATTCTTATCCACATTCTGATTTAATAAAACGACCTTGTCAAAAAAGTTCATATTCGTGTTGGTCACTTGAAGCTCATCGCCCTGAAAATCCTTGTCCGAAATAGATGCCCTCTCCATTTTCCCATCCCAGGACTTCTTTAAAATAAATTCCGGCAAAAACATAGCCAGCACAAGCAGCAGTAAAAATGAAGGACAAAGTATAACAACCGCTTTCTTTTTCTTACTCCATTTCCGCCAAACGTCCATAACCTTTACCTTCCTTAAAATCCATAATGATCGATGTTCCGATATCGACCTCACTCAAAATCTCCCAGCGGACATGATGAAGCTCCAGAACCTTGCTGGCCAGTGCCAGCCCAAGACCTGCGCCGCCGGCTTTCCGTGCCCGGGATTTATCCACCATATAAAAGGCTTCCTTAATCTTCTCAACTTCATTTTGAGGAATACCGCAGCCCTGATCGGTAATCTCAATACGTACCTGCTCACCGCCGATACTGTGGCAATCGATCAAAACCGCGCTGTCATATTCTGAAGCTTTCACCGCATTATCGATAAAATTGATAAAAACGGACCGGAGCATTTCCCTGTCACCCAGAATATAAACATCCTCCGTATTTGTCTTTAATTCCACTCTTTTCTTTTCCAGAAGAGGCCCTACACTTTTATGAACCTCCTCAAACAGCTCAGCCGTACATATAGGGTGAAGCTCCACATGATCATTTTTAGCGATAAAAAGATCAAAAAGCTTGGATGACATTTTCTCAAGCCGGATGCCTTCCTCCACAATGTAATTGGCCGCCTCAAATCGTAAATTATCGGGCAGATTTTTAGAACGGATCATATCGCCATAGCCGATAATTGTCGTCATCGGCGTTTTCAGCTCATGGGTGAAATTCGCCACAAATTCCTCACGCCGCCGGCCTTCCTCCTCCACCTGATGAATATGACTGGAAATCGCCTGTGTCATCCGGTTAAACTTTTCCCCAAGGGCGCCGATCTCATCGTTTGAATGTACATCCACCTGTATGGAATAATCACCATTCATAATTTTTTCGGTGGACTGATCCAACTGGCGTATGGAGCGGGTTAAAATCCTCAGAATTACAAATAAAGCGCCGCAGCACGCAGCCACAAGTGCCAGCAGAACATATCTGTAAAACTTAAACTGATTCCGTATATTGTCATAAACTCCCGTTATATCCCGGACACTGATCAGATAATAGGACTGGTCACTGAGATCCGAACGGCCGGCCGTAAATAATAAATATGCGCCGTTTTGTGGATGGATCTTGTAGCTTTTTTTCTGAAGGTCAAGGCCGTTCGTAAGCTCGTCCATGGAAAACGAGAGCAGTGACGTATCCTCAGGTAAATCCGGATGCTCCTCAAAGCCATTAAAAAACAGCTTTTCACCGGACGCGTTCAGCAGATAGACCGACGTCTGCGTTCCCTGAATCCCATAAGTCATATCCTTCACCGCCGCCTGGATAATATCATCATTATTATCCACACCCTGAGACACATATTTAAGCGCCGAAAGCTCCATGGCAGACCGCAGAAGCTGATTTTCCTCCAGTCCGTTATCCACTGCGCTTTGAAGCGCCAGGCGGTAGCTGTGCCAGACCAGAAGCCCCCCGCCGGCCCCAAATAAGACAAGAAGCAATATTAAATTACATATGAGCACTTTTATACCAAATTTCATATTATCAACCTACGTTCCCGGCATAGTTTGTAACCGCCCAATCTGTACGGTTACACATTTTCTGCGCTGCTTTCCAGGCGGTACCCCACCCTGTATATCGTTTTTAATTTCTTCTCCAGATGAAACTTTTTGCGGAGCCGCTGCACATGGATATCCACGGTGCGGGTATCCCCCTCATAATCCCCATCCCACACCAGCTCAAATATTTTATTGCGGAACAGGGCAATATTCACATTCTTGATAAACAAAACGAGCAGATCAAATTCCTTGGGCGTCGTATCTATCAAAACGCCGTCCAGGCAGGCGCTTCGTTTTTGCACATCCACAGTAATATTATCAAAGGTGTACACCACATCGGTCTTTTTAAAACGCCGCAGCACCACCTCGATGCGGGCCAGCAGCTCCACCAGTACAAAAGGCTTTACGATATAATCCTCCGCCCCCAGATTCAGCCCCTTCACCCGGTCGGCGACGTCGCCCTTTGCCGTCAGAAAGATCACAGGAATTTCCAGCCGCTTAATGTATTCCAAAAGCTCGTACCCGTCCACCTCCGGCAGCATGATATCCAGCAGTACCAGATCAAACCGCTCATGCTCCAGCAGGTCCGCCGCAGCCATACCGTCATAAACACAGGTACACGCATACCCTTTATCCTTCAGGTTGATCTCCAATAACCTGGAAATCAGCCGGTCGTCCTCCACAGATAAAATTTTTATCATCCTTATCCCTCATTTCACCGTATATCCGTCCATGGCCACGCACTTCATAGCACCTTAGGCTCTCAGCACTTTAGGACGCTGCCTGATCACAATCTGCGCCCGCAGCACACAAACTGCGCCAATTGCATCCTAAGTTTAGCACATTATTGTAAAAAAGTTGTATCCTTTGGGCCATTGAAAACAAAAAAACTGCCGCAGCAAGCTTTCCTCCCCAGGATCTGGGTCCGGAAAACAGTGCCGCGGCAGCCCGCAAACATTCGTTTCTTATAATTTATTCCGATACTCATTGGCAGACACACCCTCCAGCTTCTTAAACACCCTTGAAAAATGCGCCATATCGATAAAACCTACCATCTCCGCCACCTCTCCGATACGCAGAGACGGATCGGCCAACAGCTTTTTGGCCTCTTTGATCCGGATTCCGTTAAGGATTTCCGAAAAATTCTGATTCAGGTGCTTATTCAAAAGCTTGCTTAAATGCCACTGACTCACATAGCACTTATCTGCAACATCAGCCAGGGTCAGCTTGCAGACATAGTTTTTCTCCATGAAATCCACAGCATTTTTCACGATAAAGCTCCCGGCCTCGTGGGCAGGCTCCTCCTCCGGAGTCTTTGCCTCCGGTTCCGGCGCTTCCACCACCGGTATACTTTTGATCCGCCCCAGCCGCTGGCACATGGCGGATACCGCCTCCTCCAGCTCATCCATATTGGACGGCTTTAACAGAAAACGTGTAACCCCCAGACGGATCGCCTGCTGGGCAAAGTCAAAATCTCTGTAACCGGTCAGAATACTCACCACCGTATCCGGGTATTCCGAACGGATCGCTGCAATCATTTTCAAACCATCCATGCCCGGCATGGCAATATCTGTGATCACTATATCCGGCCGGTACTGAGCCATGACCCGAAGGCCATCCAGCCCATCCTCCGCCGTCGCCACAACCTCACAATCAAACTTCGCCCAGGGCACAACCTTTGTTATCCCCTTTACAATTACCGGTTCATCATCAATTATCACAACCTTGTACATACATCCTCCTGCTTCTCCCCGTAAAATTTCAGTAATCTTTGATAAGCCTGGCCATCAGGTTACTCCCTATTATATCATAAAAACAGGTTTTACGGACCAACAAAATTACGCATGTCAGCCTTTGATCGCGCCGGCAGTCATACCCTTGATAATATACTTCTGCAGGAAAATGTAAACAATAAGTACAGGAACAACAACAAGTGTTACAGCCGCTGCCATAAGACCGTAGTTCGTACCCTCATTGGAGGAGATCATATTTAACAGCATGGTAATTGTATATTTTTGTTTTGTTCTCAGGAAGAAGGACTGGGTAAACAGGTCATTGTAGCTCCACAAAAATGAGAAGATAGCCACAGTAGCAAAGCTTGGTTTGGTGATGGGCATAATAACCTTTGTAAAGATCTGGCGGGCCTTGCAGCCTTCCATATATGCGGCTTCCTCCAGCTCGATGGGCAGGCCCCGGATATAGCCGCTGAGCACCACAATGGCAAAGGACATATTTCCTGCGATCTGTGGCAGGATCGTGGCCAGGATCGACAGCCATACGTTATTATTTCCAGCAAGCCCCCAGGAAAATTCCATACGGAACACAGGGATGATGGTGGAAAACACCGGGAACATCATGCCAGCTACAACCAGTGAATTGAGCAGCGCACGGCCCTTAAACTGATAGCGGACAAGACCGTAGGAGGCCATGCCGGCCAGAAGAACGACAACCACACAGACTGAAATGGATATGACAAGACTGTGCATATAGGCGCTGCCGATATTCATGCTCTTAAAGGCTGTCTTGTAATTGGAAAATGTAAACAGCTCTCCAAGCGGCAGTGAAAATGAATTGGAAACAATGGCATTTTTGGCTTTAAATGAATTTTGTACGACCCACACGATAGGATATATGGTGGTCAATGCCCATAATATGAGCAAAATGTATATAATTATCTGCGATATGGATACTTTTTTCTTTTTCATAATTACATCCTGCCCCTTCTTTAATAATCCTTTTCTTTGAACACAACATTAACGATTCTGGAAATAACAATACCTAGAACTGCGATCAATACTGCGATAGCTGCACTATAATCGGTGTTATTGCGGTTCATAATCTGATAATACATGTATGTACCCGTCATCCACGTTTTATCCAGCGGCATTCCCTTGGGGAACATTACCCACGGTAAGTCGAATACTTTCAGTGCGCCGGTGATTGCCAGAACCGCACATGTACATAAAACATTGTGTATCAGAGGAATACTCAGGTAGCGGACTCTCTGCCAGCGGCTGGCGCCGTCGATGGAGGCGGCCTCATACAGGTCATTGGAAATATTATTCAGGCCGGTGACAATAATGATAAAATAGAAGCCCACATACTGCCACATAACCGGCAGCATCATTGTAACGAGCGCGTGCGCCTCATCCTTCCAGTTTGTAAGCTCCGACGCGCCCAGCGATTGGAGGACCTGGTTGATCATACCGGTTTTATAAAGGAAGATCAGGTTAAACAGTAAACCCAGCGCTGTAGCTGAAATAATGATCGGGAAGAAATAAACGACACGGAAAAACTTTTGAGCATGGCGGATATTATCCACCAGAAGTGCCAGTATTAAAGCGATACCGACCTGGCCGATCAGTGTGACTACCATCATAATCAGCGTATTGACAATTGCTGTACGCATGTTGGGGTCTGTAAACATCTCCACATAATTGGAGTACCACGGGGAATTAAGCCCCTTGCTTGCCTCGCCCATACCGGCGATATTCTGAAAGCTGTTCAGAATGTTCATAAAGAACGGATAGTACAGGTAAACGACCATAAATGCGAAGGCCGGTATTAAGAACAGAAGCAGCGGTTTTTTATTTTTATAAATATTTGCACCCATAACTTCACCCTTTTCTTAGAAAAAGAGCCGGAGACGAGCTTTTATACCATCTCCGGCTCTTAAAATCATACACTCACAACCAAACAATACGGAATCCTGAGATTCATATTTTATTCTGCTGCTGTCTCTCCGCCGCCAGCAGCTTCTTCAGCCATCAGATCGATACATTCCTGTACAGCGCTTGTAATGTCCGTATCGCCGGTCACCAGCTTAGGCATACCATCAAATAATGGAACACGGCAAGGTGTGGAAATGGAATCCTGTACAGCGCCTACAAAGCCTGTGGCACCTTTAACCATATCGATAGCTTTCACCTGCAGCGAATTGAACTGTGACAGATCAATGTCCGGTGCATTTTTCAGTGCGTGTGAACCTACGCCGGAGAATTTCATAACAATGTCATCACCGGTCATATACTCTACGAAGTTTACAGCAGCGGCTCTCTTTTCAGGATCATCCCATGCTTTCTTTGTGATGTAGTAGCCTGCTGTACATCCGCCGATCAGGTCGGTAGATTTTCTGTTTTCCTTTGCAGGAACATAGCCAACTGCAAATTTTTCAAGTTCTTCTGTATCCAAAGTGGACTCATCATCCGGGTCAGACTGGCAGGACTGAAGGATACCGCCGATTCTCCAGTTACCGTCGATAAGGAATGCGGCTTCATCCTGGTAGAACAGCTCCAGTGTTTCTGCGTCTGTTGCGGAATTTGTGTTGGCTGGCATATATCCGGCATCGTAAAGAGCCTTAATGTCTTCGATACCTTTAACCCAGTTCTGTCCGATTTCATCTTCTGCGGATGCGGGCAGTTTCAGGTGATTGTCAAGACCATTGTAATTATAGATGCTGAACTCGAACCAGTAGTGAGGAACCTCGCCAAGTGCAACAGCGATCGGTGTTTTGCCTGCGGCTTTGATCTTTTCGCAGTCTGCCAGGAACTGATCCCATGTGTAGTCTGCTCCGGGAACTTCAACGCCGGCTTCTTCAAGTACTCTTGTGTTGATGAACATGGATTCCCAAATACCATTTACAGGAAGAACGTATTTCTTGCCATTGGTTGCTGATGGGATTTTTGCATCGTCCATGTTAGCGCCATATTCCGGATACTCTGCACGGATTTCATCAAGGCTCATAACCTTGCCGCCATCGATAAAGGAATTGGCATCGGCGCCTGTGAAGTAGAACAGAACGTCGGGTTCGGAACCGGTCTGGAAGTCATTGGCTACCTGAGCTTTAAATGCTTCGTTGGATGTCTGAGAACCATCGATCACTGTGTTGCCGGTAGCTTCTTCCCATGCTTTAACTGCTTCGTTATAATTGGGAGCATTGCTGTCATTACCTGCATAAGTGGTAACTACGTTTAATTCAACAGGGTTAGCAGCATCTGTCTGAGCTTCTTTTGTTTCGGCAGTCGTTTCTGCGCCGCCTTTTGTTTCACCTGTGGTCGCTGCCGGAGCTTTGGTTTCCGGAGCCTTTGTTTCACTGGAGCCTGAGCCGCAGCCTGCGGCTAATGAGCAAACCATAACGATTGATAATAATAATGCGATTCCCTTTTTCATTTAGAATCCTCCTCCTTGTTTAAAACATCCGTATGTGTTTGTGAGTTTATTATCGCTTATTTGAGCAAAAAAATAAACAACCAAACTTGGTATTTATTGTATTTTATTGTTCTATTTGTCTCTGCCCGACAAAAAATGACAAAAACCACTATACGGGTTGCACATTGCCGGGTCGTCGCTTCGCGCAAAAAGCGGCCGAAGCCGCTTTTATTTTGGATTTTATTCGGGTTGCTGCGTTTCGTCAAGGATGCGGATTTTGAGCCGGGCACGGACATGGCTTTCGTCCAGCGCCTCAAGAGACAGGCCGCATTCATCCCCGTAAATGATCCGCAGGCGCTGATTTACATTGGCTATGCCCATGCTTCCGGAGCTCTCCTGGCTCGTATCATAATCATTATCAAGCAGCTTATGTATATGCTCACGGTCCTCATCCGACATAGTTCCATCATTAATGATATCCAAATACAGGTAATCGTCCACGCGCTGCCCATGAATCCGCACCGTTCCTTTGCGGTTTGGAATGATCCCATGTTCAATTGCATTTTCAATCACAGGCTGCAAGATCAGGCGGGGCACAAAAATATCCATAATATCCTTGGGCAGATCCTGTTCTACCGTCAGACGCTTCCCAAGCCGTTCCGTTGTAATATATAAGTATGAGTTTACATAAATCATCTCCTCCGCCAGCCGGATGACCGACCGTTTTTTCCGGTCAATGGCCGCATCCATAAGCGTTCCAAGCGCCTCGATCATTTTGGAAACCTTCACATCGCCGTTCAACCGCGCTTCCCAGTTAATGATCTCCAGCGTATTATTCATAAAATGCGGATTAATATGGGATTGGAGCGCCATGATCCGTGCATCCCTTATGGCGATCTCCTCCTGATAAATATGGTCAAACTGCTGCTTTAACCGCCTGGACATGCTGTTAAAGGACTCCTCAAGATAATAAAATTCCTGGCTGCGCTCCTGATTCTCCATCTGAAAGCCCAGATTCCCTTTTTCAATCTCTGCTGCGCCATCCATGAGCTTCTTCACCGGCTGCGTCACATGGGTCTGATATGTCCGTATAAAAAACAACGACAGAGGTATCATCATAATAAACACACCGGCCATCACATACGGATAACCGTAAAATGGATTCATCATAGCCTCACGGTCCACCTGCATGATCAGCCGGATCGTATAGTCGATATTTCTTCCGGTATAATAAATATACATGTCATGTGACAGGCTGATCTGGCCGCTGCCCTTTAAAGGCTCGCCCTTATTAATCCCCAGTTCGTCGATAAAATCACCGTCAAGCGCTGTCTGATAACCGGCAAAATCCATGGTCAGCGCCGTGGTCCATGGCATACTGTGGAGATTGCCAAAAATAAAGCTGTCATTGAGCCGCATGACGAGCACACCCATGGTCTGAAAGGACGTATCGACCATATTTCGCACAAGATAAAGACGTCCATCATTTTCATAAAAACCAATATTTGTATCCAGCGTACTGGCAAATTCCAGAACGTGATCATGGTCCTCCTGCCAGTAATTTGTAACGGTCCTCTGGCTTCCGCCTGCGCGGGTGCTGAAGGTATAGCAATATCTGGATGGATTATCCTGCATAAAAAATATTACATTTTGAAAATACTCACTGCGGCTGTATTCCTGAGCCATATAATCGTTGACCTTTCGCCGGTAATCGTCATAGGCATTGGCATCCTTAGCCGTATCGTCCTCCGGATTCTCACTGCTGCGGTTGCTGATCCGCATATATTCATTGTATGCATTCTGGATCACCCGGTCGTAGGTGGCCTGTCTGGAGCCGTCGGTGCAGTTGTCCAGCCGCTCCATGCACAGATTTACATTATAAGCAAGCTGCTCCATCAGATTGTTGCTCACATTCTGGTAATGATGGCTGACCAGATAATAAATAAAAACGATGATCATCATCAGTATGGGCAGCAGCCAACTGGCAAACAAAAAGCCCAGTACCTTCCCTTTCAGTGAATACTTTTTCCTGCGCATCTATAAATCCTCCCAGAATTTAATTCGTCTTAACCATTCCCATGGGCCGGACGGTTATATTTCAAAACGCCCGCCCCAGACTCCTATTATATCATACAATGTCGCGTTCGTCCTCAAAAGAAAAAAAGTACCGCAAACAAATTATGCTTTGCGATACTTTTATCTTGATTATCCGTTAAATATTTAAAAATTGTTCAAATATGCGGCAGACATTGGCGGCATCCTCCGGCTGGCCCATCTCACAGAAAATCCGCAGCAGCGGCTCCGTTCCTGAAAAACGGGCAATGACCCATCCGCCGTTTTTGAAATATATTTTACATCCGTCCAGATATGAAATTTTATCCACATCATAGGGCAGTGCAGGCAGCTCTTTATCCACAAGAATACGGTTATAAATCTCGTATTTCTTTTCCGGAGTAAATTTATAATCTCTTTCCTCCATATGGATCTGGCCAAATTCCTCACGAATCCCGTCCATGATCTCCGACAGCTTTTTCCCGGTCACGGCAAGCATTTCCACAAGCAGCGCAGCAGCGTAAATGCCGTCTTTGCCATGAATATGTCCGCGCACCGTAAGACCGCCCGAGGACTCGCCGCCTAAAATCGCATTTGTCTCGATCATCTTTGAAGAAATATACTTAAAACCTACCGGAACCTCATAGCATTTTTCACCGTACTTTGCGGCAATGCGGTCCAGCATATGCGTGGTGGCAATATTGCGCACCGCAGGTCCATGCCAGCCCCGGTACTTCACAAGATAGTAATAAAGCACGACCAGAATATCATTGGGATGCAGAAAACGCCCGGTGTCATCAATAATACCGATCCGGTCGGCATCACCATCGGTGGCGATTCCCAGATCAAAATGCTTATCGGTCACAAAGTTTTGCAGCGGCCGCAGCGTATCCACATTGGGCGCCGGCAATTTTCCTCCAAACAGCGTATCGTGGCGCTCATGGATCGTTTCCACCTCGCACCGCGCCGTGAGCAGGATTGTTTTAAGAGACGTCTCGCTGACACCGTACATGGGGTCCAGGACGATCCGCAGCCCCCGCTCCCGGATGGCGTTCATATCAATTTCCTTGATAATATTATCCAGATACTCATTTCTTGGCCGGATGTCGATGATCAAACCTTTCTCCACACCCATATCGTAATCCATGGCAATAATATCTTCATCGCACACCTGGCCGATATACGTTTCGATTTCCTGTGTCTGGATCTCGTCGGCATCACGGCCGCCATACGTAAATATTTTAATACCATTGTAAATCGCCGGATTATGGCTGGCAGTCACCATCATGCCATAGTGGAGCTGATGCTTCTCCACATAAAACATAACAAGCGGCGTCGGCTCAGAATGATTGATAATATAAACCTTTATATTTTGCGCCGCAAAAATTTCCGCAGCCCAGTGCATAGCTTCCTTTGAGAGGAACCGGCGGTCATAGCCCATGACAATACCTTCGCCGTCCACACCCTCATGCTTCATTTTCGCAGCCAGCCCCTGAGATAACCTCTGTATATTTGCCTTTGTAAATTCGTCGCCAATAATGGCTCTCCAGCCGCCTGTACCAAATTTAATCATATTCCCACTCCTTATCAATATCTGTATCCGTTTTAAGGAACGAACGGTTACGCATATGCACACAGCTTATCCCATGACTACCCGTACTTCATGTTCACCTTCAAGCGCCGGGATTTTATCCACAGCTTTTCCATCCAGCATAAGGCTCTTTACACCTTTCATAACGCCATCAGGATTCGTCACATGAATGTGATACTTTCCGTTCCTCCATGCCCGTGTCACTGAAAATTCCTTCCAGTCTGAGGGTACACAAGGATCGATCTTCAATTCATCCAGATCCGGCTTTATCCCGAGGATATAGTGGGTCACTGAATAATAGGCCCAGCCGCCGCTTCCGGTCATAAACGGGTGTCTTGCCCGGCCATAGGCCGTGTGCGCCTTCCCCATAATAAACTGGCAGTAGGAATAAGGCTCCGCTTCCCGCACCTCAATCTTATCATTGTGGTAATACGGGCAGAGGGCATTGTAAAATTTCATAGCCCGGTCGCCGCGGCCAAGCGTACACTCCGCAGCCCATGCCCATGGATTTGGGTGGCTGAATACCGAAGCATTTTCTTTCAGCCCCGGATACACGCGGGTCACAAAGCCGATATCATCATCCGGCACCGTATACGCAGGCCCGTTGAGCATAATGCCGTAGGGGGTGTATAAATATTCATCAACCGCATCCATAGCCTTTACGCCCTTATCCTTTGGCACAGCGCCGGAGAGCACAGCCCAGGCATTGGACTCCAGATGGATACGCCCCTCTTTATCCGCATGCGTTCCGATTTTACGGCCATTTTTTGTAATGCCGCGAATATACCAGCCGTCATCCCAAAGCTCGCGGTCAGCTACCTGACGGATATTTTCCATAATCTTCTCATATTTTTGAACATCCTCGGTCCGCCCAAGATACGCGGCCAACTGAACAAAATTATCACATGCCCAGTAATGTAAAAATGAAACCATGGCACTCTCGCCACCGCCCAGGTTCAGACAGTCATTCCAGTCGGCCCGAAGTCCTTTGCATACGCCAGTTTCTCCCACCTGTCTTGTGGAAAAGTCAAGGATGCGGGTCATATGCTCGTAAACCGTACCTTTACCGCCGTCGGCATAGGTGATTTCCTCATACACAAAATCGATGTCACCGGTTTCTTTTATATATTCAACAATGGATGCGATGAGCCAGAGAGCATCATCGGAACAGGTATCCTCCAGCCCGTGGATCACATCCTTCAGATTGGGCGTAGGCACCACTGTGGGCGATTTAAACGGCTTTATTTCCGTATCGGGATCAAACCATTCCGGCTGGAATAAATGCAGCCCATAGCCTTCCTTTACAAGACCCCGGAGTAATTCCACAATCCTCTGCCTGCATTTTTCCGGATTGGAATGGGGAACGGTCATGGAATCCTGCGCCGTATCCCGATAACCCAGACCGGTCCGGCCGCCCACCTCGATAAAGGAGGCAAAGCGGGAAAACATAACATTGATCTCCGCCTGATAAAGCGTCCAAATATTGATCAGCGTATTCATACCTTCATTGGGCGTCTCAATTTGAAGCTTATTCAGCTTGTTATCCCAAAAGGCCCAAAGCTCCTCATAAGCCCTGTCAACCGCTGAAGTATCGCTGTATTTTGCGCGAATTTTACGGCCTTCCTCCCGGCCGCCTTCCCCGAGCATAAATACAAGCCGCACTTCCTCCCCGGGCGCTAAGGTCACCCGCTTATGAAGGGAGCCGCAGTGATTATTTCCCAGCTCCGTGCTTCCGCCACAGCATCCGTTCTCCACCGCCGCCGGATTATCCTCGGTGTGGTACAGACCGATAAATTTATCTCTCACACAATCATAGCTGTCCGGTTCAAAATTGGAAGTAAAATACTGAAAACCGAACTCCTCATAAAATAAGTCATGTTCAATAATACCATCTTCATAGGACGAACCCGCGGCATACATGCTCATCTGAAAGTTCTGATTATCCATATTGATATGGTGGAACGAAAATTCACAATACGAAAAAACGGATAAATTCCTCGGCTTTGTATCGTTGTTTTTAATGACCACATCCCACAGCTCTACCGGGTCACCTAGTGGAATACTCAGCGTCTGTTCCGCATAAATATCACTGTAATCACATGTATATTTTGTATAGGACAGGCCATGCCGGCACTCATACCGGGCCTCATCCAGCGGTTTTCCCACAGGCTGCCAGGAAATGCTCCAATAATCCTTACTGTCATCATCTCTCAAATACACATAATGCCCGGGGCGGTCCATCGGCACGCCATTGGGCCTGAAACGGGTGATCCGGTGATACTCCGGTGATTTATAAAATACATACCCGCCGGCCGTGTGGTTTACTACCGCACACATATCCTTAACGCCCAGATAGTTTGTCCATGAAGTGGGCAGATCCACTTTGTCAATCACATATTCTCTTTTTTTATTATCAAAATATCCATACTTCATCGTCCATCGACCCTCCGCATATATCCATAAGATATTTTAATTATATAATTCCCGGAGTAAAACGGCCATTGCCAGACGTGTTAAAAATTGCTTATTATTGCGAATTATACCAGTTCCGCCCCACAAAAAAATCAGGCCGGAGAAAACGCGTTCTGCGTGTTTCTTCAGCCTGATCACATCCTTTACTTCCCGGCAGCCTCATTTATTAAATTGACAATAATACTGATCGCATCATTCATCGGACTTTTTCCCATGGCCTCGATATAGCCGGTCCGATTTGCAAATACATATTCGATGGCATCCTTTAAGGATGCGTCGGTCATATCCTCCTCCTTGAGCAGATAGCTAAATCCCTGCTTTTCAAAGGATTGGGCGTTAAGAATCTGGTCGCCCCGGCTGGACGCCGCAGGCAGCGGAATCAAAATCGCCGGTTTTTTTAAGGCCAGCAGCTCACAGATGGCATTGGCTCCGGCTCTTGAAATCACAACATCGGCGGCGTCCATCAGGTCACTGAGCTCTTTTTTAATATATTCAAACTGCACATAGCCGTCCAGATGGTCCAGAGCGGGGTCCATATTCCCCTTCCCGCAAAGATGGATCACCTGATACTTTTTCAAAAGCTCCGGCAGTAAATTCCTTACGGCCTTATTGATGGCCACGGACCCAAGGCTGCCGCCAATGATCAAAAGCACCGGCTTATTAATACTGAAATGACAAAAATCCAGACCATTCAGGCGGTTTCCGTCAAAGAGCTCCCTGCGGATGGGCGAGCCGGTCAGCACAGCCTTTCCTTCCGGTAAATAGGACACGGTTTCCGGAAAGTTACAGCAGACTTTATAGGCCGAAGGGATGCTCAGCTTGTTTGCCAGCCCCGGAGTCATATCCGATTCGTGAATGATCGCCGGCACATGGCATTTCTTCGCAGCCATGACCACAGGAACCGACACAAAGCCGCCCTTTGAAAATACCACATCCGGCTTCAGCTCTTTCATAATACTTTTGGCGTCAAAAAGCCCCTTGACCACTCTGAACGGGTCCGTAAAGTTTTTCACATCAAAATAGCGGCGCAGCTTTCCAGAGGATATACCGTAATAGGGAATACCGTATTCCTCAATAAGCTTCTTTTCAATGCCATTATGAGAACCGATATAATAAATTTCGTAGCCTTCCTTTTTCAGGGCCGGGATCAGGGCAATGTTCGGCGTCACGTGCCCGGCCGTTCCTCCTCCGGTTAAAACTATTTTCTTCATGGGATACGCCTCCTGCGGACTTCACATTTTATTGATTCTGAGCTTTATACTGTTTTAATGCCTGAGCGAGCTGGTCCGGACATGAGGTTCCGCGGCCATTGCAGTCAATACCATCCAGCGTTGCAATGACATCGTCAATATTTCTTCCGACGACCAGACGTGCAACACCCTGAGTGTTTCCGTGGCAGCCTCCCACAAACTGGCAGCTTTTAATAATGTTATTTTCTACTTCAAATTCCACGGCTCTTGAACATGTGCCCGTATTTGTATGTCTCATCATATATACCTCACTTTATTATTATAATATTTTCATTTTGATATTATAACAGATGTGCGGAGCGAAAGCCATATTTTCGGCTGAAATTAATAAATTTACTGTGAAAGTTATCAAGTGTGTGCGGAGCACGGAGCAATCGGCTTTCATGTATAGTGATGATTGGGCCGCTGGCACAATCATGTCCGTTTACTATCTTTACTCCTGCCATGCCGTATTTTCCCGAATTTTGAGATAGACTGCCAATTTTGTCAACTGATATAGTTTGTTAGCAGAGGCCGTCAACTCCTTAAATTTACCGTCAAAAAGGTCATCTTTTAAGGGCTGGACGTGGGGATATGTCGGAGGTATAATCATCTTACAAAACAGATCAAGACATCATAACCGGTAACGAGCCGGAACAATCCCCCGGATACAAATTGAATAGAGGTGATGAATTGCATATCATAATTGATGTGATTTTAATACTATTTTTGTCGGCAGCGGTCCTTCTGGATTTCAGATTCGACAAAATCCCGAACCTGTTGATCATAACCGGGATTTTCACCGGGTTCTTTATAAATTGCTACTGCCGGGGATTTCACGGATTGGCGGATGCGCTGTCCGGCTGCCTGCTGCCCTTCCTTTTACTGTTTTTGCTACATATATTCGCCATGATCGGCGCAGGGGATATTAAGTTATTTATGATTGCAGGTGCATTTCTTGGCCTGCGGGGGAGTGTTTTTTCTATCATAGCAGCATTTTTTACAGGTGCTGTCCTTTCACTTACGTTAATGATAAAGCATCGGAACTTCTTTAGCCGTCTGCATTACTTTATGCAATACTTCAACCACCTGATAAAAACACGGGGCCCGGCTCCGTACTATAATCTAAATCAGCCTCAGGCCGGGGAAACCATCCATTTTTCCCTGTGTATCGCTTTGGGCTCCTTACTATACATGGCTCTGACTGGATAAGCAGCTATGGTTGATTTGTCACGATCATTTTATTTTTGGAGGATGTGTTATGAAAAAAGTAAACCTGCATATATGTGACCCGGATGAACTTTATCTTGCCCGGCTGGATGGATTTATCCAGCATCGTGAGCGTTCACCATTTAATGTAATGACATATACGACTGCGGACAGCGCCTGCCGGGCGGCGGAGGATTCAGGTATCCTGCTGCTTAATTCCGATCTGTATGATCCGGTCGCACGGAAGATATCCGCCGGTGATATGGATAAAGTCTGGCGCCGGCTGATCCTGCTCAACGAAGGGGATTTTGACTGGGAATCGGCTAAGGACACTTACGACTCCGGTATTGAAATCGATATTACAGATAAGTATCAGTCTGCGGGCCAGCTTTATGCATTTTTATTGGATACATGTATCGATCCCGCACAGCAGCGATATGCTAAAGGCGCGCTCGGTAAAGAGGATCATTTCGTGCAGCTTCTTGGGGTTTTTGCGCCCGGGGAATATACAAGACGGGAGGCCTTTGCTCTGGAACTGGCGAAAAGCCACGTACCGGACTGTCTGTATATAAGCTTTGAAGAGCTGTCACTGAATACTTCCATGGGCTGCAGTCTGTCGGACATGATTGTTTTAATAAAGGAGAAACAGGAAGGAATCTCCGGGAAAATGGAGAGTTATCTCACCCACGAGGATGGACTGGATATCCTCCCTCCGGCCGCCTGCCCCTATGACCTCATGGAAGTTAGTGAGGACGAGTGGCTCTTCTGGCTGGAGCAGTTAATGACTCACAGCAAATACAAAACGATCATCCTTGATTTTGGCGGTACACTGCCCAATATAGCCCTCATGGAGCTCTGCGCCAAAATTTATCTGCCATATACGCCGCAGACTGAAGAGAAAAGCCGCCGATTTGAGTCCTTACTGGATTTTATGGGGAAGAAAGATGTTTTAAATAAATTAGAATTGAAATTATCAGGAGGGGTACATCATGGATTACTATGATTTGAAAAGAGTTTTGAGAGAGGAGGTTTTGGATGATATGCCCGCAGAAAAAGAATATACAGATGAGGATATTATGAAGATTATTGAAAGCCGCATCCAGAGTAAAAGCCAGGAGGTGTATATGAGCGTCGTCACCCGCCTTACATTAAAGCAGGAATTATTTAATGCGATCCGCCGTCTGGATCTGCTCCAGGAGCTTTTAGACGATAAGGAGATCACCGAGATCATGGTTAATGGCGGAGGCAGCATCTTTTTTGAAAAGGACGGACGCCTTTATCCATGGCACAAGCGTTTTGAATCCACTGAAAAGCTGGAGGATGTGATCCAGCAGATCGTATCCCGCTCCAACCGCCATGTGAACGAAGCCTCGCCCATTGTGGACGCCCGGCTGGAGGATGGCTCCCGTGTCAATGTGGTATTAAAGCCGGTGGCCATCGACGGGCCCATACTTACCATCCGCAAATTTTCCGCCGAATCCATTACGATGGACCGTCTGATCAAATGGGGTTCCATCACTGTGGAGGTGGCGAATTTTCTGAAAAAGCTTGTGACGGCTGGCTATAATATATTTATTTCCGGTTCCACCGGCTCCGGTAAAACAACGATGCTTAATGCCCTGGCCGGATATATCCCGTCGGATCAGAGAGTCATCACCATCGAGGATTCTGCGGAGCTCCAGATAAAAGGAATTGATAACCTTGTCCGGCTGGAGGTGCGCAATGCAAATTCCGATGGGGAGAATGCTGTGACGATCCGGGATCTGATCAAATCCAGTCTCCGGATGCGCCCGGACCGCGTGATCGTGGGCGAGATCCGTGGTCCGGAGGCTATCGACATGATTTCAGCTATGAATACTGGACATGATGGGTCGATTTCGACTGGACATGCCAATTCCGTGAGTGATATGATCTCCCGCCTGGAGACGATGATTCTCATGGGCACAGATATTCCATTGATGGCGATACGCCAGCAGATCGCTTCCTCTTTGGATATTGTTATCCATCTTGGCAGGCTCCGGGATAAATCCCGCAGAGTACTGGAGGTTGTGGAGGTGGAAGGCTTTAAAGACGGCGAGGTCATTTTTAACCCTTTATATAAATTCACTGAGGAACCACTGCTCAGAGAGCGCGGCTCCTACGGCAGCCATTCAGAGTCCGGCGGCACTGACGGTCAGGAGGCTTTATTTAGTAGTAACGGCAGGGTCGTTGGCCGCCTTAAATCCACCGGTAACTCTCTGAAAAATATCAAAAAGCTGCTGTCGGCAGGGATATCACTGGAGTGAGCACTATGGGTAAGGTTAAAACGCTTGTAACGTTCAATTCGGCTCTTACACAATTAAAGTGCTTAAAGCGCCCCCGAATAAAAAAGCAGAGTTTGAATTATGATGAATATCATTTTTGCCTGAAGGAGTGGGCCGGGCTTACGGCAACAACCGCTGGCGGAACACTTGTGATCGGGTTTCTGTTTTATGATTCCATTTGGGTGCTCACCGCCTTTATACCGGTGCTGCTCCTGCTGATAAAGTATCAAAAGCAAAGGATGATCAAGGCGCGACGACAAAGCCTTGGACGGCAGTTTAAGGATGCCATCATATTACTCTACTCCTTTGTCGCCACAGGAAATACATTGGAGCATGCATTTCGCAAGGCTGCCAGGGATCTGCTGCTCACCTACGAATCAAAGGCAGATATTGTTCGTGAATTTCAGGATATTACCCGCAAGCTTGACCGGAATATCACGGTTGAAGCCTGTATGGATGATTTCGCCCGGCGCAGCAGGCATGAAGATATCCAGAGCTTTTCTGAAGTCATCGCCATCGCTAACCGTGGCGGCGGAAGCATGACTGCAATTATAAAAAACAGCGTGGACACTATTAAAAATAAAATCGAAATTGAAAACGAGATTTCCACCCTTATCTCCGGCAAACGCAACGAATTTTATCTGATGGTGATCATCCCTGCCGCCGTAATTTTATATATGCGTCTGTTTTCCGGTGGTTTTATGAATATTTTATATGAAAATACCGGCGGCCGGCTGCTGATGACTTTATGTCTGATCATCTACTTCGGCGCCATATGGTGGGGAAACCGTATTCTTGATATACATGTATGACCACTGGTCAGTGAAGATTGATAAACGTGCGTTTGGGCGCTGCTCCCGGAGAGCGGTGTAAAGCTGTAAATTACATCCGGCCGCCGGAAAGTTTTATAAATCGAATATTTACTAAATTTAGGCTTATGCCTGGAAAGGAGGTGAAGTATGTATTATGTAAACTTACTTGCGTTAGTCGCAGTTCTCGTATTGTTGATTGTTTTCAGGAAGTATGATCGTAAAAGACTAAAAGCTTTATATCAAACAAGAGGAATCTATCGTGCCTTTTATCCGCCAGCCTGCAAAATCTATAATCGATGCTTCCGCCGGCAGGCGCTGCGGTCAAGGGAAGTATTAAAAAAACTGCATCCCGTAGAAAATATAGAGCGGCTTTTGGAAGAACGCTATTTAAAAAATATCAGTCTGGGGATTATCGTATTTATTTTAGCCAACGCTGCGGCAGCGGGTATACAGCTCATCGAAAAAAGTAATCCGCAGATTATTGAGGGGAAATATATTGAACGGAACAGTTATGGGGAAGGCAGCCGACAGGTGGATCTGACTGCCATATTGGAAGACAGTAAGGAGAAGGTCACCATAAATATCGGTGAAAAACAGTATTCCAAAGAGGCCCTGGCCGATCTGCAGGAACGGTGTAATTCTTATATCCAGTTAAATGTTCTCGGCTTAAATCCGGATTTTACTAACATATCGGAGCCATTGAACTTTTTTAACGAAATACCAGGGGAAACCGTATCCGTTCAGTGGCTTGTCAGTGATTACTCTTTGATCGGCCTGAATGGAACAATAAAAAATGAAACACTTAAAGCTCCGGAAATGCTGGTTGTCACAGCCCAGTGCAGCTATTTTGATTTTTCCTGGGAATATTCCATGGATGTTACCGTAGTTCCCGGAAATAAGGACTCGGTTAAATTGCTGGATGAGCAGCTTCAGGATGCCGTATCGGTTCAGGAAAGCAAGACCATTGAACAGGACTATATGGAGCTGCCACAAGACGTCAATGGCATTCCGGTTTCCTGGCAGGAAAATACCCCGACCAAAGCCGGATGGGTGTTGTTACTTGGTGGTGTGATGATATCAGGCTTATTCATCCATGAAGGTGAAAGCCGAAAAAAACAGGAGAAGGTTCGGTCATTACAACTGGCCACAGAGTATCCGGTATTTGTCCATAAAATGGTATTACTGTTAGGCGCCGGCATGACAGCCAAAGCCGCCTGGTTTAAAATGGTATCCGATTACGAAAAAGGCCTGGCGGGCAATGGGCAGCGCAAGTATGTTTATGAAGAAATGATTGTAGCTGCTCTGGAAATGCAAAAAGGAATCACTGAAATCGAAGCGTATGAAGGCTTTGGCCGCCGCTGTGGACAAAACCAGTATTTAAAATTCAGCTCTATACTAATTCAAAGTGTACGCACCGGTGCCAAGGGGCTCGGACACATGTTGTCCGACGCCGCGGATGAAGCCATATTCATGCGCAGGGAATCTGCAAAACGTTTGGGGGAAGAAGCCGGAACAAAACTGCTGTTTCCTATGGTCGTGCTGCTGTCGGTCGTCATGCTGATACTAATTATACCGGCATTTATGACCATGAATTTTTAAAAAGCATTGGCATCGTAACAGTACGGTTCCACTGACTGTTACTTACTATGGATGATGACAGTTTTGGTAATCAATATGAAAGGTGGCGTTATTATGATGGAATATTTAAAAAGCTTTTGGGTAAATGAGGAGGCCGTGGGGGTTGTTGAGATCATTCTTGTACTTGTCGTTCTTATCTCTCTCGTGCTTATCTTCAAGGAACAGTTAACAGCTATCGTACAGAACATTTTCAAGAAGATCTCAAGTCAAAGCTCTTCCGTATAAGCTTTGGGGATAGGAGGATGGACCATGGAGCAATGCAGGAACTATAAAAATGCCATAAAAAACACCGGGGGTGGTGGATATATAACGGTTTTGTTTTCTATGATCTTACTGACAGTCATTTCAGTTGTATTATCATCCATTGAATCCGTCAGAATCAGTGCAGTCCGCATGCGGGCTGAAATATCCTGCGCCATTGCCTGCGAAGCCTTCCTATCCCAATTTCAGCCGCAGGTACAGGCTCGATACGGCCTGTTCCTGCTTGAGAGGGATGGTTATGACGATCTGTTTTTAAAACAGTTTATCGAGAAGAATTGCGGAGGGAACAACGCATCTTCCAAAACGGGTGTCCAATGGACAAGCGCAAAGCTTATTTCAGCATCTATCATCGATGAGCGTTCAGTTTCGGATGAGAATTTCAGATACCTTGAAAACCAGATCTGCGATTATATGAAAATTACCAGGGGCACAGATTACGCCAAACGTATAATCCAACGGCTCACCGGATTTACAACACAAAACCTGGATCAAAAAAAGGATTTACTGACGGATAACCTATCAGGCATCGGCAGCCTTTCGGATAAAAAGAAAGCGGAGGCTGAAGCAAAAGCCGCAGAAGAAAATAAAGGGAGCGGCTCTCAGGAAAGCAGTTCAGACGCGAATAAAGGCAGCACCGGGAGCGACGGCGAAAAAAACAAGGTGGAGGACCCACGAAAAAATCTCACGCAATTATTGCGTTACCCGATTTTAACATTAATAATGGGTGGAAATCTGTCAACTGCGGTTCTGGACACAGGGTCACTGTCTGAAATCGTTCCTGCCGAAAAGAATGTATCGCAGATTAAAGGCTTTCTTCAATATCAGGATGTTACAGGAAGCCTGCAAAGCTCAGACCTGGGTGTCGTGAACCGCATAGCATCTCAGGGTGAAGCATTACTGGTGGACAGTTATATTATCGACTATTTAAAAAATGCGTCAAAGCCCGAAAAAAAGTCTGGTACATGCTTCTCCTCCGATGAAACTTCCGGTTACTCAGATAGCAGCCTGACCGATGGCCAGCGTCGCAACACCATCACCGGAAACAGCGCACTTGAGTATGAGGTCGAATATATCCTGTCAGGAAATACAAAGGATGCCAGAAACTTGGAAAATACTGTAAATCGACTGGCACTTATAAGAATGCTGCTGAATCTGGCATATTTATATAAGACTCCGGCAAAAACATCCGCTGTGCGTACGGTCGCTTCGGCCTTGGCCACCGTTATACTTATGCCCTTTCTTGAGGAAATATTTTATCTGCTCATATTAGCCGCCTGGGCATACGCAGAGGCGCTGGTGGATTGTAAAAATCTTTTATCCGGAGGTAAGGTACCGTTGATGAAGGATGAGGGCACCTGGAATCTTTCGCTGAACCAGTTAAGTCATATACAAAGTAGTCAGTTGGACAGCTATGCCGGTCAAAACTCTGACGATCAGGGGCAAAGCTATGAAGATTACCTGCATCTTCTTCTGCTGAGTGTTCCTAAGGAGAAAAAATATATCCGGCTTTTAAACATAATTGAAGCAAACACGCATCTGGAAGCCGGCGGTGAAAGCTTTTCCGCCGGGAACAGCGTCTTTGGCATAACCTTTAATGCAGATTTTGAATTTAATGCGGTATTTGCTGCAAACCCATTTTCAAACGGTGTCTATGAACACCATGTTGTTAAATCTGGCGCATACTAAAATTTCAGAAGGGAGGCAGAACTGAATGTCCTTTTTTTATAAACCATACAATCTAAAAAAAATTCAATTGTCTCTCCAGAACAATGACGAGCAAGCCCGAGCTCATTTAAAAATTTATTCTGTAACCATGTCAACATGGAAAGAATTCTGTAAGAAAAGGGCATTCTGTTCTGCTTCTCTTCCAGGCCTGATGACAGTGGAGGCCGCCATAGTACTGCCTTTATTTCTTATGGCAGTTTTGAGCCTGCTAAACTTTATACATATGACCGGCACCAACGCCGCGATATTCACAGCACTGACTAACACAGTCCATCCGGCCAGTATATACGCCTACAATGAAGATTTCGGAGAGGACAGCCTGTATCCCCGGATGGTCTACCAACTGGGCACCGCGGATATTGATTTTAAGCAGATTGCTGGAGGTATGGCCGGATTAAACTATCAGGGAACCGAGTATAACAAGGATACCGGAGAAATCACATTAACTGTATCCTATGGTCTAAAGCCGCTATTCTCACTGTTTCGGCAGACAAATGTGCGGGCGGCAAATACTGTATACTCCCGCGGCTATATCGGAGGGAAACTGCTCGCGGACAGTGGCGATTCTTCAGAACAGCAGACAATAACCGTTTATGTCGCTGAAAATGGCGTGGTTTATCATAAGGACCGGTCCTGCGCTTATATCGATATCTCATTTCACGCTGTAAACTCCTCTGGTATAAACGATTTAAGAAATACCGGAGGCGCTAAATATTACCCGTGTGAACTGTGCCTTGCTCACAGCGGTGGCGGTAGTGGCGTCGGTAGCGGCAATGGCAGCAGCACCGGTAGCGGCGGTAGCGGCAGCGGTGCCGGTAGCAGCGCCGGTGTTGTCTATATTACCGATACTGGCAACCGCTATCACGCCACCTCCGGCTGCAGCGGCCTGAAAAGAACCGTTTATACGATGGAGATCACGGGAGAATGTGCATTGCCGGCATGCAGCCGCTGCGGACGATGAATAGCTCAGTAACCAATTTTATCATAAAGGAGCCGATTAATTATGGAGGAATTGTTAAAGGTCACAGGTACAGCTATTTTATTATTACTTTCAGTCATTGACGTACGAAAACATAAAATCCCGGCAGCTCTGGCGCTATTGTTCGGATGCGCGGCCGTACTGTGCCGTGGCAGCAGCCTTTGGAATGAAGCACTATTAGGGTGTCTGCCGGGGGCGCTGATACTTTTTTTAAACCGCGTAAGCCGCGGACAGGTGGGGATTGGTGATGGAGTAATGCTTATGGGAACCGGACTTTATTTGGGAGGGAGTGATAGCTTGAAAGTATTTATATTAAGCCTCTCATTGATATTTATTTTTTCATGTGCAGGGCTGACCATAAAACGACTGTCAAGAAAAAGCCAGCTTCCTTTTGTTCCCTTTTATTTCGCTGCATATCTTGGCGTTGTCTATCTATAATTTTAATGATGTTGGGGGCAAAAGGTCTTTTGACCCCTGATACCTACGTAGGGGGGATAGGGAATATTTTGAATCGAATCAAAAGCTGTATGGGCGGTGCCCTTCACAAAACCTGCGGTTATGCACCGGGCAGCTATACGGTTGAGGCCGCATTAGTCATGCCGGTTATTATCGGTGTTTTCGCAGCACTCTTATATATGATCTTTTTCTTACACGATCAATATATTATTCGTATTTATGCGGACCGCATGGCCCAGGAATGCTGCTGGAAATACCTTGAAAATGAAAACTACCTTGTTTCCGCCAGTGCATCAGAAATTACTTCAAGTGTTAAAAGCAAGTATGAGAAGGACCTCACGGCCCAGATGCTCGTCACGGACATTACAATTTCACTGGGAACCTGCAAAAAGAATTTGTTTACCCATGTTTATACAGGAACCTGGCGGATCGTGGGAAAACCACAAATATTAGTATCAACAATGCCTTATTATACATTTGGCACGATCAGCTACGAAGGAAAGTATCAGAGAGTCTATGCCAGAAAATGGATCTATGGGCGCGATTTGTTAAAGTCAGGAAGTGAGTAAAATGGTTCAGATGCGATGGGTTCAGGAAATATATCATACATATCTTGTACTGGATATTAATGATTCATCTCAAAAAGACATCTATGGAATAAAAATAATGCAGAATAATACCCCGGAGCATTTTGCTCCCTTTCAGCTCCGTTCCAAAGACGGTGTATCCCAATATTATTACGATGTATCCGGCACTCAGAATCTGGCCCTTCAATTAAACAAAGGGTTCACCGATGAAAAAATTCAATGCTTTGCCGCAGCATTGAATGAAGCACTTGAACAGTGCGGCGAATTTCTGCTAAATGAAGATAATCTCCTGCTGGACGAATCATGTATCCTCTATGACAGTGATAAAAATACTTATATTTATATTTATTATCCCGGATACGAACAGGATATTGTATGTCAGCTTAAAAACATGGCCGAGCTGTTTTTAAAAGCCGTCGACTATACATCCAATGTATCTGTTCAAAAGGTCTATGAATTTTATCATCTGATCAGCGATGAAACAAGTCCTTTAAGAAATTTAAAAAGATTTGCACAAAACAGCCCTGCTATAAAGCCTAAGAGAAATTTAGAATATCAATGCGCAATGGACCAGATAAATCCTCCGGAGGATATCGCTGTAAAAAATCATCCGGAGGAACATGATACCTCCATCGCTCCGGACGAATCCACAGCCGAAGATAACAAAGGAAGCCATCCGGTTAAAGTGTGGCTCATATTGGCGGCCATCCTGATTTGCGAGGCTGGAGGAAGTTTTGCCGCCTTTCGGCTTTTTCCGAATTATGGATTTGATCGATGGCTTTTGGCAGGCGGCGGAATCATGCTGGCCACCCTGGCTGTCGGAATAATCATTTTTATAAAAACCCGGAAAAGCAAGGATGATAATGATTTCTGGAGCCCCAGCGATTATATCAATTACGATATGGAGCCGGAAGGCAGTACCACGTTACTGAATACCCCTTCCAGGAACAGCCCTGAAGATTATGGAATAAGGCTCAGGAGCATCCAGCCCCAGCGCTGCTCCGATTTAAATATAAAAAGCTTCCCGGCGATTATCGGAAAAGAGGTCCGCGATCCGGCCTGCTGCATCCAGGACCCTACCATCAGCAGGAAGCACGCCCGGCTGGAACGCAATGGCCGGCAGTATCGACTCACAGACCTCCGCTCATCCAATGGCACATTTATCAATGGTGAAATGATAAAGCCTATGGAGGCCGTGGAGCTTTCCTCCGGGGATGATATCATATTTTCCGATCTTGAGTTTGTTTTTGAAATATCGGAAGGGAAAGTATGAATTTCGTTCCAATATATTCTCTGGAATATACGCGGATCGAGCCCTTATGAGCCTCTACAATCTTTTGCGTAATGGATAATCCAAGTCCGGTACCACTCTCCTTTTCGGTAACAAAAGGCTGGAATATTTTTGAACGCTGATCCTCGGATATGCCTTTTCCGGTATCCTTTACGGCAATCATAATCCTTTTTTCATTAAAATGAGCGGTCACCTCAATACTGTCCTTTTCCGATGTCGCCTCAAATGCATTTTTTATCAGATTTATAAGCGCCTGTCGGATTTTAATTTCATCACAAACAAGTGCCGGAAGCTTCTGAGGAATGTCCAGCGTTAAGCTTTTATTCTGACTTAAAGCTAAAGGGAGATAGTTACTGATCAAAGTCTCCAATAGGTTATTTAAGTCAACTGTCGCAAAACTGAGCTTCCCACAGTGATTATAGTCGGACAGCGATAAGGTCAATTGCTTCAGGTATTCCACGTCCTCTGCAAGCTGCTTCCATAAATCATCTGTTTTCAACTGAGGATAGCGGTAGTCCAGCAATTGCAGGGTACAGTTAATAAGTGTCAACGGATTTCTTATCTCGTGAGAAATCTGTGCGATATTTAATAACTCCGAAGTCGGTTCGGATATGTAAGTGCTTGTTTGTTCCATAAATCAGTCACCTTTCCTTAAAAAAAGACATCAGGTACGTGATAAATGTAGCATGTTTTTGTCCTTACCTACAAATATAAGCTTTCGCGTGTTACGACAAAATCAAAGTTCTGACGTACAAGCAAAATATGTCTTGAATTCTTATGCCCGGACGTCTAAAATAGAATACAAGTAACAGTTCAAAGGGCGAACTATTACCAATACCGAACACTATTTGGAGGTGTCTATTTATGGATAATAATTGTATCTTTTGTAAAATCGCCAATGGCGAAATTCCGTCGTCAACTGTATATGAAGACGAAATGTTTCGGGTGATTTTAGATTTATCTCCGGCCACTAAAGGCCATGCTCTTGTACTTCCCAAACAGCATTTTCGTAACATATTTGACATTGACGAAAAAACGGCCTCAAAACTGTTTGTGGTAGCTTCTAAAGTCGCCAGGGCTATGAAGGAAACGCTTAAATGTGACGGAATGAATATCGTACAGAATAATGAAGAAATTGCCGGACAGACAGTGTTCCATTTCCATCTGCATATCATTCCCAGATATACAGACGACGGACAGAATATCAACTGGACTCCGGGAAGTTCAAAACCGGAAGAATTGCAGCAGATTGCAGCACAGATAAAAAGTGCACTCTAATACGCGTCAGCACAGAGTCATGTACTGAGTGAGCACGGCTACGATGTGCCCGTACCTGCTAAGTACCCGTACTAATTAAATGCTCACAGTAATAAAATGGCAGAGCAGGTCGAATTTTCGTTTATTCTTCAGGTTTAAGCGCCTGCATTTTTGCGCTGCAAATCTGGAAACGAATTTTGACACCTGCTCTGCCGAGTATTTGACCCTTGCGGCAGTGGCTAAGGTCAAGCAGAATTGACTTTGGCTCGTTGCGCGCGTGTATAAAAATTAAAGCTCCCGAATCATCTCATCCACAAGATTGAGGCTGTGCAAGGCCGCTTTGGCCTCGAATTCCGGATAATCCATATGTGCACTGCCATCGGCCTTATCGGAGATCGCCCTGAGAATTACAAAGGGCACTTTGTTCAGATATGCCGCCTGAGCTATGGCCGCACCTTCCATCTCCGTGCATAAGCCGTGGAAGGTTTCCTTCAAAAAATCCTTTTTCGCATTATCCGATATAAACTGATCTCCACTGACGATCCGTCCGGTGTGTGTCTGTATATCCGGATTTACACGCGCACAGGCTTTTGCGGCCATCTCCATAAGCATCGGATCGGCGTTAAACACGGAACATTCCATTTGCGGTATAACCCCCATCGGATATCCGAAGCCGGTGGCATCCATATCATGCTGAAGTGTATCGCTGGAAATGACAATATCACCGATATCGATCGATGACTGCAGACTTCCGGCAATCCCCGTGTTTATTATGATCGACGCCTGGAAATGGTCCACTAATATCTGTGTACAGATGGCGGCATTTACTTTACCGATACCACTGCGTACAATAACAACTTCCTTACCATGATATGTGCCTTTATAAAAGTCCATCGAAGCCATTTTTACGACCTGCTCAACATGCATACGTTCTTTTAAAGTATTAACTTCGACTTCCATCGCGCCGATAATACCGATTGTTTTCATAGACTAAACTCCTTTATCATTATGAATATATGCCTGTCTCAGCATGAATATTTCCGTTCCACAGCTTATTAAGCGACAGCAATCGCTTCAATTTCAAACAGCGCGCCCTTAGGAAGTGCTGCTACCTGTACACAGGAGCGTGCCGGAGCCTCACCGATGAAATAGTTGGCATAAATTGCATTGATGGCAGCAAAATCATTGATATCTGCCAGGAATACAGTGGTTTTAACCACATTCGCCAGTGTCAGGCCTGCGGCCTCCACAACAGCTTTCAGGTTTTCCAGAGCCTGTGTTGCCTGAGCCTCCACGCCTTCCGGCAATTCACCGGTTTCCGGGATAAGACCCAACTGGCCGGATGTATATAATGTTTCACCGGCTTTGACCGCATGAACGTATGGACCCACGGCTGCCGGGGCATTTTTAGCATTAATTGTCTCTCTGATCATTATGATTACCTCCAAAATTTATTTTTTCCATGGCCGACGGCCGGAAACATGAATACTTCTATGAACACTTTAATGAGCACTTCAATGCGTACTTCAACGAGTACTTCAACAAGTACACACGCCAGCCGCCGCCGATTTATAGCGGGTAGTAATTACCGTTTTTTATTCTACACCCATTTTTCTATCTTGTAAAGCCGCCTGCGCCAATCACATTGACCAGCAGGTACGGGTAATCCTCATAAATTGTCCGGATCAACTGCCGGATATCCGGGTATAAGCTGCAATTTTCATCATCGATCACGTAAACCTGCTCTGCTGCGCCCAGGCGTACCCGCACTGTCAGAGGATCTCTTCCGATAATAACAAAACCCTGGTTGGTGCTATCTGCAAAATCCTTCTCCGTAGCAAATACGGTGAATTTATCCTTATAAGGAGCTGAACTGTACGGACAGAAGCTCTTACAGTTGCCACACTCATTGCACATTAAATCAATATGAACGATTTGAGGCATATCCTTACCCGGCACACGAATCTCCACATTGGCCCGGTTCGGACATACATCCACACAGTTTTCGCAGACATTGGCGCATTCCAGGCAACGCTGCGCCTCATGGTCCGCCTCGGCCTCCGAAAGGATTATTCCCTTTTTCTGCGTAATGTCGGAATTGCTCTGTCCGCATGCCTTAATGTCTAAACGTGTCGGACTGCCTGCTGCCAAATCCGTTTCCACTAAGCTGCTCCAGGGCCATGCATCGTCTGCTGAAAGTCCTAAAATAGCCTTCACAGCCTTTGTGGCATCGGCGATTGCTTCCACCACCGTGGCCGGTCCGTACAGACCGTCGCCGGCGACATACACGTGCTCCACACTGGTCTCCAGCGTAAATTCATTGACCACGGCACGGCCTTTGTCATTCACAGCAATGCCGTTGCTCTCATAAAATGCACCGTCGATCCGCTCTCCCACTGCGGCCAGGACTGTATCGGCAGGTACATCCACCATCTGGCCGGTAGGCTCCGGCTTGCAGCGGCCGGATGCGTCCATGGCTCCCAGCTTCATCTGTTCGCAGGAAAGCACACCGTTTTCCAGAGCCACAGGAGCCAACAGCTCCTTAAACTCCACACCGTCCTCAATAGCCAGTAAAAGCTCCTCCTCGTCCGCCGGCATATACCGTTTTGAACGACGGTAAACGAGGTAAACATGAGCCACACCACGGGCCCGTTTTGCGGCGCGGGCGGCGTCCATGGCAGAATTACCGCCGCCGATGACGACTACGTTTTCGCCAAGGTCTACGGTGTCCGGTGCCTTTTTCAAGGCTTCCATCACATCCAGTGCATTTAATGCCGTACCTTTTGAAAGCTTCAAAGTGCCTTTATCGGCGGCGCCAACAGCCAGGATCACATCTGTGAAGCCCTGTTCTTTCAGCGGCGCAAGGGATTTGATTTCCGTATTCAGCTCCACCTTAACGCCCATAGCTTCCACGAGGGCGACATCCTTGTCGATGGCAGCTCCGGAGATTCTAAATTCTGGAATAATATGTCGGATAATACCGCCCAGAGCGTCTCTCTTTTCAAAGATTGTCACCTTCGCTCCGGCTCTTGCCAGGAAGAAGGCGCTGGAAAGACCTGCCGGGCCGCCGCCGATGACAGCCACCTTACGGCCTTTGCCCAAAGCCATGGCATCGGCGCCGCAGCCTCCGTCGGCAGGGGTAATATCTCTCATAAATGCATCATATCCATTTTCGGCGCATTCCAGCTTCACGCCGCGGATATTGACAGCTTCCTCGTAAAAGTTCCGGGTACATTTGCCCATGCAGTTATGTGCACAGATTGTTCCGGTAATAAATGGCAGCGGATTTTTATCGGTGATCACGCTCAACGCTTCTGTATGTTTTCCAAGGCCTGCCAGACGGATGTATTCCGGTATATCCTGGTGGATCGGGCAGCCCTCATGGCACGGAGCCACAAAACAGTCGATCAGAGGCACTTCCTTTTTCATTTTCCGGGAAGGCAGCGGTTTAACCGATTTGGTGTGATGCTTATCATTTACAGCATCCGCCTGCAGCTTATCCGCCGCAGCCACATCCACACCATTAAAAGGATGATATTCCATGGATGACAGCTTTTTGCCGATCTGGGCAAAGCGGTTGTAGCCGCCGGGCTTGAGCACGGTGGTCGCCATGGTGATCGGCCAGATATTGGCCGCAAAAATACGGTCGATATTATTGAAATCTGCGCCGCCGGAATAGGATATGCGCAGCTTTCCGTCAAATTCCTTCGCCAGTCTGGCCGCCAGTGCGATGGACAATGGGTAGAGGGAGCGCCCGGACATATACATCTCCTCG
Organism: Lachnospiraceae bacterium; assembly: GCA_902363555.1. Lineage (GTDB taxonomy): Bacteria > Bacillota > Clostridia > Lachnospirales > Lachnospiraceae > Catenibacillus. The sequence continues at coordinate 833,956 of CABJAM010000001.1, read as the reverse complement.
CTGGGCAGCTCGTTCCTCGTCACATCCACAGGGAAGGTGTTGGTGATCTTTACACCAAATTCCACCTGATGCTCTCCGGCCAGGGCCAGAAGCCGGCGCATCATAGGAACAGCGTCCGTATACTGGAGGTCATCCTTAAAGTGGAAGTCTCCAAAAACTACGTAGTCGTAGCCCATGGCGTCCATACGCTCTCTGGCAAACTCATAGCCCAGAAGCGTGGGATTACATTTGATGTATGTATTTAAATGTTTTTCTTCGATCAGGTAAGATGCTATACGCTCAATTTCCTGGGGCGGGCATCCGTGGAGGGTGGACAAGGTGATGGATGTACATATGGAAGGCCCGATCGCCTCAATATCCTCCCGGCTCACCCGTTCAAACATATCTGCATGGTCCAGCAGCCAGGTGCGGCACTCTTTGAAAATATCTGTATCGGAAGCATTTTTAAGCCCCTCGATAAAGGTGTCGATTTTCGGCGATTTTATACCATCCAGGTCATAGCCCACACTCATGTTGAATACAAAGCCATCCGGACTGCCGAGACCAAACTCCCTGGATATGACTTTCAGCGCAAACCATGCCTTTACATACTCTTTAAAAGCGTCGGGAACGCGCAGCTCCGTTGACCATTCACAGTTATAGCACTCGTCATCAGCAAGTATACACGGTTTATTTACAGGAAGGTCCTCACCATCAAGGATCTGCACCGTTTTCAGTTCAAAAAACCGGCTGCCGGCATAATAGGATGCAATAATATTCTGGGCCAACTGTGTATTTGGACCGGCTGCCGGCCCGAAGGGCGTTTCGATCTTCTCATTAAAAATCGGCAATGCTTTGGAGCTGTCGGCTGTAAACGCCTGGCGCACGCCAAACACGGTGCCCTGCTCCTTCTTTTCCTTAAATATCCAATCCATCAACTGATCAAAGGGGATCAGTGTCATACGGTCACTCATGCTCTTACCTCCTAGTGTTATCCATTAATACTTTTCCAGAGCTTTGCTGCTTCCTGGCGGCAGTCGGCCAATGCCTTTTCCTCATCCACAACAAGCAATTCCCGATCCTTCATTAATACCTTTCCGTTACATACGGTCGTCACCACATGTCTTCCGGTCATGCCAAATAAAATATGACCGTTGATATTGGATGCATCCATCGGCGTCAGCGGGTTGTAATCCGTGACAATGACGTCGGCGGCAGCTCCCGTTTTCAACACACCCAGCGGCGATTTAAAATAACGGCCGGCGATTTTAGCATTGCCGTCAAACAGGATGGCCGGAACCTCAGCCCAGGCTTCGTTTGGATTACAACTGTTATGCTTGTGGAGTACATTGGCAACCTTCATGGATTCCAGCATATCGTGGGTATAACCGTCCGTGCCAAGGCCGGTAAGTATCCCTTTTCGGAAAATCTCCATCGTTGGCGGGCAGCCGCAGGCATTGCCCATATTCGATTCCGGGTTATGGACAACCATCGTGTCGGTGGCTTTTAATAATTCCATTTCCTGCGGGTTTACATAAATACAGTGTGCGGTCAATGTTTTAGGCCCAAGGATATTCATATCCATCAGCCGGTTTACGATGCGCTTGCCGTATTTTCTCAGGCAGTCATGCAGGTCCTCGATCCCTTCGGCCACGTGGATGTGATAGCCCACACCGTCCGGCTTATGCTGGGCGCACAGCTCCAATGTCTGATCGGATAAGGTGAACTGAGCGTGCAGACCGAACATAGCGGCGATCATATCACTGTCATCCGCCAGCGCATGCCGGATAAACGCCTCATTTTCATAGACGCCGGCTTTCATCTTTTCCTCGCCGTCACGGTCGGAAACCTCGTAGCACAGACAGGTACGCACGCCAAGCTCCCGGGCTGCATCCTCGATGGCAAAAAGACTTCCGGTAATAGCACCATAGCTGGCATGGTGGTCAAATACCGTCGTCACACCGTTTTTAATGCTGTCAATGTAAGTAGCCATGGCGCTCTGGCGCGTCTGCTCCAGTGTCAGATGGCGGTCAAGTGTCCACCACATTCCGTCCAAAATGTCCAGAAAACCTTTGGGATCATATCCGTTGACCGAGAGGCCCCGGGCCATAGCACTGTAAATGTGCTCATGGGCGTTAATAAATGCCGGCATGATCACTCCGCCCCTGGCGTCGATCAGCTCCGCCTCCGGATACTTTGTTTTCATCGCTGTAAAATCTCCAACCTCTTTGATCACCTTTCCGTCCATGACCACAGCGCCATTTTCAAAAAACGGCTGCGCGGCGTCTCTCGTGATCAATCTACCATTACCAATAATCTGCATGACATACGCTCCTTTCAATTTATGCTTTCTTAGGCTTTTTATAAAATGTGTCCTCCAGCGGCAGCTTCGTTCTGAATTTGCCGTCCAGTCGGTAATATGCGTGCTGGCAGGCCGGCGCCGTGGGCACGGAACAGATTTCACCGATACCTTTGGCTCCGTAAGCCAGCTCTGATACCTGATCCGATTTCACAAAAATCACATCCATCGGAGGAACATCCGTCGCCCGCATAAGCCCCAGACGTCCATAGTTTAACAGCGGGTAGCCATTTTCCACAGGAAAATCCTCCGTCAGTCCATAGCCAAGGCCCATGACCACACCGCCCTCGATCTGCCCCTCGGCAGCCTGAGGATTGACCACAGTTCCCGCATCATGGGCGGCCACGACCCGTTCAAGCTTCCCGTTTTCATCCAGGATCACCACCTGAGTGGCGTAGCCGTAAGCAATGTGGCTCACCGGATTGGGCTTATCGATGCCCATGGGGTCAGTGATCCCCACATACTCCCCGATAAATTCCCGGCCCTCAAGAGCCTTTAAAATCCGGGAGAAATCCCGTTCCTGCCCAGAGCATTCGCCTGTAAGAGTCGTGCGCGGAGCACCTTCGTCCGCAACAGTGCTGCCTGAAGCCTCCTCGCCAGGAATAGCGCTGCGCAGAGCATCTTCATCCGAAGTATCGTCTGCCGCGAAAGTTCCCATCTCCGCCTCCAGCTCCTCCAACGCAGCCTTCAGCTTCTCTGCCGCCCGGCGCGTCGCCTCACCGGTGAAAAGCGTCTGCCGGGAGGCCGTGGATGTGCCGGAATCCGGCGTCCTGGCCGTATTAGCCCGCTCGTGCACCATAAGCTGCGGCGGCAGCCCGGTCGTTTCGCAGACGATGTGCACGCACACCGTACCCACGCCCTGGCCCATGCAGGCCGCTGATGTGCGGATATGCAGCCTGCCGTCCGACTCTACGCTTAAAATACACCGCCCCGTATCCGGAATACCTACGCCCACACCGCTGTTTTTCATACAACTGGCAATACCGGCATAGGGGTGGGCTTCGTAGACATCCTTCACCGCCAGGAGCGTCTGCACAAGCGCGGTATCCGGCGACGCGATCTGGCCGTTAGGCAGTACCTGACCGGGCCGGATGGCATTTCTAAAACGCATTTCCCACGGGGAAATCCCAACCATATCCGCCAGAAGATTGATATTACACTCCGTGGCAAAGCAGCTCTGAGTGACGCCGAACCCACGGTAAGCACCGGCAGGAATGTTGTTCGTATAAGCGCCATAGCCGACAATGTCCACGTTCTGATAATTATAAGGACCGGCCGCATGAGTGCAGGCCCGCTGGAGCACCGGGCCGCCAAGGGAGGCGTAGGCTCCTGTATCCGAATAGATCACAGCCTTCATGCCGGTGAGATAGCCATTTTCATCACAGGCTGTTGTGAAATCCATCTCCATGGCATGGCGCTTTACATGATATTTCACGCTTTCTTCTCTGGAAAACTTAACCTTTACCGGCCGTCTGGTAATCCACGCCGCCAGCGCCGCATGATGCTGGACAGACATATCCTCCTTGCCGCCAAAACCGCCGCCTACCAGCTTCGTCTCGCTGACTACATCCTCCGCCGGCAGACCTAAAATATAGGCAATTTCGTGCTGCTCATCGTATACGGACTGGCCGCCGGTATACAGATGGATGCCATCGCCCTCGCAAAATGCGATGGCGCACTCCGGCTCCATAAAGGCATGATCGGAAAATGGCACGGAATAATGCTTTGTCACCACATATTTGGAAGTCTTAATGGCCTGATCGGCATCGCCTCTCTGACAGACCTCTCTTGTGAGAAGATTGCCGCTTGTATGCACCAGAGGAGCACCAGGCTTTAACGCTTCCACAGGGTCGGTCACCGGTGTCAGCTCTGTATAATCCACATCGATCAGCGCCAGCACCTCATCCAGCTTTTCCTTATGATATGTAACCGCCAGTGCCAGCGCATCGCCAATGTAGTGGGTAATGGTTCCTTCCGGGATCAGTACATCCCAGTCCTTTTTGATATGTCCGCATTTATTATTTGGCACATCCTTTGCGGTGATCACAGTGATACAGTCCTCGTGTGCCAATGCCCTTTGGATATCGATCCTATTCACAAGTGCTCTTGGATAACGGCTGCGCAGCGCTTTTGCGTAAACCATCCCGGGAAGGACCACATCGTCCACAAACTCACCCTCGCCGCAAACCTTCTCCCGGGCGTCAATACGGCGGTAACGCTGGCCCAGCCTGGCATCGGAATCTTCCAGGGGAACTTCCTTATTCATGCGGAAAAAATCCGCTGCCATTAAAATGGCTTCCTCAATCTTTTTATAACCGGTACAGCGGCATATATTTCCACGGATGGCCTTTTTTACATCCTCTCTGGCAGGTTCCAGATTGACATCCAGCAGAGCCTTGGCAGAAATGATCATTCCCGGTATGCAAAATCCGCACTGAACCGCTCCGGCCTGAGCAAAGCAATAGGAATAAACATCCTTTTCTCTCTGGGTAAGCCCCTCGACGGTTATGATCGACTTGCCATCCATTTTCGATATTTTCTGGACACAGGCCTTGATCTTTTTGCCATCCACAAGAATGGTACATGTACCGCAGGCTCCCTCGCTGCATCCTTCCTTTACAGAGGTCAGCCGCAGCTCATCTCTCAGATAATCAATGAGCCTTCCATCCTTATCTGTTTCGTAAACATTTCCATTGACAGTTATTTTGTACATAACGCAATCACCTTTCCCGGATCTGCAGCCAACGTTATTATCTGACACTTTAATTAATTATCTGATAATTATGTTTTATGAATATTGGACAAGTCCATATCCACGGCCGCTCATTATAAAATGTTAATATACCCAATTCCCAAAATCATTCGTCAAATTTTTTATGCACAATCGCCATGCATTTTATCTTTAAGTGTAGTGTATCATTTCTATTGGCAAAAGGCAAGAGCTAAATACAAAATTTTTTAGGTTTCCTAAAAAATTTTGCAAAAACCTATTGCAATTAAAAAATTTTGTGATATGATGGTCTTAACAGAGCAGTAAGAAGGAGTGTTTCCCATGAGTTTAAATGTCGCATTTTTTCAGCAGCTGGCCACCGCCCTGTCAAAGCAGTTCGGTGATCAGTGCGAGGTGGTTCTCCATGACCTGACCACAGAGGACTTTTCCAGATCCATTGTCCTCATAGAAAATGGCCATGTAACAAACCGCCGGGTCGGTGACGGACCATCTCATGTTGTTCTTGAAACATTACATGGCGATCCATCGAAATTAAAGGACCATCTCGGCTACCTGACCCGCACGGCCGACGGGCGGATTTTAAAATCCAGCACGATGTACATACGAGACGACGAGCATCCGGAAAAGGTCATCGGCATCTTTGCCATTAATTATGATATCACCGGACTTCTGGCCATCGACAGTTCTTTAAGATCACTGATCGCCAGTGAACCGGAAAATAAGGAGCCTGAGCGCATCACAACGAATGTCACGGATCTGCTGGATGATCTGATCGAGCAGTCTGTGGCCCTGGTAGGAAAGCCGGTGGCGCTCATGGCCAAGGACGATAAGGTCCGGGCCATTCAGTTCCTCAACGATTCCGGAGCCTTCCTTATACAAAAATCCGGAGACAAAGTCTCCAAGTATTTTGGCATTTCAAAATACACGCTTTACAGTTATATTGACGTCAATAAATAAATATGTAGTCAATAAATTAATATGTAATATGAAGAAATTTCTATGGAGGGATTTTCAATGAAAGAAATCAAGTGGGTAAACAACACCATGCCAAAGTCCGATGACAAGGAGCTGGCGGTCATGTCATTGGAGGCAGTGGCAAAAGCACGGCGGTTCCACGAAAGCTTTCCGCAGTACGCCATGACACCCCTTGCAAAGCTTGATCATATGGCCGAATTTTTAGGTCTGGGCAGTCTCTACTGTAAAGACGAATCCTGGCGTTTCGGCCTCAATGCATTTAAAGTGCTGGGCGGCTCCTTTGCTATGGCCAGATATATTGCCAAGGAAACCGGCCGGGATGTGGAACAGCTTCCTTATGAAGTGCTCACATCCGACGAACTCCGGGAAGCCTTCGGCCAGGCCACCTTCTTTACGGCCACGGACGGAAATCACGGCCGCGGCGTTGCCTGGGCTGCCAATAAGCTGAGACAGAAGGCGGTGGTATTTATGCCGAAGGGGTCCACGCAGACCCGTCTGGAAAATATCCGCAAGGAAAACGCCACTGCCACCATCGAGGATATGAATTATGACGACTGTGTACGCCTGGCCGCTGAACATGCTGCCAAAACCCCGCGGGGCGTTGTCATTCAGGATACGGCATGGGAAGGCTACGAGGAAATCCCTTCATGGATCATGCAGGGCTACGGCACTATGGCTTCCGAAGCGGATGAACAGCTCCACGCAGACGGCTGCCAACGGCCAACACATATATTTATACAGGCCGGCGTCGGTTCCCTAGCCGGAGCGATCCAGGGCTATTTTGCCAACCGTTATCCGGAAAACCCGCCAAAGGTTGTGGTTGTGGAGGCAGCCGAAGCCGCCTGCCTTTATAAAGGCGCTGCTGCCGGCGACGGTAAGATCCGCATTGTGGACGGCGATATGCCGACCATCCAGGCCGGTCTGGCCTGCGGCGAGCCCAATACCATTTCCTGGGAAATACTTAAAAACCACGTCAGCGTCTTTGCCGCCTGCCCGGACTGGGTCAGCGCCAAAGGGATGCGCGTGCTGGGAGCGCCATTTAAGGGCGATCCACAGGTGATTTCCGGAGAGTCCGGCGCAGTTCCCATGGGCCTTTTATTCTCCATTATGACGATGCCGGAGCTTAGCGAGCTTAAAAATGACCTGGGGCTTGACGAGACTTCCCGCGTACTGCTGTTCTCCACCGAGGGCGATACAGATCCGATCCGCTACAAGGATATCGTATGGTACGGAAAAAACTATGATTAACTTTTGAAACATATACCCGTTGGGTAATAACATTGCTGTGCCAAAATGCGCAGCACACATAAAACAGGAGGTATTTAAAATGGAATTTGATGCTATCAAAGTTGCTGCAAAAGGCTACGAAAAGGAAATGACCCGTTTTTTAAGAGATCTCGTAAAGATCCCCGGTGAAAGCGCCGGTGAAAAAGGCCATATCGACCGCATTGCCGAGGAAATGAGAGCGGTGGGCTTTGACAAGGTGGATATCGACCCCATGGGCAATGTTCTTGGTTACATGGGAACCGGCGAAACACTCATCGGCTTTGACGCCCATATTGACACTGTTGGTATCGGTAATATCAACAACTGGACGTTTGATCCGTACGATGGTTTTGAATCGGATGAGGAAATCGGCGGCCGCGGCACAAGTGACCAGATGGGCGGCATTGTATCCGCAGTTTACGGCGCTAAGATTATGAAGGATTTAGGCCTTTTAAGCGATAAATATACGGTTCTCGTCACAGGTACGGTTCAGGAAGAAGACTGCGACGGCCTGTGCTGGCAGTACATTATTAATGAAGATAAGGTCCGCCCGGAATTTGTCGTATCCACAGAGCCCACAGACGGCGGTATTTACCGCGGACAGCGCGGTCGTATGGAAATCCGTGTGGACGTCAAGGGCGTTTCCTGCCACGGCTCCGCTCCCGAGCGCGGTGACAATGCCATTTATAAAATGGCCGATATCCTCCAGGATGTGCGCGCACTCAATGAAAATGACGCCGCTGACGCCAACGCTGTTAAAGGCCTTGTAAAGATGCTGGATGAAAAATACAATCCTCAGTGGAAGGAAGCCCGCTTCCTTGGCCGCGGCACCGTGACGACCTCCGAGATTTTCTTTACATCTCCCAGCCGCTGCGCAGTAGCCGACTCCTGCTCCGTATCCCTGGACCGCCGTATGACCGCCGGCGAAACATGGGAAAGCTGCCTGGACGAGATCCGCAGCCTGCCATCTGTTCAAAAATACGGCGATGATGTAAAGGTTTCCATGTATGAATATGCACGCCCAAGCTACACCGGCCTTGTATATCCTATCGAATGCTACTTCCCCACATGGGTTATTCCCGAGGATCACAAGGTAACGAAAGCGCTTGAGGACGCTTACAAAGGTCTTTACGGCGACGAACGCATTGGCTGCGCTGAAACCGAGCAGATGCGCAAGGCACGCCCATTGACCGATAAATGGACCTTCTCCACCAACGGCGTGTCCATCATGGGCCGCAACGGCATCCCATGCATCGGCTTCGGCCCCGGCGCTGAGGCTCAGGCTCATGCGCCCAACGAAAAGACATGGAAAGTCGATCTGGTAACATGCGCTGCTGTTTACGCTGCACTGCCTTCGATTTATACCGAGAAATAATAACATTGCTGAATCTTTGCCCCGGCCAAATGCCGGACGCCTTTCAACTTAATTAAAGGAGATTAATATTATGAAAACTTTACAGGATTACATCGACAAACTCAACAAACTGAATTTCAAAGAAATGTACAACAACGACTTTTTCCTGACCTGGGAAAAGACCGATGACGAGCTGGAAGCCGTATTCACCGTTGCTGATGCGCTGCGTTTTATGCGTGAAAACAATATTTCCACAAAAGTATTTGAAAGCGGTCTGGGCATTTCCCTGTTCCGCGACAATTCCACCCGTACCCGCTTCTCCTTCGCCTCCGCCTGCAATCTTTTAGGTCTTGAGGTGCAGGATCTGGATGAAGGAAAATCCCAGGTAGCTCACGGCGAAACCGTTCGTGAAACAGCCAATATGATCTCCTTCATGGCCGATGTGATCGGTATCCGCGACGATATGTATATCGGCAAGGGCAACGCCTACATGCACGAGGTTGCCAATGCAGTTGAGGAAGGCCACAAGGATGGTATCCTTGAGCAGCGCCCCACTCTTGTAAACCTTCAGTGCGACATCGACCATCCCACCCAGTGTATGGCCGATATGCTTCACATTATCCATGAATTTGGCGGTGTAGAAAACTTAAAGGGTAAAAAGGTTGCCATGACCTGGGCTTACTCTCCTTCCTACGGCAAACCCCTCTCAGTTCCCCAGGGTGTGATCGGTCTTATGACCCGTTTTGGCATGGACGTCGTTCTGGCCCACCCGGAAGGCTACGAGGTTATGCCTGAGGTTGAGGAAGTTGCTAAAAAGAACGCTGAAAAGTCCGGCGGTTCCTATACACGTGTCAATGATATGGCTGAAGCCTTCAAGGATGCGGATATTGTTTATCCAAAGAGCTGGGCTCCGTTTGCCGCTATGGAAAAGAGAACGAACCTTTACGGCGAAGGCGATTTCGCAGGTATCGACAAGCTGGAAAAAGAGCTTCTTGCTCAGAACGCCGAGCACAAGGATTGGGCATGTACCGAAGAATTAATGAAAACGACAAAGGATGGCAAGGCTCTGTACCTCCACTGTCTGCCGGCAGATATCACCGGTGTCAGTTGTGAAACCGGCGAGGTGGACGCTTCCGTATTCGACCGTTACAGAACACCGCTTTATAAGGAAGCCAGCTTCAAACCATACATTATCGCTGCCATGATCACATTGAGCAAATTCGCAGATGCGGCCGCTCTCCTCAAAGCACTTGAAGAAAAGGGCACACCGAGAAAGTTCATGTAAATTGATATTCCTTTCCCAGGGGCTGCGCTGCCAAAGCATCCGCGGCCCGGGAAAACAGGAGGATGGTATTATGAAAAAAAGAATTGTTATTGCTCTTGGGGGAAATGCATTGGGCAATACATTGCCGGAGCAGATGATCGCTGTTAAAAGCACGTCAAAGGCGATCGTGGACCTGATCGAGGAAGGCCATGAGGTCATCATCGTTCATGGCAATGGGCCCCAGGTGGGTATGATCAACCAGGCGATGATCGAGCTGAGCCGTGTGGATGAAAAGCAGCCCAATACACCGCTGTCCGTGTGTGTGGCCATGAGCCAGGCCTACATCGGCTATGACCTGCAAAATGCCATCCGTGAGGAGTTATTAAACCGCGGACTTACAGGCATCCCCGTAGCGACTATGGTCACTCAGGTCCGGGTAGATGAAAACGATCCGGCATTCCATAATCCTTCCAAGCCCATCGGCCGTTTCATGTCCAAGGAGGACGCAGATATTGCCGCCCAGAAATACGGCCATGAAATGCGTGAGGACGCCGGACGCGGCTACCGCCGTGTGGTGGCATCGCCCAAGCCTATGGAAATCGTGGAAATCGGAGCCATCCGCACCCTTGTGGATGCCGGCGAGATCGTCATTGCCTGCGGCGGCGGCGGAATACCGGTAACCTTAAAGGGTAATCATCTCCGTGGCGCCAGCGCGGTCATTGATAAGGATTTCGCAAGCTGCGTTCTGGCCAAAGAGCTGAACGCGGACTGCCTGATCATTCTCACCGCCGTGGAAAAGGTGGCCATCAATTTCGGCAGGGAAAATGAACAGTGGCTGTCGGATCTTTCGGTAGAGGAAGCTCAGCAGTATATCGAGGAAGGGCATTTTGCTCCCGGCTCCATGCTTCCCAAGGTTCAGGCCGCTGTGGAATTTGCTCAGTCGGCACCGGGGCGCACTGCCCTCATCACGCTGCTGGAGAAGGCCAAGGACGGTATCCTTGGAAAAACTGGTACGCAGATCCATCAGTAAATGTGCGGACCTGCCTGAACGGTTACAGATAAAATGCTGCCTGTATGGCTTGAAGAAATTCGGGTATACAGGCAGTATTTTTGACTCTGGAAATTGCAACATAATTTTAAATTGCCTATGCGGCAAATTTAATTTAAAATTCCCTCTTGCCAAATGCTCCCATATCGTTTACAATAGCTACAACAAAATAACTTCCGATACATAAAAAGGGAGTAGTCGAAAACTCATCATCACCAACACGTGGACTTGTCCTCTGGTGATGGGTACCATTCATGGTGACAAGACTTTTCATGTATCTATTATGTATATGCAGGTGTTCGTCCGCACGATCGCGCGGTGAATCCCCGTGGCGTATTGTGTTATTCGATAACGAATAGACATTGCCATTATTGCGTATCCATAATAGATATACGAAAAGTCTTTTTTGTTTACACTATAAACACAGGAGGTGTCTATTTTGAAAGAATTTTATCAAATGACAAAAGAGGAAGCCCTGGCGGCGCTATCCGTATCCGCAGACGGCCTGACTGGTGAGCAGGCCGGACAATTGCTGGAAACCCACGGTGAAAATGCCCTCATGGAATCCAAAAAGAAAAGTCTGTTACACGTATTTTTAAGCCAGTTCTGCGATCTGCTGGTGATCATCCTTATCATTGCCGCGATCATTTCCATGATTTCGGGCAATCTGGAAAGTACGATTGTCATTGTGGCCGTGATCATTCTCAATGCGATCCTCGGAACCGTTCAGTATGCCAAGGCTCAGAAATCACTGGATTCCCTGAAAGCGCTGTCCGCTCCGAAAGCCAAGGTGCTCAGAGATGGTCGCAAGGAGGAGATCGATTCCCGGCAGATCGTTCCCGGCGATATCCTTTTGCTGGAAGCCGGCGACCTGATTTCCGCGGACGGACGGATTTTGTACAATTATTCGCTTCAGGTCAATGAAAGCTCTCTCACCGGCGAATCCACCAATGTGGATAAAAAGGACGTCTGTCTTGACGGTGAGCAGGCGCTGGGCGACCGTGTGAACATGGTCTATTCCGGCAGCCTGGTCACCTACGGCCGGACCACAGTGCTGGTCACCGGCACTGGTATGCATACGGAAATCGGCAAAATTGCCACACTAATGAACGATACAAAGGAGAAGAAGACGCCGCTGCAAGTCAGCCTGGACCAGTTCAGTAAAAAGCTGGCGATCATTATTATGGTCATCTGCGCCGTTGTCTTTGGCCTCAGCCTTTACCGCCACATGACCTTTATCGACGCCCTCATGTTTGCTGTCGCTTTGGCTGTGGCCGCCATCCCGGAGGCGCTCAGCTCCATCGTGACCATTGTCCAGGCCATTGGCACCCAGAAAATGGTCCGTGAAAATGCCGTTGTCAAGGAATTAAAGGCTGTGGAAAGCCTGGGCTGTGTCTCCGTCATCTGCTCGGATAAAACCGGTACACTGACCCAGAATAAAATGACGGTACAGCAGATTTATCTGGATGGTCAGATCTATACGCCGTCCACCATGGACCTGCACAACCAGCTTCACCGCTATCTGCTCTATGATGCCATATTGACCAATGATTCGTCCTATGCCAATGGCAATGGCATCGGCGACCCGACGGAGTACTGTCTTCTGGAAATGGCTCAGGCCGCGGGCATTGACCACAATGTCATCCGCGAGATGATGCCCCGTCTGGAAGAAATTCCTTTTGATTCGGACCGGAAGCTGATGAGTACGAAATACCGGGTCCATGGGGAGCCGGTGGTCCTCACCAAGGGCGCAGTGGATGTCCTGCTGTCGCGGACAACTAAAATCGCATATACGCAGGGCGCCCGGCCGACGGGGATGGCGTTAAAAACCCGCCCCATCACGGATGAGGACCGGCAGCGCATCCTCGCTCAGAATATGGATTTTTCGGAAAACGGCCTGCGGGTTCTGGCCTTCGGCTACCGGGAGGACGCCGCCGATGACCAGCTAACCATGGATAACGAAAACAACTTTACGTTTATGGGCCTTGTATCCATCATCGATCCGCCCCGGGAGGAATCTAAAGCCGCCGTCGCAGACGCCCGCCGGGCCGGCATTAAGCCCATTATGATCACCGGCGATCACAAAGTCACGGCCACGGCCATTGCCCGGCAGATTGGTATATTCGTGGACGGCGATATGGCGATCACCGGCAGTGAGCTGGACGCCATGACAGACGCCCAGTTGGATCAGGATATTGAACGCATATCCGTGTACGCCCGGGTTTCACCGGAAAATAAAATACGTATCGTGGATGCATGGCAGCGCAAGGGCCGCATCGTTTCCATGACAGGCGACGGTGTCAACGATGCTCCCGCGCTGAAAAAGGCCGATATCGGCGTGGCCATGGGGATCACCGGTACCGAGGTGTCCAAGGATGCCGCATCCATGATCCTTCAGGATGATAATTTCGCCACCATTATAAAGGCTGTGGCCAATGGCCGTAATGTTTACCGGAATATCAAAAATGCTATCCAGTTCCTGCTTTCCGGCAATGCCGCCGGCATCCTGGCTGTGCTTTATACATCAATTGCCGGACTGCCGGTACCCTTTGCCCCGGTACACCTGCTGTTTATCAACCTGCTCACCGACTCCCTGCCGGCCATTGCCATCGGTATGGAACCGGCGGATAACGATATTTTGTCGGAAAAACCGCGTAATCCAAAAGAAAGCATCCTGAACCGGAAATTCCTGCTGCATCTGGCTGTTTACGGCGGACTGATCGCCGCCGGCACAATGACCGCCTTCTATGTAGGTCTTGGCACCAGCTCCGCCGTGGCCAGCACCATGGCCTTTGCCACACTGACCATTGCCCGGCTATTCCACGGATTTAACTGCCGCAGCGACCACTCCCTTTTCGGAAATCCGATTTCCCGCAACTGGTGGTGCCTGGCCGCTTTCGGAGCCGGACTCGTACTTATCAACGTCGTACTTTTCGTTCCGGCGCTCCACAGGCTGTTCTCAGTGGCTACACTTAACGCCGGACAGGTAGGGATCGTCTACCTCATGGCATTTATACCTACATTTGTCATTCAGATCTATAAGCTAATAAAAGAGCATCTAAAAAAATAGCGGGCTATGTATCCTGAATTCGGGTCAAATATACCGCGAATTGGGGCATGCAGATGGCGGGAAGTATTTTTCGTTCACGCTCTAAGGCGTTTCTGTGGTGGTCAGCCACAGGAGCGCCTTTTAATGCTTCGCTGGTATTACAGCACAAATTTACCGTGCGATACGTCGCAATCCGGTATGCAAGAAAAAAACGCAGTTTTTATAAGTTTAACTTATATATTTTTATATATATATCTTATATTTATAACTTTCATGCATAATTTGATTAGAATTTTTAATAAATTGTATTGTTTTCACCTCCCAGGATATGATATGATAAAATTCTGGAAATACTTGCTACGCGCAACAGGGTATGCCCCTTCGGGCACACGCCTGGCTAAAGCCTCCAGAATCCTACGGCTGTTTACCCGCAATTCAGGGTATGCCATTCGGGCATACGCCAGGCTAAAGCTGCGCAAAGGCGCAATGCACGCAACAAGACAGATAACAATTACACTTTATCTATAATCATAGAAATTGAACAGGAGTGACAGCCATGGGCGGTATATTTGGTGTTGTATCAAAGAAAAGTTGTACATTAGATTTATTTTTCGGCATAGACTATCATTCACATCTCGGAACAAAGCGGGGCGGCATGGCCGTATATGGGCCCAATGGCTTTAACCGCAGCATCCACAATATTGAAAATTCTCCATTTCGGACAAAATTTGAACACGACGTCGATGAGCTTGAGGGAAATATCGGCATCGGATGCATTTCCGACACTGAGCCTCAGCCTTTACTTATCCAATCCCATCTGGGCAGCTATGCTCTGACCACGGTTGGAAAGATCAACAATGAAACGGAGCTGCTGAAATATGTTTACGAAAAAGGCCATACCCATTTTCTTGAACACAGCGGCGGACGTATTAATACGACAGAATTAGTGGCCACTCTGATCGATTCCCAGGCAACCTTTACCGAGGGCATATCCTTTGCCCAGGATATGATCGATGGCTCCATGACGATGCTTTTGCTGACAAAGGATGGCATTATCGCATCCAGAGATAAGCTGGGCCGCACACCGATGGTGATCGGAGAAAAAGAAGATGCCTACTGTGCTTCGTTTGAAAGCTTTGCCTATATTAATCTGGGGTACCATGACTTTTACGAGCTGGGCCCCGGTGAGATCGTCGCGATCAATCCGGAGGGGATGACCCAGTTAAAGGCTCCCGGTGAGAAAATGCAGATCTGCTCCTTCCTCTGGGTATACTACGGTTATCCCACATCCGCTTACGAAGGTATCAATGTGGAGGTCATGCGCTATAATTGCGGCGCTATGCTGGCCAAGCACGATATGGCCGAGGGCGGAAATATCCGTCCGGATATCGTGGCCGGAGTTCCCGACTCCGGTATCGCTCATGCCGTGGGCTACGCCAATGCCTCCGGGATTCCATTTGCCCGTCCATTTATTAAATATACGCCAACCTGGCCCCGCTCCTTCATGCCGCAGAACCAGCAGCAGCGCAATCTTATTGCCCGAATGAAACTGATCCCAGTGGACGCGCTGATCCGGGATAAGAGCCTGCTGCTGATCGACGACTCCATCGTCCGTGGCACGCAGCTTGGAGAAACGACGGAATTTCTCTATAACAGCGGCGCCCGCGAGGTGCATATCCGGCCGGCATGCCCGCCACTGCTGTTTGGCTGCCCATACCTGAATTTTTCCCGGTCCAGCTCCGACCTGGACCTGATCACCCGCCGCGTCATCCGCGACCGCGAGGGCGACAATGTTTCTATGGACACGCTGTACGATTACGCCAATCCGGAAAGCCGCAATTACGAAGAAATGGTCGAGGAAATACGCAGACGGCAGAATTTCACAACGCTGCGCTTCCACCGGCTGGATGATCTGGTCACTTCCATCGGCCTGCCGGAGGAGAAGCTGTGTACTTACTGCTGGAGCGGTAAAGGATGCTCCGGGTGTGGCGGCGCCTGCCATAGTCAGAGCAATGGGGAAGCGCCAGGGATTTTATAATTAAAAATTGTTTTGAATATTCCGAAGAAATGCGTGACATAATACCCTTGAAGTATTGAACATTTTATTACAAGAAAGGATGTTGATTATGTCTGCTGCACCTGTATTTCTTTATAACAAAGAAGCTGAATGTATTTTAAATGTGGTCTGCTGTGAATCCTCCAACGGCCACACGATCCTCACCGGACACCAGATACCGGAAGGCTATGAGGTGATGGATGCCACCAAGAGCGAGGGCGCCGGTGAAAAGCATATTCCGGTAATAGAGGTCAATGGCCGGGAAGTGACGGTGAAGGTTGGTAGTATTTACCACCCTATGACGGAGGAGCACAGTATCGGCTGGGTTTGCCTGCATACGGAAAATGGCTGCCAGCTCGTACACCTGTGTTCGGATAAGAACTGTGCCAATGCAGAACCGGTGGCGCACTTTTCGCTGGTGGACGGGGATAAGGTGATCGCGGCTTATGCTTACTGTAATCTGCATGGGCTTTGGAAATGTGAATTATAAAATTGAAAAACAACAGCCCGAAGAAATTTAATTTTCTCGGGCTGCTGTTCTTTAATTTCTTATTGTCAAATGAATATTCTAATTCGCTCTAATTCTGAAAATAACATTACCTCAGGCTGTCTACAGTACTTATATTTGCCGCAGCTTCTGCCGACGAGAAATTATAGCACTCCACAAACCGGGTCGAATTGAATTCGCCGTAGCGGTCACTGGTCAGAACCAGTTCGACCTTAAAAACATTTTTAGGATACGCACCGCCATCCTTTCCAACCCACGAAAAGTCCAGTGATTTGATTGAGAAACCCATATAGGCAGAGGTATCATAGCGCCAATCCACACCATCATAAACGCTTTCTTTAATCTCCGTACCCGTTGGGTCAGTCCTGCTCGTTATTACGGGGTAATAATAAATGAGAAGTTGGTTTTTCAGAACCTCGGACGGCATATCCCGGCCAGGGATCACGCCTCCACTATCAGTTGTTGTTATTACAATGTGGCTTCCCGTTCGGTCATATAAATCTACAAAAGAGCCATCCGAAGCAACCTTCAGCGTACGGGAATCCTTAACCAGATGTCCTTTGGCGCTCCCCACCTGAGCCCCTTCGAACACACCGGTGATTTTATCCATCAGAGTATCGGATACCTGTAATGCATTATTCAGCCCCCGGATTTGATGATAAACCTTGATCGCCGATGCAGCCATGAGACACGTTGATGTAGCAAACATGCTCAAAAGCGCAAAAGTAACGATAAGCTCTACCAGAGTAACCCCCTGCCGGTTCTTTAAAAGCGTCTTTATTCTATTTTTCAGCCCCAAACGCCGGTATGGCGCTCTCTTATCATATTTATCTGCCATATCTCATTCTCCACTCAAATAAAGACTCTTTATCGTTAAATCCCCACAGGACGATTAAACAGCTACGGCTTAGTCGTATCGGAAGTGTTATCCAGCTCAATGACTTTAAAAGAATAACGTTTGATGTTATTAAATATATAGTACTGCAAGTCACCGCTAAGCTTTAGGGAAATCTGACCAGCCCTGTTATAATTGGAGGTTTTATCCATATCCACGACCAAAGCCACTGTGCCCGCTGTTACCTGGGCGCTCTGTGAAGCAGCTTTATAGTATTCCTCATTAAATGCCTCTGTCCGCTCTATATTTTCTCTGGATTTGTTCAGCAGACTCACCGATGCAGTCACTACTTTTGAAAACATGGCCATCATTATCATAACCACAAGGAATGCAACTAGAACCTCAACCATCGTGGTTCCATCCTTTATTCCTTTAAATCGGACATTTCGTTTCAATTAACCACCTCCTAATATTAAAACCGCAGGTTTCAGCCGTCTATTCCCGTTCCGTCAGACTCCAGCTCCAGATTTCACCGGTTTCAATCGTATTTCCTCCTGGATTATACTTTTGAGGTGTTGTCGTTGCCTCATCCCCGGTTTTAATATCCTCATAGTCATTGGCTCCGATAACCAGTTCGTAAGTAGATGTGATCGTGCTCTTTTGTTTACCCTTTGTGCAGGTAACCTGCACAACCAACTGAGTTCCCGCCTTATCCGCATCTGCTTCACTTTCCCAGTAAATGAGTATTGAAATGTCGTCGACGGCCTCATTGACCTCATCACCACTTCCCTCAAGCTTGAAATAACGGTTAGAAAATTCCTCAGTATGCCCACGCTCCTCAGAATTATAATATGGCCAATTGGTCTGCCATACATTAAATCTAAGATAGAACCATAAAGGAAACTTCCCATCATTTAGTGCTTTAGTCTGAGATGCATAATCCTTAAATTGGCTAATGGTAATTTCCTCCTCCAGCTCACGACTCAGGCTTTGGGCCAGAGCCGTGCACTGTTCTGCACTATTTTGCCGGTTGGAGGTTGCAAACAGTGAATAGGATACCAGCAAAAGTGCAAGACCCAACATTGTGACGACCATCATAATGACTATGGCAATCAGCAGGGCAGAACCCTTTTTATTTCGCAAGACTCTCTTTTTCATAGCCGATATCCTTTCCGTTGCATTTTATTTCTTGTTAATTATCAATTCATTCCGGAACCGTATAGGCTTCTGAATAATAATTATCATCCAGCGGCACTGGTACGATTTCCAGATAAGCGCTCCCCGTTACTAAAAAGGAGAAGCCGGTCTTTGCATAACCCGGAATATCAATGTCCTGCTTGGAATCCGGCACTGTCAATTTATAAATCACCATGTCACCTGTGACCTGAATCTCAAGCGTAACATCGGCCAAGAGCTGTGCTTCCGTTTGAGTCGGCAGCTGAGAATCCATCTGTACCGGAGGCTGCGTATCGGATTGCTGTCCGGTCTGAGTCTCCGTCGTTTGCTGCGTATCCGCCGTTTCCGGTGTGTGCGTATCCGCTGGCCCAGATGTCTGAGTATCCGGCGACGCCGGTGTCTGTGTTTCCGGCGCATTTAATGCCCCATTGGATGCTCCCGCTTCTACGTTTGCGGATGCCACAAGTGACGTTACTTTATCATTGGTAACATCAGCAGTATTAAACACCTGACCATTAATGATCAAATTGTAGCTGCCTGCTTTCTTATCTCCGGTCCATGTGTAGGTCTTCGTCCTCACACTTGCTTCTGTTTCCGTAAGGTCAGGAGCTATCAACTTAGCCGTCTGTATGCCGTCGGCCACCGTAACCTCAGGCTTCACCAGCTTTAATTCCGGAAACATCATCGATATGGCCTCCGTCCACTGGCTAAGTCCTCCGGCAACACCGCTGCTGTTTTTCTGACCTTTAATAATGGCCGCAGCATAGATGTTTACCATGTGCCCGCCATACCCGGCAAAATCCGCGTCGGAAAGGAGCGCCAACGTTTCGATATCCGAGGTTCCAACCCCGTATGCACTGACATAACGTGTTGCTATAATGTTGCCGGTGCCATCCAGGATTTCAAACCTATATACGAGCCAGTTTCTAGCACTTACAGACAACTCGTAGGCCGTATGCTCGCGCTCGGAAATCTCCAGACCCTGAAGAGTTATATTGGGCGCATCCGCATAATCGGTCAAGGTCACAATTTCACTTCCTCCGTTCACCGTGCGATACCAGTTGTTTACCATAGAATCCGCATAGTTCTCGGATAAACTTTCACTAATCCTGGCCTGAACAGATACCTGTGACGTAAATAATACGGTTTTAACACTTCCATTGCCAATGATATCCTCGGCATCCGGTAAGATTATAGTTACCTGTGTTTCTCCGGAAGCGTCACTGGTCAACTGCAGGAAGGAAGCGGTTTGATAATCCTTATCATAGGCCTCATCATGTATGGTTCCCGTATATGGCAGCCGCACCTTAGCATCCTTTGAGGCATAGCCGATAAAACAGGCATCTTTATTCATATGGCAAACGGGCTGTGTACTGTCCTTTGCCAGTATGATTCCAGGGTCTGAGGTCAGATAGAATACATTATACCCTTCCCCGGACTTCTCCAAATAGATCCAGTCCATGTAGGAAACCGTATATTGATTTACCGGATCGTTAACTTCATCCATTTTAGCTGTACGGATGATTTGAAGCTGGTACTGATCCACATTATTTACAGTTAAGAAGGTCAGCGTACGCTGATCCACCCGAAGATCCAGATCCGTTCCCCCGGTCGCCGGATTGCCCTCTCCATCATAATACAGACGGATCTGATCCTGCTTTAATTCCGGTGTTTCCACCTGTATCCGCGGTATTCTCAACCATCGGTAATTTACGGTGCCGTCTTCTGTGGCATCCTCATCAGACCATTCCGAGCTGACATTACTTTCAGAGGTGCTTCTCAACGCTATTTTAAGCCATTTTCCAGCGTAAGCATCATCCAGCTTCAAGATATATTCCGAATCCGTCAGGTCGCCGTTCATTGGCTGGCCCGATTCCTTTCCGAAAATAGTCTCTATTGCTCCGCTATTCCAGTAACCTGGCTCTGTGCCGTCACCGGAATTAAGTACCTTCGATGTATCCTCGGTATTGCTGTCCGGCTCGTCAAATACGGCAACCGCCATTTGATATTTGCCCTGCTGTATACCGCTGTCCTCACTCATATGTAATTTGATTCCGGATGTTTCAAATTCCTCCAGCGTCATCGATGATGTCATACTATATTCAGGCTCCAGAGTCAAATTTTTCGTTGTTGGAACATCCAGACGGCTTGGCAGCGTCAATTCTCGTACCACGCCCTTGCTACCGTTCCGGTAATTAATCTTCTCCCCGGATTTTGCCAGAGCTCGGACCGAAACAGCAATCGTTTCCCCGCGCCCATATGAATTTAGATCCAACATCACGGTAAGTTTGTCTTTAGCGAGCATCTCTTCGTCCGCAGGGAATGTCCATGTCTTTACACCAAGCGATGCGGATTCCACGGTCACCTCGTAACCAGCTAAATCGGATTTGGTGACATCATTCTCTGGAAGACGCTCATTGGCTGGTACATTATTCCAGGTCACATCATAAATCAGTGAATTCTTCTGTACCACACCGCTGGAGTCCTTATGCAGCGATATTTCAGGTCTTGTGATCTGTGAAAAGCGCACTTTCAGGGAGCACTCCTTCGTTGCACCAGACGGGAAGATTTCCGTCATGCCATTTTTATCCGCTGTACCTCTCCGGCTGATGGATATTAAGACCTTATCATAATTCCAGGTACCCGTATCCAGCTTTAAAACATTTTCTTTATCTTTTTCTGTTGTGAACACACCTGCCCGGATCTGAACGGTTTTATTATCCAGTGTCGTACCGGTGATAATGTAATCATAGACAGCACCTACCGTGTAGTTACTCTTACCCTCGTCATTCCTATAATTTTCCAGATCCCAGGTGATTTCCATCGTTTCAGAATTTGGATCACCGTCACTTCCATCTCTGGCCATATCATTAACATGGATGACCGGCATTGATACGGTAGAACGGGTAGCATCAAGCTTACTGTAAAATACCTGATAGGACATTCCCGTTGGATTCGTATAATTGGATCCTATGGCTGCCAGCAGGGTGTTATAGTACAATGTGTACGTTCCATCCGATGCCAGCTCTAGGACAAATCCGGCTGCAAGTGAGCGCTTACCGTCCGCTTCTGTAATCAGCTTATTATCTGTTTCATCTTTACTAACACCATTGTCCACAGTCACCCACAGTTCCAGCAGCTCTTCCCAACTCAGACCTGTACGCTCCGACACATTTATATCTGAGATATCTACCGTATGCCCCATATAGACCACATTATTAGACATCAGTGCCGGATAGCTGCGCACCATAAGCTGTTCATATGCCCCGTTCAGCAGGTTTTCAGGCAGCGAACCCAATGTGGTCGCCACATAATCCTGAGTCGTGTCTGAAGTACGGAGCTGTGAGCTGGAAACAACTACAGGAACGCCCAGGGATTTGTCAACCGCAACAAGCTCAGAACGCATATATAATATTCTTTCAGATATACCTTTTATTTTTAGCTGATAGCTTAATGTATTTGCAGTTATACCCATAAAACCAACACTATCATTTTTATTTGGGCTTAATGAAACCTGAGCAACTCCGGTGCCTTTAAAAGTACCTTCTTTATATGCCTGAGATTCCCTCATAGGTTTGGCTGAGCTTGTATAATCCTTACAGCTTGCATAAGCCGAGATCATAATATTGCTATCACTGCCATCATATACGCCTTCGGACTTACCAGTGGCTGCATCCATAGACATATTACTATTTCCAATCCGAACATTTATGGTCACTGAGGATAACAGGTTGACAGCCGCAGCCTCATCAATGCCCTTTACATCCATGAAAAATTGAATATATTCATCCCGGCTGTCACTGTCCAAATAGGCTCTGTATTTCAGACCATTATTTGTCGTAACCAATTCCAGATGATATTTAGGGCTTGGGAGTACCCGGGGTACTTTAAATTCCAGTTCCTTTTTGTGAGCCGTAACCTCATAAGGCTTTCCGTCATTATCCATTGCCGTCGCACCGCCGGATACGGTAAATTTAATATGATCGATAACTTTTCCATTGATATCCCCAACGGGCAGTACAACCGAGCTGTCATAGACAATAGCGTCCTCTATCGTCTTCAGAGGGTTACCGGAGGCATCATAAAAGACTGCTGAATATTTGTAGTAGGAGGCATTCTCCACAGCACTCCATGTAAGCTTATAGGAAGCGCTGTTATTATCCGTATAGGTAATTGTCTTAGGTGCTTCCAATTCATCAATATTTCCTTTAATAGTTGCATCAAAATAATCATTATCTTTATCAAATACCTGATAACGGACATTATCCTTTGCACTGCCCATCGCGATGAGCGCTTTATCAGTCAATGTACTTTTGTCAAAGGCTTTGAGCGGATCTGTCGGAAATCCGGGAAGCCCCACAATTTCTCCGGTGCTCGAAATCGTCAGTTTAAATTTATCCGTTCCGCTCACAGTACCAATTACAGCAGCTTCACCCTTACCTTTATTACTGGTGGTACTGTCCGTCTGCAAATAGTAGCTGGCGGTTACACTATGATTCCCACTATCTTTTACAATGGGATAACTTGTAGCCGCGATTCCAAAACAGTTGGTTACCTTGATGGCTGCAGCTTTTTCGGAAACAATACCGTTAAGCGTATTACTATTATAGCCGTAACCATAATTGTTGCAGGATATGATGGCAGAGCCGCTTGTTATATTCGACAATGCTCCCAAAATACCACCATTCGTATCCTTGGCATCAATCAGACCTGTGTTTACACATTTTTGAATAAGAACGTAACAGTTGTCCTTCCCATATCCTGCGATACCTCCAGAATTTGAACCGGAAATATAACCATGATTCTCACACCGGACGATATTCGCAGCGGTTGTGGACATCGAGTAAAACTGACCGACAATGCCTCCGGCCCCATCTCCACTACTGGAAATATCCCCGTAATTCTTACAATCCGAAATGATTCCTCCATAATATTTCCATACACCGACAATTCCACCAACACGCTGGACGCCCAGGATCGTTCCATAATTAATACAATTACTAACCGTGAAGGAGGCACCCGTGGCTGTTTCCATTCGGCCGACAATACCGCCGACACCATTGGAATTTTTATCCATTTTTACAACCGTCGCCCGGTTAATGCAACGGTTCATCGTGTTGTCGAACGCCTGATACCCCACAATGCCGCCACAGCCATTATCCTGTGCATTCTTTTGTGCAAAGACAAGCCAGCGTTTCCCTGTGACTACATTCTCAGTGACTCCGGTCCTTCGATTATGACCGGCGATTCCTCCGGCATGACCACGATAATCTTCCACAATAACACCGGTTTTGTCAAATTCCTCATCATAGGATGCGCTTTTTTCATCAAAACCAATATTACTAATGCTTCCACTGTTCAATCCGGCCACACCGCCAGCATGTGCATACGCGGTCGTACTGCCATTAGTTCCAACATAAACGCTGGCGGTTGCATTTTTAACCTGATCTATACTGCTGGTAAATACAACCTTAAAATCAGAACCTGTTCCAAAAGATATCCCGGATATAGATGCTCCAACACCGTTGACTCCGGCCACACCACCGATATTCGCAATATTATTCGCATCACCAAGGCCTGTAATCTTTGCAGTATTAACGAAGCAATCCTCAATTTTCCCACTGGAGGAAGCACCGGAATCACCATTGACACCCGCGATACCACCATAACCATAGATGACCGACCCGTTTGTTTCAAAATCCGTATTGGGATTATACTCCGGTGACAACTGTGGATTATTGGACGTTCCTTCCACCAGGCCGTTAAACTCACATACCCTGATCGTTCCTGTATTGTTTCCGGCAATTCCTCCCAGATTTCCATAATATGCCTGGTTCGTCTGAAGAAAAGAAAGCTTCGCCCAAGCCGTACTATAAGTGTCACCTCCGGCAACCATTCCATTATTTACCCCCACAAGACCGCCCATAGATACATTAGATGCGTTCGCTTTCAAATCCACCCAATGCTCTTTCGTTCCTGCATTGCAATTCAGAACACTGCCTTCATTCATCCCGGTAATACCGCCAAGGACACTTTTGGACGCATCCGCAGGATTTGTAATAGTTATGCCACCGACATAGCAGCTCTTAATATCCCCTATGTTATGACCGCTGATACCGCCGCCAGAGGTCTTGCCTATGAAGGACAGTTGATCGGAATTAACGCCACAGCTCTCTATAGTGCCGTTATTAATTCCGGCAATACCTCCGCATGTACCATTAGGAGCGGATATATTACCCAGAATTTCTCCGCCGTCAGAATCATCACTGCTGGTACATCTCGTGATCGTACCGCCATTGACACCAATAATCCCACCGGCATTACCGCTGTTTGAGGCTAAAACATTGTTCGCATTGGTACAATCCGTGATCTGACCGCTATCGCTCTTTCCGATGATTCCGCCGGCGTCACCGTTTTCTGCTGTAACCGCCGCCGTATTATGGAACTTTAAGATAATTTTATCTGAGGTTTCATTATAACCGATAAATCCGCCGACAAAACTGCCGCCCTTGACCGAGCCCGAAACTTCAGCATCGGAAACCACAGAGACATCCTGTTTTATTTCGATGTTTGGTGATACGGTACCCTCATTTTTGCCAATAATGCCGCCGACATTACTTCCCGTTGCAGTAATAAATATCTGATTTTTCTCTTTTACATAAATTTCACCCGATTTTGCAGAATAGCCGGCAATGCCGCCTGTATCGGATACTGCTGTGATTTTAGCATTTTGAAGGGTCGTATTCAAAATTTGCCCAAAATTTTCAGCCGCAACACCACCGACAACATTTTGCCCTGTAACCGTCTGATCTTCGAACACTGTTCCATTAATCTCGTTTTTATTAAGGCCTGCAATCCCCCCCACATAGTCTCTGTTATTTGTTCCTATACTGGAAACATAGCAGTTATAAATCTTGCCTTCATTAATCTCACATAAGCCACCAAGATACGTACCCTGTGCGGTGACATCGCCGACATCCTGATTTCTACACTCGGATAAAATCATTTGTTTTGATACTTTACCTATAATTCCACCAGCATAAGAATACGTGAATTTATCGGCATCCAGGCGCTCCTTTTGTTCATTTTCATTTTTTATGGATGCTGTCGCAGTTACCGGTGTCATATTGGTCACGCTCTGTATCCACACCTTCGTACTTTCCTCATTATATCCGATAACACCACCAACGTATATTCTGGCTGTCAGGCCACCGAATTTACTCTGGCTGCCCCCGCTTACCCCGGCTTTACCACTGATAGTAAGATCGGTATCGGACACCTCCAGCTTTTCATCTGTAAGTATATTTTTCAAGATATCCTCTGCACCCGTAAGATTGCTTCCGTCGCTGGCATTGCCTGGAACTGGTATGGCTTCAAAGGAGCGGATTGCCGCATTGGCTGCATCTCTTATCCTGTCATTGTCTCCGCTTTCCAGGCCGCTATCCTTCAATAATACGTTATATCCCATAAAGCCACCAGCAAATGCCTCCGCTTTTAGGATTCCAAGAAAATTATCATTTTGAAAGTTCGCCATATAAGCCAACGAACCGTCTGCACCCACTGCAGCCATATTAGCTCCAAGAGTACCGCCGACACAGTATGTTCCCGATACTTCATTGGGATTGGCCTTTAGTGTCGTTGAACTCAGTAAATTTATGGAGGCGTTCAGGCCCACATAACCGCCTACAAAGCAGCCTTTACCGACAACATAACCACCACCGACCTCATACGCCTTTATAACGCCGGAGATCGCATTATAGCCGGCAATTCCCCCAAGGTAATTGGTTCCCGCCACATAGCAGATCACCGACCTGGTTTTATCTGAGCTGATCATTCCGCTGTTATATCCCGCAATACCACCTACATAATCGCCCTGTAAGCTGCCGGATTCGGACACCGCCTTCACCGTTTCGTTATTATCCACATCACTGACACAATTTGATAGACTACCGGAATTAAATCCGGCAATCCCTCCGGCATAATTGGAACGTGCTACAACGATTCCCTGATTTGTCCAGTTTTGAACTGCCACCTTATCCGACATTTTTCGGTCTGGTTCAATTTCTTTTTTATTACCGTTATCCTTTGGAAGGGCATTGCAGCCCACAACACCGCCCACATAGGAATCACCGATAACATGAGCTGCATTGATACTATTTTTAGAGGATAAAAATCCGGTCACATTTCCATCAAGCACACTGCTCTCACTATTATTGGCTCTGGCATTATAGCCGACAATACCGCCAACAAAGCGGTAACCGATGATATACCCCTCCTTGGCAGCACTTTCCTTAACTGTATTACAATTGACGAGATCACCGCCGTCATTATAACCAACAATGCCGCCGACGTACAGACCCTTGAGGGATGCACTTAAAATCTGTTCATCATCTACAATTTGTTTTATTTCACTCAATGTATACTGAGGTGAACTGGTGCATCCGGTGATCAAGAGTACTCCTGAATTTTTATCGTTCCCGGTCTTATCCACCAAAGCATATCCTGCAATGCCACCAATATACATCGCATCCGCAGCACCGACAGTCTCATTTTTCCCATCCTTGCCCTCAGCCGTATCCACAACACTCAATTGGCCGTAATTTTTGCAGCCACTGATGCTAATCTCTTGTTTTTTTCCAGCGGACAGATAACCTGTGATTCCACCCACGTAGGTCTTTCCGGAAATATGGGCACGATTTGTCAATCCATCGTATTTAAGTTCAGCCAAAGCTTCATCATCAATTTCCTGGCAACCGAATATACCACCGACATAATCAACACCGGTAACCTGACTTTTGCGGGAAGTATCGGAATCAGCTACGGTAAGATCCGATAGTAGGCCACTGTTTATAGCGCAAAACGCCCCGACCTTATTTTTACCGGAAACACCCACAGCATCCAGTGTCACATTTTTAATATGACCTTCATTTATAAGGAACAGGCCCACACTGCCCTTCACAATTCCTTCTGTTTCCGATGATTTTTTTGATATAGAGGCATACATCTTTGCATGCAAGTTACCATCTTCGGTCATCGTCAGTCCGGAGATCACATATGGCTTGCTGCTATTGCTGACAAATTCCGAACGGCTGCGTAATCGTCGGATTGATGGAAACGCAACGCCCGTTTCTCTAATCACACCATCTTCTGTTGAATCCCCGCCCGAAACAGCAACTCCAGATTCATATAAAGCGCCTGAAGCTACAAATTCATCCCAATCTAAATTTTCATCCAGAAGGTAGGACATTCGCTCTGCCGTCTGAAGTCCTTCATAATCTCCCTGTCGCTGGGAATCGGTAAAATCTTCCATATAGCGTAAATTATAGAGATGTCGTGCATTTTTTATCGTATAAGACGCCGTCGATTCGCCACCCGAGGTGCCGGACTGCCGGGAACCAAAGGAAGCATTCTCCGCATTACTCTGTTTCTTAGCTGTTGTCTTGTAGTAATCACCAGCCCCCTGGATCGTACAATATATATCCTCATCGGATACACCAAAGCGACGTATTGTATATGTATTTATTAACGCATTAAAGTCCAATGTTGTTGTATCCACATGGGCCTTTGCCACATCCGGATATGCGTTATAATAAAGTGTTGAATTAGCTGCCAGATCTGCGGTATCCAGAACAACCCGGATAGTTCCGTTTTTCGAGGATTCACTCTTTTCAATCCATGCCAGTACACTATAATTACCCATTTCCAACGTTTCATCAACACTGACACCGTCAGCCTTATAGGTATAACGGTACACTGGACAGGGAATGGCCTCCTGATATTTCTTTTCTTTAATTTTCGTACCGTCCAAAAGCAACTTAAACAACAGCTTTTTATTAGAACTGTCATAAACATTAATTTCATAGGTTAATTGCTGTGCTGCACTTGAAATTTTGCCAAGGCTAAAGGACAGGTTTAACGTATCCTCATTATTGAGGCGTACATCTGTAATTGATGGTTTCTCCGCCTTAGAGCTGGTGGCACGATATAGCGTATCCACGCCATAATAGCCAACCATATTTGCCTTGCGGTAAGCCACGGACCGATCTGTTATATTTACAGAGCCATCCACATCCGTATAGGCAAAGGAATCCGCACGATTACTATAAAGTACAGAAAATACCTGGCCCTCCTCCGGCGTAAATTCAACGCAAAGCGCCGCGTTAAGAATTGACATATCGTACAGATAAGATGAAAGCAACTCATATAAAACGGTGGCCTCCTCACTGGCAGTTCCGCTTAAATAAGCCTGGTAGTCAGCCGCCGTCACATTGATATAGCAAATAGTATCCCGATATGCTTCCCCGTTGGTTTTTGCTGCACTCTCCGGCCAGACTTCATATATGCTCTCGTAATGCTTGCCCTCACCATCCGTCAGTGCAGTCACATCCTCAATCCTATGCGCATACTTTCCATCGCCGTCCTTCGGAAGCTTTGCAGCAAACTCCTCCAGCTTGCCGCCATCACTGTACTCTGTAAGCTGATTCTGCGCCGCCACAAAGATCGTCCGGGCATACTCATTCTGCTGCTTGAAATTGGTATATTCCACCCATTTCACTATACCAAAAATAAGGCCACTGGCCAGAATCATCAGAATCACAACAGTGACGATCAATTCAACCGTAGTGAAGCCGCCCTTTTTTTTATTTTTATTAAATTTAACGTTTTCTGTCATCATCATCACTTCTACCCATTCTAACATACATAACTACAGTGGCCTGATTCTACAGCAGCCGCAAACATTAAAAATACTGCCCCAGCTCCTTACGGTCATTGGTATAAGCCATGGCCGTCTGCATCGATATGATTCCCTGGTTCACCATCCGCACCAGATCCATGTTCAGCGTGTGCATGCCCATGGAGCCGCCGGACTGCATCACGGAGCTCATCTGATGGCACTTGTTCTCGCGGATCATGTTGCATGCGGCATCGGTGCCCAGCAGCAGCTCTGTGGCCGCCACACGGCCCTGGCCGTCCATGGTGGGCATGAGACACTGGGTCACGATGCCCTTGAGCACACCGGTGAGCTGGGTACGAATCTGGTTCTGGCTCCCGGCCGGACAGGCGTCGATGACACGGTCGATGGTCTGGGCCGCCCCGGTGGTGTGCAGTGTGGACAATACAAGGTGTCCGGTTTCGGCGGCGGTAAGCGCTGCCGATATGGTTTCGAAGTCACGCATTTCACCGACAAGGATGATGTCCGGGTCCTCACGGAGGGCGCTGCGCAGGGCGGAGGCGAAGGACTTTGTGTCTCTTCCCGTTTCCCGCTGATGGATCAGCGCTTTCTTTCCCTCATAAACGTACTCGATCGGGTCCTCGATGGTGATGATATGCACGGGCTTCGTCTGGTTAATATATTCCAGCATGGCGGCCAATGTGGTGGATTTACCGCTGCCGGTGGGGCCGGTGATGAGCACCAGTCCTCTGGGCTCCTGAGCCAGCTCGTAAAGCTTGGGCGTCAGATGCAGCTCCTCCAGGGTCGGGATATAACTGTTGAGAAGGCGGATCGTAGCCGCCACCTCCCCCTGCTGGCGGAATATATTGACCCTCTGGCGGCAGCCGTCTGAGGAGCGCAGGGCAAAGTCAATGTCATGGCCGTCGTAGAGTAGCTCCTTCTGCTGGTCGTTCAGAAGCCCGAAAAGCATCTGCACGACCTCCTCCTTGGTCGGCTGGAGGGGCGCATTGACCAGCATCCCGTTGACACGGATCAACAGCGCCAGCCCCGCCGACATATGAATATCCGACGCTTTCAGTTCCCGCGCCATAAGAATAATACGATCTAAATCCTGCATCTTCTGCCTCCAATATATTTCAGTGTTCAGCGCCGTTCATGGACCGCAGCCGTCCGGATTTTCCGGGCTGCTGCGATGTTTACGGCAGTTTACGCGTAATAAGCGACCTTCCTCAATTCCTCTATGGTGGAAATTCCGCTTGTAACCATTTCCACACCGCTTTCTCTTAATGATTTCATATGCTGATATGTCACGGCATAGTCCTGGATCTGCTCCGCCGTGGCCTGTTCGTTGATCATCTGGCGCACCTGCTTGTCGATGAGCAGTATCTCATGGATGGCAATACGGCCACGATAGCCGGTGTAATTGCAGACCGGGCAGCCCTTGGCCCTGTGGATCTTGCGCACGCCAGGGCCAAGCATGGCGACTTCCTCCGCCGTGGGAGCATCCTCCACTGCACAGTCTGTGCAGACTTTACGCATGAGACGCTGGGCAATGATACCGACCAGGGAGCTGGATACCATGTAGGGCATGAGGCCCATGTCCTCCAGACGGGCAATGGACGACACCGCATCGTTGGTATGGAGCGTGGAAAATACGAGATGGCCGGTAATGGCGGCGCGGACAGATATAGAAGCCGTCTCCACATCACGTGTCTCACCGACCATGATAACGTCCGGATCCTGGCGCAGCAGCGCCCGCAGGCCGGATTCAAAGGTCAGACCAGCCTGATTGTTCACCTGCATCTGGTTGACCTTGGGCAGGTTCTTTTCCACAGGGTCCTCGATGGTGGAGATGTTCACCGGCCGTTTGGACAGCTCTTCCAGGATCATATAAAGCGTGGTCGTTTTACCGGAACCTGTGGGGCCTGTAAAATAGATGATGCCATTGGGCGACTGGAGCATCCTTAATAATTTATGATAGTCCTCGTCGTGCATACCGAAGGTTTTCGGATAATCGATATGGGAATTGCCGGCCAATAAACGCAACACGGCCTTTTCCCCGAATACAGTGGGGATCACGGACACACGGATATTGATAAATTCGCCCTCCACCTTCGTCCGGAAATGTCCGTCCTGGGGGATACGCCGCTCGGCGATGTCCATGTCGCCCAAAATCTTTATACGCGCAATGAGGGAGCCGTGAAGGCTTTTCTGCAAAGTCACATATTCCACAATAACACCGTCGATACGCATACGTACCACGGTTTTTTCTTCAAAGGGTTCGATATGTATATCGGATGCATTGGTGCTGTACGCACGGTTGACGAGACGGTTGAGCAGGTTGATAATCGGCGTATCGTCGTCGCCGTCCTCGTCCAGCTCCACTTCCTCCTCCACATCCTCAAAGCTCTTGTTTGCCACCTGGGCCGCCTTACGCGCCTCAACCTCAGCATAGTAATAGTTGATGGCCCGAAGCAGCTCCTCCCGCTGGCACAGGCATATTTCAAGCTGCATACCGGTGAGCTGGCGGATATCCTCGATCCCGTAGAAATTCATGGGGTCATTGAGGACAACAGTGAGCACGCCATCCTTTTCCGAGGCGGCCAGCATTTCATACTTTTCAGCCAGCGGCCGGGGTATCTTGGCCGCAGCCTCCGGGTTCACGTCAATGTTGGAGATTTCCACCACCTGCATGGACAGACGCTGGGCCAATGCCTCCA
Source organism: Lachnospiraceae bacterium (assembly GCA_902363555.1). Lineage (GTDB taxonomy): Bacteria > Bacillota > Clostridia > Lachnospirales > Lachnospiraceae > Catenibacillus. Next base: position 801,964 of record CABJAM010000001.1, on the reverse strand, counting down.
GCACCTGCGCCTCGGTGACGTATCCCAGCTCGATCAGGGCCGTACCGATACGCACGCCCTTATGCTCCTTCTGGTAAGCCACCGCCTGGTCAACCTGGGCGTCGCTCACATAACCGTATTCTTTTAAAATATCACCAATTCTTAAATTTCTGATATTCTTTTCCATAAATATGTGCCTCTATTCCAAACCGTCTGTCAGGTCGTCTGTATCGCTCCCGTCCGTTCCGGAAGTCTCACCGGCAGCCGCATCCGAGAGCATCTGCATGAGAAGGTAATCATTGGCATTCTCATACATGTACAGGTTCAACGTCACTGTCAGTGTATATGTATCATCCTCGTTGTTATTTCCATTTTGCTGCCAGCCAAAAGCCGATACGCGCAGCTTCGGCTCCATGCCAGTGAGCTCATCCAGCATACTCTGAAGATTGCTCCGGCTGCCGGTCATGGTCATGCTCATATTCGCCGAATAAACGCCGGGATAAACGGACGCCGCCGCATCGGTGGCGCTGGCCAGTCCCGCATACTGGGCAAGCAATACCGGATAGCTCACAAGGCTTGCATAATCGCTCTTCATGGGCATACCAATGTCCAGATTGGTCACTACAAGACTATGAGAAAGAGCCATTTCCGTCAACAGCTTATCAATATCCTTGCTGGGCATAATCGCATAAAAGGACGTCTGGGCTTCCTCCAGATTTTCCTGTACCTTTACCCGCTTTTCCTTCAATGCTGGAAGCAGCGTTACCTTCTGCTCCCGCTCCAGCTTTTCCAGCTCCGCCTCCGCCAGTTGATCGGAGACTTCCTGGCTCTTTTCCAGAATCGGATAAATAACGCCGGCGCCCAGCCCCACGATCAGAAGAAAGACTGCCAGAAAAATGAGCAGCTTTTTATCTCTGTCTGTAATATTACTCATCGTACTGCGCCTCCCTTCCGGCCATACGGCAGTTCACCTTCACATTCCATTGTCCGGCCGAATCCTGGACATAACCGGTATAATCCACCGAAGCGAAAATATCCTGCTGGCTCATCAGGGCGATAAACTGGTTGATCAGCTCCACATTATCCGCACTTGTATCAAAGGTAAGCACCCCGCTTTTGGAATCGTAGCTGCTGATTCTGGCAGACACAAGTCCTGCGGCACAGGAAGCCACCACCTGCTCGGTATGGCTGTCAATAATCGGATATTCCAGCACTGCGCCCTTAAATCCCTGAAGGCTCCCGACCAATGTCTGCATCGCCCGGATCTCATTATTGAGAGAATCATATTCGGCACAGGCCTGCACCACTTCCGGGCTGGTATTATACGCCTGCACGTCGCTTAACTGCTTATTGAGGATGAGCAGCCGGCCAACGACCACGGCTGTGATGGCAATCATAACGCCAGCCAGAATCCCAACCGGCAGCAGCACTTTCATCTTCTTGCTGCACGCCCCCGCCTTTTTTGGGTCCTGGGCCATCTGCGACATTATGCCCAGCTTTTCCGAGGTGCGGATCAGGCCGCCGATGGCCAGGGCGTATTTGGAAATATTCTGAATATCCACCGTACTGGCAGTCACCGACATTTCCCGCTCCATCGTTAAGGGCTCCACGGAAATGTCTGCATTCATCTGGATTACGCTGCCCTCATACATGGACAATTGTTCTCTTGGCACTCCGGCTATGTAGATCCGGTCAATCTTTTCCGGAATGTTCTGCGCCTTGGCAAACTGGAGGATACTGCTGGCCGCATTGCCGATCTCATTGAAAAAGCTCATGGTGCCTGCATCGGAAAATAACCGGTTTTTGTTATAATAAACGAAGGTGCCGTTTACCACCAGCGCATTAAACAGCGTAATATCGTCCACGTATTGCACAATACACGCCTCTTTATGGTTTTTGATCTGCTTGAGATGGTCGGTCAGACGGAGCATAACGCCCATACCATTTTCAACAGAGCCAATGGTAATGCCCAGGGATGCAAAGATTTCCTGATATCCCTGAATAAAATCTCTGGGCGCCATCATGGCAAACATGGAGCGCACCTTGGATTTATTTCCGGTTTCACGCACCGGAAAGCTGCCGTAAACCGGGTCATTGATACGGCCCACATCGGTAAACTCACGGCTGATATACTGATTGGTCTGTTTGGGCTTTAGCACCGGCACATCGGTTACCTTAGACGTAAACTGGTTACTGTCCAATATAAGGTGGATCCCTTTTTTCGGAAGCTTGTAAGTCTCCCAGAAATTTCCTATAAAAGCGGTAAAGGCTTCCGCGTCCATGACCATACCGTTGAGAATACAGCCGCTGTTATCCACAGCTTCGTATAAGCCCCGCACCGACATTTTTCCGCCGGACATATCCCCTTCCGCCACACGCACATATCTATTTGATAAATATACTGACAACATATGTTTTTTCCTCCCGGCTCACTTTATAACGGCATCGTGCTGCCTGATCACATTGCCGCGCCTGACCGCACATCGGCGCTATCACGCCTAATCCCATAGCGGCATTGCCATGCCTCTTCGCATGGCGGCGCTGTCACGCCTGATTCCAAGGCGGCATCGTGCTGCCTTTTGGCGTGGCGGTCACATTCCCGCAATGGAATCGTAGGAGCCATAGATGGCTCCGAATACCGCCGCCATAACAAGAGCCACCACAATACCCATGATGATCAGCATCGCCGGCTCCACATAAGAAACCATTTTATTAATAGCAATATCCGCATCGTATTCCAGTGTCTCCGAGGTGGACATGAGCATAGCGTCCAGGCTGCCGGTTTCCTCGCCCACACGTATGGCATCGGTCAGCTTGCGGACAAAGCCGTCCACCTGATCCAGCCCCTCGCTGAGGGTATTTCCCGCCCGGACAAAGGGGATGACTGTATCAAACTGAGCTTCAATGTAATCATTGCCAATGGTCTTTTTCGCAATCTGCAGCGCTGTCACAATGGGAATGCCCGCCGCATACAGGGAGCTTAGGGTCCGTGCAAACCTGTAGGTGCAGATCGTCCGCTGCAGCTTTCCAAAAACAAATATATGTACCTGGACCCAATGCCAGAACAGCCGCACCTGGGGAATGGTCATCAGTGCACGGACACCGACCCATATAAGGACAACAGCGCCCACCACCACATACCAGTAGCTGCCCATGAAATCGGTCATGCCCATCAGCCATTTGGTCAGGGCCGGCATCTCATCCATCGTTTCAAACATTTCCTCAAATTGAGGGAGGACAAACTGTGTCAGGATCAGGATAACACCCACGATCATCACCGCCAGGATCTTCGGGTAGGTCATGGAGCTGGAAATCTTTGTATTTAACTTATGGTCCTTCTCATAGAGAATGGCCATCTGCATGGAAACCTTATCCAGGTTACCACTGCTTTCTGCGGAACGGAACATATAGATCATCAGAGGGGGAAACGCGCCGCCCTGCTGCTCCATCGCATCGGACAGGGCGATACCCTGACGGATCTGGCGTACGATATCCTCGTAAACCTCACGCTCCTTTGGACGCACCGCCTCCCCGGCGGCTATGATCGTCAACGCCCGCACCAAAGTCACGCCCGCGGCGGTCAGCGTACTGAGCTGCCGGCAGAATTCCGATAAGATCTTGGGCTTGAACTGGCGCACGGAACGGGTCGCCTGCACCTCCTTTGCCGTCAGCAAAAAGCTATTCTTTTCCCGCAAAAGCTGCTGGACCTGGGCCTCATCCGCCGCATTCATCGTTCCCTTTATTTTCTTCCCTTCAGCGGTCTGGGCTGTGTATTGAAATTGTGCCATGCTCTGCCCCCTTAAATATGTTCGACTTCTCTTAATATCTATGATTCTTACGATTTCTTTATCCTTTTAGTATACCAAAAATCCCATGTACCAGTCAATGACATATGTTCCCACAAGGACACCAATTCCAAGGCCGGCACACAAAAATGGGCCAAATGCGAACTGGTCCTTCCGCCCTGCTTTATGGGCCGCCAAAAGCCAGCAGCCATAAATGCCGCCGGTCAGCACAGCGATGGCCGCCGACACGACTGTCAGCTTCCAGCCAAGAAACAGACCGGCTGCTGCCATCAGCTTTATATCCCCGCCGCCAAAGGCTCCCGGTATGGCCAATGTCACTAAAAGCATAGGCAGGCTGACGCACACGAGGCCGATGACCCGCGAAAGTAAAGAAACCTCCGGCATGACCATCGGCAACAGTGCCGCCGCGATGGCCAGCAGCACGATTGCTATGGAGCAGCCGTCAGGGATTTCCATTGTATCTTTATCAATAAACGCCACTACGGTTAGTATACAGAAAAACAAAAATACAACCACAAACGCTGCGATATTTTCTTCTTTATAAATATATTTCCAGGCACTAAGCAGTGCCAACACGCCGCCGAGGATTTCCACAAGAGTATCCCGGACACCGATAGCCGCCTTGCAGTAGCGGCACTTTCCACGTAAAAATAAGTAACTGAATACAGGCACCAGGTCCGGCGCCTTTAATCTCTGGCCGCAGGAAGGGCACATGGAAAAGCCTTTGACGAACGAAAGCTTCCGCGGCAGCCGATATACGATGACATTTAAAAATGAAAAGATGCAGGCGCCGAACATAAAGGCCAGGACGCACAGCAGAGCTTCTAAAACAACTAAAAACATATAGCCTCCTAATGTATGCAAAAAATGGCAGGAATTTCATTCGGTAAGCCACCGAACGAAATTCCTGCCGCTCATTTCTGATTATCGTATTGCCGGATATTCCAGTAAATATCCCAGGTGTAGGAATCATCGGATTCCTCGTACCGATACTGCACCAGAAATTTTCCTTTTTGATAATTCATGGTGGTAACACAGTTCTTTTTCGTATTCCATGAAATCAGAGATATGTCACCGTCCGCACCGGAATAGCTGCGGACCGCCGCTTCCGCCTCCTCAGACATACCGCTTTCGCGTCCTTTGTCTATGATCGGCGTGTTGAATCCGTAATATTCCAGAGCCAGAAGCTCCATATTTAGTAGGACATTTTTTGCTTCACGCAGCGCCTGACGCTGCTGGATCGATTGATTCCAGACCCACAGGGCTGGTGCAAGAACCACTGTGGTGATCAGGAGCGTGATCACAGCTATTTTACAGGCGCGTTTGAAACGTAGTTTGTAGGTGAGGGTCTCATAATCGTTGTTTGACATGTGAAATTATGAGCCTCCTCTCATATAATATTAGGCTGCGGTTTTAGCGACAGTCCATCCACCACTTGCCGTTCCTGAAGTAACAGCACCAACAGTCCATACAGCAGTATATTTTCCATTATTATATGCAAATGAAGTGACTTCACCATCATCATTTAATTGATACTGAGCTTGTACGGAACCTTTAACGTCAGCAGCAGCTACTTCCCCAGAAGGCTTTTTAGAAACAGACACTCCGCTAACTTGATCAGGTACATCTACTGCATCATCCCCGGATAAAGCGTTACTTCCAGCCAAATCAGCCTGCAACTGAGACATAATTGTTGCAGCATCTGCCTTACAGTTAGCCTGATTAGCTTTATCAATATACTTCAGCAAGCTAGGCACCAGCACTGCTGCCAACACCAAAATAATAACGATTACAACAATAAGTTCTACCATTGTAAAGCCTTTTTTGTTTTTGCATTTTTCTCTTAATTTCTTCACAACAAAAACCTCCTGATTTTTTTAATTTTTTCGTTGCACCATTTTCATTCCGCATGTGACGGAACGCCTTAAATAACCCATTTCATTTAACCTACCACAATTTTTTCCCAATGTCAAACGTTTCGTGCATTTTTCACAATTTTATACAAAAAAGTGCAAATATTTTTTCAATTACCGCAGAAAAGCCGACATTTCAACAATTGTTTGTCTTATGTATCCCGCATATTGCACAGTGTACAATACTTCGGATGGGTTTATGGGTTAATAAGTTAATCAACTTATACATATATCATATGAATCCAAAATCACACCGGTGTCACACAGTCACGGTGGATAAGGCTGTACAGAAATTTTTTTGCTGGCTTTTTAGTGGGATAGGACATTACGCATTACCGCTTTTGAAATCCTCCGGGTGCAAAATCGGGTCTTTTTCCTGTGTGACCGCATCCAATCCCTTGCAATTTTAACTTCCAATGGAGTGTACTCCAGGATATTAATCAACTGTTCATCCGTCAGGCCACCTTTAATGGCCGTTTTAAGTATGGCTGCCCTTGAACCCTCTGGCGATTCGTCTAAACTCTGCTTAAAGCCCTGTTTAAAGCCCTGTTCAATATATGAATCAATAATCGTACACATACTTAATTCCCCTTTCTTCGTTCTTAATTCATTACTATGTAATACAATACATCCAGATATCGATTTATATCGCTCAAACCTTTTGTTCTCTGCGAATTCGAAATACATACGCACTATCTATTAATACCTTAATAAAAGCATCAAATTCACGGACTTTTATTTCATCGCCTGCTTCCGTGTCAAAAATCGTTTTTGGAAACCAATTTCTTTCTGCTACAACCCCATCTTTAATTTGCTTGCAATCCACTACTGTCAAAATAAGACATTCCAAATCCCGCATGTGATCTTTAATATATTTAACCAGCGTAGTTCCGTTAAATCCATAAATTCCCGCCATTCGATAATCAATCAACAAAACGTCGATCTGCTTTTCATATATTTTCTCCAGAAAATCTGCTTTTGTTTTGCAGCCATCTAAAAGCACGAGATCTAATTCTTTACTTCTACGCTTCAACTTTCTTGCATAGTTCTCATATTGTACTGGTTCATCATCTATATACCCAACTCTATACATACTATAAACTTCTTCCTCCCATATTCACAGCCAGGCCCGGAGTAGAGTCTACGGGATGGCTGCCAGTACGAAAATCTGATGCCTTACTGCTTTCTGAGATCCTCCGGACTCTTTTTTATTGATGACATCGTAGCCTTCACCGCATTTATTTCCTCTGGAGTGAATTCTAAAATATTGATCAACTGTTCTTCTTGCAAACCGCCTTGTATGGCATTTCTTAGAATGGATATTCTTCCCTGTTCAATATACGAATCAATAATCGTACACATGCTTATTTCCCCTTTCTTCGTTCTTAACATGTATTACATTAGCTTCTATATCGCGCTCAGGAGTAGCGCATCAAAAATGATTACCAAATAAGAACATAGTCCATTACTGCTTCCTGAAATCCTCCGGATTCTTTTTGATTACTGACATCGTAGCCTTCACTGCCTTTATTTCCTCCGGAGTGAATTCTAAAACACTGATCAACTGTTCTTCTGGCAGACCGCCTTTAATAGCCTTTTTAAGTATGGCTGCCCTTGAATCTTCTGTTCCTTTTTTAATGCCCTGATCAATATAAGAATCAATAATCGTACACATACTTATTTCCCCTTTCTTCGTTCTTACTTCATTACTATGTAATGCATCCAGATATCGATGATCGCCTGTCATAACATTTAAAAGCTTTAACACTTCATCAACATGTCTGAGCACCTGCCTGGACGGCATATATGTGTTATATTTCCTTTTCTGTGAAAAAAAGTCCGCCACTACTCCGAAATCACTTTTAAACTTTTTAATCTTCTCCTCGGGAAGCCAGGCGATCTCGAAAAGGTTCACTTTGTAATCATTCACATAAGGTTCCAATAGCGCCGGCACCTGCATGCAGCCTTTTAAATTCAAAGGTTTGTTCCAGTGCTGTATACCGTAATATAATACAAGCGTGACGACCGGATAACGCTGCGTTCCATCAGATAGTAACTGACTGCGGTACGAGGAACCATCATATCCAACGATACGTATAGGTATATCCTTATCGACCGCAGTCTGATTTTCCAAACCATAGAAGCTGATGATAACGGCGGACTCTATCCAGTACTTTGCCGCATCACGTTCCTGCTCATGGATCTTCTGGTCATTCGCTTTATATTGCGACTTTACACCGGCCGCACTCAAGCATTCCGGGCGGACGATCTGCTCTCCATCAAACAGCAGTACGTTCACAATATCTGCAAACACATCCTCGTAATCTTCCAGTATCTTTTCTGTAATATCCTTCTCCCCCATACTCTTACCTCCATTATACGTATTATTATTTGATTCTGCAACGCAAAACCGGTTTATGAATACTGCTTTTTTCGGGAGTAATTTAAAGTTGTGAAGTATTGATTGATAACGTAATCGTCATCTTATTCATAGAAAATTTAGAATGCTATAACTGTGATAAATAGCCGGATCAACGGCGGTGACGATAGGAATAATCCAATCAATGAGAATTGATAGAGCTTATATATTACGCAGATTCAGATTAAATACAGAATAGCACGACAAAAAACAGAATGCAATAACAATCCATCGACGGTAATCGACAGCTTCGACAACCAAACAGCCCCGACAGTCTCAACCACCTTGACAGCTTCGCCAAAAAACCTAACCGGCATCAAAATAGATATTTCGATGCCGTTGGGGAGTCAATCCAGGTTCATTTATAAGGCTTAATTTCTCTAATTGTTTAGTTCATAGTGGAACTAATACCGCTGCCAATACTAAAATAATAACTACGACTACAATCAGTTCGACCATTGTCAACCCATGTTTATAGTTTTGATTATAGAACTATTGTATACTCAAGAAAAAAACGTAACACCATTATATTCTCGGTGTTTCACAATGGGAGGGATATTATGTTCAGTCAGGTAACTCAATCACAAAATATATCTAATACAAAATCCGCTTCAAAGCAGGCCGCATTTCAAAAGCATTCGACATCATCTAACACCACCGGAATCCCTTTAAGAATGAAAGTGCAAATGGAGGAAGCTTCCGGTTTTTCAATGGATGATGTTCGTGTCCATTACAATTCAGACAAGCCGTCCAGACTTCAGGCCTTGGCTTACACTGAGGGAAATAAGGTATATATTGGTCCGAATCAGCAAATTCATCTGCAGCATGAACTGGGGCATGTTCTTCAGCAAAAGCAGGGCAAGGTCCAACCCACCGGGCATATTGGAGCAATTCCTGTAAATACCGACAAAAAGCTGGAGTATGAAGCTGACCATGAAATAAACAATATTGCTTTAGGTGACGCTCTCAATTTCCAAGAAGATTTATCTTCCAAAGCTCCCGTGGTACAACGTCAAAATGGATTACAACCGTCCTGCCGGGTATATGTCTATTTAGAGGAGGGAACTTTCCAGGGTGTTATCGAAAATGTCTCTATAGAACACATAGGCCGAGATATGGTTACCTTCTACGATATCACTCTTGAAAATTTAGCTGACCGCGTTTTCCTCAAAAAAGATATCTTAAAAAAAGTATCTGCCAAGTACGTCGAAGCTCAGGAAAGTCTTATGGACTCTATGGATTTTATAAGCATGCCAATGCTAAAGAGACCCCATTTAGCCCATGTCGACAAAATGATACCACCGCCGGCACCTACAGTTCAGGCCGGTAAAAGGACAAGGATTACTACTAAGAAAGAACTGCCGGAAGCTAAAACAGAAGTATTTCATCATGAACTGTTTGATCGCGCAGCCAAAGCGTATCCGGCCAATGAAGCTCTTGATGGTACTGCCGTTTTCCATCTGGGTTCAAAAAGCGGAGCTTTGCTTATGAAAACTGACGGTGTATTTCGGCTGGTTTATCTGGAAAGGCAAAATGAAGTGTTAGAGCAAAAAACATCCGGCAGCCAAAAGGGACAATTTGGCGATGCTGCCATAAAATCGGATTTCAATGTAGATCAAGTTATTACCACAGGAATCTCCAGCTGCTCCTTCATCGCAATGACTAACAAAGCTCAGGATTTTCTTGCGGTAGCCCACCTGGACGTCAACGATGAAATGTTCAACGTAGTCGCCCGCATGCAGACACTCCAGCTAAAACCCACAATTCTCTACGCCAGCATCATTGACACAACAAGAGAATTTAATGAATCAAAACGGATAAAAGCGTTGGCTGACACTTTCTCCATCCAGGACATAAGAATACTTAATCGTACTAGTTGTGACCGGGCAACTGCCAATGCTCCTTATATTATCGGCATTGATCTTGGAACTGGAAAAGATCCGGCGTTAGCCGGTGATGGCACCGCACCGGCAAATGGCGGCCGCCCATTTTCTGTCTTTGGAGAGCTGGGAAGTGATGACGTTTCTATTAATAAGTATTTAAAAGGATGGTTACAGGAGTGGAAAAGTAGTTGCCAGCCGGGTTTCTTAAGAATAGGACCGGTTATAACCGGTCCTATTCTTAACTCTCTCTGCTCAATAGGGCTGGGCCGCATGTTTGATATCGTCATTTATCTTCTACGAAAGTACGGTGGCGGCGATATTTACAAAGGTATCCTTAATTGCACGCCGAATACGGATGCATACAATGAACTTTTCCAAGTTATCCGTGATCCACTGAAAAGAAAAGCATTTTCAGAAAAATTATAGTTTTCACACTTGCCCATGGACAGACGGTACACAACGTATATATTCTGCTTATATCCGTCCGTGCCATGAAAGGTATTTTTCAGAGTATAAATAGTGATACCGCATTCTGAAACCATCCGGGATTTTTTCGACAGCTACGACAAAAACCCCCACCAGCATCAAAATAAATATTTCAATGCCGGTGGGGGCAACCCAGGTTCATTTATAAGGCTTAATTTTTCTAAAAGTTTAGTTCATCGTAGATTTTCTTTTTTTGATCACGTATGCCACAACGATCGCTGCTGCGATTATGACAAGCACGATCAGTGCAATCACCCATCCGCTGATCCCATTGCTGTTTGCAGTCATAGCTGCATCCACAGGTCCATTGGCTAATGGAACATCTTCGTCGTCGAGTACTGTCGTCTCACCGGCATTAGCGCCACTCGGAGCTGTTGTCTCGGGATTCGCTGTGGTCTCATCCTCCGCATTATTGTTCGTCTGAGGAACTCTCTGAGCTAATGGAGTCTGCTCATCATCGATCGTTGTCACTTCACCGGTATTTTCATTGGTCGTCACAGTGACGGTCTGGTCTGCCGGTACGGGTACAACGACATCGACATACTCAATATCTTCTACCGGAATATCGTTATATACGATCTGCTCCACTGGATTATCGTAGTAAATAACTTCCTCTACATTTACAACCGTATCCACGTTCTGAAGGTCATTGACATCTCTGTAATATACGGTATAGCTGCGCTGCGGGGAATAGTAATTATGCTCAATGCTGTCGGACTGTCCGGCCAGACGAACATATTCCTTACCACCTGCAGTGTAGCTTTCCGGAGTCTCCAGGCTGTAAGTTTCGCCTGCGGCTACGGATGCGGTTTCGGAATAAAATTCTGTGTTGTCGGAAACACTGCGGAAGGAGATGCTGATGTTTTGTGTACCTTCCACGATGCTGCCTTCTTCATTATAATAAATGTAAAGAATACGGCTGCTTGTATCGGAATAGTGACGCTCATAGCTTGTGGCCATGGAGCTGTCAAGGATATAGTTGCTGTTTCCGTAGCTCAATGTCACGTCGGGCACATAGCGGACAGTTTCATCCACGCCAATCTGAATCTGCTCCTGGCCTAAAAGTGCGCCGCTGACAGAATCCACAAGACGGATATTCCATGTGTAAGGTGACTGTGAATCAAATAAATCATAGTAAACATCGTAGGAACGCACGGTTCCGTCCGGTGTATGGCTGACCTTTACGTCATTGCAGTGATAGTATAAAACATCGCTGCCGCTTGTGATCTCCAGGGAATCCGGAGAAATAAAATCAATGCTGTCATACTGTCCGTCCTCGGCGGTGATCGTCTCGTAATGATTTCCGATCACATTCCCGGTGGAACGGTCAATATAGTTGATCTTTACAGAATACGGATAAACAACTTCCGGGGCATCCTCTGCATAAACAATATCATAGTCAAGGACAGGGCTGAAATAGTTCAGTGTGATCGTTGCAGGTCCGTTAATCTTCGTATACTTTCTGCCGTCAACTTCAATCGCCGAATCAACGTTAAATACGGAGTCTCCGCCATAGTAATCCAGAACCATATCGTTGCGCTTTAAAACATTTCCGCGGTCATCCACATAGTAAATATATGCAGTTTCCGGTGCCGGGCTGTATTCCTTATATTCAAAGGTGTAGCTGCCAGTGCCGTATTCCACAAGAAGCTGGGAGTATGCACTGCTCAGTTCATATTCTTTACCATCCTCGGCAATAACTCCGTCGGCATTAAATACAAAGGAATCGGATATGCCGATGGTGCCGGTTTCTTCAGTTGTTGTTTTTACCAGGTTTCCTGCTGTGTCATACAGCTTATAATGTACGGAGTAATTATGAGCCAGCATACTTCTTGCATAGGAATCCTCCGTAATGAAATTTCCATCATCATCCACCTGATATACATAAATATCATAGTCAACGGTCGGAGACAGGCGGAGCTCGCTGCCGGTTGGCGTAAGTCCACGCTGAATGTTGGCGCCGTCAACAAGGTCGTATCTTGTATGCGCCCAGTCATCGGATGAGATGTAGAACACCTGGTAGGACGGGTCCGGCGATACTGCGGCGTAAACGCTAACCGTAGCGGCATGTGCGCCAAGGGATGGCGTCAGTACCGTACAAAGTATTAATACCAATGTTAGTATGAAAGTGGAACATCTTTTTTTCATTATCATTACCTCCTGATTTACTTTTATTTAAACGATTGTTATCTTCTAATAAGATAATAGTAAATAGCTGTCACATAAAAGTCACAGGCAGCCCTGAAAATTGGGTGTCCGGGTTTTTTTTGCATGACGGGCTCGTTGCTTCGCTACATCCATCTCCGCTTCGCTGTGATGGATCGCGGCAGTCGCCGCAAAGGAAACCGGCAGCGAAACGAAGTCTCACTGCCGGTTTCGGTCGATACTTTTGCTTACCGATTATTTCTTGTCGCCATCATTCTTTTTCTTTTTGCGATAGACGATCACGCCGATCACACCCAGGCTGACAATGGCTATCCCGAGGATGATGTTCACCGGTGTCGGGTCTCCGGTACGCACATTTCTCCTTCTTTCGTTCCGCGTTCTTGTGACAGTCCGCGTAGTCCTTGTCACCCGGTCGCGGGTTGTCGTAACTACCCGGTCTACGGGCTCACGATTTGTTGTCGTTTCTGTCCGGGTTGTCGGCTTGTAAATACCGGCATCCCAGGTCAGATCGATGGTTCCCTCCGGAAGGAAGAATGCGGCTGTGTAATACCAGCGGTCACCGGCCTCTCTTGATGCATCGGAGTCCACGGCATTGCCGTTTTCACCGGTTCCCCGGTTATATCGTGTATTCACATAATCTACGGGGATCTGGAACTTCACACGGTAATAACCGCTTTCCAGACCTTCAAACAAATACCGGCCGTTTTCGTCGGTGGTCATCTCACCCACAACGACCCAGGCATCCTCATCACGGGAGTTTCCGGAGGTGTTCATTTCCAGAATTACAGGAACGTTTGGAACACCCTTTTCGTTATCGTCTTGGATACCATTATGGTCGTCATCATACCATACATAATCACCGATAGCGCCGAATACCTTTACGATACCGGCATCCCAGGTCATATCCTCCTCGCCATAACCCGGCTTGATGTATGTTGTCACGTAGCCGCCGGTAAATGCCTGGCCAGCGGTGACAATCGGAACAATGTCCGGCATATAGGTGCCGATGGCATCGGAGTCGATGGTACTGTCGCTGCCGCTGTTGAGTGTGGTGATCTTTGTTGTTTCAGAAAGTACAAATACAACTCTGTACTCCTTTGTGATCCTGTCACTGCTCTCCAGATTATGGAACTCATACCGGCCATTTTCATCGGTCACTGTATAAGATTCATATTCCCACGGTGAGCTGCTGTCCTTGCGGCTCTGCAATACAACGGTCACACCGGGAACCGGTGTTTCGTCATCATCCTGCAGGCCATTCTTGTTCTCATCGATCCATACATAGTCGCCGATGGCACTGTATTTTCTGGCACCGGCATCCCATGTTGTAGTAATCATATCCTGACCCAGACGTATCCTGCGGATATAGCCGCTTGTACGGTCTACATTGCCCGATGCATCTGTGGCAAAATCATTCACGTCGGAATCAAAATGTGAATCCTTCGCCGGGTCTGAGGTTCCGCCATCGCCGTCGGCGTTGGCATCCACTCCAATATAACCGTCCGGATAAGTAAATTTAACGCTGTAGTCTTTATATTCCGTGCCAAAGGCCAGATGATCAAAGAAATACTTCCCATCTGCGCCGACCACCTGAGTGGCCACCGGCTGATCTGAAAGGCTTCCGTCCGGATTGACCTCGAAAAGTTCAACCAGCGTTCCCTCCAGCGGTATATAAATACTTTGCAGATCATCATAATCCTGGTCATCGAATACATAACCGCCGATCGCACTGTAGGTCACAAGGCCTGCATCCCAGCGCGGGTCTGCATGTTCCTCAAGGCCAGCACTCCTCAGAGCCGCTTCCGTCAGTGTGATGACATTGGTCCGGCGGATACGTCCATCCGTATCCACTGCATGGCGGGCATCGGAATCCGTGGCCATCTCGCCACGGGATGTATCCTGAACCTGTGTAAAATCATAACGATAAGTGTATCCGTTATCCGTCAGCTTCTTCAGGTTGCTGATATCGAACTCCACCACATAATAGCCTTCCATAAGGTTATCGAACCAATAACGTCCGTCCTTATCTGTAACTGTTCTTGCAGTAGCAGTCTGATTCTTTGCCACCTCACCGTTCGGTCCGTCGACCTTGTAGAGGAATACCGGAACATCCGGAACACCGATCTCGCCGTCATCCTGTACACCGTTGCAGTTGCGATCCAGCCATACATAGTCGCCTAATGCATAGGACGTAAGGATACCTGCATCGATGGTCATATTGGACTCGCCGGACAGGCTGCCGTCCGCATTGGAAATAACCTTGAGCTGTATGTCCTTTGTCTCGCCATTGGCGTCCGGATTGGAGTCCACGGCGCGGTCACTTCCGGCTTCCTGCTGTGTAAAGGTGTAGTCATCATAGCGTTCACCGCGGATAAATTTCACCTGATAGGTGTAATACTCACCACCCACATAGTCGGACGGGTTCTGCGAGCCTTCAGTGGAACCTTCGGCCAGATACTGGCAGGGCAGCCCGCTGAAAAGATATTTGCCGTCCTGATCCGTTACTGTGGATTGGATCATTTTTGTTTCCCTGCGGACAGAACCGTTAAATGTATAATAGCGGGTCTGCCACAGCTCCACGGTCATGCCCTCCACCGGAGCTTCATCGCTGTCCTGTATGCCATTGGCATTACTGTCAAACCATACATAATCACCGATACTTCCGGTGGGCAGATCCATGGTGGCCCGAACTTTATTGGGCTCCACGCGGTCATTCACAGGAATCGTGGCGTTCTCAATGGATGCAGCGCCTGCCTTTACAACGCTAACCGCCGCGGAATTGTCCATGAATTTACCATAATACTCGCTGATCTTATCGGCCGTATATCCCGGCGCTCTCATGCTGATGATAATTTCATAGCTTCCGGAAGGTTCAAGTCCTTCTGCGGTGCCGCCATTGGTAAAGTCCACCTCAGCGCCAAGGGCTGTGGCATTGCTCATAATGCCGCCGCTCCAGTTACTCCAATCTGACTGCATATAATACAGCGGTTGAAGGATTCCTGTCGTCTCACTGCCGCGGCGTGTACTAAAGTCGTGGTTTGTGGAGTACCAGGTAATATTTCCTCCGGCGGAAGCATCCAGCAGGGTCATTTTTTCATAACCCGGACCAAATGGAATATCTGTACCTCTGCCCTCGGACATGCTGGTGATGTACGTATCATCCGGCCCCGGGAACACATCCACAAATTTTGCAGTTTCAATATATGCATCTGAATAATTATAAAGGGTCAGCTTGTAATAAATTTCTCCGGCCGGATGTACGGTGGCCACAGCCCCGCGGCTGAGCCAATGGATCTGCCCGTCATCCCCCTTGACGCCGATGGATTTGAGCAGCTTCACGGCCGTCGTATCAGTTACAACACGGCTGTCGGTATCATTGACATAGCTCAGGTCATCACCAACCAGCGCATCGGTTACCGGATTTTCGTACAAGGTCTGGTTATATGGTACAAAGCTTAAGCCTTTGGGGTTTTCACTGGATTTCGGTATTTTGGCACTGCTGCTTAAATATGCAGGAATGACCAAATCGAAACCGCCCTTACTCTCATAGGAGATATAGCCCCTGAACTCAATCTGGATGCTCTCGCCCTCGGCCAGTGTGGTCAGATCGTTATCGGCAAAGGCGAAGGCATATTGTGTTGTTGTATAATTGGCATCCTCTCCATAGGAATCACCGCCCTGATCCTTCAGTGCCGCCGGAACCTCTGTGGCGGTAACTGTATATAAGGACTGAGGTATGATCACCGATGAACCATCGGCAGCAACCTTACGTACAAGGAAGCCCTGGCTGGACTGGTACTTTGATTCATCCAGCGCCGTCTGTGCCGGGAGCTTTAAGGAAAGCACCGGCTGTCTTAAAATCCGGTCCTCACCGGCCAGCGACATATTTCTCGCTAAGACTCTGAAATTGATTTCATCACCGGAATAGAAGGTCGTCTTGCTATCTGTTATTTCTGTGTTAATGGCAATCTCCGGTATTTTCATTGTGAAGGACGGAATATTAGCCAAAACTGTATTGGAATTATTATTCCGCTCTCTTGTCTTTTCCTGACCGGCGGCATCCAGATATGTGTCTTTCCAGGTGATATCCGCCGTATTGTTGATCCGCCGGACTTCATGGTCCGTTTCCGTGGACCACTCTCCCCGGTTTGCAAAGGTTATATTGAGAACGAGGCCGTCGCTGCTGAACTTCTCCAGCGTGTTCGTATAAACGACCTTCACACCCACAACCTTCCGGCCGTCAAAGCTTATGTTCTGCGTCTCGGAGACGTCGGAAAATGTCTTTAAGTGCGTCCATGTTCCTGCTGCCTTTTCAGCCATACTGCTCTGAATATAAATTTCAGCACCTGGTTTTTCGGCCGTGTTCTCCGTATTCGCTGATGGATTCACAGTCAGAGAATTTATCGTATAATCTCTGTCGGTAACCGTTAAGTCCTTGTATACCTCCGAGCCGGAATTTACACTTTCAATGTATTCCAGCCCGATGCGATTATCGGTGACTGTAAGCTCCTTCACAGGCTTTTCATTCTTGCCGTCAGCGTAGCCGTCCACCTTAAATTCCAGGGTGTAGGCGCTGCTGAGCAGACTCGCATCCGCAGTGACAGGGTCATCGGAAAATGTCGTCTCGTTGTCGCCATCACCAGCTTCCCGGATCTGTTTATGGATGCCACCGCTAAGGCCTGCCATGCTGTCATCCTTTTCATTTTTGAATGTGACATAATTATGGCTGTCCGCACCACTCTCCAGCGATGGTTCATGGTATGGGTAAACCGTCACGATCTGCTCCAGCTCGACCATCTCCCCATCCAGCGTATAACCTTCGGGGGCATGAGTTTCCACGATCTTATACGTTGTTCCTGCTTTTTCCGCTTTAAGGAAATCAGATACAACACCAGTCGTGGCATCGGTAATGGTTAATATCTGTAACGGTTCAGCACTCCAGCCCGTTCCTTCCTGCGCATAGATCTTAAATTCAGCGCCGGCCAGCTTTTGACTTCCATCCGCATTGGTTTTCACGATGCGGATTTTTCCGGCGTTGGACTGGTTCACAACGGTAACATCCTTGTAAATTTTTGCTTTCTCCGGATCGCTAATACTGGCATCCGTGGATGCAATTCTGGCTACCAGGGTCCCCCGCTCAATAACTACGCTCTGAACTTCTGTGGATATCTCAAAGCCTGCATTATTTACCGCCGTCTTCCCATCCGCTGTCTCTTTAATATAGTATGTTCCTGGGTCCAGATTCTCCCACCTACAGACGCCATTGCCATCGGCAGTCCTCAGACTGTTCTCGATTTCCTGGGTACAATCCTTGTCTTTATAAAGCTTAAAGGTGGCGCCTGACAATGTTTTAAGGGCATCCCCATGATCCGGATCATACTGGCCATATTTGGTCAGTGTGATCGAGCCCTGCGGACTGTTGTAGGCATTAACGTTCAATGTCTCGCCTTTAGTGATCTCAAACTCCTGAGCGTCGCCATTCAGAGCAAATGTGATGGTCTGCTGCGTTCCCCCATTATTATAGGAATACTCAGGCGTCGTAATTTCTGTGATCCGGTATGTTCCCGGTTCCAGATACCCGGACTCGTAACGGTAATTACCAGGCTGATTCGTATCATCAAGGACGGTTATTATAGACTGATTTCTGTCATTATTAACCGTATATTCCCACTTTTCTGGCGCGTCGGATACTTTCCGTTCGACTGTAAATTGAGCCTGATCCAGCCGGGTAAGACTGCTCTCATTTGTATCTTTATCACCATCCCACTTATAAAGAATGAACTTACCCTTATCGGCCTCGTTGACGATCGTGTTGCCCAGTGCATCGCCATCCGCATTATAGAGCGTAGTGCTTTCTTCATTGTTTTTAATTTCTATCCAGTAGCTCGGAGCCTTTGCATATCCTTCTGGAACTTTGGTTTCCACAAGCTCATACCATCCAGCATCCAGCGGCTTGCTCTTCGCGTTACCCTGTCCGTCTGTTTTCAGCGTGGCCGCTGCGGTACTGCCCTCGCTATGGACCTGGCCTTGCTCTGATACAGCATAAAGCGCAAACTCCACATCCTTTGCGGGCGTATCCAGCCCCTGCCATTTTACTTGCTTGATGATGGATACATTGCCTTTCTCATCATCATAGAGGATTCCTTTATTGGCAGCATCTTCGGCATTTATGGTAAATTCGATCTGCTTACCATCACCATAGGATACTTCCACCGGGTAGAAGGTCGTATTTAATGCGTAGTTTCCATTGTCAGGCGGAGTGATCTCACGGACATACCAGGTTTTGGGTTCCTGTGTGAATTTCAGGCCCGTAAAGGTCACAACACCGTTGGCATCGGTCGTTTGGGTAGCCACCGGCTCGGCATTCGCTTCGTTGCTTTCATACAGACCAATTACGGCTCCGGCAACAAATTCGCTGCCGTATAATAAATTCTTTGTGTTGTCGGATGCATTGGTGGCCTTCTTTGTGACTTTGATGCTAAACTGCTTTGTGTTTGTAATATATTCCGTCGGAGTAGTTGACAAATCTATAATCTCATTGGATTTGATGGTATATGGTCCAAACACTTCACCATCGGTATACGTATAACCGTCAGGCGTTTTGGTTTCCTTCAGATAATAATTAGTGCCTGCTGGAAGCGGATAGGATGTACCTACACCGGTATTTTTATCTGTGGTAAATTGTGATTCCTTATTCGCAATACCATAAGCAGGTTTTGTACATTCTTTATCCAGGTAAACCTTAAAGATTGCCTCCAGCCCTTTATTCGTGTTATTGGCATCGACCTTCCGGATTTTCAGTTGTCCGTAAGTTGTCGTATTCTCGACTCTGTGATTTTGGTCGTTGGCATCTGCCTTATCCAAAACTACCTCCTGGCCGGCTTCAATAGTTACAAGTCTCGCATCGCTGCTATAGGTATATTTAGGATTTTTATCGCGATCTTTACCAGCCTCCGAATTTGCTGCCGGTTCGATTTCTTTCAGCCAGTAGCTGCCCGCATCCAGGTTTTCCCACTTACATTTGCCGTCATTTCCGGTTTTATTAACACCTTTATTAGCACCAGTCGCTGGAATCTTACCAGTTACAACAATATTTTCAGCGACACAATCCAGACTAGCATCGTTCTTCACATTCTTGTAAAGAATAAACTGTGCGCCTTCAAGATTTTTGTCATAGACTTCATTGGCCAGCATACCAACTTTTAACAGTTCAAGGCTGCCCTGCTTAATGTTTGTCAGAACCAACGGCTGTTTCAATGATGCATCAACATTCGGGGTAGTATTCCCTTCCGTTGAACCGGTAATCTTTCCCCCTTCAATCTTAAAGGATAAGGGATTATCCTCGCCATAGGCGATAGTATAACCGGGCGCGCTGACCTCGACCAGTTTATATTCGCCCGCAGGAAGGAAGTCGGAGACATAATTCTGGTCCGTCTGCGATGCGGTGATCGTGTTCCCCACAAGCTCCCAGCTCGGATTCTCCGAATTTCCCACGTTCCGATACAGCTTAAAGGTTACTGTACTGCCGGTAATAACCTTACCATCCTGATCCACCTTTTTAAACGTAAACTTACCGTAGGTTGCCGGGTTATAGAAACGTATCTCCTGGTCGTCAATGACGCTTGTATCTTTGTTACGTTGAACTGTCAATACAACGTAATCTCTGGAACCAAACGTATTTGATGCCCCTTGGGCCATAGTATCATCGCCATTGGGCTTTCTCACAGGACTTTCAGCAGGTACTGTCTCCTCAACAATATAGGTGCCTTCCTCCAGCAGGATACTGGTATAAATCCCTTTCGCATCGCTGGTTCCGGAAGCGACCGGCGTGTCTTCAAGCTTTTTATAATTTTTGCCGTTATATACATACACACCATCTGTATCCTCGACAGCCCGATATACATTAAACGCGATTCCTGCTACGTTAAACTCAGTGGCATTGAGTATCGTGAACTTTTCCACAGTAAGGCGACCCAGTTTATAATCTGAAAACGTAATAGGCTTTGTAAAACCAACGCCATCTTTGTTTACCGTAGCAGTAACAATCTCTGTATTAAGTGCATACTCATCCGGAGCCACGACCTCACATATATAATAAGTTTTTTCCGGTACAAGACCCTCAAATGAAAACTTTCCGTTACTGTCGCTCACAGACGATACTGCCACAATTTTATGTGTACTCAGAAAGCTTTCATCCTTAAGGTTCGCCAGCAGCTTAGCCTTTGCGTTTGAAGCGTCCTCTGTGTCAGGTGTTATGTGTAAGGACTGAACATATGCTTGGAAGTTTTTTGCATCGCTTTCGCTTCCAAATGCCGCAAATGTCGCTCCAGCAAGCCCCTTGCTGTTCTCATCGGTTTTAGTACCTTCACCGTGCATCGAATAATTGATAAAGTCCACAGAAGTTTCGGTACCGGCAGTAATAGTAATCGGTCCCTGCCACTCTGTATACGGATACCACGGCCCACCTTCAATTTTACTTGTGTCAACCTCTCTGACATAATATATGCCCGGTTCCATATCTATGGATAATGCAGAACCCTTGCCATTAGTGCCGGACTCCATAATAAAACCTTCACTATCCGTTGATGCTGAAACCTCAACCTTAACGCCATACACATCACCAGAAATATGGATCGCGCCTTCGGTATTTTTATCAGCTACCTTGTAAACTTCAAACCGCGCACCGTCAAGCAGATTTGCTGCATCCACTGAAAAACCATATTTATTAACACGGAGCTTACCATTATCTGTAATATTAGACACCTGGGCTGTATCCATTCCCTGATCCGTACTCGTCACGCCAGCCTTAACCTCACACTGGCCAACGACATATACCGTCTTAGCCTGACCATCAATCTGTACCGTCAACGCCTGAGATGTTGTCGGAGCCTTATAGCCTTCAGGAAATTCTTCCTCCACAATCCAGTACTCTCCGGCATCCAGCAGCTCACTGGTCATCTCTGCCGAACTTCTAAGGTCAAAAGTCTGCGCCGGCTTATCATACTTTTCTACAATATCACTGTTATACGTATTATCGCCGGTTTTCTTATACAGCTTTAAAACAGAACCGGTCAGATCATAGGTTGCCGTCTCGTCAGAAGTACTTCCACTGAGTGCGAACTCAGCCACCTTTTTCACGGACACCTTTCCCTTAGGAACATTAACCACAGCCTTATCTCCAGTGAGCTGTGTTGTTTTTCCGGCTTCAATGGTGAACGGTATCTCCTTACCATCCATGGTATAATCCCCTGTAACAGAGGTTTCCACCAGTACATAATCGCCCGGCGCCAGCCAGTCTGAAACAACTGGAGTGTTCGTTCCTGTCGTTGTTAAAGTACCCACCGTTTTGACAGTCGACTGCCCCGGTACGGGAGCCTCCAAAATATCAAATGTTGCTTTAATATGCACATTTGGGTCAATGGAGGAAACTTTGTCTAAAGCTACTTTACCTTTTTCGGCAGTATTATTAATAACACGTTCCTCATCTGAGGATGCGGGATATCCCGTTCCCTGATTGTAGCCTGGCTGAACCGTGATCACCTTTCCGTTCACGGATTTATGGCCCTCCGGAGTTTTTTCTTCTAATATATAGATTCCCGGAACAAGATCATCAAAGGTTATCGATGCCTTCGTATCGTCGCTGGACATAACCGTCGATTTGGTTCCAACCGCATCTCCCTTGGAATAATGATCCGAACCCTCAGCATATTCGCCGTCCGGATCTGAAACTGCTTTATACAGTGTAAATTCGACGCCGGCCAATGGTTTTGTCTGGCCATTCTCGCAGTCCATATTGGTGGTTTTCTCGATTTCCAGCCTGCCTAAACGGTCATTGGTTATAGTTGATTCCGTTACAGTAGCCGAATCAGAGCCGTCCGTTGTCTGCACTGGAATAATACTTTCATTCAGGGCATATCCGTTGGCAGCCTGAACCTCCTTCAGGTAGTACCATTTGCCAGGAACAAGCCCTGTGAACTCGCACACACCATCGCTATTGGTCGTCTGCTTATCGATTGCCACAGCACCCTCAGGTAAGGAAGTGCCTGACGCATCATAAGGCCCATAGATTTCAAATTCAACTCCAGGGAGCTTTGTTGCTGCTACTTCCGAATCCCGTTTAATCACATTGATTGTTTTTAGAGCGTCATTGGTCACAGTTACGGCGGTCTGTTGGCCGGATTTTACATCCACCTTGATCACGTCGCTGGAAGGATAGTAGCCCTCGGGCGCTTTTACTTCCTTAAGCCAATAAGATGTCTGGCCATCTTTTTCCACAGGAACCATGGCTGTCGCCTTACCGTCTTTATCTGTAACAAGCGTGATTATACTTCCCTGAGAGTCATTCACAGGACTCGTACACTCAGCGTTGCTATAAACTTCAAATTCAGCGCCCATAAGTACATGAGCAGCGTCGTGCCGATCCGTTTTAGTAATTTCTATCTGCGCATAGGTAGCGGAATTATAAACAGTAAAAGCTACGCCTTTATTCTCAAGTTTTATTTCATGCAGGTCACTGTCAATAAGCTCATAGTTATCGGGTGCCTTTTTCTCTTTCCAGTAGTAAGTTCCCGGTCCAACATGAAGCCGTTCCTTGGAGCCATCGCCAGTGACGTCCTCAGTTCCCAGGAGACAGCTTGTGGACCTGCCCGTGCCATCCAGATAAGTAATGATTGTTCCTACAAGAGCGCTAACGTCACCACTATTATCCTTATAAATCTCAAACACTGCCCCTGCCAGCTCTTCTGCTTCAGTCGTGCCAGAGGTGGTCGTCACTGTACCTACCTTACGTATATCCAGATACAGCATCTCGTCATTTTCAATGACATAGGCGTCCTCACGCACTGTATTTGCAATAATCTGAACGGATGTCAGGCCATCGCCGATCACCGCATAATCCGCCGGAGCCTCAATCTCCTTTAAAATATAGTATCCGGCCTTTAACGGTTCGGATACCGCCAGACCACCGTCACCGGTAACCATCACATAGTCGCTGCCGCCAATCTGTACCGGCTTTGCATCGGCTGGAATGGATGTCTGCGCGCTATCATATGGGCCATAAAGATGAAACTTCGCACCTGCCAGGTTTTTAGTACTGTCATTGCTGCTAATCTTATGGATTTTAAACTTGCCTTTTCCGGAAATGTTCTCGAAAACAGGCGCGCCATTGACCGCATCAATATTATCTTCATTGGGCAGACCGGAGGGGTAGACATTTTTATTGCCCACCACGGTCACATTAAATTGATTCTCAACAACCTCATATTCGCTGTTAACTCCAACGCTACTTTCCTTAAGCACATAGCTGCCGGCGGGAATCCCAACGAATAATACATGACCGTCAGCGTCGGACACTGCCGTATATTTTTTTGAAGGACTTCCGTTTGAGGTTAATGTAAATTCGACACCTGCCAGTGGTGCAATGGTACCTTCGGAATTTTTACCATATTTATAAAATTCCACGGTGCCAAATCCATCGGCGGTATTTTTCACTTTCACCTGATTTTCGGAAATCTCCGCTGTGGCTTCGCTCTCAGGGAGACTTACAGTTCCATCCGAGGCCAGCAGCACACGGACCACTGTATCGGTATTACTCAGTCCGGACGCAATCACCGTCTCTTTTAAATAGTAGGTGCCTGGTTTAAGGTCTTTGAAAGCAATGGTTCCGCTATTTGAAACCGCCTGTTCCTCACCTGCGGCGATCTCGCCATTATAGTTGTTGGCAACTTTAGTACAGTTCGCATCCGTAAAAAGCGTAAACTTCACAGTGCCGTAGCCGGTTGTGTACCCATACTCCGTGCCATCGATCAGAACCACCTTTTTCACAGTTAAGTCCTGATGCTCATCGGACTTCTCCTTTTCGCCCAGAACGATCTCCGCGGTATCCTTATCCGTCGCCTCATTTTGTCCGAGAAGGGTGTATTTTAAAGTTGCTGTATTCTGAAGCCAGTATTCCTCCGCCTTACTTTCATTGGACGGGGTTATGTATGCGGCCTTTGGGTACTTTACAGTATAAGTGTACGTAGTAGAAATCGGTGTTCCGGCCTTTGTATATTTGCCGTTCGCAGCACTTACAGCAGTCTTTTTGAAAACAATCTGCCCATTGTCGCCGGATACCGTATAATCGGTACCGTTCGTCAGAGCCGTTTCCCCCATCTTCACATCGATGATTTCAGCCGGAGCGCCATTGATGGCATAACCGATATGCTGGCCGGAAGCGTTGGTTTTTCCTGTATCGGGCAAAGGCAGCACATCAATCACCTGCATACCTGCAACATCCAAACGGCCGAAACGATCCTCATCGGCATCTGCGCCGGATTTGGTGTTGATCACCTTAACTGTGTACGGCACATAATAATATGCATCATCTGAGGAAACCTTGCCAACAGTCTTATCGATCATCCATCCGTCATCTGTGGTAACAGTAACGACTGGCTTTGCATTTTCGGCAAGCTTACCGGTTACGGAAGCGCCTCCGGATTTATTTCCGGTCAGCACCGGGTTAAGTGTAATCTTAGAACCATTCTTCCATTTAAAGTTATCAGTCTGAAATTTAATTGTTACTGTTTTTGCTTCACCGGTCTGCAATGTCTGATGCAAATTAATGACCAGTGTACGATCACGCATGTAAACGGACTTCACATCCTGACCGGTGATACTCAGCTGATTAATTCCATCAGGGTCCGGCACTACCGACAAATGCTCCGGCAACTCAACCTGAATGGTGACAGCACTATAACTGCCCTCACCCTGGATTGGCGGAACGGTATAACCGATAATATAATCAAAACTTTCTCCGGATAAAATGCTGGCAGTAAGATTTTGAACCTTATTCACCGAACCTTCGATGACGAAGCTGGAGGACGTATTATCCATAGCCATAAGTGCGATTTCTTCGGATTCTGTCTCCGTCTCCGTTTCGACAGACTCCTGGGTTTCAGCAGAAGACTCTGTTCCCAATGTATTTGATGCTCCTCCGGAGCTTTCCGAAGATGATTCCGGAGCTTTGGTGCTCTCAGTACTCTCGCTGCCCTCTGTCTGCCCGGCAGAATTTGTCTGCCCACTGGCATTCGTCTGTCCGGCTGCGTTCGTCTGACCCGAAGCATCTGTTCCATTATCCGAAGGCGCTGTGGTTGCCGCCGTTGTCTCCGTCACCGTAGATTCGGTTTGCGGGGCCTGGGTAGCCTGTGTCTGCTCTTGCGGCGCCTGCGTCTGCTCCGGCTGTGATGCCTGCGTCTGTGGCGCCTGAGCCGACCCTGTCGTGTTGGTCGGCACGCTGGCCGGATCGGCCGGCGGAGATGTGTCTAATGTCGCAGTGGTGTCCGCGCCGCTTTCCACCTCAGACGCAGACGCCTGCATAGAAAAGCCACTCCCCGAAGAAATGATCATTACACATACAAGAAACAACGCGATAAGTCTCTTTGCAAGTCCTTTTTTGTATTTCATACTTTCCCTCCTTAAATTCTTTCATCACATACAATTGACTTATTCCAACTGGAAATATAAACGCTATCATAGCTGCTCCATACAAGCACAGCTATATTTTATCCATCATATATCACATATGTATTTATCATATACCAATTCTGTCACGCGGTTGTCACATATAAGATTTAAAATGCATCTTTTTTAGGCTTGAAAATCGCCATAAATTCCATGATGCGTTGTCCGGACCGTTTTATATACCTTAACAGAGCTTATTAGATATGATTTCTTGTGATTTTCACATAAAAACATTCATTTTCCCCAATAAATTTCAGTAATATTATTTTGCATCACCTGCGTCACACCATTGTCATAAAATCACTAAAATCAATCTTTTTTTACACATTATTTGATTGAAGATATGTCAAATAAAAGGTATAATTATAGATATTATAAAAAACGAATGGCTCTTCTCAGAAAGGAGTTTCTTATGTCAGCGTATACGCTTTACATAAATTTGCTTGGTGAATTTTCCATCCGAAATGAATATCATCAGTTCACACATATAAGCAACAAAAGTCTCCAGATCACCCGGCTGTTAGCTTATCTTATCGCTAATAAGGATACGGAGGTTTCAAAGGATAAGCTTATCGATATCCTGTGGCCCGAGGAA
The DNA here is from genome assembly GCA_902363555.1 of Lachnospiraceae bacterium. Taxonomy (GTDB): domain Bacteria; phylum Bacillota; class Clostridia; order Lachnospirales; family Lachnospiraceae; genus Catenibacillus. The sequence goes on along the minus strand of CABJAM010000001.1, from coordinate 775,217 downwards.
AATTCCGCGAACCCTTCCGGGGCTTTGAGAAATCTCATCTACCGTTCAAGGCAGATTTTGTCGTCCTTTTTTCCAAAAGAAAATTGGAACGAAAACGGCGGTGGTGATCCGCCCGAATGCATACTTCTGTCCCAAAATGCTTATCGATGGAACCCGGATATTGACTGCGTCATCGATATTTACGAATTTGAGCTGTATGCCCACCTGGCAGAAAAGGAGCCCAATGACGCTGCAAAATACAGTATGAACAGCAAGGCCCACGACATATATAAGGGAGATTTTCTAAATGTGCTATCGGCGGAAGAATGGGTTATTTTCAGAAATGTTTATTATAAGAATATGTATACGAAAATCACGATCAATATGTGCCGTCATCTGAGTGATCAGGGAGATTATGCCGGCGTTATCCGTCTGTGTGAATCCTCATCCCTGGTTGACCAGATGGATGAACAGATACATATTGAAAAGCTGCACGCGTATCTGGAAATGAATGCGCCGACCCAGGCTTTAAACTATTACTACTCCGTATCAGATTTATTTACGCAGAAGTTTGGCATTGACATAAGCCCGGCCATGCGTTTGATCTACCAGGAAATTATCCGCCGGCTCCCCAACCGTCAGCAGGACATCACCGGCCTTGAGGAAAACCTGCGCGGCAGCAATCAGGCCAAGGGGACTTTTTACTGTAATTTTGATATTTTTAAAAATATTTACCAGATCAACCTGCGCTCGGTGAGACGTTCTCAAAGCAAGCGTTTCCTTATACTGATCACTATGGAGGACTGCGATAAACCGGAGGAGATCACCACACCGCTCATTGAAGAAATGGATAATCTATACACCGCATTATCAAAGAATCTACGGACGAACGACGTATTTACCAAGTCCAGCCCCACCCAGTTTTCGCTGATCCTCACCGTGGCCAATGAAAACGGCTGTCTGTGCGCGATCCAGCGTATTGTCGATAAATATAATAAGTTGAAAAAGAATGCGCAGATCGAGATGCAGATCGACAGAAAGCTGATACAGTAAAAAAGAAGGCCAGCCGCTAAAAAACGACTGACCTTCTTTTTATTCATTCCCCAGCAGCCGTTTAAGCATATGCGCATAACGCGTCAACTGTTCGCAGGCATCTGTGGAATCATTATAATGATGACCTTCATACTCTGTTGCGATATAACCCTTATAACCGGATTCCTTGATCAATGGAAGAATCTCATGGCAGGGTGTGGTATGATCAAATTCATCCTCGTCCATGTACCAGAATTTGCTGTGGATGTATACCGTATTCTTCATAAGCAATGGCACCCATTCCAGGTGAGCCTTGCCGTAGGTCGCATAAACATCCTGAACAAATGCTTTCTCAGCGTCGGTATAAGAAGCATCGGCCATCAGCACATCGGAAGCCTCTCCAGCTTTATGGCGGGCACAGATCTCATCCACCTTCTCCGGACGGCAGCCGAAATCTTCGATGGCCTGGATTTTATGTAATTCATGTGGTGTCTCGGCAAATATACTGAAATCGGGAACAACGCCCAGCCAGCCGTCACTGTTACTCATTATCTCCAGATATTCCTTCCATTCGTCGATCACCGGCGTATGGGGCGCATGGAGTTCAATGGCCAGGACAATGCCGATCTTTTTCGCATAAGGCAGCATTTTTTTATAGATTTCCGGTGAAATAGCGTGCTGTGTGCGCACCAGGTCAAAGCCCATATACTTGGCATACATCATATCGTTCAATGTGGACTGTACGATTTCATCCTCGTTAAGATCCCTGTCGGAATGGGTTCCCATATCGATGTAGGCGCTGTAACATACCGGATGCATATCGTATTTTTTAAGCAGGCCCACAAATTCATCCATCCACTCTTTTGAAGGGTAAGGATACTCCGGAACCATCTGGCTGGCCACCAGTTCAACACCGGTATAACCCATTTCACGGCCTTTTCTCAGGCAGTCCTCCAATGTCATTCTGCCGTTCACATACTCTCCGGATAAAGCATATAATGTAAGGCACAGTTCAATATCATTTTTTCTCATTTTCTTATCCTCCTTACTTTACCTGCAATACTTTCGTATCGGAGCCATCCAGTACCAGATAATTGCCGAAATATCCGGTATATGGGATACGGTGCTTCATTTTAATTGTTACCTCGTGTTCGCCAGCCGGCAGACCGCCTTCTTTAATGATCATGTAGCGGGCCTTGTCAAGAATGAACCAGTACTCCAGATAGAGGTCCTTCAACTGAGACAGCAGGCATTGCTTGCCGTTCACGTGAAAATAAACGGTATTGTCCGGCACTCTCTCGCCATCCACATAAATTTCCAGTCCTTCGATACAGCTTAAGAAGGTTCCGCGGTAGGATGGATACTGGCCATAGAACTCGTAGCCAATGGTCATATCTCCGGCTTTGACGTTACAGATGCCTTCACTGGCACTGATCAGTAATTTGTTGTACGCTTGGAATTGAGCCATGAAAATTCCCCCTTGTATTTTATTTTTATTTCTGTTCTTTTTTTATTATAGCTTAAATTAATTCGGTTGTGGTTTCGTATTGAGAAATTGTGGCCTTATTTCAGATTCTGAAACTGAAGGCAACGGGGCGCCGCACTTTAATTGAATTTTCAATCGCTGTGCAGCAGCCCCGTTACTTTTACACGTAAAATAATACTATGTCATCTTAAGTTTTTCTTTGATGCTTCTCACATCCTGCTCAAGGATAATTAAACGAACCTCGTAATCTTCCTTATGTGCATAATGCAGTTCAGACTTATCCAAGCGCCGAGACAAATCCAGATGACCTTCAGCCACAATTCTAATAGCATGCTTGACTTCGTTATCCATGGATAAACGGAGCTCATTGATTGCCTGCCACAAATCATCATGTACCTTGTCAATCTTCGCGTTCAGCGATTCGTTCACGCTGTCGATCTTCGCGTTCAGCGATTCATTCACGCTATCAATCTTGGCATTCAACGATTCATTCACGTTGTCGATCTTCGCATTCAACGATTCATTCACGCTGTCGATTTTCGCATTCAGCGACTGATCCAAACTATGTATCGCATCAAGTACCAGTTTCAAGTCTTCCGTCATAAGCATCCCCCATTCTGTTTTTATTACGAACCTACCGTTATCATCTTTTGTAAGGGTAAAACGGAAAAACTTTATACCTGCCTCCTATGAGGTGATTACAATTATAACACAGGTTTTAATCACTTTCTATAATCATTGTCAAGGTTCCCTATTTTCTCTAAATTGCACAATCTCTTATGGATTTCGTCGAATCCGGTTTGTTCAGCATTGCATTTCATTCGATATTGCGTCACATCTGTAATACACTCAGTGTCATCGCTGTAATACATTCTACATCATATCTGTGGCACAATCGTCATCAATAATCGCCTGCATCATCCTCTTATAACGCGCCAACTGATCCACACCATCCAACGCAATATCATGGAAATAGCCTTCATATTCTGCACATATATATCCCTTAAATCCACAGCGCTTCATCACAGCCACAATCGTTTTAAAATCAATACTGTCATCCCGGAAATTCCCGCCCACATAGAAAAATTTGCCGTGCATATAGCGGCTGTAACGGAGCATCACTTCAAAATCCGACATGGACACCGGTGTAAACTCCCGGCACATCCGCTCATAGCACCGGCGCACCGTTTCCGGCAGCATATTCAAAGCCCGGGGAGCCATCCGCTCTCTTTGTGCAAAGCAGTCCAGGGCCATCGTATAGGCATCCTGAGAAATCCCCTGCTCCAGCATTTCCCGGCGGAATATATCGTGGGGATAGGACAGAAAAATCCCGGTATCCGGCACCACGCCCACATGCCGGCCTTTGTCCTCCTCAAACAGCTTAAAATAAGGCCGCCACCGGCTGTTATAGATCGTGTTCGGCTGATGCAGCTCAACGCCGATCCAAAGCCCCAGCTTATCCGCGGCCGGGATCAGCCGGCGCAGGACCCGGCAGCCGATCTGATCATTGACCTTTAATATATGAAACCCCAGCCGGGCAGCAATAAGCATATCGCTAAATACAAACTCGTAGATTTCATTGTCCGACAGCTCCCTGCCGCTGTACCTGCACATATCCACATAGCTGCCGTAGGCCACGGGCTCAAGACCGCTCGCGTGTATTAAACGCACCATGGTGTCACACCAGGACTTTGACGGATTTGGATAATCCGGAACCATCTGGGCAGAAACCAGCTCAAAGCCGGTATATCCAAGGCGGTGCGCCGTATCGATACATCCCGCCAGGTCCAGTTTCCCTGACGCATATTCATAGCCCAGGCTGAACAGGCTGACGCCAAGGCGTATATCATTCATAAAATCCCTCCAATCCCATCTACTTTCCAGTTTACCGTTATCTGCGGGAAATTTGTCCAGAAAAACTCAGGCTGGCCAGCAGTTCCGGATCTATCGTAAAGCTATAAGCTCCCCGCACCGTCTCGCGCACGCACGCCCCCAGTCCTCCGGTAAAAGGAACGCGGTATTTGTATTCAATTGAAATTTTATGAGTTCCCGGCAATAAATCCTCCAAATATACCTTAATCCCGGCATATTCCCGCAATGACCAGTATTCGTCCGCCAGCAGGCTCAGCGCCGGCACTAAAAATTCTTTGTTGTTCAGACAAAATCGTATCCGGTACGCATCCACCGGCGCGTCATCCCAGAAAAGCCGGAAATCTTCGATACACGACAGATGCGTTCCCCGGGAATCCGGAAATAATATCTGAAAGGCCACGCCAAGGCAGACATTGTTCACCACGATAGGCTCCAGGCTCTCTGCCCGAAAAAAATTCCGGTTAAAAATATTTTCCATAAACGCCTACCCCATTTCACTCCCTCACCTTTGTGCGCGACAAACGCCCGGACTCGGAGCTGTCCTTTAATACCTGGGTCAGATACACGACGCCGATCAGGACCAGACCGCGGATCCCCTGGGTCACGGCACCGCTGGCGCCACAGAAGGTCAGGCCGCTCTCCAGGAGCAGTATGGTAAATGCGCCGATGATCAGCTTGTAGATTTTCGTACCACTGCCGCCGGATACAGGTACTGCCGCGATAAACATGGCCATCATTACCCGCATTTCAAAGGACGCGCCCATGGTATTACTGGCGCCGCCCACACGAGCCACGGCAAATATGCCCGCGATGGAAGCCATAACGCCGGAAATGATAAAAGCGAATATCTTAATTTTATTTACCTTTATGCCAATAAATTTCATGGCGTTTTCATTTTCGCCGATTGCCCGGCAATAATAGCCGAAGGGCGTGTACTTGAAAATATACCCGATGATCAGTATGAGAACGATCAAAATCGGGATTTTATATTCAAAGCCATCCAGTGCCCGGATCGCTTTGGATGCCATGACTACCCGGGCGTTTAAAATCCAGTTGACCAGCGCCCGAAGCGCCATGAGCATGGCCAGGGAGGCCATAAAGGATGACACCTTGAATTTTGTATTCACAATGCCTAAAAATAAACCGCTGGCGATTCCCACGGCCACCGCCGCCAGCCAGGCAAAGCCAAAGCCCAGACTGCTCCCGGCCATGGCTGCCAGTGTTCCGGCCAGAGCTACCAGCGACCCTGCTGTAATGTCCGTGCCGCCCATGGATATTACAAACATCATACCAAGCCCGGCAATAATCGTCGCTACGGACTGGTTGATGATGGCCATCAGATTACTCTTTTTCAATATCTCGCCACGGGTGATCACGGCAAATACCACAAACAGGGCAGCTAAAATGATGACCGGCATCATATTGGCAATATTTATTTTCTTTTTCATCATACCATCACCTCGATTATCGCTTCTTCAGTAAATCCCTCGCTGCGCCGAATCGTCCGGACCATCTCCCCGTTTTTCATAACCATGATGCGGTCCGCCATACCGATGGCCTCCTGGAGCTCATCGGAAATGAGCAGTATAGCCACGCCCTTTTCTTTGGCTTTGGTCATTACCTCGTAAATATACGCCTTGACCCCCACATCCACACCGCGGGTCGGACAGTCCAGGATGATATATTTCAAATCTTTAATGAGCCAACGGCTCAGATTGACCTTCTGCTTATTTCCGCCGCTGAGACGTTTTGTAATATGGTCGATCCCGGTAGACTTTATATCAAAGGCCTCCGACGCTTTTAATGCCAGCGCCTTCACCTTGCCCGGATGGACAAATTTCATGGGGCCCACGGCGATCTCCGGCGCCGACGGCAAAAAGATATTATCTTTAATGCTGGCGGACAGCATCAGCCCGTCGGAATCCCGGTCCTTGGACAAATACGCCCCGCCGGTGGCTAAAATGTCTCTGGAATGACGGATTTCACGGTTTTGGGCCTTCATTTGGATATGCCCTTCCCGGTGCTCCTCCAGTCCAAAAATAGCGCTGCCAAGGGAATGTATTCCGGCGTCGCTCAGTCCGCATACCGCAAGGATTTCCCCCTGATGCAGGTCAAAGCTGATATTTTTCAACTTATGGGGCACATTTAAATCCCGCACCTCCATGATCACCTGCTCCTCATAATTTTCTTCGGTGTCTGTCCGGTAATAATGTCCGCTGATTTCCCGGCCGATCATCATCCGCTTTAGCTGGTCCGGTGTCAGCGCTTCGTCGCAGTCCACCGTGTCCACCACCTGCCCGTCACGCAGGATCGTTACTGTATCGCAGAGCTGAATCATTTCCTCAATATCATGGGTGATCAAAAGGATCGTATGCCCCTTTTTCGTAAACTCCTCCATGATCCGGTACAGCGCCTCCCGGTTATCGTGGGAGAGCGCCTGGGTGATCTCATCCAGAATGAGCACATCCGGGTCCACAGAAAGGGCCCGCACCAGCTCCAGCATTTTTCTCTGCTCAATGGAAAGTGTCTCGGCCATGGCACCCAGAGGTATATTTTTAATCCCCCACCGCTCAAGCTGCTCCTTTGCCGCCTGCTCGATCTTTTTAAGGCTGATAAAGCCATTGGCGCGAAAATCCCCGGTGCGGCCAAGAAACATATTCATGGCCACCGGAAGAGTTCCCACCACGCCAAGCTCCTGAACAACCATAGCCACCTTCATTGCATTGGCATCCACAGGACTTTCCGGCGCATAAGGCTGACCGTTTAGAAGCATACGGCCGCTGTCCGGCTTTTGGATACCGCAGATCATGGACGCCAGGGTGGATTTCCCGGAACCATTTTCGCCGGCCAGACCGTGGACCTGGCCACGGCGGACCTTCAGACATATATCCCTGTTGGCGTGGGTTGGTCCGAAACGTTTATCCAGATTTTCGATTTCTAAAACATATTTATTCATCTACTTCACCACCCCTTTATACTTTAGCTGTGACATAATACCGCAGAGGATGACAATGACGCCCAGACAGATTTCCTGCCCGGTTCCCGATGGCACGCCAAACATGGTCAGCACATTGAAAATGGCCATGACTATAATGGCGCTGAAAAACACGCCCACCGGCACGCTGACGATATAGGAAAAGGACTGGGCCAAAAGCATGGTCGCCAATGCCTTAAATATAGTAGATATACTGTTTAATCCACTCTGGGGCGCCACAAAGGAATTGTAGGAAAGCTGGACAATGGCCGCCACACCGATAAATACCGCGCCGATCAGCGCGCCCACCAAAAGCGTTTTCTTTTTATTGATACCCATAGCAGATGCTACGGCCTCATTGCCGCCAATGGCCCGGATATTAATACCTGCTGAGGTTCGGTTGTATAAAAGCCAGGCGGCCACAAGGCCCAGCAGCCACAATATGGCCAGCCCCGGCATTTGCCCAAGGGCTCTGTATGAATCCCCCAGATTGATGACCGAGGAGCCGCTGCCGGACGCCCGCACCGCCGCATACTGGGAAAGGATGGCCTCGAAAACAAGCGCCACGCCAAGACCGGCGATCCAGGACGGTATTTTCAGCGTTACAACACACCGGCAGCTAATGTGCTGACAGATCACAGCGCAAAGGATTGTTCCCAGGATAAGGCCCACATAGCCAAGCCCCAGGGAAACCGCGCAGATCGCGCCCACATTGGCGGATAACAGTACATTGGCGCCCAGAGACAGGTCAACGATCCCGGAAGTGAATATAAAGATCATCCCCCAGGCCACAAAAGCCGGAAATACGGCGTGGCTTACAATCGTTTTAATATTGGTCAGCGTCAGAAACCTGCCGCCAAGGATCAGATTCAATATAATAAAGATTGCCGCAAGAACGGCCAGCGCTATCAGCTTATTGCGCACACCGGCGGTCATGGGCAATTTACGTTTCACAGCATTTTCATTGGACATGTTTATTCCTCCCCCTATTCAAAAAAGACTTCCTTTCCCGTTTTCGCGGATTCATAAATGCCTTCAATAATCTGCGTCACTACCATGGCCTGCTCCGGCCGCACAAACGGTTCCCGGTTCTCCCGGATGGCCTTTATAAATTCCATGGATTCCCGATACATGGGGGCCACAGGCTTTATGGAAAACGGCGCACCGGGGATGCTCATATCCGGTTCAGTCACATAAGGCCGGCCATTTTGCACACCGTTGATGCGCACGCCGCCCTCATTTTGCATATCAATACCCGCCTCGGTTCCCACCAGCGTGGCGGTCATATCCCTGCTGATCATATTCATGGACCAGGCGGCCTCCAGATAGATCGTGGCCCCGTTTTTCATGGTGATCATGGCAAGGCCTGTATCCTCCACTTTAAAATCGTCCTCCGGCCACTCGCCCCATATGTTGCCCTCGGGCCGGTCAGCCATTTTCCGGTAGGTATGGGCTTTCACACTGTACGGCTCATAGTTGTTCATCGCCCAGAGCGTCAGGTCCAGGGCGTGGGGAGCCCCATCTATAAGAATACCGCCGCCGTTATTGCCCGTAATATATTCCCCCCAATAGGGTACTGCACGGTAGCGCACCGCATGAGCCTTGGCATAATAAATATCTCCCAGTTGCCCTTTGTCGCAGGCTTCCTTAATGTACAAGGCTTCTGGCCGATAGCGCCACTGGAAGCCCACGGTCAGCTTCCGCTCATTGCGCTTTGCCGCTGCGATCATTTCCATGCACTCAGCCTTTGTGAGCGCCATTGGCTTTTCGCACAGCACATGCTTGCCCGCATTCAGAGCGTCCACGGTAAGCCGGCAATGGAGCGGGTTTGGCACAGCCACATGAACGATGTCAATGTCCTCGTCCTGGAGCAGCTCCCTATAGTCCGTGTAGATCGACACATCCTCCAATCCGAAAACATCGATGAGGCGCCGGGCCTTTTCCGGCATTACATCACACAGCGCTGTGATTTTAGCGTCCTTATTGGCCAGAAGCCCGGGGATGTGCTTGTCCTCGGCAATCCAGCCGCAGCCGATGACGGCTACGTTAAATATTTTTTTATCCATATAATTAATCCTCCATTATTAAGTGAAATGGATGGGGTTTAAAACTGCTGCCCCATCCATTCTTAATTTTTAGATGCGTAAAGGCGCGCAAGCTTGCGGATTACTGTAACGTAGATTACTTCCCGGCATACTGCCACGCTGCAAATTACTTCTCCTCATGCTGCTGCGCTGTAAAACTACTCTATAACGCCGGCACCCTTTAATTCATCCTCTGTCACTTTTCCCTCGGCCATTTTTGCCTGAAGTCTTTCAGCGAAGGAATAATTATTTACGACATCACGAAATGCGTTATAATCGAAATCCGGATTATTCTTTCCGCTCATCTGGCGCATTTCCTCATCACTGTAACAATGCTCCTGAATCCAGAATTTATCATAAAGCTCAAGCTGATTTGGCTGAATGAAGAAAAACTTCACATCGGTGATCCATGGTGCTTTTCCATTTTCATCCTTTAACGGCGTGCCATCAAGATAATTCTGGAGCATAATGGCAGAGTAGGTTCCACAAATCAGGGAATCCCCGTTGAGGATCGGAAGCTTTCCATCGCCAAGAGCTTTCAAAACCGTCTCATCAAAGTCGGAGGTCAGCACGTTCGTGTCATAGTCGAATTTTTCCAGAGCACCCAGTGCGGCAATACCAAAATCAGATCCGGTACAATAAATAAAGTCCGGATTAGGATTTGCTACAAGAGAATCCTCGGTTTTTGTCTGCGCACTTGCAGTATCATCGGAGTGAAGCTCGTCCAGAATCTCACCGCCGCCGGCTTCAAAAACTTCCTTAAAGCCTTCCATACGGGGTGTTCCGGAAGCGTCACCGATGCCCGGTGCAGAAATAATACATGTTTTCCAGCCCTGCTCCAGAGCATACTCCGCCATACCTACGCCGTAGGAGCGGTTGTCCGGAGTGATCGCCCCGGCAAAATAGGGATTTTCCAAAAGCTCGTCGATAACGTCCTGATTCGTGGGGGCTTTATCACAAAGAACAAATGGCACCTGGGCATCCATACACATCTGTGAAACCGTCGGGTAGAGCGTTTCCACCGGCCCCCAGAAAACAATGCCGTCACATCCACTCTGGATCATATTTTCAACATCTGTGATGATTTTTTCCACATTAAACTCATCATCAATGGACATGGGCGTTCCACCGAAGGCCTGTACAACAACCTCGGAATTTTTCTTTAACAGCAGTAAAGCGTAGGATGCACTGCCGAAATAATTAATACCTATTTTTAAACCTTCGCCGGAAGCCTGGGGTGCCTGTGTCTCCCCCGACGCAGCTTCATTTCCTGCGGCTTCACTTACATCCGGGGCCTTATTTCCATCTTCACTTCCGGATGCTGCATCGTTTCCGGCTGCGGATTTGTCATCCCCTGCCTTATTATCTCCCGCCTGGGTCGTCTTTTGTGCGTCGCCGCCAGGGTTGTCAGCACAGCCGGCCAGACACCCGATCACCATAGCCAAAATCAAACAAATACTTAATAATTTTTTCATCATTTTCCTCCTTTTTTTAAACACATTTTTCTGTCATTAGCAATAATGTATATTATTTTTCACTTCCTCCTCTCTCGTTTGTGAAATCATTATAGCATTGTTGGCGATCATATGAGTCGCCCCAATTGTTTACTTTTGTCCTCTGGGAGAAATTTATTTTCTTTCGTATACGATAATTTCCTGGAATAGAATAGACTTTTTATTATGAAATAGAACTTACAGATATCTAATAGTGATTTCACAAAACGCAACATTTTTTCCAAATACTCAAATAAGTTTCCGTACACAGAAACAATCCCATGGAAAGCATCGCCAGGCGGTACTTTCCATGGGATTGAAGTTTTAATTATGCCTCGTCAGGGGCTGATTCCTCAGAGACTGGTTCGTCAGCAGACGGATATTCGACAGATGGTTCTGCAACAAGCTGTTCCTCAGCCAACGATTCCTCAGGATACTGGGATGGCTGTGCAGATGTCTCTGCGGCCGGCTCTGCATCCGGCTGGGTGAGTTCACCGGCTGTCACTGCGGCTGTCTCGTCACCAGCCGGGATCGCTTCTGCATTTTTCTTTTTCCGGCCGCCTTTTTTGCGCCCCCGGCCTTTGGCGATGTTCTCCGCTTCCTTCTGTGCCTGCTTCTTCATACGGATATCCTTGGCGTCAAGCATGCCCTGGATATACGCCAGGACCAGATCCTGCTCATGGTTATCCAGCCGGTTAAATTCATACAGATACACATCCTGGGTTTTGGTCGTTGTTTCAAACCCTTCCGAGAAAAATTGAGAAAGCGTCAGCCCGAGAGCGTCACACAGCTTCTGCAGTGTGGGGATCGTGGGCGCATTGTTTCTGTTTATAATAGAAACAATGGTGCTTACCGGGATACCCGATAAGGCGGACAGGCGGTACCATGTGTAGCCCTTTTCCTTACATAAAGTTACAATCCGTTGGTTAATAGCGTTTGGCATAATAATCTCCTTTTCTTTTGAATTGTAGGAACTGCGCAATCCTGGTCAATGATCTCCTGTGGAAATCCCTGACAGGGGGTATCGCGCTGAGGCGCGAGCAGGTCAACGATTTCCTTCGGAAATCCCTGACAAGATATGCGCAGGTAAGTCATCATTTTTCTGGGAAAAATATTGACTACAATTACCATAATATGGAAATCCTCCTTTTGAAACATATTGTATGCGCATTTGCGTTTCTATAATAGAATGTAAAAGGCGTTGTAAATAGAGATTTTTTGCGTTATAATAGAAATTACTCTGAAAAACCTGCAAACTATTAATTTTACTGGGGTTACAGCAGCAAGCGAAAGACGAAATTATGGACAAAAAAGTGCCCTAATATATACTTTCAGGGCATAAAATTCATATGGTAATCACGTTGTATGTACGCCGACAACATAAATTATTTTTTTAATAATATTTGTATGAAAAATAAATTTTACTTATCCGGAGAAGAATAATGCTATCGTTGGGGGAGAGGGAGGTTGAAATGCATTCTTTAGAAGATTTGATCGTTTACTATAACCATTGTAAAAAAGATGATCTGTATAGAGAGGTTATTGCCAAAATTCTTGCGAATCTGAATAAACTGGAAAATGCAACGATTTATGAGTGGGCTGATATCTGCTATGTATCCACCACGACAATCAGCCGCCTGAGCCGGAAGCTTGGATATGATTCCTTTATTGAATTTAAAACGGAGCTGATGAAGTCCGTGGAACGTTACAGTATGGTCAATCAATATGTGCCCACAGGCGAGCGGAAAAATTACGGCGGCGGTGAGGAAGCCACTTTTATCGGATTATTACGGCGGATACTGGATGAGTTTGAGGCGGCCGTGGACTATACAAAAATCGATGCGTATGCCGATCTGCTTGAACGCTATAAAAAGATCCGCATATACAGTCATGGTATTTGCTTTATGGAACATCATCTGCAGGAAAATCTCATTATGGGCGGCCATGATGTGGACCTGATTTCGGTGGCTGTGGCACAATATGAAGATATTAAGAATCTGGACGAGGATACCCTTGTACTGTTTACATGTCCACTGGTCCATGATGGCAATATGGTCGGAAGGGTCTTAAAGGATATTCATGCCAAGGGCTGCAAGCTTTTTCTGATCACAGATTCCAACTACCTCTTTTATCTGAAATATGCCGATTATGTGTACAGCTTTGACGGCTACTTAAATATGGTGGATGACCTGTGGTTTTCCTTATTTTATAGTGTACTTTCCATGGCTTACCGCCGTAAATATGTGGATGAAAAAAACCTGACAGACTCGACAATCTAATGCTTGTCGGGTCTGTCAGGTTTTTGCTGTTTCAAACACTGTACAGGTTTTTGATACATCTATTAAGCTAAGCACACGTTTACTGCTCTTAACTTGCTGCTGTCTTTCGGATCTTTTTCTGTGTCGAAGCTAACCTTCTGTCCTTCTTCCAGAGTCTTGAACCCGTCGATCATAATCGCAGAAAAATGTACAAATACGTCTTTACCAGTAGCATCATCTGTGATGAAGCCAAAACCTTTTTGTGCGTTGAACCACTTTACAGTACCGTTGTTCATTGCCAGTACCCTCCTTCCCTAATACACCTTTTGATCCAGGTTTTTATATATCCCATGGATTTTTCCGTTCGTGTACGATCTGTGGAATATAACAAAAATCTCACATATTTTTGTAATTCATTGTCAGAACAATAACTTACAAAAATATGTGAGATCAATGTCTTTACCTGAATACATCCCCAGTATACCCCAGTTTTTTACCATTGTCAACACCATTTGTGAAAATTACGGTATACCTAAAATCATTACTTTCAAGGCGAAAAATATGATTTTTTTGCGTATTTTTGTTCCATCTGCGGAGCGAAAAAGCAGGCGGGCGTCGCAGGGCTGGGAGCGCCTCCAGGGAGCTGTACGGCCCTGTGCAGCACTGCACTATGCGGCAGGCCGGTAGCCCAACAGTTCGGCAGTATCCACATCACATAAAAGGAACGGGCCCGGAGGTCTGACGCGCAAAACGTCAGGCCTCCGGGCCCGGAGTATATAGATTCTATTTTCAGATTTCATCGTCGATGATGACGTCGTCGATATCTTCAATGTCATCAAGGTCTTTTACATCATCAAGATCCTCGATATCGTCGATTTCATCTTCTAATACATCTTCGATGTCGATGTCTTCATCGTCAGCGTAATCGTCATCCATGTCCGCATCTGCTAATGCAGCGGCTGCGGCGGCTTTGGCCTCACGGGCTTCGCGGGCTTCTTTATCCTTGGCTTCCTTCTCGGCTTTTTCGGCAGCCTTCTGGGCTTCCATAGCTTCCAGGAGCGCAGCCTCGTCGGCGCGTTTTTTCTCCATGGCTGCTTCAAATGCCTCGTCGGTATCCAGCTTCACGCTGCGGTAGCGTTTCATACCGGTACCGGCCGGGATCAGCTTACCGATCAGAACGTTTTCCTTCAGACCGATGAGCGGGTCAACCTTGCCCTTGATGGCGGCTTCGGTGAGTACCTTGGTCGTTTCCTGGAAGGACGCTGCGGACAGGAAGGAGTTGGTTGCCAGGGATGCCTTTGTGATACCAAGCATAACCTGGGTGCCCTCTGCCGGACGTTTTCCTAAATCTACAAGGTTTTCATTGATCTCGTCAAAGTCAAGGACATCCACCAATGTGCCCGGAAGATAATCCGTATCTCCGTTATTCTCAATGCGGATCTTTTTGAGCATCTGGCGAACGATCACCTCTACGTGCTTATCATTGATTTCAACACCCTGGAGGCGGTATACACGCTGAACCTCCTGGATCATGTAATCCTGAACTGCACGGACACCCTTGATCTTTAACAGGTCGTGAGGATTGATACTACCTTCGGTCAGCTCATCGCCGGCTTCCAGTACCTGGCCGTCAAGCGCCTTGATTCTGGAACCGTAAGGAATGAGGTATGCCTTGGATTCTCCGGTTTCATCGTTGGTCACGATAACCTCGCGCTTCTTCTTTGTATCCTTAATGGTTGCCACACCGGCAAATTCTGCGATGATGGCAAGACCCTTCGGCTTACGTGCCTCGAACAACTCCTCGACACGTGGAAGACCCTGTGTGATATCGTCGCCGGCAACACCGCCGCTGTGGAATGTTCGCATGGTCAACTGTGTACCCGGTTCACCGATGGACTGTGCGGCGATGATACCTACGGCTTCACCCACCTGTACAGCCTGGCCGGTAGCCATGTTGGCACCATAGCACTTCGCGCAGACACCAATATGAGACTTACAGGACAGCACGGTACGGATTCTAACGCGGGTAAGACCGGTGGCTGCCACTCTGGCGGCGCGCTTCGGTGTGATCATATGGTTTGCCTTAACAAGCAGCTCGCCCGTCTCCGGGTCCACAATATCTGCGGCCGCATAACGTCCGGTCATACGGTCTTCCAGGCTCTCGATCACTTCCTTGCCGTCGGTGAACGCTTCGATCCACATACCCGGAATTTCCTTCATGCCTTCGCAGCAGTCTGTCTCGCGGACAATAAGATCCTGCGAAACGTCTACGAGACGGCGGGTCAGGTAACCGGAGTCGGCTGTACGCAGAGCCGTATCGGACAGACCCTTGCGGGCGCCATGAGCGGAGATAAAGTATTCCAAAACGTCCAGACCTTCACGGAAGTTGGACTTGATAGGCAGCTCGATGGTACGGCCGGTTGTATCGGCCATAAGACCACGCATACCTGCCAGCTGTTTGATCTGCTGGTTAGAACCACGGGCACCGGAGTCCGCCATCATAAAGATGTTGTTGTACTTATCAAGACCGGTGAGCAGGGCGTTTGTAATCTTATCATCGGCATTTTTCCATGCTTCGATAACGGCTTTATAACGCTCCTCCTCGGTCACAAGACCACGGCGGAAGTTCTTTGTAATCGCATCAATGGTACGCTCGGCTTCGGCAAGATATTCCTTCTTTTCATCCGGCACAGTCATATCGGAAATGGATACGGTGATAGCACTGATGGTGGAATATTTATAACCGATGGCCTTCACATCGTCCAGCACTTCGGCTGTCTTTGTGGCGCCATGATTGTTAATGCATTTGTCAATGATCTTCTTTAACTGCTTTTTACCGACAAGGAAGTCGATTTCCGGAAGCAGGAAATTATCCGGATTGTTACGGTCCACAAATCCAAGATCCTGAGGGATGATCTCGTTAAAGAGCAGACGTCCTAACGTCGTCTCAATCACTCTGGATACCATCTGACCATCGACCAGACCCTCACGGCGGACTTTTATTTTAGAATGAAGGGTGATGACCTTATTTTCATAGGCCAGCAGCGCTTCGTTGGGGCTCTTGAAAAACTTGCCTTCGCCAATATCGCCCGGTTTATCCAGTGTCAGATAATAAATACCAAGAACCATATCCTGTGAAGGAACGGCCACAGGTCCACCATCCGACGGCTTTAACAGGTTGTTGGGCGACAGGAGCAGGAACCGGCACTCTGCCTGAGCTTCCACAAACAAAGGTACATGAACAGCCATCTGGTCACCGTCGAAGTCGGCGTTGAAGGCCGTACATACAAGCGGATGCAGCTTAATGGCTTTACCTTCCACAAGGATCGGCTCGAAAGCCTGGATTCCCAGTCGGTGCAGTGTCGGCGCACGGTTGAGCATGACCGGATGTTCTTTAATGACATCCTCCAATACATCCCATACTTCCGGCTGAAGGCGTTCCACCATCTTCTTTGCGGATTTAATATTGTGGGCAAGACCCTGAGCTACAAGCTGACGCATAACGAAAGGCTTGAACAGCTCGATGGCCATTTCCTTCGGCAGACCGCACTGATAAATTTTCAGCTCAGGTCCAACGACGATAACGGAACGACCGGAGTAATCCACACGTTTACCAAGAAGGTTCTGACGGAAACGGCCCTGCTTACCTTTGAGCATATCGGACAATGATTTCAGTGCACGATTTCCAGGACCGGTAACCGGACGGCCGCGGCGGCCGTTATCGATCAGGGCATCCACAGCTTCCTGGAGCATACGCTTTTCATTGCGGACAATAATATCCGGAGCGCCCAGCTCAAGGAGTCTCTTTAAACGGTTATTTCTATTAATAATTCTGCGGTACAGATCATTTAAGTCGGAGGTGGCAAAACGGCCGCCGTCAAGCTGTACCATAGGCCGGATATCCGGAGGGATAACCGGAACCACATCAAGGATCATCCATTCCGGACGGTTGCCGGAGCTTCTGAAGGCTTCCACAACCTCCAGGCGCTTAATGATCCGGGCCCGTTTCTGGCCGGAGGAGTCTTTCAGGCCCCTCTTTAATTCTTCCGCATCCTTGTCCAAATCGATGCGCTGGAGCAGTTCCTGGACGGACTCGGCGCCCATGCCCACGCGGAAGCTGTTGCCATATTTATCATAGGCTTCTCTGAATTCTTTTTCAGAGAGCACCTGTTTTTCCTGCAGGTCGGTCTCGCCCTTATCAAGAACCACATAGGAGGCGAAATACAATACCTTTTCCAGGTTTCTCGGAGACATATCGAGGATCAGACCTAAGCGGCTGGGGATTCCTTTAAAATACCAGATATGGGAAACCGGAGCTGCCAGTTCAATATGGCCCATACGTTCACGGCGCACGCTGGCCTTTGTGACCTCAACGCCACAACGGTCGCAGACAACGCCTTTATAACGGATTTTCTTATATTTGCCGCAATGACATTCCCAGTCCTTGCTCGGCCCGAAAATCTTTTCACAGAACAGACCGTCTTTTTCCGGCTTTAACGTTCTGTAATTGATGGTCTCCGGTTTTTTAACTTCGCCGTGGGACCACTGTCTTATTTTATCAGGTGAAGCCAGACCAATCTTGATGGCATCAAATGTCATCGGCTGGTAGGTTTCATTACTTTTCGTTTCAGGCATATATGGCACTCCCTTCTTTAGTCATCTAAATCGGAATCACTGCTGGTATCGAAGAAATCATCAAAATCGTCCACATCATCGGCGTCTTCTTCAACATCGATAAGCTCATCGTTGTCGTCAATGACCTGTTCCTTATAGCCATCGCCCAGATCATTGTCAAAGAAATCGTTATCGCCGTTCATGATATGGGTGATATCATCATCACCGTAATCAATGTTTTCGCCGATCTCCACCTCGGTCTGGTCATCGCGCAGTACGCGCACATCCAGAGCCAGAGCCTGCAATTCTTTGAGCAATACCTTAAAGGATTCAGGAATACCAGGTTCGCTGACATTTTCACCCTTAATAATGGCTTCATAGGTCTTCACACGGCCGGTAACATCATCGGACTTGAAGGTCAGGATCTCCTGAAGGGTATAGGATGCGCCGTAGGCCTCCAATGCCCAAACCTCCATCTCTCCGAAACGCTGTCCGCCGAACTGTGCTTTACCGCCCAGAGGCTGCTGTGTTACAAGGGAGTACGGTCCTGTGGAACGTGCATGGATCTTATCATCAACCAGATGATGGAGCTTCAGGTAATGCATGTAACCCACGGTTACCGGACTGTCAAATTCTTCACCGGTACGACCGTCGCGCAGTTGGATCTTACCGGTACGGCTGATGGGAACGCCCTTCCATTCCTCTCTGTAAGCCTTGTTGTTATCCAGATATTCATAAACACCGGGGTCCAGAATGTCTTTCCACTTCTCAGTAAATTCTTCCCAGGAAGTGTTGACATAGTCATTGGCCAGTTCCAGTGTATCCATAATGTCATCTTCGTTGGCGCCGTCAAATACCGGCGTTTCGATCTTAAATCCAAGAGCCTTGGCTGCCAGGCCTAAATGGACTTCCAGCACCTGCCCGATATTCATACGGGAAGGCACGCCCAATGGGTTGAGCACGATATCCAGGGGGCGGCCGTTGGGCAGGAATGGCATATCCTCCACAGGTAATATACGGGAAACAACACCCTTGTTACCATGACGTCCGGCCATCTTATCACCAACGGAAATCTTACGCTTCTGGGCAATGTATACGCGCACGCATTCATTGACACCCGGAGATAATTCGTCGCCGTTTTCTCTTGTAAATACTTTGGCATCCAGAATGATACCATATTCGCCGTGCGGCACCTTTAAGGAGGTATCGCGGACCTCGCGGGCCTTCTCACCGAAAATAGCGCGAAGCAGACGTTCCTCAGCGGTCAGCTCAGTCTCGCCCTTTGGCGTTACCTTTCCGACCAGGATATCCCCGGCGCGTACCTCGGCGCCCACACGGATGATTCCGCGCTCGTCCAGGTTTTTAAGAGCGTCATCGCCCACACCCGGCACATCTCTGGTGATCTCCTCCGGCCCCAGCTTCGTATCACGGGCTTCAGCCTCGTATTCGGCAATGTGGATAGATGTGTACACATCCTCCTGTACAAGACGCTCGCTCAAAAGAACAGCATCCTCGTAATTATAGCCTTCCCAGGTCATAAAGCCGATGAGCGGGTTTTTACCGAGGGCGATTTCACCGTTAAAGGTGGATGGTCCGTCGGCCAGCACATCGCCGGCAACAACACGGTCATTTTTATATACAATCGGGCGCTGATTATAGCAGGCACCCTGGTTACTGCCGATAAATTTCAGCAATTTATAACGGTCCTTATCGCCATCATCGGTTTTTACAACGATTTCACTGGCGGAGGATTTTTCAACGACACCGGAACGCTTTGCAACAACACAGACACCGGAGTCCACGGCGGCTTTGCCTTCCATACCGGTACCAACAACAGAGGAATCGGTAAGCATCAGCGGCACGGCCTGACGCTGCATGTTGGAGCCCATGAGGGCACGGTTGGCATCGTCATTTTCCAGGAACGGGATCATGGATGTAGCCACGGAGAATACCATCTTCGGGGAAACGTCCATCAAATCGATTCTGGAACGTACAAACTGGGAAGTCTCCTCGCGGAAACGTCCGGATACGTTATTTTCAACAAAGTAACCATCATCGTCCAGAGGCGCATTGGCCTGTGCAACGATATAGTTATCCTCTTCATCAGCGGTAAGGTATACAACATCATCAGTGACCCTTGGATTCTTCGGGTCTGTCTTATCCACCTTGCGGTAAGGGGCTTCAACAAAGCCGTATTCATTAATACGGGCATAGCTGGCCAGGGAGTTGATCAAACCGATGTTGGGACCTTCAGGCGTCTCGATGGGGCACATACGTCCATAATGGGTGTAGTGAACATCACGTACCTCGAATCCGGCGCGGTCACGGGAAAGACCACCAGGACCCAGGGCAGACAGACGGCGCTTATGTGTCAGCTCAGACAGCGGGTTGTTCTGGTCCATGAACTGGGAAAGCTGGGAGCTTCCGAAAAACTCCTTCACTGCGGCAGTCACAGGCTTGATATTGATCAGGGACTGCGGGGAAATGCCCTCCAGATCCTGAGTCGTCATACGCTCGCGTACGACACGCTCCATACGGGAAAGACCGATGCGGTACTGGTTCTGCAGCAGTTCGCCCACGGCACGGATACGACGATTGCCCAAATGGTCGATATCGTCGGCATTTCCCACGCCATATTCCAGATGCATGTTGTAGTTAATGGAAGCCAGAATATCTTCCTTCGTAATATGCATGGGGATCAGCTCATGCACATTTTTCTTAATGGCAGCTTTTATATCATCAATATTATCGTACTCGTCCAGAATGGATTTCAGCACCGGATAGTAAACCAGCTCGGTGATGCCCAGATCTCTCGGGTCGCCATCCACGTAAGCAGACAGATCCACGGTCATATTGGACAGGATCTTCACCTTGCGGCCTTCCTCACTGGTAACAAAAACCGCAGGAATGGCGGCGTTCTGGATAGCTACGGCCAGCTCCTCTGTAATGACAGTGCCGGCTTCGGCCAGGATTTCGCCGGTGTTTGTATCCACCACGTCTTCTGCCAGCGTGAAATTCTTGATACGATACTTAAATGCCAGCTTTTTATTAAACTTGTAACGTCCAACCTTCGCCAGGTCATATCTTCTCGGATCGAAGAACATGGAGTTGATCAGAGACTCAGCGCTCTCCACGGAAAGCGGCTCGCCCGGACGTATTTTCTTATATAACTCCAACAGACCGTCATGGTAATTGTCCGAGGTATCCTTTGTCATACTGGCAAGGATCTTCGGTTCTTCACCGAACAGGTCGATGATCTCCTGATTGGTTCCGATACCAAGGGAACGGATCAGGACGGTAATGGGCACCTTACGGGTACGGTCCACACGAACGTAGAACACATCGTTGGAATCTGTCTCGTACTCCAGCCATGCACCACGGTTGGGGATCACGGTACAGCTATACAGTGTCTTACCAATCTTATCGTGGCCGATGCCATAGTAAATACCCGGAGAACGTACTAACTGGCTGACGATAACACGCTCAGCTCCGTTGATCACGAAGGTTCCGGTTTCTGTCATTAATGGCAGATCGCCCATAAATATTTCATGTTCATTAATCTCGTCAGTCTCTTTGTTGATGAGACGGACTCTTACTTTCAGCGGCGCGGCGTAGGTTGCGTCACGCTCTTTACATTCCTCAATGCTATACTTAACATCATCTTCGCATAATGTGAAATCAGTAAACTCAAGACTCAGATGTCCGCTGTAGTCAGCGATTGGAGATATATCTTCAAAGACTTCTTTCAGACCCTTCTCAAGGAACCAATTATAAGAATTTTTCTGTACCTCGATAAGATTGGGCATCTGAAGGACTTCTTTTCGATGGGAATAGCTCATGCGGATGCCTTTTCCGGCTTTGACTGGTTTAATTCGATTGCTATTCATTTGACGTTTTTCACCCCTTAAATCGTTGTGTGCGAGTTCCTTTTGTGCAGGTTGACGAAAGCGCATCTGAAAGAATGGCCTGGAAACCCACACTAATTGCAGTATATTATCTTAACACGGCGGGGGAGGGGTTGTCAAGCACTTTTTTTCTCGTTGCTTCGCTCACCCCGGCTGATGCCGGGTCGCGGCAGTCGCCGCAATGGGGAGCCAGCTCACCTTTCTGGCTCGTTGCTTCGCTCACCCCGGCTGATGCCGGGTCGCGGCAGTCGCCGCAAAGGTGAGCTAGCTCCCCTTTGTGGCTCGTTGCTTCGCGCAAAAAGCGCAGATTCCGGATTTGGACGGAAGTCTGCGCCTTAAAAATAGTCGTTAAGCAAGTTTTTGTAATTTTTCACTGTGTTCTCTTATAACCCTCTTCATCGTATGTATATCAGCCTGCATATCGTCGATCTGGTCTGCACGGTCTATAAACCGCTGCGACGCTGGTACGTAATTCTCTGCAAGCATATTTATCAATGGTAAAATTCTGTTTTCCTGGACGAGCCTTAAATCGCGGATGGCAATTTCGGCGTTGGTCATGCGCACATTTAACTGAGCTACGCCGGACTTTAAGCTTCCGACATCCTTGGTTAATGTACCTACTTTCGTGTTTAAGACTTCAACGTTGACTTTTAATTCGGCAACATCTGACTTTAAATTAGCGACATCCGACTTTAATTCAGCGACATCCGACTTTAATTCAGCAACATCCGTCTTTAATTCGCGAATATCGCTTTTTATCGGCTCCAGTTTTTCGTCCAGCAATCCGGACAAAGCCGATAACATTTCCTGATTATCCATGTACTTCTTCACCTTCTCCCCTGGCATTGATTCACTGGCCAGCCCCTTCCCGCCAGGCTAGTAAAATGCTGTACTAGAAAGGACCTGGCCAAGTGCAAATATTATATCATACGACACCAGCCACAGTCCATAGCATTTTGCGAAGTTTTGTTATGCAGATTTTGCATAGGGCAGCCGATCAGACAGGCTGAACTATTACACATAAGGTGTAACTGCTCAGATAAGCCAAACGGTTACTCCTAAAGTAACTGCTCAGACAAACCGATCGGTTACTCCACAGACTCCTTCCCGTTAAAACGGTCCGCCACCGATTCGATATCCTGCAGTTGGAATCGGTATTCCTGCTCCACATTGGGATACTTCTCCTTATCCACTTTGGATAAAAACATATCATAAGGCCGGATCCATAAGGACAAGTCGCCGTACAGCCGGCGGTAAACCACATAAACCTCCTGAGTTTCACTGTGCATGGCGATGTCCTCAACCAGATAATAATCCCCTTTAAAATGCTTATAAATCCCTTTGATCTTCAATTCATTTTCCATAGCTTCCCCTCCCTGTATACATTCAACCGTTAAATTGTAATTTTCCAGAAGAACCGAACGCTTACGATAAATCTTATAACAGCGCCGGATAGCCGCGGCGCTGTTACGGTGACTTCCGAAAGCTTTTATTCCTCAGCCTCCAGCGGAATAAAGTCAAATTTGATCACATCGAAAAGGCCCTCCGCCGTCAGTTTCAGCTCTGGAATCACAGATAAAGACATAAAGCACAGCGTCATCACCGGATCGATATGTGCGCTGACATGAAGCCGTTCAAAAGCAGTGTCATGGATTTTAGAAAGATGTTCATTGACCCATTCTCCGGACTGATCGGTCATTATCCCACCGACGATAAATGGCATCTGGTCAATAACCGCCCCCTGATCTGCCAGTACGATACCGCCGCCCTGGGCAATGAGCGCCTCCACAGCCACAGCCATATCCCGGTTATTCGTACCCACAACGATAATATTATGAGAGTCATGGGATATGGACAATGCCACAGCCCCATTTTTCATACCATAGCCACCCAGCAGCCCCACAGCCACCTTCCCGGTATTGTGATGCCGCTCAACCACAGCGATCTTCACAATATCCTGCGCGGGATCGTAGATAAAGTCTCCATTGCCATCAATGGCAATATCCGCCACGGCTTTTTTAGTAACCACACCGCCGGGCACGATCTGCATCAGGTGCACATGCCCCTTTTTCAAATGCAGCTTTAGCTTCTCCTCCGAGAAATCCTTAACATGAAAGCGGCCCAAAACAGAGGAGATATCACACCGATCCACATCAAACAGATACCTGCCATCCTCTGCCACAAGTTCTCCCTGGATCCACACCTTCTGAGCATGAAAGTCTTCCAGATTATCAAAAAGTACAATATCTGCCCGCAGCCCCGGAGCGATCGCGCCGCGATCCCACAGCCTAAAGCACTCTGCCGCATTAAGCGTTCCCATCTGGATGGCCGTTACCGGAGCAATGCCGTGGCTCACGCACATCCGCAAATGATGGTCCAGATGGCCCTGCTCAAAAATCGTTTTCGGCTGCCGGTCATCCGAGCAGAGGACAAACCTGCGGCTGTTGGCCGTCGTCACTGCGGGAAGAAGCCGTAAAAAATCATGGCAGGCCGAACCCTGGCGCAGCATCACGTACATTCCCCGGGCCACACGCTGCTCAGCCTCCTGGGCAGTCTCACACTCGTGGTCATCATGGATACCTGCGGCAGCATAGGCATTGAGCGCATTTTGGCCGAGGCCCGGACTGTGACCGTCCACAACCATCCCGGCCTCTCTGGCCAGCATCAGTTTATCCAAAACGCCATCCGCAGCGCCCACAACGCCCGGGAAGTCCATAAACTCACCGATCCCCCACACCTTTCCGGACCGGACCGGGTCCGTCATGGCCGCGGCATCAATATCCGCCCCGGAATTTTCAAACGGCGTGGCCGGCACGCAGGACGGCAGCATATAGCGGATATCCAGTTTTGTCCGCTCAGCGGCCTCCAGCATATAGTTAAGGCCTTCTAAACCGGCAACATTAACAATCTCGTGGGGGTCTGCGATAATGGTCGTCGTTCCCCTGGGCGTCAGAAGGCGTCCGATTTCCTCCGGCGTCACGTAGGAGGATTCAATATGAATATGACTCTCGATCAGCCCCGGAGCCGCATAAGCCCCCATGGCATCCACCGTCTCCCGGCCCGCATATTCTCCGATACCGGCAATAAGCCCGTCCACAATGGCAATATCCATGCCTTCAATAATCTGTGAGGAATAAACATCCACGATTTTACTGTTCTTAATTACAAGATCCGCAGGCGTCCGTCCTGCCGCAACGTCGATCAGATGCTTTAAATCCGTCTTATCCATACAATCACCCTCCTTACTTTAAATATGAGCAAGCCGGTCTACTTTTTCAACCGATGCTCCATATAATCATGTGCTGCATTTTCAAACTGGTCATCCAGCTCCTCCAAAACAATATCCGGATATTTGCGCAGCAGCGCAGTCTTTAATATCTGGTCGGCCAGCCTGGGGTTTTTAGGAAGCAGAGAACCATGGCTGTAGGACGCAAACACATTTTTATAACGGGCGCCCTCCGTACCGTCCTTTCCGTTATTTCCATTGCCGGAAAGCACCTTGCCCATAGGCCGTACCTTTTCGCCCAGCCAGGTTTTACCGGAATGGTTTTCAAATCCCACGACCACCATGCCACCGTCGCTTTCGTCGCACTGGAACATATAATTGCCGATCATGCGGTCCTTCTCGCCCACCGTATATAGATCCAGCGCACCGATAAAATCGCACTGCTGGCCATCCCACGTTTTGTAATACTGGCCAAGCATCTGATAACCGCCGCAGATGGCCAGAAAAACCTTTTCCGCCTCCACCGCCTCGGTGATCTGCTTTGCCTTTCCGGCCGCCAGATCCTTTAACAGAACGCCCTGTTCAAAATCCTGGCCGCCGCCAATGAAAAACAGGTCATAATCCTCATAATTCAACGCATCTCCCACGGAAACACCGGTAACCTCCGTCTCAATGCCGCGCCACTGCATCCGCTTTTCCATGCAGATAATATTGCCGCGGTCACCATAAAGATTAAGTATATCCGGATAGAGATGACATATATTTAATTTATACATCGTATACCTCAATTCTGTCGTAACAGTTCAGACGCGCCGGACTGTTACATTCTGTTACAATTTTATTCCCAGAACTCCTTAAAACCGAATTTTTTGCTGATCTTTTCCCGGATATCCAGCATGGCCGTATAAGTCGGCATTATGTAAACTGGAGCACTCTGCTGCACCATCTGCTCAATGAGCTGGTCGTAATCCTTGATCACCCGGATTTTATCCAGAGCAAGCCCGGCATATTTAAAGCGCATCGCCATGTCATCGGCGCGCCGCCCGGTCACCCAGATCTGGGCCAGCTTGTCCGAAATGCCCACAAGCTTTTCAAAATCCACATCCCATATCCAGGAAATATCCGTACCGTCCGCATACCGGTCATTGAGCGCCACAACAAACAGCGACGGCTCCGTCGTATTGCTGAGAAAATTCAATACCTGATTACACCCGGCAGGATTTTTAATAAGGATCATCCGGATATCCGTGCCCTCGATGGTGAACTTCTCCATCCGTCCAAAGCCGCACTCAAAGCTGTTAAGGGCGCCGATGATCACCTCGTCCTTCAACCCAAGGACTGTGCCGGCCGCCACAGTGGCTGTGGCATTGTAAATATTATAGCCACCGGGGAGATTGATCGTAGCCGTATAATGCTTTCCATGCATACGTATTTCAATCGTGGAAGCATCTGCTGTGCTCTCGATGACCTTTTCCACAGCGACCTCCGTATCCGGACGATGATATCCACAGTTGGGGCAGCGAAATCCACCAAGATGTCCATAGGTCACATAGTCATAAACATATTCCGTCTTGCAATGGATACAGTAGGGGGCATCGGAAACCTCCGCCACCCGGTTTTTGTAAATCTCACTCTCCACACCGTAAAAAACAACCTTATTGTCAATCTGCTCCTTCATGGACACAGACAGGGAATCATCGGCATTAATACAAACCGTGGCATGAGGCGAATTTTTTATACCTGTAAGAATACTGTTTAAGGTATGTGTCACTTCACCATAACGGTCAAGCTGATCCCGGAAAACATTGGTTACCACCACACATTTGGCATCCACATATTTGCTAACCATTTTAAATGCCGCCTCGTCACATTCCACAAGGGCGACTTCATATTTATTCTTACCTCCAAGTGTTGAATTCATGGCAAATTCCGCGGTGATCCCGGGGAGCATATTTGCCCCTGATTTGTTAGCAAAATACTTGATTCCAGAGTCCGCCAGACTCTTTTCAATCATTCTCGACGTCGTCGTTTTACCGTTGGTTCCGGTGACGATGATCGTCGTCACGTTTTTGGCAAGCACCCCCAGAACGCCCGGATAGAGCCGCAGAGCTACACGGCCTGGAACATTCGTTCCGCCTTTGCCAAGCTTTCTTAATATAAAACGCGACAATTTACATGCTGCTACTGAGATAAATGTTCTAATTTTCATATTGCTGATTATAGCACAGGCCTCTGCCAAAAACAAGTTTCACCTATTGCTCATGCTCCTTTATAAATTCTATGTTGGCTTTTTCGTAGGCATTAAAAACGGACACGTCAAAATCATCCGGATCAATAGATCCATGATACCAGGATTGTCGATTGAAATAATCCTGGATCGCGGTATCCTTAAAAAGTCGGCCGCGGCGGGCATAAATCTCATTTCTCGCCAGCATCAGTTCCCAGTCGGTCAGCCCCTTCAGATCCTTTTCCGTAAGATAACGGCTGTTGCTCTCCGGACAAAGATACCCGCTTGCAGCCGAAAGCGCCGACTGCCGTGCCTCCTCCTCGGCCCTGCGGATCTCCTCCTCCTGACTCTCCCGGATACTTTCATTACGCTTCCGGTCCGCCTCCGCCTGGGCCCTGTTGGCAAAATCCAGCAATTCCCGGGCTTTGGCAATGGCATTTTTATATTCACCGGCATCCTGGTATGCCTGGATCTCATCCAAAAAGTCTTCAATCTTTCTGACCGTATCCTTCTCAAGCTGACCGGTATCCACCTCCGAAATGGCATCAAATATCTGAGAAATAATATCCAGATTTTCATCCTTTATCTGGCTTTCCATATCTTTAAGCTTTTCCTTTAAAGTATTCATCCCCCCTGCATTGCCACTGTCAATAGCTGTCTGCACCTCCTCAAGCACCTGTGAAACCTTTTCCTCAAGCTCACCGGACAGCTCATATTTGTCGAAAGCTGCTGCATATGCGGACTTTAAATCCTCCAGTGTACTGATTTCTTTAGAAATCCTTGAAAGCTCCTCGCGGATAAGGCTCATTCTCTTTTTTAAGGCTTCAAATTGATCTACAGCCTTTTCTTTCACTGCGGATTCACAATCCCTGAGCAGCTTTTGCACCTCATCCTGAATACTTCCATAACTGTAATTTTCCAGCAGCTCCTCAAAAGTGCTCATATCCTTTTTAAAGGCTTCCACCTGCTTCGTCTTATTTTGCTGAGTCACAAAAAGCAGTACTGCTCCGGCAATAATGGCGATTGTCAGCAGGCAGATAATGACAATGAGCAGGATCAGGCCCGTTTTCTTTTTCCTGCCGGGCTTTTTTGCGTTCCCCTGAGGATTTTGCAAACGCCGCCCCGCCTGGCTATTTTGTGTATTTGGTTCCACTGAATGGTTACGTGCGGGCTGACTGCCGCCTGTTGGACCGACAGGATCGTTACGCTCGGTCCGGCTGCCGCCAGTCGGACCGGCGGAATCGTTACGTGCGGTCCGTCTGCCGCCAGCCGGACCGGCAGGATGGGCCGGCTCAACCTTTGTTCCGCAATATGTGCAGAATAAGGCATTTTCTTCAAGTTGATGACCACATTTACGACA
The DNA here is from genome assembly GCA_902363555.1 of Lachnospiraceae bacterium. Lineage (GTDB taxonomy): Bacteria > Bacillota > Clostridia > Lachnospirales > Lachnospiraceae > Catenibacillus. The sequence continues at coordinate 746,707 of CABJAM010000001.1, read as the reverse complement.
AAACATAAAGTTCCCTCCACTTCCCAGAGTTTTTTATACGCTCCAACATATTCGGATATTTATTTGCTAATACGCTCCAGCCCAAAATAAGCCGCGATCCCCGTAGCATCGGCAATCCCCATAGCTTTGAGCTGTTCGTCATCCTTTAATATCGCATTATCGTGAGGATTATCCATAAAGGCATGCTCCACAATAATCCCCGGAAATCCCCGTTCCACGCTTGTACTGATCAGGTAATACCAATCCTTGACCTGGCCGTTGTCATAGCAGCCCTTCTCCGGCTTTACCCGGGTAAGTACACCGCGGTCTGCAAGGTCCACCTGTGAGGTTAGCTCCTTCAAAATAGCTTCCCCCAGCTTACGGCTTTCATCGGAAAAAGCCGAATGTACACTTATGTAAACTTCAGCACCATTGGCATCCGACGGGTAACCAAGACCGGTCGCGTTATTGTGCAGGCTCACAAACAGATCAGCACCTACACTTTGGGCATATGCCGTCCGGCCACTCACATCCCCGGAGCCGATACCATTATCCGGACAGGAACCGTCCTCCCGGGTGAGATACACCTCCACCCCCGCATACGTTTCCAGTTCATCACGGCAGGCCTGTGCAATTTTAAGGTTAAGGTCCTGCTCATTAAAGCCAAGGTCCGGATGGTTTCTGGAACAACTGTCATCATGCCCCGGGTCCAGAACGATACGTACCGGTGATATCGACGCTTGAGTTGTGGCTGTGGCTGACGCTGATGTTTCCGCAGCCGTATCCTCCGGCGCCCCGGTCAGCCCTGGGGTACTTTCCGGCAATCTGTTTTCCGATTTGGTTTCTGCTTTGGTTTCCGTTCCCCCGCTTTCAAAACTCTCGCTTTGATGTGTTCCGCTTTCTGTTTCCTTGATTTTGATGCTCCCGTTTTCCGCAATTTCTCGCTCTGGCTCTGAGGCCTTAATTTTACCGCTTTCCTCCACCGCCATTTCCGGAGCTCCCGTCTCATTCACGTCTTCTTCGCTAAGCATCCGTCCTGCCAGCAGGCCGACCACAATCCCGAAGATCAACAGAAGCACGCCAATGGTTATTAACAATATATTTTTAATACGTCTGTTTTTATTCATCCTGTCCTCCCGGCTTCTTTCTTTTATTATACGGATTAAGCCGGGCATAAGCAAGTAAAAAAGGCACATGGACATTATAAAATATCCATGTGCCTTCGTTATTCAAAGGTCTACAATTATTTGATTGTAGCTTTAGCGCCTTCAGCTTCAAATTTAGCCTTGATTTCTTCAGCTTCTTCTTTGCTGACAGCTTCCTTGATTACCTTCGGAGCGCCGTCTACAGCTTCCTTAGCTTCCTTGAGGCCAAGACCTGTAAGGTCACGAACAACCTTGATAACCTTAACCTTGTTCGGGCCAACTTCTGTCAGCTCAACGTCGAACTCAGTCTTTTCTTCTGCTGCTTCTGCCGGGCCAGCTGCTGCTACAACAACGCCTGCTGCTGCGGAAACACCAAATTCTTCCTCACATGCTTTTACTAATTCGTTTAATTCTAATACGGATAATTCTTTAATAGCTTCAATAAATTCAGCTGTTGTTAATTTTGCCATGATATTTACCTCCAAATTAATTTATGATTGTCTGCGGTGCTTATGGACCGCTTCTGTGTGGCTGACCATCCGGCTTATATGTGCAGATCTGTCTGAACTGTTACCTGCCGGCCGCCTTAACTAAACTTGTCTTATGCAACTGCTTCGTCTTTTTCAGCGATCTGCTTAATAACACGAGCAAAGTTTGCAATCGGAGACTGGATACTGCCAAGCAGTCTTCCAAGCAATACTTCTCTGGAAGGAATGTTTGCAATAACCTGGATCATCTTAGCGTCATAGTATACGCCGCCAACAACACCACCCTTAAATTCAAGGTTCGGCATTGCTTTGATATTTTCAGCAATAATTCTTGCAGGAGCTGTGGCGTCCTCTTTGCTTACTGCGATTGCAGTAGGCCCTTCAAGAATTTCAGCTACTGCTTCAAATTCTGTACCGGCAGTCGCACGTTTGATCAGAGTATTTTTATATACTTTGTATGTTACGCCGCCATCTCTTAAAGCTTTACGAAGTTTTGTGTCTTCTTCAACGGTAAGACCGCGATAATCCACAATAACCATTGCCTGAGCGCCGTCAAGAAGAGAAGAAATCTCGTCAACGATCGGCTGTTTTAATTCAACTTTTGCCATTTTGGTGCACCTCCTTATATAATCGTTCCCATTAAAGCCATGGGGTGCTGACTTTATACTGCGCTGCATCCGGTTCCGCTGCGCTACACCGGATCGCGGCAGTCGCCGCAAAGGTGAGCAAGCTCCCCTTTGTGGCTCGTTGCTGCGCGAAAAATAACCTCTTTGCCCGAAGACAAAGAGGTTTGATAGCTATAAGATATACCCGAAAGGGCTTTGCTTATTAGCGTCCTCGGTAGGCGTTCACAACTTATGCCTTACGGCACCTACTGTCTCTGGCAGCATTTGTTTGCATATTTGCAGATCATTCATAAAATAACCTGCCTGCGCATCAGCGCGAATACTATTCTAACATGATTTATATCGGCTGTCAATCATAAACCGAAGAAATTATTAAGCCAGTTTTACCGGATTAATCTTGATGCCAGGGCCCATAGTAGAGCTGATTACAACGCTTCTTAAATACTGGCCTTTGGCGGCTGACGGTTTTGCCTTAATGATTGCGCCCATTAATGTATGGAAGTTGTCCGCTAATTGTTCTTCAGTAAAGGAAGCCTTACCAACCGGAACATGGATAATGTTTGTCTTATCCAATCTGTACTCGATCTTACCAGCTTTGATATCGTTGACAGCTTTTGTTACGTCCATTGTTACAGTACCAGCCTTCGGGTTTGGCATTAAGCCTTTAGGTCCGAGTACACGGCCCAGACGGCCAACAACACCCATCATATCCGGAGTTGCAACAACAACGTCAAAGTCTAACCAGCCTTCGTTCTGGATTCTCGGGATGAGCTCGTCACCACCTACATAATCAGCGCCTGCTGCCTCAGCCTCAGCAACCTTGTCGCCCTTGGCGAATACAAGCACGCGAACCTTTTTACCGGTTCCATGAGGTAATACAACAGCACCACGTACCTGCTGATCTGCGTGACGACCATCAACACCCAGACGAATGTGTGCTTCGATCGTTTCATCAAACTTTGCACTGGCAGCCTTCTTAACAAGTGCCACTGCGTCATCTACATCATAAAGACTTGTGCGGTCTACTAACTTTGTAGCCTCAACATATCTCTTACCTTTTTTCATTATAAAATCCTCCTTGTGGTCATATCGGGAGCGACCCTCCCACGTTTATGCTACTTGTTTCATCTACGCCGGTGACCTTTGCCATGGCAAAAGTGTCTAAACGCCCACACCGACGCACGTTGCGATACATATTAGTCAACGACTGTGATACCCATGCTTCTTGCGGTACCGGCAACCATGCTCATAGCAGCTTCAACGCTGGCAGCATTTAAATCCGGCATCTTTAATTCAGCGATCTTCTGTAATTCCGCTTTGGAAATGGAAGCAACCTTCGTCTTCTTGGAATTTGCAGAACCGGACTGGATGTTGCATGCTTTCTTTAATAAAACTGCAGCTGGCGGAGTTTTAGTGATGAAGCTGAAGCTTCTGTCATTATAAACCGTAATAACAACCGGAATGATCATACCGTTCTGATCAGCCGTTCTTGCATTAAATTCCTTTGTAAACTGTACAATGTTAACGCCGTGCTGACCTAATGCAGGACCAACTGGCGGTGCTGGTGTTGCCTTACCAGCAGGGATCTGTAATTTAATATAACCTGTTACTTTCTTTGCCATTTTTAGGCACCTCCTGAATAATGTGGTAATGCGGGAATCTCCCTCCCACCGGCTGTATAAGCAGCCGAACTGAAAAAGTTACATCTTTTTAATATCATTAAAGCTGAATTCTACGGCAGTCTCGCGGCCAAACATATCCACGCCGATCGTCACCATCGACTTACTTGTGTTAATGGATTTGACCTGTCCGACCGTATCTTTCCATGCGCCGGAAATGACCTGAATCATATCGCCGACCTCATAGTCAATCTGAACGGTTTCCGGGCGAATTCCCATATTCGCCATCTCAGCTTCTGTCAAAGGCACCGGTTTGGATTCCGGTCCGACAAATCCGGTCACGCCGCGGGTATTACGCACGACATACCAGGTTTCGTCGTTCATGTCCATATGAAGGAGCACATATCCGGGAAATAACTTCCTCTGTACGGTCTTCTTCTGGCCATTTTTCACCTCGACAACGCTCTCCAACGGAACCTCCACGCTTAAAATCTGGTCTTCCAGATGAAGGTTCTGAATGGATTTTTCAATATTCGCTTTTACCTTGTTCTCATAGCCTGAATAGGTATGCGCTACGTACCACTTTGCTTCTGCCATATACTCACCTTTTCCTATAATGATATAAGAAAATCAATACCATACTTAAAGATAAAATCGAGAATTGCGATAATTACTCCAAGTACAACGGAAATTACAACGACAGCGACGGTCTGCTTTGCAGCAGATGTCTTATCAGGCCAGATGACTTTCTTGAACTCTGCCTTAACCTGGCTGAACTTGCTGGGTTTATTAACCTTTTCTGCTGTATCACCCATAATTTTCACTCCTTGCAATTGTCCGATTACTTTGTTTCCTTGTGTGTGGTGTGTCTCTTACAGAATCTGCAATACTTCTTGGTTTCCATTCTGTCCGGGTGAGCCTTTTTCTCTTTCGTCATGTTGTAGTTACGCTGCTTGCACTCCGTACATGCCAATGTAATTTTAACGCGCACAACTTCCACCTCCATATAATTTTATTGAAATGTTGTATGGTCTAATTTTTAGGCATAAAAAAAAGACCGCCTTCCATAGCTAGTCTAATATAGCATACTTGACGAAATTCGTCAAGTGCGGGTCAAAAAAAAATTTTAAAAACCAGAAGCGCCCCGAGCACCACGCAGGAGGCATATGCTTCTGGTTCAAGGATCTGCATAAACGCAAATTGAGGGAATGCGTTTACATATGTGATTATACCAAAATCTCAGAAAAAAGAAAGACTTTTTTCTAAATTTATGATATTTTTTAAACGCCCTCCGAATCAACCTCGCTCTCCACAGTTTCCAAACGCTTTTCCAGCTCATCATCAGACATGGCTGCTTCATTGTGTTCAAGAATATATTTGGACATTTCCGTAACCGTTACAGCCTTCTGGGAATCCTCCTCCAGACCTTCGATATCCACAGCCTCATGGGTATCCAGATCCAGCGCTCTTCCGCCCTCAAAGGAGCCGTCACGGCCAATCTCGTACATAATACCATCCTTGAAAAAGGACCCCTGGAGCATATAGGCCACCGTAGCCACAAAGCCCTCCTTTGCATTGACCAGATCCTGGCCAAAGGTCACGCTCTGCGACAGATCCAGACCATACAGATTTGCAATCGTCGGCAGAAAATCCACCTGACCGCCAACAGTTTCAATCGTTCTGGCGCTCCCCAGCCCGGGTATATGTATGAGCATGGGAATATTCAGCATCGTATCATAGTCATAGGCATAGCCAAGATACTCGCTCATCCGTGTATAATTTTCCTCATCCAGGCAATTGAGCCCGTGATGATCGCCATAAATGGCAATCACCGTATTTTCATAAAGTCCATTGTCCTTCAATGCCTGAATAAATTCTCCAATCGCCTCATCCGTATAGCGCACAGTCTGCAAATAGCCGCCAAACAGCGTATCCTTATCCGATTCCTTAAGCTTTAACGTCGCTTCAAAATCTTCTTCCAGCACATACGGATAATGATTGGTTAATGTAATAATAAAGCTGTAAAACGGCCCATCCTGTCCGGCAAGATGATCAGCCATCTGAGAAAACATGGACTTATCGCTGAGCCCAAGCCCGGAAATCTCATCCATTTCCAGATTCTCTTCATTGTAAAAATAATCATAGCCCAAATTGGGATAAACCGTGCTGCGGTTATAAAAATCCTTATCATCGCCAATAGCCGCCGAGGTGGCGTAGCCTGCATCCTTCATCAACTGGGGCAGCGCCAGAAAATCATTGTCCACATAAAGATCATAGCTGGCCCCCTCAATCACCGGGTAGAGACTGGTCTGCGTGGAAAACTCCGCATCGGATGTATTTCCCTTGCCCATGTTCGTATAGTAATGATCAAAATAAAGGGTATCCTTTCCCAACAGAGCATTGAGGTTTGGTGTGATCTCCTGGCCCTCATACGTGCGGTTCAGGCAGAAATTCTGTAAGGATTCCACCTGTATAACGATCAGATTTTTCCCTTTGGCAATACCGGCAAACGCATTTGCTCCTGCCGATCCGCTTCCAGTACCGCTGTCGGTCACATCATCGGCCACCTCCTGGACTACCTCTGACGGAACAGATTTATTTTGCAGAATACGGCCAAGGGAGCTCTGATTATAAATCATCTTACCTACCGTAGAATCCACCACATCCTTCACATGGACCGTTACGGCCTCGGTGCTGTTGATCTTCTGGATTGCCCCGATCCCCAGCGGATTCAATGCGATCATTAAAATACTGACGCCCAGTCCAATAGCCAGCCAGCGCTTTTTTCGTGCGCTCAATGCAGCGTTTTTCTGATTGTTTAAACTATCCTTAAATTTCAGCCGCAGAAACCAGATCACCGGCAGGTCTGCCACGATCAGCAGGCTCATCAAAGGGATGGCCGACTTCACACTGTTTTCCGTGCCCTTCATGTTTTTGATCTGAAAGATCTGATTCACAGAGACGAGCTGGTTAAAGTAATTATAATAAATCACATCAATAAACAGCACAATGGTAAATATGGCATAGACAAACCGCAGTAACCGCTTGGATCTGGCGCTGCTGTATTGATATAAATATAAAGCCAGCCCGAAAAATGCCAATGTTACCAGAAATGAAATGTTCGACATTACGGGTATATCCACGGCGACATAGTAGATCACCATCTTTACCGCAAACATTAAAAATACAAGATAACTTATTTTAAATATTTTTCCTTTCATCCCCAGCCCCTCCGTTCCAAGCGTATGCCTCCGGCTGGCCGCACTGCCTGCATCTATCATTTTCGTTCCCTGCTTTCCAGATTGATGTATGTATTATAGTTGAACTTCTTTAAATAAATCTATCCAAGGACTAAAGAAAGTTTTAAAATTATATTATTTTTTAATAGTCGCTGCCAATGCACAGGCTTAATATCCATACCTTTTTGGCGCCGCATTTTTTCAGGATCATACTGCAAATCTGCATCGTGCTGCCGGTCGTATAAATGTCATCCACAATTAAAACTGAGGCATACTTTGAGGCCCTATCGCCAGGACCAAACGCTTTTTGCAGATTTGCAAGACGCTGTCGGGGATTCAGTTCTTTTTGGGGCAATGTATACCTGGTCCTCACAAGAAGCCGGTCGTCCACGGGTATTTTCAGCCGCGCGCCAATCTGCCGCGCCACAAGCAGCGCCTGATTAAAGCCGCGCACGCGCAATTTCCTGCGGTTTAATGGAACTGCTGTGATACATTCCGGCCGCCGCTCCCGGATCCAGCCGCCCAGATGCTTTACGGCTTCATCGGCGTAAAAACGGGCGTATTCCTGCTTCCCATGGTATTTATACCGGGCAATGGATTCCTGCATTTCTTTTGTGTAAACCCAGACCGACGCGCCGCCGTCAAACAGATTTCCCCGGGCAAATACCGCAGTTTTCCGTGTACAGTCCAGACAGTATTCCTGCACAGGGCTGTATACCGGCTTGCCGCATCGCAGACAGGTGGGCTCTTTGACGTAGATGAGCCGACGCCGGCAGGCTTCGTGGGCAAGGCCCTCCTGAAATCCAAGTATTCCGTCACAGATGGGGCAGCGGGGCGGATAGAATAGATGTGTTATAGAATTTTGCTGCATAACTTCCTTTCCCAAAGGGCTCTCCAGATATGGGTATTATACAGGATTTTGGCGGGGGATGTAAATGAGTATATTGCTGATTTTATGGGGGAAACGGGAGTGAATATGGGGAAAGTGTATAGATATGGTAATGGGGGTGGGGGTAGGGGATAGGCGTTCACATTCAGGCTTTGCCTGGGCCTCCCACCTGCCGGCTCTGCGGCTGCCTCCTATGGCGGGGGATACTGCTGTTTCGCCACTTAAGAAAGTCTAAGGGCTCAGGGGTTTGTTAAGGACAATCTGGCCAAAAGGAGGGGAGTATTCTTATTTTTTCTCCGTTCTTCTTCCTTTTGGCCAGATTAACACAAATCCCCTGAGCCCTAAGTCTTTCTAAAGTGGCTGTAATGCACTATCCCCCCGCCATAGGAGACAGCCGCAGAGCCGGCAGGCGGGAGGCCCAGACAAAGCCTGAATGTGAACCGGACGTTTCCGATGTCTTTGAATATTTGTAAATTTATGTTGGCAGGCTTGGCGCGATTGATGATTTATATAGCTTAATATTTTATTCGGATAAATTTAATAGTACTTGGTGGATGTATATTCCATAAAATGATCATATTGGTTATTTGGACCATATACATAATAAGTACAACGTAAACGATAATTATATCCTTTATCAAGAGGTGAGTAGGTATGCTCCTTCACAGCATAATAACTATTTACGGTATCCTTATATGTTTTTACATTCTTCCATGTTCCATCATACTTCTGTAAATAAAAATAGATGTCAATTTTAGTAGTAGTTCCAAGATAACCTGTAACTGATGACCTCATAGTAGCTACTCCGCTACTACTAATTGACAATCCTTCTGTTGTTGAACTTGTATAACTCCAGCGAGTTAAATTAGGTGTACCTTCTTGTTCATATTCTTCAGGCATAAAATCATTGTTATCTTCAGTATCTATATTACTAGCAAATGCCATCGAATTAAATAAAAAGCAAAATATCATAACAAATGATGCAATTCTTATTATTCTCTTCTTCATATTATTCCTCTTTTCGTACGCTCTCCTGTAAATACAACAACTGATCCATCGATATATTTCCCTCGATTCTAAACAAATAGCCATTATAATTCCAAACCAATCCTACTGATGAGCCAAATTCATAATAATAGGCGTCTCCAAATGGGCTGTCTATACGCGTGTAATTCTTTTCTTCTGTATTTATACCGACATTATCTGCTAAAAGAAATTGAGAAAATTGGTAACCTTGATCATCCTCATTTCTGTAAACATAATAATTCATATCGGATGTTACTATTTTATCCATAAGGATGAATCCTTCAATTGTTGAGGTCAACACATATCGCGCAGAATCTTCACACATTGAGCTCTCATAAGAAGTTGCATCTTCAATAGGTTTAAATTTTGAATACTCACCTTTATTTTCTGAAATAATCCCTACATTAGGCAACCTAAAAGCCATCGAATCATTACTGAATATATTCCCAATAAAAATCGCAATCCAGATCGACGCCGCCACTGCGCCCCATCGCACGGTACGTTTAACTATGCGTGCTCTTTTACTTCGTTTCCAGGTTTTCATGTCGGCTTGATATTGGTTTTGCTCTTTTTGTATTAGCAGGTCGGCCCGGTTTTCACCGATCAGTTGGGAAAGTGAATTCCGCAGGTTTTCGCGGCCTCGGTCAGATAGTGATATTGGCGGTTCATCTTCGGGTTGGTCGAAGAACTTTTCAAGCATTTCATTATCATATTGTTGAAGAGCCTTAATTAGCTGAGCATAATCAATTTTTGATGCCTCAAATTCATTCTGCTCGTTTTCATCCTTCTTAATAAATTTATCAGAATCCTCATCAGCTAACGTTTTTTTCCACCTTCGCGCCATGCCTGCCCTCCTTTACAGAATTTAAGTATAAGCTGACTCGAAAAATTCTGTGAAACTATAAATGCCATACAATGACCATATATGGACGGCCATCATATGCATGTCCTCATCCAGGCAAAAAACTTTCCTCTGATCATCCCCGGATTACTTTTATATTGTACATCAATTACTTTCATATTGTAAAGTACTTTATGACATGATTTCACAGGCAAAACGAGTACAGTTATCCCTTCAAGATATATTTACACCTTTTCTTCCGTCTTGTCCATAACGGACAGATACGGCATTCCACCGTAACGCATATATAGTATCAGGTAAATCAAAAAATCCAGCCCCACTTTAAACCAAAGTAAGGGCTGAACTTTTATTTTCATTAAAGCTTTTTTTAGTAACCATTGTTATGTATATCTGTACCATCAATTGTTGTCACCATACGTGCAGGGATATTCCCGCTGCCCTTTTTAAGTGCCTGGCGAATCGTTCCCCAGGCGCCGATCGCCATAAGGACATATCCGATGATCAGATCACGCACAACAGCAGACATAATTTCGGACTCTGCCGCCATAAAATCCGGAACCGAGCGGAAGGCGTCAAAAAATGTTATCTCATAATAATCTTTTAATTCCGTATAAATTACATAACCCAGGCTGACCTGCTCCGCCAGTAATACCATAGCCACAGAGACGAGACAGCATATAACAATTCCAACCTTTGTCAAACGGCCGCCCAGCATCTCATAGCCCTTTAACGCGCAAATGACCATAACCGCGCCGGCAATGGCAGAAAGATAACCTAGCTGGTAAATGAGTACCCATAAAACCGCGCCTATAAGTGCACCTAACAGCGCGCCTACAATACCGCCAATCACATTGCCATGGCCGCCGGCCTTCTTCTCCTGTTTCACCCGCTGCAAATCCTCAGCCACCTGAGCATAACATGCAGAGCAAAACATATGAGCTACGCCGTCCACCTGATACAGGCTGACATCCTGCTCGCTCTGGCAGCCCTCGCAGCTTATTACTAGCTGATTATTCCGGCAATAGGACGTGATTTCCTTAAGAAAAGAATCCAGACAGGGCACATAATTCTTTCCCCACTTAAAGCCAAGCCCCTGAAATTCCGCAATAATCTTGGAGCCGCTATAAGATGCCGTCTGCAAATACTTAAATTTGGAAGTACATTCGTTCAGAAAATTGACGACCGAGGGTACCGGCTCAATTCCGCCGGACTTGGCCCAAAGCATCACCGTATGCTTTGCTGGAACTGCGGGATCTTGCTGGATCAAAACGAAACAGCCGTTAATCTGGCCAAAAGCAATGCCTTCCTTTTCCTGGATATTTAATCCATTTTGCTGTGCGTACTTTTTTACTTTTTTGTACATTTTTCCTCCTTCTGCAACAGGATATGAACGAAGCCGCCCGGATGGGCCGTCATCCCTTCCAAAGATCGATGACAAATTAGAATGGCTTCAATGATATCCGCGATGCATGAATCTCTTATCCTCACATCGTCTATTCTACCAAATATATGAAAATTATTAAAGTATAAAATCATTAATATCATACTTTTTATAGGATTATTAGAGGAGACAAACAGCTACGCCGGCTCGCGGCAATCGCCATAATGATTTGCAAGCATATCTTTATGGTTCGTTGCTTCGCGCAAAAAACTCCGCAGACACACTGGATCTGCGGAGTTTTAAAATTTTAACACGATCATCGGCCTGTCTTTAAACCGAAAGATGCTTTATTATTGCGGTGTGCTGTTTTCAAGAATGTCGCCGTTATAAACCTGCTGGATCTGTGCCGCTGCCGCAGCTACGGAAGCCTCATCCGGGATCATAACATATACCGGGCCATAAGACTTCATGGAGTAGCAGACATCATTTCCATTGGAACCTACAACGCTCTGGGAAACAATGTTCCAGTCGCCGCCGTCATTGAGCTGCATTTTTATAAGCTCGGTAATGTCGTTCATACTCATGCTCGTCTCGAAATTACCTTCAAGACCGCCAAGCAGTCCGGCATAGTTTGCCAGGATTGCCGGAGACATCGCCTTTTTGATCATAGCGGTCATAACCGCCTGCTGATTCTTACCACGCTGGTTATCTCCGCCTTCCAGGTTTTTACGCTCTCTGGAGAAGGACAACGCATCCTCACCGTTCAGGTAATTATATCCCTGTGTAAAGTGTTTGCCGTCAATACTCGTAAACTCATATTCGGAGTAGACATCAACACCGCCCAACTGGTCAACCATTTTAATCAATGATGTAAAGTTCACCTTGGCATAATAATCGATCTTGATGCCATACAGCTCACCCAGCGTATTCATGGAGCAGTCAACACCGTAAATACCTGCATGGGTCAGCTTATCCAGCTCTCCGTTGGTCACGCCTGGGAATGCCACATAATAATCCCTGGGAGTCGTCGTCAGAAGGATCTGCTTCGTATCCGGATTTACCGTGGCAATAATATTTACATCACTTCGACCACTGGTGGAAATTTCACCATATGTATCAATACCTGTGATGTATACAGAAAAGGCATCGCCGGTAACGTCCTTGTCCGACTTGGCCACTTCAACCTTTGTCTCAATCTTCACATTATCCAGAACCCGGATGTCTGTATCAAAGGTTTCGTGCTGTTCCAAAATATTTTCCTTAAACGCTTCATTATAAATAATCGCGCCGACCTCACCATTATACAGAGCATCGATCAACTGCTGAAGGCCTTCATATTCCTTTGTAGTGATATCCTTACCCAGGTTTTTATTTACCTTGGCAATGGTCTTATCGATATTATCCTTATCTGTTGCATTTTGAATACCAAAAGTATAGTCCGCCGCATCCGCCAGTGACTGAGCCGGATCATCCTTCATAACCGCAATGACGATATTATCAATCTTAATCGTACTGCCGGAAATGTTTCCGAGAAAACTGTTCGTAATAAATAAATAATACGTTCCAAAGGCAAGAATCACACATAGAATCACAGATTCCACTTTACCGATAATATGCGTTCCCCTGGTAAACTGTGAAAAGAAGGAAAATACCCACAATATCACCAGTATCGCTGCCCCGACAGCCAAAAACTTCATCGGCACAACGTCAATGATAAATAGCAATGCCAGGACAATAATCGATAAAACACCCTGTATTCCGGCAAGCACACGGCCTACCATATGTTTATTTTTCTTTTGTCCGGAATTTTTTTTGCTGTTCGGATTCCTTCCAGGTGGATTACTTCCGTATGGGTAATCGTTATATGAATTATTTCCGGCACCTCTGCTGTTTTGAGCATTTCTGCTGTTCTGAACATTTCTGCCATTTGGCGCATATCCGCCACGATCCGATGGTCCGCCGTCATATGATTGTGAGTAATTCCGCTGATCATAGCCACCGTTCATCCCTGAACGCTGCTGACCAGAGTGTGCATTCTGTTGTGGACGGCGGCCGGCAGACGAAGTATCTTTCTGAGCTTTCTGCCCGCTGTAATGCGGAGCATAATCATCCTCGTAACCGCCGCGGCGCCGGGAGCCGGCCGCACTATTCGGGCGATTGTTCTGAGGACGCTGATTATCTCGTTTCATAGCACACCTCTTTAATTTATTGTATAGTAAGCTTTGCTCATTATACTACGCTTATTCGTTGATTTCAAATAGTATTCGCAAAAGTTTATCATTTTTTTCTGAAATATTAAGAATTTCAGTATTATTTTGCCAGCGCCAGCAGCGCGTTTGTCAGCTTTTTAAGCATCGTATCGGCATGATCGATGGAATTACCCTTAACTCCCATATAAAATTTAATTTTCGGTTCCGTACCAGACGGACGTGCGCAGCACCACGCATCATTTTCCAGTTCATAATAAAGGACATTGGAAACCGGAAGTTCTAAGTCCGAAATCTCCTTCGTCTCCATGTCCAAACGTTTAGAAGATTTATAATCACGTACAGCAAGCACTTTGAAATCCCCAAAAGCGGCGGGCGGATTTTCTCTGAGCTTGTTCATCATATTCTGAATCTTTTCAACACCGTCAATACCTTTTAACGTAATGGATTCCAGACCTTCACGATAGTAGCCGTATTTATCATATATTTCAAGCATTTTATCCCACAGGGTCATGCCATTGAGCTTACAGCAGGCCGCCACCTCACAAAGAGCCATAACTGCCACAACGGCATCCTTATCTCTGGCATGGGTTCCCACAAGGCAGCCATAGCTTTCCTCAAGGCCAAACACATACGCATACGTATGCTGCTGTTCAAAAAATTTGATCTGTTCGCCAATAAATTTAAAACCGGTCAACACCTCGATCAGCTTTACATTATAGGCTTTCGCCAGGGCGTCCGCCATATTGGTCGTCACGATCGTTTTTACCAAAGCGCCGTTTTCTGGCAATGTACCATTTTCTTTTCGCTTGTTCAAAATATATTCGGCAATCACCATACCGGACATATTCCCGGTAAAGCTGACATATTCGCCCGTTTTCGTATCTTTGGCATAAACACCCAGGCGGTCCGCATCCGGATCAGTGGCCAGAACAATGTCCGCATCCACCTTCTCAGCCAGCTCCAATGCCAGCTTAAAGGCTTTAGGATCTTCCGGGTTTGGGTAGCTGACCGTGGAAAAATTACCATCCGGCAGCTCCTGTTCCGGCACAACAAAGACGTGCTTAAATCCAAGCTCCTTTAAAACACGGCGAACCGGAAGATTCCCAGTACCGTGAAGCGGCGTATAGACGATCTTAATATCCTCGGCAGCCTTTTGAATATATTCCGGATGGATGATCTGCATTTTCAAAGCCTCGATATACTTATCATCGATTTCCTCACCGATCGTATGATATAAACCGGCCGCAACCGCATCCGCCTCTGGCATTGTCTTTACCATGGCATAATCTGTGACCTTATTCACCTCGGCAATAATCTGCTTATCTTTCGGCGCGGTGATCTGAGCGCCGTCCTCCCAATAAACCTTGTAGCCATTATACTCTGGCGGATTATGACTGGCAGTGATCACAATACCGGCAATACATCCAAGCTCCCGAAGGGCAAAGGATAACTCCGGCGTCGGCCTGAGCGAATCGAAACGGTACGTTTTAATCCCATTAGCATTAAGGCAGAGCGCAGCTTCTCTTGAGAACTCCGGAGACATATTTCTGGAATCAAAAGCAATGGCCACCCCTTTATCCTGCCCATTTTCAGCAATAATAAAGTTCGCCAGCCCCTGAGTGGCCTTCCTCACTGTGTAAACATTCATACGGTTGGTTCCCGCTCCAATAACTCCCCTTAAACCACCGGTGCCAAACTCCAGATCCCGGTAAAAACGGTCCTCGATTTCTTTCTCATCGCCGGCAATATTTTTAAGCTCTGTGCGCGTGCTCTCATCAAAATATTCATTCGCACACCAAAATCTATATGTCTCTTTATAATCCATGGTTCATCCTCCTAAGCTTTAATCATCATAACCGTTCAGATATGCAAAAAACGGCCTTTATCTATCAAACATGTGTCCGTATAAACGTGCACTTACCGCTGACGGCCACCTTCTTGCGGCCGGCCGGTATAAAAAAGCTGTCAGCAGCTTTAAAATCCAGCTCTTTGTCCTGACACCGTATCCTGCCTTCACCTTCAAGAATAAGAATTGAGTTAAAAGAAGTTTCATCAATATCCAGGACCACTTCAGTGGACACATTATATTTACTGCTTTCAAAATACTTGCAGCTTCCAAGAACTTCAATTTCATAACCATTGCCTGTTATAAATTCGTGCCGGTAACCGTCCTCATGGCGCTTTTGTATGGCTTCAAGCGTGGACACATCCCGGGCCTTGCTTAAATGCAGCTCCCTTGGATTTCCATATTTATCTCTGCGGTCATAGTCGTACAAACGGTAGGTGCAATTGGAGTTCTGCTGAATCTCACAAATCAGAATCCCTGCGCCGATTGCATGGATCGTACCCGCCTCCACGAAAAATGTATCACCCTTATGGACCTCTACCTTATTTAATACTTCCAGAACCGTATTATTTTTAACCCGCTCCAGAAGCTCTTCCTTCGTGATATCCCGGTTGACACCATAATAAATACTGGCGCCTTCATCGCAGTCCATAACGTACCACATTTCATTTTTACCATATTCATTTTCAACCCGGAGCGCATACTCATCATTGGGATGAACCTGGATCGACAAAGGATTTTTAGCATCGATCAGCTTGATCAAAATAGGAAAACGCTCAAACGCCTGGCATTTCCAGCCCAGGCCATTGGTTCCAAGGCGCTTTATATACTCGCCAAACAGCATCCCTTTATACTTGCCTTCGGCAATACGGCTCTGGCCGTCCTTGTGCGAGGATAACTCCCAGCTCTCAGCCACGATATCATAGTCACACTTCTTGCCATAAATATCCTTCAGCTTCGCACCGCCCCAAAGATAATCCTTAAACGCAGGCTCCAGCTTGACAAAAAGCGAATCGCGGATATAATCGGTCTTTTTACGGTTCAACTGCACCGTGTCGGCCTCCGTAAGCACCTTGCCGATGGAGATCTCAATAATAACAACCTCTTCATCCGTAGGATTGGCCACCGCATGCTCCACCCCCAGCGGCACATAAACCGTCTCTTTTTCCCGGTATTCCCGCATCTCATCCCCGAGGGTTATATTGGCACGGCCTTTAACGACGGTCCACTGCTCACTCCTCAGCTCATGCTTATGGAGGTAATGGGATTTTCCCGGAAACACAACAACCTTCTTAACCTTAAAGAACTCGTCCTCCTGGAGCACCTGCTGGGTTCCCCATTCATAATAAAAGGTCGTATGATTTTCAAAATAATTACTGTATTGATCATGGTTTTTGCGCATGATTTCTTTAATATTATTTGAGGCGCCCTTTTGTGATATATAAATAGCATCATCCGTATTGACAATCAACGTATCCTCAAGAGCATTGGCCACGATCAGCTTGTCCTGGGTCCGGTTGATCACGGTAACATCCTTACAGCTTTCCTCAATAACATTTCTGGAATCCCCGGACTTGGCATAAACCGACAGCTTTTCCAGATCGCCCACATCAAACCACTGAAAACCAGATTCGATCACGCGGACATTCTGGGATTTTTCAAAAACCGCATGCTCCACGCTTATGGCCGGCACATCCTTCATGGACCGCTTCGTCAGATGGACCATATGGCCTTCCCGCTTCAGCTCCCGTATGGCGCTTTCACAGCCCAAATAAATCTCAGGCGCATATAGCTTTAATTCCTGCAAAAAATCACCGGCGCGGAACAAAAAGTTACCGCTGTTCCACAGATATCTGCCGCTTTCTATATAAGCCCGCGCCGTATCCACATCCGGCTTTTCCTTAAATGCCAGAACTTTTTCGCCCTCATGGTAAATATACCCGTAGCCGCTGTTCGGCTCCACCGGTGTCATACCAAAGGTCACCAAAGCGCCTTCTCTGGCCATCTCCTGTGCACGGATGATCGTGTCTTTATAGTTCTCGCCCTCGATGATCTGATCTGCTGACAGTACAAAAACAAGCTCCGACGGGTTACAGCACATACAGATGATGGCTACGGCAGGAGCCGTTTTTTTGGCAGTTTCCTCCAGAAAGCAGCGGTAGCGCAGACCCTGGAAGGCTTTCAATTGACTCTCAATGATAAAATTATAATTTTGATTGGAAGATATTAAAAATTCCTCGCAAAAGGGAATATTCCTGGCGATGGTCTCCTGGAGCAGTGAACGGTTCTCTTTGATGTTCATAAACTGCTTGGGATAGTTCTCCCGGGACAGCGGCCATAAACTATTTCCTTTTCCTCCGGCTAAAATGATACATTTCATTTACATTCTCCTTGTATAATTGATATACATGCCCATGATTAGTATACCAATTTTCAACAAAAAATCAATGATTTTATAGGATATTAAATATTATGTATCGCTTAATGACTTGTTTTTAGTGCATATTTAGTGTATGCTAATTAAGGAATGTGTAAAAAAATCAGGAGGGATAAAAATTGAAAAAGCTTATTACTATGACGATGTGTTGCGTACTTTTATTGACTGCAATTCCTACCAAAACATTCGCAACAACAATTGACGAAACTACTGACACTATACCCCAAAACACAGAATCAGTCAATCAGGAAAATCTCAATGAATCCGTCTCAACGGAAACAACAGAAACAAACCAAACTGAATCGCAAATAGAGGATAGCAGTGCACAGGAAGATACTGATCCTCCACCCCAAGAAACAATTGAAACAGTTCCAAACACTAGCGATTCTCAAACTGTGGAAACAACAGAGACGAGTTCTGAAACAGAAACTAATGAGGCTGATATAGAAGCGATGAGCCTGCTGGATCCAACCACACAATTTGTCAACAGACTCTACCAAATTATACTTAATCGTGAACCTGATGAAGAAGGACTAAATACATGGGTAACCGCATTACAAAACAGAAGTAAAACAGGTTCTGATGTTATTGAAGGATTTGTACTCAGCGATGAGTTTACTCTGCAGAATAAAAATAATGAAGAGTTCGTTGAAATCATGTATAATGCACTACTTGGACGTGCTTCCGATCCTGATGGAAAAAATACATGGGTAAATAATCTTGAAGCAGGATTTACCAGAAGTTATGTATGCGCAGGTTTTAACGGCTCCACAGAATTTCACAAAATGTGCGAATCCTACGGTATTGACGCGGGTTCATTCCGGCTATATTCTAATGTAGACAAATACCCGTTAATCACAAAATTTGTCAGTCGCATTTATAATCGTGTTCTTTCACGGAAGCCGGATGTCCAGGGCCTGGAAAATTGGGTAACACAATTATCCAACCACCAGATCACGGGTGCTCAGGCTGTCAGTGGGTTTATTTTCAGTGAAGAATACCTGAACAAAAACGTATCGGATTCCGACTATATTAATACGTTATATCAAGTCATCTTAGATCGTGCGCCAGACAGCACCGGTCAGCAAAACTGGCAGAACCTTTTGAATAAAGGTGTTTCACGTGGTTACTTATTTTGGGGATTCATTGGTTCTACAGAGTTTTGGAAGTTATGCGACTCCTACGGCATAGAAACAGGTACTGTATTGCTCTCTGAAGCCAGGGATTTAAATATTCCAATTACAGACTTTGTTACCACTACATATTCTAATTTGTTAGGCCGTAAACCTTCTGTAGATGATTTAAATACTAGGGTACAACGCCTTGCAGAGAAGCCGACAACCGCCAGAGATTTTATATCCGACATTTTGTTTTCGGCGGAAATGGGATTATCGCAACAATCAAATGAGGTGTTTATAAATAAAGCGTATATTGCTGCATTACAGCGGCAACCTCGAAATGATGAAATAAATTACTGGTTGAATCATCTGTCATCAACCAGTCGTCAAAATGCGTTTAATGAAATTGCATCCGGTGATGAATTTTCACAAGTACTTGCTCCTTTCGGACTTTATGCTGTGCCTATTGCTTACCAAAACCCAAGTCAGTTTTTACAAATTCAGGATTCCATTGCCCCACTTTCAGGAGGCGACTATGAACTTGGACTAAATTATATGGGCCTGAAAGTATATAAAGTACAAAAAAGACTCGGTATAAGTAACCACAGAGCGATTGTGGATATGACGTTTATGAACGAAGTCCGAAAATTCCAAAAGGCCAATGGCCTCAAAGTTGATGGCATCGTAGGTCTAAATACATGGCGAGCACTTGGCTTCTCTGATTATGACTGGTATAATATCGGAACATATATCAGTCCAATGCTTATAACTAAGAATAGGACACGTGATGACTGTATCAATGCTATGATCACAACTGCCAAGTCCTACTTAGGAACAGAGTATATTATCGGCGCTTCTGGTGCTCCAGGCACCGGAGCAGACTGCAGTGGTCTGGTTATGCAGGCATTATACGCAGCTGGTATTGACATGTCACCTATTAACCCCGTACGCCACTCCCATCCCGGTTATGAGTATGAATCCCGAAACATGTTTAATTTATCCACATTAAAGCATGTGTCCACTTCCGAAAGGCAGAAAGGTGATTTGATTTTTTACCAAAACTCCGCTGGTGTCATTATCCACGTAGCAATATATCTTGGAAGTGATCAGGTTATAGAAGCTTGGCCGGACAAGGTTGTTATCTGGCCAATACAAAATGCACAGCGTTCTATAATCGCAGGCGTTCGAAGACCTTTTGTATAAAAATATTCCTTTTAGCCATGCACATATCTTGCAAAAAGCTTTGTGCATGGCTTTTAAAACATTAATTTGACTATTGTTTTTTTAATAATCATAGTGTATTCTGTAATAGAATAATAGGAGGTGCAGACAATGAAGAAAACTGCCTTAATTATGGCTGGTGGACGGGGCGAACGCTTCTGGCCTAAAAGCCGACAAAACCTGCCAAAGCAATTTCTTTCTCTTACAAATGATGGGAAAACCATGATTCAGCTTACTGTTGAACGTATACTTCCCTTAGTCGATGTAGAGGATATCTATATAGCTACTAATACTGACTATAAGGAACTGATATTAGAGCAGCTGCCAGAAGTACCCGAGCAGAACATTCTCTGTGAACCTGTGGGAAGAAATACTGCGCCATGTATTGGATTAGGCGCTATTTACATTTCAAGTAAATATACAGATGCTCTAATGATGGTCCTTCCATCGGATCATCTGATTAAATCCAATGATATTTTTCTCAAAACATTACAGCAAGCCTGCGATGTAGCTGAAGATAATAACAACCTGGTAACTATTGGCATCACACCAAACTATCCTGAAACTGGATACGGATATATTAAAATGAATAAATCACAGTTCTGCGGTCAGGCCTTTGCCGTTGAGCGTTTTGTTGAAAAACCAAATTTGGCTCTTGCTCAGAACTATATCTCCAGTGGTGAGTATCTCTGGAACAGCGGCATGTTTGTCTGGAAAACATCAAGTATACTAAATAACATCCGGATTCATCTGCCATCTACTTATGATGGCCTCAAAACAATTCAACAGGATATAGGTAGTGTTCAGGAGTTGTCTACTTTAAAAAAAGTATTTCCTGAATTAGATTCCGTATCCATTGATTATGGTGTTATGGAAAGAGCTCAAAATATATATACCATCCCTGGCAATTTCGGTTGGGATGATGTAGGCTCATGGCTTGCTGTATCACGGATTCGGGGTACTGACGATTTAGGTAATACAATTACAGGAAATACACTCACTGTAAAAACCCGAAATTGTACAATCGAGGGCACTGATAAACTAATTGCTGCCGTAGGCGTAGAGGATTTAATTATTGTCGATACAAAAGATGCTACATTAATATGTGCTAAGAATTCAGCAGGAGATATAAAAAAGGTACTTGAATCACTTAGGTTTAGTAATCAAACAGAATATTTATAAGTTAGGAGTAAATTTATATTATGAAAAATGCTTTAATTACCGGTATCACAGGTCAGGATGGATCCTACCTAGCAGAACTTTTACTTGAAAAGGACTATAATGTTTATGGTCTGATGCGCAGAAAAAGTGTTGTTGATTATGGCAATGTGGATCATATTAAGGATAAAATCCATTTTATCTATGCAGATATGACCGATCCCATTTCCCTCATTACTGCGATGAAAATATCACAGGCTGACGAGATCTACAATCTTGCGGCTCAGTCTTTTGTCGCCACCAGTTGGGAGCAGCCTCTGGCAACGGCAGATATTGATGCACTCGGGGTTACAAACATGTTGGAAGCTATACGTATAGTAAAGCCTGAAGCTCATTTTTACCAAGCCTCTACCTCTGAAATGTTTGGCCTTGTACAGGCAATACCTCAATGTGAATCGACCCCCTTTTATCCCCGAAGTCCCTACGGTGTCGCTAAGTTATATGGCCACTGGATCACTAAAAATTACCGTGAAAGTTACAATATGTTTGCATGCAGCGGTATTTTATTTAATCACGAAAGTGAGCGCCGGGGCAAAGAATTTGTTACCCGCAAAATCACAGATGCTGTAGCACGGATTAAGTTTGGCCTTCTCGATCATGTGGAATTGGGTAACCTGGAATCAAAACGTGATTGGGGCCACTCTAAAGATTATGTCAATGCCATGTGGCTTATGCTTCAGCAGCATAGCCCTGATGACTATGTTATCGCAACAAACGAAACACGTACAGTGCGGGAATTTGTTGAAACGGCATTTGGTCATGCAGGCATCGATGTGGAATGGAGCGGAGAAGGAATTAACGAAATTGGAATAAATAAAAGCACCGGCAAAGTTATTGTGAAAGTGAATCCTGCTTTCTTCCGTCCGGCTGAGGTTGATATACTGTTAGGCAATCCGGCAAAAGCAGAATCTTGTCTTGGTTGGAAAAGAGAGATATCATTTTCGGATCTTGTAGATCGTATGGTTAAAAATGATCTGTCACTTGTCAAAAAAGAAATTGATTTTATGAAATTATAAGGAAAATAAGGTATGAATGCACTAATTATTGGAGGCGCAGGGTTTGTAGGTAAATATCTGATCAAACATCTGTCAGAAACCTATTCATGGCATTTATCCGCAACAAAACTCCCGGGAGAGCAGTTGTCTTTTCCCGGGATTGACGTATATGATTTAAATTTGCTGGATAAAAGTGATATTATCATGCTCCTAAAAAAAACACAACCAGATTATATATTTCATCTCGCAGCCCAAAGTTCGGTGGCTTTATCGTGGGCTCGACCAGACTTAACTGTGGATATTAATATTAAGGGAAGTCTCTATCTACTGGATGCACTTCGCGAATGTCACCTATCATCTCGTGTTTTAATGATTGGTTCCGGAGAAGAATACGGTTATATAGAACCCGATGAAACCCCAGTCAATGAAAGTACGCTTCTCCGTCCGGGAAATATCTATGCCGCTACAAAGGCTTGTCAAAATATGATCAGCGGCATTTACGCAAAAGCCTATAATCTTCCGATTATAATGGTCAGAGCTTTTAATCACATTGGACCTGAACAGTCTCCGACATTTGTTGTATCAGATTTTTGTAAACAGGTAGCCGAAATTGAGCTTACAAAAAAACCGCCTGTATTACAGGTTGGAAATCTTAGTGCCAAACGTGATTTTTCAGATGTTCGCGATGTTGTTCGTGCATATGGAATGCTTATACAAAAAGGGAGCGCCGGTGAAACATATAATGTCGGCAGCGGTCACGCAATCGCCATCGAAGAGCTTTTAAATTTCATTCTAAAGATGTCAAAAATAAAAATAGAAGTACAAGTTTCTAAACAGAAACTGCGTCCAGTAGATATACCAATAATTGAAGCCGATGTTACAAAACTTCAGGGTTGCATATCCTGGCAGCCCCGTATTACGATTCAGCAAACAATTAGTGAGACCTTAGATTACTGGCGTAGTTATTATAAGAAAGAGGGTATGTGATTTGCGTAACAGGATAAAAAAATATATGAGCTTGTGTTTATGTCTATGTCTGCTTGTAAGCCAGGGTGCTTATGCTACAGAATTTGGACAAGATCAAACTGAATCAGAAACACTGTCGTCAGAAGCTGCAAACCAGGAGTCATCTGAGATACCTCAAACACCTAATGAGTCTGTTTCTTCTAGTGAGACTCAGGAATCCAGTATTACTCAAACTGAAAGCAATGAAGATGATCCAATTTCAGAGAGTTCAGATATACAATCTTCTGAGCAGGAAATTGTTACATTACAGACAGAAAATGCCCCATCTGAGCCAGCAGCTGCTTTCGTGAGCAGATTATATACCACCATACTTGGTCGTCAGGCGGATGAAGAGGGTTTAAATACATGGGTAAGCGAATTAAAATCTGGAAATAAGACGGGATCCGATATTATTATAGGCTTTATTTTCAGTGAGGAATTTACAAATAAAAATTTGTCTAATGAAGATTACGTTGAAACACTGTATCAGGCCATTTTCAATCGAAGTTCAGATAGTGAAGGTAAAAGCACCTGGATTGGTGTTCTGGAAGAAGGATTTTCTCGATGGTATGTTTGCTCCGGTTTTACGGCCTCCAGCGAGTTTTGGCTTTTATGTGACAGTTATGGAATACAAACAGGATCGATTCCACTTTCTGAAATTACTGATTTAAACCCTATGACGACTCAGTTTGTTAATCGCCTTTACCGGCTGATATTCAACCGCAAAGCGGATTCAGAAGGTTTAAACACATGGGTATCTGAACTATCCTCACATAGAAAAACCGCTGCCGAAGTTTTATGCGGATTTATATACAGTACCGAATTTACAATACGCAGCTTCGATGATTCCGAGTATATCGAAATACTTTACAATACACTTTTAGATCGCCCTTCGGATTCAGGCGGAAAACAGGATTGGTTAAATACACTCAATAATGGGATGTCAAGAGACTATATTTTATACAACTTTGTAGCCTCCACCGAATTCGCCAAACTATGTGAATCTTACGGTATCGAAACAGGCAGTATTTATTTATCACAGTCTCGCGATCAAAATCAGAAGTTGACAAAGTACGTACTGGATGTCTATGAAAACTGTATGAACCGCAAAGCATCAGATAACGAATTAAATGAATGGACACAGCGTTTAAGTACACACACATTTACAGTATCTGACTTCCTATACACACTGATATTTTCCCCAGAAGGTTCTAGTCACACGCAGTCGAATGAGGATTTTGCCCGAATTTTATTTAAAACTACATTACTAAGAGATCTACCAGAAGAAAGTATATCTGAGTGGGCAACCAAGGCTTCGACATCTCGAACAGACACCTTCAATGAGATTACTGGCAGCAAAGAGTTTAAACAATTATGTGACAATTACGGTCTTGCATATACAGTAAAGGATGGATGGGCAGATTTCAACGGCAATATATACTATTATTTAAATGGACAAAAAGTATCCGGCTGGCAGCGTATTGATGGAAATTTATATTATTTCAATCCCAATGATGGAAATCGTCAGATTCGTGGATGGGGATATGTTGATGGGTATAAATATTATTTTAATAATCAAGGCATTCTCGTTCAAAATGTTGACTCGATTATTGGAAAACAAAGCCGTTACAAGGTCATGGTTAATACATATACTAACACAGTAACTGTTCTCGCACAGGATGGTGCTAACGGATATATTATACCGGTTAAAAATATGATCTGCTCATGTGGTACATTTAGTACACCTACGGTGTCTGGTACTTACACAATACAGAGAATCGGCTATTGGTGGGAATTAATGGGGCCAGTATGGGGGCAATATGTATCCCGTATTCATAACGATTATCTCTTCCATTCGGCCTGGTACTATGTCAATGGAAATAAACGTACACTTTCTGTCAGTGAATATAGAAAATTAGGTACAAATGCATCTCATGGCTGCGTTCGCATGACCGTTGGTGATGCAAAATGGATTTTTGATAATTGTAATGGCTCTCAGGTTACAGTTTATGGAAACTGGAATCAGTTGACAAAATTTGATAAGCCAGCAAGACCGAATCCTGTTGTTCTTAGTGGTGATTATGGTTACGATCCTACGGATCCCAGTTTCAGGTAAAATTAAGGGCGGCCCGAAAATTATTCGGACCGCCGCTTTTTATTTAACATCGTCACTCATAGGTATCCACAGGTCTGTTTCAACCTGATACATATATACATTGTTCAATTGATACCGTTCAATCCAAGCATGTACTTGGTTCTCATAGTCACTTTCATATAACCGATTAATAGGCTCCCACCCATCCGGATAATAACTTGTATAACCATTGATACATTGCAGGTTAAATTTATAAGCAATCTGCCATGCATTCAACTGATAGGTTGTAACTAATGCTTGATTAATTTTATCTTTATCACGATAGCCAATTACCACCACATCACAATCCTCTGGAGGTTCAGATACACTCTCTATAAAGGCCAACTGACTTCCTGTTGACCAGTTGCTGTATAGTCCACCACACCACGTGTACTCAAGCATAAAAAATATAAAAATCGCAATATATAGTGCCCTTTTTACAGCCACTCTTATAACTGCATTGCTGTATATATACTGCACCCACGCAGCAATCAAAAGAGCTATGGGAAACATTAAAACATCGTTCATTCTCATAACAGCTCTCATAGACCCTGCCCCTGGCAGAAAATTATATAATAGCCACCACAGCGACAGGTTCTCACCAACCTTGAGCATCAGTAACAGGCAAGTCAACACACTGCATCCAATTATAGCATAATAATACTGATCCTTATGACGTTTTTTATTTCTAATGCAGAATACGATAAAACAAACTACGGCCACTATAAATATCACAAAGGTTCCAAGGGGATATCCAGTTGTGGACTCACCACATATACTTTCCACATCCAGATGAAATATATTTTTCCATAAAAGATTGGTTGAATCCAAATTAAAAAACTCAAACCATCTTGGTAGATATCCAGAGACTTCTCCCCAGGAACGTTTCCCCGACTGACCACTTACAGGTATATACATTAATAAATATGGCAATAAAACCAAAACAGCGAAAACCAGATACAATATATACTCCACTATATGGCTACCTATATACTGAAATATCTCCTTCAACTTATCTCGCCGGAAAATCAATGATGTTATTATAAACCATAATACGAATACAGCAAAGCATATAAGTACAAAATACCCAATATAACATCCGGTATAAAAAATCACGCCAAACATGCCTATGGACAATAAGGCATATTTTACCCGTTTTCTCAACTCAGAAGAAACATTCTGAAAATAATCCAGAACAAATATAGCAAATAAGGGAATGAAATAAATTGCATATAACTGTGGATGTGTGGCTGTGCTGGCCATATTCGCTTGTGAAAAAATAATTACGCCTAACACGCATATAAATGGATTAAATTTTAATTTCCTATGTAATATATAAAACATAGAAAAAGCACCGATAGCATGGATACAGATTGCTGCTAACTTAAACGCTGTATACATATTCATACCAACAAATCTAAATATGCAAAAAGGTATTCCCAAGCCCAGAAACATATCCGAATAAGCAAAGGTACCTGTTACCGGATAAAACATACGCAAATCCGGTAAAGTTTCATTTCCAAGTAATACCTGAAACCAATGCTCGGTGGCCAGCATACAGAACCGCCCATCTCCAAAATCGCCAATCAATTTATCTGAAAACACAATATTTCTGAAGTAGAAAACTTCCAAAATAATTATGATTCCTATACAAAAATATATTGCTTTCGATTGCTTAATTGAATTTTTCACAGTTGCCTCCAGTCTACTTAATCTGATTTAAATAAAGCTCATATAATTGCTTATGCTTTTTATTAATAACATCCAAAAGTAATCCACAAACATAAGACAGTATAGCACAAACAAGTACACTCCCACACACAATAAGCGTTGGATATTTAGCAACCATTCCTGTTTGGAAATACTCCACTAAGACAGGAATAAAAAATATTGCATCAATAATCAATAAAATAATACTGATAATTGAAAAAAAGGAGTATGGCTTATAATTCTTATGAAGATTTAAGATGGTCTTCAAAACCTTTAGTCCATCACTGACAGTATTCAGCTTTGACACACTTCCCTCTGGTCGATCGCGATATGATACTGGAATTTCCTCAAGCAAAAAATTCTTGTCCAATGCGTGAATTGTCATCTCTGTTTCTATCTCAAATCCCTTTGACAACACGGGAAAGCTTTTTACAAACAGCTTACTAAAGGCCCTGTATCCAGTCATTATATCACGGACATCACTCTTGAACAGCATATTGATCAATCCACGAACCACCCTGTTTCCCATATTATGAAACGGACGTTTATTTTCCGTAAAATATGTTGAAGATAGACGATCTCCGATAACCATGTCCACACCTTTTTCCAGTACAAGATTAACCATATCACGAGCATTCTCTGCCGGATACGTATCATCCCCATCAATCATCAGATAACAGTCTGCATCAATATCACGGAACATACTCCGTATAACATTTCCCTTACCTTGACGATATTCATATTTTACAATAGCACCGGCTTTCCGGGCAATTTCATCAGTATGATCCTTTGAATTATTGTCATAGACGTAGATATCCGCCTCAGGTAAAACTTTTTTATAATCCTTTATTACTTTTTCTATTGTTTGACTTTCGTTGTAACATGGGATTAAAACTGCTATTTTTTTCATTATTTCACTCCAGTTCTGCCGTTATGAAACAGCTAAACACAATTAATAACAATTATATATTCTCCTTACTTTCATCATAAGTCCTATCACTAATGATATATCTTGGTCTTGCTTTAGTCTCCAAATAAATCTTTCCAATATATTCGCCTATTACTCCTAGACATAGTAATTGTACACCACCTAAGAAACACAGTAAGCATGTAGTACTAGCCCAACCAGTTATAGTTTTACCTAAAATAAATGAAATAATAGACCACATGATTCCAATAAAGCTTAATAACGAAACCACAAATCCTAATGTGGTAATCATTCGAATAGGTTTAACAGATAGGCTGGTTATTCCATCTACTGCTAAAGCAAACATTTTCTTTAACGGGTAATGGCTTTCTCCTGCAATTCGTTCTTCTCGACGATAAAAAATACTGGTACTTTTATATCCTACTAAAGGAACCATACCACGAAGGAAAATATTTACTTCCTTAAACTCAGCTAATGACTTTATTACACGGCTGGATAGTAAGCGGTAGTCTGCATGGTTAAAAATACATTCAACCCCCATCCAATTAAGCAGCTTATAAAACCCCTCTGCTGTAAATCGTTTGAAAAAACTATCCGTACTTCGATTATTACGAACACCATAGACTACCTCACAGCCATCTAAATACGCCTCTATCATATCATCCATTGCATTGATATCATCTTGTCCATCACAATCGATTGTTATTGTTATATCACATTTATTCTGAACCTCCATCAGCCCTGCTAATACCGCATTTTGATGTCCTCTATTACGACTTTGACATATTCCAAGGAAATAACTATTATCTCTAGACAATCGTTTAATAATTTCCCACGTATGATCTTTGCTTCCATCGTTAACGAACATAATCCTACTTTCAGAATTTATCTTATTATTATATATAAGTTGATTAAGTTTGTCTAAAAACATCTTACTAGTTATAGGTAAAACCTGCTCCTCATTATAACAGGGAATAATAATATATAGTATCGGTTTCTTTTGTGTCATAAAACTCACCTCTTTCATTTTTTATTAATTCAAGCCTTACAAATTTCAATTAAAGAAGTAAACCATAGGAAAAACTTTATGAGTTTACACAGCATATTGTCATCCCCTTCGCTCTAACACATCCGGTTTTATAAGTTGTAGCAATCTCTGCAGCGAACAGCGTATATGGTACTTTTTTGCAAATAATATTAGATAGAGAGCCAAACCTCCCTATAAAAAAGTCTATAAGCATATTTTGATATGCTATTTCTAACCGAACTTAGTTTATACTAAATGCTGTAATATATCCATACTCAAATAGATACTTGTAATTAGTAAAATCACCTATTGATATAATAGTATCCAGAATTTCCTCTTTATTTAAGTCATTATACAAATATATAACTATACTTTCTTTGCTTTTAAATAGCTCACTATAATTTTGAATATCATTCTCCGGACAAAGTAACGTATAATCAAACTCTAAAAAATCAAGCATTATATTCCATGCTGTCCACATCACTTTAGGAGGGGCTACATATATGCATGTTGGTGAAACTTTTGATACATCATCCACTATCTCGAATCTTTCGGCATTCTCCTTAAATAAATATGTATTTAGACTAGTCTTTGTCCTAACTGATAATAATATTAGCAATAATGCCAAAAAAAGTATACTAATATCTTTTCTTAACAATATTGATAATGCCTTAAAGATTAATATAAAATACAGAGGAAATACAGCATATAAGTATCTATCTGTAATATAAGGCGCAACTTTTACAATAATAAGCGTATAACCAATAGTAGCCACTATAATCATAAAAAATGGTGAATTATATAATTTTCTTATATAAATATTTTTCTTTAGCAAAATAGCATACACAAATAGACAACATATAATTATCACAATCAACGATAATAAACCACCAAATACTTGTTTGTTTATATACTTATAGTATTGTAATGTGCTATCTACTAAAGATTTGTTTGAAAAATTATTTAGCGCTTCACTACCTCGTCCGCTTTTAAATAAATGTTGTAGTATTTTAGGATAATATAAAATGGTTAAAATAGCAGTTATCATCATTGATACTACAACCAAAATTGTTCTTTTATATTTTTTATTTATTAATAAGTTTATGCAAAAAGCAGCAATCATAAAAAAAGCAAAAATCAAATAGTAGTATTGTGTCATGGTGCCTATAAAAACAAATAGACCTAAACATAAATAGAACTTAAAATTTAGTTTTTTATTATAATACTTTATCAGCCACCAAGTTAATAATAAAAACATACATTGTAACATACAATACATACGATAAAAAGAGAGTTCCGTAATAAAAGCAGGGAGTAAAAAGGTAAAGCCCATGATTATTTTTAAATATGCTTCATTTCTAAAAATAATACTTATAATTTTCTGAGCCAGTATAAAACTTATAATATAAAACACAAGATTTATTACCATACCAAAAATTTTTGATACATGCTTTGGATTTACGGACGATAAAAGGTTATACAAATAAAAATAAAAAGGAGGATGATTATCGGTTCCTAACGTATTATAAACATTTTTCAAATTAAATCTTGTATCATCTGTTGCTGTAAGTAGAGTCTCAAAATATTGATATTCTAATATCTTGTTAGTTTCTAAAGTATCATAAGACTCCCCCTCGTTTAAACTGCGATTTGATAATCCCATAGTATATATCTCATCGATATGATATCCCTGTTTTTGTGAATTAATAACGACACAAAATATAATTCCTGTAAGTAATATAAGTATACATATCAAATTTTGAATTCTTGACTTGTTCACAAAGACCTCCTAAATCTATTTGACTTTATATATTTTCATAGATAACAATTTGGGCACAAATGATAAGTTACTTTTTAATGATAATTTAGCTTTATCGCTAATAGACTCCTGTACGTTAATATTAAACTTATAAATTAAATTATCATTTCCATCTTTATAAAAATCGTTTAAATTTACCTCTGCAAAAATATTATCACCTTCAGTCAATACAAGTTTTCCCTCATTAAGGATTTCTTGATTGCTTTGTTCAAACTCTAATACTAATTCTACACTATAATGACCTTGATTTAAAGATATAAATGAATTTGTATTGTAATATTCATCGTTTTCATCCCTAATAAATTCTATAACAGAATTATTATACCATAAAAAACCTTCATCAACTCTTTCAATAAAGATATCTTCATTCGCACTTACTCCATTTAGAGATGTTAAAGACATGCGAACTATAGTTCCATCTTTATTAATAGAAACAGTATTATGAGAAACCATTTGTTCCAATTTATAATCGTACTTATAGTTACTAGAATACTCGCCTCCTGCATAAGTCATATTGAAAACATAATTGGTACGATATTTGGCCTCAGTGTCCAAAATAGAGATTATATTATATGTACCGAATGGTAGTTTAACATTATTACTATTTAAATCATAACCATTATTAAAATATTGAAAATATCTAATATTTAATTTAGAATTTATACTATACGGGTATCCACCGGCTGATTCAACAGACGCAATACCAATTTTATCTATTGCACAAAACACACCATAATTGTCATTTAAATATATCAAGTCATATTTTTTTATCAATGAAAATATATCTATATCCTGTTTAGGAATAATAATCAAAAAATTTTCTTGATCAGATATTTTATAAATTTCATTTAGTAAGATATATTGACAATTATTTATACCACTCGATTGTTTTATAATAGAAAAATCATAAGTACCAATTTCCATATTTGCTGTAGCATAATATAGATTATCAACTCCTTTAATTTTATTTATAAAGTTTAATACATTATGTTCGCTATCTTTATCATTAGTTCCTACTATATTATTTGATGATAATACTTTATAATATATCTTTTTTATTTTTATACGATTGCCTTCATTCTGCCAAAAACGTATCTCTAAATCTTCAATATTATCTAAAGAGACTGTTAATTTTATATTGTTAGTTGGGCTCATATTTCCAGTTATTTCTTGCTTTGTATAAATAATAGTTCCTTGATTGGAAGCAATATCCACATAACCTATATTATCGCCCTTTTGATGAATAACCTCATAGTCTATATATATATCATAATTTCCTGCCTTCATTGGCATATATGGTCCATATAATATAAATCCCTCTTTTTCACTTGATATAACCTCATTATTCTTATTTATATTGGCCTCTCCTAGTATAAATTTAGTTAAATCAAGATTAAATTCATAATTAATAAAATTATTATCAACTGAACAATATAACTTATATTCACCAAAATCTCCAATTATTTTTAACCCCTCAATATTAGTCATAGTTTTATGTGCTATGAATATACTATTTTCAGAATAATCATATGATGAAAATTCGTAATAATCAATGTAATGAATAATTCTATCTTTATATAAAAACTGTAATGCATTACCATAATTTCCTGTAATATAACCTGGAGTAGTAATACAATAAATTTCACTCACATCATTTTTTTCTTTCTCCATCTCGTTAACAGTTGTATATATTTGCATAATTGACGAATAGACATCTTTCCAATTTACATTTGCAAATACTTTATAAGAATAACTGCCAATGAATATCCATACTATTCCTAACATAAATAACAAAATAATACTTCTTTTTTTTAAATTCAAAAAATAGAATAGTATACTAAAAACTAAAATTACACAAACAACACTCAGCCATGTTTTTAAAATTGTTCCATTAAACCAAATGGATATAGTAGGATTATTAACAGTAGTATCTCTATATGTAAGCGAAAAATAATTTATAGCATAATTAACTCCTAATGCTACAATGCTTATTATAATAAGACTTATTAGAATTTCATACTGATTTCTCTCCTTTTTTATACATAGATTTAATAAACCAACTAATAAAAATGGCCCTAAAATATTATCCGTATATCTACCATAAACCAAATGAGTAGTAGTACCTGGATGAATCATAAAAATTGAGCTTATTAATAATGTTAAAATAAATGATAGAAATAAAAAAATGTAAAGAAAACTGATTTTTGTCAATTTATATTCTTTATTTTTTACCATATAGATAAATTTCTTAAAAATTAAAATAAGTGTAAATAGGACAATTCCAAATGATCCTATAAAAATATTATATAATTTTCCACATATGCTTGTTAAAAAGGCCATAAAACCTTCTTTAGAAAAAATATAAATTAATTTTGAAGCTTGACCAGAATAATCATTTCGAGATAATAAATTATTACTACTATCTGATCTCCATACTGTATCCATAAGGTAATTTTTTATAAATGAATGTAATAAAAAGAGTAGTACCATAATGATTATAAAACAAATAACTTTTCTCAAATTAATTTTATTATTAAATAATAATAATAACATTATAATAAAAACACTTATTAATATTCCTAATGATCTTTGATGAATCATATAGGTATAAAATGATAGTACACTTAATAATATACACCTCACATAAGTGGGTTTTTCAAAAATAATGATAACTAAATATGTAACTAAACTATATAGAAAGAATAGGAAAATTTCAGGCCAAGTATAGTTAACTTGTGTAACATTTGAAGAATATAAACATACAATTGCACAAATTAGTATTTTAAATAAAGTATTTATTTCTGGTAAAATCTTTTTTGAAATTAAAAATAAAATAAGATAACTTAACGATAAAAATATATAATTTAAAATAATTGCAAATTTATATGCAATTATCATATTGGAAAAAAATTTAATAATTATAGTTAAAATTATTCCATAGCCATATGAATAATACATACATTCTTTTATTACTTCATTCCAATTATACCCTCCAAATTGTGATGCGCTGGCCCAGTAGCCGTACTCATCATTTAAAATAAAAGGAATATTTAAATCATGTATGTTACGCAAACAAATCAAACCCATAAGAAGTATAATCATTAAATGAAGAATATATTCATATTTATTTTTATATAATTTAAATTTAAACATTTATTTTTTACCTCTGTATTTTTTAGAATTGATTGATACATACATACTCCAAAAATTTTTTAACATATTCAGACCATGTAAATCCGTTTGTTACAGAATGTGCTATATTACATTTACTAATATATTTATCAGGTTCCATTTCAAATATCATGGAAATATATCGCATTATATTATAATAATCATTATCACAATAATATCCAAACTCAATATCATCACCAAATGTTTGCGAAAAATTTTCATACTTTGTAACTATAACAGGTGTGTACCAATACATAGCTTCAATCATACTTGAAAAACCTGCCCACTTCGGAGTAGTATTAATTATAATTTTCGCTTTTTTAATAATATCATAATATCGTCTATTATCATGCATATTCGCTTTATCTAAATACCCCCAGAAAACTATTCTATCATTAATATTGCCTTTGAGTGAATCAAATCCTATAATATCTAGATATAGATTGTATTTATCTGCTATGTGTAAAAAAGCTTTTACAAGTTCTTCAAGGCCCTCTTTATAGTGTCTCTTACCAATAAAACATATTCTATTACTAATTTTCTTTTCCTCTAAAATATCATTTTTATCATAAATTGATAATTCTTCAGAATTTATTACGTTTCCTAAATATTTAATATTATTAAATGATTTCAACTTATAGTAACTTTCTACATCAGGAAAAAGTGTTATATTATAATCACACGCCTTTAAATATTGATTTTGTCGATATATTCCTCCCTTTTCCGCAAATATTGGTGACCTCAGACCAAACTTTTCAATTGCATAATATATTGACCAATCGCAAAACATTACATTTATTTTATCAGTATATTTTTTTGCATTAAAGCTAAAGGAAAGTGACAAAAACAAATCAGTATCAGGAAATTTCCTTACGGCTTTACGCATTTTTATATTAATTATAAAATCACAGATCTTTGTTCTACTATAGTCATAATAAATTTTTTCCTTATAAAATTTATTAAATATCTTTGAAATAACATCGCCTACATAAATGAATATCTGCTGCCCCTTTTTTAAATCTATCCTATTTACTTTTAAACCTGAAGTTTCTAATCCTCTCGTAAAATAATACGGAACATTTGACCAGGTTTTTAATTCATGGGAATCTCCCCAACAAAAACAAGTAATTTCCTTAATATTACGCACATACATCCCCCTTACTTCAATGCTTTTATTTGCATTTTTATATGATTATAATTCACAATTATTATAAAAGCAATCACCAATGTATAAATTAAAAAACCTAAAATGGTATTAAGTTTATAACTACAAACTACAAATATTACGGATAATAATATTTCAATTATATTTGAATACGATATGCCCGTATTTAGTATCTTATTAAGTAATATTTCAGCCAATATACATCTTAATATAATTGTTAAGACCATTCCAAAGACTATGATCATCATATCATTAAATATAAATCCTCCAATAATGGATAAAACAAGGCTAAAAATCATAGATATAATATTTAAAAATAATAATAACTTTTCTTTTCTAAGAACTTTATAAAAAGTAGTACATAAAACACTCATTTTTCCATCAAAAATACATATTGGCATTAGTATGGCTAAATATTTCATACTGTCATAATATTCCGGCAACCAAAAATAAATTATAATCTTAATTGGAAAATAAAAAATTAAAAAGCAAGCGAAAATAACACCTAAATATTTCTGTGAAAATTGAAATAGTTTCTTTAGTCGATCGACATTTATTGACCTTAACGTTGGAAATAATACCATACTCACTTGCGATATAAACTGTAATGTAAAATTTATTAAGGAAATTGACATTGAGAATTTACCGAATGCTTCAATTCCCCATATTTGGTCTATAATCAATCTACCACTACCTATAATCAACATACTAACAAAATTGGATATCATTAATTTTGAACCAATTCTAATATTTTCTAATATATCATAAAATAGATTCTTAGATACAGGTAATGATAAATTAATTAACGCTTTTCCAACAAAAGCGCAATATAGTAAAGATAACCCCTTGCTTATTAAATATGAGAGAATATATAAATAAATTTTATCTGTTTTTGTAAGTAATAGAAATATTATAAATATTATTGCACTTATTTTCTCAATAATAACCGATATCGAAAATATTTTAGTTCTATTTGTAGCTTGAAATATATACCCAAAGTAATTTGTAATATTCGTCAATGGAAGATATAATGAAGTCATTATTAATACAAATAAACGATATCTATCATTATCTACCCCTCCAAAAGCAAATATTATTACTATAACAGAAATAATTATTTGAGTAGTCGTAAAAACTCTTAGTTCGGCACCTAGTATATTAAAATCAATTTCACTATACTTTTCTCCTCCCATTCTTAAATAAATTCCGTCAATAAACCCAAAATGAAATAACCCAACATAACTGGTATAGAATAAAAATAATTGCCAATATCCATATTGTTCCAAATTTAATAGTTTTGGAATTACTAATGATAATATAATGCTTAACCCTAATGATATAAATTGTGATAAAAAAGCATATATTATATCTTTTACTAATTTTTTATGTTTCAAAAAATTACCTCCATATAAGCCCGCATATTAATAAAAGTTTAGTTATTTAGTTATACTTTTTATATTTTCCAATATGCTGCTTTCAAGTACTCTAATAATTCCATTATCTATACCCACATATTTTATATAAGATAGTAAAAAAAAGAACTTTAGGATTACAGATTAAAATCTTTATAAGTTTCTTTTTATTATATGATTTTACTGTTTTTATATCATATCTAATATTTAAAGCATTAATATATTCTTTTTTTATAATGTTTAGTTGATCTATAATATCAACCATTTGACGAAAAGATAAATTCATTCTCTCAGAAGAACCTGAGTAATTGTATTTATTTTCTCTGTGAAAATATAATTTTGACTTAGAAATACAAAATTTGCAACCTGATTTAAACATTAATATCCATAGAAAAAAATCATCACATCCACTTATATTAAGTATATTTTCTTTCCATATGCTAGGTATAGCAGTTTTTTTAATAAGACATTGACCTGGTGAAAATATCATATCAGTGCCGTATATATATACTTTATTAAACATTACTAATTTATGAGCAAGACTTCTTTTATAAAGCAGTTCTTTATGTTCTTCATAATCTCTATATCCATTACAAATAATAATGTCATTATCTCTTATTCCGTTAAATAAAACCACAAAATAATTAACATCAATATAATCATCTTGGTCTAAGAATAAAATATACGATCCACTTGAATATTTTAACCCTGTAACACGTGCTGCATGAATCCCTTGATTCTTACAATGCCTAATCAGTTGAACATTATAATTTACATTCTGATCATAAAAAACATTTTCCTCAGGATAATCATTTACAAATATAACTTCAATCGTATCATTACACTGCCTTTTAAAGTTATCATTGGCCAACTTTAGGTTTTTCTGTAATTGAGGAATATATTTATTTCCTTTATATAATGGAACTATAACACTAATCATTTTTACTCACCAATAATTTATGCCATATACTAAAATACTCATTAGAAATTGTTAAATAATTATAAGCTGAATAAATTTGTGAACTGCGGTACTCAAAATATTCATCACTATACCTTTTATTATAGCATTTAATAATAGCTAATGCTAATGCATGCTCATCTTCCGCAGGTTCATAATATTCACAAAGCCCTTTTGTAATTTCATAATTAGCTGGAATCTTTGAAATCAATGTTGGTATTTTAAATACCATTGCTTCTACAGCTGTCATGCCGAATCCTTCATATAAAGTTGGATTAACATACAAACGGCAACTCATAAATTTTTCCTTCATTTCTGTATTACTAATAAAGCCAGTAAATTTTATCCTATCATTTAAATGATGTTCATTCACATAATCTTTAAGATATTGTACCCTCGGAGGAACGCTGCCAATCAACAATAAATCTGCATCAATTTTATTCATAATTAATTCAAATGCCTTTATTAATGTAATTATATTTTTATGATGAAACTGTAAATTAACTGCTACAATATTATTGCTAATATTGTCTCTATTACCCACAGTAGGATTTATATCAATAGGATTATAAATACGATAAATTTTATCCTTAAATAAATTATAATATTCAGCAATTTCTCCTCTATCAGTGTCACTTATAGCTATAATATAATCTGCATGTTTAAAATCTATGTAATACATTATTCTATATAATATATACTTATAAAATGGAACTTTAACATTGGCTAATACCCTATGAGCTACCGCTTTAATATCGTGTGGAATAACAAAGGATATAGCATTTAATTTTCTCAAGCCATTATTACAGCTCAAATGGTAAATAAGTTTTATCTTGTATTTCTTTATTATTTTGGGAAGTATGTTAGTATTTACCCAGCAAATATAAAACAAACGATATAATTCATTATATTGTCTAGGATTCTTAAGTACAATAAATTTTGCATCCGGAGCTATCGATTTTAGTAGGACACAAGAGTATTCAAAACAAATTACATACATATTTAAAATTTTACCTGATTCCTGAAATCCTTTTAGTAAGTTCAATCCGACCTGATCTTTCCCTCCTGCATGACTTTTACTCAGATATATATAATTTAACGCTATCTTTCTCATAAATTCAACCTCATACTCATAAATAAAATTATGAACATATTTTATTTCGTTTCTAACATACAGTCTTTAATTAATTCCGCATATTTTTTACCAATGACAGAATAATCATATTGTTTAACTGTATTTATAGATTCAAATTTTATACGTTGTAATAACTCTTGATCATTAAGAATCAGATTTATTTTTTCAGCCAAATCTTCAGCATCCTTTTCCTTAGCCAACAATCCATTTACTCTATCAATGATAATATCTGTTATCCCACCTGAACGGCTTGCAACTACAGGTAATCCGGACGCCATCGCTTCAAGCATAACCAAGCCAAATCCCTCCTGGTCACCGTCCTGAGCTGTTATAGAAGGTGCAACAAAAAGGTCTGCCGATGCATATATTGTTTTCAATTCCTCATGAGTCTTAGCACCTAAAAATTTTATTTTTTGACCATACTTTTGTGCTTGGTTTTTAAGAGAATTCTCCAAAGGGCCTTGTCCAACTATTACTAGATTTGCATCTATATAGTCCATCGCCTTAATTAAATAAGTTACCCCCTTTTTTTCTGCGAGACGTCCTACAAATAATATAACTTTATTGCACCCTTGATCAAAATAATTTTTAACCCTATATTTGGCATCAAAATGTGTTGTCCAGCAACCCATAGACAAAATTTGAGTCTCCACCTTGGGACATATTTCTTTAACCACATCTTCCAAGTGTTTTGAAACAACTACTACTTTTGTAGCATTAGATAAGGCTCTTTTTTTTATTCTACTTAAGGGGCCCTTATTAAAGGAAACTACATCAGCCCCATGTCCTGTAAGAATATAATTTTTTTTAAAAAAAGACTGTACTATCCCTTGGGGAATAATCCAATGAGCATGTACAAAGTCAAAATTTGATAATCTTTTCCATATGTTAAACCATAATGAAATAAATAAAAACGGAACAAGTAACGCTCGCAGCTTCTTTTCTCTAATTCTTGGTACTATAGCCCCTGGATAACATAACGTTTCTAGTGAGTGTATTGGAAAATAATGATATCGTATTACTTGTATACCCATTATATCCTCATAC
This sequence comes from Lachnospiraceae bacterium, assembly GCA_902363555.1. Lineage (GTDB taxonomy): Bacteria > Bacillota > Clostridia > Lachnospirales > Lachnospiraceae > Catenibacillus. Next base: position 706,897 of record CABJAM010000001.1, on the reverse strand, counting down.
TCTTTGGAACCTATGGCCCAAGGTACCAGTACTGTAATATCAAAATAATCCACCATGGCCTCACACAAATCTAATATAAAACGGGGTTCACTATCCCCTTGCCATCGAGGAAAGGTCGAAGCAGTAACTAATAATTTGGGTTTCATCTATTTGTTTTCTCCTCTAAATCGTTAGGTTTCGTACATGTATAATCTATATTTCTAACATGGTATTGAATATCCTCTAGTATTTTTCTATTAGCAGAAATTATATCAGCCTGTAACCCAACAATTACAGTCATTACTCCAAGTATTATCATCATACTAGCAAAAATCAATGACTGTATATGTCCTGCTCCAGTTCCCCCAAAGAAAAAGTATAAAAACCTTATACCAACAGCAGCTCCAATTAAAAATAATATTCCACCTAATACAGTAAAAAATTGCAATGGACGATACATCATAAATGCCCTTACTATGGTAAGCATAGACTTTTTTATATACCCAAACATACTACTAAACAAACGCGACGGACGCAATTCACCATTTGTATGGATAGGAACCGATGTTATTGCCATTTTATTTCGCCCTGCTTGTACAATTGTTTCTAGTGTATATGTATATTCATTAATTACATTCATTCGTAACGCAGCCTCTCTGCTGTATGCTCGAAAACCACTAGGGGCATCGGGTATACTAGTCTTAGAGGCCTTTCTTACTACCCAACTGCCAAAATGCTGTAACTTCTTTTTTACTGGTGAAAAGTGATCCGTTTTGTCAATTGGTCGTGCACCTATAACTATATCTGCTGTCTCCTCAAGAATTGGTCTAACAATTGTAGCTATGTCAGCACCACAATATTGGTTATCAGCATCTGTATTCACGATTATATCAGCACCATTTTTCAAACAGGCATCAAGACCAGCCATAAATCCCTTTGCTAAACCTTTATTTTTTTTGAAGTTAACAATGTAATTAACTCCCCAATTTCGAGCAACCTCTACGGTATTATCAGAACTTCCATCATTAATTATTAAATACTCTATTTCATCTATACCATCTATATGTTTAGGTAAATCATTAAGAGCAACCTCTAATGTCTCAGCTTCATTGTAACATGGTATCTGTATAATCAACTTCATAATTCTTACTCCTTACCATTGGTTTATTAAATATAAAGATAATCCACTCTGGTGCGGCCAATTGAATCATATATTATATGAACATTTCTGAACTGCTCTAATTTAAAACAATTACGCCCATCCAATACTATTGGTCTTTTCATAAAAGTCTCAAAATCTCTAACATCCATATTCTTGACTTCAGGCCACTCCGTAAAGATAAAACATAAATCCGCCCCTGTAATAGCCTGAGATATTGTCTCACAATACTCAATTTCTGTAGGATATATTTTTTTATAATTTTCAACACCTACAGGATCCCAAGCCTTGATATTGGCACCATCCTCAAGCAATATAGGTATATTCACCAGTGAAGGAGCTTCTCTTAAATCATCTGTACCAGGCTTAAATGTAAGACCTAAAATTGCCACTGTTAAACCACTAAAATCATCATAATATTTTTTAGCTTTTTTAACCAGTTTAAACTTCTGGCTTTCATTAACATCAATAGCAGCTCGTATTGTTTTCAGCTCATTATCATTAAAGGTAGCTAACCAGCTTAATGCTTTTGTATCCTTAGGAAAGCATGAACCGCCATAACCGATACCTGCATTCAGGAATTTAGTTCCAATGCGACTATCATACCCCATACCCATCGTAACATCTTCAATATCGGCACCAACAAGCTCACAGAGATTTGCTATTTCATTAACATAAGATATCTTTAAGGCCAAAAAATCATTGGAGGCATACTTAATCATTTCTGCACTTCGACGATTAGTAACCATTTTGGGAGAATCAAAATCTTTATATACATCCTGGAGAATCTCTGCTGCCTGTGGTTCTTCAACTCCAATAATTATTCTTGATGCATGAAGTGTATCACGTACCGCGCTCCCCTGAGCCAAAAATTCTGGATTTGATGCAATATAAACATTTACATGTCTCTTAAGTTTTGCTTTAATAAACTGTTCAATCTTATCATTTGTTCCGATCGGCACTGTTGATTTTATAACAATAACACAATCCTTCTCCAGTGATTCCGCAATCTGTTCAGCAACTTTATACACATAAGATAAATTTGCTGAACCATCTTTCTTCTCAGGCGTTCCCACACCAATAAATATAACATCCGCTCCACTATATGCAGCTTTATAATCTGTTGTAAATGTTATATTATCTTTGCTATCTCGCATTAACTCACTTAGCCCGGGCTCATAGATGGGCGAGATCCCTTGACTCATTAAATTAATTTTCTTTTCGTCAATATCAACACAGGTCACTTCATGCTCCTTACTGGCCAAGCATACACCTGTTACTAAACCAACATAACCGGTTCCTGCAACTGCAATTCTCATTTTTTAATTCCTCACTCTTTCATTGTATTATATCAAGATATTTAATTTTTACTAAAAATAATTTTTTGCAACGACATACCTAAATCTCTTGTATCAGCACTTCCATATTCAGATGGTGACCACATCTCACTTTTTAAATATAACATATTTTCACCTTTATTAATATACTCTTCAGGTAACTTTACACTAATTTCATTTCCGTTATTAGAACTGTCTATTGTAATTTTACCAAATTCTAAATCATTGATAAATAATAATACATCATATGATTTTTTCTTCAATAAATCCAGTGGAATATTATCTCCCATAATGAATGTAAGAGTATAATCTTCTTTTTGTAGATTACATTTAATATAGACATTCTTATTTACCACCCATGCAAAATCCTTTTCACTATGTTCTATACCAACCGTATAAACATTCTTTTCATCACCAACTAAACTATATTCGATAATATCGCCCTGATATTTGCCACACACTATTCTTCGTTTTTTTTGCTCACTGCTACGGGGTAATGGAAGTATAGTATACAGATCTGTGCCATTATCCTCCGATGCAAAAGAATAATTATGATAAATAACATCAAGGCTGCTAGACCAATAATTATCATCGATATAATAAACATCCCCCTCAAAATCATTTGACAATTGCTCTAATTGTATTTCTATATCCTTAGATTCAGGATATACATCAGCCGCTAGCATTGCTTTTAATGGTAAAAATAATGACATCATATAATCATATGAAAAGACAATACGATTCCCTGGTTTTATTACTCTTTGTAAATCTTCAAGTGTACTCCAACTAATCCTGGTATCATCCTTATACTCAACAAAAAAATAGTCAAACGGTAGCAATATAGCTATGCTCATTAAACCTACAGAAAGTATATATTTCGTTTGGATCCGATTTAACACAATAGCCGCTAATAATATCAATATACTTAAATAGGGCGCTAAATACCGCCCATAATAATAATAATACAAAATATCCTGCCTAAAAACAAGGCAGTATATCAAAACACAATAATAAAACAAAGGCAAAACTACCAAAGAGTGACTATTTTTTAATGCTATACTAGGTTTTATCATAAATATCAAAAAAGATAGTATAGGAACTCCTATCCCTAAGCCTATAATATAACCTACTATACTAAGATGTACGATACTATTTCTTACTCCTTGATAAGTATTAATCTTATCAATCACAAAATATATTTGTATCAAGCAAAATAAAATCAAGAAGAAGCGCATTGCCCCTTTAAAAAAGAAAACACGATTTAATTTAGGGGTATCTACTTTAACCTTCAATAAAATCAAACTTATAGAAATAAAACATACACTCATTACCCCAAAGAATATTATTACATTATTCATTGTAATAAATGATAGTTTATTGTATATCGGTAAAAAATTATAAACAAAAGAATACGTTCCCGCCACTTTCATTGTCATAAGTATCCCCATCTGAAACGCTGTTGTTACTATGATTGCATTCCAGAGATACAATTTCTGCCCGCGAAAAAAATTCAAGAGCCAATATAAAAATACAAATAATGGAATCATTGTATAAATTGTCAAATGAAAAAAGCAAAATGCAATTAAAGGAACTACAGATAATAAAATATAGCATTTCCGCTCTTTACAAACAAAATAAATAAATCCAGCCATTATACATGCTAACCCAATTTCTGTTAACGCTGATTTTGATACCCATAACACAATTGGAGAAAAAGCCAGTAACGCCGTCAAAATATACTTCAATACCTTACGTATCTTCATATCATCCATTGTCATATAAACAAAAAGAATCATACATATATAAAAGATCGTTTGAATATCCGACATATGTGAAAGTCCAAATAGCCGCCCAAACATTCCCAAAAGTGCTGGAAATGTGGGTATCCCATGAAATACTCCTGACACTTCACTAAGTTCTTCTTCCTCAGATGCAAAAGGCAGATCAGTATCATAATTATAGAAACCAGGAAGATTATTTTCTAATGCTTCTTTATATATCTTTTTATCTTCATCTGAAAGAGTCGCATACTCTTCAAAATCCTGTTGTACTTTATTCTTATTGTAAATAAAATAAATAGCCTGTGTCTGATAAACCCCCTCATCCTGACCCATGCCAAAAAACTCATACTTTTCAGCCATAAACGGCAACGCAAGTATAATAATCAATATTGGAATAATAAATGTTTTTATATTAAAGTCAATTACAATACCCTTGATTCTCCTAACCAGGAACAGGCATAGTATAAAATTCAAGGCACAGACACCAAGCATGCCTCTCCGGATTGAAAACTGATCAATCCAAAATAAGAGTCCACAAATAATAATGTACTGCCAGAAATATACAGAAACAGCAACTGTAATCAACTGAATAATATTTACTTTTTGAATCAAAAGCAATACCGCAAAAATTGCCAACGCTAATCCGGTAATTAAAAGAACCGCTTCCATACTTCCTCCGCAATTCACGTGCCCATTTTAAGCATCTATAGTTATTTCATTAAAAAAGTCTATATATTTTTTCATTACAATATCCCACTTGAAATTTTCCAGTACAAATTTTTTTCCCTGGCACCCCATTACAGATGCTTTTTGAGGATTTTTCAAATAGAATTTAATGTTTTCTTCAAACTCAAAATAATTTTTAAAATAAAGCCCGCCATTAGATCGTACAACAAAATCTTTAGTCACATCACATTCTTCGTGAACCATAACCGGCCGTTCACACAACCAACTCTCCATAATCACATACGAAAAGCTCTCGTGCTTGGACGGCTGACACAAAACAGTCGCTGCACCATAGGCATCATACTTATCCTGCATGTCCACAAAGCCTAAATCGTAAACATCTGAGCTGATATCCTCAGGAATATTTACTTTTCCGCCACCAATAAGTACTAATTTTAAATCCACTTCATTACGCATTTTAAATTCTCGAAAGTATCGTATCAATGCATATATGTTTTTTCCTACATCCTTGCGGCCCGCATACAAAATAAATGGCCCCTGTATTTGATATTTTTCCCGAAAACGTTGAGCATCAAAGCTCAAATCTGTATCCATACCAAGCCCTGGAACAATCGAGCAGACATTTTCGATACCAATAACGGATTCCGCCAAACGTTTTTCCGGCTCAGCATTAAAAATCATCCCACGTACCTTTGAAAATATTTCTTTAAATATTTTAAGATGAATATAAGCCTCTTCGTGAAAACATGGAATCAGTACTGCTTTATCCATACAGGCTTTACAACCATAGTAGGTTATACCAAACATATACGGAATAAAAACAAACAACGCATATTCATCCTGATGTTCTGCGATATATTTATACAGATCAGGACTGTTGATCATCTCACGTATAAAGATCTGTTCCTCCTCATCCGTAATAGGCTTATTCTGCATTAATTTTATATTGACTTGATCAAATGCAGACACATTGCGTTTTCGCACCTTAAACCGTCGAACTGGAATACCATCCTCAACCGTTACACCGGGCTTATGGTAATTTTTATTCCAATCCGCTGTAAATTCCCTGACGCAAGTTGATAATATCTCTATATCAACACCATGCAGTGATAAATGCTTCGTCACATCTCTCAGGGCCATCTCTGCACCCCCGGGAATATTCAAACCATGCCAGGGAATTACAAATGCTATCTTCTTCATACCTATCATACCCCTTTTATCAGTCGCTGTACAGACTCTAAAAATTGGTTTTTTATACGATCATGCGAGAAGTACTCCAGCCTTTCTTTTCCATTGGACACCATGATTTCTTTAAGTTTTTCATCACTGACCACGCGATGAATCGCCTCACCTACAATTTCTGGTGATTTATCAGAAAGGAGCAATCCCGCATTTCCCAAAGTTTCACCTACTGCACAACAGTCGTAAGCAATTATCGGCACATTAAAATACATAGCCTCAACTAACGGTACACAGAACCCCTCGTGCTCACTCAAACATAAGAACACATCTGCAATCGAATAATAAGCCAATATTTCATCGAATTTTATATGCCCTGTAAAGTATACCTCTTTTACCCCCAGCTTTTCAACATATTTTGCTAACCTTTGATAATATCTGTCATTTATGCCAAAGGATCCAACCAAAAACAAACGGGATTTAACGTTAATGTACTTCTTATAATAATAAAACGCCCGAATAATATCCTCATGCTTTTTATTCGGTGCAACCCGCCCGGTAAAAACAATATTAACATAATCATCATTACCATATTTCTTTAAAATACCAGCATTAGGTTTTTTTTCGAAATCCTTGAATGCAATCAATATAGGCAGTACATCTATTTCGCACTCATACCCCATTTTACGCAAATCATGCTTGTTAAATTCTGAATCCGCGAAACAAAAGTCTACCTTATCCGAAAGAAATTCTGCGGCTGACAATCCTTCTTTACAGCTCATGGCAGCTTCTGTGTTATAGTCCGAAAAAAACTCCGGAGGAGTAATATTATGATACATAATAATTTTTCGACATTTAAAGCGTTCAAATTTATAATTCAATTCGGCCCCCGTAGAGAGGTGATAAATAATAATATCATCTGAGCGCTCATCATAGTCCATCACAGGAAATGCTGTATCCTTTGGAAGTCTCCCATCAATAATCTCTGCATATATTTCAGTTTCGTAGCCAGCCTGCTGCAGTGTCTTTTTTAATGTAACTGTATCATTACCAATGGCATCACCGAAAGCCAAAACCGGAAGCATCTGTATGATTCTCATAGGACTAATCCTCCAAATTATTTATTTGACTGCTCCTTAATTCCTCTACTTCTTGAGCTAACGCTTCTATCTTTGCTTGCAATTTCTGATTTTCTGCAACATAGAATCTCAATTGATTAGCCGCCCGAACTACGGATGCATTAAATTCGTTCTGGTCATTAACAATAGGATTTATATAAAATCGTATTGGCTTTCTCAATAATTTTTTTATTAAGGCTTTTACTTTATTGCCGACCCCAACATTGGGATATATGCGATATTCTGCCACATTATACTGAGCGTTCATCTGGTTAACCTGGAATGTCAGCTCATCAAAGCTGAAGGTCTGGCTGTTATAGCCTCCTTGTGCATCCGTAAATTCCCCGATATCATCAAAGCTTAGAATTTTATCCGTGTAACCTTTCTTTTTGATTTCAGCTCGAATTTCTGACATAATTTCTTCGGTATTTATATGCTCCATCAAGAATTCCTCCAATTATTCAACGGCTTAATACAGACCGAGTCCTTTAACATGAATTTGCGTCTGAAAATCATTATGCAGAACAATTTCCACACCATTGTATAGTTGATTTAAATGATATTCAATATGATTTTCTCCATTATGCAAAAATCCATTAAATAGTTCAATCTTACCAGACTCCGCAGTAATCTTGTAAGGAAGCTGTATATCATCAGGCATTTCCAAAATCATATGCCAATGATAATCAAGCGCCCCGGATATTAGATAAGGTCCAAACATTGTAGCGCCAGATGCTAACAGGATTTCTCCATCGACTTTTTCACCCTCAGCCGTAATATACATATGAGGTAAATAATCAACTTCCTTGTTTTGCATTCCATACACATAGCAATAAAAATCTGCCGGTGTATTAACTTCATTTTTACAATCTAAAATGTTCAAGCCAGTTCTCCGACACAACACCTCTAATGACTTGCCCGTGAAGAAATGCGTATGAAATCTTGTAACCTCATGTTTATAAATGTAACACGAGGTGCTATGAGACATTTTTGAAGATGGGTCCTTCAGCAAAGATTTCATAAACATAAAGTCCTCTACCGGATGAATCAAATGTTCAATGAGATCATTGGAATAAATTCCATCAAAACGCATCCGTTTTAATTTCTCAATATCCGTTATCAAATATGGATCACCACTTTGAGTCGCATAGGGTTCATAGCCAAAAACCGTATATCCATCGCGTCGTATTTTCTCTATTGACTTCGACCACGCGCCGCTGCCATAATTGAGATATATCCCTTCCTTTACAGGATTAAGCATATAAAAGGCCTTAATTTCCTTTTCCGTGGAATCTCCTTCATGGAAGCCGAGATAGTGTATATAATAATCCTCATCTTTTTCCATTTGAGTCAAATCATCAAACTTTGTAGGGCCATAAATAACACCACATTCAGGACAAACATATCGCTCAAGCCGGCCCCCATTATAGATACACTCGCAGATTTTCTTTTCCATACTTCCTCTGCGGGCTTTACAACCACAAATTTTGCAAGTTAGTATATCATCCTCGCTTTCAATACGTGTGTTTATCTCATCAATCTGGCGCCACTTTATCTTCATCATCTGCCGGACTACCGCGGCACCATTCATTTTCAGCATTTGAATTTCTTTATCTTTATTATCAAGGCTTTGCTGCTGCTGCCTGACAGTTTCATCCAATACCTGAATACGATTTTCTAACCCCTGGGCAACATCATTCATTCCGATTATGATGTTTCTGTATAAGTCCAACACAGTAGAGGTATTTTCAATAATCGGATCAAGCACATCATAGCTTATTTTCTTGGTTCCCTTTGAATGAGTACCGTCTTCATTTAAAACAGGGAACTTAATATCTTCAAGCTGCTCCATTAAATTTTCCAGTTTCATAGTTCTCTCCCCCGTAATCATTACGAAATCTCCCAGGAATGTTTTATCCGAACCAGTCCCACATCAGAAATCTTTGAATAGATTTCAAATTTACAAGCATTCTTGTAATAATCCATCGTATCCCCAGCTTTATTCTGTATAGCAATATCAACCAAATAAACGCAGGGAAGTAATGGTATATCATCTAAAACAAGCTCCAGACTTCCGTCTTTATCAAGCTTAAACGCATTTACCTGATCGATATCTGTATTCGTACCATAGCAATGAATATTATCCACTCTTGTTAGAGATACCCCTATAACAGCGTTCTCAATAGTTTTCTTTACTTTATAACAAATCTTAAACTTAATACTTTCTCCGGTTGCAAAAACAGATTTGAGATTATCATTTTTATCCAATGTAGTTATCTGAGTTATATAAGCATTTCCATTCCCCCAGCGCCCATCCTCCTTAAATGTCTCAGACTCCGGGTTTTGTGTCTTCGCATCCTTATTATCCGCGTCTGCTGTAGTATCTTTTTTACGCTCTGCTTCCTTATCTGCAATTTCCTGGCGTTTTTCACCCATAAACTCTAAATATTCAGGATCTACATCGCGAGGAATTCCTTCTGCTTTTATTTTGCCTTCGTGAATCCATATACTCCGGTCACATATCTGCTCAATCTGTCCCATTGAGTGAGACACGATAACAATTGTTGTTCCCTGAGACTTAATCTCTCTTAGTTTATTAAAACATTTAGCTTGAAAGTTAACATCTCCGACAGCCAATATTTCATCGATAAGCAAAATATCTGCATTTACATTAATTGCTACAGAAAATGCCAGTCGCATATACATACCTGATGAATAGGTTCGTACTGGATTATCAAGAAACTCTTCCATTTCCGAGAATTCTACTATGTCATCCATACGTGCGTCAATCTCTTTCTTTGTCAAACCAAAAATTGCCGCATTTGTATAAATATTCTCCCGCCCGCTCATATCGGGATGGAAGCCCGCACCCAGCTCAATCAGACTGGATACACGGCCACACATTTCAATAGTTCCCGAGTCCGGATACATAATCCTTGTCAGCAGTTTTAAAGTTGTGCTTTTTCCGCACCCGTTATGACCAATCAGGCCAATAGCTTCTCCCTTTTTTACACAAAAACTGACACCGTTCAATACCCATCGTTCTTCATATCGGTTACGATTTTTAAAAAGGAGACGTTCTTTTAACTGATTACCCTTATCGTAGAACACCTTAAATTTCTTATAAACATCTCTAACTTCAATTGCATTATCCTTATTCATTATAGTTCCTCCGCAAAGCCCTTCTGTAATTTACGAAATACCAGTGCGCCGATAACTAATACTATAATTCCCAAAACCAATCCCTGAACAAGAGTACTTAACTGAGGGGGCTGTTTTGAATAAAGAATATCCCTATAGGCCATGATAACAGGAGTCATGGGATTTAAACGAAATATGGGTCTTAAAACTTCTGGAACCATATCCATGGAATATACAACCGGCGTAAAATACATCCAGGCCATGGTTATAATTCCTAAAATATATTCCAAATCTCTAAAATATACAGTTAGGGCTGAGGTAAGCATTGCACCACCCAATGCCATGACAAATTCCACAGCCATGACTATAGGTAAATATAAAAGGGCCCTGAAACTCACTCCGGTTCCGGATATCAAAACGACGCCGAAAATCACGATAAAGCAAAAAAGCATGTTCACAAATCCGCTAACAACGTAAGCTATAGGAATAACTTCCCGAGGAAAATATATTTTTTTAACCATGTCCTTTTGAGCGATAATACTGGCCGCACCTCCAGTCATTGACCCACTAAAGAACAGCCACGGTACTAGACCCACAAAAAGATATAAGTAAAACTTCTCAATAGAATTTGGTAATACAATAGAAAACACAAACGTATAAACAAGAAGCTGAAACAAAGGATTTATAAATGTCCATAAAAATCCCAAAACGGATCCCTTATACCGCCCTCTCAGTTCCTTTCTTACTAAACTAAAAATCATCTGCCGGTAATCATATATTTCTTTTAAATGTTTCATGTTTTATTCCTTCCGTCATAGATTTCCTTTATCCGCTGCTCCAAAGAACAGACTGCCTGTGTCCTACCAAGCTTTATACGAATATATTGACTGGCATTACTACGTATCGTCTCATAATAATCCTGATCCTCATAAAGTCTTTTCAAATATTGAGCCGCCATATCTGTATCGGCATCCGCCCATATGGCCCCTTTTTTATAAGGCGGGCAGTCCCTTTCCAGCTCCTTAAAGGTATAATCCACCATACAGGCAACATCATTATTCATAAATTCTGTATTTGATGACCAATTCGTCGCAATCGAGGGTGTACCTACTAACATTGCCTCCGCCATAACAAGACCAAACCCTTCTGCTCGATGAAGAGATATAAATGCATCGCAGTCTTTTATAAGACTGTTTACCGCAGTCTTTTCTAATATATCTGTAATATAATAAATGTTTGTGTAGCCCTCAAGAGCAGATTTTAGAATATCCAAGTCCGTCTGTCGGGCATTATTCACTTTGACAACAAGCCCCACAGACTCATCATTCATGGAAAACGCCTTTTTATATGCATCTATGGCACCCATAGGATTCTTACGCTCTATTGTACTATTCGAATCGTACATTGTCAAAAACAGAAATTTATTTTCAGGTAGCTTAAAAAATTTCCTATCGTATTTATCATCCGTTTGTGCTGTTACCCAATAAGGCATTGTTTTAACAGGCAGCTTTGTCACTTTTCGTAAATTTTTACTGATGAATTCAGAAGGTGTCCATATTTCATCCAGCATAGGAAAATACTGTTTCCAACTTTCAGGAATTTCTTCCAATTCCCACAACCAAAAGGCAATATTATAACTATAATCCCAACTATCTGAAGGCATTTTCGTATATAGTAAACGCATCTCATCCGGATTAATATGAATTAAATTAATGTTATATTTCAAATCTGCACTGATTTTATCATCATATGTATGATCATCTGTGCTCAACAGGGAGGAAGGTAATGCAAAATCGTAAAGTGTGTAATTAAAATGGCTGTGCTCCAATGCATTCGCCAGTAAGCGACAACTTTGCCCCAGCCCCATTTGTGCACGAACCAATCCGATAAGATTTACCCCATCTGGCTTTACTGTTCTATCCAGTGACTTCCTCCCACGGGCTATTAATTCCTGAAATGTTTTATCAAGCATTTTAGATTGTGCCTCATGAAGCATTTTTTGTGGCAATATTCTTTTTAAAATAGGCTTTAGCTTATCTGTTACTTTAAAAACACTCGACAAAAGAGTACTCATTATTATTCTCCATAACTCCAAATATATTTATTAGAAACCTTTTAAATACTCATCCCCATATTATTTGCATCAAGGCCCGTATAAAGCCAAATTTTAAAACACGTCGAGAGCAATAAAACCGTGCACGTGTCAATTTATCTTTTTCTGTCATCCTTGAATATTTATAAATTAGGTTTCTAGTGTTTTCATCACTAATACTACTTCCATATAACTCTAATAAATATCCTGCTTGAACCATAGAATTGAATAAATCCTTGCGAAATATTTTCTTTCCTCGTCGGTATCTTCTCCACATATAAGTAAGACTCCCTGCATTTGATGCTCCTACAGAATTCATGGCATGTTGACGATAGTCAATTGTAGACTCCGGCAAAAAAGCAACATGCCCTAACAAATTAGCCGTTAATGCAGCAAAATGGTCATGCATAATAATTCTGGAAACATCATTTACCTTCTGTAATTGCATATACAAGGATTTATTCATCATAATTGTGCAGCCGGTCACACTGTTTTGTATTAACAAACGACTTAAACTAACCTGTGGTGGAACTTTCATATATTTTATAAACGATTCTGAAATCAATTCAAGTTTGGAATTAACAACATTTAAATCGGTATATACCAATAACGGGGTATCACAGCCAAAATCCGATTCTATTTTTTTCATTAACTGTAATGTTTTTTGAATCTTATCTGGATGCCAAACATCATCCTGGTCACTAAACATGGCATAATCACCAGTCGCCCTTTGCAATAAAGAAAAAAAATTACCAGCAGCACCACCATATGGCTTTTGATTTACAAAAACCTTAATTTCTTTATTATCAGTACAGCTATTGTTAAATTTCTCTGCCATTCTATTGGCGATCTTCACAGTTTCATCATCTGATAAATCATCCTGTATTATTAAGCACCATTCATTACAAGACTGTTGTATGATAGAATCTATCTGCTCTTTTATATATAAACTACCATTATAAGTAGCCATCAATATATCGATCATCTACTATCTCCATTTCCGGTAGTACTTCCACATGGAAGTCAAAAAAATAAGTATTCCCCTCAAACTTCGTGTATTATCTCTCTTCCATTCATGATAAACACTTATACCTGGATGATAGATTATTACGCCATACTCGCGAAGTCGTCTGGACAAATCAGCATCCTCAAAATACATAAAAAACCGCTGATCATATCCTTGTAATAATTTTAAGACTTCAGTCTTTATAACAGAAAAACATCCCGTGCTGGATAATATAGGAACCGGTTCCGTAAAATTCTCATCTTCCCTGGTATATTCTCTTCGGTAATGAGCAAACGGCTTAAATTTACTAAGCACAACGCGTTTAAAATTGGGGTCTAGTTTTGGTAAATATTGTATGCTTCCATCTAAATTCCGAATTTCAGGAGTTAATTGAATGACCTCCGGATGATTATACATATATAAAGCTATTTGTGAGATGGCATCTTCTGTCAAATAAATATCTGGATTAATTATGGCATGAAAATCCGAGTCAACTATCTGATTTATAATCTGATTATGGCCATAGCCAAATCCTCTGTTCTCTTTACTTTCTAATATAATTACATCTGGGAAATGTTCCTTTATTATACTCACAGTCATATCTGTAGAATGGTTATCATAAATATACAATTGGAACTTACATTGCTCTGTACAATCCAACAATGACTGAATACACTTTGCAATAATATCAGCATTATTGTAGGTTACTATTCCACCAGTCACAAAGAGTTGATTCATAATTTCCACCAATCATTTGATTTCTCGTCTAAATCAGATAAGTCTATATCCTTTAGTTCATCAAACGCCTCCGTACTATCCGGCTTAAAAAGTACTATAAGCGTTTGTAATAATAATTTCAAGTCTCTCAGCAAACTATAATTTTCAATATACATCAAGTCCAACACCAGCTTATATTTTGGTGAAGTATTGTATTTTCCTGCAATTTGAGCATAGCCGGTAAGTCCAGCCTTCACTCGTAAGCGGTAGGAGAACTCAGGAAATTCCTTCGTGTATAAATAAACATTCTCCAGCATCTCAGGCCTTGGTCCTACCATACTCATTTCACCCTTCAGTATATTTACGAACTGTGGTAACTCATCCAAACGGTACTTTCTTAATATCCTTCCCACCGATGTTATTCTATCGTCACCCGATATAGAAGAATAGTTGCCTACATTTTCCTTCATTGTCCGAAATTTATAGACTTCAAAAATCTTACCACCTTTGGTCGCCCGCCGCTGTTTAAATATAATTGTACCACCATCACACATTTTTATGCTAATCGCACATAGAAGTAATATTGGGCTTGAAATTACTAAAGCAATCAAAGATAACACAATATCCATGAGTCTTTTCATAATTTTCTGTTCAAAAGACAGTTCCTTTACCGGAGCACTGACTAATGATATGTCATCAATGATAACATGCTTTGAATTAATTTCAACTATATCTGATATCTCCGGACTGATATAAACATTTCTTAAATTACGGTAGCAAAACTCCATAATTTCCGTACGCTCCCGAACAGGTACGTTATAAATAAATACTGTATCACACTTTTGTATAGCCTCATACAGATTATCCGCCCTATAGTCTTTTGCGTAACAAATTTTATATTGTTTTTTAAAAGAAGATACTGCTTTCGTAATTTCATACAAACTCATCTCGGAATCGGTAATAACACAACACTTTTCCGGCGCATGCATACGAAAATATACATAGTTCCCCGCGTAAGTGAACAGCACAATTAGCCATATCTGAACAACTATAACAATCAATAGCAGACCTATATTTTCAAATCTGAACTGTCGGTTGTTAGCATCATTTGTATTCATAATAGCCAATTGTACATAAGTAATCAAGTCTGTTAATACAACAGCTAAAGCGATGGATGCTATAATTGGTTTGCTCTTTCTTTTTCCAATATCAAATGTTCCGTAAGCCGCAGTCAAACCAAGGCCCACCACACAGAACGTACTCAATGTGATTCCCGCCGTTCTTGACAACCTTAACAACTGCCAGTTTTCTATACCCATAATCAAGAAAAAACTGGCCAGCAAACTCAGATATAGAGCCACTTTAATCAAAAATATTATAGTCCTGCGAAAGGTTAATATGACTTTCTTCACGTCGCTTCTCCAATTCTATATACATAAATATAGCAAGTATATAGTATTATAACATACTTTTTATTAATATTTGTAACATTTTTCTTATATTTTTTAGTCTATTATCCGTTTTAATAAATGAATATGTTCTATACCCTTCGAAATATTTTCGTCATAATGTTGTTTCTAACGGCCTACAATCCATACTTTGCTAAAAGTTTTGTAAATTCAACAGAGTTTGTTATACCGGCACATACTTCCGATCTCGTCCATCCTTTTTCTAAAAGATTCACCCAATTTTCCAGCCCATCCTTTTCGACTTCGCGATCTAAAATGGCTTTATAGCACATTCCAACAAATTCTTCATCAGAAATGTTGCGTAAATAAAATTCTGTCGATAGTATAAAATCGTAGGGTAAGGTTCTGGCACGTTCACTATTTTCTAATATTTCCTTTGTCCAGTCATTTAGTCCACTTGGATCTGGATTGCGTTGTAAAAAGTAATAATATAACCTTCCAACATACTCTGTGACCCCTACATTTTGATCTCTGTATTCAGTTAAATTTATACCACCTCTATCAATTCCATATCGTGAGCAAATCAATGTAAATTCAGTTGATTCGATAAATCCTTTAAGAACATAATAACGTGAAAAGCATTGATTTAGACGATTTACCCACGTTGTTTTTCCAGTTGTATCAGATTTACGATCTAGGCATGTATTATATAATGTTTCTACAAATTCTTCATTACTTGTATTCCTTTTAAGATATTCATCACTATATAAAAAACCAACAACAAGTGCTGCACCATCTCGTTCCTTATTTATCAACGCATTCGTCCAATTAATCAACCCCTGAGGGTCCGGTTTACGATCTAATACAAGCTCATATAAACGCGTTACAAACCGCTTCACAGCAAAGGTCTTATCGTACTGGTCTGTATACAGCATGTCAATATCCACATTACCTGCAATACCATCAACTTTTCCGGAGCTTGTGCACTGCCACATAGCATAACTGCTGCCATACGTACAATTAGCTGCATATTGTGCCACCCAGCGGTTAGTAAACTGTGAAAAATAAGAATCCGTCAGATAATTATTCCACCAATATGTATTCGCATATATTTGAACCTCATACCCGGCCGAAGAAACCCTGTCGCAAAACGCCTTGGCAATAGCTGCAATCTCTGCGGATGTCCGCTGGCGCTTCGTACCATCTTCTAAAGTTTCATTAAGAACAGACACATCCTCCAGGTCATAATAAATCGGATAATTCAAATCCCTTCCGGCCACAAGCTCCAGCAAATGGTCAGCTTCCTTAACTGCATCCTCGGGAGACTGGGCGTAGGAATATAAATATGTTCCATAAGGTATTCCTAAACGTTCACACTCCGCCGTATTATATTCCCAATACTTATCATTATAGGTCTGTCCTGCACCACTGCGTATAATAGCAAAGGAAATATCGTCGTTTATAACCTTATTCCATTCAATTTTCCCCTGCCATTCGCTGACATCAATTCCCCGGGCAATAGCCCCCTGAATCACGTCACCATTACTATTCACATAATTTCCATTGACATTTGTCCATGCATCCGGAGAAATGTCAGCAAAAGTACTTATTCCATAAGAACCAACCCACACGCCGTCTTCAAAACGCCAGCTATTTTCCTGTTCAACGACATCCGTCTCTGTCTCTGTCTCGGGCTCACTTTCTGACTCCGACTCAGACTCCGCTTCGGATTCTATTCCAGACTCTGACACGCTCTCCGACTCGTTCTTTGTTTCTGACTTGGACTCACTTTCTGGTTCGGATCCTGTTCCATTTTCCGACTCGGATACCGTTCCATCAGCAGAATCAAATTCTGGGCCCTTCACTGAACCGCTTCCGCTTTCAGTTTCGGTCTCATGTGCGGCCTCTGATTCACCGATCCCGCTTTCTCCTTCGGTAAATTCCGACGTACCTGTTTGGGGAATATCGCTAATATTCGATGCAAACACTGCATTTCCAGGTATTATCATACTTACTGCACATAACAACGCCACCAGTTTTTTCATCTTCTTCATCTTTTAGTACCTGCTTTCATATAAACACATATTGGTCAGTTACATAGTTACCCCACAACCTCCACAATCCGCTCCTTCAAGCTCGTATACCGCCGCTGCTCATTCACATTATCGATCATCTTCTCCACCATCCCATCGCTTCCCACGATCACCACACACCGCTTGGCCCGGGTCACCGCCGTATACAGGAGATTCCGGTTAAACAGCATCCTCGGGCCGGATAGCAGCGGCAGGATCACCGCCGGATATTCACTGCCCTGAGACTTATGTATGGTAATGGCATAAGCCAGCTCCAGTTCGTCCAATTGGCTAAACGGATAGCTGATCTGGCGGCCTTCATCAAACTCTACCGTCAGCAGCTCCGCAAATGTATTGATTTCTTTGATAATGCCGGTGTCGCCGTTAAATACACCGACGCCCTTATCTACGGGAATGCCGTACTTGCTCGTCACTTCCCATTCAATCTGATAATTATTTTTAATCTGCATGACCTTGTCGCCCTCGCGGAAAATTCCCTGACGATGCTCCCGCTCGCGCTTGTCCGGCGCCGGAGGATTGAGGTACTGCTGTAAGATCACATTGAGCCGCTCTACACCCAGCTCCCCCTTGCGCATGGGCGTCAGCACCTGGATTTCAAAAGGCGTAGCCGAAACGTTGGGCGGCAGCTTGTCGCGGATCAGCGCAACCATCACTCCGATAATGGACTGGGCATCAAACCGTTTCATGCAGAAAAAGTCCGTCGTCTTGTGATTCAGGTCAATATGCTCTCCGGCATTGATTTTATGGGCATTGGTAACAATGGCGCTCTCCAGTGCCTGACGGAATATTTTAGTGAGCATGACCACATTAAAGCAGTGGGAGTTGATAATGTCCTTCAATACGTTTCCCGGCCCCACCGACGGCAGCTGGTTGACGTCACCCACAAGGATCAGCCGGGTCCCCGGCATAATAGCTTTCAGTAACGACTGCATGAGATTTATGTCAACCATTGACATTTCATCAATAATAATCACATCCGCTTCCAGAGGATTTTGCTCATTTCGCTCAAACCTGGCGGCAGCATTGTCATCCGGAGCCCCGGATAGCTCCAGCATCCGGTGGATCGTCTGGGCCTCGTAGCCCGTAGCCTCGGTCATCCGCTTTGCCGCACGGCCGGTCGGCGCTGCAAGTCGAATATCCAGATTTTCATACTCAAAGTATTTTATCAGTGTATTGATTGTTGTCGTTTTACCGGTACCAGGGCCACCCGTAATAATCATAACGCCATTGCGGACTGCCTCCATAACAGCCGTCCGCTGCATATCGTCCAGCTCCAGCCCTTCGTCCTTCTCAATTTTCCGAATGACATGCTCAACCGGCAAACCATCAATATCGTAGGTCATATTTAGATTTTTAAGCATCCGGGCAGTATTCAGTTCCATATAATAATAGTTAGACGCGTAGACAACTGTTTCGCCATTTAATTCCTTGAGCATAACCTTTTTGTCAATGTTCAGGTCCATCAAATGCTTGTCCACATAGGAAATATCGATTTCCAGCAGATCCGCGGTTTTTGAGGCCAAAAGCTTTACCGGCAAATACGTATGGCCGGACATGGAGCCTTGCAAAAGCATATATATAATGCCGCTGCGTATACGAAAATCTGAATTTTGTCCAATCCCAGCCTTATGCGCAATTTCATCGGCCAATTTAAATCCGATTCCAGTAATATCATCGGCCAACTGATATGGATTTTCTTTAATGATATCATAAAGCCGGCTTCCATATTGATTATATATTTTGATCGCGTAGGTTGAGGAAATGCCATACTTCGACAAAAACATGGTCGCCTGCCGCATATCCTGCTTATCATGGAACTGCTCGTAAATTTCCTGAGCCTTGCGCTGACTGATCCCTTTTATTTCTGCCAGGCGTTCCGGCTCCTCCTCTATAATATGAAAGGTTTCCTCTTTGAATTTCTGCACGATCCGGTGGGCAAGGGCCGGACCTACACCTTTGATGGCGCCAGAGCCCAGATACCTCTCCAGAGAAAATACATCCTCCGGCATTTCCACCGAAAATGTTACAATTTTAAACTGCTGGCCGTAGGTGCTGTGATCCACATATTCGCCCTCGGCCTTTATATATTCGCCTTCGCTGATGACCGGCATGTTACCCACACAGACAATCTCATCACCCTGGCACATTAAATTCATTACTGTATATCCATTGTCGTCATTGTGATAGACAATGTGCTCAATGAGCCCCTGGATCTGCTCCATGCCCATCCCTCGCTTCCATTTCGTAATTTCATTGCTTTCTCTAACCCGCCTACGCTTCGCTGCGGTGGGTCGCGGCAGTCGCCAGAATAGTGAGCAAGCTCCCTATTCTGGCTCGTTGCTTTCGCGAAAAACGGGGAAATATCCTGTGATATTCCCCCGTTCGTTTGCGTTACATACGCCCTGCGCTGTGTTCAGCAGCCAATTCGCCCATCCCTTCGATAAATTCCGCATATCTTCCGGTTCCAATGGCGACTACCGACAGAGGGTCATCCACAGTTGTTGTCCGAATGCCCGTGGATTCATCCAGCAGATCTTCCAGACCGTAGATCAGGCTTCCGCCTCCGGTCAGGAGTATCCCGCGCTGGGCAATATCCGCTGCCAGCTCCGGCGGTGTATCCTCCAACACCTGATGCACCCCTGATATAATGGCCTGCACCGCATCCGCAAAGGCTTCCTCCGTCTCCTCCGACGACAACTGTATAACCTTCGGCATCCCTGTGAGTAAATTGCGGCCCCGCACTTCCGCCATCACAGGCTCCGGACGGGTGTAGACCGATCCAATGGACATCTTAATCTCCTCCGCCGTCCGCTCGCCGATGAGCATATTATGTTTTCTTCTTAAATAACGAATCAATGCGTCATCAAAATCATCCCCGGCGACTTTAATCGATGTACTGACCACTGTATCGCCCATGGAGATGACCGCAATGTCCGTGGTGCCACCGCCAATATCGATGATCATGTTGCCGCTTGGCTTGGATATGTCAATCCCTGCCCCCAGCGCCGCCGCAATCGGCTCCTCGATAATGATCACATCCCGTGCGCCGGCCTCC
This sequence comes from Lachnospiraceae bacterium, assembly GCA_902363555.1. GTDB lineage: Bacteria > Bacillota > Clostridia > Lachnospirales > Lachnospiraceae > Catenibacillus. The sequence goes on along the minus strand of CABJAM010000001.1, from coordinate 686,144 downwards.
ATGGTAGCGTCGATCACCGCCCGCTTTTCCACCTCGGTAGCCCCACTGGGGATACACACGCTGATCCGCGGCCGCCGGAGCGTTTTTCTGCCCATGGCTTTATGGATAAAGTATTTCAACATTTTTTCTGTCACTGTATAATCGGAGATCACACCCTGACGCAATGGGCGTACTGCCGCAATGTTCCCCGGCGTCCGTCCGATCATCAGCCGAGCTTCCTCACCGATGGCTTTAATCTGATTTGTATCTTTATCATAAGCGACCACGGATGGTTCCTTCAATACAACACCCTTGCCGCGAATATATACTAAAATACTGGCAGTTCCTAAATCAATACCGATATCTGATCCTAACATCGCGTTCCCCTTTCAAAACGTAACAGCCCAAATACCAGACTGCCACTTCAAAATTACTGCATAGCTATATAAATATCCTGCTTGCGCATCAGCGCAATACCTATTATAACTGATTTTTCGGAAATTACCATATAAATTTACTTAAATAATGCAGAACTCTTTATATATTTATCCAGAACCGCAATCAATCGTGGAAAATCTATAGGTTTAGAGATATGGTCATTCATCCCCGCAGCCAACGCTTTTGTTATATCCTCAGCAAAAGCATTCGCCGTCAATGCGATAATGGGTATCTGTTCCGACTGAGCATGCCCGCAGCTTCGGATCTCCCGCGCAGCATGACAGCCATCCATCACCGGCATCTGCAGGTCCATTAAAATAGCATCATAAATCCCCGGCTGTGATTCCCGAAACATATTTAAAGCGTCAAGACCGTTGGCGGCCGTATGGACCACATAACCGGACTGCCTTAAAAGAGTGCAGGCAATTTCCATATTAAGTTCATTATCCTCCACCAGCAAAAGAGTTCCTTTTGCCTGGCATTGATCCTCCTTATGAAGCTCAGCTACCGTCCGTAAATCTTCAACAAACCTGATATTTTCAGCAGCATCGCTCTCTGTATATCCGGTACCTTCGACAGCCCCGTAGTCTAAGTTGACAAGGTCCTCATCCAAAGCCTTCAGATTAAGCGTAACGACAAAACGGCTGCCCTTTCCCAGCTCGCTTTCAACCTGGATATTTCCCCGCATCGCTGCCACGATCCCTTGCGCGATCGACATACCAAGACCCGTTCCCTGAACATTTTGGACTACCGGGTCTTCCGCTCTGGAAAATGGAACAAAGACCTGTTCAATAAATTCTTTGGACATACCGATGCCATCATCCTCAACCGAAAACGCAAAGCTACAATAACCGTCCATATGCCCGGAAACCTCCTGCGCTCTCAAATAAATATGCCCATTCTCCGGTGTATATTTTACGGCGTTACTTAAAAGGTTCAGCAGCACCTGGCGTATGCGCGCAGCATCCCCCAACAGTCTGGAATGATTAAGCTCCCCGATATCAAATGTCAGTTGTTGTTTCTTTGCAGCCGCTTGGGGCCGCACCATTTCGATCAGACCGGTCAGAAGCTCATGCATTTCAAAAGGCGCTTCACTCAGGTCTATTTTCCCCTTTTCAATTTTAGACATATCTAAAATCTTATTGATAAGCGACAACAGGTGACGGCTGGAAACCTCCATCTTACCCAGACAGTCGCAGACCTTCTTCGGGTCATCCACACAATTATACGCAATCGACAGCATTCCCATAATAGCATTCATAGGTGTCCGGATATCATGGGACATTTGAGCCAGAAAACTGCTTTTTGCCTCATCGGCATTTTTAGCAGCTTCATAGGCGGCCAGAAGCGCCTGACGGTTCTGAGCCTCCTGCTTAAGCTCCTCAATTTTCTGGTCATTGATATTCATATTGGCAAAAACAACCTTTGTGACTGTGTTATCACGTATTTCGGCAATACTGAATCTGGAGCGTATCCACTTCAGACCATCTGGATAGACTCTTCGGAAATCAATATCATATACCGGATTTTCCAATGACAGCGTCTGCTGTAAAAATTCAGGCGTACCGGCTCTAAGCATTTTTTCCTGATCTTCCTCATAGACATATTCCTGGATGAACTTTTCATAATAAACCTTCAGACTGCCGCAAGGATACTTCGACCGGACCTCCGCCTCCTGCCAGATTGCCTCCTCGACACCTTTTTCCAGATCAAAAAGATATATGGAATAATAGCACTGGCACAAATTGGACAATGCATTATCTCTAAGCTGCGCTTCGTGCTTATCATCCACATTGCGCACAGTCATTAATATGCATTCGGCAATACCGTGGCGGATCTGCGTCGAATAATAGGTATAGTAATGGAGCCTTCGCTCATTATCATACAGACGCAGCGTACCCTCCCTATAATTCTGGTCTATATACGTATTCCGGTCAAAAATCACATCCATCTCCGCCCGGTCTTCGGACGGCATCCTTTGTATCGTCTGCTGGTAAAAGGCAGCATAGCTCCCGCGCTCCGACAAGTGCAGCAGATTGCCGGAATAATGGATCAGATTATATTCCGTCCGCGCCAGATCCACGCTGAGCACCAGGGTATACATCTGGGCGACAGCCGCCTTGGCAGAAGCATCATTCAGCCGACGCTCCATCTCACCCTCCTGCTCATCAAAGGCAATGATCACCCACGGATAGTCGTCCGAATAGCCATTGGCCGGAACAATACGCATACGCTGCCACCGGTTATAAATATTACGGTAAAAAACCTCTATCTGCCGGTCGCCCTCAGACATATGTGTCTGGAGCACTTCGGTCTTTGTCATCTGTAACACGCGCTCTCTATAAGGTATAGCCACCTCATTATTCACATAGAAGCGCATAAAATCCTCATAATGTGTAAATCCGGATACAAGCGATTTATACTTTTCAGATACTTTGATCGTCCGAAAACTATGATCCTGTAAATTTCCCAGAAGTATGCTGTAATACCCCTGACTGAGCGTTTGAATAATCGCATCATATTCCTGTCTCAATATAACTGTATTTGTAATATTCTGGTGATAGCCCCTGAGACAAATACCATCTTTAAAATCCCAGTCGCGCACACCGCCACAGCGCACATAAATACGCCCCCACTTTGGGTGTTCCCAGGCATATTGTACTTCCGCCCGCTCGTCATTGGAAATCTTCCGGACGCCGGTGAGGACGACCGGATAGTATTCGTCAACGATACGATCATACCAGAGCCGGTAACATTCCTCCGGGTCCATGATCGTATCTACTCCCAGCAACTCACGCATAGCGCTGTCCGCATACATCCGGGGAGCCTTCCCCTCCTCCATTTCTATTACCCATAAACCAGTCTGTGCCTGACGCAGCACATCCTGCATAACATTACCATCTTTAAAATGATCATGCATCCGGAATACCCCTTTATCACTACATATGATTGCAAATTTTATTATTTCCTGTCAGTAAACATCACTATCCTAAGTTTAGCATAAATATGCGCACTTTAAAAGTAAATAAAGCATAATTCTATTCAGGATATCGAACTAACGGCAGCAATCCGCCGGCGGAGCAGGCCGATGGCGGGGCAGCCAGCTCATTGACCGAAATCATGCTCCTCTTGAAGCCGGGCCAGCAGTATAGCATAAATGCAGCCACGTATAGCCCCACTATACATTGCTGCATTTACTCATTGATGTGAACTCCCTAGACAAGGATATATGTTTATTATATCAGAGCTCCATTCAGTCATAAAACCCACTGGAAGTGTGATTTCTGGCCGGTCGGCACTCTAAACTACGGCAAACTGGCTGTTATAAAGCTCCGCATAAAAGCCATTTTTTTCGAGCAGCGCCTCATGGCTGCCCTGCTCAATAATTTTTCCATCGCGCATCACAAGAATACGGTCGGCTTCCTTAATCGTAGAAAGACGATGAGCCACGATAAAGCTGGTCCGCCCCTCCATCATTTTGGCAAAGGCCTTCTGAATACGGATTTCCGTACGTGTATCAATGGATGATGTTGCTTCATCCAAAATAAGCATCGGCGGCAGGCAGAGCATAACTCTGGCAATGCACAGTAGCTGCTTCTGGCCCTGAGAGAGATTGCCTCCATCCTCAGAAATCACCGTATCATAGCCTTTCGGAAGACGCTTTATAAAGCTGTGTGCATAAGCCTCCTTGGAAGCCCTGATCATCTCCTCATCCGTGGCATCCGGCTTGCCATAGATGATATTGTCACGGATCGTACCATTTTTAAGCCAGGTCTCCTGCAATACCATACCGTAATTCTCCCGAAGACTTTTACGGGTCATTTCACGGATATCCACATCTTCCACCTTAATGCTGCCGGCATCGACATCATAAAAGCGCATCAGCAGATTAATGACCGTACTCTTTCCGCAGCCGGTAGGGCCAACGATGGCAATACGCTGCCCCGGCTTCACGTCCAGATTCAGGTTCTCGATCAGGCGCACATCCGGCCGGTACGAAAAGTCCACATGCTCCAGCGTCACATGTCCTGCGGCCTGTTCCAGAACAAACGCATCCGGAGCATCCGGCACCTGCGGCTCCTCCTCGATCAGCTCAAAAACACGGGCCGCACAGGTCAATGCATTTTGCAGCTCAGTAATTACACCGGAGATTTCGTTAAACGGCTTCGTATACTGGTTGGCATAGCTTAAAAAGCTGCTCAACTGGCCAATACTGATACCGCCATAGATTGCCGATAAAGCGCCGGTAATACCAACTCCGGCATACACCAGACCGTTGACAAACCGGGTCGCCGGATTAGTGATTGAGGAAAAAAAGGTTGCCCTAAGGCTGCTGCTCTGAAGCCGCGCATTAATCTGCGCAAACTTTTCCTGTGCCTCAGCCTCATGCCCAAAAGCCTGTACAACCTTCTGGTTTCCAATCATTTCGTCAATATGGGCCGTCAGCTCACCCCTGTTTTCAGACTGCAGCTTGAACATGGAATAGGTTCTTTTGGAAATAAATGCTGCAACAAACAAAGAGACCGGGGTGATCAGCAGCACAACAAGCGCTATTTTATAATTAATCCGCACCATGAAAAACAAGGTTCCAAGAATCGTCATTACGCCTGTAAAAAACTGGGTAAATCCCATGAGCAGCCCATCGGAAAACTGATCCACATCGGCAACGATCCGGCTGATGATATCTCCATAAGGGTGCGAATCCACATATTTTAATGGCAGCCGTGTTAATTTATCAAAGGCTTTTTTACGTATATCGCGGACAACACTATACGTAATCCGGTTATTACATGTATTCATAATCCACTGGGCCAACGCTGTCAGCACGATAATTACCGCCATCCTTTTCAGGATTGAAAGTATACCGGTAAAATCCACCAGACCCTGATCTACGATTAAGTCAACAGCCTGTCCGATAAGAATCGGCAAATATAATGTCAGGACCACAGACACTGCCGCAAATAAGAGTGAAAGCAGCTCCAATGCCCAGTACTTTTTCAGATAATGCAGCACCTTTTTTAATGTCTGTTTACTTTTTGACTTTTCAGGCATGTGCCACACCTCCTTTCACGCCATTCCCCATTGAAGGTGCATGCTCTCCGGATTCCTTCGGGAACTGTGAATAATAAATCTCCTGGTAAACCTCACAGCCGGCAAGCAGCTCCTCATGCGTTCCGATGCCGGCCACCTCACCGTCATCCAGCACAATGATCTGGTCGGCGTGCCATATACTGGCCGCTCTTTGGGAAACAATAAAAACTGTCATACGTTCATCCAGCCGCTTGATGGCCTTTCTCAACCGGGCATCCGTGGCGTAATCCAACGCGGAAGCACTGTCGTCGAGTATAAGGATCTCCGGCCTGCGCACCAGTGCTCTGGCTATGGTCAGCCTCTGCCTCTGCCCGCCGGACAGATTGGAGCCGCCCTGTAATATTACAGTATTAAGGCCTTCCTCCTTTTCCCGGACAAAATCCAGAGCCTGAGCCGCCTCCAGCGCCGCCTCCATGCGGGTCTGATCCGCATCCTTATATCCCCATCTCAGATTATCAGCGACCGTACCTTTAAAAAGAACAGCCTTTTGGGGAACAATGCCAATATGATCTCTTAACTGATTAAATGTATACTCACGGATATCCTGCCCATTAATATAAATAGAACCAGATGTAGCATCATAAAAACGGGGAATAAGATTTACAAGCGACGTCTTACCGCTGCCGGTACCGCCGATAATTCCAACCGTCTGGCCGCGTTTTACCCGAAAGCTCAAGTGACTTAAAGATTCCTCAGACGCATTGGCATAGGCAAAAGATACATCATCAAAAACAACCATGTCCTCAGCCTCGGAATCTGTCCTGACACCATGACCTTCGGTAAGTGTCGTCTCTGTTTCCAGGACAGACTGGATACGTCTGGCGCAGGCCAGAGATTTTGTAATATTTATGATCAGATTGGCCAGCTTAACAAGCTCCACCAGAATCTGCGACATATAATTTACAAGAGCAACGACGGCACCCTGAGTGATAATACCGCCCTCCACCTGCCATGCACCGGTCCAGATCAGCACAACCATGGCAATATTAATGATCACATAGGTCAATGGATTCATCAGCGCTGAAATCTTACCAACAAAAATCTGTCCGCGGACCAGATGATCATTGGCATCCTCAAAATGATTTTTCTCGGCGCGCTCTTTGTTAAAAGCGCGGATCACCCGGGCTCCGGCCAGGTTCTCACGGGTGTGGAGCAAAACTGCATCCAGACGGTTCTGGACCTTGCGGTACAGCGGGATACTAATGATCATCACACCAAACACAACGATAGACAGCAGAGGAATCGTCACCACAAATATGAACGCCGCTTTAACATCAATCGTAAATGCCATAACCATCGCGCCGAACACGATAAACGGCGAGCGCAAAAACAGGCGGAGCACCAGATTCAATCCGGACTGCACTTGATTAACATCGCTGGTCATACGGGTGATCAGAGTGGAGGTTCCCAGTGTATCCATCTCCGTGTAGGACAGGTCCTGGATATGCTTAAATAAATCCATGCGGAGCGCCGTGGCAAAGCCCACCGCCGCCTTTGCAGCAAAATACTGAGCCGTGATCGAGCAGACAAGACCGATCAGACCGAGTCCGATAATGATAGCTCCCATTTTTAAAATAAAGGGCAGATCCTGATTGCGTATACCCTCATCAATAATTCTGGCCATGACCAGAGGCACCAGAAGCTCAAACGACGCTTCCAGAAGTTTAAACAAAGGCCCGAGGATACTTTCCTTTACATAGGCCTTTAGATAATGCAGCAATTTTCCCATTTGCAATTCTCCTCGTTTTGGTGTAGAATATAACCATATACTTTTTTTGAATATTCGTTATTAGGATTATACCATTATTAAATATTAATATCAACAGGTTTTTTAAAAAAAGAGATTGGAGATAGCCTATGAACTTTAAACAGCTCTTTTATTTCACAGTCATTGCCGAAAGCGGAAGCATTTCCGCAGCCGCACAAAAACTGGAGCTCTCACAGCCGCCCCTGAGCCGGCAGCTTGTTCAGCTTGAAGAAGCCGTTGGCACACCTTTACTCAAACGCGGAGCTCACGGGATCGAGCTCACCGGCGCCGGCCAGCTTCTATATTACCGCGCCAAAGATATACTGTCCATGCTGGACGCCACAGAGCTGGAGGTACGCTCTTATTCCGGCGGCATGCAGGGTACATTAAAGCTGGGGTGTATATCCTCCAGTGGAATTTTACTGACACAGCTTATGACAGACTTTATAAATAAGTATCCTTTGATAACTGTAGATTTATACGAGGGAAATACTTACGAAATCATAGAAAAGTTAAAAAATGGATTGATCGAGTGTGCGATCATCCGCACGCCCTTTAATACCGATGGGCTCAGCTTTATTTATGGGCCGGAGGAGCCATTGATGGCCGTCGGCCGTCCGGAGCTGTTTGCAGGAAACGACGGCATTGGCATACATCTAAAAGATCTTTTGGGCAGGCCGTTCATCTACTACCGCCGTTTTGAAAGTATTATCAATCACGCTTTCCAAAATGCAGGATTAAAGCCTCAGATCCTGTGTAAAAACGATGACGCCCGCACATCCTTGCAGTGGGCCGCAGCCGGCCTGGGAATTGCCCTTGTTCCGGAAAATATAAGCCGGTTGGCCGGTTACGGACAACAGACTTCTCAGTTGACTGCGCTGCCCATACTGTGCGAGGAATTGATCACCCGTATGACCGCCGTATGTCTGGAAAAGGATGAAAAAAGCGGCAGACTTTCAAAAGCCGCCGCTAATTTCATGGAAACATTTAAGAGTATTGCGCTTTAGTTATGACAGTCCGTTCCCTATGTTGCTTTTAATGTTGCCTTTAATTTCACTTTTGCTTCCGATCCGCCGGGGCGATCTTGTTAAAAAATGCGGTGCACCCTTCATAAATATCGTTATAGGTAGCATCAAAATTTCCTGTATACCATGGGTCTGCAATATCCCCTGGATTTTCTGTAAAATCCAGGAGCCGACAGACCTTGTGCTCCGGATCACGGCCGGTGATACGCAAGATATTTCGGATATTATACTGTTCCATACCGATAATATAATCATATTTATCATAATCACTGCGACGCATGGTAACGGCATATTTACCCTCAGTAGATATGCCATACTGGCGCAGCTTGTTTCGGGTGCCGGGATGGACCGGATTTCCGGTTTCCTCGGTACTGGTGGCCGCGGATGCGACGTAAAAATCATCGTCGAGACCGCGCTTATGGATCATGTCCTTTAGGACAAATTCTGCCATGGGGGAGCGGCAGATGTTGCCGTGGCAGACGAAAAGTACATTTATCATACAACTTTACCTCTTTATAAGTATTTATATTTCTATATTTTGTAATTGTGAATAGATTTTCGATGGTTTTAATACCTAAACCTATGCCTCAGCATAGGTTTTCATGCAAATGGCGTACTAAATGGGTTCGCTTGGAACGGATAGATTCTCTCAAACTTAACATGAAAGTCGATTTTTACTATTTCAGTAACTGTAAGATATAGGATCTGATTTTTTCCGTTAATCCGTAATCTATAACTACAATAATTGAGGAACAGTATAGCACATTATCGGCAATAAATCCATCGAGTTTTTTTGCTATATTATTACCGTTTATTTTTGAGTTATTTCCGAAAATATTCATTTTTACAAGAAGTATAACTAAGAATCGAAAATATCACTGCGTCTCTTCGTCTCATTATACAGCTTCTTTTTATTAACACTCCGCACCTTTGCCCGCGGCTCATATTTATTACAATGCTGACAATAAGTTTTATGGCAGGCTTCCCGACCCTTTTTGCATTGCCCCAATGCGATATAGTATTTACATGGTATTTCTCTATACTTTGCCATTTTGATCCACATCACCTTCCTGAAATTACTTACTTCCTGCTTTAAAGTTATACACAGGCGTTAATACATTTTCAATTGTCATTGTTTCCCCAATACTCTTCTCTATCTCTGTAATTCCCCGATAGGCGAATGGTGCTTCATCCAGCGTCTCCGGTCCGATACAGGAACTGTAAATACCCTTCATTTCCTTTTTAAACTGTGAAACGGTATACTTCTGCTTAACCGCCTCACGTTTTAGAATACGGCCAGCCCCATGGGGCGCTGAAAGATTCCAGTCCTCATTTCCTAATCCATTTCCGATCAGTATTCCATCGCGCATATTTATTGGCAGGATAATGTGTTCACCTTTTCGTGCGGAAACCGCTCCCTTTCTCAGTACCCTTTCGTTCCCGGAGCAATCAATATAATTGTGCACGGAAGAAATCACTTCCTCCACTTTCCATTTCATACCTTTTATAAGCTCATCCAAAATAGACTTTCGGTTAAGAGCAGCAAATTCCTGAACGACCTGCAGGTCGTGAATATAATCTTCCAGAAGCTGACCTTCGAGAAATGTCATTTCATATGGAACCTGTATCCCCTGCGCCTTTAGATATTTCTGGCCCTCTTTTAAATAGTATTCCGTTACTTCTTTTCCCAGATGACGGCTGCCGGAATGTACGGTCGCATAGAGATGACCTTCCTCATCCTTATCAAGCTCTATAAAATGATTCCCGCCGCCCAACGTTCCAAGGCTTAATTTTGCCCTTTCCAAATGAATATGTCCGCAGCAAATCATTTGTGATAAATCAATCTGTGCATTGAAACGATGTACGGTCCTTCGAGTTTTAAAACCCGCAGGAATATTATCGCGAATCACTGTATCCAATTTTTGATACTCCGCTTTCTTCTGTTTTAACTTTACCATAGTTACTCCGCACCCAATATCAATACCTACAACACTGGGAAGCACCTGCTTGCCTACTGTTGAGGTAAATCCAATGGTGCCAACCTTACCGGGATGGACATCCGGCATAACTCGTATTCGACATCCCTCAAATGCCTTATGACCACAAAGCATCTGAATTTGGGCTAAAGCATAATCATCGATAGTATCTGTGTATATATTTGCTGATGTATAGAATCCGTTTACTGTTTTCATCTAAAAATCCTTTCGCTGTGGGTGCTTTTGCAAAGCGCGCACGATTCCGCCTGCGGTATCCCTGGCGTGGCTTCATGCACCTGTCTCCGCTGCGCTCCGACCGGTCGCGGCAGTCGCCGAAAAGGTGAGCAAGCTCCACTTTGGGCTCGTTGCTTCACGCACCGGTCTCCGCTGCGCTCCGACTGGTCGCGGCAGTCGCCAAAGTAGTGAGCAAGCTCCCACTTTGGCTCGTTGCTTCGCGCAAAAAAGCACCTCTAAATTGAGGTGCCGGATTGTCCAGATATATAAACGGGAATGAAAGAATCAGCTTGTAGCTGATTGATCTGATTACAGATGTTATATATATTAGAGATTTCCCAATGAAATCACTGACCAGCTTTTATATCAGCGCAATTCTTGTTATATATGAATTGCCACGAGGACAATCCGCACTCTATGATTTAGTAATATATTGTTATTTGAAATGTTTGCCTGTGCCATAATTATCCTCCTTTCTGCTCTTTACATGATTGAGCAATGCCAATATTTGTCTTCTACGTTTTTAAGTATATATACCATTATGAAGCTTGTCAAGCAGTAAAATTTATAAATATACGACAGTTTGATCTTATTCATCGCTGTGTCATATCTTATTGGATAAAAATCCCCCCACAGCCACCTGTGAGGGGATTTTCCCACGCGAACATCCGCGCTTTTATGTTCCATCTCTAAAAAGTCATACATCCGCCCGAATTAAAACGTCGTATCGATCCGTCCACAGAACGGGTCCACCGGGCTTACGCCCTTAAACGGACTCTTTCCGGTAATCTTCTCAATCACTGCCGGAATGGTGAACTCCGTATCCGTATAAGCATTGATGTACGTCTTAATCTCCGGCACATCGATCAAATGATATGGATTGGCAAAGCTGACCGCCATGGTGGGGAGCTCTCTTGTAAACCACGGCGTATTGCTGCCGCCAAGTCCGCCCTTCCAGCTCAGGCGCACCACCGTATTATTGGATGCGGTGGGGAAGTCAAAGGCATACAGCGCCAGATCATAATTTTCCTTAAAGCCCTCAACAGTAATAGGCTTGTCGGAAATGTAAGCGCCCTCCGGCGGATCGAGCACTGTAAAGCCTTCAGCGGCCAGCGCAGCTTTCAGCTTCTCATGCAGGCCATTGGTTTCTCCAAAATAGCCGCCGCCTTCCGATGTAAACAATACGATCCGCGGATATTTTTCAGGCGTTATGGGCAGCAGGTTCTGGGTGTCTTTGACCAATGTCACCGCTTTATCCGCACAGGACTTGGCCCATTGCACAAACTGCTCATTGTGAAGTCGCTCCAGAGCTTCCGGTCCGGGAACCAGCGTACCTGCCTTTTGTTTTTTATGTAAACCTAAAGACGCTTTTAAGCCAAGGATACGTGTCAGGGCATCATCTAAACGCTCGTCCGTAATCACACCGTTTTTGTAGCCCTCCATCATATATTCATAGTCCTCATCGAAGCTCTTGTTAAACAGGAACATATCGCAACCGATGGCAATGGTTGTAGGAACAGCTTCTCGGCGCGGCATGGCGCATGTATAGCCTAACATGGCGGAAGCATCGGTGACGATCATGCCGTTAAAGCCCAGCTCCCCGCGAAGCAATCCGCCGATAATCTCTTTGGAAAGCGTTGCCGGCCGATAGGTTTCCTCCAATGTCAGATCCGGGTTCAGCTTCTTTGCCCATGCCGGCTGAGCAATATGTCCAACCATGACCGTCTGGGCTCCCTGATCAATGAGGCCTTTATAAATCATACCATAGGTATCCATCCATTCTTCCGCTGACAATGCATTGGTCGTTGTATGTAAATGCTGGTCGCGCTCGTCCACACCATCGCCTGGGAAATGCTTGATGGATACGGCAACGCCGGCCTCCTTCGCACCGCGCAGATAACCGGAGCCAAAGGCCAGGACCCGTTTCGCATCGTCACCGAATGTGCGCAGGTTAGTAATGGGATTGCGCCAGTTATTGTCTATGTCGACAATGGGTGCAAAACTCCAATTAACGCCCACAGCCGCACCTTCCGTACAGGATACAAAACCCAGATGATAGCCCTCCTCCGGGTCACCAGTGGCAGCCATTTGCAGCGGTTTGCCGTAATCAGTGCCTTCCGCAGCAGAGCCCGTACCGCCCGCTTCAAGATTGGCCGGGAGCAGCAGAGGGATTTTAGCATTTTCCTGGAGCCAGCGCTGGGCATCTTGAATCTCTTGGGCAGGCCCGGAACGATACATGATTCCTGCAATATTTTTATCCAGCATGGGCTTTAGCAGCTTCTCATCCTTTGTAAACCCTACCGGACAGAATAATTGTCCGATTTTTTCTTCAAGTGTCATACCGTTTTTAATATCTTCCACCCATTGGATATCCTCATCACTGAGATAAAACGGTTTTTCCTTTAAATTGACCATACAAAACTCCTCCTTTACCTGCCATCGATTTTTCATCCGTGACAAGACTGCGCAGCAGCGCAAATTTTTATATAAATATACCAGTTCAGCAACCGTTCATAGATGCCGAACAGTTACCGAGTGCCTCCTGGCGTAGATAGCGGATGCTATAACACGGCGCATTTACGTCGGGAGGCATTAGTACAGGTATAATCTATACACCGCAATTAAATACGTATTTATCCAGGCGCGCCATGGCCTCCTCCACAAGAGAATGCGGAACCGCCAGGTTCACACGGATAGCATAGGGGCGGTGAAATGGCCGTCCATCCTGCCATATAACACCAACAGCCACACCGGCCTTTAACAGCTCATCCAGCGTTTTTTCATGCTCCCGGCACCATTGCTCGCAGTTCAGGTACAGCATATACGTTCCCTCTGGCTTGGCAAGGGTAACGCCTTTAAAATGACTGGTAATATAGTCGTACGCATAATTTACGTTATCGCTGAGCACCTGACGCAGCTCATCCACCCACAGGGCACCCTCTGGCTTATAGGCCCCGATCAGCGCGTGCATGGACAATACGTTCATGCTATTATAATGAGACAGGGAGGACTGCTTCTCCACCCGGTCGCGCAGATAGCTATTGTAAATAATATGATAGGAGCCAATAAGCCCGGCCAGGTTGAATGTTTTCGACGGTGCATATAAGGCGATCACATTATTTTTTGCCCAATCCGAAACCGATTGGGTTGGTATGTGCTTATTTCCATTCAGAAGCAGATCGGACCATATTTCATCGGCAATAACAAAACAGTCATTGGCCTCATAAACCTCCATGGCCTTCTCAATTTCCCAGCGCTCCCACACTCGGCCGCAGGGGTTATGCGGCGAACAGAAAACAGCGGCATGGATTTTATGCTTTTTGATTTTGGCATCCATATCCGCGTAGTCCATGCGCCAGACACCATTCTCATCCTGAACAAGATCGCTGTGGACGATCTTATAACCATTGTTGGAAATACTCCCTGTAAAACCGACATATGTCGGGCTGTGGAGGAGAACAGCATCGCCGGCTGAACAAAATGCCTGAAGTGCCGAAATCAGTCCGCCCAGAACACCATTTTCATAACCAATGCATTCTTTGGTCAGCCCGGTCACCTGATTGCGCTGCTCCTGCCAGCGGATGATCGAATCAAAGTATTCATCGGATTCTGAAAAATAACCGAATGCCGGGTGCTTCGCCCGCTCAATAATGGCATCGGTGATGGTGGGCGCTGTGGCAAAATTCATATCCGCAACCCACATGGGGATTTTTGTGAAGCCTTCCTGCACCTTTGCGTCAGGAACAGGGATGATGTCTACGGCAATGGAATCCTTGCCGGTTCGGTCCATAATTGTTGTGAAATCGTAAGTCATTTTTATATCCGTCCTTCTTTTTCAATTTTTGAATAATGATTCAATATCATTGTGCTTTAAAATGATTATTGGTTTCAAGCCAACTTTTGGCTTCATCTAATGTTTTACAATCTTTTATCGCATCTATCTGAGTGCCTGAAACTTCATCACTCACATATTTTAACCCATTAATATATACAATCTTAGCCCTCCATTGGCCATGGCCAGAATTACCATCACTAGCATATAGAAAAGTTGCTCTATTCGTATTTTGACCTACATAATATGGACGCCAATATAAATTATCATCATTATTAAATATTGTGCCTTGTACAAATGTTTTATCTACCTTAAGTAAGCCTCCATTATCTTCCATATGCTTTATCAATTCTTTTCTGTCAACGAAATCCTTCAGAGTTTGAGATTCGTTCGTAGTAGTTTGAACCCACTTATCAATAATTGTCAATGGATTACTCTCATTTTCCCCAGCAATCCGAAATTGTGGGTCCTTATCAAACTCATATATCACCACAATCCCATTCTTGCACTCATACATCATGTATGTAACATCAAAGTCCTCCTTACTATACTTAACTTCTATTATTTTCCCATTCGCCCCAGCACTCTGAACAATCTCCTCATTAGTAGGCGCATCACCGCCATCGGCCAGCCACTGCGACCGTTCCACCGCCGCCATTTTCACCACGCCAGCGCACTCCTCAATTGCCGCAGCCTCCTGTGCCTTTCGTATATACTTCAGCAATGACGGCACCAGCACCGCTGCCAAAACCAAAATAATGACAATGACCACAATCAGCTCGACCATTGTAAAGCCTTTTTTCCGATTAGATTTTCTCATCATTCAGTCCTCACAATCATAATCATAAGCACGCATATGCTTATGTATTATCATAATTTATTTCCAATTTCCAGAAAAAGTCTACTTATATTTTCAGGTAATCTCAAAAACAAATCATATACTCCAAACCCACTTCATATCTAAATTGACAAAAACCATGCCTCGTCAATTATATAATCATTTACTGGTGCAACTCCTAATTGTAGTTCTTTTAGTTTTTCAACTAATTCATCCCCATCAACCAAATCAATCGGAGTTGCTCCAGGTCTATTTGCTTCTTCAATGGCAGGTACTGAAAATTTTCCTGTTGTAATAAACAAACCTTTGTCAGCTCTCCCTTGCATAGCTCCTCTAAAATCTCGAATTTCTCCGGCAGAAACTCTTCCTGTATAACGCTTACATTGAAACAACATATGAAAACTGATAATCCCATTCAACTTGACAATTCCCATACCGTCTATCCCGCCGTCTCCCGTCTTTCCAGTAACCTGAACCTGTGTAAATCCAGACTCTCTTAACAGCCTTTGTGTTAATCGTTCAAAAGCGTCGGGTTCTAAATTTAATAAAACATTTTTTAACTTTTCACGCCATGATTGAATCTCATCTGGTGTATCCACACCATCATTTTCAAGATTATCATCTTCAGTATTTATATACTTAACCTCTTTTGTTTTTAAAAAGGTCATTTCACGAACCTTTTGCACAACTTCTTCAGGATTTATCCTTTCCAACTCTCTTCCTTTTGTTGTTAGTGACCATACTCCACGTGAAGAGTTTTGCAATATCCCGACTTTCTTCATATATGTTCTTGTCCATGCTAATCGATATTCAACCTCTGTCTTACTGCTATTACCATGCATTATTTCTTGTACTTCTGGTGCCAAATCTAATATCTCAATTGTCTTATCATCAATTTCTCTAATAGTTCCAGACCCACCCAATTCTTTCATAGCCTGAAATAATTCACACATCATATCGTTATACGCAGGTACCTCTAAGGAATTTCTCATTTTCAATCACCCTTCATTCCTATTTTATCACTGCTACATGTTTCAACTCATCCTTTATTGCTTCCACTTTCTCTGCCCTCAGATGTTTATTCCTCTGTTTTAGTCCTTCAACTACATTAGGAACATTGTACATTGGCAAACCCAAATATACCTATACTTCTGCGATACATTTTCATGCGTAAAATCATTGTGTACAATACAATTCGCAATCGCTTTCAACATTGCTATTGTGACAACCAGATTTTTTCAATTATTTTGGTACTAGCTACTTTCACATAAATTTCCCAGCTCACACATTATACCTATTATAACGCACTTTCAAGCCCGGGGAAAGAGGGCTTTCATACATATATTAAATCCATTTCAAAGACCAGCATCAGTTCATAGGATTGAGCTGCTGCAAATGCCATTCAAATCGCATCCGACTTCATTAAAGTTCCCAGTGCTAAACTATATCACCCCTCAGCCTCCCGAATCCGAAAATGCTTCAACACCCGCACATGTGTATCCCCGCCCAGCTCATACGCCGCCAGCGGTACGGTTTTCAACCCGCGCTCCCAGTAGCCATTCTCCAAATCCGTTGTACGCAGCCACCGTACGCCCAAAAACCATTCATTTCTATTCAAACACTGTGCCTTCGCCGCAGGCTCCAGCCACTCCACATCCGAAACTAAAGGCGCCTGCACATCCCACGCCACCGGTGGCAGCTCCGTCATCATCTCCTCTGCCCCCAACTCCCGAGGCACCGGCACCGCTGCACCCGCAGCCGCCTCCCGAAGCCCATCCGACGGCACCCGCATTGCCGCACTAGCCACCGCACCCGCTACCGCCACCCGAAACTCCGCCATAGGCACCGCCGCAGCCGTGCAGATCCCCACACCCACGAACCCCTTTGCGGAAATATGGCAAAATACCCGGTCGCCCACAGAGATATTTGCGATCGACTTTCCGGGATTTCCCAGGTCTGCGGACAAAAATCCATACTTCACCGCATCCGGCCAGCTCCGCCCGGCATACTCCACCGTAAAGCTTTTCTGATTCCCTGCAGGGATTTCCACAAAATCCTCGTCATCCTCCCAGCCGCCGGCCAGCTTTTTAAGATTATCCAGATTCCAGATGCTGCGGGCCATGCGCAAATACAGCTCAGTCCGCTCCCGCACTGCCATTTTATCAAACTTATCCACAGCCTTGAAGCCAAAAAGGGGAACTATCCTCAAAAAACGGGGGTTATTCACATAAGCCCCCGGGTTCAGCGAGCGGGCCAACGCATTATCCGTCAAATAATTTTGAACCTTCTGCTCATAGCTCATGTCCTGATAGCTGCGGTTTTTGTCCTTTGTCAAAATGAGCAGATTGCCAACCTTACGACGGTATTTCTGGAAATCCTCTTCATCCACAAAGCTGTCTTTGTAGGTTTCGTAGTCATCCGGTAATATATGTTCAATGTCATAAGAGGTTTTGCTGTTCCGGTCCATATAGGTATCAAAATCCGACGGATAGCCCATTTGCTCGTTGACAAAGGAGACGAACCGCGCCAGCATGTGCAGCATATAACGCCCGGTGTACTGGTTCAGTTCAAAATTGATCAGTCCGTCAATGTTCACATCCATCTGCTTCAACGTGCTGGTCAGATACTTTCCTATAGTGATCACATCCCTGCCCCGAATGCTCACCATAACTCGGAATAACAGCGTTTTATTCGTGTTCCAGTTCACCTTTTTGTAATTAAATATACGCACCGATGCAAATATATCCACAAATGCAGCCACTATTTTTATTTTCCGGTCAATGATCTCCGGAGCATCTCCGGTATCCAGCGCCGAGAGAATAAGCATCGTCTGATAATTCAGATCCCGATTGGCATTATAATAGACCGTCTCAAAGCCGGCGGTGAGTGTTTGGCAATACTGCTCCAGCCGCAAATAAATATCTGTGATGAAGGTCATTTCCTTCGCGACAAAGTTGTAAAAATCCTCGGACTTTTCCAATCGCATCCTTTGCCGTGCATTTTGGCGGACCCACGTATGGAATTTGTCGCCCAATAACTCAAAGTCCCGATCCTCAGAGCCCTTGCGCGTCTCCCGCAGGCTCATGGCATACCGTGAACGCAGCCAAAGGGAAATAAATTCCACATCCTCGGCATTGACCACACCGCTGCGGTCATTTTCCGCCGCCGATTTGATCCGGTTAATATTCTTTTTCCAGACCTCATTGATATATTCACGATCCTCCTCGCGAATCTCCTGAATCACATAAGCCTTCATCATTTCCGCACTGTTCAGGCTTAGGCCCCGGTCGTTCATGGTCAGGAAAATGGTGTGCGCCTCGTCCTCCGACGGTGTGTCGATTTCCAAAAGCAGTACCTTGTCTTTGATCCAATATATAAAATACGGCAGCGCCTCCCCTTTTAGTTCTTCCGGAAAATAATACTCAATATCGCGGTAGCGCTCCACCATGTTGATATTGCTCTCATCCTCCGGCACGTATGAGGCGTCCTCATTGTACAGCGCCTTAAAGCACTCCCGACGCTCCTTCACATCCAGGTTAAAGCAGGGCTCGCCGTAGTCATCGGAAAATATCATATGTTCAAAGCGCACCGGCAGATATGGCGTTCCTGCGCACTTTTTCTGGAGATTATTCAGATAGATCAACAGCAGTGTCAGTGACGTGAGCCTTTGCTGCCCGTCAATGATCTGATGGCTTCCGGTGCATATGATGCAGCCCATGTAATAATAACCGTAATCCCTTACCTCCTTCACCGAGCCGTGATTTTCATTGTCGTAAAATTTCAAAAATGTCTGACAAAGATCACTCATCATCTGCTCGATCTGCTTACGGCCCCAGCGGTATTCCCTCTGATAACTATCCACCGTAAAGCGGCGGTCCGCCAGTATTTTAAGCAGCGTATCGGTTTTATCTATTTTGTTCATCGTATCCCCCACAGATTATTCTTTTTACGATTCTTTACAAAAACCCAGTTTATGAATCTTTACAAACATCCAGATATATTTCCACCGGCTCCATGCCATTGCCAAAAATCGTCACTTTGGCCGGGCCTTCACCGCCCAATGTGCGCACAAATGCACCGCCACAGCCACCTTTTAAGCTGATGGTGTCCGGGCCGATCAGCGCCACAGGCCCCCAGGCCATAAGCCGCAGCGGCTCATTGTAGTAAGGCAGCGCCAGCCCCTGGCCATCCACCGCACGGATACGCAGCAGTGCCACATCATAGCTGCTGCCCTCGATGAGCCGGGTATGGCTGCAGATCACATCCAGATAGGCGCCCTGAGCCGGCCGGCGGATGATCCTGCGGATAAGATGCCCGTCTTTAATAACATCAAAGCGGAAAATCGGCGCTCCAAGCCCCCAATTTTCCCCATTTCCAAACATATAGGACGGATCAATGCCGATAGGCGGATGGGGAAGATGGCCAAAACGCTCCCGGTCCGGATAAAAATTCCCGATCACCGTTCCATTGCGGTACAGGCGGACAAAATCCGCATTGGTAAACACCCACACCTTGCCGGGCACAGCCCCCGGATAATCGCCCGGAGTCATGGTCGAGCTGATCTCACACACGATCCGCTCCCCCTGGCTGGCATAAATGCCCGCCGCAGGCTTGGGATTTCTGAACATATCCAAAACGCCATGATAACAGATACCATCGCCGCTGCCAAAGTCCTTGTGCGTCTGATAGTCCGTCATACACCAGCCAAAACACCCGGTAACCTGAGTGTCCGAAAGCGCCGACTCCAGAACCGAGGCGTGGCGCAGCGCCTGGGAAACGCGCTGAGCTTCGTCATCGAACATTTTCACCGGATACATATGGCCATTATGCTCCGAAACGAGATAGGGCGCAGCCGCCCGTGTCACCCGCTTTTTTGGCAGCAGTCCGGGATTATTTCCAATATGAGAAAAATCATTAAATGTATAAACATCCTCAAACAAGTGGCTTTGCTTAAAATTGCGCACGCCGCCGGTGGCCCGGGTAGGGTCCATCCGCCGGGCAATGGCGTTGGTTTTCAAATACAGATCGTCATTGTCGGCAGACTCATTGATACGCACGCCCCACAAGATCACCGACGGGTGATTCCGGTATTGGGCAACCATTTCCCGGACATTGCCTGCGGCAATGCTCTGCCATTTCTCATTGCCAATGTGCTGCCAGCCCGGAATCTCCGTAAATACAAGAAGCCCCAGTTCATCACAACGGTCGATAAAATGCTGTGATTGGGGGTAATGGGAGGTCCGAACCGCATTGACGGCCAGCTCCTCTTTTAATATTTCCGCATCCAGCCGCTGCATGGACTTTGGCATGGCGTAGCCCGCGTAAGGGTAACTTTGGTGGCGGTTCAGACCGATCAACTTTACCCTGCGCCGGTTCAGATAAAAACCATCCGCACGGAAATCCGCATCCCGGAATCCAAAGCGCTGGCGCTGGCTGTCCAGCAGCCCGCCGTCGGCACGGCACAAAAGCACCTCCACATAATAAAGTTTCGGACAATCCACATCCCACCAGACAACATCCGACAGCTTAAACCGCACCGTGGCCGTGTTGGCGTCGCCGCGGGCCACTCCCTGGCGCTTCACAGCGATACAGTTATCCGCATCATCAAAAATCGAAACCTGTATGTAAGCAGCGTTTTCCGGCGACTGAGACACATCCCCCAGTGCGGCATTTCCGGACGCAGCTTCCGTTCCATCCTCCGCTCCGTTCCCGGGCAGCGCCCGGCGCACAGAAACAGAGAGCATCGCCGGACCGTGGCCGGAGCAGGGAAGGCCATCGGCTCCCACATAACGGTTCCTCGTCCGAACAAAAACGTCCTCAATATATTCCTGAGGCTTGACCTCCAAATACACATCCCGGTAAATACCGCCGTAGGTCAGGTAATCGATCACATTGCCAAAAGGCGGCACATTCTGAGTTTCCCGGCTGTCCACCTTCACGACGATCCGGTTCTCACATCCATAGTTTACATAATCTGTTATATCTGCGGTAAACGCCGTATAGCCGCAAAAATGCCGCGCCACCAGCTTTCCATTAACAAACACCTGCGCCACATGGGCCACGCCCTCAAATGTGAGCAACAGCCGCTTCCCCAAAAACGCCTCGGGAACAGCCAGCATCCGCATATAACCGCAAACCGTCTGATAATCGTCTTCGTTAAAATAATTATATGGTAAAACAGCGGTCGTATGGGGAATACGCACCTTCTCCCCCTGCGCCGCCACAGTCGTCATCAAACACGCATCCGTCCAGGATGCATAATAAATCCATTGATTATTCAGGTAAATCCGTCGCATCGAATACCTCTTTTCTTATGTCACATATCTATCGTCAGTCACCCCCGCCAGGAATATCCCCTTTGGGGAACACAAAATCAGTGCTGCACACAGCCGTCCTCCGTGTTAAAGTAATGCGCTCCTGACGCCCGCAAAATCAATGCTGCACGCAGCCATTTTACACGCCAAAAGTTATATGAATAGTATATCGGATTCGACAAATAATTACAAGAACTAACCAGAAAACATCTCGAAAAAGCGTTGGCCTATCTTTACTGTTCATACTATTGCAAAAAGCAGCCGTAAACCAGAATGGTATCCACCTCCGGCTCTCGACTGCTCTATGCAAAGTATGAAAATTCCACGATGCGGCAGCACTGCTTCCGCCGCCAGCACTACCTTATTTCCCGCAATATCCCCTGCCGGTAAGCATCCAGCAACTGCTCCAGATCCCCGATCGTATCCTTGATTGCCTTGCCGGCATCGGTATCTGCCACCAGCAGCCGCTGCTTAAATTCCTTCACGATCGTCGTATCTGAATGAATATCCGTCTCATCGGCAATGGCCCGCTCCGTGCTTTCAAACGGCTTATGGGTGACAAGGCGCAGTCCGTAGGAATTGTACACCAGCGTATACCCCGCGATCCCGGTCGTTTTCTCGTAAGCTTTGGAAAAGCCGCCGTCGATAATGAGCAGCTTGCCATTGCCCTTGATCGGACTTTCGCCCAGACGGGATTTCACCGGGATATGGCCGTTTATAATGTGGGCGGTTGCCGGGTCCAGTCCGAACTCCCGTATAATTTTATCGCAAATCTCTTCTTTTTCTATAAGACGGTAATACCGGTCCTTATGCTCCTCCTGCAAATGCGAATCATTGACATAATACCGCTCAAAGGTGGCCATTTTCTCCTTGCCAAAGACCGGAGAATTTTCACTGGACCATATAAACCACATAATATCCTGTCCGTACAGCTTCTCCCGCGGGTCACTGGTCAGGTAATAGCCTTTGCGGGCATTGCTCTCCAGATAATCGTACAGAGCCTTTCCACTGTAAGCCTCACTGCCAAAGGACACCTCCCGGAAGCTTCCGTCCTCATTCAGCGGCACGCAGCCATGGTAAAACAGGTTTTGATTGTAGCATAAATAAAGGCTTCCGGATTTAAACAGGAACTGCACATGCTTCTGGAGCTTTTCGCAGTTGATAAATGCCGATACAAGCCGGTCCACCACTTCTTTTTCCTCGTCGGACAGCTCATAGGGCCTGGCTGGGTCAATGGTCGGGAAATTGGATTCCTTCAGCGGATATTCCTGGCCGTCGATGCTAATGGTGCCTTTGTCATAATTAATCTTATCCAGGAGCAGCCGGCTTTCCATATGAAATTCCGGGCGGCGCAAAATAACCTGCCCCTCCAGCTTAAACTGAATCATAGTGATGGCCTTGTGCATCCGGCGCTCAATCTCATCGTCCATACTGCTCACATCATCGCTGCGGCGCTTCACATCAAAAAGACGGCAATCGTCATTGGCATACGTATTCATGGCAAAATTGGCCAATGGCACTAAATTGATGCCGTAATCCTCCTCCAGCGTGTCCAGATTGCCATAGCGGGCACAATTACGGACGACGTTGGCGATACAGGCCGGGTGACCACTGGCGGCTCCCATCCAGACAATATCGTGATTTCCCCACTGAATGTCTACGGAATGATAGCCCATGAGCCGGTCCAATATGGCTGTGGCGCCGCTGCCCCGGTCGTAAATATCCCCCACAATATGAAGATGGTCAATAACGAGACGCTGAATCAAATTTGACAGTGCAACGATAAATTCTCTGGCCCGCCCAATCCGTATAATGGTGGCAATGATTTCATTATAATAGGCTTCCTTATCCAGAACCTCCACCTTTTCATTGATCAGCTCCTCGATCACATAGGCAAAATCAGAGGGCAGCGCCTTGCGCACCTTGGACCGGGTGTACTTGGAGGCCGCCCGCTTGCACACCATAATGAGCCGGTTCAGCGTGATCTTATACCAGTCGTCCAGATCCGGCTCCTCTTTTTCGATCAGATCCATCTTCTGCTCCGGATAATAGATCAGCGTAGCCAACTGTTTTTTATCCCGGATACTCAGCGTATTGCCAAATTCATCATTAATTTTCTTGCGCACAGCGCCGGAACCATTTTTCAGCACATGAAAAAATTTCTCACTTTCGCCGTGTATATCGCTGAGTACGTGCTCGGTGCCTTTGGGCAGGTTGAGAATGGATGACAGGTTGATGATTTCTGTGGAGGCCGCCGCTATGGTCGGGTATTTATCAGCTAAGAGCCGCAGATATTTAAATTCCAGGGCATTGTTTTTTTCCATTAAGATTTATACTCCTCTCGTGATCGTTCTTCAAAATCCGGGGATCTTTCATCTGTTGCAGGACAGATGGGCCGGACTGTTACGTTTATTATTGTGTGTGGCGATACAACTAAAGCTACTTCTTCTTATTATTATAAACATTCTGAACGTTCAGGCAACAAAAGTTTTTATTTTAACGAAAATATATGCGTTCATATGGCAACAAAAAAGGAACCACAGTCCAAGTTTATCATTGGACCTGCGGTTCCCATTCCGGCAATCCTATATGGACTTTTTCGGTGCAGGCGTTGTCGCACAGGAACAGCTATGGCTGCATCCGCTGCAGCCACATCCGCACGTACCGCCGCCCGCCTTCTTCTGTTTAAGTATGGACCTGACGATCAGTGAGACAATAACGATCAATACGATAAGTATTACGGCTGTCGCAATATTCATAAATTCACCCCTTCCATATTCCAAAATACGTTTAATAAATCCGGCTTCAGATAAAAATATCCATTCGATATTAAACCACTGCAAATGGTTAGGTATAACTAATCTTTATTATAGGTTAGCACTTCCTAACCAAAATGTCAATAGTGTTCACAGGCAGTCACGCGCAAAAATTCCATTGACATTGAATTTACATTAATTTTATGGTATGCTGACTCTATTAAAAGGTTCCGGTACAGCATTGCAAAAATCAACGTTTACGAAACCAGCACAACTGTACTCAATACTATGGATAAAGGGGGTTTTAATTTGCCAATACATGAATCCGCAGAAAATTATCTGGAAACAATACTTATTTTAAGCCAGCAAAAGCCGGAGGTCCGCTCCATTGACATTGCCAATGAGCTGAACTTTTCAAAGCCCAGCGTCAGCGTTGCCATGAAGAATCTTAGAAATAGCGGACATATCCTTATGGATGAAAATGGTTTTATCACGCTCACGCCGTCCGGTCAGGAAATTGCCAGCACCATTTATGAGCGCCACACATTGCTGTCCAAAGCACTGATGATGCTTGGGGTGGATGCAGCTACGGCCTCTGAGGACGCCTGCCGTATTGAGCATGTTATCAGTACAGAAAGCATTCAGGCCATCAAAAAACATATTACAGGAAAAGAGAATCCAAAACCATGAACACAAAATTAGAACGCAACGACCTCTGCTGGTGTGGCAGCGGCCGGAAATATAAAAAGTGCCATATGGCCTTTGATGACAAGATCCGCTTATTTTCCGAGCAGGGCCACCTTGTTCCGGAGCATGAAATGATCAAAACACCGGAGCAGATCCAGGCCATCAAAGAAAGCTGTAAGATCAATATTGCCGTACTTGACTATGTTTCAGAAAATATCCGCGCCGGCATGTCCACCGAGGAAATTGACAAAATGGTCTATGAAAAGACAACTCAGCTTGGAGGCATCCCCGCGCCCCTGGGCTTTGAAGGCTTTCCCAAGAGTGTGTGCACCTCCATCAATGATCAGGTCTGCCACGGAATCCCATCCGAAGAAGATATTCTGCATGAGGGCGATATCATCAATGTGGATGTATCCACAATCTATCACGGTTATTTCTCCGATTCATCCCGGATGTTTTGCATTGGCAGCGTAGCACCGGAGGCAAAAAAGCTGGTGGATGTTACGAAGGAATGTGTGGACATCGGCATTGCCCATGTAAAGCCCTGGACGTTTTTAGGCGATATGGCCGCGGTCATTAATGACCACGCGAAGATCAACGGCTACAGTATTGTCCGCGAGATCGGCGGCCACGGCGTGGGACTCCAGTTCCATGAGGAGCCGTGGGTCAGCTATGTTTCGGAGCCGGGCACGGAGATGCTCATGGTTCCGGGCATGATCTTTACCATTGAACCGATGATAAATATGGGCGTTCCGGATATTTATGTGGATGAGGCCAATGACTGGACGGTATATACAGATGACGGACAGCTTTCCGCTCAGTGGGAAGTTACAGTGCTTGTGACAGAGGACGGCTGCGAGGTTTTGTGCTGGTAAAGGACGAACTTTATGCACAAAACAGGCTGCACTTCTCTACGGATTCAATTCCGCAGAGAAGCAGGAGCGCTATTTCGACAATAGTTTTATTTCACTGATTCTCAGAATTGGTAAATTTGTGCATGTATAATCATTTTTATCCATGATATAATAGGTATACGAAAGTTCTGCCCGAGCGCAGGCAGAATATTATGTAAACTTACTAGAAAAGAAGGCAAGTTATGAAAAAGTTAATTCTTGTAACCTCACCTCCGGCCTGCGGCAAAACCTATGTGGCGAAGCAACTGGCAAAAAATTTAAAGCACGTGGTCTATCTGGATAAAGATACGCTTATCGTTCTCAGCAAACAGATTTTTAAAGTGGCCAATGAGCCATATAACCGAAGCTCCTATTTTTTTGAGAAAAACATTCGTAATTACGAGTATCAGGCCATCCTCGATCTGGCCATGAACGCTCTGGAATACGATGATATTGTACTGATCAACGCCCCATTTACGAGAGAAGTACGCAATCCGCAATATATTCGCGACCTGCGCAACCGTCTGGCCAAAAAGCATGCCAAGCTCCATATCATCTGGGTAGTCACAGACCCCGAGGTATGCCATCAGCGCATGATTGCCCGCAACAGCGACCGGGATACATGGAAGTTAAACCACTGGGATGAATATATATCCCGCTGCGACTTCTCTGTTCCAACAGGAATCGGCGACCCGAAGCAGAAAAAGGACCTCATTCTTTTTCGCAATTCCAATAATGCCGAGTTCTGGTCGTCTATGAAAGAGGTTTTAAGCATATTGCAAAAATAGTACAGCCGCACAGCTCAAAACAGCCATGAACCCTTCGGTGGATTCATGGCTGTTTTTTATTGGACAATAATATTATATGGATGGGTTACACTGGCGGACTTTCCGGAACTGTCCGTATAATTCAAAGTGAAATTGATCCGGTACGTTCCCTTTGTGGTTCCGGCCGGGATGGATACCGTATACTGCGCCGTACTGCTGTCACCGGAGGTTCCTGAGGATACAGGGCCGCTGATGGTCCAGTTGGGCTTTTCAAGACCATAAAAGCCGTCGGTGGCTTTTGATTCTATGGAAATATCCACATTAGCCTGAGCGTTCTCTGGTACCGTATAGGTTACGTTAAAGGTCAATTGATTCCCCGTGTCATTGGACACGATCCGTTCATCGCCGGAACCTGCCAGCTCCGCAGTAATCCCATAAATAGCCGGGCCGGATATGGCAACGGCCTCCGATGCAGCGGAGCTGCCCACCAGGCCGTGCATGGGGCTGGCGTATTCTTCAGATGGAACAACACATATTTCCGCCTGGACTTTGTAGCTTCCTGCCGATAGATCCGGCAGCACCACAGTGTACCCGGCATTGTTCATCTGCGCAGCGCCCAGATCAAATATGGCGCAATTTCCGCGAACTGTCTTACTTGTGGCTGACGGACAGGATGTTTTTTCTGGGAATACAGCCGGCTGATCCTCAGCGTCAAAGAGTCGGAGAATGAGAACTGCATTCCCCTGCCCCGAAGCGTTCACAGTTACAGGAACATTCATGGTGCTGCCGTCGGCAGTCACCTGGCCGATCACCACATCCCCGGAAGAACCCACAGCGCCAGAGCGGCTGATGACAGCGGTCAGTTCGATAGCTGTATCGGCAGCGGTTGACGTGCCGGAACTGCCTGCATCCGTGCCGCCGGAGCTACCGGCATCGCCGCCAGTCACACCAGGCGTGCCGCTGCCAGCAGTATTAGCAACTGTGCCAACACCTGCACTGCCAGTGCTTCCATCAGCGGATGTGCCGCTGCCAAGAGCATTTCCAGATGCTCCATAGGTTCCGGAGCTATTTGCGGCGTCCTCGCCCTGCGACAGCGTTATCGAAAGTGCCGACGTATCGCTGCTCCCCTCTGGAAAATCCACACAAATCTGATATTTCACACTGACAGTCGTTCCCTCCTGAACCGCAACCGGTTCGGAAAACGCCAAAGCCGTTCCCATTTTACAAAAAGCGGTCAGTGGTATGCTTTGCGCAGCTCCTGTGGCATGGTAATAATAATACGCCGGAGCTCCGCCGCTGGTGAAATCGATAAAGGTCAGCTCGGTTCCTGCCGGCAACGGCTGTGAAAAGTCCAGTCTCAGCGGATGATCGATGTCCGGAACATACTGCATATCGTAGAGAAGCGTCGCAGCGCCATTCGCGGCTGTGCCTGCATTAGCGGCAGTTCCGCCACCGCCGGCGGATGAGGATAGTAAATTGAGTACTCGCCCGCTTCCCGCCAGGACTTGGGCTGCGGTAATACCGCGCAGATAGCAGGCATCGCCGTCTTTGGCAATATACAGGTTCCCATAAGATGACTGAGGAATCACAGTCAGTCTGCCCTCGGCCGGTTTCCACGTATAATCGGTGCCCTCGGCCAATGCGCCATCCCGGGTCACCGAAACCTTCATCGGCATGTTTTTGTCATTTTCATTGACGGCTGCTAAAATTTCCAGGCCGCCATCTGCAGTTACGGATTCGCTGACTGTCAACTGGCCCATATCATAAGATACACCGCAGGACTGAAATGACGTTGGGGCGGTCACCGTCTGCTCTGCATCTGCCGAATACAATCTTCCATTTGTGAAATAACCCACGAGCTTACTGTCCGACAATGCGGCGGTAAAGGGCAACGCGCCGGTATTTGAATTTGTTATATAGGTATACTGCTTTGCTACAATCTGCGCCGCAGCACCATTTCCTGTATTCAGCGTCAAATTAGCGCTATTATTCGTTATCTGAACGTTGCCCGCTCCTGATGAGGTGCCGCCATCGCCGCCAGTTCCGCCAATGGCTGGTGATGCCCCGCTGCTTAGGCTCAGTGTCTGTCCGGACTCCGCCGTAAGGAACAGACTGGCGCCCGTGCTCACTCCAATAGCTGGAGCCGATGAAGATGTCAATATAGACGCTGCCGCAGCGCCACTGCCAGTGCTACCGCTGTTCGCGTTTTGACCGTCCGTACCGGCGTCGCCCGTGCCAGCGCCACCAGCGCTGTCAATGGCGGTCATTCCGTTCGCCACATAGAGATTCAGTGTTCCGCCCAGAACATTGACAGCGCTGCCAGAGCTGGTAATATTCAACGAATCCATGTACACATTCACAATACCGGATTTCAAAGTAAAGGTATTGCCAGTCTGTGCACCTGCGGAGGTGATATAAAAGGTATTGCCGGACCAGGTCCAGCTCTGATTGCCATAGGTCACGAGAAACTCGGAACCGGAAGCTTCGATAGTCACGCTCCCGTCCTGCAGATCCAGCTCCGCCCGCGGAGCCGTGCTGCCCTGTCCGCCCGCTTCTGCACTTGTAAACCATATGGACGTATTCGATGTTACCGTCAGGCGATAATGATACCGACCGCCAATATCCACGTTTTCAGTACCCTGCGCAGACTCATTTGCTGCAGGTTCATCCGGCGCAGGCGCATCTGCCACTGGTTCATCTGTCACAGGCTCCAGCGTTACCGCCTGGCCGCTCTGACTGTCCGTACCGGCCATGTATGCGGTTATTTCATAATACTGTTCCGGTGTTTCGCCGTATGTCTCGGCCTGAAGCCAGAAATCCAGAATCCCATCGGCCTCCACCGTAATCTCACTTTCAAGAATCTGCGTGCACGCCGCATCGCTATAAAGCTTATAGCGGTCGCTGGCGGCAATATTTACCCTATAACTGTCAGTCGCATTTTTCACAGCGACAATATAGGTGGAAAAGCTGTCGGCACTAAAGGCCAGCGCGTCCGTTTCCACACTTTCTACGGCCACATCCTCCAGACCGGAGGCATTGCCATTTTCATCCTCTGCCACATGCCATACGTGCAATGGCTGGCTGTCTGTTACAGAAATATCCGAAATAGATACTTGAACGCTCTCTCCATAATCCGACGGCTGATATTTTTCACCATCGACTATGATGGAAATGTCCAATGCATATAGGACCGTGCTTCCATTGCCGTCACCGAGCTGACTGTCAACAATTGCCTGAGCGTCGGGAATCGGAAGCATTTCCGCCAGCACCCCGGCATTGGCCGGAAGCTTTCCGGTGATGGACACGCCAAGCGTCTGGCTGCCATCCGGAGCGGTCACATTGGCGGAAATGGTCTCCTCTTCCATATTTCTTAAATTCTTCTGCCACACTGCGGTTACCACGGTCACAGAACTACTTGTAAAATTCCACGGAGCCGTGTAGCCTTTCTCGGGCACGGGCTCCAAACCTGCACCGTCAGCCCACCCAAGGAACTCATAGGTGCTGTATGCATCCTCCGGTACCGGCAGCCCAACTGCCAGATCATCCGGAAGAAAAACGCTGCCGGAAGCTACGGGAACAGAAATCTGTCTGCTCTCACCGGCGCCATTGTCAAAAGTAAGCTGCGTCCAGCCGTCGATCCATCGGTAACCGGCTGCGGCGGCCGCATTGATAAAGCTTGTATTTTGCATACCGTCTGCATGGTACACGCCGGTCTGACCCGGATAAAAGATTTCGCCGCCAATTTCCTGCTGGGTAATGTGGCGTATTTCCGACTCCGGAG
Organism: Lachnospiraceae bacterium; assembly: GCA_902363555.1. Classification (GTDB taxonomy): domain Bacteria; phylum Bacillota; class Clostridia; order Lachnospirales; family Lachnospiraceae; genus Catenibacillus. Next base: position 655,786 of record CABJAM010000001.1, on the reverse strand, counting down.
CCGATTCAGATTCTTCGGTTTCAGACTCCGCAGTATCACTTTCTGATTCGAGCGTCTCGCTGCCCGACTCAGTTGTCTCGCTTTCTGCTCCAGACTGGTTTGTATCGGTTTCGTCAGCAGAAGTTTGTGCTGCGCCGGAATGAGATTCCTGCGGTGTTTCGCTCTGCTTTGTGTCGGATTGCGGAACTTCCGTTTGCTTCGTTCCGTTTTGTGGCGCTTCCGTCGCTGGTGCTTTACTATCCGTAGATGGAGCTTCCGTCGCCGGCGCTTTAGTATCCGTAGGCGGAGCTTCCGTCGCCGGTGCTTTAGTATCCGTAGGCGTGGTTTCCTTCACCGGCGCTTTAGTATCTGGAACCGGAGCTTCCGTCATCGGCGCTTTAGTATCCGCGGCCGGCGCTTCCGTTGCTGGAGCTTCCGTCGCTGGTGCTTCTGTTGCCGGAGCCTCCGTCACTGGCGGCGCTGCATCCGCTGCCGCGGAGGCCGGGGCCGCTGTCATCGGAACCTGAGCTGCTGGAACCGGGGCTTCTGTAGCCGCTGGGGTTGCTGCTGCCGAAGTTGCCGCAGCCGGTGTATCCGCTGCCGGAGCTTCCGTCACCGGATCGGGCGATGCGCCGTCCGGCTCCCCGTCTGCAACTAAAATGCGGCTGTTGGGCTGCATCTGTGCCAACGTGGAGAACGGTGCCGCCGGATCGATTTCCGTAAAAGCGGTGCTGTCCGGGGATGTTCCATCGATTCCCGCAGAAGCGGCGCTGTCCGGGGATGTTCCATCGGTTTCCGGTTCCACAACGATGTCGCCCTCGATAAATTTATTGTATATGTATTTCAATGACGGCGCATTGACCGGACTGTCACCGGAAAATGCCCGTGTTCCGATGCGCACCACCGATGCCGGGATAGTCAGTGAGCCCGTAAGATTTCCGCAATTGTAAAACAGATAGTCGCCAATAGCTGTGATCTGCCCGCCAATCTCCACCGATGTGATGGACAGGCGGCTGCCATAAAACGGCGCTGCCGTGACGCCGGGATTGTAGTCGTATGTATCCCCGCTGCCGCTAAGGCTCAGACAGCCATTGCTGTAAAGCGTGGCAGTTACATTTTCGCCCACCTGATACACGCCGACAGCCGCGGCCGCGTAGCTTTTAGGCAGCATTGACGCGGTTCCGGAAATAAGCATACAGACGACCAAAAGCAGCGCCAGAACAATATTCACTTTTTGCTTTCCCTTTGAACGTCCTCGCTTCATGGAAATACCTCCTCAGGATTTTTATGGCATGGTTATCGTCTCGCTGTTCAGCATCTGCTGCGCCACGGTGCAGCGTCTTGACGGATTACTTTTGAAAAATATAAGATGGTACGTACTGTTTTCCTCTAACGACAGGCTTCCGTATGTGCCGCCGGTCCAGCCCTTCATCAGATCGTTTGTATTGTCCGGTGAAAGATCCGACGGCCAGGACACAGACGTGGGAAGCGTCTCTGCCGTGCTGATGATCAGCTCACAATAATTCCCATAATCCTTTACACTGTATACGGTGCTCCCCTCGCTGTCCATAAAACGAAAGGTAGCAGTAAGTGTCCGGCTATATGGGCTTGTGGATTGGGCCGTCACCGTGCAAGTCTGGCCCGGCGCTGCGCTCAGAGTCATGGTCTGCGCCTGAGCCGTTCCCGCTGCAAACTGCCCGGTCAGCGTATCTCCCGCCGCCGGCTGTTCTGTCAGTGACGACTGCGCCGCCCCTCCGGCCGGACTCAACGCGCCGTTATCCGTACTCAGCGTGTATATAACCGCCTCATCGGCCGTGTTGGCCCCGTCACTGTTGCTGATGACAATGTCCACCGCTCCGGTATAAATATCGTATTGCGCGCCGCCTTCTTTTAAATAGTCGCTGACAAAGCAGAAGGAGGACGGCACGGCGGCCACTGTTTTACTCCACTGCTGTGTATATTTGGCAATGGTTATGCCCCCCAGAGTCAGCAATGCGGCGCATATGAGTATGACACAGGCCCAGAAATTTCCGCCGGGTCTGCGGTGATACTTTTTACTGGATGCTTCCGGGAAAGCTTTCCCTTTCTGGCTCAACTGCGCCACCTCCTTTTAAATCATGCTGTGCTGCGTTTCCGTCATTTTGTGCCGCGTTTCAACCGCGTTGCGTTTCAATCACTTAGCGCTGCATTTTTGTCACTTTGTGCTGACGCCGGAAACCGTTTCCGGCATCGCTTGCTGAGCGTCCACATTGATCGTAATGCTGTCGATCTCATTGGCATACTTAGCGTCATTGGCCGCGGCAGGCCAGGATACCGTCAATGTATACGTATGGGTTGTATTTACGGAATGAGGTAAATATCCCGGACTTGCCGTCGTCCACACTGTCGTGCCGGACGGTAAATCCAGCGCACCGGCCATTTTGGAGCCTTCGGGATTCGCCGCGGTACTTTCCAATGCAAATGTCAGCGGAAGGTTGCCGGTGGAAGTCACATGGATCAGATAATCCAAAGCCACCTCGCTGGCCTTATTGCCGGAAAAATTACATATATTAAATGTATAGGTCATCTGTCCTCCAGGCTTCAGTCCGGTAATGTCAAAGCTCATCGTTCTGGCCGCATTTTCGGCCACATTCATATCTACCGAGGCCACCGTGGCCGTTGCATGGCCGGTGATCGTCGTCATATATCGGGAAAGAGTGGTGGTTGACACAAGGGCCGTGACAACGACGGCAAATACGAGCCAGCGCACCCAGCCTCTGTTTTTCCTTTTCTCACTCATTTTCGTTTCCCCGCCTTCCCTTATGCCGGCCCCAGATTTCCGGAAGTTCCACAAGGAGCAAGCCCACGACAACAATTAAAAGTATGCCCAGAGGGCTTCTCAAAAAGTTCATAACTGCTCCAATGCCCGGAATGATGAGCACAAGCCTGCCTTCGATATATTCCGGGGCAAGCAATTGCTGATCCTCGGTATTATTGGCATCGCCCTTTGTAATAAAGTGATCCTCCTGCAGCCCGGCAATACGGTGCGTGATGAACACGCCATCCCGCCGGAATATGACCACGTCGCCCACCGCGTAGCTGTCCTGCTCCTGAAAAACTACCACATCACCGGCGCTAAAGAGCGGTTCCATGCTCCCGGACATGACCACGGCTTGAGAAAAACCAAACACCTTGGGCAGGTCCTGGTGCAGAAACACCCGCGCGGCGATGAGCCACAGATTAAGCGCCAACAGCAGGCAGAGCAGGGCAATAACAACCCCCCGGACTATTTTTATTATCATTTTCATTATTTTATCTGCTCCAAATATAGATTTATTGTGATGATGTGGCTTAAATTCTCGTCGGAACCGATGGCTGTGTCCAGCGCGTCATTTCCCGAATCATAAGGCCACTCCCACTCTAAAGTATACTCCATATTGGTGCCTGATGGCAATACCACACCTGCATTTGACAGCTCAGATGCGGAAAGCCATGTGTCGCTGTCACCCGCCACATACTGATTTCCGGCCTTTAACCGGTATAAAAATGGGATCGCTCCGGCCTGATGCTCCGCCTCACTCATGGTCAGGCTCATATCAATAGCATAGCTTTGCGGGTTATTAATGTTAAATTTATAATATCCGGTCGTGCCCGGGTATAACTTTCCATCCAGCGCACTGTCATTGTTGGCAAATAAATTGACAAAATTCAACTGCTCCCAACGGATGCCGTTTTCCGTCACCTCTGCCATGCCCGGCAAATTTTCTTCGCCCTCGATCCATATCCAGCCGCCGATAAATTCCAGGCCGCCCGGCACCATGACTGCGGTACTTCCGACCGTATTTCCATCCAGGGTCCAGCCGGTAAAATGCCAATTTCCGCCATCCCCGGCCACATCGGCAAAGGCAACGGCTACTTTCACGGTCTGCCCTTCGGTATAGGTTTCACTATCCTGAGGCAGCGCCGGCAGACCGGCGAAGGTGTAGGTCTTATCGTAGCTGTAAGTCACATTGTAAACCGCCGGCGGGTCCGTCTCGGATTCGTCGCCCGTTCCGGGCTCGGTATCTGGTTCCGTGTCAGGCTCGGTATCCGGCTCTGTGTCGGGCGGCACTTCCGGCTTTGTGTCGGGCTCGGTGTCCGGTTCTGTATCCGGAGGCACTTCCGGCTTTGTATCTGGCTCGGTGTCCGGTTCCGTATCCGGCGGTGTTTCCGGCTTTGTGTCCGGTTCCGTGTCCGGCGGTGTTTCCGGCTTTGTGTCCGGCCCTGTATCCGGCGGGTTTTCCGGCTTTGTATCGGGCTCCGTGTCCGGCGGCGTTTCCGGCTGTGTGTCCGGTTCCGTATCTGGCGGCACGTTTGGTTTTGTATCCGGCGGCACGTTTGGCCTTGTATCCGGTGGATTTTCCGTGCCAGGGCCCGGCTGCGGGCGGTTGCCCGACGGCGGGTTAACTGCGGGCGGCGTGGTGGTGCCTTCGCCATTTCCCGAATCCCCCGGCGGATTTCCTCCGTTGTCCGGGGCCGTCGTTTCCTGAGAATCCTTTGATTTTCCCGGCTGGATGGCAGATTTTCCATCCGGAGGGATTTCGGTGCCTTCGCTTGTGATTACTGTTCCGTCGGATCGGATTTCGGTTCCGTCGGGCATTTTAGCCGAACTGTCAGAAAGATGGATCTGTGTACCATCAGGCAATGTCACATTTCCATCAGAGGACAGCAGCGCGCCGCCGCTCAGCGTCACGCTTCCGCCTGCGGCAATATTCCCCCCATTATTTGGAAGGGTTACATTGCCCTCCTTATCCACATAGGTTCCGTCGCTAAACAGGACGCCGTCACCGGCCACACTGACGGTTCCATCCGGAAATACATGCGTGCCCTGGGGTGTAATGATCAGGCCGTCGGATGCGTGGAACTCGCCGTTTGCGGAAATGACACGGCCATCGGCCATAACGCCGGTGAAGGTTTGTGTATTTACAGACATCGCCTGACCGGCGGCGTCCAGTTGCACTTCCATTTCCACAAGAAGGGTATCAGCGGTAACATTAAGCTGATAGCCGCCGTCACCTTCGGCCTGTATGGATGCGCCGGTATTTTCCGGACTGCGGTCTAAAGCTACATTGACCTGAGCAACGGCATTGCCATCGTCATCCACTACCTTTAATACGTGACTGCCGGATTCCACATCGTAGAAGAAAAAGGCGCCGCTGTCATCCGTGCGGGTCGTGCGGGGTGTACTGTGCAGTTCCAGATTACGGTTGGCATAGGGCTCGCCGTTGGTATAATATACGCGGCCGGACAGACTTAAAGGTACATTTTTTTCTTCGGTTTCATTTTTTTCGGTGGGCGATAGGATAATCGTATCGATGAGCTTTCCGGTATTTACCGGCGCGGACCGCTGGCCCAGAATGTAGCCCACGATGCAGGAGGATACGCCCACGAGCATAAAGAGCAGAACAAGAAGGAGGTAGAAACGCCGCCGTTTGTTCTCTGCTGAGGAATCATTTAGAGAATCTGATGGCATATGGCTCATGGTCCACCTCCTGGTATGGGATACAGTCTTGTATCACATTTTTAATTTTGTCAGTCTAGTTATGTCGATCGTTTGCTTTGTGCTTATATACAAAAAGCTTCGGCCTTTGGATGATCATCGGAATCGGTATGTGGATTCCGGTGATCATCCCAGGGCCGAAGGCCCTGGGGAGGTATAGCCCGGCACAGACGGGCTGTGGTGAAGATTAGGATGCTGGTGTAGCAGTAGGATCAGCCTGTGTACCAGTTATAGTAACATTAAAACCTATCTTTGTTCCATCTGCACCGCCAGCGGTACCCTTTGCTACATCATCACTTTCATTACCATCCATAGCCCACTGCCAATAGATAGTTTTTGTAACTTCTGTATTTACATCTGCCAAAGCTATTGAACCATTAAAACCATTATACGTAGCTAAATCTGTAATTTCTGTACTAAAACCAGCATCCGAATAAAATTTTAATCCGGTTGGAATATTAGATAAGTCAGAAAAAGCAATAGTATAATCTATACCAACTTCACTACCTGTTGCATTAATTCTAATATCAAATTGACCATCTGTACCTGGGGCCATTCTCTTTGCTGCAATATTAGTTCCACCTGTAAGAGTATCTGCAAGGTCTATATTTACGGTCGTAGTACCATCGCTGTTATTAGCTTTAAAATTCCACTTTGCAACTGTACCAGTTCCTGTACCAGTAATCGTGCTGGTATACTTAGCCAACGTTCCGCCCAACAGACAAGTCGTCACCAAACAAAGCACGACTGCCATAACTCCTAAATTTCTCAATGAACTCTTTTTCATATTAAGTTCCCCCTTTAAATTAATAAAAGATTATTATTTTCCCCCGAAGCAACTTTTCGCGGCATCTGCCACAGGTACTGGAGCTTCGCCGCCGGAAGGTATCTTCGGGTCTGCCTCCGCAGCATTTCTCTTTTGCCGGTCGTCCGGCTCTATGTAAGCTGCGGACCCCCGGTGCTGTGCACGCCGGGGAGGCAGCTAATACATACAACATAACCCTCTTTGGTTCCGTCCGGTACCAGCCGGGCAAATGGGTGGAAGATTCACCTGTGTGTTCAGGTAGTCTTCGGCGCCGCCGGGTCCTCCTTGGAGGCCCGAAGCTGTTCCAGCTCGGCTTCCAACTGCGCGGTACGGCTCTTTTCTTTTTTGGACTCTCTCCGGCGCATCAGGATGTCGAAGGCCAGATATAGGAGCACCGGTACGACGATAAATACGATCATTCCGGTAGTGCTTTGCATGAACATGGCAAAGCCGCCCAGTCCGTTAATTTTTCCAATATATACGCCTTCAACCTGTTCCGGCGAAACCGTCGTGGAATCGACGGTATTATTGGCATCACCTTTTGTTATGTAGCTGGTCTTGCCATCCTCTGTTTTCACCTCGTCAATGCGGTGAGTGATGGCTGTTCCATCGGTCATATAGCAGATAATGTCACCCTCGGCCAACTGTGCTGTATCTGTCTTTTTTACAAAGATCAGTGATTCGGCTTCAAATACGGGGCTCATGGAACCGGAAAGCACAATCACCGGTTTGACACCAAATATATCGGGCAGGTGGTCCGGGTTTGTATAGGTTTTGACGATCAATGTCACATTGATCAAAATGATCGGTATGAATATGACGCACAGTATAATACTGACGACCATACCGGCCCGGCCTTTCTTCTTTTTCTTTACTTCATTGTCCATAATCGCTCATCCTCCTGTTTGGGCGGCTGACTTGCTCCGGCATTACTGCCTGACCGGCTATCGCCGTCATCCGCGGGCAACTTTCATTTTATTAGCTTATTCTTTAAATCCGCCATCGTGACGCCGCCAAGATAATTCTCCACCATTTCCTGCAGGTCCGTATAAACCTCCCGGACCGGGCAATCCTCTGTGGCAAAGCGGCTGCAATATTTATCATGCTCCAGACAGCGGTTCAGGTTCATCGTTCCTTCGGTGGCCCGGATCACATCCAACAGAGTGATAGCTTCCGGCGGACGGGCCAGCATATAGCCGCCACACTTTCCTCCCTGGGCCCGGATCAGTCCGGCGTCCTTCAGCCTTCGGGCCATGGTCGTCAGGTACTGCCTCGGAATATGCATCCGCTCCGCGATTTCGGGTGCCGCCGCCATGCGGCCGATCGTAGCCAGATATAATACGGAGCGTACGGCGTAATCGGTGGTTATATTCAACTGCACATCCTGTACCTCCTTTAAATATATCCTGACAGCTAAGGTTATATTTACTCCGCTGATGCTGTGTTATGCAAAAACTCACATTCTGTGCTTTTTGTCATTGACCATTTTTGGCTTTATTTGTCTATTCTTGTCAATCTTTGGTTTTGACTGGGAAATTCAGCCGATTAAATGATTTTAAGACAACCTGGATGGCGTCTTCGACATTTCTCTTTCCCTCTTGAATATGATTGTACTGGATTCATTTGTAAAAAACAACCGATTTTGGTAAAGTGGCACGTGCCGTTTTTGTCACGTTTCGTGACATCGTGCCGTCCTTATCTATACATCTAACCGCTCCTGTGTTAAAATGAATTTATCCGAAAATGAAGAGAAAAGTAATCATTTCAGGCGTCTGAGCCATTATGATGATGCGATATAAAACTATGGGAGGTACGCTATGAATTTCTCAGATAAGCTCACAGACCTGTTAAATATGACCGGCACCACCACCACATCCCTGGCAAAAGCGCTGAATATGGACCGTTCCAATATCAGCCGTATGAAAACCGGGGCCAGAGGTACGCCCAAGCCGGATATTATCCAGAGTATTGCCGAATATTTTACCCAGTTTTTAACGGAGGATCATCTGCTCAGCGCACTTTACGAGCTGACATCCGATGCCCGGCTGCAATCCCGGCCCACAGGATGGGTCTTGACCAACGTTATTTTCAACTGGCTGTCCACGGATAATGTGCCTTCGCCAAACAGGAGCGAGGCCGGACATTTCCTCAATTCCATAGATAAATTCACGCCCATAGCCGAAACGGATGACAGCGTTTCATCAGAGCCCAAGCCCATTTCCGAAGGCAATTTTGTCGTCTATTATGACAATGAAGGGAAGCGGCAGGCCTTCCGAGATTTTATTGCCTATGTTTTATCACTGGATAAGGGGTGTACGCTGGAGATCAGCTCAGATGAATGTATGGACTGGATCATCGAGGACGCGGGATTTATCCGGGATTTCAGCCGTTCCATCGCCCAACTGGTGGATAAGGGCTGCAAGTTCCACCGCATACAGCCGCCGGTGGACAATCTGGAGCTGTCCTTCCGCTCTCTGGAACGTTGGATTCCCGCCTATATGGCCAGCGCCATCACGCAATATTATTATCCCTTTGTGCGGGATAATCTTTACCGGCGGACGTTATTTATTGCCCCAAAGCACGTCGCCCTTCAGGCCTTTTCCCTCAACGGCCAGAAAAACGGACGGATGACGCTGCTGACCACGGACCGGAAGATGATCGATGCGCTGTCCGATGAGTTCAGCGATCAGGTTTCCCGCTGCCGGCACATGATGAATTTATATACGATGGAGCAGCCGGACCGGCTATTTAACTGTCTTTTGGATTTTTCTAAAATAGACGATACAGGCATTTATAAATCCAGCAAGCTTTCCACCGCTACACTGCCGCCCCAGATACTTGACCGCATTGCCCGCAGCGGACAGCCCTTTGCCCGCCAAATGGTGGAAACGATGCAAAAACGGCTTAAAAACCTGGAAAAGATTCTGGAAAACCATGTATTTATCGATATGATGCATTTTGTGCCGCCGGAGGAGGTCATGGCGGGAACGCTGGAGATTCCCGGAACGAAAATGATCTCAGGGCCGCCACTTTACTACACGCCGGAGGAGTATATCCTCCATTTGGAGCAGATCCTCTGGTCGCTGAACCATTTCCCGCACTATCAGCTCGTCCTGACAAACGCCCCCAATTTAAGCAAAGTCGTTGTCTATGCCAAGGGGATCAATCATGCTATTCTTGTTAAGCAGGGGGCGCCGTTTGCGATCATTGAAATAACGGAGCAGCATATGGCCGCGTCACTGTTTGATTACCTGCGGCATATGGCGGATGAAAATATGAGTGTTGGGTCGAGACATGCGACGATCGAGCAGGTTGAGGCGGAAATACGGAAGTATAAAGAATTGACGGGGCTTACGTGATGTTAAAGACCTTGCCGGACACGCTTCAATACGGACCACTTACAATAACTATTATTTTAGCTTGACTAAGGAAGCCGAAAAGCCCAAACAGATTAATAAAATCTTTTCACAAAAAGTGGAATAAAATGGAATACGAAATTTTAGAAAGCAAAAGCCCGGAAGCCGCATAAACACGGTACTTTCCGGGCAAAAAAAGAAGCGCGAGACGGGATTCGAACCCGCGACCCTCGCCTTGGCAAGGCGATACTCCACCACTGAGCCACTCGCGCATTGTGTCAGTTCATTATGCTGTCCTGACGACGAAGTTTATTTTACAATAAATGGGCATTTCTGTCAATAGCTTTTTTAAATTTTTTTCAACAATTTTTTCTGTCTTTCGTAGCCGCTGGCTCCCAACCTTAAATTCAGGTCAAAAGCCAGCACCGCTATCATTTCAAAAGACGATTATTTCAGAGGGCGATCATTCCACGCTAAACGGACATAATTGTGCCTGGCCGCCCAATCATCACTATAACTCTGCCACCACATTAAAGCTCGCCATGATGCAGCACCATCGCGCTGCACGGCTGCAATGTCATATTAATACAACCGTCACACACCGTAAATATGCCCATATCCAGCGTGTAATCGCTCTGGGTGCTCATAATCAGGCATTTAAGCTTCTGCTGGTTTTCGATGCCAAGCTGCCACACCGGCACCCGGATCTCCTTAATATCAAATGGGTGATTATTGACAGCCACCACAAGCTGCTCGTGGCGGTCAAAACGGCCATAGGCCAGCACATTCCAGTCGCCCGCCAAAAACTTCAGAGAACCAAGTCTTAAAGCCGGATGGTCCTTGTGGATTTTTATAATGTCCTTATGGAACTGGATCAGTTCCTTATTTTCATGGCCCCACGGATATGTCCGCCGGCTGTCCGGATCAGTCCAACCGCACACGCCGGCCTCGTCGCCGTAGTAGATGGTCGGCGCTCCCGGCCAGGTCATCTGTATGACCACAGCGGTGCGGAGCAGGGATACATCCACGCCGTCCGACGCTGCGGCCGAGCCGACATTGGCCAAACGGCCCACCCGATGGTTGGTCCGGGTCAGGAAACGGGAATGATCGTGGTTGGACAGCTCATTCATGGCCACGTAAAGTGATTCAAAATGAAACCGTGACATATGATGGCTCATGGCCCCGAAAAAGGCCTCATGGTTGCCCAGCAGGTCGCCGCAATACTCGTCGCTGTGCTTTTCCACACCGGCCAGAAACCATGTGACCGGCTCCATAAAGGCGTCATAATTCATAACGGTGTCCCACTGATCCCCCTGGATCCAGGACGCGGGATCTCCGTAATGCTCAGCCAATATGAGCGCGTCCGGATTGACCTCTTTGACAGCCTGGCGGAAGCGCTTCCAGAACTCATGGTTGTACTGAGACGAATGGCCCAGGTCCGCCGCCACGTCCAGACGCCAGCCGTCCACGTTATACGGCGGGGAAACCCATTTTCTGGCAATATCTAAAATATAGCTTTCCAGCTCCGGGGATTCCTCATAGTTGAGCTTTGGCAGCGTGTCGTGGCCCCACCAGCCGTCGTAATTATTATTATAAGGCCAGGAGGTATTATCCATAAACTTGAAAAATGTATGGTAAGGGCTCTCCGCAGCCACATAGGCTCCCTTTTCATAGTCCTCCTGATTTTCATAGATCCGTTCCCGGTCCATCCATTTATTAAATGAACCACAGTGATTGAATACGCCGTCCAGAATCACCTTCATACCACGGCGGTGGATCTCCTCCACCAATTGGGCAAAAAAGGCGTTGCTGGCTTCCAGATTCTTTTTATTAGTCACACGGCGGATATAGCGCTGCGCGCCGGTATTTTCCGTCTCCCAATGCTCCAGCGTCCGCCCGCCGTCATCGACGATTTTTCCAAAATGCGGGTCTATGTAATCATAATCCTGAATATCGTATTTATGGTTGGAAGGCGAAACAAATATGGGATTGAGGTAAATGACCTCCACCCCCAGCTCCTGCAGATAGTCCAGCTTATCCATGACCCCCTGCAAATCTCCGCCATAAAAGCGGTTCACATCCATTACTGCGGGCAGGCTGTCCCAATCCTTGACCTGCTCCACCTGGCCGTTGACGTAATAATACTCCTTATCCACCACGTCATTGGAAGGATCTCCGTTGCAGAACCGGTCCACAAAAATCTGGTAAAATACAGCGCCCTTGGCCCAGTCCGGCGTATGAAATTCCGGCACAAGAAGGAAGCTGTAATAGGACTGCACATCGTCCATGGCTCCCCGTTTATTATAGTACACAACCATTTTTCCGGAGGTTATTTTGAAATAATATTCCTGGCCGCCAAAACCGCAGTGCTCACAGCACTCGTAATAGTCAAACAATTTATCTGAAAAAAACCGCTTCATTTCAATGGTGCGGCCGTCCATAACAACCTGGACCTGCTCCGCATTATTTTTTGCCGTGCGGAAACGCAGTGTCACCGTATAACCGCCGCCGCTGCGGGTAAAGCTGCGGTAATCGGGGGTGCCGTCGGCAAACAGAGCGTCCTTATTGATCGCCGGATGCATCCGGTTGATATAAAATTGAAGCTGCTCTGTATATGACATCTGATTAAAATCTATATTTAAGCCCATAATCCTGCTCCTTATATGCGAACATCTAACGTTGCAATTACAAAAGTTAGCGATAGCATGCTATTTTTATTTTATAATAATCCACCTGACAATACAACCTCATTTTCCAAAAAAGAGCAAGTTTGGTTACTTTTCACGTAACCGTTCAGGACTATACAAAACGCCCCGAAAACCACAGAGATTTCCATCGGCAGACATGCAATATGTCTGCCGGTCCATCTCTTGTGTCTTCCGGAGCGTCCTAAATGCTTTGATATTTATACCTCGAAGGAGAGCTTGTCTGTATCAAACAGGGCTTCAAATTCCTCGCGGGTAATTTTTTCTTTTTCAATAAGAAGCTTTGCGCATTTATGCAATACGTCCAGGTTCTCATCGATAAGGCGGCGGGCCTCTCTGTGGCAGTCGTCCACGATCCGCTTGATCTCGCGGTCAATGGTCGTGGCCACATTTTCACCGTAGCCTCTTGTATGGGCCAGATCCCGTCCGATAAATACCTCATCCTCGTCATTGGCATAGCAGATCAGGCCAACCTCGTCGGACATACCAAACTGAGTGACCATAGCCTTGGCTGTGGATGTGGCAGACTTGATATCCTGAGAAGCGCCTGTGGTTATGTCGTCGAAAATGATTTCCTCCGCCACACGGCCGCCCAGGGCGACAATAATATCCTGGAGCATCCTGCCCTTTGTATTGAATATAATATCCTTTTCCGGCAGCGGCATCGTATAGCCTGCGGCGCCCATACCGGTAGGAATGATGGATACACTGTAAACCGGTCCAACGTCCGGCAGTACATGGAAAAGGATCGCATGTCCGGCCTCGTGATAGGCGGTGATCTTCTTTTCCTTTTCAGAAATAACGCGGCTCTTTTTCTCCGTACCGATCCCCACCTTGACAAAGGATTGGCGGATATCCTCCTGGACAATATAAGCGCGGCCGGCCTTCGCTGCGGCGATGGCGGACTCATTCATAAGATTTTCCAGATCCGCGCCGGTAAATCCTGCGGTCGTCTGGGCAATCTGGTCCAGATTGACGTCATCGCCCAAAGGCTTGCCCTTGATATGGACGTCGAGGATCTCACGGCGGCCTTTGATATCCGGGCGGCCGATGGCAACCTTACGGTCAAAACGGCCAGGTCTTAAAATAGCCGGGTCCAAAATATCCACACGGTTTGTGGCAGCCATAACAATAATGCCTTCATTGACACCGAAGCCGTCCATCTCCACCAAAAGCTGGTTGAGTGTCTGCTCGCGCTCATCGTGGCCGCCGCCCATACCTGTACCACGGCGGCGGGCAACCGCATCGATCTCATCGATAAATACGATACATGGAGCATTCTTCTTGGCATCCGCAAACAGGTCGCGGACACGGGATGCACCCACGCCGACAAACATTTCCACAAAGTCGGAACCGGAAATACTGAAAAACGGTACGCCCGCTTCCCCGGCCACAGCCTTCGCCATGAGGGTTTTACCGGTTCCCGGAGGGCCCACCAGTATAACGCCCTTGGGTATACGCGCTCCTACCTGGGTATATTTCGCCGGATTTTTGAGGAAATCTACGATTTCCGCCAGATCCTCTTTCTCCTCCTGGAGACCGGCAACATTTTTAAAGTTGATCTTATTGACACCCTCGCGGGTCATCTTGGCCCGGCTCTTGCCAAAGTTCATCATCTTATTATTGGAGCTGTTTCCTCCCTGCTGGCCGGACACAAAGGAGAAAAAGATCACCAGCGCCACCACGCCGAAGATGATAAACACAAGATTTTCCTGAATCCATGATGGCCTGCTCACATCCTGGACATACACCTTTGTAAAGTTCTGTCCGTCAAGCCAGTTTTGAAGCTCATTGACATCGGTGGTGTAGAAATTTTTCTGCTCACCGTCTTTAGTGATCACGTAAACGACACCGGTAGGCACTTCCGGATTGGGGGAAATGACAACCTGCGTCACTGCGCCGTCAGTCATAATATCTGTCCTGAATTCAGCATATGTGTAATTGCCCGTATTGCGCGCCTGCAGATCGGTCCACAGCCAGTAGGCGAACAGCAGGAATATGATCACAAACGGCCATATGCTGATTCTTTTTTTGTTATTCACTCTTTGCCCTCCTTACAGTTCCACGACTCCGATATATGGAAGATTTCTGTATTTCTGGGCATAATCAAGACCGTATCCGACTACGAATTTGTCCGGAATGGCAAAACCAACATAGTCCACATTCACATCGGCCACGCGTCGGTCCGGTTTGTCCAGTAATGTACAGATTTTGATGCTTGATGGATTTCTCTTATAGAGAATTTCCACCAGATAATGCAGTGTGTTTCCGGAATCGATAATATCTTCCACGATGAGGACATCCTTGCCCTCAAGGGGTTCATCCAGGTCCTTGACAATACGCACGGCTCCGGAGCTGGATGTGCCGTTGCCATAACTGGATACGGACATAAAGTCCATGGATACGGGTACGTCAATGCGCTTTGCCAGCTCGCACATGAAAAAGACGCCGCCCTTTAATACGCATACGAGATGCACGGATTTTCCGGCATAATCCTCGGAAATTTTCTTTCCAAGCGCTCTGATCTTTGCGTCTACCTCTTCCTCGGTTAAAAGAATACTGATCTTATCTTCCATTTTATTCTTCTCCTTTGATTTTTATCTCTATGATTTCTTTTGTCTGCGGGGTCACTTTATACGCATCGCTGATCCGTCCGCCGATCATCCAGAGGATGTGACTGCCGTCAGCGACCAGCAATATGTTATCCCTCTCTTCCCTTGGGATTTTTTCATCGATCATCAGCCGGCGTATAAGCTTCCTGCTGCCACGGCCATCCACGACCATATAGTCGCCGGTCTGGCGGTGGCGTATTTTTAGGCCATTCTTAATTTTAGCATAATCAAACCATTTCGTATACTGCTTTTGCTCAATTCTTTGATTTTCTTCATTAAATTTTAATAAACATTCCGCCCGCAGCGCGGTTCCCGGGATGGGGATAACCGCAGCCGGGGTGGAAGCCGGCGTGGGCGGGAGGAAATTGGGGATATCGAGGTCGAGGCCGGCAGCTGGATTTCGTTCCGCGCTGTCGTTTGGTTTTAAGCCTGCTGTGACACCCTGGCCGGCGGCCGGGGTTCGTTCCGCGCCGTCGTCTGGCTTTACGCCTGCTGTGGCCTCCTGGCCGGCAGCTCCCACGTTCAGCAGTTTCGCATCCGCAGGCTCCACGTTAGGCTCCACGTTAGGCTCCACGTTAAATTCCAGGCTTTCGTACCGGCGCACCACCGTAAGCCCGTAGGGCAGGCACACCCGCTTGCCCACCGGCTTATTAAGCAGCGCCGCAATCTCCCGGATGTGGATCTGGGTGATATCCTTCAGCTTTCCCACGGTCTCGCTCACCTTACGCCGAAGGATTTCTTCAATGATCACCTTGTCCTCCCGCTTCAAAGCTTCTGCATCCAGGCTGCCGTCCTCCCGGCATACCCGGGGATACACCATCTCCTGCTGCCGCGTTATATATTGATACACATCGGAGGCCATCTGTGTCAACTGGTACACATGCTCCGCGGCCCCCGCGTTGATATTTTCATGGATATAAGGAATTAATTCATTGCGCAGCCGATTGCGCGTATAATCATTTTCAAAATTCGTCTCGTCGGTGCGGTACTCCAGGCCATTTTCCGAAAGCAGTTGTTCAATCTCGCTGCGCTCCAGGCACAGCAGCGGCCGGATGATCTGATCCCGCACCGGAGGGATGCCGCACAGGCCGCGGATACCACAGCCCCTGAACATATTCATTAACAGAGTTTCCGTCACATCATTTTTATTATGGGCCACCGCGATCCGCCCGCGCCGCGCTGCGCCTTCGTTTTCCGCACCATTTTCCTGGCGGCCCGTTATTTCCTGCAGCGTTTCTTCAAAGCAGCAATAGCGGTACTGCCGCCCCGCTTCCTCCTCGGACAGATGCTCCTTCGCGGCTAACGCCGGTATATCCGCCCGGAAACTTTTCCACAGGATACCATGGCTCTGACAAAAGTTTTCCACAAATTCCTGATCCTTATCCGCAGACGCGCCGCGGATGCCATGGTTTATATGAACAACGCACAGATCCAGCCCCAGCCTTTCTTTCAAAGCCATGAGCACAAAAAGAAGGCACATGGAATCTGCGCCTCCCGAGACGCCGACAACAACAGACTCCCCACGGGAAAGCATGTTATTGTCAGCGATATACCGTTCCACTTTTTCAAGAATAGAATCCACGTTCCACCACACTCCTATTCTTTCCTATTATAGCTTGTCAGGGATTTCCGAAGGAAATCGTTGACCTGCTTGCGCATCAGCGCAATTCCTATTATACACAGCCTGCCAGGATTTTACAAGGGTCTGCGGGGAGCATCGCACACAATCCCTGCCCAAATCCCAGAAAATGGACGTCTTCATCTTCTATGGCGGTCCTTTGGCTAAAAGACAGCTTTTCACCATGTTCATCCCGGCAGACACATAACGGCACATCATCGGCGTGCACCGCTAAGATTTATAGACCCCGCACGTAAGTACTGTCATATCGTCATTTATGACATAATTGCTTCCGGCCATGGCGTACTTAAGTATGGCATTGGCCGTATCCTGCGGGTTGACACTATCCAATTGACTTATATATTCGCCCATGATCTCATCCTTGTTATCGCCCTCCAGGTGGTTTAAAATGCCATCCGTTATCATTATTATCATATCCCCATCCTCCATTTTCTTAGACACGCCCTCATAGTCCACCTGTGTAAACGCTCCCATAGGGAGCGATTGCGATCGTATGGCTTCGACCCCCGTCTTATGCTTTATATAAGTGGTGGAGGCGCCGACTTTGATAAACTCGCATATTCCCGAATAGAGATCCAGTATGCTCATATCGATTGTGGAAAATGCCTGACGGTCCGATTTGAGGAACATCATGGAATTGATCAGCCGTACCGCCGACTGTTTGGAAAATCCTGTATCCAGAAGCTGTTCCAGCAGCTCTATAATATACTCACTATCTTCATTGGCCAGTTTTCCGGTGCCCATACCGTCCGATAACGACATGATCATCTGGCCGCCGGAAAGCGGCATGAAGGTAAAGCTGTCTCCGGACACTTCCTCCTTGCTCTTTACGGCCTTAGCCACACCCTGGACGGTTTTTAAAGTAATATCCTCAACAAATTCATACGTGTTATATTCCTTAGAAATCACCATACGACACCCCTTTGCCAAATTGAACTCTCTACCAAACACTTCCTTGATCACGCCACAGATCTCCTTTGTGGTCATGCACCGGCCCCGGCGCATTTTGGCCACCATATAAATACTCCGTCTGTGGTTGGGCTTTTCAGCCACGGTTAAGCTCTTGACGCAGACCTTGCTCATGGAAAGACGCTGGCGCAGTACGGACACTTCGGGCTTGTCCACTACTATATCCTCATCCAATTCTTCGGAGAAATCATCAATTATTTCCGCGACCTCCCCAAGCTGCCCGGCAATGGCCAGACGGCTTTCCATCATGCGGTTGCGCCAATTCAGATTCAGCTTGGCCACCTCCATTATGCGCGAAGTCTCATTCAGAAAACGGTCAACGTTCGTGCACCGCCGCTTAAATGCTATTGGCAGTTCACTGCGTGAGATTTCGCCGTTTTTGGAAAAATAATCCAATATATTTGATGCGGCATTATATGTCTCATAATATTCTTTTTCCCAGCAATAATCACATCGGCTGCACGACCCACATACATTTCGGGTCAGCTCATCAAAAGCTTCCTCCAGCTCCTCCTGGGATAGAATGCTTCTGGGCTGGACGCCCGCATTAAACGTGCCCGCCAATTTTTTAAACGATGCTGAGAAATCCTTAAGCCGGCTGCGTGTCAGCTTTTCCACGGAATCCGCCTCATCATTCTCTCTATTTTTTGCAGAAATCCTCTGCCTGGAGATCAGGCTTTCCGGAAGCAGCGTAAACACCAGTACCGCAGCAACCATTCCCTGTATGCTGGACGTTTCCAATAAATAAGGTACGCCCAGATATCCTGTGAGCATTACGCCGGCCATAAATGTAAGTCCAGTAGCCAGCCTTCCTTTTTCCCTGAAAGCTCCCGCCAGGATTCCAAGCATGGCCATAAATCCCGGCAGACTCACATCGCTTTGCTGGTATGCCATTACACTACCAATACATGCCCCGGCAATCGCGCCACCCCCGGCGCCGTAACAGTAACCGATGTAAAGTACAATAAACAATATGAGCGTTTCAAGAACAGAATGGGTATTCAAAAGCAGCTGACGGAATGCAAATACGCACAAAGCCATGGTGATCCCAAGACTTATCTGTTCTTCATTTGACAGTGCATTCTCGTTCTTATGATATAGAAAGATCCGTATTGCATGATTGAACACAAAGACAGCGGCAAAGCTGGCCACACCTTCTAATGAAGAAATGAGTCCGGTCTGCCATAGATCCACGCGGTCCAGTCCGTTTAAGCCGGCCGTGTAGGCAAAACCGGCAATACTTATAAGTACACCGCAGATGACCGCCATTTTCAGCGGCGTCACTGCCTTTTTGCGCAGCTCCAGTATCTTCGTTATTATAACGATACCGGCCACCACGCCTACGTATTTTATAAGGATGTTAAGCGGCATTACCGTGGCCATTCCTATTATAACGGCCAGCACCAGCAGTGCACGCCCCGGCTTGTACATATACGCGCTTGCGAAATATGCTATGCCGAAAGGATTCATCATCAGTAGGATTGAGCGGTTCACTACGGCTCCCACAGCAGCAGTAATGATGTTGCGAAAATCCATCTTTCTCATTTTCGATCCTCCTGATTGTTGTCATGTATTTGCGGAGCAAATGGATGACCTACTCGCGCATCAGCGCGATTCCTTAATTGTTGTCATGTATTTGCGGAGCAAATGGATGACCAATGACTTCTTGAGCCCTGGCGCAGCGCCTTGCTGCTCCCCTCAAGTTGTGTCACCATTATAGCGGGCCGAAATGGATTTGTCTGTCATTTTGTGGAGCAAAAAACTCAAAAGCTTTCGGCAGGAGGAGCTATCAAAAAGAGATTTTAAGGAGGTTTAGGGGGCTCGAATATTTTAAGAGGATAAAAACCGCACAGAAGATCGTGCTTTCTATTTCACTTGAAGGGCGTTATAATAGGAATTGTTCTAAACATATTTTAAAGGGGAACGTTTATGAAACAGTTTTTATTTACGGATTTTCAGAAATGTGGCGTTGAATTTCCTTTTGTATTAAGAGGGATGGGGTTATTCCACCCGCAGGAACCCATTGACAGGAAAGACGGGATGCCGCTGGTCCAGTGGATTCAATGTGTCGAGGGGCGGGGACGGATGCTTCTGGACGGTAAAGAATATGACGTGCACCCCGGGCAGGGGATATTTCTGCACCCAAACGTGCCGCATTCCTATTCGGCGGTGGATTTTCCGTGGACCGTCCACTTCCTTTGCTTTGAAGGTTATGCGGTTGAAAAGTTACTGGAACACAGTCCTCTGACAAAATCCGGCGTCTTTACGCTGGAGGAACCGGAGGCATTGGAAAAAATATTATTTGGATTGGCCGAAATACCGGAGGATTCCACGCTTGTTTCCTGCTGCCACTACTCTAAAATCATGTATGAGATCCTTATTTATCTGATTTTACATGCCACCGGTGAAAATGGCGACACCGTCACAGCCAGACACCACCGGCTGACACCGGTGCTGCGGTACATCGAAGAACATTTTGACCGGGCGCTGACGCTTCCTGAGCTGGCGGCGCTGTGTCATGTGACGCCGGAGTACTTATGCCAGCTTTTTAAAGCCAATATCGGCATTCGCATTTTTGATTATATTAATCAGGTTCGGATACGCCATAGTAAAGAAATGCTTTTAGGGATGCGGGATCATCCGGCCAATGTGGTGGGAAGGCTGTGCGGATTTGAAAATGCCAGCTATTTCAGCAAGATATTTAAACGCTATGAAGGGATGACTCCGGGAGAATTTCGGAAGGAACACGGGATTATGTAGCGTCAGGCATGTGAGCCATCTCCCCAGTTTGGTTCGTTGCTTCACGCATCTGTCTCCGCTTCGCTTCGACTGGTCGCGGCAGTCGCCGCAAATGGGAGCCAGCTCCCCTTTGTGGCTTGTTGCTCCGCGCAAAAAAGCCGGTCTGTATATCACAAACCGGCTTTTTTGCAGTAGCGGAAATTGGATTTGAACCAACGACACCACGGGTATGAACCGTGTGCTCTAGCCAACTGAGCTATTCCGCCACACCAACGAAGATTATTATACACAAAGTGTGGGGGAATGTCAACTGGTAATTTTAACTTTTTGAACCTTTTTTATCCATCGATTGTTAAGTTTATTGATTGCCCTGTAGCCAGCGTTTCAAAATGTATTGCCAGTTCATTCCGTCCTGCATAACACGAAGTACAGTAATCGTATGAGTCGATTCATCAACAATATAAAAAAACAGATACGTACGATAGGGTTTCAAATATATGTCATATCCACAATATTGAAATCCTACCGTATCATATCCTTTTGGCAACGTCTTTAATTGCCTCGCTGCTTCTTTCATTCTCTTCGTAAAGTTTTCACCAAGTTCACGATATTTGAAATTTTCAAGAATATACTTCTTCATCTTTTTTATATCGTCGCGGCTACTAAAGGTATATTCTATCTTATACGTATACTTCACAATGCACCTGCTTATATCTTATCTAATTCTGCCCACATCTCATTTTCCGTGATTACTCTTCCATTCTCATAATCATCTATTGCATCATCGAGTTTTTCGAGCAGCGTTTGCATTGCATCATCTATGGTATATTGATTTTCCTGATTGTTTAAAACCGGAACTGTCTCCATATAAATCACCCTTCCTTTAGAGTCGATCGTTGTCTGCTCATACTTATTATATTCCTAATCAGATAGCGTTTCAATCCATTTTCAAAAAAACTGCTGCCTTCTTGTTGAACCTATGGGAAATTCTGACAGTTGAACGCTCTCTAAATGTTCTTTAGTCTGAAACAGCAAACCCTTCCGTCGCTTCCCGCCCCTGCCATTCATTTCCATCCGAGCGGTAGTAACTGGTCATCGTGGAGCCATCGGTTTTCTCATACGCTATGACAAAGACCTGTCCATTTTCTATGAGCATCGGGTAATTATCGTACGGCAGTACATCTCCGATCTTTGGAGCGTCCTTAAAATCATCGTAAGCGTTTTCCAGACGCCAGAACTTTCGCAATTTAAAGTCATTAAAACCGGTCAGGTCCTGTTCTCCGAAATAAGAGGCCTCATAATCTTTTCCGTTGATATTTATTGTCTCTGTTTTAAGAGGTTCGATATCCTTCGCCATCCAGGAAAGGTCTTCAGAGGAAATATCATCCCCGTAAATCTTTTTTAACTGGTTCGCCATAGAAGGTACAGTACCGGTGGCATCCATAGCATCAAGGCCAATATGCATCGAACCATAAATACCCATAACGCTCTCATTGTCCAGCAGTTCAAACTGAGCCTTGAAATTTTCAGCCATCTGATTTTCCCGGTAGGCGTCATCGGCTTTCTCATAGTAAACTTTACCCTGCTCAATCACCGTCTGAGCCAGCTTGTACGACTCAGAATCCGCCGCGCCGTTCTCCTTTAGGTATTCCAAATACCGCGCACCAGTGGTCGCATACTGATGGCCCACATCGGTTCCATGGAAGATCGTCTGAGGACATTCGCGCTTTATGTTCTGGAGAAATGTCTTTACGCCGGGCTCATGGGAAGCCGTTCCTTCCCAGTCATCATAAATTTCGTTCAAAAGCGTATCATCATCGGACTGCATCCATAGATTTAAAAATTCAGCGGTATAACAGGGGAACTCTAAAAACAGATGCCGCATATTTTGACTGGTGTAATAGTCCTTCCACAGTTCAAATTCTTTCTCAAATATTTTATCCACACCGTGCTGCTCCCCATAAAGATAAATATGCCCGCCCACAGCCGGTGAAGCCTCCGTGGATGATACCGCAGAAGTCTCACCTGCCGCGGCGGACATGGCGTCGGATTCTTTATTTGTGGCAGGACTGCCCGAACAGCCGGACAATGTGGCGAGCAAGAGCACACATAAAATAATACTTGCGCTTTTTAAATGTTTATTACTTTTAAATCCCATCATTTAACCTCTAATGTAATTCTATTCCTGATGGCTGCTGTTCCGATTAATTGTAACAGTTCAGACAGGCCGAACTGTTACGCATATGGCCATTTAAAATCGCTGCGCGATGGGCCATATGCCCGTGAAATTCACGTTTTCGTACGGTATGCGCAGTAAATGCGCATACCTGTCTGAACTGTTCCGATCAATTCTGCTGCTTTTTGAAAATGATCTCGTTCTTATGGACAAGCCCCAGTTTGTCGCGGGCGATCTGCTCGATGTAGTCATCCGACTGAACGTATTCACTTTCCTTTACCAGATCTTCCTTGAGCTGTTTCTGCTCGTCGATCTGTGCCTGAAGGTCGGAAGCGACCTCTGCGTTATTTTTAATCTGAGCCTTCATGCCGAAGCTGTTATATATAAATATGAAGCACAGTACGCATACAACAGCGGTAATCATAAAGACGCCGTTCTTTCTTTTCTTCTTTACCTTTTTCTTTGGACTTACTGACATTTTATCACCTAATTTATTCAGAATTATTTTCGACTACCCCCATTCTACCCTTTTTGGACTTCTTTTTCAACAATTTTACAGAAGAGTTTTGTATTTTTCTTAAAAATCCTGGTTTTTTGAGGAATTTTTTTCCAAGAAATCTTAAAATACGATAAAATGGTCTCAGTAGTATTCTGAACAGCTTAAAAATGCCTTTAAATATCTTTTTAATAAATTTTATTACAGCCTTGATCCCGCGGCTGATGACCGGCACGAGCCAGCGGCCGAAAACCCATAAATATAGGGCCATCCCCGTAATCATCCCGAACATCGTATAACTACGTATGGCCCCGCTGTCATATTTGAACATCAGGCGGTAAATCATCAGTGCTTCCGCGATCCAAAATAATATATCCTGGCATATGTACAGCCATTTTGGCGGCTGGCATATCCTGCGCAGTATCCTAAGTCCGTCGTACGCCAGCCCTACGGCCGCGCCCCACATCATTGCCGTCAGAAAAAGCTGTAGCTGAGTACGTACGGATTCGCTGATGTAGGAGCCGCCCAGAAACATTTACTTAAACAGCCTTCCCACCAGATTTTTGGCCTGCTTCGCCGATTTGTGGGATTCGGAGTACGTCAGGCTGTCCACATGGCCATCCACGTTGACCTCTCCTTTTTCCAGGATGAGATGGCTGATATGCAGCTCACTGCCTTTGATCATCAGCATCCCGCAGTCCGTCTCTAATATGATCTCACCATCGTCAAAGGAATTGACATCCGTCACCCCGGTGAGCTGTATAAAATTTCTGTTTTTAGATACAAGTGTATGATTTAGCGCTTGCTGGCGTTCCTCCATGCGATAACCCCTTCCAAGATCAAGCAGAATTGCTCACAGCTTTTACCGTTTCTTGTTTAATATATTATGCAGGCGGCCGGAATATGCCTGCCTCCGGTAAAAATCGCGGAAATTTGGGCGCGCGATGACTTAATGGATGATAGGCAGCAATCATTGCGCGTTGGGCGTTTACGTCGCAGCATCGGCGTGCAGCGCAGTTACGTACATTAAAGATAACGGAACAGTTCCTTCGCTTCGTCTTTTTTCGTCGTCTCGGCGATGGAAAGCACCTCCACCTTGACGCTGCGGGTACCAAAACCAATCTCGATAATATCCCCGGGCTTTACGCTGACGGATGCCTTGGCCACCTTGCCATTGACCGAAACACGGCCCGCATCACATGCTTCGTTGGCAATCGTCCGGCGCTTGATCAGCCGGGATACTTTTAAAAATTTATCCAGTCTCATTTTTATCTCCTTAAAATACAAAAGGGTGCTGTACATCGCTGTCAGCACCCGAATCTTTATGATACGTAAAGAATAAATTAGCCGTTGATAATGTCCTTTAAAGCTTTGCCGGCTTTGAACTTCGGAGCCTTGGAAGCCTTGATCTCCATAGTAGCACCTGTCTGTGGGTTTCTGCCTTCTCTGGCAGCTCTTTCGGATACTTCAAATGTACCGAAGCCAACTAACTGAACTTTTTCACCTTTAACTAATTCTTCTGTAACAACGTCGATTAATGCCTTTAATGCCTTTTCGGAATCTTTCTTGGATAATTCTGCTTTTTCAGCGATAGCTGCAACTAATTCTGCTTTGTTCATTGTATAAATCCTCCTAAACTTATTACGCATCCGCATGGTCTGCGAGATTTACTTATTTACGTTTTCCCGCAAATCACTGTCGCGATGCGGGTTCAGTTCTGAAAGCGTCAAACCCTTTGATTTCGCGAGGTTCTCATCACTTCCAAGTCTATTTATAAACTTTTCTATTGCATTTGTCAAGCTATTTTCAGCATTTACATTTAAAAAACGGGATAAATTAATAAGACTCAGCATAAGAGCGCCAAAATCACCGTTTTCATCCGCAGTTTCATCACTGTCAGCCCAGGCCATCAGGGCAGAAAAATCCTTTTGTACCATCGCCTTTGCCGCCTTAAGGTCCGCCGGACCATAGTCGGCAGCAGCGGCCTTTTTCAGCACCTTCTGGGCGCGGATATTAGCCGGGAGCGCTTTTGGCACCCGCTGCACGCCTTCCAGCACTGAGGTTTCGTTTTTCTCCTGTTTTTTGATCTCCTCCCAGTTTTTCAAAACCTCCTGGGAAGAATCGGCGGAAACATCTCCGAAAATATGGGGATGGCGGCGGATCATCTTCCGGGCCACACCGTCGATCACGTCGGTCATGTCAAAACGCCGTTCTTCGCCTGCAATCTGAGCGTGCATAACAATCTGGAGCAGCACATCGCCCAGCTCCTCCTTCAGATTTTCATCATCCTTTAAATCGATGGCCTCCACAGCTTCATAGGCTTCCTCAATCATACAGTTTTTCAGGCTCTCATGGGTCTGCTCCCAATCCCACGGACAGCCATCCTTTGCCCGCAGGCGGGCGATGATTTCTAAAAATTCTTCATATGTGTATTTTTCATTTTCTTTTTTATCCATAGCTCCACTGCCTTTCACTATCCAACTGTTTATATGCTGCCACTTTGGGCACGCCGGATTGTAAACAGTATAGCATATTCTAAGGGCACGGACCATAGTACGTTTTTAAATTTCCGCAGACTGTGCAGCCGGAAGTTCGGCCCTTGGCATCTGTTACATCAGTGAAACAATACACTTACTGCTCCAACTGGCGCCCAAGGAAGCCTGCGGCTGCGGCGGCCAGCTTCTGCTCCACCTCGCCCATGCGCATATTTTCAACACGACTTGTAATGATGACAGCGCCTATGGCATCGCCCTCGGTGATGATCGGACAGATGACCTGTGCCGTAAAGTTTTCCTTATCCAGCGTACTTATGGGGATAAAGTCCTTATCGTTCACCGAACAATTTCTTGTTTCTCTCTGATTGATCAGCTCCTCCAGAGCCTTCCCGATGGGCTGGTTTAACAGCTCCTTGCGGGCAGCGCCGGAGACGGCAATATGCTGATCCCGGTCCGTAACACTGACAATATGGCCACAGCTCTGCGCCAGGGCATCGGCATACTGCTTGGCAAAGGCGCTCAGCTCCCCGATCGGTGAGTATTTTTTTAGTATGATTTCACCTTCACGATCCGTAAAAATCTCGAGGGGATCGCCCTCCCTGATCCGTAATGTACGGCGGATTTCTTTGGGTACAACCACACGTCCCAGATCATCAATTCTACGGACAATTCCTGTTGCTTTCATATAAAAATTCCTCCATTTTACAGTTATTCAAAGCTTTAACTTACCGGTCAAATGGCATAGCTTCTAATATTTGCCGGTTTTGTAGTTAAATGTAGTATCTGTAAAAAAGAGGAATTTATACGGGATATTCAATTTTCGGATGTATAATTTTATGGCGCAGCAACACCTGTCTTATAACTTATCGTTGCAGCTTTTATTACGGTAATACCAGAGCAGGCAGTCCTGCATAAATATTAAAACGCCCATTTTGATCACTTGCCATCAATAATAGTTTCAATTATAATTGGCACCAGAAACAGCCATAATAATACATGTACTCCATAGACAATATTTAAAGCCTTTTCTGGTATAAGATTGCTCCGTGTAAACAAAAAAACCATAGGAACCATAAAACTACGTACAATCCAGCCAATAATCTCGCCTTTTGAAAAAGGCCCCCAAAGACGTGGAGGGCGTTCTCTGGTTCCTTCATAATCGCGGTATGGGCGTCTTGCTATATAGATACGTTGTGAAAAATACCCCCCTATAAACATTATAATCACAGCAATAATATAATTTTTTAAATACATTTATCAGCCCTCTTCTTTACATATAATTATCCATAGTATAATCATATGTTCTATTAGCCAAACGACCATGGAAACTATCTAAAACACCAGTTTACCGTTGCAAACCAATTTCGTAGTGACAATCCAACCGTCTTTGCATTTTATAGGAATTGCGCTGATGCGCAAGCAGGTCATCAATTTTCCCGGGAAAATTGGTGACAAGATATAACTACATTATAACTGTTAAAACGAGGAAAATATATTCGCAAAAAATACAATATGATTAACCATATTCTGGCAATTATGTATAGCTCAAAAAACATCTTTCTGGTAAAATTTGTAACACCAAAATAGGGCAAAGAAAACTACGAAGAGCTTCCTCTCCACAGCCTTTTGTAACAAGCTCAAGTGGATGCAGCTCACCATCGCTTTCTATAACCGTATCGATTTCATTACAGCTTTTATCCCGGTAATACCAGAGCAGGCAATCCTGTGCATCGTTATTAAAGGAAATCAGGGCAGCGATTGGGAAGTTGGCAACCAAATATCATCCAAAAGATAGTGTGAAAAATAGAAATCAGGCAATCGAAAGGGAATGGAAGCCTTTATGTATGATAGAGTTTTCTATTGAATATATAACGTGAAAAGAAGCAATAGAACTTATTAAAAAAAGACCTGACAACAACTTACATACAGACAAATAGGTCTGTATGTAAAAGCTTGAAAGGTGTAAAAATCACTTTCTGAAACTCATTAAATCAGTTATGAACACAACGCTCTTTTTAGAACTATCTTCATCAGAAACAAACAGTTGGATATGATATCCTTCTGAATATTTTTTTGCATTTTCAATTTCTTTTTTCAAAAAGCTAGTATTTGAATCGCCAAGCAATTCATTGCGTTCATTTTCTCTGATTGTCAGACTGATAGTGTAAGAATTAGAATGTGGAATAAGATAAAACAATGCTTTTTTCGCATCGTAAACTTTTAATGTCCATCCCCCCGACTTTGTAAAACTCCATTTCACTTGATAATCCTTTACAAGCAACAACAGATTGTCGTAGTAATCGAAGACTTGATAAAGTACCTCTGCAAGTATGGTATTACTCGGTTTATAATTCTTATCCATAAAAAAATTCATTTCCATTTGATATCCTTCTCCTTACAACTTCTAAGTTATTCCTGTTGACTTCCGAGATTTTTCCAGCCATACCTGGCAATAGAAATTCCAATGGAAATTTCGCTTACCGCTTCATCAATTATTCCCGCCCACGTTCCAACAATAATATTATAAATAATCCAAAGTGGTGAATTAATCAGCATAGTCGCCAATCGTATTGTTCTCGCATTATAAGTATATGCTCCAATGGTAACTGCTATATTTGCTGCAACAGGTAATAGACTGATCCATCCGCCCCAGGTAAGTATCAAGGCAGCAACCTGCATAAAACAGAGAATTATGCACATTTTTTTGCTTCTTCCAAAGTTCCACCTGCTGCTTAAGCAAAATGAACGAATGGTGTTTATAATATAACTTACTCCCCCAGTTGTCGCTCCTAAAAGGAGTAAATGAATTGTATATAAAAAGTAAGATAGAAATTGAAATCTGAATAATGTTTTATTGTTTCGACACTGGAACGATACAAAGAACAATATGGCTCCAATGAAGCCTATAATTTGAATAACTATGTATGATTTTGTCAACTTAAACTTCCTTCCACAAATCCCGATTTATTGATAAAACAGCTTAGCGCCAAAACCTCAGACACCTGACACCTTACTACTTTAACCCCAAAAATCACCGCCCCATGTATGAACACATGGGCTTTTACTAAAAAAGTACCTATGTGCAGCGACACCACCAACCACAACACTTCCGCAGATATTTTATTCTTATTTCCTATTACATTTCTCCAAAAGTCAAAGCTTTTACCACTTACCATCCACAATATCCTGAACAATAAAAGGAACCAGGATCATCCATAACACCGCATGCACTGCAATGACCACCTTCAGCACACTGTCAGGAATCATACCGCTTTCGGCAAACGGTAAAATAAAAGGGAGCATAACACTTCGTAGAATCCAGCCAATTAATTCCCCTCTGGAAAATGGGCCCCAAAAACGTGGTGGTGGTTCTCTTTTAACATTATAACCACGGTACTTAGGCCTGTTTATAACGCAGCGCTGGGCCAAATAGCCGATAATCAGCATTATAATCACACACATAACATAACTTTTTAAATACATTTCCCCTCCCAGAATTTCTCATATAATAATCAATTATATCCTGTTGCCCCTCAAAAAACTATTAGCAAAAGAAAACAATTAGAATACCCATATTATGGCAATTGTGTATATCGTAAAAGTCAAACATCATTATCGCGCACCCGCCTCCGCTGCGCTCCGACAGGTCGCGGCGGTCGCCGCAAAGGTGAACGAGCTCCTTTGTGGCTCGTCGCTTCGCGCACCCGTCTCCGCTTCGCTCCGACGGGTCACGGCGGTCGCCGCAAAGGTGAACGAGCTCCTTTGTGGCTCGTCGCTTCGCGCACCCGTCTCCGCTTCGCTCCGACGGGTCACGGCGGTCGCCGCAAAGGTGAGCGAGCTCCCCTTTGTGGCTCGTCGCTTCGCGCAAAAAACCGGGAAGATTTATACCTCCCCGGTTTTGCGTCAAATTATTAAATTACTCCACTACCCCCAAAGCACATTCTCTGCAAAGTAAGCGAACATCTGAGGCCAGCAAAACCAGTCATGGGAACCGGTTACAAAGTACGGAATATGCGGGAGTCCCCGCTCTTTCAATGCCCGGATTGTAGGTGGAACTCCGATTTCCCGTTCATTATAAGCGACATCCTCCTCTGCGCACCCAATCATCAGCGAAACGTCCATTAGGTGCGGATTTTCCAAAGTAAAATGCTCCCCACCGGCAATACCGCCGCTGAATGCACCGTAATAATCAAACTGCTCCGTATGGTGCATGTAGATATATAAAGTCGTCATGCTGCCCATGGACAAACCGCAAAATGCGCGGTCCGATACAGCCTGAGAAATTGAAAATACCTTTTCCACATACGGAAGGATACACTGTATCAGATTTCTTGATATTTTGTCAAAATCCCACTGATAGACACTGTTATTCATCGTCACCACAATAGCTTCTTTTGTTTTTCCCGCGGCAATAAGATTGTCCATCATATGATGAAGGCCGCCCTGGGCATACCAGTCCGCCTCATTTCCACCACCACCGTGGGATACCAAAATCAGAGGGTACGTTTTCGACCGGTCGTATCCGACTGGCAGATAGACGCCCAGCGACTGATCCTTGCCGTCGATATCCTTGTAGGTCACATAGGTCACGGTTCCTTTAACCTGCACATCCTTTGATGGAATCCATGGGAAATCCTCCGCAGTTCCCACATAAAGCTCACTGTTTAGCTGAGGACCGGAAATTGTTGGCGCCCACGGCATGTTTTCCGGGTCCGGAATGCGGTCGGACTTTTCACTGAAGTTATGCAGCTCCCCATCCGACATGAGAAAATTGGACCAGGACATCCGCTCATCCGTCACCGGTTCACCCACGATTCCATTAATAACGAAACCATAGGGATAGACACCGGCCGGCAGCTTCAAAGTGATGGTATATTCCTGTGCATCATCATCCCACGCCATCTCCTCATAGTACAGGCCGCCGATGTTAGAAAGCCCCGGCACATATTCCGCCGGCACATATTTTTTATCGTGCTCCACCATGCCGGTCTGGTCCGTATGGCCGGTCATATTGCTCTTATAAAATAAAAATTCACCAATCAAACCTACATTTTTAACATCGCCCGCATAAGCCTTGGGGTCAAATCTCAATGTTACATCATACATCTTCTTTACCTCCTCTTTTCACGGCCGCTGCCACAATCATTATAGGCAGCCGCAGCACATAATACCACAAGCACGCATGGCTGCGGGCCTACGCCCCATCTCCATCGGGGTTATTTATCGCAGAGCGGTGCCCGCCGCCACCCAGGTCCGCCGCCACCCATGGCTGCGGCCTGTGTTTATTTACAATTTTCTTTAATCAATAAAAGAATTTAAGCGTTTTCAACTGCGCACAGCCTTCCTGCACCGCAATCCGTACCTTCACCTCATCGCCGGCCGGCAGACACATATCCGTCGCGTACACTTTAAGCTCCGCCCCCAGTTCAAATTCCCCGGCAGGCACATCGTTAAAATATACCGCAGCCTTTGCATTTTCCAGGCCCCGGCCAAGCACGCTTAACCGGCAGTTTTCCTTAACCGCTCTTACAGTATAAACTGCAAATTCCTTTTGGGCAAGCTCAAGCATCAAAACGTCCAAAGGCTGGAACGGCCGCTGGATGTTTTCATCCTCATACATATCAAAGCCCGGCCGCGGTTCTTCAACGCCTGGCATCCACACAAGCTTTGTCCGGTCCTCCAAACGGTAATTTAACAAATTGCCGTAATTCCAGCTTCCCACAAAGCTCTTTCCATCCCCGGGCATATTATCATAGCCCACCGCAGGCAGGTCCAGCTCAGGGATTTTCCGGGAAATGCGGATAATGTCCTTGTTATGGATGCAATTTTCATATTTAATATTTTCCAATAGTTCGTCAAAGATGGCTGTGCTCCGCTCATAGGACGGCTTTGGCCCGCCGGCGCAGTATTTTCTCACTGTTTCCCATTCTTTCGGTAGGTGGTAGCCCACAGCCATTGTCTGTCCATCCCGCTCCATGGCGGTTTTCCAGCACCACATATTAAACCCAATGCCATAGTCCGCGGCAATATCATAAAATACCGCGTTCACCGACGGAGATGCTCCGCCCTCACCAATCCATACGGGTACATTATATTCCAGCCCTTTAAGCAGATATGGATAAAGGTCCCTGCGCTCCGGCGATGAGCCGTACATATGTACATGGATACACCAGTTATGGTAGCCCGGATCGTACTCATGGTCAAAAATCTCATTGCTTCTGGAAAAGCAGCTACCTTCCAGGGTAAACATATGCTTCGTGTCATATTTGCGGATTCTGGCAATGGCTTCATCATAAAACTTCGCCAGCTTTGGTACACAGTAGCGGTGGTTGGGCAGGCTCACCGGCTCATTGAGCAGATCATAGCCACCCACGATCCAGCGGTCACCGTAGCGCTGCGCCAGACGTTCCCAGAGAGCCAGTGCCCGCTCCCAGCTTTCATCATCAATATAAAGATGGGGAATATTATCCAGACCGCCGTCACATGCGGTGGCCGACTGCCCGCCGGGGGCTGCGTGCAGGTCCAAAATGGCGTAGATTTTGTATTTTTCACACAGATCAATAACCTCGTCCAGCATTTTAAAGCCATCCTCATTCCATACATATCCCGGCTCTTCTTCCAGAAGGGTCACGGCGTTGATGGGCAGCCGGACGCTGTTTAAGCCCAGCTCGGCCATGGCCTTAATATCCGCTTCGCCCAGATGATTTTTATACCATACCGGCCAAAATTCCCGCGCATACTTTGTGCCACACAATTCCTGAAGCACCTGGTTGAAGGTGCGACGGCGGTCAAAGCGTCTGGGCGGTATGAGCTTTGGCGAAAAAATATCCCCCTTCAACTGGATATCTGTGGGCGCACCCACCATAAAGCCTTCCGGATTGGTCCAGTTCCCGCAGCCGTAGCCCTGAAGGATGATTTCCTCACCGTCACCATTGATAATTTTTGTACCTTCTGTATGTAAAAATCCTTTTACCGATGATTCTCCAAACTTTCCCATAATTAATCTCCTTTCAAAATCAAATCCCTGTCTATAAAACATAAAATTAATACATCCAGGCTCTGCCCTCTTCTTCATCCTCATCGTCATTGTCCGCAAACATACTGGGATCAAACCGAAACGGCGGTGATACCTTTTCCATAAATTGCAGTAATTCGTCCTCATAGTCCTCTTTGACTACGCACGTTTCATCAAAAACCATGGTATATGTATGCTCCGGCGTGCAGCAGCGCCATCCCGGAAGCCCGGCCACACATGGATTTCCGGTTCTGGCAAAATTAACGATGGACATGGACATCTGATTTTCCAGTTTTTCAGTGACGCCCTCATCCAACTGGCACACCGGGATTCTTCCGGCATTATGAAACCAGAAGGGGATGTCCGAGCAATGCCATGCCAGCTTACCGCCAACATAATCAAAGATTGTGGAAAACATATAGGAATAGACCGGCGCACTGCCCGCCTGGGCTTTTTTCCGGATATATTTAAGAGTATCCGGACGGAACATCAGATCCAGATTTCTCACATATAATTCATTTTTACCCGGGTAAGCTTCCGTAAACAGCCGGATCACTTCGTCCGCATTTTCTTCCCCGTATTTTTCGGCAATGATCGCCCGGCGCTCCTTTGCGGATAAATCATCCATATGAGGAATCGGCGGCTCCAGGCTGAACTCGCCAAGTACGGTGCCCACAAGTGTGGGAATCTTTTTAAAATGTTCCGAAAAGCCCGCTATCAGCGGATCACCCATATACCAACCGTTGGCCCTGGGCGCCCAGCTTATTTTTTTGCCTTCTTTGGAAAACTTCACTTCCACCGCATTGACGGCATCGATCAGATGATGGACCGGAACCTTCTCAAGCTCCCCGGCATTACTTACCGGAATATTCAACTGGTCTAATATGGCCGTGACAAGCTCTCGGGGCTCTATTTCAGACGTCATCATACTTTCTGAAAGAACACCGCTCATAACCACAGCCTTATGGAACAGCCCGTCGGCCTCCGGCACCTGGCCCAGGGTTGTTACCTTGCCACCACCGCCGGACTGACCGAAAATGGTCACATTGTCCGGATCGCCGCCAAAGGCGGATATATTTTCCCGGATCCACTTTAATGCCGCCACTAAATCCGCAATACCAGCATTTCCCGAGTTTTTATAGACTTCGCCAAAATCCGACATATCCAAAAAACCGAACACATTTAACCGATGATTGACGGAGACAAGCACCACATCCCCAAATCTGGCCAGGTTATCGCCCTCATAACAGACCTGTTCAATGGAAGATCCTGCGGAAAATCCGCCGCCGTGAAACCAGACCATGACCGGTTTCTTTGCGCTGCTTTCAAGACTGTTTGTCCATACATTCAGATATTGGCAATGCTCGCTCTCCGGCCAGAACCGATGGGGCGTGGCCACCTCGCCGGACGGCTTTGGCTGATTTAAGATCGGACAGATATAACCGTAGCTCAAGGCATCCTTTACACCATCCCATGGTTTTACAGGCTGTGGCTGCTGAAACCGTTTTGCCTTTGCATAACGGATACCGTGAAAGTTGTATACGCCGTCATAAAAAAATCCTCTTAAGCTTCCTGCTTTTGTTTGTACGATCGTATCTTCATTACATTTGAATCGTTTTCCCATACTTGACCTCCTCATTTTCGTAACGCACTGAGCGGTTACTATCTATGCCCAAACAGGGCGTTTAAAGTTTTCATAAAATGGGAAGGTATTGCTGCCCACAGACAGCAGCACCTTCCCGCAATTTAATTATCTGGCAAGATATCTTTCATACGCCGCCTGATAAATATCCAGTACATCCTGCAGACCAAAGTCGTAAAGCGTCTTTACAAAATCCTCCTGGCTTGTATTGTCCTTGCCAAGAATATAATTCACCATATGCTCCTGTACAAGTGTTACGATGGCAGTAAGGGTACTGTTGGCTTTCTTTCCTTCCTCGTCGGTCA
This sequence comes from Lachnospiraceae bacterium, assembly GCA_902363555.1. Classification (GTDB taxonomy): domain Bacteria; phylum Bacillota; class Clostridia; order Lachnospirales; family Lachnospiraceae; genus Catenibacillus. Next base: position 621,335 of record CABJAM010000001.1, on the reverse strand, counting down.
GCATGATGCCTTCGGTGAGGGCAATATTCTTCTCCGGTGCACTCCACAGCTCTACCGCATCCTGCTGCGCATTGCTGCCGTCACCAGACAGAGCTGTGGTCAGCTTCATACCAGCACTGTAATCGTGCTTGCCAAGCCAGCTCTGGTTATTTAGTGCGTAGCGCTGAAGCACACTACCCGGTGTCAGATTATCAGGGTTTTTTAATACAAGATCCGTGTACTGTGGTGTATTATCCTCTCCACCCAGCTCATAGGTCTCACCCTCGATACCATACCAGTTTAAGTACTGACCTTCCTGTGAATACTGAAAATCCAGCCATTTTGCAGCCAGAACCGGATCTTTACAGGACGTTGTAATGTAGATATTGTCTTTGGCTACGATATTTCGCTCCCACTTTATAGACGTATCACCTTCATTAAGAACCGGACTTACTATAGGCTGTAAATACGTCTGATCGTTGGTGATAAAGCCCTGTCGAAAGGCATTCTGACCACAAAAGGATGAAATCGAGCTCATCAGCATCGTACTATCATTTTCCAGCGAATCAAACTGCCATTTTTCAATCATAGCCCCAGAGGTGAAGTTCGGATCAATCAGCCCTTCCGAATACCACTGGCGCATCGTATCAAGATAATCCCCAAAACCATCCATGGTCGGGCCAAAAACGACTTTGGAGCCATCCAGTTGGAGATAATTGCCCATACCCTGAGATTGCACGCCCCATGCCCAGGAAAGCTCAGTACCACCATTCTTTGTAATGCTCAGCGGCGCCTCCATTCCATTTTCCCTGCACTTAACAAGAACATCATGCCAGCCTTCAATAGTGGTGGGCACTTCCAGGCCCATGGCATCCAGAATATCCTTGCGGTAAGTCAGCCCCTGATAATTTCCCTCTCCCTCCACTGTAAGGTCGCTGCCTACGATGACCTTCAGAGAATGGAGTTTTCCGTCGTCAGAGGTGGCCTGCTTGCGGGCGTCCTCATTTTGTGAAAGCAGATTCATATAATTGGGCATATAGTTGTGAATGTACTCATCCATATCTAAAAGTACGCCGTCCTCAATCCCTTTTTCCGTTCCCCCTGGATACGGATAAGACGCCGGATAAAGAATATCCGGATAATCCCCGGAGGTCAGAAGGAGGCCCAGCTTCTCAGCGACTTCCTGCAGATTCATTGTGACCCAGTTAATATGAACATTGGTCAATTCCTCCATTTTCTGGACACCTTTAATATCATTAACATCGGAAACCTCGGTTCCATTATAAATCATCCAGACCGTTAATTCCTGCTTTTCCTCGCACAGTGGAAGTGTCAGTGCCTCCGGACCTGTGGCTGCCGGTCCGGTGCCTGTACTGCTCTCATCTGCTGCGGCAACACTGTCGTTATTCCCCACCGTAACCTTTGTTTCTTTACTTCTTCCGTTTCCGGAACAACCTCCAAAACAGACAATGACCATCATAAATCCCAGTACCAATGCAATTACTCTTCTCCATTTTTTCATTGCTTTTCCTCCTTTGCTGCAATCATTTTAATTTCCAGGCACAGACAGGCATGTCACACGTTAAAATTAAAATCCCCGGTTTTTTTAATCCGAATGTGGTCGACCTTCATGCCTCCAGTCGAAAAATATAATCGGACATAATGTGTCAGCCCGGCCACCATATAACATTGATCGCTCCATAGCTTGTCATTATAGAATAGGCGCCTCCAGCTTTAACGGCAGTCTCAAAGCCTTTAAGATAAATCTTCCGAAGCGCCCGTTCCGACACAACAGAATTTGCCTGGTGACGGCTAAACTCCTGATTATTGGCGGCAAAATGCTTGATTGTTCCTGTGACACCGGCTTTTGCCATCCCCTTAAGCTGTGCCGCAGCTATTGTTCCGGTAACATAGGGATCTTCTGAGATATACTCAAAGTTACGGCCATTTAATGGGTTTCTGTGAATATTCACCCCCGGCCATCACAGCCACGTCAGATTCTTTAGCGGCTGTTTCCACTAAACCGTCATCCAGCGGCATTTCCTGCTGACAATAAGGCTCACCGCCCCATCCCTGGCCAATATCAAAAGGATTTTCCGAAATCCATTCCTCATAAGCCGCCAGCACCTTCTCATTCAGGGTTATCCCCGGACATTCCTTCAGAGCATCTATAATGTTCATTACGTAACGTGTATTGACAAGCCCACCTGAGCCTGTGCCGCTTTTATAATAATTAAAGGCAATACGTCCAAATACAGCTATGTTGGTGTCCTCTTTTACCGGTAATGTATCCTTTTCATTATATAATAGCACACTTCCCTCTGCTGCTGCCTGACAGGCCAACCGACTAAACCTTTCCATATCTAATATATAATCCGCCATTGTATTTCTTTCAAATGAGACATGCCCACGGCTGCTGACATGCTCATTTTCTGAATTCAGATTTTTATCTCTCTAGATACCGCTCATAAGCTGCCTGATAAATATCCAGGACCTCCTGCAGACCATAGTCATAAAGAGTCTTTACAAAATCCTCCTGGCTTGTATTATCTTTGCCAAGAATGTAATTAACCATATGCTCCTCAACCAATGTGGTGAGAGCGGTCAATGTGGTATTGGCCTTTTTCCCTTCACTGTCTGTCAATGTAAGCGCATCCGGCAGAGCGATATTTACCGTTGGCGCGCTCCAAAGATCTACGGCATCCTGCTGCACGTTGCTGCCGTCACCGGACAAAGCAGTTGTCAATTTTAAACCGGCAGAGAAATTATGCTTGCCCAGCCAGGATTTATTGTTCAGCGCATAACGCTGTAAAACGCTGTCCGCCGTCAGTCCGTCCGGATTTTTTATGACAAAATCTGTATACTGAGGTGTATTGTCATCGCCGCCAAGTTCATAGGTTTCGCCTTCGATACCATACCAGTTCAGGTAGCTTCCCTCCTGGGAATACTGGAAATCCAGCCATTTCGCAGCCAGGACCGGATCCTTGCAGGCTGTGGTCACAAAAATATTTTCTTTAGCTACGATATTACGTTCCCATTTAATTGGCGTATCGCCTTCTTCAAGGACCGGGGTTAAGATTGGCTGCAAATATGCCTTTTCATTGTTGATAAAGCCCTGTCGGAATGTATTATATCCACTGAAGCCGGAGAGACTTGACATCAGCATGGTATTGTCCTCTTCAAGTGTAGAGAACTGCCAGTTATCAATCATTGCACCGGATGTGAAATTAGGATCGATCAAACCTTCGGAATACCATTGACGCATTGTATCAAGATATTGGCCAAAGCCATCCAGGGCCGGTCCAAAAATAACCTTTGAGCCATCAAGCTGGAGATATTTTCCCATTCCCTGAGACTGAACGCCCCAGGCCCAGGAAATCTCGCTACTGCCGCTCTTTCCGATGCTGAAAGGTGCATCCATACCGTTTTCCTTACATTTAAGCAAAACCTCATGCCATCCCTCAACGCTGGTCGGAACCTCAAGCCCCATATCGTCCAGCAAATCCTTGCGGTATGCAAGACCCTGATACAGCCCCTCGCCCTCTGCTGTCAGATCCGTGCCTAAAATAACCTTTAATGAATTCAGCTTTCCGGTATCGGATGTTGCCTGCTTACGGGCATCTTCATTTTGGGCGAGAAGATTCATATAATTGGGCATGTATCCCCGGATATATTCATCCATATCAATAAGGACCCCATCTTCGATACCTTTTTCAGTTCCACCCGGGTAGGCAAAATAAGCCATGATATCCGGATAGTCGCCGGATGTCAGAATAAGGCCAAACTTTTCCGTATATTCCTGCTGCCCGACAGGAATCCAGTTGATATGAACATTTGTCATTTCTTCCATCTTCTGAACGCCTTTAATTTCATTGAGATCGGAAACCTCTGTACCATTGTAAACCAGCCAAACTGACAATTCCTGCTTTTCCTCACACAACGGAAGGGTCAGTTCTTTTGGTTCTGCTGACGTATTTTCCCCCCCTGTGGTGCTCTCATTGTCTAAAGCAGCGCCGCTCCCCTTAGTTTCTTTCGTACTTGTGCCTGCTGAATTGCCGCATCCGCCAAGACATCCTATGACCATAGCGGTTCCTAATACAACAGCCAATGCTTTTCTCCATTTTTTCATTATTCCAGCTCCTTATTCATTAACTTTTAACTGCACCGATTGTTACACCGGTAACAAAATATTTCTGTACAAAGGGATATATACAAAGTATCGGTAATGTCGATACAACAATCACAGCGAATTCTACCGGCTTCTTATAAAGTGACAGGGTATTGGCCACATCAGCGCCGGATGTAAGATCCTGGCTGGTCGTTATCAATATACTGCGCAATACCATCTGCAGCGGGTACAGGTCCGTCCGTGTAGGCAGATAAAGCAGCGCAGACATATAATCATTCCACTTCATAACAATCGTAAACAGCATAATCACCGCAAAGGTGGCCTTTGTCAGCGGCAAAATGATTTTGAACATGATTTTAAAATCACTTGCTCCATCAATCCTGGCGGCATCCTCCAGTGCATCAGATATGTTCTGCATGGATGTACGCATGAGCAGGATATTGAATACACTTAAGGCCTGGGGAATGAGAAGCGCCCACGGAGTATCAATCATGCCAAGTCCGCGGATGACCATATATGTAGGAATCATACCACCGTTAAACAGCATGGTAAAAGATATGAGCATCATAAATGTATTCCGGTAGTAAAAGCGTTTCCTGGAAAATACATAACCGGCAATAACTGTCGTTATACCAGTGATCACACATTGACCGATGATGTATAAAATGGTATTTCCATATCCTCTCCAAAGCTTCTCATAACCTCGTATAATGTCGTAAGCCTTAAAATCCGGTTTTCCCAGAGGCCATAGTATAAGACCCTTACTGTTGATGGACAGCGTCGGATCACTGATGGACGCCATGACCACATGCCACAACGGAGCTATGCAGGCAATGGCAATCAATATCATCAAAGCGTAGGCAAATATGAGGAATATACGGCGTGAGACTGTTTTTTTGTATTTCATTTTTTCCTCCTTTCTCCGGTTTAAAACATACTGGATCCGGTCACCTTTTTGCAGATCTTATTCGTGGTCAACAGCATAATGGTTCCGATAATTGAATTAAACAGACCCACTGCTGTGGAAAGGCCGTAGTCAAACTGCTGAAGGCCCATGCGGTAAATATATGTATTGATCACATCTGCAAACTCATAATTGGCCGGGGAATATAAGAGCAGTATTTTATCGGCCCCTACTGAAAATACAGCGCCCATACGCATGATCAGCATTAATACGATCGTGGGCAGGATGCCGGGCAATGTTACATGGAGTGTCTGCTTCCAGCGGCCGGCCCCATCACAGTAAGCGGCTTCGTACAGTTCCTGATCCACACTGCTCAGGGCCGCCAGATAAATAATGGAGCCGTAGCCAAGACCCTGCCACATGTTTTGCAGCACATAGACAAGCCAGAAGGAATTGCTCTCGGTTAAAAGATTCATAGGAGTACCGCCGCTCAGCGCTGCCACCATATTGGAGATAACGCCTCCCGCTTCCGTAAAGTTGACGACCAGCCCGCAAACAACTACCGCCGATACAAAGTAGGGCATATAGCTTAAGGTCTGGATCACCTTTTTAAATTTCTTCCGCGTAATCTCATTGAGGATCAGTGCAAAGATAATAGGTGCCGGGAAATTCACAACCAGGTCAAGGACACCGATCACTATGGTATTTCTCAGCAGCCGGCCAATGAACGGCCCTTTAAAAAAGGTAATAAAGTTCTCCAGCCCCACCCACTTGCTTCCAAAAAATCCCTTTACCGGCGAGAAATCCTCAAAGGCCATCAAAAGCCCTGCCATGGGGATATAATTGAAAATGATGAAGAAAGCCAGAATACAGAACAGACAGATATAGATCACCTTATTCCGGCGGATATCCAATAGCAGGTTGTGGGGAACCGCCCGGATGCCACCACCCTGCCAATAGCCCTTAAGATCTCTGTTCATATTTTTGACAGAACCTTTTGGAGCCTTTTTCATTTTCATACTTTTTTCTCCTTTCTCTTTTTTCGATGTATTATCACTTCGATGTCTCTATTCTAGTGAATTTTCATAGGCATATCTATAAAAATACCGTTCTACTGAACCCTTTTTATATAAAAATAACTGACAGATAATTGTTATTATAAAAATCCATGTCTATTTTATAAAAATCAAGTACTTCTATTGGTAAATCCGTACCCAAAAGTATCGAAATGCTTTATACTAAGAGCAACCAGGTAAATCTATCCCCTTTCGGGCATGCGCAAAGTTAATGCTGCGCATGGGCGCGCTTCGCGCGACAAAATATAAGAAAGCGAGGCATTCTCTGTGAAAAGAAGAAACGTCCACACTAAAACGATTTTATATACAGCCATGCTTTTTTCTGTCATCCCTCTGACAGTCATGGTGCTTATTCTGTTTTCCTATACCCTCCGTCAAAATCATCAGCGGGAGCTGGGAATCATACAAAATGCCCAAACTACCATTGCCAAATCGGTTTCCAATGATAAGGCCACGGTGGAGGCTGCGGCAGACCTTTGCTCCCATCAGATGGACTATCTTATATTTTGTACGTCCAGCGACCGAAAAAAACTATATCTGAGCGGCTCAGATATTATAACCTATTTAAAAGAAAAATACCGGTTCCATCCGTCCATTACCGCCATCTTCCTCTATAATGACACTTGCAGCTATATGTATCCTTACTTTTTTTATAATGCTCCAGGTGAGCTTCGGACCTACGCGGCAACGCAGCCGGAACCGTCAGAAATTAAGGGCGGCTGTTGGAGTGCAAAGATTGTAGATGACGAGCCGTTTTTATTTTATCAAATCCAATCGGACCACGGCCTGCTGACGGTCGTATTAAATCCCAACCGGAATTATGATTACCGGGATATTATTTCCACCGACAGCCTGGAGCTTCGGCTTGTACAGACGGACAAAATTTCCGACGCAGACCGCAGGGCACAGGTAATAACCGACATTCCAGGCGTTTCATTGTCCATTATTTACGACGGACTGGGTAACAGCATATTTTCCAATATCGACCTGTTCCAGATCATCATGCTCATCCTCATTGTCCTTTTTATCCTGATGATCCCTGTGCTCTGGTACTTTGTCCAGCGCCTGCTGCTGACCCCCATCACCCAATTGCAGGAGCTTTTTGCCCAGATACAGGACAACAATCTGGCTTCCCGCGTGCCGGTGGACAGTCCGGTGATCGAGCTGCGCTCCTTTGCCGCCAGCTTTAATGAAATGCTGGACAACATCGACACATTGAACAAAGAGATTTATAAGCAAAAGCTGGATGTATCCAGGGCACGGCTCCAGTTTTTACAGTTGCAGATCCGGCCGCACTTTTATTTGAATTGTCTGAAGAATATGTACGCTCATCTGAATATGAAAAGATATGATAAGATTGAAGAAATGATCCCGGCACTGTCCGCCTACTTTGCCCAGTCCTTCCGGGATATCCAAAATTTCGTCTCGCTCAGGGATGAGCTGGATACGTGTGAAAGCTATATCCAGCTGCAAAATGTGCTGGAGCGGGAGATTACTCTGAATGTGGATATCGATTATCCGTGTGTCAATGCCCGGTGCCTGCCCATGACCGTGGTGACCTTTGTGGAAAACTGCATTAAGCACAGTCCTAATGGACAAAATCTGGAAATCACCATTTCGGCACGGAAAATGGATGCGGCGACCATGCGCATTACTGTCCGCAATAACGGCGCATTTACACCGGAGGCACTGGAAGCACTCAATGGAGCCGATCCTTCAGAGATGGTCTATAAGCATGAAAAAATCGGCATTTCCAATGTCCGCTACCGGCTCTGGCTGCTTTACAGGGAGAAGGCGGCTGTAACCTTCGCCAATGAAGACGGACAGGCGGTCGTAAACATACATATGCCATTTGAACACTAAAGCGCCATCGCATTAATAATTGAGCAATAACAAGCCAAAACTATTTCTTTTTTTACTTGCATCCTAACTTACCCTGTAACTTGCACACATAGTATGCAAGTCACAGGGCAAGTAACTCCTATCACGCATTACGCCGCTCTGCCGCGCGCCGGAGCGGCGTTCACGGCAGCTCGGATTCCCCTTTCCATTTTACCCCCCCCCTCGCCGGGTCTCGCTGGGTGTCTTTTTATAGATACCCTTGTAAACCTTGCTAAAGTAGGCAAAGCTTGTATATCCCGCCGAGACGGCCACCTCCCCTACAGGCATATCCGTGGCTTCCAGAAGCTGCTTTGCGTAGGACATTTTTACCCGGATGATCAGGTCCGTGCACGACCATCCGATACAGCTCTTTACGATAAAATTTACATAGTCCGGCGACAGGAAAAGGTGCTCGGCGATATGATGGCGGGTCAGCGGCTTATCCAGATTCTGGCGGATATATTCAAGAATCTGCTGATAATAATACCGGTACTTTTCCGAGCCGTTAAGGGCGGCAAATTCATCCCGGTCCGACGGCAGGGTAAGCATCTGTATCCGGTTATCCCGCACCGTCTCCCACGCCGCATTCTCTGAGCGCTCCGGTGCTGAGAGAAAGTCCAGTCCTCTTTTTAATTCCTCCACAGCCATACCACACACAGATATGTGCGTATGCATCCCCAGCTCCCCGGTCAGATTCTCCTGAAATATACGTATGTATGGCACAACCTCATCTGAAAGGGGGCCGAAAATAACCGAACATACATGTCCGTCATCAATATAATAGCTCACTGAATCCAGATTTACAAAGCTGAGCACACGGTCTAACTGCCGCTGAAAGCTGCCGATAAAGTCCGCGGCATCCGAAGGAATTTTCGACCACCGCACAATCTCCGTCCACAGTAAAAATACCGACGCCTTCTTTTCACAGCTAATCCCCATATCCTTTAAGGCCATCAGCTTATTGTCCAGAGTAAAACCACCCTCGCTTTTGGTTCCGTCCGGCCAGCACTCAAAAAAATCCCGGAGCACGGTATTTTGCGCCGCCGATGTAAACCGGTTGGTTTTCAGATCGATCATCCTCTGAGCCTTCATAATGCGGAGCTGGGCATTTTCCACCGCCCGGATAATATCTTCATTTTTGGCAGGCTGGAGGACATAATCCACCACACCCAGGGTGATGGCCTGCTTTGCATAGAAAAAATCCGGATGGCTTGTAAGAAAAATACATTCAATATTCATGCCCTGCTCCCGAATCCAGGACAGAAGGGCGATCCCATTTTCCACCGGCATTTCAATATCCGTCAGCACGATATCGATATTATTTTTCAGAAGTATTTCCTTTGCAGCCAGGGAGGAGGTCGCCGAAAACGTATTTTCAACCCCCATGGTGCGCCAGGGGATACCGGTTAATAGGGACGCCACGATACTTGGCTGGTCATCCACAATTAATACATTCATTTACACCCTGCCCTCCATTCATCAGTAACTATTCATTGCGCTTTGGTTTTGTTGTTTACCCATCAGATACAGAAACGCAAACGCCGGAATACGGTAAAGCTGCGTATTTTTGCGGTCTGTCAATCCATAATCCGTCGCTGCCTTTGAAATAACATAGCCGGGAGTGTCCTCCATTCCGTAAATGACGATTCCGTTGTCATCTTTAACCGTCGCGTTATTTCGCATTTTCGCTTCGATATATTGAATCTGCTGGCCGGTATATTGTACCGCCACATCAATTTCAGCGCCATTGTTATCACGGATATAACCGACCTCGTACAATTTATTTTTAGCGGCAAAATAGTCTTTCACGTGTTTGAACACTGTCGTTTCCAGCGCGTATCCCAGCTCCTCCGGCTTTGTATAAATGTCCGTGTCTAGCACTACCGCACTGCGGATGCCGCTGTCGGAAATGTAGATTTTGTTCTTGGCTTTCAGAACCTTTTTGCCCTTAATGTTCAACTGCGGACTGATGTTGATGAGGTTGGCGTCCGAAAGATAACGAATATACTTCTCAACGGTTGGCCGCGAAACACCTTCAAACTCTTTGCACATCGCCTCAATATTGATAATGCTGGAACTGTTGTAACAAAGATAGACAAAAACTTTTTCCAGCTCGTCGGCACTTCGTATATCATAAATCTGCGGCAGATCGTGTTTGATGGCGCGGTCCATAACATCCTCGCGAATCAGTGTCTGCGCATAAGAGACATCTTCTGTGTTTACAAGTTCGGGGAAGCCGCCAAGCTGCAGGTAGCGCATCAGGTGTATTTGTAAATCCGACAATCCCATAATGATCTGCGTCTGCTCCTGCCTGGAAAGCGTATGGAACGCAAACACATCCTCGCAGCTCATACTTTTTTCAATACCCTTGATTTCACAATATTCATAAAAGGAAAGTGTTGGTATTTTCATAACCGTCCATCGCCCCGCACCGCTTTCACGCACATTATCCTCTACAATGACACTTGCGGAGCCGGTGGCAATAGCGCGCATTTCAGGATTCATATCATAAGCCATTTTCAGATAGTTCGTCCAGTCCTTATCAAACTGCACTTCATCGACAAACATATAAAACTGTTCGTCATTTGATATATTGTTTTTATAAATGGACAACACCTGATCAATCCCCGCAGTGCGGATTACCGGATGGTCGAAAGTGAAAAACAGAATGTTCTGCGGTTTTACGCCATCGTGCAGCAAATCCGAAATAATCTGATACATAATCGTCGTTTTGCCTGTCCGCCGCGCGCCGCTCATCACAACAATCCTGCGCAGGTCGCTTTCCATCTTCTTTTTGCATGTATAATATCCACTGCGCTTAAATTCCTTCAGATATCCTTTCGGAACAGTTCCCGTCTGCCACCATGTGTTGAAGCTGGTGAGAATTGAAAGTATATTTTCCTGCGTTACGATAGGCATAAGCCGCACCTCCATCATTTTTAGTTCGCCACCATAATTTGTCAGGGATTTCCGCAAGGAAATCGTTGACCTGCTTGCGCATCAGCGCAATTCCGATTATAATTTGTCAGGGATTTCCGCAAGGAAATCGTTGACCTGCTTGCGCATCAGCGCAATTCCGATTATAATTTGTCAGGGATTTCCGAAAGAAATCGTTGACCTGCTTGCACATCAGCGCAATTCCTATTTAGCGTAATCCCATTATATCACAGTTAGAATTATAATCCAATATTATTCAAACTATACTTTCAATTATATTCAAATTTATTTTAATTATGTATTGAATATTGTTTCAGCCCAAAAACTTTACGATTATGATACGAAATACTTTTTGGGATTTCACTAAGGGGCCTGCCTTCTCCTATGTCGAAATAAATATAAGCCGCATCTCATGGGCTTTGAGCAGCTCGTCCAATACAAGCGTATTTCCCTGGCTGAGCTTATAGCAGACCTCGATCCTCGGGCTGCACATCCGGCGCATATATTCCCCATCCTCCCGCACCGGCATTTCCTTGCCAAGCTGCTGCCATATTCCCAGCACACTGCCGTATTCCGGCGTTATCCGGTATTTGCGCACACAGTAGCGGCCCGGAGCAATACCGGTCAGCGAAAAATGAAATGCCGCGGGCAGGTTATCCGTATAAATCCCTTCCAGGTCATCGATGTCGATGCTGCTCTCCGGCCTTATATAATAATTCTGCCCGATAGCTTTATAGTTAAAGCAGAGGACGGCATAGCGGCCATTGCCATCCGCCGTGATCATATAACCATCGCCCCGCTCCACGAGCAGGGGATACATGCGGCTCATAAATTCCATCGCGTAATATGACGGCTTTGCGATCCCCTCCTTGCTGAGCAGCCCTCCGCCGCCAAATAGGAGCTGATTGGAGTCATAATAGTCCGACCACAGATCGCTGACAGACCAGTAGATCGCCAGATCCACATCCTCCAGGTGGTCCACCATATTTTTGAGCATCAGCGCTGCTTTTCCACAACTGTCATTATAAAAATTACGTTCCGACAGACTCATATTCCACTCAGTTATGTACACAGGTATATGCTCCACCTTAAAATATTTGGCCAGCGCCCCGTAATTTTCCATGTCCCGGCGTATAAATTCCGTATGCGGGCATATCATTGAGCCCTCAATATCATTTTCATCGATCCAGCAGTAAGGGTAGCTGTACATCGAAATAAAATCCGGGGGATAGGGGAATTTTGAAATATTCTCAAAAAAATGCTCCAGAGGGGTGTGGAGAATCCCCGGTCTTATGCCAGCGCCGCCCAACCGTGTATCTGGGGCCAGCGCCTTGATGATCTTTGCAGACTGCTGGAAAACCTCCGTATAATTATAGCCCGGATCGGCCATGACAAGCCCCTCGACCGTGCCCGGATCGAACCAGAGTTCAAAAATCCACCGGCTGACGGCGGTTCTTCCGTACCGCCGGACGACATGCGTCATAAATTCATTGAGCACAAAAGCATATTCCTCCACGCTCTGAAAAATATCCTTTTTTTCCTCCTCAAAAATCGCTTCGCTGCAATTGCGGTAGGTCGGATGATATTTATCGCCCAGCTCGATCATCGGTGTGATCTGATGGTCCACAAGAAAATCCAGAACATTGTCAATAGAATCAAACTTCAATTCCTTTGACAAATGGTTTTCACGTATTTTCATATTCCATGAAAAAATATTCCACAGCCTTCCGTACTCAAAGCCCAGATTCTCCCGGACCATGGCCACCTGCTGTTGAAGCCTGGCCGATAGCAGATCCGCGGCGGCACCCAGATTCATCGCCCGGTTCCATCCATTTTTATATGGGCGCTGGCTTTGCAGTCCGGCGTAAATATATTTCTCCTGAACCATCTGCTTTGTATCCCACTGCTTCGTTTCCAGGAAACGGCGGGCCAGCTCCCGGCTGTTATCCGTCGCATCTGCCGCTCCTTCGCCGGATTTTTGGGCCATAGAACTGCGAAACAGCTTCGGCGTCGTATGATAGGCGGCCTTGAAAGCCTTATTAAACCAGGACGGGTTTGGAAAGCCGTTATCCACGGCTACCCGGGTGATTGGCTTATCCGAATAAAGCAGATCCTCCACCGCGTAGTGCAGGCGGATATTTCCAAGGTATTCCACAAAATTGATCCCGGCAGTTTTTTTGAAGTATTTTGAAAATGCAGACTCGGACATATACATTCGGTCTGCCAGCTCCTTTAAGGTCAGGGAGCGAAAATAATTGGCGTTAATATACTGGAGCATGGCATCACGGCGAAAATTGTCCTGGCCATGGAGCGCGCCTTTATTTTCTGTCACAAGGAAATGGTCCGCCAGACATCCGACCAGCTTGTAATAAAGGCTTTTCCGCACATAAACCCCTTTTTCCGTAACAACCCAGGCATCGATCATGTCGTCGAGGATCTGGACCAGCTCCCCGTAGCCGGCAGAAACAGTCATGGAGGAATTGCACCAGAGCAGAACGAAATCCTTCTGAAGATTTTCCAGCAGATCATAGTATTTCAGGGATACCTGGCATACAACAGCCGGACTTTTCACGGTAAAGGCATGGCGGTTATTGGAATTGATCAGTATAACCCCGTTTTTATTCAGCACATATTCTTTTTCATTTATATTCACGCCCAGCAGTCCGTCCAGCACATAGATCAGCTCAACCTCCGGATGGATATGCTCCCGGTCCTCGCCGCTTGTAAGTATCCGCAATTCCATCATGGCCCTCACCCCCAATACGATTTTTCTCATAATATCGAAAAATGCCCGCCAAGCGCCATGACTTTGGCCGCGGCGCTAGTACAGAATTGCATTAATTTTGTATAATGAGTACTTGATATCCGCGTCAGAAGCGCGTCTGCAAAGCGACGGCGTAGCGGGCCCTACGGCTAGCTTTGCAGGCACGTTTCTGGCGTGGATAGCGAGTACTCATTGATGCGAAATTAATGCAATTCTGTACTAGTAAACAGGCATATGCATCTTTTTAATATATAGTATAGCATTGGATTTTGTGATTTTCAATCGGCAGTTGCTGCACACGGTGGAGGCGGGTTTGCCGCAGACATTCGTTCGCAGTAATGATCTGTTTTTATTTTAGATACCCAATCTATTTCAGACGCTCCATCTTTTATTTCATAAATACGCGGGTCACAAAATCATCCAGCAGGCGCCGCCAAACCGACCATTGATGTCCTCCTGGCGGGAAATAGCTGGTAAATGCTATATTCCTGGCGCTCAACTCATCCTCCAGCGGAAAGCTGAAGGAATAAAAAGCATCATCATAATGGCCCGCGCCAATATGAATTTTCATTGTCCTGCAAGCTTCCGCGTCAAAATAATCCGCCCCCCGCCGTCCGCCGCTCCAGATGCCCACTGCGCCAAATACTGACGGACAGCTAAGGCATATGTCGCAGGCCAGAAAGCCGCCGGCTGAAAATCCGGCAAATGCACGGCCCATCCGGTCACAGCGCACATTATATGACTTCTCAATATAAGGGATCAGAGCATCTAAAAGATAAGGGATACACCTCCCCTTATTATCCCAGTGAAAGTACTCATTATCCATCATAACAACAAGCATGGACGCCGCTTTCTTTTCATGGATTCGCCGGTCCATAATATTTTTTAACGCGCCCTCAGTCAGCCAGGAGGACGCATTGCCGCCACCACCATGACTGAGATAGAGCACCGGGTACGGTGTACGCCTGTGCTCATCGTAATCCCACGGGAGATAGATAAACACCTCGTTATCCGCGTCGGTTCCGGAAACCGACGGTACCATCAGGTGTACGATACGGCCTTCGGCAGCTCCTGCGCAGGGAAGCTCAAAGCTTCGGTCCTCTGTCTGACGCGCCGGGTCAAAGGGAACAGAGATTTGACTATACATGGCGCCTGTATGGCTTTCCACCAGCGGCGGATTGGTACGGTCGCATATCGTGACCATCCGCACCGGGTCATCCTCCGGCATATCCAAAATAAAACGGTAATTATAAACGCCGCCGGGCAGAGGAATTTCCTTCTCCCAAAGGCCTGTGGATTGATTTTTCACCATAGGGTAAATTCCCAGCCTTAATATATCCCGGTCAAAGTCAAAGCTTTGCGGGTTGATCTGTTCCCCGGCTGTATTATTAAGAAGCTCCCGCGGCGTCTGCCGGAGCCCCAGCAGCTTATGTGCAAAGCAGCCCGGCCGCCACTGATGGGGCCAGTAGCCGGCGGCTGTGAACCGGCTGGAATAATGTTCCTCCGAAAACATCCAATCGCCTGTGACCGCCGGTATATGATCACCATCATAATCGAGCACAAAGTGAGCCATATAACCGGTGGGTGATGCATCGGATGGGTAAACTGTTGTTTTATCAAACTCCATTGTTATCGTCTCCTAAACCATTTGCTGATATATTTTCAACATTATCAACGTTCATTATATGAAATCGGCCCATTATTAAATAGCCTGTTTTTTGTCACTTTTACTCTACTTTTATTACATACAAAAAGACAGGCAAAAATAAATAATTTATTTTTGCCTGCTCCTATATTCACGGTGCTATGTAACAGTTCAGACAGGCTGAACTGATACGGTACTATAACAGATTCCTGTATTCGCGCCTGCTGTCAACAACTGCGTATATTATTACCATCTTTTCAAGCTCATTAACTTTATAAAAAACCAAATGTTTCTCAACGATCAAAACCCGATAGCCTTGTCTGCGCAGAGTAATATACTTTGGACGGCTTTCTGAATTAGGGAAATCCTCCAACCGCTTTATACCAGATTCTAACTTACTCAGATAATTTAAAGCCAGATCCACATCCCCCGAATCATTGGCTATATAAAATATAAGGTTTCTCAACTGTTCATCCGCAGTGTCAGTTCTGATAATCTTATACTTCATACGAGTTTCATCTCCATCAGGGATGTCCTTATATCATCAAACGTATCCTGTATGGAGGCAACTCTTCCATTATCGACATCCTCCTGAGCTTCTGCCATAGTTCTCAATAATTCCAGTTCAGACATCATTTGGTTATAATCCTGGAGTCCAAGAAGTACAGTATCTCCACGGCCATTCACCGTAATTATAACTGGCTTCCTGTTTTGATGGCATTGTTTTGAAATTTCATTATAATGATTTCGTAAATCTGCAGACGGTCTTATTTCAGCATTCATAGTTGCACCTCCTTCATAGTCATATACTATCATAATATGCATATATTTACAATATATAACTATTCCCCTTTTAACCTGGACTTATATCACAAGCTTACTGTTCATGGGGTGGTAGGAAAGGAACAATAGTTCGCTAAATACCTTCTGTCAGTTCTGCCATTTTTGCCAGTGAAATATTATCGTAATACGGCCACGCGGCAAATCTTTTTTCTTCCTGTATATCCGGATATGGAATTGTAACCTCCCCGCAGCACACCCACTCGCATCCCCGTGCAAATATGGAAACGAATTCCGGTCTGCGTATGGTATCTATTCCATGACCGATAAACGGTACGAAAACGCGTCCCTTCCCGTATGTATTTTTCCAGATCACCGGATGATGCTGATTCAGATTCTCCAACTTTGAAATATCGATATTCTCATAATCCCTCGCCAGATGTTTCTGCATCCGGTTCAGATCGTAGTCCTCTTCACCGTCGTAAACAGTTGCAAGAACCTCTACCTGATTCTGCTCAAGCCATTTGATGTTTACAAACAAGTCATCCTGTGCAGTATACCAGTAATCAGGTACATCCTCGCAAATGGGATCGCCTTTTACGGTATCCACCCTGAATGACAGTTTAGGATTTTTACGTCCCCCATTGGTAAACTTAAAAGCCCCGCCTATCATCTTCACGAATTCATCAGGAAAATCCGCTTCCTGTGCGATCGCGGATGAATGATAGATAATGACTCCGCCTCCATCAGACACAAACTTACATAATGTTTCTTCCGCTGTATCACCCAATGGAATATATGGAGCCTTTATGTCAGCTTTACCATCATAATTGAGCAGAACAGCGTCATAATTTTCTAACGTTTCTGCTGTCGCGCCTTTGAATTCTTCTGTGATCTTTACCTGAAATCTGCCTGTTGACTCCAATACCCTTTTCAGCATTCTGTTTGTTTTAGGGTCATGCTCCGAAGTTACAATCCCTGTAACAATCAAGATTTGATACATTGTTTTACTCATACCTGCTCTAAACACCTTCCACTTCATCCAGTTCAAAGAACACGACTGTATAACCGTCTTTTTCTACAAAAAGCGGATGTACCGGCAGAGGCAGCAGCGGTCTTAACTTCTTCGCTTTTTTCTTGCTTATGCCGAAAACCGTAGCATTAAACATAACCCCTTCCTCCAATTCGATCAGTCCATACCCATATGTACCGAGACTGGCGTTCCAGGGGTCTGCATTTAACGTAGACGGTAAAATCATACTGTGGAGCTTTCCCTTTCCGGAAAGTTCTATCCATTCTGTTGCATGATATCCGCATGTATTGCATGCATATCTCGGCGGGTACTCGATCGCCCCACACGCTTTACATTTACGTCCGTAAAGCTTATGTTCCGCTATACCCTGATAGAATTTTTCTACGATTTTTTCTATTTTCAACGTCTTTCCCCCTAATCCACTGTTCTAAGAATCGGAATGCGACAGTTCTGTCCTCCACCGAAACCGCGGAGCATTGCCGTCTTTGGCTGATTCCTGACCTGGTGTGAACCTGCCTGACCGCGCAGTTGAAGAACGGCCTCGTAAATATCTGCCATTCCGGATGCGCCATAAGCATGTCCATAGGATGTACGTCCGCCATGGGGATTGATCGGGCGGTCCCCGTCAAATGCAGTACGCCCTTCCATTACCCATTTCCAGCCTTCTCCTCTTGGCAGGTATCCGACTTCCTCGGCCGCTAAAAGCTGTGAAGCAAGTACAAAGTCGTTCACAAGAAGAAGGTCTATATCCTCCGGTGTCAATCCAGTCGTCTCGTATACCTGGCGTGCTGCCTCTTTGGTAATCTCCATTTCATTGTGCGGCCGCATTAATTCAAGACAGGATGCGCCAATGCCCAAAACTTCTACCGGCTTCTGCTTAAACTTTTCTGCCATTTCTGTCGGACATACAATTACACACGCCGCGCCGTCTGCACTCGGTGCATTTCCTGTAACTCTGAGGTACTGTGTTGTCTTCGGATTAAATGGTGACCTCAGATATTCCATAGGATCTTCAAAACCAAACTGTTTTGCGACTTCCTCAAATGGAGTACGCAGCATTGCCAACGGATTCAGCGCAGCCGCTCTTCTCCCATGATAGGACATCGTATTGAGGACATCATCGATCTGCGTCTCTGTCAGGCCATATTCATCCCGATACAGATCCATCCAGTCATCCTGGCCAATATGCCCGCCGCCTAATGCGCGCGTATATGCACGGTCCATAATAGCTTCCAGATCCGGGATCACATCCTCTGTCGTTATCGTTCTTCGTATATGGGCAGGCTTACCCATAACAGGCAGACCGCATGCCATTTCAACACAGCCGGTTAAAACAATATCATGCGCACCACTCGCTACATCTTTCACAGCTTCTTCCAGTCCTACATAACCTGAACAGCATGCTTCTGAATGATGGACCGATCCTTTTCCCCGCATCCCGAACCACTCTGCGACCTGCATATTAGGCGTTGCTGCAAAATTAAAGAACTTTGGATTTGCTGATCCATGATAAAAATAGTCAACATCTCTCGGCTCTAATCCGGCATCTTCCATCGCCATCAGTGCAGCATGGCCGAAAAATTCACCTTCTGTCAGCCCTTTCATGTCCGGGTCTTCATCTATATTACAGAATGGGGTCGCACCAATCCCTATAATGGAAACGCCGCGGGAGTATTTGCCCAGTTTTCCCTCTACCATATTTACTGCTCCTTTCTGATCACTGTTTACCCCCTGGGAACATTCACACAGTAACCCATTTCTTCCATAACAAAGTCTGCCAACGCTCCGATTGTCTTATAATTTCCAAATCCCGCCACTGGGATCATAACATCGAAATCATTTTCAATAGAAGCGCTCATGGCTACCCTCTGTATAGACGCAACGCCCAGTTCCTCTGCAATGTTTGTATTTTCATTGATATTTGCCGCATCTGCCCGGAATGCTATTGCCGCATACTCAATCATCTTTGCTACTACTTTTTCTCTTGTCATAATTCTTTCCGCCATCTTTCATCTTCATTATTTAATTTTTCTATCTCAACGTCAGCCGGATTTTCTGTGGCACAGGATATGAAATAATCGTCTATTCTGGTTGTATACAAACTACAGCATTCTTCTGATTCCTTCTCCTTTTCCCAGCCTTCGCCGAATCCAATCCCTTTCAATTTGAGCCTGGCTTCACACTGCGTCCACATCTGAGTGAACTTTTCATTTCTTGCCTGACCTTCTGTTTTATACAGTTCTTCTTTTTGTTTTTTACACAATACCTTCTTTACAGTTGCTTCATGGAAAGGCATGACTTTTTCTATATCAACACCGACCTCACAATCTGCAATTGCAAGTACAACATAATCCCCACTGTGTGAGATGTTAAAACATGTCTCTGATGATGCAAGGGAAGGCTTACCATACACGTTGTAAGTAAGCTGTTCATCTTTACTGATGCCAAGGTACCGTTTCAGCAGATATCCTGCGACAAGCGCCTGAAGGGCATCTTTTTTAATCTTTGATGTTTTGTGCTTCTTCACATAACAGGGTGCCGCCTGTGAAAGAAGATATTCTTCCTTTCCTTCAGCCAGATGTGCATCCGCAATGATTATTGTCACACTCTGCGCCATTATAAAGCCATCCCTTCAGTTTCTTTTACTAGAATGTATGCTATTTGTTTCCCGCAGCACGCACTGCACTGATTACAATGTTTCCTTTGATCTCTGAGACCGGCGCCCCTCTTGAGCAGTCGCATACCACTTTATTGAATCCCTGCAGCATCGGTCCATATGCATCAGCATGGCCAAACGTCTGAATTAATTTCACGGCGGTATTGCCTACATTCAGATCCGGCCAGATTAATACATTCGCTTTCCCGGCAACTTTGCTTTCCCTTAAGACTTTCTTCGCAGCAACTTCAGGATTAATGGCAGCATCAAGCTGAAATTCACCGTCTATTTTTAAGTTTGGACGCTTTTCCTGTGCGATATGAAGTGCAGCCACGACTTTATCAACCAGCTCACTCTGGCCACTGCCAAGCGTAGAATAACTAATCATCGCACATCTCGGCTCCCAGCCAAGCAGGCGCTCTACTGTATCACAGGCAGAGACTGCAATATCCGCAAGCTGTTCTGCACTTGGATTCGTGCACACTGCGCTGTCACCCACTGCAAGTAGGGAACCTTCGCTGCCTTCAAAGCCGGGTATATCACAAAGCCCGATGCTGGATACGGTGCTGATCCCCGGCTGTAATCCGATAATCGTCTGACCTGCAATCAGCACGTCACCGGTCGTGTTGTCAATTCCGGCAAATGTCACATCCGCATCGCCCACAGCCTGCATAACCATCGCAAAGTACAGCGGATTCTCCATGCGCCTTCCGACGGCCCTCTCCCCCAGAAGAGTTCCCGGAAGTGCAACATAATCAGCAATTAATTTCTGTCTGTATGTTTCTTCCTGAATATCAACAATCGTAAATACGTTTGTCTCATATCCTCTTTCTTTGCACAACATGTTTAATTCAGCCGCATCACCTGCAAGGATTGGCCTTATGAAGCCTTCTTTTCCAGTCTCATAGGCAGCCTGCATCATCTTTTCATTCGCTGCCTCAGGAAAAACTACCCTCTGAGGATTTACTTTAGCTTTTTCATAAATCTGGTCCAATACTCCCATAAAAATGCCTCCAATCATCACATAATTTCCAAACAGTCTTGCGCTTCTGCTAGATTTTCTGCCAGATTGTTGATACCCGGCATTGTGAACAGTGACGTGGGGTAGGTAAGCGCGGACAGACGGCGCCGCAGATTGGAGTGGCACCTTATGGCCGGCGAAGTTTTTTTATTTCACACAATGACAAGCCACAAAATGTTCCGGTTCAATTTCCACAAGCGGCGGCGTTCCGCAATCGCACTCCGCGCAATGGTACTGGCAGCGTTTTGCAAAACGGCATTCATCCCCGGGGTCCAGCGGCGAAGAAATCTCGCCATGCAGATGAATGCGGTCCTTATTAGCGCCGGCTCTGGGCTCCAGCTCCGCAGAAAGCAGCGCCTTCGTATACGGATGCAGCGGATTTTCAAACAATTTTTTTGCCGGTGCCTTCTCCACGATCTGGCCCAGATACATGACGACGATATCGTCCGAAAAGTAATTGACCACCGCCAGATCATGGGTGATAAACATGTAGGTCAGATTCTTCTTTTCCTGGAGCTCCTTCAAAAGATTTAAAATCTGCGCCTGGATCGACACATCCAGCGCTGACACCGGCTCATCGCACACGATAAACTGCGGCTCCATAGCCAGCGCCCGGGCGATTCCGATACGCTGCCGCCGCCCGCCGTCCAGCTCATGGGGATAGCTGTTGATCATACGCTTGGCCAGGCCAACCGTATCCATTAATTCAAGCACCCGTTCCTCCAACTGGGCCTTTGTGGCCCCGGGCAGCAGCTTATTTTGCTTAATGGGCGCAACAATGCTCTGATACACCGTATTTCTTGGATTCAGCGAGTAATAGGGGTCCTGAAAAATGATCTGCATATCCTTGCGGACTTTCTTCATCGCCCCCCGTCTCAGCCGTGTAATATCCTGCCCGTTAAATACAATACTGCCGGAGGTCGGCTCGATCAAGCGGAGGATGCAGCGCCCCGTGGTCGACTTGCCGCACCCGGACTCGCCCACGATCCCCAGCGTCTTACCGCGCTCAACGGAAAAGCTGCAATCATCCACGGCATGTACGATGCCGCTGCTCGTCTTAAAATATTTTTTCAGATTTTTAACTTCCAGAATGGTATCACTCATTCATCTTCACCGCCCCTCTTCATATCAATATGGAAGGCAGGATCATCATAGGCATCGCATAACACATAATGCGTCTCACCCATCTGCCGGGATTCGATTCTTTTATTGCGGCACGCTTCGGTGGCATATTTACACCGCGGCTCAAAAGCGCAGCCCACAGGAAGCTTTGTCGGGTCCGGCATAAGCCCGGGTATGGGCTTGAGCTTATCCCCCTTCTGGCTGATGCGCGGCAATGAATTAAACAGCCCTTCGGTATACGGATGCAGCGGATGATTAAACACATCCTCCAGAGTGCCGTATTCCACAATACGCCCTGCATACATGACGGCAACCGTATCACAGATGGAAGCAATAACCCCCAGATCGTGGGTAATCATAACTAACGATGTACCAAACCGGTCCTTTAACTCATTCATCATGTCCAGTACCTGGGCCTGGATGGTCACATCCAGAGCAGTTGTCGGCTCATCGGCCAGCAGGCACCGCGGACTGCATGCCAGGGCGATGGCAATAACGACACGCTGCTTCATACCTCCCGAAAACTGATGGGGATATTCGATGGCCCGGGAACCCGGTATACCAACCGTTTCAAGCATCTGCTTCGCACGTTCAAACGCCTCTGATTTGGATACATTTTCATGGAGAAGTATACTTTCGGCAATCTGCTCGCCCACGGTCATAACCGGATTGAGGGATGTCATGGGGTCCTGGAAAATGATCGATATATCCTTGCCCCGCACCCGCTCCAGTTCATTGGGCTTCATTTTCAAAATATCTCTGCCTTCCACGAATATGGCGCCGTTTTTGATCACCCCGGGCGGATTGGGGAGCATATTCAAAATGGCCAGCGCCGTAGATGTTTTTCCAGCGCCGGTTTCACCGACCAGGCCGATGGTTTCACCTTTTTTTAACTTAAAGCTGATCCCATTCACCGCCTCAACCGTTTCATCTTCAAGCTCATAATGAACAACAAGATCCTGAACATCCAGCACGTATTCGCTGTCCCTGTGCACATCGTGAGTGTTTCGGACGGATGTACTTTTCTTTCTTAACATTTTGCGGTCCTCCTCATCGTTTCAGTTTGGGGTCCAGAGCGTCGCGCAGGCCATCGCCTAAAATATTAAACGCCAGGACGGTGATCATAATAAAAAGTCCGGGAAATACGGAAACATAGGGCGCTGTTCTGAGCACATTCCGCCCGGAGGATACGAGCGCTCCCCATTCCGGCATGGGCACTGCCACGCCAAGGCCGATAAATGACAGACTGGCCGATACAAGAATGGCGATTCCGATGGTCGCAGAAAATGTGACGAGCACCGGGGAAAATGCATTGGGCAGGATCTGGGTAAAAATAATTTTTATATCCGACATCCCTATGACCTTTGCCGCCTCCACATACTCCTGATTTCGTATGGCCAGGATGGACGCCCGGGTGATGCGGATGTAATACTGCACAGAGCATATGCCCACCGCAATAATGAGATTTACAACACTGCCGCCCAGAATCGACACAATGACCATGCCCAAAAGCATTGCCGGAATGGACGACAAAATATCTGTAAGACGCATCAGCAGATCATCCACAATCCCCCCGTAATACCCGGCAACCGAGCCAATACACACGCCGACAAATGCGGCCAGCAGCGTGGCTCCAAAGCCGATCGACAACGAATAGCGGGTGCCATACAGAGTACGGATAAATATATCCCGCCCCATATCATCGGTTCCAAATGGATGCTCCAAGGACGGGCTTTGGTAGCGGAGCTTCATGTCCGTGGCCGTAACATCCTTATAATCAATAAAGAAGGTGCCGATCAAAATAAGAACTAATACACCAATAATGCAAAGACCGACCATCGCCCCCTTATTTTTCTTTAGGCGGTGAAAGATGTCGCCAAGCTGACTGCGCCGGCCCTGTTTTTTTGCTGTCCGATTAAGTTTTTTCATGCCACACGCCTCCTTGGTTTCTTCGCTCTTACATAACGCGCTTTAATCCGGGGGTCCACAAAGGCATACGCCAGATCCACAATGAGCTGCATGACAACATAAAGGATTGTTGTCATAATAACACTGCCGCACGCCAGTGTGACGTCTCTTGACATAATCGCCTCCGCCGTAAGTCTGCCAACTCCCGGCCATGCAAATACAGACTCTATAACGACCGAACCCGCCAGGGATGAGCTCAGATTGCTTCCCAGGGTGGTCAAAATAGGGATCATGGCGTTGCCCAGCGCATGTTTCCAGATAACTCTTTTTTCCGGCACGCCCTTGGCCCGGGCTGTACGCAGATAATCCGCGTGCAGCACTTCCAGCATGGCCGACCGGGTCTGCCTTGTTGTGCCGGCCATCATGGATAATCCATTACAGACCGCCGGAAGTATATAGCTTAGGAAGCCGTTATTTCCGCTGGCCGGAAATATGGGTAAAACATAAGAAAATACAAAAAGCAGGATCAGCCCCAGCCAAAAGGCAGGCATGGACATTCCCACCAGAGTTGCCACAGTTGTTAAATTATCGGTCAGTGTTCCCGCATGCCGGGCTGCATGGATGCCCATCGGTATGGCCAGGATCGCAGCGATAAATAACGAGCTTACTGCCAGCAAAAGTGTGTTTGGCAGCCGGGTCAAATACATTTGCAGTATATTTTCTCCCGAAATCATGGATTTGCCCAGATCCCCCTGGACAAAATTAAACATATATTTCACATATCTGTACAGCATCGGCTTATCCAGATCGTACTGAGCATAAATTTCGTCAACCATTTCCTGCGTGGCGTCATTGGGTATCATACTATCCACCGCCGACCCCGGCGTCAGATCCAGCAATGCGTAGATCAAAAAGGATACACACAGTACCACAGGTATCAGATAGAGCAGTCGTTTGATAATATAACGAATCATATCAATCCCCCCTTTTAACGTTTATATAAAGCCAGTGTTTACATACGGCCTGCGCATTGACTGCGCAGGCCTGTAAATGTTATCGTTAATCAATGGTTTTGTACATGTATCTCAGGTCGTGGCCGCCATCATTGGAAAGGACAAGACCGCCCACAGACTTCACCGAAGCGATCGCCTGCTTCACATAGAATAAATTAATATATGGAATGTCTTTGGCCACAAGCTCCTGAATATTGTAATAATATTCCTGCTGCTTGGCCGGATCTGTTTCAGTGGCTGCCTTTTCCAGAATAGAAACGATTTCCGGATTATCATAGGAAGTTCTGTTCTGCATGGCCGCCGGATAGAAAATACCGTAGGTTGCAGAGTAGGGTTCAAAACCGAAAGCGCCGACAAAGCAGAACATCTGCATTTCCTTGCTGCCATAGGAAGCATAGGACATCAGGCTGGCCGGGTCCGTCTGCTTGATGGTGATTTTAATTCCGATTTCAGACAGCTGCTGCTGGATGACCGCAGATGCATTGATCATCGTTGGAATGGCCGTCACCAGCTCGATCTCCTCACCATTGTAAGGCGATGCGGCCAGGTATTCCTTTGCTTTTTCCAGGTCATACGGGATGATCGGAATATCTTCATTGCGGAAAGGTGTGCCGGAGCCCCAGAACGTACCGGTCGTTTCCGGCTCCGCGTAGACGCCGTTTGCCCCGATGGCAATATCTTCACGGTTCAGCGCCGATGCAACGGCCATACGGAAATTGAGATCCCCGCAAATGGGGTCATTCATATTAAATCCGATATCCGAGCAGTTATTTGCCAGATACGTATACAGGTTATAATTGTCAGTATCCGCTTCGATCAGCGGAAGGTCCTGCTCACTGAGGTTAAAGCAGATATCCGCCTCGCCGTTTTGAAGCATCATAAGGCGGGTACTCATCTCAGGAATATATCTGAGGGTCATTGTTTTTGTTGGCGGAAGCTCTCCCCAGTAATTTTCATTGCGGGTTAATTTCACGAAATCGTTGGATGCAAATTCAGTAATCGTGTAAGTACCTGTACCAATCCAGACACCTCTTTCCGGATCGTCCTCAACTGCCTTTTTACACATCATTGCGGCGTACGTCTGACAGGCGTCAAATAATATCTGCGGCCGTACGCTTTTAAGGGTCATTTTCACCGTCGTGGCATCCAGCGCTTCAATAGCTTCCACGGACGACCATTGTCCGCCGGCAACCGAGCCTGGATTTTGCAAAGCCTGTTCAATGGTAAATACTACATCATCGGCCGTGAACAGTTCTCCGTTACTGAAACGGATATCGTCGCGCAAATGAAAGATGATGGTTTTCCAGTCATCTGATTCCCAGGAGGTAGCCAACCCCGGTAAGTAGCCGCCTTCGCCATCCCATGTCACCAGCGTATCGTAGACCATCTTGTAAACCCAGCCTGTTGCGCTGCCCGGGCCGCCGCTTCCGATGGGATTAATGGCGGCGATCTGCGTATTATCAATGACAACTTCCAGGTGATCGGCGTAAGCCGCCGCACTGCCATCACTGCCATTATTATCATTACTGCTTTCTTTGCCATTATTGCCATCATTATCATTACTGCTGTCTTTGCCATTATTGCCGTCATTGCTATTGCCATCACTGCTACCTGCTTCTGTTCCCTTTGCGGACGTATCCGGAGCCTTTGAATCCCCCTGAGCTTTGCCGCAGCTCATCAGCGACATAATCATTGACAACATGATCAACATACAACAAGAAACGCGTATAAACCTCTTTTTCCTCATACCTTATCTCCTTTTCCTTTCTCGTTTTTGTGCAATTTACCGGGATTAACATGTTATTCCAACCTTCGTTCGGTAATTTTATTATAAATCCGCCGCTATACCCCGTAAAGAAACATTATTGAAACACTAACGAATCAATAACAAAGCAATACTTCCATGTGTAACCAATTTGATACATTTACAGGCCCGATTGATTCTTTACAGCCTTGATCGATGAACTTAAAATTAAAGTATAGATTCATCAAAAAACTATGAGGAGGTATTACTGATGAAAAAAGTTACAGATGCAATTCTTGACTTTGCCTTAAACACCCGCTACGAGGATATTCCCGAAGATGTCATCCATGAAGTGAAACGCGTACTCATCGACGGTATCGGAAACGCTCTGGGCGGCCTTTCCTCCGACAAGGGGAAATATGGCGTAAGCTTTGCGCACAAGGTGGGCGGCACGCCCGAATCCACGCTGATCGGTATTGGCGGCAAATGCTCTGCGCCCATCGCCGCATTTGCAAATGCGGAGCTGCTCAACGGCCTGGATATGGACCCCATTCCACACATTCCGCCCATCGTCATTCCATCTCTTCTTGCGGTTGCCGAGGCAAAAAAATCCAGTGGAAAGGACTTTTTACTGGCCATGGCCATCGCCCATGATGTTGCCGCGCGGCTGAACAGCGTCCTTGGTTCCGTGATGATGGCTTCTCTGGAAAAATACGGGAAGACGCCGGATGTTTTTGGCAACAGCAATGAAAATATGCTGGGCGCCGCCATCGGCAATGCCCTGCTTATGAAGCTGGACCGTGAGCAGACGGCACATGCCCTGGGTATTTCGGCCTATTTCTGTCCGCTTCCGGTTTGCAGAGACTGGGAAAGCACCATTCCCAAAAGCCTGATCAAATACGCCCCCGTTTCCTGGTGCGCCCAGGGCGCCGTACAGGCGGCCATGATCGCCGCCGAGGGTTACACAGGCAATCCCTACACGCTGGACAGTGAGTACGGTTTCCCGGTCATTTACTGCCGCGAGGATGTATGGAACCCGGAAAAGGTTATGGACGGACTGGGCGAAAAGTGGGCCATCCGGAACACAATGTACAAGCCTTATCCATGCTGCCGGTTCCTTCACGCCAGTCTGGACGTCTTTTATCGTCTGAAAGAAAAGTATGATTTTTCTGCAACAGATATCGTTGCCGTGCGCTGCAACACCGGCCCATTTGTTGCCCACCCGGATCAGTATGCCATCCACAATCAGGTGGACGCTCAATTTTCCGGCCCCTACAACATCGCTCTGGCCGCCTTTGGTTACGTTCCCGGTCCTCAGTGGCAGGATAAAAAGTGCCTGACCGATCCGCGGGTTCTGGAATTTATGCACAGAGTTCAGATGATCGTCGCTCCGGAATACAGCGCGCTTAAAAAGACACAGCCCGGCTCCTTCTACGCCCGTGTTGAAATCGACTTAAAGGACGGCACGACCATTCAGGACAGCACGGATTATCCGCGCGGTTCAAATTCCGGCGACTGCCGTCTCTCCGATGAGGAATTGATGGAGCGCTTCCGTATTTGCGCGGGCATTATCATCCCTGACAGCAAAATAGAGCGCGCTTTGGATATCATCATGCATCTTGAAAATTATGACAGCCTTGATCCATTGATGGAGAGCATTACACTTTAATCGAATCCTCCAAATATCATAAAAAAGACTGCTGCGCCCCGCGGAAAGCGTCCTCCCAAACCGGGCAGGACCACCATCCGCGGGGCCGCAGCAGTCTTCTTTATTTATCAATCATGGATCGTCAGTAATTCCGTATACTCGCGCATATCCTCTAACGTATCGATCCGTCCGGCCAGTTCAATAAGCTTTTCGCCCACAGCTCTCGGCAGCTTTCCAAAAGCGTTAAACTGATCCCAGAATTTTTTCTCCAGAAATTCCTTTGTGGGATATTCAAACATGGCGCCCACAAAGCTTTCCTCCGCTTTAAATACGCGGCCATCCATCATCTCTACCTCAGCTTTTAACACCGCATCTTTGGACACGGCAGCGTAAGTATCCATGACTGTATTTTCCGCCAGCTCCAAAAGTCTCGGGTGGGCCAAAATGGCCGGCGTCTGTATAAGATCCACACGCCGATCCCCGTGATACAGACAGCAGCAGCATGCAAAGGCATGGGAAAACAGCGCATTCGTATGATTTTTCAGGCGGAATGGATTTGAGTAATAATTTCTGCGGAGATTATCCGGCTCAAAAATGCGCACCTGCTTCACCTGATCCGCATCAAACCGGTCGTCGGCCTCAATGATCTGATCTCTCAGCTTTATACCCAGCTTTGCCGTAGATATGGTCGGCATACCTCCCGGCCCCTGTTTAAAACGCACCTCCGTAAAATACTTTTCGCCAAGCTGGTCAAAGGCTTTTTCATAGAGATCCGGCAGGCTCCCCACCGGCAGCTTTTTGGCAATAAGGCCGGCATTTCCAAAAAACGGGTCTTCAAGGCCCCGCCAGCCGCCCTTGGCCAGCTCGGCAGCCATAATGCCGCAACGGGCACTTTCCGCATTATGATACTTAAATTCCTGACAATAATCATAGTAGGCATTCCCCGGGTCCGTCGCATTGGTCGCCGCATAGCTGAAGGCGACCTTTGCCTTTTCCGCGTCCAGCTTATAGTAACGTATGGCAATGGCTGCGGCTGCGCTGGAGCCCAGCTCCATATCGGTGGGCCATCTGACCGGCAGTGTATATAAAATCCGGCCAATCGTATCCTCCGCCGCAATATTATTAGCAATAAATTCCTTGCCGTTACAACCAAATACATCCGCCAGCGTAAGGTTCATCGGTAAAATCGTCTCGCCAAAATGGCTGGCGATGGGGTCGCCCAGTACGACCATAGCCATGTTGCCAAAGTCATTGGCGCGGGCATGTAAACAGTTATGCATAACCGCGCTGGCCAATGGCAGCCTTACAGACCTCCGGTCCGCAAATAGAGGTGCCTGCGGCGCTCCGCCCTGATTTTGGAGCATATCATAGAAAAACCGGTCCTCCGGCACGATGTCGCCGCCCAGAATACATCCCGTCATATCCAGCAGCCGGTCCTTGAATATCCTTATATTCTCCTCGCTGAGATCCTCGTAGGTCGTCTCGATCAGATTTTGGCAAAGCAAGCGCGTGCCGTTGGGCGGAAGAAGCGCTTTATTTTGTAATTCCTCCTGCTTCAATATAAATCCCCACCTTTCTTAAAACTCGGGTTTTGCTATGCAAAACACCTCGCGGGATAGCGCCCCCGCGAACAGCATCATTAAAACATTATACTGCTCATCATGTCGATAGTTTTCGTAACCGCATCGTGTACACCATCATAAATACTAAAGGGCATCCCCTGACAGAGCGAAGGGATATAGTGCAATTTTCCATTTTCGATGCAGGCCCGGCGCACCTCATCCTCAACCAACTGCGGCGTCCATTCCGGAACATCCACACGGCCATCGTCGATCCCGCCCATAAACGTGATCTTATGGCCATATTTCTCAATCAATTCAGGAATATTGTTGGTGGAAAGCACGCCCTGCCAAATACGGATACCCATATCGATCATATAAGGCACAAGCGTGGCCGCGTAAGAATCCGAGTGATGAACGATCATTCCGGCCCCCCGTGACTGGTAATATCCGTAAATCTTTTTATATGCCGGCAGATAAAATTCTTCAAACATCTCCGGCGAGAGGAACGTTGACGTCTGCGTTCCCCAATCATCATGCCAGAATATGCCGTCCGGATGGAGATGGTCGCACACCTGCTCCGCCACTGCCAGTTGATAATCCGTAAGATAATCGATCAGCTCATGCATGTACTCCGGCTCTTCATAAAAATTGATCAGACATTCCTGTAACCCCAAAAGATTATGACTTGTTTCAAACAGGCCCGGTGTGAGAAACACAAGGGCAAACTGCTCCTTCCGGTCGATCGTCTCCGCTCTTTTTATAACATCCTCCCACGCCGCATCCGGGTAATCCAGCCGCGGCGCTTTGACGTAATCCCGCCAATGGGTTATGTCTCTGCAGACCAGGTGGGCATCGTCATGCATCGGAAATGCCCCCGGCGTGCCCTCCGGCCATATTTTTGTGACGCCCCAGCCATCCTGCACCGGCGCGCCGCCGCACATCGTCCGCCGGTACGCCGACACCGGAACGCCCATGATCATCCCAAAGGCCTCGTACTGATTGACAAAACGCTCCGGCGCGCCGCCGTTCATCACCTCGATAAGATTCTGCCGTTTTGTAAGCATAAAATAACCTTCCTTTCCAATACATTGATTTTAGCAGTACAGTAACCGTTCTGAAAAACTGAACGGTTACGCGGTATTACCACTGGCGGTAGCTGTCAATACTGCCCTCCTTCTCGATATACTCCTTCGCCAGATCTGTATAAAGCCCATATTCATGTTCCTCAACGGTTTTTTGATAATCGGGAGCCTTTGCGGAAAACTTTTCATTTCTCGGCAGCGGAACATCCTGGTCCACAAGAATATCCTGCACTTTTTTTATGTCAACCCTTCGCACGCTCACCCCATCCTGCACAGCCACAGCCGCCGCAACCCCGGCCGCCTGACCGGTGCCAACGCACTGGGGAATAAGATTCAGCCAGTCAATTGCCGCCGTATCGGCCGATAAATGCCGGCCCGGGCAGAGCATATTTTCCACCTTCTGAGGTAAAATACACCGATAAGGAATTTCCACAGGGCCACAGTCATTAATCTGGCAGATCGTGGAATGCCATGCGATAACATCGTCAAATTTGCTGGCTGTTGCAAAATCCCTGATACTCATCACATACTCACCGATCAGCCGCCTGCTGCACCGCGCCCCAAGCTGCGGCGCAATATCATATAAAAATGCATGGCTAAAAGCAATGGGTACCGTTTCCCGGAAAAATTCTATAATATCTCTGATGGAATCTCTGACCTCCAGCTCCGTCTGGGTTATATCGTTAATATTCGAGCAGTCACGCCCATAAAACCAGTTGTTCATCCAGCAAATATCATTTTGATTGCTGGGCAGCGGCATAGTTTTGTATCCGGCCACCTTTTGTAAGCCCTGGACGATCATTCCAAATGCACCGGGGGT
This sequence comes from Lachnospiraceae bacterium, assembly GCA_902363555.1. GTDB lineage: Bacteria > Bacillota > Clostridia > Lachnospirales > Lachnospiraceae > Catenibacillus. Next base: position 589,631 of record CABJAM010000001.1, on the reverse strand, counting down.
CGTGTTCAGCCATTGGGTATAAGCATTCCAGTCAATACCTCCAATACGCCAGACAAGAGCCGTGGCGCTGGAACGGCAGCCTTCATCCGTCAGCTTTTCATAGGGTGCTCCCGTCTGATAAAAAAGATCGCCATCGCCGGTAGCATCGATCACCACCTGAGCCAGAACAGCCTGACGGCCTTCCTTACTTTCAAAAATCACACCCTTCACAGCGTCTCCATCCATGATCGGCTTAACACCCCAGCTATGACAGAGTACCTTGATATTTTCCTTATGCTCCAGCAGCATTTTGTCCATTTCGATTTTTAGCTGGTTCGGTTCAAAATAGACCGAACGAACAAGGCACTGCTCCTTACATCCGTTAAACCCGGCGCGGCTGGCGCAATCATGGATGCCCTTCCAACGGTTCACAAAGATTTTTTCAGTGCTTCCAATCTCACTGAGATCCGGCCCTAAAACTGCTCCGGGAATATTCTTCAACCGGGTAAACCATTCCTCCTGCAATCCGCGCACAAAGGATTTGTCATACCAGGACAGATTGGGAACCATGATCACATACCCTCCGGTTGCATCCCCGCCCATATATCCATAGCGCTCCATAAGAATTACCTTTTTTGCCCCCGCCCGAACTGCCGCAACTGCTGCGGAATGTCCGGCCGCGCCACCGCCGACCACAAGAATATCACACGTATCATAGACTGGAACCGGACCCTCTGTTTCGATAAATTGATTTAACATTTTACAATCACCCTTTCTTAAAAACACCTTGCTTCTTTCATCTGATGTCTTTAGTATAGGGAAGAATACCCTCCACTGTAAAGAAGCATTCCGTAAACGTTAGTGCATCAATTCCAAGACATTACGGGCACACTTACTATTCATGGGTGTGCGCGGACAGACAGCGCCGCAGCTTGGGGTGGAACCTTAGGGTTGTCGGGTTTGTTTCAGACCCTCGTGAGTAATGACACGCAGACAGCGGATCCTTACTATTCATATTATAACGCTTTGATTTGCAAATGAAATATGTTATATTTATATAAAAGGCTGAAATCATCTAAAGTATCAGGGGAGGTACATCATTATGACTTTTACACAAATTACATACTTTGAAGCCGTTTGTGAATATAAAAATGTGACGAACGCGGCAAAAGCACTCTACGTATCCAGATCTGCCGTCTCGCGCTCCTTAAAGGAGCTGGAAAATGAGTGGAATGTGGTCCTGTTCAATCGTTCCCGCACCGGTGTCGAGATCACGGAAGATGGAGAAATGCTCCGGAGTATGTTTAAAGAATTTAATAAGGCCTATGGAAATCTAAAAAGATATATGAACGATACGAAGCGCTCGCTGAAGGCGCCTGAGCTGAACATTGGCATAACAACAACGACCGGAAGCCGCTTTTTCCCTGATTTTTTCCCGGGTTTTAAAAATATGTATCCGGATATACGTATCCATATCACAGAACGGCCCACGTATGAGTGCATGGATGCAATTATAAACGGTGATTGTGATTTTATTATTACACCCCATCTGGATGCAGCGATGAAACAATCGGAATCCATAGAAACAATGCTCATCTATACTTCAGAAATGGTATTCTGCGTATCCCCGGCACATGAGCTTGCCAAAAGCAAAACATTAAGTATCGAGGACATTGCGGACATCGACCGCGCGTCATTACTGACGCCCCTCACCATAGACATCCTCGATGAGAAGCTTTTGAGCTCTGTTCTTAACTGTAATGATGATGACAGTACAAATATTAAAAGCAGCCAGCAGGAGCTTATCCGCAAAGCGGTTGCCTGCGGCTTCACTTCCATTATCATTCCCCGTGAAATAGCGGAAAACTGGGAAGATGTCTCGATGATCCCTTTTGATCCCGTCCGAAAAATTTATGTGTACATTATCTGGAATAAAAATTCGGCAGCTTCCGAGACACAGGATAAGTTCCTCGACTATGTAAGGAAATATGATTTTTCAAAACTTTAATACAGAAATAAAAACCGGTCGGAGAACCGACCTCCCAAGCGTTAGATTTGAGGGCTAACTTTTGGGAGATGGTTCACTGACCGGTTTTCTATTTTTTTATATTTTCTTAACTATAACATCAGCACTGTCCAAAATTTCATATATTCCCCCGTTTTCCAGTCAACTCAGCAGGCATCCATGGGATTCATATAGAGCGGCAGCGGAAACCAGTTTTTGTAAGTACATCGCCTTCCCGCACTGGTATAAGCGCCCGCCTGAGTAAATATTGCCGTAACTGCATCCAGCATATTTACTTCAATTACGCCATCGCAGGGGGCTGCGTTCCCCGGAAGCTTTTCGACAGTAACGACGCCAGCATCCACGGCCAGACGGTAGCAGCCGCAGCAGGCCGCCGGGGCATGCGGTTCGTCGTTTGCATATTCCTCTGCGATTTTCAGGTAAAATTCACCGTCATCCAGTGGTGTGTACTGATTTTTCAACTTCATAAACGAGCGAATGACGTTCTCAAAATTAAAGATATGCCAGCTATGCCCTGTGGATATGGTGCAGTTTTCGCAATATTGCGCCATTTTATCCATCAATTCAAAATCAACGGCACTGCACAGGCACATAAGCGATTGAATCTGAAACTGTGTAAAGCATAGTTTTAATACCGCAGGAAAATCATTTATATTTTTCAGCATCAATTCAGAAATCCGATCATAGTCTGTACTCATACACACATATCCCGCAAATTCACCCTGAGACAATATGGCAAAGACATGACTTTCCCACGATTTTAATATCTCATAGAAGCTTTCTCTACTTCTTTTCATCTTAAAGGTCTGACGGTTAAACAGGGCGTACATTTGGTCCAGACAGTCATCCTCTTTACTGCATACCGGCCGCAGCTCCATGCCGTCCACGCAGATGTCACGACAGCCATGGCGGACATTTTCCCCGATAAAGTGATAGGCCAGGCAGATTTCCGCCGGCTCAAAGCCAAAATATTCATACCGGTTTCTCAGACCGCCAAGGACCAGCGCGTCAATGCCTTTTGCTCTGGATTCTTCCATAGCCATATGCATCAACTGCTTCATATAGCCTGAGCCTCTGGCATAGGGATGGACGCTGACCTGGCCAACCTGGCCCAGTTTAAGCACAGTTCCGGCCACCTCAAGCTCCGTATCATAGACGCCGACCACCGCCCGAATCCGGCCGTCCTCCTTCACAAGATAGTGGCTGTCCATTGTATCAATGCCTTCCGCATAAAGCTTTGGCATCAGTTTCTTAAAATCGTGCGGACGCTCATTCTGGCTGAATACCATATTTATAAAATCAATGAGCGCGTCTTTGTCTTCCATCGTACCTTTGGAGATTATACATTTATTTTCCATATACCATTCCTGTTGGACCCTTCTCTTATAAGAATCCCCTTATCTTTTAGAGTTTTCATAGCGTATCGAACCCCATATTTGGTCAGGCCCACTTTCGATGCCATCATTTCCTGGGTAATCGCAGGATTTTCCCGTAAAAGTTCTAAAATAATTTGTTCCGTCTCAGTCAGCTTCGCAGTATTTATTGCGCTAGTCTTTGCGCCAGTTATTGCGCTAGTTTTTGCGCTAGTCTTTGCGCTAGTCTCAGCAATAAATTCAGATTTAGCGACGTTATGATCCTCTACATTATAGTCAAAGGAATAACTTTCGTCCAGCGGTACAATTATCTTAAAGATATCTCCATCTTTAAACTGAGGTTCCTGCCCAGAATAATATCTGCTGTACTTAAAAATATTTCTCACACCTGAACCAAGGCGATCCGCTCGACCAATATGCCGGAAAAATGAAGCGATGATCGGATTCTTTGGATTGGGTTCCAGATTATCCGGAGTAATTATACCTTCTTTTACTGCACGGTTGGCATTTTCCACATACATCTTTTGCTGTTGAATCACAAATTTTGCTGCATATGCGCTGGTAAATTCGCGGTGCATTAAAGTATTGCTGACCATCTCCCGAACAATAATATTTCTGATACTTATCCGATTTTCATCTTCCAGGAAAAATTTATCCGGCAGATGTTTTCTGCCAAATTCCATCAAATGATCAAAACTTTCTACCAGATTTGTCCTAATAATTTCCCGATCATCATATCTATCAAAATTTACTTTCCGCACAAGGGCATCTGTCTCATACGCAGGGCATACATTAAAAATAACATCATCCTTTCCCAGCAACAAAATACACGCCAGATTAAACCCTTTCTCACCAGTAGCTATATCTGTGCCATAAAGTCCGGCACTTTTAAAAAATTCCTGATTCGTCATGCTATCCCATGGGTGCTTGCCACCGGCATGATTTACCGCCATCTGCCTTATTCTCGGCAATAAGTCCATCCGAAGGTCTGCTTCCGTTGCATAGGGATAGATTTTCTTTTCTGTAAAGATATCCTGTTTTCGGATATATAATTGTGCAATCTGCGCCGTAGCGGTAACCTTCACATCCGCATCATCTACCCGATCGTATATAACCCTCTTATAGCTATGAACCTCAGCACTGGGCGGAACATGGACATGTATCACTGTCTTGTCTTTATATTCCAGTATTTCCGGAGCTAGATAGATTGTCGGAGTAAACATTTTGGGATTACTGATCGTATTGATAAAGTTTTTTATCATATCTCGAACAGCTTTCGGAGGAACACCGTAAACTGTACCATCATCAAGTACTCCCATAAAAAGGTCACCGCCAAAACGATTTAAAAAGGAGCATACACTCTCATAAACATCGTCTGCAATCCCATTTCCACAACGTTTAAACTCTACCGCTATGGTCTCTCCTATATCCAGCATCGATTGAAATGTTCCTATATCCATATACGGGTGCCTCCATTCAACTTCACTATTTATTAAAAGTATAACATTCATACTCTAAAAATCAACAGCTTTAAAATAATATTTGAAGGCACAACGAAAAATCGGTAACAGAGGAACCGAGCTGTTACGAAGATCACCATACTTCACTATTTCGGTGAAGCCACCGCCAGAGCCCGCCCTTTATCCAGCAAATACGGCCGCATATACCCCACCGTGCTGCACATCGGCAAAACATCCTCCGACAGCCGGATATTGAGTTCATTGCACAAATACGCCCGCCGTCTGCGCATCCGCTCATACATTTCGGGATACTGCTCCCTCAGGCACGCCTTTAATTTTTCATCGGCAAGAACGATGGTGCTTTCCGCGCTGACGCCGCCATATCCGGGGATGGCCGGAATAATGTCAATCTGGAAAATCATACCGCTGCGCAGCACTTCGTTTGAGTCCTCGTACACCGGCGAGCAGAGCCACTCCTCCTCCGCGGTCAGGTGGCCCGGGCACAGGCTCCAATGATACCGGCTCCTGGGCAAAACCTGATCAATCAACTGAAACAGTTCGCCGCCCCGTATCCCTATGCGGATGTTTTCCAGCCACGTCACATACGCGCCAAAATAAGGCATGGCTAACCGCTCTAAATAATCCTTTTGTTCTTCGGGCAGCCCGCCCGCATCATGGACAGCGTACCCGGCGCGGCTGGATGCGCCGCCGGCATAACCCACGGTCAGGGATACCGTATCCCCCACCTTTACCGTATTGGCTGTCGGGAACATATTGGCCTTGACAAAGCGGGGGCCGCTTGCGGCAATGGTCACAATGCTTGTATGCTGCCCGTTACGGACCAGGCGGTCGCCCAGCGCCAGCTCACTCACACCCACATCCAGAGTATCCATAGCCTCCAGTATACAATCGGAGGCCAGAGAAGCGCCGTATTCATAGTGAGCAATTTCATTGGCATTATTTGTCGTGCGCGCGCCATTTGCCCCGATCATCAAAGAGGTAGCGTTGACCAGAAGGGAATCGTCGCCTGCAATTTCCCGGATGGCCTGAACAATATACGCCGGCAGATCAAACATGCGGTCATTATTCTCCATATTGCCTGTAAAAAGTTTCCAGCCCACCAGACCGATCCGCCTTCCGGACATTATGCCCGCATCCTCCAGAAGCTGCCGGAAGGTGCGATCCGTCCGGTTTGGCTGATTGGGCAATGAAAATAAGGATACATGGACCGGTTTAGCTGGCAGGCGGGATTTATCGCACTTGTTCAGGTTTTCATTGCCCAGCATCATGGCGGCGCTGCCGTCCTTATTTAAAATGAGCAACGCTTCCTCAAAACGGGTAAAAAAGCCGGTCAGATACATAAAATTATAAGCGTGCTCCACATCGTCATAAATGACCAGTTGATCCAGATTGTTTTGGCGCATCTTCTCCAAAACCTTATCCCGCCGCTCCTTCATTGTCGCATCATCCAGCAGGACCGGCGCGCCCCCGTCCAATATCGGAGCTGTCACTTCCTTATATATGATTTCCATAAATCCTTCTCCTTTCCGGTAACAGTTCTGAGGGGCCGAACGTTTAAATATCATCGATGGGGAACATGGGGCGCAGGATTCTCTTATATGGAATTTCCCATATTTTTTGCTGCGTTGCGCCGCCGGTCAGGCTCATCACATAAAATGCGGCTTTCTCCTTAAGCTCCGGGAAAATATATCCCAGCTTTACCACGGTGATGTCATAATCCAGCCAGTCCACACCGGCCCGGTCGAACTGTTCCTTCTTATAGTATCCCGCCCGGTCATCTGTAATAATGATATCCACAGGCCTATCCACGACCGAAACGGTGACACAGTGGCCGAGGATAGCGCTGATCCCCACCGGGCGCAGCGATTCCCCCTTGATCTTGATGACAATGTCCAGCTCCACCGGCGCGGACATTTCATCATAACCCACCCCAAGGCGGAGCTGAGTTTGAGTGCCTACTGGCATGGTCCAAAGCTTCCGGCAGGCGGCCGGATCGCAGATGGAAGCGAACAGCACGGATTTTTCCAGCTTTGGAAGATCTATGACCTGTCTTAAAATATAGGTATTCCAGCCGCAGGAGCCGGACGTAATATTGTCTCCGGAATCAGTAATAACACAGGGCGCTGCATTTTGCGCCAGAGCCGTTTTTAACGCCACGTCGGGCTCCTGGGCAAGACCGGTAAAATGAAATTCCCGCCGGCGATCCCACGCAAATGCGGCCAGCTTGTCGGCAATTTCCTCCGCATAAGCCTGGTCCGCTTCGGTTTCCGGGATGACCACAATGCCGCAGCCAGCCACCGGTGTGTCGTGGCGTGTATATCCCACGTGCCAGGAGCAGCTCATTATTCTTGGGTCCTTTTCCAGCGCATCCATATAGGCATTTATACTGCGGACCGGTTCATCCGTGGAAACACTCTGTTCCCCTTCAAAAAGCATGGGAAGCCTGCGATAGACCGAATGGATATTGCGCCTGTTTTTTAGCAGGCCGCACAGCATTTTTGCCACACGATCACAGGTTTCATCTGCATCGGTATGGGGCGAATGGCGGTATGTGCGGATAATCGTCGCGGATTCCTCCACGTATTCTTTGCTCAGATTTCCATGAGGGTCACATACAATGGCAATGGGCATATATGGCCCGACAATTCTTCGTATTTCCCGGGCAATATGATGATCCGCGGACCCCAGCCCCTCGACTTCGCTGCCGCCGTGCAGGTTCAAAAATATGCCGTCAATATCATACAAATGCCTTCGGACGGCTTTGAGTAGCTGCCCTTCGATATAATCAAAAGTGTCACGCTCCAGCACGCCGGATGGCCCGCCGCTGGCCGCAACCGCCGGGATCATCTCGATGCCCTCGGCCCGGAAAATATCCCCGCCTTTAAAGTTCTCGATCAAATCATTGCCGAAGGTGAGCCGGTAATCGGTCATATTGTTCATCACCGGAATATAAGCGTTGGATTCGGTATCAAAGGCCCCAATTAAAACTTTCATAAACATCCTCCATTCATTCTAAACATGTAACTTACATCGTAACAGTCCGGTTATTCTGAACTGTTCCCCTACATCTGTTATACCATCAGTATAAACACGTGAAATTGATAAAACTACCATCTTTTTTGATAAATATATGGTTGATATTGATATAATCTACGACAGATGATATGATTTTCATAACACCGAAAACTTTGTTGAATTTCCTAAAATATGGAGGTTTTATATGGAAACTTTCGCCCAGCACGAAATCATAAAGGACGATGACAAACTGCCTGTTTTTTTCGGACTCCACGAAAATTGCAAGCTTATGGCCACCCATTGGCATGAACACATCGAAATATTGTATCAGCTCCAGGGGCAGATGACTGCCGTCGTCCAGAGTGCTGATTATATATTAAATCCCGATGACCTGCTGATCGTCAATGCCAATGAGCTGCACCGGACAAAATCACTCATGCCTCAGGCGCCATATTTATTGATCCAAATCTCCCTCCAGCGTTTACAGGAAATGCTGCCAGCCTTTGAAATTGTACATTTTGATAATTTTATCCCGGCCGTAAAAATCGACGCGCTGCCGGAATTGAAATCGGCTTTCCGTCACATGAGAGACGTTTATCTGGCCAAGGATGATGGCTGGTCACTGCTGTTTATGGCTAAGCTGTATGAAGTTCTGTATCTGCTGTACCGGAACTTTTCCCGGCAGACAAAACCGGCCGCGGCGCAAAGCAGCCACCGTGACCTGCAACGGGTTATCGATGTTATGAAATGGGCGCAGGATAATTACATGGACCGGATAAGTCTGAGTCAGGCAGCGGAATTTCTGGGCGTTTCCAGAGAGCACTTCTGCCGCATTTTTCGCAAATATACCGGGCAGACATTTCTGGATTACCTGAACTGCTACCGGGCCAGCCGTGTGTACGAGGAAATGCATGTGTCGGACGCAAATCTGTCAACACTTATGGAACGCAACGGTGTCACCAATTACAAGGTCTTTATGCAGACTTTTAGGGAAATGTACGGCGGAACGCCAAGACAACTGAGGTATAACAAGACGGAGCAATAAAATTTAGCTTACAAGAGAGGACTAAACAAAATGAATAATTACCAGATAATAAATATTTGCCAACATCCAGAATTAAAGGATATCGCCGCAGAATGGTTTCATAATAAATGGGGTATCCCGCTGGAAGCCTATCAGGAAAGTATTGACGATTCACTGGCAGATGGTGCCATCATCCCATCATGGTATCTTTGCTTAGATGGAAGCAAAATAATTGGCGGAATGGGCGTTATCGAAAATGATTTTCACGACAGAAAAGACCTTACGCCAAATGTATGTGCCGTTTATACTGAAGAGGAATACCGCGGTCAGGGAATTGCCGGGCGCCTGTTAAATTTTCTATGTAAAGATATGAAATCCAGGGGAATTGATACATTGTATTTAATTACAGATCATACGGATTTTTATGAAAGATATGGATGGGAATTTCTATGTATGGTTCAGGGCGATGGGGAACCTCAGATGACACGAATGTATATTCATAAGGAGCTAAACACCTGATCTACGAACTAAAAATCATCTCGTAGGACATGGGGCTGTCGGGAAATAGTTGGTCCAAATCAGGACCACCGGCTTAACCGGTGGTTTGCTCTGCGGCTATAAGCCGCTGTTCCCTGCTTGCCTCTAAAGAGGCTCTGAATAGGCCGCCTTCCGCACTATATTCCTAACTAACCCTAAAGGGTTACTTCTTCTTGTTCGGTTCTACCGGCTCACCCGTAAACGGGTCAATATATTCTTTCAGTGTCATTTGGTCATATTCTAAATCCTCTTTTAATTATGAATATATTCTTCAATCTTTTTTGCATTTTTTCCTACTGTATCTACATAAGAGCTGTATAAAATAGGAAAACTGAAAAAAGCCCATCAACAGGGCAAAAAATAAAAGCTATCACATTACAGAAACGCCGCCCAAAGGAAACAAGGAACGGCGTTTTCCGTTGTGAGGCTTGCCGTTTTGTGGCACCCCCTGAAACGTCTTTATTTTTCCGCGCCCTTTGCTCTAAACTTACGAACTTTCATTAAACTAGCACACCTATTGTCACACCATTTCCTCGTGTGACTTTTACTGTCATCATAAAAAATCCAATCACAATCAGGATTTCCGCATTTTTTTAAGTTGTCGATAGGATATTCAGTTATCAATTCCGAAAAGGATAATGCGATTTGATACATTACCCAGGTCAAATCATCGCAATGATGTTGCACCTGTAGACAATAGCCGCCACCCTTGGGAATAAGGACTGATCGAACATGACCATTTGCTAATATATCATTTACCTTTTGAATGTAATTTCCTTGTATTTTGCATTCAATACAAAGCTCCAAAAGTGCATGAAACAGCAATTCACGGAAGGTCTTGAGTTCACCAATATTTTTGACTAAACATATTTCAGGCAAGCTATAACGTGTGCTTATCTTCTCCAGCCAATCACGACTGTCCATTGGATCATAATAAGGCTTGTGGGTAATATACCAGCGACTATTTATAAAGTCCAGACATAAAAAATCCATTTCAGACCCTCCGATGGTTTGTTGTGGCGTTGTAACTTTCAATAATAATATTGACAGTTACATAATGCAGGCGTATTATATGGTTATAAGTAACTCTCATTTCAAAAAATGAAAGTTACAAAAGGGGGCGTTATTTTTTGAAAACGAAAGTATATGGTGGCATACTACTGTTTATTGCAACGCTAATATGGGGAACATCACTGGTCGCTCAAAGTTTTGGAACAAATCATGTGGGGCCATTTACTTTTAATGCCGCACGTTTTTTTATTGGAGCAATCATATTGTTGCCGTTTATTCTTTTTACAAGTTACCACAAAACTCGGCAAAAAACAAGCACCTCCTGCCACAAGGCCAAAGATAACAAACTTTTTCAAGGTGGAATAATTTGCGGCTGTATTGTGTTTGTTACTGCTTCATTACAGCAAATTGGTATTGCATATACAACCGTTGGAAAGGCCGGATTTATCACAGCCCTATATATTGTAATCGTTCCGATCTTGGGGCTGTTTTTCGGCAAACGTGTGCCTTTATATATTTGGTTTTGCATACTTCTTGGAATTGTTGGCATGTATCTGCTTTGTATGAACGAAAAATTCACCTTGGGAGTCGGGGATACTTTTGTCCTATTCTGCGCGCTTTCTACAGCCATTCATATTCTCACGGTCGACTACTTCTCGTCGCGTGTAGATTGTGTAAGACTTTCGTGTTTACAATTTTTCGTGTGTGGAGTATTGAGCGCAATCGCGGCGTTATTGATTGAACGGCCCAGTCTGCAATCAATTATTGAAGCTGGTGCCCCCATCCTATATACCGGAATTTTCTCCTGTGGAATTGCTTATACCTTGCAAGCGTTGGGACAAAAAGAAGTTTCACCCGTGGCAACATCGCTAATTTTGAGTTTAGAATCCGTCTTTTCTGTACTGTCCGGTTGGCTTATTTTGGGAGAGTCATTAAAGTTCAAAGAGGCGTTTGGCTGTGTACTTATGTTCATTGCCATTGTTTTGTCTCAAATGCCAACACCAGGGTCGATAAAATCCGCAAAAACTCCGGGCCAAATTGACCCTAAGCTCTGAGACAGGAGAGCATTACTATGAAAGGACTATATTTACAGTTTTTGAAATAAATACAACGGCATAAATCAGCACCGAAAGTGCCGATTCCCATACTTATATTTAAAATTCGCATACCTTTCAAATATCATTAATGAACTTTAGGAAAGAAAAACAGATACCTTTCACAAATATGCAGGATTCATATTTAATAGTTACAATCTTGCCATATTTACAAAAGAAGATTATTCAGGTTGGAACCTGAAAGAAGGTGAGTGTCTTGAACTATCATTTGATATTGACCCGGACTATACTGGCTGCACTGGGGATGGAGAGGTTATGGGCTTTGGGTATGTAAAAGATGGTATGTATTATGATTACGATGACGCTAAAAAAACTTCGTTTTTATTTCAATTGACAGCTACGGAAGACGGGGTATACTATCCAACAATTGAAAACTACTCTCTGTCATTTATTAAAGTTTTAAATATAGAAATAAAGGCACCGAGGTAATTACATGTTTGAAATTGACAAAGATCAAATATTATATACTCAATGCTAAACTGAATCGTTTGATACGCTATTTAAATGTTAAATTAAGCAAGTTTTTCTACGAGGGAAATTAGAGATAACGAACTGCCATAATAACAAAAAGTTGATTAGATGCCCCAACAGCGTCTAACCAACTTTTTTAAGTTTTCCGGATAATATGGAGATATATCCGTATGTTTATTGCAATATTCATTAAAGAGAGCCCTCAGGCTCTGCTGTACTTGTGTCCGAATTATATCCTGGATATCTTCACTGATTCTCGTTAGATGAGGCAAAAACAAAATCAACAATAATAACGAAATTATCGTAATTATTGTTGATTTTTTCTAAATATATGTATTTTATTGCTTTAAATTAACATTTTTCCAAATCTTCTTCCCCGGCTCCGCACCCCATACACAAGCAGCCCGGCGGCTCCAACGGCAATCACACAGGCCGCCAGCACAAACGTAAACCTCCCGCTGCTTTGCCCAAGCAACCTCACCGCATTTCCATAAATATACGGCGAGCAGAAGGAGCCTGCGCTGACCGCCGCCTGGACGATGGACATACTAAAGGACGAGGATTCTTTCGGCGCAGCCTTACTCACATGATAATACCCAAAAGGCATCAGCAGTGAATTTCCGGAACCCATAATGATTAGCGATATGGCGATAAAGGCCATACTGTTGGCATGGATCATAAGGAAAAATGCAAGCCCCACAGCCGCCGCACTGACCGCCCCAAGGATATTGCCAAATCTCTGGTACAGCCTTCCAAAAAATATGCCTACGCACATTCCTGACGCAGTCATAAATGCCATGGCATAACCGACCATAGTTGCCGAGCCAATGCCCTCCTGCTTCATAATCAACGCAAGATTGGAATACGTCGTCAGATAGGTCGTGTTATAGCAGAACATAACAAAGCCCAGCCCGATAACTTTCCAGTTGCACGGAATTTTTATCCGCGCCCGCGTTCCCGGCTGCGGCCGCGAAAATTCGTCTCCCCACTTTCCAGACTGCAACTGCGCTTTCGCATACACCGTTTTTGCCGGCTGCGGCCGCATCGTCGCATTCGCCTCCGCCTTCCCCCTGCTCCGCCTTTTTTGCTCAAGCAGCTCAGACTTGCGCGGCGGATTATTCGGCAGGAATATAAGTGCGATCACAAAGACCACAGCCCCCACACTGTACACCCAAAAGGTCTGCCGCCAGCTTATGGCTGCCAGGAAGCCCACGATGAGCATGGACGCCGTCTGCCCCATGTTGCCGATGGCAAACTGCTGGCCCAGCAGTGTGACCCGCTCCTCACCCTCATAAAAATCTGTGATCAGGCTCACCGACAGCGGCGAAACCATTCCCAGGCCAGCGCCAAGGCATAATCGGGATACGAGCATGGCGTTAAAATTATTCAATACCATGGGCAGCATACCGCTGACCGTAAATATGACCAGCCCGATGAGCAGCACTGCTTTTGTGCTGAGGATCGTCGTCAGAACGCCGCCGATGAGCGTAAACAGCATGACCATCAGTGTGGGATAGGTCACAAAGCATTGGAGCGTCACCCTGGGAACATCCGGGAAATCACTCTCCATGCTGCCAAGGATCACAGATGCAGAGTTATTCACCAGCGTTCCAAGGGAGATGGACAAAATCGCGGCTTTCAGCATTTTACTATTAACAGTCATCTTTTTTTCTCCCCCAAAGTTGATGACCTGCTCGCGCATCTCTTGTCAGGGATTTACGAAGGAAATCGTTGACCTGCTCGCGCATCAGCGCGACTCCTCTTTTGCGCGAATCTTCTTTTAAGCAATTCCTATTACGAAAGTTCGATCCCCCGCAGCTTTTTGAAAGCACCCATACTGACTTTAATGGACTCCAGCTCATCCGTATAGGATGTGAAATCCTGCTCTAAAATAAGGTATTCCAGATGAGGCGCATCGGCCAAGGCGTCGATGATCTTCTGGATAGGCAGAATACCGGTTCCCACCTCTGTAAAGCAGGAAGGATATTTTGTGGCGGAAAATACTTCATGGGTAATGTCCGCATCCGGGCGGATCACGCCGTCGTACATGCATACAGGCTGAGGCGCATTGGCCGGAAAATCCTTCTGATGGATGAGCACGATACGGTCCTTATACTTATTGATATAGTCGATAGGGTCATAGCCGCCCCGAGTGATCCAGTATGTATCCATTTCGATAAACACATATTCCGGGTCTGTATTTTCCATTATATAGTCATAAATTGTCTGCTCGCCAAATTTCTGAAATTCCTGGAAATGGTTGTGATAATAATATCTCAGCCCAAATTCCTTACATTTACGTCCAACCTCATTAAAAAACTCGCAGCGCCGTTTCAGATAATCCATATCCATGTACGGAAAGAACTCAATATCACAGCCAATCTGCCGGTTTCCCAGCTTCTGATGATATTCCAGAACCGCCGGCAAGCGGTCCAAACGCAGGGGATTCACATGGCAGCCCACAATCTGCATCCCGTTCTTATCCAGCGTCGCTTTCATATTTTCCGCCGGCACACCAAAGCCCACGCCATCGTCCACAGCCGCATTGTGGTTGGCAGCCTCCACATATTTATAGCCCAGCCCGGCCACCGCATCCAGTGTTTCATACGGCCGCGCCGCCAGTGCGTTCCGCACCGAATACAATTGAATACCTACTTTTATCGACATAATATTACCTCCTGATAGTTGTTGTAACTTCCGCAAATCTACGCGGTTCCGCTTAATCCTGATCGCCGCGCATTCGTGCGGTTCTGCATAATACTGCCCGCCGCACATCCACGCGGTTCCGCTTAATCCCGCCGCGTTTTCGTGCGGTTCAGCTTAATCCTGCCCCGCCGCGCATCCCTGCGGTTCTTCTTAATCCCGCGCCACGCCGCACCGCCGCGGTCCTTTTTTATTGCACGTCCACCGTTGACAGATCCCACTTCTCGTGAATCTTGGGCACATCATTGATCAGACGCTTCGTATACGCCGCCTTCGGCTCTATGAGCACCGACTCGGCATCCCCGAACTCCACAAACTTACCATGTTCCATAATATAAACCGTGTCCGAAATATAGTAGGCCAGTCCGATATCATGGGTGATAAAAATGATCGTCATATGGATCTCATCCCGCAGCTTGAGCAGCATATCCAGGATCGTTGAGCGGGAACAGGCGTCGATCATGGACGTGGGCTCGTCGGCAATGAGTATCTGGGGCCGGAGCAAAAAGACGCGGGCGATCATCAGCCGCTGCATCTGTCCGCCGGACAGTTCGAAAGGATACTTATTGGTCAGCTCATCAAATTCCAGATTTACGAAGCTGCAGGCTTCCTTCATCATTTTCTTTTTCTCTTCATAAGGCTGCTTATCCCCGCCGCGCATCTTGATACAGTCCAGCAGCACCTCGTCCACCTTTGTAAATATATTATAGGAAGAAAACGGGTCCTGGAAAATGGCCTGGATATGCTTCCAATATTCCTTCTTCTGGCTGTGGCTTTTTAAAACAAGCGGCTCCCCCCGGAAATAAATCTCCCCGGAGGTTTTCCCGAGAAGGCCCAGGACCATTTTGGACAATGTGGTCTTTCCGCTGCCGGATTCGCCCACTATGGAAACAACCTCCCCTTCATGGAAGGTAAAGTCTACGTGATCCACGGCAGTCATCTTCTTTTTGCCTATGCCAAAGCACCGGGTCACTCCGGTTCCCTGAAGGCAGATCGTCTTTTTCGTGTTTTCTTTACTCATTGCCATACATCTCCCTCAGCTCTTCCTCAGAAAATGCGCACCGGTAGCTGCGCCCGCTGCCAGCCTCCCTTTCGGGAACCGTCATCCCATGGCACATGGGAACGGCGTATTTGCAGCGCGGAGCGAACCGGCAGCCCGACGGCGGGTGCTTTAAATTGGGCGGGGTTCCCGGGATCGCTTCCAGCTTCTTTTCCTTCTCCCCGGCCTCGGGCACGATGATGGAGCCCATCAGGCCTTTGGAATAGGGATGGATCGGTCTGAAAATCATATCCTCAGCGCAGCCCCGTTCCACGATCTGCCCGGCGTACATGACCATAATATCATCCGTCACATTATACAGCAGGGGCAGTTCATGGGTAATAAATATCATGGAACGGATAAATTGCTTTTCAAGCATATCCTTTAACATTTTTATGACCATTTTCTGACTGGTCACATCCAGGGCCGACGATGGCTCGTCGGCAATGAGCACCTTGGGCGACAGGATCGTGGATATGGCAATAACCGTCCGCTGCTTCATACCGCCCGACAGCTCCACCGCGTGCTTATTTAGCACCTCCGCCGGCAGGCCCAGTGTTTCAAACCGTTCCCTGGCCAGATCATGGATATCCTTTTTGCTCAAATCCACTTTGTGTGCATGGACCACATCCTGGATAAATTTTATGATCTTCTGGGTAGGGTTTAAGGCGTTCATGGCCGCCTGGGGAATATAGGCGATCTCTGTTCCCAGTATATTTTTCTGAACATCCGCCGGCTTCATGCCGGAAATGTTCTTTCCGTCCACAATGATCTCCCCGCTCATATAGTGCAGCGGTGCAAAGTAATACCCCATCAGACTTAGCGCCAGGGTGGACTTGCCGCAGCCGGATTCCCCGGCGATCCCCAGTGTTTTTCCGTCCTCTATTTTTAATGAAACCCCGTCCACCGCGTAGACATCTTCCTTCTCGCGGGTGACATACTTGGTTTTTAGGTCCCGGACCTCTAACATTGTTTTCCCCATAATACACCTCCTAATCTCTCAACTGCGGATTGAATACCTGATCCAGACCGGTATTCATCAGATTCATCGAGAACGAGATCAGGGCAATAACGATGATCACCGGGAAATATGCCCACCAGCTGCCATTGACATGGGCAGAAAATGTGGTGGCCCAGGTCATCATAAGCCCAAGCGTCGCTGTGGTGGTCGTGGAAGCGCCAAGACCCAGCATGGATAGCTGTGCTTCCGCAAGAATGCCCTGGGCGATCTGCAGAATCAGCGCCATGACCACATAGGAGGCGATATAAGGTAGTATACCTTTGATGACAATACTTGGCAAGCCGTGACCGGACAGCTTCATCAGATTTACATGATCCCGGTTTCTCAGGGAAATGACCTGGGAACGCACCGAACGGCAGGTCCATGGCCAAGAGGTCAGACCGATGATCACAGCCACCACCATGATCCCCCGGGAGGACTGGGAAATACTGTACGAAATAAGGATCAGCAGCACAAAGGACGGAATGACCGTAAACAGGTTGGTGATAAATGTTATAAAGTCGTCCAGAAGTCCGCCCACATAGCCGGCCAGCAGCCCCAGCACAAGGCCGATAGCTGTGGCGATCAGTCCGGCCACCAGGCCGATTTTCAGTGAAGATGTGGCCGCAGCCACAAGCTCTGTCAGCACATCCCGGCCGAAATTATCGGTGCCAAGCACAAAGGTCCTCTGATTACTTATATCCCCCACGCGGGCGTACTGATTATCCTTGACCACCTTATCCTGAACAAGCTGGCCGTCCTCATCCTTTGAGGCAATGATCATATCGGAGGGCCCGTCAATGACCTGGGTCACCCGCTTTCCGATGCTTGTAAAATATTTCTTTTCGGAATTAAGCAGGCCCTCGTATTTTTTATCCCGGTCATAATTGACCGTCCAGAGCTTGAGCATACTGGATATATCGGCTACATTGATGTCCTTTTCGTCAATTCCGCAATATTTCTGGAGGAAGGCGGACATTTTCATACGGTCCTCCATGGAAAAAGCCTGCTCCAGTTTGGCTCTTGACGCATCGATTTTCAATTCGCTCATGTCTGAATTAACGGCGTCCTGAACCGACACGTAGGTGCCCGGCTTCATAAAGCTGCTCTGGCCGATCATTTCCAGCGGATCGGTTTTTACGACCAGAGGGTAAATGAGCATGGTCAGCAGCAGCGCCGCCAGAATTACAAAGCCGACAACAAACTTGGGAGATTTAAACACTTTCTTAATTGTATTTTTCATAAGCTTCCCCTCCCTAATCCTGTTGTGCGGTTTTGATCCGCGGATCAATGAGTCCGTAAACAATTTCCAGAAGCAGGTTGGCCACCAGCACCATCAGCGTGATGATCAGCGTGCAGGCCGATATGAGCGGATAGTCCTGGCCCTTGATGGCATTGATCAGCGTATAGCCAAGTCCCGGGTAGCTGAAAATGATCTCGGCCACCAGCGCCCCGCCCACCATAGTACCGATGGACAGCGCCAGACCGGTCACCTGAGGGAGCATGGCATTTCGGAACACGTAACGGATGATCTTTCGGTTTTTAATACCGAGAAAACGGCTGTATTTCACATAATCGGCATTGAGCTCGTAAATGGACATGGATCGCATACCGATGGCCTGCCCGCCGATGGTGGCCAGAACAATGGACCAGAACGGCAGTTGATAGTGGGTCAGTATGGATTTAAAAAATGCAAGACTGGCCGATGGGATCAGGTCGAAGCCGTATCCGCCGCTGGTGGGCGCAATCCCCATTTTGATCCCAAATACAAACAGCAGGATGGTCGCGATCCCGAATGCCGGAATACTCGATATAAACATAAATGCAGGCATGACTCCCTTATCCATGATCCCCTTGCGGTAAGCAGCAATCGCGCCAAGGAAGTTGCCGATCAGCCATCCCACGATAATAGCCGGAAACTGGAGACAGACGGTCCACGCCACCGAGGAAGCCAGCACATCCGTCACCTTTCTGGGATACATGCTGAAGGAGACCCCCAAATCCCCATGGAACACATTGCCCAGCCATATAAAAAACTGTTCGGGCATGGACTTATCCAATCCAAAACGCTCCACATAATCGGCATAGATCTGCTGTGCGGCATTGCGGTCGGTCATACCCTGACTGACCTGTGCGGCGATGGCCGCCACCGGATCGCCGGGCATAAGCCGCGGCAGCATAAAGTTCAGGACGACCGCCACCACCAGCGTGATCAGATACCACATGATTTTTCTGCCATAATACTTTTTATAGCCCTTCATAATCTCACCCCGTTCGATCCGGGGCGCTTTTTGGACGCCCCGGACGATTTCGTCATGGTCCGCTTATTTTACAAGTGTCAGATTGTAAAGCGCTGCGGAGCCATAACCATACATACAAAGGTCGGGAGGTATTTCTGTTCCGTCGCCCTCTGTGGGATAGCCGGTCCAAACGCTCTCATTCATAGCGCACCAGCTATTTGGCCGGTACATTAACGATACAGAAGGAACATCCTCAAGATAAATCCGGGATAATTCCGTATACATTTCTTTCAGCTTCGCTGCATCACTCTCATAAGGAATCTTATTGAGGATTTCTTCAGCGGCCGGATTGGAATAGTGGCCGTAGTTGCCGCTCATATTCATTTCCAGATCATTGTAACGATTGCTCATAATCGCCACAGCTCTGGCCCACGGACAGCTTATGCCTGCGGACGGCGTGTAGGCCATGGCCATATCAAAGTTACCAGTCGCATAGTCATTGACATGCACGGTCTTTTCCGGATAATAGGTCTGAATCTCGATACCGATCTGCTTGCCTGCGGCGGCCACGATCTCGATGGCTGCGGACCAGTCGGACCAGCCGTTGGGGCATTGTACCTTGTAGGAAAGCTTCTCACCGTCCAGCTCACGGAAGCCGTCGCCGTCGGAATCGACGATACCGGCATCATCCAGCAGCTTATTGGCGCCGGCAATATCATTTCCGGTAAACTGAACATCCTTCAGAGCCGCATTATCGACCATGGCCTGCTCGGCTGCCATGGGGTTCATAAGGGAGCGGGGCACATCGCGAAAGCTGGGCGCCTGGTTCGTCATGGCGTTGCTTAAAATCTGATCATAATCAATGGCGATGGCAATGGCTTTACGCACGGCGACATTGTCCAGCCCCTTACGCTCTGTGTTAAAGAACAGGGCGGGCATCTGTGTGGAAATACCGTAGGGCGCGTCGTCGATATAGGTCGAGATCGGCAGCCCCTTATCCTCCCAAAGTGTCTGAATGTTGGGAATGTACAGGTCGGCCACGTCGGCCTCGCCGGCTTCCAGGGCAACCTGCATTGCTGAATTATCTTTGTAGGTGATACTTGTAATATAGGTCGGCGCCGGGAGCTTGCCCCACATGGACGCTGCGTGGCCCCAGTAGTTGTCATTGCGCTTGAGCACCAGCTTCTGGTCGCTCTCATAATACACGTTGTACGGTGCTGTGGTGACCATATCTTCCATACGGTCGGTCTTCATCTTTTCCGGATCCTCGCCGTTGCGCTCCTCTACCTTCTGGAGATAAGCCTTCTGCATGATATAAACGCGGGGAAGGTATTCTTCCAGGAGCAGAGGGTTCACAGCCTGTCCATTCTCGTTCTTTTTGGCAATGATCACACATGTAGCGTCGTCCTTTGCTTCGATCTTATCAATATAAGCGCTAAAGTATGCACCCTGAGTGGTGTTATACTTCATATGTGCATCGAAGGTGTAAGCCACGTCCTCTGCGGTGACAGGGGTGCCGTCGCTCCATTTGGCATCCGGATTTAAAGTTACTGTAATCTCTGTGCGGTCGTCGTTCCATTCGTAAGAAGTGCCAAGCAGCGGATAAAGCTGGTTATTCATACTGTTGTACATGAATAATGTCTCGTAAAGCACTTCGCCGGAGGCGCTGCGCTGCTCGATGTAGTTTAAGTTGGAATTTGACGACAATGGATTAAAGTCATTGGGCTTGCTCCAGAACATTCCTGCCAGATATAACGTTTCTTCTCTGGGTGTGGAGCCTGCATCCGCAGATGTATCGCCGCCCTCCGTCTGCGCGGCTTCCGGAGCCGTCGTCTCCGCCGGTGTGTCCTTTGCCGCTTCCGTGGCCGCCGGTGTATCCTTACCTTCCGTCTGTCCGGTAGCCGCCGGCGTTCCCCCACCGCCGCCGCAGGCAGCCAGTGTACTCAGTACAAAAATTATTGACAAACAAAATGCTGCGGAACGTAAAAATCTCTTTTTCATGCGAATCCTCCTTATTAACAATGTACATACTTCTCCATTTTTGGTATCCGTGTCTTCCGGTGCAGACAGCGGACGCTGTCTACGGCATTGCACCGGGAGACACTATGTTTAGTGAACCTTATATTGTGATTGTCTCCTGTGTTTACAGCCGCCTCCTTACCTTCGGCCGTTGGTTGGAAACAAAATCAATAACTGTGAAAGTTTGTCCGTCTGTGGAAAAATCAATAACTATGGAAGTTTGTCCGTTTGTCGATCTGTTGTCTGGTCCATTATGGGTTATATTTTACATTTTTACAATTTTACAATTTTAAAAATGTTATTATTACATTTTTTGTAAATCCTTACATTGACATCATAAGATATTTTTTGTATAATGTCAATATATAAAATACACTTTTTTGATTTTTATTATGCTTTTTAACTTATATATTTCTTCACATTTTAAGATTCAAATATTTTACTTGTAAATTATTACATAAAGGAGCTGATTTCATGGCAAAAAGTGTCACTATGCAGAATGTTGCCGATGATGCGCGGGTATCCATTGCAACAGTCTCAAGAATCGTCAATAATCCGGAAAGCGTCCGGGAAAGTACGCGCAGAAAGGTCCTCCGCTCCATGAACGAGCTGGGCTTTATACAGAGTGTTCCCCGCGCTGCGGATACCGAAAGCCTGACGATCCTCATTGTCATCCAGACACTGAGCAACCAGTTTGACACTGATCTGGCCGCCAGTATTATGAACACGGCCTATATTCATGGCTACAATTCCATGATCGTTGTAAATAATAATAAAAATTACACAACTTTTGAAGCTTTTGAAAATATTTTCAGAGATGTTGCCATTGCCGGAATCATACTGGAAACCGGACTGATCGATCCGGACCTGGTCAGTGCGCTCCAGAGCCACTATCCGGTGGTCATGGCTTCAGATTATATAGAAAGCCTTGATATTTCTTATGTGAGTATTGATGATGCCGCGGCGGCCCGGACGGCGGCCAGCTATCTTATATCCACCGGCCATACGAAAATAGCTCTGATCAACTGCGATCCGGATTATCACTTGACAAAGTACCGGGAAAAGGGCTTTGCCCAGGCGCTGACAGAAGCCGGTATCGAAATCAATAAAAACTGGGTCCTGCGTTTGTCCACCGTTAATTATTTTATGGTCCATTCCTATATCCGCCAGCTTCTGGAGCAGAAGGAGCGTCCGGATGCCATTTTCGCTTGCAGCGATATGTACGGCATGGCCGCCATCAATGCGGCGCAGCAACTGGGCATCCGGGTTCCCGAGGAGCTGTCCGTCATCGGCTTTGATAACACCAGCATTGCCAGCATGACCAATCCATCCCTGACCACAGTGGCACAGCCCATTACACAGATCGGCGCGCAGAGCTGCGAACTTCTAATCCAGAAAATCCGCAACAGGAATTGTGCCAATCAGCATATTGTACTGGACACGGAACTGATTATACGTAATTCCACATGCCCTAAAAATATGGGCGTGTCCGGACATATGTAAGAATATGGAAGGCGGCGCGCCATTGGCGCACCGACAAAAAACGCCCCGGCACACTGCCGGGGCGCTTCCTGAGTAAACCTGATGGGGAACGCTCTGTTTTTAATCCTGTAAAACCATATTACTCCAACGACTCCAAATACCTCTCCTTATTAAACAACGATTTTAATATCGTTTTAGACTTAACAGGGCACTAGCACTTTTAAACTAAATCACAAAAACTTTATACGTAGAATAAATGAAATAATAACATTCAAAGAATATACAAAGATTTCCGGAAAGTGCGACAATTTTTGCGTTTTGGGGTGAAATTAGGGTTCGCCGGGATTATGTATGTAATAGCCTACGCCATATTTTGTTTCTATCCAATCTGCTCTCAGTTTTCGTCTGAGATTTCCGATGTGAAAGAAAATCGGGGAGTTATCCATAAGGTATTCCTCATGCCATACAGCACAGTATATCTGCTCAAATGTCAAAACACGATTCCGGTTCTTTAGAAAGTACAGCAGGATGTCATATTCTTTCCTTGTCAAGCTCACTTTCTCACTGCCAATGGAAACCTGTCGCCTTGCGGTATCCAGCATTAAATCCCCATGGCTGACAAGTGCATAGTTCCGCCCGGTAATGTGGTTAAGTTGGGTGTACCGCCGCATAAGCGCCTGCGCTCTGGCAAGACATTCTTCCAACTCAAAAGGCTTGCTTAGAAAATCATCTGCCCCGCATTTGAACGCCGCCACTTTGTCTGCTGTGCTGGCTGTTTCCGATAGAGCAAGGATTGGCATGGGGTTCATCTGGCGGATTTGCTGAATGAGAGCCGTTCCACCGGTTTGGGAGAGGCAGGCATCCATGATAACAAGAGAGTAATTCTCCTTTTGCATTTTATATATCGCTTCTTCAACAGACTGTGTGTAGTACACGTCTGTCAAATCATCTTGCAAACTATACTTTATCTCTTTGCAAGTTGATAAATCACCGTCAATAACCAGCACATGGTTCATAAACATCCTCCTCTCCCAGAATATCTGCAAAGCAGAACTTCTAATCTTTGTTTTCTATCTGCTGCGATGTAACATTATTACAAAAAGTGCTTTTTTCATAAATACAGAGGTACCTTTTTGTGTTGCCATTCCTCTATCAATGAAAAAGTGGTAATCCAATTTTCAATCATTGCCAATCCGCTTTTTATAAACTTTTTTTGCGATACACCCGGCGATAACGCCTACGACAATCGCTACCAAAATTGCTGCTGCCATCCACCACAAAGAGGTCAGACCGGATAATTTTTCTGCATAAGATACTGACATTTCCTCAGAAGCTTCTGAAACTGCATACTGAGGATAGACCCATACATATAACGGCGAACCGATATTGCCCAGCACAAGCATAATGTAGCTTACTACCAACCCTTTATAATTTTTGTATCCAGATATCCGCCTAACGATTTCTGCGATGATAGCGCAAACCACCAAACTTACCAATAATAAGTTCGCAAGTTCGCCGGCTGCCGCAAAACCAAGAGCCACGAATAAATTCATTATAAGAGCCACTCCCGGTTTTTGATACTTTGTTGCAACATAGAAATAAGGAATCCATGCCAAAAGTGCCACCAAGCTGATTACAAAAAGATAGAGCAAAGGGTGTATCCCTCCCATAACCGTAGCAGCCAGAACAATTACAAAGTAAAAAAGAGAAAACAGTATTGTTACGCCAAAATCCTTCAACTTCCAATGTTCTTTCATCGAGCTGTGTCCTTTCTTATTTTCCTTGCTGAAGTGCTACTAAGTGCGCGTACAGTCCGCCTTTTTCCAGCAGCTCGGCAGGTGCACCCATTTCGCTGACCCTGCCATCGTCCAACACCACAATCTTATCCGCGTTTGCCACTGTTCTCATGCGGTGGGCGATCACCATGACCGTCTTATCTTTCAGCAACACCGACAAGGCATCCTGTACCAATGTTTCGCTCTCGGCGTCCATGGATGCCGTTGCTTCGTCCAGTAAGACGATGGGGGCATTTTTCAGCAGCGCACGGGCGATTGAAATGCGCTGACGCTCACCGCCGGACAAGGCGCTGCCATTCTCACCGATATTGGTTTGGTACCCTTGGGGCAGACGCTTTATAAACTCATCACACAGGGCGGCTCTGGCCGCAGCTATAACCTCATCATCCGTAGCGTCACCCCGGCCTAATCGAATGTTCTCCATAACAGTTTCGTCAAAGAGCATTACATCTTGGAATACAATGGCATAATTTTTGAATAGCGTTTCCGGCTCCACCGTCTTTACATCTACGCCGCCCAAGGTAATGGAACCGGAGTCCGCATCCCAGAAGCGGGCCGCCAGCTTGGATGCAGTGGATTTCCCGCTGCCGGAGGGACCCACCAGAGCCGTCACCTCTCCTTGCTTCGCCACGAAAGAAACGCCCTTCAGCACTGGCTCCTCATTATAAGAGAAATTTACATCCTGAAACGCAATGTCATATCCCTTATTGTTACAGGTATTCGTTCCCGCCTGTTCCGGTGTGGCATCGATCTGCTTCATGCGTTTTACGCTGACCAGAGAAGAAAAAATCTCTGCCATCAGCATGAAACAGCTTGTGAAAGGGTCGTAGATGCGGCCGGCAAATAACAGATACAGAATAAACATGGGAATGGAGAGAGACCCGGCTTCCACCAGCCAGCCCCCCACCAGCAGAACAGCCACAAGGCCAAACCGTAAAATAAACTGCGCCGTGGTAGTCGCCGCGCCGGGGGCAATCTCATTGCGGAAGGAGCAACGCACCACATCCTCCAGCTTCTTTTCCAAACCTTCCAGATATTCTTCTTCGCGGGAACAGGACTTCAATTCTTGAATGGTATCCAGATACTCCTGTACGCCGTCATAGGCTGCACGCTTGGCGTCCATGTTGACGCTCTCTGCATTGGATTGGGCTTTTCTCGCTGCAAAGACTACCAGGGCGGACACCGGTACCGGCGCCACAATGCACAATCCCATCCGCCAATCCAGCGCCAGCAGGCCGATAGCCGTAATTAGGAACATGAAAACAGTGCCGAAAAGCTGGGGAATTGCATTGGAGAATACCCGCTCCAATGCAGTGCAATCACCCATGATGGTCGTGGTCAAATCGGAGAGATTCCGCTTTCCAAAAAAGGATAGCGGCAGTTTCCGCAGTTTCTCCGCCAGAACGATGCGCCGGTTGGCGCTCTCCTCATAGGCCACGGTATAGGTTTTGTTGTATTGGAGCCACTGGGTCAAAAATACAACGAGGAACAGCACAGCCGTCATACCGATAAACAGCGGCACATGATTTTGGATACTGCTTTCTGTGCCGGAGATTACGTTCAACAGTTCCCACACCACCATGACCAGCAGACTGACCGGCGCAATCAGGCACAGATTGCTGAGTGTGGCTGCCGCGATTCCTTTGTTCAAATCCTTTGCGCCCTGATTGCTCAGGGCAAACATACGTTTCAGCATACTTTCACCTCATTTCCGATGTGCCACTTAGTTGTCTTTGTGTAGTTCGCCCACATCCTGGCATACTCGCCGTTGCGTTTCACCAGCGTATCATGAGTGCCGCTCTCCACCAGTTCTCCACTCTTCATTACCAGAATCAGGTCTGCATTCTGGACGGTGGAAAGCCTGTGGGCAATCATAATGACGGTCTTGCCCTTCACCAGCCCCTCAAAAGCCTGCTGAATCTGTTGCTCATTCTCCGGATCGGCGTAAGCGGTCGCTTCATCCAGGACTACGATAGGGGCATCCTTTAAAATAGCACGGGCAATGGCAATGCGCTGTGTTTCGCCGCCAGACAGATACACGCCCTTACTTCCCACAACAGTATCAATTCCATCAGAAAACTTTGCCAGAATATCATCGCATTGTGCTAAGTGCGCTGCCTCAAGGACCTCTTCCCGTGTGGCTGTGGGCCGTCCGGCCCGGATGTTTTCCAACAGGCTGTCCTTGAATAGTTTGGGGGCTTGAAATACGAAGGCAACCATCTTCATCAGGTCGGCATGGGCAATCTCCCGGATGTCTACCCCTCCAATTTTGACTGTTCCCTCCTGCGCATCATAAAAGCGTGGGATCAGGCTGGCCGTGGTGCTCTTGCCTGAGCCGGAATGCCCCACCAGCGCGGTGGTTATGCCCGCCTTGGCAGTAAAATTCAGATGGGAAACTGCTGGATGATCCGTGTTATCATAAGCAAAAGTCACATCCTCAAAGGAAACATCATAATTTTTCGGATGCTTGGGGGAAATGGTTTCCGCCTGCGGCTCGGCCTTCAAAATCATATCAATACGCCGCATGGATTCTTCCGCCTGCATTTTATAGCTGGTCATGTACATGATCTTATTGAGCATGACCGCACACGCCGGAGAGAAAATCAGATAAAACAGGAAGCTCTGCATGAAGCCTGCCAAGTTTGCGGACACAAGGCCGACGATAAGCGCCGTGGGAACCAACACCAGAAAACTGGAGTTG
Organism: Lachnospiraceae bacterium; assembly: GCA_902363555.1. Lineage (GTDB taxonomy): Bacteria > Bacillota > Clostridia > Lachnospirales > Lachnospiraceae > Catenibacillus. Next base: position 562,619 of record CABJAM010000001.1, on the reverse strand, counting down.
ACGACCGAGTTGAACGCTACCATACCTTTTTTGCAGGACATCGTGTAAGCCAGTGCAAATTTCCGATAGGATTTGATGGCATCGTTGAACTTGGTAATTGACTGTACCGTTTGGCCGAATACTTTGACCACGGAAATGCCACGAATGTATTCCACCGCTTCATGGTTCATTGTTTCAAGTGAGTCCTGATAGGTCTGCATGAATTTCATGCCGTCTTTCCCCATCAGTGACCCCTGTAAAAAGAACCCGATACCAAAGAGCAGCAGGAGCGGAACACCTACCCGCCAGTCAAAAGCCAGCATCAGAATCAGACTAATGACCATCGTGACCTGCGCCCCTACCAGGTCGGGAAGCTGATGGGCGATAAATGTTTCTGTCTGGAAGCTATTCTCGTCAATGATTTTCCGCAGCTTGCCGCTTGGGTTGGCATCAAAATAGCCCATTGGCATTTTAGCAAGGTGCCGCAGCGCCGTCATTTTCAGATTTTTCTCTGTATAGAATGCCACCACATGGGAGCAGAGCAGGGCGGCAAAATAGAGCACCAGCCCAATTAGTTCCAGGATCAGAGCGAGAACGCCACACCGCACCAGCCCCTGTGTATCCAATGGAGTTCCGGTGAAAAACGCCACCAGCTCCCGTGCCGCAAAGTAAACGCAGAGGAATGGCCCCAAAATAAAGACGGAGCTAATTCCGGATAGAATACGGGAAGCAGCCAACAGTCCACGGTGTTTTCCCGTGAACTCCATCAACCGCTTAATCCCGCCAGATTTTTGTTTCATGGATACAAGACCTCCTTTTTAATTTTGATTAGTTGCCGCTAACTTCATGTTTTAGTGTACTGCTTTTATCCATTGGCGTCTATGACCTTTTAGATGTATTTATACTCCAATCAGGTCAGTCAAAAGGAGCGGTCTTGAAAGAGACCGCTCCTTTTGACTGATTTCAATTCAGATGAATATTCTGTACAGAGGTAAAACTGGCGTCGGTCGGGAAGGTGTAGTTTTCCACCGCGTTACTGTACACAGTCAGCTGCCGGGTGTAAATCAGCGGCGTAGTCAAGCACTGATCCGCCATAGTAGTTAGAATGGTGTCATAGATATCCTGAATGCGGCTTTCATTTGCGGAAGAATCCAATTCATCTACCAGCATCGCAATTTCCGGCTGTGCAACACCTATTTGCATCAGAATGGGGTCCATGGAAGTTGCAGGATTTATATTTGTGACCACGCTGGCGGGGTCATAATAACCTCCCTGTGTCTTGAAAATGGTAAGGCCGTACTCACCGCTCTGGATTTTGGCGTACCAGTCCATCATCTGAGCAGAGCCGGGTATCAGCTCAATGCCGATCTTGCCTGCCTGGTCGCAAATGTACACTACAAGGTTGTCATCCGACGCGGAGCCGATCTGGTACATAAACGAGGCCGACAGCTTCACACCATCCTTTTCCCGAATGCCGTCTCCATCAGTATCTGTGTATCCGGCTTCATCCAAAATCTGATTGGCGCGGTTTAGGTCAAAGCTATATACGGTCTGCTCTACATCACAATGGGGCAGGCTGCGGGAGAAGAAAGTATCCGCCTTGTCATACAGGCCGCCATAAATGCTCTCAACGATGGCATCTTTGTCGATGGCCAATGAGATGGCCTCCCGGACTGTCTGGTCACCAAAAACAGGATTGCTTAAGTTGTACCCTACATAATAGGTCTGGAGAGACTTCTCATCAACCTGAGCGTGGAAGCTTTCGTCCTGCTCCATCTGCTCAAAGCTCTCGGCAGAGATATTCTTGATGCCGGAGAGGAAGTCCACTTCACCGTTCTGCATCGCCAGAATTTTTGCGTCATTATCGGGGATGTATTTGATAGAGAAACTGTCCACATCGGGCGCTTCGCCCCAGTAGTTGGGGTTGCGGGCAAAGTTCCAAGTCTGGCCGTTGTTATCACCGGCGTACATATAAGGCCCGGTGCCGTAGGTCGCTGTCCGGAAGGTATCTTTGGCGGTCAAATCTTCATTGAATTGCTCACTGGACACGATGCCATAGGGATTGGCAAGGCACAGTTCCCTTAGCGTGTTATAATATGGCTGGGTCAGGTGAAGCTCCACTGTATATTCGTCCATCACAACAGCGTCCTCAATGATGGTGGACAGGCGGCCGTAGGAGCCGTTGTATTGGCCCAGATTCACCGGAACGGCCAGGATGGACTTTGCAACATCTTCCGCAGTCAGGCCAGAGCCGTCCGAGAACTTCACATTCTGCTTAATCCGGAAGGTATACACCTTCCCATCCTCGCTCACAGACCATTCCTCAGCCAGTACACCCATAACCTCGCCGTCTGTATTGTATTCAAACAAAGTATCATAAAAGCTGGTCAGATAGTAAGTGATGTCATATCCGCTGGAGGATGAGACTTCTGGGGTGATAATGGTATAAAAATACTGGAAATCCCAGCTTTCTGCCAAATTCAGGTGGACAGCCTGTGCCTCCGTATTTTCCGGGAGCCGATTGCTTTCACCTGCGGAGTCAGCATTGCCCCCGCAGGCGGTCAGTGATACCGCCATAACCGCTGCAGTCAGTGCGGCAATCATTCGTTTCATTCTCATTGTACATCAATCCTTTCTTTCATTTTATGATTCCGATCTGCTGGTGCTTCGATCAAACCGCCGGCCTCCAGAAGCATCCTGCTGTATGGGTCATGGAATACAGAATAATCACCGGAGAAGGCTGTGCGCTCCACCAGATTGGAATTTTTCATAACAAAGATTTCATCCGCCACGACTACAGCCAGTTCCATGTCGTGAGTAATGAAGAGCAGGGTAAATCCGAGCTGCTGCTGCAAATCAATAATTTCATTGATGAGCTTCTTTCGCAGGGGCAGGTCAAACCCATTAGTCGCCTCGTCAAAAATAAGGCATTGCGGTTCTGCGGCCAGTGCTCTGGCGATTGCCACCCGCTTCTGTTCTCCGCCCGACAACTCAGAGGGAAGCCGGGTGTAGTAACCTTCCGGCAGATTGCACAGTTTCATGAGCTGCCTGCACCGTTCCCGCCGCTGCGCTTTTCCCATACGGAAGAAGCAAAACAACGGTTCTTCAATAGAACGCCCTACCGGGAGTTTGGGGTCCAATGCCGAAGTAGAGTTCTGCTGAATAATCTGTACTTTTTTGAAATGTCCTTTTCCGGCTTTTGCCCGGCCATAGACCGGCGAGCCATCCACTGAAATATTTCCGCTGCTGGGCCGTTGCAGACCTGCAATCATCCGGGCCAATGTTGTCTTGCCGGAGCCGGATTCTCCTACGATGGCATATCGTCCGCCATTTTCAAAACACGCAGTCAGAGTGGAAACGGCGGTAAACCATCCCTTCGGTGCAAGACTGTCCTGAAAAGAACAACCCGCATTTTTCAGTTCAATCAAATTCGCTCCCTCCTCTCCATCTGGCAGGCGCTCAACAGATATTTGGTGTAGTCCTCTTTTGGTTCGTTCAAAATCTGTTCTGTTGCGCCCTGCTCAATGATCTGCCCGTCGTTCATCACAAGGATGCGATCCGATACCGATGCTGAGCGCAGATCATGGGTCACGAACAGGACAGACATTCCTTCTTTGCAAAAGCCCTTCAGTTCCCGCATCAGCCCGATTCGGTTGCAAGCGTCAATGGCGGTGGTGGCCTCGTCCGCAATCAGTAGTGAAGGCTGATTCATCAGCGCCGCTGCAATCATCAACCGCTGGAGCATCCCCCCGGACAAGGTAAATGGGTAGCTGTTCAAAATCCGATTGATATCCTCAAGCCCCAGTATCTGCAAAAGATTGAAGAGCCGTCCCATCCTTTCTGAGTGCGATGTTTTTCCGTGGTGAAGTAAATAAGTTTTTTCAAATTGGCGGCCTATACGGATAGATGGATTAAAGGCAGTCATCGGGTTTTGCATAATCAAGCATATCTCTTTTCCATAGATCATGCACCGCTCCCGATCCGGAAGGGAGAGCAGTTTTTGGCGTTGATATAAAATTTCGCCTTCTGTATGGCAGCCATTTCCCAACAAACCCATAACGGCCTTGCAGATGGTAGTCTTGCCTGCACCGGAGCTGCCTACGATAGAGAGCATTTCCCCCTTCTCAATCCCAAATGAGATGTTCTTTGCAACAGGCTCTCCGGAAGATAAGAAGAGGTTCAGGTCTTTCACTTCAAGCAACACGTATTTCATCCTCCTTCCCAATAGCATCCCGCAGGCCCTCGCCCAACAGATTAAAACCCGCGCAGCAGACAATCAGGCAGATGCCGGGATAAATCAGGAGCAGCGGGTTGGAATACACGCTGTTCCGCGCTTCACCCAGCATGGCACCCCATTCCGGGGTTCCGGCAATCAAACCTACACCCAGAAAAGCAAAGCTGGAAACCGACATAATAGCTGTGGCGATCCCAGTCGTAAAATACACTACGAACTGCGGGAATACGTTGGGAATCAAATGCCGGAGGACGATGCGCAGCCCAGAGGCTCCGGAAACTCTGGAGGCTTCAATGTACTCCTTACCGCACTCGGTTTTTGCATAGGAGCGTACCATCCGCAGAAACCATGCCAGCATGGATACCCCAATGGCAATCATAACACTGGCAACAGAGTTGTCCACCGCCGATACCAGCGCCATAGCAATCACGATGAGCGGAAAAGCCATGAGAATATCACAGAATATCCGCACGATTTCATCCAGCACGCCGCCTTTATAGCTGGCGTAAGAGCCAACCATAAGAGCAACGACCGCCAGCACAGCTAAGACAGGAACTGAAAGTCCCAAGGAATACCGCGTCCCGTAGAGCAGCCTGGACAACTCACACCGTCCCATCTGGTCACACCCCAGAGGGTACTCCGCAGAAGAAGCCGCGTTTTTCAGTGCAAGGTTTGTAGCGTTTGGGTCATTAGGGGCCAGCAGCGGAGCCGCCAGCGCCATGATCACGAATATAAAAATCAGCGCCATTCCAATGGCAATTTGACCTTTCCGTTTCATGCAGCCTTCCTCCTATATGCAGGACAGATGATACCGCAAAGCACATCCGCCAGAGCGTTAAGTGAGACAAACAGTACACCGCACACCAGGATGGAGCCGGAAATTCCATAGATGTCCATACTCTCGCAGGACTTCATCAGGTAGATACCAAGCCCCTGGATGGAGAAAACACTCTCCACCAAAGCGGAAGTGCCAAAGAGCGCGGCGCAATACTGGGCAAACAGCGTGATGGCTGCAGGGAGGGCGTTCCGCAACACCTCTCCGTAGACAATCTGTGCATTGGAAAAGCCTCTTGCTCTGGCGTAGGTCACATAGTCGCTCTTTAATTCATTTAGAACTGCGGCACGGAGGACTCTGGTTGCAATGCAAATGATCGGGACAGCCATTGCAGCAGAAGGAAGAATGAGGGATTTCAGACTCCCATCTGCAATTACATTAAAAATTGGAATTCGGACAGCAAAAACTGTCAGTAAAATAAGGGCTAGCCAGAAACTCGGAACACATATTCCAATGATACAAACGACGCGGGTCACATTGTCAAAGATACCGCCTTTTCGTATGACAGAAACTGCCGACAGCAGCACCGTGAACAAAACTACCCAGACCATTGCCATCATGATCAGCGCGCACGTCACTGGAAGAGCATCTTTGATATTCTCAATGACTGGTTGGCGATTAATAATGGATGTTCCCAAATCACCCGTCAGCACACCCTTTATGTAATCGGTGTACCGTTCCAGAAATGGAGCGTCCAGCCCCAAGCTCACGCGCACTGCCTGAATTTGTTCCTCCGTAGCTAAAACATTAACCTTACGGACAATCATCTCAGCCGGATCAGTCCCTGTAAAAACCTGCAGGCAGAAGCTGAGCGTGACCACACCCCACACGACAAGAATAAAATTGAGAAGCCGTTTGCATATTCTCTTACCGATTTCTTTTGTATTTCTCACTTCAATGCCCCCTTTTTAGTTAGTAAGAACTAACTATTGACTAAAAAAAGAGCCGCTGTACAACGGCTCTTTACCAGTGTACTTACTATCAGCACGCAATCTATGATAGCACACCAAAGCAGTTCAGTATATAACCAAACAGGTCTGTTTTTACTCCAAACAGGTCAGCAATATTTATGGCGATATGCCTGTGGCGTTACCCCCATCACGGCCTTGAAAGCGGCAGAGAATTTGCTTTGGTTTTCATATCCAGCTACACTTCCAATCTCTCCAATGCTTAAGGTGGGTTCTGAAATCAGCATCTCGGCGGCTGCCTCCATCCGCTTGGCCTTTACAAAGGTGCCGATAGACGAACCGGAGATAGACTTGAAGCATCTCTTGAGGCTGGATTCCGCAACTCCGAACATACAGGCCAGAGCGGGGATGGTGTCTTTCATAAAAGGATTTTCAATGATATACTGGTAGACTTCCTGCGTTCTCTTGGATATATCCGCGGAGAACTGCTGCGGCCGGCGAACTGCGCTCCCATCCAGAAGGCTCAGGAACAGTAAAAGTTCAATAATCTTAATCCAAAAGTATGGTATTTGGATGCGCTCGTCTACGGAGTATAGCTCACTGAAGATGTGATCGATCTCATGCTTAGATTTAATAATAAGGGATCGGCTGTCTGAACACAGATGATCCTTTATCTGCGTCAGATTGATATGTGCCTGCCGGAAACCATCGTCCAAGGTTTTTTGTGCCGTTTCCATTTCCAGTAATACCGTAATACCTCGATATTTTTTCAACGGGATACGGGAGCCAAGAAATACCTGTTTGTTTTTAGAAAGATAATCCACACAGAGGTCACCCTCTCCTAAGAAACTGACTGCACCACCCTCCAGTTCGCACTCATAGCAGCCTTCCAAGCAATGATTGATCTGCAAGAAGTCCTTTTCAAAACGGATAGGACGGAAACAGGAGTCCATTTTCAAATCGTTGTAGGTGATTTGTACGCCCGGTGCAATCTCAAAACGTCTCATAACACCTTCGCCAAATTCATTTCCTTCGTGCAAAATTGCCTGACTGTTCTCTGCATCCTCTCTGGTTGTATATATCTTGTGAAATGTAGAAATATCACTCATAAAAGCTCCTCTCTCAAACGAACTATAATGATTATATCGTTTGTGGAAAGAAAAGACAAATTAAATCCCCCAGTCCTGACTAATCATTTGCAGCTTTATCATATGCGGATAAATCTTGCCTGTATTCATCAGCTCCTTCGGCGTTCCTTGCTCTGCAACGCAGCCATCTGAAAGCACAACCACTTTATCCGCGCCGCTGACAGTACGCATACGGTGAGCGATAACAAGCACGGTCTTATCCTTTATCAGCCTTGACAAAGCAGCCTGTATCAGTGTTTCGTTTTCCACATCAAGGCTTGCCGTTGCTTCGTCCAGTAAAATAATAGGGGAATCCTTAAGGAAAGCACGGGCGATTGAAATACGCTGCCTTTCGCCGCCGGACAATTCACAGCCATTTTCACCAATCATACTGTTATATCCGTTCAGGAGCTTCTCTGCAAATTCTTCACAATTTGCCAATCTTGCGGCAGCAATCACTTCTTCATCTGTCGCATCTTTTCTGCCAATTCTGATATTCTCCATGATTGTATTGTTAAACAGCGTTACATCTTGAAAAACAATGGAGTACAGCGACAATAATGTTTCCGGTTCTATCTTCGATATGTCCATACCTCCGACCGTGATTTTGCCTTTGGTTATATCCCAAAATCTCGCGGCAAGACGTGACACCGTAGTTTTGCCGCCGCCGGACGGACCGACCAGGGCGGTAACTTCCCCTTGTTTTGCAATAAAAGATACATCCTTCAATACGGTTTCCCCGGTATTGTAAGAGAAGCCCACATGGTCGAACACAATATCATAACCTTTATTTGTTACATGATTACTGCCCGTTTGAACAGGCTGGTCAAGAATTTCGTTCATGCGGTTTATGTTTGTTTTGGTGGAAATCACCGCAGCGAGATTTTGCAGTGCGCCTTCAAGCGGAGCATACAGCCTTGAAGCGACAAGCAAAAACATAAAGAATAGCGGAATATCAATCTCCCCGCGAATGAGCAGCGCAGAACCGACAAGCGCAACCGTGGCAATCCCAAACTTTAATATCAGCGTTGACGAGACAACAAAAAGGGCTGTTCCGAGTTCCGAAATAATGTGCCGTTGTTCCACATAATCAATTTTTCTGCTGAGTCCTTTCAGATAACTTTCTTCCGCATTATTTGCTTTTAAGTCCTGCAAGCTCTCAATACACTCCTGTACACCGCTTTCAAGAGCGACATTTGCAGCTACGGATTTACGGTTAAAATACTCCTGTATACGGGCTGAAAAGAATGTGATTGCAAATGCAATCGGCAAAACCCAAACCGCCGCAAGAGCCATACGCCAATCGTAAACAAAAAGGCTGACTGCGATTAGCGTTGTTGAAATAATGGAGCCTGCTAAGGCGGGGACATAATGGGAAAATGCTGTTTCCAGTGTTGCACAGTCCCCCATAATAGAATTTGTCAAATCGGCAAGGTCTTTTTTGCCCAAAAAGGATAATGGTATTTTACGGAGCTGCTCGGCTAAGGAAATACGCCTTACACCACTTTCCACATAGGTTGCTAAATAAGTGGTGTTATATTGAAACCAAGTCGCAATAAATATAAGGCATAAGCAAACCAAAGCGCCAATCACATAAAAAGCTATGCGGTTTCCACTCACACCGCCATTCATAGTATCAATGACAAAGTAGTATAGAAGCCCGACAGGAAGCATAAACGATATATCCTGTACAACGCAGGCAATACACCCTTTTACTAAATCGACGGCCCCTTCTTTTGATAACGCAAAACGTCTTTGCAGTGTCTTAATCATGCCTTTGCCTCCAATCCTATTTTTTCATTCGAGATTCTCCATTCCGCCGCTTCGGAATAATTCTTCCACATACGCGTGAATATGCCATTTCTCTCTATCAGCTTGCTATGCGTGCCACTTTCGGCAATTTTGCCGTCTTGCAGTACATAAATACAGTCTGCGTCTGTGATGGACGACAGCCTGTGTGCAATCATAATCACGGTTTTCCCCTTTGAAAGAGCAGATAATGCCTGTTGGATCAGCACCTCATTGTCGGGGTCGGCAAATGCCGTCGCCTCATCAAGAATGAGGATAGGTGCATTTTTCAAGATGGCGCGGGCAATCGCTATTCGCTGCTGTTCGCCGCCGGACAGGTATACGCCATTTGTTCCGACAACGGTATCTATGCCATTCGGTAACTTTTCAATAATATCCATGCACTGTGCAGCTTTCAACGCATGAGCGATTTCTTCACGCGTGGCGTTTGGCTTTGCCATACGCACATTATCTAATATGGACGCTTTGATAAGGCGGCTATTCTGAAATACAAAAGATACCTTATTCATCAATGTTTCTTTTGGAATGTCGCGTATGTCGATATTTCCTATCAGTACGCGCCCCTCCACTGGGTCGAAAAATCTTGTCACGATATTTGCAAGCGTCGTCTTGCCGCCGCCAGACGCGCCAACTAAAGCAATTGTCTGTCCCGGCTCTATCCGCAAAGATACATCATCGAGTGCGTTTTTCTCCCCGTCATAGCTGTAAGTAACGTGTTCTAATGCAATCGAATGATCAGACGGTATATTGTTTGCCTGACTTTCAGACAGTGGCTTTTCGTTTAGCACTTCATCAATCCTGCCCATTGCGTCACTTACAATCATTGCGTCCTCACTCATAAACATGATTTTAGTGAGTGTCGTACCGATAACAGGCGTAATTACAATGTAGAAAATAAGATTCAGCAGCAACTCATTTGTTACTCCGCCCCTTGTAAAGATAATACCTCCGGCGATTAGAAAGGCAAATACACCATTGATTGCGGTTGTATAAAACATCATAGGGAGCCTTAACGCTTTTGTGTATGCGATGACCCATTTTTCGTAATTATCAATCGAGTCCTTGAAGCGTTTGAAAGAGAAAATTGTCTGCCCAAAAGTCTTTACTACGGGTATGCCCCTTACATATTCAACGGCTTCATTTGACATATCGGAAAGCGAATTCTGATACTGCTCCATTCTCTGCGCCATATCCTTTCCAGTCATTTTCATCATAATCAGAAAGCCAAGCGCAACGGGAACAAGGCTTAGAAGTCCCAGCCGCCAATCAAACGCGAGCAGTAAAAAGAGCAGTCCTATTGGCGTGGCAATCGCCCCCGCTTTGTCGGGCAGCCTGTGTGCAAGATACGTTTCGGTAGCGGCACTGGAACTATTTACGATCCGTCGCAGTTTCCCGCTTCCATACTTTTCCGTCACTCCAAGCGGCAGGATTGTGATATGCCGCATAAGTTCCTTTCGGATATTCGCGGCCACCCGGAACGCGCTGATGTGCGAGCACAGGAGGGCGGCTATATAAACCACAACAGATATAACCGCAAATAATACAGCAGACCAGCCATAGCGTGTGACATTCCCTGCCTGTGAAAAGTCCGGGGAAACCTCCAGTATGTCGTGAATGATACGCCATATGTACCAAAAAGGCACAAGAGCCAGCAGCGCACTCGTTACGGACAGTACCCAAGAAAGATAGGTTAATATCTTATGTTTCCCGGCATACTCCATCAATCTCGATAGATTCGATTGCTTTTTCATTGAAAAACCTCCTTAAAATGATTTATGATATGAAAACGCAAAATGCGTTCCCGAATATCCATTGCAGCAAGTTAGTTACTGCTAACCTTCATGTGAAAATTATAGGGCTTATTGCCCCATAATTTTCAGCCACCCAGCGGTGTAAAAAGCTCTCATTTCTTTTAGATAATGCTTTGCTTCTTCAATCGGCATTTCATGTATAATCAACTCAAAAAATGTATTAAACATTCCGGTAATCAATATATGCTCTAACCGTTCATCAATAGGCGGCGACGGTCTGCCTAACTTTACAAGCACCGCCAAATAATCATGTGTTCCTTTTGTTTCTATTTCCACCATTTCATCAATCAGTTTGGAAAAACGTGTTCCCTCGGAACGGCAGAGAATGAGCTTAAATTCATTCAAATGGTCATAGGCATACAAAAGCATTTCGTACATACACTCACCGGAAATGTCGGTAAGATTGTCTGGCTGTTCTTCTGGTGGGATGTCCGCAAATTCTTTCTGCGCCTTGCAAAAGCAGTTCAAAAGAAAGTCATACTGTTCGCCTACCAGTGCTTCAAATAAATCTTCCTTGCTGTGATAGTAACCATAGAACGCGCCCGTTGTAACTCCCGCTGTTTTGACAATATTTCGCAAGGAAGCGGATTTGAATCCTTTTTCAAGAAATTCCCGCATGGCGGCTGAAAGAATTAGGTTTAATGTTGTCTGTTCCGCTTCATTCATTCACTCACCTCCAATTATAACACTGTTATATAATACGGCGAATCAAGAGATTTGTCAATATCCATATCAAAACTTTCAACAGTGTTGAATATAGCGAAGAAGATTTGAATCAAGCCTATTACCACCGACGGAATCCATAAACCAGAAAAACGGCGGATACATAATCGCTATTTGCTTCCCATGTCTTGGGTTGCGCATTAAGATTTATCTTATTGCTTATGTTTCATACATACTTTTACGCTTTTCCAAATCGTTAAATTGAGTAGTTCAAGGAGGGTGCAAACTGAACCCCCCCCGTCCAGCAGGCAGAAAGAGAAACGCAGGGCAGTCCTCGTCCTGCGCTTTTTCCTGTGAATCGCACCCTTGGCATATGGTGAATACACTGCCCAAATAGCAGGTGAACGGGGGTGTCGTTATAGGGTGCAGGCGAATAATCCTGACTATCCTGTGGTTCTGTATCAACGCTTTCTTCCGTGATTGCTTCCTGCTCTGCTTCATGGCCAGTAATGTCTGCAAAGGTAATGTGCCGCACCTCGCAGGGCTGCTCTGAGGCTTTCTGTGCGTCTGTAACATCATTCTCCATATCCGGAGCGGGCGTCGGCTCTAGAGCGTGTTTGAAAAATACTTTTCGTCAGCTGTGCGTTCCACTTTGTGGGAGATTTGGCCCGAATGAAGGGCGCATAGCGGGCTATGTAACCTGAATTCGGGTCAAATATACCGCGAAGTGGGGCGTGCAGATGGCGGGAAGTATTTCTAAAACACGCTCTAGCACGTCCTCCGGCTGCACAAGGATATAGAGGTTAGAGGTCTGCCCCCGGTTTTTTTCACGGAACCGGGTTTCCTTTTTGATGAAACCGGCATCCACCAGCCCATGCAGGGCGCGTTTCACCGTGGAAATGGAAACGTGGAGCTGCTCTGCCATAGTGGGAATGGCCGGGAAACAGGTCAAGTCCTTATTGGAACGGTCGATCAGGTAAATCAGAACAGAGAGCGCACGGCTCTTTAAGCTGCTCTGATAGGCTTTCTGCTTTAACTCGGCTTGTTTTGTCATCATCAAAAATTCCTCCTTATGCCGGGGTTACGCCCCTGTGATATATTTTGTGATCATCGTCTTAAACTGTTTTGCGTTTGCCGCGCCGTCTGTCGGCTCCGGCTGATAGTCCAGAAACAGAACCTTGTGGTAATCGTCCTGTAAGGCTTCCGCCACATCCCCTCTGGAATCCTCCACGACAAACGGACACAAGAGAAAGGCATGGTTGCCGTCCTGCGTCCGTTTCAGCTTGGCGGTATGAGGAAGTTCCCACGCCTTTGTCCCGCAGAGCAGGACCAGCAGATCGGCGTCCTGCGGCGGCGCTCCGGCGCTGCCCATATCCCGTACAATAAAATGGACCGGCGTTTCCGGCTCCTGCCTGCGGTACTGCACCCCCTCAAAACGCCAGCCGTCCCCGTCCTGCTCCATGCCATAGCTTCGGGCAAGAATCGGGAGAACCCGGCTTTCGTTTTCCTCCACATAGCAGGCCGTGGCGCCTACGCTCTTCTGGTTGTCTATCTTCCAAATTTGTCCTCCCTTTTTACTTGATAACTTCTCGGAATCTTCAGCCCTTATTTCATAAGGCTTTCAGAGCCCCTATTTTAAAAATCACCCACTTTTTTACCGAAAACACTTGACAGATCCCTCAAAATTTGCGGCGAAGCCGATTGATTATATCTTATCTCGATCGACTGGAGGCGATTTTTTATGTTACCTTGTAATCCAGGCGGGCATTCCGCCTATCAGGATACTTTCATATCCGATTTCCTTAAGTTTTATCCCGATCCCCTTAAGCTCTGTAAAAGCACCTGGGATTATATCGTGCAGTTCTGGTATCTTGACCTTTCACAGACGGATTCCATTATGCGGAACTGCTACTCCGTTTTTGGGCCCGAACCTCGTTTACCTTCCTGCATGCCTTTTCCCGCATCTGGAAGCGTGACTCCGACCACCTTTCTCCTAAGGAACGCTTCCCAAAGATCAGGCCCCCAAAAGGACACAAGAAAGGCGCTAAGACTCCCTGTTATTCTTCCAGCACTGCCTCTAAGCTCCTTCCTTTACTGGAACGTTGCCGGCTCCGACCAGAAAATCCTTTTTATCTCGTTTTCCGACTTTATGAACAGCAGTTCCTCTCGCACTCCATCCGCAGGGGGCTGCTCGATCCACAACATCTGGCCCTTGCCGGTGACGGCACTCCTGTACGTACCGCTGCGCAGCAGCGCAAAAAACGAATCTGTCACTGTAAGGAAATTGGCATATCTCGCTGTAACTGTAAACGGCTTTATTCACAGCCCAACTGTAACTGGGGATGGGATTCCTACAGAGAATGCTATTTTTTCGGTTACCACCTCTACATGTATGTGGCTTCCGACTCCCATAGCGACCTTCCCGTTTTCCCGCTTTTAGAACGGGCTTCCCGGCATGACATGCTCTCTTTTCTCCACTCGTTCTTCACCATGAAAGCATACCTGCCCCGGTTCCGTATTGAAAAACTCCTTCTGGATTCCGCTCATGACGCTAATGCCGTCTATGATTACTGCCGGAAGCAAAACATCACGCCCTTTATCGACTTAAATCCGGGGCATACCGGATATTTTACTTATAAAGATGATTTCACCATTGATGATGACGGTGTTCCTGTCTGTACGATGGGCTTACGTATGCACAAAGATGGATATGAGGCTGCCAAACACCGCGCAAAATACCGTTGTCCAAAGTCTGATCGAAAACGGGGTTGTTTCTGCGAACATCCCTGCTCCCCGGCAAAGTACGGCAGGACCGTACATATTTTCACCAAAGATAATCCAAGATTGTTCAACATCCGCCAAGGAGCAGCAGCCAATGGAAAAAGGAATATGACGGAAGAACTTCTGTGGAACGCTCCAATAAGCGTGAGAAGAAGGACTATAAATTAGAAGACGGCAGGCACCGCTCTACGAAGATGTGATACTGCCGCCTCTACGGCATCATGATGCTCCAACACCTCGATGCCTGGGAAATGCCATCGACTGAGGCATTTCAAAAATCATTATTAGGATTATAGACCGCCTAATAATGATATTGTAAACGATAGCATAAGATTTTTCAAGGCATAGTACCTGCTATGTCCAACGTTTATGTCCATTTCTCATAAAGTTCTTTTTCTGCACGATATTCAGTTGTCAAGTTTCTCATAGAATCTCTTCATTGAGATTCCAAAAAGTTATAAAGACAGGCAAAAAATATTCATAGAGAAAAGGGTTAATTAAATGACTGGAATCAGAATACATAGAAATGATTTTTGAAAATATTATACAGGAATCGTTTAGAGAATATTTTTGCCCGCCGATACGGCAAAGTTCATTTTTCTTAACTTTTCAATTCGTCTTGCCGAATTTATGTTTTTATTATATTCCTCCTTCAATCATTTGTCAATATGCAAAATTCGTTTTTCAGTAATTTTCTTTTCCGTCACGCCATACGGTGGCAAGATACTGGGCAGGATTTTCGGACAAAAATTTTACAACTTCGCTCATTTTGACTGCCTCCAAATTGATAATTTTTATGATGGGCTTGTTAATTGCCAGCCATGAGATTATAATATGGCTGTAAGCGCTTAAAGTAACGTAGGAGCATATTTGTTATATATTTTTTTAAAGAGGAGAATCCAATTTTAACAACGGCAAAACATTACCGCGCTGTCCGGTGGAAGTGACATGAAAATAATACGTTGCACATAACGTTGATAGCCGTCCACCCTGATTACCAGAAATAAGTAATCGGATTGAAGCTGCTTGAAGAAGCTAAACATATGGAGGACATTAAAATGATATTAGAGATCACATTTTCAGTGTTTGGACTAATTCCTTCTATCTACGGAATATATCATTTGATAAAAAGTGAAAGGAAACCGAGTGACTATAAAAAGTATGGTACATGTGCATATGTAGGACTGGCTCTTTTTGCCTTTTTATTAATTTTGATATTCCAGCTGCATAAGCAGTTTAATTTACTTTTGCTAGTGGTAGTGGTGTCCATAGTGTTTAGGATTTTAGCAAAAGCACTATTATCGCCGGGATTAAAAAAAGAGAAGGAGTGTAATAATCAGGTAAAATGAAGCAGGAAGAATATTCATGGTTACTTATTACCGAAAAAGCAAATAGTCATTATCTCGATTTTTCGGTGAATACAAATTCATTGGGGATACCAGACACACTACGTGAAAACTTTTCCCACCTTATCAATGTTGTTAGTTCCTATCCAGATACTAATTGTGTTACATTATCTGCTGCTTTGGCGGAAAAATATAAAATCACACCAGACAGCATCCTTTGCGGGAATGGGGCAGATGATCTGCTCTATCGCCTGGTCTTTGCGCTAAAACCTAATCGGGCGCTTATTATAGAACCTACTTACGAGGAATATGATCGTGCATTGAAATTAGTAAACTGCAACGTATATCATTACCAGTTAAGCCCTGCCAATCAATTTGAACTTAGTCGTGATGTATTAGCAGCGATCACAAAAGACTTAGATATAATATTTCTCTGCAATCCAAATAATCCTACGGGCAATATCGTCCGCCCGCAGCTATTGGGAGAGATTATAGAAAAGTGTCAGAAAGAAAATGTTTTTTTGGTTGTGGACGAATGTTTTTTAGAGTTTATTCAGGATTGGGAAACGTATACCCTAAAGTCGAAAGCGGCAGCGTCTTCAAATCTTGTTGTTATTGATGCCTTTACAAAAACCTATTCTTTGGCAGGGTTTCGGCTTGGCTTTTGTATTTCAGGAAATGATTGCTTACTTGAAAACATGAAATCACAAGGGCAGAGTTATGGTGTTTCTGTTCCGGCTCAATTCGCCGGGGTATGTGCGCTTATGGATAAACACTATCTAACAAATACTTATGCGTTTTTGTCAGTTGAGCGTTCCTGGTTATATTCACAGCTCCATGCACTCGACATTGAAGTATGGCCGTCACAGGGAAATTTCCTGCTCTTTAAAACAGCATATTCAAATTTACAGAAAGAACTAATTAAAAACAATATCAAGGTTCGTGATTGTTCACAGTTTTATGGACTTGGGCCAGAATATTGTCGTATTGCTGTTCGGCCACATGAAGAAAACGCAAAGTTTATAGAGGTATTACGATCTATCTTAAATCAGCAAAATCAGAACCGAATGTAACGCGAATATAAAAAACACCGGACGCAGCTACCCATCGGCCACCGCGCCCGGCGTTTCTGTAAATCAAGGGATTTCCGGGATAACTGAAAATTTATATAAAATTTAAGAATTGCTCCACCGCCATACTGTCTCTCCGATTGTTCCAGGCACAGATGATCCCGTTATACTCATCCTTCACCGGCACCTTTACCGTATTATTTCCGGCGCCGTAAATATAAAAATAATCCACGAAAAGAAGCTCACGGCTGGATTCAAAATATGTATTGTTTAAATAACGGCCATTATAAGCATGTTTGATCCGGGGAACGGCATTATACTTTTCAAAACGTTCACACAGATCCCTTTCATAGTTACCGGAGGTCCTGCCATTGAGATTAACAAATTCCTCGGTTAAAATATCCTTAACCTCAATCATATGCCGGTGGGCACAGCGATGGTGCTTTGGCATGATGACCTGCGCCGGTGTTTTCTGAACCCATTTCCAGGGCAATCCGATATCATCGAAGGTATAACGCTCAAAATCAGGCACCATGACCACATCATAATAGCCCTCGTTCAATTTATAAACCAATTCATCGATCCCACCGCACTCCACCAGCAGATCCACATCCGAGTGATTCATTCTCAATTGCTTTTGCAGAGGAAGGAAATATTTCTTTTGTTCAGTTGTATTTGCCAGACCGATGTTCAGCTTATTATTTTTGCCCAGATTTCTCGCCCGCACATAAACTTTATTCATATCGCCGACCAGGCGCTTCCAGGATTTATACAAAAGCATTCCTTCTTCCGTAAGGCACAGATTCCTGGTTGTTCTGGTAAACAGCTTGATCTGAAGGTCGTCTTCCAGTTTGGCAATATTTTTGCTGATCGTAGACTGGGATACGTACAGATCGATGGCCGCATTGGAAAATCCGCCTTCTTCGACCACTTTGAAAAAAACCATCATTTGATAAATACTTACACACGAAAGATAATTTTCCATATTTTCCCAACGATATGCCTAAACATATTTCCTTTCTTCGTATTTTTTTGTTTATTTTTATTATACGACAAAAAGAAATCGGAATCCATACCTACCACGCAAGTAGCCGCTTTTATTTTGTAAAGCAGTAACCCTTCAGACAACTGAACTGTTACGCATATGGCCATTTAAAATCGCCCCACTATGAGCTATATGCCTGTGAAACTCACGTTTTTGTACGGCTCCTCCCCAAGCTGTGGCGCTGTTCTCCGTAAATTATTAAAAGGGCATCGTGGTGAAATTTTCAGGCTTATCAATGATATCATGGTTTTCCGCATAAACAAGGGGAAGTATGCGTCCAAGGCGCGTATATTCCTCCGCGCAGTGAACGACCTGTAATTTCACAACCTCCGGATCGCACTGAAAACCTTCAATCCGTACCGGCGTTTTGTTCACGATCATGTAACCATACCAGAAATAGGTCCATACATGCAGCCCTTCCGCAGTTTCGTGAAGAACCCGTATGCTCGGTCCGCTGCCCGCATATTCGTCCGGGCTTCCGGAAACAGCGCAGATAACGGAAGCGTCGTATTTCTTTAATAAACCGGCGTCAAACCCAAAATCCACAGGGTTAAAAAAGGCGATTTTCACCACGGAAATACCGTCCACCGTATAGGCCATGACGAAGTCCGACGTATTACAGTTGCGCTCCTTCCAGTTTTTTTCCGGGTCCGTTCTCTGGAGCAAATGCTTCTTACTGACCTTTATGCCATAGTGTCCCTTTGGGTCCCATATGCGATAACGGGTGTCCTCCAGACCATGCCAGGCAAACCACCACTCAAACATTTCCTTTGTCACCCCGGGATAAAACAGCTTTTCCGCCACATACCCCGTCTGATCCGGAAGCACACAATAGCCCTCGTCATCGGCGGCATATTCCGGGTCCAGAAGCCGGTTCATCTGAGTTATGGGCAATGCTTTTGCCGGGTCCATGGGCCGGGCCGGATGGATCCGCTGTAATAAATCGTTCGGAATCCCATAATCCTCCGTAAACATATTAAAATATTTTGCATAGGGCATTTTTTTCTGTTCCTTAGTCAACTCGCTTTTCATATTTTATCCTTTCTGCTCCACAAACTTTGTAACTATTCAGAGCTGTTACCTCCATTTATTACTGTTCACTGGCGGGTCAGTAAACCGCAGCCTTCTTTCTTTACTTCAGTGGCGGAGCCTCCAACAATATCCTGACAGCCTTTGCCAATGACTGTGCATCGCCCACATTTCCCGGAAATATGACATACGGCATGGACGGAAATTTACTTTCCGGACCAAGCTGCCATACGGGTATGCCCGGCTGGATCTGCCCCATGACCCGGGCCTTTTTAACCTTCAAAGCCTTTATGCCAATGTCACTGGATGTTATCCCGCCTTTGGCAATAATAAAGGCCGGTTCCACGCACAGGCCGTCCACCAGTCTCTGTACGGCATCGGATATTTTAACGGAACGGCGCAGAGCATCCTCCTTCGTATCACCCTCCAACGTCAGCAAAGTGCGCTTTGTGTAAACCACAGCCGTTTTTCCCTGTCGGATACACTGCTCCTCCATGGCCTGCACCCGTTTTATCTCATCCTCCAGACGTGTCGGCTCAAGCACCAGGTCCGAATCAAATTCGATAAACTCCAGCTCCGGGATTCCTTTAAGGCCGCCTAACTGCTGCGTCGTTTTTTCCGTATGGGAGCCCACGACCACCAGACCGCCATGGGTCACATCCGGGCGTACCATCTCCTCCTGGCTCAGCAGCGGTCGTTTGGAAATACCGCCCACCGCCCTCACAAATCCGGCCGCAGTCCGGAACATAAAAAGCTTCCCCCGGTTCATGGCACGGTAAAGGGCTATGCAGAAGATTTTTAAATCCACATCATTGATGGCATTTACGATAATCTTGTTAAATCCTTTGACCTGCATAAGCTGTGCTTCAATTTTATCCAGCTCCAAATGCCTGAGACTTTCCAGGGAAATCGATATCACATCCTCTGCCCTGTAAACACCGCCGGTCTTCTCCTCCACATAAGCCTTCAGGTCCGAGGCCTTATAGCCAAACGTCTTATCCGCGGCAAATTCCGTCTCTCCGGCGGGAACCAGCGCTTCACCATATTGGACATAATGTACATTCCTCAGCGTATACCGGCCGCCCTCCGCAAAAAACGGGCACAAAATTTCCCCGTCAACAGATCCTTTGCTCTCAGACTCTACAGCCTCCCTCAGCAGCATGGTTTCCAGAGGATAATGACCGCGCAGGGTGGAATCGCTGCGGCTGATCAATATGAACTCCCGGCCGCAGTCTTTGGCCGCTCTTATGACGTTTCGGGCAATCTCCTTATGGGCCTTTGTCGTCTCATCTTTTGTAAAGCCGCGGGAATTGGTGAGAATATAAAACAGCCCGCAATCCTCCTTAAAGCCCTGGCAGATACTTTCATAGCTCCAGTCCGTATAAACCGACACATCGTGAACCGTCTGGACACCGGTAGGGTCATCGTCCAATACGATCCACTTTTTATTATTTTCCCGAATCAGTGCATTTAACTGCGCGTCAATAGCCGTCTCGTCCGGCACAGGATAGTTTTGTAAAACATCGATATGTAAACTCATTCGCATTCTTCCCCTCTGACAGTCACATTGGCCAACGCTTCAAAATATTGTACAATGCCGCCATGATCCTCATCCATATGCCCGTGTATTTTCAGCGTCTGAAGAATTTCAAAAAGCTGGGAGGAATAGGGGATCGGCGCATCTATGGCATGGGCCGTATTGACTACATTCTTAATATCCTTATGATTAATGGAAATCTTACCGCCGGGCACAAAGTTCCGTTCGGCGATCAGCGGCAGCTTGGCATCCAAAACGGCACTCCCGGCCAGCCCGGAGCGTATCGCATCATAGACCTTTAAAGGCGGCGCCCCGGCCTTCACCGCGAAAACAAAGGCTTCGGAGACGATGGCAATGGTATTGTTCACAATGATCTGATTGGCCAGCTTTGTAATACTCCCGGCCCCTGAGTCTCCCACCAGCACGGATGAAGCTCCCATAATCTCAAACCATGGGCGCAGCGCCTCGTAATCCGCCGCATCACCGCCGGCCATGAAGGCCAGCGTTCCATGAATTGCTCCCGGTTCTCCGCCCGATACCGGCGCATCTACAAAACCTGCGCCCTGGGCCTTCAGATTTTCATAGCAGTACCGGGATTCCACCGGGGTAACGGAGCTCATGTCACAGACCACTGCTCCCGGCAATAGGGTTTCGGCCACCCCGCCCTCCCCAAATAAAACATCCTTTACGATATCCCCATTGGGCAGTATAAGAAATATCCGCTCACAGGCTGCGCCGATGGAACGGCGGTCACCTGCCACAGCTCCCGCGGCCGTTAAGGCTTCGACAGCGGCCGGGTCTTTGTCATAAACCATTAAGTCCACGCCGGCGCTTAAAAGGTTCAGGGCCATGGGCTTACCCATGATGCCCAGACCTATAAATCCTGTTTTAATACACATTGTACCTTCCCCCTTTTTCCTTAATTCTATTGCTGCTTGATGCGCACCGCTAAATATGCGCCCAGCAGGTCTAAATAATCAACGAATACAGACATTCCCCGGGTATCCATAAAAGCGGTTTTGCGGTCAAAGCCTGCCTGTTCCATAAAAAAATAAATATCCTCTGCGTTATGAGCCGTCGTCATAGTTATTCCCATGATCCCCGGCCCCTTCGATTTCAGGAAACGCGCCACCGCACTCACTCCGGATATGGGCTGCAAAAACTCCAGTGCCACATTCAGGCTCCGGCAGCTCCGTCTCAGAACACTGACATCATCGCCGCCCACAGGAGAAATAATTTCTTCCTCCCACGGACCGATCCCATATTTTTCTTCCATAAGTTCAACCACAGCCCCGGCATTTTCTACGGCAAATGCAATTGTCTCCACCGCCGAAAACAGGGGGATGGCGCTCATATTGCCATCCTTTGGATATTTATTTTTCAAAAGTACCTCCGGCAGTGAAAAGTCTTCCGGCCTGCGGTGCAGCTCCAGATAAGTGCCCAGGGTACGCATATAATCCACAAATGCACAATCCTCAATATCATCAATTTTAGCAAGCTGAGCCAGAGGATATCCATTCTCCTCCATAATCCCAAGAACCGTGCCAAATGCTTCGGTCCGATCCACCGCCAGGTGCTGACCGCCAGGTCCATTGTGCTTTAAGTAACTGGAAAATATGCTCTTTTCATCCATCGGCTCGATCAGCTCAATTTCCACATTTCCCACAACACATTGAGCGATACGGACCGCATACGTTCCAACATACCGTCCTTCCACGATGGTATCCGCAACCTTGATTGTTTCCCGGTTAAATTCATTATCTCCGTCAACATAACCAAAATTACACAGATTCCACGGCCCTATGCCGCAGACATCCGAAAGATATTTCACGGTCCGGTCCAGATGCCTGACCGTAAAACTGACCTGTTCGATCGTAGTAAATAAAGCTTTTTCCATCACAGCCTCCGACTTTACAATTAAAGTTTTTTACGCTTAACAATATCTATACCTACGGCAAGTATAATAACGATACCCTTGACAATCATCTGCGGATAAGATGGGATATGCAGTAAATTTAAGCCATTGCCAAGAAATCCAATAACAAGCGCACCGATGACCGTACCGCCCACTGTACCAATTCCTCCGGTAAAGCTGGTGCCGCCCAGAACTGCTGCGGCAATAGCATCGGACTCATAGCTCTGTCCGGCGGCAGGCTGCCCGGAATACATACGTGATGCCAGGATGACTCCGGCCAGAGCTGCCAATACACCGCTGATCACATAAACTCTCAGCAGAACGCCTTTTACCTTGATTCCGGAAAATACAGCAGCATTTGCATTACCGCCAATGGCATACATTCTGCGGCCGAAACGGGTCCGGTACAAAATAACTGCAACGATTATTAATACAAAAATGACAATATATATGGGAATAGGTACCCCAAGCCATTTACCATTACCTATAATATTAAAAATATCATTTTCACATGGAATTGAGCGGCCGTTGGTCAATGTATAGGCGACACCCCGCAGGATACCCATGGTCGACAATGTGACAATAAAAGCCGGCATGCCCGTAAATGCAATAATACTTCCGTTAATAAGACCTACAGCCGCACCTAAAAGCAGAGATACCAGAATTGCCAGCGGCCAGGGCAGCCCTGCATTCATCATAAGTACCGCTGTTACGCCGGTAAGGCCGACCACGGAACCTACGGATAAGTCAATACCTCCAACAATGAGGACAAAGGTCATCCCCACAGCCAGTAATGTATTCACACAAATCTGACGCAGCACTGAAAGCATATTACTTCCAGACAGAAAATTATCGCTGAATATAGAAAGAAATGTAAAAAGCGCCACAAAGCCGATCAAAATCCCCAGATTATCCTTTATAAACCGTACACCCTGATTATTTGTCAATTTATTCTGCCTCATTCTTAACCCTCCCGGACGCATACCACATAATTTCTTCCTGTGTCACATTTTCTGTCTCTTCTTCATCAAGTACTGCTGTTACTTTCCCTTCGTACATCACCACAACTCTTGAACATAGGCTGAGGATTTCTTCCATTTCAGAAGAAATCAGAATCACAGCCACACCCGACCGGGCCATTTCCACAATAAGATGATAAATCTCTGTCTTTGCGCCAATATCAATCCCCCGCGTAGGTTCATCCAAAATAAGTATCCTTGGATGGGTAGCCAGCCATTTGGACACCACAACCTTTTGCTGATTGCCGCCGGAAAGATATTTGATCCGCTGATCGGGCGATGACATTTTAATGGACAGCTTATTGGAATATTCCCCGATCGTTTTGTGCTCTCTGGCCTTATCCACATGAATCCAGTGAATAAATTGTTCTAAAATCGAAATGGTCAGATTAAAGGCCACCGTATTATCAAGAATCAGCCCCTCTTCCTTTCTGTTTTCCGGAACATAGCCTATCCCGCTGCGTATTGCATCCGCAGCATTTTTTATAGAAACCCTCTTTTGATCAATAAAGATCTCCCCTTCCTGGACCGGATCAATTCCAAAGATCGCTCTGGCCGTTTCTGAACGCCCGGCTCCCACAAGTCCGGCAAAACCCAGCACCTCGCCCGCTCTTAAATCAAAGCTTATGTCATGTATTTTCTGGTTGGACAAATGCTTTACTGTCAGGCATACATTTCCCGGGCAAAGCGACTCACTGTGCCTTATGTACTTATCCAGATCACGCCCCACCATCATCTGGATAACGGAATCATGGTCCAGGCCGGACATGGGTTTTGTGCCGATCAGGCGGCCATCTCTCAATATTGTTATGGAATCCGAAATACGGAAAATTTCCTCCATCCGATGGGAAATATATATGATTCCCAATCCCGCCGATTTCAATCTTTGCAGTTGGGAGAAAAGCTCGTCAATTTCCCTGCCGGTTAACGAGGATGTGGGCTCATCCATAACGATGATTTTCGCATTAAATAACAGGGCGCGGCATATCTCAACCATTTGCTGCTGAGCAATGCTCAACGATTTTACTTTGCGCTGTACATGAATATTTACCTTCAGTTCATCAATGATTTCCTGCGCCCTTCGGATCATCTCCCTGTCGTCTAAAAAAAGTCCGGAGCCAGTGGACAGTTCATCACCCATAAAAAGATTATCATAAACAGTCATTTCATTCACAAGGCTGATTTCCTGGTGGACAATAGCAATCCCATATTTTTTTGCATCCTCCACACTGTTTATTTCCACGGCCTTACCGTCAATAAATATCTGACCTGTATTTTTATCCTTCGGATAAATACCACCCAGTATTTTCATTAATGTGGATTTACCAGCGCCGTTTTCGCCCATCAGTGCACGGATTTCCCCCAGCTTCAAGCCAAAATCAATATGATGCAATACCTTATTGCCAGAAAAGGTTTTATTAATATCTTTCATTTCCAGATAATTATCCATTCCTGTCTCCTTCTTAAACTACTTCTTTTTACTCTGCGGCTGCGTTTCCGTCAGTCACTGCCTTCTCCCTTTTGCAGCCGCATCGCTTATCCATACTGTTCTGGCTTTACTCTGCGACTGCGTTGCTCTTATCACATAAATACACGGGCAGTACAATTTTAGCCTCAACTTCCTTGCCGGCCAGCAGATCGTAAGCCAGCTCCACCGCCTGTTTTCCCATCTCATCCGGGTACTGCCCCGCAGATGCCAGCATCTTTCCGGCTGCGATCGCTGCCTGAGCATCCGCATTGGCATCCACACCTACAATGGATATCTGGTCGATCAGGCCGGCACTTTCTGCTGCCGCCACACAGCCAAGGGCAGAAGCATCATTCATTGCAAACATACCGACAAGCTGGGGATAGGCCTGGATCATATTTTCAGCTATGGGCAGGGCCGTATCTGTTCCCGGCGTACATTCCTGCTGTGCCACGACTTCAATCTCAGGGTATTTTGTCATAACATCGTAAAATCCATCCGCTCTGTCCGCGCAAACCTCCACCTGGTTAAAGGTAAGCATAGCCACCTGGCCTTTATAATCAATAGCTTCGGCCAATGCTTCCCCGATGATCTGACCGGCCAGATAATTATCAGAGCAGATCAGTGTGTCAATATCTGCATCTACCGGTGAATTATAAGCAATCACAGGAATCCCTGCCGCCTTGCAGGCTTCAATCGCCGGCTTGATCGCATTACTGTCCACTGCATCCAGCAGTACAACCGATACGCCCTGCTGGATCATATCATCGATATCGTCCAACTGCCGGGAGGCGTCAAAATTGGCGTCCAGCATCATCAGCTCATCCGAGTCTCTAACAGCACTTTCCAGACCCTCACGCAAGTTCACATAGAAATTATTGGAGGTGTCGGCAACAGAGACACCGATCACATACTTTTCCGATGCACTGCCGGCAGGCTCAGTGGTTTCCGCTTTGGGAGGCTCCGTACTTTCAGCATTAGGAGCTTCCGTATCCTGAGCTGTATCAGCCGCTGCTGTTGTTTTTGGTGCCGCTGTTGTTTCTCCGGTGCCATCACTCTTATTTCCCGAACCATTGCCACATGCTGTAAATAACATGCAGCCCATTAATGTCAGACAAATTACAGATAAAATTCTTTTTTTCATGGTAAAACCCTCCTCGTATAATCTGTTTACATTGCTCCTTGTAGCGATTTTTAAGCAAAATCGTTCACATGTACATTATCGTGTTTCATTTTGTGCTTCCTATCTGTCTTTTTTCACCACTTCCTTTCCTGCTGCTCTTTTTGCAACAGCTCAAAGACACCGAACTGTTATTCTTATTCGCTTTTCACTAATTGTGCGGTATTCATTGTGGAATACATCGCTTTTTCGTCAGATATCTGTTGCTTTTATAGTTCAACTTTAACAGTTTTTTTGCGATAATATAAGCCCCTTATATATGCGGAATTTTCATAAATCGGCAACGTCGCTTATGCCTGCACATCCTATGGGAAGGATCAGCTTATATTCTAGGTAGCTTGCGGTTTGTTGCACCGGCCCGTGGCAGTCGCCAAAATAGTAAACAGGCTCCTTGTTTTGACTCGCTGCTTCCGCACAAAAAAACCGGCAGGAGTTCCCTCCGAACCGGTTTTATTTCTATCAAATATTTTCATTTAAACAACTGCCTCTACCAGTACTTTATCATTAAGTATTATTTCCTTTACCCCAATCTTTTTATTTTTATTAAAATTAAAGCTGAGCATATATCCTTTCTTCATATGATAATGCTCCAAATACTCTGATAACTGCGCCTCACCTCTCGTATTATACGCATTGCCGCGCCATACCTTCATCTCAATAATGAATTGCTCCCCCCGATAATCAACGATTACATCCGTCCGCTCCATATTCCGGGTTCTGGATTCAATGTAGTAATTTCCAATACCATTAATAATAGGTCTAAGGTATAAAAGAAAGTAACGGCGTCCATCATCCTCCATAAATTTCTGCTCCTGATCCCCATATAAAGAATCAAAATGAAGCACAAACTTTTCCAAAATCAGCTGCATATCCAAATGGCCGTCCCGAATAAACTGATTTTTATTTTCCAGAGCATTCTTATACATTGTGCTTCCCTGTACCTCTGGTGTCGTAAGGAAAATATTATACAAAAGTGTTTCATAGATACGATTCGCAACATTTACCGTTCCCTCATCGACTTTCACAAATCCAAACATAAGGGCCATATCAATTGCCTGGTCATAAGGATTATATACAATACTTTGACCTTGGAAAAGTAATGCATATAAAACGTTTTTCAATTCAGGATAATCATTAAGCTTTCCTGTCAACGATTCAAACAATGTATTCTTTTCAGATAATAAGATACGAACCGCTTCTAAAAAACCCTCCCTGGTCCAGGTAGCACTTTTGTTCTGAAATTGGGAGTTTCCCGCGATCCTCTCGTCAATTAATTTGCATATCCGGGAAACCATAAAAGGATATCCTGAAGTATAGTCATAAAGCAACTGCGACATTACCTGTATATTCATTCCTGTATTATAATCCGCCTCATACTCAGCCAGCATCCCTGCAATCTCATCCGCAGAAAAACTCATGTCCACAAGGAAATCCGCCGCTATGTTCCAAGGACTATTCACCTTATGTTCATCACTTTGTCGAAGCTTTCGTTTTATATTTTTCACATCATAAACGCCTGCGAGAATTACCGACTGAAATGTTGGTATCTCATCACGGTCAATGTAATTCGCCCGCAATTGCGCCAGGAAATCCAGAAATACCTGGTTATTGGTCGCACTATCTACCTCATCGATCATTAACAGTATAGGCTTTTCCGATTGCTCACACCATAGACTAAAGTAATCAAACAAGACTGAAAGTCGCGCATTTCCACTATTGCCATCGGCAAATTTCTTTAGCTCCTGTCGTATCGTCTCGGGTATCCTTCTTTTTATCCGATCCCTATTTATAATCATTCTCGCAAGAGCTTCTACAAAAGTTTCCTCTCGTTTGAAATCCTCATAGCTTATCCTCTGAAAATCCAGACTTATAACAATATAATCTTTATCCAAAAACTGTGCCAGTGCTCTTAATGTCGTAGTTTTACCATACTGTCGGGCTCGATTAATCGTAAAATACTCGCCCCTATCTATCATTTTCTTTATCATAATCAGCTTTTGTTCAATATTGACCATATAGTGCAGATCTGGTTTACAATCCCCGTTTACATTAAATATTTTACTCATACTATTTCTCACTCCTTTCCCAGTTTCATAGAGTTATCCATATACAACGAATAAAATGGTATTCCCGTGTATGATTTAAATATTCCAGGATATAAATGACTAAGGCATTAATATCACAGATATGTGTATACATAGTAACCTTTGATTATCAGTATAACACACGCAGACTGTCCCAACAAGTTGAGGTTGATGTGAATATATTTTTTTCAAATTCTGTTGACGTTTCGTCTTGAAACACGCGTAATATTAGAAAACCGGCAGGAGTCACCTCCAAACCGGTTTTATTTCACCTATCACAAAATTTCCCGTGGCCTAATTCACCGGCATCTTCTCCGACCCAGCCACCTATAAGTACGATTGGAGCATAATGCGCTGATATGCCTTGTTATCCTCCCCATTAATGCGATCTAAAAGAAGCTGCATGGCAATACTTCCCATTTCACTGGTCGGCCGTGAAACCACCGTCAGCGGATAGCCGAGTACATCCAGAAAATCCACATAATCAAAGCCTACGAGCGCCACATCCTCCGGCACCTGGAGCTTCATATCCTTAAGTGCCCGCAGGCAGCCTACTTGTCATAAGATTATTACAGGAAAAAACAGCCATAGGGCGATTCTGCCCCGAGAGCGTTTTCATATACTGCCTGTAAGTTATTTTATATATAACATCTGACGCGTTCCTCTCTGCACATAGCAATAAAATACAAAAACACAGCCGCCCCGTCCACCGTATCCGACCGTAAAAATCCATAACTCATCCGCTCCGGATGCCACTGAACACCGATCACGGGCAGCGTTTCATGGACAAAGCCTTCAACAATATTGTCGTGAGCAAACTGTACCGGCACCAGCCCTTCTCCCATCTGTCCGAGGGCCTGATGATGTCGGCTGTTTGTTTTAAAATGAGTACCGTAAAACCGGGCAAGCCACGAATCCTCAAGAGCAACTGTCTCATGGACACTGTCGCATCCATCACCGGAATGGACCGCTGTCAGCTTGCCGATATCCTGGATCAAATCCCCGCCAAAATACACATTAATGACCTGGAGCCCGCGGCATATGCCAAGCACCGGCTTGCCAGCTTTCACAAATTCCCGAAGCAGCTCCATCTGCCGGGCATCCAGAAAATCATCAATATCCGAAGAACCCGCGTCCGCCTGGCCAAAAAGAATTGGGTTCATGTCACCGCCACCGGGGAGGAGGAGGCCGTCGTAATCATCGAGTGAATAACGCTGCATATCAGCCATCGAATCAGCTCGCATATCAGCCATCAAAGGGGGGTCCAATTGCAGCCCGACCACAGGCAAAGCTCCGGCATGCTCCAGAGCGTCAACATAGTTTTTGCATTGATGCTCATAGCCGGCCACAAGTATTTTTACCTTTTCGGACTTCATATCTCTATATTCCATAAACTGCACATCCTGTTTAAAAATCGTTCTTATAATTAATAGATATGCAGAAGAATATTTTTTGCGCCCGTGGCTTTGCTTCTCCAGCTCGTATTATCACACCTTTCCCCAGCAGGCTAGACCGTCAGTATTTCGCAGCAATTACATATTGATTTTTACAAAAGACAAGTCTATACTCAAACTATACCTTCAAAAACCCGCGCAAAATTAAAACCAAAGCGAATTTTACAACACGCTCTGACGCATTAAAGTTCCAACGCATCGCCACGCTTAGTATCAGTACATTAGCGCATCGGCACACTAAGCAGTACTACACCCCATCGGCGAACCAAGCATCAATACTCCACCCCATCGCCACACTGCGCGCACCAGGGAAAACAAAATAACAACAGGAGAGTGACATCATGTCTGTCAGAATAAACCCGAAAGCCCTAGAAATGATCCAAGATTTTTCAAATGCCAAAGGCCCTTCCGGCTTTGAGGATGAAGCCGTTGCCGTAGCCCGCAAATATGCCTCCGACATCGCCACGATCAAAGAAGATTGTCTGAGAAATTTATATATGTACCGCAAAAAAAACACCAGCGGTAAGCCGGTATTTATGCTGGACGCCCACAGCGACGAGGTGGGCTTCATGGTCCATTCCATTAAGCCCTGCGGTACGCTGCGCTTTGTTCCTCTGGGCGGCTGGAATGCAGGCGCGCTGCCCTCCTCCAAGGTCTGGGTGCGCAATGCCAAAGGCCAGTATATCCCCGGCATTATCGCCGCCAAACCGGTGCATTTTATGACTGCCGCCGAAAAAGCAAACGGCGCTCAGGAAATATCCGATCTAGTCATTGATATCGGCGCTACCAGCGACCGGGAAGCGGTCGAAGCTTTCCATATACGCATCGGTGAGCCCATCGTTTCCGCCGTAGATTTTGAATACGACGCCGAACATGACCTGATGATCGGCAAGGGCTTCGACTGCCGCATCGGCTGCGCCGCCCTCATCGAAACCTTGCAGCGACTGGAAGATGAAAACCTGGCCGTCGATGTGGTCGGCGTTCTTTCCTCCCAGGAGGAGGTAGGCGAGCGGGGTGCCAAGGTCGCTGTCAACACGGTCCGGCCGCAGATCGCGCTCTGCTTTGAAGGCTGCCCGGCGGACGATACGTTTACAGACGACTATGCCATCCAGACAGCCTTAAAGAAAGGACCGATGCTCCGTTTTATGGATAAATCCATTATATGCTCCCCCAGATATCAGCGCTTTGCCCTGGATCTGGCACAGTCCAGAGGACTGGCCGTTCAAAGCTCTGTCCGGGAGGGCGGCGGCAATAACGGCGCGATCATCAACACATCGCTGGACGGTATCCCAAGTATTGTCGCCGGAGTTCCGGTGCGCTATATCCACTCCCACTATGGGATAACCTCCTACTACGACTTCGAGGCTACGGTGCAGCTTGCCGTGGAAATCGTAAAAGCAATGAGCCGGGAAATTATCGAAAGCATGTAACTGTTCACGGGGATCTGAGACAAGCCCGCCACCCATAAGGCTACCCTCCGGCTCCGGCGCCAGCCGCCCGTGAACAGTTACGAAAACTTTTGATTTCCCCGATTAAAACACATCCATCTTGTATCCGGTTGCCGAGGCCTCATAAAGCTTCTCAATCGCTTCAATTATATTCACCTGCCGGTCCATATTGCAGCCGTCCTCGGGTATGATCCCGGTTCCATGAGCTTCATAATAAGCTTTAAGAATGTCCAGATGGTCGTCGTATTCCGGCAGGAACACCCGATAGCTCTCATCAAAGCCCAGATATGAAAGCTTCTGCGCATTTTCAACAGGCTTATAAGGTGAATAAACGATCAGCTCATGGGTCAGCATATTAATGTAAATGATCCCCCGGTCACCGTACACATTGATGGAGTAAATGCAGCCATTTTTATCCGCAGCCGTGCACCAGTTAGAGCGCACCGTGGCCACGGCCCCGCTCTCCCACTCCAGCACTGCCGCCACATTGTCCTCCACACCGGATTCAAAGGCTTCACCCTTTAAGGATACACGCGCCTTTGTCAGGCACTCCACCTTTCCGGACACGGACTTGATCGGCCCAAGCAGATAGGACAAGATGGCAATGGGATAAATCCCCAGATCTGCCAGAACCCCCCATTCTGCCAGCTCCTTGTTAAAAAACCACGGCGCGTGCAGCGGGCCCTGATGGGCGAATATGCCGTCGGCGGATGCCGGCTTGCCGATAACGCCCTGCTCGATCATTTTCCGCGCCTGGGAAAATGCCGGATAGATTTCAAATGGCAGCGCCATGCAAAGCCGTCCGGTCTGGCTGGCTGTCTCCCTCACAAGGCGGGCATCCGCAGCGGAGGTCGCAAAGGGCTTTTCTATGATGACATTTTTGCCGGCGTTCATGGCGGCCACAGCGATAGACGCGTGGGATGGATGGTACGTTGTCACAATGAGCGTGTCCAGCTCGGGTACTGCCAGAAGCTCCTCCAGACGCTCATAGCCCGGCACATGAAATTCCTCAGAAACCGTTTTAACTACCTCCGGCTGGCGGTCGTGAACACCGATCAGCTCAAACATTTCCGGTAATTGTCCTAATGCATTAAAGTAGCGGATGTGGGCAATATCTCCGCAGCCCGCTACGGCAATTTTTATTTTTTTCATTGTCATTCCCCCTGATTTATTTTTCTAAATTCATCTGATAATTAAGTACCTGAAGCGCCTTTGTCAGCTCTTCCTTCACATCCCTGCGTTTGTCCATATAAGGCCACATAAATTCCAACGCCACGGCTCCGTCATAATGATAATTCCTTAAAAGGCCAAGCATGCGGCCAATATCCAGATAACGGTCCTGTGTGTTATTTTCCACAGCCTCGCATATTTTAATATGGGCATTTTTCGCCAATGGCAGCAGCTTTTCGATTTCCTTAAATGATTCCTCGTCGATCACCGGAACATCCGGCGCCACAAATTTTTTGTAATTAAAAACATCCGGACAGGTAAACAGCCGCGGGGAATTGATCCTGTCAAACATGGTCAGGATCTCATCCGCTCCAAGACATACGCTGTTGTGATTTTCCAAAACAAGCGTCACATCCATCGCCTCCGCCTGCCGCGCGATGGCATTCAGCCCCTCGTACACCCATTCCATCTGAGCCTCATAGGGGATGCCCTCCTTCTGCCAGCCGGTAAATACGCGGACCGTATCCACCCCAAGCCGTTTACTTGTGTCCATCCAATGCAGTACTTTTTCCACATCCTCCCGGCGTCTGCCGGCATCAGGTTGACATAAATCATGCTCCAAAGACATGCAGGTGATCGCCACATCTTGGTCCTGACCAATCCTTTGCAGCTCCTTCATGCTCTCATAAGAGGTATCTTCAAAATCAATATCCACCACTTCCATACCTCTGGCGCCATAGCCGTGAATGAAGCTGACAAAATCCGCCTTCGACATCCGGCCCCCAAAAAGGAGCGGGTGGGCGCTCCACGTACTCACACTTAAAATCATTGTCCTCACCTACCCTAATCCATTGTCACCGCATAAAAAGCCGAACGGTCACAATACATCTTCTTCGCGCATTATTTTTTCCATGTAAGCCTTTGCTTCTTTTATGTATCTTTCTGGTTCCTTATAGCCGGTCAGTTCAAAGGAAAGGCAGCCGTCGTAGCCGACCTCCTTTAACGCCCGCACCACGCCGTTCCAGTCAATGATCCCCATTCCGGGGGGCAGGGAATAACATAGCATTCCATCGCCATCGCGAAGATGGACGTGGCGGATCTTATCACCCAGCTTATAAATGGACCAGGGCAGATATTCCCTCTGGACAAGCTGCCAGGCGGTATCAAAGTTTGTGCCAAAATATGGGCTGTCAATGCGGTCGGCCGCCCGCAAAAATCCGTCGGTCGTTCCCACCTCCACATTGGCATGGCCTTCAAGAACAAGATAGATCCCGGCCGCTTCGCAAATATGTGTCAGTCTTGACAGTGAGTCCATATAATTTTCCCAGGCTCCACTGGCATCGTAGTTTTTCGGCATTTCCATCGTCAGCTTCGGCTGAAAGGGCACCGATGCCCCCGGGTGGAAATAGCAGGGAACATAGTCGATGGGCGCCTTTAATTCATTGGGCCAGTTGGACACGATATTGATTTTATCCGTTCCCAGCTTCAGGGCCACATCCACGCCCCGTTTAAATACATCACAGGCCGCCTGCTTTGATCGCTCATCCCTCTCCATCAACCCGGTCACCAGATGAGCGTAGAGAACAAATTCCGACAGCTCCATGCCGTAGCTCATATACAGCGCTTTAAGCGCTTCTATTCTCGAATCCGTATAATAATCATATAAATCCGGCGTCTGCGCTGCGATCAGCTCCAGGCAGTCAAAGCCGAGGCCGCCGATTTTGCGCACCGCATCTTCATAGGGCGCATTATAATGGGGATATGTAAAGCATCCCACCGCACATCCTAATTTCATAAATCTACTCCTTCACAGCTCCGCTGGTCAGCCCGGACACAATATATTTCTGGAAAAACAGCGCCAGGCACAGCGGGATAATCGTGGCCACCACGCCGGAGGTCATCATCATACCGTAATCCACGCCAAACTTTGTGCTAAATTCCGATACCGCCACCGGAATGGTCTTGGCCGAATCGGACTGGGTAAATACAAGGGCATATAAAAATTCATCCCACGCCATCAAAAACGACAGCGCTCCCACCGCCACAAAGCCCGGCGCCGCTGTGGGAATGATGATCCGGCGATACACGCCAAACCATGTGCAGCCGTCAATCCTGCCGGCGTCCTCCAGCTCTTTGGGAATGGATTTATAATAACCGTTCAGTACCCAGATCACATAGGCCAGTATAAAGTTCGTATCAATAATGACCAGCGTCACCAGCTTATCGATCATCCCCGCCCGGCTGCCGATGACATAATAGGGCACCAGCAGGGCAATGGGCGGAAGAAGCTGGAAAAACATGGCCATAAACAGCATCAGTTTTTTTCCGGAAAACATCAGCCGGGAAAAAGCGTAGGCGGCCAGAGACCCCAGCAGCACACTGATGGCTGTGGATGCGCCGGCGACAATCGTACTGTTTAAAATCGATCGTCTGAACACCGCCGCCTGGGCATTGGCCTCGCTGCCCTGACCAAAAATCAGCGCATACCGTTCAAGGGTCACTGTGTGCGGCAAAATCCTGCTGCCGCTCTCCAGCATTTCCCTGCCTGGAATAATACTGGAGATCACCATCCACGCCAGAGGCGCCAGTGTCCACAGCACGACCAGGATCACGGCGGCATATAGAAGAACGCGCTTTACAACCTTTTTGCCTTTGAATTTATGTCTGTTTTTCAATACAACCGCCCCCTAATCGTCCGTTTTAAGTACACGCATATAAATGACGGCAAGCACCAGCGCCAGCAATGCCACGACCATGGCGATGGCAGAGCCTTTCCCGTAATTTAAATAATTAAATGTTTCATAATAACTGTAAAAGCTTATGACCATCGTCTTATTGGCCGGTCCGCCCTTGGTGAGCACATAGATAATGTCAAACACGCGGATCGCCTGGATGGTTCTCAGCACAAGAATGACAAGCACCATGGGCTTTAGCGCCGGTATGTAAACCGCCCGGAATCTGCGGAGGGCTCCGGCGCCATCCACAACGGCAGCCTCCAGTACAGATTTGGATACGGTCTGGAGCGCCGCCAGCAGCATGATGACCACCAGTGGAAGCATACGCCAGGTGTCGGCAAGGATGATCATATTCATCGCCAGCTTTCCATCACTGAGCCAGGCTATATTATCCGAAATCAAACCGAATTTCAGCAGCAGACGGTTCAAAATACCGTAATTGGCGTTTAAAATCCAGTTCCACAGATTGGCATTGACAATGGTCGGCACCGCCCAGGGCAGCAGCAGGATTGCCCGGACAAATCCCCGGCCCACAAACCGCTGATTTAACAGCATGGCCACAAGTGTTCCCAGCACAAGCTGTATCGTTATGGAGACGATCGTAAAGTAGAGCGTCAGACCCAGCGAATACCAGAAATCCCGGTTTGTAAAAATTTCCACATAGTTGGCCATACCGACAAACGCAGTATCAAAGGTCATGGGATGTACCTTATTAAAGCTCAGCCAGATGGAATAGATGACCGGAAATAACCCAAGACCAAAGATGATCAGTACGGCCGGTGCAATCATGGCATAAGCGGTTTTTGCCTGTAAATTCTTTTTATGTCTTTTTCTGCCCAAGACGATACCTCCGTTTCATCGCAAAGCCCCGTTTCTGATCAACCTCATAACCGCTTGCGTACACGGTTACTGCAACAGTTCAGAGGGGCCGAACTGTTACCGGTTACTCAAATTTGGCCGTTGCCGCAGCCGCCTCATCCAGTGCAGTTTTGGCATCCATATCGCCCACCAGGGCGGCGCTGATCTTCGGCTGGACCATATTGGACCATTCGCTGTATTCCGGAAGCATCGGGCGGAAATGCGCATAGGCATACTGAGGATACATCAGCTCAAGAAATTCAAATTTCGCCTTTAACTCCTCATTTTCATAAAGAGATTTCAAGGTAGGCAGCGTCGCATTATTTTCCAGAGCAAATGTCTGTGTATCTTCGCTGGTCACCATCTCAATATATTTCCATGCGTAATCCGGAGCCTTTGAAGTTGACATAATACCAAGGCCGCCGCCACCGGTCACAGAAGCACTGGTCACGGTGCCATTGCCCGGTATGAGACAAACACCCACATCTCCGGCAATTTTGGACTCATTGGCATCATTGGTCAGGCCCCAGGCAAAGGACCAGTTCATAACAAAGGCCACGTCGCCCGCCATAAACGGGTCAAGATTTTCCCGGTCGCCATAGGTGGCCGAGGCCGGATCTGCCCATCCATCCCGGATTGAATCCGCCATCACAGATAAACCGGCCACTCCGGCATCACTGTTAAACGCCATCTTGCCATTATCATCCAGCCAGGCTCCGCCAAAAGCGTAAAGCATGGTCGTCATATCGCAAATCAGCCCTTCCGCCTGTTTTCCGGCCCAGGCGATACCGTATTTCACAATGCCCTTCTCCATCAGATCTTTTGACATGGCTTCAAGCTCATCCCAGGTTTTCGGGGGCTCGTTATAGCCGCCGGCTTCCAGAACCTTTTTATTGTAAAACATCCACTTGCCGTTATTACAAAATGGAATAGCCTGGGTTTTTCCGTCATAAACCATTTGTTCCAGAGTGACGTCGATAATGTTGGATTTAAATTCTTCGGTCATATAATCGTCCAGCCCGATGGTGATCCCCAGGGAGCCAAACTCCGCCGGCCACGGCGTATCGACGTAAACTAAATCCACATCGCCTTTCCCACTGAAGGATGTGGCGATCTTCTGGTGCGTGTTGTCATAGGCCTGACTTATAATTTCCAGTTTGATCCCATATTTTTCTTCAAACTGCTTCCCCACATGCTCAAAAAGAGCCACGTCATCGGTGGTACAAATTAATGTCAACTTTTCCGGCTTCGCATCACTTTTTTGACTATTTTTGCTGCCGCCGGAATTTCCACAGCCGGCCAGCAATGCCATAATCAACCCCAAAACTACGATCATGCTTAATTTTTTTCTCATGGTATCCCTCCAATATCCTTTGATCGATTGAAACGTTGTTCAGAAGATAACCAAAGCATCCAGCGCTGTACAACACTTGGATATCCTCCGGTAGAACCCCGCAGACACACGGGCCGTTACCGGTTTTCCGGAAAAGCGGTAACAGGCTTGATAATAAATTTTTTTGCCGGAGATTTCTTAATCCCCGGCCTGATTGTGTATCAGCATGATTTAATTATAGAGAATCGTCCGCTTCAATACTATTTTTATCTTGCTCATTTTTTGTACGATTTTGCTTTCTGTATTGTAATGGACTGATACTGTTTTTCCTCTTGAAAAGCCGGTTGAAATAACTCAGGCTGGAAAATCCGCTGTCCAGCGCAATATCCCCCACGGAGCGGTCCGAGCAAAGAAGCATTTTTTCAGCCTCCTTTAAACGTATATAATTCATATATTCGATAAATGTATTGTCCGTGGCTTTTTTAAAGAGACGGCAGAAATTATAAATACTTATATTAGAACGTTCGGCCACCTCCGCCAGGCTCAGATCCCGGTTATAATTTTCCTCCATATAGATCAGGGAATGCCGGACCTTCTCCAGCGCCTGCTGCTTCTCAGCCCCCAGCTCCGGCACCTGAATGTACCGGCTCCGCAAAAAGAAAGCGAACATCTGCATTAAATAGGCCTGGATCTGGATTTCATAGCCGAACTGGCGCTCACGGTATTCCTGAAGCGTCTTTTCCAGCAGCCCGCGGATATAATAATTGTTCTGAATACGAAAATGTTGTTTAAATCCCAGATTTTCAAAAATCATATTGGATAGATACCGGAAATCCTCGATGGTTTTCAAATACGGCATCAAAACCGAACCCTGAAATTGCAGGATCAATAAGCAGTGCTCGGAGGATATTTTTCTTGTGGAATGCAGCTCCTCCGACCCGATTATGGTGATATCCCCCTCCTCGGACAAAAATTCTTCGTTCCCCACACGAATCCGCGTCCGCCCTTCAATCTGACACAATATTTCCCAATAGTGGTGCCAATGGAGCTGCGCCCCGGGCCACCGATAAGTGCACGCCATAAACGGCAGCGTGGACTCCGGGATGTAAAAATCCCGGGCGACGATGGCGTCACCGTATTCCGAATCCTGTACGTAAAAATCACTGTATTCAATTTCCTTCCCCATAAGAACGCCTCCTGCTTTCATTACGTTTGTGTATTTGTTATATTAATAGTGCAAATACATATTTGAAATGGATCATTTGCATATTAGTATATAAATAAAAAAGTGCTAATGCAATCTATTTCATCACATTAGCACTTTTCATATATATCCATAGAGGTTCTTCACCAGGATACTTACTTATCGCATTTCCTTTTTCTTTTAGGCTTTCCTATGGGCCCTATCCTGCCTTTCTTACGTCTTACTTTTATCAATCACATTCCACTTTCCATTACGATTTGATCCCTGCCTTGTAAGTTTCCCATCATCACATAACGCTTTTATTGTAAGTTGAACCTGCTTTCTCGAAAGATTCAATCCACTCATAATAGCTGCCTGTGTAATGCTGCCATCAATTCGTAAAAGTTCCAATATGTCATTTTTTCTTTTTTCCAGCTCTTTTTCTTTTACAGTATCAGCTCTTTTTTTCGGCTCTTTTTTCGGCTCTTTTTTCGGCTCTTTTTTAATAACATTTTGCTCTTTTAATACCATTCGTAAATTTAGAGTTACTTGACCAAGTGCTATATCTTCATACAATTCGGGCATCAACCAATTTTCTTTTTCCCACGTCGAAAGAATAAAAGGAAAACCTGAACCGGCATTATCTCCAAATCCAACCAGACGCAGCATCGTCTGCATACGCGGATTTCTTGCTTTAGAATTTCCACCTTTAAATATCTCAGCTACTGGTAATTTCAGCATGCCAGGATTTGTAAACGAAAAGCCATCATCGTCCTTAATAATCTTTAGGGTTCCTTCGGCTAAATAATCTGCATGAATGATCATATTTACAAAAGCCTCTCTAACAGCTCTGTGAACAGGAGTATCATCAACCCTTTGTATACCATCTAATTTAAAAGGCTTTTTTAAATCTGTTAAAAGCTTTGGTGTTACTTTACTAAAAAAATTAAATAAATTATTTTCCCACGTTCCATCATAAGTTACTCTATCATTCCAACGAATCACAGGCGTAATATGGCTCTCATCCCGATAATCCATAAAGATATTGTCAAACTCATCTCTAATTGCTAAACCCGTACCAAACATTAATAATCCAGCTAATGTTAATCCTTCTACCTTTTTTCTTCGATCTTTTCTATATCCACCCAGTTTTTCAAGAAAATTTTTATCAGTATCTTCATTCCATATATGTCCAGGATTTACTGTTTGAAATAGAGTTCTATAACGTTTTAAAGTCTCCTTGTCAATATCGTCCATTGTAAAATTTTCCAGCACCACACCATCGTTGCCGTCTGGATTTTGATCTCGTATCATCGCACGAATTTCATCCTCTGAACAATGGTAGTCGCCTTCGTTATTTCTTTTATAGGTTCCCTTAAATGGATTTTCTCCAACGAAAACCGGGCGCAATTTATAGTCAGCTCTCGGAATCTCAATGACAATTAAATTAATACTGTCTTCACTTACAACGTAAACATCCTCATCCATAAGAATATTCACATTAACCTTACTGCTGTTGATCGTATTCCAAAAATCTTCCAATACTTTTTTAGGATTGACTATGCCTTCGATAATAAACCTATCTTTTATATCTAAAGCGCTTTTATCTTCGCGGACACCCAAAATGATCGTTCCACCATTGGTATTTGCAAATCCAGAATATGATTCATACACTGACTTTGGCATACTGTTCTTTGCCTCTTTATACTCCAGGTCAATCTTTTCACCCTTCATCAGTAACTGTCGTATTTCTTTCATATTCATTTCCGTCGCCTTCTTTCCCATCCGGCTTAACACACACCCGGCTCCAGCAAATATTTAAAGAACCCATCCATGGCCTCTTTCGTCTTAAATCTGGCGATATACACCTGATTCCCCATCGCCGCCGAGAGCGCCTCGGGCATCCGCACGCTCATACACACCGCCAAATGATATTTTTCCATAATATCCTCATGGCTGTGAGCATAGCTGCGCTCATCCCGCCGTCCTACAAACGGGCAATAAAAATGCTCCTGATCATATTTTTCCGTGATCCGGTCATGGACGATCATATCTGCCCATATTTTGTACACGTCCACACTATTGGCATAGTTGAGCATATCGGTAGTAAATCCGCCGCTGGGCCGCATATTCACTTCCAGAGCCGCCAGCTCACCTTTTTTGCCAATCCCCTCCTGGTCTTTTAAAAGGCGGAAAAACTCCAGATGGACGAAGCGGCTGCGCACACCAAAGCTTTCCACACACCGGCGGCCGGCCTGGCGGATATCGTCTTTAAGCTTCTTCACAATATAATAATAGCTGTCCTCTTCATTATTGACCGTATCCATAATCGATACCATAGTCACATTGCCCGACTCAAACAAAGGCTCCCCCTTGCTGTTAATAATCGCGTCATAGGAACATATCTGTCCGTCAATAAATTCTTCCATAATATACTGTATGGGCGGAATATCCTGAAAAAACTTTACCAGCTCCTCGTCATTGGACAGCTTATAGGTAGCGTTGGCGCCCACGCCGTTGTCCGGCTTCACAATCACCGGATAGCCCACGGTTTTAATAAAATCCCGGGCCTGCTCCAGCTCCTCCACCATGTGATACCGGGCCACAGGAATCCCGGCGCGTTTATAATACTCCTTCATGCCGGACTTAAACTTGATCCGGTGCATGTCCTCATTTTTAAATCCGGTATTGATATTAAAATCCGTCCGCAGCATGGCATCCCGCTCCAGCCAGTATTCATTGTTACTCTCAATCCAGTCGATACGCCCGTATTTAAACGTGTAAAAGGCCACCGCCCGGTACACATCATCATATTTTTCCAGGCTGTCAACGCGGTAATACTCATCCAGGCTGGCCTTTAATTCGTCCTTCAGCTCCGTATATGGCGCATCACCGATGCCAAGCACCGTAACGCCGTCCTTTTTCAATTCCTGACAGAACTGCCAGTAATTCGTAGGAAAATTTGGTGATATAAAAATAAAATTCATAATTGTCCTCCTCGCTTGATGTTTCATAGCGTGCAGCCATTTTGAAATACCAAACAGCCGCCAGCTCATTTTATAATAAATGCGGCAGAAAATACTCCACCTGCTTAAACCACCAGTTCCAGTCATGGGCCACATCGTGCCCCCAGTAATCAAACCAGGCATTGATCCCCTTTTGTCTCAGCACCGCCTCAAGCTCCCTTGTGCTGGCGGCCAATTCATCCTCCCAGGCTCCCTGACCTACGCAAAAAATCAGCTTACGGTCATTATACATTTGGATATAAGGGTGCTCCGCGGGCATATTTTTCAAATAATCTATGGGGGAATTGTCATAAATCAGCGGCTCCATATAATTGCCAAAGCCATCCCGGGAGCTGTACAGACCGCTTAATGACAAATTAGCGTCAAACAAATCCGGCCGCCGGAAAAAGAAATTGGCTCCGTGCATAGCTCCCATACTGCACCCAAAATTCAAAATGCCCCGGGCGCGGTAACCATTATTGGCACGGGTATTCATATCAAATATTTCCGGCACCAGCTCATCCACCACATAGTGATACCACTGCTCATGGCGGACAATGCGATCGTGAGGATTACCATCCCTATTCGACCACGTTTCGCCGTCGATGGTATCCACGGTAAACATCTGCACCCGCCCCTGGGAAATGGGCGCCGCCCATATATCGATCATCCTGAAATTTTCAAAATCATAAAACCGGCCGTCCTGACACGGAAAGTAAAGGCATGGGCGGCCGCTGTGGCCGTATACTTTAAATTCCATATCACGGTTGAGATTATGACTGTAACGTTTATGATATTCTATGTTCATTAACATCACACCTTTGCATCTAAATATTTTTTCAACAGACAGTAGTGTGGATCGCTCTTATTCGAGCCAAGCAGCCCCAGATATGCTGTCATCCATTCTCTGCACAAATAGTGGATAGAACATCGGGCATCGT
Source organism: Lachnospiraceae bacterium (assembly GCA_902363555.1). Classification (GTDB taxonomy): domain Bacteria; phylum Bacillota; class Clostridia; order Lachnospirales; family Lachnospiraceae; genus Catenibacillus. The sequence goes on along the minus strand of CABJAM010000001.1, from coordinate 520,652 downwards.
ACTCTGACAGGCTATCAAAGCCCTCCGCTGCCATCTTTTCTGTAAATTTATCCAGCGCCTGGCCCAAATACCACCGTCTGCGCTTATCCACAACCGACTGTTCCTCTCTGCGCCATATAGGGATAGCACGATGATGGAGCGCCAGATAGATCAACTGGTCAATAGCAATACTCTCCGCATCATAAAAGTCGTCGAGATAGATCCTCCCCTCCTGCTTCGTAACACCTGTTTCCGGATATAATTTCAGCCAATACCTGCACTGGGCCTCTGTTTCTACCTGCCCGGCGACCCCGGCCGTTTTTTTGTTCATACAGCAAAACTTATATTTCTTTCCGCTTCCACAGGGGCAGGGGTCATTTCTTCCAATCTTGACCTTTCTCACAGTGTCTGTCTCGGAAAAATCACGGTCGATGTTCTTAAACATTTCATCTATAACATTCTCATCAGACAGTTCATTTCCGCTGTCTGAGCCTTCAAACATCATCCAATGCCGCAGGCTGTCAACGCGTACCGGTTCCGGTTTCAAAGATATTCGGTCATCAAAGCGATATATATAATCGACGCTGCTGTCATAGCCGCCATGAACACTTGTGTCCAGCATATCTCTATCGTACATAAAGCGTATCTCCGGAAGCATTTCCCTGAAATGGCAGTCCAGGATAACCGACTGTACAGCAGTATAAATATAGTCTCCAAGAACCTGATGGCTGTACACAAGCTCTTTTAGAAAGTTTTGAAAGTCTTCCCGGCTCAATACTCCATCGAGATATAAAAACGACAGGGCATCCAGCATGGCTGCTCTGATAAAATCATCCAGTTCGCTGTTTTTTATGGAAGTCTTTAAAAGCTCCATATTACCATCATAAGTCGCATATAAAATATTATTCATCCCACCGGTTACCAGATCGCCGATCAAAAAGTCAACCACATCCGGCGACTATGAAACCAACGATAGAATCTTTTCAAAAGCCCCGGAATCCTTTAGCTCACCCAAAATAAACAGACTATAAAAATGTAATTGATAATCTTCATCCAGATTTTTACCATTCCGGATCGCATTATCCAATGCTTCATATAAATAAGGCCTGGCCTCGTCCGCGTGACTTAAGACGACATGAAGCGCTTCTTCCGGATAAATATCCGATCTTTTAGACAGGACGGCGAGCGATTCCTGTAAACTCATGGGTGTATTCTCCTGCAATTGCTTATCATTAGTTTCTGACATTTCTTTGTCCTCCTGATCGTCATTTATTAATAAATGGTGCGGCGGCTCAAGACACTATACAAAAAGACGTACGACTTTTTGCAGTATTTTCACACTTTTACGCACGACTTTATGAAACTATCCCCAAACACAGCATAAACACAGGAATCTGCCGCTCCCACGTAGCTTCATTATGCTGCCCGCCCGGAACGATCCGGGTACACACATAGACCCCCTCATCCAAAAAAGCACCGGTCACCCGCCGTAAGGCATTTGCCGATTTTTTATTGTAGGACAGCTCCTCGCTGCCATAGTCCATATAAATCTGAGTTTCCTTCTGAAATGCTGTATTGTGGATCATCTGAACAATCTTCTCCGGCGCGCACCAAAGACTGGGAGAGAGGGCGGCCGCTTTGGAAAATACATTATTATACTGTGCAATCGCATAAACCGACATAAGGCCGCCCATGGAGCTGCCGCAAATATAGGTATGCGCCCGCTCCGGCATCGTCCGGAAATCTTTATCGATCATAGGTTTTAAAACACGGGTCAGCCAATCCATATACACATCGCCCAGAGCCTTTATCGTACCCAGACCTTTTTCACGGAACGACCACGGCGTATATTCACACAGACGGCTGTTTCCCTCATGGTTACACTCCACGGCCACGATCATCAGCGCGGGATTCTCTTTTTCCAGATAGTCCTTCATCCGCCAGCTTCGGCCATAGGTGGCATCCTCATCAAAAAAAACATTGTGGCCGTCAAACATGTACATCACCGGATAACGCTCACGGCCCTCGTCGTAATCGGGTGGAAGGTAGATATAAAGCCGGCGTGTTTTTTCGCCGGATAGCTGAGGTATCGTGATGTTATCTTTAATAATCATGCGTCTGGCCTCCGAATCGTAATCTATAAATAAATGGGTGGGCGTGAGATATGCTGGCGGCCCGATTCTTTTTCAGGTTCTGGGTACCGGCGGCTCCGGGCATCCTTTATTTTATAGAATTATAATCTATTTGAGAAAAAAGGGCAAGAGCGAAATATGTGCGGCGGCACAGTAACTTATCACCGTAACAGTTTAGCTTGTCTGAACAGTTGCTCGCGGAAATAGATCAAAATTGGGATTTTATCAGAATTGAATATTGTTTTTAAGAATGATATAATGGGCATAATTAAGATCTAAAGGAGGCCGATTATGGCTAAATTAAGAAAAATGCTCGGACATGCCGATGATCCGGAAATCATTGCTCTGATGCGGCTGATTGAAACACAGTCCAAAGCCACACTGGTAAAATGGAGCCTTTCGTATGCAAGAGATCACTTTCTCCCCATTTATGAAGCTTTCAATCCAGAGGACCGGCGGCCGGAGGCTGCGCTCAACGCCGCTTCGGGCTGGCTGGATAAACAGGTAAAATTGCCGGATGTGAAAAATGCGGTCCGGGAAGCCACAAATGCCGCTAAGGAAGCCGAAGGCCACCCGGCGGCCCAGGCAGCGGCCCGGGGTATTTCTGTTGCCGCCGCAACGATCTACTCGCCCACCGGCGCTTTGGGCATGACCTTCTACGGAGCTGCCGCCATAGCCTATCACCGCGAAGGGCTGGAACAGCCCGCAGAAATATATGACCAGATCGCCCATGAGGAGCTTAATAAAATGCTGGAAGCACTTCAGGCTGTGGCTATAACCGATGAACCGAACCCAGTGAAAATCAACTGGAACTGCTAGAATAGCTGTACGCAGGCCGTCGCGCTACCCAAATGCGACGGCCCCATTTATTTAATTCAAATGTTCCTTATTTATTACAACAGCCGCAAATCCCGGCTTAAATATATCCTCCGGCGTATACCCTTTTCTCATGCACATCCTCGCACCGGAATCCGGAAACATGGGCGTATCGTAAGGCACACCCTGCTCAAAATCAAGATTCTCAACACAATCAATATAATCCTCCAGAGTCTGCCTTGTACCAACCACTGGCAGATGTCCGGTATACAATTTCTCAAAGGGAATCGTCCTTGCTTTATAAAGCGTCTGCTTATACGTCTGCAGATTTGTTGCCTCCGGGAAGAAAAGGTAGGTGAAATGGTTCAGCGCATCGCTCACATAAAAAGCTTTTTCTTCTTTATGAAATAGTCCGATGCTGCCGGATGTATGACCGGGCAGCTCGACCACCTCCAGTGTAATTCCGCCCAGATCAAAGACCTGCCCGGCTTCCAACGCCTTAAGCTTTCCGGCGCCCTTGCGGATATATGCGTCTTCATCGAAGCCCTCCGGTATAATGTTTCTTTTCACCCGCTCCGGATAGCATATTTTATCCCTTCCCTCTCTGGCCGTCCGCAGCCGCCCCTCCACAGAATTTGTCTCCCGGCAGAAATCCATATCTTTGGGATGAATGTAAATATCCTCATCAAACTGATAGTTTCCACTTGTATGATCCATATGTCCGTGGCTGTTTACAATGATCAGCGGCAGCTTTGTAAGCTGGCGCACGAAATCTTTCAGATCACCGAAGCCATAGCCCGTATCAAATAAAAGCGCCGCCTTCGTACCTACAAACAAATCCATATAGACGCCTTCCAGACCATTGATCCGATATACGCCATCCGCTACTTTTGTTTCCTCATAATATTTATTCATCGTCATACCTCTTTCTTTCGCGCACCCGGTTCCACTTCTTGCACCTGTCTCCGCTTCGCTTCGACAGGTCGCGGCGGTCGCCAAACTGGTGCGCAAGCGCCCCAGTTTGGCTCGTCGCTTCGCGCAAACGGAGGGGATTGTTGAAATCCCCTCCGTTTCGTATTTAGTCCGCCAGCGCTTCCACCGACAGCGCATCTGAATGCACAGCCGCAAGCAGGTCGGCATGTGTGGCCTCCGGATTATTGCGTGTCATCAGGGAAGCGACATCCTCCCATTTCCATTGCAGCAAATCCAGATCACCATTGCCATTAAACGCTTTTGCCATTACATTATCGATATCTTCCTTGCTGTCGATATTATATGGAAGCGCATCCACACGCTCCGGCTTAAAATCGGCGTACTGTGTGCCGTTAAGAGCGTTATCCAATAAAATCAACGGATAGAACATATCTTCCCACGGTGAGAAGGATACGAACTGGATCACTCCGTCACCGCCGATATCTGCGATGATCTCCTCAGCATCATTAAAGCCGCCGGTCAGCAGCTTCGTGTCTGCGCTGCATGTTCCCGAAGCTATGGCACTCTTCATTGTCGGGTAAACAAAATCCACACCGGCGCACATTGCTACGATAGCGTCCAGATTACTGTAATTTTCATCAAGGAAATATCCATCCTCCAGCGGAGAGAACTCCAGTATTTTTGTATCCCCTACAATTTCAAACTTATCATCATCCGCTGCGGTCTGATTGTATTCCTCGGCTGCGGCAATAAATGCATTGGCGGCAACAGTGTGCTGTGGGTATGCATACGCCGGGAAAGCGACAATAGCAATCCTGCGGTAGCCCTTCTCCACAGCCGCTTCAAACATCATCTTCCCACGGTCATTTCCATCCGCCTGGCCATCTACCATCGTTCCCAGCCACTTATCATTTTCAAGAACACTATGAGAAGCGCCCTCTTCATCATAAACGGAAGCCATATCCGTGTTATAACCGACCACATAAAGCTCCGGATATTCCTCCATAATATTGGCCACACCGCCATCCTGGCTTAAAATAATGGCTTTGACATCCTTTGTCATCCCGTTTTTAACGGCCGTCAGGTTGCCCGCGGGATCATTAAAGGAATCCCCGTAAACCACGCTGAAGCTGTAGCCCATTTGCTCACAGAAATATTCCGCCACTGCTTTGGGGAGATCCAGGCCCCTGCCGGATGAAATATTTGAAAGCCACATGATCGTACCCTTAGAGCCGTCGGCTGCTGCCGTACCGCCTTCCGAAGCCGAATCCGCCGGTGCCGCAGTATCTGCTCCGGCTGCTTCGGTGGGCTGAGCTTCTGTCGTCTTTGGACTGTCCGTCTGTGCACCTGTGTTACCTGTGGTCGAGCCACTGCCCTGACCGCAGCCGGCCAAACAGCCCGCCAGCATCCCTAGCACAAGGAACAGTGACACTACTTTTTTCAAATTTGTCTTCATAAATCGTACCTCCATTTTTGTTTTTATAATTGAGCGCTAAGCGCTTTTTGCCCTGAATTTTTTACGTATCCCCGCGATCATATGCATTCCCCGGGCGGAAATCACATTGATCGCCAGAATGAATACACCGTTAAAAATACTTGAGATCGCCGAACCCATTTCGGATGAAATCACCGTTTCAAGTCCGAAGGACATAAGGCACAGCGTCAGAGAACCCATAACGATGCCGATGGCGTCATTACAAAACGACCCCAGCATCAGCCCGATAAATACAGGAAGAATATTGCTGAAAAGCTCGCCCACGGTCACCAGCGAGGAAAAGGACGCATTATGTATGCCGGTAGACGCGTAGATCGTCGTGGCAAAGCCAAAGATCAGTCCGCTGAAAACATACGAAACGATGACGCTTTTCTTTTCATTGATACCAATATTCACAGCCGCCATCTGGTTATTGGCCAGAAGCAGTGTTTCCTTGCCGCTAACTGTAAAATTGTGATAAAAAACATAAATAACAATGACCGCGGCCAGAGGCAGCAGTGCCAGAGGATAGCTGGAAAAAGCTTTCAGCTTGATATTGGCCACCAGATTGATCCCTCCGCCATTGAACACAAGGCAGGTGATGGCCTCATAAAGCAGCGCCATACCTATGGTGACTATGACAATGGGCAGTCTTCCGTACGCATAAAGTATACCTACAAGCACACTTAACACAACGGCGCAGATCAGACACAGCGCCACAAACAGCAGCGGATGATTGCCATACATTTTCGCCACATTTCCCGCAATAATGGCGCTTAACAGCATGATCGCGCCGCCGGAGAAATCGAACCGCCCGGCCTTAAACTGCAGGCCGATCCCCATAGCACAGGTGACCGATACAGCCACATCGACCAGCAGTGTTTTCCACATGGCGAAGCTGCCGAAAAACATTTTGCCGTTGCTAAAGCAGGCGATCATAACAATGATATACATGGCCGCCGGCAGCATAAGCGTTCCGCCGATACGTTTTAATCCATTTAACACTTTCTTATCAGACATATGCTCACCCTCTTCCTATTTTGGCAGCGCCCCGCCCTTTTTACGGCAGGTCATTAAAACGACAACAATAAAAATCACCGCTTTGATCAAAAAGGTTACATTATTGGGCACACCGATGAGGGGCAGTCCCACATCCAGCAGGGAAAAGGTAAATGCGCCCCGCACAGCACAGGATATTTTGGCCGTCATCCCGCCGGACAGCGGCATACCGCCCAGGATCAGCGCCACCATGACGTTCATTTCAAAACCGGTACCGGTGGAATCGGACGCCGACCCTGTATACCCCATTTGAAACATGGCGGCCACAACAACACATATCCCCATGATGATGTAGAATATGGCCTTATACTTCACAATGCTGATGCCGCTCTGCTTTGCCACCGCCTTATTGGCGCCGATGGCTTTGGCAAATTTTCCAAGGCGCGTGTAATTAAACAGGATAAACACGACGACAACCTCAATGACGAGCACAAGGATCATAAACCACGTCTGCTTAAAGATCGAATAGTCAATACCTCTCAGCGACATATTTCGGCTCCCTACTTTGTTATAAATCACACTGCGCAATCCCTCCAGCACCATCCGGCAGACGATGGACGGTATGACCGGATAAATCCGAAGAAGCTCACCCACGGACCCATTGATGGCGCCCAGAATAACAGCGATCACAAAAGCTAAAATGATCCCGGCAAACAGCGAGCCGGTCATATTTCCCAAAAGTACCATCAATGTAGCATAAATCCCCACCTGGGCGCCGATACTGATATCCATATTCCCAAGTGTATATACAAACATGGCGCCCACCGCCATCAGGGCAGTGACGATCACATCGGACATGAGCGTGGACAGCTTCGCCGGACTCCAGATATTCTCACCTAAAAACGGCGGTATGATGGAAAAAATCAGGATACACAGTATAAGACCGCCGTAGGACGCCAGGTCCATCGCATGTGCTTTCATCCATTGTATGGACAATGTTTTTTTCTCTGTATTCATTTTCCTGTCCTCCTAAATCATATATTCAATAATATCCGTCTGTTTTAAATCCGGAGAACGCATAAATTCCTTAGTTACTCTAAAATCCTTCATAATAACGATTTTATCGGCCATGCCCACCAGCTCCGATAATTCCTCAGAAATCATCAAAATAGCGCGGCCTTCCTTTTTCATTTCCTCAATGAGACTGTACATAGCCTGCTTCACGCCGATATCCACGCCCCGGGTCGGACAGTCCATGATAATGACCTCCGAGCCCTTGGCCGTCCATTTGGCAAAGGAAACCTTCTGCTTATTTCCGCCCGACAGCGTATTCACCCACTGGCGGCCATTCCGGCATTTGATACGGAACGCTTCGATCTCCTTGTCTGCCGTGGCCCGCTCATCCCTCGGATGGATAAAAATCCCTTTCTCCAGCGCCGGGATCGACGGCAGTACGATATTATCCTGTATGGAGCCGGCCAGGATCAAAGCCTCATTATCTCTGTTTTTGGAAATATAACCGATGCCGTTTTCTATAGCACTAAGGGATGAGGTGATCGCCCTGCCATTGCGAAGGACTTTGCCGCTCTCAGGCTTTTCCAGGCCGTAGGCGATACGCCCAAGCTCATGCATACCGCAGCCGGACAAGCCGCCGAAGCCGATGATTTCTCCCTTGTGAAGCTTCAATGAAAAATCCCGGATGGGCCCCACGGTAACATGGGAAAGCTCCAAAGCCACCTCCGGCTGATGCGAGGTGTCGTAATCCTCCCGGTAATATTTTTCTCCGATTTCACGGCCAACCATCAGATAGCGGATGTTTTTTACAGCATCCGGCGACTGCATATCATCCGACGACAGCTCGCCCACAATATCGCCATCCCGCAGGACGGTCAGTACGGAGCAGTGCTCCAAAATCTCATCCATATCATGGGAGACGAACACCACCGCCTTATTTTCCTTTTCCGCCAACTGGTGGATCAGCCGGTATAAAATCTGGCGGCCGTCCAGCGACAGCGCCGTCGTCGTCTCATCGATGACCAGGATATTTGTCCGCTCATCCACACAGCGCACCAGCTCGATCAGCTTTCGTTCCTCAAAGGTGTACCGGTCAATGGGCTGATTTGCTTTGATATGGCCAATGCCGAACTTTTCCAAAAGCCGGTCCGCCGCCCTGTACATTTTTTTCATATGGATGATGCCCATTTTTGAAAATTCCTTTTCCCGGCCGGCAAATATATTCTGGGCCACCGTCACGCCGGGGATCGTATTGGCCTCCTGTAAAATCATGGAAATACCGGCCTGCTGCGCTTCGATCATCGTCTCCGGCTGCCACGGTCTGCCAAGATAGGTCATTTCACCGCTGGTAGCCGGCTGCATGCCGGAAGCGATGGACATGATCGTAGATTTCCCGGAACCGTTTTCTCCGATCAGCCCGCGGATCTCCCCGCGGCGCACCGTCATGTTTACATCTTTAAGAGCAATGGTTGGTCCAAAGGCCTTATGCATATGCTTTATTTCCAATAAAATCTCATTCATCCCATAAGCCTCCTAAATTCATTTATCTGTGGGTATCCCAGCTTTCACACCACACATTGTCATTGTAACTTCCTTTAAATTCCGATCTTCCTGTGATCTTTTCAATGGCGGCGCGGATGCAGGCGCGGGTGGGCGCATAGGCATTGATAAAGGTCTGCATCATTGGCAGGTCGAAAAGATGGTTCGTATAGTTTAAGGACACGCACACCGTTGGCACTTCACGGACCCACCACGGAAATTCATTGGAATGCGCCGCGCTGAATTTCACACGCACATTATTTTCCTGAGCATAGCCCTTCATATGTACAAAGACAAAAACGATATCATATTTACTTTTAAATTCCTCCACCGGCGGCATATCCATGGCCTTAAATTTATTCCACGGCGAGCTTTCCTTCATCTCCATGTCATAATAGGACTCATTGATATCCACCTTGAAACCGGCCCTTTCAAGCTCTTCGGCAATTATACCGCGCACCGGGCTTTGGCCGTCGCTATAACTTACCGGGGCGCTCTCGATGTAGTAAAGCCTTGCCCTGGGGCGCTGCTGTGAATTTACCGGAAGAAGCCTTTGCGTATCCTTCACAAGGGTAATGCTCTCATCAGCGATCCGCTCTGCCGCAGCTACATGCTCCGGACAGCCGATCCGCCCCAGCCCTTCCCGGGCCAGCGGCGCCGCCCCTTTATGAAGCCCCAGCTTTGCTTTAAGGCCAAGAATGTGCTCCAGCGCTTCCTGGAGCCGCTGCTCTGTGATGATGCCGCTGCGATAGCCGTCCAGCATATAACGGATATCCTCCGCAGGATCATGGAAAAACAAAAACATATCACAGCCTGCGGCAATGGCTTTCGGCACCTGCAGGCTCCGGGGCATGGCTCCCAGCAGACCGCCCATATGGGAAGCGTCCGTGACCACCAGGCCTTGAAAGCCCAGCCGCGTGCGCAGCAGTCCGTTGATCAGCTCCGGGGCCAGCGTGGCCGGCATTATATCCACATCCCGGGTCACGCCGCCAAAGCGCCGGCTGTAATCCGGAAATGCAATATGGCCTGCCATGATGGCTTCCAGACCGTCATCGATCAGTCCACCGTAAACCCTGCCAAAGGAGGCTTCCCATTCCTCCCAGCTCAGATGATTGATGCCCATCACCAGATGCTGGTCACGCTCCTCCACGCCGTCCCCGGGAAAATGCTTGGTGCACACCAGCATGGAACTCTCGTGCATCCCCCGGATATAGGCTCTGGACATTTCCAAAACCTTCTCCGGGTCATTGCCAAAGGACCGGGTGTTGACAATGGTATTGCGCCAGTTAAACACAATGTCCGCCATCGGTCCAAAGGTCCAGTTGCATCCTACGGCCGATGCCTCAATACCGCCGATGCGTCCCATTTCATAGGCAGCCCGGGGATCTCCTGTGGCGCCGCACTGCGCCTCGGTGGCCACCATGGTTCCCTCTTTGCAGACGCCGTCACCGCCGGTCTCGCAATTCGCCGCGATCAGCAGCGGTATTTTACTGTATTTCTGATACAGCCGGTTTTGCTCGTAAATTTTTTCTGCGCTCGTCTCTGTAAAACGCGTGCCGCCGATATGATACGTTTCCACCATATCCCGGATATAGGCTTCGTCTGTGCTTCTTCCAAGATTTATAAAGAGCTGTCCGATCTTTTCTTCGTCGCTCATACTCTCGATCGTGCTTTCCACCCAGCGGATCTGCTCATCGTCGAGATTATATGGCTTTGCCCTTAAATTCGTTATCATTATCTTATGCCTCCGTCATTGATTGCAATTTTCGGAACAGGTCAGACAGGTCGCATTCACTTCGCGCTGAACTGTTACCCGTTTTCTATGGCCCTGTGCTTAACACGCCGGCCCCTTAGAACTGTTGCATTGACTTCATTATATCGAAATTACTTTTGAATACCACTGACGATATTCATCAATATTAGCATAATATTAATATTAAATTGATTTTATTGAAATATGATGCTATTATTATATTGATAAATTTTATCTTTAGATGAGCTGTACAGTTATGAAGCCTTGCCAGCAATATCCGATGAAAATGTCTGGCATAAAAAATATAAGAGGGTAACAGCTCGGCATCTTTGAACTGTTACATAAAAGGTGGGATGATGATGGATAGAAAAAGCTTTGAAATATTTGCACAGACCGTCAAGTGTTACCGGGTCCAGCTCTTAACCGTTGACGAACGCCCGGATAACCTGGCGCAGTTGGATTTTGAATTTCGCAAACGTTTCTTCAAAAATTTTGATTACAATTTGCTTTTTAAGGACATGACCGCCAGCGTCTCCCCGGATAATCCCATAGATTTCGTCGATGACCTTAACATTCATTATCTGATTCTCGAACATGAACCTAGTCCTATAAAATTTGAGGTTGCGCCAACGTCTGAGGTTCTTAAAAATTCTGAGGGTTGTAAAAAGTCTGAGCCACCCCGGACACCGGTTGAACCTTTTTCTTATATGTTTGTCGGCCCTTTTCTGCTCCATTCCTATACCATGCCAGAGGTCGAACAATTATCAAAGCAGTTTCACCTGCCCGAGGAATCCCAGGCGGAAATGTATGCGTTTTTTAACCGCATTCCGGTCATTACCGATGCTATGGCCTGGTACTCCATGATGAACTACTTTTTCTCCCTGCTCACAGGAAGACAGCTTTTGATCACCATATATTCCTACTCTCAAAATGTCCGGCTGCGACGCCCGGAAGACAGCTATGAACTCAATCCGGAATCCCGACTTTCCTACGCTATGATTGAAAAGCGATACGAAACAGAGGACGCCATGCTGGACGCGGTGCGCGACGGAAACGTGGACGAGGCGCTGCGCTGCTCCAATGCATTTTATGGTTTTACGCTGCCGCCCAGAGTGGCCAATGAACTGCGCGAAGGAAAAAATATGGCCTTTGTCGTACAGGCGCTGCTGCGGAAGGCCGCGCAGTCCGCCTACGTTCATCCGCTGCACATCGACAATCTGTCATCACAGCTTGCGCCGCAGATTGAAAATATAACAAGCGCCTCTCAGGTACGGCCATTTATTGCCACCATGATACGAAAATTCTGCTTTCTTGTGCGTTCCTACTCAAGAAAGAATCATTCCACCCTCATACGGAACTGCCTGGATCATATTGATTTTTATTACATGGAGGAATTGTCGCTCAATGGTTTGGCCAAACGTTACGCTGTGAGTAAAGGCTATCTTTCCGCATGCTTCCACAAGGAAATGGGCGTCACCGTCACCGACTATATCAATTCCACACGGGTCCGCCAGTCCATACGGATGCTCAATACGACCGACCTGTCTATTCAGGCTATCGCCGAGCGGTGCGGCTACCCCGACGCCAACTACTATGCGCGGGTATTTAAGAAAATAATGGAAAAATCCCCGCAGCAGTACCGCAGGGATATTCAGAGATTGTGACATATCACGAAAGATTATCTTCAAATTTTTGTTTCCACTGTTCCACAGCCTTGTCATCGTAGCGTCCTTTGATAAATTCATCCAGGATCATATCTGCGAAGTCCTTCCAGGACTGCACTTCATGCCCGGCCAATATAGGATAGCAGCGCACGCTGTTTTTCGCAGCGGCCGCAAAATCACCGGGGGCATCGCCGACCATAAGTACATTTTCCGGATCGTACCCATATTCCAGCATCCGTCCGATACAGCTTGCTTTGCTCCCCTGCTCCTGAGTCATAACGACACTCACCGTGTCCAGAAGGCCGAAATATTCCCATTCCTCCATGACCGCCTGGCGGTTGGCAGATGAGACGACGACCACATCCGCCGATTTTGCCGCCTTTATAAGGCTCTCCCGTGTGCCCGCAAAGGGCCTGTTTTTTTCTCTGGAAAGGGCGCTGATGCTTCGGTTCGTATCCTGTGACCAGCTTAGCGCCAGCTTCAGATCCGCCGCATCCTCCTGATCGATCTGGCGCTTCAGACTATTTTCAGATAGCTCGTCACTGTGCTGCGCCCAGTGCTTTAAGGCCGCATAATCCCCCTGCCACATCCCCTTTTCCGTAAGGATGTCCAGCGTCGTCACAAGCCCAAGGAACCGGTTGATCCCCCGGGTCATGGAATACAGATTGATCCGGTTCCATATGTCCAGCACTTCATCTCTTTTTTCTTCAAGGCCATAAGCCTTCACCATGCACGGACCAAAGCATTCCACGTGCTTGATGGTCATGCTGTCCATGGCGCATCCGTCGGAATCCACACAGACCAGGTACGGATGGGCTGGTTTAAATTGCGTAATATCTACTGCCATTTTGTAATACCTCCACTTTTTTCTTATGACTGCTTTTGCAGCGACAGACAATATCCGATCACTTCCATCAGCGCTGCCCCATTTTTTATCATATCACGAACCTGCGGCTCCTGCTCCGGCGGGCACATGTTCCGCACGATCCCCCAGAGCTTTTCACTGGAAAATCTGCGGTCAAAGGTGCGGGGCACCACATCGCATGTCTGCTGATACCAGTCCAGCATAGCCATGCGAAGCTTAGCAATTCTTTCCGAATCCTTCTGCTTCTTAAAAATATTTTTCCGCTCTCCCGGGTCCTCCCACAAATCATAAAATTCATCCCGCCCGGACGGTCGGTGGATATATTTATAATGCCCGTCAAAAATCATCGTACCCTTTTCATGGGCCAGATTATCCTTCTGAGCTGTCAGCTTCGGCCAATAATCATTGGTCACTCTTGGTCCGTTTTCCCCCTCGGCATGCCATTCGTCGCATTGGTACTCGTAACCCATGCGGCCGCCCTCGGCAAACACATACGGCCGTACAGAAGCCGTTCGGTCACCGACGACCGCCCTCAGGCTTTTGCCAAAATGATCGTGATCCGGCGTCACTTCCGCATAGTCCATGGCTGTGGCATAAAAGTCCACCAGCTCTACAAGACTGCGGCAGATTCCCGGATCGACCGCAGCGCCCTTTGGCGGCTTGATCAGCAGAGGCACCTTCATAAGGCAGTCCTCAAAGGAATTTTGGGCTTTTTCCGGCAGACCGTAATCGCCGGCATAATCCCCATGATCCGACAAAAAGAAGATGGCTGTATCCTCATAAATCCCCCGAGCCTTCAAGGCATCACATACCATTTTAAACATGGCGTCCACCTTTGCGCACTGAGCGAGATACACAGCCCGCAGCTCATCCCACTGAGCATCGGTGTAGTCGTCCAAACCGGCATTTTCACGGATTTTTTCCATCATCAGCGACTTGTCCTTTAAACCCTCCGGCTTGATCCGCTCCGGCAGCCGGCTCCGGTCAATGGCCGAATACCACGGCTCCTCCACCTCATAGGGCGGATGGGGATTGAGCCAGCCTAAAAACAGACAGAGGGGCCGGTCATCCACCGGATGCAGTATCCGGTCCACAGCCGCCAGCGTATCGTCCATATCACCGTCGCTGCCGCCATTTTTCAGGCCCTTAAAATGAGAATACGGAAACGCATTTTCCCCGGACCGATCCGGACGCCCATCTCCTTCACGGTTCCCCTGCGGCTTCGCATCCTTATTGTACACATATATCTCACTGGCATGACTCTCGATCAAACCGTCCACCTGACCGGCGATCAGATCATTCCGCCCGTTCATCCATACATAATAGCCGGCCTGCTTCAATTCCTTAAACAGAGTGCTTTCATGTTCATGTAGAAGATACTGCATCGTCCGGTGGCCGTGAACGTGTGGATACAGGCCGGTAAAAAAGCTGCACCGGCTGGGCACGCATACGCTATTCTGGCAGTAGGCGTTGCTAAATGACACAGCCTGTGTGGCCGCAAATGCATCCAGATTTGGCGTCAGTGCGGCGGGATTTCCCATGTGGCCCATGGTATCCCAGCGCATTTCGTCGGGATTTAATATAACGATATTCGGTCGCTTCATATGTACTCATTCCCTTCTCTTTAACAAACTATAACATTAGAATAACGGACTTGAACGCAAAGAACATTGGTATTATTGCGATAAACATTGCAAAAATTGTGGTGCCGCAGCCGTTCAGTGGCAAATTAACGGTGAACCTCAGGTTCAGCGGCAAATAGAACGGCCAGCTTCAAATCCCCCGGCAAAACTATTGTGCCAGCCCTGCCTCGATCAACAAAACCTCAAATGGCGCCAAATGGATATGAAAGTTCAACTGTCCATTGGTGGTCGCACGCATCGAGCAGTTTCTTCGCGGGTGCATCGCCGTTTTCAAATATGCCAGCTCCTCCCCGCTTGGATTTTCCCAAAATCCGGTTTTCTCCCACTCGTCAAACAGACTGCCGTTCTCCCGGTTCAGATGGTTGCTTATAATACGGTATTCGCCATCCCGCACATGATTTAAAGTGATAAATATATTTTGAGTCTCCGGGTAATCGTACACCGTGTATGCCTCCCGCGCCGGCACATTTTCGGCGATTTTCAGGCAATAACCGGAGCTGACCGCGGCATGATTGCAGAGCAGGATATGATACGTATCATAGCTTCCCTTTGTCACCATATACCCCTCTCCCCGAGCCACCATGCGTTCCGACAGGCGCTGCATCATCCAAAGCGCAAGAAATCCGGGCTTATGGATCCCAAACTGTGACAAGATCCCATTTCTCCCGTTCAGAAGCAGATGATTTTCCGTATGGGAAAAATTAAAATCGGACATTTGATAAAGGCAGAGCATATCCACCTCATTTATTAAATCCATAATGCTTTTCACGAAAAATGTGGCCTGGTAGCATGTATCATTAATATAATTGCGGTGGATAATCGTAGTACCTAGGGCACTCACATAGATTTTCGCCGTATAGGCATATTTAAGCGTGAATCTCTCCAATGTTTTTTTCAGTTCCAAAACCGTATGAAGCGCATAGGACTTATCTGTGGAATATACCCATTGCGCCCCCATTTGCAGCTCCTTATGAATGACATAAGGAAATATTCCCAATGATATAAAGTCCGGACGTACGTCATTTTTCAAAACAATATCCAGAATCTCCGTATTTGCATCCAGCATAAAGGCCGGCATAATGTCAAAGCCACCTACCCGGGCTCCCGGCACCCGCCCCTTTATAAGCTTCCACCCGGCCATGAACCGCTCCGCAAACAGCTTTGCATCCTCGCACGCCAGACTGCCGAAATTGGCCACGATTCCTATATCAAATATCCAGTGCTCCATCGTCTCGATGCCAAAGGACTGTATACAATAGGTCAACAACGCTTCCACATCGGCCACAAAATCGTCCTTCGGTACCAGAATATGCCCCCCGGCATCCATATCGTGAAATCGGATCATAATTCAGATCAAGGTATGGCGTTAGATCATTGTCCATCAGTGTCCGCAGCACCTGACCCAGATAATAAAAGTAATACTGGCGCGGCGCCTGTTTTTGCAAAATAAACTGTTCTGAAAACACAAAGGACACACGTCCATATGTAAAGCCAATGTTTTTCTGAATATCCTTAATTCCATTATAAATATCATTAAACATAAAGTTTTTGGCCGAAGCCACATTAATCCCGGATTTCCAAAGCGGCAGAATAGTATCGGATTTTGCATCCGCCTGGATAATATAATGTCCGGATCTGGGAAGATTCAAGTCTTTTGGAAATACCGATGCTTCCCCGGCAATGGTTGCCAGTATGGGCAGTACTGTTTCCGTGTTCACCTCCGCCACAGAGAGCTTCGTCTCCCGGTTCTGCACAGATATCCGGTTACGGAAGTCCTTGCGGTACAGATTTGGTGTCGTTTGATAAACCTCTTTAAAAGCTGTAATGTAGGCATTGGGTGTATAAAAGCCATGATTATGCGCAATGGCTGTAATCGTTTCACGGGTATATAAAAGCTCATTCAGTGAACGCTCCAGCCGGTATTTTTTCAGATAAGACACAAAGGATTCGCCAAAGGCGACTTTAAAAAATCTGGACACATAGGATACCGAAAGCCCCAGATGCTCCGCCAGCTTTTCAAGCTGGAGCTCATCATTATAATGAGATTGAATGTAGGTGACGATCTCATTGAGCCGGTCCGAATATTTATTTCCGTTATTTTCAGTAGATATCCGATCAGCTTCATAATGATTGGTGCGCAAATAATAAAGCAGCATATAGCTCAGCGCCTTGTAGTACACGTCCGAAGCCGGTGTCTTTTCCATGGACGCCAATACCATTTTTGCCATGAGCATTTGCAGCGGATGGTAATCCCTCTGCCGGTCCGTGGATGAATTGCAGATAAACTGCCCGTCAAAAACAGGAATCTCCCTCTGGATCAGACTTACCGGAAGCTGAATATCTATCATAAGATTTTCATGGCTGCCCCACAGGCTGACATGCTGACCGGGCAGTATGAGCAGCACATCATTCGCATCCAGATAATAATTTTCGCGCTGAATATTCATGCGTAGGTTTCCAATAATTATGTAAATCAAATGATATTCTGTGTATGTCCGGTCCATTACACCCTCGACCTTGAGTATTTCAAATGTAATCCCAGCTTCCCCAACTTTACTTTTCATAGTACTTCACCCCTGGATTTATTTTATCGATTTCCTTAATAATCCTTTATTCATCCTAATAATATCAAATTTTGAATATAAATTATATCTATTTTATGATTTTTTCTTCAAATTTTCCTCAAACAGCATAAAAAATCAACATAAATCTTTGACTTACGGCATTAAAAATATATTTTCCCAGTGATGCCTGTGCTATTCTTAATACACAAAAATGAGGAGGAGGATAAAATGCTCAGAAAAAACTACTATAATGTCACCCCCTGCGCGGACAATATATATCGTATCGGCAGCTCTGAAGGTGTCTTTATGGATTTATTTGTGGGAAGTGAAACCGCGCTGCTGCTGGACACCGGTATGGGGCTTGGCGATTTAAGAGCCGCCGTCCGGTCGGTGACTCAGCTCCCACTGATCGTGGTCAATACTCACGGCCATTATGACCACTGCAATGGAAATTCTCAGTTCGCCGACTGCCCTGTGTACATGCATGAAGCTGACTGGACGGCTTACAGATACTACTGCAAGCCCCAGAACCGGATTCCTGTTATGAACGGCGCTAAAATGAAAAAAACAGGCTGGAACAGCACCAAAACCCAGAATATACTTCCCAAGGATTTTGATGAATATGCCTATACCCACGAAGCCCCGGTGGATCTGTCCCCGCTGGAGGACGGCATGATCTTTGATCTGGGCGGTATTACGCTGGAGGTGGTGGAAACGCCCGGACATACAAAAGGAAGCTGCGCACTGCTCCATCGGGAAACAAAAAATTTATATATCGGAGATGCTGCCAATGCGCACATTGTCCTATGTATATTTAATGCCCCTGTCTCCGAATATATAAAAACATTAAATCGGCTCAAAGCGCTGGACTTTCTCCAAATGCGCCCGGCCCACGATACAAACTGGTATGATAAATCCGTTCTGGATGATTATCTGGACTGCATAACCCACCCGGATGCCCATAACTTTATCCGTGCCAGCTCCGACGCCCGGCCCAATGAACAGGATTATATGTACATACGGCACGGCTACACCGCAGCCGACGGACAACGCCCCGGCTTTGCCAGTTTTATATTAAGTCAGCCCATCCAATTATAAAAAAACAGGGAGGAAACACAATGAAACGCATCACATCTTTATTTATCGTCCTGATACTTATTCTGTCTTCACTGACCGCCTGTGGGAACAGTGAATCCTCAGAGCCGCCCCAGACAACGGCAGCCTCCGGCGAAACGAAAGCCCCATCCGGCAGTGACGCCACCCAGGATGCTTCGGCCACTGACACAACAGACGCAGAACCGTCCGATGAAGACGAAGATCTGGCTGAAATCAACATTTTATTTTGGACACTGAATACGGTTCCCGGCGACCTGGAAATGGTTGAGGAAGCCATCAATGAAATAACAAGAGAGAAGATCAATACAGAAATCCATCTTCAGATTGTTGATATGGGAAGCTACGCCCAGCAGGTAAATCTGGCCATATCCAGTGGTGAAAAGCTTGACCTGATGGTGACCCTCCCCGGAGACACGGCTCATTTTAACGCCATGACCTCCCAAAATCAGCTCCAGGGCTTATCCGAGCTGCTTGAGGAATACGCGCCGGAGCTCATGGAAACTGTGCCGGAACAATGGTTTGCAGGCACAACCGTTGACGGTGAAATTTATTCCGTAACATCCCTGGGCGATAAAGCGACACCATTGTGCTTTATATGCCGCACAGATATTCTTGAAGAGACCGGCATTGATCCAGCCACATTGAAAAATGCCAACGATTTCACAGACTTATTTGCAAAGGTCAAGGAAGTCGACCCCACCATCATTCCCCTTTGCGGCGGCAACCGCGGCTTTTTAACCTCCCCCTATATGATCGACGCCGATGGGAACTTCTTCTCCTATGATGGTCTTGGTGAAGGTAATAATTCCATCATCGCAGTTATGCCCGGCGATGGCTCTACCATTTCCGACCGGTATGAAACTGAGGAATATAAATCCACCACGAATTGGGTACACAACTGGTATGAAGCCGGTTATGTAGATAAGGACCTGGCCAATAAGGACGATACCGCAGAATCTGCCGTACAGATGGGAACAGCCTTCGGCTTCTTTAAAATGGTGAGCGGTGGTGAATATGGCGCGGTTGCAATCTCTCAATCCACAGGATATGACATGACGGCAGTCTTTCTGGATGACGCGGTGATCACCACAGGTCTGATCCGTAAATTCTCCTGGGCAGTTCCCCAGGGCGCTACTGAACCAGAAGCCGCTGTGAAATTTTTGAACCTGCTTTACACCGACGAGGAAGTCCTTAATCTTATGACCTGGGGTATTGAAGATGTGCATTACCGGACACTTGAGGACGGCACCATCGACTTCCTTGAAGGTCAGGATGCCTCCAGTTGCGGCTACTTCCTGGGCGACTGCACCGCCATCCTTGGCAATGGCTTCCTTGCAAAGGTCCGCGCAGGTCAGCCCGCAGACTTGAGAGAACAGCTCTATGAGCTGAATATGAACGCCAAGGTTTCAGATTTTCTCGGCTTCGGAATTGATAATGGCCCGGTGGAAAACACACTGACCGCATTGACAAATGTTATCAACGAGCTCCGCCCTATGTTAGCCAGCGGTGTTTCCGGTGAGGACGGCGTCGACCAACTGGTGGCCAAGCTGAAAGGTGCTGATGTGGATGCCTATGTGGCAACGATGCAGCAGCAGCTTGATGACTGGATCGCAGCGAATAAATAATTGAAAAAAGTAGGCCGGCATATTCATCCCGATGCCGGCCTGCTTTTTTCCTAACAGTTTAGTCAGGTCTGCGCATCCACTGCGCAAACCTACGAAGCCCCTTCCTTCAAAGCTTTCATTTCATCATACTCATCCATAAAAAGGCCAAATATATACAGCGGAGACTGTCCATAAAGTCCTGTAGTATCATCCGCAAACGCGTCAGCCGTAGCTGAAACATAAAACGCACGCAGAGCTTCCTCTTCAGACATGTTATATTTGTCCTGTATATATTTGATGATGACAGGGGTTATCGTTGAACGGATTAAATAATGCTCCATACTCACACCTCTATTACATAATAGCCTTTATAGGTCAGCTCACATAACGAATTTTCCGTGCAAAAGGCAATTTGATTATTAATCTTCTCAAACTTCAAACGCTCCACGGCATCCTCCTTTCGCATTATTCCCTGAAGTACATACGATACCGTTTCGCCAACATTATCATCTGCTATATTACCGATAACTACATCATAGCCATGCTTATAAGAAACATTGGACCGGCACTGCACTACCATTTCCAGCCATTGCATGGATGGGCCTGAAAATCGATGAACCTTTAGCGCGCTGTCCTCGTTCCAATCATAAATATTCACAATGCCTGAATGACCTGAACTTCTACGATTAGCAATTCTGGCTTTTCGCAAAGCCCAACGCTCTGCCTGTTCTTTAAGATCTGTTGTATAAAATGCGAAACCAAAATCACGACCGATTTCATTCGTTAAAATCTTTGGTTTGTCTACTTTTATAGTTGAGCCATGATATAAAATCATTTTTCCACCCCCAGGTACTCATCTATAAACTGCATAAGATACTCCATTCCCATCCCATGCAGGTCCTCATATTCATCGTCCAACATTTTCAAAACACCTTGCTTTTCAAAAATATCATAGACCTGCGTACTTGGTATTTGTATATGGTGACTATAATGTTCGATACAAAAAGTCTTAAAAGATAATTTACTCATACACATCCTCCATGATATGTTCCCTATAACTCCCGCACCAGAACATCCACAGCCTGCTGCACTTTCCCAAAATGCCCGCTTTCCGGACACTGGAAACTGATGACCATTCCTTTTTCCGGCAATACAAGAGTAATCTGTCCGAAAGCCCCATCCGCGCGATAAGACTTCTCATACGGGCACATCCAGAACTGATAGCCGTAACCGCAGCGCCATACATCAGGCTTATGCCCGGCCTGCCGCATGGCCTCCGGCATCGGCGTCTCAATATGTTTGGCCGTAGCC
This sequence comes from Lachnospiraceae bacterium, assembly GCA_902363555.1. Taxonomy (GTDB): domain Bacteria; phylum Bacillota; class Clostridia; order Lachnospirales; family Lachnospiraceae; genus Catenibacillus. The sequence goes on along the minus strand of CABJAM010000001.1, from coordinate 499,246 downwards.
GTTTCAACCCAGCCCTCCGGAACGATCCGGCGGCCCTTCCACACGCCGCCATCCAGGTAGAGCTGCCCCAGCTTCGCCATATCCGCCAGCCGCATAAACATGCCGCCACCACCGACGGGATGGCCCTGTGGACAGCATTCCCATATGGGCAGCGGAATATCCATGGGCTTTAATACCTTCTCATACATATATTCCTGTAAATTCCTTCCCAGCTTTTGTTCAAGCATCCGCCCGATCAAAATGCTGTCTGCCGTGGAATAGCAAAAACGGCTGCCCGGTTGTTCCACCACCGGCCGCGAAAGCATATATGCAACATAATCCGGAAATCCAGTTCCGCTGCGGCGGTTTTCCGACATCAGATACGCCGCTCCAAAGCCAGAGCTCATAGTCAACAGGTGCTTCAGACAGATTTTCTCAATTCCCGGATTTTCAACCACAGGAAGCTTATCCGGAAAGCAGTCCACCAGCCGGTCCTCCAGGGATAGGACATCCTCATCAACAGCAATCCCTACGGCCGTAGACACAAAGCTTTTCGTATGTGAATAAATATTTCTCGCCTGATCCGGCACCCAGCGGTGTTCAAATACCGGCTCACCATCCAGCAGCACATAGAGCCCTTCAAGCTTTAAATCCTGCGCATCCGCCTGCTTAACAAAATCCTCAAATATCTTAATGTTCATTGCAAACCGCTCCCTTGTTAAAATCTCCGTGTTCCGGTAATTTCCCTGTAAAATGCCGCCTGAGCCGCCTCCACATAAGGTCTGAGCCACAAAAGCCCGATGCCCAGTGTCATCATACTGAGAAAATACCAGCCAATAAAGCTGAACTGCAGGCAAAACAAGCGAAACCGATTTCCACGCATTAATTCCTTGGATCTGGAAATAGCCTCATTGGCTCCCATTCCTGGATTTTCCAGGAGAATATACGGTGCCATAGCATAGCTGTACGACGCTATAATCCCCGGAATCACAAAAAGCAACGTCCACAAAGCCACGTAAAGCCCCCGCAGAAGCTGCATACAAAAGCCAGCCCCCAGGCGATAATACTGGGTAAAAATCACACTGGCATTCGTATCCACACCATCCACCAGATCCAGGTTAAATGCTGCATAACCCAGCGTTGTCGCGCCGCCGATTACCAGCCGCACTATGGTTAATATGCCAAAGATCAGACCGATAAACGCCAGCCACATCTCGATCACCGTTCTGAAAGCCCACGGAAGCCATGTAAATGACCACCGGCCGTCGGACCAGTCTTCAATTCTTGAAGTAATCTCCCCGCTGTAATTCTGAAAAATCACTGCGCCCAAAATAACTGCCACCAATCCGGTGATCACCGCCATCGCCCAGCGTCCGCGCAAAGAATCCCGGGCAACCTTTCTGAAATCCTGTGCTAACATGTATTAACTCCCTCACCTTCATCTTATACCGAACAAAATGTGCGGTACATAAATAGTCTATGCTATGAGTATACTCGATTTCACATTCAACTACAACAACAAACTTAAAGGAAAAAATATTATAGGCTTAAAGAAAAAATATGTCGAATAAAGTCACTCCATCATTCGTCATTCTTAAATTTGTCTAAACTTGCAAAAACCTATTGATTCACACGCATATCCGCAATATAATATCCCTATACAAAAGATAATTTTCCTCAATTCAGGAACTGTATTGCATGAATACATACACTGCAATCATCTATAATTATTAGCAGAGGAGAATTATATGATATGACCAAACAAAAAGTATTACCACCAGACGCCGTATTAAAAAGCTATTGGCGTAATAACGACCGTTTTGCGGACCTGTTCAACCAGATATTTTTTAATGGTGAAGCGCTTATCTCACCGGAGGATTTATCCGACGCAGCAACCGATGAAGCCGATATGCTGTTGGAAGGTGAGACGGTCACCGCTATTTCCAGACTTCGTGATCTGTTCAAACGCTATGGTTCCCAGATTGTCCTGGCACTCTTTAATGTTGAAAATCAGATGTCCATCCACTATGCCATGCCGGTACGTTTCATGCAGAATGATGCGCTTGATTATACAAAACAGTGTAAGGCCATCGAACAGGAGCATCGGCGACAGAACGACTTAAAATCCGGCGCGGAATTTTTATCCGGTATGACGGCTGACGACCGGATCGCTCCTATTTTGTCACTGCTTATCTATTATGGCGAAGAACCCTGGGATGGGCCGAATAATTTATGGGATATCATGGACATTCCGGACGCCATGAAGCCCTACATTAACGATTACCACATTCATGTATTTCAGGTAAAAGACAGCTTACAATATTCCTTCCAGAATCAGGATAACAGGGATTTCTTTATGCTCATCTCAGAATTTTATAATCAAAAGGGCCGGTTCAAAATCAGTGAATTTAGAGAAAAACATCCGGACATGGATGTTTACTGGGAAACTGTGGCAGCAGTCGGCGCCGCCACCGGAACAACAAAACTTATGAAATATGCACTTAAAAATGAAGGGAAGCGATTGAATATGTGTACTGCATTACAGGGATTAATTGATGATGGTATTGCTCAAGGGCGTAAAACCGGACGCGAGGAAGGCATTAAAACTGGACGGCAAAAGGAACGTGACGAAATTATTGCAGAAACCGTACGTCACTTAAAAGGAATGAACATTCCTGCTCCTGTTTTTTCCGCACTTGCCGAAAGTTTCCACCTGTCTGAAGAAGAACTCCATAAATATTTGAGTTAGCCAGCGCCCCTTTACAGCTCGCTGCTTCACCCATCCAGTTCCGCTTCACTCATCCGGTTCCGCTTCGCTCCACCGGATTGCGGCTCGTTGCTTCGCGCAAAAACCGCACTCCAGTTTTTCACCGGGTGCGGTTTTCATGTCTACGATATTTTATTTATACTTCTCCGCCAGCTCGATCCGCGTCAGCGCTTTGCGCAGCGCAAATTCCGCCCGGGAGACGTCCATATTATTATTCTGCTCCGACAACCGGCGTTCCGCACGAATCTTTGCTTCATTGGCCCGGTTCAGGTCGATCTCATCGGGCCACTCGGCGATCTCCGCCAATACCGTCATGCTGTCCGGCAGAATCTCTATAAATCCGTCGTGTACCGCAGCATACTTATCGCTGCCGCTGCCAGCCTCCACGATATGGAGGATTCCCGGCCGCAAAATATTGGTCATGGGAATATGTCCGGCATAAACACCGATATCGCCCTCGGAGGTGCTCAGCTCCACAAAGGACACCGGCCCCTCGTAGAACACCCGGTCCGGAGATACGATCTGTAACGTAAATTCCTTCTCTGCCATCCCGCTCACCTACTTACACTTGGCAAGAACATCGTCAATGTTTCCGGTATTGAGGAAATAGCTTTCCGGTATATCGTCATGCTTTCCTTCAATAATCTCCTTAAAGCCCTGAATCGTTTCCGACAACGGCACATAACGGCCTGTAAGGCCGGTAAACTGCTCGGCCACGAAAAACGGCTGAGATAAAAACCGCTGCACCTTTCTGGCTCTGGATACGATAAGCTTTTCCTCCTCGGAGAGCTCGTCCATACCAAGGATGGCAATAATATCCTGCAGCTCCTTATACCGCTGTAAGATTTCCTGCACACCGCGGGCCACCGCATAGTGCTCCTCGCCCACAATTCTCGGGTCAAGGATACGGCTTGTAGACTCCAGCGGGTCCACGGCCGGATAAATACCCAGCTCCACGATGGAACGGGATAATACGGTGGTGGCGTCCAGATGGGCGAAGGTCGTAGCCGGAGCCGGGTCTGTAAGGTCATCGGCCGGCACATAAACAGCCTGGACCGATGTGATGGAGCCGGCCTTCGTGGAAGTGATCCGCTCCTGGAGAGCACCCATTTCCGTCTGCAGCGTGGGCTGATAACCTACGGCACTGGGGATACGTCCAAGCAGAGCGGACACCTCGGAGCCGGCCTGTGTAAAACGGAAAATATTGTCAATAAACAAAAGTACATCCTTGCCGCCATGATCACGGAAATATTCCGCCATGGTAAGGCCGGTAAGGCCGACACGCATACGGGCTCCGGGAGGCTCGTTCATCTGCCCGAACACCATGGTCGTCTTATTGATAACACCGGATTCGGTCATTTCATAATAAAGGTCATTTCCCTCACGGGTACGCTCGCCAACACCGGTAAATACGGAATAACCGCCGTGCTCCGTAGCCACGTTACGGATCAGCTCCTGAATGAGTACGGTCTTACCTACGCCGGCACCGCCGAACAGACCAATCTTACCGCCCTTCTGGTACGGGCACAAAAGGTCCACGACCTTGATACCTGTTTCAAGTATTTCCTGAGCATCGGATAAATCTTCAAAATCCGGCGCTTTTCTGTGGATCGGAAGATGCATTTTGGCTTCCGGCTCCGGTTTATTATCAATCGCCTCGCCGAGCACGTTAAAAATACGGCCCAGCGTTTCCTCACCTACGGGAACGGTGATCGGCGCGCCGGTGCTCACCGCATCCATGCCGCGCACAAGGCCGTCCGTGGGGCCCATGGCGATACATCTGACAGTATCATCCCCCAGATGCTGTGCAACCTCCACAACCAGACGATTTCCGTCCTTACGGGTAATGCTGACGGCATCGTTGATTTCAGGAAGCTTTCCGTCCGGAAACTTAATATCCAGGACTGCACCGATAATCTGAGTGACTTTACCGATAATTTTTTCTGCCATATCCTTTGATGTTCACTCCTTCCTTAAGCCAATGCCTCGGAACCCGAGACAATTTCGGTGATTTCCTGAGTAATCGCACCTTGTCTGGCTCTGTTATAGCTTAATGTCAATTTATCTATCATTTCCTCTGCGTTGCTGGTGGCATTATCCATGGCCGTCATACGGGCGCCGTTTTCCGAGGCCACAGCCTCCATCAGCGCGCCGTAGATCAGACTGCATATATATTTAGGAATAATGGCATCCAGCGCCTCCTCAGCCTCCGGCTCATAATTCATCGGCATGGGCTTTTCATCCGCCCCACCATCGCCGCTTCCGGCCGTGCGGTCCGACACATCCCCGCTCGCACCGACACCGCGGGCATCCAGGGCTTTGCCGGCCGGGCGGCCCGACACGTCTGTGCCCGCACTGGCACCGCGGGCATCCACGTTTCCGTCCGCCGCATCGGACATCATACCGTCTTTATCCACCGGCAGCAGCTTGATCAGCCGCGGAATATGCACCACTGTGTTTTTAAACGCGGTGTACGCCAGATAGATTTCGCCGATCTCACCGGCGGCAAATGCATCCAGCACCGCCTTGCCGATCTCCTGTGCATCCCGGTACAGCGGCGCATCGATCACCTCCGAATAATCGGCGGATACATGGTAGCCTTTGTGGGATAAAATATCCTTTCCCTTACGGCCAATGGTATACAGCATCACATCCTCCGCAGGAAAACCGCTGGCAGTGATCAGCTTTATAATATTGGCATTATAGCCGCCAGCCAGCCCCCGGTTGGAGGTAATGGTGATAATCGCTTTCTTTTGCGACTGCCCTCCGGTCAAATACGGATGATGCACACTGTCTGTCTTTGCCAGAATCGAGGTTACGGTCTGATACATCTTGTCGAAATATGGTTTGGAGCTTTCCGCACGGCCCTTGGCTTTCTGGAATTTCACAGTGGAAACCAGCTTCATCGCCTTGGTGATCTGTGCGGTGCTCTGTATACTGCCTTTTCGGCGTTTGATCTCTCTCATCGAGGCCATATCATTTACACCTCTTTACTTAGCCTGTTTTTAGCTGCAACCGCTCACTGCTGGGCCTTGTATTCCTCAATAGCCTTCACAATGCCGGCTTCAATCTCATCATCCAGATTCTTTGTCTCCCGGATCTTTGCCAGAACATCGGCATACTTCGTATCCATAAATTCCAGGAAGCCTTTTTCAAATTCCATGACCTTATCGGTGGGAACGTCCAGCAGGTGCTTACGCACAGCCATATAGATGACCACGACCTGCTTTTCCACAGGCATGGGCTGATACTGGCCCTGCTTTAAAATCTGCTGGATACGCTCGCCCTGGGCAAGCTGCTCCTTGGTGGCCGCATCCAGCTCGGAGCCGAACTGGGCAAATGCCTGCAGCTCGCGGTACTGAGCCAGCTCCACACGGATCGGTCCGGCAATCTTTTTCATCGCCTTGATCTGCGCAGCGCCACCCACACGGGATACGGACAGACCGGCATTGATGGCCGGACGCAGACCTGCATTAAACATTTCTGTTTCCAGATAGATCTGACCGTCCGTAATGGAAATAACGTTGGTCGGAATATAAGCGGATACGTCGCCGGCCTGCGTCTCGATGAGCGGCAGAGCGGTCAGTGAGCCGCCGCCCAGATCATCGGACAGCTTGGAGGCGCGCTCCAGCAATCTGGAATGCAGATAGAAGACATCACCCGGATAAGCTTCACGCCCGGGTGGACGACGGAGCAGCAGGGAGAGGGTACGGTAAGCGGTGGCATGCTTGGACAGGTCATCATAAACAATGAGCACATCCTTGCCCTGCTCCATCCATTCTTCTCCGATGGCACATCCGGCATACGGCGCGATGTACTGCAATGGCGCCAGTTCGGATGCTGTCGAGGATACGACCACGGTATAATCCATGGCGCCGTATTCCTCCAGTGTATGGACAATGGAGGCTACCGTGGAAGCTTTCTGGCCGATGGCCACATAAATACAGAGCACATCCTGTCCTTTTTGATTAATAATCGTGTCTATGGCTATGGCTGTTTTACCGGTCTGACGGTCGCCGATGATAAGCTCACGCTGACCGCGGCCAATGGGGATCATGGCGTCAATGGCCTTGATACCGGTCTGAAGCGGCGTGTCCACGGACTTTCTCTCGATAACACCGTGAGCCACGCGCTCGATCTGGCGGAAGCGGTCGGTTTCAACAGGCCCCTTGCCATCCAGCGGCTGACCGAGGGCATTGACAACGCGGCCGATCATAGCGTCGCCCACAGGCACCTCCACAACGCGGCCCGTAGTCTTTACAATGTCGCCTTCATTGATATTTGTCGTATCACCTAATAAAACAGCGCCAACATTATCCTCTTCCAGGTTGAGCACCATACCATAAACTTCCCCGGGAAATTCCAGAAGCTCGCCCTGCATGGCATTTTCCAGGCCATGAATACGGGCAATACCGTCGGCTACCTGCACAACAGTACCAACATCTGAAACCTCAAGCTGGGATTTATAACGTTTAATCTGTTCTTTAATCACTGAGCTGATTTCTTCAGGTCTTAAATTCATGGGGCTTTTGGCACCTTCTTTCTACATAGAATCGTTTAAAGCTGAATTTTCATCAGCTTTCTGGAGAGTGTTTCAAGTTTCGTCTTAATACTGCTATCCACAACTTTATCTCCAATACGGATGACCATGCCGCCGATCAGCGATGCGTCCACATTAAAATGCATCTCAAAGCTGACATAGCCGGTCGTATCCAATAATCTTTTCTCAACGGCGCTCTTTTGCGTATCGGACAATTCCACCGCCGACGTCACATAAGCCACACCGATATGTTTATACTCTTTGACCGCATCCAGAAAATATTTCAAAATATCCGGAATAAACTGCTGTCGTCCGGCCTTCACAATGATCACTAGAAAACCGGTCAAATCATCGGCCACCCGCCCGCTAAAGCAGTTGGTGAGCACGTCTGTCTTTTCTTCCCTGGTAATCTGAGGATGGTTCAAAAGCTGTAAAAGCTGGGGATTTTCTTCAAAAGCTCTGGCAATGACCTTTACCTGCCCGGCGTATTCATCCACCCGGCCTTCCTCGACACTCAGATCAAACAGGGCCTGTCCATAGGTTCTGTCCGCTAATTTTGCCATGTCTTATCTCCCATTTCGTTTAATGTCTGCTCAATAAGCGCATCCTGCTTTTCCACATCCATATTTTCCGCGATCAGCCTGGCGGCTGCCGCAGATGCATAGGTTACCATGTCTTTCTTTATATCGTCCTTAATCTTTGCCCGCATCAGCGCGGCTTCCCTCTGCGCCCGGTCGATGATACGGCCGGCTTCCGCATTGGCTTCACCAATAATATCATTTTCTCTGGCTCTGGCCTTTTCCTGGGCCCTCGCTAATATCGCCCCGCGCTCCTTATCAAAGTCGGCGAGCTTTTCCTCATACATGGCGGCATTTTCCAGCGCATCCTGCCGGGTCGTCTTCGCCTCGTGGAGATTTTCCGCAATCTGGTTTTTTCGCTTTAAAAGCATCTTACCGACCATCGGAGAAAGGATGTAGCCCAGGGCCAGACTTAATAGAAAGATATTTACAAGCTGTATGATCAATTCTACCATGCGTCACCACCCATTTCCTTTAAGGCTTCCTCCACCAGCATCGCCTGACGGAACTTATCGTCGGCAGAGACAAATTCCGACGCCAAAAGGCCCGCGATCTCGGCCATCTGGTGCTTCACATCATCCTTCACCGCCAGTTTTTCCGCCAGCGCCTCTTCCTGCGCCTGTGAAAGTATGGCCGCGGCGCGACTCTTTGCCCCGGCAACAATTTCCTCCTGCTGCTTTAATGCCTGCCTGCGGGATACGGACATAAGATTTTCGGCTTCTTTATTCACTTCTTTTAACTTTTCTTCATAAACGGCTTTAAGTTCCTCTGCCTTCCTCCGGTTTTCCAAAGCCTCCTCATGGGCCTTGTCAATGCCCTCCTGACGTTTCTCAAGGAAAGCGCGCACCGGCTTGAAAAACAGCTTTGACAGAATCACATACAGAAGCATAATGAAGATGAACATGACCAGCGCGTCAAAAAGCAGCTGGGCATCAAGTCCAAACAATCTTCCGTCCAAGCTTTAAGCCTCCCTTCGGTTATATTTCTTATTCAAGGTCAGCTCAATTTTCCATAAAGTGGATTTGCAAATAAAAGGATCAGCGCAATAACAAGACCGTAAAGACCGGTCGTCTCGGCAACGGCCTGACCTAAAAGCATGGTGGATGTAATATCACCCTTTGCGCCCGGGTTGCGTCCTACGGCTGCAGCACCGTGACCTGCGGCGATACCCTGACCAATACCAGGTCCGATACCGGCGATCATGGCCAGACCTGCACCAATTGCTGAACACGCTAATACTAAACCTTCATTTGTTATCATAATAATTTCCTCCTTATTTTTCGGATTCTCAATCAATTCGAGTTTTGCCTTAATGTAACAGTTCGGCCAATCTGAACTGTCTCCTTATTCCGGCAGCTTGTCGTTAATAAATACCATACTCAGCATACAAAATACGTATGTCTGGATCGCACCTGCAAATAAATCCAGGTAAGCATGCAAAAATACCGGGATACCGATCGTCACCAGCTTTGGGAGCAGACCGTAAAACAGCGCCATCATAACCGTACCACCCATGATATTGCCGAAAAGACGCAATGACAGGGAGACCGGCGTCGCAAATTCACCGATCACGTTGATCGGGAACAAAAGCGGCAGCGGCTGAGTGAGGCTTTTTAAATAACCGCCCACACCATTAGTACGGAACGCATTGAACTGAATGACCACAAAGGTGATCAAAGCCAGCGTCAATGTGGTACAGTAATCTGCCGTTGGCGGACGCAGGCCGAAAATACCGGAAATGTTTGCCACCAAAATGAACATGAAAATCGTCAGAATATAATTGGCATATTTCCGCCAATGCCTGAACATGTTGCCTTTGACGATACCGTCCAGCGTCTGAACGTAGTATTCCGCCAGATTCTGGATACCCTCGGGCACCTCCCTGGCATGCTTCATCTTCCGGTTGACCACCAGGCCTATGATGACGAGGAATGCACACACGATAAACATGCACACATGGGTCGTCGTAATGTAGACTGTGGTGCCAAAAAAGGACAGCTCCAGATACCCGTGTATCATAAAGTCAACTTCATTTCCCATTCACTCACCTTCCTTCGTTATAGACTTTTGCTGATATGATCTTATGCGTCAGTGGCCGCAGATAAACGGACCCCTTCAGCGTCAGAAGCCCCAAAAATATCCCCCCAAAGTGGAGAAACGGCAGCTTCAGTCCGCATAAAACGACCAAAATCATAAAGATCAATCGCAATGCATAATTTCGTTTTGCATATTTGCCCGCATCATCCGGCACCATATCCAGCCCTCTGTCAATAGTGATATAAATATGGATGGCCAACAGCGCAGCACCCAGCGCCCCGATGAGGAGACTTATACAAAACTTGAGTTTTTCGGAGACAATAAATACCCCCACAACTCCAACGATTAGTGTAATCGGCATGATTCCGGCCACCAGCTCCACCAGCGTCTCATGGTATCGCGACAGTCTATTTTTTATGCTCATCTTCCTGCTCCTTTCGATCCGCCCGGCGCCGGTCCTCACCTTCGCCGCCGCGCTTTTCCCAGGCGCGCCAGAACTTTTCCTGCTCCCGCTCCTTTGTGCCCTTGAGCAACGGCCTCGTATAGACAAAGAGGTTTCTGTAAGCTGCAAGAATGCCCAGGATAAGAAATATGATGATAAAGAATCCGGTATTCAGAAGGTTATCCAGCCACCGTCCGATAAAAAAACAGAGCACGACAGGCACGAGCATACCTATGCCAAGCTGGGTAATGAGCGCCAGCGCTTTAAATACATCGTGATTTGTCTTCTTATCCTTCATCGTCAGTCTCACCTTCTACAGACGCAAAAATACCAGCGTCGCCGTTACACATATCTACGGATAATATTACCACAGTTCCGAAATTTATTCCACCTGAAAAATTGTAAATTTTTTATTAATAGCCATCAAAAAAAGTCCGGAATTTGTGTATATTTCCGGACTTTTTGGTCACCTGGTTACCTGCTGGTAGCCGTTATACGTACACGTTTTATGGCTCCCTTGCGGGGTGTCACACCTGCGCCTCCCCGCGGGGAATTTCGATAATGACCTCCAAAACCCGTCGGTTCTCGATCCGTGTCACATGAAAAATCAACGGTCCGATATTCAGCTCAAACACAGCCCCATCCTTTGGTATTGTATGGAGGTGGGAAAATATAAGCCCGCCCACCGTGTCATAATCTGAACTGATCTCCAGGGGCACGCCCAGCGTCTCTGTGACCGTCTCAATATCGCAGTCGCCGTCCACCCGCCAGTGGCTGCCGTCGATCTGCTCCACCTCACTGTTTTCAGGCCGGTCGTACTCGTCATAAATATTGCCCACAATTTCCTCCAGCAGATCCTCCATCGTGATGATGCCGGCAATCTCGCCAAATTCATCCACCACAACGGCGAAATGGATTTTCTTACGCTGCATATCCTTAAACAGATCGTCCGCCGCCATCGTCTCCGGAATAAAATACGCCGGACGCACAAGCCCCTGAATATCGGCCCGGGCTTCATGGTCCGCTTCCAGATAATCCCGGACATATAAAATACCGATAATATCGTTAATATCCTTATCACATACCGGAATCCTCGATAAGCCGCTGTCTTTGATAACATCCATTATTTCCCTGGAAGTGCTCCTGGTAAATATACGGACCACATCCGCACTATGTACCATGATCTCCCGGACACGTGTGTCATCAAAGGCAAATACATTATGAATCCAGTTCTTTTCATCCGCGTCGATCACGCCCTTTTCCTCGCCCAGATCCACCATCATACGGATTTCATCTTCCGTGACATTTTCCTCCGATGCTTCGGTTTTCATACGCAGCAGTCGCAGCACAGCATTGGTGGACAACGATAAAAACGCCACCACCGGACGCATGATCAGAGCCACGCCGCTGACCACACCGCAGGAAAGCTTCGCCACCTCGTAAGGTTTTTGCATGGCAATACGCTTGGGCACCAGCTCACCGAAGATCAGGGTAAAATAAGATAAAATCAATGTGATCACAATGACCGACAGCGTATCGACGGCCGCCATGGGCAGTGCATGAAAGCCCAGATCATCATAGATCCATGTCACAAGGTACTCGGAGAAATTGTCGGCGGCAAACGCGCTGCCCAAAAAGCCAGCCAGGGTGATTCCGATCTGAATGGTGGATAAAAAACCAGCCGGCTCCTCCACCAGCTTTAACAGCCGCTTTGCCGTTTTATCGCCCTCCTGTGCCATTTTCTTCAGCTTCGTACCATTGAGGGAGATAACGGCAATTTCCGTTGATGCAAAAAATGCGTTGATAAGTATTAAAATAATCTGCAAACATATCTGTTGGGGAATCGAATCCAAATGTGTACACTCCTTTTTTATTTATTTGTAACGTAGTTTTCTTCCTTCTTACACAGCAGCCGGATAATGGAAAATCCTGCGGCCAATCCCACGGCGCACCATAGCCACCAGATGCCTGAGGGCAGCCCCGGAAAAACATAAATGATGGAACCGATCACAAAACCCAAAATCATCATGTAGGTGGCTCCGGGGAACCGCTCCATCAATGTTTCCAGCAGTCTTGTGGTCAGAATAATACCGAGCACCAGCCCGATACCCAGCGGCAAAAGCACCGCAAAATGCAGCCCGCCGATGGCCGCCATGACCGGATCATAAATGCCCATGATCAGCAGCATATAGGAAACGCTGATCCCTGGAAGTATGAGCGCGATCGCCGCGATAAAACCAGCCGCGATCATTACGGCGTATCCGGCAATGGAACGCTCCGCCAGGGAACTTCCCACGGAAATCATCCCAGTCGGAAGAAAGTTCAGCAGCAGGACGATTGCCACACCGGCCAGCAGCCAGGCCACGGACGCAAAGGATATGCGGCTCACCCGGGCCTTGCGGTACATCAGCGGCACGCCCCCGGCCACCGCTCCGATAAAAAAGTACATCATCGGCAGAGGAAACAGTGCGATCAGCCGCTGAAGGGGATTGGCAAACGCCACCATCCCTGCGGCGCCTCCCAGAGCAAACAGCCCGAGGAAAAGCGCGCTTTCCTTTTTATGCTTCATAAAAGAACTCACTGAGGACACCAGACGGTCATACTCACCCAGGATCATCGCCATGGAACCACCGCTGACCCCGGGCACAAGCATCGTTCCACCCACACACAGCCCTTTCAAAAACGTTTGGATAAAATTAACTTTCATCATTACTCCTCTCAAAATCATTGCCGCCGGCTAAAATCGCCGGACATTTGCAGCAGCGCCTGACCTATATTAAGTATATGATCTCCGATGCGTTCAAAGTCCGTTAAAATCTCGGAATATAAAACACTGGCAGCGCTGTTACATTCGCCGCGCTGCATGCGCCCGATCTGGTTTTTGCGAAATTGCTCCGTCATATCGTCAATATGCTGTTCCGCGGCCGCCACCTGGGAAAACAGCTCCGGACTGAGAAAACGCTGACATTCCAGCACCAGCTCCATAGAGCTGCTGCAAATCTGCTTCATTTCCGAAATTTCTGTCAGTTCCGACGGTGTCAGCCTCGTATCATAGCGCTCCAGCGCATCCGCGTAGCCGGCCAGATTTACCGCGTGATCGCCGATGCGCTCCAGATCGCCGCAGATTTTAAAATAACCGCTGATACTCTGGGAATCCTGTTCATTCTTTTCGTGAACGATCATCTCCGATATAAATTGTGAAATCTCTTTATTGAGATAATCGATATATTCCTCTTTATCTTCGATATCCTTCCGGGAATGTTCCTCCGGCTTTTGAAGCTGATTAAAGCCCTGGTCCAGATTATACTTTACCATCTCGGTCATACGACAGACCTCATTTTGGATGCTGTCCACAGCCACCGCCGATGTACCGATACTGCTTCCGGCAGGGAGCCTTTTATTTTTAATATACATAAGCTGATGCCCATCCGTTATCTCCATTTCCCTGTCCGGCAGCAGGCGCTGTGCAATACGTACAAGAAGGCCGCCGGCCGGCAGCAATAAAAGTGTTGTAACAATATTAAACAGCGTATGCATATTGGCAATCTGAGCAGCAGGATTATCCGGGGTCAGCCCGCCCACAAAATCCACCAGGGGCAGCGTCATGCAAATAACCGTAAATAATGTGGTTCCAAATACATTAAACATCAGGTGAATGATCGTCGTCCGTTTGGCGTTCCGGCTTGTGCCGATGGACGCCAGCACCGCTGTAATACATGTGCCGATATTCTGGCCAAACAGTACATACACCGCGCTGGGCAGTCCGATAAGTCCGCTCATGGCCAACGTCTGCAATATCCCCACAGATGCCGACGAGGACTGGATGATCGCTGTAAATATCATACCTGCCAGTATACCCAGCAGCGGATTGGAAAACTGGGTCATCAGGGAAATAAACGCCTCCGACATTCTCAGTGGAACCATAGCGTCGCCCATCATACCCATACCGATAAACAAAACGCCTAATCCGGCCAATATCCGCCCGTAATTGTTTACCTTCACATTTTTTATAAAAACAATAGCCACCACGCCCAAAAAGGCAAGCAGCGGGGCAATGGCCTCCACATTCAGCGCAATGAGCTGTCCGGTGATCGTCGTGCCAATATTGGCGCCCATGATCAGCCATACTGCCTGACGCAGCGTCATCATCCCCGAATTGACAAAACCCACCACCATAACTGTGGTCGCCGAGGACGACTGAATGACCGCCGTAATTCCGGCGCCCACAAGAACACCCACCACGCGGTTGGCCGTCAGCCGTTCAAGTATCTGTTTCATCCGGTTTCCGGCCGCAGCCTCCAGCCCTGTGCTCATCATCTGCATTCCATAAAGAAATAACGCAAGACCGCCCAGTAATCCCATGATACTGTATAAATCCATATTCAATTCCTCACTTTAATCCATAGTAACGGCGCACTTATAGCAGGGTACCGGCGCCGGAAAGGTAAAAGCCCGTAACGGTTCACAAAAGCCAACTGTTACACGCGCTCATAAACCCAAACAAACCCCCGGAAAGGGATCTTATGCCATACTATGGAGTTGGCGGTGTTTTCCGTCCGCCTGATGGATCACATTGAGAAGAATCAGAGAATATCTGATATAGAAAAAAGACCTTTGATTTTTAACATAGAAACAGCTCTTATCAAAAAAGATAAGAGTATTGGCAATCATATATAAAATAAGCAGGCTCATAAAAAATCCCCGCATATTCTTCGTATTTCTCACGCCGGACACCCCAGCAGCAGCACCGCGCACCGCAGACTGGCCGATCACCATATCCACCGCCCCAAGCCGCCCGCCAGACGACTGCATATGCACGCCCCCATCCAGGCCACCCAGACCACGCGCCTGCAATCCCGCATCCAAGCGCCCCGCAAAATCTCCATCCGACCGCACAGCCGAAACCATCGTGAGATCCGCAGCCCCATCCAGCCGCACAGCCGCATCCACCAAACGCGCCGTTTCGCCCGCCAACCGCACACCCGCGTCTATCGAGCACACCCCATCCCCAGCCAGCCACACAGCCGCATCCATCGGGAGCACCGTATTCTCAGCCGCCGAACGCACCGTTTCGCCAACCTCATCACTGCCATCAACGCCCAAAAAAGGAAATGCCCCAACGAAAAAAAGGCACGCAGCAAAAAGCGCCAACGCACTCACAAGTCTGATCCGACCCTTTTTCATAAGAACACCTCCAAAGCAAATTTGACCCCATCATAGCAAATTTTATATTCAAAGTCAATACATCCCAAAATCGCAACTCCCATTGCAATTACAATCATCCCAAAATCACAATCACTATCGACATCGACCAAACCACAAACCGCGACAACGTAAATGGTTCGGAAAACACTGCGCTCCGGGGGCGGACGGGGGTGCCCAGGTGCAGGTTGGGGAGCATTACAGCCATTTTAGAAAGTCTTAGGGGGCAGGTATTTGCGTAAATCTGGTGAAAAGAACTAAGAACGGAACAAAAAAGAAGAATACTCCCCTTCTTTTCACCAGATTGCCCTTAGCAAACACCTGGCCCCTTAGACATTCTTAAATGGCGAAACCGCTCCCCAACCTGCACCTGGGCACCCCCATCCGCCCCCGGAGCGCAGTGTTTTCCGAACCTCGCTCCGAACCTCGCTCTGAATCTCGCTCCGCGCCTTGCTCCGAACCTCGCCACATTTCCGACTTGTTTCAATCCCCCATTTGTGCTAGAATAAAAGATAATCAGTGTTTTACGCAAATACATTCGAGAAGGAGTGTTTTTATGGAGATAAAAGGTTTAGCTAAGACAACGCTTCTGGATTACCCGGGCCACGTCGCTGCCACAATATTCACCGGCGGCTGTGACTTCCGCTGCCCGTACTGCCACAACAAATCCCTGGTCATGCATCCACAGCGCATCGAATCCATGCCCTTAGATGAAATCTACGCGTTTTTAGAGCGGAGAAAGGTTGCCCTGGAGGGCGTGTGCATCACCGGAGGGGAGCCGCTGCTGCAGGATGACCTGTGTGAATTTTTATATAACGTAAAAATGATGGGCTACAAAGTCAAAATCGACACCAACGGCTATGACCCCACCCATCTCTCCCATATATTGAAAAATAATCTGGCGGATTACATTGCCATGGACATAAAAAATTCTCAGGAAAACTACGCAAAAGCCGCCGGCATTTCCAATCTGGATCTGACCCGGATCAAGCTCTCGGTAGATTTACTGAGAGATTCTGAGATCGATTATGAATTTCGGACGACCGTAGCCAAAGAGCTTCATCAGTGGGAAGATATCGAGGCCATCGGACAATGGCTGTGCGGCGCCAAAGCCTACTATCTCCAGCCCTATACCGAGGGCGACGACGTCATCATGCCCGTATTCTCCAGCTACACCAAACAGGAGATGCTCCAGATGAAGGAAATGCTCTCACTCTACATCAGCCACGTGGATATCCGCGGCTTCGCTTAATTGCGGAGCCGTATTTTTTCTGCACAGCCCGATCCCAAATGCAAGTAATATGGGAAAACCGATGGCGGCCAGCACACCCAGCTTCAGATTACCGCCCAAAGCTTCGGAAACAAAGCCCACCACCGCAGGTCCCGAGGAGCATCCCAGATCCCCGGCCAGCGCCAGCAGCGCAAACATGGCCGTGCCGCCCCGGTTCAACGCTTTTGCCGCCATACTAAAGCTCCCCGGCCACATGATCCCCACGGACAAACCGCACAGAGCACAGCCCACCAGATTAAAAAACGGCAGCGGCGCCAGCCCCGCTAAAATATAGCTGAACACACATAAGCCGCAACTGAGGAGCATAAACTTCTGAAGCTTTATTTTCTCGCTGAACTTTCCGTAAAACAGCCTGGAGCAGCCCATAAATATGGCAAAAGCACAGGGCCCCGCCAGGTCTCCCACCGTTTTTGAAACGCCCAGACCATTCTCGGCAAATGCCGACGCCCACTGGCTCATCCCCTGTTCGCTGGCCCCGGCGCACAGCATCAAAAGAAACAAAATCCAGAATACTTTATTTTTGAGGAGCTGGCCAATGGACATTCCCTGTCCATCCTCCACCAGCACCTGAATCGGCACCGCCATAAAGTAAAAGCAGTTCACCAGCGGCACAATGGCCCACAGACACGAAAGTATCCGCCAATTTTCGATCCCCACAAGCGTAAAGAACAATGTACTCATCAGCACGACAAATACATGCCCCCAGCAGTAAAAGGAATGGAGCAGGCTCATAGCGCCCTCTTTTTTATCCGTAGGACAGGCCTCCACGATCGGACTGACCAGCACTTCGATCAGGCCGCCGCCCACCGCATAGAGCATCACGGCCGCCACAATTCCCGCATAAGCGTCCGGAAATACATCCGGAAACACCGAAAGCCCCAGCAGCCCGGCGCAGCAGAGCACATGAGCGCACACAATGCTGATACGGTAACCGATCCGGTCCACAAACTTGGCGGCCAGAAAATCCACGATCAACTGAACACCAAAGTTCAGCGATACGAGCAGCGCGATCTTATCCAGGGAAATGTGATAGGAACGCTGAAACGTCAAAAAAAGCAGCGGTATAAAATTATTAATAATGGCCTGAGTAATATAGCCAATATAAGACGCGTAGATCGTATGGTTATAATTATCTCTTATTCTTTTCATATACACTCCAGTTATTTATAGCAGTCCAGAGAGGCCAAACTGTTACAAAATTTTCTCAAACGCCACCCGCGGATCGCCATTGGCCAGCAATATATTTCCACACTTACAAAACCCCCGGTTTATAAGCATTTTCTGCATCGGCACATTATCCGTATGGGTATCCACACGCACCGAAGAAATTCCCGAACTTATACACATTTTTTCGATATGATCCACAAACCGTCCGGCAATCCCCCGGCCTTTATATGTATCGTCCACAGCAATCCTGTGGATCACCCCATAATCACCGTCCGTCAGCCACTGACCGTCATAAATCTTCCGGTAAGTAACCTCCTCCCGCAAAGACAAAGCCGCCGTACCCACGATCTTTTCACCGCACAGGCACACATAGCTTTCCCCCTGCCGGATATCCTCCAAAATCTTCCCTTCATTGGGGTACCCATCATTCCACTGACAGATTCCATGGCTTTTCATAAATTGTACCGCCATTCGTATCAGCGCCATCC
Source organism: Lachnospiraceae bacterium (assembly GCA_902363555.1). Lineage (GTDB taxonomy): Bacteria > Bacillota > Clostridia > Lachnospirales > Lachnospiraceae > Catenibacillus. The sequence goes on along the minus strand of CABJAM010000001.1, from coordinate 480,755 downwards.
CCTCCGGCAGATCAGACGTATCCGTCTGCCGGAGCCTAATATTTGCATCATTCATACTGTTTTGAACAAACCTTTCATTTACTTCGCCTTCACCTTCGTCCACAATTCGGCAAAAATCCGTTTCAGCTCCGCTTCCTGGTAGGCAAAAATCTCGTTATTTTTATTTTCTGTATCCGGAACATAAGCATTAATTCCTTCATATGTGGTTACCTGCATTTCCTCAAAGGCCGAGGTTACACAGGAGCTGTATCCCACATGCTCCGTATTGGCCAGCGCCACATCATCCCGCAGCATAAAGTCAATAAATTCATGGGCCAGCTCAACCTCCCGGCAGTCCTTAGTGATCACCATGGCATCGTACCATATATTGGTGCCCTCCGCCGGTGTAAAATAGCCCATATCCTCATTTTCAGTCATAATATAAGCGCCGTCTCCCGAATAAACGATGGCCATAGCCTTATTTCCGGTAATCATATTATCGATCACATCGTCGCCGGCGTACACCGGTTCCATCGTATCCCGTTGTTTTATAAGCCAGTTATAGGCATCCGTGATCTCGCTCTCCTCATGGGTATTCATGGAATAGCCCAGAGCCTTTAATGCCACCATGAACGAATCGCGCTCGGAATCATACATATAGATATTTCCCTTAAACTTCTCGTTCATCAGCACATTCCATCCATCCTGCAGATCATCCGCGCTGACGATATTTTTATTATAGAGAATACCAACCGTTCCCCAGAAATATGGCGCCGAGTAGACATTGCCCGGGTCGTAGCTCTTATTCACCACTTCGTCCATGAGATTGTCCTTATTGGATATCAGATCCCACTGGATGGGCTGGAGGTAATCCTCCCGGATCAGCCGCTCGATCATATAATCTGACGGAATAATTACGTCATAGCTCTCACCACTGCTCAGCTTTGTATACATCATCTCGTTGGACTCAAAGGTTTCGTACATGATCGTACAGCCATATTCTTCCTGGAACTGGGTAATAAGGTCAGGATTAATATACTCGCCGGCATTGTAGACATGGAGCACCTTCCGTCCGCCCTTGGAGGCCTGGGAAATACCTGCCACAATACTGATCATCAGCACGCAGGCCAGCACTGCCGCGATATAACGGCGTTTGCGGTGGCTCGAATAATTGGCGGGAGCCTTCTTCGCCCGGCGCTTTTTGTGGATCATGGGGATCACGTTGACGCACACAAGGATCGCCACAATAACCACGATAACGATGGTGGACAGGGCGTTGATCGTCGGGTTGATACGCTTGGTCATATTGTAAACAATGATGGAAATATTTTTCACACCATTGCCGGACACAAAATAGGAAATAACAAAGTCGTCAAAGGACATTGTAAAGGCCAGCAGTGCTCCGGCAAAAATCCCGGGCCGTATGATCGGTATAATGACCTTTATAAGCGCCTGAAACGGCGTTGCTCCCAGGTCCATGGCCGCATTGGCCAGATTGGGGTCCAGACTGCGCACCTTTGGGTATACGCTTGTAATAACAAATGGCGTACAAAAGCTGATATGCGCCAGCAGCATGGTCCAGTAGCCCTTGGGCAGCCCCATAGAGGAAAACAGCAGCATCAGGGAGATGGCCGATACGATCTCCGGGTTCAGGATCGGAATATTATTGATATTCAGCAAATATTCCTTTAAAAATTTCCGCGACTTGGAAAGCCCCAGCGCCGTCAGCGTGCCAAGGATGGTGGAAATGGCCGTGGAAAGCAGAGCCACCGTCACAGATACGTAAACCGCCGACATGATCTCGCTGTTGGATAAAAGCTCCTGATACCAGCGCATGGACACGCCCGTAAAATTGGTCAGCGATTTGGACGAGTTAAATGAAAATACGACGGTCACCAATATGGGCAGGTAAAAGAACACGAAGCATAAAACCATATAAAATCTTGAGAAAAAATGTTTTAAACCTTTCATCTGCCCCTCCTAATCGTCCTGTGGGTCGATTTTCTTCATCAGTTTCATAAATACTAAAATAATAGCCGCCAAAAGCAGCGAGATCGCGCTGCCGAAATTCCAGTCGCCCACAGAGATAAACTGAGACTCGATCAGGTTACCGATGAGCACGTATTGGCCGCCGCCCAAAAGCTTGGGAATAACAAAGGAAGATATGGACATCAAAAAGACCATCACCACTCCATTAAATACACCGGGCATGGACAGCTTTAAAATGACCTTCTGGAAGGTCTGGATTTTATTGGCCCCAAGATCATAGGACGCTTCAATAAGCGAATGGTCCATTTTACTCAGGGATGTGTGGATAGGAATGATCATAAACGGCAGGAAGTTGCACACCATACCGAGGATGACCGAAAAATCCGTATACATCATGGACAGCGGCGAAATGCCCAGCTTGCCCAGAAGGTTGTTGATAATACCATTGTCCGCCAATAGGTTCATCCAGGCGTAGGTCCGCAAAAGCATATTGATCCAGGTCGGAATCGTTACAGCCAGGATCAGCAGCCCCTGAACCTCCTCCTTGCACCGGGAAATGATAAATGCCAGCGGGTAGCCGATGAGCAGGCAGATCAACGTGGTGATCGTTCCAAGCTTGACGGACTTCCAGAACACATTCAAATACGTGGGCTCCATGATCCGTCCGAAATTATCCAGCGTAAAATTCAGTGTTTTTACCGTATTGCCATCAGTGGTAAATGCATACAGGGCTATGAGCACCAGCGGAATGGCGATCATAATCACCGACCAGAGGACATACGGGTATGTCAGTTTTTTAAAATGTTTCATCAGTACCCTCCCATCTGGCACATGACATGGATGTCCTCAGGTCCGAAAAGCAGGCCGACCTCCAGGCCCACCTCAGCGTAATCCGTCGTATGCACCATGTAAACCCTCTTTTCGGTTTCCACAAGAATCTCGTAATGGACACCCTTAAAGGTGACAGAGCGCACTGTTCCCGTAAGCTTTGCCATATCCGGCTCTACGATATCCAGATCCTCCGGGCGCAATACCACCTCAATAGGCTCATTGTCCTCAAAGCCCTTGTCCACGCAGACAAACTGATACCCGTCAAATTCCACAAGATAATCCCGTATCATCGTTCCCTCGATAATATTGGACTCACCGATAAATTTGGCGACAAAGCGGTTTTCCGGCTCATTATAAATATCAATGGGGGAACCGATCTGCTGGATTTCACCGTCATTCATAACGACCACCGTATCGGACATGGAAAGCGCCTCCTCCTGATCGTGGGTCACATAAATAAAGGTAATGCCAACCTCCTGCTGGATCTTTTTCAGCTCCCGCTGCATCTCCTTGCGCATCTTGGCATCCAAAGCGCCCAGGGGCTCATCCAGGAGCAGTACCTTGGGCTCATTGACCAGAGCCCGGGCAATGGCCACACGCTGCTGCTGTCCGCCAGAAAGCAGGGTCACATCCCGGCTGCCGAAGCCCTCCAGTCCAACAAGCGTCAGCATCCGCTCCACCTTTTGCCGGATGACCGTTTTATCCATCTTTTTTATATGCAGCCCAAAGGCAATATTATCAAACACATTCATGTGCGGAAAAAGCGCATACTTTTGAAAAACCGTGTTAACCTCCCGTTTATAGGGCGGTACCTTGGATATCTCTATGCCGTTAAACAGCACCTGGCCGTCGCTGGGCTCCTCAAACCCGGCGATGATCCGCAGCGTCGTCGTCTTTCCGCAGCCGCTGGGCCCCAGCAGGGTCAGAAATTCATTTTCATGGATATCCAGATTAATGCCCCGCAGCACCTGCTGGTCATCAAAGTTTTTTGTCAGATTCTTTAATTCGATTAACTTATTCATCTTCCTGCTCCTTTATAAAAAGATGTGGCTGTGCGGCCGCAAGCCTAAAACGTTGGCGGATTAGATACCCAGATGACCTTTGCCGTTCCATCTCCGTCGTTGCTGATATAATGTGTGCGGTCGCCTTTAAAATAGAAGGTCTGCCCTTTTTTAACGGCCAGAGTAATTTCACCGTAATGAAGCGTCACCTTCCCCTGCAATACGTAACCGAATTCCTCGGCCTCATTGGGAGAAAGCTCCTCGGAGCGGCCGCCCCGGCCAAGCTCCAGAAGTATGGGCTCCATGCAGTTTTTCTGCGCATTGGGCACGATGTAGGAGACCCGATAGTTTTCCTGCTCATTTACAAAGAAATCGCTGCTCTTAAAAACAATCTTTTCATCTTTCTCTTCCGCAAAAAATTCGCCCAGCGTCGTTCCCAGCGCTTCCAGAATATCGGCCAGCGTGGCGATCGAGGGCGATGTCAGATTACGTTCCACCTGGGATAAAAACCCTTTGGACAGCTCGCTCCGATTCGCCAGTTCTTCCAATGTCAACTGATTTTTTACTCTCAGCCGCTTTAACTTTTCTCCAATCTGCATCTTCTCACGTACCTTTCCGCATCAATGCCGGCTGAACGGCCCGAAAACCTGATTTAACCGGCCGCCGCACGTGCTGTGAATTTGTCGCAACAATTCGCCCATCTGAACTGTGACAATTTGGCCGACAGCGCTGCGAATCCCGCTGCTGGCAGATGACTCCCGATAAAAACCCCGGTTCAGCGGCATATATAAGGGCCGGCTGCATCCGAGGGCTTGTAAACAAATAATTCACTTATGCTAAACAAATAACATTATACATATTTCGACGGAGTTGTCAACTGGTTTTAAACAAAAAGTTTTATATTTTAAACCTCATAGGTAACCATTCAGAGGGGCCGGACTGCTACACATACCTGTCTGAAATACTCCCCCAATAGTACTGGTGCCGCAGTACATTGTTTTTTTACAATGATTATATTTTCGGAATATAAAAAGCACAAGATATTCCATATGGTTATAACTTTCTCCAAAATTCATTATTGGACGCCATAAGAAAAGAAACTTATAATATTTGTATATTAGATAAACATTTAGAAATGGAGGGAGCATATGAAAAAAGAGCCAATATTGCAGATTCGACAGATTACAAAAACATTTGGTTCTACGAAAGCACTTATGGATGTTAGTATTGACTTCTTTCCGGGAGAAATTCGCGGGCTTATTGGAGAAAATGGTTCTGGTAAATCTACAGTATCCAATATCATAATGGGAGTACATGAACCGGATTCCGGCAAGATGCTTTTAAAGGGGAGCATATATGTACCGGGCAATATGATGGATGCAATTGAACATAAAATATGTATGGTAGTCCAGGAAATGGCTACTATCAATAATTTGACAGTTGCAGAAAATATATTTCTTGGCCTGGAAAAACAATTTGCGAAAAATGGTGTTGTCGATAAAAAACAAATGAACCAGAAAGCAAAAAGAGTGTTGGAGCAGGTATCTCTGGAGAACGTGAAGCCGACAACGAATGTCAATAGTCTATCATTTGAGGATAGAAAACTGCTAGAGGTTGGACGAGCCTTATACAGCAATCCCGATATTTTGATTGTGGATGAGACAACAACCGCTTTGTCTCAGCGGGGAAGAACCATTATGTATGAAGTCATGCATCGGTTAGCGGATGAAGAAAAGTGTGTAATATGTATTTCTCATGATATAGAAGAACTGATGGAGCATGCGGATGGGGTTTCTGTCATGCGGGATGGGCATTTTGTACGTACAGTGGCGAAGAAAGATTTAGATGAGTCACTTTTAAAGTCTCTAATGATCGGACGAGAATTAGGAGAGCATTATTACCGGGATAATTTTGAGGCACATAAATGTGAAGAAATCGTGTTAAAGGTTGAAAATCTTTGCTTTGAAGGGCTTGTACGTCACGTATCGTTTGATTTACATAAGGGCGAAATATTGGGAATTGGCGGTTTGACAGACTGTGGTATGCATCAACTGGGACGTATGATTTTTGGAATAGATAAGCCAGACCAAGGTAAGGTAACATTAACTGCTGCAAACCAGCAAATAAAAAACCCTCAATGTGCGGTAAAGAATAAGATGGCATATTTATCTAAGAATAGAGATCAGGAGGCATTAATGCTGAATTCTACGATTCAGGAAAATATCTGCCTTTCATCAATGGATAAGTTAAAAAAAGGGATTTTTGTTTTGCCCGGGCACGAAAAAAGGCTTGCCAAAGAAAAGGGAACTTTGATGAACGTTAAAATGTCAGGAGTAAACCAGACTGTATCGGCTTTGAGTGGGGGGAACAAACAAAAAGTAGTAATTGCTAAATGGCTGGCCAATGATTCTGAAGTTCTGATTTTAGATTGCCCAACAAGAGGAATTGATATTGGCGTAAAAGCATCTATATACCGTCTGATGGAACAACTAACGGCACAAGGTAAGTCAATAATTATGATCTCAGAGGAAATGCCGGAATTAATAGGTATGAGCGACAGGATTATCGTAATGAAGGATGGAAAAATTTCTGGTACCTTCCGGCGGTCGGCAGAGCTTGGGGAACAGGATATTATTTCATGTATGATATAAGGGGGAAATGGAATGGCTAAAAGCTTTAATTTGAAGGCGCTTGTTCCATATTTTGGACTTTTGGTAATAGTCATTGTATTTTTTATCGGAAGCGGTGGACAGTTGTTTCGAAAAAGCAATTTGCTGGTTATTTTCGGAGCAATGTTCATTTATATGATTGCGGCATTGGGAACAAGTTTTGTTTTTGCAATTGGTTATTTGGATTTTTCTCTGGGTAGCCTAGTAGGTGTCACGGCTACGGTAGGGGCGCTGGTGGCACAGAAGACAAATAATTTATTTTTATGTATTATTATAGCAATGGGAATTGGGGCACTAACAGGATTCGGTATCGCCGCTTTACATATTTTGTTTGATTTGAACCCGTTTATTGTATCGGTAACTGTTATGTTTGCATACCGGGGATTTGCCTGGATTCTGAATGCAAATGGTTCTACGCCATTGCCATTATCCATGTATAAATACGATAATCTATCCTTTAAAATAATGGTTTTATTACTGGTATTCGCCTTTGTTCTGATTTTATTCCGGTATACAAAGCTAGGCAGGTATGCAAAAGCAATTGGTTCAAATCAAATTGCGGCACAGCAGTCGGGAATACCCGTTGGGAAAATCAAACTTATGGCGTTTGTATTTTCAGGGATGTTTGCAGGACTGGCAGGAATATTAAGTTTGATCAAAGCGGGTACATCATTTACAACAACAGGACAGATGTTCGAATGTGATGTTCTAATTGCTCTGACATTAGGAGGAATGCCACTTTCTGGTGGTTCAAATGCCAAAATCAGAGCTGCCATCATTGGCGCCCTATCATTAGCCATTCTATGTAATGGATTGGTACTGTGTGGTGTAAGCGCAGAATTGCAACAGGGAATTAAAGGTTTGGTACTGATTGCAATTGTAGCGTTGTCTTATGATCGGTCAAATGTAGCTGTTATTGATTAAAAAATAAAACACAAAAAACAGGAGGAATTACTATGAAAAAAATGATTACTATGTTACTAACCCTTATTTTATCTGGCGTTATGTTGATTGGGTGTGCCGGAGGAGCAGGCCCTTCTTCAAAAGACAATATTAACACAGGCAGTGACAGTAATGCAAAGGCAGAAGGAGCTGCGGATGGAGACGTTTTCCCGGAGAAATTTAAGATTGGCTATATAGCTTTATCTACCACAGGAAGTTTTTTTGGGAACGCATATCGTCTTGTAAATTCTATATGCGATGTTACAGGTTCCGAATTAATTACAGATATAGGGGCTATTTCTCCGGAAGATCAGATTTCGAGCTTACAAAATGTAATCTCCGCCGGGGCAGATGCCGTAGTATTTATTAATTTTACAGAGGATTGTTTGCCCAAAATCGCAGCTCTCTGTGAACAAAATCAGGTATATTGGGGGCAGTTTGCGCGTGATGTGGCAGATGAAGAAATAGCATCTTATTTGTCGGATTGCGAATATTATGTCGGAAGATGTTATAATGATGAAACCTATATTGCCCGAGAGGCATTGAAGAGCTTTCAGGAGAGTAATATTACCAAAGTAGCCATTGTAGGACCGGCAACAGGGGAGAGTTCTACTGATTTAAGAGATAGTTATTTCCAGGAACATGCAGGAGAATATGGAATTGAGGTTATTGCGGATGTACGTGATTTAGTAGATGCGACCAGTGCGATGGATGCGGTATCCAATATTGTCGCAAGCCATTCTGATGTAGAGGGGATTTATTGTATCAGTGGTTCTGATTCGCGTGGGGAAGGCTGCATTAATGCTCTGACCACCTTGGGTATGAACGGTAAAATTAAGGTTGTAATGTCGGATTTCTTTGATGGTATGGATAAATATTTTGAAGATGGAACAGTAATCAGTGCATTTGGAGGCTCATATCCGGATTCACTCTTCCTTGCAGCCATAATAATGAACCAGTTGTCCGGTACCCCGCTATCAGAGAATGGCGAAGCTTTGGCGCTTGAATTACCTTATATAAAAGTGACCAGTGCGGATGAATTGAACGAATATTATGAATATTGTGAACCGGAAGATGGCTCCATATACGATAAAGAGGAAATCAAGAAGCTCATTGGTTCTTTTAATCAGGAGTTAAATCTGGACTATTTTAAGAACGTAATGTCTAGTTATAGTTTGGATGATGTAAAGGAAAGACATGCAAAGTGACAGTCAGGAGGGAATTCAGATGAATTTTAAGACGCGAATAACCAATATCATAAAGGTATTGATACTTCCGGTTGGGCTTTATATTATATTTGCCATTATTGCACCACACAATTTTGTATCCCTGATTGGCTTGAAAGTGATTCTGACTTCGACCGTTGTATATACATTAATTGGATGGGGAGTATGTTTTAATTTGGTTGTTGGTACATGGGATTTCAGTGCAGGTGCGGCTATTGCGCTGGCTGCAGTATTTGCTGCTGACGCTGCAAATAAGTATGGTCTTTTTGGAATGATTATTGTTGCTGTGGTAGTGACCTGGGTATGTGAGATCATCACGGGCCTGGTGTACCGTATACTAAAAATACCAACACTGATTACCTCCATCGGAATGCTTTTACTATACGAGACAGGTACATCAATTTATAAGGGAGGGATTACGATATCCATTCCAGATCAATGCAAGTTTCTGGGAACATTCCCATATATCCTGATTTTATTGGTGCTTGGCGGAGTGTTATTTGAATTTCTGTACAATCATACAATATTTGGCCATAATGTAAAGGCGGTTGGCCATGGAGCGACTGTTGCAAAAATGATTGGAATTAATCCGGCTCAGGTAAAATTTCTTTGTTTTGCAATAGGAGGAATTATAATCGCAATCGGTTCTATTGCTTACTTGTGTTATGGTGGAACATCAACTGCGAAAAACAATTTTGCAACGATGAGCAGTATTTTTCAGCCCATGATGGGAGTTACTGTGGCGTTTGCGCTTGAAAAATACTGTAGACTTATGTATGGCGTTTTTATTGGAGAGATTTCCATTAAAATTATATCTCAGGGGTTAATTGCTGCAGGCGCATCAAGTTCAGCTCAGCAGATTGTAACAGGAATTGCTCTTTTATGTGTATTTATCTTTTCCGCTGTATCTCTGAAACAAACAGCCTATATGGAGAAGAAAAAACGCATGGCAGCCCTAAATGATTAATCATATATAAGTACAAGGAGTAAAAAATGAAAACAAGATTTAGAACCGATGAAAAGTATGCTAAAATTTTTTTAGAGTTGGCAAATACAATCACATGTACAGGAGATGTTGTTCCAAAACGATTCCAGGATATTATGTGGAAAAACCGTGGAGAGACGGCTATGTTTAGTGCATTTCCTATGCCGGAGGATCGGCTGGAGCGAAAAAATCCGCTGATTGTAGGTATTGGGGATAGCGTAACGGCCGGACATTTTGAATTTATTATGAATCCCGAAGAACTGAAAAATAAAATTAGTGAGGGAACGCTGACAGCAGAAGACCGTACAGAGGTTACTGATGTACAGGAGGGGTATCTGGATCGGTTTCGCAGAAAGTTAATTGAAAAATATGAGAGTACCTCTGTGAGCGTCATTAATTCTGGAATTGCCGGAGATACTATTTTAGGAATGGAGAAACGGCTGGATCGGGATGTGTTACGATATCAGCCAGATCTTGTGCTTATTAACGCTTCCTTGAACTGGGGGCAGGATTGTGGCAGTAATGAGCAGTATTATATGGCACTAAAAGCAGTTGTTTTACGTGTTCAGAATGAGACAAATTCGGATATTATCTTAATGACCCCAAATGCGGCATTGCCAACACCGTTTGATCATCCCGAGTCAACCTTATTTGACAGGGTACAAATTATCCGTAAACTGGCAAAGGAATTGTCGGTATGCTTGGTGGATACTTATAAAATCTGGAATGCTTATATTAAGGCCGGATATCCTCTGGAAGCCTTATTGGCTAATGGAACAAATCATCCCTCTATAACTGGACATGAGGTATATGCAATTGCCTTGATGCAGCTGATTTCGCAAATTGATAATAAAAAATGAAGATTACTCCATAGGCTGACAGCAGAATATGTTCCATGAAAAAATACCACCATTCTCCTTAATGGGTGAGTGGTGGTATTTCGTCCACCCATTTTTGAAATTTGTCGAGTAAATATTGATACATCAAATAAAAAGAGGAATCCTCGACATTTTTTCTGGCAAATACGACCGGAATCTCCGTGGAAGACAGTACAAAAGCACTGAACCGATCAGAGTATCTGGGAATAGACCATTCATCGGCGATTGCAGATCCATTTCCGGACAATACGTTCATAAGGATAGAATTGATTGACATGACTTCTTTAAAAATTGGAACACTTGGATAAAGAAGTGTTTTTATCTGAGGCAAGTTAATGTGGATAACCTCGCGTCCTGATAAAATATATATGTGTGGGTCCAGTTTTTTTAAGTTTATCATACCATTTTCAACGGCGGGGTGATTTATTGCTGTATACAATAGAGAGTGAATGCATGCAATGGGTTCTTTAATATAATCTTTTGTATTCTCAAAAGCCGGATCAATAAGAAGAATAAAGTCTAATTGGCCATTATCCTTCAGTATATTGAGTCTGCTTGGTGAAAGAAATTCAAAGTTCAATTCCACATCTGTAAAGACTTGGGAAAGGTCTTTATTACAAATATGAATATAGTTATGCATCATCCAGCCTTCCATGATACCAATTTTATAAATGCGCTTAGTAGCAGGAGAAGTGTATTTTGTTTTGAAAGCGGTTTCTTCTAAATTCTCAAGAATTTGGTGAAAGGTTTGGTAGTAGAGCTCGCCGCTTCTTGTTATTTGTACTTTTACGCCTTTTCTTCGCTCCAAAAGCTGTACGCCAAGCTCTTGTTCCAGAGCAGTGATCTGCTTACTTATGGCTGGCTGGGAGATAAAAAGAAGCTCGGCGGCCTTGGAAAAACTTCCGCAATTACATAAGGTCACAAAATAACGCATTTGATTTATATGCAAAATATTCACCTCCCATTTTCTATAATATTCACCGTTTCTTCCTCTTCTTGATCCAAATATTTCAAAAAAAATTTGGAGATAATTTATAAAATATAATAAAATTATACTCTGTAACTACTTGTATGTCAATTTATCCGGGATGTTTTTAGATTCCTGATTCATCCAGAACTTGTCACCAAATATTTTGATGGAGTTGTCAACTGGTTTTAAGCCAAAAATTTTATATTTTAAATCCGACAATGAGCCTTTATCCGGCGACGGCTGCAATTTATTTATATATGTCCGCACACATTCGCTATAAAACTGGCAAGACGCCCTCGATAAAGCTGACAAATGCTGTCGGAATAAGGCGATGAAAAGCATTTGCGTTTATGATTATGTCGTGGTATTGTATATTTACGGATAACGTTAATATTGCCGGCATTCCTGCCGGACGCCTCTAAAGTATCTGTATGGCCAGTCAGGCTTTGAAAATCTTAGTAACCGTTTGGCCCTTTTGAACTGTTACAAATCCCAAAACCATTCGGTTCCCATTTCACTAATGTTTACTATGAAAGTCATCAAGTGGGGGCATCGTTGGGGAAGCAAGCTTTCCCAGCTATGCACACATTTGATGAACCCCAAAATATGAGGACGGGCTGCCGCAGGCAGCAAAAAGTCCGAATACTTTTGGGGCGATTGCGGGAGTGCGGAGCAATCGGCTTTCATGTCCGTTTACTTTACAAAATCGAAATACTCCCGAAAAAAATAGTATCTACAGGATAACTTTTTACTTACATATCATTGCATAATGCAATAAAAAATTTTATAATGGAGGTAAATCTATGGGTAAACATCCTCATAAATTAAAGTTACATCTTTCAAAAAGGAAAAAACATTATATCAACAGAAAGTATAAAGACAGTCTGTTTCAGATGCTCTTTCATAATAAGAAGGATCTGTTAGACCTTTATAACGCAATTAATGGTACGGATTATCACGATGTGGACGACCTGACCTATTACACACTGGAGGACGCCATATATATGAGCTTCAAAAATGATGTTTCCTTCCTGTTAAGCGAGGTATTGAACCTGTCTGAGCATGAAGGTCTTACAGATTCCAGCATGCAGGCGGAAGTTTTAAATCTGTATGAGCATCAAAGTACCATCAATCCGAATATGCCCATCAGAGGCTTACTGTATTTTGCCAGAGATTATGAGGCATATATCGAAAACAACCATATAAATATTTACAGTAGTGTACTGCAGAAGCTGCCGGTACCTCAATACATCGTTTTTTACAATGGTTCGGCAAATGCTGAAGAAAAACAGGTCATGGAGTTAAAAGATGCGTTTCCGGAAATCCCCGGATTAGAACCATGCCTTAATTGTAAAGTAATAATGCTGAATATTAATTATGGACATAACATGGAAATCCTGAACCGCTGCCGGAAGCTGAAGGAATATGCTCAGTTTATCCATCAGATTCGTGTCAATCTCACCAATGGGATGGATAAAGAATCGGCTATCCACGAAGCCATCACCTTCTGTATTCGGGAGCACGTCCTGGAAAATTTCCTGACCAAGCATCTAGCGGAGGTGGAATCAATGGTATTAACGTCCTTTAATCAGAAAGATTACGAAAAGATGATGAAAAAAGAATATGAAATGATTGGCGAGAAGAGAGGACTTGAAAAAGGGTTCATGTCACTGTTGAAAAATCAGGTAACAAAAAAATTGCAAAAAGGCAATTCCATTTCAGAAATTGCCCAGGCTTTGGAGCAGGATGAAGAAATCATCCGTCAGATTGTGGATGAGCTCAACGCAGATAATGACTAATACTCCCGGTATGCAAATACCCTACTGTCGTAAAACCGGTTCCGCCGTCTCCTCCGGCATCAACGAAAGGACACCGGAATGATGTTTGAAGTCCTACATTCCGGTGTTCCGAAAACATAATAGCCCTACTCCTCCAGTTCCATATACCAATACCCAAATTCACTTCCTGTGGGCGCATGATTCTGAACCGGCTTAAAGCTGTCAAAACCGAACATGCCGGCCATAAACTGTTCTCTTTGATAATTTACCCCGGGCACGCCCAGAATATAACGGCCATCACTGATTCTTGCTAAAATAAGATGGCGGTAACTGTAATAACCATGTAAAAGAAAGCTGTTATTGGCCAGTGGCCAATATTTCATCGGCAGCATCCCGATGTCCTGCGGTTCCATGCGGATACAGGCGGTCACCTGCTCATCCTCAAACGGATACATCCGAAGCCCCTTATCGATGATCTTGGCCAAAACAGACGAAGCGGGCTGTTGATCCTCAACGGGCAGATTTTTATTTGCTGCCTCATTCGTCTCCTTATCTTTCGGTCTGCCGACTTTCCATGTATCTGCATCCGGCTTTACAAGAACGTCCTGATTTTTTTCAGTTCTTCCGCTATTTCTGCGGTTTGAAAAATTGCCGGAACCGGACAGATTTCCAAATAATCCGTAGGGTGAACTGAATGCAGGCCGGCTACTGTCAACTCTGACAGCCGCAGCTTCCATAGATTCCGCCATCAGACGCGTGGCGTTTGGACCCCCATCTGCATTCCCGGATATACTAAGGTGCGGAGCCCCGCTGTTGCCATCATTGACTCCGGTTTTACGCTCTGCAACGCCCCCGCGGCCGTTGTTATCAGCAGCTTCTGCGTTACGATCCGCAGTGACGGATACACGGCCGTTATCCATCGCTGATATTACACCGTCAGCCATTGTTTCTGCATTTGCAAACGTCATTGACGCCACACTGTCATCCGCACTCCTCCGCACTCGTTCTTCTCCGGCAGCAAGCACCGTAACACCCGCGCCGTCGTCCACAGCATCCGTGCCATCATCTGCGCCGCCAGCCACAACGCCACCGACCGTAGCGCTGCCAACCATAGCGCCACTGGCCACAGCACCCGCGCCGTCATACGCAGCGCCTACGCCGTCGTTCGCACCGCCAACCATAGCGCCTCCGGCCTCAGTGCCCGCGCCACCGACCGCAGCACCCGCGCCTCTGGCCGCAGCATCCGCACCGCCGACCATAGCGTCGCCCGCATCGTAGGCAGCATCCGCATCATCATCAGCGTCATTTTCCACAGCCATCACTGACTCCTGCGGTTCCGGCGCAGTTCCATTGGCATACTCCTCCATGGTGACGAAAGCATCCACATTTAATGCGTCATCATCCCAGCCAGTTCCGTAAATCTTCCCATTATCCCCGCGGATGATCATACCGGCCGCCTGTTCAAGTCCATAGCCGGAGTTTTCGATATTATCCGCATCTGTCGTCTTGTCAAACTCACCCGTATTATTTTCGGTTTTCAGATCGCCCAGATATATGCCGACAAGCTTATTGCCTTTTCTCACAAACATATAGGCCGAAAATTTTACATGGCTTTCATGGTACATGTTTTTCATCATAACGTTGATCCGGCACTGGCCGCCGCGGCTTTCCACCTTTGCAAAGCCTGTGTTAATGGTCTTCATCCCCCGCTCATACAAATATATGTAGGAGATAAAACGATTATATTCAGCCATAAAAAATTCCCCCTTTAAGACTACTGTATGTCTGAAAGGAGGAATTTAGAACTAAAAAGATATGATTATGCCTGGCGGCCCAATCATCACTATGCATGAAAGCCGATTGCTCCGTGCTCTGCACTCCCGCAATCGCCCCAAAAGTATTCGGACTTTATGCTGCCTGCGGCAGCAAAATCAGGCGTTAAACATGAGCCGCTCGCTGTCAAAGGCCTTCACGATAATTCCGGAAATAATTACGCTCAGTACCAATGTGCTGCCTGCGGATATGAGAAAATGTACAAGTGTCAGCTCCTGGGTAAATATTTCTCCCAGAGCCAGAGCACTGCTGTATACAGGAATAAAATACTCATATGTCTCGTGGCCGCCGGAGGTGGAAAGCATTGTAAAAAGTCCGGCAACAATAACTATAATATAGAGCGGCGTTACGTAGGTCGTCGCTTCCTTTACTGTCTTGGCAAGAACGCCCACCAGTGCAACCAGGGATACATAGAAGAACGCCAGGAAAATCATAAGGAATACGACCATGACCACCTGCTCCGCTGTAAAGCTGATGGCCATATCTCCGGCGCCCAGTGCCTGGGGCATGGCAATAACCATGGCAACGATATACACGGCGGCCGACAGCATGGACATGCAGGTCAGCGCCAGGAGCTTACCAAGAACGATATCCCGGCGTTTCACCGGTGTCACCAGCATACTGGCCATCGTTCCCCGCTCCTTCTCACCGGTGATCGTATCGGTACCGAGGCTCATCGTTCCGGCAAACAGCATCATCGTGATCAGGTAGGGCAGCATCATGGAAAGCATCTTTCCGGACGCCTTCTGCTCATTGATCAACTGGCCCCCATTATCTGTACCGGCATTGACCGTAAATACATCCAAAAGCTTTAAGTCGCCGATACGCGTCTCAAGCAGCGCCGGGCGGACGGTATTATTCAGCACATCGGAGAAACGGTTCCATGCCTCTGAGGAATAATCCTCGGACGGATTATAGTAGACCAGAACATCCGGGATACCGGAGCCATGTTCATAATCATTGACCGCACTCATAAAATCCTGCGGAAACACAACAACCAGATCCACATCGCCGTTAGCTACCTGAGTTTTAAGCTCCTCCAGCATTTCGGAGCTTTCCACACCGCGGACATCTGCCTTTGAGGTAAATGCCGACAGGCTGTCATTAAGCTCAGACGGTACGTTCTGCATATAAACAAGGGATGTATGCGCTTCAATATCCTTAGTCATGCTGTTTCCCAAATAGCCGATCAGCGCATAAATACCGACCATCAATATGACCGGCAGAATAAACAACGAAAAAATCATTTTAGGCTCGCGAAAAACGCGGCGCATCTCTTTATTAAATACAACCTTTAATCCTCGCATGATTATGCCTCCTTCCCGTGAATCTTGTAGAATTCAAAAAATGCATCCTCAAGATCCGAGGTCTGTGTCTGTGCTTCAAGCTCATCCAGTGTTCCAAGGGCCACCAGACGTCCATCTATGATTATGGCAATGCGGTCGCACAGCTTCTGGGCTTCCGACATGACGTGGGTGGACACGATGACGGTCTTACCTTCGTCTTTAAGCTTTTTCAAATAATCCAGCACAGCTCTGGCCGTAACGATATCCAGGCCATTGGTAGGCTCATCGAAAATAACAATTTCCGGATCATGGACAAGGCTGACGGCAATGGAAACCTTCTGCTTCATACCGGTGGACAGCTCCTCCAC
The DNA here is from genome assembly GCA_902363555.1 of Lachnospiraceae bacterium. Taxonomy (GTDB): domain Bacteria; phylum Bacillota; class Clostridia; order Lachnospirales; family Lachnospiraceae; genus Catenibacillus. Next base: position 464,020 of record CABJAM010000001.1, on the reverse strand, counting down.
CTTCTTGTCCTTAAATTCAGATATGCCAAAATACTCAAACAGTTCTTTTTTCCGGCTTTCGATGTCCGCGGCATCCATACCGTGGAGACGTCCGAAAAAGTAGAACAGATAATCCGGTGAAAACTGGGGGTCCATTTTAATATCATTGGTCAGGAAACTGATCTTACGGCGCACGCCCTCAGAATCCTTTACGACATCCAGGCCGTCCACAGTGATCTGCCCCTGGGTGGGCTTCAGCAGCGTAGCCAGGCAGCGCAGTGTCGTCGTCTTTCCGGCGCCGTTCGTTCCCAGAAGGCCAAAAATCTCCCCGGCATTGACGGTCAGCGATACATCATCCACCGCTTTTTTAATGGTATCCTTCGTTTTCATCTCTTTTTGCTGTTTTTTATTCAGCTTGTAGATTTTTGTAAGATGATCAATCTCAATCATAAAATTCCCTCTCTTATTGACATTTTTTTGACAATAGAATGTCCTGGCTCAATATTACCGAATAATACTTTGATTGTCAATATATTTCTGACAGAATATCGGACAGCGCCGCAAACTGCTCCAGCGTCAGGGCCTCCCCCCGCACAGTCAGTGAGAGTCCAAGCGTATTCAGCCCCTCCTGCAATGCTTCCTTGCCAATATTTAACTCTGCCGAATTGCTGATGGCATTGACCAGAGTTTTCCTCCGCTGATTAAACGCCGCCCGAATCATGGCAAACATCAGCTTCTCATCCTTCACTGTCACCGGCGGCTCCTTATGGCGTGTCAGCCGGATGACCGCAGAATCCACATTTGGCCGCGGCATAAAGCAGTTGCAGGGAACATTGGCCACAATATAAGGCATGGCATAATACTGAACGGCCAGAGACAGCGCTCCGTAGTCCTTTGTTCCGGGCCCCACCTCCATCCGTTTGGCCACCTCCTTCTGGACCATAACGGTCAGATTATCGATAGGCACATGACTCTCAAACAGCCCCATAATAATGGGCGTGGTAATATAATAGGGCAGATTGGCCACAACTTTAATGGGTCTTCCTCCGTTATGTTCATCGGCAATTTTTTGTATATCCAGTTTTAATATATCCGCATTGATCACCGTAACATTGTCATAGTCACTTAATGTCTCTTCAAGAATGGGCAGCAGATTCCGGTCAATCTCCACCGCCACCACCTCCCGGGCCGCCTCGGCCAGGTATTGGGTCATCGTGCCGATACCCGGGCCGATCTCCAGTACCATATCATCCTTAGTGACATTGGCCCCGGCAATGATCTTATTCAGGACATGGGCATCCACAAGAAAGTTCTGCCCAAACTTCTTCTGGAAGTTAAAGTTATATTTTTTAATAATCTCAATCGTTTTCTGAGGATTTGAAAGCTTCTCCATATATATTCCTTTCTCAAGCAATTTACGTTCATTCGTCTTTGCTCTCTGATTTTACCACGACCAGGCCCAGGGAGCAATGTTTTTGGGAAACTTCCTGTTATTTAACGCGGATTGCCATTATGATTCATGGCGGGTTGTTTCTGATTGCCGTGAATCGTAACGAATCGCCCCGAAACTCTGACGTTTTTCATTGAATGTGGGGGGCAGCTATGCTACAATAGATTATATATAAACGCCATTTGGAAGGATGAAAAATATGAAGTTTTTCAAGAAACTTTCATTAATAATATTTACGATCGCCACGGTTACGGCCGTGCTCACCGGATGCCGTGAACGCTTCGACTGCTCCGGCTATATTAAAAGTATGCTGGACGCCACCTATAAGGGCGACTTTGAAAGTTATGCTTTAATGACCAAATCTACACTGGACGCCATTGAAAAGGATTATAACAGTTTTATTGAACATGAAACCGACGTCTGGCTCCAGTATTGCGGTTTCTCTGCGGAGGATATCATCCCGGGGGATTTAAAGGATCAGGTTACAGAATTTATAAAGACCTTATATAAAGAAGCCTCCTATACTCTAAAGGAAGCTGACAAAAATGGTAATGTCGAGCTGACTGTCAAACCTGTAAATATTTATAACGCAGTTCAGAAAGAATATGATCAGTTTAATATGGAGTTTAAAGAGCGTAATGACAATTATGAATTTTCCGATTACAGCGATGAGGATTTCACCAGAGCCTATCTTGAACCTGTGATTGAAATTTTCAAAAAGCACCTGACACCGGTGCCCTATCAGGAGCCGATTGTCGTAACCATACAGGTATTGCCGGACGATTCCGGACGCTATGGTATTTCGGACGATGATGTCACAACGCTTTATAGCTCTATCATAAATTATACCATATCCAATTAATACGTATTGGCTTTTAAGATGACCAGAGAGAGGGGGAATTTTATGATCATTCACAGAAAAAAAGCCTGCATTGTATTTGCCGCCCTGATGATCACCGCCTGTTTGTTCGGCTGTGGCATGTCGGTGAATCTGGCCGATTATACGGACGCTATGGTGGATGCCATCTATACCGGAAACAGTGGAGATCTCTCCGCATTTTCCAAAATCGCAGTCACTGATGTGGAGGAGCAGCGCAGCGCGGTCATTGATGATATCAGTGTTACGATGCTCCACTTTATCGGAATTGCTCAGCCGGATAAAGACGCAAAGAATACGATGAAACAGTGGGTAAAAAAAGCGATTGCCACGGTCCGCGTGGAGCCCTGTATCCCCGGCGATGATGATACCATGACGCTGGTCGTCCATCCATTGGATGTGCTGGACATTTTTGGAGAAAATTTCCATGATTATTATGCCAGTTTTGCCGTAAAAAACAGTCAGTCCAATTATAAGGACCTGTCGGATACCCAGTTTCAAAGTACTTATTTAAAAGGAGCTATTAAAATCCTCAATAAGACACTGTTATCTGCAGATACAAGCAATATGGCCCGGCTCACCATCTCCCTGACAAAGGGAAATGACGGCCGCTACAGGTTTGAGGATGAAAGTATAGAAACATTGCTCATCGGCGCCTTTTACGGTTATAAAAATATACTGGATGATCCATGGCCGGAGCTTGTACGTCAGGAATATTCCGGATTTGGCGACTATGTTCAGGGGCTGATGGACTGCATATATTTGTGTGATCCGTACCTTTATAGCGAGGTCACCGATCTATCAGAAGACGATGGCTATGAGATCTATTGGAACGGACTCCTGTCCGAGGCTTATGTATTCCTCGATTATCTCGGAATCGATGACGTATCCGATGACCTTTTGGACGAGATCGCCTATATGCTTTCTTATGTCTATGATTATTCGGACTATTATGTGACCGAGGAGTATGGCGGAGATGTTTCTGTAACGATCTATCCTATGAATATCTATCTGGATACACGCGATGAAGTTATCGCCTATATGGCAGATTTTGCCCGGCGCAATGAAAATGGCGAGTTTTCCAGATATACGGAAGATGATTATCTTGAAGAATTTATTTATCCCATACTTGAAATCTTTTATGATGGTCTTGAAGATATGACTTATGCCGATCCGGTAACCTTTACCGTCCATGTGGATATCGACAATGACGGACAAATGAGTATCTCAGACGATGATTTTAATACGATTGATTATTATATTATAAACTATGATTTCGATGCACTTTATGGCACGAATATCCCTGCCATGAAAAAAGATGAAAGATATAACGATTCTGACCATAGAGACTTTGGGTCCTTTTTCCACAATCCTCCGGATAGCGAAACTGTGGAAACTGTGGATTTTGGCAGGGATGTGGTCTGATACGCTCATTTTTTCTCGCATCGGCCACAGCTACAAAACTATATAAATGTGAAAAAGCGGCCCCGGGGCCAATGTCTAATCAAAGACATTGACCCCGGGGCTTTTTCAAAACAAATCAGAAGGGAGCTAAACTATCTGCTATTTTGGTTCACATCTTTTCATACGTTTTGCTGCGCTTATCTCGTATTTCTATGATGTCTGCGGCGCAAAACTATATTAGTTACAATCACCATTGCGGAGATGAGCAGTACGCCCAAAAGGAGCACTATCGGCATAGGATCGCCGGTCTTGGGCGCTGTGAGCGCTGCATCCCGCTCAAAGGTTACGACAAGCTTGTGGTTTCCGGTAACATTGGTAAATGTATACTTGTTGTTCTTTACGGTTACAGCCTTGCCGTCAACAGTTACCTTGGCTACCCGGTAGCCCTTGGCCGGGGTAAACTTAAATTCCTGGCTCTTACCCATCTCAACGGCAATATCACCGGCTGGATCGATCTTGCCATTCTTGCCGGCAGTGGCATTGATGGTGTAGACCGGGTTCTTTGCGGTAAAGCCCACAACGAAACCATTGGTTTTTCCAGTAGCCTTCCAGGCCCCGTCCTTATACTCTTCAACCTCATAATTTATTGTAAGTACATACTGTCCAGCTTTATCAAGGGTAAAGGTTATTGAATACGGCGCGCTGTTCCATGTACGATAATTCTTTCCATCCCAATCCCAGGTTCTTGGTACCCAACGGGTATCTCCCTCAACAGGATTATTATTATCCATACCTGGACCTATGGCTGTAACAGTTAATTTTGTGTTAAAATCATAAACGCCATAGTTCTTAACACCTTCCAGATATGCTCCGGTAAATTGTAAAATCGTCGCATATTCTGCCGGCGCACTGATGTTGCTTTCCATAGCCACATTGGGGTCATACTTTTGGCGAACAGCAAATTTGTATCGGGTTCCTGGTTGTACATTCATAAATTCTGGGCTATCCTGCCATTTCCATGTACCATCGCCCATGTCGATGCCGTATTCCAGATTTGTGCCCGCTTTTAACGTAATCGATCCTTCCCAGCGGTCCTGTAATTCCGGTGCTGCCGGAGCCGCTGCCGCAGCGAGCTTGGTTTTCACTGCCACAGGCTGGCTGAGTGCGCTGGCCGGTACATTTCCGTTTGCTTTGATCCGGGTAACGAAGCTGTAATCCTTGCCTGCCTCAAGTCCTTTAAATTCCGGGCTGTCCTGCCACTGATAGCTTACACCGTCTGCCGGAACCAATGCGTATTCCTGGCCGGAGACTGCTTTAAGCTGGATTTGCGTATCCGTCCGGGATTCCACTTCCGGAGCCGCAGGGGCGGCCAGTGGCGGTGTCATTGTAGAAGCTTTTAACACGTCACTGTTCAGGCTGGGCATAGCCTCGCTATCATCATAAACCATTCGGGTAACAAAGCTGTACTCTGTGCCTGGCTGTAAGTTATCAAAAGTTCCTATTGTGTTCCAGTTCTCCGGTCCGTTGCCGGTCAGCATAGCATATTGCTGATTTGGAAGCGCCTTTAACTGGATCATCTTTTCCGTAGCTGATGTAACCTCCGGAACTGCCGGAGCGGCTGCGGCGGCTGCCTTTGTCTTAAATTTGGCAGAAGCACTCACTGCACTGGCTGGAGTGGTTCCATTTTCTTTAATCCGGGTAACAAATTCATATTCCCTGCCGGCTTCAAGTCCGGTAAATACGGAGCTGTCCTGCCACTGATCAATCGAACCAGTCTCAGATACCAACGCATATTCCTGCTGATCCACTGCTTTTAAATGAACCTCTGTATCGGTCCGTGATTCCATTTCCGGTGCTTCGGGAGCAGCCGGAGCATTCAACGGCGGTGTCGTCAGAGCTGTGGAATTTGCCGGGTCATCCGTTGAGGACGGGGTCGTCGGTTGCGTGGGCTCCGTCGTCGTTGTGGCTGGCGGCGGTGTCGTAGTTGCCGACGGTGGTGTCGGTTCCGTCGTATTCGTGGTTGATGGCGGCGTCGTAGTCGTCGGCTTTGAAGAGCTTCCTAACACATTATTATTCGCCGGTGCATTCGGCTGCGGCTTACCAGTTGTATCCAGTGGCTCCGCGTCCCCTGTCTTAGTCGGTTCAGTTTCTGGTGCTTTAGTCTCGGCTGGCTTCGTCTCATCCGTTTTCGTTTCTGGTGGTGCAGTCTCAGTCTGTTTCTCTGTCTCCGGCGGTGTCATCTCGGCCGGTTTAGTCTCGGTTTGCTTTTCCGTCTCCGGCGGTGTCGTCTCGGCCGGCTTGGTCTCAGTCTGCTTCTCTGTCTCCGGCGGTGTCGTCTCAGCCGGAGCAGCTTCGGTCTGCTTTTCCGTCTCCGGCGGTGTCGTCTCGGCCGGCTTGGTCTCGGTCTGCTTCTCTGTCTCCGGCGGTGCCTCGGTCTCTGCTGCGGCTGTGGTAACCTTTACTGTTCCCAGCTCCGCGCCCTCAACGTCCTTTTGCCGGCAGGCAAATTCATACTCAGTGCCCGCATCCAGACCAGTGAAGCTTACAGTTTTTTTCTCTGCATTGTACTGATCGCTCTTTGCCCATTTCCATTCTTTATTTCCTGCGTCGTCAACAGTTCTGCGTGCATATTCATAACCTTCTACGGTTTTAAGTGTTATGCTGCTGGCTGTCTTAGACGCAACCTCAGGTGATTTCACATCCGTTTCGGCAAATACCTGAAATGCAGAAAACCCTCCGGACGATGCGATCATTACAAGTGCCAGAAAACATGCCAACATTTTCTTTACTCTTCTTTTCATAACTTTCACCTCTTTCATATTTGATATAAAGATGTTTAGCATAGTCTTTTTCATTATTATTATATCAAATGTTTAGCAACAAAAACAGGTATATATTTATAATGTAAGACAATTTAAGGCATTTGTAAGAATTAACTGTCTTTAGTATTCTTACAAATGCCTTATCCTTAATCTTTATGGTATAACCTCGGCGCCTTCCTGAATTACAGGATACAGCGCCCTTCCTGGCAGACTATTCCAAACCACTTGCTGTATCACCGTTATCTGCCGTCTGTCCTGAATCATCAGCAGTACCGGCAGTTCCGATACCGCCAGTGTTTTCGGCGCCACTGGATTCGTCGGCATTTCCAGCATCTCCGACATCTCCAGATGGAACCTGCACATCCGTGCCTGCCCGATAGAGGCTGAATGCATCCGCAACCTTGGGCACGACATAATGGCTGCCATTGCGGTCCTTCACATCCTCGATCATCATCAGAATCATTACAGGGTCATTATTGCTATCCACCTCAAAGCCGATAAACCAGCCAAGCTCCGTACCGGTCGTATCGTCCTGAGACGCCTTGATCTCCGCCGTTCCGGTCTTCCCGGCCAGGGTCATACCCTCGATATTTGCCTGGGTTCCGGTGCCCTCGGTAACGACATGAATCAATGCCTGTTTCACAATCTCAGCAGCCTCGGCACTGAAAACGCCGGATTTCCATACAGTTCCCGGAGCCACAGCGCCGCTGCCATCGCCCAGCTCAGCCGCATTTTCCACCATGTACGGCTGGATCATATTGCCGCCGTTCATAAATGCGGTGTAGATCGACGCCAGATGGATAGGATTCACGAGCATTTCGGCCTGGCCGTATCCGCTGTTGGCTAACAACAGCTCATCAGAGCTTTCTCTCAGAGAGCCATAGCTGGAGGTGCCAAGACCCAGGGTAAACGGAAGCGTCTCCCCGAAGCCTGTGGCATCCAGACCATTCGCAAACAGGTCGCGACCCATATTTAAGGCCTGTTTTGCAAAATAAATATTATCGGAGTAAGTAATCGCCTTATCCAATGTCACATCCCCGTAAGTTTCCAGTGTTGTCACAGTCAGATTTCCCCAACTGCTGTCCTTCTGCCAGCTCAGACCATTGCTGGGCGATACCTCATTGGGGTCGATAGTTCCGTTGGTCAGGCCAATGGCTGCGGTTACGGGTTTAAATACGGAACCGGGCACCCAGGTAGATGTGTAGCGGGTGTACAATGGCAGCGCCTCATTGTTGTTGAGCGCCTCCCAATTACTTGTTGTTATACCGGCCACAAATTCATTGGGATTGTAGGATGGCGTACTCACAAGCGATAACACCTGGCCGGTTTTCATATTCATAGCCACGGCCAGCCCCTTATCGGCACCGAGCTGGCTGTAAAGGATCTTGGCCAGACGGGCATTGATGGTCAGGTGGACATCCTTTCCATTTTGAGCAGCCTTATAGCCCAGCGTTTCCTTCAAAGAACCATCGCTGTTCACAATAAGTATCTCACAGCCGTCCGTGCCCCGCAGGGTGGATTCATACAGCTTTTCAAGACCATTCTTGCCAACAATGCTGTTACTGTCGTAACCGTCGTCCTTCATCTCCTCCAGCTCCTCGGCACTGATGCTCTGAACATAGCCGGTGAGATGAGCCAGCACATTTCCGTAAGGATACTGGCGGGCATTGGTATTATTCACCATGACGCCCGGTATGGAAATGACCTCATCAATAAGCGCCTGATTATCCACAGCAATGGAACGGATGGGCACAAACACATCATCCGTGACCCAGGCGGCACTGAGCTGTTCATTAATATATTCCACAGAAACCTCTAAAAGACCTGCCAGTTTTTCCAGGTCTGCATCCTTTGTGTCTGCGGATATTTTGCCGGGCACAAGGCCTACGCTGGCCCCCTGGCCGTCCAGTGCGATGGCGGCGCCGTCAGCATCGTAGATCGTTCCCCGGCTGGCATCCAAAGTATTGACCCGGACTTTATCATTGTCGCCCAGCGCAGGAAAGATCAGATTGGAACTCCACATGATTTTAAATTCACCCTGGGAATCCTCACAGATCTGCATGGTATAGGAATTGTCCATGACACCGGTAGACGTATCCATAGACATTTTATAGCGATAATACCATCCGTTATCCGTTTCCTCAGAACCAGTAAGCGTGAAGGCAATGTTGGAAGCGTCGATACCGCTCAAAATATTCGTATAACGGGCGGTCAGTGTTTCCTTGTCAATCGATGCCTGCACATCCTCATGGACCAGATCATAAATCGCATCATAGCGGCCCTGAGCTACATCCTGTGTATACGTGTTATAAACCTTCTGTACTGCATCCGCATCATTGCCTTTAAAAAAGAACAGCCAGAGCAGTACGCCGGCAGCCGCCAGCATGACAATGATCATAAGCGTGATGGCAACCACAGCGCCGGTATGTGTTTTCTTTTTCCTTTTTACACCCATAATGTACCTCCTTGGATCAGTTTTCCGTGATAACCGCATTTTCTACTACGAAATCCAGAACCCGGTTAAATAATACATCCTGCCGGATACCTTCCTCACCGCGGTCATTTTTATACCCATCCACCGCCTCATAGCCCTGCTCCTGCGAACAGCGGATGATTTCGTCCTCAGTGATATTGTCTGAATTTATATTTTCCGCTTTGGCAATAGCCTCAGCCACGAGCTGTCTCTTAATTTCTGCTTTAGCCAAAGTCTCAATGGAAGCATTGTATTCCTCCAGGGTCATATTCTGATACTGCTTTACGTATTCCTCCAGGGTCATCTCGAAATCCTTAGCTGCAGATTCGTCATAGGCCTTGTATTCCTGGGCAATGGCTGCAATTTCCGATGTACTGTAAGCTACATCCTCGCAGTTTTCCATGACCTTTTCCCAGACCGCGTTGCGGCGGATGAGCAAACGCTCGTTATCGCGGCTCTGTTCCAGCGCCTCCCGGGTCACCTGACGAAATTCCTCCACGGTTTTACAGTCAGAGATGCCTGCCACAAATGCATCTGTCAGCTCACCCTGGCTTTCCTCATAAATATAATTGACGGTCACCTTGTAAACCGCCGATTTTCCCACCAGCTCCGCTTTCGGGTAGCTGTCCGGAAAAGTCACGGATATGTCTACCGTAGCTCCGGGCATCACGCCCACCAGCCCAGATTCCGCACCATCAAAGAAAATGCCGGAGCCAATGAGCATATTATAATCCTCTATGGAGGAATCGGGTATCTCCTCGCCGTCAATATAGCCGGTATAGCTTACGTTGACCGTATCGCCGTCGGCCACAGCCCGGGATTTGTTTTCATGGCTCACCGTGGAATTTTCCACAACGGAAGTGATCGAAGCCTCCACATCGGCGTCGGTGATATCTGCCAGCCTTTCCACAGACACCGCCACGCCCTTGTACGCGCCCAGCTTTATTTCACTGGGCACATCCGGCGCCGCTGTCTCACTCTGCGCGGCATTTGTCGATGCGCCGCCGGCCGGGTCCTTCTTTGATGAGCATCCGGTCATCGCCAGTGCCGCCGCCATAAGTACGGCTCCTGCAATCATTCCAAGCTTTCTATAATTCATAAATTGTCCTCCTTATTGTCTGGATGCATCAGCCATCCGGTACAGGTCCATGCCATTTTTCCACGTGATGGCTTCTACTTCTTCCGGAGAGATGCCCTTGATCTGGCTGATCGCCGAAACGACATAAGGCAGATTCAGCGATGAGTTCCTTTTGCCGCGGTGGGGCACCGGCGCCAGGTAAGGGCAATCCGTTTCAATGACGATGCGGTCCATCGGGGCGTAGTCCACGACCTCTTTAATACTTTTGGCATTGTTAAATGTGACAACGCCGCCAACACCGATGTAGTAACCCATATTCAGGTATTCCCGGGCCAGCTCCACGCCGTAGGAAAAGCAGTGGACCACTCCGCCCACGTCGCGGCCATGGCCTTTGACAATGTCCAGTGTGTCCTTCGCCGCGTCTCTGGAATGTATGCTCACCGGCAGCCCGCATTCCCGGGCCAGCTCCAACTGCCGGACAAACCATTCCCTCTGATTGGCGCGCACGTCCGCTTCCTTTTCCCAGTAATAGTCCAGGCCGATTTCTCCAATGGCCACCACCTTTTCATGGGCCGTCAATGTTTTGAGCCATTGGTAAACATCCTCATTTAACTGGCCGGCATCACTGGGATGGACGCCTGCGGCAGCATAGATGAATGGATACTTCTCTGCCAGCGCCACGCTGGATTTTGTGGATTCTATATTTGCGCCAATATTGACGACACGGCCGATGCCATGGGTGTTCAGACTTTCCAGAAGTGCTTCTCTGTCCGCGTCAAACTGTGCGTCGTCGTAATGCGCATGTGTGTCAAATATCATGTTGCTGCCTCCTGATCATCGAGCGATTCAGCCTTGTATCCGTAGGATTATATGATCGGCACGCGGTCATTTTTGTTCGGCTGAATGTCGTATTATATTGCAATTGTTTTAACATTCTTTTACAATACCGTTTCATTATATACCATGTGGGGGGAGTATCCAAGAATTTTAAGAAAAATTTCAGAAAAAATATCCGAGGGCGGGGGGTGGATGGGTTCAGAAAACGGTACGCTCCGGCGGCGGCAGGCCTGGGGATGGGCCACTACGACGGCGTTTTCGCCACTTAAGCAGGTCTAAGGGGCCAGGTCTTTGCTAAGGGCAATCTGGCAAAAAGGATGGGGAGTATTCTTATGTTGTTTCCGTTCTTTTTCCTTTTTGCCGGATTAACGCAAAGGCCTGCCCCCTAAGTCCTGCTGAACCCTTTTTATTGGGTGTAGGGTTTAGCTGTCGTATTCACGGATGCGGTAGGTTACGCCGAGGCGGTCGCAGATTTGCTGGCACTGGGATTCCTCTTCTTTGGTGATGGTGGTGGAGACGGTGGTTAGGACGACGTGGGGGATGTACCGGGTGCAGTTTTGGGCGAAGGTAAGCATAGCTTTGTGGGCGGCTTTTCCGTATTTGCTGCGGACGATGCGGTCGTAGGCGTCCTCATCGGGGGTGTTCAGGCTGATGGACATGGTGTCGATGAGTCCTTTGAATAGGGGCTCGATGTTTTTTCCGTGGATAAGGTTTCCCTGTCCGTTGGTGTTTATGCGGATGGGGTTGGGGTAATGCGCTTTGATGTAGGCGGCAACCTCCAATAGCACGGGAAGGGCCTCCATGGGCTCACCGAAGCCACAGAATACGATTTCTGTGTACCGGGTCATGTCACGGAGTTTTAACTGGTCGATGACTTGGGCGGCGGTCGGTTCATGGTCCAGCCACAGGCTGCCGGAGCTGTCCATATGATTCCGCGTCTGACGCAGACAGAAGGTGCAGGCGCAGGGGCAGCGGTTGGTCAGGTTGATATACAGGTTATCGCGGACTTCATATAAAATGGTCATCATTATTTATCGACTCCTTATATTTCATATAGCATTATCCGGCGGTAGCAAGCTGCCCCAGCAGCTCCTCAAAACAGACACCGTCGGTGAGGGGAATTTCCATTTTTTCGGATGCGCGTATACAGTCGGCCACGAAACCGGCGGCTTTTTGTACAGATGTTTCCAGGTCCACGCCATTGACCGCATCCGCGGCTATGATCGATGTAAACAGATCGCCGGTGCCGCAGCGGGAATCGCCGGCTTTTTTTATAGTCAGAAGACGACCGGAACCGGCAGCCGTGTGGGCGGCATAGCAGTAGTTTCCAATTTCCTCGCCCAGGTCCACTCCGGTGATGATAATGCGCTTCGGGCCAGCCTGGGCCAGCTTATGAGCCAGCGCTTCCAGCTCATCCAGCGTCCACCCGGTTTTGTACACAGTGTCTGTGAGGATACAGGCCTCGGTCACATTGGGCGTGAGGATATCCGCATAGCGGATGAGACGTTTCATTTCCTGACACATCTGTGGGGTGTAGGTGCGGTAGGGCGTGCCGTTATCTCCCATGACAGGATCGATAATGATGAGATTCTCCTCAGTTTTAAAGGACTCAAAAATGCGCGCCACAATATCGATCTGCGCCTTGGAGCCCAAAAATCCGCTGTATATGCCATTGAATTTAAGGCCCAGCTTTTTCCATTCATTGACATATGGCTCCATTTTGTCTGTGTAGTCATCGATAAAACAACTGTCAAAGGCTGTATGGTTGGATAAAATGGAGGTGGGTATAGGACAGCACTGCACCTTCATAGCGGAAATCACCGGAATGGCCACAGTGAGCGCACAGCGGCCAAAACCGGTGAGATCATTGATCACCGCAATTTTTTTCTGGTTATTATGTGATAGCATAAAAATTACTCCTTATTGCACCCGGGGCAGATTCCACCGGTAATGAGCGGCCAGCAGACGTATGAGGATCACCAGCCCCGCGGCGGCGATCATGGCGCCGGCATCGGGGATAAAGCTGCGCAATATGAGACATACGACGGCCCCGGCAATGGATGCACAGGCATACACATGCTTTACAAAGACGAACGGCGTATTGCCGGCCATAATATCCCGGAGCATCCCGCCGCCAATACCTGTGATGACGCCCACAAATAACAGTAAAAAGGTACTGTCATAGCCCAGGCTCAAAGCTGTATCGATCCCGATAACTGTAAAAGCTCCCAGACCGATGGCATCCATGACATTCATCCATTTTTCATAAAGCTCCACAAACCGGCTCTCCAGCAATTGCTGGCGCAGCCGGAAAAGCAGGAACAGCAGACAGGCCGTAATGACGGCGGCAATGGCATAGGAGCTGTTCCGAAACATATTAGGCGGTATGATGCCGAGCACCAGGTCGCGGATCAGACCGCCGCCAAGAGCTGTGGTGATCGCCAGAACATTGATACCGAAAATATCCATGTTCTTTCGGATGCCGATCATGGCGCCCGAGGAGGCGAAGGCCACAGTTCCTATAATTTCAATGATAAATACGGCCAACCGGGAGATCGACATGGTGTCCTCCCTGCGTCAGCAAATTTCAGCGCCAGATGGCATTTCCTTTTCCGGCACCATCAGGGAAAGATTTCCATCAGCATCCTCGGCACACAGCAGCATTCCCTCAGAAAGGATTCCTGCCAGCTTGGCCGGTTTTAAGTTGACAACGACCATAACTTTTTTACCAACCATCTGCTCCGGCGTGTAGTGAGCCTTGATGCCGGAAACGATCTGCTTCACCTGACTGCCAATTTTCACCTGAGAGCAGAGCAGCTTTTTCGATTTTTTCACTTCCTCGCAGGCAATGATCTCGCCTACCTGGAATTGCAGTTTTGCAAAGTCATCATAGGTGATCTCCGGCTTTGTTTCGATATCGATCACATTTTCCACAACCTCTTCTTCCTCAGGCTTTTCGCTTTGGGCGGCTCTGGCGGCATTCATGGCGTCTACCTTTTCCATAACCTCTTTTAAGTCGAGGCGTGCAAACAGGATTTCCGTCTTTTCCACAACCTTATTGCCGGTTTCCAGAAGGCCGAATCCGGTGAGATCCTCATAGGAACGCTGGCTTGTGTTCAACTGGTTCAAAATCTTTTCAGAGGTTTCCGGAAGGAAGGCCTGCAGGCAGACAGCCGCAATACGGATACCCTCCATAAGGTTATAAAGCACCGTAGCCAGGCGGTCCTTTTTGGCCTCGTCCTTGGCCAGAACCCACGGCTCCGTCTCATCGATATATTTATTGCAGCGGCGCAGCAATGTAAAGATTTCGGAAATGGCATCCGCCACGCGCAGCTTATCCATTTTGGCAGCCACACGCTTAGGTGTATCCACAGCCAGCGCCTTTAACTCCTCATCCACAGCCTCGCACACACCTGGGTTGGTAATAAGGCCGCCAAAATATTTATTATTCATGGAAATGGTGCGGTTCACAAGGTTGCCAAGGATATTGGCAAGGTCTGAGTTCATGCGCTCAACCATCAATTCCCATGTAATAGAGCCGTCATTGTCAAAAGGCATTTCATGGAGCACGAAATAACGCACAGCGTCCACGCCGAAGAAATCCACCAGATCATCGGCATAGATCACATTGCCCTTGGACTTGCTCATCTTGCCTTCGCCCACAAGGAGCCACGGATGACCAAACACCTGCTTTGGCAGCGGCAGGTCTAAAGCCATGAGCATAATCGGCCAGTAGATCGTATGGAAACGGATGATGTCCTTTCCGATCAGGTGCAGATTGGCTGGCCAATATTTCTCGTACAGAGCGTCGCTATTGCCATCCAGATCATAGCCCAGACCGGTGATGTAGTTACTCAGAGCATCGATCCATACGTAGACCACATGCTTCGGATCAAAGTCCACAGGGATTCCCCACGTGAAGCTTGTACGGGACACGCACAGATCCTGAAGGCCCGGGAGCAGGAAATTGTTCATCATCTCATTTTTTCTGGACTCCGGCTGGATGAAATCCGGGTGGTCGTTAATATACTGGATCAGACGGTCCGCATATTTACTTAATTTGAAGAAATAAGCCTCCTCCTTGGCGTTGACAACCTCGCGGCCGCAGTCCGGACATTTGCCATCTACAAGCTGGCTTTCAGTGAAGAAGGATTCACAGGGTGTGCAATATTTTCCCTCATAATAGCCTTTGTAAATGTCACCCTGATCGTAAAGCTTTTTGAAAATCTTCTGCACCTGCTTTTCGTGGTAGTCGTCGGTGGTGCGGATGAATTTGTCGTAGGATGTGTTCATCAGATCCCAGATACTTTTGATCTGACCAGCCACATTGTCCACGTATTCCTTGGGCGTGATGCCGGCTTCGTTGGCTTTGATCTCGATCTTCTGGCCATGCTCATCGGTTCCGGTCTGGAAACGCACATCGTAGCCTTCCATTCTTTTAAAACGGGCAATGCTGTCAGCCAGGACAGCCTCGTAGGTGTTGCCGATGTGGGGCTTGCCAGATGTGTAGGCAATGGCTGTGGTGATGTAATAGGGTTTCTTTGCCATGATAAAATACCTCCTGAAAAATACATTTTTTTAATAAATTGCTTCGCGCACCCGGTTCCGCTTTGCTTCACCGGATCGCGGCGGTCGCCAAACTGGTAAGCTGCTTCCCAGCTTGGCTCGTCACTTCGCGCACCCGGTTCCGCTCTGCTACACCGGGTCGCGGCGGTCGCCAAACTGGTAAGCTAGCTTCCCAGTTTGGCTCGTCGCTTCGCGCAAAAAAAATCCCGTCCTGAGATTCAGGACGAGAGCTTATGCTTCGTGGTACCACCTTGATTTATCCGGGCCTCGCGGCACGGACCTTAGTAAGTACTGGCGATATCTAAAACTATGGATAATCTCCAATACTTTGACGCTATAACGGGCGCTCCCGTCGCAGCCTATACGGTCAGTCTGTTCAACCCTTACCGTGGTCGGTGCGCCGCTCCAAGGCCATTTTCAATAACAGGCGCCGGACTCCCTTTCACCCTACGGAGCTCTCTTTGCCGGGTTCTGATACCTACTTTTCTTTTCACAGCATTTGAATTTTATGAAATTCGCATGAATACATACAGGATAAAACTTTTGAATGGCTTTGTCAAGGGTGGAACTTGAAATTATAGCACTTTTGTTTGACTTATTCATTAGCTTGGCATATATTATATTTAATAAGAAAACCTACATATCTGCTTTTTAATATGCAGGCCAAACGAAGGCGTAAATTTATTATGAGAAATGATATAATTGAATATTTAAAAACTGAAATAAAAATTAGAACAGAAAATAAAAACAACAAATTTGGAAGAGGTGTTCTATATCATATTGAAGCAGTCGCTAATAATGCAGAACTTCTTGCCAATAAGTATAATGCTGATAAAGAAGTATGTATAATTGCAGCCTGGTTACATGATATTGCTTCTATTACAGATTATGACTTATATAAAGATCATCATATCCATGGAGCTAAAATAGCAGATGAAATTTTAAGAAAGTTCAAATATGAAGAAGATAAAATAGAACTTGTCAAAAATTGTATTTTAAATCATAGAGGAAGTATTGAGAATACGAGATTATCAAAGGAAGAACAAATAATTGCAGATGCTGATGCAATATCACATTTTGATAGTATTCCAAGTTTACTATATTTAGCATACAAAGAAAAGGGAATGAGTATTGAAGATGGAGCGAATTTTGTAAAAAATAAATTAGAGAGAAGTTTTAGAAAATTGTCTGATGATAGCAAAATTTTTTATGAAGATAAATTTGAAAATGTTATGGGGATATTCACCCCAGTGTCACAATTACAAAAGTGCTTCTAATAATTTGTAACATTATATATTATTTATCGAAGTTTTGCTTACGATTCAGTACAATCTGTTGTGCAATATCAGACGCTTTGCAACTTCCCACAGACTCCATAGAAGCAACGATAAGCTTTTGGTATTTCTCCGTCTTTGTAGTTTGTTCGGTTCTGCTTGTTTTTTCTGCCTGTTTTTTCTGCTTGTTTTTTTATCAAAAGCAAGCAGAAAACAGCCAGATCAGAATTGCAAAATCACAATCCCCAAAAATCTTCCTTAGTAAAAGGAATCTCAAAGATTTCCATAGCCTCTTTCAGATTTTCAGCATTTCTCGGTCCAAATAGCGGAAGGCACGGAAAATCCAGTTGAGTGAAAAATCCCAGGACCACCTGAAGTATGGATACACCATACTTTTGGGTCAGCTCGCTGATGCGCCGGGCGGTAGCCCGGTTCCCCTCGGTCAGATAGGCCGTATCGCGGACGGCCGTCTCCCCGCCCTCCAGATACTGCTGAAAGAAACCGCCGCAGTTGCCGAAATAAGCTGCTGCCAGCGTCTGGGGGTTCTCCTTATGCCAGGCACGCGTCGCCGCATCGGCCCATACAAGCGTATCATCCATCGGCGGGTCCATATGGGCCGTGCCGATGTTAAACAGCACCTCATTCACCACAAATCCGCGGTATCCCTGCTTTTTACAATAGCTGTCCGCTTCCTGTATCCTTGAAAGCTTCCAGTTAGAACAGCCATAATAACGTATTTTTCCCTGGTGTACGAAATCCTGCATGGTTTCCACCAATTCTTCTACCGGGCGCTGTCCATCATCACGATGGTATAAATAAATATCAATACAGTCTGTTTGCAGAGCGCCCAGCGACAGCTCCAGATCCTTTGACATTTCCTCTCTGGACAGACGCACCTGATGCATATCCGGCGGCATTTCCAACATGGACGCATGGCCGCCCTTTGTCATCAAAATAACCTGGTCGCGCTTGCCGGATGACGCAAGCCAATCGCCAATGGTTTTTTCACTCCGTCCTATGACACCGGGCACCCAGTCGGAATATACCCGGGCCGTATCTATAAGATTCCCGCCATTTTCTAAAAATAAATCAAACAACCGGTCAGCATCTTCACCGATCCACTTCAATCCTGCTGCAGTAGTTCCCAGCCCCAAAGGGTAGATAGCCCCTAATTCTGTATTCGGTATCACTAAATTTTTCGTCACAATAAATCCTCCCCATCATTATCCATATTATCAGCCATTAAAAATCAAAGTTGTCCGGATTCGGCCCCACACGGCGATTCCTGTTCAATCCGTTAATAATCTTCATATCGTCATCGGTTAATTCAAAGTCAAAAATATCAAAATTGGAGACAATGCGCTCCTGATGTATAGATTTAGGAATGACGATCACCTTCCGCTGCACATCCCAGCGAAGAACGATCTGCGCCGGTGATTTCCCATACTTTTGCGCAAGCTGGCCTAAAACCTCATCCTGAAGGACATTACCGCCGGTTCCGCCAAGCGGGCTCCACACCTCCACGGCTATATCATTGGCCAGACAATCATCGATCAGCTCCTGATTATTAAAATAGGGATGGGATTCAATCTGATTGACCATGGGCTTTATATGAGCTGCACTGGCAAGCTTGTCCAGATGGCTTTTATGGAAATTGCTGACACCGATAGCCCTGATCTTACCGGCGTTATAAAGCTCCTCCATAGCCAGCCAGGCTTCCTCAAAGCCGTCAGCCGGCCAGTGGATGAGATACAGATCCACATAATCGGTTCCAAGCTCTTTAAGACTTTTCTCAAATGCCGCTCTGGCACGCCCGGCGCGCACGTCCTCATTCCACAGCTTTGTGGTGATGAATATTTCTTCCCTGGGGATTCCGCTTTTTCTCACGCCGTCGCCCACACTCCGCTCGTTCCCGTAAGCCTTCGCCGTGTCAATATGGCGGTAACCGGCTTCCAGTGCCCAGCACACAGCATCCTCGGTCTGCCGGCCATTTTCCGTCTGCCATACGCCAAGGCCCAGTTGGGGAATACGGACGCCATTACTCAAATTAATGTATTGCATAAATAATCACTCCTTATACGTGAAGATCGTTCATTAGCTTCCTAAATTATAGCATAATATTTCTATATATAGAAGCAATTAATACAAGCAATTATTCGCAATATAGAAGCGCTTATTTGCGGCAATCTCTGCGCGCAGATGAAAGTCAAATCCCCCGAAGCAGGTTGACTCCCACGGCAGTCGCCAGGGTCAAGCAAGCCAGACTTTGGCTCGCTGCCCGCTGAAATAAAAATCGCCGGGCGTTCCCTGTATGGGAGACGCCCGGCGCTGTACGATTACATATTCGCAATCGTTTCATCAAATTTCTCAAATTTTTCAAGCAGCTTCGGTAATAAATCTTTATTTTCTTCCAGCTTCTTTATAGCAATGGGGATCATGCTGCCGATTTCTTCGCAGTGCTCGATCAGGCCGTTGGTTGTTCCGCGGGCGCGGTTCTGCTCGTACTCGCTGAAGGTTACGGACATCTTGTCGCCATCCACAGCCACCTGGCCTTTAATACCGCAGATAGGACATTCCACAGTGGTGGAGCCGGTGAAGGTGAGCAGGTTGTTGTGGCATACCGGACAGCAGCCGTCATCGCCGGTAAAGGTCATTTCTTCCAACGGCTTGCCAAGGTTTTCGGCGACGGAGCGGCCCAGAGCGGCTGCTTTTTCCATAAGCTTTTCATCCAGCACCGGGCTGGCGGTACGGCCCATATCATAAGCATCCAGACGGCCTACGCTCTTCATTTTCACGGACATGCCAAACAGGTGCATGGTCGGCAGGCCAAGGGCTACCCAGTTCTGTGTGATAGCGCCGCCCACGGATATGTAAGCGATCGGACGGTCTTTAAAATATCTCGGGTCTAAAGGCTCCATGCCTTCTTTCTTCCTGCGCTCCTGATCCTTGTCCAGAGCAGCTCTGTCATGTGCAGGTCCGAAGCGGTCGATAAAGTTTTTCAGTTGGCCCACCGGAGCCACAGCGTACACCGGAGCTGCCAGAACGATACCGTCAGCGTCCAAAACTTTTTCTTCAAGAATATGGTAATCATCTTTTTTATAACATTTCACCTGTTTGCCACGGTTCCGGGCAGCGCTGCAGGCGTCACAGGCTGTACAGTGGCCGATATCCAGATTGATCACATTGATAAACTCCACATCAGCGCCGCAGCGTTTGGCTTCAAATAACGCCTGCTTTGTCAGGATGTCTGAGCAGCGGCCCTTACGGCCAAAAGAAATTCCTAATACTTTCATTTAATAAACCCTCCATTTTCCGGTTGTATAGATACATTATATCATTATAAACCTGTATAACTTAATTGCAAAATATGAAAATCATTTCTTATTTAGTTACTTACTGTGAAACCTTCTGGTGAGCATCACCGGCTCTCTAAGGATTGTACATCCCGTTTTCAACTCTTACAAGCAGCTCCTCCGCCTTTTCTTCCCCCAGCCATCCGGCCAGCAGAGCTTTGATCTTCTTACGGCCTTCCGGTGTCAGCGGCATGCATTCGCAGTCCTTATCGGTCATATCATACGATTCTTCCATGCAGTAGAGCAGCAGCGCTTTAATCAGCTTTTCGTTTTTGTCCTTTCTTCGGCCGACCCCTTCCGGTTGTAATTTTGCACAGCCATCGGCTTTTGGTGGTAATTTGTCCATAATCGTCCTCCTGTATACATATTAGTCCTATGATAAATTTACAACTCTTCAAGTCTTATTTTATCTTATTCAATCGCATACTTCAACATTATGAAGTATTTAATAGTAAAATGTAAAGTAATTTTGTTTTGCATCGCTGCCGCACATCGGAACAAGATTGCCCGGCATTTATTTTCTTTGCTTAAGCATCCGTAATCATGCTATAATTGTAACCATTCAAATGGAACGGATTGTCACATATTTATTTATGGAACCGGATAAATTATTATCAAACCGGATATGCTAATTTTGCAGTAATTGCGTGGAGCGCGCCTGCGCGCAGGTTTATCTGCCCGGCCGCAACAACATTTTGATCAAACTGCCATGAAAGGAGTTACCCAATGTCTAAAATCCACATGCGCTTCCTATCCCTTATGCTTGTTATTTTCCTGCTGCTTCCAGGATGTAACGGGCCGTCCGGGGCGGCTGACAGCAGCAATGCCCGCGGCGATGTAAAGATTTCTCAGATCGGATTAAATCCCGGAGATTCCATGGCGTTTAACGAGCTGCTCATGGAGCTGTTTTCGGATGCGGTCACAGAGGATTCTGTCAGCTTCCACTATGTTCTTGAGCATCCGGAAAATTACGGTATTTCCATGGATGAGGTCACTCTGGGCGACGCTTTGCTCCCCACCGAAGATGATCTGGACGAATCCCGGGAACTGCTCAAAGAGCTGAAGTCCTTTGACTATAAAAATCTGTCCGAAAACCAGCAATTGATCTACGATATACTTATGGGCAATGTAACGGCGGCTTTGGAAGGCTACGATTACGCCTTATATGAAACACTGTTCAGCCCAACCATCGGCGTACAGACCCAGCTTCCCATTACAATGAGTGAATACGCCTTTCGCTCAGAGGATGACGTAAATGATTATATCGCATTATTGAAAGATGTTAAACGCTATTATGGCCAGCTTTTAAATATTGAAAAAGAAAAATCCCGGCAGGGGCTGTTCATGGCTGATTTTACCGTGGATGCCATCGTCAGTCAATGCGAAGCGTTTATAAAGGACCCGGAAAATAATATGCTCCTTGAAATTTTTGAAGAAAAACTGACACAGGAGCTTCCCGATTTAACAGATGCGCAAAAACAGGAATATATTCAGAAAAACAAAAATGCGGTGATGAATGATGTCATTCCCGCCTATAAAGAGATCATCCAAGTTCTGACCGACTTAAAGGGTACCGGAAAAAATGACGGCGGCCTTGCGGGTTTTGAAAAGGGAAAAGAATATTATACCCACCTTGTCCAGGGAAATACCGGATCTTCCAGGTCCGTGGATGAAATGATCGAGATGGTGGATAAATCCATAAGTCAGGATCTGACGCTGATCGGACTGCTGTATTCCAAGGATGCAGAGCTGTTTACGAAAATGACGGAGGTGATGCCGCCGGAGACGGAGCCCGTAAAGATCCTCCAGTCGCTGCAAAAGGCCATCCTGAACGAGTTTCCACAGCCGGTATCCGATGTTTTTAATGTTAAAAGCGTCCATGAGTCCATTGGCGAAAATGCCAGTCCGGCCTTTTATATGCTGCCGGCGCTGGACGCCACGGACAGCAATACGATTTATATTAACAGCTACTATGGCAGAAATGATGATCCGGTTTATTTATATACGACCCTTGCCCACGAGGGTTATCCCGGTCATCTGTATCAGAACACGTATTTTTACAGCACCAATCCCCACCCGATACGCAAGCTGATCGCCAACACCGGCTATGCAGAGGGCTGGGCCACTTATGTGGAGCAGCTTTCCTATCAGTATTTGACCAATGACATCAATGTGGCCAATGCCCTTGCAGCCAATCAGGAGTTCAGCCTGGCCCTCTCCACCCGCATTGACATGGGTGTCAATTACGAGGGATGGACCAGGGATGACACTCTGGACTATCTGAACCAGTTTAACATTGGTGACGAAGAGACGGCCGACGCCATCTTTGACGCCGTTGTGGCGGAGCCCGGCAATTATCTTTCCTATTATGTGGGCTATCTGGAATTTCAGGAGCTGCGAAAGACGGCCCAGAAACGCCTGGGCGACAGCTTTGATCCGGTGGCCTACCATGAATTTCTCTTAAACCTGGGCCCGGCGCCCTTTGATCTGATCCTGGATCGGATGGAGAGCTGGATCCACGATTACAGCCAGCTTGACGGCGAGCGTACGCCCGAGGCCGCCTGAATGCAGTTCCGCCGGAATGCGGCGAATCACTGCCATCTGAATACAGGCGAATACACTGCCGCATGAATACGGCGAATCACTTGACATTCGCACGAATATATTCTACTATAAAGACATGAAAGCGTTCAGCCGAAGGGTAACCGTTCCGAAGGACGAACTGTTTCGCCAAAGGATATGCGCCGTGTTTGACGTTATAAATAAGCCGCTCTGGTAATGAGCTTCATTACCGGGCGGCCCTATTTTTACCTCAGGCATAAAAAGCTGAACTGCCCATGAAACAGAGGAGGAAATTACATATGCTTATTGAAAAAATGGTTTTGGATCGAATTTTGGAACAAAGACGGAGCATCCGCCAGTTTGATATTACGGAACTGCCCGAAGAAAAGCTCGAAGCAGTCATTGAAGCCGGACGGCTGGCGCCGTTTGCCGGTCTGGTACAAAAAAACACCGATAGCTTCCGTCATTTTTTCGTGATCCACAGAGACAGTGAGACAGCGGCAAAACTGAAAGCACTCTGCGAGGAAGCCCGCCATGAGGAGGTCATCCGCATCGAAGCGCTGGGCCTTGGCCAGAAATATCCCGAGGCTGCCAAAATCGCCAAAGCGATCAGTGAAAAGCCGGCCAATGATATTTTTATCAGCCCATGGCTGATCGTTATTGCCGAGCGCGGCGGCCTGCCACAGCGCGAGGAAGTCTGCCTTGGTTATATTATGGAAAATATGTGGCTGAAGGCCACGGAAATGGAACTGGCATTTAAAATCTGCTCCGGTGTCAGCGACATAAAAAACAAAGATGGCTTAAAGGAGCTTTTCGGCCTTCCTATGGATGAAGTGTACGCTTTTGACGCCTGCAATATCGGCTATCCCCTAAACCCGATCACAGAGCGCCGGGAACATGAGAAGCCGGTAAAATCCATAAAATACTTCCGGTAAATAGTGTCATCCTCACGTAAATACTGCCATTCCCATGGCGCAAAAGCTTTCAACATGACGGATGCCCGGACAGATTTCGGACAGGCCTGCCGCCTTATCCAAAGCCTGTCCGGGCATCCGGTCCACCTGTAAAATCATTTTTCAATGAGGTCTTTGATATGTCCGATGATTATTCGATTATTACGTTTAACAGCACCCACCACGCCATCGCCTCCGAGCAGCGTCTGCAGGCCGCCGGGATGTCCGTGCGCATCATCCCTGTGCCTACCCAGGTTACAGCCGACTGCGGCCTGGCCCTGCGCTTTTCACCGGACGATACCGCCGCCGTGCGGGCAATGATGAAGGACGTTCCGGGCACTGCTTTTTACAGCGTCCACTGCGAAGGCCGGAAGAAAACGGTCGTGCCCATCCCATAAATGTAAGCTTACCGATCGCTACTTCTCCTGCTTTTTCAGCCGCTTCATATATTTCTTCATCTTCTTGCGTGTTCCTCTGGAAATGACATGCTCCATGCCGTGGGCCTCGTTCTCGGCCACATCAGCCTCCACGCCCAGCACCTCCACAAGAAACTTATTGGAAATCCTGAAGTTCTCGGCGATATCCTCTCCGGCCTCAAGCCCCGCTTCGGTCAGCTCAATAGAGCCGTAATGCTCATGGGTGATATAGCCCTGCTCTTTCAGACTGTTGATCGCCTTATTCACCGATGGCTTGGAGATGCCCAGTATAGCAGCGATATCCGTCACCCGAATTTCCTGGCCGCGCATATGCATCAAATATATTTCCTTCAAATAATCCTCCTGTGAACCCGATAGCTTTGTCATATCCGCAGCTCCTTTCCTTATCCTTGGTAAAATCCACGCTTCCGCCACATCCAGTCGTCAAACACCGTCTTTAGCAGTTATGACCGGCCGTCGTCAGACCTTCATAAAATGTGTTCTCAGATTCGTCAGCGCTGTCACCAGCACCCCGCACTGCTGATCATCCAGCCCATCCCGCATAGCCTGGACCATCTTCAGATGAAAGGCCTCGTGATAATGGTACGCCGCCCGGCCCTTTTCCGAGAGAGAGACGAGCACCACACGCCGGTCCTCCTCACTGCGGATGCGGGCCACATATCCCTTTTTTACGAGACTGTTCATGGCAATGGTCAGCGTGCCCACCGTCACGCCCACCGTCTTTGCGATCACCGACATACTTTTTGATCCTCCGGCTCCTATAGCATCCAGTATATGCATATCATTGACGGAGATATCTTTAAATTCACTTTTCATTACATACTTCCGCTCAATATCCATGGTATCGTTAAACAGCTCAACGAGTATCTTATTCAGCTCCTGATAGGCGTCCATAACATCCCTCCCCGTCTGAAAATACTTTTGCATTCAAACTAATACCATTATTATATACTATTTTACTCGGAATCGCAATGAAAAGGTGCTTTAGCAAGAAGCTTCTCAAGCGTTGCCCCAAGCAGTGTGGCATCGATCGGTTTGGATAGGTGGGCGTTCATTCCTGCGCTTTGGGTCCGGGCAATATCCTCAGAAAAAGCATTCGCTGTCAGGGCAATAATCGGCACCTGGACAGCATCCGGCCGGTGCAGTGCACGAATTTCCCGGGCTGCGGTGCAGCCATCCATTTCCGGCATCTGCATATCCATAAGGATAGCGTCAAAGGTTCCCGGCGGAGAATTTTGGAAAATATCCAGAACGATCCGGCCGTTTTCTGCCGTGGTCACCTGTAAGCCAAAGGATTTTAACAGCTCCACAGCGATTTCCATATTCAGCGCATTATCCTCAGCGAGAAGTACATGCTTCCCCTTTAATATATCGCCGCAAAATACAGTCTCCGGCTCCGACGCCGCCATAACGCCTGGGGAAAATGGCAGAGTGACTACAAAACGGCTGCCCTTTCCCGGGCTGCTTTCTACAGTTATATCCCCACCCATCTGAACAATAAGATTTTTAACAATAGGCATTCCAAGATCGGTTCCCATGACCTCCCGCACGCCGAAACGTTTTTCACGCTCGTAGGGTTCAAAAATACGCGGAAGAAATTCGGCAGACATACCGATTCCCGTATCCGTCACCGTAAATACATAATTCATATTCCGGCCGGTGCCCGACTGGCAAAGTGTCACTGTGATCACATCACCGGCATTGGTAAACTTTATGGCATTTGATATCAGATTATTTAGAATCTGTGTCAGCCGGATGGAATCTCCGCATACGACGGGATTTTCCGTCTGTATAGATATATTAAATGTTTTATGCTCGGTCTTTGCCTGCACCATGAAGGGCTGCGCGCAGGCCGACAGTGTGTCGCTGATATTAAAGGTCTTTGTTTCCAGAGTTATGTGCCCCTGCTCCAGCCTTGACATTTCCAGGATATCGTTGATCAGTGCCAAAAGCTGCTTGCTGGACACATGGATATTTTCAAGATAATCATGGATCTTTTGTTCACTGCAATCCGGCCGCAGCGCCAGCTCCGCCATACCGATGATCACATTCAGAGGGGTACGCATATCATGGCTCATGCCCGAAAAAAACCGCATTCTGGCTTTCTCGCTGGAATCCGCCGCCGACAACGCATCCTCCAAAAGCCTGATATGGTCCAACTGACGCTGTTTTTCCTGATCTACGAACCGAAAGCATAAGACGGCCTCCCCCCGGCCCAGGGATGCATCCATCAGCAGACGGACATTGATCCAGCGGTACGTTCCACCAAATGTACGAAGAAAATCCCCGCCAAACTCCCCGGTCCGGCTGCGGTTCAACCGGCGGATATTTTCAAGTGAAAAACCTTCCTTAAAATCACTGCCGGTGTCCTCATCCATGGCAGTCACAAGGACATTGACCAAATCCTCATAATTCCCTTTATAGGGCAGTCTCTCCCGCACGAAGTCCGAGCCCTTGGTCATCTCATAAATCCCACGCTCCATATCGATACGATACAGAGCATAATAGGAATTGCCCAAAACCCGGATCGTATCATTGGTCCTTTCCATATCCCGCCCTATACGCCGGTCTTTCAGCCATAAAAATGCCGAAACGATCAAAAACATAACCAATATTACGGCATACAGCACAGATATACCGTAAAGCCCCTGAAGCAGCGTTGTATAGGGCAGCGTAAGAATACTCATCCAGCCATCACCGGATCTGAAATAATAAATGCCCCGCCGGCTGCCGTTTAAGTCGGTAATAACATCTCCGGCCTTGAGATTTCCTTCCTGGATCTTACTATAAAGATCCTCCACATAGGCCTCCATAGTTTCGCCATCCGCATTAAACGGCGCGTCATGGTAGAGCAGATCGCCTCTGGAATCGCAAAGATAGTAGGCTCTTCCCTCAACCAGCGTCAAAGTACTGTTGTGATCAATAAATTTCTCCGGATACAGATCCATGATCAGCGCATTATCATTCTGTGCGCTGGCCATGGCAATGCTGACCACCCGCTTTTGATCGGCAGCACTTTGATAAGCGCCGGTCAGTACAGCATTGCCCCGCGCTCCAAATGCCAGCTCGTACCAGTGGGAAGCCTTATAGTCATAGCTTTCCATGCCATCAAAGGGCTGGGATGCTATGATCTGTCCATCCACCACCGCGTAACAGGAGACATATGCATCCGGTATTGCCGAAACGGACTTGTCAAAAAAATCCATAAGCCAATGCCGCACCTCATCCTCCGATGCGCCCGCAGCAGCCAAGTCATCCAGATAAGACATCCCCAATGTGATCATCGTTTTATAAATCTCCACATTATGTTCTTCGTCCACAACATAGCTATGTACCAGATCCTCGCCCATGATGCGGGCATTTTCCAGAAGTAAGCTCTGGGTTCCCCAGATTCCGGCCACTGCGATGGCCGCCAGCAGCAATAAAACACACAAGGTGTATCTGCTGTTTTTCCATGCATGATGTGTACGTTTATTCATTTGCGTCGTCATAACTCCTCCATAACTCCCAAAATATCCGATGCTGTCCGTACGTCTAACGTATGTGACGTAATCATCTGATGTTTTTTAATTATATCAACTTTCCTTCAGTCAGGCAACGCTCTATCTGCTCACGTAACCAAATAGTATGTTTCTGAAATTTCTTCCTTACCGCCTGCGCCCACGCCATACACTGCGGTGCCGTGAAATATCAGACATTGTAAAGGCCTGTGATTAATGGTAAAATCATAAATAAACATAACAGCGCACGCGGACGGGAATCGATTTACTGTCGGAATGCAGAAAGGAATTATATATGGAATCCAAGGATACAAGATTCAACTATATGTACCAGAACCTAAGAAACCGAATCATAAACGGTCAGCTCCAGCCCGGCCATCAGCTCCCGTCCAGCCGACGTCTCTGTGAAGAATATCAGGTCGGCATACGGACCGTAACGGATGTCCTGAATGCATTGAAAAAAGAAGGACTCATCGACATACAGCCCCGCCGGGCCGCCAGGATCTGCAGCCATGAAGGCAGTTTTTCTGTCGAGACCGCCGCCCGGAAGATTACCGCTCATGGCAACGGGCTTTTGCAGCTTTACCAGACCATGACCCATGTACTTCCTCCGCTGCTGACCTTCTCTGCCCAAAAGTGCTGTATCATCGAACTGCCCCATTATGCGCAGGCTCAGAAGGTCTGCCGGTATGGCTCCAGAGTCGGCGGCTGGCGTCCGATGTCCGCCCTGTTCCAGGATTTACTCAATCAGAGTAAAAATCCCCTTTTTATCGATATATATTCAGCCATCGAAGTGCGGAGCTGTCTGAACTTTTTCATAGAAGACCAGGCGCCAATCACCGGCCTTTCCCTCAGCAGTTCATTTTCAAACGCTTCCTGGATCATCCATATGCTGGAAGGAAAGGACGCTCTGACGAAAATGAACCAGCTCACGGATATGTATGTGAAAATGACCAGCGCCGTGGAGGAAAGTCTGGACCGTCTTTCCAAAGTTTATCCGGATGTTGAGCCTCAAAATGACGACCCATTTACATGGAATGCAGTCCGCGGGCGGGATTACTATTATACACGTATCGTCCGTGATCTTGTAAATAAAATCGGCATCGGCGTCTATCCGCCCAACACCTACCTGCCCAGCGAAGCCCGTCTGGCACAAGAATATGGTGTGTCTATTTTCACCGTGCGCAATGCCCTTGCTCAGATGGAACGCCTGGGCTTTAGTAAGACCTATAATGTCAAAGGTACGATGGCCCTGATCCCCAACGACAACGTCGTCTTCCGCTCCTTACAAACACCAACGACCCGGCAGGATACGATGATGTATCTGTATTCTCTCCAATTCCTGGCACTGGCCATCTATCCCGCGGCTCTGCTGGCCGGCCCCCATTTTACAGAGGAAGATACGGCGGCTTTGCAGTTGAAATTTGAAGTTCAGGGCGCCATCCCTCTGGGCGATATTATCGAACGCATCATAGAGCGCCTGGAGCTGGAGCCCTTCCGGGTCATCCTTCTGGAATTGGGCAAACTGGCCCAGTGGGGCTACTATTTTTCATTTTACAGAAATGAGAGCACCAGCACCAACCTGCTGAATCAAAAAAGCCTCTCAGCCTTTCGATGTATGCAGTACAAAAATATACGCGGATTTGCCGAAGGGCTTTCAGACTGTTACTGCCACATACTCAAAGCCGTCCGGAAATTTGTTATTGAAAAATATGAATTTACAGAAGCCCGGGATGTACCGATCCCGGATATCTACGGAATTTTTGGCAATGGGAGCCCAAGCAGAGTATAAAGCCCCTGTTTTTCGCAAAAAAAGCGTTCCGGGAAGAAAACGGATTATTGACTTTTACCATCAGTATTGTATAATAGAAACTGTTTACAGGGGATTGGCGCATGACTTTCAATCTCTGTGCCAATATTATTATTACATCATAGAAAAGAAAGGTTGAATGAAAAAATGGCAAAAATCGATTTAAGCCAGTATGGCATCACCGGAACTACGGAAATTGTATACAATCCTTCTTATGAAACATTATTCGAAGAAGAGACAAAACCAGAACTTGAAGGTTTTGAAAGAGGACAGGAAAGTGAACTGGGCGCAGTTAATGTTATGACAGGTATTTATACCGGTCGTTCACCTCAGGATAAATTCATCGTTATGGATGAAAACTCTAAAGACACCGTTTGGTGGACAACTCCTGAATATAAAAATGATAATCATCCGGCCAGCCAGGAAGCATGGGATACCGTTAAGGATATCGCTTTAAAAGAGCTTTCTAACAAGAGACTTTTTGTTGTCGATGCATTCTGCGGCGCTAATAAAGACACTCGTATGGCTATCCGTTTCATCGTAGAAGTTGCATGGCAGGCTCATTTCGTTAAAAACATGTTCATTCAGCCAACCGACGAAGAGCTTGAAAACTTCACACCGGATTTCATTGTTTACAATGCATCCAAAGCTAAAGTAGAAAACTACAAAGAATTAGGCCTGAACTCCGAAACTGCTGCTATGTTCAACATTACCAGCCGTGAGCAGGTTATCGTAAATACATGGTACGGCGGCGAGATGAAGAAGGGTATGTTCTCCATGATGAACTACTACCTGCCATTAAAGGGCATCGCTTCCATGCACTGCTCCGCCAACACCGATATGAACGGTGAAAACACCGCCATTTTCTTCGGTCTTTCCGGTACAGGTAAGACAACTCTTTCCACAGACCCGAAGCGTCTCCTCATCGGCGATGACGAGCACGGCTGGGATGACAACGGTATCTTCAACTTTGAAGGCGGTTGCTACGCTAAGGTTATCAACCTGGACAAAGACTCCGAGCCGGACATCTACAATGCCATCAAACGCAATGCTCTCTTAGAGAACGTTACTCTTGATGCTGAAGGCAAGATTGATTTCGACGATAAGAGCGTGACAGAGAATACACGTGTATCCTACCCGATCGATCATATTGAAAAAATCGTTCGCCCGGTTTCCGCTGCTCCTGCTGCCAAGGACGTTATCTTCCTTTCCGCAGATGCATTCGGTGTTCTTCCTCCGGTTTCCATCCTGACTCCGGAACAGACTCAGTACTACTTCCTGTCCGGCTTTACAGCTAAGCTTGCCGGTACAGAGCGCGGTATCACCGAGCCTACACCGACCTTCTCCGCTTGCTTTGGCCAGGCATTCCTGGAACTGCATCCGACCAAATATGCTGAAGAGCTTGTTAAGAGAATGGAAAAGAGCGGCGCAAAGGCATACCTTGTGAACACTGGCTGGAATGGTACAGGCAAACGTATCTCCATCCGCGACACACGTGGTATCATCGATGCGATCCTGGATGGTTCCATCGATAAGGCTCCGACAAAGCAGATCCCATTCTTCAACTTTGAAGTACCTACAGAACTTCCTGGCGTAGATCCGGCGATCCTTGATCCCCGCGATACCTATGCAGATGCTGCACAGTGGGATGAAAAAGCAAAGGATCTGGCACAGCGCTTTATTAAGAACTTCTCCAAATACGAAGGCAACGAAGCAGGTAAGGCTTTAGTTCCTGCTGGTCCTCAGTTATAATTTAATAAATATTGAGCCCCGGCAGTTTTGCCGGGGCTTTTTTATTCGCCCTCATCAAGCAGCGCCTGATAAATATCCCTTTTCCCAATCCCCCGGTCGCCGGCGGCCGCCTTCATGGCGTCCTTTTTGCTCATGCCCTGGTCCATATACATCTGAACGTGATCCGTGACCGTCATAGCCTCCCAGGCGGCCCGCTGCTCCTGTACAAGGATTTGAGGATTCTGGCCTTCGATCACAAGGACAAATTCGCCCCGTGGCTCATTCTCCCGGTAATAATCCAGCGCCTCGGCGCAGGTCATCTCCAGACGGGATTCATACTTTTTTGTCAATTCCCTGCAAAATGCGATTTTGCGCGCATCCAGCACATCTTTAAGCAGTGCC
This sequence comes from Lachnospiraceae bacterium, assembly GCA_902363555.1. Taxonomy (GTDB): domain Bacteria; phylum Bacillota; class Clostridia; order Lachnospirales; family Lachnospiraceae; genus Catenibacillus. Next base: position 432,512 of record CABJAM010000001.1, on the reverse strand, counting down.
AGCGTCTTTAGCAGCCGGTGGGGCGCCTCGTACATGACGGTGGTGCGTGTCTCCCTGCGCAGCCGTTCCAAAACCTCCTCCCGCTCCTTTTTATCCGTGGGAAGAAAGCCCTCAAAGCAAAACCGCCGGGTGCTCAGCCCGGACATGGTCAGCGCCGTAATGCAGGCCGCAGGCCCTGGCAGCGAGGTCACCTCGATCCCGGCTTCAAGGCTAAACCGCACCAGTTCTTCACCGGGATCGGAAATTCCCGGCGTTCCCGCGTCGGTGATCAGAGCAATGTTAACGCCCTTTTGAAGCTGCTCCACAAGATATTTCGCCTTCTCCACCTTATTAAATTCGTGATAGCTGGTCATAGGTGTTTTAATTTCAAAATGATTTAATAACTTTATGCTGTGGCGGGTGTCCTCCGCCGCAATGAGATCCACGCTCTTTAACGTTTCAAGAACACGAAAGGTTATATCTTCAAGATTCCCTATGGGGGTCGCACATAAAAAAAGTTTGCCGGACATCATATCCTCCTGTTTACTGTAACCGTACAAAAATCCGAACGCTTACGTTTGTTTCATATCTACGGGGAAGCCGCCGCTGGCACGCGGCCTGTATCGGCGGCTCCCCATATTGCATATCCCCAGTATACAAGAAGAAAAACATTTATGCAAGGGAAAGGACGCACAGCGGCCTGCTGCCGATAGTCTTTCAAAGTAAAAATACCCGCTCCAAATGACCGTTTTTAAGAGCGTTCCCAATCCTTGCAGAAATATTATCCACCTCAGAACTGAAATAATCCATCAATTCCTCAGCGTCATCATAATAAGCACAGATGAACCCGTTCAGGACAGCCCCGATCTGACGCCGCATGCTATTAGGCATGCAATTCGGCATGCCGTTTTGCATGTCATCTCCGGCAAATTCCCCAAGCGCCTGGCGCATCCTCTCATAGTCAGCCCTCAAAAATCCTGGGCTGTCCATCGGTTTCCCGGCCAATATATGCCCCAGCGCGCCGGTAAGGACGATACTGCATATATTTTCAATCATATCCTTATACCGCGGGGAATAGGCCCGAAGGAGCTGCTCCACATAATAGCGGTCAAAGGCCGATATAAATTTCTGTTCCAGATCGATGCACCGAACATAGGCATAAATAGCATCGATCCCGGAAAGCCCATGGATATCCCTCAAAACCGGATAATCCAGCGTCAACAGCGTCTCCTGAGGTGCATATCTCACATCATACCACTTTAAAAACTCCACAATCCCCCGGACCATCGTGTTCTCCAGGCACAAAACCCCAAAGCTTTTGAAATCCTCCATGACCTCGTGATACAGCGTCTTCATATCAAGAACCTTCTGTACGGCAATATCATATCCCATCTTATAGGCCTCTGCGGCATTGGGCCGGCCCGCCATCAATCCATTCGCGGCGGACACTTCATACTCCCGGATACAGTAGATCACCGCCGCCATCAACTGCTGTGCCCGCTCGTAAGTCACCGACGTACTTTCATACCCGGCGTACTGGCCGGCCAGCTTGGCAACGACCGGAAAAATTTCTTCCATCGTATATTCCGTTTCGCCCATAATTTCCCCCATATCTGCTCCCAGCATAAACGATTCCCTCCATACCTATCTCCAGCAAAGCTCCCTCAGCACTTCCATATACAGTTCCCGATCCCACCGCGGCACCTCATCAAACTGAGCGTACTCATCCCGGCCATCACTCCTGTGATGCCCGCGGTAACCGGCGCGCACGGCCTGGGCAAATATTTCCAGACAGGTGCCCTCCAAATATTCCAGATCACCATAGCAGATCGTTTCAAACTGCTCCTTCATAAAATGGATCAGCTCGTCATCCGTAATCTCGTCCATCATCTCATTTTTAAACAGATAGAAAATATCCTGAAGCCTTATCATCGTCTGCACATAATTCCCCTGATCAATATAGTCGGAATCGCAAAATTCGTAGATCAGCCGGGGCACTATGCTTTCTCCAAACTCCACCCGCTTTTGCGTTCTCAACGAATTTGTCCGCTCCGCCACGATCAGCCGCGCTTCCTCGTCACTGAGCGACAGGCCAAACTTTTCCGTGTACTGATTTGTCTCCATCACCTTCCCGATCTGTGTCTGCATGGTCATCGCTTCCAGCCAGTTCATATCACCCACAATACATTCCTCCTTGACATTTATGGAATACGATTATAGCACCGCCGCAGACAAAGTAACAGACTTGAATTTTTGCATATTTTATGGTATAGTAAAGATGCAAAAAAGTGATGACAATTTAATTTTTGCTTCCTAATACACAATAAAAAATAATAATATGCTCCCTCTTAGTTTGGCAAGTTTTTATTCTTCTACTTATCAACTCAGGAGGGAGCATATTATTATTTTTTCATTGATTCGGATGCCGCAATATGACTGTTTTTAAAAACAAAAATTTTTTGAAGTAAAATACTTGCCACAAACAGCGTTAGTTCTACAAGCAGCTTTGATATTGCCTTGGGAACCTTCAATATTCCATACAAAAGCTGAAGCAGTGCCGTATTTACAACCAGAATCCCCAGCGCAAGCAAGGCATATCGGGGTGCAGAAGCAATAATTTTATCAGTGCTCCTATAGACAAATTTTTTATTTAGTGTGTAATTCACAGCAGCACTGATACATCTGGCCAGTATATTGCTAATGATGACAGAGTATCTCACAGTTCCGGGAAACCAAATTTCAATCAACACGCCAATCAGCATAAAACACATATAGTCGATACAGAAACTGATAAATGATGCGCCCGCAAATTTCAACAAAGAAAAGTATATTCTGGCAGAATCAATTATTGGCCTGAAATGTGAAGTGCTGTTTCTTTTATCCTCATAAATCGTACGTATAGGTACTTCTGTAAGCGCAACCCCCTTTTCGATACAGCCTAAAAGCATATTCATTTCATATTCGTAGCGGTTCCCTTCAAGAGAAAGCAGAAAGGGGATCAATTTTGTTGAAAATGCTCGAAGACCTGTCTGAGTATCCAAAAGATATTTCCCGCTGAAGAGGAAAAAAACCCCCCGGGTTATCTGGTTGCCAGCTCTGCTTTTCCAGGGTATATGACCATAAAAGGTCCTTGCTCCAAGAACAAGAGTATCCGGATGTTTTATCTGTTCACTACAAATACGCAGAATATCCCTGACTTCATGCTGCCCATCAGCATCTGCAAAAACAATTCCGGTTTCTTCCGGGAATTGTTCTTTTACATAAGCCATCCCAGTTTTTAGCGCCCGCCCTTTTCCAAGATTTGCTTTATGGTGTAAAATAATAACGTTTGCAGGAAGTGCCTCAAACACAATTTTACTTGCTTCTGTACTTCCATCATCGATAACTATTATCCTGAAATTGCTCTCCTTTTGCAGCGTACGGATCAGCTCAGACAAATGCATGTCCGGCTGATATGCTGGTATAAGAATAGTCATTTATTCACCCCCTATTCCGTACCTAACGGCCCAATAGTGTATGTATGTATAGTTATTTCACCAGATCCACGAATGCTTACAGAGATTGGCCGTCCGCTGCCGTCCAGAGGCAGATCCAGGTAGTATTCGCCAGCCTCCGGTCCAACAGTATAATAATAATCCTGCTCCTGATAATTAAGAATCATTTCGGATGAAACCGTGGTACTTGCCTGTATAACAAGTCTTACAGAAGCATAAGACAAAAGATTTGCGTCATACAGCCAAAATGTGCTGGATGCACTCACATTCGTACCATTTTTCAGCCCCGCAAGCGCACTGTGGAGCCACACCCCATCTGCAGGAACCGATACCTTGACAAAATAGCCATTGTCCGTTATTTCCATATCACATTCCTCATCCAATACCATAAGGTATAGAGCGCGGTTATTGCATAAAATATAATCCGGATTCAAACCGTCGTTCCCTGCGCCAGCAACCCAATAGGCAGGAAGCGAAAAATCAGATGTTCCCATTACCGGACAAACATCCTCGAGAGCACCTACCGGCTGCGGCTGCCTTAGCTGTACATCTACAGCATTCAGCTGGTTGTCAAAGCATCCATCCTCCAGTTCAGATACCAATAATGCATTTTTTCCGTCCAGCCATTGCGACACTTGTACAGCATCTGAAGTCAGACTCTGGTCTGTTGAATACCGATTATTTTGATATACGGCAATATTACCTATCAGCAGCTGTGTTACAAAAATAATTGTAAATATACGGCTTGTACTTTTACGCCATCCATATGTGTGAAGCACATATACAGTCAGTGCACAGCCCGATAACAGCAGAATCATCCACAAAACCCGCAAATTCACAATTCTGTTTTGCAGATCCAGAAAAGCCAGAAGTGGAGAATCTACCGGATAACTGAGTCCGCTCGAAAAAGCAAAAAGTCCAATAGACAAAATAAGTGCTGTAAACATGCTAAATCCCGCGGTTACACGCAAATCCAACCGGATATCCTTCATATTTTCCGAGAATAAGGCAGCGGCAAATACCGGGGCAAAAGGAAAAAGGTAACGCAAATGTATTCTGGAATGATATATACCATCATACATTTCATTGCAAAAAATGAGGTAACATACACCAGCTATATAAGCAAGAAGCGCAATATAAATAAATCGTAGAAGCATTTTTTCAGTCTGAGTGCGCTTCACTTTTCCTGACAGAGGCAGAATGACAGGAAGAACACCAAACCCTACAGGAACAAATAAAAAATAAAGCAGCATCCCGGACATTGTCTGTAAAATATGGCCAATACTTAAGCCATCATATTGAGTCTGATAAATTGTCTGAGTATTAAAATCCACATGAAGGGCATATGTCAAAAACAAACGCCATGCAAATAAAATCGCCAAAAAACCGACAATTATATATCCCCCGGGAAGTAGAGATTTCACATTTTTTTCTTCCGCAGCTTTCCACAAGAAAATTAGACAGAAAGCCACTGTCATGGCAATCCCCCCTTCTTTTGTTAAATATAGCAGAAACAGGCTAAATATTGAGACAATAGTATTTTTTATGTCTGTTTTTTCCAACATTCGTATACACGCTAAAAGCGTCCATAAAAACAAGGGGTAAATTAGTGATTCAGTCATATATCGGCCGGACATAAACAAATCTGGCAACAGCAAAGACAATATACAAATACCGACTGCAGTACGTTCTTTACAACCTAAACGACGTGCAAGTGGATACATGGGGAATACCGCCAGATTCATTAGTAGTATATTAATAATCTGTGCAGCTCCAAACAGATTGTTGCCAGCCGACATCCCATATAAAGGGGCAAGAAGCAGAGAATACAGTAATGAAATAAATGTAACCGGCTGTCCATGAAGTTCCAGGCCCTGACCAAGATAGAGAGACCTGCTCAAGTTATAATAAAGCATTTCATCCGGTACAATATACGGATTCGGGCTGGCATACTGCCTTAGAATTAATCTAAAGACAACAAAAATTCCGTAAATAACAATTAATGTGATTATAGTCTTATGCCTATTTCGTTTAATAAACGGCAAGAAAAGGTTGATTTTTTTTTCGTTGTTCATATAGCCTCCGTTTTTATAGTCAGGCACACATAGTTTTAAGGTTTGGTCACACAGGGTGCTGCGCCTTTAATGTACATTTTTCGGCCGATGTCCGTTCAAAAGGCTCCGTAAACGACCCTTGGCAGGTAAGAAAAAGGGATTGTATCTGCGGTACGTTCTTACCCAGATTCTGGTAAAAACGTCACTGGACACAATCCCATTTTTCATTATCGCTTAAATGCTACTTGATCCGGCAGGTCCAGTGGGTCCGGTGGGCCCGGGCGGTCCAGCAGGTCCTGTAGCTCCGGTCGCTCCGGTGACGCCAGCAGGACCAGCAGGTCCCGTAGCTCCAGTCGGGCCAGCAGGACCTTCAGCTCCCGTCGCCCCGGTTGGTCCCGTAAGACCATTAGCACCAGAAGCTCCGGTAACTCCAGTGGCTCCGGTTGCACCGGTCGGGCCGGTAACCCCAGTGGGTCCGGTCGGCCCAATCGGAAGGACTAGATCCAGAACAAATTTACCGTTAACCCACGAAATACTGGCAGATGCAGTATATCCAACACTAACTGTTCCAATGCTAATTTCCGGTGTCGCTCCCGTGGGGCCAGTAGCACCTGTGGGGCCAGTTACACCTGTTTCGCCCGTAGGTCCGGTAGCACCTGTTGCTCCGGTATATCCTCTGACACCAGTACCGGTCGATCCTGTAGAGCCAGTCGGTCCAGTATGGCCCATGGCGCCTGTCAATCCTGTAGGGCCAGTCGGTCCAGTATTACCCATGGCACCTGTCGGTCCTGTAGCACCAGCAGCACCCTTTTCTCCAGTATCCCCCTTGGCTCCGGCCGTACCATTAGAGCCGGCGGCTCCCGTAGCCCCCTTAGCACCAGCAGCCCCCGTTGGACCGGTAACACCGGTTGGTCCGGTAGCTCCGGTCGGTCCGGTAGCTCCGACAGCTCCTGGTTCAGCTGGATCTCCAGCATCACCTTTCAGTGAAATCAGCCACTCGTCTACTGAACCTTCAAAGCCTCTGGATTTTGCAAGTTCATAAATAGCCATACCCACATCCACATCCGAAAGCTCACTTATTGCGGATTGAAGATCCATGGATTCCGGCTGTGCAGCAACCGGTTTGGTAGCTGCACCGGAACACCCGGCGGCTGAAAAGGCCAGTACACCACACATCAGACATACCAGGTAAAAACGACGATGTCTTAAACGCATCTTATCCTCCTCCTTTTTGTATTATTTTTTAGGATACCCAGACTCTTTTTAAGTTACGGTTCCCTTTTATTAAAAATTCCCCCGCTTGTACAATACTTTCGCACGCCAGTTCTAAAATACATTGCACAACGAAAGCAATGGATAATATTTGACATAATGTACAAAAGGTGATTTTTAATTCTACCTTCATAAATAATAAGAAGAACTTTGTTCCTCGTAGTGCTCCCACCTGAAAGATTAAGTTTGCGGGTGCCCGAAGGGGTATACATTTTCGTTCAGGCCAAAAAACTACAAATACTATTAAAAATACATCCTTTGGGGTGTATTTTTTTTGCTTTTTGGCCAGAACGAAAAGCTATACTTATATTTCACTATTATACAATATCTTATAACAGAAAACAATATAAATAATAAAAATTATATACTAATTAACCCTAAAAATAGGAAAACCTATTTAAATTTAATCTACATAAAATACCCGGCCCGGAACCTTCTCTTTCGTCTCAAGCTTCATGTCCGGATAGCCCAGGATGCAGCATCCGATACCCTCAAGATCGCCCGTAAGGCCCCATTCTTTAAGCAATGCCTTGCCTTCATCGGTTTCAAACATTTCCTTGGCACGATTGATCCAGCGTGCGCCAAGCCCCATAGCATAAGCGGCGTTGAGCATATTTCCCATAGCCAGGCTGCCGTCCGGAATACAGGTACCGTTCTTTTCCACAAGTACAATGATCACATTCGGCGCGCCATAAAATGGGTCTCCGTCTCTGCCCATAACAGCAGCATTCATAGCGGATAACTTCTTCACCATATTCGGATTCTGTACGACTACCAACCGCTGCGGCTGACGGTTCATTCCGGATGGCGCATTCAGACCAGCGCGAACGATCAGGTCGATTTCCTCTTTGGTCAGGTGCTCCGGCTTAAACTGGTTGCAACTGCTTCTCTCAATAATAGCTTTTACAGCTTCGTTCATGTGTATAATCCCCTTTCGTATGTTGATACTTATTATAGTGCTTCGGTTGACGTTGATAAATTTTGCAAAAAATCGGGAACACTCTGTGTTACTATGAATCCGATAATTCCGATTTTCTGCTCTATGTGACTATTATAACGCAATATGTTTTTATGTAGAAGGGGAATATTGGAAAATTTCAAAATTAGAAAGCAAAGTCTGGTCTGGGAGCGGAGCATATCCGGCGGATGAACCGATTCCAGCTACGGGAAACGTCGGAAACCGTTGAGGAAGTTTTGTATATTTTTCATTTAATTTAAAAAAATTGAAAATTAGGGGTTGATTTTTTCCGAGAATGTGGTATTATAAATGCATGCAGAAGTGGCGGAATGGCAGACGCGCTAGATTCAGGTTCTAGTGCTCGCAAGGGCGTGTGGGTTCAACTCCCATCTTCTGCACTATTTTTTTGCTCTGAGATCATAACTAAAACGCCGAAATCCTTTTAAAACCCAGGGATTTCGGCGTTTTATTGTATTCTTTTTGAAAAGTGGGTGAATTTTCTGCAAGCGTGTTTTCAATATTATTTGTCATAAAATTTGTCACGACACAAATGAGGTAGTCTTATATTACCCTTTTAGCTCACCTGCGGTACCATACACAATAATATCTAACATCAGATTACACCACTTTTCGTTTGCTTCGTTCTATCATGCCACAGCAGCAGCGCAACAATCAGCGCAGTCAAATAGTCAGCCGTGGGGCTTGCGTATAAAATACCGTCCATTCCCCAAATACGGGAAAAAATATGGATCAGAGGAATCATCAGCAAAAGCGGACGGAGGACGGAAAGCAGCATGGCCTTGATGGCCTGCCCAGTCGCCAGATAATACTGAGAGGACACGACCTGAAAGCCTGCCACGAGCATACCCATCAGAAAGATCCGCATACAACGGATTCCAAATTCCAGATACGTCGGGTCACTCATTCCAAACATCCGCAAGATTTGCGCCGGAAACAGGATGCAGCCCAGCCACCCGACAACAGATACAACGGTGGCGATGCCAATCCCTTTCCGAAAAGTTTCTTTTACTCGCCGGTCCAAGCCAGCACCCTGGTTGAATCCGATAATGGGCTGGATTCCGACCCCAATTCCCACACAAATGGAAACAAAGACGGTGCTGATACGGAGCACAATCCCCACCGCACTGAGCGCTTCTTCACCACTGACCGCCCCGGTTCCAAAACGGACAACCGCTTTGTTTAGCTCAATTTGAATCATACAGGCAGGAAGGCCGAACATAATCACCTGCCCGCAAACCGGGAGCGCCGGACAGAGGTGTTTTCTTTTGAGGCGGATGCGCCCCTTTTTTAAGAAATAAACCAGCAAAATCACGACGGACAAAACCTGCGAGGTCACGGTTGCGATGGCCGCACCTTTGACCCCCCAGCCTAATACAAAGATATAGATGGGATCAAGAATCAGGTTCAGAATTGCCCCTGCCAGAAAACAGCCCATCGCCAGAACAGGGCTTCCGTCTGCTCTGGCGATGCTGGACAGAGCGATTGCAGCCATACTGAAAGGCGCGCCCAACAAAATAATGGGGGCATAATCCAGCACATAGGACAGCGAACCCTGCATCCCTTCTGTCGCTCCAAAGGAAAGTACCAGAGGCTTCAAAAAAATGAGGCAGACTACGGTAAACAGTATTCCTATGGCAACGGACAGGGTAAACACAGCACCCAAAGTCTTTTCCGCTTCCTCATGTTTGCCTGCGCCCATGCTCATAGAGGTATAGACGCTGCCGCCAATCCCCAGCAGTGTAGCGACGGATAAAATGATGGTGACAAACGGAAACGTCACCGTGGTGGCAGCGATGCCCAGGTAGCCGACGCCCTGGCCGATAAAAATCTGGTCCACTACGTTATAGAGGGCGTCCACCAGCATGGACAAGACGGACGGGATCGCAAATTGCATAAGCAGTCTGCTGATCGGTGTAGTTGCAAGAGGGTTTCCCTCTCTGGGTTTCATGGTTTCTTCCATTTGTTCTTCTCCTTTAGTATTCTAATTTTGATGGCTTCCACGTTATAGCATATCAAAGGAGCATATCCCATGCATGATACATTTTGCGGAGATTCATTTATAGCCGTTGATACCCATTTCCATGTGTGCTCTGTATAACCAGATTATACTCCAGTAAAATATACAGGTGATGCTTCACATAGACGATGATGCCGCCGAGTTGCTATATTTTTGGCTCTGGAGATAAACCGTGTGGTATGGTATCATAGAAGTACCGGAAGGAGGTGCCATTTTGAAAGAAATATCCCCTTTAGAAAGGGCAATCGAATATATAGAAAACCATCTGAATGAAAATATCGGTTTGAGCGATGTGTCAAGGGAGACAGGATATTCCTACTATCACATGACACGTCTGTTTTCTTCCGTATTAGGGGAATCTGTTGGCCGTTACATCAACCGGCGCAGACTGTATAACGCCTCGAAAAAGCTGATTCATTCCGATCAGCGGGTCATTGATATTGCGCTTGACTGCGGGTTTGAATCTCCAGAGGCTTTCAGCCGGGTATTTAAGGCCGCTTTTGGCAGCAGCCCGATAGATTACCGAAGGGCAGGACTTAGGGGAACAACCTCCCTTTCTGATAACCGACTTCCCGGATTGTGGGCGGAGTTCACGAGTCTCCGTAAAGACCTGTTTACAGCCGCTGGCACAGGGTATGGCATTTGTGAAACGCAGCAGACCACCTATACAAAAGATGGGAACGTTTTGTTTGCGGTTATGGTAGGAAGCCCTGTGAATGATTTTGACAGGCTGCCACAATCATTATCATTGGTCAAAAAAGTTTTACAGGCTGGAAAATATGCGGTTTTTACCCACAGGGGAACCTTTGCGAACCTGTTCAAAACATATCAGTATATTTTCGGAACATGGCTGCCGACAGCGGGAGTAGAACTGGATGACCGCGAGGACTTTGAAGTTTATGAGCGAGAGGTGCTGTCGTTCGACGATCCTAATAATGAGGTTAAAATTTATATACCAGTAAAATGAAAAGAAACAATGCTGGCAATCATAAGATTTGATAGCATTATTTCTTTGTTTACATCATAGATAACAGGTTCGTGCCCATTTTTCACCGCCCCGCAGGTGCTTCCTCTGCTTTAAAAATCCGCCTCAGCATCACAACCGATGCGATCGCCAGCACAAACTCCGCAACAAACTGTGCGTAAGGAAGTCCGTACAGAGGAAAAAGAAAATTCAGCACATACAGCGCCGGAATCTCCAGAAGAATCTTACGCAGAATGGCAAACGCAAGTGCAGACCGGCCATGGCCCACGGCCTGAAATACACCCACTGCAATAAAATCCATGCAGAGAAACGGCAGACAAAGGCAGGCTCCCCGCAGGAATCTGGTGCCATAGGCAATAATACTCTCATCCTTCATAAAAGCGTTGACAATCGGCCCTGCGCCAACGCTGAACAAAATCAATACCATAATCATCAGCGGAACAATCGTCCGTATTGTAAACATAATCGATTCTTTCATCCGCTTTCGATTCTTGCTGGCATAATTATAGCTGATCAGCGGCATAACACCCTGAGAAAATCCCATAGCTACCTGCAACGGCACCATATTCACCTTCTGGGCAATTCCCATGGCTGCCACCGCATGAGCGCCAAATGGCGACGTAAAATTGTTTAAGATGGTCATGCCAGTCACATTGAGCAGATTCTGGATTGCCGCAGGAATGCCAACACCACAGATGCCCAATACAATCTCCTTCTTAAAGCCAAATTTTCTCGGAGAAATACATACCACGGTTTTCTTTCTGCGCACATAAAGCAGAACGAAAAAATAACAGCAGGCCACACAGTTTGAAATAAATGTAGCAAGGCCAGCGCCTGACGCGCCCATATTCAGCCCCCATGGCAGTATAAAAATCGGGTCCAGTATAATATTTAAAAGGCATCCGCTCATTGTTCCGATACTGGCATGCAGGGACGCGCCTTCCGCCCGCACCATATAAGCCATCACCACATTCAGAATGGCCGGCGCAGCACCGCACATTACCGTCCAGCGCAGATATCCCAAAGTCGCCTCAGCCGTATTGGCATCAGCCCCAAGCATGGTCAGCAATGGATTTTGTAAAGAAATGCATAAAAGTGAAAAGAGCACTCCGGAAAATAATGCGCAGTAAAACCCGAACGCTGAGCTCCGGCTTACCTTATCATAGTCTCTGCTCCCCAGCGCCCGGCTCATCATACTGGAGCTTCCAACACCAAACAGATTATTGACTGCATTAAATGCCAGAAGTACCGGTGCCGCCAATGTCACTGCCGCATTCTGCACCGGGTCATTTAACATTCCTACAAAATAAGTATCCGCCAGATTATAGATCACCATAACAAGCGAGCTGAGCACCGTAGGTATCGATAGCCGCATGACGGCTTTCGATATTGGCATCTTTTCAAATAAAACTATTTTTTGATCATCCGCCATCGTTTTGTTTCCTCCTTCGTAAAAGTGTGACATCTCCCAAAACGCTATCGTTGAGAAAATGTCTGACTGAAATTCATACTTTTTAAAATATCCTCTATCTTTAAAAGCAAACGCTCCTGCTTTTAACCCGGGCCAAAACATTTCAAAATAAATTATATCATGTATAAATGGGAATTAACAGTATTGAATATTTTTAAAAGTATCTATAATTTCATGCCGCTCATGTAATTTGCTTATCTTAAACCAGTAACAGTTCAGCCAAATAAAGAAGCCCGGGCATTATACCCGGGCCGCTCTAACTAATTTTTAGTTCACGATATTTCACAATATATGCCGTCTTAAATAGTTCCCTGTGGAAATCCATAATTTGTACAAATATTTATAAATTCCTGTGTATATACAAATCCCCTTAACGTATCGATTCTACTTTTACCTGCATTTAGCTCATTTACCCAGCCAGCAATTTCATCAGCTCCAGCGCCACGCATTAATACAGTCGCATATAAATCCTGTACATACTGATTATTTGTACGTCTCCGATTCGCATATTCTGTACTCATAAAGATATCTTTCATCACCTGCGCGCCTGAACCTCCATTCAGAAGAACTCCCGTAAAAGAATTTAGTCCGGATACATCTGCCTTACGACCTAATCCATTAACAAATGCTTTACTTACAAACTCAGTATATTTCTCATTTTTATCCCGATTTTCAACAAATCCAATAATACCCTGACGCATTCCCAGACCAGAACAATAATTAGAAAACTCTACGGAATTTGAAATCTGGTATAAAATATATACACGACTCATACCATTATTCATAAGGTTTAACATATTCTGTTTACCAGATTCATCCGGAGTTCGACCAAGAATTGCCTTATAGCAATCTGTTACGAACTGATCATCACTACGATTCTTTCCCTTATACTCTGAACTGTCAAATACATCAAAGATTGCTTTACAAGCCGAATCGTTTTTAATAACATTTCTAAAGTTATTTAAGCTGGTCGTATCCGGTTGACGGCCTAATGCATTACTGAATAAACGATTAATAAAGTTGTTAATATTCCCCAACACATAAATACTACATGTCGCATACTTTCCGCTGGCATTATTTTTCGCTGTAATAATTGCTGAACCTACGGCTTTAGCTGTAACTACACCATTTGTACTATTTACTACTGCAACAGCCGTATTACTACTTGACCATACGATGTCTTTATTTTGTGCACTGGAAGGTAAAACAGTTGCAGTTAAGGTAATAGATTCATTAGCATACAAGCTTGCAAAACTTTTGTTAATAGTAACATCCGTTACTGTAAGTACTTCATTATAGCGGAGAACATAGTTCCATGGAAAATTATAGTAAGATGTAATCCAAATTTCCCGGCCCGTCTGATCTCCAGGTTTGCCACCAAGAGAACCACCAAATTCATTCTCCGAAGCCTGAACGACTTGACCTCCACCGATACACATAGCTGTATGAGCACCTGTGTTCAGTAAAACATCTCCGCGCATTGTGCCCGCACCTGTGGCTCTATCTACGCTTGCTGTTACGTCACGAAAACCAAATTTTAAAAAATTAAGCATACTTCCAGTATTTACGCAGCCCCCCTGTGATTTTACAGGTACACCGGCATTTTCCCAAGCACTGATTATAAGACTACTGCAATCGTAATCCGGACCCCATCTATTATTCAGGTCCATAGTGTAACCATGAGAACTGTCATTAGCAATTCCTATTGCCCAATTTACTGCATTTTCAATTTTACTCATATAAAATTCCTCCTAGATTATTTAATATTTACAACAGGTTATAATTTATATAAAAGCTCGACCTCCGGAACCTCAACAGCCCCCTTTCTATCCGTGGGAATAGTCGTGCTGATTTTATTTATCTTCTCGCCGGTTTACATTTATGAAATTTCTCAACATCTCATATAGGCCTGTACTGGCTAGTCCAGATATCATTCCGCCAAGTATAACAGCCGAATTAATATTACTATGATTGACAATACAGTTGATAATCGTTCCAAGTATCAGCATACTTAAAGGAATATAACGATTGTTGAACCAGTCAAATGCCTGCTTAAATGCAAATCCCACACAAAGGCATATTCCCAGGGTGACAAGATTTATGTAATCGTTTAAAAATGTAATATCCATCATTACTCCGTCCTTTCTTCTATAATTTCGTCAATACGGTGATGCGCGGACTTTACCGATTGCTCCACGATCACCATTCGTTCGATCAGGTTATTGTGTTTCCTTACCCGCTCTTCTAATTGCTCAATGCGGAAGTTCGTCAGCCGGTTGGCGGCCATAATACCGCCAAAGCTGCCGACAATCGTGCCTATTAAAGCTAAAACCGCAGAAAATAATTGAGGTGTCATAATAAACGCACTCCTTTTTTGGTTAAAATATGTTTAGACACTATTTTATCGACAATAAATTCCATCGCCAAATATCCAGTATCCAGAGCCAATATTACTTTGAGGTGTAAAATTTATCTTTCCATCTTTGGAAATTACAATATACCCACTGATTCCTGCAAATGTATGACACATAACATTGGTTTGGATCGTCGGAGTATCCTCTTTTGAGATTGTTCCTAACAGGTATACTCCATCTTTCGCCATTTCCGTAGCACTTTTAAAGAAAATCTTCAAATTATATAGTTCTAATGTTTTAAAAAGTTGACACCCAGATGGTGCATCGGAAATCAAGTTACTGTTCCAGGTTATTTGAGTTGTAATATTTTTAGTATTAGCTTTGTTCTTCACCCCAGCAATACTCTCCCCCAGCTCCTTAACCCGTTTCACCAACCATCCCACAACAGCAGAAATTTTCGCCCCGGATGCCGGTGCAATATCCCCGGCGGTGGCCGGTTCCGTATAAGTCACAGTTTTGTCGGTAATATCCCCAAGAACATAGCCTTCAGCCCTGGCAGCCGCGGCATTTGCCGCAGCCGCAGCCGAATTTGCTGCCGCAGCCTTTGCATCCGCATTTACAGCCGCAGTTTCAGCGCGGGTAACTGCCGTATTTATATTTTCAATCCCCTGTGATACTCTGGTCGTATTCTGCTCAACCTCCGCGTTGATCTTTGTACTTAAATCAATCTGAGCCTGACGTACATCCTTGCCCAGTCTGGCATTCTTCCATGCCTGTAATTCTTTACTTATATCTGCCATAATAATTTCCTCCTTTAATTTGACGTCCATCGTTTAAAAGTAACACCCTGTGTTGGGTCAACGATATCTTCTGTAAGATAAATAAATCCCTGTACATAGGCCCCTTCCCGGTCCTTGGCCCAACTGGCCAGATAAGGCGGGTATAATGTTTCCGTCCAAAAATATGTTTTCGATCCATAACCGGATTGGGATACAACAATGGATCGATCTTCATTGATCTGTTCCACAACAGCCACATGGCCGCCCACACTATAATAAGTGCACAAAATCGCGCCCAGCTTTGGTGTTTTTCCGCAAAGCTGCGGCGTTACATCCTGAGCATACGGATACCATTCCTTGGCGTTTCCAAGGCCCAGCCAGGTCGGTGGTTTTCCTAAAATCTCATACTGACGCCCCCACGCATAGGTGGTGCAATTCGGTAATCCATATCCGGACTGGGAAAATAGATTTCCCGAATACCAGTAGACGCTGTTTTTCATTCCGCTGTCATCCAACCGCGGGGTAAATGTTATTGCCATAAGCTGCCCCCTTAAAATTGGCCATTTTCCTTGGTATACCCGCCAATAAATATACCATTTTGAAAGTCCATGTAGCTGCCGTCTGAAAATTCGGCGCGGCCGGTCTTTCCCTCTTTTCCATTGATCGCCAGCGACAGCTTTCTCTGGGCCGTATCATTTTTCATATTCAGCAAATACTTATTATTTTTCGTATCCTGAATACAAAACCCATTTACACCGGCCGACACAGCCATACCGGCACTCTTGTCAGTGATATCCAGTCCGCCCACAAGCGACGCTCTTAATGTACCACTATTGATCCAGTCCGCATTAATCCCTGCGGCCTTTAATAAATCGGTGACCATGTCCTCATCAACCTTCAGCCCATACCAGCTTTTTCCCGAATCTGCCGACACCTGAAACCCTGAGCTGTTAAAGGTCATTAAAATATCGCTGTCCGCCTTTTTTTCTTTATTATGAAAATAATAAACCTCCGGGGAATTTGCCGGATTCTCCTTTGTTTTATACAGGCCCGGAACATCCTTTAAAACAGCAAGTACGTCGGCTTTTGTTTGATCGATTTTCCCGGACAATGCGTTTTCAATACCCTTTATTTGTGCCTTAAATTTCCGCCCATACTCTTTCTGGGCCCGATCCACAGCTTCTGCATAGGTTGAAAATTTATTGGTCAATGTAATCCTGTCATTTTCCGGATTCAGTAAATCTGTTACTTTACCACTGCACAGGAAGTACGTATCAATTCCATGCAGAGCCGCCTCCACCTTAACGAGCATTCCCGGACGGATTCTTTGGACATCCAGCCCCAGATAACGCCCGTCGGCCATGTTCAGCTCCATAGTCAGCACCATGTTGCGGCACTGCTCCATGTATTTGCGGCATTTGGCCAATAAATCTTTGGCCAATGTCTCCTCGTCAAATTCAACCGCCGCCTCGATCCAGCCATATTGCTCAACGAGAGCCGTATCAATGATATAATCGGAACCATTATTGACACTACCAACTTTAAGCCGTTCTCCGGTATCCGTATTGATGACAGCTCCCAGGGGGAGGATGGCTGTCCGTACATTTTCTGTATGTATGCAATGTCTCATGGAAAGGATATTTTCACCCAGACGGGCGACCTGATCCGATAGGGGAAATTCCCCAAGATAATCCAGATAAGTATTATTATTGTTTCGCCGCACCTGCAAAAAGCCACTGAAAATATCAACAATTTTCTCCTGGATCAGGCTCAGCACTGTGCAATAGTCTTCCGACTGCCAGTGAACATTACCCTCCGGCGCATTTACTGTAACATTTCCCAAATAAAGCCTTTGCTGCGGCTGTACTTTACCATTATGATTTCCAAGTAATTTCATCAGAAACATCTGTATGGAACCAGTGTATGTATCCGGCGGGCATTGGGTATCCATCAGATAAGCCAGCGCGTCCAGGCAGGTGCACATTTTATTTCCATAAATATCGCTCTCGTCGGAGACCACACGTCCACGGAAAAGCTCCGTACTTCCGTCAAGGTCAAGCACCACAATCTCCGATTCCAGACGATGGATCTTGTCATAATTGGCATGGCACTGTGGTATGGAAAATGTCAGACATGCGGGTTTGTTTATCGTCTCACAGAGCTTTGCACCGGACAGCAAAAGCGTTTCATCCTCATTTTGTAATAAGAAATATTCATTATTTCCATTGATACATTTGATGCCATACCTCATAAGCTCCCTCCCCGGTAGTCTACCGAAACGTTTCCTTTACCGGTAAAAATCAGCTCATGTTCGCCCTCGCCAAGCATGATTTCGTACAATTTATTTTCGCCTGCCAAAAGCGGATACGTCCTTCCTGAAAAGGTAACGGACATTGGCGCCGAAGCCGTAATAATCGGAACAACCCTTTTGCGCCGGCCGGGAATGACCAGTTTTAATCTGTCCTGGACCTGTAAATCCCTGTATTCCCTTAAAATCCCGTCATCAAAGCAAAATATATCCCATTGCCAATCCTGTACGCTGGAATTTATCTCATATTTATAAGGGTCCATCACGCCGGTAATCTTAATTTGCACAGGTGCATCCCCGGTTTTCGTCCGGTCCACAACCAACCGCCCGAAATAATAGTAGGTAATATCATTTGTATCAACCACCCTCATATTCTTTCCGTGCAGATAATTGGCCAGCTCAGACGCCCTTAAATGAGTTTCAGCCATGCTTCCCGGAAGTTCAAAGTTCAGCCGCAGCTTCCGCTGCTTATAGTACACATCATCTGCCATTCCCAAAGTAATCGCATGGTCTGAAAATGGAATTTCAGCTATCGTGGTTTTCGGTTCCGGAAAGCTTACATATTGTCCGGTCAAAATCAATCCGAAATCATCAAATGCCGATTTTGCATGATTGAAATCATTCTCATAAAATAAAATATCATTTTCGTTCATAAACAAATCTACCTCCTACGCTTAAAATTTTTACTATGGGGCGATTGCGAGAGTGCGGGGCACGGAGCAATCGGCTTTCATGTCCGTTTAGTGACAATTGCTCCCACCACCACCCCTTCTGCTTTTTCATGCCTGGTATGTAAGCTTCACAAATTTGGCCCCAATAATTTGGTTAATTTACCGGTTTACAAATCAGAACATATGTTCTATAATAGCTCTATCGAACAATAGTTCGTCTTGCTCCTGATAAACCAGCTTTGTAACCGTCCATAGGAACCCGACATCTACACATATTTTTATTTGAACCGGGTTCTAATTCGTCTTTCCGAATTTGTAAGTTCATTATATTCTTTATTTAGTATTTTGTCAAGAACAAAAATACTGATTTCAGTAAATATTCGTTTTGCCGAATATTTATTTACAAAACATTTGCTTTCGTTTATAATAAGAAGATAAGCAACTACTGTTCATTCCCAGCGACTCAGAGCTGAGTAACTGAGGCCGCAGCGCAAGTTTAACCATGATCCGCATCCGTGATAAAAGCGGATTTAGCGTAAAGATATGGTTTACGGAGCTGCCCATGGACAGTACCCTAAGCAATGAGGTGAATATTTATGGAAAAGGCAAAAATACTGGAAAGAATGATTCGGGAAAGAGGTTACAATCTCAAGACATTCGCAGAAAAATGCGGAATACCGTATACGACAGTCTACGGTATTATGAAAAATGGGGTCGGCAGAGCCAGCGTGGATAACGTCATGGTCATCTGCGAAAATCTGGGGATCACCATTGAGGAGCTGAACAGCATGGCCACAGGGAAGGTAAAGGGCGAATATGAGCCAACCTACGAGGACATGCAGCTACTTATTGCCAGAAACGGGCGAAAATTATCTGTTGAAGAAAAGATGGAGCTTATCAAACTATTGTCCGAGCTAAAATAATTAAAGCGGTTAAATCTGTTACGATTCAGCGAGGATAACTTATGGCGTACTCTGATATTATAAGTAAAACGGCGGAGGTCTATGTAGCCTGCGAGATACACAGCTTCCCGGTCAACTGTGTGGATATTATCGAATCCTATGGATATAAGGTGTATACCTATTCCTACATAAAAGCACCTTATCCGCGGCTCTATGATTACTGCCGCAGTTATTCCACAGACTCCTTCAAGCATGCTGGTCTGGGATGTGTTATGTACAACGACGCGTGTCGGCCGGGGCGTATTTTGTTTTCACTGGCCCACGAAATCGGGCATATCGCCCTGGGCCATGTGGGGGAGGCTTCGGAGTTTGAAGCTGCCGCGGATACATTCGCCGGATATCTGCTGGCGCCATGCGTTATGATCGATCATTATGGCTGCCGCAGTTTTGAGGATGTCATGCATCGCTTCGGCCTGTCCACCGCTGCGGCAAACATCGCCTGGCAGAACTACCGCCGTTGGAAAAGACATGCGCCCTGCGCCGAGGATATGGCGCTGTTGAACTGGATCTTATATTTACGCAGACCGGTAGAGATCACGGAAAGCAATATGTATCAGGTCAATCCATTTGATTCTGTACTTGAGACGGGGTGTCTGGCAAGTACAACCGACGCCAAGAGCGATCCTCTGGTAAGCCCTGCCGTCTCGGAAAGCGATCTCCCGGTAAGCCCTGCCGTCTCGGAAAGCAATTGCCCCATTAATCCGGGCTCACCAAAAAGCACTGGTCCAATAACTTCGGATGCTTCGGGTCGCAGTTCCTGCCAAGAAAAAAAGGAGCCACCACGCGCCCATAAAGCCTCCAAAGACCACAAATCCCAGAACCCTCCGCCTTCTTTAGTAAACGCTTCGCCGCTGCCTAAAAAAGCTCCGAAAAGATCTGAAAAAATGAGGCGCTATCATAAGAAAAAGCGGATGCAGATTGAAAAGGAGCTGGCACAGGTCCGCGAGGACATGGACAGTTTACATCGGATGGATGCAGACTTTTTAGGCGCAGCAGAAAACAGTTGGCTTTACAGCGATTATTAATCCTGGTAAGGCATAAAAAGCAAAAAACCGCCATATCCCCGATTTACTCCCATCTCTTTAACTGCGTAAGGAACCAGCAGTTAAAGAGTTGAGAAATAAACAGAGCATATGGCGGTATCATTTAAAATCAGTCATCCAGAGTACGTTCCTGGCAGGTGCTGGAATATGCGGACGGAGCGATCGGCTGCGGACGGTCACAGCGGGAGGTCATCTCGTAAATCTTACCGGTCTTGCAGGATTCCTGAATACCGTGGATGATCTCGATAGCATGATAACCGATGTCGGAATGGCAGCGCGGACGGCGGCCATTGCGGATCGCATAGCACATATCGGCCAGACCAACACCACGGCTGGATTCATAGTAGCCGTGAAGCAGTGGTAATTCTACGGTCTGGAACATTGTAAATTCATTCAGGCACTGAACATCATCATCAACGTCCTGAGCGGATTTACCTTTGTCTCCGCCAGGCTGCATACCAGGCATGATAAACTCTCTTGCAGGTTTAGCGCCAGGACGGGTTACAGACAGGACATCACAGAAGTTATTGGGATCGCCCAGCTTCAGCGTACCGTTTGTACCGGTCACTACAAAGCTCTGGCTCATAAAGGAGTCGGAGGAAATATGCAGTGTTCCGAGAACGCCATTTTCAAATTCCAGAGCGGCCAGTAAGGTCGTCGGTGTGTTTACTTCAAATTTTTCATTATATTTCGGGTGTTTCGGGTTTTCAAAAACACGTTCCGGGAACAGATTGCCGCCGAAACCGGTCACACGCTTAACACTGCCGAAAAGATTGATCATCTCATGGATATAGTAGCCGCCAAGGTCGAATGGGAAGCCGCCGCCGTAATGTAACGGGAAGAAGAAATACTTCGGAGCTTCATCGAAAAACGGTGTTTCCGGATTATAATGCATCGTCACCTGAGCATGTACAGTCACAGGCTTGCCTACGATACCGTCATCCAGATATTTGCGTGCAGACTGCTCCCAGGCACCCAGGAATGTATCCGGAGCTGTGGTGTACATAAGGCCTTTTTCCTTGGCCAGATTTACAAGCATGGTAGCTTCCTCAAATGTGGGAGCCATCATCTTTTCACAATAAACATGTTTGCCGTGCTCAAATGCGGCTTTGGAAATCTCCACATGGGATTCCGGATATGTAAGGTTTACAACAACTTCGATTTCCGGGTCATTTAAGAGTTCGTCAACTGTCATTTTTTTGATGCCGTAATGATCGGCCATCCACTGTGCACGTGAATCAATTAAATCTGCTGCACCGACAACCTCGATAATCTCAAATTTGTTGACCATGTTGTCCATGTAGGTGGCTTTGCAAATACCCCCGCAACCAATAACGCCTACTTTTACTTTTTGTTTCTTCATAAAACCCTGTTCCTTTCATATATAATTATTTTGTTTACTAAAATAACTCCGCCAAAGTCTTTTATAAGACTTCTTTTAAAATTATATATTATTTTTGCACAAAAATCAATATTCGTCTGCATGCAAAAAAAGAAAGAAACGCAATTCCTTGTAACCGTTCAGAGAAGCTGAACGGTTAGGCGTAATAGGCGTCAGATTTTGTTTTCCTTATAAATCACAGCCCCGTACTTTTCAACCTCGTCATTAAATATATCCCGCACGCGGGCGCTGGAATAGATGAAAGCCGGGATATAGCGGCCGCCCCAGGCATAGGCGTCCATAGCACGGCGGGCTTCTGCACGGATCTCGTCGTCGCTGACACCGTCCAGATCGATCCGCTGGTTATCAATGCCGCCCTTGAGCGTAATTTTATCGCCATAATTTTTCTTGATCCATTCCATATCATTGCAGGTATTGAGCGGATTAATACAATCCACACCAATCTCTGCCAGATCCGGGATAATCTGAGTGATGTAGCCGCAGGAATGGTGCTCGTAGAGCATCCCAAGTTCATGGATACGGTCCGCATACCGTTTTTCGATGGGCTTTATAAACTCCCGCCAAAACTCCGGCGAGAAAAACATGTTGCTGCTCGTTCCCCAATCGTCGTGCATATGTATAATATCCGGATGGACCGCCTCATAGGCCAGGTCGATACATTTAAGCTTATATTCGCACATGGCCTCAAAAAATTCCCGGACAGCCTCCGGACACTCATAGAAAGCACACAGAGCATTCTCCATACCAATCAGCTCATTCATCCGTTCAAAAGCTCCGGATAGCATGAGTACGTGGGTGACATTGTTTTCCCGGTCCAGATCTTGAGCCATTCCCTGAAGGATCTGTTTGACAGGCAGCTTATCCAGGTCCGGAAATTTTACCTTGTCCTTCCACTCCTCCATATCCTCAAAGAGCTCGGTAAACGGTGTCACCATACTGCCATCCAGACCCGGGTCAGGCCCCAGTTGCGTCCAGTTGACACCCCACCAGTCCAATCCGGTAACATTTTCACCAAAATACCGGTCACCCGGAAATACCACACCGGAAGTACAGTTCGTCTCCGCAGGTATAAATTCCGGCATCTCACCGCGGTAAATCGCAAGCAGAGCATCTTTTCTTGTTTGCATAATCATCTCTCCTTTGTTGTAGATCGGCCATGCGCTGCGTGATACAGGTCAGCTACGGCCATAGTCGTTATATCATTATACCTTATAGTTGAACAATTTACTTTATCAGGATTTGAAATTCGCCCTGCACACAAAATGTTTGAATAATATTGACATTCAGCAAATAAAACAATAGAATCTAAGCAATACAAATTTCTCAGGAGGTGTGTGGTATTTTAAAATTAGTAAAGTTAGACAAAGATAATTACCCTTTATTAACTGAAATGATGGACGAATGGACGGCCACAGATGAGCAGATCGTGCCTTATGCCATCCGAAAAACGGACTATAAAGATTTTGAAACATATTTAAACAGCCTGGAAGTTACGGATAATGACAGCGGGCTCGTTCCCGATTCGACCTGGTTTTGTCTGGATGATGACCGGCAGCTATTTGTGGGCGCTGTAAACATCCGCCATTATCTCAATGAACGCCTGCGCCTCAATGGCGGGCATATCGGAGACGGTGTCCGGCCTTCGGAGAGAAAAAAGGGGATTGCAACGCAAATGATCGCCCTGGCGCTGGATAAGTGCAGAGAATTGGGTCTTAAAAAGGTTCTCATGGTCTGTGATCAGAAAAATATCGGCTCCGCTAAAAGTATCATTAACAACGGCGGCGTTTTGGAAAACGAAGTGATTGTGGATGGCGTCACGGAACAGCGCTATTGGATAGATCTGTGATGATCCGTATATATTCCCCGGCAGCTTGACGGGCAACTTCAAGTAGCGCACATTGCCCAAAATGAGAATGCAAGTTGGTGTACAGCCCATTCATCACCCGCTATAATAAATAATAAACAGCAGGCGGACTAAGCACACCCGCCGGCCATGTCTGTTTCGTTACTGGCCGGTTGGAGCACCAGGAGGATTTAGAATGAGTTTTGGACAAAATTTGCAATTTTTCAGAAAGATGCACCACGGAATGACCCAGGATGAACTGGCGGAAAAGCTGGGTGTATCCAGGCAGACAATATCGAAATGGGAAATGGACGCTTCCTTTCCCGAAATGGATAAGGCCATTGCGCTTTGCAACCTGTTTTCCTGTACTCTGGACAGACTTATACGCGAAAATATGGATTCATACAATGAAGCTTACATAAATATCCGGGTAGAAAAGGTGCCAGGCTTTCGTTTTGTCAGATATGCCGTCATCAGCGCCGCTCCGGAGGAGGATGCACAAAACCATATCCGGACATGGGCTTTAGCACATGGAATCCCGTCTCCGGAAATCATCGGATGGGATTTTCCATTTGTATCGCAGGAGCAAATGAATGTATATCACATGCATGGATATGCAGCCGCATGTATATTAACAAAGGATTTTAGCGAAGCCTGCACTGATATGGAAATCATCAGTCAGCCCGATTGGCAGTATGCTATCCTCACCGTTAAAAATCCTTTTGATGAACCATTTTCACTCATCCCCAACGCTTACCAGACGCTTATGCGGTATATCGAGGTTAACCATCCAGGGCACCCGCCAATAAAGGAGGTCCTGCCCTGCTTTGAAAAGGTTTATGAAAAAAACAAGCATCTATACATGGATATATACATCGCCGTGGGAGCCTGACGCTCCGCCATCTGAAAGGAGGACTCATGGAAGATTTTTTCGCTGAAGCCGCAAAGGATACCGCGGGCAAGCTGACGTGTATCCCGCTTCCGTTTAATGCCAAAGAAGTATTTCACAAAAGCAAAGGAACCATTCACGTAAAAGGAACGATCAACGAAGTGTCTTACCGAAGTAAGCTTCTTTCCCGCGGCAATGGCAAATATATGATGACTATAGATAAGGCTCTCCAAAAATCCATCGGTTTTACTGGAAAACCCATGGCCGTCCACGTTACCATGTCACTGGATGAGGAGGATTGCCAAACGGTCGCCAATCATAGCCAGCCCGAATTTGCAGCAAGTTCTATGGACGTGATCACCGCGGTCCAGACCCGGCAGAGCATACGGGAGTTTACGCAGGAAGCCATCAGCCAGGACCTGATCAATACCATCCTGTATGCCGGGATGTGCGCGCCTACGGCCAAAAATAAACGCCCGGTTGATTTTGTTCTTATAGACGATAAAAAAACTTTATACGAATTATCCCTCGCAAATCCCAACGCCCGTATGCTTGAACATGCGCCCTGCGCCATAGTCGTCTGCGGCGACCAAAATCGGGAGGGCAGCAAAGAATTTCTCTATGCTGACTGCGGGGCGGCGGCGCAAAACATACTTTTGTGCGCCCACGGACTCCATCTTGGCGCGGTCTGGTGCGGCGTCGCGGCAAACTCTCCGTGGTTTAAATTACTGACCGAAAAATTAAGCCTGCCGGTGAAAATAGCCCCCGTTGCCGTCATTGCCCTTGGCTATCCCGCCGTTAAACCGCAGCCCAAAGAAAAGTGGTCGCCCGGGAAGGTGCATTACGGAAAATGGTAAGCCATCTTTTTCCTGT
This sequence comes from Lachnospiraceae bacterium, assembly GCA_902363555.1. Taxonomy (GTDB): domain Bacteria; phylum Bacillota; class Clostridia; order Lachnospirales; family Lachnospiraceae; genus Catenibacillus. The sequence continues at coordinate 407,137 of CABJAM010000001.1, read as the reverse complement.
GTCAGCAGGCTTTATTCCTTCCCGCTGACATAATAGAGCTGCTCCTTTGTTTCCTCAACACTGGGGCGGCCGTCACTGTTGCGCACATTTTCAGTCTTTCCGTCAAACTGTGCTTTCACGCGGACAAGTACATGACCATCCTCCTGCCAGGATATATCATAGTTGTTTGTTTCAAATGCGGAATCTCCGCTGTAATAGCCGATGTTTCCCAGATATTCAATGACCAGATTATTTTTTCTTTCATAAAATACCGCCTGGCGCCTATCGTCCACGTGCTCCTCCAATACGACCAGCTCCTTGCCGGAAGCATCGTCACGAAATGTATAATATTTCCGATCCCCGGTTAAAATATTTGATACGAACACGCTTAAGCCAAAGACCACGGCTACTACGCCGATGCAGATCATGCCTATGCTCCGTTTTCTAAAATGCAGCGTGGCGATAAAACCGCAGATGCAAAAAACGGTCAATCCCGCAAATATATATTTGAGCATGTTCATATCCAGCCAACCAAGCAATATCTGATATTTTGTATAGGAATTCATATCCGCTGCCCAGACCAGCCAGAAGATCGCGGACAGCACCGCCAGCCCTATAAATACCGTTCTTACGATCATACGCTTTTTCTCCATATGCCCTCATTTCCTTTTCTGTTGAATTTATCGTAACTCTTGATTTCCATGTTCTTAGGATACCCTTTTTGTTTAATGATTATTTTAAGAAACCCTGTTAAATTATTAAAGTAATTTATAATTTTTTTAGAACGATGCTCCTGCCGCTGTGTTATAATAATTGAAAACCCCCTGCGCCCTGATGGGCAAGCAGGCCAACGATTTCCGATCCAAAAGATAAAGGAGCTCAAGAAAATGAAGATCACCAAAAAAGAAGCTTTAACTATTCCCAACCTGATGGGTTATTTCAGGATACTTCTCATCCCCGCCTTTGCCTGGCGCTATCTGACCGCTCAGACATTGCCCCAGTACTACCTTTCCGTCGTTTTCCTCGGGCTGTCCGGGCTGACCGACCTGTTTGACGGCAAGGTTGCCCGCCGTTTCAATATGGTCACAGAGCTTGGGAAGTTTCTGGACCCGCTGGCGGACAAGCTGACCATCGGCGTTGTTTTTTTATGTATGACCACTCATTATCCGTGGCTTTGGCTGCTGGTCGCCATTTACATCATTAAAGAGGGATTTATGGGCATCATGGGCGCTTTGACGATCAAATACAGAAACCGCAAGCTGGACGGAGCTAAGTGGTACGGCAAGGTCTGCACAGCCATATCCTACGTGGTTCTTTTTGTACTGCTGCTGTTTCCGTCAATGCCCGCCCTTTTGGCCAATGTACTGATTTTCGTGTGCGCAGCGGATATGGTATTTACATTGGTGATGTACTTGCCCGAATTTAAGAGAATGTGGACTTCTCCTCATTAATGTGATAAAATGAGTTTTGATTTTAACAGGAGGTACATATGAAAATGAAAAAGATCGTATCCGTTTTCCTTTGCCTGATCCTGGCCCTTTCTCTGGCGGCCTGCGGCAAATCGGAAAACAGTAAAAACACACCCGCCGATACGGCGCAGTCGAAGGATGATACGTCCGCCAATTCGGCACAGTCAAAGGCAGATACGGCACAGTCGAAGGCCGATACAAACGACGATTCGTCACAATCAAAGGCCGATACAAACGACGAAAGCGGCAGTGCTTCGGACAGTACCGATGAAGATGAAATGGCTGAGATCAACATGGTCTATTTTTCCATGGCGTCCATTCCGACCGGCCTTTCCGATGTGGAAACCGAGATCAATGTCATTACAGAACAGGAAATCAATACCCATGTGAATATTGAAATGATCGAGCTGGGCAGCTACGAACAGCAGATCAACCTCAAAGTATCCTCGGGAGAAAAGCTGGACCTGATGGTGACCATCCCCTACGGCTCACCGACCTTTTCCAACATGGCGTCTCAGAAGCAGCTCATGGACATTTCCGGACTGCTAAAGGACTATGGCCAGGGCATCCTGGATACTGTGAGCGGCTTCATGGACGCCACCACGGTGGGCGACGCTGTTTACGGCGTAACAACTTATCGGACGCTTAACAGTAATGTCTATATTGTCATGCGCACCGATGTGCTTGAGGATCTGGGCCTGCTCGATGCAGCGCAGAACATGACCAGCTTTTCAGAGTACGAAGAAATCCTTAAAGCAGTAAAATCAAGCGATAAGTGGGGTTATCTGTCCGGCATCGTGCCTTCCGACAGCTCAGGGCTGATCCTGCCCATTGCCGGAGCATATATGGATACCGACAAGTTTTCCGAAGCGTCCAGCTATGATTCTCTGGGCGACCTGAACAAGATCATTGCCATAAATCCCGACGGCAGCGACCCAACAGTGACTTTAAATTTTGCTTCTGACAAATATAAAGCCATGGTGGATATGCTCCGGAGCTGGTACGAGGCCGGATATGTCTACAAGGATGCCGCCAATCAGAACGAGACTGCGGAATCCCTTGTAAAATCCAACGCGGCGTTCTCTTTCATATGCTCCAGTGAGGTGGGCGTGGAAACAGCGAAATCCGAAGCCTGCGGTATGGATGTGACCTGTGTGAAGGTACTATCTCTGCCGATCACCACCTCCAGTTGTACGAAATTTGTTTGGACCGTTCCCCAGACCGCCACAGAGCCTGAGGCCGCAGTTAAAATGATGAACCTGATGTACACCGACGCCCGCATCTGCAACCTGCTCACCTGGGGCCTGGAAGGTAAGGATTATGAGTTGATGGACGGCGTCGCCATCTATCCGGAAGGCATGGAGGAAGCGGCTTACCACACGGCCGACTTTATTTACGGCAATCAATTCCTTGTTCTGCCCTGGGCCGGACAGGACGCTGATTTCCGTCAGACCTCAAAGACGGATATGGAGTCCGCTCCGACCTCGGCGTACCTGGGCTTTTCCTGCGATACGTCCAATATCGAAAATGAACTGACCGCCATCACAAACACGATCAACGAATTTCTCCCGGGCCTGGATTCCGGCGTGGCCGCCGAAGGCCAGTATGAAGCATTTCTTGAAAAGCTGGAAAAATCCGGCGTACAAAAAGTGGTGGATACTTACCAGGAGCAGTTGAATGCCTGGCTGGAAAGTAAATAAAATACCAGCTCCGCTTTGAGCACATAAAAAATGCGGCTTAACGTCAGAAATACGTTAAACCGCATTTTTTAATTTTATCTCGGTCTGCGGCTTCCCGCAACCTCCAGAAACCGTTTCTGCGACGGCAGTCCGGTCTTTTTATCTTTTTGAGGGAAATGGCTGTCATAGGCTTCAAATCCGGACATATCCATATCAAAAACCTCCGACTCCACAAACCGGCCGGCGCACCCGCAAAGAGCGCCGTCGTAAAGCTCCAGCGCCTGCAATGCATCGGCATACATATCCTGGTCATTGCCAATGCCAAAATTTTCGGCGGGAACAAAGCCTAACCGGCTGTAATAGCAGGGATCGCCGCAGATCAGTATGGCCCGGAAGCCCATGGCCGCCGCCTTTTCCTTCGTATATTCCACCAGCATCCGGCCGATGCCTTTATTCTGGTAACCGGGGAGCACCGTCAGCGGGCCAAAGCACAAAACCTCGTAATCCCTACCGTCATCTCCGGCAATTTTAGCCCGGGTATACATTATATTTCCCGCAATCGTTTCATTGTCCAGCGCTACCGTATCCAGCTCGCGAACAAAATCCTTATGCGCCCGCATCTGGTGGACCAGATAATGCTCACAGCAGCCCGGTTCATGCTTATTCCAAAAGGCTTCCCGGGTGATGCGCTCCACAGTCTCGTAATCCGGGGGCGCTTCTTCACGCAGAGTTCTCCGGCTTTCCTTTAAAGGCACAAACTTGGCCTGGTTCATCAGCGGATGCTCCAGACGCAGCGCGCCCTTGCTTGGACATTCCATGACGCAGCTTCCGCAGTAATAGCATTCACCGGGATATAAAACTACCGGCGGTCTGCCCTTTACCGGATTGGGGATGAGGATATCCACCTGGCAGACTGCGGCGCAGCGGTTGCAGCCAATGCATTTATTTTCATCAAAAATCAGCGGGCGGGCGCTGCACGGCAGGACAGAAGCCGTAAAATCTAACTTTTCCATCAACGCTCACCTCCGATATAATCCTGATTACGTTTTTCGTATTCGGTCTTTAAATCCCCATAATAATCGTGGGGAACCTCACCCTTAATAATCTTTCCATTTTCCTGACGGATCGTTATAAAATGGTTATCCTTTTTTGGGTCTGTCTCCGGGAAATCGCTGCGCTCAAAGCATAAGGGCCGTGAGCTGGATTCTCTTAAAAGACAGGCATTGATGATCAGCTTACATACTTCAAGAATATCCATGACCTCATGGGCCCGCATAAGCTCGTGAGGATTGGCGCAGGACAGGGCCGGCACCGCATCCCTTTCGTAGGACTCCAGAAGGGAAAGGCCCTCCTCCAGCAGATCCCTGCATTTAATCCCTCCGCAATAGTTCTGCATGGCCTTGGCGATGGCCATATTCAGCTCCCGCCAATCCATTCCGTTTTCCACATACAGCGGGGCATAAAGCCGCGCCTTTTCCCGGTCCACATCCTCCTGGGAAACCGCCCCCAGCTCCACGGTTTTAGCATAGGCAGCCGCCTTGCGCCCGGCATAGTAGCCCGTGGCCGCGGCAAAACCGCAGCAATCCGATGCATAGAGCTGATCGCCGGCCGCATAGATGCCGTCGATATTCGTTTTCAGATCCCAGTCCGTAATAATCCCGCCGGGAGCCCCGAAAAGCTGCCGTTCCTGGGCCAGAAACGCCGCGGACTGCCAGCCGGTTCCGTAGCTTTGAAGCAGGTGTTCTTCCGGGTCAAAGCCCCGGGCGTTATAATTTTCCAAAATGGGGATTTTCGTCTTACCTTCCTCACCCACCATCATGCCCCAGATCACCTTGCGCTCCAGCTCGGGCATTTTGCTTAAATCGGCATAAAATGGCAGTTGATAGCCCCGTTCCATCAGCGTTTCAAAATCCACGGTTTCCGGACCGCGGTACTCGTATTTAGGCTCGTCAATCACGCCGCCCTTGAGGAAAAACTTCTGCCCCGGCGCCGGATAATACCGCTCGGCCACGGTTTTCAGCTCCCGGCCATCCCGGTCAACATAAGGGATTTCCACGCCCCGGGCGTCAACCATTGTGGCCGCATACCACGTATTGTGATTATTTCCGGTACCGTAGGGCGGAAAGCTGCGGCCGGCAGCCGAAAACTCGCCCTTGACAGACTTTTCCATCATCGTAAATTCCATACCGGCACGGTAGCCCATGGCGTGTCCGCTGCCGATACTCTGAGTCGGCCGAAATTCACACAGCCCCACCAGGTCCGGATTAAACAGCCAGACACGGGCTGGCCGGGACATGGTCATAATCGTAGACTTTGCCCGAAAGACCATAAACTTTCCGGTATGAACATTCATACCGAGAGCGCCAATGCCACGCTTTTTACCGTTTTCCATAACAGTCAGCAGCGCGGTGGCCTCGGTGCGGTCATAAATCTTCACCCCCAGACGCTGCAGCTCCCGGTGCAGCGCCGGCTTGAAGGTGGAGCCCCATACACGCAGCGTGAATTTATTTTTATAATCATAGGCAAACATCAGGCCCGTTTCTTCATCCCGAAAATCCGCACCGATAAATTCACCCTCCGTATCCCGGATCTTTCCGCCGAAGCTTTCCATATCCAGCATCCGGTCGTAGCCCTCCCGGCACTCGATATAGTGGGCGATACCATTGCTGTAATAATCCTGCTCCCGCACATAGGCCCAGGCGATCTCCTCCGGAGTCACCTGAGAGCACGGATTCGTGCAGGCGGATTCCCAGTGGTCAAAGCCGCTTCCGGCGGCGCCGCTGCGGGTCGTCGCGCCCTTTTCCACTACAACGACCGACTGGCCCCGGCGGGCTGCCGCAATCGCCGCATAACAGCCGGCCAGACCGCCGCCCAGGACAAGGACGTCACAATCAACGCGCTCCTCCTCCAACATTTCATTTTTATATGGCCATGCATATGTACTCATTTAATAACCTCTATTCTAATAATAAACCTCTGTTCTAACTGTTTTTCAGAGCTTTTTGACGCATCAGGCGCTCCGCGTTGGCTTTCTGGCCTTCTTTATCCGCTGTGCTGACAACGATCAGCGTCACCGCCGAAACGAGATAAGCAAACATCAGCGCAAGATCGGTATTCATCAGCCCGTTGAGCGGACCGGGAATGCCGCACAGAAAAGCTCCCACACCAATAATACCACCTGTGAAAGCGGCTGCAAAGGCCCCTTTTCTCGTAGCGCCCTTCCAGAGCAGGCCGCCCAGCAGCGGGATCAGCAGACTGCCCATATATGGATAGTTGAAAATGATCATGGCATCCAGAATATCCGTCATATTAAATGCAAATATAATACCGACAATACTTCCAAAGAACACGGCCGCCTGGGAAATCTTCTTGGATTTTGGCAGCTCATCCAGATTGTCCACCTCCGGGTGAAGGAACTTATTATAAAAGTCTCTTGAAAATGACGCGCCCATGGAGAGGATCACGCAGTTGGCACTGGACATGGCCGCCGACAATATCGCGGCGATAACAATTCCGGCCAGCACCGGTGGCAGCACGCCTGTGGCGGCCACAGTGAAAATACCATCGGTCACACCCGGGAACAGGCTCACAGCAGCCGCTCCGATGGATGAGCAGAGCGTTCCCACGATGATTACAAGCACGCCGCCAATGATGCAGCCAAGGCGGGCGGTTTTCGCGTCCTTTGCTGACTGTATCCTGGAATAAGCGTCATAGGATACGGAAATCGACAGGAAAAACGGCAGCACAAGGTAGATAAACTTCGTGCCCATTCCGACCGGTATAAACGGTGTTGCATAGATGGACGCCAGACTTCCGCCGCCATTGATAAACCGATAGATGACCGCGATAAATAAAATGGGGATACCGATAACGATAACGCCGGTCTGTATCACGTCGGTGAGGACCACGCCCCACATACCGCCCACGGTACAGTAAACAAGGATAACTACGGCCGTGAGGACCACGCCCCATTTAAACGGGATTCCAAAGCCGGCCAATATACCGCCGCAGGCTAAAAGCTGAGCAATGAAAATACCGAGCAGACTTGGCACATTACTGATCCACGCCCATAAACGCACGCCCTTGCTGTCACCGTACCGCTCCGCAAAGTAATCCAGCGGCACATAGCCTTCCTGCTCCCGCAGCTTTTTCGTTGTCAAAAGCCCGGCCAGTATGAGTCCGCCGCCGCAGCCGATGGAGTAATAGATCCCGGGCCATACGCCCATGTTGTAGCCATTGGTGGCGCTGCTGAGCACGATGCCCACGCCGATCTGCACGGCCGCCAGTGTGATGGCCGTCATAAATACATTCAGCTTGCGTCCGGCCACTAAAAAGTCCGAGGTCTTTTTATTCTTCCTTGACGCAAAAATACCTGTGCCTACCATTGTACAGAAGTAGAGGACACAGATAATGACAATAATTGTGTTTTTGTCCATTGTTAAATTCTCCCTCCGAGTATTTTGTTCCGGCCGAAATATCCCCGCTGTATTATATTTATATCGGCCGGAGCTTTAGTAATTAAAAGCGTTACGCTTTAAACTGTTAGAGTCTATTTTAACATGTTGGACGTTGGAAATCAATATGCGGACGCGTTTTCTGGTGCGATTTCTGATGCGATATTTGTCGCGGGATGTAACAGTTCAGGTGGCTGAACTGTTACATCGCAAACTTTACGCTCTCTATTGTAAATATGGACCTTTTATATTATCATAGATAATAAGATATTGATTAAAAATGGGGAGGGTATTGTATCGGAAAAATCATTATTAGAAAATTCATCTAAAACACAAAATAAAAGAAGTAAAAGTTCAGATACAGGTATTCCAATATCCATAAAAAGAAGATTTGAAGATTCATCCGGTTTTTCATTTGATGATGTAAAGGTTCACTATAATTCAGATTCCCCTGCCAAAATGGAGGCGCTTGCTTACGCCCAGGGAAATAATGTATATCTCGCCCCCGGGGAAGAAAGACACCTGGAGCATGAGCTTGGCCATGTTGTACAGCAAAAGCAGGGAATGGTAAATGCTACAGGAAGTATCCATGGTACCCCCCTAAATAGCGATAGCGCGCTGGAACGAGAAGCCGATCAGCTCAGCCGTAACGTATCTCCGGTGTCAAACAAAATTCATACGCCTGAACCTAACGAATCCCAAACAATACAGCGTATTACCCTCTCGCCTGCTCGAGTCCGGGCGATGTTTCGGGAAAGAGTCATTGGGTCCATGGACTATATCGCCATCGGGGAATATATTCGCGATAATTATATATCCAAAGCAAATTATATAGATATCTTCTACCAATTTGCACGAGAAAAAATCGAGTCTATACAATTCCATTCCTTTAGTCATGGAGATGAAATAGATACAAATGTGCAAAGTATATATAAAGCCTTGGACGAGTACCTAAACGTTCCGGCAAATGTGAACTATATTACTAATCAAATTGACGATGCCATTAATAAATTACATTATGGTGTCGGCCTAAATGACAACGAAGAAGATACGGCTGATGAGCAGACCTTCGTCATGGATGTCGACTATCATAGCGCGGAATTACAAGCGTTTTGTGAGGCTGACGAGAATATTATGGGTACGATTGGTAATTTATCCCGCCACTACCATGGAACACCTCAAAGCTACAAAATTGATGGCTTTAAAGTATTGCATCAGCACATTACCGGCGACACAGCCCTTGCTTTCCGCCGTTCAGACCAAACAACACTAAAAATAATGGCATATGGGGTAAAAAGTGATAAAGCTTTAAAGGGTACAGGTGGTTACGATTGGGAAACAAGGCCAAAAGCCTGACTTTATTGTCATATTTCACAACATATGGAATCGATTTCACGTAGTGCACAAAAAAATCAGGCGAAAAAATGTATTTTTGTGAACACTTTCCGCCTGAAATTGGGTATTATAATAATCGTAAACCCCCCCCAATACATTATATATATAGTTTTTTGTTACACCCCATATGAAACAAAAAATACCTTCTCCGGGAAAAGGCAGCCGTACGGTGGCTGCCTTTTTCTTTTGTCTTAAAACTTTGTGCGCTCTGTTTTCAACTCGGTTTTCCCGTCCATATCTTACATCTAATTTTCAGCCGCATTGATCTCGGCGATCATATCTGGAATCTGCCCCAGATGGTCGGCGCTGGCATAAATGATTTTCTTTGTGTCTGAATCCGGCTGTGTCAGGTCCGGCACCATGATCGTGCGCAGACCAGCGCGGACTGCCGACAGCACGCCATTGGGCGAATCCTCCACAGCTACGCACGTTTCCGGCGTTTCGCCGATCTGTTCACAGGCATACAGATAAATATCCGGCTGCGGCTTTCCATTTTCCACCATATTGACACAGATCACCTTGTCAAACATATCGTAAATACCGATCTGACGCAGATAACGCCCGGCCCGTTCTTCGTCCGTCGCTGTGGCCACCGCCACCTTTATCCCCATATCCCGCAGCGCCGTCAGCGTTTTATCCACAAAAGGCTTCTTCTCGATCCCCGTTTTGTTGATCTGCGCTTCCATCAGCGCCTTGCGCCGCTGGCGCACTTTGTAATAATCAAATTCGGGGCCAAACAGCTCCTTTAGCAGAGGCTCCGCGTATTTTCCGGCCAGGCTGCGGATCAGCAGGCCGTGTTCCCGCTGCATATCAAAACCAAATTCCTGCCCGGCCTGAACCCAGTATTTTACCAGATACTTTTCGGTGTCAATGAGAACACCGTCCATATCAAAAATGACTGCTTTTATCATTCCTTTATCCTTTCAATCCCAACAAATCCCTTCACAAGCTCCAGTGTGTTCCAAAGACCCTTTTCGTGCGTCCGCTCCATACCATGGGACGCATGGACGCCCTGACCGATCAGAGCCCCGCATATATTATTGCCGCCCCTTAAAGCGGCTGAGACATCGGAGCCATAATGTGGGAAAACATCCACAGCATAGTCCAGACTGCGCTCCTTTGCGATTCGGATGAGCCGGTTGGTCATGTCGTAATCGTAAGGTCCGGAAGAATCCATGGCGCATATGGAAACCTTTGTCTCGTCACCGGTCAGGTCCTCACCCAGAGCACCCATATCCACTGCCAGAAGCTCCTTAATATCGTGAGGGATAAAGCTGGCGCCGTGGCCGATCTCCTCATAATTAGTGATCAATAGCTTCAAAGTGCGCTCCGGCTGCTGCCCCGTCTCCGACATCACCTTCAGCAGCGTCATAAGTACGGCCACACTGGCTTTATCATCCAGATGGCGGGATTTGATAAAACCGCTGTCCGTATGCTCAAATCTGGGCGCAAAGCTGATAAAATCTCCGGCCCCGATGCCCAGCTTTTCCACGTCACCGGCATTATTCACAAGTGCATCGATGCGCACCTCCATATTTTCAACAACCCGCTCCTGGCTGCGGCAGTCATTATAGACATGGACCGACGGCATCGTTGTTAGTACCGTTCCGGTGTACGTTTGTCCATTGCTCCGGCAGTGGATACGGCAATATTCACCTTCGACGGTCTGCATCATATATCCGCCCACCGATAAAAACTTTAAGTACCCCTGGGGCGTTACCGAGCGGACCATGGCTCCCAGCGTATCGGCATGGGCACAGATACCCAGCACTTCCGGTGATTTTCCGGGAACTGTAATGATCAGGCCGCCTTTGCGGTTATTTTCAACGGTATAACCCATTTCTTTAACCCGGTCAGCTAAAACATTCATAATCTGTCCGGTGTAGCCCGACGGGCTCGGTATGTTTACGATCTCCTCCAAAATATTTATCAAATATTCTAATTGCTGTGCTTCATTCATTTTTATCGTCTCCCTGTCATTAAAATTAGTAACCGTATTTTGCGGGCATATGGCCGCACGCGCTGCGATTTTAAATGGCCACAGGCGAAACCGTCCGCCCCTTCGGCGCTGTAATATGACTCTTATTTTAGCAGGAAAATTGCTCAAATACAATGAATGGCGCCATCAAAGCATATTTTTGTACAATTTCACACGAACCATTTTGAAACTACCGGGCGGGGCCCGTTGCATTTTGTACAGAATTTTTTCATATAAAATTTTTCTTTGTGAACACTTATCCGTGCATCCATGGTATTATAATACTCGTAAACCCCCCCAATACATTATATAGTTTTTTGTTACACCCCATAAGAACAAAAAATACCTTCTCCAAAGAAAAAGGCAGCCGTTCGGAATTGGCTGTCTTTTTTGATGCCTGTTGATCTCCTGTTTTTGTGGAATTTGCATCAAACCAAAAAGTAAGTATCCCGCATGGGATTTTCATTTTGTACACATTTTTTTATAATAATTTTTTTCTTTGTGAACACTTATCCGCGTACCTGTGGTATTATAATACTCGTAAACCCCCCCAATACATTATATAGTTTTTTGTTACACCCCATAAGAACAAAAAATACCTTCTCCAAAGGAAAAAGACAGCCGTTCGGAATTGGCTGTCTTTTTTCGTGTCTGGAAATTTTCAAGATTAGCACGCTATTCCAAGCTGATACAGCTTTACAGGCACGCGTCTGGTGCGGCCAATGAAATCTCGCCCTAAGAGAGATAAAATCTGCGAAATTGATGCCATGACAAGACAACCTTCATATATAAAGATTTCTTTGTACATTTTTGTACAAACCAGAAAGTCAGTGACAAAAACCCGGCTTTTATTTTGTATAGAAAATGCATCGAAATATTTTCATCTTTGTTGACACTTTTCTTCATACACATGGTATTATAATATTCGTAAACCCCCCCAATACATTATAGTTTTTTGTTACACCCCATAAGAACAAAAAATACCTTCTCCAAAGAAAAAGGCAGCCGTTCGGAATTGGCTGCCTTTTTCGATGTCTGAAAACAGGATTACCTGTCTAAGTATATTTTCCCAATGATCTCAGCGTTTTTCACCGGTCGGCACTGGCATACATCTTCTGTCAAATACATTTCCGACATATTATCCTGCGTAAATGGCGTCCACTCAGGCAGGCCGCTGCCGTTGGGATCGCCGGTTTTGGCAAAGTTGGTCCAGTATTTGATCATTTTCCCGGACAATTCATAATGCTGCCCTGAGAAGGAGCGCCAGCAGCGGTCCAGGGTACCGAATACATACCACAGCTCCGCAGAATGGTAAGGTACACCATCCTCCACGAAACCGTAAATATCGTGGTCCGGAATTACAGGATCAAAGTAGTACATGTAAGCCGGGATATGTCCGGGCTCCGCCTGATGCAAAGCAACCAGTGCATCGCCCATAAATGCAATATCCTCCGGGGCAATGCCGGCGTCCTCAGCCCTTTTATTTTTGCTGAAGCTGGCGCCGAGAGCGTAATCACCGCGTACAGAGCCCACCATGATCGGAATGTTTTTCCATTGTCCGGCTTTAAGACATTCCAGAGGGGCGTCCGGAAGCACATAGCCGTCACTGACGGTCTTGGGCGCCGGGCCAAGCTTCTTTTCGGCCGCCTCAAATAAATTCATAAGTTCATGGGCAGTCAGCGCCCGCAACTCTTTCACAGTTTTTCCGCTAAACGCACAAAAATCTGTTCCCCACTGCTCCGCTGTTTTTCTGTCAGTCATCATCACATCGGAGGTCATCCCAAAGGCGCCGCTCTGGATGATCGCCCGGGCAAAGAGCTTTTCTGAAAGATCGGTGATGAGCTGGGCAATGACGCTCATACCACCGGCCGACTGGCCGAAGATCGTCACATTTTCCGGGTCACCGCCGAAAGCAGCGATATTTTCCTGCACCCACCGCAATGCGGCAACCTGATCCAGTATGCCGTAATTGCCCGACACCTTATGGTCATTTTCAAGGGATAATTCCGGGTGGGCGAAAAAGCCGAACGTATTCAACCGGTAATTGATGGTGACCAGGATAACGCCCTCCTTGCAGATGGCCTCGCCGTCAAATTCCATCTCGTGGCCATACCCGCTTCCAAATCCGCCGCCGTGGATCCAGAACATGACCGGCAGCTTTTCATCACAGGTCTGCGCCGGCGTCCATACATTCAGGCAAAGAGAATGCTCACTGCACGGGTACTGGTACGGATAAAACTCCTTCAGGAAAAAATCCCCGAAGGGCAGCCCCCGCACGGGCGAGGCCTGCATACAAATATCTGAAAACTCATTGCAGAGTTTCTCAGTCGTCCACGGCGCCGGGGACACAGGCTCCCGAAACCGGTTTTCGCCCTCTGTGGGCGCAGCGTAGGGGATTCCCCGATACACGGTATACATAGGGTTTCCGCAGGGAACACCCCGCACAGGCCCGAAGGCTGTCACTGTATTTCTTAATGGCATAAAAATCTTCCTCTCTCATTCGCAACTGTTCAGACAAGCTGAACCGTTCCCCTAATTATTCTCCAGCCAGGCATTTAACTGGTTCTGATATTCCTCCACAACCTTATCCGCACCGCTGGATTTCAGCTTGGCAATGTATTCGTCCAGCACCGAAGGCCCGGCCACACCGGAATTGATCTGCTTGCCATATTCCGCAACCACGTTATTCAGCGCGGATAATTCCGTCATAATGGCGTCCGTATTGCAGGTAAAGCCAAGATAAGCCGAAACCGTAGCCTGCTCCATAGCATCGGCGGACTGCTGACGGATATCCGGGTCCTGCCCTGCCCATGGCGTCACAAGAAATTGATTTCCAGCAATAAAATCGGACGAATGATAAGGCACATCTGCATTTCCGTCCGGGAAATTGGCGATGCCGTCCTCCAACACATAATCCCGGCCTTCAATGCCCCAGGCCAGCAGGTTATTTATTTCCGGAGACGTGTACATCATGGACATAAATGTGGCCGCAGCCTCCGGATACTTGGACGTGGTGGGAATTGCCCAGGCAAACATCGTACAGGTACCTGTGGAAATGGGCAGCGACATCAGCTTGACACAGGTCATGGGCATCTGGCAGGCAGCATCAGACTGAGCCTTGATCCCCAGCTCACCATTAATGAGCATGCCAAAGCATTTGTCCGCCTTTACAAGGTCATACCCCGTATCCTGGCTCGTGGCTGAATCCTTGTAAACATAACCCTTTTCATACCATCCGTTGGTAAATTCATACAGCTTTTTATAGTCCTGCGTTTCAGCTACCAGGCGTATCTGAGTGTCATTGCCGGACGCATCGGCCAATAAAAGCTCTGTGCCAAGATTGTCCACATAAACCGGGGTATTCGATTCCAGCCCCATAAATCCACCGCTCATATAGGCGATCGTTCCGTTGCCGGCTGCCGGAGCCACGCCCGTCAGACGGCTCCATTTTTCACTGTTTTTTACTGCTTCGAGAATTTTTTCAAAGTCTCCCAGACAAGTCATTTTTTCAGCCTGCTCCGTCAGGCCCAGATCTTCCAGCACATCTGTACGCATAACGGCGTAAATGCTTGTAGAAAAATCCCGCCAGACAGGAACACCGTAAATTTTGCCCTCAACGGTGGTGGCTTTTATGTACTCACCAACTGTATCCAGCACCGGCTGCGCGTAATCCGCAAGCAACTGCGTGATATCCATAAGCTGCCCCTGGTTCTGCATAGCCGCAAAGGTGGCAGAGCCGCCCGGGAATGTCATAACCAGGTCCACCTGCTCGCTGGAGGACATTTTCAGACTCAACTGCTGAATATAGTTGCCCATCTCCAGCATTTCCAGATGGACGTGCGTATCGATTTCATCCTCAGTGATTTCATTGATCGCATCCTCCACTTCCTGAAGTCCGGAGGGCACAGGGCCCGGGGCAATGAGCACCACATTGATTTCCGCAGTATCCTCCCAGTCCACATTGTAAGAAGCTCCCCCGGCGTTTCCGGCTTTGGCAGACGATTCTTCATCTACCGGACTCTCGCTTGCATCCGTTCCAGCCTTTGCGTCTGCATTTGTCTCTGCTTTTGCATCCGTTTCAGCCTTTGCGCTCGTCTCTGTCTTTGCTTTGTCAGATTCCCCCGCCGCGTTGGAAGCCGTATCCCGGCCCTCACCGTTACCGCAGGCTGCTGCCCCTGTCGTCAACATAACCGCCGCCAACCCCAGCGCCAATAATTTTTTGATCTTCATGTATATTTACCTCCTTTTCATTCCTCTATTTTAGCATCCCTATTGCGATACACTACATTATAATTAATTATCTTTGCAGACAGATTATATATAATTTTAATGTCATCCTGTCCAATTCTCAAAATATTAATAAACATTTGATTATTTTTATCATTCATGTTAAAATAGAGCTATATTTGAACTGTTACCTATGACCATATAATATATTTACCTGGGGAGCCGAGAGGGGCAAAATACACCAGCGCCGGACATTATTATGAAAGGAGCTGGTACGATGGTTACATATTCGGATTTAATCCAGTTTGTGATTATGCTTTGTGCGGTCGTTACTCTTGTAGTTACTCTTATGAAACGCAAAAAGTAGCGCCCCTGCTCTGGTAAAGTAAGGCGCTACTTTCAGTAAATTACTCTTACCGGCGGCTGGTCTTGACCCAGCTTTCGGCTCTCTTGTTAAGTATATTATATGTCAATATTTAAAATATGTCAAACCAAAAATCAAAACATGAGCAACACGAGCGTTACTATATATAGCAGTTCATAGGAGCCGAACTGTTACTACTATGTTGCTATCCTCATCCCCCCACTTTGCTTTGCTGTTCCCAGGGGTCTGAGACAGGCCTGCCGCCTGCAGGCGCTCCACACGCTCCGGCTCTGCCCAGTCGTGTTCCCCCGTAAGCCCCGCCGCCCATAGTGCCTGCGATAAAGCATATGGAGGGAAACTACGAAGACTTAGGCTGGGAAGCCCCATTTTTCTGGGCATATTTGGGATTTCCGAGCCCAAATATGAGGGCCAAGCGAAGAAAGGTCCTCAGAGCTTACTGAGCACTGGCCCGATTCCCGAAAAATGGGGCTTCCCAGCCTTAGTCGGAGTTGTTTTCCGGAGTCGCTTCATCGCAGGCACTATGGGCAGCGGGGCTTACGGGGGAATACGACTGGGCAGAGCCGGAGCGTGTGGAGCGTCCGCAGGCGGCAGGCCTGTCTCAGACCCCTGGGAACAGCAAAACGTAGTGATGGGCGAGGTGAATAGCAACGATACCCTGGAGGTGAACACCATGTATCCCATTTCCGATAAGCTCCCCTTTGAAATCTGGCTATGCCGCTACTACCCTGAAAATACCTTCATCCCCTCAGATTATCTGATCTGCTGGGTCGTTTCCGGCCAGTTCGATGTCACTATAGAAAATACCCCCTTCCACTTTTGCGAGGGTGATATCTTCCTCATCCAGCCGGAGGAAGGCTACCGCATCGAGGGCGATCAGGACTTTCTTGTCTGTGTATTGCGTATGGACTTTTATTTTATCGTGCGCTGCTGCGACTATCAGCGCCCCGTCTTTCTGGAATCTACCGAAAACCGGCTGCTTTCAGACAATCAAAAACCGGAGCTTACACAGCAGCTCCGCGATAAAATGGATTTCCTCACACATCTTTTTTTTGAGGAACAGCAGACCGGCGCTGCCCGAAAAACTTACCACTTTTACGACTTCGCCTACTTTTTTATAGAAAACTTCCGTCAAAACGGGAACAGTTCCACAGAAATTCCCAAAAAGCAGAGGGCCTATGTCATTACGGATTACATCGAGAGCAATTACAACGCGCCGATCACATTAAATCAACTGGCGTCCGACATGGGGCTGACACCGCAATACCTGGCGGCATTTATCCGTAAAAATATGGGAACGACCTTTAATACGATCCTGTATGATATCCGCTTTAATCATGTGCTGCTGGATCTGGTGCAGACCAACGAGGATATTACGCGGATCCTGCTCAATAACGGCTTTCCCAATACTTCCGGATTTAATAAAATGTTCAAACAGCGTTACCATATGACGCCGACCGAATATCGAAAAAAGGAGTGGCAGGGAAATCACGCCTATGACTTGTTTCCACAGCATATTTTCACCATAGAAAATGAAAATCTGTACACGGACTTTACTGAAATACGCCGTCGCCAGAAAAGTCAAAAGCATTTGGCCAATAATATCGCTCTGGAACTGGACAGTACGAAAAGCACCTATCTTCCAAACCCGTGGAACCTGCTGGTGAACCTGAAAGCCGCCCGCCGGCTGCTCAGCTTTGAATATGCCGGACAGCTTATTTCCATACAGAGCCACATCCCCTACAAACACGCCCGTATCGAGCGTCTGATCCACCCTCATATCCTCTGTGCCAATGACGGCGATTTCCCGGAGGATCACTCTGTAAACGGCAGCTATAACGATTCCTCCTTGGATTCCATCATCGACCAGTTTCATCGCCTTAGCCTGATTCCTTTTATTGTCCTCTGCCCTGAAAAAAATGATTTTTTTGAGATGGAACACATCCGGGAAGCTGTCACCCACGTGCTGATGCACGCCATTGACCGGTATGGGTGCTCTTATGTATCCCAGTGGAAAATAGAGGTTGACCGGCCCGATTTTCAAACCGTCACAGAGTACGTGTCCTATTCGGCCCGGCTGTTTGAAACCATCCGGCAGATTGACCAAACGATCGGCTGCGGCGGCCCTCTGTTTGATTTAAGCCATCCAATGGATGAGCTGGTTGAGATCGTGCGCCTGTGGAACCAAAGCGGATGCCTGCCGGATTTTATCACCCTGTCCGTTTACCCCTATACGGCCGACCATACGGTTTCAATGGACCCGGATATGAGCATCCGGCGTCTGGCCCGGCTTTCCCGGGCATTGCTGCGGCTGCAATCCCAGATGACGCCCGGTCCTGCAAATCCCATCCCTCTGTATGTGGCGGATTTCGGCTTTACGAAAGCTCACAGCAGCTATATCAACGATACTGTTTTTATGGCCGCCTATACCCTTTATAATTTTATCGGCATGAAGGATCATGCGCAGATGATGGCCTTACCGGCCCTTTCAGATATCAGCACCGGACAGCCGGCCGCCTCCGGCGATCTGCTCATCGGCGGACGGGGGATACTCACACTCCACAGCCTTTTTAAGCCCGTATTTTTTGCCCACCGCTATCTGGCCGGCCTTGGGGAGAAGCTTTTAGATTGCGGCAGAGGCCGGATAATCACCATGAATGCCAACGGCGATATTGCCATGATCCTGTATCATTACACACATCCGGAAGCCTACTATTGCCAGGAAGCCAACCATCATCTCCCATTGGCGCATATTAACGACTTTTATGAGGACCAGGGTCCGATCCATTTTGATATCTGCCTGACCCGGCTGCCGGCCCGGCGGTACCAGGTGGTCCGTTTCCGGTTAAGCCGCACATATGGCAGTATCATCGATGTCTGGGCGGCTTCGGGCGGTATTCACAGGGTAAAAAACGAAACGCTCAACTATATCCGGCATACATTGGCACCAAGGGCGGACTTTTTTGAGCTGGAAAATGTGGACGGGATACGATTAAACGATGATGTGGCTGCACAGGAAATACTGTCGATCATCATAAATCCCATGCACTGAGAAAATAGAAGGAGCCGCGCAGGATTAACTGCGCAGCTCCAAAACATCCGGCGCCAGCCGGCAGGTCCATCAAACTGTTACTTTCTGTAAATCTTAACCTGGCCCACAATTCCCGATGGGTCCATAAAGAACGCTTTCGGACCGAACGGATTAGGTCCGGACTGCATGGCTTTTGTCTTGCGGTAAAGCGTATTGGCCACCTCGATGCGCACCGTATTTTCACCATCCTTTAAAGCGCCGCTGATATCAAAAACATAGGGCGGGCAAATGCGCATTCCCATATTTTTATCATTGATCCACAGCTCCACACCCTCATAGGCGTCATCGATGGATAAAACGGCCGGTGCATCGGAGCCGTTCCAGCTAAAGGTGGATGTATAGCGGATAAAACCGGAGAAATCCGGAACAATACGTCCGATATTATGCAGCTCCCTTGCGGTTGTCAGCGGCTTAAACTCCGGATACTGTTTGTTTTCACAAATGGAAATCTGCCATTCTCCGTCTAAAACAACCGGCTGTCCACAAGGTGCGGGTTTCCCTGTTAAATTATCCACAGCGTCGTCAAAAATAACCACAGCGCTCTCAAAAGCTTTAATATTCAGATGCAGCACTGTTTGATCACCGATGGTATCAGCCGATACCTTATACACCTTGTTATCCATGGCGTCGTAGCCGTAAACCGGCCCGGTCACAGGAACAGTCACATCCCCCTCAAAAGCTGCCGCCGATTCTTCATTGTTAAACATGTAAATATGAGCGCCGTCATGTACATAGTGATAATATCTCAACCGCCGGAAATCGGGAGCCACGGAGATTTCCCGCGCGCCGGCAGCAGTAAGTGCCTCGGAAAGCTGATCCAGGGCGATCACATCACAATCCTTTAAGGCGGCGATCAATGCAGCGCTCTCCTGTGCATCTGTCGTGTCACAGATCCCCTCCGGCAATCCATCCACAAAGATGACCTTAAAGCCCTGTGCAGATGCCAACGCAGCAAATCCGGCCACAGCCTTTGTGATGTACTGAGCGTATGGAACCACCAGCGCCTTATAGGTTTCGCCATTGATTTTAAGTACATTTCCGTATGCAGCGCCTGCGGGCACGTCGTGGGCATCCACAGGACCGAAGGATGCATTAAAATCACCCATATGAGCAAATACATCCGACGGAACAATATCAAAATCGATCTGGTGCTCCAGCAGCGCTCTGGCCGGCTTCTGATCAAACATATAGCCGCCGCTCCACTCGGCTTCCCCATGATAGAGCATCGCTGTCGGCGCCACATGAAGACCGTCGTTTAAAATGTGGCACATACGGTTCATATAGTGCATCAGCTTGCCAAAATGGCGGTACTGCGGATTTTCGCCATGCGCATAAAAATGTGGCGGGCAGTCCGGGTCCGGAAACGCCTTCGGTGAAAATGCATGGGGCACGTATGTATTAATACCGCGCACAAGGAAATGGTCCGTGAGATATTTCATTGTCCGGACACCGGTATTCCAGCCGTAAGCGCCGAAAATCTCACACATGGCCCGGCCTTCCTTTTTCGGATCGATATGAGCAAAGGAAGAACCCAGCTTGCCAAGCTCAAAATGGAAAAACTCGCCGTCGCCGCCGATACCAAAACCGCCAAGCCGGCGATGATCCTCGCCGCCCACAAGGACCTGATTTCCGATATCATCAATGCCGGACATATGCTGCCCCTTCATGGAACGGAAGAAATGCCCCAGACTGCATCCAAGGCGGCTGTGCTGATTGCTGTCCTCCACAACATGTCCGATATATTCCACGCCATGGGCCTTGCACCACTGTCCAAGCTGCTCACTGAACGCCTCGCCGATCAACTGGGTAGCACTGTCCATATAAGCATAACGGGCCCGGCCGGCCGCAGCCGTATCGTCCATATCCGCCCACAGCGCCGGAAGAAATCTGGCATAATCCTTCCCCAGACGCTGGGCCATCATTCCGTCCATATCCTTGTTCCACGGAAGGTTCATAATCTTTCGGCCAATAGATTCGTCAAAGTCGAAGCCTATGGTATTGCCCACCGCCGGCTCATCGGAGAAAAATCCGGCAATGGTCTTGCCAAAATCATCTTTATAATGGGCGTAATGGGGCTCATATACGGCTTCAATCTGAACGCGGCACGAATCCATATCCAGCATATTGATATAGTTTGTTTTACCGCCGCCATTGCGGGTTTTGTAGACTACGAAAATACGCCAGGGGCCATCGGGAACATCCCACTCCAGCCATCCGTCATGTACTTTATCTGTAAGATCAATGGTTTCTCCGGATATAACCTCGCCCTTAATAAGGCGTGCGGCTACAACGGCCATCAGTTCATCGTCATTAAAGACCCGGGGGTTTTGCTCGGACACAAACGGGTTCGATGCTGCAAATGGGCTCGGCACGTATTTCGCCATATCGCCCACATTTAACGAAGCCTCCGGAACCGGCCCCATAACCTCCGTGCGGTTTACGGCAATATACTGCTTGCACAGGCTGTCGTCCTTCTCAGCCATCTTTCCGGCCGCATAGCCGGTGGGGAAATGGGCGTCATCCAATATCCATACTTTCATATTCCGGCTGCGGGCTTCGTCCAGAATGATGTCCATGTCATGCCACCATTGCGGCCCCACATAATCCGGGTGGGGGCGGGCCTCCACACAGACGGCTCCGATGCCGCATTCGTTGATCGCTCTCATATAATCACGCAGCACTTCCTCGGTTTCACCGTGCTGCCAGAAAAACGGCAGAATATAATTCCCACCCTTGTCCATAAGTAAATCGTTCACAAAAGATTTCAATTTATTTACCTCCTATAAAATTTTTTCACAAAACATAACGCTGTCATAATATCTCGCAGACCGCAAACGCGGGCGTCTTTTGGCCGCTTAGCATTTTATATCGCTACGAGCACTTAGCGCCTGTATTTTAGGCGCTTACGTGCGATGCATGTAAAATTCTTAGCGGGCGTCTTTTGGCCGCTTAGTATTTTATATTTTAACATAATAAGCTAGCTAAGAATTGTATGTATGTGGGATTGTTTGGGGTAAATTTAAGTGATAATTCCAGAAATATACCACATCGGAGAAATATGAGTGAGTATCCGTTCGGGGTCCTCTGAGCTGTTACAGATACTTCATTACAAATATTTCCTACGGATTCGCCTTGATTTTAACTGCTTCGTATGTTATTATGAACAAGTTATTAATTTTTTGTTACATTTATTGAAAGGATTTTTCTATGCGATTAAAATATCTCGCCGGCCTTGTTTTCGCCGGCGCCCTTTGTTTCCTGACACCTGTAAACACATATGCCCAGGAGGATGTTCCGATCACCGAGGATGGAATGGCTGTGGACGTTTTTCAGGGCATTGAAGCCAACTACATTTCCGGCCTTGGCAATTCCAATACCGGAGACTACTGCTGTGCAGGCTATGTGATCAAATTCTATAAAGAGCTCTACGGCGTGGATACCTACAACATCAACACCGTCCACGGAATGCCCACCGTCGTCCTTGAAGGCCACGATGTCCGTCTTGAAGAAGTCAGTGAGCCCAAGCCCGGAGACATGATGCAGTCTTTATCCTACTCCCATGTGGGCATCGTTAAACGGGTGGAAAACGATAAAGTCATCCTTATTGAACAAAATTATAAATGGTCCTTAAACGGCCAGACCGTCGCCACAGTGGAGCGGGAAATCGGCCTGGACGAGGCGCATTTTTACCGCCTGATCATCGACGGCGAAGAAAAGGTTTTTGAGGATAAGGCCGAAGAAAACTCCCCGGCATTAAATCCGGACATGCTTTTAATTCCACCGGTAAGTGAATAATTAAAATACCGCCCGGCAGCTCAAATATCCGCTGCCAGGCGGTATTCTTTATATCGAACGGTATTCTTTATATTTTATATAACACTTCCGATTATACTGTCAGCAACGCCGCTCCGGTCTTAATCAGCTCTGTCAGCGGTTCGCCCCAGGCCAGAACCTCCATCCCCAGGCTCTCCAGCTTTTCCTTCACTCCAAGGTTCACCGCACAGGAAATACACGCAGAAAATTTAACGCCCACATGCTGTGCCATTCGTATTTTTTCCTGGATTTCCTCATCCTCCGCCGCATATTTGGCCGTAGCGCCCCATACAATAACCGTTACACGCTCCCACCATTGATGCGTCAGCGCATTGGTCGCATACATCATCACCATATTATGAGATGTCAGCGGGTCCGCATTTGTCCATAAAATATTCAGATCCTTTTGATTATCCATACAATATACTCCTCGTCTGTTTTTTTGCGGGTAATGGTTCTGCCGCACTGAACGATTACTTCTTTTTAAGTATTATAAGCCACCCAAAAAGATAATACAACTAAAAAAACTCTCATTCTTGAATACAAGATTACAGATATTTTTCATTTTAATATAAACTATTAAATTTGTCTAAACTTGCATATTTTTATTGAATCCTGCGCAAATACGCCGTATAATAATCGTACACAAAAGATAATTTTCCTCAAATCAGGAACATTGCATACAAAATTTTAAGCAATGATAAAATTTATAGAAGAGGAGAATTATATGGCAAAAACATTAAAGCCTGACCCCGTATTAAAGGGTTACTGGCGCAATGACAGCCGTTTTGCAGACCTTTTTAATCAGGTCCTGTTTAACGGCGAAGAACGTATACAGCCCGAGGATCTATCTGACCTGGATACAGATGAATCCAATGTTCTTATGGAAGGCGATGAAATGCTGGCCATTTCCAGGCTGCGCGACCTTGTAAAAAAGTTCACCCCGGGTATTGAACTGGCCATCTTAGGCGCTGAAAATCAAATGGAGATCCATCATGCCATGCCCGTACGTAACATGCTCAATGACTCGCTCCATTATACAAAGGAATGTAAATCCATCGAGCAGGAGCACCGTAAAACAAACGATTTAAGCGGCAGCGCTGATTTCTTATCCGGTATGACTGCACACGACCGTATTACACCTATAATCACACTAATCATTTATTACGGTGAAGAGGCATGGTCCGGCCCGGACAGCTTATGGGATATGATGGATATTCCAGAAACATTTAAACCTTATATTGATAACTATCATATCCATGTCTTCCAGGTCAGGAATGGAGATCACTACGCCTTTAAAAATCCGGATAATAAAGACTTCTTTACACTCATTTCAGAGTTTTATAATCACAGCAGCAGATTTAAGATAAGCGAGTTTAGGGAAAAGTATCCGGACATGACGATTTATTGGGAAACGCTTGCTGCCGTAGGTGCTGCCACAGGAACCACAAAACTCATCAAATACGCATTGGATCATAAAGGAGGTCGGTTGAATATGTGTACTGCATTACAGGGATTGATCGATGAAGGCCGGAAAGATGGACGTCTGGAAGGACGCCGCGAGGGACGCCGCGAAGGACGCCGTGAGGGCCACCAAGAGGGATTGGAAGAAGCGGTGGCAAAAACCGTACATATTTTAAAGGAACTGGGTATTCCGGAAAGTATCATCTCTTCAAAGCTAATGGAAAACTTTGACTTAACAAGAGATGATCTTCCGAAATATCTAAGCTGACAAATAACTATTGCAGACTTTCATACAGTCATAAACGTGGGGCGCACAGCACGGATCTTTATCCCAGCTCCGGCGATATAGAAATAAATTTAACCTCATGGGGCATCAGCTGCATGTTCAATGTCATTTTCCCATCCGGGCAGGACATGGTACGAAATTGACTGTGCGTATGAACGATCGTGTTCAAATATTCAATCTCCGTCTGCCGCAGCCGGCTTCCAAGCCCGGAATCCAGCCATGCATCCAAAAGACTGCCATACCTGCGGTTTAACGTCGTTATAGTGATCCGATAATTTCCCGGTCGAAGGGCTTCCAACAGGAGTGAAACATCCTTTGTAGCTGAGTTTTCAAAGACGGAATATATATCCTCAAAAGCAATATCCCGCCGCGCCTCCATGCAGTAAAAATCCGCTGGTCGTATATAATTACTCACAACGGCAAAGTAACTGTTTTTTCTGCCGGTAGACACAATACAGCCGTCCTTTTTATAAATAAGGGCATTGCCCATCCGGGCCATATTTTTAAGTACAAAATAGCCCGGCTTATAAATACCATATTTACTCACAAGACCATTGCCGCCGTGAAGCAGACTGGCTGTGTCTACATATTCCGTATCCACATCCGAAAACTCCCAATATCCCAGCATCTTCACCTCACCGGCCAGCTCCATAAGGCACCGGGCAAGAAAAGAGGATTGATAGCAGCTGTCATTCAAAGCATTCCTGGATATCATATCTACACAAAGGGTCGTTATATAAATATCCTGCGTCATCCCAGGGAAAGATTCCAGCAGCCGGCGTATTTTTTTAACTTTAGTCAAAGCATAGGACGGATCCGAAGAAAACAGGCAGTGCCCCATAGGTTCGTCCGATGCGGCATTGGGCTCATATGGAATAATCGTGATGGAAATAAAATCCGGGGTATACGTTTGCCTGTCCATCGCCTTTACAATTTCTTCAAAGCCTTCAAAGGGCGCCCATACTTTATGACAGACGCCGCCTACCAATGCCCCGGCTGCCCAGTCTTTTATTTCGGCAGAAGCCTTTTTCATCCGCCGTACAAATACATCCGGAGCTTCTGCCATCAGTGATTTTTCCTCATAGTAGCCGATTTCAAATATCCACTGCTCCACTGCGCTTTCCCCGAAATAATCCACACAGTGGCGCATCAACTCCCGGATCTTGCGCAGATAAATTGCCTCATTAGAAAAATTCTCATCATCGTGAACACCGGAAAACACCGTATTTTTTCCGAGGATCATATAGGCCCCCTTATAATTAAGCTCAAGCATGGGCAATATGTTCACAGACTGTAAAAATGTGATTATGCGGTCAAATTTGACAAAATTATAGCCATTGTCCTCATTGATATAAGGAATCATATCATCGCTGAGCACACAGCGCACGCGCCCATATGTAAAATGGATTTCCTTTTGGGCTCGGGCCAGCTGCTTTTGAAATTCGGAATTTAACAATGTCTCTGCAAAACCCAGATTAATAAGAGATGTCCACAATGCAGGAACTACGTTTTTCCTGCCGGCGGTATTCACGGTATAGCTCTGTATCTGCGGATAAACCATGGCGTCGTTTTCCTCCTGACCGCTGCCCGCCAGTTCAAATAGCTGCTGCCGGAACTCGTCATAGCTATGGGTGAGTATATCTGCGGCGGGAACCTCCGACGTCTGCACAGTTGCCGAACCGCTGTTTTTTCGATATTCATTGGGCGTTACCCCGCACCGCTCCCGAAACATCCTGTTAAATGTATTCATACTGGAAAATCCGGTATCGTGGGCAATACGTATGATCGAATCCCGGGAATGCTCCAGCCGGTCAATCGCATGCTCCAAACGCACCCTGTTCAAATAAACATTGAAATTTTCACCAAAGTACTGTTTTATAAATCTGGACAAATAAGGCACCGATAAATACAACTCCCCGGCCAGGGCATTCAGAGACAGCGGCTGCATATACCGCTCACCGATAATCTGGGCGATCCGATCCATCCGCTCCCGATGCTTTCCGGCCACGTCACCGTCATTTAATGAAATCTCAGGACGGTAATGGTAGGTATTCAAATAATAAAGCAGCCCATAGGCTAGAGAGTTGAGATACATACATCGTATATCCTTATGGTCAAAGTACGCCGTAGCCATTTTACAAAGATATCGACGGATGATACTGTAATCCTTTTCCCGGTCCGTTGCCGAGTTACAGACAAAGCTTCCCACTGTTTCAGACCGGCCTTTTCTGAAAAAATCCGCTTTCATGGAAACCATTAATATCAGATTATTTCCGTGTGCGGTCATGGTAAAATCCGAGTTTGGTACGGCCAGTACTATATCCTCCCGTTCCATGTAATATCTGAATCCATTTTCCACTACCTCAGCCTCACCGTTAAGTATCAGATAAAAGTCATACCCTGAGCCCGCTTTCGTACAACACCCATGAATCGTATATAAGGAAATGGTTTCCACCGGAGATTCCGATAAAGCATCTGCCATTATAAATCCCCCCATCGATCTATTTATTACGCTTATTATACAGGAATACTACCTGATAAAACAGGGTTTTATTCATTTTTATTTAACCCTTCACAGCTCCGAGGACGATTCCTTTCACAAAATTTTTCTGTATAAACGGATAAATGATCATAATAGGGATAATGCCGATCACAGCAATAGCCATTTTCATCGTATTGGTGGGAATATCCAGCGCTGCCTTTGTGAGCTGCCCAGCCATTTCCGAATTATTGGCCAGAAACTGAGCTTCGTTGATCATCTTATTAAGAATGTTCTGGATAGTGTACAACTTATTATCGTTAATATAATACAGACCGTTCATCCAATCATTCCAGTAGGCCAGACCGCAAAACAGCCCCACCGTAGCCACAATCGGCCTGGACAGCGGCAGGATCAGCCGTCCGTAAACCTTAAATTCCCCGGCGCCATCCATCCTGGCCGCTTCTAACAGCTCCATGGGAATATTTCCGGAAATATAGGTCCGGGTGATCATAATATAAAAGGCATTGACCAGCAGCGCCGGAACGATAAGCCCCCAATAGGTATTTTTCACATGGAGATAATTGGTGTACATGATATATGTGGGCACCAGGCCTCCGTTAAAGAGCATGGTAAAAAATACATAGAAATTGGCAAATTTGCTTAATGGAAAGTCTTTTCTGGACAGCATATATGCAAGCCCCATGGTCATCATAATGTTCAGCCCCGTGCCCACAACTGTCACAAGCACCGCATTTCCGTAACCCCGCAAAATCTGTCCGCCCTCGGTAAATAAGTATGTATAGGCGCCCAAACTGAGCTTTTCCGGCCAAAAGCTGTAACCGCTGCGGATGATGGTTGCTTCATCGGTAAAGGATGCGATAAATAAAAGCAAAAACGGAAGTACGCACAAAACACAGTAGACAAGCATCAGTCCGTGACCAAAGATTTGAAATTTAGCATCTGAATTTTTCTTCATACGGGCACCTCTCTTTAAAACAATGCATTTTCTTTATCAATTTTTCGGACAATGCTGTTGGATAGCATGATGAGCACAAAGCCTACCAGCGACTGGTACACACCCGCTGCCGAGGACATGCCGATGTCTCCCAGCTTGATCAGCGCACGGTAAACATAGGTGTCGATCACGTTCGTTGTGGAAAACAGAGCGCCTGAATTTTGCGGCACCTGATAAAACAGTCCAAAGTCCGAATAAAAGATTCTGCCAATATTCAACAGGGTAAGCATGATGATCGTGGGGCGGATCAGGGGCAGTGTAATATAACGTATTTTTTGCAGAGTACCGGCCCCGTCCAGCCGTGCTGCCTCATAGTATTCCGGGTCGATGCCAATGACTGAGGCCAGATAGATCACTGTGGAATATCCAACATTTTTCCATACGTATACCAGCGGCAAAATGACCACCCAGTACCTGGGCTGTGTATACCAGGAAATCCTGCCGCCGCCAAATAACGGCAGCAGGGTGTTATTGACAAAACCATTTTCATTGCCCAAAAACGCAAAAACCAGATAGCTGACGATAACCATAGAAATCAGATACGGCAGCAGGATCAGTGTCTGATACACCCGGGAAGCCATACGGCTGCGCAGCTCGCTTAATACGATGGCGAACAGTACCGACAGCATCAGATTTGCGCATATAAACAGGATATTATAGCCGATCGTATTTCGGGTGATAATAAATGCATCCCTTGTCTTAAAAAGGTATTCAAAATTTTTCAGTCCAACCCAGTCACTGGCCAAAATTCCTTTACTGAAATTTATATTTTTAAACGCAATAACGATACCCAGCATAGGGATATAATTATTAATAAATAGATAGAGCATACCTGGAAACCCCAGAAGAAACAACGGGAAATAGCGCTTAATTTTTTTTCGTTTCATAATGAACGCCCCTTTTCATCCCCTATTGCGCCGAAGCTTTCCACGTATCGTACTGCTGCTGCTTGCCCGCTATGATTTCGTCAAGACCAGCGCTTTTAAGCGCTGAATTAAATTCAGACAGATTGCTTTCGATATCAACGGTGCCAAATTCCAGAGAGGTGCGATACTGGGAAAGCACATTATTGCAGGCCGCAATCTGTGTTTTAAACGCCGAAGAATCCCAAACAAAACCAAACGCCTGTGACTTTACAGCATTGTCGTTAAAATTACGGATGCGCTCCCACAAATCCAGCCCCTGGCCATTCCATATATGGGCAATCGACTGATTGCCAAACTGCCAGTTTAACTCCGTCTGCCAGCCGGTATTTTCCGCATTAACTCCGTCCGGATAATCTATTGTTCCGTCCTCCAATACCTGATAATGAACGCCCTCAACGCCCCAATTGAGCAGGTTCATCACATCCGGATTGGTATACATGAGATTGATAAATGCCATGGCTTTATCGGGCATCGTACAGGAATATGGGATGCCCACCTGGATCACCTGGACCAGATTGGTCGTCAGCATCGGAGCCCGGGTTTCCACATAGGACATCGGATATCCGCCCACCTTATTGGAAAAGGTCGCTTCGTCCCCCGGTTTGTAGCTGTCCATTGTGGCAAAGGCGCTGCCTGTGGCGATCAGGTTGGTTCCCTGTTCCGTGCTGGATACACAATCCTGGTAGATCAGCCCCTCATCATACCAGATTTTCATAACATCCAGATACTCTTTATATTGGCTGGATTCAAACAAATTTTCCACATCAGAGCAGTTTTCCAAATCTGTAAAAACCCCCAGTGTATCCCCCAGATTATCATAAAGACCCTGATAGGACTGGGCCCCGGAAACATTGGGCACATAAGGTATCAGTTCGGTTTCTTCCTTAACCTGTCTGAGCACATCTGTAAGCTGCTCCAGTGTCATCTTCTCCGGTATTTCAATTCCCAGCTGCTCTGCAATGTCAGCTCTGTACCACAAGCCGGTTCCAAGAGCATAGCTTTTATAAACAGGAATCGCATATTGAACACCACCAGACTGTCCGGCTTCCAGATAACCTTCCATAACCTCCCGTATCCCCTGTCCGTATTGATCCAGTAAATCGTCCATAGCGGTAAGCTGGCCCCCGGCAATGTAATTAGGATAATAACTCTGCCATACAGGAATAATATCCAGCTTTTCACCACTGGACATCATCATATTAATCGTTGTGGCAATTTCAGCAAAAGCCACTGGCATTAAATCCACGGTCACTCCAAGCTTCGTTCCGGTAATCTTGTTCAGCTCCTGTTCGATCAGGGCTTCATCGGCGGAACCTACGCCGGAGGTCAGATAAGCCATCGTCAGCACCGGCAGATCCGAAAAGTCTGTAACTTCTCCATCCGCTGCCGACGGTGCTCCCTGTGATTCGCCACCGCTTTGTAAATCGCTGCTTTGCAGACCGCTGTCCGGTGAGCCGCTGCTTTGTAAGCGGCTGCTGTCCGGTGAACCACCACCCGAATTGTGAGCGCCATTACCGCACGCACTTAACATCAGAACTCCCAAGCATACCACAGCCAAAAGTTTTTTGAATCTCATAAACCTTCCTCCTCCGTATTTAGACGCATACAAACGCCATAATTATTACCCGCAAACCACAGGCACTATCTTTAAACTATTTTTTAATGCCCGCTATTACGATGCCTTTATCATAACTTTTCGCAGAAGGAAGAGCATCCTTGTATTTACCATATTTCATTTCAGAACATTTCAAAATTTAATTTTTATTGGGGGATTATTTATTTGAAAATAGAAAGGTTAATAATTGATATCATTTTTTTATCTTTTTATCAATTGTAGAATAATACTTATGTTTATCTAATTGCAATAAGGGCACGGCTGCCCCGGCTTTTCTAAGCCCTCCAGCATAGCCAGCCGCAAGGCCCGCTACGCGACGGCACCGGCCGCCGGCCCAAAATGCTCCGCAGGCCGGCCGCCGGCAGTCGCCGGAATATGATATATGATCAGCCCTCCACGCCCCGAAGCCGCTCCACAAGCGCCTCCCGGGAAAAACTCCGCATGGAAACAATGGTGATCACTGTTGGTACAAGGACAAGAATAGCGCAATAGATCAGGGCAAAGCCGGCCGGGAAGCAAAAGGACATATAGCGGACTCCGGAATTTTCCAAAATGCGGCACAGGCCGTAACCGGCCAG
Organism: Lachnospiraceae bacterium; assembly: GCA_902363555.1. Classification (GTDB taxonomy): domain Bacteria; phylum Bacillota; class Clostridia; order Lachnospirales; family Lachnospiraceae; genus Catenibacillus. The sequence goes on along the minus strand of CABJAM010000001.1, from coordinate 376,304 downwards.
GGTTCCCACGATCAGCGTCATGCAAAGACTGACGCCGGCCAGGCTAAAGCATTCCCCGAGAATCATCCGTCGCCGCTGGCTTCGGGTCATACCGATGGATTCCAGCATGGCCAGCTCCTGCTTTTTCGTCACGATATTTGTAATCAGTGTATTCATCATGCTTAATATACTAAACATCATAATAAATACAGAGAGTCCGGAGATGGCTCCAAACAGCGTTGAAATGCTGTTCCGGTCCATTTCTCTGCGGTCCTGGAGCGTTTCCATGCCAAGCTGGGGTTGGCCGGCTATAAGGGCGGTCAGGGCTTCACCCACAGCCTGCTCCTGCTCCGGATTTGTGGCAATGATCCACCGCGTGTCAAAATTGTCATATTTCACCCAGTCCTTTATAGCATCCTCAGGCATGAAAAACCAGCCCTCCTGCATGGAACCGTAGTTCCCGGGAAGAAAACCGCCAATGGTCACCGCACGCTCCGCCATCGCACTGCCATCCCAAAAATGGAACACAAGCGTATCTCCCAGTTCAAATTCCCAGCCGTAAATTTCCCGGACCACATCATTACCGCGGATAAGAACATAATCCCCGGACATCATCTGAGACAGATCCACCATACCCTCCGTGATCAGGTCCATAGCCTGCGCCATCGCTTCCCCAGACATAGGAGTCACCGCATCATTGACGTTATATTCGCCGCCCTTTTCATAATCGAACTTTATGCCAAACGCCTGCTGCCGCAGCACTTTGTTTACGCCAGGGAGAGCTTCGACCGTCTGCCTGAACGTCTCCGACAGCGGCGACCGGCTCTGAATGCCGCTCAGTCCATGGTCGTCCTGCTCAATGGCCTGTTCCGAAATCATCAGGTTATATTCTCCGTCCTCAAAATAAAGCTGACGGGAGTACTGCTCCTTATTAAAGGACGACATATACGTGGCCGCTGTCATAAACATGATCCCGCCAAGGCCCAGAGAAAGCATGGTGATCACGGTCTTTTTCCTGTTTTTTGAAAAATTCATTAAGCCCAGCCCCACCGGGGAGAGCCTGCGGCATTCCTTTTTTGCTCCGGCTTTTTTCATTTCATCCTGAGACGTATAGCAAAGCGCCTCCACCGGAGAAATCCCCGCTGCCATCCTGGCCGGACGCATGACCGAAGCCATGGTGATCACATAATTTACAACGATAACTATAACAAAAATGACCACCATATTTTTAAAGCTCCAGCCCCCCGGCTTGATCAGATAACCTGCCGCCGCGCCCACAAGGAGCCCTGCGGGCAATGCCCGGATAAATAAGATCCGGCCCTCCCTTTTTACAAAACTTTTGATCTGCCGCTGGGTCATCCCCAGAGCGCTAAGCTGGCCAAACTGGTGGATGCGGCCGATGACTGAGATGTAAAACACCCCATAAACGACAAGCACGCACGCCAGAAGTATAACCGCGCCCACGCCGACACAGAGCATCAGTTTCTGGGAATCCACATCCTGGGCATCCAAAAACGCCCTGGAAGGGCTTATATATTTATATTCCATGCCGGCATCCAGGCCGACCTGATAGATCAGCGCCTTACACGCGTTCTTTCCCATGGCTTCCGCCCCGTCAAGCTTTGCGTAAAGCGCATAGGCCGCCCCTGAAAGCTGAGAGCCGTTTTCGGCGTATTCCCGGGAAAACAGCAGTGAGAAGTTTTTGGCCGCATCGCTGCCTGCTAAAATCCCCGATACATAAAACTGCTCCGTATTTCCATCGCTGAAAGTAAGTTCAAAGCTGCTCCCCACCGCCTGCGCCACGCCCATACGTTTTAAAAATGCCGCCGTAACTGCCGCCTCATTGGCTTTTGATGGCAGACTTCCCGTCACCAGACTGCCGGCCTGGATCTCATCCGACAGCGCGCTCATATACATGGGCGTCACATCAAAACCATCCATCGTGGTCGTCCTGCCGGACTTCGATTCCACAAAATAACGGATGCGTTCATCCCCTTTAAGCCGCTCCAACTGGTCCGGCGTCAGTTCATAGTAGACCGCGTGCTGAGTATGGCTTAGCTTACGCCGGGTTTCCTCCTGGGAGCCTGCCGCAAAAAGCAGGATAAACGTCAGCAGCCCCACCGATAAAAACAGGGTGACCATCACAAAAAAGTTTCGCATTCTCCCGGATTTCAGGCTGCTTTTCGCCATATCCATAATCATCCGGTCCTGTATTTTCTTCTCTCTCATCATCGCTCCCCCTATGCCAGCACTCGTCCGTCTTCAATCCGGATCTGCGCATCCGCCCGGGCGGCGATGTCTGAATCATGCGTGATCATCACAATGGTCTGATAAAACTTCTCGCTGGTCATTTTCAGCAGGTCGATGACCGCCTCACTGGTGCGGCTGTCCAGATTGCCCGTAGGCTCGTCGGCCAGGATGATGGCCGGCTTTGAAACCAGGGCCCGGGCAATGGCAACCCGCTGCTGCTGTCCGCCGGAAAGATGGCTGGGATACTTGTGCATTTTACCGTCCAGTTCCAGAAACGCCACAACCTCCTTCAAAAATTTCTTATCCTCCCGTTTGCCGTCCAGACGCACAGGGAGCACTACATTTTCATAAGCGGTCAGGTATGGAACCAGATTATAATTCTGGAATATAAAGCCTATATTTTTTCTGCGGAAAATGGTTAGCTGCTCCTCCGTCATTTTATTGATTTCCTGATCATCCACACAAACCGACCCTTCGGTGGGAACATCCAGGCCCCCGAGCATATTCAGCAGCGTGGATTTTCCTGAACCTGACGTACCTATGATCGCCGTAAAGGAACCTCTTTCCACGGAAACACTGACGTCATCCAGCGCCCTGACCAGACTTTCTTCCTTCCCGTAATATTTTTTCAGATGAAATGCCTTTAATACCATATTTTCGATAAACATCATCCGTCCTCCTCTTTAATTCAATTGATGACATTATCATAAAATATTTGGCGGCAATAACAAGGCCGGACGTCTAAACTAATATCTACGGTGCGTAATTAAACTTCCTGCGGTATGGGCAGGATGATTTTCAGGACAAAGCGGCCGTTTTCCTGTCGGATGACGCACTCGCCGGAATATTTTTCAACAGACCTTTGTATGTTGGCTAAACCGAAGCCATGAAGGAAGCCGTCGGCCTTCGCTGTCCGTCTCGCACTTACCTGCTCAAGCCGTCCGACAAGGCCATGCTTTCCCGAATCCGGCGCCGGCGTCTGTTCTGCGCTAAATGCCATATTATTTTCTATAAGAATCGAGAGCATATCCCGGACGCGTCCGCCTCTGACAGTGACCAGACGCCGGTCCGGCGGAAGCTTCATGCTGGCTTCAATGGCATTGTCCAGGGCATTTCCGAAAATACTGCTGATGTCCAGAGGTTCGATAAAGTGACCATCCTTAAAATCCATCACTGCCGAGAAATCAATCTGGTTTTCTATGGCTGCACGGGCCTTATCCCGGAGGATAAGATCAAGAAAGTCATTGCCGGTGCGGGTATAATTTTCGTAATCGGAAATCTGTGCCTTTAATGATGCCAGCATCTGCTGCGTATTCCCCTCCGGGCCACTCTGCCCCTCAATTAATAGCAGGTGGTTTTTAAGGTCATGGTAAATACTGCGGACCCGCGCCTCCTCCTGCTGCTTATCCTGATAATAGGCATACTGCATTTTCATCTGCTCAATAATAAATTCATCCTTTTCCTTCTGTGCTTTTATCGTCTGATATTTTTTTGTATACAGGAAATGGACGATGAAACCGATATTTGCTGCGGCAAATAAAAATTCCATTGTTTTGCTCGTGGCCCCCATCTCTCCTGCAAAAAACTGATCGTAATAGATCACCTGTATTGTCTGCACGATTACAAAATCCAGAAGTATGGACATAAAATCCCGCACATCCGGCTCAAAAGAAAAGTCCTTCATAAAATGGCCCACAAGGATACACAAAAAGATCCGGACCGCCACCACCCAGAAATAGAATGGCCAATAAATCATCAGTATTCCATCCACCATCGTTTCCGTAAAACCGAACACCAGCTCAGCCGATAAAAATGCCAGCGGCTCGGCCAGAATCAAAATGATCAGAGCGAACATGACGGCAATGGCCATTTTCATCAATTTCTCCTTATAACACAACCAGAAAACGATCACATTAAAAAAGAAGATGAGGATCATTTTATACTCCCCAAAATTCGTGGCCCATGTTAAAGCATAAACCCAGGCGACCATCAGGCCCCCCGCGATCCCCTGGAAAATCCAACTGCGCCGGCATTTGCAAAAACAATTGACAATAAACAGCACAACACAGGCTTCACTGCATGTGGCAATGAAATCCACCAGCTTATAAAATCCGATCAAAGCATATCCCCCCAGTAATCGGCCAGCCTTTCCATAACCAGCTTCCGTCTGGGCTGGCTAATGGGAAGCCTTGCGCCGTCAGTCAGTTCCAGCTCCAGCTTTTCCACCCGTTTTATAAAGTACAGGTTCACAACATAGCCGGCATGACAGCGGACAAAGCCCTGCCCATCCAGCTCCTTTTCAAAATCCTTCATTTTCTTATAGGAGACAATATTTCCGCTGTCTGTGTGCAGCAGCACGTGACGGTTGGCCGTTTCCAGATAATGCAGATTTTTCAGAAACACCTTGTAAATACCGCTGTCATTGCGCACAAGAATAAATGCATCGTCGCTCTTTCGGTAATGCTCCAGCCATTTATCCAGCTCTGATTTCAAACGGACATATTTTATCGGTTTTAAAATATAATTGTCGGCCTGATACTTGTAGCCCTCCAGAGCATAATTCACCAGAGATGTCAGAAAAATCAGACTTACCCTCGTATCCATTTTCCGGATCTGCTCCGCAGCCTTTAATCCATTTGTAATATTCATCTGAATGTCCAAAAATATCAGATCGATGGTAGGATCATACTTTTCAATAAGCTCACTGCCATCATTATAGATGGTGATTTTTATTTCCTCAGATTTTTCCTCGGCATATTTATGGATCAGCGCCTCCAGATAACCGGCAAAACTCTGCTCATCGTCACATATGGCTATGTGCACCATCCAAGCCACCTCCCATAATCTGCTTTTTGGCGTCCAGTACATATTCGGCCAACTGACGGATACGGTCATTGTCCATGCGGCCTACCGGGGCGGAAATACTGAAGGCGTAGCGGGCCCGCTGATGATGTAACGGCAGGCTGACGGCGATACAGCGCACGCCAGCCTCATTTTCCTCATTATCCAGGGCATACCCCCGCGCCCGCACCTCCTCAAGATTTCGCATAAAGTCATCAAAATCCGTGATCGTATAGGGGGTAGTGCGCACGATCACACTCTGCTCCCAGAGCTCTTTTACCTCCGGGTCACTCATTTGGGCGGCAATGGCTTTGCCCACGCCGGAGCGGTACAGTGGAATGCGGCTGCCAATGCGGGATACCATCTGCACCGTATTGGAGTAAGCCTCCACTTTGTCAATGTATACCGCCTCTGTTTTGTCGCGCTCCACAAAATGGATCGTTTCCTGGGTCAGCTCCATGAGCCTGCGCAAATGTGGACGTACCATAGTTACAATGTCCACCTTGCTCATCATCTGGTTGGACAGCTCTGTAATTTTAAAGGTCAGGCCATACCTGCCGTTATCCTCCGTCTGCCGGACATAGCCCATAAATATAAGAGAATTGAGTACGCGGTGCGCCGTGCTTTTATTTAACGCCAGGGCGCGGCTGATATCTGTCAGGCTCATGGGGCCATGGGCGGCCAGCAGCTCCATGGCGCCAAACAGGCGGTCCGCCACCTGGATCGGGTTTTTATCTTCCATTATTTTGCCTTTCTTGAAGAACATTCTGCGATTGATTGTTTCACATTGTGGAACTTATTGTAGCATATTTCCCTGCGCCTTGCAAGGCTTATGAACATAATCCCTCAGCCGTTCCGAATGGTTATATTTTCTATCTTTCTACGGCTACTTTTATATATTTTACTACTTGACATTCGAGAGGTCCGGTGTATAATTTAATTCAAAAGTGTCGTATTGCGAAATATAGTTCCGTATTATGGAACTACGTCAAATATTATGGAACATCATCAGATGTTACCAAAGACTGATGGGGAGATTCAAAATCCGTTCACAATTCCCCGTGGATACTGGAAACTTAATGATTGACCATTTCAAGAAATTTTTAACACATACAAGGAGGATATGATTATGAACAGCATCTTAGAAAAGATTAGAAGCATCGGTATTATTCCTGTGGTCGTTCTGGAAGATGCCGGCGACGCACTGCCATTGGCAAAAGCACTCATGGACGGCGGCCTGGCCTGTGCCGAGGTTACCTTCCGCACAGACGCCGCCGAGGAATCCATACGCCGGATGAGCGAAGCTTACCCGGATATGCTTGTGGGGGCTGGCACCGTGCTGACCACGGAGCAGGTGGACCGGGCCGTTGCCGCAGGTGCAAAATTCATCGTCAGCCCCGGATTAAATCCCAGAATTGTCAAATACTGCGTAGAAAAGGGCATCGTGATCACGCCCGGCTGCTGCACCCCCAGCGAAGTGGAGCAGGCGATTGAAAACGGTCTGGAGGTCGTAAAATTCTTTCCGGCGGAGCAGGCCGGCGGTCTTGCTATGATCAAGGCCATGGCTGCCCCCTACGTGAACATGAAGTTCATGCCCACCGGCGGCATTAACCCGGACAATGTTAAGGACTATCTGGCCTTTGACCGTATCATCGCCTGCGGCGGAAGCTGGATGGTCAAGGGCGATCTGATCAAGGCCGGAGACTTTGAACGCATCGCGCAGCTCGCCCGCGAAGCGGCGCAGATCGTAAAGCAGTGCCGGGTCAAAGGAGGTCATTGAATATGAACAGGCCCTATGACCTTCTTACTTTGGGGGAAGTGCTGCTCCGCCTGTCTCCCCCGGATTACGAGCGGTTAAGCTCAGGAGATACGCTCTGCCGCTGTATCGGCGGCGCCGAGCTCAACGTGGCCGCCGGCGCTTCCCTGCTGGGGCTGCACACCGGCATTATCACAAAGCTGCCGGATAATTATTTGAGCAGCTATGTTAAAAACACCGTCCGCTCCATGGGCGTGGACGATGCCTATGCTGTCTTGGATGACAGTAATGACGCCCGCCTGGGCATCTATTATTATGAAAATGGCGCGCATCCAAGAAAGCCTCGGGTGGTCTACGACCGGAAGCACACATCTGCCACAAAGCTTTGTATCGACGACTTTCCGGAAGAAATGTTTAGCTCCACACGCTGCTTCCACACAAGCGGGATCACTCTGGCCCTTGGTGAGCAGTGCCGCAGGACCGCGGTCGAGATGATCCGGCGCTTTAAAGCGGGCGGCGCTATTATTTCCTTTGATGTAAATTTCCGGGCCAATCTCTGGACCGGACCGGAAGCCAGGGCATGTATCGAGGAGATCCTTCCGCTGGTGGATATTTTCTTCTGCTCCGACAGCACCGCCCGGCTGACGTTTCTAAAAGAAGGAACTACGGAAGAAATACTCAAAAGCTTTACCGACGACTACCCGATTTCCGTTGTGGCCGCCACACAGCGAACCGTCCACAGCCCCAAATGCCACTCCTTTGGTTCCGTTTTGTACAGCGCACAAAAGGACACCTTCTATACCGAGGAACCTTACAGGAATATTGATGTGGTGGACCGCATCGGCAGCGGCGACGCTTATATTTCCGGTGTGCTGTACGGTCTTTTAACGAAACCGGAAGATTACCGCCGGGCGCTGGAATACGGTGATGCCGTCAGCGCGGTTAAGAATACGGTGCCTGGGGATATGCAGGCCACCAGTCTTAATGAGATCGATTCGATCATACGGGATCATAAATGTACCGGGCCGCAGCTTGAGATGAACCGGTGAGGGATATATTTTATAAAAAGCATGCGCAGAGCAGCCTGAGTTTGGATTCTTACTCAGGTTTGGGTGACAGCGCACAACCCTGGCAATAAAAAGCCTCCAGATGCGGAGGCTTTTTATGCATCCGGGCAGCCAGTATCTTCAGGCGGCCGGACTATTTCTCTTTTTTCTGCATTTTCCGTCGTATTCCTGCAAATACAAGGAGAATCAGAACAGTACCGGATAACACCAGGATAGACGTCCACAGACCTACTTTTGTTATATCACCGGTTTTCGGTGCATCATTATTGCCTTTGTCCTTGTTTGGAGTGGTATCCTTGTCAGTATCCTTAATGCTTTCCTTTTCGGTTTCCTTATTACTTTCTTTGTCGGTTTCTTTATCGGTTTCTTTGTCGGTTTCCTCATCGGTTTCGCTCTCATCACTTTCAGAGTCATCCGGGTCGGGCACCTGATACGTCGTTGTAACGGTTCCTGTGTAATTGCCTTTAAACGTAATCGTCACCGTTACCGTATTGCCATCCTGTTTTTTTGTAATCTCGTAATCCTTCCCGGCTTCCAGAACCGTATCGCCATCTTTTAACACCAGATGATCCATATCGGTGTCCGGGCGGATCTCCGGTATTGTCAGTTTATCGCTTTCCGCCGCTTTTTTTGTAATCTGGAAAGCAATCGGCTGGCTTACAAGTTTCTCATAGTTGTCTGATGCTTCCACAACGGCTTTCACATACCAGGTGCCCGCATCGGTCGGAACCTCAGACGTGTAAGCGCCATCCTCTTTGTCGCTGTACAGATAAACAGCATTGCCATATTCAGCGGTAATAGATGGAGTGTTGCCTTCTGCATCGTATGCACCATAGGTCCAGCCTTTTATCGTAAGCTGGCCGGTCCATGCATTTTTTGCTTTATTGACCCGGACCGTCAGCTCCGTCTCAATGACTTTGTAATTTGCCGTATCCTCCGGCGTAAACACTGCCGTAAATGTGTGCGTTCCCACATTTCCTGCGGACTGAGAAGCGTCCTTCCACTTAAAACCGTCCGGCAGTGATATTTCTTTTAAAGTCTGTCCATAAGTGGCTTCTAAATCCGTAGGTGCGTCACAGACCGGTACTGCCTTTTCAATCACAAATTCCACAAATGCATTCAGGCTTGTGTATTCATCGCTGACTGGTACGCTGGCTTTCATGTACCATGTACCGGCAGTTGCAGGCACATCCGTCGTATATGGACCGTTTAAACTGTCGCTGTATTTAAATGTTACAGTTCCATGGGCGGCGGTTCCCACCGGTTCACTGGCCGTTTCCTTATAAATCCAGCCTTCGATGGACGGTTCCACGAGCCATTGATTCTGACCCTGGGCCACCGCTACGCTCAACGTGCGTTCCACATAGTGTCCGTCGGCATTATAGCCATCGACACCTGTATAATCGTAATTTCTGTCATCAACGGTAAATCTGGCGGCATATCCGGTGTTATGTACGGTAACGCTTTGTGTTCCATCCACCCATGCCCAGCCGTCTGGCAGGGATACGGTCGAAAGCAGGTTATCCTGTACTGCGGACAGATTATCCGGCACAATAACTGCGGGGGCCTGAGCCTTTTCTATGTTAAATGATTTGGTTTTAAAAATTCCTGTATAATTTTTGTTACCCTCAACCTCTGCTTTCACATACCATGTTCCGGCATCTTGCGGCACATCCGGTGTAAAGGTGCCGCTCTCATCGCTGCTGTAAGAATAGGTCACTGTGCCAAATTTTGCCGTAGCCGACGGCGCATTTGCCGTCTCGTCATACCCGCCGAACGTCCAGCCTGTTATGGAAAGTTCATCGGTCCAGCTATTATCCGCCTTTTTGATTTCAAATGTCACTTCGTCGGATTCTGCGCCATTAAAGAAGTCCGTTTCTGCAAGAACAGCCTTTACTTTATACGTTCCAGCATCAATCGGAGCAGATTCCAGTTCCTCAAAGCTACCGTCGGCAAGCGGACCATAATAGGTAAAGGTCACCGCCCCGTCACTTCCTGTAATTTCGCAGTCCGCATCGGTCAAAGCAGTCACCGGCTGTCCGGTATAGGTGGGCGATGAAACATTTTTTATGGTGATCGTACTATCTTCTTTGGCAAAATTTACGGTAACTTTCATAATTACATCCTGGCCCTTAAATTTACCGCATGTATAGTTGTAAATAAGCGGCGTACCGACAGAACATCCGCTGATAGTTGTACCCGACAGTGTTCCGCCGCTTACAACTTCCACTGCGTTGATATCAATGTCCGGACTTAATGCCGTGATATCAAAGGATGATCCGGACAGTTTAAAGTCATTAATTACAGAATCCGGCTTGACAAGTATCCCCAGATTCGGATTATTGCCAATATTCAGCAACCGAAGGGCGGTATTCTGACAGTACAGATCCTTCAGTTTGGTATTACTGCTTAAATCCAGCTCTGTAATATTTGTATTATTACATTCCAGCCGCGTTAAATCCGGATTGTGGCTTAAATCCAGCGCTTTAATATTGGTCGAATAGGCGCAGACCAGATTCTGCAGCTTGGTATTTTGGCTTACATCCAGGGTGCTAATACCGGTTCTTGCACAGTACAGCGTCTCCAGTTTGGTATTATTGCTCACATCCAGCTCAGTAAGTGATGGAATATTAGAGCTGTACAAATAGTTTAATTCCTTATTTTGACTTAAATCCAGCTCTGTGATCAGTGTATCCTGACAGTTCATCCGCAGCAAATCGGGATTGCCGGTGACATCCAGTACATGAATCGGCATATTGTAACAGTATAGCTCCTGCAGGAGCGGATTGCCTTTTACATTCAGCTCTGTAATCGGCGTATCACCACAATTTAAAATCAACAGTTTCTTATTCTGGCTTACATCCAGTTCCTGGATACCGGTCAGGGAGCACTCCAGCTCCTGCAGATTTTCAAAATACTCTATTCCGGTTAAATCCTTAACGCCAAGACGGCGGACAGAAATTTTAGTTACTTTATTAATTTCCCGTTCAGATAACAGATCATCCTTATTTAAATCAAACTTTTCTTTTATTAAGTTTCTGAACACCGTATCCGGAAAGTGATCTTCATCAATGGTAATACCTGTAAGAATAGAATCAACAACAACCGTTACTTGAATCCCTGTAACAACCTCATAATTGATCCTATCCGCTGGTGTATACGATACTGTAAATGTATGTGTTCCAATATCCCCGACAGACTGTGTTCCATCTTCCCATGCAAAGCCATCGGGCAGATCAATATCATTTAAGGTCTCACCAACCGAAGCAGTCAGGTCTGTGGGCAGCTTATCGCTGTACTCAGGTGTTGCTTTTAAAATACGAAATACTACGGTTTTGGATTTAGCGCCATTACAATAAGCGTCACCGGTAACCTCTGCTGTTACAGTATATGTTCCTACATCGCTTGGCGGAGAATTAACGAAATTCATGCTTCCATTTCCCATATCTTTAAGATAGGAAAACTTAACATCGCCATTGCTTCCGGTTATCGTGCAGTCGTCTTTTGTCACATCGGTGGGCTGACCATCGTATACCCGGTCAGCAATAGGATTGATGACGATCGTGCTGTCTCCTTTGATAAAGTTTACAGTAACCGTCAACGTTATCTTATCACCGTTAACAATACCGCAGTCATACTCATAAACAAGCGGGGTTCCGACAGAACATCCAGTGACGATTGAACCGGACAGTGTGCCGCCACTTAAAACCTTTACCTTGTTGATATCAATATCGCCACTCAGTGTCAACAGATCAAAGGAAGGCCCATACAACTTAACGTTATTGATCGTCGATGTAGTTTCCCCTCGAAACCAGTCTGCCACCATCGTTGTGTTACTGCCAATATTCAGCCACCGGAGATTCGTGCCGGTATATACAAAACGTTTCAATGGATTAAGGCTTACATCCAGCCCTGTGATGTCTGATTTTTGACAGCCTAAATCCCACAGCTTCGTGTTTCGGCTCACATCCAGACGCGTCATTTTATTTTCACTAATATCCAGAACCTCCAGATCCAAATTATTGCTTACATCCAGCTCTGTAATTTTTGTTCTGAAGCAGTATAACTGCTTCAATTTTGTATTATGACTTACATCCAGACTTGTTATCTGGGTGCTGTCACAGTATAAATCCTCCAAATTTGTAAAAAATTCCAGACCTTTTAAATCCTTAATTCCCCACCATTTGTATTCACTGGAAACATGAATCATTGTTGTTCCACTGATTTCAGCTTCCGATAATGCACCGTCACCATCGGTATCTAAACTGGTTTGCACATATTCTCTGAACAACGGGTCCGGAAAGTTGGTATCATCAATAGGAATACCATTTTCCGCCAATGGCATAATGCCGTCATCTGCTGGGCTGCTCAATGAATCTGCGGGCGCTTGTGTATCTCCGATATCCCCAGCATCTCCGGCGTTACCGGTTTCGTCTGCGTCCTGTGTATCCTGCGGACTCTGCGTTTCCTGTGAGCTCTGTGTTCCCTGCGCATTCTGTGTTTCCTGTGAGCTCTGTGTTCCCTGCGCATTCTGTGCTCCCTGCGTATCTCCTACACCGTCAGTATTCCCAGCTCCCTCAGTAACTTCGGAATCTTTTGTGCCACTGCCGTTTGTACTACTGCTGTTTGTGCCACTTGTATCTTCCGTATCCTCCGGCAAATCTGTTTTATTCTCTGATGCTATTGTCCCCCCCCCAATTGTTTCAGGCGCTGCCGAGCCCCCGGTCGTCTGAGCCACTCCAGTCTCACCCTCCAAGGAAGCAGGTTCGGTCTGTACGTTTTGTGTTCCACTGGCATATGCAAACGCCGTAAAAGATGTTGCCGCGGGCATAATCGCAAGTGTGGCCGCCAATACCATGGCCGCATGTTTTTTCCAATATTTCAATTTTTTCATAATCCTGATATATCTCCTTTCATCTCCAAATCCAGCAACCGTTCATAGTTGCCAAACTGTCACCATATTGATTCATTTTCAGCAGCGCTTGTCCGAAGATGGCATTTTCTCAGAACGCCCCGCCATACAAAAAGCTCCGGATCTCCTCACTCCGCGCCTTTGCCATTTCATAGCCCTGCTTATAAAAAGCCTCCAGATGCGCAGGCTTATTATCCATCCGGCCGGCCAGTATTTTTGACGGCCGGATCAACAGCACCTGGCCCTTGCTCTCCAGCGATTCCACATACCGGAGCGTTTCATTATATTCATAAAACTTATGCTCCAACTGGCGAACAAGCTGAGGATATTCACTGTAAAATTTTTTATTTAAAAGCCTGGCCGCTCTGGAATCCTTTTTTATATAGCCCTTTTCCCGGGTAAGGATGACAATATTTTTCTTATAACCCATTTTTATGGCCCGGCGCAATGGGATCGCGTCGGCAATCCCTCCGTCCAGATATGGCACACCGTCCAGCGTCACCATGGGCGATATATAGGGCATACTACAGCTTGCCCGCCCGATCGTCATAAGACGCCGCCGGTCCTTTGCTTCCGTCAAATATTCCGCTCGACCGCTGATACAGTTGGTCACCACGTATTCACTGATGATATCGGATGCAAAGTATGTATCATAGTCAAAGGGCACCGTTTGATTCGGGTATGTATCAAAAACCAGGTCCATATCCACCATGGTTTTCTTGTGTCGCAGATGCTTCCAGTGAATGGGCGGCGCATTGCGCCCATTGGGAAGCATACATGACTTCGTCCGTCCAATCTGCCTTGATACGTAATCCATGGCGTTACAACTGCCAATGGATACGGACACTACATAAGGCGTATACCATCCCTGTTCTCTGAAATAGTCCAGGACGCCCGCCGTGAATATCCCCCGGTTGGCGCCGCCTTCTAAAACAAGGCCTGTTTTATCCATAAATCGATCTCCGTTCTTTTTTAGCGTGTATTTTCCTGCCGGAATTTGCAAACACGCGCCAGTGCTCCATTCAGCCAGAAATGAAACTGAACTGGATGGCGCGCTAGATCAGCTTCTGCCGCCGCGCTTCCATCACTGCCGCAGTCTTGCTTTTCACCCCCAGCTTACGATAGGTCTGTTTGCTGTGATATTTTACGGTGCTCTCCTTGATCCCCAAAAGTTCACCAATCTCACTGTTGGACAGCCCCTGAGCCTGCAAACGCAGTATTTTGAGCGCATTTTCTCCAAAGACAGCCCTGCCCTCAATGTGATTCTTTAAATAACCGGGATAGGCCAGCGCCACCTTTTCAGTCTCCGCCATGACCTGGCCAACAAAGTCCCTGTCACTGGTCTGCCAGTGAAAAGCCTTCAGAAGCTCCCAGATGGCGGCGCCCTCTCTGGATATCAAGCGCACAAAATGATATTCCTGCGCACTGTCCAGTGCGTTTTGAAGGCTGTCCTTCCAGCAGACATTTCCCATCCGGTACTGAACGATGGCCAGCAGCAGTGTGGCTTCCATGCGTATGTAAGTGCGTTTTATGACGTCCGAATAATATAAAAGCTGCTGGATAAGACTCCGGGCGCTGTCATATTTTCCAAAATACAGATAGACCCGCGCCTTTGTCAGGTAGCGGTAACGGTCAAAGGTGCAAAAGTCATCACCCTCGCTGGGAGCTTCGGCCATCCAGCGCTCCACCGCCTCACGATTTTCTTCATACAGGGCCAGTCGGCACGCCATCGCTTTAATGTTGGGAAGAAGCTTTACCGCACCCTCCTGCTCTGCCCGGCAGTAAAAGCTGTCCAAAAGCTCTTTTGCCTCGCCGCAGCGGCCATGGATGACATACAGCCGTGTTAAAATACCCACGCCCACAAAGTTCAGTTCCAGCTTTCCTCCGGCCTCCGCCTGTATTCTTCCGCGATTTGCCAGATCAGATACCTCATCGTCATCTGCCCCACGCTCAAATCCACTCTCAGCCAGCGCCAGACACACAAGGCCCTTTCCATATTTTCCAAGGACCAGCACGACAACTTTTCCAATACTTGCCGCCAGCTCTTTATCTCTTTTACTCCATTGACAAAAATCCTTCCCACCATTCATCAATGATGGAAGATTGCTCGTCACAGAAAATGACGGCAGTACGACCTGGCGTTTGAGCAAAAGCGCCCCCGCATTTTTAAATAAGGTCACAAGTCCTGCACTGCCTCTGTGGGGCAGACCGATATCCAGATATAATATCCAGCTTGCGGCTGCGCGCTTTTGGCTGCCGCTATGGTGCTTTTCAAAGCTTTTAAGTTCCTGATACCACCGCTCACTCTCCTCACAATTAAGCAGGATCGACTCAAGCATACTCATGCCGGCCATAAGTTCCACATGCTTTTTTACGGTTTCCTCCGGCAGCGACAGATAATAATGACGCAATTCATAATAGTACCCGGTTCCCGGGTCTTTCCTGGCATTGTCCACCAGCAATTCAGAAATCCGTTCCCCGTTCCCACAGGCTTCATACATCGCCAGCGCGTCTGTGATCATTCCAAGACTTTCGTAAGCCCTTCCTGCATTATAATAAAGCTTATCCCGCTCCTCCCTGCTGCACCGCAGGTTAAGTCGATGTCTCATACTCAGGCGCAATGGCCTGCGCAGATAATATTTTCCATTTTTCTCTAAAATAAAATTTCCCACAACTTTGGCCTGGGCAATGAGCGCCTCCACATTCTGGCGGCCGGTCATCATTTCCGCAAAATAAATATCAAAGCACTCCACCAAAGACAGCTCCATGAGAAAGTCCTGCAGTTCCCTGCTCCATTGAGCGTACACATGATACTCCAGATATTGCCAGTATTTTTTTTGCTGCGCTTTAACAAACGCAGGGCTGTACTGACTTCCCCGGGCCAGTTCCATGGCAATAATGCGCACCGGCAGGCCGCAGCCGCAGGTCAATACATAGATATGATGAAGCGTCTCCTCGTCCACAGTCACAATCCATTTCAATAGACATTTTTTCACCTCGGATTCGCTCAGTGTAAGATCCTCTTCCGTAATTAAGGCAAAATCCCGCTTAAAGGAGATTGGCAAAAGCCATGGGGGAATCTCTCCCCGGCCAATGAGAATCAGCCATATAACTCTGCGGGCTTCCAACTGCTCTATAAATTCCAGAAGCTCCTCTGACCGGGCCAGGTGAAAATCGTCGATCACCACGATCCGGCACTGCTTTAAATCCGATGGCTCCGGAAGCTTCCCTGCGATATCTCCGGCCTGTAAATAAATATATTTTCTGCGGCCCAGAAAGTTTTTAATAAAAGAGGTTTTTCCAAAGCCGGACGCGCCATAAATATATACGGTCTGTAACGTTATCTGCGCTTCCTTTATCTTCTTTTCGGCAGACTCCGGACGGATATATTTATCGTCCACGTCGGCAAACGTATCTACTTCAAGCTCCATATACACCCTGCTTTCCCGATGTCCTTCCCAAATGTTACCACAGGCTTCTTTTTGAGAAGTCATCTGAAACTTTACAGGAACAGTTTGTAGAGGCAAAACTGTTCCACTCATATACTATTTTACTAACTCGCCCCGGAAAACGGAACTCTCCGAAAGGATAGTTTGGGGCAGTTTTACCTTTATTTTCCACGGAAAATCTGCGGACACTCTTATCTGAGACTAACATAGCATCCGAATAGATGGATTTCAACAAACCCTGTCCAAATGGCGGGTTTCATGTCTGAAATGCATCTGTGACGCTTTAAATATGGTCATCGCAATGATAATTTGGTATAATAAGAACTGCGCTGATGCGCAGGCAGGTCATCAATTTCCCAAAGGGAAATTGGTGACAAATTATAATAAGAACTGCGCCGATACTAAATAAAGAAGGATTTAAAGATATGAAGCTTGCGATTGTCGATGATCTGTCCAGCGATGCACTTATCCTGCGGCAGATGCTTATGGAGGTGCTGCACGACCTGCAGCTTAGTGCAGAAATCAGAATATTTTCAGAAGGCGAGGACCTTCTATGTGTCTACGAGCCGGGCGAATTTTCAGTTATTTTTTTAGATATTTTACTGGGGAAGGAGCATCTGAACGGGCTTGAGATTGCCCGGAAAATCCGTAAAAGAAGTGACAGCCAGTGCCTTGTATTTACCACAACGGAGAGGGCCTTTGCACTGGAAGGCTACTCTGTCTGGGCTATGGACTATCTGGTTAAGCCCTTTACCGTGGAGAGTGTCCGCGCTGTCCTGCTCAGGGTTCAAAAGCTTTATGCACTGCCGGCTTATATCGAAGTCCGGGAGCAGCGGCAGCTTCGGAAAATCCCGGTGGACACGATTGTCTATATCACATCTGCCCACAGAGTGGTGGAGGTGCACACGGAGCTCAGCACCATTTCCACCTATATGACCCTGGCGGAAATCGCCGCGCAGCTTCCGGATTCCGGCAAATTCCAGAGCTGCTGCCGCGGAATTATCGTAAATTTTGATCAGGTCAGAGATATACGAAACGCAGAATTTATTTTATACAATGGCGAACAGTTACCGATCAGCCGTTCCAAAAGAGCCGCAATGAAGGAAGCTTTTACCGACTATCTGTTTGCCCAGGCCCGGGGAGGTGACCGTTAATGTATCCAACAGTCGAATATTTCTTTCAGCTTTTTATGGCCACCTTCCCTTACTGGCTGCTCTCCCTCTACCCGTTCTGGAACCGGCTGCGTTTTTCCAAACCGGCGGCGCTCCTGCTTGTATTTCTGGGAGAAATGGTCGTATTTGCAGGCATCGGCCTGTGCGCGCTCATGGGCATACCATATAAAAGCGCGGAATTTTTGTTTATCCCGATATGTTTCCTTGTGGATATCATTGCCATGAAAATACAACCGTCCATTATCCTGTTCTTTTTCCTGTTTATTATGGATTACCTGCTGATGATCCGGGGAATCGTATTTTATCTGCTCACCCGGCTGCGCAATGGGGAAGACTTTATGTCGTGGTCCGGCTTTGGCCTTCATCTCATTTTGCTGGGCGCCACGCTTCCGCTGATCTTTTATTTTCTCAGGCGGACCGCCAATCGTATGCTTCAGGTCAATGCCCCACGGCTGTGGCGGACATTTTGGCTCGTTCCCGGCTTTTGCAGCTTTATTGTTCTCATGTTTACTGCACAGCAAACACCGGATTCCGTCGGTCAGCTACGATACTTATTTGCGCGGGTTGGACTTCTCTTTTGCTGCTTTATCGTCTATTATATACTGCTCAGCTCTCTGGAGAGCATGAAAAAGCAGGCGCTCCTTGAACACCAGGCAGAATCGGACGCCGCCCTGCTGCGGCTCCAGAAAAAGCAGTATCACATGCTGCTGCAGCAGATCAAAGATACACGTGAGGCCCGCCATAACCTCCGACAGCATTTAACGCTGATCCAGGCTTATCTCAGGGATGGAAATAAAGAAGCGCTCAATAACTACATTACTTTGTATGCGGCCGGTTTACCCGGGGATACGACACGGACCTGCTGCGCCAACTATGCGGTCAATACGATCATCAATTACTATGAGCAGGAGGCACTGGCCGCACATATTTCCTTTTATACGGCGCTGGAATCGCTTCCCCAGCAGTTGTTTATCGCAGAACCGGATGTATGCGTGCTTCTTGGAAATCTTCTGGAAAATGCCATAGAAGCGGAAAAGGATGTTCCGGCGAAGGAACACCCTTTTATTAAAATATCCGCCCTTATCCGAAATGACGACCAGCTCATACTGACCGTGGATAATGGCCCGGCCAAACCGCCGGTGGAAGTCCACGGAAATTACCAATCCTCCAGACATGACGGCATGGGCATCGGCACGGCTTCCGTAAAAAATATCGCCGCCCATTATAACGGAACCGCAAGGTTCCAATGGACGGACGGTATCTTTTATGCTTCGGTATTACTTACCCGGCCGGACACAGGTTCTTTCCCGGGTTCGGGGCCCGGTTCGTCCGGCCTGTGACTCCGGGGCTGCTTTCCCGGGGCTGGGGCAGGGTCTTTGGCGACTCGGTCTGTACCCCTTTGGGAAAGGCTTACGCAGGGCTTTAGTAAGACTTAGGTTAAAAAGGCGCTCGATCGGGGCCAGAATCCGTGCTTCCAAAGCCGGATTCTGAGGGCCAAGTTCAGCCAAAGTCATATCTTGTCACCAATTTTCGGAGAAAATTGATGACCTGCTTGCGCATCAGCGCAATTCCGCTTTAAAAGAGTTTGGATGAACATTGGCCCGGTGCCCCGAACGAATGCCTTTTTAACCTTAGTCGAACTTAAGCCCGGAGATGGCCTTTCCAAAAGGGGTACAGACCGAGTCGCCAAAGACCCTGCCCCAGCCCCGGGAAAGCAGCCCCGGAGTCACAGGCCGGACGAACTGGGCCCCGAACCCAAGAAAGAACCGCACACGTCCGGATAGTTGCTGATAATGCCGTCAACGCCCAGATCTCTCAGGCGGATCATTTCCTTTTCATCGTTGACGGTCCATGTATTGATCTTTATCCCCAGCCTTTGACAGCCAGCAATCTCCGCGTCACTGAGCCGGTGCCAGTCCGGATGTACGCATTCTACGCCCATCTTTTTGGCGTAGGCGCCCGCATTGCCGATGCAGCCGTCCATGAGGAAGCCGCACTGGATCTCCGGCGCCAGGGTCTTGCATTTCATAATGGAAGCATTGTTGAACGAGGAAAAGATGATCTTGTCCTCAATGTGATTCTTCCGGATCATATCGATCAGTGCTTCCTCCAGGCCATCGTAGTAATAGACGCTGTTTTTGATTTCCACATTGGTGATGATGTCCAGGTCCTTTACCCATTCCACGTATTCCTCAAAGGATGGAATGGGATTGAAGCCGTACTGGCCGGCAAAGCCTGCGCTGGCATCAAACTTCCTCAGCTCCTCAAATGTAAAATCTTTCACCGCACCTCTGCCATTGGTGGTGCGCTCAATGTCCTCATCATGGATGATGACCATGACGTTATCCTTTGTCAGATGCACGTCCAGCTCTATACCATCGCAGCCCACCTCATACGCCTTTTTGAAGGCGAGCATGGTGTTCTCGGGATACTTTCCGGAAAAGCCTCTGTGAGCAAAATTTTTTGACATGGGAATCCCTCCGCTTTCATTATTATAAATTTGAAGATACCATTTTTTCTCATTACAGGATTATTATAAGACCCGGGCAGGTGCAGTGTCAAGAATACACCAAGGATCAGTTTTTTACAGTGTAACAGTTTAAGAAGGTCTGCAAACTTACTGCGCAGACCGTTTAGTTTACGGCGCGTCACCGCATTATTAACCGTCTCAATTACTTTGACAATTTATAAAACCTAATATATAATGAATTAACCTTATGTATTTCGAATGAAATTATTGCCGCATGCGGCAACAATTCAAGAAAATAACCAACCAAAAAGTATATAGTTTAGGTGGTAATTATGAGAGAAATAGATGGTATAAATAAGACATTTTACGCGGATATACGAAAAATAATTATTGATGCTCGCAGCAATGCCGTTCATAGTGTAGAATTCATGCGAATGATGATGTACTGGCATCTTGGTGAACGTATATTCATTGAGGAGCAGCGAGGACAAGATCGGGCCGCATATGGTGAGTATCTCATTAAGAACCTAGCCAGGCAAATTGAAGCAGAATTTGGAAGCGGTTTTTCATATACACAGTTAACACGGGCACGGAAGTTCTATCGCCTGTATCCTACAACCAGAGAAGTACATCCGCAACTGAACTGGTCGCAATATCGACAGCTCATTGGTATAGACGACGATTACAAACGCGAGTATTATGAGCTTGAAGCAATCAATAACGGATGGACGGGTCGTGAACTTGAACGGCAGATCAACTCTCAGCTTTACGAACGTCTATTACTTTCAAATGACAGGGAAGCTGTTCTTGCAGTTGCCCGAAAAGAGCGCATACCGACGAAGCCAACGGAGATTATCAAAGATCCAATGTTCTTAGAGTTTCTCGGCTTGAAACGGGAGGCTCACTACTACGAACAAGACTTGGAAGCCGCACTGATAACCCATTTACAGGAATTTCTGCTGGAACTGGGCAACGGCTTTTCATTTGTTGCGCGGCAACGTCGGATTCTGCTTGAAGACGACGAATTTTTTGTGGATTTGGTCTTGTATAACAGGCTGCTCCGCTGTTTCGTCATTATTGAAATTAAGACTCATAAGCTAACGCATGAGGATTTAGGACAACTTCAAATGTATGTCAACTACTACGATAGATATGAAAAGCTGCCGGACGAAACCCCAACAATTGGCATACTGCTTTGTACCGCAAAAAATGACTTACTTGCGAAAATTACACTCCCGAAAGATAACACAACGATCCTGACGAGCAAGTATCAATTATATCTGCCAAGCGAGGAGGCTTTAATCGAGGAAATTAAAGAGGTTATTGACCTTGCGGAAGGATACACAGATGGCAAATAATGAAATAGCGCCGCGCAGTCAGTCAGAACTGCGCGGCGTCATATCATTATAACACATTCACTCCAATTTACATCGGATCACCCCAATATTTCCAAAATCTTCTGATACATCTCATCCTTCAAAAATCCGCTGAATATATCTTCTTTGATCTCCTTGAGGGAATAGCCCATACACTGCATGGGAATGGCCGAGAGCGGCAGCACGGCGGAGAGCTTCTCCCGCATCTCCCGGTCATTTAGCAGCTCCCTGACGGTGGAATTGATACTCAGCTTATTATCCAACGATTTCGTCAGGTGATAGCTCACCGTATACGTTCCCGCACCCACGCAGCATACGCCGTCCTTTACATTTGAAAACAATGGGTTGCTCCTGTCCTTAAACAGATCCTCCGGAGCCAGAGGAAGGGTAATCCTGGCAGCGGAGCCAAAGGGTATCGTAAACGTGCACGTCACCGTCTCCGGTGTATCCAGCTTCCACATGCTTGTTATTTTTCCGGAAGATGAATCGTACTCTGCGCTGAGACTGCCCATCTCCCAGTTAAATTCGGGGCTAAGCTCAATGACTTTAAAGCCCGGGGCTTCCTCCGCACAGCAGATGCCTGCCCCATGACGGAAGATCCAGTCCGTCACCGCGCCGTAGGAATAGTGGTTCAGGCTGTTCATTCCGGTTCCCGATATACGCCCATCGTCCAGGACGCTGTTCCACCGCTCCCAGATAGTGGTTGCGCCAAGCTCCAGCTCATGGAGCCAGCCCGGGTACTCTTTATTTAGAAGAAGCTTGTACGCCAGCCCGGAAAATCCATTTTCAGATAATACATTACATAACAGCGGTGTACCTACAAAACCGGTCTTGAGCTTGTCATTGTTATCTTCAAAAAGCTTTCGGAGCATCTTCTTCGTCAGCTCCACATTATCGGATAAATGATATTTCAGCGTGAGGAGCAGCGCTGTCTGGGTTTTGACGCAGCATCTTCCCGTAGAGCTGTAATATTCCTGCCGGACAATGTCAAACTGTTCATCGGAAAGCTTACGGTATTTTTCCTCATCCTCCCGTCTTCCAAGCACGGCCGCAGCATCGGCCACCAGACCGGCGCTGGCCGCATAGTAAATGTTTGCTATAAATTCCTCATCGGTTCCGCCAAGCACCTGCTCAATATTCCCATTGGGATTGTCCAGGGCCAGCCAGTCGCCGTAATGGAACACATAGCGCCAGCCGTGGTTATCCCCGTCCACCTGCGTTACATAATCCACCCAGGACTTCATGCTCTCAAACTGATCCTCCAGAATACTTTTATCCCCGTAAAACTGATACATGTTCCAGGGAATGATACAGGCCGCATCCCCCCATACACAGGCCGTACTGTCCACACCTGCGGAAGGAATCACATCAGGCACCATTCCGCCGAAAGCCGCCTGCTCCCGGGCCATATCATAAAGATATTTCCGGTAAAAAGCGTATGTATCCTCCAGATACATGGCGGTACTGGAAAATACCTGGGCATCTCCGGTCCAGCCCATCCGCTCATCCCGCTGCGGGCAGTCTGTCGGTACATCAAGAAAATTACTCTTGAGCCCCCAGCGCACATTGGATAAAAACTGATTGACCAGGGCATTTCCTGTGACAATATTTCCTTTTTGTGTGATATCGCTGTACAGTGCAAGGCCAGTGAAATCTTCCTTCTTAAGCTCCGGGATCCCCTGTATTTTCACATAGCGGTAGCCATAGTATGTAAAATGGGGTCGGATCGTCTTTTTGACGCCATCGGATATATAGATATATTCCGATTTTGCCGACCGGAGATTTTCATTGTAAAAGTTGCCATTTTGAAGGATTTCACCGGTCTGGATATGGACCTTTGTGCCTTTGGGCACATCCACCTGCAGGTCAAAAATACCCGCAAATTCCTGCCCCAGATCCAAAACAAGCTCTCCCGCCGGTGTATGTAAAAGCTCCACCGGGCAAAATGTCTCATGGACAGTCACCGGCAGGCTCAGCCGCTCCATCAGCGTTCCGGCCGGCTTTTCACAGTATACAGCCGCTTCCACAGGCAGCGGTTCCAGTGTATCGTCTCTTTGTTCCCCGTCATAAAGGTTGGAGAAGGTCAGATGGCTCCTACGGACCTTCCACGTATCATCCGTACCGATAACCTCACAGGTTCCATCCTCATACCAAAGCCTTACCTCTGCGATCAGCTTCCACTCATTTCCATAATAACCGATATCCTCGCGGGCGGCAAAGCCAAACCGGGATTTATACCAGCCGTTGCCAAGGAGTATTGAAAGTGTTCCCGCATGTCTTGCCTGCTCCGTCACATCATAGGTCTGGTACTGGACCCAGGAGTTATAGTCGTTGCTGTAAGGCGTTAAAAACTCATTGCCAATCTTTTCCATAGCCCCTGTTTTGTCCGTGGTGTAAAATGCTTCGTAAAGCCCCAGTCCACAAACATAAAGACGCGCCTGCTTTATCGCAGACCTGGGGTGGATCGTTTTCTCAAAATATGGATGACGCTTTTGAGTATTATCACAGGTGATCCATTTTCCGCGCCATTCCTCACTGAGCTTTGCGGTTTCAAACCACTGGACTTCGCTAACGGCCATCTCCGGCTCAGCATCCGTCTGAACTGTCACGGTCCAGTAATATCTTGCGCACGGCTTTAAATCCAGCGCCACTTCATGGCCCAGGCTGTCTGCATCCGCCAGAAATCCGGTATCCACAAACAGCTTTGTCATACCCATATCTTCTGCAATACAGATGCGCGCAGCCTTTTGCTTCTTTCCCTGCGCGCCATCCACCTTCCACGAAAAAACGGTTTTGGTCATATAAAATCCCAGAGGATTTTCCATGTGATTGACCATTGTATCATATATTCTCATATTATCCACCCTTTATCGAAACAGCTCAGAGGGGGGCCGAACTGTTTCCCTTATTTTTCTTTGATTGCCAATATGGCCATACCTTCCTTCCCCGGAAGCTTCACTTCCACGGTTCCGCTGACACCGGCGGCAGCAGGCGTCCGTGTCATCTCCAACACATCGATGACCTCGATGGAATAGCTCCCATCCGAAGGAAGCTCCAGCGTGCCCATGGATGTACAATCCCTGACATAATATTTGAGAAATGCTTCGTCACCGTACCGTCCGATAAACTGACGGTTGCCATCAATGACACCAATAACTGCGCCGTCGGGCATACTTTTGAGCATTTCATAAAATACGCTGTCCTTCATTCTCTCCGGCGGATTTTCCCGAAGCTCCCGGATCATCTCCTCCGTCCAGTCGATCCCACCATAGGTCAGAGGGCCTGGCAGCGATTCCAGGATTTCTCTCAGGAAAGCGATTCTTGCCGGACTTTCTCCAACAAGCTTACCGCCCCTGCTCCACCATAATATCCCTTCCTCATTTAAAAATGTTTCGCCGTGGGTACAGTAGCCGCCCTGAAGGCAAACCTTCCAAAAACGGTTCACCATCTCGAAGCCGGAAATATTGCCCCAATCCAGAGGGATATTTCCTTCATAACGGCACTCATCCACCATCATGGGCTTCTTAAACTTGTTAATCTTTTGGCTGATCTTATCCAGTTCACTGGACTGTACGCAGATGTGGGTGGTATCTTCATTTGCAAAGTCCCAATCTATAAAAATATTGTGATTGCTGAGAAGATGATGGCAGCCGTCATTATTATGTAGAAAATGGGCAAATTCCTTCCAGTCCTCCATAGGCCATTTCAGCAGCTCATATTCATTGGCCAGGCTCCACCATACATTTGGAAATGCCCCCAGCCTCCGGGTGAGATAATCCAGATAGGTCAGCGACTGGGTGCGGCTCAGCTTTGCAAAGCCCCAGCGGTCATAGGGATGGAATAAGATCAGGTCGCACTGGATGCCCATCTGGTCAAGCTGCCGTATTCTTGCTTCCAGGTGATCCCAGAAGGCAAAGCACGGATGGTCCGGGTTCCAGTCCCCGCCGTTCTTCTCAAAGGCATAAAATTCCGGGTCGTTATGATTATAGTCATAAGATTTTGGAAACACGCACATGCGGACCTTGTTAAATGGCGACGCGCTGAGGGTGTCCATCGTCTGGTCGATCAGTGCCTTATCCTGATGGACAAGCGCATAGACGGTCGTTCCAAACGGATAGAACCAGGTGCCGTCCGTATACTGAAAATGGGTTCCCACAGCTCTGACAAGGCCGTGCCGCCCCGGGTCTGCCGCCGTACAGACAACCTCTCCGTCATCGGTTATGCAGCCGGATACGTGATAGACATAGCTCCCCGTCTTTTCCGGCAGAAAGCGGATCACATAGCTGCCATTGCCCGCGTAAAAGCCCCGGACGGTTTTCATTTCCCCATCAATAGTAAATGTGGCGCTTAAATCCACCGCCACATGGGAACCCTGCGGTTCCTCACCTTTATACTGTAATTCAAAAATTTCATATTGTTTCATATTCATTGGCCGATATCTCCTTTTTCATAACGTTTCAGATGACCCGAACAGTTGCCCTTTTCTTCTTTGCCGCCCGGACCATTAAAGACATCGCAATCCGTTCACCACCGTTGACCACAAGGCTCAGTCCTAAGCATATCGCCGGCCAGAACCCATAGCTGTCAGCAGTTATAAATATAAGTATCCCTGTCAGTATGGCAGATACACCGCAGATTCTGGCAAAGCCGGACGGCAGCGCCAAAAGACAGGCGCCGTTGATGACAAGGTAGCTGGAAAAAGCGACCATCAGCGGCATCCAGCGTTCACCAATCCCCTGGCCAGGGAGCAGCAGGAGCACCCAGAGCAGCAAAGCCGTGAAACAGACCTCGACGACCGAAATGATCAGAACGCCGGACTGGACTTTTCCAATCCTCTTATTGCTGATATAGGAATGGATATGGAGCAGGAGGTTTAGCAGGATCGTAATCACCAGGCAGAAAAAGCCCGCCGTCGGAAACTCCGCCGTAAAACAGGCGGCCGCACCACAGCCCACCGTGATCATCCCGCATATGATTGATAATGATCCTTTCGGTTCCTTCTTCATTTCTATGTCTGTCATAAGTTCCCTCTGGCCGGCGAGGTATACCAAAATAGCAGCTCGTCCGGCACTGCTGATTTTAATTCCTCCACGGTCCAGCGCTCACCCTTTTTCCATATGCGGTTGGTGATCACAGGCTCCGAATAGATTTCAATTTTTCCCGAGCCTTTGACTGTAAATACGGAGCCGCTGATATATTCTGCTTCCTCTGTGCACAAATAGGCCAGAAAAGGCGCGGCATTCTCCGCAGGCCCATGGTCTTCTTCCACCTGTTTGATCTTCCCCGGGTCAAAGACCGCTTCTTTCCCAAGCCGTTCCTCCATGGAACGTATCGTCTTTCCAAATTCCACCACATGTCCGGGGGAGGCCGCTTCCGGGCAATAGACATTCACTGTGACCGGCTCTCTGGCCAATTCCCTGGCAACGGCCTTGGATAAGCCCACAACCCCGGCATTTCCCGCCGAATACGCACACAGATTGGCCGTACCTGTCCATGCCCCGGAGGCGCAGTTTAAAATCCGGCCAAAGCCCTGGGCTTTCATAATCGGCACCGCAAAGTGCATCGTATTAAAGGCGCCCTTCATCTTCGCAAGGGTCATGTAATCCCAGTCCTTCTCCCCGGTCGTCTCTATGGTTCCCTGACCCAGTCCTGCCGCGTTATTTACAAGAATATCCAGCCGGCCGTAGTGCTCCACCGCAAAATTGATCATTTTTTCGGCTGTCTTATAATCGGACACATCGCCATAAAAAGGAACGGCCTCCCCGCCCTCACTCTGGATCAGCCGGGCGGTAGCCTCCGCATCACCTTTAAGGGCAATCGCCTTCACATACTCCTCCTCAGACATGTCCTCCCGTCGGTACTGCCCGGCGCTCACACTCCCAGGTTTTCGATTATTCGTGATGACCTTCGCGCCCTCTCTGGCCAGGACCCGGGCAATTCCTCTGCCCACACCCTGTCCGGAGCCGGTGACAATGGCAACCCTGCCCTCTAAACTTTTTGACATTTTTATCCTCCCATTATCCTTTAATACCGCCCGAGATCACGCCTTTTTCCAGCTTATCCTGGAAAAACGGGAACAGCACGATGATTGGCAGCGTCGCCGCCACGATCACGGCAAACTGGATCAGATACCGGCTGTAATCCGGATTGGATGAATTCAGGAAATTGGCGTTATCCGCAGTAATCTGCCGTATCCAAAGCTGCAGCGGCCAAAGGCTCTTTTTATTGGGAACATAGATGGATGCCTGCAGCCAGGAATTCCACTGTCCTACAACGGAATTTAATATAATTACGGAACCCAGATTCATGGCCTGGGGGAGCATGATCCGAAACATTGTCGTCATATGCCCTGCCCCGTCAATCCTGGCAGCCTCATACATCTCGTGGGGAACACCCTTAAATGCGTTCATCATCATCACGATAAACATGGCATTGGTGCAGCCCGGAATGATCAGCGCCCACCGTGTTCCGACCCAGCCCAGCGCGCGGATGACCATGTATGTGGGAACCATACCACCGCCAAACAGCATCGTAAACATGATAAGCCCCATCATAATGGGTTTGATCCGCGTATCACGGCTTAAGGCGTAGCCCGTAACCGACGCCAGCAGAAAGCCGATGCCAGTGGATGCAACAGTGTAAATGATCGTATTCAGGTATCCCTGAAGGACACTTGCATTTTGAAAAATCAGCTTAAAACCATCCAGGGTAAATCCGCCCACCGGCAGGAGTACCAGCCCTTCATGGGCCAGAAGGGCTTTACCGTCCGATAAAGAGGACATCAATACATGCCACATAGGTATGACGGAGCACAGTGCTACCAGCCCGCATAAAACATAGACGATGACGTCAACGATATGATCCGCGGCGGACGGATGCTCGACCATCCCTGAATCCTTGTGTTTTCTTTGTTTTGCCATGACATATCCTCCCTAAAATAGTGATGAATCGGTTGCTTTTTTGCTCAGATAATTGGAGCCGATGAGCAGGATCGTACCTACGACCGACTGGAATAGTCCGGATGCCGCGGATAAAGAATAATTCGTGGCGCCGCCGCCAAAGGCCATACGGTATGTATAGGTATAAACAGTATCCGCCACGTTGTAGGTGGATGGCATATATAAAAGAAGGATACTGTCAAACCCGGTTGAAAAGCTCAGGCCAATATTTAAAACAAGCATCATAACAATGGTTGGCATAATACATGGCAGAGTGATCTTCGTCATTCTCTGTAGACGGCTGGCCCCGTCGATGGCCGCGGCCTCGTGGATATCCTCGCTGACTGTGGCAATGGCCGCCACATACATGATGGACCCCCAGCCAACGGACTGCCATACACCCATAAACAGATAGATGATCCAAAATACCGGGATATTGTCATTGGCCAGCCAGTTTTGGTTTGCAAAGCCCAGATGCGACAGCAGCATGGTCAACGGTCCGTCCTTTGCAAGAAACTGTGTGATCAGGGATGCCACGACCACCGCCGCAACAAAGTTGGGCAGGTAGGAAAACGTCTGCACCGTTCGTTTATACTTTTTGTGGTGGAGCATACTCAGCAAAAACGCAAAGATGATCGGTATGACAAAACCAATGGTTCCCTTGATCAGAGCAATGCAGATCGTGTTTCGTAATGCAATGGGAAATTCGGCTCCTGAAAACAATTCAATAAAGTTCTGGAACCCGACCCATTTACTTCCGAAATATCCGTCAATAACGTTATAGTCCTCAAATGCCATCAAAACACCAAACATGGGAATATAATGGAGGACCACCTCATAAATAAGTATGGGAACAAACATCACATAGATGACCCAGTTTCTTTTAAAATCAATTTTCCAGCTCAGCTTTGGAGCTTTATATTTTTTCGTTACATTTTTGGCAGCCATAATTCCTCCTACTGTTGTAACAGTTCAGCGGTGCAGAACTGTTACCTTCTGTTTCCCGGTATGGATCAACGGAACGGATATTGATCAACGTAAAGCTGATAGATGTCCGTAGCTTTCTGATAATTGTATTTTTGAAGGCTCTTGCACCAGTTCGCCCAGTCAGTGCTGCCGCTGCTGATATCCTTTTTACCAGTAATGAAGTCCGCAGCATTATTTGTCATATATTCCAGAACCTTCGTTCTTAAACCATCACATACCGTGCTATCCTCCGCACTCATCATCTCCGTAGTGATCGAGCCCTGGAAAAATCCCTTATTCTCATAAAGCGTCCACTGATCCAGAGATTTCTGATAGTTCTCTGAAAAACCATTATCCACATTGGCTACAAGCTGAAGTCCGGGGGCCTTTATAAATGCAGAGGCCGCTTTCAGACCTCCACCGTCATTGACTAATACATTATCCAGGACATATTTTCCACTTTCATCGATTTTATAGGCGCCTCCGGCAATACTATGATCAGCATAGAAGGAATCATCTGAAAACCCGGCGACCTGATCCGCATTCAGACCCATCGTCCGAATAGCTGCGCCTTCCTCACTGTAAAAATAATCCAGGTAGGAGCACAATGCCGCCAGGTCCTTATCCTTTGCAGCCGATGTGATGATAACACCACCGCCCACCAGGTTATTTCCCATAACACAGTCGGGCTCTACATATTTACAACTGTCATCTCCATAAATATCGTTGATCGGATAGGATGCCCCGGCCACATAAATTCCTTCTGTCAAGCCGCCGTCATTCATATCCATACGTCCGCCAAGCTGGGATTGCTGGCCATCCCACATGCCGACCTTACCCTGGCGTACCGATGTGTCATCAATGGCATAAAATGCATCCGAAGTTCGCTCATTAAACGCGGAATCCAGCCAGCCTTTTTCGTACCAGTTGTTGAGACATTCCAGGTAGGTACGGAATGCTTCCTCGTCTCCGCCAAAATGAACTTTACCATCCTTATCCTGATACCATACACAGGTGCCGCCGCCAAAACAGGACAGCAGACCGCCGGACCAGGTAAAGCCCGGATAGTACATGCTCACGCAATAAGAATCCGTAATCCCCAGATCAGCCATAGCAGCTTCAAATATTTCAAACATCCATTCCCAATCACTTACATAAAGCGGATCATTTCCGCCGCTTGGGAATACAACATCGTCCTCCCAACTGTCCGGATCCTCCGGGTCGGTATAACCGCCGGTAAATGCTGCGCCGGTTTCCGGATGCTTTCCATATTTGACGATCCAGTCGCGCCGGTACATAAAGCCCTGGAACACAGGCTCCGCCTGATCGGCTATGCCGCGAAGGGAATAATAACGCTCTTCACCATCCACCATGACCACCGCGTTTTTTAAAATCGTTTCATCGGAGTGGACCAGAGCCACATAGTTTGGCATATATTTCTCCACATACTCAGTAATATCCAGTGCATAGCCCTTTTCATACATGATTGGGGGCGGGTCACAGATAACGGCATCCAAAATATCCGGCAGATCACCGGATGCGATCATTGTGGAATAATTATTTGTCTCCTGACCGGCCGTCGGCTGCCAAAACTCCAAAGCCACCTTCTTATCCTCCGGCCCCCAGGTTTTAGAAAGTGTGTACTTGACCGCGGGATTGTCCTGATACTCGCTGTAATATGACGAATCCGCGCCGGAATAGATCCACCAGGAAAACGTCTGGGCTGAGCCCGCGCTTCCCGAACCTCCGCCACCGCAGCCTGCCAGGGCCTCAATGATCATGGAACATGCAAGTATGAGGGTGATCACTCTTGTTTTCTTTTTCATTAAAAATACCTCCCTTTATTTGATTGTTTTTTTGCATAGACCAACATGCCTTTTATAAGTCTAATGTACGCCTTTGGGGAAAAAATTTCTTTATGATTTCCGATTCAAAATCCCGGGAATCCGACGTAATCCTTTTCATATAAAATCGCAAAAAAGCAGGGGAACCGGATATATCCGATTCCCCCTTTTTATAATCGCCGATCACCAAATTTCCTCTTGGAAATAGTTGACCAGCCTGCGCATCAGCGCCATTTTATTTTAGCTGT
This sequence comes from Lachnospiraceae bacterium, assembly GCA_902363555.1. Taxonomy (GTDB): domain Bacteria; phylum Bacillota; class Clostridia; order Lachnospirales; family Lachnospiraceae; genus Catenibacillus. Next base: position 345,036 of record CABJAM010000001.1, on the reverse strand, counting down.
ACGATTGCAATATTATTACTGCTTTAACATGCTCAATGTAGATGCCACATCTCCGAACACTTCCGCGCCAGTCTGCGCATAATCAATGGACATACCGTCATCGGTAGCATAGGTTGCCAGCTCACCGGCCTTGTCAAACTGAGCCGTGATCGTATAGGTCGTCATATCCACCTCATAGGTTCCGGCGTCCAGATCGAACTCCTGGCCCATGGCACTGGCGTAAACGCGTGCTGTTCCGTCATCATAAAAATCACAGATCAGATCGCCGTTTGTACCTTCCATTCCCGGTACAGGCACTTCGCCCACAAAGCTGTAAAGGACATTTTTTGTATTCTGTGCAGACTCAGCCAGAATGACTTCTGTGCCGTCGGCTGCTGTATACGTATAGGTTCCATCCTCATTTAATGTAACCTTTGCGTCGGCGCTGCCATCGGAGGAAGTCAGTGTGATCTCGGACATATCCGCATTACCGGCATAAGTGCCATCAGCCGCCATGATCACCATGTCATTGTATTTACCATTCACAAGAAGGTCCAGCGTTGCCGTTTCATCATCCGGGGATACAAAGCTCTTGATAGCCAGCGCAGCTTCTCCGGCATAATCATTTGCCATCACAGAATTTTCAGGGTCGGTATCCAGTGTAAATACATTTGCATCTCCGCCGATACCGCTGATGTTTTCCATATCCATATAAAGATTGGTTCCGTCATAGCCACAGCTATCAACCAGGTTGCCGCTCATATCATAAAAGTAAATTGTATACGGTGCGGTTCCTGTGGGCGGCTCGGCTCCTTCTCCCGCTGCATCCTGAGTTTCACGGTCCGGCCAGCAGGCATATTCAATTTCTTCCTCTTTGACCTCATATGTACCGGTATAGGTGATCTGGTTGATGCAGAAGCCCGCATAGTATACCTTTCCTACGCCTGGAACTTCATCATAAAAATGGAAAAAGTAATCCATAAGGAAGTCTGTATCCGGATAATAATAGTAAGAATAATACTTTCCGGCAATGTCATTGATCGGATCTGTAACGGATACATCCGATTTTGGTTCAGCTTCGGTCTGGGCTGTCTCAGCTACCGGTGTCTCCGGCATTTCCGATGTCTGCGCTTCCGTAACCGGCGCCTTTGAATCAGCCCCGGACTGCGCCGCCGGCTGCTTTGTATTTCCGCAGCCGGCCAAAAGAGCTGCACACATAGTTACACTTAATGCCAGTGCTATCCATTTCTTCATAAATGAATCCTCCTCTTTAAATCGCGTATTCACGCGTGAATTAAGATAGATTCATTATCACACATCAAAGCGAAAAAAAATCCCACGATTCCGATTCAAAATTCCACTAATCCGACAGGGCTGCCGTACCTCCCCGCAGCCTTCCCGTTTCCGGGTAAGTCTCCGGGGCGATATGGTAGCCCTGTCACTGTTCATTTTCTGACAGCCATGCATCCAACTGCTCCTGCTGGGTTTCGATGATCGTATCGATCCCGGCATTTTTCAATTCCTGTATAAATTCCGGGTAAGCCTTCTTCAGATCCACGCTGCCACTTTCAAGAGCTGGAAGATACCGGTTCAACACCTCCTGAACCTTTGATAATTCCACATTTACCGAACTGCTGTCAAAGTTAAAGCCTTCATATTCCCATCCCACAGGCTCTGCCATATCTGAATACGCCTGCTTTTCTTCTGCGGAGGCATCCGTAACCAGTCTGTAAGCCAGCTTCTGGTTCCCATAAATCCCGAGCATATTAAAGTAAGCAGCATTCTCCTCCGTTTCACCCTCAGGCAGACGGATGATCCCCTTATCCCTGTCAATGACCTCATAATCCTCACCCTCGATCCCCCATTGGAACAGATTGACGATACGGGCATCGGTATACATCAGGTTCAGAAACCGCATCGCGGCAGCAGGCTCCGCACTGGTGGATGGGATCGTCCAGAATATCCCCCGCGATGCCCCCGGCCCATAGGTGATTTTACTGGTTTTCAGGCAAACCACAGCTTCACCGAAGCTGCTCTCAGAAAACATACCCGGAGTACTGATCAACGGGATGCTTAAAATAATTCCGGACCGCAAAAGATCCTGCTGCCAGGCGTCGGTAAAGGCGTTGTCCGGATAAATATAGCCAGCTTCATACCACTGCCGCATCGTTGTCAGAAACTCTTTGTATTCCTCTGATTCATAAAAATCCGCCAGCCGGTGTGTGTCCGTATCCGCGATATATCCACCACCGGATGCGCTGCCTGCACCCAGATAATTTCCATGATAATACGTATAGGTCGAAAATGTATTGCCGGAGGTCACCTGCCCCAGAGGATAACTGTCCGGATACCGCTCCTTCAGCTTGCCAAACAGAGCGCCCAGTTCCTTCATGGAATAGATGTGGTCCTCTGAATACGGAAAGGAGAGCTCGTCCAGATACCGCTTTGCAATCCACAGTCCGCCGCCGCTTCCATAAAGCACCACCGGATTCGACAATCCGTAAATCTGCCCGTCAAAAACGGCTCCACTGGAAAGCTTCTGCCCCTCAGCCATCATGGAAAGAATATCCCTGCCATCTGTCTCCAATAATGCGTCCATGGGCGTCATCATATCCTTATCAATATATGCCGTAATGTCCTGAAAATTCAGCATCATAAGATCGATCGTTTCCTTCTGGCTGAGCCACAGCGGATAGTCATTAAAAGCATCCACAGAATTTACGCGTTTCAGCTCAATTTCCACCCCGATCTCCTCCCGGGTGATCTCATTAATTTCTTCCGTCACCCGGTCAAGACCATCCATACGACAGCCATCAATGTAATTGTAGGTCACTATAATGTGGGCGTAATCCTTTTTCCCACCCGTTGTTTCCCGCGGTTCCTGGCCAATATCTACTTTTGACAGCAGGAGTACGATAAGGAATGCGCCCACGAATATTCCAAGGATACCTGTCATCACTTTCTTCATTGTTGTTCCCCCATATTTGTAACAGTTCAAAAGAGTCCGAACTGTTATCCATGCTTTCTTACGCGTTTCTGGTATTCTCTCGGTGTCATGCCGTAGACTTTTTTAAACTGTTCCGTGAAAAACGAGTAATTGCCAAAGCCTACAGAATCAGATACCATGGTCACTGTCAGGTCCTCCCGCTTTAAAAGTTCCCCGGCCAATGTCATACGCTTATCCAGTATGTAGTCGGTCACGGTTTTTCCAAACTTCTTTTTAAAGGTCCTTGTGAGATGGTCCGGACTTACATAAACCCGGGTAGCCAGCTCCCGGACGCTCAGATCACTGTCCAGATTTGTGTCGATATAGTCTGCGATCGTCTGTGCCACATCAATATAATCTTTATTATTCTTTTTAGCAAGCTGGTCCAGATAGATCTGACCATAATTTTCCATCACGGACTGGTGCTTGTTCTTTTGCACTTCTGTGATGGCATTGCCCAATATACTGGTAAGCTTGTCATACCGCACCGGCTTGAGTACATAGGACAGGCATTTTAATTCCACCGCCTGCCTTGCAAAGTCAAATTCGTCATGGCAGCTCAATATGATGCACTCTGTATCCGGACTGTGGCTGTTGACCCACTCCACCAGATCCAGGCCGCTTTCGTCCGGCATCTCTATATCACATAGCAGGATATCCACCTCGGTTTTCTCCAGTATTTCCACCGCCTGAGCATAGCTGTAAGCCGACAATACTTCATCAAAGGAAAGCACCTCCCAGTTTACCCCTTCCAAAACACCCTCAACCGCATAATATTCATCATCCACGATCAGCAGTCTCATTTGCTTCCACCTCCAGATAAGGAATTTTCAAAAATATCTGTGTGCCCTCATCCCTTGTACTGACAATACTCAAGTCGGACTTGGCGCCGTAAAATACTTCGATACGTCTCATACAGTTCCATATGCCAATATGCTTATTTCCATTTTTATCCACATAGATTTTCCCCTCCCGGAGCCGTTCAAGTATATCCTCCCGAATCCCCCGGCCAGTGTCGCAAACAGATATGATCAGCGTATTGGACTCTTTATCCAGCCGGACATTTAAAAGGATTTCTATGGACTGGCCTGGAATCAAAGCGTATTTCATGGAATTTTCAATAAAGTTCTCGATCAGAAGCGGTGGAATCAATGCATTGAGACATTCCTCGTCGATACTGTACACCCAGGAAAAAGCATTTGGAAATCGTATCTTTTGTATCTCAATATAGCTTTGTATAAATTCCAGCTCCTGCTTCACCGGAACAAAATCATCATTTTTGCGCAGTACATACCGGAAATAATCCACGAGATAAAGCGTATAGTCCTGTATGCATGTGTAATTTTTTGTCTGGGCAAGGCTGTAAATCATATTCAGAGAATTTAAAATCATATGAGGATTCACCTGGAGCCGGAGATTATCCAGCTCCGCCCGGAGCATTTTCATGTCCTTATCCTTAGATAGCTGGATTTCTGCGGCCATTTTGTCAAAGGAATCAAACAGAAACTGAATCTCCTCACTGTTCCTTATCGTATGGTCATCAATACGATAGGCAAGATCATTCTTTCCCAGCTCCTCCATGCCATAGACCAACTGTCCAAGCGGCCGGATGATCTCTATTTTGAGAATCCGCCAGAGAAACGGGATCAGCAGCAGACATAAAAGGGACACGCCTAATAGAATCCAGTTGCCATAGGGCAGCATACGGACTGCCAGAAAATTATGAAACCGCATACATACTTTAAGCTCCAGCTCTTGTGAGCTCCACATAATGCTTTTGGTGCTCATACTGCTTTTATTCAGACTTTCCCAGGTATCGTCCACCCGGTTTACAGCCCCATCGCTCCCAAGCTCTGTCACCGCATTTCCAAGATAATACATCCGGCCATCCTCATAAATATCCGAAAGCTGTCTGGAAATACAGGCGGGCAGATTGAACAGAAATCCAACCCTGTAATTCTGGTAGCTGTATGTCCTGGCTATATAATCCTCAGTATCGATGGGAATCAATGTAAAGTCCGAATTTTCCGTATTTTCTGCAACCTGACGGATATTCGACTTCCAACGCTCCTGCTTACTCACCGTATAATTTAATAGCTGGTATTTGATGTACACGCTTCCGGATTTTACGTTATACAGATAAGCATAGCCCGGCAGCGTGGTTTTGTTCAATATCTTTTCCAGCTTTGAAAGCATATCATAATCCAGGATCACCGGACTTTTTACGTTTTTTCCGCCAAGCTCTGAAATATAAGCGCTGACAAAATCGTCCATTTCCCCCTCGACACTTTGCATGTGCATCTCCATGGTATTCATGTTCAGATTCAGTTCTCTTTGTAGACTGTCCATGATTTGCCCGGCAGAACGGTTCATAACGATGACCGCTGTAATGATGGCCATCAGACAGGCCGGCATAAATATGACCATAATGGCTGTCATAATCCGCGGCGCGATTCCACGGGTCATATAGCTGTACAGCGACCTTCGTTTTTTATTTTCCATATCCGGATCACCTCCCCTGTCCAAATAAGTTTTGCCGCCTTCACATATCTTTATAATATCACGAAAAGGAATCCTGGCAAAGAAAAATCCACCCGGATTCCTGTTTATTATCAACAGCTCAGATGGGCGAACTGTTACGATTGTTATAACTATGCAGCGCTGTTTAATTGTTCCGCTTGGCGCTTGGCCGTGCGTTCAAAGCTTTTTGCGCAAAGCCGTGACAGATAATAAATCTCCAGCGCAGGAAATGCACATACGATGATCGGTACAAGTGCACTGACATATGTATACATCACCACGCCCGCCACAAGAATGAGAACTGCCACCAGATTTTTAGGGAAGTTTAAAATGGCGTAGATCACCGCATTGCGAAACACCTGGCGCATCTTAAGCTCATACCTGGCGATCAGAGGACCGCAATAAAGGGCGATCATCACCAGAAACAGGGTCAGAATGAAAATCACCGCCCGGACGACGCGCAGCAGAGCGGTCGTCTCCATCTGCATCACATAGTACCAGTCAAAGGACAAAAGCCCACCCAATATGAGAAATATCACAGTCAGCAGCGTTCCCTGTTTAAAGTTCGCCTTAAAGCCCTTCCAGAAAGGCTTCCATATGACCGGCGCTTCATCTCTTGCAATTTTCATCCCCACATACATCGCCGCCGAAAACGCCGCGCCGGTGGTGATGACAGGGATTGAAAACAGCATGAACAATAAGCCCAGCTTCACATAGTCGAGCATCGTATTTGTGACCGTCATAAATTTACTGTCCGGATTTAAAAAATTCATCGCAGCCTCCTCCTTTTACAGCAGCCGTTCGTTTACTCTAAACGGTTACGAACGGCTGCCTTTTATACCCCCGTTTACTCCGTAACAACCACACGGACCCGCGCCAGATTCTTCACCTGAGTAAATAATTCAGCGGCATTTCCATCCCGGTTCATTTGTACAAGCACCGATGCGAAATAGGTTCCCGGAGCTTCATACGTGTGATCAGCCTCGGATGTGGCCCCATACAGGCCGTCCTTTACAATCTCCGTGATCGTTCCCGCCGTTGAATACATGGGCTCTTCAATGGGCTGGAAGATCACATGGTCTTTAAAATCAAAACCGGCGGCGGTAATCCTCCCGGCGCCCTCGGGAACGAACGCTTCCATTGTAAAATGTACAGGCTCGCCCACCCGGACATGCGCGCAGGCGCTGCCATTGGCAAGCAGTGTCACCGTCTGCTGGATACCCTTACGCTCCCCGGCACCTTCCGCCGGATGAATCTGTCCGCCGTCACACGTGTAGCAGCTTGATGCCAATGGCTCCTTTCCCCGCTCCACCCAGTCACTGACATCCAGCAATGCCTGATATAAAGCGCCAAGATATGTCGTAATACGGTTACTGTGCATCGAGGGGTTTTCCCCATGAATACAGTGCTCCATATAATAAATGCGGAAGGAATCTTCATTGCCCATGGATTTTCTCACCGTATTTCTGTACCAGTCACCGCACCACGGAAATGTGGACTCATCCATGAGCGATTGAGTCAAAATAACCTTTCCCTGAAGATTTCCATCCTGCACGGTTCCTGTTCCGTTAAAACCATACCCCATTTCCACCGCTCTTTGAGGAAGTGCAGGACTGCCGTCTGCCTTACGAAATTGATCCCATGCATGAAAATCCGTATCCGCCGGAACCTGATGACGATAATAATGCTGAATGGCAATATAATCGGAGTTGTCCAAAACTATCCGATCCCCCGGCCGGACACTGGCGAGCACCTCCATCAAATCATCCATGCCATAGCACATGCCTATAATGAGACAATGGTCCTTTATATCGCCCAAAAGCAGTTGTTTCCCTTGGGCTGCGCCGGTTTCAAACCGGATATTTACGCCTTTTAAATACAGGTCCTCCCCTGTGGGCACTTCCTCCATCTCAATCCAGGCGTCCTTTCCGTCGGTGAGCATTTTCTGCCATGCGGTATCCACGCCGTTTCTTCCGTCGATTTCGGCAGCCTCGTCTGCGTTCAGGTCAGTTCCGGGCACATGGACGTTTTTTACAACACCGTGGAACACCAGCCGGTCGCGGACCGCATTACTTTTGGGGTCAGCTCCCGCATAGCCTGGAAGCTTCCAGAAATCCTCAAAGTAGGACGGGTCCGCCATCTTTACACCCGGAGTTAAAACCGGCAGCGAACCATCATCCACATGCCCTTCCGCCTCAAAAAACCAGGCTTTTGGAGGAAAGCCCATGAGCGTTACCTCTTTTAACATGGCCTGTTCGTCCTCAGTCAGGCCTGCATACATATCGCCGCTTCCGCCGGCATCCAGAGCATCGATGATTTTGGGAAATGCATGGCGCAGTGTGCGCTGCCCCTGGGCATGAAGGGCGATGGAGTTGGGCAGAGATACCGGGGAACCTATGATAAACGGACAGGCGCCATCCCAGGCGTTGGTATTTTCAATGCAGGCCATGGTTTTATAACCGCCGCCACTGCCGCCGTACACATATCCAAACGGGCGGGAACAGCCATAAAGCTCCATGACCACCTCTCTGGAATACTCAGCCACCGCCGCGCTGGATTTCCACACGAGCTGATTGTCGGTCTTTGCCCCGAACATCGTTGTCGATCCCATGTTACTTTCCACAAAATACGCCCCATTGCTCAGGCTGAAGGCAATATGATCGTCCAGGCCTTCCCGCGTGAGGGATGCGACCTCCTCATCCGGCCCCGGGAAGGGCGACAGGTAATGAAAGAACCGGCCTTTGTACTGTTCCTTTTCCGGGAAACAAAAGCTGAATTTTACACCCTTCTTTTTAAAACCGCCATGAACATAGTGAAACGGTATTTGCGTTCCATCCGCCAATACACGCACACGCATCTCTTTCAGGTCGATGTAAGCATCCTTATAATCCGGGTCTGATTTTACATCATAGATTACTTTCTCCATTTGAATCGCTCCTTTGCTTTCCTTAATATTTTTCACTTACCCATGCGCTGGCATAAAATCCCCGGTTCCGGCCCTCCACATAGCCATCCTCCGTGATTTCAAAGGTATCCGTCAGACGGATATCCGCCGATGAGCTGCCCGCCATCACCTTAAATTCTCCGGCCTCCACCTTCCATTGCCTGTGGGCGTCCAGAAATGCCAGTTGGCTGGCTTTCATGGAAAAATGAACCGTTTTCTCCGCACCCGGCAGCAGTCTTACTCTTTTAAATCCGGCCAGATCCATACACGGCCGCGTCATGGACGCATATACATCCGTCACATAAAGCTGAACGACCTCGTCACCGGCCACGGCTCCGGTATTTTCCACGGTAACGTCCAAATCGATCGTATCCCCGGGGCCAAACCGATGTCCGGACATTTTCAGCGCCTTATATGTAAATTCCGTATAAGAAAGCCCGTGTCCGAAAAAATATCTCGGCGTATGCGGAGTATTGACATAATTCTGGAAACCGATGCTGGCGCCCTGGTGGTAAGCGGAACCATTGGGATGATTATAATAAATAGGAATCTGTCCGGCATTATAGGCCACAGAGACGGGAAGCTTCCCTCCCGGATTATATTCCCCGGTAAGCACCTGGGTCACCGCCTGCGCCCCCATTTCCGACGGGTTCCAGGCTTCTATAATGGCATTCAGGTACTGATCCGCCGCGTCGCTGGAAATCGGCCGGCCATCAAAATGCACGCCCACCATAGGCTTTCCGAAAGCAGCAGCACTCCGGATAAATTCATCCTGGCAGTAGGGCAGATTGATGTCTGTGCTGTCCACACCCTCGCCCATGGAAGCCACCGAACAGGAGCCATGCTTGCCGCCCAATGTCAGTATGACCAGATCCGATGTTTTCACAAGCTCAAGCGCCTCCTGAAAATGAGACGTATCATTTCCCGCAATGGGGTAGCCGTAGGCATAGCAGACCTCCACATCCGAAAGCCGGTCCTTTATTTCTTCAAACAGGCTCCGGCACTCCGGCTTTTGTAATCTTAATATCTGGTCAAATTCTTCCGTCTCATCGCTCTGGATCTGCGTTCCCGGAACCGTCTGCATCCGGCTCGCATCCACAGCCCCGGATTCCATTCCGGCAATGGAATTGGCCACCGCATGGACCGCCTCGACCATGCTCATATGGGTATAACCCCCGAAAAAGCTTCTGGCGTTATTGCCATGACAGCCGATCAGCGCGATCCGTTTAACCTTCGGACTGATAGGAAGGCATCCATCATTTTTCAGCAGCACAATGGATTCTAATGCGGACAATAGCGTAAGCTGCCGGTCATTATCCCCGTAAAATACATGTTCTAATTCGTTTCCTTCCAATGCATAGGGGTGCTCAAATAATCCCATTCTGAATTTTGCTTCCAAAACCCGCAGCACGGCCCTGTCGAGAATGGCCATATCCGCTTTCCCGGAAGCAAACCATTCCTTTAATTCTTCATTAAATCCGGTGCAGTTTTGCATTTCTACGTCCATTCCCGCACTCATGCAGTAAAGGCCCGCTTCCGTCACGCTATTGCCCACCTTCTGCACATGGTGGACATTGCCCACAGCGCCGTAATCCGAGGCGCATACCCCGTCAAAGCCCATTTCACCGCGCAGCAGCTCCGTAAGGATGCCTTGGGAGGCTGAAACCGGCTCGCCGTTGATGGAGCAGTAGCACGGCATGATCCCGCGCAGGGATGCTTCGGAGATGGCCGCCTGAAACGGCTTTCCATACACTTCATTCAGCAGGCGATCCGGTATATCGCAATTTGCACCGTGGATTCCGCCCTGGGAATTGTGGAAGCCCAGAAAATGCTTCGCGCAGGACTCCGCCCGTCTTCCCGCAGTTTCGCCCGCCTGAACGCCACGCACGTAGGCGCTCCCCAGTGCGGATGCCAGGGCCGGGTCCTCCCCGTAGGTTTCGCCCTGCCGCCCCATCCTGGAATCTCTGGATATGTCCAGCACCGGCGCCAGCACCTGAGTGATGCCGCAGGCCAGCTCCTGGCGGCTGACGGTCTGCCCCACCCTTTCTTCTATCTCCGGGTTCCACGAAGCGCCTCTGGCAATGCCCGACGGAAAGCTTGTGGCCCCCTGTATAAACGCCCCGCAAAGCCCTTCCATATGAAAAATGGCGGGAATATGATGCTCGCTGCTGTCCATGACCAGCTTCTGAATGCCCCGCTGCCAGGCGGCCGCCGCGTCAAGACTCTTAATCTCCCGCACATCCAGACAACTGACCTGCCCGATCCCGTGCTTCGCATCAGCGATGACCTGCTCCCGATTATCGCCGTATGGAAAAAGGCAGTTGACCTGCGCCATTTTTTCATCCAGGCTCATTTTGCCCAGAAGGTCCATGGCTCTCTCTTTTGGTGACAATTCTTTATTCAAATATTTTTCACTCATATTTTATGACTCCCCTTTTATATAGCGCTCCAAATCTTCCTACTATTTTAAACTATTTGGGGCGGATATATTAGCCGTTTTCCGATTTCTTTTATGTCTTTTCCGACACATATGTTGTATAATATATTTATACAAAAAACGAGGGGGAAAGGCCAATTATGCGATTTCTATTTGAAGATTCAGGAATTATCCATGCACAATGCTCCGATTGCGGGAAAATATTAAAATTTCCCAAATATGATTTGAAAAATGGTCAGGGTACATATTTCACTTTGGAGCCTGTGGAATGTTTTTGCGGAAACGTCAGCAGCACCATCACCGATGTACCTGTGGAAGCTGAAACAAACCGTGCACAGGTATATAGTCAGCAGCCCTTCCAGACAACCCAGACGGTGACCATACAAACAACCGGACCCAAATGTCCAACCTGCGGCTCCACCAATATTAAAAGGATTTCCCTGGCATCTAAAGCTGTCGGCGGCGCTGCCTTCGGCATATTCAGCAGCAATGTCCGAAAAACTTTTACTTGTGAAAACTGCGGTTATAAATGGTAAGAAAAGAGGTAAGGGATGCAATATTTTGATAAGGTTTTTATAAATCGTCCGAATAATGTTGAGTTGAGAGCACCTATTCAATTATTTGAAACAATCATTTTTAAAGATAATGTGGATAACGAAATTTTACTGAGAAATCAATTTTTAAACAGCGGAAATCAGCCTGTAATCGCTATTTTTATTAATATTTTTATGAAAAATATTCTCGGCGAGGATGTTCCGGCACCCGATGGAAGCCCAAGCTTATCTTATACATACCAGGATATATGTATACCAGTGAATGATACCTTTGGCAGAAAGATTCCTATTGCTCTGCCATCGGATGTGCGCAGGGTGACGGTTCTTATTGACAAAGCAGTTTTACAGGATGGCACCCTTTGGACAAGCGACAGCCATAATATCGTTTCCATCCAGGAGCAGGAGCCACTGCAGCTTCCGGATGATTTTTTGGAATCATTTGACCAGGCTAATGATGTTAAACCGGTCTTTTACTATACTGAAAATGAAAGCTGCTGGCAGTGTACGTGCGGACAGCCCAATTTTCTTACCTCCTGGGAATGTGATAATTGCGGCCGCCAAAAAGAGGCCACAAAGCGAAGCTTTTCTAAAGAAACCATAATCCCGCTGTATGAAGGTTATAAGGAGGAAAAAGCGCGCGAGGAGGCCATCCGTGATGCTCAGAGAAAGCATGAAGCGCAAATTGCAGAAGAAAAAAGACTGGAGATTGAAAGACAGCGGCAGTTAGAGGTTGATAAGCTGCGCAGTGAAATGGACCAAAAAGCACACAAAAAGAAAATGATCATCGGCAGCGTGTGTGCCGGTGCTGTTCTTATCATTGCGGCGCTTATCGTTATATTTTATCCGTCCAGTAAAAAACTGAACACTTACAGGCTTGGGGTTTCATATATGGAATCACATGATTTTGCCAGCGCTAAAATGGAATTTCTAAAGATTCCTGGTTTTAAAGATACGGATTCCATATTGGAAAACTACGACATCGATCATCGAAAATATCTGGACGAACAGGGCGCCTTAAAACGGATTCCTGACGATGAATTAAACGATGAGACAGCCACGGCAGCCGTACAGGCTGCCGTTGATGAAATATCGCTCACGATAAGCCACCTGGACGGCGCTTTAAACGGCTTTGTCAATAACAAGCCAAAAGAAAAAGCTTCCTTTGTAATTAATACCTTTCTTTCTGATATCCGCAGTCTGGATAATGCGATTATTTCATTAAAAACACTGGGTGATAATGCTTCAGTGAAAAAAATTCAGGAGGATGGCATTGAGATATCTATGGAATTACAGGATGTCTGTTGGGCAATTGTTGAGGAACTCGATGGCTATGACTACATCAAAAGCGACATATTTTTTGAGGTCATCGAGAATACCGTCTCCGAATCCCTTTTATCCGATATATTCGATTGGTATAGATTAATAGGCGCCTAAAATGGACATATGCTTAGCTGCAATGACCGCCCTGTAAAAAATATGCGCCAATACGGCGCGCCACGGTTTGGCTGGAAATCCCCATCCATAGACCGATACGGCGCGCCACGTTTTCGCTGGGAATACCCATAGACCGTGACGCGCCGCCCGGCGCTACTCCATATATCCACCCTTCATCGGAGACACTGCATGTTCAGAAAACAGCTTTAAAACCCCCCGTTTATATCGGTTTTCCCTGGGCTTCCATGCCTTTTTTCGTTCTGCCAATTTCTGCTCAACCTCCTCCGGGGCAAGCGCCTTCCCGGCGATGCCCACAATTTCCAGAGTGCGGGCCGGAATATCGATCTTTATCAGATCATTTTCTTCAACCAGCGCGATCGGCCCGCCCTCGGCGGCCTCCGGCGATACATGGCCAATAGCCGGACCTTTGGACGCGCCGGAAAATCTTCCATCGGTGATCAGCGCAATCGACCTGCCCAGCTCCGGGTCTGAGGAGATAGCTTCCGTCGTATAAAACATTTCCGGCATACCGGAGCCCTTTGGCCCCTCATATCGGATAAATACCGCATCTCCCGGCACTATTTTTCCTGTGAGCACGGCCTCAATAGCATCCTCCTCACAATCAAAGGGCCTTGCCAGGAGCACGGCCTGAAACATTTCCTTCGGAACAGCAGAATGCTTCACCACGGCACCCTCCGGCGCCAGATTCCCCTTAAGAACCGCCACAGTGCCATCACTTCCGATGGGCTGTTCAAAGGTACGTATCACATCTGTCCGCTTCAGATTCCATTTTTCCAGATATCCGCTGCATTTTTCGTAAAAACCGCAGGACTTTAAGTCGTCCAGATTCTCTCCCAGCGTCTTCCCGGTAACCGTCAATACATCCAGGTGAAGCATGGACTTAATTTCCTCCATCACTGCCGGAACGCCGCCCGCATAGTAGAAAAACTGCGCCGGCCATTTCCCCGCAGGACGGATGTCCAGAAGGTAGTGGGCGCCCCTGTGCATGCGGTCAAACGTATCCCCGTCAATTTCAAATCCCAGCTCATGGGCCATCGCCGGAATATGCAGCAGAGAATTTGTGGAGCCGGAAATCGCCGCATGGACCATAATGGCATTTTCAAACGACTTCATCGTCACAATATCGCTGACCTTTATGCCTTTTTTCACAAGCTCAAGCACCTGCGCCCCCGCTTTATAAGCTACGTCCTTCAAATCCGCACAGGTGGCCGGCATCAGCGCTGAGCCCGGAAGCATCAGGCCCAGAGCCTCCGCCATGATCTGCATAGTAGAAGCGGTTCCCATAAATGAGCAGGCCCCGCAGGACGGACAGGCGTGGTGCTTGTACCATGTCAACTGTTCTTCAGAAATTTCACCTCTGCGGCACATGGCCGAATAGGCGCCGATCTGTTCCAGTGTGAGCAGATCCGGACCGGCGTCCATAACGCCGCCAGTGACCACGATCGACGGCATGTCCAGCCGTGCAAGCCCCATAAGGCAGGCGGGCACTGACTTGTCGCAACTGGCAATAAAAATACCTCCATCAAAGCCCGTGGACTTTCCGTGAATTTCAATCATATTAGCGATCATATCCCGGTGCACCAGCGAGTAATTAATGCCATCATGGCCCTGGGCAATGCCATCACAGATGTCCGTTGTAAAATACCGCGCGCCGCGCCCTCCGGCGTCGGAAATCCCCCGCATCGCCTCACCTACAAAGGTGTCCAGGTGGGCGCTGCCCGGATGGCTGTCGCCAAAGGTGCTCTCCACCATGATCTGCGGCTTATCAAGATCCGCCACGGTCCATCCCATGCCTATTTTCAATGGGTCATTTTCCGGCGCCAGCGCACGGACCTTCTGACTGTTCAATTCCATAATTATATCCTCCCGCAATTGCAATTAAAATTATTATACCTGTTGTACAATTTCAATTCAAGGAGAATGACAAAATTCGATATATAACCGCTGTTTCGACATTCTTAAATTTGTCTAAACTTGCAAAAACCTGTTGCTTCATATGCAAATCCGCAATATAATATCCATATACAAAAGATAATGAAGCCCTACATTAACGATTATCACATCCATGTATTTCATGTAAAAGACAGCTCCCGGTATGCGTTCCAAAATCCGGACAACAGGGATTTCTTTATGCTCATTTCAGAGTTTTACAATCAGGAGGGCCGGTTCAAGATCAGCGAATTCAGAGAAAAGCATCCGGACATGGATGTTTATTGGGAAACCGTAGCGGCTGTCGGCGCCGCCACCGGAACTACAAAACTTATAAAATATGCACTCAAAAATGAAGGGAAGCGATTGAATATGTGTACTGCATTACAGGGATTGATTGATGAAAGCGTTGCCAAAGGACGTAAAGAAGGATTGAAAACCGGACGTAGACAAGGACGCAAGACAGGACGCGACGAAGCCATCGCCGAAACCGTACGCATTTTAAAAAGGCTTAACGTTCCCGACCAAACGATTTTATCCACACTGGCAGAAAGTTTTCATCTATCCGAGGATGAACTTAAAAAGTTTTTTTAATAAGCGGAATTATTTTGGAGAAAAAGGTGGCTGCTGCTGCACCTTCGTCGGCATTTTCGCCCCTCTTACAACTGCCTTTAGCAAGAAGCCGGTGCGTCACACACTTTACGCACCGGCTCTCCATTCTAATAATATTCGATTTTATTCATCGGACCCATCAATAGCATGCATTTTTTCCTTCATCTTTGCAATTTCCGGATAATATTTCTGAATCGGATAAAATGCAAGGCAAACGATGATTATAACGCACGTGGCTGCCGGCAGCGCAAAACGGATAATGTTGATCGCAAGCAATGCGGATTCCGGCTGGTTTTGAATATCATTGGCAACATAACCAGACACCGCCAGGATGCCCAGTATTCCCGAGGACGTCAGCGTGGACCCGCATTTATAGGCAAAGCCCTTGATTGCGGAAAGCATACCGTTCATACTTACATTTTCCTTCAACTGAATATAATCGATCGTATCCACCAGAAGGAAGTTGATCAGCCCCTGCTCCATAGAGGCCGCCAGTGCTGCAATAAATGAAAGGACAAAGAGCAGCGTCATATTTTTTCCATAGATAAATAACACCAAATAGCACACCAGCGTGATCCCCTGGGTCACCTGCAATGCCCTCTGTGCCGTCTTACACAGCTTCAGGACAATAGGCATGGCCACCAGCATGGAAAACAGCGCGCCCATAGACAGGGTGAGCATATATTTGGAAATCAGATCCGGACGCGCCTGGTAATACATGATGTAGTATACCGACGAACTGAACATACATCCGTAGCCAAGGGAAGCCATGCACCATACCAAAAGAATGCTGAACAGCTTTTTATGGCGGACAAGGACCTTCAAATCCTCCTTCACCGGCCGCTTCTGCGCTTCAACAAGATATCTTTCTTTTGCCGTCTTAAACAGGGCGAAGAAGGATACAACCATCAAAATGCCGTAGATTAAAATTAACGGACCATATTTGCCGCCGAAAAATTTTACAAAGTCGGTTGTAAAGGATGAGGCAATGGTAAATGAAATAGCGATCATTATAACGCCCAACTGGATGATCAGACTCCGCTCATTATCTTTTTTCGTCATGGCCGGGATCAGTGCAGACAGTGGCATCTGTATGGCCGTGAGCAGCATTCCATAAAGGATATAAAAGACTGCCACATAGACGATCTTCCCGCCATCCGACATCCCGGAAGGTGCCAGAAACAGAAAATACGACACGATGACCAGAGGTATGGGGCAAAATAGCAGATACGGGCGATACCGCCCCCAGCGCGACTTTGTCCGGTCGCAGATACCGCCCATGATCGGGTCATTGATCGCATCCCAAAGTGTGGCGATAAACATAATGATCGAAGCGGCTCCCGCAGGCACTCCGAATGTATCGGTCATAAATATAGAAAAGTAGCTGGCCACGGTGGCCTGGATCAGCATGCCTCCGCCGCCGGTGGCAAATGCATGGCTCCATATGGCGACACGACTTAGAGCCCCGCCGCTTTTACTGTTACTCGTCTGTGCAGACATAATTATTCCTCCCTTGTGTAAAAATAATAGATACTGCGCGGATGCGCAGGCCGGTCATCAATTTCCCGCAGGAAATTGTCTACAAATATTACTTCAATACGACCGTATCGTCCTTTTCCAGCAGCTCATAAAGCTTTGGACGCTCCATGGAAGGCTCGTTGGGCGTGTGCAGTATGTAATAGGTCTTGCCTTCCTGGTCATTAAAGATCATTCCGTGACCACCGCCCTCTTTAAACAGCGGCTCGGCCTGCTGCTCCCATGCTCCGTGGACCGTACCGTCTGTGGAGCGGGCAATCCCCACAGTATAGCCGTGCTCGCCCCAACTGGACCAGATCATCAGCAGGCTGCCCCGGGCTGTGCGGTAAAGACACGGGCCATCGGCCAGATAAATTTCGCCATCGATCCCAAACTCCTCCTTTGACCACGGGCAGGGCCTGGCCCAGGGAGCCTCTCTGGCCTCAAACATTTTGAAAACAGCGCCGGCCGGTCCGGTGAGCTTTTCATTCAGAGGCATTCCGCAGATTGCACTTTCCTCCCCATCCTCAAAGGAATGAGAAAAAATCAGATAAGGCGTATTGTTTTCCCAATACAGCGTACCGTCGATACAGGTCCATTCCTCCGGCGTGACCGGACCACTGCCCACAGGCGCGTAGCGACCGTCCGGGCTGTCACAGGTCATAATCTGGATGCCCTTTTTACGATTTTCGCTTCCCATGGTCGTCAGAAAAAAGTAACGGCCGTCATAGGCATAGCATTCCGGCGCCCAGTAGCACTGATCCGCCCAGAAGCTTTCCGGCCGGCGGAAAATCTCCACCGGACCTTCCCAGGACTTCAGGTCCGCACTTTTATAGCAGACAAAATTGTCCGCCTTCCCCATAAAAACCGTCGTACCGTACATATAGTACATGTCTTTGTCCGGCAGAACATAGGGGTCGCGAAAATTAATTTCCGATAATTCCATTACGTATAACTCCTTCCATTAAATCTTTCATATGATGCTCAGAGTCACAAAGCCATAACCGTTCTGGCTTTTGCATCGGTTACAAAAAGCTACACCTATATTATCATTTTAAAGTCCGGGCATCTTCCTTTTATTTCTTGTGTTTTTACACTTAATATAAGACTTTATAATTTTATGCAGATATAAACCTTTTAATTTTCCTATTAATTTGTTAAAATATATTATAATATTCCCAAAACCATGGAGGAGCTTTTATGAACCAGGCATTACCCAGTGGCAATGAAGCCTACTATACCCACAGCTTGACGGACATATCCCAAGCCACATTCCGCATGGATCAGGCGTTCCACCTTTATATGGTGCTGGAGGGCGACTGCCAGGTTCAATCCAATGCGATGACACGGCATGTGAAAACAAATGATATTTTCTTTTTCCCGGGAAATACGCCTTATACACTTTACAGCACTGCGGACAGCGCCATTCTTTACCAACTCCAAATATTTCCGTCATTTTTCAGGGAATTTTGCCCCGAGTTGATGGCTTTGGGCTATGATATTTTCCATATTCCCTGCAATACATATGACCATGTATTCCAGCACTTATGCCATATCCTGTCCGGACTTGTATTTTCCGCGCTTTCCAGCAAAGATGCTGCGACGCTCCGCCAGTTTTCATTTGTCAGCCAGCTCCTTCTGTTCTTAAGTGAGCATTTTGGTACAGCCGCACCGCAGACCGCGGCATCCAATGACTATATCCAGGTCCGCATCAACGAAGCGATGAACTATATCGCAGAAAATTATGCGGATAAAATCTCACTGGAAAGCATAAGCCATAAGCTGGGGTTACATCCTCAATATTTCAGCGCCTTTTTTAAAAAACAATTCCACATGAATTTTACGGATTATCTGAACCTTTACCGGGTCAACCAGTCGTTATTCAGCCTGCAAAATACCAACAGCAGTATTCTGGAAATAGCAGTAGCCTGCGGTTTTCGCAGTCACAAAACCTATTGCAGCGCCTTTAAAAAGTATTTCGGCATCCTACCCTCCGCTTACCGCCGCCAGCCTGCCGGTCAGGCTTCGGATTCCACAGGTCCGGCCAAAAACGCGTCCATTCTTTCCCGCTTCCATTATCTTCGTAATTACTGGATGCAGCCGAAAGCCGAAGATGAAATGATCCGGCAAAAGCCGCTTCTCATTGAAATGGACCTGTCTCGGGCGCACACAATATTTACGGACAATCGTCTCAGAATATTAAGTATTGGCAGCGGTTTTTCTCTAACACAGAAAGCCGTCTGCGAACAGCTTCAAAAGACAGCCGCAGAATGTCATTTTACACATATTCATTTCAGGGATGTTTTTTCAGACTTATTAAAGATTTATACAGATCCGGGAACCGGAGAGTCTTTTTACTATTGGAATATCCTGGATCAGATCATCCAGACGATACATGAACTCAACATGTATCCTTTTATAGAAATCGGTTATATGCCCAGAGATCTGGCATCCTCCAGGGCAGAGCTGGGGTTTGGATATCACCCAAATGTCAGTCCGCCAAAATCAGAAAAACAGTGGCGTCGTCTTATAAAAGCATTTTTACAGCACTATGCAGATATTTACGGTATGGACATACTTCGCTGCTGGCGTTTTGATTTCTGGAACAGTGCCAATATCCATCTAAACAACAGCTATTGGCAGGCCAGCCAGGAACAGTTTTTTGACTTTTACCGTCTCACCTATAACGCTTTTATGGAAATCGATAAATCACTGCAACTGGGCTCTCCCAACTTTTCCCTGCCCGATGGCATGGACTGGTACGAGGCATTTTTTGATGACTGCATCACGCATCATATAAAGCCGGCATTTTTGTCGCTGCATATGTATTCCTGCCTGGATAATACAGAGAATGCCCGGGGTGTTTTTCCCTATCCGGCCACAACGTGCAATTATTTGTCTCTGACAAATACGGAATATCCACGGAATCTTCTCCGTTTTTTAAACGATATGCTCCATCGCCATCATATGGACGATCTGCCGCTGATCACAACGGAATGGAATATCACGTTTCATTTACAGGACCTTATCCGGGATACGGCCTTTATGGCCCCCTACATCATCCATACGCATCTGCTCACCATGGAACTGACACAGGGGCTGACCTATACCGGCCTGTCCGATATCAGTGACCAGATGCTGCCATCGCAGCTTATCTTCTCCGGCGGCTACGGCCTTATTGACAGCAATTCAGTTCCGAAGCCGGCTTACAATGCTTTTGTTATGCTTCATAAGCTGGATCAGGATATCCTTGCCTGTGATCCCCCTTATATCATCACAAGATCAGAACGGGGATACCATATACTCATCTACAACCTGGCCGATTACGACAATGACCTGAAAAACAGCAATCTGGATTTTATGTCAGATATTTACCGGTATCAGGTCTTTGCCCCCACGGATACACTGGCCTTTCACGGGATCTTTACAGTAGACCGCGGCACCTACACGGTGCGCACCTATGCCATCGACCGTGAGCACGGCTCAGCATTTGACGCCTGGCAGCAAATGGGCAGCCCGGAGACGATCACCGACGAGATCCGCCACTATCTCCAAGTCTCCGCAGAACCTCAATTCCGCTGCCACACCTACAAAAACACCGCAACGCTGACCCTTGAAGGCGAGGTACCGCCCCACGGAGCCTTACTCCTGGAAATCGAAAAGGTCTGCGGATGCTAAGGAAGCTCCTTAGTATCCGTAGACCTCATAGATTTCAGGCGTATACACGCCGGGCTTTTCATAGACGATCAGCGGCTTTTCAATCTTTATCATCGATTTCCCGCCGCGAACCGCCTCGATCAGGACCATATTGGGCTCCTTATCCACAAAGGGATATACCAGCCGCATCCGCTTCGGCTCCAGCCCGTACTTTGTCAGTGCTGCAAATATCTCCACCAGACGAAACGGCCGGTGCACGAGATAAAAACGGCCGCCGGATTTCAGCAGCGCCGCCGCGGCCGCCGTCACATCGTCCAGGGTACATTTCACCTCATGGCGGGCAATAGCCTTGGCATCCGACGGATTTTTCAGTCCGTGCATATCATTCATATACGGCGGATTGGACGTGACAACATCGAAGGCTGCCCGGCCAAAAAGCTGTGCAGCCTCCAATAAATCGCCATGAACGATATCCACTTTGTCCTCCAGATGGTTCAGCCGCACACTTCGGGCCGCCATATCCGCGCTTTCCTCCTGAATCTCCAGCCCGGTGAAATGCGCCCCCTGCGTCTTGGCTTCCAGCAAAATAGGGATGATTCCGGTACCGGTGCCCAGATCTATGGCCCGCTCGCCCTTTTTCACCTGGGCAAAGCCGGACAACAGCACCGCATCCATACCAAAACAGAACTTGCTAGGGGTCTGGATGATCTTATAGCCATTGCGCTCCAGATCGTCCAGCCGCTCCCCGGGCTTTAAAAGCGCATCCAACACGTTATCCGATTCGCACATGGTTCAAATCCTCACTTTATACTTCATAAAATGTCATTACTTCGCAAAATACGAGCTTCGACATAAATTTATTCCTGGCAATATATCATGGCTTTCCACGCCGCATTAATGCAGCGCCGACTTACCTTCCTTTTTCTCCAGCGCCTCCAGCTTTTTAAGCTCGGCATCGTTGATATTCAGCTTGTCCTTGCGGCGCTTCGGACGGAATTTCAACTGTTTTACCTTGTAATCCCGCAGCTCCTTCACATCATTGTCCAGAGTCACCAGCACCTTCACCACCTGGCGGAGCACGCTCACGTCGCTGACCTCACCTTTAAGACCGTCGTCCGTGGTCACATAATCACCGATGGACGGCAGGCGGCTGTTCAGGTACTCGTAGGTTTCCTCCTCATTTTTCAGGCAGCACATAAGACGCCCGCAGACACCGGAAATCTTGGCCGGATTCAGGGAAAGATTCTGCTCCTTCGCCATTTTGATCGACACCGGGGCAAATTCCGACAGATAGCAATGGCAGCACAGGCAGCGGCCGCAAATACCGATGCCGCCCATGATCTTTGTCTCATCCCGGACACCGATCTGACGCAGCTCGATACGAGTTTTGAACACAGACGCCAGGTCCTTTACAAGCTCACGGAAATCGATCCGCCCGTCGGCAGTAAAGTAAAACAGCACCTTATTATTATCAAATGTATATTCGGCGTCAATGAGCTTCATATCCAGCTTATGCTTGGCAATCTTCTCAATACAGATCCGAAACGCCTCTTTTTCTTTTTCTTTATTTTTTTCTTCAATGGCATCGTCCTCCGGCGTTGCGGCCCGAAGCACCGGCTTTAGCGGCTGCACCACCTTGTCCTCCGGTACGGGGCGCGGTCCGGTCATAACCTGACCGTATTCCACACCGCGGGCAGTTTCGACGATCACATGCTGTCCGGGTTCCACATCGAAATCCAGCGGATCAAAATAATAAATCTTGCCGGCGTTGCGGAATCTCACTCCAATTACATTTACCATAGTTAATTCTCCTTTATTGTTAAAAGCATCATTTCAAGGGCGGTGTCGAAATTCACGTTGGCCCGCAGGCGGACCTTGCACTTTTCCATTGCCTGTATGATCGTATCCAGGCCTTCAAAGGTGGATTTTGACGCGCGCCGCAGCAATGCGTTATATTCCTCCGGATAAATCAGAAGATTCGGGTCATTGGTCAGCTTCAGCATAATAATATCCCGATACCAGACCATCATCATATCTATAATATCATAAATTTCCGCTTTATATTCGGAAAGCTTTTTCACAGCGTCCACAACGACGTAGACATCCATATCATCCACATTTTTCACAAGATTGAGCACCCGCTCGTGCATCTCATTAAAATCCGGGGAAGTAGCCATTTTAATAGCTTTGCCCATATTTCCCTGAGCAAAGGATGCGCAGATTTTTGCCTTATAGTCCGGAATCTCATAATTATTCATAAGATAACTCTGGATCTTATCCGGGGCAATGGCTTTCATATTCAAGGTAACACAGCGGGAGCTGATGGTGGGCAGCAGCAGCTGGGCATTGTTGGTGAGCAGCAGAATCACCGCGTAGGACGGCGGCTCCTCGATGGTTTTTAACAGGGCGTTCTGCGCCTGAGGCGTCATTTTTTCCGCCTCGTCGATAATGTAAATTTTATATTTACTGCTGTATGGCTTGATGGCAATATCATTATTCACCTGCATACGGATATCGTCCACGCCGATACTGGCCGGCTTTTCGTGGGTCACCCACCGGATATCCGGCTGATTTCCCGAGTCCACCTGCTTACAGGAATGGCACATACCGCAAGAATCGCCGTAACCGGCCTCGCACTGCAGGGCCTTTGCAAACAGCTTTGCCAGCATATTTTTACCGGTGCCATCCTCACCGCTGAAAATATAAGCATGGCTCACTTTATTATTTTTCAGGGAATTGCTTAAATGGGCAATGATCTGCTCATGCCCGATCACATCTTTAAAACTTGCCAATGGCACTCACCCCGCGTTTCTTATTATTTGGTAACAATTCAGATGGGCCGAACTGTTATCAGGATATCTTTAATGTCTTTTTTTATTTCCCGGAAGCATTGCTCCAAGTCTATATTAACATATCTTTTTGTTATGTAACAATCTTTTATTTTCTCATCGGAAAAATCTTCGCAGTCGGCCAGAAAACGTCGGCACATTTCTGCATATTTAGGCTGGTCTTGAGCCCGCTCGCGGCAAAGGGCTCTGGAAAGTCTCAGACCATCCTCCACCTCCACATAAACCGGCACCATCACCTCCGGACCGAAGTACTCCAGCATCTGCCGGTAGGCCTCCAATGTACCGATGACAATATAATTGCCATCCTCCGGATCGATCTGGCCGTCATCCGCGGTGAAGTACCGCCACAGACCGTGAATCGTCTGGTATGCCCGGGCCTCGATGATCTTACCGGCCACTTTCAGCGCCTGATAGGCCGCTTCATCCACAAAATGATATTCCACGCCGTCCGTCTCCCCGGCGCGGATCGGCCGCGTCGTGTACGGCACGACCGTATGCAGGCCAAGGGATGTATCCTCCACCAGCATTTTAAATAGCGAGTCTTTTCCCGAAGCGCTTTTTCCCATAACGCAAAATAATTTTGACATGCTTTTTACCTCATTATTCATGCGAATCATTTAATACGAGGTAACAGTTCAAATAGAACGAACTGTTACAATACGAGCAACCGCTCCAGCGCTTCATCCGTTCCGCCAAGAACCTCCAGGCCTGCCGCCTGATAACGTCGGATGAGCCGCAGCGCCCCATCGGTGATCCTTTCACCTGGTACGAGAAACGGAACCCCCGGCGGATAAATATATAAATATTCCGCGCTGAGCCGCCCCCGGCATTTTTCGAGCTGTACAAGCTCTGTATCCTTTTGCAGCGCGTCAAAGCAGTTCATTGCCGGAACTTCCGGCAGTGGTTCCTGGCAAAATAGCCGTTCAGGTGCCTCTGCCATCAAATCAAAACTTTCCCCGCGGCTCCCGTCCGCATCTGCATTAAGAAGCCCCTCCAGCCGGCAGTCCAGCTCCCGCACAGCCTTTGCGAGCCGCCTAAAACCTTCGTCAGTGTCGCAAATACTCGTCATCCCCAGCACATAATCCGCAGAAACCATTTCCATCTGCAAATGATATTCGTCGCGAAGGGCGTCATAAAGCCATTTGCCCATACCACGGCGGCCGCTGACGTATAGAACAAGCTTGGAACGATCGTAGCGGCTGCCAGGCACCTGACATAAATCACTGGCGCCAAGAAGGCGGATGTACTTAAGCCCACAGGCATCTGTGGCCATATCGCCAGCAGCAGCGCACTCTCCTGCTATGTCATCCGTTTCCTGTTTGCCGACGTCGCAAGCTTGCGCTCCCCGGTCATCGCAAGCTCCCACTGCATCAATTGCATCCGGTGTGCCGCTCTCTCCCAGTGCAGCGCGCTCCCCTAAAGCCCCGCGCAGCCGCGCCAGCCGACCGGCATAAGCCGAAAACAGCGCTCCGCCCTGACTTTCCAGCAGACCGATGCACCGATCCATCCCCGCCATCAGCACGTAGGACGGACTGCTTGACTGAAACATCGAAAGGTACTTCTGCACTTTCGCAGCGTCCACCCCCGGCCCGCACAAATGCAGCAGCGCCGTCTGCGTCATCGATGGCAGCGTCTTGTGCAGGCTCTGGATCACCAGGTCCGCCCCGCAGGCCACCGCGGAAGTCTCAAACTCCGGCGAGAACCCAAGATGCGCCCCATGGGCCTCATCCACGATCAGCGGTACCTGATATTCATGGGCGATTCCGGCAATGGCTTTAATATCCGATATCACGCCCTCATAGGTGGGCGACGTGACGACCACCGCCTGTATATCCTTATATTTCTCCAGCAGACGCCGGACCTGCTCCGGTGCCACAGCCTCGTAGATCCCGTATTCCCTGTGCACCCTCGGATACACATAGACCGGATTTAAGCCATTCAGCTCAATGGCATTATAAACCGCCTTATGACAGTTCCTGGCCACGAGGATACGCCCGCCCCGGCGGGTGCAGGCAAAAATAGCCGCCAGCAGACCGCAGGTGCTTCCATTAACGAGAAACCACGTCCGACCGGCCCCGCATACCCTGGCCGCCCGCTGCTGGGCCTCAGCAATTATCCCGCAGGCGTGATGCAGGTTGTCAAAGCCGTCGATCTCCGTAATGTCCATATCCGCCACCGGCGGCATATCCATCATCCCGCGGCTGCGTTTATGCCCGGGCATGTGGAACGGATACAGATCCGAGCCCGCCAGCGCTGCCAGCTTATCATAAAGCGGCCCACCCGGGTCGGCGGCCAAGCCCGGGTCAAGTGGAACGACCGGTGCGGCCAAGCCAGGCTCATGCGGCCCGCCGCCTTTCTTAACCATATCACTCATGTAACCGATCATACTCCGCAATAAACTTCTTCGTAAATTCCACATCCGACGGGCAGTCCAGATATTCGCAGCCATATTTCTGCCGGGTTTCATTGCCCTTGCCAGTGATCAGGATCACCGTAGGCTCCGTCACCTCCAGAATTGCTTTGCCAATGGCCTCGCCCCGGTCCTCGATCATTTCATAAGGGCAGCCCTGTGCCTCCACATACTGTGCAATATCCTTTGAAATCTGTTCCACCGGCTCATATCCCGGGTCCTCGGCTACCAGATAAACCTTACTTGAAAACTTTCCGGCGATCGTGCCCAGATCCCGGCGGCGGATAAACGCCTTTTTCCCAGGGCAGCCAAAAATCGTCACGATCCGGTGCCCCTGATACTCCTCCATTGTGGAGGAAAATAATTTATCAAAGCTCAATTTATTATGAGCATAGTCCACGATCGCCACGACCTTATGGTCCTTGCTGTGATATAATTCCATCCGTCCACTGGAACGCGCCCGCTTCAGTCCGGAATACATATATTCTACCGGAATCTCCATCACATATGCAATGGCAATGGCTGCCAGCGCATTTTCCACGTTAAAAAGTCCGGGCATTTCCAGGACAAATTCCTGCTCAAAACGGTCGCAGACCACATTAAATACCGTATCCATCCCTTTCTTGCGGATGCGGTCACCGCGGATATCCGCGTTTTTATCCGTTCCGAAAGTGACGATCCGTCCGGCAGACTGTGCCGCAGCCATGATCCGGTCGCTATGATCAGCATCCAGATTCACGCAGGCCGTCTTTGTCTGAGGAAAAATCCGCAGCTTGGATTCCAGGTAATCATCGAAATCCACATGCTCCACCGGGCTAATATGGTCCTCGGAAATATTTAAAAACACACCCACATCAAAAGTGATTCCGTCCACCCGGTCGTATTTGAGCGCCTGGCTGGACACTTCCATTTCCAGGTAGGTGATCCCGGAATCCACCGCATGGCGGAAATGCTCCTCCAGCTCCACGATCTCCGGCGTGGTTATGTGGGATTCCTTCTGAATAACGCCGTCGTAAACATCGATGGAAGAAATAACAGCGCTTTCCTTCCCGCCAGCCGCCGCCATGTAATCATCCACGATGGCCTTAATATAGTAGGCTGTGGTGGATTTTCCCTTAGTTCCCGTAATACCGATCAGATTTAAGTCCTCCCATGGGCGGCAAAAATACAGGTCCGCCAACACCGGCATAGCCGTCCGTATATCTTTAACGAGAATATACGGAACATCTACCCCATACTTTTTCTCACTGACATAAGCGATAGCGCCGGACGTTACCGACTCTTTCAGGTACTCCTCCTTAAAAGCAGCCCCCTTGCATATAAACAGAGTCGAATCCACCACACTCTTGGAATTGTAGGTCAAAAGGCGGACCATTTTCTCACCGCAGCCTTTAAGATCATATTCGGTAACAAATCCGGCGGCTTCCAGCCGTTTTACATATTCTAACAGATTATATTCGCACATCTTTTTCATTGCTCTTATACACTCCCTGAGATTGTTATTGATAAACAGCGCCGGACCGGATAATAGACTCACGGATGAGCACATCCATAGCATCCAGACAGCATTCCGGCACATTGTGGAAACGCTTGTACACCGAAAGCTCCGTACACGCCAGGATCACCACCTCGCAGCCAGCCGAGGCCAGCTCCTCCACGACACCGTTGAACAAATGCTTACTCCCCCGCTCGCCAGCCTTGATTTCATCGTAAATGATGTGCATTACATCCTTTTGCTTTTGAGCACTTGGATGCACCGGGATCACGCCAGCCAGCTCACATTCCTTATCGTAAATACCTGTGGAAATCGTTCCATCCGTTCCCATGATGCCAATTTTTTTAACATCTTTATGCTTAAATCTGGCGTAGCGCACACTCTCCCGAACCATATGGATAATGGGTATGTTCACCGCCTGCTGCATCTGTTCATAAAAATAATGCGACGTATTGCACGGAATGGCGATATTGGCCGCGCCTCCAGCTTCCAGCGTCCTTACATCCTTAATAAGGGATTCGATCAACTGCCCGTCATCCCCGGTCAGAATCGCCTTCGTCCGGTCCGGTGTCGTCGCATGACTTAAAATGATCATATCAATATGCTCCTGATCGCAGGAGGCATCGGTATGCTCTATGATCCCATTGTAAAAAAAGTCGGTGGCCTGAGGACCGAGGCCGCCCAGCACACCCAGTGTTTTCAAATTACCAAAATTTATCATAAGATTAACCTTTCCATGTTGCTCATAAAAAATACCATTAAAACCATATAATAAAACGAAAGAAATTTACAAATATTATTTACAAAGCGGATTCTTATAAAATGTCTTTGACTATGAGGATATCGCCGAAAACGCAGACTCCCCCATATTTTAAGTATTCTTTGATTATAGTATATAAGAAACGCCAATGTCAATATTTGAGCGCCCTGCGCATCACATTTTTATAATAAATTCATTGATTCCTTACAAAAAATGTGATATATTGAGGTTTGTATGTACCAAGCGAACAAATCGGCTGCATTGTCCGGCCGACACATATACTTATGAATGGACGCAAACTTTTCAAGTCATTCATTGTTTTTGGAGGTCATTATGTACAGTATTTATGGATGTCCGATGCATTATGGAGTAGGTGACGAAGGCTTAATTTACAGCCTCGATTATCTGAATCAGTACTATGATATGAATATTCCCATTGTTCCGGAGATTACCGTAGCAGAGAAAAATTTGCCGAATCTGAAAAACCTGAACAGTGTCGTTGCGACCTGTAATGCCATCGCCAAATACCAGCACCATGTGATCAAGCATGGTGATACCCCGCTGTTCATCGCAGGAGACCACAGCGCCGTGATCGGCTCAATTTCCGGATCAAGTATCCACCATGAAAATCTTGGACTTATCTGGATCGACGCACATCCGGATATCAATACGGATGAAACCACTGTGACCGGCAATATCCACGGTATGCCGGTGGCTGCACTTCTTGGCATGGGTGAAAAATCCCTGACCAAAATTCTAACCTCCAATCCGAAGCTTCGTCCGGAAAATATCGTTATGCTCGGGCTTCGGGATATCGACCCGCCCGAACAGGAATTTCTGGACCGGCTGCATATCAAATATTATACGTATGCCGACGTTTGCCAAAATGGCATCCGCCAGTGTATCGATGAATCTATTGACTATTTATCACACCTGGACGCTGTCCATTTAAGCTTTGATATCGATTCCATGGACCCGTGCCTTATGCCAGGCGTGTCCGTTCCCGTGCTCCGCGGATTTAATAAGAATGACGTCTACCGCATGATCGACGCATTTCTTACAAATCTTCCGATCGTGGCTATGGATATTGTGGAATTTAATATGGCTCACGATGAGGACCATGTAACGTCGGATTTCCTTTATGATCTTACCCAGCATGTCGTCCAGATGGCCCAGGAAGATGAAACGGATGGTGACGGGAGTTTTGAATTTTCGGGGGAGCTTGCGTACTGTCCAAAATAACGCGGATGCGTTCAAATGATTTTAAAAAGCCGCTGTGAATCCTGAAACTTCGATTCTCAGCGGCTTTTTTAATTCTCATTCGCCCAAAAAAGTATCCCTGATCCGCTCAAAATTATATTCCGAATTCCAATAATCATCGCTATCAATAAGCGCAAGCCTGCTGACAAGCCTGGTGTTGATGATCGGGTTCCCAGCCGGATCGAAATCATCGTAGGGTATCTCCAACTCACCGGCCGTCACCATATACTTATCCCCAAATGCGCCTAATATAATCGGATACATATAGCTGTCCTCCATACAAAGCCTTTCCTGTATCTCCAGAGTCGACAGATCCATTATAAAGCTGGAACCATCTACATCATAGGCCAAATGATCATCCCGCACGGAATCAATCGATAGCCCGTCGCCGCTGATCCCTTTTTCCTTTAATGACTCGATCCGTATAGTTTCCGTATCATCCCGGAAATCATAAACTTTCAGACAATCCTTTTGATAATCAAAAATATACATGGAACTGTGATCAAAAGCGCCCTCCATGTTTCCCATCTTCCATTGAAGGACCTCGTCTAACTGATTTGACGTTACCGCATACCGGTACACCTTAAACTCTGTATTTTCGTAAATTTCATCGCCATCCGAATACTCCTCCGGGTCCGGACGCACCGTTGATTGTATTAGAATACAATCATCGTAAACGCTCTGGAGAAAATTTATTTCATAAGGCATCTGGTAAAGCGGTTCGATCGTGCCATCCGCCATACTTATTTTCACCAGAAAGCACCCGCCGGTCCTTTTTGTCAAAAGCGTGTACAAATTCTCACCATCGCCTGCAATCGATGAAAACCAAGACTCATAATCTACAAAATCCAGTAGTTTGACCCGGTTCCCGCCGTTTAACTCTGCCCGGTACAGCGCTCCGAAATCATCGAAATCATTTTTCTGAATAAAAAGGGAATCACCGGCCGCAAAGACAGTGACACCACCCAATGTACTCTCAATCCAGCTTGGATCTGCCGCCGATTGGTGGTCGGACGAAATATCCGGAGATAAATAAATCCTCTGCTTTGTTTCCACATCGGTATATAAAATATTTCCGGAACCGTCCAAATTATCATAAATCTCATAATAGCCCGCATTGCTTACTCCCAAATTACCTGTCTGATAAATCATTTTAAAGGAAATGTCTTTCGCATCTTTCGTTTTACCGGAAATACTTTCCCCCGCCGCCACCGGTTCCGATGCCGTATCCTTCCCGCCCTGCGGCTGCTCCTGACCGTTGCAGGCAATCATCACCCCCAGGCATAAAACGATATTTATTAAGGCAATCATCCTTTTAATCATTCCCCAGCCCCCTTCTCTTACGTTTCGCTTACTCGTAATACTTTGTTCCTCTCAACGCCTGAAGACCCGTGCAATCCTTCGCACGATCACCACACCGCCGGCCACTGCACCCAGGCTCACTACGACCCAGATCCAGTCCGGAATCAAAGGAACCTCCTGAATACTCCCCGGATCAATGATAATATTATGGCTGATTTCAGCCTTCCGGTATTCGGCCGTCACCTGTATGGGCTCATCCAGCGATTTTGCTTCGCCAAAATCATTGATATAGGAAATATGGATATTTCCCGATAAAATCCCCTCCTCCTGTGACACAAGATTCAGGTTCACGCTCTGGCTCTCAGAGGACTTTAATTCTTCAAGGATCACCGGTCCGCCTGTTTCAAAGGCGTCTCCCTCAATCGTTATCTCCACATCCGTCACCGGCGCGTAACCTCTGTTGGTCAGCATAAACTGGAAATAACCGCTGCCGTCGTCATAAGCGGCATTGATTTTTTCCGGAAGCTGCAAATTACTTATTTCCAGCCGCTCCACCGGCGAAATATTGATCTGCACCGTCTCCTCTTTTTCCAACGGAAGCACATAGTAGCTGCTGACCCCCGACAACTTCACGGTCAGGGTGCACACCTTATTCCGTATACTTTCATCGGCATGGAGCCGGAAGTCTGCCGTATAGCTCTGTCCGGAAATGAGCGTTCCAAGATACAGCCGGTCCGTTTCTTCCACAAAGGACAGGCCGTAAGGCAGCACCAGGGATATCCGCGCTTCTTTAATATTTTCATCGCCCTGGGTGGCGGTCACGGTGATGGTACAGTCAAAATCGCTGCCGGCCACGACCGGCGCATCTCCATAATAGACATCGCTGACCGCAAACTGGGAGGCCCGGATAATCTTCTCCTTCGCCGCCTGCGGTGCACCTCCGCCACCAACAGACGCGCCGCCCACGCCTCCGCCGGGCAGCCCATCCTCCGGTAAAGCTGCGTTCTCATTTGCGGACTCATCTTCATTTCCGGATTCACCTTCACTCCCGGCCCCGGGCGGTTTTTCGTTCTCCGTCAGGCCGTCCTCCGGTTTTTTTGCATCATCTTCATCCCCGCCTCCGACATCCTCTCCGGGTTCTCCGGGCAATACACCTGGCCGGCACTGGGCGATCGTCAGCTCCACCCGGTCTTTTTCCAGCCCCTCCGCACCGCCTTCATAAAAATAATCAAAGGAAAATCGGTCGGAGCTGCCGGTATATTGTACGGGAAATATAAGTGTAAGGCCCATGCCATTTTTCTCAGCTCTGGCATCTCCACTCATATTTATGTCGGTGCTTTTTCTTTCCGTCTTAAAGGACGGCGTATCCAGCAGGACCCTGACGTGATCATACGCCCCCGAGGACAGCCGCGGATCAATTAAATGCACCTTCACCAGCGCCTTATCCCCGGGCCGAAGCGTCTCCAGACCAGCCGTATCGTCCATGTTCCGTAAGGTATAGTCCAGGACGACCACATATTTTGACTGGGAGCTCTGGGCGCTCCAGCCGTAGCTTCCCGCGCTAATAATAAGGAAAACCCCGACCACACAACACATAACTATTTTTCTAAAATGGTTCATTTCCTTCACCTCCCCGTATCCTCTCTCTGTCGACTCTCATGTGTTCCGCCACCTGCGCCAGCATTTCACCTGCGGCATGCCTATGCGCAACATTTCACCTGCGGCGCGCTGTGCGCAGCATTTAACCTGCGGCGTGCCTATGCGCAGTTTTAATCTCCCGAGCGCCCAAAACGACCTATTTTACACGCTCCCGTCGCTTTCTGCGGCATGCAAAATCTGTGGATAACGGCATCCTTCACACCCATGGAAAGTCCAAGGAACAAGATTCCATAAAATACCGCCATAAGCACGGGCACGCCACTGTCCATCACCGCCGGGAAATGGAACAGCGGCCAGAAACTCAGCCACAGCACCGGCTTTACTCCGCATATATATAACATTGGACATAGCTCCAGAGCGATCGCCGCCACAAAAAATACCGTCAGTGTATTTTTTATTTTGCACGACAAATAAGAAATAAGGCAGACCGCGGCCAGTGCGCCAAGCACCCGGAACAGCGCCTGTATCGCCATCATATGGTAGATTGAAAGCCAGGCCGGCGCCCACGAAAAAGTTTCTAGGCTCTGAGCCGGCGCTAAAAGCTGGGGAAATCCGTAGCTGATCCCCACAGATATATAGCGCGGTACAAGCGATAAAACAGCCGTTGCCACGCCAAAACCAAAGCCAATGCGTAGCTTTACAGCAGCCAGGATTTGCGGCCCCAAAGGTGTAACAGCAAGCACATTCTCCATACCGGTCATGTGCTCCACCGAGAATAGACTTCCAAAGCCAAATATCAGAACAAGAAACAGAATCATCACTTCATAAATATCCTGAGTATGGCTGAGATCAAACAATTTATTATAGCCGCTGTCATAGACAAGCCAGGCCTTTGGATGACTTTTTATGTAAGCAGGCTTTTCACCGGTAATCTGGTCAAAAACACCCTTTTTAATGTCCAGAAACTTATATGCATCCATGGCTGACCGATGCTGTTCAGGTGTTAAAATCCCCAGCGCCAGGGCGTCATCAAGCTCATATAATGGTGCGAACTCCTGATTATCCTCATTGATGAGCGCCACAGTATCCTCCGTCAACCGTCCACCGTACCGCAGCATATAGTCTTTATAAATCTGCCCTTCAACACTTATAAAGTATGGCTCCCGTGTACTCTGAAATATGAGAAATAGGACAAACGCCCCGAATATAAAAAGGCTCCCATTCATAATAAGCAGCTTATACAGCTCGTGGCCTGCAAGGCGGTCTGTATACTTTTCGTTTTTTTGGTTCCGACGACCGCGACCAGTGGACCGTCTATCGCTCCAGCATACACCGCGGTCATCGGACCGTCTATCGCGCCGCTGTACACTGCTTTCTGCGGACTGCTTATCGCCGCATCGTGCACCGCAGTCAGCGGCCTGTCTATCGCTCCGCCGGCTGCGGCGGTCAGCGGCCCATTTAAAAGCCCGCTGAGGCCGGTTTGCATAGACGGCCCTCCCCCGATGGAATACCCACACAAAGGCTGCACCAAACAGAATCATAAACCCAAGGCCGCCAGCGCACTCGACCCACAGGATCGGAAGTGGATTTCCGAAAAAATAAAGCTGTATGTAAGTTCCCAAAACCTCATTGGTATTCATAAAGCTGAATATATTCAGATACCGGAACAGATTAAAGTGCCCAATCCCGGAAATACTCACACGGATCAGATAATTAACCCCAATAAAGGCAAGGCCGATCCCCCAACCGGCATATATGCTGGCGGCCAGATAGGTGCACAGCATCAGCCAGGCGCCCACGATCACCGCACTGAGCCATTTTGCTGCCAGAAAAACAAGAATATACTCCCCCACCGACAGCGGCCATGTACATTGGATCAGCGAAGGCAATGACTGGACGGAACGTGTCAGGCTGCCCAGGCCATAAATGCTGTTATAATACACCAGGTTCATACAGTAAAGGGCGCAGACGATGACAGTCAGGCTGGCGCACACCGCCCCAAGCTTTGCAACAGCAGTTTTCGCCCGGCCGCCGGGAAGCGAAAAGTTCAGCGCCAGCATTCCACTGTCCTTTTCCTCCCGCAAAAGCACGGACGCCATGAGCAGCACAAACACAATGAGCAGCACATCGGACAACCGAAACTCCAGCGCAGACATAACGCCGATCTCCGGCAGGTAATCGATCCGGATATTTCCCAGCGCCTCATAAGCGGCCGCCTGGGCCCGGATACTTTTTTCGGAAAAAGAATCCCCGGATTCGGTTTTAAATATGGAAATCTGCGACAGCTCTCCCGCCTTTTTACGGATATTTTCCAGATAGCTTCCATACGATGAAACCGTATCCAATTCCTTTTTTATCCGGGAAATAAATGCGTACTCCGTCTGTAAATTTTCCGTATAATGAAGATAATTTCCAAGATAATACACCGCCTGAAATTCCTTAATAACATCCGCATTTTCTTTTCTCAGAGCCCGGCTGTAATCACCAATAGCAGTACTTTCAACGCGCGTGATCTGGTCGATGATACGAATACCATCAATGCGCCGGTATAGCTCATCCACAAACGTCTTTTTCTCATCCGTGGTCAGCCCGGACAGCTCACCGGTTAATTTTTTATAAGCCCCGCTGTTCTTATTTAACGTCACCTGGTTATTGATAAACAGCAGCAAAAAATTGATAAAAAGGATGGCCATCACGCCAAATAAAAAAGATTTCCTGCGCCACAGCTTGTTCAGCTCGAAAAAAATAACTTTTATCATATATCCACCGGCTTTTCCTCTCCAAAAAGCTGAAGATAAATATCCTCAATGCTTTTAGCGCCATGGAATCGCGCCTTTAATTCATCCACACTGCCCTTCTCCACAAGCTGCCCTTCCTTTAGCACTAAAATCTCATCGGCAACCGTCTCAACATCGGATACCACATGGGTGGCCACAAGGACGATGCGGTCCTTGGATAATTCTTTAAGCTGCAGACGCAGGCTTACCCGCTCCCTTGGGTCCAGCCCCGCCGTGGGCTCGTCGAGAATCAGCAGCCGGGGATTTCCCAAAAGCGCGGATGCCAGAAGAATCCTCTGCTTCATCCCGCCGGAATAATTCTCCAGACGCTTGTTAAGCTCCGGCAGCAAATGGACGATTTCCGCCACACGCCGGATTTCTTCTTTCGTCTGCGCTGAAGGGATTTCCTTTAAGGCACACATATAATCCAGAAAACGCTTTCCGGTAAATCCGCTGTACAGCCCCTGCTGCTGCGGCATAAAACCAAGAATGCTCCGGTATTTTTTCCCCAGACTTGAAATCTCCTGTCCGTTCCACAAAACCGTTCCCTCATCCGGCCGCAGTATTCCCGCTGTAATCTTCATCAGCGTGGACTTTCCTGCGCCATTGGGCCCCAAAAGGCCGTAAAGCCCCTCGGAAAGCGTAAAGGACACATCGCAAAGCGCAGCTTTTTTGGTTATTTCCGGCCTTCCAAATGTCTTTATGGACATCCGGTGCTCCTTGCGGACATAGACCTTACTCAGATTCGCCAGCGTCAACTCCATAAAATCCCCCTCCCCAATCCTGACTAATATAACTGTTCAAAGAAACCAAACTATTCTATCACTCATCTAAAAAAGTGTTTTTGATCCGCTCAAAATTATAATTACAGCTCCAATAATCCTCCTGCGTGATCAGAGCCAACTGGCTCATAATTACGTCAACAATTATGGGATTTCCACCCGGATCAAAATCATCCCTCGGTATAATCAGATCATCCGCCGTAATCAGATACTTGTCCCCATAAGAAGCAATGATATATGGATATTTATAGTTCTCCAGATATTTCATTTCTGAAATTTCCAGTGTGGATAAATCTAAAACATAACTCCATCCACCCTCATCATAAATCATATGGCCATCCCGAACGCAGGAAATATAAGAAACTTCATCCTTATTGATTCCTTTTTCCTTTAGAGAGCTGATCACCATAGTCTCCGTACCATCGTGCAGATCAACGGCTTTCAGACAATCGTTGGCACGATCAAAAAGGTAAAGGCTGGAACCATCATACCCCTCAAACATAGTATCCTGCTTCCACGAAATAACCTCGGTCAGTTGATGCTCTGCCAGTGAATACTGATACACCACATGCCTTGTATTTTCATATGTATCAACGGCATTCTCACCGTCCTTCGGCTCGGGAACATCCAGCGCTTTTATAACAAGGCAGTCCTCATATGCAGACAGGAGAAAATTTGTATCAAAGGGCATCTCACAAAGCTCTTCAATATCACCGTTATCTGGACTCAGTCTCGCCAAAACAGCCCTGCCGGAGCTTTTGGTGAGCAATGCATATAAATACTGCCCATCACTGACAACAGTTGACCTGATCGGAGCGTAATTCCGAAATTCCAGCAGCTTCGTCCGATTTTCCCCGTTTAAATCCGACCGGTATAAGGCTCCGACGGTCTCATCATAACCGTATTTCACTATAAAAAGGTGGCCCTGCGCCACAAAAAGACCGACACCGCCCATTGTATCGTCAATCCAACTGGGATCGGCCTCTGAATGATGGTCTGAGGACAGATCCGGGGATAAATAAATTCTCTGCTTTGTCGCCACATCCGTGTATAAAATGTTTGCGGTCCAATCGCCGTTTGAATAAATCTCATAACATCCGTCATCGCTTATGGCCCAGGAGCTATTCAATAATCCGCCGTTGGAGGTCACCATTTGCAGATCATATTCCTTCGTATCCGACACGTTTCCGTCCATTGCCAAAGTTTGGCCGGAAGGAGAATTTTCACCCGACACCGACTCATGCCCGGCTGCCGATGCCTGACCAGATGTCAGCTCCCGGTCCGCGGTCGGTCCTCCGCTCCGGCAGGAAATCAGAGTTCCAAGACATAGTACAATACACAAAATATAACTTAACTTCCTCATTAATCTACCCCTCTCTTATAATTCTAGTGGATTAGTGTTGATGCGCAAATAAATCAACGATTTCCCTGGAAATGCCTGACAAATTGTAATAGGAATTTCGCTGATGCGCAAACAGGTCAACGATTTCCTCTGGAAATCCCTGACAAATTATATTAGAATTATAAAAGAATCTTGTTTCAATATTGTTTCCATTATGATTTAAAGAGTCTGATTATGGTATGCTTTCCTAGATGCGTGTGTTTGGCAATGATTTTTTGTTTGATTTCATAATAGATAATGCAGGTAACAGTTTTTTCGCCTGCCACCTGCATTATATTAGTAACTTACAGATACACCAGAAACAGTAACAGATGTTGATGATGAATTATACATGTAGAAATAGCCTGTAACCATGGAGGATGGTGTATAGCTTGAGTAAACGCGAGTGGCGCTTCCTGTATCAGAATTATAAAAATAGACTCTGATTACACCGGATTTACTGGGAGTATAACTAATGCTAACTGTTTTATTCGCACTTATGGTAAAATTTCCACCGTAAAGTTTAAGATAATAAGTTCCCCCAGATTTCAATGTAGTATTTCCATACGAAATTGATGATCTGGGCTGAATGTCAGCAGCAAAGGCAGAGACAGACATCGAGGCAACCAGAGAGATGACCAATAAAAGTGCAATAAATTTTTTCTTTTTCATTTTTTCTCCTCCCATCATTTAACTTTTTAAGTGATAAGCACAGTATATTACTAAACAGGCATATTTTCAATTCCAAATAAACGCCAAAAAACACGAACACTAATTATGCAAAAAAGAGAAAAAAAAGTTTTTATCATTTTTTTCAGGATTTTCGTTAAATATATTGTATATATATACATAGAGGTAGTAAAAGGCAATTACGGGGAGAATAAACAATGAATGAAAAAGAACTCATAGACAAAATTATAAATAAAGATGAACAGGCTTTTAATTTTTTTGTTGATAAATATTTTAAAATATTTTATAAAATTATTCAAAGAGTACTACAAGATACCTCCACTCATGATGAAATTATGGATTGTCTGTCTGAAGCTTATACTTACATATGGTATCATATCGACAATTATCATCCGGATAAATATTCACTACGAAACTGGTGCAGCTTAATTATTATAAGTAGAGCACAAAATCATTTAGTGGATATCATCCGTCAGGAAAATAAAAAGGAACGTTTACAGGAGCAACTATTGCATGATGCCTATGCACCATCAGCTGAAGATGTCTATATAGAAAATAAATCTATTGAATATCTTCTTAATAAGATTGATCTGTTACCACCAGCATCAGGAACTGTGTTTAAGTTAAGATATATTGATGGCTTAAAACCCCGACAAATTGCTGAGAAATTAAATATTACAGTTAAGCAGGTCGATAACTATCTTACTTATGCAAAAAAGAAATTAAGAAAGGCAGGGTTAATTGATGAACAAGACTGACTTTGATCAATGGCTGGATACATTGGAAAATGAATCTTGCGATATTCCGGAAAATTTTGAGTTAAACCTAAAAAAACGAATTAACGATGCAATAAAACAACCTCAAACTGATGTAAATCCTGTTATACCGGAAATCGATGTAGATCTTATTTTAGAAAATTTTAACCCAGAGCAAAATAAAAAGCGATCCATGGATAATTCAATAAACCGTACAAATAAATATAAGCAATTTATGCATAAGGCAAAAAAACTCAAAGTTGCCGGGATTATTTTACTCTGTCTCGCGGGATTAAGCATTTCCGGCGTTACCTACGCCGCACTATCCGGTCGATTATCTGGTGTATTTAAAGCCACAGACGGTCTTGAAGAGCAATTAAATCATCCTAACCCGGTACAACAAATTGATACATGTCCTCCAACAGAATTCACTAAAGATCCAGGCCGTTTTGATGCATCGCAAATTTTGAGTGCAGCATCCTTTGAAAATCCTGATCTATTCAATTCTGCAACAGATATTGCATTAAGCAATTCTGGAAATAGTATTTATACTACAGAAGAATTCATTTATGATATTTACGACATTGCCGTATTTACAAAAGAAAACGGCAGCGGCTGGCATTTAAACGCTAATGAAAGTTTACAAATAACAATAGCTATTGATACAACCTTTGCTGCAAGCGAAACCAAGGGCGAAGATATGAATTTAGCCTACATAAAAGATGGCAGACTTATTATATTTGATCTTCAAACAATTACTGATATGCCTGGTACATTCACCTTTATCGCACCAGAAGATGGCGATTATTACTTAGCTATAATTAATGCGTCGCTATCCTATTTAAAAGTTACGACATTGAAGATACAATAGAATTTACGTTTCTCCTGACAAAATAATTACAGAAAAAACAACAAATTTTTCTGTAATTTATATGCCTATAAATTCAGTTCCAAATTTAGTACAATAAGATTATCAAATACTTCATATAGAGGTGATACCAATGGAGAGCT
Source organism: Lachnospiraceae bacterium (assembly GCA_902363555.1). Lineage (GTDB taxonomy): Bacteria > Bacillota > Clostridia > Lachnospirales > Lachnospiraceae > Catenibacillus. The sequence continues at coordinate 305,377 of CABJAM010000001.1, read as the reverse complement.
AAGATTGCTAAATCTGGCATGTACAAAACAGGAAAATACAACACCAGAAAGAAAGGGGATATCGTTATGAGAAAAAACTTCAAGAAATTATTAGCAGTAGCAGTCATATGCGCATTTGTTTTAGGTTCTATCCCATCTTTTGCTGCGACAACTACTTTTTATGGACATTCCATTACATATTCAAAAACTAAATTAAGTTCAACGAGAGCTCAGGCAGTAACGACATGTTCCTCTGCTAAATATGTATCTGCCAAAGTTACTGTTCAATATAATGGTGCTGGAGGCGTTACTTCAAGGTCTGGTTCTAACTCCAGTGTAGCTGCTACTACTGCAATCGTAGATATTAGCAACACAGGAAGCAGCATCTTAACAATCTTAGGTCACCACGAGGCCGAGGTTACATATAATGGTGCACTTAAATACTTTTCTGTTGATGCTTAATTTAAAGTCACTCGCAGTAAGGATAGCTGCCATTTAAATAGTACTCGAAATATAATTAAATACATCACCCTAATAACATATGTAGATAAAAAGGATTTTGGCTTGCTATATAAAACCAAAATCCTTTTCACTAAAATAAAAAGAGGTGGCATATATGAATAAAATCTTTTTCCTATGTATATTATGTTCACTTTTTCTTATACTCCCGGCTTGTCGTGAGCAAACAGTATCTCCGGAGGATAATGCTTTTTTCGATTGTCAGTATGGTTTTGTTGAGAGTTTAGGCAGCTCCATAGTAGAGACTCCGGAGGGCTATTATATGTTTCTTGGAAACTATCTGGTCTTTATGGATAATAATATGAAAAACCCTGCAATCGTATGCAGTAAACCTGAATGTCTGCATAATAACGAACCCATAGAAACTGCAATTAATTGTGATGCCATTTTTCCTGGAACCAGCCATTGCATCAACTATTACAATGGTTATTTATATATCTCTGCCGAAGCATTCACCCCTGAATATAGCATGTGCATATATAAAGTAGCTCTGGATGGAAGCTCTCGAAAAAGTATTTACAACAGTCAGGTCGATCTGGTCAGCTTCGTTGTCCATCGCGGTAAGGGCTATGTCTATACAAAAGAATATGACACAGAATCAACAACGCCCACATTAATAGTTACTGAAATATCACTGGACAAGCCCTCACAGAAAAAAATTATTTTTGAAAGTAACGCGCTAAAGGACCCGGAAATAAATTATATGCTGGCGTATGATAAGTATTTATATATTGATATGATAGAATTTTCCGGCTATTTAACACACAATCCCCGAAAAATAAACTTAGATACAGGCGAAATATCTGACGTTTTTAATTTCCATACAGAAGGGTTTCATATAGGTAATAATCAGCTTTATACTACGGTTGCTGAGGGCGAATATTCCCTGGATGTTTCTCAGAAAATCACGTTTTATCAGTGCGCCATCGACGAAAAACAGACCCGGCAACTGACAGAACAGGATTTTAGCGTGGTGAATCAGCTCGTGTATCTCTCTCAGGTAGATGATAACTATGTGTATTTTAAAGATATAGATATCGGCAATTATATACTCCCCGAATCCGAACGGAAATTACATATTTATAAACAGGATGGAACCCTGGCCGGGGAGGTGGCGGCAGGAGACTTTGCTCCCGGATATGTGATATTGAGTGGAAAAGAAAAACTTTTTATAAAAAGTCAGAATGATGCCACAGAGATTACTTATTATTGTGTTGATAAATCAGATTTAAAAGGCGGTACCGTCGTTGCACGGGAAATACTTCGGGTTACACCGGAATACTATAAACCAATTGTTTATTAAAACAGTTAAAAATCATATTCTATGTAACAATTCGGTATCACTGAACTGTTATCATTCTATTGCTTTGCAGGGGGATTTATGGAGCTTGAGATAAAAAACATCAGCAAAAACTATGGCAGGCATACCGTTCTTAACAATGTCTCTCTGACACTGGAGCGGGGTGTTTACGGCCTTCTTGGGCCAAACGGCGCTGGCAAATCCACTTTGATCCAGATAATCACAGGAAATCTGTCAGCTGACGGTGGCCAGGTATTTTATAATGGTATACCCACCAGCAAGAGTGAAACTGCATTTAAGAAGATCTTGGGCTACGTTCCACAAAACCAGGGGCTTTATGATGCATTTACAGCTCGGAAATTTCTGGAATATATGGCGGTTTTGAAGGCACTTCCAAAAAAAGATATTCCTCAGCAGATTCACCAGGTGCTTGAGGTGGTAGGGCTTCTGGACGTCCAGGACCGCAGGCTGGGAAGCTTCTCCGGTGGCATGTGCCAGCGTATTCTCATCGCTCAGGCATTGCTGGGCTCACCTGAAGTTATCATCCTGGATGAGCCTACAGCCGGACTGGATCCCAAAGAACGGATTAAAATCAGAAATTTTATCAGTCGTATTTCAGAAAACAAAATTATTATACTAGCTACCCATGTCGTTTCCGATGTGGAATCCATTGCCCGGGAAATCATTCTTTTAGGCGATGGACAAATCCGGCTAAAGGGAACTCCCGGTCAGCTTTGCGCTACGATTAACGGACGTGTATTTGAATGTATCATTGATACCCGGAATATGGATATGCTCGAAGAGAAATTCATAATCAGCAATTTACAAGAAATGCCGGATAACCGTCTTTGTGTACGTATTTTGGGCGATGATGCTTCAATCGACAGCATCCGCGGGCAACTAAAACATATTGAGCCCGTTTTTCCAAATCTGCAGGAGGTATATCTGGATATGTTTGACCAAAGGCAGGTGATTGGATGAAACTGACACGTTTTGAATTAAAAAAACTGTTCAGCGTAAAGACAAAGTGGATTCTTCTTCTGCTTTTTTTCATGAATGCCGTAGTTTATTATATATATATGATACCTTCCATCCCTGTCACCATGGAACAGAGAATAAAAGAGGAATGGAGACTGAGACTGGCGTCGGAAAGCAATGATATCTCCCGGTGTCTGACATTGCTTGAAGCTGAAATGACCGATATATCTCAGTTAAATGCTTACTTCATCAATCCGGGCTATTTATCGGAGGAGGACACCTCACGTATTCTGGAAAAATACAGTAACTCGATCTATATGGATGCGGACACGGCCAACTACATGATGGATGTTCTGATCGATCTTACTGAACAGTATCAGGCCATTGCGAGCTACAATTCGTTTATTGATGGGCTTGACGAACGCGCCGATGCGATGATAAATACAAGCATCTTTGCCAGGAATAACAGCTTTTCAAAAAGAAATATTGAAAAGACTGTAAAGGATTTTTCGCGGGTAAAGGAGCTTCATCTGACGCCAGTGGACGGCACTGGTGTCCGCCTGATACAAAACTACTATCTGACAGATATTCTGTTGCTGATCAGTGTGGGGCTGTTAAGCTTTCAGATGTTTGGTTATGATGCCAAAAGTGGTATGGCTAATCTTATTCAGGCAACCCCCAGAGGGAAGTATCGTCTCAGGATATCACAAATGATGGCAGTTGTCCTGGCGACCGCAGGCATAAGTTTCATATTCTATCTGTCAAACTACATCCAGACCAGCTTATTTATCGGACTTGATTTTTGGAATGAACCGGTTCAGGCGATGGCTGTATTCAGGAACGTTGCATATCCATGGACACTTGGTCAGTATCTCCTCCTGTTTCTGGCAGGTAAGGTCTGCGCGATTTTATTTATCTCCCTGTTCTGTCAGCTTCTTGCTGTGTTATTTAAAGGTGACAAGATGGCCTGGGGAGTGTTTGGTTTATCTATAGCCACAAGTTTTCTGCTATGGTTCCTCATACCTGACACACCGGCAGCTAAAATTTTCAGGTACTTAAATTTTGTGGGGCTTATGGATATGAAACAGATTATTGGTAATTACCAGAATCTGAATCTGTTTTCATTTCCTGTTTCCTTAGTTCATGCCGCTTCATTTTTTATAATCATAGCAAGCATCTTATTTATAAGCATGATACTTTTTCTACACGGGATAGGTATCCACTTTCATCTGCCTGGTAAAATTTTTATCCAGCATCCTTCCCGGCCTAAAAGTCTGCTTTATTATGAGCTGTATAAAACCATTCTGAATCAGAAGGTCTGGCTTATCGGAGTGGCTCTCCTTCTGATCAGCATTTTGTCTTTTGATGCGGGTACGAATCTTGTCAGCAGGGAGGATTTCTTCTATGTAAGGAATATTGAAAGCTTTCAGGGAGACTATACAGATAAAAAGGCGGCTCAGATTGAAGATATACTCTCTGACCCGGGAGATATGTCCAGTGAAGAACTTAATTCACTTATGAGGATAAATGAGCAGGCGCAGTATCTGAGACAGCTAAGCGATGACAATGCAGGCTTTATAAATACTTACATCATGGATCAGTTTTTCTACGATAGTATGACAGAGATTACCAACACCCTTTGGATTATTATTGCTCTGATTCTTTCTTTATGTACACTGTTTTATCAGGACCGGCGCAATCAGATGAACATACTGCTCCGATCCACCCCGTACGGAAAAAAAATCTACTGGCGAAAAATATGCATTTCCGCAGGGCTTGGGGCGCTATATTCCGTTATTCTTTGGGGCTTTACCTACTGTGAATATTTTGTACGGTATGGCCTTACGTATTGCCAGTATTCTATACAGTCCTATTATAAATTTGAATCTATGCCCCTGCATATATCTATCAGCTCTTACATGGCACTCACCGTGATTTTTCGCTGCATCACAGGTATATATGCAGGTATTTTGATCGCGTTTATCACACAGATTTTTGTAAACCCCACCCAAAATATTATTGTAGGAGGTTTTTTATTTCTTCTTCCGTTGTGCTTATCCTATGTGGCCCACATGGGTTATGAAAATGTGCTGATTACTTTTATTAATCAAAATCTTCAATTTGCACTCAAACCTGCTGAGCTGATTTCCTCCTTCCAGTGCCAGTTCTGGAACCTGACATCTGTGGGAAAAATCGTGTTATTGATACTTCCTGTATGCACTCTTTGGACCGGGAATCGATTAATAATCTATAAGTAGTAAATATATTGTTACCAAATTGGAAACATCGCTATCCAAAATGGTGCTTTCAAAACGATCGGTCATGTATTATAGTTGAGAAAAGGAGGCGGCACTATGGCATTACATGACAATTTAAAAAAGCTGCGGGAGGAAAACAATCTTACCCAGCAGCAATTAGCGGATCGTTTATTTGTTTCCAGACAAACCGTTTGTCGATGGGAAAATGGTTCCAGATGTCCGGATTTGCTTACTGCAAAAAAGTTAGCAATGGAATTAAATATAAGTCTGGATGAACTTATTTCTGATGAAGATGTCAAAGCATCTGAGGATCGATTAAGTTTCTGGCAATCAGAGAAGTTTAAAAGCGAAAAAAAATTACAGCAATACCAAAAAAGAATCTTAAATTTCATTGAGATTGCAGGATCAATATATCTTGTGTTCACCATATTTTTAAGAACACAGTTAAATATAAATATGCCTGTATGGTGCACTATTTTAGGGTTATGCGTCATAATTACAGCGTTAATAATAAACTTTGTAATTTCAAAAAAAATGGGGCATCTATAATAGTAACTAGCCTCCAGATTTTTGGCTTACATTTTCGTACGGCCTGCGCAGTAAATGCGCAGGCCTGTCTGCACTGTCATCTGAATTATCCCAATAAAAATAAAGTTAGCGCAACGTGTATTGTTTTCAGCTAAAAACCAGAGTATAATAGGAATTGGCCTGAAAGCACAAGCTTACGAATACACAAGCTTACGAATGCACGATCATATCAGCGATTTTCTTTGGAAATCTCTGACAGATAATGCGCAGGCAGGCCAACGATTTTGATTAAAATGGAGGTTACGTATGGAAATGAAGAAAAAGCTCAGCATGTTCCTGATGGGTATCCTGGTCATCCTTTTATTTGCCGGATGCAGCGGACAAACCGAATCCGAAAAGTTTGACGCGTTTATCCAGCAGGTTTTTGTGGACACCATGGAAAGTGATTATACGACCGCCCATGTCTTTATGGAGGAACCAAAGACGTTTGGGGTGGACGAAAGTAAGATCACTGTAAATCTGGGAGAACGTATTGATGAAACCGCGATGGAGTCGTCGAGAAAAAGCACAAAGGAAAGTCTGGACGGCCTGAAGGCCTTTGACCGGGCAAAGCTGACAGAGGAACAGCAGGATACCTACGATATTCTGATGTACATGGTCACGGTCAGTGATGGTCTGAATGATGAAAAGTTCGATTATTACCAGCAGCTCCTGGAAAGCATGACGGGCATCCACTATCAACTCCCGGCTCTGCTGGCGGACTGGGAGCTGCGCGATGAGCAGGATGTAAAGGACCTGATCACCCTTGTAAATGATGTAAAGCCTTATATGAGCAGTCTTTTGGAATATACAAAGGAACAGGAGAAACGCGGCCTGCTGATGATCGATATCGATGAGGTCATTTCCTACTGCGAAAAGGTCTGTGAAAAGGGCGAGGAAAGCAGCATCCTTACCTCATTAAATGAAGGTATCGACGCTTTATCACTGGGTGATGAGCCAAGCAGTACCTATAAAACTCAGCTCAGGGAAGCTTTTACAACCTCCTTCCTGCCGGCATACGAGGATATCATTTCCACCTTAAATACATTTAAATCGGGAACAAATAATGAAGAAGGCTACGCAAAGTTTCCCAATGGAAAAGACTATTATGAGCTTTTGCTCCAGCGCAGTATCGGCAGCACTAAATCCGTAGAGGAAATCCGCCAAATGATGTCCGAAGCTTTTACAAGTCATATTATGAACCTGCAGGAAATCATGGCTTCTAATCCGGAAATACTGGAGACTTTGCAAAATGAGCTTCCAACCAGCGGCTATGACAGCTACGAATCCATACTGGATGCTGTCAGCTCCGTGATGTTTGATGATTTTCCAAATGTGGACAATCTTAACTATGTGATCAAGGATGTCAATGAGGAAATAAGCTCCGATTCCGGCGTGGCCGCTTACTTTAATGTGCCGCCGCTGGATGGCACAGGTTCACAGCAGATGCGTGTCAATCCCAACCTGGGCGATGTGGATGCCATCACCACCTATCACACAGTGGCTCACGAGGGCTACCCGGGGCACATGTACCAATACGCCTACGCTTACGCAAATCTGACTTCTCCGTTCCGTAAAGCGCTTGCTGAAAGCTCCGCCTACACCGAGGGCTGGGCCGTATACGCCCAATACACAGCCTATAATTACCTGACGGATATTGACCAGAACCTGCTCGCCTTCCTCCGGGAAAATGATCTGGCGTCCTATTGCGCTGTCATCCTGGCCGATATTGGAATCCACTATGACGGCTGGACTTACGATGAGTTTGCCGAAAGGCTCTCCTCGCTTTTCGGCGATGACGAGGAAGCACTTCTGGGGCAGTACAAACAGCTCCAGGCCAATCCATGCGCTTTTGAGCCATATTATGTTGGATATGAGGAAATCATGGCAATAAGAGAAAATGCCACGGAAAAGCTGGGCGACAGCTTTAACGAAAAAGAGTTTAATGAAGCCGTGCTGAAAAGCGGGAACGCCCCCTTCTCAGTCGTTGAAAAGAATGTCGATAGCTATATCGCGTCAAAAAGCAAATAATAACCATCAGGGGCAGTGCTGCAAAACCGCAGCACTGCCCCTGATTTATTGATAACGCCGCCAGTAAGCGAAGCCGGACCGCGAATCATTTATACCTTAACGCTCAGCGCCCATGCGCAGCCGTAACTTTGTGGGCGCCCAAAATCATTTATAATACTTATCGTAATTGGAATACTGGCGCAAATGGTTCTTCACCAGCCGAAGGTAGCGCTTCATTCCCAAATCCCCCCGTAAAAACAGCGGATTGACCATTTTATTTTCCTTAATGAGACGTTTCATCCGCCGGATCATTTCCGGGTCTTTGACATGCTTGAAGGCCACCGCTTTAGGCACAACCATCCAGAGGTACTCATCCTGGGCGGTTTTAAACGGGATATCCTTATTATAAACATAGTCCTCCACAATATACCGGGCCACATTGAAGCCGGAATTGGTGACATAGTAATTGCTGCGGCCCTGCCGGCAATTGATCTCAAAGAATTTATACTTGCCGTCGCGGGAATCATATTTTATGTCAAAGTTGGAAAATCCGGTATAATTCAGCTCCTCCAGCAAAGCCTTCACCTTTTCCATAAGCGCATCGTTGGGCTCGGTGATGATCAGGGCGTGATTTCCAAGCCCCAGCGGCGTGTGCTCCTCTAAAAGCACATGGCCCAGGCACATCATTTTCACCTTGTGATCCCTGCCGGAATAGCAGGTGAGCACGCGCATATATTCGTCATTTCCGGGGATCATATCCTGGATAATGAGCTTGTCCGAATAGCCGGAGGCGTATATATCCTTTATCGTCTGTTTGACTTCCTCCAGAGAGTTCAGCTTATAAATCTTATTCTGTCCGTCAAAGGGATGGTGGAAATAGTCCACGCCGTTGGATGGCTTTAAGATGACCGGATACTGGAACTTGACATCCACATCCATCCCCATTTCCTGGCTGTATACAAGCGTCGCCGGATAATCGATCCCGTGCTTTTCGCACATTTTATAAAAGTTTTCTTTTAAAATAAGCTGCTCCATCAGCGCATGATCAATATAAGGCGCTACCACATTTTCCGGGAAACGGTCCTTAATCTTACTGATCGTTTCCACATAGCTGTCGCCGCAGCCGATGGCCAGAATCGTCTTATCCTTATGCTTTTTTGAAAGGTTGCATACGGCCTTTAAAAGCACATCCTCGGTGTCCATCTGATTATTCATGCGGTAGTTGGTGATCGCGCTGTAACAGCTTGGGCCGGACATATATTTGCCGAGAACATAGGACTTTACCTGATATTCCTCGTAAAATGCCCGGGCCACGCTGTACGTATTGATATCCCCGCCAAAAAGCACGGGTACAAATTCTCTTTCTTTAAATTCCATTGGAAGAACGCCTCTTTCTATTTTTTACTGTGATTGCGGGAGTGCGGAGCAATCGGCTTTCATGTATAGTGATGATTGGGCCGCCAGGCACAATCATGTGCGTTTACTAAGAATACTTCTGGCCACACTAATGCCGTTTGCGGACGCCTGCTGCAATCCCCGGGTTACGGACGCGCCGTCGCCCATGGCGCGAAGGCCCTGGATGCTTGTCTCAAAGTTCTTGTTGACCAGCACCTTATTGGAATAAAACTTCACTTCCACACCGTAAAGCAGTGTTTCGTCGCTGGCAATGCCCGGCGTCACCTTGTCCAGAGCTTCGATCATCTCCACAATATCCACCATGATCCGGTGAGGAAACACGAGGGATAAATCTCCGGGCACGGCATCCTTTAACGTCGCTGTAATATTATTACGAATCATACGCTCCTCGGTGGTGCGGCGGCCTCTGCGGAAATCGCCGTAGCGCTGCACTAAAATCCGGCCGTCACAGAGCATATTTCCCAGTTGGGCAATGTGCTTGCCATACTCAATCGGTGATTTGAAGGGCGATGTAAAGTTTTTGGACACCAGCAGAGCAAAGTTTGTATTTTTTGTTTTATAGTCCTGGGATTTGTACGCATGGCCATTGACTACGGCAAGGCCGTCATCGTAGTATTCCGTGGCCACCTCGCCGGACGGATTTGTACAAAATACCCGCACCTTATCATCAAAGGTCGGTGTGTAGTAAACAAGCTTTGCCTCGTAAAGCTTTTCGTTAAGCTCCTTCATAATCTCGTCGCGGACCTCCACGCGCACGCCCACATCCACGGTTCCAACCTTTGTCTCAATGCCATGCTCCTTACATATCCCGGAAAACCATTCCGAACCTTCACGGCCCACACCGGCCACGATCTCATCGGCATAATAGGTTTCATCCTTATCGGTGATAACGCCCAGCGCCCGGCCGTCCTCGATCAGAATATTTTTCACCATGGTCATAAACTTCATTTCTACGCCGGCGGCCATTAAATGCTGCTGAAGCTTCGTGTATATTTTGTAGCCTTCCTCAGTTCCAAGATGGCGGATCGGGCACTCGATCAGTTTCAGGTTGGCGCGGATCGCCTTGGCACGGATCTTTTCAATCGACGCGTAATCATCAATCCCGTACACCTTTTTGTCAGCGCCGAATTTTAAATAGATATCATCAGCCTCTTTGATCAGTGTCTCCGCCTGCTCATAGCCGAGGATTTCCGGCAGATTGCCGCCCACATCGGGAGACAGGGATAATTTTCCGTCGGAAAATGCGCCTGCTCCGGCAAATCCAGTGGTGATGGAGCATGGCGTACAGCCGACACATTTTTGCGTTTTCCGCTTCGGACAACTGCGGTTTTCAATCGCCCGGCCCTTTTCCAGCATGAGTATTTTCATATCCGGCTTTTCTTTAATCAGCTCGTAGGCACAAAAGATACCGGACGGACCGGCGCCGATAATAATAACATCATATTTCATGGCATACACCTCTTTTTCCAATTTCATATTGTTACGGTTTTTCACCCAATACCTTCCACAATTGTAAGTATACCTTTTATAAAAGGCGCCGTCAATTCCCTTTACCGTGAATTTATAATGGTTCACACAACCGGATTTGTTGCATTAATGCGTTCAGCGGCGCGGACACATATTTTTCCCGGTGATGTACAAGAAGCATATCATTGTTCAGCGCCAGCCCGGCCACAGAAACCGTCTTCAAACGGCCGGACTTTTTCATTTCCTGCACAAGCATCCTGGGAAGCAGGGCGATGCCAAGTCCTTTAGCGGCGGCCTCCATAAGCGCATTGGAATTGACGCTCGTCCACGCGGGCCTGGCGGTGTAACCAGCCAGAAAAAGCGCGCTGTCCAGCGTATCCCTGATAGCACTGCCCTTTTCACGCAGAAGCAGCGGCTGCTCCATCAATTGCTCTATGGTTATTATTTCCGGAAGATCATAATCCATACCCGCCAAAAATTCCATGGGATAGCTTGAAAACCGCTCATAAATATAGTCCTCCAGCCGCGCAGGAGCGCCCTCGATCAGCGCAATATCTGCTCCGCCGTTTTTCAGAAGCTCCATGGCATTGGCCGCGCTGAGCACCTCAGTCTCCACCGGTGTGTCCGGCCAGCTTTTGCGAAAGCGCAGCAGAGCGTCCGGCAGCCGCCAGGACGCGATCGTAATACTGGCAGCGATCCGGATCGACGCCTCCTTTTCCAGATTTCTCACATGGACCTGAAGATTCTCGCAGGCCGACAGTATGGGCAATATTTTCTGCATCAAAAGCTCCCCGCTCCGGGTCAGATAAACCCGCCGGGATATCCGGTCAAATAAAACGGCTCCTGTTTCTGTCTCCATCTCCCGAATCGCATGGGAAACGGCTGACTGGGTTATAAACAGCTCCCGCGCTGCACCGGTAAAGCTCCCGGTTTCTGATACTGCCCGAAATATTTCAAAATGCCGCAGGGTCATCACTATTCCTCCAAATTCCATTCGATTTATCCATGCTCCGGATATTATCCATGAATAAAAGTAATGGTTTTAATAAGATTATATCATTTCACAAATGTATCAACAAGGCTTATAATTGCTATGCGCGGAGTGATTTTTTGCATCCGGGGCCCACTTACAGTTCGCACCTGTGCACTTCCACGTTCGCGCCTGCGATAAATAATTATTATAGGAGGTTTTTAATGAAACACAGCAATATTTCTCTTTACCTGTGGCTTTTTTACATAAACCTGTTCATCAGTGCCTTTACCTTTGGCGGCGGCTATGTGGTGGTGCCCATGATCCGCAAATATTTTGTGGACCAAAAAGGGCTTTTTGATGAAGACACGCTCATGCAGATGGCGGCCATTGCCCAGTCCACGCCTGGCGCTATTGCCATTAATCTATCGGCGCTGGCCGGATACCAGGCGGCGGGATTTGCCGGCGCCGCCATCAGTTGTCTGGCCGCTGTTGTGCCGCCGCTGATCATTTTGTCCATCGTTTCTACCGGTTACGCTGCTTTCAGCGCCAATAAGATTATCGCCGCAGTGCTTGGCGGCATGCAGGCCGGGGTTGCCGCGCTTATTGTGGACCTGGTCGTAAATATGTTCCAGATGATCCTCCGGGAAAAATCACGGCTGCTCACACTCATGGTTCCATGCGCATTTGCCGCCAACTTTATTTTTCACGTAAATGTCGCTGTTATACTGATCGTATGCTGCCTCCTTTGCATTGGCCGGGTTTGGTATAACAGTCAAAACAGCAGACACCACAGTTCAAAACGGAGGGAATCGGAATGATTTTCATACAACTATTTTTATCATTTTTTCAGATTGGGCTGTTCAGCATCGGCGGCGGGTACGCCATAATCCCCGCCATATCGGAGCAGGTGGTCACGATCCATAACTGGGTAAGCGAAAAAACATTTACCGATATCATCACTATATCCCAGATGACGCCCGGGCCGCTGGCCGTCAATACATCCACCTTTGTGGGCATACAGATTGCGGGGATTTTCGGAGCCATCGTGGCCACTCTCGGATGCGTTATATCGGGTATTGCCATTTCCCTGTTTCTTTTCAGATTCTTCAAAAAGCACGCCAGCTCCCAGTATGTGTTTGAAACACTGGGCGGCTTAAAGGCTGCCTCACTGGGCCTGATCATCTCCGCCGCGGCCACGATCCTGCTGCTCACCTTTTGCGGCACCAGCGACATCACGCAGATTTCCGGTTTTGACTGGATGGCGGCGGTTGTTTTCACACTGGCATTTATTGCCCTGAGAAAATGGCGGGTGGGGCCTGTACTGCTTATGATCCTAACCGGAATGTCCGGGCTTATAACTTTGTTTTTCTGAAAAAACACACGTTGACATTTCCCTTCGATATGATATAGTGAAATAGCGCTGATGCGTGGGCAGGAATGCGGAGCACGGAGCAATCGGCTTTCATGTCCGTTTACTTTAACGAAAAGAAGGAATCGAAATGGCAGAACAAAACAAACTGGGAACCGCTCCCATCGGCCGCCTGCTGGCCTCACTGGCAGTTCCCTGTATTGCAGCACAGATTGTCAACTTATTGTATAACATCATCGACCGGATCTATATTGGCCACATTCCCGAAATAGGCACGGCGGCGCTGACCGGCGTGGGCGTCACATTTCCGGTCATTATGATCATCTCAGCCTTTGCCGCGCTGGTGGGCATGGGCGGCGCGCCAAGAGCATCCATTAAAATGGGGCAAAAGGATAATGACGGCGCGGAAAAAATTCTTGGAAACTGCTTTGCACTCACCGTCGTTATGGCGATCATTCTAATGATTGTTTTTCTTATTACCGGACAGGAGCTCCTTATGCTTTTCGGAGCCAGCGCCAATACCCTCCCTTACGCATGGAGCTATATGCAGATTTATGTTTTGGGTACCTTTTTTGTAATGATCACTCTGGGGCTGAACAGCTTTATTTCCACTCAGGGCTTTGCAAAAATCAGTATGCTGACCGTCATAATCGGTGCTGTCATTAATATTGTGCTGGACCCGGTATTTATTTTTGTATTCAACATGGGCGTTCGGGGCGCGGCTCTGGCTACCATTATTTCTCAGGGTGTTTCCTGCGTCTGGGTATTGAAATTCCTCATGTCCAAACGCTCCATATTAAAAATCCGCAGGAAAAATTTCAGGTTTCAAAAGGAATATCTGTTCCCGGTCATTGCCCTTGGAGTCTCACCTTTCATTATGCAAAGTACTGAAAGTCTTTTGAATATCTGCTTTAATTCTTCTTTACAGAAATATGGCGGAGATATGGCTGTGGGAGCCATGACGATTTTATCCAGCATCATGCAGATTTTTTCACTGCCGGTCATGGGGCTGGCCCAGGGAGCCCAGCCGATCATCAGCTATAATTACGGCGCCCAAAATAAACAGCGTGTCCAAAAAGCCTTCCGGCTATTGTTTATCTGCGGTGTTACTTTTTCCACAGTGTTCTGGCTGATCAACATGATGTTTCCACAATTACTTGTGGCTTTATTCGCAAGCACCGAGGAATTTAAAACATACTCCATGTGGGCGCTGCGCATTTATCTGGCCTGCGGTTTTGTCATGGGCGTGCAAAATTCCTGCCAGCAGACATTTATTGCCATCGGTGAGGCAAAAATATCCCTGTTCCTGGCATTGCTGCGTAAAATTATATTACTCATTCCGCTGATCTACATATTGCCGGTATTTATCAGCGATAAGGTATTTGCCGTATTCCTGGCGGAGCCCATCGCCGATTTTCTGGCGGCCACCACCACATTTATATGCTTCCGGATACAGTTCCGAAAGGTTGTGGCAAAAATGCCGGATGTCATACCCAATAAGTAAAAAAGCAACCGTCCGGCCCCTCTGAACGGTTACATAAAAGAGCGCGGGAGAAGCGGGCACAGTTTGGTGGATGCCCCGTTCTCCCGCGCTCTTTTGTTTCATTCAGCGCTGATTTCAAAATTTTCCGACTTAAAGTTACTGTAATACCGACCTTTTAAGGCTGTAAACTTCAATACACAGTAGTCCGGGTCCGTGACGCCTTCCGGATAGTACATCGTATCTCCCGGCTGCCAGATGCGCTCCTTGGCCTCGGCAGTCTCCAAAACCTCCATCGTTCCCACCAGATTGACACCCCGAAAAAATCTCCGGTCAACGAAATAGATGCTCGCCTTTGGGTTTTCCCGGTAAAGCTTCACCTTATTGGAGGATGTATTGGTGGTAAACCAAAAGGTCCGGATGCCCTCGCGTTCCCGGGGTGCAAGCATGGCCTTTGTCAGGGGGTAGCCGTCATCATTAACATAACTCATGTATGTTGTATTTGCTTTGTCGATCAGGTTGCCTATGGTCTGCTCAGGGTTTCTCATCATCATTAATTTCCTCCTTTGAATTTTTTTACTGGATTTACCGGTATATTACCAGTTTCAATACTAATGCAGTCCATTATATCATATTTTTATCGCGCTGCCTATCATACATAGGTAAAATAAAATTGCAAAATTCTACTTATCACTATTCTTCATTTTTTCCCGGCGTTTCATCACCAGTTTTAGGCACATCTCTTCTTAAAATCACTCTCCAAACATGAACAGCTCCGAAATAACATCCACACACTTTTCATATCCAAATTCGCTGCTATTTAATGTCATAGAATAATTGGAGGCATACCCCCATTTCTGGTCTGTATAATACCTGTAATTCAGGCTGCGCTTCCGGTCCGTCTCCGCCATAAGCTTTTCCGCCTCTTTCCTGGATTTCCCGTAAATATCCATAATCCGTGCAATCTTATTTTCCATATTTCCATGAATAAATACATTCAGGCTGTCAGTCCGGTCCTTTAATATAAAATCCGCGCACCGGCCTACAATTACGCAGGACCCTTCCCTGGCAGCCTGAATTATAACCTGCCGCTGGACCTGATACAGATAATCCTCTATGGAACCGCCCTGAGTATCACGGCCCACAAAGGAATAAGAAAAGATACTCTTTTTCGGTGCATATTCCCCGCGTTCCTCGATAAAGCTTTCGGACAAATGACTTTCCTCTGCGGCCCGGACAATAATTTCCCGATCCAGAAAACGCAGTCCTAACCGCTTTGCCGTCTGTTCGCCGATGTAACGTCCGCCGCTGCCAAATTCACGGCTGATTGTTATTATTTTTCTTTGCATGATCATCCCTCCAATTTGCTGACAATATTCCGGTTAATACGTTTCATAAAAATAAATGCGATGATGGACGACAGCCCCTCCGCAATGATAAAGGTAAGCCAGACAAGCCACATATATTCCATGGACTGACGGGCCAGCAAAGAAAAGCCACAGGCCACAGGTATGACAAAGACAAACTGCCGGCAGACCGATATAATCAGCGATTCCATTCCGCTGTTTAATGCCTGGAAAATTCCCTGACAGGCAATATTCAGCCCTGCAAATATAAAGCTGAGTGAAATGACCCGAATCGCACTGATACATAGCTGCTGCGTTTCGCCAGACAATCCGAAAATTGCCGAAAACGGCGTTGCAAAGACCTCCAGCGCCACCAGGCCGATCACCATAATACCAAGTGTATATATAATACCATAACGGATACCTTCCTTTACCCGGCTCCGGCTCCCCATGCCCTGATTAAAGGATACGATCGGCGTAATAGCATCACGCAGCCCAAAAGCTGCAAATAAAATAAACTGCTGGATTTTGTAGTACAGGCCATACGCCGTGACCACCGTCTCATCGATTTTTCCAAAAATAATGTTCAAACCATAGGTCATAAAGGACATCAGCGCCTGAGCGATGATTGCCGGAAGGCCAATGGCATAGATTTCACCGATGATTGCTGCCGATGGTTTTAAGTAACTCAGCTTGTTAGTAATTTCCTTATTGTATTTCAGATGAAATACCAGCCCACACAGGGCAGAAGCGATCTGACCGATAACAGTGGCGTATGCCGCGCCCCTCACGCCCATTTCCGGCAGGCCAAAATAGCCGTAGATCAAAATAGGGTCCAGTACGATATTGATGACTGCGCCTACCACCTGCGCCGTTGTGGAATACATGGACCGCCCGGTGGCCTGGAGCAGCTTTTCAAATATTGAAAAAAATACAATGCCTGCCGAGGCAATACAGCAGATACTTAAATACTGGCGGGTCATTTCCATGATCTGGGCATTTGATGTCTGGGAGGATACATAGATATTTACGCCGAAAATGCCAAACAGCGCAAATAAAATATATATCAGGATTCCCAGAAACAGAGCGTTACCAGTGACCTGATTGACCTTTTGGGTGTTTCCCTGACCAATACTTTTTGACAGCAGCGCGTTTGTTCCCACACCCGTGCCGATGCCAATGGCTACCATAAGCATCTGTACCGGAAACGCCAGCGTTAAGGCGTTTAGCGCGGCTTCACCGCCGCTTGCCATGTTGGAAACAAAAGCACTGTCCACAATGTTGTAAACAGCTTGAAGCATCATTGACAAAATCATGGGGATACCCATGGTCAGCAAAAGCTTCTTGACAGGAACCGTACCCATCCTGTTCGTTGATTCCTTTTTCATTGAAAAAACCTCCATTTGTTAAAATCACACCGCACCCGGTTCCGCTTCGCTCCACCGGGTCGTGGCAGTCGCCGCAAAGGTGAGCCAGCTCCCCAGCTCGGCTCGTTGCTTGCATCGCACCTGTCTCCGCTTCGCTCCGACAGGTCGTGGCAGTCGCCAAACTGGTGAGCAAGCTCCCCAGCTTGGCTCGTTGCTTGCACGCAAAAAAGGCGTAAGTCCTTTTATTTATCTGGACTTACGCCTTCGCTACTCGACTTTGTTATTTTAGCAGATTTTTTCTGAAAAAGTCAATATACGATTTTTTTATTCTGTGTATTTTTTCGACTGCATCTCGATAAGCTCCGTATCCTCGAAGTAGTTGATCTTCATGGCGCGCTTAACGTCGGCCAGGGTCCTGGCGGCTGTGGCCTCCGCCTTTTTGCTGCCTTCCTCTAGGATCTTGTATACAGCCGGGATATCTTTTTCAAATTCTTTTCTGCGCTGGCGGATGGGCTCTAATTCCTCCTGGAGGACATTGTTCAGGAACTTCTTCACCTTCACATCGCCAAGGCCGCCGCGGGTATAGTGGGCCTTGAGCTCGTCCAGATTTTTATAGTCCGGAAGATACTTTTCAAAATGCTCATCCCTGCAAAAAGCATCCAGATAAATAAATACCGGATTGCCATCCACATTGCCCGGGTCCTCCACTCTCAGGTGGTTCGGGTCGGTGAACATGGACATGACTTTCTGGCGTACCTCTTCCTTTGTATCGGACAGATAAATACAGTTCCCCAGAGATTTACTCATTTTAGCCTTGCCATCCGTGCCCGGAAGACGCAGGCAGGCTTTATTGTCCGGGAGCAGGATGTCCGGCTCCACCAGTGTATCGCCATAAACAGAATTAAACTTGCGCACGATTTCCTTTGTCTGCTCAAGCATAGGTAACTGGTCCTCGCCAACGGGAACTGTGGTCGCTTTAAATGCGGTGATGTCCGAAGCCTGGCTGATCGGATAGGTGAAAAATCCCACCGGTATGCTGGCTTCAAAGTTCCGCATCTGGATCTCAGACTTCACAGTCGGGTTTCTCTGGAGCCGGGAAACAGTCACCAGATTCATATAATAACAGGTCAGCTCCGTAAGCTGCGGCACCTGAGACTGGATAAACATCGTCGTTACCGCCGGGTCAAGTCCGCAGGACAGATAATCCAGCGCCACCTCGATAATGTTCTGGCGCACCTTTTCCGGGTTATCCGCATTATCTGTGAGCGCCTGCGCATCTGCGATCATAATAAAAATATCGTCGTACTCGCCGGAATTTTGTAATTCCACCCGACGCTTTAGTGAACCAACATAGTGGCCCACATGAAGCCGGCCCGTCGGACGGTCACCGGTCAAAATAATCTTTTTCATTGCTTTTATTTACCTCCACATCTTAAATGGAGTAACCGTTCAGAGGGGCCGAACTGTTACTCAATAGGTTCAAAGTCCGCCGCGCCATGTTTGCAGATCGGGCAGATGAAATCCTCGGGCAATTCCTCACCTTCATAGATATATCCACAGATTTTACACCGCCAGCCCTTTTTCTCGGTTTTCTGAGGCGCCGGCTTAATGTTTTTGTGATAGTAATCGTAGGTCACGGAATCCTTATCGGAGAGAACCTTTGCATCGGTAACATCGGCAATAAACAGGATATGGGTTCCCAGATCGTAGGTATCTACAACCTTGCCGCTGATGACGGCATTGGCATATCTGCTCAGATGAATGATACCATTTCCGCCGCGGGCATAGTCCTCAAAGCCCTCCAGCTTATCCACATCCCGGCCGCTCTGGAAGCCAAAGCGTTTAAAAATATCAAAGGGTACATCGGTACTCAGCACGGAAACGTTAAAGGCCCCGGTTTTTGAGATCATCTCACAAGTAAAGTTGCCTTTGTTGACAGCGACTGTGATCCGGTTGGGCGTGGTCGTTACCTGCTGCACCGTATTTACAATACAGCCATTATCCTTTTCCCCATCTTTTGCGGACAGAACAAATAAACCATAGCTTAATTTAAAAATTGCTGCATTATCCATAAAAGCATCTCCTTATTCTAATAAATATCTGACACATTAACATGATGCATAAACGCCATGGATGCAGGCATTTATCTAAATTTAATCATAGCAAAAAAAGGAAGGACTGTAAATAACATTTTAAATTTCAGTTTACCGTGTATTCTCTATTATTTTTATTTTATAAACCGTTGGATAGTAAAATGGTGTCTCCTCTGTAAAAGCATTTTTCAGCGTTACTTCTACGGGCATACCTGCCTTCAGTTCGGATACGGTGACCGCTTCGCCGTCTTCGCCATTCAGGGATGTTTTATCGCTGATTGAAAGGGAATTGAGCGGATTTCCATAGATTTCTGTCGTCCGCTCTACAATCAGCCGAATTTCGCCGTCAGACCGGGTCACTGTTTCCTGCACGACCGCCTCGAATGTTGCTTCGGACCACTTTGGCGCCATTATAACAAAACCGGCCGCCGCAATCACAAGGACAATCACAAGGACGATTGCTCCCGGCATCAGCATTTTTTTCTTCTTCATTGTTGATCCCTCCTATGCCGAAACCTGATGTTTTTTAAAGCCACGCCGCGCAAAAGGTATTAAGATGACTGTAAATATTACATACACAATCGCCCTTACCCAAAGGATATCTAAAACCAGGCCGCCGATCGGATAAGAAATATATTTTGCAAATTCGGGCATTGTTGAACGGTATGGAAGCAGGAATAGGAGCTGGTTGTATATGCCTGTTGTACCTGTTGGTGTCAGAAACATTGGAATAAATAACACAGGAACTAGGACAACTAATACCATATAAGGTGTTTTCATTTTTGCGGATAACAGCAATGTCAATCCAACCATAGCGATCAATACAAGATAGATCACGCCCACATTTATAAGGGTCATTTGCAGTAAAGTAAATGGGTACGGAATAGTTGTTCCTAAGATTTGCAAAGGCAGATTCCAACCATCGGCACCGAAAAAGGCCAGCGGCAATCCACAGGCAACAAGGATATGCACCGTAAATGCTAAAACAGCAAACAAAAACGAGGATACGATTTTGGCGGTAATGAGTTTTGTTTTTCCGTATTTTGCTGATAAGATGACCGCATCCGTTCCCGCCTGATATTCGCTTGAAAATACCGGTGCGATGACAATACACACGGAAAGTATGGCAAACATCAGAAGCTCAAAGCTTGTTAAGATGATTTCCCAGCCTTCATAATAACCATAATGAAAGGGCGTTTCCACATGGCTGTTCATATTCCGCCAATATTCCTTTTGCCCGTCAGTCATATCGCGTGAGGGCGAATTGAGCAATGCTTCAATCTTTTCATTTCGCGCTCCATAAAAATCCGCTCCGCCGTTTACATCCAATTCAGGCAAACTGTTATACCCTGCATATTCCCCCTGATCTGCATAGTTCGTAGCTATTAAGCGTAAAAGCTTTTCCCTTGGTGCGATCTGCTCCCAATAGGCATTGCCGATCAAAAACTTTTCATTTCCATCAAATCCAACATTATCCGGATCATCAAAAAGCGCGCGGACCTCCTGTACAGTTTTTTCAACATATTCATTCGTCAATGCCACAGAATACCCGGACGCCTGCGCTTTTTCGTAAGTGATTCCCTCCATCCCTTTTATCACACCATCCTGATTGTAGGTTTGATACTGTATTATAGGAATACCAAATAGAAATGCCGTCAGAATCAGGCTGATGGCCATAATGATCAGCGTGGATTTTTTGCGCACTATTTTTAAAAGTTCATATTTAACCAATCGTTTCATGGATTACTGCTCCTTTCATTTTGTACCTCTTCTCCAAAGTAATATAAAAATAAGTCCTCCAGACTCGGCTTTACATTAAATGCATTCCCGGACGGCGCCTGATCGCTTACAATGCGTAAACGCACCCCACTGTTTTCATGGTGAAGATTTACGACGGAAAAGCGGTCATTATATTTCATTGCATCACGCTCAGCCACTAAAAGCTCCCATACCTTTCCGTCAATACAATCTGTGACCGTTACCATGGGCTCCTGCAGAAGAAATTTTCCGTTTTTCATCATCAGGATCGTATCTGCAATGTAGGAAACATCGGAAACGATATGGGTTGATAAGATAACGATTTTTTCTTTGGCAAAGTCGGAAATAAGATTGCGGAAACGCACGCGCTCTTTAGGGTCAAGCCCCGCCGTTGGTTCATCTAAAATGAGAATCGATGGATGATTCAGCTCTGCCTGCGCGATCCCCAGCCGCTGCTTCATTCCGCCGGAGAATGATTTAATCTTTTTGTTGGCCACATCCTGCAAATTGACCATCTGAAGAAGCTGCTCGGTTCTGCGTTTCGCTTTTTTCGGATCGATGCCTTTTACGGCTGCCATATAGAGCATAAATTCACGGGCAGTAAAATCGGGATAAAAGCCAAAATCCTGCGGCATATATC
The DNA here is from genome assembly GCA_902363555.1 of Lachnospiraceae bacterium. GTDB lineage: Bacteria > Bacillota > Clostridia > Lachnospirales > Lachnospiraceae > Catenibacillus. Next base: position 283,857 of record CABJAM010000001.1, on the reverse strand, counting down.
CTAAATGGGTGTAGTATTTCTCACCTAATTCGTCTGCCGTCCTTCCGTTTAATAAAATGCTGCCCGAGGATGGCTTCAAAACACCGCAGATCATACGCATCAGTGTTGTCTTGCCTGCGCCATTGGCGCCAAGCAGACCGTATACGCCGGGTGTCAGAACAACATTTATATCGTCTACGGCACATTTGATTCCATACTGTTTTTTTAAGTTTTTTAGTTCAAGCTGCACATCAAAAACCTCCTGTTCAAATTATCTGGCGTCGCGCATCCGGCGTCGCTTTCACGCATCCGGCTCCGCTTCGCTACGCCGGATCGCGGCGGTCGCCACAAAGGTGAGTAAACTTCGCTTGTGGCTCGTCGCTTTCACGCATCCGGCTCCGCTTCGCTGCGCCGGATCGCGGCGGTCGCCACAAAGGTGAGTAAACTCCCATTTGTGGCTCGTCGCTTTCGCGCAAAAAAATAGGTGACCTATGCTTATAGCTTAGATCACCTATCTTAGGCTGTACTTTTTCGTACCTTAATTCTATCTTAATTTGTAACAGGCAGGGTAATGACAAATTCTGTTCCCTCGCCCAGCGTACTTGTAACGGCAATATCACCGCCGTGCAAAAGTATGATCTGTCTGGCGATGGCGAGACCCAGACCGCTTCCTTCCGCCTTTTGTTCGGTGTTTGTTCCTCTGTAATACCGGCTGAAAAGCCTGGATAATTCTTCCCCATTCATGCCGGTTCCATTGTCACGGATAGAAATCGTAACCGTCTTGCCGTCCTCGTCGGAAACATCGACCGTTACCTTTGTTTTTGGTGGGTTGTGGATAAAGGCGTTGATTATAATATTTTGGACCGCCCTGCGGAATAATGCTTCATCAATGTGTACCGTAATTTCCGGACCGCTGCTGTCAAGCTCGATGTCATTTTCGGAAAATTGAGGGTCATTGATGACATCGATCACCCATTCCCGTAAGCTGCGAACAAGTAAAACCGCTTTCGGATCATACGGGAACGCCCCGGACTCAAGCTGATAGGTCAGCTTCAGATCATTGATCAGCTTTTCCGTATGGTTAACATTTTTTAAAATGATCGCACCTGATTCCTGTATTGCCGCTTTATCCGTCAGCTTACCGTCTGACAATAATTCGGCATAGCCTTTGATCGGCGACAGCGGCGTTTTCATATCGTGTGTTATATTTGCAATCCACGTTCTGCGTGTCTGTTCTGTTTCCTGCTCTATTTTATCCGCGTGCTTAATTTCGTCGTCCATTTTGTTGAGTGCTTTGTAAACCTCACCGAAAGTACCATTTTCTTTAATCGGCACATACGTACGCAGCGAAATATCCTTGATTCCTCCCGAAATTTTTGACAGCTTGTGCGAAAGCCAAAAACAGTAGGCGATAACAAAGACAATCAGGGCGATAAAGGCGATAAATATAGCCGCCCGGATCATTGGTGAAAGCCGTCCAACATTTTCCCCATTGTAATACAGCATATATTTTCCGATCGCATACGGGAAACCAACGATGTAATTCCATGTATTCCCCTGATCTTCAAAGCTGCTTACAAAAATCGTATAATTATCATCATAGTTTTCTGTGCTAAATGAAATCAGCTCCGAGGGCTGGTATCTCTGCGGATAAGCGTTTGGCTTATTATGGGAAAACACCTCATTTCCGCGCTCATCGACAATTTGCACCCACAATCCATAGTCGTCTAATCTTTCCAGGCCGATTTCTTTGACGCAGATATCTCCGTTTTCGCTGTAAAGCCAAAGGGAAAAGTTCTTTGTAAAGGTGCTGGGCCAGGAGGCTAAGCTAAGCCCCTCCGGCTCTGGAATATAGAAAATATAATAAACCAGACCCATTGCAATGGCTGCCAGCAATAAGACAATTCCCGATGTGAAAACAACGATCCTCAGCAATAATTTATTTTTACTTTTCGACTTCATTGGGTATCACCATCTTGTATCCTAACCCTTTCATTGTGATAATATATTGGGGGGCGTTTGGATGATCTTCAAGCTTTTCACGTAAATGCCGGATATGCACCATGATCGTATTATCGCACCCAAAACTATCCTCGCCCCAAATCGCTTCATACAGGCGTTCACGGCTGATCACACGCCCCATATTTTGAGCCAGATAATATAATATTTCAAATTCTCTTGCGGTCAGCTCAATGATCTGATTATTTTTTGTGACTCTGCACCCTTCCACATCAATAACCAGATTGCCTGCTTTAAGCAGTTTATTCTCGGCGGTTTTCTCCATATATCCGGCTCTGCGCAGTTGTGCCTTGACTCTGTATGCGACCTCCTTCGGGCTAAATGGCTTTGTGACATAATCATCTCCGCCAACAGCTAACCCTAATATTTTATCAAGCTCATCATTTTTAGAGGAGAGGAACAAAATGGGGCTGTGGGAAAATTGACGTATCTGCTTGCAGACCTCATAGCCGTCAATATCGGGCAACATGACATCTAAAATTATAATATCCGGCTGCTGCTCCTTACAGACCGTCACGGCAGCTCTGCCATTGTCTATTTTTAATATATTTCCCAATCCCTCGATCTTCAACGCCTTTTCAAGCAGATCTAATATATCGCTTTCATCATCTACAACCATTATTTTATAATTTTTCACTATATAGCGCTCCTTGCTTTACGACTCCGTTATATGCACTTTATTGTATCTGCTTAAACAAACAATATCAAGAGGGGAAATATGGACCATTAAATGTCACTATTCACGGCCCTCTGGGCCGCGAACAGTAACACGCTTCGCGGAACAACAGCCCCGTGAATATTACCACTAAATCTAATTATCTTCAGTTTCCAACACATCCTCCACATATTTCCGGCGCATATCATGGTGAATCTTCCGCTCCCGCACCGTCTCAAATATAATCGAAAAATCATAATCCGGCGGATAAAGCTCGGCCGCGGCCACATGGAGACGTACTCTTTTATAGTTCATCCAGATTTTCTTTCCCTGGAGCTGCACGCATAAATCCCCTTTATCATTGACCGGCTTATAAACGATCCCCACCTTCTTTTCCGGATAAACCATCACACTGTCTCCAATGGAATACTGGGGGAGCTTTTCTCTGGCCGCCAATGCCTCCGGCTTCTTCTTTATGGATGGTGACGAAGTCTTTTTTAATTTAGCCGGCCGGCTGGCCGCCGTGTCTTTGCCGGCAAAACCGCCATTTGTTCCGGTTACGACACTGCCATGCGTTGGTTTTTGTCCGGACGGCTGCGGATTTCCATAAGCCACGCGTTCTGCCGCCGCAAGCATTTCATCCGGCATCCCCAGCTTTTTGGCAATGTAAAAGGCACAACTGTCACCGGCAGCGCCCATTTCCATCTGATACAATGGCCTAAGGCTTTCTCTGTCAAAAAGCATCCGCGCGTTGACCACTCCCGGCGTCTCATTGGCATAGGTTTTGATTTCCGGATAATGGGTCGTCACCATGTAGAGCGCGCCGCTTTTGCGCAGCTCCTCCAGCACAGCAACTGCGATGCCCATACCCTCGGTGGGGTCGGTGCCTGAGCCCAGCTCATCCATGAGCACCAGGCTGTCCTCATTGGCTCTGGAAAGGATATCCAGAACATTGGTAATATGCGCCGAGAAGGTGGACAGATTTTCCGACATATTCTGGTTATCCCCAATATCGCATAAAATCTGATTATTCATACACAGATCCGCGCTTTCACAAGGCACATGCAGACCGCACTGGGCCATGTAGCACAGCAGGCCCACCGTCTTTATGGCAACGGTTTTGCCGCCGGTATTGGGCCCGGTGATGATCAGGCCCCGTACCGGAACCGACGCGTCCTTTGAAGGGATATTTCCCAAACGCACATTTAACGGCACACATTTGCTTTGATCGATCAGCGGATGTCTGCCGCCGGCAATACAGATCTGCCGCCGGGTATTCACCCTAGGTTCCACAGCCTTCATAGCAATGGCCAGTTTGGCCTTGGCAAACATAAAGTCCAGCCGCTCGATCATCCGTATATTCTGCATCATAGCGTCATAGGATGCGGCCAGCAGTCCGGTCAGCTCATAGAGGATACGCCGTTCCTCGTTTTCCTCATCCAGCTTCAGATATTGAAGCTCCTCGCTGAATTTTGCCACTGCCGCAGGCTCGATAAACAGCGTACTCCCCGATGAGGACCCGGCAATAACACTGCCGGGTATTTTGAATTTATATTCTTTTTTCACCGGTACACACAGATGGCCGTTGCGCATCGTACTGAAACTGTCGGACATACAGGCTTTATTGGCCCGCATGACCCCATCAGCCTTATCCCGCATTTTATTTTCCGTACTTTCGATGGCGCTCCTCAATGATCTCAGCAGCTTGGAAGCATAGTCATCCACCCGTCCACTTCTTATGATCCGGGGGATTTCCTCGCGCAGAGACTCAAGGGCGTCCAGATTTTCATTGTAATAGGGCAGGCTCAGATCATAAATCTTCCCGCGCTCCAGATAAGTTTTCAGCCGCTTCACCGCATTCAGACTGATACCTACGGCCTCCAGTTGTTCGGCAGTAAGGCAGCCGCCGCGGACCGCCAGCTCTGTCATTTCCTCGATACCGTCAAGAGCAGTCATGGGCGGAGAACCCAGATTTTCCATAAGGATTTTCGCTTCCTTTGTCTCCCTCTGTGCGGCAATGACTTTAACCTCATCCAGAAACGGTGCCAGCGATTGTATGGTGCTCCTGGCGCCCCCGGTGCAGGCATACCCGGTCAGCATTTCTTTAATATGGGCAAATTCAAGTGTATTTTCAGTATTTTGGGTACATGTCGTTCGTATATCTTTTTGATGATTCATTTTGACTCCTTTACTTGTCATGGTTTTTCAGAGGAAAATGTCCATCGGCTTATTACCGAGATTCCTCTTAAAAACAATTAATAAACTGTTTTGTCATACGCCATGCAGATCAGGTATTATATGGTAACCCTTCGGATTCTGTACAATAACCGAAACACTCCCACGATATAAAATAAAAACTACCATAGAGGATACCGACACCCCCGGCTGTGCCGGGGTCGTGGCAGTCGCCACAAAGGTGAGCCAGCTCCCCTTTGTGGCTTCACGAAAAAAATCCATGCCGGTATCCGCCTGTTCAGCAAAAAACCACCATGGATTTATTCATTCAATGAATATAAAAAATAAAGTATGTGTAACTTTCCGTAGGGTAGATACCTCAGTGCAGGGCGCACTAAAATAAGGGTTCCATCTGCATGCTCAGATGTAAGACCCTCTACAACTATTTAATTCGTTGTATTCTTCCATTCCACTACGGTTAACAAACACTTCACTCCTAAAATTTATTTTTGGCATTATTGGCAGAGCAGACTCCGCCTGCGCATCAGCGCAATACCTATTATAGACGAACCATACGCGTTCGGCAACCCCTAATTTCAGGAAATTTCTGTAATTCACAACTGGGGTAACACATCCGCTTCTATACAGCTTTATTCGTCTATTTTTAATTGTTATTAGTCTAAAATCTGCCAATAACCTGTCTTTTTTGAACCAACTCTTTCAATGTATTTATTTTCTTTTAAAACTACCAGATTATTCTCAACTGCGGTCACACTGATTCCCAAAATCTTTGATAACTCCGAGGCTGTTATATTAGGATTATCCCTTATCTCCTTAATAATAGCCTGCCTTCTGCTATTCAGTTTTGATTTATTCCCAACTTTATTCCCAACTTTTTTCTCTGTATTTTTCACTTTTTTAAAAGGTATCGTAACTACGATTGATTTTTCTCTGAATGTGAAAGCATCTTTGCCATACATCTCTGTAATCTTTGGTACACCTCTGCCGGACTTTTCACTAATATGCAGTTGAAGAAAGATTTCCGATAATTTTTCATTTACAGGAATAGATTCACCCAAATAAAATCCTTCAATCGTTTGTGCCGGGGCAAGCGTACCTCTTGACAATATTTCTATCCTGTCAGAGAACACAGAAATCATTGGTTCATTACCCTCAACCCATTTATTATGAAGAACGGCATTTATAATAGCCTCACGAAATGCCTTATTATCAAATAGTGCAACCTCTTTACGTTCAACCACTCTATCTGTTTCATCTGCCTGAATAATATTCAGCACATCCCCATAGCGTAAAAGCTCATCCAAGCTGTAAAGCAAACAGGTATTTCCAAACTCTCGTACAGAAAAGAGAGTAGAACCTTTTGTCTTACCATCAAAAATGGATACTCTCAGCGGGAAATGAGAATTATCTGATAGTAGCTGTGCTAACAAATTAAATTTTCCTTCCTCGTTTTTCAGCCCCAAATTTTTAATAAATGTCTGCTGATTGAGAACGATCCCCTTTGAACCATAATAACCAAATAATTTCTGAAATGTTAAATCCTGATCTTTGGCTGGCAATGTTTCAATCGTTTCTGTTCTTCCGTCCAGTATCTTAAAAAGTTCTATTTCTCTTTTAGGATATTCTTTCATATTGTTTTTTGATGATCCTATTCTAATATACCTCTTTTCCCTAAAGGCAGTCGGAATTTCAGTTGCCGCAGGAATAACAAGCACCACTACCCGCTTTCCCTCAATCTCAAGCTCCTCAAAAGTAAAGTTTATGCTGGGGAACAGATTTCTGGCAAGATAATTTTGATATGGCTCCTTATTATAATCACCATATTGATTAAAAGTTGTTCCTACAATTTCATGTGTTTTATCATTGACTCCCCAAATAAAATAACCAAACTTTTTATAATGAAAAGCTGCTGCATTTGACAATGCAGACACATATTCTCCTAATGCTTCCGGCTGAAACCAATTTTCTTTAAATTCAAACCATTCCTGCTCGTAACTTAAAGCAGCTAAATCTAAAACAATACTTTCAATACCCATTATTATTCTCCTTATTACCCATTTTATTCCCAACCTTTTTTATTATATCATAATAAATTTAGGTTGGGAATAAAGTTGGGAATAAAATCAGAGCTTCCGTTTAAGGTCACAAATTGTGATCTTAAAGATTCATACTTTTCCAGTCTTCAGGTCTTTATTCTTTTCTGACCATTTACCGTGAAAAACCTTGGTAGTTGCCGTTTCATCTAATTTTTTTTAACGAGGCCCCGCAAATCCGAAACTATGACAACCGCCCCTTAAAATCCGCATACCCAAACCTGCGCACCCGCTCCAGGCTCCCGTCACTTTTCCGGTAAACAATATCCGGCAATGCCATTCCGTTAAATGTATTCGTCTTGACCATCGTATACAGGGCCATATCCTCAAATATAACCCGGCTGCCCTCCACAAGCGGCGCATCAAAGGAATAATCCCCGATCACATCCCCGGCCAGGCAGGTAGGCCCCGCCAGACGATACGTATACGCCCCCTCACCGGCCGCCCGGCTGCCGCGCACCGGCGGCCGGTAGGGCATTTCCAGCACGTCCGGCATATGGCAGGCGGCGGAGGTGTCAAGAATGGCAATATCCACATCATTGTGGAGCACCTCCAGCACCTCCGATACAAGAAAGCCCGCGTTCAGTACCACAGCCTCCCCCGGCTCCAGGTAAATTTCCAGGTCGTATGTTTCCTGCAAATGCCGGATGATCCGCACAAGCCGCTCCACGTCATAGTCCTTTCGGGTAATGTGATGCCCGCCGCCCAGGTTCAGCCATTTTACAGCCTTCAGATAGTTTCCAAAACGCGCCTCCACGGCCGCCACCGTAAGCTCCAGCGCATCGGCGTTCTGCTCGCAGAGTGTGTGAAAATGCAGTCCATCTAACAGAGGCAGGAGACTTTCGTCAAAATTATCCCGGGTTGTTCCCAGCCGGGAGCCAGGCGCACATGGATTGTAAATATCGTGGCCCTCCTGAGTGGAGCACTGTGGATTTATACGCAGGCCAATGGATTTCCCCGCGGCCCTGGCCTTTGCTCCATACTTTTTAACCTGTGCCGGAGAATTAAATATGATATCATCCGCATACAAAAGCAGCTCATCAAATTCATCCGGCCGGTAAGCCGGCGCATATACATGGGTTTCACCGCCAAATTCCTCGTGGCCCAGCCGGGCCTCGTACAGTCCGCTGGCCGTCGTTCCGGCAAGATACCGGCGCAGCAGCGGGTACGTATAAAACATGGAAAAGGCTTTCTGGGCAAGCAATATCTTACAGCCGGTTTTGTCCATGACGGATTTTAATATTTCCAGATTCTTTATCAAAGCCTGCTCATCAACGAGAAAATATGGTGTTCGCATCAGTCCACCATCACCGGTTCATAGGATTCGCGCCATGGAAGCCCCCAGCGGTTCAGCGCATCCATAAACGGGTCCGGATCGAATTCCTCAATATTATGCACGCCCGGCCGGCTCCAAGTTCCGGTCATCAGCATCATGGCGCCGATCATGGCCGGAACGCCGGTCGTATAGGCCACGGCCTGAGAACCCACCTCTTTGTAGCATTCCTGATGATCGCATATATTATAAAGATAATAGCTTTTCTCTTTACCGTCCTTTTTTCCTCTGAATATGCATCCAATGTTCGTCTTTCCCTTTGTCCTCGGTCCAAGGGTGGACGGGTCCGGCAGCACAGCTTTTAAAAACTGCAATGGAACGATTTCCCGACCCTCGTACATGATTGGCTCGATGGATGTCATACCCACGTTTTCCAGGCATTTTAAATGGGTCAGATAGCTCTGGCCAAAGGTCATAAAGAAACGGATGCGCTTGATGCCCGGCATGTTTAGGGCAAGGCTCTCGATTTCTTCATGGTGAAGAAGATACATGTCCTTCTCGCCCACCTCCTCAAAATTGTACACCCGCTTGATTTCCATTGGCTCTGTCTCCACCCAGTGGCCGTCTTCCCAATAGGAACCTTTGGCGGATACCTCGCGGATATTGATCTCCGGATTGAAGTTTGTGGCAAAGGGATAGCCGTGGTCGCCGCCGTTGCAGTCCAAAATATCGATATAATTGATCTCGTCAAATTCATGCTTGAGGGCATAGGCGCAAAATACGCCGGTCACGCCCGGGTCAAAGCCGCTGCCAAGAAGCGCCGTGATACCGGCCTGTTCAAACCGTTCCCGGTAAGCCCACTGCCAGCTATATTCAAACTTTGCCGTATCCTCAGGCTCATAATTGGCTGTATCCACATAGTTGGTTTTTGTGGCCAGACAGGCGTCCATAATGGTCAGATCCTGGTACGGCAGCGCCAGATTTAACACCACATCCGGTTTTACCTGCTGGATCAGGGCAATGAGCTCGTCCACGTGATCCGCGTCCACCTTTGCCGTGGTAATCTTTGTTTTCGTTGTGCCCTGAAGCTTCTCCTTCAATGCATCGCATTTTTCCTTTGTACGGCTGGCAATACAGATCTCCTCAAAAACACTGCTGTTCTGACAGCATTTGTGGATTGCAACAGAGGCCACGCCACCGCAGCCGATAATTAACGCTTTTCCCATAATAAATTCCTCCTACTTTTCTGGATTTCCGAAGGAAATCGCCAAACTGCCCGCGCATCATCGCGGTTTCTTATTTATTTAACGCTAAAAGCATTTCACGCACAATTTTGCACGCCGCCATGGCGGAAATCCCGCTGGGATCATAGTGCGGACTTAATTCATTCACATCGCAGGCCACCACATTGGCCCGGCTGCATACATAAGTTACGGCCTGCCGGAGCGCATCGAAGCTGACGCCGCCGGGTTCCGGCGTTCCGGTTCCCGGAAATACCGAAGGGTCCAGTACATCCAGATCGACGGTAAAGTAAACCGGCCGGTCGGCCAACGCTGTGACCGTATCCTCCAGCCCATCAAAATCAAAACGATGTGTGTGGACATGGCCGCGCCCCCAGCGAAATTCCTCCCGGTCACCGGAGCGGATGCCAAACTGGTGGATCCGGTCATCACCCACAAGCTCCCAGCAGCGCCGCAGCACACAGGCATGGGACAGAGCGACCCCCAGATAATCCTCCCGCAGATCGGCATGGGCATCAAAATGGATAATAGAAATATCTCCGTACCTGCGCAACGCCGCCCGGAAGGCGCCCAGAGTCACCAGGTGCTCTCCGCCCAGCATAAACGGCAGCTTGCCATGCTCCAGCACCGCCCACGTCTGCCGGTCAATATCCTCAAGCACCGCCTCCGTATCCCCAAAACAAAGCTCCAGGTCGCCGCAATCCAACACCAGTGCATCCATCAGATCCCGGTCCAGATATGGACTGTAGCTTTCAATGCCAAAGGATTCACGCCGTATGGCACTGCTGCCAAACCGGGTTCCCGGGCGGTAAGAAGTAGTTCCGTCAAAGGGTGCACCAAACAGGATGATCCTGGCATCCTCAAAGTCCTTATCACATTCCAGAAATATTTCCTTATTGGCGGATGTCAGCGGCAGGCCGGGATTTACACGGCCGCCATCCTTTCCCATATATTCAAAGTTCAACATTTTTAAGCAGCTCCTCCACATATGCGGGCAGATAAAATGCCCCTTTATGCAGCGTGGTCGTATAATATTTGCAGGAAAGCCCCCGCAGATTCCACGCCGCCTCCCTCAGGTCCTTCAGCGGATGATATTTCTTTGAGGCAAACCCAAACAGCCAGTGGCCCGACGGATAAGTCGGGATGTGGGCCTGATATACCCGGCTTATGGGAAATGATTCCACGATCCGTTTATGGGCCCGCTGACATGCCAGCGCATCATCGGCATAAAATGGGCTCTCGTGCTGATTGACCATAATTCCGTCTTCGCGGAGCGCCTTATAGCAGTTGCCGTAAAATTCCCGGGTAAACAGCCCTTCCCCCGGCCCGAACGGATCAGTGGAATCCACGATGATCAGATCGTATTGATCCACGCAGGAGCGCACATATTTCAAACCATCCTCATAATGAATAGCCACCCGCGGATCATCCAGCCGGCAGGCCGTCCGGGGCAGGTACTTTCGGCACACCTCCACCACCAGCTCGTCAATCTCCACCATATCGATATGCTCAATGTCCGGATAGCGTGTCAGCTCCCGGATAACGCCGCCGTCGCCGGCTCCGATGACAAGTACATCCTTCACCCCCGGATGCACCGCCATGGGTACATGGGTGATCATTTCATGGTATATAAACTCGTCCTTTTCCGTCAGCATCATGTAGCCGTCCAATGTGAGAAAACGCCCAAACTCCGGTGAATCAAAGACGTCGATCCGCTGAAATTCACTGCTGCCGCTGTAAAGCTGGCGGTCTACACGGATAGACATTTTCACATTGGGTGTGTGTCGTTCGGAAAACCAAAATTCCATTCATTCGCCTCCCTTTTCATTTACATCCCGCCGCTGATACTAAGCACGTTCAGCCTTTCGATATCCGGGTCCTCCGGTCCTGTCATGGAGCAGCCCTTTTGTTTGGCATAACGGATGTAATCCAAAACAGGCTCCGTGATCCGCTCTCCCGGCGCAAGCACGGGGATTCCCGGCGGGTAGCACATGACAAACTCGCTGCATACCCGGCCGACAGTCGCATCCAGGGGCAGCATTTCCTTTGGCGCATAAAATGCGTCCTGAGGCGATACGGCAACCTGGGGCTCGATATATTCCTGAGACATAAGGGCTACCCTTGTTTTGCCAAAACGCCGCCGCACTTCGGACAATGCGCTCACCAACCGCTCGATATCCCGCTGGCGGTCGCCGATGGATATGTAAGCCAGCATATTTCCCAAATCCCCAAATTCGATCTGGATATCGTACTCATCTCTCAAGAGCTCATAAACTTCTATCCCCGCCAGCCCCACATCCAGCGTATTGACCGAAAGCTTGGTCACATCAAAATCATAAACACTGTCACCGTTGCACAGCTCTTTTGAAAAAGCATAGTAGCCGCCAATGGCGTTGATTTCCCGGCGGGCGTATTCGGCCATGGCGCTCACGCCGGAAAAGGCCTCCCGCCCGCGCAAAGCCAGATTTCTCCGAGAAATATCTAGGCTTGACAAAAGCAGATAGGAGGCGCTGGTCGTCTGGGTCAGATTGATGATCTGGCGCACGTACCCTTCCGAAACCCCAGGCCCTGTCAGCAAAAATGAACTCTGAGTCAGACTTCCTCCCGACTTGTGCATGGACACAGCGGCCATATCTGCCCCGGCAGCCATGGCGGACACCGGCAGGCCGTCGCCAAAATAAAAATGGGTGCCGTGGGCTTCGTCGGCCAGGCAATACATACCCGCCTCGTGGGCTAATTTTACAATCCCGCGCAGATCCGAGCATATGCCGTAATACGTAGGATTATTTACAAATATTGCTTTTGCGTCAGGATTTTCCCGAATGGCCCGGCGGACACCCTCCAGACTCATCCCCAGGGGGATTCCAAGGCGCTCATTACATTCCGGATTCACATAAACCGGAACCGCACCGCAAAGCACCATGGCGCACATAACGCTGCGGTGTACGTTTCTTGGCAGGATGATCTTATCCCCCCGCTTGGCCACGGCCAGAACCATCGTCTGAACCGCCGAGGTGGTGCCGCCGACCATAAGAAATGCATTGGCCGCGCCAAAGGCTTCGGCAGCCAGATATTCCGCATCCCGGATGACCGAAACCGGATGGCACAGATTATCCAGCGGTTTCATGGAATTGACATCCATCCCTACACATTTTTCACCCAGAAGCGCCACAAGCTCCGGATTTCCCCGCCCCCGCTTATGCCCCGGCACATCAAAGGGCACGACACGCATTTTGCGAAATTCCTCCAATGCCTCATAGATCGGAGCATTTTTTTGAGAAAGTCGTTCCATCACTTTCCCTCCTGTACATGTTACTTTTTTAATATTGGCACGCCATTTTCATAATCCTGTGTACCATTTTCATAATCCTGCACGCCATATCACGACTATACTCAATAAATATTTCGGCCGCTGAAAATCTCGATCATTTCCCGACGGATATTGTTCATAATCTCCAGGCGGACCTTGGGCGGCAGCTCGTAGACATCGGTTTTAAACAGATAATTTTGCAGGTCCACTTCCTTGAGCATCATCTTCGTATGGAAAATATTGGCGTCATACACGTTGATATCCACGGCGTCGTAGCGCAGCAGCGTTTCCGGCCGGATATAGTCCTGGATGGACGTGATCTTGTGGTCCAGAAACAGCTTTTTGCCGTTCACATCCCGGGTAAACCCCCGCACCCGGTAATCCATCGTAATAATGTCCGAATCAAAGGACGATATGAGATAGTCCAGCGTGGACAGCGGCGTGATCTCACCGCAGGTCGCCACGTCGATATCTACCCGGAAGGTGGCCAGACATGTTTCCGGATGGTATTCCGGATAGGTGTGGACCGTCACATGGCTTTTATCCAGATGGCCCAACTGTATGCGGCCTGCCGGCTTCATGGAGCCCTCGGCAATGAGTATGGCGGCCGACGCCCCCTGGGGCTCGTAGTCCTGCTTCGCTATGTTGAGCACGGTGGCTCCGATCATATCGGTCAGATCGGTGAGTATTTTTGTGAGACGCTCGGAATTGTACTGCTCGTCTATGTAGGCAATGTAATCCCGCTGCTCTCTGGGCGTCTTGGCGTAACAGACGTCGTAAATATTGAAGCTCAGCGCCTTTGTCAGATTGTTAAATCCGTATAACTTCAGCTTCTCCTCCATCTTTTGGTGCTCCCTCCTACACACAAATTCTTTTCCGCTTCTGCGCACCCGCCTCCGCTTCGCTTCGCCGGGTCGCGGCAGTCGCCGCAAGGGTGAGCGAGCTCCCCTTTTTGACTCGTTGCTTCCGTGCACCCGGCTCCGCTTCGCTTCGCCGGGTCGCGGCAGTCGCCGCAAGAGTGAGCAAGCTCCCTCTTGTGGCTCGTTGCTTCCGCGCAAAAAAAGCAAGCAAAATGCGTATATGCATTTCACTTGCTTTTAATCCAATGGAATATATCACGAAATCCCCGCGGCTGCGTGGCCGGGTAAAATGGCAGACGGCCGCAAACGCTGGAACTTTTTCCGTATATTATTTTATTCATGGATTCATCGTATCAGAGTCTATATAGCAAATATCTTACTTTTACTACTCTTATTGACCGTTTCACAAGTTGATGCACGTAAATACGCACTGGTTATAAAGTTACCAACTTATAAAATTTGAGCTTTTAACTCAATCAATAAGGCAACGAAGGTTGCCAATCGGCAGTTGACCCGGCTGTCCGTATGGCCTCGACCTTTATTTCGCGCAGGCTGGGCCTTTGCGAATCCAGGTGGTCAAAAAGTATATTTGCATGGAAACTCTCATAGAATGAACGCCCATGTCGGTTTTATTTTATATGATTTTACAGGTAGTGTCAAGAAATTATTGGAAATTTTTATCATCTCGTTGTTAGCTTCGTGTAACAATCCAAAAACCGCAAACTGTTACGGCGCGCACCTTACTGCGACACCGTAAACAGCGAGTAAAAATACCCCTTCCGCTCCATCAGCTCTGCAAACGTTCCGCGCTCCTCAATCCTCCCGTTTTTCATCACCAATATACCGTCATACTTGCAAAGCAGCGCTTCCTCCAGCCGGTGGGTCACGATTATGCGGGTCAGCCCGGATATATCCAAAATGGAATTGGTGACGGCAAAGGCGGTGGCCGTATCCAGGGAAGCGGTGGCCTCGTCCACGAGCAGTACCGGAGTCTCTCTCAGCAGACACCGGGCAATGGATATGCGCTGGCGTTCCCCGCCGGATAGCCCGCTTCCATTCTCACCGCACGGATAGTCTGCGCCGCGCGCCGAAATAAAATCAGCCAGCCCGGACATCTCCACCGCCCGCCGGACCCGGGCCTCATCAAACTTTCGGAACATGGTTATATTGTCGGAAATCGAGCTGTTAAATACAAATACATTCTGCTGGACAATGGATATAAGATCGTACAGCGCATCGGAATGGATGGAACGCAGCTCATGGCTGTCGTACATAATTTCCCCCTGATAATTGTCGCTGCTCCCCATAATAAGATTGAGCAGCGTCGATTTACCGCTGCCGGAAGCGCCTACAACGGCATAGCTTTTTCCCGCTTCAAACCGGGCGCTTACATCCTGCAGTGCCGGCGCGCCTTCTTCATAGGCAAACGTCACATAATCCAGGCAGATGCCTTCCTCCAGCCTGCATTCCACCGGCGCGCCCTCCTGCCGGACATGAGCCGCAAGCGCCGCGGCCAGCTTATCGATCAGAGCATCCGCCGCTTTTTTATTGGCCAATATCTGAGGAACCTGGGAAATGGGTATGAGCACATAGTTCATAAGCTGTACAAAAACCAGTACCACACCAGCGGTAACGCCCCGCCCGCTCATGGCCAGCCAGGCGCCAAAAAGGAATACACCAAATTGGGCAATGGTCTGCGCAACGGCACCCACCGCCGTGATGATACATTCCGTCCTTTGACGGCGGCACTTGGCCTCCTCTGTATCTTTATTTGCCCCCGCAAAGAGCCGGAAAACCTCGGCCTCCGCTTTAAAGCTTTTGATCACGGAAAAGCCGCCAAGCGTGTCCTTTAAAAGCCCAACAAAGCTCTCGTTACGGTCGGATACCTGCTTTTCCTGCACCGCCAGCCGGCTTCCGGTGAGCAGAGAAATAACAACGGGAAGCAGTGACAACAGGAAGGCCACCAGGGTCAGCAGTGGACTGAAATAGATCATCATGGCAAAGGCTCCGAAAAACATAATGATATTTTCCACCAGCGAAAATAATTTCAGCAGATAATTATTTTCAATGCTGTTAGCGTCATTGGATAACGCGGAAATATAAGTGGACGTGCGCTCATTGTTAAAAGAGTGGATACTCTTTTTTATCATCTGCTCAAAGGCATAATCCTTATACTGGCGCATCGCCTTATGTATAAATCTGGGCCGGACATAATAGTCCATCAAAAGCAGTAGAAACATAACGCCCAGAGTGGCCGCGCACATGAGCGCCGTTTCCCCCAGCGAAAACTTCCCGGTGCCGCCGGCGGCAATGTCGATGATCAGCTTCATCTGCCAGGAAATAAACAGGCTGGCAAACGCCAGTAAAATCGTGGCAGCCATGGCCGTAAGCATTGCCAGGTGGTTATTTTTATAAAACTGATGTTTAAACTGGCGGCGCATTTGAATCGCCGCGTTGGCTGTTTTCATAAACAAAGTCTTCCTTTCTGATGCATTACATTATCGTTTTTCCTTACTCTCGTTCAGCTCCATCCATATTTTTAACAATGCCCCATGATCACTGCGATTATTTTTAAGCTGCCGTTCAATCCCAAGCATGACCGTCTCACCAAAATCATCTGTAAGCGACAGCTTATCACCGCGGTAAAATTTTATTTTACCCGAACTAAAATCCGGGGCCTGGTCGAAACGCTCCGCTGCCGCAATGGCCCGGCTCAGATACGCTCTGGCCGCATCGGGCTGCCCGTCTTGCGAGGATATCTCCGCACAGCCGTAAAGCAGGATCGCTTCGATCTTATCCAGATAGGAAACCTCCTCAGATACCCGCAGCCCGCGGATAACGCCATACATCCACAAAAACAGCTCCAGGCCCCTCTGCCAGTCCTTCTCGCCAAAGCAGCAATTGGCCAACCCCACCACCGTGCGGAACAGCTCCATAACACTGTCCAGAAAGCTGTCGGACAGGTAGGAAATCGCCTGGTCATACTTTTCGGTCAATACAAGTATGGTTCCGATCTCTCCATTATTTATGCCGCAGAAATTATATTTTTTCAAATGCGTCAACGCATGCTCCCACTGATTCAGGGATATATAAATCTGCCCAATACATTTCTGAATCAGCAGCTCGCTGATGGACGGATCGGTATTTTGCCTGATCAGCGTACACGCCCGGTTGTAAAGCTCCAACGCCCGGCAAAGAGCGGCACTGTCATTTTGCTCGCTGCCCTTCATGTGGAACAGCCGGGCGCTCTGATAGACCACATCAAAATGATTCGGATATTTTTGCAGGGCATCCTCTGCCACCATACTGCCCTGTGCATATCGCTTTGATAGCTGCATAGCTTTTATATTTTCCAGAATCTGCTCAATACTTTTCCCGCTTAAATGACAGCCCAGCAGAGCGTCTACGGATATTCCAAAGAGCTCCGCCAGCACCGGCAGCATCCCAATCTCCGGATTCGACCGGTCAGATTCCCATTTTGACACAGCACCCACAGTAACGCCCAGAACCTCGGCCAACTGCTCCTGAGTCAGGTTCATGGCCTTGCGGTATGTGCGGATATTTTCACCGATGGTGAGTTTCATTTGATCCCTCCCCAGTTTTTATTTCGTTTTCAGATTGTGTAATTACAATTATACTGGACTGATAGAAAATAAGGAAGATACCATGTGTAAAATCAGGAAAGAAATAATTATACCAATAGTAAAAAACCGGTGCACATAATTAAAGGCGGCTGTTGAGGCCCATAGGAATACTCCCTGGGGCCGAACAGCCGCCATAATATAGGCGCATCGGTTATCGTTCAATTCTTCTTAAAATAATTGCTCTGCTATCCACACGCAATTCTCATTCGGAACATGAAAACATGTTATGATTATAGCTATGGTCTTATCCTACGCCCATTATCCCTTAACACCGCCTATGACGATTCCTTTAATAAAAAACTTCTGAAAAAATGGATAGACCGCCAGCACCGGTATGACCGCCACCACTGCAATGGCCATGCGCACGCTGGTGGTTGGAACCTGAAGAGATTGATCCGCCAGAGATGTCGCATTCGCTGACAGAAACTGTGCATTGTTTACCATAGTATTTAACAGGTTCTGTATAGTATATAGATCTGTCCGTTTCACCAGATAATAAATTCCGTTGATCCAGTCATTCCAGTAGGCCAGGCCGGCAAAGAGCCCGACCGTGGCAATCATGGGCTTGGACAAAGGAATCGCAATCCGAAACAAAATACCCAGTTCACTGCAGGCATCCATCTGAGCCGCTTCTGTAATCTCAACGGGCAGATTTGTTGTAAAATAGGTCCGCATCAATATTATATTATATGCACCAAGCAAAAGATTTGGAAAAATCAAACCATAAACCGTATCATTCACATGTATCATCTGGCTCCAGATAATATATGAAGGAACCATACCGCCGGAGAACAGCATCGTAAAAAAGATAAAAAACGAGAGAACCCCTCTTCCCGGCAAATCCTTTTTTGAGAGCAGAAACCCCATAAACATAGTCATCATAACATTCAGGAATGTTCCCGCAACTGTGACAAATATGGTCATGCCATATGCCCTCACTATCTTTGCCGCACTTCTCCCTAAATAAGTGTAAGCATCAAAACCAAATGCCTTTGGAAAAAAGGAGTAGCCATAGAGTGTCAATGTGGCTTCATCTGTAATAGAGGCCATGATCAACAGGACGAAGGGCAGGATACAGCAAAGAGACAGAATAACCATTATTATATGGATGCCACATCGAAATAATTTACTTCCACCAACCATTTTTTTGTTCCTTTCCTGATTTTTATTTCGCCTTAGAACAGCGCACTCTCTTTTTCCACCTTACGCACAATTCCATTGGCTGTCATTACTACAACAAATCCAAGAATGGACTGCAGGAAGCCTGCTGCCAGAGACCGGCCCACATCATTATCCTGCATCAGGGCACGATAAACGTAGGTGTCAATTGTCGTCGTTGTGGTATAGAGCAGACCACTGTTCTGGGGCACCTGGTAAAACAATCCAAAATCGGAATTGAACATTCTTCCCAAAGCCATAATCGTCAGAATAATTACTGTAGGCCGCAGTAATGGCAGGGTAATTTTCGTAATTTGCTGCCATATGGTAGCGCCATCCACCGTGGCCGCCTCGTAATAAGTCTTGTCAAAACCAACAATCGTTGCAAAATACACGATACTTTGGAATCCAAAAGACCTCCAGAGCTGGACAACTGTCAAAATCGCCGGCCAGTACTTTGCTTCCGTATACCAACTGATGGGCGCCATCCCTAGTGGTTCCAAAATGCTTTTGTTAACAAATCCATTGCTTCCGGAGAAAAAAGCAAATACTAAATAGCCAATTAAAACTGTGGACATTAAATGAGGGATCAATATGATCGTCTGATATGTTTTTTTGGCAAATCGATTTCCTATCTCATTCAATAAAATGGCTATAAATATAGAAAATAGCGTTGTCAGAACCAAAAACACCAAATTATATAGAATCGTATTTCGGAACATAATACCCGCCCATTTAGAACCAAATAAATATGTAAAATTCCCCAGCCCATTCCATGGGCTGTCTATTATCCCTTTGGCAAAGCTGAATTTTTTAAATGCTAATACAAGCCCCATCATAGGGAAATAGTTATTGATAATTAAGTATATGATGCCGGGAATGGCAACGATGTAAAGCGGCAGATATTTTTTCAACCGTTTTCTTCTACTCTTTCGAACCCACTCGCTCCCGGTCTTTACTGCTGTTTTCTGCATGGAGATACAAACCCTTTCTATATAAAAACATCAGGCAGGGGCATAGCCAGGCATACCATTCTGGCCTGCAATGCCCCTGGGCGTATACGCATGAATCACCTTAAGCAGCGTAAAATGCGGATACGACATTTATTTATCAGTTCCCAAGAAATACATTAAACTGCTTCTGCATCTCGCTGATAACATCATCAATCCCGGCAGTCTTTAGTTCCTCTTGAAAAGTGGGCAGATACGTATCCACGTCCACCTGACCATACATCAGCGCATCCAGATATTGGTCCACTACAGCCAAACATGCCGTGTACTGGTCATATACAGGCTCCGTATCAAACGCAAACCCCATGGCTTTGGACCATACAGCTTCCTTTGAAACATTCTTCATCGTCTCAAAATAGTTCGGATCACTATTCTGGAACGGATGGGTAAGGTATCTGTTAGGGAAAAACCAGTCTGCAGCGTTGTTATAGCCAACATTTTCTGCATTTTTACCTTCCGGATACCAGGCACAGCCGTTTTCATCAAGCACATAGTGGGTGCCTTCAATACCAAGCGCAATAAGATTCATCAGGGTTGCATCCGTTTCCAATAAATAAAGCATCTTCATGGACGCATCTGCATTTTTAGTTACCGAAGAAATACACCAGCCACCACCGATGGAAGAACCCATACCAGCAAGATCACTTACTTGGAATGCGACATATTCATTCGTCATATATGTCGTTGATGCTTTTAAGTTTGCCACACTGTATGAACCTGCCAGAAAACCAGCAGAAACGCCATTTTCATAAAGGTTTAATGTAATTTCCTGATTCAAAGGATCATCTACGATCAGACCGTTCTGTGCCCATTGTCTTGTGTAATCGCAGAATTTACGAAATTCTTCTGTTTCAAAATAATTGACGATTTGTGTCTGATCCACGCCATTATCCAACAAAACTCCGATATACTTTTCACTGCCAAAGCTGTCGATCTGCGTCAGATTGGACCCGTTAGTCGTTGTGCACATATAGACATATTCCGGATGGATCGCCTTTGCATCCATCATTATCTGAGTGATTTCATCAATCGTCTTCCGCTCACCTTCCTGATCGGCAATCCCCAATTCCTCGGCAATATCCTTCCTCAGGCAATAGTATCCAGCGGTGCAAAATCCATCCATCGTAGGAAATCCGTAGGTCTTTCCGTTTACGACATGGCTTTTCAAAACGTTAGGATCTGCAAGTTCCCAAAGCTCAGGATAGACTTCCCTGTACTGGTCCAATGGTATAACCTGTTCGTTTTTTACTACATTGACAATATTGGAATACCATCGCCAACTGAACAAGTCAATGGGATCATCGCCTCCGGTAAGCATTAACGTCATGGTCGTTGCAATATTTCCGATTTCTACCGGCACCAGATTCATCTGTACTCCCGCCCCAATGGAGACCAGATACTCATTGATCGCATCCTGCACCAAAGGCACGTCATCCATACTATTCATCGCAGGAATCTCTACTGCCACGCTAGGCCACTGGCCGGAATCCTCAGAGGCCGCAAACGGCTTTGCACTCTCCATTTTTGTATCCCCGGTGCCACTGTTTCCTAAGCCGGATTCACTGTTCCCCATACTCGATCCGGAATTTCCCCCGCCGGACCCACAGCCTGCCAGAATACACATCAGCACCGCCATCATTAAAGCTGTTACACGTTTTACCATTTTTCTTTCCTCCTCTTGTCTGATTCATATCCGATTTGAATACTGTAACCTTATCTTAACAAATGCCATAAAAACAAAATATCAAAAATCTTACTCCCGGTATTACATTTTCTGACTATTGATTGGATTTTGGTACACTGAAAGGCTGTACACAGATTTTCCACATAAATCTATTGGGATTGCACATTTATCTGCTGCCTGTATTCTAATGGTGTACATCCGACAATCTGCTTAAAGCTTCGGATAAAATTAGAATAATTGACATAGCCTACATGGTCGGCGATCATTGTCACGCTCATATGTGTTGTGGCCAACAGCATTTTTGCTGCATTTATTTTTTCGCTAACAATAAATTCTTTCAAATTATGACCGGTATTTTTCTTAAACAGACGGGTAAAATATTCCGGATTCATGCCAATATACCCGGACACCTCAGCCACAGACAGATCCCTGTCTAAATTCTCTTTCACATAACGGATAGCCTCCCGGATCACATCCACATCCCCGGGCCCGATAGCCTCTGACAACCTCTGTATACAGTAAGAAACAGCCTTTTTAAAACTATCTATTGTTTTCCACGAGGCCATATATTCCAGATAAGGCAGGCCCTCATCAAAAACGTCGCGGCTGTCTATACTGCACATCACCTGATAATTTAACAGCAATTCACTGACAGCCTGATGCAGCTCCACCAGATACTCAATACGCACTTCGTTTTTCTTCATATAACGATCCATATGTTGAAATAGACTTTGCTCAAATTCCTTTAACCGGTTTTGCTCAAATAACTTTTTCCAGACAGGCAGTTGTTTTTCAAAAGAATAATGATCAATCTGCCCTTCATTATCCAGCCGCTCCCAAAATATCCTGCTTTCCCTGCGAATATTATTGACCATCAACTTATCCAAAGTTCCATAACGCTGCGGCATTTCCTCCAGACTTCCCATTTCGCCGCAGTAGGCAGCCAATGCACTGTCCAGAAGTTTTTCAAACAACTCCAGAAGGAGCTTTAGCTGTCGGTTCAAAAGATCTTGAAATTCCGGCTGTTGTTTTGTATCTTTCCTCAGGAAACAGAAGAATGTATCATCTTCTGCCAGTATAACGTTAATGGGTGCCTCTAAAGGCTCAAGTACCTCATTTAAAATATTCCTGTAAATTTCCCGAAGCAATTCCTTTTCAATCGACCTTTCCGGTCGGTTTGTTTTCACGATTTGAAAAAGTACCGGCAGATAGCACGCTTCTTTGCCTGTAATGCTACTTCCGGTTAAAAGACGGTTGAGGTAAATGCAGTCTGTACTATCGCCTCTCAAATATGCAAGTGCTCCCTTTTCCAACAGGTCTTCTTCATAATCCGCAAAAAAGTTCCCTTTTTCGAGAACAATTCTGTTCCTACGCTCAATTTTAATCTGCATAATAGCGCTCTCTAATACCTTATGTAATTCCTCTTTTTCTGCCGGCTGCAGCAGATAGTCGAAACTTCGCATAGAAATAGCCTCTTTCATATATCCAAAATCAGCATGTGCTGTAAGAAAAATAAATTTCACATCCGGATACTTTGCCAGTACCCATTTTGCAAACGTAATTCCGTCCTCATTTGGCATTACAATATCGCAAAGAAAAATGTCAAAATAACTCTGTTCCATAAGCATTCTTGCTTCCCTTGCCCCGGATGCTGTCTGAATGTACGTTATTTCCCGCGAAATTCCTTCTAACTGGCGAATCACCATATCCAGGACCGTCCGCTCATCATCAATAATAATTAAGTTCATTTCAAACCTCCCCTTCTTTTATCTGAGGAACTATAAGCTCCGAGACAGCACCCCCGGCAGGATCATTATAAAAAACCGTCTTCGCCCGATTTCCATACATTAAATGAAGTCGGTATTTAACATTATCAATACCTACATTTTGAGACTGATACTGAAAGCCCTCTACAGGTCGGTTTAACGCCCCCAGTTGATCTTCTTTGTAACCGCAGCCATTATCCTGAATCCGAATGCAGATATAAACAGCATTTGCATCCTCCCGGCGTATGGCCGAAATTTTTAACACCAGTATTTTGCCTGCCTCCAATGCATATTTTACAGAGTTTTCCACAAAAGACTGGACACAAAGGATAGGAACCGGAATCTGCATCAAGGTCTCTTCAATATCTGTCCGGACCAAAATCGGCTGCCCTAACCGCATTTTACTGATTTCGCAATACTCCCTGACCTCCTCTATCTCCTGAGCCAGCGTTACCTTACTGGACTGATCTTTAAAAACATAACGGAAGTGATAGGACAGGCTATGGATGAAGCCTTTAATGGCAATCGCACTTCGGTCTGCCACGATCATGGCATTGATATTATTCAGGCAATTCAGAAAAAAGTGAGGGTTCACCTGTAATTGATAATATTGTAAACGGGCTGCTTTGGTCTCCAACTCCTGTTCATATTTTTCCTTCTGTAGTGCATCTATCTTATCCAGCATTTCATCAATTTTTTCATAAATTTCGCAAAATTCCCTGCTGACAGGCTGTATTGTTTTTACCTCTGTCATTTTTTCGCCACTCATTAAGTTAAGCCTGTGGATCAGATGATCAATAGGCTGCAGCATGATCGTACGAATATTACGATAAATTTTCCAAATAAAACACATGATTATCAGAGGTACGATCAAAAACAGCAGCCAGAAACCTGTATTATTCCATAATCGAAAAAAGCTCCAGCCCGGATAAATACTCCATAACTGCAAATCCCCTTTATTTGTCTGCCCACAGACAAACACCCACCGCATCCCATTATAAAATGTATTGGCAGATAGATGGGCCTTCTCCAATGCTTCCCAGGTAAAATATGATTCCCCCAGATCAAATTTCAACTTATCCCCCTGATAAACCACCAACTGCACATCTTCCTCCATAAGCCCTGTAGTGTCCAGATACTCTTTCAGATTGATCAAATACCCTAAGTACATTTCCTGTACCTTAAATACATAAACAATATAATAACCATCCGTATTCTCCAGCCATAGATAACTACTTCCATTTTCTGATACCTGCTGCAATTTTTGTTTTAACATCCGGTTACATTCATATATCTTTACATTATCTGATAAGATGCTGTATTTACTTCGCAAAGAATTGGTTTTCATATCATATAAAAATAAACCGCCTTCATAATAGAGACCACTCACTCTGTTTTCCAGCATATTATCAATGTAATATAAAGCACTGATCAGGGTATTCTCTGATATATTTTTCTGCTGAAGGGTACTATAATGTGCATTGGAGACAGAGATACTTTTTACATAATCCTCCAAAGACTCCATTTCTCCCTCAAGTTGATGCATATAGCTGTTAATGACATATGTATTGCTGTCTATGAAATCTGTCCTATATCGGTAAATGTTATAGATGGCATAAACAAAAAAGACTGCCAGCATAATTACGGATATGCCAAACCAGTAAATGATGATCTGCTTACGCAGAGACTTTTCTTTCCTGCCCATTGTCTACCCTCCATTAAAAAAGTGCGCAAAAGCTCATCACACACTTAATAACTCTGTTTTTAAGAACATTAAGTGTGTAATGAGCTTTATATTATTTTAATTTATATTTTCCAATGCATCTCTGTAAGGCTTCGTAGGATCTTCCTCTACATGACAGGGTATATCCAACACCATGCATTCCCGTTTTTCTTCGGTAAAAGCAGGCCAGGGCAGCGCATCGGTGGAAGGTGATCCTGTACGGATAAATGCCCCCCAGGCACGAGCCATATCCATAGAAACAGGCTCACATACCTCGTAAGATACCACCCTCATCTGCAGCGGCAGGTCCGCCGTGTGCCAGGCATACGATTTCTCCGGATTGCGTGGATGAGGCGCATCAAATGTAAAGAAATAATGATAAACCGGTCCGGCTTTCATCTTTGCTCTGGCAATAGCCTGACGGAACGCTCCTCCGCCAAGAAAGCCTCCCATGGAGCCGATCTGATAAAATATATGCTGTGGATCGACACCCTTTTTATCAATCGCACGAAAAGCGGCAACCACTCGATCAACATTTTCCTCCGTTATAAAGTCTAAGGCTCCTAATGCCGGTTTCCTGCCGCCTTTTGCCGTCGGACTCCATAGCTTCCTGCCCTCTGCTTCAGCCTTTGCCTCTGCTTCGACCGAAGCCCTGGCCGCACGGGTCGGCGCCAGCAGTTCCTCCCGTAAAGTCTCCCATGTATACGCTTCCGTAGATGGTTCTGCAAAAGCAGCTATCTCCTCTTCAGATGAGCCTACCAGCATAGGAAGCCCCGGGTTGATTTCTTTGTAAATACCCTCCGGATTATAAGGAATATGGATATCATCACCGATGGGGCTAAAACCCATAAAGGATCCAAGTCTGCCGGTGGCTTCCAGTATCACCTGGGGCGGCAGAGCAATCAGCTTGTCCAATTCATCATAACCGATTCCCAACTCATCCAGCAACGCCTTAGCCATCGTTGTCGCTTCCGCCTTGCTGATCGTTCCCGGCGCACCAGAGCCGCTTTCAATAATTACAGAGCGGAACAGCCCTCTGGCTTTTTCCATGACCATAAGGTTATTAACCTTACCACCGCCCCCGGACTCTCCCATAATTGTTACCTTATCCGGATCACCACCAAAGAAAGAAATATTATCTCTCACCCACTCCAAAGCCTGTACCACATCCAGCATACCTGCACTCCCGCTCTGGGCGTATTTCGGATCCAGATCTCCCAAATACAACGCACCAAACACATTCAGCCGATGATTGATTCCTACCACCACAATATCTTCTTCACGTACCCATGTATCGCTGCCCAGTACCAGGCTGCCTGAGCCTGAAGCAAAGCCTCCACCATGAATATATACAACCACTGCACGCTTTTTATCATCAATTCCCGGCGTCAGCACATTTAATACCGTACAATTTTCATCCTGTACTTCACTGTCGCAGTTAAAAAGCTCTGGTTTTTTTCCGGAAAAATAAGTACCAAAATCCCCAGAACCCGAAATCGATGTTCCAAACTGTATAGCGATCGGACCATTTTTTGTACAGTCTCTCACACCTTCCCACTTGATGGCCGGTGTGGGCGGCAAAAAACGGTTTTCTCCGTCCAGTCTTCCTGTATAGGGAATCCCTCTGAAAATTGCCACGCCGTCGCGATTTTCTCCCTTGACATCTCCCTGCATCGTATGGGCAATCGGGGAAGCTTCATGTTTTGCTACCAGCTTCAAAAGCTCCCCATCATGGTTTTCCTTCACAATGGTTGTGTCGCCATAGCATAAACAGCTCTTTTTCTCCGAAGTGTACGCCGGCCATACCGGAAGTCCCTCACCGTTAGGATCTCCTGTCCTTGCAAACTGAGCCCAGGCGCCTGCCATTTCATTTTGGAGCTTTTCAGTGACACCCTCCTTAACTGCGCCTTCGGCATAAAAAGCATTGTGGAACATAAAATGCAGCTCACCGCTATGAGCAGGCAGACGGCCACCCATTACCGGGCTCTCAAAGTCAAATAAATAATTATAGATTGGAGCTTTCGCTTCCTGCACCCTCTGTTCCAGAAATTTCAGGGTTGCCATACGGCAACGGGTGTCCACAGCAGCGGCATAGGACCAATCCATCTCCGGATATGCCTTTATAAACATTTTTCTTACCGCCTGTGCATCCTCACCGTAACGCTCCAGTAAACCAGCCATCTTCCGCGCATCACTCCACCTGCGTTTATTGCCCACCGGACCTGGATCGAACTCGGCCAGACAGGAACCGACAATGATAGGAATATGATGGTTTTCCTTACGAAAACCAATGCGTTCCCAGCTTCCCAGATAAAACACCCCATCCTCCTTAGGGCCCCACGCCATATAGGGATTCAAACCAAATGTCTCATATGCCTGACGCACTGCGGCGCAAAGCGTCTCAAAATCTACTGTCACAATATCTTCAATATTTTCCTTTGTAATTCCCAAAAGCTTCAGGGAGAGCGCTACAATTTCTTTAGAATTAGGATTCCTGGGCCCACCGGACATAACGCCGCTTTGGATTGCCGCCTTATTATACAAGCCATCTGCAGCCGGGGTTTGCAGTAAGGTTGTTACCTTTCCGCCACCGCCAGACTGTCCGTAAATCATCACATTATCCGAATCTCCGCCGAAAGCTGCGATATTTTCTTTCACCCACTTTAGCGCTGCAACCAGATCTGCAATGCCGGCATTGGCAGAATTTTTAAACTGCGATCCGTAATCTTCAAGGTCAAAAAAGCCAAGCACATTCAGCCGATGGTTGACTGTCACCAAAACCACATCGTACGTATTCGCCATCTCCCAGCCCTCGTAAGCATAAAGCTGCGTCGCACTGCCGCCGGAAAAACCGCCGCCATGGAACCACACCATAACCGGCTTCCTGCAACCCGGATCGATGGATTTGGTCCAGATATTTAAGTTCGTACAATCCTCACTCATATACCAGAGCTTTCTGGGCATTATCAATTCATGGCTGGGATGCTGGCACTCAATAGAATAGGTCATTTCAGGGCAACCATGTCCATAATCACAGGCCTCCCGCACGCCCTCCCAGGCATCCGGCTTCTCAGGCTGGCCAAAACGCCGTGTCTTTGCATAGGGTATCCCCCGAAAACAATATACATCCCCATCCTGAAATCCATGGAGCTTTCCCTGCTTTACCTCAACAATCGGATAATCCTCGTCGCATATAAAGCTGTCTGTCCTCCGTTTGTTCATTAAATACTATCCCCTTTCATACAAGGTGCTGTCCACCTCATCTTAGTAATTCCATTGTATCGGGATTCATTTTCTGATGCAACGATGATTCAGGACATTACATAGATAAAAATTGACACCTTAATATAAAATTGGTAAAATACTATATATTTGGAAACATAAACTCGAATATTATGGCAGAAAGGGTGATTTAATGCCATTAAAGTTAGCCTCGCACGATGTGGAAAATAGAATGAAACAGCTTTTGCCAAATCCCCTCTATGATCCGGCCAATACGTCTCCGGCAGAACAGGAGCGCATCCGCGATCATATGCTGCCACTTATGGATGATGCGTTAAAGCAGGCCTTGCTGCACATGCATTTGATGGCAGACTATCTGCCGGAACGAATTTTTTTACCTAAGGAAGGGGATTCTTATTTCAATCAGCCCGCGCACTACACCCCTATGTCCTTTCATGCACATGAATACTATGAAGCATTTTATCTGGCGCAGGGTTGCTGTATGCATTTCATAGGATCCCACACGCTCTCCATGAATGCCGGCGACCTTGTCCTGGTGCCGCCAGGGGTCCGGCATATGCCCGCACTGCTTACAGATAGCTGTACCGCTTACAGTATTGGTCTACGTTCCAGTACAGTCTTAAAGACCATGTATCATTTAATCCAGGCAGACACCTATGCAGGCCGGTTCTTTAGCAGCACCTGTCGGGCGCAGGTGAAGGATGGATATCTTCTCTATCACTGTCAGGAATTTGAACAACGTTTGACTGTGCTGCAGGAATTGATTGCAGAAACGCCATCAATTCCTACAAACATCCGGCTTTTTCTTTCCTACCGTACAGCCCTTTTGGAACTGGCATTTCTTCAGCTTGAAGAATTTATCATACCCGAACTATGTATAGAAACCGATGATAGTATCCCGGTACGAAAAATGCTCCATTATATGGAAGCACATTTTGCAACGGTCACCAAAGAAGAGCTTTCGCAAATTTACGCTTACAGTGAGCGGCAGATCAGCCGTCTTATCCGGGCGGAAACAGGCTCTACCTTCAGGGAATATCTGACAGATATCCGAATCCGTTATATCTGCGATATGCTCAGGAACACCAATGTTCCCACCGGAGAAATTATTTTAAGCAGCGGATATCAAAACAACAATGTTTTCTATGCACTGTTCCGAAAACGAACAGGGATGACTCCAGGAGAATACCGGATGACAGGCTCTGTTAAAAAACATTCCTAAAGTGGCTCTGAACATTCATTGCGGGCATCTGCGGCAGCCATACGCCGCAATCGCCCATAGTAGCTATATAAATCACTGGCCGGAAGCACATCCGGCTTATTTTTTTCACTCTCAAAATAAATATCCAGGTCCTTCGCCCGTGTGACAAAGGTGCGTGAGCTTTTAATCCGTATACTTTTTAAAACGGCACCGGTATGAAATGCGATAATTGATTTACAGCATCGGTCAGGAATATCCAGATAAGTGCACAAGGCATCAATACGATAATGATTCTTTTTTACCGGATTTTCAAAATACCTGGTTCTTCCCCGGCGCTCCACACGCCATTCAGAATGCTTCTCATCCCCGGAAATATCACCACAATAATTCTCATTGATAATTACATATATTCCCTTGCAGCTAAGCACAAGGCAATCCATAACCGCCACCCGGCCAGCCTTCGGCACCGGACAATGATATAAAATCTCATGTTCAAAGGTCAGAGCCTCCAGTAGACAGGACAGCCGGTAAATGCTTCGATGTTCCTTTTTCAGCATCATTTTTGCAAACGGCAGAGAAGTTTTTTCATAATATCCGGATTTATAGTAACGCTGCCGGTACACGGCCACACGGGCGCAAAAGGCCAACGCAACTATAACGCAAATGCATACTGTGTACAATAGTACTGTCTCCATCCATATCCCCCTTCATATGCCGCAAAAAATGCAGACATTCATACCTCTATAACCCTATTCGCCAAATACCCAAGAATGGCTCGCTTCTATGGTTACGGTTTTTCACAGTTACGGTTATTCATAAAAAATCACCGATAGCCCTAATCCATTATTTCTACCTGGATTTATCATGCCGGATAATATCCTCAACCTCACAATCCAGTATAAAACACAGCGTATCGATGGTTTTTGTCGTCACCGGCAGCCCGTGCTTCATGCGGTGGATCGTATTGGCAGACATTCCTTCTTTATAAATTAGATGGTATTCTGTGATATTTTTTTCCAGCAATAAATAAAAAAATGGTTTATATGTAATCATGTTCATCACCAGCGTAATAATTAAGATAGTTTTCATCTGTCATCGTCCAGGTTCCCTGAACTATTTCATTATGTAACAGTTCAGGCACACCGAACTATTCTTTCATTCTATCATAGTTAATACATTGACTATGCCCAATATATTGACTACATATGGATTTCCATAATACGACACAAAAAGCCATGGACCAACATTCCCAAATCTTAAAAGGGTTTCAGAATATGACGTTCAGGCGACTATAATCGTTCCCCCATCCAAACTGCTTCGATGGCTTGACGAAAAATTATATTTTTATAAAAAAGGTATTGATTTTCGCTGCAATATCATGTATTATAATATCGTTCGGGGGCATAGCTCAGTTGGGAGAGCGCTTGAATGGCATTCAAGAGGTCATGGGTTCAAGTCCCACTGTCTCCACGATATTATTTTAATGTATTTGTTCGTACAAAACGCCGAAATCCTTAAAAGCCTAAGGTTTTCGGCGTTTTTAAATTTTTTTAAATATGATTTAATCCCCTAGACTGATTATTCAATACTAAAATGAATTAGGGGCGATGTTATCATTGTCAAAAAAACATTTTCTTTACGGAGGGATGAGATGCATATGAATCAAGACGAATTTAAAGAACAATTAAATGAGGTACGAAAAAGAGTCCTCTATACCCCTGATGTCAATGAAAAAGAAAGTAGTTACACTGAATCTCTGTTTGAGTCAATTAAACATATGAATGAATATGGTGAAGAATTTTGGTATGCCAGAGAATTGCAAGATACCCTTGAGTATACTGAATGGAGAAACTTCGCCAAAGTCATTGATCGAGCAAAGATTGCCTGTGAAAACAGCGAAAATGCTGTGTATGACCATTTTGTTGAGGTCAACAAAATCGTAGAAGCCGGCGCTGCATCAAAACCAATTGACGATTATCAGTTATCCCGTTATGCTTGTTATCTAATCGTCCAAAATGGCGATTCCCGAAAAAAAATAATCGCTTTGGGCCAAACTTATTTTGCCATAAAAACACGCCAAAAAGAATTAATAGAAAATTTTGATGATTTAAGTGAAGATAAAAAGCGTCTTGCAATACGTAATGAAATGATTGCACATAATAAATCTTTGGCTGAAGCAGCACAAATGGCCGGCGTTGTCGAGCCACTTGATTATGCTATTTTTCAAAATAAAGGGTATCAGGGCCTATATGGTGGCTTAAATATGCGAGATATCCACATCCGAAAAGGGCTAAAAAAGAGTCAAAAAATTCTTGACCACATGGGAAGTACTGAGCTTGCTGCAAATCTATTTCGTGCTACCCAAACCGATGAGAAACTACGCCGGGATCATATTGTCGGCAAAGAAGCCGCCAATCAAACACATTATGACGTTGGTAAAAAGGTTAGACAGACAATAAAAGAACTTGGCGGTACAATGCCGGAAAATCTTCCAACTCCAACAAAAAGCATAAAGCAAATCGAAAAAGAACAGAACAAAGAGCTTACATAGAAAAACGACACGAGGTAAGAGCAATATGGCAGGATTTTGATTGTTTTGTTCCCCCCTGCATGTTACAATTAAGATAACCAACTATTTTGCAATATCCGCCAAATATATCGGATACGTGCATCTGTTTCTACGATTTTACAATCGTACTCATTCATGGGAGGTATGTGTATGACAGAAAGAACGGATTTTCTTGGAATCAAGCTGACTTTTTATGCGGTTTTAGCCTTTGTACTGGCGATGTTTGGCCAGACACTGCTGTGCGGACTGCTCCTTGGCTTCTCCATTTTAGCTGTAAAGGACCGGTGGCTGGCCCGGCAGGTGATGCAGGCGTTTTTCCTCTGCTTTGTGAGCGGCATTTTATCACTGATCCGTGATATTTTTGGTATCTTTAACATTATACCGCTGCTTGGCACTGTAATCACAAGCTTAATTTCATTCGCCAGCGCAGTCATTACGATCATTGTATTTATTTTCGCACTGGTTTCACTGTTCCGAGTAGCAAAGGGTGGGGAAGCCGAGGTTCCCGTTGCCAATCAGCTTGCTGAAAGAGCCTTTACTCCAGGGCCGTAACTGGGATTCCTGCATACAAAACAGGAGATAAGCTTCGATTCCGAACGCATATCTCCTGTCTTTTTATTTACAGATTCTTTTTCTATTGTTGTGGAACTTGTCAGTTTTACCGGGCCTGCCCGTTAATTTCAAGCCAGGAATCAAGCTGCTCCTGATAGGTATTGATGATCTTGTCAATGCCGGAAGTCTCCAGCTTTTCAAGAAACTCCTCATACGTTCTTACCTCTGCCGCTCCGGATGCGATCTGCGCCTGATATTCGGAAATGACATTCGTAATAGCACTGATCTCATTTGTCACCGCTGACATATCCGCCGCAAATCCAAGAAATGGGCTGTGGATCGCCCCATCCATAAGACTTTGCGCGACCTCATTCTGGTCGGGGGCATCGCCGGTCCACGGCAGGACAGTAAACTTATTTGGATTAAGAAATGGCACTGTATGATACGCCGGTTCCTCATTGCCGTCAATGTATCCGGCCACACCATCGGGGCCGACCTGATAATCCACACCTTCCACGCCCCAGGCAAACAGATTGGCGATTCGCGGATCATTAAACAGCATTTCCAGAAAAGTCACCGCGGCTTCAGGCTCTTTTGATATGGACGGTACGCCCCAGGTAAATTTTACAAGTGTACCCGTAGTAATTGGAATCTGGATGATACGAACACTGGTCATATCCATACCGCAGCTATCGTCAATACTTGTTTCTGCGCCCAGCTCCGCCTGTGCCGTATACGAAAATGCCACATTGGATTTTATAAACGATGCGCCCATTTCCGAGGTTGTTGCGGAATCTTTATAGACATAGCCTTTATCATACCAGGACTTGACCATCTCATAATTATGCTTCCACTCTTTTGTGGCAAAGGTACCCACCACAGTTTCTGAGCCGTCCAGAACTGCCACCGCGGCCTGACTGTTACCCAGATTGTCCATAAATGTGCAGTCCGCAAACCGGTCCGCATAGGCAATACTTGTGTTATGTGTCAGTATGGAGCCTCGGGAATCCGATGCCACGATTCCCGCCAGATAGTTCCACTTCTCACTGTTTTTCACCGCTTCAAGAATTTCCTCAAATTCTGTAAATGAGGTCATGCTCTCCGCCTTTTTAAGCAGCCCCAGATCCTCAAGAACATCGGTACGCATATTGATGTAAATGCCGCTGGCAAAGCTGTTATAACAGGTCAGCCCGTAAGTGCGTCCATCGATCTGAGTTCCCTTAATGAGCTCGCCCACCGTATTAAGCGCACACGGCGCATACTCCTCCATCAGCAGTGTAATATCCTTTAACTGATTTTGAGATACCATCGTGCTAAATGACGAAGCTCCCATCGGAATGGTAACGACCAGATCCAGCTGCTCATTGGCGGACATCATCAGGTTTAATTGCTGGTCATGGCTGCCGGACTCCGTCATCAGTAAGTGAACATGGGTATTGATCTCCTTCTCTGTAATTTCGTTGATTGCATCCTCTACAGCCTGTAATCCTGGAGGAATGGAGGACATGGCTGGATACATCACTACAATGTCTGCCATATCGTCCCACGTCACATTATAACCGGCCTGCTGCGACGTTTCTGCATCGCTGCCGGAGGGCTGCACATCTTCCGCCGCGGGCTGCGTTCCATTTTCCGCCGCTGGTTGTGCGCCGCTATCCGCCGCTGGCTGCGCACCGCTATCCGCATCCGGCTGCACAACGCCCTCCGCCTTTGACGCTCCCATATTACTGTTATTGACACTTCCCGAACCGCTGCCACAGGCTGCCACGTTAATAATAAGAATACCCATGCAAAATAATGCAATAATTCTACGT
This sequence comes from Lachnospiraceae bacterium, assembly GCA_902363555.1. Lineage (GTDB taxonomy): Bacteria > Bacillota > Clostridia > Lachnospirales > Lachnospiraceae > Catenibacillus. Next base: position 249,867 of record CABJAM010000001.1, on the reverse strand, counting down.
ACCTTCATCCAAAGCCCCTCCTATTTCAACCGAAACGCCGGCACCGGATAATTTTCATACTTATTGCCGGTCGTCTCGGCGGCATCTTTATTCTTCTCCCACTGTGCCTCTAATTGGGCAAATTCATCCAGAAGCTGATGCATTTTTGCTTCCGTCTGAATCGGACGGTTATCCTCTGTCTCGCATATTTGGGCCGTCAGCCTGCCGCCTTTCCAGGTAAGTTTTCCGGAAACACCGCAGACCGCACATGTAAATGTATCGGTTCCGGTCCGGAAATTTACAAGATCATTGTGGCAATGCGGGCACAGTCCGCCAGCATCACCCATCCAGGTCATTTTTTCCTCCGGTAACCCACATGTTTCCACAATGTGTTTTCCCATTTCGTATGCGTGCTCCACCTTTTCGGGGTAGGCCAGCACACCGCCCGGTGCTCCAGTATCCTTGCAGATCACATGATCGATCACGTGCATACGCATCCCATAAGTAAGTACATGCATTAACGGTACGGTGGTAACGGTTTTCGTCTCCTCCTTTGTGCCGCCCACAGTAATCATTCCGGCTGGTCGGGACTTAAAAACCCGCTGGTCAAACATTTCCGGACAGCCATCAGCACCCATCTTTTTAAGATAAGCTATGTTATGGCCGGCATTTAACCGGTCGCATAGAATTCGATAAGCGTCGGTCGGCCCCCAGGAATACATCGGTGATGCAAAAATAACGCCATCCGCCGTATAAATATGCTCCATCAGCAGATCAAAGTCATCCTCATAGATGCACTTGCCCAACCGGCCCTCCTGCGTGCATTGAAGGCAGCCGATGCATGGTTTTATTTTATAATCCATAAACCGGATAAGCTCCACCTGCGCCCCCGCAGCCTCGGCGCCCATCAGCGCCGCCTTTGTCAGTGTTTCGGAATTACCGTTTCGTGTTCCGAAGCTGATACCAACAACTTTCTTATCCCGTTTTGCCAGCGCCGGGGTATATGTGCGATATTTTAAAATCTCCTTTTCAAGCGCGCCCTTTTCCATTTCCCTGCGCGCCTGCTTTACCTCCACAGATTGGCCGCCCACAATAAATTTGGCGTGCTCACCCATTTTGCTCAAGCGAAAACGACTCTTTGCGCGTGCCTCCGGCATGAAGATTATGTTCGTAGTTCCATTTTCTCCCTCCACAAGCTCCCCTACGATAGCACAGTTGCCGCAATACACCTTCTTTTCATCCGGGTACATGGCAAACAGATGATTATGGCATTCCGGACAAAGCTGTTCCACCTCCGCGCACCACTGGGGTGTATCCGCTCCATTTGCGGACTGTTTGACCGCATTTGCGGACTGGCCGACCGCATTTGTGGGCTGCCGGTCTATATTTGTATACTGGCACACCACGTTCTCACCAAGCTTCCGGGCCCTCGCCAGAGCTTCACGGTCATCCACACATTGCCCGGGCATATAGGCGCCGTGGACCTCCATTTGATCGACAATGGTCAGCGCCAGCGGATACATAACCTGATTCATCATCGGAAGTGCCATGGACGAATAACGGACGTCCTTTGAACCGCCCACAGTGATGTATGCCCCCACCCGGCGCTTAAATACCCGCTGGTCAATTGGGGAATCCTCCCGCTCATAGCCCTTTAGCCGAAGCATTTCCACATCGTGATAGGGCCCGATCCGGTCACCCAGTACACGCATAAGTCCATTGGGTGTCCATGTGTAAATTGGCGAAGCCAGTATGACAGCGTCAGCCTCATAGATTTTTTCCATTAATACAGGGAAATCATCTTTATGTCGTACACAATCGATGATGCCATGAGGCTTCTGCTCACATCCGGAGCACCCCTCACAGGGATTGATTTCAAATTCATTGAGCCTTACAAGCTCTGCCTCAGCCCCCAGCCCCTTTGCTCCAGCCAGCGCTTCACGCAGAAGTATTTCCGAATTGCCCAGCCGGCGGCCGCTGCTGATTCCAAGTACTTTCATAAACAAACTCCTCTCTTTAAAACGGCTTGTAACCGTCCATAAACGAAACGGTTGCGAGCCGATCATTTGCGTTGCACACCCCGTCTGGCGACGGGTCGCGGCAGTCGCCGCTTACTGGTTTTTTAATATCCGACAATATTACGGCGATAGGAAATCTCCACCGGAAAGATGCGCATATTTTCACGATGCACACGGTCGCAGCCATTGACAGTCTCCCGCACCAGCTTGATTTTTCCATGATCCATCTCAAATGTATGGACAAAGTAATTCACATAACCGATCACCGTTCCGTGCTTATCAAACTTATCGCTAAAGCCCCGTCCGATGAGCCGGGCAATAAATTTATTGGGATCTTCACACTGATAAATTTCCGTATCATACATGGCATATCCGGGTATGTCTTTAGGCTCACCGTTAAAGTCCTTATATTTGAAAATACCTACACCGATAAATGGAGGCCCCTGTACAAGTCCATCATCTGTAAACATTGGGATACGATCCAAATGGCGCTTCGGTCCGCCGGTGGCCAGATATTCCTCCACTGCCAGAATATTGATTTTTCTCAAAACAGGGTCATCCGGCTCCGGAGCAAAACGGGGATTGTTTTTCTGAAGCTTTTCCATCAGATCCATAATCTCACGGTAAATGCGTATTTTTCCGTTTTCCATCTCGAAATCCAGCGTCATATACCACTCCACAGGTGTCAGGGAACCGTCCGCCTCCCGGCGCTTGCCCACACCGGCGGTTTTTACAAGGTACTTCATGGGATTGTCACACTCATAAATCACCGGTTCCAGCCACTCCCACTCCGGAAGCTCCCTGGCAATAATGTCCAGCCACTTTTCGAAGCGGCAGTACGTGGGGATACTTTGGGAAAATTGAGGCGGTGGGTCCACCATCCCGTCCTCCGTAAATAATTGGGGAAGGTGATTTACCCGCTCCGATCCGGATAGTTTTAAAAATTCCATAATTGTTGCTTTGTTTCGCTCTCGCAATGCTGCCATACTTATCTCTCCTTTGCATTAATGTTACTATTATTTTAGCCCGGAGGAGTGTGGGAAACATCGTTGGTTTTAACATATTTAAAATCAGGATGTGGATTTGTTTGACCTGAAAGATTCAAGAATTGAAGAAGACTGTAAAATGTCAATGATCGATACTATATTTTTGCTTTTAAAGATTTAAATACAGCCTGCCAGTGGGAAGGACCATCCACGGACAGGCTGTGCTGTATTTTAATATTTAATGCTGAACATTTTGCGAAGCCATGGCTTCCAATAAATTAAACGGCGGAAGAACGCTGTCAATGGCCGCATACAAAGCGTCGTCGTAGTTATCACGGACCTCACATGTCCGGTCAAAAATCATTGTAGGTATATTTTCCGGCGTTACCTCTGGCCACTGGGGCAGGCCGCCATGGCTGGGATTTCCGGTCTTGGCAAAGCTCATCAAAGCTCCGAAAATCTGTTTTTCCAGCGCATCGCTAACGCCCGGGATACCGCATATTTCCACCTTTTCGGTATTATTGAAGAAGAACGGTATATCGGAGCAATGCCATGCAATCTTTCCATGCTGGAATGGAAATTCCAGGGTAAAATTGTACATATAGGCTTTGGCCCGGCCGCCGGCAGCATGGAGCTTAGCCAGCTTTTTGGAGGGCTGGCGCATCACCCGGTCCACAGACAGTACATCTGTAGGATTTTTGTCCGGATAAGCCCCGGCAAATGCCTGGATGATTTCATCCGTATGCTCACCGTAAACCTTACTGATAATAGCTTTCATCTCGGCCTCGGACAGGCTTGTCTTGTCAAATTCTGACGGATTGAAAGCAAACTCTCCAAATACGGAGCCTACCATAATGGGGATATCAAAGGCATGATCTCTAAATCCGGTGGAAAGGGGATTTCCATAGTAATAATCGCCCACCAGAGGACTTCCGCCCACATAGCCGCCCTTCATGGCAATGGGCATATTCACCTTCGCATACGCCTGAGCCAGCTCATAAAATGGCACCGTCTCCAGCTTTTCAACTTCATCTTCCTTAAATCCTAATTCCGCCAGAAGGGCTGTTACAATTTCACGGCCATTGCCCCGGCAAACCGGAATAATTCCGTCGTCGCCCACGCCGCTCATAATCAGACCTTTATGGAACAGGCCGTCGGCATCGGGAATCTGCATAAGATCCGCTACCTTCATACCGCCGCCGGACTGGCCGAAGATCGTTACATTGTCGGGATCGCCGCCAAAGGCTGCAATATTATTATGTATCCATTTCAGTGCGGCAACCATGTCGGCATGACCGGCATTTCCCGAATTTTTATATTTTTCTCCAAATGGGGATAAGTCCATATAACCTAAAATGTTCAGGCGGTGATTGATCGATACGACAACCGCATCGCCGTCCATGCACATATTAAAGCCATCATAGGCGATCTGCTCAATGGAGGAGCCTGCAAAATAACCGCCGCCGTGGAGCCATACAAGCACCGGACGCTTCACGTCCTTTTCCAGAGACTTGGTCCATATGTTCAGATTCTGGCAATGCTCACTCTGGGGCCAGTAACGATGCGGTACCATCAGCTCGCCATTGGGCGTTTCCTGATTGAGCAGCGGGCACACAAAGCCGTAGGACGTGGCGTCCTTCACGCCTTCCCATGTGATGTCCTCCGGCATCTGGAACCGGCCGGCCTTTGCATAAGGTACGCCCTTATATATATATTCCCCTTCGTAAAAATAGCCCTTCAGCTTTCCGGAGGTTGTCTCAACCACCGGCACATCATCATAGTTAAAATTTTTAGCCATTAGAATACCTCCTAAATCAATGTATGTTATGATTTCTTTCTATTTTTTCTGTTCATTTTCACGTTTCTGAAGATCAGCCATTACGGTCGGATAAATTTTATCCAGCTTATAGAAAATGTAAAATACTGGAATCAATATAAGGAATGGAATGGGCACGATCAGGTACATGTTTTTAATGGCAGCAATAGCGCTTTCCGCCTGTACGGCAGCTAGTCCATTATAGCCTGCGGCTCCGATGACACCCAGAGCGATCGCTCCACCTACACCGGCGCCAATCTTAGCACCAAAGGTCGTGCTGGAATAAAGCATACCTTCCACACGCTTGCCGGTTTTCCACTGGCCATACTCAATCGTGTCAGCTACCATGGCAAATAACGTACCGGATAATGCCGCGCTGCCCACACCTTTTATAAGAGAGCAGACGATCAGCCATGTGGCGCTCTGCGGATTGATGAGCATTAAAATCTGGCCGAGGAGGCTGATGCCGCTGCCCACAAGGGCAACATTACGCTTCCCGTATTTTTTACTTAAAGGCGCAACCAGCGGCATACAGATGATCACCGGCAAAATACCCACAGAAGCGATAAATCCGGCCATATTTTCATTGCCCAAAACATACTTGGCATAATATGTACCTACGGCGCCGCTTAAGGACATTCCCAAAGCCATACTTACCCAGATTCCTACGATAAGCAGCCAGTAATTATTCTTTATGAGCAGCTTGAAGGATTGTGCAAAGTTGATCTTTTCCTTCTGCTCCAGGGAAACACGCACGCGCTCCTTTGTTTTTGCAAAGCAGAGGAAGAACAAAGCGGCGGCCATAGCGGCATAAATAATCGAAACAATGATCCAACTCTTTTGATTACTGCTGCCACCCACGCTGTTGACAAACGGTAATGTAAACGCATTGATGATCAGAGAACCGATCTGGGCCATAAGCATACGGAAAATATTAATAACTGTACGCTGATTCTGGTCACGGCTCATAAGAGAGGTCAGTGCGCCGTAAGGAATATTGATCATCGTATACAGGAACGTGGTCACAAGATTATATGTAATGGTTACGTAAATGTATTTTCCCAGGTCACCGGTATTTGGCACCAGGAATACAAGAACACAGGCGATGGCAATGGGTATGGCCAGCCACAAAAGCCACGGTCTGGCTTTGCCGTATTTCGTCCGCACACGGTCCATCACATACCCCATAAGCATGTCCGTGATGCCGTCCGCCAGACGTGAGAACATCATAATACTGCCGATGATCGCAGCATTTAAGCCCAATGCATCTGTGTAGAAAAAGGTTACAAATGTTGAGGTCAATACAAGAATCAGGTTACTGGCAAGGTCACCGCCGCCATAGGCGATCTTTTCAAAGGTACTGATCTTCTCCACATGGTTGCTGGCTGCCGTCTTTGCCGTTTTTTCCGACATAAATTTATCCCCCTTCGGTCACTTTTTATCTGAGCGTGGTCAACATCGGTGTCACCGCCCAGGTGCCTGAACGGTGACAAATTTTATAATTGTGTGTCACACTCTGATAATGATTATATAAAATGACCGCCTTCGGGGCTATTCTTTTCCTTACTGTAAACTATTGCCGGATTGCTTTCTTTTATGGGTTCCCTCCAAAACTCCATGAACTTGAGCAAGATCTGATGATAAATATAGCAAGAATTAATGATCAGTGGCCCCGGGATCTTATTTCTTCTTTACTTTGATCAGCAGGACGTCAAGGGGCTCCAGGTCCGCCTTAATATTAAGCCGCCCATCCGGCAGAGAAACCTGCACGTTTTCCACATGATACTGCGGACAGGACAGAACCTTAAGCCGCTCCTCCTCCTCACGATCCAACGGGTCCGGTGCTCCCATCCGGACCCACTCGTCATAGCTGCTCCCGCCCTCACGATTGATACCATAACGGCAGATCCGGTATGCGCCCGGAACCATGTGATCCAGTTGTATATGAAAGGCCATAGGGCTTCCCGGATTAAATACATTATACCGGTCGGTCTTTGTCATATTCACCATATGGCGGTAACGGTAAAGCATATCATAATGGGTATAATTATATAAATAAATCTGCACCTCGTTATCACTCTGGCTGATAAAGTACCCCGGCCCTTTTTTCAACAGGCGGTTTCCCATCTGGCCAAGCAGCTCCATCGCCCTGTACGCACTTTTTGGAACACCGTTTTTCGTAAAAAGTCCGAAGCCGCCATGGAACATATCCGGCGTGGGCGGCACCTCGTCCATACGGTCGTTAATGGAAAAATAGCCAAGACCATTGAGATGACCGTTATTTTCCAAAACATTCTTAAACAGATATGCCGATTTGTAACACGTATCATTGCAGAGATCCCGCTGCCATATATTATTGCTCCACTCCTCCAAAATCAGAGGGATATCCCCCATCTGCTCCTCATCAAGTATAGCGCGCAGCTCCTTTGCTGAATGATACAAAAAGTTCTCGTCCTTACTCACAGCCAGATAAAAGCTCGAATTATTTCCTATAAGCTTTAACCCGCTCTGTTCCTCCTCCGGCACGACTGAGGCAAAGGAGCGGAAAGTAATGACATCGGGAATACACCCGCATCCCTTACACATTTTTAAAAACCAGCGCATATATTTTCGATAACTGGCGCAGCCCGGCCCGCATATAAGAAAATCCCTGCATATAGACTTGATCGTCTGCCACGTCAGCTTATAAATCTGCTCATACTCCTGGGCCGTACATATATCAAAATCCATATAATCCGGTGGCAGCCAGCAGGAAAACAGCCATTGCCGCACCTTATCCGTGCCATAGCGCCGGTCCAGATGCTCCACAAGATTCCTTATGAGCGTCTCCCACTGACTGTAATTTTGCGGAAGCGAAATGACAGCGGTACGCATGGAGTTGAACACCGGACTTTTAGCCAGCATCTTGGGCATATGCCCCAGCTCGATCATGGGCTTTGCATCCACGGAAAGTATGAAGTCAATGACCTCGTCCACATAAGTGAAATTGATGATCGTTTTGTCCTGGATGTCCATCCGCATCAGGCACATATCATCATCCAGAATCCCCTTGATCCGGATATATTCAAAGCCCACCTGTTTTTGCACCCGGGCGATTTCCGCCTGGAGACTGCCATTGACCAGATCTCTGGCATATCCCGCATTAATGAGCCTTTTCCAGTGCCATGGAAGGCGCTGCTTCCGTCCGGCCATGTCCACCTGGAGCTCTGTCATGGTTTCCCTGCGTATACTGCTGTCCTGCCAGGTGCCTGCATATTTCATCAGAGAGGCGAATACGTCCTTGTATTCCTCATGGGTTTCATCCACCAGCTCCTGAGCGGCCGGCACATCATCACCGGCCGCCGAAGCTTTAAGGAGCTGCCGGTATTCTCCCGGCGTCCGGCCCCGGTACTGCTTAAAGGCATGGATCATAGCGTTCACATTGGGAAATCCGCTTTCATAGGCGATATTTGTCAATGTCTGCGTTCCATGCATCCGACGTATGGCATGGACAAGACGCACCTGGGTCAGATAAACGGTAAAGGAGATGCCTAAATACTTTGAAAAGCTGTGGGATATGTACGTCGGACTCAGGTACGTGTACCCGGCCAGATCTTCCAGAGTGATATTTTCCCTGTAATGCTGCTGGATGTAATCAACCGCACTGCGCAGACGCTCCCAGCCTGCTTCATTGCAGGACGCCGGTGTATCATCGAGGAAATAACGCACCAGATCCTCCAGCAGGACGGCAACCTTGCTCTTTAAATACAGGGAATGGCGCATTTCATTTTTGTACTGCACCTGAAAGGCATTGGCCATATCCCGGCGGAGCAGGTGGAACGGCTGCTGCTTGTCCTCCGAGAACAAAAAGGAACGGCAATTGATCCGGCTGCATTGTGTTTCCGGGCTCATGGAGGAAATAAACGCGGCGGACAGGCTCATAGAAAGCGCCAGCGTATCCGCATCCAGGTCCATGGTGCACATTTCAAAGCTGTTTATGACAAAAATATCTTCCTCATGGATCGTATAGACGGTGCCTGTATTGTCAAAGCAGATACGGCCGCCGCCTCTGAGAATAAACAAAATCTCCATATCCCGATGCCATACGTGTTCCATATCGTCCGCTCTCAAAAGAGTGAACCAGAAGCCCTCCTGATGTTCGCTGAATTTTTCCATTGTATCACCATTCATTAACAAGCGGTCTGGGTACCCGCCACCATTGTTCAAAATCCGCCGTATACTGGGAAAGTACCTGGCTGCTGTCCTCCGGCACAGGATATTTGCGCCATGCCAGATATGCGTTCACAAAAGCATCCGCGCTTTCATCGGTCTGGTCCTCAGCCAGCTTCCGGCCCAGCGCCACAATATTTTCCGGCGCGCCGCCAAGGGCAGCCACCGTCTCCTCAAGCCTGCGGTTGCACGGAAACAAAACCTCCTGCTCCTGAAGGATCATGCGGTAAACGCTGTAAATGATCTCACCTACAGCATGCAGCCGCATGAAGCCCTCGGGCTTGCACATTTTAAGAAAATAGCCATAGTTGAGAAAATAGTCAGCATAAAACGACAGCATTTTCTCCGCCTGCTCAGACTTTTGAAATACAGGAACCCGGCTTAAAATAGCTTCGATTTCCGGGTCCTTTGAATAGATCACCCGGGCCTGATCAAAGGAATTGCGTGTCGGTTCACTGCCGTGTTCTGCTGCTGCGATCAGGTATTCCTTTGTCATATACTTTGTATCAAAATATCCGCCCTCATAGGTGCAGTGGCCAAAAATCGTCTCCACCGTCGTGTTGGAGCTCACCCGCTGTGCGTAAGCCTCCGGTGTGATAATGACCATAGCGTCCAGATCCGAATCCGGCCGCTCACATCCCTTGGCTACGGAACCACCTAAAATAACCGCGATGACCTCATCCCTCCGGGCAAAAAACTGCTTCATAATTTCAATAGATTTTTCGTGATGCTCATACATAACTTCTGCGTAATCCTTTCCTCAATATAAATATAACGCGATTCTTATTATTACTTGTCACCAATTTCCGCAAGGAAATTGATGACCTGCTCGCGCATCAGCGCGATTCTTATATATTACCTATCACCAATTATAAACTTCTGCGTCGCCACTGTCCACTCGTAATTTAACAGGCTTTTTATACAAAAAAGAAACCTTTATTATCGCTGGAAAATGTGTTATGCTTTACTAGAGCGTGTTTGAAAAATACTTCCCGCCATCTGCACGCCCCACTTCGCAGTATATTTGACCCGAATTCAGGTTACATAGCCCGCTATGCGCCCTTCATTCGGGCCAAATCTCCCACAAAGTGGAACGCACAGCTGACGAAAAGTATTTTTCAAACACGCTCTAATGTAACTAATGCCTGTATCAAGTATAGAGAGGAATCAATCTTGGGAAAATTCACATTAACGCAAGTCGAGGAACTGTCCAGTAAAATATTAAGAACCTATTTCTGTGAGTCCGACATGGAATTTATGATCTCCACCTTTGCGGAGGATATTCTGTGGCTGGGCGGCGGTGAAAAGCAGAAGGCCGAGGGAAGGGAAGCCGTTGCCGCATGCTTTCGTATGGGCAAGGACGGCATGATCGCCTGTGACATGACGGATGAGCAGTACCATACCATGGAACTTGGGGGCGGCTGCTATTTGTGCGAGGGCGTCAGCCGGCTCCACAGCCGTCCGGGCGCCGAAGAATATCTCAATATCCAGCAGCGGGTAACCTTTGTGTTCCGTGAAAATGGGGATCAACTGGAAACCATACATATCCATAATTCCGTTCCATATAGCGCCATCAAAGATGACGAATTATTCCCCATTGAATCCAGCCGCGAGGAATTTTTACGGCTGCAGGCGGCATTTAACGCAAAAAGCCTGGAATATGAACAGCAGGCGAATTTCCTGGAACGCCTGTACAATACAGTGCCCTGCGGTATTGTCGAATTTTCAACAGACCCCTCCCATAAAATTATTTCCGCCAATCCTATGGCCTGGAAAATTTACGGGTATTCCTCCGAGGAGGAATTTCGCAGTGAAATACAAAGTCCGTTGCAGACAGTGGAGCCGTTTGACTATGACTCCATCGTTTCTTCCATCGATACGCTGGAATTAAACAATGCCCCCATCAGCTACCGCCGCAGATACATTGGAAAAAACCATGAAGATACATGGATCAATGTTGTTATGGGAAGGATCACGAATAATAATGGCCAGGATGTCATACAGGCGGTCATAACCGATATCACCGAGCAGGCCCGTTTGGAAATGGTCCAGGAGCAGGAGCGCATCATGGAAAACAGCTATCTGCGCACCGCCATTTACACCGCCTACCCTCTGATCATAAGCCTGAATCTGACTCAGAATACGTATAATTGCTTTGTGGGCAGTCAAAAAGAGCTGGCGTTTGAAAAAGAGGGCGCTTATACGGAAATGATACGCCGCAGTCTGCCGTATGTATATCCCTCCTACCAGGAGGACTACGCCGCCATCCTGGACAGAGATGCGATCTTACAGCGATTTGCCAATGGCGAACGGGAAATTTATATGGAGCTCCAGGAAAAGGAGGTTGATGGTGACTATCACTGGATATCCATCCATATTATCTATGTCGATAATCCGTTCAACGACGACATACTGGCCATCAATCTTGTAAAGGTACTGGACAGCCAGCGGACAGAACAGGCCCGCCAGGAACAGCTCCTCCGGGATGCACTCATCGCGGCTAAAGCAGCCAATCAGGCAAAATCTGACTTTTTATCCCGCATGAGCCACGATATCCGCACGCCCATGAATGCCATCATCGGAATGACCACGATCGGACAGCTCAAAATCGGAGACATGAAGATTGTAAAGGACTGCTTTCGCAAAATCGACGCGTCCTCCCAGTATTTATTATCATTGATCAACGATATCCTGGATATGTCCAAAATTGAAACAGACAAAATGGAGATCGCACATGAGCTGTTTGATTTCCAGGATTTTGTATGTGACATCAATGAAATTATTTATTCCCAGACGGTTGACAAGGATATCGCTTATGAAATGTGTCATCAGGAGCCTCTGGAAAGCCACTATATCGGAGATCCGCTGCGCATGAAACAGATTCTTATGAACCTGCTCTCCAATGCGTTAAAGTTTACGCCCTCTGGCGGAACCATCCGTGTGGATATCCGCGAAAGCCGCCGGACAAATGGCTTTGCCTATCTGGAATTTGTCGTTCGGGATACAGGGATCGGCATGTCCCAGGAATTTAAGGATCGTATGTTCCAGCCCTTTGAACAGGAATCCCCGGGCAATGCCCGCAACAACGTGGGCAGCGGTCTTGGTCTTTCCATTGTATACAATCTGGTACACCTCATGGGCGGTGATATCCAGGTAAAAAGTGAAAAGGCTATGGGCAGTATATTTACAGTAACAATTCCCTTTCAGCTTGTTTCCGATGATGAGGAAAAAGAGTGGGAACGGAAGCGGCAAAATCTGCTCAAAGGCTTTCACGTCCTGGTCGTAGACGACGATCCGGCCATCGGTCAGCAGACCGCCGACATACTGGATGATATTGGCGCTAACACGCTCTGGGTGGAATCCGGCTATCGGGCTGTGGAGGAAGTAGAAAAATGTCTAAATGAGGATTGGATGTTTGACATTGCCATGATCGACTGGAAAATGCCCGGCATTGACGGTATAGAGACGGCCCGGCGCATACGCCGTTTGGTAGGCCCGGATACGATGATCATTATGATCACCGCATACAGTTGGAGTGATATCGAGGATGAAGCACGCGAAGCCGGGATCAATTATTTCATAGCCAAGCCGTTGCTGCGCTCCGTGATCTATGACACATTTTCCAGGCTGGACAGTGATAAAAAGGATGCGCCATCCGAAATGTTGGCCGCAACACCTCTGGCCGGACGAAGGGTACTGCTGGTGGAGGATAACGACCTGAATCTGGAAATTGCCAAAACGCTTCTGGAGATGAACGGAATGATCGTGGATACGGCTCAGAATGGCCAGGAGGCTGTCTCCTGCTACAATGAACAGAAGGCCGGAACCTATTTTGCCATTCTTATGGATATACGTATGCCGGTCATGGACGGTATTGAAGCGACAAAAAGGATTCGGGCATCTCATAAAGAGGATGCTTCCACGATCCCCATTCTGGCCATGACGGCCAACGCATTTGATGAGGATAAAAGGCAGGCCTATGAAGCCTGCATGTCCGGCTATCTCATCAAACCGCTGGATATTCGTGTGCTTTTAGGGGAACTGGAAAAATTTATTTAACAAAATTAATACAGCGCAGAGCTTTCGGCCGGTCCGCCGTCAGCACTGCGCTGTATTTTCTGTTAAGTTAATCTTCCTTCCAGCAGATCACGCCGCCGATTAGTGACGGATCCTGTTTCCATACCAGATCATAGGCCTCCGTCATCTGAGTATACTTGAAATGATGGCTTATGAGCGGATGGATGTCTATGGAGCCATAATAGATCAGATCCAGGAAGGTGCGGATATCCTCATCGCAGGTCCATACATCCGTGTTGGTATAGCGCGCCAGATGGCTGTCCATCACCGGCGGCCATGCGCCCTGTATTTTTAAGTCCGCACGTCTCAAGGCAAATGGTTTGGAATTGACATAGGTGCCGATCAGACTGGCGCCCTTCTGCATCAGATTATCATCGTAGTGGGGCATGTCCTCACCGTGAACCTGGGAGATCATCACAACGCGGCCCCGCTCGGCAATAAGCTCAAACGCCTGCTCCAATGGCTGACGGGAGCCGGTGGCTTCAAAGATCACGGGAACCCCGCCCCGTTTTAAGCCCGCCACAACCTTCTCCAGGGCATCCGGCGAAGTTCTTGGATTAATGGCATAATGAACGCCCATTTTTCGGGCAATATCCAGACGGCCTTCGTCCAGATCAGTGACTATGACCGGCAAAGCTCCGGCGGCTCTGGCCACCTGTGCGGTAATGGCTCCCACAAAGCCCTGGCCCATGACGACTGCCGGCTCACCCAACTGCAGATTGGCCCGGCGCAGAGCGTACATACCGGTATGGCCCAGATTAAAGAAAGCCGCCTGCTCCATATCGATACCTTTAGGCGCCGGCGTACAGTTCACCGCATCCATGACCAAATACTGGGCATGCTCGCCGGTGGTCACTACCGGATCGCCCACAGCCAGCTCGGTAACGCCCTCGCCCACCTCAATGACCGTAGCAGCCATGCTGTAACCTATGCTTGTGGGCAGCGGAACAATAAATCCATTCATCAGCGCCCATTCCGTACCAGGACTCATCGTGGAGTATTCGGCTTTCAGTAAAACCTCGCCCCTTCCCGGGCTTGGAAGCTCCTTTTCCTGTAATGTAACCTTGCCCTTTTCTACCTGTGCATATAATGTTTTCATCAAATACCTCCTTATGATTTGTCAGGGATTTCCAGCGGAAATCGTTGACCTGCTCGCGCATCAGCGCGATTCCTTATTTATCGGGGATTTCATAATTCTATTGTTCCATATTTTGGAGGTTCCTTCAATGAAGTTTTTGAGGAAGAAAGTGCTGTTTTTTACGAATTTGCTTTCCGGTAATCCATCGGGCTGATCTTGTAAATGGCCTTAAATGCATCCACAAACCGGCGCACATTATTATACCCCACAGCCTCCGCGATCTCGTAGGTTTTCATCTCTGTTCCGAGCACAAGGCGCATCGCTTCTTCCATGCGTATTTTTGTCACATAACTTTTATAATTCTCCCCCGTCTCCTTTTTAAACAGGCTGCTGAAATAATTCTGGCTGACGCAGGCCACCTCCGCCAGCTCCTTCAGCGACAGGTCCTCATTATAATGCTCATTAATATACTTCTTCACCCGCATGATCTCCGAGGACGTTTTATTTTTATTGCGCGCATTAATTTCCTCAATGAGCCGCTCATAATAAGGGAGAAGCCACCCGCACAGCTCCCGCCATGTATCCATATAACGTATACTCTCCTGCACCTCATTCTGCCGCTGACTGAAATCCCCGTCCACCAGGTCCACCACAAACAGCTTTTCCAGCAGAGCTCCGGTAAATAAAAGAACTCGGTTCACCGCAGCATACCGGTTGCCGTAATGGATGGCTTCGATGGCCGCCAATGCACTTTTGATGCTGTCCATGGCTCCGGCATCACGCGCTGCGATTTTTTGAAAAACGTCCTCGCATATCTGATTGAAATCATCAAAGGATACTTTATATTCCCGGTTGATCCGGCCAAAATCAATGACGGCCTGTTCATCAAAATAATAAAGCTCACAGGCAAATTTGGCGCTTTTATAAGAGTTTTTCCATAATCCAATGGCATCCGCAGGGGCTCCCACCCCCATACACAGCCGGACGTTCATTTCCGACTCCACCAGCGTCTTGATGGGCAGTAACTGTGTTTTCACATAATCTTCTTTATTTTCGGTCGGCAGCACCGCCATCATATCGCAGAAATATTCCTCCTTTTTGATAAGAAAGCCCAGACGCCGCTTACGGAACTGCTCCGCAATTTTATTGTAGACGCTGAACCGGAGCAGGCCCATCTGCTCATAGGACATCCGCTGTCTCAATACGTCATCCACGATCAGACTGAAGCATACGCCCACAAAGAAACCATTTTCACAATTGATCTTTTCCTTTTCAAAACGCTGGTACAGCTCCTCCTCAGCGTATTCGTAGCCGTCGTTCATTTTCTGGAACATCTGCTGGAGCTCGTCTCTTTCCTCCCGGAAAATGTCCGCTGTATTTTTATCCTCAATCTGTGAGATCGCCTTTTTCACTGCATTTTCAAAATCTTCAATCCCCACCGGCTTTAAGAGATAATCCACGGCTCCGTAGCGGACGGCATCCTTGGCAAATGCAAATTCTTCGTAACCGCTGACAAATATAAACTTCGGCCCACGGCTCCAACTACTGCACGCCTTAATGACGTCCAGTCCGGTCATATGCGGCATTTTTATATCCGATATGACGATGTCCGGCTCCCTGGCGGCAATCTCCTCCATGAGTTCCCTGCCATCCACAGCGTCACCTACAATTTCTACATTCAGCGCCTTCCAGTCCAGCAGCTTTTTAAGACCGTTTAAAATAACCAGCTCATCATCCGCAATGATCACTTTCCACATCTTCCTCATCCTCCCAGATTGGCAGCCTGAATTTTACCATTGTGCCAATATTTTCAAAACCGGTAACTGTAAATCCATACACCTCGCCACAACTGAGCTTTATCCGGTCGTAAACATTTTTAAGCCCGATGCCGGATTTGTCCGCATCCGCGGCCAGCTTCGCATCTGCCGGCACCGCGGCCCCCGCAGCCTCGCTCGTTGACGATACGCTAGCCGTTTTCTCCACTGCCGTGGCCGGTTCCTCCGCCGTGGCGACCGTTTTTTCCGTGGCCGCGGCCGGTTCCTCCGCCGTGGCGACCGTCTTTTCCGCTGCCGCGGCCGGGCCCTCCAGCATGGTCCGGATACGCTCCGCCGCTTCCTGCGTCATCCCTATGCCGTCATCCATAACGATGATCTCCAGATAGTCGTCAAACCGGCGGACATTGATATCCATGGTACCGCGGCCCTCCTTCTGCCGGAGTCCGTGCTTGATACAGTTTTCCACTACCGGCTGGAGCAGCAGCTTTAACACAAACAGGTTTCGGTCGCTGTCAGATACATTGACATTCACCTGGAACTTATCATTATACCGGGCGTTCATTAGCACAATATACTCCTGGATACTGTTCAGCTCACGATACAGGGGCACCCGCTCCCGCTGCTGGCCGATCACGTAGCGTAACTGGCGGGCCAGGCTCTCCAAAAGCCGGGCGGTTTTAGGATCATTGTTTTCCATCGCAGTCATACGGATCACATCCAGTGTATTATATAAATAATGGGGCTGGATCTGCATTTTCAACGCGTTCAGCTCTGCTTCCTTCTGCCGGAGCTGAACGATATACATTTGTTCGATATAATATTGAAGGTCCTGCACCATTTTGTTAAAACCATCACCCAGATATTCCATCTCATCATGGGTATGAATGTCCACCTGCACCTGCAGGTTGCCGGTCCGCACCTGCTGCATGGCTTTTTTAAGCTTCTGGGCCGGCTCGTTCATTTTTTCGGAAAACGACGTGTAGGCAATGGACAGAATCAATATGGCAAATCCAACGATGACGATAATAAACAGCCGGTTCTGAATGTAGGTATCTAGCACATCATCCACTAAAATCTGAAGGACCACGTAATAATCCGTATTGGTCAGAGGCTGGCAGAAAAACCAGCAGCCGTTTTCAAATATTACAGGCTCCAGACCTCCGTTCCGGGCATGGGCCGTAATCCGGTCATTGGGCCGGTTGTTATCCTCCGAGCTGAAAATCCACTGGTCGGTCCGGGGATCGACCACATAAATATTGCCCTGGGCGCCCACATCGATCGTACTGATCAGCTTTCGTATATCCTTTAAATCGATATCCAGATACAATGTTCCCATATATGTCTCACTGGTGGATTTGACCGTACGGGTATTCATATAATTCCGCACAACAGAAAAGACATAGCTGTCCGTATTTGTACAGTATTCCGCCTCGGATACCGCCGGCATCAGCAGCATCTGGTGGAGATTCTCCCCGGTGACTGTGATCTTGTTGAGAATCAGGTCCGCCGATTGAAGGCTTTTTCCCTGGCTGTCAAACAAGGCGTAGGCTTCGCCATCGGCAGTGTAAAAGCGGGCGGAAGACACGCTGGCATTTCCAAGCAGCATATCCTGGAGCATTTTGTTGATGTATATTTTCCGGTCTACAGCATCCAGTGTATCATCCTGGAGTATTTCATACAAATGCTCATAATCATCATCCACAGAAAAATCGTACATGTATCCGGCAATATCGTCCACCCCCAAAATAACGGAGGATAGATTTCGTTCCAGATATTCCGCGATCTGAGAATAATTTTTGATCGTGGATTCCTCCACATCGGTGTAATACCAGTGGAAAAATACCATGCTTATGATAATTATGGGAATGAGCCCGAAGGTTACAAAAAACAGCGTCATTTTTGCAAATGTGGACCGCAGCCCATTCATTTTTAAAAGGCCTTTTAATTTCATACGCTTCACTTCTCCTGACGCTCCCCTGACAAGTTAATATAGGTATTGCGCTGATGCGCAAGCAGGTCAACGATTTCCTTCGGAAATCCCTGAAAGGTATTGCGTTGATGCGCAAGCAGGTCAACGATTTCCTTCGGAAATCCCTGAAAGGTATTGCGCTGATGCGCAAGCAGGTCAACGATTTCCTTCGGAAATCCCTGACAAAGTCCATAACTCATCTAACTGCTGTGCGGTTGCTTTGATCGTGGTTTCCCCGGCGGCCATGGTCTGGATCAGCTTGAGCATACTTTTTTCAAAGCCCTGAGGGGTGTCATCATTGCCAATATAATCGGATATATGCGTGTCTTCGGTACAAAACTCATTTTTAATCTCCAACTGGATATCCGTTTCCGTATAATCCGCTTTTTCCTTCGTCACCGGAAACCCGTAGGTGTCCTGGCACAGGACAGCGTAAACCTCAGGGCTGTAAAAATATTCTAAAAAGCTGATGGCGGCGGCGTATTTTTCCGGGTCCGCGCCGCAGGCCTTTGTCAGCGACCAGTATACATCCTGATTCTGGGAAATGATCACGTTTCCTTCCTCATCCGGCACAAAAAACCAGCCCAGGCTTATTCCATCTCCCTGCTTTTGCAGCTCCCTTGCCGTCCATGAGCCTGTATAGATCATGGCCATCTCCCCCTGGGACATGGCGTAGGACAGATTGCCATCCTTCATAACCGCCCAGTCCTCATTGACATAGCCATTGTCAAAAAGCTGTTTTAAATGGGCCAGCATAGCCAGAGGCTCCGGGTCCGTCCAGTGCACGCTGTCCGCCCCCCGTTTTTGGAGCCAATCCGGGTCTTTATATAAAATATCCGTATGAAGAAAATGGTTGACCCAAAATTCCATATGCCATAAATCACCGCCGGCAATGCCCACCGGCGTTACGCCGTGATTTTTCAGGATGTCACAGATATGGAGAAATTCGCCATAATCCTTCGGCTCGCTCAGCCCGTATTTTTCAAATATTGCCCGGTTATAGACAATACCACTGGCGCTCCCGATGGCTTCCACGCCATAAATTTTATCTTCATAGGTGGCATAGCCCTCCAGCAGCTCGCCAAAGCGGTCGTCAATGGGCGTGAGCAGCCCTTCTCTAGCGTATCGCTCCGGTGTTTTAAGCTGAACGATATCCCCCAACTCATCCCTGGCCTGGAGCTTATATAAAACATCCTCGTAAACCTTGTCCTCATACTGCACCTGAGTATTTATATGTATCTCCTCATTCTCCTGCATAAAGGCTTCAGCAATGGTCTGGATGCCCTGATGCCACTGGGCATTCTGATAAGCGTACACTAGGTTCAGCGTTACTGTATTTTTCGTTTCCGGACTTTTCTTTCCTGTGGATATACTCTCAAATATAAGAAAGACGATCAGGCATACAAAAACGAGCGCAAAAATCCCGTTACGGGCCATTTTTTTCCAACTCAGCTTTTTTTGATCGCTCATAAATGCCTTCCTTTCGTATCCAGCTACGCGGTGCCGGACCGCGGCAGTCGCCATAAAAGTGAGCAAGCTCCCTTTTATGTCTCGCTGCTTCGCACAAACACCCAAAGGGGAGGGCTGATAAAACAGCCCGCCCCCGGTATTGATTTCTGTTATTTTTTCTTCTTAGACTGAGTATAAATCACTGCGGCTGCAACTGCAATAATAATTACAACAATGATAATAATAATTGGAGTGTTGACGCCGCTGCTGCTGTCGCTGGCCGGAGCGGATGCCTGTGCGGCCTGTGTTTCGGCGGCTTCCGTCGATGGACTCTGGACACTCTCGGCTGCGCTTTCCTCCGGAACATCGCTGCCGCTTGACGCGGCTGCCAAAAGCCGGATCGAACCTTCGTAGGTCTGGCCTTCTGTGATTTCTACCTCACTGCCGTCCACGGTTACGACAGCATTTAAGGTACCGCCGGCTTCTACGGTCAGGCTTGTAACTTCACATTCATCAGTTACATTCCACACACCGCCGCTGCCTACAACGACATCTACGTTATTTGCGCCGTTGTTGTAAACCTTGTTGGCCACATGACCAAGCTTATCATATTCCTCAATGGTAAAATGTGTGTTCTGTGTTTGGCCGCCATCGGTGGAATGGATCGCGCTGGCTGCCGTGATAATACCGTTAAGCTCTGTATTCTCGCCAATATTTACGCTGAGTGTTTTGGGCGCGCCCACGTAACCGGTGGCATTATACATATTACCATTTAAAGTAACATTTGTGAAGCTGGCTGTAACGTTATAATCCGGAGCAGCAGCTTTGCCGCCGGGAGCGTTCGCGTCTGCCGGCGCGCTTTCGCCATCCGGGGCGTTCGCGTCTGCCGGTGCGCCTTGGCCATCCGGTGCGCCTTCACCGCCGGGGCCACCGGGGCCGCCAGGACCGCCCATACCGTCGTCTGCGGCAGCGGATGCATCGTAAATAATATCGTTATCGATTCCCGGATATCCTTCTTCTTCGTTGAATTCCGTGTTAAAGGATGGTCCTGCAGCGCCCTCCGGCATATAAACGCCAACGGTGCTGTCATCATTGTCGATCATCTGAAGGATGGTGCTATCCTCCACATTCAAAAGGGCGTCGTCCACGTTAATTGCCACATTACCATTTTTAATAAGGAAAATGGCATTCTCTGTATTAACTTCCGTGCCGTCTAAAATATTGGCTTCGCCATCGCCGTGCCACATGATACCAAAGGCATCGGAATTGATCACACTCTTTTGTCCTTTTCCTTCAAGACCCTCAAATACCGCGGATTTTTCATCATTATCCTTGGCAATATCAAAGGTTCCGTCAGAGGATGCGAAGGTCACATAACCACCGGTGATAATGTTGGCATAGGTAGCCACATTAAATGTCGTTCCATAAAAATATTCCTTTGCATCGCCAATGGCGTATGTGCCATAGCCGCTGTCGCCGGTGAGGGTCAGTACGGAGTCAATGGCTGTCAGTACAACCTTCTGGCAGGCGTCAGTGGAGAGCACGCCCCATTCACTGGCCGAAAAATCCGAGTTATAAAATGTAGTGGTGGAATAATCCCCTAAAAGATTGGTGCCGCGGGCATTACCACTGATACCGAGAACCCATGGCGGAGCTACCATTTTCGTCTGATCGGCTGTATTGACATAGCCGTCATATAATGTTCCGCCGGCCACATTGACCTTGGAATTTTTCACAAGAATGTCCGATCCGGTATCTGCCACAATGGAGGCCCGGGCCACGCCCTCCGTGTTGATCGTCACGTTGTCCAGCGTCAGCTTTGCATTGCCAAAGGCCGTCAGCACCGATCCGAAAGCGGTAAAATCGCTGACATTGCTGCCGTCACTTTGTGACAGGAAATTAAAGGTGGAATTGTTGATGGTATATTCTACCGGTGCCTCATCGGTGCCCACAAGCATCAGACCGTTAAAGTTATCACTGGAGGAATCTATGCGAATCCCATCAGCGCTGCTTCCATCGTAGGTTCCGCCGCTCACTGCATCGGCCACAGATTTTTCATCCACAACACCGGTAGCGTCCACATACAGGCCGGTGCGGTATTCTTCCTCGCCGCGGCCTTCATAGCTGCCGTAAAGTCCGGCGGCATTGGTATAAACAACGACTGCATTGTCTTCCTGCGTATAGGTTGTACCGGGTACGATCTGTACTTCCCTGCCATCCACAACGAGGGTTGCCTGATATCCTTCCGGCGCTTCGATACCGTTTTCAGGAACTGTGCCGACATAGGCCTCACTGGATGCGTGTACGTTCAATACATTTGAAAAGCACAGGGTAACGGTTAAAATAGCGGTCATAAGACCTGCTGCAAATCTCTTTGTTTTTCTAAATCCCACCAATGTGTACCTCCTTGTATTTTGTACTTTTTATTTTGCGGACTGGATAAATTCGATCAGCGCCCCGGAGTTATCCCGGACAAACATGACCGCGTCCGCTCCCATCATAACTTCATGGGCAATATCCACACCGTTCTCAACAAAACGCGCTTTGAGCGCCTGCATATCTTCGGTATAAAATGCCACGTGCTTTGTTCCAATGGTCTGTAAATCTGTGTTGGGCATGCGGCGCTCCTCGGGCATCGGCTTTGGATCGTCATACCGAAACAGCTCCAGCTCGAAATCCCCATTGCGGATAAAACATATTCTTGCCTTCAGCGGCGGTACATAATCGTCGCTGATCAAATCAAAATCCAGATTTTTCTTGTACCACTCCAGAGATTCTTCCATATTTCCCACACTGATCCCCACATGAAGCGGTTTGTGAATCGTTTCCATAATGACTACCTCCTTTATTTGGCGATGACCAGCGTTCCACCCGAAGCCAGTGTATAAGTTCCGGCCTGTCCGCCCACAGCGGTGATCACCACCCCCGCCGGGGCATCAATCTGGGCAATATCCACGTCACTGAGCAGATGTACCGTGGAATCCCCGTCAGCGATCCATTTGCTGCCTGCATCCATAGCCAGCGTTGTATTGACCATCCGGCCCGTTAATATTGCCGAGGTCAGCGTTACCCACATGGGCCGCTCTGTATCCTCGTGGATCAGCGCCCCTTTCACGGTCATATCCGTAAAGTTCACATTCACGCCAAAGGCCTGATCATCCACAGGGGTTTTACATGGGTCGTCATTCAGGATCGTATGTACGAGAATACCTTTATCGGATGAAATATCCACATCATTAAAATTCAGCAGGGCATTATGGCTTTTAATGAGAAAGGCCTCGGCTTTTGTATGGATTTTTCCGCCGGTAATGGACATATCGCCCACTTCCTCACACCAGCCGTTGACACAGTGCATCAGGCCGAAATATGTGCCGCAGTCCGCATCGCAGTTTTCAAATTCCATCGTACTATTTCCTGCCAAAATGGCAGCCATACGGGCCATATCAAAGTGACAGTTTCTGAACACATCGTGACAGCCCGGGTCTGCATAAGCGCCGTAACCATTCTTTGTGCACACCACATCGCAATCATTGGCCTCCAGATAAACAAAGCCCTCGGAGGACTCTGTGGAGAGCGCCGCCCAGCCGTCACAGATGATTTTACTGTTATAAAAATAGCTGTATGAATTGGACATCGTACAATGGGTGCGGGTATTTCCATCCATCTCCAGTGGCGGCGGCGGAGAGGACATAAGTGCCGACGGCCGTTCGTACGTCTCGCCATAGGGAATCCCATGGGACCAGATAATGGAATCGTAAACCTTCAGGACGGAATTTTCCTCCGCTGCTGTGGCGTATTTGGTCCGACCGTTGGTGTCAATAACAACATTTTTCAGAGTTAGCTGCGCGCCGTATTTGGCAGCCGCGCCGCTGGCCGGTCCGCCGATCCCGCAGCCCTCACCGGCCAGGCTGATATACGCCGTATCCACAGTTACATCTGTGGCAGCGCCCTCGGCATAAATACCGCCCTCATTGCCATTATAGGCCACGATCTTAATATCCTTTAACTCGTTATTTCCAACCGTGCCCCCGTAAAGCACTTTACCGTTGGATAAAGCCGCATCATATACGCCATTCTTAATATGCACGGCAGCCACAGCGTCCTTCGCCGGAGCAAACCAGTCGATAGGTTCCTTTCCCGGATTTAAGATGGCATTGACGCCGGTAATAATATCCGCCATGGACAACATATTTTTACATACCCGCCGGACAGGCTTGTCCAGCGGTTTTCCTTTAATTTTACAGGTTTCCATTAATTTTTTGACCTCTTTTCCAGTTTATAGTTTGGAGAAAATATCACGATTCAGCCGTTTTTTCATAACTGTTCGTTCCCTCTGATCGGTTACGCCTTGTTGGCATAATCCCGGTCTGCCGCATTGGCGTCCTTGATTTTCAGCATTGCTGCCGTAGCGATCAGGCCTACAATAATAACTACCAGCAAAATACCATAGGCCAGCATTGCCTGACCGGAATTGATCAGAATCGTCATAATCATTGCCGCAACTGCGGATGGGATCAACTGAATCGCCATAATGATACGGTTTGCGGACTGGTATTCCCTGCGGCCGTATATGTAGGAGGTGATACATGGATGAAGTGTCGGTACACCACCCGTCATACATGCCACACCAAAGCCCCAAAGGATCATCAGCGGCGCGCTTCCGCCTTCCGGCTGAAGCATCAGAGCCAGAACCGGTATAAACTCACACGCACCCAGAACCATGGATGCTTTTACAGAGCCAAGCTTATCATCGATCCAGCCGAATATATAGGACATGGGAATACCGAGGATGGCGCCCATTGCCAGCCATTTCGTCGCATTGATCCACACTGCCATGGGATTTTCGGCGCCAGCGGGAGCCAGGCTCATGTAACGGACAACCATGGAACCCATACAGGCGTTGATAATAAACGTAAACGCGCCATAGGAAATGATCAGCAGCCAGCCGCGCTTTTCCGAAAGGACCTGCTTTACGGTCAGATTCACTTCATCAGAAACTGCGCTCTCTGATTTTGGCGGCTGGTCGGCGCCGTCGGGGTACAGACCGGCTTCCTCCGGTGTATCCTTTAAAAACAGGCCGTATACGATAGCAATAACAACTATGATCACGGCGATACCGATATAAAATGGACGATAGTCGTTTCCAAGACGATTCGTTATGAAGTTGGTCATAACGGACGTTCCCACAACGGAGAACAGCGGGCTGCCCAGTGTGACGATGCCCATGGCCCGTCCACGATAACGGATAAACCAGTTGGCCACCAGCATGAAGCCGCCCATCTGGAAGATCATACAGCCGCATCTTGTTACGAATAACGAGATAAAGAACAATGCATAGTTACCAGTGACATTTTCGCCTGCGGCCACAGCAATTCCAGATGTGGCTGCAAGGCCGTTGGCCACCGCGATCCCCACGCATCCAACGGCGGTGATGAGCATAATGGGGATCATCGTTTTCTTAACGCCGTACTTAATGAATAATGTACCATACAGGAATGTGAGAACAATACATACAAAGTTGCCGACCGTCATAGGCAACTGGGTCTGTGTGTTCGTCCAGCCGCTGAAGCCCTGGATAATGTTGATCTGGTCGTTTTGCAGCCCCGAATACATGAACATAAATAAAACTCCCAATACGTTCAGTAAAATGGCGTAGCCCAAATACTTTTTGTTTCTTGTCATTTCAATTTCCTCCTTCATCGCATCTATCTATTTGATAATGTTATTTTTTCATAAATCCGGGGGAATTTGAACGCTATTATTTGTGAAAAAAGTGCCTATTTTTCTTAAAATTGGCCGACGAATACACTTTTTACAGTGTCTGTGACAAGCCCGCCACGAATAATAATGAGCAGCATCCTGTCGAACGCTGTCGATGGATTATTATTGCATTTAGTTTTTTACCCGGCGTTGCATTATTGTAGAAAAAAATTTATAATGGAGGTACATATATGAGTCAAGGATGCAATAAGCGTATCCATTGATACGTGTATTGATCAGCACGTTCTTGAAGACTTTCTGATAAAGCATCGAGCGGAGGTAGAAATGTCAGTATTATCATCGTTTAATCAGGAAAATCATGACCGGATTTTGAAGGAAGCATCGAAAAAAGAAGGGATTGCTGAAGGACAGAAGATTCTGCTTCAAGATCAGATTAACAAAAAGCTTCAAAAGGGCTGTACCGTTCCCGAAATCGCCCAGGCTCTGGAGCAGGACGAGGAAACTATTGAAAAATTAGTCATTGAACTCCAGGCCCAAAAGTAAAAACAAAATGTCTGCGGAAGGTTTATCTTCCGCAGACATTTCGTTATCTATAAATACTAAATTTTATACCGCATCGAGTTCAGCGCGATTTCTTCCGAAACACCGGCATAGATTCCAGCGTCACCGGCACAGTTATCCACTGGCCGCCCTCAAAAACCGTATCGTTATCCACAAAAATCCAGGAATTACCCTCCGGAAGATACACATTCCGGGCCGTGGCCCCGGCCTCCAATATGGGTGCCACCAGCAGCTCGCTGCCGTAGCAGAATTCATCCTCCACGGTCCAGGCCGTCTTATCCTCCGGGAACTCGTAAAAGAGCGTCCGCATGACCGGCGTTCCCTTTTCGTGGGCCTCGGCCATGAGCTTTCGGGTGTATGGGCGCATCTGTTCTCTCAGCTCCATATATTTTTTACAAATCGCATAGACCTCATCGCCGTAGCTCCACACCTCATTGGCCGCGCCGGAGCAGCAATGAGCGCCGCCAGTGGTGCCAAACTGGGGCTGTCTGGGCTCGCGGTCGCCATGGAGGCGCATGACTGGACAGAAAGTGCCCCACTGGAACCAGCGCACGAACAGCTCCCGGAATTTCGGGTCATTGGGGTCGCCGCCGTGGAAACCGCCGATATCCGTCGTCCACCATGGAATCCCCGCCAGCCCCATATTCAGGCCCGCCGCCAATTGATTACGCATACTGTCAAAGCTGGAGGCAATGTCGCCGGACCACACAAGCGCCCCGTACCTCTGGCTTCCGGCCCAGGCGCAGCGCAGCAGATTGACGATATTGTCCTGGCCGGCAGCTTCCATGCCCTCGTAAAAGGTCCGGGCATAATCCACCGGGTAGATATTGCCGATCTCCAGGTCCGTACCTAAATAATAGCGGTAATTATCATAATCATAGGCCGTATATTCCGG
Source organism: Lachnospiraceae bacterium (assembly GCA_902363555.1). GTDB lineage: Bacteria > Bacillota > Clostridia > Lachnospirales > Lachnospiraceae > Catenibacillus. The sequence goes on along the minus strand of CABJAM010000001.1, from coordinate 223,334 downwards.
CTCCGCCTCGTCCAGCCAGAAAACGCGGATACCTTTTTCATAATAATTTTTGCGCACGCGCTCCCATAAAAACTCCCGCGCTCCGGGATTGGTCACATCGCAGTGGACCGTGGCCCCCTCAAAATCCAGTCCAACGCGCACCCCGCGCTCCGTGCGGATCAAATACCCTTTTTCCAGCATTTCCGGGAAATTTTCGGATTCCTTATCCACCGTCGGCCAGATAGATACCATCAGCTCCACGCCCAGCTCCCGGAGCTCCCGAACCATGCCGTCCGGGTCCGGCCAGTAGGTCGGGTCAAATTTCCATTCGCCCTGTTTTGGCCAATGGAAAAAGTCGATGACGATCAAATCCAGCGGCAGTCCCCGGCGCTTATATTCCCGGGCCACATTAAGAAGCTCCTCCTGGGTCTGATAGCGCAGCTTGCACTGCCAAAAGCCCAGGCCGTATTCCGGCATCATCGGCACAGTGCCAGTCACAGCGGCGTACTGCTCCTCGATTTCGGCCGGCGTATCCCCGCAGGTGAACCAGTAATCCAGCACCTTTGTTCCATACGCCTCAAAGCTCATTATATTTTTGCCAAATACCGCCCGGCCCACGCCCGGATTGTTCCACAGCAGACCGTAGCCTAATGACGAAATGGCAAAGGGCACACTGGCCTGAGAATTGCGGTGGGCCAGCTCCAGATCCGCCCCTTTAAGATTCAGATAAGGCTGCTGATATTGGCCCATACCATAAATCCGTTCATTAGCATCCACAGACTCAAAACGCATCGTCAGGTGGTAATCACCGCCCACGTTTGGCCGAAATTCCCGGGCCTCCACCTCAATGGCGCTGCATTTTCTGTCCGTCAGATCCCGCCGGTTGCGCCAGTATTCCTCCAAAAGCAGCCCGCCCTTTTGATTAAACATCATCAGCTTGCCGCCATGGGTCACCCGGACCACCAGCTTGCCATTGACCATCGTCATGCCACAGTCGTCCTTTGTGATCTCCACTGCCGCCGCGGGCTTTTCCATCTGGAGCGCCCAGTTTTCATCGGGCAGCTTTGCCATTTTCGTGGCGCGCACACGCACCGAATTTGCTCCCCAGGGCTCGATGACCAGCGTCTCCGCGTCAAAGTGATACATTAATTTATTATCCTGTTCCCATAACATAGACAATTACCTCCGTAAATTATAAAATGATCTGGCACGAACTTCCAACGGCCCCCAGCCTACACTTTGCCGCAGCGTTTAACCTTTCACGGCGCCATTGGTCATACCGCTGATAATATATTTCTGCATAAATATAAAGATCAGTGCCACCGGAATAATCGAAACGACCGCAAACGCTGTGAGATAGCTCCATTTTGTGCCGTACTGCCCCATAAAGTTAAAGATGCCCGCAGTCATCGGCCGCTTCTGCTGATCCATTATAAACGTCATACCGTAGGCCAGGTCGCCCCATGCATACAGGAATGAGAAGATCGAGCAGACCATAACACCGGGCTTGGCGATGGGGATGAGCACCCGGATAAACGCTGTAAACCGGTTACAGCCGTCGATATAAGCCGCCTCCTCCAGATCCTTTGGGATAGATGCAAAATAATTTTTAAGGATCAGCACCGAGAAGGGTATGCCAATGGTGGCGTCCGCCAATATGGCTGCAACAGGCGTATTGTACACATGCATCCCTTTTAACAGGATGAACATGGGTGTCAGCAATACCGATACCGGAAGCATCTGTGTTACCAAAAAGCCCAGCATCATTACCTTTTTACCTCTGAAATGATATTTGGCAATACCGTAGGAGGCCGGAACGGCCAGCACAACGGCGATCACCGTGGCTCCGATGGAAATTAAAAGGCTGTTTCCAAAAGAACGGAACATATTAAAATCGCCGGTTTCCACCTGTGCGGCATAGGATTTCGTATTGATGACCTCGGGGAAGATCGTTGGCGGAATTCTAAAGATCTCCTGCTCGGTCTTCAGGCTGGTCACAACGATCCAGAACAGAGGAAATAACAGCACGCACAAAATAATTACAGATATAATACATAATACCACATTTTTCTTTCCGGTAATTCTTTTTTCCATAATAAATTCCCCCTTTTATGCGTCTTCGTCCGAGGATGTGGATTTCAGATAGAAGAAGCCCACGATCAGCAGTATCACAAGCAGTACGTTGGCCACCGCCGAGCCCTTGCTGTATTTGAACATTTCAAAGGACAGCTTATAAGAGTAGGTGGACAGCATATGGGTGGAGTTTACCGGTCCGCCGCCGGTCATAACGTAAACCAGATCGAATACCTTGAATGTGTAAATGAATCCAAGAATCAGCACGGATTCAATGGTCGGCTTTAACAGCGGCAGGGTGATCCGGAAAAAGGACTGGACCTTATTTGCCCCGTCAATGGACGCCGCCTCGTAAAGCTCCTGAGGGATGGTGGTCAGCCCGGTAGAAATCAGGATCATATTAAATGGAATACCGATCCACACATTGGTCACGATGATCGCGATCATGGCCGTGCCGGTGGAGGTGAGCCAGTCAATATTCTGGGTAATGATCCCCAGACTTTGCAGCGCATAATTGAGAATACCCACATCCGTTCCGAATATAAACTTAAACATCAGCGCCGTTACCGTAATGGGAATCATCCACGGCATCATCAAAAGGCCGCGGATCGGTTTGGCAAACTTAAAGTTCTGATTGAAAAATACAGCCAGGGCAAATCCGATGATAAACTGGATCAACAGACAGCCGATGGTAAACAGCAGCGTGTTAAACAGGGCTTTTATGAACACCGGGTCGTTAAATATCTGTATGTAATTATCCAGCCCGGCAAACGGCTTGTGCGCCGCGGTCAGCGTGGTCGTCGTCACATCCTGAAAGCTGAGGATGATATTGTCCACGATCGGATAGCCTACAAAGACCAGCATGTAAACCAGCGCCGGCAGTACAAACAGCAGCCCGATATTGTCATATCTGAACAGCTTTTTTGCTTTTTTCACTCCAATTCCTCCTTCTAAAGGTCAAAAAAATAAGCGGCCGCGCCGGAGCATAGGCTAATACAGCTTTGCGGTGCGGCCGCTGATTTTATTATGTGTAACCGTTCAGACGGACCGAACGGTTACCATTATGTTCATTTTATGCAGAATTTACTGTGTCACGATACTATCGATGGTTGCCTGAGCATCCTCAGCGGCCTTATCCGGCTGTGCAGCCCCGGTCATTACCTGATTAAAGGCCAGGGAAATCGCGTCGGATACAGACGGCCAGTCAGCCAGAGGACCTCTTGCCTTTGTATAATCCATCTGTTCAATAAATTTCTGATATACCTTTTCATCCTCAGAGGTAAACTGTGTCTTTGCAATCTCCTTGTCGGCAGAAATGTAACCCATGGTGTTCATCATAAAGGAAACCTGATCCTGCTGTGTTGCAAAGCCAAGGAAATCAAGGGCTCCGGCCTCATTGCCCCCGGCAATCACTGCATAGTTCTCGCCGCCCAGATCGGAGGCATATTCTTTATCCTTCGGAATAAGAGCCACATCCCAGTTCAGATCCGGAGCTTCCTGCTTCATGGTCGGGATCTGCCACGGTCCATTGATCATCATGGCCACATTGCCGGAAATAAACTGATTCATCACATCGCCCTGTGTCCAGTTGATGCACTCCTTGCTCATAACGCCGGTATCCACAAGATTTTTCACAAAGCTCAGAGCCTTTTTGCCGCCCTCGGAATTGATGTCATAGGAACCCACGCCTGTGGACCATACCCACGGCATAAAGTTAAACGTACCTTCCTCATTTTGCAGGCTGCAAAATGCGATACCGGTCACATTATCCTTTGTCAGCTTTTCAGCGGCTGACTGAAGCTCATCCCATGTTGTGGGCGCATTTTCAATACCGGCAGCTTTAAACATATCGGTGTTGTAGTACAGTGCCAGACAGTTACTGCCAAACGGCACGCCGTACAGCTTGCCATCAATGGTACATGAAGAAACAGGGCCGTCATAGTATGTACCAACGTCAAATTTTCCGGTCAGGTCTGCAAAAATCCCCATAGATGCATAGCTTGCGTGGTCCGGGGAATCCAGGAGCACCAGGTCGGGCAGCTCGCTGGCGGAAGCGCCGATGGACAGTTGCTTTTTAAAGTCTGCAAACGGCACATATTTGGCCGTCATCTTGTAGTTACTCTGAGATGCATTGTATTTATCCAGCATTTCATTGAGCGCCTTTTGATGACTTTCATTTTCCCAATAATACCACATCACCACGTCTGCGGCCTCTCCGCCGTTTCCCTCGGTCGCCTGATCGGCTTTATCCGTATCGCCGTTATTTGCTGTTGTCGCTTTTGTATCCTTGCCTCCGGATGTGCCGCTCCCTCCGGAGCTTCCGCAGGCCGCAAGACCTGCCACCATCGCCAATGTCAATAACATAACCACTAATTTCTTAAATTTCATAGTTACCTTCCTCCTTCTGATTTGTATCTCCTTTTGATGATATAAGCATACACAATAATTTAAGATTATAAAATAGGAGATAACTTTAAAAGGGTAAAAAATCTAAGATAGTAAATCTATTTTACACAACTTTACCAGTGTTTTTCCCGGAAATGATTTCAGATTTTACTTTGTACAAATATACTAAATATGCGCACGAAAAATCAACACATTTCACAGAAAGAAGGAAACGAAGTGAATAACTCCATATCCATGACCCAATTCGCCGCAACTTTGGCTGACATCATCGGTATACCGGCTCCGGCAGATGCCGATGGTCCGATTTCATTCGTAAAACAGTTACTGAACACACAAGGCATCGACCACGCACAAAAGGTCCTCATCTACAATCCGGACGCCGTAGGCATGTGGCTTTTCCAAAAGTACACAGAATGGTTCGCACCCGTGCTGGCACATACCCAGATGGGCATTCCCGTATGTACCGTGCTTCCGTCCGTAACACCTGTGTGCTTCGGAACAATGTACACCGGCGTAGAACCCGCCGTACACGGTATTCAAAAGTACGAAAAGTACGTCCTCCTTCAGGAATCTTTATTTGACCTGCTTGGAAGATCAGGGCTGCGCACAGCCGTAGTCGCTGTGCACAATTCCAGCATGGCCATTCTTTTTGGCGGACGGGAGATCGACTACTATATTATGCCCTACGATGAACAGGTCAATGACAAGGCGGAGGAACTGATCGCCGGCAACAGCTACGATGTGGTCATTGTATACAATCAGGAATATGACGATGTTATGCACCGCACCTCTCCCGAATCCGAACAGGCACTGGCGGCGCTCAGGCACCATATCGCCGCCTTCGACCGGCTTTGCCGTGCCTGCAAAGAAGGCTGGGGCGGATCAGATACACTGATATGCTGGGCCACCGACCACGGCATCCACACAAATGCCGACGGTCACGGCACCCACGGCGATGACCTGGAGGACGACCTAAACGTCATGCATTTCTTTGGCGCCTGGAAAGGAAAGAAAACAGGAACCGAATGCTTACAAGGAAGGAGCAGCCATGAATAAGATCGAAATACGCAATTTGACCAAAACCTATGACGGTGAAACTAACATTTTGGAAAAAATCAGCCTGAATGTCCGCGAAGGTGAATTTTTCGTACTCGTTGGCCCCTCCGGCTGCGGAAAAAGTACATTATTAAGAATCATTGCCGGGCTGGAAAAAATAACCGACGGAACACTGAGGATTGACGGGCAGACGGCCAACGACATGCTTCCAAAGGACCGGAATCTTTCCATGGTCTTTCAAAATTACGCGCTTTACCCCCATATGTCAGTCAGGGATAATATTTTATTCGGACTGGATGTGAAAAAAATTTCTAAAAATGAGCAGCAAAGCCGTTTAAAGGAAGCCGCAGAGCTTCTTGGCCTGACAGATTACCTGAAAAGAAAGCCCCGAGAGCTTTCCGGCGGCCAGCGTCAGCGTGTGGCTCTGGCCCGAAGCGTGTGCAGCCAGTCGCCCATCTGTCTCATGGATGAGCCGTTATCCAATCTGGACGCCAAGCTTCGCGGACAGATGCGCACGGAAATCTGCCGACTGCAAAAAAAGCTGGGCCTGACCGTCATCTACGTCACCCATGACCAGGTAGAGGCCATGACCATGGGCGACCGGATCATGGTCCTCCAGGGCGGTAAGATCCAGCAGACCGGAACGCCGCTGGAGCTGTATAACGCACCGGCAAACACTTTTGTGGGCGGATTTATCGGTTCCCCACAGATGAATTTTGCTTCCGCAAAGCTTACCGGCAATACTTTGGTGCTGAACGATTCCATTGCGCTGCCCCTGACGTCCGAAGAAAGAGAAAATCTGCCCGATGGAACGCACTGGCAGATTGGCGTCCGGGCCGAGCAAATCCATTTTGCAGGTTCGGGCAATACGGCCAGCAGCGTCATGGTTGTCAATACAGAAATGCTGGGAAATGAAACACAGGTGATTTTTTACGTTGGTGATCAGCTTTTTACAGCCCGCTGGAGTGGACAGTTTATGACCGAGAACAACCGGCCGCTGAAAATACATATGTCGCCGGACACCTTTCATTTCTTTGATGAACAGACAGGACAGCTCATCCGCCCGGCCATACATGTTCAGGGCCCGGCAGAGCTTTCCGCATAACAGGAGGAAATGCAATGAATAATCCATCCAACAGCCTGACGGCCAATGCTGCCATGCGGTTAAAGGTAAACAGCAAAACAAAGAAGCCGCTTCCGCTCTGGATCATCTATCTTTTGCCGTCCATGCTCATTTTTATGATTTTTGTTATCTACCCGTTTTGCAAAACCGTACTGACAAGCCTTTTTGCCACCACAAATACCGGTGCACTGACAAGCTTTGTCGGTATCCATAATTACACCGATCTATTTACGGATTCAAGATATATACAGATTTTGGGAAATACACTGCTGTACACACTTTTGACCGTGCCCCTGACCCTGATCATTTCCCTGCTCCTTGCCGTATTATCCTGTGAAAATCACCCGGGAATGGGCATATTCCGCACGATCTTTTCATCCACCATGGGCATTTCCGTGGCTGCCGGCTCTGTATTTTGGAATCTGCTTTTCCATCCCACGGCCGGCCTGCTCAACCACCTGGTCACTTTTTTCGGAGGGGAGCGCATCGGATGGTTTACGGATTCCAATTATGCCCTTGTATCGGTGTCTGCTGTATCCATCTGGATGAATATCGGTTTTGCCTATCTTGTCCTTATGGGCGGCCTGAAAAACATCGACACATCCCACTATGAGAGCGTGGATATCGTCGGCGGCGGATTTTTTTACCGTCTCAGAAAGGTTACCATTCCTCTCATATCTCCGTCACTGTTTTTTGTATTTACGATTTCTCTGATCAATGCGTTCCAGTCCTTTGGACTTATTGATATGCTCACCGCGGGCGGACCTAATAACAGCACGAACCTGCTCGTTTACCGTTTATACAATGACGCCTTTGTCAATTTCCGATTTGGCTCAGCCTCGGCTCAGGGAATTATTTTATTTATTCTCATCTTCCTGATCTCACAGCTTCAGACAAAGCTGACAGAAAGGATGGTCACCTACCAATGAAAAAGACGCAGCTTACCATCACCTATATCGTACTCATCGCAGCCGCCATTTTCATCTGCTTCCCGGTGTTATTTTCCGTATCCCTGAGCTTTTCCAATATGAGCGATATATTAAACGGAATATATCTGCCGGATTCACTGTATCTGGATAATTATATCAATGCATTCCGGACGCAGCCGCTTTTGCACTACATGATCAACTCGGCGGTCACCGGCGTACTTTCCACCATCCTGCAGATCCTGTTTGCGCTGCTGGCGGCCTACGCCATTGTATTTATTCCGTTTCGCGGGAAAAAGATCATCTTCCTGATTATGATGGCAACGATGATGATCCCCGGCGAGGTACTGGTTATTTCCAATTTCCAGACCATCCGGTCATGGAACCTGCTCAACACATTTGCTGGCCTGGTCCTGCCCGGTATAGCCTCCACCTTCGGGATTTTCCTCATCCGCCAGAACATGCTCCAGATTCCCGGCGAGCTTAAGGAAGCATCCACAGTGGTGGGCGTGTCGGACTTTGGATTTTTTGTAAAGGTCGCGGTGCCCATGGTTAAAAATACAATCGTCACACTGGCCATCTACTTTTTTCTCGTCAGTTGGAATGCTTATATGTGGCCATTGTTATCCACCACCAACAACACAGTGCGCACAGTGCAGATCGGCCTGCGCCAGCTTAAAAATGCGGATGCGGTCAGTGACTACGGCTTAATGGCCGCCGGCGCCGTCATCACATCCTTACCAACCCTGCTTTTAATCTTCTTTGGACAAAAACGCCTTCAGGAGGGGATGACCAAGGGAGCTTTAAAATAGAAACTATGCTTTGGCTAAGTATCGCCCATTAGAAGATTTGAATTGGCAACTTCCGCCGATAACTCAGATTTGGCAAAACGCCACTCACAAGAAAAGGAGAATCATATGATACGTACAAAAAAAGGATTAAAATACAAGATCACCTGCGCCATCGCCGGCCTTTCCGCTGCGGCCATGATGCTCACCGGCTGCTCCGCTCCAGCCTCCAACGTCTCCGGCACAAACACTGGAACCTCAGGCACAAATGCGGGAAGCTCAGCCGCAAACGCCGCCCCGGGGGATAGGGTCGCCATTTCCTTCTGGCATTCCATGAGCGGCAACAATCAGGAAGTCCTTGACAGCATCGTGGCGGGCTTTAACGCCAGTCAGGATAAATATGTGGTAACGGCAGAAAATCAGGGCTCCTACGATGAATCCACTGGTAAATTTTTTAATATGGCCGGCGGTGACGGCAGCGCCCATATTATCCAGATTGGCGAGCAGAATCTCCAGTCCATGATCGATTCCGGTATAATCAAATCCATGACCGAGCTGATAAATACCTACAACTTTGATGACAGCGATTTACTGGACCAGGTTGTAAACTTTTACACTGTAAACGGCGCGATGTATGCGATGCCCTTCAACTGTTCCTCTCCGGTTGTCTATTATAATAAAGATGTTTTCGACGCTGCCGGCTATACGGAATTTCCGTCAACCTTTGAGGGTATCTCCCAGGCCGCTGCCGCCATCGCCGCACAGGATTCAGGCATTAAACCGGTGGGCATGTATGCCTATGGCTACGCACTGGACCAGATGGTTACAAATATGGGCGGCTTTACGATCAATAACGGCAATGGCCGCAGTGCCCGCGCCACAGAAGTGGCTTATCAGGAACAGATCGGCCAGATTTTTAACTGGATCGCCGACTTGCAAAATTCCGGCTATCTGCTCAACTACGGCTCCGATGGAACCAATACGTTAAGCGGCTTTACCCAGAAGGATGTGGCCATGTTTATCAGTACCTCCGCCAGTTGCCGCAACGTCATTGACAGTTGTGACTTTGAAGTCGGCGTGTCCGCCCTTCCGCTGCCGGAAGGTATGGAAGCCCAGGGCGTATACGCCGGCGGCGGCGCTCTGTGTGCTGCGGCAGGTATGGATCCGGCAACCGAAGCCGGCGTTATGGAATTTTTCAAATATGTAACCTCTGCCGAGGTACAGGCCACATGGGCGGGCGGAACCGGATATTTCCCCATCTGCAACGCGGCTTACGAAACAGAATCCATGACCGCAACCTACCAGCAATATCCCCAGCTTCGTGTCGCTGCTGACCAGCTCCTCAATTCCAAGGTCAATGAAATCACCGCCGGCCCGCTGCTCTCCCAGCTTCCACAGCTCCGGACCGATCTGGTCACCGCACTGGAAGCCGTGTTCAACGGTTCCGATGTCCAGACTTCCATCGATGCCGCCGTATCCAGTACAAATTCGGCCATCGCAAGCGCAAATCAGGGCGTGAATTAACCGCCCTGACCCAGCATCGCTCGTGGCCCTTTGGGGCCGCCGGGGGCAGGCAGCCATTCGCCTGCTCCGTTTTTTATTTATGGGCCTTCCAGACCACGGCCTGTGGAGCACAGGCCTCTCTGACCCACTTTTATTTATGGGCCTTCCGGTAATCCGCCGGAAGCTGCCCGGTACATTCTTTAAATACGCGGCTGAAATACTTGGGGTCCGTGTAGCCGACCTGCTCCGCGATCTCATACAGCTTCAACGGCGTTCCGATGAGCAGCTCCTTGGCCTTACTTATGCGGAAATCCCGGATATAAGTGCTGAAATTCACGCCGACCTCCTTATGAAACTGGCTGCCCAGATATTCCGGCGTAATATCTAGCTTGTCCGCAATCTCATTGAGCGTAATACCGGTCTGGTAAAACTCGTGGATCATACTCTTTGCCCGCTTCACGGTCAGATGGACCACCTCGTCCTCCGTTCCCTGATGGAATTTAAGCTTATCCAAAAGACCGTCCGCTGCCGCCTTTAATTCCTTGCGGGTCCGGGCATTCATAATCGCTTCCAAAAGCTTTTGCTGCTCCAGCTTCTGATAATCCAGACTCCCGACCTCCTTGGCAATATTGATCAATGACCACAAAAACCGGACATAGCATTCCTTGATCTCCTTTGGTGCAAAAATCCTGCCGCCGAGAAAATATTTATGGAACTGCGCAACGTACCGGCTGACCTTTTCCGGCTCCATAGTGCATATGGCCACCTTCAGTTGATTTTCCAGCTCTACCGGGTAGGTGCACGGTATATTCTGAACCTTTGTGATTTTGGGATAGGAAATCATCACATCCTCCCCAAGGGCAATATTCCAGTCCATATAAGGCGCCAGCGTCTCAAAGGCTTCCCGGATACCGGCAATGCCCCGGCTCTGGATACATCCCACACCGGCTCTGCCCTCACTGGTGAAGCGGTCGCTGAGTATTTCATACTGGAACCAGCGCTCCACACTGTTGATCTGCTTCACGCCGTATAAAACAATATAAATGGATTTCTCATAGGGCGCCTCCAAAAGGCACCAGGAAATATCTGGCCGCTGCGACAGCAACAGCTCCAACTGCCGCCGCGCGCGGCCCAGATGCTGCTCGTAATCGCGGCCCAGATAAACACAGATATCAAGCATGGCCGTCTCCGGTCCGATCTTATATTTCTGCTCCACATAAGACTGCACCGCCACATCGGCCACCAGACCGCCCCACAGCAGTCCGCTGATGATCTGCTCCAGCGTTCCCATTTCCTCCGGCTGGCGCATCCGCTCCTTTTCCACCTGCATCCGGGCATTGGCCAGAGCCTTGGAAAAATCACTGAGATTAATCGGCTTGAGCAGATATTCCGTCACGCCCAGCTTTAATGCCTGCCTGGCATACTCAAACTCCGAATAGGCGCTCAATACGATGGCTTTTGGCGTGTACCCGTCAGCATAGATTTTTTCCAGCATTTCAAGGCCGTCCATGACCGGCATGCGTATATCTGTTATGATAATATCCGGCTGTTGGCAGCACACCATTTCATAGCCCTGCTGCCCGTTTTCCGCCTCACCGGCCAGCTCATAGCCCGAATTTTGGCGGGCCAGCAAACGGCCAATGCCTTCGCGGATGCGGATTTCGTCCTCCACAACTAATACCTTCATACTTGACTCCCCTTTTCCTGTGCCTACAAAGCCACACTAAGCTGCGCTTCTTCCGTTGGCGGCGCCTCCCCATCGGGCCGCAGATCCGGCTGTGGCGGCGCCTCCCGAATTACCGGAATCCGTATATGTATCCGCGTAAATTCCCCCTGCTCACTTTCGATCTTGACCTGAGCCTGCTCATAATACATATGAATGCGGGTAATGGCGTTTTCCATTCCGATATGATTTTTCTCCATGGTCTTCTCAAATATCCCCTTGTTCATGGCGTCCACCGCCGGCGCCGGGATACCTTTACCATTATCAAAAATAATAATATCCAGCATCTGTCCGTCCAAAACAATGTTTACCGTCAGCCGGTGCGTCCGCATAACGCCGTCAAAGCCATGAATAATAGAATTTTCCACAAAGGGCTGCAAAAGCAGCTTATGGATCGGGCAGTCCATCGCTTCCGGCGTCACATGGACCTCACACTCAAATGTATTTTTCAGCCGGGTCTGCTGTAAAAATAAATACTGACGCAGCCAGTCGCATTCCTGGCGCACCGTCACCATGCTATTGCTGTTATCTATGCCATAGCGCAAAATCGCCGCCAGCGCCCCGATAGAATTACTGATTTCAAACGCATCCCGGTCGATGGCCATCCAATTGATCGTATCCAGCGTATTATACAGAAAATGCGGGTTGATCTGGGCCTCCAGCGCGGCGATCTCCGCATCCTTCTGCCGTTTTGTAGCTTCTTTTTCCTTGTCGATGGAATCTGCAAGCTCCCCAAGCATGGTATTGAACTTATTGGCAATCGTCTCCACCTCGGCGGGCATCTTTTTATCAATGGTCACACGAGCCGCCAGATTTCCCTTTCCGGCCTGCTTCATCACCGCCGCCAGATTGTGCAGTGAGCCCGACAGACTTCTTATGAGCACAACGATAAGTATCACCAGCGCCCCCAGCGACAGCCCAAGCGCGACGATCATCACCTTCTGCTGCCCCTTGAGCCTGGTGATCACCTCATTTTGATTGGTCACATTGACCACATCCCAGTTCAGCTTGTCATCATGTACAACGATCACCGAGCTGTATTCCCCCGAAAACACATTCCGCTCCGCGATAAATTCGCCGTAGGCCGCCTGCCTCTCCTGCACGTCATCGCTCCAGTCAATGATCTGTTCACCCACAAGCGCGTTGTTCCGGTAGGACACAAGCCTTCCCGCAGCATCCACGATGAAATTAAAGCTGTTGGCGTCCTTTTCATTACTGCTGCACACACCTTTAAGGAGCTGCTCATCCACACTGACGATAACCACGCCCAGTTGTTCATTGACATTTTTATAGTCAATGATCCGGTGGCCCAGATGAAACAGATAGTTTTCCTCAGCATTGATGGTCTTCGCTTTTTCAGTAGAAATCACGTGGGTGTTATTATCCCCTGAGATCAGCTCATAAAGCGCACTGCGGTCCAGACTGAAATCGTCCAGCCACGACGTCTGCGTCATGGAGCCTGTCAGCAGGTCATAAAAAACCATATCCCCGTTTTCCGTGAGCACGGTGATACATTTTACGTATTCCTTTGTGTAGAAAAGCCCCCGGAGCGTCCGCCGGAGCTGGTTTCGGCTGACCGACAGATCCTCCTGCCGGTTGATCTTTTTCACAAGCTCAACAATGTCGTCGTCCATGTAGATCTGAAACAGGATGTCCTCGTAGGAATCCAGCCACACGTCCAGGCTGGCCCGGGTCTGCAGCACGTTCATCTGAGTCAGCTCGTCCACGTTATCCCGGACAATGCCGGAGGTGTTGTAGTAGGAAAACAGGTTCAGTAAGATGATCGGTATAATAGAAGTGGCGACAAATGCCAGAATCAGCCTTGTTTTCAGGCTTGTTTTACCCCTGTGTTTTTTGCTCCCCATAACAACACCCCACATCTGTTTTTTCTATCGTAACATGCAATCTGTTGCTCCGATCAAAACCCGTTTTCCCTCAAATGCAAACCCATAGTAATGAATCCGCTCTTTTGAAATTCCTTTTGCAGTCAAAGCTACCGCATATTTCATCGTTTCTATTTGAATCAGCGCTGACTGCACGGTGTCCTCCAGCGACTGCTCGTTTTTAGGATTGTACACTTTAAATTCCATAATAATGGCGTCATCCACCGGGCGTTTTGGCTCCAGTAAAACATCATATCTCCCAAGGCCGCTTTCCCTGTTTGATGTGATAATATAACGGCCGGATAATTCGGCAATGAGGCCGAGTACAAAACCATGGTAGAAGCGTTCCGGTTCTGACACCTCCGATGGCTGCGTTCCGGAATCAAAGAAGCTGAAGGTCGACAATGCCACCTGGTTCATGTATACATTCATCGCTTCCACATCCGCCGATAACAGCGCCTTAATAAAGCTGTTGTAATTTACATTTGGTTTCTGAAACCATCCCCGGATCATATTCCGGAACATAATTTTAACCTCAAGATTGGTCAGACTCAGTTCATAAACCCAGTCGCCCTCCTGAGCGTTTTCGCCCCAGTCAAACATATTTTCATCATCTACAATATGATAATCCTGAATCTTCAGATAGCCGCAGGCCAGAAGCAGGCTCCAGATGGCGTTGTCACTCTCGTCGAGCTGACTGTATATGATCTGTTCATCAATGATCGTGGTGATGGCATGTTCATTCATTAAATCCTCCATCCGGATTTTAATTTCATTGCCCCCAGTTCTGATGAGTGATCCTGCCAGACTGTTACTGCTGGTGTTTGCCCAGTAAGTGTCCAACTTTCCCGTTTTGAGAAAATTCAAAATGGACCATGGATTGTAAATATCCCGCTTATTTCCAAATGTAAAACCATCATACCATCTTTTGACTTCCTGCTTTCTATCGGATAAGCCATATTCATCCAGCGCCGAAAACACTTCCCGTTCTGTAAAGCCAAAACTGTCCGCGTATAATTCCGATGTGGTAGTAACAACCACGAGATTGTTCAGGTCGGAAAATACGGATTCTTTACTTACTCTTGTGATACCGGTCATAATCGCCCGCTCCATGTATGGGTTGGTCTTAAAAGTTGAATTAAACAAGCTGCGGATAAATAATACCAAATCCTCCCAATAATTATTCACGTAAGCTTCCTGCATGGGCGTATCATACTCATCCAGTAATATAAGAACCTTTTTGCCATAATAGCGGTACAGGTATTCGGTCATTTTATGGATCGCCATAGTTGCAACCACATCTGGCATACCCACTGTCACACTATTGAAATAGCATATATCTTCCTTTGTCAATATCCCGCTTTCCAGCAGATAATTGTTTTTAATATATAAATCGATCAGCAGCTGGTTCATTTTATCCCGTGTCGTTTCATAATCGCTTTCCTTAATATTAGCAAAGGATAAACTGATCACCGGGTAACTTCCCTGCAATGTCCGCAGCGTCTCGTCCTGCCACACAGCCAGCCCCTCGAACAAATCGGCCCGGTCCGCATATTTTACAGAAAAAAATTCCTCCACCATGCTCATCGTCAACGTTTTTCCAAACCTGCGCGGCCGGGTGATCAGTGTCACACTGTCGAAGTTTCCCCACCATTCCGATATAAACGAAGTTTTATCCACATAAAACGTATCATTTGTGCGTATAAATTCAAAATCCTGCTGCCCGATTCCTATTGGTCTGCTCATTTTCCACCAGCCTTTCTCAATGACATAGTAGCATAGGCAATAATGTAACAGTTCACAGAAGCCGAACCGTTACCAATAAATACATATACTAAGTATAGCATTCCCACTTTCAATTTGACAACATCATTTGCAGTATTTATTTATAATCGGAAAGTAACGCCGGATACACTTACTGTTCATCGACATTACCACAATAAATAAGCTGCGGGATATCAAGCCCACAGCTTATTTACTTTGAAATATTAAATTGTTGACATGGCGCTTGCAGCCAACACATTCGTCGTATTTATTCCGTCACAACGATCCGCACCCGGTCCTGATTCATTACTCTCGTAAACATATCCCCCGGTGTTTTGTTGGATGCGACCTTTACCACAGGAAAATAAGTGCCCGCTTTTTTAAATACGTGTCCGGCTACCACCCTCGCCCTTTGGCCACTGTCCTCCGGTGTCACAATGCCTTCCTCCAAAAAGCGATCCGTTGCCTCAAAATCCCAGCGTACCGTTTCCACAACACCGCAGCCTTCCGGCACCTCGATCTCCGCAGCCAGAACAACCGTCTCACCGACTCTTACCTGGGCCCGTTTCTCACCTTCCACATTCAAATGTACCACCGGCTGGATTCCTTTGCGTTCCCCGGCGCTTTCCGGAATGAGTACCTGCCCGCCATCCACTGTATAATGACTTGTCTGCGCCGGAACCACGCCCCTCTCCACCCAGTCGCTTAAATCAAGGAGGGCCTGATGCAGCGCTCCGAGATAGCTCACGATATGCTGATGGTCGCCGCCATTTCCTTCCTCGCAGTCCGTGTGCATACAATTGTCCATATACCAGAGACGGAACCGCTCATCCACGCTCTGACCGGCATTTTTCTCCACCTCGCGGCGATACCAGTCCGCCTGCCATGGAAACGCGCTCTCATCCATCAGGCTTTCCAATACGATCATTTTGCAATTAGGCTTTCCATTTTGTATGCCCCCGGCGCCGCCCTTCGCAAGCACAGGACCCACAAGAAACGGCCGCTGCGGATAAATCGGCGCTCCGTTCTCATCCCGGAACTGATCCCATGCCCCATACGCCTTTCCCGGCACCTGATGACGGTGATAGGTTTGAAGGGCAATGTAATCCGAATTATCTAAAAGTATCCGGTCGCCCACATTGACATTTTCCATCATTGCCGTCAAATCTCTTGGATCTATGCTGTTATCTATGGTAATAAACGTTTCTCTGAGCCACTTCACCGAAAAAGTCTCTCCCGCCAACGCCCCCGATAAAAAATGAATTTTCAAGCCGGTCAGATAGGAATCCTTTTCCGGAAAATCAGCCAATCTAAAATAGGGCATACGGACGGCTTTATTCATCTGATTTTTCCATGCCTCGTCCACACCGTAGGCATTTTTTTCATCAATACTGTCGCCCACGCCCTTGAGCACGCCCTGGGGCGTAAGAATTTCTGAAATCACTGTTTCCATATGAATCCGGTCACGGACCGCGCTGCCATTTTCCACGGTTCCAAGATACCCCGGCTGCTTCCAGAAATCTTCATAATAGGTTGGGTCCAGGGCATTGACGCCGGGGGTAAGTACCGGCAGAGCGCCTTCTCCTATGGTATGATAGACACACCATGTACGCATGGGAAATCCCATGTTGGCAGCTTCCCTCAGCGCCGCCGCTTCTTCTTCATTTAAGCCGTCATACGGATTGCCGCCGCCCGGCTCCAGAGCGTCCACAATGTCCGGAAGCTTATGACGAAGAATGCGCATAGCGTGTGCTCTGACGGTAAACACATTGGGCATGGCCACCGGGGAACCGATGACAAACGGCACCGCGCCATCCCAGATGCCTATAGTATTTTCCGCACAGCTCATGGTCTTAAATCCACCGCCGCTGCCGCCAAATACGTACCCAAACGGGCGGTCACAGTCATACATTTCCATTGCCAGCTTACGGGAATACTGTGCCGCCTGTGCAGAGCAGCGATAGACAAGCGTGTCATCACCACCGCCATTGACCACACCGCCCATATTTGTTTCCACAAAGTACGCCCCATGTAAAACGGAAAAGGAGATCATATCCTCCTCGCCCTCCTGGCGCTGTGCATCATCCTCCGGCCCCTGTACAGGCGCAAGCTTCTGGAAAAACCGCCCTTTGTAAAGATCCTTATCCGGGTAATAAAAGCAAAAACGTGACTCAGTTCCTCTAAAACCCCCATGGACATACCGATGATGTACCGGTGTCTCCCGCCACTCATCCTGATCCACATAAGGCTCTGCAAACTGCACATCATTTTTCCCATCATATAATTCCTGATTCATATTCCAATCCTCCTTTTTTAACTTTCCACACGGTTATGCCGCGCATCCAGCTCTGCATGTATCTGTGGTAAATATTTATCAATATCATATACCTTCAGCAATATGAACTGAACCAGACACAGCACCGCCGGAACAACCGAGTAGAGTACTATGATCATCACATTGGCAGAGGTTGTCTGTACGGCGGCGTTTCCGCTATATCCGGCCAGCCCCATAAGAACACCGATCACACCAGCCCCCACGGCCGCGCCGATTTTGGACATAACACTCTGTGCGCAGGAGATCGTGCCCTCACTCCGCGTTCCATTTTTCCACTCACCATAGTCAATACAATCGATAACAAAGGTGGCTGCAAAAGCAAACATGGTATAAAACCCCATCATGGAAACCACATTGGAAACAAACAGCAGCGCCACACTCTTGTAATCCACAAGGCGAATCAGGTAGCCGCACATACCGATCAGCGTCGTTACACGGATCACCTTCAAAAAACCAAACTTTTTTGAAAGCACTGGCATGATCATTATGACGATAATAATCGGCAGCATAGCCAGCGACATTATAGAACCTAGACCAATATCTCCCATGATCCATGTATAATAATAGGTTTGGGCAGTAGCATAGCTGCTGCTCCCAATATTGCTGATAAAAATGATCAGGGCAAAAATCAGAATATATTTATTGTGAATGAGAAGCTGGAACATATTTTTAACGGATATTTTTTCTGCCACTGCTCCCACATTCTTTTTCTCCTTAATCACCAATATCCGCACAAGGGACAACAGTGTAAACGGAACAGCAAGCACAAGGGACATCTGAATCCAGCCCTCTCTTGTTGTTCCCATGGTTTTTACCAACTGAGGAAGGATCATGGAGGCTACCATGGTAAAAACGAGAGAAATAAAACCAGTAAAGGCCAAAACTGACACGCTCTGCTGGGAATCCTCCAGAGAATTTGATAAATAAACGGGATCACTGCAATTGAGCAATGTCATAAATACCGAATTTATCATGGAATATGTAACAAACAAATAAATATAGGATGCTGTAATCCCCATTTTAGGTGCGGAGTACATCAGAAAAATGCTCACCCAATATCCGATAATCGCAAGCTGCCACGGCCGCCCTTTCCCCATTTTTAAATGCACCTTGTCAATAATATACCCCGCAATAATATCTGTAACACCGTCAAAAATTTTTGTCAGCATAAATACAAACCCGACGGTAATCGCCGACAGCCCCAGTATATCGGTGGCATAATAAGTGACATAACCAAGCAATACCGCCGCCACACTGGTGGAAATCGTCATCGTTGGCCAGGACAGCATTGTTTTCAATGGCACTTTTTTCGTTGTTACACTCTGTACTTTGGTTTTGCTTTCATTCTTCTCTCCCATAGTAATCTTCTCACTTTCCTTATTTTTTCTGAGCACACCTAACTGAGCCCCAAACGTGTTTTCCAAAAGCGTCGGGCATTCACGGCCCCGGAAAAATACGCTCTTTTAGTGATGATTATAGTATGAAAGACAGCGAATAATATTTCAAATATATGTACAATTTTATATATTTCTGCTATTATTTAATTACAGTTTGGCTATGTGGTGAGTCTTAATATTACAGGAGGTAACTTCCATGCAAATGACAGATTTAAACGAAATTTCAGAAATACTTCAGCGTTTTTACCGGGCCTTTCGTATACCTGTAAGCCTTTATTCCCACAACCAGTTACAGACCTCCTATGTGGCCACTGCATTTGAACCGGACCCGGCATCCCTCTACCTAAAAAACGTGCTCACTTCTGACAATAAAATGGCCGAGGGTACATTTTATACCGCTCACCATGATATTTGCTGCGGCATCGTTTATATCCATCAGACGAAAAATTGCGTGATCATCGGCCCGGTAAGTTCTATCCCGCCCACACCTGCACAATGTACAGATATATTATCCGATATCGGCCTGCCTTTTACTAAAAAGCGGAATCTGCTATATTGGCTGAAAAAAACGCCTCTGCTCAGCCGCGACCGTTTTATATCCCTGCTGAAATTTTTAGACTACATCCTCAATGGGCACGACGATGTTCCGGCGGATGCGGACATGATCGAAATCACCTCCGAGCCGGAATTTCCGCAGGAAGATTTCCCCGAGGTCTATCATAACACTCTGGAAATAGAGCAGCAAATATTAAACACTATTGAATACGGTAAAAGAGACGAGCTGTTAAATCAGCTTTTAAAAATTCCTTACAGCAACGCTTCGGTAGGCGTACTTTCAAAGGATTCCTTACGGATTTTGAAGAATGCATTCATAACATCCACTGCCCTCGTTTCCCGGGCCGCGATTCGCGGCGGTATGGATTACGATTATGCACTGACACTTTCCGATTTCTATATCCGTACTGTGGAAAATGAAAACAGTGAATTAAACATACCGCCAATGCTTGGGATGATGATGCTGGATTACTGCACAAAGGTGGCTGAATTAAATAAACCACAGGATTGTTCCCCGCTGACAGTCGCCATTTTGGAGGACATCAACCGGCATCTTCACGAAACACTGACGGTCAGCGATATTGCCCTACTGCTTAAGCGTAGCTGCTCCTACATCTCTCATGTTTTTGAGCGGGAAATGCACCTTCCATTGAAACAATATATCCTGCAGCAAAAAGTAAAGGAGGCCCGATACCTCCTTACTTCCACACAAAATTCAATTTCTGGGATTTCGGAATTGCTTGGGTTCTCATCACAGCCGCATTTTCAGACAGTATTTAAGCGGCTGACAGGGGTGACGCCCAGTGATTATCGGAAAAGTAAGGGGTGAGGAAATCAAAAGATTTCCGCACCCCGCTGCATTCATCAGCTAAATTTCAAATATTCCTTCCCGCAAAACGCATCCACCGGACTGACGCCTTTAAACACGCTCCGCCCCATGATCTTCTCCACCACCGCATCGATCACATACGGCGAATGGCAGTAGCCGTTGACAAACGTGGAGATCATCGGCACATCATAGAGATGATAAGGATTTCCCACGCTGATAAACATCGTCGGCACTTCCTTTACAAACCATGGGATATTATTGCCGGCGCCAAAGAGCGTATGCCAGTTAATCCGCGCCGTCGTCTTATTGCTGGCATTTTCAATATTGCCGATATAGATGACAAGGTCGTACTTATTTTTAAAATCAGCCACCCTGGAATCATTGAAAATCGTCTCAAAAGTTTCCGGCACATACTTCTCTACCTGGAAGCCCTCCTTTGTGAGAAGCGCCTCAAACTGAGCGTACACACGGTCGTTGGATGGGAAATCGCCGAGGATTTCCATAAGCACCCTGGGATATTTTTTACTGTCCAATGGCAGAAGCTTCTGCGTATCCTTCACCATCGTCACGCCCATATCCGCACATTCCCTGGCCCAGTCTAAATGTTCCTCGCACTGCAAAACAGCCAGGTCCGCCGCTGTTTTTACAAGCTTTCCGCCGGCCTTCATTTCCGGAAGCCCCAGCGCCGCCTTGGTGGCAAGAATGCGGGTTACGGCTTCATCCAGCCGCTCCCTTGTAATGATCCCCTCCCGGAAGCCATCCTTCATAAACTGGATATCCTCATCCAGATCCTTTGAAAACAGGAACATATCACAGCCCGCCGCAATCGCTCCGGGTACACTGGATTTACGGGTGGTGGCTGATAAAAGGCCCACCATGGGCGACGCATCCGTTATGATCAGACCGTTAAAGCCCAGCACACCCCGAAGATAACCGTTTACGATATTACTTGACGCTGTGGCGGGGATCATTGTTGTACATGGCTTTTGATCAAAATATTCCTCCATGGCCGGCATGGCGATATGCCCCACCATCACGGCCTGCGCGCCGTCAGCGATCAGACCGCGGTAAATTTTTCCGTAAGTGGCTTCCCATTCATCCAGAGTCAGGGAATTGACACTGGTGGCCAGATGCTGGTCCAGATCATCCACGCCGTCGCCGGGGAAATGCTTGATGGAAACCATCATGCCCTCCTCATTGGCCCCCTTCATATACGAGCGGCCCATGGCCAGCACCTGATCTGCTTCAGCACCGTAGGTGCGCACGTTGGTGATGGGATTGCGAAAGTTATTATCGATATCCACCACCGGAGCAAAGGTCCAGTTAATGCCCACTGCGCTGCCCTCCCGGCCACAGATCTTCCCCAGCTCATACGCTTTATTTGTATCATTTGTGGCGGAAATAAGCATCTGGCGGCCCATATAAGTACCTTCCGTTTCAGCAATGCCATTGCCGCCGTCCTCCAGATTGGCCGCCAGAAACAGCGGTATGCGGGCGGATTCCTGGACGGCGTTTAATCCGGCCTGTGTTGACGCCGCATCACCGGGCCGGAACATAAGGCCGCCAAATTTATATTTCGAGAGCATTCCACGCAGTGCATCCGGATCATTGGTAAATGCCAGAGGGCAAAAGAGCTGCTCCAGCTTCTCATCATCGGTCATAGAGCTTAACGTCTCTGCAACCCACTCCTGCTGAGTATCATCCAGATAGTACGGATTTCCCTTTAAATCAATCATTGTAAAACCTCCATTAATATATTTTCGGTGTTTCATGCCGCCGCCCGTTTTTTGCCAAAAGCTTTTTTTAACGCGGCGATCCAGCCGGAGCCTTGAGCGGATACCACATTAATAACCAGAATAAACACACCGGTAATGACTGTGGATATGGCCGAGCCCATTTCCGCCGAAAAGATAACTTCCAGGCCGAAGGACATCAGGCACAGTGTCACCGCGCCTAAAATGGTTCCAATGGCATCCCCGCAAAACTGCGCCAGCATCAATCCGATAAAAACCGGAAGGATATTGGAAAACAGCGAGCCTACGGTGGACAGCGATGTAAAGGAGGCCTTCATCAATCCGGTGGACGCATAGATCATCGTGGCAAAGCCAAAAATCACGCCGCTGAATATGTAGGATATAAATACATTTTTACCTTCCCGGATACCGATATTCACCGAGGCCGACTGGTTATTGGCCAGCAGCCGGGATTGCTTGCCGGTCACTGTAAAGTAGCTGTAAACCACATAGACGAGCACCGCACCAATCAGGGGCAGGAGCGCCAGAGGATAGGCGGACAGCTTCTTGATCGCCACATTGGCCACAAGGTTTACGCCCGAGCCGCCGAAAATCAGGCAGGTGATTGATTCATACAGCAGGGCCATGCCAATGGTGGCAATGACGATCGGCAGCCGCCCGAACACATACAGCGCGGCGGTCACCAGACTTAAAGCCACACAGATCACGATGCAGAGCCCGGCAAACAGCCATACATTGCTGCCGTTTTTCAGAGCGATATTTCCGGCAATAATCGTCGCCAGCAGCATCATGGCTCCGCCGGAGAAATCGAAACGGCCGTTTTTAAACTGAAGGCCGATACCCATGGCGCAGGTTACGGCCACGGCAATATCCGGGATCAGTGTCCGCCACATTACCCAGGTTCCAAAAAAGGTCTTGCCATTGGCATAACAGGCAATCATCATAATCAGATACATGGCCGCCGGCAGCATCAGGGCGCCCACAATACGTTTTACAATTTTCATAGTATCATCCCTTCATTAATTATTCCTTCATTACAGGGGCCGCAAAGGCCAAAACAAAACCTGCTCCATACCGGCCTTTACGGAATCGGGAAGGCGGCTGTGACCCCGCCAGCCCGTCAGGTCGTTTATTTTAAAGAATCTACAGATAACTTATCGCTGTGGAACAGTTCATTTAACTGAGCATAGGTCGCATCCGGCGTAAACCGGGTCAGAACGGTCTTTAAATCGTCCATGGTCAGCATGGCTTTTGCCGGATCGTAATCACCGAGCGTTGTTTTAGTCATAACATTATCGATATCTTCCTTACTGTCGATCACAAAGCGGGAGCTGTCAACCTGCTCGGAAGCCGTGTAATCTGCGTACATCTTGCCCTGAAGAGCGTTATCAATCATAACGATCGGCCATGCGATGTTTTCCATTGGTGAGATATTAATATGCTGAATCACGCCTTCGCCGCCGATATCCGCAACGATATCATCCGTATTCTCAAAACCGCCAGTGATCAGCTTTGTTCCTTCGGCACAAAGTCCGTTACCCATAGCTGATTTCATCGTGGGGTATACAAAAGTAATTCCTGCGCACATAGCCACAATGGCATCCAGATCGCTGTTGCCATCCTCCATAAACCAGGACTCATCCAGCGGTGCAAATTCAAGAACCTTAGCTTCGCCGACAATTTCAATCTTATCACCATCGGCAGCGGTTTCATTATACTTTTCAATTTCCGCACGGAATGTCTGGTCAGCTACGGTCAGCATCGGATAAGCATACGGCGGGAAAATAACGGTTGCCACTTTTTTATAACCGCCGTCAATGACTGCTTTTGCATAATCCTGGCCGGAAAAAGTACCGTCAGCATAGCCGTCTACAATCGTACCGAGGAACTTTTCATTGGTCGCACAGGCTGCACTGGCGCCGCCCTCATCGTATACAGAAGCCATATCGCTGTTATAACCGCATACATACAGATCCGGATATTCCTCCATGATATTCTGGATTCCGCCATCCTGGCTGGCGATCACAGCAACCACATCATTGGTCATGGCATTTTTTACAGCGCTGAGATTACCTGCCGGATCATTAAAACCATCACCATATACAACCTTCCAGTTATAGCCAAGCTCGGTACAGATCATCTGAGCATACGCCATATTTGCATCATACTGAGGGCCGGAAGTCAGATTGGACAGCCACATGATCGTGCCGCCGGCTGCGGCAGCGTCGCCATTTCCTTCGTCAGCAGCGGACGTCGTGTCGGCGTCATCCTTTGCATCTGTCTGCGCATCACTGGTGGTCGTCGGCTGGGCCGCATTTGTCTCGGGCGCCTGAGTGGCCCCATTTCCCCCGGTCGTCTGGCCGGAATTTCCGGAACCGCCGCAGGCCGTTAAACAGCCCATGATCATCGCTGCCGAAAGGCCTAAAGCCATCAGTCGCTTCAAAATATTTTTCTTCATTCTAAAATCCTCCTTTTTATATCTGTTTATGTGATTCCTTTTTGTAGCAGTTCATAGGAACCGAACTGTTACATTACTTTATCTGCCCGGTATCCCGGGCTGCATATATGATCTGCTTTGCCGCCCCACATATGTAGGTTCCGCAAAACAGTAATGCACATCCATTTCCCGCCGCATCATCACAGCATCATTTCAGCACAATGCGACTTTGTTCCTGCTGACTTTGGCATCAGCACCACACTATCGCGGCAGCGTTCCGGTCTTTTTGCGGCACGTGATCAGCACCACAACAATAAAGATCACAGCCTTCACAAAAAAGATCATATTGCTGGGCACTCCGATGAGCGGCAGCCCCACCGCCAGCAGTGAAAATGTAAACGCACCGATGACTGCCTTGGACACCTTGGAGCGCATTCCGCCAGCCAGCGGCATTCCGCCCAGAATCAGCGCCACCATGACGTTCATCTCAAAACCGGTGCCCGTGGAATCCGACGCGGAACCGGTATAGCCCATCTGGAACACAGCGGCGATCACAACGCAGACGCCCATGACCAGATAAGGAAAAACCTTGTACAGCAGCAGATTAATACCGCTCTGACGGGCAGCCTGGGCATTGGCCCCGATCGCCTTCACATTTTTTCCAAGCTTCGTATAATTAAACAGCAGCGCCACCACGGCCACCTCGATGACGAGCACCGCCACCATGACCCACGGATTTTTGAAAATACGGTAGTCTACACTGCTCAGACTGATATTTCTGGACCCCAGCTTTGTATATGTGATCGTCTTGACGCCATTTAAGATCATCATAAAGACAAGGGATGGGATGATCGGGTAAATATGGAGAAGCTCGCCGGTCGCCCCGTTGATCACACCAATGATCAGAGCAATAACTACCGATAAGAGAATCCCAGGAAGCAGGCTCCCGGTCTTATTGCCCAGCACGACCATCAGGGTCGCATACAATCCTACCTGTCCGCCAATACTGATATCCATATTTCCAAGAGCATAGACGAACACAGCGCCCACCGCCAGCAGCGCAGTGACGATCACATCGGACATCAGCGTGGACAGCTTTGCGGCCGACCACATATTTTCACCGAAAAATGGAGGCACTATGGTAAAAATGAGAATACATACCAGCAAACCGCCGTAAGCCGCCAGGTCCATCATATGGGCCTTAAACCAGCCGCCGGATTTCGCTTTACTTATTTCACTCATGGTCATTTCCTCCTAAATCATATACTCAATAATGTCGGTCTGCCGGATATCCGGTGAACGCAGAAATTCTTTTTTCACTTCAAAATCTTTCATAATCAGCAGCCGGTCCGCCATACCGATCAGCTCCGAAAGCTCCTCGGAAATCATAATAATGGCCTTGCCGTCCTTTTTCATCTGCTCGATCAGGCTGTACATCGCCTGCTTCACTCCGATATCCACGCCGCGGGTGGGGCAGTCCATGATAATGACCTCCGATCCCTTGGCCGTCCATTTGGCAAAGGACACCTTCTGCTTATTGCCGCCGGACAATGTATTGACCCACTGCTTTCCGCTGTTACACTTGATCCGGAAGGCTTTGATCTCATGTTCCGACATCCTCCGCTCGTCCGAAGGCTTTATAAAGCCATGGCGCTCCAGCGCTGTCAGCGACGGCAGCACGATATTATCCTGGATCGCGCCCTCAAGGATGAGCGCCTCACTGTCGCGATTTTTAGATATGTAACCGATGCCGCTCTCGATAGCAGCCAGGGGCGTGGTCACCGGCTTTCCATTTCGCAGCACCTGTCCGCCCTGAAGCTTTTCCAGACCGTAGCCCGCACGGCCGATCTCATGCATCCCGCAGCCGGATAAACCGCCGATACCCACGATCTCACCGCTGTGAACCTTTAAAGAAAAATCCTGGATTTTCCCGAAGGAGACATGGTCAAATTCCAGCGCCACCTCATCGCGGCAGCTAAAATCATAATCCTCCCGGTAATACTTTTCACCGATTTCCCGGCCTACCATCAGGTAGCGGATTTTTGCCACCGCATCGTCCGCGTCCATTTCCTTCCGGCTTAAAATCCCTACAATATCGCCGTCACGCAGCACGGTCAGGTCGGAGCACTGCTCCAAAATCTCATCCATATCGTGGGATATGAAAACCACCGCTTTATTCTCCTTTTCCGCCATACGGTGGATCAGCTTATAAAGGATTTCGCGGCCCTCCAGAGACAGCGCCGTCGTCGTTTCATCCACCACAAGGATCTGTGTGTCATCCGTCACACACCGTGCGATCTCGATAAGCTTCCGGTCCTCAAAAGTATACATATCTATAGGATTTTTAGCCTTGATATGGCTGATGCCAAACTTCTCCAGCACCGCATCGGCAGCCCTGTACATTTTCCGCATGTTGATGATGCCGCATTTGGAAAATTCCGACTCGTGGCCGGCAAAGATATTCTCCGCCACACTGACGCCGGGAATCGTGTTGGCCTCCTGCAAGATCATGGAAATACCCGCGTCCTGAGCCTCCACCATAGTGGACGGGCTCCATGCTTCGCCTTTATAAAACATTTCGCCGCTGGTGGCCGGCTGCATTCCCGAAGCAATGGACATGATCGTGGACTTTCCAGAGCCGTTTTCCCCGATCAGGCCGCGGATTTCTCCCCTTCGCACGGTAAAATCCACATCTTTCAGCGCTATGGTCGGACCAAAAGCTTTGTGCATATGCTTTGCCTCAAATAGTATTTCTTGTTCCTGACTCATTCGATTAACCTCGTTTCAAAAAACTATTGTTGTGATTTTATGTGCGGATACACGACAAAACCACTGCAAACATTTATCGGACTTCTTGTATTTATTATAGGTTTCATGGCACGATCCGCCAAGGGCACCACTTTATTTTAAAATGTACAAAAATTAAGAAAAGAACCTTCGGCACCGGGTATCCCCCTTTACTTACAATTTACACATTAAAAAATGTACGTTAACGGTTTCCATTTCAATGGCACAGATGTATAATAGAAATTGTACAAAAGTGGTAACTTTATTTCCATAGAGGAGGAACACCCATGCTAGAGGAACGCCATGAAATCGTAAAATTTTCACCCAACATCCCCATTAAAATATTCATGCACAAAATTGGCTTTGTTTCCAGACACTGGCACCAGAGCATCGAACTGCTTATGATTCTTGATGGAAATGTCAATATACGGATCAATGAACAAAGCTATGATCTGAGCTGCGAAGATATCATATTGATCAACTCCAACGATATCCATGAGCTCCGTTCCGAGGGCGCTGTGATGATCGCCCTGCAAATCGACCTGGCCCGTTTTGATAATCTGGGGGATGATCTGGAAAATATGGTTTTTCAGTGCAACAGCGCCGCCCGGCCGGATGATCCGTCATTTAACAGCCTCCGCTATGCCATTGCCACAATGATCCGTGAAAACGCCCATAACGCCCGTGGAACAGAATATAAAAATTATGCCATCAGCTACTATCTCATTTCCGAGCTGATCGCCCATTTCCAATCGACAGATAAGACTGACGCGCAAAACCAGAAAAAGTATATGGCCCGGCTGACACGGATGGTTTCTTATATACAAGAAAACTATGCCGAAAACTTCACATTAAGTGACCTGGCGGCGGCCGAAAACCTGTCCGTACCTTATCTGTCCAACTTTTTTGATAAATACATGGGGGTTAAATTTTCCCAATACTACACCTCTGTGAAGCTTGACCACGCGGTTTTTGACCTGCAAAACACGGACGCATCCATTGAAGAAATTGCCGTACGCAACGGCTTTACCGAATCCCACGCTTTTGTACGTGCCTTCAAGAAAAAATATGGAATGCTGCCCAGCGCCTGGCGCAGGGAAAAGAAAAATGACAATGGTTCCACAGCCCTTGCCCCTAATTTAAATTACCTGAAGATTGAACCGAGTAACTATCTGCATCTGCTGACCAAATATATTTCCAGCAACAGCGGCTTCTTTACGACCCCCGCCACCGAATATATTGATAAATGCAGCGTAGAGGCAATCGATGTGAGAAATCCTGTGCAGACCCTTAAGCACACCTTTAAAACCTTCACCACCGTCGGCCGGGCCAAAGAGCTGCTGAACCGCGACATCCAGAAAATGCTGGCCGACCAGCAGAAAACCATTGGCTTTACTTACATAAAATTTCACGGGATTTTATCCGATGATATGATGGTCGTCAGCCGGACAGCGGACCAGAAGCTGCATTTTCACTACACATTGGTCGATATGGCTCTGGATTTTCTCATGTCCATCAAGCTCAAACCTATGATACAGTTTTCCTTTATGCCCAGAGAGCTGGCCAGCGACCGGAGAAAGCAGATCTTTTTTTCCGCAGTCAATACAAGCCCGCCCAAATCTTTAGATGAATGGGGGATGCTCATTGAAGATTTTACGAAACACCTGCTGGAACGCTATGGGGAGGATGAAGTTACATCATGGCTTTTTACCGTCTGGAACGAACCGGTCACGCCGGTCACCATGTTTGGCTTTGACAATGTTTCCGACTTTTATCACCTGTATAAGCGCACCTTTGATTCCGTAAAGCAGGTGCACTCCGGACTGTGTTTTGGAACGCCGTCTCTGCTGTATTTGGAAAATCTGGGAAACGATCAGTGGATCCGCGATTTTATAGCCTGGACCCGCAAAAATCAGTGCTTCCCGGAATTTATCAATCTTCACTATTATTCGGATATACTGCCAAATTCCCAGCATTATGCCGGCGCAGCCCCCACTTCCACCTTCCCCCGCCGCACCGATGATTTCAGCCTGTGGATCGGCAGTATACGAAAAATATTAAGCGAATGCAGCGCTGACCATCTGCCCTTTTACCTGACCGAATGGAACTTTACCCTTTCCCATCGGAACCTGATCAACGACACCTGCTTTAAGTCCTGCTATATTATGAAAAATCTGCTGAAAAACTATGACCGGCTGGACAGCTTCGGCTACTGGAGCCTGACGGACCTGTTGGAGGAAAACGCCCTGCCGGATACGTTATTTCACGGAGGATTGGGTATGTACACCATGAACGGACTGCGCAAAAATGTGTTTTACGCCTATGATTTTGCCAATATGCTGGGTGACGGACTTCTGGCTAATGGAGACGGATACTTTGTCACAAGAAAAAAGGACAGTTATCAGATCATTACTTATAATTACGTCCACTACGGCGATCTTTTTGCCGCCGGAGAGCTTTACGATATTACAGAAACCCACCGTTATTCTGCTTTCGATATGTCCAGAAAACTTCAGCCGGAAATCACTCTGACCGGTCTGCCCGCCGGTACCTATGAGATCCGGGAGTATTTTGTCAACCGGGATTACGGAAGCGCCTATGATATTTGGGTGAAAATGGGCGGCGTGCCTTTGGACCCCCACGATACAGATCTGCTCCGGGGGCTTTGCGTGCCCGGCTATCACAAGGAACTGCGGCTGGTGGAAAAGGAACAGATGACGTATGCGCCGGTACTGGAGCCGCTGGAGATACGGTTTACAGAAATCCGATATAAAGGCCGGGAATATTAAATTTCCCGGCCGAAAATTGCGCCGGCCTTATGGGCCCGCTTTTACAGTTTACTGTTTTAAACTGTAAATTTCGAATTATTATAAAAACGATTTAGCGCTTGGAATTTTCCTCAAAATGGATTATAGTTAAGGTAACATTATTATAAAAATTAAAGGGATGAATGGCCATGGCAAATTTAAGTCAAAAACGCAAAATACGAAAAGCAAAATTTTCAAATAGAAATGGCTTCACCATGGTCGAGCTGATCGTGGTCATTGTTATCATTTTAGTGCTCGCGGCAATATTAGTTCCTTCACTTTTAAAGTATATCGGAAAATCTCAGGAAGCCGTCTGCAAACAAAACAGAGCCTCCCTGTACACAGAAATATGCGCGGCATATGCCATTGGAGATTATGATTCTTTGGAGGATGCCTTTGATGATATTTATTCCGAGGATAACGATGATTACTGTCCTAAGGGCGGGTATTACATTTTCGAGCCAAACGTAGATGAATATGGTGATGAATTTTCCGGAGAAATTTTATGCAGCGAACATGATGGTAAAAATGGCACAGATAAATTTATCGGACACGATGCTGCTTCACATCTAAAGCTTAGTCATCGGTTGGGAATTGACACCAATGTAGATAATAAAGGAAAAGCAGATAAAGACTTAAATGCAGCATTTGAGGCAAAATACAACGGCAAATATCCCTCATTGACAGAAAAGGAAAAAGCTTTATTTGATAATGTCAGTGATAATATAAAAAATCCTCTGTCGGAAACCTTAAGAAACTCTCTTACCTGGGAGCCACGCGTTGCATCAAATGGAGATATATTAATGGTCGCCCGAGTGCGAGACAGTGGGTGGGGAACATACATGGTATATTATAATGGTAATTATTATTATCATACCAATGGTTTTTATAATCAGGATTCGTCTTCCATTACCGATGGAGGAATCTTTGATGTCAAGGATCTGACGAACGAGTCCGAAGGCCAAAAAGGAGTATGGGTAAAAGCAAATAAATAGTTCAAAAAACTCGGCTGGGAAAATTAATCACCCAGCCGAATTTTTATTTATGCATTATTCTTCATATGATTCAACGACATTTTTTAGTTAGCATCCGCATCCTCATGGTAAATATCATAAAGTGTCTGATAAAGCCCGGCCAGCCGCCCATAAATCTTCTTATAAACCTCCTCATACAGCCGCTTATAAATCTTATTCTGCCGCATATCCGGCTGGAACACATCCTTCTTCTGGACCATGGCCTCCACGGCCTGCTGGTAATTATTAAAAGCCCCGATGCCCACAAATGCGGCCATGGCGCAGCCAATGCCGGAAACCTCGTAAGTCTGGGTGCGAACGACCGGAAGCCCGAACATATCCGCCGTGATCTGGCAGATCTCGTCACTCTGGGAACCGCCGCCGCCCACATAAATCTCTTTAAAGGTATGCCCCGCCCGCTTCTCCATCAAACGCATACCGTCCATCAGCGCAAAATTAATCCCTTCGATGATGGCCCGGTATATATGTATCCGCGTATGCTGGTCCGAGAAGCCGATCATGGCCCCTCTGGCCGTAGGCATGGTCACGTTGGGTGTGAAATACGGCTGGAACAGCAGCCCCTCGCAGCCGGCCGGTATTTCCCGAAGGCGCTGGTTCAGCAGCTCTTCCGCGGAAACACCAAGTTCTTCCGCCTGACGCATTTCCTTTTCAGCAAATTCCTTTTTAAACCAGGAGATCAGCCAGTATCCCCGGAAAATCTCGATTTCCGGGTTATAGCAGCCCTTGATAATAGATGCATAGGGCGGTATGAACCGTTCCGGCTCTATATACTGGTCCATAGTAAATGTGATCGTGGCCGTGGTGCCCAGGCCAATGGCCGCCTTCTCCTTCGTTATACAGCCCATGCCTAAAATCTCACACGCCTTATCCGATCCGGAGGCAATGAGCGGCAGCCCCACGGGCACGCCTGTATCCTGGGAGGCCTGCTCTGATATTCTTCCGAGGATCTCCCCGGATTCCACCACATCGCACAGCTTCTCCGACTCCACATCAAACACCGGATGTGTAAGAGCCGTTTTCTTCTGCCAGCTCCGTGTCTGATGGTCAAAGGGAATGTGGCCCACAAGGCTGGCCGCCGCATCGGCCATAACCCCGGTCAGCTTATAGATCAAATAGCCGCTGAGCAATAAATATTTATCGGTTCCTTCCCAAATCTTCGGTTCATTTTGCCGTATCCAGTTGCAATGCGACTTTTGAAACTGCACATTGGCGGTTTCTTCCATTCCCACGGCTTTAAACATGATCCGGGTCATCTGGGAAATCTTTGGGCGGCCCTTGGCCATGCGCTTATCCAGCCATAAAATGGCCGGGCGCAGCGGCTTTCCTTTTTTATCCACGCACACAACCGTGTCGCGGATCGTGGTAATAGCTACGGCCTCAATACGCTCCCATATTTGGGGAAGCTGCACCTTTAACCCCTGTGCGGCC
Organism: Lachnospiraceae bacterium; assembly: GCA_902363555.1. Classification (GTDB taxonomy): domain Bacteria; phylum Bacillota; class Clostridia; order Lachnospirales; family Lachnospiraceae; genus Catenibacillus. The sequence continues at coordinate 190,747 of CABJAM010000001.1, read as the reverse complement.
TGACATATATTTTCATAATAAAAATCTGCCCGCTGCTCCGCCCAGTCCGGCTGCGCCGATGTGTAGGGCGGAACATGCTTTATCTGGTGCTTTCCCAGAATTTTCCCCTGATTGTTGACCAGCAGCGCCCGGGAGCTCTGCGTGCCCACATCAAATGCCAATACGATTCTTTCTTCCATTTTTACACCCCCAACCGGTTTTACGTAACAGTCTTCTTGTTCCTCCAAACGGCTGCGTTTTTACCGGATATCCTTTCGCAAAAAGCGCTTCTCCTTTTCATCCAGATCCAACCCCAGCGTGCCGCCCGGATTCATTATATAGTCCGGATCAAAGTAGTCTTTCAGCACCCGGAATACCCCATATTCCTTTCGGCCAATCTGCCCTTCCAGCCAGGGCGCAAACATTTTTCCAATCCCGTGATGATGGCTGAGGGCTGCGCCGGATTTTTGTATCGCGTCCAGAATCGTGGCGTGATATTTCCGAAATTCCTCCGCATCGCTCATCCGTGTGATAAAAATAAAATACAGATTCGCCCCCTGTGGATAGCAGTGGGACATATGGGTGGTGACAATGGTGTTTGGCAATGCATGGCAGACCTTGCGCACCTCCCGGTGAACTTTAGCCATATTTGACCAATTCACTGTACATTCCAGCGTATCCGTCATAATACCGAAGTCAAGCAGCGTATCTCTCAGGTACGGATCGTTGAAACGGCCCTTCTCCCAGCTCTTTGTCACAAAGGAGGTCAGGCTCATGGCTCCGTATTTATGAGCGATCCGATGGATATTTTTAGCCACATTTTCCGAAAATCCTTTTTCTCCATCCGTAAATCCAAGGAAAAGGCAGCGCTTCATATCCTCATAGCCCCGGACATCCAGAAGCTTCCAAAGCGGCGTCTCATCCACATTGTAAAGGCGCAGCATCATGTTCGTTTCCTCCGGGTCTGACAAACGGAACACCGACGAAAAACCGGCCTCGCACTGCATCATTTCCCGGGCTGCCGCCCTGGCCACCTTCCAGTTTTTAAATATATAGGAAAACCGTTTCCTGTTTTCCGGCATGTATCGGAATACCTTTAAGGTCACCTCCGTGAGCACGCCAAAGGTGCCCTCGCTGCCCATCATAATCTGATTCAGATTCGGGCCTGTGGCTTCTCTTGGATAATGGCTGGTCTGAATGACGCCAATGGGTGTGGCATATTTTTGTGAAAGCACAATGTCCGTGATACATCCATAATAGGTACTGTTCTGTCCGGCGCCCCGGGTTACGACCCAGCCGCCCACACTGCTGTACTCAAAGGACTGGGGGAAATGGCCGCACGTATAGGCCCGCTTTGCGCCAAAATATTTAGGCGCATTTTCCAGCGCATCCTCCAGCTTCGGTCCGGATATACCGCTCTGAACCGTAATGGTCTGGTCCACCTCATTAAATTTCAGCACTTTATTAAAACGCTTGCGCATATCCAGGGAAACGCCACCCTTTACCGGCTCCACGCCACGGGTCACACTGCTGCCGCCGCCATAAACATACAGAGGGATTTTATGCTCTGTGCAGTAGGCCACGATCTGCTCGATTTCCTCTGTCGTTCCCGGATAAAGAACCACATCCGGCAGACAGTCGATCTGACGCTGACGGAGCCGCGCTGCATCATAGCCCGTCTTTCCATAGGCTACCGCCAGGCGGGGATAATCCTCAGTGGTTACATTTTCCGGGCCAACAATCCCGCGAAAAGCTTCCAGGTGAGCTTCGTCCAGATGGCACGGCGCATCCAGCTTCACCTCATCCATACCAATATCCCCATCGTAGTGCATAAAATCCTCATCCGTCATTGCAAACTTTTCTTTCATCATCTTATACAGGGATTCTTTTGGATATTTGACAAATTCCGGATCCCCCCAGCGGAAGATCGACCGGTAACTTTTTGCCGGCGCCGCATCCTTTACCCATTTTGGTTCAAAATCTTTATATGGTTTATTGCTCATGTTTACCCTCTCCTTTTAAAATTCGGTCTGCCAGATACTCTTTCAATACATTACTTGTGACAATCACATCTGCGCCAAGCCCCAGCACATCCGCAATCAGTACATCGCCACGCCCCAGCGGCTGATCCACCCGGATCGGGTCCAGAACCCGCATAACGTCAAATATGCGCTGCTTCGGGATTTCCGTTGTGACACGCACCGGGATCACCGGAACCTCCTTATATATGGTGCGGACAGTGGAGCAGATCGTCCGCATCGGATGCGTCAGCTCCGCCGTGGCAAAGGCCACGCCCCGCGGGCATTTATTTCCGGTAACAGTAATCGCGCCGTCCTTTTCCTCTACCTGCAGCGCACATCCGTTGGGGCAGGTAATACAGATCATTTCCTTTATCATTTTACGCCCTCCTTCCGAATATTTACACAGATATCTGAGGTTTCTCCAATATTCCACGGCTCAAAATCCAGCTCCAGCCGTTCCATTTCCGGCGGCTTCAGATTACGATACTTTTTCTCATATACAGTCTTGCCGTCAATGGCAATATTCAGCACAGCATTTTGCAAAATTTCGCGGCTGCGGAAATAAAGGACCGCCTTTGAGGCTCCCGGCCCCACGTTTATTTTCTGGGGCACGAGGTATTGCAAAGATGCATCCGCACGCAGCGGTACCGAAGAATAGAAAGCTGTTCCGGCGATACGCCTGCAATACATGGCGGCCGCCGCTCCGGCCAGCTCGCCGCTCTCCGACACATAATCCACAAGGTCATTCACATGAAGGGCATTTCCGCAGGAAAATATCCCCGGTACGCCGGTCATAAATTGATTGTCGCACACCGGCCCTTTCGTACGCGGGTCTAAAACCACATCCAGCTTTTCGGCCATCTCATTTTCCGGGATCAGCCCCACAGAAAGAATCAGCGTATCGCACGCCAGTGTCTGCTCTGTTCCCGGGATGGGCGTCATCTTCGCATCCACCTGAGCAATCTCCACCGCCTCCAGCCGTTCCGTTCCAAACACCCGCGTCACCGTATGGGATAAATACAGTGGGATATCGTAATCATCCAGACACTGCACCAGATTTCGTGTCAGACCTGACGGAGTGGGTTTTACCTCATAAACACCCAATACCTTAGCGCCCTCCAGCGTCAACCGCCGGGCCATGATCAGGCCAATATCCCCGCTGCCTAAAACAACGCATTTCCTGGCTGGCATCTGCCCCATCAAATTCACAAAATTCTGGGCCGCTCCCGCAGTAAAAATTCCAGACGGACGTGTACCGTGGATTTTCACCTGCTTTGCCGTGCGTTCCCGGCAGCCGGTCGCCAGAACCATAGATGCCGCCCTGTATTCCTGCACTCCCTGGCGGTTCACCGCTGTCAGCACAAAGCCACCTTTCTGCTTTACAATATTGGTCACAAAGGTCAGCGTACTGCACTCAATGTCCATCTGATGAAATTCATCAATAAAACGCTCCACATATTCCGGTCCGGATAATTTCTCGCCAAACCGTATAAGTCCAAAGCCGTCATGTATACATTGCTTTAATATACCTCCAAGGCGCGCCTCCCGTTCAATGAGCAATACCCGGGCGCCTTCTTTTTTGGCGGCAATGGCTGCGGCCAGCCCTGCCGGACCTCCGCCAATGACAATCACATCATAGGTCTTCATTGTTCCGCCCCCTTAACCTTATCCGTTCCATTCTCCCTATCCGTTCCTTCCGGATAATCTGCGGCCTGCCCGCCCGGCTGCACATTTCCTTCTTCCACCGGATGTTTCGTCTCACCATAGGAAATCACCGAATCCGCCCCGGCCTTGCGCACATTTTCCACCGGCTTGTGCATATACTCGCTGATAATCTGTGTCACCAGAGGCATACAAAATCCGCCCTGGCACCGCCCCATTCCCGGACGTACCCGCTTTTTAATACCATCCACCGTCGGCACCGGCACCGGAGAATTTAATGCGTCAAGGATTTCTCCCTTGCTGATCTCCTCACACCGGCACACGATCACCCCGTAATCGGGATTACTTTGGATCCTGCGGTTGCGCTCCTCCTTAGACATTTCACGCAGCACCGGAACGCCCCGCCGGATTGGATTAAAACGCTTATTTTGATAAACCTTCTGAGTCTTTCTCAGCTCACTTACAGCCATCCGTGCCACATCCACAGCTACCGCCGGCGCTGTCGTCAGCCCCGGAGACTGGATGCCTGCACAATGGATCAGGTTATGTGTCTTACGGCCCTTTTCAATAATAAAATCCTCCTCAAAGGTGGCCGGACGCACACCGGTAAAATAGGTGATGATATCCTGCTGGGATAGCCCTGCTGCCGTCAATTTCTGCTTTTCAAATACCCGGTCAATGCTCTCCTGCTCCGTGGCAAAGTTTTCCTTTTCATAGGTTTCAATAGCATTTGGCCCCACAAGCACATTATCATGGACCGTGTGAAGAAGGCCGCCGCCCTTTGTGTGAGCCGCATTATGCGTCAATGTTTTAATCGATGCAATACCCTTTACGATATGACCAGCCTTTTTATCCAAAATGGAATTGGTACCTTTTCTCGGATGGATCGAAAAGAAACGGTCGCCGGCCATGGCGGCAATATCCTCGGAAAATACCCCCGCTGCGTTAATAATTAGCTTCGGGTAGATACGCCCCCGGTTCGTATGTACACTTTGAATCTTTCCATTCTTCACATCCATATCGAAAACTGCCGTGTTCAGGCTGATTTTCGCACCATTGGCCGCCGCATTCTCCCCGTAGGCAATGGTCAGCCCATAAGGACAGACGCACCCAGCGCTCGGATTAAACATGGCAAACTTAAACTCCGGATTCAGCTCCGGTTCCCGCTGCCGCAGCTCCTTTTGGCTCAAAATCTGCGTATCCCGGACGCCGCATATATACTTGCGCTGCCAGGCATAAGCCATCATAATGGGATAGAGAAAACGACTTGTAAATCCCACATACTGACCGCACCTGTCAAAAGGCACATCCAGCTCCTTACAGATACGGTCAAACATCCGGTTTCCCCGGACCACATATTTTTGTTTTAAACTGCCCTTATTCAGATCCACCCCCGGGTGGACCTCGCCGTCATTACGGCCCGACGCCTGCATGGCAAAATCCGCTTCCTTATCCACGAGAAGGATATCCAGCTTCCACCGGGTCAGCTCCCGGGCAATAGTCACACCGGAAATACCGCCGCCGATAATGAGTACATCCGGCCGGGCGCCCTCAAGCGTCTGATCCTGCGCCTTCGGAACACGCATCTTAGGCATGGTCACACCGTCCAGAACAATGTCATTAACCACATGCATCCCCGGCTTTTTTACCACGCACATACTGCACGCCGCCACAATATCCTCCCACCTGGAAAGATGTCCATAAACCCGTATGATCCGGCCTTCAATACGCACACGCACAGCCGGACCGAAACGCTTACACAGCCGCTTCTGCAGCCGTTCCTCCAATACTTCTGCTTTCATAAAACCACTTCTTTCCCCATAGTCGTCCACACGACCGACTTTATGGTTTTATGATAACAAATATGGAGCGGAAAGTCAATTGGGAAAAAAATTACTAGTGCTCCATCCAGCCAGAAACGAAACTGGCAGTGCTGTCAGTTTCGTTTCTGGCCGGATGGAGCACTAGTACAGCATTACGTCTCAATCATCTAACTTTGTAATTTTGCAGATACCGTCTGCAATTTTCATTCTGTATCATCCATAGGTAATCTCAAATGCTTTTCCCACTCTTCTGAACCAGGAAATGCATTTCTACACCATTCCGGTATTTCCTGCATAAACTTGTATTCACTAACTCCAATCGGTTTTGAAATATCCTTTAACGCATATTCTGCAATAACCCTGTTTTCATCTCGGCAAAGAATCAATCCAATCGATGGATTATCAGCTTCCGATTTCAACTGATCATCTACTACCGAAAGATAGAAATTCATTTTTCCTGCATATTCTGGTATGAATTTTTTCATTTTTAAATCAATCACGACATAGCAATGCAAAATTGTATTGTAGAATAACAAATCTGGGAAAAACTCCTGCTCATCCACTTTAAGAAGTTTTTGACGTCCCATGAAAGCAAAACCAGAGCCCATTTCTAATAAAAATTTAGTAATGTTAGCAACTAATTCATCTTCCACATCCCTCTCAATCATACCTTCTCTATATTCTACAAAATCAAAAAGATATGGATCTTTCATAGTCTGAACAGCCAAATCACTCTGGACTGCTGGCAACATATTTTCAAAATTATGAATTTTTATTGCCGCTGTTTGCCTATCCATAAGTTTTCCGGCAATTTGCATTTCCAAAACATCTACAGACCAGGCATTCTCTATGCATTTTCTCCCATACCAATATCGTTCTTCCATGTTGTGAAGTTTTTCTAACAGAAAATATTGTGAGACCATGTCAATTTTGCAGACACCGTCTGCAAAAACTCCTCGTCTGTTATGTCTTTCGCAAATTTTTTCATATATCGAAGGTTTCTGGCTGAAAATCCTCTCAAATTTGGCGAATCTAATTTTATTTCTTTTGCAAGCAAATCAATAAAAGAATTTCCGTATTTTACTTGTTTATTCAAGTCTTTCCCGACATTCCAATAAACCATTATCATTTCATAGTTCGCATGTAATAAAGCACGATACTGTGCTTCTTTGACCTTTGTTTTAATTTCCTCAATCAAGTCTTTAAATTCATTGTTATCTGGCAGATTCCAATCCAAAACTCACTGTCCACAGCCTTTTATACTCGCTTCGCGATGCGCACAAAATACGACTTGCCGCATTTTGGTGCCTAATAACTCGGGTTTTGCTTTGCAAAACACCTCGCGGGATATCGTCTGTGAATAGTAACTGACTGTTACTGTTTTTCTGAAAAATGGGAAAATGAGAATTCGCTTCTTGAATTAATACAGAATTTATGTTAATATAAAAGCACAAAAGGAAAACAACCGCCCACAAGTGGTTTGACCTGTTAGATCGCAGAAAATCCCACCCCGAACTGGCCAAAGTTACTAGGGTGGTTTTTTCTATGCGATATTAATGACTAATCAAATAAATGAATGTCAGTAGTGCAATTAAAAATATTCCGAACTGCATCAGATCATTAAAACTGAATCCGTCAATAAAATAGGAGGTTTCCATATGGCCGCTCCACGCAAGGATAATGTCAAGGAATTAATTATAGAATCCACAGAAAATCTTTTAAAAAAGCAAAAATTGTCCGATATCTCCCTGGCCGAAATCGCCGATGAAGCCGGAATTTCCAAAGGAACACTTTATTACCATTATAAATCCAAAAGCGATATACTTTTTGATATAACTGACAGGTATCTGGATGAGCAATTTAACGATCTGATCACCTGGACCGAGGACGAAACAAAGGATACATCACTGCACCGTCTCGTAAAGTATGTGCTTGAACGGGATGTGGCTACGGCAGGAATGCGTATACATTTCTTCTATGATGCCATGCTGGGCAATGATAAGATCCGGGATCGGCTGCTGGAACGCTACACCGAATTTGCCCGGGTCATTTCCGAAAAAATAGGAGAGCGCACGCAGGTGCTGCCGCCGGATTATCTGGCGTGGCTGCTCCTGCTGCTCTCCGACGGGCTTTATATCCACCAGACGATCGGGAATGCGTCACTGGATGTCGCGGAATTTATACAAACAACTGAAAGCTATTTGAAAAAAACAAAATAAGCGTACCGGGTCAGTTGCGCTCATTCGCTGACCCGAAAAATCACCACCGACCGCGGCCCACAAACATACTCCCTCTGCTCCAGTATTTCTTCCCCCGTAATGATACTGCCAGCGCCACGATAAGTATCTACCACTGGCATCCAGCAGACTCCCTCCGGAAGCACCGGAAGCTCAAGCTTTACCGGCTCCCAAAAGGCATTCACTCCCAGATAGACCACATCATCTCCGTCATCCCAGCCGGCAAACATGACACCAACCGTATGGTCCTCCCAGCCGTAATCATCCTTCCACGGCTGAACGCCGTGACTGCTCATATTGGGAAATCCCCAGCTACACGGGGATCTGTCTTCGCGGATAACACTGTGCTTATGGCGAAATGCCGTCATAAAACGGAAAAACTCAAACAATTCCCCGTTTTCCTTCAGCAGTGACCAGTCCAGCCAGGAAATGATATTATCCTGGCAGTAAGCATTATTGTTGCCATACTGAGTATTTCCAAATTCATCTCCTGCCAGGAACATGGGCGTTCCCCGGCTGCAAAGCAGGACCGCACAGGCATTCTTCATCATGCGTAGCCGGAATTCCCGAATCGCGCCATCTTCCACAGCGCCTTCAACGCCACAGTTCCAGCTTCGGTTATCGTCAGTTCCATCCTGGTTATTCCAGCCATTGGCCTCATTATGCTTATGATTATACGAATATAGATCATTTAACGTGAAGCCATCGTGGCAGGTTATAAAATTTATAGATGCACCGGCGCCCCGTTTCCCGGGCGGGTACAGATCCGGTGAACCCATAATCCGCAGAACAGCGGCCTTTGCGTACCCTGCGTCGCCCTTCAAAAAGCTGCGGCAGTCATCCCGGTATTTTCCGTTCCATTCTGCCCACCGGTTCCATGCCGGAAAGCTTCCCACCTGATACAGGCCGCCCGCATCCCAGGCCTCTGCAATTAAATCCACATTTCTTAAAATCGGGTCATACGCCAGACTTTCCAGCAGCGGCGGCTGGCTCATGGGCGTACCGTCACTGCTCCGCCCCAGAATAGACGCCAGATCAAAACGGAAGCCATCCACCCGGTAGTTGATCACCCAATATCGCAGGCAGTTCAAAATCATCTGCCGCACAACCGGATGGTTGCAATTTAATGTATTGCCGCAGCCGCTGAAATTATAATACTTACCATCTGGAGTCAGCATATAATAAATATTATTGTCCACACCTTTAAAGGAGAAAAACGGCCCTTTTTCATTTCCTTCAGCCGTATGATTAAATACAACATCAAGAATAACCTCAATACCATTTTCATTAAACGTCCTTATCAGTGTTTTCAGCTCAAGTCCTTCCTGATTGTACTCCACCTGAGCAGTATAGCTCGTATTTGGCGCAAAAAAACATACCGGATTATAGCCCCAGTAGTCCAGCAGCAGCTTTCCATCTACCTCACGGCTGCCGCCCATCTCATCAAATTCAAAAACTGGCATCAGCTCCACGGCATTGATCCCAAGCTCCCTGAGGTATGGCAGCTTCTCCATAAGCCCCGCAAAGGTGCCCGGATACTTTACATTGGATGTGGAATGCTTTGTAAAACCCCGGACATGTAATTCATAGATAATGGTATCCTTGAGAGGGATCAACGGCTGCTTACAATTGCCCCAGTCAAAATTATCACGGACGACCCTGCCCTTATAATGATATTTTTGCTTTCCTGCCGGATGCTTTCCCCACTCACTTTGCCCGGCAACGGCTTTGGCATAAGGATCCAGAATATACCGTGTGCGGTCATAGATCAGCCCCTTTTCCGGATGATACGGCCCGTCCAGACGATAGGCATACTCAAATTCATCGATTTCCAGGCCAAAAATAATCATGGAAAAGACATTGCCAATTCTGTAATTGTCCGGAAATGGAATACAGGCGTAGGGCTTTTCTGCTTTGCGGTGAAATAAAAGCAGCTCACACCGGGTCGCATTCTGGGATGTCAGCGTAAAGTTCACGCCACCAGGCAATGCAAACGCACCGTTGCTTTCGTAAAAGCCCGGGCGGACGTCAAAACCGTTAATTTTATCCATCGGCTTTAAATTCATATAGGTCTGCGTACCTATAACATAATCGGTTGTCAAAATTTCTGTTCCCTTATCCATGCCACCGCTCCTTTACGCGAGTCCTGCAAAAATGGCCAACAATATTTTAGGCAAACATTTCATTAATCTTTTACATTTTTTATATGTTCAATCCAATCCATCCATTCCTTTTTCTGATAACCCAAAGAAAATTTATTTAAACCTTTTTCAACCTCATATTTAACAATAAGCTTGCATCTCGATGGCTTCATTTTAATAAAGTTATAAATATCCTCCTTCTTATGAAATTTATATGATATTTTTGCCCTCCAATTTAGTCCATTTACTTTTTCCTCAGATGATAAGCCATTATAATATAATATAAACATTTGATCATTCAGTATGCTATTATCTCCATATCTTACACAACAATTAATTCCGCACTCTGCAAAAAAATCAGTAGTTCTTAATAAAGAAAAACTTGATCCCCATCCAAATATTAACATCTGATTAATCCCAAGTATCCTCATAATTGTATCATCGTATATTTTATACATATTTTTTTTGGACATAACATATATAAATGCACAAAACATTGATATAATAAGTAAAAACATTGTTATGGCAGGGAAGATAATATCTAAACTATATGACAATCTAAATGTCAAAATTTCTATAAACGCAAATACTATACCCGTACACCAACAAATTAAATACAACAAAAATTTTTTATACCATTTTACTGTCTTTAATATATTTGGAACTTCAAGCCAATAAGGTATCCATATCAATAGATATGGTACTACTAAGAATATAAATATCTGAATATAATTTACATTAGTTTGCTGTTTTGATATAAAATATAGATTCGCAATAATACTTGTTATAAATAAAACAACCGAAACAGTTGAGATTCTATTATCACTAATTTCCGCCGTTGACTTATTAATATCAAAAGTTAATAACTGACTTAGAAACACTATTAAATTTTCTTTATGCTTATTTATAGCTTCCTCATCCAGGCAATTTGATTTTTGATACTCTTGCTCTAACAAATTAATTTCTTTCCATATATGTTCATCCAGTAAAAAATTAAGTTTTAAATCTATGGGGTAGGAATTTGAATTATGGCAACCATATGCGTTTAAGTTAGCTTTGAGTAATGATAAAATTTTCTTTATATCATCTTTATTTGCATTTCCTAATTCCTCAGCACACTTTTTAATATCATTTCTCCTTTTTTCCCGTTCACACATAACATACTGAAGTTGGCTGGATTTATATTGCATAGCCATATTTATTAAAGCAACTATTACTACTGATGACAGTACTATTTGCAAAACATCCATATTTTGCCTCCTATTTGTCAATAATTAAAAGATTTACACTAATTATACTTTCCCCATCGTAATCTAAATTACAAATACTAATGATAGTCTAATTATAAAATACAAATAACATGTTTACAATTATTTTTTACAGCAGGAACTACTAAACCTTTGATAAGTACTCGGACAGTTAGCTAACTGATCTATCTATATACTGCACACCAATTAATATTAAAAAATTCGATGGTTTACAGGCATATTTCAATATTGGCCCAACTATACGTGCACCGGCCAAGTGCCCCAGCAAAATAGCCTCTAAAGCTATTTTAGCTTTAAAGGCTATCTGATGCTATCCAATATATTTCTTCATCATCTTATGATGCTTACGCACCTCTTCAATACTATCCACCTCAAAATACCGCAGGTCATGGAAATGTCTCTGCCCCTCATACTCCGAGCAAATATATCCGGCCCAATTTCCGGCCTTAAGAGCTTCAATCGCCTCGCCATACGGAATACTGTACTCCTCGCCAAACTCCGTCATTTCATAGAACTTGCCGTGAATGTGGCTGATATAGGGAACCAGTCCGGTCAGCAGCTTCGGGTCACACCAGGTAAAAGTAAACGCTTCATTGGCCCAAAACAGATCCAGCTCGTTGCCGCCCATTTTACGCACTTCTTCAATGGTTTCCTGGCGGTCAGCCTGACGCTTATATGCCTCGCACACGTAGCTGACCAGCTCCGGCGTAGCGCCGCGGCGCAGGTGCCGTTCATAGCAGATGCGCATGGGCTCCTTCATAAAAATACCCATATCCGGAATGATACTCAGGCTCTTTGTGCCTGTTTTTTGAATATACTCCACAATACGGTTAGTATATTCGTTGTCAAGAACATTGGGCGAATGGATCTCCATACCCAGGTTCATGCCGTTCTCCTGGGCATAGGGCAGGCAGGCCGTGATCAACTCAAATGGCCCCTGGGCGCGCATCTGCGTAAATCCAAGACGTTTCGCCAGACGGATATCTGCCTCCAGCTTCGCAATCGCCTCTTCCCTGCCATTTGGCCGCGTCTTATAGTTCCTGCCATCAAAGGAGGAATCGTAGCAGACCGGCTTTGTCTTATATTTATCCATCAGCTCGAACCAGCGGTATACAAAATAATCGGACGGATTTGGGAAATCCGGGATACAGGCTTCCGTGAGGATCTCCACGCCATCGGTATCCAGCTTACTTACCTCGCGGATCATTCCCTCCAGATCCAGCTTGCCCATATAAACCTCCTGCTGATAGCTGTACAGGGTAACGCCGCGTTTGATCGGGCTTTGCAAGGTCAGCGATGTCTTGAAATTATTCACGGTGGCAAATTCATAGGCATAAAGCGTCTGGGTGAAATCAACCTCATGGACACCCGGAGCCAGGCCGCCTTCTTTATTGACCGTGATAATGGCCACCTCCGCAAAATCCCAGCGGACATTGATAACATTCCAGCACTCCGGAATCGTATAGGTTTTTCCCTTGACGGAAAATGTGATATCGTCGGTGCCATAGGCTGTGCCGTCGATCACCATATCAAACTTTCCAATAAGGGATAATGGAATACCGTGGTAATGGGTCACCCGAACGCCCAGTTGAAAGCCTGTGATTTTCCCATGGTCATATACATTTTGAAAACTCTTTTCATCAAGCATAAACTTTTCGTACATACTAAAAAACCTCCCAATTATATTTTTAATTTGAAACCATTTCGAGCAGCCGAACGAACGGTTTCTGTGCTTCAACCGCAAATATTTGTTATCGTTGCCTCTGCCTTTACTGTCCTAATATGCGTTTCTGCATACGTATATGCCGCCGGATCTGTTCTTCCTCGTCCAGCTTTTCGTCAAATGTATTTCCTTCAAATTCCGTACATATGTAGCCATCAAACCCGGACGCCTTGATCATATTTAAAATCGTATCATAAGGAATCGCATCCTCAGTTCCACTGTCATCAATATAGAAAAACTTGCCGTGAATATACTTGGAATATTTAAGGACCTCCTTCAAGCCGTCAAAATCTGTGGGATGCGCATACCGGTAATACATATCGTCAATAAAGCTCCGCACATCGCCTTCCTTCGCCTTAGCTGGCGCACCGTCACCTTTCGCCGCGGCCAGTGCGCCGCCACCTTTCACCATAGCCAGCGCAGCTTCCAGCACCGCTTCCTTAGGCTCCCAGCGGTTATGTGCGGCAATGGCAGCATCCACCACGTCCGCGGGCACATGCTTCCTCCGTATAATAAAATCCCGGTACGTGCCCGTAGGGTACTGCTGGAAGGAGCTCATATCCGGTACGATACCGATACAGTCCGTGCCGCTGCGGCGCATCACATCCATATATTCCTGCCAAACCGGCGTGGACGGTTCATGGGGATGATGCATTTCAATGGCCAGATGCAGTCCGTACTTTTGCGCATAGGGGATCATCCGCTCCAAAACCGCCGGCGACATGGCGTGCTGGCTGCGTACCAGCTTAAAACCAAGCCGGGCTGCAATCTCCATATCATTAAGCGTACACTCCATAATTTCATTGGCATTCAGATCCCGGTCACTGCGCATGCCCATATCCACGTAAGCGCTGTAACACACCGGATCAGCCTGGTGCTTCTCACACAGGCCCTTAAAATAATCCATCCATTCCTCTGTGGGCCATGGATAGCCCGGCATCATCTGAGACGCTACCAGCTCGATACCATCCGCGCCCAGCGCCTTCGCCTTTGCAATACAATCTTCAATGGAATAGGTTTCATCGGCAAACTTTTTGCCAAAGCTGTACAATGTAATACTGTGCTTAATCATTGCCACACCTCCCATCCATTGTAAATACCTTTGTCTCCGCCGCGTCCTGGCAATGGTAGCTGCCGAAATATCCGCTATACGGTATCCGTATGCTCATATCCAATCCCAGCGCATGCTGTCCGGGTGTCAATCCCCGGTCCTTTAAAACGATCACTTCGGCTTTGTCCAGAATATACCAATATTCAGTAAAAAGCTCCTTTAGCTGATTTACAAGAAATCTTTTGCCATTAAGTCTGAAAACGACCTGATCCATATCCACCGGCGCGCCGTCCAACGTCAGCGCCATACGCTCTATACAGGATAACCAGGTTCCCCTGTATGTATAAAGCCTGACCTTAAACGTGTAACCGATCACATCCTGACCTGCCTCAATATTCCTGATACTGTTATCCACGATGAGCTTAATTTTCTCCTCGTATGCCATACAACCCCACCTTATCTCTCATATTTGAAAACCCGCCAGTCCTCATTTGATATATTTATTATAAATCATTTTCAGAAAATGTCAATTATATTTTCATATATTTTGAAAATATATATTTCGTTTTCAATCACTGTTTTCAATAATTTTCGGTCACAACTCACACAAACTTATCCGGACACTCTTTCATATAATTCCAAAAAACATCCAGAAACAACATCACCGCAGGATTTTTCGTTTCCCGGTTCCAGGCCAGCGCCAAATCAGCGGAGACGTTTGTCACATCCAACAATGTGTACGCTAAATTACTATTTATATAATTCTTAGTGCGATACGGCAGTATGGTGATTCCCATGCCCGCCTCCACTGCATATAAAAGATCCTCATACAGGTTATAGGTTCCGGTTATCCTCGGTGAAAAGCCCAATTGGCGGCAGATCTGAAGGATCTGGCTGTGCATGACCACAGCATGCTCCGGGTTAAATACAACAAAAGGCTCACTGGCCAGTTTGGAATAATCAATAGGCATCCGCGCGATTGCCGGGTGGGTATCCGGCGTCACCAGACAGTAATGATCCACCTGTATGTTTTTGCAGACCAGATGCGACATGGAAACCAGATCCAGAGTCATGGAACAATAAATGTCGTACTGCTGTTTCCGTGCCGCCGTGCTGATCTGTAAAGCATCCGCCCGGATCAGATTTACCTTGACATGAGGATATTTTTGATGAAACAAATTGATAACCTCCGGAAGAAAATTTCTGCTTGGGGAAGCCAGATGGGCAATGGATAAAACCATGGACTCGCCGCTGTTTTGAAGCAGTTTATATTTGGATTGTTCAACAATCGAAACGATCCGCTTTGCATCCTCCAAAAAGATTTCCCCGGCAGTTGTCAATTCCACAGAACGTGTATTCCGTATAAATAACTGCGTACCCAGCTCCTTCTCCAATTCTTTAATACGGTGGCTTATGCCAGGCTGAGACACAAAAAATTCTCTGGAAGCCGCCGAAAAATTCCGGTACTTCGCGACCGCAATAAAATAATTTAATTGAATCAAGTCCAAAAAAACACCCCCATCAATTGATTGATAAAATATTTTTATTAATATTCCAAAAAAACGTAATTTCACAATCCCAAACTTCTATGTTAAAATAATAGCATATCGTGGGGAACTTGTAAAATTATGAATACTATGTCTGATTTTTTTATAATTTCGGAAATTCAGATGTAAAGTATACCCAAAGATTTCATCATTCAAATTTTTTATCAAAAGCACGTAAAAGGAGAGGAAAGACACTTATGGAATTTAAACACTTACTCAGCCCAATGAAGGTCGGAAACCGTACTTATCGAAACCGTATCGTCAGCGCCCCCATGGCATTCAGTCTCATTGTGCAAAACCCCATGGCACGGGAAGTATCCTACCGCAAGCTGGAAGGCCCTGCAAAAGGCGGCAATGCCTGCGTGATCCTTGGAGAAACCGATGTCAATTTTAAGGATGCGGTTCGCATTCCCGGTTTTCACCCCTTTGATTTTTCAGATCCGGATTCCGACCGTGAAACCTTTGAGGCCGTG
The DNA here is from genome assembly GCA_902363555.1 of Lachnospiraceae bacterium. GTDB lineage: Bacteria > Bacillota > Clostridia > Lachnospirales > Lachnospiraceae > Catenibacillus. The sequence goes on along the minus strand of CABJAM010000001.1, from coordinate 174,822 downwards.
AAAACGTATGCGACACGGATTCAAAAACACGGTGCAATTGCCTTAGCCGAGCTTGTTCACTGCGGCAAAGAAAAGGTTCCCTTTGGCCCGGATGAGGAGGCCATTGGCCCATGTGCCACAACGAATCTGGCCGGAGTCTCCGTGCGCCCCATGACCAAAGACGATATGGACCGTATTGCCAGGGATTTTGCAATCGCAGCAACCTACATGCAAAAAGCAGGCTTCGACGGTATTCTTATCCACGGCGGCCATGGTTTTATTTTCACCCAGTTTCTGTCGCCGATTATGAACCAGAGAACCGACGAATATGGCGGCAGCCTGGAAAACCGCGCAAAATTTCCACTTCAGATCTGCAAAGCCATCCGGGAAGCCGTTGGTCCAGACTTTTTGATCGAATTACGCATAGACGGTACGGACCATCAGCCCGGAGGGATTACGCCGGATGAAACCGGACGTTTCATTAAAATGGCAGAGCCTTATATCACATCGGTCCATGTTACCTGCGGCATCTATGAGGAATCGGTAAAATCAGGCACAGAGAGCAGCATGTTCCATCCCCATGGACTCAATATTGAACCGGCTTCGATCATAAAGAAATATACAAGCCTGCCTGTGGGCGCTGTGGGCGGAATCAATTCACCGGAGCAGGCCGAGGAAGCTATCGCATCCGGTAAAATCGATTTTGTCATCCTTGGACGTCAGATGCTGGCAGATCCGGAATTTACACAAAAATGTATCGAAGGCCGTGAGGATCAGATCCGCCGCTGCCTGCGCTGCTATAAATGCTTCCCCGGCTCACCGGAGGAAGGCTACGATGATCTTCCCTTTACAAGCGAGGAGCTGGCCGTATATGTTGGACATTGTACAATAAATCCCAAGGCGCACCTGCCCTTCGATCCCGACAGCCTGCCTCCGGCAGTAAAATCTGAAAAAGTACTGGTCGTTGGCGGCGGTCCTGCCGGATTACAGGCGGCCATTACCGCTTCGGAAAGAGGTCATCAGGTCACTCTGGCTGAAAAAGGAAACGCTTTGGGCGGTTTGCTCTACTTCACAGATATTGACGTGGATAAGCCGGATTTGAAAAACTTTAAGGATCTGCTTATACGCGAGGTGCACCGACTGGGTGTAAACATCCTGTTAAATACCGAGGTTACACCCGAATTTATCAAGGACCTTCAGCCGGATTCGATCATATTTGCAACCGGCTCACACCCCTGCTGCCCGCCAATCCCCGGCATAGAAAATGCCTGCCAGGCTATGGCTATTTACGATGGCACATGTGTTCCCGGAAAAAGAGTTGTTATGGTCGGCGGCGGCCTTGTGGGCTGTGAAGCCGGACTCCATCTGGCCAAAACCGGACATGATGTCACAGTTGTAGAAATGCTGGACCGCGTTGCCAATGAATCCTTTGGTATGTATCGTGAAGCTCTTGTTTGGGAAATGGAAAAGAATCATGTCACAATGCTTCCTAAAACACAGTGCCTGAGCATTGAAAAAGACGGCGTTATGATCCAGAACGCCCAGGGCAAACAAAAGCTTGAGGCCGACACCGTTCTTTATGCTTTGGGTATGAAGAGCACCGACATCAGCGCGCTTAAAGAAGCTGCGCAAAACATTCCTTTCCATATCATCGGAGATGCCATAGAACCCGGAAAGGTCGATCAAAGCACACGGAGCGCCTATTTGGCCGCAATCGAACTCGGCGCAGCAAAATAATCCAAATACCGCTCACATACAGCAGTAAATGAAAAAGACCATTTCTATAAAAAACAGGGCAGCCCGGAGCGTGCTTCCTGCACATTCCGGACTGCTCTTATTTTTCCCTCAATTTTTCCTTAAATCTTTAAATCACATCATCTACCGGCATCCGCCGATCTTACCTCGTACTTTGCCGTTCCTCCACCCGATGGGCCACAAAAAGCTTACGTCCATTGGAAACCTCACCGCGGACGATCTGATCCAGCATCTGCACTGCCTCCGCGCCGATATCATCAAAGGACTGGACAACCGTTGTCAGCGACGGCGTCATCTCCGCCCCCTCCGACACGCCATCAAATCCGGCCACACCGATATCCTCGGGCACACGCATGCCGGCATCAAGAAAGGCCTTCACCACCCCAAAGGCGATCCGGTCCGCCAGACAGAAAACCGCATCCGGCCGGGGTATCATATCCATGATCTGCTCCGCAGCCTCCCGGCCGCCTCTCGACGACAGATCACAGTAAATAACCGTCTCATCCTCCGCCGAAAATCCCGCATTCTTCAAAGCTTTATGATACCCGTAATACCGCTCCTGTGCATAAGAATAGTGGCTGGCATCCACCTCATCATTGGGCGTCACCAGGACAATATTCTCATAGCCCTTATCCAGCAGGCAGGACGTCATATCAAACGCCGCCTGAAAATCATCCGTCGAAACCGTATACCCGCCATAATTTCTCATGGAGCAGCCCACCTGTACGACCGGAAATTTAGAAAAAAAGGAATCATTATACATTTCCCTGCTCATAATCGGATTCAAAAGAATAATCCCGGCCAGCAATTCCTCATTAAGGATATCCTTCCACAGCCCATTGGTCATCTTCTTCTGAATCCCTTTATCATACTCGCCCGTGTATTTAAACAAAACCTCATAGCCCATTTCACTGGCGCTTTCCTCAATGGCCGGACACAAAGTCGCATGAAAGATCGTAGTAATCACAAGAATAACCTTGGCCTGCTCAGACACCTCCGGCTCCTTAGGCTTCACATTGGGAACATAGCCCACCTCCTCAATCGCCGCCAAAACCCGATTCCGTTTCTCCCTGGCCACATTCGGACTATTATTAATCACCCTGGAAACCGTAGAAATAGAAACATTAGCCGCCTTTGCAACCTCTCGAATTGTAATCATACGCCCTCACCTGCCTCAAAATCCGCGCAAATAACATGCACGTTACTACCTAAAATTATACCCGACCCTATCCCAAAAAACAACCTATTTTAACCCTATTCCCAGAAACAGTGTCACAGTCAGACAGTAGATCATACAATCCCGTAACACGCGGGGTGGACCGCGTCTATTCCTTCACCCCTCCCAAAGAAATCCCTTTAACAAAGTACTTCTGAAAAAACGGATACAGCACCATGATTGGAATGACCCCAATCACCGCAATCGCCATCCTGGCCGCAGTTCCCGGCATATCAATCGAGGAATCCGCCCGTCCGGCCATCTGCGACAGCACCTGAATGCTATTTAAAATCCGGTTTAAAAGGCTTTGCAGACTCCACATCTCCTGCTTCGTCACATAATACAGCGGATTCATCCAGTCATTCCAGTAATTGATCCCCACCATCAGACCGATCGTGGCCATGATGGGCAGCGACAGCGGTAAAATAATCTTAAAATAAATCTTCCCCTCACCTGCGCCGTCAATCTTCGCCGCCTCCACCATGGCCGGATGAATATTCATGGCAAAATAGCTCTTCATCAAAAGTACGTTAAAGGCGTTCAGCAGCAGCCCGGGAATCAAATAGGCAAGCCATGTATTTTTAATCATAAATATCCGGGTATACACCATATATGTCGGCACAAGGCCGCCGTTGAACAGCATTGTAAAAAACACGAGAAAGGTCAGCACGCCGCGGCGGCAGTAATCCTTCCGGGATAAAACATAGGCCAGCATAGGCGTGATCATCAGACTGAAAATCGTTCCGATCACCGTCATACAGATCGTAATTCCGTAGGAGCGCAAAATATTGGCGCCATTGGACTGGACCAGATATTTATAGGCTTCCAGGCTGAAGGCCTTCGGCCAGAAAGTATACCCGGAGGAAAGCAGCTCCTGCTCCGGTGTCAGCGAGGAAATCACCAGAAGTATAAAGGGCACAATACTGCACAGCGACAAAATAGCCAGAACTACGTGGGCAATGACCAGCAATACCCTTTCACTTCGGGAGCGTACTTTTCTGTCAGAATCTTCCATATTCCCCACTCCTTCCTAAAACAGTGCATTTTCCCGGTCCGTTTTTCGCACAATACCGTTGACCGCCAGGATCACGACAAAGCCGACAATGGACTGAAATACACCGGCAGCCGACGACATACCGATATCATTAAAGTTCATCAGCGCCCGGTAAACATACGTGTCAATGGTATTGGTCACACTGTACAGCGCGCCGGAATTCATAGGCACCTGATAAAACAGTCCAAAATCCGAGTAGAATATACGCCCCACCTTCATAAGCACCAGGGTTATGGCAATAGGCTTGATCAGAGGCAGTGTGATATAACGGATCTGGGCAAACCGGTTAGCCCCGTCAATGGTGGCCGCCTCATAGAGATTACGGTCCACACTGATGATTGACGAAAAAAAGATAATGCTGTCATAGCCAATGGTTTTCCATATTTGTACAAAGATCAGGATAAATGGCCAGTAAAATGGTGTATTGTAAAAATTCACCTTTTCCGCGCCAAACGTTTCCAGAATCCGGTTATTGATAAAGCCCGCCTCATTGCTGAAAAATGCATACACGATATACGCCACGATAATTATGGAAATGAGCTGCGGCAGCAATATGATCGTCTGGTACGTCTTTTTCATAACCTTCGACCGGACCTCATTTAAAAACAGACCCACGATAATTCCCATAATACAGCCCAATATGATAAATGCCAGGTTATAGAGCAGTGTATTTCTCACAATGATAAAGGCGTCCGAGGACCGGAACAAAAACTTGAAATTTTTAAATCCACACCAGTCGCTGCCGAAGATCCCCTTGCCATAGTCAATATTTTTAAACGCAATGAACATGCCGCCCATTGGAATATAATTGTTAATAATAAGATAGGCAATGCCCGGCAGCGCCATAAAATCCAGGGCAGTGATGCGCCATCTTCTTCTGCGCTTTTTAAGGTACAAAGCATCCTTTTCAACCTTCATCGGCAACCACCTTTACTTCCAAATAGTCTATTTTGATGCAATATATTCATCCAGTTGCGCCTGCTTTTCCGCGATAATATCATTGATCCCCGCGGTTTCCAGCTTATTTAAAAATTCCGGCAGCGATTTTTGTGGATCGCTCACACCTGTGATCAGACCGCGGTAATATTCCTGATAAACTGCGGTTGCCGCAGTAATTTCATTTTTAACATTGGTATTGTCAAAGGCAAAGCCCATATATTCCGACAATGGCGCGTTTTTATTTGCCTCCAGAGCATCCTCCCTCAAAGTAGGACTGTTGCCCTCCCACACCTTGAGCAGGAAATAATTGCCCACAGCAAAGGCTGCATTGAAATAATAGCTCGTATTGCTCGTGTCCACGCCTTCAGGGAAGCCAATCGTTCCATCGCCCTTGTCCACATAGTTTTCGCCCTCGATGCCATAATTGAGCAGGTTGGCCACCTCGGCATTGGTATATAGAAGGTTCAGGAATTTTACAGCAGCCTCCGGGTTCTTTGACGTGCTGGGAACGCCCCAGCCAAACAGCTTTACGCGGCCGCCGGAAATAGGCGCGGAACCGACCATAACGCAGACCATATCCGTACCGCATTTCACCGAAGCATCGGATTCACAGTTCATTTCCGCATTGGTAAAATAGGAAAATACGGAGCCGGCCTTCACATAAATATAGCTGTCCTCGGACACTGTCGCTGCATCTTTGTATACCCAGCCTTTATTGTACCAATCATGCACCACATCAACGGCATCGGCAAATTCCTGAGATGCATATAAATTTGTAACCTCCTTAGATCCTTCCCAGGCAATACCCATACAATAGGTCGTATCCCCCAGGGAATCGTAGACTTTATTTTCTGCAAAGGTTTCACCAAAGCTAACTTCCTTGGTTGTTGTAATATTGGAGCTGGGGCCGCAGGTTACCATGGCCATGTCCGGTTCACCGGCGGAAACCTTTTCATAAATCGCTTCCAGATCGGACAGTGATTGAATGTTCTGCGCATCCTCAATGAGATCATATTTTTCAAGAATATCCTTTCGCATACAGAGCCACACACCGGTCACCTTATCATCCCAGGTCGTCACCATACGGATTCTTCCGTCAATGGATGTGGCATCCCAATATTCCTGACGGATCAAGGCTTTCAACTCCGGAGCGTACGTATCCAAAAGATCGGTAATATCCATAAGCTGATTTTGCGCCGTCAATGTGGAATAATGTACGGACGGCGTACACATCATCGCATCCAGATCCTCACCGCCAGCCATCATCAGGCTGACCTGCTGTGAGTAAGAATCACTGCTATAAAAGCTCAGCTTTACCTGAATACCATCCTTTGCAGCAATTTCATTAATCGCATTTTCCACAGCAGTAACACCGTCTGTGGAAGGAATGACCGCGGAGCTTACCGGTGTCATGGCCACATTTACTGTGACAAGCTCTCCTGTGCCTGCCACTTCCGCAGACGCGCCATCCCCGCTGTTATCCTTTGCGTCTGTTCCCTTATCACCGCTATCTTTTGCTTCTGCTCCTTTACCAGCACTGTCATCTCCACCGCTCTTTGTATCCTCAGCATTTGCCTGGGTATCCTTCGAGCCCCCGCCCGATGAGCCGCCGCAGGCGGCCAGTGTTCCCATAACCATAATTACTACCAATAATACACATACTGCCTTTTTAACAATACCTTTCTTTTTCATAATGTTCCTCCTCCATAATCGATGTGAACATCGCCTGCGCTCGATTTCAACAATCTTGAAAACAGCTTATTTTCAGGCCATAACATATTGTTTAGTTGAAATGCATACAAAGCCGTTAATTATGAGCAATATTGTGGATACTGGCGGGCGTCCATTTTTCATCAAATGATAAATTGCACATTTAATTTGCTTTTTAGTTATATTTATTATGCATTTTCATGTGCTTATTGTACATCGCTTCTTGAAAATAGTCAATAGTTTTCTTGAAAATAACCGTTTTATTTTCACACTATTTTCAATCAATCTTGTGCATTTTCAAATAATCATTTGTATCATTTTCACGCAACACTGCCACCCATGACTCATAACTCTGAAATCACCCGCGGCATTCATTGATAAAAAACTTTGAAAAGGGTATGGCTTCCGGATTAGAAAAGGGCCTTGAAAAAGGCGAAGCGCGTATGGGAAATCTCACGAAAAGGTTATTAAAAGAAAAGCGTTACAGCGACCTGGACCGCCCCGCCGAGGACAAAAACTACCGCGAAGAACTGTTTAAAAAGTATCAGATATAAAATGAAAGCGACATAATGAAACAGGCCAGCCCGGGGTGTATTTCTATCCCCCCGGGCTGGCTTTATACTGCACCGGGCCATACTTTGTTTCACCCCGGGCTATACTCTATACTGCCCGGGCCATACTTTATTTCACCCCGGGCTGCACTTTATTTCCGCCGCTCTTCCAACTCCGCATAAATCTCCGCGGTCTTTTTATTGTTCAAATTATAAAGCAGTGCCACCGCCACGATGGCGATCAGTGAGAATACAATAGGCACCAGTCCATTCATCAGATAGATCCCGTGGACGGCCCCTTCCGGCTGCGCGGTCTGGCCTTCCACAAAGCCCACCATCATCAGCAGCATACCGCAGAAATAAGATACAAGGCCGGTTCCCAGCTTAAAGCAGAACATCACTGCCGTATAGGCAAAGCCAGGCGTGCGCAGGTTGTTCTTGTATTCATTATAATCACATACATCCGGCACTGCCGCAAAGGTCACTGTCATCGCCGCTTTTCCCAGGCCGGACACGCCGCTGGCGATCATCAGCAGAGGGATATTGGCCTTTGCCATAAGAAAAATAACACCGGAGATGGCCTGGGCAATAAAGCACCAGAGCAGCGCATTCTTCTTTCCAAACTTTCGCATCACCACCAGAAGCAGCGGCGACACAAGCAGAGGCACAAGGTTTACCACAAATGCCAGAGATGATATAAGGGTGGGCAGCTTTAAATAGTAAAGGCAGTAATAGGCCGTCCACATTCCACGGAACGGAATGGCGATACCGCAGACGATAAAGCCGATCATCAGGGCAATGCCCGGCTTACTGCCCTTGAAGGATTTAAAGCCGTCCCTGATGCTTGTTTTCTTAGCAAACGGCTGCATACGCTCCTTTGATGTGGCAAAAAGAATGATGTATGAAACAACACTGACGACCGCGCACACGATAGCAAAGCCGAAATACCCCTTCTCATTGACCTCACCGTTGCCAAAATACAAGATCAAAGGCATGGCAATGACGCCGCTGATAATTCCCGCCGCGCTGGCGCCCACATTTTTAAAGGTGGCCAGCGACGCCCGCTCATTACCGTCGGTGGTCATAACGTTATTCAGTGCGCCTGTGGGCACATTGATCATCGTATTTGCCATACCGTAGCAGATGTAGATGGCGTACGCCCACACAAGCTTGCTCGCCGGCGTCTGCAAAAATCCCGGAAATGCAAAGCACAGTACAAAAAATAAAGACTGAGGGATACAGCCGAACAAAATATACGGCCGGTAGGACCCCCACTTTGTCCGCGTCCGGTCAGCGATGGTTCCCATGATCGGGTCATTCACCGCATCCCATATTTTTGCCACAAGAAACATTGTTCCAGCCGCACCGGCGGGAATACCGAGCACTCCTGTCATAAATACCATCAGATAAGAGGCTATGGTCGTTGAGATCATCTCCGTACCGAATGCGCCGATACCGTATCCGGTTTTCTCTTTCATTGGCAGCTTCATATGAATTTCCTCCCCAAATAGTGATTGATCCTCAGCGCCGGAAATAAGCTCTGCCCCTCCCATAAAGGGCGGGCGGCCCGGTGGCGCTGACTTGTCTATAAAAAAATTATACGCTAACCATTTGGTAACCGTCTATTAATAATAACTTTTCATAGAGTTAAAAAAATTTGAAGAGGAAGCAGCGGTCAATGCGCCGGATGGGCCGCCTTACGGAACAGGTAAAGGATCACGGCCGCGGCCAACACCGCCGCCCCGAAATACCCGGCGGTCACGGCACCATTTCCAGCCAGAATGCCAACCATCATATTATAAAGCGGATAGAGCGAAAACCAGCCGGCAAAGGACAGGCCCATCGCGCTCAATATTTGTGGAACAAGCAGAATCAATCCGCCGGTAAATAAAGCCTGCACATGATTTTTCAGCTTCATGGACAGCACCAGCACCGCGAGCACGATCAGTAAAACTGAGAGAAACTGGGCGGCAAGCATCAGCACCACCCACAAAAACAGAGGAAGCCCTGGACAGACATTTTCACAGCCTGCAATATTTTCAAGGCCGGCCCACGGCTGGCGCAGCGGAAGGCTGCGGGAAATCTGTACAAAACGGCTGACCCAGAGGACTGCGCACACAAGAAACGACGCCAGAGTACAGAGCACTAATTTGCACCGCAGGATCTGCTGCCGCCCCCGCACAGTGGCGGCCAGAAGATTCCACGATTCTCTCTGATCCTCCATGGAAATAGCCGAACTAAACGCCAGGAGCATACATGCCGTAAGTAAAATCAAGTCCTCGGTAAAATGATTGTCCAGCCGCCCGAATAAAATCTGATAGCCCGTGTCGTAGACAAAAGAACCGCCCAGGCTTTTGATATTTTCATAGCGCTCTAAAATTTTACAAAATGATGGGTAAAATACCGTTTCACTATAATAGGGTGTTTTCATGGAATTTCCAGTCTGCTCATCCAGCTCACCGGAAGCCACCAGCGCATCGATCCGTTCCAATTGGGCAAAGGCCGCCTCATATTTTTCATTCTCCGCAGTAATAAACGCCTCCTTTTCCGGCGTCAATCCGCCTTCGAGCTGCAGCATCAGGCTCTGGTAATACTGCTCCGACGGAGCCAGCGTATAAGCCTTTGACAAATGCTCATAGCCCAGCAGCGCAGAAAACAAGAGCAGTACCACAATGCCCCGGTTCGTGATAAAAAGCTTATAGCCCTCATGGCGGTAAAGATTTCCGTGGGGCTTAAACCGGAAAAGCCTGGGAAAACGACCGCGGACCAGCTCCGGATGCATACATTTTAAAAAGGCGGCCGCACAACCGCTGATCCCTAGGATCAGGCATACTCCCAGAACGATCCAGGAAGCCGTCAGCCGCGAAAAGGGATAGCCAAACAGGTTGAAATTGAGATAACTCCCATATAAATTTTCGGTCTTTAGCAGACCGATAACATTTAAGTATTTCAATCCGTTCACCGTCGCATAGGCGGGCACCAGGGTATACAGTAAAAGGCCCGATGCCAGCAGCCCGATGCCCACAAGAAACGGCATAAACACCTGCTTTGAGACAATGGCTGTAAAAACCAGGACACAGCCCACGAAGAAAAGCACAGCGGCCTTTGTCACTATGGTCAGCAGCACATAAGTACATACCGAAATCTGCAATGGACTTTCCATAAAAACGGCCACGGACTGTATACTGCGGAAAAGATTGCCCACGCCGGCGGTTCCGGCAAAAAACAGCAGGTTCACGCCATAAAACAGTACCGACACGCCGACACAGTGAAGCCCCAGGGCGGCCAGCTTTGCCATAATACTCTTGCCCCGGCCAAGCGCCGCAGCCCGTGTGATATAAAACAGCTTTTTTTCCTTTTCCTCAAAGATAAGCCCGCAGGCAAATAAAAAAACAGATAACAGCACCATAAGGTCGGTAATCCCGGATTTTACAGCCGACACAAGCCCTCTGGACGGATAAAACCGGGTCGAAACCGCCGCCAGCCCTTCATAATCCCGGGCCTCCTTTTCGATATTCCTCCGTGAAAAATCATTGTTATTTTCAGAGGAAAATACGGAAATCCCAAGCAGAGTATCCTTGCGGTGCTGTATATCTTCAAGATATGTATCATACCCATAAACCTTTGACGCCTCCGCCCATACCTCCTGAATCAGCTCATATTCCCGGACAAGAGAATCGGTGTACCGCAAATAATCGCCGCGGCTGAAGCGTTCGCAGTACTTTTCGTAAACGCCGGGATGATCCGCCATAGCCTGCTTGGCCAGCGCCCTGGACATATCCGTATCCGCAGCCTGGAAGCTCTGGATATCATTGACAAGCTGCAGCCCCAAAACTTCTGTGTACAGCGCGTCAATATACGTCTGCTTTTCTTCCTCGGTCAGCCGGTCCAAATCCCTTGTAAGCGCCTTATAGGAGGACAGCTCCGGCGACATTGTATCCGGAAGGTTCGTATACCAGAGCAGAAACACATTGACCAGAAGCAGGGCCACCATCGCCAGAAGAAAGCTTCGTTTCCGCCACAGCTTTTCCAGCTCAAATAAGGTCAGCTTAATCATCCTTTGCCTCCTCATCACCAGGGCAGCCCCCGCCGCAGGCTGCGGTGTCTTTGCCCTCCACGTCAGTCGTCAGGCAAGCTTCACTTTGGCTCGCTGCCTGGGAAAATAAATGCATGTAAACCGCCTCCAGGTCCTCGCCGCCGTACTGCTCACACAGTGCCGCCACCGTATCCCGCGCCGTCACCTGCCCCGCCTTTAGAATAATGATCTCCCGGGCAATGGATTGTATATCCGATACCACATGGGTGGCGACAATAATAATCCGGCCCTCGGACAGCTCCCGGATCTTTTCCCGGATGCGCACCCGCTCCTTTGGGTCCAGCCCCGCCGTAGGCTCGTCCAGAATGATCAGCCTGGGATCTCCCATCATCGCCTGGGCGATAAGGAGCCGCTGCTTCATTCCCCCGGAATAGGCCCCGATGGCGCATTCCAGCTTATAGGTCAGATTTACATAATCCGCCACACGGTCGATCTCCGCCGCCATATCCTTTGTGGCGATCCCCTTGAGTGTTCCCATATAACTGAGAAAATGGCGGCCGGTGAATGTCTCGTAAAGGCCCTGCTGCTGGGGTGCATAGCCCAGCAGCTTACGGTAATCCGCCTTGAGCGCCTTTATCTCCTCCCCATTCCAGCACACCTGCCCGGTATCCGCCGAAAGATTATCCGTAATAATATTCATCAAGGTCGATTTTCCGGCCCCATTGGGCCCCAGCAGCCCATAGACGCCCTCCGTAAAGGTGAGGGAAATATCCGTCAGCGCCTGCTTCTTTCCATACGTTTTCGAAACATTTTTTATTTCCAGCACAAGATCACCTCATTCCCCAAAGCCGATCATTGCAATGGGCTCATATGCGGCCTTCCCCGTATAAAAGTCCTCCTTGCCAATGAGGGCATATTTATAGCCGTAAACCGAATACTGGCCATTATCGTAAGCGGTATCCAATTGGGCGTCCATATCATAAATGACAAGAAAACGATCGGACAATTCCGCCCGGACCTCCACCTCACTGCCCATAGCTTCCGTGACCAGACCGGAGCTGAGGACAGCGCCGTCCTCATACCGGACAAAATAAGACACCGGCGCCGATGCCGCTCCCCGGCCCCATTCCCCACAGTAAAGAACATCCGTGTAGGCCGCCAGTATTTGATTTTCATTTGTTTGTGCAAAACTTTCTGTTACCTTTGTCTCAATATCCGTGCGCCGGATATTGCCCTCACCATCCGTGGACGTATAGAGAAGCCCACCGTGCACGGCCGCCGTATTCAAATGCGTATTTGGAAGCTCTAAAAGCGTTTCCCTGCGCCCGTCCTCCGGATAAAAAATGCTGTACTCCGTCACGGAATTTTTAAAGGCGGCAATATAGGCATCTTCATCGGTCCGCTCCGCCGTTGTCAGCTCATGGTCAAATACAAAGTTGGACATTACAAGCCCATCTTTCCAAGTACCGATGATTTCCCAGTCCGTATCCAGCGGACAGACCTCGCTGCACTCCCACGTCTGCGTATCCACCTTCATCAGCTTGCGCTGTGTGGCGGTCACATAGCTGGTCCTTTGATCCACCGACTCGGCGGACAGCTTTTTCGTGATAAAATAAAGAGCGCCGTCTCCCCCCAGAACCATATCCTCCAGGGCAAGGCCCGATTCAAAGGAAAATACCTTTTTGCGGTCTGTTCCATCCAGATTCATCCGGTATAAAACCGCCGGTGTACTGCTAATGCTCTGCGCCCCCTCCGTCATAACGCCGCCGGAATCCGAGGAAAATGAGGAAGCGCCGGCCCGATCCTGGTCATGGGAAAAGGCATAGAGAAAGCCCTCATGGATAAATAAGCTTCCCGCCAGATTCATGGACGTCTGGTCAAAAACAGCCGGACATTCCGCCGTATCGTGGCCGCAGCCAGGGCGGTTGCACAAAAAGATCTCCTGCTTTGTACTGTAATCCATATACATCATCCGGCTGGCATAGGAGCCGTCCTGGAGCCTGGTATTTTCCTGGGGCAGGTAATAATAACCGTCCTCCGTGGAACAATTCAGACGTCCGTTATTGACGATCTTAAAGGAGGCGGCGGCTCTGGAAGCCGATGCTCCGATGGAATTTTCATTGATCTCGATATGGTCCGGACTCCCGGCCCCGGAAGCCTGCCCCGCCGAATGACAGGCAGTTAATGCCGCCGACAATGCGGCAATACAAAAGAGCAATTTAAATTTTCTCATAAAAAAATCTCCTTATCTTGTTTGATAAGAAGATTTTAATGGGTAAAAGTCAAAAATCGGTCAAGTTTTGGAAGGAAATACTTATTTCCACCGACGCGCCGCCGTCAGGGCCATTACACAGCTTCAATCCGCCGCCAAGCTTTCCACACAAAATGCGGCTGACCGCAAGCCCCATGCCCATGTGCTGGCCGGATGTATCTGTGGTCACCATGTACCGCTCCCGGTTTTTCAGTATCTTTTCGGGAAATCCCGGCCCATCATCAGAAATCACAGCAATCAGTACAGAATCCTCCATGGTCACGGCCACCCTGATGGTGCTTTTGGCAAACCGGACGGCATTGGCAAAAATATTTTCAAAAACACGGCACAGCATTTGTTTATCAAGCATCACCTGGCAGGACGGCACCTGCAGCTTTACATCCGCAGTAAGCCCCTCCTGGCGGGCAAGCATGGTCAGGGCTTCCGTGATTTCACCGAGCACCTGAGGCAGATCATAGTTTTTCCGGTGCAGCTCCAGATCCTCCACCTGATGGATTTCCAGGATGGAATCCGTGTACCGCTCCAGACGCTCCGCTGTCGTATGCATATTGGACAATGTATGCAGAAGCCGGTCATCGCTCAACCGCCCGCCAGGAACCGACTCCTCCAAATACTCCGTATACCCTTTGATGATGGCAATGGGGTTGCGCAAATCGTGAGCTACCGAGGCCTGGAGCATCCGGCGCTCCTCCACCATGGCCCACAGCGCCCGGTTATTGTCACTGAGCGCCCGGCGCATCTTTTCAAAGGACGCACAGAGCCGGCCCATTTCATCGCCGCTGTCATAGCGGACGTCAAAATCCAGATTTTCATTAGCAATATTTTCAGTCGCCGAGGATAGGATGCGGATGGGCGGGTCCAGCTTCTTTTTATAAAACCACACAGCGCACACGAGCACGCCGGCAATGGAAAACAGGGTCGGCAGTACAAGCATCCCGTAGCTTAATGCCGAGTAGGCCAGCTTTCGCTTTGGGCTCAGGCTTTGATAGCTGTTTTCAACCTTATCCACAGAATACCGGGTAACGCCCTTTTTCTCCGGAACAGCTTCACCGTCCTCCTCGACCGTCAGCATTCCAAGAGTTTCCTCCGATCCGAATTTCATCCGCTGCCAGAAAGTTTCCTCGGTGCCGTCCTCATAGACCGTTTTAATATTTAGATAAATCTCATCTGAATCCGGCAGAAGTACTTTTTGCAAATAGCTGCACGTAAAGATCGCCCCGGTGGAAAGCAGGATGATCACCGCCACAGTAACAAGCATCGCGCCAAAAAAAGACCTTTTAAGTGATGCGCTCTTTTCTACTTTTTCCATTTATATCCCATCCCCCAGCTCGTCTCTATAAACTCCCGTCCGGTGGCCTCATTGAGCTTTGCCCGGATCTTGCGGATATGCTCCTTCACAACCTGGCTGTCGCCCTCGGCATCATAGCCCCACACCGCCTCGTATATACGTTCCCTGTCAAAAACCTGGTTGGCATTGGTCAATAAAAATTCGATAATATCAAATTCCCGCCGGGAAAAGCCGATTTCCCGGCCTTCAAACATCACGGTGCGGCCGGACAGATCCACCAGCAGACCGCCGGAAGCCAGCAGCTCCGGCGCGGTGCGGCTGCGGGCATCCCGGCGCAGATGGGCCTCCACCCGGGCGGTAAGCTCTTTTAAACTGAACGGCTTTGTAATATAATCATCACCGCCGCTCTGAAGTCCGTTGATCTTGTCCTGCTCGGTCACTTTGGCCGTCAAAAACAGGATCGGGCAGACGACGTGGTCGCGGATCTGCCGGCACAGCGTCATCCCATCCATATCCGGCATGTGGATGTCCAGCAGGATAATATCCGGCTGGACATGGAGCAATGCCAGAGCGTCCGCAGCGCTCCCCGCAGTGTAGGTCAGGTAGCCTGCGGCTCCGAAATGGTCGGAAAGCAGCTCGGTGAGCATCATTTCATCATCAACAATCAATATCTTTTTTGACATCATAGCCCCCCTGTGTCTGTGTGCCTGTCATCAGCAGACCACATGCGCTGCGCCTGTCATGGCAAACAATATGTTTACACCTATTGACGGCAAACGATATGTTTTCACCTGCAAATGGCCAACGGCAGCTTACAAATGGCAGACAATGCGTTCTGCGCCCGCCGCCGGCACGATCACGCTGTCATTTCCTTCGATAGCAAGTACTGCATTTTCAACAGATGCGGCAATACAATTGACGAGCCGTATGGAATATGGCTTGTCTGTTTTTGCATCCACAACGATTTCCCCGCCATTTTTAACCGCCGTAAGCGATGCAACAGCTTCCGTGCGCTTATAGATCACGGTTTCTGCGCGGTTATTTAATTCATAAATTCTAAATTCCACGCCGTCGGCATAGTCATAATCCGGCGTATCCTCCCGGCTGCCTTTGGCAATAATACTGTTCTCCCGGGCAAATATGGGGATGCTCAGGTAATCATACTGCTTTTCATACCAGCGGCCGCCCTCAAAAACCACGCCGGTCAGATATTCGGTCCACCGCCCGGCCGGAAGATAGAACCGCCCCATGCTTTCATCATTAAACACAGGTGCCACAAGCAGATCATCGCCAAACATATATTGGCGGTCCAGATAATGACAATTATAATCCTCCGTAAATTCCATGACCATACTGCGCATCATGGGCACGCCTGTAAGTGAGGTTTTCACCGCATTGGCATAAATATACGGCATCAGAGACATTTTCAGCTTCACAAAAAACCGCAGTGTATCCACAGCTTCCTCGCCGTAGTTCCACGGTACGCGGTAGGAGCTGCTTCCGTGGAGCCGGCTGTGGGTGGACAGCAGGCCGAAGGCCGACCAGCGCTTGTACACATCCGGCGTGGACGTATCCTCAAAGCCGCCGATGTCATGGCTCCAAAATCCGAAGCCGCTGCTTGTGAGCGACAGACCGCCCCGCAGGCTCTCTCCCATGGACTCATAGTTGGCCGAGCAGTCGCCGCCCCAGTGTACCGGAAACTTCTGGCCGCCTACTGTGGCGGAGCGGGCAAACAGTACGGCTTCCCCTTTGCCCTTTTTCTTTTCAATAGTTTCATAAACCGTCTTATTATACAGGTATGTATAATAATTATGCATTTTTTCCGGGTCCGCCCCGTTATAATAAACAGCGTCGGTGGGAATCCGCTCGCCGAAGTCGGTCTTAAAGCAGTCCACGCCCATATCCATCAGCGCTTCCAGCTTGGAGGCATACCAGCGGCAGGCCTGGGGATTAGTAAAGTCCACGATGGCCAGACCCGGCTGCCACATATCCCACTGCCACACATCGCCGTTTTGGCGCTTGAGGAAATAGCCATTTTCAGCCCCTTCCGCAAACATGGAAGAGCGCTGGCCCACATAGGAATTGATCCACACACAGACCTTGATGCCCCGCTGATGGATCTTTTCTATCATGCCCTTAGGGTCCGGAAATATATTACTGTCCCATGTAAAATCCGACCAATGGAGCATCTTCATCCACAGGCAGTCAAAATGGAACACGGACAACGGGATATCCCGCTGCTTCATCCCGTCGATAAAGCCCATGACCGTCTGCTCATCGTAGCTGGTCACAAAGGACGTGGACAGCCACAGGCCGAAGGTCCATTCCGGCGGCAGCGCCGGTTTGCCGGTCAGATCCGTGTAGCGCATGAGCGCCTCCTTCATGGTCGGCCCGTTGATCACAAAATAATCCAGATTTTCGCCGGGAACACTGAAGGAAACCTTTGTCACATATTCAGAGCCCACCTCATAGGAAACCTTTTCTGTATGATTGACAAACACGCCATAGCCCCGGTTGGACAAATAAAACGGGATATTTTTATACGACTGCTCCGTGCCGGTGCCGCCATCCTCATTCCAAATGTCCACTGTCTGGCCATTTTTCACAAACGGCGTGAAGCGCTCGCCAAGACCGTAGATCAGCTCGCCCACAGACAGACCAAGCTGCTGGCGCATATAGGCATTGTCACCGTTGTAGCTGTAAAAATCGCCCTTAAAGTCGGTCTTTACATAGGCCAGATCCCTGGCGCCGCTCTTTGTCACCAGCTCCCCGTCTCTTTCATAGCGCATGGACCCGTTCTTTTTATCCACGATCAGGCTCAGATGGCCGCTGTATATCGTCAGAGTGTTTTCATCCTCATCGCACCGGATCGGCTGGGCCTTTGGCATATTTAAATCAAAATGAGGCGTATGCTCCTCATTGACGCCCATATAATGCCATGTCTGAACCCGGATAACCTCCGGCATGGGCGCTGTGATTTTAATGGTCAGTACCACGCTTTGCAGGTCAAAACCGCCGGTTGGCGCGATCAAAAGCACGTAATCGTCATGCTTTTCAATCTCGTAGATCATTTTTGGATAAAATATACCGTGGCCTTCCTTTGCCAGCCATGCTCCATTTTGGAATTTCATAAAATAGCCCTCCTCATTAAATCAATATAGCCCCGCCGGCCCTCATATAAACTTTCGTCTGCATGGGTCGGGCGGACGCGAGATATTCGCGCAAAACAAGTTTAAGTTTCTGTAATTGATTATAAGGCACACTTTTGGCAATGGCAACAGGGAGGATAATATTGACCGCTATAAAGTCAAAATGTTACTTTTAATCGTATTATCCGGTTTCTTTTCGGGAATAATCGGATACATGACGTATATGTTAAATTGTAACCGTTCAGACAGGTATGCGCGTTTACTGCGCATACCGTACGAGAACGTAAATTTCGCAGGCATATGGCCCATCGCGCAGCGATTTTAAATGGCCATATGCGTAACAGTTCAGCCCGTCTGAACTGTTATAATTCAACGGCCGCAGCGCTGAAAATGTCTGTAACAGTTTGACATCTTTAAGCTGTTACAAATGCTTTATTTGGCGGCGGCAGAATGGAGTAAATAATGTCCTTTGAAGAATTATATAAAACTATATTAAATCAACAGCTTGGAAAAGAAACATCTCATCCGGACAGCCAATCAGAACCGGACTTTGACCCTTACCATCTGGACTGCCTGCTGCACCCGGAAAAGTATGCACCGGTGCTGGCAACGGAAGCCTGCGGGGCGGATGACTGCCATCATGCCTGCCAGGAAAGCTGTATTTTTGACGCGATCGTTCCCGGGCCGGACGGCAGACTTATGATCGACCCGGAATACTGCACCGGCTGCGGCGCATGTATCGACGCCTGCAAAGCCAAAAAGCTCACAGCCAGCCGTGACATATTGCCGGCGATGAAAGCGGTGCGCGAGCCCGGACAGCTCTCTTATGCCCTGATCGCTCCGGCCTTTTTAGGCCAGTTTAATGAGGATGTGACCCCCGGTAAGCTGCGCAGTGCGTTTAAAGCGCTGGGCTTTACCGGTATGGTAGAGGTCGCTCTGTTTGCGGACATCCTGACATTAAAGGAAGCGCTGGAATTTGACAAAAATATTACCCACAATGACGATTTCCAGTTGACAAGCTGCTGCTGTCCGGTCTGGATCGCTATGCTCAGCAAGGTCTATAATGAACTGATGCCCCACGTTCCCGGCTCCGTATCGCCCATGATCGCCTGCGGGCGGGTTATAAAAAAACTGCACCCCGACGCTGTAACCGTATTTATCGGACCCTGTATTGCCAAAAAGAGCGAAGCACGGCAGCCGGATATTGCGGATGCCGTAGACTATGTTCTGACCTTTCAGGAGGTGCAGGATATATTTGACGCGGCAAATATCCGCCCGGAGGAATTACCTGAGAGCGAGAAGGACCATTCCTCCCGTGCCGGACGGATCTACGCCCATACCGGCGGCGTCAGCGAGGCCGTGCGCAAAACCGTGGAGCAACTGGACCCGGACCGGGAAATTGCCATCAAAACCCGCCAGGCCGACGGTGTTCCCGCCTGTCGCGCAATGATCGAGGAATTAAGGAGCGGCCACCTCACCGGCAACTTTTTTGAAGGCATGGGCTGTGTGGGCGGCTGCGTCGGCGGCCCCAAAGCAGTCCTTGACAGAGAAGACGGCCGGAAAAATGTGGCGGCCTACGGAGACGCCGCCACGTATAAAACGCCATTGGAAAATCCTTACGTTATGGAGCTGCTCCACCGACTCGGCTTCCAAAACACGGAGGAGCTGCTGGAGGACAGTGCGCTGCTGACGCGGCATTTCAAATAAATCTTGCCGCTGTTGATCACGGCCGGATAGCCGCGCTTTGTAGCGAACATTCAAATCCCCGCCATGGGCGTGCTTTGGTTTCGAGCGTGCGCCGCCCGCATTTCCCCGGGCGTGCATTGGAAACGTTTATAAAACAGCTTTCGGAACAGCTTATAATTTTTGAATCCGTGCCGCTCCAATATCTGATACAGCGGCAGTGTGGTGTCGATCAAATCCCGGTAAACAAAGGAAAGCCGCAGCTCATTCAGGTACTCCAGATATGTCAATCCCATGCACTGCTTAAAATACCGACAGAAATATTCCGGCTGCAGGTGAATCACCGCGGCGATCTCGGCAATCGTTATCGCCTCGGTGTAGTGAGCATCGGTGTAATCGATGACCTCGGCCAGCCGGGTGCCCTCCTTACGCATATCCTGCGGCGCCGTCAGCTTCGTCCACTCACTTCGGAAATAGTGATACAGCTCATACAACAGCTCGTACAACAGGCTGCCAAAACGGAGTGTATAACCATCCGCCTTCTGCCGGTCCGTATCCCTCATCCGGCAGATCACTTTTTTCATCTGCTCCAGCCGCCGATTCGTCCGTTCATCCTCTGAACGCAGCGGCACATCAAAATAGACCTTATGGGCATCGGGAATATAACGCGCCAGCACATCCAGGGGGATCTGCAATAAAATACAGCGGTTCCCCTCAAGATTCCTGGTGGAATGAACGGTGCCCGAATTGATCACCATACATTCTCCGGCCTGCACCCTGTATACATTCTGGCCCATAAGCACCTCCGTGCTCCCCTGGGTAATATATATGATTTCTATGGAATCATGCCAGTGCCAGGCTGTGTAGCTGCCCGGGTCCTCACGCTCTATGAAGGCAATCTCCATGTCCTTTGTTGTAAATATGCGTTCGTGTTGGTAAATATGTTCCTGCGTTGCTAATGGCATGGATTGCCCTCCTTTCAGGCAGGTTCAATGCTTATCTCAGCAAATCTAAAAATGTTTGTTCATCACTATGTACCTTTGAAATTCTCCGATATTCATGTATTGCAGCTATAAGATTATCAATATCAGTAAAATATGCCTTAACAAACTCATAATTTTTAATATTTTTATATCTAAGCTTTATTTTGCAAAACTCACTCGGTTTCATTCCGGATTTTTTAAATTCTGCATATTGGCGTTCATTGAGAATAATAAACATTTCGATCTCAGGAGCCGTAACAACATTTATCACATCAACCTTATTTTTATAGGCTTTACTGAGCTTGAAATTTTCTCTTCTTGAATCCAGGATTCGATATACTGTAATTTTACCTGCAAAAGACTTTTTCAAATACCGTTCTTCAAAATCCCGCCCTTTTCGACATCTGAGAAGTTCCTCTTCAATTAAATCTTCTCTCTCAAAAATCAGCTTATGATTATCAAGAAGCAACTCAAGTATAGCACTTTCTGCTCCCCCTTCGCAAATACAGGCTATATATTTTCCCATAGTTAAGCCCCCTTAAACACCTTTAATAAGGGCTTTCTTCAAAGCCATATAAGCTTCATATGCAGGAACAGTACCTTCCAGAAAATCACTTTGATAAATTTCGCTCTTTTTTATATCATTTCGCTGTAAAATATTTGACAGATTTTCCGCGGTTATACCATTTCGGTTTCTAACAATATAGATATTATCATTTCTTTCAAATTCATCCAACAATTCTGAATAATGTGTTGAAAATATAATCGTCGCGCCATTAACATTAACCTTGTGATCCATAAAAAATCGGATCAGAGTAGATACGATTTCCCGGTTAAAATGATTTTCTATTTCATCTATGATGAGGTAACCGCCCTCTTTAAAAGCAAATGCCGCACTCATAAAAACACTCATACCCTTAATGGTGCCCGACGAGAGATATTTATTTAAAGCTACCGGATTATTCAATAAAATCTCATCTTTTTCTTTGAATTTAAGACGGATGTCCACATCCTTACCTTCAACTTTAAAACTTAAATATTCAATACTTGGGTCAAGAAATGCTAGAAGCTCCTTTGGAAACCTGCCCAATAAATTAAGCAGATTAAAATTTGTCCAAACGGACATATCGCGTAGAAAATATCCTTTTTTATGTTTTTTATTATAGGCTATAATGATGCTGACGTCCTGCATTAAATATTCTTCATCTTTATTGCGCTGCATTATAATATTCTTATCATCAAAGCTGAAGACACTTTTTTTAGTTTTTACTTTTTCTATTTTTTTTGACCATAATGTTTCATCTTCAATTGAAAGTTTATCTGAACCGTCAATACTGTTTATCTCTTTTTTAATAAATGTCGTTAATTTATTTACCGTATTATCACAATAGAAATATGCTTCAAAAACAGAGAAGTCATGGGGCAGTAAGTCCTCCAATATATCCTTTGTTTGAATACTATTTATGGGTTCATTATTTAACAGATTAATCATAAACGATACAACTTTTAATATAGTTGTTTTACCCGAGGCATTTATACCTATAAAGGATAGCGCATTGTTAATATATATATTTGAAAATACATTATAAAGATTATCCTTTTTGTCATTCTCCACTCTTTGTTGTGCCAGAAAATTTATTTCTAATGGCTCTTTAAAATGAGGCAACCCTTTTACTCTTAATTTTAAAAGTTTCATGTTTCTCCCTCCATAAAATATTCACATTATAAACGTTATTATATACTTATATTAGCCTATTTATTCACTATTTTCAACAGTTATTTACACATTATCCGTTATTATTTTCACCCCACAATATTTCCCTCCCCCCAACTGCATTGGCGGAAGCTTATAATTCCGAATAAAATACCCATTTATGCCGATAATAAATATAAAAATTCACACAGCGAGGTGATTCCCATGGCAGCATCCCATAAAGGCGCCATTTCCTTTGGCCTTGTCCACATTCCCGTAGCCCTCCACACGGCCACCGCCGACCACGATATTCATTTCAACCAATTATGCAGGGAGGACGGCTCCAGGGTCAAATATAAAAAGGTCTGCGGCCACTGCGGTAAAGAGGTGGGCAGCTCAGATATCGTCAAAGGCTTTGAATTTGCCCCCGGTCAGTACGTCACCATGACCGATAACGACTTTGAGAAAGCGAAAACGCCCAAGGACAAAACGATACAGATTTTACACTTTGCGGATCTGGAAACGATCCGCCCCATTTATTTTGATAAAACCTACCATGCCGTGCCGGAGGCCGGCGGCGACAAGGCCTATGAGCTGCTGAGAAAAGCCATGCTCGATGAGCGCAAGGTGGGCATTGCCAAAACGGTCATGGGGCAGACGGAAAAGCTGCTGGCGCTGGTTCCCACTGAGACAGGTATTCTCGTGGAAACATTATTTTTCCACGATGAAGTCAAGGCGATCCCGAAGGAACCGGCCCACCCTCAGTTAGCTGACGGAGAGCTGGCCATGGCTAAAACACTCATTGGCAGCATGGTCCGGGATTTCCAGCCGGAGCTTTACCATGATGAGTACCAGATGCGTCTCAGGGAGATTATCGAGGCTAAAATCAATGGACGGGAAATCACGGCAGCGCCGACGGAAAATAACAGCAATATTATCGATATTATGGATGCGCTGCAGCGCAGTATCAATCAGGCCAAATCGCAGTCCGGACCGTCCGGCAGGCCGGCGCAGCCCAGCGCGGAGACAGCCTGATGCCAACAGCGCAAAAGCGCTGCCGACATCTCCGCGCTCGAATCTCGCCAAAAGGAGGCTGATATACATGCCCGAGGATATTTTCACCCAGAAAAACTTAAAGCCCATGTTGATCGGCCGGGATTCGCCGCCCTTTGACGATCCGGACTATATTTACGAATTGAAATGGGATGGCGAGCGGTGTCTGGCCTATCTCGACCCCGCAGCCGCCCCGGGAAACGGCCAATCCGGGCAAACGGAGCTGCGCAATAAAAGAAATTTGAGGATGCTGCCAAAGGTGCCGGAGCTGTCGGGGCTCCACCGTCAGGTCAATACCCGCTGTATCCTGGATGGAGAGCTGTTTATCTTAAAAGACGGCAAGCCGGACTTTTCCGAAATCCAGCGGCGCAGTCTCATGTCCAACCCGTTCCGCATAAAGCTTGCCGGAGACATGTATCCGGCTTCTTTTATTGCCTTTGACATTTTATATGTTCAGGACCACACAACCTTTCAAATGCCGCTGATGGAGCGCAAGGAGCTGCTTGGCCGGGTCGTCGCCGACAGCCCGCGCATGGCCATTTCTCGCTATATCGACACGCAGGGAACCGCCCTGTTTGAGCAGGCCAAAAGCCAGACGCTGGAGGGGATCGTGGCCAAGTGCAGAGACAGCTTATATGTTCCGGATAAACGGACGATCGACTGGGTGAAAATGAAGGCTCTGCTGGACGATGATTTTGTGGTCTGCGGTTTTATTCCAAAAGAGGGGTCCATGAACAGTATCGTCCTCGGGCAGTACCGCGGCGGCGATCTTATCTATAAAGGCCATGTCACCCTGGGCGTCAGCGGTCAGGCATTTGAAACGATCCTGCGGCACCGCCGCTCAGACCAGCCGCCGTTTTTGCAGGTTCCGCCGGGCCATGGCAATGACATGGCTACCTGGCTTGAACCCACGCTTGTATGCACGGTGAAATTTATGCAGTACACCCGGGGCGGCGGTATGCGCCAGCCGGTGTTTAAAGGATTGCGCAACGATAAGGCAGCGTCAGATTGTATTGAAAAAATCACGGATTGAACGGGATTGTATTGAAAAATCAACGGATTGAGCAGAAAGCTTAAGCCTGCGGCGGATGTTTCGGAATATTAAACATAATCCAGAAAAGAGGGAAACGTTATGCTGATTATCAACGGAAAAATAGTAACTATGGGAGAACAGGACTATGATCAGGGCTTTGTGCGCATCTGT
The DNA here is from genome assembly GCA_902363555.1 of Lachnospiraceae bacterium. GTDB lineage: Bacteria > Bacillota > Clostridia > Lachnospirales > Lachnospiraceae > Catenibacillus. The sequence continues at coordinate 150,257 of CABJAM010000001.1, read as the reverse complement.
GACGGAAAAATACAGTCCGTGGGCCCAATGAGTGACCTGGGCCGGCACAGCAGCCACGACTACGATGATATTTTAGATGTGAACGGCGCCTTTGTTATGCCCGGCATTATCGAAGCCCACTGCCATATCGGTATTACCGAGGATAAGCACGGCGCCATCGGGGATGACTGCAATGAAATGACCACCCCCGTTACCCCGCAGATGCGCGCCATTGACGCCATCAATCCCATGGACCCGGCCTTCCACGAGGCCATCATGGCCGGAATCACTTCGGTGATGGCCGGGCCCGGCAGCTCCAATGTGGTGGGCGGACAGTTCGCCTTTATAAAAACCCACGGCCGGTGCATCGACCGTATGATCGTCAAGGCACCTGCGGCCATGAAGGTGGCCTTCGGTGAAAACCCCAAGGTCAATTACGGAGATAAGGACCAGATGCCGGGCACGCGCATGGCCATCGCCGCTATGCTCCGTGAGGAGATCACCCGGGCGAAGTCCTATAAGAAGAAAAAGGAGGACGGCTCCCTTGAGGAGATCGATCTTGGGATGGAAGCCTGGCTCCCGGTTTTAAACCGCGAAATCCCCATGAAAGCCCATGCCCATCAGGCCGATGATATACTCACGGCCATCCGCATTGCCCGGGAATTCGACCTGCTCCTCACACTGGATCACTGCACCGAAGGTCATCTGATCGTGGAGGAGATCGCCGAATCCGGATTTCCCGCCATCATTGGCCCGGACCTGACAGCGCGCTCCAAAATCGAGGTGCAGAACATGAGCTTTAAAACGAACCGCATCCTCAATGAGGCCGGCATTACCATCGCCATCACCACCGACCATCCGGTTTCCATTATCCGCTATCTGCCGCTGTGCGCCGGACTGGCCGTAAAGCAGGGGCTGCCCATGATGGACGGACTGCGGGCGATCACTATCAATGCGGCTAAAATATGCGGCACCGATGACCGGGTCGGCAGCCTGGAAAAGGGTAAGGATGCGGATATCGCCATATTTGACGGAAATCCTATGGAGGTTATGACGCGAACTCTTTATACAATCATTGACGGGAAAATCGTTTATAGCTATAAAGATGAAGAAAACTAAAATTATTCTTTCAGCTCAGTAGAAGGAAAAAGGGATTACACTGTATAGGTCGATTATATCTATCGCCCACTTTTGTGATATCCCTTTAATGCCTTCTGATAATGGATACTTCTCGTAATATTGCATCATTTATTACCTTTCTAACAATTTTCTTCTTATCCACACGCCACCAACTTTCTAAACACAATTATTAAAAACTGTGTACGAAAAATATCGTATTATAAAGGCAGATAAATATCAACAAATTTTAAATACATATATTTTTATTAGCTAATATTAAGTAAAGGTTCCAACAAGGTCTGCGCATTTACTGCGCAGACTGTCCAAAAACGTAAATTTTGAGAGCATATGGCTATACATAACCCTAAATATAATAAATCCCAACCGAGCACGCAAATGCCGCCAAACACACAAGTATCCCCAAAATCAGATCCTTAACGGTATGCCGTTTAAGATACAAAGAGGACCATATAACGGCAGCCGCCACGATCAGGCTAATCGGCAGATATATCCACCCGATATAGTAGATCAGAAAAACAAGCGGGCCCGTCATACTGCATGCGTGCCCGCTGGCCCGCACGTGAAGCAGCTTATTTAAAATCGCCAGCAGAACAACCGATATAAAATATGTGTTGCAGATGAGCTGCAAGTCATTACTGACATGCATACCATAGCCGACGGCCATGGCCGCAGTATAACCGGCGATACTCATTATAAACGCCAGCTTCCGCTGCCCCTCACGCCCCTTTGCCTTCCACCCGGGAAGCAGGAGCTGAAGCGGATACGCCAGGACAGGAACAACGCCCAGCAACAGCAGCAGCCATAAAAGCTCCCACGGACTGTTAAAAATATCCGCCCTGAAATTATACAGTAAAATAAGCAGCACGATAATCAACAACGGTGGCACTGTAATTACACGTATCACCTTTGCAAGCTTCTTTTTATCAAACACTTTCATTTTCCTCCTTAGACACCAGATCAACTATTTACCACACCTGGGGCTGCGCGCCATAACGCCGCTACATCCGCAGCCCCCGGTACCTGTCAAAGCAGGCAAATATCTCCTGCCGCCGCGGCATCGCCAGCCCGGCGGGCACGTAGCTGCTCTCGCAGATTTCCCGCAGCCCTTTTTCATCAATAATTTCTATGAGCTTTTCCACAACCTCCGTGATCGTCCGCCGTCCGTCCATGAGATGCGACTGGGCGTAGCTGAGCATATAGCCCAGAGCCATGAGCTGCTCTGTATCCACGAGCTGTTCCACATAACGCAGGTCGATGTTTTCTTTATTTAGTTGAACGCCGTCGCGGCCAAAGGCCTTGACTTTCGTCCGGTCATTTTCAATGCGGGGCTTCATGGGCCGGCGGTCAAAAGAAGGCTTCCCGCACTCCTGTACCGTGTCCATCCTCTGCGCTGCATACTCTGCAGCCTTTTCCCGGGCAAAGGCCGTTATTTCCACAGGCTCGTACCGATCCATCTGTAAAATACAGTCCGCCTTATAAAAATAGGCACCCGAGCTACCGGCTACGATGACGGACGAAATACCATAATCCTCATAAAGCTCCCGGATACGGTCGATCAGCGGCGTGATCGGTTCTGACGACCGGGAAACAACACTTTGCATCAGCTCATCCCGGACCATGAAATTGGACGCGCTCGTATCCTCATCGATGAGCAGCAGACGTGTTCCCGCTTCCATAGCTTCAACCACATTGGCCGCTTGGGATGTACTTCCGCTGGCGTCGGCGGTATCAAAGCTTTTCGTATCCCTGCCATTGGGCAGGCCATTGATGAACATGGAAATATCCACGTTTTTAATGCTGCGCCCGTCCTCCGCCCGGATTTTCACCGCGGACAGATCCGTAATGACATACTCCCGGCCATCCCCGGCAATATGGTCATAAACGCCCCGCTCCAGCGCTTCAAGAAGGGTGGATTTTCCGTGATAGCCGCCGCCCACGATCAGGGTGATTCCCTTTTTTATCCCCATACCGGTCATTTTTCCGGCAAAGGGCAGCTCCAGCTCGATTTCCATGGCCCCCGGCGACTGAAACGGCACCGCATCCTTCATGGGCTTCTGGGAAATCCCGGACTCCCTTGGTAAAATCGCGCCATTGGCCACAAAGGCTATAAGGCCGCGCTGAGAAAGCTGCTCACGTATCTCATGCTGGTCCTGGGAAAGCTCCACGGCCCGCGCGATGCGGTTTTTATCCAGTGCCTTATAGTACAATGTCTTTTTCACACATACCGGCAAAAATTCGTAAAATATTTTGATCAGCTCTCTGGCATTGATCGTCCTGCCATTGGCAGGAAAGCCAACCTCCATCCGCACCAGAACATCGCCGGAAACGCTGTCGATTTCACAGGCTGAGCGCTGCAATACCTCCTGGCCGCACCGGCTCACCGATAAAAGACCACTCTTTCCGGAGCCCTTCGCTTTAAATGTAAAGGCGTCCGCCTGCCGCGAAAACTGGCGCAGCAGCTCGTCCGCCAGCGCTGTTTTTTTCCATGGCGTATCGTAAAGCTCCTTTGGAAATCCGGCCAGCCCGCCCTTTACCCGCACACTGACCTTGGACGGCGCGGCAAACGGATCCCCCTGAACATGATCGATGGATAAAACATAGCCCTGGAACTGCCAGGCTCCTTTTGTGTCCTTATAAGCCGGATAACCTTTGTGATCGATCCGGTTTAACAGCTCTCTGAGTTGTTCTGAAGAATTCATAATATCTTACCCCTTATTCATAAGAATTGCGTTAAACAGGGAATAGCGCGGATGCGCAATCCACCTTATATGATTCCATAGTCCTGCGGCATTTCCCGGAAGAAAAATACGCCCACGCCGCCAATTCCCAGATGCACGCCAAGCACGCATCCGATCTCGCAAATTTCAATCTGCGCCTCGGGCAGCCGTTCCAGGATCATCTGCTTCACCGTCTGCGCCGACGCCAGATCATCGGCATGGGTCAGGCCAATGAGCTGCCGTGGAAAACCCGACGCCCGCTCCGCCACTTTTTCCACCAGAGCAGACAGCGCTTTCTTCCGCCCGCGGACAATCTGTATTACTTCCATTTTACCATTTTTTACATCTAAAATGGGCTTCAACTTTAATATATCACCAGCCATACCGATAGGCCGGGCTATGCGGCCGCCCTTGGAAAGCCATTCCAGGCTGGACAACGTAAACAGATGCTCCACAATACCGGTCATCGTCCGCGCCCGCTGGGCGAGCATATCCAGAGTCATCCCCTGCTCGATCAGCTTTGACAACTGCATGGCGATCAGGCCGGTGGCAAAGGAACCGCCCCTGGAATCCACGATTTCTATGCGGCGCTGCGGGTATTCCTCCAAAATCTGGCGGGCAATAATATTGGCCAGATTATACGTACCTGACATCTCAGAAGAAAAGCTCAGATAGAGGCAGTCATCGCCGCCTTCGGCCGCCTCCCGGAAGGCAGTATCCAGCTCGTCCGCCGGTGCCTGAGATGTTTTTGGAAAAACACCTTTGCGCATCACTTCATATAAATCACTGATCGTAATGTCTTTTCCGTCTCTGTACATCTTATCATCAATATTCACCATCAACGAAACGGATCGGATCTGGTAACGTGCTCTCCATTCCTCTTGCATATCGCAGGTGCTGTCCACAATTAAACGAACCATAGGCTCCTCCTCAAATAAATAATATCATGCCGCCCACAGCCGCAGCTACGATCACAGTCTCCAGTATAAATTGCAGTTTTTTCTTAGAGTCAAGCCCCGGAAGCTTCCGGAGCAGTATACACAGCAGCACGCAGGCGCCCACACATAGAAATGGCACAATAAATCCCACCAGGCTGTTATTTAACAAGCCCATAATTATAGAATAACACAGTAATACTGCTATACAAACACACGCCGCAGCGCGTTTCCATTCCTTCATTGGACCACCTCCGACAAATATTTTCCGATTTCCTCTGCAACCCTCTCATTTCCTCCGAACCCATTATGGCCGAAGCCGGTGAGGGATATGAAACGGCAGCCCATGGGATAAATTTTTGATAAAGCTTCCGAACTTTCGTATGGAACGACCTGGTCCTCCTGAGTTGCAAAAATCAGCGGAACCACCTGCACATTCCGTGCAAATTCATTGGACGGCATCTCATAAGTAACCAGAATACGGAGCGGTCCGTAAAACACGGGCATCTGCGAGTTAAACAGATCATATCCATTCTGGTAAGGCGCCTGTAAAATCAGCCCGGCCACATCCCGGTTTCCTGCCACATAATTGGCTGGCCCGGTTCCAAGACTGTAACCCATGACAACGATCCGTCCGGCGTCCACCTCGGGCCTTTTTGCCATGGCGTCATACACGGCCAGCGCCATGGCGCGGATTGCTTCATCGCTGCACGTTCCCTCACTTGTACCGTAGCCGGGATAATCTACCGCTGCTATATTATAATTTGACAGGGATTTCCCCGTAAATCCAGGCCCATTCAGCATTTCCCCGTAATATTTTGCAAAATCATCCTTCTCGTGATTTTTATGCATCCATGATGCCGCGCACTCGCCATTTCCGGCAAAGTACAGCAGCAAAGGCGCTCCGTCACCGCCATGATGATAAAACCATCCCCCCAGCTTACCACTGTCTGTTTCGATGGACAGTTCCTCCATTCCTTCGGTCCGGCTCAGATAGTCGTAGCCCTCCTCATCCTGATACGGATAAAACAGCATTTTATTGGACATTTGCCGAACGGTCACTACAAAAACCGCCGACAGGTCAATAATCACAACGAATATTACGGCAATGACGCGCAATGCCTTATGATTGGTTTTCCACGCCAGACGAAACAGCACAAAACCCGCGAGCGTCAGGATCACCGCGGTGATGACGACCATCAGCACGGCCATCCTCGACATCGCATTGCACAAAAGATACAGGGTGACTGCCAGCACCCCCATGAGCAGACCGTGAAATGCACTGCTGCTCAGCCTGGAACTATTTTTTTCATCCATATATTCCTCCCCGCTCCCTCTGGGAGAGCTCCCTCCGGCCATTGCGCCGGGATTTTAAACAAAGTACTTTAATTATATTACATTCTTCTAAAATATCAATGGCTTTTCAGTCCATAATTGTTATCATTCACGGCCCCTGGGCCGCGAACAGTAACACGCTTCGCGATGCACACAAAATGCGTTTTAACGCATTTTGGTGCCGCAAAACTCAGGTTTTGCGGTGCAAAACACCTCGCGGAACATCGCCCCCGTAAACAGTCCCATAATTCTCCTCTTGACACCTGGTGTAAATTGCTATACCCTCATTTTAATAACACATTACGGGAATCCATGACAAAAATAGGAGGTCTTTTTATGAATTATTCTATTATTTACAGTAGTAAGACCGGGAATACCAAACAGCTTGCAAATATCGTCCAGGAGACGCTTACGGAATTATATCCGGATGCCGTCTGCCTGTCCTGCTGCGCGGCCGAAGATGCGCCGGAGGACGCCCTCACCGCAGACCGGGTTTACGTCGGCTTTTGGACAGACAAAGGAACCTGCGACGCGGACACGGCGGCGTTTTTAGGCCGTCTCCACGATACCACACTATTTTTGTTCGGAACCGCAGGCTTCGGCGCCAGTTCCGAATATTATAAGACAATCCTCGACAATGTCCGCAAAAATATTGCAGCCGGCAATACCGTCGCCGGCACATTTATGTGCCAGGGAAGGATGCCGGCCGCAGTGCGGACCCGTTATGAAAAGATGGCAGAGGCCGATCCGGACAATGCGCAGATGAAGCAGCTCATCCAAAACTTTGATAAGGCTCTGGCCCATCCGGATGAAACAGATTTTAATGAATTACGAAAAGCACTGAGGGCGTGGATAGCGAGTGTTCATTGATGCGAAATTAATGCAATGCTGTACTGGCCTGCTTACCCATCCATTCCCACAAAGTGACCGGAACGCCGTCATGCATGACATACCGTCCGTCAAAGTCTGTAAGACAGTCATCATTATAAACATGGACCCATACACCATGATTAAAAAACCGTCTCGGGCGGCCCAGCGCATCCCGGTACATTCCGGTCACATCCTCCATGCGGTTAAAGTATGTAAAATGCACATTGTCAGCCCCTGCCGCCATTAAACGGTGATACAGCGGAAGCGCCGTTTCCTGTGGATCGACCAGCTCGTCGCCCTTTGCGTGGATCAGCCACATGGGCAGTTTTTTAAGCGTTTGGATCATCTCATCCGTGATGTTTTCATTAAAGAACGCTTCACAGGCCGGGAACGCCGCCGCAAAGAAATCCGGATTGTCAATAGCCATGCGCACGGTCATAAAACCGCCGTTGGAGCAGCCCCCGATGTAAATCCGATTCCGGTCAATACGCGCCTCATGCTCCGCAATGAACTCATCGATGCATGCCTTTAATGGCGCACTGTAAATACTCTGGTTGGAGCGGCCAAGCTGCTCCTTACCGTCATCCATCCACACCGTGGGGCATTGGGGAACCAGCACCCATGCCGCGCCGCCCAGCTTCTTTTGAAGCTCCGGTGATGATATATTAACAACCTTGTTTCCTGTATAGGCAATTCTCGGGTCTGTGCCGCCCTCTCCGGCACCGTGAAGCCAGATGACCAGAGGAAGCTTTTGATTTTCCTCTGATGGCGTATAATATCCATATTTTAAGTGAACAGCCGCAGGGGTTCCACCCTCCTGTTTCAATTCAACAACACCGACTTTACTCTCCCCATTGGCCCATCCATCCAACTGCGGGCAAATATCCTCCTCCAGTTCATCGAAAACAAGACCGCCCACCGGCGGTACTGCGTTCAGCTCGTGAAGCAGCGTTACCCGATAGTCACTTCGGATATAGGCGCTGGTCAGCATAGTGCCTTCCGTTCTCTTTCCAAGAAACTCCTCCTCAAGCTCCAGGGCCACAAAGGCTCCGGGATTTTTATAATTGCCCAGACGCCCACAGGGATACGCCCGTCTGACCTTCGGGTAGCCGGTCATGGGCCGTACCCGCTCCTCCTCTGTAAACAGGTCATCTCCATCGAGGATCTCCCCGGTTTTTGCATCCTTCTTTTCCACATAAACATTAAAGGATTCCGGGCTTATGCTTGCGGCACTTACCGCCACAGGGAGCTCCAGAATCAACTTTGTCACATACGGACCGAAATCCGTAATCGTCGTAACGGTTTTATATCTCTCCATTTTATATCCCCTTTCTTATAGATTTATGAGTTGGTTACTTATGAGTCTATAATAGCCCGTTTTTTTATTTTTATCAATGCTTCCAAATGTCTATTTTTCTCTTGACAATCCAATAAGCCAGCATAATATATGAATTTTTTCACTGTTCTATATTGACATATGCATCTCTATTTGTTAAACTCTATTTGTAAATACAAATAGAGTTCATATATACGAACAATCATATATATGAACATTCATAAATAAAGAGGAGGTATTATGAGAATTGGTTACGCTATTCAAATCGATGGGCAGTCCGTTTTCCATCCATTTGAATCCGACAATGGGGTTTTACAAAATTCATATGTCCACCGGCACGACGCATCCGGCATGGATATCTGCCTGCGCCTGGACCAGAACCTGACAGGCTGCGGCAAGGTGAGCCTTGCGATCAAAAATACGGATACGAAGGCCCACCATATCGGCAGTGTTTACTACATCACAGATATTCCCGAAGGCTGCCATCTGGACTACTACACCTCGGACTGGGGGAAGGAATTTGAGCCCTGCCGGGTCGACGCCACGGATTTTGAGTCCATCGAAGTCGTCTCCGGCCGTTCCTCCAAAGGCTATTCACCGTGGATCGGCTGCCAGAGTCCGGATGCCTACCGTTCCGTCGCACTGGCCTGGTCCGGGAACTGGACCATTGCCCGCAGGGGAGACGGCCAGCTATATATGGGGCTGGATGAAACCTATTTTCAGACCGAGCTCAAGGCCGGGGAATCATTTGATCTGTGTGACATTTATTTTTCTGAAGCAGATACGCAGGAGCATTCCGCCGCAGGACTCCGGCAATACTTTTTTAACACCGATTCCCTCATAAAAAAAGAGGGCTGGGAAACACTTCCGGTCACCTACAACACATGGTGGTGCTACGAAGATAAACTGTTAAATGAGGACATTTGCATTGAAAACGCTCAGATCGCCGCGGCAGCCGGAGCTACAAATTTCATGCTGGATGCGGGATGGTTTGGCGGAAACCGGAAGGATATAAGCTGGTTTGAAAAAAGAGGCGACTGGGAAGATATCAACACCCTGGATTTCCCCGGAGGGATGGCAAGTCTCGGCAGCCGCATCATGGGCACCGGACTGAGCTTTGGCATCTGGTGTGAGATTGAAGCGATTGGCGAGTTTGCAAAGCTGGCGCATACACACCCGGAATTTCTGGCCCGCAGGGATGGCAAACGCCTGGGCTACATATGCATGGCCGATAAAAACGTGCGTCAGTGGGCCATGAGCCACATCTGCCGACTTGTTGAGCAATACCATGCGCGTTGGATAAAATTTGACTTTAATCTTGACCCGGAGCTTGGCTGCAACGAAGAAAATCATGGACATGGCGCCATGGACGGTCTGTATGGTCATTATATGGGCTATTACCAGCTTCTAAAGGATATCCATGAAAAATATCCGGACGTCGTCCTGGAAAACTGCAGCTCCGGCGGCCTGCGCATTGACCTGGGTATATTGCGCCGCACCCACTTTACATTTTTATCTGATCCGGACTATGTGGAACATCATTTTCAATGCTTCTGGGGCGCGACCTCGTTCGTTCCCCCGGCCTGCTGCTACCATTTTACACAGTCCGATTGCCTGGGGGATCACAATGGCATCCAAACACCCATTTACGAGGGTATGCCAATGACCACTTTTGATTACATCATCCGAAGCGGTATGCTCTGCCAGATCGGCCTGTCCTATGACCTTCCCAAATGGCCAGAGGCGCTTCGCCAACGTTTAAAGATGCATCTGAGCTTTTACAGACAGATTTCCGGCAAGTATATTTTAAATGGCCAAATGTTCCGCCTGTGCCGTCAGGCCATCCGGGGCGGCCTGGGTGACCGCTGGCAGGCGTACCAATACATCGCCGCGGATGCAAGCAGTCTCCTGTTTGTGTTCCGTCTGCCGGGAGCCGGCGAGGAAACGGTGATTCATCCGGAAAACATCCGGCCGGACAAGCACTACATCATCCAAAACACAGACCTTGATACGTCTGAAAATATCGCGGGGTGCACACTGTTACAGCAGGGGATATGCATCACCGGCATGCCTGAGGAGTCCTCCGGTATATGGATGATTTCCGAAAAGGATGATCGTTAAAAACCAAAATAAATGACAGCAAAACCTCCGCTGGCCGGTGGCAACGCGGCAGATGGCAAAACAGGCAGTGCTGGCAGTATTATTTCTGGCCGTACCTTGTAAATATGTAACCGTTCAGAGGGGCTGAAGGGTTACGTAAATATACATTTATTAACAATAAGAAAGGATATGAGAAGGTATGAAGGGTAAATATTTAAAGAAAGCTTTGGCAATCGTATTAACAACAGCAATGACAGTTACAGCATTGGCCGGCTGCGGCGGAGGAAATGGCAGCACTTCGGGAAACACGGCAAACAAAACGACCAGCGCCGCCGGCGATACAACCGCAGCCGATGACGGGGGTTCCGCCGAAAATGCAGGCGCGGACAAAACCGGCAGTGACGTCGGCGGCAGCTCCTCGGGCGCGGACCTGGTATTTTGGAATGTAGCTTATAAAACTGTGGATGATACAGGAAAGCTTTCGACCGACGAGCTCATCCTAAACAAGACCATTGCCGAATTTGAAGAAAAACATAATGTAAAGGTCGAGGTGGTCAATCAGACCTATGATAATATTGTCCAGCTCTTCAAAACCGCAGGACTTGCAAAAAATGGTCCGGATGTGGCCTTCATGTGGACCGGCGCCTACACAAACGATTATAAGACCTTTATTGAGCCTTTGGATTCCTATTTTACAGATGAAGAGCTGAGTCAGTTTCCCAACCTTGACTTATGCCGCGTGGACTTCTCCTCCGAGGGCGACCTTTTAGGTATACCCACGGATATGACCACGCTGAACCTGTACTATAACAAGGATGCCTTTAAGGCGGCCGGCATTCCCGAGGACATTCAGTTCAAAACCTTTGACGAGCTGCTGGACGCCTGCCAGAAGCTGTCGGATGCAGGCATTACCCCCTTTGCCATGACGGATGCCAATGGTTATACTTCTGCATGGGTGATGGGTGAAATGCTCAGCCACAAGCTGGGTCCTGACGACATTTTCAAGCTGCGCACCGGTGAGGAAACCATGGACGGCACAACCGCAGTGGAATCTATGAACGAATGGGTCGGCTTCTGCCAGAAGCTTATCGAAAACGGCTGGGTCAATGAGGACGCCTTTACAACCGCCACCGATGATGTTTTCATGGAAATTTTTTCTGGAGACAGCGCTATGCGTTTTGGCGGATCATGGGATGCCCAGGGGTTATATGACGAGCTGGGCGACCGTGTCGGAACGATGCGGATTCCTGTATTTTCCACCGATGAGCCATTTGCAGACCATATTACTGCACAGTTTTCCAATAACCTTGTTGTGACCAATTATTCCAAAAATAAAGAACTGGCCGTAGAGCTGATCAAAGCATTTTCCACACCGGAATTTCATCTGGCCAGATATGAACAGGACCAGCAGCTTCCCGCCCGGCTTGATGTGGATATGACCGCAGCAGCCGTGTCCAATCCTTTAAGTAATGCAAGCTATTCCTGGATTCAGGAGGACAAAAACGTGGTCGGCTTTGACTCCGTTATTTCCGCCGACAGCGCCGCTGAATTTTACCGTCTTGCTCCGATTATGATCACCGGGGGCGCCAACGTGGATGAAAGCATGAAAACGGTCCAGTCCAAAAATGTGACCGTAGCCAATTAGCAGCATTTAAGCCATAATGCCGCCACACGCTGCCGGCAGGCTGTGCGTGCAGCTTACGGTTTACAGGTCCGCCTGTGAATCGTAAGTCCTGCACCCGGCACAGCTTTGCCTGGCACGCTCTACGGCTCCGGCTATACAAAGGAGTGATTTCTATGAAAAGGGAACCTGCCGTGTCCCGGCGGACAAAAATCAAGCATCGATGGGGAATCCTGTTTTCAACCCCGGCAATTGTATTTATCGCCGCATTTATGCTGCTTCCGATCATCTCTGTTTTTGTACTTGCTTTTACATCCTGGGATGGCATCACAAGCATTAACTTTATCGGCTTTGATAACTTTCTCAATATATTCAGCGACAAGGAGTTCATCACGTCCATGCTGAATAACTTTAAGTTTATGCTGTATGGTGTTCCGATCTGGACCATAACGCCATTAGTCATCGCTGCGCTTTTATACGAGGAGATCAAAGGCTTTTCACTGTTCCGCACCGCGTTTTTATTTCCAACGGTTTTGTCAGCATCCATCATCGGTATTATTTTTAAAACGTTATTTTCAATGCGGGGCCCTATCAATTCCATACTCAAGGGCATCGGGCTGGACTTTCTGGCCATCGACTGGCTGGCTTCTGGCAGCACGGCCATACCGCTCATTGTAAATATCATCAACTGGGCCGGCTTCGGCTCCGCAGTGCTCATCTTCCTGTCCGCCATGTCCTCCATCGACAATTCTCTTTATGAATCCGCAATGATCGATGGCGCCGGCTGGTGGAAACGCTTTTTTAAGATCACGCTCCCCGTTATACAGAACGTTATATTCTTTGTGATCATATTAAATGTCATTGCATCATTTACATCACTGTTCAACTATATTTTTGTTATGACCAACGGCGGCCCGGGCTACGAGACGAGTGTCATGGAATTTCTCATTTATACCAAGGCGTTCCGGTCCAATCAGATGGGCTATGCCTGTGCACTGGCTGTCATTATGTTTATCATTATTGCAATACTTACCGCCATCTTCCTGGTCATCCAGAAGAAGAGCGATAAAATGCACGACTAAGTGGGGTGATGAAATGAAAAAACGAAGCAAAAGCGTGAAATCAACCATTGCACGGGTCATCGTCTATGCCATACTCATCGCCGTGGTTATTTCCATAATATATCCGTTCATTTTTATGATATTAAATTCGTTCAAAACCAAAAGTGAATATTATAGTAATATTTTCGGCCTTCCCCGGTCCTTTAATCTTCAAAACTACCGGATCGCCCTGGAACGGTTTGACGTGTTCCGGCTGGGCCTCCACTCACTGATCGTGACGGTCAGCTCACTGCTAATCAACGTGACCATATGCTCCATGGCTGCCTACTCATTTGCAAAGCTGAAATACCGTTTCTACAACAAGGTGCTGGGAACGATCATTGCCTGTATGATGATCCCCGGTCAGGTGCTGATGATTCCTGTTTACATGATCATGTCCAACCTGGGGCTTATCAATAATTTCGCATCGGCCATCCTGTTTAATGTGGCCATGGCCATTCCGTTTGGCACCTATATGCTCACCACCCAATGCCAGAATATTCCCGACGAGATTCTGGATGCGGCGGAAATCGACGGCTCCACTGTACCGAAAACTTTTGTGAGCATTATTATGCCGCTGATGAAGCCAGCAGTTATGACCCTTGTCATCCTCAACTTCCTTCAGTTCTGGAATGAGCTTTTGTATTCCATGCTGTTTTTGCAGGACAACAAAACGCGGACACTGACCGTGGAGATCGCCACTTCCGTCGGAAAATATTCGTCCAATATGCCTATGATGATCACCGGGCTGCTGCTCAATTGTCTGCCGACCATACTTATATTTATCTTCTTCCAGAAGTATATCTCAAAGGGGCTGATGGTGGGCGCGGTGAAATGATCAGAGTGCTATCTGGCCGGAGGGTTCGCACGCAAAAGTACTGGCACAAAAAGGAGAATTTACTATGGATTTGCAAAAAATCAGAGCTTCGCTTCAATTAGATGCTATCGTCCTGTTTGCCGTGGAAGAAATACTGGCGGCCACGGACCTCTATATGCCTAAAAGCTGCCTGATCGCCAATGATTGCGGGCTGACGATCCTCTGCCCGGAGGGCGCGGCCGGGAACGCAGCGGCTGCCGCCGAAAACGCAGAGGGCGCCGCTGGGGATGCAGCGGCTGTTGCCGCTGGGAACGCGGCGGGCGCTGCCGGGAATGCGGAAGGCGCCGCTGGCATACGCTGGGTCGAATATGCGGATTATGGATTTGAGCGGGTCGAGCGCGCACAGGAAAATTTGTGGGCCGCCGTGCGGCAATATCTGGACTTTTCCGGACGTACCGGCTTTGTAAAATACACTGCCCCGGCGGCTCTGCTGTGGGAAATCGGCGCTTCCGGCGGCTTCCGGGATATTTCCCAGGAGATCGGCATTGCCATGCTCTGCAAAAGTGATGCCTTCTACAAAAAATACGACGTCGTGCGGCAGCTCAATATCCAGGCCTACGAAGGTATACGAAAGCAGCTCCACTCCGGCTACACAGAACAGGAGCTCTGCGCCATTGTCAGGACAGCCTATGTAAAAAACACCGGCGCGCAGGTCTGCTATACCGGAGACTTTCTATCAGGAAAACGCACCTGTGATATCAGTGGACCGGCGACGTCCAAAATCATCCGCAAGGGCGACGCCATTATCGCCGATGCACTATGTGCATGTGAGGGCGTTTACTGTGATACTACCCGTTCCTACTTCTGTGGCGAACCGGATAAGGAATACATAAAGGCATATAATATTTTGTCAAATATTCTTGATGAAACCGCTCCCCTGCTGCGCCCGGGAGCTTTGGCCGCGGATATTTATGATTTTGTCAACCGCAGACTGGTGTCGGAGGACTATGGCCGCCTGCCTCATCATGCCGGCCACGGTCTTGGGTATAGCTGGTATGAAGCGCCCTATTTTATACCGGACTGCCACACCATTTTGCAGGAGGATATGTTTGTAACCCTTGAACCCGGCATCTATATTCCCGGTAAATTCGGGCTGCGCCTGGAAAATAATTACAGGGTGACAAATCACGGAGGTAAGGACGTCTTTTGTTATAAACAGGAAATTCAAGACTTTATTATCAACTAAAAGCAAGGAGACGTGTAAATGAATGATGTACTATTTAAAGGCGCTTACGGGGTCATCGTCACGCCGTTTCTTGAAGATGGCACCGTAAACTACGAAGCGCTGGGAAAACAGGTGGACTATGTCTGCGATTCCGGCATCAAAGGCCTGGTGGCCTGCGGCTCCACAGGAGAATTTACGTATCTGTCCATCAGGGAAATGAAGCATTTAATGGCATTTGTCAGCGATATCAATGCCGGACGTAAGCAGCTCATATGTGGAGCTACGGCCGCCAATTACCATGAAACGGTTCAGCTCATGGAATTTATCGACAGCCTTGGCGCTGACGGCGCTCTTGTGGCACCGCCCTACTACTTTCAATTCAATGACGACGATGTGCGGGATTTTTACTTTAAACTGGCACACGCCCCCGGAACGACGCCGATCATCGCCTACCACATTCCCCAATGTACCAGCGGCATTTCCATGGAGGTTTACAGGGAGCTTCTGGGCCTGGAGAGAATCCGGGGCATAAAAAACAGCGGCGGGAGCTGCCTGCAGATCATGCAGCAGATTTCCCTGAGAAATGAGCTGCGTCCGGACTTTTCCGTAATGACCGGCTCCGACGAAAGCATCTATGCGCTTGTCAATTCCGGCGCTGACGGCAGTCTCACAGCCATTGCCTATCTGTACCCGGAGCTTGTGATGGACATTTATGAGCATCTGAATGATGAACAGGGTCTGCATAATCAGATGGAGGTTGTCAAGCTGGCGTCACTGGCCGGTGAAATGCCATTTCCACTGGGCTACAAGATTCTGGGGGAGGCTTCCGGGAAAATGTATTTTGGTGAATATCTCCAGGCCGTTTCCGACGAACGAAAAGAAAGGTATCAATTGCTAAAGGACCGCATGCACGATATAATAAAGGTACATATGGAATAATTTGGTGCTGTTCGCGGCCCCGGAGCCGTGAATAGTAACACTAAGTTGGTACAGGAGATGAAATTATGTCGGAGAAAAATCACAAAATTTTAGAAAAGTCGTTAAAGATTCTGGACTATGTATCCCGGAACAACGGGGTCAGCCTGACAGAGATATGCAACTATGTGGACATTCCCAAAAGCAGCGCCCATATCCTTTTGAATACATTTGTAAACATGTATTATATGAAAAAGGATAAAAACGGCCTTTACACCATCGATGTGGGTCTGTTTGAGCTGGGCACCCGGTATGTTGACAATAACGACTTTTTTACAACAGCCCGGGAAGTTCTGGAGGGTATTGTCAATACGATCGATGAAACGGCCCATTTGGCAGTGCTCGATGGAACCGATGCTGTGTATGTCTGTAAATATGAATGTTCCCATACCGTGCGCATGGTTTCCTTTGTGGGCAAACGTCTGCCGGCCCACGGCGCCGCCATTGGCAAAGCGCTGCTCAGCGGCTGCTCCGATGATGAAATCCGCGCGCTCTATCAAGGAAAAACGTTGGAAAAGTTTACGGCGAATACCATTGACAGCCTGGATGTTCTTATGGAACAGCTCCACGAAATACGGCTGTCCGGCTTTGCCGTAGAACACGAGGAATCCACGCCGGGTGTGGAATGCATTGCCGTTCCTATCGTCAACCGGCATACCGGACAGGTGGAGGCCGCCATCAGTATCTCCGTACCTGTGAGCCGCAGCAAGGGGAATATGGAGAAATTCAAGGCGCCGCTGCTGGGGGCCAAGCGGAGTCTGGAGATTTTATTGTAACATGGGAATTGCACTAATAAATTAGGAGAACCCAAATGAAAGCAGCAGTATGGACAGATTACGGAAAGCTTGAGATAAAAGATGTTCCCATGCCCCAGATCGGTGAAGACGAGGTATTGCTCCGTGTCCGCGCCGCGGGGGTATGTATTACAGATTTACATGTGTATACCGGCCAGTTTATTTATGGACGGCCGCCCCATATCCTCGGCCATGAAATATGCGCCGAGATCGTGGACATGGGCAGCCGTGTCACCGGATTTACCCCCGGCCAGCGGGTCGTGGTGGAAACCTCCATCGGATGCGGCCATTGTGCCTTTTGTAAAAGCGGCCAGAGGCATCTGTGTGAAAATATGACAGAAATCGGCTTTACGCCCAATAATGGCGGTTATGCCCAGTACTTAAAAGCGCCGGCGGGCAACCTCTTTCCGGTTCCCGATGAAATAAGTGATGCGGAGGCTGCGATTCTTGAAAGCGTGGTCTGTCCGGCAGGCGCTTTGATGCGCTGGGGCGTTCGTTTCGGTGAAACCGTCGTGGTCTACGGCGTCGGTCCTGCCGGTCTGGCATTTTTACAGACGGCCAAAGCTTTGGGGGCCGGTCGGATCATTGCCGTGGCCAGAAACCGCAGGCGGCTGGAGCGCAGCCTGAAATTCGGCGCGGATGAAATCATCTCCTCCGCCGAGGAAAATGTTTCGGAGCGTATCCGGGAGCTGACCGGCGATGAAGGTCCGGGGCTGATCTGTGAGGCTACCGGCGCTCCCAAAATCATCGAGGAGATTTTTGATATTGCCCGAAAGGGCGGACGGATCATCTGCTACGGGCTTCCGCCGGACAGTGCGCAGATCCATTTTCCGGTATCCACAATGATTATGAAACAATTGGAGGTTTACGGCGCAGTGGGCAATCCCCTCGTCTGGGAGCCACTGATGCAGCTCATTGCCGCCGGGCGTATAAATTTGAAGGATATGGTTACACACACGTTTCCTCTGGACCACATAGAGGACGCATTTAAACTGCTGACGGATAAAAGCGCGGACCCGATCAAGGCCGTTGTTGATCCGTGGGCGTAAGCTTTTCGACAGCGATTTCCCCCAAAAAATCCTGACGACTAATTATGAGGTGAAACAAATGATTATAACTGATGTTGAAGCTGTCATTTTAAAACAGCCTTCCATAGAGCTGATCGGTGATGGGAGCCAGGACACTGTGGTGATCCTGGTCCATACCGATGAAGGCATCACCGGCATTGGTGAGGTGGATTCAAATCCTTATGTTGTCAAAGCGATCATCGAATCTCCGGCTTCCCATATGGCCTGTATCGGTCTGAGAGACATTATCGTGGGCGAGGATGCCTTTGATGTGGAGAAAATATGGCTCAAAATGTACGAAAAGAGTATTTATTACGGCCGGCGCAGCGTGGCCATCCATGCCATGAGCGGTATCGATATGGCCATATGGGACGCCATTGGCAAAAAGACCGGACTTCCGGTCAGCAAGCTTCTGGGCGGCACCTTCCGCACAAAAATCAAGGCGTATTGCAGCATATTAATGCCGGACAATGAAGCGGATATCCAGGCGCTTGTGGACCGCCATATGGTCAAGGGCTACCAGGGCTTAAAGTTTGGCTGGGGCGCATTTGGCCAGGATTATAAAAAGGATGTGCAGCTTGTGCGCTGGGCCAGAAAAGCATTGGGCGATGACAAGATCCTGCTCACAGATATCGGTATGCTGTGGAAGGATGTAAAAATGGCTGTGAGCACGGCGAGGGAGTTTGAGAAAGAAGATGTTTTCTGGATCGAGGAGCCCTTCGGCCCGGACGATCTGGAAAGCTACAAATATTTAAGAGACCGGGTCAATGTTCACATATCCGGCGGCGAGGAGGTGGGCACCCTCTATGAATTTGACGAGCTTTTAAGCCGGGGCTGCGTGGACGTGGTGCAGCCGGACCTGAGCCGCTGCGGCGGCCTGACTGTTGCCAGAAAGCTCACCGACATGGCCCGGATGCACAAGGTGACCATTGTTCCCCATGCATTCAAAACAAATATTCTTATGGCCGCCACCTTGCAGTACATCGCAGCATTGCCCGATGCATGGTATCTGGAATTTTGCGAACAGGATACGCCGCTGCGGCAAACGCTGACCAATCCTGTTTTTGCAGTAGATAACGAAGGCTTCGTGGAGATTTCCCAAAAGCCCGGACTTGGTATTGATTTGGATTGGGATGTTTTTGAATACTACCGTGTGAAATAAGGAGGCTGGCCGTGAACGCAAGAGAACGTATATTAAATACATTTGCCGGAAAAAGTGTCGACCGGCCGCCGGCCACCTGCCATTGGTGGGGGCTTTACAAATTTCAACATGCCGGCATCATCCGCGGTTATGAGGACGAGGGGAAGGCATGGCGCATGAACGGCCGGGAGCTGATGGCGGTTGACCAGCGGTTTTATGAGGATTTTAAACCGGATACCTTTCATCTCACAGCGGGCAGCCGGAAAGCACTTACTTCCTCTTATGCAGCGCCAGACATTACCCAGGACAGCGAATGCCTGACGGATATCGTGGATGCTGCCCAAAAAGAAGCGCTGCTTTGCAGCGTGCGCAGCATGGATTCCAGGGAAGCGATCGACCGTTTTATCCAATTCCGTTATTCCGACACAGCCGGAGCCCGCCGGGAATTTGAACATGTGCGCCTTTTAAGAGAGCATTATGGAAATGCCGTCTTTTTGTCATTGAACGAGGGCAATCCCATCTGCGAGATACTGGACCCATCCGGCGTCATGGGCTTTGAGGAAGGCATGATCGCACTGATCGAAAATCCGGAGATGATGGAATATCTCGTCTACGAAATGTATGACGCTCTGCTTGGCCGGATTCGTATTTTAAAGGAATGTGGCGCAGATGCCTATATTGGCTCGGAAACCTACTGCTCCAATGACCTGATCAGCGAGGATTTATATAAAAGTATTATATTTCCTGCACAGCAGCACTTCTACCGTGAGGTTGAACGCTTGGGCCTGATCCCCATCGTCTACTTCCTCGGGGATATATGCCCGCGCATCAAATACATAAAGGAGCTGGGCGCCCGGGGCCTTATGGTGGAGGAAAGTAAAAAGAATTTTCGGCTGGATATTGGCTACATCTATACGCAGTTAGAGCAGTCCATGACCCTGTTTGGCAATGTGGACAGCGTCGATCTATTGCAGAAATCCGATGCACAGACGGTGCGGCGAGAGGCAAAACGGCAGCGTAAATTGTGTGACAAAGGACATTTTATTTTGTCCAATGGCTGCCCGGTGGCGTTTGATACGCCGGAGGAAAACATCCGGGCGTTGCTTGGATAAATATAGGAGCGGCTGGAATGGCCTGGTTTTGAAAAAGAGCGTTCATGCAAAGCATTAAATTTTTGTTACCTTGGATGGAATATATCCAAGCAGGCAGGAATTTAATGAATTGTGTGAGCGCTCTTTTATAGCCTTAACTTAATACATTTATTTTTCCCAAGATTTAGAGCACTCAACGTCTACCGATGAGCCAACATAATTCTGAAAATCCAGCCATTTTTTCCTCTTTATATATCTATACACCTGACATTTTATCTGGTAAGATTACAGTATCAGAAGCCGCCAAAGCGCCATGGTGTCAACATAGTTGTAATTTGATGGTATAAAATAAAATCTGTGAGGTGGATCGAATGCATTTCAGGCTAGCTGCTATGCAGGATTTACAGCAACTTAAAACGACCTACAAAGATATCATCCAGAACATGAATAACAATCAGATTCCAATTTGGGATGATATCTATCCTTGTGAGTTTTTCGCTGAAGATATTAAAAATCACCGCCTTTATGTCCTGCTCGATAAGGATGTGATCGTTTCCGCATTTGTTTTAGTCGAGACAAACTCCGGCGAAAAATCCGTAGAATGGCAAAGTAATAAACACAAAGCTTTATATTTAGACCGTTTGGGCGTAAATATAAATTATTCACGAATGGGCATCGGAAGCTATATGCTCGAAAAGGCAAAAGAAACCGCAAAAAGCTTAGGTGCTGAGTATTTGAGACTGTTTGCAGTAGATATAAATGAGCCTGCCATTCAACTATATATTAAGAATGGTTTTACAAGGGTAAATGGTGTTTATGATGAAGTCATTGATGATGATCTCATTTTACATGAATATGGGTTTGAAGCAGCTCTTTGTCCATAATAATTCATTATGAACGCCGGGTGGGAAAGGCAGGATCAGAAAGGGGTATCTATAATGAGGAAATCTATGATCGTCTATTTGGCTTTGGTACTTATAATCGCTCTGTGCTCATGTGACAGACAGGTCTCAGAGGTCTCTATTGATTATGGGGATTCAAAGATATATTCAAATCAGGATATGGATGACGCCATATCGGTCATTAAAGCGACATTTGCAGAATTTGATGGCTGTACGCTTTATTCTTTACAATATGCCGGAGATGAGGTGTGCAAAGATAACATTGAGTATTGCAGATCGCTCGCAGAGGACGAAAACATTGAGGCCGGAAACATTCGTGAGTGCATTGTATTTAATTCGTCATTTCAATCGCCTAAAAATGGCGGCGGCGCTTGGGAGGCGGACACAGAATATACTTGGACGTGGTTTCTGGCAAAAGGGGAAGATGGCGATTGGGTATTGCTTACATATGGATACTGTTAATGTCCAGCCGCCCAGTTTGATGGTCTGGAAATGTGCTACTATAATTCTATGCTGTTGAAACAACTGGAGGACACCAACAGCAACTAAACGGAATTTTAGAACGCCTGTCAGGAATGACAGGCGTCTAAATATTTGCTTTTTCATCAATCACAAAATCCGAAGGAACTTTTAAATACTTTACACATTTTCCAAAGGAACTTTCATCCTATCACACACATTTTTTGAAGGAATAATTGGTAAAGCAACGAGTAATATCACAATTATGGGTTATGAGTTCTGTGAGTTATTTCGGAACGCCAGCCATAACCCGGTTCGTTTTTAAATATCAATTTTCATCCCATCATACGCCGGAATAATCGGCGTGCCCTTAAGCAATTGCTCCATATCTGAATGGGGCGGATTTTTATGCGGACTCATATGCGTCCAGTAAATACGCGGCTCATTTATCCAAATCCCGGCATCTTCAAAGAACCTCATTTCCTTCATAGCCGCATCCCATGTCATGTGCATTCCATCTTTACTTTCACCATACTCGCCGGTCTGCTCCATAATAATGGCATCATATTTGTGCCAGGCAATGCACGCACGATGGAGCTGGACACAGGGCGGCTTAAGCATCAGAATAAGAGCATTTAAAGATGAAACACCCGCTCTGCATTCCGATAATAAATAGCTTCCTTTTCCACCGCGCTGATCCCGCTGTTTTCAATCTGCGCTACAGCCTTCTCCGTAGGAAAATGAGGATAGTCTGTAGCAAACATGATTTTATCGATCCCCATGGCATCGATGGCACATCGTAAAGTTTCCGGCCGGAACGCACCGCTTGTGGCTATATACACATTACGCTTAATATAAAACGATGGTGGATTGGCCATCTGTCCATTCTCACCTCTACGGCATTCAAACCCTTCATCCAGACGGCCTAACACATACGGAAGCATCTCGCCCATATGACCCAGTATAAGCTTTGCGCCCGGATGCCGTTCAAATACGCCGTTAAATACAAGGCGCAGGGCGTGAGTTGCAGCCACGCAGCCCCAATTCCATGTGTTCCCCAAAAGCCCGTAGCAGCCTTCATACATACGAATCTGATCCGCCTCCGGATTGGCCACATGAAGATACATCGGAACGTCCAGCGCCTCCAGTGTCTGCCAGACAATATCGTATTTTAAATCATCATAGTAGGAAAAAAGCGTAGATCCAAATACAAAGGCTCCCACAAAGCCCTGCTTTTCCACGCGAAAACGCAGCTCAACGGCCGCGGCCACCGGGTCCTGCATTGGCAATATTGCATAAGCCCGCAGACGATCCGGCGCCTGAGCCACAAGTGCTGCCGCTGCATCATTGCTGACACGCGCCCATTCCACAGCCTTGGCGGCATCCGTCAGGTACTGGATCGCACATGTATTCGGCGAAATAATATGCATACGGATATCATTTTTATCCATGACCGGAATACGGTGAGCCTGAAGCGGCGCTTCCAGTACAGGGCGCAGCACTTTTTCAAAGCGCTCCGGATCGCTCAGGTTCGGAAAGGTATTATCCGCATACGCCTCCTTGTCATACTCATAAAAAATATTATTATGAAAATGTTCCTCCAGCCCAATCTTTTTCATGTCTGTCATCCTCTCTTCTCCATTTATGTACTTCTATTATAATAAATGTATCGGACGATAACCATTTCCAGTATGTGCCGGGAAATAACTGTATTTTATTCAAAGACGTATGACGCCGATATAAGTGTATCCATTATTGCAGAAAGCTTCTCCCACTTGACACAACTTATCAAAAGTTGATAGAATAGCCTTAATGAAATTTATGGAATCCACCTGTGTGCCCAAAGTTTTTACATAGAACCTATGGAGATATGCCAATGACTATTATTCATCAGTTGATACGCTTATACAATTCCCTTCCGCCGGGCAATACATATCGTAACCTTATTTCCATTTTGCTGGAAAACATTGATCGGGTTCCTCTGTCTTCATTGGAGGAAATGTCCGAAATATGCTGCTGTTCCACCATTACGATCAACCGGCTGCTAAAGAAAATAAACTGTTCATCGTTCCGGGCGTTTAAGGATGAGATCCGGAATATTCTCTACGGCTATGAAAAATTTAACCGGCCGCTGCCTTATGGCGCCCTGTCGGCCGCCGATATGGAGGGCAGCTACTTATCTTTCCTAACGGCACAGCTCCATGAGCTCCCGCTGCGGTTAAAGCCCGGAGTGATCGACGCCGCCTGCGCAGCGATCCACCAGGCAGGCGATATACATATTTACTGCGAATATGCCACCGGCCATTCCAAGCAGCAGTTTCAAATGGATCTGATGCTCCATGGCAAGCATGTGGATGCCTTCAGCGAAATCCATGAACAGATACAGGATGCCCAAAAGCTGAGTGCCAGTTCCATTGTTATTGCCACAAGCTCCACGATCCTCCAGTACTACCCCACCCATCTGATGCTGATGAAGGATATCCATATCCGTAATATCCCCACCATCATCATTGCACCGTACGCTACTCCAAAGGCTGAAAAATATGCCGGATATCTTCTGGAATATCCCGGAAGTGAGACGGCTATGGATAATTATATGGTCGATATTATCTTCAATTTTCTGTGTATTACTTACCGCGCCAAGTATATCGACTAAAGGGATATGATTCTACTCCTGTCCAAGTATCCCCGCCTCCAGATCCTGAAGCATCACATCAGTGGCGGTAATTCCGCCCTCGCATAAATACCACACGGTCGGTGTCAGGTAAACGATGTTTCCATTTTTATAAGCGTCGGTTTTCTGAACAAGCTCATTTTCCATAATCTCCTGAGCCAACTGTGCGCCCTCGGTATTGATGGCGGAATCCCGGTCCAGCACAAATATATAATCCGGGTTCAGGCTCACAAGCAGCTCAAAGGACGATTCATTGCCATGAGTGGAATCCACGTCATTGGCCAGATTCGTGAAACCAATCTCGCCTCCGATCAGAGAGCAGCGGCTGCCATCGCCCAGAGTATTGAAGTTGGCGCTGGTGACCATACCGATCACAGCCGTTTTTCCATTGGCAGCCTCGGCCAGCTTTGCAGCGCGCGCGTCAAAGGCAGCAGTCTGTTCCGCCGCCATGTCCTCCATGCCAAACAAAGAGGCGACAGCGGCGGAATTATTTTTCACACTTTGAAGAAGGCCTATATCGTAATCTGTGCTCAGATAAACCACCGGCGCGATTTCAGATAAAGCATCGTACTGACTGCTGAGACGGCCGCCGATGAAAATCACATCCGGCTCACAGGACATGAGCGCTTCCATATCCACTTCCTTTAAGGTTCCCAGATTCACAATCGCTTCATTGTTGTTATAGTCCATTAGATAATCGATTTGTGAAGATTTCGGCATTCCTACCACCCGGTCGCCTAAATCCCAGTTGTCCAGCATATCCAGTACAGCCATATCCAAAATGGCAATGCGCTGCGGATTATAGGGAACTTCCACGTCCACAGCCTCACCATTGCCGTCAAGCGCCTGGATGGTTACCGTTTCCGGCGCGCTTTTGGCGTCGCTGCCAGCAGCGCTGTCCGTCGTGGAAGCTTCACCGGTCTGCGATTCTGCGGTTCCTGCTTTGTCTGCCTGCATTTCCCTGGATTCCGGCCCGGCAGTCTGTGTTTCGCCCGCTTCACCGGTCTGTGTTTCTGCGGTTGCGTCCGTCATCTTCGTTGTATCCGTACCCTTTGTTGAACCCGCTGCGTTCGTTCCAGAGCCGCAGGCTGCCAGAGAAAGAAGCATCAGTACCGATAGTATCATTGCAATAATTTTTTTCATGGGATATACCCTCCTTAATAAAATAGATGTGCCAGCATAGAGCGTGCAGATAGCGAAAGTGATTTTCAAACGCGCTCCTGGCTAATAATAAATAGATAACGGTTTTCCTTCGATTTCCCGGATTTCAAAATCCACCTTATAAATCTGAGATAAATTTTCTTTAGTCATCACCTCCGCCACGGTTCCGAACCTTGCAATCTTTCCATCTACAAAGGCGCAGATATAATCGGAATAGAAGGCCGCATAATTAATTTCATGCAGCACTAAAATAATTGTCTTGCCAAGCTCATCACATAAGCGCCGGACAATTTTCATCATGTTGGTAGCATGATAAATATCCAGATTATTGGTCGGCTCATCCAGTAGGATATACTCCGTGTCCTGAGCAATAACCATGGCAATGTAGGCCCGCTGCCGCTGTCCGCCGGACAATTCGTCTATGAACCGGTCCTCGAACGCCTGCAGCTCCATATAGGCAATGGCTCTGTCAATAATCTCCTGATCCTGTGCGTTGATATGATTTCCGCTATATGGGAAACGGCCGAAGGTGACAAGCTCCCGGACCGTAAGCTTCATTTGGATGTTGTTGGTCTGAGTCAATATGGCCAGACGCTTGGACAGCTCCCGGCTTTTCCATTTTCCGATATCTGTGCCGTCAAAATCCACCTGCCCGCCGTCTCTGGATATGAGCCGGGAAATAATTCCCATGACCGTGGATTTTCCCGCCCCGTTGGGCCCTATGAGGGAAAGTACCTTTCCTTTGGGGATCTCAAAGCTGACGTCATCCACCACCGTCTTTTCGTCGTATTTCTTTGTCAGATTTTTAATAAGCATATGTGTTAAGACCTCCTTTGCCGCATTAACAGATACAGGAAATAAATCCCGCCGCCCACGGTTATAAATACACTCACCGGAACGCTGTATGTAAACACATGCTCTACGATGAGCTGCCCGCCCACGAGAACAACCATACCGATGAGGGCGGAGCTAATGATCAGATATGTGTGCCGGTAAGTTCTTAGTAGCTGCCGCGACAAATTGGCAATGATCAGGCCCAGGAAGGAAATCGGGCCGACCATGGCGGTGGCAATGGCGATACACAGCGTGACGCCCAGCAGCAGACGCCGTATGGTCCGGTCGTAATCCACGCCAAGATTGATCGCCTGTGCCTTCCCCAGCGTGATCACATCCAGAAGTGCCAGCTCCTTTCGCAAAGCAAAAATCAGAATTGCCAAGAGTACCAGGGAAAAGACGATAATGCTGGAGTTGACATTGCTAAAGCTGGCTACAAGCGTCGCCAGAAGGCTGTCATACTCATTTGGGTCCATGACCCGGGTCAGCGTCGTCTGTATGCTGGAAAAAAACGTGGACATCACCGTTCCTGCCAGAAGCACATACAGCACATTGTGCTTTGTCTTTTTAAATAAATAGCTGTAAATGATCGTAGCTATGACACCCATCAAAACCAGGTCAATACCAAAAGACAGATTGGCATTGGCGGCAAGCGCACTGCCGGAGCCGAGAAAAAACACCACCGCCGTATGTATTAATGAATACAAGGAGTTCATTCCCAGAAGACAAGGCGTCACGATCGTATTGTTGATAATCGATTGAAAGACGATGGACGCCCCGCCGATGCAAAAGGCGGTGATGAGCATGACGGTCAGCTTGGGAATCCTCAGCTTCATGGCATAACTGAAATATTTCATATTCACATCCACAAACAGATACAGCAGGGCGGCAGCAATGACACCTATGGAAAGTATCACTAATTTACCCACATTCTTCTGTGCCTGAGTGCGGACGGCGGTCCTGTGCTCCGAGCGGATACCGGTATTTACGTTCGTTATTTCCATGTTCATTTTTGTTCTCCTCCATCCATAGCCGGCGGCACTGCACAGGCGCATCCGCTGCCGGAAGCTTTAAGCCGGATGCGCCTGTTGCCGTGGCTCAGCCGGTAAAGCATCAGACCGATAAAGATCAGGCTGCCGATAATACCCACGATCAGCTCAATGGGCAGCTCATAGGGCGCGATGACAACACGGCCCAGCATGTCGCACAGCAAAACGAAGATCCCGCCAAACAGCGCGGTGTCGATGAGCGTACCGCGTATTTTATCGCCCCTGAACATGGCCACAAGATTGGGTACGATAAGGCCGATATATGAAATACTTCCCACGACGACGACCACACTGGCTGTGATCATCGCTGCAATGGTCAGGCCCATAAATAAAACCAGGTTGTAATTGACACCCAGATTTTTTGAAAAATCCTTACCCATGCCCACAATATTAAAATGGTTTGCAAAAATAAAGGCGATAATAACCATAGGCACCACCAGATACACAATCTCATACCGGCCTCTGAGCACCAGCGAAAAGTGGCCGACCAGCCAGGAGGAAAGCGCCTGGGTCATGTCATACTTGTACGCCAGATAATTGGTCACGCCGCCGATCACATTGCCAAACATGATCCCCACCAGCGGCACCATGATGACATCCTTAAATTTAATCCGCTGGATAAAAAAGACGAAGATCCATGTGCCCAGCGTTGCGGTGATAAAGGCGAAAATGGCCCGGCCCCACAGCGTTGACGCCGGCCAGAAAAGCAGCGCCAGCAAAATCCCCAGTTGTGCAGAGGAAATGGTCGCTCCCGTCGTGGGAGACACAAATTTATTCATGCATAGCTGCTGCATGATCAGGCCGGCCACGCTCATCCCTACGCCCGTACACAATATTGCCAGTAACCGGGGCAGCCGCGAGATCATCAGCGTTTCAAGCTGGGCCATATCCCTGTCAAGAAGCCCTGATACATTCATATCCAAAACGCCGATGAACAGCGACACCAGGGATAGGATGAGCAGCAGCGCTGCCAAAATAATCGTTGATGTATACTTTTTGATAGTGGTTCCCTCCTTTTAAAGCTTAGTTAGTTATTGCTAACCTTTGTGACAAAAAATAACGCGTAGATGGGTATCAACTGGACTTACGGTACTCTCTGCACGTTGCTTTTAAAGAATATCACAGGTATTTTTTTAAGTCAATTCCAAATGTTTATGATATTTGAGGAAATTTTCTCAATAAGCGCCGGGATATATTCTTCATTCTTCCCGCGAAAATTCAAAAAAGATGCCAAATGTTTACAACTTATAAACATCTTTAAACATTTCTTCAGATTTCTTTACCTAAATTTTATCTGAACGCCACAAAATCTCCACAAAATGCATTTATAATAGAGCCATAGTTAATAAACATCCTCCCCCTTGTTATTAACTTTAAAATAAATCTTTTCATTTTCATAATCGGGGATGTTATAAAAACATCCCCACCCTCCTTTTAAATTCCTTAATCCAGTCTGGCAACAAATTTCATCGTATATAAGACCCCTTCATACTGTTCCTCCGGTACGACCGTCTGAGCAAATTTAAATATATCCTCTTTAACCACGTGGGTGATCCCCCACCCGGTCAGGTACGCGCTCAGCTTATGATGAAGCTCATCCGCGGCCACGGCTCCGGTGCATACGCTCATTAATCCTCTGTAAGCCCAAACAGCCTCCTCCGTCCAGTCGCCGCCCACATCCGCGAGGAAATCCGGAAAACGAATCTCGTGCTCTTCCCTGCGCTGCTGCATCAACAGCTCCACCGTCATGGGCGCATCGTATGGAAGGCCCAGCCGTTCAAACTGTTCCACAGGCGCGTCGTCCGCTTTCATCAGCCGGATCATCTCATTAATCAGCTCCACCTCTTTTTCAGGATCGTCCAATGGTTTTAACTGCTTCGGGTCCTCCTTCACATTAAAGAGCATATTTCCAAAGCGAAAATCCGTTTTATCCGCATCCGAATTTACATTTTTAAGCTTTAAGACATGACAGCCCTTAGTAAATGAAAATGGGGGCGCCAGCTCCATATCATCCAACTGCTTCGGCGTCATACGGTTGCGCATCATGGTCGGCATCAATGTATACTCGTTTAATGGCCGGTTATCCACATGTGCCGGCGCTCGCATATAGACATATTCACCGTCGGTTATGTTGACATGGGAGCCGAAGAAACCGTAAATCCCATACTTACGCACCGGTGTATCCGCTTCAAGCACCGGTGTAAGCACCTTTCCTTCCATATCCTCAGGAATTTTGATGCCAAAGTAGTCCAGGATCGTCGGCGCCAGGTCGATGGTCTGCACAAGACCGCTGCGATGAACATTCCGGGCCCCGGTCCTGGGATTCCATATAAACAGCGGCGTGTTGGCCAGCTCATTGTAAACAGGCATGCAGGCCTTGGCCCACCACAGATGCTCTCCCAGCAAAAAGCCATGATCCGTATTGACGATCAGCATCGTATCCTTCCACATATCGTATGTATCCATCATATCCAGAACCTTGCCCAGATAGTGATCACACATGGACAAAAGACTGTAATACTTCTTGCGCACCTTGCCCACAAATGCTTCGTCCTCCAGTGTGGGGCCGTAAGGCGGCCAATCGTATGGGAAGCTTTCTTCGTTTTCCTCTTTATAAAGCGCCTGAAACTCCTCCGGTGAGAAAAACGGTTCATGCGGGTCAAAAGTCTCGATCTGTAAAAACCAGTTATCGTAATCTTTGTTTTTCTCGATAAATTCAAGACCATAGCGCATCGTTTTTGCCTGGGGAAAATCTTCGGCCGCCGTAATATAGGTCCGGTTCACCTGGTCCTGACGGCGCCAGTTCACCGGATTAAACGGCAGCTTTTTAGCATTAGGCATACTTCCCATGATATCAGGTCCAAAGGCTGTGGGCTGATCAATGGGCGCCAGCGAGCCCTTCCACGGATCGCCCTCCTGCCCGCGAACACATTCCCACGACTGATATCTTGTGTGATAGGTGGCGCCGCCATCCTCCCAGTAATGCTGATGGTCGGACACGATATGGGAATAAATACCATTCTGCTTTAACAGCTCCGGCATGGAATCATCATAAGGCTCCAGCGGCGACCAGCCGCGGTGCAGAAAGTTCAGCCGCCCGGTATGGAGCTCCCGCCGGGCAGGCATACAGGGCAGGCTGGCCACATAGGAATTGTCAAAGGTGACGGTTTTCTCCTCCAGCCGTTGAAAATTTGGCATTTTTGTCAGCTCACACCCATAATTTGGCAGACAATGCCGGTTCAGCGAATCATACATTACCATAATCGCTCTCATTAAACAGACCTCCCGTTAAAATAAGATTTTCAAAATAAGTTCATTAAGGCTGCCCGGTATTTGCCAGGCAGCCGATAAAGTGTAACTCTAGTTCTTCATCCCTGTGGATGCGATCCCCTGGACAAAATATTTTTGTGCGCAGAAATACAGGATGACCATAGGGATCGATGTGATCAATGTGGCCGCCATCAGCCAGTTATAGTGCGTCGCCGTAGACCCCTTAAACATCTGCAGCCCCAGTTGTACGGTCTTCATCCGCTCCGAGCTGGTCAGGATCAGCGGGTAGAAGAAATCGTTCCATGTCGCCACGCCTTTAAGGATCGTCAATGTTGCCAGAATGGTTTTGGACATGGGCAGGAATATGTACAGGTAGGTTTTCACCGGGCCGCAGCCGTCGATCCGGGCCGCCTCGTCAAGCTCTCTTGGGAAGGACAGATAAAACTGCCGGCACAAAAAGATACCGAAGGAGCCTGCCAAAAACGGGATGATCAGTGCGCCATAGGAATCCAGCAGCCCCGTGCCGCCCTGGCCCAGAATGTTATTGCCGCCGGCCAGAGGAAAGGACCTGAGCATGACAAACTGGGGAATGATAATGGACTGGGGCGACACCATCATACCCACAAGAATGAGCATAAAAAGCGTGTTTTTCCCGCGAAAATTTAATCGCGCAAAAGCATATCCGGCCAGAGAGTTAATGATCAGGCTGCCGCAGACAACAACGACGGTAATAAAAAGGCTGTTCTTAAAATACCCCAGCCAGTCGCCCATTTTCCAGGCCTGCGCAAAGCTGTCAAAGTTCAGGAAGCTGGACGGCAGCCACTTAAAGTTGGCTATGGATATCTCTGTGTCCGTTTTAAATGAGGTAAATAAAACAAATAATATGGGAAGCAGGGTGACAATTCCCCAAATGCAGAGAATGATGATGGTAATTCCCTTGAGGACATTCTCTTTTCTTTTCATACCCATGTGTTTATGACCATCAGCCATCAATTGTCACTCCTTCCATATTTAAAGTTTACAAGCGTAATAGCAAGAATAATGAGCAGCAGCACAACGGCCTGCGAGGATGCATAGCCCATCTTGTAATACTCAAAACCATTTTTATAAATCTGGTGGGCAATGGTCGTTGTAGAGTTTAACGGTCCGCCGTTGGTCAGGATCAATACCTGCCCAAACACCTGGAAAGAGTTGATACAGGCCATGACGAACACGAAAAACGTGGTGGGCGCCAGTTGGGGAATTGTTATTTTCACAAACTTTTTCCAGCGGGTGGCGCCGTCAATGCTGGCGGCCTCATAAAGATATTCCGGTATGGACTGCAGGCCGGACAAAAACAGGATCATATTATATCCGGTCATGTTCCATATACTCATAATTGCCACAGACAGCAGCGCCGTGGACGTGGAGGTGACCCAACCGACCGGAGACAGGCCCACAGCACCAAGCAGGCGGTTGAGAATACCATTATGCGTATCAAACAGGTACAGCCATGCCATGGACACTGCTACCATGGAGAAAATATTGGGCATGTAAAACAGTGTTCTGAAAAAGCCTTTGCCCCGGATCTTCTGGTTCAGCAGTGTGGCCAGAAACAGCGACAGCGCCATGGTCACAGGGATCGTAATAAGGCTGTACACGATGGTATTTATCACACTTTTGCCAAATGTAGCATCCTTAAACAGTTGTATATAATTGGACAGACCGACAAAGGAAAAGGTCTTTAAATTATAATCCGTAAACGACATGAACACCGTCCACAGAATTGGCAGGAGCACAAATAATGCGTAAATAATAAATCCCGGCGCAATGAGCAGATATCCGATATTTTGATAACCATTGCCCACCTTTGACCTTTTTTTCATAAAGCCTCACCCTTACTCCTTTAATTTTGCATTCCAGGTTTCTTCCATCATTTTAAGCTGCCCCGGGGTATCGTCCTGTGCATAAGCCTGCTCAAGACCAAGACGGAAATCCGAAATCAGCTCAGTAAATTTAGGATTGAGCGTATTTGCAAAAGGCTCCGAGTAGTTGTAGGCGGCCAGAACATTTCCAAATTCCGGATTAAGCGCTAAAAATTCCTCGTCCAGAGACTTTCTACCGGAATACAGACTGGCCTTTTCTGCCAGGATCGAGCAGGATTCCTTTGAAAACAGATCAATGAGCATCTTTGCTGCAATATCCTTATTGGCCGATTCACTGTTAAGGACAATATAATTGCCAATCAGCAGTGTATTCATCTCGCTGTTTACGAAGCCGATCTGATCCGGAAATGCACTGTTGGCCGTAGCATAAGAGGTTTCTGCCGCCAGCGTCATGGCAGCTACGCCGGACTGAACGCCATTGGTGGCATTTCCCGGAGCAAGTAAAGTCACATAGCCTTCGTCGATGAGCTCTTTCATTTTATCAATAGATTGCACAGCAGCTTCTGTATTAAATGCAGCCGTCAGGTCGCTATTCCACAAAAATACTCGATCGGACTGATACATGCTGGCCAGTGAATAAAAGAACTGCTCGCCGTCCTGATCAAGCTCCAGACCATAGGTCACCACATTACCGTTATCATCCTTCACTGTCAGCTTTTTAACAAGATTATAAAAATCATCCGGAGTTTTTATAGTCAGCTCATCCTCCGTTACCCCCTGCTGCTGGGCAATGTCCTTGCGGTACATCCATACACGGGTAGATGGCTGAAATAATCCGTATATACTGCCATCCTTTTTACCTGCATCCAGTACATTTTGTGCAATATCTGTAAGTCCATCCCAATCTTTTGGAATGTATTCATCCAGATTCTGAACATAACCCAGATCAAGCACAGAACCCATCTGACCATAGCCAAGCATGAAAATATCCGGACCGGCCCCGCCGATCAACCCGGTATTCAGCTTTGTAAAGTAATCTCCCCATGGGATAAATGTTAATTCATAGGTCACGTCGTTTTCAGCCGCAAACTTATCAAATACCTCCCGGAAAGCCGCGTCAAATTCCGCTTCTCCGGACCCGGCCAGCCATATATTGATCTTTGTTCCACCGCCGGTACTGGACGAACCGCCGTCATCCTTTGCCGCTGTCTCCTTTGATGCGGTATCACCAGAAGCTGCATTCCCCGATGTGGACTTTCCTGATGAAGAATTTCCTGAAGAACATCCGGCCAGACAAATAATAACCACCAACAGAACTGCCATAACTCTACGTTTCATAATAATCCTCCTCCAATAAATAAAATATCGTACAACTTTTGTTTTAGGAAACCGATTTCCTTTAATTGGATAATAGCATTATAGATATATATTGTCAAGGGTAAAGTTATTATATAAACATATTTTGTATGTTTTATCTGTATTTATATCAATATTTTTGTATATATTTTATATTATCATCGATATTAATTTGCTAACATCGAGGGTTTACTATAAGAAACCGGTTTTCTCACTTTGAAATAATACATATTCTATTGACAATTCACGAAAATAAACTTAAACTGAACATATATGTTTTTAGAAAGGATCCGGGATATAACTATGAAAGAAAACCGAGCGGTAACGATTTATGATATAGCAAAAAAAACAGAGCTTGCCCCATCGACAATCTCTAAAATTATCAATCACAAGGGAAACTATCCCAAGGAAACAATTGACAGAGTATTTTCCGTAGTGGATGAGCTTGGATATATCCCCAATATTAAAGCCCGCCGGTTGGCGGAAAAATCCACGCGGACCATCGGCGTCAGCTTTTCGTCGCTTAAATATGAGAACAGCACACATTTGGCCAATGTTTTATCCGGTATCATCAATAAATCCTTTGAGTATGGATACAATATAACTCTTTTTAATGATTCGTTTTTGAATACAGATGAAATGCTGAGTAAAATCCATGAATTTGATGGTATTATATTTCCCATGGTATCCTCGGAGATCGTGGAGTATATGGCATTTCTGGATCAGAAGAACAAGCCCTTTGTCTATGCCGGCAGCAAACGCCTATTTGATCAGAAAAACCGCAATTTTTACGGCGGCTACTACAACTATATCCGAACAGTACTGGAAATTTATTATGAGAAGGGGCGGCAGCGGCTGGTATTTTTTCCTCAGGTTCTTTACAACGATTTTCAAAAATATAACCGACACCAGTTACAGGCGATCATTGACAGCTTTACAGAAGAACACGATCTGTCAGCCAATTATTGTATTCTGGATAAATTTGCCGGAGAGGCGGCGGCAGAACTCATTCCAGTCATAGATAAATATTTTAATTCAGAACGGCGGCCGGACGCCCTCTTTTTCAATTCCATTCCGGCCTGTGTCACTGTCTATAATTATTTGCAGCAGCAGGGGCTTCGTATTCCCCAGGATGTCGCCATTATATGCACCGGACAGACCACCACAGAAGGGATGGAGTTTTCTCCCACCTTGTCGACCATTTATGTCCACGCCTACGAAATGGGCCTGCGCGCTATGGAGCTGTTGATGCATCAAATAAATCCGGAGGAATATCCGGCTGTGGATAATAACGTGCCTTATACTTATATTGAACGGGAATCCAGTAAACTAGAGTAACAGTTCAGAGGAACTGAACTGTTACGAACCCCCCTTATGCCGAGGATATTTCGTAAGTTGATATTGAAATATCCTCGGCATTGGGTTATACTAATCGTATAAACTTCTTCATTTTTCTTAAATTTAAATTTCTAAATTATTTGTATTTTTACCCCTCCCTCACGAATGAAAATCCCATCTACTGGAATAGAAAATTTCAATAATTTAGCAACTTTTTACAGTTTATTTGGATCAATTAAGCGTTGACGTTCAGTATCATATATGATACCATTAATAAAGGAGGATTATGAGTTCTATAAAAAAACGAATCGACAAATTTTATCGTAAACCCATTCCAAATGATATTACATTTGAGGATGTTAAAGTAGTCGCCGAATATTTTGGGTGCATCGTAAAAACCGGAGGTAATCATAGTCAAAAGGTTGTCCATATTCCCTCAGGAAAGGTCATCCCCATACCAATACATGGCAAAACCGTTAAAGAGGCATACATAAAAGAATTAAAGGACTTATTTGACCTTATTCAAAATTAATGGAGGATTTATATATGAAATATGAATTTGAAGCCTACCAGATGGAAGTAGAAAACCATATCTTTTGGGTTGCTAAAAGTAAATTTTTAAATGGATGTCTCGGCCAGGGCGATACACTAAACGAAGCCGTTTCAGAACTTGAGGCCAATGAGAACGAATGGCTTTCCTCAGCTAAAGAATATAATATTCCGATTCCGGAAAGAACTGCCCGAAGGCAATCTATATATAGCGGAAAAGTCTCATTAAGATTTTCACCACTCATGCATGCAGAAGCAGCAGAAAATGCTAAGCAGATGAATATAAGTCTTAATCAGTATATTAATGATGCTATTGCTTACTATAACGGCTTAGTTAAACAACACTCATTTAAACATATTCTTGATTCCGAGGGAAGTGAAACTACCACAAAGATTATAAATATCAAAAATTTTAAGAAGCAAAAATTTAGTATAAATATTAAAGAAATTCCGGAGGAAATGTAATGGCACATATTCATTTAGATTCTATATCCGTACCCGTTATAAATATAATTAACCGATTCATTCCAGAGGACGGTGAGTTAAACCTGGAAATATGCCGCAGCTATAAAAAGGATGATTTGAAATATATCGGAACTTGTGCAGCTCAATTGTATTTTAAAGAGGATAATAGAAGAGAAGAAAATTTCTTTGTAGAAGTTGAAATTTCAGGAATTTTCAGCTCTGATTCCGACAATATCAGCGATGAATATCTCAAAGATTATATTATCAAAACACTTTTACCCCACTTAAATGCTGTATTATCTTCTGCAATGGCCATTGCAGCGGTTCCGCCCTCGTTAATACCCACAAATCTATTGGCAAACTTTAATGCAAATAATGACTGAACCTAATAAATACTTTACTCAAAATACAACAGCCCGGGCTATCCACAATAGAAGAAAAGCCCGGGCCGTTTATCCACACAAACAGTTCCATTTATCCGCAACCGTCTAATTTTTCATACGGTATTCCCGCGGCGTTAGCCCGGTGTGCTTTTTAAACAGCTTTGTAAAGTATGAAAAATTATCGCAGCCAACCGCTGCGGCGATCTGGCTCACATTCAGACGGGTGGTGCGCATGAGCAGCACAGCCTTTTCCATACGCTCATCGATAATATACTGGCTCAGAGTTGTATGGACTTCGCTCTTAAATATTTTTGCCATATAATCCGGACTTAAATTCACCTGTCTGGCTATACTCTCACGTGTCAGTTCCTCGCCCAGATGATCCAGCACATAGCTTTTAATCTTCTCAACAACCAGCTCCGTAGTTGTGGCCGAGCCTTCCGGACGGTTCTGGAACAAAACATCCAGGCACCGCTCTACCCACTGATTCATCTGCTCCACAGCCTCGGCGCTTTCCTGGGTCAGCCGCCCAACCTGATGGGCCTGGATATGATTTCTTTCCATATAAACAAAAAAGCATTGGAGCAGGTCCTGCTGCACGTTTTTGAGAGAATTATAGTTTAGCCGGTGTCCGGCAGCGGCTCCCCGGATAAAATCCCTGTACATTTTCAAAAAGCCATCTTTATCACCGCGATATAAAAGCTCCTTCATCGGCTCCGGCACAGACAGGTCGGCATCACCAGCCGTCAGACCCAGCCCGCTGTCAAACACGATTTCTTCACTGCCGGCCACATCATTTTTTTCCACCATGCACAGGCTGTCATAGCTCTGAGCAAATTCCTCACAGAAAATACCGTTGCTCACATAGCAGAAAACCGACGTTCCCACATATTTTTTACACACAGCCACATAATTTTCACAGAGCCGGCGGATCTCGTCCGCATTTGCAGCTTCACTGATAATCAGAAATTTATCCCTGGCCTCCATGGTCCGATTGGAATACAGGTCCTGCAAAATCAGCTCCTTTGCCAGATTTTGCAATGTAAAAATCAGCAATTCATCGTTCCAGTTATCCAGCAGTGTGCGGATCTTCTTCACACTGATAAGGATCAGGCGGTAAACCTTATCCTTGTCAAAGTCGATATTCTGCTTATTGGCATCCTGCTCCATCTCCTCCGGAGATTTTTGTTCCGCCGGCATCAAAAGCGACTGCCAGAAGCGCTGCTCCACCACCTGCTTATTTTCCATCCAATATTCGCCCATCTGGGTCTTTATTTCCTTCTGCCGCTCAGCCTCAAGCTTTTCCATGGCATTTATGACCACCTTCGCAAGCGCATCGAAATCCACCGGCTTTACGACATAATCAAATACATGAAGCTTCAGGGCGCGCCTTGCATATTCAAATTCCGAGTGGCAGGTGAGAAAAATGACTTCCATCGTATAGCCCTGTTCCCGCAGCCAGGCCACCAGCGATAAACCATCCTCCCGGGGCATTTCTATGTCGCAGAGCATCAGATCGATTTTATTTTCCGAAATAATATCCCGGGCTCTGGCCGCGTTGTAGGCCGAAAACACCTTTTGTATGCCAAGGCCTTCCCAGTCCAGCGTCGTCTGTATGGCCCGAACCGTAAATACCTCATCATCCACGATTAGTATGTTCATTATGTACCTCCGTTTCGACCGAAGATCGTACCGGCAAAACAATTTCTATTTTTGCACCATCCTCATTGGATGCAATTATCCTGGCCGCATCCCCGTAAATCAGCCGGAGACGCTTTTTAATATTTACAATACCGACCTGCTTACCGCCCTCGCCAATCTCCTCACACTGCATAATATGCTCAATGGCTTCGGCGTCAAAGCCTTTTCCAGAATCCTTTATGACAATATGAACGCAGTCGTCTTCTATGACCGCGCGCAATGTGATTTTTGTACATTCATACATGTCAAAGGCGTGCTTGATTATATTTTCCACAAATGTCATCATCGTCATGGCCGGAATCTCCACGTCCATGGCACGGGTTTCCATGTCCATTTCACATTCAAGACTGTCCGGGAAACGCAGAAGCTGCATTCCCAGATAATTTTTCACATTTTCCAGCTCCTCCTTAATGGTGACCATGGAGCGTTCCCGGCGAAAGGTGTAGCGGATGTAGGCCGAAAGATACTGGGTCATTTTCTGGATCAGGGAAGTTTCCCTGATCTGAGCCATGCTGTTGATCGTATTGATGACATTCAGGAAAAAATGGGGCTTAATCTGGTAATGAAGATATTCCAGCTCCACCTGCTGCCGCTGAATTTCTTCCTCGTAAATGTCAATTTTCAGGTTGTGAATTTCCGAGGACATGGCATTGAAATTCTCATTGATATGGTCAAACTCCGCGCTTGTACTCTTTCCCTCAATGCGGTAATCCCAGTTGCCCTGCTCGACCTGCGCAATAGCGGTTTCTACACCGCGCATGGGTGTAAATATATACTTTTTATAAATCAGGGCCGAACCCAGTAAAAGAATGACAATGACTGCGCTGGCCGCCATGATCACCCACTGGAAATTGCTGAGGAGCTGGTAGACCGGCACGGTTTCCAGAGCGACCACGATATCCAGGGCGCCCGATGCCATATGCGCAGACACGTCATAGCTGTGCTTTCCGTCAACCTCGACCGGGGCTGCACCGCGAACTTTGTCTTGTACGCCGCCGTTTGCCCCGCAGGCGCTTTGAATAACCGGCCGCCCGTCGGACATAAACTGTACGGAAATCAGCGCGCCCATCTGCAGCGATTCGATCTGGCCGATAATTTCTTCCGCGGATACCCAGGCTCCCAAATAGGTATCGTCAGCTTTGAGTGTATATACAAAATAATCCCTGTTATTTATATTTATGGTGTTCCAGGTTTCAGCATTCTTAGCCAGAATATCATCTAAATGCCCCTGCATATATTGTCCGATTTCCGATGTGTAGCCGTAGTCCAGCGTCGGCCGGGTGTACTGGGCAAATTCATCATAGGCCGACTGATATACAAATATCCCATCTACCACATCATAAAACCCGATAACCTTCTGAAGCTCCCCATGCAGCTCCTGCCGGTAAAAATACCGGTCATTGCGATCCGAAACGTTAAGACTCTCGGCATCGCTCAGACACATCCGAAGCAGATACTCACTGACATTGGCCATTTTTGTATCCAACTGGGTCGTGTAGTTTTCCAGAATCCGCGTGGTATAGCTGCTCATCTGCTCATCAGCCAGCTTTACAGAATAATAATTATTCAAATATAAAATGACGATAAGCGGGATGACCAGGACAGCGAGAAGGAGCATGAGCTTGAATTTCAGGGTATGAGCCAGCCGTCCATGACTATGATTTTTATCCATTCGTATGTGCCTCTTTTATTTCTCAGGAACATTCATAATAAGCGCCAAAAGAACTAAATCCTTATCCGTGCAATTCTCCACGCCATGGAAATCGCCTTCCCGGCACAAATTCATATCTCCAGGGTTCAAAGTAGCCACCATACTGCCATCGGTTACTGTGGCCTGTCCGTCCAGCACATAAAACGCCTCAAACTCACCCACATGCTGATGCACTCCGATAGAACTTCCCGGAGGCAGGACCAGCTTTGAAAATACCCGGCCAAGGCCGTATGCCTCATCCTTTGTAAGCCAGTCGTGGAAATAAATTTCACCTTTTCCTTTTTGAGCTTCTTTTACAGTTCTTACTTCGATATCCTGTTTTCTCTTTATCATTTTTTCGTCTCCTAAAACTATTTATTTTTAATAATATTTAATTTTAAAGCTGCGGTCGTCTCGCAATGGAATATCCTTAATCTCCATGTGCTCCACATCAATATAACGATTTCCTTTCCCAATGGCCTCCAGGAAAGCTTCGACGACATAATCCCGTCCTTCCACTTCCAGCAATACGCTGCCGTCATACAGATTTTCCACAAAGCCGGTGACATTAAAGTGTTCGGCGTTCATTCTGGCAAAGTAACGGAAGCCCACGCCCTGGACATAACCATATACAATAACTTTTTTGCGGACCTTCATGGCAAAGCCTCCTTTACGTAACCGTTCAGCCTATCTGAACTGTTATCCCTCTACTTATCTGACGAAATACTCTCGTAAATCGTATATCCATTCCGCCCCTGCTGCGCTTTTCTTACATAAAGCGCTTTATCCGCCTTCTGATACAATTCATCAAAGCTTTCATTACCAACCCGTCTCACAATTCCAATGCTTACAGAAGTTCCGGGGCCATCCTCACTTCCGGGATGGATATTTCTCACAGCCTCACAAACTTGTTCAGCCTTTTTGGCAAGAACCTCATAGTGACTGTCACCTGTATAAAACACGCAAAATTCGTCGCCGCCCATTCTGCCGATAATATCATCGTTACCAAAACACGATTTTAATATGTTTGCCGTTTGTATAATGACATCATCGCCTTTGGCATGCCCATACGTATCATTGATCTGTTTAAAATGATCAAGATCAAGCATAAAAAATGCGCAGGTCATTGGCATAGAATACAGTTCAATAGCCAATTCAATTTTCTTGCGTGTCGTTTCCTTGTTATACACGGACGTCATTAAATCCAGCTCGGCCTGTTGTGTCAGTCTTAATTCCTGTCGTTTTTGCCTGTCTATATCCAGCAAATACAGATAACCCTTCAAATGACCCTTGATATCGGTAAACAGATGCATATTGCTCCTGAGCCAGAGTCGTTTCCCGTCCGGCTGTATGGATTCATAGTCCAGGGTCACATCGGTCTGCCCTGACTGATAATTCCCTATAAGGTTACCGATAGAAAATGTCTGCACAAATAATAGCTGTGCATCTCCGTCCAGCATTTCACTGGCGGATTTGAACACTTTGCTCTCATAATCATCGCCCTTTTCTACCGGCACAGAATATTTATCCGTGGGAATATATTCTTCATAGATGCCAAGCTCAAAATCAATTTTATATGTAGCGATCACATTGCGCCGCATGATATTGGAGAACTGCTCCTGCATCCGGTATTTCTCAATCTCATCCTCCGCAAAGGAAAGCGGGTACGCATCGATTTCCTGAATATCCACAGACAGAGGAGTCGCCTGTACCATGTTAATTTTCCATACGCCGGAAATCCTCCGCAGACTGGCGCATTGTCCAATGTGGCTTTTTTGCAGCTTCCCACGTGTTTCAGTCGTGATCGTCACCGTCGCGCAAATATTGGCATAATCATCACCGTAATAACGAATTTGCATATTACTGTATTGTATCGAAGTTTGCGTGCTATCCACGTCGCTGCGTGTATTCAGCAGAATCGGACGCATATCCTCCTTGCATCTTACAACGCCCTGAGCACCCATGCCGATCCCCATGATATCTTCCGTGAAGAGGTCTGTAACCTTGTCAATATCCCGGGAAACCAAGCTTCCTTCGATAAACGCACAGAAACATTTTTTAATCTTTTCCAGCTCGTCCATATCTCGTTGCCCCTTTCCCCATAATTCGTCGCGGCCGGACATTGCCTTGTCTTCAAAATCTGAACACTCGCGAAAACACAACCACCGGCAAATCTTTACTCCAAATATATTTCTATTTTAACACGGTGGCTTGCTAAATTCAATCACAATACGCCCCGGCTCGTCGCTTCGCACACCCGGTTCTGCTTCGCACACCCGGTTCCGCTTCGCTCCACCGGGTCGCGGCGGTCGCCAAGCTGGTGAGCAAGCTCCCCAGTTTGGCTCGTCGCTTCGCGCAAAAAAGCAGAATGGTCGTCATTTTGACACCACTCTGCTTTATTTATAATCTTGGCGAATTAAATCCGGCCGTCATTTCCATTGCCCCAGGCCCAAATGGAACCATCCATAGCCAGAGCGTAAATATGGTTCTGGCCGGAGTAAATGCGTTCTATTTCAGGAAGCGTTTCCACCTTAACCGGAATATTTGTAAAATCCGCCACCGGCATACCCAATACACCGTCACCCATCAATTTATTGTAGCCCCATGTCCAAACAGTTCCGTCATTTTTCAAAGCTGCTGCATGATTCATCCCTGCCACGATCTGGCGAACCGCGGATAACGTATCGATCCGCAAGGGCAGAGCGCTGGTTTCCACACCGCACTGCGCACACTCACCATGGCGGTTGAGCCCAAAGCTGTACACGCTCCCATCATTCTTCAATACCATAGTAAAACACCGGCCCGAAGCCACATCCTCCACGTCATGCAGCCGCCCGTCCAATACCGCATTCATTCCGGTGCCCGGCACCCGTTCCGATACCGCATTCATTCCGGCGCCCGGCGCCCGTTCCGATATCGCATTCGTTCCGTCACCCGGCACCCGTTCCGCTACCGCATTCGTTCCGTCGCCCGGCACCCGTTCCGGTACTGCACCCATTCCGGCGCCCGGCGTCTGTTCCGATGCCGCATCTGCCGCATCCATCACAAGCTGCGGCAGCCTTGTTCCCGGGCCGTGGCCTTCCGTGCCATTCCCAAGCTGCCCGTATTCGCCGTCGCCCCAGCCATAGAGCCGATCGTCCGAAGTCAGCGCAAACATACTTCGGATACCTGTTTTAAAATGCCGCACATTTTGAAGATAGCCGGCAGGGTCCTGGGGATTTTTAACCCGCAGTGGCAGATAAGACCGGAAATAGGAATCCTGCCCAAGCTGTCCGCTGCATCCGGAGCCCCAAGCCCACAAGGTACCATCCGCTTTAAGTGCTGCGCCATAGCTGTCACCTGCCCCGATTTCAATAATTTCGCAAAGCGCCAAAATCCTGACAGGCTGTAAAAAACACTGATCCATGTCCGGGTTCCCAAGCTGTCCGCAATTATTACAGCCCCAGCCGTATACATTTCCATACTTATCCAGTGCAAGGCTGAAATTATTTCCTGCGGCTACCTGAACAATATCGCACAGACCTGTCACCTGCTCAGGCTTTGCCGGCCAAACATCAGGCCCAGCCCCCAGACCCAGGCTGCCATTACCCAACTGCCCTGAGCCATTAAAGCCCCAGCTCCACACACTTCCGTCTTTTTTAAGTGCCAGATTATGCCTGGCACCGCAGGAAATCTCAGCCAGCTCCCCGCCGGCAAAGCCCAGGTCTGTCCGTACAGGCTGCCGGAAGCTTTTTATACGATAACTATGACTTTTGGCGGAAAACTTCTCATTCCTTTTACTAAACAGCCACTCCAAAACAACCGGATTGGAATACACCGGCTTCCATCCACCCACATGCACCCAGTCCTCCTTAATTGTGCCTTCCTTAAACTGAGTGTGCATAATGTCAGCACCTCTGGCAATCTGCCGGATAGCCTGCGCCTGTGCCGCAGCTCCTCTTAGCGTTCCATCCCAGACATCCGAATCCACAATGGCGCCGGCATTTTCCAACGTTTGCATAATATCCACCACACCTGGCATTGCCTTGTCATCATTTTCTCCGTGAAAGGCCCAAAGGTTCGCATCCTTCAGGATTTCTATTCCCTCATAGTTATCCTGGCCCACGCACATAATTGAAGCGGCAAACAGATGAGGATAACGCTTATTGATCTCCCAAACGCCCATACTCCCCATGGACAAACCGGTACAATAGATGCGCTCCCTATCCACAGCATAACGTTCCAGCACAGAAAACAGGAGCCGGCAGACCGTGTGAAAGCATTCGTTTAATTCATACGTATCCGGATCAATCCAGTCTCTGTCCTCAGGGCATTGGGGTACGAGCACAATGGACGGATGCTTTTCCTGAACCTCCGGGAACGCCCATATGCTCCCTCCCTGAGAAGCCAGCAGCGGCGCAAAATTGTCATCGCCCTTTTCACCCCCGCCATGAAAGAAAAGAATGAGCGGATAGCTGCCTGTGGCATGATAATCCTTCGGCAGGAAAAGCTGGTACTTTA
Source organism: Lachnospiraceae bacterium (assembly GCA_902363555.1). Taxonomy (GTDB): domain Bacteria; phylum Bacillota; class Clostridia; order Lachnospirales; family Lachnospiraceae; genus Catenibacillus. The sequence goes on along the minus strand of CABJAM010000001.1, from coordinate 105,818 downwards.
TCTGAACTCCATTTATCCTGTCTACAAAGCTGCTTGGGCTAAACCCGTCGAAAACCTCATTAACGGCACATTCCGGACGGCGGAAGCTCTCCCAGGGAACCAGAAGGGAGCCGTAGGTGGATCTCAGAATTTTTTTCTGTCGGACTTCGCAGGTATTTATCCGTCTTTGACGCACACCCGGCGATATTTGACAGAGCGTCAGTGACTCGCTGGCCCTGTCCTCCAGCTCAATAATAACAAATCGACCATGCTCTGATTTTCGTTCGTCATTTATGGCACATTCATTAGACGTATACAGGGCGGCCATGGTTCTTCCCTGAATCTCAAAGGAATCCGGCGTTACCGAAGTGCAGCTCACTTCCTTATCGTATTTAACGGCAACGGCTATATTTTTTTCGCCGTCCTCCGTAATTGTGTTAATTGCTATTAATTTAATGTCAGCCCCTCCTTATTATTGTTACCGCCACGCTTTACGGTTCTTCTACCGGCAAATTTGCTGTAAGTCCACGTAACCAGCAGAACAATTAAAACGCCATAAATTGTTGAAACGAACCGGAAAACACCATACCAGATGCGCGCCGGTCCGGACAGGGTTGAGGTAACAAGTATGAAAGTAACACCGCCAATCCTGGCATTTATATAAGGCACCTTCGCAGCCTTACACAGAAACAGAGTCACAAGTATTCCCACTGTAACCATTCCTGCCATGATCCACACGTTGTCGATCCAATTATCCAGGAAAATCACAATAATTCCCACGATTCCTCCAATGGCTGTAATAATAAGCCGGTTTTTTCCGGCCCCGCCGCTGGCTTTTGTCGTATCCTGGCAGCAAAGCAGACAGGCAATACACGCCGTCATTTTCTGCATGATCTCCAGGTGCATTTCTCCGTATGTAAATTTCAGGCCCACAGCATTAAGCACTGTCGATGTGAGACAGCAGATCAGTATACTGACTGCAATTCTTACATCCAGACTGCTGATTCCAGCCTTCTCAAGCTCAGGTTTCATCATAATCCCCCTTTTCGCACACGCCGCTGCCATCTGGCACTGCACTGACTGGAGTACCGCATTTATATTCCCCGCAGTCTTTGTTCAGTTCCATAAGCTTTACGGCTTCCTGAACAAAGGCTTCAGCCGCTTTAGGCATAAGCATCGAATTTATTGCTTCCCATGTGATATTCTCATAGGACTGCTGATCCGGCATATACTTCATGCCACCATTAACCATTGTGGCAAGAAAAGTATATTTAAATGGAGACAATTGCTTTAATTCCCGCTCTGTTATACAATTTACCTCCGGCCTTGTTGCTACAAATGCAATCGGCCCAAGCAGAATAACCTCCACTGGCACGGCCGCCTTTTTCCCATCTGTCGTAAATTCAAAAGTCTTACGGGGGTGCAGCTCTATTCGCTCTTTGGTTGGCCAGTCAAAGGCAGTTTTTAATATGTTAAGCTGTGTAATCTCCATGCATTTTATCTGCCGTGCCATAGCCATAGCTGTTCCGGCCATGATATCGCCCAGCTTCTCCACGATGCACAGCCCTTGTTCAACACCCCTGTCAATGGTTTTTACAGTACCGTCATCAAGAACTGTATCATACCATGCCTGCTCTTTTGGTATCTGATCCCCGGCAGCACTCATCAAAAACAAAACCGGCGCATTAAATGTCTGCTCCATCTGGCGGCAGGCCCTTCCGGGCACATCAGACGAAACCTGCCGTTTATTTTCGGTCATCTGTGAATTGTCAATGGCACACGGCTTGATTCCATAGCTCATCAGGAAAGCAATCGGCTGTCCCTTCATCGTCTCAAATTTTATAAGACTCAACTGCTTATTGGACATACCATTTCCGCCAGTTCCGATCCACCACCCATAGGGCGTCTGAATATCACGGTTGCAGTTGATATCGCAGAGCCCCTCACCAACGCCCACAAAGGCCTCCTCAAGTGTCTCAAGAGCCAGAGCGGCAGCACACGACACGGCCGTATTCAACGCTTTTTCATACAGACGGTATTGGCACCGCTCCCGTGCATACAGGTCGGCCTTTTCGCCGCCCTCCAGCTCTTGCTCCACGCCTGATGGCACCTTCGCATCTGACCGCACTTCCGAACCCGACCGCATCTCCGCGCCCGATGGCACCTCCGCATCAAGCGGCGTCTCCTTAACACTCCGCCCTCCCGGTCCGATCATCGGCCCACCGGGCGCATGCGGAGTTGTTATGGCATGAGTGACATGAATCCATATATTTTCCCGAGGGGCCCCGGTGATCCGTTCAATTAATGTTTTCAGGTCCTCCAGTATTGTTTCCGGCAGCATAACCAGCTCCAGCGCCGCTATGACCGCCCTGTTTTCCGACTCTAAAAGTAGTATTCTGGCATAGGGCTCATCATGTACGCAGCAAAACCCCTCCAGTGGAAACAGTGCATCCGGAAATTGTATCGCCGCTTTACCCGCGCCTGCTTTCAGCATTTTTCTCCCTCCTGCTCTGAAATGATAAAGGGGCTGCCCTTTCAGGCATTCCCCTTAAATTTTTCTTATGTCGTAAATAATCTTACAGCCCGCATAGTCCATTACTCTTTTATAGATCCGCTCCTCCGGATCCTCCCGCGGCATATCCGGGAAGTGCGGCATCCGGCGCAGATATACTGTTTCCCCGCCGGGCCCGGCTGGCAGATCATTTTTCATCTCCCGTTTTTCTAAAGGCTCTCCCTCGTGGCCTTCCATTATGTAGGTCAGATTTGCAATATACTTTTCAATGATATCTGCTCCCATAACACCAAAGCCCGCACAGATCGTATCAAAATCCCCGCGCCTTTTCTCCAGTCTTTCCATATATCCCAGAAAGCGCCGGACGCTTCCGTTTAACGGCTTTCCCATAGGCATACCGATCTCATCGCCGGCAAAAAGCAGCCGTTCCTCTTTATCGAGAAACAAAAGACTCCCAACCGCGTGGTCAGGCATTTTAAAAGTCTCCAGCGCCCGGCCGCCCAAAGGATAAATAAATCCGTCATCAATAATCCTTATTTTGTAATCTCTTGGAAAATCAATGCCCTGGAAGCTGGGAAATGGCAATGTCGCCAGTGGTTTTGTCTCTAAAGACATATACGCATACTCAAAGTAACAGTTATTGGCCGTGTGATCAAAATGGTCATGTGTATTTAAAATATTGCGCAGCGGCCGGTCCGTCAGCCCTGCGGCATACTCCCGGATATTTCCCGCGCCGTAGCCGGAATCAATGAGTACTGCCTCATCCGCGCCAATGACAAGATAAGAGTAATCCCCATCCGACAATATCTTATACGTATTATTTGCGATCTGCTCCGATTGGAAATAGGGCTCGTCCATAGGTCTTCGGGTTCCGTCCTCCGCCTGGAGTAAAATATTATGTTTACATGAAAAATCTATAAGCTTCATATGCGCCTTTCTTTTTTGTACATACATTTGCTGTACATGGATAATACATGTTCTGTCAGTGATGAAATAAAATATCCGGCTTTCATGTTCGTATGGTCAAGCCCGGGCAGGTCGGCCTCCGGAAGCAGCAGCGTCTCATCATCGAAAATATATCCCGAGGGTGCAAACAAACTGGCCTCGTGGTTCATAACGATCAGCCGATCTCCGGGAAGCACGTTTTTCAGCCACCTTGCGTAGGAGGCGTACAGCTCGCCGCTGGCGCCAAATAAAACAATATCGCCAAGCCTTAACATATGGAGACGGACCTTATATTGTGTATCCGGAACTTTTCCGGGTGTTTCCGACCACGCCACAGCACCGCAAAGCCGGGCGCAGGTCTGGTCACACTTGATTCTTTGGATAATGCCGTATACATCCGCCAAATGCCTGGAGCCTACAACCCGCAGAAGGTCATAGCCGTTTGCATCCAGTGTATGCACTTCCATATCTCCCGTAGCTGCATTGGGATAATACATTTCTAACTGAATAACCGGATTAATATCACCGGCGGCTCCACTTGTCCATATGGCTGTACAGCCCTCCTCACGGCTTTCCAGACCGGCGCTTACAAACCCCGCAATGTCCCCGCTGATGCCCAGTTTATTCTGGCATAGTCTATTTGTATGCAGTATACAGCAATGGACCGGATAATTAATAAAATAGGCCAGAGCCTCCCCCTGATAATCTTCAAACCTCAGGACCGTCACTGTCCGGTCTACCGGAGACGATGGATCCACACCAAGAGCACATTTATACTTAATACGGCCATCCGGCTGCTTAATGGCATACCACTGCCGGCGGTCCACATTAATATAACTATTTCCCATACCTATGCCGAGCCGACAGGGAACTTTATGATCCACCGCCGTCTTTACTGCCAAAACCAGCGCAGCTTCTAAATCGTCCTCGTAGCTTCGGGCCGCTCTCTGAACGCTCTGCGGCTTTTGTGTCAGATCATTGGGCCCTTCATCCGGCCTTGCTCCGGCGATGGGCGCCGTATGTGTGTGAACGGCCGTCATAGTTATTAATTCTTCCTTAATACCGGTTTCCTGAGTCAGCCTGCGGATCAGGCGGTCCGGCGACGGTACTTTATCCAGGTCAAAGGAAACCAGCAAAGCCTGCACACCATTATCTTCCAGAGCGATGACCCGGACAAAAATATCGTCCAGTACCCCGCCGAACCTTTGATCCTTTAATCCTCTCAGCTCGGGAAGCAGGCTTAAATCAGGTGTAATCTTAACCCTGGCCGCACCGCATAAGAGCTGCTCCTGCATAATGTTCCCCCTCCTATTTGTGATTTGTAAACAGCCATTCCCTGACAGCCTCAATCTCGTAGGCGACCTGCCACGTTGACTCATGGTGTTCACCCGGTCCAGAAGCTAAGCCCCGGGCCACGCTCTCCAAATCAAAGGATACAAACAGGATGTTGGCTCCCGTGGCGATCATACGCCGGGCCGCCTGGTTCCATTCCCCGGGGGCCGCTTTTGCGCTCCAGGTTTCATGGGCCACCCTTGCACCGGCGTTTTCCATAGCCGCCGTCATGGCAGTCATTCCCGGAAATGCCTTTTTATCTCCCTCAGAAACTATAATCCACAAATGCGAGTTCCAAACCTCCGCCATAGTTTGAGGATTCCATTGTCCTGCTACCATCATGGATGCGGCAAATAGATTCGGGTACCGGACATATAACTCACAGGAGGACATACACCCCATAGACTGGCCGGTCGTATAAATACGCTTATCATCCACGTTGTATTTTGAAATGACGTCATCCAGCAGACGCTTGAGCATCTCTATCCGGTCATCAGCCTCAAAATCATCATTCACCATGGGCGGAGGCGCAAACTGTGGCGCCAGAACAAAACACGGATGCTTTTTCTGATGCTGCGGCGATGCCCATATAGCAGCGCCAAGCCCCTGTACAAGCGTCAATCTCGGGTCCGTACCGCAGCAGCCCGCATCATGGATAAACAGAACGAGGGGCCAGCGCTGCGATCCATCATAGCCCTGAGGAATATACAGATTATATGAAAGCATTTCGAAAGTATCCTGGATAAAATCATCAATGACCAGATTGACCACCTGATTACTTTCCAAATACGTTTCTTCCGCCGGGATTTCACCATTTTCCCCATGTACGGGCCGTACCTGGCAGACCGTTACCTGCGGCTCATGGATCAGGGTCACAGCTTCCGGCCCATGGCCTTTTACTTCATAAAGCCGGGCCGCCGCATCCGCCGCGGACAGCTCAATGATGACATATGGGCCATCCATGCCCTTCTCCGCTTTTTGGGCTTCCTTGTTCCCATAAATTTTTACGATTTCGCGGTCCCTGACATGAAAGCTGTCAGGCCCAAGCGAATCGTTCTTAATAAGACGGTCATATTCAATGATCGCCGCAGTACACACAAAGCCCGCGCCCGCAGGTTCGGATACCGCCGTTATATTTTTTATGTATTTTGATAACATCTCCTTATACACTCTTTTCACTCTATTTTTTCTGGCTGCGAGCGATCAGCGCCTGTGCATCAGACGCTTATGCGCGGTGCATGAACATCCCGGATTTTTATATTTCACGGACCCGGCAGCAGGATACAAAATGGTTCGCCTCTACTTCCTCCAGCTTTTGGGGATTATGGCATTTCTCACAAACGTACGGGCATCTGGCCGCAAACCGGCAGCCCGGCTCCGGATTGACCGGTGATGTGATCTCGCCTTTCAACTGTATCCGCTGACGGCGGTGATGGATATCCGTGGATGGTATGGCCGACAGCAGCGCCTTTGTATACGGGTGCAGAGGATGTATAAACAGCTCCTTCGATGGTGCGGTTTCCACAAGCTGGCCAAGATACATAACACAAATGTCGTCTGAAATATGCCGCACCACAGACAAATCGTGGGTTACAAACATATAAGTCAGCCCATATTCCTCCTGTAAATCCTGGAGCAGATTTAATACCTGCGCCTGAATGGAAACATCCAGCGCCGATACAGGCTCATCGCAGACAATAAATTTGGGATTCATGGCCAGCGCCCGGCCGATGCCCACCCTCTGACGCCGCCCGCCATCCAGCTCATGGGGGTAAGATAAACGCAGCCGCTGATCGATGCCAACCATATCCATGAGCCGTGTCGTTTCCTCTGCCAGCTCTTTTTTGTTAAACTTTTTGGAGAGCAGCAGCGGTTCCTGGATCGTCTGTTCCACCGTCATTCTGGGATTTACCGACGAATAAGGGTCCTGAAAGATGATCTGCATGTTCCGCCTCAAGTCGTACAGCTTTTTCTTATTAACAGTTGTAATGTCCTCCCCGTCGTAAAAAATCTGACCGCCAGAGCTTTCCTGTAAGTGGATGATCGTCCTTCCCAGGGTGGATTTACCGCAGCCGGATTCCCCCACAACACCCATGGTCTTTCCGGCTTCAATAGAAAACGAAACATCATCCACAGCGTGAAGCTGCCCCTTCGGGGTGTGAAAATACTTTTTAAGATTCTTAACCTCAATTAATTTGGACATCCCTGCACCTCCCGCTCTTTTGTAAGTAAGCACCGGCAAAAATGATCCGGACGGACCTCGATAAATTCCGGTTCGCTTTCCCTGCATACATCAGTGGCATGGGGGCATCGGGGCGAAAACCGGCAGCCCTTCGGGGGATTACACGGGTCCGGCGGCAGGCCGGCCACGGGCGAAAGCCTGTGGACATCGCCGGTCAACTTGGGCACTGCGCCAAAAAGTCCTATGGTATACGGATGGGTCGGATAATCAAAAATCTCCTCACGGCTTCCCCGCTCGATCACCTGGCCGGCATAGATCACCGCCACCTCGTCGCAGACCTCCGCAACAATCCCCAGGTCATGGGTGATCATAATCATGGACGTATTCTTTTTTACCTTGAGATCATTTATCATTTCCAACACCTGCGCCTGAATGGTCACATCCAGCGCAGTGGTCGGCTCATCCGCAATGAGCAGATCCGGGTCGCAGGCCAGGGCCATGGCAATAACGACCCGCTGCTTCATACCCCCGGAAAACTGATGAGGATACTCATAATAGCGATCTTTTGGTATGCCGACCATTTCCAGCATCTCCTCAGCCCTTTTGTGAGCCTCGTGTTTAGAAATATTATTATGTATCTCTATAACCTCCTGGATCTGGCGTCCTACCTTCATCGTAGGATTTAATGCCGTCATGGGGTCCTGAAAGATCATGGAAATACGCTGGCCCCGGACCTTGCGCATCTCCTCCTCCGGCAGCTTCAGCAGGTCTCTGCCGTCCAGAAACACCTCACCTTGCATGACCCTGGCCGAAAAATCCGGAAGTATTCGTAAAATAGTTTTAGCAATAGTCGTTTTTCCGGCGCCTGTTTCCCCTACCAGACCGATCGTCCGGCCCCGGTCAAGTTCAAAAGATACGCCGCTGACCGCATGAACATGCTGCCCATCTGCACTGTATTCCACCGTCAGGTCTTTTACCGACAGAAAATGCTTGTCTGTCTGACTCATAATATCTGCCCTCCCTAATTTTTCAATTTGGGGTCCATTGCATCACGCAATCCGTCACCAAACATGTTAAAGGCTAAAACGGTCAATGCTATACAAAGGCCCGGAAAAATAATTTCATGGGGACAATCTCTGATATAGCTGCGCGCCGCAGACAGCATAGCCCCCCACTCTGCAGCCGGCGGCTGCACGCCCAGGCCGATATAGCTTAAGGCGGCCGCCTGCATGATCGTATTGCCGATGCCCATCGTAGCGGATACAAGCAGCGGCGAGTAGCTGTTGGGGAATATATGTTTTGCCATGATACGCACTTTTCCGCAATTAATAGCGGTAGCAGCTTCCAGATATTCCTGCTTGCGGATACCCATGATCGAAGCCCGCAAAAGCCGTATGGTCATAGGTATACCGCCGATGGACATGGCGATGATCGTATTGGAAAAACCAGCCCCTAAAACCGTAGATATCACGATAGCAAGAAGCATTCCCGGAATGGACTGCACAATGTCCATGATCCTTAATATGATATTATCGGCCATCCCCCCAAAATATCCGGCCACAGACCCCAGTATAATACCGATGGCATTGGATAATAAAACAGAAAGAATGCCAAGGCTTAAGGAGTAGCGCGCACCGTACAAAATACGGCTGAGAATATCCCTGCCCAGCTCATCCGTGCCAAACCAGTGGGCGGCCGAAGGACCTGAATGCATAATCTTTAAATCCATATCCGCGTAGGAATAGGGGGCAAGTAAAGGTGCAAATACTGCTGCCAAAATAAGAATGATAATAATACCAAGACCGATCATTGCCATTTTATTTTTTCTCAGTCTTTTAAATACGGCTGCCGCCTGGCTTTCCTTACGCACCTTGGCAGGCTCAGCCACAGCCGCTGTCATTTCCTTTGTCATGCTTCCCTCCGCCTCCTTTTACCGGTATTTTCATACTGTGCCTTGATCCTCGGATCAACATAGGCGTAAACCAGATCCACAATGAGCATCACCAGGCTGAATGCAATCGCCAGCAGTACAACAGAGCCGCGCACAATAGGGTAATCCCGGTTGGCAATGGCGCTTGTCATATAGGAACCGATGCCGGGAATCGAAAAAACAGCTTCAATGACAACGGCGCCGCCAAGCATCATGGCGAATCCATTTCCCAGTACGGTAATTACGGGAATCAGGGCATTGGGAAGCACATGCTTCCATATAATATTTCTCTCAGATACCCCCTTTGCCCTGGCTGTAGTCACGTAATCCGAGCGGATAACCTCCAGCATACTGGACCGTGTCTGCCGCGCCTGGGAGGCAATGCCTCCGAAGGCGTTTGCAATACACGGAAGTATATAATACTGGATACCGCCGATGCCATAGGCCGGCAGAAGATTGAGCTTGAGTGCGAATAAAAGCACGAGCATCAATCCCAGCCAGAACTGGGGAATAGAGACGCCCAGCAGTGCAATAAACATACAGATCCGGTCTGCCGCCCCATTTTGATGAACCGCAGCCGTTACACCCAGAGGAATCCCCACAATAATTTGGAGCAGCATACATAAAAGCCCTAATGTCAGCGTCCTTGGCAGCCTTGTCATCAATTCGCTCATAACCGGTGTATTAAATACGTAGGATTCACCAAAATCAAAACGAATAAATGTATCTACCAGAAAGTTTCCCAACTGCTTAATATACGGATCTTTTAGTCCATGCTCAATGCGCCACGCATCTAACTGCTCTGCCGTGGCCTCTGTACCCAATACAAATTTAGCAGGGTCTCCGGGCGTAAAATACATGATGGTAAAAATCAAAACGGCTACGCCCAGAACCACAGGGATCATCCACAGAAGGCGCTTTACGATATATTTCCCCATATCATCAATCCTCACATACTCTTTCGTATTTCATCATTCGGTATAGGTACAGCAGCCTGGAAGAATACAGTTACGTGAATCTACAACAACGGATGCTACCTTTTTGTCCGCCACAACATAGCCGGCCGTCTGGCAGATACCATAAGCATAGCAGTTATCCTTAATGTAATAATGGAAAGCATTAACATTCTCAGCAGTATGTCCATCTACGGTCAACGACTCGTGCAAAATATTTTGAAGCTGGTCGTCATAAAGGAAATTCATCGTATGTCCGTTATAGTTTTCTGCTGCCCATCCCAGCTTCCATATATTTACAAGATAATCTGTGGCGCCCTGAGTTGCCAGAAGGATATCCCACGCATCGCTTTCATAGGTAAGTGATGTATACATAGCATTTTCATAAGGGGTGATTTGTACATTGATACCGATCTGGAGCAAAAAGCCCTGAATGATAGTTGCAATGCTTTCCACATCCTCCGTATTTCCACAGAGCAGCTTCAGAGTTGTTCCCTCGGGTATGTTCGCCTCGGCCATTAATTCCTTAGCTTTTTCAAGATTATATTCATAGTATTCCTCATTCAGCCATGCATCGTTAAAATCGCCGTACTTCTCGCAGCCAATGGTTTTAAGCACTGCGCCGTCGCCGTTGTATGCGCCATCCAAAACAGACTGTGCGTCAATAGCATAGCAGATTGCTTGGCGCAGCGCCTGATTCTGGAGAATATTGCCTTCGTCACAGTTAAAGTAGATCATAGCCGCCTTGTTGTCCATAAACTGGAAGGTGTTAAAGCCATCCGCATTTTCTCCGCCGTCTTTAAACCGTGCGACCTCACTGTTAGAAACGCCCGTCGTCATATCAATGCTTCCAGTCTCAAGAGCGATCGTCATCTGTGCTGATTCTGTAATGATCTGGAATCTGATTTCTGCCGCATTGGCATTGGAGGTCAACGGCTTGACCGCCGCGTCAGTCTGCCAGTAATCATCACAGCGCTCCATCACAATTTCAGAACCTGGTGTATAAGAAGTAACCTTATAGGCTGTCGTTCCCACCGGCGCCGTGGCCATCTGATCCGAGCTTGCTTCATAGGCCGCCTGGGTAATGATCGGACATTCCATCCAGAGTCCTTCAAGTTCTCCCACAGCAAGCTCCTGTGTAAATTTAAATTCTACGGTATAATCATCCAGAACCGTAACGCTCTCCACAGAATTGAGCTTGGGATAATTACCACATTCCTTTCCGGTCTTATAGCTGAAGGCCACGTCGGATGCTGTCACGGCATTTCCCTGCGTGTCATGGATATAATCATAAATCGTAACCTTATAGGTGGTATCGTCAATCTTTTCATAGTCCTTCATTATAACGCCGACCATATCGCCGCCAAATTCCTCACGGTCTACGAGAAATTCGTACAGCGTTCTGCGGATAGTGATGCCCCCCGGCGACATAGGCGCAAACGGACTCAGGGAGCCTGGATCGGCATTAATGCCCACAACAATACTGCCGGTTTCTCCACCTTTTCCCTCCGCAGCGCGGGCGGACATATCATCCTCTTTTCGCGTTTGTGCTGCTTCCTGTGTCTGCGCTTCTCCCTGTGACTGTGCTGTCGTTGCGGATGTATTTTCCGCCGTAGACTTACAGCCGGCCAGCGATGCTGTCAATAATGCGGCTGCCATAAAAACTGTCATCCATTTTTTCATAATCTTCTTCTCCTTTTTATTAATCTGTATCTGCTTATAATTTAATCGGCATCTAAGGGCTTATCGTTATATTCATTATATAGATCCGCGAGGAATATGCTTAACTGCTGTGCCTCCACCGTACTGTGCGTAACGACCTTGCGCAGATATTCATCGGAAAACATAAATTCCGGCGTCGTCTCATCCCTGACGATCTTCCCGTCCTTAATACCGTAGCCGATCCATTCCCGTGTACATTTTTCCATGTAACCTAATGGGCTTTTCCTGGATAAGGTCAGGCACAGATGCATCCCGCCCGTCTGCCGGTGCTCCGGGTCCATGGTATGAAAAGTTTCATAGGCAGCGTCCACAAAACATCCGGCCGCTTTAAGCTGCTCCTCGCGCTCCTGTGTCAGACCAAAATCCCTCAGGTTAATGGCATGACGCACCGTGTAGGTTTTGGGCTCGCCCATACCCAGATCCAGGGATTCCACCGTCCATATACCGCCGGATTTGTCCTTTCCGTTGACAAAACCATGGCCCACATGATCGGACGGATTCCATATCTTATACCGCATATTATCGTAACCATCTTCTCCCAGCGGCTGGTGTACACTTGGGGTATTCATCCAGTTAAAGTACCAGGCAAGCATTTTTGGCTCGCAATTGGGATAGACCGTATAGACAGCCACATAAGCTGTTCCATCCGGCATATGGGCATATCCATATTCAAAATCGGTATACCCTTCCGGCCGGAGCAGATCCAGCCAGTTCTGGACGGGTATGGCCAGACCGGCATCCACCGGACACCCCCGGTCTAACAGCTCCTGCTCCCTTGGGCCCAGAGCATAGAGCGGAAGATCATAGTACTTTTTCAGCGGCAGCGTTTGCTCCTCCTGGCAAAGAACAGGTCTTCTTGTGATCACTTCTTCTTTTCTTGGCATTTTCTTTTCCTTTCCTTAGTTTATTCTTCAACCGGAACAGCTCCAGAAAACCGGACTGCTCTACGGTATAGGACTATAGCTGATGTATTATAAAAATTTTATTGCCGATGGTGAGACTGCCTTATAATTTTTCCCCGTAGATATGAGGGTGCCGTCCACATCGATATAAAATGTTGTAATATCTCCGGAAACCATATTTCCCGATAATAAACAGCGGCCGTCCGGGGAAATTGCCAGCCCCCGAGGAAGTATTCCGCCAGATGGGATATTCTGCTTTAACTCCACAAGACCGTCCTCCGCAACGGACAGGACCGCGATCAGATTCAGGCCGCACAGGGAGACATACAGGGTCTTTCCGTCCGGGTGGATCATAATATCCTGGGCACCCACCGGTTTTCCCTCTACCAGACCCACCTCCTCAAACAATAACCGGACCTTCTGCCGGGATTTCAGACTTCCTTCCTCTGCGTCATAGGAAAAACAATTCAACATTGCAAGATTTTCGTTATTGGCATAAAACATAGGCACACGGGGGTGAAATACGCCATATCGGGGAAAGCATCCCAGCTCCTCCATCTGGTAGGTATGCAGCGCTATGATCCTGCCCATGTTCTCATCCAGCCGAAATGTAATTATGCGGTCCATACCTTTGTCACAGGTTACGAACATCCGCCCATCTGGACTTGCAATAACAGAATGCAGTCTGGATATTACCCGGACCAGTTGTATATGCCCGGACACCGGATCTACATTTTTCTGCGAATCTGTTCCCAGACCGCCATTACCTTCGGTGAGCATAACGTCGCAGGCTGGTCCGACCGCCCCATCATCCAGTATCTGAAACAGTACGACCCCCGTATCATCAAAGAGTACCTCACTGCCGGGGCGTCCATCCTTATTCTTTTTTATCCGTGTGACATGCCATGGGTCCGAACAGTGACAGGCCATAATATATTTTTTAGTCTTATCCATACAAAGATAGGATGGTTCAGGCAATACGGACGGCTGCTCGTTGATCAGCGTGAGATTTCCGTTTTTCGGATCTACCCGAAATGCCAGTATATAACCACCGCCACCGATTTGTCCTCTTTGGTCGCCGCATTCATTGACGGCATATAGAATGTTATTTTCCGAATCCATACAAAGCTGTCCGGCGGCAATGTCCGGACACACCGTTTTCATCAGTGCCAGATCGCAGGAAGCTTCATCATATTTAAAAATTGATATCCCCTTTGGTGCTGGTGCGAATCCCCAATTTCCAACATAAACATATTTTTTGTTTGACATCCTTAATCCTTTCGTTGTTTTTTCAGCTATTATCCGTATATATATTTGAGGATAGCCGTGCTGTTTTTTCATGCTTCAATGACTTTACTTTTATCTAAATGTAAATTTTTACCCCCATTTTTTGTTTAATTTGTATATTTTATTTTGTCGTTATTCTTTTGATGTGGTAATAATATCAATTTTTATAACATTCCACAATGGAGTTTCTTTTTAAAAATCCGTGGTTTTTTTACATATAGTTGTACGATATTTTTTCATATGTTAGAATAGATGTATGGCAACTACTGTTCAGGCCTCTAAGCTGTTACGAATTACATGAGATATGAGCGGTTGTTTCCCGGCCACTGAAAATTACTGGTAAAAAAGGATGATGACTTATGGATAAAAAATTCTATGTGACTTTTGCTCAGATTCAAAATAAATTGGACAAGTTTTATCAGCAGCACCATGAAACATTGAACCTGCCGGCAGTGCTGACTGCACTGTACTCCGAGAAAAAATGTCTGGAATATGTTAATAATACGGACTATATAAATACACTTTATCATCTTCCCCAGGAAGAATTTCTCCGCAAAAAGGATTTCATCTATATTGAGCACAATATCCATTCCCTGTTGACACAGGCGGAAACAGATGTGTCATATTTTTCAGGGTATGACGTGGATGTTTTCCTTGATCCGGTTTTCCGTAATCTGCCATCGCACAGTCATACCCATTTTAATTTTGAGTTTGATTACATATTTAAGGGTACATGCACATTCTATTTTGAAGGAGAAACCATCACGCTGGCGGAGGGGCACTGTGTTTTTATTTCTCCCAATGCTACGCACAATTTTTCAGATGAATCGGAGGATTCGTTTATATTGCGCATGTATATCAATTATGAGACTTTCCGCTCCGCCTTCATCAGCCTGCTGTCCGGAGATAATGTCCTTTCCAACTTTTTTAAGGCAATATTGACAAACAAGGATCACGCCAATTATCTCCTGCTATCCACGGGTGATTCAGAAACGATCCATGATCTGGCCCGGTCCATATTTTTGGAGCAGTACAAATATGACAATTATTCCCCGCAATGTACTCTGAACTGGCTAAAGCTGTTTTTCTCCAATATCCTCCGTTATTTTGGAGATACGTATCAGTTTTCCAATTATGCAACCGGCGTGGATTTCGTGCCCATATTAAAATATATTGATAAAAATTATAAGAATACAACCTTGGGCGACATGGCCTCGGAATTTAATTATTCCATCTCCTACCTGTCAACCATCATTAAACAGATGACCGGAAAGACTTATTCCGAAATGATCAAAGAATTGAAAATGAAGGATGCCCGGGATTATCTGCTGCAGACCGGGAAATCCATTGAAGAAATCGCCGCTTTATCCGGCTATAATAATGTTGATCACTTTTCTAAAACCTTCCGCGCTTATTATAGCTGTTCTCCCCAGCAGTTCCGAAAACAGCAGAAGGCTACGGTGAAGTCATAACCGCCTGTTTAATTTCGGGATGTGTAGAGAGAAAAAAAGTTCCATGTGGTCCATTACTGTGAATATCTACAAAAAGGAAGCTGCACGACACAGCTTCCTTTTTATATGATCTAATCGACCCTATTATTTTTTATATTTATCTATCTTATATCTTTGCCTCATCCAGTATCTCAATTTTACACTGATGCCTTTTCTCTGTCCTGTCATAGCTGATACCTGCCGCCAGGATTCTTCCTGTGTACTTTGGCGGTTCGCCTAACCTGCTTTGGAATTTCAACGCATATTTTTTATCCTTGATCTGCTGGATCGCCATCTCTGGTGTGGCATCAACCTTCAGTTCCAGTATGATACAGTCTGCCTTCCTATCCACCTCCGGATAAAAGATAAAGTCAACATAGCCTTTCCCTGCTTTATCCTCCCGCTCCACCCGGTAGGTGTTCCGTGCAGACAGATATACAAGATTTACAACGGCTGTCAGCTCCGTCTCGTTATTATAACTCAGGAGAGGTACTTCTGTGTCATGGGCAAGTTCCAGAATCTGCGCCATGGTTTCCGTATCTCCCGCCAAAGTTGCCTGCAGCATACGTTCTGATTCTTTCGCCAGCCGATACACATAGCCAAAAGAAGGCTCCTTTTGCAGCATATCCACAAATTTTCCCATCAGTTCCTTATTCGGGATGCATACTTTTCCATTTTCATAACTTAGGAAGCCATAAACCACCATAGCAGAAAAAATCTCGTCCTTTGTCTGCAGATTCATGGAAGCGGCGGCATACTCCTGGATTTTTGCTGATACGGGAACACCAGATACCATGAGTGCCAGGCCATCCCTGACATCATCCACATTATGTTCGATATAATAATATATCTCATCATAAGGCCCGGCACTGGTCCAATAACTTTCCAGGCTGTTATAGCTTAAAGCCATAACGACGGAACGCGGATTATATACACGTTCTCCGGAAGCTGTATAGTATCCATTGTACCAATCCCGCAGGCCTTCCATGGTAACCCCTGGTTTCTTGCAAATTTGCAAATACCGCTCATACAACGCTGAGACTTCCATCTCCGTAAAGCCAAAATAATCAGAAAAAGCAGGGGATTTTGCCATCGTAAATTCCGCAAACATATTTAGCTCTGAACCGCTGGAATACTTTGCAATTGGAAGGATTCCAGTCATATATGCCATAAGCACATAGGGTCTGTCCTTCAACAGGCTCCGCAGGAACATCAGGTAATTTTTTTTATCTTCCTCTGTCACAAAATCCTGATGAAATATGAAGTCCCACTCATCCAACACAAATATAAAACCTGCAGATGGGTCATGTCCACAAATATTAAGCAGAGTGTCGATAACATCCCCTTCTTCATCTACTTTCACACTGGGATATTCCGTTCTTAAATCTTCCAGCAGCAGCTTTTCGATACGTCCAATGTAGTCCTCATAGGAAGTGCATTTTCTTGAAATATCATTAAAAGAGATATGGATGACAGAAAACTGGTTTCTGTACTGGTTATATTTCTCATGCCTGGCAATCGCAAGATTCTGAAATACATCCTGGGCATCACATCCTTTTGAGAAGAAAGATGCAATCATATTTGCCATAACCGTCTTTCCAAATCTTCTGGGTCTTGTGATGCAAATATGGCTGTTTCCGCTATCCACCATTGGGAACAGTTCCTCTAATATCTGTGATTTGTCTACAAAGTAAGGTTTTATAGTTTCTCCTTTATATAATCTATATGCACTTACGCCATTCAGATAAACACCCATAATACACTCTCCCTTTCCTCTGCATGATGCAGTCTTTAATCTCAATCAGCACCTTTTATACATTATTATAGCAGATGTTCTTCCTAAATCATACCTCATATTTTCGGCATCCCAAGTACCAATCTCACTTGTGCTTATTGTTCACTGACGTGCAGTAAAAAGCAACTTCGCAGACTTGACTGAACTGTGACAGGTTCTGACCGCCTGTTTACAGTTTGTAAACATTATTAAAATTTTCTTCAGAATTTTTTCACGTGAGTTTCATAAGATGACCACAATTTGAACACAAAATCTCTTTATAATAAAGCCATAGTTAATCAACATCCTCCCTCTTTGTTATTAACTTTTATATAAATCTTTTCATTTTCATAACCGGGGATGTGAAACACCATCCCCTCTCCCTCCTTTAAAAATACGTGAGGCTGTCCTGATGAACGCAGGGCAGCCTCTTCTTTTGTCTTTGTATAAAAATGGTTCAAAAATCATAACCACCAGCTCGAATGGAAATTGCCATCCACACAAAAATCGGATATAATAGGAATTGGCCTGATGGCCAAGCAGGTCAAGGATTTCCTATGGAAATCCTCGACAAATTATAATAGGAGTTGGCCTGATGGCCAAGCAGGTCATCAATTGCCAGCGGCAATTGGTGACAAATTATAATAGGAATACGAAATATTTATTTAGAAAGTGGTATCGAATGGAAAGGAAAATAACTGCTACTGCCGATTCCGAGGAGATCCTCGGCACCTTTTTGCGGCGAAAGCTGGATATGACAAGGCATCAGATCCGGCAGGCCAAATACAGGGAGCGGGGCATTTGCGTGAATCAGGAGCGCGCCTATACTAACCGGCGTCTGTTTCCCGGAGATGTTGTGGAGGTCCTTCTCGATAGCCCGCAGAAAACTTCTCTGCCGCCCTGCCCCATGCACCCGGAGGTTCGGATATTATATGAGGACGGGGACCTTATCGCCGTGACTAAACCGGCCGGCGTGGTCATTCATCCATCCCACGGTCATTACGATGGCAGCCTTGGCGCTATGATCGCCCAGTATTACGAGCAGAAAGCGCTGTCCACAAAAATACGCCCCATCGGGCGGCTGGACAAGGATACCTCCGGCGTGATGATCTTCGCCAAAAATCAGGTTTGCGCGGCACGACTGTATGAGCAGAAAAAGGACGGTCGATTTGAAAAAGAGTATCTGGCCATTGTCAAGGGTATCCCGGACCCGTTACGCGGAACGGTCGACGTACCTTTATGCCGGGATGAAAACACTTTGATGAAAATGAAAACGTGCCCGGAAGGCTTAGTTTCCCGGACACATTACACGACTGCAAACACCGGAACGAACGGCGCGCTTGTCAGTGTCACACCGGAAACCGGAAGAACTCACCAGATCCGGGTACACATGGCATCCATCGGGCATCCGCTCATAGGCGACCCACTTTATTCCCCGTTAGATACCGCTACCGGAATTTCCCGCACAGCACTGCATGCATGGAAATGCCGTTTTTACCAGCCCTTTACCGGAGAGCTGTTGGAACTTACGGCTCCGATTCCCACGGACATGCTGGAGCTTTTATCTCAGATGGAGATTGTTCCTCCCGGAGATGGGATAACTCCAGGAAATTGAACGGCTCCCGAAGATTGAGCAACACCCGGAACTTGAATGTCTCTCGGAGATTAAATGATTCCTGGGAATTGAGTAACTCACGGAAGTTGAGTGCCTCCCGATATAATAAAGCGATCTGCCGCGATTGTCACTGTCCACCCGCACAGAAAAAAGCCTTTGGTTCGCACAGAAAAGACCTTTGGTTTTTTACATTAAAGGAGTCTTTTTATGCATTTATTTATGCGCAGGCTGCGCCTTTTAACCAATTCTTCGATTTATGCACTTCGGATACTGTTTAAATGGATCTGCTTCGGCGCGATCACCGGTGTGGCTGTTGGCGCTGTGGCTACGATATTTTATCATTGCCTGAAATTTGCCGCCGGCTTTCGGGAAATGCATCCCCAGATCATTTTAGGACTTCCGCTGGGCGGACTGATTATTGTAGGACTTTACAGCTTTATGAAAGATGATCCGGGCACGAACGTAGTTATCGCCGCCATCCATTCAGACCACAAAATCCCCGGCCGCATGGCGCCGCTGATTTTTATTTCCACGTTTCTGACCCACCTTTTCGGGGCCTCCGCGGGTCGCGAGGGCGCTGCGCTGCAGATTGGCGGCAGTATCTCCGCTCAGCTTGGAAAGCTTCTCCATGTCAATCCCAAGGACCGGCACATTGTAATCATGTGCGGCATGAGCGCTGGATTTTCCGCACTCTTTGGCACACCCATGGCCTCGGCGATTTTTGCCATGGAGGTCATCTGTGTCGGTATCATGCACTACTCTGCCCTGGTGCCCTGCGTGTTTGCATCACTGATCGCCAGTGAATTTTCCAAATATTTCGGCGTGGTGGCGGAATCTTTCCACGTGGCCATCATTCCCCAATTTAATATGGTCTACTTTTTTACCATGATTCTCTTATCTATTTTATTCGGGGCGCTGAGCATTTTGTTCTGCCTGACGCTCCATGGCAGCGGTAAGCTTTACAAAAAATATTTTCCCAATCCTTATATCCGTATCGTTGCTGCCAGCGGCATCATTATCTTACTGACGGCGATTTTACATACGACCGATTATATGGGCGCAGGTGTGGAGATTATCGAAAACGCCTTTTACGAGGGCGCTCGGCCGGAGGCGTTCATCTTAAAGCTGCTGTTTACGGCCCTGGCTCTGGGCGCAGGCTTTAAAGGCGGCGAGATCGTACCTTCCTTTTTTGTAGGCGCCACCTTTGGCAGCCTGATCGGGCCGCTTTTAGGACTGCCGCTATCCCTGAGCGCGGCCTGCGGTATGCTGGGCGTGTTCTGCGGCGTCACCAACTGCCCGATCACCTCCCTGCTCATAGGCTTTGAGCTGTTTGGCTTCCAGGGAATGCCTTATTATCTCGTGGCGGTATCGGTGAGCTATATGCTGTCCGGATATTATGGACTTTATAACGAGCAGCGGATCGTTTACTCCAAGTATCAGACGAAATTTATTGATCGGAATGCCCGTTAAAATTTATCTAGTGAAACGTTACTGTTCCAAAAGGTGGGAACGAATCCACCACTCCGTGTGTTATTGCAAATGATTGAGGGTAACGAGTAATTCCTCCAGGGATTTCCTTGTATATCCGGAATCCTTTGCCCGCAGAAGATCCTGTATACATATGGCCTTGTTACGTTTTACGGAATCCATTCCCATAGGGCCCACAGGATGGTCGTATCCGGGCAGCTCCACGACGCCAACACCTTTAGAGGCTTCAAGAATACATTCATACGCTTTCCGGTCGGCAGCCATTTCCTGTATGCAGGTCGTCATCGTAAATTTATTTGGCAGCGGCTGCGTCGTCTGAACAAACAGCTCCGTTGTTACCGGAACCTGATCCGACGCGCCGCCGGCCATTATTTGAAAATCGCCGCTCTCCACATGCCAATCACGGATGTCCGTATTATAGTAAGCAAAATCCCTTTTTTCCAGAACAAATTCGACGCTTTGCGTCTGCCCCGGCTCCAGCATGATCTTCCGGAAAGCTCTCAGCTCCTTATAAGGTCTTGGAATGGTACTGATGACATCCCGGACATAGAGCTGGACGACTTCCATCCCCGGAAGTGTTCCCGTATTTTTCAATTTTACAGTGACTTTTACACTTTCATTATCATACATTTTGGTCCGGTCTGCGGTTATACTCAGGTATTGGAACTCCGAATAGCTCAGCCCATGACCAAAGGCATATTTCGGTGTGATCTTTTTAGTATCGTAATAGCGGTAGCCGACAAATACCCCTTCACTGTATAATATATTGTCTTTATAGCAGGGATAATTTTCCCAGCCGGGGGTTTGTTCCAGATATACCGGCCATGTTTCCGCCAGCTTGCCGCTTGGATTGTTTTCACCAAATAAAGTCGCTGTCATGGCGGATGCGCTGCCCTGACCAGCCAGACCGGCTAAAAGTACCGCTGGTACCTGCATATCCCACGAAGTATCCACAGCCGAACCGCAGCAAAGAACAACGACCGCCCTTGGCTGCACCTTCAAAACCGCCTCTAACACCGCGATCTGATTTTGAGGCAGCTTAATATCATCGCGGTCATACTCCTCGGACTCTTTCCCGTAAGGTGTTCCCATAAAGACAATGGCCGTATCCGAAGCTGCCGCACAGCTTACAGCCTCATTTAGCATTTCCTCTGAAATCCGGTCTGTGTACGAATCATATCCCGGTGCATACTGAACCTCTGCGCAGGCACGGATGCATTCCAGCGGAATGTCCTCGACTTTATTGGGCGCCTGGGAGCTGCCGCCCCCTTGATAGCGGGCCCGTACCGCAAGATCTCCGATCACAGCCACACGTTCCCCCGGGGCAAGCGGCAGCAGATGCTGTTCATTTTTCAGCAAAACCATGCACTCCATGGCCAAATCTCTGGCTAACTGCATTTCCTTTTGCGTATCAATATCTTCCACCGGCTTCTTATTTTCCTTAATCCAAAGAATAAAATCCACGATTCTTTCCACCGTCTGATCCAGTTGCTCCACCGTCAGCCTTTGATCATGCAGCGCCTTTTCATACACATCCTTCAGCTTTTGGCCGCCCGGCATACGAATGTCAAGCCCAGCCCGCACAGCGTCCACAGCATCCCGGACGGCATCCCAATCCGACATGACAACACCGTCAAATCCCCATTCCGATCTCAGCAGTTGAGTCAGCAGCCATTCATTTTCCGAACAGCCCGTGCCGTTAATTTTATTATATGCACTCATAACAGACTTTGGTTTTGCATCTTTAACAATATGCTCAAATACAGCCAGATAGATTTCTCTCAATGTCCGTTCATCAACGACGGCATTGACATAGTTCCGCTTAAATTCCTGATTATTAACCGCGAAATGCTTGACACAGGCCGGTACACCCTGGCTCTGTATACCTTTCACCATAGCGGCTCCCATGGCGCCGGCCAGCAGCGGGTCTTCCGAATAATATTCAAAGTTACGGCCGCACAGCGGGGTCCTCTTAATATTTACCGCGGGTCCAAGACTTACCCCGGTTCCCACGCACTGAGCTTCATAGCCCAATGCCTGTCCTAAACGAGCGGCATTTTCCGGATTCCATGAATTGGCCATGGCACTGGCCGTGGGAAAGCAGGTTGGGTCACCGGCTATTGAGACGCCCTCCGGACCGAATTTCAACAGCTTTACCCCATGAGGTCCATCGGATACCGGGTAGGCCGGTAATCCCAGGCGCTCGCAGCCGTCCATGGCAAATAATGACGAACCAGATAAAAGAGTTATTTTCTCATCCAGGGTCATTTGTGATACAAGTTCCATTGCTTTTTCTGACATAAATAGTACTCCCATCTTAGGCATATTTTCCTTATTATTGCTGTCCGGCTACCGGACCGTAAATTCCGCTTCCAGCCCCGCACTGCTGTCCGGACCAGCCCACAGCCGGAATTTTCCCGGCTCCACCACATATTCCAAATCCCGGTTATAAAATCCCAGGTCCATCACATTCAGTCGAAAATGGCAGGTCTGCGATTCTCCCACGGGAATCCAGAGCTTTTTAAAGCCTTTAAGCTCCTTCACCGGCCGCACCATGGAGGCCGTCACATCCTGAATATAAAGCTGCACCACATCGGCGCCAGCCATCGCGCCTGTATTCTTCACCGTAACCGAAACCTCCAGCACGTCCTCCTTATGGACACAAATGTCATTTCCGTCCGGGAGTGTGCTTTCAAGGGCGCGGATTTCAAGCGCGCTATATTCAAAAGTCGTATAGCTCAGGCCGTATCCAAAGGGATACAGTGGCGTCACAGGCGCATCCTGGTATTTGGACGTAAACTTAAACTTGCCGCCCGGCTTTCCTGTATTTGGGTGATTGTAGTACATCGGCTCCTGACCGGCAGTATTGGCAAAGGTTACGGACAGATGGCCCGACGGGTTTACCTTTCCAAATATCACATCCGCCACCGCATGACCGCCCTCCGTTCCCGGATGCCAGGCTTCCAAAACAGCGCAGGACAGCTCCCGCAGCCAGCCGATTTCCAGCGGCCTGCCATTGACCAGCACAACAACCACAGGCTTTCCAACCGCGCAAACACGGCGTATCAGTTCTTCCTGCCGTCCGGTCAGCGTCAAGTGCGCCTTAGATGCAGCTTCGCCGCTCATAAACAGATTTTCACCGGCAACAAGGATGACAGCGTCACATTGTTCGGCCACCTTCACAGCAGCGTCGAGCTGCATATCTGCTTCCGATACCGCAGAACCTGACGCTTCCGCCACCGCAGTGCCTTCCAGTGCCGCCGAACCTGATGCTTCCGCAACCGCAGCACCAAGCTGCATATCTGCTTCCGCCACCGCAGCGCCTTCCAGCTCCGCCAAACCTGACGCTTTTGGCCCCGCAGACTTTGACGCTTCCGGCTGCACATCACAGCCATATTCATAGATCACTGACGCTTCCGCTCCCAGCGCAGCCTTAACGCCCTGTAAAATCGTCACTGTCTCCTCCGCCCGGCCGCCGGCAAAGGCCCACGGCCCATGAAAGTTTTCAGCATCATCCGCAAGAGCGCCGATGACAGCAACCTTTTTCAAATCTGTGCTCAATGGCAGTATATTTCCCGGATTTTCCAGAAGGACCATGGACTCCCCAGCCAGCATTCGGGAAAGCCTGCGGTGCTCCGGGCACAAAGAAACAGCTTCGGCAACACCCGCAGCGCCCCGGCAAATATCCGCAGAGGACAGATCCAGCAACCCGGCCCTGTATTTCATCCGGAGCACATTTTCCACAGCTTCATCCAGCCGCTCCTCCGGAACCTTGCCGCACCTTACCAAATCCGCAAGAAACCGGTCATTGCACCGGGAGGACATGTCCATATCATTACCGGCCATGATAGCTTTCAATGTGGCATCCGGCAAATCCTCCGCGGCACCATGGACCACGCACTGACATACCGCCTCAGCATCACTGACCACCATTCCCTTAAAGCCCAGCCGTTCCCGCAGCACATCCTGGATGAGCCAGGAATCCATGGTGCACGGCACGCCATTGAGGTCATTAAAGGCCGTCATCACACTGAGCACACCGGCATCCACCGCAGCCTTAAACGCTGGAAGGTACTGGTTAAACAGCATCGAGGGCGACATATCTACCGTATTATAATCCTGGCCGCCGCTGACGGCCCCATAAGCGGCGAAGTGCTTCATGCACGCGGCAATCTTACCTTCGGGCAATGTATCCCGTTGTTCCGACGGTCGGCCCTGATACCCGTAAACGCTGGCCCGGGCAATTTCCCCCGCCAAGCACGGGTCCTCACCGGCGCTTTCCACGATCCGGCCCCAGCGGGCATCCCGGGCAAGATCCAGCATGGGCCCAAAAACCCAGTGGATCCCCGCCGCCGACGCCTCCTTTGCCGTCACTGACGCCGCCTGCTCGATCAGCTCCATATTCCATGAGCAGCTCTGTGCCAATGGCGTGGGAAATATCGTCCGATAGCCGCGGATCACATCCGCCCCCACAAGGAGCGGTATTTTCATCCGCGATTGTTCCATGGCGATTTTCTGAACCTTTTCTATCTTTTCCGGCTCGTACAGGCCGATAAAATTTCCCAGTCTTCCAGCGCGCACATCATCCTCATTTAAGGATTCCTCACAATGGCCAAGCTTTTCCTGAAACTGAGCCTCCGACATGCGCCCCTCCAGAAATTCGGTCAGCAGCTCGTCAATATCCACCTCATATCCGGCCAATGTGGACGAGGTCGTTGGCCCCATCTGATGTAGCTGCCCCACCTTTTCTTCCAGAGTCATCTGCGCGATCAGGTCTTTAAGCATCTTATCTGTATTTTTATTATTCATATGACACTCACCCCTTCACTGCTCCGATAGTGATTCCCTTCACGTAAAACTTCTGGAAAAACGGAAATACGATCATAATCGGCACGGCGCCCAGAACGGCCACGGCCATTTTAATCCCTGTGCTTGGCAGCGTGGCAGCGATATTGCTGGCCTGCGATCCAAGATCCATCGTTTTAAGTGCATTGGCGTCCTGAAGCATTTTATTCAGGATCATCTGGATGGAATAAAGCTTCTGGTCATTAATGTAATACAGGCCGTTCATCCAGTCATTCCAGTACATAATAGCCACCATCATTCCAACCGTCGCCATGATCGGCAGCGACATGGGCAGAACGATTTTTCCAAGAATCCGCAGCTCGCTGGCCCCGTCGATCCGGGCAGACTCCACAATGGCCTCAGGGATGTTGGATTGAAAATAGGTACGCATCATAATGACATAAAATGCGCCCACAAGAAAGTTTGGCAGGATCAGGCCCGCCAGGGTGTTCGTCACGTGGAACGTATTGGACCACATAATGTAGGAAGGCACCGTACCTCCCGAAAACAGCATTGTGAAAAACAGCAGAAACGCTATTATATTGCGCCCGGGCAGATCGCGCAATGCCAGACCATAGGCCAGCATCGTCGTCATAATCAGCCCCAGGGCCGTGCCGAGAACCGTACATAATATGGTAATGCCATAGGCCCGGACAATGGTTATGCCGTCGGCAAACAGGTATTGATAGGCACTGAAATTAAGTACCTTGGGCCAAAAGGAATACCCGTATTTGATCAGCGCAGTCTCCTCCGTTAAGGACGAGGATATCATCAGGATAAACGGTATAATACACATCAGCGCCAGCACCGTCATAACCACATAGGCGAACCGACGGAAACCTTTTCCATAGCTTAACATATGTCTTCCCTCCTAAAATAAAGCATTTTCTTTGCTCACCTTGCGCACCACCAGATTGACCAGCAATACAAGTAAAAAGCCCACAACGGACTGATAAAAGCCTGCGGCAGCACTCATGCCCACATTGCCCCGCTGCATTAATCCGCGGAACACATACGTGTCGATGGTGCTTGTGGCATCGATCAGCGGCCCTGAATTCATGGGCACCTGATAAAACAGACCGAAGTCCGAGAAGAATATACGGCCCACAGACATCAATGTCAGAATAATGATCGTACTTTTCAGACAGGGCAGTGTTATGTACCGGATCTGTTCCCACTTGGTCGCACCGTCCACCACAGCCGCCTCATAATAGGAGCGGTCAATACCTACGATATTGGCCAGATAAATGATCGTATTATAGCCAAAGCCCTTCCACAGATTGACAAATACAAGGATGAACGGCCAGTATTTTGGTGAGTCATACCACGAGATGCCCGTGCCGCCCAGGGGCTCGATAATGGATTTATTGATAAAGCCTGTATTCACACTGAGAAATGAATAAACAAGATAAGCGACCACAATGATGGAAATCAGATAGGGAAGCAGGATCGCCGTCTGGTACAATTTCTGGGCGGCCTTGTTCTGGATCTCATTGAAAATAATTGCCACAGCGATGGCAAAAACCGTGCCGAGCACGATAAATGCCAGGTTATAAAGAATGGTATTGCGGGTAATATTCCAGGCGTCATTGGTCTTAAACAGGAACTCAAAGTTTTTAAAGCCGCACCATTCGCTGCCGAAGATCCCCTTTTTCACCTTGTAGTTTTTAAAGGCGACCACAATACCGGCCATGGGAATATAATTGTTTATAAAAATATAAATGAGTGCCGGAGCCATCATAATATAAAACGGAATGTACTTTTTCCAGCGTATCTTCCGCTTACGCTTCACCGTCGTTGTTTCCATGAAATCAACCTCCTTTTAAAATTTGAGGTTGTCTTAAAATTTAAGACAACCTCGCGTTTTCATAATTAATCTGCCGTCACTCCGTTTTCTTTTGCCCACGCATTGAGCTGTTCCTGCTGGGCTCCAATAATTTCATCAATGTTTGCAGCTTCAAGCTCCTTGATAAACTTTGGCAGCTCCGTTTCCGGGTCCAGAGAACCGGCTTCCAGGCCTGCGGCATATTTACTCACCACATTATTCACCGCCGTGATCTCATTTTGTACCGGTGAAGAATCATATGTAAAGCCCAGGGCCTTGGATTGGATGGCTGTATCATTGAAATTTCTTGTATTTGTCCAAATATCGGGATCATTGCCCTCCCATACGTGGGTGATAAACTGGCCTCCAAGAACCCATCCCAGGGATGGCGAATATGTACAGGAGGAGAAATCCTGTCCTTCCATATAACCGGCAATATCACTGGCTTCATCCACCATCTGATAGTGAACGCCTTCAACACCATAGGCCAGCAGATTGGCCACGTATTTATCCGTATACATCAGGTTCAGCAGCGCCATGGCCTGCTCCGGATATTCGCTGACCACAGGAATCGTCCAGTTGACAATGGTCACGCCGCTGGTGGCGGACATAGCCGGTAAAATCTCAACCTCGGCCATCTCCTTGCCGGATTTCCTTTCCGCCTGCACCACAAATCCGGGATTAGAACCACAGATTGCGCCGAAGGCACGGTCCGCTTTTGTCAGCATGTCAAAGCCCTCTGTATTGGTGGCTGCATCCCTGGCAATATATCCTTTTTCATACCAGTCATGCATCAGCGTCACAAGGCTTTTGTAATAATCGGACGCATAAACATTTTCCACAGTCAGAGAGTTGCCCGGGTCTAAAATGGCGCCACCACTGCCAAGCATATCCCAGCCAAAGGTTGAAAGCATGGAAACAACTCCGGCGCCGCCGCTCACCAACGGGTCCATATCCGGCTCATTTTCCTTGATCACTTTAAGCATAGGCTCTAAATCTTCAATGCTTTTTACCTGGCTGAAATCCAGATCATATTTGTCTGCAATATCTTTTCTGTAAAGGAATACTTTGTTTGCCGCAAATTCATGCTCGGTCACAACGGAGTACAGTTGACCGTTGATTTTACCGGAATTGATATAATCCTCGCCCACCTCGTCGATGATTCCCTGGCCGTACTTTGCCAAAAGGTCGTCCAAAGGCAGCAGTCCTTCCTGCGTATAGAGTCCCGGGATATTGGCTCCAAATACAGGCATCAGATCCACCTGCTGTCCACCGTTGACTTTCAAGTTTACCTGCTCATCCCAGGAACCGATATTGATAAACTCAATATCCACCGTTGCGTTGAGAATGGGCTGGATGTATTCGTTGAGCTTATCCTCGATCATCTGGGAATCGCTGATATTTCCGCCAAAGGCGAAAAGAAGCATCTTTAACTCCGCCGCTTCCTCAAACATGGGCGCCGAACCGTCGCCGCCGTTACTATCTCCGCTGTTGCTATCGCTGCCATTACTATCGCTGCCGTCCGCGCCCGCCTGGCCGGATGCCGCTTTTGTGTCGCCAGCGCCAGCCTGGGTCGCCGTATCCGCACCATTTTTAGAATCCTTTCCCTGACCCGATGCACCGCAGCCGGCCATAAGAGACAGGACCATGACGAGCGCAAGAAGCATACTTACTATCTTTTTCATTATTTTTACCTCCCTGAGTGTTTTTGATGATTTCATCTTACACACAAAGCGCGGCCAATTCTATAAGGTTTGTAACCAAACAATATAACTATTGTATTTTATCGAGGATTTCCGGAGGAAATCATTAACCTGCCCGCGCATCAGCGCGATTCCTTTTCTATCGGTTGACCGTACTCAGACGGGAAGATGAATCGT
Organism: Lachnospiraceae bacterium; assembly: GCA_902363555.1. GTDB lineage: Bacteria > Bacillota > Clostridia > Lachnospirales > Lachnospiraceae > Catenibacillus. The sequence goes on along the minus strand of CABJAM010000001.1, from coordinate 77,157 downwards.
TACCTTCGCACCGGGATCATTTTCCAGCTTCAGGGAAGCTTTCCCGCCATAAATGAGCGACAGCCGGGAAATCACATTATAAATACCAATATGATGGACGTCGTCCGCGCCCTCCGGCGGGTTCCCCGCATTAATACGTTCCATCAGCTCCGGGGAAAAGCCTTTACCGCTATCGCGGATGATAATATCATAGCCGCCATCCCCCGGACGGATCTCCAGCCATATATGATTTTCCTCCTCCAGATCCAACGCATACTTTATAGAGTTCTCAATAAATGTCTGTATGGTCAGGGGCGGCAGATCGAAGCCCAAAGTACGCTCATCCACATCGGCGTGAAAATAAAAGCTGTCGGGAAAACGGGCCTCCTGTATGCCCATATAATTTTTCACATGCTCCAGCTCCTGAGCCACCGTCACCCTGGAGGTCGCCTTATTAAACATAAAACGAAAATAGTTCACCAGATACATACTCAGCTTTTGTATCCCCTCGTAATCCTCCACCTCGGCCATGGAGTAGATCACATTCAGCACATTCACAAGAAAATGCGGGCGGATCTGTATTTGCAAATATTGGAGCTTTGTCTCCTTTTCCCGGAGCTGCTCCTCATAGACACGGATTTTCAGATCCCGGATCTCATGGACCATATGGTTAAATGTTTCGTTCATCAATTGAAATTCCACAAGTGCAGTCCGGTTCTCCACCTGCCCTGTGAGATCGCCGCCGCGCACCCGCTCCATAGCAGCCACCAGACGGCGTACCGGCTGATTCAGTATTTTATCAAAAACGATATATGTACCCGCCAGCAGCACAAGTAATACGGCGGATAACGCCAAAATCACATTTTTTATCAACAAAAGGCTGCCGATAATGACCCCTTTATCCACAATATCAACCACATATATCCCCGCAATATCCGATTTTGCCGCCAACTGGATATACTCCGTACCATCCGTGTCAATGTAATACTCCCGATCCGGCTCAAGCTGCATGCCCACCTGTATTTCCCCGGATCCGGCACTGCTCAGGCAGGTTCCATCCTCACCCACAATGAATATCCATTCATTACTATCCAGCGCCTCATCCCCGGATAACGGAATATTTTTCAGCAGCTCTCCGGTCAGACACCAGGCGCCCATATACACCTGGCGGTCCTTCATAAAGTACATCAGGCAATAATTTCCATCCACCGCATGAATTTCCCACGTGTTAAAATTTTTCACACCTTCCAGTTCCAAAAAACGTCGGCGCACCTGAGCGTTAATACGGCTGCGCATCCATGTATCGGTCATTCCCACACTTTCCGCACTGTAATAGGATGGGTATCCCGAAGCGGCCGCCTGAAAGAAAAATTCATTCATCCCGTTATCCAAAAGGGCAAATTCCTTGATCCTGTTTTGAATTTCCATAAAGTGATAATAACCTGTTGTAGCATCACTGCTCATGTTCAGCAAAGCGATATCCTGATTATTCACCACCATGTTCCGGACAAATGCTGAGCAGTTGATGAGATTTTTATCAATCTTATCCACCTGCATCTTGAGCGCGCTGCGATGGCTTACAATCGCCTCATCGGTCATCCGTCCAATGGCGAAAACATTAATATAGATCAGCAGCCCCACCATGGGAATGAGCAGCAGCACAAACAAAAAGCGTATCATATTGACGATCCGGTATCTCATTAAATGCGCATCTCCTTTCGGTACTCATTGGGCGTTTTACCAACCTCCCGCTTAAACATCTTTATAAAGTAAGCGCTGTTACTGTACCCGGTCTCCAGTGCGATCTCCCCCACCGGCCGGGCTGTTTCGATCAGCAGCGTTTTAGCTCTGGACATCCGGCGCATGAGCACGTAATCCGAAATGGAAAATCCGGTTTCCTTCTTAAATATTTTGGACAGGTAGTTTTCACTGAGCGCCACATGCGCGGCAATGCTTTCCCTGGTGATATCCTCCGATAAATGCGCGTCAATATATACCTTCGCCCGCCCCACAAGAGAGTCGGCCATCTGTCCATTTTTGCGGAAGGAATCAAGGCCGTCCGCCACATAACGGACAAACCGTCGGAAATCCTCCACAGATTTTACAGCCCGGGCCTGCCATCCGGACAGCTCCTCTACCTGGAACACGCTGTATACCGGATAATCGTGGGTTTTCATGTAATAAAAAACCATTTGCATGAAAACAGAGTACACCTGCGTCAGCCGTTCCTTGTCCATTTCTCCGGCAATAACAATATGATGGAGCGTAAAATCGATGGACTGTATGAGCGGCTCAAACTGTCCGCTTTCCAAAAAGCCGATCCACTTCTGAGTATCCAGGTCCACCGGCTCCGGCTTGCGCGCCTGGGTATTGAGACGGCTCACCAGAAACACCTTTCGGTCGTACATTACATTATTTTCACTCTTTTCGTGAAGCTTGTTCAGCATCAGGTTCATTTCCTGAAGCCCGAAAATTTCAGAAATATAGCAGGATACAATATAATGGCCGTAGGTATAAGCAAGCTGTGTCAGGGAGGCCGCCCGCTCCCGGAGCTCCTCCTCGGGAAAGGTATCCTCGACGCCAATCCTAAAAAGTGCCACCACAGCCTCCTCCCACGGATTCATCAGATAAACATTCTTTCCCTCCAGGGTAAACAGCCTGCGGACATAGGTCAGAAATTCTTCCATGGCTTCGCGGCCTCCACCGCCCGCCTCCATCGGTCTTACCTTTATATAAACCGCCAAAAACATGGCCTCCGGCTCAAACTCCAGATGATAGGACATGGCCCGGCGGTGCATCTGCTCTTTTGTATATACCGTTGTGTTTTTCAGCAGCTCCCGCAAAAAGTCCGCCATCAGGCTCTCCTGATTATCCTTCCATGCTTTTTTAATGTCCATGTCCTTTTTGCGTTCCAGTGAAAGCTCCAGCGCGCCGGCGATTTTTTCCTGAAGCTGCCTGTAAACGACCGGCTTGAGCAAATACTCATAAACCCCCAGGGATACCGCTTCTCTGGCATATTCAAAATCCGCATGGCCGGTCAGCAGCAGTACAACCACCTGGGGCATTTCATCGTGGACCAGGCGTACCAGCTCAAGGCCGCTGCCGCCGGGCATTTCTATATCGCACAGCATCACGTCCACCGGGTGCTGCTCCAGGAGCTCCCGGGCACTCCTGCTGTTTTTGGCCGTGTAAATATTTTCAATCCCCAGCGCATCCCAGTTTACTCCTTTTTGGATGGCACGGATAACAACAGCTTCATCATCGACAATCAGTATATTACTCATGGCGTTACCTCCCCCGAAAATGCACATAGTATGGTCATACTATCATTTTAAACGATTCGTGGCGGTCTGGCTATGAGTAATGTGGTGGGAAATATAATTATTGTATCCTGAGAAATTTATTTATGCATTCCCACACGATATCCGGTAAATAAGCAGGCTGTCAGAACGGATAGCAACAAGCTACAAATATCGTATTTTAAGAACGGATTATTATATTATCCAGAGATGTGAACATATACAATAGTGCTGTCGCAAAAAAGCATATAAAGAAATTGGAGGATCATAATGAATATTTATGTTATCAGACATGGAGAAACGATATTTAATACAATGAGAAAATCCCAGGGCTGGTCAGACTCTCCGCTGATGCCGGAAGGTGTTCAGAGAGCAAAGGCTTTGGGCTGCGGTCTGGCCCAGTCAGGCATTGTATTTGACAGAGCATACAGTGGTGATTTGAACCGTCAGAGAAAGACGGCCAGATTGATCCTTGATCATATGGGGCAGGAAGCGTTACCGGTTGTGGAATCTGAAGGCTTCCGCGAAGTTGGCTTTGGCAGCTACGAGGCGGTACCGGCTGAAGAAATGTATGTATCCCCTGCCCGGAAGTGCGGCTGTGAAAACATGGAGGAGCTTTCACCAAAGCCAGATTTAAAGTCGGTAGTGGATGCCATCGCTGAAAATGATACACTGCTCCATATGGCGGAGGACTACGAGACCGTCTGCAGACGTATGAAGTCGGCGCTGGATACGGTGGCACAGGAATTAGAGCGCTGCGGCGGCGAAAACGCCATGATCGTAACCAGTGGTATGTCATTAGGCTGTCTAATCGAATGGCTTGGCGGCAAGTCACAGGAGCCCATAGAAAATTGCAGTGTGACGAAAATTATTTATGATGGACATACATACCATATAGAAACCATTGGGGATGAATCTTATTTGGAACTGGGGCAGTTAGAAACGTCAAAGTAATGTGTAATGGGCATCTTTGTTCTGTTCCCCGGAACGTGCTAAAACAGCGAGGTGAATGTATTGAAAAATCAAAAGATGGCGAATTACGAAATACTGGAGGAATTGTTTCGGCATTACGAGCAGCCCATGTACCGGATATGCTTCGGCATCCTAGGCAATTCCCACCAGGCTGAGGATGCGGTAGCCGACGCATTTGAACGGCTCATCCGGTATCTTCCGGAATGTGCAGGGATAACGGACGAGCGCACCAAACGGCTGATCATCAAGATCACCAAAAGTGCAGCCCTGGACATTTACAGAAAAAACAAGAAGGAATCTAACATCGTTTCCATTGACGGCCACGAATACCTGGAAACACCGGGCAATGACATCGAGGATTATCTGGATATGCAAAGCTTTCGGGAAATCCTGGAAAATATCACAAAAAGCCTGCCGGAATTATATGCCAGCGTCATACGGCTGAGGTTTTTTTATGGTATGGATATCAGTGACATATCCCACCGGCTCAATATCAGTGAGGACAATGTTTACCAGCGGATTGCCAGGGCAAGAAAGCTGATCAAAAATAGTATGGGAGATGATTGGAATGAACAAAGAGAACATCGATGATCTGTTATTTATGGCCGGAGAAAAGATGGAAATGGACAGTCTTGGAGAACCGTGTGCTTATCACCATTTCTCTGAGGACTACGAAAAACGTAAGAAACTGCTGAGAGAACAGGTACGCAGCCAGAACACTGTCCGCCAAACGCAAAGCACCTCTGGCCGTAAAACCGGAGTGCCTAAAAAGAAATTTTCGGTTCGGCGCTGGTCCGTATTTGCAGCGGCTGCGGTCCTCGTATGCGCAATGTCACTGATGGTCTACGCCTATTTCAAAAATCTTGAAATGGACGTGTCACAAAATAAAAATAAAGTATTTATTGAAATCAAAGAAAAAGTGGATTCTTCATCTGAAAGCAGTTCCGCCACAGATGCCGATAACGTGCAGCCGACGGCCACAAATGAAATCCAAAGCCGCCTTGAGGACCTTCCTGCCGATGGCATTGAAGTACCAGCAGTCCGCATCACATTAAATTATATTCCTGATGGCTATGCCGAGATTGAAGGGCTGACGGGGCGTTACAGCATGAATGGAGAATATGCCGGCGACGGTTTCTGGGCTATGCAAAATACGCACCGCAGTACTGACGTTAATTTCACAAAAGAGTACGAAGCCTTAAAAATCGGAGATATGGACGCCATTGTAACTATACCGGAAGAAACAGATACCGAATCCACTTATTACGCCTATATTTATTTACTCAATCCGGCAGATATGGTTTCTATTATGATAGGCACAGATTATCCGGAGATCACAGTGGATGAGCTTAAAAAGATTGCGGAGGGACTTGTATATGAACCGACAGGAGAAATGTGTGTCGCCTATGCAGAGCCTGAAAATTTTAGCGATGAACCAACAGAAGACGACCTGCGTATTTCCAAAACCCAGCTCACACAACAGTTCGAGATTGTCGATTCCCAAAATAACACAGCACGGGTCGAAGTAAAAAATATTGAATTTACAGATTCAATCAATGGACTGGACCGGAATGATTTTTACGATAGAGCTGCGCTGGATAATTACCTCACCAGTGACGGTAGCTTTAAGGATGAACGCATCCCGCAGGTATACGATGGCGAAGGCATGTCGGCGGTCAAAGAAGCCGCGGATCAGAAGCTTATGCTCATCACACTGGAGCTGACGAATACCTGCGATACGGATATTATTCAGTATTCCTTCTCTGGCTACTTTGATGCGGACCTGTTTGAAGATTATGGAGATTTCATCGAATATAGCCAGCGGCCTTATTACTATGATGAGCTTGGCTCCGGCGAATGGTGTTATCTCGACAGTTCGGACTATACGAGCAATGAGGAAGAACGTACGCACTCATTTTTCTGTATCGATATCCCGGCTGGCCAAAGCCGCACGGTGACCATCGGAAAGGTCGTCTATGACGATGAGATCGATCGGCTTTATCTGAATTACGTACCCTACGGCAGTGTTCCATATAAAGCCGAGTATAACAAAGACCGGCAATTGATGCGGATACAGGATTTTCTGGATGGCGCAGGTGCCGAAAAATGATAGCCTGTGGTAACATCCCGGCCATGCTCAACACTTACAACCTTTGAGCATCCGGAGCAGGGGTAACACAGAGACGACATAGGCGCAACACCCCAAGCAGTAGTGCCCGGGCGATAGTGCCACGGGCGGCGTTACCCCTGTCGGTCACAGCTTCCGGTACTCCGCAATCACTTCATCATACAGATTGCGACCCTTGCTGTCGATCACGACAATAGCCGGGAAATCCTCCACCTCCAGCTCCCGGATGGCTTCCGTTCCCAGGTCATCGTAGGCCAGCACCGTAGCCTTTTTAATCGCCTTAGAAAGCAGCGCCCCCGCACCACCCACAGCCGCAAAATAAACCGCTCCGTTTCGGACAATGGCATCCATGACGGCCTGAGAACGCCGGCCCTTGCCGATCATCCCCTTCAGGCCGTTATCCAGAAGCAGCGGCGCATATTTGTCCATACGGCTGCTGGTGGTCGGGCCGGCGGAGCCGATGGGGCGCCCTTCTCTGGCCGGTGACGGCCCCATATAATAGATCACATTATCCTTCAAGGACAGAGGGATATCCCCGCCCGCGTTCATCGTATCAAACAGCCGCAGATGGGCGGCGTCTCTGGCCGTATAGATTTTTCCGGTAATATACACATAATCGCCGGCGGACAGGCCTTTAATCTCATCTTCAATCATAGGTGCATGTATTATCTTTTTCATCCTTCCACCTCCTGATCACAGTTCCCGGACACAATGACGGTTCACATGGCAGCAGATATTCACAGCCAGCGGCAGCCCGGCAATATGCGTGGGATACGTTTCAATATTTATGGCAAAGGCTGTCACCGTTCCGCCAAGGCCGCCCGGGCCAATGCCCAGCCGGTTGATCTTATCCAGCAGTTCGATTTCCAGATCCCGCACATAAGGCACCGGCGAATGCTCGCCAGCCGGGCGGGTCAGCGCATGCTTGGCCATGATCGCGCACTTTTCAAAATCGCCGCCAATACCAACACCCACCACCACCGGCGGACAGGCATTTGGCCCCGCTGCATCCACGGTTTCCAGAATCGCTTTTTTAACGCCCTCAATACCATCGGCCGGCTTCAACATGATCACACGGCTCATATTCTCACTGCCAAAGCCCTTGGGCGCCAGGGTGATTTTCATTGTATCCCCCGGTACAATGTTATAATGGATAATGGCCGGTGTATTATCCTGAGTATTTTTCCGATAAATAGGGTCCTCCACCACAGATTTTCTTAAGTAACCGTCCACGTATCCCCGGCGGACGCCCTCATTGATCGCATCCTCCAAAACTCCACCGGTGATATGGACCTCCTGTCCGATTTCCACAAACAGCACCGCCATGCCTGTGTCCTGACAGATTGGGATCATATCCCTTCCGGCAATTTCCAGATTCTCCTCCAAAGATTCCAATACCTGCTTTCCAAGCATGGATTCCTCCCGGTCCACAGCCTGTTCCAAAGCCGCCTTCATATCCTCCGAAAGAAAATGTGTCGCTTCGATACACATTTCCCTGATCGTGTCTGAAATATCACTGCATTTAATTTCGCGCAATCTGATCGCTCCCTTCCCGTAATCTTCCGATGTTCCAAATGGTTACCATTTCGTAACAGTCCAGAGGGCCGAACTGTTACGCCATAATTTTATGCTTCACTCCAGGGAATGCTGTCCAGATAAGCCTCCAGCTTTTCAAAATACATTCCCACATGATAGCCGTCCATAAGTGCATGATGGACCTGCACCGAAAACGGCATGGTCATCCGTCCATCCTTGTCTGTGCCATATTTCCCCCAGGATATCCGTGGAATATTGTCCTTTCCACCGTCCTCGATAGTCCGTATAAAATGTGTGTATCGAATCCACGGAATACAGGACATATATAAAATCTCCACCTCGTCCTTGCCATGCATAAAGGAATGCTCCGTCTCCGACGCCATGGCCTCCGCCTTCGCATGGGCCTTGCGACAGAAATCGACCAGATCGTCCTCATATTCCTGCTCTACCAGGTAAAACTGCTCCTCCCCTTTGGGAAGGTATGTAAACACCGGCGTCAGAGACTCGCACAGCACCGGCTTCCCATCGATTAGACGGTATTTGAAATTTTCCACCTCCATGGCAATCCTTGTCGCCGCATGGATCATGGCGCAGTAAAAAGATATTTCATGCGCTTTAGAATAATGATACATCTTTGTAATATCGATTTCCGCGCCAATATTTATATACGGGAACATATAGCTGGAATACTTTTCAATAAGAGGCTTCCGGCTCCATGTTTCCAAGTCTATCCACTCCATGATCTACCTCCAAAAAAGTTATCAATCTTTTTTCATTTTACATGATTTAGCTTTACATTACAACGTAAAATTAATATAATGAAAACACCTTATACGCGCTTCAAGAAAGGAGACTGCCATGAGAAACAAAAAAAATATCATTCGCATTTGTCTGTGCATTGCCGGCATTGTCTTTATTACCGCAGGGCTGATGCAGGGTGACTTTACGAGCACGTGGAACAAAGCAATTCGTGTATGTCTGGAGTGTATTGGAATTGGATAAAATAAAATTACCTTTTAAAAGAAAATTAATACAGGTGGCCTGCGCCCTTGTTTATAACGCCAACCTGAAGGGCTTTGGCGAGGCCTCCCTCTATCAGGGGCAGTCCAAGGGGCTGTGCGTGCCCGGCCTGAACTGCTACTCCTGCCCCGGCGCCATTGCCGCCTGCCCGCTGGGAACGCTGCAAAATGCCCTGAGCAGCGCACCGAAACGGTTTCCGTTTTACATCCTCGGTTTTTTTGTACTGATCGGGCTGTTTCTGGGCCGGATCGTCTGCGGCTTTTTATGCCCATTTGGCCTGATCCAGGAGCTATTGTACAAAATACCGGTGCCCAAGCTGAAAAAAAATAAAATAACGCACCTGCTTTCCTATACAAAATATGTGATCCTGGCCATTTTTGCCGTGTACATACCGCTGTTTTTAGCCTTTAAGGAAGGCTACCCGCTGCCGGGCTTCTGCAAATATATTTGTCCTGCGGGAACACTCGAGGGCGGCCTGACACTGGTGCTGGCGGACCCGTCATTGCGGGGGCTGGCCGGCGCGCTGTTTTCATGGAAGGTTTTCGTGCTCCTGATTGTTGTGGTCAGCGCTATGTTTATTTATCGCAGCTTCTGCCGGTTCCTCTGCCCGCTGGGAGCCATCTATTCCTTTTTTTCGCGGATATCCATCTTTGGAATCCAGGTGGATGAGACCAACTGCACCCACTGCAATCAGTGCATCCGGCATTGTCTCATGGATATCAAAAAAGTGGGCGACCACGAATGTATCCAGTGCGGCTCGTGCCAAAGTGTCTGCCATTTTGACGCCATTCACTGGAAACACGGAAAGAAAAAATCTCCGGTGAAGGTGAATCAGGAAATTCAATAATTACAGTCTCTGGCGCACCATCCGGCCAGGAACCACACGCTCTTGTACAGCATTGCGGTGAAATGATTGCACTTCTGTACTGGTATTATTTCATAAATTTACAGCCTCAAATTTGTCAGGAACTATTGTAAATAGTTCTTGACTTTTTTATAGGTATAACGTTATACTCTATATATAAAGTTAGTAAAACGTTGTACTTACTCACTGTGTTACTTAATTATTTTCTGAATGTTGAAAGAAGGATGTTGGATGAAAACGATACGCATCGGTTCCGGCGCGGGCTATGGCGGCGACCGGATCGAACCGGCAGTGGATTTGATGGAGCGTGGGGCGCTGGACTATATTATTTTTGAGTGTCTGGCAGAACGCACCATTGCTCTGGCACAGCTTAATAAGCTGAAGGATGCCACCAAGGGCTATAACGACTTATTTGAATACCGCATGGAGCGGATTCTCCATGTATTAAAAAAACAGCGTAAGACGCACACCCGCAGCCCCAAAGTCATTACGAACATGGGCGCTGCCAATCCTTTGTCAGCCATGAAAAAGGCCTGTGAGATGGCCGATGCCATGGGTATTAAAGATTTGAAATTTGCCGCAGTCACCGGCGATGATATTTCTGCTCAGTTGGAAAACTATATGGATTCCACGGTCATGGAAACCGGCGAACCTCTGAAAAATCTTAAAGGTGATATTTTGTCCGCCAATGCTTACATCGGTTGTCCGGGCATTGTGGACGCCTTAAAGGGCGGCGCGGATGTGATCATTACCGGCCGCGTGGCCGACCCGGCGCTGGTCGTAGGGCCTCTCGTTTATGAGTTTGGCTTTGCTATGGATGACTATGAGATGCTTGGGAAATGTACCATTGCCGGGCATCTGCTGGAATGTGCCGGGCAGGTCACCGGCGGCTATTTCTGCGACCCTGGCTTTAAGGATGTGAATGACTTATGGAACCTGGGCTTTCCCATTGCGGAATTTTCCCAGGACGGCAGTCTGGTCATCACCAAGCTTCCCGGTACCGGCGGCGTTGTCAATGAGATGACCTGTAAAGAACAGATCATTTACGAGATCCAGGACCCATGCAATTACTTTACACCGGACTGCATCGCTGATTTTTCCCAGGTCGCTGTGGAACAGCTCGACACGAATCGGGTGGCCATCCACGGTGTCACGGGTAAGAAGCACAACGGCGCATATAAGGTCAGCGTGGGCTATAAAGATTGCTATATCGGCGAGGGGCAGATCAGCTACGGCGGCACCACCGCTCTGGCGCGGGCCCGTCTGGCCGGGGATATTATCCGCAAACGCCTGGAAATCTGCGGCTGTGAGTATGAAGAGCTGCGCATTGACGAGATGGGTGTCAACTCCCTGTACAAAAACAGCGTCAGCAGCCATATTTGCAATACGGCGCCCGCGGAGGTGCGGCTGCGCGTGGCCGCCCGCACAAAGGATGCCAAAAATGCCGAGATGATCGGCAATGAGGTGGAGGCGCTGTACACCTGTGGTCCGGCCGGCGGCGGCGGCGCGGTGAAGTCCGTGCGGGAAATCATTTCCGTAGCCTCAATCTTAGTACCCAGAGAAAATATCACTGTCCGTGTGGACTTTATGGAGGTGTAGACCATGAAGCTTCGTGAAATTGCCCATTCCAGAACCGGAGACAAAGGAAATATTTCCGTCATTTCCGTAATTGCCTACAAACCGGAGGATTTTGAGCTTATTAAGGAAAAAGTGACGGTTTCCGCCGTTGCCGATTATTTTAAGGAAATCGTTCACGGTAAAATCAGCCGCTATGAACTGCCCAATATCCATGCGCTGAACTTTGTCATGGAAGATGCTCTGGGCGGCGGAGTCACCCGCTCACTGGCTGTGGATATGCACGGAAAAACGTTAGGCTTTGCTTTACTTGAAATGGAAATTTAACTGGAGGGTTTACAATGGATTATAAAGAATATGAAGCCATGTTAAAAAAACAATATCTCGATGAACTTGCTTCAATTCCCTGTGAATATACCGATGCACAGGTGATCTCCGAGGAAGTCATGGTGCCCATGTCCGACGGCGCAGGTATGAAAACATATATTTACCGTCCGGATACGCCCCAGCCCGTTCCCACACTTTTTCAACGGGGCTGTTACACCAATCATATGCCAATGATTAAAATTTACGCGCCTGAACTGGCCAAACGGGGCTTCGGCTGTGTCTTCCAGTTTTGCCGCGGTACCGGCGGCTCCGAAGGGGAATGGGAGCCCAATGTCCACGAGCGCCCCGACGGCATTGACAGTATCCAGTGGTTGAACGACCAGCCCTGGGTGGAGAGCATCGGCTTTTACGGCGCTTCCTATCTGGCGCTGACCGGCTGGGCCATGATCGATGTGGTTCCAGAGAAGGTGAAGGCCATGTATCTGTCGGTTTACGGCACGAACCGCCACGTTTCCGCATATAAGGACGGTCTGTTCCGCCAGGATATCCTCACCGCCTGGGCCATGGGCAATGCCGGAGTTCCCATCACTGCCGACTATATGGATTCCTGCCGCCATCTGCCCCATGTACAGGTCGATGAGGATGTGTGGGGCGTGAAGCTTCCATGGTATAAGGAGCTGGTCACCCATACGGACTTTTCGGACCCGTACTGGCAGGAGGGCTTCTGGAGTGTGCTCCGCTCCAATCCGTCCAAAGTCAAAATCCCCATTGTTATCGAGGAAGGCTGGTACGACCATCATCTGGGCAGCGCCCTTTCCGGTTACAATGACATGACCGATGCGGGCAGAGAAAACTGCCTGCTGCGGATCGGCCCCTGGGATCACGGAAAGCAGTGCCCGATCCACGCACACGAATGTAACGATGTGCGCAGCTATCAGATTCTTCCGATCTATCAATGGTTTGACACGATTTTAAGAAAGCATGAAAAGCCAGAAAGCGGCGTCAGCCTGTATGTGGTGGGGCAGGACCGATGGCTTGAGCAGCCGCAGTGGCCGCAGGAAATATCCAATATGCAGTATTATTTTGATATGGCGCGACGGACGCTGAATCCGGGTGCATCGGCCGATGCTTCGGCTACTGCCCTGACGGACGCTCCGGCCGATGTTTCGGCTACTGCCCCGACGGACGCTCCGGCCGATGCTTCGATTACTGCCCCGGCGAACGCTCCGTACACAGACGGAACTGTCGGTAAAGTTTCTTTTGTTTATGACCCGAAAAATCCGGTGCCCTCCTATGGCGCTGAATCCTGCTTCTCCACCAGATCCGCCACCGGCAGCTTAAAGCAGCCCGAGCCGGGATACCGGGATGACGTTATTTCCTTCGTCTCCGAACCGATGGCCGAAAACGTGATGCTGCTTGGCAAAATCAACGCGGATATTTACGTCAGCTCCGATGCGGAGGATACGGCCTTTTCCATTAAGATCATGGAGGTGCTGGAAAATGGCGAAGCCTACAACATCCGCTCCGGCATTACTACGCTGGCTTACCGGAACCACTCCGACCAGCGGCAGACCTACACCCCGGGGGAGATTGTCAAAATCAATATCGATACATGGGATATTGCCTGGGAAATGAAAAAGGGCTCCTGCATCCGGGTGGATATATCTTCGTCCGATTTTCCGCAGTATAGTGCACACACCAATTATCCGGGCGTTTGGGCGTTGCAGGATAAATGTAAGGCGGCACGGCAGACGCTTTATAGTGGGGCGGGATATTCGTCGGTGTTAAATTTGCCGGTTTATGAAAAATAATGTAACCGTGCAGATGGGCCATATGCCCGCGAAATTTATGTTTTCGTTCTGCGCAGTAAAGTGCAGAACTGTCTGAGCGATCACTAAATATTTGCTTATTAACCCGGCCGATCTGAACGTTTAAAAGGCAGTGGAAATTTACTTATAATAGGAATTGGCCTGATGGCCAAGCAGGTCAAGGATTTCCAGGAAAAACCTCGACAAATTATAATAAGTTTCCACTGCCTTTAAATATTTCCAAGCCTGTCTTGCTATCCGCAGCGTTTTACTACTCACGAATAATTTTTTCAGCAATTGAGATTTTACAATTCTTTTTATAAAAAGCAATACCGTAGCATAATACTTTCTGAAAGCCGTCCTGGATCAGCCCCTCCTCATAGTGCTTCATCTCAATCTGTTGCACCGCCTGAATGCTTTTGTCTGCCATGGCCATATAGCTATCGGCCATCTTTAACTCAAAGATGATGACGGGCTTTTCCACATCCAGACTTTTCAGGCAGATATCATATCGGCCATCGCCGGCTTCCCTGTTGGAATATGCATAAAAATCGTCCATTCCATTGAGCAGGCCCATGAGAAATCCGTGATAAAACGACTCCCTTGTGTCATAAAAACTGATTCCCTCACGTAACAGATCCGTGATATTTTTTTCAAGCCCGGCCACATTTCCATGAACAATATTATTATATAAATGACTGAGATCTCTTTTCCGAATACGCTGATCAAACCAGGATAAAACTGTATTTTTATAAATATATTTTACCTCTTCGTTGGGTATGGCCATGGAAATATACCGGACATTTCCATCCATCCGCTCCGCCGTCTTTTTTAAATATCCGGTAAAATAAAGAAAGTTCCACAGATTTTCACCATGTGCCTTTGGGCCGATATCATCATACGTAATGTCCTCATGGATGGCCTTCTCAATACTTTCTCCCTGGATCAGCACTTCGATCTCCTGCTTTACTCTTATGTCCGCACCCTCCACCAGCGTCCGGACAATGCTGTTTGAGCTTGTGTTTGACCAATATGGCTGCGGAAATGCTTTTGGGTTGAACCAGAGCTGCTCCATGTAATTGATCACACTCCACGGATTATAAACCTCTGTATTGCCAAAAAGATAACCGTCATACCAGGTCTTCACGGTATCCATGCAGTCATCGCGTTCATAGAAATGAAGCATCTCCCGGACTTCATCCTCAGTAAAGCCAAAATGCTCGGCATAGATTGGATTTGTGATGGAAATAACTTTGAGGTTATTTAAGCCTGTAAAAATACTATGGCATTGACTACTTAGCGAGGTACTTTCGAGCTTAGTAGGAAAGCCCAACTCGCTCACTTGGCGAGGTATTTTCGAGCCTAGTGACGATGGTGCTTCCGTTCTCAAGCAGCCGGTAATTACTGCAAATTCCAGATATTCGTTGGTTTTTAGCGCAGACTCCAGCAAAGAGCGTATTACAGCAATCATTCGATCATAAAAGCCGCCGAAGTACGAGTTTTCCAGTGGTACATCATATTCATCAATGAGTATGATTGTTTTTTGGCCATAATACTTTGTAAGACAGGCAGATAAAAACTTTAATGAATCCAGATAATCCGAATCACTGCCCTGCACGTCACGTATCGCTGTATAACGCTGCTTATCACTCTCCGTTAAGCCGTTCCACTTTAACAGATGATCATGTCTTGTATACTCCTCAGCAATCATTTTTTTCATTTGCATATATGATAATTCAAAATCTGACTGTTTCATAGACTTAAAGGACAAGCTAATTACGGGGTATTTTGACATAAGTTTTGTGTATTCTTCCCCCTGTCTCATAATAGCCAGGCCCTCAAAAAGCTGCTTAGCATCACTGCACTCTACGTCAAAAAAGTACTTAATCATACTTATATTGAGGGTTTTTCCGAATCTTCTTGGGCGGGTAAAAAGGTTTGCCTCGCCCCTCATATCTATTAATTCTTTTATAAAAAGAGTTTTATCGACGTAGTAATACCCTTTTTTTATAAGATCTTCAAAATTATCAACACCTATGGGCAACGGTTTAAATGGCATATCCTCACGCTCACTCCCTCTCCAACAAAAATATCACAGTTCCTCAATGAATCCAAGCTGTTACCTACAATTCCACCCAAGCCGAATCCTTAGCGCTGCTCTCCACGCACGCATGAATAAATTTAACACCACAGATCCCATCCTCCAGGTCAGGGAAATCCAGATCCCCGGCGTCCGGCGTCTGTCCGTTTACCGTTTTGAGCACCGTGGAAATAAAGCATTTATAAATATTGGCAAATGCCACAAACAGGCCTTCGGGATGGCCGGACGGCAGGCGGTTCATCTGCGCGCTGCGCTCCGAAACATAGCCCATGCCCCGATTATAAATCTGCGCAGGCTGCCCTTTCATCGTCACCAGCAGCACATTGGGATTCTCCTGCTGCCACTCAATGGCGCCCTCCGTACCAAAAATGCGCACCACCAGACCATTCATATGTCCGACACACACCTGTGACGAGGAAAATACGCCGTGAGCCCCATTGTCAAATTCCACAAGAATATTGGCATTGAGATCCAGCGGCTGACCAAAAGAATCCAGGGCTGCCGCCACTCTTTTTAGCCGCAGGCCGGTCATATAGGACACCGTATGCTCTATGTGGGAACCGATATCCCCCACACAATTGGAAATCCCGGCCACCTCAGGGTCTTTGCGCCAGGACGACAGCTTGACCATTTTCTGGTCGCCCTTCCCCACATCGTCCACGAGATATTCCTGGAGATATTCCGCATTCACGTTGATGATTTTCCCGATAGCTCCTGAGGTGATAAGCGCTCTGGCTTCCTTCACCATGTTGGTTCCCGAATAGGAATAATTTACGGCAAAATACAAATGCTTCTCATCTGCAAGGCGTTTAAGCTCGCAGGCTTCCTCCAGAGTAAAGCACAACGGCTTTTCACAAAGCACATGAATGCCGCATTTCAGAAATGCCCGGGCAATCTGGTAATGGGTATTATTCGGCGTGACAATGACTACAAAATCAATGCCGTCCGCCCGTTTGCTCTCCCTGGCAGCCATTTCCTCAAAGCTGTCATAAATACGTTCACCATCTAAACGGTAAAAATCACCACATTCTTTATTCTTCCGCACATCCCGGCTGAAGCACCCAGCCGTGAGCACGGCGCGTCCGTCAAAGGATATGGCGGTTCGATGGACACCCCCGATAAATGCATCCAAATCGCCGCCTACCATTCCATATCTTAAATAGTCTCGCATACGCTCCTCCTATGGTTATGCGGCCAGGTGCCCGTCGTCTAAAATTATGCAGCCGCTTAGCTGCCATCTAAGATTATGCAGCCACTTAGTCGCCGTCTAAGATTTACAGCCGGGCACCCGCCGCTTGACTTATTATTTACGTTTCGGACGGCCAAAACAGAAAATACCGCATCCGGTTTGCCGGTTCGCCCGCAAATTCCAGCCATTTTTTAAAATCGCCGTCCTCATAATTTGCAGGCTCTCTGTACCGGCAGTCCTGTGCAAGCACCGTCATGGTCGTATGTAAAATATTTCCGTTAACAATAACCTTTTCCCGCCGTCCTTCAATATCATATTTTCCGGGTACCTGTGAGGGGTCCAGCACGCGGATATGCTCACCGTCCGCATCCATCCCCACAACAGCGACATAATGGCCGCCATGAGAAAAAACACCCACATAATTTTCCTCAGCCCGGTCGCCCGCAGCGCAGGCCACAGCCATATAGCCCTTTTTCAAATGCTCCCGCAGGCGCTCCGGATCATCGGTTGCCGCAAAGCCCAGATTAAAACGCTCCGCCACATAAGTTCCAAGAATCGTCAGATCGGTTCCCGGGCTGTGATTGGCATGAACATTTATGGATAATTCCAAACAGTCGATCAGCGGAAATGCCTGGCCGGTCATATTTTCAACGACCATGCAGGTGGCGCACAGGCCGCAGCCGGCATCGCGCACGGTCGTCGAAGCACAGCCAAGCTCTGGCAGATCGGTCAGTGTGGGATATGGAACATGTGGATAATTTGTTTGATTATAATAGATCATTTTTTACACCTCTATATCGTTTTTTACCTCTATGATGGATACTATAATAATTTTACCCCATGTTCATGTGAAATACAACCGAAGTTTGCCAAACGGTTACGTTTATATATAAACCAGACCGCTGGATCTGAACAATTATCAACTCACTGACCATTGTTGGTTAGCACGCTTCAAACCTTCTTTTGTTACTTTTATAAAATAATTTTACAAAAGCATTGACAAATATATTTTTATACGCTATCCTCTCTATAAAGAGCTCGTTCTGCTTTAGCCCTATGGGAATTTTTCGTAATCGTCCGGTTCCTCTAAACGGTTACGATCTTTCCGAAATCTAAAGTACACAGCAAATTCAAGGAGGTATACGTATGAAAATGTGTTTTAGCACGGAAGTGGTTGACCTGGACCACCAGGCGCCCAACCGAAACAAAAGGGAGAGCAAATACTATTGGGATGAGCTGTACACACTCATCTGCGTGGGCGGTTTTAATTCGATTGAGATCCCATATGAAGCCAAGTGGGATTTCGGAGGACGCTCCGGCATTCCCCGCTCCCTTCGTTCCATAACAACCAAATTTGGTTCCACAAAAAACTATATGGATCATCTGTCCGGCCGTGGAATCCAAGCCATCGACTGTATCCATCTGGACCCATCGCTTTTCTGTCAGGGCGCTGAGGATATGTATTTTGGCGCCTTCGCACATTATGCCGAAGAAGCCGTAACACTGGCCGCCGAGGCTGGCGCAGGTATTGTCACACTCTCGGCCACACCATCCTATTATGCCGTTGGAAACCTTTTGGGCGGCAGTGACCACTCAAAAACCGAACGTTTTCTTGAAAAAACCGCCCGTGTCATCGGACAGACTGCTGATGCCGCAAAGGCACATGGCATACGTCTGTGCCTGAAAAATGAATACTGGGGGCTTTTACGGGGTGAATGTATTGTATCTTTTATCGATCAGGTTGACGCTCCCGTATTTTTAGACATTGATACGGCTCAGCTTCAGATTGCCGGCGTCAATGTTCCTGAATTTATCCGTACCCAGAAAGAACATATCGGCGTTGTCCATTTTACGGACACTGATTTTGTGGACACACAGGAGACTTTCCGTCAGGCGCTACCCGAATTTCCGGCCGGATCTGCCACAAAGGTTTTCCGGGATATAGGCGACGGAACCGTGGATTTCAAGGCCATTTTACAGGCACTCAAGAACGTGGATTATGGCGGGCTTGTCGTCTATAATTGCCGTAATTCATATGATGTCTGCCGATCCATATTACGAACACGCTACTTTATTGACCATATGTTATCTGAATAGTTATGGAGGAAATCATGCCAAATATAAAATTATCTCATATGAGCCACTGGAAAACCATTCCTTATAAGCAAATCGATAACTTCAGAGATTTCTATTACGAGGATAAAACCAACGCCGCCTACTTCATGGACTGGGACCGGATACTCCGATATCACAAGGCCACCGGCTACGACGGCATCGAAATCGCCCCCTGGGATCTGACGGAGATCCTGGGCCTGTTTGGTACGCCCCAGGAGTTTACGGCCTTCGCCCGTGATCACGGCATCGAAGTCAGCGGCATGTTCCACGGCTGCGATGACTCCAACATCCCCGCCAAATATGACGAGGTGCTGGCGGCTGGCAAAGCGGCCATTGACACATTAAAAGCATTCGGCGGCAAACACCTGAATGTATGTCCGGCAAGAAATTATTACGGTGTTGGACCGTTAGACACGGACGCCCTGAAAGCTTCCGCAAAGGTTATTACCGATATTGGCCGCTATGCTGTGGATAATGGTATACAGATTGGCCTTCACAATGAATTTTTCTGTGCTGTCAATAAGGAAAACCACCGCCGTTTCCTGGAAATGACTGATCCACGCTATGTATTTTACTGCCTGGATACCGCTCAGATCGCACTTATGGGCGACGATCTGCTGGATTTTTATGACACTTATGCGGAGCGCATTTGTACATTCCACCTTAAGGATACAGCATCAATTGCGGTACCGGATCGTATCCGCTATTCGCAGGATGTGGAAATCCATGACGAGGGCTGGCGCTGGTTCTGGGAACCCGGCGAGGGCGTCCTGCCGCTGAAGGAGCTTTGGGCGCTGGTGAAAAAGCACGGATTTACCGGATGGTGCACCATCGAGGATGACGGGGCTCCGGATTATCTGGCTGCTATGGCGCTATCGTCTTATTACGTCAATGAGGTATTGGGGAAAATATATCGTTAAAATAGGAGATTTTATTATGAAAAAGAAAACCATTGGCATCGGTATTATCGGATGCGGCACGATCAGCGATGTGTACTTAACAAATATCACACAGCATTACCACAATCTCAGGCTTATTGCCTGCGCGGATATGTTTCTTGAAAAAGCTGAACAGATGAAAGAAAAATATAATATCCCCATCGCCTGCACCGTGGATGAGCTTTTAGCCAATGAGGCTATTGACATCGTTTTAAATCTGACCATACCGGCCGCCCACTATGAGGTGAATATGCAGATTCTCAACGCCGGCAAGCATTTATACTGTGAAAAGCCTCTGACACTGAGCTTTGAACATGCAAAGGAAGTCATTGAAACTGCCCATAAAAAGGGCTTAATGGCAGTCAGTGCGCCGGATACATTTTTAGGCGCGGGCGCCCAGACATGCCGCGCGCTGCTGGATCAAAACGCGATTGGAAAACCGCTGGGCTTTACAGCCAATATGACCTGTCCGGGTCACGAGCTGTGGCATCCCGCCCCTGGATTTTACTATAAGGCCGGCGGCGGCCCTATGTTTGATATGGGCCCCTATTATCTCACTACGCTTGTAAGTCTGCTGGGCCCCATAAAAAAAGTGGCCTGCTTCACCACCACAGGACGCCCCGAACGCAATATTCTCGGTAAAACAGAGACTGCCCAGGTACCCACCCATTACACAGCCATTTTGGAATTTTCCTGCGGCGCCGTGGGAAATATGAATATGAGCTTTGATGTATGGGATTCCGACCTGCCATGTATGGAAATTTTCGGCACCGCCGGGTCTATCACAGTTCCTGACCCCAACGCCTTTAGCGGTCCGGTCAAGGTATACGATGGTAAAAAGCTGGAAGATATCGTGAGCGCACAAACAGCTCCCCATCCGGCCAAAATCATTGCCATGATGACCCACAAAAAAGACTGCTCTACCCAACAGGATTTACTGTTCCCATCCGATCCGGACCCCCGGGGAAATATGCGCGGCCTGGGTGTCTCCGATATGGCCTGTGCCCTTCTTAACGGACGTGACAGCCGTCTGCGTTCGGATATCTGCCTGCATGTGGTGGAAGCACTTAACGCTTTTGAGACAGCCGCACGCACAAATACGGTTTATGAAATGAAAACAAGCTGCCAACGTCCGGAGCCCATGTCTCCGGATTGGAAGCTTTGGGAAGTTCAATAAGCACTGACTGCAAACATTGCCGTCGTACTAAAAGCCGCACGGACCGGAGTTCCTGCTCCAGCCCGTGCGGCTAAATGATTATTTGTACGTTGCGTATCTCACAGATTGTCATATCCAAATTCCAGAAATTCATCCACCGGCAGCATGGCCGCCCCCACAGCCGCCCCATATTCACCAAGTCTGCTGATTTCCAGATAGCCCTCCGTATTCTGGCGGTAGGCATCCATTTCCCGAAGCTGCTGATTCAACATATCTCTGTACGGTTCCAGAAAAGGACTTATCCGGCCGCCAACCACGATTTTCCATCCAAATATACAATAAAGATTATGGAGAAATACCGACAGCCCATCCAGGTAATCCTTCCAAAGATCGGTGCAGCCCCCATCTCCGCGTTCGATCCGGTCAAAAAATTCCTGAATATGATCCACGCCCGCCCGTTCACACAACGCCCGGGTAGTATAATAGTCCTCAATTTTTTCGTACGGTCTTTCTTTGTTAATGATTATACTTCCAAATTCACCGTTTATATTTGAAAATTCTAACACAGCGCCATTATAGACAATGGCTCCGCTGACATGTCCGCCTAATGAGACAAAGACAAAATTCTCCCACCGGTCCTGAGCCCAGGTCTGAGCGGTTGCCTCCATCTTGATACTGTTTCTGAACTTCACAGGCAGCTCAAAGCAGGAAGCAGCCATATCCAGATCGATCCTGTCTTTTTCGTCCATTTCCTTTTTCTGTATAATCCGCCCGTCCTGCATAGGTACTTCCAAAGTAATTCCGATATCTAAAAGCATGTCCGGCCGATTCATATGACGCCGCGCAAATTCCATAATGACAGCATTAACCTTTTTCCAATAAGCCTCTGTATTTTCCATATTATAAGGAAAATATTCTCTGGCAATGACATTGGAACCCAGATCCAAAAGTATAATTCTAAGCCCCTGGGAGGACACCTCGGCGCCAATAGAAAATTTGGCATCATAGACCGGCATAATGCACACCGGCTTCCGACCGCCGGTGGAATCCATAACCTTTCCATTGGTTACAAGCCCTTTATCAGCCAGTTCTTTTAAAAGTAAATTTGCGGTAGGCAGACTGATATTCAGCCTTTGCGCAAGCTCCTGTTTCGTCATCTGCCCCTGCCGGAACAGAGCATTGACGATCCGCTTCCGGTTATTGGCGCGGATATCACTATTCTTCGTACTTTCCATTATGCATCACCTTGGAATAACATAACATTTTAAGACAGTTTTGTCAAAGAGATTATATATCTAGCACTTTTCATCTAAATGTATTTTGTATCTTTTCAGGCAAATACTTTACCAGTTCTTCCACCAGCACATACACTTTCGTACCTGGTGCAATCTCGGTAGGTGTTTTTCCTTTTCCATCGCGTATAATACGCTTTGCATAGGAAATCGCCAGTTTGGGATTCCCTTTTTCCATCAGAATATTAAAAATATCATTCATATTCTTCTCATATTTTCCAATCCCCAGTTTTATGAATTTATCATTTAGAAATGAAATATACGCTTTCCGATGATTATTTGCTGTATAATATGCAAAATGGAGAAGAAACCAGAATTCAATACACTCATTGCTCCACGCTGTATGATACTGTAACTCTGGATTTTCTTTATTTAACTGTTCAGCCCGACTTACGACTCCGTTGAAATCACTCGCAGGAAAACTGTCCTTATCATAAACACACCAAATCTGCCCCTTCTGAATTTTGTTTTTCTTCACATATTCCTCTGCCATTCCAATTACCCGCATAGTTTCAGCTTGGCAGGGTTCAATTTCAATCAAAACCATATCTCTATAAATTGGATTTTCCTCTATTAGCTTTTTAAAACCCTGAAAATATTTTGGTTCCGTCGCCTGTCCTTCACAGAAAATATAATATCTGTACTTTTTCATTTCCAAATATTCCTGGCGACGTTTTTTCCTCCATGTTTCTGTTCTGGCTTTTTTAGGCATTAACCTTCCCCCAATCTATAATTCGTCTGAGATATGGATCTGCACCGTACTTGCCCTCCAGATACTGTTTATCAAATTTGGCATCTTTCCGAACGGATTCACCTTTTTCATTCTTAAATTCAACCAACGAATATAATTTAGAATTCTGAGCAATTCCTTTTGCCACAAACCAGATTTCATCTCGGCGAAACACCCCACTATTCATTGTGGACAGATCATGTGATGTAAAAATTAATTGTGATTTCTTTTTATTAATTTTCATATCCGTGAACATCAAAATAATATGGCGTAACAATACCGGATGTATCTTAGCGTCTAATTCATCTATTACTAAAGTAGTTCCTGACAATAAACTATCCGCAATAAAAGGCATCAAACCAAATATTTTCTTTGTTCCACTGGACTCTTCCAGTAAATTTAATTCTGTTTCATATTCCCCGACCATATGCTTTGTATATACATCAATTCTATCATTTTCATCTTTAACCACACGAAAATCTACAATATCCAAATCCATTTCCTGAATCATATCCAGCATTAAGTTTTTGACAGTTTCAGAACTTGATACCGCCATACGAAGCTCTTCCATTGGATTTCCATAATTTAAAAAATTGATTCCATATTCAAACCAATCCAACACATCCTTTATGACCTCATTCTTTTTATACGTAATTCCCAGATAAGATAACAATGGGAGTGTCTCAGATAACTCATCACTTATTTTTAATTTAGCAAACGTTCCTTTTAATATAATTTCTTTATCACGTTCAAAAAGCGCAGACCGCCTGCCTGTATCCAGTTTCACACGATCAAGCCTTTCATAAACAACCACATCTCTTTTCACATGCAATATATATCTGTATTCCGCTAATTCTGTACGAAAAAAGATTTCAAATTCTGTTGGTTCCTTTTTTGTTTCCTCTGAAAAAGCAAAGGGGTCTATTATCATCTTTTTCTGAAGAAAAATACGTTCTTCATTATCTCCCATTGCATATAATGGACGAAGCACTTTCGTTGCCAATGTATGTAACGCCTCTAATACATTTGATTTTCCTCCACCATTTGGACCATATATTGCAGAAACAGGTAGAAATATTTCACCACCTTTATCTCTTATTACTTTATCTTCATGTTCAGAAATAGCTGCCGCCTGCATATCAAATGTTATTTCATCTCGAATGCTCTTATAATTTTTGACTGTAAATTGACACAACATAATAGTTACCTCCATTTCGCCTTTCTTTTCAATATCTATTATATGCCAATTATTTATTTTGTAAACAATATTTGAGATTTTTTCTCATATATATAGTTTTAATTCCCAAAAAACTACAATTACTATCCTGTCAAGTAGTGCTGTTTTTTGTCAATGAGTTTTTGTTGTATTACCTAAATTCTTGTGTTATCCTAAATTTATCGACAAAACCATTTCTTTATCGGGCTTTTCAACCTTACGAAGGAAAGCCGTATCATTTTTTTATCAAATAACCGCAAAGGGGAGGTACATTATGACCATTCAGGAGATGAAGGAGAAAAAAGCCGCACTGGGATATACCTGTGAACAAATTGCCGGGTTTTCCGGAGTTCCCCTGGAAACCGTGCAGAAAATATTTTGCAGTGACACTGCAAATCCGCAATACGATGTAATACAGGCCATAGAAAAAGTATTCCTTGAAAGCAAGGACCTGCACGTCCAGGTCAGTGAAGCAAAAGCCATGTATATGCGGGAGCCCGAAGCCGCTTATACCGAAAATCACTCAGACGGTTCCTGGTTTGGCAAAAAACAGGGGGATTACACTTTGGAAGATTATTACCGGAGTCCGAACGATATCCGGGTAGAATTGATCGACGGTGTTATTTACGATATGGGAGACCCCACATCTACCCATCAACTAATTGTCGGATACATATATACAAAACTGCTGACTCATATAATGTCCAAAAAAGGAAAATGCCTTCCGGTCATTTCTCCCATTGACGTCCAACTGGACTGTAATGACAGGACAATGATCCAGCCGGACATGGTCATTGTATGTGACCGAGACAAGATTACTGATCGATGTATCTACGGTGCTCCCGATTTCATCATAGAGATTCTGTCCAAATCTACATGGAAGAAGGATGCCGTCATCAAGCTGAATAAATACTTCAATGCCGGTGTACGGGAATATTGGATGATCGACCCGGTTCGATTAAAAATTCTCGTGTATAATTTTGCTCAGGAGGATGAACTCCCTATGATTTATGGCTTTACAGACAAAGTACCCGTACGAATCTGGGATGATGAATGTATGATCGACTTTCAGGAAGTTTATGAGCACATACGCTTTCTTTATGAGCGGCCACAGGAATAAAGCTTTTAAGGGATTTCCTTTGGAAATCCCTGCTCTGTTAATGGGAGGTGCCGGAGCCAGGCCCTTAGAGCGAAAATCCCTTCCGGCAATTTTCAAGCCCACTCTAAGACTCGCCTCCGGCGCTATCCGCCTATGTTTCCCGCCACGCATTGAGCTGCCGCTGTTTCTCCTTAATGATCGTTTCGATTCCCGCTTTCTCCAGCTTATCATTAAATTCATCCAGCCGGTCCAAATCCAGCATACCGGTCAACAGTCCGTTTTTATATTCCTCAACGATTTTAAGGCAGGCGGTCACCTCCGACCGCACCGCCGTGTCATCATACATAAAGCCAAAAGCGCAGGACTTTTTCGCTGTATCGTTATTTCTGGCCTGAATCTCGTAAAGCTCCGGAACATTGCCGACCTTCACGTAATCCAGCAGGCCATTGCCAAACAGCCACGTCTGGATACACGGATAATCACTGTTTTGAGCAGTGACGCCCTCCGGATAATCCACCGTACCATTGGGCATAAAACGGTAATGTTTTCCCTCCACACCGTAGGCCAGCAGATTGACCACATCCTTATCCGTGTACATCAGATTCAGAAAATCCATGGCGGCCTCCGGGTCACGGCAGGATTTTGGAAGCACATTCACACTCTGCACATTCTGACCGGTATAAAGTAATGGTGTGGTCATCTGAACGGCAGTAAAATCATAGCCGGTAGTCTGCTTATACTGCGCTTCAACGCCCTGCTGCGTCACCGGAAGATCACAAAAGGCATTACCGGCCAGCAGCACACTGCCGGAGGACGCCGTATTCAGCGCCGCATCCTTCATCATATAGCCCTTCGCATTCCACCGGCCGGCCAGCTCCACAACTGCCTTAAATTCCTCGGAAGCATATAAATTGACCACGTTAAAATCATCGCCGCCCATCAATACGCCCAAACCATCCCCCAAAGAATCATAATTGATCAGATATTCCAGTTGGCTTCTTCCCACATTAGTAACAAAAATTTGAATCTCAGGATACTTTGCATGGATCGCCTCAAAAATCTGTTCCACAACCTCCAGATTTTTATCCATCTCCATAATATTGTCTACCGGCAGAATCTGCCCGATATCGATTCCGGTTTCCTCCAGCAGGTCGGTGCGCATGAGCAGGTGGGCGCTGAGAGCCTTGCCGCCCATGACACTAACCCCATAAATGCGGCCGTCTCTCACCGTTCCACTGATAAATTCACCCACAGCATCTAAAATCCCCTGTCCTCTGCCATTGATAAGCTCCGTGATATCCATACACTGCCCCCCGGCAAGCATCTGCATAAAATCATCCGGTACAGTCATCAGATCCACGGGCTCATTACTGGCGGCGGACAAGGATACCTGCTGGGAAAAGGTGGCGTAGGGTACTGGCTTTAATGTGACCTTCGTATTTATTTTTCCAACGGTAATGGCGTTAATGGCATCCTCCACATCCTGAGTTCCCCGTGGGATTGTTCCATACCACGGATACATATAAATAACTTCACGTACATGCTCCGCATTTCCGCCGCTTCCCGATTCCGAAGATGCGGAAGGAACGTCACCATTGCCGCTATTTCCGGAAATCCGGCTGCATCCGGATACTATAGCAATACATCCAATGACAACCCCCAAAATTAAAATCATATACCCAATGACATACTTGAATTTCATTTACTGCCCCACCTGTCAATTTTAAATTCATTTACATCATACCCCAAATGGCCATTACCAACAACCGTAACTTTTTATAACAGCTCAAAGGGGCCAAACAGTTACGTCATATGCCATTTTACTTTTTCCAGCACGCCACTCTGTGCCCCGTCTCCTTTTCACAAAGCACCGGCATCTCATGGCGGCACTGCTCCGTGACATACGGACAGCGGGTGGAAAATGCGCACCCCTGCGGCCGCTGCATGGGGCTGGGCACCTCGCCCCGGATGATCTGCCGCGAACGTGCGGCTTCAAGCTGCGGGTCTGGCACCGGAACAGCCTCCAAAAGTGCCTGAGTATAAGGATGCAGCGGATGATCGTATAAGGACTGCCAATCGGCAATCTCCACGAGCTGTCCAAGATACATCACCGCCACCCGGTCACTGATATGGCGCACCACCGACAGATCGTGAGCGATAAACAGATAGGTCAGCCCCAGTTTATGCTGCAATTCCTCCAAAAGATTGATCACCTGAGCCTGGATGGACACATCCAGCGCTGATATAGCCTCATCGCAGACGATAAACTGCGGATTGGTGGACAGGGCCCGGGCAATAACGAGCCTCTGGCGCTGGCCGCCGGAAAACTCGTGAGGTACGCGTTCCCGATAAGCCGGATCCAGGCCCACCAGCTCAAAAAGCTGTGACACCCGCGCATCCATTTCCTTCGGACTCATTTGCAGATTGAAATTTTTCATGGGCTCCATGACAATATCCCCCGCCCGCTGTCTTGGGTCCAGTGAACCATAGGGATCCTGAAAGATCATGGACATATTCCGGCGGACCGGGCGCATCTTTACATCATCCATATGCGTAATATCATGCCCATCAAAAATAATTTTACCATCGGTGGCGTCATTGAGCCGCAAAACGGCCCGTGCCACGGTGGATTTTCCGCAGCCGGATTCTCCCACCAGACCAAAGGTCTCACCACGGTACACATCAAAACTGACATCATCCACAGCCTTGACATCCCCAATTTTTTTCCGCATTATCCCGCCGGTTACAGGAAAATAAACTTTCAGATTCTGCACGGACAAAATCGTTTCACCCGTAGTCTTTGCCCCGGCTTTAGTGACCTGGCGCACCTCGTCCTTTTTCTCCACTGTCGGCTCCGAGGTCTTATCGATATTCCGGTGACACGCCTTAAAGTGGTCCGGCTCCCCGTCAACCGCAGACAGCACCGGTGTTTTTGCCCCGCGACATTCATCGGTGACATAAGGGCAGCGGTTCATAAATGCACACGCATCCTTCCGGTTCACCAGATTGGTCACAAACCCGTCAATGGGGATCAGCTTCCGGTCCTTCGGGTCGGTGAGGCTTGGCACAGCCTTTAACAGACCGATCGTATACGGATGCTTTGGATGGTTGAAAATCTCCATGGTCGTTCCCGACTCCACGATCTCACCGGCATACATCACGTACACCCGGTCGGCGTAACGCGCCACAACACTCAGATTATGGGTAACAACAACAAGCGCCGTTCCTGTTTTTTTGACAATATCCTGCATCAGCTCCAGAATCTGCGCCTGGGTGGTCACATCCAGCGCCGTGGTAGCTTCGTCAGCAATTAGAAGCTTCGGATTGCACGACAGAGCCATGGCTATAATTATGCGCTGGCGCATACCTCCGGAAAATTGATGAGGATAGGCGTCCAGACGATTTTTTGCATCAGGTATACCTACCAGCTCCAGCAGCTCCATGGCCCGCTGCCGGGCCTGTTTTTTATCCAGCCCCATATGTAAGCGAATCCCTTCTGTGAGCTGTTTGCCAATAGTCATAACCGGGTTCAGTGAGGTCATGGGCTCCTGGAACACGACACCGATTTTTCCGCCGCGCACCTTGCGCATTTCATCGCTGTTCTGTCCGTATTTCAATAAATCCTGCCCCTCAAATAAAATCTCACCGCCGGCAATATTTCCCGGGGGGCAGGGAATCAATTGCAGGCCGGAATACTGGGTCACTGATTTTCCGCTGCCGCTCTCGCCCACAAACGCCACAATTTCCCCTTCATCCAAATAATAGGAAACGCCGTTGACAGCTTTTAGAATCCCTTTATCCTGCTTAAACTCCGTTCTTAAATTATTAACCTCTATTAAATGTGACATGCTTTTTGCCTCCTTTACTTGCCATGGATTTCCTAATAATCAATCCGCACACGCAGCCGTGCGGCTTCGCACTGCCGTCACCTTGAACCGCGCAGCTTCGGGTCCAGAGCATCGCGCAGGGCATCACCGCACACATTGAAGGACCACACGGTAATAAGAATGAAAAGCCCCGGTACAATGGCAATGGTTGGATTGTTGCTGATATACTTGTACCCTTCGCTGACCATTGCACCCCAGGAGGGCGTCGGCGGATTGATACCCATACCAAGAAAGCTTAAAGCCGCCTCCGTCAAAATAGCGCTGCCCAGATTCATTGTCATAAGAACAAGGTTGGGCGACAGGCAATTGGGTAAAATATGCTTCACAGCATTTTTCAGCCGGGTAGCCCCGCCAATCTTTCCCGCCGTCACATAGTCAAGCTGCTTGACGGCCAGCACCTGGCCGCGGGTGAGCCGGGCATAGCTGGGAATCATAACAATACCGATACAAAGCATGACATTTCCAAGCCCCTTGCCAAGCACAGCCCCTAAAAACAGAGCCAGAATAATAACCGGAATTGACATCATGGCATCCATGATACGCATGATCAAAGCATCCACAAATTTCCCAAGATATCCGGACAATAACCCCAAAGTTATCCCCACACCGCCGGCAATTGCTGTGGATACAAGCCCCACAGCCAAAGAAGCCCTGCTGCCGTAAATAATCCGTGACAGCATATCCCGGCCAAGGGAATCCGTTCCAAAACAGTGCGCCCCCGATGGCCCCTGAAGTGCATTGCGCAGATCCTGTGTAAACGGATCATAGGGCGAAAACACCGGGGCAAATATGGCAAGTAAAATCATAATGACTATAATAACAGAACCCACGATCACCGGTTTTCGGGAGAAAAAAGCTTTCACAAACTGCCGGCGCCGTTCCTGCTTCGGACTGAGCACCTTCACCGGCGCTGCAATGGCATTTCCTGAAACATTTCCTGACATTGAACATTCCTCCTCTCATCAGTCCACACGGATACGCGGGTCAATATATCCGTACAAAATATCTACCAACAGGTTACAGACCATGACAAATAAGGCAATAATAAACACCAGATTCTGGACCACCATAAAGTCTTTGTTCATAATTGCTGTCATCATAAGGGAACCAACTCCCGGAATAACAAAGAGCTGCTCAATGAGCACCGTTCCGCCGATCAGTCCGCCCACAGACATACCAAGCAGTGTGACAATGGGGATCAGCGCGTTTCTTAGTCCATGCCGCAGCGTCACAGTTTTCTCCCTGAGCCCCTTGGCGCGGGCGGTGCGGATATAATCCGAGGAAATAACCTCCAGCATCGCCGACCGGGTCTGCCGGGCAATACTGGCTGTATGCCCCAGCGACAGCACGATCACCGGCATGACCAGCTTTTTGATTCCCAGTACAAAATCCTCCCCGAGCGGCGTGTAACCCTGTACAGGCAAAATCCCCAGCTTTAGACTCAATATGTATACTAGGATAATACCTACCCAGAAAGCCGGTGTGGCAATGCCTATGTTGGCGAACACAGAAATAAACGAATCCAGAAACCTTCCTCTGTGGGTAGCTGACAGTACGCCCAGAGTAATACCCAGAATAATAGAAATAATAAATGCCGGCACGGTCACCGACAAAGTCGTCAAAATACGTTTCGGCAAAAGCTGGGTCACATCCATGGAAAAACTGATGGAGCGCCCCATTTCTCCCTGAAAAAGACCGCCCAGCCAGCGCAAATACTGGATATACAGCGGCTGGTCCAAACCAAATTCCTTTGTATAAAACTCAATCTGCTCCGGCGTTGCTGTCTCGCCCAGATAGATGGCCACCGGGTCGCCGGGAATCATATGCATGACGAGAAATACAAGCACAGTCACAATAAATAACACGATAATGGACTGGCCGATACGCTTCAGTATATATCTGCCCATGAACTCATTCCTCCTTAAAAACAGGCCGGGCAGTCAGACTTCATATTCACCTGCTTCCCGGCCTATGTGTGATACGTTAAAAGTTTTATTTATCCATCCAGCAGTTTGCCGGCGTCCATGTGGCTACATGGTATCTGGTATAGTTGTCGTCGCAGACATACGGGTACTTAATCGCATTGATGGCGCTCACGTAAAGGGGCATTCCAAACAATGCATATTCATCATAGATTTTTTTCTGAAGCTCAAGCTCTGCCGCAATCTTTGTATCATCATCCTTGGCTGTACGTATCTGGGCAAGCAGATCCAGACAGTCCTGAGGATGCTGGATACCCTTGGCATAAAACGCGCCGCTGGGGTCCAGATGACGGCCCATATACAGGCCCAGGTCAGGGCTCACAGATGCAAAATGCCAGTAAATACCATCCCAACCGTTGGTCATCATATCATTGCCCTTTGTACCATCGATCATTTCCACCTGTGTACGGATACCTACCTGTGTCAACTGGTCGGCAATGGCCGTTGCCCAGTTTTCAATACCGGACATGGCATAAATCTGAGTATCAAAGCCATCCGGATAGCCGGCCTCGACTAAAAGCTCTTTGGCCTTTTCCGGATTATACGGATAGCCCTCAACATCATCATTGTAGGTAATAGCGCCGGGCGCTGCCCACTGATTTGTCCGTGTATAGTAGCCGTAGCCCAGAGATTCCACAATTGTATCGGCATCGATAGCATAGCACATTGCCTGACGGACCAGTGCATTGGCAAATGGTGAATTTTCATCGGAGCTGGACGGAATAACACCGGTCGTCTCAACACCGTTACCGTTCTGATTTGTTTCCCGGATAAAGTTTCCGGTAGGCTCAAGGTTTCTGAGACTGTCAATACTTGCATAGGAAATCATATCGATCTCGCCGGCCGTCAATGCATTTTCAAGAGTGGTCGGTTCGGAAATGATCGTATATTCCACGCCGTCCAGATAAGGTTTTCCGGACTCCCAGTAATTTGGGTTCTTTTCATATTTGACGCCAACACCCTGCTCAAAGGATTTTAAGAGGAATGGGCCGGTACCGACAGCATTGAGTCTTGCCCAATCCGCACCGCCGTTTTCTTCAAAGGCCGTGGGCGACATATAGTATACGAAAAATCCGATGGACTCCAGAGCCGAGGAACGCCATGCTTCCAGGGTGATCACAACTGTATTTTCATCCGGGCATTCGATCGTTTTAATATCCGCGGCTTCCGTGCGGCCAACGGACTTGTACTGTTCAAGATTCCATTTTACAGCTTTCGCATTGAAATCCGTACCATCACTGAATTTCACGCCGCTGCGCAGATGAAATGTTATCGTTGCCGCATCGGCATCGGTTTCCCAGCTTTCGGCAAGCTCGGGAGCAAGCTTTCCGTCTTCGTCATAAAAACACAGGGAATTAAATACGGTACGGAGAAACTGCAATTGAGCATTTGCCGAAATCTCCGGCGTATAGCCGATAATGGTCGGGTTCTGCCCCGTACCAATCTTTAAAATACCGCCGGTTTTGGGTTCGCCGGTGGCTGCGCCGTTATTGTCGTTATTGTCGTTATTGTTGTTATTGCCGGAATTGGCCGCATTGGCTGAGTCTGCGCCATCCGCATTTGTGCCAGCGGCTTCTGCTGTGTCATTGTCGGACGCATCCTTATTGCTGTTATCGCTGCCAGCCGCCTGGGTACTGCCCTTGTCACCGGCTCCGGCCTGGGTCTGTCCGCCGTTGCTGCCATTTCCGCCACCTCCGCCGCAGGCGGAAAGAACCATGGACAGACAAAGAATCAACGCCAAAATCATCGAAGTACATTTTTTCTTCATAAATAAACCTCCTCAAATGTTCTGTTTTATTTGTAGCTTTATTATAGGATTTTGACGTTCTGCGAACTACTAATATTCCAATGGGTTTTTGACACTATTTAGGGGTATTTTTGAAGAATATCGCCGGAAATCGGCTAAATGAAATGACTTCGACTATAAAAATGACAAAATCCCGGGATTTTGGTAAAATTCCGAGATAATAAACTTTGGCCGCAGGTCGCGGCAGTCGCCGCAAGGGTGAGCAAGCTCCCCCCTTGTGGCTCGTAGCTATAAAAAATTGTTAGCGGGCGTCTTTGGGCCACTTACTATTTTTTATAATGTTATTTTGACGACGGTTCCGTCACTGCCTTCAATATCTACAATATCTAATTTGGGATACATCCGCTTGACGGCTTTGATCTGCCCGGCATACCCCTTCAGATTCACCTGGTCGATACACGCCAGAGTATTTGGCTCCAGCTTATCCTCCATCGAATCATGGATCACCTTTTTCAATAGCCCCATGGTCAGACGGCTGGTCAGTATTGTGGGGAAAATCAGCCGCAGCGCCCGCTTCCCGGGTTTCTTCACATAAATTTTCACAGGTAACCACCCTATTCCACAGTCACTTCAACAACATCGCCGTCAGAGCTCTCAACCTCGACTAATTTTCCAATCACACCTCTGTCGATCAGGGCGATGATCTTTTCAAAGTCCAGATTTTGCATCGCCTTGTTGGCGGAAACCTCCGGAAATTGCATTCCGATATCATAAGCGATCTTTACCAGAGCGATGGGAAGATTTACCCGTACACGGTCGCCCTTGACAGAATTGACATTAATCCGGAGCATCATCTGCTCAATGTTTGAACGCTCACTCTCTGGCAGAACAGTAACGAGATTTTTAGGTTCCTTTGAAAAAAGCTCGTCAATAGTTACCTGAAAAATATCCGAAATATGGGGAAGCAGCATAATATCCGGGCAGGATATATCGTTCTCCCATTTTGATACAGCCTGCGAGGACACCCCCAGCATTTCCGCCAGTCCGTCCTGAGTCATCCCTTTGTTTCTCCGAAGCTCTGCGATTTTCTTACCTAAAGTCATATCCATATGTTTTTACACTCCTTATAATTTCTTTCCGCATGCGTTTGCTACTTCTATATATTAACCAAAATAACGGCCATTTTGAATAAGCCATCTGTTGAATCCACGCCTTCAATCTCAACCATATGGATATCAACCGCTCAACCGGAGGTTGTAAAACACCTTTTCAGCCAGATAGAGGATTTATCACAACGAAAATAGCCCGTCCACGGCCGCCATATAATCGGCCAGCCGCTCAGCCTTTTTAATTTTTTTGAGCAGCTTACCGCCATCCGGAAACAATCCGCCCATGTAATTCCACAGCTCCTTCATGCGGAACAGCAGATTGCGGTCACCGGACATAATTTTAGAATAGTCGTTTAACAGACGGTCATGGAACGCCCGAAGTTTTTCTTTTGCCAATGGCTCATTTGTGCAGCTCATCTCCGCCCTTGCTTCCGCCCCCAGACAAATTTCATCCAGCAATCCCGGATTGGCAATGATCCCGCGGCCAAGCATGACGCCCTGAACCTGGGGAAATTTATCAATCAGGCGATCATAAGCCACGGCAGAAAAAATATCCCCATTATAGATGACTGTATTTTTGCTCAGCTCCATGGCATACCCGAAGGCTTCCATATTCGGCGTATTTTTATACATATCCTTACGGACTCTTGGATGGATGATCAGCTCCTCCATAGCGTACCGGTTATATATATTGAGTAAATCCTCAAATTCATCCGGGCTGTCCATACCAAGACGGGTTTTTACAGAAAGCTTCATATCACCCAGCTCAGAGAATATTTTATAAAGAAAATTGTCCAGCTCCAATGGCTCCGCCAAAAATCCAGCTCCTTTTCCTTTAGCTACCACGGTTCCTGACGGGCAGCCCAGGTTCAGGTTTATTTCCGTATAGCCCATGGCCTTCAGGCCTTTGGCCATATTGATAAAATCCACGGCATTGTTGGTAAGTAACTGAGGGATGATTGGCGCCGCCGTATTATTTTCCGGCAGGATGTCCTTAATCTCTTTATTGTTCTGCTTATGCAGGCTTTTAGGTACTATAAACGGCGTAAAATACTTGTCCATGGGATGAAAAAAATCATGGTACGCATTTCTGTAAATATATCCTGTGACACCTTCCATGGGTGCTAAGTAAAATTTCATATGTTTATAACTCCGTATTCATTCTTTAACAGACGATCCGTGAACTCTGGCATTTCAGTAATCAGCATACAAAAAATCCCCGACGGGTGACATGGCCATACCTACCTCAGGTATACACCTGCGATAAAACCTTCAAAATATCCTCAAATTTAATTCCAGAAATTTTCAGGTTTTTTAAATCAACTGGCTCTCGGCGCAGACCATCAATAAAAAGGGTAATATCCTGCAAAACGGACTCCGGCAGTTCACATCTTTCAGCTCCAGTCAGCAGTGTAGCCAATCGAATAATGTCATTTTTGTGTTTGCGAATGTCCTTTTCATCAACGTGCTGCCCGTTTACCTTCCTGTCACGAAGATCCAGCCATGCCTTTGCCTTAAACGGAATCAGATATGTATGTGACAAAACCGTGATGTCCGAAATCACCATTTTGCCCTTTAGCAGCATTGAATAATAATCTTCGTTCAGTAAAATAGCCGACAGGCTTGATATTTCATCACCTAACGGCAACGGTATAAACGGTCCGGCATCTACACTCCGAAGAATCACTTCTGCTCTGGAAAATAATTCAATCATATATGGGAAGTTTGATGACTTTGGCTTATCAAAACGATAAAACTGCGGACTGCCAGTGCTTTTAGCACGATTTTCATACCCCCCATCCCGTATAAATTGCCAGAATCTGAGGCCAAATTCCGGGGTAAGTGCTTCCACGATGAGTACCATATCCAAATCCTTTGTTGCACGAAACGCAGTGTCCTGCTCTTCAAAGATGATATCACAGGCAGCTCCTCCAATTAAAACATACTGTTCAGCATATTCCTTGAAATACTCCTTAAAAACACTAAGACCGATCATAGAAACGCCTCCATAATTTCTCTAACAGCCCCTTCAATACGCGGGTCATTTAATTCATCCTGGTTAAGCGATAGCACTGCAGAAAGGGGATCAATAACAAGTTCCTCACTTTCCTCGTAAAGATAGGTATATCCCATTACCTGGATAACAGAAGTCGGGAGCTCCCCCTGGGGCACTTGTGGCAATTTCTCCAGGTGCAGATTCTTTGCTGCCTGCCTGGTTATCGCATAAGTCGTAAAAGAATTATCCGACAGCATAGAAAAATGGCTGATTGCTGTCATTCCACTTTTTGGCAAAATGCAGGGCGGTGTGCAGTCAAGTAAAAACTCCTTTTCA
Source organism: Lachnospiraceae bacterium (assembly GCA_902363555.1). GTDB lineage: Bacteria > Bacillota > Clostridia > Lachnospirales > Lachnospiraceae > Catenibacillus. Next base: position 40,755 of record CABJAM010000001.1, on the reverse strand, counting down.
ACTGGACTTCGCAGAAATGGTCGCACGACCTCCCAAAGCTCACGAATGGTATTACTCCACCGAAAGTGTCGTCCGGCTTTTCCATAGTCCTCAAACATGCCAGACTGGAACGCCTCCAACTCATCAAAACAGCGGGTCACCGACATCTTGCTTACACCTAATATTTTAGCCATCTCTGTGACGGTAGCATCTGTAATTCTCTTATAAAGAATCGTCAACACCATCTTCTGTGTCAGATAGGTAATCCTTACCGGCGGCACTTTTTCCTTTTTGGGATTGTTCAGTACTATTCCTAAAAAGGGCAGATACAGTTCCTTGTCAGCTATTATAAAAGGAATCCCTTCCTCCAGCATTTTCTGTCTGGCATAAGCAGAGACTGTCTCAAGTCGAAATGCACACTCCAACCTTGTTATTTCCATCAGCTTGTTTCTATGTTTTCGCATAGCAGCCAAATTAACCTTTTCAATTGGGGTGGCTGATAAAAAACTTATATTCGCTATTCTCAAAACCTTGAACAGATAAGTTCCTCTCAGAAACAGTGGGAGGACTTCTGCGCCAGTAAAATCTTTTTCCTCGCATGGGATATGCAGAAGACTTTTCATTGATTTTTCCATCTACCCATCTCCTGTAACGTATTTTTATTAAGTGTAACATAAAATGTGTTATAGTTCAAATGTTATATGCAATGGTATATATGATGATACTGGGGCATCAGATAGTCCTTATCCGTCAATCGATAGATTCAAACCTCTCTATATACTGTCAAAAGATACCACACGCCGCTGTTTTCCGGGATTCGTTCAGAGGGCCGAACCATTACGTTTTCCGGCATTTTTAATAAATGGACTAATTCACAAAAAGTTTTCCGCACTTTTTTTCATCCAGCCCGCAAAGCTCACAGCCTCTCTGGTCAAAACAAGCTGCTCCTTTACATCACAATCGTTTACCAGATAAGAAATAAAATCTATTTCCCCGTCCTCCTCCCAAAGGGAACGGTAAAACTGGAGCCAGTCAAGTATCCCTTTAGCCATCCTAAGTTTTATTTTATCCTTCTGATCCTGAGAATGTCCATTCAGGCTGACGTTGGCACTTTTGCTTTCTTTACTCCGGCTCAAATATAAAAGTGTTGTCAAAAGGCCACTGTCATGGAGCATGGCCGGAAGGTTACGGCATATGGCTCTTAACTGTGCTTTCCTTTTTTCCAGTGTTTCATCCTTATATTCTTCTTCCAGCCATGTGGCCGTATCCGTCAACAGAGTATCTGCCACTATTGCTCTCTTTCTGCTAAGATCCTCAAATCCTATTGTACTCATGGCTCTACGCTCCTATCCTTTTGAAACAAACACTGCCCTTGCCCAATGTTGTATTTTTTCCCATATACAATCCAAATATCTTTTTTGACAGCACGTCGGAAAAAATTGATGATGATGTGGGATCACATAAATCTGTAAATTCATTGACCACACCATAAAGAATACTTTTTTCCGGAAGATACTCTTCTGTAAAAAGATAATTTTTCTCCACATCAATACGATGGATTCTTTCTGTTTCCTTCCAGACAAAATGAATAAAATCCTCGTCGCTTACGATTCCAATCTTCTCTATATATTTATCCTCCAGACTGGTGTTCCGAAAAGGATTTCCCAAATCGCCGGTGGCGAGCGGACTTACCTTATAAGGCATATCCTCAAGAATAATAAATTTATGATGAGGCTCCCACATCTTTATTTCACCATCCGACACATAACCACCGGACACCCTTAAAAAATTCTCATAACTCTGATCAAGATGTCCATACCAGATCATTTCCCGGATAAACCGGTCGACGCAGCCGGGGCAGGTGATGAGCGTATAAAGACCTTCCGAAGATTTTACAGGATAAAGCAGCAGACGCAGGTCCGAAAAGGATACTGTGCCCCTGGGCATAGCCGAATATTCCTCCGACACCGCGCCTCTCCACACACTGCCGTCTACCTTGGGGATTCCAAGGATACTGTCTCTTTGCAGAGAAATATCAGCCACGCCATGTCCTTCACCGGCACCCGATAAAAGCGGCGTCTGAACCTCAGCCCAAAAGCAGCCCGCCTTATTTATATTGCTCATTCTTCCCACCTCCAACCGCTTTGCAAACACCAAATAAAGGCTCAAAGATTTTTTTAATACCCTCAGCCAGACAATCCAGCCAGCAAATCTCCAGCCCGGCCCGGTTCGCTGCATTTATGGCCCTGATAATATTCTTATACTCCAGCTTTTGGGCATCACAGCAAAAGTCCGATTTTCGCAGCGGTGTTATAAGTACAGGCTTTCCGTAAACACCGCCTAACACATAAGCGGTATATTCACGGGCCTTTCCATTATCGGATTCCATACTTCCGGATTTACATTCAAAACATACAATCTGCCCGGACTTTAGAAGCAGCACAAGGTCCAACTGGCAAAATGCGTCTTTTTTGTTTTTATTTTTTATGGACACATTAAAGCTCAGACTTTGGAAACGGTTACCATAGGTTTCCCATTTGCCGTTTTTTATTTCATCTAACAATACCGCCTGTGTCATATATTCAAGAAAGTAACCAAAGGGCATACTTCCTTCATGGTTCAGAGAATTTTTAATACACGCTTTATAATTATTATCGAGGGCGGTTATCCCATCGATTATCTCTTCAAGCCTGCTCCATTGTTTTCCTCGCTCGACACAGTTCGTTTGTACCATTTTCGATATGAGATCTTTCTCATTTTCCTTATATATTTGGAAAAAATGAGTATAGGCTTCATTTCTGTCTTCTATTTTTTTATGATGATCCACCGCATTACTATTTTTCCCCGACTGTTGTATATTTCCCTTTACCTTCCACTTTTCAGTATCAAAGAAATATTCCTCCCCGGCAGTCGCATCAAATCCAGCCAAAGCAAACACCTGTGAAATTGTGAGCTGGGAGTCCTCATACACATCGTTCATCTCTGCATAATCCCAATGACCCCCATCATAACAGCCGACAATAATACGCTGGGTATTCCCCTCCAGATAAAAGATCATATGCTTTCGACTTCCTTTTTCGCAATCCAGCTCAATAAAGTGCTGTACCGCAAAAAGGACGTTCCTTTGTCCTCCGGTCAGATTCCACAAAAAGAATTTGGACTTACTCTCACAGATGGCACGTTCTAAAGTATCCAAATAGGATTCCAGATTAAAATTGCGATTTAAATAAATATTGTCATTCGGATTTATCGTCACACCGGAAATATACTTGCCCGCAACCGCCCGAATATTTTCATCCCACTCTTTATTGGAAAATCTGGGTTTTAAGTCCTTGTCCGACGACTCACCATCTTTATACGTAATATTTCTGATGCAGAAATTTTTTCTATCATGCATTCCCGCAATCTTTTTTAATGGCAGATAATTCACGATCTGGTTTAAGGTGGAACACATAACATAAGTGTCGCATCCCTTTAACATGGCATCCCACATGTCTTTAAGCTCTCTTTTACTTTCCATCCCCAGCCTCCGTTTCTGCCAGAATGAACTTTCCAAATCCTCTGAAAGTTTGACCGGACTCACTTTTTTGCACATCCAAAAGCATCATCTGTACTTGCTCAAGTGTTTTTCCCACAAACGCCTCGGAACTGAGCAGATAAAGACTCCCGGCCGGCAATGCTGTCTGCAGTTTCTTGCGCCTGCCGGCAGCCATATCATAGCCACCGATCACTAAGGGCTTTCCTGTAACCCTGGTCACTACACTTATGCCCTGATTTTCGAAGTTTTTTTCCATCGCATCCGCCTCATCCATAATATAAGGTGTTGTAAAAATCATTTTCAAAAACCTGGAATCCACTCTCCCATTTTTATATGTATCTTTTTGACCGATACGATAATCATCCTCCGGAAGCTGTCTTAGATATGCTGTACGGTTCCGACCACCCAGAGATACATCCGCGCTCCACGTGCCTTCCTTTAATATATCCTCCTTGATTTCTGCCTCTGCAAAATACGCCATTTGTGTCTTCGGTTCCCTCATTTTGGCAAAGTACAGCATCTCCTTTGCGGCGGCTTTGGTCTGTTTGTCAATTGCAATACCGGCCTTAAAATAATCTCCGAAAAAATACGATTCCTTTCGCAAAACAACAGCATCCAAATCCCCATACACATAGTGGTGTCTGAAATCATTAAAGCTTATAAACATTCCTTCTGCCCGTTCCAGCTTTTCCCCAATTTTCTCCGGGGGATACAACAGACCGTCCTCGTATTCCCCCATGTATACTTTTCCATCACCATCCACAAATAAGTCCAGAGGCGCCGGAATAAAAAGCTCTCCATCATAGGAAAGATAAAGGCTGTTCACATGCAGATGCTCTGCTAAAAACTTTTCTCGTTTCAATAAACTATCTGGCTTTCTATTCAAAAAGGACTTAAGTTCCTCCAAAAACCCTTCTCGCATCAGAGCCGTTGTCAGCATACCATAAATAACCGATGGGTAAGGCATAGCCATGCTTTCTATAAAATTAGTAGTACCCATGTCCATAGACATTGTGTCGCGAAACAACAGTGTATCCTTTGCCGTTACTTCAAGATAAATTTTATTCATTTTGCTCTGCACCTCCCTCCTGATGATCCGCCGCACGGCAAATAACCGCACATTTATCCAGAATACAGAGTACGTCAAAAAAGGAATGCATATCTATCCAGATCCATCTGCCTTTAAAGCTCACAAACATTTGAAAAAGATCAATAATACAGTCCTGTATATATTTAATATTCTGCTCAGTTTCCCCCGGTGTGGTATTAAACTTTCGCGCTGTCACCCGACGCATCTCAGCCTGCATTATTTTTACTATATGGTGATAATCTTCATAATCCATCTGTTCCCCAAAAGGCATAAGCTCCTCCTCCAGAACAAAAATCACGCTCCGGCTGAGTTTGCGGCTGCAAAGGTCCGCCTGGGTCTGCTCTGCACACGCACGAAATTTCGGATTTCTGACCATGATACTTCGAACACCGCTGCCCTGATAAAGAAAGGTCAGACTCAGGCCGCCCTTGCCTTCCCTGCTGTACGCACTTTTCACTTCGTGAAGCTTCTGTCTGCTTGTTTGCACCACATGCCTCAGAGGTTCCTTGCAATGCGCGATCACGATACTTTTAGAACATGTAATTTTTCTTTTCCCCAGATGACTTTTTAAAGTTTCATCAATTTTACCTACAGCCTCCCATATCTTGTCAACCGGACAGAAAAACAAAAGGTCATCGCCGCCGCAGTATATAATTAATTCTTTCTTTTCACCTTTACTTCCCATGACTCCATTCACGCACTGGATGAGCGCCTCCCGAAATTTTCCAATATCCATAACCAGTGCTTTTTGATAGTCTGACAACATCTCCCCAGACAGCCTGCCCTTGATGCCAGACATATACAGGCCCAGATCATCCAAATCTACCTGGATCAGTGCATAGTAGCTTTTTTTGTATTTGTTGTATTTGTTGTTTTTGTTGTTCTCATTTAAATCAGTTATATTGGCAATATCCCAGGTTGATGGAAAGCTAAGCCTTTTCTGCCGCATTTTATAACATTCTGTGCAAAGCTGTCCATTATCAGTCTTGATCGTTCCGGGTCTTTTATGGCAGACAATACATAAGCCTTGAGCCACACCCTCTGAGGTCAGAGTTTCTTCCGGTTTATCCACGCTGGATGTATGTCCAAAGTATATGCCCTTCAATCGGTCATTTTTCAATGCGGAGATTCTCCGGCTAACCTCATGCCAGGCAGTCTCGTAGGAATAACCGGGTCCACGGTCCGCGGTGACTGCCACATAACAGCTGACATCCACGGAAAACAAATCTGCATCCTCCTCCGCACTTTTTTTCAGGAATACGGAAATATCCTTTTCGATTTCACCGGATCCTAACATTTCATCAAATCCAGTGACCTCTGCAAGTATAAAGTCTGCAGCCTGGATCGAACCCATAGGCCCTTCCAGTGGAAATGAGATTTCCCGCCCATTCCCGGCATCAACGTATGCATTTAGATACTGCCGCAGTTTTTTCACCATTTCGACAATCATATCACTGCTCATCTTCAAGTCGCTTGTCTTTTGTGACTGACTTATATATTCCTGTATTCCACTTAAGGATAACATTATTAATCGTTCTGACAATCTTTTATCCCCCTGCTTCTATATATTTTAAATGGTTCTTCACAGGCATTGACATAGTTTTTATAATGCACATTCATTACAGTCCGGTCATACTTTCCCTGCCAGATCACATTAAACCTGGACAGGATCGGATATACCATCTCACTACCTTTTTTTGTAGATGGCGCAGGATAAGCTGAAATGATCATAAGTGGTGAAAACGCCATGATCTTATCTTTCATATTGTTTCGAGACTTCTTTGCCTCGGGTTGTGCATCTTTGACGTTAGACTCAAATTTTGCTTTTGTTATAGGATTGTAGACACTTACCGATTGAAGCATGGCATAGGGTAAAAATTTCTTTTTTTCATCTAACACGATTTTATTACTTTTGATACAGTATTCCCTTCCAGATACTTTGTCCATCGCGCATTTAATTTGATTGAGCATTGTCTGCCGGTCTGAAGGCAGTGTTTTTTCCTCTTGATTCAGGCAGTAGACACCAGAGCCTTTGTCGTTCTTTCCTCCAAATCCACCTAAATAAGAGGCTAATTCAAATAACTTTTGGTAACGATCCCATTGTTCTTCATTTTCACAGCAGCACTTTACCCGAAAATATATATTCTCACAATCGTTATTTCGTTTAACATAGTTCTTTTTGTTTTCTACGGGTAGTTCAGATTCATCCAATCTCACAAACCGGAGTGGTGATTTTATTTCAGTACTTCCAAAAAGACTGCCCTCTTCCCTGTGCATTTTTTGAGCGCTCTCAAAATAATTCACCGCTCTCCACCAAAACCTTAAACTGCTCTTTAATTCCTGAAAGCGAAATTCGGGCGTCTTTATATCAGCACCGTGCCATTCAGGTTTTGTTACTGGCGATAATACATAGATTTTTTCCCATTCTGGCATATTCTTTACCCCTCATTCACAAACTTTAAGTATCCATAGCCTAAAGCACCTTTAGCGCCAAAGCTGCACTTCTCTATACATTCAGCAAATATATTACCAATCTCCTTTTCCTCCTTGCCTGCGGACGGATTTAAGGGATCCGACTTCAGAAATATATAAATATCCAATTTAACGATTTTGACTGCTTTATAAGTGTTCAGGATTGGTTTCTGCAAAACAGGGTAGCTATCTTCATCCTGGTAATAGCTTCCATAGTGGTTCGTGATAATATCATCTTCCATTTTAATACCATTCTTTTGGGGAACCGCATCAAGAAAAAGTAATCTACCCTCTCTATCCTCTGTTCCAAACCAATCCTCTAGTTTTTCCCTATTCAGCTTTTTATGTTCCTCACAATAATGCCGAAATACGCCCCGAATGGCTGTAGCCGGCAGCTCCGGCCGTCCACACAGAAAATTCAAACGCAGGCCCACTTCTCCTGTGGATGGCTCACTTATCCCTACGACCATACGGCTGTTGTCTCTTGACTTTACAGGAGCAATACTAATCCGTTTATACCCTTTACTTATAAGCGCTCTGGCGATATTTTCCTGCTTCCGGGTATAGTCTTCATCGTTTTTTAATTGCAGAATCCCCTTTTGTTTATTTTTATAATCTGAAGATTGCGGAAACCCCTTTTCATCACAATTGATTGGATTTTGATCCGTTTTATTCAAACCGCTTTCCAGAACTAATATCGTCTCTATGATCAATCTTTTTATTTCTATTTCCGCAAAGGCATAGCTGCCATTTTTCTGGTACTTGTTTTTGTCCACTAAAATCCCTTTAATTCCTGTCTTCCATCGTGTATAATCTTTCAAATAATCGTCTATAAAATTAAAAACCTGTACTCTTTCCGGCTTTTTTTCCGACTTTTTTTCCAACTTTTTTTCCGACTTTTTTTCCAACTTTTTTTCCGACTTCTTTTTTGAACGATCATTTCCATTTTCCGGCGTTTTCCCCAAATACATTAACGTATTTTGCAATCCCAACTGATGTATAGACATTTTAACCTTCCGCAAAACAGAAATATCCAGACTATTTGAATAAGAAAATATATATTGCATTCGTTTACTCATCTTTTCATCCTCATATACTCGGTCTTAATTGACATAGTACCAATATTTGCATATGCCTTTTCCCAGCGTCATATCTCCGCCCAACTGAATAATATTGTGCGGTTCATCCAGCATTACAGTCAGATCCGCCTTTTCATTAATTTCAAGCTGTTCAATAAAATTATAAAGGAATGCATATTCCGGTAAAAATTCCTCCTGGAAAAGTGCACCTTCCTCAACTACGCCATTCTCCCCGATGCGGATCCTGGTCTGGACTTCTGTTGACATTTCACAAAAATATGAAAACATGGTATCCGAAATAAGATAAAGCGAGTTCTTCAATTTATCCATATCTGACTTCTCTGATTCCATAAGACGCTCTGCCGGAAAATGCCAATCCTGTGCAGGAACAACATTAAATTCAAAATCCTCCAGATAAAGCTTTTTCACAAAATCGCTGCCGGAAAGCGGATATGCGGTTTTATCATCTGGAACTTTATTGCCGATATTACACCCCTCCATGGTTTTACATATCCCCATATCTTTGATTTCTTCATAATAACGTTTCAAAACAAACGGACAGGTCACCCATACAAACATTTTCCCTCCGTATTCTCTGACGGGAAAAAATAAAAGCCGTGCATCTGTAAAACGAAAGCTCCCGATATCCCAGCCATTTCCCGCATTATTATCGTCCTCTGTATTATCGCCCTCTGTGTTATTGTTTTGCCGTTCTTTTCCAAACCACTCCGGATGTTCACTTTCTCCCTTAAAGGCCCCTTTGATCCCGGAAGCCTCACCTTTCGGAAAGCCTGTTACTTTTTCTCTCTGAATCGGCAGATCTACAAAACCGATTTCTGTTCCAGTTCCCATATGCAGAGGTGTTAAATTTTGATAAAATACTAATGCTTTGCTTTTAATCTTCATTTTCATTGATGACCAATATATTTGGTCAATTCCTCCATTCCCTATTCAGTGCCGTGGCCATTAAGCAGCCATATCTTGTCTATTTTTTCCAAAAATACATCCAATACTTTACATCTGTAATGGTCATATTATACGACATTTTTCTTCTTTATTCAACTTTTTAGTAGTTTTCGTCTAAGTTTTCAGCAAGCGATAATACCCTGAAAAAGACAAAAAGACGCCAGAATAAAATCACTCTGGCGTCCGACAGCGCTGAAAATCTCACTGCGCAGGAGGGCTTTTTTCACTTATATATCGCTTAAAAGAGGGGGGCCGATCTCGAAACACATTTTTCCGAGGTTTTCAACGAATATTTTGCACATTTTTCCATGTTTTAAGAACACAAAATTCACATTTTTCTACTGCACACACTCACTCCCACAGCCTGGCAAATCTTATCGCCCCTCGTACCACCCCCGAAAACACCGGTACGCAAGCCCCCGCAAACCTATGCATACCACAACGAATCCATGTCACCGTCTTACCCACAAAAACTGCGGAAACAACCGTTGCAATCCCAATCCCCGAAAGTCTCTGCAAAAAAATCAACCCAAGAACCGCCGACAGGGCGACGCAGACCAGATCATATCCGATCTTTACCCGGCCAAACTCCTTATTTTTCCGAAGGCTGATCAGCTTCACACAGCCATCCGGCGGATTCTGCACCAGATTCATGCCAACCATGCAGACCATACCAAGAGCCGTAAAGAAAACGCTGAAGATCAGCGCAGCAATCCGCATACCCATACTTTTTTCATCTATAACGATCTGCTTTTGCATAAAATCGATGACCCAGCCAAACAAAAAAGCCACCGGCACCTGTAAAATTAATTTTTTGTCGGTAAGTCCCGGTATAGCCCGGCACAAAAAAGGGCTACCGCCGCCACCAATACCTGAGCGGGGCGGCGTCAATATCATCTGCACGAATATATTCACAAGATGGAACAGCATTGTCAATGTGCCAAAGCTGAGCGGCAGTACTTTCTCTAACACAAACGGAATACAGCTAATGGGAGAAATGCCGAAACCACACTTTTTACACAAAACGATGCCAAAAGAAACAAGCCAGATTCCAAAAGCGTAAACGCCCAATCTGGCTGCCATACTTAACTTCTTCATTGATCAATCCTTCTTCCGTATATCAATAAACTGGATCTCATTGGGCTCCAGAGCCACCTCAAAATGCAGCACATCGCCAATGGTGCTCTGTTCCAGAAATTTGATCTCGCTGATACTGCTTTTTTCAAGATACTCCTGCTCCTTCATCGTCAGCCCCGGCTCCATATTCAGATCCATCCATTTGTCCTGAACACTGCCGCAATTACGGTTCACCCGGTTTTTGCGCAGCAGATATACACCCGTCTCAAGATGGCATATCTCCACCCGGATGGTCAAAAATTCCCGGTCGTCCAAAATGGCCGACAGATTATTCACCGATACCTGGTCTTCTTCCATGATATAGTAATTATAATTCGGTCGCTTCAAATTATGGCATAGAATCCGGAAAGAAGCGCCGCGCCCCCGGGTGATCATCACATGATCGTTCTTTATGAGGACCTCCCCGTAAAGCCGATTGAGAAATTCAAATGCATAGTAGCTGGGCTTGGGAATCCCGCCTTTCGTCAAAATACCGCATCCGCCAAACAGGACGGTTCCGGTATCCTTTGCATCCGCATAAATATCGCTGAAAAGCCAATGGGCCGCTATGTCCGCCTTTTCAAAGCACGATATGGCATTGGCGGCTAAAAAGGCGCCTTTCAGACAGCTATCATTAACCACATTCCGATTGGACAGGCTGAAGCTGTATTCGGACACATGCAATTTCTTTTCTGCCATACCGGCCTCCGCCATTGCTTTGTCTGCCAGATTTATATTATGCCTTACAAAATCCATATCCGTAATGCGCTTTTCATAGTACCTGCTGCCTTCCTTTTCAAGGCTGTAAGGAAAGCATGTGATCGAAATAAAGTCCGGCTGCTCCGGCTCCCGTTTCCACAATAAAAGAATTTTATTAAAACCTTCCTGACGATATAACCGCACCGGGAACCCGGCGCCGCCAATATGGGCGTCCGGTATGACCTTCCGGATCGCACCCGCAACACGATTAAACATGCCGAAATAAATGCGGTGGTCCTGCTCCGACATTTCAGAATACAGAAAATCCGCCTGATTTTCAAAGCGGATCTGGGTATTTTCCCAGAGTTCAAAATACCAGGTTTTCACCTCATCCGCCCCATATCTGCTCACAAAGTGCCTTGCAAGACCTGCATAAAAGCGCTGCTCCTGTTCCCTGGAATTAAATGTGAGCGTTCTCTTTATTTCAGTGACAGGATTTTTCGTACTTCTCAAAAGGCGGACAGGCTTGGCGCCCAGTTCAATATAAGGCTTAAGGTGATTTTTCACAAGAAAATCCGTCACTATATCCAGTCTGCTGTAATTTTGCTCCTCGTGAGCCGCATTGATATCCAGATACATTTCAGGCGCATAAATATCCCAAAACCGCACATACTCAAAGCCCAAAAGCTCCCTGCGCTCCACGATCTGCTCACAAAGCCTGGTATTCATCAAATCCTGAGCAGCGCCCGCATTGATCATCTTCAAGCCGCAGCGGTTCCAGTGTTCAAGCGCCGGTGCATCCGCTTCAAGCAGAATGGGAAGCTCCGTCAGGCTCACGCTTATATCCTGCTTTTCCGGTGACCGATTCAGGTATTCATCCACGCTCTTTTTTATTTTTTTTCGTTTTTCCTGCTCCTGGGCCGACAGCTCATCCCTGCCGGATTTTCTCTGCTTCCGAAATTCCGAAGGCGTCATCTGATAGGCATCCTTAAACGCCTTATTGCAGGCCGCCACACTGGAAAAGCCATTATCCAGAGCAATCTTCATAATGGATGCATCCAAATATAAAAGATCCTCCACCGCATGGTTTAAGCGCACCGCCGTCAGCAGCTCCATAAACCGCATCCCGCAATGCTTTGTTATATATTTGGAAATATATGTGGGGGAGAGATACAGCTCCTTTGCCATATCATCCAGCGTAATATTCTGACTGTAATTCGTCCGGATATAGGCAAAGATCTTTTGCAGCCGCTGATCCTCCGGCTCGCTTTTTATATCATACCTGCGGTCATCCACCGACAGCAGGAAATTTTCAGCCATAAGATGCATCATCTGAAAGTAAAGACTGTAAAGATACAGGCTGTTGGCCGAGCCCTTATACATATATTGATTAAATATCCTGCATACCAGTTTTTTAAGCTCCTCATAGGCGCTATTTACATCCTCCGCGGAATTACACCAGAACAGTACCTCACTCTTACCCAAATACTCCCGGATCTTATTATAGGCGATGAGAAAGCGGCCCATAACAATGTCCGGGCTGGCGGAATAGCTGTGGTTCCGGTTCACATTGACCAGCAGCATATCCCCCGGGCCCAGCCGATATATGTTCTCCTCCACACGGACAGCGACGCGTCCGCTGATAACAAAAAGAAACTCAATATCGGAATGCATATGGATTCCGATATGCTCCTCTGTTGTAAAATCCAGTTCAATAAAACTATCCGGACGTAAATAGTTCCTTTCCATGCCAACCCTCCATTTTCAATAAAAACGCGGTGCTTCCGGGAACCCGGATCGTCATTCAAAAGCAACGCTTGACATCGATTCCGCCGATTTCCGGCAGGCCTCCATCACAGCCAGCACGCGGCGCACCTCCGGAAGCTTAACAAGAAATTCTTCCTCGCCCCGGACAGCCTTAAAATAATTTACAAAAAACTGGATCTGTTCACTGTTGACTCTCGGTATGTCCTCCGTGACGATCAGCCCCGGCTCGGGAACGCCAAAGGAGCGCGTCGGTCCGTAAGAGGCCACCGATTTGTCCTGATCTCTGGAAATACTCTCAAGAAGCCGCGTCGTCCGGACAAGCTTTCCTTTCGGATCAAACTTATCCACGTACATACTGCCTTTATTCCCGCCCACATACCAGTGGCGTTCAAACCAGTCCTTCCGGTCCGAAAGATAATAGGTACCCAGCTCAATTTCCGCCGTGACCCTATTTTCAAAACGAAGCAAAATCTTAAAATAGTCATCCACTTCTTTGTTAATGACATTGCGCACATCGGCGTAAACCGAAACAAGTCGGCTGTCGATCATATAGAGCATCTGGTCAATGAGATGCACACCCCAGTCATAGAGCATGCCACCGCCCTCGGACCGGTATACATGCCAGTCATGCATATTGCCGTTATAGCCATAAAGGGCGCTTTTAACCGTATAGATGTCACCCACCAGCCCACGGTCATAACATTCCTTCACGCATCGGAAGTCCTTGTCAAACCGCCGCTGCTGGTGAACGGTAAATGTCACGCCGGCTTTCCCCGCCGCCTCCGCCATCTCATCCAGCTCCGCCACCGTCAGTGCCGCCGGCTTTTCCACCAGAATATGTACGCCGGCCTGAGCCGCCATCACAGCAAGCGCTTTGTGCTGATTATTATTTGCCGCGATAATAACGCCGTCAATATCTGCTTTATCAAACATTTCCGCTGCATTGTCATAGACATGGATTTCAGGGTAAAGTGCCTTTACTTCTTCCAGCCGTGTGGGATTTTTATCACATACAGCCACGCAATCCACATCCGGAAAGCATTTCAGCGTATTTACATGCCTTCTGCCGATAAATCCATAGCCAATGACAGCGTATTTTAATTTTCCGTTCATTGCCCACCTTCCCGGTTCCAGAGGTAGTCCATTATGCATCAGTTTGGCCCCTAAAAACTGTTACGCCATTATGACTACCGGGTTAATAAGTTAAGAATATCACATTCCGGATCTTTATGGAAGGGGCGGTCCGTTACGAATGAATTTCATGGACGCGACAGCAGGAACAAAAGTGACCCTTGCTGACCTCCGTAAGCTGTACCGGCTCGTGACACTTTTTCTCCGCATACGGGCATCGCAGTGCAAACCGGCACCCAGGCTTTGGATTGATCGGCGAATTGATCTCGCCCTTGACCAGTATCCGTGACTTTTTATTATGGATATCCACTGTGGGGATCGCCGATAAAAGTACCTTTGTGTACGGATGGAGGGGATGGTTAAAAAGCTCATTTGTCGGTCCGGTTTCCACCATCTGGCCCAGATACATAACGCTGATATTTTTGGAAATATGCCGGACCACCGAAAGGTCATGGGTTACAAAAAGATAGGTCAGGCCATATTCCTCCTGAAGATCCATGAGCAGATTCAAAATCTGGGCCTGGATAGAGACATCCAGTGCGGACACTGGCTCATCGCACACCACGAATTTGGGATTCAGGGCGATGGCCCGGGCAATGCCCACACGCTGCCGCCGACCGCCGTCCAGTTCATGGGGATAGGACATATGAAACCGTTTTTCAATGCCCACCAGCTCCATCAGCCGTGTTGTTTCCTCCTCCAGCTCCGCCTTCGTAAAACGTCCGGAAAGCTTTAACGGCTCCATCACCGTATCGCGCAGCGTCAATCTGGGATTTAATGAGGAATAAGGGTCCTGGAAAATGATCTGCATATTTTCCCGAAGCTTTGCCAGCCCCTTTTTATCCGGATGTGTCACATCCTGACCTTCAAACCGTATGGTTCCGTCTGTACTGTCCAAAAGATGGATGATCGTACGGCCGAGGGTGGATTTCCCGCAGCCGGACTCTCCCACCAGGCCCATCGTCTCCCCTTTTTGAATGGAAAAGGATACATCGTCCACCGCATGGACCATCCCTCTGGGTGAAGGGAAATATTTTTTCAGATGTTCGATTTCAAGTAATGCCATCTTATTTCTCCTTTCCGATCTGAATACAGCGCACATAATGCTTTGGGCTGATTTCCGTCATGGCTATGGCCTGGCCGCATTCTTCTGTGGCGTGGGGGCATCGGGGTGCAAAAGCACAGCCCGTGGGCAGGTTGCTGGGATCTGGCGGCAGCCCTTCCACCGGGGATAACCGGCGGACATCCTTGCTCAGATCCGGAAGCGCGCCAAACAGCCCGATAGTATATGGATGAGACGCATGATCAAAAAGATCCTCCTTACTTCCATACTCGACGATCTGCCCGGCATAAACTACGGCGACGCTTTCACACACATCCGCAACAACGCCCAGGTCATGGGTAATAAGTATCATAGCCGTTCCCATTTCATTTTGCAGGCTCTTCATCATATCCAGCACCTGCGCCTGGATCGTCACATCCAGAGCTGTCGTCGGTTCATCCGCGATCAGCAGCTTAGGATTGCAGGCCAGAGCGATGGCAATGACCACGCGCTGCTTCATCCCTCCCGAAAACTGATGTGGGTATTCATGGGCGCGGTCCTCAGATATACCGACGGTTTCAAGCATTTTTACGGCAGCCTTGATAGAATCGTGCTTATTCAGCTTTTGATGAAGGCGGATACCCTCCGCAATCTGATCCACCACTGTCTTTACAGGATTGAGCGCCGTCATCGGGTCCTGAAAGATCATGGAAATACTTTTACCCCGAAGCACCCGCATCTCCTGCTCCGGCAATGCCAGCAATTCTTCTCCCTCAAACAATACCTGCCCGCCCACGGCTTTCGTGGCATGATCCGGTAAAATGCGCATGATCGCTTTGGCGATGGACGTTTTACCGGCTCCGGTTTCGCCCACCAGGCCTATGGTTGAACCCTTTTCCAATTCAAAGGATACCCCGTTTACCGCATGGATGACCTCTCCGCCGGAGGTATATTCAACGGTAAGATCCTTTACAGCAAAGAAAATCTCATCTCTATTTGTACTTTGTTCCATTTTTCTACCCCCGTTCATTCTCTCAGCTTCGGATCTAAAGCGTCACGTATTTTATCGCCTACCAGGTTAAAGCTGAGCACAGTCAGCATGATAAACAATCCCGGAATAATAACCATGTGCGGGTAATCTCTCATATACCCCCGGGCCGAAGCCAGCATAGCGCCCCACTCCGGCGTGGGCGCCTGGACCCCAAAGCCGAGAAAGCTCAGCCCCGATGCAGCCAGCGCGGCACTGGCCACGCCCATGGCCACCTGCACGATCAGCGGTGATATGGCATTGGGGATCACATGGTGCAGGATAATACGGAACGTCGTGCAGTTGATGGATGAGGCCGCCTCAATATACTCGGAATTGCGCACCGTCAAAATATTGGCCCGCATCATTCGGGCGTAGGCCGGAATGCCGCTGATACCGATGGCATAGATCACTTTGTCAAAGCCTTTTCCGAGAACCGTTGAAATCGCAATGGCGAGAAGGATGTTTGGGAATGCCTGGAATATATCAAGGATACGCATGATGAGTGTATCCACCTTACCGCCAAAATACCCGGATACAGACCCCAAAATGATCCCGAAAACACAACTGAATGCCGTGGAAAGGATGCCGATACTCAGCGTATACTTGGCGCCGTAAAGGATTCTTGAAAGGATATCCCGACCCACCTCATCGCAGCCCAGAAGATGCTCCAGGCTTGGCAGTGCAAACCGCGACTTCATAACAATCTCCTCGTAATCATACCGGCATATATACACGGAAAAGAAAGAGACGATAAATAAGATGACGACGAAGAACAATCCGAACATTGCTCCCGGGCTTTTGCGGATCCTGGACCAGATGTACGCCAGTGACCCGGGCTTCATCCCTGTTTTCGTCTTAGTTTTCATTCGCCTTCACCTTTCCTTTCTTTGAAGCGCCATTGACATACTGCGCCTTGATCCGCGGGTCTACGTAGGCATAAATCAAATCGGTGATCAGCATGATAATGGCAAATATAAACGCGATATAGATAATGCTGCCCTGTACAATTGGGTAATCACGGCTGTTAATGCCATTGACCAGATACGTACCGATACCAGGAATAGAAAATACCGACTCAATGATGACCGTTCCGCCAAGCATGGCTCCGAACCTGCTTCCACAAAGGGTAATGATGGGTATGAGGGCATTGGGGAGCGCGTGCTTCCAGATCACATCCCGATTCAAAAGTCCTTTTGAACGGGCCGTTACAACATAATCTGAACGGATCACCTCCAGCATACTGGAACGGGTCTGACGCACGATATCCGCCAGCGAGCCGATGGAATTGGCAACGACAGGCAGAATAAAATATTTCAGACCACCTGCACCGTTGGACGGCAGCAGATTCAGCTTTACAGAAAACAGCAGCACCAAAAGGAGCGCCATCCAAAAGCCCGGCATAGAGTTTCCAAGCATCGTAAGAAACATCAGAATCTTATCTGTAAGCTTATTTGCCCGTATGGCACACTGGATTCCCAGGGGAATCCCGACGACGATCGTAAAAAGAATACTCAGGGTGGCCAGAATCAGGGTGTTGGGAAAACGGGCCATCAGGTCAGCGCCCACGTTCGTTCCCTTCATATATGAAGTTCCAAAATCAAGACGGCAGATGCCTGCCAGGTATTTTCCAAGCCTTACAATATAGGGCTGATCCAGACCAAACGCCGCCTTCGTTTCCGCAATCTGTTCAGCCGATGCATTATCTCCCAATATGATCTGGACCGGATCGCCGGGCACAAAGTACATCAATGTGAAAATAAGTATGGCAACGACGAGCAAAATCGGAATCATCTGCAATAAACGTTTTATAATATAACGTGACATCTAAAGCGTCCTCCTCTCATCCTAAGATGGGAAAGCGGCGCCGCCGCACCGGCAGCGCCGTTTTACATGAATAATTTAAAGTTTATTTGGCTACGGACTGATAATCCTGTGTAAATGTAAACGCATTGACTCTCGGCTGCATATTTCCATTCACTGCAAGATTTGCGATGCCATTTTGTCCGACCATCAGCGTCTTTGTTGTAAATAAGCCTTTACAGCAGGCCTGAGCCTTCAACGCCTGATGGAAATTTTCAATACTTTCATCGGTTCCCGTCGTGGTCGCTGCGGTCAGAAGCTCGATGAGTTCATCATCCTGAGTAAAGCATACCGTATTTCCTTTTCGGTTTTCCGGGTTAAAGTTATTATCCCAGCATGTCACAATACTACCGGTTGCGCCTTTGTTATCCAGCATGATATCCCACTGAGAGGGATCGAGATTATATGTACTGAACAGTGCCTGGTCGTAGCTGAGCAGTTCTACCTTAAAGCCGGCGGCCTCCAGGTTTGCCATCATTACAGAATGCATGCCATCCGGGATACTTGTACGGCTCAGCAGACGGATCGTCACCTCGCCATCGGCATGACCGGACGCCTGATAATATTCTCTCGCCTTATCCGGATCATAATTAAAGTAATCCTCGGACCAGCTATCTTTATATCCTGCCATAACCGGTGTTCCAAGGCTGTAACATACCTCGCCGGTATCCATATCAAAATCACCGCCATACAGAATGCTCTCTGAATCAAGCGCATACAGCGCGGCCAGACGAAGATTTTCGTCATCGGCAAGGGAGCCCTGGCCCGGCGCCATGTTTACAAAAGTCGTATAACAGAAGGTTCCATCGGCAATATTCACAGTCCAGCCATCCAACGCCTGGCCATCGGAATAGTAGCGTTTCAACTCGCTGGCATTGATAACCGTAGCATCAATTTCACCATTTTCCAAAGCAATACTTCTCATAGAAGCCTCTGTAATGACCTTATATACGATCGTCTTTACATTTTGAGTATCTGCGCTGCACCGAAGCGCTTCATCGGTCTGCCAGTAATCCTCAATGGCTTCCAGCGTAATGCTTGCACCCTGAGAATAGTCTGCAATCCGGTATGCGCCGGTGGCTGCCGGGTCATTATTTTTTTCCTGGTCGCTGGCGCCTTCGTACCATTCCTTATTGCACACACTCAGCGTATAGTTGCCCATGAGATATTCCATGACGCCGGGGCCGTTCTTTTTCAGGTGGAACAGCATCGTATAATCATCCACAACCTCAATGTGATCGAGATAGGAGTTGATTCGTGTATCACCGCCCTTTTCATAGCACATCTGATAGCTGAAAACAATATCCTCAGAGGTGATCGTATTGCCCTTGCTGTCATGGATATAATCAAAAAGCGTCACCTTATAGGTCAGCTCATCCACTTTCTCGCAGCTTTTGGCAAGCCATGGCTCCATCTCCTCAAGGCTGGCGCCATAAAACGGCATACAGTACAGCGCCGCGTATACATTTTGCACCATCCAGAAACGCGGCGTACTTCCAGTAGCAAACGGTGACATATCAAAATCACTTGCATCAAGGGCAAAAACGACCTGATCTACCATACCTGACGCAGTATCCCCTGTGGAAGCTGTATCTGCCGCTGTGCCGGCATCCGCCTGTGCTGTCGTGTTTTTAGCCGGTGTATCGGCTGGTGTATCCTGTTTTGGGCTTCCTCCACATGCCGCCAGAGAAACCGTCATTGCTGCTGCAAGCATCCATGCTGCCAATCTTTTTAATTTCATTTTTTTACCTCCCAATAATTTATGTTTTTGTTTTATTGAAACCTTTTTTCCCGTATTAAAGCTTGATCGTCTCATTTTTCTCCGACGCTTTATAAATAGCATCCAGGATCTGTGTTACTTTAAATGCCTCCTCCGGATTAACACAGGGCTCTGTGTCATTTAAAACAGCATCGATCCACTGCTTTGCCTCGACCACGCCCGGAGCCTCGTTCACACCGTCAAAATAGTCCACCAAAGCCTCACCGGACAGTGTTTCATGGCACATTTTCCCGTGGCGGGTGTGGTTAAACCACAGCTCGGATGTGGGATAGCTGCCGCCGTGCTTGATCTCCGCGCCCTCCAGCGTTCCGCAAAGGGTGGTGGAAGCCTCCCTGGCGTCCAGCATATTAATAGCCCAGGCTGCACGGAGATTGATCAGCGCGCCGTTCTTCATCTTAATAAATCCCATGGCCGAATCCTCCACCTCAAAGGTATCTGTATCCCAGGCGCCGTATGTATTGCCCACGGCTGCTTCGGGAAGCCGGCCCAGCTTATAAAAGACCTGGCCGCTGATGCTGTCCACATCGTAATTGTTCATGCACCACAATGTAATATCCAGCGCGTGAGTTCCGATATCGATCAATGGCCCGCCGCCCTGCTGGGATTTATCAGGAAATACGCCCCAGGTTGGAACTGCTTTTCTGCGGATGGCGTTGGCCTCCCCGTAATATATGTCACCCAGCTCACCGGCGTCGCAGGCCGCCTTTAACACCTGGACATCATGGCGGAAACGGTTTTGATAACCCACAGTAAATTTCCTGCCGGATTTTTTCCAGGCATCCATCATCCGCTTCGCATCCTCAGTAGTTGCTGCCATGGGCTTTTCGCACAGAACATGCTTTCCCGCCGCGAAGGCATCCACCGTAATCTGGCAATGGGCCACATTGGGCGTACACACATGGACGATATGGATTTCCGGGTTCGCCAGCAGTTCCTTATAATCCGTATAGATCTTTACATTTTCCAGTCCATGCTTTTTCGCTGTGGCAATGGCTTTTTCCTCCACAAGATCGCAAAGAGCCACCACCTCCACCTTGTCTGCCACCTTAGCCAGAGAGGGCAGATGCTTATTATTACATATCCCTCCTGTGCCAATAATTCCTAATTTCAACTTTTCCATAGATTTTCCTCCTGTTTCTAATTTTGCAATCGATGCATAACCGTTTGGTGCGGACAACTGTTATATTTATTCTTTTTATTCTTCGATCAAGCGTTTCAGCATTTCCTGGTGCTTTCTCACCTGATCCACCTCGCTGATCAGATCCTCCACGCCCCTGTCCTGGAAACGGCGCTGGCCCTCATATTCCGAGTTAATATAGCCATCATAGCCCTGCGCCTTGAGGAAACGGACCGGCCCTTCATAATCCATGGAAATATCCTGGTACTGCCCTGGTTTTCCGGGGATTTCCGACATATTATAAAATTTTCCGTGAATGTTTACGATATAGGGCATCAGCGCCTTTAAATCCTCCGGCTTTGTCCGTGAAAGCAGGAGCGCCTGCCCCATCACTTCAAAGTCAATATCCGAGTAATCCGGAACATTATCCCGGATCAGCTTTTCCATCCGTTCAAACGCAGGAACCAGATCGGCCGGAGCATCACCATGCTTGAGATAGCGATGGAAAAAGGATTCCACATTTCCGGCGGAATACATGGACAGGTCGATATCATTGAGCTCGTTGCTCCTGCCCTTATAATTATCCATGCAAAGCTCCGTTACAAGCTCACAGCTTTCCGGTTTTGCCCCCTGCCGCACGTACCAGTCCAGCGTCACCTCCGAGGGCCGGAACGCGAAAATCCCCCAGTCCGGAACGATTCCCAGATGCCTGGTGCCTGTGCGCTGGGCATAGTCAACAATCTCGCTGACAAACTGTCCATTGAGAGGAATCGGTGCGTGGATTTCTTTGCCGATGCGTATATCACATTCCTCTGCCACAGGAAGCGCCTCGATCATAATTTCCACTGGCGTAGTCGCCAGAGTGCGGACATTTTTAAAGCCCAGCTTCTTCGCCAGCCGTATATCACTTTTAAGCCGTTCGGCACATTCATGGTAGCTCATCACATGATCCCGAAATTGAAGGACGTCACAGAATACATCCATCGTCACCGGCGTTGTATGATATTTTTCCATCCAATGAAACCAGTTTTCAAAAAATTCATCCGGCGGGTTGGGATATTTCCGAATGGCCTGCTCGTCCAACAGTTCTATGCCATCCGCGCCAAACAGGTGGGTTCCCACCTCCCGGATCTGCCCTTCCAGATCCAGCTCTTTGAAAAACTGCGCCTGCTGGTAGCTGTACAGCGAAACGCCTCTTTTGATTTTTCCCATGTGTGTTCCTCCTATTCCTGAAGCATAAGCTCGTATGTCACGATATTTTTTGTTTTATCAGACCCCGCACCCGTTCCAGGCTCCGGTGGATTCCTGACCCATTCCTCGTCCGTGGGCAGATACCCGTAAGCCGCCAGAACGGATTGCTGAAATTCAAGCTTATGCATGCCCGGCGTAAGGCCTCCGGCCTTTTTCACATGAATAATCCCTTCATCATCATAATCCCAGTGCTCCCATACCGCTTTTTTCAATTCTTCAAAGCTTCTCGGTTTTTGTCCATTGATCTCAAAGGTCTGAACATCCCTTGGATATGGAACACCATCCACCGTGATATAATACCCGTTGTGCAGCGACAGATAGACGCCTCTGTAATTGGCATTTCTTGCGGCAAACGTAAAGCCGGTCACTTCTCCGTTATCATCCGTTTCATTTTTCAAACTGTCCTTTCGTATTAAAAAATTATCAAACATAGGCCCTCCTTATTTTTCTTAAAACACGCTGTTGTGCTGTCTGTTTTGTTTCTGGCCAAATGCTGCTCTGGCTCCTTGTTGTAATTCATTATATAATTTCAACGGCTGCGCTTCCTTTTCATTCTTGGTCGATCAGGCACAATTTTCTGCCAAACTTTTTTATTTTTCGCCAGGCAAAAAAAGAGCATGGCAAGAATCTTATTACAATTCTTGCCATGCTCTTTTTTATCGGTCATACTTCAAACATTGAACCCATGCTTCAAAAACAAAATGCGTTTTTTAATATTACGAAGTGCTATTTTAGTACTTACGGCAGAGTCATACCCGTGTATGGTTCCTCCCGTTTGATTTATTTGAACCTTTGCCCCGGCTTCCCGCAGTCTTTTCCCGTAGATAACGCCTTCATCATGCAAACAATCATATTCCGCAGTTTCGATATACGTATCAGGGATTATTTGAGGTAAATGACTATGCATTGGAGAAACGTCATACATATGTTCAGCCTTCAGGTTCTTACAGTAATAGTGCCACATTCGTCTATTATTTATCGAGTTCCATAAAGGCGTATCTGAAAACCGTTGCATTGAATCCGTCTGCATAGACACATCTGTTACTGGATAGATAAGCATTTGCACACACGGCGGTTTCACATTTTTATGCTCATAATTATTACAGATCAGTGCTGCAATTGATGCGCCGGCGCTATCCCCAGCCAGTCCAATCTTCTCATTATCAATGCTTAATTCTTCTGAGTTTTTCAAAATGTACTTATATAATGCCAGAACGTCTTCATATGCGGCTGGATACGGATACTCAGGAATCAAATGATAATCAGGAAAATAAACCCGGCATTTTACTTTCATTGCATATATACATGCAAGTTTTTTATGATAGGCAGAGGCCTTGTAGCTGAAGGCGCCTCCGTGGACATAGATCAAACAGGGGCGCTTATCTTTTACATTGGATGGCTCAAATATATCTACCTTTAATTTTAGCCCATTATATCCTTCAATCATTATATGTCTATGATCAACTTCCTTTGGAATCTTGGTTAAATTAAAGGATAGCGTCTGAAAGGTATTGGCGCACTTTATGATCATCCTGTTATATGGTATATTTTTTGCAATTTTCTTTAATTCAGGATTTATTTGTTTTTCGTATTTCATTTATAGACAAGCCCCTCTTATATTCGTTTTTCACTATAAAATTATTTTTTATTATACCATGTACCCAGTAGATTTACTATCCGCTTCATGGCATTTAAATTACCAGAAGTTATTGACACGATTGACCTGATTTGTTATGTTCCTATTCTGTAGTATGAGTTCAAATTCTTTTTTAAAATAGAAAACGCCGAAAACCTTGAATCAATAAACAAAGTTTTCGGCGGCATTCTTAGCGTTCCCGAGGTGACTTGAACACCCGACCTACCGCTTAGGAGGCGGTCGCTCTATCCAACTGAGCTACGGAAACATATTTTATTTTTATCTGCAGCCGAAGTACGTTTTGTACCCGGCTGCAAACTTATCCACATCGCTTATCTAAAATCCGGAATCCATCCACAGGAAGCTATGGTAATTTCCACAAGTCATAAAAAACCAACCAGCCTATCAGCACTACTCCTATTATAACCCATTTCCACTAAAATCCACAACCCCCTGAAGCCAAATATTTCCACGAAATCTTCGGCCAACGGCAGGTTCTCCCAGTAAATCCTCTTTATTAATGCATAAATCGAAGATCAGATCATTGCATTCCAGGGTCATCCGGTAAATTTCCTCGCCGGTGCACTGGTTTGTCAGTGTATCCACATCCAGAATATTTCCCAAAACAGAATACTGGTCACATGAAATACCATAGGGCATAAAATAGGATTCGACAATGGTAAGGATATCCTCCGTCTTTGCCCGCCGGGAAACGACGGAATACAGATCGATATCTTCCAGTGTCAGACTTTCAATGGCATCCTGATCTCCCTGACGGGCTGCGGCGATCATCTGACTGCGGTGACTGTTTTCCATGCGCCGCTGTTCCTTCTGATCTTCGTCCTTCATCAGTGGAAGGATCACCTTCCCCGAGATGGACAAAGCCGAAAGAGTGATCGGCAACTGCCGCAGTATATTTTCATGGGTCAATGAGTATTCCATGTAATCCTTCATATTAAGAAGCTGAAATATTACCGATACACCCACATTGACTTCATCACAAACACCTAAGTAAGATTCCTTATCCGGCAGTTTCTCCACAGAAACATACTCCTTGGTCGTAACCTTTCTTCCCTTTAGATAAGGAAAATAAAACTCCGGCTCTAAATCTGCTTCAGGATTAAATTCACCAAAAGCCATGAGGCCCATATGGTGCGCATACTCCTTGGCCATTCCGCCAAAGGCAGATTTCATGCTGCATGGTGACATGAAAACCTCCGTCGGCTCATCCAGTACATTACGCAGTACTTCCTGATATTCAATTTTATCTTTTAAATTGCCAAACCCAATGGCTCTCATAAAATCATGCATAAATCCACCTCCTTAAAAGAATGCTGACCAACCCATTATATAATAGCTTTGGTCAAATTTCAAGCATGTTATTCCAACGAACACGTACATTTTATAGGCATACGGCCCATAGCGAAGCAATTTTAAATGGCATATGCATAACAGTTTTTTCTTAAAGCTCCACCGAAAGGATTTCCGGCATCTCTTTTAACAGATTGATTACATTTTCAATACTGTAAGCATCCGGAAATTTTACGTATAATTTGATCCGCAGCTTATTTCCAGAAATACGCTCAACAGAAACATTTGTTAGCTCGATCTTTTTTGACACAAAAACCCTGTCAAACACTTCGTGAATATCCTTTTGTTCATCTAAAATGAGCACAATGCGTTCCATCGTCGGTGTCTTTTTAAAACGATACTTACGATGAACGATAAACTGTAAGATCAAAATCATAGCAGTTCCGCACACGCCCAGCAGATACATTCCTGAGCCAACAGCAATACCAATACCCACAGTCGTCCACAGACCTGCGGCTGTGGTAATACCGCTGACGGTCATCTTGTGAGTAAAGATGACTCCGGCGCCCAGAAAGCTGATGGCGGTCACAACACCAGCCGCGATACGCGATGGGTCCAATTGAATACTGTCCTTAATGATCACATCGTAAAAGCCATACTTGGATACGATCATCATCAGTGCCGATGCCATGGCAACCATCGCATGTGTGGCAATCCCAGCGGTTTTCAACTTATTTTTACGTTCCATGCCTATGGCAACACCGCATATCATCGCAACAAACAATCTCAATATATAAATCAGTTGAGTACTCCAAAACTCATTCATATATACACCTCATACAACCGATTCTCCCATTCTTATTCGAGGTATATACCGCACAGCTCAATAATCGCATCCGGATTTTCAAGATGCGGCAGCCTCTTCGTATTTTTTATGACAGCCGTTTCCACAGCCGGGTTGTATTCCTCATATTCCTCAAGTGCGGCCGTCGATTCTCCCGCATCGCTTCCAATCACATAAATACTGTGATCCAACTGGCGAACAGCATTACCGACATAAATATCTGTAAAATGACTGCGCACACTGGCATATAAATATCTGGCCGATGCCCCGCCAAGATGTGCAGCCTCGCAGAAGGCCTCCACAAGTTCGTCATCCACGTTATCCGCATCAAAGAAATACTCACCGGTAAACTGCTTTCTCAACTGTTTTTTACTGCTTATTATATTATATACAAGAGTTCCCAGTACTGGAACCTCCATAAAATATTTTAATGCTTTATGATTCGCTTTCGGACACCGGCTTGTATCAGAAATCCGTCCGGGCTGTATGAAAACAAGACGGTTATACAGGGATGGTTCCATAAAACAGGCCATCGCCGCCAGATTTGCAGCATTTCCACTGGTCATCACATCCGTCTTTGCTTTGATGACTTCCTTAACAAAGTCATTGAGCAGTTGTACATACAGATAATTTGTATAGGTCACCTTCGGTTTGTCGGAGCGGCCACAGCCCAGCAGATCCAAGGTGTAAACCGTGTGGGTTTTTGAAAGCGTATCCACAACACCTTTCCACTCATATGCCGAAGAAGCATAATCCAACTGGTGGACTAAAAGCAGAGGCGCGCCCTCACCTGTTTTTGAATAATAAACATTACCAAAACGCCATTTATAAAAAGAGTCCTGTGTGCACCCAAGTCTCTCTTTAATTGTCGAATAAAAAAACATCAGCCGGTTGGCAATATGAATGCCTGTCACTGCTGCTGCGGTCAATGCCGCTGCTGATATTATTTTTCTTTTCTTTCCCAATGATATCGCCCCTTTCATACCCATTAAATGTATTTATCTATTACCTATAATTATATGATAATTAAGTTATATATACAAACATTTTTTAATGGATATTTTTTCAATTATGATGTAAAATAGTTACAGCTCGTATTATATACAGGCGTACAGGGAAATCGGCGTTTTAGTATTGATAGTTCCTATTAATCTCCAGAATCATAAATTGTTAATAATATATCACGATTGACAGCAAAAAACAATACTAAATTGCAAAAATCTCCATTTTTGTTAGCTTTATACAACTTTAAAATTATTCACCGGTAACTTTCACATCAAAGTGATTTTATATTAAATGTGTCAGTTCGTATTTATGTAAACCTACAATTGTTAATATATATTTTAAGAAAGGATTCTCTATTATGAAAAATAAAGTCGTTGATCTGCTTTTAGAAAATACGGAGGGGCTTACCCGTGAGGAATTAATTCAGCTTGTAGAAATCCCTCCAAAAACAGAGATGGGAGATTTTGCATTTCCCTGCTTTCGTCTGGCCAAAGTCTATCGCAAGGCTCCGCCAATGATTGCCCAGGAACTTAAAGAGAAAATAGGCGACGCCGATTTTCTCAGCAAAGTTGAGGTTCAAGGCGGATATCTGAACTTTTTTGTGGATAAAGCAAAATTTGCACAGCATATTGTGGATAATTACACATCGTCCGCTAATTATGGAAGTTCCACGGAAGGTAATGGCCAAACAATCTGTATTGACTATTCCTCTCCCAACGTCGCCAAAAATTTTCATGTTGGCCACCTGAGAACAACCATCATCGGTAACTCATTACACAAAATATATAAAAAACTGGGCTATAATGTGGTCCGTATCAACCATCTCGGTGATTGGGGTACTCAGTTCGGAAAATTAATTGTTGCTTATAAAAAATGGGGAAGCAAGGAAGCCGTTGAAAAGGATGGTATTTCCGAGCTTATGAGTATCTATGTCCGTTTTCACGAGGAAGCAGAAAAAGACCCTTCCCTGAATGACGATGCGCGCGCATGGTTTACCAAGATGGAACACGGCGATGAAGAGGCGCTGAGTATTTGGAAATGGTTCCTTGAAATAAGCCTGAAGGAATTTATGCGGGTTTATGATATACTGGGAATTGAATTTGATTCCTACAATGGTGAAAGCTTTTATAATGACAAGATGGCTCCGGTTATTGAGGAACTCAAAGAAAAAGGACTTATTACTGTGAGTGATGGCGCACAGATCGTGGATCTGGAAGCTTACAACATGCCTCCGTGCCTGATCACCAAAAAGGACGGCAGCTCATTATACGCGACAAGAGATATTTCCGCAGCATTATACCGTCAGAACACGTATCATTTTACCAAGTGTCTCTATGTCACCGGTCTTGAGCAGAAGCTGCATTTTGCCCAATGGTTTAAAGTTATTGAGTTAATGGGTTATGACTGGTATAAAGGACTTGTGCATATCCCCTACGGCCTTGTCAGCCTTAAGAGTGGTAAGCTGTCCACCAGAAAAGGAAATATCCTTTATGCTGAAGATATATTAAACGAATCCATCCAGAAAATCCGCGAAATAATTGCCGAAAAGAATCCGGATCTTCCAGATAAGGAAACTGTTGCTAAACAGGTCGGCATCGGTGCAATTATATTTAACGATCTATATAACTCCCGGATCAAGGATGTGATATTTGACTGGGATAAGCTGTTGAACTTTGACGGTGAAACCGGTCCTTATGTACAGTATACCTACGCTCGTGCAGCCAGTGTTATGAGAAAGGTTGGGAACGTTCCGGAAGCCTATGATTACAATGTTTTGACAGATGAAGCTTCCATGGCTTTATTAAAAGAAATATCCCGCTATTCGGAAGTAATAAAGGATGCATCTGAAAAATATGAACCGTTTATTATTGCACGTTATGCAATTGCACTTGCACAGGCATTTAACAAATTCTACCATGACTGCCAGATCAATGTGGCGGATGAAAATGTAAAATACACCCGTGCTAATGTAGTTAAAATCACGAAGGCAATATTGAAGGATGCTTTAGATCTTTTAGGTATCGCATGCCCTGAGCAGATGTAATTCAATATTATTCCAGTGCCGCCAAAATACTCTAATATTCTTATACTCTAACACTATTAGAATATTAGAGTATTTTAGCACCGAATAATCGTAATAAGTAGAACTATCACCGTTTCCTAGGTTTGCATTCAACGTTTCACGTGAAACATATATTAAACCATGTTGTATTAACGTTTTACGTGGAACATATTAAATGAAGTTGTTCATTAACGTTTCACGTGGAACAATATTAAACCATATCTACTAATGTTTCACGTGAAACATATTAATTCGTATCTGTTAGTCCTACACATAAAACATATTAATTCATATCCGTTAGTCCTACACATGAAGCATATTAATTCATATCCGATAGTCCTACGCATAAAGTATATTGATTCATGTCTATGAATGTTTCACGTGAAACATTACTTTATATAAAAGTGAGCATTCGGATATATCTTCTAACACTAAATACCACACTGAACATTTCTAATAAGACTTGATTTCCCACATTTTCTCTAATTTGCCTAATGTTTCACGTGAAACAATCATATTTTTATCTCACCTATCTATGGCTTATTTACTCAAAAAATGGTATAATATTTTACAGTTACGTAGTTACGAGAAAGGATGGTTTTATGAGCAGAATTATTGCCGTTGCAAACCAAAAGGGCGGGGTAGGAAAAACAACAACTACGATTAATTTATCCGCATGCTTGGCCGAAAAGAGCAAAAATATATTAACAATAGATATCGACCCCCAGGGCAACACCACCAGCGGGCTTGGTGTTGACAAAAATGTTGTTGAAAATACGGTGTACGAACTCTTTTTAGAGGAATGTTCCCTTGAAGAATGTATTCAGAGTAGTGTCATGGAGGGTTTATCAGTCATCCCATCAAACATTAATCTCTCCGGTGCTGAAATTGAGCTTATTTCTATGGAAAACAAAGAGTATTTTTTAAAGAATAAGCTGGATGAGATTAAGAATAATTACGATTTTATCATTATCGACTGCCCTCCGTCCTTAAATTTATTAACAGTAAATGCTATGGTAGCGGCAGACACCGTTTTAGTGCCCATTCAATGTGAGTACTATGCTTTGGAAGGTTTAAGCCAGCTTATGCATACAATTGATCTCATAAAAGAACGTTTGAATCCCAAATTAGAAATTGAAGGCGTTGTATTTACCATGTACGATGCGCGGACAAACCTATCCTCACAGGTGGTACAAAACGTCAAAGAAAATCTCAATAAAAAAATATATAAAACAATTATTCCGAGAAATGTGCGTTTAGCCGAAGCCCCCAGCTATGGCATGCCGATTAATCTGTATGACAGCCGTTCCGCAGGTGCGGAGGCCTACCGCTATTTAGCTGAGGAAGTTATAGAAAGAGAGGATGAAGATCAATGGCTGTAAATAGAAAAGGTGGTCTTGGCCGTGGTCTTGACGCCCTGATTTCCCCTGTTAAACCGCAAAACGCTACTTCCAATGCTAATTCCAACAAAAACGATAAGGTTCTTGAAAAAATCGTGGAAGTTCCTATTGAAAAAGTTATTGAAAAGGTTGTAGAAGTTCCTGTTGAGAAAGTCGTGGAAAAGGTCGTAGAAGTTCCCGTTGAGAAGATTGTTGAAAAAGTCGTAGAAGTTCCCGTTGAAAAAGTTGTAGAGAAAGTCGTGGAAGTAGAGGTTCCCGTCGAAAAGATTGTTGAAGTTCCAGCAGATACATATATCAAGATCGATGAGATTGAACCAAACCGTGCTCAGCCCCGCAAAAACTTTAATGAAGACGCCCTGCACGAACTGGCTGATTCCATAAAACAATTCGGTATTATTCAACCACTGGTCGTACAGAAGGATGAAAATGATAACTATGAAATTATTGCTGGAGAACGCCGCTGGCGCGCTGCACGTATTGCTGGCTTAAAAGAGGTTCCTGTTATTATCAAGGATTATACCAACGTCGAATCCATTGAAATTGCTCTTATCGAAAACATACAGCGTGAGGACTTAAATCCCATAGAAGAAGCCATGGCATTCCAGCGCCTTATCGAAGAATTTGGTTTAAAGCAGGATGAAGCTGCTGAAAAAGTTGCAAAAAGCCGTACTGCTGTCACAAATTCATTAAGATTATTGAAGCTGGACGACCGGGTCAAGCAAATGATCGTGGAGGATATGATCAGCAGCGGTCATGGGCGGGCGCTCCTTGGAATCGAGGACAAAGAGGAACAATATCTGGTTGCTACAAAGATATTTGACCATAAAATGAGCGTCCGGGAAACAGAAAAACTGGTCAAAAGTCTTGCCCAGAGCAAGGATGCAAAGGAAAAAGCAGCAAAAATAGATGAAGAAAGCCTTATTGTACTTAAATCCATGGAGGAAAAAATCAAATCCATTGTAGGTACAAAAGTATGCATCAAAGGCAAGACAAACAGCAAAGGAAAAATAGAAATTGAATACTACTCCATGGATGAACTGGAACGTCTAATGGATTTATTTGAGTCTGTCCACGGTATGGCTGAGTAACACAATAACTCAGAGCAACGTAGAATTACAGGTAAAAGCAAACAAAATTACAGGAGGTAACTATGGAAGTCCAAAGTAAAATACTTTCAAAACTTTCTTTTGACCCGGGTATACTTATATATTTAATTTTAGCGTTATTATTGCTGGCGTTTATAATTATAATCGTTTTATTTGTCCGCCAGAATACTTTACTAAAAAAATATCGTTCATTTATGCGAGGCCGGGGTGGCAGAAGCATTGAAGATCTATTAAAAACCCGTATCGATGAAATTGACAAATTAAAAGAGAATGATGCTTATATATCCAAGCGATTAAAATCTTTGGAGCATTCTGTGGTAAAGTCTTATCAGAAATGCGGCATTGTAAAATACGACGCCTTTAAAGAAATGGGCGGCAAGCTCAGCTTTGCTTATGCCCTGCTCAATGAAGAAAACTCCGGTTATATTATCAATTCCATTCACAGCCGCGAGGGCTGCTACACATATATCAAGGAGATTATAAAAGGCGAATCCTTTATTGCACTGAGCGATGAAGAAAATGAAGCATTTGAGACAGCAAAGCAGGTCGGACTTACAGCAGAATTAAAGGAAGAAAATTTATAATAAAAAGATGCCTTTCGTATACCAGTTGGTATATAAAAGGCATCTTTTTTATTAGTTGTACTTATATATTCAATTGAAGTATATAACACTTACACCTACAGCCAGTCTTACTTGAAGCCACAGCCCAAACGCACTTACAGCAAAGAATATTTTTACTTACACCCACAGCCAGTCTTACTTAGGGCCACAGCCCAAACGCACTTACATCAAATTTTTTTTCACTTGCATCCACAGCATGTCTTATGTGAATCTAAATTATGCTTCATCCGGTAATGTTCAATCCCCGCATCCATGATAATCTCATCACCATCAACGGCAAAACCGCACTTTTCATAAAACTTTACCGCAGGCAGTTGAGCAATCAAATCCACTTCCCTGCCGCCCAGGCTGCGGGCTTTTTCCAGCAGAGACAGCATAAGAAATTCCGCATATCCTTTATGACGGTGTTCCTTCAAGGTTGCAACACGTCCAATCTGAAAAACATCATCACTCACCCTTATAAGTCGCCCGGTAGCTACCGGAATATCCTGTTCGTTATACACAATGTAGTGCCCACACTGCTCGTCCGCGCCATCGAACTCCTCAGACTCACTTATATTTTGTTCCTCTACGAATACCCGGCGTCTTATATTAAAACACTCCGATAAATCATCTGTATAACCAATTAAAAACTTTCCCCGAATCATGTTAACGGCTCCTTCCCCGGTGTTCCAGCTTTTCTAGGATATTTCTTCTTTGTGGCTTCCAATTTATTGATAATTATAAAGCTGCGGCTGATATCTGTTCCCGGAAGCACCATTTTCTCACAACGCTCAATGATACCACCCAGAGTTTTTACAGCATTTCCTGACTGCTGCAGTTCTTCGTCCACATTTCCCGATTTATATGGGATAAATGCACCGCCTATCTTGACAAATGGCAGACAATATTCCGAAAGTGTGGATAAGTTGGCTACTGCACGGGAAACACATAAATCAAAGCTTTCCCGGTAAGCAGGATTTCTTCCCAGATCCTCCGCCCGGCCATGAACTGCACAGATTGATCCATCCGCATCCAACGCCAAAGCATCGATAACCTCATTCAAAAAATTCACGCGTTTATTCAATGAATCCGCTAGAACAATATCCAATCCAGGAAACGCTATTTTCAGTGGTATTCCCGGGAATCCAGCG
Source organism: Lachnospiraceae bacterium (assembly GCA_902363555.1). GTDB lineage: Bacteria > Bacillota > Clostridia > Lachnospirales > Lachnospiraceae > Catenibacillus. Next base: position 7,718 of record CABJAM010000001.1, on the reverse strand, counting down.
CCGGTTCCCAAATCAATTATTCTAAGCGGCGCATCCAGCTTTCTCACCTTTGCCAACATAAGGCTGTCAATAAAATGCTTTTCCACAACCTCATCAAATTCCGTGATTGCCGTTAAGTTCATAACTTTATTTTTTTCGATCAACAGCTCATAATAATCCATAAACTGCTCCATCTGTCTTTCAGTCAACTCTATACCAAGTTTTTCAAGCCCCTGCCTGAATTTTGTAGTATCCCTCATATCATTTTCGTCCTTTACATTATGCTCATTCATAATAACAGTTTAGACAAATTTGCGCATATACTACACAGACAATACTAATATCACTGCATAAGCCCGCGTAATAAATATAAATTGCTCTTATGTTATCATATTTTTCTGTTATCAATCGCATTACAGTTAAATACTAACTGTAATACATTTATGTTACAGTTAAACACAAACTGTAACTACATATTTTACAGTTTGTAAGACATTATAAACCTAATAATAAACTATTTTAACCCCCGCCGATACTGCTCCATATAAATAAGCAATACCGATACATCCGCCGGTGTCACACCTGCGATGCGCGAAGCTTGTCCGATCGACGCCGGCTTTATGGCATCCAACTTCTGCCGGGCCTCGATGCGCAGTCCGCTGATTTCCTTATAATCCAGGTCCACCGGTAACTTTCTGGACTCCAGTTTTTTAAACTGTTCCACCTGATGTAACTGACGTGTAATGTATCCTTCATATTTAATGTTAATTTCCACCTGCTCCGTCACCGACCGCGGAAGTTTCGTCCGCTGTACATCCAGGGGCGCCAGAATGTCATAATCCAACTCCGGCCGGCGGATCAGCTCATCCAGAGTCGCCGCAGTTTTTAACGGCGTACTTCCATAGCGTTCAAGCAATTCCTGAACTGTTTTATTAGCTCCGATATTTACAGACTTTACTCTGCATATTTCTTCATCGATAAGTCTTTCCTTCTCCATAAGCTGGTTGTAACGCTCATCATCGATAAGACCGATTTCATGGCCAATAGGCGTCAGCCGCAGATCCGCATTATCCTGGCGCAGCAACAATCGATACTCTGCACGGGATGTCATCATCCGGTATGGCTCGTGAGTTTCCTTCGTCACCAGATCATCGATCAGCACACCGATATAAGCTTCCGAGCGCTTGAGGATCACCGGCTCCCGGCCCATGATCTTCATAGCCGCATTGATGCCCGCTATAAGGCCCTGCGCCGCCGCCTCCTCATAACCGGAGCTGCCATTGAACTGGCCGCCGGAGAACAACCCTTCGATCTGCTTAAATTCCAGGCTGGATTTTAACTGGGTGGCAGGGATGCAGTCATACTCAATGGCATAGGCGTTGCGCACAATCTTTGCATGTTCAAGTCCCGGAACGGTGGTGTACATCTGATGCTGGACATCCTCGGGCAATGAACTGGACATACCGCCCACATACATTTCATTGGTATAAAGCCCCTCGGGCTCGATAAATACCTGATGCCGGTCCTTATCAGCAAACTTGACCACCTTGTCCTCGATAGACGGACAATACCGGGGGCCTGTGCCCTCGATCACACCGGCATAAATGGGCGAGCGGTCCAGATTGGCACGGATCACCTTATGTGTTTCCTCGTTCGTGTAGGTCAGCCAGCAGGACACCTGTTCCTTTTGAACCGTCTCCGGATCCGTCGTAAAGGAAAAAGGCACGATGTGGTCGTCGCCAAACTGTTCGGTCATTTTTGAAAAATCTATTGTCCTCTTATCAATACGCGCCGGAGTTCCCGTCTTAAAACGCACCAGCTTGATCCCAAGCTTCTTTAATGACTCCGTAAGCGAATTTGCGGCCTGGAGCCCATTGGGACCGGTATAGGTAATATTCTCGCCGCAAAGGCACCGCGCCTTCAGATAGGTTCCTGTGGCAAGGACAACCGCCTTACACGGATAAATTCCTCCGGTATGTGTCTTTACACCACACACATGGCCGTCCTCTGTGAGTATATCCACGATTTCTGCCTGCTTAATTGTGAGATTTTCCTGGTTTTCAAGGATATTCCGCATTTCCCGGGAATAATCGGCCTTATCCGCCTGGGCGCGCAGCGAGTGAACGGCCGGTCCTTTGGATTTATTCAGCATTTTTGATTGAATAAATGTTTTGTCGATTGTTTTTCCCATCTGCCCGCCCAGAGCATCGATTTCCCGGACAAGATGGCCCTTGGAGCTGCCCCCGATATTTGGGTTACACGGCATGAGGGCAATGCTCTCGATGCTTACCGTAAAGCAGATGGTTGAAAGCCCCAGTCTTGCGCTGGCCAAAGCGGCCTCGCAACCGGCATGCCCCGCACCGACCACAGCCACATCATAAGCTTCATACGTATATGACATAATTTAAATCTCCATTCTGTAACCGTCCATTCCCTTTGAACGATAATGTTATTTTCCCATACAAAAGTCGCTGAATATCGTATCTATAAGATCCTCACCGGCCGACTCCCCGATGATCCCACCCAATGTTTCATAAGCATTCATCAGATCGATTGAGAAAAAGTCCTCCGGCATCCCGGCCCGGATGCTCTCCAGCACCAGCCCAAGACTTTCCAGCGCCTCGCTGATCGCCGCCTTATGGCGGACGTTTGTAATATATATTTCATCATTAAAAGACAGCTTTCCATCAAAAAACATATCTTTTAAAAGGTTTTCCAGGTCATCCATCCCCTGTTCCTGTCTGGCTGAGATTTCCACGATGGGATGGTTCATTTTCTCTTCTAATATATCCCGGGTTGTCACTAAATTCAAGTCTATTTTATTTAAAAGCACAATCGCCTTTTTTTCTGAAATCATATCGATGATGGCCGCGTCATTTTCATCCAGCGCTGTTGAACCATCCACCACATAGATGATCAGGTCTGCATCCTTTGCAAAGGTTTTGGCCCGGTCCACGCCGATTTTTTCGACAATATCCTCCGTATCCCGAATCCCCGCCGTATCGATGATATTGAGCGGTATCCCGTGGACATTGATGGACTCCTCCAACGTGTCCCGGGTCGTTCCCGCAATGTCGGTGACAATGGCCCGCTCATCGCCCACAAGGGCGTTTAAAAGGGACGACTTGCCCGCATTGGGCTTGCCCACGATGACCGTCTTTATGCCTTCCTTCAGCATCCGGCCATTGTCTGCTGAATCCAGCAGCTTTTTTAATATCCGTATATCATTTTCCACATTGACCGCAAGCTCATCACCAAAGTGATCGGCATTGATATGCTCCGGATCATCCAGCGCGGCCTCGATAAATGCCACATTTCCGATAATACTTTTACGGATTTCTTTTATTTTATTAAAAACACTGCCCCGAAGCTGCTTTACGGAGCTGGACAGGGCATATTCATTTTTCGCATTAATCACATCGATCACAGCCTCAGCCTGAGTCAGATCGATACGTCCATTTAAAAAGGCCCGCTTCGTAAATTCCCCGGGCTGGGCCGGCCGGGCGCCATATTTTATAAGCGTCTCTAATATTTTCTTCATCACCACCACGCCGCCGTGGCAGTCGATCTCCACCATATCCTCGGTGGTATAGGACCTGGGGGCTTGCATGATCAGTACAAGTACTTCGTCAATGAGTCTGTCGCCGTCATAAATATATCCATAATGAATCGTGTGGCTTTGCGCACCTGTAAGAGCCTTATGGCCGCCAGGGCTTTTATATACCTGATCTGCGATGGCTATGGCCTGGCTGCCACTCATCCGAACCTTGCCAATACCGGAATTGGTCATACCTGTGGATATGGCGGCAATCGTATCCTTAATCATGGAACTACTCCCTTCTATTCAATAAAATGTAACCGTTTCGATGTGCCAAACTATTACAATTAAATTCCCCCCATCGAAACGACGGGGGGATTTACGTTTACAATATTCAACCAGCCCTGAGTCCTGGCTGAATGCTTACATATCTTTTTTCTCTCGATCCTTAGAGTATCTTTTAAGGGTTATAACAACCTTACGGTAAGGCTCCTCGCCCTCGCTGTGTGTTTCCACATAACGGTCATTTTGCAGCGCTGAATGGATGATCCGGCGTTCATAAGGATTCATGGGCTCCAGTGCCACACTGCGGCGGGTTCTTTTTACCTTATAGGCAATATTCTTGGCAAGCGTTTCCAGTGTTTCCTTACGGCGTTCACGATAATTCTCAGTATCCACCTTCACACGGATATAAGAATCACTTTCCTTGTTTACCACAAGGCTGATGATGTACTGTAAGGAATCCAGTGTCTGGCCTCTTTTGCCAATGAGAATCCCCATCTCGTCGCCGCTGAATACGATGTTCATCGTACGGTCACCTTCATCGTAATCAATGGCAGATTTCACTTCCATATTCATGGCTTTGAACAAATCTTTTAAGAAACTCTGTACGTTATCAACCAGATTGAACTTTTTGCGCACACGGATGACCGCCGGCTTTGCGCCGATCAGTCCGAACAGTCCGTTGCTGCCTTTTTCAACAATGTCGTACTCGATCTTGTCACTGGTCGTTTCCAGCTTCAAAAGGGCATCTGTTATAGCTTCATCAACGGTTTTTGCACTAATTTCAATATAGTCCTCCATATAAACCTCCACCCTATTTCTTCTTCAGCATATTGGCATAAGCGGAAATATTGGTGTTTCCGGTATCACCCTTTTTACCGGATTTCCCTTTCTTGTCATCTGTATCTTCTTTGACTGTTCCAACAGATAATTTCGGATTACTCTCCACTTTGCTGTTATTGCCGGAATTTTTAGTATTGTTGTTATTCTTCTTGCCGCCGGTGGAAGCTCCGCCCTCAACAGAAGTACTTGCCAGTTCACTGATCGACTTGCGCTTTCTTGCAGCGGCCTCAGCCATTTCAATGTTTTTGGTGCTCTGTTTTGCGTATTCTTCAAACCGGGATGGCTTGTCTCCCTTTTTAGCAGCCTTTTTCTTGGCCTTCTCCCTGTTTTTCTCGATAATTTCGTCCACGCCTTCCTTATCGAGATATTTATTAACAATAACAGATATGATCGTACGGAATACGGCACTGGCGATCCAGTAAATACCAAGACCGGTCTGGATCGTGAAACAGATAAATACGGAGAACAAAGGCATGATCGTATTCATCATCTTCATGGAATTTCCCATAGGATTTTCCTGTGAATTGGTCTGAGTATTTGTCTGCGCAGAGGTCACTTTAATACTTAACCACTGTGTAAAACCGGAAAGTACCGGAACAAGTATGCCCGGCCACCATGTCGCGGGGTTAAACATGTTCTGTACTGGCGGATCGGCAATGTTCAAACCACCGATAAACCAGTTGATGGACTGGATCTGCGGCTGATACGTCGCCACAGCGGAAGCCACTTCACCGCCAAAGGAGTGGGAAATCGTGTCCCAACCGGCAGTTTTTACGTTATACAGCATATCGATAATACTGTTTACAGTAAAATTATCTGCGGTAAACTGTGACACACGGATCTGCAGGTCCGTGATCAGTGTATTGGCAATATCCATGCCACCCCCGGCGTTTAAAATACCGTTGGCAATAGGCTCATATAATGCATAAACAGAATCTACATACGCAGGGATATTATAAATGACCCTGTACAGGGCAAACAGAATAGGCATCTGGATCAACATATACAGACAGCCGCCCATGGTGCTCGCACCATATTTCTGCTGAACAGCCTGAGTTTCCGCCTGCATACGGCGCATAGAAACTTCGTCTCTTTTTCCCTTGTATTTTGCCTGGATCTTTTGGATCTCAGGATTCATTACAGCAGACAGCTTTGTGTATTTCTGCTGCTTGATGGTCATCGGCAGTAATATGATATTTACGATCAATGTAAATAAGATAATAGCCAGACCGATGTTCGGAATACCAATCTTTTCGAGGAAAATATAAATGTAGTTAATAATCCACCCAAGCACTATGGCAAATGGCTTCAGTATTCCCCCGGTTTTTGTCAAAAACAGTAAATCCAACGTGTTACCTCCTTGTTACGGTACAGGATCATACCCTCCTTTTGAGAATGGGTTGCACCTTAATATCCTCTTTATTGCTAAAAAGCCACCTTTAATGGCTCCGTATTTTTCGATCGCTTCAATGGCATATTGTGAACAGGTGGGGTAATACTTGCAGGTGGGCATCCGCTTCATTTGGGACAGATATTTCCTGTAAAAGCGGATCAGAGCGATCATCAATTTCTTTATTAAATCCATAATAGTCCTGTAAACCTTAAGCATTATCCCATCACTTCACAATCCTGTGTAAACCGGCCAAATGCATCAGAGCACTTTCTACCTGATGGAAGCCGGCTTCTTTGACATTTACCCTTGCAATTACCACTATGTCCAGACCACTGGAAAAGAGCTCTTCATTGAGTCGGTAGCTCTCCCGTATCAGCCGCGTCAGATGGTGTCGGACAACGCTGTTGCCCACCTTCTTGCTGACGGATATCCCCAGGCGGTTCCTTTCCAGTCCATTCGACATCGCATACATGACCAGATAACGGTTCGCATACGACTTTCCTTCATCATACACATGGCGAAAATCTTTATTTTTCTTTAAAGATTCCGAAAATTTCATCAAGCTTAACCTCTTAATTCATGATGATAAAGAAAAAGGTCACAAAATATGCGACCTATGCTGATAAATTATGTCTTCCTTTAGCTCTCCTTGCGGATAAAACTTTTCTTCCGTTAGATGTGCTCATTCTCTTTCTGAAGCCATGAACTTTGGATCTCTGTCTTTTCTTCGGCTGGAATGTCATTTTCATCTTCGATGCACCTCCTTTATCACTAACAACGACAGATGACAAATTCTATGAAAATGCATATCTGTGTTATTTTAATAGCTAAAATATCTACTATATTATATTAGTTCGTGCCCGCCACGTCAAGCAAAACCTTGATTTTTTTATACTTTTTTTAGGTATAGTCATACGCGTAACCAGTAATTGTGGCGCAGGCTGTGCTTACTACTATATATAGGAAGAGACACCGAAGCGTTAACGGCAGCTGCTGTGCAGAGTCGCCGGAGTGTAACCGATCGGCCATAAGCTGAAACGCCAATGCGTTACCAGCCGCCGCTGTGCTGCTATGGTAAACCACAATTTTTATCTGCCCATATGCTTTTCCACTGGAAAGAGTCCCACTTATCCACAATATCCTGTGTAAAACCCACCTCAAAACCGGCTTAACATAACTTTATCCACAAAATGTGGATAACTTGTGCATAACTTTTGGAAAACCTGTTTATAACTCCAGAAAAAAACTCATAATACGACGAAAAATCCACTATTTAAGCCATTTACAGCGTTGTGAATAGTCTGGATAAATTATCCCCAACGAAAAATGGCGATAAAAACGGAAATAGATTATGTAAATCATCCGTCCCAGTTATTCACATTATCCACAATGCTGTCGATAACTTTATCCAACCTATCAACGTCTTATTTTATTCAACATTTTCTTCTATTTAAAGAATGATGGCGCCCCGGAATCGGAGCCAGGCCCGCCGCCATAACGCTTGGAACCTTTACCTAAATAGTACGCAAAAAAAATTTTCAACATAATTCCATTGATTAGTTGCCGCATTTGTTATAAAATCTCAAGTTTGGAAGCAAAATCGTCAGAATCCCTGTAAATACAGAGCTTCTGACGATTTATGTGTATGGTGAACAGACCCCTTCTTAAAATTAAAATTATTAA